>NZ_RHHV01000001.1 GCF_003710905.1 Brevibacillus parabrevis
ACGCAATCTCTTCACTTTGTGAGGGACTTCGGAGGCTTAGCTCAGCTGGGAGAGCATCTGCCTTACAAGCAGAGGGTCGGCGGTTCGATCCCGTCAGCCTCCACCACTTTTTATAGCTGAAAATGGGGAGATAGTGAAGTGGCTAAACACGGCAGACTGTAAATCTGCTCCCTCCGGGTTCGGCGGTTCGAATCCGTCTCTCCCCACCATTTTTTTCGCGTTTTTGGGGTATAGCCAAGCGGTAAGGCAACGGACTTTGACTCCGTCATTCCTAGGTTCAAATCCTAGTACCCCAGCCATTTGCGAGCCATTAGCTCAGTTGGTAGAGCATCTGACTTTTAATCAGAGGGTCGAAGGTTCGAGTCCTTCATGGCTCACCAGTTTTTACTGGTAAAAAAATATGTGCCCTTAGCTCAGCTGGATAGAGCGTTTGACTACGAATCAAAAGGTCGGGAGTTCGAATCTCTCAGGGCACGCCATTTTCACCTTATAATCGGGAAGTAGCTCAGCTTGGTAGAGTACTTGGCTTGGGACCAAGGGGTCGCAGGTTCGAATCCTGTCTTCCCGACCATTTTTACCCTTCATTTTTGCAGGGTTTTGCATGTTTTCCATAAAGTTGTGCGGGTGTAGTTCAATGGTAGAACTCCAGCCTTCCAAGCTGGTCGCGTGGGTTCGATTCCCATCACCCGCTCCATATGTTTTGTGTAAAGCGAGTGGCCGATTCGGTTGCTCGTTTTTTTGTGCTTCCCAAAAAGGGACATTTTTGACAATAACATGACAAACGGGTTATTTATGCAAAATCCTGTCGAGTTGAGTCATTTCGCCATCGGAGGCTACAATATAGGGGTGAAGCAACAACGATCGAAGGAATTGGGGGCATTTATAATGAACAAGAACATGAGTATTGTTGGCGTACCGATGGATCTGGGGGCAGACCGCCGTGGAGTAGATATGGGGCCTAGCGCAATCCGCTATGCAGGTGTAGTAGCTCGTCTGGAGAAAATGGGCTTTCACATCGAGGATCGCGGAGATATTTTTGTCACCCGTCCACATCACTTTACGGAAACGGAAAATCATAAATATCTGGATGAAGTTGTAGAAGCAAATGAAAAGCTTGCTGATGTTGTAAGCGATATCATGACCGCTGGCCGTTTTCCGCTCGTGCTGGGCGGCGATCACAGCATCGCTCTTGGTACGATCGCTGGTGTGGCAAAACACGTGAAAAATCTCGGGGTCATCTGGTTTGATGCTCACGGAGACTTGAACACCGGGGAGACATCTCCATCCGGCAACATTCACGGAATGCCGCTGGCAGCAAGCCTTGGCTTCGGACATCAGCGCCTGACGAACATCGGCGGCTTTGCACCTAAGCTGAAGCCGGAAAATGTGGTGATCATCGGAGCGCGCGATCTGGATCAAGGGGAACGCGATTTGATCAAGCGCATCGGCATGAAAGTGTTCACGATGCACGAGATCGACAAGTTGGGTATGGCTCGCGTGATGGATGAAGCGATTGCCCATGTGTCCAAAAACACAGATGGCGTACACTTGAGTCTGGATTTGGATGGACTCGATCCGCATGATGCACCAGGGGTAGGAACGCCGGTGATTGGCGGCATTTCCTATCGTGAAGGCCATGTGTCCCTTGAGATGCTGGCTGATGCCGACATTCTGTGTTCCGCCGAGTTTGTGGAAGTAAATCCGATCCTTGATCGCGAAAACATGACGGCACGGGTTGCCGTTGCGTTGATGAGCTCTGTATTCGGAGATAAATTGCTGTAAAATGAAGGGGTAAAAAGCAAGAAGAGAGGCTGCAATCGCCTCTCTTTTTGCTTTTTACGCATCTTTACATTGGTGGAAGAAAGAAGTACATTCTAAGGATGGAGATGTAGTTCGTTTAATAGGTGATCAAGTTGCACGCTTAGGGCGACTAATTCAGGAGTGATGGATGCCTGCTTCTTGTACTGATCATTCAGTTCTTTGCGCAACTGCTCGATCTGGAGGAGAACGTCTTGTTTTGACATACGTCCCACTCTCCTTTCCATCGGAGGGATGAAAGAGTTATCATCACTAATATATAGAGGTAGGCAGTAGCCTTATTCCTCTAATTCCCAACAAATTACCTGCACAAACGCGTATTTGGAACGAAACCATTTGCAGTATCATCCGTATATAGGATTACGGTATTGTGGGGAGGATCGCATGGATTTTGTAGAGAAACGGTTGACTCAGCGGGCGAAGCGTGGAGACCGCGAAGCATTTGCGGAGTTGATCGAGATTTATAAAGACAAGATTTTTCAGCTTGCATATCGTATGGTAGGGAACCGTCAGGATGCGGAGGACATCGCGCAAGAAACCTTTTTGCGCGTGTATGCCAACCTGCATTCGTACGATGACAGCTACAAGTTCTCCACATGGATCTACCGGATCGCAACCAATCTATGTATCGACCGCGGCCGTAAAAAACGACCTGACTTTTCATTGGATGAAGAAACCGAACCAGGACAGGGAATGGACTGGTATTCGCGCCTGTCTTCTAGTGAAAAAACACCAGAAGACAAAGTCGTGACGCAGGAGTTGCAGGAGACAGTACAGGATGCCCTGTCTCATTTGCAGCCCAAATATCGCTCGATTATGATCTTGCGCTACATCGAGGACTTGTCGTTGCAAGAGATCAGCGATATCGTAAAACTTCCCATTACGACGATTAAAACGCGCATTCACCGAGGACGGGAAGCGTTGCGAAGCAAGTTGCGATTGATGTGAGAAAGGAGAAAATCACGATGGAATGCCGGGAAATGATAATTCTCATTCACGAATATTTGGATGGGGACACTGATGAATTAGCCAATCAGCATTTGCAAGCACATATAAGGTCATGTGCGAGCTGCCGCCAGCATATGCACGAGCTGCAGCGGGCCATCGCTTTTGTACAGAGCGCTTCACATATTCATGTTTCTCCTGATTTTACTGCACGCGTACTCGCGCAATTACCTGCGCCGACCAAAGCCAACCTTTTTTCCAGCTGGCTGCGCAATCACCCGTTTTTGACCGCGGCAGCAGTATTTCTGTTCCTCATGACGGGCAGCTTGTGCGCGAACTGGTTCGATCGGGACAACACGCTACAGGTATCCTCCGCGAACATGGATAAGTTGAAAATAGATCGGCAACGCAACGTCGTCGTGGTGCCGGCTGGAACGAGCATCGACGGTGATTTGGTCGTGCGCAACGGCAATGTAGACGTTCAAGGACACGTCAAAGGAAATGTCGTAGCCATCGAAGGCAAAGTGTTCGTGGCATCTACCGCTCAGGTGGTGGGAAACACTGAATCTATAGAAGCTATTTTCGATTGGATTTGGTATGAGGTGAAAAATATTGGAAATGACTTGCTTCCGATCTTGCCATAAGAGAAAATAGAGAGTACAGCTATCAACAGCACGGCAGTGGAGCCGTGCTTTTTCCGCAGGAGACAGGCTGACCTTATTTAGATGGAGCGAGATATGGGGGCTTCGTTATGATATCGATGGATTATGGGGATTTACTGCGGTATGGAACGGATATTTTACTCGTTACATACGTGATCTATAAAATCATTATGCTCATCCGCGGAACACGCGCGGTACAATTGCTGAAGGGGATCATGGTTATCGTCATCACCTGGCTTCTCAGCAAATACTTCCAGCTGACGACGCTTCACTGGCTGATGTCCCAGGCGTTTACTTTCGGGGTATTGGCTGTGGTCATTATCTTTCAGCCGGAACTGCGGCGTGCGCTGGAGCAGCTCGGGCGAGGCAAGCTCTTTTCGCGTTCGAGCAGCCTGCAAGATGACGACATGGTAAACCGCGTGGTGCAGGAAGTGTGCAAATCGGTTACCTACATGGCAAAACGGCGGATTGGGGCATTGATCGTCATTGAACGCGAGACAGGTCTGAACGACTATGTAGAGACGGGCATCGCCATCAACGGGCGGGTGAGCTCGGAGCTTTTGATCAATATTTTTATTCCGAATACGCCATTGCATGACGGAGCCGTGATCATGCGCAAGGACGTCATTTTGGCTGCTGCCTGTTACCTTCCGTTGTCCGAGAACAACTCCATCTCCAAGGAGCTGGGGACTCGTCACCGCGCCGCAATCGGCGTGAGCGAGGTTTCGGATGGCATGTCCATTATCGTTTCGGAAGAGACGGGACAAGTGTCTTTTGCCGCGCATGGCGCGATGAACCGAAATCTGACGGAGGCGCAACTGGCAGAGATGCTGACCGAACAGCTCCAGCCTCTGTCAAAGGGCAAGTCCATTGGCAGTCGTTGGCAATGGAGGCGAAAACATGGATAAATGGTTGAACAGTCATTGGTTTGCACGGGCCGTGGCGCTGCTTTTGGCTGTCATGATGTGGATGGTCGTCAATCTGGAAACAGAGCAGACCCCGACTCCGGAAGCGAGCCAGCCCGTCTTTATTGACGGCGTGACCTTGCACGTCAAGTACGATACGGATCGTTTCCAGGTCGTCAAGCAGCAGCGAACGGTAAAAGTCGCTTTGGAAAGCAACAACCCGTTTTACCGCCATAACTTTTTCCCGGCTGATTCGATGGAAGTATACGTCGATGCGACCAATTTGGGAAAAGGGACTCACAGGGTTCCTGTCCAGTACAAAGGGTTTCCGGATGAAGTGAAAGTGGGCATCATTCCGAACATCGTGGAAATTACGCTGGAAGAGAAGAAGACAGTGGAACGGGAAGTTACCGTGGAAAAACTGGGACAAGTAGCTCTCGGCTATACCGCGGGTGAACCGATCGTCAAGCCGTTCAGGGCGCTTGTCAGAGTTCCGGAAAGCCAGGTAGACAAAGTGGCGGCAGTCAAGGCGTCCGTCGATCTGGAAGGGGCCACTTCCGCGATTAAGACTACAGTCCCACTCAAAGTCGTGGACAAGTCAGGAAATGTGATTCAAGGGGCGGATGTCATTCCGCTGACGGTTGAGGTAAACATCCCGGTCACCAGTCCTTTTGTGAAAGTGCCGATCAAATTAAACTTGACGAATGAAATGCCGAATGGCTATAGTTTGGCTAGTATGGATATGAATGTGGATGAAGTGACCGTTTTTGGTCCGAAAGAGGTCATCGACGCCATGAAGGCGAACACCTACTCAGGACCGGAAATCGATCTTAGCAACATTACATCAGATCGTCTTTTGGAGCTAAAGATACCGTTAGCGGATAACATCGTGAAGGTAGAGCCGGAGTATCTCAAGGTATCGTTGAAAGTAGTTCCGTCCACAACCAAGCGTTTGGAGAAAATCCCGATTCGCATCAGCGGGTTGTCAGAGACTATGCAAGCCAGGGTGTTGTCCACCGATGGTCAGGAGCTGTCTACAATTGACTTTGATGTAATAGGTGCAGCCCAAGTGCTGGATCAATTGAGACACGAAGACTTGCAGGTCGTGGCAGACGTCAGCAATATGCCGGCTGGTGTGTACGAGGTGCCTCTGAATTATATTTTCAATCAGCCGGATTATATCAAGACTTCTGCGAGCGCACCGAAAAAGGTCACAATCGAAATCACGAACAAACAAAGGTAGACATAAGCTGTTGTGTGCACAAGGAAGGAAATGAGGGACAAACATGGGGAAGTATTTCGGAACAGACGGTGTGCGTGGTGTAGCCAATACACAATTGACACCCGAACTGGCATTTAAAATCGGTCGCGTTGGCGGCTACGTTCTCACCAGACACAAGCAGGAAGGCAAACCAAAAGTGGTGATTGGGCGCGACACGCGCATTTCCGGACAAATGCTGGAAAACGCGCTTTTGGCTGGCTTGCTTTCGGTTGGAGCAGAAGTGGTCAGATTGGGTGTCATCTCCACCTCGGGTGTTGCGTATCTCACGCGTGCATTGGGTGCGGATGCGGGTGTCATGATTTCCGCCTCCCACAATCCGTTTCCGGATAACGGAATCAAGTTCTTCGGCAGCAACGGTTTCAAACTGTCCGACGACGTAGAAGCCGAAGTGGAACAGTATCTGGACGCCGCAGAGGACACTTTGCCAAGACCAGTAGGAGAACAGATCGGCACGGTATTGGAATTTCTCGAGGGTGGACAAAAGTATCTCTCTCACCTGAAAAGTACCGTATCCGAGCGTTTCGACGGTTTGAAGGTTGTTTTGGACTGTGCCAATGGAGCGGTGTCGTCGCTGGCAGCCCGTTTGTTTGCAGACGTGGACGCAGAAGTGATCACCATCGGGGCCAACCCGAACGGAGTCAATATCAACGAACAATGCGGCTCTACCCATCCTGAGCGACTTCAGGAGGAAGTGCTGAAGCATAAAGCTGACCTGGGACTTTCTTTTGACGGCGATGCGGATCGCTGTATCGCGGTCGACGAGACAGGCGAAATCATCGATGGCGATTACATCATGGCGGTTTGCGCACGTGCGTTGAAAGCAAAAGGAAAGCTCAACAACAATACTGTTGTAACAACCGTTATGGCCAATATGGGCTTTTTCAAAGGGATGGAGGAGTGCTCCATTCATACAACCAAAACGGCTGTAGGCGACCGCTACGTGGTGGAAGAGATGCTGCGCGGCGGCTACAACCTCGGTGGAGAACAGTCCGGCCACATCGTCTTCCTGGATTACAATACGACAGGTGACGGCCTTTTGACAGGCTTGCAGCTGTTGAACATCATCAAGGAATCGGGCAAGCCTTTGTCCGAGCTGAAACAGGTGATGGTCAAGTATCCGCAGCTTTTGATCAATGTCCGTGTAGAGGACAAGTCGAAGTTGAACGGCAACGTAGCGATCGAGCAGGCGATCCGCGAGGTGGAAGAAGAGCTGGCAGGCAACGGCCGTGTGCTGGTTCGTCCGTCCGGTACAGAGCCGATTGTACGCGTGATGGCAGAAGGCCCGGATGCTGCTCAGCTGGAAGGGCTTGTACACCGGATCGTCGACGTGGTCAAACAGGAACTGGTATAAAAAATGTTCGGAGGGAGTGGTGCGATGCCACTCCCTTTTGCATACATGTAAATGACGAAGATATTGTCGCTTCGTTCGATCTGTGGTACAGTGTTCATGTGCGCCGGAGCACCAATTGCAAAAATTGGGAGGAGATTGAACAGACACATTTTTGAGGGAAAGCAAGAAACCAACAGTCGTAAAGCGCCAGCACTGTGGCTGCCCGACATGGAGCCCAGTGGACGAGGTGGAGGTTTATCGAAGATTTCGGCGGGTACCTCCCGGCAGCAGTATCACTGCCGCAGAACGCAAGGACAAAGCATCAGGGTGATCTGATGGACAAAACTTTGCGTGTGATACGTTTCAAGCCACGGATTAGTACAAAAATATAGATCATAAAACATGGAATGGCGGGGGCACTCCCCCGTACCATTGGTTTTGGGTTGTGTCCCCGTCAATTTTGGAAGGGGATCATACACTTATGTGCGGAATCGTTGGATATATTGGAGATAAACAAGCGCAAGAGATCGTTATCGGAGGTCTGCGCAAGCTGGAGTATCGCGGTTATGACTCTGCTGGTATCGCGGTAGTGAATGACAACGGCCTGGAATTGGAAAAGGCGCAGGGACGCCTTGCAGTGCTGGAAGATCGTTTGGAGTCGAAGCCGCTTTCCGGCTGCATGGGAATCGGGCATACACGTTGGGCGACGCACGGAAAACCGTCTGACGAAAACTCCCATCCGCATACTGACGCAAAAACGTCTTTTGCTGTCGTTCACAACGGGATCATCGAGAACTTCCTGCCGTTGAAGGAAGAGCTGCTTGCAAAAGGCTACACGTTCACTTCCGAGACAGATACCGAGGTCATCGCTCACTTGCTGGCTGACATGTACGACGGAGATATCGTGTCTACAGCGCGTCGAGCTGTGCAGCGTATGCGTGGTGCCTATGCGTTGGGAATCATGACCGAGCATGAGCCAGATAAGCTGGTAGCGATTCGTTTGGCTAGCCCGCTTGTGGTCGGCGTAGGTCAAGGCGAGAGCTTCATCGGCTCGGATATCCCGGCTATTTTGGAGCATACACGTGACGTATACATTTTGAACGAAGGCGAAATGGCTGTTTTGACTCGCGACGGCGTGGAACTGATGGACGCAGAGAACGGAGAAAAAATCGAGCGAGATCTGTTCCATGTCGAGTGGGATTTGGTGCAAGCGGAAAAAGGCGGCTATGATTCTTTCATGCTGAAAGAAATTCATGAGCAGCCTCAAGCAGTCCGCGACACGATGGGCGCACGCATTGACCACGAGAACAAACGCGTCATTTTGCCTGAGCTGAAAATGAGCGATGCCGAGCTGGCAATGTACGACCGAATCTACATTGTCGCTTGCGGTACTTCCATGCACGCAGGTCTGGTCGGCAAAGACGTCATCGAAAAATGGACTCGTGTACCGGTAGAGGTAGCTGTAGCTTCCGAGTTCCGTTACCGCGACCCGATTTACACGGACAAAACGTTGATGATCGTCATCAGCCAATCCGGTGAGACAGCAGACACGCTGGCTGCGCTCCGCGAAGCGAAGAAGAGCAACGTGAAGGTCATGGCCATCACGAACGTAGTAGGCAGCTCTGTCGCGCGCGAGGCGGACGAAGTGATCTTCACCTGGGCTGGTCCTGAAGTAGCCGTAGCTTCTACCAAAGCGTACACTTCCCAAGTGGTAGCCCTGTACCTGTTCAGCCTGTATCTGGCGCAGGTAAAAGGCACGCTGGAAGCGGCCGAGGTAGCAAGCGTAGTGGAGCACTTGGAAACCATTCCTGGCAAAATCGCATCGATGCTCGAAGACGCTGAGCAAGTGCGCCATTTTGCAGAGAGCACAAAAGGGGTAAACAGCCTGTTCTTCATCGGCCGCAGCCTGGACTACGCGGTATCGCTGGAAGGCTCCCTGAAGCTCAAGGAAATCTCCTACATCCACTCCGAGGCGTACCCGGCTGGCGAACTGAAGCACGGTACTCTTGCGCTGATTGAAGATAACGTACCAGTCGTCGCATTGGCTACACAACCAGACATCTACGAAAAAATGGTGAGCAACATCGTGGAAGTCAAGGCGCGCGGCGCCCATGTCCTGGGCTTCGCAACCGAAGGCGACCAAGACCTGGCAAAGAGTGTGGACGAAGTCATCTACCTGCCAGCCACGCTGCCAATGCTCGCACCGATTCTGACCGTCATTCCATTGCAATTGCTCGCTTACTACGCTTCGATCTCTCGCGGCCTGGACGTGGATAAACCACGGAATTTGGCGAAGAGTGTTACGGTGGAGTAGGGGAGATAGGGCTAATATAGCAAGTGTTTGGTTATAAAAAAGTATGAAACTCCAAGAAAAGTCCCGATGATGCTTTGTTAGGTCATCGGGATTTTTATTTATAAAAAGGGCTGTTGTGCTTGTGCAGTGACAATCCAGTTTTAGACAGATGAATAAAGGAATAGACTGGATGATAAAGTTGTAACACTAAGCTCGCAATGCAAGCTTGCAGACTTTGGGACTGGCAGAATTTTTGGCAAAGGTGCGGAGCAGGTTGGATATATCTTTTGTACTTCCTGAATAACTGGACGTTCTGCGAAATTGCAAGGAAGCATATTCGCAGGGGGAGTTGGTAAGAAACGATTAAAGGAAAACTTTATCTGAAAAATATAAATAGCACAAAAGGCGGTAATGTATGAACACGCTAACCAAAGAAACGGTAGATGAATTGTTGGCAGCAATGGACGCTTATAAAGAAATTGCGCAAGAACTCATGGATAAATTAATATTGGAAACAAACCAGCCTGAAAAATCAGAGATAATAAAAGGAAGTTACTACTTAATTTCAAATGCGGAATTACTAAACGGTGAAGAACATTTAAGCGGTAATTGGTACTTTGATGTTCATGGAGAGCATTGCATGTTTGAAAACTTAGATACCGGACAAAAATTGGAAGTTTCCCTCGGGAATAAAGACGATATTGGAAATATTGATCCTTACTTTTTTTATGACTTCTTGAAAACAACTGAGGATTTTAAACACTTAATTCAATATTTTGCAAACCCGTTTGGTGATATGTTGAATTTTTTTGAGGCATTAGAAAAGCGAAAAATACTTGTACATATTCACGGTGTTGAATACAGAAAGATTCTTCAGAATGAAAAATAATTTTGTTCGTTGATGAGCGCTTCTACGGAGAGGCAAAAGAAATTCGGCGGGGGACGAAAAGGTTTTCACCGAACACGAAGGTATATTGTTTCCCGACGCAATGGGGGATGGGTGCAACCGGAGAAGCCATGAGAATGCTGCAGCAGTCACTAATTTATTAACCATGATGTAAGATTGTTCTCTATTTGGACTATGTAGAGGGGCTAGTCATCCGGTGAGTTGAATACCAGGAAGAAATCCGGCGAAGACTGATTATTCATCACATGAAAAAGAAGGATAAAAATCACAACGATTTTCATCCTTCTTTTTGCTATTTTAATGATTTTTAACGACTTCCTGCCCCCGCACATTCCACGTCAGCGCAAAAACAAGCGCAGCCACTACGCACGAAGCTGTCAGCAACATAAACCCTGCATCCCAGCCGGAGGCGTCAACGATAACCCCCATCAATGCATTTGCGGAGACCGTACCGCCAAGGTAACCAAACAGACCTGTCAGCCCTGCCGCGGTTCCGGCGGCCTTTTTCGGAACAAAATCAAGGGCTTGCAAACCAATCAGCATGACTGGACCGTAAATCAGGAACCCGATCGCGATCAGGCAAATCATATCGACTAAGGAATTTCCAGCTGGGTTGAACCAGTAGACCAGAACAGCGATCAATACGCCGAGCATAAAGACAAACCCCGCGGGTCCACGGCGGCCCTTGAACAATTTATCGGACAGCCAGCCGCACAGGAGCGTTCCCGGAATGCCTGCCCATTCGTATAGGAAGTAAGCAACGCTCGACTTGTTCATATCAAAGCCTTTTTCCTCGCTCAAATAGGTTGGCGCCCAGTCCAGAACGCCGTAACGGACGAAATAGACGAAGATGTTGGCAACTGCGATGGCCCAAACCCATTTGTTGTTCAACACATATTTGAAAAGGATTTCTTTTGTGGAAAATTCTGTTTCAAACGTTTTCTTCGTCTTGGTTGGATAGTCATTGCGATATTCTTCGATAGGCGGCAGGCCGACTGACTGCGGAGTATCGCGAATTAAGAAATACGTAATGAATGCAAAGACAATGGCAACCAGAGCAGGCAGGATAAATACGCCTTCATACCCGGAACCGATAGTACCCGAAAGTCCGGTGAACATCGCTGCACCTGCAACAGCAAGAGGGGCCATCAAGCCTCCGCCAACGTTATGGGCAACATTCCAAATCGCTGTTTTGCCTCCTCTTTCCCTTACACTAAACCAGTGTACGAGGACACGTCCAGATGGAGGCCAGCCCATTCCCTGGAACCAACCGTTCAGGAATAGCATTACAAACATAATCGTGACGGATGAGGTGAAGTAAGGGACAACGCCCATCAGCAAACTGATAAGTGCAGAAAGAATCAAACCGGCGGGTAAGAACATTCGCGGGTTGCTTCGGTCTGAAAAAATGGCCATTACAAACTTGCTGATCCCGTAGGAAATCGAAATGGCAGATAAGGCAAAACCAAGCTCTGATTTTGTAAATCCTTCTTCAATCAAATAAGGCATGGCGAGCGAGAAGTTTTTGCGGATGAGATAGTACGCCGCATAACCAATGAAGATTCCTAAAAACACCTGAAGCCTGAGCTTTTTATACTCAGAATCAATTTGTTCGTCAGGCAATCTGTCAATAGGCGGTGCAGGCCTAAACAGTTTGAGCATCGTATTCCTCCCCTAAAGTAATTTCTAACAAAGATGACGATACACGCAAAAAAACCCATACTTTAATGGCGCTTTCAAAAATGAAAGTGCCAGAAAGTATGAGTCTCCGAGTCTCCATCAAAGTTAACTTGTCATTAAATATATTCTATTATTCAGTGAAAACGTTGTCAATGAAGTTATTTTGGCGGGATTAGCTGTGCCGATTCCTAACCCGAAGAAGAGAGCGGGTAATCCTTCGCGGCGAAATCCCGTCTCCCTTGAATCTGCCATCAGGCTGCGTTTTTCAAACCAGATGTCCGTTTGTGAAGGCAGCTTGCAAAGAGCTGACTCCCGTTAAACAAGAAGCAGCTCCCAACCATTGTGTAGCCTGCCATTTATACGAAAGCGGAGAGCGTTAGCCTCGTTAGCCTACACAGCTAACGCTTTTCCGACTTTCTACGCGAAAATAAACCGAGCTGGCAGCAGAAGGGGGTGGCTCTCTCGATAACAAAAAAGTTGCCACTCCCCCTCAAAATTGATATTTTATATATGCATGCGCACGCAAATAAAATCAAACACGGATTCTATAAGGAGCCACCCCATGAACTACTTTCTCAATCAGCAAAAAATCAAACAAATATGCGGCGATATCTCGTTTAAAAAAGGGAAGAGGTACTTTGCAGAAAAGCGGGTAAAGCTCATCCATTACCATCCCGGCCAGTCGATTTTCCGGGCGACTGTAAATAGCGGAGCGCTGTTCGACGTCACGATTAAAAAGGACAATAACGGATACATCTACGCGGAGTGCACCTGCCCGAGACTCTCTTCTTACCACAAAAGCTGCCAGCACGTTGCGGCTGTTCTCCTCTGCTTGCACGATATACAGGTCAATGGCTTACCTACCCAGCAAGTTTCTCCGCGCCAGACTCCTTCGCCATTATCAGCTGCAAAAAGGATCGAGCACCCGGAACCTACGCCGGCACGCAGCTTGGCAGGGGATTTAGGCATCGACGACCTGGCAAAAGGAAAAGCAACGGCTCGTTTCAAAGGCAAGCTGTTTCTGGACAGAATCAAAAACAGGCTGCTGGCGGGTTTGGAGTTTCACTATGATGCGATCGTCATGAATCCATTGGAAGCCATGCATGACGACATCTCAACCGAAGCACGCCTCAGCCAACTGGGAGAGAAGGAGCAGGAAATTCTTCGGCTAATGAAAGAGAGCCTCGGTACGCGAACGGAGAGCGGCTATTATTGGAGCAACGATGAAGAGGAGTACCATTTTTTGGTCCACATGGTTCCGCAGCTGCAATCGCATGTAGAAATCCATGCCACAACAGCGGTGCGGGACCGCATATGTAAAGCAGATACGCGGCCAACGGTCAGGGTGGAGGTTGACGAGCGCACCGATTGGCTCATCTTTCAGTTTGATATGCGGGGAGTTCCGGAAGTAGAGATTCGCGAAGTATTGCTGAGCTTGAGTGAAAAAAGGAAGTTTTACCGACTGCGGGATGGCCGCTTGCTGTCTTTGGAGGCAAAGCAGTTTGCAGATGTGGGCATGTTGCTTGAACAGCTGAACAGGGGCAGAGCGCAGGTCGTGGAGGGCAAAATTCGTGTCCCGTTTGTTTTTGGTCTACAGCAAATGGCACAGACACCAGAGAGTATCCTGACGAAAGGAAGCTCTTTTCAACAGTGGGTGGAGGAACTGAAAAATCCGAGGAAGTCCGACTTTCCCCTTCCTCCGCAGCTTGCGCCCATTTTGAAAAGCTATCAACAAGAGGGGTTCCAATGGTTGAAGCGTTTAGCCCAAAATAACTGCGGCGGGATTCTTGCGGATGATATGGGGCTGGGGAAAACGCTGCAAAGCTTGGCCTTCATCGCCGCAGAGCTATCGGAGATCAGGGCGCAGGGCAAACCAGTTCTGGTCGTAGCGCCTTCCTCGCTTATGTACAATTGGCTGCACGAGTTTGCCAGGTTCACACCGGAAGTACGTGTTACGGTTGTGGATGGTCTTCATCAAGAAAGAAAAGCGGCGCTGGAGCGGGCCAGTGAGACAGACGTTTTCATCACGTCGTATCCGTTATTGCGAATGGACAGTCATTTCTATCAAAAAAGGGTGTTTCATACGCTGTTTCTCGATGAGGCACAAGCTTTTAAAAACGCCGATTCGCTGACGGCAAAGGCGCTCCAAAAACTCCAGGCCGCCAATCGCTTTGCGCTGACAGGCACGCCGATTGAAAATAACATCGAGGATGTCTGGGCGATTTTCCACGTTGTTTTTCCGGGGTTAATGCCGGATCGCCAAGTTTTTCATGAGCTTTCGCGCGAAAAAATAGCACAGCTGATCGCGCCGTTCATGCTTCGCCGGATGAAGGCAGAAGTGCTCAGAGAGCTGCCAAGCAAAATGGAAACCATTCTGACCTCCGACTTGCTGCCTGAACAAAAAAAGCTGTACGCCGCTTACTTGGCGAGGCTCAAGCATGTTTCCCTGAAGCATGTCGGCAAGGATACTTTTCAGGAAAATCAGATGAAAATCTTGGCTGGCTTGACGAGGTTGCGCCAGCTTTGCTGTCATCCGGGTTTGTTTTTGGAAGGGTATGCAGGAGGCTCGGCGAAGCTTGCGCAGCTCGGCAAACTGGTGGTGGAGTATCGGCAGCAAGGCAAGAGAATGCTCATCTTTTCGCAATTCACGGAGATGCTTGCGATCATTAGCAAGGAATTGAGTCAAAAGGAATGCAGCCACTTCTACCTGGACGGTAATACAGCCGCCAAGGAGCGGGTACAGCTGTGCGATCGGTTTAACAAGGGAGAGAGGGAAGTGTTTCTCATTTCGCTAAAAGCGGGAGGGACAGGCTTGAATCTCACAGGGGCAGACACGGTTATCCTGTACGACCTCTGGTGGAATCCGGCTGTGGAACAGCAGGCAGCCGATCGCGCGTATCGCTTGGGGCAAAAGAAAGACGTTCAAGTCATCAAGCTGATCGCGCAAGGAACGATTGAAGAGAGAATACATGAGTTGCAAACCAGTAAACAAAAGCTTTTTCAAGAAGTTATTCAACCGGGGGAAAATCAATCGTGGAAGCTTACGGAGGAGGGGATTCGAGACATTTTGGAGATAAGATAGAGGGAGCTGTCCTTTTGGAAGGCGGGGTAGACACGTCAAAAAACCTGTAACAGCGTTTTTTTGCTGTTGCAGGTTCTTGAGGTTTGACGGTCTATTTTCAAGCACGAGCGTGGAGGCGGAGGTTATTGAAAATAAGCTGCGCGCAAATCTTCGGCGACCAGCGCTGGCTCCTCCCATTCCAGGAAGTGTCCTCCGCAATCAAGCTGGACCCAGCGCGCGATATTCGTGCTGCGGGCCGCCCATTCGCGTGGCATTAAAAACATGTCGGAGCCGGCCATCAGCATGCACGTAGGGACTTTTACATCCAGATGGAAGCTGTTGCTGCGCGTACACTCTGCATACAACCGGATCGAGGAAGCGATCGTCTGGGTCACCCAATACACTGTCAAATTCGTCAAAAGCCGATCCCGTCCATAGCGGTTGACGAAATCATCGGGGCGGTCTGTCCAGGCATGGAATTTTTCCAAAACCCAGGAAGCCAGACCTGCCGGAGAGTCGTTCAAGGACACGGCAACCGTTTGCGGCTTCGTCGCTTGCAGCAATGCGTACGCCCACTCTGATTTCATCCAGGCGGCGGAGTTGGCGATAAATTCTGCCTCGGCTGGCGTGATATCGTCAGGAACCTCCGCGACGAGGAGATTCGTACCCGAGAAGTGCAGGCCGATGAGCTGCTCTGGATATTTGTGAGCGAGGTGCATGAGCACACCTTGTCCCATGTCGCTGCCTCTCCCGATATAGCGCTCGTAGCCCAACACCTTCGTCATCAGAGTGGAGAAAATGTCAGCCATGTAGGCGATATCCATGCCGGATTCACTTGGCAGACCAGAGAAGCCATAGCCAGGCAAGGAAGGGATGATGACATCAAAATCTTGATCTGCCTGTCCGCCATAAGCGGCCGGATCAGCCAGGAGCGGGGCAATCTCCGCCATTTGCACAAACGAGCTGGGCCAGCCGTGGAGCATCAGGAGCGGCTTGGCCGAAGGACTTTTTCCGCGGAGGTGGATGAAGTGGATCTCGATACCGTCAATCGTTGTCATATAGTGCGGCAGCTCATTCAAGGCTTGCTCCTGTTTGCGCCAGTCAAAGCCATCGCTCCAATAGGCGACGAGATCGCGCAAGACGACATCGTCAGTGCCGTAGCTCCATCCTGTATGTTCGATTCGGTCGGGCCAGCGTGTCTGTTTGAGCCGATCGGACAAATCATCGAGGATTTGCTGATCGACCGAGATTTGGAAAGGACGGGGAGCGGTAAAGGATAGAGGGCGACTGTTCATTGGTTTATTCTCCTTGTAGAAAAGCAAGATACAAGCTGCTCTTTTATTTGTGTGCGCACGCACATATAATATAACAAGATGCTTTTTGTTCGTCAACGCTCATGAAAAAGCAGCATGTTCATGAAATCGTGATCGAGATGTTTTTCTTGTTCATCCCATTACGGATAATAGCGGTGATGTCCGGCAAGATTCCTTGATAATCGGCTCTTCCCTGGTCGGAGAGGCGAACCAATGAGCTGCGGCGATCGGTTTCATTTAAACGGCGTTCCACAGTATGGCAAGTTTCCAGGCGACTGACAAGACGGGAAACCGCGCTGTGGCTCAGATTGACCATTTTGCTCAGTTGGTCGATGGTAAGTCCCGCGCCAGTGTCGTCGTTGAGCACAGTGATGACCATAAACTCACTGACGGTTAAATCGTAGTTGGATTTAAGGAATTTTTCCAATTGCTGATTGAGGGTTACGTACAACTGATCGAGAGCCATCCACGTTTGCAAAGCATCTTCCATGTTCCAAAACCACCTTTTGCAGCCTAAAGATATATTGATTTTACTGTATCTCTCCTGCACGTTCAAATTGTAAAAATATCTTCACTCGCTATGAACGAAAAAAGGATAGGTTTTTACATTTCTTTGACAAGAAAATACGAAGCTGCTGCCATAATGAATGAAGGAAAAAATGGGGGAGGAACGTATGGCTTATTCCATTTTGCTTGCAGAGGATGATCCGTCTATCGCCGAGCTGCTTCAGCTGGCGTTAACCGCTTCCGGCTATCACTGCAAAATCGCAGGGGATGGACACATCGCGAAGCAGTTGTTGGGAGATGGCGGCTACGATTTGGCATTGCTGGATATCATGCTGCCGGGACTGGATGGATACCAGTTGCTGGACATTTGCAAAGAGAAGCACGTACCCGTTATTTTTGTGACTGCCAAAGCGAGTGTGTTGGACAAGGTGCATGGATTGCGGTTGGGGGCTGAGGATTATATTGCAAAGCCGTTTGAACTGTTGGAAGTATTGGCAAGAGTGGAAGTTGCGCTGAGAAGGCGGGTTCAAGAGACAGAGGAGATGCTGCTGATTGGCGACGTGAAAGTAGATTGTGTTGGGCGCAAAGTGTACAAAGCGAACGAGCTTATTACTTTGACGCCGAAAGAGTATGAACTGCTGGCGTTTTTGCTGCAAAACCCGAACATTGCCTTTTCCCGTGAAAGCCTGCTCAGCCAGGTGTGGGGTTTTGACTTTTACGGAAGTACGCGAACGGTGGATACGCATATTTTGAACCTGCGGACAAAGCTCGGGCTGTCCAGCTACATTCAGACGGTGCACAAAGTTGGTTACCGATTGGAGCTGGCGTGATGTTGCGGACAGACGGACAAATGCCTCTTTGGATACGGATTTATTTGCTGGCATTCGGCTTGAGTGCGGTGATTATTTTGTTCTTTTGCTATCAAATCACGGCTGTCTCAAGTGAGCATAGCATGCAGAGAGAATATAGCCGCTCGCTGGACAGGCATGTGATGTTTGCGAGTGCGATGAAAATGTATGCAGCTTCCATCGAGAAAATGGCGTTCAATCCGGGGTTGCGGCAAGAGTTGTTGACGAGAGCGGCACAAAATTACGGGCGGTACTATACAGATGGCAAAAGCTATATCGCGATGACGAGTCTGGATGGAGAAAAGCTGTACAGCAGTTTTTCCCCAGCGGATGAAAAGATCATGGAACTGGACCCGCCAAAAGACGGCAGGCGGAGCTTCGTGATTCGTCAATCGGGTGAGCACAGCGTCCTGTTTGTATCAGGCTGGATGAGCATAGCGAGCCAGCTCTATCGTCTCGACTATGAAAACGATGTGACCGACATGGTAGCTGGTCAGCAGACTCTCGCTACACAAATCGCCCTGTGGTTTTCCGCAGGGATGATTTTGCTTGCGATCGGTTTGTATGTCCTCATCCGTCATGCGTTAAGGCCGCTCGCCCAGCTGGGTACGCAAGCAAAAGCACTTGCCAGGGGAAACTACGATCCGCGCATTGCAGTGGCTCGCCGGGACGAAATCGGGCAATTGGCGCTAGAGTTCAATCATATGGCCGATGCTGTTCAATCCCACATGGAGCTTCTGCGCAGAGAGGTAAAAGAGCGGGAAACCTTGATTGCCAGCCTTGCCCATGAATTGAAAACGCCGCTCACGTCGATTATGGGCTACGCCAGTTTGCTGGAAAACTATGAACTGGAGCAAGCCGAGAAACAAAAAGCGCTTCGCCTGATTCACTCGGAAAGCAAGCGGCTGGATGACATGTCCAAAAAACTGCTGAATCTGTTCCGGCTGGGCAATGGGCGAGTGGTGCGAAAAGAACAGGTCAGGGTCGCTCAGCTTTTGGAGCACCTCGACATGATCTCGAAGTTGTCGCTTGCGGGCAAAGGGCAGTCATTGGTGATGAAATCCGTCGTGGAGACTGCCTTGGTGGATGAGGAGCTGCTGTACGTTTTGCTGAATAATTTGGTGGAAAATGCCTCGAAAGCGTCGGGTTATCACGAGACGATTTTCCTCAGTGTTTATGCGGAAGGGGAGTTTGTTGTCTTCTGTGTAAGCGATAAGGGCTGCGGCATTCCGGCGGAACATGTAAGCGATGTGTTTCAGCCGTTTTTTGTGTTGGATACTGCCCGGAATCGAAAGTACAGCGGCCACGGATTAGGCTTGTCCCTTTGCAAGGCGATTGCGGAAGCGCACGGGGGGAGTATTTCCATCGTCAGCAGTTTGGGAAAAGGGACGAGTGTCTATATACGAGTGCCGAACGGACAAGTTTTGCAAAACGATGACAGAACGCAGATGGAAGGATGACATGCCGGTGATACGCTAACGGTGTCGAACATCCGGAGGTTCGGCCTCATTTCTTGCAGGGAGGGAATCGTATGGAAACCAGCAAAAAAACAAACAGGAAGTCTCGATTGCTGCTCGGCCTTGCCGCAATCGGCACGCTCGCTGTCGCATCCAGTTTTTCCGTGGCGACGTATGCGCAATCTGTGCTGGATGGCAAGATGAATGTGGTCATGACGGAGGCTGCACCACCGAAAGAGCTTGAGGGGAAAGAGACGGTTGCGGATGCTTCCAAACAGCAAAATGCACAAGCCGAGTCCCAAATAGTTTTTCCAACCGCCATGTCCAAAGAGCAAGCCGAGCCGTTTATCAAAGCGGCAACGGAAGCTTTCAAAGCGAGGAAGATCGAGCTGCCCCAGCATGGCTACTGGATTAGCAGCAAATATATCGACAACGAATCAAAAGACGTGCAAATTGACTGGTACCCAAACAGCTTTGACGGTATCGGGCCGATGAACGACATCGAGGGCAAGGTGTATTTCGTCTACTTTACAAAAGCCGATTTGCAAAAAGGGACGGGTGAAATCCAGACTGTGCGCGTGATTGAGCAAGGCGGGATGCCAACTGCCGCCAGTTCCGCAAATTAGCTTATGACAGTGAAGGAAAAGAGTCGCGTATGCGGCTCTTTTTCAGGTGACGCCTGCTCTGTGGCAAAAAGCGGCGTATGCTATACTGGCTGATACGAAAAAACTATTCGGGAGACAGGGTGAGCGCAATGGATGGAGCGATCAAGGAGTTTTTATCTAGCGGTGCAAAGCCGATTTTGTCCAGCGATGATCTGGGGTGGTCGAACATCATGCTTTCCCGGTGGGAGAACATACCGCCTGCCCACCTGTACGACGCTTCCCTCGCCAAAAGGCATGTCATGGCCATACATGGCACACAGGAGCCGCTGAACTTGCAGTTTTTTCAGCACGGCAATCGAACGGAAAAAAAGCTGGCGCCAGGCGATATTCAGTTGTTAGCAGCGGGCGAGAAGTGGTCCTGCCGCTGGACAAGAGCGATCTCTTTTGTGAAGCTTGCGATCGATCCGCTTTTTCTCGACCAGGTTGCCGAAGAGTCGGGGTTTGGGCATACAGACAAATGGCAGCTGGAACAAAAGCCCTTGGTCAGGGACGAAAAGCTGATCGTGCTCACCCGCTGGATGATGGAAGAAGTGCTCAACGGCGGAGCCAGCGGAAAGTTGTACAGCCAATCGCTTGCGACGACGATGGCAGTCCATTTGCTTCGGAACTATACCGCAGACGCCAGAAGTAGTGTGGCATCGTCTACAGCGACAAACGAGCAGGTGACGGCCGCAATCGAATACATGCGCATGAATGTGGAACAGGACATTTCCTTGAAGGAGCTTGCGGTGGTTGCCAATATCAGCCTGTCACAGTTGGTGAGGTTGTTCAAACAGCATACGGGAGTGACACCGCATCAATATTTGATCCGGTTGAGAATGGAACGGGCCAAGCAGCTCATTCGCTGCGGCCACAAGAGTTTAAAGGAGGTTGCTGCCCAGAGCGGCTTCGCGGATCAGGCCCATTTTACCAGGCAGTTTAAAAAAGCGACGGGCTTGACCCCGTTGAAATACGCGTCCTCCCGTTGAAAGGAGCGCGATTTTTCACAAAAACTTGCGCATTCTGTTCAATATTTTGCGGCAAAGCTGGCGCTATACTTTGGGGGCAGGTTTGCCAAGAAATGAAAAGGAGTGGAGCAGGAATGAAAGCAGCGGAAATCGTGAGCGAGTTTTTTCAACGGGAGGCTAACCAGGATATACAGGGAATGGGGAGCTTGATGAGCAGCGACATCGTCTATGAGATGCCGTTCGGTCTGCAAGCGGGCCAGATCAAGGGCAAGGAAAAGCTGCTGCAATTGCTTGATCAGTTCATTGGAAAAGAGAACGGGATGTACGCGGCGTGGGAAATCAGCAACATCCGGGTGTACCCGGTTGGCGATGGGAAGACCGAGCTTGTTTTCGCAGAAATGGAGAGCAAAGGGACTGTGAAGCAAAGCGGGTTTGCGTATGCCCAATCGTACGTCAGTCTCGTGCAGGTAAGCGATGGACAAATTTGTTTGTGGAGAGAATATTTTAATCCGATTCCGTTGCAGCATGCCCTTGCCTCGATTGACGATCACAAGTAGTCGTCTAAACCCGCTGGCAGGAGCGAGGAATGCGTTCCACTTTACCGTGATAGCAGCAGATGCTGGAACGGGAGTTGGGAGTTGACTTCTTCGCAAAACGATAGTAGTATTTAAAAACACCACTAAAAACAAACGGATAAGAAAGGAGGTAGAGCCATGATTGATGAGCTGCGAAAAATCGGATTATCCGATCTGGAAGCAAGATGCTATTTGGCGCTTCATGAGGACCCGAAGATTTCCGGTTATGAGGTTGCCAAAAAAGTATCCGTATCCCGCACGAATGTGTATGCGGCCCTGCGCTCTTTAACGGAAAAGGGCATATGCCGGGTGATCGAAAGCGAGCCTGTGCTCTATGATGCCGTCCCGATTGCACAGCTTGTTCGTCTGCTGAAAACGGAATTTGAACAAACAACGCGTGTGCTTCAGGAGCAATTGAATGCTGTCCCCACTACGCCGCCGTCTTTTTACAGTTGGCAAGGTGACAAAACGATCGAAACGGTTATTCATCGCCTGATTGCGAATGCGGACAAAAGCATTGTCGTAGATATTTGGTCCGAAGATGTGAGCTGGGTGGAAGAGCCGCTTCTGGAAGCGGAAAAGCGCGGGGTTGCTGTTACGCTGATCTCGATCGGGGAATGCAACACGAGCGTAAAAAATGTGATCATTCACCAAAGAAGCGAAGAGTGGAGCTCGGTTCGCACGCGAAAATTTTCGATTTTGTGTGATGTTCATTCCGCTTTGCTTGGCAGCTTTGGGAAAGGCATCAAGCCCACCGCTCTGGAAACAAATCACCCTTCGCTCATTGAGCTGTTGCAAAACACGTTTTACCATGACCTCATCATGGAGCAAGTGGAGCGCGATTTTGGCAAAGAGCTGGAAGCGAAGTACGGGAAGCATTATGAGCGGATCATTGATGCGTACAAGGAATACTTGTAAAACAGTATTCCTCTATTTTTGATCTGTAAATAGTAGTATTTAAAAATACTCCTAAAATAACGGAAAAGGAAGTGCGACTCTGCATGAACACGGCTAATCCGGAGACCGCAAAGGCGATCGATCCAAAGCGCTGGTGGGCGCTGGCTGTTTTATTGCTTGGGACTTTTATGGTGTTGTTGGATTCGTTTATTGTAAACGTAGCGATTCCAACGATTGAAGAACAATTACACGCGAGTACCACACAAATTCAATTCATTGTGGCTGCCTATGTGCTTTCTTATGCTGTGTTGCTGATTACTGGCGCTCGTCTGGGGGATTGGCTGGGACGCAAAAAGCTGTTCATTGTCGGTATGATCATATTTACCGTGGCTTCTGCCTTATGTGGATTTTCGACAAGCGCAGGATTTTTGATTTTTTCACGTGTCATCCAAGGGGTTGGCGCCGCGCTTTTGATCCCCCAAGTGCTGGCTATTATTCAGGTGATCTTTCCGCCTGAGGAAAAAGGGAAGGCGATTGGTTTTTACGGTGCAGTCAGCGGGCTTGGCTTGATCGCGGGACAAATGGTCGGTGGCGCACTGCTCCATTTTGATATCGGAGGGCTCGGTTGGAGTTCCTTGTTTTTTATTAACATTCCTTTTGGTATTTTGGCTGTTTTGCTCATCATTCCATTGATCAAGGAAACAAAATCGGCAGGAAAGCAAAAAATTGACGCGCTCGGCATCTTCATTTTGACGGGCAGCTTGCTGCTGTTGATCTATCCGCTGGTTGTCGGAAGAGAGGCGGGTTGGCCGCTGTGGGTATTCGCAAGCTTTGCGGGAGCGCTCGTTGCTTTCTTCCTGTTTCGCATACACGAAAAGAGAATGGTTGAGCGCGGGGAGAAGCCGTTGATTCCTGCAGCGATTTTTCACGAGCGTTCTTTTACTCTGGGTGTCCTTACCATTTTGGCTTATCAAATCGGCAATAGCGGGTTTTTTCTCGTTGTATCCATAACGCTACAGGACGCTTTGTCCCTTTCTGCCATGGATTCGGCGCTGGCGTTCACTCCGATCGGGCTTGGCTTTTTTATCGCATCGTTGCTTGGGCCGAAGTGGGCAAAGAAAAATGCCCATGTGCTGAAAGTGGGGGCAACGGTCTTGATCGCGGGCTATGCGGCAGTCATAGCGGCGTGTTATGCCTTGGCCGCTGAGCTGTACTGGCAGCAGCTCATTTTGCCATTCTTCCTGATCGGCTTGGGACAAGGTTTGGTTGGCGCTCCGCTGATGGGAACGATTATGTCAGGTGTCGGAAGGGAATATGTAGGAGCGGCGTCAGGCATATTGAGCACTTTCATGCAGACAGCCAATGCGCTTGGAGTCGCCGTAATCGGGACCGTATTTTTTGCAGCTCTCTCAGGGCAAGCAGCAGCTGATATGCACCTGCAGCTAAACGCCTTCACCTTGGCGTTAGGATGCAGTATTTTCCTGGCCGTTGTAACGCTGATTCTGATTATTGGCTTGCAATGGAAAAAGTCCGTTCCGCAGCAAGGCGCTATGGCTAAAGCGGGAAAAGGGACGTAAATCTATACGCTGACAAAAACGCTGCATCCCTGTACTCATAGGGGTGCAGCGTCTTTTATTGTTCAGGCATGTGATGCATGCGTTTCCAGACCAGGCTTAGATTACTTGCTGTTCATTTTTGCTTTGCTCAATTTCTCTTGGATGAGTGCCATTGCCTCGCAAATCTCGTTCACGTCACGATCAGTCAGTCCATCCAGCAATTGCTCGATTTGTTCGTCTGACTGGCTGTGAATGTTATCCAATATCTCTCTCCCTTTTTGTGTTAAAGAAAGGAACGTTTTTCTGCTATCGGTCAGTGAAGTTTTTTTCTCTATGAGTTCTTCTCTCTCAAATTTGCGTAAAATTCGACTCATGTAGCTTCTATCGATCCGAAGCTCTTGCACGAGGTTGTTGGCGATGCATTCCGTTCTCTCGCTGATCTCAAACAATACCCGCGCTTCCGTTAATGTATAATTGGTCTCTAAAATTTGATCATTAAATAAGCCCAGTATCTTCGTATAAAACCGATTGAATTGCCGAATGTCAGAGATGCTTTGCTTATTCATATAGGCTCCTTTTTAGTTGACTTAGTCCACATTTAAGATTAGTATAATTGTACTTTTAAAATGTGGACTGAGTCAACTTTTGAAGGAGAGAAAGCATATGGTTATCCGCGAAATAAGCAAAGAAGACAATGCGCAAATCAAAAAAATCATTCAAGATTCATTAAAATCGCTTGGGCTAGACATCCCAGGGACAGCTTACTTTGATCCGCAGCTTGACGATCTTCACCAATACTATACTCGCTTGAAAAACAGCCAGTATTGGGTGGTTGAAATCAATGGCGAGGTTGCTGGCGGGATTGGCATAGCGCCGTTTGACGAGCGCGAGAAAATTTGCGAATTGCAAAAGCTATATTTAAGTCCCAAAACGCAAGGTCTGGGGTTTGGGAAACAGTTGATGGAAACAGCTTTGGCATTTGCTGCCGAGCATTATGAAAAATGCTACCTGGAAACACAGCACGAGCTGAAAGCTGCGTGCAGATTGTATGAGAAGTTTGGCTTTACCCTTTTACCTGAGCCGCTACCTGGCTCTGAACATTCCGCAATGGATGCATGGTATATAAAAGATCTGAAACAAAGTTGAAGAAGCAAAGCTTGTCACCTAATGGGGGAAGCGAGCAAGGAACCGCCGCACGATGAAAAATCGATCGCGGTGGTTCTTTTTTTTCGCGCGTCTTCTGTGCCATCATTGTAGATGGGGGCGATGAAGGATGTTCCATGATTTCAAGCTCGTCGATGACCGGCCGGTCGTGATCCAAGTAAAAGAATACCTTAAACGTTTGATGATAAAAGGGGCGCTGCAAGCGGATCAGAAGCTGCCGTCCACGCGAGAGATGAGCGGTCTTTTGAAAGTGAGCCGCAATACAGTGATCGCCGCCTATGAAGGCTTGGCGGATGACGGCTTTGCGTATGCGATCCCCGGCAAGGGCAGCTACGTGGCTGCTATAGTGGACCAGTCAGCCACAGATAGTGGAGGAACGGAAGGCCCCGCCAGCTGGCAAGTCGATTGGAAGGCGAAAATGAACGAGTATGCGGTAGCAGCTGTAGAGCTGGACATGATGAAGCAGGGCATACGCGCCCAAAAAGGAACGATCTCGTTTACGAGCATTGCGCCGGATGAGCATTTGTTCGATCTGGGGGATGTAAAGCGGGCGTTTATGGATCGCATGGCGATCGAGGGGCAGGTGCTGCTCAACTACGGCTATGCCAAAGGCTACAAGCCGCTGATGGAATACTTGATGCGCTATATGGAAAACAAAGGCGTGGATATAAGCGGCAAGGACATGTTGATCACAAGCGGGTTTACAGAAGGCTTTGACATGGTGCTGTCCGCTTTACGGCCTTCCGGGCGTCGCGGTGCGGCCATTTGTGAAAATCCGACCCACCATACGGCGATCAAAAACTTGAAGCTGCACGGATTCGAGATAACTGGCATTCCGCTGGAACGTGACGGCATCGATGTGGAGCGGCTGGAGGCAGTGCTAAAAGCCAATCGCTTCGATTTGGCCTACCTGATTCCTTCCTATCACAATCCGACTGGCATCGTCATGTCGCCAGCCAAGCGCAGCGCCGTCATGAATGTCATGAGCCGCTATCAAGTTCCGGTAATCGAGGATGGGTTCAATGAGGAGCTGCGCTACTCGGGAGCGCATGTGTCGCCTTTGATTGCCACAGTGGGAAAAGGGAACGGGGTCATCTACATCGGCAGCTTTTCCAAGGTGCTGTTCCCTGGCCTGCGAGTAGGCTGGGTGCTTGGAGACAGAGCGCTGATCGACACGCTGGAAAGCATCAAGCGCGCACGCACGATTCATACATCCACCATCGATCAAGCGATCTTGTACCAATATTTGCTGAACGGAAATTTTGATAAGTACGTCAAAAAAGCGCGGACGGAATACAAGCGCAAATACGAGCTGACAAAAGCATGCTGTGAAGCGCACCTTCCGGAAGCGCAGCTGTCTGGAGACGGGGGCCTGCACTTGTTTCTTGCTTTCCCGCCAGGCGTTAATACCCGTCAACTGCTGGCAGCTTGCACGGAGCAAGGCGTTATTTTTACGCCGGGAGACAAGTTTTTCATTGCGGAAGGCGAAGGCGTGCATACATTGCGGTTAGGCTTTTCACGGGTAACGGATGAAAATATCGAACGGGGCATTCGCATAATCGGCGAGCAGACGCGCAAATTTTTGCAAGGATAACGATAAAGGAGAGGTGTCACGATGAAAATTGGTGTCATTATGGGCGGGGTTTCCTCGGAGCGTCAGGTTTCTCTGCAAACAGGCCAAGAGATGATCAAACAGTTGGATCGCAGTCGCTACGAGGTCGTTCCCATCGTGATCGATCAGCGGCCGGATTTAATCAGGCAAGTTCAGCAGGCAGGAATTGATGTCGCTCTGTTGGCGCTGCACGGCGAGTATGGGGAGGACGGCACGGTGCAGGGCGCGCTGGAGACGCTGGGCATTCCCTATACAGGCAGCGGGGTCTTGGCTAGCAGTCTGTGCATGAATAAACAACTGAGCAAAATGCTGCTCAAAGCAGCGGGCGTGCACACGCCTGCGGGTCTTTGCTGGCAAGGAATGAACGATTATGACCCGCAGATGGTGGCGCAGCTAGGTTACCCGGTTATTGTGAAGCCGAATACGGGCGGATCGAGCATCGGTGTCCAGCTTGTGCAAAACGAGCAGGAGCTGTTGGCGGCTGTCCAGGGAGCTTGCAGCTTGGGCGAGACGATTTTGATTGAGCCGTATATAAAAGGGACAGAGCTGACCGTTGCGATCTTGGATGGCGAGGTTTTGCCGATTATCGGGATTCGCTCCGCCCATTCGGAGTGGTTCGACTACCAGGCAAAATACGAGGTCGGCGGCGCGGAGGAAAAGGTGATTCAGCTTCCCGCTGTTGTGGAGCAGCGCGTACATCATGCGGCACTGACCAGCTATCAGTTGATGCAATGCAAAGTGTACGCCAGGATCGACATGATTTTGTATCAGGATACACCGTATGTGCTGGAAGTGAATACGCTGCCGGGCATGACCGCCAACAGTCTGTTTCCAAAAAGCGCAGCGGCAGCAGGCATGACCTATACGCAGCTGCTGGATCGAATGATTGCCAGCTCCGTGCATGAGCGGAAACAGGAGTGGGGAAGGTAAGGTGGCAGTCGTACCGGGACGTGTGTTCGGAGCAGGCGGAGAGGGCTTTATTCGCTGCTCCCATGCAAGCTCGCGTGACGATTTGCAGCGGGCGCTGGAGCGAATGGGCAAGTTTAGGCAAGCGGCAGCCTGGCAGCCGCAGCAATCGCCCGGAACAGTCGGAGCATTGTGAAAAAAGGGCGTCTCGCAGTCGGAAAATCGACTTGGGAGACAGCCCTTTTTTGCGTCGAGTGTCCTTACAACCGCGATCCGCCACTGGCGTCAAGCAATTGTCCGGTTACCCACCGACTGTCAGGCGAGGCGAGGAAGGAAGCGATATCTGCCACGTCTTCTGGCTCGCCCCATCTGTTGAAAATGGACAGGCTTGCGGCGTATTTTTGTCCGTCTGGATTGTTTTGCAGGGTGCCAGCATTCATTTCGGTATTGATGATACCCGGTTGAATGGCGTTTACCGTGATGTGGCGGCTGCCAAGCTGTTTTGCCAGCGCGAGCGTGAGGGTATCCATCGCTCCTTTGGACACGCTGTAGGCAAAAACCGTTGGCGAAGCTACGCGCGTCACAAACGACGACAGATTGATGATCCGCCCGCCATCTTTCAGACGAGACAAGGCTTGCTGGATGACAAAAAACGGACCTTTTACATTGATGCTCATGACTTCATCGAACGATTCTTCTGTCGCTTCTTCCAGAGACAAAATCTGACCGATCCCCGCGTTGTTCACCAAAATATCAAACTGACGCTCTCCGGTGCGAGCGATCAAGGCATCATCCAAAGCGGCAAACAAGTCGTGAATACCCGCGAGCGTGCGCAAGTCGGCACCGACGGCAAAGGCAGCACCGCCGTTTTTCTCGATCTCCTGCACGACTTCCTCGGCTTCCTTTTGTCTGCGGCCATAATGTACGGCGACCAATGCGCCATCTTGTGCGAGACGCAGTGCGATGCCGCGGCCAATACCGCGACTTGCTCCCGTTACCAAAGCGATTTTTCCATTCAACTTGCTCATGTCCTCATCTCCCTGTTTGAAAAGTCATGTTAGTTATATCACAGGGGGACATTTGAAATATTGCTCTCTCATTCCTCCGTCTAGGGTACAGATTGATTTCCTGACCATTGTCTCGATATCGGTACTCCGGAGCATGGCGACAAAAAAATATATTTGGAACACATTGACAATCACCAGAATTGTACCATATAGTTATCGGTATTAAAACGTAATGATTACGTTTTTCATTTAAACAACCCAAGATGCTTACGTTAATCATATGTGTAAAGGGTGGGGATCATGAGGCAAGAAGTCGATTTTATCAAGTTCAATCCCACGCAAAACATGACGATTCTGGTGAAAACGAAGCATCTGACGGAGCAGTATTCGCGCATTGCGTCCAGGCTGATGTCCTACGACAGCGTACATGCAGAGCAAGTCGGCTTTATTGAACAGGCGCAGCAGGATGGAGCGCGTGCTCATTTGCAAATGGCGGGAGGTGAATTTTGCGGAAATGCGTGCATGGCTCTGGCTGCTTGGCTCGCCTGGGAGAACGGTCTTGGCCCCAATGAGCGGACAGAAGTCCGGTTAGGGGTATCTGGAGCGGAAGGGCTTGTGAATTGCCGGGTCAACCGCCTCGCGGATGAATACTACTGCCAGCTTGATATGCCAGTGCCGCAGCGTTTGGAGCAGCGCACGATTTCGTACGAGGGCAGCGAATGGAACCTGGCGATGGTCAGATACCCGGACTTTTTGCACGTCGTGATTGAAGCCGAAATCATTTGCGAGGATTTGCGGAAAAGGGCAGAGTCGCTGGCGAAGCTTCTTGGCTCGGTGTCGGAGTGGAGCATGGTCGGGATTTTGTTGTATCAGCCTGTCAGAAACGAGCTTGCGCCGCTCATTTACGTTCCCGAGCTGGACAGCTTGGTTTGGGAGCGCGGCTGCGGATCGGGAACCGCTTCGGTCGGTGCCTATCTCGCCTGGAAGCAGCAAAAAGATACGTCTGTTGAGATCAGACAGCCGGGAGGGACCATCCATGTGGATGCCACTTGGCGAGGGCAGGAAGTCGTTCGTTTGCAAATTGGCGGGTCTGTCGGCATTGTCGCACAAGGCAAAGCGTATATCGAAATAGGGAGCAACAATTGAAGAGGGTGAAGGTGGGAGTGGAGTGATCAAACCAGAACTGTTTCAGGAGTGTGTCCGGGATTTTTGCCAAAGATTTTCCGAATTGGCGAAGGTGTATGACGGTACGATCCAGCACAGCTTCGAGCTTGCCGCTGTGATCGATGAATACTCTGCTTTTGTGACGGCAGAAAGCAACAAGGAAGCCTGGGAATGGCTGGTGCAAAACGAGCCGGAACCATTTCAAGGGCTGATAGCGGATGTGAGGCAGGTGGCGTCGCGTTGCGTGGCGATCATGGAAAAATACCGGGCGTTGAAGCTGCTTGGCGGGCAAGCAGAAGGAGCGGACTACTTCAAAAATATCGAATCGTGCATCGAGGAGGAATTTGGGAGCTTTCAGGTAGGGGCAAACTCCAAAGTGCTGCTGGTCGGCTCCGGTTCCTACCCGATGACGCCTTTATTGATTGCGAAGCGCACTGGAGCGCCCGTCGTCGGGATCGATATAGACGAGGAGGCTATCCAGCTCGGGCAAAAAGTAGTCGATAGGCTTGGACCGGGGCTGCCGATTCAACTGGAGAGATCGTATGTCGAGCAGCTTCCTGTGACGAAGGAGGCGACCCATATCATCTTCAGTTCGACTGTCTCGAATAAATACGAGATTCTCGATCAGCTACACGCGCTGACAAAGGAAGACGTGGTCGTCGCCATGCGGTATGGCGATCACTTGAAGTCGCTGTTCAACTATCCGATGGAAGCGGTCGACGAGCAAAAGTGGAGGCTGGTCGAAACCGTCTTGCGTCCTGAGCATGTTTTTGACATCGCTTTGTATCGCAAAGCAGCAGTCATCCAATAGGGAGGTTGTGTATGAACGTCTTGCAACGAGTGTTGCTGCTGGGAACGGGTCCGGTAGCGGTTCAATTGGCTGTTTTGCTGAAAAACGAGTGGAACTGCCAGGTGGGAATGGTCGGGCGAAAATCGGTGCGCTCTGCGTCGTTCTTTTCGGCAGTCAAAGAAAGCGGCCAGCGCCTGATTGTCCATGTACAAAATGAGCAGCACCGCAGACTGGCTGGGGAATGCGTCCTCGATTACTTGTTTTGCGGGTATCAGACGGTTTATGGCGAGTGGGACACGATTGTTTTGTCTGTCACGGCCGATGCGTACATAGAAGTGTTGCAGCAACTGGATGAGTCGGTATGGCAACAGGTGCGAAGAGTTGTCCTGATTTCGCCGACATTCGGCTCCGGCGGCCTGGTCCGGCAATATTTGCAGGAGCGGCAATCGGACGCGGAAGTGATCAGCTTTTCCACGTATCTCGGCGACACACGCTGGTTGAATGGCGATCCGTCGCATGAAGTCGTGACGACAGGAGTGAAGAAAAAAGTCTTCATCGGCTCTACCAATCTGCTCTCTGCTTCTGTCAAAAGGCTGCGCGAGCTGTACGAGCGCATGGGAATTGCACTGGAAGCCAAGGATTCCCCGCTTGAGGCCGAGACGCGAAATATATCGCTGTACGTGCACCCGCCTTTATTCATGAACGAGTTTTCGCTGCGCGTCATTTTCGGAGAGGAAAAGGTGCCGAAGTACGTGTACAAAATGTTTCCGGAAGGTCCGATCACGCAGCACGTCATTTTCGATATGCTCGGGCTGTGGCAGGAAATCACGAATGTGGTAGAAAAGCTCGGCATGAAAGGCGTCAACCTTTTGCAGTTTATGACCGACGACAATTACCCGGTGCGTCTGGAGAGCCTGTCGCGCCGTGACATTGAGAACTTCCCGTTTTTCGAACCGATCCGTCAAGCGTATTTGCTGTATATCCGCTATACGTCTTTGCTGGTCGATCCGTACTCCGAACCGGATCAAAACGGCAGGTATTTCGACTTTTCCGCCGTTCCGATCCGCACGATGTTCGTCAACAGCGAAGGCAGCTGGGATATGCCGCGCATGCCGAAAGAGGATTACTACCGGATCAAAATGATTCGCGGAATTGCCGCGTATGTGGGCGCTCTTTGCCCGACGATGGACAAGCTTATCGCTACGTATGAAAAGAAACTGGAGGAAGCCGCTGCCGCGCTTGCAGGCGAGTCACTATCAGAGGCGTTTCGCGTGCAAAGCTTCGAGAGCGACGTGCAGCTGGTTTGCCGCGAGCTGGGAAAGGTGCATCACTAGACAGACAAAATGAACAGGAAACGCAGGAGGATCGAGCATGAAAAAAGCACAAGCAGGATGGCTATGGGGAGCAATCGTTTCGCTGCTGGTATTGGCGGGATGCGGAAATGAAAACGCAGCGCCGAGCGAACCGGAGAAGCAAGCCCGGGAACTTGTCATGGCTGTATCCAAAGATATAAAAGATATGAACCCTCATCTGTACACAGGCTCCATGTTCGCGCAGGGCATGCTGTATGAGTCGCTGGTGGAAAATACCGAAGAGGGAATCAAACCGCTGTTGGCTGAATCTTGGGAGATTTCTGGAGACGGCAAGGTTTACACGTTTCATCTGCGAAAAAATGTGACGTTTCACGACGGAGCGCCCTTCAACGCAGACGCTGTAAAGAAAAATATCGAGGCGGTCCAGCACAATGCCGCCAAGCATTCCTGGATCAAGCTGTCGACCAAGATCGCAAGCTGCAACGTGGTGGACGAGCATACTGTCGAGTTGGTGTTGACCGAGCCTTATTATCCGACTCTAGTGGAGTTGTCGATGACGCGCCCGTATGTGTTTGTCTCCCCGAAAAATTTTATCGAGGGTGAAACGAAAGACGGGCTGAACGGTTACAGCGGTACCGGGCCATACAGGCTGGTCGAGCATAAAGCGGAACAGTCCGCCGTCTTCGAAGCGAATGAACAATACTGGGGCGGTGCGCCAGCTATCAAAAAAATTACGGCGAAGGTGCTTCCGGCGGGGGAAACAACGTATTTGGCGCTGCAAAAAGGCGAGGTCAATTTTGCCTTTACCGATGACCGGGGGGCGAACAATCTCGACGTAGAGGCGATGAACCAGTTGGAACAGTCGGGAAAATACCAGATTGTCCGCAGCCAGCCGATGAACACGAACTTTTTGGCAGCAAACAGCAGCAAGAAGGAGAGTCCCGTCCACGACCGCGCTGTCCGTGAAGCGCTCTGGTACGCGATGGACAGAGAGCTGATCAGCAAACAAATTTTTGCGGGAACGGAGCCGCCAGCCGACACTCTCTTTTCTTCCAACGTCAACTATGCCAATGTCGAGTTGAAGCAGCGCGAGTATGCTCCCGAAAAAGCCAAGCAACTGTTGGAGGAGGCAGGGTGGCTCGCGGAGCAGGCAGGCGGTGTGCGCAAGAAAAACGGAGCGGTGCTGGCGATGAAACTCTACTACGATGTGAACTCCTCTGCGCAAAAAATGGAAGCGGAATGGATGCAGGATCAGTTGAAGGGGATCGGGATTCAACTCGACTTGATCGGAGAGGAGTCCTCTTCTATTGCCAGCCGCAGATCCAGTGGCGACTACGATTTGCTTTTCAACCAAACATGGGGACTGGCTTACGATCCGCAAAGCACGATCGCGGCTTTTACTTCTAAGTCGTCCTACTACTATACGACAAGCGGCATTGCGCAGGCGGATGAGCTGTATAAAAAAATCAACGACGTCATGGTGTCGACAGAGGAGCAAGCACGCAAGTCTCTTTACCGCGACATTTTGAATATCGTGCATGAGGAAGCGGTGTTCATTCCACTGACGAACGGCAGCGTCACGATTGTCGCTCCCAAAGATTTGCAAGGCATTTCCTTTAAACAGACCCAATACGAGTTGCCGTTTGAACGCATGTCGTTTGCAACGAAGTGAGGATAGAGATGGGGCGTTATTTGCTAAAAAGGCTGCTGATTTCGATTCCGCTGCTTGTCTTGGTTTCGTTTTGCACCTTTTGCCTGATGCAATTCTCGCCGCTCGACCCGGCAGAGGTGGTGCTGCAAGCGCAAGGCGTACCGCAGATCACTCCGGAGCTGGTGGCGCAGACCAAAGCGGAGCTTGGCATGGACAAGCCGTTTATCGTGCGCTATCTGGATTGGCTCTTGAGCTGCTTGCAGCTTGATTTCGGCCATTCGTACGTCACGGGCAAATCGGTCTGGTCGCTGCTCGGTCCGGCTTTTGTCAATACGCTCAAGCTGACTTTGGTTTCAGTTGCCGCCATTCTCGTGCTGTCTGTCGCCCTCGGGGTTATATGCGCCCTGCAAGCAGGCAAGCGGACAGATCAAGCGGTCAGAGCCGTATCCTTTTTGCTGGCTTCGCTTCCACCCTACTTGCTGGCGGCGATATTGGTCTGGTACTTCGCAGTCAAGCTCGACTGGCTGCCGACGAGCGGCATGGATTCGTACAAAAGCTACTTGCTGCCTGTCGCTGTGACCACGATTGGCTACGCAGGCATTTATTTTCGCATGGTCAGGAGCGCGGTGCTTGGCAACTTGCATGAAGAGTATGTGCGTTACAGCCGGGCGTGCGGGCTGCCGGAGCGAAAAATCATGCTGCATGTCATAAGAAATTCGTTGCAGGTGACTACCGCCGTATTTTGTATGGCGATCCCTGTCATTTTAGGAGGCACTGTTGTGGTGGAAAACGTCTTTGCCTGGCCGGGGCTGGGAACGTTGAGCGTCAAAGCGATCATGAGCCGGGATTTTCCGCTCATTCAGGCGTACGTGCTTGTGCTGGCAGTCGCTTTTATTTTGTTCAACACGGTTTCAGATGTGCTTCAAGCGGCGTTGAATCCAAAGCTGAGGGAAGAGTTGTAGCATGAAATGGCTGAAAAATGCGCTTCACGACAAAGTCGCCATGGCATCGTTCACTTTTCTCGTGTTGATTGCGGCAGCCGGGATTTTTGCCCCGTTTCTGGCTCCCCATGATCCAAAAGCTGTGCATATGGATATGCGCTTTGCTCCGGCTTCGTGGGAGTATCCGCTTGGCAATGATCAGTTGGGGCGATGCGTCTTGTCCCGGCTGATCTACGGCATCCGTCCCAGCTTGCTGTGGGTGCTCGCAGCGCTCGTGTTGTCTGTGGGCATCGGGGGAATCGTCGGTTTTGTGGCCGGATATTTCCGCGGGCGGCTGGACGCCGTTTTGATGCGGTTGTGCGATGTCATGCTGTCTTTTCCCGGGTATGTGATGACTTTGGCCATCATCGGGATTATGGGAGTGGGCCTGGAAAATATTTTGATTGCGTTTGTCCTCTCCAAATGGCCCTGGTTTGCCAGGGTGATTCGCACCTCTGTGAGACAGTACGCAGAGGCGGATTATGTCCGGTTTGCCAAAGCGATCGGGATCAGCGACTGGCAAATCATGACGAGGCATATCGCTTTGGTGGCGACTCCCGACATCGCCGTGATTGCCAGCAGTTCCTTGGGGTCGATGATCTTGCAAATATCCGGGTTCTCGTTTCTGGGGCTGGGAATCCAGGCTCCGAACGCCGAGTGGGGCATGATGCTGAGCGAAGCGCGGGAAGTCATGTTTTCCCGCCCGGAGCTGATGCTTGCCCCTGGTTTGGCGATCGTCCTGACGGTTTGCGCGGTCAACTTTTTGGCGGATGCGCTTCAGACAGCCCTGGACCCGAAGCTTGGGCGGAGCAGGCAAAAGCCGCAAGCGCTCGTTTCCGCCCTGGATACCGGAATCAGTGGAAAGAGCGGGAGGTGATTGCACATGGCTGTACTGGAAGTAGCGGATTTGCAAATTTGGGACAGCGGCACGAATCAATGCCTGGTCGCTGGCAGTTCTTTTCAGGTAAAAGCCGGGAGTTGTCTGGCGATTGTCGGGGAAAGCGGGAGCGGGAAGTCGCTGACCTGCAAGGCGATTATGCGGCTGAACGACAGCGGGCTTCGTCAGTCTGGAGAAATCCGGTTCAAAGGGGAGAACTTGCTGGCTCTCTCGGAAAAAGAGATGCGCCAAAAGCGCGGGAAACAGATTTGCCTGATTGTGCAAAATGGGATGCGTGCCTTTGACCCTTCATGCGTAGTTGGGGTGCATCTGCTTGAGACGATTGCTACTCACTTTGACTGGGGGCGTGACGAGATAACGACCAGGCTGACAGCGGCCATGGAGAGCGTCATGCTGAGAAATCCGCGGGAGATCATGAACAAGTATCCCCACCAGTTGTCCGGAGGGATGCTGCAACGGATCATGATTGCCCTGGCGCTTGTGCTTGCCCCTGATCTCATCATCGCCGATGAGCCGACGACAGCTCTCGACGCCGTCTCGGCCTTTGAAGTGGTAGAGCAGCTCATGGCTTTGCGTCAGAACACGGGCTGCGCGATGATTTTCGTCTCGCACGACTTGGGCGTCGTCAAAAAGATCGCGGATGAGGTGCTGGTCATGAAGGAAGGGGCAGTGGTCGAGAGCGGAGCGGCGCACCAGATCTTTTCCAAGGCGCGGCATGAGTATACGCGTTATCTCGTGTCCAACAAGCTTGCGCTCAGCCAGCGATTCAGCCAGGTGATGGGAGGCGTGGACGTTGCTGAAGGTTGAAGGGGTAGCGAAAGCGTATAAAAAAGCAGGTCTTTTTTCCAGAGAAAGAGAGCAAGTGCTGGCGGATATCCATTTTGCCTGCGATTACGGAGAATGTCTGGGGATCATCGGGGAGAGCGGAAGCGGGAAGTCGACGCTGGGACGGCTCGTGCTGGGGATTGAGCAGCCGGATCGCGGAAGCATTTTGTTCGAGGGAGAGAGCGTGACGAAGCGCAGGGGCCGAGCCGGGAAAATCAGCGCTGTGTTCCAGGATTACACTTCTTCGATCAATCCGTTTTATACCGTCGAAGCGGCGATTATGGAGTCGTTGCGCTTGATCGGGATGGGAGGGCAGGAGGCAAGTGACAAGCTCGACTTTTTGCTGGATCAGGTCGGGCTTGATCGCTCCTATCGCCAAAAGCATCCGCATGAGCTGTCCGGGGGCGAAGTGCAGCGAGTGTGCATCGCAAGGGCTGTCGCGACAAATCCCACGTGCATCGTCCTGGACGAAGCGATCAGTTCGTTGGACGGTTCCGTGCAAATGCAGGTGCTGCAATTGTTGAAGCAGCTCGGGCAGACATACCGCATGAGCTACCTGTTTATTACGCACGATTTGCAGGCGGCGGCTTATTTATGCGACCGGGTGATGATCGTACATCGCGGACGAGTGGTAGAGACGGTCGCGGTCGAGCAACTGAAAGACGTACAGTCTGCCTATGCCAGAAAGCTGTTGGGCATGGTCATGCTGTAATGTAACGACGACAGACAAGGAGGGAGAGCTGTTGTGAAGGGAGCGTTGGCCTGGCCTTTTTTGCGGTTGTATGTTTTGACTCTTTTCTATTTTAGCGCCAACTCCATACTGAATGTGATCATTCCGCTGCAAGGCTCATCGCTGGGGGCTTCCAATACGACCATCGGGATAGTCATGGGGGCGTATTTGTTTACGACAATGCTGCTGCGCCCGTGGGCTGGTCACATTATTCAAAAGCGCGGGCCGATCAAGGTGCTCCGCACGATTTTGATCCTGAACGGGGCGGCGTTGATCCTGTACACGTTTACCGGACTGGAAGGGTATTTTGTCGCTCGCATGCTGCAAGGGGTGTGCACGGCCTTTTTCTCCATGGCTTTGCAGCTCGGCATTATTGATGCCCTGCCGGAAAAAGAACGCTCCCAAGGGATATCGATGTACTCGTTGTGCGCGTATTTGCCAGGGATCGTCGGGCCGCTTTTGGCTTTGGGCATCTGGCAGCCCGGGGAGATGGGCAGCTTTGCCGTCACGATGATCGCGATTGCGATTTTGACGGGTGTGGTCGGGTTCACCGCCAAAATCGACGATCCAAGCGATGGGCAAGCCGGGGCTGGCGGGCAAGGACAGGCGAATGCGAATGGAAAAGCGGAAACCTTTTCGGCGTTCGGCCCATTTTTCAAAAATCCGCACTTGCTCGCATGCAGTGTGCTGATGCTGACATCCTCGCTTGTATTCGGGGCGGTGACTGCTTTTATTCCGTTGTACGCACTGCAAATTGCCGGCGGTCATGCGGGAGTTTTCCTGATGCTGCAGGCGGGAACGGTCGTTTTGGCGCGGTTTGTTTTGCGAAAAAAAATTCCTTCCGATGGCAAATGGCGCGCTTCTTTTATTATGGGAGTGATGCTTATACTCGCTGTCGCGGCACAGAGTGTGAGCTTGTCCGCTGCGGGCGGGTTTGTCTTCTTTTACGTAGGGGCTGTGTTGATGGGAATCGCGCAGGCGCTGCTCTATCCGACATTGACCACGTATTTGACCTTTGTTTTGCCGCAGGCAAGCCGCAATGTCCTGATCGGTTTGTTTATCGCCACAGCCGATCTCGGTGTTTCGCTCGGCGGGATTATCATGGGGCCAGTCGCGGATTTGTCTTCGTATTCGTTCATGTATATGCTGTGCGCTTTGCTGGGAGTGGCTATGACCTTGTTTGCCTATGAGCGGCGCAAAGCGCTGACAGAGGCGAAGGCGGCGTAGAAAAGAAAAAGGAGCGGAAGGCCGGAGTGTAGCCAGCCTGTCCGCTCTTTGTTTTGTGAGAGGGATTCATGATATTGGAATCGTTTTCGGTTACGCTTTTGGACTGACGAGGATTTTCACCTGATTTTTCTCTTTCAGGAGCGCTTCGAAGCCGTGATCGACGATTTCGTCCAGCTTGATGCGTTGGGTAACGAGCTTGTCCGCCGGGAAGAAGCCTTTTTCCATCAGGCTGATTACGGCCGGGAATACGTCGCGGTAGCCGATGATGCCAGTCATGGAGCGTTCTTTCATGACGATGTTGTTCGGCTTGATCGACGCTTCGCGTTCAAAGATGCTGACGATCATGATTTGTCCGGCGATTTTCGTAGACTCGATCGCTTGGGTGAGAACTGGTGGCACGCCTGTTACTTCGAAGGCAATGTCAGCCCCGCCGTTGGTGCGGTTGTGAATTTCCTGAACCACGTCGTATTCTTGTGGGTCGAGGACGATTGCGCCCAGCTCTGCTGCCTTGCTTTTGCGCTCAGGAGACAGCTCGACAGCGTAAATTTCTGCTGCGCCTGCCGCTTTCAACGCTTCGATCACGAGCAATCCGATTGGTCCGGCACCGAAGACGACTGCTTTGTCTCCTGCTTTCAGTTGGCTGGAACGCACAGCGTAAAGAGCTACAGCAGATGGCTCGACCAGTGCGCCTTGCTCATAGGAGAGGCTGTCCGGGATTTTGTGAACCATGTGTTCGTCGCAAGCAACGTATTCCGAGAAGCCGCCACCGCCGCCAGCGAGGCCGAGGAAGCCCATTTTGCTGCACAGGTTGTATTTGCCCTGGTTGCAAGCCGCGCAAGTGCCGCACGCGAAAACAGGTTCAACAACGACGCGGTCGCCAACCTTGATATTTTGTACGCCTTCACCGATCTCGACAACTTGTCCGGAAAATTCATGTCCCATGACAATTGGCGCTTTTTCGCCAGTGAGCGGGTGAGCGGTTCCTTCCGGGATGAAGATTGGTCCAGCTACGTATTCATGCAGGTCGCTTCCGCAAATGCCGCACCATTCCACTCTGATTTTTACCTGTCCTTTGCGAGGTTCAGGTTGTTCGATTGTTTCCAGACGGAGGTCCTTTAAACCATGCCAGCGTAACGCTTTCATAAATGGTCAGCTCCTTGTAGGTGGATAAAATATATGATGATCGGAATCAGTAATTAAAACAGGAAACGTTTCCGAAAAATAATATGTCATAACTTTGACATATTGTCAAACTGTAATATCGAGTGAAAATCGTGCGACTGATTGTTGAGTGGGAAATCGAGCGAATGTTTTTGGTTTGGCTGAAAATATCCGTTGTTGCATGCGTGAAGGCTCTGACCGGGCGTGGCGTTTGCATTACCGCCAGAGCCGCGTGTGATATAATAACGATAATAAAAGCGGCAGATTCGTAAGAAAGCAGAAAACGATTCCAAGCAGGAAAGGAAAGCATTGCATTGGATACCAATCATAAAGTGACGATTGAAGACGTGGCGAAAAAAGCAGGGGTAGGAATTGCTACTGTGTCGCGAGCGATCAATGACAGCGAAGGGATCAGCCCGAAGACGAAAGCGCTGGTTCTCCAGGTGATTGAGGAACTCGGATTTACCCCGAACACTTCTGCGCAGAGCCTGAAAGTACGCCAGACGTATCAGATCGCGCTGGCTGTGCCGGACATTCGCAACGCGATTATCCCGGACATTGCCTGGTCTGTGGAGCAAGCGGCGAAGCAGCACGGCTATCGCGTCGTGCAAATCAACACGTCAGGCAATGCGCGGACCGAGCTGGAGACTGTCCGCGAGGTGAAAAAGCTGCACGTGGACGGGCTGATCATCATGCCGCTCGCCTACCCGAAAACGCTTGTTCCGCTGATCAACAAGGCGAGCGTCCCGGTTTCGATTATCAACTACGGGAAAAGGCTTGAAGAAAACGTGAAGGCCGACGTCGTCAGCATGGCTCGCCAGGAGGGGCGGCTTGTCATGGAGCATCTGATCAAAATCGGGCGGACGCGGATTGCTTACGCCGGGGCGCCTAAAGACAAGATCGAGGAACGCTACTTTGCGTACGAAGGATCGCTCAGTCACGTCGATCCTTCGCTGGTGTATTTCGGCGAGGACTTCTCCTTTGAGACTGGCCGCCGGGCCGCTGACTATTTTTTCAGCCTGAAAAACATGCCGGACGCCATCTACGCGGTCAACGACATGGTGGCGATTGGGATCGTGAATCGCTTCAAAGAGCTGGGCGTTCGCGTTCCGGAAGATGTGGCGATCGTGGGGATCGACAACAATGTCTGGACGACGATCACGACTCCGCAGATCAGTTCTGTGTCCATCATGGGGGAGGAAGTGGCACGGCTGGCTACCGAGCTGCTTTTGAAACGGATTCGCGAAAACGGTTCCGGTGCATATGAGCGGGTACAGTTTGAACCGAGGCTCATTGTCAGGGAATCAAGCGTGGCGATGATTCGCAAGTCGCCGATGGATAACGAGCTGCCAAGATGAAGGAAGCCGAGAGCTGGACAGGAAGGAATTGCTCCTGCGATCTCTCGGCTTTTTTTATTGGGGAAAAGCCGATTTATTTCAGCGGCTCTTTTGTCAGCAACAGACCGTTCAATAAAGCGGTGAGGCTTTGCAACGCTTTGGACAAATCCGCTTCCGGCGCGTCGGAGTTGGCGAGCCAAAAGGCAGTATCAGCCAGGCCGCCGTTCAACAGCCGGGCAAGCGCTTCGTGGTCTGTTTTGACAATCATGCCATCTTCCATCAACTGGCGGAGCGTTTCCGCCATCGTCGCCAGGCATTGGGACTGGGAGGATTGCCAGTAGGCATTGCCCAGGATGGAAGGTGCGTCCCGCAGGACAATGCGCTGAATCTCCGGCTCAAGCGCCATGGCGAGATAAGCGCGGCAACGGCAGACAAAGCCTTCCCATGCATTTTCCGCTTCTGTGGAGATGGTGGCGAGCTTTTCGTCCATTTCTGCGTCGATTTGCTTGACCACTTCTGCGAGCAGACCTTTTTTGTCTCCGAAATGATGGTAAAGCGCTCCGCGGGTAAGTCCGACAGAGGCTGTGAGATCGTCCATGGATGTGTCCGCATATCCGATTGTGCCAAAGGCTTGTCTGGCTGCACTTACCAGCTTGGCGCGGGTTTCTGTTAGCATTTCTTGGCGTGTCTTGCGGGTCATGGGACTCCTCCTGTTTGATTGGTATGGATTGACATACGTCGCGTATGTTTTTATGATATTGGCATACGGGACGTATGTCAACTTGAAAGGACGGTCGTGACAAGTCATCCTACATTTACGGAGGTGCATCATGTTTCGCTCATACCGTGAGATATTTCAAACTCCTGGAACGAAGGGGTTTTCTGCGGCTGGCTTTATTGCCAGAATGCCGATTTCCATGATGGGGATCGGAATCGTTACCATGCTGTCTCAGCTGCGAGGCGAGTATTGGCTGGCAGGTGCTGTGGCAGCGACGTTTGCCTTGGCATCTGCGCTCTTGGCTCCCCATATCTCGCGGCTGGCTGACAGGCTGGGGCAATCCCGCGTGCTGCTGCCTGCTGCGGGGATCAGCGTAACCGCTGCTGCTATTTTGCTTTTATGCACAAGGCTCGGGGCGCCGGACTGGACGCTGTTTTTGGCAGCGCTGTTCGCCGGGGGAATGCCGAACATGGCAGCGATGGTGCGCGCTCGCTGGGCTGCGATTTTGGGCGGCTCCCCCAAGCTGCACACCGCGTTTTCTTTTGAATCGGTGGTGGATGAGATTTGCTTTATTGTCGGACCGATCGTTTCCGTAAGCTTGAGTGTGGCAGTCTTTCCCGAAGCGGGGCCGCTGTTGTCTTGCCTTTTCTTGCTGACAGGAGTGGTGCTGTTTACGCTGCAAAAGGGTACAGAGCCAAAAGTGCGCCCTATTGATCCTGAGGAAAAAGGGAGCGTCATCAAGCTCGGCTCCTTGCAGGCACTGGTGTTTACGCTCGCAGCCATGGGTGTCATTTTTGGCGCGGTGGATGTCGTCACGGTAGCTTTTGCCGAGGAACAGGGCAACAAAGTCGCTGCGAGCATCGTGTTGTCGATATACGCAGTCGGCTCGTGCCTGGCTGGGCTTGTGTACGGTACGCTCAGTCTGAAAGCGCCTTTGCACCGACAATTTTTACAGGCAGTCGCGCTGTGCATGGTCATGATGCTGCCGCTGTTTTTGGTGAGCAACCTCTTCTCCCTCGCCATCGTCGTGTTCTTCGCTGGCCTGTCAGTGGCGCCAACGATGATTGTGACGATGGGGCTGGTAGAAAAAATTGTCCCGCGATCGATGGTGACAGAAGGCATGACATGGGCCATTACAGGCTTGGGGATTGGCGTGGCGTTCGGCTCTGCGGCAGCGGGCTGGGTGATCGACGGGTTCGGTTCTCACGCAGGCTTCATGGTGGCGATTGTGGCGGGAGTTTTGGCCATGCTGATCGCGGGATTGGGTTATCGTTCGTTGCGCTCGGCGCATATTCGCGCCATCTCGCGCGCGGAGGAAGCAGCTGTGAAGCATGGGTAAAGGCGTGTTTGGTAGGAATGTTGCCGTTGGATGCGACTATGAGAAAATTGGAGATGGGATGAGAGTGTGTAGAACGACACTTTTTCTTAGAGTTTTTATAATGCTCATTCGCAAAATAAAGATAAGAGCGGAAATGAAACCTGTTAAATCAATGATGCGCTGAGAACTGGTCTGCCAACTGCTTACATGAATTAAGGAAACCAACGGATGGACAAAAGTAGTTTAGCTTAGCATGCACATTGAACTGTAATACGATATTGTATTTGCTCTGAAATACGGAAGACAGGTGATTTACGGCAAATGAAATCGAAAGCAGGAAAACTCTTGTGGGAGCTGTACGAGCGAAAAGGGGAGAAGTAGTTGTAGAGGAAGCTTGCGCAAATCATATTAATACTGGTCAGCATTCTTTCCCAACTAAGTGTGTCCGAATTCATGGGGGACTTAAAGAGAGAAGCTCACTGATGATTTTTGAAAGTTTGAAAATATAAAGTAACTATAGGGAAGTCGACAGTCCTGTTGAAGAATATATATGTGGAGACGATAGGATGAAGCAGGAAAGTGATTGAAGAATACAAACGAAGCCATCTGTGGGGGAATTTTGAAGGTTAGCGTTCAGGTGAGAGATAGAGGAAGTGAAGTAGAGACAGCGTTCACGTTTAAGGTTTGTAACAGCAGTTGGGAGCAAAAAAGGAAGGAGCCACAACTTTCAACATCACGACAGGTTGTGGCTCATAACTGAATGAAGTATATATGTTGCCCAATATAGAGCATGCTCTTGGTTCAACAAACTGCCAAGTAACGAAGAAAATAGCAGCCCCATTACGTAATTTTTTGACACGTTAATCTGGAAGAGCATTGTATAGGCTCAATAGTAAATTACGTATGTTGATCTCCTCAGTCCTCCCTGAAATTATGAATTAATTTTCTAAGCAAGCTCGCGATTCCCATTCCAATAGATGCAGTAAGCAAATTAATAAATAGAAATGAAATTGACCAAGTCAATGCAAAATATTTTAGGAACAGAATCCCTAGCATCGCATTAGTGAATAAAAGGACAAGAAAATGAATCTTTGGTAAAAAAAAACGTAAACACCCAGTGATAATTATAGAAAGTATATGAAATGCAATTAAATAAGAACCAATAAATATTAAAAATTCCATAATTCCACTTCCTTTGAAGCGAATTGTTAAACAACAAATTACTTTTTTGAACTATCTAATTATTGGTTATATCGAAGTCAACTAATCTTAGATTATCTAGTTTCTCAAGATAAAAATTAGCTAATACAGAGCCATCATCGATGCTATATTGCCGAATAAGTCCTTCATATTTATAGGATTTTCCGTAATATGCTTTATCAAATGTATATAGAACGTGTAATACTTTGCCTTTAATTTTGGATTGGATACTAATTAAATGCTCATTTGATTCATTTTGCAATTTCAAGACACTATTGACCTTATTTTGTTTTATCTGAATAAAAACTCCATTATAGAACAGCACATGTATTCCTTGGTAAGCAGGAAATATTTTAAATACTTTACCAGTTCCGTTTGTAAGGGGTATCTCTTGAAGATTATCTGCTGTATCTATAAATAGCAATTTTCCATCATTAGAATACATATATATCAAATCGTTACTTGTGGTAATGGATCTGAACTCAAATCGGGGAGATCTGCCAAGTACAAATTTTTTTACTATTTCACCATTGAAATTTACTTTTAATATTTGCTCTTCTTTAACTGTTGGGTCAAATGTTAATACATATATATGATTATTAAAAAAGGTTCCGCTTGTGAAAAATCCATTATTTAGAACAAATTCGACAGGTTCACTTTTAGCGTTAAGTAAATATATTCCACTCGTGTAAGAAATAATTCCCTTCTCTTTTTTTTGCCCCCAGTTGGTGATAAATGTAATTTTATCATTGTTATAGAATGTATTTGTAATTCCTTTTCCTGACTCAATTCTTTTCTTAATTAACCGTCCATTTTTAGAAAGAATATAGTAATCGCCTTTATATCTAGAAGAAATATAAAAATCATTCTTATGCTTAATAAGACTATTTAATGCTCCTTGGTCAATACTCTCTTCATTTATTTTTTTGTCTTCAGAATATATCTCTAATTTACTTTTGTTCTCTATAAATGAAGTGCGAAGTATTATGTAATTTTCTGCATTTTTATTAATCTTATATGAAAGTTGTCCGGTGCTTAACATTATTATACTTAAAACACCTGTAACTCCAAAAACTAACAGAAAAAATTTAAAACGTAAATATTTACTTCTCATAGACTCTCCTTTTTAATATAGACAGAAAGGTAGGAAAATACGGGATTTTCCTACCTTTCTTGTGCTTTTAGATACCAGCACTGTAGAATGGGATAACCTTCGAAGAATTAGCAATATCTTCTGGCCATACTTCATCTCCGCCATCAGAATCTAGGTTAAAGCCTTGGTTATACCATGCACGCCAGACTATTTGTGAGCAGTAGAAAGATGTAGTGTCCCATTTGTCGAAGTAATTAAAGTTGTAAGGTTTGTACAAGTTGTCCTCAGCGTATAGTGCAGCGTCAGTGTAGTCGGATAAAGAAGCTTTTTTTACGTGATATCCTGCCACAGTATCGTATCGATTTGCCCAGTCATTTATGTGCCAATAAACGCCGTCAATTTTCGGCGCTTGCGGACTCCACCCTTTTGCGAACGACTCTATAGTCCAGGAGTTGCTATCCTCAGATACAATAGCAGCATGACCTCCGTAAAACGTACCTGAACTTTCTGATCCAGAATCAAGTGTAATCAGTATATCGCCATAAGTGCCAATCTGCCCGGTTCCAGATGTCGTTTCCAACTGAAGTTCCCCAGATTCTTCATTGTAAGAGAAGTTCTGTTTCTCAAATTTAGGATCGATTGACGTAATAATACGGATCATCTCAACCTTTTCATTCTTTTTCCCTAGGTTGGCTTTCTGTTTGTCTACTTCGTCCTTAAATTCTTCACGTTGTTTTTGGATGATTTTCGACCAGTTCTCCCTTGTCTGTTTGAGTCGTTCTTGTCTCTGGTTCAGCAATTTGATTACCTCTTGTTCGCTTTTCCCACTTGCTAAGGCAACTTTTTGAATTTCCTCATTGTTATACTCTGATTCAGCATTCACGATACTTAATGGGCTGGATATTAATGCAAAGATAGCAAAAGCGCTCAGTAACTTTTTCATAAAGTCCTCCTAAATTAAAATTGTAATGATATAAACAGGATGGAAATTGCGAAAAACTTACCTTTTTGTCCCGAAGTGTAAGTAGATAACTTTTTATGAAAAATTTTACATTTTTTATTTTGTATGTCAATGCTATTTGCTAAATTAATTCTATTAATTTGACTACGCTTATGCTCACTCATTTTTTCCTGTTTTTAGTGCTAAAATTTCATTAGCTTTTTGCTACTTACAATCCACATGATCACCTTTTGACTGATCATCTTTTATTTTGCTGTATGACGATGATCGTGGTGACGCACGAGATGGGCTTTGCCCGCGAAGTGGCAGATCGGGTCGTCGTCATGCACGATGGCAGGATCATTGAAGAAGGCCCGCCAGCTCGGCTCTTTTCTGCGCCAAGTCATGAACGAACCAAACGATTTTTAAGCCAGCTGTCGTCAGAGCGTCTCACCGGCCAGTTATAAAGGGCCGGGAGACGTTTTTTTGTGCAACGGGAACGCGGGCCAGGCAAGCTTGAGCAGATTTATCCGGCGCGCCTAAGGCACTTTTTTGTGCCTATGCTACTAAAAAGTACGTACTTCCGCTAAAAGCTCGCATGCTCGATAATGGCAATCAGCAACACAACATATTCGCCAATCATGATGTGCAAGGGCCCTGCCGAATGACTGGCAAGTAAAATAACAGGAGGATGTTTTCATCATGAGCACAGCTATCAACCGAGAGCAGCATGAAAAAGGTGCGAAAAACTCCACGCTCGCTATACTTGCTCTCGCAATCAGTGCATTTGGCATTGGAACGACGGAGTTTGTCATTGTCGGTCTGTTGTCTACTGTCGCGCAGGATTTGCATGTAACGATCACGCTCGCCGGACTTTTGATTTCCGGCTACGCGCTGGGCGTGGCTGTGGGAGCGCCGATCATTACCGCGCTGACCAGCCGAATCCCGCGCAAGACGCTGCTGCTTTTGCTAATGGTGGTCTTCATCGTCGGAAACAGTGTCGCTGCGCTGTCATCAAGCTTTGCTTTGCTGCTCATTGCCCGTTTCATCACGGCCTTTTCCCATGGTGTCTTCTTTTCCATTGGCTCGACCATTGCGGCAGACCTGGTGCCTGAAAATAAACGGGCAAGTGCGATCGCGACGATGTTTACCGGATTGACGGTCGCCACGGTTACAGGTGTGCCTTTGGGAACGTTTATTGGTCAAATGTTTGGCTGGAGAGCGACGTTTTGGGGCGTAGCCATCCTTGGCCTGATTGCTTTGGTGGCGACCGCGATACTCGTTCCCAGCCAGTTGAAAACAGGCAAGCCTGCCTCATTGAAAGATCAAGTGAAAATTATCACAAATAGCCGATTGTTGCTGGCCTTCGCCATTACGGCACTCGGTTACGGCGGAACGTTTGTCACCTTTACGTTTTTGACGCCGCTTTTGGAAGAGATCACAGGCTATCATGCCAATGTCGTCAGCCTGATTTTGCTTGTGTACGGCATCGCTATTGCCATCGGTAACACAGTCGGAGGGAGGGCAGCCGACAAAAATCCGCTGCGAGCGTTGTTCTTCATGTTTGTGGTTCAGGCAGTCATTTTGCTCATTCTTACGTTTACCGCGCCGTTCAAGGTGGCAGGCACGATTACGATTATGTTGATGGGCTTGCTGGCGTTCATGAATGTGCCAGGGCTGCAAGTATACGTGGTGCAGCTCGCGGAAAAATACGTTCCCGGCGCGGTGGATGTGGCGTCTGCGATCAATATTGCCGCGTTTAATCTCGGAATCGCCATCGGAGCTTTTGTAGGGGGAATCGTTGTAGATTCGCTGGGCTTGATTCATACGCCGTGGATCGGCGGAGTGATGGTGTTGGGGGCGGCGATTCTTACTGCCATCAGCGGAAAACGGGAAAAGGCGCGCCGTTGATTGGCTGCGTTCTTGAAAAAACGAAGCAGGCTGTGATCTACTCGCGGATCACAGCCTGCTTTTTGTGTGGAGGAGGACGCGTATTTGCCTGCCAGTTCGTCCAACACTTCGATGAGCGGCAACGTCTTTTTCAGACCAGACTCGCGAAAGTTCGCCGACCATTTCCCGCATTTCACTGGCAACCGAGGAAAAGGAGTAGATCATGCCATTGCCGTTGCTGAACTGCCAGCAGCCAAGCCCCAGCGGCGACAGCAGCAGGTCAGAGCTGCCCAGCTGGCGTAAAACAGAAGATGCGGTTGCTGCCAAGGTGAACCTCTCCTTTTCTCAATCACATGAATGGGGGTGCCGCGGTTGTTATTTATTGAGAATGCTGTCTTCCAATACAGCATATTTGTCCCCGTACTCCTTGATAATATGCTGTTCACCCCAGGCGCATAACGCGTCCAAAATGCTTTTCAGGCTCCAGCCGTACTCGCTCAGCTCGTACTCGACCTTTGGCGGAACTTGATTGTAAGTGATCCGGTTGATAATCCCGTCGTCTTCCAGCTCGCGCAGCTGTTGGGTGAGCATTTTTTGCGTGATGCCGGGCATGAGCCGCTTCAACTCGCTCGTGCGTTTTTTTCCGTGCGTCAGATGGCAAAGAATGACGCACTTCCATTTGCCGCCGATAACTTCGAGTGTGGCTTCGACTGAAATGTTGTACTTCTTTTTCAAGAACGGTTCCCTCCTGCATGCATAGGCACTTTTTAGTACCTATCGCACAAAAAAGTACGTACTTTCTCTTTTGGCTATTGTCTCTCATAATAGCACTTGTCAAACCGTACCCCGCATATTTGACTACTGTAGACTGTCTTTCATAAATAGACAATAGGGATGGAGGAAATTAATCATGGCAAAGCATTTGCAAGAGACTACCACACTGTACAACGGCGTGAAAATGCCTTGGCTGGGCCTTGGCGTATTTAAAGTCGCGGAAGGATCGGAGCTGGAAAACGCCGTAAAAGCTGCGATCCGGCACGGCTACCGGAGCATCGACACGGCGGCGATTTACGAGAACGAAGAAGGTGTCGGACGCGGCATTGTCGCTGGCCTGAAAGAAGCGGGCTTGGCGAGAGAAGACCTTTTTGTGACGTCAAAAGTGTGGAACGCCGACCTTGGCTACGAATCCGCCTTGGCTGCCTACGAAACGAGCCTGAACAAGCTGGGGCTGGATTACCTCGATCTGTACTTGATTCACTGGCCGGTGGAAGGCAAATTCAAAGAGGCGTGGAGAGCGCTGGAAACTTTGTACAAAGCAGGGCGCGTCAAGGCGATCGGAGTGAGCAACTTCCACATTCATCATCTCGAAGAGCTGCTCAAGGACGCCGAAATCAAGCCGATGGTCAACCAGGTGGAGTTCCATCCGCGACTGTCCCAAACAGAGCTGCGCGCCTACTGCCGGGAGCAGGGCATCCAGTTTGAAGCGTGGTCGCCGCTGATGCAGGGCCAATTGCTGGACAATCCTGTCCTGAAAGGGATCGCTGAGAAGTACCAAAAATCGATTGCCCAAATCATCTTGCGCTGGGACTTGCAGCATGGCGTTGTGACGATTCCGAAATCGACAAAAGAACAGCGCATTGTCGAGAATGCCTCGGTGTTTGATTTTGAGCTGACAAAAGAAGATATGGAGCTGATCGACGGCTTGAATGAAAATCATCGCGTCGGTCCAGATCCGGACAACTTTGATTTTTAATCGATACAGAAAAAGGGTATAGAGCCGCCTCTATATCCTTTTCTTTTTGGGAAGCGGGAACTGAAACTTGTCAATCTTCCGACACATATTCATGCCCAAAATAGCCAGGTTGAGTCATGTAGCGAAACGGGCAATCGTCATATACTCAATTTCGTAAAATCATCAGTACGAGGGGGAACGCGGGTATATGGCGATGCCGCAAACGTATCAGCAAGAAGCAACAGAGGAGCCACAAAAGGAAAAACGCTTGTATGTGGCGATCTGGCGGTGGCATTTTTACGCAGGTATTATTTTTGCTCCTTTTCTGATTTTATTAGCTATCACTGGCGGAATTTATTTGTACAAGCCGCAGATTGAAGCGTGGATGTACAAGGACCTTTACTATGTCGCGGCGGGACATACGGCTGTATCGCCGACCATGCAGGTTGAGGCAGTAAGACAGGCTTATCCGGAAGCCGTCATCACACGCTACCGTCCGTCTGATGAGCCGACACGAACAGCCGAGGTCGGCATTGTCGAACACAAGGTCAGCAAAACTGTCTTCGTCAGTCCGTTTGACGGCAAAATCGTCGGCGATCTGAATGATCAGAACAAGCTCATGCAAGTCATGAAAAAACTTCACGGCGAGCTGATGGCAGGGAAAACAGGCGACCGGATTATCGAGCTGTCAGCCTGTTGGGGAATGATTTTGCTCGTAACCGGAGTCTATCTGTGGTGGCCGCGCAACACAAAATCGCTGTACGGAACGCTGATCCCGAGATTCACGCAAGGAAAACGCATTTTCTGGCGGGATTTGCATGCTGTGCCCGCTTTCTGGCTCTCTTTGTTTACCGCTGTACTGATCATGACAGGCTTGCCGTGGTCTGGCGTCTGGGGCGATTACGTCAACAAGGCAGCCACTTCCGCACAATCCGGCTACCCCGACCAACTGTGGGGTAGCGTACCGGAGTCGGTGATCCCGACAAAGGCTGTTGCCGAAGTATCGTGGGCTGCCGAAAACATGCCCGTGCCGGAATCCGCTCAAAAAGGCGGAGTACAAACATTGCCGTTGGAACAAGTAGTCAACATTGCTACTGAGCGCAAAGTCCCTGCCGGATATACGATCAATCTGCCCGAAGGAGAAAAAGGCGTCTACACCGTGTCGGTTTTCCCGAAATCTCCGGTAGATAACGCGACGCTGCACATCGATCAATACAGCGGCAAGGTGCTCGCTGACTTGCGTTTTGCCGATTACGGGACAATGGCAAAAGCAATCGAAATCGGCATCGCTTTGCACGAGGGACGCTTTTTCGGCTGGCCGAACCAGCTTTTGGCGGCATTGACTTGCCTCGGCTTGGTAGGCATTTCGCTTACCGGGCTGATCATGTGGTGGAAACGCAAGCCGGCTGGCAAGCTGGGAGCGCCAGCTTTGCCGAAAAACTACAAGCTGATGAAAGGCGTCGCAGCCATCATCATCGCGTTTGGACTGTTTTTTCCGCTGGTGGGCATTTCCCTGGTTGCCGTGCTGCTTGTCGATTTGCTTGTCATCAGGCGGATTCCTGCGGCCAAGCGATTTTTGGGAGCGTAGGGAGCAGTTGCAAAAGCGAGGAGGGAGAGCGTCATGGGAGATCATCCTGCTACAATCTTGATCGTGGACGACGAGGAGCGAATCAGGCGTATTTTGCGCATGTATCTGGAAAATGCGGGATATGTCGTGGATGAGGCAGAGGACGGATTCGCAGCGTTGAAACTGGTCAAACAGATCGATTATGACCTCATCATACTCGATCTCATGATGCCCGGTATGGACGGGATCGAGCTGTGCTTGCGTCTGCGCGAAACAGATCCGGTGCCGATTGTCATCGTATCGGCCAGAGGGGAGCAGGCTGACCGCTTGCGAGGTTTTGAGGCGGGAGCCGATGATTATGTCGTCAAGCCGTTCAGCCCGCACGAGCTTGTATACAGAATCAAGGCCATCCTGCATCGGACTGCCAGTCTACAAGAAACAGGCAAAAAAAGCAGCGGCTCTCCTGTGGCGATCTCCTATCCTGACCTTTTGATCGAACCGCTGGCTCATCGGGTCACGGTCAGCGGAAAAACAGTGGGACTGGCTCCCAAAGAGTTTGAGCTGCTGTATTTTCTCGCGCTGCATCCCAATGAGACGTTTTCGCGGGAAGATTTGCTGCAAAATGTCTGGAATGACGAAACCGAGCGGGATTCCCGCACGGTTGACGCCCACGTGCGGAAAATCAGAAAAAAGCTGTCCCAGCGCTCCCCGGAAGCGGCGGGGATGATTACGACCGTCTGGGGCTGGGGCTATCAGTTGTGCGCTGAGAATCGCAAGTAACGCCCGGATCGTGTCTGCTGCTGACGAGCTGAGCGAGGATGGCATCGAGCGGGAAGACGCCAGAGGGCTGTTGGCTATGCCGACCTTGCTGGAAAAGCACGTCCACCTGGACAAGACACTGTTGGGCGAGGAATGGCGGGCAGTGATCCCGGCCGCAAACGTGATCGAGCGCTGCGAGATCGAAAAGCGGATTTTGCCGGGGCTTGCGACGTCCACCAAGGAACGAGCGGAAAACTTCCTTGCTGTCCTGCTGTCATACGGCTCCACCTATGTGCGTACTCATGTAGACATTTATCCGAAAGTAGGAATCTCCAACCTGGAGCAGGTTCAGGCGGCGCTTGCGACGTATGCGGATCGGCTGACGCACGAAATCGTCGCGTTCCCGCAGCACGGGCTGTTGCGCACCAAGGCGAAAGGACTCGTCAGGGAAGCGCTGCGGCAAGGGGCGACACACGTCGGCGGCGTGGACCCGGCGACAGTCGATCAGGACATTGAAGAGTCGCTCTATCAGATGGTCGATTTGGCTGTCGAAGCGGGGGCGGGTATCGATTTGCATTTGCACGACCACGGTCATCTCGGCACGTTCACCATGAAGCGGCTGGCAGCCATGACCACGGAGGCTGGTTTGCAGGGGCGAGTTGCGATCAGTCATGCTTTTGCCTTGGGCGACATTCCGGCGCAGGAAGCGGAAGAGATGGCAGCCGTGTTGCGGGAAGCGGGTATCTCCATCGTCACGAGCGTCCCGTATTTCCGAGTCATTCCGCCTGTTCCCCTTTTGCACAAAAATGGCGTGTCTGGCAGCGTGAACGAGTAAAGCAGCGAAGAAAGCAAAAAGCCAAAAAGCTGGCTTCCGTCATCGGCACGGGCCAGCTTTTTGGCGTGTAGGATTTACTGTAGCTGTAGGAAATGCATGAATACACAGCGGTCGCATGTCGCTTCCAGCAGTTTATAGGGAGCGGTCCGCTTTCCACAGAGCGTATTTGTCAGGCAGGCAAACTGCACAGGGCCGATAGCCCGCAGCGACAGCGGTCTTTTCGTCAGCGAAAAATACGCGATGGGCTACATATCCTCCCCGTGCGATGGCACGCAGAGCGGAGGGGCAGTCCAGCCGTCCGTATATTTTTTTCCGCCGATAGCCACCGATTGTACCCGGAGTTTGGCTTCGATACAACCGACCGTCGCTTCCGAGAAGCAAGTACGTTTTTTCTTTGGCTGCACCGCTGTTCAGGTCGAATCTGCCAGAGAGATTCATGCAGCCTGGCTTACGAGAATTTCGGGATGGCAAACCAGGCGGTCAGGCGTTGATTCAGCTCTTCCTCGGAAAGCTCCGGGAACAAGCGTGCTTCGTGCGCCATGTCGTACAGTCGTTCCATCGGCTCGCGACCGTCCGCTTTTTTGGCTTTCGCGTCGTTTTTCAACAGATCCCAGATGCCGACGACATATTCGCGTCTGGTCACATCTTGCTTGCAGAAGAAGTAGTCCAGCCGCTCCACGTGATCCATAAATTCGTCGCCGAAGCGCTGTTCGATCTCGCCGCGCAGCAGGGCGATCTCGGCTTTGTACATCGGGCGCTCCTTGCCTTTTTCTTTTCCGATCCACGGTGTTTCCAGAACGAGCGGCAGGTGGCGGATTTTGTCGTGATTGACGATGTAGTTCATCGCGTCAAAGCCGATCAGCCCGGCACCGATTGGCGCATGGCGGTCTTTTCCGGCGCCGCGGAAGTTTTTGCTGTCGTTCAGGTGAACGACACTCAGGCGGTCCAGGCCGATGGTGCGGTCAAACTGCTCCAGCACACCGTCAAAATCGTTGACGATATCGTAGCCCGCATCGTGAATGTGGCACGTATCCATGCAGACGGCGAGCTTGCTGTTGTCTTCGACTTTTTCGATGATCGCGGCGAGTTCTTCGAAGCTGCGTCCGATCTCGGTTCCTTTTCCGGCCATGGTTTCCAGCGCGATCTTGACGTCAGTGTCTTTCACGCCGGCGAGAACTTCATTCAAGCCCTCGGCGATTCTGGCAATGCCGTACTCCGCGTCCTTGTCGGTATAGGCGCCGGGATGGAGCACGATGTTTTTGACGCCGATGTAGTCAGTCCGGCGAATTTCTTCTTGCAAAAAGCGGACAGCCAGTTCAAACGTGTCTTCTTTATAGGAGCCGAGATTGATAATGTAAGGGGCGTGCACGACAATTTCCTCGACGCCCTCTTTGGCCATGACAGCTTTGCCTTCTTCAATGTATTGGTCTTCGATCGGTTTGCGTCTTGTATTTTGCGGCGCTCCCGTATAAATCATGAACGTGCTAGAGCCGTAGGTGGCGGCTTCTTCTGCGGCATTGAGCAGACCTTTGCCGGAGAAGGAAACGTGCGAGCCTATTTTCAGCATGCGAGTGAAACCTCCTTTGGTTAGTAGAGAAAACGCCATAAGTAAAAGGTGGCGTAAGACTCCCAGCCTGTCCAACTGCTGGACAGCGCCAGAATTTCGGCTTTGGTCGGTTTTGTCTCCGTACCCTGAACATATTTGATGGCATTGTGCAGGCCGACATCGTCGATCGGAAAAGCAGACGGCATCCTCAGACAGCGCATGAGGACATAGTTGGCTGTCCACGGACCAATCCCGCGAATGCTGATCAGCTTTTTCTCCGCCTTTTTACAATCTCCTCCGTCCCATAATAGCTCTTTCGATAGTTTCCCTTCAACGATGAGTTGTGCAACACCGATCAAATACTCGCACTTTTTCGTGGTCATCCGCAGCGCTTCCAGGTCTTGCACGGTAAGTTCGGCGATCACTTGCGGCGCAGGATGCACCCAAAAAGTTCGCCCTGCGTGCTCGACCCGTTGCCCGAAGCTTTCCACGAGACGTCTTTTCAACGTATAGGCATACGTCAGGTTGATTTGCTGTCCGATAATCCCCCAGCTCATCGCTTCAAACAGGTCGGGGATGCCCATATTTTTCAGCCCGTAGTAAGAAGCGACAGCGTTTTTTAACAAGGCATCGTTTTGGGCCAGGTCGTAAAACTTTGTCAGATTGGTTCCCAGATCAAACCAGTCGTAAACGTACTGCGCTACTTGGGCGCGTACATTTGGCGGCGGAGCGTCTCCGAGAAAACGAACAGACAGCTGCCCGTCATCGTCGGCGCGAATTTCTACGACAGGGATGTCGCCGTCAACAGGAATCGCTTTGTACAGCCGATCTCCTTCAATCTGGTATAGGCACTCGTTGTTGCTGCGCGACAAGTAATGGAGGTTTTGGGAAAATGAAAAAGGTTGTTCGGTATGCAGGATCAGTTCCTTCTTATTATCGACCCAAGCGTTGGCAGGTAGACATTGGCGTGGCAATTCCGTATATATTCGTTTGTTTGTATTCATCATCAAACAGCCTCCTTTTGGCACTCTCTTAGTTGTATCGCAAGAAAAGCTGGACTGTCATTTCGTTATCTTGCTATTTTATTTACAACAGAGCACGAAGCGGTTCGCTTGGGGGTATACTGACGGTGGAGGTGGGCAACATGGAGCTTGGGATTACAGAGGAGCGATGGCAAGCCATCATCAATAACGATGCGACCTATGATCAGCAGTTTTTTTACGCGGTGAAGACGACGGGCATTTTTTGTCGCCCATCGTGCAAGTCGAAGCCGCCGAGATGGGGAAATGTGCGGATATTTGAACAGGCGAGCGAGGCGATTCGCGAGGAGTTTCGCCCGTGCAAAAGGTGCAAGCCGACGGGTCAGCGCCTGCCGGATCGCGAATGGGTCGCACAAATGACGCAATATATCGACTCTCACTACACCGAAAAGCTGAGCTTGGCCCATCTGGCAGACATGTGCCACGGCAGCCCCTACCATTTGCATCGCACGTTCAAGCGAATCAAGGAAATGACGCCTGTGGAATACATTCAGCAGAAACGGCTGGACAAGGCAAAAGAGCTTTTGGCTCAATCAAACAAGTCAATCGCCGCGATTTCCACGGAGGTCGGCATGCCAAACACGCCGTACTTCATTACGCTGTTCAAAAAGACGACAGGGAGCACCCCCAGCGAATACCGTCAATTGCACTTGAAGCAATAATTTTGAGAAGGCTGCGAAAAAGATATGGTATCTTGGAAGAAGGGGCATGGCAAAGCCGCATGCAAACAATCGCAGCCTACTCAGCTGGAAAAAGGGGACCTGTCGACATGGAAGATCAGAAAACGTTGCTGCAAGCATTCAATCAGACGACCTATCAGTTAGCTGGGCACAGCAAGAGAGATATCCGCCAATTGCAGCTTGTTTTTCAGGAGCTGGATGGCGACCTCCAGGCGGATGTGTACGGAACGGGAGCGGTCATCGAGAATTTTCAGCATAAAATGGCAAAATATTTGGGAAAAGAATCCGCCGTCTTTTTCCCGAGCGGTACGATGGCACAGCAAATCGCCATGCGCATCTGGTCCGAGGAAAAAGGCATCAACCGGGTGGCGTACCATCCGCTTTGCCATCTGGAGATTCATGAAGAGGAAGGGCTGCGCAAGCTCCACGGCATCGACGCGGTGCTGCTTGCGGACAAACACCGGGTAATTGCGCTGGACGATGTCCTCGGCATGACGGAGGAGATTTCCTGCCTGCTATTGGAACTCCCGCAGCGTGAAATCGGCGGACAACTGCCGTCCTACGAGGAGCTGCAAGCAATCTCGCGCCACTGCAAGGAAAAAGGCATCCGCTTGCATCTGGATGGAGCAAGGCTTCTGGAAATTTTGCCATACTATCAGAAAACGGCCGAGGAAGTATGCGCGTTGTTCGATAGTGTCTATATCTCGATGTACAAAGGAGTCGGCGGCATCGCCGGAGCGATTTTGGCCGGAGACGAGACTTTCACGAAAGAGGCCGTGATCTGGAAAAGGCGCCATGGCGGCGATCTGATCAGCTTGTATCCGTACATTTTGACTGCCGAAGCCAACTTTGAAGCGAGAAAGGGCAAGTTCGGCGAGTATTACGAGCAGGCCAAAGACCTCGCCGGCAGATACAACCAATGCCACGGCGTCACCACCATCCCTGCCGTACCTGTATCAAACATGTTCCATGTGCATGTCCGTTTGCCCAAAGAGCGTTTCGAGCAAATTCTTCTTTCCATTTGCGAGGAGACAGGCGTAGGAATCTCCCATTATGCGCGGAAGGTAGACGAGCATTCCAGCTACTACGAAGTGAGCATAGGCGATCGCTATGCGAACGTTCCCGCAGAAAAGCTGGCAAGCGTCTTTCAGGTGCTCGATCAGAAGCTGAGAGAGGCGTGCCAGGAATAGAAGGGAGCTTCCATGACTGTAGCGAATGGATTTTGGATCAGACCGTATGAGCAAGACGACTTTCCTGCTATCGCCGCTTATTGCTTGCCGGAAGAGCAGGCTATTTATACTTCGCTGCCAGTTGACGTCGTTGCGGTCTCGCAAGCGAATGCCGAGCAGCGAGCTTTTGTCGTGTATGGCGAGGAATGGATTTTTCATCTTGCCTTGCCCAAAGACAGGTAGGTAGGAAAGCAGCCCATCGGGGGTACACTAGCGAAATAGGCTGAAAAGTAATCAGGAGGTTCCTTATGCGAATCAGTTTGGCGAGTGTTTTTGTAGACGATCAGGAAAAGGCGCAAAAGTTTTATACGGAGATACTCGGCTTCGTGACCAAAATGGACATTCCGATGGGAGGAGCCAAGTGGCTGACAGTGGTGTCTCCGGAAGAGCCGGACGGTGTACAGTTGCTTCTGGAGCCGAACGGAAATCCGGCTGCATCGACCTACCAAAAAGCGATTTTTGAGCAAAACATCCCTGCGACGGCGTTTGAAGTGAGTGACGTCAACAAAGAGTACGAGCGCTTGACTCAGCTCGGCGTAGTTTTCAAGACGCCTCCGACCGAGGCTGGAAACGTGATCCTCGCCGTTTTGAACGATACGTGCGGGAACCTGATCCAGATTTATCAGATGGCGTGATTGGAACAACAAGCAGCCCGATTGCACCGGAATAGTGGTGCGACCAGGCTGCTGTTCATTTCCCTTCGCTTGCCTCCACGCCGAATCTCGAAAACAGCTGCCAGATCAACTCGCGTCTGCTGGATACGCCTGTTTTCACGAAAATCGACTTCAAATGATCCTGCACCGTGTAGGCAGAGATGTGCAGCCTGTGCGCAAGCTCTTTGGTAGAGAAGCCGCGCACGATCAGAGCGAGCAGCTGTTTTTCACGCTCGGACAATCCGTAAGCCTCGCACACAATCGGAAGAATATCGGCTGGCTTGGCCGGGCTGAACAAAACCGCCAGATGGACAGCGCCGTCCTGGCCGTGCAGCGGACTTGCTTGAATCGCGACATAAGGGCCATCCGGCATGCGGATGCACACTTTTGCCATGGACGCTTTCGGATCAGACTCGTTCAATTGCGCCAACGCCCGGGAGCAGACAGCTCGCACTGGTCGCGGCAAGGTGCGGCGATCGATCGACTCCCACTTGCGCAAAAGCGAGAGCCATCTGTCTGCGGTCGTGTTGGCCGATTGGATCGCCAATTGATCAGACATGAGCAAAATCCCCGTCTCTTCCTCCATCCAGGAAGTCTCCTCGGCAGGCAGGGACAGGCTCGTTTTTCGCAGCTGGTAGGCGATCAACGGTGCCAGCTCCGCCATCCACTCGCGCTCTTCCTCGCTAAAAAAAGGCCGCCCCTGAAAGCGAAACAACGTCAAAAATCCCCAGCAAGCTCCATCGTACTTGAGCGCCGCACGCAGTTCATCGGCAAATCCGGCAGGGAACAGGACATGGCGGTAACGCGCGCTGCGCACAAGCTCGCCTCCGGTTGCCTGATGAAGCGTGGCGACCGCTTCTGCTGACTGGCTCAACTGATCGTACCGATTGAAGTCTTCACGCAGGTACTCATATTCAAAAATCCCGTGATGAATCGCCTCAATCCCGTCCTCGGTTATGGCCCCTGTAGACAGAAGCGTCTGCGGGTCTACCGCCGTGCAGCACGCCCCGTCAAAAGGCACGAACTCCCGCAGCTCCTGCAAAAGCGCCGTCCGGTAGTCCTGAGAAGAGGAATGCCGCTTTGCCAGAGTCAGCAGTTTTCGTTTGCTTGCTTCCCATTTTGCATTCATCTGTGCTCTCCTGTGCGTATAGATTCAGCGGATTCGCAGAAAAATCCCATATTTGTGGGATGGTGCTCCTATCGTGCATCTCTATAATTGAGAATAATTCTTAATGAAGAGATGCCAAAAGTCAACGAGGAGTTGGAGAATTGCTATGAAATCCATTTACCGCCACGCTACCCGCATGTTTGCAAGCAGTCTGGCTGCGCTGATTCTTTTGACTGGTTGCGCCACAACGAACACGGCAACTAACATAGCCGAGCAGCCGGGGCCTGCTGCCAGCCCTGCCGCGATCACGCTGCTTACGCCCAAGGCACCGTCTCTGATTCCTGCCGTCTATATGGAAAAGACAGAGGCAGACGGTACGTTCCAAATAGCCAAATGGGATTCCATAGAGCAACTGCTGGCTGGCATACAGGGCAATGAAGCGCCATTGTACGCTGCTCCGATCAATGTCGGGGCCAATCTGTACGCAAAGGGAATGCCGATCCAGCTGCTTCACGTCAACACGTACGGCTCGATGTATTTGATTTCACTTGACCCAAACGTGCGCGAGCTTTCGCAATTGAGCAACGAGACGGTCTATATCCCGGGGCAAAGCGGGCCGCCCGATATTTTGACGCAACATCTGCTTGCCAAAAAAGGACTGCAAGGCAAAGTGAACCTGGCCTACGGCGTAATTCCGGACATCATGCAGCAACTGGCGGCGGGCACAATCAAGCACGCTGTGTTGCCTGAGCCTGTACTGAGTGGCTTTCGGATGAAAACAAAAGGGAAAGTGAGCGAAGTCGTCGATTTTCAAAAAGAGTGGCAGGCTGAGTTCGGACAAGACTTGCCGCAAACGGCCGTTTTCGTCAATCGCGACTGGGCCAAAACGCATGCAGCGGATATCGCCCGCTTCGAACAGTCGTATCAGGAGGCTGTCCGGCAGGTCAACCAGCAAGCGGGCGAGACATTGAAAATCGCGGCAGAAGAGTTTGGCATGCCAGAGGCGGTGCTGGCTTCTGCTCTGCCCAAAATTACGCTGCTTTATAAGGACGCGCAGACAGCCAAACCGGAAGTGGAGCGTTACCTGGGCGTTCTGTTGCAAATCGCTCCCGATTCGATTGGAGGATCAGTGCCAGATGCCGATTTTTACTACGGCTCGTAACAATTGGCCGAGCGGCCTTACGTACTTGCTGTTGCTTTTGACTTGGGAGGGGCTGTCCCGCGTGTATCCTCCTGTCATTTTGCCGGGGCCGTGGGAGAGCTTGCAGACGTTGATTGGCTTATACGAAAAAGGCCGCCTGATGGAGCCGCTGCTCTACTCGTTTCTCAGGCTCGCAGCAGGCTTTGGTATCGCTTTTTTGCTTGGAACCGGGCTTGGCGTCTTCGCAGGCGCACAAGAGCTGGTGTTCAAGCTGGTTAGCCCGGCCGTTTCCGTGTTGCAGGCAGTTCCCCCCGTTTCCTGGATGCTGCTTGCCATTCTCTGGCTCGGGGTGAATGGCGGGGCGCAAATTTTCGTCGTGGCACTCGCCCTGTTTCCGCTCTTCTTTTTCAATTCCTTGCAGGGCGTGCGGCAATTGCCCAAGGAGCTGCTAGAGATGGCGCGCGTCTTTTCGGTCAATCGCCGCAAGCAGCTCGTGGATATTATTTTGCCAGCGCTCGCTCCGTTCTGGTCGGCTGCGCTTACCGTCAGCGTCGGCATGGGCTGGAAAACGATCGTCATGGCGGAGCTGATCAGCGGACAGACGGGGATCGGAGCTTCGATGAACACAGCGCGCATTTACTTGAAAACGGAAGAAGTGATGGCCTGGACATTGCTCGTTGCCTTGTTGGGGATGGCTTTGGAAGTGCTCGTGCGCAAAATCACCCGGCCGCGCGAAAGGAGGGGGAGCGCCGCATGCGATTTACAGGAATCTCGTTGAAATATGGAGCTGGTCGGCTGCTTTTCGATAACTTTTCGCTGGAGGCAGCCAAAGGTCAAGTGACGTGCCTGATGGGAACATCGGGGATTGGCAAAACGACTCTGCTGAAAATGGCTGCCGGGCTGATCCGGCCTGCGCAGGGAGTCATTTCGCGCGATGAAGGGGAACGGCTGGGCTACGTTTTTCAGGAACCGCGCCTTCTGCCTGAGAAGACGGTGCTAGAAAACGTCCTGTGGGTGTTGGAGCAACGGCAAGAGCAAGAACAAGAGCGGGTGCTTGCCATGCTGGATGCTGCTGATTTGAGTGCGGTGCTGCACGCATACCCTGACCAGTTGAGCGGCGGGATGCGGCAGCGTGTGTCGGTCGTTCGCGCTTTTGCCGCGCGGCCTGGACTGTTGTTTATGGATGAGCCTTTTCAAAGTCTGGACGCTGCTACACGAGCTGGCATGCACCAGTTGTTCAGGAAGCTGTGGGAAAGCGAGCAGCCGACCGTTTTGCTCGTGACACACGATCTGGACGAAGCGCTCGCTCTCGGAACGCGCATTGTTGTGCTGGGATGTAGGCCAATGAACATTTTGGCTGATGTAACGGCAGCTTCGGTGGAGCAACATGGCGGCACGTACTTCTCGCAAGCAGATCAACGGAGGCTTTGGCAATTGACGACAGGAAAAGACGGGAGAGAGACAGATGACAGAAAAACAGCGGCCTTTAAGCTGGCACCATCCGGAAGTAGCGAAATATGAGCAGACAATCGCGCTGAAAATTCCCGGGTACGCCTACTTGTACGAAATGACGGAGCGCCTGCTGGGAGCAAAGCTGCCGCAAACCGGAGAGCAGGAGCACATCCTTGTTGTAGGCGCTGGCGGCGGTCAGGAAATCGTGACACTGGGAGCAAAACATGAGCATTGGACGTTTACAGGTGTTGATCCATCCGCACAAATGCTCGAACGCGCCCGGCACAGAACGGCTGGCGCGGACTTGGCTGCGCGTACGGTTTTGCACGAAGGAACGGTCGACGTGCTGCCGGAACAGACAGTCTACGATGCGGCGACATGTCTGCTCGTGCTTCATTTTGTCAAAGGTCTTGCCGCAAAAAGAGAGCTGTTGCAGCAGATTGCGGCACGGCTGAAGCCAGGTGCCCCGTTTTGTCTCGCAGCCATTGCTGGCGATCCGCAGTCGCAGGCGTTTGCCATGCAAATGCAAGCCTGGCGCACGCATATGACCGACAACGGCATTTCTCTTGCCGAGTGGGAGCGTTTTGCGGCCTCCATGGGCCAAGAATCTGATCCGATCCCAGCCTGCCAAGTGCAAGAGCTGATGGAAGAGGCTGGGTTCGAGCACAGCTCGCGCTACTTCGGTTCTTATCTGATCAATGCCTGGTTCGCGGTCAAAAGTAGCAGGTGATGATGATGCAAACAGGCGTGCAGTTTCAGACGCTTATGAGTGCGAAACAGCGCTTTTGCATGATGACAGCGATCTGCCTTGGAGCTTTTTTGTCGCATTTCACGGCAGGAGTCGTCAACGTGTCGCTGCCTTCTTTTACGCAACTGTTTCAGACGGAGTTGGGAGTGGCCCAATGGATTACGACCGGATATTTGCTCGTCATCGCTTCGCTGCTTCCCGTCATGGGCAAGCTCGGTGACCGATACGGCCACCGGATGCTTCACAACTACGGCTTTTTGCTCTTTACCATCAGCTCGGTTCTCGTCGCATGTTCGACGACGATTGCCACACTGCTTGTCCTGCGGGTCGTGCAAGCCGTCGGTGCGGCGATGTTTCAGGCTACGAATATCGCTCTGATTACACTGCTGCTCCCAAAGGAAGTGCGTGGGAGAGCGCTTGGGATCATGAGCACGGCTGTAGCGCTCGGCGGGATGACTGGCCCGATTGCAGGCGGATTTATTGCTTCCGTACTCAGCTGGGAATGGCTGTTTCTCGCGCATGTTCCGGTAGCGGTTGTAGCGACTGTGCTTGCGTTTCGCTACATTCCTGTTCACTTGCCGAAAAAACAGGCGAAATCAATCGATATTTTTGGCTCGGGCTTGTTCACGATTGCAGCCAGTTCCCTGATTTTTGCGATTTCTGGCGGAAATGAATGGGGCTGGCTATCGGCGCGGCAAATCATGCTTTACGGCCTTGCCATCGTCGTGCTCTGGCTGTTGATCTGGCGAGGACGCCATCAGGCAGAGCCGTTTTTGCCTGTCGCGGTTTTTCGGCTTCCTGCTGTCTCGACAGGGCTTTTGATCAGTTTTGCTTCGTTCGTGTTGGCCAACCTGGTTTTGGTCGTTATGCCGTTCTACCTGCTTGATTATGCGAAAATGTCTTCTCTGTCAGCTGGCTATCTGCTCACAGCGTACCCTCTGCTGCTGGCATTGACGGGGCCGCTTGGGGGCTGGGCCGCCGACCGTTATCAGGCTCAAGCCGTTGTACTGGCCGGACTGGGGAGCATGGGAGCAGGACTGGCCGCCTTGGGAGTATGGCTTGGGCACATGTCCACGGTTGAACTGATCGCAGCGATTGCGCTGGTGGGCGCCGGGATGGGGTTGATCGCCTCGCCAAACAACAGTTACATCATGAAGCACGTTCCGCTGGAGCATGCCGGGGCAGTCGGGGGCATGATCGCGCTCACCCGAAACGCAGGACTGGTGACAGGCGCGGCACTTGGCCTGGGGATGATGAACGGACAAACAGCAGGGGCGCAACCAGATTTGGAAGCGTACAAAACCGTGTTTATCATGGGTGGCTGGCTCAGCTTATGTTGCCTGTGCATCTGGGGGTATGCGACCCGTAGCAACGACCGGAAAAAGCGAGCAAACGGATAGCGACCAGACGGATGCCAGGCTTCAATCGTTCCAGTCCACGCAGGGGGCAGGGCCGAGAAGCTTTTACAGAAGAGAGGACGAGGCGCATGAAAAAACAAAAAATCCTGGTGGTGGGCGGTTACGGACATGTAGGGGCAACGATCTGCAAGGAACTCGGGGAGCTGTATCCAGGCCAGGTGTATGCCGCCGGGCGCAGCATGGAAAAGGCCGAGGCTTTTTGCCGGGAAACAGCGGGGAAAGTGCGCCCCCTCGCGTTCGATCTTCGACAGCCGCCAGAGCAGGAGCTGCTTGCGGAAGTAAAGCTGGTGGTGATGTGTCTGGACCAGCATGATACGGCATTCGCCGAGCAGTGCCTTTTGAGCGGAACGCACTACATCGATGTGTCTGCATCCGGTGCCTTTTTGACCCGCCTGGAGCAATGGGGCAGGCGTTCCCAAGCGAAGGTTACAGGAACTGCCGTGCTCAGTATCGGACTTGCGCCGGGCTTGACGAATCTGCTCGCAGCCCATGCGCATCGTTTGCTGGAAGAAGTGACGGAGCTGGATATTTTCATCATGCTCGGTTTGGGAGATCGGCACGGCAAGGCGGCGATGGAATGGACCGTAGACCATCTGTGCACGCGCTATGATGTGACGCAAGATCATCGCCGGGTGAGCGTAGAGAGCATGACAGACGGCAAACTGGTCGATTTCGGAGCAAAACTGGGGAAAAAGAAAGCGTACCGCTTCCCTTTTTCCGATCAGCAGACACTCGCCGGAACGCTCGGTGTAGCGTCAGTCTCCACACGGCTTTGTTTTGATCAGGAATGGGTGACGAGAGCAGTGGCTGCGTTTCGCCGCAGCGGAATTTGCCGACTGCTCAAGCGGTCAGCGGTACGGAAAGCCGTCGTGGAATCGTTTTTGCGTTGGAAATGGGGAGACGATCTATTTGCCATCAAGATCGAGGCACGGGGAAAAGCGGGCAATCGCGCGGCAATGGCGACGTGTCAGTTGCAAGGGCGCGACCAGTCATATATGACGGCAAAAGTGGCCGCATTTGCAGCTAAAACACTCTACTCGGAAGATTTTCCGCAAGGCGTGTACCATATTGAACAGTTGTTTAAATGGGAACAAATGCAGGCATGGCTGCCAAAAGAAGCGGATTTGCAGGTTTCTGTAAGCGAATTGCCCCGATAGATGAAGCAGGGCCGGGAGAAAAACTTTCTTCTGGCCCGAAAGGTTGACAACGAGTCATGCTGGCTCTATAATTATCTTAAATTAAAGATATTTACTGCACGCGCTCATCAGCTTCTCGACCAACCAAGTTTGTTGCAGTCAGTATCCTCAAGGGCAATCGTTAAGTTGTTTTTTGTGTTAATATCTTAAATTAAAGATTTTTAAAAATGATGATAATGGCACACACCATTCGGTGATGTCGAGGAGGAAATCAAAATGAGCGAGTTTACTGCATTAGTGAAAAACCGGAGATCTGCCAATAAATTTATCCCTACTGAATCTATTACGACAGCTGAACTTGAGGAGATCATGTCGCTCGTCAAATTTGCCCCATCCGCTTTTAATCTCCAGCACGCGCACTATGTGATCGTGACCGAGCCAGAGACAAAGGAACGAGTATATGAAGCAGCACAGAGACAATATAAGGTAAAAACTGCGTCCGCTGTCATCTTGGTGCTCGGCGATCTGGAGGCGTACAAAAATGTGGGGCCAATCCACGAGGGGCTGCTGCATTTGGGAGTCATGGATCAGCGCGAATACGATCAAACTGTATCGTCTGTCCATTCCTTCTACGAAGCTGGTGGAGATCAGTTCAAACGGGATGAAGCGATTCGCAATGCGAGCCTGTCGGCCATGCTCTTCATGCTTGCCGCCAAAGACAAGGGCTGGGACACGTGCCCGATGATCGGCTTTGATCCGGAGGCAGTCCGCGATATTTTGCGCATTCCGGATCGTTATGTGCCGACGATGATGATTACGATCGGAAAAGAAGATACAGCGAGCCAACGCGTGAGAGGGTACCGCAAGCCGGTAGGGGAGTTCGTCAGCTACAACACATTCCAGGCCGAATAATCGAGAAATAGAAGCAAAAATATATGAAGGAGGTCATCAGCTATGTCTCAACAAACAGCAGGTATTCATCATATTACAGCCTTTGTCAAAAATGCACAGGATAACGTTGATTTTTACGCAGGCATTCTCGGTCTGCGACTGGTCAAAAAAACGATCAACTTCGATGCCCCCGAAGTGTACCATCTGTACTTCGGCAACGAGGTGGGCAGTCCCGGAACGGCGATTACTTTCTTCCCGTGGGAAACGGCGCGACATGGCCGCATAGGCGGTGGACAAGTCGGCTACACTACTTTTCTCGTTCCTGTCGGCTCGCTCGATTTTTGGGAAAAGCGTCTCGACAAGTTCCAGGTGGAGTATCGCCGCGTAGAGCGCTTCCAGGAAATCTATCTGCAATTTGCCGACAAGGACGGTTTGCAACTGGAGATTGTCGAGCGCGAAGGCGGCCCCGCGAGCCAGTGGACGTTTGGAGGTATTCCCGCTGACAAGGCAATCAAAGGATTCGGTGGGGCGATTCTGTACAGCGTTGCGCCGAAGCACACGATGGAAGTGTTGGAAAAGCTGATGGGCCTGACCCGAGTCGGCGAAGAAAACGGGCTTGTCCGCTTCCAGGCACCCGGCGACCTGGGCAATATCATTGATGTCAACGCCGAGCCAATGCCGAGAGGCGCAGGCGGAGCAGGAACTGTGCACCATATCGCTTGGCGGGCCAAGGATGACCAGGATCACCGCTTGTGGCAATCGCGAGTGGCGCAGTCTGGCTTCCATCCTACCGATATTATTGATCGGCAGTATTTCCACGCCATCTATTTCCGCGAGCCAGGCGAGATTTTGTTTGAGATTGCCACTGACCCGCCAGGCTTTGAACGAGACGAGCCATTCGAGTCGCTCGGTGAAAAGCTGATGCTGCCCGAATGGTATGAACCACATCGCGCCGAGATCGAGCAGGGACTGCCGCCGATTGCCGTGCGCGTGCTTGCGGAGGACAAGGAATGAAACACATTTTTCGAAAAGGAAGCGATCTCGCAGCCCCCACTCTGTTGCTGTTGCATGGAACAGGAGGGGACGAAAACGATCTCGTGCCGCTGGCTGAGCTGATTCATCCCGGCGCTTCTATTCTCAGCGTCAGAGGCAACGTCCTGGAAAACGGCATGCCCCGGTTTTTCCGTCGCCTGGCAGAGGGTGTGTTCGATGAGGAAGATTTGGTGTTCCGCACGGAGGAGCTGCATGAATTTTTGAATCAGGCAGCGGTCAACTACCAGTTGGACAGGGAGAATATCGTCGCAGTCGGATATTCCAACGGCGCGAACATTGCCGGAAGCTTGCTGTTCCATTACGCCAATTCGTTGCGCGGGGCGGTGCTGTATCATCCAATGGTGCCAAGGCGCGGGATTCCCCTGCCTGACATGAGCGGCATCCCGGTGTTCATCGGGGCGGGAACGAACGACCCGATTTGCTCTCCCGAGGAGTCGGAGGAGCTGAAGCAGCTGTTGGCAGCGGCTGGGGCCGATGTGACTTTGCACTGGGAGTCATACGGTCACCAGTTGACCAGGATGGAAGTGGACGCTTCCGCCAACTGGTTTGCAGAGACGTTTAACCAATAAGAATCGAAGGCCATTGTTGCTTAGGCAGCGATGGCTTTTTGTTCATCTGCCGTTCATATTCCCTAACTATACTGATGAAAGCAACCTTGCGTCCCTTTTTCCGCAACGGAACTGAACCGGAAAAATTGCGTAAGGGACTGCATCGCGGGAGATGCTACCCGTTATAATCAGATCATCAGCCTTGAGATAGACACGGCAAGGGGAGAAGCCTGATGAAAATGACGATCTTGGTCGCAGATGACGATGCGCACATTCGTGAACTGCTGAGATTTTATTTGGAAAAAGAAGGATACCGCGTGCTGGCTGCCGCAGATGGGAGCCAGGCATCCGTTTTGCTTGAGCAGGAAAAAGTTCAGTTGGCGATCGTCGATGTGATGATGCCGGGGAAAAACGGCTGGGAGCTGTGCAAGGAGATCCGCGAATACTACGATATTCCCGTCATCATGCTGACGGCAAAAGGCGAAGTAAGGGACAAGGAAAAAGGATTTTTGGCCGGAACGGACGACTACCTCACCAAGCCGTTCGAGCCGACGGAATTGCTGTATCGGATCAGGGCTTTGCTGCGCCGCTACCAGATGGTCAGCAAGCAGGTCATTGTCATGCATGACACCGTCATCGACCGGATGAGCCACGTTGTAAAAATCAAAGACGAAGTCATGCATCTCCCTCTCAAGGAGTTTGAACTGCTCGCCCAGCTCGCCAGCTTTCCCGACCGGACTTTTACGCGGGATCAACTGCTGGATTTGGTGTGGGGAGGAGATAACGAGAGCGACAGCCGCACGATCGATGTCCACATCAAACGGCTGCGGGAAAAATTTACGGACAAGACCGATGACTTTGTCATTTGCACTGTTCGCGGCCTCGGCTACAAGCTGGAGGTGCGCGGAGGATGAGATCCCTCTACTTTCGGGTCGTGCTCATGTTTGTCGCGATTGTCATCGTCAGCGGGACGCTCGGCTTTCTCCTTGCCAACGAATATTACCAGCGTAACATGCGCACGTACAATGAACAAAAAATTACCCGGATCGGCCAGCAGATCATCGATTTGTACGAGCATAATGCCGCCAGTATGGACTTGCCAGCCTTTATGACCCATGTAGCCAATCTCAATTTTCAGCTGTATCTCGTAGACGAGAACGGACAAGTCCAAACGTTTGGAGCGCCTTTCCGCGACCAGCAGATTGAGCCGCAGATCGTGCAAAAGGTGCTTGCCGGGGAAACGTACAGAGGAATCGCCGAAGAACAACACGGATTGTTCGTTACCGGATTTTTTGAAAATACGCTGAAAAACAGCATCGGTTTGCCGCTGGAAGCAGAAGGACGGAAATACGCCTTGTTTGTGCGGCCCAGCATCGAGCAGCAGTTTGGCGAGGTCCATGTGATGTTTGCCGTGTTGCTTGCCGCCATGTTTTTGCTCAGCTTGATGTTTATTCTGATATTCACCCGCTATTTGGTTCGGCCGATCCAAAAACTGAGCCAGGCGACGAAAAAGCTGGCGGAAGGCGAGTACGAAATCCAGCTCGACATCTCGCGCCGAGACGAAATCGGGGAGCTGGCGGCCAACTTTGCGCAGATGACAGAATCGTTGAAGCAACTCGATGACATGCGCCAAGAGTTTGTTTCCAACGTCTCGCACGAAATCCAGTCTCCGCTTGCTTCCATCCAGGGATTTTCCCAGGCGATCCGCAGCGGTGGCATGCCAGAGGCGCAAAAGGCGGAGTATTTGGCGATTATCGAAGAAGAGAGCAGGCGACTCTCCTCACTGAGCAAACAGCTTTTGACGCTCGCTTCGCTGGACAAGGAAACGGGCTTGTACGAGCCGAGCGAATATCGGCTGGACGAGCAGTTGCGACAAGTCGTACTGCTGCTGGAACGCCAATGGCAGCAGAAAAAGCTGGAGCTAGAGCTGGAACTGCCGGACACACTCGTCACCGCAGACAAGCAGCTGTTCAATCAAGTATGGATCAATTTGCTGTCCAACAGCATCAAGTTTACTCCGCCGCATGGCACCATCTTTGTCTCGATTCGGCAATCGCCCGACATCGCCGTCATCATCCGCGATACAGGGATCGGCATTTCGGAGGAGGAGCGCCAGCACATTTTCGAGCGCTTTTACAAAGGCGACAAGTCCCGCAACCGGGAAGCGACAGGCAGCGGACTCGGTTTAGCCATCGTCCAGAAAATTGTCCAGGTTGCAAAAGGCAGCATCGAAATCGACAGCCAAACAGGAGTCGGCACGACCATCAAGGTCACTTTGCCAGCCCAGGAACGCCCCCGCAAGTAAGACAAGCCGGGGGCGTTTTCATTTGCCGCGAAGTCATAAATACTAGCCGCAGCCATTACGTTAGGAAAAGGATGATGCGTCATTGCATGAGCGTGAAAATAATGGAAAAAGAGGGGCTGCGGGATGAATGCTGGACTGTACGACTACTGGCTCGTCTTTGTGACAGGCTTGCTCAGCGCTCCTCACTGCATCGGGATGTGCGGCGGGATCATGTCCACCATGACGCTTCAATCCAAAGCGTCGCTTGCGCAAACGATCCTGGCATACAATACGGGGCGAATTGTGACGTACATGGCCGTAGGCGCATTTATGGGCTTTGTCGGATCGTTTGTGAATGCGGCAGGAGTCGTAGTCGGATTGCAGGGAATTGCCAATATCGCCGGAGGGCTGTTGATCATTCTCTGGGTCGTCAAAAAAGTGGCGCTGCCTTTGGATAAATACAGTCCGCTCAAACTCCCCGCCGCGCAAAAGCTGTTGCAATTGCAAAAAGAGCGGCAGGGAACAGTGCCTGTGCTGGCAAGCGGACTGCTGCTGGGCTTTTTGCCCTGCGGACTGACGTATACGATGCACATGAAAGCCGCCGCTACTGGCAGCGTCCTGCAAGGGATGACGACCTTGGGCGTGTTTGGCTTGGGCACTTTGCCCGCGCTCGTGGCAATCGCGTTGTTTTCACTGGTTTTGTCGAAAGCATTTCGCTCCAAGGTGATGGTCATGGGCAACGCTCTTGCGCTCTGCATCGGGATATTGTCCGTCTTGCGGGGAATGGCCATCAACGGCTGGATTCCCACCGTCAATCCGTGGCTGTGGTAGTCATTACAATGCTTTTAGCTATTATGGCTCCACTTCAAAAGAATACGCTGTGCTCATGGCTGTGCCGTCCATCTCGAAAGTAATCGTAGCCAGCCATTCTCCCAGCATGGTCGGCACGATTTGCGCGACGTATTCGCCTGCTTTTTCCTGCATCGCTTCAAAGACGATAGCGCCGTGGTCCATATTGGGCATGGTCAGGGACACGGAGACTTTTGCTTTGGCCAGCTTGGCTGCATGCTCGGCTGGCACGGTAATGCGCAGCGTATTTTCTTTCACGTTTTTCGCCGGAGCTGGATCAAGCTCGACCTGCAACGGGATGGACAGCTCCGCAAGCATTGGCGTATCTGTTTTTTGTGCGAGAGCAGTGCTGGCGTGTTCAGCATGATCCGCAGAGGCGCAGCCAACGAGTGCAAGGAGAACGGACAACAGCAGGGACGACAGCCGAAAGAATCCGGATTTTCGCAGCATTCTCACCACTTTCCCATGAGTTACAAGCTTCCCTATCGTATTCATGACAGTTGCCATTCATACTTCATCTTCTACTGAATTGTCCTGCCGCATAGGTTGGACATGAGGGCATGTACGGAAGCTGAAGGGGAGTTTTTCATGACCATCAACCAAACGTATCAGGTCACAGGGATGACTTGTGCAGCGTGCGCCAACCGGATTGAAAAGCGGCTGCGAAAAGTTCAGGGCGTCCAGGAAGTCCACGTCAATCTGACGACCAACAAGGCTCGGGTAGCCTTTGATCCTGCGCAAACCAACGATCAGGAGATCTTGACCAAGATTGAACAGCTCGGTTTTTCCGCGAGTTTGAAGCAAGCAGAGCTTCAGGAGGAAAAAAAGCTGCTGCTTCGGCGGTTTATTTTCTCGGCTATTTTGACGATCCCGCTTTTGTGGGCGATGGCGGCGCACTTTTCCGTCCTGTCATTCATCTGGGTGCCGAGCTTGTTTCTTCTGCCGCTGTTTCAGTTTGCACTGACGCTGCCGATCCAGCTGTTTATCGGGCAGTCGTTTTACATCGGGGCGTGGAACGCGTTGAAAAACCGTTCCGCCAATATGGACGTGCTGGTTGTGCTGAGCACCTCGACCGCCTTTTTGTACAGTCACTATTTGACGTTTACGACCATCGGGCAGGAGAGTCACGGTCTGACAGTCTATTACGAGTCTTGCGCCGTCATTTTTACGTTTCTGCTCCTGGGCAAATATTTGGAGGCGATGGCGAAAGACCGGACGAAAAATGCCATCGGACAGCTTCACCAGCTTCAACCGACGATGGCGCATGTCCTGCGCGGCGATGAGGTGCGGGCTGTTCCGGTAGCAGAGCTGGCAACGGGCGATATTTTCATCGTCAAGCCAGGCGAGCGGATTCCGACAGACGGAATCGTGCTGGAAGGGCACGCGAGCGTCGATCAGTCGATGTTTACCGGAGAGAGTCTGCCTGTGGAAAAATGGGGCGGCCATTCCGTAATCGGCGCCACGTTGAACCAGAGCGGCTGGCTCAAGGTAAAAGCGACACAAGTAGGCGAGGATACCGCGCTGACGCAAGTGATTCGCACCGTGGAGGAAGCGCAGCTGTCCAAAGCCCCGATCCAGAGAGTGGCGGATGAAATCACGGACGTGTTCGTGCCGATTATCATCGCGATTGCCGTGATCACTTTTGTTGCCTGGTACTACGTCTTTACCGCGCAAGATTTGGGCGGCGCGCTGGAAAAGGCGATCGCTGTCCTGATCATCGCTTGCCCGTGCGCACTCGGTCTGGCTACGCCCATGTCGATCCTGGTGGTGTCTGGACGGGCGGCACAGATGGGCATTTTGTTCAAGCAGGGAAAATTTTTGGAAGTGCTGCAAAAGGTCGATACGGTTGTGTTTGACAAAACGGGAACATTGACCCGAGGGGCTCATCAGGTCGTCGGGATTAATACACGGGGATGGAGCGAGGCGGCGTTTTTGCGTCTGGTGGCCGGGGCGGAGTTGACCTCTGAGCATCCGTTGGCGGCAACCATCGTGGCTCATGCCAAAAAACAAGGCTTGTCCATTCCGGCAGCTACGTCCTTCGCATCCCTTCCCGGCTATGGGATCGAGGCGACTGTGGAAGGCCATACGGTTGTAGTCGGATCTTCCAAGCTGCTGACTCGAAAAAACATGGACATCGCCCCTTTGCAAAGTCAGGTGGAGCTTCACGGGGCGGAAGGAAAAATGGTGCTGCTGGTCGGCATTGACGGGCGTTTGGCTGGATACGTGGTGCTGTCGGATCAATTAAAGCGAGACGCGAAAAAAGCAGTCGCCCAGCTGAGAAAAATGGGCAAGGAAATCATCATGATTACCGGAGACAATCCGCATACGGCGGCAAGCGTGGCAAGACAGGCCGGCATCGGGCAAGTGTACGCCGGGGTGCTGCCTGCGCAAAAAGCGGAGTTGATCTGGGAGCTGCAAGCAAAAGGGAAAAAAGTCGCCATGGTCGGCGACGGGATCAACGATGCGCCAGCCCTGTCCGCAGCCAGTGTCGGCATTGCCTTGGGCACCGGAGCCGACATTTCCAAAGACTCGGCAGATGTCATCATCATGCACGGAGAGGTACGCGGCGTTGTCCACGCCATCAGGCTAAGCCAAATGGCGATGAAAAATATTCGGCAAAACTTGTTTTGGGCGTTTTTTTACAATGCCATTGCCATCCCGGCGACGATGCTTGGCTTTTTGGCTCCGTGGCTTGCGGGCATCGCCATGGCGTTCAGTTCGCTGTCGGTAGTGCTGAACTCTTTGCGCATGCGCAACAGGCGCATGGAAAAATAAAAAACCGAGCCATCAGGTAGCTCGGACATTCGTTTTCTGTTCTTTTGCGTGCTCTACGCCCGCGAGGATCAAGTGGCGCACATGGTCATCGTCGAGCGAGTAAAAGACGAGCTTGCCTTCCTTGCGGTACTTGGCCAACCCCATATTGCGAAGAAGCCGCAAATGATGCGAGGTGTTGGCGATGGAACTGCCGATGATGGCTGCCACGTCGCAGACGCAAAGCTCGTCTTCCATGGACAGAATATGAATGATTTTCGCCCGGGTGTCGTCCGCCAGCGCTTTGAATATTTTCGCTACCCCTAATGATTCGCCAGCGTGCGGCTTCAAGCGACTGACCTTTTCTTCGTCGTAACATTGAATTTCACAGATGTCGTCCATCGTTATAATCACCTCTTGCCCACTACAATGTCCTACTATTATAGACATTCACATGAAAAGAGAAAAGATAGCGGCGCACTGATCAGGGGGCAGCCCCGTATTTTTGGATGAAAAAGTTTGGCAGCATCGTTTTTTGCTTGATCAAGCAACTTGGCTTGTCTCTTGCCATATGAATAGGCGAAGGGTTGTTTCTCATCCAATACAAGGAGGGGTGAGCGTGACGGAAGCAACGCAAAGGACACGTTACAAGCTAGTGATTGTAGGCGGAGGCAGTGCAGGCATATCGGTTGCGGCGCGTCTGCTGCGCCAATCACGCGCGTTAATCGGCCAGATCGCCATCATTGATCCTGCAAGCAAGCACTATTATCAGCCGTTGTGGACACTGGCAGGTGCGGGTGTCGTCAGCCGGGAGTCGACGGAGCGCGACGAAGCCTCCGTGATTCCCAAAGGAGCGGTCTGGGTACAGGATGCCGTCACCAAATTTTTGCCCCAAAACAATACCGTCATGACAACGTCGGGAACAGCTGTGCATTATGATTTTCTGGTTGTCGCCGCTGGCATCCAGATCGATTGGGGTAAGGTAAAGGGATTGAAGGAAAGCATCGGCAAGCATGGGGTGTGCAGCAATTACTCGTATGACTACGTCGAGAGCACGTGGGAGCAAATTCGCCATTTTCAGGGAGGCAACGCGCTGTTTACCAACCCGAACACTCCTGTGAAATGCGGCGGAGCACCGCAGAAAATCATGTACCTCGCTGACGATTCCTTTCGCAAAACAAAGGTGCGCTCCCGCTCGACCGTGCGTTTTGTCTCCGGCGCAGCGGCTATTTTCGGTGTGAAAAAATACGCGGAAGCCTTGCAAAAAGTCATTGAAAGAAAACAGATTGAGACGATCTTCAAGCATAATCTCGTAGAAATCGTCGCGGATAAAAAGCAAGCCATTTTCGAGAACCTGGACACAAAAGCGCAAGTAGCCATGCCGTACGAGATGATCCATGTCGTGCCGCCGATGAGTGCGCCGGATTTTATCAAGCACAGTCCGCTCGCTGCCGCTGACGGCTGGGTCGATGTCGATCCGTTCACCCTGCAGCATGCTCGCTTCCCCAACATCTTTGGCATAGGCGATTGCACCAACTTGCCTACCTCCAAAACAGGGGCGGCGATTCGCAAGCAAGCACCAGTCGTCATGCAAAACGTCTTGTCGCTCCTTGAAGGAAAACCGATGACCGAGCGATACGACGGCTATACATCGTGCCCGCTCGTCACTGGTTACGGCAAATTGATCCTGGCTGAATTTGATTACGAGCTGAATCCGCGCGAGACATTCCCTTTTGACCAATCCAAGGAACGGTTAAGCATGTATTGGCTGAAAAAAGAGCTGCTCCCGCGGATGTACTGGCACGGCATGCTTCCGGGAAAGTTGTAGGACTACGCGAGCGGATGGCTGCTTGATAAAAGACAGGAGGCTGATTTTCATGCTGCTTAAATATTTTTACGATGAAAAACTCGCCCAGGCATCTTATTTGGTAGGCTGCCAGGCAACAGGGGAAGCGATCGTGATTGATCCGGCGCGCCATATTGAGCCATATGTACAGGCAGCGAAAGCAAATGGACTGAAGATTGTCGCTGCGACGGAAACCCATATTCATGCCGATTTCCTCTCGGGAGTAAGGGAAATCGGGGAAAGATTGGGAGCGACGCTGTATTTGTCAGACGAAGGCGGGCCGGACTGGAAGTATCAGTATGCAGCCCAGTACGAGCACCGCTTGCTGCGCGACGGGGAAACATTCCGTATCGGTCATCTGACGTTCGAAGTTCTGCATACACCGGGGCATACGCCAGAGCATATTGCCCTGCTTTTGACAGACAGAGGCTGGCCGGACACGGAACCGATGGGCATTTTTACGGGCGATTTTGTGTTTGTCGGTGACATTGGGCGTCCCGATTTGCTGGAAAAGGCGGCTAACGTAAGCGGCTCGGCTGACGAGATGGCGAGAAAGATGTTTCACTCGTTACAGCGGTTTAAGCAGCTTCCTGACTATTTGCAAGTGTGGCCGGGGCATGGGGCAGGCAGTGCGTGCGGCAAAGCAATCGGGGCTGTGCAGTCTTCGACGGTTGGCTATGAAAAACGTACGAACTGGGCGTTGCAGCATGAGCGTGAAGAGGAGTTTGTGCAGCAATTGCTCCAGGGCCAGCCTGAGCCTCCTACATACTTTGCGATGATGAAACATCTGAACAAAGTCGGGCCACAACCGCTGCAAGCGATAGCGGCACCTGTGCAGGCGGAAGCTTCCATTGGCGTGCTGGAAGAATGGAAGCAGCAGGGAGTAGTCATAGACGTCCGTCCGGCAGAAGCGTTCGCCCAAAAGCATGTGCCGGGCACCATCAATCTGCCCTGCGACAAGTCGTTCCCTACGTGGGCCGGGTGGCTGCTCGATTACGAGCGCCCGATTTTTGTGCTGGCCGAGAGGCAGCTTGTTCCCGCCGTTTTGCACGATTTGCAGTCGATCGGGCTGGATCAGGTAAAGGGCACGATGGAGCTTGGCAGGGGAGAAAAGCTTGCTGTTGCTTTTGAGCAGTATCAGGAAGTCACGCCAGAAGCGGTGGAAGAGCAGGTTCCGGCAGGGGAGCTATACGTGATTGACGTTCGTTACGAAAAAGAGCTGGCAGAGGGGCAGATCCCGGGCGCGAAGCACATCATGCTCGGCTATTTGCCGCAGCGCATGCAGGACTTGCCGCGTGACAAGCCAATACTGGTGCAATGCAAGAGCGGCAGAAGGTCGGCGATCGGGGTGAGCTTGCTGAAAGCAAACGGTTTTTTACAAGTGCAAAATCTGAGCGGCGGCTTTGACGAATGGAGAAGGCGTGGGTTGCCGGTTACTCGGTGACAGAGGCTGAGTAGGGCGCTGCTACCGGGCAGATCGCTATGTCGCGGGAGTCTTGGTGGTGTCTCTCCCTTTTTTTGTGTATACTCTTTTTGCAAAGATGTTGTTATTGACATTGGCCGTAAAGGATTGGCAGAATAAGGGTAGTTCTCTATAGGGAACGTTTGTTGCCGTTGAATGCATGCCAAGATAGGCATGGTGATGATGCCTGTCAACTCACGGGCTTTTCGTAACGCAACACTCTTTACGAAAAGAGCATAAAACAGGGAGAGAGAACGATGAGTTTCCAACAAAAGTGTACCAAGTGTCATTCCAAAAAAGTCGACTATACGGAAGCGATCAACCGTCGGCTGTATGTTGTGATTTACGCAGCGGTGCTGATCGTCCTTGCCCTCATTGGCATATCGGTACAAGGCACGCCTGTTATTTTCTTGTTTCTCGGCTTGATGGGTGCGTTTATCCTGTTTGCGGTCAGGATGTATCTGGAAAGGAAAAAAGTAGTCAAATGCGTTTGTCTCGATTGCGGCGAACGTTGGCAAACAACTCCCGTCGCTGTCTCCCAAAAGCAGATGAAGTAGCGAAGAAAGGCTCTCCGCCATTGTGGGGAGCTTTTTTATTTAGTGTCTGGGGGCTAAGTACGGTTGTTGATCGCGGCTGTGGTGGAGGGAGGAAACAGGAGAAACCGCTGTAGGGACTTGGGCCTCTAGCGGGGAAGCGTGGACTGCCCGTCTCCGGCGAAAAAGGACAACCGCGTCAAAAGCAGCGAGATCGAAGAAGCGGACGCACGTTGCCGCTTAAAGGCGTGTTTTCCTTTTTCACCTCCGTCTCGGAAGGAGTCCCAAAGCCCTTTCGCTTGTTTCTCCTGTTTCCTCGGCCAACGTTTAACTTTAGTCGGATATTGCTTTTGGATGGTTGCTCAGGGGGAAATCCAGAGCAGAAATTAAACAAGTTTTTTCATGACCGGGTTGCATGAAGCGACCGTTTTCAAGAAGACTCTTGCTCATGTTTCTGTGTTTTTTTTGAAACCCCGATCACCACCGCTAAAGTACCGATGACGCAGACTACAAAGCGTCAGCTCAAACAAGCTTTTTGGCATTGGCATTTTCCTTTGAAACCCGCGCCGATCACAACCAGCCGCTGACGAGGAAAGAGACGAAATGCGAGAAAGCTCTTTGGGATACCGACCGAGGTTCCGAGGAAAAAGCGAAACACGGTTTTAAGCGTCAACGTGCGTCCGCTTCTCTGAGTCCTCTGCTTTTGACGCGGTTTCGCTTTTTCCCCGGAGCCGTGCAGTCTAAGCCCACAGAGGTATCCCAAGAAGCTACAGCGATTCGTCTCTTTCCTCGCTTCACCTGAAGTACCGATGACGTAATCTACAAAGCATTACCCCAAGCAAGCTTTTTCGATCAAGCAGCTCCCCAAGCAAGCCTTCAATCCACCACTCAGCATTTCCCCGCCACACCGAAGCCCTTCATCATCTCCCGTTCCTGAATTTGTCAAATAAATAGGCGAAAAACTCTAAATTGAATCTTGAACCAGGAACTGGTATCCGATAATATAATAATTAAATGTTTGTTTGAATGTTTGTTGGATATATTCAGATGAGTTGGGGAAAATAGATGCTTGGGAAATAGGTGAGAGCATATGGCAAATGAACAAAAACATGACGGGTGCTGCAGCGGGCACCATTGCAGCTCAGAACATACCCATGGCAAAAAAACGCTCACAGTGCTGGAGTCTGCGGCTGCCGTTGCCTCTGACGGTACGGCCGCTCTGTCCGGAAAGGCGATTGTCTACAGTGTGCACGGCATGGATTGCAGCTCGTGCGCCAAGTCGCTGGAAAGGCACATGCGGACACTTCCAGCGGTGAAGGATGTCAGTGTTAATTTTTCAACCGGAAAAATGCAGCTTGTCTCTGACGGTTTGCAGGATGACGCGGTGATCAGGGAAGTCGCCAAGGCGGGGTACAGCGCCCAGCGGCTGGAGCGCAGAACGTCTGGTGAGGCGGTCAAAAAAGATCAGGCGGGCACGCTGCTCACGACTCTTTCCGGAGTTTTTCTGGCGCTTGGCTTCGCAAGCTCCTTGACCAGCTTGGACGCATCGGTCAGCACGATTCTTTACGCACTCGCCATTATTAGCGGCGGCTATCGTCCGGCGCGCAGTGCTTTTTACGCGATCAAAAGCAAGTCGCTGGACATGAACGTACTGATGTCAGTTGCTGCGATTGGGGCTGCTCTGATCGGAGAGTGGCTGGAAGGGGCAACGGTTGTCTGGTTGTTCTCAATCGGCAATTTGCTGCAAACGAAGTCGATCGAAAAAACGCGCGACTCGATTCGCAATTTGATGGATCTCGCGCCGCCGGAAGCGTGGGTGAAAAAAGGCGAGACGCTGACCCGGATGTCCGTAGAAGAGATTGGCGTAGGCGATGTGATCGTGGTCAAGCCAGGAGAGAAAATTCCGCTCGACGGCGATATATTGGCGGGTCATTCCAGCGTGAACCAGGCTCCGATTACAGGGGAGTCCATTCCCGTCGACAAACAGGCTGGCGACGCCGTATTTGCAGGCAGCGTGAACGAAAGCGGCGCTTTGGAAATCAAAGTGACGAAGCTCGTCGCAGATACAGCGATTGCGCGGATCATCCATCTGGTAGAAGAGGCCCAGGAGAAAAAAGCTCCGACGCAGGCGTTTGTCGACAAGTTTGCCGCCATGTACACGCCGATTGTGCTGATTCTCGCCTTGCTCGTGATTGTGTTTCCTCCGCTGTTTGGCTTTGGCACATGGGGAGAATGGTTTTACAAGGCATTGGAGCTGCTTGTGGTTGCCTGCCCTTGCGCGTTGGTTATCTCGACGCCAGTTGCCATTGTTTCCGCGATCGGGAATGCCGCCAGAAATGGCGTGCTGATTAAAGGCGGGACTTTTTTGGAGAAGGCAGGAGCGATTGAAGCGATTGCTTTTGACAAAACAGGCACGCTGACAGAAGGCAAGCCGCGCGTGACTCAGGTGGTGGCAGTGGGAGAGGCGGAGGACGTCATCCTTGCCATTGCCCGGACGATGGAAGAGCGCTCCAACCACCCGATTGCCCAGGCGATTGTCGCTTACGCCAAGCAAAAGCAGATAGCGGCACGAGCGGGCGACGATTATCAGGCGCTGGTAGGAAAAGGCGTGCAGGCGACGGTAGATGGTGTGGTTTATTACGCAGGGAAGCCGGCGCTTTTCGAAGAGCTGGGGATTGACATGAGTCCTTGGAAGGAACAAATCGCTTCCTTGCAAGTCGAAGGCAACACGTTGATTGTGGTTGGCACGAAGCACGAGCTGCTCGGCATGATTGCCGTAGCAGATGCGATTCGCGAGATTACGGTTGGCGCGATCAGTCAAATAAAAGCAGCCGGAATCAGCGAAATCATCATGCTGACAGGCGACAATGCCGGGACAGCGAAAAAGGTAGCGGCCCAGACGGGAGTCGATCGCTATTTTGCCGAGCTGCTTCCGCAGGACAAGGTCGAAGCAGTGAAAAAGCTGCAACAAGAGGGCAAAGTCGTCGCCATGGTCGGCGACGGAATCAACGACGCGCCTGCGCTGGCAACCGCCGACTTGGGTATCGCCATGGGCGGGGCAGGCACGGATACCGCGATGGAAACGGCAGATATCGTGCTGATGGCCGACAATCTGGAGAAGCTGCCGCATACGGTGAGAATCAGTCGCAAAGCGCTTGTGATCATCAAGCAAAACATCTGGTTCTCCATCGTGGTGAAGCTGGTTGCACTCGTGCTGATTTTCCCGGGCTGGTTGACCTTGTGGCTGGCTGTACTGAGCGATACAGGCGCTGCTTTGATCGTGATTTTAAACAGCATGCGCTTGCTCAGAATGAAACCGTAATGCGCTGAACGGCAAAAAGAAAAGGGAGAGAGCCATCGAGGCTCATCTCCCTTTTTCGTTTGTTGGTGCAGGCTTGTCCTCGTTTAGACCAGGACGCCGCCGCCGTAACGCTCAAATTCTTTTTGCGTGCAAGCGACATAGTGGCCTGGCTCGATTTCCCGCAGCACTCTTTCTTCGGTCTGGTTCTGCAAGTATTCCTGATCGTCGAAAACAATCCGTTTGCGGTTGCGCTCGTAATCCGGGTCTGGCAGCGGGATGGCCGAAAGCAGAGACTTGGTATACGGGTGAATCGGGTTTTCGTACAAGCGGTTGCTCTCCGCCAGCTCAACGATTTTGCCGCGATACATCACGCCGATCCGGTCACTGATGTATTTCACCATCGACAGGTCATGGGCGATGAACAAATAGGTCAGGCCCTTTTCTTTTTGCAGACGTTTGAGCAGGTTGATAACCTGAGCCTGAATGGATACGTCCAGAGCAGAGATCGGCTCGTCCGCGATAATGAACTCGGGATCGACAGCCAAAGCGCGGGCAATTCCGATGCGTTGGCGTTGTCCACCGCTGAACTCATGCGGATAGCGGTTGGCGTGCTCGCGGTTCAGACCGACTGTTTCCAGCAGCTCGTGTACTTTCGCGATGCGCTGCTCTTTGGTAGCCAGTTTGTGAATATCCAGACCTTCTGCAATAATATCGGATACAGTCAGGCGAGGATTCAGAGACGAATACGGGTCCTGGAAAATCATCTGGATTTTGCGGTTCAGCCATTTCTTCTCTTCGCCTGTTTTTTTGCCGTGAACACTCTTGCCTTTGAACAGCACTTCGCCGTCTGTCGCATCGTACAGGCGGAGGATGGTGCGGCCAGTTGTGGACTTGCCACACCCGGATTCTCCTACCAGTCCGAAAATCTCGCCTTTGTAGATGTCAAAATTGATTCCGTCAACCGCTTTCAAAATATGGCCGCCGCCAAGATCGAAATGCTGTTTCAGGTCTTTGACCTCTACAAGCTTTTCGCGCTGGTCATACGATTTCGCTGCTTGCGGGCGTTGCGCTTCGACTTTCTTTTCGTCGCTGTCTGTTTTGCGTCTCACTGCGGATGCAGGAGGATCGATTTGCGGAGCCATCTCATGCAACAACCAGGTTGCAGCATAGTGCGTCTCCGAGATTTTGAACATCGGTGGCTCAAATTCCAGATCGACTTGCAGCGCATACGGGTTGCGTGCTGCGAACGCATCGCCGACAGGAGGCTTGAACATGTCTGGCGGGGAGCCAGGAATGGACATCAGCTCTTCGTCGCTCGTATCGAGGTTAGGCATGGAGCCAAGCAGCCCCCATGTATACGGATGCTTCGGATCGTAGAAAATCTCATCGACATTTCCGATCTCGACAATTTTTCCAGCGTACATAACCGCTACACGGTCAGCCATATTCGCTACGACACCGAGGTCGTGGGTAATGAAGATGATGGAAGTACCCATTTTTTTCTGGATATCTTTCAGCAGCTCCAAAATTTGCGCCTGAATGGACACGTCCAGCGCGGTTGTTGGCTCGTCCGCAATGATCAGCTTCGGATTGCAGGCCAGCGCGATCGCAATGACGATCCGTTGACGCATACCTCCAGAGAATTGGTGCGGATATTGATCGACACGCTCTTTGGCAAACGGAATGCCAACCAGCTCCAGCAGCTCGACAGCGCGTGTGCGAGCTTCAGCGCGGCTCAGCTTCTGGTGTTTGATGAAGCTCTCCATAATTTGGTTTCCGATCGTCATCGTCGGATTGAGCGACGTCATCGGATCTTGGAAAATCATCGAGATGTCGCGTCCGCGAACATCCTGCATTTCTTTTTCTGTCAAAGTAACCAAGTCTCTGCCTTCAAACAGGACTTGTCCTTTGGGAATACGGCCCGGAGGAGAAGGAATAAGGCGCATAAGTGCTTGAGACGTAACGGATTTACCGGAGCCGGACTCACCTACGATAGCCAGTGTTTCCCCTTTGTGCAGGTCGAAAGAAACCCCCCGCACTGCTTTTACCTCACCTGCATACGTGTCAAATGAAACGTGTAAGTCCTTTACTTCCAAAACTTTTTCCATAGAATCCTCCCTTTCCAACGTGATGATGTGATCAAACAACCCGCCATTTATGTGTAACAATCTCTCTAGTATGAATTTTTACGAAAATGAAAATCATTATCACCATTATACTATATTTGCTGAGTATTGTTAAAAAATTTTTTTCTATTCAGCACATACCTATCGGCAAAACCCCAAATGTTGCTAGGCAGGCTTCATTAGGGGCTTTTTTATCGTTGCCTTTCGTAAGCCAAGTCATACAATACATCAATTGAGTATGAATGCGGTCTGGAAAGGGGCGTATTTCGTGTGCAACTCGAGCCTTTGCGCAAGCTGCTGCAAGACCGATATCCGGAGCTGCGAAACGAAACATTTCGCGTGGACGATACAGGCTGGAGCAATTTTGTCGTCATCGTAGGAGAAAAGATGATTTTCCGCTTCCCCAAGACAGAGGAGGCGAAAGCGATCATCAGCCGGGAGATGCAAATTTTACCGCTGCTAGGGCCTATGGTGCCTGTGGCGATTCCCCAGTTTGTCTATTCCTCCACGCAGACAGACGACATCAAGTACGTCGGATACCCGATGATTTACGGGAAGCCGCTTTTTCGTGAAGAGATGAGCGGACTGTCTGACAAGGAACAAGAGCAAGTAGCCAAAGCGATTGGGGGATTTTTGAGCGGGCTGCATTCCTATCCGCTGGAAAAGTCGTTCGACAAGGCGATTGACCCGGCGTTGACCAAAGCTTTTTACGAAAATCTTCTGAAGCGAATTGAACGGAAGGCTTTTTCTTATATGCCTCTTGAGCTGCAACAGTGGACCAGGCAGACCTTTCAGGCGTTTGTGGCGAATCCGGACTACTTCGCGTTCAAGCCGGCGCTGTTGCACAACGATTTGAAGCCTGAGCACCTGCTCTACGACTTCGAGAAAAGGCGGCTGAACGGGATTATCGACTTCGGCGCAATGGGAGTAGGAGACCCCGCCTACGATTTTGTCGGGATTTACAGGGCGTACGGCGCAGCCTTTGCCCACAAAGTATTGAGCTATTACACCAGGGAGACTGACCCGGTGTTTTTTGACCGCATAACATCATTTTACGTCAAGACGATCAGCTTTTGGACACTATTTTACGGAATTGACTGCCAAAATCAAAAACTCATTCAGTATGCACTTGGAAAATTGCAGGCATTTGCCCGAGCCAAGGGAACCTGAGGGAACGGAAACAGGAAGGAAGGACGGCGAGGTGAGAAAATGCGAGTATTGTTCTTGGAAAGCCACCCCATGTGGATTCACGGGCTGCCAAACGGATTTCGCGATTCAGGACACGATGTGATGATTTCAGGGCCGTTGACGGAGCAAAACATTCCCGAGATGCTCGGGGAGTTTCAGCCAGATTTGGTGATCGCCATCGGCTGGGGGCCTGAGCAAACGGCTGTCAAACTGGACTGGATTAATCGGTATGTGCATGAGGCGGATGTTCCGCTCATTTACTGGGCGACAGAAGACCCTACGTTTACAGAGAGCTTTACGATGCCGCTGATTCAAAGGGTGCAACCTGACTTTGTCTTTACGATTTGCTCCGAGCGGGTAGATTATTACGCACAACGAGGGATCAAGGCGGCACACATGGATTTTGGATTCCATTCCAGCATTCATTGTCCCGTTCCGGCAGAGGATGCGTATCGTACATCGATCGCCGTTGTTGCCAATGCGTATCCGCACGTCTTCAAGCAGCATGCTGACCATTTTCGGCTGGTGTCCCTGTTTACGCTCATTCGTCCGCTGCTTCATGCCAACATGCGCATCGACTTTTACGGCCGCGACTGGGACAAAATGAAACCATATCTGGGGCTGGACATCCCGCAAGAGTGGATTCACGGTTATTTGTCTTACCCGGATGCCCACAAGGTGTACAGCTCGGCAGACATCGTCATTGGCCTGCAAAACTACGAGACGCAGCTGACACAGCGGACGTATGAGATTTTGGGATCGGGAGGCTTCCTTGTTACACAGGATACACTGGCAGTCCGCAGCATGTTCACGTCAGGAAAAGACCTGCTCGCGGCTTCCACATCTCACGAGACGCGGCAAATCATCGAGCACTATTTGCAGCATCCGGAGGAACGCAAACAAATTCAGGAGCAAGGAAGACGGGTTGTTCGCCATGCGTCCTATCAACACCGCGCAGATTACATGGTGCAGGTGCTGCAAGCGCAAGGAATTTTGTCCACCGATAGCGAGACTGCGACTGGACCAGGCGAGCTGATCTCCTACCCGGAGCGAATCCGGCAACGCTATGAAGTGCACGATGTCCGCCGGGGAGATACGCTCTGGAAAATTGCCCAAACCTACGGGGTGACGATCGAACACATCATGAAGGAGAACGGGCTTACTTCCTATGATATTTACATCGACCAATACTTGAAAATCAGGGAGCGCAGCCGCGAAGCAAACGAAAGCGGCGGAGGGAGCACATGAGAATTTTGTTTCTGGAAAAAAATCAGGCGCTCCTTCACGGATTGCCGCACGGTTTTTGCGATGCCGGACATCAAGTGATGATTTCCGGGCTGTTGACGGAGTCCAATCTGCCTGCGCTGCTCCAGCGCTTCCAACCGGATTTCATCATGATGACAGGCTGGGGGCCAGAGCTGACTCCCACGCAGCAAGCGTATGCGGGCGAGCAAGCCAAAAAGGCGCGAGTACCTCTGATTTACTGGGCAGAGCAAGATCCTGCTTTCTTGGATATGTGGTCACTGCCTGTAGCTTTGCGGATGCAGGCAGATTTTGTTTTTACCGTCTCGCCAGAAAGTGTTCCGAGCTACGAAGCGGCTGGAATCCGGGCGGCGCACATGGATGTTGGCTACGACCCCAAGTGGTATGGCCCAGGCGAAAGCCCAACCCCCGACGAATCGCGCACACCTGTGGCAGTTGTATTTTCTCCGTTTCCTTATATGTATCGGCATCAGTGGGGGCATGAGCTCGCTGACGCACTGCATACGCTCATCTGGCCTCTGCTTGCGAAGCGCATCCCGGCTCGCTTTTATGGAAAAGAGTGGGGGCAGATGCAGCCGTTTTTTGGCTGGAGCATTCCGCAGAACGGGACGATGTCTAAGCCAAGTCCTCTGGAAGCAAGACGGGTCTATCAGGAAGCGGACATCGTGATCGAATTGCAATCGTCCGAACAGCATATTTCGCAACGCATGCTGGAAGCCGCAGCGTGTGGCAGTTTGTTGCTCGCGCGCGAAGCTTCCGGTTTAAGGCGGATTTTTACTCCCGGCCATGATAGGCTGGCATCTTCGTCTCCGCTACAGACAGCAGAATTGCTTTCATATTATATGGAAAAAAGTGGCGAGCGAAGGGAACTTCAGGCACAGGCGATGCGGACGGTTCAAGCCCATACGTACGAACAGCGCGCCAAATCTATCATTCGCACGCTTGTAGAGGAAGGGATTGTCGCTAACGACAGGACAGCATCTATGCAGCGAGAAGAAAAGTTCTTGCGGCTGGGCCAGCCGATTTGCAGCAGCGACACGGTGCATGCGGTCAAGCCAGGAGAGAGTTTGTGGGGAATTGCCCAGACTTACGGGATAAGTATCGAGAGGCTGCGCGAGGCGAACCGACTCGTCTCTGATCTGATCCAGATCGGCCAGTTTTTGCGCATTCCGCAGCGAATCGCAGAAGATGACGAGCAGTGCAGGCGAGTGAAAAAGTGGCTGGACAAAGCAGCGCGCCTGTTTCAACTCGATCCGTGTCTGCTCTACGGAATCGCCTATGCAGAGTCCGATTTCGGCCAAAATGCGGGCATGAGTACAGCAGGAGCGTTCGGAATCATGCAGCTCAAGCAGAAGACAGCGCAGGGGCTGGGCGTGGATCGGAACGATCCGTGGCAAAACATCGTAGGCGGAGCCATGTACATCAAGGAGCTGTTGCATGAATTTGCAGGCGATCTGCCCATGGCTCTAGGGGCGTACAACTGGGGGAAAAACCACGTTCGGATGGCCGCTCAGCAAGCGGACAAACAGTGGCTGTTGCTGGCTCCCGAAGAAACGCAGCACTACGTCGCCAAAATAGTAAAATATATGAGCGAAGCGGGCAGCGTATGACAAGGCCCGCAGGTGCATGATACAGCGTCAGAAAGCCCGGCTTTGTGGAGGTGGGGCTTTTTTGGCGCTGTTGGCGCTGCTAATAATTGAAGATAGGAAGAGATGGATGAGTTTGATATACTTTTAGCACAGAAATGAGAATTGTTATCAAAAAACCAATCGATCCATTTGTTTGTACATAGAGAGCCGTGAAGAAATATTCTGCAAGACTGAAGGTGTGACCAAGATGAATGACAGACAAGCGATGTTCCAGGAGTTTACCGAGCATGTGATGGCCGATGTCATGTTCAAGCTCCGCGATATTGCCTGGATAAAAGGAGACGAGCATGAACGTCTGCGCCAACAGTTTACAAATTCACACATATTGCTGATCGTAACCGGCGGGAGAGGTCGTTTGCGATTGGAAAATGTCGAGCATCAGTTGCGTCAGGATGCGATTTATATATGCCCCCCGATGAGCACGTTCGGGATCGATCCAGACTCGGTTGACGAATTGCAGATGTACGTCATGCGCTTCGACGCGTTTAGCGAGTCCAAGCAGAGAAGGAGACGTCTTCGCGTATTGCGGGAAGAGCACGAGTTTCCATTAATGGGGGAAGTATCTGTCCGCTCCGCGGGGCAGCTTGTGCTGTACTGCGATTCGATTGCAGAGCTATGGCAGCAGGCAGGCGGGATCGACCGTTTTCGCAGCCAGACCATGTTTCAAGAAATGTGGTACCACATCGTGAAGAACGTCGATTTCACGGCGCAAGATTCAGCTACAGCGCTGGAACGAGCACGTGCCTACATGGAAGAGCATTACTCGCAAAATATCACGATTGAGCAGCTCGCCCGGATTGCCGAAGTCAGCCCGAAATACTTCGTGGATTTGTACAAGAAAACATACGGTGTATCCGCGATGGATTACGTCACGGAGCTGCGCATTAGCCGGGCGAAGCAGCTCATGGCGCAATCCCACGTAAAGCTGCGTGAAATCGCTCACCAGGTAGGATACAACGACGAGTTTTACTTCAGCCGCAAATTCAAAAAAGAGGTGGGAGTTTCGCCTACCTTTTATATGAAAAGCCGCCAGCGCAAAATCGCCGCCTATCGCGCCCCGATCATTGGGCAGATGCTGGCATTGAAAATGATGCCGTTCGCAGCTCCACTGCATCCGAAATGGACGGCCTATTACTACCAAAACTACCGAAACGACATCCCCGTCCATCTGAGCGCGTTTCGCCAGAATGAAAACTGGAAGGCAAACATCGAAATGCTGCAAGAAGCCAAGCCCGATGTAATCATTTCGCTGGACAAGGCCAATGAACAGGAGACCGAGCAGCTTGCTCGCATTGCGCCAACTTTGTTCGTGCCATACGAAGCGCAAGGATGGAGAGAGCAGTTGCTGATGATCGGCGATTTTTTGGGAGAGTCGGTGGAGGCCAGACACTGGCTGGCTGCCTATGACGAGAAAATGGCCAGAGGACGGGAAGGGCTGCGAAAAACGCTTGAGGAAGAAACGTTTCTCATTTTGCGCGTGTTCAAAAATGAGCTGACTGTGCACTGCAATCGCAGCATGAACGAGGTTTTTTACAAAGGGCTGCAAGTGAAGCCGGCTTTTGTTACGACAGAGGATGTTTACGATCAGACCGTATCGCTTGCCGATGTGGCTGCGCTTAATCCTGACAGGGTGCTGATGCTCGTTTGCCAGGAAGCCGAGACTTTGGAAACCTTCAAACAGTTGAAGCTGTCTGCGCAGTGGCGGGATTTGAAAGCGGTGCGAAACAACCGGGCGTACCTGATTACTTCCGATCCGTGGCGAGAGTATTCAGCCCTTGCCCATAATCGGGTTCTTGACCAATGCTTGCGTCTATTTTCAGGAGATCGTCCATGACGATTCTGGATATCGTCCATGGTCGCGGATAAGCAGATGCATTATAATCACGAATGATAATCGTTATCAATAAAGATCATATACAAACATATGAGAGGGGCTTTTCAAGTAATGAAAAAGGTATATCTGGGTCTTAGCATCGCCATGCTGGCAATTGCACTGACTGCGTGCGGCGGCAACCAGGCTGCAAACTCCACAGCCACGAACAACAGCACCACACCTGCTGCGACTACGACAACAGCGGAAAAACCTGCTGAAGAGGGTGCCAAACAAGAGACACGCACGATCAAATACCTCGATAAAGAATACACTGTCCCAAGCAAAGTAGAACGGATCGCTATCACAGGCAGCATGGAGTCCATGGAAGATGCGCTCGTGCTCGGCGTAAAACCGGTTGGGGCCATTTCCATCGGTGGCAAGTTCCCTGAGATGTTTGCTCCGATCACCGGAGAAGCAAAATCCACTGGCGAGAAAATCCAGCTGAACCTGGAAAGCATCGTGTCCATGAAACCAGAAGTCATTCTGGGCAGCAGCAAGTTCCCGCCTGAAACTTTTGAGAAATTGACCAAAATCACTACAGCGTTCCCGGTTTCCCACATTTCCACCAACTGGGAAGCAAACCTGCTCTTGCTGGGTGAATTGACTGGCAAACAAGCTGAGGCTCAAAAAGTGATCGACGACTACAAAAAAGAAGTCGAGGCAGCAAAAACTCAATTGGGTGAGGGCGTGAAAGACAAGAAAGTGGTAGCAATCCGTTTGCGCCAAGGTAGTATCAACATTTATCCGGAAAAAGTGTTCTTCAACCCATCCCTCTACTCTGAATTGGGTTTCACAGCACCAGCAGAAGTAAAAGCAGCGAAGGCACAAGAAGTGGTTTCGCTGGAGAAATTCAGCGAAATGAACCCGGATTACATTTTCGTCCAATTCTCTGCGGATGAGAACAAAGACAATCCAAAAGCACTGGAAGATTTGGAAAACAACCCGATCTGGAAGAGCATCAACGCTGTGAAAAACGGCAAAGTATTCGTAAACGTGGTTGATCCGCTCGCACAAGGCGGAACAGCTTGGAGTAAAGTACACTTCCTGAAAGCTGCTGTTGAAAAATTGTCTGCCAAGTAATAGTAGGCGAGGTTAATCGCATGCAATCAAAAAAAGCAGTACCTATCCTCATACTTGCGATTTCGCCCGTAGCGATTGCGCTAGTGATCGTGTTGTCTATTCTGTACGGGGCTAAGCAGATTGACGCATACACCGTCTATCAAGCTCTCTTCCAGTTTGACGAAGGGAATGTGAATCATCAAATCATTATGCATTCCCGTTTGCCACGAGTGTTGGGCGCACTCATGATCGGAGCGTTTTTGGCAATATCAGGAGCATTGATGCAGGGGATGACGAGGAACTACCTCGCGTCCCCCTCTATTATGGGGGTATCCGATGGTTCGGCCTTTGCCATTACCTTGTGCATGGTGCTGATGCCTGCTTCGTCGAATACGACAATGATTTTCATGTCGTTGGCTGGTTCGGCGCTGGCAGTTGTGATGGTACTCGGATTGTCCAGGCTGTTGCCCAATGGATTTTCGCCTGTCGCTTTGGCGGTAATCGGGACGATTACGGGAACGTTTTTGAGCGGTGTCTCTGCGGCTATCGCTTCTTATTTTCAAGTCTCGCAAAATGTAAGCTTCTGGTATAACGCGCGGTTGCATCAGCTTGAACCGGGGCTGATTTGGCTGGCGGTTCCTTTTGCTGTCGTCGGCATTATCATGGCTCTGTTCTTGTCCAAGTCCATTACGATTTTGTCGTTGGGGGAGGAAATCTCGCTCAGTCTGGGACAAAAGACGGTCTTGGTCAAAGTGCTGGCAACGACGGCTGTCGTTATTCTTACAGGCATTTCGGTAGCATTAGCCGGAAAAATCGGATTTGTCGGGCTAATTATTCCCCATATGACCCGTTTCCTGGTCGGCCTGGACTATCGCTGGATTGTTCCGTGCGCAGGCGTGATGGGAGCCGTTTTCCTTGGCTTGTCTGACGTCTTCAGCCGCTTCATGAACAGCCCGTTTGAGACGCCAATTGGAGTTGTTACCGCATTTATCGGTGTGCCGTTCTTCCTCTATCTGATTTACAAGAGAGGGGGAGGCAAGCATGCGTGATAACAGAAGCAGATTTCGTCTGGTTCTGACAGTCAAGATAATCCTGATTGTACTGGCAACTTACATTAGCATCACAAACGGCGTGTTCGACATGTCCGTGATGGATGTGGTTCGCACTTTGTTGCGGCTCGGGTCGTCTCCTGAGCAGGACCTCGTTATTTTTGAATTTCGGTTGCCGCGGATTGTCATTGCAGCGTTGGTCGGCTATGGCTTGGGTGTTGCAGGTGCTGTCATTCAAGGCATTACCCGCAATGGTCTGGCTGATCCGGGGATTTTGGGGATCAACGCCGGGGCAGGTGCGTCTGTCGTAGCATTCATGTTTTTCTTCCAGGGACAGTTTACGGATGCCAGTTGGTTCTCCATCATGGCAATGCCGCTGTTTGGTCTGGCCGGGGGCTTGTTGGCCGCCGCGTTGATTTACATGTTTGCCTGGCGCAACGGAACACTTGACCCGCAAAGGCTGATCCTGGTCGGGATCGCGATCGGATCAGGGCTGGGAGCAGTAGCTTTGTACTTGTCGCTGAAAATGAACCCGAACGATTTTGAAATGGCTACTGTCTGGCTGACCGGAAGCATCTGGAACGCCAACTGGACGCATATTAGCGGAATGCTCCCCTGGTTGATCCTGCTTGTTCCTGTCTTGTTGCGCAAAGGGCATATTCTCGACTTGATGCAGCTAAACGAGGAATCGGTGAAAAGCCTTGGGGTGTCGGTGGAAAAAGAACGCAATCGGCTCTTGCTGTCCAGTATCGGGATCGTAAGCGCGTGCGTTTCCGTTTCCGGCAGCATTGGTTTTGTCGGTCTGATGGCTCCGCATATAGCCAAGCGCCTGACGGGTATTGCTCACAGACATGTTTTGCCGCTATCCGGCACAATCGGGATGTTGATGGTGATTGCGGCGGACTTTATCGCCAAGACCGTATTCACTCCGGTTGAACTGCCGGTTGGCATTGTCATCTCGATCATCGGGGTGCCGTATTTCTTCTATCTGCTTAGCAGAGCCAAAAAATAGAGAAAAGCAGTCCATTTGGATAGAGTCGGGAGGAGGGCGCCACTTTGAGCAAGGGGCGCTCCTCTGATTTTGGGAGAGAAAGCAAAAAGGGAGGAACGAAAATGGAACTGGCAAAATTGATCAGAGAACGCCGCTCGATTCACCGTTTTGAAAATCGCGAGGTAGACCGGGCGCTGGTGGCCGAGCTGTTGGATACAGCCGTTTGGGCGCCTAACTACCATATGACCCAGCCGTGGCGTTTTATTGTGACGCATGGCGAAGGCCGCAGAAGAATCGCTGAAGCGGTGCGGATCATGAAGGAAAAACGCGAAGTGGACCCTGCCAAAAAGAAAGAAGTAGGGGAAAAGTTCTACAACAAAATCATGGCGATTCCGATGCTGATGACAGTTATTATGAAGGAAAGCCCCAACCTGATCGAGCGTCAGGATGATTTCGCGTCCACCAGCATCGTCATCCACAATTTCAGCTTGCTGGCGTGGGAAAAAGGCATCGGTCTGACCTGGGAGACTTACCCTTGGATTCACGAGCCGGAATTTCGTGAGGCGATGGGCATTGCTCCGGGAGAAAAAGTGTTGGGTAACCTGCACATCGGCTATCCGGCAGCGATTCCAAGCCCGCAGCCGCGCGTTCCGGCAGCCGAGCGGATCACGTTTGTGGATAAAGCGTAGCGCAGGACAAGAGGGGAACATTTTTTCTTGTCAGGCAGTTACTTTTTGTGGTACTCTTGGGACACTCTACAAGAAAGGGTGACCATCAAGCCAATGATTTACTAACTCCTGTTTCCACAAAAACAATCGGATAAGACGATGCGTTTTTTGGATGGGAGTAGTATGTGTGCATATTGGCAAATGGATGGTAGAGCCTTTGATGTTTCTTTGCAGAGGGTTTCTATATCTTTTTGACGATGATATGCTGTGCCTCCTGTCCAGATCGCAAATGGATAAGGAGGCTTTTTTATGTCAAATATGCTTAAAAATCGGTACGTCAGGGCGATTTTGTTGTCGGGCTTGTTCTTGCAAATCGGGATATGGGTACGCAATTTTGCCATACTGCTGTATGTCATGGACCATACCGGAGGCGATCCGTTCGCTGTTTCCATGATTTCTGTCGCGGAATACGCGCCGATCTTTCTGTTTTCTTTTCTCGCGGGAACGTTTGCTGACCGTTGGCGGCCGAAACGAACGATGGTCTGGTGCGATGTGCTCAGTGCCTTGTCCGTGATTGCCGTACTGGTCACGTTTGTCTTCGGAACGTGGAAGGCGATCTTTTTCGCAACGCTGATCTCGGCCGTGCTCTCGCAGTTTTCCCAACCATCGGGCATGAAACTGTTCAAGCTGCATGTTCCGGCGGAGCAGATGCAAGCGGGGATGTCCGCCTATCAGACGCTTTTTGCCATCTTTATGGTTCTGGGGCCAATCTTGGGTACATTTGTGTTCCAGCAATGGGGGATGGAAGTATCTATGATCATTACGGCCGTTGCCTTTCTGGCTTCTGCCGGGGTGCTGTACATGTTGCCGCCTGATCGGGTGGAAGAGGGAGAAAAGCAGGAATCTGCCTTGCTGGAAGAGATGGCGAGCGGGATTCGCTATGTGCTCAGAAGTCGCGTGTTATCCTTGTTGGGCATCTGTTTCATGGCAGCGGGGCTAGGTATAGGAATGGTGCAGCCTCTGGCGATATTCCTGGTGACCGAACAGCTCCAGCTGCCTAAGGAGAGCCTGCAATGGCTGTTGATGGTTCAAGGTGTGGGCATGATTGTAGGAGGGGCGCTGACGATGGCGCTGGCGAAAAATGTGCCTCCGCAAAGGCTGCTCGTTCTCGGAATGCTGGGCAATGCCGTTGCCCTTGGCGTATGCGGGGTGTCTACTCACTTGTGGCTGACGCTGCTCGCCCAGCTTTTGGCCGGATTGCTGTTGCCGTGCATTCAGATCGGGATCAATACGATGCTGCTCAAATATACGGAAAGCTCCTTTATCGGACGGGTAAACGGCATTTTGACCCCGCTGTTTACAGGTTCCATGGTGATCATGATGAGCGTGGCAGGGGTGCTGAAGCTGCATCTTTCCCTCATGCTTGTGTATGAAATCGCGGCGATTCTGTTTTTGATTGGCCTGAGCTTTATACTGCCGCTGTATCGCGTAAAAGAAGGAAAGCCGATGCCAAGCGCAGAACAGATTGGATCATGAGGAAACAGCCGTAACGGCGGAAAAGCGGCAAGGAAAATTGGTGATAGAGGATGGGGGTTGCGATCAGATGACGCATGAGCGGATTACGTCCAAGGAAGGGCTGGAAATGGAAGCGGCGGTCAGGGAGCTTGCGATCCGCTGGCCTGAAGTGACGGAAAAGGTCGATGGCTTCGGGCATACGTCGTTTCGGGTAAGCGACAAGCCGTTTGTCATTATGGGAGAGGGGGGCGCAGAAGGCCCCGCCCTCTCCTTCAAAGTGCTCAAGACGACACAAGAGCTGTTGCTCGCCCAGGAGCACTTTTACAAGACGCCGTATATCGGTCACCACGGCTGGGTTTCCATTCGCGCCCAAAACGTTGCGGATTACAGCCTGCTTGCGGACTATTTGCTGGAGGGTTACTTGTGTGCAGCTCCCAAGCGTTTGGCAAAACAAATGCAGGCGCAGCTTCCGTCGCTCATGGAATCATGAGGAGCTGTCATTCAAGCGATCTACCAGACAAAGGGGGAGCCCCAGTTGGATTGGAATCTCCAACAAATCAGCAAGTTGCTTGAGGTCGTCTTCGAGAATGCCCATGAGCCGATGATCGTGACGGACAGGGACGGCAAAATCCTTTTGATGAACCGGAGCTATCGGGAATTTTTGAACGTGCAGGATGTCATCGGCAAACCCGTTACAGATGTGATCGAAAATACGCGGATGCACATTGTCGGCCAGGCAGGTGTAGCGGAGATTGCGGATATCCAGCAAATCAAGGGACAAAAGATGATCGCCCACCGCATTCCGATCATGGACGAGGGCAACGTGATCGCTGTACTCGGAACGGTGCTGTTTCAGGATGTGCAGGAGCTGACTGCCCTGGCTGCGATGGTCGATCAGCTGAAGGACGAGCTGACTTACTATAAGAAAGAACTGCGGCGCAGGATGGGGGCGACCTATCATTTTGACCAGATCGTCGGATACAGCCAAAAGCTGCAGGAACTGAAAAAATTTGCCCAAAAGGTGGCGACCAGCGATTCGACGGTATTGATTACCGGGGAGAGCGGGACAGGCAAGGAGCTGTTTGCCCACGCGATTCACGCGCAGAGCAAACGGAAGATGGGGCCGTTCATTCGCGTGAACTGTGCGGCGATCCCGGATACTTTGCTGGAATCGGAGCTGTTTGGCTATGAAGAAGGAGCGTTCACCGGAGCGGTTCGCCGCGGGAAAAAGGGCAAGTTCGAGCTGGCCAATCACGGGACGATTCTGCTCGATGAGATCGGGGATATGCCGCTGCCTTTGCAGGCCAAGCTTTTGCGCGTTTTGCAGGAAAAGGAAGTGGAGCGGGTTGGCGCTGTCCGGACGACGCCAATCGACGTGCGGGTGATTGCTTCCACGAACCTCGATCTGTTGCAGAGCATCAAGGAAGGGAAGTTCCGCGCCGACCTTTACTACCGTCTGAACGTAGTCACCTTGTCGATCCCTCCGCTGAGAGAGCGGCTGGAAGATTTGCCGGAGCTGGTATCCAACCTGCTCAAGCAACTGGGCGAGTCTACAGGCATCACGGTCAAAGTGATCGACGAAGAGGTCTGGAATGTGCTGCGGGGCTATGCTTGGCCGGGGAACGTACGCGAGCTGCGGAATGTGCTGGAGAGAGCATTGCATCTGATGGAGGACGATGTGCTGAAAAAAGAGCACATTTGGCTGCCGGCATCGGACGAGACGGCAGTTGTTCCTGTGGCGGATGCGCCGTTCAGAGAGCTTATGCCTTTAAAGCAGCTCATGGAACAGACGGAGCAGGAGGCGCTTGCGCTTGCGATGCAGCAAACGGGCGGAAACAAGCTGGAGGCAGCCAAGTTGCTGCAAATCAGCAAGTCCAGCTTTTATGAAAAGTGGGAGAAGTATTCCCAACGGAAATAATGGATGCGTACTGAAAGCCGGGACAGGGCGACAAGGCCGAGTTCCCGGCTATTATTTTTGCCAGATTCCGCGTTTCCGGAATAGAAAAAAGGAGAAAGGTGTCGACGGCAGAAGGTTTTGACATTTTGCCGGAGCTGTTTTTGGCTAGTTTTTTGCTAGATTCCAAAAAAGCGGACGCATAATTCCGGAAATCCGGAAATTTTGCAAGCGCTATCATTCGGGTGTCGGTGCCCGGTGACTACAAAGTGGCGCGAATGCTGGATTTGTCGAAAAGGTGACAGAGTTGGCACGATCCATGCAATTCAGAAACGGTTGTAAGCGGTTTCTTTTGCGGTGATTATAAACACTGCGCCTCCAAGCTGGAGGGCAATCTGAAAGGAGAATCCTATGATCATTGAAGTGTTGTCTATCGTGATCGCGCTCGGCCTTCTGATGTTTTTTGCGTACCGGGGCTACCCTGTTATCGTCTTTGCCCCGATCTTTACGCTGCTCGCGGTCGTTTTGTCGGGAATCGCGCTTCTGCCAAGCTATACGGAAACGTTCATGACCAATGCAGCAAACTATGTGAAATCATTTTTCCCTATTTTCCTGCTGGGTGCCATTTTCGGAAAAGTCATGGAGTTGAGTGGAGCAGCTTCGTCGATCGCGCATACGATCGTGAAGGCGCTGGGCTCCAACCGTGCGATTTTGGCTGTCGTGCTGGCATGTTCGATTTTGACGTATGGCGGGGTTTCGCTGTTCGTCGTTGCCTTTGCTGTCTACCCGTTTGCCGCAGCGATTTTCCGTGAAGCGAACATCCCAAAACGTCTGATCCCGGGAACGATCGCGCTCGGTGCGTTCACGTACACAATGGATGCTTTGCCGGGTACGCCGCAAATTCAGAACATCATTCCTACTACTTATTTTGGTACAGACGCTTATGCGGCTCCGGTCGTCGGCATTATCGGAGCGATTATCGTATTCGTCGGAGGGATGGCGTGGCTGGAGCGGAGACGCAAGCAAGCCGCAGCCGCCGGAGAAGGTTACGGCGAGGGGCATTCGAATGAACCAGAGCTTCTGAAAACCGAGTCCTACATGAACATCTGGGTAGCGATTTTGCCGTTGGCGCTTGTCCTTGTCGGCAATTACTTGTTCAGCCGGGGCATCTGGACAGTGGAGGGCTGGTATGATGCCACCATGCTCAAAGACTCGTTCAAAATCGAAAAAGTGAAAAACGTCGTGTCGTCCTGGGCGTTGATCATTTCCCTTAGCCTGGGGATTCTCGCAGCGCTGCTCATCAACGTCAAGCAGGTGAAAAACAAGCTGGCGAGCGGACTGACTGCTGCTGCGATGGGAGCTTTGCTGGCGATTTTCAATACCGCGTCCGAAGTAGGTTTTGGTAACGTCGTCAAAACATTGCCTGGCTTCAAGCTGATCCAAGGCTGGATTTTGGGGGCAAGCGATCATCCCCTGGTGTCCGAAGCCGTAGCCGTAAACGTGTTGGCAGGCGTGACCGGTTCCGCTTCTGGCGGGATGTCGATTGCGCTGGAGGTCATGGGCAAGCAATACCTGGAGATGGCCAATGCTGCTGGAATCAGTCCTGAGCTGTTGCACCGGATTGCTTCGATGGCTTCTGGGGGGATGGATACGCTGCCGCACAACGGAGCAGTCATTACCCTGCTGGCTATCACTGGCTTGACACATCGTCAGTCGTACAAGGACATTTTTGCGATCACTGTATTGAAAACAGCCGCTGTCTTTCTGTTGGCTTTCGCGGTATCGATTTTCTAGATTGGCTTGGTCATTTGCAACATAGCAGCCCGCCTTGAACGGGAAGAGAGAGTGTTTTGGAGAGGAGCAGGAGTATGGAGAAACTGTTGAATAATCAAGTGGCTTTGGTGACAGGTGCAGCGAGCGGGATCGGGCTGGAGATCGCGAGGACGTTCGCTTCTGAGGGTGCAAAAGTCATGCTGCTGGATTTGAATCGGGACGCTGCCGAGCAAGCAGCGCTCCAGTTGCAAAACGAAGGCTACGAGGCTGTGAGCGTGAGTGCCGACGTGACGAACGAGGAGCAGATGCAGCAAAGTATCCAGCAAGCGGTGCAGACATTCGGCAAGCTCGATATTTTGGTGAACAATGCAGGGCTTCAGTTCGTTTCGCCTATTGAAGGCTTTCCTACCGCCAAGTTCGAGCAAATGATCAGAATCATGCTGACGGCCCCTTTCATCGCCATCAAGCATGCATTTCCGATCATGAAACAGCAAGGGTATGGACGGATCATCAACATGGCGTCGATCAATGGCCTGATCGGTTTTGCAGGCAAGGCCGCTTACAACAGTGCCAAGCACGGGGTGATCGGTTTGACCAAAGTAGCAGCGCTTGAAGGGGCAGCAGATGGGGTTACGGTCAATGCCATCTGCCCAGGTTATGTCGATACGCCGCTAGTTCAGAACCAATTGGCTGATCTGGCCAAAACGCGGAATGTGCCATTGGAAAAAGTCATGGAGGAAGTCATTTATCCGCTCGTTCCGCAAAAGCGGCTGCTGCAAGTGCAGGAGGTGGCGGACTACGCTGCATTTTTGGCGAGCAAGAGAGCGCAAGGCATTACAGGGCAAGCAGTCGTCATCGATGGTGGATATACGGCGCAGTAAGCTCCATATAGAGAAGAGAAAGGGTAGCGGGGCCTCTTGTTTAGAGGGGCCCTTTTTGATTTGTACAAAGGTTTTTTAAAAAACTAGCAAAAAAACCTTGTATTCTATTTTTAGATGTGATAGATTATTCCTTGTCGCCAAGAACGACGACAAAACACAAGAAAAGAAAACAAGATTCAACAAAAAACTTCTTGACTCGCAAATAACGAACGTGATAAGATGTAAAACGTTCGACAAAAAATGCTCTTTGAAAACTGAACAGCGAAAGCGTTGATGAGTCTATCATTAATGATTTGCCAGCTTTGAACCAGTA
>NZ_RHHV01000010.1 GCF_003710905.1 Brevibacillus parabrevis
CTACGGACGGGGGTCAGTCCCGGCTTTCTTGCCAAGCGAAGGGCTGTTTTTGTTGGCAGCGAAAAGGTGCTGGTTACCACAAAAGTACGGCGATGTGCACGACGCCCTGAAACAGCAGCAAGGTCGAGCGCAGCCAGACAAATGCGCGCTTTTGCTCGGAAGGCGGAACAGGGAAAAGCTGGTGGCTGGCTCGCTTGCCTTGTTGTCGCCAGATGCCGCCGAGCTGACTTGCTGTCATCAGCAGCAAGAGAGCGGCAGCAATCGCTTTGGCGTACAGGTTCGGCAGGACGAGAATGACGATGATGCCCAGGCAGACGAGGCGGGCGTAAATCCCGGCGTAATCCCCGGAGCGAATGAACGTCCGGGCGTACAAATGACGCGCCGTATGAGCCGGACTGTAAGGCAGAAGCTGCGCCAGGCGGGTCAGCCAAAAGCGCGGCTTCACCTGATGCTGCAAGGCAGGAACGTCCCGGAAGTTGTTCATGATCTGATAAAACCGCTGACGCAACCCGTTTTCCATCGCCAGCAGCCGATACCATTTGAGCGGATGCTGGGCCTGCACTTTGCGCATTTGCCGATGGAGCCAGACAAGCAAAAGGGCGCTAAGGACGGCTCCGCAAGGCACATATCCAAAAGTGAGAAATTGCCCCGCGCTGAAAATCCAGGCAAGAATCAGATAGGACAGCAAAAAGCGGGCGGCAAAGAACAGGCGCTGTGCTTGGACGGCAGGCAGGCGCAAAAAAATCCAGCTGCTGTGAACATTCCAGCCCTTCAGCAAAAACGGAATCAGCCAGTACAGCCAGAGCTGTATTTTGTCCGCTCCCGCAGCATTTGTGTACATAGGGAAGAGCAAGAGAACCAGCACAAACAGTCCCACGCTTTGGACGAAAAAGTTATAGACCTGCGCCCGGCGAAAATAGCCAGCGAGCCGCGTCTCGTGCGGAGTGAGGAAAATCAGGTCTGCTTCCAGCAAAAAGGTGCGGTGCGGACTGCGCGTCACCACGATGGCCATAACCAGTGCCAGCGCGTGGACGAGTGGAAACCAGGCCGGAATCAGTTCGATTATGCTGCGGTAGTACATGGAGATCAATCCGGCAAGGAAAACGGCGACAAACAAGACACCGCCATTGGCCATGTATTGCGCGTATTTGATGAACTCTGTGGAAAAGGCGTGCAATCTTTTTTGAAACAGCTGCTCCATATCCATCTTCACTGTTTTTCATCCTCTACGATATGTAAGTAGATGTCATCCAACGAATGGTTGGTCAGACCTGTGAACTGGCGAAGCTCTGCAAGCGTGCCCTGGGCCTTGATTTGTCCTTTGTGGAGCAGGATAAAACGATCGCAATACTTCTCTGCGGTCGCCAAGATGTGTGTAGACATGAGGATGCCTGCCCCTTGCTCCTTGCAGCGCTCCAGCCAGGTGAGCAAAGAGCGTATCCCGAGCGGATCAAGACCAAGGATCGGTTCGTCGACGATATACAGAGGCGGCTGGACGAGAAGCGCCATCATGATCATCAATTTTTGCCGCATCCCTTTGGAGAACTGCTGCGGAAAACGGTTTTTCATTTCCTCCATGCGAAATTCTTTGAGCAGGACGGAAGCTCGCTGGTCAAGCTGCTCTTTTGTCAAACCGTGGCTCATCGCCATCAGCTCGATATGCTCCCAAAGTGTCAGTTCCTCGTAATAGATGGGAGATTCCGGGATGTAGCCGTAAGAGAGCCGATAGTGGTCGGGATCGGATTGAAAGGTTTGGCCTGCAATGTGGATAGAGCCTTCCAGCGGCTGCAAAAGACCCAAAATATGCTTAATCGTCGTGCTTTTCCCTGCTCCGTTCAGTCCGATCAAAGCGACGATTTCGTGAGCATGAATATCAAAGGAAATATTTTGGATGACGGCACGGCTCGGGGAGTAGCCGCCCGTTACGTTGTTGACTTCCAGCAAGGCTTTCATAAGTTCCTCCTTCTCGCCAAAGCAAATGGCAATCGGTCATCCCCCTATTGTAGCCGAAAACCCAGCTTTTTGGAAAAACGCTGTACACAGCCTTTTTTGCTTGCGGGTGAAGAGGAAAGGGATAACCGTACAAGCAATGGCTGACTGCTCAACATAAACCATTATTACAAAGGACGGAGGAGGTGGAACCTATGACGCCGGGGCAACAGGACAACCAAAGAGACATGGACTTGCAAATGCAGCGCATCTACCAGAAACTGGACAAATTCGAAGAGAGGATCGACCAGCTTGAGGGACAAATGACAGTCGCAACAAAGTGGTTGGAACGCATAGAACACAGATTAGAACGCATGGAAGACGTACGCATAGATTTGTTGCAAGCGATCGCGAAGCTACAGACGGAGCTGAAATTGAGAGAAGAAAAAGCAAACAAAGAGAAAGATATCATCATGCAGCTACTGAACAACGACAATCGGGACAAAGAAAATTTGGCACAGATGATCGAAGGAGACAGAAGCAGAAAGCAAGAGCGCTTTTTACAAATATGGGCGGTTTTAGGTCCCGTCCTTGCCTCCGTTCTCACCTCTCTTTTTGCACGGTTTTTCATGTAAGGTGACACTTTCCGTGAATGACGATCGCCAAATCGGCACATGATGATATAAAATGTGGAAAAGTTGTGTAAAGGCTTTTCCATTTTTCTACCGCATCTCCTGGCTATACTTGATGGGCAGAACATTGAAAGAGAGGATATCCACGTGAAGAAGTTTGATGTTTCCATACTCTCAGTTGCCATTTTACTGACCGGACTGGCTGTACTCGGTGTCTATCAGGCAGGAGAAGCGAAGAAAGATCCGGTTCTGGTAAAGGCCGGTGATACCTCGATTACGCAATACCAGCTGTACGATGAAATGAAAAGCACGTACGGCAAGCAAATGATACATGAGATGGTCGCTCAATCTTTGATTTCGCAGGAAGCCAAGGCACAGAAGATCCAGGTCACCAAAGAGGAAATGGACAAGGAAATCGCCTCGATGAAACAGCAAGTCGGCTCCGAGGAAGCTTTTCAAAGCTATCTTCAGGGAATGGGGCTAGACGAAAAGAAGCTTCGTGAAAAGATGTCTGTCCTGATGACCCGCGACAAGCTGCTCGACAAGGCATTCCCTGTCACAGATGAGCAAGTGAAACAATATTACGATGAAAACAAACAGCAGATGGGATCGCCAGCGCCGGAATTTGAAAAGGTGCGGGATCAGATCAAATCTGTTTTGGCCGATAAAAACCGCAGCGAGAACTACAACAACTGGCTGAATGACATCCAGAAAAACCACAAGGTAGAATGGTACGATCCGTCTTTTGACGAGCCGAACAAGCCCGCTGCCGGATAAACCAACTGAAAAGGCGTCTCTTCCCGATTGAACGGGGGAGGGCGCCTTTTCTTTTTGATGTTTTCGTTTAGTAACAGACTCGGGTGGAAAAACTGGATAAATAATTGCCAATGTAAGGAGCAATGAGATGGCTCAGATTGGCCCTCGCCTGGATGAGAATGTTCATTTTGTGAAAGAGTCGCTTGGGTACAGCAATGATATTGTAATTCGCGAACTGGTGCTGGATAGCCGGGAGCCTGTACGTGCTGCGATCCTCTACACGGATGGGATGGTCGACTCGCACATGGTACAGGGCGTTTTGATTAACAGTCTGCTCTACAAGACCCGGTTCAAAGAAATAGAGCTGGAACGAGAGGAAGATCTCGTCCCTTTTTTAAAGGATGCGGTTCTGACCGTTGGAGATATCGGAGACGTCAACAATTTTCCCGAGCTGTTTACAGCCATGCTTTCCGGCTGTGTCATCATCCTCATAGACGGCTATGAAAAAGCAATGGCCATCGGCTTGCAGGAGTGGAAAGACAGGGGAGTGACCGAGCCTACAGCGCAAACGGTCATTCGCGGGCCGAGGGAAGGCTTTACGGAAAGTTTGCGGACGAACATCACTCTTTTGCGCAGAAGGATCGCCAGCGAAAAGATGTGGGTGGAAACTAGGCGAATCGGGGAAGTGACGAAGACCGAGATCGCCGTCGTGTACATCAAAGGTCTGGTCGAGGAAGGCGTAATCGAGGAGGTTCGCAACAGGCTGGATCGGATTGATGTGGACGGCCTGATGGAGAGCGGGATGATCGAGGAACTGATACAGGATGCGGCGTACACTCCTTTTCCCACGATTTCCAATTCCGAGCGTCCCGATGTGGTTGCGGCGAATTTGCTGGAGGGGAGAGTTGCCATCATAGTCGATGGGACTCCGTTCGTTTTGACTGTCCCTTCTTTGTTTGTCGAGTTTTTTCATTCGGCTGAAGACTACTACCAGCGGGCTGATTTCAGTACGTTGATTCGGATGCTGCGCTTTGTCAGCTTTTTTATCGCCTTGCTCGCGCCGTCGCTCTATATTGCGATCACGACCTTCCATCAGGAGATGTTGCCGACACAGCTTTTGATCAGCTTGGCCGCGCAGCGTGAGGGCGTGCCTTTTCCCGCGCTGGTAGAGGCGCTGTTGATGGAGATCGCGTTCGAAATTTTGCGAGAGGCGGGCATCCGCATGCCGCGTGCGGTCGGTCAAGCGATCTCCGTTGTCGGAACGCTGGTCATCGGACAGGCGGCGGTAGAGGCGGGAATCGTCTCGGCAGCGATGGTTATCGTCGTGTCGATTACGGCGATCTCCAGCTTTATTTTTCCCGCGATCAACATGTCGATTCCCGTGCGGATTCTCCGGTTTCCGTTGATGATTTTGGCAGCTTCCTTTGGGATTTACGGGATTATCGTCGGAGTGCTTGGGCTGGTTCTGCATTTGTGCAGCCTGCGTTCGTTTGGCGTACCCTACATGAGTACATTCGCCCCGTTTTCCTTCAAAGAACAGCGTGATGCGATCTTGCGCGCGCCGCGCTGGATGATGGACAAACGCCCAGAGTCGATCACCAAACGAAACATGCGCCGTCAATCTCCGAATTTGAAGCCGAAGCCGCCAGAGCATTAAGGTAAAAAGGCAAGGAGTGAACTTCTATGAAAGTCATCAAAGTGCTTCTCTGCTTGACACTTGTCTTCCTGCTGGGCGGTTGCTGGAATCGCAAGGAGCTGAACGATCTGGCGATTTGCGTCGGCATCGGAATTGACAAGGTAAAGACCGGGTATAGCGTGTCTGTCCAGGTCGTGGACCCGGCTGAGGTGGTAGCCAACAAAGGCAAACCGGGGAGGGCTCCTGTTACGCTGTTTACGATGAGCGGTGCCACTGTATTTGAAGCTCTCCGCAAAATGACGACGATATCGCCGCGGAAAATTTATATGTCGCACACGAGGATGCTGATTTTGGGGGAGGAACTGGCGCGGGAGGGGATTGCGCCTGTGCTTGATTTTGTTTCGCGCGATCACGAGTTTCGGACGGATTTTTACATTGCTGTGGCTCGCGGTACGACAGCTCACAACATCTTGAAGGTCATTACGCCGTTGGAGCAGATTCCCGCCAATGAGCTGTTCGCTTCCTTGGAGACGTCGTCCAAAGCGTGGGCGCCAACCGCCGCGATTACCCTTGATCAACTGATTGCGGACTTGACGAATAAGGGCAAACAGGCGGTACTGACGGGCATAAAGCTGACAGGCTCGCCGGAGGAAGGGGATCAGCGCGAAAATGTGGAGCAGATTGATTCCAACGTGCTTTTGCAGTACACGACACTCGCTGCCTTTCGGGGAGACAAGCTGATTGGCTGGCTCAACGAGAAGGACAGCAAGGCGTACAACTACATAACCGGAAATGTCAAAAGTACGGCTGGCAGCCTTCCGTGTAAAGGGGGAGGGCGCCTGACGATGGAAATTATGAAGTCGAACTCCAAGGTGAAAGCCATCCTGAAAAATGGCAAGCCGGAAATCATGGTCGATATTCACCTAGAAAATGACATCGGCGAAGTGCAGTGCAAAATCGATCTGACCAAAATGGAGACGATCGAAGAAATCCAAAAAGAAGCCGAAAAAGGCATGGTTGCTACAGGAATGCGGGCGGTCACTTATGCGAAGCAGCATGAAGTGGACATTTTCGGATTCGGAGATGTCATCCACCGCCAGTATCCGAAGGTGTGGAAACAACTCGAAAAAAACTGGAACAAGGAATTTGCCAAGCTCCCGGTTCACATCAAGGCAGAAGTGAAAATCAGGCGACTGGGAACGATCAACAACGCTTTCAAGGAAAAATGAGTGATCAGGAGGGGGAGTCATGTCGGTATTGACGGTAGTCTTCATCTCCATCGTCGTCAGTCTGTACGAGCTGCCCAGGCTGATCCGCAAGAAACAGCGAAAAGAAACGATTGTGTTTATCGTCATGCTCGTGATCAGTGTCGGGATGTATGCCGCTACGCAATTTGGTCTTGTGCCCAACCCTGTCTATGCGATGGAAATCATCTACAAGCCGATGGATGACTGGATCAAGCAGTGGCTGCATTGAGGACGGAGGCTTGTTGCCGCGAGGATTGCCGCTGGAAAGCGGGGCATACTGAGAAGACCTCAGCAAAGGAGTGGAAACACACGTGGACGGTCTTTTGATGAAGCTTCTGGTAAGCCCGATCTTGGTTGTTTTGGCTGATGCCCTCTTTCCCGAGGTGAATTTTGCGAACCTGTACCAGTCTGTCGGTGTCGGCTTTGTCCTTGCTCTTGCCGGATTTTTTCTGGACAGGGCCATTCTGGCTCCAGGCAGTCTGTGGCTTACAACCGCCATTGATTTTATCATCGGTTTTCTGATTGTATACGGCAGCATCGTCTTTTTGCCTGATGCCCAAATCTCGGCAATGGGAGCGGGATTTGTCGCCATCTTTTACGGTGTGGCCGAATACTTGCAGCATACATGGCTGCTTCGTGCGATCCGCTCGGAAAACACATAGAGGTGCCATTGTTGCCGGGACAGCCCCGTCCATTTGCGAAAAGACGGGGGCTGTCCTTTTTGCTGCGCACGCGTCAATCGTTTTTCGAAGGAGCCAGCTTTTGGGTTGCGATCCGTTCGATCCAGCTCCAGGCGCAACGATTCGCTGAAGCCTCCGTATGCGCATCCGGCATTGTTGAGCAACAGGTCGATTCGCCCGTGTCGATCCACGATGTCGGCGATCGCCTGTTCGATCTGGGGAGGGCTGGTGACATCCAAGGAAATCACTTCCATATGTTCGGTTGCTATATGCAAGTTTGCGAGTTTGTCAAGTGGGCCTCTTTTTTGCGGGTCGCGCATGGAAGCAATTACGTAAAATCCAGCCTTGACTAATGCCACAGAAGCGTGCATGCCGAAGCCGCTGGAGGAGCCAGTGATTAGTGCAATTGGTCTTTTTTTCATATATTTCTCCTTTAAGTTGCCTAAACTGGTTACATTTATCTTAAAAGTTCACAAATTTGTTCATAAATTTGTTAACAAAATGATAACAAATAGCCTTTAGATTAAGGAAAATTTATGTATACTTAAATGGTTACCACGCATTGGCAGGAGTCTGCAATCTCGGCCCTTTTGCTCCTTCTGTTTGTTTTTGGGATGACTGCTAATACTTTTCCTGATTGGGTATGATAGTTGGGGAAGGAATAGATAGCCATCCTTGTGCAAAATTGAAAGAGCAAAAAGCTTCTAGTTTGTATGCGTGGCTAGAACGTTACCAACACGAAGAAAGAGGGGTTCATTGGTATGAAGGGTTGGCAACAGTTTTGGCGTCAGCTTTCTCTGTTTGGTCTGCTGGCGCTGGTGTTAACCGGGTGTGGCAAAGATGAGCTCTCAGCGCTCAAGCCTTCCGGCCCGGTTGCTTCGATGCAGTATGACCTGATGAAGCTGTCCTCCGCTATCATGATCGGCGTCTTCATTGTCGTTATGCTGATCTTTACGTACGTCCTTATCCGATACCGTAAGCGTCCAGGACAGCAAGGCGTTCCAAAGCAGGTCGAAGGCAATCATGCACTTGAGATTCTTTGGACAGTAATTCCTTTCCTGCTCCTGATTGTGATGGCGATTCCAACCGTTACAACCGGTTTCGCCCTGCACAAGGAATTTCCAAAAGAGGAAGCGCTTCAAGTGAAGGTAACCGCTCACCAGTTCTGGTGGGAGTTCGAGTATCCGGATCTGGGAGTAGCAACCGCACAAGACCTGGTTCTGCCAGTTGGCAAAAAGGTTCAGTTCCAAGTGACCTCTGCTGACGTTATGCACGCATTCTGGATTCCTGCTCTGGGCGGTAAAATCGATACCAACCCGGGACAAGAAAACAAGATTTGGCTGCAAGCAGACAAAACAGGTATTTTCTACGGAAAATGCGCGGAGCTCTGTGGAGCGTCCCATGCCTTGATGGACTTCAAGGTAGAAGTAATGGACCAGACTGCATTTGACAGCTGGGCAAACGGCATGAAGGGCGTTCAGTCCAAAGAGCCGGTAGCCGCTACAGCTCCAAGTGCTGCACAAGGTCAAGAAATCTTCAACAAAAGCTGTCTCGGCTGTCACGCCATCGCTGGAAAAGGCGGAAAACTGGGTCCAAACCTGACCAACTTCGCAGATCGCGAACGCGTAGCAGGTATTCTTGCCCACACGCCTGAAAATCTGGCAGAGTGGCTCAAAGATCCGCAAAAGGTAAAACCGGGCAACAACATGCCTAACCTCAACCTCGACGATGCACAAGTGAAAGCGCTTGTAGAGTACATGTCTACACTCAGCGTGAAGTAACTACCGTAATGAAATGACATTTCGTCATAGGCAGTGACGCTTAAAAAGGAGGTAAACCTGTGTCTGCACATGCTTCTCACGCACCCGCACCAAAACGTTCAGGGCTGTGGGACTGGCTCACGACAGTGGATCACAAGAAGATCGCGATCCTGTACTTGATTGCCGGTGGTATTTTCTTTCTCGCCGGTGGTTATGAGGCCCTGTTGATCCGTTTGCAGTTGATGTATCCAGAAGCTTCTGTAGTTGGTGCCAAGACGTTTAACGAATTGATTACCATGCACGGCACGACGATGATTTTCTTGGCGGTCATGCCAGTCATTTTCGCGCTGATGAACGCAGTCGTTCCGCTTCAAATCGGAGCGCGCGACGTAGCATTCCCTTTTGTTAACGCTCTCGGCTTCTGGTTGTTCTTCTTCGGAGGAGTGCTCCTGAACACCAGCTGGTTCCTTGGCGGAGCACCAGATGCCGGATGGACATCTTATACCACTTTGGCTTTGAACCAATATAGCGGCCGCGGAGTAGACTTCTATGTTCTCGGTTTGCAAATTGCCGGTCTCGGTACGCTGATCGGTGGTATCAACTTCCTTGTTACCATCATCAACATGCGTGCTCCAGGGATGACATTCATGCGCATGCCAATGTTCACCTGGGCGTCTTTTATTACATCCGGTCTGATTCTGTTCGCTTTCCCGGCGATTACAGTAGGTCTGGTTCTCTTGATGTTCGACCGTTTGTTTGGCGGTAACTTCTTCAACCCGGATGCGGGTGGTAACGTTGTCATTTGGGAGCACTTGTTCTGGATCTTCGGTCACCCCGAAGTATACATCCTGATTCTCCCGGCATTCGGTGTTATTTCTGAAATTATCTCCACCTTTGCAAGAAAGCGCCTGTTCGGTTACAGCTCCATGGTATTCGCAACTGCGCTGATCGGCTTCCTCGGCTTCATGGTGTGGGCTCACCACATGTTCACAACTGGTTTGGGCGCCATTGCCAACACGCTGTTCGGTCTGGCTACGATGCTGATTGCGGTACCTACGGGTATTAAAATCTTTAACTGGCTTTTGACCATGTGGGGCGGACAAATTCGCTTCCCTACCGCAAACTTGTTTGCAGTAGGCTTCATTCCGACATTTACGATCGGTGGTATGACAGGGGTTATGCTCGCGGTTCCGCCAGCTGACTACCAATACCATGACAGCTACTTCGTAGTAGCTCACTTCCACTACGTTATCGTAGGGGGTCTCGTCTTCGGTCTGTTCGCCGGTCTTTACTACTGGTGGCCGAAAATGTTCGGTAAAATGCTGAATGAAACAATCGGTAAATGGAACTTCTGGACGTTCTTCATCGGTTTCCATCTTACCTTCTTCCCGCAACACTTCCTTGGTCTGATGGGGATGCCGCGCCGCGTCTTCACATACCTGAAAGGTCAGGACCTGGATGTAGGGAACTTTATCAGTACCATCGGTGTATTCGGTATGACGATCGGTACAATCCTGTTCCTCATCAACGTTGTCGTTGCAGCAAAAGGCAAACGCGCACCTGCGGACCCGTGGGATGGACGCTCGCTGGAGTGGACAATTCCGTCGCCGCCGCCTGAGTACAACTTTGCCCAAACACCTCTGGTGCGTGGTCTGGATGCATTCTGGATCGAGAAAATGGCTGGCAACAAAGGCATGACACCTGCTGAACCGCTCGGTGACATCCACATGCCATCGCCATCGTTCCTGCCGTTCCTGATGTCCGTCGGTCTGTTCATTGCAGGCTATGGCTTCATGTACCACAACTACGTTGTAGTAGCGATCGGCTTGATTTTGACTTTCGGATGTATGTTCGCACGTTCTGTAAAAGACGATCCTGGTTATCATATTCATGAGGATGAAATCGAAGAGAAAGGGGTTAAGGCTTAATGGCTACACATCACGCAAATGCAGTTTTACCTGATGAACCGGAAAAAGCCACCCTTGAAGGCAAGAACAAGATTCTTGGCTTCTGGCTCTTCCTTGGTGGAGAGACTGTTCTTTTCGGTTCGTTGTTCGCAACTTTTATCGCGCTGCGTGATCAAGCAAACGGCGGACCGACGTCCCAGCAACTGTTTGACATGCCGCTGGTTGCAGCTGCAACACTTCTTTTGCTTACCAGTTCGATGACAAGTGTTATGGCTACACTCGCTCTGCACAAGAAAAACTTGAAAATGATTCAAGTTTGGCTGACCATCACTGTATTGCTCGGTCTCGGATTCCTTGCCCTGGAGATTTATGAGTTTGTGCATTATGTGCATGAAGGACATAAAATCTCGACAAGTGCGTTCGGCTCTGCGTTCTACACATTGGTTGGCTTCCACGGGGGTCACGTAGCGTTCGGGATTCTCTGGATCACTTTGTTGCAGTTGTCGGCAGTGAAGAAAGGCTTGACGGTAGTAACGGCTCCTAAGTTCTACCTGGCCTGCTTGTACTGGCACTTTATCGACGTAGTATGGGTATTCATCTTTACCGTGGTATATCTCATGGGTATGATCGGTGGAAAGGTGGGATAATCTATGGGAGCACACGCTCATAATGAAGAGGTACGCAAGCCGAAAGTAAAACACGACGGTCCAAAAAGACACGTTGTAGCTTTCATCGGATCTCTCGTATTGACCGCACTTGCATTTATTGCTGTTGCGTATGAAGTGATTCCGGTAGGTTTTACCGTACCGTTCATCGTCGTCTTGGCTTTCATCCAGGCGTTCTTCCAACTGTTTGTTTGGATGCACATGGATCAAAAAGGCCACGAGTTCGCACGGATCAGCATTTTCGCCGGGCTGTTCGTGATCCTGCTTGCAGTAATCGTCTTCGTTTACTGGGTGTGGATCTAGAACGCTTGGCAAGGGCAAGAGGGCAGACCAAAAGTCTGTCCTCTTTTTTTCGGGCTGTCAGAAGTCATTTCTGGCAGCCATTTTTTTGTACTATCGAGCGGGAATTGAGATAAGCATGGGATAGGAGCGGCTTTTCGGGAAGGGAGGGAGCAGACAGAGTTTTCTCGCTTTTTGAAAAATACTTGCACCTATCTACAAGGCTTTATATAATAAAAATATCAACATGCGTTAAAATAACGTTATATTATTAAGTCGTCACATATTTTGTGAAAATAAATGAATGAAAGCAGGGATCGCAATGGTGAAATTGGTGGCAATTTATCGCAAGCCGGAAGATATCGAGGCTTTTGACAAGCACTATTTTGAAGTGCACGCTGCACTCGCTGAGAAAATGCCTGGCTTGATCAAGATGGAGGTAAGCAAAGTATACGGCACGCCGATGGGCGAATCCGATCTGCATCTGCTCGCAGAAATGTACTTTGAAACGAAGGAAGCCTTGTTGGAAGCGTTGTCATCTCCAGAGGGGCGTGCAGCAGGAAAAGACTTGCGCGGTTTTGCAGGCCAAGTAGTGTCCATGCATTTTGCCGAAGTGGTTTAACGTATGGGAACAAAATCGTTTGTTGACGAGCGCGAGCTGCATCATAAACATTACGACGAGATTTGCGAAAAGCTGAAACAAGACCAGTTCGCCCAGTTTTTGGGAGTCAAGCTGATCGAGCTTGGCGAGGGGACTGCGACAGCAGAGGTGACGGTGGCCGATCATATGTTGAATGCGCACGGTACAGCGCACGGCGCCATCATTTTCTCCCTGGCTGATTTTGTTTTTGCCGCAGCCTGTAACTCCTACGGAAAAACATCTGTTGCGCTCTCGATGAACATCGGATTTTTGGCCGCAGCAATGAAAGGAAACCGGCTTGTGGCAACGGCTACGGAAGAGAAGAAGAACAACCGGACAGCCTGGTACCGCATCCGCGTAGAATCCGAGCACGGCCTGGTAGCGACATTGGACGCACTGGCTTATCGGAAAAATGAATACTTCATTTCGCTGGACGACAAGGAATAACCAAATGCACACACAAAACGGAGAAAGGAAGCCGAATGCCGCGTGCACAGGCTCCTTTCCCTGTTTCACGAGGATACCAGACACGGGGGCGAGAGGATGACAGTGGAAATCCGCAATCGATTCAATCACTACCTGGGCATAGAAGTCGTACACCGAGATGAGCAGGGCTGCAAGGTAGCACTGAAAATTCGCCCTGAACTGTTCAACAGCATAGATGGGGTCGTACATGGTGGCGTGACGGCGACGTTGGCTGACGTAGCGATGGGACATGGAGCTGCGCCACATGTAGACGGCGTGCAGCAATGCGTTACGGTAGAGAGCAAAATTCAATATTTGTACCCTGCCCGCGGGGAGAGGCTGGAAGCTGAGTCTCGCGTTTTGAAGCAGGGCAAGAGCCTGATCATTATGGAGGCGCGCGTCACCTGTGACGGCAAGCTCGTTGCTTTTGCCACGGGAACGTATGCGCGGGTCAATCCGAATCGAAGCTAAAGAGAATGGTTGCACGAGGAGGGGATAGAAGTGGAAGAAACGGTTCGCTTTGAACGAGACGGCCATGTGGCGATCATCACGCTCAACCGTCCGGATGAGCTGAATGCACTGAACTACGCTACATTGGAGCGGCTGGGTGATCTGATTGAACAAGTGCGGCTTGATTCAAAAGACATTCGGGTGCTGCTGATAAAAGGCGAAGGCCGGGCGTTTTGCGCAGGAGCTGATTTGAAAGAGCGGCGCACGCTGAACGAACAGCAAGTCCGCAGAAACGTCCGCAAAATTCGCGATGTGTTCACTGCGCTGGAACGATTGCCGCAGCCGACGATCGCGTTGATCAACGGCTTCGCTTTCGGTGGTGGATTTGAACTAGCGCTCGCTTGTGATTTCCGCTACGCCGTGGAGGAAGCGAAAATGGGGCTGACCGAGGTCAGTCTGGGCATCATTCCCGGAGCGGGCGGAACGCAGCGTCTGTCGCGTTTGATCAGTCCGGCGAAGGCGAAGGAACTGATTTTGACAGCCCGGCGCATTCAGGCGAACGAAGCTTGCCGCTTGGGGATATTGAATGGAGTTGCGCAAGACGGGGAACAATTGCTGGAGCTGGCAATGGGGCTGGCCCAAGAGATTCTCGGCAACGCACCGCTCGCCGTCTATCAGGCAAAGGCGGCCATCGACCGCGGAAGCAGCGTCGATTTGCAAACAGGGCTGGACGTGGAAACGATGTGCTATGAAGTCATTATCCCAACGAAAGACCGCCTGGAAGCGCTGGAAGCTTTCCGCGAAAAAAGAAAGCCTGTATTCAAGGGAGAATAGGCGATAGCTACAAAGACATAACGTGACGGAATGAGGGAAACGGCATGATCTTTAATACAGAAATGGAAACGTTGTCAAGAGAAGAGCTGACAAAGCTTCAAGTGGAGCGTTTGAAAGAAACGGTGGCGCGCGTCTACGAACGAGTGCCTTTTCATCAAAAAGCTTTTGACGAAGCAGGCGTAAAACCGGAAGATATCCAGTCCATCGAAGACATTCAGAAGCTGCCGTTCATGAAAAAAACCGATCTGCGAGAAAATTATCCGTTCAAGCTGTTCGCTGTGGACATGAAGGAAGTAGCGCGCATTCACGGTTCGTCCGGCACAAAAGGCAAGCCGACTGTTGTAGGCTACACGAAGAAAGACCTGGAAAACTGGGCGGAAATCGTCGCTCGCGCCATTTGCTGTGCGGGCGGCCAGCCAGGGGATATTTTCCACAACGCTTACGGTTATGGCCTGTTTACGGGCGGTCTTGGCCTGCATAACGGAATCGAGCACATGGGCGCGGTAGCGGTTCCTGTATCCGGGGGCAATACTTCCCGGCAAATTACACTAATTGAGGACTTCCAGCCACGCGGGATTGCAGCCACTCCGTCTTACGTGCTCAACATCGTCGAAGAAATGAAAAAGCAAGGCATAAACCCGCGGGAGACAAGCGTGAAGTACGGCATTTTCGGGGCCGAGCCATGGTCGGAGGAAATGCGCGTTCAGCTCGAAGAAGCGCTCGACATCAAGGCGGTGGACATTTACGGATTGAGCGAGGTCATGGGACCGGGCGTATCGATCGAATGCCACGAGGCCCAGGATGGCTTGCACATTGCGGAAGATCATTTCTACGCAGAAATCATCGACCCGAATACAGGTGAAGTGCTGCCGCATGGACAAGAAGGTGAGCTTGTCTTCACTTCCCTGACGAAAGAAGCATTCCCTGTCATTCGTTATCGCACAGGAGATATCGCATCGCTCAACCCGGAACCCTGTAAGTGTGGCCGCACCACCATGCGCATGTCCCGCATCAAAGGCCGTGTAGACGATATGCTCATCATTCGCGGCGTCAATGTGTTCCCGACCGAGATCGAGTCTGTTTTGCTGACCTTCAACCAGTTGGCTCCGCACTATCAGGTAGTGATCGAGCGCGATGGTGCATTGGATCGCTTTGAGGTGCACTGCGAGCTGACCGAGAAGTACGCCAGTGAAATCAACGGAAATGAAAGCGCTGCGTTGTCGCATCTTGTAAAAGAGATCGGGCATATGATCAAAAATACATTGGGTGTGTCTGTCGTGCTGCGGATTCAACAACCAAATTCCTTGACGCGCAGCGAAGGAAAGGCGATTCGCATTGTGGACAATCGGGGCAAAGCCCAGGCAGCGATCTAGCTGGCGAGTTTCCTAACGACTCGACTACCTGCGAAAAAGGGTGTGAACAGCGCATGGCTTACGAATATATCAAAACGGCCAGCGAAGACGGTATCGGTATTATTACCTTGAATCGACCGAAGATTCTTAACGCACTGAATTTGCAGTTGATTGATGAGCTGGTCGCCGAGCTGGAACGGCTGGATCGGGACCCGGACATTCGCGTGATCGTGCTCACTGGCAATGACAAAGCGTTCGCAGCGGGAGCGGACATCAACGAAATGGCAGAGGCATCGGCAATCGAGATCATGAAGCGCGACCAGTTTGCCGTCTGGGATCGCATGTCGCTTATTTCCAAGCCGATCATCGGCGCTGTCAGCGGCTTCGTGCTGGGCGGCGGCTGTGAACTGATGATGAACTGCGATATCGTCATCGCTTCGGAGACAGCCGTCATCGGCCAGCCGGAAATCAAGCTTGGCGTCATGCCGGGAGCGGGCGGAACGCAGCGGCTGACCCGTGCGGTGGGAATGCGCAAGGCAATGGAAATGCTGCTGACGGGAGAACCGATATCGGCCAAAGAAGCGTTGCGCTACGGGCTGGTCAATCGCGTCGTGCCAGTGGAGGCGTATTTTCAGGAAGCGCTCAAGCTGGCGAAGCAAATTGCCGTCCAGCCTCCGCTCGCTGTACAGGTGATCAAAAAGGCGGTGCACAAAGCCGAGGATTTGCCGCTTGCCGAGGGCATGGACTATGAACGCAACGGCTTTTATTTGCTGCTCGCCAGCGAGGATCGCAAGGAAGGAATGCAAGCTTTCCTGAACAAGCGCAAACCCCGGTTTACGGGTAATTAGGAGGCGGCCATGTACGAAACGATTCTGTATGAAGTGTCAGAAGGCGTAGCGATTGTCACCTTGAATCGACCGGATAAATTCAACGCTTTTACAGAAGTCATGCACAAGGAAATCATTGCGGCGCTTAAACAGGCGCAAAAGGATGACGCTGTTCGCTGCATTTTGCTCACAGGCGCAGGCCGGGCTTTCAATGCCGGACAGGACCTGAGCGAAGTTTCTGGCGGAGACGTGGATTTCGGCGGATTTTTACGCGAGCGTTACAATCCGATGATTTTGCAGATGCACAAAACGGAGAAGCCGATTGTTGCGGCAGTTAACGGCGTGGCAGCAGGAGCGGGCATGAGTGTGGCGCTCGCTTGCGATATTCGCTTGGCTTCGGAAAAAGCATCTTTTGTCAATGCGTTCGTGGGCATCGGACTTGTTCCAGACTCGGGCGGTTGCTACTTCCTGCCGCGCATCGTCGGAATCGGCAAGGCGCTGGAACTGGCGATGACCGGAGAAAAAGTATCGGCACAAGAGGCTCTCGGCATCGGACTCGTCAATCAGGTGTATCCGGCAGAGAGCTTTATGGAAGATGCCCTCGCCTATGCGCGCAAGCTGGCTGCCTTGCCGACGAGAGCCATCGGGCTGATCAAGCGCGCGATGTACAAAGGGCTGGAAATGGGACTGGAAGAGACGTTGGCCTACGAAGCCTACGCACAAGAGGCTGCGGGCAGCACAGCCGATCACAAGGAAGGGGTAGCGGCCTTCATGGAAAAACGCGCTCCCCGTTTTACGGGTCGTTAGGCGAAGGGAGGCACAAGTCTAGTGAATACAAAAACAGTAGGCGTTATCGGTGCGGGCACGATGGGAGCGGGGATCGCTCTCGTCTGCATTCGCAAAGGACATCAGGTCGTGCTTTTGGATGCCAATCAGGCGGTTTTGGACAAAGCGCTGACCTACTTGCAATCGATCACGGGAAAAGATGTGGAAAAAGGCAAAATCAGCGAGCAGGAAAAAGCGGACATGCTGGACAGGGCAAAGCTCGTATCAGAGATGGAACAACTGGCGGCGTGCGATATTGTCATCGAAGCCGTGCCGGAGCGGCTCGATTTGAAAAAGGGCATTTTCAGCGAGCTAAGCCGCATTTGCAGACCGGACGCGCTTTTGCTGACCAATACTTCCTCCATTTCCATTACGCAAATTGCTGGAGGGCTTCCTCATCCCGAGCGCATTCTCGGGTTTCATTTTTTCAATCCTGCGCCAGTCATGCCGCTCGTCGAAGTAATCCGCGGCAAAAAATCGAGCGAAGACAACGTGCAGGCGGCGTATCGCTTCGCAACAGAACTGGGCAAGGTGCCCGTGCTGGTGACAGACACGCCCGGATTTATCGTCAATCGCATCGCGCGTCCGTACTATAACGAGGCGTTGCGCATTTTGGGCGACCATGTGGCAGAGGTAGAGCAGATCGACCGAATCATGAAACGCGCAGGCGGCTTCAAAATGGGTCCGTTTGAGTTGCAGGACATGATCGGCATCGACATCAATTTTGCCACAACGGAATCGGTGTACACCGACTTCTTCCATGAAGGACGATTTAAGCCCAGCCGGATTCAGCAGCGGATGGTTCAGGCCGGCAGCTTGGGCAGAAAGACGGGGGAAGGCTTCTATGACTATGACAAATAAGGCGGTCGTGCTGACGGGCACAAGCCCGCTTTTTGCAGAGCTGCACCAACTTTTTGCAGAAAAAGGATATCAAGTGCTGTCCCTGGCGCAAGCCGCCACAAATTCTGCGGCGGTGGCGTTCGCAGTGGAGGTCAGCAATCTCGATTTAGAGCAAAAGGCTGAGGAGATTCGCCAGTTGGACAGCTTGCTTGCCCCTGATGTGCCGATTCTCACGACTTCGCTTGCGATCACGGCGACAGAGGTCGCTTCCTGGACGAAGCATCCCGAGCGGGTGTGCGGGTTCGGCACGCTGGTTCCGCTGGTGGAGCGGGAGCTGATTGAGCTTGCTCCGGCGCTGCAAACAGAAGCGAAGACGCTGCAAGCAGCGGAAGCTTTTTTCCAGTCGCTTGGCAAAGAAACGGAAGCCGTCAACGACGAGGTCGGGCTGGTTTTCCCGCGCATTCTTTCCCTGATTATTAATGAAGCGGCTTTTACGCTGATGGAAAAGGCGGCGACTGCCCGCGATATTGATATTGCCATGAAAAAAGGCACCAACTATCCGTATGGTCCGCTGGAATGGGCGGATCGCATCGGATTGGACGAGATTTATGCGATTTCCAGAGGCTTGCAGCGCGACCTCGCGGAAGAGCGCTACCGTACAGCTCCGCTGCTGCGCAAGCTCGTGCTGGCGGGGCGAGTCGGCGTACGCAGCGGGCAAGGTTTTTACGCATACGAAAGCAAGGCGGAGGCGAAGGCATGACGATGAACAGAAACGACGTATACGTAGCTGCCGCCGTTCGCACGCCGATCGGCAAGCTCGGGGGCAGTCTGAAGCATACGCCTATGGATGATTTGACTGCGCTCGTGCTGAATGGCGCCTTGGCGCAGGCAGGGCAAACAGGCGATGCTATCGACGGAGTCATTATGGGGAACGTCATTTCCGCGGGGCCGTTCATCAATATCGCGCGCGTAGGTCTGTTGAAAGCAGGGTTGCCGGAGAGCGTGCCGGGACTGACAGTGAACCGGGTCTGCGCCTCCGGATTGGAAGCGCTCAATCTGGCTGCACAGTCCATCCAGACCGGACACAGCCAGGCGATGCTTGCGGGCGGAGTAGAAAATTTGACGCGCTCGCCGTACATCATGGAGAAATTCGAGCAGCCGTACCAGCGCGGGGCACAGACGCTGATGGAATCGTTCGGCGGCCCGCGCTCTGCGCCTGTGTCGCTCTACGGAGATTTGACCATGGGCGATACGGCGGAAAACGTTGCCGAAAAGTTCGGCATCAGCCGCGAGGATCAAGATTTGTTTGCTGCCGAAAGCCAGAGACGTGCTATCGCGGCGATCGATGCCGGCTTGTTCAAGGAAGAAATCATCCCGGTAGTTTTGCGAGGAAAAAAAGGCGAAGAAACGCTGTTTGATACAGATGAGTTCCCGCGCCGCGATTCCAGTGTGGAGTCGCTTGCCAAGCTGCGCCCTGCTTTTCGCAAAAACGGCAGCGTGACCGCAGGCAACTCCTCCGGGATCAACGATGGCGCGGCGGCTCTTTTGCTCATGAATGAGGAAATGTTGAAGCGTTCGGGTACCGCGCCTTTGGGACGCATCGTGCATTTTGCTTGCGCTGGCGTCGACCCGCGCATTATGGGCATAGGACCAGTCGCAGCCATCCGCAAGCTGCTCGCCGAGGTCAAGCTGTCTGTCGAAGACATTGATCTGTTTGAACTGAATGAAGCTTTTGCCTCCCAGTCGCTCGCCTGCATGCGCGAGCTGGGGCTTGACCCAGAGAAGACCAATGTGAACGGCGGTGCCATCGCCTTGGGCCACCCGCTCGGCATGAGCGGCGCTCGTCTGGCAGGCACGCTCCTGTACGAGCTGCGCCGCCGCAAAAAGAAATACGGAATCGTTTCGCTGTGCATCGGGGGCGGACAGGGACTGGCTACGCTGGTCGAAGCGTTGTAGATGAATCGGGATGTCCTACTGTACTGGAGGAGTGGAAGATGAATACACCTGTCATTATCGATGCGATACGCACACCGATCGGACGGATTGGCGGAGCATTGAAAGAGGTGCGCCCGGATGATCTGGGCGCTTTGGTTATCCAAAAATTGCTGGAACGAAATCCGCTTGATGTAGGAACGATTGACGATGTCATGATGGGGTGCGCCAATCAGGCGGGCGAGGATAACCGCAACGTGGCGCGGATGTCGCTGCTTTTGGCTGGCTTGCCTGTCGAAGTGTCTGGCGTGACTGTCAACCGTTTGTGCGGCTCTGGGCTGGAAGCCGTGAACCAAAGCGCGAACGCGATCAAGGCAGGCGCTGGCGAAGTGTACATTGCCGGCGGACTGGAGAGCATGACGCGCGCACCTTTGGTCATGATGAAGCCTGGAGCGGCTTTTCAGCGCGGAAATCAGCAACTGGTGGACACGACGCTCGGCTGGCGGCTGGTGAACGATAAAATGAACGAGCTGTATCCGCCGATCAGCTTGGGCGAAACAGCCGAAAAGGTTGCCGAGCAATACGGGATCAGCCGCGAAGCGCAGGACGAGTTTGCGCTGCGAAGCCAGCAAAACTACGCGAGAGCACTGGCGGAAGGAAAATGGGCAGCAGAGATTGTGCCTGTCGAGCTGAGAGGGCGCAAAGGGGATGTCACGCTGTTTGACCGCGACGAACACGCTCGCCCGGAGACGACGATAGAGCAACTGCAAAAGCTCAAGCCAGCTTTTCAGGCAAACGGCACCGTTACGGCGGGCAATTCCAGCGGTTTGAACGATGGGGCAAGCGCCCTGCTTATCATGGAGCAAAAGGCGGCTTTGGCTGCTGGGCTTAAACCGCGCGCCCGCATCGTCGCTTCCGCAGTGGCAGGCGTTGATCCTTCTGTCATGGGGATTGGGCCGATTCCGGCTACGCACAAGGCGTTGAAGCAGGCGGGACTGTCGCTTGCCGATATCGACCTGTTTGAATTTAACGAAGCTTTTGCCGCACAAGCGGTAGCTTGCGTGCAAGAGCTGGGAGTCAATCCTGATCTGGTCAATGTCAATGGCGGCGCGATTGCTTTGGGGCATCCGCTCGGAGCTAGTGGCGCACGTATCCTGACCACGCTTTTGTACGAGATGGAGCGCAGGGAAGCTCGCTATGGTCTGGCTGCCATGTGTATCGGCGTGGGCCAGGGAATCGCGACGATTATTGAGCGCGTGTAGAAAGCAATCACGCGTGACGAGAGGTGCATGTGCGTGAAGGAAGGACTGAAGCCAGGGACGACTGCCGAATTTACGGTGGTCGTCACAGAGGACATGCTGCCCAAGTTTGCAGGGGAGGTTGTGCATCCGGTCATGTCGACGGTCAGCATGATCTACTACATGGAATGGGCAGGGCGTCAGGTGATTTTGCCTTATTTGGAAGCGGATGAGGAAGGCTCCGGCTTCGCTGTGGATATCCGCCATGTCGGTCCGGCGGTAGCGGGTCAAGTGGTGACCTTCAAAGCCGTGTGCCAGGAAGTCACGAAAAATCGGGTGGTGTGCGAGGTGACAGCCGACACCGCCCGGAATCGCGTCGGGGTCGGTTCGTTTACCCAGGCGATTTTCAACAAGCACGAAATCAGGCGGCGCTTTGAAGCGCTCCAGGCAGAAATCGCTGCGGAAAATAATTGTACAGAATAAATTGACTCTTTTAAAATGTTTTAATATAATAACGTTAAAATTACGTTATACGATTTTATCGTCATACTCTCAAACGATTCACGCACCTTCTAGAGAATATGGTACAATTTCACAGCATAAAGGTATGAATCGATTTGGGGGTTGAAGAACGTGAAGCCACAATCCATGCTTTTTACGATTTATGGAGAATATGTTCGCCATTACGGGAGCGAGATCTGGATCGGCAGCCTGACACGGCTCATGGGAGAATTTGGTCTGTCCGAACCGGCTGTTCGCGCCGCCATTTCCAGGATGCTCCGCCAAGGCTGGCTGGAATCCAGGAAAGTAGGAAACAAGAGCTACTACTCGGTATCCGAACGTGGGAAAAAACGGCTGGAGGAAGCGGCAGCCCGCATTTATAAAGTCGAGACAGATGTCTGGGACGGAAAATGGTGCATCGCCAGCTACAACATACCGGAGGAACGCCGCGCGTTGCGGGATCAGCTGCGCAAGGAACTGGGGTGGATGGGCTTCGGGATGCTGACGACGAGCACGTGGATCAGCCCGAACAATCTCGCAGACCGGGTGAAAGAGTTGACCGAGGCGCATGAAATCACCGACCATGTAGAAATTTTCAGCGCGCAGCATCTGGGCTGGAGCGATCCGAAGCAATTGGTGCAAAAGTGCTGGAACATCGCTGAAATCAACGAGAAGTACAAAGAGTTCATTGACAACTACCGCGAACAATTCGAGCAGCTATCCGCGAAAATAGACAGTGGCGAGGAAGTGCCAGACAGCCACTGCTTTGTGGAAAAGACGAAGCTCGTCCATGAATATCGCAAGTTTTTGTTTATCGACCCGGACTTGCCGCAGGAGCTGCTTCCGGAACTGTGGCTAGGCAAAGAGGCGGATCAATTGTTCCAAAACTATTATCAACGATTAAATCCAGGGGCAGTTCGATTCTTCGAGACGGTGTATGAAGTTGCACCTGTGCATTAAGCGGTTGCTACGAAGAAAGCGCCCTAGTGACAAGCTAGGGCATTTCTTCTTCAATAATATTTCCATTAATTAAAATGTAAGCGTTTTAGATGGTAGCGGTTAAGGCGCGAAACAAGAGGGGGTACAGCACGAATATGACGGAACTGTTGCAGTATGTCGCAAACGGCCTCGTCAGTGGCGGCATTTATGCGATTGTTGCCGTAGGCTTCATCACGATTTACAACGTGAGCAAGGTCATCAATCTCGCACAGGGTGAGTTTTTGATGCTCGGCGGAATGGTTACGGTAGCTTTGATCGGGATGAATTTGCCTTACGGACTCGCAGCATTGCTTGCCATTCTGGCAGTAACGGCAATCGGAATCATCATGCAGAAATATGTCATTGATTATGTGAAAAAAGCTAGTCCTATTAGTTTGATAATTTTGACAATAGGAATTTCCACCTTAATCCGCGGGATCGCCAGCTTTATTTGGGGCAAGGATGCTTTTGCGCTGGAGCCGATTACAAGCAACGAACCCCTCTCGTTCGGGGGCGTGACGATCGCGACGCAAAGCGTTTGGATTTTGGCTGCTGTCCTTATCATTTTGTTTCTCCTCTGGTATTTGATGGAAAAGACGATTCTCGGGAAAAAAATCAACGCCTGTTCGGTCAATCCGATGGCAGCCCGCCTGATGGGGATTTCTCCAACGAAGATGAGCATGCTCGCCTTCGCCATCAGCGGAGCCACCGGAGCTGTTGCCGGAATCGTCATCGCACCGCTGAGCGTGACCTCCTACGACATCGGTGTGCTGCTTGGAATCAAAGGCTTTTCCGCCGCGATTCTCGGCGGGTTGGGCAATCCGCTTGGCGCGGCTGTGGCTGCCTTTTTGCTCGGGATTGTCGAGTCGCTTGGAGCCGGATACGTCAGCTCCGGGATGAAGGACGCCATCGCGTTTCTGGTCTTGATCGGCATGCTCCTGGTGAAGCCATCCGGACTCTTCGGAGAGCGCAGCGTGGGGAAAGGAGGGCTATAGATGAAGCAGTTGTTGCAAAAATGGGGAAAAGGCTTCGGAATTTACGTCGCTTTGATGATCGTTTTCCCGTTTGTGATGCCAGATGAGTATTACCGTTCCGTCGGCATTATTATCGGGCTGCATGCCATCGTGACGATCGGGCTGTGCCTGGTGATGGGGCTGGCTGGACAAATTTCGCTCGGACAAGCAGCCTTTTGGGGAATCGGCGCTTACACTTCCGCGGTGTTGACGACCAAATACGGGCTGTCGCCATTCGTCGGCCTCATCGCCTCGGCAATTGTTCCTGGGTTGTTTGCCTTCATTCTCGGACGAGCGATAGCGGGGTTGCAAGGCTACTATCTCGCGATGGCGACGCTGGCATTCGGCTATATCGTCCAGATCGGGATTACCGAATGGGAGCCAGTCACCGGGGGCGCGAGCGGGATGATCAGCATCCCGCAGGTTCCGTTCTTCGGAGGCAGCGAGCTGTCCATGTACTATCTGATCTGGGCGGTCGTTACTTGTGTGCTCCTGTTCTCGCTCAACCTGCTGCATTCGCGGGTAGGCAGAGCGTTTCGGGCGATTCACAAGAGTGAGATTGCCGCAACCTCAATGGGAATTGACGTGAGCAAGTTCAAGCTGAACGCTTTCGTCGTCAGCGGCATGTTCGCCGGAATTTCCGGCGGTCTGTACGCTCACTACATGGGGATACTCGATCCGCAGCCTTTTGGACTGCACGAGTCGATCAAATTTCTCACGATGGTTGTCATCGGCGGGATGACGAGCATATGGGGAGCGTTGATTGGCACGGTACTGATCGGCTTTATCAGCGAGGGACTGATTTTGCTCAGCGAAGTCATCCCGGGCTTGCAGGGCGATGTCGATACGATTGTTTTCGGCGGCATACTCGTCTTGATTGTCATGTTTATGCCGGAAGGTCTGGTGCCGCGTATTCGTTCCGTCTATGAAAAAGCGCAAGCCAAAAAGGCAAAGGAAGCTGCTGTCAAAGCACAGTCTGGTGAGCGAGTGGAAAGGAAGGCGGCAACATGACGACCCTTTTGGAAGTACAAGAGCTGTCCCGCGATTTCGGCGGGGTGCGTGCAGTCAATCAGGTTGATTTTCAAGTGCGCGAAGGCGAAATTTTGGCGCTGATCGGCCCGAACGGAGCAGGCAAAAGCACGGTGCTCAACATGGTGTCCGGCGTCATTCCTCCGTCCGCTGGCGAAATTCGCTTTGCGAGCAAGCCGATGACGAAGGTGCCGGGCTATGAATACGCCGGGCTGGGCATTACCCGAACTTTTCAAAATCTCCAGACGTTTGACGACATGACAGTATTGGAGAACGTCATGGTCGGGATGCATACGAAGACAAGCTCCAGCCTGTTCTCCTGCGGCATGAATTTGGGCAAGGCCAAAAAAGAAGAGAAGCTGATGGAGCAAAAGGCACATGCCTGGCTCGGGCAAGTGGGGCTGGCGACGGAATCCCAGCGGCTGGCGGGAAGTTTGCCCTACGGCAAGCTGAGGCTGATGGAAATTGCCCGGGCGATGGTCGCAGGGCCAAGGCTGTTGCTCCTCGATGAGCCTGCGGCTGGCTTGAACCATACGGAGACAGCGGAAATGAGCCGGATGTTTTGCGAGATTCGCGACAGCGGAACGGCGATTTTGCTGGTGGAGCACGACATGGACATGATTATGACCATCGCCGACCGCATCGTGGTTCTCGATCAGGGAACGAAAATTGCGGAAGGAACCCCGCGTGAAATCCAGGAAAATCCTCGCGTCATCGCGGCTTATCTGGGAACGGAAGAGGAGTAGGGGGGAAAACGATGGGAAAAACGATCTTGAAAGTGGACGGCGTCACGGCTCGCTACGGTCCTGTAGAAGTGCTGCACGGAATTACGATGCAAGTGAACGAAGGAGAGATCGTCTCGCTGCTCGGGGCAAACGGCGCTGGCAAAACGACGCTGTTGAATTGCATCTGCGGTCTGCACGGAGCGAAAGAAGGGAAGATCTGGTTTCGCGATGCCGACATCACCGGAATCCCGGCCGAGCTTGTCGTGCCGCGCGGGATGGCGCATGTGCCGGAGCGCCGACAAATTTTCTCCACGCTCACCGTCGAGGACAATTTGTGGCTGGGCGCTTCCCACCGCATGCCCAAAACGAGCAAAAAAGAGATCGCCAAAGAAATGCAGACCGTTTACGAGCGCTTTCCGATTTTGGCAGAGCGGAAATGGCAACTGGGGGGAACGCTATCTGGCGGACAGCAGCAAATGCTGGCGATCGGACGGGCGCTTTTATCCAGGCCGCAATTGTTGCTCCTGGACGAGCCTTCGCTTGGCTTGGCACCGCTGATTGCCAAGGAAATATTGACGATCGTTCAGGAGATTCGCTCCGAGTGGGGTACAACCGTGTTGTTGGTTGAGCAAAACGCTCGCGCCGCACTGGCGATTTCCGACAGGGCTTATGTGTTGAGTACAGGCGAAGTGATGCTGGAAGGCAGTGCTGAGGAAATCAGCAACGATCCGCGTGTGCAATCTGCTTATCTGGGACACTCCCACGAAGCGGTTTGACATTGATAAAAAGATAGATACTCAAGGGGGCTTAACCATGAAAAAAGGAACGTTTCGCAAGTGGCTGTATCCGGTAGCGATTGCTTCACTCGTCTTGCTCAGCGCCTGTGGCGGCGGCGCGAAGCCAGCGGCAGAAGCAGGGGGCGGACAGACGGCGGCAACAGGTGGCGCCAGCGGGGAACCAATCAAAGTCGGGGCGATTTTCTCTCTGACTGGCCCGAACAGCCCGCTTGGGGTACCGGAGAAGCAAGCCGTTGAGCTGCTCGTCAAAGAAATCAACGGAGCAGGCGGAGTGAATGGCCGCCCGGTCGAAGTCGTGTTTGAGGACGACAAGTCGGATAACACGGAAGCTGTGAAAGCGATCAAGAAGCTGGTTTCCAAAGAAAAAGTAGTCGCTGTCCTCGGCTCCTCCGGCAGCGGACCATCTCTCGGCATGGCCGAATTTGCCGCAACAGAGAAGCTGCCGCTGATTTCGATGGCAGCAGCGGATCAGATTACCAATCCGGTGCGCGCAGGCATTTTCAAAACACCGCATACCGATGTACACGGCACGAAGCGCATTTTCAAATACTTGAAAGAAAAAGGCATTACCAAAATCGCGACGCTCAACGACAGCAATCCGTACGGAAGCGGCTGGACAACGCAATTGCAAAAGTACGCGCCTGAATACGGCATTACGATCGTAGCGGAAGAGAAGTACGGCACGAAGGACCCGTCCATGAGCTCCCAGCTGACCAAGATCAAAGGAACGGATGCACAGGCGCTGATCGTCGCAGGAACGAACCCTGGCCCGGCTACGATTGTGAAGGAAGCGAAACAGCTCAATATGACGATTCCGATCATCAGCAGCCACGGTTCAGCCAACAGCAAGTTTTTGGAGCTGGTGGGCGATGCGGGTGAAGGCGTCCTGATGGTAGCAGGCAAACTGCTGGTGCCGGATCAGGTAGATGCAAACGACCCGCAAGCAGCGGTCATCAAAAAGTTCGCAGAAGGCTATCAAGCAGCGTACAGCTCGCAGCCGGACGGTTTTGCCGGATACGGTTACGACGGTCTGAACTTGCTCGTGGAAGGGTTGAAGCAAGCAGGCGGCGACGCTTCCAAGCTGGGCGAAGTTTTGGAAAAAGTGAAGTACGTGGGAGTTACCGGGGAATTTACCTTCTCGAATGACGATCACAACGGACTGACGGAAGACAGCATGATCATGGTCGAAGTGAAGGGCGGCAAATTCCAGATTGTGAAGTAATTCAATCGATGATGCAGGTGGAGACGATGGCTGTTCTTTTCGCAAACGTGACGGATGCGAAGAGAATAGCCGTTTTCGTCCCTTGGTCAGGAGGTAAATACATGTCTCAACTGTTAAACAGCGTGCTGATGGTTGCCCCCATTTTGCAAAAGGCTTTTTTGTTCGATTGCATGGTCGGAGTGACCGACCGGGAGAAGTTTCTCGCTTACTATCCGGCGCATGGACTCAATCTGGGCATCAAAGTCGGGGACCCGCTGCGCCAGGGGAGCATCAATGCCACGGCGATTGCGGAAAACAAGCGGGTGGTGAAGAAGATCTCCAAGGAGCTTTACGGCATTCCGTATATTGCCGTCGGTTATCCAATCGTGGAAAAGGGGCAAGTAGTGGGCTGTCTGGCTACAGGGGTCACGACCGATCAGGAGGACAGGCTGCGCGGCTTGGCGGAAAATTTGACGAACGCCTTGGAAAACATTGCGGTACATACGGAAAGCCTGGCAAAAGACGCCGATCATCTCGCGCAGGCCAGCCATACGCTGAGCGATGCGGCAGGACAAATGGAAGTGAAAATCGCGGAGACGACGCAGATCAATGAGCTGATTCGCAACATTTCCACCCGTTCCAATGTGCTTGGGTTGAATGCCGTCCTGGAGGCAGCGCGAGCCGGAGCGGCAGGCCGGGGCTTTTCTGTCGTCGCCGAAGAGATTCGCCAGTTGTCGCAGACGACCTCGACGTCGGCAAAGGACATTTTTCGCATTCTCGACGAGATGAACGCCCTTGTCGGCACCGTGTCAGGCGAGATGGAAAAGACGCTGAATCACAGCCTGCAACAATCTACGCGCATTCAGGAGCTGGACGCTGTCATGCAAGAGCTGCGGCATATGGCAGAACAGCTGAAAAAGGCGGCCGTCCTGTCCGGGCGGATGGAATAAGCAAAGGTTCCAGGCGGAATGATATTGCTAAAACGTATGACGTTATGTTATTATAACGTTATAAAAACGTAGTATGATTTTAATATAATGGACAACGGCTAATAAGGAGGTATTCTCCATGCAAACACAGATGGAACGTTCTGATCTGACCGAAAACGAAAAAATGGAAGCGTTTTTAGCGAAAATCGACCGCGGAGGAAAAATCGAAGCGGACGACTGGATGCCAGACGACTACCGCAACCAGCTGATCAAGCTGATTTCGATGCACGGCATCAGCGAAATCATGGGGGCTTTGCCGGAAAAGGAATGGGTACCCAAGGCACCGACGTTGCGCCGCAAGCTGGCGATCATGGCGAAGGTGCAGGATGAGATGGGACACGGGCAGCTTTTGCTGCGGGTAGCGGAAGATTTGCTGGCGCCGCTTGGCAAGACGCGGGAAGACTTGATGAATGACTTGTTTGCAAAAAGACTGAAATTTCACAATGTGTTCCACATGGAAGCGCCAACCTGGGCAGATGCAGGGGTAATCGGCTGGCTGGTGGACGGAGCGGCTATCATTACCCAGTCCATGTCGCTCGATACATCTTATGCGCCGTATGCGCGGGCGCTGCACCGGATTTGCGCCGAGGAGAAATTCCATGCGCAGCACGGCGAGAGCATCGTCCTGGAGCTGGCAGAGGGCACGGAGGAACAGCGCCAGATGCTGCAAGAAGCGATTACGCGCTGGTGGCCATCGCTTTTGATGTTCTTCGGACCGCCTGAGAACGGTACGATTACGAGCAACCAATCCGCCAACATGCGTTACAAGATTCGCACGCAGACGAATGAGGAACTGCGGCAAGTGTTTTTGAAAAAGTATTTGCCACGCATTTTCCACCTCGGCTTCACTGTGCCGGATGAGACGATTCACTTCGATGAAGAAAAAGACCAATGGGTGTATCAGCAGCCGGATTGGGAACAGTTCAAGCAGATCGTCAAGGGGAACGGCCCGCGCTCTGCTCATCGTCTGAATCTTAGGGAAACATCGTACGAAGAAACAAAATGGGTGCGCGACGCAATCATGTCGTACGGCCGCCACGTAGGGTAGGTGAATGGATATGAACAAGGAAACAGAAGTCAGAGACGACTTTTTCATTTACGAAGTATTCAGTCAAAGAAGTGTCAGCTCATCATTTGTCCATCAGTTCAGCCTCTTGGCTCCAAACAAGGAAGTTGCGCTCGCGATGGCGAGAGAAAACTTCCTGCGCCGCGAGACTTGTTTTAACATCTGGGTGGTGAAGCGCGACGATATTTACGGCTTGTCGCCGGAAGAGCGTCCGTTTTTGGAGCGGCTCGACAACAAGAGCTACCGGGAGACGCGAGGCTATGGCGACTTGCAGGCGAGATGGCGCCATCACAGAGAGCAGTACGAAGAAAAACAAAAGCATGCGGAAAGCGGCAGCTAAGCAGGAGGGGATACAATCATGGGCGACTTTTCACAAGTAGAAACAACAGAAGCGGCAAAACAAAACCCGGAATACGCGCAAGCCTTGACTGATTTGCTGTTTCAGCTTGCTGACGACGATTTCATTCTCGCCTATCGCGGTTCGGAATGGCTCGGGCTGGCTCCGCACATCGAGGAGGACGTCGCGTTTTCTTCGATGTCGCAGGACATGATGGGTCATGCCGTGATGTTTTACGAGATGCTGGAACAGCTCGGCGTAGGCAAGGCGGACGATCTCGCACAGCTTCGGGAAGCAGATGCGTTCCGCAATGGGATTTTGGTCGAGCGAAAAAACGGGGAAGGCGACTACAACACCGACCCTCACTATGACTGGGCGTATGCGATTGTCCGCAGCTATGTGTACGGACTGTACAAACAGGTTCGCCTGGAGTCTTTGCTCCAATCATCGTACACACCGCTGGCACTGGTCAGCCGCAAAATGATGACGGAGCATCGCTACCATCTGATGCACTGGCAAGTTTGGCTCACGCAGTTGGCCAACAGTACAGACGAAGCGCGGAAAAGACTGGAAGCCGCGATTGAGAAAGTATGGAAGGATGCAGGCGAGCTTTATCAGCTCGGTGCGAACGCCGACGCGATCGTCCGCTGTGGGCTGATTGCCGGCGAAGGCGAGTTGAAACAGAAGTGGCTCACATTGACCCAGGGCATTTTTGAAAAAGCGGGCCTCGTGTGGGCGGGTGAGCCGGGAGTGCCTGAGCAGCGCGGTCGTCACGGTCAGCATACGCCGGAGCTTGCACAAGCTTTGGCTACCTTGTCGGAAGTATATCGCATCGATCCGGCCGCGGGCTGGTAGAAAGGGTGATCTGCATGGCGCAAGAAGGAATGCATGTACATGACGGGCTGGAAGCGACATGCTGGGAACTGCTACAGCAAGTGACTGATCCGGAGATTCCGGTCATAAGCATGGTAGAGATGGGGATGATCCACAAGGTGCGGGTAGAGGACGATGTCGCGCATGTCGACGTGCTCCCTACTTTTGTCGGATGTCCTGCGCTGGAAATCATGAAAAAAAATATCGCAGCGAAGCTGGTAGAGGCGGACGGAATCAGCAAGGTGGAAGTTCAGTTTGTCTACGATCCCGCCTGGACGTCCGATCGCATCGTGCCAGAGGCGAGAGGGAAGCTAAAGAGCTTCGGCATTGCTCCTCCGCCAATCGATTTCAAACCGGGAGATACATGGGAAGTGTCCTGTCCTTACTGTGACTCCCCTTATACGCAAATTGACAACTTGTTTGGCCCTGCCGCATGCCGCAGCATTTTGTATTGCCGGCATTGCAAAAATCCGTTTGAGGCGCTAAAGCCAATTTATTGAAGAGAGTGAGAGGAGCGATAGTCATGGGAGAGTACAAGCAAATGTATATCAATGGAGAGTGGGTTTCTGCCGAGAGCGGCGAATCGATTCAAATCGTGAACCCGGCGACGGGCGAAGTCGTGGGAAGCGCTGCTTTTGGAGATTCCCGCGATGCCCAAAAAGCGATTGACGCTGCACATGAGGCTTTTGGAAGCTGGTCCCGTTTGACTGCTCGCGAGCGCTCCAAGTATTTGTACAACTTGTCCGAACTGGTCAAACAGAGCCGTGACGAGCTGGCAGGCATCATTTCTGCGGAAATGGGCAAACCGCTTGGCGAAGCAAAAGGCGAAGTGCTGGGTGCAGCGGACAACTTCGTCTGGTATGCGGAAGAAGCGAAGCGCGTTTACGGAGAGACGATCCCTTCGTCCGTGCCGAACAAGCGCATCATGGTGCTCCGTCAGCCTGTAGGTGTGGTCGGCGCGATTACACCGTGGAACTTCCCGGTGAACATGGTCGCACGCAAGATCGCTCCTGCACTGGCAGCCGGTTGCACAGTAGTCTTGAAGCCGGCGGAAGCGACGCCGCTGTCTGCCATTCGCTTGTTTGAACTGATCGAGAAGGCTGGTTTTCCAAAAGGGGTCGTCAACCTCGTCATCGGCAAGCCGGAGTCGATCGGCCAAGAGTTTATCGAGAATCCAAAGCTGAGCAAAATCGGCTTCACAGGTTCCACTCGCGTCGGCAAGCTGCTGATGGAAGGAGCGGCGAAGCAAGTGAAGCGCGTCAGCATGGAGCTGGGCGGCCACGCGCCATTTATCGTCTTCCCTGACGCCGATCTGGATGCGGCAGTAAAAGGACTGTTTGAGAGCAAGTTCCGCAACTCCGGCCAAATGTGCATTTGCACGAATCGCCTGTATGTTCACGAAGATGTAGCCGACGCCTTTACCGAGAAATTGGTCGAGCGTCTGAAGCGGGCCAAAGTGGGAGACGGACGACTGAAGGAAACCGAAATCGGACCGTTGGTGAACGAGCGCGCGCTTTCCAAAGTGCTGGAGCACATTGAGGACGCGAAAGGAAAAGGCGGCCAAGTCGTATACGGCGGCAACCGCCTGACAGAAGGCGACTACGCAAATGGCTTCTATTGCGAGCCTACCGTTATCTCCGGTGTGACCGAAGAGATGAAAATCGCAAACGAAGAAACGTTTGGACCAGTTGTTCCGCTCGTTCGTTTCTCAGACGAAGCAGACGTCGTGCGCCAGGCAAACGATACGCGCTACGGTCTGGCTGCTTACGTGTACACGCGTGACAACCAGCGCTGCTTCCGGATGGCAGAGCAGCTGGAGTACGGCATCGTCGGCATCAACGACGGATCGCCGACCCAGACGCAAGCTCCGTTTGGCGGATTCAAGGAAAGCGGCATCGGACGCGAAGGTGGACGCTACGGTATGGATGAGTATTTGGAGACGAAATTCGTTTCTTTCGGAGTGTAGTCCAGACCGCGTTTTACAAGGGGACCAGAGGAGATCTGGTCTTCTTTTTTTTGCCAAAGCATTTGTCAACACTTTGTTCATTTTTCTTATCAAAGAAGCAGGCAATCAACGGTATAATGGAGATTGTATAGAGGGCACCCTTATTAGGTAGATTAGAATGTAAAAAAATTCAAATCGAGATAAAGCTCAGCTCGAAGGGAGGATATGAATGGGTCAGCATCAACACGAGCTGTCAGCGATGAACACGGGGGCATCCTTTTCAGATTTGTGGAGTCCCGACGTGATGCTCTTCACTCTTTTAATTGCCACGGTATATTTCCTGGTAACGGGTCCCATGCACAAGCGTTTTGAACATGCCACCACGGCGACAGCAAAGCAAAAGCTGCTGTTTGTCTTTGGCTTGCTGCTGTTTTACGCGGCACAAGGAAGCCCGATCAGCTATTATGGCCATCATTACTTGTTCAGCCTGCACATGCTGCAGCAGTCCATTTTGTATTTTGCCCTGCCTCCGATTGTGCTCTTGGCGATGCCGGAGTGGCTTTTGGAAAAAATCTTTCAGCCGCGGCCGCTTAAAGCGATTCTTCGCGCGGTTACTCACCCGCTGGTAGCGGCATTATTGTTCAACACGCTGTTTTCGTTCTACCATATACCGTTTATATTTGATGCAGCGGCTCTTAATCACGAGTGGATGACAGTCTACCATGTCGTCTTGATTTTCGCTGCTTTCGCTATGTGGTGGCCGATTGTCAGTCCATTGTCCGACAGCAAGAGACAGTTGGCGGGATTAAAAAAATTGACGTACATTTTTGCCAACGGGGTGCTGATTACCCCTGCCTGTGCGTTGATTATTTTCGCGTCCGATCCTTTGTATGCGACGTACATCTCGGCTCCGCAACTGTTCCCGAGCCTCGACACGTTCAGTGACCAGCGACTTGGTGGAATCATCATGAAACTGGTGCAGGAGCTTGTGTATGGTTCCGTGCTCGCCTACGTTTTCTACCACTGGTATAAGCAGGAGAAGCAGGAAGACCTGCCGATGGATGAGCAGCCCGCGGTTGCCCTGCTGAGAAAAACGCCGACGATGGATGAAGGCCGGGTATAAAAATATAGATAGATTATTTGAATGAGGTGTAGAAATGTCCATCTTGCTGCCTACGATAAGCACGTCGTTTATCGTCATCAGCGGTATTCTTGTCGCTTGTGGCTGGTATGCGGTCGCGAAGAAACAAATTGATAAGCACATGAAGATCATGAAGTGGGCCGCCATCTGTGCGACGATCTTCTTCATCACGTATGTATCCAGAACGGCTTTTGTCGGGAATACTCATTTCGGCGGGCCGGACAGCTTGAAGCCAATCTATCAGACGTTTCTCGTCTTTCACATCGTGCTGGCAACCGTAGGGGGAGTCATGGGGCTGATCACGCTCAGACACGCCTACAAGAACAACATTGCCGCCCACCGCAAAATCGGGCCGTGGACGTCGATCGTCTGGTTTGTGACCGCCATTACCGGAGCTACGGTGTACACGCTGCTGTATATCATCTATCCGGGCGGGGAAACGGCTGGCGTTCTGGATGTTATTTTTGGAAAGTAGCTTGGGCGCTTTTCAAGTTGACTAGCTTCTTTTGCTTTCGATACAATGGAAGTTAGTTCTTCATTCGGATATTCGCATGTTCAGATAGATTCAGACAGGAGGTACAAAACGTGGACCAGCAAGTGACAATGCAGGAATCGCTTAACAGCGAGACACCCCTGCACGCACAACCGGGAGAGCCGGCGACTTTTCGGGACTACGTAGAACTGACAAAGCCTGGGATTACCATGTCCAACCTGATGACTACCTTTGCTGCCCTATGGATGGCATCTTACGGTTTTCCAGACTGGAAACTAGCGATTTTCACCATGATTGGTACAGCTTTGGTGATCATGTCGGGTGCGACGTTAAACAACTACTACGACCGTGATTTGGACAAAAAAATGAAGCGTACCAAAGGGCGTGCTCTTGCAGCAGGGCGCATCGCGCCACGCACGGCCATCCTCTTGGGGATCGGCTTGCTGCTCGCAGGTCTTGCGGTGCTCGCCGTATTCGCCAATCCGCTGGCTGCTGTTTGGGGATTGATCGGTCATATTTTCTACGTGTTGATTTACACTCCGCTCAAACGCGTGACCACATTGAACACGGTCATTGGCGGGATTTCCGGTGCGGCTCCGCCTGTAATCGGCTGGGTTGCTGTAACGAACAGCATGGACCCGGCAGCGTGGCTGCTTTTCCTGATTTTGTTCCTGTGGCAGCCGCCGCACTTCCTTGCGCTGGCGATGCTGAAAACCGAGGAATACCGCGCAGGCAATCTGCCTATGCTGCCAGTTGTCAAAGGCTTCGCAGAAACGAAGCGGCAAATGGTTTTGTGGGGATCTGTCCTGTTCCCGGCTTCGTTGCTGCTCTTTATCCATGGAAGCGTCGGTTATGTTTACCTGGCTGTCATGGGCTTGATGGGAATCGTGTACATGGTGCTGCTGTTCCAAGGCTTCAAAGCCAAGGATGATCTGGCGTGGGCGCGCAAGCTTTTCGGCTACTCGATTCTGTATTTGACAGTCTTTTGCGCCGTCATTGTCATCAGCACAATGGTGTACCATTATTGACACGAAACACTCACCAAATGTTCACGGAACATCCCTTGCTTAGCAGGGGATGTTTCATTAATGTTAGAGAGGGCAACAGTTAAGAGGCTGCTTCACCGAGAGTCTCAAACATCACAAGAAATAGGGTGTATTCACTATGGAAAAATGGCTGAAACCTCTAGCCGTTCTTGCTACTCTCGTCATGTTTATCGTCATGATCGCCGGGTCGCTTGTGACCAAAACGGATTCGGGCCTGGGCTGTGGAAACGACTGGCCGCTCTGTAATGGGAAATGGGTTCCGGAGTATACCTTGGCTTCAATCATTGAATACATGCATCGGCTGATTACAGGCGTGGCAGGCATTGTGGTAATCGTTTTCTCCGTACTTTGCTGGCGTCATTACCGGGGCAATCAGGAAGTGCGCAATCTCGCCCTGTTCGGTTTGTTTTTTATCGTGCTGGAGTCGATTCTTGGCGCTTCCGCGGTGATCTGGCCGCAGTCGTCGTCCGTCCTGGCTCTGCACTTCGGATTTTCGCTTCTGGCCTTCACGGGCGTGTTCCTTTTGACCGGGTTCGTGTTGCAGCGCGACAAAATGGCGAGCATGGTGCAGGCAAAAGCCCCGAGAGGATTCCGCAACTGGATTTGGGCTGTGGCAGCCTACACGTACGGAGTGGTCTACCTGGGAGCGTACGTCAGACATACCGGCTCCAGCATGGCTTGTAGTGACTGGCCACTGTGCGAGGGGCAAATCATTCCCGAGCTGTCCGGGCAGATCGGCATTCAATTCGCACACAGGCTGGGGGCGCTGGTGCTGGCGATTGTGCTGTTGGCAACGATGATCTACGCTATCCGTCATTTCAAACAAACGCGTCGCGATCTGTACGGGGCGAGCATCCTCGCTTTTGTGCTGGTCATCGCTCAAGTGTTCAGCGGCGGCTTCGTCGTCTTGTTCCAACTCCACCTCTACGCGACGTTGCTTCACTCGATGATCATCACGATTTTGTTTGGCGTCATTTGTTACATGTGCTTGCAGTCGCTCAAATCACCGCGGCCGGACAAGCTGAAACGATAAGCAGTAAGATGAAAAAAAGAGCCGCATTCCCTTTGATCGACAGGGAGTGCGGCTTTGTGCATCTGTGGCGAAAAGCGTCAGGGCGCGAGAGTGAATGCGCCGTTTTCAAAGCGGTATACTTGCAGCTTGGTTGACGATTTGCCAGAGAGCGGGCTGCCTGTATCCGGGTCAAGCTCCTGTTCCGTCGTCCAATAGTAGAGTGCAGGGTGCTGCTCGTCGTCAGTAAACAGCTGGTAGTTGCCAAGCGTCTGGAAAAGTTGACCGCCTGGCACGGATGAGGTTTGCTTCAAAACACCGCTCCAGGCTTCGACCAGCTTGCCTTTTTCCATGTACCAGAGATGGGCTTCATAGGCAGATATTCCGGTTCCGCCTGTATGGTCAACCGTTTCAAACAAGCGTTTTCCCGCCACTTCCGCAGGGTCGTCTGAAGCGTGCGGATCAAGCTGCGGGTGGTTGCGTTCGCTGGAAAAGTCCCATCGTTCCAGTTGCAGGTGCGGGACGTTCCACGGTTTTTCCGCGACGAGCGAATAGGTGCGATCCGCTTTTTGATCGAGGATGTAAAACGTTCCGAGGTGTACCGTAGAATTTTGTTTGGCGACGATCTCCCAATCCGCGTCATCGTCCAGATTCGCCAGTTGAAAATCAAAATTTGGCAAGGCGACAAGATTTTTTGCGCTCGCATTGATCCAGCCGATGACCTGCTCCGGGTTGGGAGTGGCGGGTTTGGCAGATTGGGGAGTAGCAGCGTGTACAAAGTTAGGCAAAACAAGTGCGACCAAGGCGAAAAACAACAGGCGGCGCGTCCACAAAATAAGCGTGCTCCTTTCTTTCATGTACCAGGGAATAGGTGATTCTAGTAAAAAGACGTCGAGAACGCGCAAAAGTAACCGGGAAGTACCGTAAATTTCAATCACGAACAGCGCTGTCTTTTGTTACAATGAAAAGCAAACACATGATCGTGAGGAAAGGATGGAAGTCATGCGCATTTTACATACGGCAGACTGGCATTTCGGCCGCCAGCTCGAAGGCCGGGACCGACGCGTGGAGCAGACGGCGTTTGTGGACGAGCTTTGCCGGATTGCGGAGGAACGCGAAGTCGATTTGGTACTGGTGGCAGGCGATGTGTACGATTCGGTTAACCCTCCGGCATGGGCAGAGGAGCTGTTTTACGAAGCGCTGGAACGGTTGTCCGCGGAAGGGCGGAGAGGTGTCGTTGTGATTGCGGGCAATCACGATCAGCCGGAACGGGTCAGGGCAGCAGCACCGCTCGCTACGAAGCAAGGGATTGTCTTGCTCGGCTTGCCGAAGGAAGCGCCGTTGATCGCCCAGGAAGTGTCGGCGGATCGCGTGCAGATCGTTCAGGGCGGGCCTTCCTGGCTGGAGTTGAAGGTACCCGGCTGCGAGCACCATGCCGTAGTGCTTGCGCTGCCTTATCCATCGGAGTCGCGCTTGAAGGAGTTGCTCAGCGAGAGCTTTACCCAGGAGCAGATGCAGCTCGCCTTTTCCGAGCGGATTGCCCAGTTGTTTGCGGATTTGTCCGTGCATTTTCGCGAAGATACGGTGAATCTCGTCACCAGTCACTTGTTTGTCATGGGCGGCATGGAGACAGATTCGGAACGGCCGATTCAGATAGGCGGCGCCTTGACGGTGTCGCCGCAGGCGTTCCCGAAAAACGCCGATTACGTGGCGCTCGGTCACCTGCATCGGCTGCAAAAGCTCAGTGACAAGCCGCTCGTTCGCTACAGTGGCTCGCCGCTTTCCTACAGCTTTTCCGAAGCGGGACAGAGCAAGGCGGTCGTACTGGTCGAGGTGCAGCCGGGGCAGTCGGTGCAAGAAGAGATCATTTACTTGACGAGCGGTCGACCGTTGGCTCGCTGGAAGGCGACGGAAGGAATCGCCCAGGTCGAGCGCTGGCTGGCAGAAGGGCGGGATGCAGGCTCTTGGATTGATCTGGAGCTGCATGTTTCGGATGTCATCGACCCTGCCGAGTTCCAGCGTGTGCGCAAGCTATCGGATGACTTTTTGAAAATCCAGCGGGTCGTCGTACGCGAGCAGCGCGAGGAAGAAGAGGCGCAACGGGTGGAGTTGACCGAGCTGACAGCGGATCAGCTGTTCCGGCGATTTTATGAGCGCAAGCGGGGAGCGGCCCCGGACGATCGGCTTGTTGCCTTGTTTCAGCGTTTGCTCCAAGAAACCGGAGGAGAGGAGGAAGAAGCGTGAGACCGATACGATTGAAGTTGGCGGGAATGCACAGCTATCGAGAAATGCAGGAGGTTGACTTCGAAATTTTGTGCCAGGCGGGATTGTTTGGGATTTTCGGGCCGACGGGAAGCGGAAAATCGACGATCCTCGATGCGATTACACTGGCGCTTTACGGTCAGGTCGTTCGTCTGGGCGGAGGAAATCATCCGAAAGAAGTGCTGAACCAGTTGGAGCAGCGCGTCTTCGTTTCTTTTACTTTCGAGCTGGGCACAGGGGATGAGCGCAAGCGATATACGATCGAGCGGGAATTTGGCCTGGATAAAAAGGGAAACAAGCGACAGCCGGAAGTGCGGCTGATTCAGTCAGGCGCTTTGACCGGAGAGCCGGACGTTGTGCTGGAGTCGAAGGCGACGGCTGCCACTGCGGCGGTGGAGGACTTGATTGGCTTGACGCTGCAAGACTTTACCCGTGCCGTTGTGTTGCCGCAGGGGCAATTTTCGCGATTCCTGACATTGAAAGGCAGCGAGCGCAACGAAATGCTGCAACGGATGTTCCGGCTGCATATTTACGGGGAAAAGCTGAGCGAACGGGTACGGTACGCCCTTGATCAGGTAAAAGAGCAAATGCATCAGTTACAGCTTGCGACAGCGGCTTTGGGAGATGCGGGGCCAGAGGCTTTGGAGCAGGCGAGACAAACTTTCGCAGAGGCAGCCAGCATCGAGCGGGAATTTACGGAGCAAAAGCAGGAGCTGACGGGCAAGCTCAAGGAGCTGGAACAGCTGCACCAGTGGCAGGCAGAGCTTGCGGGCGTTCAGCAGCAGTTGCAACAGCAGACGGCAAAGGAAGCGGAAATGGCTGCTTTGACTTCGCGAATGGGCGAGTGGGAGGCGAGCATCCGCTTGTGGCCGCTGGTGCAGCAATACGAGCGGCTCGACCAAGAGTGGGTCAAGACCGGGCAGGCATTGGAACAAAGCCGCGGACAACAGGAAGCGGCGCGGCTTGCTCTGGAAGAGGCAGAAGCTCAATATGCGCAGGCTCAGGCGGAGCTGGCCGCTCAGGAACCGCAGTTGATCGAGCAAAAAGGCAGACTGGTGCAAGCGCAGGAATGGGAAGCCGAGCTAAAAGCGATTCGCGAGGAACAGACCGCTTTGGAGCGGGAGTGGCAGGAAGTCTCGCGTGGCTTTTTGCAAACAGAACAGCAGCTACAGCAAGACGAAGCGGCCTTGGAGAACTGGCAACAGGAGTGGAACAGGCTGGAGGAAACAAGCCAAAAGGCCATGGTTGCTCCGGAGTGGCGAGATCGGATCACGCAGGCGAGAGAAGCGAAACAGCAGTGGGAACGGGAGCAAGCGAAGCTGCGTGAGCAAGAAGCAGAGCAGAAGACGCTTGTGCAGCGTTTGCAGGTGTTGACCGAAAAGGCCGCTGCGGATAAGCGCGACTGGGAGCAGGCAGAGAGCCACCTGGCAGCGCACAAGGAGCAGATGGCGAAAGCAGCGGACAAGCCGGTCATGAGCGATGCAGAGTGGGAGCAGTCCCGCAATGTGCTGGGCGAAATGAAGCAGATCGGCCGCCAATGGCGGGAAGGTTTGCAGGCTGTGGAAGGCTGGCAGGAAAAGCGGCAAAAGATCGAGCAGGAGCACATACAGGTGCAAAAGCGCTGCCAAGAGTTGGCGCTGGCCGCTCAATCGAGCGAGGCGATTGTTCTTGCGCGCCAGACCGAGCGGGAGGAGCTTAGGCAGGCGTGGGAGCAGTGGCAGCAGGAAAACATGGCGCGCTATTTGCGAGAGCGTCTGGAACAGGGCAAAGAATGCCCAGTGTGTGGCTCCGTGCACCATTCGCTGGATCATCAGGACCAATTGGCGGACGGGGAAGCCAAAGTCGCTGGCGATGAGCTTCGTACACGCATCAAAGCCGCAGAGGAAGCAGGGAAGGCTGCCGAACAGAAAGCAGCCGGAGACAAAGAAGCGTGGGTCGTTGCCAAAGGGGCGTTGGCAGCCGTCGAGGAGCGGCTTGCCGCGATACAGGCAGAGCACAAAGAGCTGGCGGCGCGGCTAACCGCCATCAAGGCGGAGTGTCACGGGCATGGACAGCCTTGGACAGTCGACACTTTTGAAGAGCTGATCAGTGTGTACCAGCGCGAGGAAAAAGCGTTGGCAGCCAAGCATGCCGAACGGGAACAGGCAAAAGCCGAGCGGGAGCAGCAGCAAAAGCAGCTGGAAGTGCTCCGCGAGGCAGAGGCCGACAAGAAGCGGCAAATGGAAAAAAGCGCGCTGTTGCTCGAACAGGCGCAGCAGTCAGCAGCGGAAATACAAGCCCGCCTTGCTGTGGTGCAGCAAGCTGCCAACCAGGCATGGCAAGCGCTGAATGAGGTGCGCCAAGACGTTCCTGTTGAGGACATTGACCAGCAGTATGAGGAAATCGGCCGTCTGGATCGGCTGCTGGCACAGTTGCAGCGCACGCGTGCCGAGCAGGAAGCGCTGAAGAGCCAGCTTTTGACACAGGTGGAGACAGCCAAGACTCGCAGAGCCGACTGGAAAAACCGTGAAGCTGCTCTCGGAGAACGCCTGGCAGACAGGAAGCGCATGTGGGAGCAAAAGCACGCCCAGTGGCTGGAGCGGACAGGCGGCACTCCCGCGAGCGAAGGGCTGGCTCGGACGGAGCAGGCGCTGTCGCTTTTGCGTCAAGCGTTGGCACAGGCAGAAGACAAACGAAAAACGGCTGCCGAGGCAAGACAATTGGTTCAAAACGATTTGGTCAAGCATTCCGAGGCGCTGGCTGTCTTGACGAGACAGCGGTCAGAGGCGCACGAGGCTTTGTATCAAGGGTTGCAGGAGACGGGCTTCGCCAACGTGGAACGGGTACAAGAAAGGTACGCAGAGCGCGGGCAATTGCCCCAAGCAAGGGAGCAGGTCGAAGCGTATACGCGTGCTTTGACACAGCTGCGTTACGAGGAAGACAGGCTGCTGCAAGCCATTGCAGGGCGCACGGTCAGCACGGAAGAACTGCTCGCTGCCAAAGAGGCGTGGGGCACATGGGAGCAGTCTTTTGCCGAGGCGCAAAAGCAAGTCGCCGTAGCGAAAGAGCACGTCGATCGCATGGAAAAAAACCATAGCAAGTGGCAGGAGCTGCACCAGCAAATTGTCGAGCAGCAAGATGAGCAAAGCCGTCTGGAAGAACTGAAAAAGCTGTTTGAAGCCAAGGCGTTTGTCCAGTTCATTGCCGAGGAAAAGCTGGTGACGATTGCGAGAGATGCTTCCTACCATCTGAAGCGGATGACGGCCAATCGCTACGGATTGGAAATCGGCGACGAGGGAGAGTTTGTCCTGCGCGACGAGGGCGCAGGCGGTATGCGCCGTCCAGTCAGCACCTTGTCCGGCGGAGAAACGTTCCTGACCTCGCTGTCGCTGGCGTTAGCCTTGTCGATGGAGATTCAGATGCGCGGCGGCAGACTGGAATTTTTCTTTTTGGACGAAGGCTTTGGAACGCTCGATCCTGAACTGCTGGAGGTCGTCATGGATGCGCTTGAGCGGCTGCGCATGGACGATTTTACGATTGGCGTCATCAGTCACGTTCCGGAAATACGTGTGCGCATGCCGCGCCGTCTGGTAGTGACTCCGGCAGAGCCGATGGGCAAAGGCAGCAAGCTGCTGCTGGAAATGGAGTAGGGAAGGGGAAACAACATGGCAGTCCAATTCATACTGGGACGGGCAGGAACGGGCAAGACAGAAGCGATTCGTCAGCAGATGCAACAGCGACTGCGTGAACAGCCGCTGGGTACGCCGATGATTTTGCTTGTGCCGGAACAGGCCAGCTTTCAGGAAGAATACGCCCTCGCCACCTTGCCCGGGCTGAGTGGCGTGATTGGCTCGCAAGTTTTGAGCTTCGGACGGCTGGCTCATCGGCTGCTACAAGAACTAGGGGATTTAACGACGGTAGCGGTTGACGATCTCGGAAAGCACATGGTGCTGCGCATGCTTTTGGAGCGGCATAAAGAGGAGCTGCAAGTATTCGGGCGGTCTGCGATGCAGCCGGGCTTCGCCTCCCAGCTCGGCCGTCTGATCAGCGAGTGCAAGTCGTATGGCGTTTCTTTTACCCAATCGGAAAATGTGGATTGGGGGGGAGCGAACCTCAATCAAAAAATAAGCGACTTGCGGCTGATCATGAACGCCTATGAAGGATACATGGCAGAGGGCTACTGCGATGCGGACGATATTTTGAACCGGGTAGCGGTCATGGTGCCTGACTCCGCGTACATCCGACAAGCAGAAATTTTTATCGACGGCTTCACCGGCTTTACCAACCAGGAGTTGAGAGTCATCGAGCAACTGATGCTGCATGCCAGACAGGTGACGATTGCCCTGACGTTGGACCCGGACGAACGGGATGCTTCTGTCGATGAGCTTGGATTGTTCCATCCGACGTTGCGCACGTATCAGGCGCTGTCGCTTATGGCGCGAGAAGCGGGCGTTTCCATCGCCAAACCGCTGCTTTTGAACGAGACAAGGCGCTTTGTGACCAGTCCGTGGCTGCGCCAGCTTGAGCAGGCTTATTTCCAATGGGGAGCGCCGCCGCCTGTCGGTGAGGCTGGGCGCACGGATGAGGTAGCTCTGCTCTCTGCCGTGAACAGGCGGGCCGAAGTGGAAGCCGTCGCGCTGAAAATTGTCGCGCTTGCCAGGGAAGAAGGATACCGCTGGAGAGACATGGCGATCTTGCTGCGGGAAATCGGCACGTATGCCGATGAAATCTCGGCTGTATTTACCGACTACGGCATCCCGCACTTTTTGGACAAGAAGCGTACAGTGATGAATCATCCGTTGGTGGAGCTTGTGCGGTCGGCTTTGGAGGTCGTCACAACGAAATGGCGGTATGACGCGGTTTTTCGCTGTTTGAAAACAGACTTGCTCGTAATGGACATTACGGACGAACGCACGGCTCGCAAGGAAATCGACCGATTGGAAAACTATGTGCTGGCACACGGCGTATTCGGCTACCAATGGGCGGAGGAGTCTGCGTGGCGTTTTCGCGGACAAGCCGGGGCTGCGGAAGATGCGCAGGCTGATGAGCTGAGGCGCAAGTACGCTGCTCCGCTGCTTGCCTTTGAACGGGAGATGAAGCAGGCCACGGGCAAAAGCGTTCGGGACATGACGCTTGCCCTGTACAACTTGCTGATCGCTCTCGATGTGCCAAACAAGCTGGAATATTGGCAGCGAAAAGCTGAAAAAGAGGGCGATCTCGATGCGGCGCAGGTGCATGGTCAGGTGTGGACCGGGCTTGTCGAGCTGATGGATCAAGTCGTAGAGGTCATGGGCGACGAAAGCATGGATTTGGCTACTTATGCGCGTGTCCTCGACAGCGGACTGGAGTCGATTGAGCTTGGACTTGTACCGCCCGCGCTGGATCAAGTGCTGGTCGGGGCCATGGAGCGTTCCCGCCAGCCTGACGTCAAGGCGCTGTTTATTCTCGGAGTGAATGAAGGGATTATTCCTTTGCGCCCGAAAGAAGAAGGCATTTTGGATGAAGCTGAGCGCGAACGGCTGGCAGAAATGGGACAATCGCTTGCGCCAAGTGCCAAGCAAAAGCTGATGGCAGAGCCGTATCTTTTGTACCAGGCGATGACGCGGCCGTCCGAGCGGCTGACGATGAGCTGTGCCCTGGCCGATGAAGAGGGCAAGGCACTATTGCCGTCCGCGGTGTTCTCGCGCATCAGGGAAGTGCTGCCGGGTTTGTCGCACGAAGTGTTTTACAATGAGCCGACTGGCGAAGCGGATACAGACGCCTTTTTGCTTGGGCAGCCGAGAAGGGTGTTTCGCCACCTGCTTACCCTTTTGCGCTCGATGAAAAAGACGGGCGAGCTGCCTGTCTTCTGGTGGGAAGTGTACGACTGGTACCTTCGTTCCTCGACAGAGGAGCTGCGGGAAAAATGGCTGCTGGGCGGCTTGCGCTACCGCAATCTCCCGGAAGAGCTGGACAGGCAGACGAGCGCGACTTTGTACGGAAAGCAGTTGAAAATGAGCGTGTCGCGTCTGGAACGCTTTCAGGCGTGTCCGTTTTCCCACTTTTCCTCGCACGGCTTGCGGCTGTCCGAACGGACGATGTACAAGCTGGAGCGGTTCGATGTAGGGGAATTGTTCCACGCCTCGCTCAAACGCGCCGTGGAAAAAATGAATCAGGAAAATCTGGAGTGGAGCAGGCTGACGGAAGATCACAGCATGCAGCTGGCCAGCGAAGTCGTGTCTGAGCTGGTGCCGCAGACGAGAAGCAGCATCCTCACCCGGACAGCTCGCTATCGCTATTTGTCCGGCAAGCTGATGCGAGCGGTCGGCCGCGCCATTTACGTGCTCGGGGAGCATGCGAAGCGCAGCCGTTTTGCTCCGGTAGGGCTGGAAGTTTCCTTCGGGCCGGGTTCGGATTTGCCAGGCTTGGTGCTGACGCTTGATAACGGCGTGGAGTTGCAGTTGATCGGACGCATCGACCGTGTGGACCAGTCGCTGGACAGTGAGGTTCCGTATTTGCGCGTCATCGACTACAAATCAAGTCCCAAGCAGCTATCGCTTTCAGACGTGTGGAACGGGCTGAACTTGCAACTGCTCGTCTACCTGGATGTCGTCGTGGAAAATGCAGAGGCATGGCTGGGCAAAAAGGCGGAGATGGGCGGCGTCTTCTACTACCAGGTGGCGGACCCGTTTGTAACGGCGAAGCGGTTGCTGACAGCCGACGAAGCAGCCAAGGAGCGGGCCAAGCGTTTGCGCATGAAAGGGCTGATGCTGGCTGATCCGGAGCTGGCCAGGATGATGGACGGATATGTCGAGCAAGGCCCGTCCGAGTTGGTTCCTTTTGAACTGAAAAAAGACGGGACGCTTTCTTCGCGTTCTTCTGTGGCTACAGCCGAGCAATTCCAGGCATTGACGACATACGTGCGCGATACGGTGAAGCAAATCAGCACGCGGATGACGGACGGGGAAATACAAATCCAGCCTTATTCCAACGGGACGATGACGGCGTGCGATTACTGTTCGTACAAGCCTGTGTGCCAGTTTGACGGGGAGACGGGCGGCAATGAGCACAGGCAGCTGTCCAAATGGAACAACAAACAAATCTGGAGCATGCTGGCCGAACAGCAACTGACGGGAGAGGGGGATGCCACGGATGGCGGAGCAAGCGATGCAGGCCAAGCCTGAGCAGTGGACGGACGAACAATGGCAAGCGATCATTCAGCGCGGGAGCAATCTGCTCGTCGCGGCGGCGGCAGGCTCGGGGAAGACGTCCGTGCTGGTCGAGCGGATTATCCGGCGCATCATGGATGAGCACGACCCTGTCGGCGTCGACCAGCTTTTGGTTGTGACTTTTACCAATGCTGCGGCGGCCGAGATGCGTCACCGGATTGGCGATGCGCTGCAAAAGGCGCTCAAGGAGCAGCCGCATTCCGCGCATTTGCGCAGACAGCTGGCGCTCTTGCAGCGGGCCACGATTACGACGCTGCACTCCTTTTGCCTTGGCATTCTGCGGCAGTATTACTATTTGCTTGAGCTTGACCCGGATTTTCGCATCGCCGACCAGATGGAAGGCGAGCTGCTCCGGCAAGACGTTCTGGAGGAACAGCTGGAGAACTGGTATGAAACCGACCCGGATTTTCACGCGCTGGCAGATATCATGCTGGACGGGCAGGACGATCAGTCACTGGCTGTGCTGCTGTTGCGATTGTACGAGTTTTCCCGCAGCCATCCTTCCCCCGAGCAATGGCTTGCCGAGGCAGCCGCTATGTTTGACATCCCGCCAGGAAAAGGGCTGGACGGGCTAGTCTGGGCCAACAGCGTGCTGCAATCTGTGCAGCTGCAACTCGTCGGCATGGCGGGGAAAATGAGCAGGGCGCAGGAACTGGCGGCGTCGCCAGAAGGTCCGGCGGCGTACTTGCCGCTTTTGCAGGCGGAGGCTCAGGCGCTAAGAGAAGCTGCGGCTTCGTGCAAGCAAGGCTGGGAAGCAGCGAGCCAGGCTGTTTGCGGGGTGACGTTTGCCAAGCTGCCACCCGTGAAGGGAACGGACCCGGATACGAAGGAGCAGGTTCAGGGGCTGCGCAACGGCGTGAAAAAGGAGCTTTCCGAGCTGATCGAGCAGTATTTTTCGATGACAGCCGAGCAGTATGCTGCCGATTTGCAGCGGATTGCTCCGCACATGAAGACGCTGGCGCGACTCGTTACCGAGTTTTCCGACGCTTTCCAAATGGAAAAGCGCTCGCGCGGCTTGGTGGACTTCGGCGATCTGGAGCATCTTGCCTTGAGCATTTTAATGACGACCGATGACGCTGGTGAGCTTGTTGCTTCTTCCATATCCGAGCAGCTGCGCGATCAGTTCGCGGAAGTGCTCGTCGACGAATATCAGGATATCAATCTCGTGCAGGAAACGATCTTGCGCATGGTTTCGCGCGACGGAACAAACGAGTCTGTGGCAAATCGCTTTATGGTAGGTGATGTCAAGCAGAGCATTTACCGCTTTCGCTTGGCTGAGCCGAAGCTGTTTCTGGAAAAGTATTTGACTTACCGTCAAGCAGGCGAAGCCGATCCGGGACGACGAATCGATCTGGCAGCCAACTTCCGGAGCAGACGCGAGGTTGTCGATGCGGTCAACTTTTTGTTTCGGCAAATCATGTCTCCGGGCGTCGGGGAGATTGACTACGATCAGTCAGCCGAGCTGATCAACCGCGCATCGTATCCCGAAGCGGAGCCAGGCAGGCTGCAGGCGGAAGTGCATCTGATCAATCGCAGCGCGGCCGAGCCAGAGCAGGGACAGACGTGGTCGGCAGAGGCGAGCGATGAGGGCGAGACGGCAGGCGTTCCCGACACGGCGGGTGAGACGGTGGAAGAAGCGAGCGTCGCCCAACTGGAGGCGCGGCTGATCGCCAGCCGCATTCGCCGCTGGATGGAACCGGGAGAGGGAGAGTCTCCCCTGCTTGTCTTTGATAAAAAAGCAGGCGGAATGCGTCCGCTTGCGTACCGGGATATCGTCATCCTGCTGCGTGCGACCTCTGGCTGGGGGCAGACGATGCAGGACGAGTTGCACGCTGCGGGGATTCCTGTCTACGCCGAACAGACGGCAGGGTATTTCGCTGCGACAGAAGTAGAGACGATGCTGTCGCTTCTGCGCGTGATTGACAATCCTTTGCAGGACATTCCGCTCGCGGCCGTTTTGCGTTCGCCGATTGTCGGCCTGCGCGAGGAACAGCTTGCGCACATCCGCATCGAGTATCCAACGGGGCCGTTTCACCTGGCTGTCATTCAGTATGCAGAGGAGCGGGCGGCGCAAGAAGCGTGGGAAAAACGGCTGCGCCACTTTTTCTACAAGCTGGAAGGCTGGCGGACGCATGCCCGCAGAGGGGCGCTGTCCGAGCTGTTGTCCGTCTTGTATCGCGAGACAGGCTACCTCGACTATGTGGCAGCGCTGGAAAACGGGCAGCAGCGGCAGGCCAATTTGCGTGCGCTTTACGATCGGGCACGCCAGTACGAAGCGGGCTCTTATCGCGGCTTGTTCCGCTTTTTGCGCTTCGTGGACAGGCTTCAGGAAGCAGGCAATGACATGGGCGAGGCGCGCACGATCGGAGAAAACGAGGATGTCGTGCGGATCATGACGATCCATAAGAGCAAAGGGCTGGAGTTCCCTGTCGTGTTCGTGGCAGGCATGGGCAAGCAGTTCAACACGATGGATTTGAAAAGCGCCTTTTTGCTGCACAAGGACTTGGGCTTTGGCCCGATGGCCGTAGAGCCGTCCATGCAGCTTCGCTACCCGAGCATCTCGGCATTGGGTATTCGCCAGCAACTGCGCCGGGATATGCTCGCGGAAGAAATGCGCGTGCTGTACGTCGCTTTGACGCGCGCCCGCGAAAAGCTGATTCTCGTCGGCTCGGCGAAAGACTTGGCCAAAAGCGTGACGGATTGGGGCAGGCAAGGCGACGGGGAGCGGCTCAGCGATGAAGATTTGATCCAGGCCAAAGGATATTTTGACTGGGTCGGCCGTGCCTTGCTGCGGCATCCGTCAGCGGGAGACTTGCGCGCTTATCCGCAGACGCAAGGAGCAGGAGAAGCAGTACGGGTCAGAACGATTATCGACGACTCCGACTGGTCTTTTCATTTTTACCAGGCAGACGAGCTAAAGGCACAACAGGAAGCTGCCAGCGACGACATGAACTTGTGGGAGCGAGTGACGAGACGGGAAGCAATCGCGGAGCGGCCTCGCGACGAAGCGTTGCGAGAGTTGGTACAGTCCAGGCTCGGCTGGTCTGACCCGCACCCGGTCACTCCCGGAGTAGCAGCCAAGTGGAGCGTCAGCGAGCTTACGCGGATGGCCAAGGTCACGAAAAATGGTCAGCCGTTCGCCTTGCCTTCCATTACGGAAAAGCCGAAGTTTTTGGCTGAACAAAAGTCGAATCGTTTGACGGCGGCTGAAAAAGGGACGATCACGCACCTGGTCTTCCAGCATCTTGACTTGCAGCGAGCGCTGGATGAGGCGGATATTCGCGAGCAAGTCGCGGAGCTGGCGGCGCGCCGCTTTTTGACGGAGGAGCAGGTACAGGCGGTAGACGTTGCCCAGATTGCCCGATTTTTTGCCGATCCGCTTGGACAGCGCATGAAAGCGGCCAAGGCTGTCCACCGCGAGCTGCCATTTACCTTGGCGCTTCCAGCCCATGAGGTAGAGCCACAGCTTGCCGAAGCTGCTGCTGAGAGAATCATCGTCCAAGGGGTGATCGACTGTCTGTTGGAGGAAGAGGACGGCGGTCTTGTTTTGATCGACTTCAAGACAGACTGGATGGCGAAGGAAGCTTCAGCGAACGCGATGGAAGAAATGAAACGAAGATACAATGGGCAAATCAGTCTCTACATTCGGGCGATCAAACAAATTATCAACCCTTCCCGGGAAGTGGAAAGCCATCTGTATTTGCTGTCAGGAGGCTACTCGATCCGTTTTACTTAGCCGCAGGATGAAGGACCAGAGGCTCAAAGGCTCAGAGGTTCAAAGGAAAAGCACCGTTTTCAGTCGAAAGCGGTGCTTTTTTGCAGGCTTATCCGTTACCGATAGCACAGATGCGAACGTATGTGCTAATATGAGTGAAATGGAAACTTTTCTTGCGGGAGGTATCGGGGATGAAAGAGCTGTTTGCCTACAACTGGCTGGTGCGGGATGAATGGTTTGCATGGTGTGCCAAGCTGCCGGACGAAGAATTGCTGCAAAAAAGAGTCGGCGGAGCAGGGAGCATCCTGTACACGCTGTTTCATGTAGCTGATGTGGAGTACAGCTGGCTGCGCGGTGTACAAGGGAAGCCCGATGTCCAGTTGTCCTACGAGGAGCATCAATCGCTTGGGCAAATCAAAGCGCTGTCAGACGAGTGGCGAGAAGAGCTGCGCGAGTTTCTGGACAGTTGGACACAAGCCAGCGAGACGGAGCCTGTGCGTGTGGAATGGAGCGCAGAGGAATACGTCAAAGGTGAAATCTTGCGCCATGTGATCGCTCACGAAATTCACCATATGGGGCAGTTGTCTGTTTGGGCAAGAGAGCTTGGACGTCCTCCCGTCTCTGCTAATTTCATCGGCAGAGGGCTTATGCGCAGCAACGGCTAAGCGCTGAGCGCAATCCCGCTTGGGAAAGCATGCATAATTTTCCTCCTGCCTGCTCATACTCCAACTGTTTCGATTGCAACTGGAATGTCCGGGCGGGAGGTACGCACAATATGGCGTTAAAAGAACAGTTATTGAGGAAAAAGTCGATTGAAAGCTTGCTCGCGCAGGTAGAGAGCAAGCATGGAGCGCTGAAAAAATCGCTGGGCGCGTTTGATTTGACCATGCTTGGCATCGGGGCGATTGTCGGTACAGGCATTTTTGTGCTTACAGGAGTGGCGGCGGCTGAGCACGCTGGCCCTGCACTGGTCTTGTCCTTTGTCTTGTCCGGGCTTGCCTGCGTGTTTGCCGCTTTGTGCTACGCCGAGTTCGCCTCGACGGTTCCTGTATCGGGGAGCGCCTATACTTACAGCTATACGGCTTTTGGCGAACTGGTAGCCTGGATGATCGGCTGGGACCTGATCTTGGAGTACGGGGTAGCTTCGGCTGCGGTGGCGAGCGGCTGGTCGGGATATGCGCAAGGACTGCTTGCCGGTTTTGGCATTCATTTGCCTGTAGCCTTGACCAATGCATTCGACACTTCCAAAGGCACGATCATCGATTTGCCAGCGGTCGTCATTATTTTTGTCATTACGCTTTTGCTTATGAAGGGGACGCGAGAGTCAGCCAAGTTCAACACGGTCATGGTGCTGATCAAGGTGGCGGTCATTCTCCTGTTTCTCATTGTCGGGATCGGCTACGTCAAGCCGGAAAACTGGAGTCCGTTCATGCCGTTTGGCTTTGCCGGGGTAGCGACGGGCGCTGCTACTGTCTTCTTTGCTTTTATCGGATTCGACGCAGTTTCTACGGCTGCCGAGGAAGTGCGCAACCCGCAGCGCGACATGCCGATCGGAATCATTACTTCGCTTCTGGTGTGCACCTTGCTCTATATCGCCGTCTCCCTGACGCTGACAGGCATCGTGCCTTATGACATGCTGAACGTGAAAAATCCGGTAGCTTTTGCTTTGAATTACGTCAAGCAGGACTGGGTGGCTGGCTTCATTTCACTCGGGGCGATTGTCGGCATTACGACGGTACTGCTGGTGATGATGTACGGGCAGACCCGGCTATTTTTTGCCATGAGCCGTGACGGCTTGTTGCCCGCTGTGTTTTCACGGGTGAACCCAGAGACGCAAGTGCCGCAAAAAAGCACAATCATCGTCGGCATTCTCGTCGCCATTTTCAGCGGATTGTTGCCGCTTAACAAGCTGGCTGAACTGACGAACATCGGAACGCTGTTCGCGTTTATTCTCGTTTCCATCGGTGTGGTTGTGCTGCGGAGGACGAATCCGGAATTGCGGCGCTCGTTTCGCACGCCGCTTGTTCCGCTCGTTCCGATTTTGGCAGTGCTGTTCTGCGGCTATTTGGTGTATAGCTTGCCGTCTATTACCAAAATCGGCTTCATCGCCTGGCTGATTGCTGGCGCGATCGTCTATTTTTTGTACGGACGCAGGCACAGCCATTTGCGGGATGGCAAATAGCGACAGATGAGGCATGTTCTTGCGGGAACATGTCTTTGTTTGCATCTGACAAAACCATCCAATTCGTGGTAGAGTAAAAGGAACCAAAATGACGAGGAGCACTGGCCATGAAGCGAAAACGAGCAGACCGACCTGGATGGAGACGCGTCAAGCGAATGGGCTATCAGGAAAAGTGGGTAGAGGCTTTGTCTTTTTCCGGGTATGCTGTTCGTTTGACTCTGGACGAAGTAACGGAGCCTGCCTACATGCCTGTTGGGGAAAAGCTGCTGTGCGTAGGCGACAGAGGGTATGTGTACCTGCAATACTTTCCACATGAAAAGCCTTATGCCGTCACGAAGATGATGGACGAGCTGGGAAATACCGTCCAGTGGTACATCGACATCTGCAAGGCGCATGGCAAGGATGAGAGCGGTCATATCTGGTATGACGATCTTTACCTCGACATTGTGGTGCTGCCGCAGGGCGAAGTGTATTTGCTCGACCAGGATGAACTGGATGAAGCGCTGCAAAAAGGTGTGATTGACAGCGACGAGCACAGCTTCGCTACCGAGGTTGCCGATCAGCTCCTGCGGGATATTTTGGCTGGTAAGCGAGATGCTTTTGATTTTCCGAATTTCTTTGCATAATGGGCAAGACGTGCATAAAATGAGGATGAGTTCCAGACCATTTTACGATGAAGATGAAGGAGGGGGAATCCGAATGACAATGCCAATGCAAAGCAAGCAAGTCCAATTCCCCTGTATTTTGTGAAGAACGAAGGCTGCCATTGCTTTCGTTCTTTTTTTGAGCCGTAAAAGGGGATGGAGGCGAGCAGGGCATCTATCGCTATCGCTTGTTTGGAAGCAAAAGAAAAAGCGGATTGAGGAGGAGACGCCATGAGGTATAAGCGGGTGTTGGTCAAATTGAGCGGTGGAGCGGTTGCGCAGGAGAACGGGTTTGGTTTTGATCCGGTTCAGTTGGAGCATATCGCGGGGGAAATTTATTCTTTGCTGGACATGGGCGTCGAGGTCGCAATCGTCATTGGCGGCGGCAACATTTTCCGGGGAAACATGGCGGACCAGTGGGGGATCGAGCGGGTCGAGGCAGACAACATCGGAACGTTGGCAACCGTGATCAACAGCCTGATGCTTCGCGGGGTGTTAAAGGCTCGCGTCAATACGGAAGTCCGGGTCATGACAGCTGTGCCGATCAATGCGGTCGCGGAACCGTATATCCGCCTGCGCGCCGTGCATCATCTGGAAAAGGGCTACGTAATCATTTTTGCTGGCGGAAACGGTCAGCCGTACGTGACGACAGACTATCCAGCGGTGCAACGCGCCCTGGAGGTGGAAGCAGATGCGTTGCTGGTGGCAAAGCATGGAGTAGATGGCGTGTACACGGCCGATCCGCGCAAAGATGCGACCGCACGCCAATATGTGGAAGTATCGTTTGACGAGGTAGTCCGGGAAGACCTGCGCGTCATGGACCAGTCCGCGATGATTTTGGCGAGAGATTACGGCTTGCCGCTGCACGTCTTCAATTTCAACGAGCCTGGAGCGATGGCGCAAATCTGTCGCGGAGAGCAGGTCGGAACGTTTATCAGCAAAGACGGCAGAGCCGTTTACAAGTGATAGGCAATATAGGGCAAAACGAAGTAAGGCCGCTCCTTTTTAAAAAAGGGCGGTTTTTTTTAGTGAGGCAGTTTCTTTTGTTTTGCGAATGAACAGGAAGCATGGAAGGTGATGACGTGGAGAAAAGCACTTTTTACTACTGAAAATTGAGCTTAGCGAACTATCAGATGAAGAAGAAAGCACCGGAAATGACCCCCTTAGGAAAAATAACCAGCAGATAAAGTCCTCTCGGGACGGTTTTTTGTTTAGAATGGAAAGATAGCGACTGATTGAAAGGGTGTCACAGATGAGCAAAACACTTGTGCTGGCGGAAAAGCCGTCCGTCGGGCGAGATATCGCGAAAGTATTGCAATGCCAGAAAAAAGGGAACGGTTTTCTGGAAGGTGATAAATATATTGTGACGTGGGCGTTGGGGCATCTGGTGACGCTGGCCGATCCGGAGGTTTACGGGCAGCAGTTCAGCTCCTGGCGCATCGAAGATTTGCCGATCATGCCGTCGCCTTTGAAGCTTGTCGTCATCAGGGAGAGCAACAAGCAGTTCCAGACTGTGAAGCAGCAAATGCGGCGCAGCGACGTCTCGCAAATCGTCATTGCAACCGATGCCGGGCGCGAAGGCGAGCTTGTCGCCCGCTGGATCATCGAGATGGCCCATGTGCAAAAGCCGATCAAGCGTCTGTGGATTTCTTCCGTGACCGACAAGGCGATTCGCGATGGGTTTCGCAATCTGAAGGACGGCAAGCAGTATGAAAATCTGTACGCCTCCGCAGCCGCTCGCGCAGAAGCGGACTGGCTCGTCGGCATCAATGCGACCCGCGCCTTGACAACCAAGCACAACGCCCAGCTGTCGTGCGGCCGCGTCCAGACGCCTACGCTTGCGATCGTGGCTTCCCGAGAGGAAGAAATTCGCCGCTTTACGCCCAAGCCTTTTTACGGCCTGAGAGCTGTAACAGACCAGGCGATCTCGCTCCAATGGCAAGATCAGAAGACGAAAGACATCAAAACGTTTTCCAAAGAGAAGGCAGACCAGCTGCTCGCCTCCTTGAAGCAGGAAAAAAGCGCGGAAGTAAGCGAAGTCACCCGCGCACACAAAAAGACGTACGCTCCACAGTTGTACGATTTGACTGAACTGCAAAGGGACGCCAACCGGATGTTCGGCTATTCGCCAAAAGAGACGCTGTCCATCATGCAGAGCCTTTATGAGCATCATAAAGCCGTCACTTATCCGCGCACCGATTCCCGCTATCTCTCGGCAGATATCGTAGAGACGCTGCCAGACAGGGTCAAGGCGGTGCAGATGAAGCCGTACGCGCCACTCGCAGCCAGAATTTTGCGGTCGCCGATCAAAGCGGCGAAGTCGTTTGTCGATGACAGCAAAGTATCTGACCACCATGCGATCATCCCGACAGAGCAAGCGGTGTTTCTCGGGGATTTGAGCGACAAGGAGCGCAAAATTTTCGACCTGGTCGTCAAGCGCTTCCTTGCCGTGCTTTTGCCGCCGTTTGAGTACGAACAAACCACGATCCAGGCAAAAATCGGCGGAGAGTGGTTTGTCGCCAAAGGAAAAACGGTGCTGGCCCAAGGCTGGAAAGAAGCGTACGACCACGATGTGGCAGACGAAGAAGGTCAGGATGAACTGAAAGAGCAATGGCTGCCCAAGATAGAAAAAGGCGATCGCTTTCAGATTCAAAATGTGGCGCAAACAAAAGGCGAGACGAAGCCGCCGGAGCCGTTCACAGAGGCAAGCCTGCTGTCCGCGATGGAAAATCCGGCCAAATACATGGCAAACGAGAGCAAAGAGCTGATCAAGACGATCGGAGAAACGGGCGGGCTTGGTACGGTCGCCACGCGCGCAGATATTATCGAAAAGCTGTTTAACAGCTTCCTGTTGGAAAAGCGGGGCAAGCATGTGTTTGTGACGGCGAAAGCCAAGCAGCTACTGGAGCTTGTTCCCGACGAGATGCAATCGCCTACTTTGACCGCCCAGTGGGAGCAAAAGCTTGCCGCAATCGCCAAAGGCAGCTTGAACAAGCGAGCGTTTATCGAGGAAATGCGAACGTACGCCAAAGAAGTGGTGCAGGAAATCAAAAACAGCGACAAAGCCTTCCGCCACGACAACCTGACGAGAAGCAAATGCCCGGAGTGCAGCAAGCTTTTGCTGGAAGTCAACGGAAAGCGCGGCAAAATGCTCGTCTGCCAGGACAGGGAGTGCGGCTATCGCAAAAACATTTCCAAGCAGACAAACGCGAGATGCCCGAAATGCCACAAGCGGCTGGAGATGCGCGGCGAGGGAGAAGGGCAAATGTTTGTATGCGCGTGCGGGCACAAAGAGAAGCTGTCTACTTTCAAGGATCGCCGGGACAAGGAAAAGGGCAGCAAGCTGTCCAAAAAGGAAGTGGCCAACTACTTGAAAAAGCAGGAGCATACCGACGACGATGGCATCAACTCTGCGCTGAAAGACGCTTTGTCCAAATTCAAGTTCGAGTAATCGCAGCACAACTCGCAAACGCCCAGGTCGCATATGGACCGGGGCGTTTTTTCTTTGAGTAGCGAAAAAAAGCGATTGCATGTCGGGCGGAAGGGGCATATACTCAGAGTATAAAAGTGAGTAATCACTCGCTTTTATGTTTTACAAAATGATAACCAGCCATCATGGATAAACGAATCCCCCATGAACATGCAAAAGCAAGCGAAAACGCGCTCTTTTTTTACACATCAGCAAAAGTGAGCGCTCACTATTATACGAAACGAGGAGATGTTGCATGAAGCGTATTTTGCGCACGGTATGGATCGGCAGTCTGGCTCTTGCCTTGTCAGGCTGCGGGTTGTTCGGCGAAAAGCAGCCGTCTTTGTCCGGAACGATTGAAGCAGATGAATGGCCTGTCGTGGCAGAAGTAGGCGGGACGGTGACGAGGGTGATCGCCGAGGAAGGAAGCACGGTGAAAAAAGGCGAAGTGCTGGCGGAAATCGATCAGCGCAGCTACCAGATCAGCGTCGCAGAAGCGAAAGCAGCATTGGAACAGGCGAAAGCCAAACTGGAGGAAGCGAAGGCAGGCTCCCGCGACCAGACGATTCAGAAGGGAGTGGCAGCCGTCCAGCAAGCGAACGCCAACATCCGCTTGGCACAGGCCAGAAGCAGTCAGGCCGAAGCGGGGATTGCCAGAGCGAGACAGCAGTTGGCGCAGGTCGAGGCGCAGCGCGAGGGAGCGGAGGAGACGCTGCATTTTCAGCAAAAACGGCTTCAGGAAGTGACGGCTCTGTACGAAAAAGGCGCGATCTCGCAAAAAGACCTGGACATGCAAAAAGAAGCGGTGAACCAGGCGACGACGCAGCTGAACCAGTGGACGGCCCAGGTGGCGCAAGTCAAAGCGGCGTACAGCTCGGCAGAGGAGGAGGCAGCTGCGGCGGCAGCCCAGATCGGCACAGCCAAGGCGCAGGAGCAAGGGGCGCAGGCAGAGCTTGATTTGGCCCGGGAAGGCAGCACGGTCTATACGATCCGCGCTTTGCTTGCCGCGCAGGAGCAGGCTCAGGCCAGGCTCGACCAGGCGATGCTGCAACTGGACAAGACCCGGGTAGTCGCAGCAGAGGACGGCGTGTTGTTGCGGTCCTCCGTCGAGCAGGGCGAAGTGGCGAAAACCGGAGCTACGCTGTTCACGATGATGAAGGCCGATCAGCTCAAACTCGTCGTCTACATCCCGGAAGCGCAGCTGAATCGCGTGCAAAAAGGGCAGGAAGTCGGCATACAGGTGGACGCGTATCCGAACGAGACGTTTAAAGGGACGATCAGCCGGATTTCGGAAAAGGCGGAATTTACCCCGAAAAATGTGCAGACGCAAGATGAGCGGACGAAGCTCGTTTTTGCGGTGACGATTGACGTGGCAAAAGGGCAGGAGAAAATCAAGCCGGGGATGCCAGCAGACGTGCTGTTGCCAGAAGGAGAGAACGCCCAATGAACGTCGCCATTGAGTGCCAGCAACTGACAAAGCGTTTCGGAGAGCGCACCGCCGTCAACCAGCTGACTTTGACAGTGCCAAAAGGTTCGATCTACGGCTTCCTCGGCCCGAACGGCTCGGGCAAGTCGACGACGATTCGCATGCTGTGCGGGCTGATGACGCCCACGACTGGCAGCGGCACGGTGCTTGGCTACGACGTGATGACACAGAGCGAGGAGATCAAGCAGCGAATCGGCTACATGTCGCAAAAGTTCAGCCTGTATGAAGATTTGACAGTGGAAGAAAATCTCGATTTTTACGCGGGCGTGTATCAGCTTGGCGCAGCAGAGCGCAAGCAGCGAAAAGCCGAGCTGATCGAGATGGCTGGTTTGACAGGACGCGAGAAGCAGCTGGCAGGCTCGTTGTCCGGCGGCTGGAAGCAGCGTCTTGCCTTGTCCTGCGCTTTGCTGCACAAGCCGGAGCTGTTGATTTTGGATGAGCCGACCGCGGGAGTCGATCCGGTGTCCCGGCGCATTTTTTGGGACGTCATTCACGAGCTGGCGAAGCAAGGAATTACTGTGCTCGTGACCACGCACTACATGGATGAGGCCCAGACGTGCGACTGGATCGGCTTCATTTTCTTTGGCAATTTGCTTGCCGAAGGAACTCCCGGGGAATTGATTGAGCGCATGGAAGCGAACAATCTGGAGGACGTGTTTATCGAGCTGGTACGGCGGGAGGAAGCGAGGCAGGCAGCAGAGGGGGGAGCGCGATGAAGCGGTTCGTCTGGGAGCGCTACTGGTCCGTCGTCAAAAAAGAAGTGATCCAGATCAAGCGCGATCGGCCCAGTCTGGCGATTGCCCTGGTCATGCCGCTAATGCTGCTGTTTTTGTTCGGCTACGCCGTCAATACAGACGTGAGCGACATCAAGATGGCAGTTTGGAACCAAAGTCCTTCTGCGGCAAGCCGGGAGTTGGTCGAGCAGTTTGTCCACACGGAAATTTTTCAGGCAACAGCCAGTGTCAGCGGGTACCGCGAGCTGGAAGCGATGCTCGACGAAGGCACGGTGGACGTAGGCTTGGTGATCGGGCCGGACTACACGCGCAAAAAAGATCGGGGCGAGCCAGCCCACATCCAGCTGCTCATTAACGGCTCTGATCCGAATATCGCGCGCACCGCCATGTCCAACGCCCAACTGATCGTGCAGCATCAGGCGATCGCGCTCCAGGAAAAAAATCTGCAAAAACAAGGGCTGGGCGAGCTGCAACTGCCGCTTGAGCTGGATACACGGGTGCTGTTCAACCCGAATATGGAAAGCATCGTCTTCAACATCCCGGGCTTGATCGGGCTGATTATGCAAAATGTCACGATGATCTTGACCGCCTTTTCACTCGTGCGCGAAAAAGAACGGGGAACGATGGAGCAGCTCGTGGTGACGCCGATTCGTCCGTTGGAGCTGATGCTGGGCAAAATTACGCCGTACGTCGGTGTCGGCCTGTTCTCCTTTTGCCTCGTGCTCCTGGTCGGAACAGCCTGGTTCGGGGTGCCTGTCAAAGGCAGCATCGGCCTGTTGGTCGCCTTGTCAGTCCTGTTTCTCGTGACGACGCTGCTCCTCGGGATTTTTATCTCTACGGTAGCAAAGACGCAACTGCAAGCGATGCAGATGGCTTTCGCACTCATTCTGCCCAGCGTGCTTTTGTCCGGCTTCATGTTCCCGCGCGATTCGATGCCTGTCGTGATACAATGGTTGGGCGGGCTGGTCCCGTTGACTTATTTTCTGGAAATTCTGCGCGGAATCTTTTTGAAAGGCGTGGGCGCCGAGGCGCTCTGGAAAGACATCGTCGGGATGGGAGCATTCAGTCTGCTGATTTTGGCTGTCGCCATCGGAAGGTTCCGCAAGAAGATTGAATAGAGGAGCGTACGTGACGTATGAACAAGCCGCCATCGTTTGAAGAGGGCCTGTTGCAATATGTGGAGGAGCTGAAGGACGAGAGCGAGATGACGGAGAAGCAGCGCAATATTTTGCGAGCCTCTGTCAAGCTGTTTGCGGAAAAAGGATTTCACGCCAGCTCAACCGCGGAGATCGCCAAAGAGGCAGGAGTGGCCGAAGGAACGATTTTCCGTCATTACAAATCGAAAAAAGACATCTTGCTTGCGGTTGTCGCCCCTGTTCTGGTGAAGTTCGCGGCACCGTTCATCTTGAAGGACTTGCGCGAGATTTTCCGGGAGCAGGCGCAAAAGCCGTTCGGAGAAATCGTGGCGGAGCTGTACCGCAATCGCTTGAATCTGGTCGGTGCCAACGAGAAGCACATCCGCATCTTGCTGCAGGAGGCGTTTTTCCATCCGGAGATTCGGGAAGCGCTGATCGCGACCGTATTTGAAGACGCAAAAGCAATGGTGCAAAAGCTGATCGAAGCCAAAATCGACGCGGGCGAGCTGCGTCCACTGCCGAGCCAGGCTGTGTTTCGGGTCGTGCTGTCTTCCTTGATCGGAATGGTGCTGTTCCGCCAGGTGCTGGACAAGGAAGATTACGCCTATTATAGCGATGAAGAACAGATCGCTTTGACCGTAGATATTTTGTTGAACGGAATTGGCAAATGAGATTTTATCGATAAGGGAACGTTTTCTCTCTAATTGGCTGTAACAGAAAGGCCGCAAAGTGGTATAATTGCAAACAACTTTTTGCTGTTTGCTTTTGGAGGAGAGAGAAACCATGCATTTGTTATCAGAGAGAGACTGGCTCGCGTATCGGGAAAAAAACAAAGACCGTGCGCGCATGCTCATTTCCTGCCCGGACCGCGCGGGAATCGTGGCGGCTGTATCGAACTTTTTGTTTCAGCAAGGCGCGAATATCGTTCAGTCTGACCAGTACACGACAGACCCGGAAACAGGCCGCTTTTTCATGCGGATCGAATTTGATCTGATCAACCTGGAGGAGCGCTTTGAAGCGATCAAGGCCGAGTTCAGTCAAGTAGCGGAAAGCTTCAGCATGGACTGGTCGCTGGTGGAAGCGAACAAGCGCAAAAAAGTCGCGCTGTTTGTTTCCAAGGAAGATCACTGTTTGCTGGAGCTGCTCTGGCGCTGGAAGTCCGGCGAGCTGCACGCAGACATTTCGGTGGTTGTCAGCAATCACCCGGACATGCAGGAGACGGTGGAGTCTTTTGGCATCCCGTACCGCTGCATCCCGGTGACGAAGGACAACAAGCCGCAGGCTGAGCAAGAGCAGCTTGAGGCGGCAGAGGGCGTCGATCTGATCGTCCTGGCCCGCTATATGCAGATCTTGTCTCCGCGTTTTCTCACAGACTACGCGATGCGGATCATCAACATCCATCATTCGTTCCTCCCGGCCTTCGTGGGAGCGAAGCCGTACGAGCAGGCGTACCGCCGCGGCGTGAAGCTGATCGGGGCGACGGCGCATTACGTCACCGAGGAGCTGGATGCGGGGCCGATTATCGAGCAGGACGTGCAACGCGTATCGCACCAGGAAGATGTAGAAGCGCTGAAGCAGCTCGGACGCCAGGTAGAGCGCACCGTATTGGCGCGGGCTGTCCGCTGGCATCTGGAAGATCGCGTACTGGTTTACGGCAACAAGACGATCGTTTTCCCGTAACAGGTTGAATCGATTAGGCGTTCAGCAGGATCAACAGGAAAAAGCTTCCCCAGGCAGGGAAGCTTTTTTGTTTGGCGCGTTAAAGGCGATGTCCAAAGGGGGAAGAAGTCTCGCTTCGACGACCGTTTCTTTTAGGCTTAGGACTTAGGTCAGGACACAAGCTTCAAGCCAGTCACGCCGACGATAATCAGGAGCAAACTGGCGATACGGGCCACGCTTCGCGATTCGCCGAAGAAAATCATATTGAGCAAAACAGCGCCCGCCGTACCGATCCCGATCCAGACGGCATAGGCCACGCTCAGTTGCAGGTAGTTGAACGCCTGGTACAGAAAAGCGAAGGACAGGGCGAACCCGCCTGCAAACAAAGCGGTATGGAGCGCGTTCTTCTTTTGACTGAACAGCTTCAAGCCTACCACTCCGACGATTTCACAACTAGCAGCGAGAAAGACAAACAGCCAACCCATTATTGATGCACCTCTTTTTCTCCTCGATTGTCAGCCAGCTTCAAGCCGATGACTCCCAGCACGAGCAGCGCGATGAAGAGCAGTTTCAGCACGTTCATGCTGCCGCCGAACAAAAAGAAGTCCATGAGCACGGTTCCGACAGAGCCAGCGCCTGCAAAGATCGCGTATACGGTACCTGTCGGCAAGCCTTCACACGACTTGGTCAAAAAGTAGAAGTCGACAATAATCACGGCCACCAGCAGTGCCCACTGCCACAAAAACTGGGCGGTACTGAAGCCGTACACCCAGACCATTTCCAGCAAACACGTCATCATCACATACATCCAGTATTTTCTCATCTTCTATACACCTCGAAAAATGAATGATATTCAGTCATTTTCCCTCAAAAGAAAACATACTTTACGGCCGCAAAGCATGTTCCAGGAGGGTCAGCAATTCAGCTTTTTGTTTGGCCTCGTTATCAGCGTCGTACCCCGCGTACAGGTAGACTTGCTCGGCCGCAGACTCGATCAGTCCGATCAGCAGCTTCGCGGCAAGAGCCGGATTCAGCGTGTCGCGGACAAGCTTGCGCTTTTTGTCCGCTTCCAGCATGGAAGCCACCAGATCGTACAGGGGAGTGTAGATCGTCTCCCACTGGCTGATGTGTTCCGTCGTAGACAGGCCCGCGTAAATTAGGACGGAAACGTCGCGGTATTCAGCGGTAACCTGGAAAATGGCATCTACGAGTTGGCTCAGCTGCTCTTGCAAGGGAGCTTCGGGAGCAATCGCCGCCTCGATCTTTTTCATGAATTGCACGACCATCTGCTCGGCGATGGCAGGCATGACAGACAGTTTGGAAGGGAAGTAAAGATAAAACGTTCCATGCGCGATGCCCGCTTTTTGGGCAATGTCGGCGATCTTGGTTTTTTCGATGCCTTTTTCCTTGAACGCTTCGATGGACGCTTGAATGATCTTTTCCTTTTTATCCATGAGTCCGACTCTCCAATCGAAAATGACTGATTATCATTCATTTTAGCGGAAGTGCTTTTTGAAAGTCAAGTATCTGAAAACAGATAATCGGGAGAAAGAACCTAATCATAAAGAAGTAAGCTACTCTCTAATTTTCAATATTAGTTAAGTATTTGATGAAACAAAATTTTAAAAAAGGGCGTCAACTAATTTAGAAGGAGTATTTAAATCTGGGAAAAGATTGAAAAATACAAAATTAATATTTTTATTGATTTGATGCTAAATTGACAATAAAATTTACATATAAAACCATTTTTGTAACAATAAGAGGTGTGAAGTCTAATGAAAAAGATAGCAGCTTGGGTATTGAGTTTAGTTTTTATTTTCTCAGCTACTTCAGCTTTTGCTTCGTGGGGAAGTGACACTAGAACAAAGTGTGGAAAGACAGGTGGATACCCAGAATTTTATTGCAAGGGAATAACTGACTCTGAAGACGATGATTTGTGGGGGAAATCATATATTGAAGTTTATCGTGATGGGAAATATATTGACAATGACTCTTCAGCGAAAGTTAGCATGAAATATGGAAACGAAGCTGAGGCAATGGTTGAAGCAGCGAAATCTTCCAAAGGTGATAACTTTATCGAAGGATATACCACGCATAAATGGTATAGATCTAAAACTGAAGGAGCATTCGATCAACTTGACACTCGGGATTACTATCCGCATTAATAAAATTTTGAAAAAAGGTGATGATACGAAATGAAAAGAAAAGCAATTGTTTCTTTGTTAGTTGTGGCGGGGATTGCTGGCGCTCTTGGATCTTTTGCTCTGGCTGGTGAAAAAGCTACTCCCAGCAAGCCGCAAAAATTTGTAGCTGCAGAAAGCACCCGACCTGCTGAATTGAATGAAAAACTTCAGAAATCATGGGAAGTATCGATTAACAAGTTTGATATTGATACCGACCAATATACTGCTTACGATTATTTCGATAGAAAAGTCATTTTAGAGCAATTACCGGCAGAAGAGAGAATGAGTTACTCTGATGCTATTCTCCAAGCTGTTAACAGTGTGCGAAAAGAAGGCGACTTGATGCCCATGCTTCTAGTTAAAGATGATTTAAGCGAAACGATTATCGTCTTTCAACGAAATGATGGAACGGGAACTTCTGTTGAATTAGTCTTGAAAGAGCAGGACAGCAATAAAAATAAAAGCCTGAGGTCAGAAAGTGAACAGCAGCGATCTTGGGCTTTAACATCTGTGGAGGAAAAGTAGACCAGAATCCTCAATAAAGGAACGTTTAAGCCACAGCAATAGCCTTAATCCAATCAAAAGCTGATCCATTACAGTAGCTTTTTACTGAGGATCAGCTTTTTTATTTGAAACGGCGCCCTTCCCCAATACCATCTCCAAAAACCGCTCCACCACAGGACGATGGCTGCTTTCCCCTGCACGCGTGCAGATGTAGACCGGGCGCTTGATCTCGACGCCGGGCACGGTTACGCGCCCGATTTCGTTGCGCTCGACCATTTCCTCGACAGCAAGCGCCGGGGCCAGCATCGTTCCGTACCCTGCACGTACAGATTGGATCGACTCGATCAGTCCGTGGTATTGCAGCCCGACCCGCGGGCGTCTGACGCCGTGCTCGCGGCAGAGGGAGAACAGCCATTCGCGCGTGGAACTGCCTTGTTCGCGGAGCAAAAAAGGTTCCTGGACGAGCTGCTCGATGCTGATTTCTTTGCCTGCCAACGGATGGGCTGCGGGGAGGATGAACCAGTAGAGCACATCTGTCATGTGGACGCGATCGATGGGCAGATCATCCTCCCACGCTTCTTTGATGACGATGGCGAGGTCGACCTGGCAGCTCAGCAGTAGCTCAATCGATTGCAGCGAATTGCGGGTGCGGATTTCCACGTCGACATGCTCGTAGTGCTGTTTAAATTCAGCCAGCCACTTCGGGACGAGGTAGTTCGAGGGCAAGTAGGTGGAAGCGATGCGCAGCTTGCCTTTTTCGCCCTGTCTGATCTCGGCCAGCTGGGATTCGATTTCCCGTTCCCAGTCGTAGATGCGGCGCGCTTTTTCAAACAGAAACCGCCCTTCATCGGTGAGCGAAATTCCCCGCCCGTCGGGAGCGAGCAGCGATAAGCCCAGCTCGTTCTCCAGTTTGCGGATTTGGGCGCTTACGGCAGGCTGGCTGATCGCGAGCGCTTCTGCCGCGGCAGTGACACTTTGGCGTGAGGCGACTTCGACAAAAATGCGCAAGGCATGCAGGTTCATTTGGCTGCTCGCTCCTTCATTCATAATCATTACTTATGAATCGTGTATGAATATGTATTAGATCGGATGAATGATTCCTTGTATGGTAAGCGATAGAAGGCAAGGAGTAAAGGAGCAAACAAAAGATGAGAGAAATCAGCGGGAGAAGGCAAGTCATCGCTGTGGCTTTGATCACAGCGCTTTGCATGCTGGGGGATTCCATGCTGTACGTGGTTTTGCCGCTCTATTGGAAGGAGGCCGGGCTGGACTCGCTGTGGGAAGTAGGCGTGCTGTTGTCGATCAACCGCTTGATCCGTGTTCCGCTCGGCCCGCTGGTCGGAAAATGGTACGAACGGACAGGCGGGCGTGCCGGGCTGGTGGTGGCGGTCATTTTGGCTTTTGTGACGACTTTGTCGTACGGCTTTCAAGGTTTTTGGCTGTGGCTGGCGATGCGCTCCTTGTGGGGTGTCGCCTGGACGTTTTTGCGGCTGGGGGCTTACTCGTTGATTGTGACGGTGGCGGAAAGACATAACCGTGGACAACTGATGGGGTTGTACAACGGCTTGTATCGTCTGGGCAGCCTTGGCGGGATGCTCGCCGGAGCGCTGTTCGCCACCTGGTACGGCCTGTTGCCTGCTGCGCTCGTGCTCGCCTGCTGTTCGCTTGTTGCCCTTGTGCTCGTCTTCCTGTTTATTCGCCCGAGCTTCACCAACCAAACGGCGGTAGATGTGGAGGAGACAGGGGCGTCACCGTCACGAAGTTTGTGGCGGCAGGCAAGCATACAAAAGACCATGCTGACCGCGCTTTTGGTCACCATGGTGTATCAAGGGATGTTTGCCTCGACATTGAGCAGGCTCATCGAGCAGCGAACACCGCTGCTTGTGCTTGGGGGCTTGGTACTGGGAGCCGCTGTTCTTTCCAGTCTGGCCCAAGGCGTTCGCTGGTGCTGGGAACCGTGGGCAGCCCCGGTAGTCGGCAGGCTGGCGGACCGATACGGCCGGAGAAAAATGTTCGTCGCGACCCTTTTGACAGGCTCGCTCCTGTTTGCCTGCATTCAGGGCGGTCTGCCTCTGGAGGCGTGGCTCGCGGTTTTGCTCGGCATCCAGTTGACGGCGACGATCATCACGACCGTAATGGATACGCTGGCGGCCGACGAAGCAGCCGGACAGACAAACAGCACGGCCGTGATGACCTGCTACTCCGTCATTACCGATCTCGGAGCGGCGTTGGGCCCGCTGATTGCGTTTTGGCTGGATGAGCACGCGGGCCTGCCCGTCATGTACCTCGGACTCTCGATTGCGCTCTTCCTGATCGCGCTGTCTTGGAGCGTCAGACGAGGGCAGGGGAGTCAGGGAAGCGTTCCTTGAGCGTCGCGAGCACATCGTGAATCGCCGCTTCCTTGTCCGGGCCGTGCAAAAGCATGTGATTCGAATGCTCGTACCAGGTGATTTGCGGCGAAGCGGATTGGTCCACGCTGGTTGCGAGCAGTTGCGCGCTGACGGCGTGGACCGTATCGTCGCGCATCGCTTGCAACAAGTAATACGGCGTCTTCACCTGGCGCAAAAGCGGCTTTGTTTCGGACAACAGTCGGCGAAACTGGAGCATGCTGCTGACCGGGATGCGGCCGATGCTTCTTATGTAGCGGCGCGAATGGGTGGGGAAGTCTTCGCGCAAATAGTGCAAGGCTTCTTTTACATCCCAGTATTTATATGGTGTGTTGATGGTGATTAACAGCTCGACAGGGTAGCGGGTCGTCAGATGAAAAGCGAGCAGGCCGCCCATGGAAAAGCCGATGATGACGATCGTCTCGGCGCGCATGGACAGGCGCTTGTAGCCTTCTTCGGCAGAGCGAAGCCAGTCGTTGCGCGTGCTCCGTGCCATTTGGCGGCGAGTCGTCCCGTGTCCTTCCAGAGTAGGGCATTCCACCTGGTAGCCAGCCTCGCGCAGCACTTTGGCGAGCGGCAAAATGTCGTTGATGTCTCCTGCGAATCCGTGGATGAGAAGACAACCGACTGTTCCTGACATCTTGATCTCTTCCTCTCAAATGTTGGGAATTTGGTTTTGTGTACGTATTATATACCGAATGAGGGAAGGAAGCGACTGCGCGGGTGCAGCTCTCAAAGAAAAGACCCCGTCACCTGTGCGGTAGCCGGGGCCGAGGGTATGGCGATGATTCATCTGCGCTTCATTTTCCGGCGCAGGAGAGCAGACAAAGTTACAGACCGATCGTTTTCAGCTCAGGCGAGATGATCAGCTTCGGCTCGGTGCATGCCTGGATGTCTTCCGCGGTGTAGCCTTCCGCGACTTCGACCAGAACGAGTCCATCCGGTGTGACATCGAGGACGGCTCTGTCCGTGATGATGCGGTTGATCACTTTTTTGCCTGTAAGCGGGAGCGCGCATTGGTTCAAAATTTTTGTCTCGCCATGCTTGTTGACATGGTCCATGATGACGACGATTTTTTTCGCCCCATGCACCAGATCCATGGCTCCGCCCATGCCCTTGACCATTTTGCCCGGAATCATCCAGTTTGCCAGGTCACCCTCGGCGGAAACTTCCATCGCTCCCAAAATGGCGAGGTCGATGTGGCCGCCGCGGATCATCGCAAAAGATTCCGCGCTGGAAAAGTAAGCAGCGCCCGGTATCGCCGTAACGGTTTCTTTTCCGGCATTGATCAGATCAGGATCAAGTTCGTCTTCGGTCGGATAAGGCCCGATGCCGAGCAACCCGTTTTCCGATTGCAGGACGACAGTTTTTCCTTCCGGGATGTAGTTGGCAACCAGTGTAGGCATCCCGATTCCCAAGTTTACGTAAAAGCCATCCTCGATTTCTTGTGCAGCACGAGTGGCGATTTGCTCACGAGTAAGCGACATAATGGTTTCCTCCCTAAAAATGAGCTTGTATGTGATCCGATCGTCAGGTCAGGAGCGGACCGTGCGGCGCTCGATCCGTTTTTCAAACGAAGGAGCGAGAATCAGACGCTGGACGTACACGCTTGGCGTATGGATGTGATCCGGGTCCAGCTCGCCTGTTTCCACGATTTCTTCCACTTCGACAATCGTGATTTTTCCGGCGGCAGCCATCATCGGATTGAAGTTTTGCGCCGTTTTGCGGAAGACGAGATTCCCCATCTTGTCAGCTTTCCACGCTTTGATCAGCGCAAAATCGCCCGTAATCCCATGCTCAAGCAAATACTCCTTGCCGTTGAAGGAACGCGTTTCCCGTCCTTCGGCAATCGGGGTGCCGACGCCAGCAGGAGTGTAGAAAGCAGGGATGCCTGCGCCGCCAGCCCGGATGCGCTCTGCCAGCGTGCCTTGCGGGGTCAGTTCTACTTCAAGCTCTCCCGAGAGGAATTGACGTTCAAATTCCTTGTTTTCCCCGACGTAGGAGGAAACCATTTTTTTGATTTGCTTTTCGCGCAGGAGCAGGCCGAGGCCCCAATCATCCACGCCGCAGTTGTTGGAGACGACAGTCAAATTTTTAACGGCCTTGTCGCGAAGCGCGATGATCAGATTTTCTGGAATGCCGACCAGCCCGAAGCCGCCTACCAGCAGTGTAGCTCCATCGTGAATATCAGCCACGATGTCCGCATAAGAAGAGTAAATTTTTGCCATGACGATCACTCCCACCATGAAAAAATGTCGTTGACGCGAGAAAAAGATTTTGTAAGCGCTCACAAGCAAGTGGACAGTTGCTTGAATATTTCCGCCCTTTCATCATACAGGATACGAGTTACAAACAAGTGACGAAAGTTCGGCCGATAATAAAAAAATATAAAAAATGACAGAAAAGTGATACAACTGTTTTTATTTTCTGTAAAATATATTTTGTCAATTATTTTTCTTAATGATTGCTCAGAACCGTTGATTTTTGCCGAAGGGTCAGCAGGGGCTACGCTGCCACCAGGAGGCGCATTACGCAAGGGTGCAGGAGTGAAAGTATGAAAAAATGGATTAGCCTCTCGATCATTGTCCTGCTTTTGACAGGCTGCGAAAAGCTGGATCAAAGAACCGGAGAACTTAAACGGATGGAAGAAGAGACTGTAATCAAGGTGAAAACGGTAAGTGCTTACACAGTGGTAGAGAACCAGGAAGCGCGAATGCTGGAGACAGCAGGCGTGGTCATGCCGAAGCAGGAGCTGGGGCTTTCGTTTGGCACCTCCGGGAAAATCGCGAGCATTCTCGTCCAGAAAGGGGCGAGCGTGAAAGCGGGCCAAACTTTGGCGACCTTGGATCAATCCAGTTTGCAAGCGGGGATTCAGGCGGCAGCCGGGCAAGTAGCCAGTGCGAATATCCGGCGCAGCAAGGCACTGTCAGGCCCGGAGAGCCACGAGATTCAGACGAGAAAGCTCCAGGTGGAAAAGGCGAAGGAGCTTGCGGCGAAGGCGGAGCGGGAGTATGCGCAAGCGACTGTTCTGTTTGCAAACGGGGCGATCGCCAAAGACGAGCTGGACAGGCTGGCTCTGGCACAGAAGCAAGCCAAGCTCAGCCTGGAGGAAGAGGAGATCGCGTACAACAAACTGATGAAGGGCGCAGACCGACTGGATGTCGAAGAGGCACAGGTCGGTGTGAGCCAGGCCAACGTTCAGCTCAGCCGCGCGAAGCAAGAGGCTGCCGATGCTGTACTGAAAGCGCCTTTTTCCGGTGTCGTCGCAGCCGTCTCGCAGCTTTCGTCCGAACAAACCGGACCGGGCAGCGAGGTTATTCGCCTCGTCGATACGAGCAGTTGGATCGTCAAGCTTCAGGTAGATAGCGAGCAGATCGGCTTGTGGCAAACCGGAGCAACGGTGCAGGTCAAATCGGCAGATGGCAGCGAGGCGGAAGGGAAAGTGACTTTTGTTTCACCTGTCATGGATCAAAATGTGGGGGCTTATCCGGTTGAAGTGACCGTCGACGGAAGCGCCGCGAACTGGAAAGGCGGCATGACCGTGACTTGCCACTACCCGGTAGCCGGAAAAAATGCGCCGATCGTTCCGGTCGCAAGCATCGGCATCTCCGATGAAGAATATTACGTAATGAAAATCAAGGAAAACACAGTGGAAAAGACGCCTGTAAAAGTAGGGGCGCTGCACGGTACGTTTTATGAAGTTCTGGAGGGACTTGAGCCGGGCGACCAAATTGTAGGGGCGGGTCTTTCCTATGTGGTGGACGGCGAGGCGGTGAAGGTGGCGGATGAATAACAAAACGTTTTTAGCCATTGCGCCTGCTCTGGCCCGCTGGAAGGCCGTGCTTCTCTGTCTGCTCGCGATTGGCGCCTTGTTCAGACTGGATGTGGCGACGTTTCCCGACAGGGGATTGCCGGAGTATACGATTCACCTGACTGCGTCAGGACTGACAGCGGATCAGGTAGAGTCATCCGTAACGCGGAAGGTAGAGGAGGCGGTACGCGCGCTGGGCAGTGCTGTGCAGATTTCCTCTGATTCTCGTGCCGGATCGGGAACGATTACGGTCAAAACGACAGAAAATCTCGGCTCTGACTACAAGGACCGCCTGGAGCAGAAGGTGTCCGAGATCATGAAGACACTGCCTGTCAAGGAATACAGCATTAGCCAGGAGAAGCTCGGAGACAATTTGGTCGGGTTTTACTTGCTTCACGGCAGCGATGTTCAGACGCTCTCCGATGTGGCGCGGTATACCGTCTATGAAAAGTTGATCCAGGCGCAGGGCATTGCTCGCGTCGAGATCGACGGTCAAGCCGTCCGGGAGCAGATCGAGATCGTTTTTCGCCCGTCGATGCTGCTGGCGTACGGTTTGACTCCTGAGGATGTGCTGGGCCAGCTTCCGCAGGATGTGATTCGCGAACAAATCGGGACGGTTGGCAAGACGGGGGATCGCACAGCTTTTACCTGGACGAGCCAGACAGAAGGGCCGCAGGGGCTGGGCAAGCAACTGATTTCTACAGGCAAAGGGTATGTGCCGCTGAAAACGCTCGCTGATATTCGCGACACAAGAGGAAGCAAAGGCGAGGAGATAAGCGTTTATCAAGGTTCTCCGGCAGTCGGCATATCGGTTTACGCTTCGGAAGTGGGGCAAGTTCCTGCCATCCGGCAAGAGACTGCGAAGATGATGGCGGAGCTGAATACCGATGCAGGCGGCAAATACGAGCTGACATTGTTCGACGATCGGGCGCAGCCGATCTCTGCGGCGATTGCTCAGCTGACATTGCTTGGTGGCGTGGCGGCTGTTCTCATCGCGCTTTATCTGCTCGCTTCCTTGAAAAGGATCGGCCCTGCCGCCTTGTCGCTTTTGGCTGTATTCATGGCAAGCGGAACCGTTTTGGGGGCGCTGTGGCTCTTTGGAATGAAGTTTACCTTTTCCGCGTTGGGGCCGCTGCTTGTGTTTGTGCTTGTCTACCTCGTCGCAGGCGCGACTTTCTTTTCCCGCCTGGACAGGCTTGGCGCCTATTCGCTCCCGGGAAGCCTGAAAACAGCCTGGACGGTCGTGAAGCCGCTGCTGCTCGCGCTCGTGGTGATGGCAGCGGCCTGGTTCACCATCGTCATGACAGACATGCTCAAAGCGGAGGATAAAGCCGTCCTGTTTGACGCCTGGCCTGTCATCGTTCTCGGCGCAGCGAGCTTTGCCCTGGTGTATGGCTGGATCATCCCGGTACTGACAGCGACATGGCTGGCGGAACCGGAGCCAGCTGACGCAGGAGAGAACATCCCTCGAACGCCGGGAAAAGTGACGCGTGCTCTGACGGTCCGCTGGGAGAAAATGGTGCAGCAAGGCTACTTGCCGTTTGGACTCACACTCGTCGCATCGGTTGTTTTTGTTTTGCTTTTGCAATCGTTTGTGCTAGTCGATCCTTTTGCGCAAGTGGCGCCAAAAGAGAAGACACTGTCGCTGCCGATGGTTCAGGAAAGCAACATCGACGATGCCATCAAAGCGGCGAAAAGTGCGGAGGAACGGCTGCGCCAACTGCCGGAAGTAGCTGATCTGTATACGGATGCCTCCCGCGAGCGCTTGACCATGCATGTCAAGCTGACAGACAAATCCAAGTGGACTCGCTCCGTATACGATCTGGAAAAGGAGCTGGACAAGCAGCTCCGCGACATTCCGCAGACAGACCCGTTCGCGCTCGTCGTCAACAGCGAGCAAAAGACGCGCCTGGAGTTCACGGTCAAGGGACCTTCCATGGAGACGACGCAGCATATTGCCAAGGAAATTCTCGTTTACTTGCAAAAAATGAGCTGGCGGGACAGAGACAATCGGGAAATCGTCACAGATGAGCGGATCGGTCCGGCGCAAAATACCGCGTTTATCGATATTCGCCCGAAACCGGACATGCTGGCGCGCTATCGTGTGAGTGAGGAAGAAATCAAACGCCAGCTGCAAAGCTATCTCGGCGAAAAACAGGCGGGCAGCATTTTCGTCAACGACCGCAATATTTCAGTCATTGCCCGCTTTCCCGACAAGTGGATGGACCATTCCGAACAAGTCAGACATATTTTGATTCGCACGCAGCAAGGGGCGGTTCGCCTGTCTGATCTGGTCGACTGGTCGAGCGGGGAGCAGCCGCAGGTTTATCAGCGGGAGGATGGCATGTACGTGTTCAAGGTCAGCAGCGCCATCGCAGATGCAAGATGGATTGACAGCATGGCGTACAATTTGCCGCTGGCCATGCAAGAAAAAATCACGGTTCCAAAAGGCTACACCATACTGAACGAGGATGAGCTGAAGAAACTGCGTGAAGAGCAGTCCGATGACAAAGACTGGAGCGGACGTCTGATCGTCATGCTCGCCATGGTCGCGCTTGTGCTCTTGACCAGCCTTCTGGTGCAACGACGGGCGCGGGATGGCTGGTTTGCTCTCCTCTTGCTGCCTGTGTTGTCGGGCGGCGTCACGCTGGGACTGCTTTTGCTGGATCATCCGATGAATTTGATGGGCTTTTACGGAGTGGCTGCGGCTTGCGCTGTGCTTCTCTCGCTGGCCTTGGTTCAGCTCGATGACATGTTTGCAGCAAGTAGCGAGCAGTCGAGTATTTGGAACGGAGTGCGCAGCGGCATGCAGCGCTCGTGGGCCACATCCGCAGCGATAGCGATCGCCATCGTGCTGGCAAGCTTGCCGATTGCCGCAGGCTCGCTCGCGGATGGGCAAACATTCGTATCGTTCGCCAGTGCCTTGTTGTTCGGGACAGTGTTCGCGCTGTTTGCCACTCTTGTGCTTGTGCCTGGCATGCAGCATGCGGCTGAATGGCGAGAGGCCGCCCAGTCGGATGTGTCGATTCCCGTCCTGGTGCGCCGCATTCGGGACTGGCAGGAAAATGAGCGGATTCGCCGCAGTGACGCACGAGCGCGGAAAAAGAGACAGCAGCAACTGGCGCAAGAAATGCGCAAGGAAGCGCAGGATGGTTCCGCAAACAAGAAAAGAGAGTTGGCAAAAGAGGACTTCTTGCCGTTGCCAACGGGAACAGACGACGCCAAGCCGTAACGGCTGGCGTCTTTTTTTGCTGTGAAAACAGCTCAGCGGCATTCGTAAAGCAGCTGCGTCTGCTTGCGGTCAACGCTTTTGCTACCGAAGAGAGGGAAAGCCGCCGCGACCGCCTGCGCCCACCACTTTTGCTCCCGAAAAGAGGAAAAACCGCCGCGACGGTTTTGTTCACAGGCTCGGCAAGGACTTTTCGGGAAATCTCGGGTAAGATGAGAGGAGAAACGAGTGTAGGAGGGAAACCTGGCTTGCGCCGATTGAAAAAGCTTTTGGATTATCTGCTGTTGGCTGCGATTTTGGTGGGACTGTTCCTGTCGTCCTCCCAGCCATACTACAAACAAGATTTGCGGGGTACGATATCCAAGGTAGTCGATGAACAAAGCTGGAATGAGCGGATGGAAGGGGTATCCGTTCCGTATGCCGGCAAGGAAATCAGCGTCGAGAACAAGGGAGCGGCGGGCTTTATCGAGTTTTTTATTCGCAAGGGAACGCATTTTACCGTGTTCGCGCTGTTGGCTTTCAGCTTCTATCGCGTTTTTTCCCACCGTCTTTCGTTTGCGGTCGCCCTGCCATGGAGCGCCTTTTGCAGCCTGCTTGTGGCTGTTCTGGACGAGTGGCATCAGACTTTTACCCCGGATCGGACAGGTATGGTGAATGACGTCTTGCTGGATTTAGCCGGATCTGTCACGATGTTGTTGATAATTCTTCTCAATTACATGTATTCACGAAGAACATATCATTATAAAATGAAGTGAGCGGCAGCCATCCTGACCGGGGCAGCTGCTTATTGAACGATTAGGGAGTGGATGAGATTCGTGTCAGACAAAAAGAACGTGCTCGTACTGAACTGCGGCAGCTCCTCGGTTAAGTACAAGCTTTACTCCATGCCGGGCAAAGAACTGATTGCCCAGGATTACTTGCAGCAAATCCAACGCGACGAATACGAGGATGCGATTCGCAGCGTGTTTGAAACATTAAAGCAACATCAAATTGATATTATCTCCCACCGGGTCGTGCACGGCGGAGAAGCATTTAAACAGTCTGTCGTCGTGGACGATCGCGTGAAAGCGGAGATTCGCAGCCTGTCCCGCTTTGCACCGTTGCACAATCCGATCAACCTGCTCGGGATCGAAGTCGCCCAAAGCATCTATCCCGACGTGAAACACGTAGCTGTTTTCGATACAGCGTTCCACCAGACCATGCCTCCATCCTCCTATCTATACGCGCTGCCATACGAGTATTACGAGCATTACGGAATCCGCAAATACGGCTTCCACGGCACGTCTCACCGCTATGTCATGAGCCGCGCCGAAGAGATGTTGAACCGTCCGAAAGAACAGCTGCGACTGATCAGTTGCCACATCGGCAGCGGGGTCAGCATTACCGCGATTCGCTACGGAGAATCGTTTGATACGTCGATGGGAATGACGCCTTTGGCGGGACTGTCCATGGGAACCCGCAGCGGCAACATCGATCCGGGGATCATTCCGTACATTGAGGAAATCGAAAAAACGGATACAGCCGGAGCCATTACGATTTTGAACAACAAGAGCGGATTGATGGGCGTATCCGGTGTGTCCAACGATTTGCGCGACGTTATGGAAAAGGCAGAAGCGGGACATTATCGCAGCCAGCTTGCCCTGGAATTGTTCACAACGATTTTGCATAAACATATTGGGCTGTATTTGGCGCGACTGAATGGCGTAGACGGGATTATTTTTACAGCAGGTGTTGGAGAAAATAGTTCTACCGTACGCGAAATGGTTTGCACCGGACTGGAATTTGCCGGGGTCAATCTGGATCGCGAAGCCAATCGCAGCAGCAAAGGTGAAGCATTTATCAGTACGGAATATTCTCCGGTCAAAGTCATGGTAATTCCTACCAACGAAGAGCTTGTAATGGCTACAGACGCGTACCAGCTGTCTTTTCACTAGCATGAAGTGCGTCATCTAGAAAGAATAGGCTTTTCAGTATTGGAATTTCTCTGCTATACTAGGAGAATGAGGCTTCTGGTTTGAGGTTCTCACCATTTTTCTGAAATAATAAAAGGAGTGCAAACTGGATGGCAGTACAAGTGGGAAGCATCATCGAAGGAAAAGTGACAGCGATTAAACCGTTTGGGATGTTCGTAGCAGTCAGCGAAACCGAGCAGGGGCTGGTCCACATTTCCCAAGTAGCAAACGGTTTTGTAAAAGATATCAATGATCACTTTACCGTGGGGGCACAAGTAAAGGTAAAAGTTCTCTCCATTGATGATGCAGGTAAAATCTCGCTTTCGGTTCGCGCCGCACTCCCAGCGCCTGAGCGTCCGGAGCGTGAAGAGCGCCGTGGTGGTGGATATCGTGGAGGCGATCGCGGAGGAAATGCAAAACGCGACAACGCAGCTTCCTTCGAGGACAAATTGAAAAAATGGTTGAAGCACAGCGAAGAGAACCTTGCGACTATCAACAAAAAGAACGCAAAACGTGGCTACTAAGCCTTGTGATAACAGAAAAAGGACGGGACATCCCGTCCTTTTTTTTACGAGGTTGACACTAGAGCAAAAAGACAGGGAGCTTCCCTGTCTTTTTTGCGCATTTTTGAACGAACAAATTGCGAGAGATTCATCTTATGCGCATCACCACGCTCGATGACGAAGTGCCTCCGTCTCATCTCCCTTCCCGCTGAAAATCCCTAAAGTCATTTTGCATCGTAACGTGTTTGGAACTCCAATCTCGCCTAGCATTGCACGGCAGCAGGGTTAGTTCCCGACTTCCTTCAACGCCTGCTCGACGAATTTGCTCTCCAATACTTGGGAAGTGTCGAGCTTCTTTTTGATCGCGCCCACGGAGAAGAGAAAATCGGCCTGCTCCTGATGCGCTTTGGCAAATTCCGGCGTGATCGGGGAGAGGATGGGACTTGAATTTTGCAAAACCTTGCTGATGATCTCCCGCTCCAGCTTCTTGGTTTTGACAAATTCGTCCGTTACTTCGTCGAGGTGGCTGACGTAGTAGCGGCGCACTTCTTCGTACGTTTTGAGAAACAGGACCGTCAGCTCGGGGTGGTCTGCGGTAAAGCCAGTGCGCGCGATCAAAAATCCGGGAGCGAAAATGTTCAGATCGTCGCCTGTCACGAGCGTCTTGGCCTGCGTCTGCACGACAGCGGTCGTCACGTAAGGCTCCCAAGTCGACCACGCATCGATAGCTCCGGTGTCAAGGGCGGGTCGCGCTTCATCCGGCTGAAGGTGAATGATTTCCACGTCCTTGTCGTTCAGCCCGGCCCGATTCAGCACCATGTACAGGAAGTTGTAGGCGCTGCTGCCTTTGGCGACGGCGATCTTCTTGCCCTTGAGCTGTTTAATGTCGGCGATCGGGCTGCCTTTCGGAATGACGATCGCGTTGTTGCGCTTGCCGTCGCTCGTTACGGCGATCGCTTTGAAATCGACACCTCCGGTTTGTGCAGAGACGACCGGAGTGCCGCCTGTCGCGCCGAAGTCGAGCCGCCCGGAGGCAATCGCTTCGAAATGGGGAGGACCGCTGGCAAATTCATGCCATTTCACTTCGGCTCCGGCTTGGGCAAAAGCTTTTTCAAAAATGCCCTTGTCCCTGGCGTAGGAGAAAATCCCGGTGCTGCCTTGAATGCCGATGTTTACGACGACTTTTTCTTTTGCCTCTGCACTGGCGGCAACGGTCTGCTGTTGCTCGGGTGCTGCTGTTTTGCCGCAAGCGCTCAGCAACAGCAGGGACAGGACGACGATCAGGCGGAGCCAGCCGATTGTTTTCGGGGAAGACTGCATATGTTTGTTCATCCTTTCTTTTCTGTGGGTCTATGGGTGTCCTAATGGACTTGTGGCGCACTGGCAAACTGGTTGGCTGGAACATCCAGCCCGTAATGCTCGCGCAAGGTGTGCCCGGTGTACTCTGTGCGGAACAGCCCCCTCTGTTGCAGCTTCGGCACGACCTGGTCGATGAAGTCCTCCAGCCCTCCGTTCGTCAACTGCGGCATGATGTTGAAGCCGTCTGCCGCGCCTTGGGTAAACCACGCCTCCAACTCGTCCGCCACTTGCTCGGCAGTGCCTGCGATCGTCCGATGGCCGCGACCTCCGGCGAGACGAAGCAGCAGTTGGCGAAGCGTCAAGTTTTCCCGCTCGGCCAAGTTCCGGATCAGCTGGGCGCGGCTCTGATGCCCGGCGATTTGTTCCGTTGCGGGAAGCTCGGGCAGCGGGCCGTCCAATGGGTAGGAGGACAGATCGTAGCCGATGCGATTGGATAGTTGCAGCAGGCTGTAGGCGGGATGCGTCAACTCGTGCAACTGCGCCTCTTTTTCTTTTGCCTCTGCCTCGCTCTCGCCGATGATCGGGCAAATGCCAGGCAGGATGACGACTTGTTCAGGGGAGCGTCCGTAGCGGGCGACGCGCGATTTGACGTCCGCGTAAAACGCCTGGGCGTCCGCCAGCGATTGCTGTGCAGTGAAAATGGCTTCGGCATACCGGGCGGCGAAATCTTTTCCGTCCTCGGAAGATCCGGCCTGGACGAGCAGTGGCCGTCCCTGGGGAGAGCGCGGCAAGTTCAGCGGGCCGCGCACGGCAAAATGCTTGCCTTTGTGGTTGAACTCGTGCACCTTGCTGTTGTCTGCGTAAATGCCCGAGGCTTTGTCCTGGATTAGCGCGTCTGTCTCCCAGCTGTCCCACAGCTTGAGAGTGACATCGAGAAATTCTGCCGCCCGTTCGTAGCGAAGGTGATGCTCGGGGATTCGCTCGTAGTTGAAATTTTGCGCCTCGCCATCTGTTCCGGACGTGATGATGTTCCAGCCCGCCCGGCCTTTGCTGAGATGGTCGAGGGAAGCAAAGCGGCGGGCGAGGTTGAACGGTTCGTTGAAGCTCGTGGAGACCGTAGCGATCAACCCGATCCGGCTGGTCACGACGGCGAGAGCGGACAGGAGGGTGAGCGGTTCCAGTCCGCTGATCGCCCCGTACTTGACGGCTTTGCGCGAGGTGGCGTAGCGGTCGGCCAAAAAGAGGGAATCCAGCTTGGCTTGCTCCGCTTTTTGCGCCAGCCGCTGAAAGCGGGAAAAGTCGATGATGTCCTCCACGCGGGAGGAAGGATGGCGCCATGCCGCCTCATGATGACCCAAGCTCGACAAAAACAAGTTCAGGTGGAGCGTGCGTTTTTGGTTGCCCATGTGTATCAGGACGCACAAAAGGCCTCGTCCCAAACAGCAGTCGTTCGCTGTTGGAAGGAGACCTCCAGTGGTCTGGTCGGTAAAAGGATAATTCCGAGTTGCAAAGTATGAAATGGATGATAGCAACAAATGGGAGAAGAGTCAATCCCAATATGCAATATAGTAAGAATAGCCGGAATAGCGGAGCAAATTTCTTGTTGACCCTATTGACAGCCGCTGGAAGCCGATGATACGATTGCGCACAATACCGACTAATCAAGTGTGAATTATTGAGTTTTGCCAACCAGAAAACTGGAGGCACAGTTGCGGAGATGACCGCGGCTGTGCCTTCTTTTTCATTCCAAATCAATTCAAAGGAGTGGAGCAGATGGGGAAATCAAAGCAACAAGCCGAATTTGGCTGGTTTATTCCAACGACGGGAGACGGCAAGTATATCGGCGTCGAGCCGGAGCGCGAGTCGACTGCTGACTACATGGTTCAGGTGGCGCAAACAGCCGAGCGGGCAGGCTTTACTTTTGCCTTGATTCCGACTGGCGGAGCTTGCATCGATTCCTGGATCGTCGGGGCTACGATCGCTGCCCATACACAGGTGCTCAAGCCGCTGGTCGCCATGCGTCCCGGGCTGATCGCCCCTGTGCTGGCTGCGCGGATGGCTGCTTCGCTCGATCAGCTGTCCGGCGGCAGGGCACTGATTAATGTCGTGACAGGCGGCAGCCCGCAAGATTTGCTCGCCACGGGTGACCCGCTCGCCCACAATCACGACGGCCGCTATGAGCGCACGCGGGAGTTTCTGGAGATTGTCAAAAGCGTCTGGACAAATTCGCACGCCCAGCCGGAGCGATTTTTGGCGAGCAACCAGACCGCTCAGCAGGGAGCGCAGCCGCTTCACTATTCCGGTCGCTTTTATGAGATCAAGGGAGGGGCGAGCTTGCCTGCTCCCGTGCAGCAGCCGCACCCGCCGCTCTACTACGGGGGAAGCTCGCCCACAGGCAAACGGGTTGCGGTTCAGACAGCCGATGTCTACTTGATGTGGGCGGAACCGCTGGAGTGGATTCGCCAGCAGATTGCCGAGGTGGAGGAGCTGAAGCGAGAGCTTGGCCGCGACCGCGAGCTGCGCTACGGACTTCGCGCCCAGGTGCTGGTGCGCAAGACGGAGGAAGAGGCGTGGAAAGAAGCGTGGGAAATCATCAGCAAGGTAGATCCGCAGGCGCTCCAGCAGTCCGGTCAGCGGTTCAGCCACACCGATGCCATCGGACAAAAACGGCAAAATGAGCTGCGGGAAGGCTCCAAAAAAGACAACTACGTGATTGGGCCCAATCTGTGGTCTGGCTTGTCGACCGTGCGCGGCGGCGGTGCCGTCCTGCTGGTAGGTACCCCTGAGCAAGTGTCCGACCGCATTTTGGAATACATCGATCTGGGCATCTCGTCTTTTATTTTGTCCGGGTACCCCCATCTGGAGGAAGCGGCGATTACTGGCGAGCTGTTGCTGCCTGTCGTCAAACAGAAGCTGGAGCAACGACAGCAGGCAAAAGGAGTCGGCGTATGACCGCGCTGCTGGAGATCACCCGACTCGACAAGACATTCGAGACGTCCAAAGGAGCGACGCAGGCGCTCCGCGACATTCGGCTGACTGTAAAGGAAGGCGAGTTCCTCACCGTCATCGGGCCGAGCGGCTGCGGGAAGAGCACACTGCTGAAAATCGTCGCGGGACTGGACACGGAATACGCCGGGAGCGTCCAGCTTGCCGGACAGCCAGTGAGCGGTCCCGGTATCGACAAAGGCTTCATTTTTCAGGAGCCGCGGCTTTTTCCCTGGCTGACGGTGGAAAAAAACATCGCCGCCAACCTGTCGCTCAAAAATCCGGCGATTCGCGAGCGCGTAGATGAGCTGATCCAGCTCGTCCGGCTCGGGGGATTTGCCAAATCGTATCCGCGCGAGCTGTCTGGCGGCATGGCGCAGCGGGTGGCGATCGCCCGTGCGCTCTTGCGCAATCCCCGGGTGCTTTTGCTGGACGAACCGTTCGGGGCGCTGGATGCCTTTACCCGCTCACACATGCAGGAAGTCCTGCTCGACATTTGGCAGGAAAACAAGACGACGATGATCTTCGTGACACACGATATCGACGAAGCGATCTACTTGGCCAACCGGGTCGTGATCATGAACGCACACCCGGGCTCCATCAAGCGCATCGTTCCTGTCGATCTGCCTTTTCCCCGGAAAAAGGCAAACCGTTCCTTTCAGGAGCTGCGCCATCTCGTCTTGAACGAGTTCGAAAAGGTGGACGAACTCGAATTAGTTGATAGCTCAGGGATTTGACGGAGGTGAAAGAGAATGAGCAATCAAGCAGAGGGAATCTCGGTCGCCGCGACCGCTTCGGCCAAACCCGTCCTGCCGACGAAAGCAAAAGCTAGGGCAGGCAACAGCACCAAACTGGCGATCTGGTTAAAAGGCTTGATCCTGCCCGTCGTTGTCCTGATCGTCTGGCAGACGGCAGGCGAATTGGGAATGGTGTCGGCGACCATGCTGCCGACGCCGCTGCAAATTTTGACTGCGGCGGGCGAGCTTTTGGCGAGCGGGGAGCTGCTTGGACATTTGCAAATCAGCATCATGCGGGCGGCGACAGGCTTTTTGCTCGGCGGAGCGATCGGACTGCTGGCAGGACTGGCGGTAGGCTTTTCCAATCGGGTGGAGCATTCGCTCGATCCATCGGTGCAAATGCTCAGGACGATTCCGCATCTGGCGGTGATTCCGCTGTTTATTTTGTGGTTTGGCTTCGGCGAGCTGTCCAAGGTGCTGTTGATTGCCAAAGGAGCATTTTTTCCGCTCTACGTAAATACGTTCCTCGGGATACGCAGTGTTGACGCCAAGCTGTTTGACGTCGCCCGAGTGTTGCAGTTCAGCCGCTGGAAGCAAATTACCAAGCTGATTATCCCGGCGGCGCTGCCGAATATTTTGCTCGGTGTCCGGCTGTCTCTGGGTGCTGCCTGGCTGGGACTGGTCGTGGCAGAATTGATGGGTTCGAGCGAAGGGGTCGGCTACTTGATTATGGATGCGCGCCAATTTTCGCAAACGTCCATTGTGTTTGTAGGAATCGTGATCTTTGCGCTGGTCGGCAAGGCGACGGATTCGCTGGTGCGCTACCTGGAGAAAAAATGGCTCAAATGGCGGGAGCATTACAGCGGGTAAAAAGCCGCAGGGCTGGCATGGATTCAGCGCAACAAGAACGGATCGGGGAAAAGGAAGCGGGCCAAACGCCCGATGCGGCACAGGAACTGAGGGAATCGACAAACTTGCGCGGCAGGCAGGGACATCGCTGCTTGCCAAATAAAAAAGGAGAGATCAAGCTATGGCAAAACTCGTGATTGTATCAGGAAGTCCCTATGCAGGCTCCAGGCTGGACACCGTCCTGACCTACATAGATCGATTGTTGCAGGAAGCTGGACACGAAACAGACTGGGTTCATGTGCGCGACTTGCCTGCGGACGATTTGCTGCACGTTCGTTTTGACAGTCCCGCTATCGTACAGGCCAACGAGCGGATCGCCGAGGCAGACGCGCTCGTCATCGCGACCCCGATTTACAAAGCGGCGTATTCCGGTGTGCTGAAAGTGTATTTGGATCTGCTGCCGCAAAAAGCTTTGGAGAACAAGGTGATTTTGCCCGTGGCAATCGGCGGGACGATCGCCCATCTGCTGGCGATCGATTACGCTCTCAAGCCAGTCTTTTCCGCACTGGGCGCAAGACATTTGCTGGCGGGTGCCTTTATCCTCGATTCGCTGGTGAAAAAAGGCGAGGACGGGGCAAACTCGTTGGAGGAGGAAGCGGCGCAGCGGCTGCAAGATTCTGTGGCGCAGCTCGTGCAGGAGCGTTCCTGGCAAGCGGAGCGCAGCAAAGTCCCCAACGTCGCCAACGTCAACTAAAACCAAAGCCAAAGCCTAAACAAAGCAAGGAGCCCTTCGTGCAGGAGGGCTCTTTTGCGCTGTCACTTGTCCGCTTCCACGCTTTGCACCTGTAGCTCTTAGACAAGGTGACAAAGGTAACGATTCTCGGCGTGTGATGCAAAATGCTTGCTCGCCTATTCACTAAAAAGCGGACGGGGAGGATTTTTTTCCTGCAAAATGCTTCCTTCTATCCGATTCCCTTCACGCTGCCAATATTCCATCCCGCCGAGCATCTCCTTGACGGAAAAGCCAAGCTCCGCAAGCTTGGCGCACGCTTTTGCCGCACCGTTGCACGCAGGGCTCCAGCAGTAGACGACCAACAGCTTGGAGCGATCCAAAAACGCAGTGGTTTCCCCGCTGATAAGCGCGTGAGGCAACGAGATGGCGCCAGGTACGTGGCACTCCTGGTACGCTTTTTCGCTGCGGGCATCGACGATGATATAATTCGCCACGCCGTTTTGCAGGTCATTCCAGACATCTGATACGTCTGTTTCCAAAGAGAGCTTGGCGAGAAAATGGCGATGGGCTTGCGCCGGGGGCGCGGCCGGAATTTGCAATACGACAGACACGTTCATTCCTCCTTGATTCGGGATGACTTCAGCTTAGCATTGATCGAATCATCACAGTTATCTATACTATTTGATAATAAACATCAGTGATTTCTATGATTGAACAGGAGGTGTGCCGATGGAGCTGGTGTATTTGCATACGTTTCGCGAGGTAGCCAGATGGGGCAGCTTTACGAGGGCGGCGGAGGAGCTTGGCTATGCGCAGCCGACAGTGACTGCCCAGATGCAAAAGCTGGAACAATCCTATGGAGTGCCGCTGTTTGAGCGCTACGGACGCAGGCTGCGCATGACTCAGGCGGGAGAAGCACTGTTGCCGTATGCGAGGGAAATGATCCGGCTATATGGGGAATCTAAAGACATCGTGAACCGTCAGGCGAGCGGCCCGCTTGCGATTGGCACGATTGATACGCTTGCTGCTTTCTTTTTGCCCCCGTACTTGCAAAGCTTCCGTGAGCAATATCCGGCGGTCGATCTCGTGCTGCGGACGGCGAGTGAAGAGGTGATTTTGCAGCAGCTTCGCGATGGTTACCTGGACATCGGGATCATTTTCGATCGCCGCTGTACAGACAAGGAGCTGGTAGCAGAGGTCGTTCGTCAGGAGGAGCTGGTGATCGTCATGCCTCCCGAGCATCGGCTTGCGAGCTTGCCTGTGCTGACAGCCCGCGATTTGGCGAGCGAATCGCTTATCCTCACCGAAGAAGGCTGCACGTACAGAGGGATGCTTACGGAGGTGCTTGGCGAGCAAGGAATAACGCCGCGAATCGCCTGCCAGTTCAGCAACCCGGAAGCGATCAAGCAGTGCGTGCGCTGCGGTCTGGGGGTGGCGCTTTTGCCGTCCATGGCTGTGAAAAGAGAACAGGCGGAAGGCTTGCTGGCTGGCGTGCCTTTTCGCAGCGACAAGCCTTCGTTTTTCATTCAGGTGGTGCATCATAAAAAGAAATGGCTGTCGCCGTCCATGCAGTTCCTTGTGGAAAAGCTGGCGCCGGGGCAGCAGAGAGAGGAATCGTGAGCAGGATGCAGGTTGATTTTGCCCCCTTTGTCGCTTTTGCGCCGGAAGAGAGCGTCGTCTCAGGGGTCGCGCTCTATACGGTCAGCTATTATAGCGACGATCTGCTGGTCAAAGCGCTTTTGGCGGTGCCGGAGCATTTTCTGGCGGAAGAGACAAGGCTTCCCGCGCTGCTTTATTGCCGCGGCGGGATCAAAGGAATCGGACGGGTCAGACCGGAGCGGATCAGCCAGATGGCTGCCTTTGGCTATGTCGTTCTCGCCCCGCACTATCGGGGGAATGAAGGCTGTGCGGGACGGGACGAATTTGGCGGGGCAGATCGGCAGGACGTCTTTTCAGCCTACGAGCTGCTGCGCAAGCTGAACATCGTCGATTCCCGGCGGATCAGCGCGTACGGCTTTTCCCGCGGCGGGGTCATGGCTTTGTTTGCGGCGATGGAATGCAAGGGCTTGCTGTCTGCTGTCGTTTGGAGCGGGGTCAGCGACATGTTTTTGACGTACGAAGAGCGGGTGGACATGCGCAGAATGTTGCGCAGACTGATTGGCCATCCCGCCAAGCAGGAAGCAGCGTACCGCGATCGCACCCCGCTGTATCGCGCAGGCGAGATCGCTTGTCCGGTGTTGATCATCCACGGCACAGAAGATGAAAATGTGAGCGTCGAGCATGCCCACAGGCTGGCAGCCGAGTTGCAAAAGGCTGGCGTCTGGCACGAAAAATGGCTGGCGGAAGGGGCCAGCCATCTGTTCGTCGGAGAAGAAATCGAAAAGTATACACGAAACATGTTCGCCTGGCTGGACGAGCGCGGTCAGGAGCGGATCGCGCCAGCTAACGCGTAAACAGCGTAACTCAGTCCACTTTTGGGTCGAGGGGCAGCGTGATGATGATTTCTGTTCCTTGCCCCAGCTTGCTTTTTACTTGCAGGTCGCCGCCGTGGTTTTCCACCATGCGGCGCGAGATCGGCAAGCCAAGTCCGGTGCCGTCTTCTTTCAGCGAGAAGAACGGATCAAAAATCCGCACGAGAAACTCCGCCGGAATCCCTTCACCCGTATCTTTCACATGAATATGCACGGCTTTATCGTCCAGGTGGCTTTCGATCAAAAGAATGCCGCCTTCTTTCATGGCCTCAATACTGTTTTTCATCAGATTCAGCAAAATTTGTTTCAGCTGCTCCACATCGACGTGCAGGCGAATATTGGGCGCACAGCGGTCGACAATCTGGATGCCGTGCAGCATGGCTTCGGCATTCATCAGCGGCAGAATCGAGTGGACGACACCTGCGAGATTCACTTCGCGATAGTCCGGCTTGGACGGCTTGGACAGCATCAACAACTCCGTCACAATCCGGTTGACCCGCTCAATTTCCTGCAAGATCAGCGGCAGGTAGTAGCGATCCCGCTCCTGATCGGACAAGCGCTGTTCGAGCAATTGAATGAAGCCGTAAATAACGGTGAGCGGGTTGCGGATTTCGTGCGCTGCTCCGGCTGCAAGCTGCCCGACCATCGCCAGTTTTTCCGATTGGTTCAAGTATTCTTGAAGTTGTTCTTGCTCCGTAATATCGAGAAAAGCGACCATCCAGCCCGAGTCTTGATCGTGCTTTTGGTTGTGCAGCGGCACATACGAGACGAGAGCGGTAAACGGCGAGTCATCCTGCTTGTACAGCGTCATTTTGCGATTGACGAACCAGGGGGCATCCTCGCTGTCTGTTGACGCCGTGAACGAAGCGGCTTTGGACATCGGATACCCGGCCTCGTCGACTTTGACCAGATGCTGTGCCAGTTTGTTGACGTGGATGCTCGCCCCGGCGTGCGGTTGCGTGATGATCCCGACAGGAAGCGAGTTGAGAATCTGCTCGCGAATATTTTTTTCTTCCGTCAAAATTTGACGCTGCATGGCGTCCTGGGCGAACAAATTGGCGATATTGCTCGACATTTTGTTGAACTCCTGGGCCAACTCGCTAAATTCGTCATGATGGGTATAAATAATTTGCTGGCCAAACGTCCCTTTGGACACCTCGCGTACTTGTTTCATGAGCGACTCGATGGGACGAAGCAGCTCGTTGCGGAAGTAAAAGGTGCAGAAAAACCCGAACAAAATCGCAGCTACGGAAACCGTGTAAGTAAGAATCAGCGATACGCGAATGCTTTCGTTTGTATGCTGAAACTCTTTGTTTGTCTTGTACTCCAGTTGATTGAGCGAGAACGACAATTCACGTTCCAGTTGGTTGATCAACGGCTGGACTTCCTGGCTGAGCACATAGCTGACAGCGGGCACATTGTTTGCCTTGAGCAGCGGATTGATTTTGTTCAAAAACAGAAAATCCAGCTTGGAAATCGATTCAATAATGGAGAACAAGCCGCTGTTTTCCTCTGTTTTCGTCAGCGAGGCGAAACGGGATGTGTCGATCAAATTGGTGTAATACTGGTCGAGATAAGACTCGTCGCGGGTCAAAGTGTACATGTTCAGGGCGAATGTCTTGGTGTATATCTGGTTTTTGACCTCTAAAAGAGCGCTCGTTTGCGGCAAAACGTTTTGAGTCAGGTGCACTTCGTCGGAAGTAACCTTTGTCATATGGTAACTGAACAGGGTAGTGACGCAGCCGATCAGCAGCATCATGACGAGATAGCTGAGCATCATTTTTTTCTGAAATCCAAGATTGCTGAACAGGGACATGCCAATTAACCTCCAAACGAGCCACGGGAAGAAATAAAGTGCTGCAATTCCCGTTCAATATCTGCGCGAACCTCCGGGGGCACCATCGGGCCAAACGGACTGAAGTGGTTCACGCCTTCGGCCAGACCGTAGACAACCTTGCCGCTCGGGAGTCTGTCTGCCATGTACTGCTCGAAAATAATGCGATAACATTGCCGCACGTCTTGCACCAGGGAAGCGAGCACATAGTCCGGCGCGATGTAGCGCTGGTCGGCGATATAGCCGATCGTATACACCTTGGAGCGCTGTGCTTCGGTAATGACGGCGAGATTGAAGCTGTCTCCGGTGGTGTAGATGACATCGACACCGTGAGCGATCATCTCGCGCGTTTTTTGTACGGCATTTTCAATGTCATTGAAGTCGGATACTTTCCCGATCACGATTTCCGCGTTGGGCGCAGCTTTTTTGACTCCTGCGCGAAAGCCTTCCGCCTGAGCCATTTCCGGCGGCTTGTCGACCAGAATATAGCCGACTTTGCCCGTGCGGGACATTTTCGCCGCCAGCATGCCGACGAGCTGACCGGCAGGCTTCATGTCGTAGCGAATCGTCGTCTGGTTGGAATGCGGGGCTTCACCGTTGAAGGAGACGAAGCGGGTCTGCGGATACTTGCGTGCGACACTGGTAAACGGCTCGGAGAAAATCACCCCATGCCCCAAAATGAGATCATAGTCGTTTGCTGCGTATTTTTGCGCCACATTCGTGATTTGATCGGCTTTGATATTGTTGGCAATCTCCAGTGAAAAGCCGAACCTTTTCTGCATCTCCGTAATGCTTTCCATCGCGCTGCTGTTCCAGCCCTGATCGTAGGTTGGCCCTTCCAGCAACAAGGCAACGCGCAATATTTCAGAAGAAGGCCCGCGGTCATTGATCACTTCGTCCAAATGTTTCATGCTGGTAAAAAACTGACTGGTAATGAGCAGAAGCAGCCCGACAACCAGGAAGGTAAACAGGGCGAAAAAAGGCTTCAGCTTTGGCATGGAAAAATTTCCCCTTTTAAAAAACAAGCGTTCGATCGTGAGACGGTAAACAAGTGCACTCCTATTATATCGGAAAAGTAGCGCGATGAAAAAATGAGGAAAATAATGACGGGAGTGGGGGTGCATGGAAAGGCAAGATCAGGACAGCCTATTAAGGCAAAAAGCAGAGAAAAAGGGAGGCGTTTTCGCATGGAGAAGGATTTCGTGGAAATCCCGCAGCCGGATATACCGGATGAAGTACGGCAAGTCGATTTGCCAGAGATCACAGAGACTACTCCTCATCCCAAGCCCGAGAGTCCGCAGGCAGCGAAAGTAGTAGCGGGGCAAGCAACAGGTGAACAAGGCTCAGGCGAAACCACGGAGCCGATCGGTTTTCGTCCGTAAACGTCGAAAACGCCGAATGTTCATTTCGACAAAAGAAGTCATTTTCTCTCGTGGACAAGGCTTGCGATTTCTGCAAAAGTAATAGAGAGAAATGCGAGCGAGATGTGAGGGGATAGGACACCATGGCCCGGTTGCTGATTGTAGACGACGCAGCCTTCACGAGAAGGATGTTGACAGATATGCTAGGCGAGCAACACGAGATTTGCGGAGAAGCGTGCAATGGTTTGGAGGCTGTTGAGAAATACAAGGAACTGAAGCCGGACATTGTGACGATGGACATCACGATGCCGCACATGCATGGAATTGAGGCCATGCGCGAGATTCTCGATTACGATCAGGATGCCAAAGTGTTGATCTGTTCGGCAGTCGGGCATCGGCAAAAGGTTTTGGAGGCCATGAAGACTGGCGCGAGCGACTTTGTCGTCAAGCCTTTTCAGAAAGAGCAAATACTCGATGCCATCACCCGCCTGCTGTAAGCAAAAAAGCAGCCGCCAAGCTTGAAGCGCTTTGGCGGCTGTACGGTTCTATAACGAGACTGCAGTGCCGATTCCGGCAGCTTTTGCCCGCTCGTACACGGTCTTGGCTACCGCTGTATCCAGGTAAGCGACTCCGACCGATTTGTAGAGCGTGATTTCTGCGTTATTTTCCCGCCCCGGCTTTTGCCCGATCAAAATTTCTCCCAGTTCAGCGTGCAATTGAGCAAAGCTCCACTCTTGTTCCGCGATTGGAATGAGCAAATCGCCAGCTTCGTGCTCGGCACCTTCCAGCGTATCGACGACGACTTTGCTGGTTTGTACGGTGGCCGAATCGACTTCCCGCATGTGCGGCAGGAACGCGCCGATTGCGTTGATATGGGTACCAGGACGCAGGCTGGAAGCGGCAAACAGCGGCTCGGTCGCCTTGGTGCTGCAAATGACGATCCGGGCAAGCGAGACGGCTTCGTCGGCGTTTTCCACCACCGTGATCTCTCCGTGCCAATCCGGATAGAGCGCCAGCAGGCTTTGTTTCATTTCATCAGCTTTGGCTCGCGTCCGGTTGTACAAGTAAATATGGCGCAGCGCCCGTACTTCCATGACAGCCTGGATTTGCCCGAGCGACTGGGCACCGCAGCCAAGCACCGCGCAGCTGTCCGCATCCTCTGCGGCTAAATACTTGGTGGCGACACCGCTGCTCGCCCCGGTCCGCATGACGGTCAGCAGGCTGGCATCCATCATGGCGACGTGCTGCCCCGTTTTGGCTTCCGTCAGCACAATGACGCTTTGCAAAGACTTGATGTTGTGTTTATGGTTTTGCGGAAAAATGCTGATGATTTTCACCGCGACGTAATCATCGCTCGCCAAGTAAGACGGCATGTACAAGCTGGTCGCATCGTATTTGGGATGGTCAACCGCGGTGCGCACCGGAGTCGTTACGTTTCCTTGCATATGCTCGCGAAAAACGTGTTCCACGTCTTCCAGGCAATCTTTCATCGTGTAGATTTGCTCGATATTTTCCCGGCTCAAAATGAGCATGACTCTCATCCTTTCGGTCAGGATTTGTCAAAATCCAAATCCTTTGTTTCATCAATGCCGTTGCGAATCCACAGTCCCACAAACACGAGTGCAACGCTCAAAATGAACGGAACGCGCCAGCCCCAGGCCAAAAACTGCTCTTCAGGAAGCGTGCTACCATTCGATGGAGCTGCCCATCAAACTGGCGATCAACGCCTTGTTTTGAACCTGTTTGGAAACTCCCGCTTGTGGTTGAAGTGCCATCAGTTGCAGATCCTCCCTTGGTGTGTAAATGACGATGCTTTGCAGAATGGCGTTGGAGTGCGAGTAGCAGCGGGCGGGGGATACCTTCGCTTCGTGAATTGAAGCGTCACTTCAATTTCCGCTCATAAAAAAAGTGAAAACGCTTTTTGTCTGATAATAGTAAAGATTATAAAAGATAAAAGGATTCATCGCAACAGCGTTTTGCACCATTTTCCCGCAAGCGGTATGATAGACCTATCTTGCGAGATTTGAGGTATAGCGGATGAAACCAACGATTGGCGTCTTGATCAAGTCACTGCGGCTTGGCAAAAAAAAGACACTGAAACAAATATCTGAAAAAACGGAACTCTCGATAAGCTTTTTGTCCCAGGTGGAGCGGGGAAAATCGTCGATTACGCTGGAATCGCTGAAAAAAATCTCCGAGGCGTTGGAAGTGAGTCCGAGCTATTTCTTTTCGGAAAAGCCTTCGGCGCAGAGCGATCGCGTGCGCAGAGGCGGGCAAAAGCCTGCGATGCCGAGCGGCTTTCCTTTCGTGTATGAGGACTTGTCTGGCGATTTGGCGAACCGCTTGCTGGAACCGATCCTCGTCACATTGCAGCCCCACGAAGACAGCGGAACGCCTTTTGTCCACAAAGGGCAGGAGTTCGTCTACGTGCTGGAAGGGGTATTGACGCTGTTGCTGGGAGAGGAAGAGCACGATTTGCATCCGGGCGACAGCATTCACATGGACTCGACTACACCGCACAACTGGCTGAATCGTACCGGGGAAGTCGTCCGTTTTTTGTGCGTCAATTCCGCTGCGGAAAAAGACCAGTAGCGCGAGCGTCCGGCAAGCGGAAAAAGTGCGCCCTGCTTACGCTTTCTTGTATAATAAAAGGACACGTACGAATGCGCGGTAAAGAGGTGGAAATGTGTCCGTTGAGCCTAACTATTTTCAACAGTATCAGCATGCCGATATAGACGAACTAGCCGATGTGATTGGAGAGCTTTTGCAAAACCCGATTACGGTTGAAGATGCGGATCACAAACTGATTGCCTACAGCTCCCACGGAGACAGCACCGATCAGGCGCGCTGGTCGACCATCATGGGCAGGCGGGTGCCGGAAAAGGTGTTGACCCGCCTGTGGAAGGACGGCGTGTTCCAGGAGCTGTTGACGCAAGACGACCCTGTACATATTCCGGCCAAGGATGAGGTCGGCCTGGGCAAGCGTGTGGCGATCGCGATCAGGCGCGGCAGTGACGTGCTCGGGTACATATGGGCGCAGGAAGTGAATCGGCCGATCACGCGCGAGGATGACGAGATTTTGCGTCAGGCGGCACGGGTAGCCGTCTCAAGGCTCATGCAGCGGCAAGGGAAGCGCAAGGCGGAGGAGCAGCGGCGCAAGGAGTTTTTGTGGGAGCTGTTGCTCGGCAACCACAAAAGCGAAAGCACGATCCGGCAAAAAGCTGACAGCCTGCAAATGCAGCTTCCGACCGCTTATTTGATTTGCATTATTGAAGCGGCAGGTGCGCGGCTCGACCAGTATTTGTACCCGTTGCTCATGCGCGACAAGCTGTTGTGGGTTGTCGACGGTTCGCAGATCATTTTGCTGATCGGCCTTGACGGCAGTGTCAAAAAAGACGTGCGTGAAGTCCTCGTCCGCAAAGTCGAGCAGTTTCTGGCCGACTCGCTCGGCAAGCTGGAAGCCCATGTCACAGAAGGACGACAGGTGATTGCAGGCTACGGACTCGGCTATCAGTCGACGTATACAGAGATTGTGAAAAGCTACAGGGAGGCGCTGCACGCGCTCAAGATCAAGAAGCTGTTTCCCCAGGAAAACGAAGGCATTTACGGCTATCACGAGCTGGGCATTTACCGTTATCTCCTGCAACTGAAGCAGTGGGAGGCGGAGCAAGGCTATGAAAACGAGCGCTTGGAAAAGCTCAGGCAATACGACCGGGACAATCAGACGGCGATGTTGCAGACGCTGGAGACGTTTCTGGACGCGGCAGGCAAGGTGAACGTGACCGCCTCGCGCCTGCACATCCACATCAACACATTGAGCTACCGATTGCGGCGGATTGAGGAGATCATGCGGGTCGATCTGGAGAACATGAACCAGCGGGCCGCCCTCTACCTGGAGTTGAAAATGGCGAAGCTCGATCAGGAACAGTAGTTCGTTTGTGGATTTTCACAAACAGAAGGATGGCAAAATTAAAGGAATCCCCAAGGAAACGCCCCGTGTAAACGCTGTACAATGTTAGTATTCTCATTAAATCGGCGTTTCCAAGGAGGACTACCTATCATGATCGTTGGCATTCCAAAAGAGATTAAAAATAACGAGAATCGCGTTGCCATCACGCCAGCAGGCGTAGCAGCCCTCGTACAAAACGGACACTCTGTTCGCGTAGAGACAGGTGCAGGACTTGGCAGCGGTTTCACCAACGAAGACTACACAGCAGTAGGCGCTGAGATTGTCGCGACCGCAGCAGATGCGTGGGCCGCTGACATGGTCATGAAAGTAAAAGAACCACTTCCTGCCGAGTACGGCTACTTCCGTGAAGGTCTGATCTTGTTCACGTACCTCCACCTGGCTCCAGAGCCTGAATTGACTCGTGAGCTGCTCGATAAAAAAGTAATCGCAATCGCGTACGAAACTATCCAGCTCGACAACGGCGCATTGCCGCTCTTGATGCCGATGTCCGAAGTTGCGGGCCGCATGTCCGTACAAATCGGTGCGCAATTCCTGGAAAAACAATACGGCGGCAAAGGCGTGCTGCTCGGTGGCGTACCTGGCGTGCCAAAAGGCGAAGTCGTTGTCATCGGTGGCGGTATCGTAGGTACGAACGCTGCGAAAATGGCGCTTGGTCTCGGTGCAAACGTAACGATCATCGACGTGAACGCAGATCGTCTGCGCCAATTGGATGACCTGTTCCAAGGCCGCGTACAAACTTTGATCTCCAACTCTTTCAACATCGCAAGCGCAGTGAAAAAAGCAGACCTGCTCGTAGGCGCTGTTCTGATCCCTGGCGCACGCGCTCCTCGCCTGGTAACAGAAGCGATGGTAAAAGAAATGACGCCTGGTTCCGTGATCGTAGACGTGGCAATCGACCAAGGCGGTTCCATCGAAACGATCGACCGCATCACAACGCATGACAACCCGACTTATGAAAAACACGGCGTGATCCATTACGCAGTAGCGAATATGCCTGGTGCGGTAGCTCGCACTTCCACTCTGGCGCTGACGAACGTAACGGTTCCATACGCTGTTCAACTGGCGAACAAAGGCTACGCACAAGCGATCCGCGACAACCACGCTCTGGCGAAAGGCGTAAACGTCATCGACGGAAAAGTGGCTTACAAAGCGGTTGCAGATGCTCACAACCTGCCATACGCTTCTGTAGAAGAAGTATTGCTGGTGAAAAACTAATCGCGCTTCCATAAACGAAACTGCTTGCCAGAAATTTTGGCAAGCAGTTTTTTTGTGGGCAAATCCTTACTCACTCAGGGCCGAGCGGGTCGGGGTATTTGGAGGAGTTCATCTTCATTTTGCCTGAGTCGCTCAAATGCACCTGTATATGAATCGAGGCAATCGAATCTGCGGTCGGCGCCGTACGATGCTCTTTTTCATACGCCCGCCAGGCCCGGTAGTCTTTTTTGAACAACTCTTTTTCCAGGCCGTACAAGTCAGTGCCCTTTTTCAATCCTTTTAAAAAGGTGTCCCTGATTTGCTCCCGGACCTGTTCTTCCGAGTTTTTCTGAATGTGCGCAGGGCTGACCGGACTCATTAGCTCGCGAACAAAGCCTAGCAGATGCACCTTCAATTTATAGCGGGGAATCGGCCCGGTGGTGAGCGGGACGATTTGCAGTCCTACGTGCTTGATGCGGATTGTCGCTTTGGGAGTGTTGTTTTCGCGGATGATCAGGCCGGCAAACTCGGTGTCTTTGTTCATCCAGCGCAAGCCCATCAGATCGCGGCTGGGAAAATAGCCTTTCCAATTGCCGCGATGCAGCGCGTGCACCCCGTCGATGGACAGGCGCGAGGTGTAGTGATTGTTCTCCTTCCACGAGTGGGTGTAGATGGTGACATTGGGCAGCAGCACGGTATTCGAAGGGTCCCAAAAGTTGCTGATGAAGCGGTAAAACTGGGTCGGCTCGATAAAGGAGCGCTGCTGATACACGTCTTTTGGCTGATGCAAAAGGGACGTCAGCGGAGAGAAGCCAGTCAGGGCGTGATTGCCAAGAATTTTGTCGACCGGCTCCCTCGTCGCGAACACCCATTTTGTATAGCGGATCAAACCGTAGCGGTTCAAGATGTCATGCGTCGTGATTATGCCTTTTTGCAGGATGCGCTCGTGAAATACGAGAGACGAGACGAATCCGAGGAACAGCGGCACTTGCGAGTTTTTTTGCAGGTTGTCAAAAGCGGACATCAGCGTCTTACCTCTCCCGATGGAAATAGCAGCGGGAGGCGAATCCGGTTGACTTCCCGTTTCCTGTTTGGCGACGCTGGACAGGTCGACAGACTGGGCGTAGAGGACGTATTCGTCGTTGATAAAGTCAACGCCAAAAGCAGACAAATAGCTCAAATCCTGAATCGATTTCTGATCCCAGCAGCCGCTCAAAAGCGTTGTGGCAAGCAGCAGCAAAGCGCAAGCGATGCGGGCGTATTTCATTTGGTGTTCCCGTCCTTTTCAGGCTTTTTGCGGAAAAAGTAAATCAGCGGCTGGAACAAGACCAGATACAGATTGGACAGCACGTTGGACGAGCCCATCAACACGTAGGGACGGCCAAACGAGGTCAAAGTGGACAAGTAGTAAATAATCGCAATCATTCCGATGACGAATCCGTACATGCCGATCGTCGACGACAGGAGGAAGACAACAAAACGGGTGACCGTGACAGCACCGCTCAGCGCCTGGTTGACGAGAGTGAACGAAGCGACGACTGTCAGCGAGCCTACGAACAGCATCGAGGGCGAAGTCAACCCGGCGCGAATGGAGGCGTCTCCGATGATCAACGCGCCGACAAGCGCCAGCGTTTGCCCGACGTTTTTCGGCAGACGTGCTCCCGCTTCCCGCAGAAACTCAAAAATGAACAAAATCACGAAAAGCTCCATCGGGGCGGAAAAGGGCAAGCCTTTGCGTCCTTGGGTAATCGTGGCGAGCAGCTGGAACGGAAACTGCTCGACATTGTAGGCAGACAAGGCAATCCAGAACCCGGGCAGAAAAGCGGCAATCCAAAAACCGCCGAGACGCAGCAGGCGCTCCAGCCAGACGTACGTGATCGGATACTGATCGTCCTCCGGAGACTTGATCAGCTCCAATAGCGACACGGGAGCGATCAGGGCGAGCGGAGAGCCGTCCACCATGATGACCGCTTTTCCTTGCAGCAACAAATAAATCGCAAAGTCGGGACGCCCTGTATAGTCGACTAGCGGGAACAACGAATTGCGATTGTCGCTCAGCATTTTTTCCAGCAGCGCACTGTTGATTATTTTTTTGTTTTCGCAGGCAATCAGCCGATCGCGAATCATCTCAAGCAGGTCGGGAGGGACCGTGTCTGTCAAATACAACAGGGCAATCCGGCTGCGGGAACGGGTGCCGAGAATAAAAGGCTCATAAGCGAGTGTGATCGTTCGCATGCGTTTGCGGATGAGGGCCACATTGGTCGACAAATCCTCCACGAAGCCGTCTCGCGGGCCTTTGATGGAAATTTCCGTGTTGGCTTCTTCTGTACCCCGTTGCGGCCGATTGGAAATGTCCCAGGAAAAAGGCGGCGAATCCCCCAAAAAAATCAGCAAGTCTCCCGCGAAGAGCCGTTCAGTCCACAGCTCCGGATTGGTGAACAAAGGGACGAGCGGAAGCGAGCGCAGATCGCCAGAATTTACGCAGTGCTCCAATTGAGGCAAAGCCGTCTCCTGCAAATGCCGTACGTCCGCCAAACCTTCGCAGTACAGCATGAGCACAGACTGATCGTTCGGGGTGACAGCCCGCAGGAAGACGACATCAGCACAATGCGCAAATCTATCACGCAGCTCCTCTTCAAGGGTCATGGCTCACATCCTCCAATCTGGTTGGTTTTCGCAGCGACAGCAGGAACAAGATGAGTGTGACGACTACCATAACCAGCAAGTAAAAAGGATAGTAAATCTTCGAGAGAAACGTCACGAATTGCATGTCGCTGTAAGGAAGACTGGTCAGGGCGATCATGCTGGCGCCAAGGACGAACATGACGTATTTTCTTTGCTTTTTCGTGCGCAGGACGAGCAGCTCCCCGAGCAGCAGCAAGCAAAGCGTAATGCGGATAAACGACCCGGACAGCCACTGGAAAATCGAGAAAAACTCCATGTTCTCGATGTCTTTGCCGATCGTCAAAAGCCGCCATTGCTCAAAGGCGGGAAACCGCTGGCGCGTCGATTCCACAGGCCCGAACTCGGCGATGGCTCCTGTAAGCGGACTGAGGGTCAGTACCAGGACGATCGCGATCATGATGATATAGTGGACGGCGCGAAGCGGTTTGCGAATGTGGTGTTGCAGCAAAAGCAACAGGAACAGCTCGGTAAATCCTCCTCCTACAAACACCATGGCGTGCAGGGTGGGCATAAGCCCGTTCTGGAACAGCGGCAAAAGCTGGGTATAATCTTTTTTGGGAATGTTGCCAAACGCGACGAACATGCCCAATAACGAAACGGCAGGCAGCAGGATGCCGGAAGTAATGGCGACAGAGGCTATGCCGCCGTAAGAGGCGAACACGCACAAAATGATCAGGGCAAGCGCTGTCACCCATTCCGGTGTCTGCGGCAAATAGTTGACGGTAGTCCATGTTTGCGTATCGATTAAATTGACGAGGGCCATCAAGTACAGGCAAAGGATGATCGGGGCGAGGAGCAGATGCCGGACGGTTTTTCCAGATCGCAAAAGAAGCCACTGGGACAGCGACATCTGCTTGATCCGTCTATTGATGAAAAACAGGGCGTATGCCCAAACGGCAAAGGGGATGGCGCCAATAATGACGCTCAGCCAGGCATCGCGCCCAGCTTTGCTGAGCAGCAGAGGAATAAGGGTAACATGGTTGGTTATTCCGATTGAGAGCATCATGACCATGATCGCTTGGCCAATCCCGATTTTTCCGTCTGCTTTCATGAAACATACGTCCCCTTTTAAATCGCTGGTTTTGTTATAGTTTGTCTGCTCGACTGGAAATATGTATCGCGTATAAAGGTTAGCCCACGAGAAACAAAGTGTGGTATTCTACAATGAGGTAAAAATGGAGTAAGGAGTGCAGCCGGGATGTATAAGCTCATAAGAAAATATCTGTTCCAGATGGATACGGAAGAGATTCATGAAAAAACGGTTGGTGCCTTGAAGCTGATGGAAGATTCTGCTCCGGGAAAAAGCTTGCTCAGAATGATGTTCCAGTTGAAGGACGAGCGTCTGGCGACAAAGCTGTGGGGAATGACTTTTCCCAATCCGGTAGGACTCGCCGCCGGTTTTGACAAAAATGCCGAAGTGTATCATGCGCTCGGTGCGCTCGGGTTCGGCTTTGTGGAAATCGGGACTTTGACGCCGCAGGGACAGCCTGGCAATCCGAGGCCCCGCTTGTTCCGTTTGCCTGAACACGAAGCAGTGATCAACCGAATGGGCTTCAACAACCACGGTGCGTATTTGGCTTCGCAGCATCTGGTAGATTACGCTTATTCCGATGTTCCGATCGGGATCAATATTGGCAAAAACAAAGTCACTCCTAATGAGGAAGCGGCTTCTGACTATATCAAGTGTCTGGACATGCTCTATGCGTACGGCCATTATTTCGTCATTAACATCAGCTCGCCGAACACGCCGAATTTGCGCGACTTGCAGGAGACAGAAAGCATGCGCCAGCTGGTGCGGGCGATACGCGAGAAAGCGGCTGAGCTGGAAGCGCGCGGCATTCAGAAAAAACCGATTTTGCTCAAAGTAGCTCCAGACATGTCTGACGAGCATATGCGCGATGTCGTGCAAGGGGCTGTGGCGGAAGGCATTTCCGGGATTATTGCCACCAATACGACACTGTCGCGGGAAGCTGTTCAAGGGCATCGGTACGCCGAGGAAGCGGGCGGTTTGAGCGGAAAGCCGCTGACAGAGCGATCGACAGCGTGGGTGAAAGAGATTTATCAGGAAGTCGGAGGCAAAGTGCCGATTATCGGTGTCGGAGGCATTTTTACCGGAGAAGACGCCTATCAGAAAATACGCGCGGGCGCCAGCCTGGTCCAGGTTTATACTGGCATGATTTATCAAGGGCCTGGCATTTCGAAGCAGATCAACAAGCAATTGCTCAAGCTGATGCAGCGGGACGGTTTTTCCCACATCAGCGAAGCGGTTGGCGTGGACGCGAAAGCGTAGAATCAAAAACGTAGAACCAAAAACAAGGCTCGTGCAGTCAATGACATTCGCCAAAAGGTCATCGGTTGCAGGAGCCTTTTGATAATAAGCTTTACGCTGGATTGGGCGATTGAGTATAATAATGTAGGACAAGCAAGAACTGTCAAACAATTGGATATTGTCGGCAATAGGTGCCTTTGTGTGCATGAGCACGAAGGGTAACAGGGAATCGGGTGAAAGTCCCGAGCGGTCCCGCCACTGTAATCAGGGAGTTCTCTTTGATGAAGTTCCACTCATATTCATATGGGGAAGGACAAAGAGCGCATCGATCTGAAAGCCAGGAGACCTACCTACTTGCCACACCCTGGAGACCTTCGCGGAAAGGAGCGGTGAATACGGAGCAATTGGACAGAAGTTCATGTCTATTGTTTTGTGCGCATACCTCGTCTGCTATCGGATGGGGCTTTTTTGATTGGAAAAAACGGTAAAAAGAACAGCAAAGGAGGAGAAGTTGCCTTGAATCGATCACGCTTTGTCTCGACCTGTTTATTGATTGCGGGCTTTGTTCTTTATTTTCTCGTAAATGAACCGCAAACTTCTTACGCGATGCACATTATGGAAGGGTATTTGCCGCTGTCGTGGGCGTTGTTCTGGTGGGTAGTATTTATTCCGTTCTTCATTCTTGGCATTCGTTCGTTAAACAAAATCGTCAAAGAACACCCGCAAATGAAGTTGCTTATTGGCGTATCAGGTGCCTTTGCTTTCGTGCTGTCTGCTTTGAAAATTCCTTCGGTGACGGGAAGCAGCTCCCATCCTACCGGAACAGGACTTGGGGCGATCATGTTCGGCCCGTGGGTGATGTCTGTGCTGGGCAGTCTGGTGCTGTTGTTCCAAGCCTTGCTGTTGGCGCATGGCGGATTGACCACGCTTGGCGCCAACGCCGTTTCGATGGCGGTTGTCGGGCCGATGGTGGCTTACGGGGTGTACCGCCTGATTGTCCGTGCCAACGGAGGACAACGTTTGGCTGTCTTCGCTGCGGCAGCTCTTGCTGACCTGGCGACTTATGTAGTGACATCTGTTCAGTTGGCGCTGGCTTTTCCGGCTGAGTCTGGCGGGGTATTGGCTTCTTTCGCCAAGTTCGCTGGCATTTTTGCCATCACACAAATTCCGTTGGCGATCAGCGAGGGGCTTCTGACCGTGCTCGTCTGGAACTGGCTTCAATCTTACAATGCAAAAGAGCTGGCGGAGCTGCGCTTGCTGAAACGGGAGGAATCGCTGTGAAAAAAGGAATGAACTGGCTGCTGCTCCTGGGTGTCGTCGTGCTTGCGATCGTGCCGTTGCTTTTGGTGCAGGACTCGGAGTTCGGCGGAGCGGACGGAGCGGCAGAGGAAGCGATCAAGGAGATTGCCCCTGCGTACGAGCCGTGGTTCCAGCCGCTGCTTGAACCGCCAGGAGGCGAGACAGAGAGCTTGCTGTTTGCCGTGCAAGCGGCATTGGGAGCGGGCATTGTCGGCTATGCGATGGGCTTGTACAAAGGTCGGCTGGATAAAAACAAAAAATGAACTGGCAGCAGCTTGACTCTCTTTCGTATCAAAACCGTCTGAGATTTTTGCCGCCGGAACACAAGCTTCTGTTTGCGAGCGCGTTGATTTTGCTCGTTTTGACAGGACATGAGTGGTTGCAAATGGCGATTTGCATTTGGATGGGAGTATGGGTGATCGGATATGCCCGTATTCCCGTCCGTTTCTATTTCGGATTTCTTCTTTTGTCTCTCTCGTTCTTTGTTTTGGGTTTGCCTGCACTTCTGTTGGAAGCGACAAGGGCGGAGACAGCTCCTGTGACTCAGATGGCAGTGGCGTGGCATGTCGGCCCTTATTTGATTTACGTTCCAGCGAGCGCCATCAGCAAGGTGTGGGTGCTGTTTTGGCGAACGATGGCCAGCCTTGCCTGCTTTTCCTTTATTTTGTTTACGGTGCCGTTTGCCGAGATTTTGCAGGTGTTGCGCAAGCTGCGGCTTCCGGTCATCGTTACGGATTTGCTGATGATTATGTACCGCTTTATTTTCGTGTTGCTCGGCGTCTCCCATCAGTTGTGGATTGCTCAGCGCTCGCGTGGCGGGCACCGGGGATTTCGCGCGACGATGCGCGACATCGGCGGTCTGGCTGCCCAGCTGTTCGTCAGGGCGATGCGCAAATACGATGCGTTGTACAAAGGGATGGCAGCCAGAGGCTTCGGGGAAAGCTTGCAAGTGCTTTCTTTGCACAGTCATTCCCGCTCCAGACGATATGAATGGGAGTCGATAGCAGGCTGTGTTCTGCTGATTTTGCTGGAGTGGTGGACAGGGGGATAATGCTTTGACATCATGGCTGTTGGAATTTGCTGACGTGCACTACGCCTATCCGGGTGGCCGCGGCCCTGTGCTGCGCGGACTGTCCCTGGGCATTCCAGAAGGGAAAAAATGCGCGCTGCTCGGACGAAACGGTTGCGGCAAATCTACTTTGTTTTTGCACGGGAACGGGATCATCCAGCCGCAGCAAGGGCAAGTGAGCTGGAAAGGGACGCCGCTCAGCTACAAACGCGCTGCCTTGCAGGAGATGACGCAAAAAGTCGGTCTTGTCTTCCAGGACCCGGAGCACCAACTGATCGCCAGTACCGTAGCGGAGGATGTATCCTACGGGCTGTGCAACCGGAACCTGCCGGCGGACGTGATTCGCCAAAAGGTACAGGCGATTCTTCAGGCGTTCGGGATGACCGAGCTTGCTGACGTGCCGATTCATCACCTGAGCCTGGGGCAAAAGCGTCGACTGGCTTTGGCCGGGGTCATGGTGCTGGAACCGGAGCTGTTGCTTTTGGATGAGCCTACGGCGTATCTCGACCGCTATCAGACGCGAAATCTTTTGCGCGAGCTTGATGCGATTCACCAAAACGGGACGACGGTGCTAATGGCGACGCATGACATGGATATCGCGTTTGAGTGGGCGGAATGGATTTGCGTGATGGATGCGGGCAAACTCGTATTTGCCGGGGAGCCGCAAGAGGCATTGGCACAAAGGGAGCTGCTGGAAAGCCTGCATCTCGGCATGCCGCTCATCGCTGACGTGTGGGAAGCTTTGCCGCAGGAATGGCGACAAGAAGCTGGAGAGCGCGTCCCTTGTTCGCTGGAGGAATTGAAAAAGCGTCTGCTGACTGGACAGGTTGCTGTCCGTTAGCGACGGAGAAGCGGTCGCGCTGGCGGCCGTTTTTGTTGTGCGCGATTTCTTGACGCATGGCAAGAACAATCCAAGGGTATTCTATCCGTAAAATTCCTTTTGGAGGTATCCCTGATGGAGCACGATTCGTTGATGAGTTCTTCGCTTGCTGGCGAGGAGCAACAAGAGTTTCCCGAGAAGGTCAAAGATCAGCTCATGTTCAACGTGTTGGAAAAGGAAATGACGACCGAAGAAAAGGAAAAGAAAGCGAAAGACGAATATTTGACAGGAAAATCGTAGTCATTACCGAAAGGTCCTTCTCGGCTAACAAGAACGAGAGGGGCTTTTTTGCTCAGTTGTTGTTCCCTTTGTCTTCTTTTTCTTGCCGTTCTTTCAAAATGGACAAGAAGGCCAAGAAATCGCCCAGCAGAACCACAACGGCCGCCATCAACGCCAGGTCTTCCGCAGAAAAACCACTGTTCTGCTTCATGGTTCAGCCTCACTTCCATAGGTTATCTGTCCCTTGTATCATATGCGGAGCCGTTCGGACGGAAATGGGTATACGCACAACTTTGCCATCTTGAGAAATGTCGGCCGGATTTTGTAGGGAAATGTCTGTTTTTAGCGAATAAAAGAGAATGGACCTACTTAAAACGGGAGAAGTGGTGAGATTGTGATTTCAGCTTTGAATAAGACGCTCTGTGTTCAGCAGCTTGTGGAGAAATTGAGAGAAAAAGAGCTTGTCCACGTTTCCGGCTTTGACTTGAAGGAAACGAACAAAGCTTTGTATGAATATGTGCATCAGTTGAGCAGCTCCATCGCGATCATTCCAACCACGATCGATTCTGTGATTACAGGTGTCATCCGCTTCAAGGAGGGCTATTTCATCACGCTCGGCATGCTGATCTGGAAGGACGCAACCCAGAAAGGCCCGTTCAAGGAAGGGACTTTTCTGTTTTACAAGCGCGACGACAGCGATTCGCTGGACGAGTGTATCCATATCACCAACTCCATTGAAAACCACAACCTGATGGAAAGCTTGTTTTTCGCGTGCTGTGAGAGCAAGGGCGACGATCTGGTGCTGAAATATTCGCATATCGAGCATGCCATCCAATATGGAGAGACGTATCGGGAACTGAAGGAGCAGTGGAAAAAGGGATTTGCTTGATCATGGAGGTTAATGGAAATGTTGGACTTTGGTGCTGTCACTTTTGACTGGGTATCTTTTTTCTTGGATTTGATTTTGATTGGGGTGCCAGTTGGAATTGTTACTTATTTTGTCGTTTGGTCTAGTTTTCGCAAGAAGCTGGCTGAGCTGGAGAAACGGGTCGGAAGCTTGGAAAAAGCAGGGAAGAGTAACTGAGCAAAAGGCGAATGCGAGGAGCGAGCGTCAAAAAGTTTCTCTTGGATCAGGCGGAGGGACTTCCGCTGCGGTGTGTATTTTCCATTATTTATATATAAACGCCAGTTTTTGCGCAACCGATAAACATAATGTCATCTAGTATAAGTTCGCAATTGGGGATAGGCGTTCGACTAATCGTGCAGAATAGTCGGCGCCATTTTTTTTGCCGCGATAAGCTGGGTGGTCCGTTGGCAGATGAGGGCAGCGTTACTTCTTTCGTCCTCGCCTGTATGGGGTCGCGGTGTGAAAAGCAGCAGACAATCCTTTCTTTGTTGTTTGAGAGGCGAGGCGTCAGGATAAGGCATCCTATGCCCGAAAAATGGCGGATGTGTGTGGACGAATAGGGACTGCTGCCCTGATAAAAGAGCAGCAGTCGGATGCTAGTCTAGATGTGAGGGGACACGCCATCTGCACCGAAGAAACGCCTCAGGATGATGCGGTTGTGGGTCGAAGTCCGTTCGAAAACAAATGCGACCTGATTGCCGCGGGGCACGAGATAATAGTGGGTAAATCCTAGTCGCGTAAGCCCGTGGCTAAATTGCAACGCATCCTGAAGGTTGACGATGAAGTACAGATGCTGGGTCATGAAAATCACCTCCTTCCGCACTTAAAGGTAGCAGAAGGAGGTGGGTTTTTTGTCTAAATTTTCCATATGGAAGTGCTTGTGAATGCTGTGCTCGGAAATGGAAAAATGGCGTGGGGGTTGAGGGGGAAGTGGGGGGGTTCTTGCTCTCGTTTGCGGATCGAGTCTGTTTTCGTCAATGCCAAAAAGCCCTTCCTGTTTTGTTGGGAAGGGCATTCTATTTGTAGCTTATCTACTATCAAAAGGTATTAATCGTGAATTTAGCAATAATAATGGTAACAGATGATTTTAGTTGGTTGCAGTTAGTTTCAGTTCTCGATAGAATGGGAGTGAGAGGTGATGTTTGTGTCATTAACAATGTTGGATGAAAGGCGAATAGAGACAAAACTTGAAGAACTGAAATCACCAGATGTGAATGTATCTGAGTGGTACAAACGCAGTTTGGTTGATGATGTGGAGTTTCGCACTTTGTTTATCAAAATGCTTATTCAACTTTTACCGAACACCGAAGAGATCAGGGCAAAATGGGACGATTTTCAATTCCTTTCAGATAATCCAGCAGCAAACGAAGTATTGTATTCCATTTATATGAAAGCGCTAAGAACCGCAAGAAGTAATGATGCCGTACTTTCGATTTCATCCAGAAGGTCGATGACGAAGGAATATTCGACTGGGGAACTTGCTACATTTTTTGGTGTTTCGCAAACCACGATTAACAAATGGATTGCTGCTGGACATTTTAACGGCATATTACGTGCAGGAGAAAACAAGCATGTGAAGGTTCCAGAAGATACTTGGTACCATAATCCAGCATCAGGCGTACGTTTTCAAGTAAAAGATGCTGTAGAGTCCTGGAAAAGGGAGCAAGAAGAATGGGATTCTAGAGAAAAAGTCTCTGAATCTGAGCTTTATCAAAGATATGTGGACCACTTTGAACATAAGTACGGCGGAAAGTTCGCAGACACCCTAGGAAAAAAAGAATGGAACCAACTATCGGACGAGGAAGATACGGACAAGTCGATGTGGGCTTTCTTTTTAGAAAGGACACGCGATGTCGCTGGGGATTAGTAAAAGTAACTTCCACTTGATTGAGAATCTACTCTTTAAGGATATCATTGAGGAAATTCGCCCTGGAAGTGCAAAGGATTTGCCTTATTACAATTCAAATGTCATTTCCGTTGTATCAAAAGTTATTGTGTTTCGAGATGACATGAGTAAGATGTACTGCGTAGAATTTGTAAACGCCAGACAGGAGCTCGAAGCCTATTATTACGACTGGGCAGACAGTCAGAACAGGATGTTTTTGAAGTTCCATGCCCATTATCATCCAGAAGAAACGGACCCGAGTGTTGCACAATTTGACCCGTTTCATTTGCACAAGAAGGCGAACGATGCGGACGATAAGTTAACATTAAGAGTCAAAGATGAGAGATACATGGAGCTCAATAACGTCCTTGAATTCATTCGAGATTCCGTTTATGTAAAAAAGAATCGCAAATAGACGGTATGACAGTATCTCCTTTGAGTAGACAGTGTAAAAAGCCCACCCGCTTAGCGAGGGACGGCACACTCTACTTGGAGGGGATTTTTCATGACCCAAAAAGGTCAAACATTCAAGCGAAGCAATGTAAAAAAAGCCTTCCATTCAGGAAGGCTTAATCATTAATCGGGAGCATGTGTTCTTTATTTGCAGTATTTGTCCGTGAATTGTCCCCTTAAATCTTACAGATCGTAATACAACTCAAACTCTTTCGGATTCACCGTGCGCTCGACTTGTTGGATGTCGGCGCGTTTCAGGGCGATCCAGCTTTCGATGACTTCCTTCGTGAACACGTCGCCTTCGAGCAGGAAAGCGTGGTCTTGCTCCAGAGCAGTCAATGCTTCCTCCAAAGAGCCAGGGGCGCGCTTGATCTCGTGTTTTTCGGCGTCGGTCAAGTCATAGATGTTTTTGTCCAGCGGGCCGTAGCCAAGCTCGCGCGGGTCGATTTTGCGCTTGATGCCGTCCAGACCAGCCATCAGCATGGCAGCGAAGGCCAGGTATGGGTTGGCGGTAGAGTCTGGCGTGCGAAATTCGATCCGGGACGCTTTCGGAGTCACGGCTGCTACCGGAATCCGTACAGCGGCGGAGCGGTTTCCTTTGGAGAATACGAGATTGACTGGCGCTTCGTAGCCAGGAACGAGACGTTTGAACGAGTTGGTGCTCGGGTTAGTCAAGGCGATCAGGGCAGGCGCGTGGTGCAAAATGCCGCCGATGTAGTGGAGTGCAGTCTCGCTCAGGTTTGCATAGCCGCCTTGCTCGTAGAACAGCGGAGTGTCGCCGTCGAACAAGCTTTGGTGGACGTGCATGCCGGAGCCGTTGTCGCCGACGATTGGTTTCGGCATGAAAGTCGCTGTCTTGCCGTGCTTTGCCGCTACGTTGCGCACGATGTATTTGAACAGCAGCAAGTTGTCGGCAGTGCGAGTCAAGGTGTCGAAACGGAAGTTGATCTCGCCTTGACCGGCAGTAGCTACTTCGTGGTGATGACGCTCCACGTAAAGTCCAGCCTGAGTCATCAAGGTGCACATTTCGTTGCGGATATCCATTTGGGAATCAGTCGGCTGCACAGGGAAGTATCCGCCTTTGTTGCGAACTTTGTATCCCAGGTTTTGGCCTTCTTTTCCGGTGTTCCAGAACGCTTCCTCGGAATCGATATGGAAGTAGGAGCCGGATGGGCCGGAGTCGTAGCGCACGCTGTCGAACAGGAAAAACTCGGATTCCGGGCCGAAGTAGGCTGCGGTAGCCAGACCAGTTTGTTGCAAGTACGCTTCTGCCTTGAGGGCGATGCCGCGCGGGTCGCGAGTGTATGTGGTGTTGTCCGGATTGGCAATGTTACAGACGATGTTCATTGTTTTTGCTTCTACAAAAGGATCGATAAAAGCGGTGGACGGGTCCGGCATGGCAACCATGTCGCTTTCCTCGATGGATTTGTAGCCGACGAGACTGGAACCATCGAAGGCAACGCCATTGCGGAAGGTGCCTTCATCTACGGCGTAAGCAGGAACGGTAACGTGGTGTTGACGGCCAAGCAGATCGACGATACGGAAATCTACATATTCCACTTTCTCTGCATCAATGGTGGACAAAACAGTTTTCATATCCAAAACAACCCACTCCAATCGCGAAATATTTTCGTATTTGGTAAATTATTGTTCGTGTTTTCGTGAATTTCTATATCTCGAATTATAGCGATAACAAACAATGTTCGTCAAGAGGTTTTCTAACTTTATATGTTAGTTTTTCTAACATGATATTGCGGGGTTTTGAAATTGGTTCCGGTTTTGTAGAATATAGACGAACTATTACGAATAAATGGAGGCGAACGGCGATGAAAGTATTGGTACTGGGAGCGGGCGGAATTGGCGGTTACTTTGGCGGCAGATTGGCGGAGTCAGGGGTGGATGTAACGTTTCTGGTGCGCGAACGTAGATACAAGCAAATGCAAGAGCGGGGATTGCGGGTGCAAAGCATTCACGGCGACTTGCATCTGGAACAGCCGCAGATGATTCAGGCGGGGGAAGCTGCGGGGCCTTTTGACGTCGTATTGTTGTCCAACAAAGCGTACACGCTAACAGAAAGCATCGACGCGATTGCTCCCTACGTCAGTGAACATACGGTCGTCATCCCGTTGCTGAACGGAATCGCTCACATGGAGCTGCTGTGGGATCGCTTCGGGCGCGAGCGTGTGCTGGGAGGGCTTTGTTTTATTGAAACAACGCTGAATGCAGAGGGCGATGTCGTGCAAACCAGCCCGATCCACGATGCGGTGTTCGGGGAATGGGAGGGCGGAAAAAGCGAGCGTGTCGAGAAGATCGAGCAAGCTTTTGCCAATATTAACGGAACGATGCGGGCCAGCAACAACATCCAGCGAGAGGCTTGGCACAAATACTTGTTCATTGCGACGTTCTCCGGGATCACCACGCTCATGAACTCCGCTGTCGGTCCGATTCGCGAAGCGGCGTACGGTGTAGAGCTGACAAGACAGCTGGCTGAGGAAATCGTTTCGGTCATGCAAGCTCTGGAAGCACCGATCAAGCCGGACATCGTCGAAAAGCAAATGGAGACTTTCCAAAACCAGCGCCCGCAGACGAAGTCCTCCATGCTCCGCGATATGGAAAAAGGGCTTCCGGTCGAAGCCGACCATCTGCAAGGCTACCTTTTGGAGCGAGCCGAGCAAAGCGGCTTGTCCACTCCGCTTTTGAAAGTTGTCTACAATAATCTGAAGGTTTACGAACTGAAGCGGGAAGAAGGCAAATAAGGTATAATAGTGGGCGAACATCATTAGAAATTTAGGAGGGGTTATAGATGGAAGTCATCAAGATTTCCCCCCGCGGATATTGCTATGGTGTTGTCGAGGCCATGGTCTTGGCAGCGCGTACAGCCAACAATCTCGACTTTCCCCGCCCGATTCACATATTGGGCATGATCGTACACAATGCCCACATCGTTGAGGCGTTTGAAAAACAAGGCGTCAAAACGTTGGACGGAGAAGACCGGATGGCTCTCTTGGATCAGATCGACGAAGGAACCGTCATCTTCACCGCGCACGGCGTCTCTCCCGAGGTGCGGAAAAAAGCAAGGGACAAAGGGCTGACAGTAGTCGATGCGACCTGCCCGGACGTGACCAAGACACACGATCTGATCCGTGAAAAAATCGCGGACGGCTATCATGTGATTTACATCGGGAAAAAGGGGCATCCAGAGCCGGAGGGCGCTGTCGGCATTGCGCCGGATCGCGTGCATCTCGTGCAAAAAATCGAAGAGCTGGAGCAGCTCGACGTACCGACTGACAAACTCATCGTGACCAATCAGACGACGATGAGCCAGTGGGATGTCAAGCATTTGATGGACGCCATTCTGGAGCGCTTCCCGGGGGTGGAAGTGCACAACGAGATTTGTCTGGCAACGCAAGTTCGTCAAGAAGCGGTGGCTGGCCAGGCAGGAGAAGCCGATCTGTGTCTCGTCGTGGGCGATCCGCGAAGCAACAACTCGAACCGATTGGCCCAAGTGTCGGAGGAGATCGCGAATGTGCCGTCCTATCGGATTGCCGATTTGTCCGAGCTGGACATCGAATGGCTGCGCGGAAAGAAAAACGTGGCGGTTACGTCCGGGGCGTCTACGCCAACTCCTTTGACCAAGGAAGTCATTTCGTTCCTGGAGCAATTTGATGAGTTCAACCCGGCTACATGGGAAAAGAAACGGACTGTCGACATGACGAAAATTTTGCCGAGGGTGAAATAGGAGAGCCATATGCCAGGATCACAGGTCGGTATCGGATTATCGGGCGCTGGCGGGAGATACTTCAGTCTCAGCGCCCTTTACCTTTTTATTTATTACGGGTTTGGGGCATTTTCTCCGCTCATTACCCAGTATTACAATTCCATTTCGCTCACAGGCACCCAGATTGGATTGATCAGTGCCGTAGCCCCAGTCGTTTCGATTATCGCTCAGCCGATGTGGGGCCTTTTTTGTGACCGCTTTCAAATTCGCAAAACTGTGTTGATTCTGACACTTGTTGTCTCGGGATTGGTAGGATTGTTTTTCATCGGGACGTCTGCCTTTGCTTTTGTCTTTTTGCTTTACCTGATCCTGTCGTTTTTTCAAAGCGCGATTATCCCGGTCTCCGACAGTCTGGCGTTGGGATATGCGAAAAAAAACGGGCTGCAATTCGGCGACATCCGCTTATGGGGAGCGGTAGGGTTTGCGCTTGCGGCATTGGTCACAGGGCTGCTGGTTGAGAAGCTGGGGCCGTCCGTGCTCTTTTATTCTTACTGTTTCGCGCTGTTGATCGCCGTGCTGCTTGTGTTGCGCGTACCGGATGAGTCGCAGGAGACGCCGCGCTTTCGGGTTGGCATGCTGACTGGCATGCGCGATCTGCTGCGGATGCCGCGCTATTTGTTGTTTCTTTTGGCGTCGTTTTGCGTGCTCGGAGCTGTGAACGCGAACAACATCTGGTTTTCGCTGTTTTATCAGGAGATTGGCGGCACTGTGGCGGGAGTAGGGCTGGCTTTTCTGTTGTTCGCAGGCAGTGAAGCGCCGTTCATGAAGCTGGCAGGCATGATCGTGCGGAGGTGGGGGCTGGAGCTGACGCTTTTGCTCGCCGCTGTATTCGGAGCGGCACGCTGGCTTTGGTACAGCTCGGCTCCAAGCACGACGCTAGTCATCGCCATGTTTTTCGTCCAAGGAATTTCGGTCGGATTTTACTTGGCGACATCCGCCCAATTTGTGCGCGAAAATACGCCCGCTTCCCTCCAGGTGACGGCGCTGGCCATCTTCTTTTCCGTGGGAGGCGGGCTGGGAACGATGCTGTGCAATCTGGCGGCTGGCTGGATCAAAGATTCCTATTCCACGCTAGGCATTTATTTATTTTTCGGGATCATCACGGTAATCGGGATCATTCCGTTGGTGATGATCAAATTCGGGCCGTGGAAGCAGCGTTCGTTCGACGAGGACGCGGAGGTTACTCAATAATGAGCATGCCCTGATAGCCGCTTTCCGGATAGCCAGGTGCATCCGAAACGAAGAAGAACCGCCCTTTTTTAGCGGCGGAAAACTGCAACATGGTCGACTGGGTAGGCTTCAGCTCCATGGAAGCCAGGTTCAGCTCGCGTATGGACAGATTGTGCGGCCGGGTGTCTGTGTTGACGATCATGAGGGAGACTCGCTCGCCTTCTTTGGCAGACAGCTGGCTGGGGAGAAAGCCGGCGCCGGAAATCGTGACGGTGTGCGTCCGCGTTGTGGCGGCGTAGGAAGTAAGCATGTGTTGATGATGATGCGTCCAAAGCAGCGTTAATGTCACGGCAAGTGCGAGGAGTGGATAGCGAAGCTGCCGGAACCATTGACGAGACATTTTGCATTCAGCTCCTTTGCGGCAATAACATGGTGGTTGTAGATTGTACTATTATCCTGTCCTCAGTCATTGCCCAATAAACACATTTTTCCTCAGCCCCCGACGCAAGGCGAAATGCTGCCATCGCGGGCGAATGGTCTGTGTCTTGCAGGAGTGAATAGTGAAAAGCTCTCTTGAAAAAGAGGGCTTTTTCTTTTTGCGGAACAGAGCGATTCAATCTATCTCACGCATATTACTTTGTCATACATAGTAATATGTGCTATGCTGTACTTATGAGGTGAGCCGGATGAGTGACAAAGGCATTAGCAGCGATTTGATCCGCGGACACATCGATACGATCATTCTGCGGGTTTTGTGTGAAAAAGACAGTTACGGATATGAGATCATCAAAACGATTTTTCAAAACAGCGAGCAGCAATATGAATTGAAGGAGCCTTCCCTGTACACCAGTCTGAAAAGATTGGAGGGGCAAAAGCTCATTTCGTCATATTGGGGCGATGAAAGTCAGGGCGGCAGGCGCAAATATTATCAGATCACCGCAGAAGGCAGGGCGGCATATGCAAGCGCGCTCGCTTCGTGGCAGGTCGCCAAACGGTTGATAGACAAGCTGATCGCCAGACAGGAGGAAGCGTGATGGAACATTTGCAAGCTCATGTGGAAAAGCTGTTTTACAAATACAAAAAGAGCAGCCAGATAGAAGAGTTGAAGTGGGAAGTGCTGAGCAATCTGGAAGCGCGAGTCGCGGATTTGGTCGCAGACGGGATGGAGCTGGAAGAAGCGATGCGTGTCGCCATCGAGCAGCTTCCTTCGGCGGATCAGCTCGTCGGGGAAAAGCGCAAGGTATACGCCGCGGTTTTCATGCAGGAGCTGGTACAGCGCGTGCTTTTGTACACCTTGGTCGCCTGGGTGCTGACGATGCCGCTGCGGATATGGGGAATGGGCATTTTGCTGAATCACAGTTTGCTTGCCCTTTGTTTGCTGGAAGGAGCTGTGTTTGCTGCTTTGCTCGGGATAAATCGGAAGACTGGCAAGCGAAAAGCTGTCGAGCTGAGCCTTCGCTCTGCTTTTACCTTGCGAAAAACGGCCTGGTTGCTGTGGGGATTGTACATGGCTGTATCGGTTGCGTATACGACAGCGCTGCATTTTGGCAGCGATATTTGGTTCGCCAGGGAGATCAGCCTGTCCGGGCCGTATCAGTTCGCCACGGTCGCCGTAGAGTATGTGTTGCCCCTCGTCTCTATCATCGTGCCGCTGTTGTTGCACGTCGTCCCAGATGTGATGATGCAGTGCGAAGCGAGGGAGGAAGATTGAGATGAGAACGAAGCTGATTGTTTTGCTCGCGGTAATCGGTTTGGGCATGTTTGCCTTGATTCAGGGCGTCATCATTCCTGACAGAGAGCTTGCTGCCAAACAGTATTTGGAAGACCAGCAAAATCCGCTGACACACGATTTGCAAACGATTTTGCCGTACAAGCACAAATACATGGGGGCGGTTTCCAACCTGAATTTGTTCAACCATTTGCCGTTGAGCAATGAGCGGCGCTCGTTTCAGCTGCGTCCCGAGCAATTTGCGATTGAGGTCAAGTACGAAGCCAGCGAGTTGCGTTCCGACGAGAAAAAGATCAGGCAAGCTCTGCTGTACAATTCTGTTGCGGCTTTTGCCCTGATTGACAATTTGCAAATCATCGAGTACCAGTTCGTGGACGAGACGCTGACGATTGCCCGCGCCGACATTCAAAAAGCGTTTGGAGACGATTTGGAGTCGCTGTTGACGACAGACAAGTGGCGGTCCGAAGTGCAGGAGAAGTGGAGAGACGAGGCGTTTTTGGCAGAGAGTGTGAAGTTGCTGCGAGAAAAGCGGCAGTAGAGGTAGGAAAAGCAAGAAGTCTTCTGTTTGGGGGTCAGTCCCGTCTCCCGGCAAGCAGGGGAAGGCTTGCTTTTTCTGTTTGGCCGGGAGCAGGCTTGAGGGCCGCTTGCGCTTGCCTTAGGCAAAAAACGCTGGAGAATAGCGAACCGTTCCATGGACGCCATCCAGACCGCCAGGAACAAGCTCCAGCGCCATGAATGCTTCGTCCGGCACTTCAAAAGGAGCGCGGATATCCCATTGCGAAGCGGGACGGAAGCCGAACTTGGGGTAGTATTTCGCATGTCCGAGCACGACGATCGCTGTATACCCAAGCTCTTTGGCGATCTCGATCGACTTGTTGATCAGCGCAGTCCCGATTCCTTTTCCTTGCTGGGAGGGGAGGACGGAGACGGGAGCCAGGGCGAGCGCCTGATGGCAAGAGCCGCCAGCGTGAACGATCTCGATTTTGCTCAGCAACAAATGTCCGATGATGCTGTCGTGCTCTTCATAGACGAGTGACAGGGCAGGGATGAATGCGTCGGATGCTCGCAAGCGCGAAACCAAAAGATGCTCGCTGTGATCACTGAAAGGCTCATCGGCAAAGGCGGCTTGTACTACTTGCTCGGTTGCGAGATAATCGCTCGGTTTTTCTGCACGAATCGGCATGATCTATTCCTCCGAATGTCTTTTCCCCATTGTACATCAAGCTGATTCAGATGGCGTACTGGCGATCACATTCGCGAAGGCGGCTTTGAATACAGCACCCCCCATTAAAAAAACAGGCTTAACACGTAGTAAAAGAAAGCAGCAAGCAGCGCGGAGATGGGGAGGGTGATAAACCACGTAATGATGATTCGCTTGGCGACGCCCCAGTTGACCCCTTTCAGCCGTTTTGCCGCCCCGACGCCCATAATTCCCGACGAAATCACATGGGTGGAGCTGACCGGAAGCCCCAGCTGTGTAAAGGTAAAAATGATCGTGGAGGAGCTTAAATCGGCGGTAGCGCCGTTGATCGGCTCGATTTTCGTAATTTTGCCGCCGACGGTCTTGATAATTTTCCAGCCGCCGACAGAGGTGCCAAGCCCCATCGATATCGCGCAAATCAGCTGGACCCAAAACGGAATGGTCGCCGTATCAGTATGCAAGCCAGCAGCTACCAGAGCAAAGACGATAATGCCCATCGCTTTTTGTGCATCGTTCGTTCCCTGTGTAAAAGATTGCAGGGCGGCGGTGACGATCTGAAAGTAACGAAAGCCCCGGTTCACTTTGGCGGGCGGGATGTGGATGCTGCGAAACACGGCGTAAACGAGCTTCATCAACACAAAAGCGGCGACGAGCGCGATGATCGGCGACAAAATCAACGCCTCGAAAATTTCGACGAAGCCGTTCCAGTTAATTTGCTGCACGCCGGCCGAAGTGAGAACCGCTCCCACGACTGAGCCGATCAATGCGTGGGAAGAACTGCTGGGAATGCCGTACCACCACGTAACCAAGTTCCAGAAGATCGCGGCCAACAGCGCAGCCAGCACGATCAATACGCCAAATTCCAGCTTGGCGGGATCGGCGATTTTTCCTCCGATCGTTTTCGCGACTCCGGTAAAGGCGAGAGCGCCGACAAAATTCATCACGGCAGCCAGCGCAATAGCCGTTTTCGGCGGCAATGCTTTTGTCGAGACGGTGGTGGCGATCGCGTTGGCCGTATCGTGGAAGCCGTTGATAAAGTCAAAAGAAACAGCCAGCACAATAACAGCCACAACAAGAGGCAGGCTTGTATGCATGAGAGTAGCCTCCTTGGTTTATGTATTGCCCATGATTACAGTCTCCATCGCGTCAGCGACATCCTCGCAATGATCCATGATGTCCTCCAGTACCTCGTAAATCTCCTTGAACTGCATAATGTGAATCGGATCGCTCGACGCTTTGAACAGCCGGCGAATACTTTCCCGCTCAAGCTCATCCCCGGTACTTTCCAAATCGTTGATCCGAATAATGTACTCCTTCATGCCTGGCAGCTTTTGCTTTTGCAACAGCTCGATGGCGAGCAAAATTTGCTGGGTAGAATCCTCGATCAGCTGGCCGAACCGCACCATTGTTTCATCCGGCTCCATGATGTCGTACATGTAAAGGCGAGCCGCACACCCTTCCAGACCGTCCAGCACATCGTCCAGCTTGATCGCCAGGTTCATCACGTCTTCACGCTCGATTGCCGTGATGAACGTCTTGTTGATGCGCACAATGATTTCGTGGATCAGCTTGTCGCCCTTTGACTCGAACACTTTCATTTCCTCGGCAAAGCTTTTTAAGGTGTCCAGCGAATTGATTTTATATTGGTTGAAATACACAGCGGAATCATGCACGTTTTTGGCGATTTCGTACAAGTCGTCCAAAAGGGCATCCGATTTGGTAAAAAGCATAAAAAGACCTCCACATCGTAAGTCGACTAGACATAGTGTGAGTGGAGGCGGGTTTCGTTATTCACTTTTCGCAAATCTAGAGCGAAAGGAGCTGGCTTGCCATGTAAACGGCGACACCCCACATGATCAGCGCCGAAACGATGTTCAATGTGCGCAGCAAGCTGCCGGAGCGATCCAGCTTGCCCGTGATTCTGCCTGCCAGCGCCAAGCCGAAAAACCAGAGGCAGGAGACGAGAATGCAGGCGAGCGTAAAGCCCCACTTTTCCGTGCCTGCATAGCTGAGCGAGCTGGTCCCGATTACCCCGATCGTATCGAGGATCGCATGCGGATTGAGCAGCGACACCGAAGCGGCAAACATCATTTGCTTTTTCGCGGAAAAGCTTTCCTTCTCTCTGTTTTCCGGATCGGGACGGCTGCGCCAGGTCAAGTAGCCCATGTACAGCAAAAAGCAGACGCCGATTATGTACAAGACCGTTTTCAGCCAGGTCACAGTCAACACGATCAAGGATACGCCGAGAACAGCGAGCAAAATCAGGATGGCATCGCATACGGCAGCCGTAACAATGACAGGTGCGGCTCGCCACAACGTAGGCTGCGAAGCTCCTTGATTGAATACAAACACGTTTTGCGCTCCAAGCGGCAAAATCAGCCCAAAGGCGAGCACAAAACCGTGCAAAATGGCTTCGGCCACGATTTCTTCCTCCTTTTTCCCATAAGCACATGAGTGATTGCGTTACCGACATTATGGCGGAGGAAGGGCGGAATGTCTCCAGCCAATTGGTTTGCTCGCATCCCAACCAATTTGTACAATGGACGTAGAGGAGGAGAGAACGGATGCTGACGATTGACTGGAAGCCGGACAAAGCGGGAGACATGCCTGTGTATGCCCAGATTGTCGCCTATATAAAAGGGAAGATTGCCGGGGGCGAATGGCCGATCAACAGCAAGCTGCCTGCGCAGCGCGCTTTGGCCGCAGCTTTCGGAGTGAACCGCAGCACGGTTGTGACCGCCTTGGAGGAGCTGAAAGCGGAAGGACTGATTGAAGCGACGGTCGGCAGCGGTTCGGTCGTCTGCAATAACTCGTGGTCGCTCTTGACCACTACGCCGCCTCCTGATTGGCTCGGGTACGTGCAGTCGGGCACGCATTTGCCCAATTTGCCGACGATTCAAGACATTAATCGCTACGAGCCAGATCCGCGCTACATCCGGCTGGGAACGGGAGAGCTGTCGCCGCGGTTGATTCCGACAGCGGAGATGGAGGATGTTCTCGCTGATTTGCGGGGAAAAATGACGCAGCTTGGCTACCCGGAACCGAAAGGGCTGCTTCCGTTGCGCGAAGCCATCAGCGCGCAGTTGCTCACGCGAGGAATCGCAGCTTCGCCAGCATCGATTTTGGTTGTATCGGGAGCGTTGCAAGCGTTGCAGCTGATTTCCCTCGGCATTTTGCACAAAGGCTCGACGATTTTGCTTGAGCAGCCATCCTACTTGTTTTCGCTGCCGCTGTTTCAGTCTTCGGGAATGAGACTGGCAGGTGTTCCGATGGATGAACAAGGAATATCGCCACAAGCCCTCACACGGCAAAAGCAGCTTCACAACGGGGCGCTGTTGTATACGATTCCCGCCTTTCACAATCCGACCAGCATTTTGATGAGCGAACAGCGCAGACGCCAGATCATGGCGACATGCGAAAAAGCGCAATTGCCGATTTTGGAAGACGATGTGTACGGGGAGCTGTGGCTGGACGCGCCGGGACCTGCTCCGCTGAAAGCGAGTGATCGAAGCGGGCTGGTGCTTTACATGGGCAGCTTGTCCAAGACGCTAAGTCCTGGCTTGCGTATCGGCTGGATTGTCGGGCCGCAGCCGGTCATCGAACGGCTGGCTGATGTGAAAATGCAGATTGATTACGGCTCCAGCGCCCTCTCGCAATGGGCCGCAACCGAGTGGCTGACGTCAGGACGCTACGAGCGTCATCTGAGGCACATTCGCCAGTCCTTGCGTGTGCGAAGAGATCGCATGTGCGAGTTGCTTGCCCGCTGGTTTGGCGATTTGGCCGACTGGCATGTTCCCCAAGGAGGATTTTACGTCTGGCTCCGCTTGCGCCAGGCTGTGTCGATGCGCAAGCTGTTTACCCAAGCTTTGGCGGAAGGCATTTTGCTCAATCCTGGCTATGTGTACGACCAGACGGACAGCCAGCATTTGCGCTTGTCTTATGCGTATGCAGATGAGGCAGAAATGGAGCGGGCGCTACACACTGTCGCCAAGCTATTGAGGGCAAGCGAGTGAAAAGCGATCAATGAAAATGAATTGCGCCAGATTGTCAGCGCAAAACAGCCACGACCCGCAAAACAGAACGGGCCGTGGCTGTCCAAGACGGATGCTGCGTGAGCAGGCTTAATGATAAGGGAACTGGGTGGAATACCCGGAGAACTGCTGGTACGCTTGCTCCAGCTTTTGCTGTTCTGCCGCTTCGAGCTTGTACCAGCCTTTTTGGAACATCAAGTTGTACGCTTCCCGCGCTGATTGGTGCGTTTCATCCAGCATCTGCATCATATCGGCGTGCAGCTGTTGGTGGCTCGCTTCACGAACAGCGACGTTCAAGCCGTCGGTCACGTATTTGCATGTTGCCAGGCAGTCGTTGATAAAGTCGCGGTCGTTCATTTGCGGACCTTTGACTTGTGGCAGCTGACCGGATTGCGGATTGGCGATCTGATTTTGGTTTGGCATCGTCATTTTCCCTCCCTTACTGCATTTGTTGCTGCTGTTGTTGGGATTGCGTCTGCGGCAAGGTAGCCATGATCGCTGTGTTGTTGTTCTGGAGATGGGAGAGCAGCTTCTGGTAATGCTGTTGGTGCATGCGTCCGGTTTTCTCCAGACATTGTTTTACATCCGGGTCAGTCGCTTGCTGGGCAAAGAAATGTAGCTTCTTAAAGGCAAGCAGCTCCCAGGAGAGCGCGTCCTTTATATAGCTCAAGTCTTTTGTCGAGATGACTTTGGGCGGCTCGGGAATCGGCGCTTGCGTAAAAGGCAGGGAAGACATGATGGATGGCATCTGATTGCTCCTTTCATGTTGAGATACATGTATAGGATGGACAACTCCGAAGCAAGTAACCCTGCCTGTTTCCGGCAAAAAATAAAGAACCGATCAGCGCAGGATCGGTTCCATATATTACGAATGAGACAGCTCCAGCGAGGCGACCTGGATGTCGATGCTGGCAGGAGCGATGTTCAGGCAAAAGCTTGCTTCTTTGTGCAAATCCTCCTGAATGTCGCGGACGAGCTTGGTTATATCCGTCAAATAAGGCAGCTTGAGCGCCAATGTAATTTGAAGCCGCGGCAAATCTTCAAACGAGAACAGCACTTTGACGACCTGGCTGACTTCCTCGTAGCGGCTGCATGTAGCCTGAGCGATTTTGCGCAAAACTTGCGGGTGAATGACGATCCGTCCGCCGGAAAAAGGCGGATGCACGACGGTCGATTCTCCGATGACCTCTTTTTTCGAACTGAATATTTGGGTGGCGGAGGAGATCAGCCGTTGCAAAAAGTCTTTTTCCACTTCGACGCGCGGAATCGGAATGACGTGTCTGCCCATCGTTTCCCGTACATAGCGGGCAGCCTCGATTTCCTGCGGCGGTTTGATCGATTCGATGGGAATGTATTCGATGGAAGCGGGCAAATGCAGCGCCTCTACAATCCGGGTGATCATGCGCTGGGACGTGCCGAGAATCAGCAGCCGTCCCGGTTGATGCTGTTCGAGACTGCGCCGCACTTCCTCGGCGTGCTCCTCGTAATGAAAAATCGCCCGTTTGACAGCCTGGATTTTCGTCTTTTCGTATTTGGCGGAGGTTCCGGCCACCTTGCGCCCCTGGTAGATCAGGATGCCATCGTCAATAATGGCGTCGATGTTCATGCGATGGGCGAGTTCTAGTGCGCTGGAGCTTTTTCCTGTGCCACTGGTTCCGTACAGGGCGTAGATTTCCATGGAATCCCTCCTTCGACTGTTTTTTTCTATTATACAAGAAGCAGAAGAGGGACAAAAGCTCAGCGGTACTCGGCACCCATTTCTCTGGACCGTTCTGTCGCCCGCAAAATCGCGGCGGTGACGGCCTCCTGAAATTGATACGATTCCAACACGGCAAGCCCAGCCTGCGTCGTTCCTCCCGGACTGGTCACTTGCTTGCGCAGCAAGGCTGGCTCCGCTCTTGTTTCCAGCAGCATCGTAGCGGCTCCGATTACGGTTTGAAGCGTCAGTTGGCGGGCCATTTCCCGATCCAGTCCCGCTGTCGCACCTGCGCCCATCATGGCTTCGACCAGGTAGTAAATGTAGGCGGGACCGCTGCCGGACAGACCCGTGATAATATCCAGCTCTTCTTCCGCGACTTCGTACACGGTGCCAATCGCTTCGAACAGGCGCGTAGCGAGAGTAAGCTGTTCTGGCTGAACAAAAGCGTTGGCGCTCATCCCGGTTGCGGACAGCCCGACAGCAGAAGAAGTGTTGGGCATCGTGCGAATGATTGGGCAGTCAACGCCCAGCCATTCCCCGATCAAACTGGTGGAGACGCCAGCGACTACGGAAATGATCAATTGATGGGGAGACACCTTTCCGCGAAGCTCCATCAGCGCTTCCCCCGCATCTTTTGGCTTGATTGCCAAAATCAAAATATCGGATGTGCGGGCTACATCGAATTTGTCCGTCGAGGTGCTTACGCCGTAGGCAGTAGCCAGCTCCTCCAGCCGTTCGAGGTTGTTCCGGTTTGTCACCGTCATTCGCTCAGCCTGAATCAAGCCTTTTTTCAAAATTCCCGAGAGCATCGCTTCGACGATGGAGCCGGCTCCGAGAAAGCCGATTCGTCCGTTTGTGATGGCGGTTGCTTGGTTGCTCATAGCTGTTATCCTCCTTTTGGACTAGCGGATTTGTCCCGTGCCGCGCACGACGTATTTGTAAGAGGTGAGAGCAGGCAGTCCCATCGGCCCGCGAGCGTGCAATTTTTGCGTACTGATGCCGATCTCGGCCCCGAAGCCAAATTCGCCGCCATCGGTGAAGCGGGTAGACGCATTGTGATAGACGGCAGTAGCATCGACGGAAGCCAAAAAGTGCCGGGCTGCCTCCAAGTCCTCCGTCACGATTGCTTCGGAATGCCCTGTGGTATGTGTGGCGATGTGCTCAATCGCTTCTGCCAGACTGTCCACCGTGCGGACAGCCAGGACGAGATCGGAGTATTCCGTATCCCAGTCAGTCGGCTCAGCGCTGACCAACAAGTCGGCGAGATCGTGGTGAACTGCTCGCGTCTTTTCGCAGACGCGCAACTCGACCCCGGCTGCCAGCAGCTTCTGCAAAAGGGAGCGCTGGGAATCGTGCGCCCAGCTTGCATGGATCAACAGCGTTTCCGCAGCGTTGCAAACGGCAGGCCGGCTTGTTTTGGCGTTGACCGCGATTGCTTCCGCCATGTCGTAGCGGGCGGCTTGATCCACGTAGATGTGACAATTGCCCACCCCTGTCTCCAACACAGGCACGCTTGCCAGCTTTAGCACCCGCTGAATCAACCCGGCGCCGCCGCGAGGAATGATGACGTCCACGAGTCCGTTGGCGGTGCATAAAACGTCGACAGATTCATGTTCGGCAAAAGGCAAATATTGGACAGCTTCTTGCGGAAGGCCAGCGACCGCCAGCGCTTCGCGAATCGAGCGGACGAGCGCCAGATTGCTGTGAACCGCGCTGTGGCTGCCGCGCAGGACGATGGCATTCCCGGTTTTGAGCGCGATCGCTGCCGCATCTACCGTGACATTCGGCCGGGCTTCGTACACCATGCCGATGACGCCAAGCGGAACGCGAACTTGCTCGATGACAAGACCGTTGGGCCGGGTCCATGAGTCGATTTGCTGCCCGACGGGATCGTCAAGAGCCGCCAGCGAAGTCAGGCTGTCTGCCAAATCTGTCATCCGCGCAGGCGTCAGACGCAAGCGATCGAGATAGGAAGCGGGTTGCCCGTCAGCTTCCGCCTTGGCGATATCTTGTTCGTTGGCTGCCAAAATGATCTTAGTGTCTGCCAGCAGCTTTTTCCCGATTTCCGTGAGAGCTTTGTCTTTTTCCGCTCGGCCAAGCAGAGCCATCTGCCGCGAAGCCTGCTTTGCCAGTGAGAGTTGTGCCAGCACGTTTTCCTTCAAGCTTTTCATTTTCTCCCCAACTCCTTGTTCTTTGTCTCTTTGTCTATAAAAAGGCGCTAAAAAACGCTTACCGTGTCGGTGTCCATTCATCGCGATGTATGACTGTGCCGCTGCGTCGCGTCAAGTTGGAAGGAGAAAGAGAAGCGAGCAACTGGTCAGCGCCATATCTGCTGACGCCCCGTCCGATCAGGGAACCGTCGCAATACACTTCAATGACTTCGCCTTCCGCGAACTTCCCTGAGACTTCGCGCACCCCCGCAAGAAGCAGGCTGCGGCTTTTCTCTAAAATCGCTTCTGCCGCTCCGCTGTCGACCGTGATCGTGCCGCGAACAGGGGAGTGCAGCGCAATCCATTGTTTGCGGGTAGAAACGCCGGAGGAGGAAGGAGCTTCCGGGTGATAGCCGACATAAGTGCCATCGCCGTTGCCTGCCAGCGCTTGCACGAGATCTGCTGGTTGCGCCAATTTTCCGATAAAGCTTGGAATCCCCAGACCTTGCGCCGTTCGCGCTGCAATCAGTTTGGAGCGCATCCCGCCAGTACCTAGCTGCGACGCCCCTTTTGCCAGTGCCTCGATTTCGTCCGTGACTTCTGCAAGCGAGCTGATCCGCTGGGCGTCAGGATGGTAGCGAGGGTCTTTGTCATACAGTCCGTTCGTATCGGTGAGAATCATGTACAAATCGGCGTGTACCAAGCCTGCGACCAGTGCGCCGAGCATGTCGTTGTCGCCAAAGGTCAGCTCTGCGACCGATACGGTGTCGTTTTCGTTGATGATCGGCAAAATGTTTTTGTCGAGCAAAAGCGACAGCGTCTGAAAAGCGTGCTGATACCGCTCCCGGTGCGAGAAGTCCCCCCGCGTCAGCAAAATTTGCGCCACGCTGAAGTGGTGGGCAGCGAACATTTGCGTGTACGTTTGCATCAACAGACTTTGGCCGATGGCTGCGGCAGCCTGCTTTGCTGCCAACGAGCGGGGGCGCTGCTGATAGCCGAGACTTTGATAACCGCTTGCGACTGCTCCCGAAGAAACGAGTACAACCTGATGCCCGGCCGCGCGGAGCTTGCTGATGGCTGCGACGAGCAGCGACATTTTTGCGGGATCAACTCCACCGCCCACAGCGGCAATCGAGCTGCTGCCCACTTTGACAACGAGACGCAATTTTCCCTTCTTCATGCTTTAACCTCCTAGCTAGGACAATAAAAAAAGCCCAATCGTCTCTTTGATTAAGGACGAAAGGGCATGTTTAGCCTTACGCGGTACCACCTTATTTGACGTTTGCGGACAGGGAAGTCCAGTCGCAAACATCCGGCTCTCTTTCTTTGATAACAGGTGAAAGAAACCTGTCCAGGTCTTCCCTGGATGCTCTGGGGTGGGTTCGAACCGATTCATGGGCGAAACCTCTCAGCCGCTGGATTTCGCTCTCTGGACCTGAAGGGCGGTTTTACTGTTCCCCGTCATTGCCGATCACTATGCGCTTATTAATTCACTATTATTCTGTAGGCCCACAAGAAATGTCAAGAGGGTTATTGAAATTGTTCGCTGCCATATGCTCCCGACCTGGCCTTGATCTCGAAGCGCTTCGTCTTCTGATCGCGGACGAGACGGTAGCGCAGCGTGCGGTCGGAGGCAAAAGACGAATCGGTTGCGTCCTGCACCGTGACATCCAACTCGCCGTTGCTTTTGGCTACTGTCGTATTGCGCACGGAGATGAGAACCGGATAGTCCACGCGCGGAATGGCGACAAATACTTTGTCCTTGATCAGCTTGGTAGTCAGCTTGTCGTACATGGACAGAGCAAGCGGCATGCTCCAATAACGACCGAAGTAGCCGACGATTTTGTCTTTGCTCTCAAATTGCTTCGGCAGCTCCCGGAAGACCAGCCCATCTTCGTAGACGGTTTTGCCTTTCGCGTTGTCGAGCGCCGCGAAATACACTTCTTCCAGTACATGCTCTGCGCGGTTCAAAAACAGCACAACGTCCATTTTGTTGTCGCCGAGCTTCTGGATAGCGGACAGCTTCACAGGCTTGTTTTGGGCTTTCGTCTTGCTTTTGCTCTCCTCTTTGGCGGGCATCGTGCAGCCGACAGAGAACAGAGGCAAGGAAAGAGAAAGAAAAATCACCCAGTTTTTCCAGTTGTTTTTCATGGCGCACCTCTTTTGAAAAAACGGTAGTTTCCTGTTAGCGTGTGTGGGAAAAGAGATCAATAACCAAGAGAAAAGCTGCCAGTTGCCAAAGAATGAGGTTTGCGCGGAAAAAGGAAACAGGATAGGGGTTGTCTGACACACGGATTATGTCTATCATGAAGAGAGTTGTGCAGATCGAACAATTGAGGTGGAAAATAAATGTTTGGATTTGGAAAAAAGGCAAAAAAACCGGACGGTATTGATATTTTGATCATCAAAACGGTCGATGCCAAAAACCGTAATTTTTACCAGGTAGCTTTTCCGAGCGTAGTAGCAAATGATGTACTGTCTATGCTGCAAAAACTGGAAAAATCGAAAATCAACCAGCAAGAGTTTTTGGGGGAAATCGGCGGATTCCGGATCGTTACCCATCTGGAAGCGCTGACCAGCTATGACGTGCTCGACGATGCTGACATGGAAGCACATCCTATTCAAATTCCTGACTTCGCCAATATGCTGCTGCGCCGTCTGGAAGCGTTGGATGAGAGCGGAGCGATGGGAGAATCCGAGGATTTGGCTTTTATCATGGGCGAGTTGACCATGCTGCGCGACGGCAGCTTTGTGCCGCAAAACTAAAACGAAAAAACGTAAGGTATCTGCTGGCTCGTGCCGGGCAGAATACATCAGGAGCCGTGGGAAGAACCGACGGCTCTTTTGCGTATTCGCAACTTTTGGGCAAGACCGTTCGTATACATAAGGTGGAAGCTGCTGGAAACAGGCTGGGAAAGAGCGCGGGCTAGGAGGGACAAACATGATTGAACTGGTGAATGTGACAAAAAGCTACAACGGTGCGACAAAAGCAGTCGACCAGTTGACGCTGACCGTGCCAAAAGGCGAGATATTCGGGTTTCTAGGCCCAAACGGCGCCGGAAAAACAACGACGATCAAGATGGTGACAGGAGTGATTCGCCCCGACCAGGGCGAGATCACGATTAACGGAAAAAATATTGGCACGACCCCGCTTGAAGCCAAACAGCAATTTGGCTATGTGCCCGATAGTCCCGATCAGTTTTTGCGGCTCAAGGGGCTGGAGTACGTCAACTTCATGGCCGATATGTACCAGGTGCCAAAAGAAGTGCGGGGGCAAAGAATCATGGAGCTGGCCAGAAGATTCGACATGACGAGCGCACTGGGCGATTCCATTCAGAGCTATTCGCACGGCATGCGGCAAAAGATCATGATCATGGGCGTGCTCGTGCACAATCCGGAAGTGTGGATTCTCGATGAACCGCTCACAGGACTTGATCCGAAATCGTCGTTTACGTTGAAAGAAATGATGCGGGAGCATGCAGACAGTGGACGGACCGTGTTTTTCTCCACCCACGTGCTTGAGGTGGCCGAAAAGCTGTGTGATCGGGTCGCGATCATCAACAAGGGGAAAATTTTGTTTTGCGGCACCTTTAAAGAGATGCAGCAGCATTTTCAGTCGGACGTGTCGCTGGAAAGCTTGTTCCTGGAGTTGACCAAGCATGAATAAAGTAGTGGGTTTGACAAAAGTGCTGCTCAAAAATGCAGGAGGGACGAAGCAAAAAGCCAGCGCCTGGAAGACGGTCCTGATTATGATTGCGATTGCCATGGGAATGATCCCGATGATTCTCGGGGCTGTCGTCTTTCTTTCTGCGCTATATGACGGGCTGGAACTGATTGGGCAGCAGGCCGCATTGCTCGGACTCGGGGTGACGGTGGCTTCCCTGGCGATTTTTATGTTCGGAATTTTGTACGTTCTGAGCGTGTTTTACTACTCGCAGGATGTGGAGCAGCTATTGCCTTTGCCTCTGTCGCCTGGGCACATTCTCAGTGCCAAATTCCTGGTTGCACTGGTCTATGAGTATCTTACGGCACTGGTCTTGCTGGGGCCGCTTCTGATAACATACGGAGTGAAGAGCGGAGGGGGCTTTTTTTACTATTTGTTTGCCCTGTTCATTTTTTTGCTGGTGCCGATCTTGCCGCTCGTGATGGCGGCTCTCGTCGTCATGCTGTTCATGCGCTTCACAAACGTAGGCAAAAGCAAGGAACGCTTCCGCTTGATCAGCGGTTTGCTGGCGATTGGTGTCGCGCTCGGCTTCCAGATGTTTGTGCAGCGTCAGGTCAGCAGCAAGGCGGACAGCATTGAACAGTTGCAACAGATGATCGTCAGCCAGGAAAACGGACTGCTGAACATGATTACCCAGTTCTTTCCGGCAAGCAAGCTGGCAGCCCTCGCCCTGCAAAACAGCGGAACGTTGCTCTCCTGGGGCTTTCTCGCCAGTTTCCTGCTGGTGGCACTGGCGAGCTTCGGCGTGTTTCTGGTGATTGGAAACCGTTTTTACTTTGCCGGGGTAATGGGAATCAGCGAAGCGGTGGCCAAGCGAAAAATGGTCGGTGCGGCCGCTTTTCAAAAGCTGATCCGTGAGCGCTCCAGGCTTGCGTCTTACTTTTTAAAAGAATGGAAAATACTTTGGCGAACGCCCGCGTTTTTGCTGAATTGTACGTTATCCAGCATCCTCGTTCCGCTTCTTGTTTTGCTGCCGCTTTTGGCACGCGAGGATAGCGAAAAGCTGATTGCGCATTTGCAAAGCCTCATGCAAGGCGAGCAGGCAGGCGGGATCGGCCTGGCGATCGTGTTCGGGGCGTTTTTGATACTGGGCAGCATGAATAGTACATCGGTAACAGCCATCTCCAGAGATGGGCAAGGGTTTTTTTACAATAAAACATTGCCGATCGGGCCTGGGCAGCTGATATTGGCAAAAGTGCTGCCGGGATTGCTCCTCAGTGGCATCAGTGTTCTTGTGCTGCTGGCCGAAGCTGCCTGGCTGCTGGCGCTGCCTGGCGAGTTCCTCTTGTTCGCTGCCTTGTGCGTGATTCCGTCCGTGCTGTTCATCAACCTGGCTGGCATCGCGATTGATCTGCTTCATCCCAAGCTTGGATGGGGTTCAGAACAGGAAGCAGTAAAGCAAAACATGAATACGTTGCTGCTGTTTATGATCGGCTTGGTGGCGGGAGGGTTGGTCGTTGTGGCTAACTTCCTGATCGGGGCTTCGCTTTGGGTCACGGCTTTGGGACTTTTTGTGCTTTTTGTACTCCTCGATTTTTTGATTTACAGACTGCTTGTTGCCAAAGGACCAGGATGGCTGGAAAAGATCGAAGAGTGAGGATACGCTAGGATGCTTGCAAAAGCCGTTCTCCCCTTGATGGAGCGCGGCTTTTTTTGCTTATGACGTTTTACCGAGCACATTTTGCGAAAAGAGGGTATAAAGAAGTGCGTGATACCGCCCGATACATGTAAGGGAGATCGTTTTGCATTCGGGACTATAGTCGGTTCCGGGGAGACGCTCGCAAGGGAAAAGGGAATAAAGACTCTGGCAAAGGAGAAAGGAGTAACTGCAAACATGATGAAGCGTTTTGCTCTCTGTTTTTTGATGGCATGGCTGCTTGTTCAGGCTGTGTGGACGAACGGAGCGAATGCCGCCGCTGGTTTTGACGACATCGATGGACACTGGGCAGAGCAACAAATTAATGAACTGGCGAGCCTGGGGATTATCAAGTCGAACGGCAAACACTTGTTTTATCCCAACAAGCCGATTTCACGCGGCGAAGCTTTGGCGCTGCTCAATCGCGTTGTTGAGAAAGTATACGGTTCGCTCGATCTTCCGCAGCGGAAGGAAAATCTTGACTACAACTTTCTGCTCCGGGGGGAAGTAGAACAGCTGCTGGTCAATATGAAAACGGTTTGGCAAGTCGAGACAAATGCCCTGTCGACGTACGATCCTGGCGACAGGATGCTCTATTACTTGTATCTCGCTGAAAGCGGTCAGTTGATCAAAAAGCAACAGAAAGAAAATCCGAAATGGTGGCTGTCCAGTGCAGCTTTGCAGCAGTCGCTGTCTAGAGAAGAGGCCAGCCTGTTGCTCTTCCATGTGCTTGCACCGCAAAAATTCAGAACAGCCAATCTAAAACCACAGGACGCGGCTACGTACTTCGACAGCTTCTATGAGTGGAAGCAGGATCGGTATTACCGCGATACATACTCGCCTTACCCATTGGCTATTCGAGAGTTTCAGCTGTTTTTGACGGAAAAGACATTCTCGCCTGACAAGGTCATGACGCGGGCAGAATACGCTGTAGTCATGAAGCGCTTGCTTGATTATTATCGCATAGACACGCTGGCCCAATTTCGTGCCGCGATCAATCAGCAGCAAAAAATCGCTCAGTTGTATTTGCGTTCAGCCAATTTGGCCTGGGAGAAAAAAGATCAGGCCCGTTTGTCCGTCGTATTTAGTCCTGACGCATTGAAAAGCATGGCCGCGCTCCCGCAAGTTCCCAAGTACAACGGCCCGGTAACGATCACGAGCAAAGTAGACATCAATGATCCGAAAATTCTCTGGCTGATCGGTTTTTATCCCGATCCGGTAAAAGGAGATTTTCAAATCGAATACAAGCTGGAGCAGGCAGACGCCAATGCATTTGGACGCAAAATTACTGCGGTAATCTACAGCGAAAAATAGACAAAGCAATCAGGGCATTCGCGATGGATGCCCTGATTTTTTTAAATGCCGCACCGACAAGTGACGATTGCAAATGACAGAATTTTCGATTACAATAAAACTGAACGGTGACTCAGTAAGTGGCAGCCGGATCTGACATCTCAAGGCGGGAGCTTTAGCCAATATGCGAGATGTATTTTTTGGCCCATCTACTGAATGAGTATTCATTCAACTAAGACATGAGCTTTTGCATACAGGAATATCTTTAAGAATGGTAGAAGTAAATAAAATGATCTAGTAGTCAGAAAATTATGGGATTATGTCAGCAACCGTGAGTAGCCTCGACAGAGGATTTCTAAAGGAGGATTTGGAGATGGAACGCAAAATTCGCAAAGCGGCGGTTCTCGGTTCCGGTGTCATGGGTGCGGGAATTGCAGCTCATCTGGCAAACGTCGGGATTCCTACCTATTTGCTTGACATCGTGCCACGGGAATTGACGGCGGACGAGAGCAAAAAGGGACTGACACTGGCTGATTCTGTCGTCAAAAACCGGATTGCACAAGCGGGCAAAGACAGGCTTTTGAAAGAAAAGCCGGCACCGCTTTACGATAAAAAGAGCATGGAACTGATCACGGTAGGCAACTTCGAGGATCATCTGCCACTCCTCGCAGAAGTCGACTGGATCATCGAAGTAGTCGTGGAAAATCTCGATGTGAAGAAAAGCGTCTTCGCCCAGGTAGAAGCCCATCGCAAGCCAGGGACGATCGTCACTTCGAATACATCCGGTGTGTCGATCAACGAGATGGCAGAAGGGCGCTCGGACGATTTTCGCAAGCATTTTCTCGGCACGCACTTTTTCAACCCGCCGCGCTATCTGAAGCTTTTGGAGCTGATCCCGGGGCATGATACCGATCCGGAAATCGTCTCGTTCATGAAGCAATTCGGGGAGCATGTGCTCGGAAAAGGCATGGTTGTCTGCAAGGACACGCCGAACTTCATCGCCAATCGCATCGGTACATACGGGCTGCAAGTCTCGATCCACGAGATGGTGCGCCTCGGCCTGGGAGTGGATGAAGTCGATGCGTTGACTGGTCCGGTCATCGGCAGGCCGAAAAGCGCCACGTTCCGCACGCTGGATGTCGTCGGTCTGGACACTTATGTGCACGTGGCGGGGAACGTCCGCAACAAGAGCACGGATGAAGCGGAACGGGCTGTTTTTGCGGTGCCGGAGTTTGTTTTGCAGATGGTGGAGAAGCGCTGGATCGGTCAAAAGGCCGGGCAAGGATTTTTCAAGCAGGTCAAGTCGGCGCAAGGAAAAGAAATTTTGGCGCTCGATATCAACACCTTGGAGTATCGCCCGAGCGTGAAGCCGAAGTACCCTTCCCTAGATGCTGCGAAGACGGCAAAAACGTTGCCGGAAAAACTGCGCGCGCTCGCATACGGCAAGGACAAGGGCAGCGAGTTTGTCTGGAGCGTCTTCAAGAAAGTTTTGCTGTATTCCGCTGAAAAAGCTTACGAAATCGCGGATGACATCGTCGCAGTCGATCAGGCGATGAAATGGGGCTTCGGCTGGGAGCTGGGTCCGTTCGAGACGTGGGATGCGATCGGCGTGGAAAAATCAGTCGCCAAAATGCGCGCGGAGAACGAACAGATTCCGGCGCTGGTCGAGGAGCTTTTGGCAAGTGGAAAAACGACGTTCTATCAGAAAGCGGAAGGACGGCGCGAAGCCTTTTCGATCGGCGGCAAGTATAAAGCGATAGAGGAAGACAAGAAAAATATCAATCTCGCTGCCCTCAAAGAACAAGGCAAGCTGATCAAGAAAAATGCAGGCGCGGCGTTGATCGATCTTGGCGACGGCGTTGCGTGTCTGGAATTTACCTCTCCCCATAACGCTCTCGGTCTGGATGTGCTGCAAATGGCGAACCAGGCTGCGGAAGAGGTGCAAAAAAACTTCGCGGGTCTGGTCATCGGCAACCAGGGCAAAAACTTCTGCGTCGGGATGAATCTCGCGATGGCCTTGATGGAGGCGCAGGATGAAAACTGGCTGGAGCTAGACATGCTCGTCAGCAACTTCCACAAAGCCGCTCGCGCGATTCGCTACATGCACCGTCCAGTCGTCGCAGCACCTTTCGGCATGACGCTCGGTGGCGGCGTCGAGGTGACCTATCTCGCTGACCGTGTACAAGTAGCGGCAGAAACGTACCTCGGACTCGTCGAGGTCGGTGTCGGGCTGTTGCCAGGCGGCGGGGGAACGAAGGAAATGCTGTTTAGGGCGATGGAAAACGTGCCGGAAGGAGGCAGCATGCCAGTTGATCCGTTCCCGTTCGTCGCAAGAGCTTTTGAAACGATTGCGATGGCAAAAGTGTCGACCAGCGGACAGGAGGCAATCAATCTCGGTTATTTGCGGCCGACCGACCGGATCAGTGTCAATGCGGACCACCTTTTGTACGATGCGAAACAGCTTGTGCTTGCGATGGACCAAGAAGGCTACACGCCGCCTGCGCCGCGCAAAATCCGCGTGATCGGGGAGACGGGCTACGCCAATTTGCGCCAAAACATTTACGCGATGAGAAAGAGCGGCTACATTTCCGAGCACGATGAGCTGATCGCAAGCAAAATCGCCTATGTCATGTCCGGCGGAAATGTGCCGGCGGGTACGGAAGTGACAGAAAGCTACATTTTGGAGCTGGAGAAGCAAGCGTTCCTTGCCCTGATCAAGACGCCGAAAACCCAGCAAAGAATGCAGCATATGCTGACGAAAAACAAGCCTTTGCGCAACTAGGGGAGGGTGAGGGATAACGATGAGAGAAGCAGTTATCGTCGCAGGAGCCCGCACAGCGGTCGGCCGAGCGAAAAAAGGAAGCCTCAGGGACGTGCATCCAGTCGATATGGGAGCGGCGGTCGTTTCCGATTTGTTGCGGCGCGTCCCGCAGCTGGACCCGGCGGACATCGAGGACGTCATTATGGGAACAGCCGTACCGGAGGCGGAGCAAGGCATGAATATGGCGCGACTGATCGGATTGCGCGCCGGGTTGCCGACGAATGTAGCGGGAATTACGATCAACCGTTTTTGCTCCTCGGGCTTGCAGACTATTGCCTATGCAGCGCAGCAAATTATGGTCGGCAGCTCTGACGTCCTGGTGGCAGGCGGGGTGGAGAGCATGAGTCTGGTGCCGATGCTCGGCCACAAGGTCGCGCTGAATCCGGCGCTGGTCGAAACGAAGCCGGAAGCGTACATGAGCATGGGGCACACGGCAGAGGAAGTAGCAAGACGATACAACGTGACGAGAGAAGAGCAGGATGCATTTGCCCTCCGCAGCCATCAACGAGCGACGGCAGCGATCACGTCAGGCAAGTTCCAGGACGAAATCGTTCCGCTGACTGTGAAAAATTACTCCGTCGATGACGCGGGCAAGGTGCATGTTCGTGAAGCTATTTTTGACAAGGATGAAGGTGCTCGTGCAGATACGTCCCTGGAAGCGCTCGCCAAGCTGAAGCCTGTCTTTCACGTCCAGGGCAGCGTAACGGCCGGAAATTCGTCGCAAACAAGCGATGGAGCGGCAGCAGTATTGGTGATGTCAGCCGAAAAGGCAGCCGAGCTGGGTGTCCAGCCGATTGCCAAATTCCGTTCCTTTACGGTAGGCGGGGTCGACCCGGATGTGATGGGAATCGGTCCGGTTGTCGCTATCCCTAAAGCTTTGAGGCTGGCAGGAATCGGCCTGGAAGATGTGGATTTGTTCGAGCTGAACGAAGCGTTCGCGTCCCAGTCGATCGCGGTGATTCGCGAGCTTGGACTCGACCCGGAAAAGGTCAATGTCAACGGCGGCGCTATCGCACTGGGCCATCCGCTCGGTTGCAGCGGAGCCAAGCTGACCGTGTCGCTTCTGAACGAAATGAAGCGCAGGGGCGGCAAATACGGAGTGGTTACGATGTGTATTGGCGGAGGAATGGGGGCCGCTGGCGTTTTTGAAATGGTCGGGGAGTAGGTACGTCTATTTTCATAAAAGGAGAGGGATAGTATGGCAGATACAAAAGAATTGATCCGCGGTGGGAGCTTTTTGATTGATGCTGGTTCGGCTGACGATGTATTCGTGCCGGAGGAGTACAGCGACGAGCAAAAAATGATCGCGAAAACGACGGAAGATTTTGTCGTCAATGAAGTTCGCCCGCATCTGGAGGAACTGGAAAAGCACAGCTTCGACATTTCCGTGCGGTTGCTGAAGGAAGCAGGGGAATTGGGACTTTTGGCTGGCGATGTGCCGGAGAAATACGATGGGCTTGGTCTGGATAAAGTCAGCACCGCGCTCGTCACCGAGAAATTTTCGCTCGCACGCGGCTTCGCGCTGAGCTACGGCGCCCATGTAGGAATCGGTTCCTTGCCGATTGTGTACTTCGGGAACGAGGATCAGAAGCAGCGCTACTTGCCCGATCTGGCGTATGGAAAACGGATCGCAGCGTACTGCCTGACCGAACCAGGCTCCGGCTCTGATGCGCTTGGCGCCAAGACGACAGCGACTCTTTCCGCAGACGGCACCCATTACATTCTCAACGGGGAAAAACAGTGGATCACCAACGCAGGCTTTGCAGACGTGTTCATTGTGTACGCAAAAATTGACGGCGAAAAGTTCACGGCTTTCATCGTGGAGCGGGACTTCCCGGGAGTATCGTTTGGCCCGGAAGAGAAGAAAATGGGCATCAAATGCTCCTCGACTCGTACGGTCATTTTGCAGGATGTGCCTGTTCCGGTAGCCAACCTGTTGGGCGAGCCGGGCAGAGGCCACGTCATCGCCTTCAACATTTTGAACGTAGGCCGGTACAAGCTGGCTGTTGGGGCGGTCGGCTCGGCGAAAAAAGCATTGGAGCTGGCGACGAACTACGCGAAGGAACGCAAGCAGTTTAAAACACCTATCGCCAACTTCACGCTGATCAAAAACAAGCTGGCGAACATGGCTACCAAAGCGTACGCCGCAGAAAGCTCCGTCTACCGGACGGTTGGCTTGTTCGACACCGCGCTTAGCCGCCTGGGCGAGAAAGCGGATGACGGCGCGGAAGTAGCGAAGGCGATTGCCGACTACGCGATCGAATGCTCGATCAACAAAGTGTTTGCTACGGAAGTGCTGGACTACTGCGTGGACGAGGGCGTGCAAATCCACGGTGGCTACGGCTTCATGTCGGAATACGAGATTGAGAACATGTACCGCGACTCGCGGATCAACCGGATTTTTGAAGGGACGAATGAAATCAACCGCTTGCTCATCCCGGATACGCTGGTGAAAAAGGCGATGAAAGGCGAACTGCCTCTCATGCAAGCAGCGACGAGCTTGCAAGCCGAGCTGATGAGCTACTACCCGGAGGAAATCGAGGATGCGCCGCTTGCTGTCGAGAAGCATCTGCTCGGCATGACTCGCAAAATCATTTTGATGGTCGCAGGCTCTGCGCTGATGAAATACCAGCAAGCGATCTCCAAAGAACAGGAGCTGCTCGCTTTTGCTGCCGACATGCTGATCGAGCTGTACGCGATGGACAGCATCGTGAAGCGTACGGAAAAAGCGGTTGCCGCAAACGGACTGGAAGCCGAGCAGCACAAGCTCGCGCTGACAGCAGTGTATGTGCATGAAGCGTTTGACCGCGTTGAGGCGTGGGCCAAAGAAGCGCTCGCTGCGATGGAAGAAGGCGATGAACTGCGCCTGCGTCTCTCCATTTTGAAAAAATTGACTCGCCGCACACCGATCAACACCGTTGGATTGAAGCGGGCGATTGCTGATCGCGTGATCGAAGCAGGCGGCTACGTCGTATAAGCTAAAACAGGCACGAAAAAAGAGCAGGGACATATCTCTGCTCTTTTTTGTGTGCGAAAAATGTCCCGCCGACTTTTCTGATACGGGAGATGTTTGCTTGCAGTCGACGGAGTGCCTCAGTTGGCTTGCTTCACTTTCGAGATGCCCCCGTTGTTTAGCTTCACCTGAACGTTGACGGCAGACAGCGATTCTTGCGAAAGCGGGAGCGCGTTGTTTTTCTGCAATCGTTTCCACTCTTGCGGGTATTTGCGATAGAGAGCGTGTCCCAGCTGCAAGGTGTCGATGTTATGTTTTCGGCCCTTTGCAAAAAGCGCCCGTACTTCCGCCTCGATTTTTTTCGCTGCTTCCTTTTCGATTTCATTGATCGGCCCGACTGTCACTACCTGCGTGATATAGCCAGTGGCGTGAATGTCGATGGCGAAGGTTACGGTGCCGTTTTGCAATCGTGGCTCGATTTTCACTTTGGGCTTTTCGAGGATGGTCATCGCCAGCAGTTGCCCTCCTTTGCTGATCCCTAGCAGTGTCCGGACGGTGTGTTCATCGAGCCAGCGCAGCCCCAGCAAGTCTGAGCGCGGCCAGCAGCCTCGGGACTCCAAGTTTTGCAGCAGGCATGCGCCGATCATCTTTAATTTGGGCAACGCTTTCTTGTCTTCGCTCCAGCTGTTTCGGTTGATCGAAAGAATCGGGACGTAGACAACGAGGTTCGGTTCATCTCTTCTCGCGATGAATTGAAACAGCTTCATCGGACGCAGCACAGAGTTTTGCTCATACAGATCGGATGGATTCGCCAGTTGCGAGTAAATCACAGGCAAATCGAACACCTGCTTTGCATTGAAAATGTCGATAATCGGGTCTTTGGTGGCAAACGTCCAGAGCGTGTAGCGAAACTCGTAAAAACGGTCCAGCTCGTCCAAAATCTCCTCCATATGTTTCTTTTCCAAGGCGCTTTCACTAAAGACGATGGAGCGGATATGGCTCCAGGTCATTTGCTTTTGGCTGGTGGGATAAATGTTGAACAGCGCGTTTACGAACGTTTTGCCAGTTCCTTTGGCCACAGCCGATCCACTGGTGGAGCGCGCGCCGCCAGCTTCTGTTTTGGCGATGCTGGAAAAGCTCAAGATTTGCGCGTACACGACAAACTCATCGTTAACGTAATCGATGCCGAGGGCGTTGACGTAAAGCAAATTTTCAATTTCCCGCGCGTTCCAGCAACCGCAGAGCAAAACAGGGAAAACGAGTGTGATTGCAATCGCTCGAAGGTGGGGCATCATCGTTGGCCCTCCCCTTTTTCCGAAGGGTCGTGCAGGAACTCGGGACTTCGTTCGGCTTTGCGCCATGGCGTGCGAAACACGGTTTTGTACAAATCGGGCCAGAAAGTCGGTGCGAGCGGAGACAAGTAATACAAGCCAAAGGAACGCATGTTGGCAAAGTACAAAAGTGTCGCCAGAGCCGAGATCATAAAACCGAACATCCCCAAAAGCGAGCAGACTACGCTGATGCCAAGCCGGAGCAAGGTGATCGTTCCGACAATGTGCTGGTTCGTCAGGGTGAACGTTGCCATGACAGAAAGCGCCACAATTACAAGGCTGCCTGTAGAGGTCAGTCCGGCTGAAATCGCAGCTTGTCCGACGATCAATCCGCCGACGACCGAAAGCGTTTGGCCGATCGCCATGGGCAGACGCAGGCCAGCCTCCTTGAACAGCTCAAACAGCAGCACCATGAGCAACACTTCGAGGGCAGCAGGCAACGGCACTCCTTGCCGAGATTTTACGATGGTGGCGATCAATGTGTAGGGCAGCTGTTCCTGATGATAAGTGATCAGGGCGACCCAAAAGCCGGGCAAAAACAGGGCGATCAGCACGCAGAAAATCCGCAGAAACCGGACAAAGGCGATCGAGAAGACAGAGGAGCTGGCATCTTCTGCGGCGTTCAGCAGCATGGAAAAGTTGACAGGGCCGATCAAGGCGGTCGGGGAACCGTCAACTAAAATGGCAAAACGTCCTTTTAACAAAGCGTTGGTCACGTAGTCAGGTCTTCCCGAGTATTGGTACTCCGGGAGCAGTGTCAGTGGGGTGTGGGACAAATTCTCTTCTACTTGCAACCCGCTGATGATGCCCTTGCTGCCCAACTTATCCAGGCGCGAGCATATCTCGCGTTCCAGCTCCGGCGCGATCTGGTCTTTCAGGTACAAGAGACCGACTCGTGTGTGGGTGTGGCTGCCCAGGATGTATGGGAGATACTTCAACTGGTGTGTCCGCATTCTTTTGCGAATCAAAGCCAGATTCGTACTGATCTCCTCCGTGAACCCATCCCGAGGTCCGCGGATGGACACATCGGTATTGGACTCTTCGGGATCGCGCTTGGGCGGATTGCCTGTCTCGACGTAAAAAGCGATTTGAAACTCCTCGAACACCATGAGCAGGTTTCCGCTAAAGACGTGCCTGCAAATCCAGCCAATATCGGTCGGGTACGTCAACTCGTTCATGAAAAACAGCTTTTTCTCGCGCAAATCATCTGCGCTCCTGATCTGCTCGTCGGAAAACAGCCGGGTCAACTGCGGCATCAAATATTCGCTGATCCGATCCAGGTCACAAATGCAGTCGGAGTATACGAAGGAGACATAGCAGGGCTCGGGGCCAGGGATCAATGTATGTTCCTCGATGCAAACGTCATTGCAGTCCGTAAACAGCTCATGAAAAGACCGCATGCTAAGGGAGGAAAGCTCTGCATGGTCCGCTGTGGCAGTAGAGTGTTCCAGTATCTGCTTCACCTTGGCAAACCTACGATTTTTCATGTGGCTTCCTCCTTGGGGCAAAGGCTGTCAGGAGCGCTAGCAAAAGGGAAAGCGATACAGCCAGGACGAGCATGGCAGGCAGAATCAGCTTGGACAGTAAACTGTAAAATTCAATCGTACTGATCGGATAGAGCGAAAGCACGGTCGCGAGGAAACAAAGTCCGAGCAGCCACCAGAAGCGCGAGCGTCCTTTTGGAATTAAAAAAACATCGACAATGAGGAGCAGGGATAGGGAGACGCGTGTGAACGCTCCGCTAAACCACTGGTAGATGCTCAAAAAGTCCAGATGCTCAATGTACAGGCCAATGTTGGCCAGCCGCCATTCCTCGTAAGCCGGATAGCGCAGCTTGGTCGCCTCCAGCGGCCCGAACTCCACGATGGCGCCAATGGTCGGTCCGATGGTCAAACCGATGAAGATGACAGCAAGCAAAAAAATTTGATAGTAAGGCATTGGAGCGCGCAAGTGATGTTTGATCAGCAAAAACAAGATCATCTCGGTAAAGCCTGCCCCTGCGTACACCATGCCTTTGGCTACAGGCGCCAGGCCATCTTCCATGATCGGGAGCAGCAGACTGTAGTCTTTGTTTTGGAAATTGGTCGCCATCACGAAAAATCCGAGCACTACGACAAAGGGCAATAAAACGGTCGAAGTCACGGCAATCGACCGGATGCCGAGCAAAGCATTTCCCAGGCAAAGCAGGGCGAACAGACCTGCATGGACAGAGAGCGGGGTTTGCGGGGCAAAAGATAAATTGATCCACGTGACCGTATCCGTCAAGGTGGTCGTGGCGATGACAAAGCAATAGAGCGAGATCAAGATGGCCAGAAAGTAAGCGACAGCCGGGCCATAGCGCTGCTTCATCCATTGCAGGAGCGGCTCGCTGCCTGTTTTGCGGTAAATGAAATAGAGCAGAGCCGTCCAGATAAGGTATAAGACGCCTGCAAACAGGACGGATATCCAGGAATCTCTTTTGGCCGAGTCCAACATCATGGGGATGACCAGAACGTGATTCATCAGTCCATTTGTCAGCATCAGCATCACTACGATTTGGGTAAAGGCTAGTCCATTTTTCATGAGTCTCCCGCCAAACTGTTCCAGTTCTCCTGTCAGTATTTGCAGGTCGTTTGGATTTATGCGATTTTCGCGTTCGCTTGTGAGAAGTTGAATGCATATTTTTGGAATCAGTCACGAACGCTAATACAACAAACTACGCAGAGGATGGGAACCAAAACAGATGGGGATGAGAGGATGGCTGAGACGAAGAAGGGCATCGGCAAAAGACAGATTCAGTCACTCTTCTGTCCCGGTGCCTGCGCGTGAGATCAGTGACAGTTTAAGCGATAACATCACAGAGTTGCGCACGATGTTTACCCTGACGCCCGATCTAGTAATCCGCACGTTCGAGAGCAAGTTTGTCGAGGGAAGCGTCGCGCTAGTCTATTTGACGGGTTTGGTAGACAAAAGCTCGGTGAACAACAATGTGCTTCGGCCGCTTCTTTCCCAGCAAAGCGAAGGGCCTGCCAGCATCTACGATCTTTTGTCCGTAGGAAAAGTGTTTAATATATACGATTTTCACGAGGTCGAAAGGCAGATTCTCGATGGCAGCAGCTTGCTGTTTATCGAGGGGCGCAAAGAAGCGCTCGCTGTCGAGACACATGGCTGGCCGCAGCGCGCCATCGAGGACCCTCAGCTTGAAGCGTCCTTGAAGGGAGCGCATCAAGGCTTCGTCGAGACAGGGATGCAAAACATCGCCTTGATCCGCCGCTATCTTCCCAATCGGGAGATGAAGATCAAGGAGTATTGGGTGGGGGACAGGGCGCCGACAAGGGTGTCGCTGCTGTTTTTGGCAGATGTGGTTCATCCCGAGGTGCTGCAAGAGTTTGAGGATCGAATCAAGCTGATTCGGATCGATTCGATTTTGAACACGGGAGAGCTGGAGGAGTTGGTGGAGGACAACCCGTACTCGCCTTTTCCGCAATTCATGATGACAGAACGGCCGGACTCGGTTGCTTCGCACATTTTGCAGGGAAAGGTTGCTGTTGTCGTCGATCGCTCTCCCAGCGTTTTGATCGGCCCTGCGACCTTTGCCTCGTTTTTTCAAAATGTGGACGACTACAGTACCCGCTGGCTGGTCGCCACTTTTATCCGGCTGTTGCGCTTTATGGCGTTTCTGGTGGCTACCTTTTTGCCAGCCGTCTACATCGCGGTGATCTCTTTTAACTACGAGGTCATTCCGCTCGACTTGATTTTGTCAGTGGGAGAGTCGCGGGAGAGAGTGCCGTTTCCTCCCTTGCTGGAAGCGATGATCATGGAACTGACGCTGGAAATGTTGCGGGAAGCCGGGGTGAGGCTGCCTGCGCCGATCGGACAGACGGTGGGCATCGTCGGCGGTATCGTTATCGGACAGGCGGTTGTACAGGCCGGGATCGTCAGCAACATCATGGTGATTGTAGTCGCTTTTACCGCGATCTCTTCCTTTATCATCCCGAACTACGACATGGCGTCAGCAGTGCGGCTGCTGCGGTTTTTGATGATGGGACTGGCTGCGATGTTCGGGATTATTGGCATTGTGATCGGGATGATGGGGCTGATCGGTCATTTGATCTCGCTGGAATCTTTGGGCGTGCCTTACGGAAGTCCGCTGGCACCCGTACGATTTTCAGACTGGAAGGACTTGTTTCTGCGCTTGCCGTTGTGGAGCATGAAAAATCGTCCGGCCAGCGCCCGCGTCGTCCAGTCCAAGCGTCAGGGGGATAACCGTCCTCGGGGGGATGGCGAATGAAAAAATACGCATTTAACGAGCTGACTGTCCTCCAGTACGTATTTTTTATTCATGGAACACAAGTGGGGATCGGAGTCTTGTCCATGCCGCGAGAGTTGGCCGAGGAAGCGGGAACGGACGGATGGATTTCCATTCTCATTGGCTGGGTATGCGCTACTGTGGCAAGCCTCCTCATTGTGAACATCATGAAGCGCTATCCGGGCAAAACGATCGTCGATTTGATTCCCGTCTTTTTTGGCAAATGGCTGGGAATGGTCGTTTCCGCGCTTGTCGCCTGTTATTGCGCCCTTGCCGCCATGACGGTAATCGCCAACGGGATCGGGATTGTGAACGTGTGGATTTTGTCCCAGACGCCAGGATACGTTTTGGCGATATTGACGGTGATCCCTACCTATATGGTTGTGCAGGGCGGGCTGCGGGTGCTGGGACGGTATGCCGAGTTGATTTTTTACTTGACGCTGTGGATGCCGATCGTTGTCTTTTCCATCTTGCCGTATTCCAATTGGCTTCACTTGCTGCCTGTGCTAAAAGACGGGTGGATGCCGGTTTTCTCCGCAACCAAATCGACGATTTTGTCCTTTCTCGGGTTTGAGCTGGCGTTTTTTCTGTACCCGTTTTTGCAGCGAAAACAGTATGCCTCGCTGGGAATTGTGGTGGCAAACACATTGTCCATGCTGATTTTTATGCATATTACTGTGTTCAGCTTTTCCTTTTTTAGTCCGGATGAAATCACGCAATATACGTGGCCGACACTCAATTTGTGGAAAGTAATCGAGTATCGCTTTCTGGAGCGAATCGACATCATTTTTCTTGCGTTCTACTTGTTCTTTTTGTCGACGACCACGCTGCCGTACATGTATTTTACGGTGTTCACGACGAGCCAAATGGTCGGGTCAGCCGATCATCGCAAGCACTTGTTCATTCTGATGATCCTGATCGTTGTGGGAGCCTGGCTGTATACGCCCACGTTCATCGATCTGAAAAAGTGGAGCGAGGTGTGGAGCATGACTGGAATGGTTGGCGGATACATCATCCCCGTGATCTGGTGGCTGGCGATCCAGTTGTTTCGGCGCGGAAAAGGGGGGCAAAAGGGATGAGCAAAGCCGGAAAGCTGCTGTTGATCTCGGCGCTGTTTTTCTTTTTGTCGGGCTGCATGGATCGAATCGATTTGGAAGATGCGACGATTACGCTGATGGCCGGAGTTGACGTGAATGAGAAGGATGAGCTGCTGTTTTATTTGTCCAGTCCGGTTTTCAGCCGAGAAGCGAAGAAAAAAAGCGAAGAATTTGGCGTAAAAGCGGAGTCTTTCCGACAGGCGCGGGCACGATTGGACGAGATGGTGACGGGGCTTACTCTTTCAGGGAAAATCCAGGCGATCGTGCTGGGAAAGCGACTTTTGGAGCACCCTGACTGGTTCAAGATTCTCGACGTCATTTTCCGCGATGCGCGCTTTACGGTCAACGCCCGGATGGTCTATTTTGACGGCGAGGTAGGTGACTTGTTTCACTTTCAACCGCCAGACAAGCCGAGGCTGTCCCTGCATCTGACCAAGCTGATCGATACCGCTAATCAGCGGAATTTGACCGTGCGGACGAGGGCGCAAGATTTTCATCGGCAAATGTTTGAAAAAGGGATTAATCCAACCATCACGGCTGTGGGCAAAGAAAAAGCGATCAAGATTTTGGGAACAGCGGTGCTGAGCAAGGAGGGCACGTATGTCGAGCTGCTGCAAAGTCAGGAAACGATGCTGCTCCAGTTGTTTCTGCACGGAAAAGAGGGCGAAGTGACCTTTACGGTGCCGATCCCTGCGCCCAATGACAGCAAAAAGATGATCAAGCACAGAGTCAGCCTCATCGCAAAGCAAGCATCCAAAAAAGTGAAGACGACCTTTCGGGACGGCAAGTTTCATTTCGAAGTAAAGATGAAGTTCGGCGGCGGTATTTCGGAGAGATTGTTCCCTTTTGACATGGAAAAGGATTATAAGGACATGGAGCAGATGGTTAATGCGGAGCTGCGCAAAGAATTTGAGAAACTGGTCGTGAAGTGCCAGCAAAATGAAGTCGATCCATTCGGATTCGGGTTGTACGCGCGAGCGCATGCGTATCAGGAGTGGAAAAAGGTGCAAGATAATTGGCCCAAAGCTTTTGCCCAGGCGGAAGTGAAGTTCGTGCCGGAGCTGTCGATCAAGGGCAACGGCGTCATTCGCTAAAATACGTTAAAAGAAACAAGAACACCCTGGTGCAGCATTCGCTCCAGGGTGTTTCGCATTCCGCACTTTGTATTAGTAGATAGCTTCCCAGCCAGCAGGTGTGACAAACAGGCGGATCGCTTTGATTTTGCGGTCATCCATCAGCGTGAAGTAGTGGCGGAAGTTCGGCGGTACCGAAATCAGATCGCCAGGGGAAAGCTCAACGTCGAAGTAACGTCCGTCTTTTCCTTTGATCGCGAAAATGCCGTGCCCGTCTACGCAGAAGCGGCACTCATCATCTGTGTGGTGATGCTCGCCTTTGAATTTTACCAACAGCTCGTCGAGGTTCGGCGTTTTGTCGGAGAGGACGATAATATCGGCAGTCAAGTAGCCGCGGCGTTGGCTGATCGCATCGATTTCCGGCTTGAAGGTGTCGAGAATTTCTTGCTTTTCTTCGTCTGTCGGGCTGTAGTTGTCGCGGTGCTTCGGATCGAGGCGAGCTACATCCCATTTTTCATAAATGATTTCTTGGGTGTCCAGGAAGGAAATGACTTCCTCCGGAGCGGAAATGTACTCGTTGTTGTCGTGGAAACGAATTTGTGCCATGATGCTTGCCTCCCTTGATTAGTTGGATGTAGTGGACACGACAGCTTGGCGCAGTTGCAGCCAGCGGGCGTGGTACTCAAACAGAAATTCAAATGCTTCCAGGTGGCGCTTCGCTTCAAAGTCGTTGCCGCCCCAGGCGTAAATGCCGTGGTTACGGATCAGAACACCCGGAATTTCCGGGGTGATGACTTTTTCGATCGCGGCTGCGAGGGTCGGAATATCGGCAAAGTTCTCAACAATCGGAACAGTGATCCGCGCATTTTCCTCCCAAATCCCAAGGCCCTTGATCAGCTCCTGGCCTTGAATGGTGAAAGCCCGTTGGCCGAAGTACAGCTCGGAGATGAGATTGTTCCAGACCGTATGGACGTGGAAGCAGGCACCTGCTTTGGCAAACTTTTGATAGACGACTGCGTGGATCAACGTTTCGGCGGACGGCTTGAGCGAGGTTGCCTCCACGGGACGGGAGTCTTGATCGACCACCAGATAGTCTTCCGGCGACAGCTTCGTCTTGTCCTTGCCGCTTGCCGTCACGGCAAATTGCAGCGGCTCGTCTTGAATCTTGATGGAGAGATTGCCGCTTGTGCCGGGAAACCAGTCCCGGCGGGCAAATGTCAGCTTGGCGTCATCGAGACGACGAAACGCGTCCAGACGCTGTTCGAGTGTTGCGGTCATGTGTCAGACAACCTCCTGTTTCAGTTGCGTAAGTGTGGCGATCACGTCGTGGAAGGTGGCGAAAGTGCTGTGTGACAGCTGCAGTTCCTCGGCTTTTTGCGCGAGGAAGGAGCGGGCGATCACGAAGTCGGCAATTTTGGCGCCAGCCAGGTCAGTGATGGAATCACCAATGACGACACGATAGTGAGTGGCGGGATCGTAGCGGCGAATAATGGTTGTCTTGCACATGCCACAGCCGTTTGTGCAATGCTCGTCGCAGGAATGCGGCCACGTAATCGTGATGTTCTCTCCGGAGAAGTCGCTGCCGTTGCAGTAAATCGGGACATGATCCAAATCAAACGGAGCGAGGATCGGCTTTACGAAAAAGTCGATGCCGCCGCTCGTGATCAGCAGTTCGATGCCTTCCTCGCGGCAAAAGCGGACAAAATCGGCAAAGCCGGGGCGAATGGTCGCTTCGTTCACGATGTAGTCCACAATGTTCTGGCGCAGGGAGGAGGGCAAGAGCTGAAACAGCTTGCCGACGCCTTCCTGTACGCTGATTTTTTGCGACAAAATTTGTTCGGTAAGAGCTTCCCACTCAGGGGGAGCGAATTTTTTTACAATCGCGACGATGTTGTCTTTTTCCGTAATGGTTCCGTCAAAATCGCAGAACAGCACGAGCTTTTTGCTCATCGTGCGCCACCCCATTTCTCCAGGGCTGCCGCCAGTTCAGGCGATTGGTTCGCCGCTTCTCCCAGGGTGTGTCCAGCCGTGACTGCTGCGATTGCATCGACGAACGCTTTGGCCCCTGCGGTAGCGCCGCCCGGATGTCCGTGAATGCCGCCGCCAGCATTGACGATTTGGTCCAGACCGAAATCCGCATAAAGCTGCGGGACGAGTCCCGGATGGATGCCGGCTGATGGAACCGGGAACGAGCGGCGCACGCCTTCCAACGGAGTGGTCAAGTTGGTCGCCAGTTGCAGCGCTTCTGTTTTGTCCAGGGCGACGTTGCCATATGGCGACGGGAACAGCACCAGGTCTGCTCCGGCAATTCGCATCAGGGTGCCGAGCAAAAGCGGAGTGGCGATCCCGTAATCAGGCGACGGATAGTAAGCGCCAGCGAGAGCGGGGTGGGCCATGATCGGGATGTTGACGTCCGGATCGGCTGCCAGGCGGTGCAAGGCATCGAAGCCAAAAGCGAGGACGTTGAACAGCAGGCAATCTGCGCCAGCTTCCACGGCACGCTTTGCTTTTTCGTTCAGCTCGTTGATCGGGCCAGTCAGGTTGGCCGCGTAGAGGACAGGCTTGCCAGTTTGCGCTTCTGTCTCCTGCGCGATCTCCTTGAAGGCGCGGATACGCTCCAAAAACGGCGCGCGATCGTCTGCGAAGAAGATTTCGTCATCTTTGACCAGATCGACGCCACCGAGCGCCTGTGCCCGGAATTGCGTCTTCAAATCTTCGAAGGGAAGACCGAGGCAAGATTTGAAAATGCTCATCAACAGCGGGCGGTTTTGTGCATCCAAACGTCCGCGCAGTCCGTCAATGCCGAACTTTGGTCCGGGAAAAGCTTGTAGAAACGACTCAGGGAAAGTGATGTCCACCAGCTTGATTTTTCCGTCCATGGACAGTTTCCCGAAGATTCCGGTCAAAAGCGAAGGAATGTCGTGCGTAAAATTGCGCGTCGGGTAGCTGACGGTGATCAGTCCGCGCGTCTCGCCGTTTTCCAATGTCTCAAGCGGCGTAGCGCTCACGGCTTCCCCGAGATAAGGAGCCAGCTCAGCTTGCTTCGCTGCGGGCAAATCCGTCCAGGAGCCGACCGTCATGCCAACGGCGATGGCGGCTGCTTTTTTGTGTAAGTCTTTGGCTTGCGTCAAATAAGTGACGAGGATGCGTTGATCACTCATGCTAGTCCTCCTTGGGCAGCTTGAAAAGTTTCGTGAAGCTTTCGGGCATGTAAAAAAGCCTCCCCAGAGCGGGGAGGCGGTTGTCGACTATAAAAACGTCTCGTCTCCTCTCATCTCTCGGGTCAGTAGTCGGGACAGAAGACGCAGCAATGCCGCTTCTCGTACCGACTCTTATCCGTTGGAATTAGCACCGTTTCGCTATTCAAGAAAAAAATAGCGCCGGTTGCCGGGCATCATAGGGCCAGTCCCTCAGCCAGCTCGCGATAAGAGTTATGTGGTTCACAGGCCAGTCAGCCGTGTGTGCTACACCCATGATATGACTTCTGTTGTCCGTAGTCAATCTTTGTTTTTTGCCGGAATGTGCTCTCTGCAGAGAGGGAAAAAGCGGCCGGAAGTGAAACTTTTTTCGCTAGAGGGCGTGGTACGTAAAGAAGGGATGTGGAGGCATTGGGAAAGTAGGCTTGGAGTATGTGTACCAGATGCACGTAAACGACATATACCGCTACCTTTTCCGGCTGACACGCGATACCAGGCATGCGGAGGACTTGACGCAGGAGGTTTTTTTCCGGGCGTATGCCTCCCTGGAAGACTACCGCGGCGAAAAGGTCAGGCCATGGCTGTTCAAGGTCGCTTACCACGCTTTTATCGATTGGCATCGCAAGCAAAAGCGGTGCCCGGTCGACTACATGGAAAAGATGCCGGAACGACCGGACGCATCCGCGAGCGACCCGGCGGAACTGTTGGTCGCTCAGGAATTGTGGAAAGAGGCATATGCGCATCTGGAGCAATTGCCGCCCAAGCAACGACAGGTCATTTTGCTGTCAGCCATGCAATTTTCCTACGCGGAAATGGCAGAGGTGTTGGAGATCGAACTGGCGGACGTCAAACGCTCGCTGTTTCGCGGTCGGCAAAAGATGCGGAAGCTGTGGAAGGAGGAAGGGCCATGACGCACCAAAACGGTCATGATCGCGAGCAAAAGCTGCTCGCTTATTTGAGAGGGGAACTGACAGGGGAAGAAGCAAAGCGGCTTGGCGAGGAGCTGGCAGCCGATGAGGCATGCGCAGAGCGGCTGGAGCGGCTTTTGCTGGGCGAAGAAGGAGAGCAGCAACCACGGGAACTCGACGCGCTGGACGAGGGCGGGCACAGCCAGCTTTCCGAAGCGAAGCAGAGGGCGATTGTCCGGCGGGGAAAATGGAAAAATCGCTTGCTCAGTTCCGTGTACGCTTTTGCCATCCCGTTTGTAATTGGCGTGGTATTTCTGGGCGTCAACGGATGGGTAGGGTCGTCGATGCACGATGATCTGCACCGGGTAGCGAAGGACATGGTCAATTTTACGCAGCCGGGTGTCAGCGTGGGCAGCAGCGGCTCGCAGGTGGGACTGCTGTACGGCAGCATCCAGATGGAGCTTCGCGAGCGAGTAGGGGCGGACATCAAAAACGCAGGCCGCTTTGAAAGCACCAACGTGTTGTGGAACGTCAACGCCAAGCCGCAATGGACCAACGGCGTCAGGGAGCAAAAGCTGTTTTTCCGCTATCCGCTTCAAAGCGGGCAAAAACCGGACGCAGACGAACTGGCGCATTGGCGCACGCCAGCCTGGACGACTTTGGAGAAGCTCCCCGAAGGAACCGTTGCCCAGTTGGCTGTCTCTTTTGCTGATTTTTTGACGTACGAGCAGTATTATGAGCGAATCTCCCGCTACATCAGCTCCGCCAACCAGGATACGGTCTGGTTGGCAGTGGACACCGGAGTGGAAGCCAGGCACGAAGACCAAAAAGACGGCTACCTGCTCTTGGGGCCGGGAGAAGCATGGGGATTTGCGGAGCACGAGCTGAATTACGGAGCGGCTCCGATTCAGGTCAACGGAGAAGGAAGCCGACGGATGGCAGCCTTTTTGGGGGAAATGGCCTACCTTGTCGAGCAAAAAAGCCTTGCTCGCGACATGGGACAATATTTGGTCTCGCGAAGCGATCCGCAAGTCGAGGAGCGCTATCGCTACTTGCAGGAAAAAGGCGTTCGCCTCTACGGAGCAGTCCTGACCGGACCGACGAAGGAACTGCTCAAACTCAAGGATGAGAAGTCGATTACCGCTGCCTTTGTCGGCCAAATTGACTGGTGGAACTGGGATCGCCCGGCTGCTTCCGGCACTCAGCACGTCTGGTAGGAGAGAAGCGCGGTTTGCGAAAAAAGGGTGTTGACATCGTGGAACGGCAGGTTGTATGATTCAAACTAAATCAAAACCGCATACGTTTGGATACCTTATCCAGAGAAGGTGGAGGGACTGGCCCGATGATACCCGGCAACCGACACGACGCTATTTCAACGCGAGCAGCGGCTGAAACAAAAAGCGACGTGCACGGTGCTAATTCCTGCAGAAACAAAAGTGGTCTGGAAGATAAGGGGGACATGACACGTTTATTATACGTGGCGACAGCGACCTCTTTTCTTCGGGAAAGAGGTCTTTTTTGTGCGTTTGGACACGGATTCCTGACCATTTTGTCATTCCGTTCGAGATAGAGAAAAAAACGATTTGTGAGGGGAGTAATCAATCATGGCATACCGCGCATTGACTGAGCAGGAAGCAGTAGAGTACGTAAAAGGCTTGCCGGGTCTGTTTACAGAAGGAGCAGAGCTGACCAGCCGCGAAATCGGTGACGGGAATCTGAACCTCGTGTTCGATATCCAGGAGCCGGCTACCGGAAAAAAAGTCATCGTGAAGCAAGCGTTGCCGTTTGCGAGAGTCGTGGGAGAATCATGGCCGCTGACGATTGACCGTGCCCGCATCGAGAGTGAAGCGCTCCGCATCCAGCACAAATACGTGCCTGACCTGGTGCCGGAAGTATACCACTTCGATCAGGAGCTGGCGCTGACGGTGATGGAGAACGTAGGCGACCACGTCATCATGCGCAAAGGCTTGATTGAGGGCAAGCGCTACCCGCTTTTTCCGAAGCAGATCGGACGTTTTCTCGCGCAAACCTTGTTCTACACATCCGATTTGGGGGCGCATCCGTACGACAAAAAAGCGCTAGTCGGAACATTCATAAATCCGGAATTATGCAAAATCACAGAAGATCTCGTCTTTACCGACCCGTATGAAAATGCGCCGACCAACGACTTTAACCCGCTGATCCGCAAAGAAGTAGAGGCCATCTGGAACAACAAGCCGCTCAAGCTGGAAATCGCCAAGCTGAAATTCGATTTCCTGACTCGCGCAGAAGCACTTTTGCACGGCGATTTGCACACAGGCAGCATCTTCATCACCGAGAGCAGCCTGAAAGCGATCGACCCCGAATTTGCCTACTACGGGCCGATCGGTTTTGACATCGGTGCCGTTATCGCCAATCTGCTGCTCAACTACGCTGGTCAGCACGGCTTGCAAAATGACCAAGGAGAACGCGACTCCTACCGCGAATACTTACTGGAAACGGTTGAAGATGTCTGGAACGAATTTGTTTCCCAGTTTGTCCAGCTCTGGCACAAGCAGGCTAAAGAACGCAGCGCTCATGTCGAGGGCTTGTGGCAAAGCTACGTGAAACGACTGATTCAGGATACGGCAGGCTATGCCGGATGCAAAATTTTGCGCCGTGTGATCGGCCTGGCAGGAGTGGCTGATCTGAATGCCATCGCAGACGCCGAAAAACGCGCCGAAGCAGAACGACTAGCGCTGGCGATCGGGGAAGCGCTGATTCTCGGACGCAACGACATTGAGGAATCGACAGACATCACGGACATCGTCCGCAACGTAACCGCACGCTACTATCAGGAGGCAACGACAGTATGACAACCAGTACACAAACAACGCCAGTCAAGTGGGAAGACGACGTACTCGTCTTGCTTGATCAGACGCGTTTGCCAGTAGAAACGATTTATTTGCAGCTGACGACCGCCGAACAAGTATGGGGCTCGATTCGCCGCCTGGAAGTGCGCGGAGCACCGGCAATCGGCATGGCCGCCGCCTACGGACTGTATTTGGGAATCCGCGGCAGCGAAGTGCAAACGTATGAACAGTTTTGGCAAGAGCTGAACAGCCAGGCAGACTATTTGGGAACGTCCCGGCCAACTGCTGTGAATCTGTTCTGGGCGCTTGACCGGATCAAAGCACGCGTGCAACAAAACTCCGCCTTGCCCGTTGACGAGCTGAAAAAAGCTGTGCTCGACGAAGCACTGGCGATTCAAAAAGAAGACGCAGAAGTATGTCGCACGATCGGCGAACATTTGCTGACGCTGTTGCAAGACGGCATGGGCGTGCTTACACACTGTAATCCGGGTGCGCTGGCTACTGCTGCATACGGTACGGCTACCGCTCCTTTCTATTTGGCAAAAGAACGCGGGTGGGATTTGAAAGTATACGCCGACGAGACGCGCCCCGTATTGCAAGGCGCTCGCCTGACCGCCTATGAATTGCAGCAGGCTGGGATTGATGTCACCTTGATTTGCGACAACATGGCAGCTATGGTCATGTCGCAAGGCAAAGTGCAGGCCGTTGTCGTGGGAACAGACCGTGTAGCGGCCAACGGCGACGTCGCCAACAAAATCGGCACGTATGGAGTAGCCGTTTTGGCAAAAGCGCATGGCATTCCTTTCTATGTAGCGGCGCCGCTGTCCTCTGTCGATCTGGCGACGGCGACAGGTGCGGAAATTCCGATCGAGGAACGTCCGGCAGAAGAGATCACACACGGCTTGGGCAAACAGGTAGCACCGGATGATATTAAAGTGTACAATCCGGCGTTTGACGTGACGCCTGCCCAGTACATTACCGCGATTGTGACAGAGACGGGCATTTTCAAGCCGGAAGAGATCGCGAAAAGCAAACAATAGTCCGTCGTATCAGGAGCGTCTGCCTTTTTATGGCGGGCGCTTTTTTTCAGGAATAGATCGTCTGATTCTTGCTAAATTATGGAACCAGCCGCATAATCGAGCGTAAGAAGTTGCTTGCCCGTTGAAAGCGAATGAGAAGGAGGAGCGGTTATCATGAGAACGATCCCGATTTCCGAAGAAGCATTTCTCAAACAGTTGGAGTTGTCGGATGCCAGCGAAATGTTTTGGCTCACCGATACGAACCGATCCTACCTCAAAGAGTGGCTGCCTTGGCTGAATTACACGAAGTGCGAGGATGACACGAGCTATTTCATCCAAAGAACGATTCAACAGTATGACGACAATCAAGGGATTCACTACGGAATCTGGTATAACGGACGGATGGCCGGGACTCTCGGTGTGCACAATCTGGACTGGATCAACAAGAAGACATCACTGGGCTATTGGCTTGGCGCCGGCTTTCAGGGCAAGGGGCTGATGACCAAAGCAGTGGCGGCGTATATGGATCACCTTGTTTTCGGTTCATGGAACTTGGAGAAAATCACGATTCAGGCGGCGACAGGCAATTCGAAAAGCAGAGCGATCCCCGAGAGACTCGGCTTTCAACTGGAGGGAATCCTGCGGCGCAATGAGTTTTTGTATGACCATTTTGTCGACCATGCCGTGTACAGCATGTTGAAGGAAGAATGGCAGGAAAGAGCCAGACAAAAAAGGTAGATTGACAAAGAAAATTCAGTCAATTACGATGAAGGAAGCAAAAAGGGGCTGCGCGATTCGCACGCCCTTTTTTGCTCGATAAAAAGAGGTGATTAGCTTGAAGACACTCAAGGAGCTATCCTGGTTTTTTCGTGCCCACTGGAAGCGGTACACGATCGGCATAGCCTTTTTGTTTTTCATCGACATTTTGATGCTCTGGCCGCCGCGGCTGATCGGCGAGACTGTCGACGCGATGCGCAACAGCTCTTTGACTGCCCAAGACTTGACGCGGACAGTCACGATTTTGCTCGCGCTTGGGGTCGGGCTGTACGCGATGCGCTTTGCCTGGAGGTATTTGCTGAACGGCGGCGCGTTGATTTTGGAGCGAACTTTGCGAGAGCGGCTTTTCGGGCATTTGACCCGGATGACGCCGTCTTTTTACCATCGCAAGCGTAGCGGTGATTTGATGGCTGTGGCAACCAACGACATTCCCGCCATCGAGCAGACGGCGAGTACCGGAGTGCTCACGCTGGTCGATTCGTTGTTCATGACGCTTTTGACGCTCGGAGTCATGGTGACCGCGATCGACTGGAAGCTGACGCTCGCCGCTTTGATTCCGATGCCTTTTTTGGCCTGGTCGACTGCCTATTACGGCCGCTTGCTGCATGAGCGCTTTTACTTGGCGCAGGAAGCGTTCGGCGAGATGAACGATCACGTCCAGCAGTCGATTTCCGGCGTGCGGGTACTGCGGGCGTTTGTGCAGGAAAAGGAAGATATTGAAGCCTACAGAAGAGTCAGCGAGAAAACGCTGGAGCGAAACGTCAGCGTGTCGCGGATCGACGCCCTGTTCGAGCCGACAATTGCCATCATTATAGGTTTCAGCTTTTTGATCGGGCTTGGCTATGGAACATACCTTGTCTTTACGAGCGCGATTTCTTTGGGGGAACTGGTCGCCTTCAACCTGTACCTCGGGCTGTTGATCTGGCCGATGTTCGCTTTTGGCTGGCTAGTCAATGTGTTGCAGCGTGGCGGCGCGTCCCACAAGCGTCTGTCCGAGCTGCTTGTGGAGCAGCCCGATGTGCACGAGGTTGACCATCCGATTGCGGCAGAGACACCCCATACAGTAGAAGCTCGCCACTTTTCGTTCGCCTACCCGGGCAGTGACAAGCTGGCGCTGTCCGACATTACGTTTTTTTTGCGCGAAGGGGAGACGCTGGGCATTGTCGGCCGGACAGGGAGCGGGAAGTCGACCTTGTGCCGCGCTCTTTTGCACCAGTATGAAATGAAAAGTCAGACGCTGTTCGTCGGAGGCGTGCCGATTGAGGAGCTGTCTTTTGATACGCTGCGGCAAAAGATCGCGTATGTGCCCCAGGAGCACTTGCTGTTCTCCCGCACGATTGCGGAAAACGTCTCGTTCGGCAAGCCGGGTGCGAGCGAGGCGGAAGTGCTGCACGCGATGCGGCTGGCGGAAATGGAGAGCGACCTGATGCAATTCCGCGAAGGATTGAAAACGATGGTCGGAGAAAAAGGCGTGACGCTCTCCGGGGGACAAAAGCAACGAATCTCGATTGCCCGCGCCCTGCTGCTCGATGCGGGCATCCTCGTCTTGGACGATTCCTTGTCGGCGGTTGACGCACGCACGGAGGAGGCGATTTTGCGCCATCTGCGCCAGGAGCGTGCCAACAAGACGACGATCATTACGGCGCATCGCCTGTCTGCCGTCCAGCATGCCGAGCTGATCCTCGTGCTCGATGAGGGGCGAATTGTCGAGCGGGGAACACATGCCGAGCTGATGCAGCAAAACGGCTGGTACGCCGAGCAGTATCGCAGGCAGCAGATGGAGCAAGACGTTGCTGGATAAATCGGCATAGTGGGAGGGAGAGCGTTTCGTGAGTAAAGAAAAAAGCTGGAAGCGGCTGGTTGAATTTGCCCGGCCGTTTCAGAAACAAATATGGGGAGCGCTGTTCCTGCTTTTACTTGGAACCAGCGCGGAGCTGGCAGGCCCTTTTCTCGCCAAGGTGATGATCGACAATCACATTTTGGCGATCCAGAAGCCGTGGTATCAGCTGGAAGAACGGCCGCAAGCGTCAGCCGAAAAAGCGGTCGCCATCCAGGATCGGTATTATATGCGCGAAGATGCGCTCCAGGAGGCGGGGTTGACTCGGGAAAGCGTCCGAGGCGCAGAAATGACCGTGCTTTCCGAAGGAGCTACGTACTATTTAATGGAGGGCAAGCTCAGTGAGAATGCCCAAAATACGGAAAAGAAGTTTGCGCCAGTCGAGCCGGAAAATGGCCGGGAGCGCTTCGCGGTAACGACGGAAGCTGCTGACGGAACGGAAACGACGTTGACGGGCATCAAGCTGACAGCCGACGAAGTGCTGGCGCTGTATCAAAACGACGTGCAGCCGATCATCTGGCTGTCAGTCGGGTACGGGGCGCTGATTTTGCTGTCGGCGTGCTTCAACTACATCCAGATTTTGTGGTTGCAGACGACCGCCCAGCGCATCATTCAGCGCATGCGGATGAAGTTGTTCGTTCATTTGCAAAAGCTCCCGGTGTCCTTTTTTGACAAGACACCTGTCGGCTCGCTCGTCTCCCGCGTCAGCAACGATACCGAAGCGATCCGCGAGCTTTACGTGAGTGTGCTGGCTACTTTTGTCCAGAACGGCATTTATTTGGTCGGGATTTTGATCGCGCTGTTCGTGCTCCAGCCGCAGCTCGCTTTGTTTTGCTGTTTGACGGTTCCGCTGCTCGTCGCTTTGATTTATGTATACCAAAAGTACAGCTCGCGCTACTATGCGGTGATTCGGGCGAAGCTGGGCGACATGAATGCCACTATTAATGAAATGATTCAAAACATGACGATTGTCCAGGCGTTTCGCCGCGAAAAAGGCGTGCAGGAAGAGTTCGCGCAGGTGAACGAGAGCTACTTCAAGATGCGGATGAAGGAGATCAACCTGGAATCTCTTTTGCTGCGGCCTGCTGTCGACTTGATCTGGAAAATCGCCCTGACGGTGATCATCTGGTATTACGGTTCCGCGTCTTTTCACAGTGTCATCTCGTTTGGGGCGCTGTTTGCCTTTGTCGATTACATGGGACGTTTTTTCGAGCCGATCAACATGATCATGAATCGTCTGTCGCAAATGCAGCAGGCAACGATCGCCGCGGCTCGCGTGTTCGATATTTTGGATACGGCGCCGGAAACGGAGCAGGCCGGCAAGCAAATCGAGCGGCCGCGCGGGGAAGTCGTTTTCGACCAAGTATCATTCGCTTACAACGAGGATGACTACGTGCTCAAAAACGTCTCGTTCACGGCAAAGCCTGGTCAGACGATTGCGCTAGTCGGTCATACCGGATCGGGAAAAAGCTCGCTGATGAACCTGCTGCTCGGTTTTTATCCGGTGACAAAAGGAAGCATTTTGATTGACGGGCAAAACATGCGCAAGATCGATACGCATTCGTTGCGCAGCCATGTAGGGCTTGTGCTGCAAGATCCGTTTTTGTTTACAGGTACGATCGGCTTCAACATTCGCATGTACGACGACGCGATCTCGGATGAAGATGTCGTGCAGGCAGCCAAGGCGGTGCGGGCTGACGAATTTATTACCCGCCTGCCGAACGGCTACGAGGAACCAGTCGTGGAGCGCGGGATGACGCTGTCAGCTGGTCAGCGGCAACTCATCTCTTTTGCCCGCGCGCTGGCTGCCGATCCGGCCATTCTGATTCTCGACGAGGCGACCGCCAGTATCGACAGCGAAACAGAGCTGGCGATCCAGGAAGCTTTGCACGTCCTGTCGCGTGGACGTACGACGTTTATCATTGCCCATCGGCTTTCGACGATTCAGCATGCCGACCAGATTCTCGTCCTCTCCCGGGGAGAAATTGTGGAGCGGGGCAATCACGAGGAACTGATGGCGCAGGATGGACTGTATCAAAAAATGTACCAGCTTCAACAGGGCAGTGTTTCTGTTAAACTGGGTGGATAGAGGTTTTTTGGAGAGAAAGGAGCTTCAACACCATGTCTTCATCGCGCTACACCTTCTGGGTGTTGATTTTGGTGGTAGCCATAGCTGGACTGAGCCAAGGGTTGAGCATTCCGTTGTTGGCTGTGCTGTTGGAAAAGCAGGGCGTGTCATCTGTCATGAACGGACTGAACGCCGCCGCCCTGTACATCGGGATGGTATTGGTTTCGCCCTTGCTGGAAATTCCGCTCCGGCGGATTGGTTACCGATCCACGATTTTGTGGGGGATGCTGCTGCTTACCGTCGCGACAGGGCTGATTCCGCTGTTCAGCCATCTGGCCGTGTGGTTCGTGCTCAGGATGCTGATGGGGATCGGGGATACCAGCTTGCACTATTCGAGTCAAATGTGGGTAACGAAGATCGCCTCGCCGCAAACGCGCGGGCGCGACTTGTCCCTGTACGGTTTGGCGTACGGAGTGGGCTTCAGTATCGGGCCGCTGGGCTTGAATTTGTTGCCGCTGGGACTGTGGGTGCCTTTTGGCGTGCTGCTGTTTTTGTACGCCATCGCTTTTTTGCTCATCTTGCGGATTCAAAACGAGTTTCCCGAAGCGATTGTGCAGGCGGAAAAGAAACAGAACAAGTACGCCACGGTTTTGCGCATCGGTTGGCTGTCCCTGATTCCGTCTTTCTTGTACGGATTCATGGAGACTTCTTTGAACGGCAGCTTCCCGGTCTACGCGCTGCGCACCGGGCTGTCGATTGAATGGGTATCGCTTATTCTCCCGGCGTTTGTGGTAGGCAGCATCATTTTGCAAATGCCGCTTGGCACTTTGAGCGATCGGATCGGCCGCAGGCAAGTCATGCTCGCTTGCGCCATCGTCGGCGGAGTTGCTTTTTTCCTGTTCCCGCTCGCCGGGGAAAACGTTTGGCTGATGATGCTTTTGCTGGCGATTGCCGGAGCAGCAGTCGGTTCATTTTATTCGCTCGGTTTGGCCTATTCCGCCGATATTTTGCCTGCGGCGATGGTGCCGACCGCAGGCATCATTGCCGGAATCAATTTCGGTGTGGCGAGCATTCTCGCGCCGAATGTCAACGGCGTGCTCATGGAGTGGTGGGAGCCGTGGACGATGTTTTGGGTAATGGGGGCGCTGCTGGTTGTTTTTGCCGCAGCCTGCCTGTTTGCGAAAAACAGCAAGTCGCAAGATACACAATGCTCGTTGCCTTTGCAAAAACAAGGGTGACAGGGGGCAAGCCAGATCGCCATCTCTCGTGTTTGTTCGAGGGATGGTTTTTTTCTGTGGGAAAAAAGCATAAACGGGCGCAGGGGAGGGAAGCGTATGAATAAAGTAGAAATGCTTGTGGAAGGGGTTGACCCGATGCTGACTCCGTGCATATTCAAGCGGGGACTCGTCTGGATTTTGTTTTTCGTTCTCAGTCTGGTCGTTATCCCGTTCTTTTCTGACGAGGGCCAGACACCGCCCGCGAATCCTCCTGCTGCGAACGCTGCTGCCCAGCCGTAGTTGGCTTGGCGAGCGATTTTTGCAGATGTAGACACGCTCCGTTACATGAACTTTGGGGCAGGACGTCGCGACGTTTTGCCCACAAAAAACACGCCAGGTCAGTCCTTGGCGTGTTTTTCTTGGCTATAGCGTTTATTTGGTGACGAAGTTTTGCGTGTAGAACGGCTGACCGGCTTTGATCACGACACCGACGCCCAATTGCTTGTAGTTTTGATTCAAAAGATTTTGGCGATGCCCGGAGGAGTTCATCCAGCCCATGTGGACTTCAATGCCGTCCAACTGGCCGTAGGCGATATTCTCTCCCGCATAGCTGTAGCGAATGCCCGCTTTTTTCAGGCGGTCAAACGGGCTTCCGGTCGTCGGCGAATTGTGACTGAAATAATTATGCTGCGCCATGTCGTTGCTGTGCGCACGGGCGACGACTGCTACCTGCTCGTCCCACGTCAGGACAGGCAGCTTGGCACGCTGCCGCGCTACGTTCAGCAAGTCGAAATTTTCTTTCTCATAGGCGATCGCCACTTGCTTGATTTGCGCATCCGTCAGCTTGGGTGCAGCGGGCAATTCCGTGTACACAATCGGATACATCAAGCCCATGGCAATAGTGGCAAAGTGCTCGGGCGTAGAGATGCGGACACCTGCGACCTTGTTTCCGCCCAATTGGTCGATGGAAAAGGTGAATACCTGATTGTTTTGCATATAGGTCGGATGGCTAAGCGTATTTTCCTGAATGCGCAAGCCAGACGTGATCGGCAAAGTGCTTTTCGGCGCTCCCCACGCATCTTGCAAAGCTTTCGTGGTCGAACCGATGGTCACTCCCCCGACGTTTACATTCGCTCCGTTGGAAAACAGCGTGACGGCTTTGCCGTTCTGGATGCCTACTTGTATGTAATGGTTCAAGTCCCGATTGTAAATCCACCATTCCACTCCTGTGTGGCTCGGGTCTTTGCGTGCTGGCTTGCCCAGCTTTTGCTCGACTTGCGCGGCAGTCATTCCGAGCGCAATCCCGTAGGTCGACACGGATTTGACGGCAGCTTGCTGGGTGGAGACAGGGGAAGCCGCTGTCACAAAAGTGGGCTGCAGCTGACCCAACAGCGCCAGGGAAAGGCCAAAGGCGAGGATGCTGGCTACTTTTTTCTTGTTCATCTGTCTACCTCCTCGGATGGAAAAGCTTTGGTTGATACAAGTATCGGTGTATGCACAGGCGAAAAACAGAGGCTAAGGATGCAATTTATGTCGAAAAAAGGAACAAGCCCCACTGCAAGAGTGGAGGCTTGTCATTTGCGATCCCATATGACGTACGTTTTGGCGAGCAAGTCGTGCCAGCCCTGCTTTTGCGGATTCCAGCCCACCCACATGTAGCCGATGCAAAAGACGAGCGAGGAAAGCAGCTTGCCAAGCACCTCGCGCAAAATGACTTGTCCGCCAGTCAGCCTGCCGCGAGCGTGCCTGGCGCTGATGACGCGGATGCCGATAATTTGCTTGCCCAGCGTCTGACCTGTCCACCATGTCAAAAGAACTAAATAAAGCAGACCGAACAGCGCTTCCAACAGATCGATCAGCGAAAGAAAGTCGCCGGATACGCCGAGATTGCGGCGAAGCGGATTGAAAACCAGCATGCTCACGCCAACCAAAAACAGCGAGTCCAAGAGAGTAGCAGCTACCCGAATCCAAAAGCCTGCAAACTGATGCTCGCGCGGCGGCTCCTGACTGTTTTCCAAAGCTTGAATGGCATCTGGATCGCTCATTCGTTTCACTCCTTTATCAAAACGAAGGGATAAATTGGTACAACAGTCGGGGAGAGCTTTGGCGCTGCAAAATGTTACCGATTCCAAGCGGGTCCGGATTGGACCAATGCTGCTTCAAGCTGAACAGCAGCTTGCTGATGGAGAGCTGGTCACTGTAGCGCACGACCATGGCGTCTTGTTCCCCGGAGAGGGAGAGAGCGTGCCGGGTCGCTTCTTCCAAATCGCCGAACTCATCGATCAGCCCGAGCTTTTTGGCTTGCTCGCCGGAATACACCCGTCCATCGGCAATTTCCAGCACGCGCTGGCGCGAGAGATTGCGGCCTTTTGCAATCACGTCGACGAACTTGCCGTAGCTTTCATTCACCAGCGACTGAAAAATTTGCCGCTCAGGCTCGGTCAAAGGACGCGCCGGACTGCCGATATCCTTGTACCGCCCGCTTTTGATCGCAAACTGCTTGACTCCCAGCTTGGCAGCCGCTTCGCTGTAGTTCACCAGCGAGAAGATGACGCCTAGACTTCCGGTCAATGTATTCGGATTGGCGAAAATCGAATCTCCAGCCGTCGCCAAATAATACCCGCCTGACGCGGCCGTGGAGCCCATGCTGACGACAATCGGAATATCGCGGAGCTGTTTGAGCCGCAAAAGACGGGTGTGCAGCTCATCGGTAGCGACAACCTCGCCGCCGGGACTGTCGATCCTGAGCACCAACGCCTTGACCAGCTCATCTTCCTCGACTCTCCGCAACTGTTCGGCGAGCAGCTCCGCCATGGAGGGCATCCCGGTTGCGTTTGGCTCCCCGGAAATGACGCCGTTTACGAACAACTGCACGATCTTGCTGCTGCCTGAGCCGTACACAATATTTTCTTCCCAGGCAAATCCGGGATTGTCGGCCAGCTCTTCATACCCTCCAGCCAAGCCTTCCACGGTAATGCCTGCGAAAAAGACAACCAGCACGATCAGGAGGGCGACCCATTTTTTACGATGCATGAAAACCACCTCCCCTTTAGGATGAGCAGCGAAGGGAATCATTACGCTGGGACGGGCGTTGGAAAAATGCGGATTGCCGGGAATACCAAAAAGAAGTAAGAGTATTCATGCAATTGCTTCTATATTGCGGTACAATATGATTGTGGAATACAGCGAACGCAGCAACTGCAATAGGGGGATGACAATGATCATACAAGTGACTGATTTGACCAAAAGCTACGGAGAGCTTCAGGTTTTGAAAGGAATTACGACACAGGTGGCGGAAAAGGAGGTCGTGTGCATCATCGGGCCGTCCGGGTCGGGCAAAAGCACCTTTTTGCGCTGTCTGAACCAGCTGGAGCCATTGACCAGCGGAAGAGTCGTCATCAACGGTCACGACTTGTCGGACCCCAAGACAGACATCAACAAAGTCAGGGAAGAAGTAGGCATGGTTTTTCAGCGCTTTAACCTGTTTCCGCATAAAACGGTTTTGGAAAATGTCATGCTCGCTCCGATCAAGGTCAGAAAGCTCGCGCATGAGGAAGCTCGCAAGCAAGGACTGGCATTGCTGGAAAAGGTGGGGCTGCAGGACAAGGCAGACGTTTATCCGGAGCGGCTGTCCGGGGGGCAGATGCAGCGGGTCGCCATCGCCAGAGCGCTTGCGATGAATCCAAAAGTGATGCTGTTTGACGAGCCGACTTCCGCGCTTGACCCGGAGCTGGTAGGAGAAGTGCTGGCCGTGATGAAAAGCTTGGCCAAGGAAGGAATGACCATGGTGGTAGTCACGCATGAGATGGGATTTGCCAAAGAAGTGGGCGACCGCATCATTTTCATGGATCAGGGCATTATCATGGCTGAAGGAAGTCCCAAAGAGTTTTTTGACAACACCAGCCATGAACGCCTGCGTTCTTTCCTGGGAAAAGTGCTTGCTTAAAAGAAACGGCACCTGCTGCATCGCCGCAAGCGATCGCGACGGTGCCTTTTACTTGGACGCATCGAGCAGTTGGGAGACCGTGACAAAGCGATAGCCTTGCGCGCGCAGATCACTGATCAATTCTTGCAGGGCAGCCACCGTCTGCTTTTGGTTCAGGCCACCATCGTGAAACAAAATAATGTCGCCGGACGAGACGTTGCTTTTCACGCTTTTGGCAATGACCGAGGCGGTTCTCGCCAGTGACCAGTCTCTGGGATCGACAGACCAGTGGATGATGTCGTAGCCGCTTGCCTGAACCGCGTTCATGACGTCGTGGGTCATGACGCCGCCAGCCGGACGATAATATTGGGCGAGAATGCCCGTAGTTTTCAGGATGGAGCGTTCAGCGTGCTTGAGATCCTCGTACACCTCGTGCTCCGTCAGTTTATTCAGGTCAAAATGATGATAGCCGTGGTTGCCGATTTCGTGTCCGGCTTTGTAAATCCATTGGAGCACTTTCGGATGCTTGTCTACCTGGGAGCCAAGGACGAAAAAGGTAGCTTGCACCCCGTTTTTGTGGAGCACTTCCAAAATTTTCGGAGTATAGGTAGCGTCCGGGCCGTCATCAAAGGTCAGGGCGACTACCTTTTTGTTCGTGTCGATGCGGTGAATCGGCTCATAGGAAGGGAGCAGTTCCTTCGCAAAAGCAGGAGTGCTCCCGAAGCCGAGCAGGCAGACGATCAGCAATGCAACGAGCGAGCCGCGGCTCATGGCGGATGCCTCCTTTTTACTGAAGATGCTTCTAGGTTCACCCATGCTGGAGAAAACATGCTGCCAAAAGAAAACAGCGCCCGGCGCGGACAGACAATATGGTAAAATGAAAGAACTGTAATGGGGAGAGGAGAGAATGAAGTGGAACTCCGCGGTATCCTGCATGGGCTGACCCATGACTATCATGGAAAAGACAAGCCTGTCGACTATTATTTGAACATCGGGGAAGAACGCATGCCCTTGAACGAATGGCTGGGCAGTGAACTGTCCATTGCTTTTTTGGGGCAAAAAAATTGCATCGCCTGTGGGCGGAAGACGAACAAAACATTCAACAGCGGGTACTGCTACCCCTGTTTTACCAAACTGCCGGAAAATGACTTGTGCATCGTCAAGCCGCACGAATGTCATTTTGACCAGGGAACGTGCCGGGATGAAAGCTTCGGCGAACAGTATTGCATGATCCCGCACTACGTCTATCTGGCAGTTTCCAGCGACATCAAGGTCGGGCTGACGCGCAAGCACAATCAGCTCAAGCGTTGGGTGGACCAAGGAGCGATTCGGGCGATTCCGATTGCGGAAGTGCCGACACGCCGGATGGCAGGCGAGCTGGAGTATCACCTGAGCCAATTTTTGCCGGACAAGACCAACTGGCGAAAAATGCTCAAGGGCGACGTCAAGGAAATCGACCTGATTGCGATGCGCGATGAAGTGTACAGCCATTTTCCCGAACCGTTCAAAGCTTTCCAATATAGAGAAGACGAATGGGTGGACATTACATACCCGATTTTGGAATCGCTGGACAAAATCAACTCGAAAACGTTGGACAAAGAAGAACAGCTCGGCGGACGACTGATTGGCGTTAAAGCGCAGTACCTGATTTTCGAAAACGGCGTGTTCCAGGTGAGAAAGCACGCCGGCTATCAGGTGGAAATCAAAACGGCTCATTCTGCATAAGTTCGCGCAAACTCCTCACACTGAAAAAGCAAGCCGATGAGCGAGGAGGAAGCGGGCATGGAACAGAAAATCGAGTATACGCAGCCGCTGACCGGAACGTTGGCTGAAGCGGTGGAAACGCAGAATGCAAAGCAGCTGGGGGTTCCTTATTCGCCGCTTGCCAACATGTGGCAGGTAAACCCCGGGAATGAAGCGGTGGAAAATGAAGATGGCGACGATGCTTCTTCATGAACAAAAAACAAGCCTCCAGCCCACGAGCTCGTGTGGGGTTGGAGGTTTGTTTGCATCTGCTCCCGAAACGGAGGCTCAGGCATGCGATGTCAGCGGGAACAAGAAATGCTCCGGTAGCTCTGGAAGCGATGGTCGGACGAACAAGGTGTCATCCGTCTCGGTGATCAGCTCAGCCTGGATGTGTTCATTGTCACTCTCAGGCATGAAGTGAAACTGAATGACGTTCGTTTCATTAGTCAGCAAATGCCCGATGATCTGCTCTGGATCGACTGCTCTTTTGCTTACGATGTCAAAGACATGCAACTGGTCGTCTTCGCGCTCGAACAAGACAATGACGTCTTCCTGCTCGATGTAATAGAGCGAATCGGGAAAGACGAGCAAAAAATAAAACAGGGACAAATGCTCGCTTGCTTGCACACCCCAGCGCGTCGATACCGGAACGCGGCTGGTCGCAAATTCCTTCATTAAGGCAAAATCATCTGCACTGTCGACATCAAGCTTGCGCAGAGCGGATTTGGAAGGGACAGTCGCTTTTACGCGGGATGCCGGCAAGCTGAAACGGCTTTCCTGAACCTTTTGAAAACCGAACTTGGGATAAAAGTCGAGCACGGACGGATTGGCGAACAAGTACAGAAAATCATAGTCCTGTTCGTACTTGGTAATGACGTGGTTCGTCAGCTTTGCCGCCAGCCCTTGCTGACGGTAATCGGGATGCGTCATCACCGTCCCTAGTTGTAGTGCCTGATAAGTTCTGCCGTTGGAAGTCACGATCATTTTATTGACGGAAACATTCGCGATGACTTTTTCTCCGTCCACGTAGGAATAGCAGATGTAATCGTCATTCCAGCAGCCTCTCGTGTACCATTCGTGAAAATCAAGCTCGAATACTTGCTTTGCCAGCTCGTTAAAGCTTTCTTTATAGGTTTGATTGTGCTTGTAGTCACTGATCAGTTGATACTCACGCATTTTGCAGTCCTCCTTTTTGTCTCAAGCCCTGTCATTGTTGCAGCAGCAATGTTTTGTAGCCATCGCCTCCTTTCACCAGAGCAAATTCTGCATAAAAAAGACCACAAGAAGAAAAATCTCCTCGTGGTCCCCGTTTCCAGATATAGGTATACTTCAAACGCCTGCTCTAAAGTAAACAATAGGGCGGATGAACAACGCTGGAATCTGGTTTTGATCAGATTGGATGTCTTCTTAATCGCTGTTGGAAAAAGGGAATACAAAAGAAACGGAGGGCATGCCCTTCATTTGACCTTTTTCCGTATAAAATTCATTGGAATTTTATTTAGCGATTAATAAGTTTCATCATATTCTGCCAAAACCCCATTTCCTAACAATTAACAGTTTCTTTTCACTATAGCATTGATTTTATTTGATAGCAAAATCATATTTAATCGGTGGTGTTGCTTGCAAACGTTGTGTTCTTTGTTGGTATTCTCTTACAATAAATAGGAAGACGATTATGAATGAAAAGCGAGGAAGACGCCCATGACGACGAAAGCTTATTTGTACAGCAAATGTGATACATGCCGCAAAGCGAAAAAATGGCTCACCGAGCAAAATGTCAGTTTCGAGGAAGTGCCTATTGTCGACTCGCCGCCATCGAAAGAAGAGCTGCGCCAGATTTGGCAAACGAGCGGCCTTGATCTGCGCAAGTTTTTCAATGTCAGCGGCGTGCAATACCGCGAGCTTGGCTTGAAGGACAAGCTGCCGACGATGACGGACGAGGAAATGCTTGAATTGCTGGCTTCAAACGGCAAGCTGATCAAGCGCCCGCTGATCGCGAGCGACAACACCGTTACATTGGGCTTCAAGGAAGACGAGTTGCAAAAGGCTTGGGGAGGCAAATAGGAAATGCGCCAACCGTCGAAGAGACTGGAAAAGTTGTCTGCCGCTATTTTTTCGGAGATGGCTGCCCGTAAAAAGGAAGTTGCCCGAAAACGGACCGTGTACGATTTGAGCATCGGCAGTCCTGACCAAGCGCCGGAGGACCAGCTGCTGCATACGCTTCTCGATGCTGCGCGGCAGCCGGGCGCGTTTGGCTACGCTTTGAGCGAAGGAACAGCTGCTTTTCGCGAAGAGGTGGCCCGCTGGTACCGATTCCGCTTCGGCGTCGAGCTGTCGCCGGACGGAGAAATTCATTCCTTGATGGGCTCGCAGGATGGGCTGGCGCACTTTGCTCTGGCCTGGACCGATCCGGGCGACATCGTGCTCGTGCCCGACCCTGGCTATCCGATTTACGAAGGAAGCGTGCATTTGGCGGGGGCGATCCCGTACCGGATGCCGCTGCGCGCAGAAAACGGCTTTTTGCCCAAGCTTGACGATATCCCGGAGGAGATCGCGGCACGGGCGAAGTTCATGATTTTGAACTATCCGAACAATCCGGTATCGGCTGTCGCCACGATCGCTTTTTTCGAAGAGGTGGTAGCTTTTGCGAAGCGTCACGACATCATCGTCGTGCATGATTTGGCGTACTCGGAAATGGCTTTTGACGGCTATCGGCCGCCGAGCTTTTTGCAGGCGGCGGGGGCCAAAGAGGTCGGGATCGAGTTCAACTCGTTTTCCAAAAGCTTCAACATGGCAGGCTGCCGGGTTGCTTATGTAGTCGGAAACAGCGAGATCATCAAGCCGCTTGCGATCGTCAAGTCCAATGTCGACTACGGCGTCTTTTTGCCTGTCCAGCAAATGGCGGTGGAAGCGCTGCGGATGGATCGGGAGTCAGGCGGCGCCAATCAAGTCGGACCGATTTACGAGGAACGCCGCGATGTCCTGCTGGCTGCCCTGGCAGAAGCGGGCTGGAACATCACTCCGCCGAAAGCGACCATGTTCGTCTGGGCTCCTGTCCCTGCAGGCTGGACATCCCGCGAGTTTGCGATTGCCTTGCTGGAGGAGGCAGGCGTGGTCGTGATCCCGGGCAGTGCTTTTGGCGACGAAGGCGAGGGCTACGTCAGGATCGCGCTTGTACAAGAACCGGAAATTTTGCGCCAAGCTGCGCGCTCTGTGGCCGACTCGGGCATTTTGAGCAGAAAAGCGGGCGAATAAGCGGCAGGTCAAACGGTTAATCTAGTTTTTGGGCATGAAAAGATCACAGGTATAAATGAAAAACAATTACAGGTTGAAATCATTCCTACATTGTATTGACTATAAAGTGGCTCGTTTGTTATCATGAAATAGGTAGGCAAGAACACATTCCTAAGGAGGTTTTACATAATGGCTCAACGTTTGATTGGACTCCCGGCTCCTGACTTTACATTGGAAACAGCTTTGGGTAACGGAAAAGATTTTGGCAAGGTTTCCTTGTCTGACTACCGTGGAAAATGGCTGGTACTGTTCTTCTATCCACTCGATTTCACATTCGTTTGCCCAACTGAAATCATCTCCATGAGCGATGCTATCGAAGACTTCAAAGACCTCGATGCAGAAATTCTCGGTGTATCCGTAGACTCCGTTCACTCCCACCGCGCTTGGATCAACACTCCTCGCGACCAAAACGGTCTGGGTGGCTTGAACTACCCGCTGGCTGCTGACTTCCTGAAAACAACAGCTCGTGACTACGGCGTACTGGATGAAGAAGGCGGCCAAGCTCACCGCGGCCTGTTCATCATCGATCCAGAAGGCATCCTGAAATATCAAGTAGTAACTGACCTGAACGTAGGTCGTTCCGTTGACGAAACACTGCGCGTGCTGCAAGCACTGCAATCTGGCGGTCTGTGCCCAGCTAACTGGCGCCCAGGTCAAGCTCAACTGTCTGCGAAATAATTTTTGCCTGGACGAACAGGCTGTAAAAGGGTCTAACTTCTTGCTGTTAGACCCTTTTTTTAGCATATAATCCACTTTAGATAGACAAAGCTGAGTAAAAAGGGGATGAGTTTCCATGCGTTTGCGCGAAGAATTGCCGGATTTCCCAGGAATTACCGAATGGGTGAACGGACAAGTAAGCAAAGCGGATCTGGCAGGCAGCCCTGTTTTGGTGCATTTTTGGTCGGTTAGTTGCTACATGTGTAAAGAGTCAATGCCGAACATTAACGAATGGCGCGACAAGTACGCTGCCAATGGCCTGAAAGTCATAGGTATTCATATGCCGCGTTCGGAAAAAGATACAGATATTGAAGTGATCAAACAGACGATTGCCGAGCACAACCTGACGCATCCGATTGCGATCGACAACGACATGAAGACGGTTGATGCTTTCCAGAACGAGTACGTTCCTGCTTTTTACCTGTTTGACGAGAACCTCCAGCTGCGTCACTTCCAGGCTGGCGAGAAGGGTCTCAACCTGGTAAAAAAACGTCTGTTCAGAATTTTGGGGATCGAAGAGGAATCCTAGAATGTTCGTCTAATTATGTATGTGTAATGGATTGTACCTGATAGGAGGATATGTAAACGATGGAATTCCCGAAAAATCTACGTTACAGTGAAGAGCATGAGTGGGTGCGAGTAGAAGGTAACAAAGCGTACATCGGAATCACCGCTTTTGCTCAATCAGAGCTGGGTGACATCGTGTTTGTCGAGCTGCCAGAAGTAGGCGCGACAATCCAGCAAGATGAGCCATTTGGCAGCGTTGAGTCCGTAAAAACCGTTTCCGAGCTGTACGCTCCTGTAACCGGAAAAGTAGTAGAAGTAAACGGCGAATTGGAAGATGCTCCTGAACTGGTTAACTCCTCGCCATACGAGCAAGCCTGGATGATCGCTGTCGAGCTGTCCGACGAAGCTGAGCTTGACAAGCTGATGGATGCCGACAAATACGAGGCAATGGTAAAAGAATAGTCGCAAACACAAAAAGCCGGGGCGCATGCTCTGGCTTTTTTCATTTGAAAATGGCTGCTGCTCGGGGCTTCGGTGGAGGGAGGAAACAGGAGAAACCGCTGCAGGGCACCTTGCCACTTGCGGGGAAGCGGAGACTGGCCGCCTGCGGTGAAAAAGGAAAACCGCGGCAAAAGTAGCGTGCTCGAAGAAGCGTGTTCACGTTGCCGCTTAAAAGCCGTTTTCCTTTTTCGCCTCCGGCTTGGTAGGAGTCCGAAAGCCCTGCCGCTTGTTTCTCCTGTTTCCTCGGCCAACGATTCGTCTCTTTCCTCGCCACGCCTGAAGCGCCGATGACGTAATCTACAAAGCGTCACCCCAAATACATTCCCCACAAAAACAAAAAGACCCCGCCCACAAAAACGTGGCGAAGCCTTTTATTGCGAAAACGGAAGCCGTAAACCAACTAACTGAGCTTGAACGAACGAACGTTGTCGTTCAACTCTTCGGCCATTTTGGCCAGCATGGTCGCTGCTGCCGAGATTTCTTCCATGGAAGCGTTTTGTTCTTCCGCTGCGGCTGCGACGGTTTGGGAATTGCCCGCGGATTGCATCGCGATTTGCGAAATGTGGTCGATGGCTGAGACGATCGCTTGCATTTCCTGGCTGATTTTTCTCATTTCAGCCGATACCTCGTCTGTGCGGGTAAGCAGGAGCGAGGTGGAGTCAGTAATTTGCTCGAATGCCGTTCCCGTCGAGTTCACCAAAGACATGCCTTCTCCGAGGATGACGGAGCCGTGACTCATGGCAGCGATGGCGGATTCCGTATCGCGCTGAATGTCGGCGACGATGTTGCTTACTTGTTCAGCCGCCGAGCTGGACTGTTCAGCCAGTTTGCGCACCTCGTCGGCTACTACGGCGAAGCCGCGACCTTGTTCGCCTGCTCTGGCAGCTTCGATGGCGGCGTTCAGGGCAAGCAGGTTGGTCTGGTTGGCAATCGAAGTGATGAGCGAGATCATCTGTCCAATTTCCTGAGAGCGTTGACCCAGTGCGTTGACAGTCGTTGCCGTTTGCTTCATTTGGTCGTGAATCACGGTCATGTGCTCTACCGTTTTGGCGGCCATCTGGTTGCCTTCTGTCGCCTGACGGTTTGCATCGCGAGTGGAGGAGCTGACTTCTTCGATTCCTTTTTCCATCAAAGAAATATGTTGGGCAATTTCGTTGATCACATCGCTGCCCTGATTGGTCGCGTCCACTTGCAGTTCTGTCCCGTAGGCGATTTCCTGGACAGACTGGGCGATCTGCTCTGTCGCTTTGCTCGTCTGCTCGGCGCTAGCCATCAGTTGTTCGGAAGTAGCGGCGACCTGCTGTGCGTTATAGCTGACCTGCCCAAGCGTGTCGCGCAGATTGGCGGTCATCGTATTGAAGCGGCTGGCCATGACGCCCATCTCATCGGCCGTTTTCACATCCATCGAAGCGGTGAAATCGCCAGCGGACAATGCTTGCGAGAGCTGGTTTGCCTTGTTGATTTGTCCGGTCAAATACTTGCTGAAGAAATAAATGACGGCGATGAGAATCAAAAGCCCAAACAGGCTGACTGCCAAAAGCTGATAAAACAGCATGCTCAAAGGCTCGAAAAATTCATTTTCCGGCATGACGAGAGCAATTGTCCAGTTTGTGCCAGCGATTTTTTGGAAGTACAAGCGATTGATCCCGTTCTCATCGGTAAAAGTTTTCGCGCCTTCCTTTTCTGAAAGCATGGCCGGACCAATTTCGGCAAGCGACGTGTTGCTGTCGCTTTGCACGGATTGCACCATCAGCTTGTCCGTTTGCGGATGAGACAGGAATTTGCCGTCCTGATCAAGCATGAAAGCCCAGCCAGTCTTGCCTACTTGCGTGCCGGAAACCATCGTTTGAATGTCTGTGAGCGTAATGTCGTCTGTGGCTACACCCAAAAGCTTTTTGTCGGGGGAGTAAAACGGAGCCACCACAGTCATCATGGAAATTTTGGAAACCTCATCATAGTAAGGCGGCGTGTAATCGGTCACCTTTGATGTTGCTTTTCCGATTTTGTACCATTCTTGACTAGGGTAGTTGTAGGCGGGTGTACTGTATTCATACGTAATGTCCACCTTGCCGTCTTTTTTTGCGCCATAAGTCGAAACGAACTGTTTGCTCGGATCGAAGGCATACGGCTCCATGAAAATTCCCATCCCGACCGAGGTCTGGTTCACGGGAACTGTTTTGTTCAGCAGGGAATCTAGTTGCTCCAGCGAATACGTAAGAGGAGTCATTTCAATTGTCCGTGCCATGTGCTCTGTGACTTTGCTGTGTGTCTCCAGTTCTTTCTCCACTTTGCCGCTAAGCACGTCCAACTGATAGTTCATTTTGTCCGTCAGTTCCTTGTTCAACAGCGTGTAGGAGAACATAAAGGCCATGCCCATGAGAAGTGCCAAGGTAATGACAATGACAGGAAGGGTAATGGTAAGAGTCCTGGCTCGTAGGCTTTTAAAACGAAACATACATCCGCTCTCCTTTTTCGTTTACTAGCTGAATAACTATTCCCTATATCGGTTTGATTCAAACTTCTCTGTATGAAATCTGTATGAAATTTAGGTGAATGCGGGAAAAGTTTCAAACTAATCAGAAAACGGTGTTCAAACAGTGGCAAATCGAGTACAATGGGATAACTAATTGTTTTACCATAAACCGATTGGTATCTTTTTGCGGGTAGAGCATTCATGGGATTACGGGTTACAATGCGGATACAGACAGATAGTTTCGGCCAGACGCAGTTGTTCTGAAGTCTGGAGAACAAGGAGGGAGACTATTTATGAGTTTTTGTTGTGGTGCTGGAATGGTAGGTTCCGTAGGCTCAGTCCGTCATTATAAAACGCTTGTACACAATGTCCCCATCATGTTTTGTCCTGTATGTGACAGAATTGAGGTTCATCCCGCTATTGAGGGAGAGTACGAAATTTTAGTAGAATATGCTCAGGGAGATCAGGCGCCGGAAGTCGATTTCGCTGATTTTGTCAATGTTGACAATACATCCGAGTTGTTTGAGAATTGTACCATGACGGATGAAGCTGCAAGCTTCGCAGAAGTTTTGAAGCAGCAGATCGATATTTCCTTGGATTTGCTCGGAGTCGCGAAGGAGTTGCAGGATGACGAGTGGCGCGAAGCCCTTATGAATCGCTTGAAACGGTTAAGCGAACGACTGAAGCAGTACAATAAACGCAAGCAAGTGTCGCAAAAAAGCGCATGACCTTTAGTTGACGTGGGAGGCAGTGTGAATGTTTCATTTGAAAGGCGTTCACCACATCGCGTTGAATTGCAGCGATGTCGTGAAGGTAGCTCGGTTTTTTAAGGACATTTTGGAAGTCCCCATCCCGGAAGAGAATATGGTGGAAGGAGCACCTGTCTACTTTCAAATTGGCACATACACACGGATCGGTCTCCATCCGCATGGCGGGGCGGAAGGCAAGGGTGGCGTAGGGCAGGTAGATCACCTCGCCTTTTCCGTAACGAGCCGTGCTGAGCTGGACTATCTGGTCGACAAGCTGGAAGCAGAAAACATTTGCTACCGAGGTCCGATCACGCAGCCTACGAGTTTTAACTTGTACTTTGAGACGCCAGATGGCCATCATCTGGAGGTTCGACTGGACAAGGACGAATTTGATGAATAACAGGCAAAGGCAAACAGGCATCTGCGGCAATCGCAGGTGCTTTTTTTATGATTTCGACAGGCGAAAAAAACAGTGTCGAGAAAAAGGCAGCCGCCGTGACAAGACCCGACAACGGTTCTTATTCCTCGCCAAAGGATTCGACGGAGCAAAAAACGAACCCATTGGAAAAGAGAGGGGGCGTACCTATGATCGGGATCGGCAAATTGCTTGACGAGGTTGGCGAACGGCTGCAAAAGAAGACGCACCTGCGGTTTGTAACAACTGGCTGGGAAAAACGGATCGGGATCGTGATCGATGATACGGCATCGCGTTGGCAGTTGACGATATCAAAAGGCGGTGTTTCGGCAGGAGTTTGGGAGGAGGAGCAATCTGCCGACCTGATCGTCAGGGGAGGCGAACATCAGATGGAGATGCTGTTTGGCGGGGATGAGCTTGTATATGCACTAGCCAAGCAGCAGGTGAAAATAATAGGCACGCTGCGCGATCAGTTGAAGCTCGATGCGATTTTGCGGCTGACGTGCAAGTAGCCGGCCAGCCGCCCCCACTTTCGAACGATTCCGAATAAATAGCGAAAATGTGGTATAATGAGGAAGAAACGATTGGGGGAGGCGCAATCATGTCTAATAGCTTGGCGTTGAAAGAGACGATTGTTTCGCGTGGGCAAACGATTGACGAAACATTCAGTTATTTGCATGCGAATCCGGAAATCAGCTGGCAAGAGGTCGAGACGACACGCTATCTGGTCGAAAGGATGCAGGCGCTTGGGCTTAAGGTAACCACTTTTGCCGATTGTACGGGACTTGTCGCCGAATGGGGAGAAGGCAAGCCTGTCGTAGGACTTCGAACCGATATTGATGCACTGTGGCAAGAAGTGGACGGGGAGTGGCGCGCCAATCATTCCTGCGGGCACGATGCGCACATGACCATGATTGTCGAAACCGTGGAGGCATTGATTGCATCCGGCTACCAGCCGCCCGGAAAGCTGAAAATCTTGTTCCAGCCGGCAGAAGAAAAAGGCACAGGCGCTTTGAAGCTGGTGGAAAAAGGTGTCGTGGACGACATCGACTATTTGTACGGCGTCCATCTCCGTCCGATTCAGGAAATGGCGAATGGCACAGCAGGGCCAGCCATTTACAACGGCGGGGCGATGTTTTTGTACGGAGAGATCACGGGAGTGTCAGCGCATGGAGCCAGACCTCACCTCGGGGTGAATGCGATCGAAGTGGCAGGAGCGATCATCTCGGGAATCGGTCAAATCCATTTGAATCCGATGGTTCCGGCCACTGTCAAAATGACGATGCTGCAAGCGGGAGGAGAGAGCTACAACATCATTCCTGACAAAGCGAGATTCGCCCTCGATTTGCGCGCGCAAACGAATCAGGCGATGGACGAGCTGATTGCCCGCGTCCGCCAGATGATAGAAGGAATTGCTGCGTCTTATCAAGCGCAAATCAAGCTGGAAGAAGGTTCGCGAATGGTTGCCGCGGAAGTGGATGAGGAAGCGAAAGGATTGATGGAACAGGCGATCGTCGACGTGCTCGGAGCGGACAACCTGAAGCCTGCGCCAGTCAGCCCGGGAGCGGAAGACTTCCATTATTACACAGTGGAGCGGCCGCGAATCAAAGCGACCATGCTCGCTCTCGGTTGCGACTTGCAGCCTGGATTGCATCACCCGCACATGCAATTCGAGCAGTCGGCTCTAAAAGACGGTGTCGGAATCCTCAGCCGCGTCATCGTTCGCACGTTTGAGCATGCTGCTGCCAAGACTTTGGGCTAAAAAATGCACTGTCTAACCCGCTGATGCAGCGGGTTTTTTGCATCCATTCTTTCACTAGGGGGTGGACATGAAGAGGAAGAACTGAAATACTGTAGGATGGGAAAACTACAAGGGAGGTTATTCACACATTCTCCACAACAGATTATAAAATTATGTGGCTTATTTGATTAAATGTGATATACTAATTACAAATCGAACGACAATGAAAAAGTTAACTTAACTGGATATACATTTTGGGAAGGAGATCGTTCACACATGGAGACCAATACGGTTCACAAGCTTTCTGACATTCTGGGAGCTACTCAGGTACATCGCAACCTGCCTGTAGCTGGACTCGTTGAGATGGCAGTAAAGCGTGGCGAAGGGATTTTGACCGACAAGGGGGCGCTCAATGCGCTAACAGGCAAGTTTACCGGCCGTTCGCCAAAGGACAAATTTGTGGTGGACGAAGCTTCCGTACACGATAAGATTAACTGGGGGCCGGTTAACCAGCCGATTTCCCCGGAAAAATTCCAGGTACTCCAGCAGGACGTACTTCACTACTTGCAAACGAAAAACGAGCTGTTTGTGTTTGACGGTTTTGCTGGCGCAGACACGACTTACCGTCTGCCAATCCGCGTCGTAAACGAATACGCTTGGCACAACCTGTTTGCGCATCAGCTGTTCATCCGTCCTTCTGCGGACGAACTGGCAGCGCACGAAGCAGAGTTTACTGTCATCTACGTGCCGAACTTCAAAGCAAATCCGGCGGTTCACGGAACCAACTCCGAAACTTTCATCGTGATGAGCTTTGAGCAAAAAACCGTATTGATCGGTGGCACCGAGTATGCGGGCGAGATGAAAAAATCGATTTTCAGCGTCATGAACATGCTTTTGCCTGAGCGCAACGTACTGTCCATGCACTGCTCGGCAAACGTAGGCAAAGACGGCGACGTAGCGTTGTTCTTCGGATTGTCCGGTACAGGCAAAACGACTTTGTCCGCTGACCCGAACCGCTTCTTGATCGGTGACGACGAGCACGGCTGGTCCGACAATGGCGTATTCAACATCGAGGGCGGATGCTACGCAAAATGCGTCAAGCTGTCCGAAGAAGGCGAACCGCAAATCTGGAACGCCATCAAATTCGGTACGGTTCTGGAAAACGTAGACGTAGACCCTGTTACTCATGCAGCAGATTACGACAGCACCAAATATACGGAAAATACGCGCGCAGCTTACCCGGTAGAGGCAATCTCCGGCGCAGTGATTCCTGGAGTGGGCGGCCAACCAAACGTCATCATTTTCCTGACTGCCGATTCGTTTGGCGTTCTGCCTCCAATCTCCAAGCTGAACAAAGAGCAAGCGATGTATCACTTCCTGTCCGGCTATACAAGCAAAATGGCAGGTACAGAGCGCGGCGTAACGGCTCCGCAAACCGAGTTCTCTACATGCTTCGGATCTCCTTTCCTGCCGCTGCATCCGGTTGTTTATGCCGAAATGCTCGGTAAAAAAATCGATGAGCGCGATGTTCAGGTTTACCTCGTAAACACTGGCTGGACTGGCGGCCCTGTAGGTGTTGGACAGCGCATGAAGCTTTCCTACACGCGTGCAATGGTTACCGCAGCTCTGAACGGCGAGCTGGAAAAAGTAGAGTACGTGCAAGATGCAATCTTTGGCGTACACGTGCCGACTTCTTGCCCGAACGTGCCGGCAGAAGTGCTGCAACCGCGCAACACATGGGCAAACAAGGAAGACTACGACAAACAGGCAGCTGACTTGGCTGCACGTTTCATCGAGAACTTCCAGAAGAAATTCCCGAACGCAACGGATATCGCTACGGCAGGTCCAAAAGCGTAAGCGCACCTATACCTATAGCTTGATTGCGAAACCCGTCAGTTTGTCGCTGACGGGTTTTTTTGTGGCAGGCACAGCTTTTCCATTTGACGCGCGATATTCACTCGGGTAAGCTTCCAATGGCAGGCTTTTACACGAGCCATCGGGTGTGGCTTTTTCCATTTCGGGAACAATCTCGGGCAACTGAGGACAAGAAACTTTTTCAGGAATTTGGAAAAGGGTATTGGAAGAAGCGAACTGGGAAAAAATGCTTGGGTGGGTGCCCTATTTGGAAAGGAAATAGGAAGCAAAAGCGTACTTTCTATATATAATGATATAAAAAATACAGATATGTTTCATTCCTTGATTTATAATTATTCTTATTATAAGATAGTTATTGAGAATGGATTGAGAATTTACCAACTCACTTTTGACGTGTATGGAGGGAATTCAGATGACAGCAGTACCGCATTTGCAAATAAAAAACCTTCGCGCCAAGATCGAAGAAAAAGAGATCCTCAAGGGTCTGAATTTGGAAATCAAGGGCGGAGAAGTGCACGCGATCATGGGACCGAATGGTACCGGTAAATCGACACTGGCATCTACGCTGATGGGTCACCCGAAATATGAGGTAACAGATGGCGAAGTGCTGATCAATGGCGACGACCTTTTGGAAATGGAAGTAGACGAGCGCGCACGCGCAGGTCTGTTCCTGGCTATGCAATACCCGTCCGAAATCAGTGGCGTAACGAACTCTGACTTCCTGCGTTCCGCAATCAATGCGCGTCGCGGCGAAGGCAACGAAATCTCCCTGATGAAATTCATCCGCGAGATGGACAAAAAAATGAACACGCTGGAAATGGACGATTCTTTTGCTCACCGCTACCTGAACGAAGGTTTCTCCGGCGGGGAGAAAAAGCGCAATGAAATTTTGCAAATGATGCTCCTGGAGCCAAGCATCTGTATCCTCGATGAGATTGACTCCGGCCTGGACATCGACGCGCTGAAAATCGTAGCCAATGGTGTAAACGAAATGCGTTCCGCTGACCGCGGTTTCTTGATCATCACTCACTACCAACGTTTGCTGAACTATGTAAAGCCTGACTTCGTACACGTCATGATGCAAGGTCGTATCGTGAAGTCCGGTGGTCCTGAATTGGCTGAGCGCCTGGAGGCAGAAGGCTACGACTGGATCAAAGAAGAGCTCGGCATCGAGGACGAAACCGTAAACGCCAACGTGTAGGAAGAAGGAGGCAGCAGTGAAATGAGTGTGGATGTACAGCTCCGCTTCGGTTCCGAAGCGATCACCGAGTACTCCAAAGCTAATCAGGAGCCTGCCTGGTTCCTGGAAAAGCGCCTCGCCGGACTGAAGGCGGCGGGAGAGCTTCCGCTTCCCGCTTTGGAGAAAACGAAGATTGACAAGTGGAATACTGTTGATTTCGATCCGTTTCAAACCACTGCCAAGGTAGCGTCGGCCAATGAGCTGAGCGAATTGGTAAAAGGGCAAATAGATGTGGACAGCGTGAAAAACCTGGTTGTGCAAAAAAATGCCTCCACCGTTTTTCATGCCGTGACAGACGAGCTGAAAGCACAAGGCGTGATTTTTACAACGCTGGCTGACGCTTTGCAAAATCATGGCGAACTCGTTCAAAAATACATGCATCAAGTCATCGCGCAAGACGAGCATAAACTGAGTGCGCTGCATGCCGCAGTTGCAAACGGCGGCGTTTTCCTCTACGTTCCGAAAAATGTAGAAGTAGATGCACCGCTTCAGGTTGTATACGAAATCGCTGGTGACCATGCGCTGTTGGCTCCTCACGTGTTGATCGTGGCAGAAGCGAACAGCAAAGTAACCTACGTCGATACATACGTATCCGGCGAAGGCAAAAGCATGGTAGCGAACAGCATTGTGGAAGTGTTCGTAGGAGCTGGTGCATCCGTGCAGGTAGCTTCCGTGCGTTCCCTGTCCACAGAAGTTCACGACTACAGCTTCCGTCGCGCAATCGTTGATCGTGACGGAAACATGGAATGGATTTTGGGCGAAATGAACGATGGCAACACGGTTGCCAACAATACTACTGTTCTCAAAGGAACAGGTTCGAACGCACTGACCAAGTCCATTTCGGTAGGGACAGGTTCCCAGCGTCAAAACTTGACTTCCCAGGTGCAGCATATCGGAACCCACTCCGAGTCTGACATGGTGAGCAAGGCTGTTATGACAGGTGAAGCAGTCAGCATTTTGAACGGTATCACCAAAATCGAAAAAGGCGCTGAAAAGGCAAACGGTGTGCAGGCGGAAAATATCCTGATGCTGAGTGAAAAAGCTCGTGGCGATGCCAACCCGATCCTTTTGATCGATGAGGATGACGTCAAAGCGGGGCATGCTGCTTCGGTAGGACGCTTCAGTGAAGAGTCCATCTACTACTTGATGTCGCGTGGAATTTCCCGTCAGGGCGCAGAACGTCTGATCATTCTCGGCTTCCTCGATCCGGTCGTTTCCGAGATTCCGGTGGAAGAAGTGAGAAACAAACTCCGTCAGGCGCTTGAAAGGAAGTTAGGCTAATGAACGCCAAGGAGCTTCGGAAATATTTTCCCATCCTTCACCAAGAGGTAAACGGCCATCCGCTCGTTTATCTAGACAATGGAGCAACCTCTCAAAAACCGCTTCCGGTAATTGAGGCGATGGATAAATACTACAAGGAGTTCAACTCCAACGTGCACCGCGGCGTGCACACCTTGGGCAACCGGGCGACAGACGGCTACGAGGGCGCGAGAGAGAAGGTTCGCGCCTTCATCAACGCCCGCGAAGCGGCGGAGATCGTCTTTACGCGCGGCACGACGTCGGCGATCAATACGATTGCCTACGGCTACGCGCGTCTGGTTCTGAAGCCCGGGGATGAGATTGTGACCACACTGGTCGAGCACCACGCCAATTTCATTCCGTGGCAGCAGGCAGCCAAGGCTACCGGAGCGACCTTCAAGTTCATTCCGCTGGCAGAGGACGGTACCGTCACTCTCGAAGCGGTCAAGGAAACAGTAACAGACAATACCAAGATCGTTGCCATTCACCATATTTCCAACGTACTTGGAGATACTACTCCGATCAAGGAAATTGCCCAGATTGCCCATCAGCACGGTGCCCTTTTGTTCGTGGACGGCGCTCAGGGCGCTCCGCACAAAAAAATCGACGTCCAGGATTTGGATTGCGATTTTTACACGTTTTCTGCCCACAAAATGGCTGGCCCTACCGGAGTCGGCGTTTTGTACGGAAAGCGCGAGGTGCTGGAGCAAGTCGAGCCGATGGAATTTGGCGGTGAAATGATCGACTACGTGGATATGTACGATTCTACGTGGAAAGAGCTTCCGTGGAAATTCGAGGGCGGAACGCCGATCATCGCAGGCGCGATCGGACTTGGTGCTGCGATCGACTTCCTGGAAGAAATCGGGATGGAAAACATCGAGCGTCATGAAAAGCACCTGGTGAAATACGCCATGGAGCAAATGCGTGAGATCGAAGGACTGAAAATTTACGGACCGCAGCAAGACCGCAGCAGTTTAATTACATTCAATCTGGATACGGTGCATCCGCATGACCTGGCTACTGTGCTGGACAGCTACGGGATCGCAGTTCGTGCAGGCCATCACTGCGCACAGCCGCTTATGCGCTGGCTGAATGTGACGGCTACCGCTCGGGCAAGCTTCTACCTGTACAACACAGAGGAAGAAGTGGATGTGCTGGTAGCGGGATTGAAGAAGACGAAGGAGTATTTCGGCAATGTCTTCTCTTGATGATTTATACCGCCGCGTGATCATGGACCACTACCAGAAACCGCGCAATCGCGGCAAGCTGGAAGAATCCGACGGACTCATTGTTAATTTGAATAACCCGACTTGTGGCGACAGCATCTCGCTCTCTTTGAAAGTGGAAGAGGGCAAAGTGGTAGATGCGAAGTTTCTCGGCGAAGGCTGTTCGATCAGCATGTCATCGGCTTCGATGATGACGGATGCGGTCAAAGGCATGCCAGTGGAGGAAGCACTTGAACTGGCGCACAAGTTCTCCGAGATGATGCAGGGCAAAGAAATCGACGACTCGATTGATTTGGGTGACATCGAAGCTTTGTCAGGCGTAGCCAAGTTCCCTGCGCGGATCAAGTGCGCCACTCTGGCCTGGAAAGCGCTGGAGCAAGGCATCAAACAGGCAGAGCAAAAATAGCATCAGGTAAGGACATGAATGAAGAAGGAGTGAGCAACGATGGCTAAAAAAGCCCCTGAGATACAGGATTACCAGTACGGCTTTCACGATAAGGACGTTTCTGTATTCCGTACGAAAAAGGGTTTGACCCGCGAGATCGTCGAGGAAATTTCCAAGATCAAAGACGAGCCGGCGTGGATGCTGGAGTTTCGTTTGAAAGCTTTGGATATTTTCAACAGCATGCCGATGCCAAAATGGGGCGGCGATCTGGACGACCTCGATTTCGACAGCATCACCTACTATGTAAAGCCTTCGGAAAAGCAAGGCCGCAGCTGGGATGAGGTGCCGGAAGAAATCAAGGCAACTTTTGACAAGCTGGGTATCCCGGAAGCGGAGCAAAAGTTCCTCGCAGGTGTATCGGCTCAGTACGAATCCGAGGTAGTTTACCACAACATGCAGGAAGACCTGGAAAAACTGGGCGTTCTGTTCTGCGACATGGATTCGGCAGTAAAGCTGTATCCTGACATCGTGAAGGAATACTTCGCGACCGTAATCCCGCCAGCAGACAACAAGTTTGCGGCACTGAACTCGGCAGTATGGTCCGGCGGTTCCTTCATTTACGTGCCAAAAGGCATCAAAGTGGAAACTCCGCTGCAAGCCTACTTCCGTATCAACTCGGAAAACATGGGCCAATTCGAGCGCACGCTGATCATCGCGGACGAAGATTCGTTCGTGCATTACGTAGAGGGCTGTACAGCTCCGATCTACAGCACGGATTCCTTGCACTCCGCTGTTGTAGAAATCATCATCAAAGAGCGCGCGCGTTGCCGTTACACCACGATCCAAAACTGGTCCAACAACGTATACAACCTCGTAACCAAACGTGCGGTTGCTTACGCTGATGCGAACATGGAATGGATCGATGGCAACATCGGTTCCAAGCTGACGATGAAATACCCGGCAGTTATCATGAAAGGCCCACGCGCCAAAGGTACGGTTCTTTCCATCGCAGTAGCAGGAAAAGGACAGCACCAGGACGCAGGCGCCAAAATGATTCACCTGGCACCGGATTGCACATCCACAATCATTTCCAAATCGATCTCCCGTGACGGCGGAAAAGTAACCTATCGCGGTCTGGCGCAGTTTGGACGCAAGTCGGAAGGCTCCAAGTCCAACATCAAGTGCGACACGCTGATTCTCGATAAACTGTCCACGTCCGACACGATCCCGTACAACGAGATCATGAACGACAACATCACGCTGGAGCATGAAGCGACTGTATCCAAAGTGTCCGAGGATCAGCTTTTCTACCTGCGAAGCCGCGGCCTGTCGGAAGCAGAAGCGACCGAAATGATCGTCATGGGCTTCATCGAGCCATTCACGAAAGAATTGCCCATGGAGTATGCGGTGGAGATGAACCGTCTCATTAAGTTTGAGATGGAAGGTAGTATCGGATAATATCAAAAAAACCTTTATATATTGCGGGTTTGAGGGGATTATATATCGTGCCAACTTGGTGGCGTGCCAAATTCGTGCCAAGTTGAACTTATCTTTTAGCATAGGAGGCGAACTTTTGAAGTTCGTCTTCTTCTATTTTTTCGGTAATATCAAGATAAGTATCCGCTGTTGTTTTGATGGTTTATGCCCCAAGCGATTTGATACATATTTAAGGCTCGCCCCTGATTCAAGCAGCAGCACCGCATGAATATGTCTAAAGCCGTGGGTGCCTTTATAATCAACACCGGCATTTTTGCAGTAATCTTGCATGGTTTCACGAAAAGTAGAAGGTGTTAAATAATGCCCGTTATAATTTTGAAATATAATGCCATCTTCATTTTTGCGGAATCTTGTATTTCCTAGAATTCATTCATTTTGCTTCATCTTAAACTTCTTTAATTCACGTACTAAATCAGGGTCTATTTTGATAGTGCGATAGGAAGAAGAATTTTTTAATGTCGTTAATTTTACACTGTTATTATCATCACGGCTTGCTTGTTTATCTATAGTTACTTTATCACCAATAATATCTACCCATCTTAAAGCTAAAGCTTCAGATATCCTTAAACCGGTTTTGCTTAAAAAGTACATAAGTATGTAGTAAAGCTGATGATTAGGAAAGCGTTGATATTTGTATTTTTTCATAAAACCTAATAACTGGTTTAATTCCTCAAGGCTAAAATATTTCACTTTTTCTTTCTTTATGGCAACAGAATCCTGAACTGGAACTCTTAATTTATCAGCCGGGTTTTTTTCAAGCACTTCAAGTTCATGAACGGCATAATGTAAAATGCTTTTCATAACAGAAAGATATTTTAATCGCGCTGACACTATGTTTTAAGGTATGCCTGAATCGATGGTTACTGTTCCACAAACAATATTAAAAATAAAAATGAAACTTAAACATTAATTTTTAAGTATAATAAAAGGGACGATGGTATTAAGGAGGTTCCTACCAAATGGCATACCAACCTGAAGCAGAACTTGAAAAAAACTTACATAAACAACTTGTAAATCAAGGCTATAATGCGGTCAAGATTGCGGACTATGATGCATTATTAGCTAATTTTAAGCAACAACTTAATTTATTTAATGAACATAAACTAAATGGACAACCATTATCTGATATAGAATTTAAAAGGATTCTTACATTAATAGAAGGCAAAAGCATTTACGATTCTGCCAAAATCCTACGTGATAAATTATTAATCGAACGTGAAGATGGTACTCAATTATATGTAGAGTTGCTAAACACAAAAGATTGGTGTAAGAATCTTTTTCAGGTTACAACACAAACCACTGTGACTGGAAAGTACACCAATCGTTATGACGTCACTATCTTAATTAATGGATTACCTCTCGTTCAAATAGAATTAAAAAGACGAGGGTTAGACTTTAAAGAAGCGTTTAACCAAATCCAACGCTATCGTCGCCATACATTTCCAGGTTTATATCGTTTTCTACAAATATTTGTAATAAGTAATGGTGTCGATACAAAGTATTTTTCGAATTCTGATTATGACATTCAATTTGGATTTACATTCTTTTGGTCAGATGAAAAAAATGAACTGATTTCAAACTTACAAAGTTTCAGTAGTACATTTTTAAATCCATGCCATCTTGCGAAGATGATTAGTCGTTATATGGTCATTAATGATACAGATAAAGCATTAATGGTTATGCGTCCATATCAAGTTTATGCAATTGAAGCACTTGTAAAGCGAGCAACCGAAACAAACAACAACGGCTACATCTGGCATACAACCGGTTCGGGTAAAACACTGACTTCCTTCAAAGCTGGGCAAATTTTAGCTGATGAGGAAAACATCAAAAAAGTATTCTTCCTCGTTGATCGTCAAGACTTAGACAGTCAAACCATTGCTGAGTTCAACAAGTTCCAGAAGGGAGCGGTTGACCGCACAGACAAAACCGAAGTCCTTATTGGGCAAATACAGAATCCTATGAAGAGATTCATTGTGACAACAATTCAAAAAATGAACAATGCAATCAAAAGTCCAAAGTACGCTAAGATTATGGAACCATATAAACAAGAAAAAGTCGTTTTTATTATTGATGAATGTCATCGTAGCCAATTTGGTGATATGCGAAAAGAGATTGATCGTCACTTCCAAAATGCTCAATACTTTGGTTTTACGGGAACACCACGCTTTATCGAGAATAAAAGTCAAGATGGACGTACAACTGCCGACCTTTTTGAAAAATGCTTGCATTATTACCTTATTAAAGATGCTATCCGTGATGGGAACGTACTTGGTTTCTCAGTAGAATACATTCGTACCTTTAACGCTAATATCGATGAAACAGATGATACAAAAGTACAAGCGATTGATACAGATGAAGTTTGGCATGAGGAACGACGTTTAAACTTAGTAGCTGACCATATAATTAGTAATCATCTACGACGTTCGAAGAGCAAAGGCTATTGCGCTATGTTTGCAGTTGATTCTATTCCTACGTTAATTAAGTATTACGATATTTTTAACTCTAAGAATCATGATTTAAAGATTGCTGGAATTTTTTCATATGGGCAAAACGAGGAAAGTGATGGTACAGGTGAACATTCTCGTGAAGCATTAGACCGCATGATTTCAGATTATAACCAAATGTGTGATACAGACTTCTCGACAGAAACATGGGATCGTTATTTTTCTGATGTATCAAAAAAAGTGAAAAATGCCCAAATAGATATTTTACTTGTCGTAAAGATGTTCTTAACTGGATTTGATAGCAAGCCACTTAATACACTCTATGTGGATAAGAACATGGTATATCATGATTTGTTGCAAGCATATAGCCGTACAAATCGTGTAGAGAAATCTACTAAACCATACGGAAATATTGTTTGCTATCGAAATTTAAAAGAAAAAACAGATGAAGCAATTAAGTTATTCTCTAGAACGGACAACGTTGATACCGTTTTAATGGGGAGCTACGATGAATATTTAAAAGCGTTTAAGGAAGCAGTGAAAAACTTACGAAATGTTGCAGTCATTCCTGAAGAAGTAGACGAGCTAGAAAGCGAGGAAGATAAGCGGCAATTTATCATTGCATTCAAAAATGTGACGAAATTCCTTCAACGTTTACAGTCATTTTCTGATTTTGAGTTTGATGAATCAGAGCTAACAATTTCACAACAATCATATGAAGATTACAAGAGCAAATATTTCAAGGTTTACGAAGATTTTAAGCGTAGTGAAGTGCCAAAAGAATCGATCTTGCATGACATCGACTTTGAGTTAGAGCTAATGCATACAGACAAGATTAATGTCAGCTACATTTTGAATTTAATTGCGAACCTTAACACAGAAAACGAAAAAGAACGTGACAAAGAGATTCGTTTTATCAAACAAGAATTAGACCATGCATCTGATCCGAAGTTACGTCTAAAAATTGAATTGATAAAAGGGTTCTTAGATAAGGTTGCACCAATATTAGCCCCTAATGAATCTGTGATGGATGCATATAACCGTTACGAAGAAGAAATGAGTGAGCAAGAACTCACAACATTTGCAAAACAAGTAAACATTGAAGACAGTATATTACGTGAACAAGTATCAACATATGAGTATTCCACTTTAATTGAAAAAAATGCAATTATGGATTCTTTATCAGGCTCGTTCTTGAAAAAGAATAAAGCAATCAAAGCAATTATTACTTTCATTCGTGACTTTACCGAAAAATACGGTGCGTAGTTACCACATAACCCATTTAATAAATGAGAGGGCGCTAAATTAGCGCTTTTTCTTGTTATTTTAAAAAATATCAAAAATCAAATGAGAAAACATTGATATTTTTTGAAATATCATTTACATTATATTCATAGGTGTTGATATATTAAAAAATATCAAAGGAGGAGTGTTGTGAAACTATATCAAATTGCAAAATTTACACAAGGTGCTTTTGCGAATCGGTTGGAAGCTTTTTCTGACAACGTTGAGACAACAAAAGTCAAACCATTATCATTAAAGGAATTTAACGAAACACTGGGCTTAGCTTATCGAATTTCAAATGAAAAAAATGTGGAAATTGCTGTACCGAAAGAAAAATTGGTACCACAACTGCTAACTGACACAGTCAGTCTTATTTTACACACGCATACACAAAAAATTGCTCTGTTACCCGAGAAATATAGCGGACTATTGTTAACAAATAATTTCATAAAAATCGAATTAACAAGTGATGTAGATGCAGCCTTCTTTGAATGGTACTTTAATGAATATCCATCCATTCGAAAGCAGTTGTCAGTATTAAGTGAGGGAACAGTTATTTCATTATTGAAGCTGTCTCATTTAAAGGATTTAGAAATTGACTTACCACCTATCCGAAAGCAAATAATTATTGGCAAAATAGCTCAGTTAAAAAAGAGAAAAGAATCGTTAATGACTGAAAAACGTGAGTTGCAACAGCAATATATTCAACAGAGGCTAATTCAGAGTATCAACGTGAATTAATCATCAAACTTAAGGAGGAACTTACGATGACAACAAGTGAAAAACAACGTCAACAACAGGCTGAATTACATAAAAAATTATGGGCGATGGCTAATGACCTTCGAGGTCAAATGGATGCTAGTGAATTCAAGGATTATATTCTAGGGTTAATTTTCTATCGTTACCTATCAGAAAAAGTAGAAGCACGTGCAAACCAATTATTAAGGGAAGATAACATTTCTTATGCTGAAGCATGGGAAAATGAAGAGTACCGCGAGGACTTAGCAGAATATCTTATTGATGAGTTAGGTTATATAGTAGAACCACAATTTTTGTTCTCATATTTCCTTAAAGAAATTGAAAAAGGAGTAAACGGCAATTTTGACGTAGAAATGCTTCAAAACGGTGTAAAAGCAATTGAATCATCAACATTAGGTACAGAAAGTCAAGACGACTTCCAAAACTTATTTGATGACATGGACTTAACATCATCACGTTTAGGTCGCACAGTTAAAGACCGTTCAAATCTTATAAGTAAAGTCATCGTCAATATTGCAGAAATTCCATTTGAACAAGACAATGCAGAAATCGATGTATTAGGTGATGCGTATGAGTACATGATTTCTCAGTTCGCTGCAAACGCTGGGAAGAAGGCGGGAGAGTTCTATACGCCTCAACAAGTGTCTAAAATCTTAGCGAAGATTGTGGCTGCTGGAAAAACAGAAATTCGTGATGTTTATGATGGGGCTTGTGGATCTGGCTCGTTACTATTACGTGTAGGAAAAGAGGCAAAGGTACACAAATATTACGGACAAGAGAAAGTTTCGACAACATATAACTTAGCTCGAATGAATATGCTGCTACATGGTATTCCCTACCAACGCTTTGATATTAGGAATGCTGATACATTAGAAGAACCACAACATATCGAGCAACGCTTTGAAGTGATCGTTGCAAATCCTCCATACTCAGCAAAATGGAGTGCTGACGACAAATTCAAAGAAGATGAACGCTTTAGTGCTTATGCTAAATTAGCACCAAAATCCAAAGCTGATTTTGCATTTATTCAACATTTTATTCATCAATTGGATGATAACGGTAAAATGGCTGTTGTGTTACCACATGGTGTCCTATTCCGTGGTGCAGCAGAAGGAACAATTCGTAAATATCTGATAGAAGAAAAAAATTACTTAGATGCTGTAATTGGCTTACCAGGAAACGTTTTCTATGGTACAAGTATTCCAACTTGCATCCTTGTATTCAAAAAATGCCGTAAGCATGATGACGATGTATTATTTATTGATGCATCTAATGAATTTGAAAGAGGGAAAAATCAAAACCTTTTATCAGATGAACACGTTGAGAAAATCATTGCCACATTCTTAAGTCGCGAGACAATCAACAAGTATTCTTACGCAGCAACATTAGAAGAAATCAAAGAAAATGATTATAACTTAAACATTCCTCGCTACGTGGATACATTTGAAGAAGAAACAACAGTTGATTTGCAAGCAGTAGCACAACGCTTGAAAGTAATTGATGATGAAATTGCAGAAGTGGATCGAGAGTTAGAGAAATACTTCAAAGAGTTGGAGGTATAAAAATGCATATTCCTTCGTTAAGATTTAAGGAGTTTGAAGATGAATGGATTTTTACTACATTGGGAAACTGTTGTAAATCAATATCATACGGTTTAAATGCTGCGGCCAAGCCATTCGATGGTGAAAATCAATACATTCGTATAACAGATATTGATGATGAAAGTAGAAAATATATAAAGAATAATAGGGTTTCACCAGATGGGGAACTAACTGATGAGTATTTATTAAAAGAAAACGATATAGTATTTGCACGAACCGGGGCAAGCACAGGTAAATCTTACATTTATAAAAAGGAAGATGGAAAACTATACTTTGCAGGGTTTTTAATTAGAGCACGAATTGAAGAAAAACATAATGCCAAATTTATTTATTATCAAACAATGACTCAATCATATAATAATTGGGTTAAAGTAATGTCTATGCGTTCTGGGCAACCTGGTATCAATTCTAAGGAATATGCATCCTATCATTTCTATCTACCTAGTTTAGAGGAACAAGTGAAAATAAGTAGCTTTCTTGAGAAATTTGATTCGAAAATCCAACTTCAACAAGAAAAAATCAACTTGCTGAAAGAACAGAAAAAAGGCTATATGCAGAAGCTTTTTAGTAAGAAATTGCGATTTAAGGATGAAAATGGGGCTGATTTCCCTGAGTGGAAAACTAATATTAAAGCTGATGAATTATTTGAGTCAGTTTCTAATAAAAACCACAATGGTGATTTTCCTGTCCTTTCTGCTACTCAAGATAATGGGATGGTCTTAAGAGATACTTTAGAAAGACATATGGCATTCAGTAATGAGAATTTAAAATCATACAAACTTGTAGAAACGAACGATTTTATTATTAGTTTGCGTTCTTTCCAAGGCGGCATTGAGATTTCCAATTTACAGGGTCTAGTAAGCCCTGCTTATACAGTATTTCGTAAAAAAGGTAAAAAGATTTACGAACCATATTTCGCGAAATTTTTTAAAACAGATTCTTTTATCCAGCGATTAAACACGACAACTTATGGTATTAGAGATGGAAAAGCAATTAGCTATAAAGATTTCGCTACACTTAAATTCAATATTCCTACTCTAGAAGAGCAAAGAAAAATTGCTGAGTTTCTAAATTTATTGGATAATAAAATTCAAAATGAACAAGAAAAATTATATTTATTACAAAAACAAAAACAAGCTTTCATGCAACAAATGTTAATCTAATCATAAAAAAACAAAAACAGCACCTCTTTTACTATTTAGAAAAGGTGCTGTTCCAAATTTCGTGAAAAACCCCATTTACATATGATACGTTTCATCACGACTAATGTAAGGAAGAAAAACCCGTATCTTTTTATGATTGTTCTTGTCCTTCCTCGCAAACATTGAGTTCTAAAATTTTAATCCTTTCTACATGGTTTTATTAGTCAAATTTCCGTGCCAAGTTGAAATTATAATCCATTTTAAACCATTTGAAGGAACGGCTTTATATCAAAGGTCTGACCGGATTTATTGCTAATCAGTTCGTGTCATTTCGAGCAAAATTAATCAAGTTCGAGATGGAGGGAAGCATCGGTTAAGCTTAATATTATAGACTTTTCCTGCTCCTGCTGGGCTGGTTGCCCATGATTTGCCCATTTTGGACGTACCTCTCGTAAAGGGCGAGTGCGTCGTTTTCAATCTTATTAGTGATGTGTAAATACGTGTCCGCTGTGACTTTGACGCTTGCGTGCGTGTCCTAGTCGCTCGGACACGTATTTTATATTTGCGCCGGTTTTGAGAAGATGGACCGCGTGGGAGTGCTTTAAAGCGTGCGGAGACAGAACCGGAAGCTCGGCCCGCTTGCATACCTCTTTGAAGTATTCTCGCACGCTGTTCTTTGACTTTGGCGTCGAAATGTAAGGCGTCGAGTTGAGCGGATAAACCAGCGTTTTATTGATCGTTAAGCGGCCGGTTTCGGTGTCAATGTCATCCCAAGTTAACGTCAGCGCTTCATCGATCCGAAGACCGGTGCGGGTCATCGTGGATTGGAAGGCTATACAAGGAGTTCATAAAGAAAAGAGAATGACCTGTCGATATGAACTTTTGTAAAAAGAGAGTAACCCGCTAGTTAGATTCTCAACTAGCGGGTTACTCCTGTTAAAACGTCATGATTTACTGCTGCAAAGGATTTTTGTCATCTTTATGACTTTCAATTATGTCGACTATCTCATTTAATTGGAATTTCTCTCTTTTATTGTCAACTTTATCATTTTTAACTTTAAATTTTCCTTGGTAGGAACCCACTATTGCATAGTGATCAGTAGAGTTTGTTTTGTTCGCTGGTGAATCATCAACATTTAGAAATAGGAGGACTTTCTCGTTTTCAGTAAATTCTGGTGCATTTTCCATATCCATAATTACGTTTTCTGTTTCTCCACCGTAAACACGAACTACGACTTCGTCTAATTCCTTACCTTTATGCGTTTTGTTTACTTTTATTGTGATATCTCGATAAATTGCATCTGCATCCTCAATCACTTCTGGCTCATTTCCATCCTCTGTATTCCATTGTGGCTGTGTAATGTGATTAATTTTACCTTCAATGATTAAGGAACTTGCTGCAGCCAGTTCCTCAGGTGATAATTCGATTAACGTACCTTCAACACGAATTGTTGACTTGGTTACATTATATGTGTCGTAAACCACATAACCAAGGCCAAAAGCTAAAATCATAGAAGAAGCGATTATTCCGCTTTTAATGTTCATTTTCATTATTTTTACCTCCTGTTATTTTTAATCCTAGATGCTATTTAGAGTGGTTAATCACATAAGCATCTTTATCATATTTTGAGAGAGGAATTTTCACTTGATCCTTATCTAAAGTTGCATACATAACAGCCGGTTTATCTGCTAAATGACCAATCCCAAGTACATGTCCCATTTCGTGAGTCATGATGGTTCGTAGGTGGAATGTATTTGAATCAGGTTTAGATCCGGTCGAATAGGCAAAAGATTCGTTGACTACTATATCTGCTTCGATAACATAGTCATAACGGTTGATATAAGCTCTTGTTTCGGCAAGTTTACCACCAGTAGTCCCAAGAGAGGCTGTGTAGATTATGTTTATCGCATCTTTTTTTGACGAAGCAATGTCTGTTTTTACAGGACTTTCCTTTAGATAATAGACGGGATCATCAACATTGTTCCATTGGTTATCAGCTGTTATAATCGCAGTTCTCTCACTTTTAGTGATTGATTTATCCAATGTGTATTCATAATCCTTATTAGGGTCCCACTTTGCAAATGCAACATCAGCATTACTTGCTTCTGCAAAACCATAACCCAAAGCAAAAAAAGCTCCTAAACACGATGCTAACAAGATTGATTTCTTAAACAAATTCATGGTAACTCTCCTTTTTAATAATAATAAAAACAGCACAATTTAAAATATACCAACAAATACCAAATTTTGTAAGTATATGTTTTTTGCATTTTTCTACAATATATTACATATTATTCTTTTGGTTATTGTGTATCAATTAATGGGAAATCCGAAAAATCTATTCTTTAAAAAAAATCGTGCCACTAGAATGCTTTTTAGTCTTGGATCATGCTACAATGCTGGATCAAGTAACAGAAAAAGCGACAACATAAGCGCGGAAGCCCTGCTTCGGATTTTGAGTCCGAGGTAGGGCTTTTCTATTATTGGGACAAATGTATGATTGTGAAAAAGTGAGGTGATAAAATGACCTGCGATTTAAAAGATGTTGGCGAAAGACCGCAAATCCTATTTACTGGACCTGAAAGGAAAATGGATGATGGTTCGGGATTGTACGCATCATGCCCCACATGCCCCGTGAACAATCATCGTGCAACGAGTCGAGAACACCCGTGACAAAACCCCCACCAAACCCGTACATAACAATGACACGAAACAAAAAAAGAGAGGCATGATCGCCTCTCTTTTCACAACGATTACCAATCCGGCTCCACCAGATAAGGCTTCGCTTTTGGCTTTGCAGCGGCACTGACGTCTTCTGATACGACGGGCGAGGAAAAGAACAAGACAAGAGCAAGAATCCAAAGAATCTTTTTCATGAAGCTTTCCTCCTTTTCTATGTTTATATAATATTATCACATATATCTTCAAGAATTTCCATATTTTTGAAAGATAGATTTTTGTTGTTTGTGCGATGGTGGCGGAGGAACAGGCGGATGCCATCGATGACCTCGGAGGTTGTGCCCAGTTGTTTGAAATATTTGATGCTTTCGCTCAGGCTGTGAAATCCTTGATCGAACTTCTCCAGCGAGATCAAGCAGAGTGCCTTGCGCCTGTAGTATTGCGCCAATGTTTTCATTCGATAAGGATGTTGCGGCGTGGCTTCCGGGAGAAACTGATCTTCCGATTCGATCAGCCGCAAAAGCTCGTCTGTTTTTCCAGCCTCCAGGTAAGATGCCATGAGGTCGACGACGATGGATATCCGCCCTTCTTTTTTCGCCTCCTGCAAGCAGACGCGGAACAACTCGATAGCCTCCTCGTGCTGGCCTTTTTTCGCCAAGAGGGTGGCGCGAAAATGATTTTTGCGAAAATCGGCGTATTGGCTGTTCTCGTATTCTTTCAAGTAGATGGCAGCGACGTGGATGTCTCCGAAGTAGACACATGAGTTGAACAGCGAGATGTAGGCCGATGCTTTTTGCTTGCTATCCGTCCGATCCTCGCGCAAGCCCAGCCTGCATAACTCGATGCTTTCGTCGTGCAGTCCCAGAATGTTGGCGTGAACACCCATTTTGTAATAGTAGTCGATGCGATCTTCTGTATAGAGATGCTCGGTGTAGAGGAGCAGCTCCTTCCCGCGACGATACGTTTCCTCGAAACGGGAGAAGTCGTCTCGTTCGATCAAATACCGTTCATACAGGGCGCTGGCGAGATAGGATGGTATGCCCCGACTTCTTGTGAATGTAATAATCGAATCGCATAAAATACGTTTGATTCGCTTGTTCTCCGTATCTCTGGCGGTGCCGTCGATATGATCCAACGCTCTGAATGTATCAATCCGGGGAGATTCCAAATAGCGAATGGCAACTTTCGCGACAAGTGCTTCCCAGCCTTCCCGAATCACCTCTGCCAGGACAATTTCCAGCGTTTTCGGATGATAGGTCGTGTCTACAAAAGCGTTTATGATCGTGCTAGGCGCTATATCCATAGCGTCCGCTATTTTTTTCCACGTGGTATAACTGGGCCGCTTCGTCTCCCCCGATTCAATGGAGGATAAGGTACTTTTGCTGACCCCGGACATTTCTGCGAGATCTGAAAGAGATAGATTGCGTCGACTACGATGGCTGCTAATGAGTTCACCTAATGAAAGCGACACCACACCGAGCCTCCTTTTCCATTATCTGTATCTATACCCACTTTACCACAAAATAAATTGGACGGGTCAATAAATTTCCAGTATAGGCAAACGTATCAGAAAATAAAAAGGGGGAGGGAGTCTTTGCTGAGAAGACACCCGGCTGTTCCCTTGCGGACTGTACTTTGAAGTTGGTTATACTCGCAAATTTTCGATTTCCTCATATTGACAATTTAAATTTACAGATGTAATATTATCAACGTATCGTTTACAACTGTAAATTTAAAGGAGTGAATGCGTGGGAGAATTGCCGAAAATATCTGAATCGGAACCAGAAAACATGAAAGAGATTTGGAAGAGAAGCCCGATCACGGCTGAGCAGATTGCGATTTATTTGTCCGACTCCAGCGAGTGGAGCGACCAGGCGGTTCGATAGGGTGATCGAACTTTTGCAACAGGTGCTACAGGAGAAGAAAGAGAAAAAGGAAACGGTTCTCAGACCTAAGCAAAGGCTGGAAACTATAAAAAGAGGGAAAAGACATGGATATGGTAGTTGACGTTTTTTTATGGTTCTTTTATTCCACACTGACCGCGAGCGTTGTTGCCTTGCTGGTGATGGCTGTGCAAAAAATGTTTCATCGCCGCATGAGTGCACGCTTTCGCCATTTGCTGTGGATGATCGTCTTGCTTCGGTTGCTGCTTCCTGACTTCCCTGACAGCCCTGTCAGCATGTTTCACGGACTGCCATATGCTTCCGACATAAAAAGAGCTGTTCTTGCGCTAAATCCTTTTGCGGACGGGCAAACGTCCAAGGAATTACCACAAAACAGCCAAGAAAATGTATCTACTCCAAACCATTTTACCACGATGAACGAGAAAAATCATGGGATCGCGAAGCCTGTTCTTCCCGAACAAGCTCAACAGCAACAAGCCCCTGCTGCATCCCGGCATGGTCTTGCCTTGCAATTGATTTCGCTGGTGTGGCTGATCGGCTCCGTGACGATCATCGCCGCATTGTTCGCCTATACGCAAAAAATAAAGAGACGGTTTCGGACATACAAACGGATTACGGACGAGCAGACTCTGGCTGTCATGAACAATTGCCGCCGGAAGTTCCGCATCAGGCAGCCGATTCCTTTGTATACGGGAAGCGATTCGATCGGCCCGTACGTTTTCGGAATACTCGCTCCGCGGGTGTATTTGCCACAAGCGATGGAAAAGGAGTTGGACCATGTTCAACTCGCCCACGTTCTGGCGCATGAGGTAGCCCACGTAAAAAGACGGGATACACTGTGGAACACGCTGAGCGTTTTGGCGTTGGCGATTCACTGGATGAATCCGCTTGTCTGGTTGTGCATGAAAAAGATGAAAACAGACGGAGAGCTTGCGTGTGACGCATGTGCGCTGGAAGTTTTGGGAGAAGCCGAGGCGATCCCTTATGGACTGACCATGATTGAGTTTCTCAAGCATGCATCGACGAAACAGAGCCGGCAACCGTTGCTGTTCTTTTTCGAATCGAACGATAAAAAGGAAATTCTCAGGAGGATTACGATGATCCAATCGTTTAAAAAAGGCTCTTACCGCTTGTCGGCAATCGCTGTCGTGTGCGTCGTTTGCATCGGGACAGCGGCGTTGACCCATGCGGCCCAGCCAGGAGCAGGAACCATACAGGAGAGCCATGCTGTGAGCAGTTTGGCGGCGAACAAAAAGGAAGTGCTGGTTGATGCGCCGATTCGAAGCTATACGGAATTGGAGAGAGCAGTCAAGGTCGCGGATTTTCCGTTTAAAGTTCCCGCTGCTTTACCAAAAGGCTATATGTTGCTAGGCATCGATGTAGGACCTGAGGATGTCATGAAGCACGGATCAGACGAGAACAAACATACAGGCAAAAAACGGACAATGGTTCGCATGTATTTGCAAAAGATGGGAAATGACGGAGAGCATGATTACATTGACGGTGGCCTGGAAATTACCGCAATCCGTGGCGGAGTGGGGCTGGATGCCGCTTACACGGAAATTGTCAAAGAAGAAGAGCTGGGCTGGCCCATCCGGGACGGCAGCATCAAAGAGATGAAAAAGGAAACGCTGAATGTACAAGGAGTGAATGTGCTAAAGGCGGCTGCCCACAGGGAAAAGGAAGTGGACAAATACAGCGTCTGACTGGATAACGGCGTACAGTATCGCATCCATAATCGCCTGGATGGCGTTCTTGGAAAAGACATCACAGATGCCGATTTCGCCAAAATGATCACTAGCATGACAGCTCCTGATCAGCAGGTCTACAAACAATACACCTCGCAACGAAAAGGCGCGTCCCACGATATTTATGACACCGACGATTTGCAGCAAGTGCAAAAAGCGATCGGATTTGCACCCAAATTTCCCGTTCAGCCCCTCGGGAAGTATCGGATCGAACGTGCTCAACTTCAACCAGCAGCAATTTATCTAGGGGAGAAGGACGGCAAGGCAAGTGAAAGCCAGCTGCTCAATATGGAGTACATGGGAGCGGACATCAACCAGGAAGGGATTTACCAATTCTGGTTTGTGCAGTTCAAAGACGCTAACTTGTTGGAGCAGTTCAAAAAAACCGGAATGGTCCTGGACGGCTCCACAGAGAAACGTACAGGAAAAGCCAGTTCTGTCTCCATTGCTGGAAAAGAAGTGATCAAAACAGAAGTGCTTCAGGAGAATGCCTCTCCACAGCTGCTTCATGTCAGCTACACTTGGGCAGAGCAAAATGCATACTACGCAATCGGATTTAACCTGGTCAAATCGAAGAACAATCCTGATTGGGACAAGAATATCGATCAATCTGCGCTGGTGGAATACTTGATGAAGCAACAAAAGATGAACCTTGCCGATCCGAAGTAAGGCAGGAGAAAAGGGGCGTCGACCTGGACGCTCCTTTTTCAATGAACAAACACTTAACCTTGGATAGTGGAGGGGAAATGATGATTTCTCCTACAATAATCGTGCCCGTTGTAAAATTTTTCTTATCCGCTGATGGAACGCCGTGTGCGATGAAAGTCGCCCGCACGGTGTAGGCTCGAACAAAACTCCCGCGCAAAAGATGGGAGCAAGTCGAGAATAGCGGATTGCCGGCACCTGCTTTGAACGTTGTGCTCAAAAGCAACGGCATGTTTGAAATCGCGTTTGCCGATAACTTGAATTGGCGCGAGAACATTTTCCGTATCCGCAACAAAACAGAAAACAGGATCATCGCTGAGAGTGACATCGATACGACACAAGCCGGAAAAATCATGATGAATCAGTCGAACTACGTCTATGAGCCGGGGAGATACGAATTTGTCATTTCCGCAACAGGCTACCAGGATGTGACAGTCGAGATTGACATGGCTCCGCCAGTGGCGCCCCCTGCCTTAACAGGGACGGTCGTGAGTGAGCATGAATTTCACATCACGTTTTCGGACGATCCAAGCTGGCGCGAACACATCACGAAAGTATGGGATCGCTCGAACGAAAGATGGATTGACGGATTCCGGCTGGATACCACTCAGCCAGGAAAAGTTATCATGAATGTTCAGGGAAGAAACTATGCGCCTGGTACGTATGAATTTGCTATCACGGTAGACGGATACACGAATGCCATCGTGGAGTTTGAGGTCATAGAACGTCGATAATGTTGTGCATGAAAGCTCCATCAGCGGCCCCCGGGAAAAGTCCGGGGGTTTTCTTTTGCCGAAAAAGGCTTGCCGGGATTGCGATGAAAGCCGCAATGGGACGCACCGTGAGCAAAAAAACAGCCAAGCGGGACATATTCGCCCCGCTCGGCTGTCGACTGAAAAAGACTATTGCCTGCTTTGCAAGCGGCAAGACAGCTCATCCAAGGCTTGGATAATCGATAATAATTGCTCGGAAGTGGAATCGAGCTGATCGGCTGATTGCGCGGAAAGCGTGACCTGTTGCTCGATTTTTTGCAGTTGGGAAACCATGCTGCCAAGCGAATGATTGATTTCTTTGGAAGAAGCGTTTGACTTGTCCGCGAGCTTGCGCACTTCATCGGCGACGACGCCAAAGCCGCGCCCGTGTTCTCCCGCTCGCGCCGCTTCGATGGCTGCATTCAAGCCCAGCAAATTCGTCTGCACAGACACATCGGATACGAAGCCGCTCAATTTCTCGATTTCTTCGTTTTGCTCTTTGAGCACGCGCATGGATTGGGCGATCTCTTCATTGTATACGGCAAGATTGGTTGCAGACTCGGCAAACACAGAGGAGATGCGCAACGCTTCCTGGGTAGTCGTGCTTAACTCGGCAGCCATTTGCTCCATGTTCTCGCGGTAGATCGCATTTTCGCGCATAGTTTCGCCTATGTATTGTTCCAGAATGATCGCGGAATCAAAGAACACCCTTTTGGACAGCGCCTGGTAAAAGGCATCCGGATCGCTGAGGGAGTGCAGCCTTTGGGAAAACAGCCGCAAATAAAGAGAATAGCCCCCCAAAAACCAGGAAGCGGACAAACCGATTCTGGCATGAGTGGAGCCGATCCGTTGGCGACTTGTGATGTAGTGGGCGTCGATGACATTGCTCGTCAGCGATTCCACGTAGTCATACTGCATGTTTTTCAGTCTGTCGACCGCTGCATTCGCCTGTATCAACTTGCGCAGATGCGAATGCTTTTCCAGTTCTTCGTAAAAACAGTCAACAATTTCGTGCAGGTGAGTCTGGACGTACTCTTTGTGACGAGCTAACAAATCCAGATCCGCCTCCGTCAAAGCGTAAAAATCCAGTAGTTCTCTCCACTTCTTTTCTACTTCAATCAATGCTGCCGACCCCTTTTTCTTGTCTGATTGTCTGATAGGTTAAGAAAACACTTTTCAAATTTTACCAGAAAATCTATAGGAAAATGCGATGATTTTGTGAATACTTTGCATAATGTTCCGCTGCTGAAAGAAATTGGGGAACATGTACATTCGTTTGGGGCAATGATAAAATAAATAGGTATGGTCAAGGGGCTGGATCGGAAATAAGATACGCTCAGTATGCTTGCGATTCGGAGCATGCTTTTTTCGGGTGAACCGCACATTTTTTTCTTGTTGAAGCGAGGATATACATATGCTAGTAACAGGGCAACTGATCGATCATTGCGAGCGTTTTTTCGGGTGTCGGGGAGAATTGTATCAGCTCGAAGCGGCGGATGTGCTGATTGCGGTTTATCCGGCATCGCGCAGGCGCGGATGGTGGACATACGTGACGCTGGAGTTGCACAAGACCGGAGCGAGCGAATGCATGCTGTATTCCTATCAGTTTCAAAAAGGAATGATCGCGCATCTGGCGACGATTGCGTCGGCGGTGATCCGTCAGTGGGAACAGGAGCAGAAGCGCGTGCAGGCAGGAGAGCTGTTCAAGCTGGAAGAGGCGATTGTCGAAGGCTCTGTGCTGAATCACGCCGTGCTTACCCCCGCCTATTTTGAAGAGGTCGGCTTTGAATATTATACGAACGGCGCCGACGTCATCCGCTTCATGATGCTGCATGCGATCGCAGAATCGGAAGCCGGGTATGTCGAGCGTTTTGGATTGGATGCCTTGCAGGAATGTTTTGCGCACTCCGGTGTCGATTCCCTGCATGTTATGCGTACCCCTGCCATCTGAGAAGGGAGCGAGCGGGATGAAAGAAATACGTTTGCGAGTCACAGTAGTGGTCTGGCACGAAGGAAAAGTGCTGGTGATTCGGGAAAAGGGCAAAAACGGAACCTGTTACAGCTTGCCGGGTGGAAATGTGGAGTATTTGGAAGCCATCCCGGACGCCACGAGGCGGGAAGTATGGGAAGAGACCGGACTGCTGGTCGAAATGGAGCGTCTGCTCTGGGTGGACGACCGGATTGATCAGGAAGGCACTGGCAAGCATACGGTGGGGATTGCTGTCCTCGCCAAGCTGGTGGGAGAGGACAAGACGCCGATTCCCGGCGGGCTGGAGGACGAAGAGATCGATTGGGCAGGCTGGGTGACGCTGGAGGAGTGGCGAACGTTGCCACAGTATCATAGCGCGCGGCCCGATCAGGTTTTGCAAGCGTTAAGTGATCCAGTCTATCGCCCGGGATATATGGGAAACATGCTCGATCAGACGAATTGACCAGTTGGCTAATGGAACGATAAGCAGCAAAAGCACCGTCCTTTTCATCGGGGAGCGGTGCTTTTTTATGCGCAGCAGACAAGATGCCTGTGAGCTTGGTGGAAAGGAGTCGCTGCCTGCTGTTTGTGGGCGGTGCTTTTTTATGTGCAGCAGACAAGATGCTTGTGAGCTTGGCGGAAGCAGTTGTTATCTGCTGTTTGTGGACGGCGCTGGCTGTTTTACGGTGACAGAGGCATTTTTTCCTTTGGCAACAGCGAGCACGACAATGACGGTCGCCAGCACGGCTCCCCATGTAAAAGGCTCGGAGAGAAGCAGCCAGGAGGCGATAATCGACAAAAACGGCTGGAAGTATTGGGTCTGGCTGACGCGGGCGACGCCGCCAAGCGCAAGGCCGTGATACCAGGCAAAAAAGCCGAGAAACATGCTGACGACGCTGATGTAGCCAAAGCCAGCCCAGACGGTCCAGGAGGCATGCTGCAATTCCGTCAGGAGCGGACCCGCGATCGGCACGACGAGAAACGGGAAAGCGATAATCAACGACCAGCTGATCACTTGCCAGCCGCCAAGCGTTTTGGAGAGCTGCCCGCCGACGGCGTAGCCGATGGCAGCGGACACGACGGCTCCGAGCAACGCGAGGTCAGCCCATTGCAAGGCGCCAAACCCGGAGAGAACAGCGTAGCCGATAATCGTCAGGCACGCGACTATGCTGGAAAGCCAGTACGTTTTTCCCGGGCGCTCTCCGGCAAAAAAGGCGGCTGCGCCTGCTGTTGCGAGCGGCAGCAGGGCGATAATGACCGCGCCGTGGGTAGCGGGCACGCGCTCCATTGCCCATGAGGAGAAAAAAGGAAAGCCGATCACCACGCCAGCGGAAACGAGGACGAGCTGGCTGAATTGGGCCAAGGACGGCAGCGGAACGCGCTTGAACACGAGAACTAATGCAGCCAAGATGGCAGCGATCAGCGCACGGCCAAGTCCGGCCGATGCGGGCGAGAGCGCAGTGACGACCACTTTTGTCACAGGCAGGGTGAGGCTGAAGCTGCATACGCCGAGCAAGCCGTATAGCATGCCCGCCTTTTCCAAGGTCATGCCGCCGTCAGGCTTTGCGTGTGCGGGCGTGTCTTGCGCCCGTTTTGTGTGTGCTTCCTCAGGTAGAGAGTCTGCTTTCATTTGTGATCCCGTCCTTTGTTGATGAGAAATGCGAACAGTGTGCTTTCAGCTTAGTAGAGGACGGATGGGAACGGTAGGGCCAATTGGCAGCAGGATGAGTAGGCCAATTTGTCGAAGCAATGGAAAAAAAGACGGTGAAGAGGCGGGAGCGAGATGGAGTGGAAGCCTGACAAGCTTGCGGGGATTCCGGTGTATCAGCAAATTGTGAAAAGATTGGAGCAGCAAATCGTATCCGGGGAGCTGCAGCCAGGCGCTTCTTTGCCGCCCGAGCGGGTGTTGGCGAGAAGATTCGGCGTAAACCGGGGAACGGTATCAGCGGCATATGAGGAATTGCGGGCAACAGGGCTGTTGCAATCGTGGCAAGGAAGCGGTACATGGGTCAGCCGACATTTGTGGGGAGTCCAGCAAATGCCGAACTGGTACAAATACACGAACGGAGGCGCATTTTTGCCTGCCTATCCGCTTGCCAAACGCATCCAGGATGCTTGCCTGGATTCCTCGATCATTAACCTGGCGAAAGCAGAGCTGCATACGTCGATGATTCCGTCTATGTCTGCCGAGCAGTTGGGCGGTTTGAAGCATATGCACCTGGAGCTTGGCTACGCGCAGCCAAAAGGAGATCCGGGACTGCGGGCCGTGCTGTCCGAGCATTTGGCGCAGCATTACGGGATCAAAGCGGACAGCGAGGAAATTTTGGTGACCTCCGGGGCGCAGCAGGCGCTGCATCTGATTACGCAGTGCTTGTTGAATCCGGGCGATGCGGTCGCGATGGAAGGGCCGTCTTACTCGTATTCCTTGCCGCTGTTCAGCTCGGCCGGGCTGCGTCTGTTTCGGTTGCCGCAAGACGAGCAAGGGATCATCCCGGAGGCACTGGTTGCGTTGCATCGAGAACAGCGGATCAAAATGGTTTTCGCCAATCCGACATACCATAATCCGACCGGAATTGTGATGAGTGAACCGAGGCGGGCGCAGCTTTTGGCCGCGTGCCAGGAATTGCGGATTCCTTTGGTGGAGGATGACGCCTACGGGGCGCTCAGTCTGGCAGGAGCGGCACTTCCTCCGCGACCGATCAAGGCGATTGACCAAGCGGGACATGTGCTTTACGTCAACAGTGTGTCCAAGACGGTAGCTCCGGGGCTGCGGATCGGCTGGCTGGTGGGGCCGCGTTCTGTCGTGGAGCGGCTTGCTGACGCCAAGCAGCAGATGGACTTCGGCACAAGCAGTATCTCGCAGCAGCTTGCGCGTCATTTTTTGCAGGAAGCAAGCTGGCAGGAGCAAATAAACAAACTCGCCATTTACTTGCGAGAGCAGCAACAGGCGATGAACGCTGCTTTGGAAACCGAATTGCAACAATATGCTGCCTGGAACAGACCAGCGGGCAGCTATCACATCTGGTGCCAACTGCATGAGCCGCTAGAGGAACAGGAGCTGCTGGATCGTGCAATCCGGGAGGGAGTCGTCTTCACTCCGGGCGGGGTGTATGGTGCCGAGCCGGGCTGGCTCCGGCTGACGTATTCGTGGGAAGAGCCGGACAAAATCAGGGAAGGGATTCGCCGCCTGAAAAAGGTGCTTCAAATGAGCAAGCGATAAGGAACGTACCCCTGGACCATACTAGGAAAATCACACCAGGATGGAAAAGGGGGAGTACGATGGGATTTTCGCTTGTTATCGGATTTCTCGAATCCCTGACCTCTTATTATTTGGTCATCTTGCTTTTGGTGGTCGGCCTGATTTTGCGTTTTCGGTACTATGTCGCCTACCGCAATCGTCAGCTGACCCGTGATGCGGCCTTTGCCAAAGGGGGCGGCTACCTTTTGCTGATCTTGTCAGGAATCGTGCTTGTCGCCCATTTCATTGCTATTTGAATTGGCCGTAACGGCGGATGAACGTTTGCACGTCTATGCGGATTTCTGCTTCTTTGAACAAGGCATCCCACTCATGTTTGTGGGCTTTCCAGTAAGCATACTGAAATCTGCGGAACTCTTCGCCGAAGCCGAAAATATCGATCCCGTGTTTTTGCTGCATCATGGCGATCAGCTTCTCCACTCTCTGCTTGAGCGCATGATTGATCTGCTCCTCTTTTTTCTTGATTTTCTCCATGGTAGGCTTATTGCCAAAGCCGTCTTCTGCGATATTGCCCTCTCCGCGAATCAAAAGGGTAATCACGGGCTTTCCGTTTTCGACCGATGTTTTCACGGTGGAACGGGCGCCCTTTACTTCCATTGTGATGAAAGAGGGCCGTTCATCCGCGTCCGTTAGCTTGACGATCACCTCATCGCCTTTCGAAAACGTTCCGTTAATCCAGCGGAGCGTTTTTATTTCATGATCGCTTAGCCAGCCAATCAGTCGGTCTCCTCTCATGATCGCGCCTCCCGCCATTTTCACCTCGTTTTGCTCGACTCGAATAGCGGGGAGGATGCTGTTTTCTCCGTTGTGGAAGTTGCGGGAAAATTCCCCGATGGATGTGGTCGCAGGCAATCTGGCTGTTTTCGACTCTCCTTCTTCCGTCAGCTTGCTAATGTAGCGACCAGGCAAGGGCATCAGCCGCGGTTTGACATAAAGAGCCTCTTTTGCCTTTCCTTTGGCGATGATCAGCTTGATTTTGCGGCGCGACTCGTGATCGCGGTAAAAGAGATCCAATGACCTGTCGATGCCTTCCTTCGCCAGCTCCTCCCCGATAATGATTGCCTGCAGATGCTCATAGTACGGCTGTCTCGCCACGCGCGTCGCCATCAGGCGAATGCACTCAAAAATCGACGGTCCGGAGGAAGTCGGATTCCAGACGGGAGAGACGTTCGGCAAGGATACTTTGCCGGACAAGGCGCGTGGCTCGACCAGCTGGGCGGTAAATTCATAATAAGACCGTTTCTGTTCTTTTTGCACGTTCTTGTCAATGCCAGCAGCCAGCACAAACAGTCGATCTTGAATTTCCACCCTGTCCCAGCATCCGGTGAGCAAGACTGGCAGCATGAGGAGTGCGAACAGACGGGAGACGGGACTTTTTCTCATGCGCGTGCCCGCCTTCTTGCTTTCCATTTGTACATGAGGCAGAGACAAGGCGGAATGACGATAATCAGGCCGAAGCCAAGATAGCTGGACCATTTGCTCCATTCGTCCACTTCCAGCGTGTTGCGTGGCAGGACGGCAATCAAAAACACGATAGGCACGAGCAGCAAGGCAATGACTCTGTGCTCCTGGAGCTTGAGCAAGCGGGAGGCGATCAGACTGGCACAAAAATGAAACATGACGATCGTGGTGATGGCAAAAGGAATCCAGACCATCATCATGATGGAATCGAGCCTTTCGATGAAAGCGCCAGGCACCTCAATATTTTTAATGATCGCCAGCGTAGGGTATTCAACCAGCGTAACTTCATGACCGCCTAACACGGCAAGGCAGAGGGCTGTGACCAGCGTGTACAGAAAAAGAGTAGCGGCAACTCCGATCAGGGCGCTTTTTTGCCCGAGGGCTGGTTTTTCCATGAATGGCTGAATGAACAGCAAAATCTCGAATCCGAGATAGGAAAAAAAGGTGGTCGGAAAGGCGTGCAGCAACGGAGCGATCCCGTCACCCATGATGGGGAGCAGGCGGCCGATGTCGGTGTCGCGGACGGTTTGGGTCAGGACGAGCAGCAAAATCAACACCGCAATCGGCTGAATCACCTCGTTGAACCGGGCAATGGCATTGACTCCGTGCATGATCAAATAGGTACTCACACTGAGCATGCCGATAATGACCACTTCTATAGGGGTTTGGTCGAGCAAAAACAGCTTGGTTACATCGGCAGAGATGCGGACGACTGTCCCGACGAACATCAAAAAATAGACCAGAAAAGCAAGCAAGGTCACCAGGCCGAGAAAGCGGCCGAACAGAAAAGGACCGTATTCAATGATCCCTTTCCCGGGGAATCGCGACCCGACATAAGCCATCATCGATACAGCGACCATCGCAACCAGGCCGGAAACCATGATGACGATCCAGCTGTCGACGCCAGCCTTGTTCCCGACAGTTTCCGGCAAGGACAAAATACCGACTCCCACGATTGCGGCAAACAACTGTACGGTTATTTGTGGGGCAGTCAGCTTGTCTTTGATCACATCTACCATCCTTTCTTTCGTTTGTGCAGATCCATCCGCTTTTTATCTTGCGGGTGCAAAATTTCCGGCCTGTCCCGCAAATAAGGCAGTGGTGCCCGGACAAACATGTCTTTCCAGTCGCTCGGGCGGTAGGGAACGAGCGGAGAAAAGTAGTTGATGCCAAACGATTTTAATGAAACCAGATGCGCGAGAATAGCAAGAATGCCGAGGATAAGACCGAACAGCCCGAGGCTGCCTGCGAGCAGCATCAGGGGAAAGCGTAGCAGACGCAGGGCGATGGCCCCGTTGTAGGCAGGCACGAGAAAGGATGAGATCGCGGTGATGGCTACGACGATCACGAGTACCGGACTGACGATCCCGGCTTCAACGGCTGATTGTCCGATGACCAGCCCGCCGACAATGCCGATCGTCTGGCCCATGATCTTCGGCAAGCGCAGTCCGGCTTCCCGCAGCATTTCCAGCGTCGCTTCCATGAAAACGGCTTCCAGGAACGAAGGAAACGGCACCTCCGCCCTGGCTGCGGAGATGGTGAGCGCAAGCTGGGTTGGAATCATTCCCGGATGGTAAGAAATAAGCGCAATGTACAAGGAAGGCAAAATCAGGGCAATACTGGCACCGGTTATGCGGATGATGCGGATTGCCGACCCGATCATCCAGCGCTCGTAATAATCATCGGGAGCCTGGAACAGCATCGAAAAGGTGACGGGCACAATCAGCACGAAGGGAGAACCGTCGACGATGATCGCGATGCGCCCTTCCAGCAGCATGTGCAGCACTCTTGCCGGGCTTTCTGTGTATTGTGTCTGCGGAAAAGGCGAATACCAGCTGTCTTCAATCCACTGCTCCACGGTTCCGCTATCCATGACGCCATCGATATCCATGGTCGACAGACGAGTTTTCACTTCATCGAGAATAACCGGATTGACGATCCCGTTTATGTACGCCAACGCGACTTTTGTTTTGGTCCGCCGGCCTATTTGCCGGATGTCCACTTTCAATTCCGGGTCAGGATAGCGGCGGCGGATCAGCGAGAGGTTGGTGCTCACGGATTCCACAAACCCGTCGCGGGGGCCGCGAAGCGAACTCTCATTTTCGGATTCCTGAACGTTGCGCGTCTCCATCCCGGTTCCGTTTGCGACATACAAGACTTGCTCTGCATGGCTGTAGATTACGAGATTGCCGTATAAAATCGCTTCGATGGCTTCTGGAGTTGTCTCCAAAGTATGAAAGGGGAAGCGGCAGGCTGGATCGGCCAACTTTTCCACAATTTCATCCTGAATATAGTTGGCCTCGACCAAACACTCTAAATAACATACCGTGTAGACATTTTCTCCGATCCGCAGCTGTTGCTGGACGTAATCGGAGCTGCCGCTCATCTGCTCGGCCAGTTCCTGTTCCCAATTCACGATCAAGCCCTCCTGAAAAGGAATACGAGTAGTGTTCAACAAGCGCCCAAATATATGCAGGGCAACCATTGCAAAAGGGCGGAATCGGAGTATAATAAAACATATATTTCGCTAGGTAAACATTTTTGGTGGAGGCAAATTTCTATATTTTTTTGACCAAGAGTTGCCTTGGGGAAAAAAAGGTGACTTGATCCACAAATTGAGGTGAAGGGTTATGCTATCCAGATCAAACTCAGGCGAAGCTGCCCAAAATCAGCAAGCATGGAGAAAAGAGGCGGATGGGCCATCGTTGCCGGAAGTCCACCGCTCTATGAAAGTTCCGACCAAAGGCTCGTGGGTTCGCAAGTTTCTAGCTTTCGCTGGCCCCGGCTATCTCGTGGCGGTCGGCTATATGGACCCGGGCAACTGGGCGACGGATATTGCGGGCGGCTCCCTTTTCGGCTACTCCTTGCTCTCCGTTATTTTGCTATCGAACCTGATGGCGATCTTGCTGCAAGCGCTGGCTGGAAAGCTGGGGATTGTGACAGGAAGAGACTTGGCGCAGGCATGCCGGGATCACTACAGCAAGCCGGTAGCCATGGGACTGTGGGTACTGTGCGAGCTTGCCATCGCGGCGTGCGACCTGGCAGAAGTCATCGGGGCGGCAATCGCCCTGAATTTGCTTTTCGGAATACCGCTCGTGTACGGCGTGTTGATTACCGCGCTTGATGTCATGATCGTCCTGTTTTTGCAAAACAAAGGATTCCGCTATATTGAAGCGCTCGTGATTGCCCTGATTGCGACGATCGGTGCCTGCTTCGCATTCGAGATGTTTTGGTCGCAGCCGGACATCGCCGGGATTCTCGGCGGCTTCATCCCCAGCACAGAGATTGTGAAAAATCCGGAGATGCTCTACATTGCGATCGGGATTTTGGGGGCGACGGTCATGCCGCACAACTTGTACTTGCACTCGTCCATCGTGCAAACGAGACAGTACGACCAGACGACGTTGGGGAAAAAGGAAGCGATCAAATACGCAACGCTCGATTCGACGATTGCCCTGGTGTTCGCCATGGCGATCAATGCAGCGATCCTGATCTTGTCCTCCGCGACATTTCACCAGGCGGGGATGACAGATGTGGCCGATATCGCAGACGCTTATCACCTGCTGGCCCCCCTGCTCGGCACGACGCTCGGCAGCATTTTGTTCGGGGTCGCTCTGTTGGCGGCGGGGATGAACTCCACATTGACGGGAACGCTCGCAGGCCAGATCGTCATGGAAGGCTTTTTGAACTTGCGAATTACCCCATGGCTGCGCCGGTTGATTACCCGCTTGATTGCCATCGTGCCAGCCGTCATTGTCACCGCGCTGTACGGCGAGAGCGGGGCTACCGACTTGCTGATTTTGAGCCAGGTCATTTTGTCCCTCCAACTGTCCTTTGCTGTCGTGCCGCTCGTTAAATTCACCAGCGACAAGGCCAAAATGGGCGAGTTTGCCAACGCCGGGTGGCTGAAATGGCTGGCCTGGATCGTGGCGACGATCATTATGGGGCTGAATCTGTATTTGCTTGTACAAACATTCATCGGATGAAAGCGGGAAAATCCTCTCTGTATACAGGGAGGATTTTCCTTAATTATGAAACCTTTTCCGAGCTGAAACGTATGAAAAATAGATGCAATCTTGGAAAGGAGTGACAAGCGTGGGCGTACTTGAAACCGTCTACATGGTCTGCCTTGTGAGTGGCATTATTTATACCGTCTTATCGCTTTTATTCGGCGATGCGGTCTCGGATTGGCTCGATCATTTTCATTTGCCGCTGTTTCAGCCAATCACTTTTGTCAGCGGCCTCACCGCTTTTGGCGGCGCCGGGTATATTTTGTCCCGTTTTACCAGTTTGTCTGACCTCGTCGTGTTTGTGTTGGCCGCGGTCATCGGTGCGGGTTTGGCAGTCTTCGCGTACTTTCTCTGGGTAAAGCCGATGAGCCAGGCAGAGAACTCAACAGGCTATTCCATGACCCAACTGGGCGGAAAGCTGGGCGAGGTGGGCACGACGATTCCGGCAGAGGGCTTGGGCGAAGTGCTTTTGCCCATGCTCAGCGGGACGACCTACCATATGGCTGCCAGTCTGGAGCGGGTAAGCATCCCGCAAGGAACGCGCGTCGTAGTGGTAGAAGTGCGCGACCATGTCTTGTACGTTATTCCTTTCCAGCCTGAATCATAGAAAAAGGAGCTGAGAGTGCATGTTTGAACCGGACATTTTAGTAACGGTCGGTATCGTAGTCGCAGTCTTTCTCGTTTTGGGGATCGCATTTTGGGCAAGGTACAAAACCGTTGGTGCCGATGAAGCGATGATCGTGACAGGGAGTTATTTGGGCACGAAAAATGTGCTGAGCGACGAGTCTGGCCGCAAAATGAAAATCGTCCGCGGCGGCGGTGCGTTCATCCTCCCGATTTTTCAACAAGCAAATTTTCTGAGTCTTCTGTCCCACAAGCTCGACGTGTCCACGCCAGAAGTATATACAGAGCAAGGTGTACCTGTCATGGCGGACGGTGTGGCGATTATCAAGGTCGGCGGTTCGATCGAGGATATTGCCACCGCTGCCGAGCAGTTCATGGGCAAAAAAGATGAGGCTCTGCGTGCCGAGGCGCAGGAAGTGCTCGAAGGCTACTTGCGGGCGATTCTCGGCAGCATGACGGTGGAGGAAATTTACAAAAACCGCGAGCGCTTTGCCCAGGAAGTTCAATCGGTCGCGACCAAAGATTTGAAAAAAATGGGGCTGTCCGTGGTCAGCTTCACGATCAAGGATGTGCGCGACAAAAACGGTTATTTGGCAGCGCTGGGGATTCCGCAGATCGCGGCAGTCAAGCGCGATGCGACGATCTCGCAAGCCGACGCAGACAAGGAAGCGCGGATCAGACAGGCCCAGGCCGAAGAAGAGGCGCGCAAAGCCGAGCTGCTGAAAGAAACGAACATCGCGGAAGCGGAGAAAGATAAAGAGCTGAAGGTAGCTGCCTTCAAACAGGAGCAGGACCGGGCGAAAGCAAGCGCGGACCAAGCCTACAAGCTGCAAGAAGCTGTCGCCAAGCAGCAAGTTACGGAAGAAGAAATGAAAATCGATCTGGTGCGCAAGCAAAAAGAGATCGAGCTGGAAGAAAAAGAAATTTTGCGCCGCGAGAAGCAATATGACGCGGAAGTGAAGAAAAAAGCCGATGCGGATCGCTACTCCGTGGAGCAAGCGGCGGAAGCGGAAAAGGCGAAAAAACTGCGCGAAGCAGATGCGCTCAAATACCGGATCGAGGCAGAGGCGAAAGCGATGGCGGAGCAGAAGCGACTGGAAGGTCTGGCGATTGCCGAAGCCGAGAAGGCGAAAGGAAGCGCAGAGGCAGAAGTAACGCGCCTCAAGCTGGAAGCCGAAGCGGAAGGGAAGGAAAAGCTCGCGGAAGCGTTCGAGAAGTTCGGTCATGCCGCCATCTTGGACATCATCGCCAAAATGCTGCCTGAACTGGCCGAAAAAATTGCCGAGCCGATGAGGGCGATCGACAAAGTAACGATTGTGGATGCGGGCGGCGGTCAGGGAGACGGCGTCAACCGACTGAGCGGCAATGTCACGAAGCTGATGGCCCAACTGCCAGAGATGCTCAAAGACGTATCCGGGCTTGATATGAACAAAATGATTTCCGATTTCATGCAAAAGGGCAGTGCGGCGCAGTCTGTTCCAACGGCGAACCAAAGCCAGCCTGCTGCTCCGTCTATCTCCCACTTGCTCGCGGGCAATCCCGCAGATGACAAGGCACGACCAGCAAACAAAACGGATCACAAAGCATAATGCGAAGGTGACAAAACACAAATCCCCCTTCAGCCACAAGGGGGATTTGTGCTGTTTAATCCGCTCGGTCTACTTGCTTGAGTCTACCGGAGTGCTTCATCAGCTCACTGACGGTAACGAAGCTGTAGCCGCGTTTTTTCAGCTCGGGCAAAATTTGTTCCAGCGCCTGCACCGTCTGTTTCCGGTTTCCGCCGTAGTCATGGAACAGGACAATATCGCCGTTGCGGGCGTTGTTCAGCACCTTGTCGACGATCTTTTTGACGCCGGGGTCTGCCCAATCGCGCGTATCCTGATGCCACGACCACATGATGACCAAAAAGCCGGACTGCTTCGCCGTATGCACGATGGACTCGCTGTAGTATCCCCCAGGCGGACGGAACAGCGCAGGTCGTATTCCTGTTGCCGAATGAATCGCTTCCTGAGTCTTTTCGACTTCCTCTCGCAACTGCTCCGGGGAAAGGCGGCGAATATCGGGGTGGCTGTAGGTATGGTTGGCAATCTCGTGCTGATCCTGAGCCAGTAAGCGAACGACTTCCGGGTACTGGCTTACACGTGAGCCAACCACGAAAAAGGTAGACTTGGCCTCGTACTTTTTCAGCAGGGCGGCAATTTGCGGGGTGTAGCCCGGGTCCGGCCCGTCGTCAAAAGTGAGGGCAATGATCTTGCTTTTCGTGGGAACTTCCCAGACGATCTCCCCGCGCGTCTCGTAGTATTCGCGATTTTTTTCGCGAATCGCGGACGCCGTTTGGCTGTAGGAGAGAAGCAGGAACACGGCACAGGTGAGGAGGAGCAAGCGTACATGTTTTTTCATAACACACCTCATTGTGGAATCTCTCACCCGTTACTATGCGTCAACTTGTCCAAATTATTCTGTTGTGTACTTGTGGAAAAGACACTTGTGCTTTTTGGGTGGATACATTAAGCTAGTAACATAATTCATGAAAGAAAAAGACCGGACAAGAGCGGATAGATGGAGGAGTAAAGAATGAAGGTAGCAAAATTTGGTGGCACTTCCCTGGCGAATGCCGAGCAAATAAAAAAAGTGTGCAGCATCGTCATGGCGGATCGGGACAGACGTCTCGTCGTCGTTTCAGCCCCTGGCAAAAGACATAAGGAAGATACAAAAGTAACAGACCTCTTGATCAGCTGCGCGAACCGTTTTTTGCAGCAGCAACAGGCCGAGGAAGAAAAGCAGGCTGTTTTTGCGCGTTATGAGGAGATCATCGCTGAGCTGGGGCTGGGAGAAGCTGTCGCAGAGCAAATCAAAAGCGAGCTGGATGACGTGCTGAGCAATCGGCAAGGCTTGTCAGCGGAGCGCTTCATGGATGCTGCCAAAGCAGCGGGAGAGGATACGTGCGCCAAAATCGTGGCCCACTACTTGCGAAGCTTGGGCGAGGAAGCGAGCTACGTCAATCCGCAGGACGCGGGGATGCTCGTATCCGACGAAGCGGGCAACGCCCACGTTTTGCCGGAAGCTTACGCGAAGCTTGCTTCTTTGCGGGAACGTAGCGGAATTACTGTCTTTCCCGGCTTTTTCGGGTATGCGAAAAGCGGTGAGTTGGTGACGTTCTCGCGTGGCGGCTCGGACATTACCGGCTCGATTTTGGCAGCAGCGGTGACTGCGGAAGTGTACGAAAACTTTACCGATGTCGACTCGGTGTACGTCGTGAATCCGAACTTGATTGCCAACCCGAAGGAAGTGAAGGAAATCACGTACCGCGAGATGCGGGAGCTGTCTTATTCGGGATTCAGCGTGTTTCATGAGGAAGCGCTAATTCCGGCTTATGAGGCTGACATTCCGGTGTGCATCAAAAATACGAACAATCCGTCTGCGCCAGGCACCATGATCGTTGCCGAGCGTCCGTTTGCGACAAACAGGGTGTCGGGAATCGCCAGCGACAGCGGCTTTTGCAGCATTTACGTCAGCAAGTATTTGATGAACAAAGAAATCGGCTTTGGCCGCAAGCTGTTGCAAATTTTTGAGGAGGAAGGGATTTCGTACGAGCACACTCCTTCCGGGATCGACAATATTTCGGTCATTTTGCGCGAGAAAGACCTGACAGAGGAGAAGGAAAAGCGGATCATCGAGCGCATGTTTCGCGAGCTGGGAGCGGACGACGTTGCGGTGCAGCACAGTCTCGCACTCGTCATGATCGTCGGGGAAGGAATGCGCCAATCGGTGGGCACCACAGCCAGAGCGACTACTGCTTTGGCTGCGGCGAAGGTGAATCTGGAGATGATCAATCAAGGCTCTTCTGAAGTCAGCATGATGTTCGGGGTGAAAGCGGCAGAAGCCGACCGCGCCGTAATCGCCTTGTATCAGGAGTTTTTTGGAGACGAAGGGGAGACAGCAGCAGAACTGTTGGCGGCTTCGTCCGCCGCTTCTGTCACGGTGTAATCGCGCAACAGAAATGCCCCGTTCTTCCATTGATAGACGCGCCACTCCGGTGTCTCAGACGCCAAGCTGACGATCCAGTAGGAAAGCGTAGGGTAGTGCCAGCCCAAAACGTCTTGTCTGGACGGGATGGGAGCGGTATGCGGGTGCGTGTGCAGGACGCCCAGCCATTGCAGCTGGCGCTTGCGAATCGAGTGAAGCGCCTGGAGAAAGGCAGGGCCGTCCCAGGAAAAGTTGCCTGTGTCCGAAGAGATCGGCATGGCAACCGCATCGGTAATTGTCGCGTCTCTGCCCGCGAGCAGAGCGGAAAACTCATAAGGAACCGCCTCCTGAGCGCCACGCAGGAGGCGGTTCGCTACTTTTCGGCCCATGTATAATTTGTTATCCTTAAACGCAAAGGGGTCACCCAACCAGTCAGTTGTTTTCATGCGAAGGGACTCCTCCTGTTTGATTTCGCTTGATTTGGTTAGGGGTGTTTGCCATGAGTACGATACATGTGGGTGTCTGTGGCTGGGGCGATCATGACACGCTGTACGGACAAGGGGTGCGCAGCGGCGATAAATTGGCGGTGTACGCCAGCCATTTTCCGATTGTGGAAGTAGACAGCTCTTTTTACGCCATTTTACCACAGCGAAACTACGAGTCGTGGGTCCGGGACACTCCGGACCGTTTTGGATTTATCGTGAAGCCGCACCAGGCGATGACGGGCCATCAGCGGGGAGATGCGCCTGTGAACCGGCGCGAGCTGTTTCAACAGTTTGAGGAGAGCATCCAGCCGCTTGTCGAGGCCGGGAAGCTGAAGTCGCTTCTGTTTCAATTCCCGCCCTGGTTTGACTGCACCAGGGAGCATGTCCAGTATGTCCAGGCTTGCCGGCAAGCGATGAAGGCGTATCCGTTTGCGGTGGAGTTTCGCCATCAGAGCTGGTTCGAAGCGCGGTTTAGAGAGCGCACGCTGGACTTTTTACATAAAATCGAAGCCGTGCACGTCTTGTGCGATGAACCACAGGCGGGGCAAGGATCGGTTCCGATTGTGCCCGCCGTCACGCATTCTTCGCTGGCTCTCGTCCGGTTTCACGGGCGCAACAAATCGGGGTGGCGCGATCCGGGAGAAGGTCAAAAATGGCGCGATGTGCGCTACTTGTACCGCTACAGCGAGGAAGAACTGGCAGAGTGGCTTGTCCACATCCGGCAGATTGAGCAGGAAGCGGATGAAGTTTGCATTTTGTTCAACAATAACTCTGGAGGCGATGCGGCAGCGAACGCCAAGCAGTTTTCAGACATGCTGGGACTTGATCCGAGCGGTTTGAATCCCAGACAGATGGAGTTGTTTTAACAAGGAAGAAAGAAGGGGAGACATGCTTGTAGCCATCGCTGTTTTGTTTTTGGTGATCGGGGTGGTCGCCGGAGTCATTGGCAGTATCGCCGGGCTTGGCGGCGGCATCTTTTTTGTTCCGGCGTTGCTGTTTTTCGCCAACTGGTATGAGCCGAACTCCATGTCTCCGCAAGTAGCGGCAGCGACCTCGCTGCTTGTGATTGCGGTGACGGCGCTGTCCTCGTCCATATCGTATATCAAGCAAAAAAAAGTCGATATGCAAAGCGCCCTGCTTTTTTTTATTGGCAGCGCGCCTGGTGCTATCGTGGGTGTCTACCTTAATACATTACTAGCAACAGAAGATTTTACACTGCTTTTTGGCTTGTTTCAGTTGTGCATGTTCGTCATCCTGATGGTCAAGGACAAACTCCGGCCGCGCCAGATCAACTGGGAAATCAAGCGGCAGTTTGTCGACAACGAGGGCAATGAATACGAGTATGGATATAGCAGGGTGAGTGTCATTACGATCGCTTTTTTTGTCGGGATCACGTCTTCTTTGTTTGGCGTGGGTGGCGGAGTGTTGATGGTTCCGGCGATGATGCTGTTGTTCCGGTTTCCTCCGCACATTGCCACGGCGACCTCCATGCTGGTCATTTTTTTCTCGGCGGTGATCGGCTCGGTCACAAACATTTTTCACGATCATGTGAACTGGCTGTATGCGGCGATGCTGGCACCTGGCGCATGGGCGGGCGGCAAGCTGGGCGCGGTCATAGCCAGCAAGCTGAAAGGACGCACGATTGTGCTGTTCTTGCGCATCCTGATTTTGGCGATAGCTGTACAAATGATCATAAAAGCGATCATCGGTTGACCTTAGAGACAAAAGGGAGGGGAAAGTCGTGGCGGACACCTGGACCTTGCACTTGCTGCACACGAATGACCTGCATAGTCATTTCGAAAAAATGCCGCAGATTGCGACTTGCCTGAAAACAAGCCGCCAGCTGTGGGAGGCCCAACAGGAACATGTGCTGACAGTCGATATCGGGGATCATATGGATCGCATGGATGTCCGCTCGGAGGCAAGCTTCGGAAAAGCGAATGTCCAAGTCATGAACAGATGCGGCTACCAGTATGCGACGATCGGCAACAACGAGGGCATCACGTTGCCCAAAGAGAAGCTCGACGAGATGTACGAGCAAGCGGACTTCACGGTCATCGTCGGCAACTTGCTGGATAAAGCCAGCTCGGCACCTCCACAGTGGGCTGTCCCCTATGCTATCCATACGCTTGGAGAGCTGCGGGTCGCTTTGCTTGGCATGACGATTCCTTTTTCTACTTATCAGAGCCTGGGCTGGGAAATTCTCGATCCGCTTCCGCTTATTCGTGAGCAGGTTGCTGCCTTGCGCTCTTCGGCGGATATTTTGATTTTGCTGTCTCATCTCGGTTATCAGACGGATTGTCGGATCGCCGCGGAAGTCGAAGGGCTGGACGTGATTCTGGGCGGTCATACGCACCATACGCTTCCGCACGGGGAACGGGTCGGAAACACGTTGATTGCCCAGACCGGGCGTTTTGGCGAGCACGTAGGCCACATCCGGCTTGTGTGGGATCGCGACGGCAAACAGATTGCGGATGTCTCGGCAGAGTTGTTTGACACCGCCAGCTACGCGCCGGATGAGGCGCTGCGCGTTTTTTTGCAAAAGGAAAAGGCAGCGGCAGATGCCAGTCTGTTTCAGCCGATTGCTGAGCTGGAGCAGGATTTGCACGTCAACTGGACGGAGGAGACGCCGTTTGGCTCGTTTTTGGCGGCGAGCATTCGCAGATGGACCAAAGCAGAAGTGGGGATCGCCAACGGAGGACTGTTGCTGTCCGACTTGCATCAGGGCCGCCTGACGTTTGCCCAGCTTTTGGAAAGCGTGCCGCACCCGATCAACGCCTGCGCTGTCACGTTGACGGGAGAGCAGCTCGCCAGTGTGCTGGAGCAGGCGATCCAGCCGCAAATCGTGCATCGCGAGCTGCGCGGCTGCGGTTTTCGCGGCAAAATCGAAGGCTGGATGGCAGTGGACGGGCTGCGGATTCGTTATGAAGAGTCGGGGCAGCCGCACATCCTCGCGATCGAAGTCAACGGGCAACCGCTAATCCGCGAACGGGAGTATCGTGTCGGGACGGTTGACATGTTCATATACAATCGCCTGTTTCCCGATTTGCTGCAAGGGCGGGAGATTGAATTTTTCCACCCGGAAATGCTTCGCGAAGTGATTGCCAGTACGATCACAGACCGAACTTTGGTGCAAAGCGCTTTTTTGCCGAGATGGGAAAAGGTGTCCCCTGAAAGTTCTGGGCATGCTATCGAATGAAGCAGGGGGGATGAGCCATGAGATTTATCGACGAAGTATACGAGCTGTACAAAGGTCATTTCAACGGTGACGAAGAGGACATTACGGCCGTGGTGGTTGGCGTTTTGCACGAGCAGGACCGCGACGCCCTGCTCGGACTGGCGGAAGAAATGGACGAGGAAGAGCTGTTTCACATGATGGCTACTTATATGATTGAAGTGATGAAGCGCAAGGTCGCAATGGAAGACGAGCAGTTCCCGGCTGTGAACTTGCACTGATTCACACACTTTTCGCTCCTGTGTCATAGGATGGTAACGCAAAAGGCAGGAGAGAAAAGGAGGGAGCAGGATGGTCGAGGTATTGCCTATCCACTTTCCGGAAGGGACGGCGATTGCCGTCACGGTACGGCTTCCCAAGACGACATTGCTTGCGGTGACGACAGACAAAGGGTACATCATGTGCGGAGCATTGGACGTGGGTCTGTTGAATGAGCGGCTGGCGAGCCGGGAGATTTTGGCTGGCAGGGCTGTCGGGGTGAAAACGATTGAGGAGCTGCTGGATGCGCCGCTGGAATCGGTGACGACAACAGCGGAGGCGCAAGGCATCACAGCGGGGATGATCGGACGGGAAGCGGTCGTCAAAATGCTGTAGCGATGATGAATTAACGGTTCAGAAATGGACAACGGAACGCCTTTGTCGATGAGACGAAGGTGTTTTTTTGTTTTTAGACTGACCCCAATTAATGCAACAGCGGCGACCTAAGACCGGAAAAGAAAGCTTAGACTCGCCGCTGCTTTATTGAACTATCGCTCTCGTTAGATTAATCAACCATCGGTGCCTCGTAATTTTTTAACGGCATTCCTACGTATTCTCGGAAGGAGCGGACCTGATCCTTCTCGAACTCGAAGACGACCGAAAGCTCATTTTGGAAAGGCCTGCCGTACAGCAATCCTTCCGAGCGAAATACGACCATCCCGTAGCTTTCATTCTCTAGCTCGATCAGCGGCGTGAGGCTCATCTGAAATACCGAGCGCTCAAACTTGATTAATTCCTCGAACCGCTCTTGGCCTTGCTGCTTCTGATTCCAGCCTTCAAGCGGCAGCGGAACGAAGAAATGAAAATCATCCGTAATCTTTTTTAGGAAATCGCTTGTATTCCCTGTTTCGAAAGCACGCCTAAAAGCAGCAAATACTTCATGGATTTTCGTCATAACAAGCCTCCTCATTTCATTGTGTGATCCATCGCTTTAGGTATCTAGATGCAGGGCTTCATTTTATAAACTTGAGCTGGCTTGAAACTGTACCAAGGTGAATCCCTTCGTGAACCAGAGCAAAGTTGAACAGCTCGCCTGCCGTATCGAATTGGAATGGCCCCATGACATACGGCGATTTCAATGGTGCATCGAGCAGCTCAGGCGTCAGCTCGGATAGCCGGGAAAGCTGCATCGTCAGCAATTGAAGCAATTCTTCCTTGCTCGGGGGAGCTGTCGTCCATGAAGCTGGCTTCGTACCGGACGTAAACAGCGCTTCATACTGATCCGGAATCAAGGATGGAGAATCGAAACAGAGCGTGGAGTACCGATCCATCCAAAAGATGATGTGACCGACATTCCAGCGGATTGTGTTGTGGAAGCCCATCGGTTGTATGTCGAGCTGCTCCTCGGAAATGGCTTGAACCTGACCAATGACAACCTGACGAAGTACGTTAGCAGTGTGGATAATGGTTTGACTCATAAGATCATGCCTCCTTTTTTGTTGCTGCTCTCTTAATGCAAGTGTAGCTCTCCCCTGAATACGCAACAATCACACGATTCCGATGCAATTGATCGGTCTCACTAATCGATCGATTACCGATTCGTGCAAATCATCCATATAGTGGGTATACTGTAAAGGAGTCATTCGCTTCTAAGACGTGCAAAAAATGGAAAAGGGGCATGACGGTATGGAACTTAGACAACTCCAGTATTTTGCTGCCATCTGCAAGGAGATGCACTTCTCCAAAGCGGCAGAAAATCTCTGTACGACTCAGTCGAACCTCAGTCAACAAATTAAGTTTTTGGAAAATGAACTGGGACTTCCGCTATTTGATCGCATTGGGAGACGGATTGCTTTAACTGATGCGGGGCAAATTCTTTTGGAGCAGAGCAAGATCATCTTCGAACGCATTGACTACATTCAGGGGGCCATTGCGGACTTAAAGAAGGTAGATGGTGGCAAGCTGGATATCGGGATTCTTCCTGGTGACGGAGACCTTTTGTTTGACGCCCTTCTTATCGACTTTCATCGCTCGTACCCGAAGTTGTCGATTAAAGTCACGGAGTCGACAGATGTGTACGAACAGGTTGTCGACGGTATCCGGGATCTTGGCGTTACCACAACTCCTGACAAACCTGATGATCGTATCACCGTTATACCGCTGTTTCATGAGGAGTTCGTCTTGGCACTACGCTCGGATCACCCCGTTGCGAAAGCGAAAGCCATTCCCTTCGAGCAATTGCAGAATATGAAGCTGGTCATGTTCGGTTCGGAACATCAAATTTCAAAGGTCATTAATGCCTGCTGCCAGCAAAAGGGGATCAAGATCGATAGCCCGATTGTAACCTCCACCCTTTCGACATTGCTATCCTTGGTCGAGCAAGGCGTAGGAGCTTGCATTCTCCCCCGCTTGTTAGTGGACAATCTCAATCGCGATACGATCACCGCCGTCACCCTTTTGAACCCTACGCCAAGCCAGGATATTTGTATCATCTACCATGCGGACAGGTTTATGGGGAAAGCGGCCAAATTGTTCATCGAGGTACTGGAGTCTTATATTCAGAGAGTCATGGAAAACAGCAACCGATCGTTAGGCTGAACGTAGTTGACAGCATTAGATTCCTAAAAAGCGTTTCTATACGAAATAAATGCCCAATCCAACACATAAAGCCTCAAACATATTAGATGTACACAATATGTTTGAGGCTTTCATTTATATAGTTTTCTTAAATTAGGTGTTGATCATTTTCAGTTGAAAACTTTATTTTCTCAGAACAACTGGCATCTTGCGGGGAAGCTTGGAAAGCCCTGCCGCTTGTTTCTCCTGTTTCCTCGGCCAGCGTTTAGCTTTGGGCGGAGTGGGATTTTTGAAAGTTGATTAGGGGGGCAAGTTTAAGTGCGGCTGTTAATCGGTGCTGTAGTGGAGGGAGAGGAAACAGGAGAAACCGCTGCAGGACGACTGGCCTCTAGCAGGGAAGCTTGGAAAGCTCGTCTCCGGTAAAAAAGGAAAACCGCGACAAAAGCAGATGGCTTATGGAAGCGAAATCAAGTTGCTGCTTAAAGGCGTGTTTTCCTTTTTTGGCTCCGACTGGGTAGGAGTCCGAAAGCCCTGCCGCTTGTTTCTCCTGTTTCCTTGGTCAACGTTAGGCTTTGGTCGGATTGGGATTTTTGAGAGTTGATCGGGGGGAAATCCAGTTCGGCTAATGAACGATCTTTTGCATGGATGAGGTGCATTCAGCAATTGACTTCAAGAAAAAACTTAAACATTTTTTCATGTCTTTTTGAAACATACGTTGAACTCTCCAGCTCTTTCCTTGCCACAGCAAAAGTACCGATGAAGCGGACTACAAAGGGTCAGCCCAAGCAAGCTTTTTAGCATTTGGTATTTTCTTTTCTTTAAAACCCGCGCGACCACCACCACCAGCCGCTGACGAGGAAAGAGACGAAATGCGCGAAAGCTCTTTGGGATACCGACCGAGGTTCCGAGGAAAAAGCGAAACATGGTTTTAAGCGTCAACGTGCCCCCGCATCTGTGAGCGAGCTGCTTTTGACGCGGTTTCGCTTTTTCCCCGGAGCCGTGCAGTCGAGACCCACAGGGGGTATCCCAAGAAGCTACAGCGATTCGTCTCTTTCCTCGCCCCAGCAAAAGTACCGATGACGCATTCTACAAAGCGGCGCCCCAGCAAGCTTCCTGCATTCAATCTTTCTTCGCCGCAGCAAAAGTACCTACCGATGACGCGTTCTACAAAGCGTCACCCAAACAAGCTTCCTGCATTCAATCTTTCCCTGCCACAGCAAAAAGTACCTACCGATAACGCAATCTCCCAAGCGTCACCCCAAGCAAGCTTTCTGTCATTCCGCATTTTCCTCAAAATTCCCCCCGGAAGTACCGATAACCTAAAAACATACCGCAGCTTCTTCCAAGCTATTTCACCTGTGTCTCCCGTCCATATGTCTAATTGAAAGACTTGAAAATTTTTCATGTAGAATTACGTCGAATCACGCTATAATAGGGATACTCTGATGAAAGGCGAAGGTTGGAAATGAGACTGAAATCCATTCAAAAATGCCAGCCGGGCGACAAGCTTGCCCGTTCCATCTATGCAGAAAACGGAACGGTACTCGTTGGGGCGGGAGTTGAACTGACCCAGCGAATGATCGGACGCCTCATGAGCAAGAACATCAACAGCCTGTACATACAAGATGAACGCACGGACGATATCATGGTGGATACAGTCATTTCCGAGGGCACGCGCAGACAGGCGATGTCCATTATTCACGATACGTTTCGCAGTGTCCAGGAGGTACCGCAAAAATGGCAGCAGCTGTTCACGGACAAGAACCTGGGCCGTCAGCTCAGACAGGTCATGGCTGCGGTAGCCGACGAGCTGAAAGGCAGCAAATCGGCGATCAACCTGTTGGCGGATGCCTGCGCCTTCGATAATTATATTTTCAGCCATTCCTTTAACGTCGCCCTCTACAGTACGGCTCTGGCGATTAATACAGGCTGTACAGAGCGGGAGATTCTCGATGTGTCTATTGGCGGCATGCTTCACGATATCGGGAAAGTGCAAATTCCGGACACGATTTTGAAAAAGCCGGGCCGCCTGACGCCAGAAGAGTTTGAAGTGATGAAAAAACATACCGAAATCGGTTTTGAAATGCTGCGCAGGCAAGACGACATCCCGTTGCTTGCTGCCCACTGCGCTTTTCAGCACCACGAGCGCTGGGACGGGTCCGGATATCCGCGCCATCTGAAGCAAGACCAAATTCACCCGTTCGGTCGCCTGATGGCGGTAGCGGATGTATTCGACGCCTTGACTTCCGATCGCATCTATCGCCGGGGAATGCTGCCCCACGAAGCGATGGAAGTGCTCTATTCCGGCTCGGGAAGACTGTTTGACCAGTTTTATGTAGAAGCGCTGCGCGACACCATCGCTCTGTACCCGGTCGGGTTGAGCGTCACGCTCAATACAGGGGTGTCAGGCATCGTGATTGATTTCAACAAAGGCATGCCAAGCCGCCCGCTCATTCGCATTTTGGTCGATGAAGATGGGCAGGAGCTGGCACAGCCGTATGAGTGCGACTTGTCTAAAATACTTTCGCTGATGATCGTCGCCTGCGGTGATCTCGTCTAGCCTGTTCGTTTACAGCCACTCTTTTTTCTTGAACAGGATGAACATCGTCAGCCCGATGAGCGCCATGCACCCGAGCACGACGTAATAGCCGTAGGGCGAATGCAGCTCTGGCATGAAGTCGAAGTTCATGCCGTAAATGCCCGTCACGATCGTGAGCGGCATGAAAATGGTGGTCAAAGCCGTAAACACGCGCATGATGTCGTTTGCCCGTCCGGCGAGGGCCGCCTGATAAGCTTCGCGCAAGTTCCCGATGAGGTCGCGGAATGTCTCGAAGTTTTCCACGATTTTACTCGCGTCCTCCCAAATATCGCCAAAGAACTTCCGCAGCTTCGGACGAATCAGCGGGAGTTCTTTTTTGTGCAGAGCGTCAATCAAATCGCGCTGCGGCAACAGCATTTTTCGCGCGTACAAAATCTCGCTTCGCAGCCCGATGATCTGTTCCAGGTGCGATTTGCGCGTCTTCATCAATATTTCCTCTTCCAGCGCTTCAATCAAGTCCTCGATTTTTTCCGTCACATCAAAATAACGATCGACAATTTGGTCAATCAGGTGATACAAAAACGTGTCCGGGTGATTCACTTCTTTTTCCCTGATAATCGGAAGCATGGAGGCAAATTCGGGAGCTTCCTGCTTCGTTACCGTAATAATCGCATGACTGCCGAAAAAAATATTGATCTCGCGCAAAAAAATATCCTGGTTGTGAAAAGCAATGCCGTTTAGCACGAGAAAATAATGATCGTCGTAAATTTGCAGCTTGGGCCGCTGTTCTTCTTCGTCGATACAGTCCTCGATTGCCAGAGGGTGGAGATCGTACAGCGGCTGTAAAATATCCAGATCAAACGGAGAAGCGTCAATCCAAAAAAAGCCTTGTCCGGGTGCTTGGGTAGCGTCCTCTATGTCATCGATCTGCGTGATGATCCCGTTTTCGATCAGTCGTATCTTCATGTTCGCATCTCCTGCCAGTAGATTGAGAGGTCGGCGGCAGACGCGGCAAAATCCGTGTGAGAATCAGCTCATAAGCCGTGCGCAGCGCTTCGCGGCTGGGCGGAGCCTGTGCGACCCGCCGTTTTTCTGGCGTACTCACGCTTGCATCGCCTCCTGATTGGACTGTCATTCTCATACGTATGAAAACATGCTCGTCTGCTTGCCTAAACGGTCAACATTCTTGGAATAGTGTACCGCACTTTCCATAAATTCATCTAGCCATTTTGACCAGCCGATGCGCGCAACAAAAAGGCATGGCAGCACAGCTTTTTTTGCATACTACGCCTAAGGTTCAAAAAAGCAAAGGTGGATGGATATGGACAAAAGAAAACGATTTGGCTGGGCAGTCATTTTGGCCTGTGTATTGATCGCGGGAGGAGCGGGGCCTGCTCTGGCAGAGGAAGTGCGCCAGCCTCAGCAGCAACCAGGCGTTTTTGAGGAAATCCAGATCAAAAGACAGGACGTGACCGGAGACGGAAAGCCGGATGTCGTGACGCTGCTCGGTCAACGCTTTGCTGCGGACAGCCCGTATTTTGAAAAGCTGAAGGTCATGGTCCAAGATCCGGTCGCGAAAAAGACGACCTTTTTCACGACGGCGTATGGCGGTTATCAGCCGGACATGGCCTTTTGCGATTTTATCGGAAACGGCACCAAACAAATTTTGGTGCAAGCGCCTACGGGCGGAAGCGGGGGAACGTCCGACTTTTATTTGTTCAGCAACAAGGACAACAAGCCTGTTGTGCTGCCCGTGCCGCAGCCTTTGACGATTTCCGGTTCGTATCAGGACAACTACAAGGTTCCGATTTTGATCAAAGAGACGAACCAGACCACGGTTCTCGATTTGTCCGATCGCAAAAAAATATACGAAGAAAACGGCGTTTACAAAAACGGCAAGCTGGTGACGCCCACAGACGTGATGCCGAACAGCTTCAGCGTGCTTGCGCCTGTCGACGAAAACCGCGATGGCATCTGCGAGCTGAAAGGTGTGCAGCGGGTGAGCGGTGTCGCGAATGCTGACACGATTGCCTACGTCGAGTCGCTTTGGAAATGGGACAAGACGAGCTGGAAGCTGCAAAAAGCGGAAGTGAAGAAAGCAGAGATGTAAAAATGAGGGCGCCGACTTCCCGTTCGGAAGCGCGGTTGCCCTCTTTTCTTGCTCATTTGGTTTACACTCTAGATCAAACGGGTATATAATTGAAAGGATATGCCAATTGGAAATAATTCGTTTACTCTACCTAATATGGTAATTCCAGCCATTTTTTAATCGGTCAAAAGGAGTTCGGCGTATGAGTACATGTCCATTTTCCAGCCTGTTTGGATTAAAAGGAAAAGCCAAAAAGGAGTCGTTTTTCCAGGATCACAAGGAACAAGGGAAGGTAAAGCTTCAAGGACAAAACACCCTCTCCAGGCAACTGGCTCTGATTCATCTGACAGAGGAGGACTTGTCGATCGTCAAAGCGCTTCAACCGCTCATCATTCAAAATATTGACAAAATTGTAGATTTCTTTTATTCGAATATCGAAACTGAGCCATTGCTCATGGACATTGTGGACAAGAACAGCACGATTCAAAGACTGAAAGGGACACTGACCCGGCACATCACCGAAATGTTCAATGGCTGTATAGATGCTGCTTACATCGAGCAGCGCAGCAAGATTGCCATCATACATATGCGAATCGGACTGGAACCGAAATGGTACATGAGCGCGTTCCAAAATCTGCTCGTTTCGATTATGGACATCTTGAACAAGCATATTGCCGACAAGAACGAGCTGATGGTGGCCCTTACGGCGGTGACCAAAATTCTCAACATCGAGCAGCAAATTGTGCTGGAAGAGTACGAGAACGAGCATGAGCGTGTTCGGCGTGCCGAGCAGGACAAAAAAGATGAGCTGCGGATCATGCTGACCAATTCCGCCCATGAGCTGGCAGCGGTATCGGAAGAAAACAGCGCGTCCGTCGAGCAGTTGACGGAGCAGTCGCGCGAGATGCTGCGCTATGCCGAAAACGGCACCGGATTTTCCAGCAAGGCGCAGGAGCTGTCCCGGGAGGGCAAGGAAAAGCTGGAAAAGCAGCAAGAACAGATGGGATTGATTCAGCAAAGCGTGAGGCAAATCTCCGGGGAAATGAACACGCTGGAGGACAATGCCGAAAAAATTCGCGGGATCGTCGATGTGGTAACGGCGATAGCCGAGCAGACGAATCTGCTTGCCCTAAACGCTGCGATTGAGGCGGCGAGAGCGGGCGAACAGGGGCGAGGCTTTGCGGTCGTGGCCGACGAGGTGCGCAAGCTGGCGGAGCAGACGAAGAAGTCTGTCTTCGGCGTGCGGGAGCTGATTGAGAAAACGAACCAGCAAACAACAGTGCTGTCTTCGGTCGTTCTGGAAATTCAAGGGCTTGTTCAGTCGAGCAGCAAAATGACCGATGAGACGAACGCGTTTTTCGAAGGAATTATCGGCGCTGTAGCAGACAGCAAGGAGCAGAGCACGCACATTCAAAAAGAACTGGAAAACTTCTTCAAAGTCATGGAAGACATGAACCAGGCAGTGGCGCAAGTAGCCAGCTCTGCTGATGAGCTGTCCGAGATTACGGAAAATTTGTAGACGCGAAAAACCAGTACGACCGCTCTTTTGGCGGTGTACTGGTTTTTTTGTAACTTTTCCAATCCTACGTGGGGGATTGGACGGCGCGGTACTGACGGGAGTTTTGCAGCGGGGGCGTATACACATTGAGCGAGAGGACAGGTCCGTCTGTGTTGTTGCGAATGGCGTGAATCTCGCCGGGAGCGACGTAATAGCAATCTCCTGCGCTGACATGCGTCGTTTGTGCCCGAAAAACTTCGTCTTCGCCGTCAGCCGGGAGGTAGACGACATTGGTGAGCGTGCCGGATATGACCCACTCCCAGCCAAACGAGTCGCCATGGTTGTGCGGGATGGACTCCTGCCTGGCAGGAAGATGGATGAGAACGACCTCTACGTGAGGCGTGAGATACAAAATCTTGCGGCCATATGGAAGCTGTTCCGGTTGGGGAACGAGTGACGCGATATCGTCTGGGCAGAGCGCGAGTGAAGCGACAGCCTGCCTCAATTCGGTAGGACTGGGGCAAACAAGGGAGCCAAAGGCACGTTCCAATCGTTCCAGATTCATGACAAACCTCCAGGGCAAAAAAGATCTTCCCCCTTACCATATGAAAGACAGAAGCAGTCTGACGTAGGAGAAGCGCCATTTTTTTGCGAAGGTTTTCCCGTTTTTCATGACAAGATAGGAGCGTCCCGTTATGATGAGAGTACGGCATGAGTTGCCGCACATAGACGGTTAAGGAACGGCCCCCGTCGAAAGTGACAGAACAAAAACGAGTCATGATTTTACACACTTACACACGAGGAGGCATGCGCATGTCAACTGCCATAATCAGTGTACGCACCCCGTAGATGGGGGCGTCAGTCTGAACCGCCTGTGATCAACAGGAGGTTTGGTACACATGAACATGAAAAAGTATTTGTACGTCAATGCGCTGTCCTCGCTCGGATCGCGAATGGACTTGATCGCGTGCAGCGCCTTGATTTTTACGTTTGAACATAGCGCGTTTTGGCTGATGGCTTTTTTTGTCGCCAGACAGGTGGGCGGAATGCTGTTCAGCCCGTTTGCTGGCATATTGGCAGACCGGATGGACAGAAGACAGGCGATGATCGCAAGCGACATCGGAGCGGGGCTGGCTTTGCTGGCGATTTTGCTCATTCCGCATCCATACGTTGTCGTCGCGGCGGCTTTTCTCAAAGGGATGCTGTACACGCTGTTTGCGATCAGCTTCCAGGCGTCATTGCCGCAGATGTTTGGACCGGAAAAATTGGCTTGGGTGAACAGTCTCAAGGTGAGGCTGGAATCGTTTGTCGGCATTGTCGGCTTCCTTTTGGGCGGCTTGTTAACCGATCATGTCGGCTATGCACTCGTCATTGGAGCAGACGCTGCGAGCTTTTTGTTTTCGGCAGCAATTTTGACGCGGATGCGCTGGGAGAGCAGAGCTACGCCGGACAAGGCGGAAAAAGCCGAAGGGAAAGAAACGGCAAGCGGCGGGATGCGCGCAGCTTTCGTATATTTGCAAGGAGCGCCCGTGCTGCTCGCGGTCAGTCTGCTGGCTGCGCCGCTGGCGATCAGTACGGCCGCGCACAACTACGGCTTGCCGTTTTTGGCCGATGGGCTAAGCCGTGGCGATGCTACCCTGCACGGACTGATGTGGTCCGCGATGAGCGCAGGCGGGCTGGTTGGCGCTTACTTCGCCGTCCGTTTTTCCGTTGATTTTTGGCGTGGCTTGCTTGGCGCATACGGGCTGATGGCGCTGCTGGTCGTGGCGGCGTTTGCTGCCGATTGGACGGCGGCGGTGCTGTTGTTGCTCGGTTGCGCCGGGCTTTTGAGCGGGGCGGCACAGGTGTACGAGGGCACGCTTTTGCAGCAGGCCAAAAATGAAGTGCGCGGCAAGGTGCTCGGGGTGCAGGGCTTTCTCGGCCGCAGCGGCTTTTTTATCGGTTTTCTTGGCGCACCGCTGTTAACGGCGGCGTGCGGTTTGTTCGGATTGGTTGTCTGTGCACAGGTGCTGCTGATTTTTGCGCTCGTCGGACTGGGCGTGTACGTGCAGAAAAGCGGGGGTGTTGCCGACTCTCGTCGCGGGTAGTCTTTTTTCCCTTCTCCTACCATAGGATGTACCAATTGGGAGGTGACGGGATTGGCCATATTTCGACCCCGTCGGCGTTGGAGGAACCCGCTTTCTCGAACGAAAGCGTTTTTGATTGCGCTGGTTATTTTTGTGGTTTTGTCGATTCAGTCGCTCGTCTTTTTGCAGCAACGGCTGGAACCGACGCTCTTGATCCTGGCAACCCAAAAAGCAGAGCAATTGGCAAAAGAAGCGATTACGGACGCAGTCACCAAACGAATTTCCCAGCAGGGCGTCGATTTCAACCAGATCGTCAAGATCGAGAAGAACAACGAAGGGCAGATTCAGGCGTACCAGTTTAACTTTAGGGAATACGCGAGAATTGTCGGCGAGACTACTTCACGAGTGCAGAACAAGCTTCAGGAATTTGAGACGGAAAAAGTCGATCGCACCATTCCGCTTGGCTTGGCGACAGGAAATACGTTTTTGGCGCAGATGGGACCGAATTTGCCTGTCACTTTTGTACCGATCGGCTCTGTGAAAACAAAGCTGGAGACAGAGTTGAAGGAGGCGGGCATCAACATGGTGCTCGCAACCGTCTACATTTTCGTGGAGGTCGACTTGCAGATTGTCATCCCGTTTGCCACCGAGGAGCAGACGATCACCACGAAAATCCCGATCACACATTCACTGATTATCGGGGATGTGCCGCAGTATTTGTACAACAATCCGGAGGGCAAGCCGGATGTGCCCCGGGCGCAAATGGAAGGGGCAGACGATGCGCCATAGCGGACTTGGCGAATGACGGGAAAAAAAAGCGGCAGCAGCGGGCTGTCGCTTTTTTCGTTCCGTGAAAAGGTGTCGGGGAAATCTACAGCTCACCCCAGGTGACGGTCAGCTCAATCACGCCCTCCTGGCTGCTGAGCGGTCCGTCGATCATGTTCCATGAGGTGTTTTTCTCCTGGTCCTGTCCCTGGATGATGATGTTTTTATCGTCGATCGTCTAGGCGTCGTTCACGAGCTTTTGCGATTGGAAAAAGTCCTGATTCCCGTTTTCGCATCTAGTCGAACGTTCTTAATTTGGTATACTTGACCAAATAATCATTGGCAAAAGGGGGAGAGATCCGACAATGACCAGAGCGTCGATAAAAGGCATCATTTTCGATATGGACAATACGTTGCTGCAATCCAAAATCAACTTTTTGGAAATGAAGCAGGCCATTTTTACCTTGTGGGCTGAGCATGGGCTGTGCGAGCCGACTTTTGACTGGCGCAGCCACACCGCTTCGCAATTGATCGAAATGGGCAGAAAGTCGGGCCGGATGACGAGTCAGCTTGAGCAAACGATGTGGGAGGCTGTAACCGCGATTGAAAAAGCAGGGATGCACGAGGCTGTCCTGGAAGACCACGTCAAGGAAGTGCTCGCCCACCTAAAGGAACGGTATCATTTGTTCATTTTGACCAACAATGCCTACGCAGCCGCCGAGGAAGCGCTGAATCATACGGGAATCGCCGATTGTTTCCAGGAGATTGTCGCGCGCGAGCAGATGACGACACTCAAACCGCATCCGTCCGGGATTCACTACATCCGCGCCCAATACCCCAACTGGTCTGCTACGGCGTGGACGATGGTCGGAGATTCCTGGATTGACGGAAAAGCGGCGCACGGCGGGGAAGTGGCGTTTATCGCGTATCAGGGAGAGCGGGCGGACATGGAGCGCAACGAAGTGTCGCCGCGAGCGTACATCACGGACTTGCGCGAGCTGCTGGACATTTTGTAGCCGCGCTCGCGGAGAGCAGGAAAAGGACACTTCCACCTAAAAAAGTGACAGTTGACGAGAAATGTGTGCTATACTGTGCCTAACTGAATACCAGCCTTCAGGGTAGGGTGAAATTCCCGACCGGCGGTAATGACGAACGCACGTCTGAGCCCGCGACTCGCTATTGCTGTATGGATAGCGACTGACTTGGTGCAAATCCAAGGCCGACGGTAAAGTCCGGATGGGAGAAGGTGTCTTACAATAGCTTCGGCGGCTGTTTTTTCAAAAACAGAACTGTCATGAGGCTTCTTTCCCTACGTCCTGAGTATCGTTTGCTCGTGGGCGTTTTTTATTGGAAAACTGCATAGCGCAAAATCTTCAGGGCAGGGTGAAATTCCCGACCGGCGGTAATGACGTATGTACGTCTAAAGCCCGCGACTCGCTGATCGTTACGGTTTAGCGACTGATCTGGTGCAAATCCAGAGCCGACGGTAAAGTCCGGATGGAAGAAGAGCTGACCATGCTTTTTGGCATCCCTTTTGCAAAAAACGGATGCGATAAGGCTTCTTTCCTTATGCCCTGAGCCGCTAGTGGTTTCGAGGGCTTTTTGCATTGGCTGGAATCCGTGCATGAAAGAGGAGGTTTACATGGAGCAGGACATGCGGTTCATGGCGCTGGCACTGGATTTGGCGCGCTCGGCAAACGGTCAGACGAGCCCCAATCCGCTCGTCGGTGCAGTCCTGGTAAACAACGGAGAGGTAGTAGGCATGGGAGCGCATTTGCGTGCAGGCGAACCTCATGCAGAAGTGCACGCTCTGCGGATGGCAGGGCAAAAAGCGGCTGGCGCTACGCTGTATGTCACATTGGAGCCGTGCAGTCATCACGGCAAAACGCCTCCGTGCGCCGAGGCGGTGATCGCGGCTGGCATCCGGCGTGCCGTGATCGCCACGCTGGACCCGAATCCGCTCGTCGCGGGAAAAGGCGCGGAGAAGCTGCGGGCAGCAGGCGTGGAAGTGGTTGTCGGCGTGCATGAAGCGGAAGCGAAAAAGCTGAATGAAGTCTTTTTCCACTTTATCAAGACGCGGCGTCCGTTTGTGACGATCAAAACAGCGAGCACGCTGGATGGCAAGATCGCTACCGAAAGCGGGCACAGCCGCTGGATAACGGGTACGCGGGCGCGGGGGGAAGTGCACGAGCTGCGCAGACAGCACGACGCGATCCTGGTCGGAGTAGGCACGGTGCTTGCGGACGATCCGCTTTTGACGGCGAGACTGGACGGGCAAGCGCATGGGCGACAGCCTGTGCGTGTCATCTGGGACAGTCAGCTGCGCACGCCGCTCGGGGCCAACGTGATTCAAAATGCGGATGCGCCCACCTGGATTTTTACGACGAAAGCTGCGGCGCAAGCGAAGCAGGAGGCTTTTGCGGAAAAAGGTATCCGGCTGTTCGTGGCAGACGAGCAGATTAGGGTGGACGAGGTGCTGGACACGTTGGGCGAATGGGGAATCACTTCGCTTCTCGTCGAAGGCGGGGCCGCGGTCAACGGAGCGTTTTTGCAGGCGCGGGCGATTCAAAAAGTGATCAGCTACGTGTCGCTGAAAATGATTGGCGGTGGTCAGGCGCCGACACCGTTTGGAGGACAAGGCTTTTCCACGATGGATCAGGCGGTCAAGCTGGCGAATCCGACCGTTGAGCAACTGGATGAGCTGGACTTGCGGATCAGCGGCTATCCACAGTGGGAGTGAGGACAAAAAAGCGAATCGGAGACAGACGGCTTTGTTTTGCCGAGGCCGATGGCTGCTTTCCGATGTTATAAACCGTGTAAAAAGAGGAGGAAAGCCGATGTTTACCGGACTGGTAGAAGAGCTGGGCACGGTGGAATCGCTCACGGGCAACGATCAGGCGAGTCAGCTCGTGATCCGGGCGCAGCGGGTGCTCGAAGGTGTGCAGCTGGGCGACAGCATCGCAGTCAACGGGATTTGCCTGACGGTTACTTCGTTTACGCAGCGGCATTTTCAGGTCGACGTCATGCCGGAAACGATGAAAAAGACGAGCCTGCGCCATCTGCGAGCGGGCCAGCGAGTCAACCTGGAGCGGGCGATGCGCTTGGGCGACCGTTTTGGCGGGCATATCGTCTCCGGGCACGTGGACGGGACAGGCACGATCGTGTCGCGACAGCCGCACGCCAACGCTGTGCTGTTTACGATCGAAGCGAGCGCGGAGCTGTTGAAATACGTCATCGAGCGCGGCTCGATTTGCGTGGATGGCATCAGTCTTACTGTGGTGGAAGCTGCGGATACGCATTTCAGCGTGTCGATCATCCCGCACACGCTGGCGCAGACCAGCTTGCAGGATCGGCGCGCAGGCGATCAGGTGAATCTGGAGACAGACGTCATCGGCAAGTATGTAGAGCGGCTTTTGGGCGATCGCGGCCAGCAAAGGAGCGGACAAGCGGCAGGCTCGACGATCAGCATGGCTTTTTTGCAGGAAAATGGATTTGTCTGAACGAGGAGGGAAGTCCCATGTTTCATCAGATAGAAGAGGCATTGGAAGATTTGCGCCAAGGGAAAGCGATTATCGTAGTGGATGACGAAGATCGGGAAAACGAAGGGGATTTCGTCTGCCTGGCGGAGGCGGCGACACCGGAGATGATCAACTTCATGGCAACGCATGGGCGCGGGCTGGTCTGCGTGCCGATTACGCAAGAGCGCGCGGCCAGATTGAAGCTTGCTCCGATGGTCGAAGACAACACAGACAAGCAAGGGACGGCTTTTACCGTCTCGATTGATGAGGCGAGCACGCATACGGGAATCTCAGCCCATGAGCGTTCGCAGACAGTGCTGGCGATGCTGGATGAGCAGAAGACAGCCGAAGATTTCCGCAAGCCGGGGCATATTTTTCCGTTGATAGCAAAAGCGGGCGGCGTGTTGCGCCGGGCTGGTCACACGGAGGCGGCCGTCGATCTCGCGGAGATGGCTGGCAGTGCTGCGGCAGGCGTGATTTGCGAGATTATGAATGAAGACGGCTCGATGGCCCGGTTGCCGCAGTTGGTAGAGATTGCGCGGCGGTTTGAGCTGAAGCTGATCACGATTGCCGATTTGATCGCGTATCGGATGCGCACGGAATCGCACGTGCACAAAGAAATCGAAGTGAATCTCCCGACGAGCTTCGGCGATTTTCGGATCGCGGCCTATACGAACGAAGTAGATGGCAAAGAACACGTAGCGCTCATCAAGGGCGAGATCGACTCGGACAAGCCGGTTCTCGTCCGGGTGCACTCCGAATGCCTGACCGGGGATATTTTTGGCTCCGAGCGATGCGACTGCGGGCCGCAACTGCATGCTGCGCTTGCGCAAATCGAGGCGGAGGGCGCGGGCATTCTTTTGTACATGCGCCAGGAAGGACGCGGCATCGGGCTGATTAACAAGCTCAAGGCGTACAAGCTCCAGGAGGAAGGGCTTGATACGGTGGAAGCAAACGAAAAGCTGGGCTTTGCGGCCGATTTGCGAGAGTACGGGATCGGTGCGCAAATTCTTCGCGACCTCGGAGTGCGCAGGATGCGCCTTTTGACCAACAATCCTCGCAAAATTCGCGGGCTGGACGGCTACGGGCTGAAAGTAGAAGAAAGAGTGCCGTTGCAAATGCAGGCGCAACCGCACAATCAGCGATATTTGACAACCAAGCAAACGAAGCTGGGGCACTTGCTCCACCTATAATGAAAAGGAGAGTGAACGGAATGAGAACATTTGAAGGACATCTGGTAGGGACAGGACTGCGCGTAGGGATTGTAGCAGGGCGATTTAACGAACTGATCGTCAGCAAGCTGGTTGGCGGCGCTCTCGATGCTTTGAAGCGCCACGGTGTGGAAGAGGAAAACGTCGATGTGGCATGGGTGCCAGGCGCATTTGAAATTCCGCTGATTGCCAAAAAAATGGCCGAATCCGGCCGTTACGACGCGGTAGTGACGCTGGGCGCCGTGATTCGCGGCGCAACTCCGCACTTTGATTACGTGTGCAACGAAGCGGCCAAAGGAGTTGCTTCCTTGTCGCTGTCCACAGGGATTCCGGTTATTTTCGGCGTGCTGACGACAGACAATATCGAGCAAGCGATTGAGCGTGCTGGAACGAAAGCAGGCAACAAAGGCTGGGAGGCCGCTGCGGCTGCGATTGAAATGGCGAATCTGTCGAAGCAGTTTGCCTAAACGAGAACAGTATAGCATGAGAAGGCGAGAAGCGGGGGCTGAGGCTCCCGTTTTTGCATGGATAAAAACGCCTATGGATGGATAAAATCACCACCTATCGGTCAAAGTAAGAAGGATTTTCCTGTAGATCGGGGGATTCAAGATGGAGCCGACAGATTGGTGGAGAGCGCAAGTATTCAAAGTGGCACAAGCCAAGAGCCGTGGCGCGTCGCCTTCGCGTGGCGAGCGAATCACGCCGGAAATGATCAAACAGCAAATGCACAACGTGGATGACCTCAGCAGCCTGGCTTTGACGATCAATGACGAAGAGGTTCACGTTTTTTTTCTAGATACGATGGTGGAACTGACGCAGTTGTATGAAAACGTGTTTTTGCCGTTGCAGCGCTCGGACGGCAGAAATCCGTTGACCGTGCTTCCTTACGCGCAGCCGTGTCGCGAAGGCAACCTGGACTTGCTGCTTGCCAATTTGCTGCGCGGCCATACGATCCTGTTTTTTCTGGAACGGGAGCTTATTTTGCACGTCAATACGTTTCAGGTCGAGCATCGTGCGATTACCAAGTCGGAGAGCGAGGCGACGGTTCTCGGCCCGCAGGATTCGTTTGTGGAGATGCTGGAGATCAACCTGTCGCTCTTGCGCCGCAGATTGACGACGCCCAACCTGAAAATTGTCGCCTACACGATCGGCACAGAGACGCAAAACCGGGTAGCGGTCCTGTACCTGGAAAATATCGCGAACGAGATCAACGTCGAACGCGTGAAGACACGCATCCAAAACGTCGAGTATCAAGGCTTCGTCGGACTGCCTGTTTTGAAACAAATGCTCGAAGACAAGCCGTACTCGCCGTTTCCCCAGTTCGGGCTGACCAGTCGCCCGGACAATGTGGCAGCGGCACTGCTGGATGGCAGAATCATCATTATGCTGAACGGAAGCCCTGAAGCGGCGATCTGCCCGGCCTCTTTTCTGGAGATGTTCAGCAGCCCCGAGGATTTCTACAATCGCTGGTCAACGGCGAGCTTGCTGCGAATGATCCGCTTTTTCGGGCTGTTTGTGACGATTTTGCTTACTTCCAGCTACGTATCCGTCCTGACTTTTCACCCGGAAATGCTCCCTCCCGCCTTGCTGACGATTTTGTCTGAATCGCGCAGCCAGGTGCCTTTTCCTCCGGTCATCGAAGTGATCTTCATTGAGCTGGTTATCGAGATTTTGCGTGAAGCCGGGATACGCATGCCGACGAAAATCGGTCAGACGATCGGGATCGTGGGCGGGATTGTCATCGGAACAGCGTCCGTTCAAGCGGGATTGGCCAGCAACATCTTGATTGTTCTCGTCTCCGTCTCGGCCCTGCTTTCGTTTGTTCCGCCCAATTTTTTGATGAGCAACGCGATTCGTCTCGTTCGTTTCGGCTTTATTTTGATGGCAGGCATGATGGGGATGTACGGTCAGATGCTGATGCTTGCTTTTTTGTTTGCGCATTTGCTCAACCTGACTTCTTTGGGCACTCCTTACATGGCTCCGGGTGTGCCGCGCCAGTGGACGGATTTGTTTAATGGCCTGGTGCGCGCGCCGATGAAGTTCATCGTCTATCGCAACCGCATGTCCAGAGCAAAACGCAAACAGGCGCGGCCCGTTGGTGAGGAGTAGATAGATGGACAGAGGAAAGATTCACAGCCTGAATCCGATCCATGTAATCGGGCTGATCATCAATTCAATGGTCGGCGTCAACCTGCTGTCGCTTTCTCATTTTGCCAGCAAAATGGGCTATAACTTGTGGATGGCGCCGATTTTGCTCGGAATCATTGTGACGCTGACGGTCTTTCCGATGATCGCGCTGTGCAGCCGCTACCCGGGAGATACGCTGTTCGGGATTCATGAAAAGTTGCTGGGGAAGTGGCTGGGTAGCTGCCTGAACGTCCTGGTCATCGTCTACGCCATCCTGAACACATCGACAGCGAATGAAGGATACGTCCGGCTTTTGCAAACCTCGATGCTCAACAACCAGACGATCACCATGCCGTTGCTTGGTTTGACACTCGTCATGATGTACATTACGAACGGCGGAATCAAGCTCGTAGCGAGGTTTTGCCTGCTGGCCCTGTTTTTTACGGGGTGGATGCTGGTGTTGCTGCATTACGGTTTTCAAAAAGGCGGGCTGTCGCATATTTTTCCGCTTTTCAATACCGATCTGGCCAGTGTGCTTGATGCGCTTAACCAATCCTCAGGCAGTATGCTGGGGTACGAAATTTTGTTGATTTACTACCCGTTTATCATCGAAAAGAACAGAGCGCGGCGCCATGTGTTGATCGGCGTATGGACGGTCGTTTTCTTCTACGTGTTGGTGCTGCTCACGAGTGTGGCGTATTTTTCCGAATGGCAGGTGGCGAATCTCGTCTACCCGATTTTGAATCTGTTCAAGGCTGTCGAGCTGTCCTTTTTGGAGCGGGTAGAAAATTTGGGAATCGGTCTGTGGGTGTTTCTCATTCTCAGCACGTCGACCGCGTACTTGTGGATGGCGCGTACGGGGATGGAACAATTGGCGGGGAAACGTCGCTTATGGCATCTCTTGTTGCCGTCCGCGATTTCCTACTTTATGATTCGCGGCCCTCTGTCCGTGGAAGCGCAACGCTACCTGTATGACCAGTTGACTGTTTACTTCGCGTACGGCTTGATCTTGTGGCCGATCTTTTTGCTGATGCTGCACGCTTTGCGGCGAGGAAGGGGGGAGAAGGTGTCATGAGATGGAGCAGCTGGCTCTTTTTGATCGCACTCCTTTCCTGCACGCTTGCGGGCTGTGCAGCCGAATATGAACGTCCGGCGCTTGAAGACATGGCGATGATCGGCGTGATGGGGTTCGACTATGTCGACGATACGCAAATGAAGGTGCTGGTCTCCATTCCGGTTCCGGCAAAAGGCAAGGAAACGACGCAAATTTATGCGACCCAGGCTTCGATGACCAGTGAAGCGATGCTGGCGTTGGCTCCCAAAGTGGAGCGGACGATTACTTTATCGCAGCTGCGCGTCATTTTGTTCAGCGAGGAGCTTGCCCGAAAAAGCGGGATTGGCAAAGTCGTGCTCGATTTGTACCGGAATCCGATTGTGGGCGAAAACGTGTTTATCGCCATCGTCAAAGGCAAAGTAGAGGATGTCATCAGAGGGAAGTACAAGAACAAGCCGGAAATCAACACGTATTTGAACGACTTGCTGCGTCCGAGAGTGGAGACGGCGTTTTCGTCTTTTTCCACGATTCACGATTTTGTCTTCATGATGACCAGCAATATAGGCGATCCGAATTTGCCGTATTTGGTCAAGCAAGACGGGAGCATCGAGATTGCCCAAGTTGCGTTATTGCGAAAGGACAAGATGATTGGACTGTACTCGCAGCGCGAAGGGAAGCTGGTGCAATGTTTGTTGGGACGCAAGCGGCTCCCCCGCGTCAAGTTCGGGTTTGGCGGCCCGGACGCTGCGGAGGAGAACGCCGACATGGAAGAGATCATTTTCGACTTCGTCTGGTCGAAATCAAAAGTGCGGAGCAATGGCAATACGAAAAAGCCGGTCATTCATATCGACCTGGAACTGCGCGGCGTGGTCGTCGGCTATGATGGAAAGAAAAACTTGGATAAGCGTCCGCAGATCACCAAGCTGGTCAAACAAATGGAAAAGCGGATTCAAAGTGAAACGAAAACCATGCTGAAAAACTATCAAAAATGGGGCGTCGATCCGGCTGGCTTGGAGGAAAGCCTCCGGCAGAAATACCATGGGAAATGGACGCGGGAAAAAGGATTGGCCCTCTACAAGAAGGCCGATCTCAACATCAAGGTCAAACTGGACATTCTCGGCTACGGAACCATCAAATAAGGGGGAGCAGGCTTGCTAACGCAGTCGTTTCAGCTCCCGCCAGATGGCTTTCAGCGTGGGAAGATTCCATTTTGGCCTTTTTCCGTAGAGCAGATGGGTCAGCCCGGAAAACATCAGCTGCTGGTCTGGCGTGTACGGATACCAGTTGAACTCGCGCTTTTTCGAGCCGGGATCGTGAATGATCGAGATGCTGTGGGTGAAAGCTTGCAGTCCAACCGGGCCGCGGTAACGGCCGATGCCGCTATCCTTGACCCCGCCAAAAGGGAGGTGCGGATTGGCATAGCTGATGATGACGTCGTTGATGCACACGTTTCCGCTCAACAGCTTTTCCGCCACGCGCTGCGCTTTTGCTTTGTCTGCTGACCAGACAGAGGCATTCAAGCCGTAGGGCGATTCATTGACCAGACGGATGACTTCTGCTTCATCGGAAAAGGTGACGATCGGCAGGACAGGGCCGAATGTCTCTTCGCGCATGATTTTCATTTCCGGTGTGACGCCTGTCAGGATGGTCGGGGCAATGAACATGCTGTCCGTCTGGATCGCTCCGCCAGTGACAGCTGTGGCTCCCGCGGCGAGCGCGTCGTCGATGTGCGCGCGGACGATCCCGATTTGCTGCGGCGACGTCATCGAACCGACTTCTGCCTGCTCGGGAAAGCCTTGGCGCAGCGCTTTTGTTTTTTCGGTGACCAAGCGCAAAAATTCGGAATACACGCGCTCGTGGACATACAGGCGCTCGACGGACATGCACACTTGACCGGAGTTGGTGAAAGCGCCCCAGACGGCACCGTTTGCGGCGCGCTCCAGATGGGCATCGTCGAAAACGATCATCGGGTCTTTTCCGCCCAATTCCAATTCTACGGGGATCAAATGCTCCGCTGCGGCTGCCATGATTTTTTTGCCAGTGGCGACCGAACCTGTGAAAAAGATTTTGTCAGGCCGGGCGGATACAAGCCGACTGCCGACCTCCCGCCCGCCGTGCAGGACAGTGACGACGCCTTCAGGCAGTCCAACAATCCCGAACAGTTCTTCGATCAACAGGCCAGTGGACGGCGTGACTTCTGACGGCTTGAGAATGACGGTATTTCCGGCGACAAGCGCGGATAGCATCGGAATGATGGCAAGCTGAAACGGATAGTTCCACGGCGAGATGACCGCGACAACGCCCATCGGCTTGTAGTGGATGTACGATTTTTTCGGCCAGAGCACGAGCGGGGTGGGAACAGGCTGGGGAGACAGCATTTGCTGTGCGTGCTTTTCGTAAAAACGGATCGTATCAGCGGTGACAAAAATCTCGGTCATGTACGCCTCAAGCGTTACTTTTCCCGTTGCCTGGCTGATTTTTTGCGCCAGCTCCTCGCCGTGCTCGACGAGATAGTGACGCAGGGAAGTGAGATAGCGCAGCCGCTCAGCGAGGGATGTAGCGGACCAGGCAGCAAAGGCGCGCCGTGCTTTTGCTACGGCGGCATCAACCTCGGCCGGGCTGGCCTCCGTTACCGAACCAAAAACTTCGCCAGTCGCAGGATTGCGCAAAGAGAGGACGGACATCATGGATCACCTCATTCATTTTTGATCAAGCGTAAAAAGCGACGCAAGAAAATGCTGCACTGCAAACTGGAAAAGGGCCAAAGCTTCGGCTGCGGGTTTGTCCTCGTCCAGCAAGCTTTGCAAGATCATGCCGTCAATCAAGGAGTAAACGATCGAGCTGGCAGCGTTCTCGTCCATTGCGAGCGGTGCTTGCCGCTCTGTTTGCAGCCGTCTGAGCATGCGCACAATCAAGTCGTGCAGCCGGGCGCGAATGCGGTGGACTTGTTCGAGAAAGACGGGGGTGTACAAAGCCTGCGCTTGCAAATCGTACCAGAGCCGATGCAGCTTGCGGTCTTCTTGGAGACTGCGCCCGAGAACCGTCACGAGTGCGGGGAGCCAACTGTCCAGGGGAGCAGTGACTACTTCGCGTTCCAACTCGTCGATCAAGCGTTCCTTGTAGCTTGCGATGACAGCGAGCAGCAAATCTTCCTTGCTGGCGAAGTAGTAATGCAGGATGCCGAGCGAGACGCCGGATTCCTTGGCGATATCGCGCAAAGACACGTTGGCGTAGCCTTTTTCCGCCAGACAGGCCGTTGCCTGTTCGATCAGGAAGGCTCGCTTCGCTTCTGCTTTCGCTTGGCTTTTGGAAGGGGGAGTCATGCTGTGCACCTCGTTTTTGGACGATCGTCCAATTTTTGATTTGATTGTAATTCGCTGCTGTGCGCTCTGTCAATGGAAATCGAGAACATGCCAAAAAGAAGCGGCTGCATCACCGCTTCCTTTGACGTTCCCAACGCTTGAGATACGGATAAGGGTCAAAAGCCCAATCGGCTCCCCCTGTCTCCCGGTACATGCCGTAATGCAAGTGGGGCGGAAATTTCCCCGCCGTCCCGGGCTTTCCGTAGCCGGAGCTGCCGACATACCCGAGCAATTGCCCTGGCTCGACGATGTCGCCTGGCTTCAACCCTTTTTTAAACGAGGACAGATGCGCGAAGTAATGATACACGTTGCCCATGTCCCGCATGCCGATTCGCCAGCCGCCGTAGCGGTTCCAGCCAATGACCTCGATGACTCCGTAGGCGGTCGACAGGACGGGCGTGCCGTAGCTGGCGAAAATGTCTGTGCCTTCGTGAATGCGGCGTCCTCCCCAGCCGCGAGCGTCTCCCCATGTGCTGCGGTAGCTGTAGTCGTACCGGGCAGGAATGGGAAAATGACGCTCGTCCAGTTGCAGGTGCTGGTATTTGTCGTACACCTGGGCGAATTGCCGGATCGTTTTTACCGAGCGATCGCGCTGGTAGTAAGACCAGACGCCGATTTGCCAGTCATCCGCCGAAAAGCCGTAAGCGGACAGGTAATGAATAAGCGTAGTGAGTGCATCCAAATCGTTGTTGCGGTCGGCGATCCCATCTCCGTCGCCGTCCATTCCCAGCCCGTCAAAAAACTGAATCGATGCCGGGTTGGTATCTTCCGGATCGGGGTTCATCACGCCTGACCAGCGCTCCTGCGGGATATCAACAGCCGTGAGCCGCGCGTTCGATTCTTGCGTATTGGCTTGTTTTTTGCGTATTTTCATCGTGCGCTCGTACTGGTCAATCGCGGCCAAATAGTTCCACGGAATGCCGTACAAAGACTCCATGCGCAAAAAAAGCTGCAGGCGCTCTTTTAGCAGAGGATCTGTCTGTTTGGCAGCAGAGCCTTTGGCAAAGCCTGATTCCAGCGGCAAAACGATTGCTGCCACGCACAAGCTGATCTGAATGATTAGGCGGAAAACTCGCATGCCGACTCCCTCCAGCCAGGGTAGTTTCCGTTGTAGTTTCTGCCAGTCTGAGCGGATTATCCACGATACTTTTTGGAAGCAGGCGAGCAACTTTTCTCCGGAGGCACGGGCATTTGATGTATGATGCAAGAAGAAACAAGCAAAGTTCGGAGGGGAAAAAATGAAGCTGGTCATTCGGGCAGAAGGTCCGATCATGCTGGAATCATTGGTGAAGCCGCTGCAACGGATTGCGAGCAAGCAAGGGATCGGTGCAGCTGAGCCTGCCGCCGCGAAATTCGCCGGGTGCATGCACGATTTGGCGGAGTGGTATCGGGAGGGGATGGATCAGGAACGCTGGCAACGGGAAGCAGCAGCCTTGCGCGAGCTGATGACAAGCCCTTTGACTGACTGGTGCCGGGGCAAGCTGTATGTGGAAACAATCGCCGTCCCGTTCGGTTTGCCGCTCGCCGCCCTGTCGCTTCTGTCCGGGCTGGCGATTCGGGAGACGGAACAGTTGGAGCCGCGTCGCGACTTTTCGCCGCTCGCCGTGCTCTGGCTGAAGGAAGTGGGAGCAAAGCCGATGCGCGGGCTTGCAGGCGAACTGGTGCAGGTGGAAGGCGAAAACAACGTGGCAGCAATTTTGCTGAAGCCAGGCGTTGAAACGGCGCGAGCAGACGGCATACCTGTCGGGTACGAGCAAAGGCAGCACGCCGACGAGCATATCGACGAAGGCATGGTGATATTGCAAGCGAACATAGATGACGCAAGCCCGGAGTGGCTTTCCTATCTGATGGAGCAATGCTTTTTGGCAGGGGCGAACGATGTGCATTTTTTGCCGGTGACGATGAAAAAGAGCAGAGCCGCGACACTGGTGCAAGTCATGTGCTATCAGAGCCAGCTTGAGGCGATGAAAACGATTTTGTTCAGGGAGACGACGACGTTTGGCATTCGCTCTTTTCCTGTAGCGTGTCACCGTCTGGCAAGGCGATTCATCACTGTCCAGACGAGTTGGGGAGAGGTTGCGGTCAAACTCGGCTACCACAGGGGCGAGCGGGTGCAGATTGCGCCGGAATACGAGCACTGCGCGCAGCTTGCCAGAGCCAACGGCGTACCTTTGCAGCAAGTTTATCAGGAAGCTGTGGAACTGGCCGCCCGTAAAAGTTCTGTAAAAATATGGGCAGACAAGCAGGAGCAAGCCGAGCCGCCAAAGAATTGAAAACGTGGAGTATCCAAACCCCAAAACCGTATGGAGGTGGCTGTGTGATGAGCAAAAAAGTGTTGATCGTTACAGGGGATGCCGTAGAAGCCTTGGAGGTGTTCTACCCGTATTACCGTTTGCTGGAAGAGGGTTACGAAGCCGTGATTGCTGCGCCCAGCGTGAAGACGCTGCACACCGTTTGCCACGATTTTGAAGCACACAGCGAGACGTATACGGAAAAGCCGGCTTATCAGCTGCCTGCGCACGCCGCTTTTGCCGACATCAATCCGGAAGCGTTCGACGCCTTGATCATTCCGGGCGGTAGAGCACCCGAGTACATCAGGCTGAACGAAAACTTGAAGCCGATCGTCTCGCACTTTTTTGAAGCGAACAAGCCTGTTGCCGCGATCTGCCACGGTTCACAGGTGCTGGCAATCGTCTCCGAGCATCTCGCTGGCCGCACGCTGACGGCCTATCAGGCATGCAGACCAGACGTCGAGGCGATGGGGGCGATTTACGAAAAAGAAACCCTTCACGTAGACGGCAACCTAGTTTCTGGTCATGCGTGGCCGGATTTGCCCGGCTTTATGCGTGAGTTTTTGCGTCTGCTGCGATAAGCCTATCCTAACCTTTGCCCTTGCCTAAATAAAAACTTCCGCCGACAAAGCACAGCGGCGGAAGTTTTTTTCGTTTACTTGTGTCCGACCAACAGCCGCAACACGTTTGGTTGATCGGGCAGGTCGCGTGTGCCTGCGCCGTAGCCGATGGACTCCACGGTCATCGACGGCAACGAACCGAACTGTTCGACTAGGGCGGCAGCCACCCCTGCTCCGGTAGGGGTGGTCAATTCCTTTTGGATGCTCGTTTCGCGCAGCGGTATGCCGAGCAACAGCTCCATGGTCGCCGGAGCGGGAACCGGGTACAGTCCGTGAGCGCAGCGCACGTAGCCGTTTCCCGTCGGGATCGGCCCGCAGCAAAGCTGCTCGATGTCCAGCTCTTCCAGTCCTAAAGCGATCCCGACGATATCGACGATGGAATCGAGTGCGCCTACCTCATGAAAATGGACCGTATCCACAGGGACATTGTGAATTTTCGCTTCGGCGATCGCGATTTTTTCAAAAATAGCCAGAGAGCGGCGAGTTACGCGCGGCGCCAGTCCGGCAGCCTGGATCATCGCCACAATGTCTTTGTGGCTGCGGTGTGTGTGGTCGTTTCCCAGCACTTTCAAAGGCTTCTGCGGCAGCGAGGGAGCGTGGCTTTCATCGATGACGTCCAGCTTCAAAGCGGAAACGCCAGCTTTGACGACGGTTTTCCACTCCAGGCGAAAATCTCCCGGAGACAGCTTGCGCAACTCCTGTTCGATCCGCTCGCGATTGGCTCCTGCGTCCACCAATGCGGCGAGCAGCATGTCTCCGCTGATCCCCGAAAAACAGTCCAAATACGCGATGCGCACAAGAAACACTCCTTTTCAACCAATGATTTCCTCTGTATCATATAGGGAAAGTATGTTCGTCTGATTGGCGATTGCTTGTCCAAAGTGTACCATTTGCCGATTCAGTTTGTCATGCAAGGAGTTGAGCGCTTCGTGTTGTCATTCATTCATACGGCGGACGTCCATCTGGACGCGCCTTTACATATGCTGGCGGATCGTTACGAGCTTAGGCAGGATGATGTTCGCCGCACGCTGCAAACGATTCGCGACCTGGTCGTGTCCCGGCAGGTCGACTTTTGGCTGATCGCCGGAGATTTGCTGGAATACCACGGGGGCAGAAGAGCGACGGCTGTATTTTTGCGCGATCTGTTCGAAAGTGTCGCTCCGATTCCCGTTTGCATCGCGCCGGGCAACCACGATCCGTGGCGTGCGGATTCGTTTTACCAGACGATGGACTGGCCTGGCAACGTCTACTGGTTTACCCCGGAATGGGGCGTATACGAATTTCCGGAAAAGTCGTGTGTCATCTACGGCTGGGGCTTTGGACAGCCGCACGTCTACGAATCGCCGCTTGCGACTTTTCCGGGCAAGCTGGATGGCTATCGGCATCACCTGATGGTTCTGCACGGCACGATCTTGAACGCGACGAAAGACGAGCACCAGCCTTACGCACCTATGAGCTTGCAGGAGCTTGTTCAGGCGGATGTAGACTACGTCGCTCTCGGGCACATCCACAAGCCGGAACAATTCGTGCATCCGCTCAAAAAGCAGCCGCTTGCCGCCTATCCCGGTTCGCCGGAAGGATTGACCAATAAGGAAACGGGAGAGCGCTGCGTGTTGCACGGCGAGCTGGACGACGCGGGAAAATTGACCTTGCAAGCGATCCCGGTCAGTCAGCGGCAGATTCATAAATGGACCATTCACGCACAAGGAGCGGAAACGGCGGAACAGCTAATCGCAGGGATGGAGGCACAGCTTGGCAGGATCGCCGACCGTGATCTCGTGTATGTGACTTTGACAGGAGAGAGAGCGGCGCATTTTGTTCCCTCGATTCCCGTTCTGGAGCAGCGATTTTCGCGGTTTTTTCTGTTTGCAATTACGGATGAGACGTGGCCGGACATCGATGCGCAGAAGCTGATGGCCGAGGACAGCATTTGGGGAAAATGGCTCGCCAAGCTGGCGCAGATCGAGGCGAATGCCCGCAGCGAAGAAGAGCGGGAAATAGCGAGACAGGCGAAGCAAGAAGCGCTTGCGCGGATTGGGGGGAGCATGCGATGAGAATCGAGGAGCTGACCGTAACCGGGTTCGGAAAATGGCAAGGAGCTGCTTTTCGCTTCGCTCCCGGGCTTAATTTGTTCTACGCCCCCAACGAAGCGGGAAAGTCCACGCTGCTGCAAGCGATTTTCGCCGCCCTGTACGGGATGAAGCGCGACTACGTGAAGACGGCAAGGTATTTGCCTGAATACGAAAAATACCGCCCCTGGCATCAGGGAGAGTATGAAACGATCATTACGTACCAGCTCGGGGGCAAGACGTACCGCTTGCACCGGACGCTTTTGAAAGAGCGGGAACAGACGCGGCTTTTTCTCGACCCGGAATGGACGGAGCTGACAGACATCTACCTGGAGGATCGCCGCAAGGAACGGAACTTTCTCGAAAAGCATCTGGGGCTGACCCGCAGCTTGTTCACCGATTTGACCTGGATCAGACGGGAGCCTTTGGAGGCCGCCGAGCATCTGTTGCCTTCGTTTGCGGATGTGCAGGAGGCAAGCCCGCTTGTCCACACGATTTTGGCGGAGTTGGATCGCGACTTGACGAGCATCGGAAAAAAAGAGCGGGCGGAAAATACGCAAATGGGCAAGGCTGCATCGCGGGTCGCCCGCAAAGAACAGGAGCTGGCTGATGCCGAAGCCGCCTGGCGCATGATTACCCAACTTGCGCAATCGATCCGCGGCTGGGAGGAGGAACGCCAAGGGCTGGAGCAGCGGCGAGCCAGGTTGCAGGCGCGCATGCAAAAGTGGCAGGAGCAGGAACAGCTTTTGCAGGAGCGCTGGCAGCGAAGTTTTACCGCAGTCGACAGGCAAGAGTGGGACTGGTGGGAGCAGTCTGCTGGCAGCGAAGAAGAGCGGCAACTGCACCATCAGGCGCGCAAAGAAGTGGAAAAGTGGGGCGAACCGCGAACTGCCGCCGCGCCAGAAGCGATGCCCGACCAAGCGCTGAACGAGCTTGCGGCCGATTACGAGCGAGGGGTTGCGCTTCGCAAACAGCGGGAGCAGCGCCATTTGCGACTCGCCGAGCTGGCGGTTCTCGCCTTGTCCACCGGGCCGCGCAGCCAGAGCCAGGGACGGGGGCGAACGCAAAGGCAAGGGAACCAGGCGAAGCGGAGGAAAGGCGCCCTGCGTCTGTGGGGTGTTGCAGGGGTGTTTGCCAGCTTGGGTGCAGTCGGTTTGGCGACGGAGCATCCTGTCCTTGGAGGCAGTGCCATTGGTCTGGCTTTGCTTTTGGCCGCGCTCGGCGTAGTTGTGCTGCGGGCAAAAGGGGGCGCAAACAGCAGCAGTCCCGCCGCAGCCATCGACAGCCAGCAAGCGCTGGAGGGAGAACAGCTGCAACAGGAGATCGCCGCCTTGGACGCCGAGTTGGCGGAGCTGGTGGGGCGTTATGGCGTTTCGGATTGGGATACTTTTCTGGCAAAAAGGGAAGAGCTACAACGAAGCGTGCAGGAGCAGCGGACTGTTGCGCTGGAGAACGATCTGGCCAAAACAAGGCGGGAGGAACTGCTGGCGGAAAGCTGGGGCGAGGCGCTGCGCGCGATTTTAAAACGGGAAAAGCGACAGTGCGAGGAAGCGGGGAGCGACTGTCTGGCGCAGTTAGCGCACATCGAAGCCGAGTTGCAGGAGCTGCGGGAAAAAACGGCGAGGGCGCATGGCGAAATGAATGCGCATGAAAGCGAATCCGTAGCGAGTGCCAGAGACGAATACGAGCAAGCCGTGCAGGCGCTTCGCCAGCTGCAGCAACGCAGAGATGCGCTGCAACTGGCGCGGGATACTCTTTTGGAGGCACAAGGGGAGTGGAAGCGGGACGTCACGCCGGACGTAAACCGGATTGCTTCCGAGGTGATGAGCCAAATTACAGCGGGGGCTTATTGCGACGTGAGGCTCGATCCGGGCGAAGGCTTTGCCGTACGCCTGCTGGAGCCATCCCGCAAGCAAATTGTCAGCCAGGAGCAATGCTCCACGGGAACCGCTGACCAGCTTTATTTGGCGCAAAGGCTGGCTCTGCTGCATCATGTGAGCAAGCGGACGGAACCGTTGCCGCTGTTTTTGGACGACCATTTTGTCCATTATGACGACGAGCGGTTGCGAAGAACATTGGCGTACGTTGCCGAGCTGGCAGCGGAGCAGCAAGTGTTTTTGTTTACTTGCCACGAGCGCGAGCGGCGCATGCTGGAATCGTTGCTGTCCGGAGGGGCTCGGCATAAAGTGCATCGGATCGGGTAATTGTTACCTCAATTGTGAAAGAGGTTGCCCCTTGTATATCCAACCTCTATAATGGAGATTGATTATGTCTCGTACCAAGATACATGAGGAGTGGGCCCTATGACGCAACGCAAGCCGGAGTGGCTCAAGATCAACCTTGTTTCAGGACCAGAACTCGCCAGCTTCAAAGAGTTGAAGCAAACGATGCGCAGCAAGACGCTACATACTGTTTGCGAAGAAGCCAAATGCCCCAACATTCATGAATGCTGGGCCAGCGGAACAGCTACGTTCATGATTTTGGGTGATATATGTACCCGTGCCTGTCGGTTTTGCGCAGTAAAAACCGGATTGCCGACGGAGCTTGATGTGGCCGAACCGGAACGCGTGGCAGAAGCAGCCGAGCAGATGCGTTTGCGACATGTTGTCGTGACTTCTGTTGCCCGCGACGATTTGAAAGACGGAGGCGCACAAATTTTCGCAGAGACGATCCGGGCGATTCGCCGTCGTCTGCCGTTTGCCTCTGTGGAAGTATTGATTCCCGATTTCCAAGGAAACTGGGATGCATTGAAGCTCGTCATGGACGCGAAGCCAGACGTGCTGAACCACAATATTGAGGCTGTTCGCCGCCTGTCCGATCGCGTGCGGGCGCGCGCCAAGTACGACCGGACTTTGGAACTGTTGAAAAAGGCGAAGGAATTTCAGCCAAACATTCCAACGAAGTCCAGCCTGATGATCGGTGTAGGCGAGACGCTCGAAGAAGTGATCGAGACAATGGACGATTTGCGTTCCGCAGATGTCAACATCATGACAATCGGTCAGTACCTGCAACCGACGAAAAAGCACCTGAAGGTAGAGCACTATTACCATCCGGATGAATTTGCCCGCCTGAAGGAAGAGGGCATGAAGCGGGGCTTCAGCCACGTCGAAGCAGGGCCGCTCGTACGCAGCTCTTACCATGCCCACGAACAGGCCAATGCAGCGAAGGAAACCATCGCCAAGGAAACGGCAATGCCACAGGCGCAATAACAGGGAAGAACCCCTCCTGCAAGCGAGACGAGTCGCGGCAAAAGGGGTTCTTTTTACGTACAGGGGAGATTCGCACTAGCGACTGGTTGTACCCATGTTAGCTTTGTGGGTTGCATGCGCGTTCGTTTGCGCTTTTGTGCTGGTTCCTTGCTCGCGATCCGTCATGCCGCCCATTCGCTTGATCAGCGTATCGATGCTGGCTGCGTCTTCGTTACGCGCCGTATGCAGATTGCTTGAGCGGCTGGCGACACGGGCGATTTCCTGAATGTCGTTCGGATTGTCCGTTACGTACACTTTGTAGTAACGTGGTGAAATCGACTGCGCATTCATTTTCGCCTGGTTTTTGGCGGTGCGGGCGTCAGCTCCCTGCGTGTTCAGGCCGACGAAGATTTCTTCATCCGTCACCAGGACAGTAGATTGCTGAACGCCGGGGCAGCTCGTTGTGACGTTGCCGACTGCTTGCGCCAGCGCATCACGGTCTACATAGACGTTTTGGGCGCCAGCGGTCTTCATGCTGGCCCGGTTCGTCTGGACGTAGCCCATTTTCGGCATGCCGGTTTGCATGATACCAGCTCCTGCACGATTCCAGGCCCGCTTTTGATAAATGGAATGATTCATTCCATTCGGCGTGCCCAACGCTCCGGCGTTGTGGTCGGTAAAGGCGTTGTACGGTCGCATGCCACTTGTGTAGGCGTTGTAATTGTTGACGTTCGCCCGTGGATACGTCCCGTTCGGATGCAAGCCATTATCGACGCCAGGCGCGTTGTTCAGACCGACCCCGTTACGCACGTGCAGTCCGTCAAAGTTTGCGGAGCGCACACCGTCGTAGTTGCGGACATGCAGCCCGTCAACATTCGTTACGTGAGGAGCAGCCTGATTCGGATGCGTGTAGTTCGGCGCAGCGTTGTTTGCGCAAGCGGAAGCCAAGAGAGCAATGCCTGCAATCGCAGGATACAACCATGTCTTTTTCAATGGTAACACCCCCTACACGATAGAATGTCCAGGGGGCAGGTGCAGTTTTCGTGGGAATTTTATCTCTTGCTGTTTGAAATATGGTAAGATGTACAAAAGTAAACAAGTGTAAGGAGGAAGCGGACTTGATTCGCACGCAAGCCGGTACTTATGAAGTCATGGAAGAAAATCGCGACGGCTGGAATCCGGAAGCATTCAGGGAGCGTTACAGCGATATCCTCGATAAATACGATTACATCGTAGGGGACTGGGGCTACGGACAGCTTCGTCTGCGGGGATTTTATACAGATGCCAATCGCAAAGTACCGTTCGAGCAGAGGATCGCCGCTTTGGATGAGTACCTGCACGAGTTTTGCAACTTTGGCTGCCCGTACTTCGTCTTGCGCAAAGTGAAGGATGCCATTGGACATAGCGGTGGAGAGCACGAAGGCAACGACGATAATCCGGACACGATTCTCGATATTCGCCATGACGCGTCAAGGGGAGAAAGTTCGGCTGTCATTGTCGAACGCAAGGACCGACGTCGTTTTAACCCCCGGCAAAACAAGCAGGATCGCCAGGAGCGAAACAATAACGGAGCTTCCCACGACCGTTCCGGTGCTGGTCGCAACGATCGGTCAGACAAGCCCAAGTTCCACAAAGAAAAGCAGGACAAAAACGGCAAGGACTCTTCCTCGCGGGAAAAACGTCCGAACCAGATGCGTTCCAACCGGGAGCGCGACAAAGTTCCGACTGGTCAGAACACGCCCAAGCGTGACACATAGAAAGACAAAAGCAAACAGCCCCGGGACTAGGGGCTGTTTTGCTGTACATAAATCTTGCTTCATCAAAAGCCGCCGCCGTAAAACGGAAAGGGCTGATACGGGTACGGGTAGTACGGATAGGAGTATGGATACGGGTATGGATAGTAATAAGGCGGATAGTAGCTATAAGGGAGCGGAATGATCACAGGACCAATTCCTTCGTCTCTTCTTCGGCGAAAGAAGACGGGATGCGCCTGATCTTCCGGAATCATCTGGTATTGTTCGTCCGCCTGATGGCCCTGCAACTGGTTTTCGTCAGCTTGATACGGTTGCATATTGCGACTGCACTCCTCTCAGTGTCTGTATGTGCAGTAGCAGTATACGAGACATCCGCCTGCAAGGAGCGTTGTCCCGATGGAAATGGGCAGCAAAAAAGCCTATCCCCGGGCTCTTGTGTCAAGAGCGGGATAGGCCCAAAAAGCGGAATTAAACGACAGTCTCCAAAAAAGTTTTCAGCTCTTCTGCTTCCCGCTCGTTCAGATTGAAGGCAAATTCGAGGTAGCCTTCTTCTTCCAGATCGTCGTGCCCGATAATGGCAGAGCGGCCGTTTTGGATGTTGATGACGATTTTTTTGCCGTAAAAACGGTTTGTCGTCGTGATAGCCAGATCGAATCGGGTAGCTTCGCCCATAAAGCTGACGAAGCGGGTTTTCGTGTCCTCCGGTTCGTCGTACAAGAAAAACAGGTCATTCACCATAAATACGCTCCTCTACTTCCATAACAGATTTGGTTTGTGTTCGATATTGTGCAAAGCGCGGACAAAACGGATCGTTTTCGTTTGGGCGCGCATGACGATGGAATGCGTCTCCACCATATCGTCGCCCAGGTAGCGAACTCCTTGAAGCAGCTCGCCGTCCGATACGCCTGTGGCGGCAAAAATGGCGTCGTCTCCTTTTACCATATCGTTCAAGGTCAACAACTGCTCCGGATTGGTCAGGCCCATCTTGATACAGCGTTCGCGTTCCCCGTTATTTTGCGGCTTGAGCATCGCCTGCATGTCTCCGCCGAGGCATTTGATCGCCGCCGCGCTAATGACGCCTTCCGGTGCTCCGCCGATTCCGAGAAACAGGTCGATCCCTGTATGTGGCAGACAGGCGGCAATCGCTGCGCCTACATCGCCATCGCCGAACAGCTTGACGCGCGCGCCTTTTTCCCGCACCGTGTCGATGATGTGCTGGTGCCGCTCCCGTTCCTGAACGATCACAGTCACGTCGGAAACGCGCTTGTTGTTCGCTTTCGCTACCACTTCAATCATTTTATCCACGGGATCAAGCAAGTTGATTTGTCCCGCAGCCCGTTTGCCCACAGCCATTTTCATCATGTACATGTCAGGGGCATGAAGCAGCGTTCCGCGGTCACCGATCGCGATGACCGACATGGCATTGTTGTGGCCTTTGGCGACGATCGTGGTTCCTTCCAGCGGGTCGACAGCGACATCAACCTCCGGGCCGCCAGCTTCGGGGTGACCGAGTTTTTCGCCAATGTACAGCATCGGCGCTTCATCCAGCTCTCCTTCGCCAATCACGACGGTTCCCCGCATGTTGATGGTGTCGAACATGGCGCGCATGGCGCTTGTCGCCGCTCCGTCCGCTTCATTTTTCTTTCCCCGACCCATCCAGTGAGACGAGGCGAGGGCAGCCATTTCCGTCACCCGCACGATTTCCAATGCCAGTTCGCGTTCCACAGTTGTGTTCCTCCCTTTATGCCGGCAAAATTCACCCCATCATTGTAACACAAAGTACAAGCTGATTCGTGACAGCAGGGACAAATTTGGTATACTGTTGGAGGAAAAGAGGTGAAAGCCGTGAGCAATTCCTATTTGCAGGAAGGGGAATTGGTCCTTCTCGTCCTGGTGCTGACATTTGTGTTTACTACCTATTATGCGAAACGAAAAGCCAAAAAGCGAAAATAAGGAGAATCTTATGTACGACGTGAATACAAAGCGAATTGACCAAGTTTTAGCATATATGTCTCTCATGCTTGATCTGCTGGACAAGCTCAGGGAACGAGGAGCCGAGGCGGTTTTGGCGGATGAAGTGGCTGTTGCAGCGATGGAGCGAGCCCTGCACTTGTCCATCGAAGGAATTGTCGATGTAGGGAATGCGTTGATCGACGGCTTTATCATGCGTGACCCTGGCAGCTATAGCGACATCGTAGAAATTTTGCGTGACGAACAAGTCATTACAGATGAGCAAGCGGTCGTCTTGACGCGCGTCGTTGATTTCCGCAAGCATCTGGTGATTGACTACACAAGCGTTCCTGCTGGAGAAATGTTTGCGCTGGCAGAAGAGGCAGTCGCAGCGATGCGCCAGTTTGACCCGCAAGTTCGCGCTTTTTTGCAGAAAGAATTGTTCTAGAAAATGGAGAAGCGGATTTTTTATACAAAACACTTTCGTTTGTTTACTAAAGCGTGCCGATCCGCTACAATAAGTAGAAAGGACGGTGATACGTATGACAAACGAGGGGACGTCCACTCGTGACCAAATCCTGCACATGCTCAAGGTAAAAGGCTCACTCTCTGTCAGCGACATGGCCGTCGAGCTTGGCATTACTGAAATGGCGGTCAGACGCCATCTGAACACTTTGGAGAGAGACAATCTGATCAAGTCCACGCTTGTAAGACAAGCAATGGGACGACCGACGAATGTATATTCCTTGTCGCAGGAAGCAGATGAGCTGTTTCCGCGCAATTATTCTCATTTGACACTGGACTTCCTGCAAGATTTGAAAGACATCGACGGAATGGGCAAAGTCGAGATGCTGTTTCGCCGCCGCGAAAATCGCCTGGAGGAATCGTATCGCTCCCAAGTGCAAGGGGAGTTGAAGGACCGCGTAGCGAAGCTGGCGGAGCTGCAAAACGAAAAAGGCTACATGGTGGAATGGGAAGCGGACGCGGACGGCAACACGTACCGCATTCAGGAGTTCAACTGTCCGATCGCCCAAGTCGCGCGCGAGTTCAACCAGGCTTGTACCTGTGAGCTTTCCTTGTTCCGCCGCGTGCTGAACGCCGATGTGGAGCAAACCTCCTGCATGGCAAAAGGCGGAGACAAGTGCGTGTTTGAAATCAAAAAAGCGTAAATACAGTGTCAGTGATGACCACTTTTGTACGATTGCGTGCGAGGGTGGTTTTTTGCTGTTGAAAAAACATACAGCCGACTCGTCAAACGATGAAAAAGCGGGTATGGTAAATGGGTACAACAGGGTGGAGGAGATCAGACATGAAACCATACAAAGGCTATTTGCTCGATTTGGATGGAACGATTTACCGCGGTCATGAAGCGATCCCAGGGGCTGGCGAGTTTGTCCGCTATTTGCAGGACAAGCAGATTCCGTACCTGTTTTTAACCAACAACTCTTCGACATCGGCTGAGCGAGTGGCGGATCGGTTGACGGGGATGGGAATCGAGGCGACTGCCCGTGACGTTTACACGACAAGCATGGCGACTGTCCAGTATTTACAAGAGCAGGCGCCCGCCGGGGCAAACGTATACGCGATCGGGGAGGAAGGCTTGCTGACACAACTGGAAGCAGCAGGCTATCGCCTGACCGAAGCTGATCCGGACTACGTCATTGTCGGAATCGACCGTGCCTTTACCTACGAAAAGCTCGCAGTGGCTGCGCGCGCGATCCGTTCAGGAGCCACTTTTATCGCAACCAATGCCGACGCCGCCTTGCCTACTGACGCGGGACTATTCCCGGGGAACGGCTCGTTGGTAGCGGCTGTTTCCGTTGCATCCGCCACCAAACCGATTGTGATTGGCAAACCGGAGTCCATCATCGTGCGCTATGCGCTGGAAGTGCTCGGGACAAAAGCTTCCGAGACGTTAATTGTCGGCGATAACCTGTTTACCGATATTGAAGCCGGAGCAAACAGCGGGTTGGACAGCCTGCTCGTTTTGACTGGCTACTCTACGCGTGAGGAAGCCGCCAGCCATACGGCAAAGCCGACGTATGTCGCCAGCGATTTGCCGGAATGGCAGCTACGAATCTCGCTCTAGACACTCTTCCTGCTGCTTTTGGCGATGGGCAATCCGGCTCGACGCTGCTGCGGCTACCGCTCCTACGAGGTCGTCCAAAAACGTGTGGACGCCGAAGCTTTTGTCGTTGAGCTGGGCGAGCTTGCCGTGTTTAAGCTTGTCGACATAGCCGAAGTTGGTGAAGCCGATGCTGCCGTACAAATTCACGATGGCGAGCGCCAGCACTTCATCTACGCCATACAAAGGCTCGTCCGCTTCAATAATCGACTGGAGCGGGGGCAGCAGCTGTTTTTGTTCGGCGAGCATGTCCAGTTGAATGCCAGTCAGCAAGGCATTTTGCACCTCGCGTTTGTTCAGAACGGCCTGCACGCTCTCCAGACACAGCTGCATCGTCAGATCGGGGACGTATTGTTCTTGCAGGAAAAAGACAATCTCGGCGATGTCGTCGAGGGAAACGCCGCGTTTCGTCAAAAGCTCAATGACCGCCTCCAGGCAGCTTTCGCTGTTCAGCGGGTGTTCGACCATCGGTATTCCTCCTTTTCTGGCAAACATGGGTGCTCCTAGTATCTGCAGCCAGATAGGCACCTATCCCGGCTTGGCGACATACAATGCGCCTAGAGAAGGTGTGCAAGGAGGCTGACCTGTATGGAGGAAAAAGAACTGCTTCAGGAGCAGTATGGATTCCAACTGCAAAATTATCGGGTGACGGGCGCCAGCAAAGTGCTCGAAACCGACCAGGGCTTGTATTACATGTTTGAAGCGCCGGCGGGGTATCGATACAAAAGCAAATTCATCGAGAAAGTGCGCAAGCATCTGGAGCAGCAAAAAGACATTCGGATGCTCAAGCTAGTCAAGACGACGGGCGGGCAGCCCCATTTTGTCGAGGATGAACAGCTATACTACTTGTATCGGGGAGTGCGCGAGTCGGTTCCGGAAAATTCGTTTTACGCCAGCGGACAGTCGTTGGCGCAGTTCCATCAGGCGACGAAAAATTTTTCCGGCGAAAAACTGTTCATCCCGTACAGCTCGCTTGGAAACTGGCCGAGTACGTGGAGACGGAAATTGCGGCATTACAACGAGTACCGCGATGAACTGGATGAGTCCAATGCCGAGCTGACGCCGATGGATGAGCTGCTTTTGACTTGCTACACGTACGTGCATCAGCTTGGGGAAATATCTGTGCAATACTTGCTGGAAGCGGGCTACGACAAAGTCGTGAAAGAAACGGCAGGACTTGGAAAAGTAGCCTACCAAAATTTTGATCAAGGGTATATGCTATGGAATGAGAAGGATGTACGCCTGATGGCGGGAGAATGGAACTGGGTTCTCGACATGCGGGCTCGCGATCTTGGGCAATGGCTGAAAGCCGAAACGAAGCGCAACGGTTGGGACGACGAAGCCGTGATTCACTTTTTGGACGGCTACAACAGTGTTGCGCCGTTGCTGACAGGAGAGTACGCCGTCATTTACGCCCTCATGCTCTACCCTGGCCGTTTTTTGAAGCTCGTGGAGTCGTACAAGGAGCTTCCGCTGGAGGAGCGGCAGGAAGTAAACGCGGAAGGCTGGCAATCCCAACTGGAAGACGAGCTTGCGAAAATGGAAGAAGGACTCCGGCGCTATCCCCGTCTGGTCGCAGATCATTATGGCGTCACCATTCCACAAATCGATTGGCTGTGGAGGCAAAACAATGAGCAAGCCACAAGTATTCGTCACGAGGAAACTGACCAATGAAGTCATAGCCATGCTGGAGACGGTAGCCGATGTGAAGCAATGGGAGGAGGACACTCCTGTGCCGCGCGAAAAGCTGCTCGAAGAGATCGAGCACGCCGATGCGGTGCTGACCATGCTGACGGAACGGGTGGACGAGGAGCTTTTGGCTCGTGCCAAAAAGCTGCGAGTCGTCGCGAATATGGCTGTGGGCTATGACAATATCGATGTGCCTGCCTGCAAAAGACGCGGGATCGCGGTGACCAATACGCCAGATGTTTTGACGGAAGCGACCGCAGACCTGGCATTCGCCCTGCTGCTTGCGACTGGCCGGAGAGTGACGGAAGCCAACCGCTTTTTGCTCGCAGGCGAATGGACGTCATGGAGCCCGTACTTGATGGCGGGACAAAGCGTGTACGGAGCTACGCTTGGCATTATCGGCATGGGGAGAATCGGGGAAGCGGTCGCACGGCGAGCAGCCGGGTTCAACATGCGCATTTTGTACCATAACCGCAATCGCAAGGAAGAGGCGGAGGCCAAGACGGGAGCGCGGCTGGTTGGGCTGGAGGAATTGCTTCAGGAAGCGGATTACGTCGTGCTGCTGACGCCGCTGACAGCGGAAACGAAGCACCTGATGGGAGCGTATGAATTTTCCCTGATGAAAAAATCGGCGGTCTTCGTGAACGTTTCCCGTGGCGAAACCGTCGATGAAGCCGCTTTGCATCATGCATTGACCACTGGACAGATTTGGGCGGCGGGGCTGGACGTATTTGCCCAGGAGCCAGTTCCGCTCGATCATCCGCTTTTGGCGCTGAAAAATGTGGTGGCGCTCCCGCACATTGGCAGTGCCACGATCCAGACGCGCAATGAGATGGCGTCGCTGGCCGCCGCCAATATTGTCGCTGTACTGAGTGGAAAGGAGCCGTTGACCGCTTTATGAGCACCGTGTTGATCATCGTGGCGAGCCTTTTGCTGCTGGGGATTCTGGCCGCTTCCGCCGTCGCTTTGCATGTGACGTGGCGCTTGACGCATCCGGTGCGCAAACCGATTGACATGAACCCGGAGGACTTCGGACTGGTGGCGGCGGAAGCGGTTGTTTTTCCCAGTCGGGAGACAACTATTTCGCTCTCGGGCTGGTATCATTCCGCTGCCCGAAACGGGCGCACGCCGAATGGCCGGACGCTGATTTTTGCCCATGGCTACAGCCAAAACAGGCAAGAGCCGCACCTTCCCGCTCTGGCGCTCGCAAGCAAACTCGTTCAGGCGGGCTACGATGTGTTGATGTTCGATTTTCGTAACAGCGGGGAGTCGACTCCGGCTTTGACCACAATCGGTTTGCGCGAGCAGCATGACTTGCTCGGCGCGATTGATTTTGTGGCGGCGAAGCATCCCGAACAAACCATTGGACTCGTCGGTTTCTCCATGGGCGCGGCGACTTCTTTGCTCGTCGGGGGAAGAGATGAGCGGATTGCGGCAGTGGTGGCGGACTCTCCCTTTTATTCGCTCAGCGAGTATTTGGAAGAAAATTTGCCGCAATGGACGGGCCTCCCGCGCTTTCCTTTCAACTGGCTGATTTTGACGCTGAGTCCTGTTTTTCTCAGGGCGAATCCGCGTCATGTCAAGCCTTTTGAGATCGTTCGCCAAGCGAAAAAGCCGATCCTGTTCATTCATGGCACGGGAGATCATACGGTGCCTGCGGAAAACAGCAAGCGGCTGCACGCTCTGGCAGAAGACGAGGATTCGCAAATTTGGCTGGTGCCGCACGCCGGGCACGTACGCAGCTTTGCTTTGATTCCCGACGAGTACGCAGAGCGGGTCATCGCCTTTTTGGAAAGAGGCATGGCGAAAACGGGGCAAAGTGGCAAGGCATCGATCTTGGGAAAATGAAAAAAGCAGCTACGCGTAAGCGGATAGCTGCTTTCATGGCTGTGCGCCTGGATTAGAATACTTGTTGAACTTCCTTGATGCCTGGGATTTCTTCCACCAGTGCACGTTCAATCCCTGCTTTCAGGGTAATGGTGGACGAAGGGCAGCTGCCGCATGCACCCATCAGGCGCAGCTTTACGATGCCTTCTTCTACGTCAACGAGTTGTACGTCACCACCGTCACGTTGCAGGTAAGGGCGCAGTTTATCGAGAACTTCTTGTACTTGATCCATCATATCCATGGTCGATTCACTCCTTTCCAACCTCTCCTTTATTATAATCGTACGCCGGTGATAAATCCATGGCTTACATGCCCTGTCGACACTTTCCTGGGAGAAGTATAATCAAAGTGGGCTGGCATGGACTTTTTGCAATAGCAGCATGTTATAATGAAAAAGCAAGTACTTCAACATAAGGAGTCAGATCTTCGTGAACGTATTTCGCAATGTGAAGGAACTGATTGGCAATACACCAATCGTCGAAATTACACAGTTTGAGCTTCCAGAAGGAGTGCGCTTGTTCGCCAAACTGGAATACTTTAACCCAGGTGGCAGCGTAAAAGACAGACTGGGCATGGAATTGATTCGCGCCGCTGAAGAGAGCGGCCAGCTGAAGCCAGGCGGCACCATTATCGAACCGACAGCAGGGAATACAGGGATTGGCGTAGCACTGGCCGCTGTAGGAACCGGCTATAAAGTCATTTTTTGCGTACCAGCCAAATTTTCCGAGGAAAAGCAAGAGTTGATGCGCGCACTTGGAGCCGAGGTTGTAAATACCCCGACTGAACTGGGGATCAAGGGAGCGATTGCCAAAGCACAAGAGCTGGCAGCATCGATTCCTGGCTCATTCGTGCCGCAGCAGTTCGCTAACCCGGCAAACCCTGACGCCCACTACAAGACGACAGGCCCTGAAATCTGGAGCCAGATGGACGGACAAGTAGACGTGTTCGTTGCAGGCGCCGGGTCTGGTGGTACGTTCATGGGGGCTGCCCGCTACCTGAAGGAGCAAAACCCGAACGTCAAAACCGTCATCGTGGAGCCAGAAGGTTCGATTTTGAACGGGGGAGAATCCGGTCCGCACAAAACGGAAGGGATCGGCATGGAATTTTTGCCGCCATTCATGGACACCAGCTATTTTAATGCGATTCACACGATTCTCGATGTGGAAGCATTTGATCTGGTCAAGCAGCTCGCAGCCAAAGAAGGCTTGCTCGTCGGAAGCTCTGCCGGAGCAGCGATGGCAGCAGCTTTGCGCGAAGCGAAAGAAGCAGCGCCGGGCACCAACATCGTCACGCTGTTTGCCGATGGCAGCGAACGCTATCTGAGCAAAAAAATCTACCAGGGAGGAATCTAAGATGCGCATTAAAACTCGTCTGATCCACGGCGGTATCGATGGAGATCCACATACAGGAGCGGTTTCCGTTCCGATTTACCAAGTGAGCACGTACAAACAGGAAGCGATTGGCGTGCACAAAGGCTTCGAGTACTCCCGCACAGGCAACCCGACGCGCCACGCGCTGGAAACGTACATTGCCGAGATCGAAGGCGGAGCGCGCGGCTTTGCTTTTGGCTCCGGGATGGCGGCTTTGTCCACGATTTTGTCTTTGTTCAGCAAAGGCGATCATCTTGTAGTGGGTGACGATGTGTACGGCGGTACATATCGCGTCGTAACTCGCGTATTTTCCCGCATGGGCCTGGAAGCAAGCTACGTCGACACGAGCAACCTGGAAGCGGTAGAGGCAGCCATTCGCCCGGAAACAAAGGCGATCATCATGGAAACGCCGACCAACCCATTGCTCAAAGTAAGCGACATCCGTGCGCTGGCAGACATCGCCAAAGCAAAAGGCGTGCTGCTCGTAGTCGACAACACGTTCATGACTCCATACTGGCAAAATCCGCTCGATCTGGGCGCAGACATCGTGTTCCACAGCGCAACGAAGTATTTGGGCGGACATAGCGATGTGGTCGCTGGTCTGGTCGTTGCAAAAGATGCGCAGCTTGGCGAAGACCTGCATTTCGTGCAAAATGCGATTGGCGGCGTCCTCGGCCCACAAGATTCCTGGCTGCTTCTGCGCGGGATGAAAACGCTCGGAATCCGCATGGAAGAGCATGAGCACAACGCCCGCACGATAGCAAAATGGCTGTCTGAGCGCAGCGACATCAAGCGTGTCATCTACCCTGGCTTGTCCAATCACTCCGGTCATGAGCTGATCCAAAAACAGGCTCGCGGCTTTGGCGGCATGATCTCCTTCGACGTTGGCAGCGCAGAGCGTGCCGATGAAGTTTTGGCAAAAGTGAAGTATTACACATTGGCAGAATCGCTCGGGGCAGTTGAAAGCCTGATCAGCGTGCCTGCTCGTATGACGCATGCTTCCATCCCGGCAGAACGCCGCGCCGAGTTGGGCATCACAGATGGACTGGTTCGCATTTCCGTGGGAATCGAAGATGTGCAAGACCTGATTGAAGATCTGGATCAGGCTCTGTCCTAAATCGCATAACGAATGCAACTCAGCTACGGACGGACTCGCGAGGAGGCGGATGAGATGAGTGTGGAAATCAAGGTATTCGGAACCGAACAGCTTTGCGCAAGCTGCGTCAATTTGCCATCTGCCAAAGAGACAGCAGAATGGTTGCAGGCTGCCCTTTCTCGCAAATACGGAAGCGACAGCATCCGCATCGTGTACAGCGACTTTCAACAGCCGCAGACAGACGATGACAAAAGCTGGGCGACACGCATCATTGAGGAAGATTTATGGTATCCGCTTGTCGTAATTTCCGGGGAAATTGTCGGCGAGGGAAATCCTAAGCTGAAAGATATTTACGAAAAGCTGGAAAGCATGGGGGTTGCCCCGGTAGCTGTCCAGACTGAGAGCGAATAAGCTATCGCCAAAAGCTCGACCAGTTGGATACAAGCCGATCAGATGAGAAGCATCTGGTCGGTTTTTTTATGTTGATATGTTACTTTCCATTTCCTTCTGCGTCCATATTGGTATGACATGAAAAAAGGATGATTTTGACCATGCAAGGAAAACAGTTTGTTTTTAGCCTGCTGACGTGTACGCTTTGTCTCTCGGCTGTGCCAGTTGTGTCGCCCGCTCTGAATATCGCCGCAGCGGCTTCTCCTGCCTACAAAATCACATACAAGCTCCCGGCTAATCCAGAGAAGTATTTGTTTTTGAATGTGCAGATGGTTTCGCTTGCAAACCCGCAGACGCCTGCGACAGTGCGGGAGTATCCGATCAAACAGTATTTGGTTGACTCGACGGGGAATCTCGACCATTACAAATTGGAGTTTGACGACAACCGAAAGTTTGTCACATCCAAAAAAGGCTTCCTGTGGAACTTTTATCAGATGATCGGGATTTTTCCGCCTGCGTATCCAGAGGGTGGGAAACTTGCTGAACTGGATCGGCAAATCGATACTTTGGATGGCTATTCCCCGGAAGGGCTACAGGCGAGGAAGGCGCGTGCCGAGCTGGAGCTGAACGCCCGAATACAGCCACTCATCCATGCCGGGTATGTCAAACCGGAGGAAATCGATGACGGGATTGCGACAAGAGAATTTGTAGCGACGGTGTTTTATCGTGCATTCAAAGATGTGCGTCCTTACCACGGAGGCATTGACCTGAAAGACTCGGAGAATGAAGCCGTGCGCTGGGCGGTGGAGAGTGGGCTGCCAGGTTTTCCCGTAGACAGCAAAGGATTTGTGTTCCCGCAGTCACCGCTCGATCTGGAACCAGGAGAGAAAAATTTCCCGGAGACGTATGCCTACGATCGTGTCTTTCAGTTTGTTCAGCTGATTTTTCCAGGGAAAAAGACAGCAAGCGGCTGGGCGTACTATCAAGTGAAGCTGCTGCCCGGAATGGCGCCTGTGCAGCCGCGAGAGATCATCTCGGTCAACGGCAAGCCTTTTGCAGAGGGAGCAGAGAACTACTCGATTGAACAGACGAACGAATACCAAAATGCCAGCAGAAAAATCGCCCAGCATTTCATTCAGCGCTTCCCGCAGGTGCTTGAGCAAGCGCGCAAAGATGCGCTGAAGCCGCGCGTCTGGGATTGGAGCCGGGACGTGATCCACCATCCGACATTCGCCAAGCAGGTCGCCGCCTACCGCAAAAACAAGAGCAGCCAAAACTTGAACGCTGTGTATCAGGCGGTGCGAGCGCACTACAACCTGAGCATTCGCCAAGATTCGGCTGCGAATGTGAAAAGCGTGCTCGACAACGTCAAGTAAGCTGTGGCACAGGCGCTTTTTTGCCTGCCGGGAAGTGAACAGAGCGAGAAAGCGGCGCACTTTCTGCAACTGGTTGCCCGCCCCTGCACAGAAAGTTTTTACCTCTTTGTTTTTGATTCGTAAACCGTTTGTAACGAAATGGAACGGGCTTCGTCCTATAGTTGTACATGAAGACAAGAACAACTTGGGAGGAAAAAACAATGAACAAAAAATGGATGAAGCCCGCTGCATTCCTCGTATTGGCAGGAGTAGTAGGAGTAGCAGGATTGAATATGGCAGGAACAAAAGTGGCTCACGCCGATTCGGAAAAAGGCAAGCTGTTCGCAGCGGCAGCAGACTTGAAGCTCGACAAAAACACGTACGTCATCGATGTAAAGTCCGCCGATGTGAACGGCGACAAGGTTGAAGATAAAGTATTTCTGGTTGGACAAAAAGAAAAGGCAGACGACATCTACGCTTCCAACATGAACATCGTCGTACAAGATGGCAAATCGAAAGCGTACAGCACAACAGACATCAAGGAGCTGGGCGGCTACGAAGGCGAACTGACTCTCGTCGACTTTACCGGAGATCACGTAGCAGATGCGTTTGTGAAAACCGCAACAGGCGGCAGCGGCGGCATTTACAGCCACGTTATTGCCACTTTCGCAAACAACAAGCCCGCTGTCATTTTTGGCGAAAAGGAAAACGAGGGCATCCGCTATGAAGGCAAGTTCGTGGATGGCTTTAAAGTAGAAGGCAAAGGCTCCAAGCTGGACAAGCCGCTGACCATTGACGTGAGCGCCAATCAGGACGTATATGTCGCAGCGAAGCTGTACGACAAAGCAGGCAAAGTGCAGGCAACCGGCGACGATGTAAACGTCTATTCGTATCCGTTCGGCTCGCTTACGCCAATCGACATGGATGGAAACGGAACGTTTGAACTTGTAGGAGAACAGCGAATCGTGGGCATGAACAACACAGATACCGTGTCCCGCATCAACTCCGTATGGGGCTATCAGGGCGAGGGCAAATGGAATCCTTGGGAAGTGGAATACTCTACCTTCCTGATCAAGCATCCAGGCGAAGCGATCAACACAATGATCGGCAAATAACATACTTGCCTTGCCTATGCCACAACAGAGGGGGTGTCTCCAAAGTCGATTTTCCGACCAGGAGACGCTCCTTTTTTCGTGTGACAAAACTGACAAAACGTAGGGAAACTGTGGTTCGGGTTTTGGGCTTTTTTGTTCGTCTTTTTGGGGCGGCCCCTCGCTGCTTTTTCCCGGCCGAGAGGTGTTGGTGTTCTATCGTCCAGCGGTCGCACATATCCTTCTTTGGAAGAGCCCAAATCAAGGAGGACGAGCCGATGGAACAGCTAATCGCCCGCTTTTATGAATTGAAAGAAATCCAGAAGCAGGTAGAGGATGAACTTGGCGCGCTGCGAAGCAAGCTGCTCGACGCTTACGCGGAAGCCGGAAGCGCCGAGGAAGGTGACTTCAAGCTGGTGATCAGCTACCAGGAGCGGCGAGACTACAGCGACGACCGCCTGTACAATTCTTTGCCCGACCCGTCTCTTTGGCGGCTCATGTCGCGGGCGGACACCGGGAAAATTGCCAGTCTGCTCAAGCTGAACGTGATTCACGAGAAGATACTGGAAGGCACATATGAGCAGAAAAAGGTGCCTGTGCTGCGGGTGCAGAAGTTGTGAGGGGGAATTTCCGTTAGGCAGCAGCGAGCGGTAAAAACAGTGTAATTTAAAAAGCGCACTATAAAAGGAACAGCAAAGCGGATAAGAGCTTATTCCAGCGCAATGAGCGTGTGAGAATAAGCTTTTTTTGTGTGGGCAAATAGGCGAGCGACGCCCTAGGCAGGGGTGCTCCCTCGACTTTCTTCTATAGCAATTCCTTATACCCACCCCCCTCCTCCCAACAAAAAAATGATACCTAATATAGATTGACAATTCTGATTTTTATAAATAATATTAATTTAACTCGAATTACAGACATATTACAGAACGAAAAATGTCGAAAAGTCACTGCTTGACTGCTCGTTAAATTGGATTTTATTGCCAAATCCTTTTATCTTTACGAATAGCAGACTAATTAAAGAACAAGTAGAAGGTGATTAATTGAACCTAACATTCGCTGTCATTGGTCCCAGGTTGCTAGTCGAAGATATTTGCACCGTGCTCGCGGAGTTTCCGCATATCGAACCGATCAGGCTCATTTACGATTCGGAAAAGAGTGTGCGGGAGCTGCTCCAGGAATGCATGGAAGTTTACGATGTCTACTTTTTCAGCGGCGATGTGCCGTTCCTTCTCTCCCAGGACCTGATCCCGCCCCATTCGTGCTCGATTTTCATCCCCTTCGAAGGAACTGATCTGTACAGAGCGATCTTCCAGATTTATCGCCACTATCACTTTTTCCCGACCATCAGCTTTGACGGTATTCCAGCCAAGCACTTGCAAGAGTTTTTTGACGAGATTGAAGCGAAAGGAGTGCATTGGTTCTCGAAAAACATGGACGGCTTCCAAAATTCGGAGGAGCTGTACGAGCATCATCTGACGCTATGGCAAGAGGGCAAGGCGCAAGTCGTTGCCACCAGCATTCACTCCGTCTACGAGCGCTTGAAGGGTGAGCACGTCCCGGTCTTTTTCATCAAAAGCACGAAGCAGCTCATTCGCGACACGATCAATAAAGCACTGTGGCTGGCGCGGGATCAGAAAAAGCAACTGGCGCAAATTACGGTGCTGCAATTTCGGATCGAGCCTGCCGAGGGCGAACAGCTTGGCGATGCGCTCGACAAATATCAAAAGAAAGTGACGGAGTTCAGCAAACGGCTGTTTGCGTCGATGACGAGCGCCGATCCGGGGCAGTACACGTTGTATACCACGCGGGGGATCGTGGAAAAAGTGACCAAAGACTTTTCCAGCTTTCCCGTCCTGAAAAACAGCAGCGGAGAGCTGGGAACGATGAACCTGGGCATCGGCATGGGCGAGACAGTCGAGCGGGCTTTGTACAATGCCAATCGCGCCGTCGAATTTGCTTTTCGCAACCCGGGCAACAGCGCCTATCTCATCGACGACCAGATGAAGGTGCTCGGTCCGCTCGGCACGCGCAACACGCTCGATTATTCCCTCATCGGCGAAGAGCGGGGCGATTTTGTCTCGACGTCGATTCGCAAGCTGTTTTCCTGGCTCCAGCTCATCCAGAAAAACGAGGTGACGACACGGGAAATTAGCGTCGGAATGAACACGGGGGAGCGCAATGCAGCGAGGATGGTGCAGAAGATGAAGGAAAAAGGGATAGCCGAAGTCATCGGCACGGAATCGATGAGTCAGCGAGGCAGGCCGAGGCCGATTTATCGCATCGATCTGCACAAGCTGTCTCTGGAAGTAAAAGTGCGGCACGACCCGAAAGACGTTTAAAAGGAGGTTTGAGATGGCTGGCTATATCGTGAAGCGGTTTTTTGCGAGCATATTGACGATGTTTGTCCTCATCACGATCACGTTTTTTCTGATGCACGCAGTGCCGGGAGGGCCTTTCAGCCCGGCGGAGGAACGGAAAGTGCCCAAAAGCGTCATGGAAAAGATGGAGGAAAAATTCGGCTTGAATGAACCACTGAGCGTCCAGTACGTGAATTACTTGAAAAGCATTGCCCAGGGCGATCTCGGCTTTTCCTTCAAGCAGTCCGATGTGACGGTGAATGAATTGATCTCACGCGGCTTCCCTGTCTCCGCAAAAGTCGGGCTGGTGGCGATCGTCGTAGCGCTCATCGTCGGGATGCTGCTTGGCATTACGTCAGCGATCAAGCGCGGAAAATGGGCGGATTGGGCATCGATGATCTTTGCCACAGTCGGCATCTCCATTCCGAATTTCGTCATTACCGTGCTGATGCTGTTTCTGTTCGCCGTTGTCCTGAAGCTTTTGCCTACCTACGGATTGTCCAGCTGGAAGCATTACATTTTGCCTGTCATCGGTCTTGCCTTTGGCCCGATCGCTTATATCGCCAGGTTGATGCGTTCCAGCATGCTGGAAGTGATGCGCCAGGACTACATTTTGACAGCGCGGGCCAAAGGCGTCCCGGAATACCGCGTCATTTTCAAGCACGCACTGAAAAACGCGATTATCCCGATCGTCACGTATTTGGGGCCGCTGGTCGCCGCCTTGTTAACGGGGAGCTTCATCGTGGAGCGCGTGTTTTCCATCCCGGGCATCGGCAGGGACTTCGTGACGGGCATCAGCGACCGGGATTACTCGGTTATTTTGGGGCTGACCGTCTTTCTCGGGCTTTTCATCATCGTGGCAAACTTTATCGTGGACGTTTTGTACGCGATTATCGACCGGCGGGTAAAAATCGAGGAGTAGGTGATGACGAACATGAATTACGCCTGGAAGGGGAGCGAGGGGGCCAATCTGCGCGGAGACAGGGAGCAGGAGTGGGCGGATATTCCCGATGAGGATTTCGCCAGACTGGACGCTGGCACGATGCAAAGCGAGACGATCTCGCGTCCGAGCAAATCGTACTGGCAAGACGCGTGGAGCCGTTTTCGGAAAGACCCGCTGGCGATGATCGGTTTGTGCACGATTGTGGTCATTGCCGTTGCGGCGATCGTCGGCCCGCTGTTTTCCGCGTACACGTACGATGGACAGGATATTGCCAATCAAAATCAGGGGCCGTCTGCGGAGCATTGGTTCGGAACGGACAAATTCGGGCGGGACATTTTCGTGCGTGCCCTGTACGGTGCGCAAATCAGCCTGACGATCGGGGTAGCCGCTGCGGCGATCAATCTCGTAATCGGCGTTATTTACGGCGGAATCTCCGGCTATCTCGGCGGCAAGGTCGACATGGTGATGATGCGGATTGTCGACATCATGATCGGCGTGCCCGAGCTGCTGTACATTATTTTGCTGATGATGTTCCTCGGCAATACGATCGAGAGCATCCTGATTGCGATGTCGCTGACGTACTGGATCGGGACGGCGCGGATGGTTCGCTCCCAAGTTATCACGCTCAAGCATCAGGAGTTTGTGCTGGCGGCGCGGGCTACCGGCTCGTCCAACATGCGCATTTTGTTCAAGCATCTGATTCCGAACAGCATGGGCCCGATTATCGTGACCGTTACGTTTCTCGTGCCGTCGGCGATCTTCACGGAAGCGTTTCTCAGCTTTTTGGGGATCGGGATTCAGGTGCCGATGGCAAGCTGGGGCACGCTCGTCAACGATGCGATTCCGACTTTGTTTACCCAGCCGTATCAGATGCTGTTCCCGGCACTCGCGATCAGCATTACGATGTTCGCGCTGAACTTCATCGGCGACGGCTTGCGCGATGCGCTGGACCCAAGGCTAAAGAAATAAAGGCGGGTGATAACGTGAAATTGCTCCAGGTAGAGAACTTGAAAACGACATTTCACATCGACGCAGGACAGGTGCAAGCCGTCCGCGGGATTTCCTTTCATGTGGAAAAAGGCGAGTCTATCGGCATCGTGGGGGAATCCGGTTCGGGCAAAAGCGTGTCGATGCTCTCCCTTTTGAAGCTGCTGCCGGACAACGCCACATTGACAGCGGACAACATCTTGTTTGACGGCGCGCAGATGGTCAATACGAGTCAAAAAGCGATGCGCAAAATGCTCGGGCGCGACATTGGCATGATTTTTCAAGACCCGATGACGTCGCTGAATCCGCTGTTTACCGTCGGCGAGCAAATCATCGAGCCGCTGCGCATTCACCAAAAGCTGTCGAAGGAAGCAGCGCGGCAAAGAGCGATCGAGATTTTGCGCATGGTGGAAATCCCCAGTCCCGAAAAGCGATTGAAGCAGTATCCGCACGAATTTTCCGGCGGCATGCGGCAGCGCGTCATGATTGCCATCGCCCTGTCCTGTTCGCCCAAGCTGCTGATTGCCGACGAGCCGACGACCGCGCTCGATGTGACGATTCAGGCGCAAATCCTCGATCTGATGCGCGACTTGAAAGACAAGCTGAACGTCTCGATTGTGATGATTACGCACGATCTCGGTGTAATTGCCAACATGTGCAACCGGATCATCGTCATGTACGGCGGCACGATTGTTGAGCAAGGAACGACTCGCGAAATTTTTTACAAACCGCGCCATCCGTATACGTGGGGGCTGTTGCGTTCCATCCCGCAGTTTACGGAAGGGGAAAAGAAAAAGCTCATCTCCATCCCGGGCAGCCCGCCCGATTTGCTCCGCCCGCCTGCCGGATGTGCCTTCACGTCGCGCTGTCCGTACGCGATGAAGGTTTGCGAAAAGCAGCCGCCGCAGTCCGTCGCGCTGTCTGAAACCCACCAGGCCGCCTGTTGGCTGATGCATCCAAAAGCGGCCAACCATATGCGGGAGGTGATCGGCTAATGGCAAAGCCCGCTTCGGCGCTGGTAGAAGTGCGGAATTTGAAAAAGCATTTCGAGGTGCAAAAGAGCTTCCTCGGCCGCAGCTCTACGCTGCTCAAGGCAGTAGACGACGTCAGCTTTACGATTTTCAGAGGGGAGACATTCGGACTGGTCGGAGAATCCGGGTGCGGCAAATCGACGATCGGCAGAACACTGTTGAAGCTGTACGAGCCAACTGCTGGCGAGATCATTTTCGACGGCCAGCCAATCACCCGGCTCACGCACAAAGAAATGTTGCCCTACCGCAAAAAAATGCAAATGATTTTCCAAGACCCGTACGCTTCGCTCGACCCGCGCATGACGATCGCGCAGATTATCGGAGATCCGCTGGCGGTACATAACATTTATCGCGGAAAGGACCGAGTGGATCGGGTCAAGGAGCTGATCGAGCTGGTCGGATTGAAAGCGGATCACCTCAATCGGTATCCGCATGAATTTTCCGGGGGCCAGCGTCAGCGGATCGGGATCGCTCGCGCCCTGGCTGTCGAGCCGGAGTTCATTATTTGCGACGAGCCAATCTCTGCCCTGGACGTCTCGATTCAGGCGCAGGTCGTCAACATGCTGGAAGAGTTGCAGGAACGATTCGGGCTGACGTACTTGTTCGTCTCCCACGACTTGTCGATGGTTCGGCATATTTCCCACAAAGTCGGCGTCATGTACCTGGGGAGCCTGGTCGAATACGCGAGCGTGCACGATTTGTACACGAACATGCAGCATCCGTACACGCGGGCGTTGTTGTCTGCGGTACCGATTGCCGACCCGGACACGGCAGAAGGGAGCGAGCGCATCCACCTCCAGGGTGATGTGCCCAGCCCGTTGAATCCACCGAGCGGCTGTGCGTTTCGGACACGTTGCCCACATGCGCTGCACCGCTGCGCAGAAGAGAAGCCTGCTTTAAAAGACAGCGGCAACGGCCACCTCGTTGCTTGCCATTTGCTCGATTGACAGTCTTTTCGCCATCTTTTCGCTTTTCACCAGCGAGATATGAATGCCGTGTTTTCGGACGGCTCATATAAATGCAAAAAATGGGGGGACGAGTATGAAAAAGAGGTTGGGCATCGTTTTGGCGGCGCTACTTGCGATCACATCAGTCACAGCCGGATGTAGCAGCTCAGGCACGGCACCGCAGGGAGAGAATCAAGGACAGCAGACGGCGCCGAAAGCGGAGGGCGAGAAGCCTGCTGCCGAGCAAAAAATCATTTATGCGTTGAGCAAAGAGCCGGAGGAGATGGACCCGACGCTGAACGTGTACGCGCGCTCGTCCATCGTGTTGCAAAACTTGTTCCGCGGTCTTTATAAAATCGATGAATCCGGGAAAAAGCCCGTGCCGTCGCTTGCCGAAGGGTATGAGCTGGATGCGACAGGCACCAAGTACACTTTTAAAATCGACAAAAATGCCAAATGGTCTGACGGAAAGCCCGTAACCGCCCAAGACTTCGAGTATTCCTGGAAGCGTGTGCTCAATCCGGACGTCGCTTCCGGCGCGGCTTTTTACTTGTACTACATCAAAAACGGCAAGGCGTACAACGAAAAGCAAGCGAAAGCAGAAGATGTCGGCGTCAAGGCCGTCGATGAAAGCACGCTGGAAGTAACGCTGGAAAATCCGACTCCGTACTTCCTGGAGCTGTTGTGCGTTACCGCCTACTACCCGGTGCGTCAGGACGTAGTGGAAAAAGAAGGCTGGACCAAATCGCCCGAGACGTATTTGACGACAGGACCGTTCATGCTGACAGAGCTTCGCCCGAAAGAAAAATACGTCCTGAAGAAAAATCCGAACTACCTCGAAGCGGATAAAGTGAAGCTGGATACGCTGGAAATCGTGTTCATCGAGTCCACCGAAGCAGAGCTTGCCGCCTATACGAACGGCGAGATTCAAGTGTCCGACAACATCAGCCCGGAAGGCATGAAGCAGTATCAAAGCACGCCTGATTTTTTCTCTGTTCCCCGGATCGGCATGCAATATTTTGATTTCAACGCATCCAAAAAGCCGTTTGATGACGCGAAAGTCCGCAAAGCATTCAGCATCTCGATCAATCGCGACCAGATCATCAAAAATATTGTGCAGTCTGTAGAGAAGCCTGCTTTCGGCATGGTGCCGTACGGAATCCCGGATGGGGTGCAAAAAGACAAGGAATACCGCGATGTCGTCGGCAACGTATTCAGCGAAAACGTCGACGAGGCGAAAAAACTGCTCGCCGAAGCAGGGTATCCGAACGGGCAAGGCATCCCGGAAATTACGATGATCGTCATGGCGAGCCAGTCGGACAAAGACATCGCCCAAGCGCTGCAAAGCATGTGGAAGCAAAATTTGGGAGTAGATGTCAACATCCAGACGTTTGAATCGAAAGTGTATTGGGACGAGATTGAAAACGGCAATTTCCACATCGCTTCTGACGGTTGGACAGGAGACTACCCGGACCCGATGACGAACCTCGACATCTTTGAAGGCGTGAATACAGCCGACGACCTGAGATGGAACAGCGCCGAATACGACCGTTTGCTGGAAGAAAACCGCAAAATCTCCGATCAGGCAAAGCGGATGGAAAACTTCGCGAAGGCGGAAAAAATCTTGGCCGACGAAATGCCGCTGATGCCGATTCGCTTCTTTGAAGATCAGTTCCTGGCGAAGCCGAATGTCAAAGGCGTGCTGAAAAACTACATCGGTCACACCATTTTTGAATATGCGCATGTAGAATAACATTTCAACGGGGAAAGGGCCGGTAAGTGGAAGCTTGTCGGCCCTGCCTCACGAGGGAGCCATGAAGATGAAGCCGATTATCGGTTTGACCACATTTTTGTCCGAACAGTCGAAGTACAGTACGGTAAGCCGAAACTACGTCGACTCGATTTACGCTGCGGGAGGCGTGCCGATCACGATTCCGATCGTAGAGGACAAGACAGATTACAGCGAGTACATAGACTTGGTAGACGGCATTTTGTTCACGGGCGGCAACGATATCGCGCCGTACTATTTTGGCGAAAATCCGCTGAAAGAGCTGCACTCGATGTCTTCGATCCGCGACGAATACGAACTCTCGCTTTTTCGCAAAGCGTATGAGAAAAACGTGCCGATTTTCGGGATTTGCCGGGGCATCCAACTGATCAATGTCGCGCTGGGAGGCAGTCTCTATCAGGACATCTACAGCCAAATTCCCGGCGCTTTGGGGCACTCGCCGACGCAAACAGCTTCCGATGAACTGTACCATTCCATTCAAATCAGCAAACATACGCAACTGTATGATATCTTTGGAGAAGAGCGAATTTTCACTAATTCTTTCCATCACCAATCGGTCAAACAACTGGGAAAAAACCTGATCGCGACGGCATTTTCCGAGGATGGGATCGTGGAGGCGCTCGAAAGCACGGAGGAGCGGTTTTTGCTGGGGGTTCAATGGCACCCGGAATGCATGACCAAACGACATCCGATGTTTCTGAAGCTGTTTTCTGCGTTTATTCAAGCATCGCTTGTCCACAAACAAAAGGAGGTATCGGCATGAAACTGTTTATCAGCGCGGATTTGGAAGGAGTAGCAGGCATCGTCAACTGGACGGAAGCCGACATCGAAAGCTCGTTTTCCAAATACTTTACCGAACAGATGACGAAAGAAGTGAATGCAGCCTGTGAAGCGGCGATTGCGGCGGGGGCAACGGACATTCTCGTAAAAGACGCGCACAGCACAGCGCGCAACCTCGATCCGTCCAAACTGCCTGAGCAGGTGAAAATTTTGCGGGGCTGGACGCGCGATCCGTATTCGATGATGGCAGGGCTAGATGAGAGCTATGATGGCGTTTTGTTTATCGGCTACCACGCGGCGGCGGGGGCGAACGGCAACCCGCTGGCGCATACCATGAACATGCAAAACGAGTATGTCAAAATCAACGGAGAAATCGCCAGCGAGCTGCTGATCAACGTCTACATCGCCGCTTCCATGGGTGTGCCTGCGTTGCTGGTCACCGGAGATAAAATGATTTGCGAGGAAGCGCAGACGATCAACCCGCACATCAAGACCGTTCCCGTCAATGAAGGCATCGGCAACGCAGCCATCTCGATTCATCCGAATGTCGCTCTGCGACAAATCAAGGAACAGGTTCAAGCTGTACTTGCCGATGACTTGTCCAAATACAAGGTGCAACTGCCGGAAACGTTTCATGTCGAGATCGCTTTCCGCGAGCATTATTTGGCTTATCGCGGCTCTTTTTATCCAGGAGCCAAGCAGACGGGCGCCAAGACCGTCGAATTTGCGGCGGACGACTACATGGAAGTGTTGCGCTTTTTGTTTTTTGTTTTGTAAAACGCTGAAAACGAGCTGTTCCGGAGGCTTTGCGCCTAGCGGGACAGCTCGCTGATTCCTTTCCACGCCTGGCTCAACCGTTTGATGCCCTCCTCCATTTTGCTCTCATCCATCCCGGCAAAACCCATATAAATACGCGGATACTCTGACGCAGGCGGAGTCATCCACAGCTCGCTGACATCGTACACCTGCACACCGTTTTCCGCTGCCCGTTTTACCAGAGACGAAGCTGGCTCGCGCGTTTTCACCGTCAACTGGACATGCAGACCTGCATTGTGGCCGGAAATGGTGACGAGCTCGCCCAAATAAGCGTGAAGCAGCTCGATGAACCGATGATGCGCTTTTGCATATGTACGCCTGATCCGGCGAATATGACGGTACCAGTGGCCTTGTTCCATGAAAGCTTGCATGGCCCATTGATCGATCCTTGAAGGCCCCTGATACAAATATTGAATGCTTGGAAGTTTGCGGGCAAGCTCAGCGGGCAGCACCATGTAGCTCATGCGAAGCGCAGGAGAGAATACTTTGGAAAAAGTGCCCAGATAGACGACCCTTCCGGCGTGATCCAGCCCTTGCAAGGAAGGAATCGGCTTGCCGACATAGCGAAATTCGCCGTCGTAGTCATCCTCGATGATGAAGGCTTCGTTTGTGCGCGCCCATTGCAGCAAACGTTCCCGCTCCGGGTACGGGATGATGCTCCCCGTGGGAAATTGATGAGAAGGGGTAATATAGACGACTTGTGCCTGGGAGCGAGCGACTTCGTCCAGAGAGATCCCTTTTTCATCGACGCCGATCGGTGTGACCCGATAGCCGCTTTGCAAAAAATGGTCGCGAACAGGGGCATAGCCAGGCTCCTCAAACGCGATATGATTCACACCTTGCAGGAGCTTGATCAAAATGGCGATGCTGTATTGAATCCCGGAGCTTACGACAATTTGTTCCGGGACGCAGCGAACCCCTCTTGAATGGCGCAAATAGGACGCAAGAACGGTACGAAACGAAAGCTCGCCCTGTGGATCGCCATAACTGCAAATTTTGTGTTGGGCATGATCCAGCGCATGGTGCAGCATCTTTCGCCAAAGGCGAAAAGGGAAGGTCTGTTCATGAATGGCTGAAGGGCGAAAATCGATCAGGGCGGAAGCAACTCCGGGCGCGAAAGGCAGCGATGACAGGTCTTTTTGGTCAACCATCTGTCTCGTTTGTGTCTGGGGCGGCTCTAACTGGAACGGACTGGCTACATACAGACCGGAGCGGGGCTTGCTGATCACATAGCCTTCTGTCACCAGCATCTGGTAGGCGGTTTCGACCGTCGTTTTACTGATGTGCATATGCTGCTGAAGCGATCGGATCGAAGGCAAGCGGGAGCCGTACGGCAAATCGCCGTTTTTAATCTGGTCGCGTATTTGCGTGTACACCTGTATGTACTGTGGCTCGGGAGCGTGACTGTTGATGGAAAGAGAAAGCATCTGACGACAAGCTCCTTTCGCATCTGTCTTTAAAAAATACTTCGAAACTGTCTCTTTTTGCAGGGGCAGTTCTAGTATAAATTGAGGGAGGATTCCCTTCAACAAAAAAGGGAGGAAGAAAGCTGGAGCGGAGGTTGACCGATGATATTGACGAGAGAAGAACAAAGAGCGTATGTAAAACGTCTGGGCATAGCGGATATTTCAGCTCCGACCAAATCGTACTTGTTTGAACTGCAAAAAGCGCATGTACACAAGCTGCCCTGGCAGACGCTCGATATTTTTGCGGGAAAGCCAACCACTATCGAGCCGCGTGAAACCGTCCAGATGGTGATAGCAGGCCGGAGCGGTTATTGCTTTCATCTAAACGGGGCGTTTGCTGCGTTGCTTCGTTCGTTGGGATATAAAGTTTCCATGCATCGGGCAGGTGTTCAGCCGCTGGGAGAAGCGCCGCGGGTCAACTCGTTCCACCTCGGTTTGACTGTCCAACTCACAAATGATGCGGGAGAAGAGGAAAACTGGCTGGTCGATGTCGGCCTCGGAGATATGCCTGTAGAACCGTTGCCGATGCGCTTTGGCGTCTATGAGCAAAGTCCGTACACCCACAAGCTCCTGCCGTCGAGTGTTGCGGCTGGGGGATGGCGTCTGGATCACGACCCCGAGGCCAATTTTGCCGGAGTAGACTTTGCTCCCGAAGTTGTCGAGGACATTCGTGTATTCCAGCCCAATCACGAGCATTACTGTCATTCCGCTGATTCTCCGTGGATCAATCTGTTTCTCATCCGAAACCGGAGCGAGCAGGCGTCCAACGAGCTGCGGGGGTGCATCTGGCGAAAGCATGACAAAGACGGCATCCGCAAGATGGAGATCGAATCGAAAGCCATGTGGCTCGAATTGCTGGGAGACATGTTTGGCGAGCATCTCGTTCATTACAACAGTCTGGAACGGGACGCGATTTGGCAAAAAGTGTGCGCGAAGCATGAAGAGTGGAAAAGGGCGCAGGAGCGAGAGGCTGGGCGGACGGAGACGACTATGTAAGCAACACGAATACGGCATCCGAAATCCCCTGCCTATCCTCGATCATAGCCCCACACCCCATCGTAATCAATGTTTCTTGACCAATCAGGCGGCACATCGTTTGGATACGTTCATTCATTTGAACATTCACGCCTTTTCAGCATGCATGACACAAAAAGAAAACCTGTTTGACCAACTGGCCAACAGGCTTGCATGTTATCCCATATGTTTTTTGTACATCCAGAGCTGACCGCTTTTGATGACGCGTGCCATCTGGCCGACCAGAGACATTTTCCCCATGCTGGCAAAGCCCTCTTTTTTGCCGAGGGAGCCGAGGAAGCCCTTGTGCTTGAGCGCTGGCAGCGAGGCAGGGTATTCTTCGCCCTTAATGTCTTTTTTCAGCATCATGGCGATTTGGTCACCTTGAATCTCGGCTGTCTGGGCGCTCGGCGCAATGATCGTGCTCGCACAGTCGCCTACGACGTAAACGTTTGTATGGGTAGGAATCTGGTGATACTGATTTAACTTGGCGCGTCCGATGTTGTCTGTCTCAATCGGCAGGGAGCGAATGATGCGATTGGCCTGAATACCGGCTGTCCACACGATGACATCGCTTTGAACCGGCTGGTTGTGGTTGTACACCACTCCCGGTTCGATTCCTGTTACACAAGCCATGGAGACAAGCTGAACCTCATGCTCGATAAACCATTGGGAAGCGTATTCCTGCAATTTTTTCGGGAATGGGCTCAAAATGCTTGGGCCGCGGTCGATGATGCGCACGTTCAGGTCGGGACGGCTTTCGCGCAGTTCTGCTGCCATTTCCACGCCGGAAAGTCCACCACCCACAACGGTAACCGTACCATATGGATTCACATTATTGATTGCCATGTATGTGTTGCGGGTAGCTCCCATGGATTGGATCGAGCAAGTAAACTGCTCTGCACCAGGTATGTCATGGTAGCGATCCTCACAGCCCAATCCGATGACGAGCCAATCGTACGAGAGGGCGTCCCCGTTTGCAAAATTGACGACCTGCTCGTCCAAATCCACTTCGCTGACTTCGCCGTATTTGACAGTCAGGCGCGGATCGTTTGGAAAATTAACTCGCAAGTGAGATTCTGGCGTAGTACCTGCTGCCAGAGCGTAGTACTCCGTTTTCAAGCCGTGAAACGGCATACGGTCTACGAGGGTAATAAACACGTCGTCTGGTAAATCAGGGGACAGGACTCGCTCGATAATACGAAGACCCCCGTATCCTCCACCAAGGATCACAAGTCGTTTCATAGAAGGTCTAGTCCTTTCTTCTGTCCGTTTTTTACAGCACCCATTCTATTTTTAGTCTCTTTCCGTAAAAATGCAAGCAGAATCTTTTTCCCGTTTTCTCCGCTGGATTTTTGCAAAAGTCGCGGTACAATAAAGTACGTGACGATGTTGGAATAATCGGTAGGTGAAGATAGATGAAACCTTTGGTAGAATTTTGCGCGAGCAACGTAGCTTCCTATACACAGCCTGTCGTGGACGCTCTGGAAAACGACCCCGAGCTGGACGTCGATGTTCTTGAATACGGCTGTCTCGGCTATTGCGGAGAGTGCTATATGGAGCCGTTTGCCCTGGTAAACGGAACGCTTTTGCAAGCTCCGTCGGCCGATGAATTGCTTGTGAAAATCAAGAACTACTTGCGGGAGGAAGAAGCGCTGCTGAATGCAGACTTTCCTCTATAAGCTGTTTTCTTAGGATGTTCATTGAAGGCCGCGAAAAAACGCGTGTGTACGGAAATAAAAAAGAAGCTGATGTCCCACGACGCGACGGTCGGGCATCAGCTTCTTGCCGTTTTTAGTGTTCTTTGATGACGTTGTAGAACGTATCGCGTTCCAGGGCGCGTTTGCCAGCGCCTTTGATCAGCCAGACGAGTTCGTCAACCGTCAAGGCTTGCTGGGTGAGCGCTCCGGCCGAGTGGCTGATGCGCTCTTCAATCAAAGTACCATGTGCATCGGAAATACCCATAGTCAGCGACAGTTGCGTCAGCTGTGTACCGATATTAATGAAGTAAGCTTTGATGTGCTGGAAATTGTCCAGCATGAGGCGGCTGATTGCCATTGTTTTCAGGTCGTCGATGGCAGAGTTGCGGCGTTTGATGCCGGCAGTTGCCTTGATCGGCTGAACAGCGAGCGGGATGAATACCATGAAGCCGTTTGTATCGTCTTGCAGCTCGCGCAGGCGCAGCATGTGAATGACGCGCTCCTCCAAAGTCTCGATGGAGCCGTACAGCATGGTTGTATGTGTCCGGAACCCAAGCTCATGAGCGGTGCGGTGAACTTGCAGGTACATGTCAGTGCTCGCTTTTTCCGGGCTCATTTTCATCCGGTAGCGCTCCGTCAAAATTTCGGCGCCGCCGCCAGTCAGCGTTTCCAGACCTGCTTTTTTCAGCTCGAGCAAAACTTCGCGAATGGACAGACCGGAGATGCGGGAGAAAAACTCGATCTCTGCACCTGTGTAGGCTTTCATGGTGACATCCGGGTAAGCTTGCTTCAGGATGCGCACGTTGTCGAGATAGTATTCAAACGGCTTGTGCTGATTGTGGCCGCCTACGATGTGAAATTCACGAATCCCTGGATGAAAGCGGGTTTCTACATAATGAAGCAATTCTTCTTTGCTCATTGTGTATGCACCCTCGTCGCCTTCATCACGACGAAATCCGCAAAATCTACAGTGAGCTTCGCAAACGTTTGTCGGATTGATGTACAAGTTTTGCAAAAAGTAGACTTTATCTTCGTTTTTGCGGTAATTGACGACATTTGCCAATTGTCCGATCGTCAAAAGATCGTTGGAGTTAAAGAGAGTAACGCCGTCTTCCAAAGTGAGGCGTTCGCCGTGCATGACTTTTTCCGCGATTCCGGCGAGCGATTTGTCTTGGATGGCAATGGTTTCAAGCGCCATTCCAAACACTTCCTTTCTAGGTCGAGTGGTAAGGGATAAGAGCTGTTCGTCCAGGCCATGCCCAATCAGAAACGTTCCTTGGGGGTGGAGAAAGCTCAATAAAAAGGGAAAATCTCGGGCAACAAGGCATCTATATTATAAACCTGTTAGTATGTACGAACAATAAGATAAGTTCTCCAACTGTTTGCTGTAAAATTCTAACATTTATCGCCATATTTTTGTTGCATTTTTGGGGGAATGTGGGAAATTTTGTTTGCGAAATGATGGCCGTTCTTGTAAAATATAGTAAGAAAGCCTGATCTACTATTAGGAGGAGCTTCATAATGCGGGACGTTTTGCTCGAAAAAATCGAACTCCTTCGACAGCGTATGGTAATTATGGGGTTAGAGGTTGGGTTGGATCATCCAGAAGTCCTAGAATACAGTATGCAAATTGATCAACTACACAACGAACTGAACCAGATAGATCATAATCTGTCTAAGGTAGGCCGAAAGAAGACGTATCGTTTTTATTTAACCGAGAACAATGCTTTTTTTGCATAAGGAGGGGGAGCCCTTCTTTTTTGTTTGCCTTTTTCCAGCAGTATGAGCGCCCGAAGTGCAGGGGAACCTTGTGAGAAGGGTTGCATCTTTTGTATACTGAACATATAGAAAGGGTAAAGTTAGCCTGCAAAGGAGGGAGTCAAGCATGATTACATTGACAGAAAAAGCCAGCTTGAAAGTAAAAGAGATGTTGGCAGCAGAAAACAAGCCCGGGATGTTTTTGCGGGTAGGTGTTCGACCTGGCGGTTGCAGCGGCTTTACGTATGGGATGGGCTGGGATCAGGAAATGAAGGAAGGCGACGAAACCTTCGAACAACACGGCGTGAAGATTGTTGTCGACAAGGACAGCTATCTATACATTAAAGGTACCGAGATTGATTACAAGGAATCGATGATGGGCGGCGGCTTTTCCATCGAAAATCCGAATGCCATCGCTTCTTGCGGCTGTGGGTCGTCCTTCAAGACCGCGCTGGCAAAAGGCAAAGAGGAAAAATGTGACGATTAAATTTGGGCTAGACTGTATGGAGAAAACCTCTTTGGTTCGTGTGGATCGAATGCACGAACCGAAGGGGGTTTTTTATTTGTGGCTATGTTAAAACGCCGTACAAGGAACCGTGGAAATGGACGAAACGTATTTCTTGTTCTCCGAAAAGGGCAGTTTCGTTTAATGATTAAAAATAATATGCAGGAGATAATAGCGTAACTCCGAATTGTTAAATTACAAAAATATTAGAATTTTTCGTAGTTTACTATACTGTGATTTATCTGTACACATAAGGAGATAAAACTATGGACAAAAACAAATTGCTAAGAATGGACAATGTTGGCATCGTTGTAGAATCCCTTGATGACGCAATCGCTTTCTTCGAGGAGATTGGCTTGAGGCTCGAAGGGCGAGCTACTGTCGAAGGCGAATGGGCTGGTCGCGTAACCGGACTGGGTTCGCAGTGTGTAGAGATTGCTATGATGGTTACCCCGGATGGCCACAGCCGACTTGAACTTTCGCGCTTTCTCACCCCACCCACTATATCAGACCACCGAACTGCTCCTGTAAATTCCCTCGGTTATCTACGCGTCATGTTCGCGGTTGAAGACATTGACGAAATGGTATCCAGACTCACTAAGCATGGTGCTCAGCTCGTTGGCGAAGTGGTTCAGTACAAGGACTCGTATCGGCTCTGCTACATTCGTGGAGTTGAAGGACTGCTGATCGGTTTGGCGGAACAGCTCGGCAAAAAATAAGGGACGTTTAGTCGTGATGCATGAACTTTACTAACGGGTACGATAGCCCAATAAGCCGCCTCTTCCATGGGGCGGTTTTCTTATCGTAAAATATTTATTTCTTCCAGCATTTGTAACAAATGACCAAGCCCGCTCGTACTAACTACAAGCAGCTGCCGCATAGCTGCGATCTCTGTTCCTTTCAGAAGAGGAAAATCACAAGGAGTGAAGGACGTGGCGGAACGGTCACAGGAACAAAAAGCTTACCAGTGGTTGCTGCTGGGGGCTTTCGGAATCGGCTGTCTTGGCGATTTGCTGTTTTACGGCAAAAATTATGGCGTATCGTACCCGCTGTTTTTTATAGGAATGTATGCGCTGTTCGTATGGCAAGCCAAGCTGCATCAGAGACTGAGCTTTTCACGGGAAAACAAATACATCTGGCTTCTGTGTGTGCCGATCGGCATGTTGTCGCTTACGTTTGCGCTCTTTTCCAATGGCTACTTTCACTTGTTCAACTTCGTGCTGGTGCCGATGCTGTTTGTGCTGCAAACGATGCTTTTCACCGGGCGCCATAAAGCGAAATGGCATGAGATCATGTTTGTGGGAGAGCTGTTGGAGATATTGGTTTACTATACGCCGAAGCATACACGGCTGCCGTTCATCATGATCAAAGGATCGGTCAAAGGCCGGATGAACCAGCGAAACTACGGCGTGTTGAAAAAAATCATGACCGGACTCTTGATCTCCTTGCCGATTTTGCTCGTCGTGCTGACCTTGTTGTCACAAGCGGACCGCGTGTTTGGCCATTTTCTGAATGAAATTCCCGATATGCTGATTGATGTAGATTCAGTCGAAGGCATGTTTCGCCTGTTTGTGATCGGACTTGTAACGCTAGTGGTGTTTGGCTACATGTACTCCCTGTTTGGCAAACGGGCAGACACGGTGGAGCTTCCGCAGCCGCAAGAGCAGGAAAAGATCGTCTGGGACGGGATTATTTTGGTGACGATCCTGACGATTATTGATGCCGTGTATGCTGCTTTTACATACATCCAGATTTCGTATTTGTTCAGCGGAGCGAAAGCAGCTCTCCCGGAAGGACTGACGTACGCCGAGTATGCCAAAAACGGCTTCAACGAGCTGCTGACAGTGACGGTCATCAATTTCATCATCTTGCTTGCCACACTGTATCTCGTATCGCGCAAAAATCGGCTGTTGTATCGCTCTGTACAAGTGTTGCTCACGCTGCTTACGGTCTGTACCAGCTTTATGCTCTTTTCGGCGTACTATCGGCTGTCGTTGTACGAAGCAGCTTATGGCTACACGCATACCCGTTTGCTCGCTCATCTGTTCATGATTTTTTTGCTGATCCTGTTTGCGATCGCCTTGTGGAAAATTTGGCGAGACAGCTTTTCGTTGTTCAAATATTACGCGCTCGTGACGCTCGCGAGCTACGTGTTTATCAACTACATCAACATGGACGTCATCATCGCCCAAAATAACCTAGAGCGCTATCGGGCAACGGGAAATATTGACGTCGAGTATTTGGGCAGGCTTTCGTACGATGTGGTGCCGTATTTGCAGGAATTGAAAGCGGACGAATCGTTGAAAGCAGCTGTGACGTATGAGCTGGAAAACAAATGGGCGGAACTGCGCGGAGAGTCGAGCTGGCAGTCGTTCAACTGGTCGAAGTACAGGGCGAAGCAGTACCTTCCCTAACCAAAAAGCAAAGCGGAGACGAGGGGCAGCTATCGTCTCCGCTTGCTTTTTTGGCGATAAAAAAAGAACAAGGCGATGACACAAAAGACGACCGCAACTGCGCCAGCGAAAGCGGGAAGCGTCCAGTCGCTTGCAGACGAAGGGGGCGGAGGGAGCGGAGCGCTTCTGGTTCCCAAGGCTTGCAAGTCTTCTGTCGCATCGGCGAGCAGGGTGGTGCGGGTGCAAATGTTTGTCTCCAGATCGCTGTGCTCCCAGTACGAGGCGTAGACAAGGTATTCGTCTCCCGGCTGAAAAGGAATGCCGCATCCGCCGCCCAAGCCACTCGTGACGACGAGCACCTGTGATTGCAAGGCCCCTTTCCAGACAGTCTGCACTTCAAACGTAACATCGAAGCCGATTCTTGCCGGGGTAGACGAAAAAGGCATTCTCACAGGCTCCTCGACGCGAAGCACTTTTCCGCTGAAGACGGCAGCAGATTGCCCCAGCGCTGTCACCGGATCGGGAGCAGGAGCACAACTGCAAGCCGCTGCCGGACTTGGGCTGAGCAAAGAGGTAACGATGACGGCGACAGCGAATAGCCAGTATGGTATGGCGCGAAACAGCATGGAAAATCACCCCCGGTATTTATTTGACGAGGGAAGAGGGAGAGTGTTCCAGTTGTGCCCAAAAAGCCCTTGCCGCTCTGAAAAAAAGAGCGAAGCAAGGGCTTTTATACGATACAGCAGGTTTATCCTATTAGCGCCGAGCGGCTGGCTTGATGTCGGCCGGGATTGGGCAGACGTAGGAGGTGCCGTCCAGCTTTTCTCGCAGCTCGGCTTTGGCCTCCGCGATTTTTTCCGGGTGAAGCAGGACGTCGATGGCGGTTGCGGCCATGACTTTGCCCGCGTGCAACATTCCTTTGTGGCCGATCGACATGCCGCCTTGGGCTACGGCTTGCCACGAATGCAACTGGGTGCCCATCGCAAAGCACGTCGTTGAGCATTGGACAGTCGGAACGATCCAACTGACATCGCCCACATCAGTCGAGCCCGACATGAGTCTTGCTTGCGGAAGCAGAGGCAGGAGTACAGTGGAAAGCTCCTCGCTGCCCAACTGCTCTGTCAGCTTTTTACCGGATGCCCCCATGACTTTGGCAATCATGTTCAGATCGCTGCTTTTGTCCGACTCGGGAATCGTCTCGCGAATTTGGCGGGCGAAGTTCTGCTCTTCCTCGGTAAAAGCAGGAGTGCCCAACTGTTTGAAATTGTCGTACATGACGCGCTCCAGCGTCTGGTTCGGAATCAGGTTGGAGCATGCTTTGTCAAAAATGATGTCCACGGCCGTCTCCGTCATCATGGCCGCTCCCTGGGCAATCTTCCTGATCCGTTGATAAATTTCTTCGACCTGCTTCGCATGGGGAGCGCGGATCAAATAGAGCACGTCCGCTTCCGCCTGCACGACATTTGGCGAAAAGCCTCCCGAATTGGTAATCGCATAGTGCACGCGGGCTTCCGGGATGATGTGCTCGCGCAAGTAGTTGACCCCGATATTCATCAGCTCGACGGCATCGAGGGCGCTGCGGCCAAGGTGCGGTGCAGCCGCGGCGTGAGCAGCCTTGCCTTTGAACTTGAAGTACACCTGATAGTTGGCGAGGCTGCTGATCGACATGAGCGTGTTAAACGTTTGCGGATGCCAGCAAATCGCGTAGTCCGCATCGTCGAACAAACCTTCGCGAGCCATGTACGCTTTGCCGGAGCCGCCCTCTTCTGCCGGACAACCGTAGTAGCGCACGGTCCCTTCCAGTTGGTTTTCTTCCATATAATGGCGAATGGCGACTGCGGCAGCCAACGATCCTGTTCCGAGCAGATTGTGGCCGCAGCCGTGACCGTTTCCGCCTGGCTGGATCGGGGTGTGGGTAGCTGTTCCGCGTTCCTGACTTAGCCCGGAGAGAGCGTCGTACTCGCCCAAAATAGCGATCACCGGAGCACCGCTCCCATAGCTTCCGACAAAAGCCGTCTCGATTCCCGCCACGCCTTTTTCTACTGTGAAGCCTTCGTTTTCCAATGCCTCGCATAAAAGCTCTGCGGAGCGAAATTCTTCAAAGCGTGTTTCGGCAAACTCCCAAATCCGGTCGCTCACATACGTGAACCATTCCTTTTTTTGCTCGATGATTTCAGAAATGCGTTGATGATAGGACATAATAACACCTCATTGTTCCATTCTTTTTTTGCATGCTGGCTTGCGCCGCGCGTACAGTCTGGCGCTAGTTGCCGACGGGAACCGAGCTGGCAGGTTCGCTCGTGGCTGGCGGTACTGTGCGAATCGTCATCCCGATAAAAAACGGAATGGCGACAGCGATGATCAAAAGCCAAAATGCTGCATCATAGGAGCCGTTGAACTGCTGGATCATGAAGCCCATGGCTGTCGGCGCGATCACTCCTGCGAGCTGCCCGCCGAGATAGATCAAGCCGGAAGCGGCACCGACAGAAGACGCGTCTATGTATTTGAGCGGCATCGTCAACGTAGTGGTAACAGCTGCGGCGAGACCGATATTGGCAATGGCCTGATAAAAGACAACCAGAGCGACGGTAGGAGCTTTCGACAAGAGATAAAGCGCTATGATGCCGATGAAAGAACCGATGACAATCAATAATTTTTCGCGGCCTACCATTCGTTTGTCCAACAGCCAGCCAGTGATGAGAACCGTCACAAAAGACAGAACGGCTGGAATCGCAGCCAATGCCCCCATGGCTACCATATCGAGATGGCGAACCTTGACCATGTAGGAAGGCATCCAGGACATCATGCCCCACGTTACCATGGAGATGCCGAAGTATATGGCCATCAGCTTCCAGAGCATGGAGATTTTCAAGAGCGAGCGGAGGGGCAGCTTATCCTTTTTCGTTGTTGCCATACTTTCTGCTGCTTTGGTTGGGTGTAAAAATTTGGCGTACAAAAGCGCTAAAAACAAGCCGAGAACACCGAGGATGACGAACATGATTTGCCAGCCGAAGTGTTGGGACAAGCTGGCGGCTACAAGCGTGGCGAGTACAGACCCGATGGTGGTGGCAGAGGTCAAGATGGACTTGGCCCGGGCGCGTTCATGCTGCGAAAAGCTTTCCGCTACCGCAACAGAGCTGGCGGAAGGATAGCTTCCCTCGCCGATTCCGAACAGAAAGCGGATGACGATGAGCGAGAGGAACGACCAGGCAGTACCTGTGAGGATCGTAAAAAGAGACCAGACGACGACGGAAACGAGAATGACTTTTCGCGAGCCGAATTTGTCGGCGAGACTGCCCCCGATCGGCTGCATGATCGCATAGCTCAGAAAAAAGCTGCTCAAAATCAGTCCGACCTGGGTTTCGGTCAGGCCAAATTCCTGGGAAATCGGGATCACGGCAACGTTGATGGCAACCTTGTCAAAATAGTTGATAATCCAGCCGAGACAGAGAAGTCCGAGGACCAGGTACTTGTTCTTGCTGTTCGCTACTGCGCTTGTGTTCATCGTAAGGCCTCCTTGTTAGCGTTTTCATGGTTGGATGCGAATGGTGCAAAAAAAACATCGGCGAGCAAGTCGGAAGGCAGCACACTCCTTTAAAAACTATTTTTGGACACTATAAAGACGATTTCTAAAAACAACTTTACGGCATTGTTTTGAACATTGCAAGTCTTTTCAAAATATTTTCAAAGAGGCGCAAATCTCCTATAATGACAAAAGAGTAAAGGGGGAATCTTTATGATCCGTTTGGGTGCTATCCTTGCCCAGCACTCGCAAAAAGAACTGGCATCTGTCCCCATGCGGGTTCAGGACAGCTGCGAGCTGGTCATGCTGCCCTATCATCGTCTGCATGAAACACCGACAATCTACAGGCAAAATCAGCAAAAAGTAGACGGTTTTGTCCTGACAGAGCTTGCGTATGCCTATTTGCTGCAAGAATGGGGAAGCTTCCCGATTCCGACATATACGCTTTCGATCAGCGAGCAAGAGTTTTACAAAAAGCTGTTTCAGCTCAGCCTGCGCAAACGCGATCTCGATTTTTCCAGAGTGTACATCGACTTTATTTTTGAGGCGAATCAGTACCTCGGATTGAAAGAAGTAGTCGGGGCAGACGCCATGCCGTACACGTTGTCTCCGGTGGAAGTGAACGACCAGATTTACGAGGCGGTGCTGGATGAGCATCTCCGCTTGTGGAAAGCAGGCAAAATCGACTTTTCCATGACGCGGATGAGCAACATCGTGCAAGATTTGACGGACCACGGAGTGCCGCATCAGTATGTGTTTCCTTCGCCGGAATCGGCCGCAGCGCAGTTTGAACAGATGGCTGCCGAACTGGCGGCGATCAAGCTGGCGGAGAGCCGGATTGCGATCGGGCATATCACAATCGGGGATGTCGAGGGGCAAAAGGAGAATCTCAACGAATGGGAGCTGCGGCAAATGCTTCTGCACAAGTCACTTTTGGAGTTCAGTGCCGAGAAAAAAGTGCCGTTCATCATCCAGAAATCGGCTGCCAGCTTTGAGATCATCAGTTCATTCAAAGATTTGAAAATGCTGACGGACAACCTCACGCACTGTCTGTTACTCGCCTATTTGGAAAAGACGTTGCCGTTTCCCGTCCACGTCGGCTGGGGGGTGGGCAACAGCATGTACAAAGCAAGGATGAACGCCCAATCAGCGAACAGCATGTCTACAGCAGGCAAAACATCTGGCACGTACGTCGTAACAGACAGCGACCAGGTCATCGGGCCGTTGGGCGAGGAAACATGCTTGCAATACCGCAACCAGATCAACGACTACATTCAGCGGTTGAGCGAAGAGACAGACTTGTCTACCTTGCAGTTGCAAAAAATATTGGCGGTACTCGCGAAGACGGAAAGCAACGAGCTGACGGCGGACGAGCTGGCGTATCACCTCGGACTTACGGTGCGCAGCGCCAATCGCATCCTGAATCGCCTGGAGGAAAAAGGGGTCGCCAAAATTTTGTACAAAAAGCAAGAAAAGCTGCGGGGGCGCCCGACAAAGGTGTACCAAATCGAGTTGCCGGCGGAAGAGGACGGTCCGAAATAATAGACCGTTCAATAATTGGTAGCAATTTCGTCACGATTCAGTCACAGATTCCCAGATTTTGGACGGCTACTTTCCAGTAAGATGGAAGTGTAGAATCAAGTAGAAAGAAGGGGTCATTGTGAACAAGAAGTGGACTCTGTTGGTTTCGGCAGTTGCTTTTTCGGCGATGCTGATGACAGCATGCGGCGGCAAGGAGCAAGCGGCAAACACCAATTCTACAGAGGCTCCGGCGGCAGCGACGGATGGCAATGGAATCAACATCGAAGCTAGCAACTGGAAGTTCAACCAAGATGTTTATGAAGTAAAAGCAGGCGAAGAGTTTACAATCAATTTCAAGTCCACGGAAGGCTTCCATGGAATCGGAATTGAGGGCTTGGACGTCGATATTCAAAAAGACGGCAGCAAAACACTGAAAGTGGATAAAGCTGGCGAGTACAAAATTTTCTGCAACGTGATCTGCGGACCGGAACACGGCAACATGATCGCGAAACTGGTAGTCAAATAAATGCCAAACCCAAACACTCTGGCTCGCATTAGCGGGTTGGGGTGTTTTTTATTTTGCCGATCCACTTTGCTTTACAGGGCGATGACACATGTTTTCCCGCCTTTTGGCACAGATTAAGGAGGAAAAGTTTTCAAGCTTGCTTTCACGAATGGAGATGACAGCTTTGGAAAGAAAGACGTACTACGTCACCATGCAAGCGGGAACGACGGTTGCGGAAATTCGCGATGAAAAAGGCTCCTCCACCTATGATTTTGAGATCGAGGTAACAGACGTGGAGGTCGGCATGATGCGCGATCTGTTCAACAACTGTATTCACGGCGACTTCATGATGTGGATGCACGGGCATACACTCTGGTCGGACATGCCGGATCGGGACAATGACGAGTACGATGACAACTTGCGGGAAATTTATCGGTTGATCTACCAGCACGGTACGGCAAAAACGAAGCAAGATTTGGAGCAAATGGGGCTTGTGAAGCTGTTCGGTTTCGAGAGAGCGGGAATCCGGCCGCTGTAATCAGCCTGTTTGGGAAATTACACATTTTTACATATTTATCCGACAAGCTTGCCACAACCGCTGGGAACAATGACGACGAACAAGGCCAAAAAACGAGTGATGCCTTGAGGCGAGCGCCATGAGTCAAGCAAGGCGAAGGCGCAAAACGAGCGAAAAGGAGAGAACAGCATGAAAAAGTGGACAAACAGCGTGGTAGTAGCCGCAATCGCAGCGGGACTGGTATTGCCTGGTCTTGCACTGGCAGAGGAAACAACTCTCGCAACGACAGGGATGACGACAGCCAGTCGAACAGCACACAGCCACGGCGATCATGAGCGGGTGGACATCAAGGTTCGGCACGGGATGCACGGCAGCGCTCACCAAAAAATGTACATGCTGCTTTTGGCGGAAAAATATACGCCAGATAGTGTGGCCGAGTGGCAAGGAGTGTTCAAGGAACGGGAACGCCTGATGAACGAATTTGCGGCTCTGGGAGAAGACCCGAAATGGAAGGCGAAGCGCGAAGAGCGCAGGCAGCTTGTCAGCAAGCTGAATGAGCAAGTGAAAAAAGGCGAGATTACCAGTGAGCAAATGGAGCAGCAGCTGAAAGACTGGAGAGAGAAAAACATGGGCATGCCGGGCATGAAGGAAGATCGCGAAGCCAGAAAAGCCCGGATGGAAAAGATGAAAACGACGCACGAAGCGTTTGAAGCCGCGATTGAATCGGGGGATGCGGCGAAAATCAAGCAAGTGCTGCCGCAAATGCTGGAGCAGATGAAGGCAAAAAATACGGCGATGGCCCAGCGGCTGGAGCAGAAGAAGAAATAAGCGGATGAACGAGCAAAGGCGTGTGAACCAGGACAATGGTTCGAACACGCCTTTTTGCTGCGAGACATTTTAGCGAGGACAATGACAGGCTACTGACTGCTTATAGCAAACGAGAGCAAGAACGGTCAAGTTAGCCTATTCTGTGTTACTCCGCTTTTAACTGATTCGGCTCAACAGCCTTCGCCATCCAGTGCTGATCGGTTTGGACGTGATTTTTGCGGACGAACTTCGCTGCGCTGTATTTGAAGTCAGCGTAGGCGAAGGAAGCGGTGAGCCGGACGACATAGCCTTCCTGCTCGCCGCCAAACACGGATTGCCGCGTATAGCAGGCCCGCACCTTTTCCTCGTCCCATGGGCCGCGATAGAGCACAGGCGGAGTCTGCAAACCAAGAAGCTCTGCCCATTCCAATGTATCGTCCCAACTGAGGCAGACGTTGCGGTCATCCCAGACGGAAAACAGGTAGAAGTAGCTCGACAACTCCTCATAAAAAATCGAATGCTTGGCAAACACGTTCTCCCCGCAAATGCGATAGCCGGGTGGAAGGTGGTGGGCAATCGAGCCGTGCAGCATTTTGATCCAGTGGCGGGACGGATGGTCGCGGCTGTCGATCGAACGGGCGTGCAAGTAGTCGCGGTACAAGCTGGTGTTTTCTCCGTCCAGCTTTTCTGTCACGACAATTTCTTTTCCAACAAAATGCCGGGTATCTCGCAAAATCCGATCGTCGTCGGTTTTGCTCCGGGACCAGGGCAGGTGAAAGGTGCGCGGATACTTTTGATAGTGGCTCGTCGACTTATTTTCCATAGTGATCCGCCTCTTTGAAAAAGTATAGCTTCGTCAGCATGTCTGCCCCGACCAGATGGTAAATCTCCGACGCGCCTTCATCGCCGCCGTAGGCAATTTTCATGTGCATTTCGATCAGAGCGGCGGCCCGGAAGACAAGCTCGTCGGCAAATCCCAGCTCTTTCAGGAAATGAACGGCAATCTGGCTCGACACGTATTCGTGCCCGTAGTAGCTGCTGTGGCCTTTGGCTTGCTTGAAAACTTTTGTATACAATTTTCCCACGTCGTGAAACAGCGCGACAATTTGCATCAGCAGCTTGTCGTCCTCTTCGTAAAAAGTATTGACGTAATCGAGGACGTGGTACGTATGCTTGCACAGCGTGTGCTGATGGTGCGGGTTGTCTTGCTGAAAATCTTTCATTTGCTGAAAATAAGCGATTCCGGACAAGGCGGCAAACAGCTCGTCGTAGCCGGGTTCGCTTTGTAAAAGGGCGATAAACGCCTCTTTAGTCATCGGGTACGGCACAGGCTCATGCAGCAGGTGGATGGCGGCAAAGCCTTCCTGGTGCAAAGGAATATGCAAGTTTTTATGGTATTTGGCGAGAACCAGCTCATCCAGCTTGCGTTTTCTCGCCTGATTTCGTTGCAGGCAAATTTCAAACGGAGTGCTCACGTAGTAGCATTCCGCCGTCGCGTGCGGGAATCGCTTCAGTACGCTCATCCGCTTGTCCCGATCGACATTGGTGGCGTCGAAGACAACGTCGCTTCCTGCAGCCAACGCTTGCTCGATACGGGTGTAAACCTCGTGGAAAACGAGCGGATTTTTCCGGCGCTTGGCTTCATCCCCGAACAGCTCTAACCGAACGGCATCCGTGGACACGAGTGTCGCCCGTTCTTTTTTGGCGATCAGCCCGGCTGCGCGGGTTTTGCCGCTTCCGGGAATGCCCACCATCATGATGAATTTATTCATAAAATGACGCTCCCCTCAAAAAGTGGTTCCAATAGACGAGTGCAGGGGGTCGACAATTTAACCGATTACATGATTTTTCCGTCCTTTAACAAATAATTCCTTATAGTATAGCGTGTTTTTGCAAAAAGGGAAGAAAAAAATCCCGCCTCTGCCGTGGGCGATAGCGGGATTGCTTACAGCATGTCGGGTGTCCATTCTTGAATGGCTACCGTTTGTGCCAGCTGGCAAGTGCTGCACCAGCCGGTATGCAAGCACAGGTGCTTCTCGCGATCGGGGTAGCCGTTGTCCCATTTGGCGTCATCGATCTCCCGGTAAGGGCTGTAGTCGCCGTAAAAGTCGTACAGACGGCCTGCATCCGCAAGTGGCGTGTAGCATTGTGGGCAAGCTTGCGAGAGAGAAGCGAGCCCATTGCAAACCGGACAAAGATAATCCATGGTTTTCCCTCCAAAAACGTAAACGCTGGTTGTCGTTTTCTCTACTCTGCGTCAGAAGGAAAGCCGCTATGCATCCTGCCCGAAAGCTTCGCCGTCACGAAAAAATCCTTGCACCGCAAAAGAAAAGCGGCACAAGGATTGAATGCTTGCTGATTGTTGAATCAAGCTTTGAAGTTGTCCATGCTGGAGGAATGCCCTGGCTGCAATTTGGCATCCGGGTTGAAGTAGCCTACCGCATTGTTGACGGCCGTTGGCGCTTCCCCGAAGCCGACAGCAATCAGCTTGACTTTGCCCGGATAAGTCGCGATGTCTCCCGCCGCAAAAATGCCGGGAATGTTCGATTCCATGCGCGTGTTTACGACAATCGAACCTTTTTCCAGCTCCAATCCCCAGTTTTTGATCGGACCGAGCGAGGAGATGAAGCCGAAGTTGACGATGACGGCATCGACTTCCAGGTTGAGTTCTTCTTTCGTGGTGCAATTCGTCAGAGTCAGGCGTTCAATTTTTTCTTCTCCGTGAAGAGCGGATATTTCATAAGGTGTCGTGACGTTTACCTTGGACGACATGAGCATCTCTACGCTGTGCTCATGCGCACGGAACTTGTCTCTGCGGTGGATGAGATGGACTTCTTTGGCGATCGGTTCGAGCATCAAAGACCAGTCCAGTGCGGAATCTCCGCCGCCAATGACGGCGACGCGCTGCCCTTTGAAGGAGTTCAGGTCGGTGACGAAATAGTGCAGATTGGATTTTTCGTATTTGACGGCATCTGGGTGTTCCAGTCTGCGGGGTTCGAACGCACCTACGCCTGCCGTGATGATGACAGATTTTGCGTAGTGTACGCCTTTGTCCGTAGTGATTTCAAAAACGTCGTCCGCTTTTTTCTCTACGTTTTCCACTTTTTCTTCCAGACAAACGGTTTGCTGAAAACGTGAAAGCTGCTCCTTCAGGTTATTGATCAAATCTTGAGCCAATATCTTTGGGAACCCGGCTACATCGTAAATGTATTTTTCCGGATAGAGAGCTGACAGTTGCCCGCCAAGCTGGGGCATGCTCTCAATAATTTTCACACTTGCCTGCCTCATGCCACCGTAAAATGCAGTGAACAGTCCGGCAGGGCCTCCGCCAATGATCGTAATGTCGTAGATTTGCTCGTCCTTTTGCAGAAAATTCAATCGAAAGCACCTCCGAATATTCGAAAAACCGAACTCCTCACCCATTATAACCCAACAAAGGAAAGAAAAAAAAGCAGGGAAAAAAACGCCTCGATAGGCAAAAAACCCTTGCAAATCATGGTGGCAATCGATAAGATGAGGGTGACTGTAAAGAAATTGTCACATTTGTTTGTTTCTAAGTTTGTGCTTTTTTTCACAGGTTGGAACATATGACATAACAGGCAATTATTCCGATACGTCATTTTTTATTCACTTGGGCATCTTACTTGGTAACAGCCTACGTGAAATTTCGCACAATCTTCCTCTGGTTACCATTAACAATGAATGGAAGGGATACCGATGAGTACACCCAAAATCCTCATTCTTGGAGCGGGATACGGCGGCTTGCTGACCACGTTGCAGCTGCAAAAAAAGCTGAATTACAACGAAGCGGAAATCACGCTGGTGAACAAGCACAACTATCACTACATCACGACCTGGCTGCATGAGCCTGCTGCTGGCACGGCTTCTGCCGACCATGCGCGGGTGAGTCTGGAAGGAATCTTGAACCAGGACAAAGTCCAGTTCATCAAAGGAACGGTTCAGGCGATCGATCCGCAGGAGCAACATGTCACACTCGATAGCGGCGAAGTGCTGACCTACGATTATCTCGTGATCGGATTGGGCAGCGAACCGGAGACGTTCGGCATCGAAGGATTGAAAGAGCATGCGTTCAGCATTCGCAGCATCAACGCTGTCCGCCATATTCGCGAACATATCGAGTACATGTTTTCCAAATACAAAAACGAGCCGCATCGTACAGACTACCTGACTTTCGTTGTCGGGGGAGCGGGCTTTACGGGAATCGAGTTTTGTGGAGAGCTGGGCGACCGTCTGCCAGAGCTGTGCCAGGAGTTTGACGTGGACCCGGAGTTGGTCAAAGTATATTGCATCGAAGCGGCTCCATCTGCTTTGCCGGGCTTTGATCCCGAGCTGGTGCAGTACGCCATGGATGTGCTGGAGCGCAAAGGCATCGAGTTCAAAATCGGCACGCCGATCAAGCAGTGCACACCGGACGGCGTCCTTTTGGCAACCGGGGAAGAAATCAAGTCGAAAACGGTTGTCTGGGCAGCAGGTGTGCGCGGCAACAGCATCGTCGAAAAAGCTGGCTTCGAAGTCATGCGCGGCCGCGTCAAGGTAGATGAATATTTGCGTGCGCCGGGCTATGAAAATGTGTTCGTTGTCGGAGATTGCGCCCTGATTTTCAACGCAGAAGGTCGTCCGTACCCTCCGACAGCGCAAATCGCGGTTCAGGAAGGCGAGACGCTTGGAGAAAACCTCGCCGCGCTGATCCGTGGCGAGCTACCACAGAAGTTTGTCCCTCATCTGCAAGGAACGCTGGCTTCTCTCGGAAAAGGCGAGGGAATCGGCCAGGTCGGTTCGAAAAAGCTGTTTGGCAGCACAGCGGCGATGATGAAAAAGGCAAGCGATCTGCGCTATCTGTACAAAATCGGCGGGGTCGGCCTCGCCTTGAAAAAGGTAAAGCTGTAAGCGATGCGCCACGCGAGTATTCAGGTCAGAGGGCTTATGACCCGCGACGAAATGGAGCGGTACAATGCCATGATGGAAGTGGGCGCCTTTTTGGAAGAGCAAGGGCGGCACGACCTGGCTTGGCATGTCCAGCGTGAAATTGATATTCTCATCCTGCCTGCCATCGATCGGCTGAAGGAAAAAGGCCGCGAGAGGGATCGGGAAAATCTGCGCTACATGATTGACAACGGACTTTTGGACGACGATGATGAGTAATAGCTACCCCCGGTGAGCGAAACGCCGGGGGTTTCGTGTACATACGGTCAGGAAGGACAAAGCGAAAGGAAGCGAGCGAATGCGGGAAGGGAAAGTGTGGCTTGGCGCCTGCGGAATCGTCATCCGCGGCGAGGAGGCGCTGGTCGTCAAAAAGGCGTACAGCGGGTTGAAAGGGCAGTGGTCGTTTCCGGCCGGATTCGTACAGCAGGGCGAGACGGTAGACGAGGCAGCCGTGCGCGAGGTTTTGGAGGAAACCGGGATTGAAGCAGCCGTGCGGCAAGTAGCGGGTATCCGTTCCGGGGTCATTCGCGGGTCGATCAGCGACAACATGGTTGTGTTCTGGATGGACTATGTAAGCGGCGAACCGCGCCCGCAGGAGGGGGAAATCGTCGAAGCCCGATTTTTGCCGATTCCTGAGCTGATGGAAGATCCGCTGTCTTCTACATACTTGAAAATCATCCTGCCAGGCTACGCAAAACGGGAAAAAGGGATGGAAGGGCAATCCTATGAGATTGATCCTGTCTTTCAGTACACTTCCTATAAAATCTTCAAGCAAAGCTGAGAATGAAATAGCTAAGCCGCGATGTTTCCGCTTACATCGCGGTTTTTTCTGTTATATCGGAGAAAAACTGTGTTGTGAAAAAAGGCAGTGATCTGATATAGTTAGATACATCAAAATAATCTGAAAATACATGCAATTAACAAAGGAGCATGTATGGAGAAAGGGGAGCTCATCATGAGACATAACCAAGAACAATGCCCGTACTGCAATGGTCAAGGGTATTTCCAGCTGCTCCTGGGTGGCACGGAAAATTGCCCGAACTGTGAGGGCGTAGGAAAAGACGCTCATCAGGAGTCCGCATCCGCAAACAAATAGCCGATACTTGCCGTTGCATAGAGCAAGAGCCGTCAGAGAGCTGGCGGCTCTTTTCGTCTACGCTTCGCAAGGCTGCACATATTGACCTGTATCTGCCATTTTTGCTACACTAAATAGCGAAAATAGCCCGTCCTCCCTTGATTTGCCAACCAGCCTTGGCAAAAGCCGGAGGCGATGGCAGGAGGTTTGGCGGTCGATGAGCTTATTGCAATTTATGGTTTCCATCGTTTTGTTCACCGTGCTCGGTTTTGGCATTGGGTTTATTTTAAACATGATTTTGAAAACGACGTGGCTTCCGGTTGTGATCGCGGTCGGCGTGGTCGTTGGCGCCCTCGTTTATCAAAAAATCGTTCCGGGTGTCTGGGACGCGATCATTCTCGGCTGTGGAATGGCAGGCACAGTGGGCAGCGGCTGGACGATTGCCACCCTGCGCAAAAAAGGATACCGGATGTTTTAACAGGCGGAAAACAGGTCTTGATTCAGGGGCCTGTTTTTCTTTTTTTTCATCGTTTGCCAAAGCGGGAACATACAGAATGTTTCTGAAATCATCCAAAATTTGTGTATAGTTTCCTCCTCTTCGGGACATGACTAGAACCGAGAGGAGGTTTACCAAGAAATGAATGGGAAGCAGTTTGTAAGTATCCTCGCATTGTTCGTCCTCGTTTTGACGGCATTTGCAAGCGACGGATACGGCTACAACGTGGTAGGAGACCATAATCTTTCATCCACATTCGGAATCAAGGAAACCAAAGAGGGGCAACGGGTCGTAAAAAAACGGACAGTTTCGGCCAGCTCACTCACTCAAGTCATTGATAAAGCGGATGTATTCCTCGACCAATATCCGAAAGTTCGCGTCGTCGCTACCGGATACTATGCCGGGTTTGAATCGACCGGAAAGAACCCGTCTGATCCGTCCTACGGGATTACGTATTCGGGCGTAAAGGTTCGCCGGGACGATTACTCGACGATTGCAGCCGATCTGCGCATTTTTCCGCTGGGAACGGTCCTGTACATACCGGGCTACGGATACGGGGTTGTAGCGGACAAAGGCGGTGCCATTCGTGGCCACAAGATCGACCTGTACTTCGAGACCAAGCAGGATGTGTTCACCCAATGGGGCAAAAAATCACTCGATGTATATATCGTAAGACGCGGGGAAGGGAAGCTGACAGAAGCCTTTCTCAACAACCTGAACCAGAAGGGCATCGCGGCAATGGCTGAAGTGGCAAACTAGAGGTTTGCTGCGAGACAATGGAAGACAAAAAAACGTTCAAGGCGATGTGCTTTGAACGTTTTTTCATGCCGTGATTTATGTATGAATCAGCTTCACGAGCTGTTCCAGGCCATCGAGTATGCGCGGAGACGGGCGGCAATAAAGCCCTTCCTCCAGCAGGTGAACCTGGTCTTTTTGAATAGCTGTCATCTGGCTCCACTCTGGACGGCTCGTGATCGTTTCCCGCTTGATGCGCTTCAGTTCGATGCCGCACCAGACGACGCAAATATGATCAGGATCGCGCTCTTGCACCATCTCTCTGGTCGCTTTTACATTGGCGACCGGGAAGTCGGAGAATACGTTGACAGCACCGGCTATCTCGCTGACATCGGTCAGCCAGTTCGTTTGTCCGGGCGTATAGATCGGGTTCGGCCACCATTCCCAATACAGCTTGGGACGCTGCGTACAGGAAGCCGTCTGTTGTCGGATGCTTTCTATTCTTTCGTCAAAATGGGCGGCAAGCTGTTCCGCTTGCTTGTGAAAGCCTGTCGCCTCGCCGACCAGTCGGATGTCAGCGGCGATTTCGCCAATCCTTTGCGGGTTCAGCACGATATGCGAAAGCCCCAAGGCTTGCAATGCCTCCACATTTTTTTCCATTCCGGGAACGCTTAGCGAGGCGACGACCAGATCAGGCTGGAGGGCAGCCACCCGTTCCATGTCAATGGTCAGATCGGGACCGACGCGCGGCAGGTGCTGCCACTCCAAAGGCCAGTCGGAGTGATCGTCCAGCCCCACCACGTGCTCATGCAGACCTAAATAATAGAGGATTTCCGTATTGCTCGGACAGATGGACACGATGCGCATGTGATTCCCCCCTGTGGAAACATCCTAAAAAAACGGCTGCACCAGCAATGCAATCATGATGCCCAGCCATCCGCCAATCAGCACTTCAATCGGCTGGTGTCCGAGCAGTTCTTTCAGCTTTTTCGCCTTTTCCTGGTTCGGGCGAACTTTTAACGATTTCATCCCTTCCAACAGGTGGTTAAATTCGTCCACCAGCTTGTTGAGGACGACGGCTTGCATGCCGGCATGCCGGCGAACGCCCGCAGCGTCGAACATGACGATCACGCCAAGAATGGCGGAGATAGCAAACATGTTGCTGGAAAAACCTTCACGCAGTCCCACTGCGGTCGACAGAGCTGTCACGGCAGAAGAGTGGGAGCTGGGCATGCCGCCTGTGCTGAGCAACAGGGACCACTGCCATGTTTTCGTTGCGAAAAAATGGAGGGGAATTTTGATAAATTGGGCGATTCCTATGGCAAGCAGTGCAGCCCATAAGGGGAAGTTTTCAAAAATATCCGCCACGGAAAATCAATTCCTTTCTACTGTGCGCTTCTCTAGATTATTGTAACAGAAGGGCGTTGTCTTAATCCGTGAAGTTTTCATTTGGATTTTAAGCGCTGCCAATCTGTGGTACCATAAGGAAAGCTCCTGCTAGAGGGTCAGCCTGCAAGCCGCAGGCACTTCTTATCTAGGTAGCTTTTGCCATCAAGCAGGTGGAAAACGGAGGTGTGCATCCATGGGCTATCCCGTGCAGTATTTGCAGTTCATTGAAAAATTCAATGAAGGGGAGTTCTACGAATGCCACGATCTGCTGGAAGACATCTGGATGGAGGACAAGACCGACAAATTTTTGCAAGGCATGCTGCAATTGTCAGTCGGGTTGTACCATCTTGAATACGGCAACTTGAAAGGCGCTCGCTGGATGTTTGGCAATGCGCGGAAGTATTTGTCCCGCTACGGACCCGTGCATTGGGGGCTAGACGTAGAGGAAGTGCTTCGTTACATAGAGGACTGCGAGGCTGTGTTGCCGGATCGCGATGCGATTCCGTATGCAGAGGCGAAAGCCATGACGTTTCCATCCTTGCGCTTGCATGTAGACACATCGTGTTAAAACACAAATGTGCCCATAATTGTATCCTATCACAGCGAAAGAGGGAAGAGTATATGGAAGTAACCGTAGAAAAACGCTCACAGCTTGTGAGCTACGTATGTGATGAGCTGATCGTGCCGCTCTGGAAAGGGGAACAGCTTTCCGAGGTGTACCCGGAACTGGAAGAAGCTTTCGCAGGCAGCCTCAGCGGCTTGCAGCAGGAAGGCGAAATCACGGGCGAGGCGAAAGAGCTGACAGTCATTCATGGCTTGAACCGGATTGCCGCGAAAAAGCTGCTCATCGTCGGCATGGGCGATCCGGCCAAATTTGACTTTGTCGCTGCACGCAACGCATGGGGCCGGGCAGCCAAATCAGTCGTGTCCAAAGGAAACGCGAAAAACGTCGCAATCGATTTGCCGACAACCGGGCATTTGAGTGCCGAGCGTCTGTCCCAGGCAGTAACAGAGGCGTTCGGTCTGGCAGAATACAATTATGAAGGCTATCGTCAAAAAGCGAAGCGGGAATTTGCGCCAATCGCCACTGTGCGAATCTTGGCAGCGGACGATGCTGTAAGCGCTGTACAGGCTGGCGTGCTGCGGGGGAATGCGCTCGTTTCCGGTACGAATCTGGCGCGTACGCTCGTCAATGAGCCAGCCAACTACTTGACGCCGCGCGCTCTGAAGGACGCCGCTGTCGCTGTGGCAGAGCGTTACGGCATGACCGTGGAAGTTCTGGAGAAAGCCAAGCTGGAAGAGCTGGGCATGGGCGGAGTTCTCAGTGTCGCAAAAGGCAGCGAGCTGGAACCGTACGTCGTAGCCGTCAAATATCAGGGAAGAAAAACGTGGGATAACGTTATCGGCCTGGTTGGAAAGGGCGTTACTTTTGACACGGGCGGTATTTCCATCAAGCCGGTAGCGGGCATGGAAGACATGAAGTCGGATATGGGCGGCGCGGCTGCCATGATCGGCGCGCTGGAATCGCTGGGCCAAATGAAGCCGGAAGTAAACGTGCTCGCGGTCATTGGAACAGTGGAAAACATGCCGTCGGGCACAGCATTCCGTCCTGGCGACGTGATCACAACCATGAGCGGAAAAACGGTCGAGATCATCACGACAGATGCGGAAGGCCGCCTCGTTTTGGCCGATTGCATTACTTATGCAAAAGAGCAAGGAGTGTCGTGCATCGTAGACGCCGCCACGCTGACAGGCGGAATCGTCGTTGCGCTCGGACATTACTGCTCCGGGGCAATGACGAACGACAAGGCGCTCATGGATGAGCTTTTGCAAGCAGCGGATGTTGCTGGCGAACGCCTGTGGCAGCTCCCGACCTTCGAGGAGTACCGCAGCCTGAACAAGAGCCGCTTTGCCGACCTGAAAAACTCGGGCGGACGTTACGGCCACGGCATCATCGGCGGCGTTTTCCTCCAGGAGTTCGTCGGCGAGACACCATGGGTACACCTGGACATCGCTGGCACAGCGTACACGGCCACAACGGGCGACATGCAGCCAGCTGGCGGTACAGGCGTCATGACGCGCACGATTGCCGAATTTGTAGCAAGCCGCAGCCAATCCTAAACACGAAAAGGAGTGCATTGACATGAGCCAAAATCCTAGCAACGAAGTTCGCCGCCAAATGTTGGAGGAGGCGAAGACGATCGCTGTAGTAGGACTGTCCAACAAACCGGATCGCACCAGTTACATGGTCGCACAGGCCATGCAAAATGTCGGCTACCGCATCATTCCGGTCAACCCGGTTATTGCCGGGGAAACGGTACTGGGCGAAAAAGTCGTTTCCAGCCTGGCAGAAATCGATCAGCCTGTGGACATCGTCAACGTTTTCCGCAAAAGCGAAGACATTTTGCCTGTCGCAGAAGACGCCCTGAAAATGCAACAGAAGCCGAAAGTGTTCTGGATGCAGCAAGGGATCGCCAATGAAGAGGCGGCAAACCAAGTTCGCGCCGAAGGCATCGAAGTCGTGCAAGATATGTGCATCAAGGTAGACCATGCGCTGCTGCGCGTTGGCAAGTAAGATTTTTTCTTTTTGCTTCTCTTTGGAAGGCGGGGATGACGTCAAATCGTCATGCGCCCTATGACCTGAGCTAACACTCGTGTTGCAACGGTTGGTACAACGGGATGCTACAACAGGATGCTACAACAGGATACTACCTTGCGAAAAGGCAAAGGGCCTCCGCTCTCACATGGGGGGGGGGCTTTTTGCAGCATAATCAGGTTCGGTTCGGGCTGGTTTTCGGGGGAAACGCGCTGGAGGCTTACTTGGTATGTGGTACGGCGCTGGCCCACGCTTTGCAGGCGCTGCACTTTCGCCGTCATTTTTTCTTGCACGTTATCGCTTTCGCTGGATATGATAAGAAAAAGCAGGACAAGCGGACAAAGACAGCAAGGAGTGGGCCTATGTTTATCCATCCATCGACAGACACCAAGCGCGACCGTATCCCCCCGAACCAGAAGCAGACGACGGGTTTTCCCGTACTTCACTACGGAGATGTTCCAGAGTACACGGACCTGTCCACCGAGTGGAGCTTCCGCCTGTTCGGCTTGGTCGAGGAAGAAGTCACATTGACGTACGAACAAATGATGGCGCTGCCGACAGGCGAAGTGACGAACGACATTCACTGCGTCACAGGCTGGAGCAAGCTGGACAACGAGTGGCAGGGCATCCCGGTAGAAGAAGTGCTGAAGCTCGTGAAAATAAAGCCGGAAGCCAAGTACGTCATGCTGCACGCCGAGCACGGCTGGACAGTGAACATGCCTTTGGCCGACTTCACGAAAGCAGGCAACCTGTTCGCCAACAAACACAACGGCGAGAACCTGACCCCCGAACACGGCTGGCCGCTGCGCTTCGTCATCCCGCACCTCTACTTCTGGAAAAGCGCGAAGTGGGTGCGCGGCATCGAGTTTATGGAGAAGGACAGGCAGGGATTTTGGGAGAAGAATGGATACAACATGTATGGAGATCCGTGGCTTCAACAACGTTACGCTTGGGATTAATTACCAATAAAAGGAGGCGAAAATTCGCCTCCTAATTTGTTTGAAATGATTTTATTTCACACGCTACACGCCGACCTGGACCGCCAACAGCTTCACCATATGTATCGACAACCATTTCAGAAAATAAGGTCTGAATGATTAGCTTTTTATGCTCAAGCTCTAGGTAGTACCAGTTATCTTTTATGTTGAGCGCCGCTTCCATGACTTCTTGTTGAGTAAGAGCTGTTGATTTTTTTTCTAATACTGGTTGAGCAAAGAGTTGAGACTTAATCGCTTCCTCTCGTGTAGATTCTTCTTGCATCCTCAATCTCAAGTCATCAATCGAAATAGCATCATTTGCAAATGCCATCTGCCACTTTTTTTTTTCGTTTTTGAATCTCAGCAAGCCTCTAGTGCACTCTCCTATAAATATCCTCCTCTCTATTTTTAGGTGAAAAGTAACACCCTCCAAAGAAATATTACCTCATTTGTCCTATTTTGGCGATATATGGAATACAACGACATCTCGATATTAGTCTAAGTAAAGAAGAGACTTTTCTATTTTCTGGGACAATTGTATGATTTGTAGAAAGAGAGAGTGAGAACGTGGTATATCACAATTTGAAAGAAATTTTTATTCAAAAAATGGGTGTGCCTGTACTCTTTCCTGTATTTCCGAGGCCAATGGATTCTCAAATTCTTTTTACCCATTCACTGACTCGCAAAGTAATGGAAGTACACTCTGGTCTGTATTGTCGACTTGATCTGCAGTTAAAAAATGTAAAAAGATGCGATGGAGTTTCTAAAAACTAGTGGTGTCAATGTAGAAGACAAAATACTGATGAATGGGTTTTCAGCTTCTGGTAAGTTTGTGACTCGGTTTACACTAATGCATCCTGAGATGGTGCAAGCAGTTGCCGCCGGAGGAGTAAACGCTATCTTAACTTTACCGTTGGAGTCTTTGGATGGCGAACGCATACGCTACCCAGTGGGGGTATCTGATCTTGCTAATTTAACCGGAAAAGTCTTTGATTTTCCCCAATACGCAAGAGTTCCCCATTTTGTATTCATGGGAAGTTTAGATATAAATGATCAAGTTCAAATCAAATATGCTCCAGAAACTTTTGATATCCAGGACATTGAATTAATTTACAACCTAATTGGTGAGAAAATGATGCCCGATCGGTGGATGAAAACACAAATTATATTTAGCCAATTAGGTTGTAATAGAGTTTCCTTCAAGACTTACGAAGGAGTCGACCATAGATATGTTTCCGAAATCATTGATGACTTGATTAATTTCTTTACTGCTAATACTCAATATGAATAGGAAGACGCTCCACAAAAAAAGTGGGGCTTTTCTTTTTGTCATCCATCATAAGACAGGAATAAACGCTCGTGTAAAGGTGAGAGAATAGAGATCAAATTTAGCCCTAGATTGTGTAACGACAGCTCGTGTAACGACTCATGGAGGATAAGAAACGGATTTACAATAGTTGGTGGAAGCAGACATGGTCGTGTCAGGTACCGCATATGTATTGATACTTGCGGGGAGCGTAATTGAAAAAAAGAGTAAGGATTCGAGCTGACTCCTGTTTATTCATACTGAGCGTGCATGATTTTACAAAATTTTATTTTTGATTCGACATGTTTTTACAACATTTTCAATTAATTACCATTATTATGAGTAAGAGAATATTGATTTGAGGTGATATTATCAAAAAAATTCTCTTGGTTATACTTCTTGGGCTGTTGGCATTCAGTTTTTTTGATCTTGACGTTAGCATGGGAATAAGTAAAAAGGTTTCTGTAGTTATCACAGTTGCGGTTGTTGCTTGGATGACTTATCTGGACTATAAGGGTGGAGGAAAGACGAGTGAAAAAAAATAAAATAACTAAATCGTTACTAGCAGTTGCATTGACTACAGCTTTTCTATTTACTGGATACTCTCCGGTAGCGATGCCTAGTGTTCATGCAGCAGAACAAACTATTGACCAAAGTTTTGATGTACTACTTGAAATTGCAAAATCAGATTTGGAAGAAAAGACCTTTGTCAAGAATGGTGTAGTTGTAAATGGGTATAGCAACTACAAAGAAGCGGGAGTCAGCCAAGAGGCGTTTGAAGAATTTGAAAAGATTGTTAGTTATGCAAATAAGGAAATCAAAAAAGGGAACATGGTTGTTGGCAAGAACATTTTAGATACAAAAGCAGACATTATTAACACAAATTCGAGTAAAGCTTGCAGTTCTAAGAATTCAACCAACAACATAAAACCTATGGCGCTTTATTATGATTACCACATTAGTGCAAGTAAAGCCACAAAGATTGGAAAAGCGTTAGCTGCGGGTATCGGAGCTGCTGCACTAGCTTCTGAATTTGGCCTGCCAGCTGCTGTAGCTGCGGTACTCACTGCTTTATACGGAGCAAATGAGTTGTGCAATTGGGATGGTAATGGGTATACCATTTACTACATAATTACTCCTATCCCTGCGGGCTACTGTGTACCAGATTGATTATTAATTTAATATCAGACTGACAAAAAGGCCCCTTCAATTGTGAACTGTGACCTGAGAAATGGACAGTATTTGAAAAGGGCCTCTCGAAACTTAAGCGGCTATGAGATGACTCCTGAATTCATCAGGGGTCATCTTTTTTAAGGTCCATTGGTAACGCTCTGAATTGTAATAGGTTACGTATTCATTAACACGCTGACGCAACTCTTTCAGGGATGCACAGTCCTTGTATTCAAGTTCATCTTTCATATGACCAAAGAATGATTCCATGGAAGCATTGTCCCAGCAGTTACCTTTGCGAGATATCGACTGCTTAAAGCCAGCTTTAGCAATAAGGAGCCTCGTTAAGGGATGAGTATAGTGCATGCCTTGATCTGAATGAAAAATAGCATCAGGATGGACGTTACCGTCCAACCGTCTGATTAATTGGGCCAGCGTTCGTTTAACCAGGGATAACTCTAACGTGGAAGATAGATAGTGTGCCAAAATCTGTTTGGTTGCACCGTCTTTCACACAGGACAGATAGGCCCATTGGCCAGTGCCATAGCGCAAATAAGTGATGTCAGTAAGCAGAACCTTCTCGGGTATACCTTGGTCAAACTGGCGTTCCAGGAGGTTTGGACATGTGCGGTGTTCCTGAGTTGCCTTGGCCATTTTACGATATGGATTCGCTTTCCGAATGACAGTGACCAACTTAAACTTTCGCATGAGACGACGAATCTTTTTATGGTTCATCACGACACCGTTCAAACGCGCCAATCTCATTTTGATGACCAGTGCCCCGGCTTTCCCTTTCAGGGCTTCGAAATGCTCCTTTATTAGCAGGAAGTCACGTTCATCCGCCGCTTCTCGAAGCTGACGGTGTTCTTCAGCACGACACCAGCGATAATAGCCACTCGGGCTAACTTCTGCAATCTGACATAGATAACGGGTTACGCGCTGCAAGCTATGTTTTCGAAGGACTAGGTTAATGAGCTGAAAGCCCTCGGAAGATGGTAACGTCTTACTGGTTTGTCTTTCGAGCGCTTCTAGCTTTTTTAGAAGTTCATTCTCTGTCTCAAGAAGCCTAATTCGCGCTTGAGCACGTCTCCATTTCTCTTCCGCCGATAACTCTCCTTCTGACTTTCTGCCCGTGCTGCCCTTACCTCTACGCTCCTCAATAAATCCAGCTTCACCAAAGGTAGCATATACTTTTCGCCATCGAAGCAAGCACTTTTTTGGCATATCCCGACCGATCATTTCCATGTAAAAACCCGCCTGAAGAAAAATCTCCATCGGCGTTTGTCCCTCTTGGTATGCTTGTACAGCGGCAACCTTGAATGAAGGAGAATACGAGATGTTTTTCCCCGTTACTCGAAGTACATTTGGATTTTTCTCCAACATTTGTATCTCTTGTTCAGTAAAACGTTTTCTGTCTCGGCTCATTTTCCGTTTCCTCACTCATTTCTCGTTAAAGAAGATTAAAACACAAAAACCCGCAAGACGGTCACTTTTTTCAAAGTGTCCATCTTGCGGGTCACAGTTCACTCATTGCAGAAGGGGCCTTTTTTTTATTTGCATGTTGGCAATCCGTTCGCATATAATACAAACAAATGTTCTTGTTCGGGGGCGAACAGCATGAGAATCAGCAAGATAGATAATCCAACTTCAGGACGTTTCGTGCTTCCGCAACAGCGGGAATTGTACTTGCAGATGAAGGAAGACGAGAAATTGGTTCCGATGCCATCACTTGAGCATGATGAACTTGAATCAAAGATTTGCCTGGGATTGATTGCAAAAAAGAGGGAGGCGAGAATTTCGCCTCTTTTTTTGTTGGGGAAGATTTTTCTTTTGTATGCTGCATGCCGATTGGTGCCACCAATTGCAGCGCCATAAGAAGGCGGTCCTGCTGAGCATCGATGGAGTGGCCATCTTTTGCTTGCTCATCAGTTGAAACCCGAGTTTTTAGATCAGTCTATTGAGAAGTTCTGCTTTTTTCTTCTTCTGAAATATACGTTTTCGCCAAAAAAGAAATAGTTGGACCAGGAAATAAACAAAGATTACATCGTGGACAACTCCTACACTTGAAGCAACCATGTCAATTGTTTCTTCTACATTCATAACTTATTCATCGCTTTCCTTGGTGGAAAAATGAGTTGACTGTTTTTGTTCTTGGATCACGACAAGACGCTCGATCTTACTTATGATTTCATCGTTTTGTAATAAGTTTCTTTTCATATAACGAACAGCAAAGAGAAGTACAAAAATGGTTACAGTTGCTTCAATCAGGTAAATTAAATTACTAATCAGTCTCGGGATCATTAAGGACCAAGAAATGCCTTCCATTGTTTACCTCCTGTGTAATTTGTTTATCCCATTTTATTACAGAATTTAGAGAATGCGAAGTTTTCATTTAACACAACACACGATTTGAGAAATGGGATCAGCAGGTAAGCTTGAAAAAATGCCGGTATCCAATACGCAATAGATACCGGCCTCCACTTCTATTCAAGTGTATAGTCGTAGCGAATGAAGCCTTTATGATAGGCAATTTTGTCATAAAGAGCACGAGCAGTGAAATTGTCCTGGCGGGTTTGCCAGTACAGCCCAGAAGCTTTTTGTTCTCGTGCAGCTTGAGCGACCCGTTCTATAAGGGCACGGGCCACACCATGTCCGCGAGCGGTTTCGTCAACGAAGAGGTCTTGCAGGTAGCACACATCTTTTTTCCAGACCGTAGGCTGAAAAACGTAGTGGGTGATACCGATCAAGTTGCCATGAAGATGCGCACCGAAACCGAATATTCTATCGCCAATGAGCAGTCGGTTCCAGATCTCATCGTATGCGGAATCTGGGAGCTCTGTCTCGTAAAAGGCTTTGTAGCTTCGAGCCAATACGTCCCAACGCTTTCGATCCTCTGCTCTTAGCGGAGTGATGTCAAGCATGAGACTTTTGTTCATGTTTTCAGCCATTTGAAAATCAAACCTCCTCGTGGTCACTATTAAAGATTTAATCAGCATATTATCACGAATCTTTCACTTAAACAGGTTGCAGAAAACCGTTTCTATACCAGGTCAGACGAGGGTTAAGCCAAAATGTACTTTTGTAGTTGTGATACTACTTGTGAGAAGGCTGGGAGGCACAGCTTCTTTTCTCCCAGCCTGGTTGAAAACATTAGCTAAAGAACTTCATGATTTGTTCAACTACCCGAACAGTGAAATATAGCACTCTCAAAACCCAAACAAAACGATCGAACAAATTTTTGATAGATTTAATCATAGTAATCACCTCCCTATAAATTGCGGAGGGCGGTAGAAGAAAACGAGTAAGTTTTTCGGGAGGTAAGAGGCATGAAGAAGCATCAGTGGGAAAAAATTCTCAAAATCGTAGCGCGAAAGATCAACAGCGGTGATTTTACAAAGCTGAAGCCAGTCACTTCCGGTGCGTCGACAAAACGATTAGTGACCATATAGCCAAGAAATACGTTACAGAGTGGCAGCCATGGTGGTACGACCAAATTGAGAGTTGGGGCAACATGAGCCTCGGAGAAGGGCATAAAAAGTTCTTTGATCAGTGTTGGCAGGAGTTGCAGGCGTGGATAGGCATTGATATGGAGAAATATCACCAGTATTTTGAACTCAACCACAAAGATAAGCCCAAAAGGCAGCGTAGCAACCGCAAACCAAGACGGGAAAAGGAACAGGCGATCAGGAAACTCAGGAATCCGCGCGAGTACAAAATCGTCGTAAATGAAGGTGGCAAACGAGTTTGGAAAACTATCGTTGGTGAACCCAGTTTTTCAATACCAGGGATACGAGTTTTTCATAGCTCACTACCAAGGTCGCTGGACAGTCTCTGATATTGTTTCAGGGGCAAGGATTGTTCGCGATACTCGTTACAAACGAGCCGTAAAATACGCTAAGGGGCTGATCGAGAAACACTTCGATCGCTATGTTGCGATGGTGGAGAGACTAAGACAGGAGGAACCTGCTTGAAAGCACTTACCATACATCAACCTTGGGCGACGCTGATCGCTTTGGGTGAGAAACGTCTTGAGACTCGGAGCTGGGCCACAAAGTACAGTGGCCCCCTTCGCGATCCACGCCGCCAAAAGGTGGACAAGGAAGTGTGCCAGCAGGAGCCTTTTCGCATCGTGCTGGCGAGTCATGGATACACGGCGGACAACCTGCCAACAGGCGCGGTGGTAGCGACAGCCACCCTCAAAGAGTGCCTACGGATCGTTACCCCAGGTACAGGCCAGGTAGCGGCCTATCGTGATTCAGACGACGCTATGGTACCGATTGACGGACAGGAAAAAATCTTTGGCTGGTTTGAGCGAGGAAGGTTTGTTTGGAAAAGGGCCGACGTCAAGCCGATCGATCCGGTTACAGCAGTAGGCAAGCAAGGACTCTGGAACTGGCACTATGGCACATGCATCAACTGTAAAGGTGACAATGGATCGGCTACACTGAATTGGACAATTCTCTTAGGGTCTAGTAGATTGAAATCAAATCGGTATGGAACGGAGAGAATGTCATGGGGAAACGTGAGCGTCGGTCATTTACAGATCAATTCAAACAGCAGATGATTCAGCTTTATGAAAATGGCAAACCACGTGCAGATATTTTGAGAGAATATGATCTGAGTGCATCTGCGTTTGACCGTTGGGTCAAACAGAGTAGAACCACAGGTTGCTTCAAAGAAAAGGACAACCGAACAGAGGAACAAAATGAACTCATGGCGTTGCGTAAGGAAAATCAACGGTTGAAGATGGAGAACGATATTTTAAAGCAAGCAGCGCTGATCTTCGGACGAAAATAACAGTGATCCGGCACAATGCACATAAATACCCCGTGTCTGCCATGTGCACCATCCTCAAGGTGAATCGGAGTACCTACTATTATGAAAGTAGCCAGCAGCCATCTATTGATGATGAGGTGGAGCAAGCAATCATCCATATTTTTGATGAGAATCAGCGCGTGTATGGAACCAGAAAGATCAAGGCAACCCTACAAAAAGAAGGATGGATCGTTTCCAGACGGCGGATTGGACGCTTGATGAAAAAGAATGGTCTTGTATCGGCGTATACGGTTTCCCAGTATAAACCGCATAAGTCACCGTGTAACGATTCACCAATCCAGAATGAACTGAACCGCGAGTTTACCAACCGTACGATTGGTGACGTCGTCCGTACATTCAACATCAAGCGCTCGCTAAGCATGAAAGGCTGCCCCTATGACAATGCAGTCGCAGAAGCAACTTTTAAGCTGATTAAAACGGAGTTTGTCAAGAATCGAAGATTGGGTCACTCGCACAGTTGAAGCAGGAACTAGGGGCATACGTGAAATGGTTTAACGAAACAAGAATTCACTCGACATTGGGGTATTTGAGTCCACTCGTTTACAAACAGAAAGCACTTAAGAAATCTGTCTAGTTTGGTGTTGACGGTCCACAAAGAGCTGCTGCCATTGGATGACGAGCAAGGCATTTGAGAAGATTGCGCGCAGGTCATGAGCGATCTGGCGCCATAGGAGGGGAACGGGATGCAAGGGAAAGCAGGGCGCGAGATCAAGTTTCGGGGCAAACAGAAAGACAACGGTGAGTGAATACGGCTACATCTGGATCATTCCGGTGCTGCAAATTCATTACATTTTGACGGGCAAAATTGATGTGCGCGATTGCTCCATCGAGAAATATGAAGTCGATCCAGCATCAGTGGGGCAAATCTCTGGTCTCCCCGACAAGAACGGCAAGGAGATTTTTGAGGGGGATATCTTCCAGACTGATAATTACCCTAATATGATCACGATAGATTTTGGGGTGTAAAGAGGCTGAAGGCTGGCGTAGCCATTCGCGGTATCTCAGATGGATTGTTGGAATACGTTGATGATTCAATCGAAGTCATCGGCAACATCAACGAAAACCCGGAGCTGCTGGAGGTGGGCAGGTGATGGACAAAAAACAACTTCTCATCGACTCAATCGCAGCAAGCAAAGAGATTCTGGCAGAGCTTAACGACTTCGCGGAAAACGAAGGCCATCCAAATGCGTAGATGATGCTCTCAGTTTGCAAGGAGATAAGGCATCTCAAAGCGCAAAATAGCGAGCAGGAGTCGGAACTTGGGTTGATCGAAAGTCCTTCTCACAGCGGGGCGCTGAAGTAAGTGGGACGTGAGTTGGATGTGAAAGTGGCGGAGGCGTTGGTGTGGCAAGTCGTGAGTGTGCATGATGACACGGATATACACCGATTCCCCACTTTTCAACGTCTTGGGAAGGCATGGGCGTACTGATGGAGGAAGCACGCAGAAGCGACATTTGGTTATGGTTTGAACCATCTCTTAAAGGGTACGTTGGTGTAGCCTGCGATGGCCCGTGTGATCGGAAATATTACGTGAGCGACATCACTGCGGCGCCGTATGCAATATGCCTAGTGTTCCTGAAGGCGACGGGAGTGATAGGCCATGCGTGACGACGGAAAAGACCTGGCGGTATGCAAGGCTGCTACTGATGGTCCTTGGTACGCAAATACGAGTTGGCTTGGTTGGCTTGCTTCCGAGGTTACAACAAACCCAGGAGCATCAGCGTATGAGTGGGTTTGCCAACTTTGGTACAGAGACGAAGAAGTCATGCGAAATCATACAGCTAACGCTCGATTCATCGCCGAAGCCCGCGAATCGCTGCTGCATTGGATCGAGCGGGCGCAGGCAGCAGAAGCGGAGGTCGATAGGTTAAGAAAAGAACACCATTTTGACCGCATTGAGCTTAATTGACAGATCATGAAGCTGGAGACAGCAAACAAACGGCAAGAGAAACTTATAGCCATGGCAAAGATTCGAGACATCCTGCAGTTCAAAAAGCGAAAAGAGAACGAGCCGATCAGCTTCGAGGATCATCTGGAGCGCGCAACGGAGCGCCAACGCAAGCCGGAAACGAGGAAACCATGGCAGAGCGCCAGTTGATCCGTGAGATGCGTGGAGATGTCGAATGGGTCATTGAGTGGTTGGAGAGCGGTCGCCGTCCGGGCAACAAAAGAGGAATCGAACGGCGCGCTGCTTACCAACGCGAAAAGTTAATGGACCTGATCCGCATGCAGGCATTTGTCGCACACAGTACGGCTGGCAGCCCAGCAAATATTACTGAGTGGCTTAAGGACGCGCTGTGCGAGCTGAGTTAGTGGGAACGAGAATGCTATGTCATGGCATAAGGCCAGTGCTTCTCGCATGCTGAGGTGGCTAAACCGCTCGGCATATCCAACGCAGCGTGGACCCTCACATCAAGCGTGCGCAGCAAAAAATATCGGAGCGTGTGATGAACGGCCTTTTCCTTATCGGATGAGGCTATTTTTTGTCGTGCAGATGCCACCTAATTTAAGAAAGGCCTTTTTCTTTCGCAAACCCCTCCTACCGCCTTAGGAACGGGGCGGATTTCTTCTCGTATGGCGATGCATAGAAGAGCCAAGGAAAAAACTGCTCTAATTTCTATATTGCGAATAGATTACTACTAAAAGGAAGAAAGAGGCGGCACTATCAAGGCAGGAATAACATGGACAACGTCTAAATAAACTAAGTCAATTATAACTAGGGAATGGGATGAAGTATGGAGAAGTTACGAGATCAAGACGTTAGGGAGGTACTGCTGGAGCGCCTGTCATCAGTTTACAAAGACGAACCTGAGACGAGAATTATTAACGAATTAGGCATTGATTTTGGTGCCTCCAGAGTTGATGTTGCGGTTGTGAACGGAATATTACACGGATATGAAATAAAGAGTGAGAGTGATACCCTTAAGCGGTTGCCAAAGCAAATGGAATATTATAATCGCTTGTTTGAACGCTTAACAATTGTAGTAGATGAAAAGTATTATGAAGAAGTTAAAGAAAGTGTTCCAAATTGGTGGGGTATCACCCTTGTAAAGAGTAAGGACGGGGAAGTAAAACTTATAAATAAAAGAAAAGGACGCCGGCAGACGTCCCAAGATAAGGAGCTTTTATTAAAACTTCTTTGGAAAGATGAACTAGAAAAACTTATAGATGTTCTTGGTTATCCTAAGAAACTGAAAAAACTACGCAAACAAAAGCTACTAGAGTTATTTTTAAGAGACAACAACACCAAAGTAATTAAAGAATTCGTTTACCATTCCTTAAAAACACGAGAGCATTGGAGAGACTAACGAATCTCTAATTGATCAGTTACAAATTCAATATGGTGATTAATACCAAATTCTATTGGCTTTGCGTGGTTGGTGATTTCCAAATCACCAACTGAACATTCATAAATAGCACTATCTCCAACAGAAAAGTCTCTGCCTGAGTAGTAGTCACTTTCGACAATTGTTTTGCACACATCAACGAAGCTTTCAACACCACCATCTTTTAATAGAGTAGATTTACCTATCATGTAAAAATCTGCGGTGGTGTAAAAGATTTTTAGATAGGTGTTGTAGTAGTCGATGTTCTTACCCTCCTCAGGCTCAGGTGCAAGACGAACGGTGTAATCAGCAAAATGCAAATCAGGGAATTCATCCAGTAATTCAAAATAAGTATTAATGTCATCCCTTGGTGATGCTTCTTTGATTGATGCTGCAGATACACCATCACTATTTGCAGGACAAGAGGTTAATGCCAGCAAAGTAATAGCGTTTTCTAATTTTGAGTATGTTTCTACAGCGTTTTTAATTCTTTTGTATCCTTGATACTTGTCAGCAAAATCTATGATGATAATTACCTTGTCCATCATAGTAAAGTGAGTACTCAAGAGCCCTTCAATCCGCTTATAGATAAATGGATCAAGTGTGCTATCAAATGAATTGCAACGTACACGCACTGCTATTTTATTGAGTCCTTGGTCCTTTATGGCTTCCACATACCAATCCGGGGAATCATAGTGGAAACAAGGAATAAAATCGAGCCCTTGTTGAATCAGTTTTTCTGAACAATAGCTAATAATGTTTTGTTCATCTTCTGTTAAGAGTGCATCTTCAGGATCACCAATAATGTCGTATGCTTGTTTAAAGTCATAGATGAATTCTCTGTTTTGAAGTTTTCCCGACAGATACGTACCCAATGTTTTAAAAGACGTCCACCACGTCTTTTTATTTTTGGAACTAATTCTTTTTGATTCAATAATCGGAACAATTGAATCCTTGGTCTCCTCCTTCAAATTGAAATATGCATTCATTTCTGAAGCTGAATTTCTCAAGATTGGATAGTAAGTCATGTGAACATCACCTCTTAATTCTTTGGTAGGTCTAAAGTTCTGCTTTATTTATCAGTTCCCCTTCTAAATGTCGGGAAATGTCGGTTGAAAGTTGTAGGATAATTGGCCTTTCTGAAGAAGTTACTGGAGGGAGGTGATAAGGCATGTACCAGATAAAATATCAAAGCGGGACTTTTGAGAACAAATCAAGCTTCATAATTGGTACAACTAGCTTTTTTGATGCAATGGTTCTCAACGAAGAAGATGAAGTTAATTATGTTGTCAATCGTGCAAGGCAAATGATTCAAAGTGGCGGGGTCGTTATATTGGAAAAGCCATATCAAAATGAGCCTCCAGTAATTGTGGCCGTAATTGAAGACGAGGAGTCGCTTAACCAATGGGCGGCAAAGACGGATGATTTACAACAATGGATAAAAAGAAACAAGAAACGCTAAGTATTTTTTGGCACCCAATGAGGTGCTTTTTCTTTTGCAAAACAACTCAAACAATGGTGGTGGTGACCATGTAGTGGCACGAGCAAGAGACCCCAACCGAGACAAGGCATATGAGATTTGGGAGCAAGCCAACGGCGAAATCAAGCTAAAGAATATTGCGGATCGATTGGGTATATCCGAAGGAACGATACGGGGCTGGAAGAACAAAGACAAGTGGTCGTTGTCGGTAGATAAGCTGCAAGAGCCTCCAGTCATCGAGGATGAGCCGGAAGCAGACGAGTTATACGATCAGGTAGTGAGCATCGCCGTAGAGGCGCCAATGGCTTCAGCCAGCTTGTTACAGCGTCACATGCGTATTGGGTACACACGAGCAGCACGTCTCATCGAGCAGATGGAACGGGGTGGTTGGTCCCTACGAGGGTAGCGCACCGCGCAAGGTGTTTTTAAAACAGGCCTTGATATTCCGCCGAAAATTTCCGATACTTCCCCCAACGGAACGCTGTGAACCGCCACTGGAAATAGATGACGAAGACGTGGCTCTGACTGAAAAGCAGAGGCTTTTTTTGGAGTACCTTCGTGATTTCAACGCTACCAGAGATGCTATAGCTGTTGGCTACAGGAAGAAGACGGGGTGGGAAAACCTGAGAAAACCCCAGATTCAAGCTGAGATAAAGCGGCAAAAGGAAGCGATGGCTGATGATTTAGGGCTTGATGTTCAACGCATCATTGCGGAGTACATGAAGATTGCGTTTGCGGACATTACTGATCTACTAGAGATCGGACAAAAAGAAGTCCCGGTCATGACCATGTTCGGGCCGATGACAAAGGTTGAAGGCAATCCAGTAACGAAAATAGTGAACTAAGCTGACTTCAAGGAAAGCGAGAGTATCGACGGCATAGTCATCAGTGAAGTAAAACAGGGCAAAGACGGTGTTAGCATCAAGCTGCACGACAAAATGAAGGCTCTGGAGAAGCTCGAAAAATACCTTGGCTTCATGACTGAAGAGCAGCGAGTGCGGGTGGAGAAGCTGGCACTTGAATTGGATAAGCTCCAGTCTGATGATGACGAGCGCCCAACGTAAGTTGTAGTGCAGAGGTGGTTGCGTTGGTCCGTTCGAGGGTTGGACACCGCACGCACGCTAAACAAGTTGAAGTCATGCAGTCCACCGTCAGAAACATCGTCATGAATTGTGGGAGACGTGGAGGCAAAACCAACGTAGGGGCGCGGAAGTTCTTCGATAACATTCTGGCTGACTGGGAGCGAGGTAAGGGTCTTCCGTACAAGCCTCCGCGTAACCTGAAAGTCATGAAAAAGTCAAAGCCCCGCCTCGAATACTGGTGTATATCACCAACTTACGCCATGTCTGAGATCCAGCAGGAAGAGTTGGCAGCAGTTATCCCGGAAGAAATGATTGAGAGCTGGGATGCGTCAAAGAATCGTATTTGGCTGAAAGGTTGGGTGCTGATCCAGTTCAAGTCGGTGGACAATCTGAAAACGCTTGTCGGTAAGGGGGGGACGGTGTATGGCTTGATGAGGTGTCCAAGATGAAGGAGCAAATGGACTGTCAACACCAAACTAGACAGATTTCTTAAGTGCTTTCTGTTTGTAAACGAGTGGACTCAAATACCCCAATATCGAGTGAATTCTTGTTTCGTTAAACCATTTCACGTATGCCCCTAGTTCCTGCTTCAACTGTGCGAGTGACCCAAATCTTCGATTCTTGACAAACTCCGTTTTAATCAGCTTAAAAGTTGCTTCTGCGACTGCATTGTCATAGGGGCAGCCTTTCATGCTTAGCGAGCGCTTGATGTTGAATGTACGGACGACGTCACCAATCGTACGATTGGTAAACTCGCGGTTCAGTTCATTCTGGATTGGTGAATCGTTACACGGTGACTTATGCGGTTTATACTGGGAAACTGTATACGCCGATACAAGACCATTCTTTTTCATCAAGCGTCCAATCCGCCGTCTGGAAACGATCCATCCTTCTTTTTGCAGGGTTGCCTTGATCTTTCTGGTTCCATACACGCGCTGATTCTCATCAAAAATATGGATGATTGCCTGCTCCACCTCATCATCGATAGATGGCTGCTGGCTACTTTCATAATAGTAGGTACTCCGATTCACCTTGAGGATGGTGCACATGGCAGACACGGGGTATTTATGTGCATTGTACCGGATCACTATTATTTTCGTCCGAAGATCAGCGCTGCTTGCTTTAAAATATCGTTCTCCATCTTCAACCGTTGATTTTCCTTACGCAACGCCATGAGTTCATTTTGTTCCTCTGTTCGGTTGTCCTTTTCTTTGAAGGAACCTGTGGTTCTACTCTATTTGACCCAACGGTCAAACGCAGATGCACTCAGATCATATTCTCTCAAAATATCTGCACGTGGTTTGCCATTTTCATAAAGCTGAATCATCTGCTGTTTGAATTGATCTGTAAATGACCGACGCTCACGTTTCCCCATGACATTCTCTCCGTTCCATGTCGATTTGATTTCAATCTACTAGACCCTAAGAGAATTGTCCAATTCAGTGTAGCCGCTCCACCAAACGTAAAATACGTTGATCAGTATAAGGCAAGGCGATTCAAGAAAAGGCGCAAAAGGCAGGGCTTGGTATTTGGTCCGTAGAGAACTATGCCCAAGAAGATGGTTACCATCCGGATGTTATTAAGAAAAATGAGCCGGCATCTACCAAAGCACAAACAACTGTGTCCAAGCCGAAAGAAAACACTCAACCAGCCCCGGTCACTACACCGCAGCCAGTTCAGGAAGTGTACTATGCGAATTGTAGCGAAGCAAAGGCTGCAGGTGCTGCTCCTCTGTATAGGGGAGAGCCTGGTTATAGAGCAAAGTTAGATCGTGACAAAGACGGAGTTGCTTGTGAAAAGTAAGATTTAAGCCTTCTCATTTGAGAGGCATTCTATGGCGTATCAAAATCAATTGTCACTGGCGAGGTTCGCGAGTATGTTTACATTCAGAGACAGATTAAAGCAAGCGTCAAAATACGGAACTGGACAAAGAGTGGTATGATGCCATCACCAGTATTATTTTATTTCTGGTTAATAAATAACCCGTCCCCTCAAATAGGGACGGGTTATTGAAGTAACAATTATTATTCGGAAATCATAAGTACAATCTTTTTGAAAATTTCAGGGGCTTGCTTAATTTCGGATGCTTTAATTTTTCCAAGCAGGAATCCATAGCCCTCTACACCAGGGTATTCATCTGATTGCCTTAACTTCTCTTCCAATGAGCCTTCCTCATAGTAAAGATCCCACGAATCATCTTCTAATTCAATGGCGATGCCCACATGTTCTGTCCCGTTTTGATCGATTTCCAGATGGTAATGCCGTAAATCTCTATAAAAAACCTCATCAAACCTAACATTGATAATACTTAACTTTTCTCGTAACTGAGCAACAGATGAAGGTGTTAATTTTAATTTTAGTTTGATACCGATTTCTTCTTTTCTAAAAATACTTGATTCATTAAAAAGCTTTCTATCGTTACCTGTAACGTCTATAACAATTTTTTTAATATCATTATAGTTAGGATGATCCTCAAATAATAGATCACATCCATATCTAATATAGGATTGTTCACTAGACACTATAGGTCCTCCAGAATTTATTTTTAGATATTTTTAAACCAATGATTGCACAGGAATAGAAAATTAATTAAATTCTACCATGGAAAACTCGGTATGTCTTTACCGAACTCAACATCGACAATGTCTATATGTTCACTCATATCAGGTTGAACATGCATATGAATATTACCTACATACCCTTGTTTTGGTTTTTTAAGAACTTTCATGTCAACACGAAGAATTTGGACTCTATCATAAGACAGAATAAATAACGTATGGTTATCGTCGTTGAAACTGCTTTTTTTAGGGCCCTTCCATGATAATTTATCAACACCATATTCCTCAACTAGATCTTTTACAGCCCTTGTTACTTTATTTACAATTTTTTTTGTGACTTCTCTTTCAAAGTAAGTTATATAGCCGCGCATAGCAGAAAAAAATGCTAGTACTTTTACATGATCCATAAGAGGATTTTCACTTCTTAACGAAGCGCGCTGCTGACTATTAGAGGACGGTTTCCCATCATATATAGTTGGATCATCAAGAATCACTTCATCAGGTGATTCACTAATGTTGACCATCTGTGCCGAAGCTAATGAAGAATTAAAGACTCCGGTAAAAATGATACTTAAAACAAGAGTAAAGGTTAAAATTCGCTTCAAGTGTTTCATTAATTTAAATCTCTCCCAGTTATTATTTCTACCTATTCCTGTGCAAATAGTAGCTTGAAAGACAAGGGTAAATATAGGTATATATATTAAAAAATTCCATTTTGTTTAATTATACCCAACAAAATTTCATTTGCAATCAAAAAGTAAATTATTAATATTCAGAAATTAATCCGAATAAATACTCGATTTTTAATATGTTAAATAATACAAAGTGGCGATGTATGTTCTCATCTGGCCTTGATTCCACAGGAATCTAAGCGCATGCTGCTATCACCAGTATTTGTTGATTTCATTCTGACTGCTTAGAGCTGGTATACCAAGCTGCGATTCGGCTATGATTGTACTAAGAGGTGATAGTATGTGCGGACGTTTTACGCTAGTGACCAACCTTGAGTTATGGAATGCAAGGTTCCAAATATGCAGCCACGATACAATATCGCACCGGGTCAATTAATCCCAGCTATTATCTCTGATCAAGGTAAGCGTCGACTCGGACAGTTGAAATGGGGATTAGTTCCCTCGTGTGCACAGGATGAGAAGAACGAATTTAAAATGATCAACGCCCGCGCCGAGACGCTGACGGAGAAGCCCGCCTTCTGGCGGCTGTATGAGCGGAAGCGGTGCATTGTTCCAGCCGATGGATTTTACGAATGGCAGCAGCGAGCAGGTGGCAAGCAACCGACGCGGATCATGATGAAGACGGAAGAACCGTTTGCGTTTGCGGGCCTGTATGATACATGGACCAATCCAGCAGGCAAGAAGCTACATAGCTGCACTATCATTACCACCAAGCCGAACGAGGTAGTCCGGGACATCCACGACCGCATGCCAGTGATACTTCGCCAGCAGGACGAGGCTCTGTGGCTGAATCGAGAGCACTACGACGCTGATCTCTTACAGTCGCTGCTTGTTCCATACGACCCTGCTCAGATGCGAGCATACCCGGTTCCTTCTATAGTAGGTAGTCCAAAAAAACGATGTGCCGGAGTGCATTCAAGAAATAGCTGACCCGTCCCCGTTTTGAGGAGACGGGTTTTTGATTATGTCAGTACCTATCCATATAATCTGACATGTAAACGAATCTGGCCCCGCCGCCAATCATGTACGTTTTCAGTCGTTCGCGAAATGTCCTGTCTGCAAGCGCCAATTCGACAACGAACGCCTGCGCGCTGCCGAGCGACCGATTCCGTTTTGCTCTCCCGTTGAAAATCGGATTCCGGAAGTCAAACCCGAACAGTGAAATATAGCACTCTCAAAACCCAATTAAAGCGTTCGAACAAATTTTTGATAGATTTAATCATAGTAATCACCTCCCTATAAATTGCGGAGGGCGGTAGAAGAAAACGAGTAAGTTTTTCGGGAGGTAAGAGGCATGAAGAAGTATAGATGGGGAATTTTGCGGAAAATCAGAACGTTAGGCTCGCTGATACCGCTTGCATATAGTGATCAGGAGTTCTTCGGTGCGGTTTGTTGGCGCTACCCCGATCTTACTTATGGTTTCATCGTTTTCTAATAAATTTCTTTTCATATCACAAGCAGCAAAGAGAAGCACACAAATGGTTAGTGACAGAAATGCTTCTGAAAGAGGCATTCTAGCACTTCACACGACTTGTACAAACGTAGTCCAAGCGATAAAAATAACCCCCGGATTATCCCCGGGGGCTGTTGATGGATTACATGACTGTTTGAGTAATAACATTTGATTCGCCTTCGTTCTTGCCACCTGTAATGACAACCTTAAATAGATAAGTTTTTCCTGCCTCTAGCTGAGCAGCACGTACAGTATGCTTGGGAATCCCATTAACGGAGGCGGATTTAATTCCTAATGGCAGGTAAGCATCCTCCCAAGTTTCTCCATTGTCCGTAGACTGTAAGACTTTTTCAGATGCGGCGTCCTGTGGGGCGGTGTAGTAAAAATCGACAAATCTTCCATGAGACACATGCCAACCAGACCCAGAAATGACGACATCATCAATTGGTTTTATATCGCTATTCTCGCCTTATTTCCTTCTCTAATCGAAGGCATTCGAACGAGCCTACACCGTGCGGGCGACTTTCATCGCACACGGCGTTCCATCAACAGATAAAAGAGAAATTTTACAACGGGCAACTTTAACATACGCCACGCCTTCAATGGTGTCTGCTAACGAAAGTTAACCCATTTGGTAGCGCTTCTAGAAATGAACCAAGTTAAATCAAGTATTACGTGTGAGAACTGGTTGTAGAAATAAGAAGATCGGTAGACAGATTTTGAACAGATTGGGGAGGGACGAGTAAGCATGACAATCGAACATATTGTGGTTCTAATGTTTAACACCCAAATCCCTAACCTTAGTTAGGCGAAAATCTTGATCCTTTTTGTTACTCTATCAACGCCCGTTGTAAAAAGTACATGTCGCATCCGCTGATGGCACGCCGTATGCGTTGAAAGACGCCTGTACGGTGTAGGCTCGTTATACAACCGAGAGATAGAGAAGGTTCAAGACGAGACTAGCAATCATGCGCCAAGAGTGAACACAAATGCTTTTATTGGCCAGCGTGAATACTTTCCTGCAAACATTCCCGGGATGTATATGGTGGTGGGAATTAACGAAAAGCCGGAAAAAAGCTGGCTTATTGATGATGATGGGGACAGCTTGACTTACACAGTTTCTTCTAGTAATTCCACTATTGTGGACGTAGCAATCGGTCAGGAGAGTTTTACTGATATTAATGGCCAACCGAATACAAGTACAAGGATTCTGGTTACAGCAAAGACGCCTGGTGTTGCAGTCATAACGCTTACCGCAAATGATGGGAAAGGGGGAAGCGGATCGGTATCGTTTGAGTTGGAAGTAATCAATCCAGTTTAAGTTAAGCCCCATCCAAAAGGTGGGGTTCTTTTTTTGCGGATTGCGGATGCATGAATAGAGTAAGCTCTTTCTGATAAACGCCTCATGAACCGCTAATCACCCAGCATTCGTTGTCAACAGCCATTGCAGAGCCGCTCTGTGCTGGCTGTTTTTTTGCTTTTTCGACGGTTGTATTGCCTGTGTGAGAGGTCCACTCCATTTTTACGCAAATTCTATGCATCCTCTTTGCACCGGGCTATAATTTTCACGATGGAAATTTTAGGAGGGAGCATCATGCCGCACAGCATATTGTTAATAGAAGACGATACCCAGATCGTGGAAATGTTGCGTAATTATTTGGTCAAAGAAGGCTACGACGTCTCGGAGGCGTTTAATGGTTTGGAGGGGATTTCTCTGTTTCGGCAAAAGGCTTTCGATATCGTCATTGTCGATGTGATGATGCCGAAACTGGACGGCATCGAGGTAATTAAGCTGATCCGCGAAAAAAGTTCGGTGCCGATTCTCATCATGTCGGCGAAGGACAGCGATGTCGACAAGGCGATCGGGCTTGGATTCGGGGCTGACGATTATATCGCGAAGCCGTTTTCGCTCATTGAAGTGACAGCCCGAATCAAAGCGGCGATTCGTCGTGCCACGACGTATTCGACTGCCGGACAAATCGCCACCGAAGCAACAGAACAGGCGTCTGGAGCGGCCAGAGTGCTGACATTTGACGTGCTGCGCATTGATCTGGACAATTTTTCAGTGGCGAAAAACGATGTTGACCTGAAACTGACGGCCAAAGAATTTGAAATCTTGAAGCTGTTCACCACAAATCCGAATCGCGTGTTCACGAAAGCGCAGCTGTACGGTTTTATTTGGAATGACGAATATTACGGCGACGAAAACGTCATTAACGTCCACATCCGAAGGTTGCGGGAAAAAATCGAAGACAACCCGTCCGAACCCAAGTATATCAAGACGCTGTGGGGCATCGGCTACAAGTGGGAAGGCAACTGACATGGTGATCGCGCTGGCTGTACTCGTTGTGATTTTGACTGTAGTGATTGCCATTCAATACCGTGCTTATCGAGCAAGAAGCTCCAACCTGGAGAAAATGCATAACAAATTAAACGAAATTATCGCGGGAGACACAAGCGAGAAGTTGCTCGTTTTTACGGACGATCGCGCCTTGATACCAGTCTTGATCGCAATCAATCATTTGTTGGAGCACAACCAGCACAGGACGGCGAATTTCTTGAAGATGGAGCAGTCGATGCGAAAAATGCTCTCGAACATTTCGCACGATTTGAAGACGCCGCTTACCGTTGTGCTTGGTTACATCGAAACGATCAATTTGGACCCGGATATGGACGCCGAAGAAAGAAAAGTTTTGTTGACCAAGGTGCACGCCAAGGCAAATGAGGTGCTGGAGCTGATCCGCCAGTTTTTTGATTTGGCCAGGCTGGAGTCGGGAGACAAGCCGATTTCCCTTTCCGGGATTCACATGAACGACGTTTGCGGAAAAAACATGCTGGCTTTTTACGACACCCTGACGGTCAAAGGCTTCGAAGTCGTTATCGACATTCCGGACAAGCCGCTGCTTGCATGGGGGAACGAGGAAGCGCTGGATCGTGTCCTGAACAATTTGATTGCCAATGCGATTCAGCATGGCGGGGAGGGAAGGGCCGTCGGACTAACATTGCGGGGCGACGACGAGTTCGTGTACGTGGACGTATGGGACCAGGGCAAAGGGATCGATGAGATGCATCAAGATCGGGTGTTCGAGCGCATGTACACGCTGGAAGACTCCCGCAACAAAGCGTATCAAGGCAGCGGTCTCGGGCTGACGATTACGAAACGGCTTGTCGAAGCGCAGGGAGGAACGATTCGCATCCAGAGCAAGCCTTATGAAAAAACGATGTTTACCGTCAAGCTGAAACGAATCGCATTCACTGATTAAGGAATTTGTAAGAATCAGGTAAGGAATAAGCAAATTTCGATGCTTACAATAAAGCCTGTAAAGAACGAGGGAGGCATCGAACGATGACGCATATCGCAAGGACGAAGCAGTTGACCCGGGCTTATAAGGGCAAGGAAGTTGTTTCCAACGTCAATTTGAACATCAAGCAAGGCGAAATATACGGCATGCTCGGCCCAAATGGAGCAGGCAAAACAACCGTCATGAAAATGATTACCAACCTGGTGAAGCCGTCGGCGGGCGAAATCGAACTTTTCGGCGAAAGGCTGACCGATCATTCGTACCATTTGTTGGGACGGATGGGTACGATCATTGAAAACCCGATTTTTTACGAAAAACTGACGGCTCACGAAAACTTGGAGCTGCATGGTGAATACATGGGCTACCATAACAAAAAGTCGATCGACGAGGCGCTTGATCTGGTGAATTTGAACGGGATTGACAAGAAAGCGGTCAAGGAATTTTCGCTTGGGATGAAGCAACGACTTGGCATCGCGCGGGCGATCATGACGAAACCGGAGCTGCTTATCCTCGATGAGCCGATTAACGGCCTCGATCCGTTAGGCATCAAGGAGATTCGCGATCTGTTCAAAATGCTGTGCAAGCAGTACGGGATGACGCTTGTCATTTCAAGCCATATTCTTGGTGAAATCGAGCTGATCGCTGACACGATTGCAGTCATGAACGAGGGAAAGCTGTTGCAGGAGGTTTCGATGGAACAAGTCGCCAGGCAAACGGCAGAATATGTTGAAATTACAACGAACGAAAGCAGTAAGGCGGCTTACATACTTGAGAACCATTTGCATATTTCCAACGTGCGCATCACCGACGAAGGCCAAGTCCGCATTTACGATAGCCGCATTCCACAAAGTGAGCTGATGAAGGTTTTGGTGCTGCACGATGTCGCGATCGAAGCGGTTCATAAGAAAAAAGGGTCACTTGAGGACTATTTCCTCTCTATCCTGGGTGGGGGTGGGGTAGTTGCTTAAACTGATGAAGCTCGAAATGCGCAAACTTCGCCTATGGTCTTATATACGGGGGGCGATCATTGCCAACGTCGTGATTCTGGGTTTTATTTGCTTGATCAGTCTTGACGCGGAAATGAAACAAGATATGTCTTTTAAAAGTTATGACATGGCGTTTTCCGTCATAGATACGTTTATTCGAGGAACGTTTATCGTTTTCGCGGCAGTGCTCATTTCACGGCTTGTCATTGACGAGTTCCGCAACAAATCGATCATGGTGCTATTCATGTACCCGATCAATCGCAAAAAGCTTATCGCCGCCAAGCTGCTTGTCGTCGTGCTGTTTACGCTGATTGCCGATATTGCGACAAACCTGTTTGTTGGCGCTGGATTTTATGTATTTAATTTGTTTATGCCCGTTGTTTCAGAGCCGCTCACGTTGCCTGTCGCAGCCAAAGGACTGCTGACGGTCGTCATGAGTGCGCTGGCGACCAGCTTTTTAAGCCTGATTCCGCTTTACTTCGGCATGCGCAAGAAATCAGGCGCGGCCACCATCGTGTCATCGATTTTCGTGGTGACGCTCGTTTGCCAGAACGTCAACGGCTTCACTTTATACTCCATCATAGCGGTGCCGATTGGCCTTGCATTACTCGGAGCGGCGGTCGCGTTTATGTCGATTCGCAATATCGAGCGTGTCGATGTGCTACAGTAGCGGACGGGAGGAGCAGATCGACGATGAAGCAAGTAGTAAAATGGACATTTTTGCTTTGTGTCGTTTCGTTGACCTTGCACGGGCTGCTGTACTGGGGAACGGGGGAACGGAAAGTGCTCATCAACACGTATGGCGCTGCCGGATTAGGCATCTTGTCCGCGTTCGGGTTATTGTTTTTGAGGAATAAGAGGTAAGAGCCGTAAGTATCGGGATAAACATAAGCGAAGGCTGTCTGATAGGGACATTTGAACCTCGGGACAGCCTTTGCGTTTGGTAAGAGTGAAGCCAGGCGCGATTCGGAACAGCAATAACGCCACATAATTCGGGGCAAAGATGGCGATGATTAAGGCAAACGAGCTTACAAGCAGTCCTGCTTGCGAAGGGCTGATTTGATAGTGCTCGGAAATCTGCGGTAAAATACCGACTACGCCAAGCTTGGTGTTTATCATTCTGAATATTCATAAAAATGTTAGGAAAACACGGTATGGCTTGCTCATACAAGCAACCTCCTTTCCGTTAGTGTCGAATCCCCTTGGCCCTTTAGCTCGGCAATTTCAAGCATTGTGCTGATTGGCATGCCATATACAAAGTATATTCTTTCGAGTTCACTTGAAAGCAAGCCGTTTTGTTAAAGCTCGTCCTGTTTTGGCATTTTTAGTTTCATGCAGCCCATTCTACTCACGATGGGTTTTCCTTTTTTCTATTTTACGGTGAAGCGAACTTGGGAAAGTTCCGATACAGATAAAAGAAAACGAATGGTACAATATGTATTTTTTTCTTTATTTAGGATTTTAAATAGGATTCCATAGAGAAAAGGTGATACGGGTTATGGGACATATGGATGAAAAGATACTGGCGGTATTGAATGAAGCGGAAAAAGCGAGTGTGCCTCTTGTGATTTGCGATGGACCCGTCAGAGTGGGAAGCCGCTTCTACGAGTTTGAGCAGCAGGCATTTTGGGACAACAAGGTCTGCTTGCCTATCCCCAAAGATTTTGTGGACATGCCTGAGCACTTGCGTTCGCTCAAATATCCGTACCAGCAGCGCCCGCAGATTATTAAAAGTGATGAGAGTGGCAGCATCAACTTCACGTTGAGTCGGATTGACCAAGACTTGCAGGACCAGTGGGTCAAGCAACTGACGGCAGGAATGAAAGCGGCAATCAAAAAGGCCAATCCGGCAAATGTTTTCTATACAGACGGGGTAGAAACCGTGGGCGAAAAGCAAATTGGCTACTTCGAGTTTAAAAGCCCGGCACTGGATGGCTTCCTGTATCACCTCATGTTTTTTCTGGCGCTGGAAGGAAAAATGGTCATGGGCACGTTTGCTTGTCCTTACGCCGAGTATGAAGACTGGCGGGAAATTGCTTTTCAAGTCATGAGGACAGTAAGCGTCACAGAAGCGGATAAGGGAGAAGAGCAAGGATGAGCCAAACCGTCTTTACGTATGCCGACCTTTTCGTATCGCCCTACCAATTCGAAAAAATGACACAATTGCACCTGAGCAGACAACTAAACGAACATAGCAAACTCACCCTCAGTGGAATCGTGCCTGAGGAAAAGCTCGACCAGTACGTCGAACAGGCGGATGAGAACGAAAGAATAGAGCTGTATGTTCAGGATGGAGCGAGGAAACGCGTTTTGTTTCAAGGTGTCGTTACCAAATTGTCTGTCCAATCTGTAAGAGACGTAAGGCACATCGTCATTGAGGCCTACAGCACAACGATCCAGATGGACATTGCCAAGAAAACTCGTTCTTTCCAAAATAAACGACTTGCTTATCGCGACCTGTTTGCCAAAATTACCGCACAGTATCCTGGGGCCGATGTGGTCGATGAAGCATCAGGCGGAAAGCAGATCGGGGGCTTGCTAGTTCAGTACAAGGAAACCGATTGGGAGTTTGCCAAGCGGTTGGCTTCCCACTTCCAAGCGCCACTTGTGCCAGTTTGCACACAAAAGGGACTCAGATATTTTGTCGGAATCCCTGACTCGGGCGAACCGCAAAAACTGGAAGAATACAATTACACGATCAAAAAGAATTTGCAGGAATACAAACGAAAAGCAGAAAACGACAAGCAGGATTTTACGGAGCAGAATACGATCAGCTATGAGGTCACCAGCAACAAAATATTGGATTTGTGCAGCACCGTTACTTTTCAGCGGCGCACGCTTTACGTATACAGCGCTGAAACCAGGATGGAGCACGGAATCCTGGTCAACCAATACGTGTTGCGCGATCAGAAAGGATTGCTGAGCTGGCCTGAATTGTCTTTGGCTGAACTGGCTGGCTCCTCTTTATTTGGCAAGGTCTTGGATGTGGCCAAAGATTCGGTAAAAGTACATCTGTCTATCGATCAAAAACAAACTGTTGAAGAAGCAATCTGGTTCCCGTATTCCACGGTGTACTCTTCCCCCGACGGCAGCGGCTGGTATTGCATGCCGGAAATCGGTGATGAAGTGAGGCTGTATTTTCCAGATGCAAAAGAGCAGCATGCTTTTGCCGCAAGCTCTGTCGACCTGCTCTCGTCTGATCCGCAAAAGCGCAGCGATCCTTCCATCAAAAGCATCAGCACGAAATACGGCAAGCAAATCATTTTCCGGCCAGGAGCAATCGAGATTATTGGCAGCGGCAAGCTGTTGATGCGGCTGACAGACGATGGCGGCATCGAGATCAACAGCGACAAGAAAATCACGCTCACAGCCAAGGAAGATATTGAAATCACAGGGGGAGAAAAGGTGCTCATTCATGGAGAAGCGGGCATAGATATGAAGCAGGCAGATGCTACCCTGAGCATCGTAGACGACGTGACTTTAAGCGGAGCGAAGGTAAATATCAAGTGAGCAAGCTGATGGACAAACAGGCGGCCATGCACGATTTTTGGCAAAAGCATGTGTTGGATCGGTGGCAGTACGATCTGATCGAGATTGACCAGCGGTACAGCGAGCAAAAAGCAGGCATCGAGAACGGCTTTTGCCAAGCTTTCGATGCGCTGTGCACACAGGCAGCCAGACAGCAGGAACAGGGGAGCAAAGGAGAGATTCACACCATTTTCTTTTCCTTTTTGCGGACAAGCATCATGGAGAACAGTGCAGCATACCGCCTGGATGCGCATGATGAAAACTGGTTTTTGGACAGGACAGAATGCACGGTGGCGTGGGAAGCGGACTTCATCTTCGCCCCTTTGTTTCGGCGGATGACGGAGCTGGAGCAGGTCAAGTCCGCCTACGCAAGAAAGATCACATCGATGGATATCGAGCGGATCAAGCAAAGCGAAGCCATCAAGTATCACTTGCTGGCGGTGGAATTTATGAAGAGCATGGTGCCGATGCTGCTGGAGTGTCCAGGCTACCGTCAGATGGGCAAATCTTTGAAAATCTGCCTGCTGGCCGGGGAATATCGGGATCAATGCGAAGTCCTGTACGCTCATCCTGATCCGGCGGACAAGGAAACCAATGGAGCGGGAGCATAATCATGGACTACTTTTTGCTGAAACAAGATGAACGGTATACAGATGTGCCTCTGCTGATGGATGTGCACAAACAAATCGACATTCGCGATATGCGAATATCACGTGCTTATAAAATCGCTGACCCGCTAATCTTTCACGTCAAAGCGGGAGCAGGCAGCAGCTTTCTTGACATAATGGATCGTCAGTTGCTTTTGCTGTCGGACAAGCTGAAGCGAGTGGTGGAAGTTTACGAACCCGACACCTTGTTTAAACTGACTCCGCTAATCGACCTCTCCCGCCAGCTGCAGAAAAACTACTACCTCCCCATTTTGGAAGAACGGGAAGTGCTCAGCCCTCGTACCGAGTTTCACCATGGCAAAAGCCGAATCAAAAAGCTGGTGCTCCATAAAGAAAAGATGCGCGGCAAAAAGATTGTCCGGATCAAGGAGAGTGAAAAACCGCTGATCGTCGTCCGGTTGGACGTGGCCGAGAGCATCCTGCGGCGGGATTTGACAGGAATCTGGCTGGAACGAGTGCCGGTTGAATAAAGGAGGAACCGAAGATGCAGGGAACGCGCTATGTGGTGAGAGGGGCGAAAATGTGCTGCAATTGTGGCAGCCATGCGCGGCGAATTAACTTACCAGTCAGCCACGGCTCGTATGTGAACGGAAAACCTGTGATGAATAGTGAAGATTACAAAACGGGTGAAAATATTGCCCATTTCGGAATTTGCCAAAGCCCATCCAATCCAAGCAACGCCACCATCTACCTGATCGCCGAAGACGGACAAAACATTGCCGGAAAGCCTTGCACGCCTACTATTTGCGCTCCCTGGCTCAAGGCGAAGGAAGATACGAGAGTAGAAGGCAAAGCCGCCCTTACGACCGATTCCCAACTCATCTGCGGCTACCAGGGTGTCATCCGCTTTCTCACAGACGGACAGAACGACGAATAAAGCTAAATGGAGGCCGAGAAGGAATGACAGGGTATGAGCGTATCCGGGTAACAGCGCCTTACCGGATCAAACGAATCGAAGAGGCTCGGGTGGAGTGGAGGCTTAACGAGCATGCGCGTCTGTATGTACGCGGGATCGTGGATGACAGTGAAAAGGGAAACGCCGTGTTGCAGGCTGTCGCAGATGATGAAATTCATCTGTACGACAGTGATGGCGAAGCCGAAACGACGCTTTTCAAGGGCTTGCTGACTTCTGTCCAGATCAATCATACACAAGACGTGTACGTCATTGAACTGGAAGGGCTGTCCGGAACCTTCCAACTGGACGTAATCAAAAAACGTCGCTCCTTCCAGAGGGTGGAGATGACTTATGCTGAGCTGGTGCAGGAGGTCACCAAGACGTATCCGGGTCACAATGTGTCCATCAGCATCGGCGATGAAGTCCCGATTGGAGAGCCGATCATCCAGTACGACGAGACGGATTGGGAGCTGCTCAAGCGGCTGGCCAGCCATTTTCACGCGCTCCTCGTTAGTGATATCATGGAGCCAACACCGCGGTTCTCTTTTGGAATGCCGCAAGGGAAAAGCCATATCTTGCCGAACGATACGGCCTATACAGCAAGCAAAGACCTGTTGGCGTATCAAAAAGCAGGTGGAGATGCGGCAGGCTTGCACGATACCGATTTTTTCACCTATGAAATCGAGTCCGGCGAGCGGTATGCGATCGGGGATGAGATCTGGTTTCGCAACAAGCGGATGGTGGTCAGCGAGGTACATGCCCGTATTCAGCAGGGACTGTTTTTCTATACGTACCGTTTGTCCCGGCTGGACGGCATTCGCCAAGAGCCGATCCACAACCCGAAGCTCTCTGGTGTCTCGCTAGAGGGCAAGGTGCTGGCGGTCAAGGGCGAGGAGGTCAAGCTGCACCTGGAGATAGACGAGCGGCAGTCACAGGAAACGGCGTATGGATTCCCTTTTGCCCCGCCGACAGGCAACGCGATGTACTGCATGCCGCAGGTGGGTACGAACGCCCATTTGTACTTCCCCGATGCGACGGGCAAACGGGCGATGGTGCTTGGCTGCGTCCGTAAAAACGGGAAGATTTGTGCGAAAACAGGCAACCCGCACATCCGGTATTTCGGCACGGAGCACGGAAGCGAGCTGGAGCTGTCGCCTACAGCCATCAACATCGTCAGCGGATGCCAGGAGCCGTTGAAGCTGACGATAGACGACAACACTGGAATTACGCTAACCAGCCACAAAAAACTCGTGCTGAACGCCAAGGAAGAAATAGCGCTGTATACCCCGAAACGAGTCGTAATCCAGGCGAAAAGCCAGATTCTCGTCAAAAAAACGAGTGCACCAAGCGGATTTGCGCTGGAGAGCGAGTATCACTTTCTAGGTACTGCCGTTCATGCGGCAGGGCGGGACCGGACGACGTTTCCGCCGTACAACGACGAACCGAAGCAAGGGACGCCACCACCACCCGAACCGCAGTTTGACTGGGGAAAGCTGGCAGTCTGCGTCCTGGCCGCCGTGGCGATTGTCGGGGCGGTGGCTTTGACGGTAGCTACGTTTGGTGCGGGTGCGGTGATTGGAGCAGCGGCAGTCGGGGCCGCCCTCGGAGCGATAGGCGGGGTCGTGATGACCGCCTCGTCCGATCTCATAAACGGGGAGGCAAGCAGTCCTTACGACTACCTCAAAAGCGCCGCTCAGGGGGCTGTGATCGGGGCAGTCTGCGGAGCGATATTCGGCCCAGCCGCAGGGATCGGCGGAGGATCGGTCATCACGCTGACGGGAGGCCAAACGAGCGTGGGACTTGGCTCTGCGATGTTTATCGGAGGATCGTCGGGGTATATCGACTACTCGCTCCGGGAGCTGTGGGACGGCCGGACGCCGGACGGGGGAAAAGCGCTGGAATCGTTTGCGTTTGGAGCCGTGTTGGGCGGAGCTTTCACGGTAGGGGCGTCATGGCTAGCGAAAGGGGCCGAGCGAGTTAGTGGGTTGGTGAAAGGACGGGGGAGTTCGAGGGGTGAGGGGACGGGTAAAGTTCAGACTGGTGGTAGGGAACTCTCTGTCGATGAATACCTAAGACGGTTAGACAAAGCAGATGAAATGTATGAATCCTTTAGGAAGTCAAATGTTGACGTTCAGGCTATTGCCAAAAATACAGGGATGGCAGAACATAGGATTCAGAGAATAAAAGAACATTTATTCTTTAAAGAGCACATCAAGGAGCATGGTGTTGGACGTTTTGAAGCCGATTATGAAATTGCTCAAGCATGGGATAGGCTTCAAAAAGGAACTTACAAGCAGAATGACATCGACTTATTGAATCATGAACTCTTTGAATCAAAGTTTGAAGGTATATTTAAAACGGATTACAGGACTGCCCACGATAGAACAGTAGATTCTGGGCGTCCATGGTATCCGCCAGAGGAGGAGTAATTTTGGCTTCGTATGTACTGTTACTTAAAGAATTTGAAAACGATGAATCTGTTATCTACAAATTTGGACCAAATGAAAATGTAATGGGGAAAATCGAGTTAAACAAAATAACCAGAAAATTTTCTGAGTTAGAAGGTATACCCGACCCAAGTATTCCATCAAAGTTCTATTTTGACAGAGCGGCACAGAGGTTGGCAGTTTGTCTAGTTAGAGAAGGCGGAATTTTTCCGGAAAGAACGGCGTTCGAGTCTTAGTAGAGTCCTTGTGTTTGGTGGGGGGCTACCCAGTGCCGAATAAACGACTTAACTTTAACATTACCAACATAACCTTTGTTCTACCTGTAAGAAGTTTTTATGAATTAAGATGTACGCACAGAATGTCTGGAAAAAGTATCCCTATTTAACGTAATATCGTTACATTGAACAGGTCAATTATGGTCAGATACCACCATAAAAGACCTGTTTTTTGTTATCTTCGTTTTCTTGCGGTTTTTTCAAATATGTTTGCAACGATGTACGTACATAGAACGATTGATAGGGTGAAAGAAACACAGTGCAACTTTTGAGTATGGTATAGCGACCATAGAGAGTGTCAGGAATCAAATGATAATTGCAACGGGAAGGTCACGTGTGAAAGGCTAGCCACCGACTCCCTCATCTATATAATACAAGCGGCAAATCCGTCAAAAGTTTTGCCTGTGGGGGTAACGCATGAACAACGTACAACTTTCCATTGATAAGGTTTCCGTTGAGTATCAAGGAGTGACGGTCAGCTTTTACAATCAGCTTGCACTATCGTTTCGAGATTGGTTTGATATTAAACCTGCCATACGTCACAAAGGGTATGTATACCATTGGAATTTAGCTTTGAATGACGCATATCTTTATTTGCGATACCAACCGTGGCGGCAAAAGAAATCATTAAAATACACCTTGCAAATTGAAACTCATCCTGACTACTTGGTTCGTTTTCAAAAGTTGCTTTCAGCTTTGTACAGGCACACGCAGAAGGTCTATTTTAGTCGTTGCGAATTGGCTTTTGATTTTCCTTATCCGATGAGCAATGTATTCATCGCATCGAATACAGGGCGGAACATGAACATTTACGAGGGAACTCGATATTTTGGGCGGAAAGACGAAAGTAAAGCCCATGCCTTTTGTCGTAATTATGATAAAAAGGCAGAGCAGATAGCGAAGGGGATTCTAGAAGAGGGAGAGCGAACGAGAGTGGAACTAGTTTACAGACCCGATGAGAAAATACCTTTGGAGAGCATCATTCAATATCCGCCCAAATTTAATGATTACTACACTTGTAGCGTCATCACAGAGTTGCAAACAGTTCGGGCGGAGAAGAGAGCCATGATATTAGCGTTGCAACACGGTTTAATGACACCCGATGAATTGAGCAAGCATCATAGAGCATCAATAAAAGAAATCATGTCTTCACAGCAACTTGTAGACTTTGATGCTCTCGCCGCTCAACATTGGGAGGATTTAATGACCCTGACATGTGCTCTAGTTTGCGGTAGAGTTAGTCATCTTCCAGTACAAGAAGTTCATGCAGGCTAATGTTTAAGGTCTTGCAGATAATGTCAAAGGTGCTGAGATGTACTCTGTCAACTTCGTTAGAACATAGATGACTTATGGTATTCGGTCGTAGCCCAGTAAGCCTTGCTAATTCACGCTGAGACATATTACGTTGGGCTAGAATCTCTTTCAGTTTTACGACTACTGGCAAATTGACACCAACTTCCGAACAGACTTTATCACTTTATTATACGATTTCCTCACTCTTTATGGAAATGATTGATTGTAACGCTTAGTCGATATATAATTACGTTGTATCTACTAAGCGTTACAATAATTCAGATTTCTGTAACGGTGGGGAGGAAACACCATGAATGTCATCGGTTACGTAAGAGTATCAACACAAGGACAAGCCAAAGACGGCTACAGTTTAGCGTACCAACAAGATGAAATCCGCTCTTATTGTCAGGAGCAAGGATGGAACTTGATGAACATATATGTTGACGAAGGAATCAGTGGGGCGAAGGTAAATGAGGATGCTCTTGAGGTAGACAGAATCGGCTTCCAGAGCATGTTAGCCGCACTAGCCAGTAAAACCATTGATGCAGTTGTTGTCCTCCATACAAGCCGTTTATGGCGGTCTGACATCGTAAAAGTTCTGGTTCACAGAGAGTTCAAGAAGTATGGGGTGGACGTTCGGAGCATTGAACAGCCCACCTACAGCATTTACAAGAAAGACCCGAATGACTTCCTCATAAATGGCTTGATGGAGTTGCTAGACGCATACCAACGTCTTGAAATCGCCATGAAGCTAAGCAGAGGGCGGAGCAAGAAAGCCCAACAGGGCGGCTATGCAGGTGGAAGGGCTACCTTCGGATACAAAGCAAAGAAAGGTCAGAAAAGTATCCAAGTAGATGAAAGACACGCCCAGACCGTCCGTAGAGTATTTGAAATCAAGGAACAGTATCCCACATGGTCATTGACCCAGATAGCCGAAACACTGAACCAAGAAGGCTATACAACTGGGCAAGGCAGATTGTTTACCAAGTGCAAGTGAAACGAATTTTGGACAAACGTGATTTTTATAGCGGCACATACCGCTATGGAGATATACAAGCAGATGGCTTGCATGAAGCCATCCTGTAACAGGAAATGAATGGAGAAGCTTGCGTCCCATTGCGAACCGTAAGGTTAACGCTCGAACTGAGGTTGCTCCCATTCTTACTCCTAATCATCAAAGAATCCGTATACAGGGGTGATTTCTTTTATGCACTACAAGCAAAAACACATTTATGTCGGGCTTGATTTACACAAAGCCCACCATACAGCCGTTATCATCGACTGTTGGAATACGAAACTGGATGAAATCCAAATCGACAACAAGCCAAGCAGTTTCGATGACTTGATGAAGATGGTCAAGAAGCATTGCAAAAAAGGAATGACTCCTGTCTATGGATTGGAAGACACGGGCGGCAACGGCAGAGCACTAGCCGTTCACCTTGTTGAGAAGAAGCAAATTGTCAAAGAAGTCAATTCTGCCCTGTCCTATAATGAGCGTAAGAGTTATGCAACCACCCAAAAGAGCGACAGTTGGGATGCGTATTGCATCGCCAAAGTATTGCTTGCAAGGTTAGATGAACTACCAGATGCGAATCCACAGGACATTTACTGGACAATCGGGCAACTGGTGGCAAGACGCAACGCACTGGTCAAACACGCCAGTTCATTAAAGAATCAACTGCACCAACAATTAAGCTACCACTATCCGTCCTACAAGAAGTTCTTCTGTGATGTAGATGGAAAAGCCGCCCTTGCTTTCTGGGAGAAGTACCCTGCTCCCCATCACTTGGAATCGGTTGGGGCGGATGAACTGGCAACCTATCTACGCAAGGCAAGCCATAACACCTGTTCTACCCGTAAGGCAGAGGAAATATTGGAACTGGTGAAGAAGGACGGGGAGACGAAGCGAAAGTTTCAAACGTCCAGAGACTTTATTATTGTCAATATGGTTCAGGACATGAAACGGAGCAGAGAACTGATTAAGCAGACAGAAGAACAGCTTCGTCAGGTCTTGTCTGAGACGGACTACAAGCTAGAGTCGATGGATGGAATCAGCACCGTTACAGCGGCGGAACTGATTGCCGAAATCGGAGACATCCGCCGATTCTCCAACGCTGACAAGCTAGCACGTTTTGCAGGAATTGCTCCCGTTCGCTTTAGTTCGGGCGGCAAAGGCAAAGACCAAGCAAGTGGACAAGGAAATCGGGTATTGAACGCTATATTCCACAATCTAGCCGTTCAACAAATCCAAGTAGCGAAAGGCGACAACAAGAAGCAACGAAATCCCCTCTTCTACGACTACTATCATCGAAAGCTAGCAGAAGGCAAAACCAAGAAGCAAGCCCTGATATGCGTCATGAGAAGGCTCGTAAACATCATTTACAGCATGATGAAGCACAAGACCGAGTATCGGGCGGCTAATCTAATAGAGCGTCAGGCAAGTTGATATAATGGTGGTGATTGGTAAAACAGTTGCCACCTTCTTTATTCCCAAGTTTAAGATTACAACTTAGGGGACGGGTGAACCTGTTAGAAGATATTTTAGAGAAACAACACAAGCAGATAGAGAACTTGTCGAATCCCTAAGAAAAAAATATACTGCTGGGAAGAAAAGGAACGTTGCGGCGGCAAAAGGAAAAATAGATGGTGATGAGATAGATTTAGAAAGCGTTAGTGGAGAGTTTACAGACAATGACTACTTTAATAAGGGCAATTTTAAGCCCCCACAACCAGAGGATTATCATTATCAGGGACCAATTAGCGAATTCACAAGTCATACTGAACAAAAAATTGTAGAATATTTAAGGCTCAAGTACAAAGAAAAGCCTGATGTTAAGGGGAAAATTGAAATTATTTCTGAAAGACCGTATTGTGATAATTGTATTGATTTGGTTGATCAATTCCAGAAAGAATTTCCAAATATCGAGGTAGTTCGTGTTGAAGTAATTCCAAAATAAAGGAGAATAACGATGAGATATTTAAATGAACTTGTTATCCAACTTCAAAATGATAAAATTCCTATGATTCCGTGCACAATGGAAGAATTAAATGAAGTGAAGAAGTTGATAGGAACTAATAAACTTCCTGAAGCATACATTGAGTTTCTTGAAGTAATGGGAGGCGGAACAGAGCATACTTTTTTACGTGGAGAATCATGTTTTATTGACGAGTTGCTTGAATTGAATGAATGGGGAGCGGAATTATTAGAAGAAAATAATGTTCCTTTGAAGCTTACCTCTAACGATTTTGTATTTTGGATGAGTCAAGGGTGTATGTTTTGTTTCTTTAAATTAGATGAGGGTGAGAATCCCCCTGTCTATTTTTATTCAGAAGGTAAGAAGAAAGAAGGTTTCTATAAGATTACAGATACTTTTACAGAATTTTTACAGCGCAGGTATTTGAGAGATAAGTATGTTTTTCAAAAGAAAGATTAGGAGAAGTAAAGGGTTGTCAACATTTTTGTGTAAGCCCATTTACAACCCCAACAACAAGATCGTACCATACAACCAACAAACCAAACACTAAATAATTCAAACACTTGATAAACTTCAAAAGCTCTTTCCCACTTGAACCATGAGTAGGAATGAGCTTTTTTGCATGCCCAAAATCAAAGGAGGATGAAACGAATGGCAAAACGTGAACAGGTAGGGGCAGAAGAGTTGAAGAACGAGCAACTAGCACAGGAAGTAGAAAAAGAAGTGAGGTCTATTGCCCAGGCTCGCGCAGCATACGAGCAGCTTATGAATGAAATTCGCAGTTACTGTCAGCAAGCAAGGCAATTGCGTGAACAGGCGGAAGAGTTGCAAAGATCAGGACGTACCGATTTTCACGTTAGCGAAGAGATTCAGCAGTTGTTGAAACATGCAAAGCATTTGGATGCGGTGGCAGATCAGAAGTATGGACTGCCACGCCAGCAAGCACTAGAACTCATAGACAGACTAGAGCAAGAAGCATCAGATTGCAAGCAGCTTGTACAGTATAACCAGACCGTCCTGACGCGGCAGCAGCAGGAACTTGAAGATGCAAAGGCAGCGGCGGCAAAAATGGTTCAGGACGCAGAGGAACGCCTGAAACAAACACGGCAGGTACTGGCTGAAAAAGTAACTCAGCTTGCAGAACTGGAGGGGTCAGGCAGATGAGGAACCGTATACCACAAACGGATCAGGACATGATGAATGCTCTGTTGCAGCGGTACAAGGGAACAGGCAAATGAATTGAACTGATTACAGAGAAGGGAGCCTATGCAATGCAGGCGAGCAAAGATAACAGCAACTTCGTCATTGAGATCGTGGATGATAGTGAAGTCATTGAAGTTAATGGAGTAGGCACTACAGATGAATTGAGAGCGGCTGTTCAAGACGCAGTACGTGAAACAATCAGCAACGCTATAGGCAGAACGTAACCAGAGGGAGGAATAGAGAGATGTTGAACCTAAGTCCGGAAGCATTGGAAGCACGTCGGGAATATAGAAGACAGTATGAGCGAGAGTATCGGCGCAGATGGCGGCAGAAGCCGGAGAATCGCCTGAAAGCGAAGGAGTACGAGCGCAGATACTGGGAACGAAAGGTACAGCAATCCAAGGCATAGCATTGCAGCCCAACGCTCTTAGGTGACGCACCCATTCAAATGTACGACCAAGGACATTTTACCACAACAGACACGAAACCACGAGAGCAACCAAATACGAAAGTCACAGGAGGTAATAGCACAATGACAAAACATGAAGAATTCTTATGGGAACTGGTGCTTCACGAGAGCGAAATGAAAGCAGAACTAACACGACTGTATTTGATTGCTTTACGTTCATTGCTAAAACAGAACAGCTTGAGGCATTTCAGTTGCATAAGAAACAGAGGGAAGATAGTGGGAGGAAAGCATTAGGAGAATCCTGCTCTATGAATGAACCAGAATATGGATTGTCAACAGTGAATCAGACAACTTTTTTAAGGGCTTCTTGGCGATACTGAACAGGCGTCATATAGCCTAATGTCCCATGAATGCGATGCTTGTTAAACCCGTTCACGTAATCGTATAATTTCAGCTCCAGATGACGAAGACTCTGGAAGTTCATCTGGTTCACAAACTCTGTTTTCATGATCTTGTAGGTGGCTTCAGCCACAGCGTTGTCGTACGGACAGCCCTTCATACTTAGCGATCGGGCGATTTCAAGCGTCTCCAAAAGCTCGTCCATCTTTTGATTTTTGAACTCGCTACCACGGTCGGTATGAAACCACTGAATCTAGCGTAAATCTCCATGTACCGTCGCAAAAGCGCGGGAAATCAGAGCAGCGTCCTTGTTTGGACCCGCACTATGCCCAATGATCTCTCGATTGAACAAATCAACCAGCACACAAATGTAATGCCATCGGTTCTGGACCTTTCCATACGTCAGAGCGCTGACGACGAAGTGTTTGGCTTCCTCCTGCTCGAACTCTCGGTTCAGAACATTCCCCGTCGTTGCTTCATTACAAGCGGTTTGATGGGGCTTATATTGAGACACGGTGTAGGTGGAAACGAGTCCTTGCTCTTTCATAATACGACCAATTCTACGTCTGGAGACGACGAATCTGCGTTCCTAGAGCTTGACTTTGATCTTTCGTGTACCGTAAGCTTTTCGATTTTTGTGGAAAATCTCCACAATCAATTCGGTTATATCGTCTTCGTTTGGTTGTTCTTTCGCTTCATAGTAAAAAATACTTCTTGCGATTTGCAGGACGTCGCACATTGCTGATACTGAGTATTTATCACGGTTGTTCTGGATGATAGCTACTTTCGTCCCATGATCAGCGCGGCTTGCTTTAAAATATCGTTCTCCATTTTCAGACGCTGGTTCTCTTTTCGCAAAGCGATCAGCTCATTTTCTTCTGACGACGATAACGCTGTGGCTGAAGCCACCTACAAAATCATAAAAACAGAGTTCGTGAACGTGAACCAGATGAACTTCCAGAGTCTGCGTCATCTGGTACTGGAATTGTACGATTACGTTAATTGGTTCAACAAGCATCGCATTCATGGGACATTAGGCTATGTGACGCCTGCTCAGTATCGCCAAGAAGCCCTTAAAAAAGTTGTCTGATTTACTGTTGACAATCCAACGCTATCATTTCCCGCGGCGTTCCATCAACAGATAAATGCGCACACGATTTCTTGTCCTACATATCATAACTATATGGACCACGCTTGGCTTTTTTATAATCTTCCAGCTCTGATTTGTATGGTTTGACATCAGGGCTATCCAAAATAGCGTAAATTTCCTCAAGAGAAAGCAAGTCATCGCGGAGGTTGCCATCCGGATCATAAGCTAAAGTGGAGGCCCATTCATCAGAATCGTAGAAGAGGAAGTATGTGATTATCTCTCCCGATACTCCCACTTGTCAAAACGGCTCATGTGCACGGAGTCCAAATCGCCGACAAAAAATGACTTGCCGTCAGTTGCCCACCCTAAAAACTGGATATTGTCGCTTGAGTTCATGTAAAAGCTATTATCGAATGGATACACAAACGATTTGGTTGTTGTTTTGATCACAAGCTGGGCATAAAAATCTTGACCGTTCGAGGGGTGCCAGTATTTGTCCGCGACATAGTTATGGCCAGTCGGCGACCAGTAGATTCTCGTCAATTGACGCTCCAAATCGTTTGGGTCCGCAGTGTAATTATTTTGGGTCGATACACTCTTTCCGGTTTGCAGGTCGGTGATGAAACCGTGTCCTTGCTTGTCTTCAAACCGCAGCTTCATATCGTTGGAATACGAGGGGAAGTTTTTAAAAGAATACGTGTACTTGAGTCCGGTTGGCAAATCGAGTTCTTTTATCGCTCCGTTTGCCTTGTACAGCACTTTTTTGGATGTCGGCACCCAATAAAACAAGTCTGGCACCATGTAGCTTTTGAGTTGGTCGTCACTGAGCGAAAATTGGTCATTTACCTTCATTTTCAGTGAGTTCATGTCTTGCAAGTACAGCTTGTAGCGTTTGGTGGCATCCGGCTCTTTGAGATTGGCTTGCACAAAGACGAGGTAATGGCCGTCTGGTGCCATCGCATAATCGAGGATTGGCGTGTCGGCCGTGCCGTTGGCAAGCAACGTTTTTTGCTTGGTGAGCGGGTTGTAGCGGTACAAGCTGGCTTGCTCGACCATTAACAGCTCATCTTTGCCAGAAGCCCATTTGGCGAAGCCGTTCAACTGGCTGAACTGCTTGGTTTTGGTGTCGTACAAATAAGGAATGGTCGGTGCGTTGTTTGTGAATCCTTGCTTTTCGGCGTACACAAAACGTCCGCTCGGCGACATGCTCGCGCGGTGTACGGCAGGCAATTGAGCGACGAGCGTCTGCTTTTTGCCATCCAGACCGATCCGGTATATTTTGCTTGGCGGGTCTGTTGGAGTGGCTGTTGCCGATGCAGTTGCTGCGCTTGCTGTCGGCAATGCCAGGGACGGGAACAGTGAGACAGCAAGAAACAATGTTGTTAGAGCAATCATACGGGTTATTTTCATCGAATCATCCTTTCTGCAATAAGAAGACGCCCGAAAGGTTGAAAAGTTACAAAAAAAGAAAGAAATGGTATGCCAGCATGCGGGAAGAGGTGCGAAATGAAGGGCAGTTTCCGCCATTGGCTTAGCCGTAAGAAGAGTACATCGGGTCACAGGAAATCCAAATAGATAAAAAGTTTTCGCGACAAAACATCTCGACTTGCTATCTTTTTTATCTTTTCAAGATTTTGCAATAATTCATATTAAAACAATCGGATAAATGTGTTAAGATTTGCAATAGGATGTGAAAGATAGGAAAGGGAGTGGGATCATGCCAGTTGAAACATTTAAAGCAACCGCGCATCTTCAGGAGGGAATGGTCGTCAAGGCGCATTCCAGAAACTTCGAGGTAACGGTCGACGAGCCGAGAAGCCTTGGCGGAACGGATACAGCGATGAATCCTGTCGAATTGGTGCTGTCCGCCCTTGGCGCGTGCCAATCGATTGTAGCGCGTGCGTATGCGAAAAAGTTTGGTGTGCAGCTCGACGACTTTTGGGTGGAGGTAGAAGGCGACCTCGATACAGATGGCTTCATGAACAAATCCGATGTGCGTCGCGGTTACTCCGAGATTCGCTACACCTTTCATATCAAGACGGACGCATCCCGAGAGCAAGTGGAAGCATTCATTCAGTTTTTGGAGAAGACATGCCCTGTCGGCGACACGATTGCCAATCCGGTCACGCTCAAGCTAAACGGAATTGTCATCGGGAATGCTGCAAGCAAGCTGGGCTAATTTTTGCTGATGAGCAAAAGAAAAGAGGCGGGAGATTCTCTGCCTCTTTTTCTGTGTGAAGCGTGCCCGGAAAGCGGTATGTGGGAAAACCTCACGTACGGTTTGATGAGAGGGAGCTAAGAGAAGTAGGGCAACACGAAGGCCGCCCGAAAAATTCAGTTTTCAACTCTACAAAACGACATGATGTGTGCGTGGAGAACTGCGCGCATAGCGGCGAGAGCGCAGCAAAAATGACAAAAAGAGGCGAAAAGCTTCGCCTCTTTCTGCGGGAATTGTCCAACGCTGCCTGCCTTACCCCAGCGGTGCGTTTTCAGAATGCGTTGCCGCTTGCTTCTTTTTCGACCAGATCAAAACAGGGATCAGCAACAGGGAAAGGAAGCCGCCAGCGAGCGACAGCGTGGCGTAGCTGGCACCGGAGACGACCATGCCGGACAAAGCTCCGCCAGATGCTCCGGCAAGGGCGATCAGGACGTCGACTGTTCCTTGGGTTTTCGCTCGTGTAGCGAGCGGAGTCGCGTCGACGATCAGGGCCGTACCGCTGATCAGGCCAAAATTCCAGCCGAGTCCGAGCAGAGCCAGAGCGAGGACGAGCAGCAGCATGGAATCAGCAGGGGCCAAAGCAGCGAGCACTCCTGCCGCGAGCAGCGTGATGCCAGCCGCAAGCGCCATGGCAGAGCGCCCGATTTTGTCCACAAGTATGCCAGTCATAAGCGAAGGCAAGTACATGGCGCCAATATGCACGCTGATGACGAGACCGACTTCGCTCAAGCCATGGCCGTGATGTTTCATATGGATGGGAGTCATCGTCATGATCGCAACCATGACGATTTGGGTCAAAATCATGATCGTTGCACCGACGATGATGCCGCGGCTGTTGGCGACAGACTGGCTATCCGCCAGATGTTCGGGATGTTTCTCTTCGCGGGCCTGGGCATCGGCAATCGCTTGGGCAACCAGCAGCGGGTCTGGGCGAAGCAGGAACAAAAAGACCAGTCCGGCGCAAAGAAAAGCCGCAGCCCCTAAAATAAAGGGACCAGCCAGCGGCGGCACGCCGATGGAAGTGGCAAAACGGCCCATCGTTTCCACCAGATTCGGGCCAGCCACTGCGCCAAAGGTGGTAGAAACGAGTGCGGTACTGACAGCGGTCGCGCGCTGCTGCGGCTGGGCCAGATCGGTTCCGGCATAGCGGGCTTGCAGGTTGGTGGCTGTCCCGGCGCCGTAAACGAGCAGCGAGGCAAACAGCAGGACGATATTTTGCGTCGTGGCAGCGAGGATCACCCCGATGGCGCCGATTCCGCCCGCGAGGAAGCCGGCTGCCAGACCGAAGCGGCGACCATGGCGTTGCGAAATTTTGCCGACCAACAGAGCGGCCAGCGCGGAGCCAAGCGTAAGCAAGGCAGCGGGAATGCCAGCGAGACTTTCGGTTCCCAGCATGTCTTGGGCGAGCAGAGCACCGACCGTGACGCCAGCGGCGAGTCCGGCGCCGCCAAAAATTTGCGAGATGACGACGATCAAGAGTGTCCGCTTGTAAAGCCGTTGTCGCTCATGGGATGAATCGATAAAACATCGAAAATGGGCCTGTTGATTTTGCAAAGGCTGCAAATTATGATTAGAATGACGCACCATGGCTTTCTCTCCTTCTATTGTAGCTGTTTGTATGTAGCAAAATGGTTTCATGGGAAACGGAACTGGATGAATCTTATCTCCAATTTCTAGAAAAGTCAAACCAGTTTGACAAACAGAAGGGAGTATCTCTATGTCCGATTGGTGGGGACGCCCAAAAATCGAAATCGCCAAGTCGAAAAGCGAATGGATATGGGACATTCTGGGGGCCTTCTTTTATATCGGTGGAATCGTCTTTTTGCTGTTCGTTTGGGGGGAACTGCCGGACAAGGTTCCAGCCCATTTTGACGCGGTGGGAGAAGTGGATCGCTGGGGGTCCAAGTGGGAGCTGCTCATCTTGCCCGGGATCGGGGCATTCATCTTTGGCTTGATGCAGCTTTTGGAAAAGCATCCGGAAGTGTACAACTACCCGAAGCGATTCAATGAGTCCAACGCGGAGCAATTTTATTTGCAGAGTCGAAAAATAGTGAATCAGTTAAAAAATATGTGTCTGATCGTGTTTTCTGCGATTTTGCTGGAATCGGTTTCGATCGCCATGGGGTGGGGAGGCGGATTCGGCAAATGGTTTTTGCCTGTCGTGGCAGCCGGGATCGTCATTCAACTCGTTTACGGCTTCAGCAACTTGAACAAAATTCGCTGAGATCGCAAAAAAGCCCAAAGCATCCACTCCTCTGAGCAAAAGGAGCGCGCTTCGGGCTTTTTTTTGTGCTGCTCTACAATCCTTTGGAGCGTGGCTTGACGGGCAAAATAGCGCTTTCCATTTTTTCATAGAAGGAAAGCAAGCTATGTACAAAAGCGAAGCGCGGCAACAGCAGGAAGACGGTCAATGCCGAGCCGATGCTGATCAAAGCGCCTACGAGGACGTCGGCCGGATAGTGTACGCCTACCCAAATGCGGGACAGACCTACGCACACAGCGAGCAGCATCCAGAGAATGCCCGTTTTTCTTTGGAACAGCCAAAAGCTGACACAGAAGGAGAAAAACAAAATCGTATGGTCGCTCGGAAACGAATTGTCTACGGCTTTTTGCACCAGCTGATTCACATTGGCAAGCTCGGCGAATGGCTGGTTGTTAGTATGCAGAGTCCCAGCCAGTTTTCCGAGCACCTCCGCCATGACAAACGTGGCTGTCGCACAGATTACCATCATGCGATTTTGCGAGTCTCGCGTGAACCAGTAGAGCAGGGCGCACAGAGCCAGCGCGTAGACCGTATATTCCGCGATGGCGTAAAACGCCGGATTCAGTTCTGGATACTGCTTTCCCAGGTCGTTGATCGCCCGGAAGCACTGCACATTGAGTTCCATCAAATTCAAAAATAGCCAGCCCCTTTCTTTGACAATAGGAAAATACTAACCAACGGGCAGCAGAGAAGAAATCGATTTAGATTACATAAAATTACAATGGTGTAAGGTTGGCTCTCGACACGGAACGAGGAAAGCGAACAGCGGGTGTCGAAAAAGAAATTTTGAAATTTTATTTTATGATTAAGAAGATATCTTGATATTTTGTTTCGAGAGTCTATAATACAGGTATGTAACAAATTGCCAGTAAATTCTCGCAATAGAGGCGCTGCAAGCAGAAGGCGAAGGGGGAGTTTTTGGTTGACGCTCATTAGCCACGGTACAGCGGGACGAATCGAACGTCTGGCAAAGCAATCATTTTTCTTTTGCTAGAGAGAAGGACATTTTTTGAAAAGGGGAGGCTTTCCATGAAAAAAAGCAAGTTTTTATCCGTAGTAGGGATCGCCAGTCTGGCAGCGGCATTGCTCGTGGGAGGATGTAGCCAATCGTCGACGCAGCAGGGAGACAAGGTGGAGCTGTACATGGGGTATACTTCTGACCCGCCGACGAAGAAAAAGATGGAAGAAATTATTGCAAAATTCGAACAGTCTCACCCGCATATCAAAATCAAGACAGTGACAGCGCCCTACGAAGACTTTTACCAGAAGCTGACGACGCAAATCGCCGCAGGAAATGCGCCTGACATCTGGCAAAGCGACGGGACGAAAGTATTCGGCTTTGCCCAGCGCGGAGCGATTCGCGATATTACCGATTACGTCACGAAGGAAGTCAACAAAGACGAAGTGCTTGGCGTGGAGTTCAACAAAGACGCTTCCGGCAAATATTGGGGCGTGCCGCAGGGCATCCAGGTCGGGGCGCTTTTCTACAACAAAGATTTGTTCGACAAGGCTGGAGTCGCTTATCCGACGGCTGACTGGACCTGGGATGATTTGAAGGCGGCTGCCGCCAAGCTGACGCTTGATGCGAGCGGGAAAAATGCGGACGACCCTGCTTTTGACAAAAACGCGGTGAAGCAGTACGGATTTACGTTCTTCGGAAGCTCGCGCGGTGCGTTCAACATTATGAAAGCGTACGGCGGCGGCGTTCTCGATCCGACGATGACGCAATCGATCATCGACTCGCCGGAAAACAAAAAAGCGGTGGAGTGGATGGCGGACGGCATGAAGCGCAAGCTGTTCCCCAACCCGGCAGAGCTGAAAGCGTTCCAAAGCAATTTCAAGGTGTTTTTGAGCGGGGCCACGGCGATGCAGATCGACATTTACGCGGCGACGACCTCGATGAACGGAGCAGGCTTGAACTACGATGTCGCGCCGATGCCTAAAGGCCCGGACGGCAAACGTTTTGCGCCTGTCATCGCCAACTCGTGGGTCATCAACAAAAAAGCCGAGGAGCAAAAAGTCAAAGCAGCCCAGGAATGGATCACGTATTGGACGACATCGGACGAGGCGCAAAAAGAATGGGCAGAGGTGGGCGAAGCGATCCCGGTGAAAAAATCGGTCGCCAACTCCGAGATGTTCCTGAATCCGAGCATCAAGCCCGACAACAAAAAAGTGTTCCTGGATAGCCTGGACTTCGCCGGAACGATCGATACGAATGCCGTCTTTGCCGAATGGCTGAAAGTCGTCACAGACAATTTGGCCGAGCTGTTCATGGACAAGATGAGTGTGGACGATTACATCTCGAAAACCGATCAAGGGGTACAAAAAGTTTTGGATGACTTCTTCAAGAAGCAATAGCAAACCATCAGGGGAGGAAGTGTAGCGAGCGATGCTGGAGATACCGAACAAGCTACAGGCACAGCCTGATGTGAAAAAGAAGCGGAAATGGCTGGACAGCGAGGGGAGATGGGGATTGCTTCTCGTCTCCCCCTACCTGATCCATTTTCTCGTGTTTGTCGTAGGAACTTCCCTTGCTTCCCTGTATTTCAGCTTTTCCGACTACGATATTTTGAATCCGCCCAAGTGGACTGGCCTGGACAACTATGAAAAGCTGTTCGCGGACCCGCTGTTTTACCAGGCGCTGTGGAACACGGTCTACTTCACGCTTTTGTACGTTCCGGCCAAGACGTTTTTGGCCCTTTTGCTGGCAGTCGCGCTGAACCAAAAGCTGAAAGGGCTAAAGCTGTTCCGCATGGCGCACTTTTTGCCAGTGATCTCTTCCTGGACGGTAATTGCCTATGTGGCGGATGCGGTGTTCAACCAGCGGATCGGTTTTGCCAATGCCATTCTCGCCCACTTCGGGATTGCGCCGCAAAGCTGGCTGATCGACGAAGTGTGGGTCATTCCGGTGCTCGTGCTCATCGCGATCTGGAAGTCGGTCGGCTACATGATGATTATTTTTTTGGCGGGACTTCAAGGGATTTCCAACGACATGTACGAGGCGGCTTCGATTGATGGCGCCAACGCCTGGCAAAAGTTTTGGAGGGTGACTGTGCCGATGATTTCCGGTACGACGTTTCTCGTCATTATTTTGAACACGATCTACTCTTTTCAAAATTTCGAGCAAATCTTTGTCATGACGGGCGGGTCAACCGAAGCAGGATCGACGGGCGGCGCCAACAATGCGAGCCTCGTCCTGATGCTGCTCATGTTCAGACAAGGCTTCAGCTTTTACAAGATGGGCTACGCCTCCGCGATTGCCTGGGTGTTGTTCCTCATCCTGCTGGCGATTACTTTGGTGCAATTCAAATTGCAAAAGAAATGGGTTCACTATGACTAAACTTGACTGGATGTGCAGAGGAAAAGGGGGTAGCCATGCAAAAGCGTTTTCCGCTCAATAAACTATTCGGATACCTGTTTGTTCTCGCCAGCACTTTGATCATGGTTGTGCCGTTTTTGACGACTGTCTTCAACTCGTTGAAAACGTACAAGCAATACATGCAATTTCCGCCGGAGTGGCTGCCTGACCCTGTGAAGTGGAGCAACTACTCGCAGGTGTGGGAACAGGCGAATTTCAGCAGCTATACGGTGAACAGTGTGATTGTCGCCGTTCTTTCCGTAGTCGGTACGCTGTTGTCCAGCTCGATGATCGCGTTTGCTTTCGCTCGCTTGAAGTTTCCGTTTCGCGACACGCTGTTCATGATCGTGCTCGGAACGATGATGATTCCGGGGATTGTGACGATCATCCCGCAGTTCATCATCTTCAAAAATTTGGGCATGCTCGACTCGCTCACGCCGCTGTGGATTTTGGAGTGGTTGGGACAGCCGTTCGCGATTTTTCTGATGAGGCAAGCATTTTTGAGCATTCCAAAAGACTACGAGGAAGCGGCCAAGCTGGATGGCTGCAATCCGTTCCAGATTTACTGGCGGGTATTTTTGCCGATGTGCAAGCCGGCGCTGGCGACACTGGCCGTATTTACGTTCATGGGCAAATGGAACGAGATTCTCGCGCCTGTGATTTATTTGCTATCCGAAGAGCATTTTACGCTGCCGATCGGAATTTTGTCGCTGCGCGGACAGTACAAGACCGATGACCAACTGCTGGTTGCCGGGGCGTTGATCAGTTTGATTCCGATTTTGATCGTCTTTTTGTTTGCGGAAAAATATTTTGTGGAAGGTTCCAAAACTTCCGGGCTAAAGTAGGCGAGGCAATAGGAGGCGGATGAAACGCATGTTTTATGTACCATTAGACGAGCTGTATCTGGATGCTTTGTGCGAGCTGTGGAACCAGGAGCTTGGCGAGCGCTTCCCGATGCGGCCCGAGCTTTTTCAGCAAAACAGCTTCGCAGACAAAAACGTGCTGCAAGCCGGCTCCTGGATTGCCATCGATTCTGCCACGCGCCGTCCGGCAGGGTTCGCTGTGGCGAAATGCTGGCAGGAAAAACTCGATGTCCAGCTGGGAAAAGGTGTCGGCTGGATTCAAGTGTTGCTGGTGGATCACGAGTTTCGCGGGCAAGGAATCGGCGGGGAGCTGCTGACGCGGGCGGAGCGGGCTTTGCAGCAGCGAGGGGTGCAAAAAATTTGGCTGGGGCGCGATCCGTATCATTACTTTCCTGGCATCCCTGATGAATCGACAGCGGTCAAAGACTGGTTTGCCGCGCGAGGATACAGTCTGCTGGAGCCGCTGGAAAACGATCTGCTCTGCCGCTATGCCGCAGAGGAGGAAGCATCGCCGCTGCCGCAAGTTTCCGACGGTTGTTTCCGGTTGTTGACGCAAGCAGACAAGGAAGCTTTTCTGGCCTTTTTGCACCGCTGCTTTCCGGGGCGCTGGGAGTACGAGGCGATCCACTATTTTCAGCGCGGGGGAACCGGGCGCGAGTTCGTTGTTTTGGAGCGGCAAAAAGAAATCGTCGGCTTTTGCCGGATTAACGATGCCAACTCGCCGTTCATTGCCCAAAACGTGTACTGGTCGCCGCTGTTTGAGCAGGAATTGGGCGGGATCGGGCCGCTTGGCATCGACCCGGCGCATCGGGGAAGCGGTTTGGGACTGGCGATTGTCCAGGCAGGGATTGCCATGCTGCGCAAGCGCGGCCTGCGGCAAATTGTCATCGACTGGACTGCGCTCATGAACTTTTACGCCAAGCTCGGCTATTCAAGCTGGAAGCAGTACGCCAAATACAGCAAGGAGCTGTGAGAAGGGGGATCTCCATGCGCGCAGAGCAGATGAGTGTGGAGCAAAAAGTTGGGCAGTTGCTGATGATCGGGTACCAGACGCTCGATCTGCCACAAGAGATGGAAAAATGGATCAAGGAGCGACAGATTGGCAACGTCATTTTGTTCAGCCGCAACATCGGTGCGCACGCGGAAACATTTGAGCGCGTGCGCACGATGCAAGGCTGGGCAAAGGAGGCCGGGCACTGCTGCCCGCTATTGATCGGGACGGATCAGGAAAACGGGGTGGTGTCGAGACTGCACGAAGCGACAGCATTCCCCGGGGCGATGGCGCTCGGAGCGACGGGAAATCCAGACTTGGCGCGGCAAATATACGCAGCGACAGGCGCGGAGCTGCGAGCGGCGGGAATTGGCGTCAATTTTGCTCCTGTCATCGACGTGAACAACAACCCGCAAAATCCGGTGATCGGCGTTCGTTCATTTGGGGCCGACCCAGCGGCAGTCGGGCAATTTGGCGAAGCAGCCATGCACGGTTTGCTGGCGAGCGGCGTCATTCCGGCAGTAAAACATTTTCCCGGACATGGAGACACGCATACAGACTCGCATGAAGCGATTCCGGTTTTGCCGCACGATTGGCAAAGGCTCACACAGGTCGAGCTGGCTCCGTTTCGGCACTGCATCGAGGCAGGCACTCCGGTGGTCATGATTGGTCATGTCAGCTTGCCGACCATCGACGCCAGCGGACTGCCTGCTTCGATCTCGCAGCAGCTCGTGACGGACATTTTGCGAAGGGAACTTGGGTTTTCCGGAGTCGCGATTACCGACTGCCTGGAAATGGCGGCGATTGCCAACTCCACTGGCGTGCCGGAAGCGGCGGTGCTCTCGCTCAACGCTGGCGTGGATATGGTGCTCGTCTCCCATACGCATGAGGTTCAGCAGCAGACGTATGACCGACTGGTCGAGGCGATTGAAAACGGCGAGATTTCCCCAGCCCGCGTAGACGAAGCAGTCAATCGGATTTTGGCTTTGAAGCGGCGTTTTCTTTCCTGGGAGACGTATGCTGCGACGACGCCTCCTGCTTTTGACCGGGCCGGGCACGAGCATTTGGCGAAGGAAGTGCTGGCGCAGGCTGTCACGGTGCTGAAAAATGAGCGCGGGATCGTCCCCATTCCGAAGCAGGCTGCGACGCTTGGCGTGATCATGCCGCGAGTCGGGCGAGTGACGTTGGCCGAGGATGAGGATCAGCAGGCGGAAGCGGAACTTTTGGCAGCGTCTTTGCAAGCGTATAGCCCGGTACAATGCCATTTTCTGCGTTCGCTGCAACCGACGCGGGAAGAAGCAGAGCAAGCTTTTGCCGCGATGGCGCCTTTTGAAACGGTTATTGTCTTTACGTACAACGCCCATCTTTACGAAGGGCAGGCGCAGTTGGTCAAGCAACTGTCCAGTCAAGGCAAAAAAGTGATCGCGGTAGCGCTGCGAAACCCGTACGACCTGGGCGCATTTCCCGAAGTCGATGCTTGTCTCGCGGTGTACGATCATCGCAAGCTGGCGATCGAAGCCGTAGCGGATGTATTGTTTGGCAAGCAAAAACCAACTGGTCGATTACCTGTCAGGATGTAGGAGCAGCATGGAAACTTTGGACGCAAAAACAAGTGACAAAACAAAACTGACGGGGAGGTAGCGCATGAGAAATCAACTGAGCGGCTTGACCACGGAAACAAAGAACAAGCAATCCGAAGATTTGGATTTGCTCTCGACATTCGATATCGTCAGACTCATGAACGAAGAGGATAAAAAAGTCGCTTATTGCGTGGAAAAAGAACTGCCTGCCATTGCTCGGGCAATCGATATGATCGCGGAATGCCTGCAAAACGGCGGAAGGCTGTTTTATTTTGGCGCAGGCACCAGCGGACGTCTTGGACTTTTGGATGCTGCGGAGTGCCCGCCGACTTTTGGCACAGACCCTGCATTGGTGCAAGGCGTGATCGCTGGCGGAGTGGAAGCGGTCGTGAAAGCAATCGAGGGCGCAGAGGATCTCGCCCATTTGGGGCAGGAAGATGTTGTGGCGCATGGCGTGCGCGAAGGCGATGCGGTAGTGGGCATTGCCGCGAGCGGACGGACGCCTTATGTAAAAGGGGCGCTGGAGGAAGCGGGACGATTGAAGGCGAAAATCATTTCCTTGTCGTGCAATCCTGCTGCCGAAATCAATGAGGGCGTGGACGCCTCGATCAACGTGGTGGTCGGCCCGGAGGTCGTAACAGGCTCTACGCGGCTGAAGGCGGCGACCGCGCAAAAAATGGTGTTGAACATGATTACGACGACATGCATGGTGCGCTTGGGCAAGGTGTACAAAAACTTGATGGTGAACGTGCAAATCACAAATGAAAAGCTGAAGGAGCGAGCCAAGCAGATCGTAGCAGAGGCCGCGCAAGTGCCGCCGGAAGAAGCGGAGCAGCTTTTGGCGCAAGCGAATGGAGACGCCAAGCTGGCGATTGTCATGAAAAAAACAGCGTTGGCGCGGGAAGAGTCTGTGCGCTTGCTGGAACAATACAAAGGGAATATTCGACCGATCATGGAAGGGCATGTGTCCAGGTAGAGGAGGACATAGCTGATTCAGACGGTGTAACGAAGGCTTTGCCAGGCGACGACGACTGGCGAAGCCTTTTTGCCTTTTGGGGGCGCAAAGCATTGAGAATGGCCGGGATGGGAATGAAAATCAGTAGTATGATCCATAAAATGTTCATTTGATGAAATCACTGGAACACTCTATAATTAAATTAATTATTATATTGTAATTGTTCTATATTGATTATGGGGGTGCTTCTTATGAATCATGCTGACTATCATCATCTCGATCACGTGAAGGAACAGCAAAAGTCGAAGAAAACGCTGTGGATTACACTGATCTTGACTTTGTTTTTTACGATTGTCGAAATTGTGGGCGGCTTGCTGTCCAACTCGCTCGCGCTCCTGTCCGACTCGGCGCATATGATCTCGGACGTGATCGCCCTCGGCCTGAGCATGACCGCGATTTACATGGCGACGCGCAAGCCGAACAAAAAGTATACGTTTGGCTTTCTGCGCTTTGAAATCATTGCCTCGTTTCTGAACGGTCTGGCTCTTGCCGTCATTGCCATCGGGATTGCGATCGAAGGGATCAACCGGATGATTCATCCGCAAGACGTCGACTTGGGACTGATGTTGACGATCGCCTCGATCGGGCTGATCGTGAATATCGTCCTGACCGTCGTTCTCTCCAGAAGCACGAAGGAAGAAAACAATCTGAACGTAAAAAGCGCGCTGTGGCACTTCATCGGCGATTTGCTCAGCTCTGTCGGGGTAATCGCTTCGGCTATTCTCATTTACTTCACAGGCTACTACTTGTTCGACCCGTTGATCAGTATGGTGATCGGGGCCATCATTTTTATGGGCGGCTTTAAAATCATCCGCGAATCTCTCGCTGTGTTGATGGAGTCTGTGCCGGAGCAGTTTGACCTGGATCAAATCCGGGCAGACCTCGCCAGCGTGGAAGGAGTCTACGATGTGCATGAGCTGCATCTGTGGGCGGTATCGACGGAGCACTATTCGCTGACGGCGCATGTGTTCGTGCGTGAAGATATTCAACCGTATTGCGTGATTCTCGGCATCAATCATCTGTTGAAAACAAAGTACGGCATCGAGCATTCGACGATTCAGATCGAGCACCCGATGATCCTCGATCACGGGGAGTACGGGAAACAATTTTTGCTGCCGCAGACGTAAGCGGAATGCTGTGGCGTGTGCGGCCCATTCAAGCTGAATGAACAAAGGCCGGGCGGTTCCAGATCATGTGCAGGTTTTGCTGTACAGGTTCTGGCAACCAGCCCGGCTTTGTTTTTTCCTTGCTGCTTTAAAGCGTTTGTGGTTTTACGCATGCTCTTGCTGTGTATTCTGAATAGACTGTAAAATTTCGGTATAATCGCATGCCAAAATTCGAGTGGAGGATATGCTGGTGCAAACAATCAAGTTTTGTCCGTGCAATCTGGAAGGCAGTCTGAAATGGGTGAGGGACGAGGTCAGGCAGCTTCCCGACGTGCAAGTAATCGATGAGCGCTGTGTCAACTATTGCGGTCAATGCCTGGAAAAAGCGTTTGCCCTGTTCAACGGCAAAAACGTGGTGGGCAACGACGGGCAAGAACTGCTGGAGCGACTGAAAGAAAAATGGGCGGTGACAACCGCGGTATACCAGGACGCAGAAGGGGCGTGACCTTCTGCGTTTTTTTGTGGGTGTATACGAAGAAAACATTGACACGAACAATTCGCAAACACTGAAATTTATAATTTATGTAAAATATAGTATATTTTTGATGTTGGAAAATAATTGAATCGTTTCTATCCGTAACATAGAAGGGGGATATGGGTGAGAAAAGCGAAGCAGATGTTTTTGGTGGTGAGCTATTTCGTTGTCTTTGTGCTCGGCGGATATGCCTATCATGTCATTTTTCAGCCCGAAGACAAGCAAAGTGGGTATTTGTCTGAAAGCGATCGGGATAAGTTTGTACATGTCACCAAAAAAATCGATGAAAAGTTCAAACCAGAAGGCTATGAAGAGTTATTGCAAGGGGATGTAAACATGTTAACAACCCCGGATATGATTTTGGGGCCACAGCAACAAGAATTGCAAACGTCAATCTTTGGCAGGCAGAAAAACTACATATTTAAAAACCAAACAAACGGAACCGTAATTCTCATGAGCATAAGCAAAAGAGTTGGCGCCGAGCAAGAACAATGGCAAAACAGCATTTATTATAGCAACGCCAGATACAATTCGCCGGACAATGATTTCAAAGCCTATTACGCAAATGTGTATCCATCCATAAATGCCTATCAATATAGCCTTGAAAAATATGGATATAATGTAAGCTGCGTTCTGCTTTCTGATTCTACATACGATAAGGGAGCGAGTGATTTAGCAGATTTCATCACTCAAGTAGATGAGTTCCTGCAAGAGAATGTATAAATGTCGATTGGTTATTCCGACGATGTATTCGAAGCAACGACCCACGAATACATCAAACCTACGAGAGAAAGATAATTCCCTTCCCGCGCATGCGGATCGAAAAGCAAAAAGCAGAGGCGACTTAATCCGCCTCTGCTTTTGCTTTTTCAAGCTACTCGTCCCCAAACAGAAAGCGCCCTTTTTCCTGGAGTTGTTGCCCATCAATGAACACATCCGGTTCGTTTACGATTAAATCAATGTGCACACCAGCCTGGATGGTACCCCCAAAAGTCGCGTTGCTGCCGAACGCAACGTGGATCGTTCCGAATGCTTTCTCGTCTTCCAGCACAACCCCGATAATTCTCGCCTTGTGATTGGTTCCAATCCCAAATTCCGCCAGCATGCGGCCATCGCCATCCCCGAGCGTGGCAAGCAGTCGAGAACCCGTCGGCCCCTCTGCGCTAATCAGCCGACCATCCTTGATCGTAAGCAGCAAAGGCTCGTCAATCATGCCGATTCCGCCGATGGAGCCGTCGACCAAAATTTGTCCGTTGGCCGAGCCTTCGATGGGGGCGATGTACGCCTCGCCAGACGGGAGATTGCCCGATTGTCCTTTTTCCAGATACATGCCAGTGCTGGGAACGCCGTTGCGTGTTTCAATGGAAAATTCCAGCGCGTAGCCGGCTTTTTCAATTCGTACTTGTTTGCCGCGGATCAGGATGTCTGTCACCTCTTCGGTCAGCCATTTGACCTCCTGATAATCGGCAGAAATCGCTCCAGCGGTAAACATGTCGCGGGTAATGCCCGGCATGGTGGCGACGCGCGTTCCGTTGGCAGCGGCCACTTTTCGCGCTTGTGTGTGCGTAAGCGAATGTTTCGTGATGCACACGGCTACGTCCGCTTGCTCCATCGCTTTGGCAATCGCCTGCGGCGGCTCCTGGCCGGATTTTTCGCGCTCCTGCATGACTAACAGCACGGTTTCCGCACCGAGCAGCTTTCCAGCTTCATAGAGAGCTTCTGCCAAAGGACGCTTATCTTCATCGGTAACAATGACCAATTCTTCCTTTTCCTTTACGCCTAAACAAGTCGCCAGCAAATTGCGGCTGATTTCCACGAGTTGGCTCATCGGTCGCTCACTCCTGATTTTTAGTAAATGTAAATCTTGAAGAGATTGTACTGAAAGAAAAAGCGGTTAATCAAGTCTTAATTTTTTTGTTTTTTGACTATTTACACTAAAAAAAGCATTTGCTATAATCCAAAACGTAACACATATTGAACATGCGTTTCATTATTTGATACAAACAAAAATGTCTGGGGGAATCGTAGTGAGGAAAATGTTGAAAGCCAAAGCGTTGTTTTCTTCTGTCATGGTCGTATCCATGCTGGCACTCGCTGCATGTGGTGGACAAGGAATCGCTCCTGCTCAAGATGCAAAGGGCGGCGACCAGCAGCAGGCGGCTGGACAGCCAAAAGATGGCGGCGTGCTGAAAATCGGCTTGTCTTCTACGGCAAAAACACTGGACCCAATTGCTTACACGGGTGCTTATGAATCCAACATCATCCGCAGTATTGGCGACACGCTCGTCCGTTACACGAATGACTTGTCCAAAATTGAACCGAGCCTCGCAACAGAGTGGAAAGTGTCGGATGACATGAAGGTGTATACGTTCAAGCTCCAGGACAATGTGTACTTCCAGCCTGGCAAATACCAGGATGGACGGAAAATGACAGCCGAGGACGTGAAGTACAGTCTGGAACGTTCTGCGAAGCAATCCGCACTCAAGCGTCTGCGCGGCGTGGAAAAAGTAGAAGTCATCAGCGAAAACGAAGTAGCGATTCACCTGGACGCGCCAAACGCCGCTTTGCTTGCCATGCTGACAGACGGCGGCAACATCATCGTTCCGCGCGAAGAGGTAGAAGGCTGGAAAGATCAGTTCGGCACTCACCTCGTGGGAACAGGGCCGTTCATGATCGATAAATTCAACCAAGACGATTCTGTAAATTTGAAGCGTTCTGATAAATACTGGGGTCCGAAGCCTCACCTGGATGGCGTAGAGTTCAAATTCATCACCGATGCGAACATGATGACCAACGCCCTGCGCTCCGGCGACATCGACATGGTGACCGATGTCAAAGGGCAAAACCGTGCGATCATCGAGAAGGATCAAAACTTGAACTTGCAAACGAAGCCAGGTTTGTCCATTGAGTACATGGGTTTGAACCAGATCGAAGGCCCGACGAAGGACAAAAAAGTGCGTGAAGCAATCCGTCTCGCGGTAGACGTGGAAGGTTTGGTCAAAGGGGTATTCAAATGGGGCGGAGCGGAAAAATCTTTCCTGCCGCTGCCAAAAGCATCGTGGGGCTATGACTCGTCTCTCGAAGCAGCCGTTCCTGCTTTTGACCCGCAAAAAGCCAAACAGCTTCTGGCTGAAGCAGGCTATCCGGACGGATTCAAAACCGAGCTTTATGTAATCGCTTCCCGCGTGCCGCAAGCGACCATCGCAGCGCAACAGCTGAAAGACAACCTGAACATCGACGCAGAGATCAAAACCGTTGAGTGGGGAACGTTCAGCGACATCGTAGCCAAAGGAAAAGCTCCGCTCTACATCATGGGCTGGTCCTGGTACCCGGACCCTGACTTCTTCCTCTATCAAATGTTCCACAGCAAGCAAATCGGTTCGCTCGGCAACGGCTACGCTTACAGCAATCCGGAAGTAGACAAGCTTCTGGAACGCGCAACGGCAGAGACGACGGACGAAGCGAAGCGCAAAGAGCTGTACAGCCAGGCGATGAAACAAATCAACGATGACGTCGTTCACGTCGAACTGGGCCTGCTCGATGTTGCGACCGGAATGAAGAAATACGTGCAAGATTACCAAGTGCGTGCGGACAGCTCGATCTTCCTGGTCAACAGCGAGACGAACGTTTGGCTGAACAAGTAATACACACGCCTAAAAGCTTCCACGGTTCGAAGAGAGGCCGCGACAAAGTCCTCTCTTCGGGCATTTCTTACCAGGCCAAGCTTTAAACGAATAGTGGGAAGGAGGAGAGTGGCTTGCTCAAACTGATTTTCAAACGGTTATTCGATTTAATCCCTACGCTGTTTGTCGTTGCCACGACCGTTTTCATCATCACGCGGTTGATTCCCGGCGACCCGGCGGCAGTGCTGCTTGGGCCGCAAGCTTCCCCTGATGAAATCGCCAAAATGCGGGAAACACTCGGGCTGAATCAGCCGTTGTACCTCCAATACGTCGACTTCCTCGGCAGCTTGCTGCAGGGAGATTTGGGAACCTCGCTCGGCTACAATCAGCCGGTCATGTCTTTGATCATGGAGCGCTTCCCGAACACGCTTTTGCTGTCCGCCTGTGCGCTCGCTCTCTCGCTGCTCATCGGGATTCCGGCAGGCATCATTTCTGCAACCAAACAGTATTCGTTCTGGGATTACACCGTCATGATTCTCTCGCTCGTTGGCGTATCGATGCCGATCTTTTGGCTCGGGGTCATGCTCGTTCTTTACTTCAGCGTACATCTTGGCTGGCTTCCGGCTACCGGGATGGGCTCGTTGTCCGAAGGCTTCGGCAGCGTAGTCACGCACCTGATTTTGCCGAGCATCGCCTTGTCCACGATTCCGATGGCTACTTTTGCCCGGATTACGCGCTCCAGCATGCTTGAAGTAATCCGCCAGGACTACATCAAGACGGCTCGGGCAAAAGGGCTGCGCGAATTTTTCGTCGTCTGGAAGCACGCCTTGAAAAATGCGATGACTCCATTGCTTACGGTCATGGGGATGCAAATTTCCTCCATGCTCGGCGGGGCTGTCCTGACGGAGACGATCTTCAGCTGGCCGGGGATGGGGCGTCTCGTGGTTGACGCGATTGAAAATCGGGACTTTGTCGTCGTGCAAGGAACCGTCCTGTTCATCGCCGTTATTTTCGTGTTGATCAATTTGCTCGTCGACATTTTGTACACCGTGGTCAATCCGCGCGTGAAACTAACGAATAAAGGGGAGGGCTGATCCGATATGAGCAACCACGCGCAACCATTATCGCCAGCTCCCGCGACGCTCGCACCTAACGCACCCAAGAAAAAAAGCAAGGAAAACAGTGTATGGAGCCGGCTTTTGAAAAACAAGCTGGCGATGGTCGGCATGGTCATCATCGCGATCATGGTCATTTTCGCCCTGTTCGCGCCATTGATTGCGACGCACGGGCCGAACGACATGGACTTGGCCAATTCGCTGTCCGAGCCTGGCATCGACGGTCATTTGCTCGGAACTGACAACTACGGGCGCGATTTGTTCAGCCGGATCGTCTACGGCACGCGCATTTCCTTGATCGTCGGTATTTTTGCGATCGGACTCGGCGGCATGATCGGCACGCTGCTCGGTCTTTTGGCAGGCTACTACGGAGGCAAATGGGATGCGATCATCATGCGCCTCATGGACGGATTGTTTGCATTCCCGTTCATCCTGTTGTCCATCTCGCTGATGACCGTGCTTGGAGCCGGATTGTTCAACGTCATTCTCGCCATCGGGATTGCCAATATTCCCGGCTTCGCCCGAATTGTCCGCGGCCAGGTGCTGGCGGTCAAGGAGGAAGAGTATATCGAGGTGACGCGATCGCTTGGGGCCAACGATTCCCGCATTATTTTTCACCATATCCTGCCAAACTGTATGGCGCCGATTATTGTTTACGCAACGATGCACGTAGCCGGAGCGATCATTTCCGAAGCGGCGCTGAGCTTCCTCGGTCTGGGCGTGCAGCCGCCGACCGCTTCATGGGGCAGCATCCTGAAGGACGGAAAAGACTTCCTCGTCTTGTCGCCGCACATGGCAACGTTCTCCGGGCTGGCGATTTTGCTCTCGGTACTCGGCTTCAACCTGTTCGGTGACGGCTTGCGCGATGCACTCGATCCGAAAATGAAAGTGTAAGCGACAAAAGTGAGACATAGATTGGGGTGAAGGGGAATTGGCAAAGTCAGATGTACTACTCAGCGTGCAAGATTTGGCCGTTTATTTTTATTCGTCCGGAGTCGTGAAGGCGGTAAACGGCGTGAGCTTTGATCTGAAGCAGGGGGAGACGATCGGGATTGTCGGAGAATCAGGCTCGGGCAAAAGCGTGACCTCCACCGCCATTCTCGGGCTGATTCCGTCTCCCCCTGGAAAAATCGAGCGAGGCAGCATTTTGTTTGAAGGAAAAGATTTGACGAAGCTTTCCCAGGCACAGATGCGCAAGATTCGGGGAAACGAAATTTCGATGATTTTTCAAGACCCGATGACCTCCCTCAATCCGGTTTTTACCGTGGGGAATCAAATTATCGAAGTAATCCGTCTGCACCAGCAGTTGGACAAAAAAGCGGCTCGCCAGCGGGCGATTGAGATGTTGAAGCTGGTCGGGATTCCGGAGCCGGAAAAACGGCTGGAGCAATATCCGCACGAATTTTCCGGCGGGATGCGCCAACGTGTCATGATCGCGATTGCTCTCGCTTGCAATCCGAAGCTGCTGATTGCGGACGAGCCGACAACCGCTTTGGACGTAACGGTACAAGCGCAAATTTTGGACTTGATGAAAAAACTGCAAGACGATTTGCAAACATCGATCATCATGATTACCCATGACCTGGGTGTCGTTTGGGAGAGCTGTCAAAAAGTTCTCGTCATGTATGCCGGAAACACGGTGGAATACGCAACGGTAGAAGAGCTGTACGAAAAGCCGCTTCATCCTTATACGTGGGGATTGCTCGATTCCCAGATCAAATCAGACACAACGGGCAAGCTGCCGTCGATCCCGGGCAATCCTCCTGACCTGCGCGAAGATATTGCGGGCTGCTACTTCGCTCCCCGCTGTCCATATGCCAAAGACAAGTGCTTCAGCGAAAAACCGCCGCTCGTCGAAGTGGCTCCCAACCATCTGGTAGCCTGCCACTTCCAGACGAGCGACCACCGTCTTGAACGGAAAGGGGGAAGCCAGGCATGAGTGAGTCGATCATCCAAATCAATCAGCTGAAAAAGCATTTTCCCGTAAAGGATCAGTCTTTGTTCGGCAAATCCTCGAAAGTCGTCAAGGCAGTCGATGACGTCAGCTTTGAGGTGAAAAGAGGGGAGACACTCGGGATCGTGGGCGAGTCCGGGTGCGGCAAGTCGACATTGGCTCGCCTGATCATGCAGCTGATTCGTCCTACGGAAGGCTCCGTCATCATGGGGGGCCAGGATTTGGCCAAGCTGTCCGACAAGGAAATGAAGCGGGCGCGCAAATCGATCCAGATGATTTTCCAAAATCCGTATGCGTCGCTCGATCCGCGCAAAACAGTCGAGCAGCTGATCGTGGAGCCGCTGGTCATTCACCAGGTCGGAACTCACCAGGAACGGGTAAAAAGGGTGAAGGAGCTTTTGGAAGTCGTCGGGCTTTCCGATTATCACGCCACCCGTTACCCGCATGAGTTTTCCGGCGGACAGCGGCAGCGAATCAACATCGCCAGGGCGCTTGCGCTCAATCCGGAAGTTGTAATTTGCGACGAGTCCGTTTCGGCTTTGGACGTGTCGATTCAGGCGCAAGTGATCAACTTGCTGAAGGATTTGCAGGCGAGCTTCAACCTGACCTACATTTTCATTTCCCACGATTTGAACGTCGTGCGCTACATCAGCGACCGGATTGCCGTCATGTATTTGGGCCGTGTCGTGGAGATGGGAACGTACGAGGAGATTTACCACAATGCGCAGCACCCGTATACGCGAGCGCTGCTGTCGGCAGTGCCGAAGGAAAGTCCGCTGATCAAAAAGGAGCGGGTCATCCTGACGGGTGATGTGCCGAGTCCGATGAATCCGCCATCCGGCTGCCATTTCCACAAGCGGTGCCCGTATGCGACCGACCGTTGCAAGACAGAAGCGCCTGCGCTCACGTTGTATGAAGGGCAGCACAAGGTTTCTTGTCATCTTTTAGGAAATCTATCATAATGGAAAAGGAGACTTTTTTATGTCTTTCAAGCATGTAATCGAAATGTACGATCTTATGGACAGCGCTTACGTTACAGGGGATGACCTGAAACGATATTTTGAACAAAGCGGCTTTCGCGATGTAGAAGTATCTACCGTTACTGGACAAAAAGGAAAGACCGATTTCGTCAAAGTATTAATAAAAGGAAAGAACGGAAAAAGCAGCGGCGGAACGGCGCCGACACTTGGCGTCATTGGCCGTTTGGGCGGGATTGGCGCCCGTCCCGAGCAAGTCGGCTTCGTATCTGATGGCGACGGCGCTCTGGCGTGCATGGCAGCAGCAGCGAAGCTTGCCGACATGCAGCAGCGCGGCGACACGTTGGAAGGAGACATCCTCCTGACTACGCACATTTGCCCGGATGCGCCGACTCTTCCGCATGATCCCGTGCCGTTCATGAACTCTCCGGTGGACATGCAGATCATGAATGCCAATGAAGTATCGTCCGAGATGGACGCGATTTTGTCCATCGACACCACAAAAGGAAACATGATTCTCAATCATACAGGCTATGCGATCACCCCGACGGTCAAGGAAGGGTACATCTTGCGCATCAGCAACGATTTGCTTGAACTGGTGAAGCAAACGTCCGGCAACATGCCAGTGACATTGCCGATTACGGTACAAGACATCACGCCGTACGGCAACAATTTGCACCACATCAACAGTATCATGCAGCCGTGTGTCGTAACAGACAGCCCGGTTGTCGGGATTGCCTTGACGACCCAAGTGCCAGTAGCAGGCTGCGCCACAGGTGCGACTCATCTCGTGCACGTCGAACAAGTCGTGCGCTTCGTGATCGAGGTAGCCAAGCTGTTTGGAACAGGCAAGTGCGCGTTCTACGACGAGGAAGAGTTTGCGCGGATGACATCGCTGTACGGCTCCATGAAGCATCTGCTCACACTGGATGGCAAGGTGAGCGTGTCATGAGCGATCAACTGAAAGCGTTAAAAGACCAGGTCATCGCCGCCGTCGAACAAAACAAGGACGAATTGATCGAGCTGTGCTGCAAGCTGATCCAGTTCCCGAGCGAAAATCCGCCGGGCGATTCCGCGCCGATCAGCCGCTTTATTACGGAATATCTGGAGCGTTTTGACATCGCCACAGACTGGCATGAAGCAGGGCCAAACATGTACAACCTCGTGTCCCGGATCGGCAATCTGCAATCGGGCAAAAAGTTGATTTATTGCGGCCATACGGATGTCGTGCCTGCCGGGGACTTGTCCAAGTGGGAATTTGCTCCGTTCAGCGGCGAAGTAAAAGACGGCTGGATTTTGGGCCGCGGCGCTTCTGACATGAAGGGCGGCTTGGCTGGACTGATTTTTGCCGCGACGATTTTGCAGCGGCTGGGAGTCGAACTGCCGGGACAATTGATTCTGGCGATCGTGCCGGACGAGGAAACAGGCGGAGCGATGGGCGTTCCGTGGATTTTGGAGCGCAAGCTGGTCGAGGGAGACGGATGCCTGATCGCCGAGCCGTCCTCGCCGCACAATCCGACTTTGGGGCAAAAAGGTTCCTGCTGGTTCCAGCTCACGGTCAAAGGCAAGCCAGCTCACGGCAGCCTCGGGCCGATCGCCGGCAAAAATGCGATCATGGATGCGATTCGCGCTATCGAGCGGATTCGCACCGTATGGGATTATCCGGTCGTGATTCCGGATGAAGTCAAGGAACTCGTGAAGGTATCCAAAGCATACATGCTCGGCACCGAGCGGGAACCGTACCAGGATGTGCTGGAGCGCGTCTCTTGCAACATCGGTACGATTGAGGGCGGAACGAAAGCAAATGTGGTCCCTGACACTTGCACCGTGGAAGTGGATTGCCGCCTGCCGTTTGGCGTGACGAGAGCAGAAGTCATGGGCTACATCACCAGCCAGTTGGACGAGCTGGATATTGATTACGAAATTGTGCCGATGGGAACGCAAAGCCATGCGAACTACACGTCGCCGGATGATCCGGTCTGCCGGGCGATCGTCGACAACATCACGTACGTGACAGGCGAGCACGCTTTTGGCGTTCAGCAGTGGGCAAGCAGCGATGCCAGACATTTCCGCGCGTACGACATTCCGGTCTTGCAATACGGGCCTGCGTACTTGCCGAGCATCCACAATTTCAATGAAAAAGTGCTGGTCGAAGACGTCATCCGCTGCGCGAAGGTGTACGTGGCGGCAGCCATTGACTTTTTGTACGAGCAATAAACGGGTTTGAAAAGTAATCGTGAATAAGGGGAGTCGTCGTGCTAAAAACGTTGGATCAATCACTCAAATTGTTACAGCTGTTCACGAAGGAGAAACCGGAATGGGGAGCAAGGGAACTCGCCAAGGAAGTCGGTTTGAATCACGCAAATGTATTCCGCGTATTATCTACGTTTGAAGCCAATCGCTTTCTGGAGAAAGATCCCAAGACGAAAAAATACTCATTGGGCATTCGCCTGTGGGAGCTTGGATTGACAATGAGAGAGTCGTTCCATGTATCACGACTGATTCGGCCTGTGTTGCAGCGGATGATGGAGGAGTCGGGCGAGTCGATCTTCCTGACCTGCCTGGACGAAGACGAAGCGCTTACGCTCGATGCGCTGGAGCCGGACAATGTGGTGAAATACTCCGTGTCGGTAGGCAGTCGTGCCCCTTTGTTTGTAGGCGCATCGTACCGTTCGATCATGGCCTACTTGCCGCAAGAGAAAATCGAGCACATCATTTTGCAAGGCTTGCGGCAGTACACGAAAAATACGATTGCCGATCCGGACAAATTGCGCGAGGAGCTTGTGCATATTCGCGAAGCCGGATGGGCGATGAGCACGGGCGAGTATACGCCGGATGTTCTGGCGATCGCGTGCCCGCTGTTCCATTACGACGGACATGTGATGGGCTCGTTGACCATATCCGGCCCGATTTACCGGATGAGCGAGGAGAAGAAGGCAGAGTGCCTGGAAATCCTGATGCGGGGCAAACGGGAAGTCGATGAGATTATTCAAAACTACCGCGTGGATTTATCCCGCTATTACTTGTTTGGTTAGAAAAAAGCTGCCGCAGAGCAAAATCTGTCGGCAGCTTTTTTGCTGTGAAAAACGTCGAGACGTACGTTTTTCATGAAATGGGATGTGACCGTGCTGCTCGTTCGCGTCTACGGTTGAAGCGATTCGATGCCGAGCCGAAAGCTCGTCGTCTGATTTCGCCCGGCCGCTTTGGATTGATACAGCGCCTGATCCGCGCAGGTGATGATGTCGAGCGCTTCCGTACCGTGCAGCGGATAGCTGGCAATTCCTAGGGAGATCGTCACCGGATGTCCCGTCGGATTGTCGAGCGCTTCAATCATTTGCCGCAGCCGCTCGGCGATTTGATAGGCAAACAGATGCCGATCTCCTTGCAGCAAAATGCCGAACTCTTCCCCTCCGTAGCGGAAACAGAAGTCGTCTTCGCGCGTCGTATCCAGCATCGTTTGCGCGACTTGTTTCAAAACCTCGTCACCTGTGACATGGCCGAAAGCATCATTGATCCTTTTGAACCGATCGACGTCGAGCAGAATGAGGGAAAACGGAATTTCGCTGCGCAAAGCATCTTGCAAGCAGGCATCGAACGTTTTGCGATTGGCAAGTCCGGTCAATCCGTCCTTCTCCACTTCGGATTGCAGCTGCCGCAGCTTGCGGTTCATCTGGCGAAGTGCCAGCCGCGTGCTTTGGTACAGCTTTTGCACCTCGTAAATTTTGGAGGTGGTCGTAAGCTCGGCAGGACAGTCCATTCCGCCAGACTCATCGGAAATGTGGGTTAATTTGGACAGCGCGGTATTGATGTTTTTGGCAATCAACCAGACGATGCCAAGCGTGAGCAGCAAAAAAGGCAAGGAAGTCATCAACAGATTGTGGAGCAGCTTGTGATTCGACTCGTCAATGACAGAGGTCGGCGTCTGGGAGACGATAATCCAGCCGCTGACGCTTTCGGTCGTATATCCGGCAAAATACGATTTGCCCTTGCTGTTGACGATTTGCTGGTAGCCGCTTTTGCCCGCGAGAGCTTGCTGGATGGCGGGATTCAATAGCACGGTTTCTCCGAGGCGCTTTGTTTCGGGGTGGAAAATGAGCCTCCCTTGCTGATCGACCACATATACGTAGGAACCGTCCCCATAAAAGTGTTCCTTCAAGGTCCGGTTGAGCACATTCGATTCTTCCAAATAAATCGTTCCGCCCGCAAAGCCTTGGTACACTCCCTGTTTGTCAAAAATCGGCGAAGAAATCATCAAAATCAGCCGGCCGGACACCGCACGGTAAGGCTCGGAGATCAGCGGTTTCTTTTGGATCAACGCCAGTCTCACAGCATGCGAGGTCAGCAACGTTCCGAGGGCAACGCCGGATTTCAGCGGGCTGACTTTCTGGATGTGACCTTCAGCGTCTGTGATGAACAAGGAATGAAAATTTTGTCTGTTGGCCGCATACCAGTCGTCCAAGTCTTTCTCTACGAGCGGCTTCTCGCCAGCTTGTCTGGCAATCGTGTCGACGTTGTTTTGCAGGACGGTCAATATGTCTGCTGTGTTTCTCGCCAGCTTCTTCGCGTACTGGTAGTTGTTTTCCAGGTAGTTGGTGGAGAGCGAGGTGCGATTGACATGAAGAGAAGAAATGACCTCAATCAAAATTGTCGCGAGGACAGAAAACACAACGAGCATTTCCATAATAAAGCGAAGCGTATAGGTTCTTCTTTTCCCCATGCCAAACTCCTTTTTTCTGTTTCTGAAAGCTCTTGCTGTAAATCTTTACCCGCAATTCGCGAAGTCTAATCTCTCGGACGGCAAAAAGACAGCCTGGAGGGAGCGTGTGGCGATGGGGGAGAGATTTTCGGAAAACAAAAACAGGTTATCCGAAGACAACCTGTTTGGCAAGTATTTGATTGGTTAGCGTGTAAAGCTTAAAGCGACACCGATGGAATAAGGGACCAGCCAGAGCACCCATACAAACAGGCTGAATTTGTGGAACTGCTTGCGTTGGCGGTCTTGCTTTTTCCAGAGGACGAAGCCGGCCCAGGCGGTGTGCAAAAACATCAGGATCAGCGCGACCAGCCCGGTAATCCCGTGCAAATTCAGCGAATTGCCGTCGGCGAGCAGCTTCATGAAAGCCGTTCCGACTGTATCGAAGACAAGCCCCAGGCCAAAAAAGACGAAGTGCTTCCAGGCAAGCTCCTTGGCACGGTGTTCCGACCAGACTCCGATTGTATACGAGGCGAGCGCCAAATTGATGAAAATGACAGCCCATACTAGCATAAAAAATCATCTCCCATTCGCTTCTTGATTGTCTACACGGTTGAGTGTAGGAAAAGAAGATGAACGGAAGATGAACAACGAGGGGATTATGCCGATTTACGAATGGCGCTTTTTTCGCAGGAGCAGCCATATAATCAGGGTGGTAAGAGCCGCCTTCCACAGCTTTTGCCAAAAGTCAGCGACAATTCCGTCGTAGACGTAGGCTGATGCCATTTCAAGCGGAGTGGCTCCCGGCGCGAATTGGATGGCTACGCCGAAGCCGAGCATGGCAGGCAGACTGTAAAACAGGTAGCTGGCAAAAAGCAGAAACAGCCATTTTGGCAAAAGGAAGCCCTCCTTTCCGGTTTGTTCGATTGCGTCTAGCGAACAAACGTGTTTTTCACCCGTTTGGACAGGCGGAAGTGCGTTATCCAGATCATGGAAAAAATGCCGTTGCGTGCATCGAAAAACACCTTCGCTAAAATTGGATGAATTTCATAAAAATGACTAGATCATGGTAATGGATCGCGCCTTCTTCGTCAATGGAAAAAGCAACCGGGAATCGGGAAACTCGCCAGGCAAGGGAGGAATCGGCGGTAGCCAGATCGTATTCATACGCAAACAGGCTTGAAGGAGGCAATAAAATGAAGCCGATTCGCTATGAACGCAGAAAATATACGCAAGGCCCGACGCCGATCGAGCGTCTGGAGAGGCTGTCGCAGGTGCTGGGCGGCCCGCACATTTCCATCAAGCGCGACGACTTGCTCGGCTTGACGGCTGGTGGCAACAAGACGCGAAAGCTGGAGTATTTGGTTGCCGACGCGATCCGGCAAGGCGCAGATACACTGATTACGTGCGGTGCTGTCCAATCGAATCATTGCCGTCTGACACTGGCTGCGGCGGTTCGCGAAGGGCTGCGTTGCCAGCTCGTTTTGTCGGCGCCCGAGACAGGCGACTACAATCCGCAGGCGGGCGGGAACCATCTGTTGTTTCATTTGCTTGGCGCCGAACAGATCGAGGTCATTCCCGCAGACGGCGATATGCTTGCGGCGATGGAAAAGCTGGCGGACAGTCTGCGAGAAGCAGGCAGGAAGCCGTACCTGATTCCGGTTGGCGGCTCCAACGAGATCGGCTCGCTTGGCTACATGGCGTGCGCAGAGGAAATCGAGCAGCAAGCGTGGGAGAGCTGCACTCCGTTTGATTACGTGGTGACGGCAACAGGTAGTGGCGGGACACAGGCGGGTCTGATCGCCGGGTTTTTGGCGAGACAATCGTCTGCCAAAGTGATTGGCATCAATGTCAGCCGCGACCGCGCCTCCCAGGAAGCGAAAGTACAGGAGCTGCTTGCGCGCACCGCCGCCGAGGTCGGTCTGCAAGCGACGATCCATGCAGATGTGGTGCAGTGCGAAGAGCGCTTTGTCGGGCCAGGCTATGCGATTCCGACAGAGGAAATGGTCGAAGCCGTGCAGCTCGTCGCCCGCACAGAAGGAATTTTGCTCGACCCGGTTTACACAGGCAAAGCGATGGCGGGGTTGATCGGGCTGATTCGCGAGGGGCGTTTTTCGCAAGATGACCATGTGCTTTTTCTGCACACGGGTGGCGCTCCGGCACTTTACACGGCGTCCGAGCTGTTTTTGCCCAAGCAGGGATGACGGTGTACTTGAAGCTGCTTGCGAGACGAGAGACGAAAAGGAGACAGACAAATGCTTGATGTTGTTGCCTGCGGCGAGCTTTTGATTGATTTCACGCCGATGCCCCATCCCGAACCGGGGAAAATGGCGTATGAACAAAATCCGGGCGGAGCGGTGGCAAATGTGCTTGCGGCTTTGTCGCGGTTTCATAAAAAGACAGCTTTTCTCGGCGCAGTCGGAAACGATGCGTTCGGCCGCTTTCTGAAGCAGACGCTGATGGACCTGGAGATCGGGACTGACGGGCTTGTCCTGACGGATGCTGCCTTGACCACGCTCGCCTTTGTACACATCGACGCGAGTGGCGAGCGCTCGTTTTCGTTTGCCCGCAACCCCGGAGCAGATACGCAGCTTCGCGAGGCGGACATAGATGAGGAAATGATCGCGCAAGCAAGGCTGTTTCATTTCGGCTCCTTGTCTTTGACCCATGAACCAGCGCGCAGCGCAACCTGGAAGGCTGTAGATATAGCGAAAAGACACAAGCTGCTCGTATCGTTTGATCCAAACATTCGCGAAAGCTTGTGGCCGGACATGGAACAGGCGAAGGCAATGGCGCTGCACGGGATCAGACAAGCGGACATCGTCAAGCTGTCGGAAGAGGAGCTGGAGCTGCTCGCTCCGGCAAGCGGCTTGGCAGAGGCGACAGAGTGGCTGATGGAAACTTGCCGCCATCAGGCGATCTTCGTCACTCGCGGCAAAGCGGGCTGTTACTTCCGAACGGAAAAAGAGCAGGGGATGGTTCCAGGCTACGCGGTCGATGCTGTCGATACGACCGGGGCAGGAGACGCGTTTTTGGGGGGCTTGCTTTATCAGGTGCTGGAAGCCAAGCAGCCGCTTCGCTCCATGGACAATGACACGCTGACACGTATGGTTCGCTTCGCCAATGCGGCAGGAGCGCTCACCACCACGCGGACGGGCGCGATTCCGGCGCTGCCAGCGCTGGCTGATGTCGAGCGGTTTGTGGCAGAAAATCGCATATAGCACGGTTCAGCCGATTCTCTGTCAGAAAATAACGGGGAATCGGCTTTTTTGGCGAGCGATTTGATATACTATTCGTAATTTCGCATTTCTATGGAAGAAGTGGGTATGAACCATGATTTTTCTCGAAGTGATCTTGCCTGTCTTGCTGATCTTTTTGTCGGGCTACATTCTTCAGCGCAAGTTCCGAATGGATTTGAAGCCGATTTCGTCGCTGGCGATCTACGTGTTGACCACGGCGCTTGTCTTTCGCACGTTTTACAAGACCGAGCTTGATCTGCAATTGTTTTACATCGTCGTCATCTCGCTGTTGCTGCTCGGAGCGCTGATCGTGCTCACCCAGCTTACGGCTCGCCTGTTTCGCTACGACAAATCGCAGGAGAGCGCCCTGATGCTTTCCACCGCCTTCATGAACAGCGGGAACTACGGGACTCCGATCATTTTGTTTGCTTACGGGGAGGCCGGGTTTACGTATGCGGTCCAAATCATGGTTTTTCATTCGATCATCATGGGGGTATTCGGCGTCTACTTCGCTTCGCGGGGCGGGGGTGGCGCGGGCACGGCGATTCGGGCGATTTTCAAGCAGCCTTCCAACTACGCGGTTGTGCTGGCGATTTTGCTGCAACAAGGCAATGTCGTGATTCCAGCGGGCTACTATCAGGCGATTGATCTCGTGGCGCAGGCAGCGATTCCGGTCGTTATGCTGATTCTCGGGATGCAGCTTGCCAACGTATCGTCCAAAGCCTTGGAGTGGCAAGGATTGAGCGCCGCCAGTGTCATTCGGCTGATCGCTTCGCCTGTGCTCGCTTACGTGATCTGTCTGTTTTTCCCGATTGACCCTTTGCTGCAAAAAGTGCTGGTCATACTCGCAGCGATGCCGTCTGCTGCGACGACAGCGATTTACGCGATCCAGTTCAACATGCGTCCGCAATTTGTTTCCAGCAGTGTCCTGGTCACGACCGTGTTCAGTGTAGGGACGCTGACGATCTTGCTGAATCTGCTGCATTAGCCGATTCAACTGCCGAGGCAATCGCGCCACACCGAAAAGGTTGCCAAGGCATTGCTTTTTTCTATATGATGAGAACAAGAATCGTTTTCAACAAAATCAAAACCGGGAGATTGCCATGCATGCCACATCCATTCATTCCATCTACGACAGTTATATTGACGCGCTGCCGAACATTCGGCTTGATGACATCGGGACGGAGATGGCGGGGGATGACTTGTCCGGTTGGAACGGATACATCAACAGAATGATGCCTCGTCATGGACTGGAGATTGTCGATTCCTTCCATCGTTTTCAGGATGATCACGCCATGCGTTTTCGCTCGGAAGCCGCCATGGTGGAGCTGAGCTTTTGCTTGCAAGGAACGGGGGAGGTAGCGGTTTCGGGCGGTTCCCAGCACGATCTCGTTCCGGACAGCTGCTCGCTGCAATTGATGCGGGACTTTCAAGCCGACTTTTGCTATATGGCCCAAGCGCCGTTTCGTTCGGTAGCGATCGGGATTTCCGTCGAGCTGTTCAACGAATGGCTTGCGCAAATCGACGAAGGGACGCCGTATACGTTTGAAAGCTTGTTGGGCAACCGTCCTTTTCGCATGTTCCGCATGCCGCTTCGGCCAGATTTGATGATGCGGCTCCAGCAGCTGATCGCGCCGCCTGCGTCTCAGCCCAGATTGCGGCGGCTTCATGCGGAAGGCAAGACGCTGGAAATCGCTGCGCACGCCTTCGACATGCTGCTGTTTGAGCGAGAGGCGGAAGTCACCCGCCCCTTTTTATCCCGCAGCGATCGGGAAAAAATTCATAGCGCCAGAGAAATTTTGCTGGCGAATATGGAGGCGCCGCCTTCCTTGATCGAGCTGGCACGCATGGCGCAGCTGAACGAATACAAGCTGAAAATCGGCTTCAAAGAGGAGTTTGGCACGAGCGTCTTCGCGTACTTGCGGGAAAAGCGTCTGGAAAAAGCGCTGGAACTGCTGCGCTCGGGCGAGATGAATGTCAGCCAGGTAGCGTTGTCGGTCGGCTTTTCCAACTTCAGTCACTTTTCCGAAGCGTTCCGCAAGCAGTACGGAATGAATCCGTCCGATGTGAAGCGGGGCAGGTATATTTTGTAGCGAAAAAAGCGGGAGCGATGTCTCTCGCTTTTTTCTATTATCCCGCCAACCGTAGTTTTCGCCCTCGTCCGGTAGTTGCAAACAGCTGGCAAAGGTACGATCAAGCGTAGTTGTTGAGAATTATTATCACAGATGATGGAGGCTGACGGAAGGTATGGCAAAAAGAAAGCACGGCTGGATCGCGGGATTGCTCGGTTTGGCGTTACTTGTAGGGGGATGCAGCCAAGCTGCTGACAACAGTGCAGGAGGACAAGGCGGACAAGCGCCAGCAGATAAGCCGGCTGCGCAAACAGCAGAAACGCGGACAGTCAAGGATGCAGCAGGCGAAGTAACCATCCCGGCCAATCCGCAAAGAATCGCGGACGTATCTGGATCGACTGAGGAGCTGTTGGCGCTCGGCATTCGTCCCGTGCTGACGGCGAACAGCCAGTATGAAAGCCCGATGGATTTGACGCCGATTTTGCAAAAAGAGCTGGGAAAAGACGTGACCGTGGCGGGCTGGTTTCAAAATGAGGTAAGTGTCGAGGCGATCGCCGCAGCCAATCCCGATCTGATTCTCGTGGGTCCGGCCCAGGAAAAAATTTACGAGCAGTTGAACAAAATTGCCCCGACCGTGCGCGTGCCTTACGGTTTCAACGCGTTTCGCGAGCGGTTCGACTTTGTGGCGAATACGCTCGGGAAAAAACAGCAGATGGACGAATGGCTGAAAGCGTACGATGACCATGCGAAGCAGCTGCACGATCAGATTGTGGCAACTACCAAAGAGGAATCGTTCGCAGTGATCGAAGCGACGCAAAAAGGGATTCGCCTCTACGCGAAAACCGGGCTGGCTGACATGATTTTCTCCGACTTGAAGCTGCCGAAAGCGGCGGGAATACCGGAGCCAGATCCGTGGGGAGGCAAGGAGACGGACCTGGAGGGACTGTCGACGCTCAATCCCGACCATATCGTGCTGCTCGCCGATTCCGAGCACAATGTGCTGGAAGATACCGCGATCTGGAACAATATGAAGGCGAAGAAAAACGGCAAGGTGTACCGCGTCACTACAAAACAGAGCTACAACGAAGCGTTTTTTGCCCTCGGGAAAAAGGCGATGATCGAGCAGGTAGCGGCAGATATTTTGCAAAAGAACCAAAAATAGCAAAAGCGGGCACGAGCAAAAAACGGATGCTTTTCAGGCGTCCGTTTTTTTCATAGGCGGCGCTTGACCGACTTCACTGTGTATGTTGTATGATGAGCGAAAAAGACATTCTGCCAAAGGAGATCGCCATGTGCCGAAATATTAAAACCTTGTTCAATTTCTCCCCTCCCGCTACCGAAGATGAGGTTCAGGCAGCCGCGCTGCAGTTTGTGAGAAAGCTCTCGGGCTTCAACACGCCCTCCAAAGCAAACGAAGAGGCGTTTCAGCGGGCGGTCAAAGAGGTAACAGCAGTCGCCCAGACTTTGCTCGATTCATTGGTGACAAACGCCGAGCCGCGCAACCGCGAGACGGAAATCGAACGCGCCCGCGCAAGAAATGCCAAACGATTCGGCACGCCCCAATCCCAATCGGCTGACTCTGTTGATTGAATTTTTTGCCGCTTATCATCGTTTTGTGATTTTGTTTATCATAACTCTATCAGATCGTTTCTATTTTCCCTCCTCGTCTTTTGTATTATCTTGGGGACAAAGGGGAGAGATCCATCATGGAGAAGATAAATCTGACAGAACAATTTTCGTGGATACAACAGTCTTTACGTTCAACGGTCGTAGGGGAGCTGAACGATTCGGCGATCAAGCTGGAGCAGCTTTCGGGAGAATATCCCTGGCAGCAGCACGACCACAAGGACGAAATGATTCTCGTCGTAAACGGAAGATTGCTATTGATGTCCCATGAGCGCAATATTTGGATCGAGGCTGGCGAATTGCTCGTCATACCAAAAGGAACGGCGTACAAATGGTTCGTGCCCAACGGAGTTTGCCATCTGTTGGTGATCGAGCCGAAACAGCTGGCGGCGCTCAAGCGTTGTTCGTGATAGATTGCAAGCAAGCATGAAAGATAGATGGCGTGAACGAGATAGCTGTCATTGTCGGGACCAAGCGGCGGCTTTTACTATAGGCGAAAAAAGGGTTGACTTTCCGGTATTTTGGTATGTAATTAATACGGATAGCTGCAACTCTTTTTTGAGGTGATGAACGTTGGAAGACGGCGTCTATGTCCTGATCAAAAAAGGCGATCCGGAGCTTGTGCAAAAACGCCAGTTTCTTCGTCAGGATGAGTACACCATTGGACGGAGAGGGAGCCAACTTGCGCCTGACATCGCTTTTTCCAGCCCATACGTGTCGAGACGGCATGCCGTGATCCGCAAGATCGGCAATCGCTATACGATTTCCGATCTGGACAGCAAGCATGGAACAGAAGTCAACGGGCAGAGCGTCCGCCAAGCGCCGCAGCCGTTATTTCACGGCGATCTGATCAGCCTTGCCAAAGGAGTCGTCGAGCTGGTCTTTTTTGCGGAGGGCAGTGAGTTGGACGTGACCAGGGAATTTTCTTTTCCGCTGGTGCAATCGATGGTTTCGACTGTTTCCACGACAGGGTTGGTCATCAACCTGGAGCGGCGCGAGATTCGCCTGGATGGTGCGAGGATTCATTTGACAGGAAAAGATATGGATTTGCTGATGCTTTTGTATCAACGGGCCAATCAGGCAGTCAGCTATGAGGAAATCATGGTGTCGATCTGGCCGGAAAGAATGATTTACACAGACAATAGCGTGCCGGATGTGGGACGCGCCGAAATCAATGCGCTCGTGTACCGTTTGCGCAAACGGCTGGGCAAGTACGGGGAAAAGGTCACCACGATTCCTCGCTTCGGCTATATGTGGGAAGATTGAACAAGGGAGACGAGCCAGTGGTCTTCCTTTTTTCCATGCGCTTTTTCCTGTTGAATTGTCTGACACTTATCATTTGTTTGTGAGTGTGATCTGATGATTTCATCAGTTTTCTTCCATTTATTCTCTAATCCGGCTGGTTTATCGTGGGAAAGGGAAGGTGAGGAACTGGTGAAAAAGGCTTGGATATGGTTTTGGAGTGTCTTTCTCGTAATTCTTTCGGGATTTGTCTTCCTTTTTTGGGACTATTGGAAGGAAGGGCCGAAAACGGACGGGGAAATGGCGAAGGCGGCGTTTACCGCTTATACGACGAATTGGAAAAATCAGCAGTTTGCACATATGTACGAACAGCTTTCACTGGATACAAAGGCAAAGGTGACAAAAGACGAGTTCGTTTCGCGATACGAGAACATTTACGGCGGGATCGAGGCCAAACCGATCCTCGTCGAGCCGCTTTACAACGGAGATGTCGTCCCGACTGAGGATGGGAAAATCAACTTCCATTACCGGATCAAGCTGGACACATTCGTCGAACCGATTTCGTTTACAGGAAAAGCAACCTTGATCAAAGAGACGCAAAACGACAAAAAAGATTGGTACATCCATTGGAATCCTTCCTTTTTATTTCCCGGCATGCAGGAGGGGGATAAGGTGCGCGCCAACACGCTGTATCCGAAGCGGGGAGAAATATTGGACCGGGCCGGACGCAGGCTGGCTACGAGCCGGATCGTGGTCGATGTCGGGATTCGTCCAGATGAATGGAGCAAAACGCCTCCAGCCGGGAGGACACAAGTCAGCAAGCTGTTGCAAATACCGCTGGCAAACCTGATGAGTGTGGTGAGTGCCAATGCGGGGAAGTCTGGCTCGTTTGTCCGCATCGCAACTTTGCCGGAGGATGATGCACGCTTGCAAACTTTGCAACAAACCGCGAGCATCGTTTTGCAGAAAAAGCAGGTCAGGTACTACCCGTATCAGGCTGCGGCGGCTCATTTGGTCGGCTACACGGGTGCGATTAGCCAGGAGGAGTACGAAAAGCGCAAAGACATGGGCTACCGCACCTCGGATATCGTCGGCAAGGCGGGGCTGGAACAGCTTTTTGAACAGCAATTGCGCGGGGAATCAGGCGGCCGGATCGCGATTGTCGGTGCAGACGGGACGGTGAAAAAAATCGTGGCGGAGCAACCCGCCAAAAACGGGCAGCCACTCGCCCTGACGATCGATGCTACTGTCCAGCAAACGATTTACAGCGAGTTCAAGCAGGATGCTGGGACAGCCGCAGCGATTTCGCCCGCGACGGGAGAAGTTTTGGCGCTGGTCAGCTCGCCATCGTATGATCCAAACGCATTTGTGCTCGGCATGTCGACAGAAGAGTGGGAAAAGCTCAATGACGATCCGGGCAAGCCTTTGCTGAATCGCTTTGCCCGCGGCTTTGCGCCAGGGTCTACCTTCAAGCCGCTTACCGCGGCAATGGGACTTGCGACCGGAGCGATTACGCCAGCCGATACTGTTTCGGTCAAAGGACTGCATTGGCAAAAGGACGCCTCCTGGGGCGCATACGAAGTGACGCGGGTGAGTGACTACGGAGCGCCCGTCGACCTGAAAAAAGCACTCGTCTACTCGGACAATATTTATTTTGCCAAGGCGGCGCTGTCCATCGGGGAGGAGCCGTTCGTGGCACAGGGAAAGCAGCTTGGCTTTGACGAGGCGGTGCCGATCCCGTATCCGCTCGATCCGTCCCGGCTTGCCAACAACGGCATGAGAAACGAGATCCAGTTGGCAGACTCGGGCTATGGGCAGGGCGAGGTGACAATGACGCCGCTTCACTTGGCACTCGTGTACAGCGCTTTTGTCAACGAGGGAAACATCGTGTACCCGTCGCTGCTTCAGGGCGAGCAAAAAGAGCGGTATTGGAAGCGTGAAGCGATTCCGCCCCAAGTGGCAGCCATCGTCAGGGACGATCTTGTGCAGGTGATGGAAGACCCCCGCGGCACAGGCCGGGGAGCGCGCGTGCCGGGCATCCGCATGGCGGGCAAGACCGGCACCGCAGAATTGAAGCAAAAAAAGGGCGAGCAAGGACAGGAAAACGGTTGGTACGCGGTGTTCAATGTGGATGATCCGCGCCTGCTGGTCACGATGATGGTCGAGGACGTCAGAGGCCGCGGCGGCAGCCATGTGCTCGATGCGCGAATCAAGCGGATTTTTTCCAAGCTGTTGCAGGGCGTGGGGGCGTAAGCAGCATAGAGCAAGCGTTTCGTTTCGCTAGTTTCGCTAGGATAGAAGCAGAGAGAAAAGGACAGAGGAGCGGTGGGAGCAATGAGCAGGCGAGTAGAGGGTGAAAAGCAGATGAGATTGGCGGCATGTACGGCTGCTTGGGGAATCGTCACGGAGCCGTCCGTGCAGAAAGCGGGTTTTTGTTTGCCGCGCTCGCGGTGTTCCGACAGCAAAAGACGCTGGAGAAAGCCGCAAGCGTGGAGCTGGTGGAAAAGCTGGAGAAACTCGTAGGGAACGCGAGTGCAACTGAGCGAGGGACTTGCTGCACATGAGCCGTTTTCAGTATGGACGGTTGTGTGCAGTTTTTTTGTGGGATTGTAGCGGAATGGAATGAAGTGGTCTGTTCACGCAGGGGGGATTTGTACGGGAGCGGACTTGCCGTATTAAAGGAGAGTGATTTGTTTGGGGAGTTGGATGAAGGAAGTGGCGGTTGAAAGATATTTGCGTTTGTGGATGAAAAGTTGTTTGGGTGCTGGATCGTGTAAAGAAATGGATAGATGGGATGGGGGATAATGTTTTATTATAAGTATGAGGGCGAATGGTTACCCTGTAGCGAGGAAAAAGAAATGAACAAGATGCGTACAGCCGATTTTCGAGGATAGGGCGTGATTTTTGACGAGAAGTGAATCCTCGAAAAAAGAGCGGGTTCTTGTTGGCAGTGAGTATGAGGAAAGCCTTGGCGTTATTGAGGTTAAGCATGGTAGTCAAAGTCGGTTACATTGGAGACCCGAGAAGTTAGGGGACTGAAACTTATGAGGCAGGTAAACTCGTACCTTATCATGCGACTGTCGTTACATTGGAGACCCGAGAAGTTAGGGGACTGAAACCCTAGGTCGTTCGTTTACCTTCGAAGAACTTGTCCAAGTTACATTGGAGACCCGAGAAGTTAGGGGACTGAAACTAAAATTAGGATTAAGCATTGGTATGACTGACTTTTTGTTACATTGGAGACCCGAGAAGTTAGGGGACTGAAACTACGTGGTGATTGTTGACGGTCAAATGGGGAGTTACGTTACATTGGAGACCCGAGAAGCTAGGGGACTGAAACCATGCCTTCCACCCGCCGACAAAATTCAGCGGCGCGACGTTACATCGAAGACCCGAAAAGCAAGCGGAATTGAAACTAAGGCTCTTGCATTTTTGTTCGTATTTGGTTATCTCGTTATATTACAAATCCGAAAAAACAGAAGACTGTAACTAAGCTGGCCTTGCCTGCTCGCGATGCTCCGACAACAAAAGATGCTAGAGAAAGTAGATTTGATGGAAAAGATGGAAAAACTTATAAAAGACGCGAAAAAAGCTGCACGAGAGACTTGCTGCACATAAACCGTTTTCAATATGGACGGTTGTGTGCAGTTTTTTTGTGGGGATTGTAACAAAATACAAGCTACATCGTCTTACTAATGAAGCCTTAAACATAAATGGAAAAAAATGTTGAAAATAGAAAAATTAAAGATTAATATGCAAAAAATTTCAAAATATTTTTAGCGAGGGGTATTGTTGAATAGAAAGCTTGTAGCAAGTTTTATTACTTCTTGCGTTGTTCTGGCGACAATCACTACTGCATTCGCAGCTACTCCGATGGGGATAGCACAATCAGAAGCGTCAATCAGTGGAAATCTGTCTACGGCAGGGGGAGAAAAACATTATGTAATATCTTCGTATGGTATTACGCGTGATATCTCCTCTAGAGTAAAATCTAGTGATATTAAGCAAATCATTTCCTTTGCCATTATTACTAGAAACGGGAAGAAAGTTTCCTCAAAAACAACAGAAGATTCCTATGTTAAATCTTTGAAAGCAAAGATTAGTAATCAGGAGGAATATGGAAAAGCGATATGGGAGGTAGCCGCCAGCGGGGATGTTTACTATACCGATGGGACAACAGATAGCGGTATTAATTATGAAGAACAGGAATTTAACGTAAAGTAAAGATGATGCATAGCTATGGGGGAGAGTATGGTTAAAAGTATTCTATCTATAGGATTGCTGGCATTTACTGTGTTCTCAGCAGCTACAGTTTATGCTGAAATGACAGAATTTTCATCGGACGTTTATATAGCGTCTGAAACATCTACAAAACATACGGCGGGATTTACCGCTATCACTGAATCTGATGTCAAGTGTGCAAAAATTACGGTGCAGTCTACTATCTATTTCAATGCAAAGAAGCAAGGTGAGACAGAAAGAGCAACCAATTATAATTCATATAAGGTCAAACAAACAGGAGAAAGGAAAGTAGTTAATCCTACGAAGAAAGGGTATTGGGAAATAAGCAGCTTTCATGAAGAGTATGCAAAAAAGGAAGATAAATTGACAGAAGAAAATCACTCATACGATGATGCGATTTGGATGCCTTAATATAGTGAAAAGGAGATATTACCATGAAAAAATCGGTTTTATTTAGTGGAATTGCATTAGCTTTAGCGTTTTCCGTTATCGGTTATGCAAATGCAAGCAAGCAAGATGACATGGTGATTGTAAAACAAAGAATTGCAGAGTTTAAAGAAAAGGTTGACAATGACATTGCAAGCAGCTTTGACATTAATCTGGACGACTTGAAAAAGCTGGATCACAAAGAGGTTTTAAAAAGTGAAGAGTATAAGGGGATTGCTAAAATAGTAATGAATATCATGCTTGAGCAAGCAAACGGTGATGTAGTGCCAAGTATTTATATGGATGAAGAGAACAATGAGATGTACATTTTGGAAAAACAAGCGGATGGTACAAATATCTTGCATAAGTATAGCAAGAATAATGAAGGCTCTGATACTCAACGAACTGTTGGCGCAAAAAATATAGGCACAGATAAAGAGGGCTGGAATGAAATTAGCACGGAAAAAAGTGAGGGAAAAATCATAGACTTCGAAGAGGTAAAATAAGAGCAATTAAAACCCGCAATACCATTCTTGTCCTTTTGCAAAATAAATACAAAAAAGCGGCTAAACCAAAAACGCTGACCTACTATCGGTCAATGAAGTGCACCTCCTAAAATAGACATTGGATTAAACCTCCTGGTAGATCCGATGCAACCTAAGGGGTGTATTTTTGTTGAAAAAAAGCCCAGCCTTTAGGAGCTAACCTGACAAGTTCATGCTAGAATCCGTGCGGCTGCATAGAGAGAAAAGACAGACATACCATTGAATCATGAAGCATCCCTGAAACAGCAACAAACAGGTCAAACTATGTCACCCCTAAAAAACCATCCATACAGCAAATAAAAAGTACGACCGAAAATCCGGAAATCGCAGACAATCAATCAGTTTAACCCTTCGACCCGTCGAGAGAGCCTTTACGCTTTTTACGGCCTCCTTTGTTTTCCATCCCCGTTCCCTGATGCGCGGGGGCACGGCAGACGAGCTATAATAGTGGATAGCTAAAAGGGCTACAGGAGAGGAGGGGCCAACGTTGCATGCTGACGAGGTTTATCGACAGTTCCGACAGATGATTTTTTCCGTGCAGAGCGTATCGCTTGTCACATGTGCTCACCAAGAGCCGCATTCGCTTCCGGCTTCTTCCTGCCAGCGCATCGGGTTTGTCAAAAGTCACAAAGGTACGCTGACAAGCAATGCGATCGAGCAGGCTGTGGAGGTGGGCGATGTCGTTTTTCTCAGGCCGTGGACGGACACCTCCATTTGCGCGCATGCGGGCAAGCAGCTGGAGGTCTTTTTGATCGAGTTTGCTTTTTGGACGGAGGCAGCATCGTCCGGGACGGAGCGGACTTTTCTCCAGGGAACAGCCGATTTCCCGCTGGAAAAGTCGTTTCACGTGCGCAGCCATTCGCAGGTTTTGCATTTGATGGAGGAACTGCACAAAAGTCTGGATGCATTCGCGCATGTTCAAGACGCTCAAAGGTGTGAGCTTTTCCGACTACATAACCCGTTTGCGGATCGACCGGGCAAAGGTGCTGCTGGAGTTGCCAGCCAGCCGCTTGCGGGAAGTGGCGCAAAGCGCTGGCCGGAGCTTGTGTCGCGGTTGTCGGTTCGATCGGGTTTGTCGGCTTGCTTGCTCCGCACATGGCTGGCAGGCTGGTCGGGGGCAAGCGCATTTGGCTGCTTCCTGTAGCTGCCCTGCTCAGAGCCATTTTGCTGGTTGCAGCGGACGGACTGGGCAGATGGCTGCTACCTCCGCTTGAGGTTCCGGTGGGCATCGTGACGGCTGTAATCGGTGCGCCGTACTTCCTTTACTTGATCGGCAAAGAAAAAAGCAGAAGCTGGTAAACAAACACAAAAAGCCCTGTCTTGCACACTGCTGCGAGACGGGGCTTCTTGTGTTTTCCATATCGAGTCAACCGGAATTATCGCTTGTCCGCTTGGCGCAAAAACGCGCGGACGGTCTGTACGTATTCGTCTGTTTCTTCCAAATAGCCGAGATGGGAGCTGTGCTCCAACACATGCAGCCCGGCGTTTGGCACGAGCGACTGGTAGTAGCTTGTTGCTTCCGGGGTCGCCTCGTCGTAGCGACCGCACACAAACAGGGCAGGAATCGCGATTTCATGCAGCTTCGGCGTGTAATCAAACGTCTTGAGATTGCCTGTCGGGCAAAACTCGGACGGCCCCCACATCGTCATGTACACGTCTTTGTTGGCTTTCGCACGGCTTTGCGTCATGACTTCTGGCAACGGCTCCATGCGGCAAACGTGGCGCGCGTAGTATTGTTTCATCGCGTCCTGATACTCTTTGGAATCCGTCGTTCCTTGCTGTTCGTGCCGGGCAATCGTCTGCTGGACGTCTTCCGGCAGTTGGGCGATCAGCCGATCAGCGTCTTCTTTCCAGAGCTGGGCACGGAGGCAAGGACTGGAGAAAATCACGCTCGCAACGCCCGCAGGCTTAGCGTCAATCAAATAAGCCGCAGCCAGCATCGTTCCCCACGAATGGCCGAGAATATGAACCTCGGTCAAATCAAGCGCCTGTCGAATGCAGGCCAGCTCTTCTACAAAGCGCTCCGTTTTCCACAGCGAGGAGTCGGTCGGTCTGTCCGAGTTGCCCGAGCCGAGCTGGTCGTAAAAAATAACGGGACGCTCGTCGCCAAGCACGTGCAATGCAGACTGGAGCGGGTCGTGCGTGTTGCCAGGCCCGCCGTGCAACACGATCAGCGGAGTGTGATTGCCTGTGCCGACGCGGTTGTACCATACTTTTCCGCCAGGAACTTCGATGTAGCCTTCCTGCTTGTTCATCGTTTTTCATCCTCCACTTGTCACTCTTGTTGATCCAATTCTTTTTACCAATATACCATTTTTAGAAGATTTTTGCGTGAGTAGCTGTGTGCGTGCGCCAAGCGCATGATTTTACACTTTTTTTAGATTTCGTTTAGAACGCGTTTAGGCTTCCGCTTTATCATCGCTAGTAGAGAAAGTGAGGCTGCTTTCTACACGAAACTGGAGGGATGACTGGTGCGAAAAAAATGGCTGGCGGTGGCATTGGCGGTCGGAATCGGCGGGGTAGCGACGTGGGGGATGAGCGTTTCGGCGCAAGCGGACAACGGCGCACTGGAGTCGTACACATCGGCGTTAAAGCAGACGAAAGAAGCAGGGAGCTTGACTGCGCACGCTCACCTGGAGTTGACAGACAACCAGACGAAGCTTTTTGCAGTCGACGGGGTGGCCAAAGTCGATCATGAGCAAAAGCTGGGCAGCGTGGATGGCACGTATGTCGATGCGAACGGCGAAGGAAGCTTTCAAGCATTTCGCGAGCCGACTCAAATGGTTTTTAAAAAAGGGGATCGCGATCTGTATCGCGTCATGGAGGCAATGGATTGGCAACAACAACAGCCTGAGCAGGATCAGCACGCTATGAGCAGCGCCATGATCGAGCAGGTGCACAAAACATTGTTCGGAAGCATGGAGAAATGGACGACGATGGAAAACTTGCCGGATGGCGGGAAACGAGTATCCTTGAAGCTCGACGAGGAGCAAATGCCTGTGTTCGCCAAAATGCTAGGCCCGATCATGTACGCGAAAATCGTTGAACGCAGCCAGGAAGCGAGGGCGGGTGAAGCCGAAAAAGGACTCGCGCTGAAGCTGCCCGCTTTGCAGGAAGACGTGCATCTGGAGCAAGTCGTGCTGAACGCGACGATCAACGAGCAAAACCAGATCGAGCAGCAAACAGCCAAGGTGGAGCTGGTCGGGACGGACGCTTCCGGCGTCGTGCATACTTTGCAACTGACTGTGGACGTCCGCTTGTCGGATTTGGCAGCGACCACTCCCGAGCGCGTGGATTTGACGGGGAAACAAGTGGAGAAAGTGACTCGCGAAGAGATGCGCAGCCACTGGGCAAAAGGCGGCTGGCGGCACTAAGGCAGGGGCGTGCGTCTTTTGCCAGGCGCTGTAGTATAATGACAGCAATTATGCGCATCGGAGGAGAGGAACCATGTCAATCAAAACGAGGCTTTGGTTGTCTTATATCGCCATGATCGTCGTTCCGGTGGTCTGTTTTGGACTGGTCGCCTCGACTCTGGTGGCGGTTTTTTGGGGAGAGTCATTCCCGCGCGAAAAAGCACCGGGGAAACCGCTGTTTCGGCAAAACATGGACAGACGAGACGAGCTGTTTGCAGGAGTGGCGTTTTTGGCGCAGCACGATGCGGAGCGGTTGCTGGACAATGAGCTGCTGACCGAAACGGATGAGCAACTACGCCCGTTTGGCGGAGCATTCATATTGGCGAAAGAGGGAGCGGTGCTGTTCGCTTCTTCTTCCCTGGCTCAGGCCGATTTGCCGAAATACATGCAGTCCGCTGCGGCTGAAGAACGCCCGCGCCAGTGGCCGCCATGGGAAAGCAGCAGACATGTCGCCAGGACGTATGCGTTTTCCTTCGCCGACAAGAGTCAGGGCACTCTTTATTTTCTGGCTGACGACAGCTCCTTGTTTTCGTCGGGAATCTCTTTCTTTGCGCTCATGATCGTCAGCTTCCTCGTCATTATCGGGCTGACGAACGGGATTTTGACGTATTTGGTGTCCAAGAGCATCATCCGTCCGCTGTACGCGCTCAAACAGGCGGCTCACGAGATCAAGGAGGGCCATCTGGAGCGGCCTGTACAACTCGGGCGAAAAGATGAGCTGGGCGAGCTGGGCGAGGCTTTTGAGGAGATGCGCGTCCGGTTGTACGACTCGATTCGCATGCAGCTACAATACGAGGAAAGCCGCAAAGAGCTGATTGCGAGCATCTCGCACGATTTGAAGACGCCGATTACCGGAATCAAGGCGTGCGTGGAGGCTGTGCTGGACGGAATTGCCGATACGCAGCCGAAACGGGAGAAATACATGCGGATGATCGCCAGCAAATCCGCGCAAATGGATCGGCTCATCGACGAGCTGCTTTTGTACTCGCGGCTGGACTTGAACCGTCTGCCTTTTCATCTGGAGCCGGTCAATATTCGGGCCTACCTGACCGATTGGGTGCAGGCGCTGCGTCTGGAGCCTGGTATGTCTGACGTACGGCTGAACGTGGCGGGAACAGAGGGCGGCCCGCTTGCCGTCATGGCAGATCGGGAAAAGCTGCATCGGGTGCTGATGAACATGATCGACAACAGCATGAAATACATGGACAAACCACTGAAACAAATCGACGTGCGAGTGGAGCGGACAGCAGACGAAGTTATTGTGACGATTGCCGACAATGGAGCGGGTATTGCGGAGGAAGCGATGCCGCACATTTTTGACCGCTTTTACCGGGCGGACCCTGCGCGCAACACGACAACGGGCGGCAGCGGACTGGGACTTGCGATCGTCAAGCAATTGGTAGAAGGGCACGGAGGACGCGTCTGGGCGCGCAGCGAGGTCGGCAGCGGAACGGACATCTGTTTTTCCTTGCCGCTGCAAAAAGGGACGGAAGGTGGAGCGGATGAAGCACATATTGATCGTTGAGGACGACACGGTAATCGCAGAGGTGGAAAAAGACTACCTGGAAGCAAACGGCTATACAGTCGAGGTCGCCCATTCGGGAGAGGTCGGCTTGCAAAAAGCGCTGACAGAGCCATACGATCTGATCATTCTCGACTTGATGCTGCCTGTGGTAGACGGCTTTGCCATTTTGCGCGAGGTGCGTGAAGCGAAAAACATCCCGATCCTGCTCGTCTCCGCCAAAAAAGAGGACATCGACAAGATCCGCGGCTTGGGGCTGGGCGCGGATGATCATATTAGCAAACCGTTCAGCCTGGGCGAACTGGTGGCGAGAGTAAAAGCGCACCTGGCCCGCTACGACCGCCTCGTTTCCGATGGTTCCCAGAGCCAGCGAGCGCCGCAGGACGAAATTCGCATGCGTGGCTTGCGGATCGACAAGCTCGCCCGCAAGGTGTACGTCCGTGGACAAGAAGTTGCCTTTACGTCGAAAGAATATGAGCTGCTGCTGTTTTTGGCGACGCATCCGAACTGGGTGTTCAGCAAAAACGATTTGTTCGAGAAAATTTGGGGACTGGATTCCCTTGGCGATATTGCTACCGTGACCGTGCACATCAGCAAGCTGCGCGAAAAAATCGAGATCGACCCGACGAAGCCGCAGTATATCGAAACGGTTTGGGGAGTCGGGTACCGTTTTCAACTGTAGGTGTAGCTATCTATGTAGCTGCGGCGGCTCACAGAGGCTCAAAAGAGGTGAAAGCATGTACAAGCTGGGCATGAAAGGGAAGAAGTGGCTGCTGCTCCTGCATTTGCTCTTTTCAGCGATTATGCTGGGCGGAGCGGTCCTGTTTCTCGTTTTGAGCATCGTGGCGGCGAATACGGACGATGCCGGGGTATTTGCCGCCTGTTACACCGCGATGCACACCTTGGCGAAAACAAGCGTGCGCGCGTCGACCATCGGCACGATCGTCACAGGTGTGCTGCTTTCCGTCTGGACGCATTGGGGGCTGTTTCGCTATTACTGGCTCATCGCCAAAGAAGTGCTGACGCTCGTCACGATCCTGCTCGGTCCCGTCGCCATGTACGTCTGGACGTTGCCAGCGGTCAGCCTGGCCTGGGCGCAAGGGTTGGAAGCGATGGGCAATCCCGCGTTTATCGTCAACAGCGAAAAGCTCTGGATCGGGATTGTCTTGCAGCTGCTTTCGCTGATTCTGTTGTTTCTTTTGTCGGTGTTCAAGCCGTGGGGGAAACGAAAAAGCTGAACATACGTCTTTGTAACAGTAGACTATCTTTTGCGTAGGCGAAAGGTAGTCTTTTTTGCGTATGCCCTCCACAAGCTGCCATTCTTTTGCGTAAAATGGGTGTCAGTGACAGCATACAGTGTGAGAGACAGACAATCGAGGGAGAACCAGACCATGGAGAGAAGAGTAAAATTGCTGGGCACGGGAAAATACTTGCCCGCGCGAGTCGTGACAGCGGCAGAGCTGGATGAACAGCTCGGGCTGGCTACAGGATGGACCGAAAAAAAATCCGGGGTTCGGATTCGCCATTATGTTACAACGGAAACAGCCGCGCAGATGGGGGCGATTGCCGCCAAACGAGCGGCGGAAGCGGCAGGAGTCTCGTTGCAGGAGCTTGACTGCATCGTCTGTGCGAGCGGAACGGCGCAGCAAGAAATTCCGTGCACAGCGGCCTTGATCCAGGAAGAGCTGGGGCTTTCCCGTACCGGGATTCCTTGCTTTGATATCAATTCGACTTGCCTGAGCTTCGTGACTGCGCTCGACGTCATGTCTTGCGCGATGGCTGCGGGTGTATACAAGCGCGTGCTGATCGTCTCGACGGAGATCGCTTCGATGGGACTGAACTGGAAGCAAAAAGAAAGCTGCGTGCTGTTTGGCGATGGAGCGGCAGCGGTCGTCGTGGGGCAGACACCGGAAGGCGAGTCGTCCCGCATTATAAGCTCAGCGATGCAAACCTACAGCGAAGGGGCGCACTATTCGGAAATTCGCGGCGGCGGAACGATGGTGCACCCGCGCCACTATGCGAACGGACACGAGGATGACTTCGCTTTTGACATGGACGGACGCAAAATTTTTCGCTTGACCTCGCAGTTGATTACCGGCTTTGTCGACAGCTTGCTCGCGAAAGCGTCCGTGAGCAAAAAGCAGCTGCAGGCCGTCATTCCCCACCAGGCGAGCGGGATGGCGCTGCGCATCATGAGAACGAAGCTCGGCTTTATGGAGCAGCAAATGGTCGATATCATGGCGGACCACGGCAACGTCATTGCCGCTTCGATCCCGATGGCTTTGCACGAGGCGATCAGCCAGAAGCGTGTAGCGAGGGGAGATTGCCTGCTTTTGCTCGGTACTTCCGCCGGGTTGTCGCTCGGAGGGATTGTGCTTGAATACTGAGCGGACGGTCCTTTTGACAGGAGGGAGGGCACCTGCCACGCTGGAGTTGGCCCGGCTGTTTCACGCGGGCGGACACCGCGTCGTTGCAGCGGAAAGCGCGGGGCGGCACCTGTGCGCTCATTCGCGCTATGTAGCCCGCTCCTATCGCGTTCCGCCACCCCGGACGAAGACGGATGCCTATATCGCCGAGCTGTGCCAGATCATGCAAAAGGAGCGCGTCGACCTGCTCGTTCCGACTTGCGAGGAAATTTTTTACGTCGCGCACGGCCGCGAGCGGTTGCTGGCATATGGCGCCGTGCTGGTGGAGCCGCTTCCTGTGCTGCGCGCTTTGCATGACAAATGGCTGTTTCAGGAACAGGCACAGGCAGCAGGGGCGAAAGTTCCGCATACGATTCGGGTGGAATCTGCGCACGAGCGGGACGAAGCGATTCGCCAAGCGAGTGGCCCGATCGTGCTGAAGCCTGTCTACTCCCGCTTCGCCGCCCATGTCCAGATCATCCGCGATCTGTCCAGGGTGGAGTTGTCCAGGCTTCCTGTCCCGTCTGCCGCTCAGCCGTGGCTCGTCCAGCAGTTCATTGCAGGACGCCAGCTGTGCAGCTACGCGGTCGCCCATGAAGGAGAGCTTGCGCTGTACGCGGACTATGAGACGGTGCACACGGCCGGGCAAGGGGCGACGATTCATTTTGCCTCTGCCGGACATGGCGGAGTATACGATTTTGTCACGCGGTTTGTCCGCAGGCACAAGTTCAACGGGCAGATCGCTTTTGACCTGATCGAGAGCGATGCAGGCGAACTGTATGTGCTCGAATGCAATCCGCGGCTGACGAGCGGGATTCATCTGTTTGCGGAGCAACAGGTGGCGGATGCCTTTTTTGCAGGTGGAAAAGAGGTGCTCGTGCCAGAGACAGGACGATCCTATATGCTTGGCCTTGCCATGCTGAGCTACGGACTGGCAAATGTCAAGGGCTGGTCGGGCTGGAAAAGGTGGGCGCGCGACCTGTCCGGCGCGCGGGATGTGCTCTTTCGCCTGGACGATCTGCGCCCGTTTTTTGACCAGTTTGCCATGCTCGGCGATCTGGCCTGGCAAAGCGTGAGCACGAGAACAAGCATGCTCGCATGCAGTACGAGCGATATCGAATGGAACGGGGAAGTGCCGCGCTGAGCGGGTTTCTTTGGAAAGGATGGGAGAAGGCACATGAAAAAACGTGTGCTCGTCACAGGAGGAACGGGTTTTCTCGGACAAAAGCTGGTGCAGCGGCTGCATGAGCAAGGCCACGAGGTGACTGCGCTGGGACGGGATGAGGGCATCGGGCGGCAGCTGCGAGAGCAGGGCATCCGTTTTGTCCGTACAGATATTAGAGACAGGGAGGCGGTAGCAGACGCATGCCGCAGTCAGGAGATCGTCTATCACGTTGCCGCGTTTTCCTCGCCGTGGGGAAGGTTTCGCGACATGTACGAGACGAACGTGAGCGGAACCGTCCATGTCATTGCTGGATGCGACAAGCACGGGATTGAGCGGCTGGTGCACGTGTCCAGTCCGAGCATTTACTTTGCGTTTGCCGATGCGTATGGCATCCGGGAAGATGCGCCGCTGCCAGAACGTTTTGCCAACGTGTATGCGCAAACGAAGCATTTGGCCGAACTGGAAGTGGACAAGGCGCATCGGCAGGGGCTGCCGACGATTACGCTGCGCCCGCGCGCCTTGTTCGGGCCGGGCGACAATGCGATTTTGCCCAGACTGATTCGCGCCAACGAACAAAAATACGTGCCGCTGATTGGGGGCGGAAAAGCGCTCATCGATTTGACTTACGTGGACAATGTCGTGGATGCGCTCGTGCTGTGCATGGATTCACCTGCAAGCACATTCGGCCGAGCCTACAACATTACAAACGGGGAGGCTGTCACGCTGATCGACGTACTGACGGATGTGTTCCGGCGACTGGACATGCCGCTGCGAGCGAAAGAGGTGCCGTACTGGCAAGCGTACGGAGCGGCCTGGGTGCTGGAGCTGTTGTCCCGCACCGTGCTCGGCTACCGCGAGCCGATCCTGACCCGTTATTCCGTCGGGGTACTCGCCAAGTCGCAGACGCTCGATATTACGAAAGCGCGGCAGGAGCTTGGGTACGAGCCGCGCGTGAGCATAGCGCAAGGGATTGAAACTTTTACGGCATGGTGGAGGGCAGAACATGGACGTTAAATTGACGTGGCTGGACACTGGCTACTGCCGACAGCTGGAACTGTTCTCGCGCAAAGGCGGCAGGGTGAAAATGATTCGCTTTCACGCGCTTGCCGGGCTGATCGAGCACCCGCAGCACGGCATTTGGCTGTTTGATACAGGCTACTCGCCGCGGTTTTTCCAGGCGACCCAATCGTTTCCGTACTCGCTTTACGCCAGCTTGACGCCTGTCGTGACAGCGCCTGAGCAAAGCGTGCTGGCCCAGCTCAACCAGCGGGGGATCGCGGCAGATGAGGTAAAAGGCATTTTGCTCTCCCATTTTCATGCGGATCACATCGGCGGATTGCGCGATTTTCCCAAAGCGCGCCTGTACTGCTACGAGAGCGCCTATCTGCATATCAAGGACAAGACAGGGCTGGCTGCTGTGCGCGAGGCGTACTTGCCTGATTTAATGCCTGCCGATTTTGCCGAACGCGTGACATTTGTGGATCGGCTGGCCCCGGTTGAGCTGCCAGCGCGGTACGCGCCGTATGCAAAAGGATACGATCTGTTTGGCGACCAGAGCGCTTGGGTGGTCGATCTGCCCGGGCATGCACAAGGCCAGTTTGGCGTGTTTGTGCGTGACCGCGATCACGGCGAACTGTTTTTGTGCGCGGATGCCGCCTGGTCGAGCGAGGCGTACCGCCGCTTTTTGCTGCCGCATCCGCTTGCCAGGCTGATCATGTCCGACCGCAAGGCATACCGCGACGAGCTGCACAAGCTGCATGTCCTGTCGCGCAATCGAGCAGACGACTTGCGGATCATGCCGACGCATTGCAGCGAAGTGTGGGAGACGACGAAAGAGGGCGGGGATTTTTCATGGAGATCATGACGCTGCTTGCGCAGTACGTGCGGACGAAGTGGCTCGCCCGGCGCTTTTCCACGCGAGAACAGCTGGAAAAATGGCAAGATCGCCAGGTCAAGGCGCTGCTGAACCGGATACTGCCTGTGTCGCCGTTTTACTTGAAAAGAATGGGCGCTTTGTCCAAGGCAGAGTGGAGGAAGCTCGCGCCGATTGACAAAAAGCTGATGATGGAGCATTTTGACGAGCTGAATACGCGGCGCATCGCCAAAGAAGAGGCGTTCCGTCTGGCGCTGCAGGCGGAGAACACGCGCGATTTTACGCCACAGCTCAAAGGAGTCACGGTCGGCTTGTCGTCCGGCACCTCCGGCAATCGCGGGCTGTTTCTCGTCGGGCCAAAAGAGCAGGCCAAATGGGCCGGGACGATTATGGCCAAAATGCTGCCCGGGCCGCTCTGGTCTGAGCAACGGATCGCCTTTTTCCTGCGGGCGAACAGCAATTTGTACACAGCCGTAGACAGACGGCGTATTCAGTTTGCTTTTTTTGATCTGCAAAATTCGTTAGCAGAGCACGTCGAGCGGCTGAATCGTTATCAGCCGACTGTGCTGGTCGCCCCGGCATCGATGTTGCGCATGCTGGCAACAGCCAAGCAGCAAGGAGCACTGCGGGTATCGCCGATCAAAGTCATTTCGGTCGCGGAAGTGCTCGACCCGCTTGATCAGGCGTACATCCAGGACAGCTTCGCTCAGCTCGTTCATCAAGTGTACCAGTGCACGGAAGGGCTTCTGGCTGTCACGTGCGAGCACGGCACTTTGCACGTAAACGAAGATATCGTCGTGATGGAAAAAGAGTATCTCGATGAGCAGAAGGAGCGGTTTTTCCCGATTTTGACCGACTTTTCCCGCGAGACGCAGCCGATTATCCGCTACCGCCTGAACGACATTTTGACGGAGCGGCGCACGCCGTGTCCATGCGGCTCCGTGTTCATGGCACTGGAAGCGATAGAAGGGCGCTCGGACGATCTGTTTTGGTTCCGGCATGGGCATGAAAACGAGGAGCGCTGGATTTCCATCTTCCCGGATTTCATCCGGCGGGCTGTGATGGTGGCATCCGCGAAGATCGAGGAATACACGGTTCGCCAGCTTGGTGCAGAGCAGGTGGAAGTCGCGCTGTTGGTAAACGGGCAGCACTCCGAGCAAGAGGTGCAGGAAGAGGTGCGGCAAAGTCTCGCGGCTGTCATTCGCTCCTATGGCGCTGTCGTGCCCGCGATCCATTTTGTGCCGTACCAGCCTCATTCGGGCGCTAAAAAATTGCGGCGCGTAGAGAGGGTGTTTGCTTTCGATGAGCAAAAAGGACGAGATTAGGCTGTATGAGCCTGACGAGCTTTTGGCGCTGGACTGGACGCAGCTTGCAGATGGCGACTACGCCCGCGACTATTTGACGACACTCGCGACAGATTCTCCTGAGCGCCACATCCAAAACGTGCAAACAAAGCTGCTGGGCCTGCGCGCAGGAGGGCGTCTCGTGCCCGTGACGGTGAATGAGCAGGAGTACACCAATTCGTATGTTTGTTCACCGTACACCCATTTTGTCACTTACGCCCGCGAAGAGCTGGACATGCTCGATTCCATGCTGTGGAAAAGGCTGCTCGCGCCTGTGCTGGCCGCGCTTGGCTTATGGATGAAGGCAAGCCGCTGCAACCGGATCGCGATTGTGAACAACTGGCTGTTGTCCACGAATTTGTACCACGACTGGACGGCGCAGGAAGCGCGGGAAATCACACACTTTTGCGCGAAAAAGCTGCCGCGGCACATCATCGCGTTCCGCTCCGTTTGCCAGAAGCTGAGTCCCGAGCTGTACAAAGGGCTGAAGGATGCAGGCTGCCTGATGGTCCCGAGCCGCTACGTGTACTTGTTTCACCCGGAGTGGCCAGGCAAAGGGACGTGGCGGGTGCGCAATACGCTGTCCCGCGATCGGAAAATGCTGGAGAAGTCCGGCTACCGGGTGCTTTGGCACGATGAGCTGGAAGCAGGGCAGGCGGGGCGGATCGTCGAGCTGTACAACGCTCTGTACCTGGACAAATACTCCCGGCTAAACCCTCAGTTTACGGAGGACTTTATCAGGCTTGCGATGCGCAAGCGGACACTCACGCTGATCGGACTGGAAAAGGACGGGCGGCTGGACGGCATACTCGGTTATTTCGTCCGCAACGGCGTGATGACGACTCCTTTGTTTGGCTACGATACCAGACTGCCGAAAGAGACTGGGTTGTACCGGATGCTGTCGAGTCTTTTGGTGCAGGAGGCACAGCGGCGAAGCCTTTTGCTGCACCAGAGCGCGGGAGTCGGGGCGTTCAAGGCAGACAGGGGGGCCGTCGGGGAGACGGAATACACGGCTGTGTACGTCAAGCACCTGCCTGTTTATCGGCGGTGGATTTGGCAGACGCTTGCCGTATTGCTTGAGCGAATCGGGATCAAATTGGTGGAAAAATACGAGTTGTAGTGCCTTTTCATACACACTTCGACGCGGATCGTAACTTCTTCCCGTTACACTGAAAAGCAGCGAAGCATTTGCTTGAAGGGGGAAGGATTACATGAATCGGCTCTTGTTCGGAACATTGGTCGTAGTCACGACTTCACTCATGGGTTCATCGTTTGCGGTGGGAAAAATCGGCTTGGCTTACTTTTCGCCGCTGCTGCTTGTCGGTTTGCGCTTCACACTCGCCGGGCTGCTCATGGCTCTGTGGGTGTGGAAAAAGCCGCTGCCCCGCTCGGGAACGGAGTGGGCGAAGATCGGCCTGATCGGATTTTTGCAGACGGCGGCGGTCATGGGCTGTATTTTTTGAGCTTGCGAACGATTACTGCCGGGGAATCGTCGATTTTGACCTTCATGAATCCGCTTCTGGTCGTCATCTGGGGAACGTTGTTTCTGGGAGTGGCCTACCGTTTTTCCCAGTGGCTCGGGGTGCTGATCGGCCTTGCCGGCGTATTTTTGACACTTGGCTCGCATCTGCAATGGGAGACGGGAACGCTGTTCGGAATCGGCTCGGCCCTCGCTTGGTCGATCGCGACGATTTTGGTCAAGCGCTGGGGCGTGCAGTTTCATGTCTGGGTGCTGACGGCCTACCAGATGCTGTGCGGCGGAATTTTGCTCCTGATCATGGGCGTGACGCTGGAGACGCCCAAGCTGATCATTGCGCCGGAGTCGATCTTCATCGTGCTCTGGCTGGCGATCATGGCGTCCATCGTGCAGTTTGCCACCTGGTTTTACTTGCTCAGCCACGGTGATCCTGGACGCACCAGCGCTTTTTTGTTTCTCGCCCCGTTTTTTGGCGTGCTGTCCGGCTGGCTGTTGCTCGGGGAGGTTGTGTTGTGGAACGTATACGCCGGAGGTTGCCTGATTTTTGCCGGAATTTTTCTCGTCAACTGGACGTTTGCGCCCCGGAAGCAGCGCGAAGAGTCGGGAAAGCTCGCCTAGACGCGTTCTTTTTCGCCTGTGACGTCAAGGCCGAACTCCGCGATGAACCCGCTCGTGCCTTTTGGTGTGACGCGTACGGCACGTCCGCCGGGGATTCGTTCGATCCAGCCCAGTTCAAACAAGCGGTTGGTGAGCGAAGCCCCCAGGCTGCCAGCGAGATGGTGGCGACGCTCGCTCCAGTCCAGGCATTGACGGGCGAACCGCCGTCTGCTTTTCGGGCTGCTCTCGACCTCGACGCCGAGTGACCGCAGCTTGCTTTTTCCGGCTTCGTTCAGGACAAAATCTTGTCCGGATGCCTCGATCATGCCGAGCGCGATCAGCTTTTGCGTCAAGGCGACGCCGACTTCTCCGGCGAGGTGATCGTAGCACGTACGCGCATAGCGGATCGCCCGCATCTGATCGGACTCGCGCAAGGAGCGAACGGGCTGGGGAGCAGAAATGGTCAAAAGCGCCTCCAGCGCATGGGCCACCTCGGGGCTCGCCAACCGATAGTAGCGATGTCTGCCATGCGATTCGCTAGTCAAAAGTCCGCCTTCGACGAGCTTTCCCAGATGCGTGCTGGCTGTTTGCGGCGTCACTTTGGCGCTTTGCGCCAGCTCGCTCGCAGGGAGCGCTTTTCCTCCGAGCAGGCTGACCAGCATCATCACACGGGATGGTTCGCCGATCAGGGAGGCAAGCTCGGCGATATTCGGACTGGTACTCATCTCGATCCACCTGCTTTCACATTGATAGTTCGATCATAAACGAAATGTATGTGTGAAGACAAGAAAAAGTCCGTCACTTGAGCCGGGACAAGGCCAAGAGCGGACTTTTTCATTAGGTGCTTTCGTTCGGGGGGCGCTAGTTGCCAGCTTTTACGGTTTCGCCCTGACGCGGGTTCAGCCCGCCCTCCCATTGCACGCGGATCGACTTGCTCAAGAACAAGTCTTTGCCGTCGGAAACTTGGTAGTGCAGATGCGGCTCGCTGGAATTGCCGGAGTTGCCGCACAAGCCGAGCAAATCGCCTTTTTTCACCCGATCACCGACCTTCACTTTTGCCGAGCCTTGCTTCAAGTGGGCGAGATAGCTGAACTCGCCGTTTCCATGATCGATGACGACCACGTTTCCGGCAGGCTGCTTGTCGTTCATGATGCCGACAGGAACGTTGTCGGGAATATCGCTCACGACATGCACGACTGTTCCGTCCTGCGGCGCGAGAATTTCTTGCCCGAAGGCGTAGTAGCTTTCGTTTTTCGTGGCATCTCCGGAGTAGGAGTAGCCGTCCTTGATTTTGATGATGTCGTAGGCATAGCGCTGGGTCGGTATCGCGTAATGGTAGTTCGACAACACATCCTGCCCGCCCCAGAACACGTACCAGTCGCCCTTGAACGGCGCCTGATAGGAAAGCTTCGTCAAGGTGTTGTCCGTAGCCGGGAAGGTTTCCAGCGGCTTGACCAGCAGGGTGGTAATCGTCCCTTTCGAGTCCGTAACAGCGGTAAGGGCGAACTTCCCGTCCTGATCCAGCCAGGTGTCGTAAAAGTTGTCGCCGTTCAAACGAAGCTGCGAATGGTGCTTCCATTCTTTTATCGTCGCGTTCAACTGTTGAAACGTGTTTTCAAAATCGGTTTTGGAGATGCTTTGCTTGAAATCGGCGCTGGTCTGATCGTAGACGGCAGCGGCTTTTCCGGCAAGGAGAGCTTGCCCGAGCTGTTCAGCTTTGATTGGCTTTGCCGCCGATTGTTCTGCCGCGCCCTGCGCTGTTCCAGCTTGAGTGGGCGGCTTCCCGAGGTATTGCGTAGCGGTTCCGCAACCGACCAGCAGCATGGCGTACGCTCCTAACAGCAGTGAGACTTTCTTCATGTTCTGTTTCCATCCTCTCGCGTCTTGGTTGCCTCCATTATAAAAAGCTACTCTTATCCACAAAGAAACGGAAACTTACGCCCGACTTAAATCGGACAGGCAAAATTATGATTCCGTTAAGGTAGCTTGAAAAGCTGCGGGCGCAAGGGACATGGTAAAATGAGGGATGAAGCTAGAAAAAGGAGCGGATGCAAGGTGAAGGATGCCGCTATTCTTCTTGTGGACGACGAGCAGGCGATCCTCCAGTTGCTGGAGACGGTGCTGCGCAAAGAAGGATTCGAAACGATCGACAAGGCCAAAACAGCGGAAGAGGCACTGGCTGCTTGCGAGAAAAAAGCCTACGACCTGATCGTCCTTGACGTGACGCTCCCGCAGATGAGCGGAATCGACGCATGTCCGTTCATCCGCAGACTGACGGAAGCGCCGATCTTGTTTTTGAGTGCGAGAAATACGGACTTCGACAAGCTGACGGGCTTTGCCGTGGGCGGAGACGATTATGTGACGAAGCCGTTTAACCCGATGGAAATTGTCGCCCGCATTCGGGCGTTGCTGCGCCGTTCGCGCAAATTGCAGCCTGTGGATGCCAGCGCGGTCAACGGCGTTTTTGATTTCGGACGCTTCCAGGTGCACGAAATCGCCGGAGAGCTGTATGTGGAAGGCAAGCTGGTCGCGTGCCCATCGCTCGTGTTTCAGTTGCTGTTGTTTCTGTGCAAAAATCCGAATCGCATTTTTGCCAAAAGTGAGCTGTATGAGCGGGTGTGGGGAGAACACAGCATCCGCGACGACAATACGATCATGGTGCACATTCATCGGATTCGCGAGCGAATCGAGCCTGATCCGGCGCAACCGGAATATTTGGTGAACGTGCGCGGGCTGGGCTACAAGCTGGTGAAGAAAGGGCTGCCGCATGAACTTTAAAAATCGGCTGGCGATCCGGCTGATCTCCTGGCTGGTGATTGTCGGGTTGTTGCTATCGATCCTGGGTGGCGTGGCGCTTTTCTGGATCATCGATCGCATGACGCAGATTGAAGCGAACCGCCAGTTTGAAAATGCCGGGCTGTACCAGTTGATTCAAACGCTTGAATCACGCGACGGGCAGCTTTACTTTGATCCGCAACTGCTGGAGCTGATTCGCGAGAGCGGGGGCTGGCTGCAACGCCTAGATGAATCGGGAAAAGTCACCGATTCGTTTTTCACGCCCGATGACGTGCCGCACGCGTATGGGCCGGGAGAGCTTACCGCTTATTGGCTGGGAAAAAGTCCGTTTCCGTACCAGCTGTTTTTGTGGATACAGGAGAAAGATGGCGTCCGGCACACGCTGGTGTACGGAGTAGGCAAAAAGCAGGAACAGTTTTTAAAGCTGCTCATCGACAGTTCTACGGTGACAGGCGCCGAGATTGCAGTTGATGCCGACTTGGCGGACAGAGTGAGAAGCGAGGGCGCCTGGCTGCAATTGCTCGATGAAAAAGGCAACGAGCTGGCTTCTTTCAACAAGCCGCCGGAAGCGATTCACGACTTTTCGCTGCAAGAGTTGGCTTTGCGCTCCGTGTATCCGGATCGGTACGGAACGAAGCTCGTTTCCTACTACGACAAGGAAAAGCGGCAAACGTGGGTGTTGAGCACCCCGCTTGCAGGCATGAAGCCTGGGCAAAAGCCGCTGCTGGAACCGGAGATTCAAGTTTTGCTCGTTGGCTTAGGCTCGCTTTTGGCTGGCTCGATGCTGGTCATTCTGGTTGTGGCGTACTGGCTGGGACAACGCTTTGGCGCCCCGATCGTCCACATGATGAAATGGCTGACCCACCTGCGCAGGGGGCGCTATGCCGAGCCTGCGGGCGCAAACGGAATGGCGCGAAGCATGGACAAGCGCGGACGGCGAAAGCGCAACTACCGCGTGTATCAGGACGTCATGGATTCGCTGGATTCCTTGTCGCAATCGCTGCACCGCAACGAGAAGCTGAGGGAGGAAACCGAGCGCATCCGCGACGAATGGATCGCCGGAGTATCCCACGATTTGAAAACGCCGCTGTCCTCGATCAAAGGGTACGCGCACTTGCTGGGAAATGAGGCGTACAACTGGAGTGCAGAGGAGACGCGTTCGTTTGCGGAAATCATTTTGGACAAGTCCGCTTACCTCGATGAGTTGATCAATGACTTGACGCTTACGTATCGATTGCGAAACGGACAAGAAGCTCCGGCTGTCGAGCTTGTGGAGTTGAACAGCTACACGGGAGAGGTAGTCAGGGAAGTAGCGAACCATCCTGCGTACGCGGCGGGCGCGATCCGTTTTAATGCAGCGGATCAGACGGCGATATACATCTATGTGTACAAGCCTTGGTTTCAGCGAATTGTGGAAAATCTGGTCGCCAACGCCTTGCTGCATAACGAAGCGGGCACGACTGTCACAATCGGGTTTCGTAAAAGCGGATCGTCCACGGTTCAGCTGACTTTTGCCGACAATGGAAAAGGAATGGACGAGGAAACGGCGGAGCGCTTGTTCGAGAGGTACTTCCGCGGTACGGATACCGAAACCCGTGGAGAGGGCTCGGGCCTCGGCATGGCCGTCACGAAAGCGTTGGTGGAAGCGTTGGGCGGCTCGATTGAGGTCGAGACTGCCAAAGGGCAAGGAACTGTCATTGCTATCACCTGGAAAACAACGCAACCGCCAAGCCTGGAAAAACAAGCTGGCGGCTGAACGTAAGCATAAAACTAAACTTTGAACTGTTTGACCAAATCCTGCAATTCTTCCGCCATCTCGGACAGGGCAGCAGCAGAGGAAGAGATTTCTTCCATCGAGGCAAGCTGTTCTTCGGCAGCGGCGGAAACGTTTTGCGTGCCAAACGCGGTCGATTCTGCTGTTTTGGCGATGGTTTCGATGGCATACACGACTTGCGCAGAGCCTTCCGACATGAGATGGGTCGCGTTGGACACTTCCTGGATTTGACTGGCGACTTCTTGCGTACCGGACAAAATGCCGTGGAACGCTTTGCCTGCGTCATTCACCACTTCGATTCCGGCCGACACTTCGGAAGTCGTCGATTCCATCGCCAGAACGGCGCTGTTCGTGTCGATCTGAATGGCAGCGATCAAATCTTTGATCTGCTGGGTCGACTTGGCAGACTGCTCCGCGAGAATCCGCACTTCATTGGCGACGACGGCAAAGCCGCGTCCGTGTTCACCCGCACGCGCAGCCTCAATAGCCGCATTCAATGCGAGCAGGTTGGTTTGCTCCGCGATGGAAGTGATCACTTCGACGATTTTGCTGATCTCGGCTGAACGGTCGCCGAGCAGCTTGATCGATTCGGCCAAGCCGCTTACGGTGGTGCTGATCGAGTTCATCTGCGCGATGGCAGTCTCAATCGCCTGGTTTCCGCTGGTTACGGTTTTGGCGGCTGTCTCTACAGTGCGCGTCGCCAGCCCGGTATTGTCTACAATGTCTTGCATCCGAGCCGACATTTCATTGATCGTTTCGGATGTGGCATCGACCGTTTTCGCCTGGTCTTCTGTTCCTACCGCCATATCCTGCATGGTGACGGCGATTTGCTCGGTGGCTCTGCTCGTCTGCTCCGCGCTTGCGGTCAACTGTTCAGAGGTGGAAGCGACTTGCTCCGAGCCGAGGCGCACACGCGAAATCAACTGGCGCAAATTGTCGGTCATGAGTGCGAAGTCATCGGCCAACTGACCGAGTTCATCCCGGTTTTTGATCTCGATTTTTTCTCCGGTAAGGTCGCCTTCTGCTACTTGTTTTGCTCGCGTTGCCATTTGCACAATCGGTTTGGAAATATGACCGGAATAAATCCAGGAAACTACGAAGCCGATTAGCAGGAAAATGCCGAGGGTAATCAAAAGATCGTACAATACTTTGTTGGCGGGACCGTCAAAGTCTTCCATGTAGCTGCTCGCGCTTACGATCCAGCCCCAGTGCGGATCAGCTTTGGAGTAGGCTACTTTCGGATACATCACATCAGGTTCGTTTGGCTTGGTCCACTGGTAGTACGTAAACCCGCCGCCATTCAAGCCCTGCTTGATTATTTCCTGGGTAAAGTACACGCCGTCAGGACCTTTTTTGTCCCATTGGTTTTGCCCTTCGATGGAAGGAGAGGCGAGCATGATTCCTTGTTGATCGACTACGAACATGTAGCCGCTTGCACCGGAATCAATATTGGGGTTGATGGGGCGTTTGCCGTCCGCTTGCCTGGGGCCAAGAATATGCTCCTTTACTTGCTCTTGCGCATCTTCTTTGCTGAGTTTGCCGGCATCGACCTGTTTTTGCAGGGCGTCGATCATTTCGATCGTCAAATGCACGTTGTTTTTCAGGATGCGCGAACCCAAGTCGCTCATTCCGGCGCTGGCGGAATTGTAGCCTTGAAAACCGATGACTAAGCTGGGGATTGCCAGTAACAGCAAACACATCATCACGAGCTTCGTGCGCAAGGAAACGAACTTGGCTTGCTTGGCTGCTTTCATAAATGAACACCTCGCTGCTTCAAAAGATTTCGGACATGAAGGAAACACCAAGATGATCACCACAGGCTGACGCTTTTTTGTTGTGGATTCACAGCAGGGGAAACCGATCCATCTGGAGTTTTACTACGATGCTTATGACTTTTATCGACAGAAGTAAAGCACTGTTTTAGTCTGTTCTGGCGTATTTTCCAAAAGTTTTTGGAACGTTTTGGGTCTGGCGTTGAAAGGATTGCAGCTTCTGGAAATGATAGGGAAAGCAACTGCGGTGTTTGCCAGCGACTCATGGTATGATAGAAAGGATGTAAATCCAATCGGGATGGAGGCAGCGTGATGAAATTCATAGATAACCAGGGAATTACGGACCCTCGCATGAATCTGGCTATTGAGGAATACGCATTGAAAAATTTGCCTGCAAGTGACGACTATTTGCTGTTTTACATAAACGAACCATCGATCATCATCGGAAAAAACCAGAATACGATTGAAGAGATCAACTCTGCCTATGTGGAGGAGAACCATATCCACGTCGTGCGCAGGCTGTCTGGCGGCGGGGCCGTCTACCACGACCTCGGCAACCTGAACTTCAGCTTCATCACGAACGATGACGGCCAATCGTTTCACAACTTTCGCAAATTTACCGAGCCGGTTGTGCAGGCGCTGAAAAAGCTCGGCGTCGAAGCCGAACTGACCGGGCGCAACGACATCCAGGTCGGAGAGCGGAAAATTTCTGGCAATGCGCAGTATTCGACCAAAGGCCGGATGTTCAGCCACGGTACTCTCTTGTTTGATTCGGAAATGGAAAACGTCGTCTCGGCACTGAAAGTAAACGCCGAGAAAATCCAGTCCAAAGGGATCAAATCGATCCGCAGTCGAGTGGCGAATATCTCGGAATTTTTGCCGGAAAGCATGACGATTGCAGAGTTTCGCCTGGCGATTCTCCACTCGATTTTCGGAGAGGGAGAAGTGGAAGAGTACAAGCTGACCGCCGAAGACTGGGACAAGATTCACGAGCTGTCCAAAGCCCGCTACCAAAGCTGGGACTGGAACTACGGAAAATCGCCGAAGAGCAACTATCGCCAATCCAAGCGATTCGAAAACGTCGGCAGCATCGAAGTGCAACTGGATATCGAAAAAGGAAAAATCAAGGACGCCAAAATATACGGCGATTTCTTCGGCGTGAGAGACGTGGCGGAGCTGGAAGCGCTGCTGCGCGACACGCCGTACGACCGTCCATCTGTCACCGAGCGGATCGCTCTGGTCAACTTGCAGGAGTTTTTCGGCAATCTCGACCGGGAGTCGTTCGTGTCGCTGTTGATCGTGTAACACGCTCATCGTCTCACTCAGATTCGCGGCCCGCCCGCCAGACTTTGTTTTTTGCGGAAGGCAAGTCAAAAAACAAATCGGACGTGACAGTTTCGCCGACCGCCCGCAAGCGGCTGTATTCGCATCCGCATGAAGGAAAATGGCGAGGCAGTTGTCACGCAAAAAGGGTGGTTGCAGACGATGAGAACAGAACGTGAAATGATGGCGCTGGTACTCGATTTTGCGCGGGCAGACGAACGGATTCGCGCAGTGACACTGGAAGGCTCGCGGACCAATCCGCGCGCTCCCAAGGACATGTTTCAAGATTACGACATCAGCTTTCTCGTCACCGATATGCAGTCGTTTCTCGACGAGCCGACATGGATTGATCGATTCGGCGAGAGAATCATTTTGCAAACCCCAGAAGCGATGAGCATGTTTCCGCCAGAGCTGGGCGAGCGCTTTTCCTACCTGATGCTGTTTGCCGACGGGAACCGGATCGACTTGACCTTGATCCCGCTTGAGGAAAAGGACGCGTATTGCCAGGAGGACAAGCTATTGGTCGTGCTGCTCGACAAGGATCAATGCTTGCCGCACGTACCTGCGCCGACGGATGAAGACTACTGGGTGAAACGCCCTTCTGCCGCATTCTTCCGCGACTGCTGCAACGAGTTTTGGTGGGTGTCGACGTATGTGGCAAAAGGCTTGTGGCGAAAAGAAATTTTGTTTGCCATCGAGCATCTGGATCGGTACGTGCGACCGATGCTGCTGAAAATGATCGAGTGGCGGGTGGGCATTCAAACCGATTTTTCCGTGAGCATCGGGAAGAGCGGCAAATATTTGGAAGCACACTTGTCTGCCGAACGCTGGCAAAAGCTTTTGTCCACTTATCCGGGCGGCAGCTACGAAGGCGTCTGGACGGCACTGTTCGCGATGGGCGAGCTGTTCCGCGAAGTCGCGGGGGAGGTAGCAGACGCTTTCGGCTACGAGTACCCGCACGACGATGACGAGCGCGTGACGAGCTACTTGCATCGTGTTTCACAGCTTGCTCCTGATGCCAAACAAATTTTTTGACCGCGATCACCATCGCCACGCATGAAAAGACGGCGAAACGCCTGACAGGTGCTGTCCAGGTTTGACCGCCAAACGTGCGCTGAGCCAGGGCGAAAAGCGCAAGCTCGTACCGCATAGAGTGGCTTTTTGAAAGGAAAAAGAGGCTGTTCCCAAAGTCGAAAGACAATGGGACAGCCTTTTTTATATTCACGACATAAATAAAAACCATTGACATAAGCGTTCGAATATGTGATTATCTACTCTGTCGCTGATAATGAGAATTATTATCAGAAAACTATTTCACACAAAACACCAAGTGGCAAGGAGAAAAGAGCGTATGAAAAAAGGAACACGAATCGTACTGGCCTGCTTGATTGCAGCAGTCACAGCTGTTTTTGCCGGTTGTGGAAGCAACCAAACGGCACCGGAGGCGGACAAGAAGCCTGCGACGCGCGTAGTCAAGCATTTGATGGGGGAAGTGACGATTCCGGCAGAGCCAAAACGGATTGCCGACGTATCGGGAGCAGCCGAGGAGCTGCTGATTTTGGGGCACAAGCCGATTGCTACGGCCAATACATACAAAACAAAAGTCATGTCCCACCTGACGGACAAGCTGCCAGACGTCAAACCTGTCGGCTGGATGTGGGATGACTCGATCAATATGGAGGCAGTGATCGAAGCGAAGCCAGACTTGATCATCATGAACAACCGTCAGCAAAAGCTGTACGAGCAAATGGCGAAAATCGCGCCGACCGTCGTGCTGGAAACTGACATGGACAAATGGCGCGACAAGTTCAAGGAAATCGGTCGCTTGTTCGGACAAGAAGAAGACGTGAACAAATGGCTGGCTGGCTACGACGAGAAGACGAAAGGAATGCGTGAGCAGCTCAAGCAAGCTTACGGCGATCAGTCCTTTATGTTCCTGGCTGTAACGCCGAAGCTGTTCCGCGTGTACGGCAACTACGGATATGCCGATATTTTGTTCACCGATCTCGGACTGAAGCCGGCAGAAGGCACACCTGCCGATAAAACGATGGAAATGATCGAGCTGGAAGGTTTGACGAAGTTCCAGCCTGACCATCTGTTCCTCGTCAATTTTGGCGGCAAGGCGGATGAAGTTTACGCGGAGCTGAAAAAGAGTCCGGTGTGGAAAAGCAACAAGGCCGTTCAACAAAACCATCTCTATGAAGTAACGAACGAAACATTCAATACAAAAGCGTTTGGCCCGCTCGGCAAGGAAATGCTGCTCGACGAGATTGGCGGCATGTTGCTGAAAAAGCAATAAGCGTACAAGCTGAGCTGGAAAAAGGATCGGGCTGTCGGGAACGCAAGCGTGACAGCAAGCAAGGCCGGAGAAAAACGAATTTTTTCCCGGTCTTTTTCTTTTTTTGAAACATTCTTTTGAAGGAATATTCCTTTTCGTGTATATTTAGGATAACAGAAAGATGACCACAATGATGAGATAGGAGACGGCAATCTGGAGGTCATCACGTAATGAGGTGAACAACATGTCAGGGGACATTCCGGACATGGGCATGACGACGCTTGGCGCTTTGGCTGAGCCGAATCGACTGAATATCGTGGAGCTTTTGCGCGAAGGTCCGCTAACTGTAGGCGAAATCGCCGAGCGGCTCGGGTTGCGTCAGCCCCAGGCTTCCAAGCATCTGAAGGTACTCAGCGAAAACGGCATCGTGGAAGTAAAGGCCGAAGCCAACCGTCGAATCTACAGACTCCGGCCAGAGCCATTTCAAGCGCTTGATGCCTGGGTGAAATCGTTCCAGCGAGTCATGGAGGAAAGGTACGACAACCTAGAGGATTACTTGCGGGAATTGCAGGGCCAAAATCGTCCTGAACAAATGCACGAAAACAAGGAGGAATAACCATGTCCAGAAATGCAATCGTTTCGCGAGTTGAGGGTGAGCGTGTCCTGGTGCTGGAGCGTATTTTCGACGCGCCGCGCGAGCTTGTGTTCCAAATGTTTAAAGAGCCAGAGCACCTGAAACGCTGGTGGGGGCCAAGAGGCTGGGAAGTTCCGGTTTGTCATATCGATTTTCGTCCGGAAGGCGTGTGGCACTACTGCATGAAATGTGTCGACCAAAATCAGGGCGAGTTTTACGGCATGGAATCGTGGGGCAAAGGCGTGTACGAGGAAATCGACGAGCCGAACCGGATTGTGTACACCGACTATTTCTCGGACGCCGAAGGAAATGCGAATGCGGAGATGCCATCGACCAGAGTCACGCTGGAATTTATTGACCAGGAAGGGCGGACGAAGCTGGTCAACCGCGCCGAGTACGTGTCGGCAGAGGCGCTCAAAACCGTTATGGACATGGGCATGCTGCAAGGCATCACCGAAACGTGGGATCGCCTGGAAGAGCGCCTGAACGAGCTAAAATAAGCACACAAAGGTCGCCTGGCTGCGAAGCTGGCGGCCTGTTTTTTTATTCCCGAACATTTTTTGGACAAAAACTGTAAGCAAATCGGATTTTTTCGTCTAATCCAATACAAAGCTGTAACAAAGGAGCGAAGCAATGGAGCCGGATGACAGAATCGAGCAATGGTTTCTCCGATACGGCAACGATGTGTACCAGTATCTGGCGTATTTTACGGGAAGAAGAGATGTGGAAGATTTGGTTCAGGAAGTGTTCACGAAGGCGCTCAAGGCTTTATCCGGTTACGAGGGCAGGGCGCAACCGCGGACGTGGCTGCTGTCCATCGCGCGTCACGCAGCGATTGACCATAGCCGCAAGCAAAAAATGATCGACTGGTTCCCGGAGACGGTCCTTGGATTTCTCCGCTCCAAAGAGCGCTCGCCCGAAAATGCCTTAGTGCTGAAAGAGCAGTTGCAAGAGGTTTACCACACGATGAACCAGCTCAAAAGAACGTATCGGGAAGTTTTGATCTTGCGCCTGATCGAAGGCATATCGACGGAAGAGACAGCCGAAATTTTGGGATGGAGCGAAGCAAAAGTCAGCACCACGCTGCATCGGGCAGTCAAAGCTCTGCAAAAACGCATGTCCAATAGCGGCAAGGAGGTTCATCTGCATGACGCCATCTTTTGAAGAAAAACAGGTTAGCAGTCTGCTGCAATCTTTTCCGACGCTCAGGATGGAGGAGGAAAAGCAACGCGAGGTGATCCAGCAGCTGCGACGTGAAAAAGAGCTGCTCAAAAAGCGGAGGGGGCGTGCTGCGTATCGCTACGTCATCGGAGGCGTAGCCGCATTATTGGGCATGCTGTGGTTCGCTTCGCCGTTTTTGCCATCCCCATCCACCCTGGCGCCTGCTCATTCAGGCGGCCAGAGCACGCAGGCAGCAAGGGCAGACGTCAACGGGCAGCCAGCAGAAGCAGGGAAAGAAGCTGCTGTGCTGACGATTGATGCGCAAATCCAGACTTCGATAGAGCAAACAATCGCGAAGACATTTGACGCTGTTCATCCGGAGCGAATGACGGTGATTGTCTCCGATCCGGGCACAGGCGAGATTTTGGCGATCGGCAGCCGAAGCAAAAACGGAGCGACGGACGATGCGGAACGTTTTGCCGCCGCAGGAAAAGCGCAGCCTAATCCTGGTGCAGCCTATCAGATCGTGACACTGGCGGCAGCGATTCAAGAGGGGAAGTTCGACCCTCGGGAGATATACGAGTCCGGTACATATAAAGGGATTCCCGGCGAACCGATCAAAGATTTCAACAACGGCATCGGCTGGGGGAAGATCACGTTTCTGGAAGGATTTCTGCGCTCATCCAACGTAGCATTTGCCAAGCTCGTCCACGAACGTTTGCACGGGGATACGTTGCTGGAATACTTCGAACGGTTCGGTTTCGGACGCGAAACAGGGATGGAGGCAGCGAATGAAGAGGCGGGGAAGCTGCCGAATATGGACGAACCGAGGAAGGCGGCATTGGCGGCAACGGGGCTGGGCGGTGCGGCAACTCCGCTTCAACAGATGGCGGCTGTGGGAGCCATCGCCAATGGCGGAAAGCTGATGCAGCCGCATCTGTACAAGCAGGCAGGTACGGACGAACACAATCGGTACATGGTTCGGCAGGTTGTCTCGGAAGAAACCGCCCGGAAGGTACGCGACATACTGGAATCGGTGGTTGCAGGCGAGCGTGGCTCAGGAATTGGACTTGGCTTGCCAAATGTTACGGTGGCAGCGAAGCACAGTGTAGTCGAGAAAACCGATCCGAAAGGGAAGGCACTTGACGGGAAATATACCGTTTCGGTGATCGGATTCGCGCCGAGTGACCAGCCAAAAGTTTTGGTCTATGTCGAAATCGATGAACCGCAAAGCGAGTTACCTGTAGTTGGCTGGAAAAAAGTCGTAGCTCCCCCCTTTCAGGAGGTGTTGGGCAACAGCTTGCAGCATGTGCAGCAATTGCAAAAGCGATGAACGGCGACAATGACTAGCCAGCGGGTGCAGTCTGAAAAAAGGATTCGTGAGGAACACGGCATGCTCCCGCGAATCCTTTTTTGTTTCCGGCAAGTTCGTTTGAGGCTGGGAACGGCAATCAGATACTCGGCACCCTGGCACGGTTCGCCTTTTGCTGTTTTTTCCGATATCCGAGCTGTTTGCGCTGAAAATGGTTGTTGCGGATAAGGGCAAAAATGACGAGCAAAGTGCCGTAAAACTCGAACATGCTGATTTCATAGCCTTGCATCGCCATCAAGGCGAACGTCGTGATCGGGACGAGATTGATGAACAAGATTCCATTGAGCGGAGTAAGCCGTTTGATCCCTTCGTTCCAGCTTAACAGGGCAACCAGTCCCGGTAAAAGCACCATAAAGGCCATCTCATATTTGATCGCAACCACACTCTCCCAGCTTGGCGCGGGCATCCACTGCAACAAAATAGCGGCCGCAATCACGCCAAAAGAAACGCACGTACCCAAGAGACACGTCAAGGTCGAGTAGCGCAGCGTCGACCAGCCAACGAAGCGCGCGCCGCCCATGGAGTAGACGACCCACCCGACAACGCCTGCGAAGATGAGCAGCAGCGGGAAAATTTGCTCGCTTGCCGTGATGAAAAATGCGAGGCTTCCGTTTGTGATGACCAAAAGCGCTCCGGCGAGAGCAATCGCGATGCTGGTGACGCTGTAAGCAGGCGGCAGCTTTTTCGTCTTGAGCGAGATCAGGACGATGGAGATCATCGGCATCAGCACTTCCATGATCGCCGCCGCAATCGTTCCCGTCTCTCCCATCAGCTTTTGCCCCATAAAAACACCCATGTTGTACACCGTAAAAGCCATCGTGCCGAAGAAGGTCAACGCGCCGCCGCGCCCCTCCAGACGAAAGGCGGACCGTCCTTCTTTTGCCAAAAGCAAGCCGCATAGCAGCATACTGACCAATAAATAGCGCAAAAACGCGAACGTAACCGGATCGATTTTTTGCAGGGCGATATGGGCGACAGGAAACATCGCTCCCCACGACGCGCTGGCAAGTGCGCATAACACGGTTCCTGCAAGGAGTGACTTGTTGTTCATGTGAAAACTCTTCCTTTCCATCTGAAGCATCTTCCACATCATACGGGATGAAAATCTGTTAGTATAATGATTGATAATCAAAAAATGCATCATTTTCAGTGATGGATATGGAAAGCAGATGGGGAGAGAGCAAGGGTGGAGCTTAACGATTTAAAAATTTTTCACATGGTAGCGACACTGGGCAGCGTGAGCAAGGCCGCAGCGGAGTTGAGTTATGTGCAGTCCAATGTGACGGCCAGAATCAAGCTGTTGGAAAAAGAGCTGGGAACGCCGCTGTTTTACCGACACAAGCGGGGAATGACATTAAATACAGAAGGGCGAAGATTGCTGGAATATTCGCGCGATATTTTGACGAAGCTGGATGACATGCACCGATTTTTTCATCAAAGCTCGGAGCCTTCCGGTGTGCTGTCCATCGGGATGGTGGAGACAATCAATCGGCTGCCTGAGCTTTTGTCTGCCTATTGCAGCCGCTTTCCGCAAGTGGACTTGTCGCTTACGGCAGGCGTGACCGAGCATTTGCTGCGGATGGTTCTGGATGTGGAGCTGGACGGGGCGTTCGTCACGGGTCCGATCAGCCATCCGTTGATCGAGCAGATGCAGGTGTTTAGCGAAGAGCTGGTGCTGGTCAGCAAAGGAAGCTCCTTCACCATGGATGACATGCCAGGGAAGGCGCTGCTTTTATACAACAAAGGTTGCGGGTTTCGCGAGAGGCTGGAGGGCTGGATGAAGCTGGAAGGAGTGATTCCCAGAAAAGTGATGGAGTTCGGGACGTATGAGACGATCATCGGAGGTGTCACAGCAGGCATCGGCATGACGATCTTGCCCAAGTCGGCGGTACGGCAGCTCGCGGAAAGCGGGCAAATCCATATGCATCCGGTGCCAAAGCCATACCGGGATGTGACGACGATGTTCATACGCCGAAAAGATGCGGCCATGACCAGCACGCTGCAATCGTTTTTGGCTGAAATCGGACGACATAGCGGGTAACGAGACCTATGGATTAAACTGATAATTTTATGTAAAATTTTGAAATTCGTCCTTTTCTATAAGAGAAAATTGTGGTAAATTTATATGGCGAACAAGCGTTCTGTTTCGGTTCGTAAACGATGACAGGTGGAAGGAAGGTGGAGCTTCTGTGATTGACCGATACACCGAAATTGACGAGGTCATTTCTTATATTCATCGACATCTCGATGAGCCTCTGCCACTTTCCCGTTTGGCCAGTCATGTCGCCTACAGCCAGTATCATTTTGCGCGCATTTTCAAGGAAAGAATCGGCTTGTCACCGCTGTACTACGTATCCTCGATGCGTTTGCAGAAGGCTAAGGATCTTTTGTTGCGCACCAACATGAGTGTCCGCGATATCGGCCTGGAAATCGGGCAGCAAAGCCTCGGGACGTTTTCTACCCGGTTTACGGAAAAAGTGGGCATATCGCCAAGCGAGTTCCGCGAGTCAGCGCATCGGGCAGACGACCAACTGCGCACTTTGCAGCTGCTTTCCGACTGGAGCATGGCGAGGTCGTTTGCGGAGACGAAATTGCGGATCAGCGGGACTGTTACGGCTGCGGCTCCTTTTCACGGCGTCATTTTGATTGGCTTGTTTGCCAAGCCGATTCCGGAAGGGCTGCCCTTGTACGGGACACTTCTGCCGTCCCTTGGCGATTTTTGTTTTACGGGCGTCGCGCCTGGCACGTATTATTTGATGGCTACTTCTGTCGATTGGGGCACGCAGGCGATCGATTTTCTTTTGCCGCATTCCACGTTGCGCACCCGATCGAAAAAACCGATCATCGTCACATCGAACAATACCGTTCCACATCAGCAAGTTACCCTCTACGAGCCTCATCCCGACGACCCGCCTATTTTGATTTCCTTGCCGCTCTTGATGGATCATTTCATCAACCGGGTGGCGAAGTAACATCATAGCAATCGAAAAGAAATCATAACCTATGATTCGTGGTAGGCTAGGATAGCTTACTGATTAACGTAAAGAGATGGAGTGGGAACTTTACAGCTGGATTATGAAAGGAGAAACCAAGTGAAAAATCAGCAAGAGGAAAAGCATAATGAAGGCACTTTCGGGAGCAAAAGCAACTTTCTCGTGGTCATGGTGATGATCCTGGGGGTTTTTGTTGCGATTCTCAATGAGACGCTGCTGAACGTTGCCTTGTCAAAAATCATGGATGATATCGGAATCTCTCCAAGCACAGCCCAATGGCTGGCGACTGGCTATTTGCTCGTCATTGGCGTCTTGATTCCGGTGACGGCCTTTCTCATTCAGCGGTTTACAACGAGAGCCTTGTTTTTGTCAGCGATGGGGCTGTTTACTTTGGGAACGCTGGCAGCAGCGCTTGCGCCGGGCTTCGAGCTGCTTCTGATCGGCAGGGTGCTGCAAGCTTCGGGAACGGGGCTGTTGTTCCCGTTGCTGACCAATGTCGTCTTGTCTGTCGTTGCGATTGAAAAAAGGGGATCGGCCATGGGCACGATCGGAATCGTGATCACCTTTGCCCCAGCCATTGGGCCGACGCTGTCCGGCATTATCGTCGAGCATTTCAGCTGGCGCGCCCTCTTTTACGGAGTGCTGCCGATTGCCTTGTTCGTCATCGCTTTCGCCTATTTCCGCTTGAAAAACGTAACGGAAACATCCCGCCCGCGAGTAGATGTGCTTTCCCTGCTTTTGTCCACCTGTGGGTTCGGCGGGATTGTGTTTGGTTTCAGCAGCGCCGGAGAAGGGCATGGAGGCTGGGGCAGCAATGAAGTGCTCGTTCCGATTACGATCGGAGTGATCTCCCTGATCCTGTTCATCTGGCGGCAGCTGCGTCTGGATGAGCCGCTGCTCGATTTGCGCGCTTTTACGTACAAAGTATTTCGGATGTCCACGATTATTATGATGATCGTCATGATGGCGATGTTTTCGGCAATGATGCTGCTGCCGATTTTCCTCCAGAACGCTTTGGGCTACAGTCCGTTTCATGCGGGGCTGATCATGCTGCCGGGCGGGATCGTCATGGGGATCATGTCGCCGATTACAGGACGGCTCTTTGACCGCTTCGGGGCCAAGTGGCTGGCGCTCATCGGACTTGGGTTGGTCGGCAATACGCTATGGCAATTTGCCTTTATTACCGTGTCTACTTCCTACCTCACGATCATGGTTTGGAACACGCTGTTGATGCTCGGCATTTCCATGCTGATGATGCCAGTCATGACCAACGCCTTGAACGAGCTGCCGCCGAAGCTGTATCCGCACGGCACAGCGATCATCAGTACGTTGCAGCAAGTAGCCGGAGCCGTCGGGACGGCGCTGCTCGTCACGATCATGACGAACGGCACGAGCAAGTATTTGGCCCAGTTCGGGGGAGCAGAAGCCGAGCCAGCCCAAAAGGTGCTCGCCATGATGGCAGGAATGAAAAGCGCGTTCCTCCTGGCTTTCGCTCTGGTCGTGCTTGCCTGGATCATATCTATGTTCCTCAAGCGGGCGGTTCCGCCAAAAAAAGAAGAATGGGAAGGTCAGGGCGCATCCGCGCATTGATCGAAGGAGCAGGTCAGTTCAAACGCAGGTTTGGGCTGGCTTGTTTTTTGTGTAACGGAGCGTGTTTACTTTCCTCCCCATAGGAAAAACTAGCTGCAAATCGTCGAACTTTTATTTCCGGGCAGGAAAATGCGACGAGACGCGAAATGATTACAAGGCGTGCTACACGCAGATGACAAGAAAGCAGGGAATCACACATGTCAGCACCTTACAAAAAAGTGTTTTGGGCAGCCGGCTTTGGCTGGATGTTCGACGCGATGGATGTTGCCCTTTTATCATTCATTATGGTGGCGCTCAGGCAAGAGTGGGGACTGACTGCACAAGAAGCGGGCCTTCTCGGGACCGGCAATCTGGTAGGAATGGCGATCGGAGCGATCGTGGGCGGATATATGGCAGACCGGATCGGAAGAAAGCCCGTCTTCCTGCTCACGCTGCTTCTGTTTGGCGCAGCGAGCTTCGCCAGTGCGTTTGCCACAGGCTTTTTCACCATGCTGCTGTTCCGCTTCCTGATGGGACTCGGACTTGGCGCCGAGCTGCCTGTTGCTTCCACGCTGGTCAACGAGTTTGCCCCTGCGGAAAAACGGGGGAGCACCGTTGTTTTGCTGGAAAGCTTTTGGGCGGTCGGCTGGATTGCGGCGGCGGTCATATCGTATTTCATCATCCCGGATTACGGCTGGAGAGTCGCGGTCATCATCGGGGCACTGCCAATCGTGTACGCCTGGTACGCGAGACGCACGATCCCTGAATCGCCCCAGTTCCAGCAACGCTCGGAGCAAGTACCTGTGCAAAAGCTGCTGACCTCGCATCAGCGGGAGACGATCGCTTTGTGGGCTGTCTGGTTTGCCATTGCCTTCTCGTATTACGGCATGTTCCTGTGGATGCCGTCTGTGCTGGTAGACAAAGGCTTCACCATGATCAAAAGCTTCCAGTACGTCCTGATCATGACTTTGGCGCAACTGCCCGGCTATTTTGCCGCCGCCTATCTCGTGGAAAATTGGGGCCGCAAAAAGACGCTGGCCAGCTTTTTGTTCATGACAGCGATCATGGCGTTCGCTTTCGGACAAAGCAGCGGGACGACGGAATTGCTGGTAACGGGTGCCCTTTTGTCCTTCTTCAACCTGGGAGCGTGGGGGGCGCTGTACGCGTACACCCCGGAAAACTACCCGACGCCGCTTCGCGCTACAGGCGCAGGCGTTGCTTCCGGCATCGGACGAATCGGCAGCATCATTGCCCCGTATCTCGTCGGCTATTATTCATCCTTGCATTACAGCTACACGTTTATTTTTAGCATTTTTACAATCGTCTTGTTCATTGGTACGGCGATTTTGCTGATTTATGGCAAAGAAACAAGAGTAGCAAGTGCGGCGCGCGCCAATTGATGACAGCTTCACTGGGCTGCATCCGGTGTGCTGCGAGTTGCGTTTTCGTACAGGTGCAGGATACTGCGAGCGCGGGAGATGACTTCCGCTCGCAGCTCCGCAGGTTCCCGCACCTCGATGAGCGAGGCGTAGCCGAGCACTAGCGCACAGGCGGAATCCAGCGTATGAAATTCAACCTCGGCCTCGATCCAACCGCTTTTGGCGGCATGGGTGGAGGCTATTTTCATGTAGCGCTCCTGTTTGAGCCGGGGCCACGCCTCTTCGCGAAAGCGGATGACTGCCGGATAGCGGGGGAGACTCGCCTTGAACTGTGTCGTCGACTCCTCCCAATAGCTGGCGAGGTCAAAGCTTTCCGGCCGGACAAAAGCTTCTTCCAGCACGCGAGCCTCCGTGAACCGGGAGATGCGGTACGTGCGCAAGTCCGCATCGATCTGCGCGACCAAATACCAGGTGCTCCTTTTGGCGACAAGTCCAAGCGGAAGCAGCGTCCGCTCGACAAGCGCATCTTCGCGCTGGTAGCGAACCCAAAGCTTGCGGCTGAGCCAGACGGCGTCCTGAATGGTGGCGAGCAAAGGAAACGTTTCATCTGATTCATGCCAGCCCGCTCCATCGATATGCAGGCGCTCACGTACTTGCCAGGCATCCTGCTGAACAGGTTGCGGCAAGGCGGACAGCAGCTTCCAAAAAGCACGCTCGTACCCTTCGGCCAGACCGAGGTCGTTCAGCACGCGGGAAGGTGAGGAAAGCATGAGCGATTGCAACTCATCGATTTTCAATCCGGTCAGACTGGTGCGATAGCCTTCCGCGAGAACCCAGCCGCCAGCCGAGCCGCGTTCCGCGTAGACGGGCACTCCAGACGCGCTCAAAGCTTCCATGTCCCGATGAATCGTCCGTTCAGACACCTCCAGCTTCTCGGCTAATTGTCTGGTGGTCATCCGCCCGCAGTTTTGCAGATGCAGCAAGATCGAGAGCAGCCGATCAGCACGCATAGAAAATCCCTCCTGAAAAACGACTTCGTAGTAGCTTCATTTTATCTTATCCAATATGACAGATGGTGTCATATTGGTGAGGTTACACTGTTCCTATCAACCAAAACCAAACAGTCGTGTCCGTTTGGCTGACGGCAAGCGATCTAGCTCTTTTGACGCAGCGCACAGCGTGAATGGCTGGTTCGCACAAAAAGGAGGCGCATGTATGACAGGGAAAGCATTGCAGGGAAAAGTAGCAGTCGTGGCGGGAGGAACGAGAGGGGCGGGGCGAGGAATCGCTATCGGGCTTGGGGAAGCCGGGGCGACCGTCTACGTGACAGGCCGAAGCGTGCGCGGACAGCCATCCGACATGGCGCGTCCGGAAACAATCGAGGAGACAGCCGAGCTGGTAACGGCAAGTGGCGGAGTCGGGATTGCTGTCCAAACAGGGCAATTTAGCTGACGCCAAACAACAATGAAAAGCATTGATTGATCAACGTTTTTGAAAGGAAAAAGGGGCGTCTCCGAGTCGAAACACCGACTTTGGAGACAGCCCCTTTTGCATCTCGTATAGCGATTTCCCTAAGCGAGCGGCTGTGTATTTTTTTTGCGAGTCAACCAGTTGCGGACGTTTCCGTTCAAAATCAGATTGGTGACGACGCCTGCGATCAGCCCCCAGAACGCGGCACCGATTCCGCCGATCGAAATGCCGGAAATCGTCACGAGGAAGGTGACCAGAGCGGCTTCCCGTTCCTTCATATCGCTCATCGCTTGGGCGAGGCTGGAGCTAAGCGAAGCGAACAGGGCCAGGCCAGCGATGACGGCGATCAGTTCCTTGGGCAAGCCGAAAAAGACAGACGTAATCGTGGCGCCAAACATGCCGAACACGAGATAAAAGGCACCGCAGGCGATTCCGGCGATATAGCGCTTGGAACGATCCTGGTGCGCTTCTTTTCCGGTGCAGATGGCTGCGGTAATCGCCGCCAGGTTAATTCCGTGCGAGCCGAACGGAGCCAGGAGCAGCGAGGCAATCCCGGTCGTCGCCACGAGCGGACTGGCAGGCGTGTCGTAGCCGTCTGCTTTCAGCACGCCGATTCCCGGCGCGTTTTGCGAAGCCATCGTGACGATGCACAGGGGAATCCCCAGCCCGACAATCGCATCGAGCGAAAAGTTTGGCATCGTAAACACAGGGTTCACCAATGTCATTTGCACAGAATCAAGCTGCAAGCGCCCCATGCCAAAAGCGATGGCAAGTCCGACCAAAAGCGTCAGCACGACGGCGTAGCGCGGAAACAACCGTTTGGCGAACAGGTAGCAGAAGATCATCGGCAAGGCAAGCGCAGGCAAATGCTGCATCGAGACGAAAACTTCGACGCCAAAAGCCAACAAAATCCCGGCGAGCATCGCGGTCGTGATCGACTGCGGCACGTATTTCATCAGGATGGAAAACAGGCCGGAGACGCCGAGCAGCGTGATGACGGCTGCGGAAAACAGATACGCGCCAATCGCGTCGCTGTAAGGATAGGTGGTCAGGCTGGATACCAAGAGGACGGCACCTGGCGTCGACCAGGCGGTAATGACTGGCGTCTTGAACCAGATGCTTAAAATAATCGCCGTCAAGCCGCTGCCGATGGAGATCGCCCAAATCCAGGAGGAAAGCTCTGCTTCGCTGAGTCCCGCGCTCTGCGCCGCCTGAAAGACGATCAGGAGCGGGCCGGCATAAGACACGATGGTGGCAATCAGGCCGACGACGACGGCCGAGATGGAAAAATCGCCAGGAATGCTTTTGAGATGCGAAATCGACCAGTGCTGTTGTTTTTGGGGTACCACAATCATTGCCTCCTACAGGGGATTAGCGCAGCGCAGGCGAGGCATTACCCCTTTTCGTTGAGAATGTAGCGGATCGTCCGCTTGGTGATGTTCAGCTTCTTGCTCAGAAGCTGCCTGTCTCCCTTTGTTTCGCTCAAACCTTTTTCGATGATCGCCCGTCCGACTTCCCCTTCCAACAGCTTGATTCTTTTTTGCAAGTAATCGAAATCGACGCCTTCGATGGAAGGGAGCACGCGGGTGAGCGATTCTACAAACCGCTCGCACTCCCGCTCAATCGCTTGCTCGACGCTGCTCGGTTCGGGGTGGGATTGACCAGGCAGCTTCGTTTGCAGCGTCTTTTGCCGCAACTGGGCAGGCAGGTGCTCGGCGCGCAGTTTTTCGCATTCGTGCAGGGCGATCGTTTGATTCAGGACATTCAGGAGCTGTCTGACATTGCCAGGCCAGTCATAGTGTTGCAAAAGCTCCATGGCATCAGGCTCGATCTCGCATGGAGCGCCGCTGCGCTTTTGCAAGTAGGAATGCGCGATTGCCGGGATGTCGCCAGCACGCTCCCGCAGGGGAGGAATTGCCAGCTTGATTCCTTCGAGACGATACAGCAGGTCGCTGCGGAAACGGTTCATCTCGACCTCGTGCTCCAGGTTGCGGTTCGTGGCGGAGATGAAGCGAATATTGCTCTGACCGACCTGTTCGCCCCCGACCCGCATAAATTCTCCCGTTTCCAGCGTGCGCAGCAGCTTGACCTGGATCGACAGCGGGGCTTCGCCAATCTCGTCGAGAAACAGCGTGCCGTTGTGAGCAAGCTCAAACAACCCTTTTCGCGATTTGACCGCTCCGGTAAACGCGCCTTTTTCGTACCCGAACAGTTCGCTTTCCAGCAACGATTCCGGGACGGCACCGCAGTTGAACGCGACGAAAGGCTGCTGGGCGCGGTTGCTCGCTCCGTGGAGAAAACGGGCCATCAGCTCCTTGCCTGTTCCGGTCTCTCCTTCTATCAAGATGTGGATCGCCTTTTTTGCTAATTTTTTGGCAATGGCGATCATTTTGCTCATCGGGCTTTCTGCTGAATACACGATACCATATTGCGCGGCTTCTTGGGATAGGTCATCTTTTTGGTTCGCCGAAGTAGAGAGGACAGAATCAATGATGTGTTCCAGACTGTCCAGATTGTCGAACGGCTTTTCCAAATAGTCTTTGGCCCCCCACTGCATCGCTGTGACGGCCGACTTGATGGTGCTGTAGCCAGTCATGATCAACACTTCGCACGCGGGAAAAACGGCTTTGATCTTGCGCAGCAGCTCCAGCCCGTCCGCGTCAGGCAGCTTGAGATCGACGAGAGCAGCCTGAAAGCCGCGGGAATCGTTTTGCAAAAGCCATTGGACGTCCTTGCCCGTGTTGGCGACGACTACCTCGCAATTTTTGCGCCGGAGAAAATAGGTGAAAAACGTAGTGACCTCCGTCTCATCATCCACAATCAATATCCGTTTCTGCTCCATGATGTTGGTGTTCCTCCTCTTTGATCAGCAGTGGCAAAAGCAGCGTAAATTCGCTGTAGCGATTTTCTTCGCTTTGCGCATACAGCTTGCCGCCGTGCGCTTCGGCGATGCCAAGGCTGACGGACAAGCCCAGTCCTGTCCCTTTTGTCCGTTCTTTGGTCGAGAAAAAAGGCTGGAAAATTTGTGAGAGCTGTTCGGCTGGAATGCCCGTCCCGTTGTCGTAAACGGACAAGCCTGCGTAGCGGACGCCGTCTTCTTCGACGGGAAAGGAACGGATGAGAATCCGCGGCGCTTCCTGCTCGGACAAGGCATCCCTGGCGTTCAAGAGCAAGTTGATGACGACTTGCTCGATCTGATGGCGGCTGCCGTGAAACAGCAGGCTCGGCTCGTTCATTTCCCGGGTTATGGTCAGGCCGCAGACAGACAGCTGGTAGCCGATCAGCCCGAGCACATCCTCCACGACTTCGTCAATGGAGACAGTCTCAAACAAATACTCCTCTTGCCGGGAGAAGGTCAGCAGGTTTTGAATAATTTTTTTGCAGCGGACGCCGCACTGATAAATGTCGCGCATGAGCGGCGCGGTCGGAGCATCGGCTGTTTCGCGCAAAAGCAGTTGGGAATTGCCGAGAATCGCGGTCAGCGGACTGTTCAGCTCGTGGGCGATTCCAGCGGCCATTTCCCCGATGGCAGCCATTTTTGCCGACTGGATCAGTTGGGCCTCGATCTTGATTTTTTCGTTCACGTCCTGAAACAGCAGGCTGTTTTCCACGATGACGCCTACGTGCCGGGCAACGAGCTGGATCAACTCGGCTTCTTCGGGATCGGCTGGGCGCTGTTCCTCTCGCAAAAGCGTCAAGTAGCCGAAAGTCTGGTTCAATGGATTGCGCAGCGACACCGAAGTCGCATAGTGCTGCGGCAACGTTTGCGCCAGCTTGTGATGAAGCTGCTCGGGAAAGTTTGCCGTGTCAGGGCAGTGCGGATGAGTCAACGTGTGGCACTGCCAGTCCGTGTCTGTCCGCATGCACAAGTACGACGTCGGCGTGCCTCCTTTGACAATCGTCAACGTAAAGTGCTCGAAGGCGAGAATTTGCGATAGCTGCTGGGCTATGTAGCTGCTCGTTTGCTGCCAGGTTGCGTCGATCTGGATGTGCGTCAGCTGATTGATGACCGCGAGCTGGCGGTTTTTCTTTTTCATTTCTTCGACGAGATAGACAAGCTCGCTGTAGTAGCTTTTTCGCGAGGAAGATATTCCGGTGAGCTTTTCGAGTATCTCCTGTTTGCTTTGCATGGCGGCCTCCTATAGAGCTTGGCGAAAGAGAGAAGCGACGTCTTGGACGCTCATGTCGCGCGGATTGGTTGTCATGCACACATCGAGCAAGGCGAGTGAGCTGAGCAGTTCGATCTGGTCAGGGTGCAGCCCGATGGCAGACAGCGATTGCGGCACGTCCAGGTCTTTTGCCAGATTCGTCACGGCTTTCATGGCGAGACGAGAGGCGTCGTGCGTGCTCAGACCCGAGGTGTTTTCGCCCAGACATTCGGCGATTTGCCTGTATTTTTCGGGAGCGGCGATATAGTTGTATTCGAGAACGTGCGGCAGCAGGATGGCGTTTACTTCCCCGTGCGGGGCGTCGAGGAAGCCGCCCAGTTGATGGGACATGGCGTGGACGGCTCCGAGTATGGCGTTGGAAAAAGCGATTCCGGCCTGCAAGCTCGCCATTGCCATCGCTTGCTTGGCGGAGGCGTTGTACTGGCTGGCGGCGGATGGACGCAGATGTTCGGCGATCAGGCGCATGGCTTGCAGGGAGTGAACCTCGGTAAGCGGCGTCGCAGCGAGCGAAATATACGACTCGATGGCATGGGTCAGGACGTCCATGCCTGTATTGGCAGTGAGTTGTCTGTCTTTGGTCATCAAGGTTTGCGGATCGATGATGGCGATATCCGGGATGAGCGATTTGGAGATGATCGCCATTTTTACTTTGCGCGCGCTGTCTACGATAATCGAAAACTGCGAGACTTCGGAGCCGGAGCCAGCCGTAGTCGGCACCATGACCATCGGCGGGAGCGGATGCTGAATCTGATCGACTCCTTCATACTGCACAATGCTTCCTTCGTTGGTGGCGAGCAGGGCGATGGCTTTGGCTGCGTCGATCGCGCTGCCGCCGCCGACTCCGAGAATCGCGTTGCACTCGGCAGCACGGTACGCCGCGATTCCGGCGTGAATCTCGTAATCTTTCGGATTGGCCGTCACGTTGGTCCACAAATGATAGTCGAGCTTTTGCTGCTGCAAGTAGTGGATGATTCGCTCGGCCCAGCCTGCGCTTACGACACCGGGATCGCTGACGAGAAAAACGCGGGATGCTCCCAGACGGCGAAGGCTTTCCCCGACTTGGCCGATGGATTGGTTGCCGAAGATGATCTCCGGTGTCATAAATTTGGATATTTGCATGCTGCTTACCCCCTTTTTCCCTATGTAGTTAATACCGCAGACAGGGTCGAATCCCTTTTTTGGCCAAAAGCTTGGCTCGCGGGCCGTTTTTTTGGCTGATAGGCCGAAAAATCGGCCAGTCCGAAGGTGAGACAAGGCGAAAAAGCGCGAAAGATAAAGCGCTTACAATTTGGCATGCTGCTTGCAAATATATAGGAGCGAAAATACATAACCGCTCATTCGGCACACAAACAGGTGCCCGTGGGGGAAAAGAGGAGGAAGGTCGAGATGAAAGCAGCAGTGGTCAACGAGTTCCATCAAAAGCTGGAGGTAAAGGAAGTAGCGGTTCCAGAGGTGGGTTACGGGGAAGTGTTGGTCAAAATCAAGACGTGCGGCGTTTGCCATACAGATTTGCATGCAGCGCATGGAGACTGGCCGGTCAAGCCGAAGCTGCCTTTGATTCCGGGCCATGAAGGGGTAGGGGTCGTGGAAAAGCTGGGCGAAGGCGTCACTTCCTTGAAGCTGGGCGACCGGGTAGGCATCCCGTGGCTGTTCTCCGCGTGCGGCGAGTGCGACTATTGCCTCACGGGTTGGGAGACTTTGTGCCAGAAGCAATTGAATGGCGGTTATTCCGCAGACGGAGCTTACGCGGAGTATTGCGTGGCGCCAGCGGCTTATGTGGCGCGTATCCCGGATGAACTGGGAGACGTGGAGGCTGCTCCGATCTTGTGCGCGGGCGTGACTACTTACAAAGCGCTGAAGGTCGCCAATGTGAAGCCGGGCGACTGGGTGGCAATTTTCGGGATCGGCGGACTGGGCCACGTAGCCCTGCAATATGCGAAAGCAATGGGGTACAACGTCGTCGCGGTAGACATTCACAACGAGAAGCTCGAACTGGCAAAAGAATTGGGTGCTGACGTGACGGTCAACAGCAGCGAGGTCGATCCTGTGGAGGCGATTACCGAGCAGGTCGGTGGCGTGCACGGAGCGATTAGTGTGGCTGTAACGAAAAAAGCGTTTGAGCAGGCGTACAAATCGGTTCGCCGCGGTGGCTCGCTCGTGGTGGTTGGATTGCCGAATGCCGAGCTGCCTATCCCGATTTTCGATACGGTGCTCAACGGTGTAACGGTCAAAGGCTCGATCGTAGGAACGCGCAAAGACATGCAGGAAGCACTCGACTTCGCGGCTCGCGGCAAGGTTCGCGCGATCATCGAGACACAGCCGCTGGATAAAATCAACGAGGTGCTGGAACGGATGGAAAAAGGCCAAATTAACGGCCGCGTCGTGTTGACGATGGAGTAATGATCGTTTTAGGGAAAAGACAACTGCTGCCTGGTGGTCGCTTGGAGACTGCTGGGTGGCAGTTTTTTTGAATGGGGAGGAAATGGGCGGGGGTCACTGTTTTCTCGGCCAACGGTAAGCATTGGTCGGATCGTGATTTTTTGAGAGTTGATCAAGGATGAAAAATTCAAGTGCGGCTGTTGATCGCGGCTGTAGGGGAGGGAGGAAACAGGAGAAACCGCTGTAGGGACGTGGGCCTCTAGCGGGGAAGGGTGGACTGCCCGTCTCCGGCGAAAAAGGAAAACCGCGTCAAAAGCAGCGAGATCGAAGAAGCGGACGCACGTTGCCGCTTAAAGGCGTGTTTTCCTTTTTCACCTCCGCCTCGGAAGGAGTCCCAAAGCCCTTTCGCTTGTTTCTCCTGTTTCCTCGGCCAACGGTAAGCATTGGTCGGAGATTGTTTTTTGGAGGTTGCTCAAGGGCGGAAAATCCAGAGCAGAAATTGAGTAAGTTTTTTCATGAACGGGTTGCATGAAGTGACCGTCTTCAAGAAGACTCTTGCTCATGTTTCTGCGTTTTTTTGAAACCCCGATCACCACCGCTAAAGTACCGATGACGCAGACTACAAAGCGTCAGCTCAAACAAGCTTTTTGGCATTGGCATTTTCTTTGAAACTCGCGCCGACCACAACCAGCTCCTGACGAGGAAAGAGACGAAATCCGCGAAAGCTCTTTGGGATACCGACCGAGGCTCTGAGGAAAAAGCGAAACACGGTTTTAAGCGTCAACGTGCTCCCACTTCTTTGAGCCACTGCTTTTGACGCGGTTTCGCTTTTTCCCCGGAGCCGTGCAGTCTAAGCCCCCAGGGGGTATCCCAAGAAGCTACAGCGATTCGTCTCTTTTCTCGCTTCACCTGAAGTACCGATGACGCAATCTACAAAGCATTACCCCAAACAAGCTTTTATGCATTGGCATTTTTCCGTGAAACTCCCGATGACAACAACCAGCCGCTGACGAGGAAAGAGACGAATCCGCGAAAGCTCTTTGGGATACCGACCGAGGTTCCGAGGAAAAAGCGAAACACGGTTTTAAGCGTCAACGTGAATCTGCATCTGTGAGCGAGCTGCTTTTGACGCGGTTTCGCTTTTTCCCCGGAGCCGTGCAGTCTAAGCCCCCAGGGGGTATCCCAAGAAGCTACAGCGATTCGTCTCTTTCCTCGCTTCACCTGAAGTACCGATGACGCAATCTACAAAGCATTACCCCAAACAAGCTTTTATGCATTGGCATTTTTCCTTGAAACTTCCGATGACCACACCCAGCCCCTGACGAGGAAAGAGACGAATCCGCGAAAGCTCTTTGGGATACCGACCGAGGCTCTGAGGAAAAAGCGAAACACGGTTTTAAGCGTCAACGTGCGTCCGCTTCCCTGAGTCCGCTGCTTTTGACGCGGTTTCGCTTTTTCCCCGGAGCCGTGCAGCCTAAGCCCACAGGGGGTATCCCAAGAAGCTACAGCGATTCGTCTCTTTTCTCGCTTCACCTGAAGTACCGATGACGTAACCTACAAAGCATTACCCCAAACAAGCTTTTTGCATTGGTATTTTTTGAAACTACCGATGACGCAATCTACAAAGCATCCCCCATCCTAGCCCTTCATACTTCTTTGCGCCCTCGCCACGATCCGCTTGGTCGCTTTCTCATCGGACGCATCCAGCCACGCGCGGCATACTTGAACGACCCAATCCGGCTGCGACTTGGCTGCGTCATTTAACCAATTGGCAACCGAATCCTGGACATACTTGGATGGATCGGCTTTCAACGGCGCCAAAAGGGGAAGCCCCCATTCGGGATTCTCCTTCAACTCCGCAATATGCTTGGCCCAAACGCCGCGCGGACGGGTCAATTCAACGGCGAAACGGCGGAGATTGGCATTCGGTTCCTGTACCCAAGCGCCCAGCAGGCGGATGGCTAGTTTCAGCTGTTGGGAAGCAGAGTCCCGGACAGCCATCCATGCGATTTCGCGGACGCCGAAGTGGCTATCGGCGGCAAACGGGCGAATGAGCGCCAGTTTTTGCTCCAGTTCCAACTGATCCAACCCCACGATGTAAGCTGCCCAACAGCGCACGCTATCTGACGGATGCGCCGCCAAGCGTTGGAACAGTTGTGTACGCTCCTCGCCAGTCTTTTGACGGAACACCTCTAGCCATTCGACCGCAATGGCGGGGATGACTTTCATCGTCGGCTGCCCCGCGATTCGTTCCAGCGCGGATAACATCGCGTCAGCATGCTGCTGCAACTGAAGCTCAACCAGGATGTGCCTAAGCAGTTGCAAATGATCGACTGCCAACCACTCTGTCAAATTGACACTCTCGATTCGTCCGCCATTCAATAAAACGAGCACATCCGGGAGAATGTCGCCAGCTTTTCTGGCTCCTTTCCGATTCAGCACCCTTTCTGAAATCGAAGCCATTTCGTCGAATGTCATAGCATAGCCGCCTCCGTAATCGTGATTACCAATCGTTTCGTGAAGCCAGCAAATCCAATACGTGGGAAGGCTCCAGCCTCTGCTTGTAGTCAGCTTCGACGTGAGCCAGACGAATCATGTTCTCACGGTCGATCACATACGTTGCGGGCACAGGCAACTTCCACAAGGAATCGCCATGATACTCGTCGAGAGAAATGCCAAGAGACTGGTAACTTCCCCGTAGCGCTTCCGGAAGCTCGAATACGAGATGGTAGCGGGCTGCGACTTCATTGCGAGGATCGCTCAAAAGCGGAAATCCAAGTTCGTTATTTGCCTTCATGCTGGCTGAATAGGTCGGCGTTTGCGGACTGATCGCCACAAGTTGCGCTCCTGCCTCCGCAAAAAGTGCTGACGCTTGTTGATAAGCCCGCAACGCAATATTGCAAAACGGGCACCAGACGCCGCGATAAAACAAAAGAACGACGGGGCCATTGACCGTCAGTTCAGACAAAGTCATGCTGGCACCGTTTTGATCCGTCAGCGAAAAGTCTGGTGCCTGTGCTCCGGCTTTCAAGCCAGCAGCACCAGCGGATGCCTTTACTTGCTGGATTGACTGCTCGAACATCTTGACCATTTCAGCGGGCAAGTTTTGCTCCATCTGCGCGGTAGCACGATCCAATTCTGTTTGCAAAGAAGCCAGTGGCCTGTTTTCCATCTCGTTCTCTCTCCGTTTCGTCCTGTCATTCAACTCTTCTTCATCATAAGAGAAGCACGAATGGAAAAGATGTAATGCAGTTCACAAGCTGTCATCCTGAGCGAGTTTTTGTGCCGCCCGGAGAATGTCGCGGTGGACGGTCACTGTACGGAACCCGGTGCGGAGCATGCCCGCCTCCGCAAGCTCTTTCAACGCTACAGACACGGCTTCTCTTGAAGCCCCTACCAGGTGGGCAATTTCCTGATGGGAGAGGGGCATGTCGATTCGGCTGTAATCGTCGCCATCGTCCTGAACCCCGAACCGTTCGGAAAGCTCCGCCAGAACGTGGATAATTTTGTCGTGCAGCTTTCTGAGAGCAAGGCTTTGCGCGAGACTGCTCATGTGCGACAAGCGCTCACTCATTACTTTGATCATATTCAGCATGAAACGTGGCCGACGAAGAAGATAACTCTCGAAGCGCTCCTTGTCCATCACGCAAATATCGCTTTCCTCGACCGTCTCGATAAACAGGCCGCGCGTCCCTAGCGAAATATCCCCCATCTCGCCAAAGATGTTCCCCTCGCGCAAAATATCCAAAGTAAATTGCTTGCCTTCCTCATTGAGCCGATACAAACGCACTTTCCCTCGCTTCACAAAGTACAGCCCCTCCGTGAACGTGTCGGGCGTTTGAATGAATGTATATTTCGGAAAAGTCGTAATCGAGGTCAGCTCGTCCATTTCGATCAGGTCTTCGCTGGAAAGGGAACGCAACAAATTGAACTGCGACAAATATTGAATGCGATCCATAGTTCCTCCCGGGTTGGAAAAATAGCGTTGGGCACACTTTTGCGGCCAACGAGCAGTTCGTGCATATGCCCATCATACAACAAAATAGGGTCGGACTACTTTCTCCTGATTCCACACAGCATCTCCGTCAGCCTGTCCAGGAAAATAGCGCGGATTGATTTCTTATCTTTCTATATTTGATTATAATTAGATATAATTAATGTTGTTTAGTTATGTTCCGTGTGGAGGTTTGAGAGGGAAATGCTGACCGCACAAGATCAAACAGAGAAGCTGTGGGAGATGGCCAGACGGATGGAGCCGCACCTGATTCGTCATCAGGCGAATATGGACAAGCTGCTGAGTTTGCTCATGGTACACGAGCTGGTCCGCAATCGTGCGCAAAATGCCGAGGTGGCCGCCGCGGCTGGCGGAGACGGGCAGGCAGAGCATAAAACTGCTGATGTGCCCGGTGAAAAAGAGCATGAGCAACTATGGGATGAACTGTGCCGCCAAGAGAGCTACGAAGCAAAGGTCGCGCAAGCCATCGTTCATCTCGTTGAGCAAATTGCGCCGTAATTCGGCAGCTTGACAGTGCCCGCCAACTACAGTCTGCTGGAAGCCGAGTCACGGCATTGTTTTGGCCAAGAACAAACAAAACCCCGAAGAAAGGGCAGTCGCCTTTTGCGGGGTTATTTGTGCATCCTGTTTATTTGACTCTTCGCTGATTCAGTTCGCTGAGCGTGTCCCAAATAGATAAGGCCAGACAAAGCGTTGCTTGGGCATGGGCAACACTTCCGCAGCTTTTTTCTGAATGGCTTTGACGACACCGTGAAAGACTGCTTGTGTTTTTCTCAGCCGCTTTGCTGCACGCCAATGACCACAGCTGCTGGCCTGTGCGCTGAGCGGAAGGAAGGGCGGTTCGTGTCCATTTATCGGACGAAAACTGTCTCACGAGTGTCCGAACGGCTTGGACACAAGGACAGTTTCGGTAACCCGAAGCAAGGGCTGGCAGCGCTTTTCGCGGCTGGTACTCAACTTGCATTTATTTATCCTGAATGTCGATTTGCAGGAAGGGGGAGAATGGCGTGGACATTCGGGATGTGGTTGCCATTGTAACGGGTGGAGCTTCCGGGTTGGGGGAAGCCACTGTGAGGAATGTGGTAGAGCACGGAGGAAGAGTAGCCATTCTTGATCAGGACCTCGAACGGGGGTACGCCCTGGCAAATGAGCTGGGACGCGATCACGCCCTGTTCGTACAGACGGATGTGACGAGCGAAGCGAGCGTGCGGGAGGCGATCGAGCGCACGGCGGGAGCTTTCGGCACGATTCACGCCGCAGTCAATTGCGCAGGAATGGTTCTGGGGCAAAAGACGCTGTCCAGAAACGGCCCTCATTCCTTGGAGACATTCAGCAAAGTCGTGCAAGTGAACCTGATCGGCACGTTTAATGTCGTGCGAATGGCAGTCGAGCAGATGGCGGGCAACGAGCCAGCCAAAACGGGCGAACGCGGCGTGATCGTCAATACAGCGTCTATCGCTGCTTTTGACGGGCAGGTCGGACAAGTGGCTTACAGCGCTGCAAAGGGCGGGATTGTCGGCATGACCTTGCCGTTGGCGAGGGACTTGGCTCCGTATGGAATCAGGGTGATGACGATCGCTCCTGGTTTGTTTGACACGCCGATGTACGACAAGCTGCCCCGCGCCGTAAAAGACGTGTTGGGAGCGACCGTGCCTTTTCCACCGAGATTGGGTCAGCCCGACGAGTACGCCAAGCTGGTGAACAGCATCATTACGAACCCGATGCTGAATGGAGAGACAATCCGGCTGGACGGGGCGATTCGGATGCAACCGAAATAAGCCGATCGAGCCTGTCTGGTCTACTGAAAAATGGGTTTGGAAAATTTGGTTGACACGAAAAGTAGTTAGGCACCATACTACGTGCATGAACAACGAACCGAAAAACAAGCATGACTTCGACTCTGCTCCTTCGCTTGACCAGGCGAGGCGACAGCTTGCGCGCTACAGTCTGGACGTAGACGCACAGGCAGTTCTTGTAGCCGCGCGACTGATGGAGGCGGGAGCGAAACTCGGCAGCGCAGCGGAGATTCACTTTGGCCGCTTCGGCTTGTCAACCGGGCGCTATCGGCTTTTGGCGGAGCTGGAAACCAACGACGGAGAGCTGCTGCCTTCGCAATTGGCAGACAATCTCGGCGTCACCCGCGCTACGGTGACGGGCCTGATTGACGTGCTGGAGCGCGATGGACTCGTCTCCCGGCGAAAAAGCATGCAGGATGGACGCCAAAAAGCGGTTGTTTTGACCGAAGCGGGTGCGAGCAAGCTGAGGGACATGGCGCCTGAGCATTTCATGCGGCTGGAAGCGATGGTCAGTTCCCTTTCGCTGGAGGAGCGCAGCGTATTTCTGTCCCTGCTTGGTCGCGTGACAGAAGGCATCTCGGCACTGACAGATGAAAAGAAAGACGTGCAAGCAAACAGCAAGAAAAGGTAAAGACGGGCTAGGAAAACTAGCCCATTTTCACAGGTATATAGTTAGGAACCTAATTATATATTCAAAAAACAAGGAGGAAGTTCATTCATGGGGGTGAATCATCCGGCAAAGACAGCGGCTGTCGCTGAGACGAGGACGGGTCGCCCCAAGGCAAGGCGAAATCGTTTGTGCTGTGGCGGGAAGTCATGATGGCGTATTTGTTTCCGGCAGTCATGGTGGGATGGCTGGCTCGCCACAGCAGCTAAAGGCTTGCAGATCGGAGCGCTGACCACAAGCGGGGGTACCTCGCCCTCGCGGCTTTGCTCGTTGGATTATGGCTGCTCGCGAAAGGGGCGGAAGATGGCTGGATCACTCGCACCCGACAAAGCGACACTCAAACAGGCTTTCATGCAATCAGTAATTTCCTTGAAACTCCCGACTATCCCCAAAAGAAAAAAGACCCCGCCCACAAAACCGTGGCGAAGCCTTTTCTCATCCTAAAGCTCAGCTTTATAACATAGTGCTTGTCGGCGCCTCCAAAAGCGAGATTTCCTGTGCCCGGAGCAGCGCTTGGGTACGGTTTTCCACACCGAGTTTCCCGTAAATCCGGTGCAGGTACACTTTGACCGTACCGACCGTGTTGCCCAGCTCTTCGGCAATTTGCTTGTTGGACGCCCCTTGGCCGAGCATGGACAAAATGATCATTTCCTTGCCTGTCAACGGCTCTGGAAGCGGCGAGAATGAGCTGCCATGCGCTCTTGCCCGCTTTTTCGGGAAAAGCTCAAGCAACTGCTGCACATAGTCGGGAGAAATGACCGGAGGAGCTTGCTCCGTCCTGGAGTTTTCCCGCTGCTGGTAAGCGCTGAGCAAGCTGTACATAGCCAGCCCCTCATCCAAAAAGCTGCGTACATACAAGTTTTTCGCCCCGATGACAAGGGCCTCGTGCAGATGTGCCAACGCCTCGCGCTTGTTGCCTTGCTGCTGGAGCGCCATCGCTTGCAGATTGGCGATTTCTACCTGGCTGCCTAACAGTCCCTCCCTGACGCCAATTTGCTTCAAAGGGGCAAGAATCTTGAGCGCATCTGCCTCCTGCTGTTTGGCGAGCAGCAGCCGGACATAGGCCAACTGCTCCAGCTCTTTATGAATACTGGGTTTGTGAAAAGTGGAGCGGGGCAGCTTGGCAAGCTCTGCCTCGGCCCAGGCCACATCTCCTTCCCTGAGTGCGATGTACGCCTGAAAAGCGCGCAACGGACTGATCCAGTACAGCTGCGACCACCCCGTGACAATCTCCATCGCTTCCTGGACAAGCCTTCGCGCTTCCTTGAAATCCTGGTTCGCCAGCAAGTGCCGGGCATGAGTCAGTACATACGGAACATAAAGTCCGGGAATTTTTTGCTGCAGCGCTACAGGCGCGATTTTTTGCAAAAACGCGAAGCTTTCTTCGAGCTTGTTCTCCTCGTAAAGCCCTTCCGCCAGCGCCTGGACGACGTATTTGTTGATCAAGGAGTCCTGCCAGCCGTGCGCCTCCAGAATAGCGGAAAACTGCTTGCCGACCAGCTCCGTTTCCTCGGACAGCATCCCTTTCAAGCCGAATCGCGTCCTGCGGATGAACGGCTCGGTCGTGTTGTAGTTCAGATGATAAAACAACGGGTTTTGCGGCAAGTCCTCCTGCAATTGGGACGAGCTGGCTACCCAGCTTGCGAAATCGCCGTTGGCAAAGACGAGATTGGCCCGGACAAAAAACAGGCCGCTGGCAAACTGTTCGCGCTCCGCGGATGGGGGCATGCTCTGGCAGTCTTTTTCCAGCAGGTCAAGCTCGGCTTGGGCAAGACTGGTCTGATCGCAAGCGATTAGCAAAAAGACGTAGAGCAGCCTGAGCAGCGGCGGCATATTTTGCCCGTGATCCGGGATGCTCGTAAGCGCGCGCAGCAAGGTGAAAAATTCGCCGCGCGAAAGCCACGTCGGGAAGTGCTGCGCAAGCAACTGCACGGCGAGCGGGTAATCGCAAGCGCAAATCGCATGCTCGATGGCTTCGTCCAGAAATCCGCGCGCAGCAAAGCTCTCGCTGGCAAGCTTGTGCAGCTCGTAAGCTTTGCCAGGGTAAGTCAGCTCCAGTTGGCTGCGCAAAAAATCGGCAAACAAATGATGGTAGCGATACCAAGTCTGATCGTCATCGAGGGGAAACAAAAATATATTTTGTCTGTACAGCTCAGCCAAAACTTGCTGACTGCCCGTCATGCCGACCAGCGCGTTGCATACGTGGGCGTCCAGCCGCGACAGCACGGAGGTCAGCAACAGGAAATCGCGCGTCGATTGGGGCAGCTGCACCAGCACTTCGTGAAACAAATAGTCGGAGATGTCGCGGTGTGCCCCCGTAAATTTGGCAAAAAACCGCTCGTGGTTCCCGGAGGTGGAAAGCGAAATCGCAGCGAGTTGCAGCCCGGCGACCCAGCCTTCTGTGCTGGCGACGAGACTGGCGATTTGCTCCTCGGAAAGCAGCAAGCCATGCACCTGCTGACAAAAGCTGAACGCCTCGGCTTGATCGAACAACAGCTGCTGTGGCGTCAGATGAACAAGCTCGCTCCGAAGACGCCATTTTGCCGTTGAAAAGGGCAAGGCACTGCGGCTGGCGATGTACACATGGCAGTTGCCTGGCAAATATTCAATAAAGTAAGCGAGGCTGTCGTGGATCGCGCTTTCCGAAATCACATGGTAGTCATCGAGAATGATCGCCAGCGGCTGGTGAATCGTTGTCGCCAGCTCATTGAGCAGCGAGTCTATAAACGAAAAAATCGAAGTATGAGAGGTTGCCTTCATGGAGTTTTCCATGTTCTCCGCCAGATGCGGGGAAGAGGCATTTGTCAGCATATGCACGATATAGCGCCAAAACCGGACGAGATCGTTGTCTTTCTCATCGAGCGAAAGCCACGCCAGCTGCCCGCTGAAATCGTGCGCCCATTGGCAAAGCAGCGTTGTCTTTCCGTAGCCCGCCGGTGCGTTTACAAACGTGAGCCGGCACTGTAGCCCATTGTTCATTTGTTCCAGCAGATGACTTCTCTTTACACTGTCGAAGCGATAGGCAGGGACCGCTGTTTTCGTTTTCAACATAACGGATGGTTGACCCATTTTTCCTCCTTTCCATTCTTTGCAGCGTAAAAGGTATGTCCTTATTATACTAGCGAAAACAGCACGCTTCGACATGGAAAAAAGTCTCGTCAAATGAGGGCGAGAAATGATGGCAAGTCCGAAGACACGCTTCAACACTCTTTTTGCCCCAAGCCTTCTACAATGAGCATAAAAAAGCAAGAGGGCGTGTGAGGCGGATGGGGATTGTTCGTTGGAGCGGTGCGGCTGCTGTGGCCGTTGCTGCGTTGGTGCTCGCGGTCAGCAGTGCAAGTCCGCCGACCATCCATGCGACAGGTGCGGACGCGAAGCAAGAGGAGACGGCGGAGGAAATCCGGATTGCGTTTGTGGGAGACATCATTTTGGATAAAAGCGTGGGGGTGCAAATCGGACGGCACGGGGTAGACTATCCGTTTCAAAAAACAGGGGAGTTTCTGCGACAAGCTGATCTCGCCATCGCCAATCTGGAGACGCCTGTCAGCACACGCGGCAAGCCGGAGAAAAAAGAATTTACGTATCGCGCCCAGCCCAGCGCACTGAACGGACTGAAAAATGCCGGCATCGACGTAGTCAATCTGGCTAACAACCACACGCTCGATTACGGCGTAGACGCTTTGCTGGACACATTCGGACATTTGGACAAGCAGCAAATCGGCTACGTGGGCGCAGGCAAAAACGAAGCGGAAGCATTTGCGCCGCAGATCCAGACGATCAAGGGCAAGCGAGTGGCAGTGATCGGCCTGAGCCACGTGCTGCCCAATTATCGCTGGTACGCGGGCAAAAACAAGCCGGGACTTGCTCACGCCTACTCCTACGAACCGATGCTGTCCTATGTGAAGCAGGCGGTTGCCCAGTCGGATATTACGATTGCGGTGATGCACTGGAACCTGGAGTACAAGGACACGCCTGAGCCGTATGCGCGCGAGTTGGCGAAAAAGCTGATCGACAGCGGCGTGGACGCGATCGTCGGCTCACACAGCCATTCCGTGATGGGCGTCGAATTTTACAAGCAAGTCCCGATCTACTACAGCGTCGGCAACTTTGTGTTTACGACCTCGTACAATTCGAAAGGACGCGAAGCGATGATGGTAGAGCTTGCTTTTAAAGAGAAAGAAACCAGCTCCCGCGTCATTCCTGTGAAAATCGTGAATGGACAGCCCGCGGAGCAGGACAGTCAAGGCAAGCAGCGCATGATAGACAAGCTGAACCGGATTTCGTACGGGGCAAGCATTGAACGGGACGGTCAAGTCAGGCAAACGGCAAAAATCCGTTGAGGAGCATATCCCCACGGATTTTTTTGTTGGCGGAACATGCTTTTGCCATTACGAGAGCGGCATCGGTACTTCTGCCATTCTACGCATCATCTCTTTGCGGACGAAGCCGTATTTTTCGTACAGCCCATGGGCATCCCGCGTTGCCAGCGTCATGTTTGTATGGCGAATAGCCGGGTGCTGCACCATGACCTCCATCAGCCATTTGCCCAGCCCTTTTCCGCGGTGGGCGGGATCGATGAAGACGTCGCACACCCAGGAAAAAGTCGCGTAATCGGTGACGACCCGGACAAACCCGGCCTGTCCGCTCTCGTGATACACTCCGAAACAGAGCGATTGCGAAATGGCTTTGACGATCATTTCTCTCGGACGCTCGCCAGCCCAGTAGGTCGTAGACAGCCAGGCAAAAATTTGTTCTTCGTCGAGCAGCTTCGGATCATCACTGATTGTGTAAGGCAATTCGGGGTGTTTCCATTCCATCTGTTGCTCATCCTTTCTCCTGTTTACTGACTGACTTACGATTCACTATACTGTAAGGAACAACCAGGGAGAAACGAGGAAAAAGGGCATCTGTACCCACACAGATGGAGAGCGGGTGGACAAGGGTGGAGAAAAAATACGAGGCGCTCAAGCAACAGCTCAAACAACAGTTGCTGACGGGCAAAATACGCCCCGGAGAAAAGCTGCCGTCGATCCGTACAGCCTCCGAGCGGTGGAATTGCAGTACGAATACAGCGATCCGGGCGTATCAGGAGCTGGAAAAAGAGCATCTCGTGTACGCAGTGCAAAAAAGCGGCTATTACGCGGTGCTGCGCCCGCAGGCCGTCACGCGAACGGGAGCGGGACAGGGACAAATCGATTTTTCCGCGGCCAGTCCGGACCCGGAAGTCATGCCGTATAAAGACTTCCAGCATTGCCTGAACCGGGCGATTGAACTGTACGAGGATCAGCTGTTCACTTATTGCGATCCGCAAGGCTTTTACTCTTTGCGCCGGGAGCTGGAGAAGCATTTGGCCCATTCGCAAGTTTTCGCGCAGCCGTCCATGATTTGCGTCGTTTCCGGCTCGCAGCAAGCGCTGCACCTCTTGTCGTCCATGCCTTTTCCCAATGGAAAAAGCGCCGTCCTGGTCGAGCAGCCTACTTTTCACGGCATGGTTCGCACCTTGCAACTGCTTGGTGTCACGACATACGGCATCGGGCGGACGACGGCAGGCATCGATCTGGACGAGCTGGAGCAGCAGTTTCGCAGCAAGCCGATCAAATTTTTTTATACGATGCCGCGCTTTCACAATCCGCTAGGGACAAGCTACGGAGCCGAGGAGAAAAGGCAAATCGCCAGGCTGGCGGAGCGCTACGGGGTATTTGTGGTGGAGGATGACTATTTGGCGGATATGGAGACGAGCGCGAAGGCCGATCCGCTCTACAGCTACGATCTGTCAGGGCACGTCATTTACGTGAAAAGCTTTTCCAAAATCATGTTGCCCGGACTGCGCCTGGCTGCTGTCGTCTTGCCGCCAGCGGTCATGGAGACATTTCGCCTGCATAAAGCTTCGGCGGACTCCAGCACGTCCGTTTTGTCCCAGGCTGCTCTGGAGCTGTATTTGAACTCGGGGATGTACGATCATCATGCCGCGATGGTCAGAGAGCGCTATCGGACGAGGATGGATGCACTTGCCGCAGCTTGCCGCCGCCACCTGGACCCAAGCATTCAGTGTCCGGCTGCCCACGGCGGAATTTTTACCACAATCGTTCTGCCGAAAGAGCTGGATGCCCACGACGTGATCGCTGCTTTGCACCAGCAGCACGTCTCTGTGCGCTCGACGGACCAAAACTATTTGCCAGGCTTGGGCCGGGACAACGGATTGCGTCTTAGCATCATCCAGACAGACACAGACAAGATCGAGCAAGGAATAGCGCTGATGGCCGAGGCGTGCCGCAAGCTTTTGCAAAAGCGCAAGCAGGAAGTAGCCTGGCGGATACGGCCAGACTGATTGACAGCGACACTAGATGGCTCTTTTTCGGAAGAGCGGACAGGAGGACGAGCAAAACATGACCCAAGCAAACAAGCTGGACAAATGGGGAGAGCTGGCAGGAAAAATCGAACCTTGCGGGAAGCTGCTTCGCGCCTGGGAGCTTGTCGGCGGCATCTCGGCGACGGTGACAGCGCTAGAGCTGGAGTGTGCGGACGGGACGCGCAAAAAAATGGTTGTGCGGCAACACGGCGCAGCAGATCGTGAGCGCAATCCACAGATCGCCTCCGACGAATACAAGCTGCTGCAACTGTTGCAGGAAGCGCATATTCCTGCGCCGAAGCCGCTCCATCTGGAAGCATCGGCAACTATTTTTGCCTCGCCGTGTCTTGTCACGACATTCGTCGAGGGACAGACAGACTTCCAACCAGCCAATCTGTCCGCTTATTTGTCCCAACTGGCAGAGGTGCTTGCCCGTATCCACCGGATCGACCCTGAACAAAAAGCCAGTACCTTTTTGCCGCGTCAGACCGATTGGGTAGCGGATACGCTTCGCAAAACACCGGAAAAGCTGGACGACTCGCTGGACGAGGGGCTGATTCGCGAGCTGCTGGGCACTGTCTGGCCCTTGGCGCGAAAAAATCGCGATGTCTTGTTGCACGGAGATTTTTGGCCAGGCAATACAATGTGGCTGGATGGCCGTCTGACTGCCGTACTCGACTGGGAAGATGCGGCTGTGGGCGATCCGCTCGCAGATGTGGGCAATGCCCGGCTGGAGCTGCTTTGGGCGTTTGGCAGCGAAGCGATGGACGCCTTTACAGCATTTTATCGGGAGAGGATGCCTGATCTCGACTATACGGACTTGGCGTACTGGGATTTGTACGCAGCGCTGCGGCCAGCTTCCAGCCTTGGCAATTGGGGACTGGATCAAGCGACAGAGCAAAGGATGCGTGAGCGGCACAAACAGTTTGTACAGCAAGCTACGGAACGGCGGCACATTTAATCTGGCTTGCGCAGACGAAATCAGAACATTGGGGCATTGACCGATGGAATGGGTCTGTGATAATCTCTAATCATAAGTAAATACATCGGATTTTAGTGAATAGCTGATCGGACTTCCGAAAGCTCCCGCGCAGACAAGACCATGTCGGCATCGTCGGGAGCCTTTCGCTATATGAACAGGAGGAGGGTAACGCTGCTATCGTTTCAAAAGGACATGACCTCTCGAAAAGTCGGTGTCGTCGCTGCTGGACAACAGAAGGCTTTCGAGAGGTAACATTAGGCTATAAAACATACTAAATAGGTAGGAATAATAAACATTTAGTTTTTCACAACATAACCAGGGAGGCGTGAGCGAATGGCGAAGAAAGAGAATGCCCTGAATGAACAACTGTGGGAGAAAATCGAGCGAGCCTTGGACAGTTTGGAATTTGGTTCCATCCATATCGTGGTTCACGATTCGCAGGTGGTTCAGATCGAGCGGACGGAAAAATACCGACTCCCTGCCAAAAAAGAGAAAGAAGAAGGACAGACAACTCAGAACAGACCGTTGTTGAATCGGACGCACGGCTAGGCGACGGACTGACAAAACAGACGAGAATGGGAGATTAGAGAGGAGGAGCTTTCATATGGCAGGCGTTCTTGTAGTTGGAGGAGATCGGGTAGGAGAAATCGAGAGCTTGTTGCAGGATAAAGGATTTCGGAATGTATATCACGTATCTGGACGAAAAAAGTCGGACGTGAAGGCGACGATTCCTGCCGATACGGAGCTGGTTCTCGTCTTTATCAACTTTGTCAGTCACAGTCTCAGCAAAAATATTAAAAAGCTGGCGAAGCAAAAGCACGTGCCGATCGTTTTTTGCCGGAGATCGTGTGATGCCGTCGCCATGTATCAGCCAGCGATTGGCTAGGCAAAATGAATATTCGTGAGTGAATAGAAGTATTCAACGTTGAATACTTCTTTTTTGCGTGTTCATCAGGCGAAAAAATGGGCAGGCTGATCGTGTGAGCCATCTTTTTGCTGCTGGACAGCTTTATGCAGCATTTTGTCAGGATGAGTCGAAGGCCCATGTATGCAGCAGTGAATAAGCAGGCCGGATCAAGCTTGGCAGAAACAGCTGGCATACAATTTGCAGAATATTTATACAGAAGTTAGAAGCGAATTGAACAAAGATGGGGGTAAGCATGAAACGACCAGTCGTCATTACAAGTCTCTTGGTTTTGCTATCGGGATTGTTCGCAGGTTGCAGCAACAGTGCCAGCACGAATCAACCTGCTGCCGATTCCACGCAACAGTCCCAGCCAACGCCGTCGCAGCCGGCCGCCACCCAAATTTTGCACATGAACGCCTCAGAACCGGAGACGTTGGACTCCGGCATGTCGAATGACGTGATCTCCGGCGCTTTTATCCGCTCGCTGTACGACTCGCTCGTCAGGCTGGACAAGGATGGCAAGCCAGTCAATTCTGTCGCCTCGGACATCAAGCTGTCGGATGACAAAAAAGTGTATACATTCACGTTGCGCGCAAGCAAGTGGAGCAACGGCGATCCGGTGACAGCGAACGACTTTGCCTTCGCCTGGCTGCGCGTGCTCAACCCGAAGACGGCGAGCGGCTCCGCTTACAAATACTATCCGATCAAAAACGCCCGCGCTTTTTTCGAAGGAAAGGCAAAGGCGGAGGACGTAGGCATCAAGGTGCTGGACGAAAAGACATTGCAAGTCACTCTGGAAAATCCGACGCCGTATTTTCTGACGCTCGCCACCTTTTACTATCCGGTCAACCAAAAAGTCGTCGAGGCCAATCCCGACTGGGCGAAAAAGCCGGAAACCATCGTCACGAACGGGCCGTTCAAGCTGGCGAACTGGGAGCATAAAAACAAGATCGAGCTGGCGAAAAACGACCAGTATTGGGACAAGGATGTCGTGAAGCTGGACGAAATCGAGTTTTCCATGATTGAAGATACGAATACAGAGCTGGAGCTGTTCAACAGCGGGGAGCTGGACTGGGCGGGCGGCCCGATCAGCGGATTGCCTGCGGACGCCATCGGACCGTTGCGCGATGAAGGCAAGCTGCAAACGATGGAACGCGCCACCAACTACTACTTGCTGTTCCAGACTGAAAAGCCGCCGTTCACGAACGCCAAGATTCGCAAGGCGTTTGCCTACGCGATCAACCGAAAAGATATTGCCGACAACATCGGCCAGGCCGGACAGACGCCGTTGATGGGCTTTGTGCCGCTCTCCGCCTCGCTGAAACCGGACGGCTACTTCAAGGATAATGACGGGGAGACGGCGAAACAGTTATTGGCAGAAGGCATGCGGGAACTGAACCTCGCCAAGCTGCCGGAGATCACATATTTGTACAACACATCCGACCTCAACAAAAAGATTGCCGAAGCGCTGCAAGCCCAATGGAAGCAGGTGCTCGGCGTGGACGTCAAGCTGCTCAACAAAGAGTTGAAGGTCATGTTCGACGATCAGGAGCACGGCAAATACATGATTTCCCGCACAGGCTGGACAGGCGACTACAACGACTCCGTCAACTTTTTGGAGCTGATGATGGAAAAGTACAGCTCCAACAACTCGACCTTTTGGCACAACGAGCGCTACGTAGAGCTGGTGAAAAAGGCGTACGCCGAGCCGGATGAAGCGAAGCGCAATCAATATTTGGTCGAGGCGGAGAGCATTTTGATGGAAGAAATGCCAGTCACGGGCGTGTACAGCAGCGTCAACTCCTGGGTACAAAATGACAAGGTCAAAGGCATCACGGTGGACCCGCTAGGCTACATCGACTTCAAATGGGGCTACAAAGAGCAATAGGACAGACAGAGATGGCCGACACCCGCATGCATGTGTGTTGGCTGTTTCCATAAAAAGGAGGAGGCATGCTTATGGCTTGGCAACAGGCATTGGATGAAGCGCTCAAGGATGCGCCAGGAGTGTTTGGGGTAGCGGCATTGCACGTGGAGACGAAAGAGGAGGCCGGGCATCTGGATGACGAGCTGTTTCAGCTGGCGAGCGCATTCAAAATCCCGATTCTCGTCACCTTGATGCGCGAAGTCGAAGCGGGACGGGTCGCGCTCGACCAGCGGATCGCCTCGCAAAAAGAAAACCGCGTGCCAGGCTCGGGCATTTTGCAGGAGCTGGACGCAGGCGCAGCCCTGACCGTAAAAGACTTGGCGACCTTGATGACGATTGTCAGCGACAACTACGCGACAGATTTGGTCATCGAGCTGATCGGCGGCATCGACAAGGTAGAGGCCCATATGCATGAGCTGGGGCTGGAACAGATTCATTTGCGGCACACTTGCTGGCAATTGCTCAACCACTGTGTCGGGATGAATGAGCCTGCTCCGTCTGCGGCTGGCTACGACGAATACGAGCGCCGGGAAGAGACAGGCGATTATGAAATCGTTCACGATGTCTCCCTGCCGACGCGGGACAACAACGTGGCTACGCCGCGCGACCTCAACCGCTTGCTTGCGATGATCGCACGAAAAGAAATTTTGACGCCTGCCTCCTGTGAGCTCATGCTGGACATTTTGCGCCGCCAACAGTTCAACAGCCGCCTGCCGTATTTGCTGCCGGAAGGAACGAAGGTCGCACACAAAACCGGAACAGTCAATGCGGTGGTCAATGACGCGGGAATCATTTACTTGCCTGAGGATAAAGGAGCAATCGCGATTACGGTATTGTCGCGGGCTGTGACGGAAAAGCCGGCGGCAGAGCTGGCGATTGCCCGCATCGCACGGGCGATTTACGACCAGGCGCTGGGAGGCAGATGAAAAGTGGACGAACAGATGAAAATGTTTGAGGAGTACGCCAGGCTGCTGCTTGAAGAAGCGCAGGCGCCAGGGGCGGCGATCGGGGTCGCGCGCGGAGGAAAGCTGTTGTACCAAAAGACGTTCGGCTACCGCAACAGGGAGGAACAGCTGCCGCTTTCGCTCGATACCGTGTTTGGCATCGCCTCGATTACGAAGTCGTTTACGTGTGTGGCGATCATGCAGTTGCAAGAGGCAGGCAAACTGTCCGTCCACGATCCGGTCATCCGCTATTTGCCGGAGTTTCGCACGGGCGATGACGAGTTGACCAAGCGAATTACCATCCACCATTTCATGGCGCACACGCCTGGGATGGCGCCGATGCCTTATTTGGACGGAGCGATGAAGCGCAGCATGGAACAAGACCCTGCTATCATCGGGACAGAAGCGGAAGAAGAGCTGAAGACCGTGCCCTATCTGGATACGTATGAAGAAGTATTGCAAGCGATCGCCGGGTTTGAAGGAAAGCCGCTCAGCGAACCGGGAGAAGCGTTCAGCTACAACAACGACGCTTACGGCTTGCTCGGGGCGATCATCGAGCGGACGAGCGGCCAGACTTACGAGCAGTATGTGAAGCAGCACATTTTGCAGCCGCTTGGCATGCAGCGGACGGTTTTTGCCGTGGAGGAGCTTGCGGACAAGGACGACGTGACCGTTTTGTACACGAACAAAAAAGTCGACGGAAACAACGAGGTGATCGCTGCCCCGTACTGGCATGACGCTCCCGCCATGCGCGCCGCAGGCTTTCTCAAATCGACCGTAAACGATTTGCTGCGTTACCTGCAAATTTTTCGCCCGGATGCCGAGGACAATCGTGCGAACATTTTGTCTTCGGACAGTATCCGGCAAATGCTCGCGCCACACGCCCGCTGTGATGGGCACCGCTCTTACGGCTACGGTTTGATGGTATCTCCGGCTTTTCCCGAAGGCTTGATGCTGGAGCACGGTGGTTCGCTCAAAGGGATCAGCTCGCACATTTTTTCCGTTCCGTCGATGGAACTGACTGGAGTGGTGCTGGCCAACCTCGATGGCGTATCTGTCCGCGAACTGGTCGTGGCGCTCTTGAATACGCTTGCGCAAAGACCGCCAGCGGCGCCGCTGTACACGTATGCCCCGTATGAACTGGCAAGCGAGCAGCTGTCCGAGTACATCGGGAACTATCGATCTGCGGAATGGCTGAACACCGTGATCGAGGAGCGGGAAGGGAAGCTGCAACTTTTGGTGGACGGTCTTGCTTATCCGCTCACTCCGGTTGACAAGGACAGCTTCGTTTTCAAAAGGCGGGATTCCACCGTCTGGATCGACTTTTTCCGCGATCGGGAAGGCAAGGTCGTGAGAATGAGCTACGCCTTGCGTCAATTGACGAAAGCTTCCGACAAAGCAGAGGGAGAAAAATAGGCGAGCGAAAGATAGGCATGCCGGGCGGGCTGCCTGTCTTTTTGGCATGTACCCGATACGGTGATGAGCTTGGAGCTGCGTCTGTCCGCCTATCCGCCGCCATTCCGGTACAGCCTGCTTGTCTCACCCGCTGACAGCAAAAAACAGGCATATGCCTGAACGGAACTCCGATTGTTAGATGTGTCTAACTTTTCGAGGTCACTTCGGGGCTGCCTGTTTTTTCGTAGCCAAACAGTGATTACTTACAGAAAAACACCAATGATCGTTGCCGACAACACAGATGCCAGCGTCGAGCCGAGCAAAAGCTTCAAGCCGAACTTGGCTACGAGGTCGCCCTGCTTTTCGTTGAGTGCCCGCACCGATCCGGTGATGATGCCGATAGAGCCGAAGTTGGCGAAGCTGACGAGAAAGACCGAGACGATGCCAACCGTTTTGGGCGACAGGCTGCTGGCGATTTCCTTGAAGTTCAGCATCGCGACGAACTCGTTGGTCACGATTTTGGTCGCCATGATGCTTCCCGCCGAAACGATCTCCGCCTGGGGAACGCCCATCAAAAAAGCAACCGGAGCGAATATGTAGCCGAGAACTTCCTGGAAAGAAATCCGGAAGATGAGCAAGAACAGCTCGTTGACCAGATTCATCAGGGCGATGAAGCCAATCAGCATCGCGCCGACGATGACCGCGATTTTCAGGCCGTCGACAATGCTTTCGCTGATCATCTGGAAGAACGCAGGTTTTTCGGTTTCCTCCACTGGCTCGATCAAATCTTCCTCTTTCGTCAAAGTGTACGGGTTGATAATATTGGCGACAATCAGCGCCGACAAAATGTTGACGACGATGGCGACGACGACGTATTTCGGTTCCAGCATGGTCATGTAGGCGCCGACGATGGCGATGCTCACCGCGCTCATGGCAGAGGTGCACAGCGTATAGAGCCGTTTGCTGGACACGAGGCCGAGCTGCTTTTTCGTCGTCAAAAACACTTCCGATTGTCCGAGAAAAGCCGAGGAAACAGCGATGTAGTTTTCCAGTCGGCCCATGCCGTTCAGCTTGCTGAGGACAAATCCTGTGAAGCGGATCAACAGCGGCAAGATTTTAAAGTGGTTCAAAATCCCGATCAATACCGAGATGAAAATGATCGGGAGCAGCACATCGAGAAAGAACGTGGACATTCCGGCGTTTTCCAGTCCCCCGAAGACGAAGTCGACTCCGCTGATACCGAGCTTCATCAGCGTATCAAACACTTTGGAGATAAACAAAATCAGCTCAATCCCGACGCCGGTATTCAGCAAGAGGAAGGCCAACACCAGCTGGGCGATCATCATGGCGATGATCGGCCGAAGCCGGATCGCTTTGCGATTGTGGCTGAACGCATAGCCCAAGCCTGCTACGAACAAAAATCCTGTGAACAAAAAAACGACATTCATTGCTACTTTCTGCCTCCCATTACTACCTAGTCTCTCATGCTGCCCGAGGTGCATGTCCCTTTCACAAGCGGCGTTCCAAACGCTTTGCAAGAGAAGTGCAACGATTGTGAATTTTAGTTACTACCTATGGAGTAACTTATGGCCTGTTACAGATTACATGGAAGCCAAGCGCCTGTCAATTCAGGGACGATCATTGGATTTGCTTGCTTCTATGCTTTATCATAGGAAATAAATAACCAGATGATACGGGCAGGAGGAAGCATGTTACAAAAATTTGGTTTTTCGCAGTATGAAAGCAAAGTTTTTGAAGCGCTGGTTTCGAGCGAGGAGCCGCTTGACGCCACGAAAATCGTCCGAATTTCCGGCGTGCCCAAGGCGAAAATATACGAAGTGCTGTCGCGCATGATTGAAAAAGGCATGGTGCTCGATTCGGTTTCCGAAAAGAAAAAGCTGTACAGCGCACTGCCTCTTGCGCTTGCGATTGAAAAGCTGACAGCAGAATTTCAGGACAACATCAAGCAATTGAAAATTCAGTCCAGGAAAAAAGCTTACTCCGAGGATCTCGTCTGGAGCCTGAAAGTCGACAGCTCGATTCGGGTGCAGAGCAAGCAACTCATCAAAGAAGCGAAAAGCTCGATCCGCATCTCGGCATGGAAAGACGATCTCGTCGAGTATTTGCCGATCCTGGAGGAAAAGGAAGCAGAGGGCGTGGACGTAGAAGTGCTTGTCGTCGGATCGCTGAAGCCGAACATTGCCAAGGTGCACACCTTGATTCCGGCGGACGAGCATCATACATTGGAGCGGTTTCGCCTGTTGATCATCGACGAGCGCGAAGTGATTTTTGCCTGTGAGGAAAACCAGTCCTGGCAAGCGATCAAGACGATGGCGAAGCCTTTTGTCAAAGTGTTTACGGAATTTTTCTACCACGATCTCGCGCTGGCGAAGATCAGCAGGAAGCACTACGACCTGATGATGAATGACGAAGAGATCAGAAGCATCCTGATGCAACTGCGCTATTGACTGATTTTCACGATACGACGACTTGCGAGCCGGACACGCTTGGAAAAAAGTGTGTCTGGCTGTTTTGTGTGTTTCTCTTTTAAAAAATTAATCAACTTCTAAAAAATTGTTGAAATCAAAGTGGTCAGAATAGTATGGTTAAAGCAGCAACAGGTCTTGCTGACTTTTCATTCATTCAAGGGGTGAGGACATGTCGAGGATCGAACAGCGGTTGAAGGAATTGGGCTACACATTGCCGCCACCGCCACCGCGGATGGCGAATTACGTCTCGTGTGTGCAGACGGGCAATCTGGTGTACACCTCGGGAGCGGGGTGCTACGTGGACGGCAAGCCGCTTTATTTGGGCAGACTGGGAACAGACGTGACGATCGAGCAAGGATATGAAGCCGCGAAAATTACGGCGCTCAATTTGCTCGCCTTGCTCAAATCCGAGCTGGGCGATCTGGACCGGATCACGCGGATCGTCAAGCTGTTTGCGCTGGTGAGTAGCGCTCCGGATTTTTACGAGCAGCCGCAAGTGATTAATGGCGCATCCGATTTTTTCATCGAAGTGTTGGGCGAGGCAGGCCAGCATGCGCGGGCAGCTGCCGGAACTTCTGTGCTTCCTTTCAATAATCCGATAGAGATTGAGCTGATTGTCGAAGTCAGCTGACACAAGCAACACAGCAGAAAGAAACGAGGCTCTGTTCATGACGAGACACATTCATCCGATTTTAGCCAGCTATATTCCTGTCGCGGAAGGCTTGGCGAAGACGTTGGGGCAGCATTGTGAAGTCGTGCTGCACGATTTGACAGACATATCTTCTTCGATCATTGCGATCTACAACGGCCATGTCAGCGGGAGGGAGGTCGGCTCCCCGGTCACCAATCTGGCGCTGCAAGCTTTGCGCACAGCCAAGACGAGCCAGGAGGACTACGATCTCAACTACCGCAACGACACGATCAAGGGAAAGCAGATCAAGTCCAGCTCGCTGTACATCAAGGACGAAACCGGGCAAATTATCGGCAGCCTGTGCCTGAATATGGACTTGACGCACATTGCCATCGCGCAGGCGGCCTTAAACGACATGATGGCGTTCGCGGACAAAGCCGAGGAAGGGCGGGCCGCGGAAAAGTTCGCTCCGACGGTCACCAGTCTGATGGAGCAAATGATCGACGATTGCCTGAAAAAGACCGGAAAACCGATTGCCCTGATGCAAAAGGAAGAGAAGATTCAATTCATCCATTTGCTCGACGAAGTAGGGCTGTTTTTGATCAAGGGAGCCGTGCAGCACGTGGCGGATTTGCTGGATGTCACCAAGTACACGATCTACAACTATTTGGACAAAAAAGACGGGAGATGAGCGGGAATGGCAGATGCGACTTTGCAGCAGGCACGCAGCTTTCACGATGGCGTCCATGTGCTGGACGGACATTTTGACTTGCTGATGGATGTAGAAATTCAGCGCGGCTACGGTCGGACGAAGCTGATCGAGACAGAATACTTGCCGCGGTTTCAGGCAGGCGGGGTGCATTCCGTCGTGGCGGCCGTCTTTGTGGAAGATGCGTTTGTGCCGGAAATGGCGTTGCGCAAAGCGCTCAATCAGGTGAGTGCCTTGCACGCGGAAGTGGCGGAATCTCCGGACTATTTGGTCATCGCCAAAAACGGACAAGACTTGCTCGCGGCAAGGCAGGAAGGAAAAGTTTCGTTTGTCCTCTCCCTGGAGGGCGCCGAACCGCTGTACAACGATCTGAGCATGCTGCGCATTTTTTACGAGCTGGGCGTACGGATGATGGGGCTTACCTGGAGTCGGCGAAATTTTGCCGCAGATGGCAGCTTTTTCGCCCCTGTGCGTGAAGGGAGAAAAGGCGGTCTGACCGACTTTGGCGTTGCCCTGATTGAAGAGGCGGAGCGCTTGGGCGTCCTCATCGACGTCAGCCATTTGAACGACGAAGGATTTTGGGACGTGATCGAAGTGGCCCGCAAGCCGATCATTGCTTCTCATTCCAACTGCCGCAGCCTGGTGCCGACCATGCGCAACCTGACGGACGAACAGATCACGGCGATTGCCGAAAAGGGCGGGTTGATCGGCTTGAATGCGTTCAGCATGTTTACGGCAAACAGCGGAGCCGAAGCGACGCTTGAGCGGCTGATCGACCACGTCGACCATATGAAGAAGCTCGTCGGCAGCAAGCATATCGGCATCGGACTTGACCTGTGCGACGATTTGACCAAGTACATTCCGCTCGACCGCATCGCGAAAACGACAGAGATGCCTTTTGACGTCGTAAAAGGCCATGCGTCGATTCCGCTGATTACGCGCGAGCTGATGATTAGGGGCTACAAGGACGAAGAGATTGAGGACATTCTCGGCAAAAACTATTTGCGCGTCTATCAGGAAGTGTGGAGATAAATTCCATTTTGTAGAAAAGAGGAGAGCTACGATGGAGAACAAGCAGCCGTCTGGACAAGTTTTTGGCTATTATCAATCAGGTGTTCACATCGCCGATTTGCTTTTGGGAAAAGAGCGAGTGTGGCATCGGCCTACAGATTGGGAGTCGGAAGAAAAGTCAGAGAGAAGCTTCGAACTGCTCGCCGAAGACAAAGCGGTCTACGAGCTGCCTGTGTACGAGCTGAGCCGCAGGCTTGGCGAGTGGAATGCGCTCGACTGGTCGGCTGTCGAGGAGATGCATCCGCCTGGTGGCGGCTGCTACCAGCGGCATGAGCGAGTCGAAGGGACGCTCTCTGGCGAGCAGGAGCACAAGCAGGCGTGGGTGTGGGCGCTGCGCGGCGGAGCGATGCCGATCGACCTGATCGTGTGCGACAACGAGGTCATCGCATTCGTCTTGACGGGCAGGGGAGACAGTGTGGTACTCGTGCAGGAAGGCTGGGAAAGCATGACGCCGCTTGTGCTGTGGCAAGATGCGCAGCTTTCTGCCGCGCGCTACGGCGTCAAGCATCTGGGCAGGCACGACGTAGCCATGCGCGATGGCATCAAGCTGGCGACAGAAGTGTGGATTCCAGCCGGATTGCAGCCGGACGAACGGGTGCCGACCATTTTGCTGCGGACGCCATACGGACGGATGGACGCGATTTTTCGCCGTCTGCCATTCGTCGCGCGCGGCTACGCATTGGTCGTACAGGACACGCGAGGGCGGGAAGACTCCGAGGGCGAATGGATTCCGCTGGTGCATGAGCGCGAAGACGGAGACGACACGCTCAACTGGATCGCGGAGCAGCCATGGTCGGACGGGGCAGTCGGCATGCTCGGAGGTTCGTACGTAGGCTACGTGCAATGGGCGGCAGCAGCGAGCGGCAACCCGCACTTGAAGGCGATTTTCAGCTACGTAACCGTCGGCACGCCGTACATCGACATTCCGCGAAAAGGCGGGACGATTCTCACGGGGCTATCGTGGATTTTCATGATGGCCGAAAAGCGCCGAAATGTCGCTGCCCTCAGCCGGGATGACTGGAGCGAAGTGCTGAAAGTCCGCCCGATCAAGGAAATTCCGCAAAAAGTGCTCGGGAAAGAAATCCCGTTCTGGACAAAATGGATGGAGCATCCCGATGGCGACGATTTTTGGGCGCGTTCCGACTGGAAGCAGTTTGCCGATCAAGTAAAAGTGCCTGCGTTTCTCGTATCCGGCTGGTACGACGACAACGGAATGGGCACAAGCGAGGCGTGGGAGGTCGTGTCCCAGAACATGCCAGAGCACACCCGGATGATTCTCGGCCCGTGGTACCACAAAGCCAATACGACGCGCGAGATTCATCACGTGCCATTTGGAAACAACGCGATTCGCTACGATTTGGACGTGACGCAGCTGCGCTGGTTTGACCGCTATTTGAAAGGCATCGAAAACGGCGTGGAACACGAGCCGCGCGTCCAGTATTACATGGTCGGCGAAAACGAATGGAAGACGTCCTCGGCGTGGCCGCCAGCAGAGGCGCAGCAAACGGCGTTTTATTTGAGCAGCCATGGACAGGCGAATACGAGTGCGGGAGATGGTGCCCTGACGCTTGCGACTCCCGGCGAGCAGCCAGCGGATACGTACTTGTTCGATCCGCTAGATGCCGCGCCGTACTTGCTTGATTTGTCCGAGAACGAAAACTGCGTGCCGGAAAACTACGCCGAGGTAGAGAAACGTCAAGACGTGCTTGTCTACACATCGGAGCCTTTGCAGGAAGCGGTCGCCATTGCCGGGGAAATCTCTGCCGTCCTGTACGCAGCCAGCTCGGCCCGCGATACGGATTGGCTCGTGCGACTGAGCGACGTGGACGAAGCGGGCAACTCGATTCGCCTGTCGGATGGAATCATTTGCGCCCGCTACCGCCATTCGTTTTCCGAACCGCAGCTGCTCGAACCGGGGCAGATCGAACGCTACGAAATCCGCATGGGCAAAATCGCCAACATTTTTCAAAAGGGCCACAGAATCCGGGTCGCGGTCACATCCGGTGCGGAAAACTTCTCGTTCCCGAATCCAAACACGGGAGGGAACCTGGCGACGGAAACCGAGACGGTGGTCGCCACGCAGCACATTTACCATGATGAACGGCATCCGAGCCACATTCGTCTGCCTTTGCTGCCTGTGAATCAATAAAGGCTCGCGTGGGATTCAAGCAAAACTAGCACAAGCACATCCAGAAGACAGCGGCTGCCAAATTCGTTTGGCAGTCTTTTTTTGTGAACAACGGCTCGACGTTTTCCATGAAATGGGATGTGACCGCTTGCGCTCAACAAAACGCTCGGTTCGACTGGGGATTCGGAAAACTTGTGGCTAATCAAGGATATAAACGGTTATGTACACAGCTTTGGTGTGCAGACCAATAGATGAAGCTATTTTCCCGCCTATATATGTGGGGTGATTTCGCTTGAGATAGAAAAGTGAATGAATTACCAATATTTGACAATCTAGCGCATTTGTGTAATGATATTGCTTATTACGGAGGTGATTTTGTTGTGAGGAAAATAAGTGGATTTGTTTTTTTGTTCACAATTGCAAGCGGATTGGTTGTTGGTGGCGGAACTACTTTTGCTAGACCAGACTATGTTTGGGGGTTTGAGGATTACTACTCATACGCGGTTGACCAGAAAGCCGAACCGGGAAATGTGTTTCTAAGCGGTTACACAAAAGGCGAGGGGCCAGATTTAAAAGGCGTAAGCACGACTTCCAAATTTTATAAAAACGGAACATTTATTACCGATAAGACTAAAAAAGATTCCTCCGGCGAAGGTGCATGGGCACAAACATCGTACTATACAGGGCCAGGTACAAAGGAAGCTGAAGTGAAAACAGTTCACAAGGCATACACGCTGGATAATTCCTATATATCCAAGACGACTGGCAAGGTTTGGAAAAAATAAAGGTGGGGTAATCATATGCTGAAGAAATTAATACCTGTATGCGTTGGGCTCGCTGTCATGGCTGTTGTTGGCCAGAGTGTGTTAGCTGACAAAGAAGTTCAGCAGTTGACTGATTCATCGCAAAAGTATCAAAGCATGACGTTAGAGAAGCTGGGCGTACAATTGAACAATAATACGTTCAAGGGAGGAAGTGCTTCTGAGCTTCCCGTACTGGATACAGTAAAAGATGCTCAGGGGAATGAGTGGACCTATGTCTCGTATCTGCACAGCAATTTGATTGAAGAGCAGTTAGAAGAAAAATACTCTAAAAAAGTAGCGACGTCATTTATTGATGTTCAGGAAAAAATCTTGGATCCCATTATTCAAGTAGGAGATACAATACCCGTACTCTTGCTTAACGAGGACCTTACACTTGGAAAAATGGCATATTTGCAAGAAGAAGGAGAAGGAAAGCTAATTCTTGCTGAATTTAAATTGGACGAGGACAATCAAGAATGGATTGTCACGAAAAGAGCAAAGTGATTCGTTTCTCGTATCGACTGTGTCGTGTTAGCTAAGAAAACATCCTCTCTGGAAAATGAAGTGCGCCCCTACCTTTCACTCGTGAGAATAACTTCTGAATGTGTGCCTCTTTTTCATCATAAAAATACACCTTAGGGTTCAGCGGATCTATCAATAAAGGCCCGGATGGCTTTTCAAGCAAAAGCTGCACAAACAAAACGAGTGACAATAGTTTCATACAAAACGTGCACAAGTAAGTTACAGAAGACAGCGGCTGCCAAATGGCTTGGCAGTCTTTTTTGTGTCCGAAAAACGCCGCGATATTTTTCCGGAAAAGCAAATGCCACCACCTTTCTTCCCAAACAGCGCGGAAAATGCTTACGCCCGTTCGTCAGTAAGTATGCAAAAATGGATAGCCGATGCACCATTGCATACATTTCGGCGGCAGCAGAATTAGACCTGGCAGTAAAATAAACGGAATTTGCTAAATTATCTGACTTGGTACAAAATATGCAGAGGACAACTTCTTGAACAAGAGAGTAGCTAAACAAAAGAACTGGGGGATTGATCAATGGAGCATCCGTCTGCACCAACGCTGAAGCGCTCGCTAACTCTTAGGCACATCGTCTTTTTCGGGCTTGCTTTTATGGCTCCGCAAACGTTTTTCTCGACGTATGGTGTCGCCGTACATAGTACGAACGGAATGATGCCCACGGCTTACGCCATCGCCATGATTGTCATGCTGTTTACCGCGTACAGCTACGCGCAGCTGGTCAAAGCGTTCCCGAATGCGGGGGCGGCCTACACGTTTACCCAGAAGACACTTAGTCCGCACGTCGGTTTTATTGTCGGCTGGACGATCATTATCGACTACATGTTCAGCCCGATGATCAGTTCCTTGCTCATCGGCATCTCGCTGTCGGCCTTTTTCCCTTCGATTCCGATGTTCGTCTGGATTGTGTCCTTTATCGCCATCATTACGGCGGTCAACATTCTCGGCATCAAGCTGGCAGCGCAATTCAACACGTACATGCTTCTGCTGCAACTGCTTGTTTTTCTGCTCTTTTTCATTTTGGCGATCTACGGCTTGCAGAGTGGCAAAGGAGAAGGGACGCTGTTTTCGACCGTGCCTTTTTACGATGCCCAAATCAGCATCCCGACGCTGTTGTCCGTCGTTCCGCTGCTCTGTTTCAGCTTCCTTGGCTTCGATGCGGTGACGACGTTGTCGGAGGAGACGAAAGACGCGACGAAAAGCTTGCCGAAAGCGATTTATTTGATCACGCTGATCGGCGGACTGTTGTTTATTGCCGGGTCTTATTTTTCCCAACTCATTTATCCGCAGTTTCAGTCTTTTCAAAACCCCGACTCCGCCTATCTGGAAATCGCGATGGACATTGGCGGGACAGTGTTCACCGGCATCGTGATCGCAGTCGGTTTGACAGCCGGATTCGCGTCGGCGGTAGCGTCCGGGACGAGCGCCTCGCGCATTTTATACGCGATGGGCAGGGAAAATGTGCTGCCGAAAAAAGTGTTTGGCTATTTGTCGCCCAAGTATCGGACCCCTGTCTTCAATATTGCCATCATTGGTCTAGTCGCGTTGAGTGCGCTGTTTCTCGATTTGCTGACCGCTGTGTCGTTTATTAATTTTGGAGCGCTGTTTGCCTTTTTCTTCGTCAATCTGGCGGTCGTTGCCCATTATTACATCCGCGAGAAACAGCGGTCGTTCAAAGGGACGATTTTGTACCTGATTCTACCTTTGATCGGCGCTGCGCTCATCGGCCTGTTTTTCATCAAGCTCGACAAGCATTCCCTGTTGTTGGGCGGCAGTTGGCTCCTGCTTGGCTTTATTTATCTCGTTGGACTGACGAAAATGTTCAGACAGCCGCCGCCGATGCTGACGGTAGACGAAGTGCACTAATGGGGCGAAATCGAGCATTCCAGCAGGGAGGAAAGGGTGATGCGAGATGGGCTAACAGCGGTCATTGCTGAAGGCAACTTAACTCGTTTCCAGCGAAAAATGAGAGGATGAGACAAACAATGGGAAAACAAATAGCGGATTTGATCGTATCAAGCAACGCCGTTTTTACCGGGCTTTCCGAGAAGCCGGAGCCAGCGGCGATTGCGATTGCCAACAACAAAATCATCGCGGTCGGCACAAAAGAAGAGATCAGCGCTTATGCCGGGGAAGAGACGAAAGTGTATTCGTTTGTCGACCAGCTGATCATGCCGGGATTCCACGATTTTCACCTGCACATCATGCACGGGGCAGTGGCGATGGAATGCGTCAACTTGTTTTCCGCCCGATCGCAAAGAGAGGCGCTGGAGATGATCCGCGAGTTTGCCCAGGCAAAACCGGATGAGCCGTGGGTCATTGGCAACGTCTGGGATGCGGCTTATTGGGACACGCAGCAATTGCCGAATCGCTACGCGCTGGATCAGGCTGTGCCGGATCGGCCAGCGCTCATGTTTCACGCGGAAGGGCATTACGCCTGGGTCAACTCCAAAGCGCTGGAACTGGCCGGAATCGACAGGGATACGGAAGACCCTGCTTTCGGGATCATCGGCAAAGACGAGGAGGGGGAGCCGAACGGCCTTTTGTATGAAAAGGCGATGGGAGCCGTCGTCCAGCACGCGTATCACTTTTCCCGCGAAAAAAGGCGCGAACTGTTCCGCAACTTCCTCGCGTATGCGGCGAGCTTGGGCGTCACGGCGGTTCACGACCTGTTTGCGACGGAATCGATGGCGATCTTGACGGACTATGACGTATTCCGCGAGTTTGAGGCGGCAGATGAGCTGACGATGCGGATTCATCTCTGGCCTGCCCTGGATGGCGACCTGGAGCGAGTCAAACAGCTTCGCGAGACGTACCAGTCAGACATGCTGCGGGTATCGGGGCTGAAACAGTTTATCGATGGCGTCATTACAGCGCGCACAGCGTATTTGCTTGAGCCGTATGCCGATCAGCCCGACACGCGGGGCGAGACGTCATTCCCGCCGGAGACGATCAAACAATGGGTGGTGGATGCCGACAAGGAGGGCTTCGCGATTCGCTTCCACGCCATCGGAGACGGAGCGATCCGGCTTGCCTTTGACGCCTACGAAGCAGCGCAAAAAGCAAACGGCAAGCGCGATGCCCGCCACTCGATCGAGCATGTGGAGGTCATCCACCCGGATGATATTCCCCGGTTCCGGGAGCTGGATGTCACCGCTTCGATGCAGCCCGACCATTTTGCCATGTCCGAACGCGGCGTCTATACCGACCGGATCGGGGCGGAGCGGGAGAAGCATGTCTTCTCGATCAACACGCTGCAAAAGGCCGGGGCGAGGCTGGCGTTCGGGACAGACTTCCCGATCGATCTGCTGAATCCGTTGCTCCAGGTGTACCGGGCTGTCACCAGGATCGACAGCGGCGGCGCAGATGTCTGGCATCCGCACGAGCGAATTACGCTGGCCGAGGCACTGCGGGCGTACACAGCCGGGTCTGCTTACGGCTCGTTCCGGGAACAGGAGCTGGGCACGCTGGAGGCGGGCAAGCTGGCAGACATCGTCGTGCTTGCGCGCAATCTTTTCGCGGTGCCAGTCGAGGAAATCCCGGATACGAAAGCAGTGCTGACAATCGTGGATGGAAAAGTGGTTTTTGAGCATACGCAAGCACTCGTCGAAAGCTGAGCAATTGAGCATTTGCCATGAAAAAATCCCGACTCCTGCACGCAGGGTCAGTCGGGATTTTTGCTTTTTTTTGCTTGAAGTCAAATGGCTCATCAGGAGTGATGCCGTTCTTCTGCCATGGCAGCCGCCTTTGTTCGGTGGACCGTTCCGTGCGGATGGTGGGGCGGCGCGTAGATCGAGTACAGCTTCAGCGGCTCGTTTCCGGTGTTGATGATGTTGTGCCACGTGCCTGCGGGAACCATCACGGCGTAATCGTCATTGAGTCTTGCCTGGTAGTCTAGCCGGTCTTTTCTCGCTCCCATTTGCACAAGCCCGTGTCCGTCCTCAATGCGGAAGAACTGATCGGTGTCCGGATGTATTTCCAAACCGATGTCTCCACCTACCGGAATGCTCATCAAGGTGACTTGCAAATGCTTCCCCGTCCACAAGGCGGTGCGGTAATAGTTGTTTTGCTTTGTCGCTTCATCGATATTGATCGCCAGCGGGTGGGGGCCGTAATCTTTCAGCTCGACCCGATTCCAGCTGCTCTCCCAGTTGCTGTACCAAGGATAATAGGCTGGATACCAGTGGTGTCCCCAAGACGTTTGGTCCCAGTCCCAGTTCACAGGCGTGACAGGGGGATGCCATGGATAACCATAGTGCGACGGATACATTGAATTGCTCCTCTCTCCAGTTGCTGTCCCTATTACCGTATGCAGTTGCCTATGAAGGCGAAAGCCCAAATTCGCTAAGCGCGGGGTTCCACGCTCTTTTGCCATTTGTGATGTCCGTCTGTTGTCCCGAGCAGGTGGAAGCCGTTGCGCTGATAAAACTGGTTCAGCTGCGGATTGTCCGCTACGCAATCCAGTCTCAGGTTCTTCTGCTCGTTTGCTGCATGCTGCGTGATCCAGGTCAACAGATCGGCTCCGAGTCCTTTTCGCATCGTAGCAGGACGCAGGGCGAGCCTGTGAAGATAGAGGCTGTTTTCGGAAGCATCTTCTCCCCAAATATGGCGGTCCCATTCCGTTTGGCTGGCTGCGACGGTAAAGGTGCCGATCAGCTCCGGCCCTTTCCGTACGAGATACGTGTGCTGATCCACAATCGCTTGTGCAATCTCCTCGTCGTCTCCGCCTTCCAAAAGAAACGCCCATTGCCTGATCCCTGACTCTTTCAGCCATTGCGCGACCTGCTTCAGCAGACTGATGACAGCCAGCGTATCGTGTGGCGTAGCAAGCTGGATGTGCCAATCGTGGGACATGGTTGTTATCCTCCTTGTTAGCCGTTTGAGAATAAGCGGGCTGTTTGTTATTTTACTGGCTGCGCATGCATTTTCCTGCCGCCATGCGAAAAGGTTCCGATTTTCCGGATACCTGCTACTGTGAAAGCGGTCGATACGGTTTCCTTTCCGGGAACGGCAAGCAGCTTGTGCGGAGACGGAAAAGGTTGTTTGTTCGCCGATCATGACGATCAAGGATCGCCGGGCGTCACAGCGCAAAAAAGCCGATGCCGCAAACAGGCACCAGCTCGTGAAAGTTTCTTTCATTAATCGAGATCGTCGTGTTTGAACAAGGAAGAGAGCGCTTTCGCAAGGAAACTGGAAACGACCTCTTCGTCTTCTGCATGCACAGCCAACGAATGAACCCAGTTGTGATCGTGGCCGACATCGTCGGAGCACAGCAAGGCGGCGCGCATGTTTTGCAGCGACATGACGATACTTTTTCCATCGAAATGCCGGGAGTAGAAAAAGGCGAAATCATAGCGGCGCTGCTCGGTGGCAAAAGTGACGAAGCGGGACAGCAAATTTTCCGATTGATCGTACGAATATTCAAACTTCATTGTCGACTCACTCCTGTGCTTGATTTGGGGCCGAGCTTTAAATGGCTTCCTCGAAGTCGATGACCGGAGGCTTTTTGGTGAAAAATTTGGTGCTGAACAGCAAGTAGCTGATGCCGACCAACGACCAGGTGAGTCCAAGGGTCAGCGCGTGGCTGTCCAGGTTGTACCAGAGAAAAGCGACAAAGCTGGTGCCGATCAACGGCGAAAGCAGGTAGTGAACGACATCGCGCACAGAACGCTGTTGATTGCGAATATAGTAATGGGCGATCACAGAGGCGTTAACGGCAGTAAAAGCGGTCAATGCGCCAAAATTAATGAAGGCAAGCGCCGTTTCCAGGTCGAGAAACAAAGCGGCCAGGGAGATGGCTCCGACAAAAAAGACGTTGCGCGCCGGAATGCCTTTGACAGGGTGCAGGTGGCCGAACAGCTTTTTCGGCAGGACGTTTTCTCTGCCCATCACGTACAGCAGGCGGGAAGCGCTCGTATGGGAAGCGATCCCGGAAGCAAGCGCAGCGGTTATGCTGCCCGCTACGAAGATTGCGTAAAACAGATCTTGTCCGAGAATCATCGACATTTCGGGTGAAGGCGACTCAGGATTTTGGAAATGGTCCACCGCCGGAAAAGCAAGCTGAGTGAAGTAGGAAGTCGTGATGAAGATGACGCCCCCGATCAACGCTACGAGAAAAATGCCGCGCGGGATCGTTTTCAGCGGGTCAACCGCTTCTTCCGTATACGTGGTGACGGCATCGAAGCCGAGAAACGAAAAGCAGAGAATCGCAGCCCCGGTGAGCAGCGTCGGCAGCGAGATCGCTTCCCCGTAAAAAGGCTGGGCTGTAAAAGCAGGCGCACCGTTGGCGGCAGAAGCAATGTGCGAAATGCTCAGGCAGACGAAGACGACGACAACGATGACCTGAAACACGACCAGCAATGTATTGAAGTTGGCCGTAGACTGAATACCGCGAAAATTGATGTAAGTAGTGACCGCAGCCAGGAGGATGCCCAATATCCAGCCCGGAACCATCGGAAAGGCGGCAGACAAGTAAATTTTGCCGAGGAGTACATTAATGACAGGCAGAAATACGTAGTCGAGGAGTGATACCCAGCCGACGAGAAAGCCGATGTGCGGGTTAATCGCCTGACGGGCGTAAGAGTAGGCAGACCCGGCGACGGGAAATACCCGCACCATTTTCCCGTAGCTGGATGCGGTAAACAGCATGGCAGCCAGCGCCAAAATATAGGCAGTCGGAACATGCCCGCCTGTTTCCTGGCTGACGATGCCGTACGTATCAAAAACGGTCAGAGGCGTTAAATAGCCCAGTCCCAAAACGATAACCTGCCACAGCTTCAAGCTTCTTTTTAACGTGGGTGCAGTTGAATGATTCAGGCTTTTTTCCATGACCAATCCCCTTTGTTTGTAAAATGAAAGCGGTTAACATTTCGCGGTCAGCTTCTATTCGATCCAAACCCCCGGCCGCCCGGCTGCGGAGTCTGGTCGCATCGTTTTTCCTCATGCCGTTTGCCCCCCTTGCTTTCCCAAACTGTGGTGTACATGATGCGACTATTTCTCTCAGCCATGTAAGCAAGTGATATGCCAAACGCGAAAGGGCGCCATCTATTGCGCTTTTTGCTGCGGGAGGGGACAGCATGCGCGTTCCTATTCATGCAAAAATTCATGGATTACCCCAAAATGCATACAAAACGGTCGCGCTTGCTTCTGCTCTCTTTGGGAGACAAGCGTGTGGAAAGTAAGTGGATTCCGTTGGTGTGGATGGATGGCGGAATAACGCAGATGTTTATCGGCTCTGCTATCACGCGCAGCATGATGACGCTGTCGGACTGGAATGAAGCCACAGTCGACCAGGATGCTGCGTGAAAAGACGGAAACGAGCTTCCGCAAGGCGGACGAAACAGCGGAGCAATACAAGATAGGAGACGGGAAGGCTGTGTATGCGGCAGCGGTCAAACTAAACAAAAATCAAAGGCGTTGCTCACCAGAGCAGCGCCCTTTTCATGACCAGTCCATGCAAAAACGATGATTCAAAAACGCATAGATTATGCAAAACCGCATAAGCCGCCCCCCTTGCTGCAAGTGTTCGCTGGAAAAGTAAATTGGCATAATATTTGCAATAATTATTCCGCGAACAAGCAAGGAAGGAAACAAGGAGTGGTTACGAGCGATGCGAAACAAGCTTTTCCTCATTGCCGTCCTGCTGTCGATGATTCTTTTGCCGCTTCGCCATTACATGGCAAACGAATACAGGCAGCGTTGGACAGGAGCAGAGGGATAGACACCAGATAGCCAAACCAAAAGTCCAACGCTGTAGAACAAAATGCAGCCGTCTCCTACACACTATCTACAAACGGAGGACTTCAACCTATGCAATATCCACTTTCCCCAGACGTAAAACCGGAGTTTTGCACGACAGGCACGTTCATGCGGTTACCGTCGGCAAGAGAAAATGCCAAAGTAGCGATTATCGGACAGCCGTTCGACACGGCCGCTTCGTTTCGCGTAGGGGCGCGGTTTGCTCCGCAAGCGATTCGCCAGGCTTCCATGACGCTGTTTCCGTATCATCCGACGCACAAAGTATACCCGTTCGAGGATACGCAAGCGATTGATGTCGGAGATGTTTCGGTCATTCCGCACAACATCCACCGCAGCTATGAGCTGATGGAAGAAGCCATGCTCGACCTGATGAAAAAAGACATCGTGCCGATTGGGCTGGGCGGCGATCATTCGATTACATTAGCGTCCTTGCGCGCCGCCAAAAAAGTATACGGGCAGGTAGCGATGATCCAGTTTGATTCGCATACAGACACGTGGGACACGTACTACGACGAAAAATATTGGCACGGTTCCCCGTTCATCCGGGCGCACGAGGAAGGACTTTTGCAGCCGGACAAAGTGTTTCAGGTCGGGATTCGCGGGACGCTGAACCATCCGGGCGACATCGAGGCCAGCTACGAGCTGGGGTACAACGTGATCACGACACAAGAGCTGCGCAGCCGCGGATTTGCGGATGTCATTGCGCAAATCAAAGCGCAGATTGGAGAAACTCCTTGCTTCCTCACTTTTGACATCGACTTTATCGATCCCGCCTTCGCACCCGGCACCGGAACGCTTGAGGTAGGCGGCTTCACCAGTCACGAGGCGCTGCAAATCATACGCTCCCTGACAGGCCTGAACTACATCGGGTTTGACCTCGTGGAAGTGTTGCCTCCGTACGATCCGACGCAAATTACTTCGCTGTTGGCAGCGACATTGATTCACGACTTTGCCGCCCTGGTTGCCCTCCGGCAAAATCAGCTGGCGAGCCAATAAGAAATCTATTCATTTTTGCATAATCGATGATTTTTTGCATAAATCAGTCGTACAAGTGCCCAGGCTTACACCAATGGTAGTCGTGCTTCCCGGATTGGCACGGGAGTTGCTTTAAGGAATGACTGAGAAGGGACACAGCGGAAGGAGAGGATGGATTGCATGATAAACCTGAAGATGTACATCAACGGGGAATGGGTGGATGCGCAAAGCAAGAAGACCCGCGAAATCTTGAATCCCGCTACAGGGGAAGTGATTGCGCTCTCGGCAGAAGGGGATGTGGAAGACGCCCGCCATGCCATTCAGATCGCCCGCGATGCGTTCGATAGCGGCATCTGGTCGGAACTTCCGGCAGCGGAGCGCGCCCGCTACTTGCTGGCGATTGCCGACAAGCTGGAGGAGCAGGCGGAAGAAATCGGCAGGCTGGAGACGCTGGACAATGGAAAGCCATTGCGCGAGACAGCTTTTGACGTCGCGGATGCGGCTGCTTGCTTCCGCTACTACGCGGGGCTGGCTACCAAGCCGGACGGACAGACGTATCACGTGGCAGACCCGGTGCAAGCCATGGTCGTGCGCGAGCCTGTCGGTGTGTGCGGCCTGATCGTGCCGTGGAACTATCCGCTGCTCATGGGTGTGTGGAAAATTGCGCCTGCGCTCGCCGCCGGGAATACGATCGTGTTCAAGCCGTCAGAGGTCACTCCGGTTACCGCCCAAAAGCTGTTTGAAATCATCGAGGAAGTCGGCATTCCCAAAGGCGTAGCCAACATGGTGCTCGGAGCGGGAGCAACGGTCGGAAACGAGCTTGCCGAGAGCCATCTGGTCGACAAAATTTCTTTTACAGGCGGTACGGCCACCGGGCGCAGCATCATGCGGGCTGCTGTCGGCAACATCAAAAAAATCTCCCTCGAACTGGGCGGCAAATCGCCGAACATCGTTTTCGCAGATGCAGACTTCGATACGGCTGTTGATTACGCGCTATTCGGAATTTTCGCGAATCAAGGGCAGGTTTGCTCGGCGGGATCACGGCTGCTGCTCGAAGATAGCATTCACGACCGCTTCGTCGAGCGACTGGTGGAGCGCGCCCAAAAAATACGCGTAGGCCATGGCGACGATCCTGCTACGGAGATGGGTCCGGTCGTCAGCCAGGCTCACATGGAAAAAATTCTCCATTACATCGAGCTGGGCAAAGCAGAAGGGGCGCGTCTCTTGTGCGGAGGAAACCGCCTGACGACAAACGGTCTGGAAAAAGGCTATTTCATCGAGCCGACGATTTTCACCGATACGACCCCATCTATGAAAATTGTTCAGGAAGAAATTTTCGGGCCAGTGCTGGCGATTCAACGCTTTAAAGACGAGGCAGATGCCGTGCGTCTCGCCAACGATACCGTGTACGGACTGGCGGGCGGCGTGTTCACCCAGGATGGCGCCAAAGCGATGCGCGTCATCAAAAAGCTGCGCGCCGGAATTACGTGGATCAACTGTTACCATCCGACCTACAACGAAGCGCCTTGGGGCGGCTACAAGCAAAGCGGCATCGGCCGCGGCCTGGGCACGTTTGGCTTCGAGGAGTACACGGAAGTGAAGCAAATCAACATCAACCTGCAAGTTCAGCCAACCGGCTGGTTTGAAAACTAATCCAACCAATCAGGAGGACAGCGAGATGAGCAAAACCGTGGAGAGCAAACAGCAGAACATACAAGTACAAGAACAGTACAAAGACGTCTACGCCTATACGAGCCAGATTCTCGATCTGATCGCCAAAACCGACATTACAAAAGACGAGGCAGAGTGGGTAACGCGCCAGACGGTCGAGAACTTCCGCGACCACGTAAATCCCGGCTTTCTCGGCTACCGCAAGTCGGTTACGAAAGACGGACAGTTCGCCGCCGTGGAATGGAAGGACGCAGGCCCGAACTCCTTTATGGATGTAAACGGAAAAGAATACATCGATTGTCTCGGCGGCTTTGGCATTTACAACGTCGGGCATCGCCATCCAAAAGTAGTAGAGGCCGTCATTAACCAGCTCAACCGTCAACCGCTGCACAGCCAGGATTTGCTCGATCCGCTGCGCGCCATGCTCGCCAAAATTTTGGCTGACGTGACGCCGGGCGAGCTGAAGTACGCCTATTTTGCCAACAGCGGTACGGAGACGGTAGAAGCGGCGATCAAGCTGGCGAAAATGCACACAGGGCGCACTACGTTTATCGCTACGACAAAAGCGTTCCACGGCAAAAGCCTGGGAGCGTTGTCCGCTACGGCCAAAGGCGTATTCCGCAAACCGTTTTTGCCAATGATTCCCGGCTTCCGCCATGTGCATTTTGGCGATATCGACATGCTGCGCAAAACATTTGAGGCGTGCGCGCTCGTCGGGGAAGAAATTGCCGGGGTGATCCTCGAACCGATCCAGGGCGAAGGCGGAGTGAACCTGCCGCCGGAAAACTACTTGAAGCAAGTGCGCGAGCTGTGCGACCAGTACGGTGCCCTGCTCATCTTGGACGAAGTGCAGACGGGAATGGGCCGCACCGGAAAAATGTTTTGCTGCGAGCATTACGATGTGGTGCCGGACATTTTGTGCCTGGCAAAAGCGTTTGGCGGGGGCATCATGCCAGCAGGAGCGGTGGTCGCGACGGAGGAAGTATTCAAAAGCTTTTTCCCGAACCCGTTTGTGCAGACGACGACTTTTGGCGGAAATCCGCTGGCGTGCGCCGCAGCGATTGCGACCTTCAACGTGCTGATCGAGGAAAACTTGCTGGACCGCTGCGTGGAAATGGGCGAGTACATGCTGAAAGGGCTGCGCGCCGCAGCAGCGGCTCACAGTGACAAAGTGCAGGAAGTGCGCGGCAAAGGGCTGCTGATCGGAATCGAGTTCCATAACGACGAGATTGGTTACGAGGTGTCCAAAGGCTTGTTTGACAACGGCGTTCTGGTAGCCGGAACGCTGATCAATGCCAAGACGATCCGCATCGAACCGCCCCTCACGATTACGTACGAAGAAGCAGACAAAGTCATCGAGACTTTCCAAAAAGTGCTGCCGCAAGTCCAAATCTAACCGATAGACAGGAAAAGAAGACTGCCCACCCCAGTCTTCTTTTCCCTTTCTTCTCCATGGGAGCCCTGAGTATAATAGTAGTCACATGCCAAGCTATATTGGGAGGACCTATGGTTTCCAATTGTTTTGTACGAAAAACGTATCCAGTATCGTTTGAATCTTCTGCGAATGAAGTGTGGGACATCATGACTCGGTTCAACGAGCGTTATGTGTTTGTTACCGATCCCAAAAGCGAAAACAAGTATGTTGCTTATATACGAAATACGGATATGCTGCCGCTCTTGACCGAGCCGGGCTGGATGGACAAGCCCGTTCGGGAGCTTCCGTACCAGACCAACCTCGCCTATTATCAGCAAGGAATCAGCATACCCGACTACTTCAAGGTGTTTGGGGAGGAAGTCGTGGTCGTCCGCGACCCGGCGGGGCAAGACGAAGGCTATTTGCGCCGCGAGGATGTCTTGTACTACATTTTGACCAATCAGTCCGGCCACCCGGATTGGATGCGATCTTTGCTCAACTCGATTCCGATGGGCATTTTGATCGTGGACAAAAAGGGGCAGATCGAAAACTTCAGCTCCGAAGTGTTGCGGATGGTTCGCGTAACGCCAGAAGAGTTGCGACAGCAACGGGTAGGCGAATTGCTGGACCCGGGCGTTTTTCAGCGAGTGATTGAAAACGGGGAAAAGGTGCTCAATTACATCATCGTCAACGAACGAATCGGCGTGCTCGCCGACTTTTGCCCGATCCACAGCCACGATGGCACGGTGACCGGAGCGACGATCGTCCTGCAAGATTTGCCTTTTATCGAGCGAATGGCGATGGAAATGGAGTACGTCAAAAACCTCAACACCGACTTGCAAGGGATTCTCTCCTCGATCTACGACGAAATTCTCGTCCTCGATGAAAAAGGCGTGCTGCTGCGCTACAGCGGCAACCTGATCGAAGACTTTTGGGAAATCAACAAGGAGCAGCTGCTCGGCATCAATCTGATGGAGCTGGAACAGGAGGGCTTGTTTTTCTCGGCGATTGTCCGCATGGTGATGGAGCGCAAGCGCAAGGTGTCTGTCACACAGGAAAGCCGCTCGGGCAAAAACGTGCTGGCTGTCGGCAACCCGATTTTCGCTGACAACGGAAAGCTGGAGCGGATCGTCATCGCTTTGCGCGACGTGACGGAGACAGTCATGTTGAAGGAAGAGCTGCTGCAAGTCAAAAAAATATCGGAAAAGTACAAAAAAGAGCTGGAGCATTTGCGCGACCAGAAGCAGTACGCGAAAAACCGCCAGCTGATCTACGCCAGCGAACCGATGGAAAAAGTGATGAAATACATCCACAAGATCGCCAACACGTCCTCTACGGTGCTGCTCACCGGGGAATCAGGCGTCGGCAAAGAAGTGTTTGCCCGCACGATTTACGAGCTGGGACCGCGCTACAGCCAACCGTTCGTCAAAGTCAACTGCGGGGCAATCCCGGAGACGCTGTTGGAAAGTGAGTTGTTCGGCTACGAAAAGGGCGCATTCACAGGTGCAAACTCGAACGGGAAGCCGGGGTACTTCCGGATGGCGCACAAAGGCGTGCTGTTCCTCGACGAGATCGGCGAAATGCCGCTGAATTTGCAGGTCAAGCTGCTGCGCGTGCTCCAGGAGCGGGAAATTATTCCCGTAGGCGGCTCCGAGATCGTCGAGGTCGACGTGCAAATCATTGCCGCGACCAACAAAAATCTCGAAAAAATGGTCGAGGAAGGCACGTTCCGCGAAGACTTGTACTATCGGCTGAACGTCATCCCTGTCGTCATTCCGCCGCTGCGGGATCGACCGGAAGACATCCCGCTGATCAGTTTGCACTTTTTGCAGACGTTCAATGAAAAATACGCGCGCTCCACGCAATTGTCCCAGGACGCTCTCGACTTGCTCGAATCGTATTCCTGGCCGGGCAACGTGCGCGAACTGCAAAACATCATCGAACGGATTGTGGTCACCGCAGACGAGGATTTGATTGAGGCGCACCATATCACACCGCTTTTGAAAACGAAAAAGAAGCAGTATTTGCGCCAGCGTCTGACCAAAATCATGCCGTTGAAGGAAGCGACGAGAGCGATGGAGGAGCAGCTGATCAAGATGGCGATGGATGAGTTCAAGACGACCTCCATGGCTGCCAAAGTGCTTGGCGTCAGCCAGTCCACGATCAGTCGCAAGTATCAGGAAATCCAAGAAAAGATAAGTCGAGGTGAGCCGATTGGGTTTAAAGTATGACGTGGTATCGCCGTTTGCCGGAACCATTGAGCGAATCTTTTTTCGATTGAGCGATTCGGTGCAGGAGGGGGAATTGCTGTTCACATTGGCAGAGGGGAGCAGGCGAATGGACATTCTCTCTCCGGTCACGGGCAGCGTAGAGGCGATTGAAGTCGAGAGCGGGGAGCCAGTCATTGCGGGGATGATTTTGGCTTCGATCGTGCTGCGTCAAGAAGGATAAATAGAAAAAAGGGATTAGCCGAAGCGGGCCGATCCCTTTTTGTATGTTTACGATTCGCTTGCGATCGCTTCCAGTGCCATGACGATCATGTCGTTGAACGTCGTTTGCCGTTCTTCGGCAGTCGTTTCCTCGCCAGTGAAAATGTGATCGCTGACGGTCAGGATCGACAGGCCGTTGACGCCGTATTTCGAAGCGAGCGTATAAAGCGCGGTCGTTTCCATTTCCACAGCCAGCACGCCGTAATCGCCGAGCTTTTTCACCGGCTCCATGCTTTCCCGATAAAACACGTCGGCTGTCAGCACGTTGCCGACCCGTACAGACAACCCTTTGGCGACTCCGGCATCGTACGCCTTTTTCAGCAAGTCGAAGTTGGCGCATGGCGCGTAGTCAAAACCAGGGAACGTCAGGCGATTCATGTTCGAATCGGTGCACGCTGTCATGGCGATGATCACGTCACGGACGTTGACATCTTTCTGAATGCCGCCGCATGTGCCGACGCGAATCAAATTTTTCACGCCGTAATCGCGGATCAGTTCGTTGACGTAAATCGAAATCGACGGGACGCCCATGCCTGTGCCTTGGACAGATACTCGTTTTCCGCGGTACGTGCCAGTAAAGCCGAGCATGCCGCGAACTTGATTGTAGCAGGTCACATCGCCGAGAAACGTTTCCGCGATGTATTTGGCGCGCAGCGGATCGCCTGGCAACAGGATGCTTTCTGCGATTTCACCTGGTTTGGCTTGAATATGTGTGCTCATGATAAGGCCGTTGTGTGGGCGAGCGAGAGCATGGACTACTTTCGTTCTCGTTCCTCACACAGCGGCGTTCACCTCCTTGAATGGGTTAAACGGGAATAGATTGACCGAGCCTTTTGGCGGAAGCAGGTCTTGTGACGGAAAAAACAGCGCAGACAAAGGCCAGAAGCACGAAGATGCCGCCTACCCAAGCCGTGTCCACGACGGAGTAATGCTCAATCACGAAGCCGCCGACAGCCGAGCCGAGCGCGATGCCGATGTGCAGGGCGGAAGTGTTCAGGCTTTGCTGGATTTCGTACGACTCCGGCGCGGTTTCGATCAGGTAGTTTTGCTGGGCTGGTGTAATCGCCCAGCTCAGCATGCTCCAGGCAATCATCACGACCAGGAACAGGTAGAGCGAAAACGTGACGGCCGGAATGAGAAACATCACGATGGCAAACGAAGCGATGATGACGAGAATGCTTTTCGTCGAGCCAAGCTTGTCTGCTGCCCAGCCGCCAATCCCGCCGCCGAATACGGCTGAGATGCCGAAAATGAAGTAGACGATGCTCACCCAGCCCGAGGAAAGCTGCAAAGCCGTTTTTAAAAACGGAGTGAAGTAAGCGTACAGGGTCAAATGCCCGGTCAGCATCAAGACGGATGTCAGTTGAGCGCTGATGATCTTCGGTCTTTTCAGCGTCGCGAGCTGTTCTTTCAGCGGAATCGTGGGTCTTGCCGGAATTTTGGGCAAAAAGGCGTAAATGCCGACGATGGCAGCGAGCGTCAAAACCGAGATGAGCAGGAACGGAGCGCGCCAGCCAAACGAATTGCCGATGACAAGACCAAGCGGAACTCCGAGGACGAGCGAGCCGCTGACTCCCATGAAAATGACGCCGATCGCTCTGGCCCGGTACGCTTCTTTGACAATGGAAGAAGCGATGGTGATGGACAGGACGATGATCAACGAGCCGCTCGCTGCGGAAAAAATCCGCCCAAGCATCAAAACGAAATAAGTAGGACTGAGGAAAGAGATCACGTTGCCGAGCAAAAACACAACTAGCGCCCAGACGTACAAAGACTTCCGCTCGGCTTTCGCCGTCACGGTCAAAAGAATCGGAGCAGATAGCGCGAAAATAATGGAAAACATCGTAATCAGCCAGCCGGCTGTGCTGATGGAGACTTGCAAATCCTCCGCGATGATGTCCAAAATGCCGCCAATGATCAACTCTACCGTACCGACAACAAAGGCAGCGATGGCCAGAATGTATACTTTCATGTTCACGGTGACGAGCAAACCTCCTTTTGGATAAAAGAATGAAGTTACCACAGATATAGTAACCTATAATTTTCGCGATAACAACCCCTTGTAGTAGTAACCTTTTTGTCCCTGTAACAATATTTGACAATAGACTTGCTAGACTCATATAGTAAAAAAGGAAAAAAATAGAGGATTGAGGGGAAGCTTTTGGGGAAATTGTTCTTGTTCTCATTTTTATGGTGGCTGACAGGTAATCCGTTTATCGCGCTGCTCGTCATTTTGCTCGTCCTGTACTTTCTCGATTTGCGCTTTGTCCGGCTGCTGCCTGACATCACGAAGCCGTATCGGCGCTGGAGGCGACTGTCCGCCCTGAACAGCCAGCTTAGGCTAAATCCGCACGATACGCCTGCCAAGCTTGAGGCTGCCCGGCTGCTCATGGAAAAACGGCAGTACACAGAAGCTTTGACCTATCTGGACGGTATTTCTATCGCGATGCAAGATTCGGCTGAATATTTGTGCGACAAAGGAATTTGCTTGCTCAAGGTCGGACGGATGGAAGAAGGACTGGAGCTGATCGGCAAGGCTTTGCAACTGAATCCGCGCGTCCGGTACGGAGAGCCATACCTCATCGTCGGGGAAGAATATGCGAAGCGCAAACAACAGGAAAAAGCGCTGGAATATTTGGGCGAGCTGGCGAAGATGAACATGTCATCGTGCGAGGTATACTTCAAACTTGGCGTGGTGTACGGCGAATTGCAGCAAAAAGACAAGGCGAAAGCGTCCTTTCAGGAAGCTGTAGAAGTCTACCGGGGGCTGCCCTCCTACAAGCGCCGGACGGAAAGACGCTGGGCGTTCCTGGCCTGGCTGCGAAAAACGATCTGATGGTTGCCATTTCCGGCAGCCATTTTTCTTTGTGGTCAGTCACCGCTTCGAGACCATTCCTCCATAAAAAAAGCAAATCTTTTGCCGATGTTTTTGCAATCCATACCCATAAGCGTTCATAATAGAAGCAATACATTCAGGATGTGATCACGCTTGCAAATCATTGTATATGACCTGGAAACGACACTGACTCATCAAAAAGACAAGATTCCGGAAATCATCGAGATCGGAGCGGCAAAAATTGTTCCCGGACCAAACGGCGTGGAGGTAGACACCTTCCAGAGCTATACGTTTCCGGCCATCGAGCGCAGAATTTCGGAGCGCACCCGCAAGTTCGTCGGTTTGGACAAGGAAAACATGCCGACGTTTATTCCGTTTCGCAAAGGCTTCCATTCCTTTTTGGAGTGGATTGGAACCGATTCGGACTACTACCTGTGCTCGTGGGGCCAGGATGACAAGCGGCTGATGATCGAGCATTGCGCCCGCTTTGGGCTGGATTTCAGCTGGATGCGCAATTACAACGATATTCAGCCCGCGATCAGCATGCTGCTCGCCGACCGCAAGCAGATGAGTCTCAAGGATGCGATCGATTGTGCCGGAATTGTCCAGGAAGGAAGGCTGCATTCCGCGCTGGTTGATGCGATACATACAGCTCACCTGTTGATCAAGTACAACAAGACGGTTCACCTGTCGCAAAACACGCCCGAAGAGAACTATAATTTGTCCAGCCCGCTGTACATGACGTGCCGCTCCTGCAAAAAGCAGAAATACTACACGGCTTTCGGCAGGAAAAGCAGAAGGTGCCAGGCATGCTTGCAGCATAAAAAACAGTTGGAGCAAGCAACCGAAACGACGGGGGCACCGAATCACTAGCAAGCAGACTGTGCGCAATAGAGGGAGAAGAGAACATGATTCGAGACATGCACGATGGCGACATGAAAGCGGTTGTGGCGATGCTGCAACGCGGGGTGCAATGGCGCGCGCTGGAGATTGCCGCGATTTTGAAGTCCGCTACCGTGTTCCTGTACGAACAGCAAGGGGAGATTGTTGCCTGCGGCATGTATGATGTCACTTCCTTTGGTGAAGAAGGAACGGCTGAAATTTATGTCTATACGCGCCCTGAGTGGCGAAACCAAGGGATCGGTTCCAGTCTGTTCGACCAGCTTTTTCGGCAGTTGGAACAGCAGGAGAAAAGGATGACGGCTGTAGCCGCTACTTATCGTGTCGACGAAGGGGAAGCGGAAGCGTTTTTTGCCGGGAGAGGCTTTGTGCCTTTGTGGGGACAGCATCTGATGCAATACAGCGGCGGCATGCTCGCTGAGCCGACGCTTGCGATCAAGCCTTTTGCCGAGGGTGATCTGGAGCGCTACATCCAGTCCCAGAGTGATGCCTACTACGAAGTGCGCAAAGGCATCGACCTGAAGCCGTACCGCTTGACAGATTGCTCCGAGCAAACGATGGAGTCGTGGAAAAAGTGGCTGCTGACGGAGATGAAAGACGATATTCACATGTTTTATGACGAAGCGGGAGCGTTCGTCGGTTCGCTGATCGTCACCCCGCACGGCGAGGCTTACGATGTGTTTGTCGATCCGCTGCATCAAGGAAAAGGCTACGGCAAACAGCTTGCCGCATTTTTTGTAAACCGGACGCTGGAAAGAGGATTGCAGCCGTATTTGCTGACCGGAACGCACAACAAGCCGGCGATTGCCTTGTATGAACGGACAGGCTTTCAGACTTGCCAGACGATGCTGACGGCAAGACGTCCGTTGTCCTGAAACCATTTTTGCCAATAAAAAAGCCGCACGGTCACGATTGATAGCGACCGGAGCGGCATTTTTTATGCGCTTGCGTTAGACTCCAAGCAACAGCAAGATGATCGAGGTGAGCGAGAAACAGACGCTGATCAGGCAAAGGAAAGCCACGACCTGCTTCGGATTGAGTCCCGTACGCAACAGGCGGTAATGAACCTGGCTCGCATCAGCCTGGTAGATCGGCTTGCCTTGCATGAAGCGTTTCATCACGACAAACAAATTGTCGAAGATCGGGACGCCCAGCGCCAAAATCGGGATGAACAAGGACAGGACGGTTGCCTGCTTGAACGCTCCATCCAGCGCAATCACGGCGAGGATGAACCCGAGAAAAGTCGCCCCTGCATCCCCCATGAAAATTTTCGCGGGCGGCTTGTTGTAGCGAAGGTAGGCGAGAGCGACTCCGACCAGGCTGATCGCCATGATTGCGGAAGTGTTCTGGCCTTTGACGAGAGCCACAACAAACAGGGTGCCGGCAGAAATGGCGGAAAGTCCTCCTGCGAGGCCGTCCATTCCGTCCGAAAAGTTGATGACAGTAGTTACTCCGAATATCCAGAGGATCGTGAGAACGAATTGAAGCCATTCCGGCAACAAAATGTACTCGCCGCTAAGCGGATTGTAGAACCCGGAGAAGGTGATCCCCGACATGTACACAATCACAGCGGCCGACAGTTGGACGATCAGTTTGGGCAGGGCTGAGAAATCTTTGCCCTGGGTTTTGTACCAATCGTCGATGGTGCCGATGGTAAGAAGGAGCAGCGAGCCGATCAATACGGCGACAGTCTGTTCCGGCGACTCTTTGGAAAACAACAGAAAAGATGCGGCGAACCCGACAAAGATGGCATAGCTGGCCGTGAGCGGAATCGGCTCGCGGTGAATCTTGCGCTCGACGTCTTTCCGGGGCTTGTCCACAAAATCAAGGCGAAATGCCAGTTTGGCCAGCGGTGGAATCAGCACCATGACGATAGCGAACGACAGTACAAACGAAATCGCGTATGTAATCATGACCATCTCCTACGAAAAGACAGCATTTTTTTAGACAAGTCTATTATAGGAAGGATTCCAAATTTTGTCGACTCTTGCTGACGAAGCGTGGGGAGGTACCAAAAAAAGTTGGTACTTATTTCATAGACAACGAAAAAATATAATCCCTTCTAGGAGGGATCAACATGGAATATATGGGCTTATGGTTCATCTTGGGCATCATTTTTATGCTGACGTGGGCGACGAAAAGAATGAATGGCTGGAGCAAGCTCGCTGTGATCGTCTATTACGCGGTTTTGTCATATGTATTTATTGCGCGAAAAGAAGAGATTTACCAGGAGTATCATGCGCTGCCGGTTCCGAAACAGTTTTGGGACACCAATTCGGAATGGGTCGGGTTCATGACGGGCTTTTTCTTTGTTCCTTTCTTGCTGCTGCTGGTGTACAACTACTTCCTTTGGTTCATGGCCGTTTCGGGAACGAAGAAAAAGCTGCTCGTTGCGCTTTCCCTCATCCCGGCAGCTGTTGTGTATATGTGTCTGCTGTTTATCTTTAGCATGTACGGGTATCGTCCGTAGTGAATAACAGTTTTAATGCGTGTTAGATTTTCTTACATAAAATGTGATTTGTTCACTGACTTTTCTCCGTTCGTCCGCTATGATGGAGTGGAGAGGAACCTGCAAGATACCTCATGAAACGGAGGGTTCAAAGCATGACGCCAGGATTGTCGTATCGAGAAGTGATCCAGCCTTCGGAAGCGGAGCTGCGCGAATTGGCCCGGTTGTTGGTGGACGTCGTGGCGGACGGGGCTTCCATCGGGTTTTTGCCGCCTTTGACGGAGGAAGAAGCGTACAAGTATTGGACTTTGGTCCCGCGCGAACAGGTTGTTGTCTGGGTAGCAGAAAAGGAAACGGGCATCGTCGGAACGATCCAGCTTCAGTTGTCGGATCGGCCGAACGGACTGCACCGGGCCGAGATCGTCAAGCTGATGGTGCATCCTTCGGCACAGCGCCAAGGAATTGGCCGCACGCTGATGCTGCTCGCAGAGGCGCGGGCGATGGCGGAGAACCGCAGCCTGCTCGTATTGGATACGCGGGCGGGCGATCCGTCGAACCAGTTGTATCAGGCGATGGGCTACAAGGAAGCCGGGCGCATTCCCCAGTATGCAAAATCGGCGGACGGAGAACTGCACGACACGGTGATTTACTATAAACAAATCGGCGAATAGCGAAAGGCCAGGCGGACGACAGGAGTCCGCTTTTCTTGATTCAGTTGACAAACCGACCGGCGGTTTGTATAGTAAAAGAAAGGAAATGGACTTCCATCATTCATGTTCACAGGAGGAGACTATGTCATCGATCCATCAAAATCCGAGCTTTCAATTGCTGCTTACAGCCACGGAGGAATTGATTCTGGAAAAAGGATGCCAGCAAACGACGTTGCAGGACATCATGAAGCGTTCGGGATTGTCCAAAGGAGCTATTTACCATTACGTAAAAAGCAAGGATGAGCTTTTGGGCTTGCTGCTACAGAGGCGATTTGCTGCGATCAGCCAGCGGTTTTACCAGACTGTGAGGGAAGGGGGAGGGGAATTGGCGGAAGCGTTGGGGACTATTTCGCAGAGCTTGAGTCATGTCCACGACCCGCGCGATGTGACGAACCTGATCCTGATTTACTTGCTGAGCAAACGGGAAGATCCAGTCATTGGCGACATGCTTTCCCGACTGCATGCGGAGAGCATACAAACCTCAAAGGAATGGATCGAGGTGGGGCAAAAAGCCGGAGTGATCCCGGAAAGCCTCGATGCCGAGAAGATCGCCATTCTTTTTACGATGATCACGTACGGTATCAGGATGAAGACGCAAATCGCACCGGAAGCCAAAGGATTGTCCGTCGATGAAGTGCATCAAATCATGCATCAAACGCTGACAAAAAACTAGCAGGGGGGAGTTGTGCCATGCTCATTTTTTCGATCTTCAAAGTGCTCCATATCATCGCCGGATTTACCGCTTTGCTTGTGTTCTGGATTCCTGTCGTCACAAAAAAAGGCGGAAAGGCACATGTGCGCTCGGGCTGGGTGTATGTCTGGGCGATGGGAGCGGTAGCGATCTCGGCTTTGGTCATGGGCATTTGGCGAATTGGCTTTGATCCGCAAAAAACAGGAGAGTCGGTTGCTTTTGCCTGGTTCCTCATTTTTATCGCCATACTGAGCTCAGCAACGGCCTGGTACGGGATTCGCGTGCTCCGCTACAAAAATCGCAAGGCTGCGCACCGTCACGCGATCGACTTGCTGTTTCCTGCCCTGCTGCTGCTTTCGGGAGGCGCCATGAGCCTGTATGGAGCGTCCATCGGTTTTACGCTCTTGACCTGGTTTCCGTTCATCGGGATTTTCCTCGGTGCTTCGCAGCTTTGGTACTGGCTGCGCGCGCCGGGGCGCAAGCTTCACTGGTGGTTCGAGCACTTGGGCGGGATGCTCGGCTGCTGTATTGCGACGATTACGGCTTTTACCGTATTTGGCGCACCACGTCTGTTGGGGCTTAGCTCGGTTCACCCGCTTGTCTGGTTCATGCCGACAATCGTACTCGTTCCCTGTATCATCGGTTTTTCGCGCTACTATCAAAAGAAATTCAATCAGTCGAAAAGCGTTTGAGCGGAGCGCATGGCGTGCAACAAAATGCTGTGCGCCTGCTCGCAGCATCAGAAAATTTTGCTGGATAGCGTAACTTTCCATATCTTGGGCCGTCTTTACACTTGTACAGATTTTCCCGTGAGAAAGGAAGGTTGTGAATGGCAAAATTGTCTCTTGCTGCCCTCGTTCCGTTGCGTTCAGATATTGCCCACAAAGTTACGGAGTTGGATCAGGAACGTGAAAATAACGCTTTCTGTGTCTATATAAAAGGCGACAAAGCCGAGGAGCCGTCCCGGTCGTTTACGCTGATCACGGAAGAACTGGAGGAAGCCCGCGAAGACTTTCGCCAGATTGACGAGCTGATTCACGGGGCCAACCTCGCGCATCATATTTTGTGGAACAAGCAGGAGATCAGCTTGTTTACCGCGATGCAAACCGCCAAGCATATGCGCAAGGAAGCGGCTTCGCTCAAAAGATACGGCTCGATGAAAAAAGAAGAGCTGAATACAGGCAGGTTTTACAACGGCGGCGAACAGACCATTACCCGCGCCATGTACGATATCGAAAAAGCGCGCGAGAACGGGTTGCAGCTCGAACGTAAGGTCAAACGTCTGTCCCAGCTGATCGAAGACGAGTGCCACAAAATTTTTCTGGAGTTTCCGCAAGCCGAGAAGTACATTGATTTGGAAGACTAGGCGCATGGTTCATGTGCTTAGCTTAGAAAACGTAGAAAGCTTGGGGCTATGTTTTGTAAGCTGAGTACAGCTCAGCCACAGGAAATCGCGGACAAACGCTTATCTTTGTGCGAGACAAGGACCCCTGTGAGCAGTGCATGCTGCTCATAGAAATGTATGACAGAGCATACCTACAAAAACTATGAGAGACTGAACCAATCGCCAGACGGCTATTCGCCTGCTCGATTACTCGTTCTATACGGCTGGACAACCGCGAACACCGTACTCTCCTTTCTCGTCCCGTTTCCTGTGAATTTTCGCCATGATGAGACCTTCTTGTGTTGTGTGCCAAGGAGGTTTTTTTGCTAGATAAGGAGATTTAACAGGTTTGGCCTGTTGATCGCGGCTGTGGTGGGGGGAGGAAACAGGAGAAACCGCTGTAGGGACGTGGGACTCTCGCGGGGAAGCGTGGACTGCCCGTCTCCGGCGAAAAAGGAAAACCGCGTCAAAAGCAGCGAGATCGAAGAAGCGAACGCACGTTGCCGCTTAAAGGCGTGTTTTCCTTTTTCGCCTGCGCCTCGGTAAGAGTCCCAAAGCCCTTTCGCTTGTTTCTCCTGTTTCCTCGGCCGACGGTAAGCTTTAGTCGGAGATTGTTTTTTGGAGGTTGCTCAAGGGCGGAAAATCCAGAGCAGAAATTGAGTAAGTTTTTTCATGAACGGGTTGCAGGAAGCGACCGTCTTGAAGAAGACTCTTACTCATGTTTCTGTGCTTTTTTGAAACCCTCGATCACCACCGCCTAAAGTATCGGTGACGCAGACTACAAAATGTCAGCCCAAGCAAGCTTTTTGCATTGGCATTTTTCCTTGAAACTCGCGCCGACCACAACCAGCTCCTGACGAGGAAAGAGACGAAATCCGCGAAAGCTCTTTGGGATACCGACCGAGGTTCCGAGGAAAAAGCGAAACACGGTGTTAAGCGTCAACGTGCGTTCGCTTCTCTGAGTCCGCTGCTTTTGACGCGGTTTCGCTTTTTCCCCGGAGCCGTGCAGTCTAGACCCACAGGGGGTATCCCAAGAAGCTACAGCGATTCGTCTCTTTCCTCGCCACATCTAAAGTATCGATGACGTAAACTGCAAAGCGCTACCCAAGCCAGCTTTTATGTACTTGCCTTTGACACTTTCCTTGAAACCCGCTTCAAAAGTACCGATGAAGCAATCTGCAAAGCGCCACCCAAGCACTTCATTCACTCTCGCCCCGTCTCCTTCCATAATGATTTGAAATGCCATACATATGACTTTGTAATTTTTTCATTATTTCAAATGGTGCTACTATGAAAACGAATACACCATGGCAAGAGACAAAGAGAGGGCAAGGGGGGCGAGCTGTCTTGAAGCAAAAAGCGTTAAGCAGATTGACGGAAATCAATGTATTCGTGCTGTTGCTAGGAATTTTGGCTGTCTGTGTTCTTTTTACCTACTTGATCCCCGCAGGCGAATATGCCCGAATCGACGTGAATGGACGCAGCGTCGTTCAGGCGGATTCTTTTCAGTACACCGCATCATCGCCGATTGGCTTCATGGGCTTTTTGAACAGCATTCATACCGGAATGGTTGATTCCGCCAGCATCATGTTTTTCGTGCTGATTATCGGCGGTTCGTACGGCATTCTCAGTGCGACAGGGGCGATGGAGGCGTTCATTTATTCCTTGACGAAAAAGCTTGGCAACAAGGAAAAATGGCTGATCCCATCGATGATGCTGTTTTTTGCCGCAGGTGGCTCGTTGATCGGGATGTTTGAAGAGACGCTGCCGTACATCGCCATTTTGGTTCCGCTCTGTGTGGCGCTCGGATTCGATGCGATGACAGGTGCTGCCATTGTGCTGGTGGGGGCTTCGGTAGGTTTTACTTCCGCTATCATGAATCCGTTTACGATCGGGATCGCGCAAGGAATTGCCGAGCTGCCGCCTTTTTCGGGGATCGGCTTTCGCATCGGAGTGTTTGTGGTCATGTATGTGGTGGCAGTTATTTTTGTCTACCGCCACGCGATGAAAGTGAAAAAGAATCCGGAGCTTGGCATTTACGGTTTCTACAACCGTGAGAGTGTCCGCGACATGTTTGGCGGAAATGTGGTTTTTGAGCAGCGCCACAAGCTGATCCTGGCTTGCTTTTTGCTCAATCTCGTCACGATTGCCGTAGGCGTGATCGAGTTTGGCTGGTACATCACGGAAATTGCCGGCTTGTTCATCCTGCTCGGGGTCATCGTCGGATTGATTGGCCGTCTGAGCGCCAATGAAATGGTGGACGCTTTCATGAAAGGTGCATCGTCCTTGCTCGCGGGGGCGATGATTATCGGCGTGGCGAGAGCGATTGTCGTCGTGCTGAACGACGGGCAGATCATGGACACGATCCTGTACTATTCGGCAGCGGTCATCCAGGACCTGCCGCCTTCCTTGACAGCTGTTGGTATGCTGGGTTTCCAAACAGTTTTGAGCTTTATTATCCCATCGGGAAGCGGAATGGCTGCTCTCACCATGCCGATCATGACTCCGTTGTCCGAGTTGGTAGGCATCACTCGTCAGACCGCTGTGCTGGCTTTCCAGTTCGGAGACGGCATTTCCAATATCGTGATTCCTGGCATTGCAGTAGCGGGAGTCGGGATGGCGGGCATTTCTTACTTGAGCTGGATCAGATGGCTGTTCCCGCTTTTGCTCATGCAATACGGCATTGCAGTCGTCGCCGTCATATTGGCGCACGCGATTGGCTATGGACCATTTTAAGGAGGAGTGAAACATATGCGGACAATTGTGGAAACAAATCTTACCGAGTGGGCTGTCGCTCACAGACGCCATTTGCATGCTTATCCTGAGCTGTCTGGGGAAGAGTATCAGACTTGCGCCTATATCCGGGGCGTGTTGGAAGAACTGGGCATCGAGATTCTCGATTTTCAGCCGCCGAATCTGGTCGGCTATTTGAAAGGGACAGATGGGCACAAGACGATTGCTCTGCGTGCCGATATTGACGCATTGCCGATTGACGAGGAAGGAGACAAGCCGTATTTGTCGACAGTGCCTGGAGTGGCGCACGTTTGCGGACATGACGGACACACGGCTATTTTGCTTGCTGTAGCAAAGTGGATGGCGGAAAACCGGGACGCGGTCAAGGCGAATATTCTTTTCTTGTTCCAATCGTCAGAGGAGATGTCTCCGAGCGGGGCAAAGGCCTTGGTTGAGCAAGGCGCGATCGAGTCGGCGGATGCCGTATTTGGCCTGCATTTGATGTCAGCTCTGCCAAAAGGGAAGCTCGGTTATTCGCATGGCGCGATGCTCGCTTCCTCCGATGATTTTCGCATCACGATCAAGGGGCAAGGCGGGCACGGCTCATCCCCGCACGAAACAGTCGATCCGACGTATATCGCAGGGCATTTGTTGATTGGTCTGCAATCGATTGTCAGCCGGAAAATCAATCCGGTAGAACCTGCTGTCATTTCAGTCGGACAAGTGACCGCTGGATCGAACTACAACATCATCCCGAATGAAGCGGTGATCACAGGCACGATTCGCACGTTTTCCGAAGAGACGAGGCAGTACATTTTCCGGGAAATGAAAAAGCTGGTAGAAGGAATGTGCCTGACGTTCGGGGGAGCGGGAGAAGTCGACTACATTTTGGGAACACCGCCGCTCATCAATGATAAAAATCTCGGTTTGTTTGCGGAAAAAGTGATTCGCGAAGTGTATGGAGACGAAGTGGCGACGAAAGTAGAGCCAGTTATGGGGGCGGAAGATTTTGCGTTTTACGCGCTGAGCAAGCCGAGTGCGTATTTGCTGGTCGGAATGGGCGGCGCAAAGAGCGCTTTTCCCCATCATCATCCCGAGTTCGACATTGATGAAGAAGAAATCGGGACGGCCATCGACCTGTTCCTGAACTTGGTGAAGCGATTCGCCTGAGGCGACAAAGCACATATGCGGCAAGGCAAGCTATTCTCGTTTGGATAGCTTGCTTTTTTATACAGATAAGAATGTATAAGATGCTTATTCAGTACAAGTGCAGCCAAGTTTTCTAATGCTTGCCGTGGCTTTTATCCGGCATGCTAATATGGAAGGGAAAGGAAGTGAGCTGACAGTGAAATGGCAAAAAGTCACGCTAACGACAACCATGCTGGAAGAGATGCTGGCCTTTTATACAAGCGTCTTGCAAATGCCGCTTTCCGAGCGTTCGGAGCACTCCTTTTCTGTACGGGTGGGCGACGCTCTGCTCGTTTTTGAACAGGTAGCGGAAAAGCCGTTTTACCACTTTGCCTGCGGGATTGCCGAGACGGCCTTTGACGCTTTAGCCAAAGTGATCCAGCAGCGCGGGCTTGTTTTGCGCGGCAAAGACGGGCAAGAGATCATGCAGTCCTACACATGGAAAGGCAAACAGCTCTACTTTTTGGACCCTGAGGGCAACATCCTGGAAATGCTGGCTTTTCCGAGCGAAGCGAAAACTAGCTGGCTGTCGATCCAGGAAATCGGGATGCCTGTACCTGATGTTCCGACGTACACAGCTTTTTTACAATCAATACCCATTCCGAATGCATTCGAGCCGGAATCAACCACTTTTCGTTTCTACGGCGACCAGGATGGGGTTCTCGTGCTTGTCAAAGAAAGCCGTCCATGGTTCCCGACAGACAGGGGAGCTTCCATTCATCCGATCTCGGTGGAGGCGGCAAGCGATCCAGGTCAGCCAAGACATTTTCAGTCGCACCCGCAGCTTCCTTACCGAATCACCTGCTGAGTGCTGACTGGTCGATTCGTTCCAAAAGACAGGAGAGCGGCGCTGTGGTACGATGAGGGAAATCTTTTTCAAGAAAGTGTGTTGGACAGATGGAATTGCGTCACCTCCGAACGTTCCAGGTGGCAGCCGAGCAGTTGAATCTGACGAAAGCGGCTGAGCAGCTCGGGTACAGTCAACCAGGAATCACGCTGCAAATCAAGGCACTGGAAAAAGAGATCGGCCGACCGTTGTTCACACGGGTGGGCAGGCAAAACTACCTCACGCCCGCGGGAAAGCTGCTGAAGCATCATGCGGATCGTCTGCTCGCCGTCATGGGGGAGCTGGATGACGACTTGCGGAAGCTGGATATCCCGTATGGCCCGCTGGTCGTCTCCAGCCCGGAGTTTTACTGTACGCGTTACATGCCCGGCATTATTGGGCGCTACTTGAAAGACTACCCGCAAGTTCGCTTGCAAATGATCTCCTGCAACAGTGTGGAGACGACGAAGCTGGTTTGTGCCCATCAGGCGGATGTGGGAATTATAGCGGGCGACTGCCTCAACCCCGATCTGGAAGTCGTCCCGATCGGAGAGGAAGATTTTGTGCTGCTGGCAGCGCCTGAACTGCTTGCAGGGCGCGATAAGCAAACGCTGCTCCACACCGTTCCGTTCCTCAAAGACGGGATGGTCGAAAAGATCGGCGGCAATCTGTATGCCGAAATCGACTTCAAGCCGACTACGATTATCGAGTTCGGCAGCGAAGCAGGGATCAAGCAAGCCGCTCTGAGCCAGACCGGGTGCTGTGTATTGGGCGAGGCGATTGTCGAAGAAGAAATTGCGGCTGGCAAGCTGGTCGTTCTCCACCGTTTTGCCAAAAAACTGCGCACGTCTTTGATCTATTTGAAGGAACGCAATCAGGAAGCAGCGATTCAGGCGTTTGTCGCCATGACGCAGGAGATGTGGGATGACCCGAAAACGTAGCAACGCAACCGGAACGCCATGGGAGCTTTCCGGTTTTTTGTTTGCCCAGCATTTTACGCGAAAACAATTGTATGGCAGCGGGGCAGATTTTATAATAAAGAAAATCAATGAAAAAGCACAAAAAAACTACTTTTCAAAATAAAAACAAACAAAAACAACAAAGTCGGAACTTTCACCAAAGCGCCAGCAGCAGCTTGCGTGGCAAGCTTGGAGCAGTTCGAGACGCAAAGTTCCCGGGGAGGAAGCCAAATGAAAGTCGATTATCACGTCCATCTGGAAGAAGGGCCGTATTCTTTGAGGTGGCTCACCCGCACAGCAGAAGCGTTGCTATTTTTTCAGCAGCCGGACTCTCCCAGACATTCGCTTGCCTGGATGGAGGAAATGGCAGCGAGAATGGGCAAAAGAGTCGCGCAAGGCGAGTTTTCCCGCGAGTGGCTGGATTTGTATCGCGTGCGGGCCAAGCAGCTCGGCTTGCAGGAAGTCGGCGTGGTCGATCACCTGTATCGTTTTCGAGAGTTCAAGCCGTACTTCGAACAGCACATGCATCTCGCAGATGACGAGCTGGGCCGATTGCAGCGCGAGTGGCTCGATCAGGTGTGCACTACCTCGATCGACGAGTTTGTCTCGTTTATTCTCTCCCAGCAACCAGTCTGGGCGGAGGACGGGATCGCTCTGCGCCTTGGCATCGAGGCCGACTATTTTTCCGGGGGAGAAGAGGTGCTCGCTCCGCTCGTTGCCAACTATCCGTGGGATCATGTGATTGGCTCGATTCATTTTGCCAGCGGCTGGGGCTTCGACAACCCGCAGACGCAGGAGCGCTTCCTTGCGATGTCTTTGCTTGATTTGTACGAGGAGACGTTTGCGGTGGTCGGGCAGGCGGTAGCCAGCGGACTTTTTGACATCGTGGCGCATTTGGACAACTTGAAAGTGTTCGGTCATCGGCCGCCAGAAGCCGAGCTTGTTCCGCTCTACAGGCGGATCGCCGGGCTTTTGAAACAGCACGATGTCGCAACGGAGATCAACACAGGGCTGTACTATCGCTATCCGGTAAAGGAAATGTGCCCAAGCGAAAGCTTTTTGCGCATTTTGCGAGAGCATGACGTGCCGATTACGACTTCGTCCGATTCGCACTTTCCCGACCACCTGGGCAGCTATCTGGAACAGGCAAGAAATACACTGAAACAGTCAGGATACCAACATATCGCAACCTTTGAGCAACGAAAAAGGACGCTAGTTTCCTTGTAGACAAGCAGAGCAGGCAGGGATGCATATAAAAGAATCGCGCAAAATCGGGCTTTTTGGCTCGATTTTTCTTTTTCAAAAAATATTTGAAATTTTAAGAACATTACATATATAATAAAAACAAAAACAACTAAAAAACGGGAAAACAAACTAATCACACATGGAATTAGTCTTGTCTTTACCGTCAGGCAGCTTGGAAGGGGAGCATGGATCAGAAACAAAGGGGAGGATTCAGGATGAAAAAGTGGATTGGCTCTATGGTAGTGGGGATTCTAGCGGCTGCTTTGCTGGCAGGATGTGGACAATCCGGAGGTTCGACAGGGGCAAAGTCAGGTTCAGCGGAGCTGACTGTCTATACCGCTCTGGAGGATGACCAGCTGAAAGCGTATGTGGAAGCCTTCAATCGCGCACACCCTGAAATCAAGTTGAACATCGTCAGAGACTCTACTGGTGTCATCGTCGCCAAGCTGATTGCGGAAAAAGACAATCCGAAAGCCGACGTCGTCTGGGGAACCGCGGCGACAGAGCTTTTGGGCGCAGAGTTTCAAGGCGTGCTGGAAGGTTATACGCCAAAAGGAATCGAGCGCATTTCGCCGGAGTTCAAAGATTCCAAAGACCCCGCCCATTGGGTAGGCATCGATGCATTTGAAACCGCTTTTGTCGTCAACACAAAAGAGCTGGAGAAGCGCAATCTGCCCATCCCGAAATCATACGCTGATTTGACCAAGCCTGAATACAAAGGGCTGATCGTCATGCCAAACCCTGCGTCGTCAGGAACCGGATTTTTCACGGTTGCCGCCTGGATCGAGCTGTACGGAGACAAAGAAGCGTGGGGCTATATGGATAAGCTGCACGACAACATCGCGCTGTACACGCACTCCGGCTCCAAGCCTGCGAAGATGGCAGCGGCGGGAGAGTATCCGATCGGCATCTCGTTTGGCTACCGGGGGATTACCGAGAAGAAGAAGGGCGCACCGCTGGAAATCGTCTTTCCGCCAGAGGGGGCAGGCTGGGACGTAGAAGCCAATGCACTCGTGAAAAAAGCCGAGATCAAACCGGAAGCGAAGCTGTTTTTGGATTGGGCGATCTCCGATGAGGCGATGAAAGAGTACAACAAAAACTTCGCGATCATCACGGTCAACAACGCAAGCACGACACTGCCGGAGGGCTACACGAAAGATCCGCTATCCCAACTGATCCACAACGACCTGAACGAGACGGCAAAAGCGCGTCCGGCGATTTTGGAAGAATGGAACAAACGATACAGCACCAAGAGCGAGCCGAAAAGCTGATGAAGGCGTACATGCAACAGCCCATTTCCGACAACAGGCGAAAGGAGGAGCGTATGACAAAGCCATATTTGAGCATCCAAGGCATCCGAAAGACGTTTGGCAAGTTTGTAGCTCTCACATCGATCGATATTGACATCCAAAAGAACGAATTTATTTGCTTGCTCGGCCCAAGCGGCTGCGGGAAAACGACTTTGCTGCGCATACTGGCGGGATTGGAACAGCCAACGGGCGGAAAAATTCTCGTCAATGATCGGGACATTACCACGTTGCCGCCGGCAAAGCGCAACTTCGGGATGATGTTCCAATCGTACGCCCTGTTTCCGAATTTGACGGCGGGACAGAACATCGCATATGGCCTCCAGGCGAAAAAAATGTCTAAAAAAGAGGTGGATGCGAAGGTTCGAGAAGTTTTGGCGCTGATCGATCTGGAGCACATCCGCGACAAATACCCGTCCCAGCTCTCTGGCGGACAACAGCAGCGTGTCGCCCTGGCTCGCGCGATTGCCTTGTCCCCCGACTTTTTGCTTCTGGATGAGCCGTTGTCCGCTCTCGATGCGAAGGTGCGGTTGAAGCTGCGCCGCGAGCTGAGAAGCCTGCACGAAAAGATCGGGATCACGACCATCATGGTGACGCACGATCAGGACGAGGCGCTGACGATGGCTGACCGGATTGTAGTGATGAACAACGCGGAGATCGTTCAGGTAGGCACGCCGCAGGAAATCTACGAAAAACCGAACAGCCCGTTTGTGGCGGACTTTGTGGGCGCGATCAATTTTTTGGAGGAATCCGTCGTCAGCGGCAGTGCGCTCGGGCAAGATCGGCTGTTTGCGATTCGGCCGGAAAACATTAACCTGATGGAGCCGCCAGCCGACTACAGCCTGAGAGCGGTCGTCTCCGACATGGAGTTTCGCGGTTCCTTTTACCGTGTGACGATGCAGTTGATCAATCAGCAAAAGGGACTGCATCCGCAGCTGGTGACGATTGATTTGCCCGTATCCCAGACGCATCGCCTTGGACTTAGGCGCGACAAGCAGGTAGCGTTTGAGCTGCCGCTGGAAAATCTGATCTCGTTTGACCAGGCGGCGGTGGCGAAGAAGACGGGGAGTGATTGACATGAGCACGCGAACCGTCAGACAAAAAATGGGCCGGGATGAGTGGCTGCAGCGGCTGTTGATTGCATGTATCGTCCTCGTTCTGTTCATCACCGTGTTGATGCCGCTTGGCGATTTGTTCAGCAAAGCGTTCATCAATGAAACAGGCGAGTACATCGGTCTGGCCAACTTTATCAAATATTTTGAGACTCCGGCCTTGGTGCAGTCTTTTGTCAATACGATGTACGTTTCCGGCGTCACCACGATCCTGTCTGTTACGCTCGCCTTTTTGTACGCCTTTGCCCTGACGCGGACGAATATGAGAGGGAAAGTATTTTTCCGTTATGTGGCATTGCTGCCGCTGTTTGCGCCGACGATGATGCACGGGATTGCCCTGACGTATTTGTTCGGGAATCAGGGAATCATTACGACCGGGTTTTTCGGAGTCTTTCCCGGATTTGAGGTGGAGCTGTACGGGCCGCTCGGGATCATTTTGTCCGAGTTGTTCTACACCTTCCCGCAGGCGTATTTGATCCTCGCGGTGTCGCTTGCTTTTGCCGACTACAACCTGTACGAAGCGGCGGAGACGATGGGGGCAAGCAAGCTGTGCAAGTTTTTGACCGTGACGCTCCCCAACGTGAAATACGGTCTGGTCAGCGCGATTTTCGTCTGCTTTACGCTCAGCTTTACCGATTTCGGGGCGCCAAAAGTGGTCGGCGGACAATTCAACGTTTTGGCGACAGACATCTACAAGCAAGTGATCGGTCAACAAAATACGACCATGGGGGCTACGGTCGGAATTATTTTGATTCTTCCGGCGATTCTCGCCTTCATCGTGGACCGGATCGTGGAGCGGAAGCAAAACTCGTCCGTAAATGCGAAGTCCACGCCGTACAAAATCGTGCCGCAGCGCGGACGCGACAACGCGTTTTTCGTCTATTGCTCGCTGATTACCGCGACGATTTTTCTGATGCTCATCACGGTGATTCTTGCCTCGCTCGTCAAGGTTTGGCCGTACGACCTGACGATGACGGTCACGCACTACGACTTTTCCAAGGTAGCCGGGGAAGGGATGCAGCCGTTCTGGAACAGTGTGCTCGTTGCCTTTTACAGCGCGGTGGCAGGGACGGTCGTCACCTTCATCAATGCGTACCTGATCGAAAAGACGCGCTTCATGAAAGGAATGCGGCAGGTCGGCTACTTCCTGTCCATCTTGCCGCTTGCTTTGCCCGGGCTGGTCATCGGTCTTGCCTACATCTTTTTCTTCAACCATCCCGACAATCCGCTTAACTGGATGTACGGCTCCATCGTCATCCTGATTTTGGCGAACGTGATTCACTTTTACGCGGTGCCGTTTATTTCCGCCACGACGGCGCTGAAAAAACTGGACAAGGAATTTGAGCTTGCCTCCGAGTCGATGGGTGTTCCGTTCTACGTCACCTTCTGGCGGGTGACGGTTCCCATGTCCCTGCCTGCTATCTTGGAAAACGCCGTCTACTACTTCATCAACTCCATGGTTACGATTTCTGCCGTCGTCTTTCTCTACTCAGCCGATTTCAAGCTGGCCTCCGTCTCGATTGTCAACATGGATGACGCGGGCGATGTTGCTCCCGCTGCCGCCATGTCTGTCTTGATCGTACTGACCAACGTGCTGGTGCGGATCATTTACGAGATCGGAACGAAGAAGCTGAGGGAGAAAACGGGGGCTTGGCAAAAAAGATAAAAAGGTGGGAGAAGAGACATGATTCAAGCAGTAATCTTTGACTGGGCCGGAACGACCGTCGACTACGGATGCTTCGCGCCGCTGGACGTTTTCCTGGAAGTATTCAAGAAGCGGGGGATCGAGGTTACGCATGCAGAAGCTCGCGAGCCGATGGGGATGCTCAAATGGGACCATATCGACACGATGCTGAAAATGGACCGGGTCGCGGAGCTGTGGAGAGCCAAGTACGGCAGACTGCCGGAGAAAAAAGATGTCGACATGCTGTACGCCGACTTCGAGCCGATGCTGTTTTCCATCCTGAAAAATTACACGACCCCGATCCCCGGTGTGCTGGAACTGGTGGCGCGGCTGCGGGCGGCAGGAATCAAAATCGGTTCGACGACGGGCTACACAGCCGAAATGATGGCGGTCGTGGCCCCAGAGGCAAAGAAGAAAGGCTACTGGCCCGACTCCATGGTGACGCCGAGCGAGATGCCTGCCGGACGTCCGTTGCCGTGGATGTGCTATCAAAATGCGATCAATCTGGACGTTCACCCGATGAAGCACATCATCAAAGTCGGCGATACGACCAGCGATATAAAAGAGGCAGTGGCAGCGGGAGCATGGGCTGTCGGCGTGATCAAGGGCAGCAGCGAGCTGGGGATGACCGAGCAGCAGGTGAATCAGTGCGACCCGGACGAACTGGCTGACAAAATGGAGGCGGTAGCCAAGCGCTTCAAGTCTGTCGGTGCCGACTACGTCATCGACAGCATTGGCGAACTCGATAAGCTGATTCCGAAAATCAACTTGCGCCTCGCGCAAAAGGAGAGATAAGCGATGAAACTCACACAATTGCCAGATAACCCGTATCTGCTCTTGACTCCCGGACCGCTGTCCACGTCCAAGAGCGTAAAAGCTGCCATGCTGCGCGACTGGTGCACATGGGACAACGAATACAACGATCTGGTGCAGGACATTCGCAAAAAGCTGGTGCGCTTGTCCGGCAACAACCACGACGACTATACAGCGGTGCTGATGCAGGGCAGCGGCAGCTTTTCCGTGGAATCGGTCGTAGGCTCCGCCGTTCCGGCAGACGGCAAACTCGTCGTGCTGACGAACGGTGCCTATGGAAACCGTTTGGCGCAAATGGCCCAGGTGCTCAAGGTCAACACAATCGTCATCGACTTCGGGGAAGTGGACGAAGCCCAGCCGCACAAGCTGCGGGAACTGCTGGAGCAGGATACAGACGTCACGCACGTAGCCGTGGTGCATTGCGAGACGACGACTGGCATGTTGAACCCGATTGCCGAGGTCGGCAAGGTCGCGAAGGAGTACGGAAAGGTCTTCATCGTCGATGCGATGAGCAGCTTTGGCGGAGTCGCGATGGACGTAGCTGATTTGCAAATCGACTTTTTGATCAGCAGCGCGAACAAGTGCATCCAGGGAGTGCCCGGTTTCGGCTTTATTCTGGCGAAAACCGAGGAGCTGAAAAAGTGCAAGGGGCAGGCGCGTTCGCTCTCGCTCGACTTGTACGATCAGTGGGAGACGATGGAAAAGCACAACGGCAAATGGCGCTACACTTCGCCGACGCATGTGGTGCGCGCCTTTTATCAGGCTCTGTTGGAGCTGGAGGAAGAAGGCGGCGTGGAAAAGCGGCAAGTCCGCTATCGGGAAAATCAGCGGACACTTGTAGAAGGCATGGAAGCGCTTGGCTTCCGCACGCTGCTGCGCCGCGAGCTACAGTCACCGATCATCACTTCGTTCTACTTCCCGGACAGCCCGCAGTTTACGTTTGCCGCTTTTTACGAGCGACTGAAACAGGAAGGCTACGTGATTTATCCGGGCAAAATTTCGGTAGCAGATACGTTTCGGATCGGCAATATCGGGGAGGTCTACCCGCACGACATGAAGCATCTGGTACAGGCGATTGAACGAAACATGTTCTGGTAGGAGCAGGTCATGTCTCTCATAGGGGAAGAGCGCAAGGACACGATCCTGAACATGCTGAACTACGCCGGCAAAGTGCGGACCAACGAGCTGGTGGAGAAGTTGCAAGTATCGTCGGAAACGATCAGAAGGTATCTCGAAGAGCTGGAAAATGAAAATCAGCTCAAGCGCGTGTACGGCGGAGCGATCAAAATCAACTACGACCGCGAGGAGCCGTCTCACCTGATGCGCGAAGTATCGCATGCAGACGAGAAAAGGCGCATCGGCCGAGCGGCGGCAAGCCTCGTGCAGGACAACGATATCATTGTCATAGACGACGGAACGACGACGCTGCACATGCTGCATTTTCTGGTCAATCGCAAAAATTTGAAGCTGATCACGATTTCCGTTCCCGCCCTTAACTTGATGATGGAGTACCACAACAAGGAGATGTTCAGCGGGGAAATCTACTTCATCGGCGGCAGGGTACAGCCGAAGCATTTCCGAACGGCAGGCACGCTGGCTGAAAACATGATGCAAGGCTTTTTCGTCGACAAAGCGTTTATCTCGATTGACGGCATACTGGCCCAGCACGGAATCTCCAGCTATGACTGCGAAAAAGCGATGATTGCCAAGCGGATCATCGAGAACGCCAAGGAAAACATCGTGCTCACCGATCATTCCAAAATCGGGGTAAGCACCTTTTACAAGGTCGCGGATTTGAAGCAAATCGATACGGTCATCAGCAATGTTGCGGCTCCACACGAGTGGCTGCACGAGTTGGACGCAAAAGGGGTCAACTGGATCGTGGCAGATTGAAGCAGGGGCATACACGGAGTGCTCTCTATTTTTTGGACATAGTCACAACTAAAATCAATTAAAAAAACGTAAATACAGAATATTAGCTTGATTACATTTGCTTTTGCGTGTATTTTCAAAAAGAACAGCCTTATTCAGACAGTTTTGACTCGATTGCGAGGGAGAGTGCGATCCAGATGCTAGAAAACGGCTACGCTCTGGGAATGATTGAAACCGTGGGTTTTCCCGCCCTTGTTGCGGCGACCGATGCGGCTGCGAAAGCCGCAGACGTCCGCTGCGTGACCTATCAGGGTGCGGATGCGGGGATTGTCACCATCTATATCGTCGGGGATGTCGCTTCTGTTACGGCTGCGGTGGCGGTAGGCGAAGCGGAGGCAAGAAGAGTGGGCCAGCTTCGCCACTCCCGCGTCATTCCCCGGCCAGACCGCAGTGTGATGCAGATGGTCTTGCAACAGCTGGAAAAGCAAAAGGCCAAAGACCTGCCAAAGCCAGCGGGAAAACAGGCGACTGACAAGCAAAAAAACGATGCGGCAAAAACAGCTACACCAACCAGTAAGGAGGAATAGTCATGGGTGATGCATTGGGAATGGTAGAGACAAAAGGACTGATCGGAGCGGTAGAAGCTGCTGATGCGATGGTCAAGGCGGCGAATGTGAAGCTCGTAGGCAAGGTTCATGTCGGGGGCGGTTTGGTTACGGTAATGGTTCGCGGAGACGTCGGGGCAGTCAAGGCGTCTACGGATGCGGGAGCAGCGGCGGCGGAAAAAGTGGGCGAGCTGGTTTCGGTACACGTCATTCCGCGGCCGCACTCGGATATTGAACTGATTTTGCCAAAGCTGGAGTCGTAGTCGCAACGGTTTGTTGCTGTACGAAACAATCAGATGAATCGCAATCGGCTGAAATGAGGTGGCGTTATCGTGATGCTAGATGCAGATTTGCAATCCGTGCAGGAAGTGCGACAGTGTTTGCAAACCGCCAAGGAAGCGCAAAAGCGGCTTGCCGGGATGAGCCAGGCCCAGATCGACCAAATCGTCCAGAGCATGGCGGAAGCAGCGAGACAAGAGGCAGGACGCCTGGCAGCAATGGCGGTAGAAGAAACGGGATACGGCAAGGCGGCGGACAAGACGGCGAAAAATTTGTTTGCCGCCCAGGACGTCCATCAATCGATCCAAAACATGAAGACGGTCGGGATTATTAATCGCGATGAGCAAAACCGCGTGTGGGAGGTTGCCCAGGCGGTAGGCGTGATCGCCGGAATCGTTCCTTCAACCAATCCTACCTCGACGGTCATTTTCAAAGCGTTGATCAGTGTGAAGGCAGGAAATGCGATTGTGTTCAGCCCGCATCCGCAGGCGGCAAAGTGTACGAAAGAAGCGGCGAGAGTCGTCCAGGCGGCAGCAGAGCGCGCAGGTGCGCCCGCCGGATTGATCTCTTGCCTCACGCAGCCGACTTTGGCCGCCTCCCGGGAGCTGATGCACCACTCCTTGACCGACCTGATTTTGGCGACAGGCGGGACAGCGATGGTGAAGGCTGCCTACAGCTCCGGAAAGCCCGCCTATGGAGTCGGGCCGGGGAATGTGCCCGTCTATGTGCATGCCAGCGCGGACATCCCGACGGCGATCAGGCAAGTGGTCCAGAGCAAAACGTTTGACTACGGAACGATTTGCGCATCGGAGCAGTCTCTCGTCGTCGATCAATCCATCAAGCGCAAAGTCGTGGCGGAGTTGAAGCGGCAAGGGGCGTACTTTTTGGATGACCATGAGACGCGGCGGGTCGCGGCGGTCATTTTGGCGGGGAAAAGCCTCAATCCGGCGATTGTAGGCAAGTCGCCGCAGGCGCTGGCTGAGCTGGCAGGCATACTCGTCCCGGAAGACGCGACACTGCTGGTCGCAGAAGAAACAGGCGTCGGGCTGGACTATCCGTTTTCCGTGGAAAAGCTCGCCCCGATTCTTGCGCTGTACACCGTGGCAGACACCCGGGAGGCGAGCACGCTTTGCAGCAAGCTGCTTGCTTTTGGCGGGCTGGGGCATACGCTCGGCATTCATTGTCGCGATCAGCAAGTCATCGAATCGTTCGTCGTCGACAAGCCAGCGTCGCGCATCGTGGTCAACAGTGGGACGACCTTTGGCGGCATCGGAGCCACTACAGGCATCGCGCCTTCCCTGACGCTCGGTTGCGGTTCGCTAGGAAACAACGTAACGTCTGACAACATCGGTCCGCAGCATTTGTTCAACATCAAGCGGGTAGCGTTCGGCTTGCGGGACATGCAGCTTGCGCAAACAGAAGCGGCGATGCCAGTGGCGGTGGCTGCTGCGGCTGCGCCTGCCATCAGCAGGGATGAGATCGCGGAAATTATTAAAAGCGTCCTGTTGGAACTGCAATCTTCCGGCAGGTAAGGAGGCGTACTAGATGGCAGGAGAAATGGCAGCACTCGGCATGGTTGAGACAAAAGGCTTGATTGGCGCGGTGGAAGCTGCGGACGCCATGGTCAAGGCGGCGAACGTGAAGCTGATCGGGAAAGTGCATGTTGGCGGGGGACTGGTCACGGTCATGGTGCGCGGCGATGTAGGAGCGGTAAAAGCGTCGACGGATGCAGGCGCAGAAGCAGCGCAAAAGGTGGGGGAGCTGAAATCGGTGCACGTCATTCCTCGACCGCACTCCGATATCGAGTCGATTCTTCCCAAGCTGGAAGGATAGTCGCTAACGGATGGCCTTGATCACGGAAACGACGCTGAGGGCCATGCTGAGAACGGGAATCCCCAATCCGTTTTCCGTTCACGTCAACGATAAATTCACCCCGGCTGCATCCGACTTTTTGAAGGGGAGAGGAATCCGCGTGGAGGTCTTGAAGGCGCAGGAGATTCATTCGCAACGGGCGAGCGGGGGCGAGCAGAAGTCAATCCCCGTCGGTGTATCGAACCGCCACATTCATCTGTCGATGGAAGATGTAGAAAAATTGTTCGGCAAAGGCTATCAGCTGGCGCCGCTGCGCCCTCTTTCCCAGCCGGGACAGTTTGCCGCTGTGGAAACGCTCACGCTGCTCGGGCCGAAGGGATTGGTGAAAGGCGTGCGCATCCTCGGTCCTGCGCGGGGAGTGAGCCAGGTGGAAATCTCCCGCACGGACGGCTTCCAGCTCGGGCTGCATCCGCCTGTGCGGTTGTCGGGGATGCTGGAGGAGACGCCGGGCATTACGTTGATCGGCCCTGCTGGCTGCGTCGTTCTGGAAAAGGGGGTCATCGTAGCGAAGAGCCATGTGCACATGTCGCCAGAGGATGGCAGGCGTTTTCAGGTGAGCGACCAAGATACGCTGATGCTGCAAACAACGGGCGAACGCCCTGTCATTTTTCCGGAAGTGACAGTCAGGATCAACCCGAGGTACGCCCTCGATTTTCATCTCGATCTGGATGAAGCCAACGCGGCCAGCTTGAAGACGAATGATCAGGTGCTCGTCATCGGAAAAAACGGAAAGCTTGATGGAACGGCAGGGAGGTGAGGACATGGACGTGCGGCAAATGATCGAGTCCATTACTCGCGAGCTTTTGCAATCGATGATTCAGTCCCCCAGGCAGGAGAACAAGCCCAAATGGTTGTATATCTTCTGTGACAGTCGCGCACATGAGTCGTTTGACGACCAGTTCATCGCACTGCAAAATAACGGAGTTTGTCACGACATTCTGTTTTTGGACGGGGAAACGTCGTCCTGGCTCGGCATGCATCGCATCGAATGCGGCGGAGCGGGCAAAATCATCACGGCAGACGAGTACGCACCGCTTCCGCTGGAGGTGCCGAAGGAGTACGACGGCGTCATCATTCCGGAAATCGACCTCGACAACGCGGCGAGAGTGGCGGCAGGGTTGAAGGGAACGATCAAGGCAGAGATCGTCTTTTCCGCACTGGTCCTCGGCAAGCCTGTCTTGATAGGGGAAGATGTGCCGGGACTCAAGCGCTCGGATCGGCGATGCCTGAAGACGCTGACGTTGCCACCAGCGTACCAGAAGCTGTTTTTGCGGCACATCGGCGCCATGAAGGAGCTTGGTGTCGAGTTTTACCCGCAAAAGTCGCTTGCAGAAGCGGCGATTCGCAAAAGCAGGGCAAAAGCTCAGACGCAAGCGCAAACAGGTGAACAGTCAGGTGCAGGTGCTGATGCACAGACGATTGTTTCTGCCAAGCTGTTGACCGCGGAATGGGTTCGGGCACAAGCCGATTTTCCCGACCAGCAGCTTGTGGTGCGCGAAGGAACGATCGTTTCTCCTCTGGCGACGGATTTGCTCAAAGAAAAAGGAATTGTCGTGCACTACGTTCGATAAAGGGGGAGCCTCATGTTTTTGGGAAAAGTGATCGGCAGCGTCTGGTCCACACAAAAAGAAGCGGGCATGGAAAATTTGAAATTGCTGATCGTCCAGCCCATTGACTGGAAAGACAGGGAAGGTGGACAAACGGTGATTGCCGCAGATCGCATCGGTGCGGGAATCGGCGAAAAGGTCATCGTTTCCGGCGGTACGCCTGCACGGATCGTTTTTCAGAACAGACAGGTTCCGATTGATGCTGTCATCGTAGGAATTGTCGATTCTTATGAAGTAACGCGAGAACAATAAGCAACAAAACGGGTGTAGTCTGCGGATAGACTGCACCTTTTGCCATTTAGAAAAGAGAGCTGGGAAAAACATGTCGACCACGATCTTGCTGATTTTGCTGTTTGCGGCTGTCTGTCATGCGGTCTGGAATGCCCTCTCCAAAAAAATCGAGGAGCGGGACGCCTTTTTTACGCTGATTTTGGGAGCTTCCGTCATCCTGTACTTTCCTTTGGCCCTTTACTTGTGGCAGACGTCGTCTTTTCCGCCGGGGGCGATCAAGTGGCTGTTGCTCAGCACGTGCTCGGAAGTGCTGTACTTCGTCGCTCTGGGCAAGGCATACGAGAAAAATCATTTGAGCTATGCTTACCCGATCTTGCGGGGAACGGCTCCCATCGTGACAACGCTCATCAGTATCGTAGTGATCGGAACGACGATCGCCTGGACGGGGTATTTGGGCATTCTCGTCATTGTCGCAGGCGTTGTGTTCATGAATCAGCGGACGTTTTCGCTGCGCGAGCTGGGGAGCATCGTCAAAGACTGGGGCAATATGAAGTGGGTGTTTCTGGCCGGAAGCTTTTCGGCTTGCAGCAGTGTAGTAGACGGCATGGGCGCAGCGATGATGTCCGGGCTTTTGTTCAAATACGTCGTGTTTTTCGGGATGTTTGCAGGGAAGTGGCTGATTGATCGCAGGGCGGCGAGGAAAGTGTCTTATCTCGCCTTGTTGAAAAAGTATCCGTGGCATACGCTGGCCGGGGGAATTTTTGTGTTTATTTCCAACTCGCTCGCTGTTTACGCCATGCAAACAACGCCTGTCACCTATGTGGCATCCGTACGTGAAATCAGCATCGTCTTCGCCACCTTGATCGGCATTGTCTGGCTCAAGGAGCAGGTCAGCCTGGTCAAATGGATCTCGATTGGACTGATCCTCGCGGGTGTGGTCATTATTAAACTAAGCTGAAAAAGAGGGGCCTCCGCATAAAAACGGAAGGCCCCTCTTCTCGTTGCAAGCATGGATGCAAAAGCCTAGCGGGAAGCTTGTACAGACTCGCTCGTTTGCGCATCCAGCTGAGTGATTTCCTCGTGAATATAGATGCCGCGCTTTTCCAGTTCGGCGAACACTTCAGCCGGGTCAAACGCGTCCTCCGGGATGAGCACGCCTGTCTTTTTCACCATGCCTTTGGCGATCATCTCGGTTGCGATGGCCATCGGGATGCCTACGTTTCGCGTGTAGGCACGCAGTTTTTCCCAGCCTTCTACGGAGCCGTCGGAAGCGGGATGCGTGTGGTAAAGAACGTGTTGCACGCGCTGCCCGTCTTTTTCCCCGATGACTTCCACATGCAGCGAATAGCCGTACAGCTCGGTTTCCTGCCCTTCTGTCGAATGAAACAAATACTCGCTGATGCAATCGAGAATCCCGATTTCTTTGCCGTTGACGTTGATCTTGTCGTTGCGCATGAAGCCCCAGTCGTAGAGGGCGCGAACGAGCTGCATATTTTTCGCGGGCCACGTGCCGCGCACTTCGATGAGCTGTACGTGCTTGTCGGCGAGCGCAGTTGCCAATGTTTTTGTCTCCGCGTGCGGGATGATGTACTGAACGGTTTGGCCATATGGCTCAGGCAGCTGGATTTCACGAGGGCGGGCAAACGGAGGCACCTGGATGAACTCGCCGTTTTCAAAGACGACACGGCCAGGCAGGAGCGGATCGTATTCGTACGTAGTCGTCTCGGTGATCGAACGGGAAAAAGCGATCGGGCGAAAAGCGCCGTGGCTGACGCGCACGGACTCCACGCGATCCAGCTGATTCGCGGCATGCATCGCCATCATTTGCGTGACGCCGGGGGTCATTCCGAAGCCAGGCACGCATGTTTTGCCGTTTTGCTTGAAAATGTGGTCGGAGGCTTCTTCAGCGCCAAAGCCGTTCAGATTGACGCCGTGGCAGCCGGCTTCCGCGATGCAGGCAGTGGAAAGCCCGTTCAAAGTAATCGTGGTGCCGTCCATGACGATGTCGTATCCACGCATCTTGTTGACCGTATCCTCGTGATCGTGCACGTTGATCTGGATGAAGTCGACGCGAGGGTCTTGCAAAGATTCCACGATTTTGCGGCCTTCTGCTTCATTGAAGTCGGCTACCGTAATTTTCTCGAAGCTGGAATACTGCACCAAATCGAGAATCGACTCCCGGCAAATCCGGCCCGCGCCGCCAAGACAAAGAACTTTCATGATGAAGCCTCCTTTTGAATTGTCTAAAAATTCAGCACTTCTATTACTGAATATATCACAAGCTTTGTGTTTTGTCTTGTGTTTTGTTGTAAATTAATTGTGTTTTTAGTTTGAATTACTTATTAAACGAACATTAATACAACTAAAAGAACATTGGTGTTGGATGGGGAAATAAAAAACAAATTAAAACAACAAAAAATCAACGTAAAGTGTTATAATAAAATAAAAATTAAGAATATTTTATCTAATAAAAGCGCGGCCAAACGCAAGCAGTTCCATCGGCCATATGGGGGGATTGGGGAAAGCAAAAAGAAAGGGTCTAAATCGCGTGTCGGCACATATCATGTCTCTATCGCTAAAAGAAGGTGGATGGGATGGAAACTCTGAATGTGTTTTACGAGCAGCATGTGATCATGAACCTGGAAATGTACTTGCGGGTAATCGTGAGCGCTGTGCTGGGGATGTTCATCGGTTGGGATCGCTCACACAAAAACAAGCCTGCTGGGCTGAAGACGTACATGTACGTCTCTGTCGCCTGCACGCTGATCACGCTGGTTTCGATTTACAGCACAAAGCTCTACAGCTCGCCGAACAGCGGAACGATGATGGACCCGATGCGGCTGGCAGCCCAGATCGTGACGGGACTTGGCTTTCTGGGAGCGGGCGTCATTTTGAAAGACGGCTTGCAGGTCAAAGGCTTGACCTCTGCCGCGATGATTTTTTTCGCGGGCGGAATCGGCATCGGAATCGGAGCGGGCTTTTACGGGATTGTCATTTTCTCCGTTATGGTGGCCTTCGCGCTGGCCCGAGTCAGCCAGCGATTCGAAGAGGTCACACACAAACGCTCGGAAAACAGTGAAAAAACAAGCGCGATGAAGCAGCAAGGCGTGGGATAGAACGGGAAGCGGTGCGGGCGATGCCTGCATCGCTTTTTTCTTTTTGCGAATGCGTCTTCCCGCTGATATTCCTCTGACAAACATCCGTTACGCTGTAAAAAACAAAACGATTTGAAGGAGTGTTACACGATGAGAGATGAGCGAATCGGCAAAATCGCAGACAACCTGATTTCGTACAGTCTGGATGTTCAGGCAGGCGAGCATATCATGATCCGGGTAGTAGACGAGGGCGAGCCGCTGGCGGCGGAACTGGTCAAGCGTCTGTATGCAAAAGGGGCTTATCCGCACCTGCGCTTCGTCAGACCCAAGCTGGAGCGGGAGTGGCTGCTGGGTCTGACCAAAGAGCACGTAGCACAGGTGATGGCGTGGGAAAACGATCTGTGGAAGGGAATGCACGGGTACATCGGCATTCATGGCGAGACGAATGACAGTGAGCTGAAAGGCGTGCCTGAAGAAAAGCAGCGTTTGTTTGCCGAAGCGTTTCAGGATATTGCCCACTACATCGACAATCAAACAAAAGGCATTCGCATCAATTTCCCGACGGCTGCTCTCGCCCAGAAGGCGAACATGAGCACGGACGCTTTCGAAGACTTTTACTTCGACGTCTGCTCTTTTGATTACCGGAAAATGGCGCAGGCGAGCCAGCCATTGTATGAGCTGATGGACAAGACCGATCGCGTGCGGATTTTGGGGCCGGGAACCGACATTTCTTTTTCGATCAAAGGAATTGGCACGCAGCTGGCGGTCGGCAAGCGGAACATGCCGGATGGGGAAGTGTACACATCGCCTGTGCGGAGTTCGGCGCACGGGACGATCAGCTACAATACCCCGAGCCATTACAAAGGAACGACTTTTGACAACGTCACCTTTACCGTGCGCGAAGGCAAAATTGTCGAGGCAACGGCCAACCATGCGCAAAAGCTGAATGAAATTTTGGATACGGACGCGGGGGCGCGTTACTTCGGCGAATTTGCGATTGCGTTTCATCCGCACATTTTGCATCCGATGGGAGATACGCTGTTCGACGAAAAAATTGCCGGCAGCTTTCACCTGACCCCGGGGCGGGCGTACGATTCAGCCGACAACGGCAATCGCAGCACGATTCACTGGGATTTGATCTCCATCCAAAGACCGGATTACGGCGGGGGCGAAATTTGGTTTGACGATGCATTGATTCGCAAAGACGGGAAGTTCGTGCATGAAGCTTTGCTTGGATTGAATCCGGAGCAGTTGATGCGGTAAGGAGGAGCCGCTCCTTGATTTGACAGCAGGAATATTCCGCCTCTTTCAAGAAGTATAGGCGGTGATAGCATAGAGAGAACGAGGAGCTGGTAGCGTGACTTTACGTGCAGAAGAAACCGTCGTCGGTTTTGTGGGAACGGGCGTCATGGGCAAAAGCATGGCGAAGCACTTTTTGCAGGCAGGGTATAGTGTGCTGATTTACACGCGCACGAAGGCAAAAGCACAGGAGCTGCTGGATGCGGGAGCCGTCTGGAAGGAACAGGTAAGCGAGCTTGCCGCACAGGCTAATGTCATCATTACGATGGTCGGATACCCGTCTGATGTGGAAGAGGTGTACCTCGGCGTCGATGGGATCATTGCTCATGCGAAGCCGGGTACTTATTTGGTAGATATGACGACATCGAAGCCGTCCCTCGCGCAAAAAATTTACGAGGAAGCGAAACAGCATTCGCTCCATTCGCTGGATGCCCCTGTATCCGGCGGCGACGTAGGAGCGCGGGAGGCGCGTCTGACGATCATGGTCGGCGGCGATCAGGAAGCGTTTGAAGCGGTCGAGCCGCTGCTTGCGATCATGGGCAAAAACGTGGTTCTCCAAGGGGGACCAGGTGCGGGGCAGCATACGAAAATGTGCAATCAAATTTGCATTGCAACGAATATGATCGGCGTGTGCGAAGCGATTGCCTATGCGAAAAAAGCGGGACTGGACCCTGCGCGCGTGCTGACCAGCATCGAAGCGGGAGCGGCCGGAAGCTGGTCGCTGTCCAATCTGGCTCCGCGGATGATAGCCGAAAATTTCGCGCCAGGCTTTTACATCAAGCACTTTATCAAAGACATGGGGATTGCTTTGGAAGCGGCCGAGGAAATGGGGCTGTTGACTCCCGGGCTTGCCTTGTCGAAATCGCTCTACGAAGAGCTGGCGGAAAAAGGCGAAGCGGACAGCGGGACACAGGCTTTGATCAAATGGTTTGATCGCCAATAAGGAAGTGAGCCGCTTGGCCGAGCGCCAGACGCAAGAAAAGGAGCCCGCTTGAGACGGGCTCCTTTGTTATTTTGCATTGACCCGAACGTCCAAAGCTTCGCTGGGTACAGGTTTGTTTTTAGGTTGTGGCGTTCCCATCTTTTTCACTTCCAAAATGTCGAGCAAGAACACGAACGACGGAATGCCGACGATCAATCCCCACACCCCGAAGAAATGCTCGGAGAAGATCAGGACGACGAACGTGTAGAAGATCGGCAGATGGGTCTTCGACGCCATCAGGCGCGGATTCAGGACGTACGCTTCCATCGCGTGAATCAGCATGATAAACAAAAGCAAGTATATGACGGTAGGTAGCCCACCGATGCTAAAAGCGATCACGCTGAGCGGAATCAAGGAGATGATCACGCCGGCAACCGGGATCAGCCCAAGCACGAACACCATCAGCGACAGTCCGAACAAGTTGGGGAAGCCGAGAATCCACAAGCCGATCAACGTAAACACGGTGTTGAACAAGGCGATCAGCAGCTGGGTTTCGATTACTTTCCCGAAGGTCAGAATAAACTTTTGGCTGAAGTATTCAATTTCGCTATACAGCCAGGACAGCTTGCTGGTGCGGAATTGGGACGTGAACTGGACGACATTGTCTTTTCCCAGCAAGAAAAACAGACTGAGCAAAAGGGCCAAAAACAGATTGAAGCCCATATTTTTCACGACGGTCAAAAAGTCAAGACTGCTCTTGACCAGACCTTTCATGTCAAGCTTGTCTAAGGTAGACATGACATACGGGGCAAATTCGGAGTGCTGGTTCGCCCGCACGACTTGTTCGATCAGATGAATCAGTTGCCCGGTTTCGTGAATCAAGGCCGGAAAGGCGCGAATCCCGCCCCATACGAGCAAAACAGCGAGCAGCAAGTACAGGAAAATGAGAGTCAGCTTGGGACTTACAGGCACAAGCTTGTGAATGGATTTGGTGAGAAACTGATGCAATCGATCCATCAGGAATGTGACGAGAAAAGTTAGCAAAACAACGTTGATCATGCTTCCGAGCGAATAAAGCAGGAGGCAAAACAACGCCAATATACCGAAACGTCTGAAATCCTTATTTTGCAAGAAGGTGGGCAAATTCATGGGAACATCCTTTCCAATTTCGAGACGCGCTATTTTTCTTCCATAAGCTTACCGCAACGATGTGTATTTCCTGTGTCTTTTTTTGGCGAATGCTGTAAATAACACGTACCAAGGAGGGCACTCAGCATGAAGCGTCAAGTGCTGCTTGTCGAAGATGAGAGTCGCATCCGCGAAATCGTCGCGGACTACTTCGAGCAAGAGCAATGGATTGTGCATGAAGCAGAAAACGGCAAGCAAGCCATACAGATGATGGAAAAGCTCCGGGTCGATCTGGTCATCCTCGACATCATGATGCCGGAAATGGACGGGTGGACCGTCTGCAAGGAAATCCGGGCAAACTCCGACGTGCCGATCATCATTCTCACCGCCAAATCGGAAGAGGATGACAAGATGCAAGGCTTTGAGCTTGGCGCGGACGACTACGTCACCAAGCCGTTCAGTCCGCGAGTCCTGGTAGCCAAGGCGACTTCGCTGATGAAGCGGGTCGAAGGCACCGTTCGGGGAACCGACCATTTGCTTCGCTTTGGCGAAGTCGTCATCAATCGGCATGCCCGGCGCATGAAGATCAAGGGAGAAGAGATCGACCTCGCGCCAAAAGAGTACGAGCTTTTGGTCTATCTGATCAAAAACGCCGGGATCGTGCTGTCGCGAGAAACGATTATGGATCACGTATGGGGCTTCGATTACTTCGGCGACTTGCGCGTAGTCGATACCCACATCAAGAAGCTGCGCAGCAAGCTCGGCAGCGAAGCCAGACACATACGGACTGTCATCAAGGCAGGCTACACGTTCGAGGAAGAGCGATGAAAAAATGGGGCGTGACACTCAAGCTGTTTGCCATTACCGCATCGTTTTTCCTGTTGTTTTATACGATTATTATGATCGGTCAGTTACTTTTTTTCGAGCAATTTTATCAATCCAAAAAGCTGAACGATCTGGAAAAGAAGCTCGAAGCCTTTTCCCAACAGTATGTATCGCGGGAGTGGGACGCCGAAAGCATGGCCCGGGAGCTGTCGGCGTTCATCAGCCGCAACAAGACGCAGCTGGCGATTGTCAGCACGAACGGGCAAGTCAAGTACGACAATCCGTTTCGCATCGTCATCCGCGATCAGGCTGGAAAAAGTGTAAAAATCTCTTTGTCGCTGTTCCCGGAGGAGGAGCGGAGTGCCCTGTTGAGCGCGAATTTGCAAAAAGGCGACCGGATTGAGGCGATTGGCGTCTTCGAGGAAGGACTGCTCCAGGAGATGTTTTATCCCCGCGTGATCAGAAAAGCGGGTGCAGCCGACATCGGCAGCCTGAAAGCAAGCGACACCGCCCCGTCTTTGGTCAGCGTCAGCGGTGAAATTACCGATTTGTTTTTGCCTGCGCCCAACCAGTGGAATTTGCGGCAAGGCATTTTGTTTCATGTGTTAAAAGACTTGTTCCCGCTGTCGGAGGAACGGAAACGGGCGCTGGAACACGGCAAGGTGCTGGAGGAAGAGTGGGTGGAACCGTGGAGCGGCGTGCGCAGCCTGGTCGCGATTCATCCCGTGATCCGAAACGGGCAGTTGAGCGAGCTGATCGTCGCCCTGACTTCCTTGCAGCAAATCAGCGAGGCAAACGATGCTTTGCGGCTGTTTTACATTTACATCGGAATCGGCGGCTTTGCGCTCATTCTCGTGCTTTCTTTGCTCTTTTCCAAAATCGTCACCAAGCCGCTGCTGTCTTTGAACAAAAGCGCCCTGCGCATGGCGAGGCTGGATTTTTCCGTCAAGTCGCCGCTTGCCCGCAACGATGAGTTCGGCAGCCTCGCGCGCAGCCTGAATACGATGTCGGAAAAGCTGGATGTGACCTTGCGGGAGTTGCAGCAAGCCAATGAGCAACTGCGTCAGGAGATGGATCACAAGCAGCGGATGGAGCTGATCCAGAAAGATTTTGTCTCGAATGCCTCGCATGAGCTGAAGACGCCGCTGAGCATCGTCAAAAGCTTTGCGGAAGGGCTGCGGGACGGCGTAGGGGAGAACAAGCGGGAGCGGTACATCGAAGTCATCCTCGACGAGACGGAAAAAATGGAGGAGCTTGTCCGCGACTTGCTGGAGCTGGCGAAGCTGGAGGCGAAGACGACCAAGCTGAAAAAAAGCTGGTTTTTCCTGAGCGAGCTGACGGAAGAGATCGGAGAGCGGCTCATGCACCATCTGCGCGACAAAGAGCTTCGAATCGTCACGATTTTGGCGAATGAGGAAGCGCAGTTTGCCGACCAGGAAAAAATCGAGCAAGTGCTGTTCAACATCCTGGTCAATGCCATCCGCTACGCCAATCCCGGCAGTGAAATTACCGTGCGGATCGAAGGCGAGCAGCACGCCCAGCGCGTCACGATTGAAAATGAAGGCGAGCCAATCCCCGAGGAGCAGCTTGGCTTCGTCTGGGATCGCTTTTACCGGATCGAACGCTCGCGCAACCGCAAGACAGGCGGGACGGGACTCGGTCTTGCCATCGTGCGGCACATCCTGGAACTGCACGAGGCAGCATACGGAGTGCGCAATACGAAGACAGGCGTCGCTTTTTATTTTTCATTGCCCAGTTATGGAAAAATGAAACCATTTGCCTGATAAAGCGTCTGACTTTTAGCAGAAGAAAACGACGCAGGGAGGCAAGAAACAAATGAAGCGCGTAAGGATTAGCCTGCTGACGGCTGCGATGCTTTTGACCAGCACATGGGTTGCGCCCGTGCAAGCAGCAACGTTTACTACGGTTCAGCCTTACTTGACTGATTACAAGGTTGGGTTTACTGACGGGCATGCTCTGTTGACCAAAGCCCAGTACGATGAGTTTGAGTACGCCGGGCAAGCGGTGATTGTGACGAAAGCCGGGAAAAAAGGATTGCTCGACGCCCGCACGGGAAAAGAAATCACGCCTGCCAGTTGGGATCAGATAGAAATTCCCGGGCGCAACAATGTGGCGATCGTCCAAAAGGGCGGCTGGTTTCAATACATCGATCTGACGACGAAAAAGCTGTCTGCTGCCAAATTCGCAGGGGCGCACACGTACTCCTTGTCCGCGGATTACGCTGACGCGATCGTGTTTGTCGGGCAGACGTCCATGCTTTTGGACAGTACAGGCAAAGTGCTCATACCGCCGTTTGTCGGCAAGCTCTCTGTCGTTTCGCTGATTTCCCCGGAAGCGACGGGAGATCGGGAGGCAAAAGAAACGCGTTACTTGGTGGCTTCGACTGCCAAAGGGATCACACTGTATGATGCCGCTTCGTTCAAGCCGAGATTTTCGTTGGCGAATACGCAGCTGATTCCGAATGAGGGCGGGCCGAAGACTGCTTACCTCAAGGTGAGGTCAGGCGGCATGGAAGGCTTGGTGGACGTAAACGGGAAATACGTTTTGCCAGCGAAGTACAAGGCGATCTACACGTGGAACGAGGGATATTTTCAGGTGCTCGCGCAAAAAGGCACGGGCTTGTGGAAGGACGGACGATTTTTGGCGGAACCGCTCTATCAAGAGGTCGGCTTTGAGTACAATAATCCCGATTTGTACTGGACGCTGGACAAGGGGATCGTCACCTATCATTCCATCGCCAAGGGAACAGAGCATGCGTTGAAACAGGGCGCGACCTATTTGCATGACAGCTACGTGCTGGGGCAAGACCCGAAGACAGGCATGTACGGCGTGCTCCAGGTCGGCGGGGAAGCAGTGATCCCGTTTGTCTATCCGAAAGTGGAAGGGCCGCCGGCTGCTCGACAGCTTGTGCGCAGCGATGGGAAAAAGGCGATGTTGCCCGCTTGGGGAAAGCCGATCAAAGAGCTTGACTTTTGGTTTGACTCCGCCGCGCCAATCGGCGGCAGCTACAGTATGCAACTGATCAAGGACGGAAGTAAAATCGGCCTGTATTCGGAAAATGAAGGTCTGATTTTGTCGCCTGTCGAGAACCGCCGTTTTCGTTATGAGGAAGCTACGGGGCATATCGTAGTGACCGAGCCGGACGGGAAAGTGCTGCGATTCGGCGGGATTAGCGGCAAGCCGGAGAGCGGGCAACATGTCCAGACTTTGTCTGAACAGTTGAATGGGGTATACGAAGCGGGAAAAGGAACCGTGATTGTCAACCGTACGACCAATCAGCCGATCAGCAAGCTGTATCAACAAGTTTACCTGGATGACGTGTCCAAACTGATCGTGGCAGCAGACGGACAGATGGCTGACCTGTACACTCCCGATGGCAAGCTGCTCACCACGCAGCTGAAGATTGCCTTTATGCGTGAAAGAAGCGATGCTCCGCCCGTCACCTTCATCCAGGTGGGCGATTCCTTTTACACGTGGGGAGGCAAGGAAGGCACGAGCAAGCTGGCATTGCTAACCATTGCGGATGGGGAGCTACAGGCCGCAAGCGATTTGGTGTATCGGGAAGCAGTGTACAAAGTCGTGGGAGAGAAAAAAGTCGCCGTGATGATGCGAACGGACGGCACGCTGGACTTTTGGGGCGAAGAAGGCAACCAGTTGGTGAAAAAGGTGGCGGGCGCAAGCGAATATCAGGCGGATTCTTACTTTGGCGGTCTGCTGATTGCGGAAAGCGATGGCTGGCATGTGTACTCGTCGTCGCTGCAACGATTGACGACAGGGGGCTATCAGGCATTGAAGCTGCTCGGGCTAAGCGACAAAGGAGCGAAAGCCATCGTCTATCGGGATAAAGCGACGGGCTTGTACGGATTGTTGACCCAGGACGGGAAGCAGTTGACCGCTCCTCAGTACGAGTCGATCCGGCTGTCCAGTGAAGCATTTCCCGGTTTGTGGTCTGCGTCTGAAGGACAGCCGCCTTTTGCGTTCAGCAAAAAAGACCAGTTCGGCTACCTCGATCGGGAGGGCAAAGAGTTGTTTGCCAGCAAACTTCTGACGAAAAAGCCCGCGATCAGCTATCTTCCGCTCCAACTGCCGAGCTTTGCGGCGTATAGCGAACTGATGAAGCAAAACCCGCTGGAGCTGATCGACTTCGGCAAGCCGTACAGCTGGCCAGAGGGCGGCAACAGCGAGGGCAAGTTCTACGCGAATCTGGCGTTGTATCTGGAACTTCCGCAAGGCGCGGGCAAGAGCGAAGTGCTCGCGGCGCTGACAGGCAAAGCGATCATCAAGCCGGATGAGGGCCGTTCAGACGTGAGTGACGAAGACATGTACAGCCTCGTCTACTATATGGCGACGGGAAAAAGCAGCTTGTCCATGACAGCGGAGCAGCTGACACGGTGGGCCGAACAGCGGGGAATTGTTCTGCAGCGCGGGGGAAACCAATACTATCAGACGATGGATTTGTACCGGGAGTACCACCAGATGTTTTTTTCTGAACTGCTGCGTTCCTTGGCAGGAAAAAAGGTGGCGAAGCCCAAGGTGCTGAAACAAGGGGAGCTGTCCTTTGCCCAAAAGAAAATGATCGAATCGATGCTTTTGGTCAACGGACGTCCTGCGGAGCAATTGCCGATGCCATTGCCGCAAGCAGAGTGGGAACAGGGCGTCCAACCGTTTTTGACAGCTTACCAGAAGCAGGCGGCCCAACTGCTCGCTGCCTATGAAAAGCAAGTCGGGAAGTAAACGAATATAGTCGATGGAAAGCGGCACGGGGAGTCTCTGCAATCACCCGTGCCATTTTGCTGGTCCGGTTCCATTCAGCTAAAAAATCGGCCAATACTTCAGGACGAGCAAGTAAAAGGCGGCATGCACCAAGGCTGTCACCACGAGAGAAACAACGAAAGCAACAAACGAAATCTGATCGAGCTTGTAGGCGACCAGGAAGAAAATCGAAAAGGCGAGATAGGCAACAAAAGTTCCCTCTTCCAAATAAGCCATAAGTGTGATTCCCCCTATCTTCCTCTATTGTAGCCGATTTCGCTGCCAGATGAGGAGAAGGGACGTTTTTTCAAAGGAGTGTTAGAGATGAAGGTCTTGATCGAAGCGTTAAAGCAGGAGGATGCCCGCGCGCTTTTGGCGTTCGAGAGCAAGAACAGGGAGTTTTTTGAACGGACAGTGCCCACCCGTGGCGAAGCGTACTATCAGGACGAGCATTTTCAGGAAAGCTTGCAGGCTTTGCTCGCAGAACAAGCGGAAGGGACAGCGTTCTTTTCGCTGATCAAAAGTGAGCAAGGCATTATTTTAGGCAGAATGAATTTGGTAGACATCGATCAAAAGCGAGCGAGCGCGGAGCTGGGCTATCGCGTCGGCGAAGAGGCCGCAGGCAAAGGCGTTGCTTCTTCGGCACTCGGGCTTTTGCTGGGCGAGTACGTGCAGCAGCTTGGCATCCGGGAAGTGCACGCCAAGACAACTGCGGACAATATCGCTTCGCAAAAAGTGCTGCTAAAAAACGGCTTTGTCTTTCAGCAGGCTGATGCACAAGGCTTTTTGCACTATCATTGGACGCTGTAGGTTTAAACTCAGCGGTTTGTTTCTGATTGGATGTTTTGGTATTATATGTAATGTTTGAATAATCAGGAATAAAAGGAGAAGGACAATGAAGCTACGAAGCAAAAGGGCTTTGACGGTGTTAGTAGCTACGGGAGTGGTTGCCGCAAGCGCAGCGCATGCTGGAGCGAGTGAGGCGAAGACACAGGCCGTCAGTCCAGCCGATTCCGCGAAAGTTTTGCGGCTGAATCTGTCGGATGAGCCGATGTCGATTGATCCGGCAGTGGCAGATGATCAGCATTCGCTCACTTTGGCGCGAGCCTTGTTTGACGGACTGGTTCGGATTGGTCCCGATGGGAAGTTGCAGCTTTCGCTGGCTGATAAAATGGACGTGTCTGCTGATTTGAAGACGTACACCTTCCATTTGCGCGAGGCAAAATGGAGCAACGGCGATCCTGTCACCGCCCACGATTTTGAATACGCCTGGAAGCGCGTGCTCGATCCGAACACGGAAAGCAGCTACGCCTACCAGCTCTTTCCGATCTTGAATGCGGAAAAGGCCAACAGCGGCAAGGAGAAGCTGGATGCGGTAGGGGTAAAAGCGGTAGACGCGAAAACATTGCGCGTCATTTTGGAGCAGCCTACTCCTTACTTCGCGGAGCTGACTGCTTTTCCCGTCTTTTATCCGGTCAATCAAAAAGTAGTGGCTGCCAACCCGGCCTGGGCAGAGGAAGCTTCGACACATGTCGGAAACGGCCCGTACAAGCTCGCTTCCTGGAATCGTGACGACAAGCTGACCTTGAGCAAAAACGCGGGCTATTGGGATCAGGCGGCAGTCAAGCTGGACAAGCTCGACTTTTCCATCAGCAGAGGTGAGGATCAAGCGCTGGCCAAGTTTGATGCAGGCGAGGTGGACATGGCGGGTGCCCCGTTTGGCGAGCTGCCACTGCATGCTTTGCCGATCTTGCAAGAAAAAGGACTCCTGCATACGAAGCCGCTCGCAGCCGTTTACTGGTACAAGTTCAATACAGAGCAAGCGCCTTTTACCAATGCGAAAATTCGCAAAGCGTTCGCCTACGCATTGAATCGTCAGGCGATCGTCGATACGGTGCTCAAAGGAAACCAGGAGCCAGCTTTGACGGCAGTACCTGTCAGCGACAAAAGCAAACAGCCAGCGTATTTCAAGGACAACGACCAGAAGTTGGCGAAAACGTTGCTTGCAGAAGGCATGAAAGAGCTGGGCCTGGCCAAGCTGCCGCCGATTGCGATATCGCTGAACCAATCTCCCGTTCACCAAAAGGTCGCTGTCGAGATTCAGCGTCAGTGGAAACAGACGCTAGGTGTGGAAGTCCAGCTGCAAGAGTTGGAGTGGAAAGTTTTTCTGGAAAACTTGCATAACGGCGACTACCAGATCGGGCGTTCCGGTTGGTTTGCGGACTATGCCGATCCGGCGAATTTTTTGGAGCTGTACAAGGAGAAAGACGGCGGTCTGAATGATACGAAATGGGAAAACAAAACGTATCAGTCGCTGCTTCAGCAGGCGGCGAGCCAAGCCGATCCAGCCAAACGCCAGCAACTGCTCGCGCAGGCCGAGAAGCTCCTGATGGATGAAATGCCCGTCATCCCGATTTATTTTTACACAAACAACTGGGTGCAGGATAAAAAGGTGAAGGGCATCGTTATGGATGACCTTGGCTACCTCGATTTCAAATGGGCCTCGAAGGAATAAAAGCACGAAGGAAAACAGCAAGTCCCCTTTCCGCCGACAGGAAAAGGGGACTTTTTGCTGTGGTTCGCCATGCATTTTTTACGGCTCCCACGGACGTCTTGTGCCGAGCAAATCAGCGAGGTGCTTGCTGCGCTTGCGGCGTTGTTGGCGTGCTTCGGCTCTTTCGGCGGCTCCGTCGTGCAGAAAAATCTCCTCCTGGGTTTCCGCTACGACTTTGGGCACAGGGGTCGGGCGTCCGTCAGGGCCGATGGCGACGAAGGTGAGAAACGAGGTGGCACAGACGGTGCGTTTTCCGCTCAAAAGGTCTTCGGCAACGACTTTGACGAATACTTCCATGGACGTCTGGTGTGTCCAGGTGACGAACGCTTCGAGCGAAACTTCGTTGTCCACGCGGATCGGATGCAAAAAATCGACGGAATCGGTAGAAGCGGTCACGACTGGCCCGCGGGCGTGCTTCATCGCGGAAATGGCCGCGACGTCATCAATATGCGCCATCAGCCGTCCGCCAAACAGCGTATTGTGGTTGTTCGTATCGGGAGGCAGAACGTGGCTGGCTTTAAAAGTTCGGGACTCCCGGACAAAGCGCTCGATCGTCATGAGAAAACTTCCTTTCTTTTTGTCCCTGCAATTATGAATCATTGTAATATTCTCATATCTATTGTTCCACAAGTAGGATGGTTTTATCCATAGCAAAATGAGCATGACGAGCGCCTTTCCTGCAAACGATAGCAACTGGGCAGGAAAAACGTGGGTGATCGATACAAGGGAGCGGTTGCTATGGATAAGTACCTACATGATGTCAATGCTTTCCTCGCTGCGATCTACGAGCTTCCCGACAAGCTGGCAGGGGTGCTTGCCGTGATGCAGGCTCCGATTCGCGGCTTGACGAACACGCTAATCGTGACCAATGTCCTCTTGGGGTGTCTGGTCGTTACTTCGCTTGCGAATGTCTACATGCTGTGGAGGCAGGCAAAAAAGAACAAGTAGCGGACAACAAGCTTGCCAAAGGTGGCAGCGATAGCGTATACTTCTGGCAAAATCAGGATCAGTCGGATGCGCAAGTGTCGTATATTTTCCAGAAACCAGCGGAAGGGAGAGAGTCCAGATGAAAAAAAGATCGTTGCAGTCTTTGGCCAAAGGCATCGGCTACTCCACCGCTGTTTTCTTTGCTGCGGTTAACTGCGGGAGAAGTCTGTCCAAAAACGGATATACGAACGGGGAGCCTGTGAGTTAATCGCGCTTTTGCAGCTGGCAGCGGAGCAAATGCCACACCACAGGGGATGAACCTGTGGTGTTTTTTTATGCAAAAAAATAGCTGGGGCAAACCAGCCCTACAAGGGAGAGAAGAGCACGATGCACATGCATGGAGGCAACATTTACGTCCGCCTGGTCAAAGAGTCGGACGCGCAAGCGCTTTTGGAGCTTGAGGTGCGAAACCGCGAATTTTTTCAACTTTTTACCGGAAAGCGGGACGAACACTTTTATACGTTGCAAGGACAGCTCGAACGCATTCGCCAGTACATGACCTTATGCGCGGAGGATCGCGGGTACGTTTTCCTCGTGTGTTTGCCGCAGACGGATCAGGTGATCGGGGAAGTGATGCTTTCCGAGGTGGTGCGCTACAATCTGCAAAGCGGCTGGATCGGCTATTTCCTCGATCAGGAGCACAACGGAAAAGGCTTTATGACGGAGGCGGTCAAGCTCGTTGTCCGTTATGCGTTTGAGACATTGGACTTGCATCGGCTGGAAGCAGGGGTGATGCCGCACAATCTGGGTTCGATCAAGGTGTTGCTCAAATCGGGCTTTCACAAGGAAGGGCTCGCCCGCAAAAACGTGAAAATCAACGGGCGCTGGGAGGATCACCAGACGCTTGCGATCGTCAGGGAGGAGCCGGAAGAGTCGATCGAGCCATAAGTGCTGGTCCATTCGTCTGGGGAGCGGACGAATCGCTGCGTCATTTTGTCAGCAATCGCGGAAAGCGTGCCGAAAAGATGTCGGAAGATGAAGGAAAATGCAGGCGAATCACGAATTTTACTATCAGGCTAGATTTACCAATCTCGCTAACGATCTCTACACAAAAGGAGAACAAGAATCTTGCTTGCACGCGTAAAAAACAGTGTTATTGCTGCCTGCTGCCTGATTTTCCTGCTGCCGGCTTCCCTCGCGGAAGCAGCCACACATGTCGAGGTAACGGTTGATCAGTTGAATATTCGCGATACCCCGGGAACGACGACCCAGATCGTCGGCACGATATCCAAAGCAACACGTCTGCCCATCGTGCAGGGAACAAAAGACTGGACGCAAGTGAAGCTCACCAACGGCAAGACTGGCTGGGTCAACAACAAGTATGTGAAAATGCTTGAAATTCCCCAAATCAAATACGTAAAAAGCAATGTGGACATGCTGAATGTGCGTACAGAGCCAAACGCCACCTCGCAAATTGTGCAAATCATTGACAAGAACGGAGTTTTCCTGCAAATGAAAAAGCAGGGCGAGTGGGCGCAACTCAAGCTGTCCGACCAAGCGAGCGGTTGGGTGAACGCACGCTTTTTGGTAGAAACGACGGCGCCAGCACCGAAACCAGCGCCAACTCCTGTTCCGACACCGACGCCAGTGCCAACCCCGACGCCTGTCCCGGTTCCCGTTCCGCAGCCGACCCCCGTGCCGACCGTACCAGAAACACCGGGCGGATTGGGAGCAGGGCCGCTCGTTCTGAACGAGAGCTACGAGGTGTACGCAGCTCCTGATATTTTGGGAACGGTGATTGGACAAGTCAATGGCGGCACCACGATTACGCAATACGGTTATGCGGACGGGTGGTACACGATCGACTACTACGGCACCTACGCCTATATTTTCAAACCAGTCGTGCAAGGTGGAACGGGTCAGACGACACAGCCGCCAGTAGTTGCTCCGGTTCCGGCAGAAGCGACGGTTCGCGTGAAAAACGCCGACACCAACCTGCGCAGCGGCCCCGGTACAGAATACGATGTCGTGGGCAACGTTCAGCCTGGTCAAACTTTTCCAATCGTGCGAACCGTAGGGCAATGGTACGCCATTCGCCTGCCAGACAACTCGGTTGCTTACATCGCCGGCTGGATTGTCGATCTGATTCCAGCTGCGGGGACGGGAACACCGACGCCAGGCTCCACAGGACCGACAACGGGAGTAGGGTACAATCAAGGCATGATCGGCAATGAAACGGTCTACATTTACCACACGCACAACCGCGAGTCATGGAGAAATGTAGCGCGCAATACACAGGGCAGCTCTGTGGACGATCCTGAGATCAACATTACGCTGGTAGGCAAGCGACTGGGCGAAATCCTGCAAGGAAAAGGCATCCCGTCGATGGTCAACCAGGACGACTTCGCGCAAAAACTGGCGGAGCAGAAAAAGAGCTACTCGATGTCCTACACCGAATCGTACAAAGCGGTTGCGGCAGCGGCGACGACCAGCCCGAATCTCAAGTACATTTTCGACATTCACCGGGATAGCGACGAGCCGCGCAGCAAAGTCGCCATCACGATCAACGGCAAAACGTATTCGCGCATGCTGTTTGTCATCGGGTCAGCCAACCCGAGCTATCTGGAGAACAAAAAGCTGGCCGATGCCCTTCATGCACGCCTGGAAGCATACTATCCCGGCCTGTCGCGCGGCGTCATTTTAAAAAGCAAAAACGAAGGAAACGGCGTGTACAACCAGTCCGTCTCGACGGGAAGTCTGCTTCTGGAGTTTGGCGGAACGAACAATACGCTGGAAGAATGCTACAATACGGCAGAGGCTTTTGCCGATGTGCTGGTCAACTACATGCTGGAGTCGCAAGTCGCCTTCAAGTAACTTGCAAGAAACCAAATGGTCGCGCCGTTTTTCGCTTACTGCGGCAGACAGGTTGGCGGGAAGCAGGCACATCCGTTTTCGCAAAAACGCCGATACTTGTTTCCCATTTTCACAAAAAGCAAGCACGATCCTTTTGCCAGCGGCGCAAGGCGGATCGTGCTTTTTTGTGCGACAGAACAGAGACAATCAGGCAGGAAGCGACAATGGATTGACGAGATACGGTCGGCGTACTACGATGGTAATTATTTGTTAGCCCGCTTGACCTTATCGCCTCTTTTGACAGTTGAGTGCTGATACGACGAAGCGGCTATTTTTCAGGAGGATAAGTATGGATGATCAGCAGGGCAATCATGCGCCGAGCCTGGCGGGGTTGCGCGATGATTTGCGAGCGGACTGTGAAAAATGTTTCGGACTGTGCTGTGTGGCGCTGCCTTTTGCCGCTTCTTCGGATTTTGCAATCAACAAAGACGCAGGTACCCCCTGTCGCAACTTGCAGGCCGATTTTCGCTGCGGGGTTCATCAAAGCTTGCGGCAGATCGGCTTTCGCGGCTGTACAGTCTACGATTGCTTCGGCGCAGGGCAAAAGCTTTCCCAAGAGACATACGGAGGGCGTGACTGGAGACGAGCGCCTGAACTGGCAAGCCAGATGTACGGAGTTTTTCCGATCATGTGGCAGCTGCATGAGCTGCTTTGGTATTTGACGGAAGCGCTGACTTTTCATGCTGCCCGTTCCCTTCACGCGAAGCTGGACGATGTGTTGCAGGAGACGAAGCGGTTCACGGAGCTTGCTCCGGCAGAGCTTTTGCGGGTAGATGTACCTGCACATCGGGCAAAAGTAGGCGAGTTGTTGCGGGAGGCGAGCGAACTGGTGCGGACGGAAGCCTGTCGCAAGCAGAAAGGCGCACGCATCAAAGCGAGAAACGTGGGGCGGGGAGCCGATCTGATTGGCGCGAAGCTCAAAGGAGCCGATTTGCTGGGAGCGAACCTGCGCGGAGCCTACTTGATCGCGGCTGATTTGCGCGGCGCAAACTTGAGATGGGCCGACCTGATTGGCGCTGATCTGCGCGATACCGATTTGCGCGGCGCCGATCTGACGGACAGTCTGTTTCTCACCCAGGCCCAGCTCAACGCAGCGAAGGGCGATGCTGCCACGAAAATACCGCCCTCGTTTACGCGGCCCGAGCATTGGGCGTAAGCTTCTGGCACAACTTCATTATTGCAGGAGAAGGAGAAAAGCCCCGCATACAGCGAGGCTTTTTCCAAACAGGCAAACTGGCAATAAACCGATTGTTGCTTGCATTAAAATGGGATTCGCTTGGTGTGAATCACATACTGATGCTTGGCTGCCCATGCGTGGAGTCCGTTCCAAAACCGCTCGCAGGCCGCGACGATTTTGCCCGAATCCGCCAAATCTCCAGCCATCACCATTGTCGCTATCTGGTCGTAGCCATCGGGACGATCTGGCAGTTCCAACGATTCAGGCAGTACCTTGGCTCCTGTCGAATAGAACGTCTGCTGGTGCAGCCCGATCAGCATAGCGCCGTATTGGGCAAATTGCATGGCCAGGTAAGGGAGGTAAGTGCGGGGGCCTTCCAGGCTGATATTCCTCAGCTTCCCGATGAACTCGTACATTTCACCTACAAGCACGCCGTTGATTGCCTGCGTGAACGCTTCTTTGGCAGGAGAGTGCGCCGCTTCTTTCAACGTTTGAAAAAAGCCTTTCGGATCATACAGACTCAGCGGGGCGAAAAAAGGGCCATGGGTCAGCGGCCAGTCATCTTCGACAGTAGCAGCCATGTCCAAAAGCACATGTGCACTGATGACATTCACTTCGGCTTTCCATGGTCCGGCAGACCATTCGTGGCTGAAATCTGTTTCTTCGCCTGACTCTTCTAGGACGCACAACATCTCTATATCAGAGAACGGGCCGTCCGTTCCGCGCGATACCGAGCCATAGACGCCGATCGCCAAGACTTTTTCGCCGTAAACCTCGTGCAATCGGGCGGCAATTTCCTTGCAGGTTTGCAGTCTTTCGGTGCGAGATATTTTTACTGGTCCATTCATGCTCATTTGTATACATCTCCCTTGAGTTTAATTGGGGGGAATGGGACAAATGCTCACGAATGGAGGGCCGCGGGCTTAACGAGGGATGTTTTTGGGATGCATGAGCAATCTCCTCCAACAACAGAAAAGATAGGTTCCTATTTATACGCTACTTTAACATGGTTACCATGTTTTTACAATATATTTTGCTCAGGCGTATCCAGTAAAGACCGAATGCCCTGATCATGCAAAAAGAAGACGCTGTTACACGTCTTCTTCTTTTGTTTCTTCGGAAGCGCTGAACCCGATCCGCTTGGGCGGGTTTGCCGGGTCTGCTTTGTTGACTGCCATCAAGAGAAAACTGATTTGCGAGATGTGCTGGATGAGTTCGACTGGGGCGCCTGCTTCTGTTGTTCCGAAAAAACGAATCAGACTGGGATTGAAATAGCCGATCCCTTCTACGCGCAAGGTGATATTTTGGCCGAACGATACCAGCCGCATCCCGACTTCATGCTGTTCATCCAGGGATATCTCAAATTCGGCAATCATTTGAATTAAGCGCTTGTGAAATTCGCTCGCAAGATTTTGATCGGGCTGTACCTCAAATACAGGAAGCTCTTTCGTTTTCACAGCATTTGGGGATGTAGGTAAGCTATACTCGTTGGCTGCCATAGCAATACCCCCTTTTTACAAACATTATAATCTATGAAAATAATTTGAAAAAGATTAAATTTTGCTCGGATAAAAAAAGGGAAACTCCTTGTCAGGAAAGGAGTTTCCCTCGATTCTAGCGATTGTCGACTTTTTCCGGTTACAAACTATATGCCTTAAACCAGTGATGTATAAGGGTTTCGTACTTGTCGAAACGTGAGTTGTTGACGGATTGTTGACGGATTGTTGACGAAACTTGGTTGCCGCTTTTTTTATGGACTATGCGTCCGGGGAGGGCAATTGATTCATTTGTCATATAGTTTAAGTAAAATAAATATTAAAGCCCAAAATATACCTCCAAGTAATATATTGCTATCTCCTCCAAAGAATAACCCAGTAAAAAATCCCAAAACTATAATTATCAAAACTTCTAATAATTTGAACATTTTTGTTTTTATTCCTTTTTTTGGATTTTATGTATATAATAACATAGAAAAATTAAAAGGTAAAAGGTGGTATTAATATGAAAAAGTTATCATCTTTTTTGTGTGTCTGTTTGGCTACGACATTAGTGTTAACTCCTGGATTTAGTGACAACCTATTAGCAAAAGAACGACAAAAAAAGATGGATATAGTTGAAATCTCATTAGATGAGTCTCGTTCCTCAAAATCGTTAAAAACATTAAGTAATAATGATAGCGAAGAAACTTATTACTTCATCCATAATGAAGGTGAAGAAATAGATCCCAAAGATATAAAGGATTATATTAAGACTGAACTCAAAATAAATCGTTCGTCTGAAGATGAAGGAGTGCCACCAAAACTGATGGGGGTAGGTGTCTATAAACAAGATGGTACTAGACACGTTGATTATATCTTTGATCAACTAGATGAAGTCCCTTTAGAAGAAATTCGTGAAGAAATTCAAGAAAAAGTTGAACTTGCTGAAAATAAAGGCGCAAGGAATATGAATTCATTAAAAGCCTCAGCAAGTTCTGATGATGATACTTATTCCGATTCTTACACATACAGAGTGAGAGATAATAACCGAAACACATTAGCGGGTGTTTATACTAGCAACGTAGATTATACAAGAAGAGGTATATCAACATTAAGTGGCAAGAAAGTATCTGTTTGGGATGTTAAGTTTTTCAATCAAACAGAGCCTATGAATGATTATCAAACTCGTGAATTAGCAATGAGATACAGACATCTTGGTGATGAAATTGACGAACAAACAATCCGCTCATATGGACCATATACCACTGACACAGACACTTCGGTTATTGTTGGATTGTCAGGGTTAGTTCCCTCGGTGAGTTGGACTTTCAACAGGAAATCAGCAAATATTATTGATGAATCAAGCCTTTCATCTCACTATACTAAGTGGGTTGTTGATTTTGCTTTAGGTACTCAGACTGCAAAGAAAAACTATGTTTATGAACCAGGTGTTCGTGTGACCAATAACGATGCAGGAATAGTTTTTAGACATAACCATTATATTAATTATTATAGAAATCTTGATTCTCAAGCGAAACTAAACAGTGGGACCATTGAATTGATTTTGACAGATTTATAAGAAAATTTGCTAGAAGGATATTAGTGCTACATTTATTTGATGACGATTTGACTTAGTTATAACGGAATCCCTACTATTTAGTAGGGATTTTTTGTAGTTGTCTTACCTAGTCAAAACTAAAAATAGTCCTCACTGCTTGGGGCATTTTCTATCTAAATATATACCTCGGCAGCGACGGTCAAAGAAAAACCCTTGCATATCAAGGGTTTTCTCACTCTAACCAACATCAACCTCTACCGATTATCCACTCTCTCCGGATACATATCATGATTCATCAAGCGATAGCTGGCCATCTCCTCATACTTCGTGCCCGGCTTGCCGTAGTTGCAGTACGGGTCGATCGAGATGCCGCCGCGCGGAGTGAATTTGCCCCACACCTCGATGTATTTCGGGTCCATCAGCTTGATCAGATCGTTCATGATCACGTTCACGCAATCCTCGTGAAAATCGCCGTGGTTGCGGAAGCTGAACAGGTATAGCTTGAGCGATTTGCTTTCGACCATTTTGATATCCGGGATGTAGCTGATGTAGATCGTAGCAAAATCCGGCTGCCCAGTGATCGGACACAGACTGGTGAACTCCGGGCAGTTGAACTTGACGAAATAGTCGCGGTACGGGTGCTTGTTGTCAAAAGACTCCAGTACACTCGGGTCGTATGAATAGTTGTAGGTCGTTCCCTGGTTGCCCAGCAGGGTGAGGGAAGACAGATCGCGTTGTTGTTCGTTCATTGGTTTCTCATCCTCGCTTTTTTTCATCTATAATCCAATCCTGGCTTTTCATTTACACGCCTACACGCCGCGCTTGTTTCCCCAGACCAGGGCGTGGAGCTGCGGCAGCACTTTCGCGTCGTTCAAATCGGGGGCGGCCATCGCCTGGTCGATCAGCCATTCAAAGCTTTCCAATAGCTTTTCTCTCAGTTCGTGCGTGTCCGCGCTGACGAGATCGCTATTTCCCGGCTGGAGGAAAAAAGGAACCGCCGGATACCGCCGATGGATGTCGCGCGAATATGCGAAGTCGGCGTCGTCAAACACGACGACCTTCAGGCTCAGCCCCGGATGCTTTTGCTCCGTCAGAGCGCCCACGATGCGATCGAGCACGGCGTAATCCGTGTTCATGCCAGAGCTGGGCGGCTTCGGAGAAATCGTGATGTCGTCGATCAGCGGAAGCCATTCCTGCCAGCGGCTTCCTTGTGTCTCCAGCGCCGTGCGAATGCCGCGTTCCTTTAAAAACGAGACAAGCTCGCCCATGCCTGCGAGAAGCGCCGGGTTGCCGCCAGAGATGGTGACATGGGAAAAACGGTCTTGGCCAAGACGCGTTAGCTCTGCCCAGACTTCCTCGACGGACAACTGCTTGATTTCATCGCGCGCCGAGCCGTCCCACGTAAAGGCGGAGTCACACCAGCTACAACGGTAGTCGCAGCCAGCGGTGCGGACGAACATCGTCTTTTGCCCGATGACCATGCCTTCCCCTTGAATCGTCGGGCCGAAAATTTCCAGAACGGGAATGCTCACTCCATCATCCACTCCCGTCTCGCCTCGGCGTAGCTCGTCGGCGTTTCAAACAGGCGGACAAATTCGACGCGAGCGCCGCGGTAGCGGTCGCGATAGACGTCAGATTGAAGCTGCTGCTCCATTTGTTCAAACAGCCAGACGACCATGTTTTCTGCCGTGGTGTTCATCGGCGGCAGCATTTCATTCAGGTAGCGGTGATCCAAGTAAATCTCGATATGTTCCTTCCAGATTTGCTTGATGTCGCCGAAGTCGATGACCAGCCCGATTTCATCCGGGTAGCCGCTGATGCCAAACACGACGTGGTACGTGTGTCCGTGCAAGTTTTTGCATTTGCCTTCGTAGGCGTGCAGATGGTGGGCGGCGTCAAACGTAAACTCCTTGCTCACCAGCACGCGCTTGTTGTGGTAGCGCAGCTGCGATTGTTGAATATGGGTGCCAAGTGTCTGCATGCGGTCGACGATGCGAAAGTCAAAGTTTGCGCTCATCAGACGTTGGCCCCGGATTGAGTTTTTTCGGAAAGATACTTGTCCAGTCCGGCTTTTCGCAGGTGGCAGGCAGGGCATTCGCCGCAGCCGTCGCCTTTGATGCCGTTGTAGCAGGTGAGGGTTTTTTCGCGGATATAGGTGAAGGCACCCAGTTCATCCGCCAGCTTCCACGTTTGCGCCTTGTCGAGCCACATGAGCGGCGTATGGATCACAAACGGATAATCCATGGACAGGTTAAGCGTCACATTGAGCGATTTGACAAACGCATCGCGGCAATCGGGATAGCCGCTAAAATCCGTTTCGCAAACGCCAGTAACCAAATGCCGCGCTCCTTTTTGCTTGGCGAAAACGCCTGCAAAAGACAGGAACAACAGATTGCGCCCGTCGACAAATGTGGATGGAAGCTGGCCTTCCTCCTGGGTGATGTTGATGTCTGTGCGGGTTAGTGCATTGGGAGCGAGTTGATTCAACAGGCTCATGTCCAATACGGTGTTGGCTACGCCCAACTCCCGGGCGATCTCTTTGGCACACTCGATTTCCAGCTTGTGCCGCTGCCCGTAGTCAAACGTAATCGTTTCTACTTCGCCGAATTGCTGCTTGGCCCAGAACAGGCAAGTGGTGCTGTCCTGACCTCCACTGAACACAACGACGGCTTTTTCCTTTTTCATGCTCTCCATCTCCTTCAGTATCGTAATGGAAGAAAGAGAGTTCTTGAACTTGCTCCTGCAAAAAAACAAAACAATACCAAGGGATCGGTACTGTTGTCCACCTTAGTTTTTTATAGAGGGAGTTCGCGAACCTCTCCCGCGCCAGTCGCGCGGATTTCGTATGCGATTGATGGCGGCTGCCATCCTGAGCCATTATACTATAGATTGGCCTGCCGTGGGCAATCGGCAACGAAAAAACGATTGACGGAATATGGTGTCACTGCTAGTATTTTTTAATAACACCAATGGAGAAAATCGGCATATAAAAAGACGGATAATTCTGGTTTTAATACTTTAAATGAATGAATTTTTACCTTTATTACAATCAATTATCCTTCGAATGGAATAATTAGAAAAATAGAACAGAACGGGTGAGAATAATGCGGGATGTCCCATTAGTAGAAGAGTATCGCGGAGGTATATTGGAAAATGTTCATTCAGGCATCGTTTGCGGCGTGGATGAGCACGGCCAGGTCATTTATTCGGCAGGAGATGTGATGCATGTTGCCTTGCTGCGTTCCGCTGCCAAACCGTTTCAGGCGCTTCCGGTAGCGAGGCAAAAAATTGACGAAAGATTCGGTCTGACAAGTCGGGAAGCGGCGCTGTTCGCGGCTTCTCATCGCGGTGAAGCCTATCATCTGGAAGGGCTGGAATCGCTTTTGGCCAAAACGGGCATTCGCGAAGACGAACTTTTAACCTGCCCGACGTATCCATTAAATGAAGCGCCCAAGTTCGCCTGCTTGTCCCAAGGTGTAGCCAAGCGCAGACTTTTTCACAACTGCGCAGGAAAGCATCTGGGCTTTTTGGCGTTGTCCAAGGAACGCGGCTATACGACCAGCGATTACTACAAGCAGGAGCATCCGACCCAGCAGGAGGCTCTGGCAGCTTTTGCCAGTCTCGCCGAGTACCCGCAGGAGCACATTGGCCTTGCTGTCGACGGTTGCGGCTTTCCTGTTTATGCCCTGCCACTCAAGCATTTGGCGATCGCTTATTTGAAGCTGGCCTGTCCCGACCTGATTGCGGAACAAGAAAATCGCCAGGCGGTTGAAAAAGTGACGGGCTGGATGACGGCCCACCCGGAAATCATCGCCAGCCACCAATTCATCTGCACAGCTCTGCTGACCGATCCGAACATTATTGCCAAAGGCGGCGCGATGGGCGTATACGGTTTTGCGCTGAAAAAGGAGCGAATCAGCTTTTCGCTGAAGGTACTGGACGGTTCAGAGCTGGTTTGGCCGCTCGTCATCGCCAACATTTTGGAGCAGATCGATTACAGCAACAAGGAGACCATTGCCAGGTTGCATGCGTTGGCCCCGAAAGAAATCGTCAACGATAACCAGTTGGTCGTCGGGGAAAAGCGGCCCGTGTTCGTTCTGGAAAAATGCTAGGCGCGCACTTGCGCAACGGTGGCGACGCTCAGTACAATGTCCATAAAAGCTACGGACGAGAGGAGAAATCACATGCTGGTGGAAGTGATTGCGACTTCGGTTGAGGATGCAAAACGCGCAGAGCGAGGCGGCGCAGATCGGCTAGAGCTGATTTCCGGCATTTTGGAGGGAGGGCTTACGCCAAGCTGGGGCTTGATCGAAGCGGCGGTCAAGGCTGTCTCCATTCCTGTCAATGTCATGGTGCGGCCGCACAGCCAATCTTTTTGCTATACCAAAGACGAGCTGCGTGTCATGAAAGAAGATGTGCGCGTCGTCCGCGAGCTAGGGGCGGCAGGTGTTGTTTTTGGCATGTTGACGCCAGACAAGCAATTGGATCGTGACGGACTGGAGCTGTTGCTGGAAGAAGCAAACGGCCTGAACGTGACTTTTCACCGGGCTTTTGACGAAGCGGTGAGCCAGCTGGAAGCTTTGGACATTCTGTTGCAATATCCGCAAGTAAAGACGATCCTGACTTCCGGGGGAAAACGTACAGCCATGGAAGGCGCAGATTGCATCGCGGAGCTGGTGCGCAAAACGGAAAACTCGACTCTGTCCATTTTGGCAGGGAGCGGGCTGTCCGCGACGAATGCGCCCGAGCTGATCGGGCTGACTGGCGTCCGAGAGGTTCATTTCGGTACCGCAGCCAGGGAAGAGGGGCAAGCTTTGCGCTATGTGGACAGCGAGCGAGTCGCTGCGATCAAGCGAGCATGCCTGCCAAAAGAATAGAAGAAAGACATGAAAACAAGCCGACCCCTCACTTTTGCAGAGGAGTCGGCTTGTTTTGCAGTCGCTGCCTGATGTGGTACCAGACGACGAGTAGCAACGGGTAGGCAACCGCCACAGAAAAATCAAAGAGCGGCCAGAATGTGTAGGCTTGAAGCAAAAATGTTTCATTCGGCAAAAGGATGATGGCACCTACAACAAACAACAGACAGGTAGGATAGGTGAGAAGCTGGTATTCCTTCAGTTTCAAAAGCTGCTGAATGCCAACACAAAAGCCGTACATGTACAAGACGACCTTGAAATAAATCGAGACGAACCACATCAGTGCCATCATGGCTTCCTGCCGCTGAAAAAACTCGCCGACATGAACCCGCTTCGCCAGCGAGTAACTGGGGAAATTGTCTGTAGCAGTCAACACCGGACCGAGCACCAAAAGCGTCATCAAAATGATCGTGATCAGGCAGATTCCGCCGTAGATCGCTCCCCGCAAAAAAGCAGAAGTGAGCTTTTGCGGAACATCGACGAAAGGGGTAATCATTAAAAAGACGATCAGCTCTGTATACGGGTAGGCGATCACAGAAAAAGAGCCGCTGAGGACAGGGGCAAGCCCGTTTTCCAGAACGGGCTGCAAGTTGCGAAGGGAAAACTGTGGTACCAACAAGAAAAAAAACGAGAGAAAAGTAAAGACGAACCAGAGATAAAAAATCTCACTCGTCCGCGCGAAAGTCTCCAAGCCGAGGCGCACACCGAACAGGGAGCACGCCACGAGAAGGATGACGACGGCAACGCTCGGTGTCTCTTTCAAAATTTGCGCGGTCATGAAATCGCCGATGGCACGCACGTAAACAGAGCCGTTGATCAGCAGAGTGAAAAGGAACATGATGGATAAAGCCGTACCGAGCCAACGCCCGAAAATGAGTATGTTTTTCCCGATCAGCGTGTGCTCCTGGTGCAAACGGCTGATTATGCAATATAGATAGATGACAGCCAGGCCAACCAATACACCAATGATGCTGGAAAGCCAACTGTCGTAGGAGGCCTCTTTCGCTACGGCTGCCGGCAAGATCAGAATCGAATCGCCGACCGTAATCAGGGTAACCAGAATGGTGAATTGGCGCGTGCCGATCGTTCCGGGCTTCTGCATGAGGTTTCACCTTCAGTGGAGTGATCTCCCTATTATTTCCAAGCGGGTAGCAGGACAAACGACCGCGTCCCGGAAGATCAGCTGAACCCGTTCTTGTAACTTGTAAGGAATGTTTTTGGAATTGTATGATAATAGAAGCGCGATTGTGTTCGACTTTTACAGGAGGGATGGAGAGCGGTGGAGCTGGAGAAACGTTTGTCAAAGATCGTGCAGGAATCGGCAGGGACATGGGGAGTCGTAGTAAAAGAGCTGGCGGTGCCGCAGGGAATCTGTTTTGAGCACCAACCGGACGAGCTGTTTATTGCCGAAAGTGTCATCAAGGTTCCGATTATGGCAGCGGTTTACGCGGCCTGTGAGCAGGGCAAAGCCCGGATCGAGGATCAGCTCCCTTTGCGCAAAGAGGATTTGGTAGGCGGATCAGGCTTTTTGTACGCGCTCTCGCCAGGCTTGAAGCTGTCCATACGCGATCTGGTCACGCTGATGATTATTCAGAGCGACAACACAGCGACGAATATGCTGATCGATTTTGTGGGAAAAGAGCTGATTGATCAGACGATGCGTGAGCTGGGAATGGAGCGAAGTTACTATTCGCGCAAGGTGATGATCTATCCGCAGGACGTGACGGCCAACAACATGATTACGGCAGGGGATGTGGCGCGGATGCTGGAGCATATCGTTTCTGGCAGCGGATTTTCCCGGGCGGCGCGTACTGAAATGATTGCGATTATGAACAAGCAGCAAGTGCTGAACGGTTTGCCGTCCCAACTGCCGTCCGCGAGCAATCAGGATGGCTTGCCTGGCTGGGAATTGGCGTGCAAATCCGGTTGGGACACAGGCAGGCAGCACGACGTCGGGATACTTTTCGTAGAGGGGCGACAGTTTGCGATTGCCGCCTTGTCGCAGGATGTAACGCCCGAGGCAGCTTTGCACACGCTTGGCTTGCTGGGCAGGGCTGTGTACGATTATGCCGTGGCTTAAACCGATGATAAGGTTGCAGCAGTTGTTTGGTTAATAAAAAGGGAGCCCTTTTAGCGGGTTCCCTTTTTTATTGCTAGTTTCCGTTATGCTTGCTCTTGCTCACATGACTTCTTTTAACTGAACAGGATCGATTTTGACCAGCGTTTCAAAACGGTTGGGGGTATCAGCGTGCACATGCTCTTTGATGATCCCCATTTTCGCCAGGAGTCGCAAGCTGGTGTAAACCGTTGAGAGTGTGATGCTGGGCATTTCGTTTTTCAAGGCATGGTAAACGTCTTTGGCTGTAGGGTGTTGCTGGGACATCAGCATATAGCGCAAGACGGCGCGTCTTTGAATCGTCAGGCGTTTTCCGAAGTGTTTGATCTGGTTTGTGACACTGGCCAGTTGTTCATCCATCACAGGTCACCTCTTTTTTGATAATAATTATTACTTGATTATAATTATCGATTTGTTTGTGCTGCTAGTCAATCTCTTTTTTCTAGAAAGAAGCCCAACTCTCGTGCATGTTTGCTGTGCTTCAGCAAATGTTACTGAGAAGGAAGGAGCGGAAATGGGGGTTTTCTTTTCGACCAAAACATGGTAGTGTATGTGCGGATTTTGCTTACGCGAAAAATGTCAGGAGTGAAACCGTGTGGCGCGAAAAAAACGAACAGCAATCCAGTTGAACAGCCCGCAGAGAAAAGCAATGGAGTACGGGATGCTGATCCTCGGTTCCCTGGTGCTTGCAACCAGCTTTAACCTTTTTTTGAACCCCAATCAGATTGCTTCTGGAGGAGTCTCAGGCTTGTCCACCATTTTGCATAATCTGTTTGGACTTCCCCCGGCTATCGTCCAGTGGGCATGCAATATCCCGTTGTTCCTGTTGGGATTGAAGCTGCTGGATCGGCAATACAGTATGAAAGCCGCGATCGGATCGGTCGTTTTGCCGTTGTGCGTCATGCTGACGAGTCATTTGCATCCGTTGACGACTAATCCGCTGCTTGCCAGTATTTATGGAGGAATCGGCGTAGGGCTTGGAATCGGGATTGTGTTTCGGGGCAGAGGATCAACAGGGGGCTTCGCGATTGCCTCGCAAATTCTTCATAAGTATACGGGATTTAGTCTAGGAGCCTGCGTCGCGGTATTTGATGGATTTGTTATTTTGTTCGCAGGAATTGTGTTCGACCCGGAAAAAGCTTTGTATGCACTTATTGCCTTATTTGTTACGAGCAAGACGATTGATATTGTTCAAATGGGATGGAATACCTCCAAAGTTGCCTATATCATCTCGAACGAAACGGATTCGCTGCGAGAAACGATCTTGTATGACCTGGACAGGGGCGTGACTTTGTTGGACGGCTCTGGGGGATACACGGGGGATGCGCGCAAGGTGCTGATGGCTGTTGTGAGCCAAAGCGAGGTTAGCAAGCTGAAAATCATGGTGCGTTCTGTCGATCCCGATGCGTTTATCATATTATGCCCGGCGAATGAAGTGCTTGGTGAAGGCTTCCGAGCAGGGTAAACAGGAGAGTGGCGGCTTTGGTTCCGCCACTTTTCTCGTTTATTTTGGCGTTTTTTTAAATTCTGATGAAAAAGTTTTCGATTTTCTATTGCATTTAAAAAAGGGACATGCTATATTAAATCTCGTGAGCGGGACACACACGAAACGCTCGCAGCGAGAAAACAAAAAACACGCCGGTATAGCTCAATTGGTAGAGCACCTGACTTGTAATCAGGGGGTTGTGGGTTCAAGTCCTATTGCCGGCACCACTACATATCACAAGTTTGGTTGGCTGGAAAGTTAACGAGAAACGCATAAGTGAATGTAGACAAAACTTTTAGCGCTGATGCGCAAAATGCTCTTTGAAAACTGAACAGCGAAAGCGTTGATGAGTCTATCATTAATGATTTGCCAGCTTTGAACCAGTAACAAACTTTATTGGAGAGTTTGATCCTGGCTCAGGACGAACGCTGGCGGCGTGCCTAATACATGCAAGTCGAGCGAGGGTTTTCGGACCCTAGCGGCGG
>NZ_RHHV01000011.1 GCF_003710905.1 Brevibacillus parabrevis
ACGCAATCTCTTCACTTTGTGGGGGAGTACGGAGGCTTAGCTCAGCTGGGAGAGCATCTGCCTTACAAGCAGAGGGTCGGCGGTTCGATCCCGTCAGCCTCCACCATTTATAAATCAGCAGGACGGTCAGTTGAAACCCTCGCATTTTGTGGTGACACTGACACTTGGTTGTCCTAATCGTCGCGGGATGGAGCAGCTCGGTAGCTCGTCGGGCTCATAACCCGAAGGTCGCAGGTTCAAATCCTGCTCCCGCAACCAAATTTTCTCTTTGCCCAAGCGATCAACATTCGCACGCCTTACTGGGTTTGGACTAACAACATGGAGCTGTGGTGAAGTTGGAGTTCACGCCGGTCTGTCACACCGGAGGTCGCGGGTTCGAGTCCCGTCAGCTCCGCCATCTTTACAAGGTGGCCGTTTTCATGAAATGACAATATATTTTAATCAAACTAAAAAACATTGATCATTTTATGAAAGATATGCTATAATCAAATAGTATGCCGGTATAGCTCAATTGGTAGAGCACCTGACTTGTAATCAGGGGGTTGTGGGTTCAAGTCCTATTGCCGGCACCATTTACTGGGGAGATAGCGAAGTGGCTAAACGCGGCAGACTGTAAATCTGTTCCCTCCGGGTTCGGCGGTTCGAATCCGTCTCTCCCCACCAGTATTTGAGCCATTAGCTCAGTTGGTAGAGCATCTGACTTTTAATCAGAGGGTCGAAGGTTCGAGTCCTTCATGGCTCACCAGTTTTTACAAAATGGATAGGCGGTCGTGGCGGAATTGGCAGACGCGCTAGATTCAGGTTCTAGTGGTGGCAACACCGTGGAGGTTCAAGTCCTCTCGACCGCACCATATTTTCTTATCAAGCATGCGGACGTAGCTCAATTGGTAGAGCGTCGCCTTGCCAAGGCGAAGGTCGCGGGTTCGAGACCCGTCGTCCGCTCCATAGATGTTCTCGGGTCTCTCACCCGTTCCGGGTTTACCCTTGAAGAGCATCAATGAAGAGTGTCACGGGCACTTCAGATCTGGCTTGTCGGGCAGGAAATCGACGAAGCAGCGCCAGTAGAAGCGAGACCCGTCGTCCGCTTCATATCATGTGCCCTTAGCTCAGCTGGATAGAGCGTTTGACTACGAATCAAAAGGTCGGGAGTTCGAATCTCTCAGGGCACGCCTCTTTACCTTAAAAGGGAAGAGAAATAGCAAAGTCGGGAAGTAGCTCAGCTTGGTAGAGTACTTGGCTTGGGACCAAGGGGTCGCAGGTTCGAATCCTGTCTTCCCGACCATGATTTGCCTAACGATTCGTGAAAAGCTGCCGGGGTGGCGGAATGGGCAGACGCAACAGACTTAAAATCTGTCGGGAGTTTCTCCCGTACCGGTTCAAGTCCGGTCCTCGGCACCAAGTTCGTTCGATGCGGGTGTAGTTCAATGGTAGAACTCCAGCCTTCCAAGCTGGTCGCGTGGGTTCGATTCCCATCACCCGCTCCATATGTAAAAGCAGAGAGCCGTTTAGCTTTCTGCTTTTTTCGTTATTCTCCCATCGTCTCTATCCGCAAGCAAACGATCCAACAGAAAAAGACCTCGTGTGGCTGCGTCAGTCCAGCGTGCCAGAGGTCTTTTATTCGCGTAAGTATAAAAAACAAAAAGAAACAGAATCAGTCCGGGTTTCTTTCATCCGACGAGAGACGAATGAACGAAGCAGCAGGTTTAGTGCTTATGAACGTAAAAGCTTCAGAAAAACGATGTCGAAAGCTGTCTGACGGTTTCAGTGGTAGAAACATATGTTTTCGTGTACAGTAAGGCTAAGGTCGCTTACCGAACGTATAGGTAACGGATCTCTTGCATTGCCTCCTGATGACCAGGAGGCTTTTTTGTGTTCACAGAAGCGCGATTGACTTGACTATTATACTAACCCACCAGGATTCAGTTGGTCGCTTCCACAGGCTCTACAGCTTCTTCTACTGTTACGATCGGAAGCGATACGACGAAACGGGTGCGCTTCTCGTTGGAGTCGCAATGGATGGTGCCGTTGTGCTTCTCAATAATATTTTTACAGATGGACAAGCCAATGCCCGTCCCGTTTTGTTTGGTTGTAAAGAACGGTTGGAACAGAACCTCCACAATGTCGGGAGGAATCATTTCACCGTTGTTTTCCACACTTAAATAAAGCCAGCCATCCGAAGCAGTAGCGATAATGTGGACGTACTTGTCCGTTCGGTTTTGCACGGCGTCAATCGCATTGTTCAGCAAGTTGACGACAACCTGTTTCAAGCCTTCCTCATAACAAGCCAGAGAGCAGGGGTGGATTTGTTTTTCGAATCGTATGTTTTCTCCCAAAAGTCTCGGAGTAATCAGCGTTTCTACTTCAGCGAGCAGTTGCTCAACTTGGACAGTTTTGAAAATTTCATCGAGAATCGGTTTTTTGGAAAAGCTGAGAAAGCCGGTAATTTGCCGATGCAAGTTTTCAAATTCATGCATGACAACCTGAATGTACGTTTGCAATTGTGCCTGCTCCTGCGTCGACTCACTGATCAGTTTGAGAAAGCCTTCAATGGCACAGAGCGGATTGCGCAGCTCGTGAGCCATGTTGGCCGCGATTTTCCCCAGCATGGTCAGCTTGTCGTTGTGCAGGTAAGAAATCGTTTCTTCCTTTTGAACGAGCTCTTTGTTGATCATTTGCTCAAAATGATAGACAGCCCAAAAGACACTCTCGTCCATCGCTTTGCCCAGTTGCTTTTCCAGATAGTGCATGTCCTGAGGAGAGAGGGACCAATGTTGCAGTTCAGGCTGAAGCACACGCCAGAATACGTTTCGATACAACTGATACGTGCGCAAAATGGAGGAGAAGGGGAACTCCTGCGAACGCAGCCACTCTCCCATATCCAGTGCCCAGTTCTGCATGTCCTGGTCTACGTCTTCCACCAGATAACGGGCTAAGAGAACCGTTCGTTTCTCCGCAAAATCACGAGGAATTGTTACAGGGATTTCCATACTGCGAACAATTTCCTGCATCCATATCGTAGTAATTCTTGGAGCCAAGTCTAAAATTTTCCGTGAAACGTGCAATAAGTTAAGCGTCACAGTCTCCACCATCTCATTATCCACCCCACTAGAATCGTAAGGGAAAAAGGTAAGATTAGACAAGGTATAAATATCCCGATTTCGCGATAAAATGTTTTTTTGTGGAATTTTTTTGTTGACAAAATCCGCTGAAAACCGCCTTTTTTCGGAAAAATATTCAATCATAGGTCCGATTCTAGTCGCATAAAGTAGAATGGACAAACATTTCATGGACCAGGGAGGCAGGGATGGGAGAGCATTTTTGGCTGGGTCTGGTGCATATTTTCATGATTGATCTGGTACTGAGCAGCGACAATGCTGTCATCATAGGAATGGCCTGTCGGGGCTTGCCTTTACGGGAGCGAAGCCGTGCAATCATGTATGGAACGATTGGGGCTGTTGTATTGCGAATTGGCTTGACAGGCGTGATGACGTGGATGCTGGACATTCCGCTTGTAAAGGCGATCGGAGGGTTGCTGCTGCTCTGGATTGCCTGCAAGCTGATGCTGAGCAGCCACGACGAGACGACAGAGGTTGCGCACAATCAGACAATCGGCCAAGCGGTCAGAACGATTATATTAGCAGATTTTGTAATGAGTTTGGACAATGTTTTGGCGGTTGGCGGAGCCGCACATGGCGATATATGGCTGGTTTTGCTTGGACTGGGGATGAGCATCCCGCTGCTGATGTGGGGAAGCGTCTGGGTCGCGCGGCTGATGAACCGCTTCCCAGGTTTGGTCATCATCGGTGGCGGCGTGTTGGCGTTTACGGCTGTGGACATGTGTCTGGAAGACCCGTACGTGTGGAAATGGCTCAATCCGCTGATGTTGAATCACATGTGGCTTCCCGTGATTGCTGCCGCATTGATCATGCTGTGGGGGCGGATGAAAAGGGCCTGACCAGGTAATGAAAGGAAGCGGTAGTGGGGAATACTACAAAGTAAACATCGCTGGAAAGGAACCGTTGCATATGAACACAAATCTCTTGATGCTATGGGGATACTGGGATGAAATCTACCAACGGTGCACCAGACTTACCTATATTGAAAAAGGGAACAATATTTTTCGGGTCGTTCCCTTGCGTTATCGGGGTGAGTCTTTGCGTACGTCAGACGAGCGGATCATTCATGACGGCGATCTGATTTTGAAAATACATATTCACAACTACTACTTTGCCACTCTTTGCAGGGGCGTCAAAGACGAACTGAAAGTAGCCTTGTTATTGCGCAGGCATATTTTGCAATCCTTGCCGAGGCTGGCGGCTTTTCTGGAAGCGATGGAGGAACGGGAGCAAATCAAGGGAATCGTCGGCACAACCATGCTGCACAAAGGCGTGGCTCCTTTGGGCTTTTCCATTTCCGACGTACCGATGAGCTGGTTTTTCCGCTACAAGCGCTGGTATTTGCGACTGATGCTCAGAATCGTCCACCCGAACGGGAAAAAGCGCGTGCAGACGTGGAAGCAAGATATGCCGTTGAAGCGCGTCTACATGTCCAAGGAATTGCTCTTGGAGCGTTACGGCCAGAGCAAGCCAACGACAGGGGATGCCTTCTGATGGCCAAGCGCTTTTTGCTGGTCACGGAGGAATGGGCAGGCAGCGGACATCGAGTAGCGGCAGAGGCGATCCAGGAAGTATTGCAAAACATGGACGGCGCACAATCTGTGCGGGTGATCGGAGGCTTACAGACGGCCAGCCCGGGATTGCGGGTGCTGTCCCGTTTTTTTTATCTGAACATGCTGCGGTATGCGAAGCCGGTTTGGCACAAAATGTACGAGCAAGATGAGATGTGGGGAAGATCGTTATCCAAGCCACTGGGCTGGTGGCTCTCGACAAGGTTGCTCCAGCGTGTTTTGCGTGCGGAGCAGCCGGACGTCGTGGTGGCGACACATGCTTACTGCCTGTCGGCGCTCGCCTATGCCAAGCAAAAGGCGGACAAGCCTTTTCAACTGGTGAGCGTCCCTACTGACTTCCATGTCAACCGCTTCTGGATACACCCGCAAATTGACGCTTATATGGTAGCGCATGAGCAGATGGCGGAAAGGCTGACGCATCGCTATCGCATTTCCGCTGAAAAAGTGCATGTTTGCGGCATCCCGATTCGCCGTGCTTTCCATTATGCTGCGAGTAAGACCAAGTCGGATTGGAAAAGTCAGCTCGGCATTGCCGTCGATCGATTTACGGTGCTGATTGGCGGCGGCGAGGGCGGATACGGCCAGATGGAAGAAGTGATTCGCACATTGGCAGAGGAAGAGGAGCCGTTACAGATTGTCGTCATCACGGGCAAAAATGCAAGTTTGCAAAAGCGGCTGGAGACCGTGGTTTCGCCGTGGAGCGAGCGGCACCGTTTTGTCGTGAAAGGCTACGAGGAGCGCATGTGGCAATGGATCGGGGCGGCAGATGCGTATGTGACCAAGCCGGGAGGAATCACTTGTGCGGAGGCGCTCGCTTTGCGCACGCCGCTCATTTTGCATCAGCCGTTGCCAGGGCAGGAGCAGTACAATAGTGCGTTTCTTACAGAGCAGCAAGCGGCGATTCTCGCTCGCTCTCCGCAGGAGATTCGCGAAGTCATTCGGGGCTTGCGCGGCTCTGGGCGCGTGGGAGAGCTTGCCGCGCACATGGACAAGCTGCGGCGCCCGGAGGCAGCAGTTGAGATCGCACACGTCCTTTTTTCGCTGGAGTCTAAAATTGGAAACAAAAATCGCGAATGAACAAGGAAAACTTCACGCATATTAAACCTACCAACGACGAGGAGGTGATTACAGATGGCTAACAACAGATCCAGCAACAATCTGGTGGTTCCTCAAGCTAACCAAGCGCTGGACCAAATGAAGTACGAAATCGCTTCTGAATTCGGCGTTCAGCTTGGTCCGGACACCACTTCCCGTCAAAACGGTTCAGTTGGTGGCGAGATCACAAAACGTCTCGTTGCTTTCGCTGAACAACAATTGGCTGGCCGTGGCTAATTGCATAAGTGGATGAGGAGAGGCACCTGCGGGTGTCTTTCCTTTTTTATGAGGAAAAAGTCGATGAAATGGAAAAACGTTACAGCCGACAAACCAAACTTAACCGCATATTTCCGCGGTACTGGCTGATTCTATATGTGTTGGGAGGTGATTGGCTATGACAGTTGGAGCACAGGTAAAACAGGCTCTTGCCAGCCTGAAAGGGGCACAGGCAGATTTGGAGTCGTTCGCTCTTAGCACGCAGAACAAGCAAGCAAAGCAATTGTACACGGATGCAGCTGCGCAGACGCAAACGATTGTGGACAACTTGCAACAGCGTGTTACCGAGTTGGAGAACGAAGAGCCACAGTACAAAGGCTTCTAGCCATGCTGCAAAACAAGAGGGAGAGACGCTCTCTCTCTTGGCTTTTCTTCAAGGGTCAACGGTTGATGGAGGTGGAGCATGCCTGACTGGTTAAATATTTTGCTGCGTTCCATAGGAGCGTTGGCGTACTTGTTCCTTCTTACCAAAATTATTGGCAAGCGGCAAATCAAGCAGCTTACGTTCATTGAATACATCGTCGGGATTACGATTGGCTCGATTGCAGCCTTCATGGCAACGGAGATGGACGGGCCTGTTTTTCACAGTTTGATTTCCATGGGTGTGTTTGCGATTTTCCCCGTTTTGATGGAATGGGTATCGCTGAAAAGCAAGGTGATGCGCGACTTGTTCGAAGGCAAGTCAACCGTGCTGATCAAAGAAGGGAAAATCATGGAGGACAACCTGAAAAGGGAGCGGCTGACGGCAGAAGATTTAATGGAACAGCTTCGAATCAAAAATGTGTTTCGGGTGGCAGACGTCGAATTTGCGCTCATGGAGACAAACGGGGAACTGAGTGTACTGCTGAAGTCGGAAAACCAGCCTCTGACGGCTCAACAGTTGGAGCTGACGGTGCCGCCTGCAGAAGAAGGCCAGGTCGTCATCATGGATGGGGTGATCATGGACGAGCCGTTGGCAACGGCGGGCTACAACCGCAGATGGGTACGCACGCAGCTGCAAAAAGCGGGTGTGGCGCTGGAAAATGTGTTTCTCGCCCAGGTAGACAAAGGAGGCGAGCTGTACCTCGATCTGTATGACGACAAGATACAGGTTCCGGCTCCGCAGGCAACGAAGCTGACTTTTGCGACTCTGAAAAAATGCCAGGCTGATCTGGAGCTGTTTGCTCTCGGGACAAAAAACGAGACAGCCAAACAGACGTATCAGCGCGACGCCGAACAATTGCAGACGATCATCGACCAGGTCAAGCCATTTTTAATACGGTAAAAAGGAGTGAGAGAAGAATGGCCGATCAAAAAAAGAAGAATTTAACCCCCGTGCAGCAGGAGTATCAGCAGTTGGCGATGCGACATGAGCCGAAGCGACCTCTCGTGCGCAATTTTTTCCGCGCCTTTATCGTGGGCGGCGTCATCTGCCTGATTGGTCAGGGGATTACCGAGCTGTTCATCCGCTACTTTGACTTTACCGAGAAAACGGCGGGAAACCCGACTGTCGCGGTTCTGATTCTGCTCTCGGCGCTTTTGACGGGACTGGGCGTGTACGACCGGATCGCCCAATGGGCCGGGGCGGGCACCAGTGTTCCGGTGACCGGATTTGCCAACTCGATTACCTCAGCCGCCATTGAGCACCGCAGCGAAGGATTGGTGCTTGGGGTAGGGGGAAACATGTTCAAGCTCGCAGGTTCTGTGATTGTGTTTGGTGTTGCTGCCGCATTTGTCATCGGCTTGATTAAAACATTGATTACGATGGGAGGGTGACACATGCGCCAGGGTCATCAGTCGTGGGTGTTTCCTTCCAGGCCGGTCATTCTCGGCCACGCTGCCATCGGCGGGCCATTTGAGGCTCAGGGGCCGTTGGCCGAGGATTTTGATACGCTGCACGGAGACTTGATGATAGGACAGGAGAGCTGGGAGAAGGCGGAGAAAGTGCTGCTGGAAGAGGCGTGCTCCAAAGCGATCGAAAAGGCGAATCTGACGAAGGAGCAGATCAACTTTTTACTGGCGGGCGATCTGATGAACCAGATCATCTCGGCAAGCTTTTCCGCAAGGACGTTGGCGATTCCGTTTCTCGGGATTTTCGGGGCTTGCTCGACAGCGATGGAAGGCTTGGCGCTCGCTGCGCAACTGGTAGACAGCCAATCTGCGGATTGCGTGCTTGCGGCAACCTCCAGCCATAATGGAGCGGCGGAGAAGCAGTATCGGTACCCGACAGAGTACGGCTCGCAGAAGCCGCCTACGGCACAGTGGACCGTTACCGGAGCGGGAGCAGCAGTCGTCGGCAAGCAAGGCCAGGGGCTGCACATTGCAGGGGCGACGATTGGACGGGTTGTAGACATGGGGATGACTGACCCGTTCAACATGGGGGCAGCCATGGCTCCGGCAGCGCTGACGACGATCGAATCGCATTTTCGTGACTTTCAGTTGCCACACGACTATTACGATCTGGTCGTGACGGGTGACTTGGGAAAAGTCGGCCACGCGATTTTGTCGGAATTGCTGCCGAAGCATAATGTCATGCTTCCGCTGCAACGCTACGTCGATTGCGGGAAGCTGATCTACGGCGACAATCCGAACGTCTGGTCGGGCGGGAGCGGATGTGGCTGCATTGCGACGGTCACCTACGGACATTTGCTGCGGAGAATGAAGGCAGGCGAATGGAAGCGGATGCTGCTGGTTGCCACAGGTGCGCTGTTATCGCCTATTTCGTACCAGCAAGGAGAGAGCATCCCGTGTATCGCGCACGCAGTAGCCATAGAGTCCGAGTAACCTGGAGAGTGATAGCATGACGTTTTTATGGGCATTTCTCGTAGGCGGGATCATCTGTGTCATCGGGCAATTCCTCATGGATGTGGTCAAGCTGACTCCCGCCCATACGATGTCGTCCCTCGTTGTCGCAGGTGCCGTCTTGGATGGCTTCGGGTTGTATGAGCCACTGGTTCAGTTCGCGGGAGCAGGTGCGACCGTCCCGATTACGAGCTTTGGCAACGCGCTCGTTCACGGGGCGATGGCCGAAGCGGAGCAGCATGGGGTGATCGGCGTTGTGACCGGCATTTTTGAGGTGACCAGTGCAGGGATATCCGCTGCCATTGTGTTTGGCTTTTTGATGGCGCTTATCTTCCGGCCCAAAGGATAAAGTCGGCAAAAGCGAGTCAGATGTTACCTCTGTTGCCAAAATGCTTGAATTGAACCTACTTTCGCCAGCGGGTAGAATGGTGGCGTTAGGAGGGGATGTTCATGTCATGGCAGAAAAAAACATTGACGACCCTGCTCGCGGCGATGCTTGCCGTCGCGTTTGTCTTCCCTGCCGAATCTTACGCGGCATCGCTTGTAAAGCGCGGCAGCGAGAGCGGGGATGTGTGGGACTTGCAGTATCGCCTGCAAATATTGGGGTACTATCAGGACAAGCTGGATGGCAGTTTTGGGGCGAACACGGCTCAGGCGGTGCGCCAGTTTCAAAAAGCATACGGTCTGCCAGCCGATGGGATCGCTGGTGAAAATACATGGCGTTCACTAAAAAAAGTGTCGGTCAATCAGAACGAGATGCAAATGCTCGCTCAGCTCGTCTATTCGGAAGCGCGGGGCGAAAGCTTCAAGGGGCAAGTAGCGGTTGCGGCCGTCGCCCTGAATCGTCTTCAGTCCAAAGACTTCCCGAATACGCTCAAGGGCGTCATTTTCGAGCCGTACGCTTTTACCGCAGTCGATGATGGACAGTACTGGTTGAGCCCCAACAAGACGGCTTACCGGGCAGCGTGGGAAGCAGTGCGGGGCTGGGACCCAACCAATGGTGCCCTCTATTACTTCAACCCGGCGACCGCCACGTCCAAATGGATTTGGTCGCGTCCGCAAGTGGTGCAAATCGGCAAGCACATTTTTGCCAAGTGACGAAGAGAAGCGACGTAACAGACTCTTGTTTTTCCGCGACAGCCAGCGGAAAGCAAGAGTCTTTTTTCCTGAAAAGCCCCAATGCGCGTCGTTCGCGCCTGGCGGGAAGGGACAGGAAACTGGGAAGAATTGTCCCTTGTTTTCACGAAATGTTTCGATAAAATGAAACGAAACGGCTTCGAATCTTTTTTCTGGAGGATGATGATGAGGAAACAGATGATCCTGGCCTCGCTGGCAGCCTTGCTGGTCATTGGCGCGCCGGTTGCAGAGGCAAAGACAAACGAGACGAGCAGTACACCGTACACAGACATTGCAGAGCATTGGGCCAAAAAGGAAATTGAAACATTATACATAGCGGGAGTCATTGGCGATACCGAGTCGTTTCGGCCAGATGATCCGATTACGCGCGGGGAACTGGTAACGATGTTTGTCAAGGCAAAAGGGATAGAGCCAGGCACAGCGAGCCAGTCGCCGTTTGCTGACATTCCGTCAGACAGTTGGATGGCACCATATGCGGAAACTGCCTATCGCCTTGGAATCGTCCATGGCACCAAACAAGGAAGCCAAGTATTTTTGAAACCGGAGGAGCTTGTTACGAGAGAGGAGCTTGCTTCGATTTTGATTCGAACGATGGGCGATAGCGGTGTCGTCAATCAGCTCAAATGGTCGACGACGGTTCAGACGTTGGCCAAATACCCGGATGGGCGCAGCGTGGATGAAGGTTACCAGCGTCCGCTCGTGTACGCCTTGGAAAAAGGCTTGATGGGCGCCTATGGCGACGGTACGCTGAAGCCGAAAAACCGGATGACGAGAGCGGAAGCAGCCACGTATGCGGCCGTGCACCTCGTCAGCGGCCAAGCTTCCAAAAGCGGGCAGCAGCTGTTCAACGGGACGGCCTACAAGCAGGCGCTGACCGTGCAGACGACCGCCTACAGCAACCCGAACCAGCCGATCCTGTCGTATTTGGAGTATCCGCTCCGTGAAGGTGTCGTCGCTGTCGATCCGTCCGTCATTCCGCTCGGCAGCCATCTGTACATCGATGGTTACGGCTACGCAGTTGCCGCAGACATTGGCGGTGCCGTTAAGCAGCGTCACGTCGACTTGTATTTGCCGACCTTGCAGGAAGCCGAAAACTACGGCATGAAGCAGGGCGTCAAAGTATACGTGCTGGATTAACATATCGTCACGGACATATTTCCTGCTCTTTCCACTCATACTAACGTGGAAAGGGTGGGATTTTTTTGTGGGCCTGGGTATTTCTCGGATTGCTTGTCTTATTGCTGCTGCTTGTGATGACCCCAGTAAAAATCAGTTGCTATTATCATCGAAAAGAGGAAGACGATCAACTGGAAGTGGAGCTTGAGGCGTGGCATGGCCTTTTTTCCCGAAAATACGAGTTGCCGATTTTGCTGTTCAAAGTGTCCCCGGCAGGCCCGGAGCTGGTGGCAAAGGTGGAGACGATCGAGCAAGGAAGCAAGGTGCAGGAAAAAATCAAAGACTTTACCCGCCGCCAAGTAAAAAGATGGTATCACAACTATCGGGAGCTGGTCGATCGCGTACGGGATTTGCTGCCGCTGATCCGCGACTTGTGCAAGCAGATTCACTGCACCAAGCTGGAATGGCATACGTTGCTCGGCACAGGGCAGGCTGCGGAAACAGGAGCCATCACCGGAGTGATCTGGGGCGTGAAAAGCTTGATTGTCGGGGTGTTGTCACACTCGATCTCGCTGCGGACGATGCCTGCGATGAGCGTCCAGCCCGTGTGGAATGATGCGGTGATCCAGACAACGTTTCGCTGTGTCTTTCGCTTTTACTTGGGGCACTTTCTGTTTTCGCTGCTGAAAATTGCCTGGCGGATCAGGAAAACAGGCCAGCGCAAATGGCATACAAGCCCATCGCAAGCATGAACCAGCACAAAAAAACGTGACGCTTTCCGTCATGTAGCCGCGTTCCTGTACATGCTCTGAAATTGTTGGGGGAATGTTAATAGATGAGACATGCAGGAAGGAGGAGCAGCTTACTATGGCAGACCACCCGATTCAGGGCCTCATGAGAACAGCGATGGAAAATCTCAAGCAAATGGTGGACGTGAACACGATTATTGGCGATCCTGTCGAGACGCCGGATGGCAGTGTGATTCTCCCTATCTCCAAAGTGGGATTCGGCTTTGCTGCTGGGGGTAGCGAATTTCACTACGACCAGCATCACCAGGGAATCGATGGACATCCGTTTGGCGGCGGTAGCGGGGGCGGTGTCTCGATTACACCCGTGGCCTTTTTGGTCGTCGGAAAACAAGGAATACGCTCCATACCGCTAGAAAATACGACGCATCTGTACGATCGGATTCTCGACTCCGTTCCGCAGTTTGTGGACAAGATGCAGTCGCTTTTTAAAAAGCACGACGAGATGCCTGTTCAGTCCCATCCGGGAAGGAAGAGGGTAGACGATCACGACTTGGAAGAGTTGATGGACCGGGGTTAAAAAATGAAAACAGGTATGCGCCTATTACGGGGCATACCTGTTTTTTGCTTTCATCAGCACACTTCTCTACCACAATTGGTTGAGGAACAAGCCTGTTTGCGCCACGTAGCGGTAGTTCATTCCCGAAGCGGAAGTGTTGTAGTACGGATTGGCCGAGGTTGCGGCTGCGTAGGCTTGGGAGAACGAGCCAAACGGCTTGCTCTGCACCTTGACGACCTCTTCGCGAATCGCGCGGGAGAGGCGAGTCATTTCGTCGACAAAGCCGGAAACATGCGCAGAAGTGGCTTCACGCCAAACTTGCTCATCGAAGGACAACAATCCATCTTTGCGAAAGCCAAGCCCGTAACGGTCGAGTGTTCCTCTGGACGCTCGGGTTACGTGTGCGAACGGATCAAGCTTTTGCGATGACAAGGCAGATGCCTGCTCTGTCAAAAAGTCGTGCAACTGGTTGTAGCGGTTGACGAACGCGTGCGTCTTTTGCAAAAGCCGATCGTAGTCAGGCGCAATCTCGACGACAATGTCTGTAGCTGTTGTCTGAAGCATGGAGACTTGTACGGCATCGTTCGTGAGCCAAACGTGGTTGGAGGGGCTTGAATCCCGCCTTCCATTCCACACAAACACAGCGTCAGCGGCGCTTGTCGTCGCGCGGTCAAGGCCGAGCACACGGATGGTATTTCCGGTCACATCCTGCAAGTCAAAAGACTCGTCGGCTCCTGTTTTGCGTGAAGACACGCTCAACGCCAGATACTGCCCTTCGTATTTCTGGCGGACATCTACAGGAAGCGAGCTGTTGCGCAGTGCTTCCGCAGCGGAACGCAGGCTGTCTGCGTGAGTGTCATTGCCATGCGAATAATAGGAAAAGAACTCCTCTTGCTCCCCCTGCCGCAGGCTAAACTGCTGCGGGCCTTCTGTGACAAGCGTCGGGAAGTCATCCGGCAATGCTGTGCCTGTGTTGGTCTGTCCGCTCGCCAAGGAGCCGATGGACAGACGGTGCGTGCCGTTCGTTGCTCGCGGACCGGGTTTGACAGCTGCCGCCTCCGGTTGAGAGGAGACGACAGCGCGCTGATTGATGGCACTTTCCGGTCGCGCGGGGTCAAACTCTTGGGCAGCTTGATCCAGGTCAGCAAAACAGCGGTACAGGCGGGACAAGGAATCGGAGAGATCAGCCTTCCACTGTTGCTGCCGGGTATAGTAAGGCTGCAGACTATATCCGAAAATCGGCTCGACAGGAGAGCTGAGCTTCGCCTGAACCATTTGAAAATGATAGCGGCCGACTCGGGAGCTGTAAGGAATTTGGCTGACTCGGTCCAATTTCAAGTCGATCACCTCACCACGAACAATTGGATTTCGATGGAAACCATCGTCTGTTACTCTCCATTATAGACGATGACTACTCCATTTCAATGAGCAGATCGCCAGTTTCGATCGCTTCGCCCGCTTTTACGTAAACGGCTTTGACTTTTCCGTCCTGCGGTGCCTGGATGGTCGTCTCCATTTTCATCGCTTCGCTGACGAGAAGGTGTTCGCCTTTGCGGACTTTGTCGCCCTCCGCCACGAGTACCTTCAATACTTTGCCTGGCATGGAAGCACCGAGGTGAGCGGAATTTTGCGAGTCTGCTTTTCTGCGGATCGTCTCCGAGACTTTTGCCGACTGATCGCGGACGAAGATTTCCCGCGGCTGACCGTTCAGCTCGAAGTAAATGATGCGGCGGCCATCCGGATGAAGCTCGCCGACAGCAACCAGCTTGATGATCAACGTTTTTCCACGCTCAATCGTAATCGCGGTTTCCTCGCCAGGACGTAGGCCGTAGAAGAACGTCGACGTGTTCAGGACAGACAGATCGCCGTATTCTTTCAGGCGCTGGTCAAATTGCAAGTAAACCTGCGGATACATGATGTACGAGAGCACATCCAACTCGCTCGGCTCGCGGCCGATTTTTTCTGCCAGCTCCGATGTCACCTGGGCGAAGTCGATCGGCGCAAGCAACTCTCCAGGACGAGCTGTAAAGGCATCGCGGCCTTTCAGCACGAGTTCTTGCAGCTTTTTCGGGAAGCCGCCTGGCGGTTGACCCAGATAGCCTTGGAAAAACTGAATGACGGAATCAGGGAAGTCGAGGCGTTCGCCTTTCTCCCAAATATTTTCTTCGTTCAGGTTGTTTTGCACCATGAACAAGGCCAGATCGCCGACGACTTTCGAAGACGGAGTGACTTTGACGATATCCCCGCACATTTGGTTGACGACGGCGTACATGTGCTTGACTTCGTCCCAACGGCCTTCCAAGCCGACAGCTTTTGCCTGCTGCTCCAGATTGGTGTACTGACCGCCTGGCATTTCATGCACGTATACTTCGGTATTGCTCGCTTTCATGCCGCTTTCAAAGCCTTGGTAGTACGGTCTGACATCTTCCCAGTAATCGGACAGCTTGTTGAACGAATCAAGCGACAAACCCGTCTCGCGTTCGGTATGGGCGAGGCTCGCGATCAATCCGTTGAGGCTTGGCTGCGAGGTCAAGCCCGACATGGAGCTGACGCACGCGTCGACGATATCGACTCCTGCTTCGACGGCTTTGAGCAGCATGGCCGCACCGTTGCCAGACGTATCGTGCGTGTGCAGGTGAATCGGAATGCCGATTTCCTGTTTCAAGGCGCGAACCAGCTCGTAAGCGGCGTAAGGCTTCAGCAATCCGGCCATATCCTTGATCGCCAAAATGTGCGCGCCTGCTTTTTCCAGTTCTTTCGCCAGGTTGACGTAGTAGGACAGCGTGTATTTCGTTTTGCTCGGGTCGAGGATGTCGCCTGTGTAGCAAATCGCCGCTTCCGCCACCTTGCCTGTTTCGCGCACGGCGTCGATGGCCGTCTGCATGCCTGGCAGCCAGTTCAGGCTGTCGAAGATGCGGAAGACATCAATGCCGTTTTCCGCCGAAGCCTTGACGAACGCATGGATGACGTTGTCCGGGTAGTTCGTGTAGCCAACCCCGTTTGCCCCGCGCAAAAGCATCTGGAACAGCACATTCGGGATGCGCTGGCGCAAAATCTGCAGCCGCTCCCAAGGCGATTCCTGCAAAAAGCGCATGGAGGTGTCAAACGTAGCGCCGCCCCACATTTCCAAAGAGAACAGTCCCGAGCCAAGCTTGCCCGTCGCTTCGGCAATCGACGCGAGGTCGTACGTGCGCACGCGCGTGGCAAACAGCGACTGGTGGGCATCGCGGAATGTCGTATCGGTTACGAGCACCTGCTTTTGCTCCTGAATCCAGCGAACCAGGCCATCCGCTCCGTCTTTGTCCAAAATTTGCTTCGTTCCATCCGGGTACGGTTGGGTAAACGGTGTGCGCGGAATGCGCGGCGAGTCAAAGTGCGGCTTTTTGTCCGGCTTTGCCATGCCCGGATAGCCGTTGACAATCGTATTGCCGATGTACGATAGTAATTTGGAACCCCTGTCCTGACGGCCGGGGAACACGAACAGTTCCGGTTTTGTATCAATGAAGGAGGTGTCGTAGTTGCCGCTGAGGAAATCAGGGTGTGTGACGACATTCTCCAGGAAAGGCAAGTTGGTTTTCACACCGCGGATGCGGAACTCCCGCAGCGTACGCAGCATTTTGCGCGCAGCTTGATCAAAGCTGGTTCCGTACGTGGAGATTTTCACCAGCAAAGAGTCGTAGAACGGCGTAATAATCGCGCCAGGGTAGCCGTTTCCGCCGTCGAGCCGGACGCCGAAGCCGCCGCCGGAACGCCAGGCTGACAGACGGCCCGCGTCTGGCAGGAAGTTGTTTTCTGCATCTTCTGTCGTTACGCGACACTGGATCGCATAGCCGCTCATTTGAATCTGGGACTGCGAGGCGATCCCGATTTCCGGATCGGAGAGGGCGTGTCCTTCCGCGACGCGAATTTGCGACTGCACGATATCGATGCCGGTAATCAGCTCGGTGATCGTATGTTCCACTTGAATCCGCGGATTGACTTCAATAAAATAAAAGCGCTTGTCCGGCGTGAGCAAAAACTCGACCGTCCCTGCGTTGGAATAGCCAGCTTTTTTCATCAGGGTGAGAGCTGCCTGGCAAATTTCTTCGCGCAGGCTATCGTCGAGAGAAAGGCTTGGCGCCACTTCGACCACTTTTTGATGGCGTCGTTGCACCGAGCAATCGCGTTCGAACAAGTGCACGATGTTTCCGTGGTTGTCGCCGAGAATTTGCACTTCGATATGCTTTGGCTGCTCCAGATAGCGCTCCAGGTATACTTTGGCGTTGCCGAAGGAGGAACGCGCTTCTGAACGGGCGCGATCAAGCGAGTCTTGCAGCTCGTCCTGGCTGCGGACGATGCGCATCCCGCGACCGCCACCGCCGGAGACGCCTTTGATGATGATCGGATAGCCGTATTCCTTGGCGAACAGCAGGGCCTCCTGCAAAGTCTCAATCGGCTCCGGCGTGCCTGGAATGACCGGGATTTGTGCTTCGATGGCAAGCTTTCTCGCTTCGACCTTGTCGCCGAATTTCTCGATCAACTCGGAAGAAGGACCGATGAAAATAATTCCTTCCTCCTGGCAGCGTTTGGCGAAATCGGCGTTTTCGGCGAGGAATCCATAGCCGGGGTGGATCGCATCGATATCGTTGCGCTTGGCGATCTCGATGATGCTGTCGATGTCCAGGTAAGCTTCGATCGGGCCTTTTCCGGCACCGACCAAATAGGACTCGTCCGCTTTGAAACGATGAATCGAGACGTTGTCTTGCTCAGAGTAAATCGCTACAGTACGGATGCCCAGCTCGGTAGCCGCACGGAAAATGCGAATCGCAATTTCTCCGCGGTTTGCTACCAGCAGCCGATTAATCTTTCTCTTTTCCAAATTTCTCTCCCCCTTTGTCTCTTTGAGAGACATGAAAAAATTATATATAGCATAAATATACAAAATTTTCGTGATACAAGACACCCTTTTTTCTTTTACAACATCAGCCAACTGACTGGAGTGAATCGTTTTGCCAAAGCAACTGCCTGTTTTCGTCTATGGCACATTATTGTCCGGCTTTCATAATGACAGCGGTTATATCAAACCGTTTTCGCATACCAAAACAAGGGCGACGATCAAGGGGGAAATCTATCATTTGCCAGAAGGCTACCCCGGCTTGCTCATGACAGACGCGGGAGAAGTGGCAGGCGAGATCGTCGATTTTGCCCCTGAGGTGTACGAAAAGGCGCTGGCTGGTCTCGACGAGCTGGAAACCTACTACGGCGAGGGAGACTCGCGAAACGAGTACGAGCGGATTCCCGTAACAGCCTGTGTCCGAGAGACTGGGCAAGAGGTAGAGGTGTACGTTTACCGCTATTTGGATGAAGCCTATGTGAAGCGGGTCGGGACCAGAGTGGAGCACGGAGACTGGCGCGCCTTCATGGAGCGGGCTGAATAGCAGAGGCGCGTTTTGCCAAAACTGGTAGGGAAAAGGAGGGACCCTGCCATGGAATTGATGAACGCGAAACCTGCGCAAATCTGGCGCTTGCTTATTCCGCAAAGCTTTTGGATGTTCACGGAGGAAGTTCCCGAGGATGAGCTGATCTTTCACTATCGCGACCATATTTACTTCGTGAATCAGGATGGCTCGGTATTGGCGCTGCCCAAGCCGGCCTGCTTTGACATGCTGGATATGGGCACGCTGCTGGAATGTCTGGCGACGTCCGACGATACGATTGACTTTGACGACGAGGGCGAGTTTGACTACGGATTTGTCCTGAAGCAGATGGGCTACATCGTCCCGGTCAGGGAGAAGCGGGAAAAGGCTACGTATCAGATCGAGATTTTCAATACGGCACTGCCAAAGGCACACGCTACGCGCTACGAGATGAAGCATGTCGATTTTGGCTTCGCGCTTTACCATGCGCTGATGCGTTGCCACGAGCTGAACACGAAAACAGACTGGGAGTATGAGCACGAAGTGAAGCGCATCGTCAAGGTGGATGCCAAAGCTTCCGGGAAAGTGCAAGTGAATCTGTAATTTCTACTATTGGCATAGTGAAAAAAAGTGAATGATAGGGTATGATAAATGAGGTACATATGAAAGTATTGGTGAGGAGGAAGAAATCATGACAACTGCTGTTGAGCGTCAAGGCGCATTTGTTTTCAAAGGGGGTCCTGTTACCCTGCTCGGTCCGGAAATCAAAGTGGGAGATACTGCTCCTAACTTCACCGTAGTAGGCGGCGACCTGTCCCCTGTAACTCTGGACGATTCCAAAGGAACCGTTCGCATCATCTCCGTAATCCCATCCATCGACACAGGTGTTTGCGACGCGCAAACTCGTCGTTTCAACGAAGAGGCTGCCGGTCTGGAAGGCGTAACAGTTCTGACTGTTTCCGTTGACCTGCCATTCGCGCAAAACCGCTGGTGCGGTGCTGCTGGCATCGACAAAGTGAAAACTGTATCCGACCACAAAGACCTGTCCTTCGGTACAGCTTACGGCGTAGCGATCAAGGAATTTCGTCTGCTGTCCCGCGCTGTATTCGTAATCGATGCAAATGACAAAGTAGTTCATGCGGAGTATGTGGCTGCTGCTGGTGAGCATCCAAACTACGAAGCGGCAATCGCTGCTGCAAAAGCTGCGAAGTAAGCTTTTTCGCAAGCAATCTGCTGAGAGTCAGACCCCCTTTTCGTCTATGGAGACGAGGGGGGGTTTTTTGTATTGTTTTTGTCCAGGCGGCGCCTGTTTTTTGGGGAGCTGCAAAAATGTGTTGACGATTTTAGTAACCAGTGGTTATATTATTACCAACGGTTACTAACCACTGGTTATTTTGTTTGGTGGAAGTCAGGAGTGGAGTCTTGCATGGCAAGCAGACAGGAAGTGCGATCAGAGGAAACGAAGCGGGCGATTCTCGCGGCCGCGACACAACTTTTCGCGGAGCGGGGCTTCGAGGCCGTCTCGATTCGGGAAATCGCCAAGGCGGCAGGCTGTTCACATACGACGCTCTACATTTATTTCAAAGACAAGGAAGCGCTTCTGCATCAGCTTTCCAAAGGGCCGCTGCAAACGTTGGCACAGGCAATGGAAGCTGCGCTTGCGGATGAAAAGCGGTCATCCGAGGAAAAACTGCGTGAAATCAGTCACCAGTTCATCCGCTTTTGCCTGGGGAATCGCAACATGTACACGCTGTTTTTCATGATCAAAGCATCGCGCATAGACGAAGAAGAGCCGGAACAAGAGCTTCAGGCGCTGCGCACGCACTTGTTCGGGCTGTTGAGAAAAGCCGTGTTGCTCTGCTTGCCGCCTGAGGTCGGGGAAGAGGAAGCTTTGGCGTATGCACGGATTTATTTTTATACGTTGCACGGCATCGTCGGGACGTATACCCATTCGGAGGAATCGCTGGAAGAGTTGCTAGGCAGATTGGCGCCGACGTTCGATCTGGCTGTGGACGTCATCCTCGCGGGCAGCAAACAAACGATGACAAGGAGTGGTGAAAAATGAAGATCGAGCAAATCTCCAAGCACATCTGGTGCATCCGCAGCTGGATGCTGATTCCGGTTCGTGTCTGGGCGGTGGTAGAAGAGGACGGCGTGACGCTGGTTGATGCGGGGATGCCGTTCATGGCAAAAGGCATTGCGGCGTTTCTGCAAAAACAGGGAGCAGGGCCATTGAAGCAAATTTTGTTGACGCACGGCCATTCCGATCACGTAGGAGCCGTCAAGCGGCTGGTGGAAACGATGCCCGTTCCGGTGTATGCCCATCGGATCGAGATTCCGTACATGGAAGGCAGAGAGCTGTATCCGCGCCGCAAAAAGCTGGAAAAGAACGTTCAGCCGGGCCTGGCGAAGCCGCTCGCGGAAACAGAGGACGGAGGACTGGCTGCGATCGCTGGACTCAAGCCGTACCTCACGCCAGGGCATTCGCCTGGTCACGTCGTCTACTACCACGAGCAAGATCGCGTCCTGCTGGCAGGTGATCTGTTTACCTCCAAGCGGGGAAAACTGCACCGCCCGATGCCGATGTTCACGGCCGACATGACAGAAGCGGTGAAAAGCAGCCGAATCGTGCTAGAGTTGAACCCGCTTCGGCTGGAAGTATGTCACGGCCAGGCGGTACACAATCCCGCCGAGCAGCTCGATGCGTACCTGGCGGAAATGTCCCGTGCCTTTTCCATCCCGACGAGTGTGTGGCAGTAGGAAGCCGGGCTTTATGAGGGCGTCAGCTGTTTGCTCATCAAGACGCTGCGATAGTTGGTTTCCTTCCACTGTACGTGTTCGATAAAGCGATAGCACAAATTGCCAGGAGCGGTTGAAACGAACCGCTCTTTTTCGCGTCTCATACATAGAGGTGATTGGATGAAAAAGGTAGAAAAGATAGCCCCGCTGTACATGGCAGCTGTCTTGCTGCTGACAGGCTGTCAGCTTGGCATGCTCAATCAGTCGTCTTTTCAAGAGCTGGCCCAACCGCCAGCGCCTGTCATCGCGTGGAAAGGTAAAACAGCCGTGACGGTTCCGACCTCATACTGCTGGAACTACGAAAACGAGGGTGTCTGCATGGACATGGCCGCTCCGCCGGAAGTGATTGGGGAACAAAAGCCCAAGCCGTTGCAAGTGAATCCCGGCGCCATGCTAACCGTTACATATTCGCCCCCGCCCACGACGGAGTCTCTCACGGTCGCGCAATGGATCGGCTCGAAGCGGATCGAACAGCTCCTTGAAAACGGAAACCAATGGAAGGCTCCCGAGCAGCCGGGCTGGTATTTGTTTGACGTTCGCGGGCAGTGGAGCCAAGGCGATGCGGGACATGCTTTTGTGATTGAGGTCAGGGAAAATCGCCCGCTTTAACCTCGCAAAGGTTGTCTACTCACCGGGACTTTTTGCTATACTGGACAACAGGGAAAATCCCAAAGGAGAGACAACATGCAGGAAGAATTGATACGCTTTACAGCGGATGAGATAGATGCAGGACAAACGGTGCGGGATGTGCTGCAAAAGCGTTACGGTGTGTCGCGCCGCTTGCTGATCCGGGCCAAATTCAAAGGAACGATTACGCGCAACGGAGTCCTCGTGTTCGTGAATGAAAAGCTGCAAGCCGGAGACGAAGTGGCTGTCATGGTCGAAGAAGAAACAGAAGAGACGGTAGCTCCTGAGGAAATGCCGCTCTGCATTCGTTATGAGGACGACGATTTGCTGGTCATCGCCAAGCCGGCTGGACTGGTCGTGCACCCGACAGGCAACCATCCGTCAGGTACGCTTGCCAACGGGGTGATTGCCTATTGGAAAAAGCGGGGCGAAGCGCGGCGGTTTCGCGCAGTCAACCGCCTGGACAAAGATACGTCAGGCTTGATGATTGTCGCCAAAAACCAGTGGGCGCACGAGCAGTTCAGCCGCATGCAGCAAGAGCGGACGCTCCAGCGCTTTTATCAGGCGATTGCCGAAGGGATCGTTGCGAACGATGCAGGCACGATTGATTCGCCAATCGGGCTTGCGGAAAATTCGTTTATCACGAGGCAAATCCGGCCAGACGGTCAATCGGCTGTTACGCATTATCGGGTACTGGCTCGCGGTGAGGGCATGACGTTGCTGGAGCTGAAGCTGGAGACAGGCCGTACGCATCAGATTCGGGTACATATGCAAAGCGTCGGTCATCCGCTTGCAGGCGACGACCTTTACCTGGGCGGACGGGAGCATATCGGAAGACAGGCGCTTCACGCGGCAAGACTGTCTTTTGTTCACCCGCGCAGCAACGAGCCTATGGAATTTGCCGAGCCATTGCCAGCGGATATGCAGCAATTGCTGCGAACGTTTTTCCCGGAACGGCCTGCGGGCAGCTAGAAAGAAGTCGCAAAAAAATTCGGCAAATTTCTGTGGAAAGCAGAAAGCGTTTTCGATATGATAGAAGAAACAAACAAATAAGCTGTGGAAACAGCTGGTTGTCTGCGGGGAAAAATCCCGCAAGATTTTTTTCGGTAGCAGACAGACCCAGCTTGCGCCTGACGCACGTTTCGGAGCTTTTGACAAGATACAGGGACACCCCTTTCCTTTGTCATGCACCGATTTGAGCGAACGGGGGCGAGCTGGGTTTTTTTGTGCAACAAAAGGAAGGAGGGAAGCGCATGAAACTGGTTTCCTATCGACAAATCGACAGGGGAGCGTGGCGCGCCGGACTGCTTGCGGAAGGCAAAATCACAGACATCGCGCAGGCGCTGCCGGGCGCACCCGATACGCTGCTGGGATTGTTGGAACAGTGGGAGGAATGGAAAGGGCGTTTGCTGACGCTTGCGCAAAGCGCAGACGTGCAAGCAACGGGTCTGGCCACAGAGGACGTGTTCCTCGGCTCGCCATTGCCGCGCCCGGCGAGCTTTCGCGATTTTTACGCCTTTGAAGCGCATGTGAAGACAGCCCGGGCACGGCGCGGACTGGATATGATTCCCGAGTGGTATCGGTTCCCGGTCTTTTACTTTTCCAATGCAGCAGCCTTTTTGGGGCCGGACGCGAGCATCCAGCAGCCAAAAGCGACAGAATGGCTCGACTATGAACTGGAAGTCGCGTGCGTGATTGGCAAGGCAGGGGCAGATATTCCGCCAGAGCGTGCCCACGAGCATATAGCAGGCTTTTGCATCCTCAACGATTGGAGTGCCCGCGACATTCAGCGTGAAGAGGTCAAGGTCGGGCTTGGGCCAGCAAAAGGCAAAGACTTCGCTACTTCGATGGGGCCGTGGCTCGTTACGCCGGAAGAGCTGGAGGATGTACGAGTAGCGGGAGCAAAAGGCGAGCGCTACGATCTGACGATGGTGGCGCGGGTGAACGGCGTGGAGTATTCCCGCGGCAATTTGCTCGACATCCACTATACGTTTGCGGAAATGATCGCCAGGGCCTCGCAAGATTGCATGCTGTATCCGGGCGATGTCATCGGTTCCGGGACAGTGGGCACTGGCTGCATTCTGGAGCTGGGGCCGGAGCAATACGGATGGCTCAAGCCGGGCGACGTGGTAGAGCTTGAAGTAGAGCGCCTGGGCGTGCTCAGAAATACGATCAGCGAATCACGATAATAGAGGGGGAAGCAGGATGGCTTTTTATCACCGCATGGGAGAATTGCCGCAAAAACGGCACACGACTTTTTACAAACCGGACGGCCAGCTGTACCGCGAGCAAGTAATGGGAACGAAAGGGTTCTCTGGCATCCAGTCGATTTTGTACCATCACAACCCGCCGACGCAAGTGCGCGAGACGCGCAAATATGCGGATGTGCGCTTGGAATTTGTAGAGCAGGCGGATTTGAAGCACCAGCATTTCAAAACGTTTGACCTGGCACAAGGAGGCGATCCGGTTTTTGGCCGCCGCTACTTGCTGGGGAACAGCGATGTAGTCATGGGCGTTTGTTCGCCGACAGAGCCGATGGATTACTTTTACCGCAATGCAGACGGCGACGAAGTCGTGTTTGTGCACGAGGGAGAGGGCGAGCTGCAAACGATCTTCGGCACGATTACCTACCGTCCCGGAGATTATTTGGTCATTCCGATCGGCACGACGTATCGGATCGTGCCCAGTGTGCAGAGCCGCTTTTTGGTGATTGAATCGCAAAACGAAATCGTCCCTCCGAAGCGCTATCGCAACGAGCACGGTCAATTGTTGGAACATTCCCCTTTTTGCGAACGGGACATTCGCGTACCGGAAAAGCTGGTGACACACGTAGAGAGCGGCCAGTTCGAAGTGCGCGTCAAGCGCCAATCCGTTGTCTACAGCTACTTTTTCGACTTCCATCCGTTTGACGTCGTAGGCTGGGATGGCTACTTGTATCCGTACGCGCTGAGTGTTCACGATTTTGAGCCGATTACCGGGCGCATCCATCAGCCGCCTCCGGTGCATCAGACGTTTGCCGGACAAAATTTTGTCATCTGCTCGTTCGTGCCGCGGATGTACGACTACCATCCGCAGGCGATCCCCGCTCCGTACTACCACAGTAATGTGGAGAGCGACGAGGTGTTATACTATGTGGATGGCAACTTCATGAGCCGAAAAGGCGTATACGAAGGATCGATCACACTGCACCCGATGGGCATTCCGCACGGGCCGCACCCGGGCAAAATCGAGGCGAGCATCGGCAAAAAGGAAACGATGGAGCTGGCGGTCATGCTGGATACGTTCCAGCCGCTTTACGTCACAAAAGAAGCGTTGGCAGTGGAGGACGAAGCGTACATGTCGAGCTGGCTGCCGTCCGAGTGAACACAAAAGCGGCCGTGAGCGTTACGGTTGATCGCAAGTGGTCGCATCACTTACCATAAATAACGTCGAGACGTTTTTCGCGTAAAAAAGGCGGGATCACGATGGAAATCAGGATTGACGAGTTACAAAGGCAGGAGAAGTACAAACTGTTGATCGGCTGCATCATTCCCCGGCCTATCGCCTGGGTGACTTCGCAGGATGGCAACGGTGTCATCAACGCCGCTCCTTTCAGCTATTTCAATGTGGCGAGCATCGAGCCGATGATGGTGTCTGTCGCTGTCATGCGCAAGCCGGGCAGCGTCCGCAAAGATACGGCGCAAAACATCGTGGAGACGGGCGAGTTTGTCGTCAACATGGTGGATGTTCACAATGTGGACGCCGTCAACCAGACATCTGCCGACTATCCGCCACAAGTGAGCGAGGTCGACGCACTCGGCCTTGCCGTTGCTCCTTCGTCGGTTGTTGCGGTTCCAAGACTTTTGGCATCGCGGATTCATTTTGAATGCAAGCTGCACCAGGTCGTCGAGTTGGGAAGTCCGACTACATCCGACCTGATCATCGGGGAAGTTGTGCACGTACATGTAGCCGACGAGCTGTATCACGCCGGGCGAATTGACGCCCATGCCTTCGCACCCGTAAGCAGGCTGGCAGGGCATACGTATGCCACTTTGGGAGATTTGTTTGACCGCCCGCGTCCCGTCTACGAGCCTGACCCTGCATCCAAGTAATCGCGCTTGTAGACAGAGAAAAACCGTTCCGGCAGGCAGCTGGAACGGTTTTTGGCGTTCTCTTGTTCGCTAGTTCAGACCGGGATAACGGGAAATGGCATCGGGTCTGATCCAGCTGTCGTAATCGGAGGAAGTCCCGGCATTGGCAGGCGTGCCATAAGGAGTGGCGTTCGGCTCCTGGCCCAGCGGGTGAACGACGCTTTGCTGGTAGTACAAATTCCGATCGCTTTGGATGTAGGAGCGTTCCTGCCCATCAGCCGTACAGCCGCCAAGGAGCAAGCCTGTGAAGAGGAACAGAAGAAACCGCATCATGCTTCACCTCGTTAGTAGCGTGACTATTCTGCGCGGTTTTCATACGCGAAAAGCCGATATCCGTCTAGGGGCTGAGGACAAATCCCTCTATGGGCCATTTTGCCGCGCTACGCACTAGGGTATCCTTAATACATATAAGGCAAGCGGATATTGTAGAGGAAGGATTGGTTCCCATGGAAAGACGTTTATACCGCTCTTCGCAAGACAAGCGACTGTTTGGGGTTTGTGGAGGCATTGCCCAGTTTTTGCGGGTTGATTCGACGCTTGTACGTGTAGGCGTTGTCATTTTGACTGTTTGTACAGGATTTCCGATCCTGATCTATCTGCTCATGGCGATGATCATGCCAAAAGAACCGAGCTGGGCATTTGCCGGTGACGGATTTGGCTTGTACGACACTCCGAAGGCTGGACATTCGCGGATGAACGATCTCGATTCGGAAATTGACCGTCTGGAGAAACAGGCGCTGGTGCAGGAAGTGCATCGTTTGCGGGAAGAACTGAGCAAATACAGAGGCTTGTAAGCAGCAAAAAGGGTTCCTTGTCCACTTGGCACGGGGAGCCTTTTTCTTTTGGCGAAAAGGCAAGCTGTTCGGGCGCAACTGGCTGAGGAAAATTATTGGCGGAAATCCAGTCAACTTCGGCATCCCGGTGCATAACATGTAAGGTGGAGAATGTACATAGGGAGGGAACGGCAGTGTATCTCGGCGTGTTCGATTTGAATCAGCGTCTGGAGCAGACTCGCAAAGTTTTGCGGGAAAAGCAGCACCTGAAAAAGCTGATTGAAGAAGACATCCAAGAGCTGGAGAAAGACGTAAAAGCCTTGGAAGAAATGACCAACAAAGAGAAGTACGCAACAAGCGGCCAGCATTAAGGATGCGCGTAAAAAAGGATGCGGGCTTGTGAAAACAGAGAAAGTGGCGACCGCCCAAACGGCAGTCAGCCACTTTTTTGCGTCCTGTCTTTTATTCGCGAGGCGAGGCGTCGAGCAGCTTTTCCACAATCGTCGGCACCATCCGGATGGCGGCGCTGTCTGTTCCGTACGTCTGACTGTCGGCGTACGTTCCTTCCATCAACAGCATCAGTGTGTAGGCCAACTCACATGGATTCGCGGCACCAAGCGCCGTTGTGCGTTCCAGGAAGGCATCCGAAATCCGTTTCTGATGCGTGCAAACCAGTTCGCGAACCGGATGGGCGGTGTCGGGAAACTCGATCGAGACGTTGATGAAGCAGCAGCCGCGAAATTCCGGGGAAGACGCCTTGGCAGCCAGGTCGGCAAAAAACTGGATCAATTGCTCCCGAGGCTGGTCGGGATGCTTGGCCATGCTTTGCTCCCACTCTTGCCAGAAAACGGTCTGCTTCTTTTGCATGTAGGCCAAAATCAAGTCTGACTTCGAGGAAAACTGGCGGTAGACGCTCATTTTGTTCAGTCCGGCACGTTCCACGATAGCGTCTACACTGACGGCATGGATGCCTTCCTGGTAAAACAGTTCTTCGGCTGCGTTCAAAATGATTTCTTGCGCTTTGGCGCGGGGCACCCTGGTTCGTTTGCTTGTGGTCATGGCAGCGTCCTGCTCTCTGTTACGATTTCCAAATATCCGCGACGATCTCGAAAGAACGCACCCGATCGGCGTGGCGGTACATTTGCGTCGTAATCATCAGCTCGTCCGCCTGGGTCGCTTCCAAAAGCTCAGACAGTTTGCTTTTCACGGTATCCGGGGCGCCCACGATTGAGGAGCGGAGTTGGGCCTGCACCGAAAGTTTCTCAAACTCGCTCCACAGCTCATCCATATTGTCCACGGGCGGCTGGATCGGTTTCAAGTCGCCGCGCACGAGGTTGAGAAACGCCTGGTAGTGCGAGGTGGCCAATCGTTCGGCAAGCTCGTTTGTATCAGCCGCCATCACATTGACGCCCACCATCGCGTAAGGCTCGGACAATACCTCGGAAGGGCGGAAGGCGTGGCGGTATGTCTGCAAGGCAGGCAATGTGTAGTTGGGGGAAAAGTGTCCGGCAAAAGCGAAGGGAAGCCCGAGCAGCCCAGCGAGACGCGCGGAAAAATCGCTGGAGCCGAGCAGCCAGATCGGAATGTTCAAGCCTTCGCCGGGAATGGCGCGCAAGGCACCGGGAGCATCGCTCGTACGCGGACGCAAATACTCGCGCAGTTCTTCCAAAAGCTCAGGAAAGTCATCCCCGCCAATCCGCAGGTCGCGTCGCAACGCACGCGCCGTCCGCTGATCTGCTCCGGGAGCGCGGCCCAACCCGAGATCAATCCGCCCCGGATAGAGCGATTCGAGAGTGCCGAACTGCTCCGCGATGACGAGTGGGGCGTGATTGGGCAGCATAATCCCGCCGGAGCCAACGCGCATTGTCGATGTCCCTCCCGCGATGTGGCCGATCAGGACAGAGGTAGCAGAGCTGGCGACGCTGGGCATGGCGTGGTGCTCCGCGAGCCAGTAACGGTGAAAGCCCCACTTCTCGACTTTTTGGGCGAGGTCAAGGCTGTTTTGGAACGACTGGGCAGCTGTACTGCCTTCTACAATAGGAGCGAGATCCAGCACAGACAGCGGAATATCGCGCAATGTTTTTGCCATGGAAAGGGAACCCTCCTTTTGGGGTGTCAGAATGTTACTGGTTAGTAACAAACGTACTTGCATCTTACGGGGAGGGGAGGCTGCTGTCAATGTTTCGATCGGCTGTGGCAGCACATTTGCGATCTGGTTCCAGTGTAAAGGATTTGTAAAGAAACCCGTAAAAACAATTCATAACCTTATAGTTATATTATACTCTTTGTGAAGAGAGGAGGGATATGGAGCATGGACATTTTGGAGTTGGCAGACAGTCTAAAAGCGCTGGGCGATCCCACGAGGCTGAAGATGATTGCTTTATTGAAGCTCCGGGACTTTTGTGTTTGTGAATTGGTTCCGATCTTCAAAATTTCTCAGCCAGCGGTATCTAAGCATGTCGGGCGGCTCAAGGCTGCTGGATTTGTCACGGAAACTCGAAAAGGCCAGTGGGTGATTTATTCCTTGAATCGAAGCAGATTGGCAGAAGTAGGATACGGATTGAGTCAATTGCCCGACCTTTCTGCCGAGATCGAGGAACTTGGTAAGCAAGGTTTGCTAGTGACGTGCGAGTAAGAAAGGAGGGGCAAAAGTGGGTGAACACACAGGAAAGCGTTTGTCTTTCCTAGATCGCTATTTGACCGTGTGGATATTTCTTGCCATGGCATTCGGAATTGGAGTCGGCGTTTTCATTCCTGATACGGTTGCCATCCTGAATCAATTTCAGGTCGGAACTACATCTATTCCGATCGCAATCGGGCTCATTTTGATGATGTATCCGCCGCTTGCAAAGGTGCGCTATGAAGAATTGGGGCGGGTGTTTCGCGACGGGAAAGTGCTGGGGTTATCCCTTGTACAGAACTGGGTGATTGGTCCGATTTTAATGTTTGTGCTAGCGATTGTTTTCTTGCAAGGCTATCCCGAGTACATGGTAGGTCTCATGATGATTGGGCTCGCTCGCTGCATTGCAATGGTCATTGTATGGAACGATCTTTGTAAGGGAGACACTGAATACGCGGCGGGACTGGTTGCCTTCAATTCAATCTTTCAGGTCTTGTTCTATTCCGTTTATACGTACATTTTCATTACAGTTTTGCCAGAGTGGTTCGGTTTGCAGGGGATGGTGGTTGACATAACTATCGCTGAAGTAGCCAAAAGCGTCTTTATTTATTTGGGGGTGCCGTTTCTTGCAGGGATGATCACACGCTATACGTTGGTCCACCGAAAAGGGCGTACCTGGTACGAGAGCGTGTTTGTCCCAAAAATCAGTCCGATCACGTTGAACGCTCTGCTGTTTACGATCATTGTCATGTTCTCGATCAAAGGGGACGTCATCGTCGCGCTTCCGCTGGATGTTGTGCGGATTGCGATTCCACTGTTGATTTACTTTGTCATTATGTTTTTGGTGTCGTTTTTCATGGGGAAAAAGGCAGGAGCTCCTTATCCAGTAACCTCTACGCTGGCGTTCACCGCTGCAAGCAACAATTTCGAATTGGCCATCGCTGTTGCCGTGGGCGTCTTTGGGCTCCACTCCGGGGCTGCGTTTGCTGCGGTGATCGGCCCACTGGTAGAGGTGCCCGTGATGATTGCACTCGTGAATTTGGCACTTTGGTTTCAGAAGAAGTATTTTCATCCAGGCCAAAAGTAAAGGAGAGTCCAACATGGTTAACAAAGCATTCGTCTATTTTCTTTGCACGGGCAACTCTTGCAGGAGCCAAATGGCCCACGGTTTTTTACAAGCGCTTGGCGGGGGAAAGTACGAGGTGATGAGTGCGGGGCTAGAAGCGCATGGGCTGAATCCCCGGGCTGTAGATGTGATGAAAGAAGCAGGAGTAGATATCAGCCATCACACTTCCGACAAGATTGATCCTGTCATTTTGAAAAAAGCGGATTACGTCATTACGTTATGCGGGCATGCAGATGAGAATTGCCCTTTGATCCCGAACGAAAACGCAATCAAGCTGCATTGGGGGTTCGATGACCCAGCCAAGGCAACAGGGACAGAGGAGGAAGTAAAGGAGCAGTTCCGAACCGTTCGTGATGCCATCAGGAAGCGTGTCGTCCAGTTCGTGGAAGCAGGAAAATAACATGAAATGCCCCCGGTTCTCGGATAGGTAAGCGGGGGCATTTTCCAATATCAAAAAAAATTGATGTAATCCGTTGCTTTTGCAAGATTTTGGTGATACAGTTAATACATCAAAAAAAGTTGATGCAGGTGAGACAGGATGAAGCAAGGAGATATAAGCGGGACATTTGAACAATATGAAGCCAAATTTAAAGCTCTTGCGGATCGGAAGCGACTGCAAATCATGTACGAACTGACGCAGCGCGGCAAGGTTTGTGTATGTGATTTGGCAGAAGTGATGGATATGGCACAGTCCAAACTGTCCTATCATCTCAAGATCCTTCTCGATGCCAATCTCATCCAAAAAGAAACGGATGGAACATGGAACTACTATCAGCTAAACGAAACTCAGATCAATCACCTTCTTTCCGAAGAGCTTTGTTGTGTGTTCCGGTCTAGCAACACTTGTTGCTAAAATTTTTTTATTCAAAACATCAAAATTTTTTGATATTGAGGAGGAACAGTCATGTTGTATGCTCATATTGGGATTAACGTAACAAATCTGGAGAAGTCGATCGCGTTTTACTCTAAGCTGTTTGACGCTGAACCTGTCAAAGTAAAGCCTGATTACGCGAAGTTTCTTCTGTCTTCTCCAGCTTTGAATTTTACGCTGAATGTAAGCCGTGAAGTGACCGGGAATCAAGTGAGCCACTTTGGATTTCAAGTCGCTTCGACAGAGGACGTCCTCATCCATAAAACACGTTTGGAGAAGCGCAATCTTTTTTCGAATAAAGATGAAAGGAACATTACCTGCTGTTATGCAACCCAGGATAAATTCTGGGTACACGACCCGGATGGAAACGAGTGGGAGTTCTTTTACACGAAAGCAGATGCAGATACTCATAGGGAGATTGCAGCAGTTTGCTGCACGCCTGAATCCGAGAACGGGAATGAGGAGACAAAGAGCTGTTGCTGATGGCGAAATGGGGGAGGGCCATATGAAAATGGCGAGAATGTAGATTTACCATAGCCAGCGGAGTCAAGGGAGTGAGGTGAGGCAAACCCTTGACTCGTTGGCAGATGGATTGAGCAATGCAACTGAGTCCTGTACTTATTGCTTCGTCAATATAACCGGCCCGTTCGCCGTAATAGCAATCGTGTGCTCGTACTGGGCAGACAGCTTGCCGTCGCGGGTTCTGGCCGTCCAACCGTCGGCATCGACAGTGGCGTGGTAGGTGCCGATATTGAGCATCGGCTCGATCGTGATGACCATGCCTTCTTTCAGGCGCTGACCCCGTCCTGGAGGGCCGAAGTGCGGAACGAACGGCTCCTCGTGCATTTCCTGTCCGATTCCGTGGCCGGTAAAGTCGCGTACAACCGAGTAGCCTTGTGCTTGGGCGTACGTTTGAATCGCGTGGGAAATGTCGCCGATCCGGTTGCCGACAACCGCTTGTTCAATGCCCAGGTACAGTGATTTTTCCGTGACTTCCAGCAGCTTTTTCGCTTCCGGTGAGACGGTGCCCACTTCGTACGACCAGGCCGAATCCGCCAGCCAGCCGTTTTTGCGCACAACCATGTCGATCGTGACGATATCTCCATCGCGCAGCGGTTCCTTTTTCGGGAAGCCGTGGCAAATCACGTCGTTAACGGAAGCGCAGGTGGCGTACGGGTAGCCGTGGAAGCCTTTTTGTTCCGGTGTTGCGCCGTGGCTCGCCAAAAACTCTTCTACAAATTGTTCAATTTCCCAAGTGGTTAGCCCAGGACGAATCATCTTCGCAATCTCGCGATGGCAGGCAGCCAAAATCTTGCCTGCTGCGTGCATCAGTTCGATTTCTTCGGGTGTCTTGAGGATAATCATCGACTCTCTCCTTGTCCTCGCGTAAGTTCAAATGCTCTCTATACAGTATACAGTGTAGACCTGTTTGGGGCTAATTGCCACAGTGAAAACGGCATGGTAGGATGAGGAAGAACTAAACAACCTGGGGGTAGGTAGCGTGGACAAGTTTCAAGAACATCTGGCGAACTACCAGATTCATGTAAAGGACGATATCGAAAAACGCGTCGCATTTATTCGCGAGCAGATTGACGGAAACGGGCTGGGCGGCGTAGTCGTAGGCATTTCCGGCGGGATCGACAGCGCCGTAACAGCGGCTTTGTGCGTGCGTGCCCTGGGCCGCGAACGAGTCGTTGGCATCTGGCTGCCAGCGTATTCGCAAAACGTTCACGCCGAAGATTCACAGCGTTTGGCTGAAGCGATCGGAATGAATTTGCATACAGTCGATGTCGGAGCTGCGTACGATGCGCTTGTTCCAGCTATTGAAGGAGTGCTCGCGCTCGACGACAAGACAAAAGGAAATACAAAAGCGCGCCTGCGCATGACCGTGCTGTACGCCGTAGCTAACCAGAAAGGCTATCTGGTTGCCGATACGTGCAACCGCAGCGAGATTCATGTCGGCTACATGACAAAAGGCGGAGACGGTCTGGCTGACTTCAACCCGGTAGCGAGCCTGACCAAGCACGAAATGCGCATTCTCGCCGCTGCACTTGGCGTGCCGGACGCGATCATTACGAAAGCTCCTTCCGCCGATTTGTGGGAAGGCCAAACGGATGAGCAGGAAATGGGCTTTACGTACGAAGACCTCGACCGCCTGCTGATTACCGGAGAAACCAGACCGGAGGCAAAAGAGCGCATCGATTACTTGCACCGCATATCCGAACACAAACGCAACCTGATGCCAGGTATTTAAGATGAGCGATTACAAGCTGTTTACGAGCTGCCTGTGGCAGACGACGAGTGCGGTCGTTTCGACGCCTGACCGACTGTATTTGTTTGACCCGGCCTATTTTCCGCACGAGATCGAGGCGATTGCCGAGTATGTGCAAAGTGTGCGAAACGGACGGGAGCTTGTTCTCGTCTTGACGCATGGCGACTGGGACCATATTGTGGGCTATCCCCGATTTGCCGATGCCAAGCTGATTGGGCACAAAAAAATTACCGACCCTGAGCGGCTTGCCAAAAAGCTGCAGAAGGCGAGGAAGTTTGACGGCTCGTATTATGTGAATCGTCCGTACGAGCTGAATCCTCCCGCGTTTGACAAGCTGGTCGAGCAGGTGGAAGCATGGGAAGAAGTGCGGTTTATCCCGGTTCCCGGCCATACGGTTGATCAGCTGGCGACGCTCTTTTGCGAGCAAAAACTGCTGGTCGTCGGCGACATGCTTTCCAACCTGGAATTTCCGTTTGTGGACGACAGCAGCGCGTACTTGTCGAGCTTGCAAGCGATTGAAAAGCTGGTCGTGGACGGCGAGGTTGAAGAGCTCATTCCGGGGCACGGCGTCCCGGCAAAAGGGCGCGAGTCAATTTTGCACCGGATCAGACGGGACCAAGAGTATTTGCTTGCTGCCCGGAAGCTGATTTTCGAAGGCGTAGCGGCGGGGACGAGCGAGGAAGCGCTGGCAGAGAGCTTTCGGCAAATCTCCTACGACGGTGCGCCGATCGGCCAGTATTTGCAAGATTCCCACGAGCAAAACCGCATCGTGCTGATGAAGGAAGCTGTTTCACTGACAGGTTGATTATTAGGCAGTTTTGTACGATAATAGAAGTTACGCACAAAACTTTCTAGGAAAGAGGTGGAACAGATGTCGACGACTGAATTGATGCTGAGAACGAGCCTCGAAGGCCGCGTGAAACGTACGTTGCAAACGTATTTCCGCCGTCCTAACGACGTGTTGGTAAAAGAAAGCCTCGGAGCGAACGGCCTGTCCCCGGAACAAGTGGAAGTTACGATGGAACTGTTGAAACAAGACGCTACTGTTGCAGAAATCATCGAGCAACTGCGGGATAAAGGCTACTTGGCGTAACGCAAGATTGCGTACATAAAAAAGACCGGACGGACAAGAAATTGTCAGTTCCGGTCTTTTTTATACAGATATAAGATTCTTATCCAGTATAAGTGCAACTAAAGCTGCGCCGCAGGCTTGGCGCAGCCAAGTTTTCTAATGCGAAGCGGTGGAGCCGCCGAATTTTCAGGGAGAGGTGCGGCCGTGGGTCACGGAGCGGCGCAGTTTTTTCCGGCGATACATCAGAAGAGCGCCATGTACCAAAAAATAGCTGGCGACTGCGACGACCAGGCCCATAATCGCGCTTCCTGTGAAGTAGGCCAACCCTTTTTCTTTCATCCAGACAAGCCATTGCGGCCACGCTTCGTGCGGAGGGGCGGGGGGAGACTGTAACGGTTTTCCGACAAAAGCGTACCCAATATTGTAGTTCACGACCATGAAGATAGGCAGCACGAGTTTTCCGATGACAAACGCGATCAAACCCGCAGGCAGGCTGGCGCGAAACAGCCTGACCAGCGGAAAGAGCAGCAAAAAAGCGAGGCCGAAGGTGGGCAGGGTAATGAACTCGACAAAAATCCCGACGGAAAAGCCGCGGGCGACAAAAGAAGGCGCCCCTTTCATTCTGATCAGCTTGTAGTATTCGAATTTCAGTTTGCGGTACAGTTTGTTCCACATAGTTGCCTCTCTTTTGTCTGAACTCATGTTCTGTTTTTCCCAAAAAAGGCTTCGCTTGGGGGAAGCCAATTAACACAAGTATGTCCAGTTCTCCTGGCAAAAATTGATACCCCTTTGTCCACGCCGACCGAGAGGAGCGTTCATTTGTGAATGCTGCTATCTTTTGGCATAATGGAGAGGGCAGACCCGCAAGAAAAGTGGTGGAAGTTATGGCAGAAGTGATGACTACATTTGGCGACTACATTGCGCAATACGGATACGGAGCCTTGTTTGGCTTGTTTTTTCTGGGAATTTTGGGGATGCCGCTGCCAGAAGAAACGCTGCTCGTTTTTTCCGGTTTTCTGGTTTCGACAGGTCAATTGGCTTATTGGCCTACTTTTCTCGTCTGCTTTCTCGGCTCGATATCAGCGATGACGACGGCCTACTGGATCGGGCGAAAGCTGGGCTTCCCTTTTTTAGAGAAGTACGGGAAGCGGCTCGGCATGGGATACACCGTCTACAAAAAAACGGAAGAATGGTTCAATCGGGTAGGAAAATGGGCGCTGCCGCTCGGCTATTTTATCCCTGGGGTGCGACAGTTTACCGCCTACTTCGCGGGAATTACGAGACTTCCGTTTCCGACATTTCTGCTGTACACGTATACGGGCGGGCTGTTTTGGAGCCTGTTGTTCGTCACCTTGGGCTGGCAGTTGGGAGAGCGCTGGGATGAACTGTTCGATCTCATCTCGCGCAATCTGGCTATATTCTTTATCGCATTGTTTGCAATCATTGCCGGCTGGTCTTATTTGCGGCATCGGGCAAGTTTGAAGAAACAAAAACGGAGGGGAATGCAATGAGTGAAGAGAATCGGCAAGACAATAACCTGCCAGTGATTCGCGAGCCTGAGCAGTTGGTTCCGCTACAATTACCCGAGGTGCATCAGCGTTTCTACGACAAACTGCGGGCCAAAATCGAAGCTTTCATCAAAGACAAAGGCGTCAATGACACGGCAGCGAACTATATTTTGTTGGCGCCGGATCTGTTCGTGTTGCTCGCCCGTCTGCTTCTGGACAAGCGGGTAGGCGTTCAGTCCAAGGCGATTGCCGGGGTGGCGGTCGCTTATTTCATCACGCCGATCGATTTTATCCCGGAAGCGCTCGTCGGCGGCGTCGGGCTTTTGGACGACGTCGTTTTGGCAGTTTACGCCCTGCGGCGAATTTTGGTGGACGTGGATGAAAAAATCGTGCGCGAGCATTGGAATGGCAAGGAAGACTTGCTCGGTGTCATTACGAAGGTCGTAAAGTCGGCAGATGACCTCGTTGGCAAAAAAATCGTGAAAAAGCTGGAAGAGACACTGTTCCGAAAAAAATAAACAGGATGGGACACGAATGACAAAATATTTGCTGGATTATCAAGAGGGAGAGAGAGTCGTCGCCTTTTGCCTGGTGAAAAGCAAAGAGGCTGGCGTGGCGAGCAACCAGAGCGAGTATTTGAATCTGGAGCTGGGAGATCGCTCCGGCACGCTCATGGCCAAGCTGTGGGATGTCAGCCCTGAAATGAAAGAGTGGATCGCCGTAAAATCTGTGGTGAAAATCGACGCCGCCGTCCAGATGTACCGCGGGAAAAAGCAGCTGGTGATCCAGCGCATTCGCCCGGCAGCCGCATCGGATGAAGTGCTGATGGAGTCGCTGATCCCTGTATCCCCGGTTCCGGTGGACGAGCTGTGGACGAAGCTCATGCAGACGGTAGACAGCTTGAAAAGCGACACGCTGCGAGCGATTATCCGCGAGGCGTTGGCTACGGAGGAAATCAGCGAGCGGCTGAGGCAGTACCCGGCAGGGGTAAAAATGCACCACAATTACTACCACGGACTGCTGGAACATATCGTTTCCTTGCTGTCAGCGGCGCAAAGCTTGCTTCCGCTCTATCCGCAGGTCGATAGAGATGTCCTCTACGCCACTTGCATCCTGCACGATATCGGGAAGCTGTACGAGCTGTCAGACCCGATTGCGCCGGACTACACCACGCCAGGCCAGCTGATCGGCCATCTGGTGATGGGCGTCGAGATGGTCAGCGGCATTTGCCGCAAGCTGGACATTCCGCTCGGAGACGCCGAGGTGCTTCATCTCAAACATTGCATTTTGAGTCATCATGGGGAAGTGGAGAACGGCTGGGGAAGCGCCGTATCCGGCAAGACTCCGACGGCTGTCTTGTTCCATTACCTGGACCAGATCGACAGCAAAATGAACGCACTCGGGCAAACACTCGCCGACATGGGCGAGGAAGACGAGTGGGCGTACGCAGGTGTGCTCAGACGAAAAGTTTGGCGAGGCTACTAATCGTCATCTGGCAGCATGAAAAAGGAAAAGCACCAAAACCAGAAAGCCAACTGCTCGAATCAGGCAGTTGGCTTTTTTGTGCCGAACAAATTTTCTGAAACCTTTTCCTTCCTGTACCGTCTTACTACAAGATTGGCTTGCAAAGGAGGAGTTTGCTATGAAAAAAAGCAGCAAAATGATTGAAGTAATGCTGGTGGCGACAGTTCTCGCCGTGCCGGGAGCTGCGATTGGAACAGCGGCACCTGTCTATGCCTACGACGGCAAATCTGATCTCGAAGTCATGCCGCTGCCTGACGATATACGCAAGCTTTTGGTCGATTTGAAGGAAGATTACGTGCCGCTTTTGTCCGACCTGCACGTCGATGCGATCGGAAAAGGCAGCAAGTCCGAGACGATCCTTGCTCTGTCCGACCGAAAAAGCGTGATTACCGCAAATATTTTTCTCGATCTCGTCGTCGATGCAGATGGAAACATTACTTCCTTAAAACTGAATGGCGCTGACCGTGATCAGCAAAAGTGGGACAAACAAGCAACCTACAAAAAGCTGACGGATTTTATTCGCGAGAACGTGCCTGACCATATCGTCATAGCGACACAGCCCATGCTCTCTACAGAGCGGAAAGCGGGACTCGACCGCCTGGCAGTCGTGCCGTTTTATCCGGTGCTCAACGGCGTCTGGGTGAAAAAGGAGATGGGTCGCGCCTATATCGATGCTTCGGGACAGATTGTGCACTTTTGGCAAGAGAAAAAGAAGCTTCCACTGGTGGCAGAGGTGACTGACCCGAAAAAAGCGATCGCTCTGGAAAAGGCGGCGAGCGCGTGGGGCAATGACCTGGACGTGCAGCTTGTTTACGATACCGCTGCGGGCAAGCTCGTATACGAGCCGGTCAAGCTCCCGGTTGTGGATGCCCTGACCGGAGAAATCGTCCCGGAAGTCACTGTCACGGCAACGGAAACCGTCAAGCTGAAAGGAACCGCTGGCAACTCAAGCTGGGGCGATCGCACTAAAATGGAAGAGTGGCTTGCGAAGAACTTCGCGCTGAAAATGAGCAGCCTGACATTCGAGGCCCCATCCGTGAAACAAAAGAAACGCGACACCGATCTGTACGAGTGGAACGCGAGAATGTACCAGAGTGCCTCCGTGCTGGTAGAGCGGAAATCGAAGTCATTGCTTGCCTTTTCCCTGGATGGCTCGGCCCAAAGCGAACGGGAAAAACCGCTGAGTGAAGATGAAGCAAAAGCGTTGGCCCTCCGTTTTGCAGAAACGAATTTGTTGTCCAGGGAACAGAGCTTTGTGGTCAAACAAACCCGCCCGGTTGACTACTTGCCCGGATGGGCCGATCAAAATGTGGTGCGGCCGCTCTACCAGTACGATTTTTATCCCGAGGCCAATGGAATCCGCGCGAAAACTCCGCTGTTTACCATCGAAGTAGACGCGAAAAAAGGGAACGTCGTCAAAGCAAAGGTGAACGAAACAGCCGCGATGCCAGCCGCGTTGGACAAACAAGGGGTCATCGGTCAGGAGCGAGCCAAAGAGATGTTGCTGAAGCATGCTGCTTTGCGCCTTGCGTACTTCTATCCGCAGATCGGCGGGCAGACATCTGCCACTCCGCAGCTCGCGTATGTGCCGACGGCGGATACGGAAGCGTTGCAGGTGGAAGCCAAAACAGGCGAAGTAGCGGGCAACTGGCGTGAGCTGACCGAGTAACCAAAACAGGCAACGACCCGGCGTGGCTGTGTGCTGCCGGGTTGTTTGCATGGATTGTCCCATGCCTTTCTTTTCAAAATAGACAAACACTTCACAGCTAGTAGGATTTTTTTGCTTTTTGTAGAATATCTTCTTGATTCCCATTTGATTTGGCAAAAATGCCGATCACGAGAAGGAGAAAGTGCATGAAACGGCCAACCTATACCCTACCAAGTATTGTCAAAAAGGTGTTCCGGTCCGGCGAGCGCTCCCTCCCACGTACGGAGATTTGCTCCCGGATGGAAGTGAATGAGCTGACGGCTTTTTTGGATCTGGATAGCGCGACACTACTTGATAAAGTGTTGAAGATGGAGCAGTCGCCTGTACGGATTGCCAGCTCGGAGGCGATCGTGGAGATCACTTACCAGCCGCATCAGGTGTACGATTTGGCGCACCGCTTTTTGCGCGATACCCAAACGCCTAAAAAGCTGGAACAGATCGTCGCTGAGTTGCGCCGTCAGACGCAGTTTGGCTGGAATCAGATCCTTCGCATGTTGCAATTGGAACGCGACCCTCGCTTTGTTCAGTATCAAGGCGACGACCGATGGTTCCTGGCAGAGTGGACGCAGGCAAACGACCAAGTCTACGATTTTTGCCGGGATAACGGCATCACGCACGTAGCTGCCCGCTCGCTTGTCCATTTTCTGGAGCAAGAGGTGGGGATCGCCGGGGATGCCGCTTTTCTGCCCCTGCTGGATGACCGATTTCGGGTCGAGGGAGAAACGCTGTATATCATTGTTCGCAGTGAGGAAACCGATGAGGAGCTGGCTGCGGAAGAAATCGCAGCGGCGGACTCTTCTGAATCGATAGCCGTCATCGAGAATGAAACAGAGGAAGTTGCACCCGAAACAGCAAGCCCGTTGCATCAGGAACCGAAACAAGAAGAAACAATTTTTACCAAGGAGGAAACGAACATGACAAACGCTACGAATGTACGAGTGCTGGAGGAAGTACAACAATTGCTGCAAGAAGCAATCAGCCGCCTGGAAGGCCGCAATCAGGAGATGTCCCAGGAAGTCGTCGCGCATTTCCAACAAAGCAATATGCAAGCTATAGAAGTGCTGATGAAAGAGAAACATAAGCATGAGCAAATCGTACTTGGCATTCAGCAAGTACTGGCAACCAGTGAGCAACAATGAGTAAACTTGAGGCCATGATCCGGTTGGAACAGCGATTTGATTTGCTGCGCGACATCATCGCGAGTTATCGGATTCGCCTTCAAGACATGGAGCGGGAAGTGGTGGAACTTTTTGCCGCCAACCAGCTCTCTGCTATATCTACATGCATGAGCGAAAAGCAGCGCATCGTCCGCTTGATGAACCGTCTGGAGCTGTTTATTTCCCAGTGGGAAGGCAACGGCGATGTGGGAATCGCACATGAGCCAAAACGAGAACACTTGAACACATGATGGAAAATGCGGTAATATAGGGGGATTGTGTAGGATTCCCCGCGCATGCCGCGTGGGATGGAAAGGAGATCCAAACCCTCTATGTCAGTAGGAAGAAACGAACTGTGCCCGTGCGGGAGCGGAAAAAAATACAAGAAGTGCTGCGGAGTCGTTACACCGATTACCGAACTGCGCAGCCGTCATGAACAAAAATTGCAGAAAGAATATGCAGGCTGGGTCGAGCGTCTGAACCATTTCGTAGGTGGCAATGTCACCAGCGAGACCATTTCCGAAGCGCGCAGCCGTTTTGCAGCAGAAGTGGGCTTGACCGAAGAAGAAGTCACGCGTCCAGAGTGGGCTGCGCATTTCTTCAACTGGTGTGTCCTGGATGTGAGAACAGGCGGAAGCACGCTGCTGGAGAACTACATCAAGCAGCACGGCCGCCGGATGGAGCCTGACCTCCGTCGTGCTTTTGCAGGCTTGCATCTGAACGTATACGAGATCACGGAAGTAGACCGCGATGTCATGACGGTTCAACATCCGCTCACTTTGGAAAAGCATTACATTTTGCGTTCCAACAGCCTGAATGTCATGCCAGGCCAGATGATCGTCGGTCGCCTGTTGAACCTCGGCTTGCGCAACATGCTCTTTTCCGGCAGCATCATTTTGCAGCCGCATGTCAAAGAAAGCTTGCTGGAATGGCTGAATCAGCATCCGGAAGTGGAGCATGCGGCAGAAGACGCGGGCAAAAGAGTGTATACGACGGAGCTGTACCGTTTCATCGTTCAGTTCGGCGGGACAGAAACAGGCAGCGAACAGCCAGCATCTGGTCAAGGCACCTTGCTGCGCCGCACGTATGTGTTGCCCAATCGCGATCAGCTTTCCAAAGCGATCGAGGCCAATCCAGCTTTCGAGCTGAAAAAGTCCGATGGCGCCAAGGAAATCTGGGTATATGCGACACGCAAGGAAGAGCATCTGTTCCCGGCGCTGAAAGATGCGTTGCTTGAACTGTATGAAGTGCAGGCAGAGGCAATTTTGGAAGGCGACAAGCTGTATCTGGAAGGATACGCTTCGGAGCTGGAGGAAGTGGCGCAGCTGCTTTTGCTGCTCGCTTACGAAAAAGAGGAAGAGATTCGCGTCCTGACCTCGACTGGTTCCAGACTGTCCAAAGGAACCTTGTTCATTACGAGCCAGCCGACATTGCCGCCAAAAGTATTGCAATGGGCTGTGCAGACGTATTTTGCGGAAAAATGGCTGGTGAACCCGCAGGATGCGCTCGACGACCTGCCTCCTGTTTTGGTGGCGGCGTCAGACAGCAAAGAGCTTCACGCCAAGCTGGAAAGCCTCCTGGTGCAAATGGAACAGGATCACAAAGTAGGACAAGGCATTGCCCGTTTCATTCGGATGGACATGCTCCGTCCGCGCCTGAGCCTGTCCAATGCCAGCCTGCACGTGAACAACCTGCTCAACCGACCATTGATCGAAGGCTTGCCAGAAAGTGTGTACACCGTGCATCCTGACCGACTCGCTGACATCAATCGCTTCGTGCAAGAGATGACAGAAGGCAAGTCGGAAGCTACGGTCAAAAAATATGATGAGGTTATGAACAACTTCCGCTCTTTTGTCAGAGGCGCGTTTGGCCCTGCGTTTACCTGGGAGCAGCTGCGCAAGGAGGAGCTTGCTTATTTCCTCGTTCATGACATTTTTACCCGTGCAGATGCTGCGACGAAAACGTTGGCAACAAACCTGCTGTCTGTTCTGACCGCATTCTTCAAGTGGCTGGACAAGCAAGGAGCCAGTGCCTTGTACGCGAACATGCAGTCTTTGCTGGCAGAGCTGAAAGAGACGCTGCCAGAAGCATACCGTTTGCGTGGCGTACTGGAAAGGGAAGCCAATCAGAACTTGTACGGCAACACTTCCGCTCCGAAAGAAGTAGCAGAGGAAACGCTGCTCTTGCTGGATACAGCCGCAAACGGCTGGGTTGCCAAACGTCCTGATGGTGAAAAAATCACGTTGGCTATCGCTGCTGACGGAAAAGACGTGCTGGCGCCTGACTGGATGATTTCCGGCGTGTTTGGCAAAGGCGAGGATGGCAACTGGCGTCTGTACAGCACGCCTGAGCTGTATCCGCCAGCGATTGCCCATTTGCTGGGTGTGCCGACTGGCGTCTTGGTATAAAAACAAAACCCGAGGAATCGCTCCTCGGGTTTTTTCTTTTGACGCAAAAGCGTGCTTTTATTGCACCCACGATTGCAAGGTCTTGTCTTTCGGCAGCAAAAATCCGACCAGACCAATTAACGGGAGCACCGAGCAGAGGGTGATGACGAAGCCAAGGTCGAACATATCTGCCAAGTAGCCAAAAGCGAGAGCACCCATGCCGCCCATGCCGAAAGCCAAGCCAATAATCAAGCCGGACACGGTGCCGATTTTGCCTGGCAAAAGCTCCTGGGCATAAACAACGGTGACCGAAAAGCTGGACAGCATGATGAAGCCGCTTACGAGCAGCAGGGGAAAAGACCAGAAGCCGGAGACGTAAGGCGTCAGCAAGGTCAACGGCAACGCGCCGAGTGTCGAGAGAATCAGCAGATTGCGTTTTCCGAATCGATCCGACAGAGGTCCGCCAAAAAAGGTGCCGATGGCTCCGGCGAGCAGGAAGCCGAACACAACTAGCTGGGCGCTGGAATAATCCATATGTTTGACGTACATCAAGTAAAATTGATAAAAGCTCTGATAGCCCGCATTCATCCAGGAGCGGACGCTGACGATCAGGATGAGCAGCCACAAGGCGACGAGCCGCTGCTTTCGGTTCGTGTACGTCACGACCGCGGCAGCGGCTTTTTTCAGCCTTTGTTGACCGCGATACCACAGCGCCACGTAAAGCAGAACGCCGCTTGCCAAAACCGCCGGAAGCAAAAACCAGGCCGCTCCCGGCTGGCCGAGATTGGCGAAGACGAGAATCGTCATGAGCGGAGCAAGCGCTTGGCCTGCGTTTCCGCCGACCTGAAAAATCGATTGCCCCAAGCCGCGGCGCGGGCCGGATGCCTGATGCGCAAAACGGGACGCCTCCGGGTGAAAGACAGCGGAGCCGATACCGACACAGGCAACAGCGACGAGAACGAAGGAGTAGCTGCCTGCAAAAGCGAGAGCGAGCATCCCGAGCCCGGAGACGAGCAAGGCAAGCGGAGGCAGAAACGGCTGTGACTTGCGATCGGAGAAGTAACCGACAACAGGCTGCAAGACGGATGCAGTCAGGTTCATGACCAAAAGAATGAAGCCGACTTGTGTGAAGGTCAACGCCAGATTCTTTTCCACGATGGGAAGCAAGGCCGGAATGACCGCTTGCAAGCTGTCGTTCAGCAAATGAACGAGACTGATGGCAAACAGCATGCGATACACGGTAGGTGCTGCTGTTGTTGCCCCAGACGCTTGCAGCGGTGTCGATGTGGCACTCATGTCAGTTCATCTCCATTATTCAGAGTGGGAAAATCGTGCAGCTTCTTGTTCAGTGAGAAGTTGCCGTTGACTTTTTCTCACTGTAGCACGGATGGGCTGGAGGCGTCATCACTGTCTGGATGGAATATGCCGACGAGATATACGCTTCGTCTTCCACGATGAAGTTTTGGGATCGGTAGGTAAATGCAAATGCGTTGTCGAAAAGATGAAGGACGAGACCATGAGCAAAAGGCTGGGAGGAGTGCCGAAGTGCTGAAAGGGATTACCGAATACTGGCTATGCGTGGGTGGAGCCAATGTGGACGTGCAAGGAGTCACTTCTGCCAGATTGCTGCCTGGAACGAGCAATCCGGGGCATGTTCAGCAAGTGGCAGGCGGAGTAGCTCGTAATGTGGCAGAAAATCTGGGATGGCTTGGGGAAGAAGTACAGCTTTTTGCTCTTGTGGGAGAGGATGCTGACGGGGAATGGCTGCGGCAAGTGACGGCCAAAAGCGGAGTATCGACCCACGGGATGTTGCGGATTGCTGGTAAATCGACTGGCAGGTATTTGGCGATTCGCGATCTCGACGGAGAGCTGTACACAGCAGTGGCAGACATGGAAGTCAACGAGGCGTGGACAGAGGAGCTTGTCCGTCAGGCTATGGAGCGCCTGCCGCAAGCTGCTGGCCTGTTTATGGATGCAAACTTGCCCGTGCCGGTCATGCACGCCTTTTTGGAAGAGGCAAACAGGCTGGGAAAAATCGTTGCTGTCGATCCTGTCTCCGTGAAAAAGGCGGAAAAATGGCGGCCCTTTTTGCATGGGGTGCATGTGCTGATTGCGAGCATTGATGAGATAGAAATATTGTCCGGCCAATCGCTGCATTCCTTTAACGATGTGGAAGTATGCGCGAAACGATTGCTCGAACAAGGCGTGCGCCAGTTGATGATCAACTGCGGCGAAGCGGGCCTGTATTTGTGCCGGGAAGCCGAATCGATCTGGATCGCCGCTCCTCCTGCGCCGATTCGCGAAGCGGCATGCGACGCTTTTGCCGCGGGCATTCTTTTTGCGCAGCATCGGACGCCCCTGCTGCGGGAACAAGCGGCCTACGGAATGGCGCTTGCGGAAATGAGCCGCGACAAACATCGCCCTTACAATCTGGAACTGCTCATGCAGCGAAAACAGTCTTTTACTGGAAAAGAGATGCAAATTTTCGAGCGGGAATGAGGGTACATAGAACGGCGTACACTAATTGGGTATTTTGTCCCAAGGAGGAGTGTACATGGAAAAGAAGTCCAACGATGTGAACGGCAAGCAAGAAAGCCACGTGCGTCAAGGCGGCGATTCGCATCGCTCCAAGCAAAAGCAGCCGGATGGGCCAGTGCAAGGTTTTAGCCAGGCGCCAAAAGGTCTGCAATAAACAGCAAACCGATTGTGACCGCTTTGCCCAACGCAAGCGGTCACCTCTTTTTTCGGCAAAAAATGCCGGGACGTTTTTCACAGAAAAAAACTCCTCTATCGACAAAAACGGTAGGGGAGTTTTGCGTGAAAGGAACATTTTTCTACAAATGCAGACAATCCTATGGTACAATACCTGAATCAGATGATTACCAACAGAAGAAAATATTAGTTCATCTGGTTAAGTGGCACTGTTCCCAATTGTGCCTCCCTTTTCTTTTGTCAAAAAGCGTGCGCGAACAAGGAGATTGATACATATGCCAGAAACTGTTGCAAAAACACGCGCTTCTGCTCCGCGCAAGAAGAAGCAGCAGCCAACCCGTAGCCGGAAGCTGCGCAGATTCCTGACGATCTTCGCCTTGACGGTTCTGTTGCTGGTCGGCGGTGTCGCTGGAGCAATTTATTGGAAAATTGAAGACACTCTGGACGAAGTAACGAGCCCTGTAGAAAATGGTTTTACCTCTGAAGTATCCAAAAATGTGGACCCGGTCTATCATTCTGACAAGCCGATGTCCTTCGTCTTGCTCGGCTCCGATTCACGGCCAGAGACAGGCTCGATGAACACGGACGTGATGATTGTCGCGGTAGCCAACCCGGAGACGAAAAAAGTAACGATGGTTTCCATCCCGCGCGATACGCGTGTGAAAATTCCGGGATATCGCGATTATCACAAAATCAACTCGGTTTACGCCAACGGCGAGGCTGAGCGCAGACAGGCCGAGCGAAACAAGCAGACGCCGACAGAGGACGGAATTTCGCTCACGAAGAAAACATTGAACGAAATTTTGGGGATTCCCATCGAACATTACGTAGCGGTCGATTTTGATGGCTTCAAAGCTGTGATCGACGAGCTGGGCGGTGTCGAGGTCAATGTCGACCGCAAGCTCGTTTACGACGATCCGACTGACGATACGCACATCAACCTCAATCCTGGACTGCAGAAGCTGAATGGCGAGCAGGCGCTTGGCTATGTGCGCCACCGCCACGACAATCGGGGAACCAAGTATTACTCCAGCGATTTCGACCGCAATCGACGCCAGCAGGAAGTGATTCGTGCCGTCGTTGACAAGGTAGGCTCCCTGGATGGATTGACCAAAGTTTTCAACATCATGGACGTAGGGAAAAAGCATATACATACGGACCTGTCCAAAGAACAAATCAAGGGACTCGCGTACGACTTCAAAGGATTTAGCGCTTCGACGCTGACGACGCTGGACAACGGCGCTTATTGGCAAGGCGGCTATACGTTCCTGGAAAAAGAGAAGCTCGATCTGATTCGCGATTCCTTGCAAGCGGAAATGGGCGTGTCCGGCAATGTAGTAGCAAAGCTGAACAACTCCCCGACATTGGGATCAGGGGAATCAACTGTGTCGGCATCGAGCAGCAACCGATCGACCAAAAAGAAAACGACGGAGTCGGCAGCTTCGGCCAAGCCGAAAGCAAGCGAAGAGACGAAAAAGTCGACGGAGCAGGAAGTCGCAGAGGGCGAGGAAAGCGTGACGGATGGAACGACTCCACCGCCAGATGTAGCGAATCCGGAACAGCAGGGCCAGACGACTACACCTGAATCGCAGACGACAGTTCCGAATGGGACTGTCATCCAGCAGCCTCCTGCCGTTCCAGCAGGAAATAGCGGGACTACGGCACCACCTCCCGATATCGTTTCTCCGCCTGCAACCGGACAGGACGGCGGAGCACCAGCATCGAACCCGACAACGACTCCATCATAGCAAGCAGGCAAAGCACCCGTTTCTTGAAAAAGAGCGGGTGCTTTTTAATGAGGCTGGCAAAACGTTGCCAAGCCTTTTCTGTTTTCAATAGAACTTTTTTTATAAAAAATGAAACGAAAGGTTTAGAAAACACCAAATTCGTGGTACAATAATAATGTGCTGATAAGACAGATTAATCAGAAAAATACTTACCTGACTGGAGGGATTTGGATGACGATTTTCTTGGTGAACCTGTTTCTGGTGATTGCCTTTGTGTACCTGATCAGCCGCCAACAAAATGAAGAGCTTGTGTACGATGAAGATTTTTTCCTCCAGAACCCCTCAGCGCTGGAAGAATATCAGCAAATGCCGATCGATTTCCAACACGCCTTTTTCCGCAAGCATAAAGAGTGGATCAAGGAAAAATATATGCGCGGGGAAAGCTACATTTTAGGCTATTGCCCAAACAAAGAAGTAAGACGCGCCTGGCTCTCTGAATTTATGAATCAAAAAAATATGAACAATACACCGACCCCTTCCTGAGCGAAGGGGTTTTTCGCGCACCGGGCAATCGTGCTATACTTCTAGCTGGATAGGGAATAACGCATTTACAGGAGGAACCATTTACCGTGCTGCAATTATTGGTAGAAAAACTAAATCAACTGCTGTCTACACGAGGGATGATTACGGATGTCGTTTTGCGTTCGGATCGCTCCTTGCTGGAAGACGAAGAAATGCGCGAGGTCATGATCACCTTCGCAAGCTCTTTTGAAGAGGAACAGCCGACGGCAACGATTCATCTTTTTTTGCTGGAAGACGAGCAGAGCTGCGAAGTTGAGGTAGAGATTCAATATCCGGGCAAACTCCAGGAAAAACAGGTTCAGGACTTGTGGGAGCAGGCGAGAGGGCGGGTAGCAGAATGCTCGGTTACCGAGAAACGCCGCTATACCGAGCCAGGCAAGCTGGTGGAGGCATCTGTACAGGTGGACTACCACTTTGTCGTGCAGACGCCAGAGCGTGCAGAGCAAGAGGCCGCGCTGAACGAGACGCTGGAGCGGTTTGCAGCGGATTTGGGAGAGCTGGTCAAGCTGGGATAAGCCGGGACGAACAAAGCGAAGCACAGGCCGGGAGGGACACCTCGCGGCTTTTTTGCTTCCCGGTCTAGAAAGAAAGGCAAGCGGTTTGCTGCAAAGGCGGCAGGCGCTCCCCATGTTTTGGTTGTTTTGCGGAAACAGCGGGCAGGATTTGCGGGCAGAGATGCAGAATCGATTAAACAGAAAATGAATGAGCATTCATTCTTGTTTGAGGGGGTCCTATCATGAAGCTTGCAAATGTTCAACAGCCGATCCGGCTCGGAGCGATGACACTGCCGAATCGGATCATCATGGGCTCGATGCACGTCGGGCTGGAGAAGCTGCCGAACGGCGTAGAGCGCCTCGCAGATTTTTATGCGGAGCGAGCCAGCGGGGGAGCAGGATTGATCGTGACGGGAGGAGCGGCTGTGCTGCCGGAGGGTGGCATGGGTGAGGTCTACTGCAACGTGTTTCTCGATGAACATATCGAACAGCTCAGGATCATTACAGAAAAAGTGCACCAGCAAAAGGGCAAAATCGCGTTGCAACTGTTCCATGCGGGCCGCTACGCGTACAAAGAGGTGACAGGACTCGATCCGGTAGCTCCCTCGCCGTTGCAGGCGCCGATCAATCGCACACAGCCGCGGGAGCTGGACGAGGCTGGCATTGAACGGACGATTGCCGCTTTTGCCAGTGGTGCGGTGCGGGCGCAGAAAGCCGGTTTTGACGCTGTCGAAATCATGGGGTCGGAAGGGTATTTGATCAATCAGTTTCTCTCTCCTGTGACCAACCAGCGGCAGGATGAATGGGGAGGAGACTTTGGGCGGCGGACCCGCTTTGGGGTGGAAGTAGCGAAGCGCGTGCGGGAAGCAGTTGGCCGTGATTTTCCTGTGTTGTTCCGAATGTCCGGGCTTGATCTGATTCCGGACAGCACCACGATCGAAGAGACGCTCCAATTCGCCCGGATGCTGGAGGAGGCTGGGGTTGACGCGCTCAATATCGGGATTGGCTGGCATGAATCGAAAGTGCCGACGATCTCCATGATGGTGCCGCGCGGAGCGTATGTGTGGGTCGCCCAGCAAGTCAAAGAGGCTGTCCACATCCCGGTCATCGCCAGCAACCGGATCAACGACATCCGTCACGCAGAAGAAATTTTGCAGGCTGGCCGCTGCGATCTCGTTTCGCTGGCCCGTCCGTTTTTGGCTGACCCGCAAATCGTCGCGAAAAGCGTTCAGGGACGTTTTGATGAAGTCAATACGTGCATCGCCTGTAACCAAGCTTGTCTCGATCATATTTTCGATGGCAAGGTCGCATCCTGTCTGGTCAACCCGATGGTCGGCAGAGAGGTGGAGTGGGCGTTGGCACAGGCAACTGTCCGCAAAAAGGTCGCGGTCGTGGGCGCTGGCCCTGCCGGATTGGAAGCAGCCCGCGTGCTGGCTGAGCGGGGGCACGAGGTTGTTCTGTTCGAAAAGCAGGAGCGCATCGGCGGCCAGCTGAACTACGCGCGACAAGTGCCAGGCAAGGCCGAATTTAACGAGACGTTGCGCTATTATCAGACGCAGCTGGTCAAGCTGGGGGTAGAAGTCAGGCTGGGCACAGAAGCGAGCGCGGACGAATTGGTGCGCGAAGGCTTTGCGGAAGTCGTCATCGCGACAGGGGTTGTTCCGCGCAGACCGGAGATTGCGGGCCAGGAGATGCCGCACGTCGTCATGTACAATGAAGTGTTTGAGCACAAGGTAAAGGTCGCAAGCAAGGTCGTGATCGTGGGCGCAGGGGGAATTGCCTGTGACTTGTCCCACTTGCTCGTCCATGACGAGGTGATCTCACCGGAAGCAGCGGAGTATTTGCTCGCGTATCGGATTTTGGATGCGAAAGCTCTGCACAAGCTGCAAACAGGCAAAAGAAAGGTCTTCATGCTGCGCAGGGGCAAGCACGTCGGCACCGGGCTGGGCAAAACGACGCGCTGGGCGACTTTGGCCTATTTAAAGCAAAACGGCGTAGAGATGCTGACCGAGATCGAGTACAAGCGGATCGCCGAAGAAGGCGTGTACATTACCCGCAATGGCGAAGAGCAGGTCATCCCGGCTGATACGGTGATCATCGCGGCGGGAGCTACGCCGAATGATGCCTTGTATCACGCGCTTGCAGGACGCATTCCGGTGCATTTGATCGGCGGCGCAAAAGAGGCAGGGGAGCTGGATGCCAAGCGGGCGATTTTGGAAGGAGCACAGGTGGGAAGGGCGATTTGATGCCCTGCAAAAGTTTTTCTATTCCGAAAATACGTTGGATCGTGTATGATGAAAAAAGTATGTCGTCTTTTTAGAACTTTTGTCGAATCGCTTTTCAACATACTTAAATTCTTGCACAATGGAAGCATACTGTTCAAATTCATTTGATTGGGGGCTTTCGCCTTGATGAACCATAACGGCATTCTATTAGGAAAGCGTTACTTCCTGTACTCCACTGCACCTGTAGCAGAAGTGGAGGGATGGACGTTTACGATTGCCCCGGGGTTTAAGATGATTGCAGGTGGTAGTGCTAACCCACTTCAGACACTTATCAGCGTTTACCGTGAAAATGAAAAGGTTGCTCAACTCGTGCTTCATCATAGACGCTCCGACTCAGATGTCACCGTGCAGGCCGTCTCCAGCGAGCTGTTGCTGGAAATCGCGCCAGCGACCAGAACTGTGAGTGTGGCAGAGAAGTTGTAAGGCACCCTGAGCAGGGTGCTTTTCGCTTTTTTCCCTCTACATAGATACAGGCGAGGAGGCCGAAGAATTTGACAGCAAACGAATGGCAAGTAGGCGAGCTGCAACTTACGTGGCTCAGAGGCGGTTTGACCCAGCTCGACGGGGGAGCGATGTTTGGCGTTGTTCCCAAGCCGTTGTGGAGCAAACGCTATCCGCCCAACGAAAGCAATCAGATTCCGCTTCGGGCAGACCCGATTTTGATTCAGGCGTATGGCAAACGCATTTTGATCGAATCCGGCATGGGGAACGATCGGCTGACAGAAAAGCAGAAGCGCAACTTCGGCCTCGTGGAAGAATCGCAAGTAAAAGAATCGCTGGCGGCAAAAGGCTTGACGCCTGCTGATATTGATATCATCATCATGACGCACATGCACTACGACCACGCAAATGGACTCGTATCCGTACAGGACGGGCAGCATGTCTCGACTTTTCCGAACGCCGTCATTTACGTACAAGAGCAGGAATGGGCGGAAATGCGAGAGCCCAACATTCGTTCCCGCAATACATACTGGGAAGAAAACTGGCGCCCGATTGAAGCGCAAGTGCAAACATACGGCGACACGCTGGAGGTCGTTCCCGGCATTAGCTTGCATCACACGGGCGGCCACAGCCAGGGACATGCCATCGTCCGCATGGAAAGCGGCGGTCAACTGCTTTTGCATCTCGCAGACATCATGCCGACGCACACCCACCACAATCCGCTGTGGGTCATGGCGTACGACGACTACCCGATGACGTCGATTTTCGCCAAAGAAGAATGGATACTCGGCGGCATCCAGCAAGGCGCCTGGTTCACGTTTTATCACGACGCCGTCTACCGGGCGGTCAAGCTCAATGAAAAAGGCGAAATCATCGAGCACATCAAAATAGAAGCGTAATGGCCGGGAGATCCCCGGCTTTTTTTGCAAGTTAGCAGCTATCGAATTTTTGATAAGTCTCATAGAAATTTTTCATAATCCAAAAATTTTGAATGCTCATTGACGAACCATAGACTCCTCACTACAATAGGAACATCACAGAGCGTCTGTTCTGGTAGCAAGGCGCAAGCAGAACAGTTGTGGGGAGAAGAGAGCATGAGCTGGACTAAAAAACGTTTGCAGGAGTACCACCCGATCGTCTGGTCGCTGATTGTCGGGACTGTGTTTGTCAGGGCTGCTAGTTCGATGAGCATGCCGTTTTTGTTTTTATACTTGTCGAATCATACCGATATGGATTTGGCGATGATCGGTTTGACGATCGGAGCTGGCCCATTAGCCGGGACGATTGGCGGTTTTATTGCCGGGACGTTGTCGGACCGAATCGGACGCAGACGGGTCATGCTGGGGGCGTTGTACGTCTGGACGCTCGTCTTTATCGGCTTTGCGATCAGCAAAAACCCGCTGGTCTTGCTGTTCCTCAATATGGCTGGCGGGCTCTGTCGCTCGTTTTATGAGCCGGTCTCGCAGGCGCTGATGGCGGATGTGACGCCGCCGGAAAAACGGTTTCGCGTATTCGGCCTTCGCTATACGGCGATCAACGTAGGGGTAGCAGTCGGTCCGATTGCGGGCGCTGTGCTGGCGAAGACGTCCGTCGCGCTGCCTTTTATGATTACCGCGCTCATTTACTTGCTGTACGTCATCAGCTTGCAAAGATTGCTGAACAAGTTCGGGATCAAGCAAATCGAGGGGCAAAAGAAAGAGACGATTACTTTTGGCCGCGCCTTCAGCGTAGTCGTGAACGACAAGGCATTCCGCCTGTACATGATTGCCGGGGTGCTGGGAGCGGTCGGCTATTCGCAAATGTCCTCCACGCTCGCCAAGTTCACGGAGATGACAGTGGCGTCCGGTGCGGAGCTGTTCGCGATTCTCATGAGCATCAACGCAGTTGTCGTCGTGCTTATGCAGATGCCTTTGACCAGATGGGCAGAAAAAAAGACGCCCCTCACCGCAATTGTGGTCGGAAACGTTATGTATGCACTGGGCGATATCGGCTACGCGTTCGCTGGCTCCTGGGCGCTTTTCATCATCGCCATGGTGTTGTTTACGTTCGGTGAAATCTTGACCTTTACCGCAGGTGACGTCCTGATTGACCGCATGGCGCCGGAAGGAATGCGCGGCAGCTACTACGGTGCCAAAAGCTTCAGCAACCTGGGGCAGTTCATCGGTCCGTGGATGGGCGGCATGCTGCTCGGGCTTTACGGCGGGACGACGCTGTTCTTGACCGTAGCCGCCTTTTCCATGGTCAGCAGCGCCTTCCAATGGGCAGGTCAGCGGGTGTACTTCGCCACGCACGGCAAATCGCTGAACGAGGCGCGGGCGGAATCACTCTAGCGCCTGCATGATCCGCTCGGCGATCCGCGAATACCCTTCCGTGTTCGGATGGAAATGATCGGTGTACAAGTACGACTGTTCCTTGCGCAAGAACATGTCATAAGTCGGGACGACGAATACTTGCGGGTAGCGGGCCGCGATTTGCGAGGCGGAGTTGTTCCAGTCCAGGACAGGTTGCACCGTATCCACAGCCGCTTCCGTATTGCCGAACGGGTTGTACAAAGAAGTGTAGACGATCGTCGCCTTTTTGTTCAGCGCGCGAATTTGTCGAATGATCTCCTCATAGTTGGTCGTAAGCCTGTCGATGGCTGCGGCCACTTTTTCTTGTTCAATCGTGTAAAGTCCGCCGGTTTGCCTGAACAAGTCGTTGCCGCCGATGGTGAACAAGATCAGGTCGGCATCGGCAATCAGCGTTTTGACCTGTGCTTCGGACATTTGCTTGAGCAGGTCGGTCGACTCTTGTCCGTTAATCGCGAGGTTGGTAAACGTGATCGAGTGGCCCGCCTTTTTTTCCAACGCTTGCCGGACGAGCCCGACGTATCCTTGACCGTTTGCATCGCCGGCACCGCGTGTGAGCGAGTCACCGAGCGCGACGATTTTGCGGACGCCTTCAGCAGGCAAAGGCGCTGGCGTTTTCGCGGATTCGGCAGGGGATGTTCCTGTAGCGGGGGCCAACTGCTGCGGGTTCATCGCCAGGACAAAGCCTGTAGCCAAGAGCAAAAAGGACAGAAATGACAGCAACCCTGCGGTCCGCCAGAGAAGTTTGCCGGATGTGCGCATCGGCTATCCTCCTATTCGATGTGAAGTGAACAGACATGGTATAATGTGGTTGGACATCTTATGCCAGTGTACCATAAACGCAGAGCTTGCGTCAGTCGCGGGCAGCGCAAACAAAGACAGGAGGGCGCACATTGGGCGATACGGTCCTCGCAGTATCAGGATTGCAAAAAACAATCGGCAAAAAGCAGATTATTCACGATATTACTTTTGAAGTGCTCGCCGGAGAAGTGTTTGGTTTTCTCGGGCCAAACGGAGCGGGCAAGACGACGACGATCCGCATGCTGGTCGGTCTGGCAAAAGCAGATGGCGGAGACATTCGCATCGGGAGAGTATCGCTGCGGGACAATTTCCCGGAAGCGATCGCGCAAGTTGGCTGCATCGTGGAAAATCCCGAGTTGTACAAATTTTTGACGGGAAGAGAAAACCTGGAGCAATTTGCCCGCATGAGCGGCGGGATTGCGCCGGAGCGGATAGAGGAGATCGTGCGCTTCGTCGATCTGGAACGGGCGATTGACGACAAGGTCAAGACGTACTCGCTCGGGATGAGACAGCGGCTGGGAATCGCGCAGGCGCTGTTGCACCGACCGAAAATCTTGATTCTCGACGAGCCGACAAACGGACTGGACCCGGCTGGCATCCGCGAAATGCGCCAGTTTATCCGGCGGCTTGCAGAGGAAGAGGGACTTGCTGTGTTCATTTCCAGCCATCTGCTCAGCGAGATCGAGATGATGTGCGATCGGGTAGCGATTATTAGCCAGGGGAAGGTTATTTCTGTTGGGCTGGTGACTGAGCTGATGGAGCAGTTTGCCGATCAGGTGGAATGGACCATCTCCGCTGCGCATATGCAAAAGGCAATGGACGTGCTGCGTAGGCATAAGGCTGTGACGGAGATTGCCGCGGTCGGAGAAGACCGATTGAAAACGCACATGGATATGGAACGGGTAGGAGAAGTCAACCAGGCGCTGGTTCAGGCAGGCGTTCCGGTCGTGGGAATTGCCACGAAAACGGTGACGCTCGAAGACTTGTTCCTGACGTTGACAGGAGGGGGAGAAAAATGAATCCAAGCATGCTGGGCCTCGTCCAAAATGAAACGGTCAAACTGCTGCGCCGCCGCCGCTTCCTCGTCGTCGTGCTGATTCTGGCGATCCTCATCCCGATTTTTACATACGCGCAGTATCGTTCTGTGATCACCACCCAGGAGCGCATGGGCACGACTGACTGGCGTCCGCTTTTGACCCAGCAAATCGTCGATATGCAAAACAGGCTTGCCTCCAGCCGCCTCCCGGACGAATGGCGCGACATCATTAAAATCCGCATTCAGCAACAGCAATATTATCTCGACCACGATATCAACCCGATGGCGCCTGGAGGTCCGACTTTTGCCCGCGGCTTTATGGATCAGACGATCTCCATGTTTTTGCCGATGATCATCGTCATTTTGGCAGTCGATATCGTCTCGGCGGAATTGAGCGAAGGGACGATCAAGCTGTTGTTGACCAGACCCGTTCGGCGCTGGAAGGTGTTGACCAGCAAGTACATCACTTTGCTGCTGTTTACGTCCTTGACCGTGGTGATGACGCTGTTTATGGCTTATTCGCTGTCAGGCTTCGTCTTTGGCTATTCCGGATGGGACTTGCCTGTGCTCACCGGCTTCGAAGTGGCAGGCGGAGAGTTGCAGACAGCAGGGGCGTTCATGTTGCCGCAGTGGCAGTTTTTGCTCATGCAGTACGGACTGGGCTGGTTCGTGTGCCTCGTAGTCGGAACGATCACGTTCATGGTTTCCGTGCTGATCCGCAGCGCCGCCGCCGGGATGGGAGTCATGATGGCGGCCCTGATCAGCGGCATGATCCTGACCCAGATGGCCTCTTCCTGGGAGTCGTCCAAATACTTGTTCGTCGTCAATTTGCAGTTGACCGATTATTTGAACGGCACACTGCCTCCGATCAAAGGAATGACGCTTCCGTTTTCCTTGACTGTGCTGAGTATATGGGCCGTAGCTGCTCTGATCGTAGCCTACACCGTCTTTATCCGCCGGGACGTCACTTCCTAATTTGGAAAAAAGCGCTACCTTTTTCCTTCTCGTTCGTATTTACTGAGAGGATCAGGAATGGCAACGAGAGGAGATTGACGAGAGAGTATGGACGTATTATGGAAATGCGGGACAGTCGCTTTGACAAGCATGCTTGAATTGTGGGGAGCGATTCCCGTTGGATTTTTATTGCAGTTGCCGCCGTTTTTGACGGGGCTGTTCAGTGCCATTGGTGCAATAGCAAGCGCGGGTATCGTCATCTTTTTGGGCGGCTCCCTGCGAAGCTGGCTGATGAAACGTGTGGAGAAAAAGGGGAAAAACCAAGGACGAATGGGGCGCATTTGGGAGAAGTACGGCGTCATCGGACTTGGACTGGCCTCGCCACTGTTAACTGGCGCTCCGCTCGGTGCTGCGATCGGGATTTCGCTCGGCGCACCAGTCGGCAAGCTGATGTGGTGGATGTCGATCGGCATTGTTTTATGGAGCATCATCCTGACTGTAGCCGTTGCGTACGGCTTGCTTACGTTCCTCACACTGTAGAGGCCCACGAAGGCAACCGCTGCTTTTGGCTAGTGGAAATTTTGCATACGAAGATCAATAGATGAATAAGGAAAACATAGGAAAGCGGGGGATCATTCATGAGTGAGAAAAAGGAAGTGCTGGTGCCTGAACTGGAGGAGTTGCTGCACAAGTTTACCGAGTTGTTGACAGGCGAAGCGACGCCGGAGCGGATCGAGATGGTGAAAGTATGGTGTTTGTATACGACGATGGCAAAAGCAATGCCGCCGCTCATCCAGCATTGGGGCAGCGAGCCGGAGCATCAGGATGCCCGCAATCAGATCAGAGAGATTATCGAGCAAATCAAGCAGTGGAACCAGGCTAAAAATCAGACCCATTAATAAAAGAAGAAACGCCGCCTTTTGTGCTTCATGGCAAAAGGCGGCGTTTTTTGGTGTGCAAAAACCTTATTCCGTCAGAGTGGCGTCGGCTAACCGAATCTCCAAGTATCGCATAGGAGCAAGCTCGCCCCGATAGCTCAGTTTTCCTGCTCGGATTAACTCCTGAATCCGTTGCAACAAATACATGTCACCGATGCACTGCTCGCTGCGGCCCATCACCTCGCCAATGACGCGGCCGGCTTTCTGGAACGAACGGGTGGAGCACTGAAGCAGTGCCGCATCGTAGTAATCTTCCGGCACCGCTTGAACCAGCCCGTTTTCGATAATGCGCAGGCGGCTGGTGGAGTGCAGCCAATGAGCTTCCCAGTCATGCACCCATTCCTCGATTTGAGCGCTAGACAAGCTTGCTTTTGTCTCCCATGCACCATGGAGACGTTCCGAATAAATCTCGCCGACACTTCTGATCACATACGGAATGGTGTTGTTCTCTTCATCTGTGACGGTGTAGTGGATGCGCTGACTATAGGCGGACACATCCACGGCTTCGAAGCGGATTGCTTTGGATTGGAGCATGGAGACGACGTAACGTATCCCGAGCTGATCGGAAGTGCACCGTCCGCCATGCCACAAAACAACCGTGCTGCCTGCGGGGATGTCGGCAGCGAACGTCCGGTCTTGCTGAAATTGTTGGGCGAACAGCTCCAAATCCTCCTGAAAGTCAGGTTCTGTTGCGACGAGCAAGTTTTTGAACCATTGCCAGCGTTGCTCCATTCCATCCTCGGTAGTCAAATGGGCAATCGGGCCGATCGAGAAGTCATCGCGAAGGCAAATGATCGAGCCTGGCAGCCTGGCTGCACGCAGAAATACGCGCAACGTCCCACACGCAGAATCGCCGAAGCCGATATGAAAAGTTTGCATATCTTTTCTCCTTTTCCTGTTTCTGAAAGGGCAACCCTCTTGATTATAGCAGACAGTCGGAAGCGAACAGGGCAAAAGGAGAAGACGCGAAAGCTGTTTGTCTAGTCGTTCAAGCTTTTTGCGAAGGAGCAGCCAGCACCTCTTTTCGTCTTAGCATAGGCAGGACAAACAAAATGCTGACGGCAAACAACAGGCCCGCACCACCGAAAAGCAAGGGAAGGGAATACAGGCTTTTCAGCCATCCCGCGATGCTCATGGAGACGACCATCGTTCCCATAAACAGGGGAGTCAGGACGCCGTTTACCCGGCCGATATACGCTGCATCGCTCGTTTTCAGCAGAAGCGTGTTGATTCCGACGTGAATGCACGGGAAGAACAGACCGTTGATAAACTGGAAAAACATGACTGCCCACAATGCGGTAGACAGGCTGTTCCCGAAAGTCCCGATGGCGCTTATGAGCAGACCGGCAGCAATCAGCATTTGCGGTGAGACTTTTTTCGCGACATTCATGACGGCACCGCCACCGATCAGCATCGCGGCTCCGTTGACCATCATCAGCCATTGCAAATATTCCTTGGGGAGCCCGAGGCGTTCGACGACCAAAAAGACAAACAGCGGCTGAATCAAGCCAGATGCCAGCCCGATGCAAGTGAAGATCGCGCCGAGCGCGCGCAAGGAAGGTTTTGACCACACATAGCGGAACCCGGCTGCAAACTCGGTCCAGAAGCTTTCGCCAGTGTGATTTTTTTGCCCGTCCTCGTCGCGCGGGAGCTGGAACAAAACGACAGCGGAGAGGACAAAAGAGACGCCCATCACGCCAATGGCGGACGAGATCCCGAAAGATTGGTAGAGGAGAGTGCCGAGAGCCGGACCAATTACCATGAACACTGCCATCATCGTCTGAAACATCGCCATGGCAGGTTGCAATTCGTGTCCGGGAACGTGAAGCTTCAACAGTTTCATGCCAGAAGGCTGCGAGAACTGGGAGAGCGTCGCCGAGATCAAGGTGGCGAAAAAGACTGCCTTCCATGTGCCGAGCACGAGGGTGAGCAACACAGCGCCAACAGAGAGCGCACTAAGCAAGTCGCAGATGATCATCGTTTTTCTCGGGCGCCAGCGGTCCGCAAATGTCCCGCCGATGATGGAAAACAGAAAGATCGGGCCAAACTGCGCGACGGAAATCAGGGAAACGGCGTAAGGGTCGTTGTTCGTCTGATCCATGACAAACAAAAGAATCGCGAAGTTGCGAACCCAGACGCCGATTTGCAAAAGCGCTCCTGACAACAGGATGGTGCGAAAATACGTATTTTGAAACAGGGACGAGCGGGGAGGTGAAGCATTAGACATGTGGATGCACTCCTTTTCAATAAACAAAAGTTGTTTTTGTTTATGTTATAACAAACATTATACACATTAGTTTAAAGTGATCAATACCGTACTAAAACTTTTCCATCCCCCGACCCGGCCGCTCGAAGCCAGGCTTGGCAAATAAAAAAAGACACGAGCCTGATGGAACAGGTCGTGTCTTTGGAAAATCGTGTTTTCGTTAAGGCTTCCAGGTCAGTTGCTTGGAAGCTTCAATCAATTCGTCCAGCGAAACACCGTGGGCGGTTATCACTACGTACAGGGACTGATTATTGGACTGGGCGTTGAAATGGACCGCGTGCTCCGCGACCGCATTTTTCGCGTCCTTGTTGTCAAACGAGACGGCAATAGCTTGCTCGCCATTGACTGCAAACAGCTGAGTGGCGGAAAACGTTCCGGGAATCGACAAGCTGCGTTTGCCTTGTGTGTTCCGTACTACGTCGATCCGAATCCAGTCGTTGTTGCGCTTGTAATCAGCGGCCAGATGCGTTACTTTTTGGCTCGTTTCTGATTCGTATTGCACGGAAATCGAGCTTAGCGAAAAGCTGTTCGGGTTTTGGGCCAGCACGGGAACGGGCATATCGGACGCTTGTACGGCTGTATCTGTATCCGTAAAGGTCGACAGCGTGATCGGCTGTTTGGCTGCCATGGCCAACGACGGGCCGACGAGTCCGTTTTCGCTGTTCTCTTGCTCGGGCACGGCGGTCATTCCCATAGGCTGATCGGCCGTGATCGCGGGTGCCCCGCCTTTTTTCGCAGCCATCAGGGCGTTCTCGGCGACGTTTTCTTCGCTTGCCGCGTTTTCTTTGGCATTCACCGCAGGTACTTTGGCAGTCGGTTGACTTCGGGCAGCCGCAGCCCCCTGGTTTTCCGGCTGAGCGGTGCGCGCTTGCGGCGGCGCCGCTTTGCTTTGCTGCGTGTCGTCCAGCGCAACAAGGGCATTGGCGGCAGCTGGCGCGGCATCACCGTTCGGATTAACTGCTGCTGCCGCTCCTGTGGACGGAGTAGCCGCTTCGTTTTGCTTCGCCATTGGCTGACTGCTGCCGCCTGTTGCACCTGTTGTCGCCTGGGCTGGTGCAGGAGGAGCGGCTGGAGCTGTCTCTTGCGCTTGCGTCGCATTGCCGCTGTACGCCACGATTTGATTGCTTGCGCTTGCCTGATTGGCTTCCGGTTGGGCGGCTGTCTGCATCATCTGATCGTCCTGAAGCTGCTGATAGCTCAGGAAGCCCACTGCCAGGAGGACTGCTGCGGCGCTGACCCAGGCGAATGAAGGGAAGCCTTTGGGCCGACGCTTGCTGGTTGCTGGTGCTGCCGCTTGCTGTGGAAGCACAGCGACGGTTGCGGTGGCGGCATGAGGGGGCACACCTTGTCCTGCGTTCTGGTAGATGGCTTGCATAATCCGCTCTTCCAGATTCGCTTGGGGCAGTGGAACCTCCTTCAAGAACTGCACCTCCTCTTCTGTTGTCATTTGCGTTTCAATCCATGCGATACACTCCTCACAAGTTTCTATATGAGAGAAAATATCGCTGTCTGTGTCATCTAGCCATGCTTTTCTAAATGCCTGGCAGTTCATGTACGAGTCCCCCTTCCTTGCGGGTTAACAATTTTGCGAGTTCTTGGCGAGCGCGCAAGTAGCGGACGCGTGCTGTAGACTCGGCGATGCCGAGAAGAGTTGCAATTTTTTCAAACGGATACTCATGCGTGCAACGCAGAACGATTACTTCCCGGTAAGTATCCGACAGCAAGGCGAATGCTTCCTGGATTTCCCTGCGCTGCTCCTTGTTCATGAGCGAATCCTGCGGAGATTCGTCTCGTGTATTGGACGGCACGTACGCCAATTGCTCGTCAGAGTCGTGAAACTTTCGGCGGCGCAAAAAATCGATACTCTTGTTGCGGGCAAGCGTATGTAACCAGGATGAAAACTGCGAGTCGCCTCGAAACGTAGACAGTTTTTCATACGCCTTGACGAACACTTCCTGAGTAAGATCTTCTGCATCAGCGCGATTGTTCACCATTTTGTAGATAAAAACGTAGATCATATGCTGATATCGCTGGATGAGGTCGCGATACCCTTCAATTTCGCCCTGAAGAATCCGCTGAATGATTTCGGCGTCGGATTGCATTGAATCTCCGGCCTCCCTTCCCTCTATGTGACGCTGGCTTCTGTCGAAACGTTTCAGACCAGCATCTCGTTTTCTATAATTTCGTATGGATAGCCTTGTTCTACGAGAAAAAGCTGACGATGGAGCGAAAACTCCTGCTCTCTCGTATCGCGTGTAACGAGTGTATAAAAGTGGGCAGTGTTGTTGTCCGTTTTCGGTCGCAAGATGCGTCCCAGGCGCTGTGCTTCTTCCTGACGGGAGCCGAACGTGCCGGAAATTTGAATCGCGACGTTGGCGTCCGGCAAATCGACGGCAAAATTGGCTACCTTGGAGACGATCAGGCGTGTGATTTCCCCTTTTTTAAATTGTTCGTACAGCGTCTCGCGCTCTTTTTCCGGGACTTTGCCCGTAATCAGCGGAAGCTGCAAGGCGGTTGCCATTTGCTCCAGTTGATCGACGTACTGGCCGATGATCAACACTCTGTCGCCCTCGTGGCGGTCGAGCAGCTTGCGGACCACTTCGAGCTTTTTCGGGTTTTCGGCAGCGATCCGGAACTTTTGCCGGGCGGTTGCATGTGCGTACGCTTCCCGCCATTTTGGCTCAAAAGGCAGCCTGATTTCGCGGCAACGCGCTTCCGCAATCCAGCCAGCTTCCTCCATCGCTTTCCAGGGAACCTCGTACTTTTTCGGGCCGATCAGCGTAAAGACGTCTTCTTCCCGGCCGTCTTCCCTGACGAGCGTGGCGGTCAACCCGAGTCGGCGTGTAGCCTGGATGCCGGAAGTAACACGAAAGACAGGTGCAGGCAGCAAATGCACCTCATCGTAAATAATAAGCCCCCAGTCACGCTCTGAAAAGAGTTTCATATGAGGAAATTCATCCAGAGAGGTGGGGCGGTATGTGAGAATTTGATAAGTTGCCACAGTTATCGGCTTTACTTCCTTGTGATCTCCGGTGTATTCGCCAACAAGATCGGGGTCCAGTTCGGTTTTGTCCAGCAGCTCGGAAATCCACTGGCGCACGGAGGTCGTATTCGTCGTCAAAATAAGGGTAGCGGTCTGCAATTGCGCAATCGCGCCAATGCCGATGACCGTTTTCCCGGCTCCACAGGGCAGGACGAGCACGCCGCTGCCACCCGTAACCGCGCCGCCCAAGTGAAAAGCATCGACAGCGTCTTTTTGATAGGAGCGCAAAGCAAACGGCTTGCCTGACGCACTGGTCTGCCGCAAGCTGACCGGACAGGCTTCCCCTTGCGAATACCCCGCCAAATCCTGCACAGGCAGTCCAAGCTTGATCAGCTCCTGCTTGATCAGCCCGCGTGCGTAGCTTTTGAGTGTATAGCCTTCTTCGAACAAGGCGGCGATCGATTTGTATCCGATTAGCTCTGTGAGAACAAGAGGATCGTCACTATTTAATACGAGATCATCCCCGTGACGTTCCAACCGAATCAGCCCGTATTTGCGCATCGTTTCTTCTATTTCTTTGACGAGCGTTGGCGGCACGCCGTATTTGCTGTATGCGCCAAGCACTCCTGTTACTTCATTCGGGGAAAGTCCGCTGGCTGCCGCATTCCACAGCGACAACGGGGTAATCCGGTATGTATGGATGTACTCCGGACTTTTCAGCAATTCGCAAAAACCGCTGATGGCCTGTCTTGCCTCCGCAAACAACGGATGTTGTGTTTCCAATAATACAGTGCGATCGCTTTGGACGATCATCGGCAAGTCTGGACGATAAGACAAAAGATTCACCTCGTTACAAACGGCATATGAATCAGCACTATGGTATCACAATCCGGAAAAGAAAGAAAAACAGACAGGTAACATTTGCGATAGGATGGGAAACAATATCCCAAAGCAATGGTCGGAAAGGGAGGCGGGGAGAATGGGAATGTGGGGAAGCTTGTTTAACTTGGGTTTGGTCTTGATCCTCGTTTTCCTCAACGGCTTCTTCGTTGCAACCGAGTTTGCCGTGGTGAAAGTGAGGGAGTCGCGCATTGCCCAGCTCGTGGCAGAAGGCAACAAACGGGCGGAGAACGTGGAGCAAGTCATCCACAATTTGGATGCTTATTTGTCTGCCTGCCAATTGGGCATCACTCTCGCCTCGCTCGGACTCGGCTGGCTTGGCGAGCCTGCTGTGGCTCACTTGCTGCATCCGGTATTTCGCTACTTCCAGCTGAACGAGACGCTGGTGAGCAGCATTTCCTTTATTATTGCGTTTTCCGTGATCACTTTTTTGCATATCGTGCTGGGCGAACTGGCTCCGAAGACACTTGCGATTCAGCGCACCGAAATGGTCGTGCTCGCTGTCAGTCGGCCGATCCAGCTGTTTCACAAAGTCATGTATCCGTTTATCGCTTTGCTGAACTGGTCGGCAAGCCGCATCCTCGCCTTGTTCCACATTTCCATGGAGCCGCATCAGGAGGCGCATACAGAAGAAGAAATCCGTATTCTGGTCAACGAAAGTCACAAAAGCGGCCTGATCGACCAGACAGAGCTGATGCTGGTAGACAACATTTTTGATTTTTCCGAGACGATGGCGCGGGAGATTATGGTTCCGCGAACCGATATGGTTGTGCTCAACGTGCGCGATCCGTTTGACGAAAATGTCCGCCTCGTGCAAAACGGCCGATTCACCCGCTATCCGGTCGTCGATGGCGACAAGGATCACGTCGTGGGGAGTTTGCACATCAAAGACATGCTGACAGGGCTTTTGGAAGGCGAGCACAGCGATCTGAAAACGTTGATGCGCCCGGTTTTGACGGTTCCCGAGACGATCTCGATCAGCCGTCTGCTGACGATGCTGCAAAAACAGCGCGGGCAAATGGCGATCATCATCGATGAGTACGGGGGCACGGCTGGCTTGGTGACGCTTGAAGATATTATGGAAGAAATCGTCGGCGATATCCAGGATGAATTTGACGACGAGCGTCCGGAAGTAGAAAAGAACGACGGCATGCTGTCGCTTGACGGCAGAATGCTTTTGGAGGAAGTGGGCGACTACCTGGACCTCGATTTGGAATCCAGCGAGGTCGATACGCTGGCCGGGTGGATTTACATGCAAATCGACCATCCGCCCCGCGTAGGCGACCGGGTGCGGGAGGGCAAGTTCGAGTTTGTGGTGGGGGAAGTCGATCACTACCGGATTACCAGGGTTCTCGTGAAAAAAATGCCAAATGCAGAGGAAGAAACCGGAACGGAAGATTGATGAAAAAAGCTTTTCAGGACGCAATAATATGCTATAATGGGACACAAGTTGCACAAATGCAAGATGCCTTGTTACCAGAGGGTGATCAGGCACAGAGAGCAGAGCTTAGAGGAGGAAGTACAGATGAGACGAGCAGTCAGTATGGCACTGACCACTTTGCTGGCCATTTCTTTGGCAGCATGTGGCAATCAAACAGGTGGACAAAATGAAGCAACAGCGACCAGTTCCGGCCAAGGCCAAACGGTGAAGCTGGGCTTGACGCAATTCGTAGAGCATCCCGCTTTGGATGCGATTCATCAAGGAATCTTGGATGGCTTGAAACAATCCGGCTACGAAGAGGGCAAAAATCTGGAGGTTGACTACCAGAACGCCCATGGCGATATGAACAACACGGTATCGATTGCGCAGAAGTACGCCGGAGACAAGAAGGATTTGGTCGTAGCGATTGCGACTCCATCCGCTCAGGCTGCAGCCAAGGCGATTACCGACAAACCTGTTTTGTTCAGTTCCGTAACAGATCCGATCTCGGCTCAGCTGGTCAGCAGTCTGGAAAAACCGGACAAGAACGTGACTGGAACGAGCGACAAAGTATCGATGGAACAACAATTGAAGCTGATCAAAACCTTCCTGCCCCAGTTGAAAAAGCTGGGCGTGATCTACACCACCTCCGAGGTCAACTCTGAGGTACAGGTAAAAGAGCTGGAAGAGGCAGCGAGCAAAGAAGGCGTAGAAATCATCAAGGCGGGCATTTCGCAGCTTTCCGAGGTGCAATTGGCAGCTCAGGGACTTGCTGGAAAAGCCGACGCCATGTTCATTCCGATTGACAATACCGTCGTGTCCTCTTTTGAGGCTGTACTGGGAGCAGCGGAAGCGAACAAGATTCCTGTTTTTGCTTCCGACACAGACACCGTAAAACGCGGCGCAGTAGCCACGTACGGCATCGACTACTACCAGATTGGCAAGCAAACAGGCGAAATGGCTGCCCGTGTCCTCAAAGGACAAGCGGTTGCAGACACTCCTGTCGAAATTTCAAAGCAGGCCGACCTGTACATCAATGAAACAGCAGCCGGGAAGTTTGGTCTCACGATTTCAGAGGCACTCAAACAGCAGGCGAAAGAAATCACCAAGTAAAAAGAGAGCGTCAAGCTCTCTTTTTATTCTTTTAAAACTGTTTTATCCGTGTTAAAATTAGAAAAAATTTTTCAAGGGGGCATTTATCACATGTTCAAACAGAAAAAGACTATCAGAAAAATTCAGAGTTTTTTATTTCCTTTGCTGCTTTTGTCTGTTACCGCATGTGGACAGCAAAGCGCTACCCCGGCGAGCAACGAGCAGACTCCACCTGCTTCGAACCAGCCGGCGCCAGCTGCTGAAACCAAACAGTTTAAAATCGGGATTTCTCAGTTCGTAGAGCACCCGGCATTGGATGCAGCACGCGAAGGCTTTGTGGCGCAGCTTGCCAAAAACGGATACGAAGACGGCAAACAAGTGAAAATCGACGTCAAATCAGCGCAAGCGAGCATGGATACAGCAATCTCCATCGCGCAAAAATTCGAGTCTGACAAAGTAGACCTCGTACTGGCGATCGCGACGCCGACCGCTCAGGCTGCTGCCCAAACAAGCAAAGACATTCCGATCTTGTTTACGGCAGTAACCGATCCGGTAGAGGCAGGTCTGGTAAAAGCGATGGATAAACCGGGAGCAAACGTGACAGGTACTTCCGACATGAACCCGGTGGAAGAGCAATTGAAGCTGATCAAAGAATTGAAGCCAGATGCGAAATCAGTTGGAGTTATCTACAGCTCCGGCGAAGTGAACTCCAAAGTGCAGGTAGATGCGGCGAAAGCAGTAGCGGACAAGCTGGGCCTGTCCATTCAGGAAGCAGCGATCACCAGCGCAACAGAGGTGAAGCAAGCGGCTGAGTCGATGGTAGGCAAAGTAGACGCGTTCTACGTGCCGACAGACAACATGGTCGTATCGTCGATTGCAGCAGTCCTGAGCGTTGCCGAAGCGCAAAAAATTCCGGTCATCGCAGGGGAAGAAAACTCCGTGAAGAGCGGTGCGATTGCTACTTACGGAATCGACTACACCAAGCTCGGCGAACAAACAGCAGACATGGCAGCAAAAATCTTGAAGGGCGAAGCGAAGCCGGCAGACATGGCTGTCGAGATGCAGGCAGACATGAAGCTCGTATTGAACAAAAAAGCAGCGGAGAAAATGGGAGTGACCATTCCGCAATCCATGCTCGACCGCGCTGGCGAAGTGATCGAGTAATAATCGCAGCAACAGGAGGATTTCTTCTATGAATTTGGCAATAATGGGAGCCATCGAGCAGGGCTTGCTATTCGGAATTTTAGCTCTGGGCGTGTATTTGACCTTTCGCATTCTAAACGTACCTGACTTGACGGTAGATGGCAGCTTCGCCTTGGGCGGAGCGATCGCAGCCAAGTTTATCATCGATGGAACCAACCCGTACCTGGCTACTCTCCTGGCGTTCATCGTCGGGGGATTGGCAGGGGCATTTACCGGCGTTTTGCATACAAAAGGAAAGGTCAACGCACTGCTGGCAGGGATTTTGACCATGATCGCGCTGTACTCGATCAACCTGCGGATTATGGGAAAGGCGAATTTGCCTTTGCTGCGTGAAGATACGTTGTTCACCTATGTAAAAGATTTGAGCATTCCCGACTTGACGGTAGGCGGCGTCACTTTGCTGACTGGCGTATCCATCGTATTTTTCGTCGGAGTTCTCGTGCTCAAGCTGGTAATTGACTGGTTCCTGCACACCGACCTCGGCCTCGATCTGCGGGCGACAGGGGACAATCCAAAAATGATTCGCAGCTTCGGAGTGAATACGGACACGACCACGATTATCGGTCTGGCGCTGTCCAACGGTCTGGTAGCTGTGTCTGGCGCTTGGGTTGCCCAGTTCCAGGGCTTTGCCGATGTCGGCATGGGGATCGGGATGATTGTGATTGGTCTTGCTTCTGTTATTGTCGGGGAAGTGCTGTTCGGCAGCTCCTCCATTTTCCGCGTCACACTCGCTGTCATTCTCGGTTCGATTGTGTACCGTTTGGTGATTGCCCTGGCTTTGCAGGCGGGATTGAATCCGTCCGACATGAAGCTGATTACCGCCTTGATCGTGATTGTCGCATTGACTGTTCCGACCGTTGCCAAAGGAATCTGGAAAAAACAAGCGGTACGCTCGGTAAGGGGAGGAAACAGCAATGCTTAAAATTTCCTATGTTAACAAAGTGTTCAATGCGGGCACCGTCAATGAAAAAATCGCGTTGCGCAATGTAAACTTGCACGTCAAGCGCGGAGAGTTCATCACCGTAATCGGCAGTAACGGAGCCGGAAAGTCGACGATGATGAACATGATCTCCGGCGGGCTGTTCCCGGACAGCGGAACGATCACGATTGACGGCAAGGATGTCACGCGCCTGGGCGAGCACCAGCGGGCCGAATTGATCGGCCGGGTGTTCCAGGACCCGATGGCAGGTACTGCACCGAACATGACGATTGAAGAAAATTTGGCGATCGCGCTCGGGCGTGGACGCCGCCGCACGCTAGGCTTCGGAGTGAACAACCACAAGCGCGAGCTGTTCCGCGAGCAGTTGAAGCAGCTTGACCAAGGACTGGAAAACCGTTTGAAAACAAAGGTCGGATTCCTTTCCGGCGGTCAGCGCCAGGCGCTCAGCCTGTTGATGGCTACATTCACGGAACCGAAAATTTTGCTGCTGGATGAGCATACGGCAGCGTTGGACCCGAAAAGGGCGCAGCTCATTGTCGAGCTGACTGACAAGATTGTCGCTCGCCACAAGCTGACGACGATCATGGTCACGCACAACATGGAGCAAGCGCTGAACATGGGGAATCGCCTGTTGATGCTGCACGACGGCGGGATCATTCTCGATATTCCGGATGAGAAAAAACGAACCATGAAGCCGCAAGACTTGCTGCGCGCCTTCGAGGCAGCCCGTGGCGGAGAGAGCTTCAGCGAAGACCGATTCTTGTTGACCTAACGCTTTTCATCAGCCTTCCTGCGCGAGCGGGAAGGTTTTTTCTTTGACGGTCAAATAGCGGTGCATGGCGAACGCTCCAATGACCAGGATGCCAGCGACGATCGTAAACAGCAGCGTACCGCCGTAGTGCAGCAAGACCAGACTGCCCAAATACGGGCCGCACATGCGGGAAATATCCCAGTGTGTTCCGGTGATGGCAAAATATCGGCCGCGCATCGAGGATGGCGCAATCCGCGTGACAAAAGCGAGCAGTTGGGTCAAGCCGACGCTTTCGCCGATGACGAGCAGCACTTGCATGGCGAGCAGAAGCGGCAAGGAATCGATGTAGGCATAACCGAGAGCGACGAGGAAGAAGCAGCCGTATGATGCAGTAATGAGCCAGCGAGCGGGCATGTGCTGTGTCCACTTGACGAGCAGAAATTCAAACAGGATGAGCAAAATCCCCTTCACAGCGATGAGCAAGGCGAGAGCTTGCAAATAGTCGGGCAGCGTATTTTTCATGTGCAGCTGCAAATTTGTTTCGGTTTGCGCATAGAACAGACTGATCGGCAGTGAAAGCGTCATGATCGCCAATGCCGGGCGGTATGCCTTCCATGCTCCTCTACTGAAGCGTGGCGCTTTCTCGTGAGCTGCTTCCGCCCATTCCGGCAACGGTGTTTGCGGGATTTTCCACAAGACCGCCGCCGCGTAAACGAAAAGCGAGATCGCGGTAAACAGAAAAGCCATCGCCGGATCGTACTTGTAGAGAATCACGCCAAGGAGTGGCCCGATTGCTGCCCCGATGCTTGAGGACGTATTCAACAGAGCAAAAGCACTTGCCATTTGCCCAGGCGGGATCGTATCGGCCAGATGGGCGCGGCTTGCCGGGATGAACAGGGAGCGGCCAGCGCCGTTGAGCACGTACAGGACGGCAAAAGCGGCGATAGAATCGGCAAAAGCCATCCCGAGCATGGCGAAGCCTTGAATCAGCAAGGCAACGAGCAGCATCGTTTTGCGCCGAATCCGGTCAGTCAATCCGCCCGCGAACAAGGTCAGCAAAATCTCGGAAAACGGCTGCAAGCCGATCACCAGCATGGTGAGTGTGACGGAGCCGCTGATGTTTTCGCTCAAGTACAGGACGAGAAAAGGCGCGATCATCGTGCTGGACAGGGAAGTGAGCGTTTCCCCGAACAGACGAACCCACAGCAAGGCAGGGTATTCCGCGATAAATTTGCGGAAGGAAGCGGGGAGCAGATGCATAGACGTGTGTCCTTTCTCCGGAGGTTCCGGCTTGGTGGTTGGTTCTTCGAATTGTAAGCTGGCGGACGACACAGAAAAAGCGTACGATTAGGAGAATCATTTTTTCATGTTTTTTATTGGCGGTGAAATGAGATGCAACTGGTTGAACAATATATTCGTTTATGTGCGCTGAGGCCAACCGATTCGGTCGGTCGTCCGCTGGAGATCACGCTGGCAGAAGTCGCGGCGATTTTGTGCTGTACGCTGCGCAATGCCACATTGACATTGAAAAAAATGCAAGCCCGCGGCTGGCTCGGCTGGCAGCCGGGACGAGGCAGGGGGAATCATTCCGTTCTGACCCTCCTTTTGGAACCGGCAGATTTGCTGCTGTCTGTAGCCAAGGAGCTTGCCCAAACAGGGGAAATTCGCGCGTCCCAGGAACTGATGCAGCAATACGGGGAGGCGTGGCCGACTTTTTCGCAAAATTTTTCACTCTGGATGAAAAGTCAGTTTGGAGCGCGGGTGACGCGGGAAAAGGGTAGTAATAGCCGAGTCGATACATTGCGCTTGCTGCTCGATCGCCCGTTTGAAGCACTGGACCCGATTCATGTTTTGCTGCGTTCGCAAACGCATTTGGTCAAGCATCTGTTCGATACGCTTGTCCGGTTTGATCCGCTCACGAAGCGAATAGAGCCGCAGTTGGCCTTTCATTGGGAGACGGACGAGAGCGGAAAGCACTGGACGTTTTACTTGCGAAAAGGCGTGCTGTTTCACCATGGCCGCCTGCTGACTGCTGACGACGTCCGTTTTTCCTTGCTGCGCCTGATGGAGCAATCGTTCAAGCATCGCTGGCTGGCTCGTTCTATCGAGTCGGTAAACGTCTGTGATGACTATGTCGTGACGATTGAGTTGAAAGAGCGGGATGAGCTGTTCTTGCAAGCGTTGAGCAAAGAACAACTGTCGATTGTCCCGCGTGACTACACCGAGCAGATGGGAGAGCAGTTCTCGCGGTTGCCGGTAGGGACAGGGCCGTTTCGCGTTGTGCGCCACGACGATTCCATGCTTGTCCTTGAGGCGTTCGCGCCGTATTTTGCCGGGCGGCCGTTTTTGGACAAAATTGAAATCTGGTGCGTCCCTGGCATGGGGCAAGCGGACTGGGCAGATGAGAGCGTGCTGACTGTGGCGAAAGCGAGTTCGCTCCAGGAAGCGGAGGCAGAGCTTGCGTGGAACGAAGTCGCCCGTCAGGAGAAATGCTTTCAGTACGTCAGTTTGAATGCAGCCAAAAAAGGCCCTTTGGCGGACGCTTCCTTTCGCAGCTTGCTTGCGGAGCTTTTGGCTGGCCCTGCGCTCAGGGAGGAGTTGCAAGGCGGCAGGGAGCAGGCGGAAGTATGGGGAGGATATCGGCAGACGGCAGGCTCCACTCCAGACGATCCAGCGGAAATCGCCCGCCTGGTAGATGCAAGAGGCTACGGCAAAGAGACGCTCAGCCTGTACACTTATCCAGACGCGGATCACATCGAGGATGCCGAATGGATTCGGGACAAGGCCAAAGCGTACGGCATTCCGATCGAGATTCAGTACGCCACTCCGGAAGAACTGGCTTTACCTGCCTTGCTGCAACACGCTGATCTCGTCGTCGACAGCGCCAATGTGGACGAGCGAACGGAGCTGTCGCTCGTCGAGTTTTTGCTGGCAGAAGCTTTGAGCATCACGCACCATCTGACTGCACACGGCAAAGCGGAGCTGGAACGGCTGATTCGCAGCTTGGGGCAAACTACGCTGACAGAGGAGCGTCAGACGATTGTGCGCACGATGATGGAAAAGCTGATGGCTGATCATATTTTTGTGCCCCTGTACGCCAATCGCGTCGAGATGAAAGCACACCCTCGTCTGTCGGGAATCAGCCTGGACGCGTACGGCTGGATCGATTTTCGGACGGTCTTTGGGCGATAATCGCATTCTCTGCCTTTGTTCATATAGGGAATGGCCGACTTCGCCCGCAAATGTGGCGAAATCGCGCCTACCAGCCAAAGAGAAGCAAAAATTTGTCACACATTCATATGAAACCGCTTTCCTTTTTTATCGTATTATTAGATGTAGATATCATCGTTTGTTTATTACTTGTTCGGAGGAGGAACGACACGTTGTATACCAAAACGGAAAAAGACAAACATATTTTGTTTGCATCCTTGCGCTTGATGATTTGCGTCGGGCATGCCGACGGTTATATAGGTTCCCGGGAAGTTGACCGCATTCATGACATTGTCAATTCGGAACATTTTACGCTAAAAGAGCGGCAAATCCTCATGGACGACATCGATTACCCGAAACGTCCCGAGGTGATCGTAGAAGACATGGTCGACCTGAGCCAGAGCGAGAAGCTCGTCATGATGCGCAAGCTGTACCATATGGCGCTGATTGACCGGAAGCTGTCGCCGCTGGAGACGAAGGAAATCGCGCGCATCGCTTGCCTGATCGGCATTTCCCAGGAGAAGCAGGCGCAAGTGGAAGAATGGATTCGCGAAGGGATCGCCTGGCGCGATCGCTGGAAAGAGATCGTCGGCGACTAATTACGACCCCAATCGCATTGGGGTCTTTTTTATTGTCCAGATGTGTCGCAAGTTGCGGGCGGGAAGCTTGGCTTGGCAAAGCTTTCTAAAGTACAATAAAAGGAAGTGTGAAGCAAATGCGACTAGGCGCCACGATGAAGGAGGAGATCTTATGTTGCGAATTTTAGTTACGAATGATGACGGCATCGAGGCATTGGGCATCAAGCGGCTGGTGGAAGCGCTGCTCGTACTGGACCAGGCAGAAATCTTTGTGGTGGCTCCCGATGAGGAAAAAAGCGGCGTTGGCCACGGGGTGACCTATCGCACGCCACTGGCAACGGAAAAACGCGACTTTTACGGTCTTCCCGTCAAAGCGTGGGCGGTGAACGGCAATCCCGCCGACTGCGTGAAAGCCGCCTATCATTTGCTGTTTGCGGCAGAAGAAAAGCCCGATATCGTGTTCTCGGGAATCAACGTAGGGACGAATTTGGGGCGCGACATATATTACTCCGGCACATGCAGCGGGGCCAGAGAAGCGGTTATTTTGGGAGTTCCCGGCGTTGCCCTGTCCTATGACAACTGGTACGACCAGGAAAATTACGGCGACGTCGTACAGATGATCGCGCCGCTCGTGAAAGATTTTGCGGAGCGAGCCGGAAAAGGCGAATTGGCGCCAGAAGTTTTCTGGAATATCAACATTCCGCACGTCCCGCTTGCGCAAGTCAAAGGGATTGTTCCGGCGACGCTTTCGCTGCATCATTATGAGGACAAGTACAGCGAAGCAGCAGAAGGATATTTTTTGATGCGGGAGTACCCGCAGGTGATGCCGATTGCAGAGCCGTATGACTACGACCTGGTGAAGCATGATTACATCGCCGTCACGCCTGTCCATATCGATGCCACGGATCGTTCGCTGCTCAAGCAGATGGACGGCTGGCCGCTGATGCAGCCATGGGAAAAGCAGGGGGAGCAGCCAGATGAATGAGGAGTTCAATCCCGTGCTTGCCCCGGACCCGGCTCTGCGCTCTCCCGTCAAGGAGACGCAGGGCGAGGTTCTCGATAAGCACGATTTTTTCGACTTGTACCAGCTCGCCAGCGAAGCGGGGCTGCCCTATTTTGCCCGCATGAACGGAACAGGAGAGGTCGAGCTGTACCTGGTGTTTGAATCGGTGGACGCTTTTGTCGAGCAGACGCGGGATGCTGTCTCTGTTGAGTTCAAGACGTATCAAGGCAAGCTTTTGGGCGTGATCTGGACGCTGTCTGATCCGCTCCAGCCGCTCGGCTTTCCGCTCACTTTTGACATCCAATTGGCGGAGCAGAGGGGAATGGCGTTGCGAATGCTGGAACAGCCTTGTACGCTCCTGCACTATTTGGCTTACGGGGAAGGCGAGCTGACGCATATTTACTCCGAGTCCATCTTTTTTTCCGCAGGAGAGGTCGAGCGCACCCGGGAAATGATTCGTTCCCTTTTTGAGGGGAAAGTCGAGACGATCCCGCAGGAAGCGCAGGTGCGCGAGGAAGAAATGCGAAGCATCGCGGCACTGTCTTTTCCCGACACGGTTTTCACGGAAGAAGGGCTGGCTTTTGTCCTCGACTACAGACGGATGCAGGCCGTACATGGCGAAGAAGGCGCCCAGCATCTGCTGATGAGCACCGTTCGCCAGGCTGTCTGGGTGATGCGCAGACACGCGCGCAGCGAGGTGCGGGAGTCCGCGTTTACCGTATGGGTGGCGGAGCGCGGCGAACTGCTCGATCTGATTGTCACCCCAGGGCTTGGGCACTTGTTTGAGGTCATCCACATGGCAGAGGAGGACGCCAATCCGTTTTCCCGCTTCCTGTTGACGCTGCCGGAATATGTGGAGACAAAAGAAGTTTCTGCGCTCGGGTTGGGCGCGTATCCGCTTTTGCGCTATGAAAATGGCGTACTCTATCATTTGGAGCTGGACGAAAATGTACAGGCGCACCTGCAAACCCTGTTCGTGAAAGCGTTTCCGGGCATGCCTGTCCCGTATCAGTAAATGTTGCAACATTGTGAAATAGCATTTTCATAGGAATCTTTTGCCCTTCGATGAAATAAGGGTAAATAAGTCATTTTTCAACAAAGGATACGACAAGGGGAAGTACGAAGTAATAAAGCAGATAATCCGTTGGGGAGAGGTGACGACGATGTACGCTGTAGAGCCCGATTTGTTCCAGGCTGTTTCCGATTGCGCTCACCGTTTTCAAGGGGAGATCGAACAATTGGCAAAGCGTCATGCACTAACGATTGAGGGAGGTCTGCCTGCGCTTGAATTGCAGGTGCAGCCCCAATGCCAGGCTTTGCTGGAGTACAACTTGTGGGGGGAAGCGGGACTCGTCGCGATCCACGGCAAACTAAACTTGCGGGGCGGAGTAAAAAAAGACTCATTTTCCATCATGATGAAATTCTCGCTGTCTCATGATCCGGAACTGGACATCGAGGGCAAAAAACTGCGGATTGAGGAAATTTTGTACGGCGAAGCTGACCTGTTCTGGAACATACCTCCGGCGGGGCATGTCGGGCACGTCGAGCTGACACTTCGCTTCACCTATCAACCTGGCTCTGGACGACTGGGCGAATATGTGCGCAGCGTTTTGGGCATCGTAACCGGAAAGATGATGGCTGCCTAAAGCGGCGTAGATGGTAAAATGGCTCTCCGTCACAGGAGGGCTATTTTTCGTTGAGGCAAGAAGGCAGCCAAAAGGAGGACGAAAAGACGTCTATGCGTTTGTTCGTGGCATTGGATATTCCAGAAGAGGCGGTTCAATATATTTCCGCTGTCCAAGAACGGCTCAAGCCGGAAGTGATGGCAGACAGATGGCAGCCGCTGCACAATCTGCACCTGACTCTGCATTTTCTCGGAGAGGTGGACGAGCGGCTTGTCCCGGCTGTTTGCGAGGACATGGACATCGTCAGCGCGATTATCGAGCCGTTCACCTTGCGCATCGGCGGCTTTGGCGCATTCCCGCACGCCCAGCATCCCCGCGTCTTGTGGCTCGGGCTGCGCGGGCAAACGAATCCGCTGAAGCAGTTGCATCTCTTGCTCGCCAGACGTTTTGAGCTGCATGAGGGCGTGGCGTATGACCGCAAGCGCTATCGGCCGCACATCACGCTTGCCCGCGGGCCGCAGGCAGGAAGCGAGGGACTGCCGCTCATGGACTGGAACGAGCGGTTTTTGGCTCCCGATTCGCCGCGCTGGAAAGTACGGCATGTCCATCTGTACCGTTCGGAGCTTTTGCCAGAAGGAGCCGTGCATACCGTGATTCATACGAGCACGTTTGATAAAGATCACAGCAAAAAACGAGCGGTACCTGAATAGACTAAGAAAAGGACCAGGGGAAAGCTTTCCAGAAAGCGGTGGAAAACGGATGGGTGAGTTCACGACCGGCATTCTTTATCCACGCAAATACGAACCGAAAGTGCTGATTGCCTTGTCCAAGTCTTCGCAACCGTACTTCCACAGAAACATCAATGGCGACTGGAACGCATTTTTCCTGCAGGATGAATGGATTGAAACCTCCTCGACGCTTGATTTTTTGCTTACACTGTCGAAGCAATTCGTGCCGCTGCTTTGGTTTCATGATGCAGAAGACAATGGCTGGGGGTTTCGTCTGTTCGATGCTGGCTTCGAGGTCTCTTCGGCGACGATCAGCTATTCACTGGATGTGGAGATGGCAGAGGCGGAGTTCGGCAGACTTTATCCGGAGATTGACCTGCAGGAAAGAATTACAGACAGCGAGGACGTTCGGCAAAAGTATGAAGACATACTGGACCGGGTTGTGCGTTCGGAGTTGTATCGGCGAGAGGTAGGGAAGGGAATTACCCGCATCAAACCGCAATCCTTCAACCGGATCGCGGGCCCCAAACAGGTGCAGCAACTGCGTTCGCTGTTCGACTTGCAACTGCTGACAGACGTAGACGATGAGACCGGGGCTTCACTATTGTACGACTCAGTCGATCTGTTCAAAGAGATTTTAGGGATTGAGGAAATGGTATGGGTCAATTATGCGTACTTGGCAAGCGGAGGCAGGGAGTAACGACAGAAAAGGACGGGGGCAAATGGCTCTCCCGTCCTGTTTTTGTTTGAGCGGTTGGTTGAGCGATGCTAGGGGCGAAGGAGCGGGGCGGTTCAGCCGCCGACGAACATGCCCTGGATGATCGGTTCCTTTTCCGAAAAGCGAATCGGGATGGAAATCGCCGCGTACAAGTTCACGGCATTCGACACTTGAAAATGCAAGTGAGGCTCGCTGGAGTTGCCAGAGTTGCCGCAACGTCCGATGATTTCTCCTGCCGACACGATGTCACCGGGCTTGACCGTGATGGAATGCTGCTTCAGATGGGCGAGCAGGCTGAACTCGCCCTGCCCGTGAGCGATCTCGACGAAGTTTCCCGCAGGCTGTTCCTCGTTCATCACGCCGACTGGCGCGTTGTCCGGCACATCGCTTGCGACCTTGACCACTTTTCCGACGCACGGAGCCACGATGGGCTGATCAAAAGCGTAATAGCTCTCGTTGACAGCAGGATCGCCGTGACAGGAGCGCCCTTCTTTCATGATCAAAAAGTCGTAGGCGTAACGCTGGTTGTCGTAGGCGTAGTGATAGTTGATCAGTTCGTTTTTCCCGCCCCAAAAAGTGAACCACGTTCCCTGAAAAGGCAGGCGGTACAGATGGCGGCTGCAAGCCTGGTCTGTGTCTGGATGGGACGTCAGGTGGGAAAGGCGCAGCCCGTGAATGATCCCGTCTGCATCGATGGCGGCAGACAAGCCCTTTTGTCCGTCGCAAGCCGTCCAGACGAAGCGCGTCATCGCATTCAGCGGCACGACAGACAGTGGCTGTTCCTCGTAGCATTCCAGATCGCGATGAAAATCGGCAGCGAAGGAAATAAATTCTTCCCTGCTAACCTCGTCCCGAAAAGCGCTGCTGCACATGTCATACAGCGCCGAGTATTGTCCGCTGCTCAAAGCAAGCGGGATGGCACGAGCCAGCGGGAAAAGCGGGTGAGCAAGCATCGAAAATCACGCTCCGTATGCAAAAAATCTCAACAGCTAGTACGAACCAGGTCGCGTTCAAGTTTCCTGGCGTGACATCCTCGGCAAAAAGGAACAGAGTCAGCAAAAAACCAGTACCAACAACGTGTACTGGTTTCCTTCAGCCATAAATGTCTGCTTATTTTTTCCACTGACCAAAAATTTCATCGATATCCAGCAGCATGATCAGCTTGTCATCCAGACGGGCAATGCCTTGCAAATACTTGCCCTCGACACCCGCTACGATAGGGGGAGCCGGTTCGATCAGGTGCTGCGGAATGTTCATGACTTCGGATACCGCATCGACGATGATCCCGATGTTCAGCCCTTCCAGCTGCAAGTCGACAAAGCGGGTGTCGTCTGTTTGTTCCAGCGGCTCCAGGCCAAACATTTTGCGCAGGTTGACGATCGGCAAAATCCGTCCGCGCAAGTCAATGACGCCTTCTACATACTCAGGCGATTTGGGGAAACGGGTGATCGGCAATGGCTTGATGATTTCGCGCACCAGCGCGATGGACAGCCCGTAATACTCACTTCCCATTTTAAACAAGATCGATTGGGCTGTTGCAGCTTCCCCCTCCCAATCTGTGCCGCTGTTTCGCTTTGTCAGTTCCATCTATACAATTCCTCCCCGGACCACTTTCCTATGTCTTTACCCATATTGTACCATGGACAAACCTGTTGGGCGGCATTTTTTCCATCTTCGTGCCCGGTTTGCCAAGCGAGCAATTTTTCGGGCGAGAAACAGCCATAATAGAAAACGAACAGACCAACAAGCGAAAAGGCTCGTCAGTCTGTTCGTCTGTTTTTTGGCGCAAACATGCACACGGGCGCATTACGGCTCGCGCAAGTCGTTGAGCGAAATGCCTTGCTCCAGGGCGAAATCAAAATCATCCACATCGTAAAATTGAACAGGCACGATATATTCCAAAATCCGATCCTGAAAATCGGGCTGGTCTGTGAGCAGCGGGACTTCAAAGCGTACGGACGTCAGCAAAAGCTGCGTCTCGACAGGATCAAATATTTCTCCCCACATGGCATTGTCCTCTACCTTGATGACGGTCAGCGTAACGCCGTTCGGAAAGGCAAAAGGAACTTTCGACCAAGGGGCAATCAGTCCTTTTTCCAGTCGTTTGCGATTGAATGGATCGGCAAAAAACTGGCTCATTTCCTGCATGATCCGGCGCACATACTGATCGTCACCGGAGTAGGGCATGATTGGCTCAGGACTCTGGATAAATTCGTCCAATTCATAGATTGTCGACGCGGGTATCAGATATTCTACCGGTTGCGATGGGACCATCAACTCCCCGTAGATAGCCAACATAATCGCTTCAATAACGAATTGTTTCGACATTTCGACAACCCTCCTCGTTACCATCATACTGAAATCGCGGAGTGACAACAAGCCCGGACAAGCTGTTCATGACAGTAGCAGAACCGAGTAAACCGAAACGGAGGAACTATCCTTGGTTGATCCTGACTTCTTTTCTTCGCTCTTGCTGATTATCACCATCAACATCGTCCTCAGCGGAGACAACGCAGTCGTCATCGCGATTGCTTGCCGCAGGCTGCCTGCCGAGCAGCAGAAAAAGGCGATCGTTTGGGGAACGACGTTGGCTGTTATCGTGCGGGTGATTGCGACGATTCTCGCTGTGTACCTGTTGAAAATTCCTTATTTGTATTTGATTGGCGGGACGATATTATTGTGGATCAGCTACAATTTGTTGCGCGAGGGAGACGATCAGGACGACATTGATGCCAGCGAGGATCTGGTTTCTGCCGTGAAAACAATCGTAGTTGCGGATATCATGATGGGGCTGGACAACGTGCTTGCGATCGCGGGCGCAGCCCAGGGAAACATTTTGCTGATTGTCATCGGATTGCTCATCAGCGTCCCTCTGATGGTCTTTGGCAGCCAGCTGATCCTTCGCGTGATGGAGCGGTTTGCTTGGCTCGTCTACTTCGGCTCGGGTGTGCTCGCACTCGCCGCGGCCAATATGATTTTGACGGAGGAAACGGTTCGGGCCTGGGTCGATCCGTATCCGGGGCTGGCTTTTTTGGTCAAAGCGGTGTTGGTTTTGGCGGTATTGCTGTTAGGGTACAGGCAGCGGTCAAAAGGAAAAGCGAGTTGACAAGCGGGAGGAATGAAGCGGGAAGCAGCGCGTTTGTGCTCCCCGTTTTTTGTGAAAAGGAAGTTTCAGAATAAACTTTACATTCATTGACAAATCCGCTTTCTATCTTATATGATTGAAAAAATTAGAAGAGTCTAGTTTTAGCTGAGGAGAGATGAGCATGTCATTGACAGGACAGACGAAAAAAGGATACTTTGGCGAATTTGGCGGAAGCTTTGTGCCGCCGCAGCTTCAGGAAGTGCTGGATTATTTGGCGGAGCAGTTTGAAAAGTACAAGGACGATCCCGAATTTAACGAAGAGTTCAAGTATTACCTGAAAGAATACGTGGGGCGGGAAAATCCGCTGACCTACGCCCGCCAGCTGACAGAAAAGCTGGGCGGCGCGAAAATCTACTTGAAACGCGAAGATTTGAACCATACAGGTGCACATAAAATCAACAACGTCATCGGGCAAATCCTGTTGGCAAAGCGCATGGGCGCGCATCGCATTATCGCGGAGACTGGCGCGGGGCAGCACGGTGTAGCTACCGCCACAGCTTGCGCGATGTTCGGCATGGAATGCATCATTTACATGGGTGCAGAGGACATGAAGCGCCAGTCCCTGAACGTGTTTCGGATGGAGCTTTTGGGGGCAAAAGTCATCGGGGTGTCCAAAGGACAAGGCCGTTTGAAGGACGCCGTCGATGAAGCGCTGAACGACCTCGTGGAAAACTACGAAAATACGTTTTACTTGTTGGGCTCCGCTGTAGGGCCGCATCCATTCCCGACGATGGTCAAGCACTTCCAGGCGATCATCAGCGAGGAATCCAAGCGCCAAATTTTGGAGAAGGAAGGGCGCCTGCCTGATGCCGTGATCGCTGCGGTAGGTGGCGGAAGCAACGCAATCGGTGCGTTCGCGCATTACATCGACGAGCCTTCCGTGCGCTTGATCGGCGTCGAGCCTGATCAGGCACCGACTTTGAACGAAGGGGTTCCGGCAGTGCTGCACGGGTTCAAATGTCTGGTGCTGCTCGATGAACAAGGGGAACCGAAGAAGACGTACTCGATTGCAGCCGGTCTGGATTACCCGGGAATCGGCCCGGAGCACAGTCAGCTCAAAACGAGCGGACGAGCCGAATACTACACAGTGACGAACGAAGAGGTGCTGGCAGCTTTTCAGGAGCTGTCCAAGGCGGAAGGCATCATCCCAGCGCTGGAGAGCGCCCATGCAATTGCCCATGCCCTCAAGCTCGCCCCGACGCTTTCGCGGGAGCAGATTTTGATCGTCAATCTCTCGGGTCGAGGCGACAAAGACGTCGAGCAAGTGTTCCGTCTGTTGAACGAATAGTTGCCCATATAAAAGAAAAGAGCAGCCTTCTTCCAGCGAAGAGGCTGCTTTCTTTATAACAACGTATCTATAGCGTTTTGACGATGGTCACGCTCATCCAGTCTTTGTCGTACAGGTTGATCTCAAAAGGAGAAGCGACCTCTGAGCCGTCCTCGTTGGTCAGGATGCGAATGATCGGCCGATTGACCGCGAGCGGATTGACCCGCGAGACGACCCCTGTATGCCCGGAACTGAGCAAGACGGTAGAGGAGATCGGAAAAATCGCGACATGCTGCAAGAACAATTTGAGCAGGTCGAGGTCAAAATACGTGTTCCCCGAAGCAAACAAATACTCGGTCGCATCGCTCGGCGAGTAGCTTTTGCGAAAAGGACGCGGGGAGATCAGCGCATCGTACACATCCGCGATCGCGACAATCCGCGCGTATTCGTGGATGTTTTTTTCACAGAGCTGACGGGGGTAGCCTGTTCCGTTGTAGCGCTCGTGGTGTTGCAGCGCACAGTGCGCGGATACGACAGAAATATTGTGCTGGCTGCGCAAAATGTTGAAGCCGTCTTCCGTGTGGTATTGCAGGCGCTGCCGTTCTTCGACGGTCAGTTCCTTGCGCAAGCTCCACAGTTCCTTTGGCACCTGCGTCATTCCGATGTCGAACAGCAGAGCGCCAATCCCCAGCTCCATCATTTGCTGCTGGTTGTAGCCTTTGGCCAGACCGACGACTCCTGCGAGCACAGCAACGTTGACGGCGTGGTGAAAAAAATAGCCGTCCATGACATGAAGATTGGACAAATTGACCAAAACGTCTTTGCGGCTGCTCAAGTCCTGCATAATTTCCCGGAACACCTTTTGAAAGGTGCCCCCAAAATCAGGAAGGGATGTGCGGCGCTTGATCTGCGGCTGATCCATCAGCGTCGTCATTGTTTTGTAGACGGTATCGACGGCTTCTTTGCGCGTCTCGTCGCGGATCGTGTCTTCGGGTATGATGTCTTCGGTGCGCTTGTCCTGAATGTAGAGCGTATCAATCCCCAATTGTTTGAGACGTTCAATGTAGCGTTCAGTCAGTTGTACACCCAGACCTAAGAGGACGTTTCCGTTTTCCTGAAAAATGCTTTTGGCAATGATATCTCCCGGCTTTACTGAAGTAATATGCAATTTTCTCACAACGAAAGCCCCAGTCCTTTGTCGATAGAATGTAAATAGTCCTGATTTTCAGTCACATCGTATAGTCTAATTCTATCATATGGAAAGACCGGGACACTACCGCTTCCTGTCACTTCGCCAAATTGTCGTTTTTTTCCACTTGTTACTGCTCGGCGGCGCGGTCGGAGCGGGTAAACCAGCGGAACGGATTCAACGACCAGCGCGGCTCGTGACGGGCGTAGCGCTCCTTGCGACGAGTCAGGCGCTGCTGCATCAAATCCATTTCAAATGTGACGCGGCGCATCTCCAGGCGCAATGATTCCTGCATTTCCTCGATATCCGCGATCTTTTGCAAAATGGTCGATTGCATGCTGTTCAAAGACGACAGCTGCGTCAGTTCCTGCTGAAACTTCACCAGCGTCTCGTGGACGGCAAGCTCCATTTCCCGCATGCCGGACTCCACCTGGGTGCCCGCACTGAAAGCTACAGCCGTTTCTTCCGCGCTGGCGCACTCCTCGACTGCCAGCATTTCTTCCGACAAACGGCCTTCATCTATGAGCTGTCGCTGAATTTCTTTCAGGGAGCTGTTTCCGCTATCCTTGCGCTCTTTTACTTCTCGCAGCAGGGCGAAGCCTGCTTCACTGATCAAATAGTGACCCTGCGGATTTTTCAGACGTTCCTTGACAGGTACGAACAAGTCCAGCCAGTTGCGCAGCGTACGAACGTGCACGTCAAGGCGATCAGCTACCTCTTTCGAAGCCATCCAAACTTGTACATCCATCCCGAATCACTCCTTTTTCCCCTGGGTATTCCCGGTGGACTCATTATAGCACCATTTTTTTCCGGGTAAGAGAGAATCGACAAAGGTTCTAAAAAGTAGTGGCATTTCGTCTGATTTGGACAGACCGTTGTTTTTTGTCACAGAGTCGCGAGCAGGACGAAATGGCTGCTTCCACTCATAATGGCCCGGACAGGCGCGTACATATGGAGGGAATACACGTCCCATACTCATGCGGGATGAGGAGAGGACTGGATGATGCAACCTGTCTTTTGGGTAGTTTTGCTTGCGGCCGCGCTGGCAAGCTGCGTGGGCGGGCTGTTGCTTTGTCTGCGCGTCTGGTCGCAAAAGGCATTGTTCGCCATGATCAGCGCCGGAGCGGGCCTGCTTTTGGCGATTACGTTTCTGGACTTGATGCCGCACGTGCTCCAGGGCGCGAATATGCGGATGATGCCGTTTGTGCTCGTCGGTTTTGCGGCGATGTTTGCCCTGGAATTGCTCGGGAAAGCCGGAGGAGAAATCGGTTCGACAAGCATCATCGGTGTCGTAGGCGGATTTTTGCTGCACGCCTTTGTCGAAGGTGTGTCGCTTGTGGCAAGCTTGACGGTGGATTCGGAGGTAGGCATGTCCGTCCTTTTGGCTATGCTGCTGCACAAAATACCGGACGGGGTCACGGTCGCTTCCCTGATGCTCGCGGCTACAAACTCGCGGAAAAAAGCGCTCTGGGCCGCGACCTCCCTGGGGATTGCCACGATTGTCGGAGCTTGCAGCTTCGGAGTTGCCGAGCGTATTTTTCCGCCGAACTGGTCGGATGTGATGCTTGCGATGACCACGGGAATTTTCCTGTACGTGTCGGCCAGTCATCTGGTGCCATACATTGTGCAGGCGAGGCGGGCGGAATACGGTGTCTACTTTTTTGGTTCCGTCCTGGTCTATATCGTGTTGTCTGCTTGCTTGCACGCGAATCATCTTCATGCATAAACCAGGGCGCTCCTTGCCAGCCTAATGAACAGAATGGCATGACAGATTGACGCAAAGGAGCCTTGGTGAGCATGAATGAACAAAATCGTAATCAAGTCGACGAAACCGCGCAGGCGGCGAGCGAGTTCCCGGTCATGGGAACTTCCCTGAATCCTTTTGACGAAGCGTGGGGGACGTTCGTTCCCACCCCGAGCGAGTCTTCGGCGGCGACCGAGTAGCCTGCCTAAGCCGATGAAGCCGATGTCGAAACGAAGCGTTTCCTGCTCTTTTCACGCGCCCCTCTCGTAACGAAGGACAAGATCGGTTATAATGGCGGGGAATAGCTTGGGAAGGGGCGAATACATAATGAATACACTGTTGCAAGGCAAAAATATCGTAATCATGGGTGTAGCGAACCACCGCAGCATCGCTTGGGGCATTGCCCAATCTTTGCACAACGCGGGAGCGAACCTGATTTTCACCTATCAGGGAGATCGTCTGCGCGAAAACGTAGCAGAGCTGTCTGCCAAATTGGGCAAGGAATCTTTGCTGGTGAACTGCGACGTGACCAAGGACGAAGAAGTGGAAGCAGCATTCGCGACGATCCGGGAAAAAGTGGGCGTCATTCACGGCTTGGCACACTGCATCGCGTTTGCCAAAACAGAGGAGCTGGAAGGCGAATTCGTCAACACTTCCCGTGACGGATACGCATTGGCACAGGATATCAGCGCGTTCTCGCTGGTAGCGGTAGCGCGTGCTGCTCGTCCGCTGATGACAGAAGGCGGAAGCATCGTGACCATGACTTACCTGGGTGGCGAGCGCGTGGTGCAAAACTACAACGTCATGGGCGTGGCAAAAGCGGCGCTGGACGCATCTGTACGCTACCTCGCGAACGACCTCGGCAAAGAGAACATCCGCGTGAACGCGATTTCCGCTGGCCCGATCCGAACGCTGGCGGCAAAAGGCATCCGCAATTTCAATGCGGTCCTGAAAGAAATCGAAGAAAAAGCTCCGCTGCGTCGCACGATTGACCAGACAGAGGTAGGCGACACGGCCCTCTTCTTGTTCAGCAATCTCTCCCGCGGCATCACCGGCGAAATTTTGCACGTAGACGCTGGCTACAGCATCATCGGCGGCTAAACGAATAACAGGCTCCCTCCGCTCGCATACTATACAAAAATGCGACGAAGGGAGCCTTTTTATGTTTCCGTTGATTACAAACATGGAAGAATTTTTGATTTACATGGGCGGCGGCTTTCAGTATTTACCTGCCCATTTCGGAGACGAAGCGGGAGGGGCGGGTCTTCCGGCCGAAGCGCTCCCGGGGGATACCGATACACAAACTGCGCCGGGCACGGGTAATCGCAACGTATAGGAGACGGCGTTCTTCTTCGATGGCGGTCGTCTGCCCTTTGCGCAGTTCATCCAGCGTGTACTCGTGAGGGAGAGCGCCTTCCACCAGGTCTGGCAGGAAGACATGGTCGTACTCCAGCCCTTTTGCCCGATGAATGCTTAATACGTGAACAGCTTCGCCCGGGAGTGGCCGCATATTGCGCCACTCTTTTTCTTGTCGCGTCATCTGCTCGATGTAAGCCAAAAAGTCGCCGATCGTGGCGTGCCGCTTGGCGGCGGCGAGAATTTGTTGCAGCTCGTCGCTCCAGCGTTCCCGGCCATCTTCCCGGTCACGGGCCCGCTTTTTCAAGTAGTCGCGCAGCTTTCCGTCTTCGTAAATCAGCTCCAGCGCCTGGGCAGGAGGGCAATCCTTGCACGCGGCGAGAATGTCGTTGATCACTTGCATATGCTTGCGCTGGTACGGTTTGAGCTGTGTCAGGTGCGGGAGGATATGCAAAACGGGCTTGTCCTCCAAAATGGATTGGCTGCGCACGGCATTCCATGTCTCGCCGGAAATGTACAGCGTCGGCAAGATTTCCCTGAGCGCATCCGTGTCGTCCGGATTGAGCGCCAGCCGCAAGTAGTGCAAAGTCCAGCGAACCGTCTGACGCTGGTAAAACGACTCTTCCTCCTGGGTGTAGTGAAACGGGATGCCCGCCTCGCTCAACCGCTCCAAAAGCGGGCGCGTCGACTCGTTTGTCCGGTAGAGGATGGCGCATTCGCCTAAAGCCGTTCCTTGCTCGCGCCGATGGATGATTTCATCCACGATCCGGGATGCCTGCTCTTCTTCGTCGTCCGGTTCAAACAAAAACGTGTCGCCTTCCTCGCGGTGGAACGAACGGCACGCCTTGTCCCAGCGGGCGCGATTGTGGCCGATGAGCGAATAGCCGAGACTGACGATGGAAGAGTGAGAGCGGTAGTTCACTTCCAGTGTAATCGTAGAGGCTTGGGGAAAATCTTTGGTGAAGCCCAATATGTACTGGGGATCACTGCCGCGAAAGCCGTAGATCGACTGATCGTCATCGCCAATGACGCACAGGTTGTTTTGCGGTGCGCACAGCAGCTTGACCGTCTCGTACTGGATGCGGTTAATATCTTGAAACTCGTCGATCATGACGTGGGTAATCCGCTCCTGGTAGCGCTGCAGCAAGTTTTGATTGTCGCGCAAAAGCTCGTAGCAGCCGAGCAGCATGTCGTCGAAATCAAACCATTGGTGCTTTTTCTTCGCTTCCTCGTAGAGCGGATACAGCTGTGCCGCCCGCTTTTCCGCATCGGTCGCCAGTTCACGGTAGGCAACCTCACGCGGGAGGATGTATTCGTTTTTCCAGCGGCTGACGATGCCGAGCGCTTCGGTGATGTCAGTTTCTTTTAAGGCAGCCAGCTCGTCGTGTCCGAGCAGCGACCCGGTTTCGCGCAGGAGCCGCCACTTTTGCCAGTCTTTTTTCAAAAGCCGCTGCTGATCCCAATTGTTCGGCTGATGGTGCAAGAGCATGCGGTAAAAAATACTGTGAAACGTTCCGGCAATCAGCTCGCGGGCCTGACCGGACGGAAGCTGTCTGGCAATGCGCAGACGGATTTCTTCCGCGGCTTTCGTGGTAAAGGTCACGACCATGATCCGGTTTGGCTCCACACCGAGATCTTTGATCAGGTGGGCGGTGCGCGCTGTCATCACGCGGGTCTTGCCGCTGCCGGCTCCGGCGAGAATCAAAAGCGGCCCATCTGTCGCATGCACAGCCTGCTGCTGCGTAGGGTGGAGCGGTTGGTCAAGCTGTTGCTCCGCCAAGTGCGCGATCGTCTTTTTCGGCATGAAGCGCTTGCGAAAGACCGGGGGCTGTGGCGGAGGCGGAGCTGGTGTGACGCTGCTGCCAATCGTCCGTTTTTTCGGGAGGCGAAAGGAACCGATCGTTGTGGTGTCGGTTTCCGTTTCCGTGCGATCGTCTTCGCCGGATGCTTTTTCCGTCGCGCGGCCGAGCGAATCGTCAGCTGGTGCACCAGTTGCAGAGCTTGTACCATCTGCATCTGCTGGCGTATGCTCTACAACTGCGTCAGTGCTGGCGACAGCAGCGGTGCCAGTGACGATAGGGTGGAGCGTCGCCGCTGCCGTCTCGTCCAACGCTTGCAGCCACTCAAAAGTGGCAGGACTGTTTTGCGGCAAAAGCGGACAGTCCGTTTCCAGTGAATGCGCGAAATAAGGCTCAAAGCTGATGCCCGCAACCAGGCGCAACGGGGAGCCGCAGGCCGGACAGCGAACCTTGTCCTGTCGGGCTGCCATGCGCCAAAACGGTATGCGGTTGTAAGTGTCAGGCTGCAACAGGATGGGTTTGTTGTCTAGTAACGCATAGTTCATGTAGGCACCTCGAAAAAACAGCTTCTTTGTCAACGGTCTGACTGTGGAAACAAGAAGTGCCCCCTGGCTTGAAGGGGACACTTGCCAAATGTTGTTCGCTATGACTGGGCGTGCAGCAAAATCGTGTCCTCCGGAAGTGCGGCCGATTCTTCCTCATCCAGATGGGTGATCGCCACGCGTGTGATCCGGTGATTTTCCAACTCGCTAATTGTAAACAGGTAGCCTTCGTACATGACGGCTTTGCCTGATGCCACTTCTTCGTTCAGTTGGCTGTAGAGCCAGCCGGCAATCGTATCGACCTCATCGGAGACGATCTCGATCGTCAGAAAATCGTTCAACTCGCTCAAGAGTGTTTTTCCAGAAACCGAGAGGGCATTGCTCGCACTTTCTTCAATTTCAGGCCGTTCATTTTCGTCAAATTCATCCTGAATGTCGCCGACAATTTCCTCCAGGATGTCTTCCATGGTCAAAATCCCTGCTGTGCCGCCATACTCGTCGATGACGATCGCGATTTGCGAGCGGCGCTTTTGCATGAGCCGCAGCACGTGGCTGATTTCCATGGACTCTGGCACCGTAAGCAGGGGACGAAGGAAATCGTTTAACTCGGCTTTCCCGGTTGTCAGCGCCGACAGGAAAAAGTCGGAAGTGTGCACGAAGCCAATCAGCCTGTCTTTGTCTTCATGGGCGACAGGGAAGCGTGAGTGGCGGGATTCCCGGATGATTTGCAAATTTTCGTCAAACGTGTTGTCATCGTACAAACAAATCATGTCGATGCGCGGGATCATAATTTCCCGGGCAAGTCGTTCGGAAAAATCAAAGACGTTGTCCACCAGGGCCATTTCCGTTTGGTCGATGTGGCCGCTCTTATGGCTCTGATTGACCAGCAAGCGAATTTCTTCCTCCGTGTGGGCCGGGTCGCTCTCCGTAGCAGGCTCGATGCCCAAGCGGCGGATGAACAGGTTGGCCGCTCCGTTCAAAAACCAGATGAGCGGGTAGCTGAGCTTGTAGAAAAACATGAGCGGAGCAGCAGTCCACAGCGAAGTCGCTTCCGCTTTTTGAATCGCGAGCGATTTGGGAGCAAGCTCTCCGAAAACGATGTGCAAAAACGTAATGATAGCAAACGCGATGGCAAGAGAAACAGGGCCTACCATATACGGCGGGAATTGAAAGTATGCCATCATGGGTTCGACGTAATGGGCGATTGCAGGCTCACCAACCCAGCCTAATCCAAGCGATGCCAGCGTGATGCCGAGCTGGCAGGCAGACAAATAGGCGTCGAGCTCCCGGGTGACCTTTTGCGCGTAGTGGGCACGCTTGTTGTTGCCCTCACTGACGAGCTGGGCCAAACGAGTTTGGCGAACTTTAACCAGCGAGAATTCTGCTGCGACGAAGAAGCCGTTCAAAAGGACCAAAAACACCACGAGCAGCAGATTCAGCGTAATCTCCCCTATCGGACTCTCCAAGCGCACCTCCAGCCTTCCGCGGTGCGAAAGGTGGAGAATTCACCTCCGTTACGCTAATTGTATTTTAAATGTACGAACCAAAAGGAATAAACATTCGTAACTTCCTTGTTACAGGTAAGTATACCAATAGGTCAACCGAAGAGTCAAAACGTTCCGATTTGCCCGGGCGCATTTTGCACATTGTCCGGACATACGGGAATCCCTCGATTCATACACATAAACGAGCAGTTGTCCGAGGGAGGGGAGGCGTGTGTACTGGCTGCAAAAAAGCGTGGCGATCGTCATGGGGAGTGTCCTGGTTGCCATTGGCGTCAATCTGTTTTTGGTGCCGCACCGCCTCATGGACGGAGGGATGATCGGGATCGGGCTGTTGGCGACGTATTACATGCAGTGGCCGCCCGGGATAATCATGATTGTCGTCAGTATTCCGGTGTATGTCATCGTGTTTTTTTACGATCGTCGGCTGTTTTTGCACAGTTTTCACGGGATGCTGATCTCAGCCTTTTTGATCGATGTCCTGTCCGATTTGCGCGATTTCAACAGTTGGTCTACGGCGACTTCGTCTGTAACGGGGGGCTTGCTGATCGGCATGGGAGTAGGCTTGATGCTCGCCTTCGAAACGAATACCGGAGGAACGGATCTGGTAGCGCAATTTTTGGCCCGGCGCTTTCGTCTGCCTGTGGCTTTGCTGATCCTGGTGATTGACGGTCTGATCGTGGCCTGCTCGCTGCATACGATCGGGCTTGTGCGCACCGCCTTTTCGCTGCTGACAATCGTCGCCGTCGCAGCTACGACACACATGTTCAGTGGGATCGGGCGTCCGCATCCGCCTTATACCATCGTTGGCCCGCTGCACACTTTGCGCGCAGAGCGGAGCAAAGAACGGTTGCGAGCCTTTCCTGTCTTGCCGGTTTTTTACAGGAAAAGACAACAGCTCGCATCTGTACGCGCAAAACAAACCGGAAGAACCAGGGCAGGGGAAGCAAAGTTTTTGGAGAAAATAAATAGGAAAAGGATGAAATGAGGGGCGAACATTGTGTCTACACATACACCGCAAATGATTACGGAGCGGGTCGGCTATTTTCCCGGTCACGTAAACATCGGGTTGGTGATAGGGGAGAGCGGGGCCATCCTGATTGATTCCGGGCTGGAGGCGCAAACGGCGAAGAAAATCAAAAAAGGGCTGGACGCGATAGCCCAGCCCTTGTGCGCGATCATTCAAACACACGCTCATGCCGACCACTTCGGAGGAAACGCCTACCTGCTCGGATGCTGGCCCGAAGCCAAAGTATACGCACCACCGCTGGAAGAAGCGATCATTCGCTATCCGATTCTGGAACCCATCTATTTGAACATGGGGGCAGAACCTCTTGCCGATCTGAAAAACAAGTTTTTGCTGGCGCAAGCTTCCCGGGTGGACCACCTCCTTCCATTAGAAGGAACGATTGCAATCGACGGTGTGCCTTTTACGATCCTTTCTCTGCCGGGGCACAGCTATCAGCAGGTCGGTCTGATCTGCGACGACATATGCTTTGCAGCCGACAGCTATTTGGGTGAGGAAGTATTGGAAAAGCACAAATTGCCGTTTCTTGTGGATGCGCATGAGACGATGAACAGTTTGCACAAGCTCCTTGCGACCACATGCACAGGATATTTGCCAGGTCACGGAGCGTACACCACCTCCTCTCAAGGTGCGGTGCACAAAAATATGGAATGGCATGAACGGATTTACGCTGTCATCGAAGACATTTTAAGAGAGGAGCGCGGAGTAGAAGACGCTCTCGCCCTCCTGTGTGAACGCTTGCACATTTCCATAGAAAACGCCGGAAGCTACGCCTTGTTTCGGACGGCTTTCATGGGCTATCTCGTCGGACTGGTAAAAGAAAAGAGAGTGACCTATCGGTTTTGTGCCAACAGATGGTTGTGGAGCACGGTTCAGGATGGACCAGACGAAGAAGAGAGATAATCGGCAATTTCGGCCAATTTATGCTCGGCTGCTTCCCGAACGGATTTGGGGATGAAAAAAATCTCTTCAGAGGTGTTCATATAAAATTTTGCTTCCAGATACGGATGGCCCAGCTTGACTGTCATCTCGCCTTTTCCAGTGGACGAGGTGGTAAAATTGGTGGGAATGCGCAGGAAATACGTGCTGCTGCTGGCAGAATCGTACATGACGACATCGTACGTGGGCATGCCGTCCCCGCCTGATCGGTGAAACCCCTGCTGTCTGAGCATTTTGTCGACATAGGAGAGTGGCTGCACGACACCGGTCAGGGTCTTGTTTTTTAACCGCATGGACATCCTCCTCGGCTCAACCTGTGAGAAATTCGGGTTTGCTACCATCCTATGTGCGGTGGGCAGATTTCAGACTTGAAGAAAAAGAAAAGAAGGAGTGGAGAAAATATGCTGTTGCAAGCAGACTTACATACACATACGAAGGCGTCGGACGGGACCTGCGAACCTGCGGAAAACGTGCGCCTGGCGAAAGAAGCGGGACTTGCCGCTCTGGCGATTACCGACCACGATACAGTGGCGGGCGTGGCAGAAGCGATCGAAGCGGGAGCGAGGCTCGGGGTGGAAATCATTCCGGGCGTGGAAGTAAGCTCGGTAGGAAACGGGCAAGACATTCACGTGTTAGGCTATTTTGTTCCATATGAGGATCAGGCGTTTCAAGAGCGACTTGTGGGCTTGCGAGAAACGCGCCACCAGCGCAACGAGTTGCTGATTGCCCGCCTGCAGGAGCTGGGTATTTCGATTACGCTGGAAAACGTCTACCGCCGCAAGCAAGGCACAGATAAAAACATCGGTCGCCCGCATATTGCCGAAGAGCTGATCGAGCTGGGCGTCGTGGCCACAATCGAAGAGGCGTTTGACAAGTATTTGGGCAAAGGGGGAGCGGCTTACGTCAATCCTCCGCGCATCTCGCCTCAGGAGGCGATCACGCTGATCAAGGAGGCGGGCGGCGCGGCCGTGCTGGCGCATCCAGGTTTGTATGACGATGACGAGCTTGTGCGCGAGCTGATCGTCTTCGGGCTGGACGGCATCGAAGTCAACCATCCGGACAACGATGAGCTGCAAAAGCTGCGCTACAGCAAGTGGGCACAAGAGCACGGCCTCGTCGTGACAGGCGGTTCCGACTTTCATGGCTGGCGCGGCGAGGAGCCTTTTCACGCCATGCTCGGCTCGCACACGGCGCCGACAGAGGCGGTAGAGCAGTTGCGTGAGATTGCTCGGAGGCGGAAGGGGTAATTGGAGCAGATGGGTTTATATGTTGGAGTGAAAGGTAATAACGCAGTAGTTTAGTCTGCCTGTTGGAGTGAAAGGTAGTAACGCAGGGGCTTGGCCTGTCTGTCGGAGTAAAAAGTAATAATGCAAGGGCTTGGTCTGCTTGTTGGAGTAGAAAGTAAGAACGCAGCAGTCTAGCCTGTGCTGGTGGGGTAAAAAGTAATAACGTAGTGGCTTAGCCTGTCTGTTGGAGCAAAAAGTAATAACGCAGGGGCTTAGCCTGTCTGTTGGAGCAAAAAGTAATAACGCAGGGGCTTAGCCTGTCTGTTGGGGCGAAAAGTAAGAACGCAGGGGCTTGTCTTGTCTGTTGGAGCAAAAAGCAATAACGCAGTAGCCTCCCCTGCCTGTTGGAACAGAAAAGTAGAAAAGTAGCCCCTTATCCGTCAGACGATTGGCTGAACCGGATGAAGGGGCTTTTTTGTCTGGCAAATTACATATTGCCTTGTGCCTGGGAAATGTCGGCAACTACCGTGACTGGCGGATTACAGAACCGTCAGCAAAAACGCCATTCCGAGCCACAGGCAGAGCGGAGTGAACAATCTGGTGTCTTGGCGGCCGAAGACGGTGTGCCGGACTTTTTTAAAGAAGCCCACGTAACGAAAGTCGCCGACAGCACGCAAGAAAAAAACGGCAGTACCGAAGATGCAGCCCCATTGAATCAAGGCGGGCGCCATCAGCGGCGCTAAATAACCGCTTTGCGCGAGCAGCAAATAGTCGGCGAAAAGCAGCAGGCCAGCGACTATGAGCGTCCCGATCTTTCCGGGACGAAATAGCGGGCGGGAATCGTGCGCAGTAACGGGGATGGCCGCAGTGCTTCCCCAACGGCCGCCGAATGCCCAGTACACATGCAACAATGACAGAACGGCCAGGATAATCGCAGTAGATAAGACGACGAATGTGGTCATGCGAGTGCCTCCTTGGTGAAAGCTTCGTGGGCGTTTTTTTGCAAAAGATACGCAAGCGTATGTTTCGGGCGCGAGAATCCCCCAGTGCAGGGAGGGGGCAGAAAGGGACGTTCTCAGGTCGTCGGATAGAGCCATATGATACATCATCGTACCCGGCATGAAGAAGTTCGCGCAGCAAGGATGTTTTCATGTTGTCAGATGGAGTCATATGGTCATCATCGTGCCTAGATCGAGGAAGTTCCGCAGAAAGGAGGCTTTCATGTGTCAGATGAAGCTGTACGGTACATCACCGTGCCCAGCATGAGGAAGTTCGCCGCAGATAGGGACTTTCTCAGGTCGTCAGATGAAGCCATATGGTCATCATCGTGCCTAGATCGAGGAAGTTCCGCAGAAAGAAAGGATGCTTTCATGTTGTCAGATGAAGCTGTACGGTACATCATCGTACCCAGCATGAGGAAGCTCACTCAGAAAGAAATGCTTTCATGTTGCCGGATGGAAACCATATGGCTCATCATCGTACACAGCCCTACCTCTACGAAGTCTCCACAGCAAGGCAAGCTTTCACGTTGTCCATTTCAAAAAATGCTGCAACGGCGCAGCGATGTCAAACGGCTCGTCCAGCTCCCCGCGCACCAGCCAACCGATGTAGACGAGGTAAGCGAGGTGAGCGCGGGCATTTGCTTCGTCCGGGGAGAGTCCTTTTTTGGCATACAAGGCAGCTACGTAGCCGATTCTGCGTTTTTCAATCCCGGCAACGCGCTTGCCCAGCTCCGGGTTTTGCTTGGCCCAGGCGTACATCGCTGCTTCCGTCTTGCGCTCGGTTGCAAACACGAACGACAAGAGCTGCTCCAACGTAGCCTGCTCGGCTTCCGGCGCAGAAATGATCCGCTCCGTGGCGTGCAGCTCCCAGTAGTCGATCATGGCGTTCAGCAAATCTTGGCGGTCGGCAAAATGGTGGTAGAAACTCCCCTTGCTAATGGACAGCTTCCGCGCAATGGCTTCCACGCGCACAGCTTCCACTCCCGCCTCCGCCAACGTATTCAGCCCTGCGCGAACCCAATCTTCTCGCGTATATTGCATGCTTCACCTCTAAAGATACGGTTGCGTATGTTTTGCTTCTATCCTAATCCAGATGGCAAAAATCGTCAAGAGCAAAACGCCCTCCGCCTGCTTTGACAAAGAGGGGAGGGCAAAAGAAAAGCTCAGGTTGCTAAGGAGGCGACCTGCCAGTGGTTTATGTAGCGCAAGGAACGTCTGTGATGCCTGGGACAACGCATCTATCGCAATGCTTTGACCATCGCGATATGCTCAATGCCTGCTTCATCAAAAACATCTCCGTGCGGCTCGTAACCGAGCTTTTCGTAAAAACGCTGCGCGTGCGTCTGGGCGTTTAGTTTGAGGCTGTCGAAGCCGAGTTCTTTCGCCGCGTCTTCCATCACGAGCATGATCTGGCGGCCAAGTCCGGTTCCGCGTTCGCTTTGCAGCACAGCGACGCGCTCGACTTTTCCAACGCCAGGCGTGTACGGACGCAAGCGGCTCGCTCCGACTGGTTCCTGTTCGTTGTAAGCGACGAAGTGCACCGTGCCGCTGCCCTGCTCGTCATGCTCATCGATTTCCAGCTCGGCAGGAACCTGTTGCTCGTCGATGAACACTGCTTTGCGCACCGTGAGCGCATCTTGCATTTCTTTTTCCGAGCTTACTTTTTGAATCGCATAAGATTGTTGTTTCACTGTGGGGACACGTCCTTTTCTGGTGGCAGTAAAAAGATCCCTCCCGGCAAGTCAGGCTCGCGAGGAGGGGAAGAGAAATGCTTTATTTGTTCAAGAGGAATGTCTGGTAAACGCTCCAGATTCCGTCTTCCAGTTGATAAATCAGGTGGAAGCGATCGATCTCGCTGGTCAAATCGATTTTGGCCATGCTCAATTGTCCGGTTACATCACGCAGCTCATCGTCGGACAGATCGCGCCCGATGGTCAGATGCGGAACGTACGCATACGTTTCCTTTTCCGAAACACACTTGTTCACGATTTGCTCGTGCAGTGCGGTAAAAGGCTCTTTGTTTTGCACAGCCAGGTAGATCACGTTTGTTGTAGGATGGAAAGAAGATACCCGATGGAAGTGCGCTGTAAAGCTCTCCGAAGAAGAGGCAACCTGCTCCAGATGGCTCACCAGTTCTGGCAGCTTGGCTTCATCGAGGTCAAAAGCTTCTTTCAAGCGGATATATGGAGGGACCAATGCGTATGCCGGGTCATAACGCTTCCGGTAAGAGTTGGCTACTTCCTGCACCTTGCTGGATGGAAAGACTACGATACTGTACAACATAAGAACCACTCCTCCTTACTATCTATCATGCTCTACAAGAAACTATTTTAACAGAAAATTCTTCATTTGTGTAATGTTATGCGCCGATCCGTATATTCCAGCCGCGTCAGGAAACACTGTGTAGTGCAAGGAGGTGCCGCGCTGCATGTACACGGCCATGATGATTACATTCATTTTTCTCGTCCTGCTTTTGTTGTCCGTCCTGACCTTCACCATTTTGACAGCGATCCGCAAAGGAGAGTTCGAAGAAGCACTCGTCTCGCCTTTAAAAGATGAAGGTCCCAAGGAAGAACAGCCACGGTAAGTTTACCCGTAAAGCGTCCGTAGCATGCGCGGTAAATTTTTCTGCCAGTGGCCCCATGTATGGTCACCCTCGAATGTTTCGTAATAGAGGGTGGCTTTTTTCGTTTGCAAAATCGCCCGCAGCTCCTCGTTGGCTGCGTACAGGTTCAAGACGCCGCGAGAAGAGTTCACGGCTGTTTCTTCTGTCCCAATCTCCAGGTAGAACGTTTGGGACACGGTGAGATCAGCTTGGGCGATCCGGCGGTTCAACTGCTCGTCCACAGCACCTGACTGGCTGGCAACTTGTCCAAACGTATGCGGGTAAGCAAGCGCGGTGAACAGCGAAACGACGCCGCCAAGCGATTCACCCAGCAACGTGCGTCCGTTGCCCAATGGATGCGTGGAGTAATGCGAATCAATGAAGCTGACCACTTCATCCGCGAGAAAACGGGAATAGGCAAAATGCTCTTTCCCATCCGGATGGTAGCGGTCGAAGCGTTTGGCTTTGTCGACGGGAAGAAAAACGGCGAGCAGGTCGGGAATTTCTTTGTCCGCAATCATCTGATCCAGCAAGGTCGCCATTCTGCCCATTGCCAAGTAATCGTCGCCATCCTGCACGTAAAGAACCGGATAGGAGTAAAGCGGCGAGTAACGTTTCGGGGTATAGACAATCAATTTTTCCGGCGTTCCGAGCAGCCGGCTGTCCAAGACGATTTCCTCAAGGGCCACAGCAGTGTCCTCCTTCTGGGTGTTCTTCGCAAAATTTATTATACAGGAGAGCACATAACCTGCCCAATGCTTTCGTGTGCTCCCGCGCATCGTCGCGAGCTAGTTTGCCCTTCAAGCATTTTGCTGTGGCGGGGCAGGAGGGCGAATTACCAATTATTTGGGCGAAAGATTGTCGCAATTTTGTCACCATGTGATACTATGGTAGGAAACGACTTCACTCGATTTGTGGAAGGGGTTGTCTCTTATATGAAGAAGCAAGTACACAGCATCGAAGTCAGAAACGCTGCTCTCAACCGTCTGGCAGAACGTGGCGTCACGGTGGAGGATATCGCTGAGATTGTCTATCTCATGCAGGCCCCCTATCACCCTGGCCTGACGATAGAACCGTGCATCGAGAGCGTAAAAGCCGTCTTGGAAAAAAGGGAAATGCAGCACGCCATTTTGGTAGGCGTTGAGTTGGATACGCTGGCGGAAAAAGGACTGTTGTCCGAGCCGCTCCAATCGATCATCGCAACGGACGAAGGCCTGTTCGGATGCGACGAGACATTGGCACTAGGCTCCGTCTTCGGATACGGCAGCATCGCAGTTACCACTTTTGGTCACTTGGACAAACATAAAGTGGGCGTCATCAAAAGACTGGACACCAAATCGGAGGAGGGCCGCGTCCACACCTTCCTCGACGACCTCGTAGCCAGCGTGGCCGCAAACGCCTCCAGCCGCATGGCTCACCGCATGCGGGATGAGCAGGAAGCAGAACAAGCCCGCTTGGAAGCCGAAGCACTCAAGCGCGGGGAAGCCAAGCTGCGCGTGGAGGAAAAGGCCGGGGGAACCGAGCAGGCGGGGTAAATGCGTTGCTGCGTAGGTTGGCGGTTTTGATGGTTGAGAGGATTTAGGTGGCTTGGATTGTTACCTACCTATCTTTGTGTGGTTGTTTTGGGCAGGGATTAGGGAGCAGGGGTAAGGTAAGAAAGAGCAAGGAAGCGGAATTTTGTTGGCGGGATTGTGAAAAGCCTGTCGGTCTTGAAAAGGTAGTAGATGGTAAAAAGATAGAGCGTTGTAAAAATCTAGTGAAGATCCAAAAATAGTAAATTGTATAAAGTAATCAAGAGCCATTTTTTCGTTGGTGCTGTTCCCATTTGGTTGCCGCTTGCAGGAGCGAGTGGCAGGAAGGGTGGGGAGAGGAGCGGCGGGGGGATGGCTTTTTGG
>NZ_RHHV01000012.1 GCF_003710905.1 Brevibacillus parabrevis
GGTTCGGGGGGTGAGAGTAGGGGGAGGGGGAAGTTAAAGTGTTGGAGTAGGGGAAGAAGAGGGATAAAGAGCAAGGACAAGAGCAATGCGACGGCACTCCCTCCCGACCCCCACTTTTCATTCCCCAAGCCCCAGAATTGATGAATGTAGCAATGATTTAGGAGGGTACTTAGAAAAGGAGGGCAGTCAGTAACAACTTGGAAAAGTAGAGGGGTGGAGGGCGAGGAAAAATTTATCGGTTATTTTTCAGCAGAAAGGGGAGACAGCTTGATTTTTACAGGGGGTGAATACGCAATAAAGTCAGGTTTTAAGCGGGTTTTTCAAGTTCTTTTGGTCAGAGTGAAAAAAATTACAAGAAATTATTCATTTCCTCTTGAAATCCAATTTAGGATGCTGTATAGTAATAAATGTGATCGACGTCCGGTGCGATTGGGGCCCTTAGCTCAGTTGGTCAGAGCGGTCGGCTCATAACCGATTGGTCGTAGGTTCGAGTCCTACAGGGCCCACCATTAAGTGAGTACATACGTTTCACAAGGTCACATACATATCCCATGATCCGGTAGCTCAGTTGGGAGAGCACCATCTTGACAGGGTGGGGGTCGCTGGTTCGAACCCAGTCCGGATCACCATATAATGAATGCTGAAACCTCTTGGTAATCAAGGGGTTTTTCTTATTGTTGTCATTTGGTTGTTTCATTGGTTTTGATACGAATTTGTATTTTGATACGAACCTAGGCTATTTTCGGGTTTTGTAGAATATATTACCAAATCCATCCCGGGTGTCTCTCTGGAGATTAGGCAAAGGTTTCTATATGTATCTAATGTAATACGGACATTGGCCTGATCTAGCATTTCTAATACAACCTTTTCGAATTTACTCCTTGTTTCAATAGCAAGCTTGCATGAGGATGACGGATATCATGGAATCGAATTTTCCGCAAAGCTGTCTTCTGAGTGAGGATGCCAAAAGACCTATTCAACTTGCGTAGGGATAGTGAAGTGCCACCAGAGGTACAAATGACCCACCCAAAACCTCAATACAAAGGGCGGCGGTTAGCCACCATTTTCTGATAAGATCGATAAGTCGCCAACTGTTCGTTTCCCACCTGCTTTTCATTACTGTGATATAATGAAAATAAAAACAATGGGGTGTATTGTTGAAGAGACAATTTTTGATGATTGTAAGTGATGTAACCAAACCACAAATAGATAGCGCCAGCGAAGCAGTAAAAGATTTTAACGAATTTATTGACTTGATTCCAATTGAGTCTAAATCTGATGGAGGCTATAGCCTGTACCTCGATATTCAAAAAGGCGATGTTCCGATAACAGTTTCAGATACACGAAAATTCCTGAGAAATTGGTTTATGCCTTTAAAAATAGAATGTGATTCAAATCCACGAGACTTTTATTAAAAGTCTTTTTTTATACAAAGTAAGTAAAAGTAAGTAAGAGGTGTGGGGCGCTGGTTCGAACCCAGTGAAAACTTCTTTTGACTGTTCCTTGATGAAGCTGATTGTCGAGTGGCTCCCCGATTTATCCAATCGGCTGTTTTGTTATCACTTGCTACGTGGATTCAAATGTTGCATTCAAATCCTGTAAATATTTACGCTTAATTGGCCCGTTGTAAATCTCCTTTGTTATCCGTTGATGGAACGCCGTGTGTAATGTCCATCTAAGTGGATTGACTCCTGGCAATACCAACTACACTCTTGCTGAAGATGCAGCTCACAATGCTTCTTCGCCTATCGGTTTGCCTTTCTATACTGGTACTGCAGATTAGACAGCACTCTAATAGCCATTACTTTCGAAGTCGCTCAACCGAGCGGCTTTTTCTTTTGGAAAGGGGGAAGGAACACGGTTGTTCTAGAATCACTTGGAAGTTGGGTGCAAAATACGAGTAAAGTCTTGGATCAGGATCATTTTATTTACTTGTTCACTCATCCAGGCGCGGACTGTAACAGTGCACCTGTCACATTCTCACCAGACGGGCCAGTAATGGCAGCAGGACATGACGCTTCAACAACTTATGCATTGATTCCGCTAAGTGCTAGTAGAATTGTGTCACTTGGATCACTCAGCAGAAGCGTTTTCCAGAAGATATGGAAGACGGGTGACGTTGCTGACCCAGTGTACCCGCATAATTTGATCAAGTTTGATTGAGACGGATAGGCCAGATAAGTATGATGTTGATAAGCCTGACAATTTTATCGATAAAGAAACGTCTACGGCCTTGAAGCTGGAGGGCTGGAAACGTGAAGCCGGCTTGAAGGCAATTGACAGTGTTTGACTGCCAAAAGACTACTGAACAACTCGAACGCCTGGAAAAAGCGATTGACTAACGATCCAGCAGGCGGACTGAGCGAGTTGCCCCCTGGCTCATGTTTACGATGCCTGACCGGACGACAGAAAAAACAACGCGACAAAAACACAGCCCTCCGTCCGGGGGATAACCGGGGAGGGCTGTTGCCTGTTTGAACAACTCCATGAGCATTTCATCTATCTTTTGGCAACCATTGAAAACAACCCTAAATAACCTCAAAGTGGCAAGTGTAATGTATAAAATCAGGTATCTCAACCATAATAAAACAGCCTGAAAAGACTTATTTTCTATGAACAGAGGAGCAGATGAATATGAAAATCAAACGGATGCTTGCGTTACTGTTGACCTTGGCACTCGTTTTTAGCATGATGCAGGCAGTAGTATCCGTGCAAGCCAAAGAGGGGAAGGCCGCTGATTCAGTTTGCCTCAGTCCCAAAATGGTGCAGTTGAAGACAGATATGCAGAAAGTCTGGATCGACCATACAATATGGACGAGAAGCTACATTGTCAGTGCCATATCGAATCGTCCAGACCAGAAGGACGTTTTGGACCGACTTTTGCAGAACCAGCAGGATATCGGGAATCTGATCAAGCCTTATTATGGGGAAGCCGCCGGAAATAAGCTGGCTGATCTTCTCAGAGAGCATATTTTGATCGCTGGGAAAATTGTAGCGGCTGCCAAAGCGGGCAATCAGGCGGATGTGAAAAAGCTGGAGGCGGACTGGCATAGAAACGCTGACGATATTTCGAAATTTTTAAGTGCAGCGAATCCGAACTGGCAGTTTAAAACGCTGCAAGATATGCTTTATGCGCACCTTCAATTGATTACGGAAATAGTTCTGAACTGTCTCAAAGGAGATTGGAAAGCGGATATTGCAGCAACGGACAAAAACGAGATCCATATGATTCATTTGGCGGACATTTTGACAGAAGGCATCGTCAAGCAATTCCCTGAAAAATTTTAACCGGGTAGCTATAGGGCAGTTCGACGCTTCTGCAAAGCTCCACAAGTGTGGAGCTTTTTTTATTTGCATATTCGTATTATGTTCGCATATAATACAAACAAACGTTCCTATATGGAGGCGAACAGCATGAAAAGGCAACTGCAAAGAGCCATACAACAGCATCAGTACATCCGGATTATTTACCTTGGCAGTGACGGCCGCACTACACAGCGAACTTTGCGTCCCATCGAAATTTCAGACGACCGACTAAAAGCGTACTGCCTCACGAGAAAAGCGCCGCGTGTCTTTGTAATCGACAACATCCTTGCGGTACAGTCAGTGGCGAACCGCCATGCTGTCTGATCTCTTGTAACATATGGAAGGGTTGGTGTGTTGAGAGGGCATTCCAGATAGACAATCCGTTCTCGATCCGATTTGTTCTGCCGAAGCAACGAGAAGGGGTCCTTCAGCTGAAGAAAGACAAGAAACTGGTAAAATGCCTTCTTTAAGTGGGGTACTTCGCGTCAGCAAGGTTCATATTTTTTCGGATCTCGACCTGGTCGTTCCACTACGGGAGCGTCTCTGTGATGTACTTCTTATCTATGTAACGGCTGGACATTTTTGTGATGCTCTGAAAGTGGATTAGTTCCAGCTGTGTAACATCGCCGCTGAGGATGTTTCGCGCTGCGATTTTGAAAAAATTTTCCGCTCACGCTTCTTCATGCCTGTTACCGGTTACCTCTCGTCGTTTATTAAAATCTTTCTCCCGATGTCCTTACTTAGCGAAGGCGCTATTAAGCGCTAAACTAAGGAGGAGATTGTGATGATGAAAAAATTTCTGAATTGGGCCCGTCGTTATGGCAATTGAAATGATCATCCATTGGTTTAACTGATCTTCTGGCATGGGGCTGGGAGATTCAATTATCCCGCCATTCATCAAATCGCGCGGGTTGAAACGATAACTTTAGTTAGCTGCAAGATAAGCTTGCTCCCTTTACCCTAAATCTGCCCGTTGTAAATCGTTATCTTCTTATTTGTTGATGGAACGCCGTGTGCGATGAAAGTCGCTCGCACGGTGTAGGTCCAGGGCGACCTGGAAATAGCTTATCAGTAACAATCGAACAGACAGCACTAAGTGCGGAACAAGTCCAATTTAGATGGAGGTGGTCAGATAGCGACTATGCCGATTACATGGTGGCTTATGTAAATGGGCAGGAATACAGGGTCTTCAATTACGGAGAGACTTATGGATTTGGTGCTATTAAAACATTACGTGCGGATACAAGCTATGACATCACGCTTCATTTTTACAAGAATAATGTCAATATCGCCCAAGGCGAACTGCATATCGTTACACCGCACGATGATACAATTGCTCCAAACGTGAATGCAATGCTTGGAAATCACACATCGACCACGGCAGATTTTGAGGTTTGGTCAGATGAGCCCGGGACTATTTACTATATCTTCGTTAGGGACGCGGATTTTAACGTTATGCCTAATAAAAGTTTGATTATGGCCGGGAATGATCCGCGAATCGTACGATCTGGACAATTGAATGTAACAGCCGATCAACGGAAACAGGTGCTTTTGGATGGATTTACTATTACCGAGCCAGGATATTGGACACTTTATTTAGTATCGGAGGATTCGGCGGGTAATATTTCAAGTATCCAAGGAGCAGGGTTTTCTCTGTGAAAAACGTCGATACTTTTTTCAGCAAACGGGATGTGACTGTTTGCGGTCAACAAAACGGTCATGTCGTTTGTTGATCCAAACAAATTAGTCGTTGGCGGCTGATCCTTAGGATTTATCCTGGGGTTTTTTCTTGGAAAAGCTTGAGTAAAGTGCGGAAGAGTCGGTCAACCGAGCGGCTTTTTTGACAAGGAAGATGAATAAGGTAATGAGGACATTTGCCAATAACTGCCCTAATCACCAGAGGAGCAAGTCAGAGAGAGGCACAATCGAGCTGGGCTTCCTTCCTTTATGGCTTAGGCTCGCAACGATTTCGGTCGTGCCAAACATCCCAAATTGAACAGCCTGAAGTGGCTGAACGTCTAATCGAGTGTCAGCTAACGGGTAAAGATTTTGGCGAGAGAATTTTTACATTCGTACCGCAAACAAGGGGGCAGGAAACAGGGCAGGCAAGACAGCAAATGTTTTGGCAGAACGGAACAGCGGGTGTTGAGCATTCAACAACTTTTGCATTACGGCAAATCTAGATAGGTTCTTGATGCCCCTACCGAGTTATTTCATATTTGACTTCAGAATAATTGTGAATCATCAATTCTTCATGCAGAAGATTCCCGGTTCGTTTATCAATGACTCTCCTCCATATTTCGTTCTCTCTAAAATTTTTCCCGTCTATATGATGGAATTGATGATTTCTTTCTTCCAAATGGTAGGAAATGATGATGTCTCTCCGTGATTTCTAACGGTGTATGCAAGGCAAGCCAAAAAAGCAAGTTCGCTAACTGACACAACCCTCCCCCAACACCTGTTTTCACTTCACCTTGCGATAACAGCAATCCGTCAATATACCCTTTGCTCGATGTAGGTTTCCCAATTAAATGCCAAAACGAAAAGGTTTCACCTGGCTTCAAAACAATCCCGTCCATGGATTTTAGGGCAATGCGTAGATTAGTAATTTTATTTTCCTGTAACATCGGATCGGATGTACCCAATTTTCTCCTTAAAAGCGATTGATGTCGTTTGACTACATGGGGGAAGCGATCAACCATTCGCTCATTGGCAAAATTCACAAACAGATTGCGAGTCGTTCTCTTTAAACGAAGCTGAAGGATTCTGAGTTTGTAGACTAAAGGCATTTTAACTGCGAGCTGTTTTATCATTGAGCGGTCACCCATTACCAATTTGATTTTTGCGTGCGATGGAGTTGCGGACAACTTGAACGGACAACTTGAACGATTGCGAAGGTCGGGAGTAATCCCAGACTGCTCCTGCCAACCGGAAATTATACCATAATATGGATTCCTGATGTTTTCCATTTCGCGCTTCTTGCGATACAAAATTTTGAGCGCGGCGATCACTGACTAAAATGGGACTATCCGGACAGCAAACAAAAGGCAGCCGAGCTTGAAACGAGAATGAAAAGTCCGAAGCGCCAGCTGCCTTTTTGCAAAATACGCATGTCTTCCGGCTTGACGATCGTTGCTTATTGCGCGAACAGGCTCGGGCATTGCGGCGGGAATGCAATGGGCGGGCAACGGAAAGATGGGGGCGGGACGGGAACCGGGAACGAGTTCGGACGAGGTGCACAAAGTTTGGCGAGCACTTCCAGCTTCACATCCGTTTCCACCTGGATCTGCACGCAGATGACGATGTCCATGGCGATCCTGCCGTCCAACAGTACATGGCTGCTCGGCGTACACTCGCTGGCGACGATGTGGCAGCGGATGTTGGAGGCATTCAGTGGCTCGGGCAAACAAAGCGCGATTTCGCTGTCGAGCTGGGCAGGAGCCGAAAATTCGCACAGCAGCGCGCTGTCGGCAAATACGCGGATCAACTGCGTGGAGCGAAGCAGAAAGTGGACGATGCCCATGCGCACTGCGTTTCCGTAAACGAGACTGGTGTCGCGGTGGATGCTGATAATCGAGCAAGCAGCGTCTGAACAGCACGGTGGCTGGACGTGTCCGGATGATGGCGGAACAAGCGGCGTTGCACATTGGATATCGATACGCTGACCGGCCAGGATTGCGGCTTCCACCAGCGGGCGGCACTCGTCTGGAATCCGGACTTCGTTTCGGCCCGAGAGCGCAGTGTAGACCCAGTCGTATATTTTAGGGACGCGGATGCAGACTTCGAGGACGTTGATAGGGATCGGCGGAGCTGGCACGATGATTTTGACGATAAATGCGTCCAGATTCCCTCCAAATAAAGTCTGCGCTGCCCCTGGAGTAATGGGAAACGGAACCGGATCTGTTTCAGGAGTGGAAGTAATGCCTGTCACGTAGGCGTTTCCCGATCCATCTACGGAGATGCCGAAAGCTTGGTCGTCTTGCCCGCCTCCCAAGTAGGTGGAATAGCGGAGAGCGTTGCCTGCGGTGTTCAGGCTGGTCACGAATGCATCGTGGCTGCCGCCCCCGTAGTTGCGTTGAAAGGCATTCAGTGTGATCGGAAAAGGGACGGGTGCTGTTTGAGGTGTGTTGGTGATACCCGCCACGTAGACGTTTGGCAAGGAATCAAGTGCGATCCCGAAAGCCTGATCGTCCTGACTGCCGCCTAGATAGGTAGAAAACACAAGCGCGCTGCCTGTCGGGTTCAGCTTGGTGACAAACGCATCTAAGAGCCCCCCTCCGTAGACCGTCTGGAAGGCGCCCGGGGTGATTGGAAAAGGGGCGGGATCGGTCTGGGGGGTAGCGGTGCTTCCGGCCACGTATGCGTTGCCTGCCGTATCCACCGCGATGGCAGCTCCTGCATCGTTTTGCCCGCCGCCCAGGTAGGTAGAGTAGACAAGCGTGCTGCCAGTGGCGTTCAGTTTGGCAATAAACGCGTCAGAGCTGCCTCCCCCGTAAAGCGTTTGGAAGGAACCCGAGGTGATCGGGAAGGGAACGGGATCGGTCTCGGGAGTAGAGGTACTTCCCGTGACGTACGCGTTTCCCAAGGAATCGACCGCGATGGCGGCCCCGGAATCGAACGATCCTCCGCCCAGATAGGTAGAGTAGATGAGCGCGTTGCCCGCGGCATTCAATTGGGTGACAAACACATCTGTGTTCCCTCCAAACGACGTTTGAAACGCGCCGGGAGTAATGGGGAAAGGTGTGAAATCCAATTGAGAAGTTGCCGTAGTGCCGACGATATAGGCGTTTCCGGCGGCGTCGACGGTAATACCCGAGCCGAAATCGATGGAATCCCCGCCAAGGTAGGTGGAGTAAACGAGGGCGTTGCCCGCAGGGTTCAGTTTGGTGACAAATGCATCCAACGCTCCGCCAAAAGTCGTTTGAAAGGCCCCCGGAGTGATGGGAAATGGAACAGGATTCGTTTGAGAGCTGTTCGTGTTGCCTGTGATGTAGGCGTTTCCCAAGGAGTCGACGGCGATCGCCGAACCTTGGTCGATCCCCCCTCCACCAAGGTAAGTGGAGTACAGGAAAGTGTTTCCGGCGGGATTCAGTTTCGCGACGAATGCATCCGATGTCCCACCAAATGTTGTTTGAAAGGCTCCGGGAGTGATGGGAAAAGGAACTGCAGCCGTTTCGGGAGTGTTTGTAGAGCCTGTCACGTAGGCGTTCCCCGCTACATCGACCGCGATCGCAAAGCCGATCTCGAAATTCCCTCCGCCCAAATACGTGGAGTACTCCAGCTCAGGATCGATGACGAGCGGGTAATGCGGATCGTAGTCAGCTCCGATCCGAAAGCGAATGACGGGTGCGCCATCTAGTTGCTGTTCGAGCAAAAAGGAACTGCTGACGTTTGCCTTCCGCCCGCCGATCTGCTGGTAACTGAACGGACGTGCTTCGCGAAGCTCCCCGATTTCGGTGTGTATGAGGAGATTCCCTTGCTCATCCAGAGACAACGATTTTGCTCCGCGATAGGCAAAACGGATGTCTGCCACCTTCGCACCGGGCTGAACGACAAATTCGTATTTGATCCGGCCGTTATCACTGTGAAACACGAGGTCAATTCCCGGCCACAGCTTCGGATAGACGACGTGCTCATACGTAGGAATATTTGTATGCCATTTGGAAGAATCGTTGCCCTTCAAATAGTTGACTGTCCTTGTAGCGAGCTTGCGGCCTGTCGGCTTTGCTGCCGGATTGGAGTCCAAAAACGCCAAAGACAGCCGGACTCCGCGTACCTGCTTGTTCCATTTCTCCGCGGATTGAGGAAAAATAGAGCCGAGGGCTGCAGTGGGCGAAAAATCTCCGGCAGGCTTCTCTTGAAACGTCAGGAGAACTTCTCCCGGCATGAAGTACGCTTCATAATCGGCTCCTTTTACGTAATAATGAAGTCGGGAATCCGCCTGGCCGACATTCGGGACAAAAAAAGGACGACTTTTTCCGAATGTCTGCAAAACCTGCTGCCTGTTGTCATTCGCGATGGGCATCGAATCACTCCTTCCGTAAACGAGGTGCCTTATTGCTATACGTATGTACTGTTGTAGGTGTGTGGACTGGGCGAGTGTTTATTTTTGCCGCATGGATGATTTGTAACATCAGGGACTCTCTTTTTCAGCTTTGCCAAAAGGGCATGGGATGGAGTTTTTAATTTTCGAAATTCTCACCAATAAAGTAATTAAATCTTCCGTGTTTCTTACCCTCCATGAGAGAATGAATATAGCTACCCGTTCGTTCAGGGGGCATCATGATTGCATCACAAAAAAATCAAGCGAGGCGAGCATGGACCAAATCCAAATTTACGTTACAGATAATTCTGAGTGTCTTGAGTTTGAGGCGGAAAGCAGAGGTTGCCGATTTGATGTCTACGTTAAGTTCAGCGATGAGTTATTCAGTATTAAAATTTATGATATTGTGCGGCTAACCCAGGACTTTGAAAGCGAGGTTGCTTCAAAAGGCTTTTACTCTGTTGATCCTAATGTAGTATTAGTTCCAGCGGTGACTAATACGCATATTTGCACAACTGTAATGTCGCTTGCAAAACAGAAGTATTTCAGTCAAATCAAACCGCTTTGTGCTCAGGAAGTGGAAAAAATCATGAAGGATCTCTCACCGATATCTCTGCCAACGTCGTTTTACGATAATGGACGATCGGATAATCGGGAGGGGCAGACAGCGAAAGTGCCAAGCTGATTCAGGGAACGTGAATGCAAGCGAGCAGCCATCGGTACATACGTGTCAAAACATATGATTGTTGTGTGTGGCATTGCGGCTGAAGACGACGAGGAACGTAGATAGCTGCGATCAAATGGGGGGCAGTTCGGCATGAAAGCAATTACCATTCACCAGCCGTGGGCGACGCTGATCGCTTTGGGCGAAAAAAGGTTTGAGACTCGGAGCTGGAGCACAAAATACCGCGGCTCCATCGCGATCCATGCTGCCAAGAAGGTAGACAAGGAGATTTGCTTGCTGGAGCCTTTTCGTAGCGTACTAGCAAAGCACGAATATACGGCGGACAACCTGCCGACAGGCGTAGTGGTAGCGACAGCAAAACTTGAAGAATGCCTAAAGATTGTTACGCTTGGAACGGACAAAGTGGCAGCTATTCGTGAAGCGGATGAAGTAATGATACCAATCGAAGGAAACGAGATAAGCTTCGGGTGGTTTGAACGAGGAAGGTTTGCTTGGCAGTTGACGGAGGTAAAACGGATTGCTCCGGTGCCCGCAATAGGCAAACAAGGGCTTTGGAATTGGGAAGGAGAATAAGGTCAAGGCGTAGTAGTCGATTGGGTAAAGACATACCGCTTCACTAAGGTACGTATAGTCGATGAAAAGTGGCTTATTTTGCTTTCGCCGTTTGCGACAAAAGCTGACGTCGTTACAAGCGAAAATGGTAATATTTTCATTAATCAACATGTAAGGGGTGTCTCAAATGAAGTTAAATCCTTATAACTAAAAAATGGAAAGTGAGGGATTGCATGTCATTTGAGATGATAGAACGTCCACCTACTCTTGAAGAGTTTCAGCAGTTGTGCGTTTCTGTCGGTTGGGAAAAGATGATGAATTTCAAAGTGATCAACCACTCACTTGAAAATTCTTTGCATGCAGTTGTTGTTCGCTTCGAAAGCAAAATAATTGGTATGGGCCGAATTATTGGCGATGGGCACGTTTATTTTTATGTGCAAGATATTGTTGTGCGTCCGGAGTTTCAAAAAATGGGGATAGGGACAATGATTATGGACAATCTCATGCTCTATCTAAAAGAGAATACTCCCGACCAAGCTTTTATCGGTCTCTTTTCGTCTAACGAAGGCAAGAAACTGTATGAAAAATACGGCTTTCAGCAGTACCCTGCTTTAACCGGAATGTTTCGAGTAGCGCCAATTTAGCTAGTTGTAGGCTCCTCCAAGGTTGGGGGAGTCTTCGTTTTTATCTGTTTTATCATAGTCGTGAGGCTGCTGCGTGGGAAATATTCCCCGAAGTCGCACTTGTTTATCTATGGTTAACATCCTACATCGTCTGCGGAATAATTCATGATCAGCCGCTAAAACTTTGTGCAATGTTGAGTGAATTGATCGAATCGATAGGAACTTCAACTGTTAAATGATGAGGAAATCTAGTGAATATCCATGAATCATATAATAGCTGTAAAGGCGTAAGTACATAAACGGCGCCCTCATGGAGGGTGCCGTTTATGTTATTTGCTATATTCCATGACTTCAAAGGATTGGATTTTGTTGAAGGCTACGTAATCTTTTCGTGATGTAAACGGCCCCTTATTAAAGTTCTTTTCAAATATGTATGTTTCGTTGCCGCGTCCATCTGCACGATTATTATACCAATTAATGAAACTTTCTACTTCAGTTGAAGATAAATCAAATTCTTTTTCAAGACCACTAATCATTTTAATAACAAGTAATGCACGCTCTCCAGCTGGCGTAGGATCGGGAGTTGGATCAGGATCAGTGTTTATGAGTGTGTCTCCGATCATTTCCAATTCCATAATTCCTACAGAACTCCCAGTCGGATCATAATAACTATTTAAAACGTTGATACGATAGTATCTAAAGTATTTCTTATTATTCGTTTCTACTGTTACTGGAATTCTATCATTTTCTAACTTCCCTTCGGTAACAAGGGCCCATGTTGTATTATCATTTGACCCATATAATTTCCAGTCCTTGATAAGTGACTTTACGGAGTCATTGTGGAACAAAGGGGTTATAGTAATTTGATTAACCTTCTTTTTTTCAGTTGAACCGAAATCAACTTTTAAAAAATGGCCGCCTTCAGGCGGTGTTGTTGCATAAACGTACCAAAAATCTAAGTGATTAAAATCAACAGAATCATCAAATGCTTTCCATCCATAATCATTACGTCCACCAGACCCATAATGGGCGCTTTCACTAATGACGATGGGAGCAGGTTTATCGAAGTCAGTCATTGCTGGAACAAGATCTTTAGTAGGCTGTTGATCTTCTGCTAAAGCAATGTTTTGTCCCGAAAATAAGATAGAAAATGCCAGTACAAGACTTACTAAAATTGAGTTATACCCTTTTGCAAGACGCACAAGAACCCTTCTTATTTTTCAAAAAAAGATAATAGGAACCAATAAAAATATAGAGCACTGAGTTAGTTTTTGCAAAACAAAATATGGAAATTTTTTGAGCCTAAGGTAGAGAGTTTTTCTTAGTTAAGTCTAAGCAACATTGTTGCCGAGATGATTTTATGGACGGACGATTACAATCAAAGTCAGGGGCGGATCAGGCAACTGAATAGGGCCTTATTGCATCATCGTCACAAGATGAGAAATGCTGAGCGGATTCACTGATCTAGCAAGTAACCCACTTAGCAGTAATTAAGAGAAAAGAAGCCCCAAAGGGACTTCTAACGATGCCCTCATCTTCTAGCTACATGCTTTGCATTTGCTATACAAGCAGAAGAGGGGGACACTAAATAAGTAGGTTTAATATTCTCGCTATTATTACGAGTGCTCCAATAGCAAACATCAAGAATCCAATGATTTTAAATAACCAATAATCAAATTGGCTATGAGGATCGCTTGCTGATCCAATTATTCTAGAACGTAATTTTTGGACGTCCTTGGTTCTGAACGCAGTGAAAAAACCTATAGTGGAAAGGATTACAAGTGCGATTAATATCCAAGGCGAGTCATTCAAGAAATATACACTCCTACTATTGATGATTTAATTTGATTAACCAAAAATAGATCGAATTACTCTTTCGACAATATTTCTATCGTTACTCTCCTTTTCTTCTCGGTCTCTTGATCTTTTTTCTCTAAATAGGTCCTTTACGTCCTCAACAATGTCTTTAACAGGCTCTACAATGTCCCTTTTAATATCGAGAATTTCTTTAGTTCCTCCGTAAGTAATACTGCCACCAATTGGTACTTTTCCTGCTACACCAACTTCGAGTCCCGTTGGAGAACTACCTGTAGAACTGTAAGGTTTAGTGAGCCCTCCTGAAATTGGTCCAAGTTGTATGCTTTCATTTATTGCAGTTCCTGAGATGAAATCTTCTGGTTTAATATCATCAGGTATGTAACCAGCTTTACCACTGAATCCGACGTCAAAGCCAATCCCGATATTTCCTCCTATGTATACCTTTCCGTTTTTGTCAATTGTGATTGCGGCACCACCACCACCGCCTGCAATTGCACTTCCACCAAATGAAATATAATCAATTTCTCCAACAGGACCTTCAAAAGTATTTGTTGAGACCTTTTTCTCTTGTTTTATGTATTCAGACTTAGAATTTGTTATAGAAGGCTGAGAAGGTTGATTGCTAAGTATTTTGATTAGATTCTTATTGGGGAGCGTAGTCTGTGCTTTCAGCTTAAGTATGGCATAGGGGTCATAGGTGTCTTTGTTAGATTTCGGTTTAGTATTGGTATAACCATGTAAATCTTTATCCTTATCTCTATGGTCTTTCACAACAACACCATGTGCTTCTTTATCTTTGTCAATACGTTCTTTTACAACAGGCTCTTGTTTTGAGGATTTATTATCGGTGGTTATTGAGCCTGAGTTCCCGCTATGAGTGCCTTCTGGAATGGATTTGGCGATTACTGTTGATTTCGGTTGGACAGTCGGATTTTTTTCATTTTGGGGAGTGGACAGGGCTGGTGTGACTTGACTGCTCTTATAAGCTTGTTGTGCTGCTGGACTAATTTGAACGGAGTCACTTTTTGGATTTGTGGTTGTTACGGCTACTTCTTTAGGCGGAGAGGCTGGTTTAGTTGGAACTGTAACTTTTGTAGTTTGCGAAGTGTTACTTTTGCTAGGTGTGTAATCACGAATAGATATATTTTTTGCCATAAATGCCTCACTCCTATATCATTATTCAGAATATATTAGGAGTATCGGAGAAAAAACCAAAATTGTTAATATTTAGTTATTGGTTGGTTTGAGATGCTTTAACTGATAAGCTAAGCAGAAGATATTATCCTTTTGCAAGGCAACTATGGTTTCCGTCAGATAAGACGGTTCTTCATTTCAAACAAACAAGGAAATCTGTTCGGCGATTTAACCAATCTATATATACCTGTGTTATTGGAACCAAAACTACTCGTTGGTGATGTTCCAAGATTGAAGGCTACAAAAACGACCCGCTGTGTTCTCAACCCCTAAACTACAATGAAAAGTAGAAGAGGTTGAGAGTGCTTCTATGATGAGTGGTTCCTTGACCGATTGCAGTATCGATAGCAACTTGCACCTACGACATCGACGGCTCTCTAAAGTACTGCAAGGGATTTTTGTCCTCAGGCTCTACACCGCCAAGCCTTCGCAACACTTCCTCCGCAAAATCAAGATAATTGGAGCCTGTAGCTGTAATCACGTTCTTATCGATGACAAGCCGTTCATTTCGCTTGTTTTCCCAATTCATCACGTGCTCGTATTCCAGATCGCTCGGTTCAATAGAGGCAGTATAGGCAATTTCATTGAGAATGGCGGCTGCGCCGAGCAAGGAAGGCCCACCACAAATCGCTGCGATTAATTTGTTTTGTTCGTAAAATGACCGAATAACTTGTATCAATTTTTGGGCGTGCAGAAACGGATGGGGGGCGCCGCCCGGAATAACCAGGGCTGCAAATTCGTCAACATCGATATCTTGAACGGATCGGGCAGGAAGGTAACATAGCGTAGATAAGGCTGTAACAGCCTCTCCTTTCGGCTTGGTCGAAAAAGTAACAAGCGTGTAGTCGGTTCTCTTGAGTGCCGTGACTAATGTAATTACTTCAAATTCTGCGAATGAGTCGTAGAGGAACAGCAGCAGTTTTTTCAATCCAATCATCCTTTTGCGGTTTGTGGCGCTTCTTTTGTTCGTTGAATTGTGAATAGTATAACATTTGGGTGCGTCTACGACTTGCTTTTGCATGGAAGTGCTGAAAAAGAAAAAAAGCCCCAAAAGAACTGTTAACGATGGCCAAGCCTTCTTGCTGTGCGCTTCGATTTCATTACCAAGAGGTTAATGGTACAATCGATGCAGATAGCGATAGAAGAAGACGCCGGAAAACGACGAGGAAACGGGGGAACAGCGTGTCTTTTGTATTATTTTTGCCAATTGGGTTTATCGCGGTGGTTGTTGCCATTGTCATGGCTTTTGTCGGGATGAGGAAGGACGCGCAGAAGCAAAAGAATGAAGCCAAACGAATTTTTAAGAGAATGAACATCATTTCGGCTGTAGGATTTGTTTCCATCGCGCTGGGGCTTTTTGCTCCGAGTGGACAGAATGAATCGACGGAAAAGGCAGTTCCGGCCAAGGGGGCGGAGGAGTCCGCGGTCCTTCCGGCTGAAAAATTGGCCGAGCTTGAAAAAGTGATGCTAAAGGACTATCACGAAAACTTCTCGATGACATCGTGGTACCAAAAAGAGCTGAAACTGGCGATCGCGAAGGGCGAGCAAGGTTTTTACAAGCTTGGCCTTTACACCGGATTGACGGAATCAGAAGAAAGCAAGAAAATCGCTGATCAGCTGACGCATCCGTTTTTGGGCATGGTCAATGAAAACGGAGCCGTGCTCCAGGGGCACGTGCAGACGATCGATGTTTTTGGAAAAGAAGATAAGCTGTTACTGAGCGTCAAAAATCCGATAGTGAATTAGCGAACGAGGCGGCTGCGATTGCGCCTCTTTTTTGTTGGCAGAGTGCGCCCCCAATCAGAGAAAAGCGCTTTTTCATGGACTGTAAGAACGTGTATCAAGCCAAAGAATGTTATCTTTTTGGGGAAAAGATGAGACGAATCAAAAGTATTGTTGCGAGTAGTGTTAAAAAAAGCTCGAAATGTTGGTCAATAAAGATGCCTTTGTATGAACAGACGATTTGAACCGTGAAGTAAAGCGATAACATCAAAACTAGCGCCAAAAAGTAGCCCCGCTGATTTCGCCAGTAGTACAAATAAATGCCCTCCTTTTGCTTGAAATTGAAATTCGAATTGATTTCGTTTATTGTAAATTATACCAATTTATGAGCGCTCAACAAACAAACTCCCCCAATTTTACAAACGGAAGTGAACATACGATGATCCCCTTGAAAGACTACCCGCACACGAAAGAAAGCCTGCTCCACTTGCTAAAGCAATCATGTGCCCAAGCAAACTCGCACACCGCGGCGGAACTGGCGGAATGGTGCTGGCTTTTTTGGTCGCGCTGGAGAGCAGATGAGGATGACTTGTTTCAGCAGACAGACGAATTGACCATAGACATCGTCATGGAGATTGCGGAAAAGTGGGTAAGCCAAGAAGGAGCACACGCTGCCCACGATGTGCAGTTCTCCAAGAAACAACTCGCAAAGTGGCTGGAGCGATTGGGGGAACATTAACCAGAGCAGGGAGAGTGCAGATGATTCCCGATGATGTAAAAGAACGGTTGAAAAAGAAATACAATCTGGAGGAACCAACGCCATTCAACTCGGAGCAACGACTCCCACCTCCGAGAAATAGGACAGAATATCCGGCAACTACAGAGTTTCATATAGACCCATACAAAGGGGCGGGAGAGCTGTTGCTTGGCATGACTCCCGACGAAGTGCAGGCCGCGCTGAATTTTCAACCTCGTGCGGGGCGCAGGTTCCATTATGGTACGGATACATGTGACAAAATGGATGATTACCGTTGTTGTTTTGTGTATTTTAAAAATGATACCAATAAATGTCATTTTGTGGAGTTTTATTCGGAGCGGATTTCGGTCATGTTTCATGGAAAAAACCTCATGAATATTCCTTACGAGGAAGCAGAAACGTTTGTCAGGCAATATGATCCTGACATCCAAACGAACGGAACGGGTTTTATTTCATTAGCGTTGGGCTTTGGTGTTTATGCCGAATTTGCCTTCGAGAACACAAGTCTTCCGGTTGAAACCGTGTGTGTATTTGAAAAAGGGTATTTTGCTAAGAACAATAAATAAAGGTGATGCCGTCTTCAAGCCTAAAAAACGGTCAGCATGTCGAGGGGATGGATCAGAGGGGCGTAACCGTGGTAAGACAAGATGCCTACTCGTAGTGCGGCGCTGAAGGATGCATATAGTCCAGCAACTCGGTCAGCCCCCACAAAAACAGGAGCATGACAACGAGACACATCCATTTTACCGGCAGCGACCTGACCTGTACGATTATACCCCAGGCAAGGAGAAAGATGACGACAAACATGGCAGAGAAAAAGTCATACATACCGAGCGCTCCTTTCGCCATGAAGTACGTGTTTGGATGAGATTGGTTACAGGCAGCGGCAGGTGAACAACCAGGCGAAGCGGGCAAGAGACGCGAGAGCAAGTTTAATCGGCAGCGAAAAGCTGTTTTTATGACAAACAAGCATCCACATGAAAAGGCACTAATCTTCGCGGAGGCGCTTATGGCTTATACATACGACCAATTTATGCTTGATTTGTTCCAAGGCAGAGAAGTGGAATTTACGTATAAAGAAAAGCGCTACTCCATCACGAATACTCCAAACGGCCGCTGTTTTTGCCAATATGGCGCGGAGGATGCCGCATGCTTTGCCAACCCGCAAGAACTCATTGCCAGGGTCAGGATTGAGGAAAAGTCGTTGGAAATGCTGTTTCGATCGAATGAATTTGTTTTGGAAGTTCTCTATTAAGGAAGCCGGATTGGTAAATACACCATTTCGCAGCCGTTTTTCAGTACATCCGTCAACAGCCTCCGGGATATCCGGGGGTTTTTTCAGGTATGCGGGACTTGGTCCATTTCATGAGGACAGAAAGAGCGGATCGGCCATGGCAGAAACGGCAGGCGAGGGGAGCGGAGCAGAGCAGGGAGTGGGCAAAGGGCGATTGGACAGGGGGAAAAAGCTGGGACAGGCCAGAAACAAACAGACCAAAGACAAACAGACAAAAGAAAAAACCAGGGAGCTGCTCCACTGGCATTAGAAGCGTTATGCACGCACAAAATCCGCAAGCCAAAAAGAATAAACAACAATCCCGAAGAACAAAGCGACAATGCCTTGCGTGCGATTCCCGTATTTCAAGTGAAACACACCCATCGCCAAAAAAGAGAAGAGCAGCCCGGAAATCGCCCAAAGCACTCGCGGCTCGTTGCGAAGCTTTGCTTCTCTGTACAGTCAGATGCTCATTAAGATACTGATAATGGGGGAAAACATAGCTTGCACCTCTTGAAAATGAAAGTAAGTGGCACTCCGGCTGCATGTGTGCTGGTTGGGAAATAGTGAGTGCCCCATCGCCTTTTGGCTTGACGCCTTTGATCGTCCGCAGTCTAATTCGTACCGTTGCCGCTCATAAGAAAACGCTTTCTTTCGATGTTTGTGAAGTGAATCCGCTGTTGGATGAAAACGGGAAAACGGTGAAGCTAGGTGCTTATTTGACGAACGAGGCCATCGCGGGATTTTTAGGAGGAGACAACAATGACACTCGCACTTAATCAGGTCAGTACCATTTTTCTGTCTGTCGCTTTGCTCGTTTTGGGAAGCTTTCTGGTGAAAAAAGCAAGCTTGCTGCAACGATTTTGCATTCCGGCGCCCGTGGTCGGCGGGCTGTTGTTTGCGATTGTCGCTACAGTGTTGAAAGCGAGCGGGGCAGCGGAGATTTCCCTGGACACGTCTTTGCAAAGCTTGTTCATGCTCACGTTTTTCACTACGGTGGGACTGGGAGCGAGTTTCAAGCTGATCAAGCTGGGCGGGAAGCTGCTCGTCATTTACTGGATTGCCTGTGGCTTTTTGGCTTTGGCGCAAAATGTGATCGGTGTTTCGCTGGCCTCGCTGTTCGGTATTCACCCGCTCATCGGCATGATGGCTGGCGCCGTTTCCATGGAAGGCGGTCACGGTGCTGCGACGGCTTTTGGTCAAACGGTGGAAGATTTGGGGATTCCATCTGCACTCGCGATCGGGATTGCTGCCGCTACGTTCGGTCTTGTAGCCGGGGGATTGGTCGGCGGGCCGACCGTGAAGTATTTGATTGCGAAGCACAATCTGAAGCCGACGGAAGTGGAGGACACAGCGAAAAACGTGGAAGAGGCGGCGCAGCCTATCGTCACGAACGCTTTTTTCACGCAAGTATTGCTGATCACGTTTTGTATGGCGGTGGGCACATACTTGGGCGGACTGTTTTCCACGGCGACGGGATTTGTTTTGCCTGGTTATGTGGGAGCGATGTTCGTTGCTGTCATCGTTCGCAATGTCGTTGACAAATTCAAACCGGATGCGATTGATATGAAAAGCATCAACCTGATCAGCGATGTGACACTCGGAATCTTTTTGTCCATGGCGCTGATGAGCATCAAGCTGTGGGAAGTAGCTGCCCTGGCGCTTCCGATGCTGGTGATCGTGTTCGTGCAAGTGGTCTTCATCGTCTTGTTCGGCATCTTCGTTTTGTTCCGTTTGCTCGGCAAAAACTACGATGCGGCTGTAATGGTGGCGGGCTTTACGGGTCATGGCCTCGGTGCCACGCCGAATGCGATGGCGAATATGGCGGCAGTGACGGAGCGCTTCGGCCCATCGCGAAAAGCTTATCTGGTCGTGCCGATTGTCGGGGCCTTCCTGATCGACGTGTTTGCGATGCCGATTATTATTACGACGATAAACTTGTTGAAGTAAGACGAGAAAATCCCTGTCCATGGTGTGATCCGCGGACAGGGATTTTTACGTGGGGCTTGCTTATTGCAGCAGCATCAACCGTTTGCGCTTGTGAAAGCGGGAAATACCCGTTGGTAGCGCATGCTTTGCTCGCCGACGACGTAGTAAAAGAGGTTGACGGCTCGGCATGCGTAATTGTAGCACTGAGCTCGGGCGCTCAGGTACAGCTGCTTTTCCTCTCCCCCCTCCACTTTGTTCAAAAGCCTCACCTCAGCGATTGTGCCGAACGTAGATGAGTTTCCGACCGGGCGAATGTGCACGTTTATTTTGATGGCTTGATTGCAGGAAAAACATTTTGGAGCATCCGTGAATTTCACGAACAATCCCCCCTCGATTCGTTTTGAAACAGTATACAATTCATCCTTTTTTTCTCAAATAGTTCCAAAGAAGCAGTTCGGTTTGCAAGCCAGCCGATTCTTGAACAATCCGTGACCAATGCGGTTCTTGTGTTGAAAGAAATTGGAAGTTGATATACATTTGTATCGAATGATAGATAAAACTATCAAAAACAAGCATGAATGTGCGACCATGAGCATGAGAAAGTAGGGCTGCCGAGTGAACCATCCCCGATCTGCCATAAAAGAAGCGCGGCTTCGCGCCATTTTGGATGCCGCTACCGAGTTGTTGATTCAAAAGCCGACAGCGTCGCTGAACGAAATCGCCGAATATGCGGGGATTGGCATCGCTACGCTGCATCGGTACATCGAGAGCAGGGAGCAGCTGATGCTTCAGTTGGGGCTGCGTGCCCTTCAAGTTGTGGGGGAGAGCATGCGACAAATCCCGCTCGATGAGGAAAAGCTGGAGGACTACATCCCGGCGCTGATCGAGGCGCTGATTCCGCTTGGCGACAAAATTTACTTCCTGACGCACGACGCGACGCTTTATTACAGCGAGGAAATTATCGCGGCCGAGCACAAGCTCAAAGAGCCGGTTTGCTACGCGATCCGCCTGTTGCAGGAAAAAGGGATCGTGCGCCAGGATATGAGCGTGGATTGGGTCTGGAATGCGCTGTACATGCTTGTTTTCATTGCGTGGCAGCAGGTGCAGGATGGGCGTCTCGCCAAAAGGCCGGCAGCGCAACTGGTCACGGATACATTGTTTCACGGGGTAAGCGCCAGGTAACGAAGTCATCGCCGTCCGGCAGGAAGCAAGGCCATTTCATTGCGAGAGGATGTTGCATGTGAGCGAAGCAGTCATGATTCCGCAACCGAAAACGTACGGTCCACTTGGCAATTTGCCGTCTATCGACCAAAGTCAACCGATTTTGTCCATGGGCGATCTGGCGAAGGAATACGGCCCGATCTACCGTCTTACGCTTCCCGGTTTCACTACTTTGATCGTCACAGGGCACAAGCTGGTGGCAGAAGTATGTGACATTACCCGCTTTGACAAGGAAGTCAGCGGAGTGCTGGAAAATGTGCGCGTATTTGCAGGGGATGGCTTGTTTACGAGCCGGACAACCGAGCCGAACTGGCGAAAGGCACACAACATTTTGCTGCCGACGTTCAGCCAGCAAGCGATGAAGGGCTACCACGACATGATGGTCGATATCGCTTCGCAACTGGTGCAAAAGTGGGCGCGACTCAATCCAAACGAGACGATTGACGTGGCCGACGACATGACCCGGCTCACCCTCGACACGATCGGGATATGCGGCTTTAACTACCGCTTCAACAGTTTTTACAAAGAAAAGCACAGCCCGTTTATCGAGAGCATGGTGCGCGCGCTGAACGAAGCGATGCACAAAAGCTCGCGGCTCGCGATCCAGAATATGTTGATGGTGAAGACGCGCCAGCAGTTCCAGGAAGATATCCAGACGATGTTTTCCTTGGTCGACAAAATCATCGAGGAAAGAAAGCGGAACGGAGATCGCGGTGAAGCCGATTTGCTGGCACGCATGCTCCATGGCAAAGATCCGGAGACAGGCGAAGGGCTGGACGACGAGAATATTCGTTACCAGATCATTACGTTTTTGATCGCCGGACACGAGACGACGAGCGGACTGCTTTCCTTTGCGCTGTACTACTTGCTGAAAAACGAGAGCGTGCTGCAAAAGGCATACGAGGAAGTGGATCGGGTGATGACGACGCCGATCCCGCAATACGAGCAAGTGCAAAAGCTCAAATACATCCGGCTGGTGCTGAACGAAGCTTTGCGCCTGTGGCCGACCGCGCCCGGATTCGATTTGTTCGCCAGGGAAGATACGGTAATCGGCGGGATGTATCCGGTCAAAAAAGGTGAGACGGTCAGCGTCATTTTGCCGCAGCTTCATCGGGACAAGGATGCGTGGGGCGAGGATGCGGAAGAGTTCCGTCCCGAGCGGTTCAGCGATCCGGCAAAAGTGCCGCATCATGCCTACAAGCCGTTTGGAAACGGCGAGCGTGCGTGCATCGGCATGCAGTTTGCGCTGTATGAGGCGACGCTCGTGCTCGGGATGATTTTGCAAAATTTCCGGTTGGTCGACTACGCCAACTACCAGTTGAAAGTAGCGCAGACGCTCACGATCAAGCCGGATGGCTTTACGATTCGCGTCCGGCAGCGCACAGACAGAAGCGCAGTGAGCGTACCTGCCGACAAGCACCGCGAGCAGGCAACAGGAAACGCACAAGCTCCCGTGAAGCCGCAAGCAGCGAAAACGCCAGTAGGTGCCACGGCTATTCCGCTGCTCGTCCTGTACGGATCGAATCTCGGAACGGCCGAAGGCAAAGCGCGCGAGCTGGCGGATGCGGCGCGCCAGTACGGTTTTGCCAGTGAAGTAGGCGTTCTCAACGACTGGGCGGGAAAGCTGCCGACAAAAGGAGCTGTTCTGATCGTAACCGCGTCCTACAACGGCAGACCTCCGCGAAATGCGGCCGGCTTCGTCAAGTGGCTGGAGCAGGTGCAGCCGGGGGAGCTTGCGGGCGTGCAGTTCGCTGTGCTCGGATGCGGGGATCGGAACTGGTCGAATACGTATCAAAGTGTCCCAGTGTTCATTGACGAGCAGCTCGCGAAAAAGGGCGGCACGCGACTGTCCGGGCGCGGGGAAGCCGATGCGGGCGGAGATTTTGAAAAACAGGTGGACGATTGGCGCGAGACGATGTGGAACGACTTGACGGACGCTTTCGGCCTGCAACGGGAAGAGCAGGCAGAAGGCGAGCAGCCGGAGCTGCAAGTCCAGTTTGTGGCAGGACATCCAACCGTTCCGCTGGCGGAGGCGTATGATTGCGTCCAGGCGACTGTGCTGGCGAACCGCGAACTGCAACAGCCAGGCAGCGGTCGCAGCACGCGGCACATCGAGCTTGCCTTGCCAGCGGGAGTCATCTATCAGGAGGGCGACCACATCGGCATCTTGCCGAACAATCGTCCGGAGATCGTCGAGCGGATTTTGCGCCGATTCCGTTTGCAAGGCACGGAGCAGTTGATTTTGCGCGTTCACGGGCGAAGCGCCGTCCATCTCCCTTTGGATCGTCCCGTCAGCTTGCGCGATCTGCTGTCGACGAGCGTCGAGGTGCAGGAAGCAGCTACCCGCGCCCAGTTGCGAGCGCTGGCCGCCTGCACGGTGTGCCCTCCGCACAAGCGGGAGCTGGAAGCGCTGCTGGATGAGACGGTCTACGCCGAGCAGGTGTTGAAAAAGCGGCTCACGATGCTCGAATTGCTCGAAAAGTACGAGGCTTGCGAATTGCCTTTTGCCAAGTTCCTGGATTTGCTGCCGCCGCTAAGGCCCAGGTATTACTCGATCTCCAGCTCTCCGATGCACTGGGAAGATCAGGCCAGCTTGACAGTGGCAGTAGTGAACGGGCCTGCCTGGAGCGGCCAGGGGCAATACCACGGAGTAGCTTCTACCTTTTTGGCAGAGCGCAGCGCCGGAGAAAAAATATGGATGTTCGTCCGTACTCCCGAGTCGGGCTTCCAGCTGCCAGAAAATCCGCTGCTGCCGATCGTCATGGTCGGTCCGGGAACCGGGATCGCACCGTTTCGCGGGTTTTTGCAAGCGAGAGCTGCTTTGAAAGAACAAGGAGTGCCGCTTGGCGAAGCCCACCTTTATTTTGGCTGCCGAAACGAACTGGACTTTTTGTACCGCGAGGAGCTGGAGCAATACCAAAGAGACGGCATCGTCACCTTGCATACGGCTTTTTCCCGCTCTTCCGGCATGGTCAAAACGTACGTCCAGCACCTGCTCGAACAAGATGACGTGTACTTGGTCGACTTGCTCGATAACAGAGGGCGCTTGTATGTGTGCGGGGATGGTACGCATATGGCGCCGGATGTGGAAGCGACTGTGTTGCGGATTTACCAGCGCGTCCGTGGCGCGGACCCGGCGGAGGCGCAAGCGTGGCTTGAGCAGCTGCAAGCGGAAGGCCGATACGCCAAAGATGTCTGGTCGCGGATGTAAACGAGTCGTTGCGGCCAGGAGCTTTGGGGGAAGGCAAAAGCATAAAAACCGACCTGCCGTTAAAACTGGGTCGGTTTTTTCGTGTTTACGTTTGCCGGGCGGTCAACTGGCTGGTCGCCACTGCTTTTGCTTTCGTTTTGCCATATGAAAACAGAAAGCATCCCGCAATCACGATGCTGCTGCCCACTCCTTGAATCCACGTCATCTGCTCGCCGAGAAACAGGAACGCCAAGATTGAAGTGAAGATCGGATTGAAATTGAGGAAAAGGCCGGAAGTAGTCGCGCCCAGCTTTTGCACTCCGATGTTCCACAGCACCATGCACACGACCGTGGAGATGACCCCGGTATACAAAAGCGAGCCGACAAACGAGCCATTCCAATCAGATACGGCGAAGTCAGCCAGGTTAAAAGGCAGGAGGATCACCAGGCCGAAAACAGCCGAGTAAAGAATCGACATCATCGGAGTCGTCTTCGTCATGGCCCATTTGCTGCAAATCGAGTACACGCCCCAGACGCCAACAGCGGCCAGCATCCACAAATCACCCGAGTTGAACCGCAGGGAGAGCAAGTAGTCGGCATTGCCTTTGGACAAGACGAGCAGCACGCCTGCGAGCAAGAAAACCATGCAACCGATTTGGAACATGTTGATTCGTTCCTTCAGAAAGAGAAAAGAAAACAGCGCAATCGAGATCATGTTTAACGTCGAAATCAGTCCGACATTCGTCGCAGTTGTCCTCTCCAGCGCAAGAAATTGAAACAGATTGAAGAGGACGACACCTGTAACCCCCATCAGTACGAGCGGCAGCACGGCTGCTTTTGGCGGCAAAAGCTTTTTTTCTTTCCACCAGACCATTGGCAACAGACACACGATCGCAATTAGCCAGCGCAGGCTGGTCAACGTAAGCGGGGAAGCGTGCCCGACGAGCGATTTTCCCAGGACGAAGTTTCCGCCCCACAACAGGCTGGTGAGCAATAGCAACAGTACATAACGATTTGGCATAGCAAATAGCCCCTTTTTCATGAACGGTGTCGTTTGGAATCAGCTTGTTAATGAACATAACATTTTTGTTGAACATTCAAAATAAGATTCTGTATAATAAGGAAAATTCGAAATAAAACTCACGTAAAGTATCTGTACAGGAAATTTCATTCGTTACAGACAAGGAATCTTTGGCGTTTTTGGAAGAATGAAAAGAGGGTGGTAACCGCATGGAAGCATTTGTAAGCAAGGTGCTGGATCAGGTCGACATTCACATCCTGGATGTGTTGCAAAAAGATGCGACGATCAGCAATGCCGAACTGGCGCGGAGAGTGAGTTTGTCGCCTCCCGCGACGCATACCCGGGTGAAGCGTCTGGAAGCGGAAGGCTATATCAATCGGCAAGTGGCGATTTTGGATCAGGAGAAGCTCGGCTTCGACCTTTTGTGCTTCGTGTTTATCAGCACGAACATTCACCAGGAAAAGGAGCTGGAGACGCTGGAGAGCGCCCTGCGTTCCATGCCGGAGGTGCTGGAATGCCACTGTTTAACCGGGGAGTACGATTACTTGCTCAAGGTCGCCATCAAGGATCGCAAAGGGTTGGACAGCTTCATCCGCAAGCTGAACCGACTGGGCATTTCCCGGTTGCAGACGAACCTGTCGCTGCGAGAGATCAAATCTTCGACCGTCTTGCCGATTGCGGCGGAGGAACAGGAACAGCCTGACAGCTTGTAGGAAGCTTCGGCTGATTTTTCGCAGAAGTCTGTTGATAAAACAGCCGATTTCCGTAATCATAGAGGGAGAGACAGATGACGAGCAGGAGAAGGAGACCGAGAGAAATGGCAATCAAAGCGGTTTTATTTGATCTGGACGATACGTTACTGTGGGATGAGCGCAGTGTAAAAGAGGCGTTTCAGGCGACTTGCGCGGAAGCTGCCAAGCATTACGAGCTGGACGGGGAACGTCTGGAAGCGGCCGTGCGCCAGGAAGCACGGGCGATGTACGAAGCGTTTGAATCATTTCCTTTTACGAAAATGATTGGCATTAACCCGTTCGAAGGGCTGTGGGCGCAATTTGCAGAAGGCAAGCAGCAGGAATTTCGCCAACTGCAATCGTTCGTTCCGACGTATCGGAAGGAAGCCTGGACGCGCGGCCTGCGTGCGCTTGGCATAGAAGACGAGGCGCTTGGACACAAACTGGGAGAGCTGTTCGTCGCTGAGCGGAGAAGCCGCCCGATCGTCTATGAAGAAACGTTCGAAGTGCTGGACCAGTTGAAAGCGAAGTACAAGCTGTTGCTGCTCACAAACGGTTCGCCTGACTTGCAAAAGGAAAAGCTGGCTGGCGTGCCAAACCTCGCCGCTTATTTCGACCATATCGTCATCTCCGGCGATTTTGGACGAGGCAAGCCCGCGGCGGAAATTTTTGAACATGCGATGAGCCTGCTGGGCATTACAGCGGAAGAGGGCGTCATGATCGGCGACAAGCTGACGACGGATATTCAAGGCTCGAATGCAGTCGGCATGCGCAACATGTGGATCAATCGGCACGGCGCGACTTTGGCGGGGGATATCGCCCCTGTGCACGAAATCGTGAGCTTGCGCGAGATTCAGACGATTCTCGATACAGTGGAGTAACACGGCTCCATTCACGTGGAAAAGACAAGCCCGCCAAACGCTTTGGCGGGTTTTTGTCGTGAAGAAGCTGATTTTTTCAAAGCATCCGAAAGTGTGATGTTTATCACCACGCCCAAGTCGCAGCCGCCGTATGATCAAGAGGAAGATCAGCCAACACAGAGGAGGAAATAAAGATGTTTTGTTATCAATGTGAGCAAACACCGACGGGCGGCTGCAAGGTAATCGGCGTATGTGGCAAAAACGAGGAATTGGCGAGCATCCAGGACACGATCATTTTTGCCCTGAAAGGAATCGCCGCCTATGCGACACATGCGAGACAATTGGGGTACATCGATCCGGAAGTGGATGGGATCACGCAGGAAGCTTTATATTTCACGCTGACAAACGTTAACTTTAACTTAGAGGAACACTTGCAAATGGCAATGAAAGTCGGGGGCGCAGCCATCAAAGTGATGGAATTGCTGGACAAGGCGCACACAGATCGCTTTGGCATTCCAGAGCCGATTACCGTCTCCCAGAACAAAATCGAGGGACACTGCATCGTTGTGACCGGGCACAATCTGTTTGCGCTGCGGGAATTGTTGGAGCAGACCGCAGGCAAAGGCATCAATATATACACCCACTCGGAGATGCTGCCAGCGCACGGTTATCCCGAACTGAAGAAGTACCCGCATCTGAAAGGCAATATCGGCAAAGCGTGGTTTGACCAACGGAGATTGTTTGAAGAGTTTCCGGGGGCGATCCTGGCGACGACCAACTGTGTGATGCCGATCAAAGGCACTTATGCGGACCGCTTCTTCTCCTACGATATTACGGGGCTTGAGGGCGTGACCAAAATTGAACACGACGATTTTACGCCACTCATCGAACGCGCGCTTGCCTTGCCAAAAGCCCATATCGAATCGGAGCAGACGCTGACGACCGGGTTTCATCACGAGACGGTATTGGGAATCGCGCCGGAAATCATCGATGCCGTCAAGGCTGGGCAGATCAAACGCTTTTTCGTCATCGCCGGATGTGATGCGCCAGGCAAAGGCGGCGACTACTATCGGGAATTGGCTACTTCCTTGCCGCCAGAAACCGTCATCCTGACGACTTCCTGTGGCAAGTTCCGCTTCAACGATGTGGATTACGGCGTCGTTCCGGGCACCAATATTCCGCGCTACATCGACCTGGGGCAGTGCAACAATTCCGGTTCTACAGTCAAGATCGCGACAGCGCTGGCAGAAGCGTTTGGCTGCGGGGTCAATGAATTGCCTGTGAGCATCGTCCTCTCCTGGTTTGAGCAAAAGGCCGTCGCAATTTTGCTCGGATTGTTCAGCCTGGGCATTCAAGATATCCGAATCGGTCCCAAGCTGCCGGAGTTTATCCAGCCAGGCGTGCTCAACGTCCTTCAAGATTTGTTCCGGATCAAATTGATTGGCGATGCGCAAGAAGACATGAAAGAAATGCTCGGCGTGCATTAATGGCAGGAAAAGATGGCTGTCCCTTGTGGGGCGGTCATTTTTCTTTGTTTGCCGAAAAAAGGAGGGGGCGCAAGGGGGAAGGTGTGACGTACTTAACAGCGTCTCTCCCTCTTTTCCATTACAGTAGATTTGTGAAAAGAAAAGGGAGGGGAAGCATGATGCCGTTTGGATGTTCCATGGGAATGACTCCGGAAGAAAACGCTCTTTGTGCCGCTTTAACCCAACTGAAAACAGAACACGGTCCGCTCGTGGAAAAAATGGTGGAACTTCAGCGACTTGCCACACAGTTTGTGGCTGCCGACGCGATTCGCAAAGAAGAATTGCTAACGGAACTGCAAACGAACGCAAACGCCTTTATTGCCGAGCTTGAGCCTCACTCCGCGAAGGAAGAAGACGTATTGTTTACGATGATGGCCAAGTATGTCGGGAGGGAGGCGGGGCCTATTGCCGTGATGGAATACGAGCACGAACAGGCGAAACGCTTTCTGAACCGCTTTTTGGAGGATGGGTTCCCTGACTATTTGCAAAGCGCTGTCGAGGTTTTGCTCCAGCATTTTCAAAAAGAAGAGCAAGTGCTGTTTCCCATGGCTCAAAAGCTGCTGAATGAAGAGGAAAAACAGGAGCTTCTGGAAAAAATCGCGCCGCAACACCCAGAGCGCTTGTGAGCACAGCGAAGGCAAGCCCTCTAGTCAACCAAGCTGTGCTCGATGAATTGCTCTTCAAGTGCTTTCAAATCGTGCGCCCAAAACTTGATGACTTCCAGGGCAATCTGGTGTTGAAGCTCCGCCTTGCTTGTCAGCTGGAGAACCACCTTTTTCCGATAGTCGGAATGGATGCTGTAAAACGTACAGTCTGCCTGCTGTCCCTGGATCGACAGCTGCTTGTAATAGGGAAAGCCGCATAGAAAAAAGACATCTTGTATATCGGCAATTGTCATCATCTCATGTCACCTCGAACTCAGTCGTGCCCCAAGCATAGGTCAAGACAAGCTGGATTGACTGTGCGTACGATCACACGGTTCCAAACGATTTTGTGAATGAGCGCGATTGTGATTTTCCTCACAACGAAGCGTCGAGGATGAGGATAAGGTAAAAAGGGGGATGAGCATTGGGAGTTCGGCCTGACACAGAAACATCCTCGTCTGGCCGACTCCGTTTTTTTCCTAACGAAAAGGAGTGGTGATAGATGGTTCGCAAAATTCAGCTACCCTTGCAAACATTCAGCCTCGTTGCTGGATTCATGGTCTGGGTCATCTTGTCTTCTTTGATGCCGTTTATGAAAGAGGAATTGCAATTGTCAGCAGGACAAATCGCCTGGATTACGGCGATACCTGTCTTGCTAGGCTCCTTGTTGCGTATTCCGATTGGCTATTATACGAATCGCTTCGGGGCGAGACTGCTGTTTACCGTCAGCTTTCTTCTGCTGCTCGTGCCTGTGTACTACATAAGTGAAGCACGTTCGGCGGCGGATTTGATGATCGGAGGGTTTTTTCTGGGGATTGGCGGCGCGATCTTCTCGGTAGGCGTGACTTCCTTGCCCAAATATTATCCGAAGGAAAAGCACGGCTTCGTCAACGGCATTTACGGAGTAGGCAATGCCGGGACCGCGCTCTCCACGTTTTTCGCGCCCATCGTGGCGAAGCAGATTGGCTGGTCGGGCACTGTGAAGCTTTATCTGGGGTTGCTCGTGCTGTTTGCACTCCTTAACTTCGTCTGGGGCGACCGTAAAGAAACGCGGGTTAAGACTCCCGTGATGGAGCAGATCAAAGGGGTTTACCGAAATGAAAAGCTGTGGTTTCTCAGCCTGTTTTACTTTATTACGTTTGGCTCGTTCGTCGCTTTTACCGTCTATTTGCCAAACTTTCTCGTCAGCAGCTTCGGGTTGGATAAAATAGACGCGGGCATGCGGACAGCCGGATTCATTGCGCTGGCCACCATCGCCCGGCCGCTGGGAGGCTGGCTCGGAGATCGCTTCAATGCTTTGAAGGTGTTAATGGTGGTCTTTGCCGGACTGAGCTTGTTCGGGGTCGTTCTGTCGTTCTCGCCGTCGTTGCAGCTGTATTCGATCGGGTGCCTGGCGATTGCTGTCTGCGCGGGAATCGGGAACGGGACGATTTTCAAAATGGTTCCGTACTACTTTTCCAAGCAAGCCGGGATCGTCAACGGGATCGTTTCCGCGATGGGCGGGCTTGGCGGATTTTTCCCGCCATTGATTCTCTCGCTATTATTTAGCCTTACAGGTCACTACGCTATCGGGTTCATGGCCTTGTCCGAGGTAGCGTTAGCCAGTCTGATCCTCGTCTTCTGGATGTACTATCAGGAAAAAATGCAGTTGGCCAAAACGATCGTCGACAACACGGGAGAAGCCATCGTCATCACCGATACGAAAGGGATCATCCGCGATGTAAATCCCGCTTTTTCTGCGGTGACGGGCTACGAGCGTCATGAAGTGGTCGGCAAAAATCCGAAGCTGTTAAAATCCGGGATGCAGGAACCTGGCTTCTACCAGCAGATGTGGCAGCAGATTGCCGCCACAGGCTTTTGGCAGGGCGAAATCTGGAACAGGCGCAAGAGCGGCGAGGTTTATCGCCAATGGCTGACGATCAGCTCGATCCGGGATGAAGCGGGAGACGTCCAGTATTACGCAGGCATGTTTACCGAGTTGACACCACAACAGCTTCAACCAGGCAATCCGGCAGTTTCTGCGACCAGCTAGAAAAAAAGGCAGCCATGTTCGCGTGGCTGTCTTTTTTATACAAAAAAACGCTGCACGCGCTCTCCTGCTTGGAGGAGACAAACGGTGCAGCGTTCGTTGTTACATTTGGCAAATTTCCGGCGGGCAATCGTCACAACAGATTGCTTCTTTCAAATACTCCACATCTTTGATCAACAGGTATCCGTGCGGCATGATCTCGATGACATCCAGCTTTTTCAAATCGGCGAGCATCCGGTTGACGCTTTCGCGGGTGAGGCCGATGAATTGGGCAAGATCGCGATTGGTGAGAGAAAGCTTGATGAGAATGCCGTCCTCTCGTTCTTCTCCGTACGTATTGCTCATGCGGATCAGCGTGGAGTAAAAGGCTCCGATTTTGCCGTTCAACAGCAAGTCGCGGAACTTGGATTGGATTCTCCGGTTCATGATGGCCATCCAGCGCAAAAAGTCGACGCAAAACTCACCGTTTTCCAAGAGCAGCTTCTCCAGTGCGCTCCGCTGGATGACGTTGACCTCGCCCGGCTCGTGCATGGTCGCTGTAGACGTATAAGTAACGCCTGACTCAAAAAGCCCGACCATTCCGACCAGCTCGCCTGGCCCAAATACTTGCAAGGTCAATTCCTTGCCGTCGGCTGTCGCTTTGGTCAGCTTGATTTGTCCTGATTCCAGCAAGTACAACTTATCTGCAACTTCCCCATCGATAAACAGGACGGACTCTGTAGGGGACATTTTTTTCTTCGTGCCGATTTGTGCCAATTGATGAACAAAAGCAGGAGAAACCTGCTCAATAAACGTGAGACTTTTCATGAATCGTTGCACCTCTGCTTTCCTTGCCGCTCTGCTCTCGCATAACCTGCTGCCCCATTATAGCACGGAGATTTTGACAAAGGCGTGTCATCTTCTGGGCGATCGCATGCAGGTGTGAGGTATGTCACTTTGGAGCGCCAGCGGCCTTGTTACAATAAAGCCAACGATCGACAAAGCTTTGTACCAGAGGAGGTTGTTCGCATGGAGCGGGCATTTGCGTCCAAAGTGGCCAGAAGGGCTTTCTATACAGTCTGTGTGTTGTTTTTGGCTTCGTACCTAGGTTCTCGTTTTTTTACCCACATGGATTTTGCCTTGTACGGTTACATGGTGGGAACAGTCGTGTTCATCGGCGGGTTTCTTTATCGGTTCTCGGCTTGGGCTGACCGACCGCCAACGAACATTATCCTGAAAAAAGGGTTGCGGCTGTTGCTGCGCAAAAGCACACCGCAAACGGCAGTGGATCATCTGGCGACCTACCGCTTTATCTGGAATCGCGGCTGGTATCGCTGGACCCAGCACATCCTGCTTGGCTGGGGCTGCATTCTCTCGGCACTGGTGACATTTCCGCTCGTCTTCGGCTGGATGTACTTCACCATGGGGGATAACGGCACCTACACCGTCGTCGGGATGGGCATTGATCTTTTGCAAGTCAAAGCGGATGGCTGGATTGCCTTTTTGTTCTACAACGCGCTTAACATTACGGCGTTCATGGTGATCGCAGGAGTGTGCATGGCGCTGTACCGCCGCTTGAAAAACTGGCAGGCCCGTGCGGAGCAAAGTTTTCTGTACGATTTCTTGCCGCTCTATCTGCTTCTGTTCATCAGCATCACCGGCTTGCTTTTGACGGTGAGCAACCTGTTTCTCCACGGCTTCGGCCATCCGGTGATGAGCATGATCCATCAGTTTTCCGTCATCGTCACCTTGATTTATTTGCCCTTTGGCAAGCTGGCGCACATTCCGTTCCGGCCGATGAGCGTCTTCGCCCGCAATTATCGCGAGCATTATGCCGAGCAGGAAATGAAGCATTGCAAGGTGTGCGGAGAGCAGTTTGTGTCCGCCGAGCAGTCTGGTGACGTGATCGACGTCTTGCAGGAAAACCAGATTCGCTTCGAAACGGCAGAAGGCTTCCATCTTGCGGAGTTGTGCCTGCCTTGTCGCAGAAAATATCGCATCTTCCGTTTTACCGGGATTCCTACCCATCACCGATCGGAGAAAGAGGCGAACCAGCATGCAAAAGGATAAATTTTTCAAGGAGATCCAAAACAAGCTCCATCCGGGAGAAAAGCTGGTCAGCACGCATTGCAGCTATTGCGGCATGCAGTGCGGGATGAACCTGCGTGTCGATACGAGAACGAATACGATTATCGGGGTAGAGCCGCGTTACGACTTCCCCGTCAATTTAGGCAAAATGTGCCCAAAAGGGGTTACCGCTTATCAGCAGGTCAACCATCCTGACAGGATCAAAAGGCCGCTCATCCGCCGCAATCCGGCATGGAAAGGAACGGCGGAAGGCTTCGAAGAGGTGTCCTGGGACGAAGCGCTCACTTTCATTGCAAGCCGATTCACGGAATTGCAGGAAGCATACGGCAAAGATACGCTGTCAGTCTACTCCGGAGTTTCGATGACGAACGAAAAATGTTACTTGACAGGCAAATTCGCCCGCGTGGGGCTGCAAACGCGATATATCGATTACAACGGGCGGTTTTGCATGTCGTCAGCAGCTGCCGGGTTTAACCGCAGCTTTGGCATCGACCGTGGCTCAACCGTCCCGTGGACAGATATTCACCAAACCGATTGTTTGCTGATTGCCGGTTCCAATGCGGCGGAATGCCATCCGACCAGCATGTTTCGGATTTGGGAAGTGCAAAATCGCGGCGGCTACTTGATTGTAGTGGACCCGCGTGAGACACCGCTTGCCCGCCGCGCTGACGTCCACCTCGATTTGCGGCCAGGGACAGACCTCGCATTGGCGAACGGACTGCTGCACCTTTTGATCGAAAATGGCGCTATCGACGAGGCATTTATTCACAATCACACCAATGGCTTTGCCGAAACAAAAGCGTTAGTCGAAATGTATACACCTGAGGTCGTCAGCGAGATTACAGGAATTGCGCAGGAAAAAATCATTCGCGCAGCCGAGATTTACGGCAAGGCACCTGAGGCAATCGTGATGTTTTGTCGGGGTGTCGAACAGCAATCCAAAGGAACGGATAACGTATCGGCCTATACAAATCTGGCGCTTGCGACGGGCAAGATCGGCCGTCCGAAATCAGGCGTGGCGACCTTTACCGGGCAGGGCAACGGCCAGGGAGGACGGGAACACGGTCAAAAGGCAGATCAGCTGCCTGGCTATCGGAAAATGGATAATCCGCAGCACGTGCAGGAAGTGGCTTGCGCCTGGGGGATTCCCGTGGCGGAGATGCCGCAAAAAGGCGTATCTGCCTACGAAATGTTTGAACTGATGCACAACAAGACGATTCGCGGGATGTACTTGCTCTGTTCCAACCCGGCGGTCAGTGCCCCCAATCTGAACTACGTCCGGGAAGCTCTGAAAAGCCTCGATTTTATGGTCTGTTCGGACTTTTACCTATCGGAATCGGCTGAGTATGCGGATGTCGTGCTGCCGACGACAAGCTGGGCGGAGGACGATGGCACCACGACGAATCTGGAAGGGCGCGTCATCCGCCATCGCCAGGCCCAAAGCTGGTATGCCGAGTCCAGGCCGGATTGGTGGATACAGATTGAAATTGCCAAGCGGATGGGCCGCGGTCAATATTTCGAGCATCTGAGCGGGCCGCGTGAAATTTTCGATGAACTGCGCCGCGTTTCCCAAGGCGGCACCGCTGACTACTACGGAATTACTTACGAGAAAATCGAAGAGCGGCAAGGCGTGTTCTGGCCGTGCAGGGATGAACAAGACCCGGGACAGCCGCATTTGTTTCTCGACAAAACGTTTTACCATCCGGACGGCAAGGCGAAAATTTGTGCGCTGCCTTATCGTCCGCCAGCCGAAGAACCGGATGAAGAGTATCCGCTGCGCCTGACGACAGGCCGCGTCGTCTATCACTACCTGTCAGGGAACCAGACAAGGCGAATCCCGTTTTTGCGTGACATGTACCCGGACCCGCTGTTGGAAGTGCATCCTGATACCGCGCAAAAATACGGAATCGCCCACGGCGAAAAGGTTTTGCTGAAGACAAGACGGGGCGAAGCGGTATACCAAGTAAAAGTCATCGCGGCGATCCGGCCGGATACAGTGTTTGTCCCGTACCACTGGGGCAAGCATGAATCGATCAATTTGCTCACGAACCCTGCCCTTGATCCGTACAGCAAAATGCCGGAATTTAAGGCGTGCGCAGCCGAGATCGTCAAGCTCGAAGAGGAGGAACGGCAGCATGGCTAAACAACTGCTCTACATCGAAATGGACAACTGCATCGGCTGTCGCAGTTGCCTGGCTGCCTGCACGCAATGCGGCGGACACGACAGCCGAAATCGCAACTACGTCATGGATGTCGATCCGATGCAAACGCGTCAGACGATCCCGCTCATGTGCCTGCACTGTGTCAATCCCGCTTGTGCGCGAAGCTGTCCGGCGCAAGCGATCCAAATCGCCGACACTGGTGCAGTGCTCTCGGCGCTCGTAGAGAAGTGCATTGGCTGTCAAAACTGCACGATTGCTTGCCCGTACGGGATTCCCAAGTTTGATCAGGAGCAAAACCTGATGTACAAATGCGATCTGTGCTACGACCGGACCAAAGATGGAATCCCGCCGATGTGCGCTTCGGTTTGTCCGACCAATACGCTCCAGTGGCTAACGGAGAGCGAGCTTGCCGAGAAACAATCCGCGCATCGGCTCGCAGGCGGCAAATGGATCGCCAGTCAAAGCCTGGAGCCGCTGGAGAGCGAGACGAACGTAAAAATCAGTCTGCCCGGTATTTTGCAAGGGGTGCAGAAGCTTTTCTAGTCGAAGGAGGTCTGCAGCATGAACGAAGAGAAACAACCACGATCCGATCGGAATGATACGTATACCCACAACATCGTCAAGTCGAACGAGCGGAGTCTCGATCGGCGGGGCTTTATGAAAACGCTGGTCGGTGCTGCCGGATTGTTCGCCGTCTCCACTCTCCCGTGGGGAGCGATGGCGGCCCAGAAGCTGCTGCATGGGGAAGCAGGCGAGCAGCCGAGGCAAAAAATTGCGGAAGTGGCTGCATTGCGAGCAGGGGATGCCAAGGAGTTTGCCTATCCGGGAACGCATGACAGCGCCCTTCTCGTCTGTGTTCGGGAAGGCGAGTACAAAGCTTATCAAAACGCTTGCACCCATCTGAAATGCCCGGTGTTCTGGAGCAAGGAAAATCATGAGCTGCTCTGCCCGTGCCATCATGGCAAATTTGATGTCGAGACAGGAAATCCGCTGGCGGGCCCGCCGCGCCGACCGCTTCCGGAAATCGAGCTGGCGGTTGAACATGGCGTGATATACGCGATTGGGGTGAAGCCGTATGAAGCGTAGCTATCGCGGGGTACTGCTGCTTTGTCTCGTGCTGTTTGCCAACCTGATCTGCACCCAATATACCGTCAACCTGTTTTACTTTGCGCGATATGAAGAAGTGATTGGGCTTTCCGTCGTCAATCTGCTGCTGTTTCCGCTGGCGGTATTTCTTTATCGAAAAGAGGGGCGCAGCCATGAATAAGTTGATGCTCGACCAGCAGCTGTCACAGCTGACAAACGCTCGCATGCGAATCGGCATTACAGACTTGGCGGAAGATGCAGAGCTTCAACCAGCCCCGATCATCGAGAGACATTTGGCGAAATGGGAGTTTACAGAAGAAGGTGAGCATGTTCGCCTGTATTTTAACCATTGCCAGTTTCTCGCTGTTCCGGTTCAAGAAGAAGTTGGATTCGCGCTGGAAAAGGACGCGATCGTGCTCACCGCACTTGATCGCAGGGGAAAACTCAAGTACACGATCACTTTTGCCAAATGAAGTCAACCGTTGCATGATAGGTTGGCTTTTTTTTCCTAGCGTCTTATACTCCAATTGTAAGGGTGTTCACAGCTTGTAAGGCACTTAAAAGAGGTCTTTGAGAAAGCGGCGGGGGAGGGACCCGTATGAACGGTCAACAAACGGATGGAGAAGAGCGGCTTGGTCATTTGTTTTCTTCGGAGCACGCAAGCTTGGAGCAATCGATGGAAAAGCTGAAACAGCTCGTCTATCAAAGCCGAATCATGAGCGCGCAAACGGTGGAAGAGTTTCGGCTGACAATCGCACAGCTGGTGGACAGCTTGCAGGAGCATCACAGACGGGAAGAGGAGCTATTGTTTGTCGCCTTGACGGAGTCGCTGGGGTACACGGCGCAGCCTGTCCAGATGATGATGGAGGAGCACCGCCAGCTTGTCAGCCAGCTGAGCAAATTGCGCGAAGAAACCGTATGTTGCCAATGTGCCGGGCGCGAAACGACGAGACTGCGCGAAGTCACGACGACGCTGTACCGACTTTTGCACGATCATTTTCATAAAGAAGAAAAGCTGCTGTTTCCGATGGCAGAGCATGTGCTGGATCAGGCGAAAAAAGCGGCGATCATGGAAGCCGTGAAAGAAACAGGAAGAGGGGTGTAACAAAGGTGGCGAACGGAAAAAGAGGCGGGGCTTCCCTGGTAATGCCCCGCGAACACGGTGTCTGGGCCATGTTTGTCGTGCCGTACTTGTTCGGCGTATTTCTGGTGGAAAACAATGTTTTGCATTTGCTGGCCGGACCGGGCTTGCTCTGCGGCTTTATCGCGGTCAACGCGGCACTGGTCTTGATGCGGCAGCCAAAGCTCGCGCGTCAAGTGCTGCGCACCTTGCTCGTATTCGGAGGAGTGGCCGCCATATGTTTGGCCTATCCGCTGCTGCATAACGCGCTGGCCTTTTGGCCGCTCGTCGTGATGGGAATCTGCGCCGCGGGCAGCATCTGGTTTATCCGCAGCAAGCAGGAGCGGCATTTTCTCAACGATTTGCTCGGAATCGTCGGATTGACGATGCTGCTGCCTGTCTCCGCTGCGCTTGGCGGAGGCGCTCCCATGCAGGAACTGCTCACAGCGATGGCGTTGAACGTGGCGTATTTCACAGGGAGCGTCTTTTTCGTGAAAGCCGTGTTCCGCGAAAAGAACAACCGGATGTTTCAAAGCGTCGGCATCGTCTATCATCTGCTTTTGCTCGCACTGCCCTTGGTGTTGCCAGTTCCTGCGCTTTTCAGCCTGATTTTTGTTCCAGGCATCGTCAAAATGGCGATCGCGGCGAAAAAAGTCAAACTGCCTGTCAAAACAGTCGGGATCATGGAAATCGTCAACGTTCTCTGGTTTTTGGCAGGAGGCTATGTAGTGCTCGGTACGAAACTCTTCTGAGATCCTGTTTTCAAAATGTGTTCGCTAGTAAACATAGGGAAAATCGGCTAAAGTGAAAATCGAGCAACAGAACTCATCCCTTTTATGCTCATGCGAGGACAGGGAACCACTATGAATGAATAGTGGTTCTTTATGGTAAATCGGGAGGTCAGCATGTCCAAACTAACGCTATCGCAACTGGAGTCTCACCTGTGGGAGTCAGCCAATATTTTGCGCGGAAGCATCGACTCCGCTGACTATAAAAACTATATTTTCGGACTGCTTTTTCTGAAGCGTCTGAACGATGTGTTTGAGGAAAGCCAGGTGCATATTGCGCCAACAACAGGCGAGGAGGCGCGGCAGGCAGAGCATGACACTCACCAGTTTGTCGTTCCGGCAAGCTCTCGCTGGCAGCGAATCCAGAGCGTGACGGAAGGGATCGGCGAGGCAATCAACGAAGCGCTGGCGGCATTGGAACAGGAAAACGCCACGCTTTCCGGGGTGCTGGCGACGATCGATTACAACGATTCCGAACGTTTGCCCGACCGGCTGTTGCAGCAGCTGATCAAGCACTTTTCTGCGATTTCTTTAGGAAACGCCAGTCTGACCGAGCCGGATATGCTGGGACGGGCGTACGAATATTTGATCAGACAGTTTGCAGACGATGCGGGAAAAAAGGGCGGGGAGTTTTACACGCCGAGCAAAGTGGTAGAGTTGATCGTCAAGCTGATCAAACCGGAGGAAGGCATGCGCGTGTGTGACCCGACGGCAGGGTCTGGCGGGATGCTGATTCAAACGGCCGACTACATCCGGGCAAAAGGCGGCAATCCGCGCCGTATCGCGCTGCATGGACAAGAGCGCAATCTGAAGACGTGGGCGATTGGCAAGATGAATTTGCTGTTGCATGGCTTGTGCGACCACCGGATTGAAAAAGGCGATACGATTCGCGAGCCGAAGCTGCTTGCAGACGGAGAGCTGATTTTATACGACCGGGTGATCGCCAACCCGCCGTTTAGCCTGAGCAACTGGGGGCAGGAAGAAGCGAAGGCAGATAAACTGTCCCGCTTTCGCTTCGGGATTCCGCCCAAAGACAAAGGCGATCTCGCCTTCGTCCAGCACATGGTCGCAACGCTCAACCCAAACGGCAAGGCAGGCGTCGTCGTGCCAAACGGGGTGTTGTTTCGCAGCGGTGCAGAAGCGGCCATCCGCAAAGGACTTTTGGCAGAAGACCTGGTGGAAGCGGTGATCGCCCTTCCGCCGAATTTGTTTTACGGCACGGGAATCCCGGCTTGCATTTTGCTGTTGAACAAGAACAAAGAAGCGGCGAAAAGGCAGCATGTCTTTTTCCTGAATGCCACCGGAGGCTATCACGAAGGAAAAAACCAAAACTTTTTGCGCGATTCCGACGTGGAGAGCATCGTGTCTGCTTACGAACGCGGGGTGGACATCGAGAAGTATTGCAGGCTGGTCCACGACAGCGAAATTCAGGCAAATGACTATAATTTGAATTTGGCACGCTACATCGATTCGTCCGAGCAGGAGGCGCAGATTGATGTGGGGGCAGCGCTTGTCAAGCTGCGCAGGCTGGAGGAAGAACGCAGCGAGATCGAGGGCAGAATGCTCGGCTTTTTAAAGGAGTTGGGATATGATGCCTGAGTGGAAAAAAGGGCCGCTCGGCTGGGCTGTGCATGTCCAGGGCGGTTATCCTTTCCCCTCCGCTGCGTTCGTGGACGAAGGGGTTCCCGTCGTGCGGATGAGCAACATGAAGAACGGCCGCCTGGACTTGACACAGGCCAAATGTATGGACGAGACTGCTCTGGCTGGGCACTCGGCGTATTTGCTGAAACCGGGTGATCTGCTGCTCGGCATGTCAGGCAGTATCGAAAACTTTGCCGAGGTCAAAGCGACCGACCTCCCCGCGCTATTGAACCAGCGGGTGGGCAGGTTGCAAATAAAAGACAGCTCGTTGCTGCACAGCGAATATTTGAAATACGTGGTGACCTCCAAGTGGTTTCGCGATCAAGTGTGGACGATGGCGGCTGGCGTGGCCCAGCTCAATATCAGCACGAAGCAGCTTGAATCCATTCCGGTTTGGTATCCGCCGTTGGCTGAACAGCAAAAAATCGCCTCCATTCTCGCCGCAGTAGATGGGGTGATCGAGAAGACAGAAGCGATGATCGAACAAGTCGAGGTCGTGAAAAGAGGGCTGATGCAGCAGCTGTTTACGCGTGGAATCGGTCACACTTCTTTCCGGCAAACCGAGTTGGGAACGATCCCGGCGGACTGGTCGCTGGTCAAGCTCCAGGAGATTGCCAGAGTCAAGGGCGGGAAAAGAGTGCCCAAAGGCTACAGCCTGCTGGAAGAGCAGACTCCGTATCCGTACATCCGCGTGTCCGATTTTCGCGATTATACCGTGAGCCAAAAACAGCTCAAATACGTGAGCGAAGAAATTTACGGCAAAATCAAGCGCTACACGATCTCCAAGCAAGATATGTACTTGTCGATCGCGGGCATTTACCTCGGAGTGGCGGGCCGTGTTCCCGACTGTCTGGACGGCGCTCTTTTGACAGAAAATGCGGCCAAGATCACCCCGACCTCCGACCGGATCGACCTTGATTTTTTGATGTTTGCCCTTGGCTCGGAGCTTTGCCAGAAACAGATTGCCGCGTTAAAAGGCGTGACGGGAGTGCCCAAGCTCGGTCTGAAACGGGTGGAGACGCTCCTGATTCCTTTGCCGAACCTCACCGAACAGCACAAAATCGTGGCCGGGATCAAAAGCGTGCTCGCAAAGCTTGCGATGGAAAAGGCCAAACAAACACAGCTCATCGCGATCAAAAAAGAGCTGATGCAAAAGCTTTTGACGGGCAGTGTGCGAGTGCAGGTGGATGAACGGCAGAAGGAAATGGTCTGATCGAGCTTTTCGTCTCAGACATTTAGAAATCGCCGATGCGCGAGTGATGTCCCTGCACAGCCGCGCGCACTCCCGACTCGATCGCGCCTTGAATCCAGCCGTGATAAGCGGGCGAAGTATGCTCTCCGGCGAAAATGATCGGTCCTTCCATCGAGGTCAAGGCTGCCGACAGCTCCGTCTCCTGAAACGGCTTGAACAGGGCGAAGCCGCCACCCGCGTAAGGTTGCAGCAGCCAATGATGGGTAACTCCGGTCACAAACGTCTTGTAGACTTGCTCGCCGAACAGGACCGCAAGCTGGCGCAGCGCTTGCCAAATTTTTTCGTCATGGGACAGACAAAGCCAGGGGAGCGCATCGTCTTCCCACGTGTAGCTCGCCAGAACGACTCCGCCAGACTGGTCAAATCCATGGCTTGGAAAGTAGGAAAAGCGCAAAGGCAGGTCTGAGATCGCTTGCCCGCCGTACAGACCAGCCTCTTCCCAAAAGCGGCGGGAAAATTGCAAGGCGATCTTCGTCGACGAGACGTAGTGCAACTGGTGGATGGCTTTCCATTTGCCAAAAGAAAACAGGTTCGACGGCTCGACGTCGATAAATTGCAGGACCGGAAACGGAATCGTAATAATCGCGATGTCGCCTGTCAGCTCAAACGGCGTTCGTGTGGCGGTGTCCACCCCGGAAAAGGCGATTTGCTGCCCTTTTTGGCTGATTCGGTCCACTTTGTGATGGAAGCGGATACGTTCGTTCAGGGAGGGGGCAAACGATTGGGGAAGCAAGTCGAATCCACCCGTGATCTCATAAAAGCGGGTGGGCGTATCGAACAGGATGAAATCGCGGAAAATCTCCAGAAAAGACAGCTCCGGGAATCCTTCGAAGCCGCTCATCACTTTGATTTTGTCGACGGCAGCGGCTGAGAGCGACGTGCTGATCGGATTGTGGCGCAAAAAGTATTCCATCGAGTAGCGGTCGTATTCCTTGATGACGATGGGCCAATGCTTGGCGGGATGTTTTTTGATGAAATCGATAAGCGGCCGGATGGCCATGAGGGCAAGGGCATCGGCTGACTTGCCTTTTTCGTGCGGAGCGACGGGAAAGTGCAACAGATCAGGATTTTGCTCGTACAGACGGCGGCGTGTTTTGATCCCGTTTACGTAAATGAGATCGTTCGGCGTACTGTTGATGAACTCGTTGAGTGGCAGGCCGAATTTGGCTATATACGCCATCGTCAACAAGTGAGTGTTCGGAATGCGCATCGCTCCTGCTTCCACGTAGTGCCCGTCTGTAAAAGGGGCGCGCAGCGTAAGCACTCTCCCTCCTACTCGTTCCGAGGCTTCCACGATCGTGACATGATGCCCGGCTTGTTTCAGCAGCGAGCCGGCTACCAGACCGGCGATGCCAGCGCCTGCGATCAAAACCTTTTTCGGTTGTGTTGTCCGAGGCAGGCCATCGCGAATGATCGATAGCATCTGCGCTTCGCTCAAGGGTGATGAAGTCTTTTCCATGCGGCTTCTCCTTTTTCTGCTTGTGAAAATAGCGTATTCTGCGCTGGGCGCAATTGTGTTTGCTAGATTCCAATTCCATCCAATGCGTGGTAAACTGGGGATGGAAAGAAATGAGAACGTGTGATCGGGGGTATAGGCATGCTGCCTGCTAATGTGATTTGGAAGCCGCATAGCGGATTGGGCTTCGAGCATCTGGAAATTAGCGAGAGCAATGAGCGGTTGATTTTTGACAGCCTTGTAATGGGGATGAACGAACAGGGCGAATGGGTGAGAACCCACTATGTCATTGAACTGGATAGCAAGTGGGCGACGAGAAAAGTAACGATTCGTCACCTGGGAAAAACAGACGGACTGTGCCTTTTGTCAGATGGGCAGGGGGAGTGGACAAATGCGGAAGGTGAGCCAATCCCCGAACTGGCGGGCTGTGTGGATATTGACATTTCCTGCACGCCGTTTACGAATACGCTGCCGATCAGAAGGCTGTCATTTGCCCCGCATGTGCCGCAGGAGATTGACGTCGTGTACTTTTCGGCTTACGAGTTGACCTGGCGGCGAGTGAGGCAGCAATATACGCTGCTTTCGGCTGATGCGGGTTCGTCTGTCTTTGAGTATCGGGCGGGTTCATTTGTGGAAAACATCACGGTCGATGAGCAGGGGCTTGTGCTGGCGTATCCGGACTTGTTTGTGCGCGAAAATCTTGCGATGGCGGAAGCGGGCAAGGCATAGGAAGGAGGAATGTTTCGTCATGGCAGACCGTTTTATAGCCGCTATGATGACCAGCTTCCTGTTTACGCTCGGTGCCGCACTCGTCTTTTTTCACGATCGCTTCATGATGTTGCCTACAGCCATGATTACCTTTCCGCTGGTTTTTGCGTGTGGCATCCCTGCTTCCCTCGTGATCGATCGGTTGATGCGATTGCTGCGTCTGAACAGGAGTGCCGGAGCGGTTTTCGTGGAGCTGGCTCTTTACGGTGCAGCCGGAATAGGCGTGACCGTCTTGTTGTTCTGGAAGGTCGGCGGGGTATTTTTTAGCGCAGGTTCGCCTATGTATTACATGGGCGTGGCAGCTTCTGTGTTGTACGGACTGTGTCTGTTTGCCCTCAGAAGAAAAAGGCGGTCTGAGGTGGAGCGCTGCTCATAGAAGGACAAGGGCTTATTAGTGTCAAGGAGGCGAGGAAGATGGGAACGGTGGAAAAAGCAATTGCACTTGCGGCTCAAGCGCATGCGGGCCAAACCGACAAAGGCAATCACCCGTACATCCTGCATCCGTTGCGGGTCATGCTGAAAATGCCGACGGACGAGACGCGAATCGCGGCGGTTTTGCACGACGTTTTGGAAGACACGGCGATCACGGAGGAAGATTTGCGGGCAGCAGGTTTTTCCCAAGCGATTGTTTCAGCCGTGATTGCCCTGACCAGACGCGAAGGCGAAAGCTATCCAGACTTTATCAGGCGGGCCAGCGAAGACCCGATTGCCCGAGTGGTGAAGCTGGGCGACATCGAGGACAATCTCGACTTGTCGCGGATTGCAGTGCCTACCGAGCAAGACCGGGAAAGGCAGAAGCGCTACGAGGAAGCCGCGAAGCTTTTGCGGCTGCGCTCCTAGTGCGAAGCGAAACAGCCAGTCAAGAGCGATGGGTCGCTGTCATTCTTGACGGCTGCCGGAACGGTGCGCTATAGTGAAACTAACCTTATCAAGGGAGAGATGTTGATGTCGGCGGTAGTTCTTAACTAGATCAATTCCATATCGAAGGCAAGGAGTAATCCCACCAAAATTTTGCGCTGTTTGCAAAGTTTATTTGCGTTGGCCCATTTCCTGCCTTGGAATTAGTTAAGAACAACGGATATCATCACTGCTCCAGGTTTTCAACCTATCATTGCGCCCAAATCCGTGCTGTGTTCAGCGCGGTTTTTTTATTCCCTTTTTGGATCGTTTGCCTGCTTTTTGATCAAGCGGCTGGCGGTCTTGTTAGGGTACGGTTTGCGTGCGCATCGGTAGGGATGGACCCAAAAAGAGGGCGGAGAATGACGTTTGTTCATTCTCCGCCCTTTTTTTCGTTGAGGGGCATACACGATAAAAGCAAAAGGAGCGATTTACTTTGAACGAAAAAGCATTGCAACGACTGGAATACGACAAAATCAAAGCAACATTGATGGAGTACGCCGTATCGTACGCCGGGAGGCAGCACGTCGAACAGCTGCAGCCGCTCGATTCAGCCAAAGTGCTGCGCAAAAAACTGGACGAAACCGCCGAGGCCAAAGCGCTGTTGCAGCAAGGGGCGAGCGTTCCTGTTCCTTCGCTGGAAGGAATGGAGATGATTTTGTCCCTGCTGGGAACGGGGTATGTGTTCACGGAACAAGACTTTTCCCATCTGCATCAGTTTCTCGTGAGCTGCGCCCAGCTTTCCAAGTACATGGCGAGCAAAGCGGAAGCGGCGCCGCGTGTCAGCTCTTACGCGACGACGATGTACACGCTGAGTCGGTTGAAGACGGAAATCGAGCAGTGCATCCGGCACGGTCAGGTGGTGGATACGGCGAGCAAAGATTTGCTGAAAACACGCAAGCGAATCGTCGTCTTTGAAGAGCGGCTCAAACGGCAGCTCGATACGCTGATGAACAAATACCGTTCGATTTTGCAAGAAAACATGATCAGCATGCGCAACGGAAGATACGTGCTGCCGATTAAAAAAGAGCATCGCCGACAAGTGGCAGGCAGTGTGCTGGACGAATCGGCGAGCGGGCAAACGGTCTATATGGAGCCTGCGGAGATCGGAGCGGTGCAGTTCGAGCTGTCCGCGCTGAAAGCAGAAGAGGCGCGGGAAGTGACGAAAGTGCTGATGCAGTTGTCGGCAGTGGCCGAAGAATTTTCGCAAGAGCTGCATGTGAACGTGGACACAGTCGGGATGTACGACTTTTTGTTCGCCAAAGCGAAGTACGCCTTGGCGTTGGGCGCAGTGAATGTGGAGTTGAATGAACAGGGACGGATTGACGTCAAGGAAGCGCGTCATCCGTTAATGGGGCGGCAGATGGTTCCGCTCGATATTCAGATTGGCAAAAGCTTTCAAACGCTGGTCATTACCGGGCCGAATACGGGCGGAAAAACGTTGACGCTCAAAACGGTCGGCCTTTTGACCGCGATGGTGCAATCGGGCTTGCTGGTGCCTGTGAAGGAAGGCAGCCAGTTTGCCATTTTCCGCAACATCGCCGTCGATATTGGCGACGGGCAGAGCATCGAGCATGCGTTGAGTACGTTTTCCGCGCACATTCGCAACGTCATCGAAATTTTGCAGGTCACCGATCATTCGACTCTCGTGCTGATTGACGAGATGGCTTCCGGCACCGATCCGGGGGAAGGGGTGGCTTTGTCGATTGCCATTTTGGAGGAGCTACACAAGCGGGGCGCAACGGTGATCGCGACGACTCATTTTAACGAGATCAAAAATTTTGCAAGTGCGACCGCAGGCTTCCAAAATGCGCGCATGGAGTTTGACGAAGAGACGTTGCAGCCGCTCTATCGCTTGCGGATTGGCGAGGCGGGCCACAGCTATGCCTTTTTAATCGCGATGAAGCTGGGGATTCCGCGAGCCATGATCGAGCGTTCGCGGGAGATTAACCAGCATGGTTTTGCCCGGACGCAAGCGGGGATGGCTTCCGAGGTGGGGCAAGCAGGAGGGGAGGATTTTGTTCATCGGGTCGAGGAGAAGGAAGAGGAGAGGGAGGCAGGGCGAGGGCAAGGCTTCTTGGGGGGAGCTTTGGTGGAGCAGATGGGTTCTGCCGAACAGGTGGTTGCGGTAGAATCGGAGTTGTTGGGTAGCTCAGAGTGGCTGGGTAACGCGGAACGGTCAGGTGGTGGAGAACGACTGGATAGCGGAGAACGGCATGGTGACGGAGAACGGTCAAGTAGCGAAAAAAGGTCTGATAGCTCAGCTCGATCAGCCAGCACAGAACTAGCAAAGCAAGAGTCACAGGCAGACTCCCCCACCCCCGCGCTCAGCGGCAGAAAGCGTTTTGCCATCGGAGATTGCGTCTTCGTGTCTTCGTTAGGCCGGACGGGTATCGTGTGCACGGTGGAGGATGGCAAAGGGAACGTGGGCGTGCTGATTCAAAATCAGAAATTCAAAATCAACCAAAAGCGTCTCACCTTGCACATTGAGGGCAAGGAGCTGTACCCGGACGATTACGACATGGACATCGTGTTTGAAACAAAAGAAAACCGTAAAAAACGCAAACTGATGGCGCGCAAGCATGTGGACGGACTTTCTATCGAAACGAAGCGGGAAGAATAAGCGCTCAAAGCGATAGGGATAGCTTTAAAAGGTTGTTTGAAAAAACTGGGAGAGAGACTGAATCGGAGGTCAAGACGGAAAGGCGTAGCCCCCGAAGGTTGTTTGAAAGAATCGGGAGAAAAGAGCGGTCAAGGCGAAAGGCATAGCCCCCGAAGATATTTGAAAGAATCAGGAGGAAAGAGCAGTCAAGACGGAAAGGCGTAGCCTCGAAGGTTGTTTGAAAGAATGGTAAGGTAAAAATTATAAATAAGACAATCACAGCTTCGTTAAGCTATTTGAAAGAACCGGGAGGAATAGGCGGGTCAGAACGACAGTCACACTCTCCCGTAGATCGTCCATAAAACCAGGCTGAACCAAAGACAAGGTGGAGAAAAAACGCGCGCGCCGTTCCATCGCTCCACCTGCCTTCAGCCGGAGAGAAGCCCGCTGGCGATCTACAGGAAAAACAACTCAAATGCCGCTCGCATCTGACGTATAATGGAAAAGCTTTGGCACGTGGCTATTAGCAGCAAGTGAGACTATTTTGCCTGCGGGATGCCATGTTGCCAGTTTATTCAACCAAAAAAGAGGTGAGAAAAATGACACAGGCAAATCCGTGGAAAGCGGAGTGGGACGTCACGCAGGAGCTGGCGCAAGCATTGATCTACAGCCAGTTTCCCGCGCTTTCGTCCATGCGGGTAAAGCGGCTGGGAGACGGATGGGACAATACGGTTTATCTGGTTGGAGCAAAATACGTCTTTCGCTTCCCGCGCAGAAAACTCGCCGTGGAGCTGATCGGACGAGAAGGCCGACTTTTGCCCAAGCTTGCTCCGTACGTAACACTCCCGTATGCAAAGCCGCTTTTTTACGGGGAAGGGACGCCCGAGTATCCCGTGCCGTTTTTGGGGTACGTGTATGTGCAGGGAGAGTTTCCAGTAGGGCTGACTGACGAGCAACGGGCGTCATCCGGGCCGCTCCTGGCGCGATTTTTAAAGCGGCTGCATGCCTTCCCAGTAGCAATTGCCAAAGAGAACGGCGTGCTTGCTGATCACCGGGCCTTGCTGGATGTTGCAGCACGAAAAGCAAAAATGGTCCAGCTGCTGGCTGATCCGCACTTGCCTTTCGAGGAAAGCGACCGATCGCTCCTTATGGATTACTTGCACGACCTGAATGCGAAACGTCTGCAGCCGAAGGAAGTGTTCATGCATGGCGATCTGCACTTCAAAAATATGCTGGTGACTCCAAACGGGCAGATCGCAGGAATCGTTGATTGGGGAGACATGTGCATCGGACATCCCGGCTGTGATCTGAACATCGCCTACAGCTTTTTGCCGCCAGAGGCGCGGGATGATTTTTTCCGTGAATACGGCGAAGTAGACGAGGAAACGAAGCTGTTGGCTCGTCTGATGGCTGTGTACATTCCGATGTTGATTTACAGGCAGGCAAAAGACACGGGCGATACACGGGTGGCACAAGAGGCGAGGGACATAATCAAGCGCGCCCTGGCCGAATCTTGCTAAGGCTTGCGGGCGCGCCATGTATGGAAAAGACGTTTTCAGGCTCGGCTATCGCTAAGCTGTCCGATCCCTAGCTCGCCCATTTTTCGATACAGGGTGCTGCGGGCGATGCCGAGCTTTTTCGCTGCGGCGCTCATGGAAGGAGCATCCTGAATCGCCTGGAGAATGGTTTGCTTCTCCAACGTCCGCAGCAACGGAGACGGATCGTCTGCCTGCGGTGCTTGCTCAGTGCTGGTCGTCCAAGCCCACTCTGGCGGCAGGTGTTGGACGGAAATCCTTGCTTCGGAAAAGGCGTGCAAAAAGGCGCGTTCCATCACATTACGCAACTCGCGGATATTGCCCGGCCAGGAGTGCTGATGCAGGGCGAGCAGGGCCGTTTCGCAAAGGGCGTTTGGCCCGCCTTTGTATTGTTCATGCAGTTGCCCGAGAAACTCCTTTGCCAAAGCGGCGATGTCTTCCTTTCGCTCGCGCAGCGGCGGGATGCGAATCGGCAGGACGTTTAACCGATAGAACAGGTCAGCGCGGAACAACCCGTTTCGCACATCCTCCTCCAAAAGTCGATTGGTCGCGGCGATGATCCGCACATCCAGCTCTTTTTCCGTATGGGAGCCAAGCCGCGTGACTTTTTTCTCTTCCAGCACGCGCAACAGCAGCACCTGATGTTCAAGCGTCATTTCTCCGATTTCATCGAGAAACAAGGTGCCGTGGTTTGCCGCTTCGAATTTTCCGATTTGCCCGCCCTTTTTTGCCCCCGTAAAGGCACCATCTGCATAGCCGAACAGCTCGCTCGCCAGCAAATCTTTGGGGAGCGAAGCGATATTGACCGCGATGAACGGCCCGTCTTTGCGTGGGCTGGAATCGTGGATCGCTTTGGCTAACACTTCTTTGCCGCAACCTGTTTCGCCCAATAACAGCGTATGGGAAAGCGAAGCCGCGGCAATCCGCGCTGTTTGCAACTGCTTGCGGTATAGCGGACTGTTCGTGGCGATCGCCGGGAAAACATGCGGTTCTGTGCGGGCAGGCAAGGGAGCGGTTCGCGTGCGCAACAAATAAAGCCGCGTCCCGGCAGCATCCTCCAAGGACTGTTCTTCGATGCTCCAGTCTTTTTCCAAGGAAGTCCACCATTGTTCTTCCAACGTCATTCCGGTGTGAAGACCGCATTGCTCACGAGCCGTGCGGGAGGCGAACACGACCGTGCGGGCTGCATCCAGCGCAAGGATCGGCTCGCGGCTTTTTTCTCCCCATAAAAAGAGCAAGCGGCGCCAATCGGGCTGCGGATGGATGGACAAGCTTGAGGCAGTGTCAGTGTGCTGCGCGACATGCAAGCTAGTAGCTGACTCGGACAGATTGCTTGCTTGAGAAGGTGTGTTGGGACGAGAGGCAGGGCAAAAGCTTGAACCTGGTGTGAACAAGAACGGCAGCGGTGTTTTGGAGCAAGCAGGGATGTGCCATTCTTCCATTCGCTGTAAGCGGTGTATAGGGCAAAGGCTGTCTGGCATGGCGGAGGAAGAGCAGGCAGGAGCCGTGCATGACAAAAGAATCGTTTGTACATGTGAATGGTGGTGCAATCTGTGCTGGTAAAAGGAATCAGGAGGGTGATAGAGTGCGTGAGAGACAGCGCGATGATGCGAACGCCCGATGACGGATGAAGCTCCGATTAACGAGAGTAGCACGCCGGCTTCAGTAATGGTACTCGCATCCCTTCTTGGTAAAATGGTTGATTGTGGCTGTCCGATTGTGGGACAAGTGTACGAAAAGAAAACAAGCATGGGCAGTCGCAAGCTGACCTGTTTTGCGACAGGCTCTCCACTTAGTATACAGGAAAATATAGGCAAAAGAATCGCGGATGGTTAATTTTTTAGAATTTTCCGTCATTGGCATGCATGTTGCTTCCATCCTTCACTGAGCAGCACTCATTCTACAGCAGATAAAGGAGGATGCAGCATGCCAGAAGTATTATTTCGCGTCGACTTGAACAAACCGATGGAGGAACAGGATACACCCGGACACAATCGATGGCATCCTGACATTCCCGCGACAGTATCCGTCAATCCCGGAGCGGTTTTCCGCATCGAATGCAAAGACTGGACGGATGGACAAATCAGCAACAACGACGATCCGTCAGATATACGCGACGTCAACCTCAATCGCGTGCACGTGCTGAGCGGGCCGATTTGGGTCAACGGAGCACAGCCTGGCGATCTTTTGGTCGTCGATATTTTGGATATTGGAGCGTTGCCGCAATCGGAATGGGGCTTCAACGGCATTTTCGCCAGGGAGAATGGCGGCAGCTTCCTCGTCGATCACTACCCGACAGCCGCGAAATCGATCTGGGATTTTCACGGCATCTACACCTCTTCCCGCCACTTGCCGGGAGTCAAATTTCCGGGGATTCTCCATCCCGGCCTGATCGGAACGGCGCCGTCTCATCAGCTGCTGGATCGCTGGAACCGCAGAGAACGCGATCTGGTCTTGACCGATCCGGAGCGCGTGCCGCCGTTGGCGAATCTGCCCACCCCGCACAGTGCTGTTTTGGGCAGCTTGAAGGGAGCCGAGTTTGAGCGAATTGCGCGGGAAGCGGCTCGTACCGTGCCTCCCCGCGAGCACGGCGGCAACTGCGATATCAAGAACTTGTCCAAAGGGACGAGAATTTACTTCCCTGTCTATGTGGAAGGCGCGAAGCTGTCCATGGGCGACCTGCACTTTTCGCAAGGGGATGGAGAAATTACGTTTTGCGGCGGCATCGAGATGGCGGGCTGGCTCGACTTGCATGTCGACGTGATCAAGGGCGGCATGGCGAAGTACAACATCATCAACAATCCGGTGTTCAAGCCAGGCCCGGTAGAGCCGCACTTCACGGAATACCTCGTGTTTGAAGGAATTTCCGTACACGAGACGACCGGACAGCAATTGTACATGGACGCGCATGTCGCCTATCGCAACGCTTGCCTGAACGCGATTGAGTATTTGAAAACCGTGATGGGCTTTACGGGCGAGCAGGCGTACATGCTGCTGGGAACCGCGCCAGTGGAGGGACGGATCGCCGGAATCGTCGACATTCCGAACGCTTGCTGCACGATTTCGATCCCGACCAGCATCTTCGACCGCGATATTTTGCCGAGGTAAAAGGCGACCACAGAGCGGAAAAATTGCCGAAAAAGGAGCAGAGACGATGCCGAGATACGACTATTTGTGCGAACAATGCGGCCCGTTCATCCAATGGTTGAAAATAAGCGAAGTGACTGATTCCGTCGACTGCCCGGAATGCCAAAAGCAGTCAAAGCGGCTGTATTCCGCTCCGGGACTGATTTTTACGCCACAAGCACTGCGGCAAAGAATCGAGCGCGGCGTGGAACCGAAAGTGGTGCAAAAAGAGTCGCATGGACATCACGGAGCGGGATGCAGCCACGGACATGCCCACGGGCAGCACGCACCTGCTCGCCAGCACGGGAGCAAGCGGCCTTGGATGGTGGGGCATTAGTTCGTCAGTTCGACAAGTGACGCCTGTAGCTTGCGATGGATGATGGCATCTGTAAACATGAAGCAACCTGAGTTCGACGAATGCTGAGCTCAGGTTGCTTCATGAATTTTTATTTCCTGTCTTCCTGACAAATTAATTTTTGATCCATAGACTGTTAAGTAGTAAAAAGTGGTAGTAAAGAATTGAGGGAATGATATAAATAAAGAATCCTTCAAAATCGAGTAATCTCAACAGGATGTTTCCTTTCGAGAGCAAAGAGAAAAATAAGGCTACCATAATCCCCGATAGGATATATAGACCGACATTAAACCAATACCTTTTGACAAGAGAGGTAAATGCTATTCTACTTTCCATTTTCTCAATGAAGATGGAGAAAGGTATCCCGACGATTATCAAAAACGGAACCGAGTATGTGAGATATATAAGCAGTAAACTAAAGTATGAAAAGTAATATGTATTTGCTTCGCGCATATTCATTGGAGTGTATTCTATAAAAGCCAACAAGGCACAATAAAAAATAGCAGTAAATAGGGCTGATAATAGTTTGTTCACCTTTATTTCCCCCTTGAACCTACAACCGTAAGCGTTTCTAGTAAAAATGAAGTAACCTGAGTTCGTGATTCATACAGACGGACAGACTCAGGTTACTTAACGTGTTTTTTTATTTCCTGTCTATTTTACAGAGGGCAGTTCAGAAGCGAGACTCTCGCTTTTTTTCATAGCAAATCAACCATGACAGGCACACCAACCACACTAACGGGCAGGCGAAAGCAACTGACTCATCCGCTGCTCGACTTGCACCTCCAGCAGCCCGTACACTTCGATCGCGAGACAGACGTCCATGAAGTGCTTGTTGACAGCCAGCGAGATACCGAGTATTTCCTCGATGCGTCTGATCCGGTAGATAAGGGTGTTCAGATGGATGTTCAAGCTTTGCGCCGTTTCTTTCATTTTCAGGCTGTTGGCTACATAGGCGGCAAGCGTTTGCAAAAATTCCCGTTTGCGCGATTTTTCATAGGAAAGGAGCGGCCCCAATACTTCCAGCACGTAGTCGGTCAGCTCGTCCGCACTGTTTTGCAAGAGCAGGCGTTTGCCTCCCAACTCGCTGTAGCTGATGTAGGACGAGCCTGTTTTGTAATTTTTCAAAAATTGCAGGCACTTGACCGCTTCTTCCGACGATTTGTACACCTCGGAAAGCCCGCGCTTGACGCTGCCGATTCCAAAGGCTGCACGCAGCCCCCACTTTTTGTTCGCCACGTAGTCGGCAAACATTTGGCACTGTTCCTTCAAGTAGCGTTGAGCCTCTGCTTCGGCAACCGATTGCGGATAGGACAGCAGCAAAATGAGGTGATCGTGTCTGGCTACGATCAAGCCGTGCGGGAAGCGCTTCAGGAACAAGTCTGCCGCCAGCTGTGTCAAGTGTCTGCGTACCGTCAAAATCAAAGAGTACAGCTCGGCAAAGTCGAGCTTGTCTGCTTCGAAATGAATCGTCAGTACCTGATAAAACCGACTCGCATCCAGCTGCAAATGCTTCGCCTGCTCAGTCAGCTGCTCGCTCATCCTGCCCGCAAACAATTCCTCGATAAACTGCCCTTTCAAGTTTTGCTCGGTTTCAAAAATCGCCTGTTTCTTCACCAGCTCAAAGGAAATGACGGTGCTGGCATGCTCCAAAGCTGCGCGATCGACTTCTTCCAGCGCTTCCGTGGTGACGATGACGAGATAGCCGAGAAAATTCGCTTTCGCCCCGATCGGGAACAGGACGCAATCGATCAAGGTATGGGGCGCTTCCGGCAGCGGGAGCGAGGTCGCCTTGACGAGCAGCGGGTGGAGAAAAGCGCGGAGGTTGGCAAGCTGATTTTGCGTAGCTGCTGGAAGCGGCTCGACCGAAGCGACAATCAGTTCACCCGTCTGATCCAGCAACAGGCACGTTTTTCCCAGCAACTGATGCAAATACGTAAAGATCGCCTGCAAGCCTTCTCCGTGCAACACAAGTCGCGCCAGGTGCTGATGAATTTCCAGCGAGCGGTTCAGCAGCTGGTTTTGCCGATTCATTTGCACGTTCAGTTCTTCCAGCAAGGAAATCGAGTTTTCTTGCGCCCGGTACAGATTGGCTTTTTCCAGCGCGACAGCGGCTTGATGGGAGATCGCTTCCAAAAGCTGCAAATCTTCCGGCTGAAACGATTTGTGCGGGTGGAAGCAGTCCAGCGTGATGACTCCGATGCACTCGCCGTTGGTCATGATCGGGGCACAGGCGGCTGAGTACGGAAAAATCGGATCGGCTGCCGTGAGCCTGGCCTGGTTGCCCGGTGACATGGTGCGCGTAGCCTGATAGACACTGTCCCGGTCAGGGAAATGCGTGCAAGCCTTGTTCAAAAAAGTGATGCCGGTCATCGATTCTCCCGGCTTGAGGCGGACGACGGAGAGAATGTCGTTGCTGCGCAAGAAAATGCTTTTGGCGACGAGCATGTCTTCCTCTGGATCGTACAAAAACAAATAGCCTTCATCCGCAGCTTCGATGACGGCCAGCGTCTCTCGCATAATCGTGTTGAAGACCATATCGAGATTCAGGGTAGAGTTGATCGCGTTGGACACTTGAATCAGCATTTGCAACTGTCTGTGACTCAGCTCTCGTTTCATAGGGCCACCCTTTTGTTTGCAAAATTTTGATAATCGCTTATGGAAGCTTCATCCAACTTTCATTATAGAAAATCCCGGGGGCAATGACTATGGCGGTCTCGCTTTTTTCGTTAAAATTTACAAGTTTTCCTCGCGAAATTCATAGAAACATACGTAGCAAGAAACAGTCACTTTGTTAAAATGTAAGTTAATTCGGAATTTTTCGTTATATCACTCCGAAATACAAGACGAGGGGGATGAAAATGTTACGAAAAAATCATTTGTTTCTGCTCTTGTTCATCTGTTTTACCGTTTTGCTCGCCGCCTGCACACCGGAGACGGCGGGCACCACGCCTACTGCGCCAGCCACTCCACAGCCTGCAGGCGGAACCGAAAACACAGCGGCCCCCGCTTCCGTTCCCGAAGAGCTGGTGATCGGCTTCGAGGCAGATGCTGCCACGATGCTGGCGAATACGGACGTGAACTACGTGACAGATATTCAAATTCGCAACATATACGATCCGCTCATCGACCGAGATGCAAAAGGCGCGTTGATTCCGGTCCTTGCAACGGAATGGAAAAACATCGACCCGCTCACATGGGAGTTCAAGCTGCGCCAAGGGGTGAAATTTACGAACGGCGAGCCGTTCAATGCCGAGGCGGTCAAATTCAATATCGACTACATTTTGGATGAAAAAAACAATTCGTTTTACCGCTCCAGATGGAAGGACGTCAAGGAAGTCAAAGTCATCGACGACCAGACTGTTCAAGTGATTACATCGCAGCCATTCCCGACGCTTTTGCTCAGGATCGCCGATGATTTGTTGATCATGGCCCCGAAGCATACAAAGGAAGTCGGCCTGGAAAAAGCGGCTACAGACCCGGTTGGCACAGGCGCTTACAAATTTGACAAATGGACGCGGGACGATTCGCTCAAGCTGGTCGCCAATGAAGAATACTGGCAAGGAGCGCCGTCGATCAAGCGGGTAACCTTCCGGATTATTCCCGAGTTTAGCGCGCGGCTGTCCGCTTTTCTCGGCGGGGAAATTCACTTGTTCAAAAACGTGCCGGTCGACTCGGTCGAGCGCGTAAAAAGCAGCGAAAACGGCAAGATCGAGCTGGTCGGATCTTCGCGAATCAACTATTTGGCGCTGAACACTTTTTATGAGGGGCCGCTGAAAGACAAGCGTGTGCGTCAGGCGCTGAACTACGCGATTGATGTGGACGAACTGCTGAAATCCGTGCTGAACGGAAACGGGACGAAGATGACAGGCCCGCTCTCCAAAGTCAATGCCGACTATACGGAGACGAAAGATTACGGCTACGATCCGGACAAGGCGGTTGCTCTGCTCAAAGAAGCGGGCATCGATCCGAAGACGTTGAAGCTGACTCTTGATACGCCGAACGGCCGCTATCCGATGGATACGCACGTCGCGCAAGCCATCGCTTCGCAATTGCAACGGATCGGGATTCAAGTAACCGTGCAGGCGAACGAGTGGGGGAACCATCTCGCGAAAATTCGCCAGCATGAAATGAAAGACATGTTCATTCTCGGCTGGGGACCTGCTTTTGACGCGCAGGGAACGATTGAAAACTTGTTTACGGAAAAAGCACCGTACAGCGGCTTTTACGACAAAGACGTGGAAGCGATGATTCAAAAAGCGTTGCCGATTTTCGATCCGGCAGAGCGCAAGAAGGCGTTTGACGAGCTGCAGCATCGTCTGGTGGAAGAAGCGGCTTGGGTGCCGCTCTGGCAGCAGGGCGACCTGTACGCGGTGGCCAAAAACTTGCAGTTTGCGCCAAGACCGGACGAGAAGTTCCTCGTGTTTGAAATGAAGTGGGGGCAGTAAGCGAAAGCCGTCTCATGGAAGGGAGGATACGATGCTCGATTATGTCATCAAACGAACGGGTCAAGTCGTAGTCGTCTTGTTCCTGGCACTGACTGCTGTCTTTTTCATCATTCGGCTGTCAGGCGATCCTACGGCGCTCTTCCTGCCGCCTGATGCCCCGCGCGAGCAGCTGGAACAGTTTCGCAAGCAGCTCGGATTCGATCGGCCTTTGCATGTGCAGTACACCGAGTTTATGACCAAAGCAGTCCAGGGAGATTTCGGAACGTCGTTGCGGACGCGCGAGGATGCGCTGCAAATGGTGATCAACCGGATTCCGGCGACGTTTCAGCTTGCCTTTACCTCGCTCGGGCTGTCGCTTTTGATCGCGATCCCGATCGGCATCCAGTCCGCTTACAGGCGCAATACGTGGTTCGATCAGGCTGGAGTGGCCGCGACCGTGCTCGGTCAAGCGCTGCCAAGCTTTTGGCTCGGACTGATTCTGATTTACTTGTTTGCGGTCCAACTGCAATGGCTGCCGACAGGCGGGGGCGGCTCCCTGGTTCATTTGATTCTCCCGGCGCTGACTTTGGCGGCGTACAGCGTGGCGAGGTTTGCCCGGTTTACACGCTCCACGATGCTCGATGTATTGCGCAAAGACTACATCCGTACAGCCAAGGCGTCCGGTGTGCCGACCTACAAAATTCTCTCGGTGTACGCGCTGAAAAACACGCTCATCCCGATTATTACACTCGTTGCACTCGATTTGGGCGTGTTGCTCGGCGGGGCGGTGATTGTCGAGGTCGTCTTTTCCTGGCCGGGAATGGGGCGGTTATTGATGCAGTCTTTGTTGAACCGCGATTTTCCTGTCGTCATGGCCGGGGTCTTTTTGATCGCCTTTATTTACGCCGTCATCAATTTTGTCGTGGATCTGCTCTACGCTTACGTCAACCCGCAAATTCGCTTCAAATAGGGGGTGCCGCATGAATCAATCGACGCTGACAGAAGCCGCTGTGAATCCACGCCCTGCCCCACTTTCCCGAAAAAGGGAGCCAGCGTGGCGAACCTACATGCGGCGGCTGGTCAAAAGTCCGACAGGGCTGGCTGGCTTTCTCATCATTTTCGTAGTGGTCATCCTCGGCATTTTCGGCCCGTGGCTTGCTCCTTACGATCCGAACCAGGCTGAATTTGCCAAAAAGCTGCTGCCGCCGCTGACGGATGGTCACCTGCTCGGGACGGATCAGTTGGGACGGGACATCTTTTCCCGGCTGATTCATGGCACGAGCGTGTCGCTTATCATCGGGAGCTGCACCGTCCTTTTCGCCGGACTGATCGGGACGATTCTCGGGGTCGTTGCCGGATACTTTCGCGGCTGGGCAGACATCATCATCATGCGCATTGTCGACGTCAAGCTGAGCTTCCCGTTCATTTTGCTTGTACTGGTCATCAATGCCGTGATCGGAGCGGGACTGCAAAATATCATCATCTCGCTCGTGTTCGCAGGCTGGATCGTCTATGCGCGTGTCGTGCGCAGCGAAGTGCTGGCGTTGCGCGAAAAGGAATTTATTTTGTCCTGTGTGGCGACAGGCGTCCCGCGCTGGGAAATTATCGTCAAGCATATCGTCCCGAACTTGTTTACGCCGATCATCGTCCTGTCGTCGTTGCAGATCGCTACCTACATCATTGCCGAGGCGTCGATCAGCTTTCTCGGCTTTGGCGTCCAGCCGCCGCAGCCAGCCTGGGGCAATATGCTCAGCGAAGGCAAAGACTACATTTTCAGCGCGTGGTGGCTGATTACGTTTCCTGGCGTCGCGATTGTCATGACGGCTTTGGGTGTCAATCTGTTCGGGGATTGGCTGCGCGATGTGCTCGATCCGGAACTGAAAGGACATTGAAGGAGGTGAGCAGCATGGGCAATCGTTCCCCGATTTTGGAGGTGCGACAGCTTCAAACCCATTTTCGCAGCGGCCATGGCGTCGTCAAAGCGGTGAACGGCGTGGATTTGACCGTATATGCAGGGGAAACGGTGGGGCTTGTCGGCGAATCAGGCTGCGGCAAGAGCGTTACATCGCTGTCGGTGATGGGGCTGCTCCCCAAGCCGGCCGCGGCGATTGTGGGGGGCACGATCCATTTTGCCGGGCGCGATATTACCCATCTTCCCGAAAAGCAGATGCGCAAGCTGCGCGGAAATGAGATGTCGATGATTTTTCAGGAGCCGATGACTTCGCTCAATCCGGTGTTTACGATCGGACAGCAGATGGCGGAACCGCTCAGGCAGCACACGAGTCTGACGAAGCGGCAAATCCGCGAAAAAATGGTGGAAATGCTGCAATCGGTAGGGATTCCCCGCGCTGGGCAAATCATCGACGAGTATCCGCATCAGTTGTCGGGCGGGATGCGTCAGCGTGTCATGATTTCGCTGGCGATGCTGTGCCAGCCCAAGCTTTTGATCGCCGACGAGCCGACGACTGCTCTGGATGTGACGATTCAGGCGCAAATTTTGCAGCTGATGAAGGAGATCAAGCAAAAGCAGCAAATGGCGATGCTGCTCATCACGCATGACCTCGGCGTCGTCGCGGAGATGTGCGACCGGGTTGTCGTCATGTACGGCGGGCAGGTGGTAGAGAGTGCGGAGGTGCGGACGATTTTTGACCAGCCGCGCCACCCGTACACACAAGGCTTGCTGGCCTCGATGCCAAATGCCAACGAGCGCAAGGGGGAGCTGAAAGCGATCCCGGGAAGCGTCCCGCGCCCGGATGAGGTCGGGCAAGGCTGCACCTTCGCGCCGCGCTGCTCGCAGGCGATGGAACGGTGCCGTCATGACAGGCCGCCACTTGTGGCTTTGCCGAGGCAGTCATGTCGCTGCTGGCTGTATGCGGGCGAGGAGGAGACTGCATTGGAGGAGGTGGCCCATGCGACCTGAGCCGCTTTTGGAAGTCAAGCATCTGAAAAAATATTATGAGTTGAAAAAGGGCTGGTTTTCGCCCAAGCAGCAGGTGAAAGCGGTCGATGACGTCTCGTTCACAGTGTATCGCGGCGAGACGTACGGGCTGGTAGGGGAGAGCGGATGCGGCAAATCGACGACGGGCCGGGCGATTTTGCGGCTGCAAGAGGCGAATGCGGGCGAAATCTGGTTTGCCGGGGAAAATGTCGCGCGATTGCCGTATGAAAGGATGCGCCGCCTCCGCCGGAGGATGCAGATGGTCTTCCAGGACCCGTACGCTTCGCTCAACCCGAAGAAAACGATCTTGCAAATTTTAACCGAGCCGCTGCGGGTGCACGGCCTGTACAGCCCGGACGAACGCGTGAAAAAGGCGAGCGAGATTTTAAAAATTGTCGGCTTGTCTGACTATCATCTGCATTCGTATCCGCACGAATTTTCCGGCGGACAGCGCCAGCGAATCGGGATCGCCAAGGCCGTCATCCTCCAGCCTGACCTGATTGTGGCGGATGAGCCAGTATCTGCGCTGGATGTATCGATCCAGTCGCAGGTGATCAATCTGCTGCTGCAATTGCAGCGCGAGTTTCATTTGACCTACATTTTTATTTCCCACGATCTGGGTGTGGTTCGCCACATCACGGACCGGGTCGGAGTCATGTACCTTGGCAAGCTGGTAGAACAGGCGCAGACGGAAAAGCTGTTCCAAGAACCGAAGCATCCGTACACACAGGCGCTTTTGTCTGCCGTTCCGATCACGCATCCAGACGATACGAGAGAGCGGATCATCCTCAGCGGCGATGTGCCAAGCCCGCTCGATCCGCCGCAAGGCTGCACGTTTCATCCGCGCTGTCCCGCGTGCATGGAGGTTTGCCGGACGGAAAAGCCGCCCGTCGTCGATCTGGGCGAGCACATCGTCGCCTGCCACCTGTACGTGTAAATCCCATTTTGCCAGAAAAGAGGAGATGTTCATGTTACTCGCGATTTCCAAAGCCGAAATTTTGCAGCGCCAGCAAATGTTTTTTGCCAAAGTCCAGGAGAAGCAGCTCGACTGCGCGATCTTGTTTGGGGTCACCGATATTTTTTATTTGACGGGCTTTCATTTCCACCCGACAGAGCGGCCGATCGGCTTTTTCATCGCACCGAATCAGGAAACCCATCTGTTCGTTCCTGCCCTGGAGCATGAGCACGCAGAAGAGTTTGCCTGCGTCGACAAGGTGCACTCGTATCCGGAATACCCCGGACTGCGCCACCCGATGGAGTATTTCAAGGACGCGCTCGTAGAAGCTGGATTTGCGGGAAAACGCGTAGGGTTTGACGCAGATGGTTACGGCTCTTCGATGGGGTATCGCGGGCCGAAGGTGAGTCAGTTTTTGGAAGCAGAGTCGTTTGCGTCGATATACGGTGTCGTGGAAGAAATGCGCGTGGTCAAATCGCCAGCGGAAATCGAGCTGATCAAGGAATCGTGCCGCTGGGGCAATCTCGCCCACCGCTTGCTGCAAAAGTATTCGAAGCCGGGATTAAGCGAGATCGAGATTACGACTCGCGCCAGCTCCGAGGCGACGATGGCGATGATCGAGACGTTGGGACCGGATTACAAGCCGCACGGCAACACGGCTTACGCGATTTTCCGCGGACAGGTAGGCGCGATGTCGGCTTTCCCGCACGCCGTGACGCAAAATCTCGTTCTGAAAAAAGGCGATACGCTCGTCACGGGAGCGGCAGGAGAAGTGTGGGGCTACCACAGCGAGCTGGAGCGGACGATGTTTGTCCAGGAAGCGAGCAAAGAGCAGGAAACGTATTTTCAATACATGCTGGAAGCCCAGGACGTCGCTTTTCAACACATCAAGCCGGGTATCCCGATGTCGCAGGTGGAAGAAGCTGTGCAAGCCTATTTTAAAGAAAAAAATATTCAGCATCTGACCGCACACCATACAGGACATGCGATCGGGCTGCTCGGTCATGAAGCGCCGTTTTTTGACCTGGGCGACCATACGATTATTCAGCCAGGCATGGTGTTGACCGTAGAGCCGGGAATATACGTGCGCGGCCTGGGCGGGTTCCGCCATTCGGACACGGTGGCTGTTACGGCAGATGGCATCGAGATGCTGACGTACTATCCGCGCGACCTGGCCTCGCTGATTTGCGTGTAGACGCCAGCCACTCGGCAAACGCATCATGTATGCACGAGAGGCATTTACAAAAGAACACCTTCGCTCCTGCTTTGGGCGAGGTGTTCTTTTGATGTTTGGCTGCGCTCTTTCTGAGGCCATTGCTTTTGGTTCCAAGGACAGTGCCAGATCATGTTTTCCTTTGACGTAGCCTGCGGGGTGCAGCATGTCGATAATCGGTTTGGCTTTCAGACCAGGAACAGCTGTGCTGCCGATATGGTGGATGGTGACGAGATTGTCTTGAAACACATTCCGCAGCAGCTCGGCCTCCTTGGCAAATTGTTCAGCCCAACGCTGGTCATAAGGATGTACTTCGATTTTTCGCACGACAGACTCATTCGTTTCGGCGGCGAGGTTATTTTCGTTCGTGACAGAAAAAGGCCCGGACTTTCTGGATGTGCCAAAGGTCCGGACCTTTTTGTTCGTTTATCGCGTTTATTTCCGATTAGGCGACCATTCGCTAGGCGCCGATCCGGACGCTTGGTTCAGCGGTGCGGCTACTTGCACACGCGGCGGGTTGGTCACTTCCAGCGTAATCATCGATGTGACGACCGCTTGCATGGTCACGATCAGGTACGTTCAAAAAAAGATGGCTTTCCAATTGGGTAATTCCAACGAAAATCGTTTCTCCTTCTTGTTCTCGATGGCTCTATTATACGATTCGCGCAGAACGGCAGGCAAAGTCGCCATTTCCGCATTTTGGGCGATTTTCCGGCGGGAAAGGGCATGGCGGGCAAGCCACTTTTCGCGCTCGTGTTGTATGTAGCTCGCACTCGCTGGCAATCCCCCGCACGTTATGTTCGAAAAATCTCTGGAAAAAAACCGCACTGCGCGAGGCTTTTATGGTTTAATCTACGGTATCAGATTGCGTATGGCATGCCGTGTCCCGCGGCAGCGAAAGGAAGTCGTTAGCATGAGTCAGGCCAACATTTTGCTGATTGAAGATGAAAAGAAAATCGCCCGCCTGCTGAAGCTGGAGCTGGAATACGAAGGATATGAAGTGACGGTCGCAGAGGATGGAGCAGCCGGATTGGACTGTTTCAAAAGCGCAGCGTGGGATTTGGTCCTTTTGGACGTGATGATCCCGCGACTGAGCGGGATGGAGGTGCTGCGGCGGATTCGCACGTCAGACACCTTGACTCCGGTCATTTTGGTGACCGCCAGAGACTCGCTGCCCGACAAAGTCAGCGGACTGGATTTGGGGGCGAATGATTACATCACGAAGCCGTTTGCCATCGAGGAGCTGCTTGCCCGGATTCGCGCGTGCTTGCGCATGGCTGGGGCGCGAAAAAAAGAAGAGGAAGAGGCGCCGCTGCGCGTGGGCGATTTGTTTGTCGACGAGAAGAAACGGCTCGTCATGCGCGGCGAATCGCCAGTGGAGCTGACGCCGCGAGAGTTCGATCTGCTCGTCTATCTGGTGCGGCATGTCAACCAGGTACTCGGCCGGGAGCAAATTTTGAACGAAGTGTGGGGCTATGACTACTACGGCGATACGAATATCGTCGATGTGTACATCCGTTATTTGCGCAAAAAGCTGGACGATCCTGCTCATCCTCCGCTCATCTCGACGGTGCGGGGAATCGGGTATTCGCTGAAGGAGTAGAAGGGATGACGATTCGCAGCAAAATTCATCTGTTTTCAACCGTGTGGCTCGTGCTCGTGCTGTGTATTATCAACACCTCGATCTACTGGCTTTTTTACAAGCAAATGACCGGGCTGGAATTGGAGCGGCTTCAACTGCAGAGCGAAAAAATCGCGCAGCGGCTGCATGAAGCAGGCAGTCAGGCAGATGCGACTGAGCTTTTGCAAGCGTATTTGGCGCCGATTGAGATGATCCGTATCGTGAATCAACAGTCGCATCCGGTAGTGACAGCGACGAAAGATGTGGACTATGCCAGCTGGCGACCTGTATACAGTGCGCAAGAAACGTACCAGGTTGTGGAAAAGGCTGGCGTGCTGCATGCTGTCGGCCAGGTGCCGATGATTGCGGGTGACGGCAGCGTCATGTCTCTGGAAGTAACCACGGGCTTGTCGCACGTACAAGAAACGATGCAAACATTGCTCATCGTGCTACTGGTCGCTTCGCTCGTCGTCTTGCTGCCGTCGTTTCTTGCCGGCCGGATGCTCGCAAAACTCATCGTGGAGCCGATCCGCTCCCTGATTCGCACGATGGAAGAAATCCAGAAAAAAGGTCAGTTCAAAAAGCTGGAACTGCAAGCGAAATCCAACGACGAGCTGTACCAGATGGGGGATACGTTCAACAAAATGATGGACATTCTCCAGCTGCACTTTGCGAAGCAGCAGCAGTTCGTCCTCGATGCGTCCCACGAGTTGAAGACCCCGCTCACCGTGATCGAAGGATATGCGACCATGCTGAAACGATGGGGGATGAACAAGCCGGAGCTGTTGGAAGAGTCTGTCGAGGCGATCTATTCCGAAGCGGTGCGGATGAAAAAGCTGACGCGGCAAATGCTGATGCTGGCGAACCCGGACGAGGAAGCCAATCTGGATATGCGGGCAGTAGACGTGGTCGAGCTATGCGAAGAGACGAGCAAATGGATGAGGCGCACCTACGAGCAGGAAATCCGCGTCGAGGCGCAAAGCGCAGCGGTGTACGCGCTCGCTGACGAGTCAAGGCTCAAGCAGCTGCTGGTGATTTTGCTCGACAATGCGCTGACCTACAGCCAAAAGGCTATTCGAATCGAGATCGCCGAACAGCGGGACACGGTGAGCTTGTCTGTGATCGACCAGGGAGTGGGCATACCGGAAGAAGACCTTGTCCATATTTTCGACCGCTTTTACCGCGTGGACAAAGCGCGGGCAAGAGATACAGGCGGCACAGGACTGGGTCTGTCCATTGCCAAGCGCATTATCGATGTGCACAACGGCGGGCTGGATGTCCAAAGTGAAGTCGGGGCAGGCAGCCGTTTTACGGTGACGTTGCCCAAAGCAGCCCGAGAGAAAGCGGGGGAGAACGCTTGAAACAAAGACGTGTGTGGTGGCTCTTGGCCCTGCTCTTCGCAGCGGCAGCTGTTTTCGCCCTCTCCCGGATTGCTGGAGGAGAGCCGGAAGCAGGGCGCACGATCGGGGAAGTGGAGGAGTCTCTATCCGCTCGCTACGGCAAAGTCATTTCCGCTTTGGAGAAGACCGGGGAGGCAGGCAGAGAGGTATATGTCGGGACAGTGGAAAATGAAACGGGAACGTACCAGGTTGTCGCGGACGCCGAGACGGGACGGGTGATACGGATTACCCCTCTGGCGAAAAAGCAGACACCCCCGGACAAGACCGTGCAGCCCGTGGACGAAAGCAAGGAAACCCCTCCTGCACCACCTGCGAACAACGAGCTTGCCAAAAGCGGAATCTCACTCGATCGGGCCAAACAAATCGCGCTGCAACAAGTGGCCGGGACGTTTGACAGCATCGAAGTAGAGCATAAAAACGGCGCAACCGTCTACGAGGTAGAGATCAAAACCGCCGAAAGCCGGGAAGTGAAAGTAAGCATCGATCCGCTGACGGGACAGGTTTTGTCAATCATGTGGGAGGATTAAGTCCGTTCTCAGCAAATTTTAATCTTCTTCTCTCTGTTCGCTCATCTGCGTCTTGTAGCATGAAGACAGCAGAGAAAAAGGAGAGAATTTCCATGAAAAAAATCGTCATGTTAGCAGCAGGTATCATGCTCGTAGGAAGTTTTAGCGTCACAGCCTTGGCGAAGACGCATCAGCACGTTCCTCAGCCGAATCAGCAGGCTATGCCCGTCTTTTTGGAAGTAGATGAAGATGTCCCGGCAGACTGGGCGAAGCAAGTACGCCTTACTTCCGAGCAGGCACAAAAAATCGCGCTCGGCGTCCAACCCGGAGTGATCAAGGAGTGGAAGCTGGATCGCGCGGGAACGGCGCTCGTGTACAAAGCGGAAGTCGTCCAAAACTGGAAGGAGACCGATGTGTACGTCGATGCCGTAACCGGGCAGGCGTGGCGCGAGCATGATCCGGCCCGCAAGCAGCAGATGGTGAAGATCACCGCAGAGACAGCTCAAAAGATCGCCTTGTCCAAAGTGAACGGAAGCATCAAGAAAATCAAGCTGGATGAAGACGATGGACAGTACGTGTACGAGGTGGAAGTCCGTACCTCTAACCGCCAGGAAGCGGAGCTGGAAATATCGGCTACCACAGGCGACATATTGAGCATGGAGTGGGACGACTAAGTTTGTTGCGGCGCCGGAAGCCGATCTTTGTTTGCAAACAAAGGTCGGCTTCTGGAATTTTCCTTGGGAATATCCGCTATTCCATGGTATAATTTTGACGCCAATATACGACTAAGGAGTATGGATGATGGAAAAAAAGCTAATCTTCGGTCATAAAAATCCAGATACGGATTCCATTTGCTCGGCGCTCGTTTACGCTGATCTGAAAACCAAGCTCGGCGACAATGTAGAGCCGGTTCGCCTCGGTGTCATCAGCAGCGAGACAGCGTTCGTCTTGAACTACTTCCAGGTAAAAGAGCCGCGTCTCGTGGAAACAGTAGGAAATGAAGTCAACGAAGTCATTCTCGTCGACCACAATGAACGTCAACAAAGCGCAAACGACATCGAGCAGGTGCAAGTAGTCGAGGTAATTGACCATCATCGCATTGCGAACTTCGAAACGAGCAACCCGCTGTACTTCCGTGCAGAGCCTGTCGGTTGCACGACTACGATTTTGAAAAAAATGTACAAGGAAAACGGCGTGGACATCCCGAAAGAAATCGCGGGCCTGATGCTGTCTGCGATCATTTCCGACACGTTGCTGCTGAAATCCCCTACCTGCACCGCGCAAGATGTTGCGGCAGCTCACGAACTGGCTGAGATCGCAGGCGTGGACTTGCAAGCATACGGCCTGGAAATGCTGAAAGCAGGCGCTGACCTGAGCGACAAAACAATCGCTCAACTGCTCTCTTTGGATGCAAAAGAATTTCAAATGGGCAGCGCGAAAGTGGAAATCGCCCAAGTAAACGCCGTGGACGTCAACGATGTACTGGCCCGCCAAAGCGAGCTGGAAGCAGCGATCTCCGCGATCATTGCGGAAAAAGGTCTGGACCTGTTCGTCTTCGTGGTGACAGACATCTTGAACAACGATTCCGTTGCGCTGGCGCTCGGCAAAGCAACCGAGGCAGTAGAAAAAGCGTACAACGTTACGCTCGCAGACAACAAAGCGGTGCTCAAAGGCGTTGTATCCCGCAAGAAGCAAATCGTTCCTGTACTGACAGATACGTTTCAAGCTCTGTAATTGTTAGAAAAAAGCAAGCTGCCCGGACACATTGGTCTGGGCAGCTTTTTTCATGCATTCAAAACGGATTGTTGTTGTGCTGTTGCAAATGATGCATCGTCTGGTGAGCATAGGCGTCGTCGCTGTAGTGGTGGACGGCGTGCTTGTCTCTGGCCCGCAAGCTGACAGACCCTGTAAAAAAGAAGGCCGCGAGGAAGGTGGCTGCTACTGCGATGAGAAAATAGAGCAAAAGACATTCCCCCTTTTCACAATGGCTTGCTTTTACAATAACATTATTTTCCTGCTGCTACCACTGTTGACTTTGCCGGTGCGTAAATGTGTACGATGAATTTGTCAGGAGGGATACAAGATGGAATATACCGTGCAAAAGCTGGGTCTCCTGGCAGGTGTCAGCACCCGGACATTGCGTTACTACGATGAGATTGACCTTCTCAAGCCGGCGAGAATCAATTCATCCGGGTATCGTATTTACGGGCAGGCAGAAGTGGATCGGTTGCAGCAAATTTTGTTTTACCGCGAGCTTGGTGTCAGCCTGGAGGAGATCAAGGAAATCATGAGTTCTCCCACCTTTGATGCGGAGCGGGCACTGCGGGAGCACCGGGAGAAGCTGTTGGAAAAACGGGCGCAGCTGGATCGGCTGATTGCGAATGTCGATCTGACTTTGGCGCAGCGAGAGGGGACGAAAACAATGACAGACAAACAGAAATTTGAAGGCTTCAAACAGCAGTTGATTCACGACAACGAGCAGCAGTACGGCGAAGAAATCCGGGCCAAGTACGGCGACGAGCGAGTAGAGCGTGCCAATCGGAAAATCAAAGAGATGAGCGAGGAAGAGTATGCGCAAGTCGAGCAATTGAACGAAAAGCTGCACGCGACGCTGAAGCAAGCGTTTGCCAGCGGCGATCCGGGCAGCGAGCTGGCCCAGCAGGCAGCCGATTTGCATCGCCAGTGGCTCAGCTTTTACTGGGACAGCTACAGCAAGGAGGCGCACGCAGGCGTGGCTCAGATGTATGTCGATGATCCGAGATTTACGGCTTACTACGACAAGGAGCAGCCTGGCCTGGCAGCATTCCTGCGCGACGCTGTCGTCATTTACACACAAGCCTAATGACTAGCGAAAAACTTCCCCTGAACCGCGCATGCTTTTGGCGGTTCGGGGGAGTTTTTTGTTTAGGCGCTATTTTCTTTTGTGTTTGTTATGTTATATAATTGTTCATTATCTGATACAAAATGCAAAGAGAGGAGCACTCTGGTGGAATCAATACAGACGATCATTGGAGCAAACTTGGAGACGATTCGCAAAAAGCGGGGCTTGAGCCTCGATAAAGTAGCGGAGCTGACGGGCGTAAGCAAAGGCATGCTGCACCAGATTGAGCGCGGCGATTCCCAGCCGACGGTGACGACCTTGTGGAAAATGGCAACAGGTCTGCAAGTGTCGTTCTCATCGCTGTTGAAGGCGCCGGACAGTGCCGTTTCTTTTGTGTCAATCGCAGACGTGTCGCCCATCATCGAAGACAACGGCTTGTGCCGGGCGTATTTGCAGTTTCCTTTTGATCCGATGACCAAGCTGGAAATGTTTCGCATCGAGCTTGACCCGGGGGCAAGCTACTCGTCGACTCCACACAATGAAGGCGTCTACGAGTACATTACCGTCAGCGCGGGCGAGTTTTGCCTGAAAATCAAGGACGAGCTGTTTCGCATGTCGGAAGGTGACGGCATCCGTTTTGCTGGAAACGTTCCCCATCAGTACAGCAATGAAGGCGAAAAGCAAGCCGTCATTCAGGTCGTGATGTATTACGCAGAGCCGTAACCGTGACTGTCGTTCACAGCTAACGAAAAACGTGTGAAAGGAAAGGAGCAAAACTGATGCAGCCATTAAAAGAAAGCGCGCAGAAAGTGCAAGCGAGATTGCAACAATTGGGGTATGACAATCAGGTGGTCGAACTGCCGGATAGCACCCGCACAGCAGCGGAGGCAGCGCAAGCGATCGGATGCGAGGTCGCGCAAATTGCCAAGTCGATCATTTTTCGCCGGAAGACGACGGACAAGCCTGTTCTGGTCGTGGCAAGCGGCACAAACCGGATCGACGAAAAGCTGCTCGCGCAATGGATGCAGGAGAAGCCGGGAAAAGCAGATGCCGATTTTGTGCGCGAAAAAACCGGATTTGTCATCGGCGGTGTCTCGCCCGTCGGACATCTGGAACCGATTGAGACGTGGATTGATGAGGATTTGCTTCGCTTCGAAGTCATCTGGGCGGCTGCCGGGCATCCGAACGCTGTTTTTTCGCTGACGCCAAAGCAACTGGTACAAATGACGAATGGCGAAGTAGCGCGCATCGCTTCCCGCCCGTAACCAGCCAAGAAACGGCAAAGCCCTCTCGAATCCGGGCACGATCAATGGTAAAGTGGAAATATTCACACGATATCAAGTTGGCAGGGGGAGAAAAATCGATGCAACCTACTGAACCGATTTCCTTGGGACACCGCATCCATCTGATTGACGGCTTTGACATGGGATGGGCGGAGCGGACGGGAACGTATGTAATAGCAGAGGAACAATTGACGCTTGTCGAGACAGGGCCAAGCCCGTCCGTGCCGTACATTGTGGCAGGATTGCACAAGCTCGGCTTTTCGCCGGAGCAAGTCAAATACATCATCGTGACGCACATTCATCTGGATCACGCGGGCGGGGCAGGCTTGTTTTTGCGCGAATGCCCGCAGGCCAAAATCGTGGTGCATCCAAAAGGAGCGCGCCATCTGGTGGACCCGAGCCGCTTGATTGCGGGAGCGAAAGCCGTTTACCAGGACGATTTCAACCGCCTGTTCGATCCGATTGTGGCGATTCCCGAGGAGCGAATCTTGGTGCGAAAAGACGGAGACACCTTGCCGATCGGGCCGAACTGTGTCCTTGAATTTTTGGATTCGCCCGGCCATGCGAACCATCATTTCAGCATTTACGATCCGGTTAGCCGCGGCATGTTCACAGGTGATACAGCGGGCGTTTTTTATCCGCAGCTCCAAAAAGACGGATTGCATTTCGTTTTGCCGTCCACGTCTCCAAACCAGTTCGATCCGCAGGCGATGCTTGCGTCTATCGAGCGTTTTCGCAAGCGCGAACTCCAGCGTATCTACTTCGGGCATTTTGGCATGACGGAAGAAGTGGAGGACGTCTATCGGCAAGTGGCAGAGTGGCTTCCCGTATTCGTGGCAGAAGGCGAGGCGGCCGTTTCCGCCGGGCTTGGCACGGAGCAATTGGGGGACAGGCTGTTCGCTCTTGTCAGCCAGCATCTGCAAGCGCGCGGCATTGCCGAGCAGCATGAAGTGATGAACGTCCTGCGACTGGATTTGCAGGTGTGCGCGATGGGAATTATCGATTACTTGCACAAGCGCAAGCAGTAATTTTCGTCGGTTAGGCAAAAGGCTGCTGCAGGTTGACGGGCAGCCTGGACCTGCGTTTTGCTGCAAAATGACGCATTCTTTTTTTGGCCAAGGAATGCTATGATGGTGGGTGAGTCTTAGCTTGCAGGTACAAACAACTGAATACAGCAAGCAGGTGCCTCGTCTGTCATGGGCGAGGTGAAAAGGGAAGCCGGTGCAAATCCGGCGCGGTCCCGCCACTGTAAAGCGGCTGTCGCAAGCCGCAAGCCAGGAGACCTGCCTGTTTGCATGATGTGCCTGCGCCTTCGCGGAAAGGTTCGGCCCGTTCAGGACTTTTTGGCGTGACCAGATCGTCCTGGCAAGTCGACCCTTTTGTTTCCCGCTGGAAGCGAAGGGGTTTTTCTATGCTAAGAATCAACCAGTTGCCCAGAAAGGAAGTTATACATATGAAACGTTCGTGGAAACTGCTCATGCCCATGGTCATTGCTGCAAGCTTGGTCGGCTGCACAGGCAATGGCAACACGCAAACAGCCCCTGCTCCAAAGACAGAGGCGCCACAGACAACACCACAGGAAACAACGGCCAAAGCCACTGTCTACCCGCTGACGGTCAAAGATTCGACGGGAAAAGAAGTGACCTTGCAAAAAGAGCCGCAGCGGATTGTCTCCACCTCTCCGGGTGAAACAGAGATTTTGTTCGCACTCGGCCTGAACGACCGGATCGTCGGGGTGTCCGACTACGACGATTATCCGGCAGAAGCTGCCACGAAGCCGAAAGTGGGCGGTGTCGTCAAGCCGAGCGAAGAGGCGATTCTCGCCCAGTCGCCTGATCTGGTCATCGGCGGAATCTCGATGGATGAGCCTGTCGCTGCGAAGCTGAAAACGTTGGGCATGCCTGTTTACGTGACTCACCCGCAAAAAATGGATGAGATATTTGACAACATTTTGGCGATGGGTGTCATTACAAACAGACAGGAGCAGGCGGAAAAAGTAGTCGCAAGCATGAAGCAGGACATCGCGCGCGTGCAGGAAGCGGTCAAAGCGGTGAAGCCGGAAGACAAGAAAAAAGTGTACCTGGAATTTTCGCCGGGCTGGACGGTAGGCAAAGGGGAATTTCTGGATGAGCTGATCTCACTGGCAGGCGCGACAAACATTGCCGCTGATACCCAAGGGTGGAACCCGATCAGCGAAGAAAAGATTTTAAAAAGCGATCCTGACGTCATTTTGTATGCAAAAGGCATTACGGACGACAAGACAGGGAAAAAGCTGGAGGACATCATTGCGAACCGCAACGGCTGGGACAAGATGAAGGCGATCCGCGACAAGCAGATTTTCGGGATGGAGCAAAATTTGCTTTCGCGCCCGGGACCGCGGATTACCCAAGGTTTGATCGAGGTAGCCAAAGCGATTTACCCTGATCTGGTGAAATAAAATGAAGAAGCAGTTGCTTTTATGGGGAGGAGCCAGCAGTCTGATCCTGCTGGCATCGGCGGTAGTCAGCATTTCGATGGGAGCGGCATCGCTTCCGCTTTCGCAAGTATGGCTGATCTTGTTGCATCAGCTCCCCGGCATGTCGGACTTGGTTGCCGTGACATGGCCGGATTCGTCCGAGCAAATCGTGATGAAAGTGCGTTTTCCCCGCGTCATCCTGGCGATCCTGGTAGGGGCTTGCCTGTCGCTTGCGGGCGCCGGATTTCAAGGGGTGCTGCGCAATCCGCTCGCAGACCCGTTTACGATGGGAGTGGCATCCGGAGCTGCTGTCGGTGCCGCTTTTCTGATCCTGTTTGGCTTGCAATTCGCTTTTCTCGGGGAATGGAGCACGCCTGTGGTCGCCTTTTTGACGGGGCTGTGCAGTCTGTGGATTGTACTGTCGCTGGCGAAGACGCAGGGCAAGCTGCAAACAGAGACGCTCATTTTATCCGGGGTCGTCATTCAGGCGTTTCTCGGTTCGCTCGTCTCTTTTATGGTGTCCTTGTCGAACCAGACGGTGAACGAAATCGTCTTTTGGCTGATGGGCAGCTTGTCGTTTCGCGGCTGGGCTTTTACGTATGTGCTGATTCCGTATGTGCTGATTGGCGTAATCGTGCTGGTTGGCTATGCCCGCTCCTTGAACCTGTTTGCCCTGGGTGAGCGTCAGGCGGCGCACCTGGGCGTCAATGTCGACAAGACGAAGCTCATTATTTTGCTCGTATCGACTTTGTTGACGGCGGCAGCGGTTTCGATCTCAGGGATCATCGGCTTCGTTGGCCTCGTCGTACCGCATCTGGTGCGGATGCTGGTCGGGCCGGATCATCGCATCCTGCTGCCGATGTCGGCGATTGGCGGCGGCATCTACGTCCTGTGGGCGGATACGCTGGCGCGGATGCTGCTCGTTCCTACGGAAATCCCGCTCGGCGTCGTGACCGCGTTTTTGGGAGCGCCGTTTTTCGCCTATTTGTTGAAGCAAAACAAACGAACCGGAAGGAGGTAGCTGCGATGATCCACGTACGAGGTTTGCAAAAAGCTTACCAGGGTGTATCGGTTTTAACAGAAATCGATTTTGACGTGAAGCGGGGCGAGTTTTTCGGCATCATCGGCCCGAATGGCAGCGGCAAATCGACGCTGCTGAAAATGATCTCCAGCGTCATTGCCCCTGATGCGGGAGAGATCACGCTCGCCGACAAGCCGCTTGCCCGCTATACGCGCAAAGAGCTGGCTCGTATTCTCGCCGTACTGGAACAGGAAGGGCTGCCTCCTGTCGGTTTCCGTGTCCGCGAAGTGCTGGAGATGGGACGCTTTCCTTATCAAAACTGGCTCGGCGAGGAAAAGGATGACGTCACGCCGCTGATCGAGGAAATCATGCAGCTGCTGGGGCTTGTGCCGCTGGCGGAGCGCACGCTGGATCAGCTGAGCGGCGGGGAGAAGCAGCGCGTGGCTTTGGGCAAGGCGCTCGTGCAAAAACCGCAACTGCTGCTGCTGGACGAACCGACTACGTACCTCGATATCGGCTACCAGATTCAACTGATGGATATTGTCCGCAAGTGGCAAAAGACGACGCAAGTGACCGTCGTGGCGGTTCTGCACGACTTGAATCTGGCGTCGCTCTACTGCGACCGCATCCTGATGCTGCACAAAGGAGTGCAGATTGGGGTAGGAACGCCGCAAGACATGCTGCAAACGGACAAGATTGAAGCGGTGTACGGGACAAGGCCGATCGTCATGGAGCACCCTGTCCATCATTTGCCGCAAATCATGCTGCAATCCCGGGCGTAAGGAGACGTTGGAATGATCGTACTTGTGACAGGCGGTGCGCGCAGCGGCAAGAGCACGTTTGCGGAAACATATGCGGCTCATCTGGGAAAAGCAGGCGTCTATATCGCCACCGCGCAAGCTTTTGACGAGGAGATGCGCGAGCGGATCGCAAGGCATCGCGCGCGAAGACAGCAAAGCGGCTTTCTGTGGGAGACAGTCGAGGAGCCTTATGCACTCGCTGACGTGATTCGCTCGTTGCAGCAGCGAGACGAGTTCAAGCAAAATCAGGCAGTCGTGCTGGTTGATTGCCTGATCGTCTGGCTGTCCAACTGGCTGATCCGCCACGAACAGGAGCAGGCAGTGGAACGCACGCTTGCACAGGTAGATGAGCTGATTGCAGCTCTGCAACATTTTCCCGGAACGATTTTGTTCGTTACGAATGAAGTCGGAGACGGGCTGGTTCCGGAGTATCCGCTGGGACGCATGTTCCGCGATTTGGCGGGCCTGATGAACCAGCGCATGGCGGCGGCAGCCGATCAGGTTTTCCTGCTCACGGCAGGCATTCCGCTGGAGATCAAAAGCAAGGCGTTTCGCTTTTAGGAAGGGGAAAAGACGGTTCGAGTCGTCTTTTTCCCTTTTTTATGCTATAATATAAGAAAAGCAATGGAAGGGATCAGGATACCATGCGTCCCCATAGGACGATCTGGAAACGTTTTGACCTCTCCTACATCTAGCTTCGTAGTAGTCGATCGTCACTTGGACGACCAATCTACTACGAAAGCGAGGCCCTTTGTATGAGTAGCGACTTATACTTGCGATGTTCCTCCGTAGTCGGTTGGTCGTCTGTGCCAAAACCGACAAAAATGCGAGGAATCGATGATGAGGAGAGCGCTGCAATTTGTTCAACGTTACGGTATGATTTTGTTTGGAGCTTGTTTGCTGGCATTTGCGTATTATCACATTAACTTTCAGAACCATTTGTCTGAAGGTGGCTTTGTAGGTTTGGGCCTGTTGGCCAAATACGTCTTTGACCTGTCGCCAGCGTTAATGGTGCTGCTGTTGGATATCCCGCTGTTTTTGGTTGCCTGGTTAGTGAGAGGGCGACAATTCATCTGGGATACGATTTTTGCCTCTTTGGCTTTTACCGGGTTTTACGAGCTGTTTGAACAGTATTCCCCGATTGTCATGGACATGAGCAGAATGATGCCCCTGGCTTCTGTACTGTCAGGCGTATTGACCGGACTCGGCACGGGACTGGTTTTGCGCTACGGAGCAGCGACGGGCGGCGACGACATTTTGTCCCTGTTGCTCAGCAAGTATACGGGATTGTCCATCGGTACGATTTTCTTGTTGCTGGACGTGATGGTTTTGTGCCTGTCGTTCTGGTATGTGCCGATGAAAGAGATGCTGTACACCATTTTAGCTGTAGTCATTTCCAGCCAAGTGATTACCTGGACGGTCAAATCCGGAACAGGAATCGCCGTAGAGGAAGAGGCGCACGCTCATGGCAACGTCTCTGTGACGCACCAATGAAAATGAGTAATCCAGTTGAAAAACATGCCTATACACATGCGCGCAAAAGGCCAAGTCGGGTTAGCTGTCGACTTGGCCTTTTGCCATTTCTACGTACATAACTATATGGCGAAGTAGTGGATACTAACCCTTACGAGAGTTTTGACGGAAAGGACGGGGGAGCAATGAGCGATCGTTTTTTTGGCAACTACAAAGCGTTCGTGGTCATCCCGGCAAAAGAAAAGGGAGCGGGGCCAAAAGCGTTTGATCCAAGCGATTACAGCCGCCATTTCATCCTGACGTTTTCCTTGTACGATTCGCTGATTACGTGCTGGAAGGAAGCCGGGAAGTTCAAGGTTCAGCCGCGGCAAGGCTTGGCTCGTGTCATCGATGCGTTTAACCTCAAGCACGACGGCACGGCTTACTTGCAAATGCTGGAGATGGAGGACGACCAGCCGTATTTTGTGCTGGCGTTATCTTGCAAGTCGGCCGCCGATCACGAGCAAGCAGCGATTAACCGGATTACGCAGCTGCTGGAAAAAGATTTCGCCACGGATCTGTTGATCGGGGAAACATGGTACCAGCTGATCGGCGCCAAAGGCAAATTCGAGCGGAAGCTGTTCTCCTACAACATACAGCCTTATGCTCAACCTCCGAAGTAGTCGGCGAGTCCATCCGCGATGGCTTGCGCGGCTTTTTCCTGGTACGAGGACGTGCGAACGAGCGCTTCGTCTTTTGGATTCGATAAAAAGCCCAGCTCCACGAGCACGGACGGCCTGTCGTTTTCCCGCAGGACGTGGTAGTCGCCGTAGGAGATGCCGTTGCTTTTCAAGCCTATGCCGCTTGCCAGGCGCGATTCGATACTGCGGGCGAGGTCGTAGTCTTTGTTTTGCGCATAAAAAAAGGTCAAGGTGCCGCTGTTTGGCTTGGTCGAAGAATTGTAGTGGATGCTGACGAAGGCGTCTGCTCCCCGCGCCTCGCTGATCGCCACCCGCTGCGAGAGCGAAGGCTTTTCCGCATCGCTCGTCCGCGTCAAAATGACCTGCGCCCCGCGCTGCCGCAACTTGCTCGCCAACAGCGCCGTAGTTTTCTGGTTCAGCGTCTTCTCTTCGGTGTTCCACTTCGTTCCGAGCGTTCCTACATCGCTTCCGCCGTGCCCCGGATCAAGCACGATGACTTTGCCCCGCAGTCCGCCTGACTTGTTGCTCTTGCTAGTGGCTGGACTGCTTTTTCCTTCCTGGATGTAACTCGACGATACCCAGCCTGTTTTGCCATCGGCGGTTCTGGCCTGGAGCCAGTCTGCTTGCCTGTTGACGATCTCTACCTGCGTGCCTGCGGACAGCACGTGCAAAATGTCATGCGTAAGTCCGGGACCTTTGCGCATGCGCAGCGCATCGGCTGTCACGAAGCCTGTTTTTTTGCTGCCAGCAGCTGATGGGGCTTGCACGGATGTGCCTGAGCTTTTCGCAGGGGAGGAGGCGGTGCCAGCCGCGCCTTTTTGCAAGTAATAGCCGGCAACCCAGCCGCTCGTGCCCTGGTAGTTGATTTTCACCCAGCCATGCGATTCGTCCGAGATGGTCACGGATGTACCGTACTTCAGCGTCGCAACGACGGACGACTGCAAAGCTGGTTCGCTGCGGACGTTCAGGGAGGTCGCAACGACTTTGGCTTGCGCTTGCGCTGCTTGTGCCGGCTCCGTGAAAGCGGCCACAGCGAAACATACGGTCAGCGCGCCGAGCAGGAACGCTGTTTTGCTTGTTCGTTTCATGATGTCTACCTCTGGTCATCGATTGTCAGTTGCTCTTTGGACAATGATAAAGGGAAAAGCAGCCTGCCAGTAGGGCATTTTTTCCTGATTTTGCTTAGGAAATTAGTGGAGGGGAGGAACGTATCGCGCCAAAGCGTTCGCGGCTGACTCAGCCATGCGCTTTTTCAGCTGATCGTTCTCGACCACTTTGACCCGCAAGCCGAGAAAGCGCAGCCGGGACAAAATAAATTCTTGCTCGTCCTGCAAAAAGCGCAAGGTGATCGTGTATTCATGTGTGTCCGGGTCGTAGGCGACGTCTTTGTCAAAGCAGGAAAAGGCGTACAAGATGCGTTGCAGCTCGTTATTGTAGCGGCGCACGACCAAGATTTTCGCCGATTTTTTGCGCGCCGCCAGTTTTCCGGCAATGACAGGCAAAAAGCTGTCGTACCACTCGTCCTCGATGTAGATTTCCTTGATGGACTGGATGAGCGAGAGTGGCGTGGTAAGCAGTTGATTGGAATCGACTGTCAACCAGATCAGATACCAGTCTTTTTTGACCAGGGAATACTCCAGCTTGTACGGGACGCCGCGCTGCTTGCGGAAAGCCGGGCCTTTTCGGGTAGCGCTATGAACCAAAATGTGATTTTTGCCGAGAATGATGCGGCGCAGCTTGCGGATGAGCGGATGCCAGACTTGCTTGGTGGACGCGCCCGCTTTTTCCACAAACGATGCTTGATCGGCCGATCGTTCGTGCGTGGCGGTCAGTTGCTGGAGCTTTTGCAAAGTATCGGCTGCAAAAAAGTGGGCGGCGGCCGGGTGGGCAAGCATCATGGCAAGCCACGCTTTCTCGTGCGACGTCACCGGATACAGGCCCGCTTCGTCCAGCCGCGCAACAAGCTGGTAGTTGTGTATTTTATCAAACAGATTCATAGTAAGCGAGCAGCTCCTCCCATTCTTTTTGAAACTGCCTGCGCAAAAAAGCTGGTGCAAGCACTTCGCAACTGGAACCGAAGCTGCGAATCCAGGGCGTGATCTCCTGCGTGCCGTTGACTGTGATCTCGTACACGAAGTTGTCCCTGGTTTCTTCCGTGATGCTGCCCCACTGACCTTGCGCCTCGACTCTTTCCTTGATGAAAGAATGCGGCGTGTGCTTGGGGTGGAAGAAGCGCAGCCTGATCGTCACGGGATCTCCTGTGTCGATGAGCCAACTCGTCTGGATTTGCTTGTCTACGCGCTCCCGCATGCGGGCAAAAGCGTCAGGATGGGCTTGTTTGCCGAGAGCGAGCTGGGTCATTCCTTCCACGCGGTATTTTTTCAGCGGGCCATTTTCGCTTTCCTGCGCGAGCAAATACCAGCGCCCGTACTGATGGTCAAAAATGACCCGCAACGGATACACGTTTTGCGGCTTTCCTGACGAATCGCGCTGGAAGGCCGGATTCGTATTTTGCGAATCGTAAAATTTGCTGCGCTTGGGCGTGAAATAGCAAAATTCAACCATTTGCTGCTTGGTGATCGCAGCGGCGAGAATCAGCGCCTGCTGCTCGTCAAGAATGCGGGAAACGAAGTGATATTTGAACAAAAAGGCTTGCCAATCCTCGCGTTGCAGGCGTCTGTCCAGGAAGCGTTGTGTCTTGTGGCGCAAAAAGTAGCCGGGCACAGCAGGCAGTTGCGTGTTTGCCATGATGTCGATGAAGTCGTGCAAGTCCAATAGCTCGTCTTCTGTCAGGCAGTTCCACAGGTCTTGCGCGAAGGAATAGACGAACGGACGGGCTTCCCCGCTTTTTTGGATGACGCCGAGTTCTTCCAAGTATTTCAAATCTTGCCGCAATGTTTTTTCATCCGGAACTTCGCCAGTTGGCGTGGAGAGAAAACAATCTAGCAGCTCTTTTGTAGAGCACGGCTGTTGGCTGAGTTGCTCCAAGAGGCGGGAAAGCCGCTCCACTTCCGACTCTTTCAACGATTTGGCGTGATAGAGAAACATCAGGAAATTGTCGGTGACAGCGAAGTGGTTGTAGCGCAACTGTGTGTAGTAACCTTTCTTCTCCTCATCCGTCACGTACTGGTAGATCGTGGACTGGATTTCCTTGAGCTTTTTCACCGTTTTATCCAGCGTGTGTACGGAGATGCCCAGTCTTTGCGCCAACTGTTGCCGATTGTAGGCGCCTGCGGTCAAAAACATCAGCCTGAGCAGCTGCATTTCTTTGTCAAAGCCTTCTCTAGCCATTTACATTCATCCTTATCCGTGCCATTTTTTCCAAATTAGTCCTCATATTACGAAAGAGCAAGAGCCAAAGTCAAGTCGTAATACTTTTGCCATGTTCATCCATGCAAAAATGAGCGAAGATAACGACAGAGAGAAGGAAGGGCACGCAAAGCTTGCCCGCTGGAAGGAAGAGAGGAGAACACGATTATGAAGACGATAAACCACGGACAGCACCATCGGGAGGTTCAGCTCGGCTCTGGCTCCGTGCATGTGTTTGCCAACGATGAAGTGTTTGCCAGCTTTGGGGAACGCGTATACGAGATGGCAGAGCACAATCTGCGCATCCCGCGCAATGTGTATTTTTCTTACACGCCGGATGCCCATGTCGGAATTGGAACATGCATTGGGACGACTGCGGTCTGGAATATGCACGACGGATTTGTGTCACCGTCGATTGTCGGTTCGGATATCGGCTGCGGCATGCGTGTGCATATGACGCCGCTGCACCGGGACGACTTGCAGGACAAAAATTTGAAGCGGAAGCTGATCGAGGCGATAGAAGCGTACGTGCCGACCTCTGAGCGCGGACAAACGGACTTTACAGACATTTCGATCGAGGAAGTCGTAAAGCATGGACTGAACGGACTGCCGGCTGCTTATTTGGCGAAGCCGACAGGCGAGCCGGGAGAAGTGAGCCGATCGCTTACACACGTGGAAAAGCATACATTTGCCTTCGATCATGCGGCGTTGGCACACATTCCGGCCAAGTCGTGGCAGCGGGCGTGGGGTCAGCTCGGAACATTGGGGGGAGGAAATCACTTCATTGAAATCCAGGCGATCGAAATCGCGGAAGAAAACCGGGAGATCGCCACAGAATGGGGCTTGTTCGACGGGCAAGTCGTGATCATGATCCACTCTGGCTCCCGCGCCTGGGGAGCGACGCTGGGAAGAGATTACACGAAAAGCTTCAAGGAAGCGATGTTCAAATGGGGGATCGAGAACCCGGAGCCGAATCTGGTTTACGCGCCAATCGAGACGGCGGAAGGGCAAAGATACTTGAACCTGATGTACTCGGCGTTGAACTACGCCGTTACGAACCGCCATCTGATCGGCTACTCCGTGGAACGGGCTTTTCAGGATGTGCTGGGAAAAGACTTTTCGACCCCGGTGCTGTACGATTTGATGCACAACTACGCCCTTCAGGAGTATCACCGCAACACGCCGATGCTGATCCACCGCAAAGGGGCGACCAAGGCGCTTCCGGCAGGCCACTTCCAAAATCCGAAGGCGTACAAAAAGACCGGGCATCCGGCGCTGATCCCAGGCTCGATGGGAACATCTTCCTACATTATGGTAGGGGCAGACAGCGGAGCGAAAAACTTTTACTCGATCTGCCATGGCGCAGGACGCGTGCGCTCCCGCAAGGCTACGAAAGAAATCGTGACGATTGATCAGTTCGAGCGCGCCTTGCGGGTAGGCGAGGATGACGAAATCATGGTCAATCACCGCTCGCTCGCAGCGATTTTGGATGAATGTCCGCAAGCTTACAAAGACGTGGATCAAATTATCGATTCCGTCGTCGGGGCAAAATTGGCGTCTGTCGTAGCCAAATGCAAGCCGCTGATCGCAATCAAAGGGGTATAAGAAGAGGTGGTTCCCGGTGTCGCGCGGGGGCCATCTTTTGATTTTTCCAAAATAGGTTCGAATGTAACATAAATTGCATGGCTTGTGCAACCGATATCAAAAAGGAGACATTATAGGGGAGATAGGGGAACAAATATGGCTACATACTATTACTTCACCTGCCAAAAGTGCCGAACCCGGGGGGGAGTTTTCGGCGAACAGCCTTGGGGGTGGGGGAACTTTGACATGATCGAGTCCTTCAAGTTTCTGGCCCATCACATCCGCACTTGCGGGGAGGATTCCATCCGCGTCATCTCGGAAGATGTGGACGAATACGTCGATCAGTTGCATGGAGAATACAACACCTTCCTGGAAGAGACGAAGCATATTTTCCCGCATTCCAAAGATTGGGAGTTTCTTGATCGGTGGAAATCGCTCAAAGTCGAGGAATTGAAGGAAAAATGGGTAGAGGAAAACCGGATCGCGCATCCGGATGAACGTTTGAAGATTTGCGGTACGCTGGAGGACTTTGAAATTTTGCAGCAGCGGGCGGGGCGCATTTCTTTTTTGGCAAAGGTGCGGGACGATACGGACACGCTCTGGAAGGTGGTTGCCAGCTCGCCTGAATTGCCTGTCTTGCATCATTCCTATATCATCATAGGAGTAAGACAGGATCATCCGGAGCTGGGGAAAATCGTGGAAGTGTTCAAGATGGTTCCCCGCTCTGTAGATAGGAAAGAGAGGGAAGGCGAACGTGAAGCTTGAAGCGATCAGTGAACTGCTTGAAAAAGTACGGGAGCGCAATCCGCTTGTGCACAACATCACCAACGTTGTCGTGACCAACTTTACAGCCAATGGCTTGCTCGCGCTCGGAGCATCTCCCGTCATGGCTTATGCGAAGCAAGAAGTGGCGGACATGGCGAAAATCGCCGGATCACTCGTCCTGAACATGGGCACCTTGAGCGAGCGGGAAGTAAAGGCGATGCTGATTGCGGGCAAATCGGCCAATCAGCACCACGTTCCGGTCTTGTTCGATCCGGTAGGCGCAGGAGCAACCCCGTATCGAACCGAAACGGCACAAAAAATCGTGCGCGAGCTAGATATCGCCCTGGTTCGCGGAAATGCGGCGGAGATTGCCAACGTCATCGGGGAATCGTGGGAGATTAAAGGCGTGGACGCAGGCGAGGCAGGCGGAGATGTCGCTTCGCTCGCCAAAGCAGCTGCCGAGAAGCTGGAGACGGTAGTGGCGATCACGGGCAAGGTGGATGTCATTTCAGATGGCAGTACGGTGTACGCCATCGACAACGGCCATCCGATCTTGACCAAAGTGACGGGAACAGGCTGCCTGTTGACTTCCGTCATGGGGGCTTTTGCCGCTGTTGCCGAAAACACGTTGGCGGCGGGGGCTGCTGCGCTCGTCGCATACGGTGTGGCTGCGCAAAAAGCAGCGGAAAAATCGGCGGCAGACGGTCCGGGCAGCTTCCAGATTCAGTTTTTGGATGCGCTGTCCTCCGTATCGGCCGACGATATCCATCGGCTGGGCAAGATCGAACAGCATAAGCTGTAAGAACCGAAAGCAGACTCGTCGCTGTTCGGAAGCCGAGAAGCCGGATTTTGGCAGCAAGTTGCCTTGGGTGGGGCGGGAAGAGCAGCTTCTTCCCGTCTCACCGCTTGGGCATGTGCTTTTGGGAATGAAAAAATCCCCTGTTTTCCAGGGGACGAAAATGATCGCGACTGTATGGCTATGATTAGGCTAGATAAGTTAGGGCGTAGCTGTAATTTCGCAGCGTATAGCATAAGAGCTTCTTTTGGTGCTCCGAGAGCGCTAGGAATACAAATTCTACTTGATCATTTTCAAACTTGCGGACGTAAAAGCAGGAAATCCCATGGCAGATCACTTCTCTTTTAAGCGACAGTGCAGCACGGGCGTCGGTGCATATGTGTACTTCCACGGCGTGTAACCTCCTTGGACATTCAATAGAGTACCAAAAAAAGCCAAGGAAAATCACGGGAAATATGGCGGAATTATGTCCAAGTAGTTACCGTTTTTTGTATAAAGAATGATAAGAATGACAATTCGTAAAAAGGCTACTTCATGTCGTCAGGAATACACTTCGATCGGGAAAAATAGGCGGAAATCATCGCAGCCATCCTGCCTTTTTCCGTGCTCATATCGATCTTGTCCTGCAAACAGCGCAGCAGCTCCTGATCGCAGCTGCACGAAAAGTAGCCGCGCTTCTGGTAGCAGTAGTCATGTTTTTTGCAGCAACGGTCGATATCGTCGATAGGGGCGCCTGGTCCAGAGCAGCCTGGCCCGCACCAATTTCCGTACAAACAAGGGATACGTCTTGCCCGCCGTCGTCTTCTGCCCACCTGTCATCACTCCGCAACATAGATGATTACTGGTAGCATATTGGCGGAGGGAGAAACTTGCTTTAGGCAATTCCCACAAATTTTAAAATATATCTTGTAATCGTTTGCTAGATATGATAGATTAATTCTTGCCTGAGCTGTACAGCTCGGCAAGTGATACAGATGGATGGATGTCCGAGCGGCCGAAGGAGCACGATTGGAAATCGTGTAGGCGGGGTCGACCCGTCTCGTGGGTTCAAATCCCACTCCATCCGCCATCTTGGCCCGTTGGTGAAGCGGTTTAACACAGCAGCCTTTCACGCTGTCATACAGGGGTTCGAATCCCCTACGGGTCACTTAGAAGCCCAACAACTGGTTGGGGCCCCGGCGAAAGTCGGGGTATTGTGGAGGCTTAGCTCAGCTGGGAGAGCATCTGCCTTACAAGCAGAGGGTCGGCGGTTCGATCCCGTCAGCCTCCACCATTTTCATACGCGGTCGTGGCGGAATTGGCAGACGCGCTAGATTCAGGTTCTAGTGGTGGCAACACCGTGGAGGTTCAAGTCCTCTCGACCGCATCGCTTTATCAATGAAAGGTTCTTGTTCTGCTGTTTCTGGCAGAACAGGAGCCTTTTTGCTATTTCCAAATCATGTACAAGCATTTGGCCATGCAAAACAAAAATCCCATCCATACAGAAAAAGGAGCCGGGGACCAGCCTCCGACTCCTTTTCGCTTTTGCCGATTATGACCCTGGCCGTTTGCGCCTGAACAAGAGATACAGGAAAAACGGAGCGCCCACTCCGGCGGTAAATACGCCCGCAGGAATATCGAGCGGCAAAAACAGCATTCGTCCCGCCAGATCGGCAAGCAGCAGCACGATTGCGCCGATGAGCGCTGCCGTCGGGATGACGATTCCGTAGCGATTGCCGACGAGCTTTCTCGCCATATGCGGGGCAAGCAGGCCGATGAAGGAGATCGTTCCGGCGATGCCGACCGCTACCCCGGCGAGGGCGACGCTGAGTAGCATCGCGGCCATTCGGCTCATCTGAAGTCTGCTGCCGAGACCGATCGCTGTTTCTTCGCCGAGCGCCTGAATGTCCAGCTCTTTCGCATACAAGAGCGACAGCGGGATCAAAGCGACGATCCACGGCCAGATGGCCTTGATATAGCTCCAGTTCGTCCCGTACAAGCTGCCCGTCATCCAGTTCAGCACCTGGGCTGCGAGATAGGCGGGGCCGCTCAGCAGCAAAAACATCGTCAAGGCGCTCATCGCCGTCGAGATGCCGATACCGATTAGCACGAGCCGGGACGGAGTGACTCCCTTTTTCCAGGCGAACGAGTAGTTGACCGAAGCAGCGGCGAATGCCCCTGCGATCGCGATGATCGGCACGTAATGAATACTGTAGCTGGTAAAGGCGGTCATAAAAGCGACCACCGCTACCGAAGCGCCGCCCGTAACGCCGAGCAGGTCCGGAGAAGCGAGCGGATTGCGGATCACTCCTTGCAGCAGGCTGCCGGAAACAGCCAATGCCGCGCCGATCAGGAGCGCCGCTACGATGCGTGGCAAACGAAACTGTGTAATAATCAGATCGCTTCCTTCGCCGTTCATGCCGACAAGCGACAGGACCACGTCCCGAATCGGAATGGACACACTGCCGAGCGACAGACAGAAGACGGCGAGGATCAAAGCCGCAACGGCAAGCGAGCTTACGATCGTCGCATTTTTCCATGTCGGACGTCTCTTCATGACTTCCTCCTTCTCGCCACGAAGATCAGGAACGGAACGCCGATCAGCGCCGTCGCCACGCCGACCGGGACTTCTTTCGGCATAAGGACGAAGCGCGCGGCGAGGTCAGCCGCTACCAGCAAAATCGCTCCGGTCAAGGCGCTGTAAGGAAGCAGCCAGCGGTGATCGCTGCCTACCGCGTATCGGCACAGATGCGGCACGATGAGTCCGACGAAGGCGATCGGTCCCGCCGCCGCTACGGAGCTGCCAGCCAGAAGGACGACTGCGAGCGCGGAGGCGGCCCGGATCAGTGTCAGCCGCTGACCGAGCGACTTGGCGTTGTCGTCGCCTAGCGCCAGCACATTGAGGGAGCCTGCGATCAGCATTGCGAGGAGCCAGCCGACGCACAAGTACGGCAGGACGAACAGCAGATGGCCCAGCTCTCGACCCGATACAGAGCCGATCATCCAGAGCAGCGCCGTTTCCAGCGAATGCTTGTGAATGAGCATAATCCCTGAGGTGACCGAGGACGCGAAGGCAGCAACAGCCGCCCCGGCCAGCGTCAGCTTGATCGGCTCGAAACCGCCGCCCCCCTGCATGCTCAGCGTATATACGAACAAGGAAGTTATCGCCGCTCCGCCGAGCGCGATCCAGATCATGCTGCTCATCGGCAGGGACGATCCGGTTAAGGCAAGTCCGATAACGATAAACAGAACGGCACCGGAATTGATCCCGAGCAGAGAAGGCGAGGCTATCGGGTTTTTCGTCAGCACCTGCATGATCGCTCCGGCAACGGCCAAGCTCGCTCCGACGGCGGCGGCGATCAGCGCCCGGGGAACACGCGTAGTCGTCACGATCAGATGCTCGTTGGAGCCGTCAAACTGTGTATAGGCGAGCCAGATGTCGCGGAGGCCGAATTGTTGCAGCCCGAACAGGACGCTGGCCAGCATCCCGAGCAGAAGGATCACACATCCGACGGCAAGCCCGATCCATTTTCGCTTGCGACTTTGCATCACTATCCCATTGTCCTTCACCTCTTTTCGTGTTCTGAACAAGAAAAAAACCGGCGTCAGCTTCAAGCCGACGCCAGCCAGCGTTTATGTTACTTCACTTCGAAATAAGCGGCCAACTCATCGAGCAGCAAGTTCGCCGCCTTGTAGCCGCCTGCCGAGTTCCAGATCGCCTCGTCTACCTGGATCACCTTGTTCGCTTTGGCAACGTTCAAGTTTTTGAACAGCGGGTCGTTTTTCCATTCCTCCACAACCTTCGCCGCATCGTTTTTCCCGGCTTGCTCCGACACGAAGTAAAACATGACGTCTCCGTCCATGCTCGGGATCGTTTCCTTCGTCATCACTTCGATGAACGAATCTTTGTCCTGAGCGGGCGGGCGAGCGATGCCGAGTTGATCGAGCAGCACCCCGGAGAATGTCTGCTTCTGGTAAATCCGCACCTGCGACGCGGAGAAGCGGACGACCGACACTTTTGTTGCCGCTTTGCTGCCCAGCTTCGCCTTCACGTCGGCAACGCGCTTGTTGAAGTCCGCCATCGCTTTTTCGCCTTCGTCCTTCTTGTTGATCGCTTCCATGTACAGCTTGAAATTGATTTGCCAGTCGCCAGCCAGGTCAGCCGCGAATATGGTCGGCGCAATCTGGTTCAACTGCTCGTATATTTTCTCCTGCCGGACTTTGTTTCCGATAATGAGATCCGGCTTCAAGCTTGCGATCATCTCGATATTCGGCTGCAACTCGTCGCCGACGACCGTGACGTCTTGCATCTCGTCCTTGATATGGTTGTACCACGGCGAGCCGACCCACGATTGGACGGCGCCGATCGGCTTCACGCCTACAGCAAGCAGCGCTTCCGTACCTTCGTTTGTCAAAATGACGACTCTCTTCGGCGTGCCGTTCACTGTCGTTTCGCCCATCGCGTGCTTGATGACGCGGGGCGCTTCTTTATCCGACGAAGTCTGGGACGCCGGGGCTGTCGCCTCTGTATTTTGCTGTTGTCCTGCCGTCCCGCTGGCCCCCGTACCCGGATTTGTCGTACCTCCGGAGCATGCGCTTAGCAGCAAAGCGAAGCAAAAGAGCAGTGTAACGGCTAAAGATGTTCTGGTCTTTCTACGCATCGATAAATGTCCCTCTCTCTCATGTTGATAACGATTATCAATTACATGAACACTATACCGTTGAAGCTCTCTCGCAACAATGGGAGATGTGGACAGGAAGGATGGATTTTTTAGACGTTGCTCCTGTTTCAGCGCCTTTTCTTTAAAAGCGGTCGGCGAAACGCCCTCGTTTTTTTTGAACTGGCGGCTGAAATAGTAGCTGTCCGGGTAACCGACGCTTTCGGCAATTTCTTTAAGCGTGCAATCGGTCCCAAGCAGCAGTTCTTTCGCTTTCGTCATGCGAAGCTGGATTAAGTAATCGATCGGGCTCGTCTCGTAGCGTCGCTTGAACCAGCGCAAAAATTGGCGCGGATTGCAGTCGAGCATCTCCACAAGCGATTCGAGCGTAATCGGCCGGGCGTAATGCTGGTTCATGAACAGCACCGCCTGGGTGACCGGGTCCGGCTTGATCGGCTCGATTCCTTGCTGGTCGAGCTGTCGCATGACTTCGTAGACGAATTGATAAAATAACGACTTCACATGCAATTTGTCGATAAGACCAGCTGCGATCCATTCCTTCGCCATTCGCTCGGCGATATCGAGCAAAAAAACCGGATATTGCGGCGCAAATCCGTACTGCATGCGAAACGGATCGTCCAGCTCCGCTTGCCGCATCAATTCTTTGCGGCTAGGAAGGGAGGCCGATGCCTTGTACAAAATCATGTAATATTCGAATGATTGCTTGGCGGCAATATCGAGGCAAACGCCCTTGCCCCCGTGAAAAAGATGAAACCGCTGCACATCGTACGGCACTCCGTCGAGCCTTACTTGCGCGCTTCCGCGGGTCGCATACAAAAAAGCGTTGGCTGGCAGCCGATAGTCGAGCAGCTCTTCGCCGCTTTCCATGCTTCTATGCCGTATATCCATCACTTTGACGGAAGCCTGATTCCACAGCAACAGATGATCGTCCAGTTTCATTCGTTTCGCCTAGCCCCTTCCAACTCCAAGCTCAAGTCCATAATGCTCGTTGCTACTCATTATATTTGATAATAATTCTCAATTACAACGACTATTCTTATAAAAGGAGAAAAAAGATAGGGACCGTCAATGAAATGTCTACGTTGGAAGAGCGGATGACTTTGTTCGGGGAAGTATTCGGAATGCCTGAGCAAGCGAAGGAATTTATCGCACAGTATGAGACAAAACGCGAGGAATCATCTATGAAGATCTGGGGATGAAAGCTCCGGCCATGGTTGAAAAAGAGTTTTTCAACCGAGAGAATCCAAAATCGGAAGGCTACTATTCGCCGATTTCGCTGGAAGTGATTGGGGAATGCTTGTACGACGCTGACATCATCGCATACACGAATTTTGCGCCCCAAGCAGACGTGCTGGAAAAGAAACTTGACTCGGTTGGGATATGGAAAACGATTCCGGCAGTGAAGCAAGGAAATGTTATGTTTCATTCGGTTAGCGATACGCTGTCAGATTGTCAGATAGAAGGAAAAGCAAGCAGTGCCCGCTGTTTTGTTTGTAACCGCGGCTTGGCAGAGAGGGGGACAATCGCCTTTATCGTGTCAAGCCGCTTTTGGTGCGTTCACGCGACTGACTGAGGGACTGACTTGCATGTATTATGGATTGCTCAAACTCAACATATATGGACGTTTCTCTTCACTCCAATACTTGCTAAACTTGCCTACATCATACATCAATTCAATTCATGAGGAGTGAAGAAAATGGATGGAGTGCGTTACAAGGTAAGAGAAGTGTTGGACAAGAGCAAGATTGAGGCATTTTTGCAGCAAGCGCGAATCGGGCATCTTGGCATGGTCGACGGACAGTTGCCGTATGTGGTTCCGCTCAATTTTGTTTGGACAAATGGGAAGCTTTACTTCCATGGAGCTACTGGCGGGAGACGCAATCAGGTGATGAGCGCGAATGCGGAGGTCTGTTTTACGGTTTGCGAGGAATACGGAACGATTACTGATCCGGTGCCAGCCAAGACGGACACAGCGTATATGAGTGTCATCGTTTTTGGCAAGGCAGAACCCGTCGCCGATCTGGATGAAGCGACACACATGCTGCAAGAAATGATTCATAAATACGTGCCTGGTTACTATAAACGGCCGTTGCCCAAGCAGCACGTAGACAAATACCGTTCAGCCGTATTCGGTGGCCCGGTGCAGGTGTATCGAATTGATCCACAGCACATCACCGCCAAAGAAAATCCAATAGAGGAAGAAAAAATGTTCAAACCGGGACTAACGGTGTGACTGGTATGAAAATCCAGCGGTTTGTCGTTCAATTGATCGCGGCAATCTCGGAAAAGTAGGAGACAGAGGCTACTCTGCCCGGCGTGGGGGAACGCTTCATCCGAATCTTCATCAGAAAGAAGGCAGGGAAGATGGAAAATCTCGTTGCGGAGAATCTGCAAACCGTACGGCAGCAGATGAAAACAGCTTGCCAAGCCTCGGGGCGCAAGCTTGAGGACGTGAAGCTGTTGTTGGCGACCAAAACCGTCCCGCTGGAAAAATTGCAATTAGCCATGCAAGCGGGGGAAACGCTGTTTGGAGAAAACAAAGCGCAGGAGCTGCGCGGCAAATTTCCGCTTATGGAGCAGTACAAGCAGGTGGAATGGCATTTTATCGGGCATTTGCAGACGAATAAAGTGAAGGACGTCGTCAAATATGTGACGCTCATTCATTCTGTGGACCGTCTGAAACTGGGGCAAGCTTTGCACCAGCAGCTCCTTAAAGAGAACAAGACGATGAACATATTGGTGCAAATCAACACGTCCTACGAAGAAAGCAAATTTGGTGCGCCACCGGAAGCAGCACTGGAACTGGTCGAGCAATTGGCGCAGTTTGAGACGTTAAACATAAAAGGCTTAATGACCATTGGAAAGCTGAATGCGACAAACGACGAGACCCGCCACTGTTTCCGACTATTAAAAAGGATTCAGACAGAGATCAGGGAGAAAAAGCTGCCGCGAGTCGAAATGGACATCCTGTCGATGGGAATGTCCGGCGATTTCACGGTAGCGATTGAAGAAGGGGCTACGATCATTCGCGTAGGAACGAAAGTGTTCGGCCAGCGTTACTTGCCGGACAGTTATTACTGGAATGAACATGCGCGTCAGGACGACTAGGGGAAAACAGGCGGGGATGCTTGCGTCATAAAAGCATCCCCGCTAGACGTTTTATGCCTGCTGCAATGGCTCGTTCGTCTACTTTGGCAAAACCGAGGACAAAACCTTTCCGGTCGCTTTCCAAACAATAGTTGCTGAGCGGATAAACCCGGATTCCTTGTTCGAGCGCCAGGTTCGTCGCGGCTTCTTCGGCAAACGATTGCTCGGCTTCAAGAAGCATGTGCAAGCCCGTTTCCACGCCGCTCAGTGTGAACTGTTCGCCAAGCCCCGTCGAGAGAATCGCTTTTGTCATAGCCTCGTGCCTGCGCCGATACACATTGCGAACTCGCCGCATATGGCGCATGAAATGACCGTGTTCGATAAAATGAGCAAGCGTCAATTGCTCCATGATCGGAAGATGGCGGTAGGTTAATTCCTGAACGCGAGCGAGCTGGCGAATGGCCGCTTTGGGACCAACGATGGCCGACAGGCGAATGCCGGGAGCGACCATTTTGGAAAAACTCATCATGTACAGCGTGTTTTGAGGTCGTTGACTGAACAAGGTTGGAAGCGGATCACCGCGATAGCGAAATTCACTGTCGTAATCATCTTCGACAATCCAGGACCGCCGCTCGGCAGCCATGTGCAACAATTGTTGCCTGCGAGGTTCCGACAAAATGACGCCAACCGCACACTGGTGCGACGGCGTAACAAACACAAGCTTGGACGCAGGGGGAACATGGTCGACGCAAAGTCCGTACTCGTCGACCGGAACGGGAACAACTTGCATACGCCGATACTTCATCGCCATCCAGGCAGCAGGGAAGCCGGGATCTTCTACCGAAACCGTCTCTCCTTCTTGCAACAGCGCTTGCGCGATCAAATCGAGACTGTGCTGTGCGCCAGAGGTTAACAGGATTTGGTCGCTATCCACATGAACGCCCCGTTCGAGCGACAAATAGCGTTGAATTTGCTCCCGTAGCGGCAAAAATCCATAAGGATCGCCGTAAGCCCAACTGTCCAGGCTTGTTTCTGTGGCAGCCTGCAAAAAGGATTGCCGCCAATTTCTTTGAAAATGCTCATCCAAATACGGCTCGTGGGGAGTGAAATCGATCGCTATTTTTGGATTGTCTTTAGCGCCGAACCAACTGTGCAACTGGCCGACCGCATCGTTTAATAAAGGCAACTCGGGCGGAAAAAGCTCCGGGGGCGAAGCCTCCTCTGCCGGACGAGCTGCATAAATCCATTCGCTCACTCTCGTTCCGCCGCGGCGAGAAGTTACCGTGTAGCCCCGGCTGTACAGCTCCTCGTAAACGATCTGTATGGTTGAACGGGAAACGCCAATCAATGGAGCAAGCTCGCGGGACGGGAGCAGCAGCTCGCCTGGCGGCCATTTTCCGGTTGTAATGTTATGAATCGCCTGATCCAAAAGTTGCTGCCAGATGGGCCGGGCGTCATCGCGGTTTACTTTTAGCATTTGTTCACCTTCGCGTGTTTGTACTGTTAGTATGGATTGCACGAGATGCTGGTTTATTGCTAAAAAGTGTCAATCCAATAATTGGTATACTAGCACGACAATCTTTGCTTTGGCAACACGGCAAGGCTATAGAAGAAACATAGCCGACTTTCCCCAACAGGAAGATTGGCTTTTTACAGTTGGAGCCTCAAGCTGCTCCTGCTGGCGTACGTCTTGTGCCACTCGGGAGTTGTGGTATAACTAGAAAAGAAGAACTGGCAGCGAAAGAGGTGACATTCCTTTTATGGAAGCAACCCTTCACGTTTGGAAAGAAGGCGGCATCATGCAGTGGGAAAGCACGCAGCCGTCCATCGAGATTACGTGCTTTGCGCCTACGATCCTCACTCCCATGACGGGCCGGATTCGCGTGAACGATGGCAAGAAAACGCTACAGCTGGAGTCGATGAGGATGCTGTTTTTGCGTCCGGGCGACTCGGTCACGTTGGTCCGGGACGGGGCGGAACTTCCGGCTGTCTGCCGCATTTGCTTCGAAAGCTATCGGTTGGCCCAGCACGATGACGACACCATTATGTACCGCAATGATCGCAGCGGTTTGCCTGCGAGCGGCTGGATCACCAACAAACTGCCGTATCGGGCAACTGTGCTCGTGAACGAACTCGTGCGTTTGCAGGCGAATCCGTCTGGGCATACGGCAAAAGCGGAGCGGCACCACCACCTTTTCAAAGAGCTGATGCAGCTCGTTTTGCACTATGAGACGACACCTGAGCTGGATTGGGAGCCTTCCATTCACAGGGCGATCACGTATATCGACGAGAACTACCGAAGCCCGATTACCCGTTCCGAGCTGGCGCGTCTGGCCGGGTTTCATACGAGCTATTTTTCCACGATGTTTGCCAAAAAGCTGGGTTGGGGCTATTCCGAATATTTGAATCGTGTACGGATTGACCGGGCAAAAGAGCATTTGCTGGCGTCGACCATGACGATCAACGAGATTGCCCTTGAAGTTGGCTACAGCAACGGCGAATATTTGAGCCGAAAATTCAAGCAGCTGACAGGCATGTCTCCCGGCGAGTTTCGCAGTCGTCCGGCCCCGAAAAAAATCGCGGCCTTTCAATTCGCAGGGGCCTTGCTGGCGCTCGGTGTCACGCCTGTAGCCACAGATGCCGAATTGGTGCGCGGCTCGCTCCTGTTGCAGGAGGAATTGCGCGATGTTCCGATCATAAAGGGAGCGTACGATGACGAACAGCTCGGCAAGCTGAAACCGGATCTCATTTTGGCGCCTACATACTTTTACCATACGCCTGGCCGGATGAAGCAATTGGAGAAGATCGCGCCTGTCCTCGCTCTGGAATGGGCCAAGCTGGACCCTCTGGCGGAAATGCAGCTGATCGGCAAGCTGATTGGCAGAGAATCGGAAGCACAGCGATGGCTGACAAAATATCAGGCACAAGTTGACGAAGCGAGACAAAGTCTGCGCGCATTGATTGACAGAGGGGAGACGGCAGCCGTCTATGAATGGCGTAGCGACGGCATCTTCATTTGGGACAAAACAGCTCGCGGAGCGTTTAACTTGTACGAAGCTCTTGGCATCCGCCCGCCTGAAACTGTGCGCCGCGATGTACTCGTGCGAGGAAAGCATCTTTGGATAACGGAAGACAGGCTGCCCGACTACATGGCAGACCATATGTTTGTGATCGATGCCCGCGACGACCAGAGTGACGAGGGAGAGCATGTATTGGCGAGCATGCATGGAAAGGGACGGGTGTACCGACTGTCCTTGAACGAATTTTGGAGCAGCGGCGGCATGGCATTGGAGCGGCAACTGCGCATCCAGACGAATTGCCTGATCGCTGGTGAGTCGGAGTGAACATTTATCCATAAAAAGCGGCAACATTATGAAATAGACGGCCTGTGGAAAAGCTTGCTATGATGAGTACGGATTTTAATGATAATGATTATCGTTATTGCTTTGATCTTTTCTCATTATGAAGCAAGAAGGGGCTGTGCAGGATGAACAGAACAAACGAGCGAGTATCCCGGCCGCTGATGAAATTGGCCATGTGGCTGCTGGTCATGACGGTGTTGCTGGCTGCATGCGGCGGTACCGCAGGAACAAATCCGCAACCGGAGGGGCAAAAAGACACGGCTGCTGCGTCTGACGAACCGAGCAAGCCAGCCACCCGAAAAATACAGACCGTCAACGGAGAAATCGAAATTCCCGCTGAGCCGAAGCGGATTGTCGCCCAAGGATATTTGGCTACGTTCCTGGCGCTTGGCGTCAAGCCTGTCGGAGCGCCGTTTTGGGATATCGATTCGCCGCATATCAAATCACAGACGGCTGGCATCGAGGATATCGGAACGATTGACGCCGGCAGCGTCGAGAAAATTTTGTCGCTCAATCCCGATCTGATCGTTACGTTGAGCGATGATCCCAAGCTGTATGAGCAGTTGAGCAAAATCGCGCCGACGATCGTCTTCGTCCATACGACCTTCAAAGACTCACGCGATCAAATTCGGACGTTTGGCGAGATTTTGGGCAAGGAAAAAGAAGCCGAGGCGTGGATTGCCTCCTTCAACGACACCGTTGCCAAAGCCAAACAAAGAATCAAGGGAGTCGTCGACGAAAATGCGACCGTGGCGATCATGGGCGGGTTTGAAAAGCAGCTGGTCGTTTACGGGCAAGGTCTGTGGCGAGGAGCGGAAGCGATGTACAGGCACCTCGGACTGAAACGGCCGCCACAGGTGCAAAAATTCGTCGATGAGGGCAAGGAGAACATGACGATTTCGCTGGAGCAGGTCAAAGAGTTTTCGGGCGACTACCTGTTTGTCGAGTCTGGCAAGCAGGCGGGTCTTGACCCGGAGAGTCCGATCTGGAACACGCTGGACGTCGTCAAAAAAGGGCATGTCTACCAGATGGACACCGATTATTTTTGGCCGTACGACCCGATTGCTGTCCAAGCGCAAATCAATCTGATTGCCGATATGCTCGTGGAGGGCAAGCACAAATTATAAGCGCAACCCGTATTCACACAACCGCATCATAGTTCGCCAATCGGCTCGTGCCTTTTTCCAAAAGGACGGGCCGATTTGGCTATTCCGAAGTGTTTGCTCCCTGATGAGTGCCGCTGTTTCCGGAAGGGCGATCCGCGTCTGTCGCGCCAGAACAGCGGCGTTTTTGGAGAATTGTGCATGTCCCTTTAGGTTTCTGTGTATTTCCAATTGCGAGCGCCCTTGCTACACTAAGTGTCGAGAATGATTATCAATTGGACTCGTCATGAAAGTGCTGCTGCTTTGAGGAAGACAAGGCGGGCAGCCATGGCAAAAGAAAGGGATGATCGGCAAGCAGGGGAGCAAACGGAAAGCGCAAGGCCAGGTTTTCAATACAGGAATGAAACGATGCTGGAGGAACCGACATGAATAGATGGACAGGAATCATTTTTTCGCTAGTTTTGCTGATGGGAGTGCTGGCTGGCTGCGCTGGAGGGGGAACGGAGCAGACGCCTTCCGCGAGTTCTTCGTCAAAAGGCGAATGGCCAAGGACGATTACCGACGGTGCGGGTCATCAAGTGACGATCAAGGAGCAGCCGAAGCGCATTGCTGTGCTGCATCCTCTGTTCCTTGACTACTTTTTCGCATTGGACGTGCCGCCGATTGCCTCGGGCAGTGCAGAGAGTGCGCTGAAAGAATACGCGACCTTGCAGCCGTATGTGGGCAAGGCGGAGATTATCGATCTGGGCAGCGGCAAAGATTTGAACATGGAAGCGATCATTGCGGCAAAGCCTGACCTGATTGTCAGCTTCAAAGGCCATGGCGATGCCCAGTACGACGATCTGTCGAAAATCGCGCCCTTCATTCAAATTGACTACAGTGACAAATGGGAAAACGCCACCATGCTGTGCGCACAGGCGATCGGAAAAGAACAATTGGGCGAACAGCTCGTCAAAGATACGAAAGAGAAGATCGCCAAAACAAAAGAGCGGCTGGGCGATCTGAAAACAAAAACGTTTGCCTTGCTGCGGGTGAGCAGCAAAAACGGTTTTACCGCCCAAGGGACGAAAAATACGGTTTACTACAACGAGACAGAAGGATTTGGCCTGAAAAAGCCAGATCAGTACCCGGAAGAGGGGGGCGAGCTTTCCCTGGAAGCCCTTGCGGAAATGAATCCCGACTACATCATCATTCAGCACAAGCTTGACGCTGCCCAAGCAGCCATCCAGGACAAGCAAGGATCGGCTGTATGGAACTCGTTGAAGGCAGTCAAAAACAACCAGGTTTTACTGTTTGATAACTCGTTGAATACAGGCAGCGTGCTGGCGATCCGCCTGGCTGCCGACAACTTTTCCAAGCTGGCGGGGAAATAGGCGAAACAGCCACCGGAAAAGAAAGCCTTGCAAGCGAGATGGAATGAGAAGCGGACCGAAGCAGCTTTGTTTCGGTCCGTTTTCGCATGTTTATGATTCCCCTGGTTGTCCCAAGCTTTTGCGTCGCCCGTTGATGAACAAGAGAGACAAGGCGAGCAGGAAGAGGACGGCTGCAAAAAGTACAACCCCTTTTGCCTGAAGAATGAGGCCGACCAGTAGCGAGGCGAGGATCGTCCCGGCGTAGCGGGCTGTCATGAACAATCCGGTGGCGACGCCAATGATCTCTTTTGGCGTGGAGCGGAACAAGGCGGCCTGCATGCCTACGCTGTTCAGCCCGTTGCTTACGCCAAACGCTGCCAATGCCACACAGACGCTGATCACCGGGGAGGCAGGATTCAACATCGCGAGCCAGACAGCGCCGAAGAGCATCAAGACAGCAGAGACGAGCAAAGCAGGGCGGGGTCCAGACTTGTCGATCCAGCGTCCGGCTAATGGCGATGCGATCAGCGAACCCAAGCCAAGGCTTAACATCAAGAGTCCGGTATGCAGCTCGGAGACGTGACGAACGGTTTGCAAATAAACCGGCAGGCCGAAAAATATCGCGTAAAACACGACGTTGACGAGGACAAATTCGCTATGAACCCATGTCATGGCACGGTATTTGGCGAATGCGCGCAAAGGCAGAAACGGTGACGATACCCGCAGCTCGTGGCGAATGAAGACCGCCAAGATCACCAGGCCGATTCCGCCGAGAATGACGTTGCCATAAGCGAGAGGCCCGGCCGACTTCGCCTGGAAAAAGCCGATGAGCAAGGCGACAAGCCCCGCTGTGAACAAGGCAATTCCCGGGATGTCCAACAGCGCAATCCATTGGCGCAAGGAAAGCTGCCGGGTTACGGACGTGGACGGCTCGTCGTGCGGAATCATTTTCCACACGAGCAAAAAACTCGCCAAAGCAAACGGAAGGTTGACAAAGAAGATGGAAGGCCAATCCCACCAATGAATGAGCACTCCGCCAATAAAAGGCCCGATGGCAGCCGCCGTGGACTGGAACAAAGCTAACACGCCAAGCGCCGTCCCTTGCTTTTCCGTAACATGATGCCGCACGATGGCGATTCCGACTGCCACGACCATGCTCGTGCCAATCGACTGCCCGATGCGACAAACAAGAAGCCAGCCAAACGTGGCGGAGAAGGGGGCAAGCAACGAAGCGATCCCGGCGATGACCAGCCCGACGAGAAAAATGCGTTTTCGCCCAAACAGATCGCTGGCCTTGCCCATCACGGGCTGCGCGATTGCGCTCGTTATGTAGAACGAAAACAGAATCCAGGAAACGGTAGCAAAGTCCAAAGCATACACTTGTTGCAGTCTGGCAATGGCAACGGCGATCATCGATGAATTTAACGGATTCAGCAAGATGCCCAGTCCGACGGCGACCATCAGCCACTTTTGACGAATCTCCATGTTTGTTCCTCCCATACGTTATTGCTGTCATCGTACGGGAAACCATTCATTTATTCCAACGCATTTGATGCTATACTTTCATTGATTAAAAGGAATGAATGGAAGGGGGATGGCGGCATGGAACTTTTGCAGTTGCAATATTTTCTCACGGTAGCCAGGCTGGAGCATGTGACCGAGGCTGCCCGAAGCCTGCATGTGACGCAATCGTCGTTAAGCAAAACGATTCAGCGGCTGGAAGAGGACTTGGGGGCTCCGCTATTCGATAGAGTGGGCAGAAGGCTGCGTTTAAACGAGCACGGCAGCCGATTTTTGCTCCGGGCTGAGCGGGCTTTGCTGGAACTGGAAGAAGGCAAACGGGAAATTCGCGATTGGACCCAGGCTGAGTACGGAACACTCAAGTTGGCGGTGACCAATGCGAGCACGCTGCCCGGGATTTTGAGTGAATTTCGGAAACAATGGCCGATGATTCACTTTCACGTCCAAATGGTGACTACGCAAGAGATGCTGACGGCGCTCAGGCGCGGTGAGGCGGACTTTTGCCTGTCGTCTTTTCCGGTACAGGACGACGAAATCCAATGCCAGACATTGTTTCTCGATCCGATTCTCGTCGCTGTGCCCAAAAACCACCGACTGGCTGGACGGCGAAGTGTCGCTTTGGCTGAGCTGCAAGGCGAGTGGTTTGTCGGAGTCAAACGGGGGTATGCCACGCGCGACTTGGTGGATGCGGTTTGCCACGAAGCCGGATTTGAGCCTGCCTATGTGTACGAGGGCGATGAACCTGCGAGGCTCGTCACCTTCGTGGAAACAGGGATCGGCATCGCTTTTATTCCGTGCACAGGGAGGAGCCTGCACGAACAAGTCCACTATTTGCGAATCGAGGATCAGCGGCTGGCACGAGAGATTACGTTGCTATGGCACAAAAGTCGGTATATTTCCCGTGCTGCGCAACATTTTCGCCGCGTCGTGGAAGCGTATTTCGCCGATGTGACCGGAAATGCCGTGCTGTCTTTTTGCCAAGCCGATTCTCCGCCGGACTGCTCTTGCTGATGCCAGTCCAGGTCAAGCAAGCCGAAGCCATGCTGCCAGCCCGAGTGGAGCATGGCTTCGGCTTTTGGAACTTGGACGATGCATTCACCAGCGTCTTGACACTGGAGCAGTTTCCCGTCATGTGGACATGAAAAACCCCGTTTCCTTGTGAACGGCAAGCTTTTGCCAGACGCAGGAAAGCGGGGATTTTTTTGTGGAAAAAGGCTAGGCAGATGTCTGTTTGCTTGGTTGACTTTGCCTGGTTCGCGCATTCGCCACCAAACTGAGCAAAATCAGCGCGAGGTTAAAGGCCATGGCGATTGTAACTCCTGCGGCCATGGACATTCCGGCGGTTTGGCTCATGGCGACTACGGCTCCGCCGATCCCGACCGCCACGCCGGGGGTAAAGGAGTCCGCGAATTGCAGGTTGCCAGATACTTGACCAGCTTCCCCTTCCCTGACCAGAGTGAAAGCGACTGTTCCGCTTACGGTATGCGCCAATCCGATGCCGATTCCGATGATGACTTCCCCGATCACCGCCATCGCAATCGTCAGGGATGGCACCCACAGCATGACGCCGATCCCGACAAGCATCAGCAAAATCCCGAGCGTGATTCGCTTCGAGCGTCCGCGACCTTGATCGGCTGCGTCCCAGCGAGCCTGCAAAATCGCCACGATGCACCAGCTGAACGCCGCGCTTGCCACGATCAGCCCCGCTTTGTCCGGAGCAAGCCCTTTCGTTTTCGTCAAAGCGAGCACGAGAAAATTTTGCGTGCAGACATAGGCGGCGAAAAAGAGTCCGCGGGAAGCGAGCAGAGCCGACAAGCCAGTTTGGAAAGTAAAGGTTCCTGAGGGCAGCAGCTTGCGGAGAGGTTGAACCATCAAAGCGAGGCCCACGATGATGAGCGCGACTCCCCATACTTGCGGCAGCATGCCAAGCCCGCTCAAAAACAGCCCGGTTCCGACCGCGAGCAGCACAGACAGGCCGACTACGCCGGATTCGTCTTTCGCTGGAGCAGCGGGGATCGTCAGCTTGCGGAAGGCAGGCAGCGTGAGGAGCACGGCAAGAAGCACGAAAGGCAGCACGCCCCAAAAGACGAATCGCCACGAAAAGTGTTCGGCAATCAATCCCGCTACATAGGGCCCGAGCATGGAAGGGAGCACGTAAGCAGTGCCTAATGAACCCAATATTTTGGCGCGAAGTTCATCGGGATAACTCAGCGAGATGGCCGTGTACATGCAAGTGTACATGGCTCCCGCACCGAAACCTTGCAAGACGCGCGAACCGATCATGACGTACATGTTGGAAGCGATGGCGGCTGCGACGAGTCCGAGCGCGAACAAAGCGACCGCGATGGTGAAAAGCAGGGCAGGCCCTTTTCGGTCAATCTGACGGCCGACCACGAGCGTACCGACAATTTGCGCCAGCAAATAAGCGCTGAATATCCAGCCAAACAAATGAATCCCTTGCAAATCGCCAGCAATGACCGGAGCGACTGTTGTGACGGCCAATCCTTCGAAACCGATCGCCATCGCTGACAAAATGATCCCAATCGATAAAGCAAGATAACGCGGGCCAAAAATGCTTTGTGCAGACAAGCTGGTCACCTTCCTTCGCGGATTGTAAACAGAGCGGCCAAGTATCCGGATACTTTGTAAAGAAATTTCTTTAATTAACAAATTATACCTGCGTTTTGACTTTGTCAATATTTTTCTTTATAATCTAGACAGTCCGAATTTTGAAGGTGATGGGATTGAAAAAGTCGAACACAAATGCAAAAGACGGGGCAGAAAGAACGAGGCGGTCGATCATCAATCTGCTCAAGCAAAACGGCGCCATGGACGCCAATCAGCTGGCGAGCGAGCTGGGGGTGACCGCCATGGCGGTGCGGCAGCATTTATACGACCTGCAAGAGCAAAGGCTCGTCACTTTTTCCGAGGAACCGCGCTCAATGGGCCGACCGGCCAAAATGTGGGCGTTGACCTCTGAGGCAAACCGCCTGTTTCCGGACGGCTATGCCGATTTGACTGTCAGCTTGATCGAATCGATGAAGGAAGCTTTCGGCGAGGAAGGCTTGGAGAAGCTGATTGAAATTCGCAACCGCAAGCAAGTGCTGGACTATCAGAGCAAGGCGCCGCTTAGCTTGCCGTTGCAGGAAAAATTGCTTGCTTTGGCCAAATCGCGGACGGATGAAGGCTATATGGCAGAGATCATTGCCAACGAAGACGGCTCGTTTTATTTTGTCGAGAAGCACTGTCCGATCTGCGAGGCGGCGAGAGCCTGTTCCGGCTTGTGCAACAAGGAGCTGGAGATGTTTCAGGCCGTGCTCGGCGCTGGCTTGACGATAACGCGGGACGAACATATTTTGGCTGGGCATAATCGCTGTGTGTACCGGATCGTTCCTCAGGCCGATTCTGTCTGAATGTTTCGGCATAGCTTGCTGTGCGCTGTTGCTCCACAGGACTCGTAACAAAAGCGGGCTTGGCTACGGGTTACGGGTCTTGCGGGTCTATTTTCGCTATTCTTGACTTTATTTTCACGTGTGTTACAATAAAATGCAGAAAAGAACCTCTGGGCGCAAGATGAGCCAGAAGTTCGCGAAGCCACTTGCGCTGGCGAGTAGGTCGCAGAAGCGTGCGAGTGGACGTGCTTTTGTTTTGCGGGTGTAGTTCAATGGTAGAACTCCAGCCTTCCAAGCTGGTCGCGTGGGTTCGATTCCCATCACCCGCTCCATAGCGTTTGGCGGTGTAGCTCAGCTGGTTAGAGCGTTCGGTTCATACCCGAAAGGTCGGGGGTTCGATTCCCTCCGCCGCTACCTGATCTGATTGTGTCCATGGCGGTCGTGGCGAAGGGGTTAACGCACCGGATTGTGGCTCCGGCACTCGTGGGTTCAAGTCCCATCGATCGCCCCATACATCAAAAGGGAAAAGCCCAGCAGGTTCTTGCGCGAGCCTGGCTGGGCTTTTTTGTGTTCTCGTCTTTTCGCGGGAAACAGCTTCTCCCCAGCTTACGGAAAAGGATGCGGCTGGAAAAAGTGAATCCGGTTGCCAAAAGGGTCTGTCACAGACACCTCATGCGTTCCCCATGACGTCTTTTCCAGACCCGGCCGGGCGTATTTGTACGACTTGCCAGCCAGTGTCTGGTGAAGCAGCTCGATGTCCTCGACCTGCACGCGGATCGCCGCACCCGGGCACGCATCTCCGTGATGCTCAGTCAGATGCAGCACGCAGTCAGGCGAGGAGACTTGCATGTACAGCGGAAAATTGTCCTCATAGCGATGCTCCCAATCGACCTGAAATCCGAGAAAGTCGACGTAAAATTCCTTCGCTTTTGCTTCGTCAAAAATGCGAAAAATCGGCATAACGGCAAGCGTCATCTTTTCACAAGCCTCCTTCATGTAGGAATCGCAATCTCTTCATACCATTCCATGCGACCACCCCGATTTCCTATCAGCTAGAAAAGAGAGAGAACTGTTAACCGCAAGCGCTCACATCCCCGTTCATGCAAAACGTCGAGACGTGTTTCACAGAAAAAAGCGTGCCGAGTCCCCGGTGGACTGACACGCTTTTTCGGTTACATTCCTTTTTTCTCCAGGACATGTGACGGAGCAAACAGTTTGCGCCATTTGATTTGCGGCACGCAGATGGCAGCCAGGATCATCAGAACGCCGCTCCACTGGGAGAGAGTAACTGTTTCATGCAACACGAAGCTGGACAAGAGAACGACCGTCGGCAATTCGACTGCGCTCAAAATCGTCGCAAGCCCGTTGCCGATCCGGGGTACGCCTACAGCCAGACAAAAGATCGGGATGACGGAGCCGAATACAGCGACCAGCAAGCCGAGCGGCAGCAGACCTTCCAGCAGGCGTCCGTTGAGCAAAAACGTTGGCGGGTAGACGATGGACAACATGACGGCAGCCATGCTGATCGTAATCGCGCTGCGCAAGTAAGGATTCATGCCGGGCAGGACGCGGCCGCTGAAGAAAATGACCAGGGCAAAGGTAGCGCCAGACAGCAGTCCGTAAATCAGGCCAGTGACGCTCACGTTTTGCAAGCCGCCTTCGCTAAGCCCGCTGGCGAGCACCGTTCCGCCTCCCAGCATGAGCAGCGAAACCCATTTGGCAGCAGACGGCCACTTGCGATCGACCACGGATTCGAGCAAAACCCCGATCCAGGTGAATTGGAACAACAGGACGATCGCGAGCGAAGCAGACACGCGGCTGACAGCCTGATGGTAAAAAATGCTGGTAGAAGCCATCATCAGACTGACAGGCGCGAGGATCAGCAAGTATTTGAACTGGAATCGTTCCCGCGAGAAGAACAAGGCCGCCACAATCATGATCAAGCCGCCGAAAACCAGTTGACTTCCGCTCATTTCATAGGGAGTGAAGCCCAGGGCAAATGCGTGTTTCATGAACAGCGACAACACGCCATAGCTGCATGCGCCAAACAAAACGAACAGAACAGAACGCCAGTATGTCATAGGTAAAAATTCCTTTCTTATGACTAAACTCGGTTGAATAATGCCTATTGTACACCAGTAGGAAAAATGGTACAATGAAAAATTTAGCTTCGCTTTATTGTGTTACTGAGGTAATCAACTATCTAGGTAACTCACTACTATGGTAGCGAAAGAAAGTGTCTGAAACGCTTATATTGAGCATGAATACATAGCCGTTTGGCGGCAATTCCGGTACACTACTCTATATGTGTGGCACATGGCAAACTCGGTGGAGGCAGAAAAATGAAACAGGGGATCTTTTATGCGGTTGCGGCGTATTTTGCATGGGGTTTGCTCCCTCTGTACTGGAAGCTGTTTCAGTCAATGGGTGCATGGGAAATCCTCGCTCACCGCATCGTCTGGTCCGTTCTTTTTGTCGCAATCATTATTCAGGTAACGAAACGCTGGAAGACGATGTGGGGCTCGGTAACCGGGGGGAAGATGTTCGCGGCTCTTGCCATTTGTTCGCTTCTGATCAGTGCGAACTGGCTGATTTACATTTGGGCGGTCAATAACAACCAGATCATGCAAACAAGCCTCGGCTATTACATGAACCCGTTGTTTACCGTGTTGCTCGGCGTCATCTTTTTAAAAGAAAAAATGCACGCAGGGCAGTGGGTTGCGCTCATTCTGGCAGCCTGTGGCGTCCTGTTTGTCACCTTTCAATACGGCGAAGTTCCGTGGATCGCGCTCTCTTTAGCCGTGACGTTCGCATTTTACGGTCTGGCGAAAAAGCTCGTAAAGCAAGAAGCGATGATCGGGCTTGCCTGGGAGACTTTGTTTGTCGCTCCAATCGCTCTCGGCTATTTGCTTATGCTCCAGGCGAACGGAACGGAGACGATCGCGACTCTCGCCTGGTGGCAAATGTTGCTGCTTGCGCTCGCAGGAGTTGCGACTGCGATGCCGCTGTACTGGTTTGCACAGGCTGCCGTGCGCTTGCCGCTGTCGATTGTCGGCTTCATCCAGTATTTGTCTCCGACGATTTCTTTGCTCACGGCCGTCTTCCTTTATAAAGAACCGTTTACAACCACGCATTTGATCAGTTTTGCCTGCATCTGGTCTGCGCTGATCATTTTTACCGCAAGCTCGATGCGCAAAAAACCGACCGCTGCTCCGATCAAACAGGAAGTGGCGATCAAAAAGCAGGCGTGAACGTGAACGAAAAAACTCCTGACCAGTTCCGAGGCATATGCTTCGTCTGGTCAGGAGTTTTTTGTTTGCGCAAAAGCTTAGGCTTGCTGTTTGCGGCGATACGCGCCATGGTCGGTTGGACCGACGTACTGATTGAGGGCAAAGGAGTGGCGAATCGCTTCTGTAATGAAATCTTTCGCGACAGCAACGGCTCCGCGCACGGAGTTGCCTTTTGCCAGCTCGGCACAAATCGCAGCCGAGAATGTGCAACCTGCTCCGTGGGTAAACGTAGTGTCAATGCGCTCGGACTCAAGCACTTCAACGGATTGACCGTCATAGAAAACGTCGACGGCATGGCCGCCTTCCAGCTTGGTGCCGCCTTTTACGACAACGTAAGCGGTGCCGAAGTCATGAATGCGTTTTGCCGCTTCTTTCATATCATCAACGCTTTTCAGCGCGCCCATCTCACTGAGGATGCCCGCCTCGAACAAGTTCGGGGTTGCCACAGTCGCACGCGGAAGCAGAACTTCACGCAAGCTGATGGCGATTTCCGGGTGGAGCGCTTCAGCGCCTTTACAGATCATCACCGGGTCAACGACAACGTTTTTCAATTGGTATTGTTCTATTTTGCGGCTAGCAAGCTCTACCAGTTCGGTTGTACCGAGCATGCCCGTTTTTGCTGCGTCTACGCCGATTCCGGCCAGTACCGTCTCGATCTGCTTTTCGAGGATGGCCACATCGATCGGAAACACTTCATGGTTCCAGTTGTTGTGCGGGTCTTGGGCCACGATGACAGTAAGCGCTGTCAATCCGAATACGCCAAGCTCCTGAAACGTTTTGAGGTCTGCTTGTTGTCCAGCTCCGCCGCTGGTATCGGAGCCTGCAATCGTGAGTGCTTTTTTCATGGTCATTTTGATTATCTCCCTTATGTGCAGCAGCGAAGTGAATGCAGATCTTTACTGTCATGCACTGTAATGTCTCCCTCTATATTAAGAGGAAAAAAACGGCGATGTCAATAATATCTCCACAAATAAAAAACCGCTTCCCCGAGATGAGGAGCGGTTGCAGATGTGTGTATGCAATTAATTGGAAGCAGCGTGGTGGAAGGAAAAGCTGATTGGCGTGGACAGAGTGCGGGAGCGCTTGGTGGCGAGCTGTTTGGCTTGCTTCGCTGCTTCAAACATGCTTGGTGCCTTGATGATTTCCACCCATCTGCGCGTTGCGGTTTCAAATAAAAAGCGGTAGATTGTCATCGGTCATCGACCCTCCGTGTTTTCTTCACTCTCTTATTGTAGTACGGATTTGGCAGCAGTTGGTTACGCGTTTGTTACATGATTTTGAAGATCTTGCATCTTTTTTGTAACAAAACAAGGGAAAAATTGTTTTTCAAAAAGCCGTTACGTTTTGAACGTTTTTGCGTCTTTAGTATGAGAAATGAACGAATGAGGTGCTGTAAAAGATGGCCAACACAAAAGGAGAGCTGACAGTAACCGGGGTCAATCACAGCTACGGAACAGGGAAACTCAGGGTGCCCGTACTGTTTGATATTAACCTGCACATCAATCGCGGCGAGTTTGTGGCTCTGTGCGGTTCGTCCGGTTCAGGGAAGTCCACACTGCTGAATCTGCTCGCGGGCCTGACCAAGCCGGAAGAAGGAAGCGTGACGGTAAGCGGAGAGGAGATCTCCAAGTTTAGCGAAAACCAGTTATGTCTGTTTCGGCGCAAAAACATGGGCTTCATTTTCCAGTCGTACAATTTGCTGCCCAACCTGACTGCGCTGGAAAACGTGGAGCTTCCGCTGATCTTCGCGGGCGAAAGCGTCAAGAAGCGTCGGGCGAAAGCGACGGAGATTTTGAATCGCGTCGGGCTGGATGGGCGGATTCATCACCGTCCAAACGAGCTGAGCGGTGGTCAGCAGCAGCGTGTCAGTATTGCGAGAGCGCTGGTCAACCAGCCGGATATCATTTTGGCTGACGAACCGACGGGGAACCTCGATTCGAAGACGGAGCAAGAAATCCTTCATCTTATGAGGGAAATGAACAAGGAAAATGGGACTACGTTCATCATCGTTACCCATGAGCAGGAAGTAGCAGAACAGTCCGACCGCGTGATTTACTTGCAAGACGGCCGGGTTGTACAAAAAAGGACGAGACCAGCGTAGGCGAGGGTATGAGGTGAACATATTGTGAAGGTAATAGATTCGTTTCGCATCGTCTGGAGAAATCTGTGGCGAATGAAGCTGCGGACGGCTCTGACGTCCGTCGGTGTAATGATCGGAACGGCGGCCATTGTCGCGATGATGGCGCTCAGTCTGGGCCTGAAGGAAAGCGCTGTGAAAAGCTTGGAAAACTTCGGGAACCTGACGGAAATGGACGTCGAGCCGATGTATTACAATCAGGAAAAGGACGAGCCGATCCCGGATGACCAGCGCAAGAGGCTGAACATGGAAGCCGTGCAAGAACTGAAAAAGATCCCGGGAATCGCCAGCGTCATGCCCGTCAAGCGGCTGAACGAGCAGGCGAAGCTCAAAGTAGGCAGGCGCGAGGGCTACGTGGAGCTGGTAGGGGTAGACGTGAATGAATCGGCTGCCTACCGGAAAAACGATGTGGAAAAAGGGAACTATTTGACAGGCTCTCCGCAGGAAGTTGTTGTGGCGTACGATGTTCCAAGAGAAATGCGCGATGTGGAAAAAGAAAAGCGCGAGGCGCGCAGACGAAATTCCGGAGGCGGCAGGCAGTCCGACATGCCGCCGGATATGATGGGCGGCGGTGGCGAGGGAGCAGCCTTCAACATCGTCGACAAAGCGGCCACACTCGTTTTGACGCGGGAATACCGCATCGACGACGAACCGAAGTTTGAGAAAAAGGAGCTGCGGGTGAGAGTCGTCGGACAGCTGCGCAAATCGGAAAACTTCCGATACTCCAGTGCTGTGTACGTGCCGCTCAGTGTCGTCAAAGAGCTGAACGATTGGGTCAACCGCAGCCGGGGCAACGAGAGCGATGAAGGCTCACCGCGCCGTACGCGCGAGCAAGCGAAGAAAGACACGTTCGAATTTGACCAGATGACCGTCAAGGTGGAATCGCGCGAGCAGGTAGAGAGCGTCGTCAAAGCCTTGAAAGAAAAAGGCTACGAAGTCTGGTCGCCAGCGCGCGAGCTGGAAACGATCAACAAATTTTTCTTCGTGATTCAGATGGTCTTGGGCGGTATCGCGGCGATCTCCTTGCTGGTAGCCACGATCGGGATCGTCAATACGATGATCATGTCGATTTTGGAGCGAACGAAAGAAATCGGCATCATGAAAGTGATTGGCGCAACGGTATTCAACATTCGCTGGCTGTTCCTGATGGAGTCGGGCTTTATCGGTCTGATCGGTGGATTGGCCGGACTTGGCATGGCCTGGGGCGCTGTAGAACTGGTGAATTATTTCGGAGCCTCGGGCGGCATCATGGACAGTTTGAACATGGGGTATGGCGGAGGCGGACCGGAAGGCGAACCGAGCAAATTGGCAGTCATTCCAGCCTGGTTGGCACTGTTTGCCATCGGCTTCTCCTTTGTTATCGGTTTGCTCGCAGGGATTTTCCCGGCTATTCGGGCTTCCCGTTTAAGCGCACTTCAAGCGATTCGATCAGAATAAGAAATGTGGGGAACGAAGATGAACAAGAAAAAATGGATCATACTGGCAGCAATCGTGGTCGTTCTGGGAGGGGGCGGCTACGGTGGCTACGCATACTACCAGTCGCAAAACACGGTGGCAGAAGAACCGCCGGCAGAAGAGCCTTCCTTCCCGACGGCTGTCGTAGATGTAGGGGAAGTGAAGAAAACGATTTTCTCTTCCGGGACCGTGGAAGCAAAAGCGCGTGAGGAAGTCCGGTCCGAGAGCAGCGGCAAGGTGCAGAAACTGCTCGTGAAAGAAGGACAAGCGGTGAAAAAAGGCGACGTGCTGTTTACCGTAGACAGCATGGACGCCCAGCTCGAATTGCAAAAGCTGGAGCTGGGGATCACCCGTTCGCAAAAAGAGTTGAGTGAGCTGAAAAACAAGAAAGACCGGATTGTCTCCAACAAAGCCGGGAAGGTGAAAGAGCTGCTCGTAAAAGAAGGAGAATCGGTTACTCCTGACACGGTTGTAGCGAAGCTGGTCAACACCGACAATTTGAAAATTGTCGGGAAGTTTACGGCGTTTGAAGCGGATCAGTTCCGCGTCGGCCAGCCTGTGAAGGTGTTTGTCACCGCCTCTCTCTATTATGTGGATGGAGTGGTGACGAAGGTCGACAAGATCGGGAAAAAGGAAAAAGGCGTGGGTGGCGTTCACGACGTCGAAGTGCTGGTCAAGAAGCCGGGTGCACTCTACGCAGGAGATATCGGGCAAGTTCAGTACACAGACCCTAAAGGGGTGCTGTACATGAGTCAGCAAGCCACTCCGTTTGAATTGTCGGATGAAATGGAGATTTTGGCCGGAACGCATGGCAAGATCGGAAAAGTGGAGATTGACAAGGAAGACGAAGTCAAAAGCGGACAGCTTTTGTTCAAAATGGATTTGACCGATTCCGAGCTGGAACTGAAAGACAAAGAGCTTTCCTTGAAAGAAGCGCTGCTGAACCTGGAGCAGAAAAAGCGGGAAATCGCCAAAAAGCAAGTGGAAGCGCCGATCAGCGGGGTCATCACGAAGCTGAATGTCAAAGAAGGCGAAACCCCTGGTTCTGAGCCAGTTGCCGTTATTATGGATACTTCCTCTGTTTACTTTGTAGCTGCGGTAGATGAGATGGATATTCCAGCGATCAAGCTCGGCCAAAGCGTAGATGTTTACTTGAATGCTTTTGGCAACAAGCCGTTCAAAGGGAAAGTCACCGAGCTTCCGAAAGAAGGGACAAAAGAGGACAAGTCTGTTCGCTTCGCCGTCAAGGTGGAGTTGAGCGAGGCTGCCGATATGAAGCACGGCATGACGGGTGACTGCGATATTTACGTCGGGCAAAAAGACAACGTGAAGCGATTGCCGCTGAATGCCGTTGAGGTCATGGAAGCAGGACATGCAACCGTTATGGTCAAAGACCCGTCGTCTGGAGAGCCGACACCGAAAGAAATTGAGATCGGACTGGAAGGCGCGGACTTTGTAGAGATTGTCAATGGCCTGAATGAAGGCGAAGAAGTATTGATGATGAATCCGGAAGGCATGTAAGGATTACAGCACGAGCATGCAACGAGAAAAGACAACAGCCTTGTGTACCCGTCTTGCAAACGGATCGCGTTGGCTGTTGTCTTTTTTAGCGATAGCGGGTCAATGAAAGTCTCTCGCAGACGTTTGAGGTCAAGCTTTTCAAAGGATGAGCCACCAGCTGGCCAGTCTCGCGGCTGAACTGCTCAACTGCCGGACCCATGGACAGCTGCGCCGCTGCCAAGGCTATGCCAGGACGGGCAAGTTGAAGGTGATGGAGCGCTTCCTTTATTTTGGCGTAGTATGCTTCTTGTCTGTTTGCCATCAGCAGGTCAAACGAATTTTCGATGATGTGAAGCTCGATTGCGGGATCGCTCCCGGTTGCTTGCGCGTAGCTCCGCAAGCGGTTCATGGTCGGCTCGACTGTGGCCGGGTTGCTGAACAAAAGCAGCTTCGCACCGGGATCAAGCGACAGTTCCTGAAGAAGCGGGCCGTCTATGGTGAAAATGGGGACCGCGAAGCTGGCCTCGTCTTCTGGGGTTAGGTAAGAAGCGTACTGGGTGCAGGTGATGATCACGGCGTCTGCCGAACATCGACTCATCCACTGCAAATGGTCGCGCAGTTTCGCGTGCGCCTGCTCGATCGCAAGGACAACAGCTCCTGTGCTTTGCAAAAGAATGCCCGGATCGACGAAATGAACAAGTTCGACGTCGAGCGCGGCGAAGGCATCGGCTAAAAGCGCAATATTCGAATGGTGCGCGTGCAAGCAGGCAATTCGCTTCATCGGCTGGCATCCGGCTGCAAAGAGGTTGGCGTGGCTTCCTTGCGGGCGATGAAGCGCAGTCGCTTGTAGTCCATGACCCAGCTGCCAGCGTGGAAAAGCGCCGGGCGCAGCAGCTCCGTCACCTCTTCGCGGATGTCCGTCCTCGCTTGCGCGGACAGTCCCGCGAAAAAAGGGCTGCAAAAGGAATCCAGCCAATGCTGTAATCCCTGATCGCCATCTGGCAGGGTGGTTGGTCTGTCGAAGTGGGAGGCCAGTGTGACGCGGAAGCCCTGCTTTTCCAAAAGGGCAGTGTACTCGCCGATGCTTGGAAAATACCAGGGAGAGCGCTCATCTGCCGAAATATTGTGCCGACTCAATGCGATCCGCAAAGCTTGGAGGATGTATTCGCAGTTGCCTTTTCCGCCAAGCTCGGCAACGAAGCGTCCGCCGGGAACGAGCAGCTGCCAGACAGACTGAATCACTTCCTGCGGCTTTTTCATCCAGTGCAGCGCCGCATTGGAAAAAACAGCGTCATACAGCTCGTTTGATTGATAGGAGTGGGCATCGGCTACGGAAAAGGCAATCTGTGGATATTTTTGTTTGGCTGTCTCGATCATGCTTGCGGAAAAGTCGATGCCTGTCACCTTGGCGCCAGCCTCTACCAGTTGCGCGCTCAAATCCCCGGTGCCGCAGCCTACATCGAGAATGTTTTCGCCGGGCACGGGGGAAAGCCACTCCAAAAGTCCTTTGCCATAAGCGGACACAAAACTCATCTTGTCATCGTAGAGCTTGGCATTCCATTGATTCGTGAGACTCATCTGTCTCCCTCCTTTTCTCTTGTTTTACCAGTTTTATAGGTATAAATCAAATCTATAAAAATGATCAAACGAATAGTTTTTACCTATGTGCATGGCGCGGAATTTTTTCAAACGGCACAGGAAACTAGGCTCATTTTGTCGAAGAAAGACGAGTGGAAACACTACAGCGAATGCAAAGAAAGGTAGAGAATATTCCGTGAAAAAATGGGTTGTAAAAGCACTTCTTGTGTGTCTGGCTACTGGCACCTTTTTGTCGGGAGTATCGGCTCCGCCAGCCATGGGAGCAGGGGCTGCAACATCTATGAAGAAAAACAGCCAAGTAGCAAAGCCCGTTTCGCAGCCTGTTCACAATATGATTATCTTTAACGACTATCAAGTGGCTGGCCAGGATTCAGGAGGGTGGAACTGGGTAAAAAATGACGAATTTATCCTTCCGCCAGATACTCCTCTCGATATCGACCTGCTGCAAACGACGTATGGTAGCGGCACGAACCTCAATAAAAGCGAGGTGATGCTTGACGGTGTTGCCATGCCGGAGTACCAGGCCGAACAGCAGTCTTCGCAAAGCACGTTCCGTTGGCAAGTTCCCCGCTTTTCCATTCCGGCTGCCAAATTGACGGCTGGCCTGCATACACTCACGTTTGTCGTATCAGATGCCAAAGGGCAGAAAAGCACCGTGCATGTGCGCTTTCAAGTAGAAGCGCAAAACTACCCGAGCGTTTTTGAAGGGGAGAAGGCTGAGGGCGAGGAAGTTCCAGCCGGCCGTCAGACAGTTATTTTCGGCATGATGGGCTCTACGAATTTTGCCAGCACGGTACCGGGAACGTGGAAAATGACCAACAAAGCAACAGGTGCCGAGCTTAAAGCGGTACCGGGAACCGTTTTTGCGACGGGAACGCTGGCAAATGGAGAATACGATCTCGTGTTCACTCCCGATGACATGAGCATGAGCATCTGGACGACAAATATTCGCGTCGGCATGGCGGAACTGTACATGGGAACGGACGCCAATGGTCAAAAGCTCTCGCAAGGCCAGCAAATCTCTGCCCCTGCGGCTCCGGGAGTGGTTCCGCTGTATTCTCCCGTTGCCGGACGCTGGTCGGCGAATGGGACAGGACAGACTTTGACCGACTCCCAGCATTTCGAGGTGGCGATTCCGGAAATGATGGCGGGAATGACGATGACGGTCACTTTTGAGCCGAATCAGACAACCAATCCTGACAACATCTGGGGCAGCTCAGCAACGGAAGTAAAAATTCAGGTTCCCGGTGCGCCCAACTCGTGTGATTCAGCGAGTGCAACTGCGACGATGGATGTGCTGATGCAGCAAAATGCGCAATCCTCGATGATGGTCGAGCGGGAAAATTTGTCCTCGTCCGATATTACCGTAAAGCTTTACCAAAGACCTGTACATGTGATCTGGCTGGCGACAGCGGCGGAGCATGTGGAGCATGGCAGTGAAGCGTCAGACGACGAAGGGCCGGGCTTCTGGGCCGTTGACAACGTGGTGGTGGATGAATCGAAGCTGAACTGGGATCATACAGCGCTCCTGCTGTCCAGCTACAAGCCAGGCCGACTCAAGGTGAACTATTACAGCAAGCGGGAGCCTCGCCAGTCGTGGTGCGGCTATATTCAAGTAATTGAAGATGTCCGGCCAATCCCGGCTGTCCCCGCCTGCGACAAGGATGAATCAGGCTTGGCTCCTACCCAATCGCCGCTGCTGTTGATCAACAATCGCGGCAAGGAATATCGCGACGGGCAGACCATTTCAGTCAATTCCTTGGCAGAGCTGGACAATGACAGAGAGCTGCGGCTAAAAGCTACGTACGCAAAACGCAGCGGAAACAAAAAGCTGCGGGATGGAACGGGACGCAACGGCACGGCTTACTACATGCCGAACCTCGTCTGGACGTACGGAGAGACGCCAGTTGGCTCCAATCAGACGACTGTTGGAGCGACGATTTCATCTGACAACACGGTTCAAGTGTTTTATGAAGGACAGGAAATCGCGCTTTTCGAGTCAGACCCGGATGATGAATACGAAGATGAGGGAATGTCATTCCTCGATTTGCGGCAAATTATCGAGGACAACGACGGAAAAGCAGGCGTCTACACAATCAAGGTGACCAACCATCTTACGTACAAGACTTGCTCGCTTGTGCTAAAAGACAAAAAATACGTGAAAGACTTGAACGTCCAGGAACGAAATGAAATCATGTCTCTGAAAGTAGAAGTGAAATAAGCAAACGTCCCCCTTGCAATTGGCAGGGGGGTTTTTGTTGGGAAAAGTGCTCAAAGGGGAGGGCAAGCGAGATGACCAGTGAACAGATCGCCATTCTGAAACAGTTCGGTTTTTGCATCGAAGGGGAGCAAGTGAAACATTTGAAGCTGGGAATCGTAACAGACAGTAAGGAATTTGCACGCTTTTCCACGCCTGAGCAGTTGCGGGAGCATATCAAACAGCTGCTTCGCAATCAGTGTTTATGGAAGCAAAAGCGCGGCGAGCAATAGAAACGGAAGAGCGGAAAGGTGTGGGAGGGATTGGGACAGATGGAGTCGAGAGCATATTTGCAGCAGGAGCTGGCAGCGGTAGAAGCATGGGAGAAAGATCAAAACGACTTGTGGTTTTGGGAAAAGCTGGGCAGGCTTCCTTTCGTCTGGCTGGATAAAATAACGCCGAATTTCGTCAGGGATAAGCTGGGAACGGCAGTAGACGAGATGGCGGCATTTCTTGAAACGGGAGGGACGTATCTCGTTTCGGATGCGGCGATTTACAGCAAGTTCGCTCAGCGGCTTGAGCAGGAGCAATCCGGTTCGAGGCAGCCGCGAGCAGAAGAGGTCGCAGGAGCGCCGCTTGTGCTCATGGATGAAGTGGCTCTTAATCTGAAAGAGTCGCGGGCGACTTTTGCCACGGTGCAAGGTGCGACGACGGGGATCGGCGGAATTTTTACATTGGCTATCGACATTCCGTTGCTTTTGGGCACTTCGTTGAAAGTGTTGCAAGAAATGGCCCTCTGCTACGGATATCGGCCAGAAGAAAAGCGAGAGCGCCTGTTCGTGGTCAAGTGTCTTCAATTTGCTTCCTCGGATATTGTCGGGAAAAAAGCGATTTTGGCTGAGCTTTCCCGGTTTGACGAGCCAGCTGCGCAGAAAGACGTCATCGCGCAATTGCAAGGCTGGCGGGAGGTCGTCGTGACGTACACCGAAAATTTCGGGTGGAAAAAGCTGTTTCAGCTGGTACCGATTGCGGGTATTTTGTTCGGAGCGTACTTGAATCGTTCAACCGTACAGGATGTCGCCGAAGCGGGGAGAATGCTTTACCGCAAGCGGCGAATCCTGGAGCGATTGCGGGCACAGGACACAGCGCAGCGTGATTAAGCCAGGTCTTCGGCTGTCAGCGCGAAAATCAGATGATCTTCCCACACGCCGTTGATCTGCAAGTAGCGCAAGGACAACCCTTCCTTGCGAAAACCGTTTTTCTCCAAAACGCGAATAGAGGCCGTATTGCGAGGCATGACAGCGGCTTGCACGCGGTGCAAACCGGCTTCTTGAAAGGCGAAAGCGAGAGCGAGCCTGACGGCGGCTGTCGTGTAGCCTTTTTGGTTGCAGCTTTGATCCATGAAGTAACCGATGGTTGCGTTTTGCCAGGCGCCGCGTACGACGTTTGACAGGGCAACACGGCCGATCATGTCGTCCGTTTCGCGCAGAAAGACGCCAAAAGCGTAGCCTGTGCCAGCGGCAAAGTCTTTTTCCGCCTGGGCGATTTGTTCCTGTTGGCCCGTGAGCGTCAAAAAGGAAGACGACCGAATCGGTTCAAAAGGTTGCAAAAAAGCATGATTACGCAGCCGAAGCTCAAGAAGCTCGGCTGCGTCGTCCATGCCCAGAGGTCGCAGATAGACCGTTTCTGTATGTAGCGTCATGATATCAATCCTCCCTGGAAAAAGTCGGATCGACATTGTACCATGACTTGATTTAAGTGGAAAGGCTTTTTCTTTTCAGCGGCCTTCTGGTCTTAGCCCAGCAATTCGGAGAAAGAAACGCCAAACGCCTTGCAGGTTTCCACTTCTTTCGCTGTAGGGGACAGCTCGATTTTCAAGCCTTCAAGTGGTGTTTCCGCACCGCGCTCGCTCGCCTTTTTCAAGAGAGTATCTACGGCAGCGCCAACGTGCTCGTAAGCGGAATCGCAGGAACCGAATGCGACTACTTTTTTGCCAGTCAGATCGATGTCGTCCATCTCTTCGTAGAAGTCCAGGCACTCGTCCGGAAGATCGCCGTCGCCCCAAGTGTAAGCGCCGAGCAGGATGCCATCGTAGTCCTCAAGTTCCTTGGCTGTTGCGTCCATCACTTCTTTTATCTCCAGCTCTTTTCCTGTGGATCGAATACCCTCAGCAATCGCTTCAGCAATCTCTTGTGTGTTTCCAGTCATGCTTGCGTAAACCATCAAAATGCGGCTCATAAGGTTGAAACCCTCCAAATAAGATAATGAAAATCATTCTCACAAAAATAAGATAATGAAAATGATTCTCGTTGTCAACGATTTTTTTTCTTTCTATAAAGCTGTTGCCACATGGGAATGATTTTGGTAGAGTTAAATGAAATTATAATATTGGAAGTCTAAATAGAGGTGCGCCGAAGAATAGTACATCTTTTCGTCATCTGCCGGGGGGCGGGAAAAGGAGGAAAGGCTAAAGCGCCGAAGCGGTTGTTGTTCCCCTCGAACAGCAGCGGCTGGGGTGGCTCATGAACAATGAACATCCTGTCACAAAAGACGATTGTCTTCTTGTGGAGCGCTATTTACGATTTGCTTGGGCAGTTTGGAAAGCAATGAGATAGCGAATGCACTCATTGCTTTTTTTAGTCAATTTAAACAAGGCAAGGTTTTGACCAAAAAGGAGGATTTACCTGTGAACATGATGGATGCAAATGAAATTATCGCGTTTATTCAAAAAAGCGAAAAGAAAACACCTGTGAAAGTATACGTGAAAGGCAATCTGGAGGGCATTGACTTCGGTGCCAGCGCAAAAACGTTCATCACTGGCTCTACTGGCGTCGTCTTTGGCGAGTGGAAAGAGATCGAGCCTGTTTTGGCTGCAAACGCCGACAAAATCGAGGACTACGTGGTAGAAAGCGACCGCCGCAATTCCGCGATTCCATTGCTCGATACAAAAGGCATCCAGGCTCGCATCGAGCCGGGCGCGATCATCCGTGACCAGGTTACCATCGGAAACAAAGCGGTGATCATGATGGGAGCTTCGATCAATATTGGCGCGGTAATTGGCGAAGGCACGATGATCGACATGAACGTGGTTGTAGGTGGACGCGGTACAATCGGGAAAAATTGCCACATCGGCGCTGGTTCTGTCATTGCAGGCGTTATTGAGCCGCCTTCCGCACAGCCGGTTGTTGTCGAAGACGATGTCGTGATCGGTGCCAATGCGGTTATCCTCGAAGGCGTTCGCGTAGGAAAAGGCGCGGTCGTAGCAGCAGGCGCGGTCGTGATTGAGGATGTGCCGCCATACGTGGTTGTTGCGGGCACACCTGCTCGTGTCATCAAACAAATCGACGACAAAACTCGCTCCAAGACGGAGATCAAGCAGGAGCTACGTCAGCTGTAGGGGAGAGAGCTCACATGGACTGGCGTACGCTCGACGAACAATACATCGTCTCTTCTTATAAACGTTTGCCTATCGCGATCGCCAAAGGGGAAGGAAACTACCTGTACGATACAGCGGGCAACAAGTATTTGGACCTGTTTACGGGCCTGGCAGTCAATGTGCTGGGCCACTCCCACCCGCGGATTGTTCAGGCGCTGCGCGATCAGGGAGAACGTTTCCTGCACATTTCCAACGTATTTTTGAACCAGCCGGCGATCTTGTTGGCCAAGCGGCTGGTCGAGCAGACGATCCCGGGAAAAGTGTTCTTCACCAATTCCGGCGCAGAGGCGACCGAGTCGGCGATCAAAATGATTCACAAATGGACGAAGACCGACGGAGCGGGACGCGAAGGGATCGTCGTCCTGCGCAACAGCTTTCACGGCAGGACGCTGGGCGCCGTTCGGCTGACCAGGCAAGCGCACGTCTATCAAGATTTTCCGCAGCCGGATTTTCCCGTGTACGAGCTTGATCCGGAGGACACAGCCGGATTGCGCGCCATCTGTCGCGAGGCAAAGCCAGCAGCCGTCCTGATGGAGCCTGTTCTTGGCTCTGGTGGTGTCGTGCCTTTGTCTGTAGACTTTTTGCGCGAGGTGGCGACCATTTGCCAAGAGGAAGGCATGCTGTTTGCCATGGATGAAATCCAGACAGGCATGGGACGGACGGGAAAACTGTTTGCCTACGAGCACGCAGGCGTGACGCCAGATTTGATCCTGTTTGCCAAAGGCGTAGGCGGCGGACTTCCGCTCGGTGGCGTCATTGCCGGGACGAAGCTGATGAACCAGTTCAAGCCGGGAGATCACGGCACGACTTTTGCGCCGTCTCCGCTTTCGGCTGCTTTGGGCAATGTCGTGCTGGACGAACTGCTCGATCCCGCATTTGCAGCGAGCGTAGACGAAGTGATTGCCTACCTGTGGGCTGGACTGGAAGCACTGCGTGAGCGCCTCCCGGAACAGCTTCAGGCGCTGCGCGGCAAAGGCATGATGGTGGGAATCCCGCTCAGTGCTGCTCCCGAAGAGGTCAGCCGCTTGCAGCAAGCCATGCTGGATCGGGGAGTTCTCGTGGATGTGACGCAAAAAACGATTGTTCGCTTGCTGCCGCCGCTCACTTTGACCAAGGAAGACGTAGACCGTTTCCTGGAAAGCTTTGCAGCGGAACTGGCTGAGCTTCAAGGGGCAAAAGGGGAGGCGTAAGCGATGACGACATCTTTGTTTACCCAAATTCGCCGCGATCTGCACCAAATTCCCGAGCCGGGCTTTCAAGAGGTAAAAACGCAAAAGTATTTGCTCGATTACCTGGAGAAGCTTCCGCAAGATCGGCTGGAGATCAAGACGTGGCGCACCGGGATTTTGGTCAAGGTTGCCGGAACCAATCCGAAGCGGACGATTGCCTGGCGGACTGACATGGACGGCTTGCCGATTGCAGAGGAGACGTCCTATCCGTTTCGCTCGTTGCATGAAGGGTATATGCATGCGTGCGGACACGACATGCACATGGCGATTGCTCTCGGGCTGCTGACGCATTTTGTGCAGCAGCCGATCGCAGATCACCTGCTGTTCCTGTTTCAGCCGGCGGAAGAAGGGCCAGGCGGCGCCCTGCCGATGATGGAGAGCGAAGAGTTTGCGCTCTGGCGGCCCGACTGCATTTTTGCCCTGCATATCGCTCCCGAGTACCCTGTGGGGCATATTGCTACAAAGCCGGGCATTTTGTTTGCGAACACGTCCGAATTGTACATCGATTTGGTCGGAAAAGGCGGACATGCGGCGTTCCCGCACAAAGCAAATGACATGGTAGTTGCCGGGAGCCATCTGGTGACGCAGCTACAGTCGATCATTTCGCGCAACATCGACCCGCTCGATTCGGCTGTCGTGACCATCGGCAAGCTGGAGGGCGGAACCAAGCAGAACATCATCGCCGAGAAGGCGCGGCTGGAAGGGACGATTCGCACGTTCTCGACAGAGTCCATGGCTCTGGTCAAAGCGAGGATTGAATCGCTAGTAAAAGGGATCGAGGCCGGTTTTGACTGTACAGCATCCATTGACTACGGCGTGGGCTACTGCCAGGTGTACAACGAAGAAAAGCTCACGACAGCGTTCATGGACTGGGTGCGCGAGCATGGGGAGGATGTGACGCTGATCGCCTGCAAGGAAGCGATGACCGGAGAAGACTTCGGCTACTTCCTGCAAGAGATTCCCGGCTTTTTGTTCTGGCTGGGCGTTCATACCCCCTACGGTTTGCATCATGCCAAAATCGAGCCGAGCGAGGAAGCGATCGAAGTCGCCATTCGTCTCGTCTCCCGGTATTTTACCTGGCTTTCGCAGCAAGACTAGCGTGCGACGGCAAAAGAAGAGCGGCTGTGCTGGCCGTTCTTTTTTTATCGGCCAATACCAATAGTGTGCGGACGGCCATACGCCCGCATTGTCAAGAGTCCGGAGTGGTTATTCACAAAATGGTGAACAAGTCTTTCTTCCTGTGCGGCCGTTGCTTGTGGATTCTGTGGATATTGTTGAAAAAACTTGTCTTTGCACCACAACTATTTGCCGTTTTTCACGTATAAACTAGAGAGAAGAAATTCCGGAAGAACAAGCGCTGCCGCGCACACATACAGGAGGATTATGACATGAAAAAAGCATGGTTATCGGCCTTGTTGGCGCTGACTGTAGCGGGAGTCGGGACTACCGCTGCTTTGGGAGAAGGTGCGTTGCGCGTATTTGTCGGCTCAGAAACGATTGCGAGTGACATGCCGGCTTCCAAAGCTGATTCGGTTGAATCGTTGGTCAATAAGCTTGGCGGATTCGTCGATTACGATCAGAAAACAGGAAAGCTGCAAGTAGTCAAGCCCAATGTAAACATCATTGTCCTGGAAGGGATTCAGCAGACACGCAACAAAACAATCGTGTTCAGCAACCCGATCAAAGGCTACAGTGACAAAAATGTTCCGCGCACCTTCAACGTCTTTGTCGAAGTGGACGAAGCTCCCGTCGCCAAAGACTTGCGTATACAACTGGTTCTGATCGGACCGGATGGCAAAGAAGTAAGCAGAGGAAAAGAGCTGAAGTATTCGACGCAAAACGCGAACAGCTTCTATTTCGCCGAGCCGTTTGTTTCGACCAAGCTGGAGGACTACGGCAATTACAAGGTGCAAGTCCAAATGAAGTCGGAGAAGTTCCCTACGTATGTCGTAGTAGGCGAAAACACTTTTACGGTAGGGCGATAAATTAAATGGCTTGGAAACGTTCCCACTTGGCTTGGTCACATGGTATAATAGACTGAATAAACCAATATACATGTTGAAAGCAAGTACATGAAAGAAAGGAACGATGGGAGCAGATGGAGACAAATCCCCCGCGATCGTCCACGGATGTAGAAGGCCCGAGTATACACATTGCCTGGAAAGATGAGCATTCGATTCAGGCAGAGTGGAGTATGACGAAGGAGTTCGAGCAGGAAGTGGAGAAGAAATTTGCGATACCTTTTGCCGAACTGCCGTTTGTCCTGCGCCTTTTTGACGTGACTGAGCGCAAAGAGATCCGTAACGATGGCACAGACCTTTACACTGATTTTGATATTAATCACCGCTCTTCCGAATGGATTTTGTACGGAGTCACGCAAGGATTGGAATATTGCGTCGATCTCGGCATTCGGATGGTGGATGGAAGGTTCTATTCGCTGTCAAGATCTCAAATGATTTGATCAACGTGCTCGTTTGATTTGGCTGTTTGGATGTGTGATCCAAGGCAGCCGCATAGGAAGTAGTACCCGTTTTCTTATAAGGAAAAAGCCCCGCTGGCCCACGTTTTCGTGTGGCTGGAACGGGGCTTTTATTTTTGCGGCGGATGGCTTATGGCACTTGGCGCTGTTTGTCCAGCAGACGAAGCGCGATAGCGAAGACCGCCCAGGCAGGCAGCGGCTCATCCAGCTTGCCGAGCCATTCCGGCGACGTAATCAAACCTTCGCGCAATGCCCGTTTGCCGAGATCGAGCTTCCAGGGGGGATAAGGGGATGGCTCTTCAGGCGTAAATTGATCGTAGGCGCTCAAATTGTAATTTTGAATCAGCCGAATCAGCTTGTCGGCGTACTGCGGATCAGTGGCATACCCGGCTTTTGACAGCGCCTGGGCAGCTTCCTGCGGCGTCTGGGCCATCAGCACTTTTTTGTATGCGGGCTTGAGCAGAAACTGGGCGTGATCGTCGATGGATTGTTGATAGTTGTAGTAAGCTTTGAACTCGGATGGGTGGGACACGGTTTCCCCGTTTACGACTTCCTTGCTGACGGTGGTGACCGATCCGGCGGGGCCTGTGCCTTTGATGCCAAACAAATTGTAGGAGGAGCGGCCTGTCGTCGAATCAACAGGCACTTTTTGCCCCCAGCCTGATTCCAAAATGGCTTGCGCAATCGTGATGGAAGGGAAAATGTGATAATTCAAGTAAGACTGCCTGGCGGAGCCTGCCACCAGCTCGATAAATGCTTGCGGCTCCATACGCTTTTCACCTCTTTCGTCGTCGCTGACCTCTGGCGGTGGGTACTGGCAAATTCGGCTATCTGTACCCATGTTATGCCGGGCGCAGCGAAAAAAGCTCCGCGAGGAAAGCAGCGCACGCATGCAAACGTAAAAAAACAGCAGGTCAGAGCCTGCTGCTTCATGGTTACGGTTTGCGAGGTTGAAAATATTGGACGCGTTTGTTGAACAAATGCAGCTCCGCCTTGTAGTCGCGGGCCAAGTAACGACAGTATTCGTTGGCTTTGTTCATGTCTCCGTTCGTGGCAGCTTCCGGGAGCGAAATCTGGATGTAATGCTTCTCGGTGCCATCTTCGTTGGCGCTGCCAACTCCGACCACGATCGATTTGTACATGCTCGGGTCTTTTCCCTTGAGGAGGAACCACGATTCCTTGCCTTCCGGACGTTCTTCTATGGTGTATGGAAACGCTGCCTCTTGATAGGACCAGCCGAGTTGCTGCCCTGTTTTAGCGGTCATGTCCATATATCGCGTAAACTTGGCTTTCACGTCTTCAATAGTTGCAGATTGGGCGGTAGAGCCATTCACAAAATAGATGTAGGCCGATTGAAGTTTCACGATTGCACCCTCCTAGTACCGGGAATATCTGCGTTTAGTGTAGCATTGCTTCCACTCTTTGGCAATGAGACAGTTGCGAAACGAAAACAATTGCGTGTCTTTTCTGAAAAGTGTAAAATATAAATACTATTTATATAGTCGATAAGTGAACGATAAAGGATCATGGAGGAGTAAGCCCATGCAGGAGGCCTCGATTAGACACGTATTTGAAGCATTGAACACGATGCGCGCCATTGATGTGGTAAACAAGGAAGACTGGGAGCGGGCGGCGAAGGAAGCCGAATTGGATTCCTCCGTGCAGTTAAACATTCTCTGGATCATTTACTGTTATGAAGGAGTGCGTGTCACCCAAATTGCCGATTGGACTTTCTGGCACCCGTCTTCGATCGTCATTCACATCAAAAAGTTGATGGAGAAAGGGATGGTGACGATTGAAAAGTCTGAGCTGGACGGACGGGTCGTCCATGTGTACCCAACCCAGCGAGGCAAAGAAGTTTTGGAAGAAAGCAGAAGAAATGTCCCATCAATTTTCAGATTGACGTATGCCCTGGAGAAAATGGAGGAACGATACAGTACAGCAGTAGTCGAATTGTTCTTCGAATGTCTCTCCTTTGTCGCCCAATCGCTGCACGGAGCGGAGAAGGTGAGATGGATTCAGGAGGGCGAAGATCGCGTGATGAATCCTACTCATCTGATTAGTTAAGGAGCAGAGGGTGGCAAAAAAGCCGATTTTCGTGTATACTGTTAAATACTCCGAATATTTTTGAAATATTTCCGGAGTGAAAACCAAGATGAGGAGGGATTGCTGATGGAGCACTACGAACACTTATACGACGTTTCTGAGAACGCGAATGTCCGTTTTCTCGGATTTGTTTCTGAGGGAACCAGACACGACTTTGGGATTGTATTTACACACAAGTTTTATGGAAAGCCGTTGGTGGTCTGTATGCAAACGGGGCAATCAACCCTTCTCTGTTCAGAGGATGCGGTAAAGCCGGGATATTTGCAAAAAGTTTTCCGACTGGACTCGGAAAGCGAAGCCCAGGCGCTCGCTGAATTTTTCCAACAGTACCTACCGACCATTTCATTTGAAGAGAATCAGTACTAGCAGGCGGGCAGAAGTTTATCTTCTGCCCGTCTTTTTTGCTAGAGCGCCGTGGCTGTCTCGAAAGCAAGCGGAGTGCCCTGTTTACGAAGGCGGGTGACCCGGCTTACAATCGGGATAAGGAACAGGAGGCCAGATCGATGAACGTACATAAATGGGCGGCCAGCGAGCCGAGAGGAGCAATCGTGCTGGTGCATGGAACAGGAGAACACCACGGGCGGTATGAGCATGTCGCCGCTTTTTTGAATCAGCAAGGCTGGGATGTGTATGCAGGAGATTTGCCAGGCTGGGGGCGTTCGCCGGGAATCAGGGGGCATATCGACTCGTTTGACGATTATTTGCAAAGGGTGCGGGAGTGGACGGCGTTTGCCCTGCAAGACAGCGCCGGAAAGCGTCCCGTCTTTTTGCTCGGGCACAGCCTGGGCGGATTAATTGCGACTCGCTTCGTGCAGGAAGAGAAGCTCGCTCGTGAGCTGACGGGACTGATCCTGACTTCTCCGTGCCTTGCGCTGAAGCTGGCGGTTCCGGCGTGGAAGGCGCGGGTGGCGAGTCTGCTCGACCGCGTTTGGCCGACGCTTGCCATCGCCAACGGGATCAGCCCTGACATGGTTTCGCGGGATGTGGCGGTTCAGGCTGCTTACAAAAGCGATCCACTCAACTATCCAAAGGTCAGTGTACGGTGGTTTCAGGAATTGCACAAAGCGATGAACATGGCTTTTGCGCAAAGTGGACAGCTTGCGGTGCCTGTGCTGGTGCTCCAGGCAGGTGACGACTCTCTCGTCGATGCCGATGCTGTCGAGCGCTTCGCCGAAGGCATACAGGGAAACAAAACGTTTCGGCGTTTGCCAGGCTTGCGCCACGAGGTGCTGAACGAGCCGGAGCGCGAGGATGTACTCCGGCAAATCGGCAACTGGCTGGATGAAATCGCCAAAACCAATGTGACATACTAATTAAATTCAAATTGTGTGCAATTACCGTATTGACTCCTAATGGTGTGGCATATTAAGATGAGAGTACGTTGAATCGAAGGATATGTGTTATCACATTTCATGAGGAATCCAATGCGGAGGGGACACAGATGGGAACTATCGTATGTCAGACTTGCGGGACCATCATCGAGCATTTTGAGAGCAACTCAGTGAAAACGCTTTATGCGGCTTGCAACTGCGAGTGCCGACCTGATCAGAGACAGGAAAAAGAATAGGATAAAACGCGCAGGCCACTCAGTTCGGGGCCTGTTTTTTTTGACAACCTTTTCATATTGAAGGATAATGGGGAAGTGTGATAATCGTTGCAAAAGGAGGAATTGTTTCATGAAACGAAAGCCCATGCAAGGACTGATGGCCGCAGCGCTACTGGTCAGCTCCTTGTGGACCGGGACGCCAGCGTTCGCTAACAGTGTCGGAGAGGAAATCAAAATAGACGCTAGTCAACCTGAAATTTCTGAGGATGGTTTCGACATTTCCAAAGATTATGCCGTATGGAAAGTGGAAGGCGAGAAAACACTCACCCTGTACAACCTCAGCAAACAGACAGAATTGAAAATCGGTGATAAAAAGTCCGACAAAACAAGCCCGAGAGTGGACGGGAAATACGTCGTCTGGATCGACTCTCGCAACGGAGGCTCCGATGTATACCTGTACGATATCGCCAAAGACGAAGAGATCCGTTTGACAAAAGACTCTTCGGTAAGCGGTCTGGAAATCACAGGAAAGCAAGTCGCCTGGGCAGACAAGAGCGATGAAGGTACAGACATTTATTTGTACAACATCTCGACAGGTGATACGACACGCGTGTCCACAAGCGGGAAAGCCGAGTCTCCAACCGTGGGCGACAGCTATGTAGCTTGGGCAGACAAGAGAGAAGGCAACTACGACATCTACTACTACGACATCGAGCGCGGAGTAGAAAAAGCGGCAGTCTCCGGAAAAGGCGATCAGATCGAGCCAAGCATTTACAACGACAAGATCGTGTACGAGAACAGTACGAGCCAACAAATTTACCAATATTCGATCAGCGGCGGTAAAAACAAACAGCTTACAGATAGTTCGGACAGCAAGGGATTCGTACATATTTTCAAAGACAGAGTCGTCTATCTGGAAGATGACGATTTGGTTTACCACCAATTAAACAAAACGTTTGGCAAAGAAATCGTCAGCAACATTTTTGACGAGGTCGGTCCTCGCCTTTACGAAGACTACGTGCTGTATGCCAAGAAGGACAACAACAAAAAACTGCGCTTGAGTCTGTACGACCTGGACGAACAAGAAGTCATTCCGCTCGGGACCACTTCCGGCAAGCCGATTCAACCAGACGCTTCCGACCGTTATGTCGTGTACGTGGCAGAAGCCAAAAAGGGCAATGCTGTCATTCTGTATGATACAGAAAAAGGTACAAGCAAAACGATCAGCAGCGAGGACTCCGATCCGGAAAGAGCCGTTGTAAGTGGGCGCTACGTCGTCTGGTATGACCAGAAGGAAGATGCGCTGGTTGCCTACGATATTCGCAAAGGGACAACCAAACAGATTACGGACGAAGATGAAGATCAGGAGCCGAGCGACAAGCTGTACGAAGTCGATGGCGACAACCTTTTCTGGGTGAACATCAATCGCCGGGCTGATCTGATGATTACCGATTTGGCGACAGAAAAAACGACGGAGATCGAGAGCTTGAAGAGTGAGCCGCTCTCCATCGATATTTACGGAAACTACGCTGCCTGGGTGGCAGAGACTGGCAAGAAAACGGCGAGCGTTTATTTGTACGAAATCGATGAACAAGACACGACAGAAATCCGCAAAAATGTTAACGTGCAATCGGCGCAAATCGGTGACGATTTTGTCGTTTGGAGCGAAACAAGCGACAAGTCCAAGACTGGCTGGGATTTGTACCGCTACAACATGGATCGCCAACGGACCGATTTGCTGATGCGTTTCAACGATCGCGATCAAAAAAATCCGCAAGCTTCCCGCAATATGGTGTTGTTTGAAGACAACCGCCTGACGAAGAAAGACAATGATTTCTACTATGAGCTGTATGATGCAGAAGACGGTTCGTTCAGCGACGTCGAATGGAACGAAAAAGCGGAAATGTCCAGTGCGCGAATCGGCGGCAACCGCGTTGTTTGGATCGATGAGCGCGATGGAGATCCGGTTGTGTACACGATGGCATTTGCGAAACCGCAAGACAGCGATGAGGAAGAGGAGCCAGGGGAAGAAAAGCCGGAGCCTGGTGAAGTAAAAGAGTTCAAGTATGTCGACTTGCTCAATAACAACACTTTGGGCAAACTGCTCAAAGAAGTCGGCTACAACAATTTTGTGTATGTGTTCTTTGAAGGAACGGACGAGGAAGTTACCATGACCATGCGCGAGGTCGTAAACGACAAGAGACGTTTTGACAATTACATGAAGCAAAGCGACGTGGACGAAGTCGTGGTGCGCGTCACCTACTAGAATGAATGCGCAAGCAAAAAGCAGACAGTGGACATTTTCCAGCTGTCTGCTTTTTTGCGTGCAAACCGTTTTTCACTGCGCGAGCGCTTCTTTGCACAGATAAGAATTGATCAGATGCTTATCTAGTATAAGTGCAACCAAGACTGCGCCAAAGGCTTGGCGCAGCCAGGTTTTCTAAGCAGGGGGAGTTGCTGGAATTTGGCATAAATACGGCTTTGTCAGCAGTAATCCGGCCAGAAACAAAAGGACGGCCACATAAGCGGGGAACAAATGCCAGAAGTCGACGTAGCCGACGGCAAAGTGAATCCCGATGCCCGCAGCGAACCCCGGTATGCCAGCGAGGAACAGCGTCCACCACACCCACGCTTCCCCGCGGCGGAAGCCCCACAAGCTGATCAAGAGGACAGCGAGACCGTCCGATACAAGCGCACCGCCAAAACCTGCCCTGTCGTGAGCGATCAGCGGAATCAGCTTTTCGTTAAAGGCGTTCAGCATTTCTGCGGATACGCAAAGAAAGACCAAGTCGGATGGAACGAAGACGCCAGTAATCCCGATCAGGGAAATGATCAGTCCAGCTCCCGTCAGGCTAAAGCCGATGATGACAAAAAGCAGCTGCCCCCACAAAGCCATTTTCCACGTCCGGTCGTTATGTACGTCTGGCGGAAGGGCAGGCATATGTCTGTTGGCTCGCGTACGCAGAGCAAGCAAGAACAGCGGGAGCAAAAGCAGCGCCAGAATCGCGTGCATGTAGTCAAAATAGCCGTAGCCAATAAACAGGAAAAAGCTGGAGAATCCGACCGCTCCGGAAGCGAGCAGCACGGCGCGCGTCCAATGAATGTCGTTGCGCAAGCCGTGATACGATAGCTGCGCATACATGATGCCGATCGAGATCATCGTTCCCGCCAGGCTGATCCGGTCGTGAGCCATAAACGAAAGCAGCTGCGGGCTGATCAAAGCAAGTTGTTCCGCGCTCATTTGCAAAAAACGTTCGTCGTACGGGAGGATGACGCTGGCAACGGCAACCAGCCACGCCAGTGCGCCGCCGATGATCATCCCGATGCCCAAAAGCAGCCCGCAAAGCCAGGAAGGAAGCCACAAGGCGGATCGTTCCTGTGGCTTTTTCGTAGTCGTGGTCGTTTCAGACACTGCCGCTGCTTCCTTGTCCATGTCCGGGAGCGGGCAGTCCAGCGAAGCGCATGCGCCGAAACGGGATTGCAAAATCGCTTCGTTGATTCGCTTCGGCAGACCAGGACCGGAGTAGACCAAGCCGCTGTGCAACTGGACAAAGTCAGCGCCAGCGTCAAAAAAAGCAAGAGCGTCTGCCGGTTCTAGGATGCCGCCAGAGCCGATCAAAAGGCATTCAGGCCAGGCCGCTCTGGTGCGGGAAACAGCTTGGAGAGAAGCTGCGTGTGACGGCTCGCCTGTGACGTATGCAGCAGTATGCACGTTTTCCGCATCCCGCTCCCGCTGCTGTACGCCTACGCCTCTGACGCCCCCGCATACGATCACGCCGTTCAGCCCTGCTTGCCGGGCCAGGCGGAGCAGACGAAGCCACTGGTTTTCCTCCAGGTCAGGCGGGATCGCCAGCAGGACGGGCAGCTCGGTAGCTTGCCGCAAACAGGCCAGATGATGCTGCCACTCGGCGTCACTCCACGGGTTGTCTCCTTCCATGGCGCGGCAGTCCAACGAAAAAAAGGCGCAGTACGGCTGCAAGCGGGCCATCAGCTGTTCTCTCTCCGCTGTCGCTTCCTCTAATGTTGCCCCCGGACGAAACCCCAATCTGGCTCCGAGCGGGATCGCTGACGGCGTGGAAGTGGATTGGCGCAAACGGCTTTCTACGGCTTCGATTCCCGGATTTTCAAGCGGTGTCCTGTACGTAATGGCGGAAGCACCCACGTTCCGAGCTGTCTGCCCGGAATCGGCAAGCGGCGCAAGCGTAACTGGCCCCAGCTCGATGTAGCCAAAACCGAAGCGTGACAATGCTCTAAGCGCTGTTCCAGCCGGGTCTAGACCAGCTCCCAGGCCAACCGGAGCAGGGAAGGTCAGTGCGCCGACTGTTTTGGATAAAGTTGCAGGCGGATGCATATGGCCCATCAGCTCGATGATGGCCGAGCCGCCAGGCAGCTTTGCCAGCGTGCCGATGGCGGTGAGGGTCAGACTTCTGGCGTGTTCGGCTGGCAGCAGAAAAAGCAAGGGCCGAAACAACGTTTGATAGGACCAGTCTGGCAAAAGGATCAACACCTTCCTGATTTTTCCCATTTCTATCTTATCTCAAAAGGTTCAGGCGATACATGCCCAAAAAAGCAAAAAGCCGTTGTCTCCGCAGAGGCAACGGCTTGGGATGCAAGTTCGGCGAGCTTATCCCGAAATGGCGGTTTGGCGTTTGATGACTTTGATCGTTTTCAGCGATTCGTCTTCCGGGCCTTGTACAGGAAGTCCGACGCGAATGTTTTCCTGGATGTAGGCGATGTTTTCTTCGGTGATGACTTCTCCCGGCAAGAAAATCGGAATGCCTGGCGGGTAGACCATGATAAACTCGGTAGTTACGCGGCCTGCCGCTTCCACCAGCGGAATGGTTTCGGTTTCGGCATAGAACGCATCGCGTGGTGTCGTGGACAGCACCGGGATGTTCGGCAGAGAGATCGTTGGCTTTTCTTCTGCCTGCACGTGGGAAAACTCCACTGACAACTCACGCAGAGCGTTGACCAGCGATTGAACGGAGTCTTCCGTATCCCCGGCGGTAACAAAACAGAGCACGTTGTACAAGTCGCTCATTTCCACTTCGATGTTGTACTTGTCGCGCAGCCAGTTTTCCACTTCCCAGCCCGTAATGCCAAGATCGCGGACGTGAATCAACAGCTTGGTCGGGTCCATGGCGTAGGTGGCAGGCTTCCCGAGAATTTCTTTGCCGACACAGTAGATGCGCGGAATCTCATTGATCATGTCGCGCGCTTTGTTCGCCAGCTGCATGGCCTGGTCAGCCAGCATTTTGCCGTTGAGCGCCAAGTGCTGACGGGCCATATCGAGCGAGGCCAGAAAAATGTACGAGGTAGACGTCGTCGTGAGCATGCTTAGCACTGTCTTGACGCGGTCGACATCGACCAATCCTTCGCGGACGTTGAGAATGGACGTTTGCGTAAGCGATCCGCCCAGCTTGTGAACGCTCGTTGCCGCCATGTCAGCCCCGGCTTGCATCGCTGAAATCGGCAACTCAGAGTGGAAGTGGATATGCACGCCGTGTGCTTCATCCACCAACACCGGAATTTCGTAGTTGTGGGCCGTGCGCACGATTTCGCGCAAGTCTCCGGCAATCCCGAAATAAGTAGGGTTGATGACCAGCAGGGCAGCCGCGTCAGGGTGGGCTTCCAGCGCTTTTTGCACGGCTTTCACTGTAATCCCGTGGGAAATCCCCAAACGCTCGTCCATCGCTGGATGAATGAAAATCGGTACCGCTCCGGCAAAAATAATCGCCGACATGACGGATTTATGCACGTTTCTCGGCACAATAATTTTGTCTCCAGGGCTGCACGTCGCCATAATCATCGCCATAATCGCGCCGCTCGTCCCTTGAACAGAGAAAAATGTATGGTCAGCGCCGAACGCTTCGGCAGCCAGTTCTTGCGCTTCTTTAATCATTGCTTTCGGATGGTGCAAGTCATCCAGCGGGGCAATGTTGATGAGGTCTATCGAGAGAGCGTTCTCCCCGATGAACTCGCGAAATGCCGGATGCATGCCCATACCTTTCTTATGGCCCGGAATGTGAAATTGAATCGGGTTCCGGTTGGCGTGCTCCAACAACCCGCTGAACAAAGGAGTTTTCATTTGTCTCACTACGATCGCCTCGCTTTACGAATCAAGAATAAAGGGGATAAAACAAACAAATTGAGTATAGCAAAATAGGGGGGGAAAGCAAGCGAATTTTTATTCATATTCGCGTGTGGCAGCAGGAGTTTCCTCTGGTAGCCGAGAAGCATAACAAAAATGGGGGGATGGGGATGAAAACAAGAGTAACGGAACTGCTGAAAATCGACCATCCGGTAGTTCAGGGCGGATTGGCCTATCTAGCATACGCAGAATTGGCAGCAGCTGTGTCAAATGCGGGAGGATTGGGACAGGTCACCGCGATGTCGCTGCCCTCGGCAGAAGCGCTGCGCGAAGAAATTCGCAAGGTGCGGCAGTTGACGGACAAACCTTTTGGCGTCAACTTCGCGATTGGCCAATACAACCGCCCTTATGAGGAGGCGCTGGAGGTTGCCATCGAGGAGGGCGTAGCAGCCATCTCCGTGACGGGAGGCAATCCCGAACCTCTTTTGCGCAGGCTGGACGGTCATCCGATCAAAAAGCTCGTGCTGGTCGCTTCCGTGCGGCAAGCGCAAAAAGCGGAAGCGATGGGGGCAGACGCGGTCATGGCGGTCGGACAGGAAGGCGGCGGCCACCTTGGACGCGATGATATCGGTACGTTCGTGCTGATTCCGCGCGTCGTGGACTCTGTAAACATTCCGGTGCTGGCAAGCGGCGGAATCGGTGACGGTCGCGGGCTTCTCGCTGCGCTCGCTCTCGGTGCCGAAGGGGTGGAGATGGGAACACGCTTCATCGCCACACAGGAATGCGTGCATGCCCATGAGGCGTACAAGCAGGCTCTATTGAACGGAACCGAGCAAGATACCGCCGTCATCAAAAGGACGCTGGGAGCCCCGGCGAGGGTCGTGCGCACGCCAGGATCGGACCGCATTTTGCAAATGGAAAAAGCAGGAGCCGGCTATGAAGAGCTGAAAAGCTTCATCAGCGGCGAAAATAACCGCACCTTTATTTACGAAGGCGACTGTGACAACGGCTTTGGCTGGGCTGGTCAAGTCATCGGCCTGATCGACGACATCCCGACCGTGCAGCAGCTGTTCGAGCGGATGCTGCAAGAGGTGGAAGGCGGGCTTGGGCGATTGAACAGTTTTCAGGGCAGATAGGCAGATAGATAGGCGAGCCTATTTTAGGATGCCCGTTATTGTGCCGTCAGGGTGTGCCAAAAACAAAAGAACAGGCAAGCGCTTTTCAAAAGAAAGCGGACCTGTTCTTTTGCATATACCTTAACCAAATGCCAGGGAGGCGATAGATGAAAGGTTAACGACCGATTGTATACAGCTTGCCGAGGACGGTAAACGTGTTTTCGAGGCGTTCCAGCAAGGCTTCCGGATCGGCGAGCACGGGATCATGGCGATCAATCGTAATGCCGCAGAGCAGCTCCGCCTTTTTTACTTGAGCCAGCCTGTCCACCAGCTTTTTCACGCCGTCTCGGCCCAGTTCTGCCTGAGAATGGCTCGTTGGCTCCGTGTGGTCAGGCGACCAGTGGAACGTATCCGGCACGAGCGTCATGACCTCGTCGAGTTTGGACTGGAGCGACTGGCTGATCTCGGTTTTCGCCGGCGCTTCGTAAATCACGGCATACCAGACAAACAGGTGAGTCTGCCATAGCCCGATTTGAAAGTGGGGATGCTTTTTGTACCCGCGTTTGTCATTGGCCCAGGCAACCCACGTATCTTTTGGCGGGTTGACGGTACGGCGAGCGTGCTTGGCTACATGAAAAAACATCTCGTCCCCGGTTTTAAGCGACAAGACAGGCGCGAAATGATGGCCAAGCGCTTCAAGCTTGGGACGAACAATCGTTTTGATGGCGTCCATTCGCTGGTCGAGTCCATCAATGGCAAAAACGTCAAAGTCTTCCTGGTGAAAGCCGGAAAAAGCAGTCATGAAACAAACACCTCAATTTATCCATGATCGATCGCCATGCAAAAGAAAAGGGCGAACGTCCTTGTCAAGGGAGCTTGGAAACCTCCATATGATATCATACCACGCAGGAAAAAAATACTTGCCGGGATATGAATAGCAAAACCGAAGCGTGAATAATATGATATACCACTCACTCCCTTACAGCGAAAGTGAAATCTGAGTATTCTGTCAACGGGAGGGGCCTGGATGAATCTCGGCATGGAGTTGGAGTATTACAATCTCGCGGTTTGGTTTGATCGCAAAACATTGCACGCGATGGTGCAGGCCCTGGTGGAAGCGGGGGTGAGCGTCACGTGGAAGGAATCTCCCGAGCAGTTTCACCTCCTCGTGAATACCACAGACGGCCTTTCCGACTGGAAAATGCAGCGATTAAACGGGTCTTACAAGCTGCAAGTGGCAGGTGTTCCGGTGCATGACTCCCGCGTGGCGCTGGTGCTATACCGCTTCGTGGAGCAAGCCAAGGGGCACGCCATCATCAAGGTCACGTTTGAAGACTGCATCTTGGTGAAGCACGTCCAGTACGGCGAAGTCGTCAGAATAGTGGAAATTAAAGGAGCTGAGAAAACAATGATCTACGAAAAATTTTGCAACGTGACGATGGACCAGGTGATTGCTGCTTTGAAACGACGCGACTCAGAAGAACGGATTCCTGTCTTGCGCCTGGAGCTTGATTACGAATTGGCGACGTTGTTTGATGCGATACAGGCAGAAGATCAGACGCAAATTGGCAAATCCATGGAAATACTAAAACAGCTTCGTCGGGAAATGCTGCTGCTGGAAGCGTAGGTAGACTGGAGGATAACCATAGGACGATGAGTTTGACACATAGGCGTGCGAATTAAAAAAAGCGACATCTCACAATGGAGAGTGTCGCTTTTTTTGGTTGCGCAAATTTTAGTAATTCTTGTTTTGCCCAAGACTTTGTTTGAACGCCAGGCAATGCGGAGGTACAATAGAGGAGGTTTTGACTGCTTATACGCACGCACGTATCAGAAAGGAAGAAAATGTTTTGGAACCATTCCTATCCCAGACTTCCAATGTAGCGATTTTGCTCTTGGCGGTCATCGCGCTGACCCTGATTTTGCTGCTCGTCATCATCCTGCAATCCGTTCGCATCAACCGGATGCGCAAATCGATCAACAGGCTGATGACAGGTACCGGAGGAGCCAACCTGGAGGAAGGACTGCACAGATTGCTTGATCAGGTGGATGAAGTGAAAAAGCTGCAAAGTGATCAGCAGTTTACGATTAATCGCCTGTCGCAGCGCATTGCAGCCCAATGTGGCAAAGTAGCGATTATTCGCTACAACGCTTTTGGAGATGTCGGAAGCGATCTCAGCTTTTCCATGGCGATTTTGGACGATGCCCAAAACGGCGTGGTGATCACCAGTATTTTCGGCCGGGAAGAATCGCGCGTGTATGCCAAGCCGATTGAAGCGGGCGCATCCACTTACCATTTGTCCGAAGAAGAACAGGCCGCAATCAAAAAGGCGATGACTGCCAATCCTGGATTGTAACTCCTAGCGAATTCTTTTGAAACCGCAAGCATATGAATGATTCAGGGAGATCCTTTCGTCTCCCTGCGCTATATTGCAGATATTCGTTATTTTTGCGCAAATTCATCTGCTTTTTCATCAAGACTTTTGAGGGCGCCTGTTGTATAATAAAGGTGTCAAGGATGGCTTTTTTTCGGAAAAACAAAAAGTAGGTGATCCGCCTTCATTACCCAAATCGATTTTCGATTCGCGGGGCAAGGCCAGGTTCTACAGCGTTCCTTCGTTGACACTTAGCGTATCTCCTCTACATTTGGACACAGTTTGGTCGTAATCGGCCCACGGAAACCAAAAGAATTGAGGAGATATTTATGGCACAGCGTTTAGCAACCAACTACGCCAAGGCCTATTTTACGGTGAATGAAGAGGAGCTGAACCAATTCGTCTCGCTCTTCACCAATGAACACATTTCAGTCGATGTCAAAGTATGCGACAACGGCGACCGCGACGTGATTCTGACTGACCATAACGGCGAAATTCAACTGAGTTTTTGCCGTGCGGGCAACCGCTATTCCTGCGATAGCTCCTATCTCATTCGGGACAGACAGCTGGCAAACGCGATGCGAAAAGCGATGAAAACGTTTCGGGGCTACGGAATCGTCCACAGAATTTACGAAGGCTTCACCATGGTCTACCATTACGACCAAGGTTCTGTTGTAAGCATTCAGGAATTGTCTGGGGATGAGGAGACGTCCATCTTTGAAAATACCTCTCTGAACGCGGCGAGCGAGCTGGAGTCGTTGTTCCAGCAAGAAGGCAGCGAAAGAGAGATCGAGTCCTTGCGTCAGGAGACGGACCGCTGGCTGGATTTGCGAAATTGGGCAAAGGGAGCTGCGCCTGAGAAGCTTCCAGCAATCGATGCACGCTTAGTGTCATTGTCGCAGCGGCTGTTTGAATTAGAAGTGTAGGAACGTTCGACGAAAACGGGTGCCAGATGGTGCCCGTTTTTTTCTTGGACTTTTTCTTGAAAAGGGTATTGTCAAAGTAGGCAAATACATGGTATTGTTGTTTTCGTTGGAAACAGGATTAGGAACCAGGATTCACTTCAAAGGGTGGATAACAAGAGGGAAACCGCCCCCGTTAGTGAATGACGCAGGTCCTAGCGATGTTTAACATTACACTCGTTAGGAAGGGGGAACCGAAAGATGGAATACTCGACTTTCGGAAGACACGTTGCTGTTGACACATGGGGAGTTCAGTTTGACTTGTTGAACGACGCAGAATTTTTGAAAAAGGAAATGATTGAAGCTGCTGAGGCATGCGGAGCTACGGTGCTTAGCGTGCAAGCAAAGCAGTTTTCTCCTCAGGGTGCTACCGTACTGGTTCTTCTCTCGGAAAGCCACCTGTCCATTCATACTTATCCTGAGCGCGGTTTTGCTGCTCTGGATTGCTACACTTGTGGCGAGACAGTCGATCCGCAAGTTGCTATCGACTACTTGGTATCCGTGCTGAAGCCGGAGAAAACCTACGCGAAGAAACTCGTTCGCGGAATTGGTGAACTGCAAGTGATTGAGCCAGAAATCAAAGTGGCTGAAGTTGTGAGCAAGTAACAAACGGAAGAGTATTCAAGAGGTGCGGAACCACATTCCGCACCTCTTTTACGTGAGTGAGCGACATCATTACGGCTGTTTGACGGTCGCGCCCATATCGTGCAGGAGTCTGGTGAACTCCGTCGAGGTGTTCATCACTTTTTGTCCGGCCGTACCGCCTTCGTGCAAAAGATCGTTGGTGCGATTGGTGGCTTCCTGGTAAATTTGCGCATTGATCGCGCGTACCCGATCAAATACGGATGGCTCGGATGATACTTGCAGCTGCAAGGCAGGGGAAACTGCGCGGCAAGCCGAGTGCACCTGTTGCTCAATCACTTCTGCCTGGGGCTGGGCGAGGTTGTCGCGCACTTTGACGCCTATGACGGCGTCGTTGCCGCTGACGACCACTGTGGCCCGATCTACGCCGGGAACGTCGTCTGCCGCTTTCGTCAGCTGTTCAGCGAGGTTTTGATTGAAGCCGTTTGAGGTGTAGCCTTTCAGGTAGTTTTGCGCGTTGATTCCTTGTGTATAAGCGTTATGATCGTGCGCGATGCTGGATCGCGTCAGCGGTGTCTTTGAATACGAGCTGCTTTGCGTCTGCGCTCCTGTGTCGGGACCTGCTTTGGAAGTTGCGCACCCGACCAGCGCTGCTGCAATCAAACATAAGCCTGCTAAATAGCTCGGCCCTTTTTTCCTCATGGCAGACCACCTCCTGTCTATAGTATGGCGCTTGTGGCACATGCTAATCAGGAAGTGCTTTCCGTCAAAAAATGCCCATTGTGCCGGGTTTCACGACCTGTTAATATGGAAGGTATGCATAACAGAGGAGGTTCACATGAAGCGTCTTGACATACGCAACATCGCGATTATTGCCCACGTTGACCACGGGAAAACTACTTTGGTTGACAAGCTTTTGATTCAATCGGGCACATTCCGCAGCAATCAGCAGGTAGAGGAGAGAATGATGGACTCCAACGACCTGGAGCGGGAGCGCGGGATTACGATCCTGGCGAAAACGACATCCGTGAAATACAATGAGTTCACCATCAACATTTTGGATACCCCGGGCCACGCCGACTTCGGTGGCGAGGTAGAGCGGATCATGAGCATGGTGGACGGCGTTCTTTTGATTGTTGACGCATTTGAAGGCTGTATGCCACAAACGCGTTTCGTATTGAAAAAAGCGCTCGAAGCAAAAGTTACCCCAATCGTTGTCGTGAACAAGGTAGACCGCGACAATGCACGCCCTCAAGAAGTCATCAACGAAGTGTACGACCTGTTTATCGATCTGGACGCGACGGAAGATCAGCTGGAATTTCCGATCGTTTACGCTTCCGGTCTGCAAGGTATCGCAGGCATGAAGCCAGATAAGCTGGAAGGCGACCTTCGTCCACTCTTCGACACCATTGTTGAGCATATGCCTGCACCTGATGCCGACGAAGCGGCTCCACTCCAAATGCAAGTAACCATGCTGGATTACAACGACTTTTTGGGTCGTATCGGGATCGGCCGCATTTACCGCGGAACGATGAACGTAAATGAAATGGTATCTGTTACCACACGCGAAGGCGAAGTGAAAAAAGCGCGGATTCAAAAGCTGTTTGGCTTCTCCGGCTTGCAGCGCGTGGAACAAAAAACAGCAAGAGCGGGCGATATCGTTGCGATCGCAGGGATTGACGATATCAACGTCGGGGAAACGGTGTGCCATGCAGACCATCCAGACGCATTGCCATTGCTGAAAATTGACGAGCCAACGCTGCAAATGACTTTCCTGGTGAACAACAGCCCGTTTGCAGGTCGCGAAGGCAAGCACGTAACATCCCGCAAGCTGCGTGATCGCCTGATGGCGGAATTGGAGACAGATGTATCTCTTCGTGTCGAGGAAACAGATTCTCCAGATGCTTTCATCGTATCTGGGCGCGGCGAATTGCATCTGTCCATCCTGGTCGAAAACATGCGTCGCGAAGGCTTCGAGCTGGGCGTATCCAAGCCGGAAGTTATCGTGCGTATGGTCGATGGACAAAAAATGGAGCCGGCAGAGTTTCTCGTGATCGACGTACCGGAAGAGTACACCGGGCCAGTCATGGAGACGCTTGGCCAACGCAAGGCTGAGATGGTCAACATGATCAACAACGGCTTCGGTCAAGTTCGCCTGGAATTTATCATTCCATCCCGCGGTTTGATCGGCTACCGGACAGAGTTCTTGACGATTACTCGCGGCTACGGCATCCTCAACCACTCCTTCGACAGCTATCGTCCGCTGGTGCAAGGCGCGGTAGGTGGACGCCATGCCGGGGTGCTCATTTCCCATGAGACAGGCACAGCGACCACGTACGGACTGATGTCTGTAGAGGATCGCGGAATCATGTTCATCCAGCCTGGTACGGAAGTATACGAAGGCATGATCGTGGGCGAGCACAACCGCGACAATGACCTGACTGTGAACGTCTGCAAGGAAAAGCATGCGACAAACGTGCGTTCCGCAACGAAAGACGAGACGGTAAAAATGAAGACGCCACGTCTGCTGACGCTCGAAGAAGCTTTGGAATACTTGAATGACGACGAGCTGTGCGAGGTAACTCCGCATTCCGTTCGCCTGCGCAAAAAGTATCTGAACAAATCGGATCGTGAGCGCTATGAAAAACAAAGACGCTGGGAAGCACAACCGCAAGCCTAAGCGTGAATAACAAGAAAGCCGCTTTGCCCTGACCGGGACGAAGCGGCTTTTTTGACTTTGGTTGATCTACAAAAGACTTTCGATGTCGGCTGCAAGCTCTTCCGGTTGCACGCGGGCGCCGATGCGCTTGGCCACCTGTCCGTCCTTGTCGACGAGAAATTTTGCGAAGTTCCATTCGATATCTTCGCTTTCGCCTTCCGGTGCGTGTGCTTTCAGGTGCTGGTACAAAGGATGGGTGCCAGGGCCATTGACCTCGAGCTTGGCGAACAGAGGGAAGGTCACGCCGTAGTGACTTTCGCAAAAGGAAGCGATCTCTGCTTCGCTGCCTGGTTCTTGACCCGCAAACTGGTTGCAAGGAAAGCCGAGCACGGCAAAGCCTTTGTCCTTGTATTTTGTGTACAGTTCCTGAAGTCCTTTGTACTGCGGAGTCAAACCGCACTGGCTGGCTGTGTTGACGATCAGAAGCACTTGTCCTTTGTAAGCGGCAAGCGTCGTCTCTTCTCCGGAAATCGTTTGGACGGCAATATCGTACAAGCTCATTGGATTCCCACCTTTTTGGCATACTTGACTTGTCCATCATAGCATGTTCGCCCAAAAATAGGCAGTAACTGGCGCGTGCCAAAGTGTGTGCCGATCTATTTTGACAAATGAAACGGTTACCTGATAAAGTAAAAAGGATACATAAAAATGTGGAAACAGAATAAGAGGATGCAAAAGAAACAGTCGATTCCCGCATGTGAAACGAGAAATCCTTTTGCGTTACAGGAGAGATCAGGATGGACTGGATACAGCTTGCTTCAACTTACGTACCCGCCAACCCGGATCAGCTCACGGCGTTTGACAGCTTCCGCCTGTGGGCAGACCATAACCGGGCTTGGATCTTGTTTGTGCAATTGATTATCGTGTACTACCTTGGATTTGCAACCCGCATTCGCATGCCGATTTTGAAAACATTGCTTTTGTACATTTTGCTGTTCGCAGGTGCGCTTATTTTTGCCATTCTGGATGTCCAACTGCCGGTGAAGAGCGCGATGCTGGTTGCCATTGCGATTTTGGTCGTTGTGAAATTGCGCATCAAGCCGGAGCAAACAGAGCGAAAGTGAGGATTTCTCATGAAGCGTGAAGATGCCCTTTTTAACTGGCTGCAAATTCAGGTTGTGGCAGAAGCCCGCCCCGACGATCGGTCTGCGCTCGACACTGCCGCGTTTTTTGCCCAGCTGTTGCTGGAGGATCATGCCATCAGCGAGCTTTCGTACCGGGTGGAAAACGGCTGGTATCATTTGTCGGGCAAGCAGGAAGCGGGTGCGGTAGATAACCGCTATCCCGCGGAAGCGGTGGAGAGCCTGCTGGCTGCGATTGAAAACGAGCCGAAATTCAACTGTTGATGAGCGAAACAAAAAGACTCCCGAAGCCTTGGGGACGAATCCGAGGCTTGCGGGAGTCTTTTTTAATCCAGGTGCGGGTGATTAGCCTCAAAACAAACTGGTTCTGCAAGCGGAAAATGGGCCATTAGGAGTGGTTTTCTTCCGGATGCAACTTTTGAAAAAAATGCGCCGTCTGTATGGTTGCCCTGGGCACAGAGGGAATGACTGGCAGAATAGAGGGGGAACAACAATGAAAAAAATCATGACCAGGCCCGTTTTGGCTGTCGTAACAGCGGCGGGACTCATCGGTTGCCTGACACCGCTTCTGGCGGACGCAAGCTCGACAGGAGCAGCCGAAACATCCAAGGTAGTCATGAATGAGCAAGGACAGAAAGCGACCCGATATCAGCTCAAGGAGCTTGTCCAAAGCGATCCGGCTACGCTGAACACGCTCCTGAAAACACAGGCAGACCATCTGTACATTATCGTCGATAAAATTAATTTGAACGTAAAGTTGCAATCGTATATGGAAACGAACAAGGCGGAATGGGAGCGGATTTATCGCGACTACTACAACGACATCTGGCTGGAAGTGCGCAGCCCGAAAGCGGATGAGCAACTGGTCAGCGTGAGCGCCCAGACGAAAAGCGACAAGGTGTACATCAAAGGTCTTGTGACACCGGACGTGACCAAGGTGGTTGTGACCAAGCCGAACGGTGATATCATCGAGACGGTGCCGACCAGCGAGCACTCGTTTACCGTCAGCTTTCCGGCCGTCGGTACGTCCGCCGAGCAGTATGTGACCGTTCAGGCTTTTGCGGGAAGCGTGCTTGCCGACACGGAGAAAGTAAAGCTCGTAGCGCAAACGGAAGAGGACAAAAACAGGCTGCTCCATATGTTCACGGTTTATGACGCGAAAAAAGCAGAGTGGCAAGTCAAAGGGATTGTCAAGCACGGGGCCGAGCGGGTTGTCGTCACGTATAACGGCGTGCGAAAAGAGGCCAGCCTGAAAAAGCTGCTCGATAACGTTGACAGCTTCAGTGTGACTTTCGAGAATCCGACGACGGATGCCAAGAGCAGCAAGGCTGTGATCGAAGTGTATGAGGCCGGGAAAAAGGTGGACGAGGACTCGATTGCGATTGAGCCGAAAAAGACACCGGACAACAATCCGGCAGTAGACTACAGCATTGCGGGCACAGCTGTGCACGACATAAAGAAAAAGCAGATCGAACTGAAAGGTACCGTCAAGGGCTGGGACAAAAAGCAAAAGGCGAAGCTTTTCGCGATTAAACCAGACGGCAAGAAAAAAGAGATCAAGCCCAATGACAAGGGCGAGTACACGCTGGAATTGACGTACAAAGATCGCTCGTACACGGCCAAAGCGATTCAGCTTGAACTGTATGTAAAAGACAAGCTGGTCAAGCAAGCAGACATCGTCCTGAGCACGAAGGTCATCGTCGCGCCGCCTGAGCATGATGAGGATGAGAAGAAGCACAAGCATCCGAATGGCAAAGCGTACGGCTTCTGGAAGAAACACGATGGCAAATGGGACGATGACGATCGGGACGACGATGACCGCGATCGTGACGAAGATGACGACGATCGTGACAAAAAGAAAGACAAGTAGCTGCTGTTACGGCTGTTTGTAAGTCTGGACGTAATCGACCAGTTCGCGGATGTAGTCGCCGAGGATCGGGATCGAGAGAAATTGTGTCAGTAGCGAACCGAGCAGTGCGAGAACGATAGCAGTCCCAATCGTCAAACCAAGACCCCGGGCAAGACCTGCGAGGAAATTGATCCAGAGCAGCTTGCGCGGGGCTGTGTAATTTTGGATGACATCAGCAAGCCGGATATCCTCCAAAAACATGGCGATCTTATCCATGCGCTCGTTCATTTTCCGCACTTCCTGAAGCTCGTGGAGGACTTGATCTATTTTGTGCATGAGCCGATCTGTAGGCGTAGGAGCCACTTGTTTCAACCTCCTTGTTCCTGGAAGCATTGTTTTCTACCAGTTTAGGGAAAAAGCCGACCAGAATCAAGGCGGGGAGGAAAGGTTTGCCTCCGGCTTGCGGGAGGGGTACAATAGACGTACAAAAGTATACGAGGAGGCATCCGAATGGCTGAAACCGTATCCCAAACCTTATCGGAAGAACTGTTCGCGCTCCTGCAAAAAGAGCGCTTTGTGACGTTGGCCACAGTCGATCACGAGACAGGTGCGCCATCCGTCAGTTCCTTGTCCTGGACTTTTGCTGTGAACAGCGGACTCATCCGTTTTGCTGTAGACAGCCGCTCCCGCATTCTCGCCAATATCGCCAAAGAACCGCAGGTCGTGCTGCATTTGATCGGGGCAGGCTCTTCTTTTGCGATCAACGGGCGCGCCGAGCTGAAGGCAGAACGGCTGGAAGGGGTTCCCCTGAAGCTTGCGATGGCGGAGATTGCGATTGACTCTGTCAGAGACGTGATGTTTTACGGTTCGCGCATATCCGTAGAGCCTCAGTACGAAAAGACATACGACAAAAATGCCGCAGCGAAGCTGGACAATCAGGTCATGGACGCCTTGAAAAAAGCGTAGGCGCGGTTGTCACACTCTTGTGGAAAATCTTGTTGACAAGAAACAGCGCTATCCTTTAGTATTAGGTCATTCAAATTGAATAGCAAACTTCTTATCCAGAGAGGCGGAGGGACTGGCCCGATGATGCCCGGCAACCAATCACCTGTATGTTCGTTCATACGGGGAGATAATGGTGCTAATTCCTGCAGAGTTTTTTAACTCTGAAAGATGAGAAGGTCTTGCTTACGGCGACGTAAACAAAGCCTTCTTTCAGAGGAAAGGGGGCTTTTTTCATGCCCCTCGACATCATTGGAGGGAGAGAATTACGGTATGAGACTGGAAACAAAATTGATTCAGGCAGGCGTAGGCAAAGATGAGAAAACGGGTGCGGTGAGCTTCCCCGTCTACTACGCTACCGCTTATCGCCATCCGGCGCTGGGACAGAGCACAGGTTTTGACTATACGCGGACGGCGAATCCTACCCGTTCTGTTTTGGAAGAGACAATCGCTGAGGCAGAGGGAGGCGATGCCGGCTTTGCCTGCGCGTCCGGGATGGCGGCAGTCCATACGGTAATGGGGTTGTTTTCCCAAGGCGATCACCTCATCGTATCGCTCGATTTGTACGGCGGGACGTATCGCTTGTTTGAACAAGTGCTTTCCCGTTACGGGCTTGCTTTTACTTACGTAGATTTGCGCGATCTGGAAGCGGTGAAAAAGGCGCTGCGCGCAGAGACGAAAGCGATTTTCGTCGAGACGCCGACCAATCCGCTCATGCAGATTACAAATATTCGTGAAATAACCAGCCTGGCCAAGCAACACGGGCTTTTGACGATTGTAGACAACACGTTCATGACTCCTTATTGTCAACGCCCGCTAGAGCTTGGGGCTGATGTGATTTTGCACAGCGCAACGAAGTATTTGGGCGGACACAACGATGTGCTGGCAGGGTTGATCGTTACAAAGGGCGAGGAGTTGTCGGAAAAAATCCGGTTTTTGCACAATTCGATCGGCGCGGTGCTGGGGCCGCAGGATAGCTGGCTTCTGGTGCGCGGCATGAAAACGTTGGCGCTGCGCATGGACAGACACCAGTCGAATGCGCTCGCGGTAGCGAAAAAGCTGAAAGAACATCCAGCCGTTGCCGAAGTGTTTTACCCCGGACTGGAAGAGCATCCCGGGCATGAGATTCAGGCGAGCCAGGCGAGCGGATACAGCGGCATGGTTTCGTTCCGGGTACGCTCCCAGGAGCAGGTGGGCTTGTTTCTGCAAAATTTGCGCGTCGTCTCCTTTGCGGAAAGTCTTGGCGGGGTAGAGTCGTTGTGTACGTACCCGGCGACACAGACTCACGCAGACATCCCCGAGGAAGTGCGGGCGTATGTCGGCGTGTGCGATCGATTGCTGAGGCTTTCGGTGGGGATTGAACATCCGGATGATTTGATCGCTGATTTGTTTCAAGCGCTGGATGCAAGTCTCGTCGTTGGGGGGGCTGTTCGATGAATTTCGCGACAAAAGTTTTGCATGGCTCCACAGGCATCGATCCGTTTACAGGTGCGTCGTCGGTTCCGATTTACCAGGCTTCCACTTTTCATCAGTTTGATATCGATCAGCCGGGCACATACGATTACGCCCGCTCGGGGAACCCGACGAGACATGCGCTGGAAGAAGCGATCGCCGCACTCGAAGGCGGAGCGCGCGGGTTCGCCTTTTCTTCCGGCATGGCGGCCATTTCCAGTGTGTTCATGCTCTTTTCGGCGGGCGATCATATCGTGGTCGCGGAAGATGTGTACGGCGGCACTTTCCGTTTTCTGACGAGAGTGCTGTCGAGAATGGGAATCTCTGTCACGTTTGTGGATGCGACACAAACGGAAGCGGTGCGCGCGGCGATCACTCCGGCTACCAGAGGGGTCTATCTGGAAACTCCGTCCAATCCGACGTTGAAAGTGACCGATATCGCTGCCGTTTCCGCCATTGCGAAAGAGCATGACCTGCTCGTCATCGTGGACAATACGTTCCTGACGCCGTACTATCAGCGGCCATTGGAGCTGGGGGCGGATATCGTCATCCACAGTGCAACCAAGTTTATCGGCGGCCACAGCGACGTTGTTGCAGGTCTGGCGGTAACCCGCGATGAAGCGCTCGGCGAACAGCTGTACCTCATCCAAAACGGCATGGGAGCCGTTCTCGGCGTTCAGGATTGCTGGCTGGTCATGAGAGGGCTGAAGACGCTCAAAGCGCGTCTGGATGTCAGCACGAAGTCTGCCGGAGTTTTGGCGGAATGGCTTTCTTGCCACCCCGAAGTGAGCCGCGTCTACTATACAGGCTTGGCTGAGCATCCGGGACATCTCGTTCAGCAAAAACAGGCGAGCGGCCACGGCGCCGTATTGTCTTTTGACGTCGGGAGCCGCGAGCGGGCAAAAGCGTTGTTTGACCGCGTAAAGCTGCCGATTGTAGCGGTCAGTCTTGGCGCGGTGGAGACGATTCTCTCGTATCCGGTCATGATGTCGCATGCGGCTATGCCAGCAGAGGAGCGGCAAGCTCGCGGCATTACAGACGGTTTGATCCGGTTGTCCGCAGGTCTGGAAGACGCGGACGATTTGCTGGCAGACTTGAAACAGGCTTTGGAAGCACTGCCGCCTTTGCCATCCGCGATTCCAAGCAAAAAAGAGGCATACTCCCGGGTGTAACGAACCGGGGGCTATGCCTCTTTTTCTTATGGAGTGCCAGTGCGATTTACGTTGATTTTTCCTTGCGGGGTACGCCCATCGTTGTTGATCTGTTGTTGCTGATTTTCCTGCGCCGGTGTTTCTTCGCGCCTTCTGACATCTCGCGGCAGTTGCGGAATGATCCGTCCGACGATGTCGGCCAATTCCTCTGCGAAGCCGGAGATCGGGTGGCCTCTGCGAATGTCTGCCGCCATTTCTTTCAGCCGCTGAACGATGTCCGGGTCGGCTGTTACGACGGCATTGGCCCCCTGCGGGTCTTCTTTCAGCGCTTCTGCCACAGTGTACTTGATGACGCCGACTTCCGGCCGATCCAATTGGGCGTCTACATCGATCCCGACGACGGCGTATTTGCCAATAACCACGGCTGTGGCGCCATTGACTTTTTTCACGCGAGTAGCCAACTGGACGAGACGGTCGGCGGTCGCCTGCGAAGATTGGTTGTAAGCTGGTTCCGGTGCCGTTTGCTGAACGCGCTGGGTATGGGGCGCTTGCTGTTGGTTGGGTTGTGGCGCAGCCTGGTTCGCTTTGTTGCCCGCCATGCACCCTGACAAAACAAGGCTCGCACCCAGGCAACCAATGATGATCCGTTTCACACGCATACTCCCTTTCCCCGTAGTGCCTCCGATCAGGAGGGCAGGTTACCTGTATTTTGTTCCCCTCCGCCCCATTTCATTCTGCCAAGGGTCGTCTATCTCTGTTCGACCGAACATAGACTGTAGTACATCACGTCGCCACAATTGAGCATCCCTCCAAAAATTGCATACCGTATATAAGAAGGGTAATAGGAGGCGAGATTTTGAAGAAAATCTACGTACTGGACACCAACGTACTCCTGCAAGATCCACGGGCGATGTTCTCTTTCGCTGACAACGAAATTGTCATACCCGCAGTGGTGTTGGAAGAAATCGATTCCAAAAAGCGGTACATGGATGAAATTGGCCGCAACGCACGGTACGTATCGCGGCTCTTTGACAGTTTTCGTGAGCTGGGTCATTTGCACAAAGGCATTACCCTGGAGACAGGCGGGCTCTTTCGGGTGGAGCTGAACCATTCTTCGCTCCATCAGTTGCAAAAGCAATTTACGGAAATGACGAACGACAACCGCATTTTGGCGGTCGCACTCAATTTGCAGGAGGAGGAGAACCAATCCCCACAGCCCAGACCCGTCATTTTGGTGAGCAAGGATGCGCTCATGCGTGTGAAGGCAGATGCCTTGAACATTTCAGCGGAAGATTTTCTTTCGGATCGCGTCGTAGGTGAATTTTCCAGCATATACACCGGCTATCAAAAGATGATGGTAGCCTCGGAGATCATCAAGTCTTACTACGCGACGCGCAAGCTTCATCTGGCTACCTGTTTCCCTCGCTATCGCTTTTATCCGCACCAGTTTCTCGTATTGAAGGACGAGTGCAACCCGTCCATTTCCGCGATTGGAAAAGTAGACCCTGACGGCAAAACTTTGGAAATGCTTGTATCAGATGACGATCCGATTTGGGGCATCCGGGCCCGAAATGTGCAGCAAAGAATGGCGACAGAGCTGTTGCTGCGAGATGATATTCCGCTCGTGACCATGACGGGGAAGGCGGGAACAGGCAAGACGTTGCTGGCTTTGGCTGCGGGGCTGCTGCAGATTGAAGATCAGCAAAAGTACAAAAAGCTGTTGGTAGCAAGACCTATCGTTCCTTTAGGAAAAGACATCGGTTATTTGCCCGGCGAGAAAGAAGAGAAATTGCGGCCGTGGATGCAACCGATTTATGATAATTTGGAATATTTATTCAACACAAAGCGCCCAGGCGATCTCGACAAAATTTTGGCGGGAATGGGCAGCTTGCAAGTAGAAGCGTTGACCTACATTCGCGGCCGCTCCATTCCGGGACAGTTTATCATTATTGACGAAGCGCAAAACCTGACCAAGCACGAGGTAAAAACGATTTTGACCAGGGTAGGCGACGGCTCGAAAATCGTTTTGATGGGCGACCCGGAACAGATCGACCATCCGTATTTGGACGAAAGCAACAACGGTCTGACTTATGTAGTGGAAGTATTCAAAGACCAGAAGCTGGCCGGGCATATCCGCTTGGAAAAAGGCGAGCGGAGCGTGCTTGCACAACTCGCGGCCGATTTGTTGTAAAAAGCGTGTATGAAAATCGTTTTGCGGACCATACTATAGTTGTCGAGCCCGTCAGATTCATGTAGCAAACGGCGAAATGCCTTGCAGGAGGCGAAGATCCGTGGATAATCATGAATTAGCAATCGACGAAAGTCGAATGGAAATAAGCCGAGTTCTTGGGTAACCTAATCTCTTCAGGGAGGTTGAAGTGCCAAAGAGAATAACCGGTAAAACCCCATAAGCAATCGGGCTCGACAAAGAACCGCTCCCAATCTGGGGGCGGTTTCATTTTTGCTTGGTAAGAGGGCCATAAAAAAACGCGAAAAACCGTGGGAATGGTTCCGCGTTTTGCTTTGTTGGCGAATGAGTCAAAAAGTTAAGCGTTGGAATGGGCGATTGCTTTGCGCAAAGCGGAAATGGTGCCGATGTGCATGCCCTCATGGAACAGGGTGAAGACCATCATCTCGCCATACGTGTTCATGACACCTTTGTCACCCAACTGGAACGGTTTGGGCAGCGGGTCATTCAGTTTCGTTTGCAACTGTTCTTTTACCCGGGCGTGCTGCTCCTTCAATTGTGCCGCCAGCTCCTCGATGGATGGCACATCGCCTTGCCAGTCTGCGGGCTTTGTGCCGGGGCTGAACAAAGCGGCATACGACGGAGGACATTTCATTTCGGCTGGTCCGAACAGCAAGTAATCCTGCGTGAGCAAGATGTGGCCGATATTCCAGTGAATGTTGTTTTTGAATCCTGCCGGAACAATCTCTGCCTCTTGCTCGGATGTTTTGGACAAGCCTTCAAGAAACATGCCGCGAATCATATCATACTGATTCCATACAAATGAGTAATCCTGCATGACAAAACCACCTTTCATCCATTTCCATTCTTCTCCATGTTACCGTAAAAAGACGATTCAGAAAACAAGCGTCCGCTATTTTTTGCAAGGTTGTCCCGCTGCCTTCATACACATGTAAAAAGGAGGGAGCGCATATGGTCACGTTGGACTCATCCATCGCCTTTTTTGTGTATGTGACGGCTGTTTCCAGTGCGGCGGCAGGTGTGACGGAAGCGTTCAAATCGATTATTCCGTTCTTGTCGACGGACTATGAGCCGAAGGAAGATTGCTGGGAGGATCAAAACCATGCGGCGCGGCTGATGAATTACAAGCGATTTTTCAACCTGCTCATCTCTGTTTTGGCGGCAGGCGTCATTTTTGGCATGCTCGGTCTGGACCCCGCTCTGATCTTGACGGGCGCACAGACGGCGTATGTCGAAGACCCGTGGCAAGTGGGAACGTGGCTGTGGGGCATCGTCGCGGTGTTCGGCTCGCCGTTTTTCGCTTCCGTCCTGAAAATTTTGGAAGGCTTCAAGCAATCGGTCAATCACAATCAGCCACCCAATCGCCCGCGGCAAAAGGTAAGCGGTCCGCGGGAGTGAGCACAACCTGGTTGAACCGTGCTTGCAGCGTGCGGTAAGATAGCAAAAGTACATACCGCAAAGTAGGTGGGCACGATGAAACGGCAAAATTCATTCCGAATGCTTGGACTGTTTGTACTGCTTGCTTGTATGCTGGCAGCCTGTTCGTCGCAAGCAGGGCCAGCCGGGGCGTTTGATCCGGAAAATCAGCAGGAATATGGCGTCAGCGGGGTTTACCTCGGCCAAAACATCAAGGAAGCGATGGACTTGCTAAAGCCGACCAAAGCCGATTTTATGGACATGATCTCCCGCGAAAGCTATACGGTGGAGAGAATGGCAAAAGGCGAGGGCGAGGCGGTCATGGGCATGCTTTTGATCGATCGCACACAGCTGCTCGTCAAGGTCAGAAAAGGCGAACTGATCTCGATCATGCTGGGCGGCGTGGCAAAAGAAGATGCGGCACGCTTTCAGACGCTCCGCGGGCTGTCCATGTACGACAGCAAGGAACAACTGAAAAAATTGTACGGCGAAGGGTCCGGAGAAACCGAGGTTGTGTACGAAGGCAGCAAATATACGGCCAACTTCGGCGTCTCGGGCGGTCAGGTAGTCTGGTTCCGCTTTGACAGCAAGTAGTCGTCTCGGCAAAAAAGCAGGCGGGTTCTCCAAAAGGGAGCCCGCCTGCTTTTTTATGCGCGGCGCGAAGGCACGTTACGACAAAGCCAGAAAGTCCAGCTTGACCTTGTATGCCTTGGCGATCCCTGCGGCAAGCTCCGCCAGATTGCTGTCGATGAGGTAGATGGTATCCGCTTGATCCGCCTGGGGGATCGTGCCCTTGACATGCTCCTTCCATTGCTCGGCCGCTGCCCAGCGATCGTCGGGCGAGCCGGAGTTTTTATCTGCCGTAAACAGCGCGACTTGATCTGCATAAACAAACGTATGGCCATTTTCCGTGACGAAGCCGATATCAGCCCCCTCGTCTATTACGGCTTGGGGAGGAAGCAGCAGCAAGGAGAACTCCTCCCCAAGCATGTTGGATTTTTGCAAGATCGCCGCAAGCTTGTCCCGCTCTTCTTCGCTCTCGACAATAAAAAGCAGTTTGTCCCGAGCAAAGACATTGACATGGTCTCCGATTTTATGTATGACTTGAGCATAGAACCCGGGCAGTTTCCCGGCGGGGATCGCAAGCTCGATTCCGTACATATGTCGCATATCCTTCATCCTTTTCGCAAGCTTTCTTTTTATCGTATCAAAAAATCAGGGAGGTTCCTATTCTTATGAGCGACCAACATCTCGCCGTCCAATCTTTTGCCTTGGGAGGCTTTCAAACAAATGCTTACGCCTTGACCAACAAAGAAACAAACGAAACGATTGTCATTGATCCAGGTATGCAGCCAGAGCGGCTGCTCCAGGAAATTGCCGGTAAAAACGTCGTAGCGATCTTGTTGACCCATGCGCATCTCGACCATATCGGAGGGCTGAATCAAGTAAGAGCGCTGACCAAAGCTCCGGTGTACATTCATCCGCTCGAACAAGAGTGGCTGACCAATCCTGATCTGAACGGGTCGAGCCGCTGGGGGCTGCCTGAGCCGATTGTTTGCGAGCGTGCAGAGCATGAGCTTGCCGACGGTCAAACGCTTGCTCTGGCTGGTTTCGACATCCAGGTGCTGCATACGCCCGGGCACTCTCCGGGAAGCTGTTCCTTTGTGATCGGAAAGCATTGCTTTGGCGGGGACGTCCTGTTCCAGCAAAGCATCGGCCGTACCGATCTGTTCGGAGGCGACTACGAGACGCTGATGATCAGCATTCAAGACAAGCTGTTTGAGCTGGAAGATGACACCATCGTCTACCCTGGACACGGTCCCAAGACGACGATTGACTACGAAAAAACGTACAATCCATTCGTGACAGGCATGCTGCGCTAAAAGACTTCACGATTGTTTATGAGGCAAAAGAAGAGGAAATGGCTTGCAGACGGCGAAAAGGAAGTGGGTTACATTATCGCCAAAGGAGCTATTGTCATGAAGCAAACATGGAACAAGTGGGTCATCATCACAGCATTAGGCTGTATGAGTCTGGCCGGATGTGTCCCGCCAGCAGCCCCTGATAGCCACGCTTCCAAGGCTCCTGTCCTGCAAGTGAGTCCGTCCGACAATGCCACGCCGCAGACAGCAGAGGAACCGACTACTGACTCGCCATCCGATACAGTCCCCCCAACTGGGGAAGCGCCGCCATCCCGTTTTCCGGAACAGCGGATTTCGCTTCTCGCGGTCGGGGATATCATGGTTCACCAGGAGCAAATGGATGCCGTCTGGAACCCGGCGACCAAAACGTATGACTTCCACAAGTTTTTTCCTTACGTCACGCCGCTGTTTCAGCAGGCTGACTGGGTAATCGGCAATCTGGAAACGACGATGAGCGGCAGTCAGGCCCGCTACTCGGGATATCCGATGTTCAATTCCCCGGAATCTTTGGGGCAGACATTGAAGGAAGTCGGTTTCACTGCGGTAACGACTGCGAACAACCACTCGATGGATCGCAAAGAGCAAGGCGTGCTGCAAACGCTCAAGTACCTCGATCAGGCGGGAATTTTGCACACAGGGACGTTTGCCAGTGCCAAAGAGCGCGACGAGCCGCTGCTTTTGACCAAGGACGGATTTACGCTCGCTCTGCTTTCCTATACGTACGGGACGAACGGAATCGCCATCCCCAAGGACAAGCCATACCTCGTCAACCTGATTTCGCCTGAGTTGATGAAACAGGACATTGCCCGTGCGAAAGAAAAGGGAGCCGATCTCGTTGCCGTCGCCCTGCACTTTGGGGTCGAGTATCAGCGGTTGCCGAATGCGGAGCAGATCAAGACAGCCGAGCTGTGCTTGACGTACGGAGCCGACTTGATTTTGGGGGCGCATCCGCACGTGGTTCAGCCGTACGAATGGAAAACCGTTACGCGGGAGGACGGCACACAACACAAAGGCTTGATTACGTATTCGCTGGGGAACTTCGTCTCTGCCCAGAGATGGGATTACAAAGATGTCGGCGCGATTCTCAAGCTTACGCTGCACAAGGACGAGTCTGGAAAGGCGAGTATCGAACAGGCGGAAATGCTGCCGACCTACGTTCATTTTTTCCGCAAAAACAACAAGCGCAATTATGTCGTTTATCCCGTGGCGGAGACATTGGAGGGATTGCAGCGCGGGGAGAAGTATCCGGGCCTCACGAAAGAAGCCATCCAGTACATGACCCGCTTGCAAAAGGAGATGCCTGTTCACATGAATATGGCTGTTTCCAAGAAAAAAGCCAGCTAACCGTTAGCTGGCCTTATTTCTTTCCGAAGCCGAAGGGGAGATTCAATTTCAGTTGAAGCTTCAGTTCTTCGTTTTGCAGGCTGATTCCTTGCACCTGAATATTCGGGGAGATTAGCTCGGGGTAGAAGCCGAGGTCGTACGTCTTTTCCATTTCGTCGACAGTTGCTTGCGGCAGGGCGAACCCGTCGAAATAAAGCTCCGTGATGTGGAACTTCAACTGGGTAGGAGAGACAAGCTCGTAGTTGCCGACCAGCCGAAGCTCCATGTGGTCATACGTGCCTTCGACAGTCAGCTTGTCGTTTTCAAAAGAAAAACGGGATTGCTTGAACAATTCGTCTTTTTGCATCAAAAACTGGTTGAAATCGCTCTGCTTGATCGTCAGCGTGTGCGAGAAGAAGCCGTCGGACTGAATGCGGTCAGGCGTGGCCAACTCCGGTACTTGCACCATCACTTTGGCCAGCATGCCAAAAAACGTCTGGAAAGCGGGCAAGCCGCGTGTTTCCCAATCATTGATCAGATGATCCATCAGCGCTTCCACGGTGGTAGGATCGTCAAGCTTTTGCACGTTTTTTTCTTTTTCCGCCTGAATGGCGATCATCTCCGCCAGTTGCAGCTCGTATTTTTTGCGGAGGTCCTGGAGCAGAGTGAGTCGTGCTTGCTTGTCTGTCTGCATCGTGGCAAGCTTCACTCGCTCGGCGTGGTACGTCTGGAGCCGATTCATATCATACTCGTACACGAGCTGGTAGAAATCGAACATCAATAAAAACTCATTGAAATTTTCCGCATTGAGTAAAAGCGTGAGAAGATTGGCGCGTTCACCCATGTAATAAGCCCGTGCCACCTCGCCGGCATGGCGCTGCATCGCTTCAATCACCAGCTTTTGGCGTTGCAGGTCCAGATCGATTTGAGCGATATCCCGATAGGTTCGCGTCTCTTCATCCTTGAGCAAGGTGAGAGTTCGCTCCAGTTCTTTTTGGGTAAAATGCTGCTGCAAGATCAACTGCTCCAGCGGAATTGCAGTCTCTTCCTGGGCGAACACAGTCAGCGGACATACAAGCAGGAACAAGACGAGCAAAAATTTACGCATGTTTTCACCTTTTGCTTTCATGATGGAAGTCGCTTGCCTTTCCACATTGTATGACTTCTTTTTCGTATTATAGCCTTATCAGGTTGAATTTGGATAGCAGGAGAAGAGCCCATGGATATAAACGCTATGATTCGCCGTGAAATGGAAAGCCAGGAGGGAGGCGCGATCCCGTTCGCACGCTTTATGGAACTGGCCCTCTACCACGACTCCTACGGCTATTATATGTCGGACTTGCCCAAGGTAGGCAAAGATGGCGATTTTTTTACCAGCGCGACCGTACACGCTGTCTTCGGGGAAACATTGGCGGATGCCGTGATAAAGCTGTGGAGCACCGCGGCGATTGAGCAGCCTGCGCTCGTTGAAATCGGAGGCGGGACTGGCTCCTTGTGCAAAAGCATGCTTGCCCGCATACAGGAAGCAGCGCCAGATGTGTACGCCAAGCTTACGGTTGTGTTGATAGAAGCAAGCCCGTATCATCGCCAAAAACAGCAAGAGGCCCTTTGCGAGCACGAGGTGCGCAAAATATGGTATTCGTCACTGGAAGAAGCAGCGCAAGCAGGCGGGCTAGAAGGAGTGATCGTGTCCAATGAATGGCTGGATGCCTTTCCCGTCCACTTGGCGCAAAAGACGAAAACGGGTTGGAAGGAAGTAGCGGTGACATGCGAGGAGGGGCAGTTCACGGAGGTGCTGCAAGAGCCGGGAGCCACGCTTTTGAACAGCCTGACAGAAATCGAGGCTGCTACCGCGATGCCAAACGGGATGCGCATCGAAGTGAATCTCGCGTTGGAACAGGCGGCGCAGCAGGTCGGACGCCTGCTTGCCAAAGGATATGTCATAACGATCGATTACGGCGACAGACAAGAGGAGTTGTATCATGCCAGCCGGAAAAACGGGACACTGATGTGCTACTACCGCCATCAAGCCCACGATAATCCGTACATTCACGTCGGCGAACAAGATATAACGGCGCACGTCAATTTTTCCGCATGGAGCCGTTTTGGCGAAGCGGCGGGGTTGCGAGAGGTTTTGTATATGCGCCAGGATAAATTTTTGCTCCAGAGCGGCCTTTTGACCAAAGCGGTCGTCCATCACGATACAGACCCGTTTACGAGTGTCGCGATGAAACGCAACCGGGCGTTGTTGCAGTTGATTGATCCTGCCGGGCTGGGCGGACGGTTTCGAGTCATGATCCAGCAAAAAGGCGTGGAGAACAGCCTGGATACGGCAAGCTTTTTCAGGTCGTTTGCATAAAAAAAGATGCTCGCAGATGAGCATCTTTTTTTCTTACATCATCAGTTGCATGAAAGCGTGTTCTTGCGGGCCTACAGGCATTACGAAGAACGTGTAGTACGTGAACCCTACAAAAGACAGGAACATGAAGCCGAAAAAAATGTTCAGATACACTCGCTCAGTCAGGCTCATGTAGCTCAACGCTACGAAGAATGCTGTAAGACCGAAGAAGATGAGCGACATTGGGTACAGACCGCCCCAGAACGCCATCAGCGCGATAACGATGGTCCAGAAACCAAGCACGCGATACATACGATCCATTTGTTGTCCCCCCTTTTTGCCTAGATCGGTAAGATTTACAAGATTCCTACCCCATTATAAAGGACAGGCGAAGACGTGTAAACGATAAAGGTATGACGGATTTGGGGCGAAGGAAAACGCTTCAAATCACCGTCCGGGTGAGGATCATTCTCAATAATGGATAACCGTATAGTTGCACGATTTGCAGCCCCTGATCATCGAGCCATCCTCACGTAATTCAATCTTCCCTAAGTACGTTTCGAATATTCCCATGAGCAGAGCGTTATGCATCTCGCAAACCGCGCGCGGATATTTTTTGGCCGTGTCGGAAAACGTGCAGTTGTTTACACGAAAACGAAGGGTGCCTTCGTCCAGCTTTTCAATATCGGGTTTCAATCCCTGAGCAACGACGAGTCGATGGATCAGGTTCAATTTCTCTTCCAAAGTAGCCGTTTGCAGATTCAATCCGCTTTGGACAACCGCCCGTTTCGCCATCTCTGTACCAATGCGATGCCCCATATTGATCAGAGCGGCTTCGCCCGCCTCGCCGAGCGACAGCAGGCTTTCGATTGCGATATCGGCCAGAAGCTGATAGTCGCGAGGTGGGAACTGGAGGCTCACCACCTGTTCAGACAGGGAATACAATCGACTGGGACGTCCACCTTTGCCACTTTTGTCCGAGACGGCTGTGAGCAAATTCACGTCCTCCAGCTTTGTCAGATGCAGGCGGGCCACATTCGGATGGATGGAAAAGTGGTCTGCGACATCCTGGACAGTGATTGGATCTTTGCTGTACGCGACAAATTGGTAAATGGAGAAGCGGGTGGGGTCTGCCAAAGCACTGGTTAACTTATGCGCGTCGTGGTCCATGCCGGATACCCCTTTCTCAAGTGACAAACCGTGTTCCATATTTGTTTGAAAAAATTTCACATCCACATAAGTGTATCCGATTTTGTTTGGCTTGTTAAGGTGGCAGTGTGCTATAACAACACATCCCCCAAATTTTCTGCCTAGTTTTTAGATTAACTACTATTGACATAGTGTTTATTGTAGATTTATAATCCAAAGTAAGGAAAGAATTTTTATTAGCTTACTTTTTGTGAGTTAATAGCTCAAAGCAATTGCATCCGGCAATTGGCAAAAGAGCACATGGAAACACCAAGAATACACGAAACCAAATGGGTATAGATGAGATGGAGGGGTAACCGATGGCAGTTGCTGAACGTACTCAAACACAAAAATTAACGTTTTTCACGTATCCGAGCTGCACATCCTGTCGCAAAGCCAAAGCTTGGCTGGCAGAGAATGGCGTCAATTACGAAGAGCGTCACCTGTTTAAAAACCCGCCGACAGCCGAAGAGCTGCTCGACATCATCAAAATGACGACAAACGGACTGGACGAGATTTTGTCCACGAGAAGCCAACGCTTCAAAAACTTGGACGTCGATATTAATGACATGTCTGTCAAAGAGTTGCTGGAGATGCTGAGCGAAGAGCCGCAGCTTCTGAAGCGCCCGATTTTGACAGATGGCGAGAATTTGATTGTCGGCTTCAATTCTTCCGCGATGAAAAACTTGTTGTCCTGAAAAGGAGGAGGCATACTGCCTTCTCTTTTCTTTTTTTAACCGCATCCGATATGATTTTGTCGCGCAAACCAGTAAAATAAAGCAAACAAAATCGAAGCAAAGGATGAGATTGCGTTCATGGATACCGTACTGCTGCAAAAAGAAGCGGGCATTGCCACGATTACGCTGAATCGGCCGCACGTACATAACGCGGTCAGCATGGAGCTGGTCGACGAGCTGCACCATGTTTTGGCGGACTGCCAGGCAGATTCGCAGGTGAAGGTGCTCATCATTACAGGTACAGGCAAAAGTTTTGTCTCCGGGGGAGACTTGAACCAGTTTATCGCGGCGCGCGGACATGATCAGGCGTATCCGCTGCTGAGCAAGGTGGCGGGATTGTTGTCTGCCATCGACACGTTCACCAAGCCTGTCATTGCCATGATCAACGGCGCTGCTGTCGGAGGCGGATGCGAATTTGCAGGTGCTTGCCATTTTCGCTTCGCCAGCGAGCAGGCGCGGTTCGGCTTTGTGCAGATCGGCATGCATATTACGACAGGCTGGGGCGGGGGAAGCCGGCTTCTGGACATGCTCCCGGAGTCGAAAGCGTTGGCTCTTTTGCTGGCGGGAGAAAGGCTGACGGCGCAAGAGGCCAAGTCGTACGGCTTCGTGGACGAAATCTACCCGCACGATCAGCTGCAAGCGGCTGTGCACGCGTTCGCGAAAAAAATCGCCGCGCAGCCGTTGGAAGGGATCGAAGCGTACATGCAGCTCGTTCGCTGGAAGCGGGAAGGAATCGTGCGGGCCGAGCGCATCGAGCGCGAAGTGGATCAATGCGCAAAACTATGGGGAAGTCCGGCTCATGTCGCCGTCGTGGAAAAATTTCTGAACAAGCAGTAACCGCCCGCCAGATGGTTCTTCTCGTTTAAACATTTATTTGCTTGGACATACTTTTTCTAGTAGAAAGCGATTCTACAAGAGTAGGGAAAAGCATAGGATGAACTACATCATCCTTTTTAAAGGTAACGGGAGGGACTCATATGGTAGCTTCCAGACAAGACGCATGGACCGAAGATGACGATCTCGTGTTGGCGGAAGTCACCTTGCGCCACATACGCGAAGGCGGTACACAACTTGCCGCATTTGAAGAAGTGGGTCAAAGGTTGGGCAGGACAGCAGCTGCGTGCGGATTTCGCTGGAATAGTTGCGTGCGCAAACGTTACGATGCGGCAATCTCGATAGCCAAAAGTCAGAGACAGCAATTGAAGAAGATGGGCAGGATTCAAACGCCAGCTACCATTGTGGAGACAGAGGCTGTTTTGTTGCCGCAAAGGCAATTGCCGCCTGCTGTTGCCGAGATGCAGGCTTCTGAACTGGAATCAGTGGAAGAAGAGCAAATCGAATCGGTTATTCGCATGCTCGTCAACCAGAAGGAAATGGCGAGGCGCTTGCGACAACTGGAACAAGAGTTGGAAGGCAAAGATTTGGAGTTAAAAGAATTGAAGGATGCGCATGAGCGAGCCAAAAAAGAACTGGAGCAGGTGCAGGGAGTAAATGACGATTACCGCGCGCTTGTTCAGATCATGGATCGCGCGCGCAAGCTGGCCTTTTTGCAGGAAGAGGAGTCCTCCAAAGCTATTTTCAAAATGGATGAGAACGGCAACCTGGAGCGAGTGGAAAAATAAATGCTGCGCAGCAAACAAAAAAGAAGCGGTTACATTCCGCTTCTTTTTTCTGTCCTGTCCAAAGGAAGAGCTAGTCTTGCAGCTCCACATTCTCTGGCAACCAGACGTACGGGTTTTCGCCGCGATCGCGCATCGGATTGTATTTGACAGGGGTAAAGCCCATTTTCAGCCAAAATTCGTCCGCACGACAGCGGGAGTTTGTTTTAATAGGAGCGCCAAAGCTTTTTGCATGGTTAACCAAAGCCGTGCCGTAGTCTTTGCTGCGGTAATCAGGCAGGACTTCAAGCTTCCACAGCTCGTAGTAATCTTGGGCTGGTTGGAAATAACGGTCGTATTTCCCGTCGATTTTATAGAGGCTCATGCGTGCTACCAGAAGATCGTTGTCATAAATACCGTAAAAAGGAGATTCCGAATCGTTCTCCACGATGTTCGCCTCCAGGTCTTCCTTCATCGAAAGCTCCTCCAGGCCAAATTCGCGAAACTTTTGAAATTCCTCCAGTGTCTTGTAGTTGATCTGTAAACGTCTTACTTCAAACATGGTCAGCCACTCCTCTCACAGCTCTTTGCCTTGGCCGGCTTAGGCCACTCCTCTTTATTATACACCATGATCGGATTTTCCGAAGCGTTTTCTTTGCCGCGTTGCGGAATTGTCAGAAAGCGAAAAAAGGTTCATGGAAAAAATTTAAAAATTCTTTCTAGAACTATGTTCATTCTCATGGCAAAATAGAAGTAAGCATCACATGAAACAAACCGAGCAAACAATTTGGAAACGCTTTCGATTGGAGTCGGTTTGTCAAAGAGGGGAGCGTTGCCATGCGTAAGGTATTGATCGCAAACCGTGGTGAGATTGCCAGAAGAATTATGCGCACCTGCCGCGAAAAAGGAGTCGCAACCGTAGCCGTCTACTCGGATGCCGACCGCGACCTGCCGTTTGTCCGTGAAGCGGATGAAGCCGTCCATATCGGCCCGCCGCCAGTGCCGCACAGCTACTTGAACGTAGAGGCTATCATCGCGGCGGCGAAAAGCACGAATGCCGATGCCATTCATCCCGGCTACGGACTGCTTTCGGAAAACGAAGCGTTCGCGAGGCGCGTTCTAGAAGAAGGGCTTGTATTCATTGGACCTTCGCCAAAGGTCATCGGGCAAATGGGCGACAAGCTGACGGCCCGCAGAATCATGCAGGAGGCAGGCGTGCCTGTCGTGCCAGGCTGCGAAGATTCGCTTGCGACAGTGGAAGAAGCGACAGCGCAGGCCGCTCAAATCGGCTATCCGGTCATGTTGAAGGCCAGTGCTGGCGGGGGCGGGATCGGCATGCAAATATGCCGTGAAGAGTCGCAGCTATTGCAAGCCTATCAGTCGGCAAAGGGTCGCGCCAAAGCGTATTTCGGCAACGATGCGATGTACGTGGAAAAATATGTGGAGCGCCCGCGGCATATCGAGGTGCAGATTGCAGCCGACAACGCTGGCAATGTCATTCATCTGCTGGAGCGGGAGTGTTCCATTCAGCGCCGTCATCAAAAAGTGCTGGAAGAAAGCCCGTCGCCTTTTCTTGATCCTGCCACGAGAGAACAATTGTGCGAGGCAGCCGTCAAGGCAGCGAAGGCTGTCGGCTACACAGGGCTGGGAACGGTCGAGTTTATCGTAGATGAAAACAAAAATTTTTACTTTTTGGAAATGAACACGCGCTTGCAAGTGGAGCACGCCGTGACCGAAGAGATGACCGGATACGATTTGGTCGCTATGCAGCTGGCGATTGCCGATGGACAGCCGCTGCCAGTCGAACAGCGCGATGTTCAGGCGAAGCGGCACGCGATTGAACTGCGTGTGTACGCGGAAGACCCGGTGACGTTTTTGCCGTCGCCAGGCACGATCAGCCTGTATCAGCCGCCTGCCATGGAGCATGTGCGGATCGATGACGGGGTAGAGTCGGGAACACAGGTTACGCCTTTTTACGACCCGATGATTGCCAAAGTGATCATTTCCGGCGAGACAAGGGAAGAAGCTGTGGAGCGGGCGCAGGAAGCTATGCATCATTTTCTGATTACTGGTATTAAAACGAATATTCCATTTTTGCAGGAAGTATTGGCGGATGAACAGTTCCGGGGCGGAGACTACACCACCTGGTTTATTACGGAGCGAACAACGAAAACCAACCACAAGTAAGGAGAGGGTCTTGGATGAAACAAGTAGCAGCGAATATGGCAGGAACCGTCATTTCTGTTTTGGTGCAGCCAGGTGACACGATCAGCGAGGGGCAAGATGTCATCGTATTGGAATCGATGAAAATGGAAGTGCCTGTCCAGTCGATGGAAGCGGGAAAAGTCGTGGAAGTGAAAGCGAATATCGGTGATTTTGTCAACGATGGCGACATTATCGTCGTTCTCGAATAATTTTTTTCTTTCCAAACTGAGCGGTCGCTAGGAAAGGGGCGGGAAGATTGTGAACGTGCAAATCGTAGAGGTTGGCCCACGCGATGGGCTGCAAAATGAGAGCGTCATCGTACCCGCAGAAGCAAAAATCGAGTTGATTAAGAAGCTGATCGACGCCGGGCTTGTGCGGATCGAGGCCAGCTCGTTTGTCAATCCGCGCTGGATTCCGCAATTGGCGGACGCCGAGGAAGTTTTGCAAGGGATACTTCCAGCCAGCAAAAAGGACGTGCGCATCAGTGCGCTGGTGCCAAACGTTCGCGGGCTGGAGCGGGCGCGCCTGTGCGGCGTGAGCGAAGTTGCCCTGTTCATGTCTGCCTCGGAGAGCCATAACCGCAAAAATATTAACAAAAGCATCACGGAAACATTTCCTGTGCTGGCGGAAGCGGCGAAGGAAGCGCTCGCTCTCGGCATGCGCGTGCGCGGGTACGTCTCCACCGTGTTTGGTTGTCCGTATGAGGGAGCCGTCCCTGTTGACAACACGAGAAGAGTGACCCATGCGCTCGTCGAGATGGGCGTGTCCGAAGTTTCGCTCGGGGATACGATCGGCGTGGCAACCCCAAAGCAAGTGCACGAGGTTTTTCAGGAGCTTGTGAAAGATGTTACGACCGAGCGCTTAGCCGGGCACTTTCACGACACGCGAGGAACCGGGCTGGCGAATGTCGCGGCAGCGTTGGCGGAAGGCATCCGGATTTTTGACAGCTCCATCGGCGGCTTGGGCGGATGCCCGTACGCACCGGGGGCGGCAGGCAACATTTCGACGGAAGACTTGGTCTACATGCTGCACGGAATGGGCTATGAAACCGGAGTTGACCTGAATCGGCTGACAGAGGCAGGTGCCTACATCCAGGAACAGCTGGGCAGGGAGCTGACTTCCAAAGTTTTGAAAGCTAACCTGGCAAAGCAAAAGCAGGAGGAGCATACGTAGAGAGGAAGGGCCACATGACGATTTCCTATCGAAAAGACGGGCTGGTCGGTGTCGTGACGCTTGATCGGCCGGATGTGTTCAACTGTTTGAACCTGGAGACTTTGACGGAACTGCGCAAGCTTATCGCCGAACTTGCCCGCGATCGCAGCACGCGTGTCGTCATCGTCACCGGGGCGGGAGACAAGGCATTTTGCTCCGGCGCGGATTTGAAGGAACGGCGAGGCATGTCGCCCGAACAGGTGGAAGTGTACATTCGGACGATTCGCGACACGTTCAGCGAGCTTGAAAAACTGCAAAAGCCAGTCATTGCTGCCCTCAACGGTTTGGCGCTTGGCGGCGGTACGGAGCTGGCGCTCGCCTGCGATTTGCGAATCATGAGCGAGCAGGCGCAAATGGGCTTGACGGAAACCTCTCTCGGCATTATCCCGGGAGCGGGCGGCACGCAGCGGCTGCCGCGGCTAGTCGGCAAGGGCATCGCCAAAGAACTGATTTTTACAGCGCGGCGCGTTTTCCCGGCGGAAGCTTTGGCGATCGGGCTTGTCAACCGCGTCGTGCCGCACGAGCAACTGATGAATGTGTCCATGGAGCTGGCAGCGCAGATTGCGAGCAATGCTCCGCTGGCGCTGGCCCAGGCCAAGTTTGCCATCGACTGCGGCAGCGAAGTAGAGCTGGCAACCGGATTGATGATGGAGAGCAATGCGTACCAGCTGCTCGTTCCGACCAAGGACCGTTTGGAAGGACTGGCAGCTTTTGCGGAAAAACGAAAACCGATCTATCGCGGAGAGTGACGAGGGGGAGTAGCCGATGACCAAGCATTTGGAAGAGACGTTGCAGGAGAAGATCGCGCATATCAAGCAAGGTGGCGATGCCAAATACCACGAAAAGCTCAAGGAGCAGAACAAGCTGTTCGTCCGCGATCGGCTGAAGCTGTTGTTCGACGATGAGTTCATGGTCGAGGACGGGCTGTTCGCCAATGTCATGGCGGGAGATTTGCCTGCGGATGGCGTCGTGACTGCGATTGGAAAAGTAAACGGCCAGACGGTATGCGTCATGGCCAATGACTCTACGGTCAAAGCAGGCTCCTGGGGCTCGCGGACGGTAGAAAAAATCATTCGCATCCAGGAAACGGCGGAAAAAATGCGCGTACCGCTGATTTACCTCGTGGACTCGGCAGGCGCTCGCATTACCGACCAGTTGGAAATGTTCCCCGGCAGACGGGGAGCGGGACGCATTTTTTACAATCAAGTGAAGCTGTCCGGCAAAATTCCGCAAGTCTGCATTTTGTTCGGCCCATCTGCTGCGGGCGGCGCGTACATCCCGGCTTTTTGCGACATTGTGATCATGGTCGACAAAAACGCGAGCATGTACCTCGGCTCGCCGCGCATGGCGGAGATGGTGATCGGGGAAAAGGTGAGTCTGGAAGAGCTGGGCGGCGCCCGGATGCATTGCTCGGTGAGCGGCTGCGGCGATGTGCTGGCAGCAAACGAAGAGGAAGCGATTCAGTCTGCGCGCACCTACTTGAGCTTTTTCCCGGCGAACTACAGCGAGCAGCCTCCGCTCCAAGCGGCAAAAGCGCCGATCGAGACGGCCAAAGACATCACTACTATCGTACCGGAAAACCAAAATGCCGCGTTCAACATGCACGATCTCATTCAATCGCTCGTTGATGCGGATTCATTTTTCGAGATCAAGAAGCTGTTCGCGCAAGAGCTGATTACGGGTCTTGCCCGTCTGGATGGCAAGCCGGTCGGGATCATCGCCAACCAGCCACGGGTAAAAGGCGGCGTCCTGTTCGTCGATTCCGCCGACAAAGCGGCGCGCTTCATTACTTTGTGCGATGCGTTCGGAATCCCGCTGCTGTTTTTGGCCGACGTTCCAGGCTTCATGATCGGCACCGCAGTAGAGCGGGCGGGCATCATCCGTCACGGAGCGAAAATGATTTCCGCTATGGCCGAGGCGACCGTACCGAAAATTTCCGTGATTGTGCGCAAGGCGTATGGAGCCGGACTGTACGCCATGGCCAGCTCGGCGTTTGAACCGGACGCGTGCATCGCCTTGCCTGGAGCGCAAATCGCGGTCATGGGCCCGGAAGCTGCCGTAAACGCTGTGTACAGCAACAAAATTCAGGCGATCGAGGACCCGGCAGAACGTCAGGCGTTCATTCAGGAGAAGCGCAAGGAATACCAGGAGGACATCGACTTGTATTTGCTGGCTTCCAACCTGATCGTCGACGCGATTGTGCCGCCGAGCGGTTTGCGCCATGATCTGATTTCGCGCTACGAGATTTACAAGGGGAAACGGCAAGTTTTCTCTGACCGCAAGCATCCCGTTTATCCTGTATAAATATTCGTTGAGACTGTCGCTATCCCGCGGCAGTCTTTTTTGAGCAGATTGAAAACGGCGAGCAGTTGACCGCTTGAAAAACAAAGGAACGTGGCTGATAGAAATTTTTCGATAATTTTGATCTTTTTTGTTCCAATCAATTGAACAATCTCCTAAACTCTGCTATTCTTATAAAATAAGTATTGATTAATGTAGGTGAACAAATGCAACCCGATACAAGCGCTTTGCAAGTGGTTGTCGTTGGCGGAGGTTCCGTTGGTTTGCTGTATGCAGCAAGGCTTGCGCTCGCTGGTCAGTCCGTGACCGTCGTAACGCGCAGTTCACTACAGGCGAATCAACTCATGGAGCAAGGACTGTGGCTCCACAGTCTGGACGGCCAAAAAAACAGAGTAAACGTACAAGCCCAACCGATTGCAGATGGATTGCCGGAAGGGAACTTGTATTTGCTCACTGTCAAACAGCCCGATTTGCCCTCGCTACTCCCGGCTCTTGCCGAAATCCCTCCGTACGCGCGTGTCATTGCCTTGCAAAACGGCATGGGACACCAGGAATTGCTCGCATCTGTACTGGAGGATGCGCAATGCTACTTCGCCATTCATACAGAAGGAGCCAGAAGGCATTCTGCTACGGAAGTGGAGCATACCGGAACAGGGACGCTTCGCGTGGGGCCCTGGCAGGAAAAGGCAGACCGCGATGCTTTGATTGACGCATTCGTCACATGGGCAGTCGATGCAGGCATCACAGCGCTTTATGAAAAAGCAATCGAACCGCATGCGTGGAGAAAGCTGTTGGCCAATGCCTTGATCAATCCGCTCACGGCATTGTTTGAGATTCCGAATGGCGCCCTCCTCGACAGTTCATATACGCAAGGACTGATGCGTGATTTATTTAATGAAGCTGTGGAGGTAGCTGCTTTTTCCGGACAGAAAATCGGCGATCCCGAATGGCAGGAAATTGTCGCCATTTGCCGAAATACTTCCCGTAATCTTTCCTCCATGCTTCAGGATGTGAAGCGGCAAAAACCGACGGAAGTGCAAGCAATCAACGGCTACCTCGTGAAGCGGGGAAAAGAAGCCGGGATTCCTACTCCGTTGCACGAAACCTTGCTTCGCGTCATTCTTCTCAAGACAAGCATGGGAATAGGGAAGGAGGGGAGGCGACAGTAGATGGCCGTGTGGACAACTTTCTGGTCCTATTTTTGGGGTACGCTGACCGTAGTGCCTTTCTTGGGGTTTCCGCTTGTTTACTTGAGCGTGTACATGTGGAAGCGGAACAAGAGATTGGCCGGTCGCTGGGCGGTGAATATCACGAATTTTTTGGTGATTCGCTCCGCTGTTTCCGCATACGAACTCATCTGGCCTGAGGCGATGTCGGCCTGGTGGTGGGTGAGCTGCTTTTTCCTCGGCGCCGTTGTGCTTTTGGGATGGCTCCAGGTCAAGCTGAAAGGAAAGCTATCTCTGAAAAAGGTCGGGTTTTCCGCCTGGCGGTTGTCGTTTCTCTGGTTTGGACTTGTCTATATAGTGCTGTTTACGACCGGCATAATCAAGACGATGGGTGTCGTGTAACGCACTGACTGATACATATCGTATTTATTCCGATAAGAAAGAAGGTTGGAACTATGCGACTTCCCATCGAGAGCATCGGACATAAGATTCGGATGATTCGAAAAGAACGTGGATTTACTTTGGAGATCATGGCAGGCAAAACAGGGCTCAGCAAAGGGCTGCTCAGCCAGGTGGAACGGGGGATATCCCAACCGTCACTGGATTCTCTCTGGAAAATTACAAAGGCCCTGGAGTCTCCGATCATTCATTTCTTCGAAGACATCGACCAAAAGCAAGTACACGTGACACGTCTGCAAAAGCGCAGACAGCTGGTTTTTCCCGAATCGACCGGCACGTATTCGTTGCTCTCGATGGGAGGAAGCGCCAAGCTGGGCATGCTGGAAGTGCGTCTGATGCCGAAGGAAATGGTCACAGACAAATTCGTCCAGTCCGAAGGCGAGGAGTGCTTTACCGTCATATCGGGTAGCGTGACAGCGAGGTTCAATGATGAAGAGCACGTGTTGGAGGCGGGAGACAGCATCTCGTTTGACAGCAGCAAGTCGCACACGATTGAAAACAGCGGCGAGGTGGAAGCTGTCCTGATCTGGTCTGTTACTCCGCCGCAATTTTAAAAAGATGCCAGCTCTACACTTTGACAACCCATTTAAGCGGGTTGTCTTGTTTTTTGTGAATGCCTGGCGTGGTATAATTTGCAGTGACCATCGCCCTAAGAAAGGTGAGCTAGCATGAATGTTGAACGCGTTGCGCTTCCATTGGCAAATCGGCTGGCGCGAGAGTACCAGCAGCAAAACGAGTCTGCCCTGTCATTTTTTGCCCATAATCCCTACCGAGATCAGGCATACCGGGAGCGGCTGGAGTGGCTGTCCACCCAAACCTTCAATCGGCTCCAACTGGCGGAAGGCTTACATAACTTTAATCAGGCGATCGGAAACCACCCCGAAGCGCTGGACAAAATCGAGTTGTTGAAGCAGCAGGATACATATGTCGTCATCGGCGGTCAGCAGGCAGGCGTCCTGACAGGCCCGCTGTATACGATCAACAAGGCCGTCCATTTGATTCAGGCGGCCAAAAAGCTCTCTGCCGAGCTGCAAGTAAACGTCGTCCCGGTCTTTTGGATCGCGGGCGAAGATCACGACATCGATGAGATCGACCACGTGTACTGGACGACGGATGGCGATACGCGTCTGCACAAAGAGCGGCTGTCGCTGAAAAAGAGAGGTCGTGCGTCTGCAAGCAAGCTTCCTTTGGAAGAGGAAGTGTGTATGCAGTTCCTGGAAACGTTTTTCCAGGAACAAACCGAGACGGCGGAAACGAAAAACGTACGGGAATTGCTGACGCAAACGGCGAAAAGCTCATCCACGGTAGTGGAGTGGTTTGCGCGTCTATTGGCGCAGTTGTTTGGCAAGCATGGCCTGATCCTTGTCGAGTCATCGCTGCCTTTTGTCCGGGAGTTGGAACGTCCCGTATTTCAGCAGGTGATCGAGAAAAACGAGCAAATGGCCCAGTTGCTGGTGCAGGCTTCCGAGCGGCTTGCCACAGCGGGCTACCCGTTGCAGCTTGAAGTCGACGAACATCAGGCCAACTTGTTTATTTATGAAGGCGAGGATCGCCTTTTGCTTTCCCGTCATCTGGATCGCTTTGTCAACAGACGGCAGTCGTACAGCCGCGACGAGCTGCTTGCGCTTGTCCAGGAACAGCCGGAGCGGTTCAGTGCCAATGTGGTCACGCGCGGTCTGATGCAGGAGCAACTGTTCCCGACGCTTGCGTTCATTGGCGGACCCGGTGAAATCGCCTACTGGGCGTATTACCGCGAAGTTTTTGCGTTGTTCGGGATGCAGATGCCGATTGTTTTGCCGCGGATGTCGATCACTTTGGTGGAAGGGGCGCATTTGCGCTTGCTGGAGGGTCTGGAGCTGTCTGTCGAGCAGGTTTTGACCGGCTTCACCGAATGGAAAGCTGACTGGGAGAAGAAACAAGGCCCGCATCCGCTGCACGAACAATTCGCCCAAGTGCGCCAATCGATTGAGCAGCTCTACCGTCCACTCGTGGACGAAGTGATCCGGCTGGACCCGGGAATGCGCGGGCTGTCGGAGAAAAACAGCACGCTCTTGCTCGAACAAGTCTCCTTTTTGGAGGAGCGGCTGATTCGTTCCTTGCAGCAAAAAGAAGACGTGGCCTACAACCGGATCAAGCGAATCGAGACGACGCTGTTGCCGGAGGGCGGTCTGCAAGAACGCAAGCTGTGCTTTTTCCCTTTTGCAAACAAGTACGGATTGGAATTAATCGATCGCATGGTCGAAGCGCCATTCACCCATGACGGGACTCATCAACTGTTTTTTGTCTAGAAATCGCCAAAGCCGACTGCTCGTCCTGGACGAAACGTCGGCTTTTTTCTATGAAAAACGTCTCGATGTTTTTCAGGAAATGGGATGTGCCCGCTTGGCTTGCGGTCAACAAAACGGACATGACCATTTTGGTTGTTGCACCGCTTGTGGGAAAAATTTCTAACGAATAGACCGAAACTTTTCCGACAAATTTTGCGTCCTACGAATAAGGCAATTCCTGTGAGGAAAGGTGGTACTCGAGATGCAGAACAAGTTGCGACAAGTCGGGAAAAAAGCCACTGTTTTGGCGCTTGCCTGGTCAATCGCATGGGCGGGCGCGGCATTTGGTGAGTGGAATCGGGCACAGGCCAGGGAGGAAAAACCCGTGGCTTCCGCAGGCTCTTTCCTCGACACAAAAGGACACTGGGCAGGAAAAGAGATTGAATTGGCAGCGAAAAGCGGGTTGATCCAAGGCTTTCCGGACGGCACTTTTCAGCCGGAAAAAACCGTTACGCAAGAGCAATTTCTTGCCTTGGTGGAGCGTGTGCTGCCATCCTATAGCGGATTTGAGCCTGACGCTTTTGTCAAAGAGACGTATTTGGCTCCTTCCGTAGGTCGCTGGTCAGAGCAGACGTACCGTCATTTGGCGGCAGCAGGCATTATGTCGACAGGCAAACCGACAGACGGGATGACCAGACTGGAGGCGGCCCGCATTCTTTTGGCGGCGCTCGGACATCAATCCGAAGGGGAAAAGTATCGGGGAACGACCACGCGCTTTTTCTCTGATTTGTCTACCGCCAACGAACAGGAAGTCATGACCGTCTACCCTGCGTACAAGATGGGCTTGCTCGCCGGATACCCGGACGGCTCCTTCCGTCCCAATAGTGCGATCAGTCGGGCACAGGCGGTCGTGATGCTGACGCGTCTGGACAGCAAAATCGAAGAGTTGTTCCCGGGCGAAGTGACGGCGAGCGAGAAAAAAGGGATGACCGATGCGGTATCGGCGTTTGTCCACGAAGTAATGGAGCAAAAAAAGATCAGACGCTATGCTGATCTGCAAGCTTACGTCAAAGAGAACAAGCTGAATGTCAGCGAACCGTTTTTGCGCGAGCACTTCTCGTTTATGAAGTACGAAGTCTACGATTACGTGCGGTTTCCGCGATTTAATGAATTGATGTACTATGCCAAAATCGGCACGAACAAATACAGGCTGACCGTGCAATACTATGCGGGAGAGCTTGGCGGAAGCGTCGACAAGACCTTTTACCTGTCCTCCCAGGATGGAAAGACGTTCCGGTTGATTGGGAAAGATGAATAGCGGGTGTGGAAAAGCGAAAAAGCAGGGGGCTTCCCTGCTTTTTTTGCTGCCAGCGCTGTTGCTGTTGCCTGCAAAAGGGCTACTGTTTTCCTTGAAGCTGACGGATGAGTTTCCGGTTGAAGGCAACGGCGTCATCAGTCGTAGTCGTGTCATTGAGCAGGAAGGTAGTCATATAAGAGGCGTTTTGATGGTGAAAGGAATAAAAGGCATACGTTCCGGAGGCGGCTTCTTTTTGCCCGTATTCGACTGTGATTCCTTCTATTTCGGCTGTCTTGGCGTCATGCAAGGAGTTTTTCATCGTGCTGATTTCCATGATGATGATTGGCCTGCCCGCGTACTCGCCATAAAAGATTTCACGCTGCTGTCTGTTGCGCATTTCCGCTTTTTGCTCGTCCGTGATTGGCAAAAGTTCTCCCTTTTCATCGGTATACACGATGGTTGCGATAGAGGGGCCAGCGATTTGTTGCCCGTTTACGATGGGCGGATAGCGAATTTCTGCATACTTGACGACCAGCTTGTCGTTTGAAGGAACAGCGATATCCATACCGATTTGCTCCTCCATCTGCTTTTCGATAGCCGAGGGAAGCGTGTTTGATTGCGGTTCGGCACAGCCGACCAGAAGCGACAGAGTCATCGCGGTACATAGCAGCAGACGTTTCATTTTCCAGGCTCCTTCCTCGCAAGGATCATTTTCTATATTTTACCATGCGGGCGAGTTGGGTCGATACTCTGCTCCCCGAACAAAAAAGCGTGCAAGCCTTCGAAGGGCTCTTGCACGCTTTTTTGAAGCTTGTTTTACACCGTCTGATTACGCCCGGCACCGATTCCGCTCAGGATTACGAACAGGCTGACGAAGCAGAGGATGCTGAGGGGCAGTGTCCACGATTGCTGCCAGTCGTAGACGAGTCCGACGACAATCGGTCCTACCGCGGCCAACAAGTAGCCGATGGACTGGGCCATGCCGGACAAGCGGGCTGCCTGGCGTACGTCTTGTGCACGAATGACGATAAACGTGAGGGCGAGACTGATTGCTGCGCCTTGCGAGACGCCGAGCAAGAGCAGGCAGGCATACAGCAAGACCGTGCTGTTTCCGATCAAAAGCCCGGCGAATCCGAAGAGAGAGCAAAGCCCGATGACGGCAGCCAGCAGACGCTGATTGGACAATCGGGAAGCGATCACCGGGGTGAAAAAGCTCGCGGGCAAGCTGATGGCCTGAACAAGCGAGAGCATCCACCCGGAGCTGGCTTGGCTAATGCCGTGCTGCTGCAAAATAGCGGGCAGCCAGGCGATCGTGCAATAAAACAAAAAGGATTGCAGCCCCATGAACAGCGTAATTTGCCAAGCGAGCAGGGAACGCCACAGCCCTGGCTGCTTTTTTTGCCCGGCGTGTTTGACAGAAGCACTTCCGGCAGAGCGCAGCTGCGGAAGCCAGACAGCGATGGCGAACAGGACGGGAAGCGCCCAGGAAAAGAGCGAGCCTTGCCAGCCCCAATTCCCTGTACTGGCGAGCGGAATGCTGATGCCGGAAGCAAGCGCGGCGCACATGGACATCGTAGTCGTGTACACACTGGTCATCAAGCCGGCTTTTTGCGGGAAACGCTGTTTGACTAGCCCCGGCAGCAGCACGTTGCAAATCGCGATGCCAGCTCCCACCAGCGCGGTTCCGGCAAACAAGGTGAAGACGAAGCCGGACGAGCGCAAAATCAGACCGATGAGAACGACAAGCAGTCCAGCAAAAAGTGTTCGCTCTGCGCCGAGCCGATGCCCGATCCCCGGAGCCAGAGGGGAGAGCAGCGCAAAGGCGAGCAAAGGAACCGTCGTCAACAACCCGGACATGCTGTTGGACAGTCCGAGATCGCCTTGAATGGAGCCGACCAACGGCCCGACGGCAGTCAACGGTGAGCGCATGGCGAACGTAATCAGAATGATTCCGGCGATGATCAGAAACGGTTTGGGGGTGGCTGGCTGCGCGTTGCTTTTCGCAGTTGCCAATGCTGTCGGACTCATAGGTCAAGACTTCCTTTCTGTATCTGTTCCAAAAGAGCGGTTTTGCTTGCTTGAATCAGGCTCCTTGCCGCTTCCTCGGCTGCGTCTGCATTTTGCTCCGCAATCGCTTGAACCAGCGCTCCATGTGTCTGCGCCTGTTCGTCCATCAACTCTTTTACATCGACCGTACCGCCTACGGACATGTGCAGCGACTCGGTCATTTGCTCGTACAGATCGATCATCACGCTGTTGTGGGTCGCGCGGGCAACCGCGATGTGGAACGCGACATCCGCCGAGATATAGCCCTGGGGGTCGTGTCTGAGCGAGAGGGACGTGTCCAGCTTTTGCCGGATCGTCTGCAAATCGGCTTCTGTCCTGCGGCTTGCCGCCAGTCTGGCGATCTCGCGCTCCAGTCCGTAGCGCACCTCCAAAATTTCCAGTAAAGTCGAGCGCTTGAGCCGACGCTGCATCGCCGCGCCAAACTCGCTCGCTGCGCGGACGTACGTGCCGTCCCCTTGCCGCGCTTCGAGCATGCCAGTGTGAATCAGCGCCTGTACCGCTTCGCGAAGCGTATTGCGGCTGATGCCTAGCTGTTCGACCAATTCAGGCTCAGGCGGGATGCGTTCCCCGACCTTCCAGCTGCCAGACTCGATTCGTTCGACGAGCTGCTCCGCGATTTGCTTGACGAGCGAGGAACGAACGGGTTTTTGCAATGTCATGAACGAAACCTCCAAACATCCGATGATTGGGAATGTCGTCATTGTAGCACGGAGAAAGCAGGTGCACAAGATTCATAAGCTAGGAAACTGTTTAAAGCGAAAAAAAGACAGGCGCTTCTCCCGGAGCGGAAGAGGCAGCCTGTCGCTGCTGTTGCGAAAGTCATGTTTTTGGATCATCAAGCTTTTTGCTTTTGTTTTTGCCAGACGAGCAAGACGGCAGCGATCACGAGCGGGTACAGCGCAGACCAGCCGAGAAACGGGTACAGGCCGACGGTGAAAACAAGCGACGTCCAGGCAGCCAGCCGCCCGAAGCGATGATCGCGCAAAAGCCGCACACCAGCGAGACAGCCGCCGATGTAAGTGGCGAAAAAAGTCGCGTTGGGCAGTTCGATCAGTCGTGCCAAATCAATCAGTCCGAGGTACAAAACCGTCAGCACGACAACAAAGCAGAGGGAGAGAAACAAAAGCCCGCCGAGCGGTGTCCGGTATTTGGCGTGCAGCAGCCCGAACCAGCGCGGAGCGATCTTTTCCTGCGCCAGAGAATAGGCGATGCGCGACGCTGCGCCGATGTAGGCGTTGGTCGTGGCAATACAGATGAACAAAGCCGTCACCGCAACAATCCAACCGCCTAAAGGGCCGAGTGTGAGCTGAACCATGACAGAGAGCGCAGCAGCCGAGATGCCTGCCCCGTAACTGTGGGTGGCTACGGTCATGAACGCTACGGAAAAGTACAGCAAGGCGACGATTCCGGCGCTCCACAGCACACCGCGAATGGCATTTTTCGCCGGATCGACAAATTCCTCCGACAAATGCGTAACCGCCTCCCAGCCGATAAAGCACCAGAATAACAGACCTGCCGCCTGGATGACGCTCAGCCAGCCGTTGGGAACGAAAGGGGTGAAGTTACTGACGGAAGCGTGGGGCAGGGCAGCGACTACGGCCAAAATCAGGATGGCGATAATCAGGGAGACGACGATGGTCTGGACGCGTGCCGCTACGTGCATTCCGAGAATATTCATGATCACGACCGCGGTCAAAATCAGTGCCGCAGCGGTGTAAATTTGCGTGTCGCCCCAGCCGAGTAACAGGGCAAGGTAGTTCGCTCCGGTCACGCCGAGGATCGGGGCGCCGATAGGCACAGATAATAGAAAGAACCAGCCGACGATATTGCCGAAGCGATCGCCGTAAGCCGTGCGGACAAAAGTGGAGACGCCGCCGGAGCTTGGATAGCGGGCAGATAGCAGTCCCATCGTAATCGCCATCGGCAAAACGAGAATCGACATGACCAGCCAGGCGAGAATCGAGGCTGGGCCTGCTTTTTCCGCTGCCAATCCGGGAATCAGCAAGACCCCGGACCCGATGACAGCGCCGATGTACAGGGCGACGATTTGCGGCAGCCGCAACGTTTTGGCCAAGCCCGCAGTTTGCACAGTTGCTTTTTCCATGAATGTTCCCTCTCTTTATGTTCGGTTGTTTGTAGAGGTAGTGTAGCATAGACATTATCATCGGAGTTATCTATAATATTAGATAATTGAAATCGGATTTTTCGATGAAAAAGGAGGGAGCCGTTCATGGATACGCGCTACTTGCTGACGTTCCGCGAGGTGGCAAAATGCCAAAGTTTTACCCGTGCCGCAGAGGTGCTGGGCTACGCGCAATCAAGCGTCACGACGCAGATTCAGAACCTGGAGGCGGATTTTGGAGTGACGCTGTTTGAGCGGTGGGGGCGGAAAATCAGGCTGACCCACGCCGGAGAAGCGCTGCTTGCGTACAGTGAACAGCTGTTGGCCGTTCTCGATGAAGCGAGGGCCAACTTGTCCGAGCAGGCTCAGTTGGCTGGCACGCTGCGCATCGGAACGGTTGAATCGCTTGCGGCGTTTTTCCTGCCTCCTTTCCTGCAAAAATTTCGCCAAGAACACCCGCGCATGCGGATTTTGCTGAAGCCGGGAATTTGTCACGACTTGCGGCAAGGCGTCAAGGAAGGGCATCACGACTTTGCCTTTGTGCTGGATTGGCTGCAAGACCATCCCGAACTGGTCAACGTGAATCTGGGGGAAGAAAAGCTGGTCGTCATCGCCGCGCCCAACCATCCGCTGGCACAGGTAGAAAAGATCGAAGCGCGCGATTTTATCGGAGCCAACTGGATTTTTACCGAAGCAGGTTGCAGCTATCGCTCGATCATGGAATCGGTTTTGCGCGATGCCGGGGCTGCGATCGAGTCTTCCTCCGAGTTCGGGAGTCTGGAAGCGATCAAGCAATGCGTCGCATATGATTTAGGGATTGCGCTCATCCCTGCTATCGCGGTTGGCGAAGAGGTGAAAAACGGAACGCTTGTCATCCTGCCTTTTTCCCACCCGGATGTCCGCGTTTACCGACAGTTGGTCTACCATAAGAAAAAATGGATGCCGCAAGCTTTGCTGCGCTTCCTCGAACTGTTGACGGCGAGTGCTCCGCCGCAGCCGCTGCCAGGAAAAAGCGACTTGCCCGCTGCGCGCTAGGGAAGCGGCGAGACGATACGCTTACAAGCGATGTGCGACAAAATTGGCGGGAATAGGAAAAACAGATGATGGTTGTACTTGCGTATGATATGATAGACAAGGTTGTGTTATGAGATAAAGGAGGTTACCCATACATGAACACGGTTTCGGAAAGCATTGTAAAAGACATGTCGCTTGCCCATAGCGGCCATTTGAAAATTGACTGGGTAAAAGAGCATATGCCAGTTCTTAACCGCATTCGCGAGCGCTTCGAAAAAGAGCAGCCGTTTGCGGGACTGAAAGTGGCAATCTCCTTGCACCTGGAAGCAAAAACAGCTTACCTGGCAAAAGTGGTGCAAGCTGGTGGCGCAGAAGTGACCATCACTGGCTCCAACCCATTGTCTACCCAAGACGACATTTGCGCGGCTCTGGTTGAAGACGGCATTCGCGTTTTTGCGAAGTACAATCCAGACCCTGCTGAATACAAAGAGCATCTGATCAAAACGCTGGAAACTCGCCCTGACCTGATCATTGACGACGGTGGCGACCTGGTGACCATCCTGCACAGCGAGCGCCGCGATCTGCTGGCTCAAGTGCGCGGTGGGGCAGAAGAAACGACAACAGGTATCCTGCGCCTGAAAGCACTGGAAAAAGAAGGAAAGCTGGAGTTCCCGATGGTAGCGGTGAACGACGCTTTCTGCAAATATTTGTTTGACAACCGCTACGGTACAGGCCAATCCGTATGGGATGGCATCAACCGCACGACAAACCTCGTAGTAGCAGGCAAAACGGTCGTTGTTGCTGGCTACGGCTGGTGCGGCAAAGGGGTAGCTATGCGCGCGAAAGGTCTTGGCGCGAAAGTAATCGTAACCGAGATCGACGCGATCAAAGCGGTAGAAGCGTACATGGATGGCTTCGAAGTGATGCCGATGAGCGAAGCTGCAAAACACGGCGACTACTTCGTGACCGTAACCGGAAACCGCGATGTGATCCGCAAAGAGCATTTTGAAGTGATGAAAGATGGCGCAATCTTGTCCAACGCTGGCCACTTCGATGTCGAAGTGAACAAAGTTGAGCTTGGCGCTTTGTCGACATCGAAACGAATCGTGCGCAAAGACATCGAAGAATTTGTCATGGCAGACGGTCGAAAACTGTACCTTCTGGCAGAAGGCCGCCTCGTAAACCTGGCAGCAGGCGACGGTCACCCAGCGGAAATCATGGACATGACATTCGCGCTGCAAGCTGTTTCCTTGGCGCACGTCAATGAACAGTACGAGCAAATCGGCAAGAAGGTACTGAACGTGCCTTACGAGCTGGATGCCATGGTTGCTCAGTACAAATTGGAAGCATTGAACATCGGTATCGACAAATTGACCGATGAGCAAAAATCGTATCTCGATAGCTGGGTCGAATAAGACGCGAAACCCGTCCTTTCCCGGCAAAAAAATCAGCGAAAAAATCCTGCTTACAAACGCAGGATTTTTTTTTATAATAGCAAGTAGGCGACAAGGTGGGGAAAAGTGGGGGAAAGTGGAGCCACAGGACAAGAAAGTGGGGGACCAGGGCGTGTTCATGGGGGAATACCAGCATAGCATCGACGAAAAAGGCCGCCTGACCATCCCTGCGAAATTCCGTGAAGGACTCGGAGCTTCCTTTGTCATTACCCGCGGACTTGACCAATGCTTGTTCGCTTATCCGCTGGAAGAGTGGAAGCAGCTGGAGGAAAAGCTCAAGACGCTTCCTTTCACCAAAGCAGATGCACGCGCTTTTACACGGTTTTTCTTTTCCGGTGCAACCGAATGCGAGTGGGACAAGCAGGGAAGGGTAAACATACCGCCCAATCTCCGCGAGCATGCGGGCATGCAAAAAGAATGTGTGATCATCGGTGTGTCCAACCGCGTAGAGGTGTGGAGCAAAGAACGTTGGGAAGATTATTTCGCCCAGTCGGAAGGCTCTTTTGGAGAAATTGCTGAGAAACTGGTTGATTTTAATTTGTAGCAGCGAGAAGAACAGGAGTGACGACATTGTCGTTTCATCATGTAACAGTATTGAGGGATGAGGCTGTAGACGGCCTGAACATTCGGCCTGGAGGCATCTATGTGGATTGCACACTTGGCGGAGCTGGTCACAGCAGCCTGATTGCTTCCCGTTTGACCGATGGCGGTCGCTTGATTGCCATTGATCAGGACGACTGGGCGCATGAAAATGCCCGGGAACGCCTGGCTCCCTATATGGATAAGGTAACATTGGTCAAAAGCAATTTTCGCCATCTGAAGGAGATTGTCAAAGATTTGGGGCTTACAGGTGTAGACGGCATCCTGTTCGATTTGGGAGTGTCTTCGCCACAGCTTGACGAGGGGGAGCGCGGTTTCAGCTACAACGCCGATGCGCCGCTCGACATGCGAATGGATCAGCAAGCGCCCTTGTCCGCTTATGACATCATCAACGAATGGGACGAAGAAGAGATTGCCAAGATCATCTGGCTGTACGGAGAAGAGAAATTTTCCCGGCGAATTGCCCGGCAAATCGTGCAGCAGCGCAAAAAGCAGCCGATTCAAACAACAGGCGAACTGGTCGAGCTGATCAAGGAAGGGATTCCGGCAGCGGCGCGACGCACAGGCGGACATCCTGCGAAGCGAACGTTTCAGGCGATCCGCATTGCCGTCAACGACGAGCTGGACTCGTTCAAAGAAGCCGTCATCGATGCGATCGAGCTTTTGAATCCGGCTGGCCGCGTGAGTGTCATCACGTTCCACTCGCTGGAAGATCGCATTTGCAAGCAAGTGTACCAGGATTATGCCAAAGGCTGCACATGCCCGCCAGCGTTCCCGATTTGCACATGCGGAAACGAAGCGATCGTCAAAATCATCACGCGCAAGCCGATCTTGCCGTCAGAAGAAGAACTGCAAGTCAATCCGCGCGCACGCTCCGCGAAGCTGCGGGTAGCGGAAAAGGTCTAGAGTGAGCAAAAGCGACGAGGAAGAAGGGGTGAGAAAACGTTGAGCTATTACTACCAAGGCAATCTGGCAATGGAACTGGAAAAGGAATCCCGCTCCGTCACCAAAACAACAAAACGAACAGTCCGAATCAAGCCTACCATTCCGACAGGCGAAAAGTTGCTCTATCTCTTGTTTATCTCGCTGACAGTAACCGGTCTGGGAATGGTCGGGGTAAGATACTCGCAAATTTCCCAAATGAACTATGAAATCCAGAGCACCAAAAAAGAGAATCGCCTGATAGCCGAAAACAACGCCACTCTGAAACTGCAAATCGAGCAACTCAGCAACCGCGATCGCATCCAGAGAGAAGCCGAGCGACAAGGCATGGTGTACAATGCGAATGCCGTACATACGATTGGTCAGGAGAACGGAAAGGCGAGTTCGCTTCAACAAAAGCCAAACCAGCCTTAAATCAATGTTACTGCGTCTATTGTGCGGTAACATTTTTTTCTTACCCCCGATCAATGACGTGATGGAGTGAGTGGAAATGGATACGAAACGACTGGTGAACTGGCGCATCCTTATTTGTGCGTTGTGCCTGATCTTGATTTTTTCCACCTTGAGTCTGAGGATTTACTGGATTCAGACGGTGGAAGCAAGCAAAATTATGGATAAGGCTACGGAACAATGGGATCGGGCTCGGACGCTGCAACCGATGCGCGGAGCGATCAAGGATCGAAACGGCGAAATTCTCGCTTTCGATGGCAAGGCGTACACGGTGAACGCCAGGTTGAAGGGGCGCGATGACAAGGACAAGGATTTCGTCAAGGACCCTTACTATACAGCGAATGCTCTTGCCCCGATCCTCAACGCTCCGGTTCCTGAACTTGTGAAAATGCTGACCAAGCCGAACACGGTAGTCGAGCTGGGCCGCTATGGCAGAAAAATTAGCGAGGAACAAAAAAACCGGATTTTGGCGCTGCAATTTCCCAAGCTTCCCAGTGGGCAGCAAGTGGAAGAAAACCAGCTTCCGGGGATCTTTTTAAATGAAACGACCAGACGTGTGTACCCGAACAACAGCTTTGCCTCACACGTAATCGGGTACTTGGACCTGTACGACCAGCCGAAAATGGGAATCGAGCTTCAGCTCAACAAGGAACTGGCCGGAGAACAAGGGCAGATGGAGTATAAAAGAGACGGGGCAGGCTATCAGCTTCCGGACAGCCAGGGCCAATACGTCCCGGCAAAAGACGGCTACGACGTCTACCTCACCCTTGACAGGCAAATCCAGGATTACGTCGAGCAAGCGCTGGATGTCGTCGATCGCCAGTACAAGCCAAAAGGCATGACAGTCATCGTCTCCGATCCGCAGACGGGCGAGATTCTCGCGATGGGCAATCGTTCGCAATTTAATCCCAATACATACTATAACGGGATTACCAACTATACAAACCATGCGATCACTTCCATGTTCGAGCCTGGTTCCACGTTCAAGATCATTACGCTTGCAGCCGCGATTGAAGAAGGGCTGTTCAATCCAAATGAGACGTACGACTCTGGTAAGTACACGATCAAGGGACAAGTTCCGATCCGCGACCACAACAACGGGGTGGGCTGGGGAAGAATTACGTTTCTGGAAGGGGTTCAGCGTTCCAGTAACGTAATGTTCGCGAAGCTCGGCTACGAACGCCTCAAGCTGGAAAAGCTCAGGGCGTACTTTAAAAAGTTCGGGATAGGTTCTTTGACCGAAATCGAACTGCCTTACGAGAAAGAAGGAAACCTGATCAACCTGGAGAAGCCGCGCTCTCCGCGTGACTGGGCAGCGTCGACTTTCGGACAAGGGGTGACAGTTACAGCTATTCAGCAGATCGCCGCAGTCGGGGCGATTGCCAATGGCGGCGAGCTGTTGAAGCCGCATATCGTCAAAGAATTGCGCGACCCGCACACCGGAGCGGTTGTGAAGCGCAGTGAACGCGAAGTGCAGAGACGGGTCGTTTCAGAAGCGACCGCGAAGAAAACCCGCGATATTTTGGAAACGGTCGTGACAGGCGAGCACGGAACAGGGAAGCTGTACGCGATCGACGGCTACCACGTCGCAGGGAAGACGGGAACGGCGCAAAAGTACGACCCGAACACAGGCAAAATCATGGACGGCCACTACATCGCTTCCTTTATCGGTTTTGCGCCAAAAGACAACCCGCGTCTGCTCGTGTACGTTGTCATTGATGACCCAGAAACGAGTGATTCGTATATATACTGGGGAAAAACGATGATTGCGCCCACGTTCAAGACGATCATGGAGCGCAGTTTGCAATATTTGCAACAGCAGCCGGATTTCTCGCGGGTGGAATCGGATAAAGGAAACGGGAAAAACGACAAGAAATCACAAGCACAAGTATTGGCGGCTCAGCCTGTAGCGAGTCAGACTTTGCCCAAGTTTGAAGGGATGTCGACGACGGCGGCGCAACTGCGCGCGAAGCAGGACAATCTGACGGTGACGGTGCTCGGAACAGGCACGAAAATCGTGGAGCAATATCCTGCCGCTTACGAGCAAACAGTGCCTGGCAAGCAAATCATTTTGGTGACGGATCGTCTGGATGGGGCGAAGATGCCTGATTTCAAAGGGAAGTCGCTGCGCGAAGTCATGGAATTTACTTCGCTTTTGAATATCGACGTGCAAGCCGCAGGAACAGGCTTTGTCGTACAGCAGAGCATCGCTCCGGGCACGGCGCTCACAGGCAAAGAGAAACTGCTGATTACGCTGCAATCAGAGTCGCAGCCGCCGCCCGCGCCACAACCGCAGGAAGGCACAGCGCCAGCAGGCACAGCGTCACCTGATGGCGCTACTCCGCCGCCAGCGTCTGGAACTGGAACGACTGCGCCGACGAATCCGACTGGAGAGCAGCCTGCGGGTCAGCAGGGCGGACAGCAGGGAAGCACCGGGTCCAACCAGCAAGCTCCTCCAACTGGCACACAAGCAGGTCAGACAAGTCCAACTCCATAGTTCTATCCTGTCCCCCCGACGAATAAGGTAAGGAAGAGACAACCTATTCGAGGGGGGACTCGCTTTGCGGGTATCCAATGCTACTGTACGCCGTCGCATTTTTATATCGCTTGTCATCGGCATTGTCCTGTATACGGCGCTCATCACCCGACTCGGGTATGTGCAACTGGTAGAAGGGCCGAAGCTGGCGCAAATGGCTGACCAGCTGTTGAATCGGGAAATCGACTTCAAGCCGAATCGCGGCCGGATTCTCGATCGGAACGGCAATGAGCTGGTCTCCAACATGACAGTGCCAACCGTTGTCGCCGTTCCCGCACAAATCAAGGATGCGAAGGAGACAGCCCGGCAGCTCGCGATCATTTTGGAGCAAAAAGAAGAAGATGTGTACCAGGCGATCACGAAGAAACAAATGAGCAATGACAAGATTCCGGGCGGGAAAAAGCTGCCGATCGAAAAAGCGCGAAAAATCCAGGAGCTGAACCTGCCGGGGATTTACTTGGCCGGGGATTCCAAGCGCTTTTATCCGAATGGCTCCATGGCCGCGCATATTTTGGGCTTTACCGGGATCGACAATCAAGGGTTGACCGGACTGGAAAAGATTTACGATCCATTTTTAAAAGGAACGGACGGACACATTTCGTTTCCCTCTGACGCCAAAGGACGCGTGATGCCCGGCGGCTCCGAAGATTACGTAGCTCCGGTAAGCGGAATGGACATGTATCTGACCATCGACAGTGCGATCCAGTCGTTCATCGAACGGGAGCTGGATCAGGCTGTGGTCGCCTATCAGCCGGATGATGTTCTGGCGATCGCGATGAATCCAAAGACGGGGGAAATTTTGGGGATGGGCAGCCGCCCGACGTTCCAGCCGGACGAATATCAGAACTACCCGACGGAAGTGTACAACCGGAATTTGCCCATCTGGAAAACGTATGAGCCAGGTTCGACATTCAAGATTGTCACGCTCGCTGCGGCGTTGAACGAGGGCGTCGTATCGCTCGATGAAGGCTTCTACGACCCCGGCTTCATTACGGTCGCGGGAAAGCGGCTGCGCTGCTGGAAACGGCAAGGACACGGCCAGGAGACGATGCTGGAAGTCGTGGAGAACTCGTGCAACCCGGGTTTCGTGACGATGGGCCAGCGGCTGCAAAAAGAACGCCTGTTTGAATACATCAAAAAATTTGGCTTCGGACAAAAAACAGGAATCGATTTGATCGGAGAAGAGAACGGACTGTTGTTCAATCTGAACCGCGTCGGTCCGGTTGAGCTGGGCACGACCTCGTTCGGGCAAGGCGTTTCCGTTACGCCCATCCAGCAAATGGCGGCTGTTTCGGCAGCGATCAACGGCGGGAAGCTGATGAAGCCGTTCGTCGCCAAGGAATGGCGCGATAGTGTCACACACGATATCGTAGCGCGGACGCTGCCGACGGAAGTGCGGCAGGTCATCTCGGCAGAGACTTCCGCAAAAGTCCGGTACGCCCTGGAGAGTGTCGTCGCCCAAGGGACAGGGAACAAGGCGTACATCGAAGGCTACCGTGTCGGCGGGAAGACAGGAACCGCGCAAAAGGTCAAGAACGGACGATACATGGACGGGGAGTACATCGTATCCTTCATCGGCTTTGCTCCGGCAGACGATCCGCAAATTGTCGTTTATTTTGCAGTCGACAATCCGAAAGCACTGGCTTTTGGCGGACTGATTGCCGCGCCTAGCGTCAAGAGTATCATTGAATCTTCCTTGCAGCACCTGAATGTGCCCAAGCGCAAAGACGGGATTGCCAAGGAAATCAACAAAGCTTTGGGCGAGCGGGAACCGATCGAAGTACCGAATATGGTCGGGCAGACGATGAAAGATGTCGTCCAGACGTACGAGACGCTTCCGCTGGTCGTTTCGGGCAAAGGCACCTATGTGATTGCGCAGTCGCCAGCACCGGGAGTAAAAATTGAAGAGGGCGGAAAAATTCGCATACATCTTGGTGACAAATTGAGCAATTAGCTATAAAATGAGATTTCGAAGGCGGAGGGAAGTAGGCTTGTCTACAATCGCTCTGCCTTTGTTCGTCACCAAAACGGATTCGTGTCATTTCGGTAAAAAAGGGCAAATTTCTGTCTATACTAAGTTGGAGAATGGGGTGCCTGTTTCATGTTTCTACGGGATCTGCTCATGCCTTTGTTGCCAGTGAAGGTTTCGGGGGATGACAGTATGGAGATTACGGGTTTGACAGCAGACTCGCGCCAGGTTAAACCGGGCTACTTGTTTGTATGTCTGACAGGGTATACCGTGGATGGTCATACGTTCGCGGCCCAGGCGGTGAAAAATGGCGCCGTTGCCGTGTTATCCGAACAAGATCTGGACGTGCCAGCGACTATTGTCAGGGTGCCGGATACCCGGCGGGCAATGGCTATGCTGGCTGATCGTATTTTCGGATCTCCCACAAGAGAGTTAAAGGTGATTGGGGTTACGGGTACAAACGGGAAGACGACCACCACTCATCTGATCGACAAGATCCTGCGCGATCGGCGCAAGCAAACAGGCTTGATTGGCACGATCCACATGCGAATCGGGGATGTTATCGAAGAAGTGAAAAATACGACTCCCGATGCCGTGGATCTGCAAAGAAGCTTCCGTCGCATGTGCGATGTGAACACAGACTATGCGATCATCGAGGTGTCCTCTCATGCGCTTGAGTTGGGACGGGTGCGCGGCTGCGACATCCATACCGCGGTCTTTACCAATTTGACGCAAGATCATCTCGACTATCATAAAACGATGGAAAACTATCGCTACGCCAAGTCTTTGCTGTTTTCCCAGCTCGGGAACCACTACGATCCGAATTGCCTGAAGACAGCCGTGCTGAACGCAGATGACGAGGCATCGAAGCTGTATGCAACCGTGACACCTGCGCGCGTCGTGACGTACGGCATCGACCAGCCCGCAGACGTCCAGGCCAAAAACATCGAGATTACGAGCAAAGGAACCTCGTTTACAGCGGAAACCTTTGCGGGTACGATTGACCTCAACCTGAAGCTGATGGGGAAATTCAATGTGTATAACGCATTGGCAGCCATGGCGGTTACACTTGCAGAAGGCGTGAGCCTCGAAGACATCAAGGCGAGCCTGGAAGCAGTAGCTGGTGTCAACGGACGTTTTGAAGCCGTAGATGCGGGTCAGCCGTTCGCTGTTCTCGTCGATTACTCGCATACGCCGGACAGTCTGGAAAACGCCTTGATGACCGTCAAGGAATTTGCCAAAGGCAACGTGTTCTGCATCGTGGGCTGCGGGGGAGACCGCGACCGCACGAAGCGCCCGATTATGGCGCAAATCGCAACGAAATATGCGGATATGACCGTCTTAACATCAGATAATCCTCGTTCCGAGGAGCCGCAGGCGATCCTTGCCGACATGCTCGCAGGCGTGCGCGATGTGTCTGCTGCGCGTTACACGGCAGTGACTGACCGCCGTGAAGCGATTCATTATGCCGTTTCCTTGGCGAAGCCGAACGATGTCATTTTGATCGCCGGAAAAGGTCATGAGACGTATCAAATCATCAAAGATCAAGTACTGCCCTTCGACGACCGTGAAGTTGCGCGGGAAGCGATTGCCCGGTACAACCAAGAATAGAGACAGATGCGACACATTGGCATCGAAAGAAAGGAGGCTCGGGCATGTTCGCTGACAACGTCCTAATCGTCACGATCGTCGCCGCGTTTCTCATTGCCGTACTGATTGGCCCACTGTTTATTCCCTTCCTTCGCCGCCTGAAATTTGGGCAGGCAATTCGGGAGGAAGGACCGCAATCCCACTTCAAGAAGGCTGGTACCCCTACGATGGGGGGCACCATCATTCTGCTGGCACTTATATTTACCGTGTTGAAGTTTGCCAATGCTACAATGGAAATTTACTTCCTGTTACTGGTGACACTCGGCTACGGTTTGATCGGATTTTTGGATGACTTTATCAAGATCAGGAAGAAGCGCAACCTCGGCTTGACCGCCAGACAAAAGTTTGCCGGTCAGATTGTGCTGGCTATCGGCGCGTATATTTTGCTGCTGATGATGGGGCATGACACGTCGCTGCATTTGCCAGGCACGCCATGGAAGCTGGAGCTGGGCTATTTCTACTTCCCGTTCCTCTTGTTCTTGCTCGTCGGCACGACCAACGCCGTAAACATTACGGACGGTCTGGACGGCCTTTTGGCTGGTACGGGAGCGATCGCTTTCGGGGCGTACGCCATCATTGCCTGGTTCGGGCAAGATTACGACACGGCGATTTTCAGTGCAGCCGTCGTCGGTGCGGTTCTCGGCTTCCTCGTGTTCAATGCCCATCCGGCCCGCGTGTTCATGGGGGACACAGGCTCGCTCGGTTTGGGGGGAGCACTCGCCGGAATTGCGATCATGACGAAGACAGAGTTGCTTTTGGCGATTGTCGGTGGGGTGTTTGTCGTGGAGACACTGTCTGTCATCTTGCAGGTCGTTTCTTTCAAGACACGGGGCAAACGAATTTTTCGCATGAGCCCGCTTCACCATCATTTTGAATTGACAGGCTGGTCCGAGTGGCGTGTCGTCGTCACCTTCTGGCTGGTCGGCATGTTCTTTGCCGGATTGGGTGTATACCTTGAGGTGGTGACAATCAGATGATGCGTTATCATAATCAGCACGTAGTCGTTTTAGGAATGGCGAAAAGCGGTGTAGCAGTGGCAAAACTGCTGCACCGCTTTGGCGCTCATGTCGTGGTTAACGATAAAAAGCCGCGGGAAGAAGCGAGCGGGATCGAGGAGCTGGAAGCGCTCGGAATTACCGTCATTTGCGGGCACCATCCGGAAGATTTGATTCATCCGGGGGTGTCTCTCGTTGTGAAAAATCCGGGAATCCCTTATGAAGCGCCGCCAGTGAAGCAGGCGCTTGCTCTCGGTATTCCTGTCGTGACGGAGGTAGAGCTTGCCTCCCAGATTGCCAAGGCACCGATCATCGGCATCACGGGCTCCAACGGAAAGACAACCACGACGACGCTCGTTGGACAAATTCTCAAGGAAGCGGGTCTTGATGTGCTCGTTGGCGGCAACATCGGAACCGTCCTTTGCGGTCTTGCGGAGGAAGCTGGGCCAGACCAGTGGCTGGTCGCAGAGCTGAGCAGCTTTCAGCTCATGGGAACGCGAGAATTTCGCCCGCACATCGGTGTTTTGCTCAATCTGTACCCTGCTCATCTCGACTACCACCATACGCTCGAAGAGTATCTCGACGCCAAGCTGAAAATGTTCGCCAATCAGACCGCAGACGATATGGCGATTTTGCCGTTTGACCAGCCGGACATTCTCGCGAAATGCGGCGAGCTTCCCGCACAGACGTACTATTTCAGCAAAACGCAGCAAGTTCCGCGCGGGGCATTCGTCCAGGATGGCGTCATTTTGTTCGCCGATGGACAGGGCGGGACAGAGGCGATTATCGCTGTCGATGAGATCACGGTCCCGCATTTGGACAATGCGCTCGCCGCGATTCTGGTAGCGAAGCTGACTGGCGCTGATACGCGTGCGATCGTGCAGGTGCTCTCGACTTTTGCCGGGGTAGAACATCGCATGGAATACGTGGATTCCATCGCCGGAGTGAAGTATTTCAACGATTCCAAAGCGACCAATCCGGAGGCGGCTTCCCGTGCCTTGCAGGCGTGCCAGGAGCCTGTCGTCTGGATTTGCGGCGGGTTGGATCGCGGTGTTGATTTCAAGGAGCTTTTGCCTGTCATCAAGGGCAGGGTAAAAGCGGTCATCGCATTGGGCCAGACCGCACCGATTTTGCTTGCGCGGGCGGAAGAAGCAGGGATTAACGAGCGAATCCATGTCGATACTGTGGAGAAAGCCGTTCTTGCTGCTTCCCGGTTGGCGCAATCAGGTGACGTGGTGCTGCTCAGCCCGGCGTGTGCGAGTTGGGATATGTTCCCTTCGTTTGAAGCACGGGGGAGCATGTTTAAGGACGGCGTGCATAGACTTAAAACAAGCCTAGCATAACGTCCCACAAAAGCTTCATGAATACAGCGTGAAACGGGACGGCATGAGAAAGGATGACCTGGCACTATGAGCAAGGTACGCTCTGCCCCCGACTTCGTAATTATTTTTGCAACACTTTTTTTATTGGGAATTGGCATCGTGATGGTGTACAGCGCCAGTGCGATCGTCGCCCAGAAGCCACCCTTTTCCGATCCATACTTTTTTGCCAAGCGGCAGCTGATTTTTGCCTTGCTCGGCATCACATCGATGTACATCACGATGAACATTGACTATTGGGTATGGAAACAATGGGCCAAGCCGGGCTTTTACGCCAGTATCGGGCTGTTGATTCTGGTGCTTATCGTCGGGATTGAAGTGAACGGCTCGAAAAGCTGGCTTGGCTTCGGGGCTTTCGGAATCCAGCCTGGCGAGTTTGCCAAGCTCGGCGTCGTCGCGTTTTTGGCGCGGTGGCTGTCCGACAACCAGAAGCAAATTGTGCAGTTCCGCAAAGGATTGATGCCCGCTCTGGCGATTCCGATGGTTTGTTTCGGCCTGATCATGCTTCAGCCCGACCTGGGTACAGGCACGGTATTGACAGGCACGGCGATTGTGATGATTTTCGCGGCAGGAGCGCGAATCAGCCACTTTGTCGGCTTGGGCATGATCGGGGTGGTTGGCTTCATCGGACTGGTACTGTCAGCTCCTTACCGCATCAAGCGGATTACTTCTTTTCTCGATCCTTGGTCTGACCCGCTCAATACAGGCTACCAAATCATTCAATCGCTGTATGCGATCGGTCCGGGCGGTTTGCTCGGCCTCGGTTTGGGACAAAGCAGGCAAAAGCATCTGTACTTGCCGGAACCGTACAATGACTTCATTTTCTCCATTGTGGCGGAAGAACTCGGCTTCATCGGCGGTACGCTCATCTTGCTGTTGTTCCTGCTGCTTTTGTGGAGAGGGATGCGCACAGCGATCACGGCCCCCGATCTGTTCGGCAGCCTTTTGGCGCTCGGGATCATCGGAATGATTGCGATCCAGGTCGTCATCAACATCGGGGTCGTGACAGGCATGTTTCCGGTGACGGGGATCACGCTGCCGTTTTTAAGCTATGGAGGATCATCCCTGACACTGATGCTCACAGGTGTCGGCGTTCTCCTGAACATATCTCGGTTTTCTCGATCATGAATGAACAGCAGGAAAAAGGTGCGATGCTTCGCACGTGGGCAATCTGTTTTCTCTGCATAAAAAGGGTGTGAGAGTATGCGCGTCGTCCTTACAGGCGGTGGCACAGGTGGACATATTTATCCGGCGCTTGCGGTGGCGAGGGAAATTTCTCGCCAAACTCCGCAGGCTGCCTTTTTGTATATCGGCAGTAAAAAAGGGTTGGAAGCCCAGCTCGTACCGCGAACAGAAATTCCTTTTCAGTCCGTCGAGATCAGCGGGTTGAAGCGGAAGCTGTCGCTGGACAACCTGAAGACCTTGTGGAAATTCGTCCGGGCCGTGTCGGATGCGAAAAAAATGCTGCGCGATTTTCAACCGGATGTCGTCGTGGGCACGGGGGGATACGTCTGCGGGCCAGTCGTCTACGCAGCCTCGCGCTTGGGCATCCCGACCTTGATCCACGAACAAAACGTCGTTCCTGGTCTGACCAACAAATTTTTGTCGCGCTCGGCTACTCGGGTGGCCGTATCTTTTGCAGAGTCTCTCGCGTACTTTCCAGAGGGGAAAACCGTGTTTACCGGCAATCCGCGGGCGACAGAAGTGATGCATGGCAACGCGGAGGCGGGCCGTGGCTTTCTGGGGGTAGACGCAGGCAAAAAAATCGTCCTGATCTTTGGCGGCAGCCGGGGAGCGAGGGCGATCAATGAAGCGGTGCTTTCTGTTGTTACCGAGTTGGGCAAATATGCCGATACTCATTTTGTATACGTAACCGGAGATGTTCACTTTGATAAAATCTCCAGCGAGCTTGCCGCAAAAGGGAAGCTTCCCGAGAACATTTCCGTGCTTCCATTCGTCCATAACATGCCGGACGTTTTGGCGGCGACACATATACTGGTCGGACGTGCAGGTGCATCTACCTTGGCAGAAGTGACGGCTCTCGGCGTTCCGTCGATTTTGATTCCGTCTCCGTATGTGACGAACAACCATCAGGAGAAAAATGCGCGCGGCCTTGAACGTGCAGGTGCAGCGCGAGTCATTGTGGAGAAGGAGCTGAGAGGAGAGCGCCTGCTTCAGGAAGTGGAAAGCTTGCTGCACAGCGATGAGCTGTGGAAGCAAATGAAAGAGAGCGCCCTGTCGCTGGGAATGCCGAAAGCAGCCACGGAAATCGTGCGCACCTTGCAGGAAGTCTCCGCAAAAAAATGATCAGATGGGCGATTGTCACGCCGATCTGGGCGATCGCATAGTATGGAGCAAACACGTGAGAAGACTTACAGGTCCGACCTAGCAAACGTATCAGGAGGTTCACAAATGATAAATATTGCAGATGAGCTGAAGCAAGCAGGGATCGGAAAAGTGTGGACCAATGAGCCTCTCGCCAATCATACGACATGGCGGGTTGGCGGTCCTGCTGATTTGTTAATCCAGCCCAAGGACAAAGAATCCTTGCTAAAAGCCTTGCAGATCATCCATCGTCATGAAATTCCTTGGAGTGTTATCGGGCGCGGCTCCAACCTTCTGGTGAGGGACGGAGGGATTCGCGGAGCCGTGTTCAAAGTGGCTGAGGGCTTGAGCCACTGCGAGTTCAGGGGTGAAGAGGTGTGTGTGGGTGCCGGATATTCCATGATCCGCCTGGCGGTGGAGACAGGCAAGATGGGATTAACAGGGATGGAATTCGCAGGAGGGATTCCTGGTACGGTAGGCGGAGCCGTCTATATGAATGCAGGGGCACACGGATCTGATCTTTCACGTATTCTTATTGAAGCCGAGATTCTTTTCGCAAACGGCGAATGTAAGGTGTTGAGTAACGACGAACTGAGCTTTAGCTATCGGACTTCTCTTTTGCAAAAAGAAAAAGGGATTGTGCTGGAAGCCCGTTTTCAACTGCGTCCAGGCGATCGCAAGCAGATTGCCGCGACACTTGCGACCAACAAGGATCGGCGACGCCAGACACAGCCGTTGCAAATGCCGTGTGCGGGCAGTGTGTTCCGCAACCCGCCGAACGATCACGCAGGGCGTCTGATAGAAGCAGCGGGGCTGAAAGGCTATCAAATCGGTGGAGCTCAGGTTTCAGAAAAACACTCGAATTTCATCGTGAATTGCGGGGGAGCCACGGCTACCGACGTCCTCACCTTGATTGAGCATGTTCGGAGCACAATTCTTGCGAAATACGGAATTGATCTGCATCCGGAAGTTCTGGTGGTGGGCGAGGGGTAACACGGAGGTGAAAGTTTGGAGACTTTTGCGATCGAAGGCGGAAGACCTCTGTCCGGTTCGCTTCGGATCCAAGGAGCTAAGAACGCTGCTCTTCCCATCCTTGCCGCTGCTGTTCTTGCGGAAGGGCAATTCTATATCTACGATGTCCCCCATTTGAAAGATATCAAAGTCATGCTGGAGATAATGACGGCACTGGGGGCCAACACGAAGCACGTGGACGGTTGCGTCGATCTGGATACAACGTCTGTCTCCGTCCCGCATGTGCCAGATGATTTAATGAGCCAGATGCGATCTTCTATTTTTCTCGCCGGGCCGCTTCTGGCCAGGTTGGGTGAAGTCACCATATCGCGTCCCGGTGGCTGCGACATTGGTGAACGCCGAATTGACCTGCATTTGTCTGGTCTTACGGCACTCGGGGCTAAAATAGAAGAATCCGAAGGCTACATTACTTTTCGGGCAAAGCAATTGCGCGGGACCAACATCTTTCTTTCCTTCCCCAGCGTGGGCGCGACGGAAAATATCATGATGGCGGCAGTCTTGGCAAAAGGGACGACACGCATCTGTAATGCGGCTCGGGAGCCGGAGATTATCGACCTGCAAAACTTCCTGAACGCCATGGGTGCGCGAATAAGAGGGGCAGGAACCGATACGATTGAAATCAGCGGCGTACCGCGGCTTCGCTCCGTCAGCTACCGGATCATTCCCGACAGAATTGTGACGGGGACGTATGTGCTGGCGGTCGGCATTGCCCAAGGGCATGTGGAGCTGACCAATACATTGCCTGAGCAACTCACGGCATTGATTGAGGTTGCCCGTAGCTGTGGTGTTGAAATCAAGACCCGCCATGATATAATGGAAATCAAAAGCAACTCCCGTCCTCGTGCTTACGACCGGATCATCACCTCGCCGTATCCAGGGTTTCCGACTGACCTGCAGGCGCAGCTGATGGTGTTTCTGTCACAGGCGAGGGGAACCAGCGTCATCAAGGAAACGATTTTTGAAGGAAGATTCAAACATGTGAATGAATTGGCGCGAATGGGCGCCTCTATATACGTAGATCTCGGCTCTGCTATCATTCGCGGCGTCGGGAAGCTGACCGCCACGAATGTGGAAGCGACAGATCTGCGAGCAGGCGCTGCTCTCGTATTGGCAGGGCTTGCGGCAGAAGGCATTACGACGGTGAATCAGATTCATCATATCGATCGCGGATACGATCGCCTGGAAGAGCAATTGCGCAGGCTGGGAGCCGACATCACGAGGGTTTCGATATGATCGAGGGAAGTCAAGCGGCATAGTGCTATGCCGCTTTCCCTGTTTTGTATAGTTACATTTATTTGGAAGAAATCCATTTATTCCCTTTTGAATGAATTATCTTGCGGGCGATGAGCCTAGAATGCATGAGGAAGGATTCGGCCATGGCGGTAATTGAGGAACGCATTCCGCAAGTCAAGCAGCAACGTCCCAGACGAAAAGGAAACCGTAAACTGGTATTTTGGCTCGTGCTGTTTTTTCTTACTGTACTTATCATTGTTTTTATTCGCTCACCGTACAGCAAGGTGCAGGAAATCCAGGTTATCGGAAACGACATTTACACCACAGAGCAAATCGTCCAGCAATCGGGTCTGCAACGCGACATGCAATTTCTCAATGTGTGGGAGAGCAGCGTGCAAAGCAATCTGGCGCCGCTTGAGGGCGTCAAGAACGTGACGGTCAGTCGTTCTTTTCCGGGAGTGATCCGGCTGCACGTAACGGAGCAAAAGCGCGTCGCCTTCTGGAATGGACAAGACGGCAGCCGCTATCCGCTGCTCGAAAACGGCAAGGTGCTGAAGCAGGTGAATTTTGCCGATCGCGTGGTGGACAGGCCCTTGATCAGCTCCTGGGCAGCCCCTGAGCTGCTCCCCAATCTCGCCAAAGCGTTGTCCCGCCTCACACCGAATGTGCTCGCCGAAATTTCGGACATAACTCTGACGCCAACGGTGTACGATAAGCAGCGGGTAACCTTGTACATGCGCGACGGAAACGAAGTGCGCAGCGTGGTCTACAAGCTGGATAAAATGCTGAACTGGTATCCGGCGATCGTGGCAGAGCTGCCGGCAGGAACAAAAGGGGTGCTCTCCATGTTCGAGCAGCCGTGGTTTGTTCCGTACGGTGCGGGAAGTGATGCCATTCCGATAGCAGGCAGCCAGGAGCAGACAGAAAAGCCGCAGTAAAGAAAAAAGGGGTAGCAGACAATGAGTCGTCGCCGCAAATTTCATCTTTATTTAACCGTCGTGACGCTTTGTACAGGCTTTCTGGTAGCAACCTCGTTTGAGACTACCAAGCTCACGCGCAAAGAGCGGTTGAATGATCAGCTGTTCCAGCAGGAAACGCAATTGAATGACCGGATTTTATCCGAAAAAGAACAAAACAGGCATTTGGAAAACCAGCTGATTGATTTGCAGCGCCAGGTAGGCAAAGTCGAGGAAGCGATGGCTCAGCAAAAATCTGAGGCAGCCGACACACTCGCCCAGCTGGAGGCTGCGCGTATGCTCTCCGGCGTGGTCGCTGTAGAAGGCCCTGGTCTTGTCATCACGATGCAGGACAGCCAATCGGCAGCAAGCAGCTCGGACATCGCCAATTACATCGTGCATGAGCAAGATGTGCGTCTGGTCGTCAATGAACTGCGCGCAGCGGGAGCCGAGGCGATCAGCATCAACGGCCAGAGACTGGTAAGCAACTCTTCCATCCGCTGTGTCGGTCCGACGATCATCGTCAACGGAATCAAGTCTGCCGCTCCTTTTGTCATCTCGGCAATCGGCAATCCGGAGACGATGGAGAGTGCCCTCCATTTGCCAGGAGGAGTATTGCAATCTCTGCAAGACTTTGTTCAAATCGACTTGGCGAAAAAAGAGAAGGTGCAGCTCCCGGCCTTCGTTGGTGACGCCAAAACGAAACACTCCTAAAAGGTAAAAGGATGCGTTTGCCCTATGTTACAAAAAAGCCGTAAAATCACGTTTATTCTTGCCATTATTAGTGCTATCATAGGTGTGATGTTGGCTGTGCAATTGCGCAGCAGCCTCCATCCGGTACATAAGGAGTCTCGCAGCATTGCGGAACTCCGGACCACGCTGCAAAAAGAGCTGGAGAAACACAAAAACCTGCTTGCAGATATTTCCAAGTACAATCAGCTGTACTACCAATACGAAACCGCATTAAGTGAAGACGAGAGCATTTCGGTCATGAAGGAAGAGCTGGAGCGAAACCGTCGAATGGCTGGAATGGTAGAGGTCGAGGGGGAAGGCATCGTGCTGGAAGTTGTCGATGCCCACACGCCTACAGAGCCGATTCTGGACGAACACATGCAGGTGCCTGTTGTAGGTGAATACACGATTGACGATGAAGATTTGCGTTGGCTGGTCAATATCCTGTTTGCGAACGGAGCGCAAGCGGTGTCCATTAACGATCATCGGTTGATTGCCACTTCCGCGATCCGCAATGTAGGGGCTGTCATCCAGATTGATACGAGGACGATACAGCCTCCATATGAAATAAAAGCATTGGGAGAGCCTGACGTGCTTTTGTCCGCGATGAAGCTGGAGGGTGTCGAAGAGAACTTTCAGCTGGCGAACAAAAAAGTGTTGGCCGAAAAACGGGACAAGCTGTTGATTTCCGCAAACAAAGAAACACGTGTCATCCAATTTATGAAACCTGTTAAAGAAAAAGGAGATTCGTAACCATGTGGCTCCCGCTTATCGGACTGATTGTCGGTCTCGCTGTCGGCTTCCTTCTGGATTGGCGCGTGCCCCAGGAGTATAGCAGCTATCTTTCCATAGCTCTGTTGGCTGGATTGGATACGATCTTTGGGGGGATTCGCTCCTTCTTGGAACGCACCTTCAACGTTCGGATCTTCATGTCCGGATTCTTTTTCAATACGCTCTTTGCAGCTGGGCTGGCCTTCATCGGAGGTTTCCTCGGGATTGATCTGTACCTGGCAGCCATCGTGGCTTTCGGGGTGCGTCTCTTCAATAACCTGGCTGTGATTAGGAGAATAGTTCTATCCCGTTGGATCAATCAGCAGGAATAGCCCGAACAAATGGGAAGATGGTCATTTTTTTACAAAAATTCTAGATGAAAAAAAGGGAATGGTTGTCCTGTGTGGAATAATTTATGCAGGTGTTCTCATTTTAGCAAGACAAAAGACGTAGCAGGGGAGGTGTCACAGGTTTGGTAAGTAATGAACTCATCGTCAGCCTAGACATTGGAACATCCAAAGTACGCGTCATGATCGGCGAGATCAACAACGGTTCCATCAACATCATCGGCGTCGGACAATCACACTCAGAAGGCATCAAGAAGGGCGTGATTGTTGACATCGACCAAACCGTGCATGCCATCCGGGAAGCAGTCGATCATGCTGAACGCATGGTTGGCGTTTCTATCGAAGAAGTGTATGTGGGGATCACTGGAAACCATATCGAGTTGCATGAAACCCAAGGGGTTGTCGCTGTATCCAGCGAAGACCGTGAGATACGAGAAGAAGATATCCAACGCGTCATTCAGGCAGCGAAGGTTGTAGCGATTCCGCCGGACCGTGAAATCATCGAGGTAGTTCCAAAGGAGTATATCGTAGATGGGCAGGGTAGTATCAAAGACCCTCGCGGGATGATTGGTGTCCGACTGGAAATGGAAGGGACCATTGTAACCGGATTGAAAACGGTTGTACATAACATCGTTCGCTGTGCTCAACGAACCAATCTGCGTGTAGCTGGAATTTTCTTGCAACCGCTTGCGGCTAGCACGGTTGCCCTATCCAAAGATGACAAAAATATGGGTGTCGTTCTTGTCGACATCGGTGCGGGTTCTACCACGATCGGTGTATTCGAGCAAGGTAAGCTGGCCGCTACCACCGTGATCGGCATCGGTGGCGACCATATCACAAGCGACATTTCACTAGGATTGCGTACCCATACGGATGTGGCAGACCGCGTGAAAATAAAAAACGGTTGTGCGTTGATCGATGAAGCTTCTGAAGATGTGAAATTCAAGGTGAACCGGATTGGCAGTGAAGTAGAAAAGCAGTTTACCCAAGTAGACTTGGCCAATATCATTGAGCCGCGCGCTGCAGAAATATTCCAATTAGTCGAGGATGCTGTCTACAAGATGGGCTTCCGCGACGAGATTGCAGGCGGCTACGTCCTGACTGGCGGTACAGTAGCAATGCCTGGCATGCTGGAATTGGCAAAAGAAGAATTGGACGCACCTGTTCGCATCGCAATTCCTGATTACATCGGAGTGCGGGATCCTGCCTACACCACAGGGGTAGGTTTGATTCAATATGCCTTGCAGTTGATGGAGCGCCGCAGCGTACGCGTCACCCCCTCATTCAAGGGCACTCAGAAGCAAACCGTTGCCAAGCAGCCAAAAGAGGGCGGCGGTTTGATGGAAAAAGTGAAAAACTGGTTTAGCGAATTTATTTAGTCGCTTTGCCGTAGTTAGCACAATGGCGAAAATTGGAACGTTTCGTTCTTTTGAAATCATGGAAGAGAATAACGGGATGTCCCATTCGTTTGTCAATCGGCTTCTTGGGCCACAAGTTTTTATGTTGAATTGGGGAGGACTAGCAATATGCTGGAATTTGATATGGACATGGAATCCTTTGCACGAATTAAAGTAATTGGGTGCGGCGGCGGCGGCAGCAATGCTGTAAACCGCATGATTGCAGGCGGCGTGAAAGGGGTAGAATTTATCACCCTGAACACCGATGCACAGGCGCTCCAATTGTCCAGTGCCGAGATTAAACTGCAAATCGGGGAAAAGCTGACACGCGGTCTCGGAGCAGGTGCGAATCCGGAAATCGGCAAAAAGGCGGCGGAAGAGAGCCGCGATTTGATTGAAAATGCTCTGCGCGGTGCAGATATGGTATTCGTTACGGCGGGAATGGGCGGAGGAACCGGTACTGGTGCAGCCCCTGTTGTCGCTGAGATCGCCAAGGAGATGGGCGCTCTTACGGTGGGTGTCGTGACTCGTCCTTTCTCTTTCGAGGGCCGCAAGCGTTCCCAGCACGGTGAGGCTGGTATCGCGGCACTCAAGGAAAAAGTGGATACGCTGATCGTCATTCCTAACGATCGTTTGCTGGAAATCGTAGATAAAAACACACCTATGCTCGAAGCGTTCCGTGAAGCGGACAACATTTTGCGCCAAGGGGTTCAAGGGATTTCCGACCTGATCGCTGTACCGGGTCTGATCAACTTGGACTTTGCAGACGTGAAGACGATCATGACCGAGCGCGGCTCCGCTTTGATGGGGATCGGCGTAGGCAGCGGGGAAAACCGTGCGGCTGAAGCAGCTCGCCGTGCCATTTCCAGCCCGCTCTTGGAAACATCGATTGACGGTGCTCGCGGCGTTCTGATGAACATCACAGGCGGCACCAACTTGAGCTTGTACGAAGTAAACGAAGCAGCAGATATCGTTTCTTCGGCAGCAGACCCAGATGTAAACATGATCTTCGGTGCGGTCATCAACGAAGATTTGAAAAATGAACTGGTAGTTACGGTCATTGCAACGGGATTCGAGCATTCCCAGCGCGTACCGGAAGCACCGCGCCGCCAGCAACAACCGATCAATACCGCTGGCAACCGTCCGACACCGATTTCCAACACGAATACGGGCCGTGCCAAAGAAGAAGAGGATGACAAGTCCTTCTTCTCCATGAGCAATCTCGACAACCTCGATATTCCAGCATTCCTGCGAAATCGTCGTCGCAACAAAAAATAGGCCACAAAAGTGGAAAAGCCTTGTTCTCTTTTCGGAGACAAGGCTTTTTTCTGTGAAAAACGTCTCGACGCTGTGCATTTGCTTGAAATAGAACCAAAAACGTTAGACAAAAAATCCAAAAAAACACCGTCAAGAATTGACAGACTTTACATACACATTGATATATACTGCTTTTACTGATAGAGCCAGCGCTATAAAAGCGGCGTTCTGGCGCTACGACATACGGCAACTCTTGCAGCTCTCGGATTTTCGCCCAGGCGAAAACAGATCGGAGGTGAGGGCAAGTGGTTGTGTATCTTGATATCATTCTACTCCTCAACCTGGCTATTGATACCTTGTTGCTCTGGTTTACCGCGTATTTTCGCAAAGAGCGCGTGGTGTGGTGGAGAATGATCGCGGCCTCATTGTTCGGTTGTTCGTATTTGGTCTTTTTCTTTTTCCCTGCGTTTTCGCCTATGTATCAATGGTCAGTCAAGCTGTTGTTTTCCATTCTCATGCTGTGGATCGCATTCGGGAACAGGAGGTTGTTGTCCTTTGCGCAAAACTTGATCATTTTTTATTTTGTCGCTTTTGTTTTTGGCGGAGGAGTATTCGGGCTTCAATACTTTTTGGCGCCGCGAAACGAAATTGTCAACGGATTGATTGTGACGCACAACGACGGTTTTGGAGTGGGCTTCAAGCCTACCCTCGCGATTGTGGTCATCGGGTTTCTGCTCGTCTTTTTCCTCGGGAAAAAGAGCTACAAAGCGATTCAGGAGCCGCGAAGAATGGAGACGTTCCTCGTCGATGTCGTGGTGACTGTCGCAAAAGAAAAAGTCATTTGCCGCGGTCTCGTGGATACAGGCAATCAGCTGCACGAGCCGATCACGCGTCTGCCGGTGATGATTATCGAAAGCCGCATGCTGGCTCATCTGCTTCCGCCGTCGCTTCTCCGACAAACCGATGAAAACGGTGGAGTGTGGGAGAAGCTGGACGGATCCTGGGATGACCTGCCGCTGGAATGGCAAGCTCGGGTACGGCTCATCCCGTACCGGAGCGTGTCGCGGGGAATGGATTTTTTGCTTGCGATCAAGCCGGATCATGTGATGGTTGTACAGGAAGGACTTCGCTATGAAACGGAAAAAGTGCTGATCGGGCTTAACCCGATTCCGCTTTCGGCAGACGGCAAGTACCAGGCGATCGTACATCCTGCCATGATGGAAGCATATACGCAAGAACCTACCTTTATTCTCAAACAGGAGGGCTAATCATGTATGTAAAACTTCGCCTACAACTCCAGTTGACCTGGTACCGTTTCCTGCTGTGGATTGGTGCACGCGCTGAAGAAGTCTATTACATTGGCGGGAGTGAAGCATTGCCTCCACCGTTGACGAGAGAAGAAGAGGAACTGCTTCTGGGCCGCCTGCCTTCGGGCGATCCCGCCGTGCGCGGCATGCTGATCGAGCGCAACTTGCGGCTGGTTGTCTACATCGCCCGCAAATTCGAAAATACCGGGATCAACATCGAGGATTTGGTCAGCATCGGGACGATCGGCTTGATTAAAGCGGTCAACACGTTTGACCCGGAGAAAAACATCAAACTGGCGACATACGCCTCCCGCTGTATCGAAAACGAGATTTTGATGTATTTGCGCCGCAACAACAAGATTCGCTCCGAGGTGTCTTTTGACGAACCGCTCAATATCGACTGGGATGGCAACGAACTGCTTTTGTCCGATGTGCTCGGTACAGAAAATGACACGATCTATAAAAATATCGAAGACCAGGTAGACCGCAAGCTGCTGAAAAAAGCGCTGGATAAGCTGTCCGAGCGGGAGCGAATCATCATGGAGCTGCGCTTCGGCCTCGCTGGGGAAGAGGAGAAGACGCAAAAAGACGTCGCGGACTTGCTCGGGATCTCCCAGTCGTATATTTCCCGTTTGGAAAAGCGAATTATAAAACGGTTGCGAAAAGAGTTCAACAAAATGGTCTAACGCATATTTTCCCAGCCTCAGGGGATACTGTTCCTAAACCGTAACAGATGGTGGTTTTTGCCACCTTCTTGGCGGCTACGCGTCAGTACGCGGCCTTTCAAGACAACCGGGTTAGGGACTTTTTTCTTGCTTCGAGGAGGGAAAGACGTGACGCGCAATAAGGTAGAGATATGCGGGGTAGATACCTCCAAACTGCCGGTGCTGACAAACAAGGAAATGCGGGATTTGTTTGAGCGCCTGCAAAGTGGAGAGCTGGCTGCCCGCGAGAAACTGGTCAACGGCAACCTGCGTCTGGTGCTGAGTGTCATCCAAAGATTCAATAACCGCGGAGAGTTCGTCGACGACCTGTTTCAGGTAGGCTGCATCGGATTGATGAAAGCGATCGACAACTTTGATCTCGGGCAAAACGTTAAATTTTCCACGTACGCGGTACCGATGATCATCGGGGAGATCAGGCGCTATTTGCGCGACAACAACCCGATTCGCGTTTCCCGTTCGTTGCGGGACATCGCCTACAAAGCCCTTCAGGTGCGAGACAATCTGACCAACAAGCATTCGCGAGAGCCCACCATTACCGAGATTTCTCAAGAATTGAACGTTGCCAAGGAAGACGTCGTGTTCGCGCTGGATGCCATTCAGGACCCGGTATCGCTTTTCGAGCCGATCTATCAGGATGGCGGAGATCCGATCTACGTCATGGATCAAATCAGCGACGAGAAGAACAAGGATGTCACATGGGTAGAAGAAATCGCGCTCCGCGAAGGAATGCAACGTCTGGGTGATCGGGAAAAAATGATTTTATCCATGCGCTTTTACGAGGGAAAAACCCAGATGGAAGTAGCAGAAGAAATCGGAATTTCGCAGGCACAGGTCTCCCGGTTGGAAAAAGCGGCGATCGCTCATATGCAAAAGCACGTGCAATCGTAATGAGAAGCTACATAGGTCCCGACGGTCTTCGTGCCGTTGGGTTTTTTTATGGCTGGCGATTCGTGGCTGCCTTTTGTTTTTTCCGGCGAAGAAGGACATATTCTCCGGCGGGTTCATATACTGAGAGTAACGGAGAAAAGTGGGTGAGGAGAATGGTGAAAATCTCTGACTTCCAGACAAAAGAAGTGGTCAATATCCTGGATGGGAAGCGGCTGGGAACGATATCCGATTTGGAGATCGATCTGCGTCACGGACGTGTGGAAGCCATTGTCGTGCCGGGGCCGGGCAAATTCCTCGGATTTTTTTCCTCCGGGAATGATTATGTTATCCCGTGGCGCAATATTGTGAAGATCGGAAAAGATGTGGTGCTGGTCCGGATGGAGGAAGCACTGAAGGTAGAAGCCAGAACTTCTGGCGCAGATGAATACAGGGAGTAGAGGGGGAAAGGCGTCAGTTAGCCTTTCTTTTCTTTTCGGCTATGGTATGATAAGCCATATGAGGAAGGTGACAGGATGAGAGAACCGTTTGGCTTGGAAGAGGATAAATCTGTGTTGACGCTGACGGATTGGGAAAAGCATTTTCCGGGCCTGGTGGCGGGGTTTACCGTTCGCCTTGGCGGGGAAAGTGAACAACCGTACGGCTCGTTTAATATGGGCTTGCATGTGGGAGACGAGGCAAGCCGCGTTGTCGCAAATCGGAAAAAGCTGGCCGAGCAGGTCGGGATGCCTTTTGATGCTTGGACGTGCGCGGATCAGGTTCACGGCAACCGCGTTTGCCAGGTGAGTGCTGGCGGAGCGGGCAAGGAGAGTCTGGACGATGTCATTGCCGCCACAGACGGCTTGTTTACCCGGGAAAAGGGCGTTTTGCTCACCTCGTTTTACGCTGATTGCGTACCGCTCTTTTTTCTGGACCCGGCAACAGGGGCGATTGGTCTGGCTCACGCAGGCTGGAAGGGCACAGTGGGACGTATTGCCGAGGAAATGGTCAAGTCGCTGCAAACGCATTGCGGGGCGCAGCCAGCGGACATTCGCGTAGCCATCGGGCCGTCCATCGGGGGCTGCTGCTACGAAGTGGATGAACGGATCATGACGCAAGTGCGGACGAGCGCGCAAAACTGGGAGACAGCGGTAACGGCTTCTGCCGCAGCAGAGAAGTACATGCTGGATCTTCGCCAGCTGAACACGGAGATATTGCTGGAAGCGGGGATTGCCAAGCAGCATTTGCTCGTAACAGACTGGTGTACAAGCTGCCGTACAGACTTGTTCTTCTCGCATCGAAAAGAAGCCGGAACGGCCGGGACGACAGGGCGAATGGCTTCTTACATCGGATGGAAAGAGACAGAAGGGAGATAAAAAGTCGTGGGAATCAAGGAACAGGAATTGTTGAAAGCAAGAATGGAAGCGATCGAAGCGCGGATTCAGGCGGCGTGCGACAGAGCAAACCGCAAGCGCGAGGACGTCAAAATCATTGCCGTAACGAAATACGTCGATGAGCAGGCAATCGGTGATTTGCTGGATGTCGGAATCGAGCATATCGGGGAAAATCGCGTGCAGGACGCCCTGCCCAAATACGAGTTGTACAAGGAGCGCGGCACGTGGCATTTTATCGGACATTTGCAAACCAATAAGGCCAAAGAGGTCGTCGGGCGTTTCCCGTACATCCATTCGCTGGATCGCCTTTCGCTCGCGCAAGAGCTGAATCGACGCGCCGAGGCGATTGATCAGGTCGTAAATTGCTTTTTGCAAGTCAATATATCCGGTGAAGAGACAAAATTTGGGCTTAGTCCCAACGATGTATTGGCTTTTTTGCGTGAAACCAGTAATATGAAACATATAAAGATCGTCGGATTGATGACGATGGCGCCTGTTGTCGATGACCAGGAGGAAGCGAGACAAGTATTTCGCGGCCTCTACGAGTGGAAGGCACGAATTAATGAGTGCGCATTCCCCCATGCTCATATCGAAGAATTGTCGATGGGCATGTCCAGTGATTTTGAAGTGGCGATTGAAGAGGGAGCTACATATATTCGTCTGGGCTCTGTTTTGGTCAAGCCGGAATAGGGAAAAGAACCGTCAGACACGACAACGAGCAGGAGAGGAGGCAGTATATGGGTGTAATGAACAAGCTGATGGGGTTTCTGGGTTTGGAAAACGAGGAATACATCGAAGAAACCACAGTCGAAGAGGAACGGGATGAATACGATTCCAGCAATAAAAAGCATCAGCCTGTCAGCAGGGCGAATAACGTGGTGCCGTTCCAGGCGCGGGAAAAGGAGGGAATCCGTTTGATTCTCTGCGAACCCCGTCATTATAGCGATGCGCAAGACATTGCCGATAATCTCCGTCATCGCAGACCCGTTGTAGTCAATCTGCATCGTGTGGAAAAAGATCAGGCGAAGCGAATTATCGACTTTTTGAGCGGAACCGTCTACGCGCTGAATGGCGACATTCAAAAGGTTGGCGATACGATTTTTGTATGCACGCCTGACCATGTAGACATTCAAGGGACGATCTCCAGCGTACTGGAAGAGTAACGGACTAACACGATAAAAAGGGTGAGCGAATGGACTACGTATTTACCATTTTAGATTATGCTTTCGGTGTGTATCAATTTATGATTATCGCCTACATCTTGATGTCGTGGGTTCCACAAATGAGAGAGACAGGTATCGGGCAATTATTGGAAAGGCTTGTAGAGCCTTATTTGGCTCCGTTTCGCCGGTTTATCCCGACACTTGGTTTTATTGATATTTCTCCGATCGTCGCTTTGCTCGCCTTGCGTTTTGCTTATTTCGGTTTGATCAGCATTTTGGATAAGCTGGCGTAAGGTGTGTGGATAACGGATGAGCGTATTTGATCATTTTGCAAAAGAAGAACGTCCCTTTGCGGAACGGGCGCTGGAAATGCTGACGCTGGTAGAGCGGAAGCAGGCCATGCGCCTTACTGATTTTGTGGACCCCAGACAATTGCTGATTTTAAAAAGCTTGTGCTCGCAAGTTCGCGATGTGAAAATATCCGCCAGCGGAGGCTATGAAGGCGCGGAACGCGTGCGTGTGATCATCCACCCGGAGTACATGGAGATCGAGCAGGACGACTACCGCCTCGCCCTTTTGGCGATTCAGGCAGATCAACGCTTTCACACGCTGGAGCATCGCGATGTGATGGGAGCTGTCCTGAGTGCCGGGATGAAGCGGGAAAAATTCGGCGACATGCTGACGGACGCCGGGACTTGCTATGTCATTGCGGCGGAGGAAGTGGTTGACTTCGTTTGCCTGCAAGTCACGCAGATTCACCGTACTTCCGTGCAGGTTGAACGCGTGGCGTGGGAGTCGTTCACGCCGCCTGCTGCCCGCCTGGTCGAAAAGACAATTACCGTTCCTTCGCCGCGAATGGATGCGGTGATCGGAGAAGTGCACAACATGTCCCGGGCAAAAGCACTGGTCCCGATTCGCGCAGGCAAAGTCAAGGTCAACTGGAAAGTGACCGAAGATCCGTCGACTCAGCTTGCAGAAGGCGACATGGTGTCACTTGCCGGCTTCGGACGGTTCAAAATCATCGAGGTAACGGGAACAACCCGCAGTGGAAGACTTCGCATGATTGTCGGACTGGTTACATAAAATGAAGCAGGCCGCAAAAAAATGTAAAATAAGGCAGGAAACAAAGCCGATTCTGTCGAAACCATAAGTACGAATTATCGGGAAAAGTGGGGGGTTCATGTGCCATTAACGCCATTGGATATACACAATAAAGAATTTAGCACAGGCTTTCGCGGGTACAACGTCGACGAAGTAAACGAATTTCTCGATCAGGTGATCAAGGACTTCGAACTTCTCATTAAAGAGAAAAAGGAACTGGAAGAACGAATCGCTATTCTCAATGAGCGTGTGGACCATTATAAGAGCTTGGAAGAAAACTTGAGCAAATCGATTCTGGTCGCCCAGGAGACAGCGGAGGACGTCAAGTCCAATGCCCGCAAGGAAGCACAGCTGATTTTGAAGGAAGCAGAGAAAAACGCGGATCGGATTGTCAACGAAGCGTTGGCCAAATCCCGGAAGATTGCCATCGAAATCGAAGAATTGAAAAAACGCGCGTCCGTGTACCGCATGCGCTTCCGCACTCTTTTGGAAGCACAGCTGGAAATGCTGGAGCAGGGCGCCTGGGATGATATCGAGCAGGCTGATTCTGCGGTCGCTGTTGAATAAAACATTGACGATGTGCCGATATTGGTACTATAATGTAAAACAACTTTGTCGAAAAAATCAGCCCATATAAACATGAGACGATGAACGGGAAGAGTACGCGGAACAGCACTGCCAAAGAGAGTCGGGACCAGGTGAAAACCCGACCAGTTGCCCCGCCGAAAATCACCCGGGAGTTCAATATCCGAAAGCTTATGCCGCGAGTTTGCGACGGCATCGGCGAGTAAGTGAGCGAGTCATTCCCGTTACGAATGAACGAGTGGAACCAATCACGCCTGCTTTGTATGAGCAGCGATTTGGTTCAATCAGGGTGGTAACACGGGAGCTTTCTCTCGTCCCTTTTTGGGGATGGGAGAAGGCTTTTATTTATTTTCTAGGAGTGAATCAGGCTATGGACTACAGCAAAACCTTATCGCTACCAAAAACCGATTTCCCGATGCGCGGAAACTTGCCAAGCCGCGAGCCGCAAATGCAGGAGAAATGGGAAGAGCAAAACATTTACCAACAAGTGCTTGCGCGTACCGAAGGCCGTCCTTCGTTCGTTCTGCATGACGGACCTCCGTACGCCAACGGAGATATTCATATCGGGCACGCACTGAACAAAATTCTCAAAGACTTCATCGTTCGCTACAAGTCCATGGCCGGCTTCTACGCGCCGTATATTCCGGGCTGGGATACGCATGGATTGCCGATCGAACAGGCGATTGTCAACGCACAAGGTCTGGATCGCCGCAGCATCGAGGTAAACGACTTCCGCAAGCGTTGCGAAGAGTATGCCTGGTCTTACATTGACAAGCAGCGCGACCAGTTCAAGCGTCTGGGTGTTCGCGGCGATTGGGAAAATCCGTATGTGACGCTTCTCCCTGAGTATGAAGCCAACCAAATTCGCGTTTTTGGCGAGATGGCGAAAAAAGGCTACATCTACAAAGGGCTGCGTTGTGTATACTGGTCCCCGTCTTCTGAGACCGCACTGGCGGATGCTGAAATCGAGTACAAGGACAAGCGTTCTCCGTCCATTTACGTCAGCTTCCAGGTAGCAGATGGCAAAGGCAAGCTGGACACAGAGACAGGCGTTGTCATCTGGACGACGACACCTTGGACGATCCCGGCCAACTTGGCGATCTCGCTCCATCCTGAGCTGGAGTACAACGTCGTAAAAGCAGACGGCCGCAAATTCCTCGTTGCCAACGGACTGATCGAGGCGGCAAGCAAGGAAATCGGCTGGGAAGGCGTGGAAATTGTCGCCAGCTTCAAAGGTCAAGAGCTGGAAGGCGTATTGACCAAGCACCCGATCTACGACCGCACATCCCCATTGATCCTCGGAGAACACGTGACGCTCGATGCAGGTACGGGTTGCGTGCATACCGCTCCTGGACACGGGGAAGACGACTTTGCCGTCGGACAAAAATACAATCTGGGTGTACTCTGCCCGGTCGACCACGAAGGAAAAATGACCAGTGAAGCACCGGGTTTCGAAGGTCTTTTCTACGAGGATGCGAACAAGGTCATCACCGAAAAGCTGAAAGAAAATGGAGCGCTCTTAAAGCTGAGCTTCTTCACGCACTCCTACCCGCATGACTGGCGCACGAAAAAGCCGGTTATCTACCGTGCGACAGAACAATGGTTTGCTTCCATCGACGGCTTCCGCGCACAAATGCTGGAAGCGATCAAAAACGTGAAGTGGATTCCGCATTGGGGAGAAACCCGCCTGGCGAACATGATTGCAGATCGTGGCGACTGGTGCATTTCCCGTCAACGCGTATGGGGTGTTCCGATCCCGATTTTCTACTGCAAATCTTGCAATGAGCCAATCATCAACGACGCGACGATCAACCATATCGCCGAGTTGTTCCGCAAAGAAGGTTCTTCTGCCTGGTTTGCCCGCGAAGCAAACGAGCTGGTTCCGGAAGGTCTTGCTTGCAGCAAATGCGACTGCAAAGATTTCCGCAAAGAGACAGACATCATGGACGTATGGTTCGACTCCGGCTCTTCCCACCAGGCTGTTCTGCGCGAGCGCGGCATCGCTTGGCCGGCTGACATGTACCTGGAAGGTTCCGACCAGTACCGCGGCTGGTTCAACTCCTCTCTGTCTACGGGAGTTGCGGTTTATGGCACGGCTCCGTACAAGGCTGTCCTGAGCCACGGTTTTGCTCTCGACGGGGAAGGCCGCAAAATGTCCAAGTCGCTTGGCAACACAGTAGTGCCGCAACAAGTAATCGACAAGCTGGGCGCCGATATTTTGCGCCTGTGGGTAGCCTCTGTTGATTATCAGGCAGACGTGCGCATTTCTGACGCGATCCTGAATCAGATTGCCGAAGTGTACCGCAAAATCCGCAACACGTTCCGCTTCCTGCTCGGCAACCTGGACGGATTCGACCCGGCAAAAGACCGCGTAGCTTATGAGCAGCTAGGCGAGCTGGACCGTTATGTGCTGGCAAAAGCGGCGAAAGTCGTGAAGCGTTCCCGCAAGGCATACGACGAATACCAGTTCCACACCGTTTTCCATGCGGTGCACAACTTCTGCGTCATCGACTTGTCTGCTTTCTACCTGGACATCTGCAAAGACCGTCTGTATGTAGAAGCACCTGACAGTGTAAAACGCCGCGCAGCACAAACCGTCATGTACGATTGCCTGCTCAGCCTGGTGAAGCTGGTAGCGCCGCTCTTGCCGCATACCGCTGACGAAGTGTGGGCGTTCATTCCGGGAGTGTCCGAACAAAGCGTGCAGCTGACAGACATGCCAGAAGGCGACGAGCAGCACCTGAGCTTCTCCGCAGAGGCAGAAAGCAAGTGGGACGCTTTCCTCGCTGTACGCGATGAAGTGCTCAAAGCCATGGAAGAAGCGCGCCGCAACAAAGTATTCGGAAATTCCGTGGATGCCAAGCTGGCGCTGTATCCGCAAACGGAAGAAGCAGCGAAAGCATTGGCTGCCATGGACGATCTGGCTGACCTGTTCATCGTCGCTCACGTCGATCTGCACGCCCAGGGAGAAGCAGCTCCGGCAGAGGCAGCACAACTCGAAGGCATCGCAGTTGTCGTCTCGGCGGCTGACGGTGAAAAATGCGAGCGTTGCCGCGTCGTGAAGCAAGACGTGGGTACACGCGAAGCGCATCCATCGCTCTGCGTGCGCTGCGCAGACATCGTGGAACAACACTACGCACATGTAAGCGAATCGTAATGATTTCAAACCTGCCATTCCAATCGGGGTGGCAGGTTTTTTGTGCTTGCATGCGATGGTTATTTCCCCACTGCTGAGCCATACTACCTGTTGAGGAAACCAAACAAAGGTGGTGCCCGATTTGGATCACAGAATGCTGGCCAGCTTCAGGGAAAAACTGCTGGAGCAGAAAAAAGAACTCGAAGATCGCGTGCAAGATCACTACGGCATGCGAGAACCGATGACTACCTCCTTGCAGGAATTTTCCATGTACGATAACCATCCGGCAGATATAGGCAGTGAAATGTTTGAACGCGAAAAAGATTTGGCTCTCGACAGCCTTGACCGGGAGACGCTGAAAGAAATCGATCAGGCGCTGACCCGGATGGAAGAAGGGACATACGGCCTCTGCACGGTCTGTGGCGAGCCCATTCCGCACGAGAGGCTGGAAGCATTGCCCCAGGCGCAAACGTGCAAGGAACACGCTCCTGCCCCGCATGTGAACGAGTCCCGACCGATCGAGGAAGAGTTTTTGCAGCCGCCTTTTGGTCGCACATCGCTCGATGAAAAAGAGGGGCAGAACGGCTTTGATGGAGAAGACGCCTGGCAAATCGTCGAGTCGTGGGGCACGTCCAGCACCCCGTTCTCCTTCCAGGAAGGCGACAAAGCCGATTATGGCGAGATGTACATCGAAAGCGACGAGCCGGACGGGTATGTCGAAGCGGTAGAAGAAATCGGCTACACCGACATGGACGGCTACCACGGGCCGGACAGTGTTCACTTCATGCGCAGCGAAACATACGAGGATTACATGCGAAAAGGCGAAGGAAAAGGGAATTTCCTTTCCTACGACGAGTACGAAGAGCAAATCGAGCAGCGCGAGGGACGCGATGACCTCGTTTGATCGGCGTTTCCTGATCGAGCGCGTCGAAACTTATCCACTCCTGTATCGCTTGCCGCAAGCATACGGTGACGCCAATGGGTACAAGCGCTATCGCAGCACGTTTCTCGTCCGCATCATCACACGAGCTGGCATCGATGGGTGGGGGGAAATCGTCGACTGGTTGCCGACATTGGACAGAGGGTTTCGGGAACGGATCATCCCGTTTTTGCTAGGCAAGGACGCTTCTGGCCGACTGATGATCGCGGAGGTGATCAGCAAATGGCATCAGCGATCGGCTTCAGGCGTCAGCATGGCTTTGAGCGAGATTGTCGCCAAAGCGGCGAACATGTCTGTCTGTCAGCTATGGGGCGGGGCGATTCATCGCACCATCCCTGTTTACGCCTCTTTTCAGTCTTACTCCGAGCGTGACGACTGGATCGAGCATTCGCTCAGCCAAGTGGCAGCGGCGACAGAAGCGGGCTTTTCCAAAGTCAAAGTAAAAATCGGCGGTCGCTCGGTTCAGGAAGATCAGCAGCACATTGCCCGGATGATGGATATGCTGCCAGAGGAGATTCAGGTAGCGCTTGACGCCAATCAAAGCTACGACCTGGCAACGACGAGACAGTGGACGCGGCTTTTGGATCGCTATGCCAACTGGATGTGGCTGGAAGAGCCGATGCCGATGGAGCATGTCGACGAATACGCCAAGCTGCGGGCCGCTCTGCCGATTCCGCTTGCGGGGGGCGAAAATTTGATTCGCTGCACGCACTATTTGGCTTTGTTCAGGCAGGGAGCGATTGACATCGCGCAGCCGGACGTATTGCATACGGAAGGAATCGAGAGCTACCGGATCATGCTGCAAGCAGCGCGGCAGTTTGGCTACCGGGTATCGCCCCATACTTTTGACGGCGGCTTGGCGCGATTGTATACGCTGTTTGCGCAAGCTTGTCTGCCGGCCTGGAGCAAAATGGACAGCGAGCCGATTGAGCCGATCGAGTGGGATGTGATGGAAAATCCGTTCACAGCTCTCTTTCCCCTTTATCCAGTCAACGGCGAAGTGACCATCCCGGATGGACCGGGAATCGGACTTGCACCGAACTGGGAAATTATCAACGCGATGCGCTGGGATGGCAGCGTCTATGCGTGAGATGAGGAGTTTCGTATGGCACAAAATGCGAAAAACCTGATAGGGCTGACGGGAATCCCGCTGGTGATGGTGTTGGGCAACTCGATGCTCATTCCCGTCTTGCCCACGATGAAAAACAAAATGCACCTAACCTCCCTGCAAACCAGTCTGCTCATTACAGCCTTTTCGATTGCCGCGGGGATTGTGATTCCGCTGGCAGGATACTTGTCTGACCGTTTTGGCCGGAAGATCGTCATCTTGTTTTCGCTGGCTCTGTACGGGGTAGGGGGGCTTTTGGCAGGACTTGGGGCGATGTGGCTGGATCAGCCGTACATGCTGATCATGGGAGGACGGGTTTTGCAGGGGATTGGGGCAGCAGGGACGGCGCCGATTGCCATGGCACTGGTGGGCGATCTGTTTGAGGGAGCTTCGGAGAGCAAAGCGCTCGGCTTGATGGAGACTTCGAACGGATTGGGCAAAGTGTTGAGTCCGATTTTTGGCTCCTTGCTCGCCTTGATTTCCTGGTACATGGTCTTCCTCGCGTTTCCGATTATTTGCGGGGCGGTTCTTGTACTGTTTCTGTTTTTGACAAAAGAAAAGAAGCAAGAACGCAAGCCGCTTGTCATCAAGCAATATTTGCACAGGATCGGAGAAGTGTTCAAGCAGCACGGAAAATGGCTGATCCCCGCGTTTTTTATCGGCAGCATTTGTTTGTTCACGCTGTTCGGCGTGCTGTTCTACCTGTCCGATCTGCTGGAAGAAAAGTACAAGATCGACGGTGTCATCAAAGGCGGATTTTTGGCGATCCCGCTTTTGGTCATGAGTATTGCTGCCTACTTGACGGGAGTCATTATTCGCAAAAAGCTCGGCCTCATGCGCCTGTTTGTGATCATCGGGATGTTTTTGCTGTCGGCATCGTATATACTGGCCAGCTTCGTCAAAGGCGCCTATGTGCTGATCGGGATTCTCATCATTGGGAGCATCGGGACGGGAATGATCTTGCCGTGCCTCAATTCGATGATTGTCGGAGCGGTGCAGAAAGCCGAGCGGGGGATGATTACATCCCTGTACAGCGGCGTGCGTTTTATGGGGGTAGCGGTCGGGCCGCCCGTGTTTACGTGGCTGCTCGGGATTTCGCGAAACGTCATGTTCTTTTCCATCGCCGGTCTGTCGCTCGTGTTCGGGGTAGTGGCGATTTTCCTGTTGAAGCCCAAGCAAGCTGAGCAGACCGGGCAGAGCACGGAGCAGGATGCTGCCAAAGAGCAAGAGACGAAAGCATGGCGGCAAATCTCCGAGGTGCTCGGAATCGAACCGGAGACCGAGCAGGAAAAGCGGCGTGCGAATGCGCTCAAAAAGTACGGCCTTGATGTGAACGATCTGTTTGCACGCCTGTTGTCCGGGAAAAAGGAAAAAGAAAAAAATTAAAAACAGGCAGTCCTGCCGCAGTCTCTCACCAGAAAGGGAGGGCTTGCAGTTCGGACATGCCTGTTTTTTGCTCGCCTGACGCTTGAAGGAAAAGCTTGCTCACTGGCCGGAGTGGGCCGCAAACGGATGCCGCAGGGCGCGCTCCAATGTCAACGGATACACGTCGTCGCGCAAAATCCGGCTAAACTGCTCGTCGTTCTTGATGTCCCGGGGAATATCCGCGAACATGACCGTCTCCTGGACGTCAGCACCGGGAGGGTTCTTTTCGTATGTAAGCACTTTTGCGATGTAAATATCTTTTCGTTGCCCGCCGCTCAGCGTGTACTGCCCGATGCGCTCAATGCCTTCGAGGACAGCACCTGTCTCTTCATACACTTCCCGTACGGCGGCCGCCAGACTGCTTTCGCCAGGCTCGATTTTTCCGCCGGGCAGCTCCACACCGCGGCTGCGATGACGGGTAAACAGCAGCTTGCCTTGATAAAAGGGAACGATGAGCACGTGTCCAGCCGAGTGAGAGCGATACTCGTCCGGATCGAAGGTAAGCTGCACAGGCAAACCGAAATCATCTGAAAAAACGTACAAGAACAGCGCTCCTTTCTAAGCTCAAAACGGAGTAGACGAGCGGCCGTGCATGGAAATATGCTTAACGGCTTTCATAGCCTGCCCGACAGCCAGTGACAGGCTGGCATAGGCAGCGCCGTTGGTGACGTCACCCAAGCCGTATATCCACGCATCGTCGGATCGTTGAAAATCGTCTGTCTTCAAATAGCCGTCTCCAAACATGGTCAATCCATCCAACCCGGCGCAATTGCCATGGACTCCGATGCGCGGCAAAATCAAGTCGACCAGCAAGTGTTGCGGATTTTCCGGCCGCCGCGAAGCCAATGTCAACCATAGCCGGTCTTCGCGGTGCAAAAAGCCGCTCACTTCCGTCTCCCACAGAACGGTCAAATTGGGGAGTGCGGCCATTTTGCGCAGCCAATCGGGTCGGGCACGCAGATGGTTGCTGCGGATCAGCAAGGTGACGTGGCGAGCATGCTTGGTGAGGTTCACGGCACTCTCGACAGCGCGATCTCCGCCGCCAATCACAGCCAAGTCCAGTCCAGCTACCGACGTAGCCTCCGCCGTCGTGGAGAAGGAGGGTGGCAAGACGCGGGGGCAGCCGTCCAGAGCCGGAATTTGGTTAGGGGCAACACCAGTGGCAACGAGCAAATAGTCTACGCGATAGAGCGCTTTGGAAGTCGTCACGGTTTTGGCGACCCGATCGATGGCTACCAGCTCTTCTTCAAAGCGGACAGCCAGTTTTTGCACGGAAGGATGCCGGGACAAATCTTCCAGCAAAGAAGCCCCTTGCGCATACACACGCGGAGGAAAATCCCAAATTTCATTGTGGATTTGATGCAACTGGCCGCCGAGCCGATCTGTTTTTTCTACCAGCAAACAAGACAACCCCAATCGTTGGCACCAAATAGCGGCAGACAACCCCGCGATGCCGCCGCCTGCGATCAGCACCTGTACGTGTTCCACTCTCCAGTCCCCCGATCTTTTCTTTTTCCGGTTTTCCCAATAGTTTTAGACTACCTGTTTCGTTTAAGGAGTGCAAGGACTCGCCGCTAAAACGACAAAACAGGTGCGATCCCTCGGGCATCAGCTACAATCTGACAGCAGAATGTGGTAAAATAGGACATGCTTTTCCAGAATAATAAAAAAATGAATAGAATTGTGACACCATGCATGTGAAAAGGAGTGAACCTGCGTGCAGGCCAAGAACGAAAAACAAAGGGCCCCTGTGAAACAGCCGCGTACACGCAAAAAACGCGGACAGCGAAGCAAGCGGATGTATCTGCTCTTGGCTGCGTGCCTGTTTCTCTGCTTGCTGGCGGTCGGGGCGGGATACGCGCTCAACAAGGTCGACCAGACACTGGAAGTCGTGACGGAAGATCCGTACAAGCTTCCCGATCAGCCCGTCGTCGAGCAGCCGTATGAGGATAAGAAATCGATTGCGTTCGTCATTGTCGGGGTGGACACGCGGAAAAACATCGGGATGCTGAACACAGACGTGCTGGTTGTCGCGGTCGCGAATCCTGTGACGAAAAAAGTGACGATGGTATCCTTGCCGCGCGACACGCGGGTCGAGATTCCCGGATACCCAGGTTATCACAAGATCAATGAAGTTTTTGCACTTGGCGAAGGTCAGAAAAAGCTGGCAGAAAGCAAAGGCAAACCTGTGACGGAAAACGGCATGACGATGCTCAAGAAAACGCTGGAGCATATGTTTGGAATCTCTGTCGGCCATTACGTCCAGCTCGACTTCGAGGGCTTTACGGCAGCGGTTGACAAGCTTGGCGGCGTCAAGGTAGATGTGGATCGCGATCTCGTCTATGAGCTTCCCAAGCAAGGCGTCTACCGAAATTTGAAAAAGGGAACCCAGGTGCTGAATGGCGAACAGGCTTTGGGCTTTGTCAGACACCGGATCGACAGGCGCGGCAGTGCTTACAATTCGAGCGACTTTGACCGCAACCGCCGTCAACAGCAAGTGATTCGCGCAGTAGCGGACAAAATGATCTCGATGGACGGAGTTACCCGTCTGACATCGGTGATGGAAACGGTTGGACAGCATATTAAAACAGATTTGTCGAAGGATCAAATCAAAGGAATGGCCATGGATTTCGGCACGATTTCTTCGGATAATATCGTCTCGCTGGAAAACGGGGCGATCTGGAGCTCGCCGTATTCCTTGTGGCCGCGGGAGAACATGCAGGCGGTCCGCAGTACGCTGCAAAAGGAACTGGGTGTAGCCGAATCAACGAACCAACTGAGCAACGCGTCGGTTGCGGAAGTCGCCAAGATCGAGATGAAAACGGAGACGAGGCCGACGACGCCAAAGCCGTCCACTTCATCCCCGACCAAAGAAGCGAAGCCAAAATCGGAGAAACCGACAACCCCGGCAGCTAAACCGGAAACGACGCCAGAGCCAACTCCCGTACCGGATGGAGGAAACGGGCAGTCCGGCGAGACGTACCCGAGCGACATGCCGCCTCCTGACATTATCGCGCCGCCAGCACCCGCGCCAGATGTCAGTGACAATGGGCAGACATAATGATTTTTGTGCACCCTTCCCAAAGCGAGCCACATATACTGCCAAAAACGGGCGTATGTCAGCTTGAGGGAAGGAGGCCACGTCCTTGAAAAATTGGCAAGAGACGTTGAAGCAGTTGCAAAAGGCTTCGCAAAGCCTGGGAAAATTAAATCTGGACAAAGAGCATCCGTGGGGTGCTTTGCGCCAGATGAATCAAATCATGGACGCGAGTTTTTGGGAAAATGTAGCGGCACTCAGCAAACAAACGCCGAATCAGACAACGACCTCTACCACGAAGACGACGAAGGTCGTGCAGACCAGCCAAAAGAGCGCGAAACAGCCCAAAGGCAAGCCAGTGCGGGTCGTGCAGGAGGAAGAAACGACTGATTATCCTGTCACGGATGTGTTCTTGTCGGAGCAAGCGGTAATCGTCTGCTGCGAATTGCCGGGCTTCGCGCGCGACAGCCTGGAGTTGGCACTGGTCGAGCAAAAGCTGCTCGAAATCAAAGGGGAAGTCAAAGAGCCGAATTACAACGGCGCGTGCGTGAAAACAGAGAGGAGCTACGGCTCTTTTCAACGGAATATCGAGCTACCAGCTCCGGTGGTCGCAAAAGGAATGAAAGCACAGTACCAGGATGGCTTGCTGGAAATCATTTTGCACCGTGATGCGGACTATCGGGAGCGAAAAACGACATTCAAGGCGAAGCTGTAGGGGAGGACTTCACGTACCTCCTCTTTTTTGCGGTTTCCCGAGGCGAAAAGGAGGCATGTCCGCCTGCGGGCAAAAACAGTGCTAATGAAAGCCATTAACACTGTTCGTTCATATATTCCCTACCAGCGGCTGATCGACAATGCTCGGATCAAGCGTATTGGTTGCATTGGCGCCGTTGATCGTATTGACGACATTGCCCGTATTGCCGCCCCCAGAGCCGGAAAAGGTTTTCGTTGCGCTTTTCGGGGAGATGTTCAAGGTATCCCCGAAGTTGACAGTTCCCGAGTTGCTGTTGATATTGACAGCTCCCACCACGGAAGGCACTGGTTAATCCCCTCTCTTCGGCTTTGGTTCGTCGCGAAGCAAATGCCGGATATTTTTCACGCGTGTTTCCAGGGTCAGGCATTCGGTGGAACCGATATGGATCACGGAAGATGCCGCAGCGAACGGCACGTCGACTTTTCGCACGCGCAGATGTGTGCAGTCGTGAAACGTATCGATGCATATCGGCTCCTCGGGGCAAGGAGCTGCTAACGGAACGCTGAACACATCGTAATCGGCAAAAGGCAGTTCATTTTTGAAAAAAATCGCTTTTTCCCGTTGAATCGCCAAAATATTGGCTTGGGTATGCACTTGCCTGGAATCGCCAAGTTGCAAAACAGAGGAAGAATCGATGGAGATGCTGCTCAACTTTTTGACGTGGCTTGTTCTTCGGTACAACAGCTGTCGCCTCCTTATGGCGGAGTGAGCGCGGTATCAACCGGGACCGCTCCAATGATCATCGATTCTGGCGGAGTTTCATAAATGGACAGCAGTTTGACCGTTGTTGTATCTCCAATGAACAAGGATGCAGAGGATGACAAGGCATCAATCGAAAGCTTGCCGACGCAGACGGCACCATTTATCACCTGGTAGATCATATCAGGGTTCGTTCACCTCGCGAGGCAGATTTTTGACGAAGCTCTCACACGTTTTTTCGATATCCCGCTTGACCTTCTGGACTATTTTTGGCACCAAGGCGTCGATTTGTTCCGGCTCCAGGTCATCGGCGGGAAGCTGATTGACGTAATAGCGGATGCGCTGATCAATTTGCTTTTTGATATCGTCCAATATAAAAGCCCGGTAGTCGTCATTGAGCGGGTATCCGCACTCTTCTTCGATTCGTTCCAGCACGTGATAGGCGTCCGACTCCAGGTAGCGGTATATTTCTTTTTGCACGCGGTCAAACAGCGGCGAGTTTTTTTGCTCGCCAGACGGCACATTCATCGTCTGATTGATGGAAAGCTCGCCGATTCCCGAATCGTTGCCTTTCGGGTTGAGACCGATATTGAGCGTTCCTTCTAGCCGTTCCACCTTCAACAGATCAAACTTGTACTCGTTTTTGATTACAGAAGGAACCTGTTTCTCTTTCAAGTCTTTGATATCTTGCTGCAATTCTTCTATCATTTGCTTCATTTTCTCGATTTTTTTGTTCTGTGTTTGTATATAGTCATGTAACTGTTGCAAATACTGCATCACTTCGGAACCGATGTACATGACGATCATCCTTCTTCATCAAACATAAAGCTGGTCAGCGTGAAGGCTCAACCAATGGGACAAGCGGAATAAATTCTGCCGAAGAAGTCTCGGGCATCGGTCCGGCTGCGGGGGCCGGCTCCGTGAATCCGCCTGTGTTGTAAAGCTGGGATAGCGGCTTGATGATGCCGGCACTGCCGATTTGACAAACCGATGAGTTGGTTATGCCATCAATCTTCAAATTGTGGATGACGATGTTTTGATGAATAAAAAAATTCATGGAAAATCCCGTCCCTCTGCCGCAGAATCGCTCGTATCCTCCACGAAGATGGGAAGTTCGTTGCTGGTCGTTTCGTTCACGTAGACTACGCTGCGCGGAATCTTGAACGAAAGATTGGTGCCAGAGTTGAACGAGCCTCCTCCTGCAAAGGTTTTGGAGTAGCTGACAGGGGAAATTCTCCGGACGTCTCCGACATTGAAGACGCCGCTTATGCTGTTTACATTGATGACCCCAACAATGGCTGGCATCTTCGACACATCCTTTTTACGAAAGAGCCTTTCTGTATTGTATGTGGGAGGGCACTGGGTGTTCATACCTGTTTTTGGGTTCGCGGTCCGCGCTGGGCAGTGCAGGCATACAAATACAAAATCCCGCATAGAGCAAAAGTGCGATGAAGGAAAAAGGAGAACGAGCAGAATGAACATGAAAGTCCACAATAAAAAGATTGCGCTTGGAGACATCAAAGTAGGGGGCGTGCAGCAGTCATCGCTTGTTTTGATCGGAGATGCGGACGTGATCAGTTGCACATCGGTTTTTGACACGCCAAAAGACTCGCTCATCTACAGCAAAGAGGTGCCGATTCGACCGACGACACCACCAGCACCAACAAGACGAGGCCAATGACAGCCTCGCCTAACGGGATGAACCATATTTGTGCTCGAAGTGGCCAAGAGCGAGCAACGGCCAGATGAAGCGATAGCTGTGATAGGCAAAATACGTGCCGCCAGGCCGTCCGCCTCCTGTCGGATACGTGACAGACCAGCTCGTCGCCTGACTTTGCCGGGATAAAAAGTCGATCCCTCGCAAAATCGGGGGCGTAGGCTCAGGGGAGACGGCGATGAGAGCATCGAGCGCCCAGGCTGTTTGGGAAGGCGTGCTTGCGCCGAGAGCGACGTATGTTTTTTTCTCGTCGCTGTGGCATGATTCGCCCCAGCCCCCGTCAGCGTTTTGCGTGCCGAGCAGCCAGGCGACAGCCTTTTGGACCGCGGGGTGAGTGGACGTTACACCGACTGCGGCAAGTCCGGTAATCGCCGCCCATGTTCCGTACACATAGGCAATCCCCCAGCGACCGTACCACGACCCGTCCGCTTCCTGATGGGTGAGCAGCCAGCGAACGGCTTTTTGCACAGGGGCGTCGCTTTCCTTGTACCCGGCGTATCGACCGAGAAACTCCAATGTTCTTCCGGTCAAATCAGCAGAGGAAGGATCGGTGCTGACCGTATCTGACCCCTCAATCGGCAAGTTGCGGATCAGGGCGGAGTCTGTATTTTTCTCAAAGGCAGGCCAGCCGCCATCGTCGTTTTGCATGGACAAAATCCAGTCGAGTCCGCGCTTCCAGGCGGCGGCTGTCGTTTTGTCCAGCCGCGATTGGGCGCGTAATGCCCGCAAAGCGGCTGTCGTATCGTCGATGTCGGGGTTCAGCGTGTTGAAGTCGGAAAAACCCCAGCCTCCCGGGTGTCCTGCCGGATTGCGAATTTTCCAGTCGCCGTACGTATGCTGCTGTTTCGCAAGCAAGTAGCGGTTGGCTGACGCGATAGCAGGGTGATTGGCGGACAGGCCGCTTTGCTGGAGAGCGTGTGCCAGGAGGGAAGTATCCCAGACGGCGGAAGTCGCCAGTTGCAGGTGAGAGCCTTCCGGCGTTTGGCATACGCTGTCGCGCAGCCCGACGACCGCTTTCGCGATGTGCGGATCGCGGGGAGAATAGCCGCGGGCAAGCAGGGCAAAGACCATGAAAAAGGTGGAGGTGGAGTAGTTGTACAGCGTTCCGTCGGCTTCCACGCGAGCCAACATAAACTGCTCCAGTCTGCGCAGCGATAGCTCGTGCAGCAAGCCGGGCAGCAAAGGCAGGCGCATGACATGCTCGTGGATCGAAGCAAGGAAAGGCTGGCCGCCACGGGCAAAACGATCCAGCAAGCGGTGCGGATAAAGGCCGGGAGAGATCGGAGACGTCACGTACAAATCAGACAAATCGGGCGTGTCCGCCGTTCCTTTGGCAAACTTGCGGTCGGCAACAATCATCATCGGGGCGAGATGCACGCGGGCATATCCGACAAAATCGTAAAAGCTGACAGGCGAGGAAGGGGGCAGCAAGGCAATTTCTACAGGCACGAGAAAATGAGCGGGCCACTTGTACTGTCCGGTCAGGGCAGCGGCAAATTTGGTCAGCAAATTGGCTTCGGTCAGTCCGCCTTTGGCGCGAATGAACTCGCGAGCGGGAACCAAGCGAGGATCATTTTTTTGGTAGCGGCGCGAGAACAGCAGGGCGTAGTAACAGTCCAGCGTCGTCGACAAATTCCCTTCCGCCTCGTCCGGATACAGCTTCCAGGCGCCATTTTCCTGCTGGAGAGCGGCAATGCGGGTCGCAAGTCCATCGATCAATCGCTCATCATCAATTCCGAGCGTGCGCAATAGGATGATCATGTGAGCGTCAGTCGTCGGGGAGCTTTCCAGACAAAAGCGCCAGGAGCCATCCTGTTTTTGCTGGCTGAGGAGCAGAGATTGAATGCGGTTGATTTCTTGCCGTACTTGCAGCAATGACAAACACCTCCATCACACATGCTTTTGCCAGAGGGGAGGGACGAATGATGGGCCGGACATGGCAAACGTACGCGACTCTGTGGCCGCTTGCACGCGAGCTTGGAAAAGGAAAGCGAGCGAGTCAGGCTGCCGATCCCCTCATAAAAAAAGACCAGGACACGGTCACGGACATTCGCAACAAAACAAAGGAAAGCAACGGCGACAATCTGGACAGGACGAGCGCTTATTTGGCTTTTTTTCGCCGGCATCCCGAAGTTCATTGGGCACTTTTGGCGCATCTCGTTTCGCGCAATGCCGGATGGAGCATGACAGATTTGCGCGGCGAACTGCTGCCCAGGCTGCTTTCCAGCAAAGAACAGCACGATTACTTTTCTTTTTTGGAGCGGGGCAACTGGCTTATTTTTCAAGATGCCTACCCTCAATTATTACTGTATGAAGAGAGCGTCAAGCGCCAGACCAATCTTTTTCACCTCCTGCCCCAATTCGGCGTCTCCCGCTTCATGCAAGCGCTCTGGAACCACTTTTGGGAGAAAGGCGACAGCAAGCTGCTCACCATTGGGCTGATTGTGAACGAGCAAAACTATTTGGAGACGCAGATGATGGGAGATGCGACGTACCGCCATAGCGTGGTCAAAACGTTGCCTTTTGCCTTGCAGGAAGTGCTTCGGCTCAACTTGATCTTGTTTCCGTACGAAGCGGAGGGACGGTCAAACGCTCCGTTGCGGCTGCTCGGTGATCAAGTGCTTCAGTTTGCCTCGCTGGTTGAACGGATCGAGTTGGGCAAACGACTGTACAGCCTTTTGTATCGCGACACGAAAACCAGGGAGGGAGTAGAGAAGTGGGCAGAGCAGAAGCCACATTCCGGCTCCCGCAAAGATTTTTGGCCGCACCTGTTCCACGATTTGCGCGAGACAATGCCAGGGAAGCCGTATCAAAAAACGGTGCGCGGGTGCGCGCTTTTGCCTGGCGCCAAGCGACTCTACTCTCCTGCGCTGCGCCAAGCATGGCAACGGGTACAGCACGAAGCGCCAAAGGACATAGACTGGTACGAAGGCAGCAAAGGCGTCATGCGGCAACTGGCATTCGCCGCAGCAGATACACCGCCTGTTTTGGCCGATGCAGAAGGCGTCTATTGCCAGGCGATTGAAAAAATCGAGCTGGCTGTGCTGGCAAAAGGGAAAATCTTTGGCCCGATGTAGTAGAATAGAGACAGATTGAACACAGGGAGAAGAGCATGCATGAAAGTCGTCATAGCAGAAAAACCGGACCAGGCCATGAAGCTTGCCAGTCCTTTTGCCCATAGAAAACAACAAGGCTTCGTTGAAGTGCACCCGAATCGGATGTTTCCGAAAGGAGCCTTTTTTACTTGGGCGGTCGGGCATATTTGTGAACTGGTGCCGCCGGAAGCCTACAACCCGGCGTGGAAAAAGTGGTCGCTTGCCACACTGCCTTTAGTGCCGCAATCGTTTCAGCACCAGGTGATGAAGTCAAAAGCGAAGCAGTTTGGCATCATCAAACAGCTGTTGAAGCGTTCAGACGTGACCGAAATCATTCATGCGGGCGACGCCGGGCGCGAAGGAGAGCTGATTGTCCGCACGATTGTCGAGATGTGCAAAGTGCGCAAACCGATGAAGCGGCTGTGGATTTCCTCCCTGACGGAGAAAGCCGTAACCGCTGGCTTCGCGGCCTTGCTTGAGGAGACAGAGACACGCAATCTGTACCATGAGGCGTACAGCCGCTCTTGTGCGGATTGGCTGGTAGGCATGAATGCATCGCGCGTCTATACGTTGTTGTTGCAGCAAAGAGGGATCAAGGACGTGTTTTCGGCGGGACGGGTTCAGACGCCAACGCTCGCACTGGTGGTCAAGCGGGAAAAAGAAATCGCGGCGTTCAAGCCGGAGCCTTTCTGGGAAGTCAAGGCGACGTTTGCCATCGGCAAGAAGCGCTACGAAGGCGTCTGGCACAAAGAAGACGGGGAGTCGCGCATCCTCGATCCGCAGTTGGCAGAGCGGATTGCCGCTTTTTGCCGGGACAAGCCAAGCGAGGTTAGCGAGGTGGAAACCGAGCGCAAAGAATTTTTGCCGCCTTATTTGTTCAATCTGTCCTCGTTACAGGCGACGGCGAATAAAATGTTCAAGTATTCGCCGCAAAAAACGTTGGAGATTGCGCAAAAGCTGTACGTGAAGGGGCTTTTATCCTATCCGCGCTCCGACTCGTCTTTTGTCACCCAGGAGGAGGCGAAGACGTTTCCCGACATTTTGAACAAACTGTCGAAGCAGCCGGAGTACCAGCCACACTTTCCTTTGGCGAAAGCGTCTATTGCCTCGGACAAACGGTACGTCAACCAAAAAAAGGTGACCGATCACTATGCGATCATCCCAACCGAGCAAGTGCCGACTGTGTCCAGGCTGAGCGACGAGGAGCGAAAAATTTACGACCTGGTGGCAAGACGCCTCATTGCCGCGCATCAGGAAAGCGCCTTGTTTGACTATACGACGGTGAACACGCTGGTCGACGGCCGCGCCGTTTTCATCAGCAAAGGCAAGGTGCAAATCAGGGCTGGCTGGCGCGAAGTGTTGTTTGATGAGGAAAAGGATGACAAGGAAGCTGTGCTGCCTCCGCTTGCCAAAGGCGAGACGGGGAAAGTGCACAAAGTAGAAGCCAAAGAAAGCAAGACCCAGCCGCCCAAACGCTACACGGAAGGCCAACTGATCACGCTGATGAAGACAGCCGGGAAGCACCTCGACAATCAGGAGCTGGAAAAGGTGCTGATGAAGACAGAAGGCTTGGGGACAGAGGCGACCAGAGCTGGGATCATCAACATGCTCAAGGAACGCAAGTATATTGAAGTCCGCAAAAACCAGGTGTTCGCAACGCAAAAAGGGACGCTGCTCATCGACGTCATCGGCGACAAGATTCTCGCTTCCCCGGAAATGACAGCCAGATGGGAGCAGCGCCTTCAGGAAATCGGGCAGGGCGATGCTTCCGCGCAAGTTTTCATGGAACAGGTGCGCAAGCTCTCGCACAAGATCGTCGAGGATGCCGTCGAGCAGTCCCGCGAATGGAAGCTGGAAGCGTACGACGTCGAAGCATTGCCCACATCCAAGCAGGCGTCCAAGTTTTCCATCGGCTCGAAAGTGGCTGCTTGCCGGGCGTGTGGCGGCGATCTCGTAGACAAGGGAGAGTTTTACGGGTGCGCCAACTATAAAAAGTCCCAGTGTACCGTCACCATTTCCAAGACGATCATGGGGAAAAAAATTACTCCGGCTGCGGCCAAAAAGCTGATGGAAACAGGCAAGACCAATCTGATCAAAGGCTTTGTCAAAGGGAAAGAGCGCTTCGACGCATACTTGCAGTGGGATGAAGCGGACAAAAAGGCGAAAGTCAGCATGCCAGCCTTGGCGGAAAAAAATGCATAGAAGAAAAAGACATCATTTTGAAACTTGCTTGCGTAAGTAACGTAGATACATGTATAGAGGGTTCGGCAAATGTGGGCCGAATTACCCAGCACGTATTGAGGGAGGAAATCACATGTCCATTTTTAAAAGACTTCGCGATCTGACTATGTCCAATCTTTATGCCTTGATTGAAAAAGCGGAAGATCCAATTAAAATGACCGATCAATATTTGCGCGATATGCAAGAGGATTTGAGTGAAGCGGAAAAAGCGGTTGCTGCCCAAATCGCTCTGGAGAAAAAGTTCAAGGTGCTGTACGAAGAGCAGGAAGCGCTGGTGAAAAAGCGCGAAGAGCAAGCGCACGTGGCCGCTCAGGCGAAAAACATCGATCTGGCCCGCCGCGCTCTCGAAGAAAAGAAAGCCGCCGAGCAAAAAATGGCTGAGTACAAAGAGGCTTACGAGAAAAACAAGCTGGCTGCGGACGGGCTGCGCGACAAGCTGGCTGAAATGAAGAAACAGATTACCGATCTGAAAAACAAGCGCGAAACACTCGTGGCTCGCGTCAATGCTGCCAAAGCGCAAAAAACGATCAACCAGACGATGGCTGGATTCGACAGCAACTCTGCGATGGCAGGGCTGAAACGGATGGAAGAAAAAGCGTTGCAGATGGAGGCGGAAGCGGAAGCAAGCGGCGAGCTGTACAAAAAACAAAGCTCGCTCGACGACGAAATCGCGAAACTCTCCAAAGACCAGCAGGTGGAAGACGAACTGGCAGCGCTCATGAAAAAATACGAGGGGTAAACCGCTTCGGCGGAGCCCCTTTTTCCTTGAAAGGTTGAATGAGAAAGCACAGGCTTCGCCACGAAAAAAGCTGGCGAAGCCGCACTTTCTACTATCTTAGTTGCTGCGGGGGGATAGACGTGTCGTGGACACAATTGCTCGGAATGCTCGTGTGGACCGGAGCAGGCGGTATTTTGCTGTTTGTATTGATGTGGATTGACACGCTTTTTACGAAGTACAAGGATATGGCTGAAATCAAAAACGGGAACGTGGCCGTGACGACCCGGTTTGTCATGAAGCTGTTTGCGCAAGGTTATATTTTATCGCAATCGATCATGAACTCGAATGAATTGTGGAACGCCCTGTTGGCATCTGTGGTCTCATTTATTATTTTGCTCTTGTTGCAAAAAATCGCGGAAATTTTGTTGAAAAGCTTTGCCGGACTTGATCTGGAGCGTGGAACCCAGCAAGGAAAAGTCGCACACGCCATGGTGGCGGGATCATTCCACCTGGTCGGCGCCTTGATTCTGGGCGCACTGGTCTAAACCGGGCAAGGAAGGAGTAGGACCAGATGAGTTTGTTCAAGCGCATTCAAAATATATTTGCCAAGCATGAACCGCCTGCCCCGGAAAAGAGCATTTTGACGGTAGGGCCTGGCGACGTGGTGGAAGTCTCGCTCGTCACCTACCAGGTAACGGGAAAGTCGACCAATGCGAGCCGCAATGCGACGATGCTGACTTTGCAGGATGGAACGACCATCCGCTATTTATACATCGAAGAACGCGAAAAAACGGTTTACCAGCTGTACACGGTCATCGACGGCAGACTGGACTCCGTAGATGAGGTGCCTACGACAATCGAAATGGACGATGTGACCTATCATCTGGAAGAACAGTACAACGGCAGAGTGCTCGTCGTCGGAAAAGCTCCGTTCCATACTTCCGGTGATCAGTACATCTGGCAGTTCCAATCCGATGGCCGCGAGCTTTTGCGGATCGAATGGCAGGACGGCAGATTCATGCTGTACGAGGGAGAGTCGGTTTTACCTGCGGATGTCCAGGTACTTCGCGGAACGTAAGGAGGAGTGAGCATGCCGAACCGTTGGATGAAATCGATCAAGCTCCTGCTGATTCCGGCGGTGCTCCTGCTTTTGCTGGCTGGCTGCGGAAGCCCCGGAATTGGCGAGAGCTACCCGCTTGAATCCGTCTCCACGAAGGACAAAGGGCAGACATCGCGCATTTATCGCGCCGAAAACAAGACGGTGCCGGAGGTAGCGCAGGAGCTTGCTGACCAAAAGCAGCCGGACGAGATTTCCAAAGAAGACGACCAACACATGTTTCTCGTCTATCCGGATGAGCTGTATCATGTGCAGCAAGATCAGGCGAAGCCGTCCGATACGCTGATTGAGGTCGACACGAAGGAGTACGTTCGGGAAAACTACGATTCATCCTTTTTGCAAGGATACATTTTGGCGAGTGTTCTCGACGATTTGTTCGATGGACACAAGAAAAGCTACAAAGGCAGCTACCGGGGCTACTCAAGCAAAGAGATTTACAAGCCCTCCGGCAGCTATCACGTCCCGAGCGAGGCAGAGAAAAAGGTTGCCCCGCCGATTACCAAAGAAGGAACGGGCAGCATCTTCAAGCGCAGCGACAGCAAAAAGAAAAGTGACAGCTCAGTCGGTCAGGATGGCAACCTGTTTAAAAAGCAGGACTCATCCTCTAGCGGAAGCAAAGGCAAAATTACCCGCTCCTCCGACGGCTCGTCTGTTTCCTCGAAGAGCTCCTCGATTTTTTCCAAGCCGAAAAGCAAATCACCGCCGCGAACAAAAGCAGGAAGCTCGGGGCGCATTACCAAACGCAGATAATCGTCACCCAAAACCCGCTGAGATGGCGGGTTTTTTTATGTTTGGCTCAGCGGACAGCGAAGTTTGCGGGAGATGCGCTGCTTGCGATCGACAAAACGGTCACGCCCGGTTCCGTTTTGTAATGAATTTTTCATAAAGCAAAGTATGGAAGCCCTTTGTCATTTGTAAGATGTAAAGTACGCGAAAAACAGCGGGAGAAAAGCGGAGCAACATTCGACTGATGAAAGCGATTACCAAAGCGGCTTTCTCGACTTTTGTTTGGCAATGACGAAAATATGATTGTTTATCGACAAAAGAAGAAGGGATGTGCATGCATCATTCGACAGTCTTTGTTAGCGGCATTCGCTATGATGACATTGTACATATACAAAGACGACAGACAAGTGGATAGCGGAAGGGAAACTTGGCGGAAAGGAGCGCATCACGATGCTGGAAAAAATTCTTGAATTGCGTGCACAATCCAAATCCATCGCACAAATTGCCCAAGAATGCGGCTTAACCATAGGCCAGGTGAAATATCGTTTGCAAAAAGACAGAGCGAAGGTGGAGAGTGTATCGGCAGAGAATCGACAGATGTCATCGCTGGCATCCCGACGAGAAGAAAATTGGCAACTGCCAGCTTTTTACGGACGCGATATCGTCAAGGTGATGGCGCAAAGTCCGACCGTGCTGTTTGTGTACTGGGAAATTACATGGCCGAGGATGAGGATGGTGGCATCGTATCTACAGGCAGACTTCCGGCAGATTCAAAAAGGGCTGCGCTTGTACGACGTGACAGAGCGGCTGTTTGATGGTCAAAATGCCCATTCTGTCCGGGATATTTACGTCTGCGAGGACGCGCATTCCTGGTATGTGAACGATGTGCTGCCAGGGCGCACGTACTTAATCGACTTCGGTCTATTTGAGCATGGCCGCTTTTGTCCGATACTGCGCTCGGATGTGGTCGTGACTCCTCGAAATACAAAAGCTGCCTGGGGCGAACCATTGGTGGAGCCAGCGTCTGATCGCTCTGCGCCTGCGTGGTTCGAAAACTTTTCCTCGTATTCACTCTACTCCAAAACATCCAAATAAGTGAGGTGTCAACTGTGCACAACGGTTATCTCTCCCTTGTGTTGCACGCTCATATGCCTTATGTACGACACGGGGACCGGGACGATCGCCTGGAAGAGCGCTGGATGTACGAAGCGATGCTGGAATGCTACATCCCGTTGCTCATGGTCTTCGACAAGCTCCTCTCGGACAAAATCGACTTTCGCATGACAATGGTGCTGTCCCCGACTTTGCTGTCCATGCTGGATGACGAGCTGATCGCGACACGGTTTCGCGCCTATCTCGCCAAAACAGTAGAGCTTGCAGGCAAAGAAGTAAAACATACGGCAAACAACCCGGCTGAACAGCGTATCGCCAAGATGTACCTGGAAAAGTTTCGTACTATCGCTTTATTTTGCAGCAAGCTCGATTATCGGCTGATAGAAGGCTTTAAACGTCTGGCAGACAGCGGCTGCCTGGAGCTGATCACATGCGCGGCGACACACGCTTTTCTGCCATATGTGGAGACAGAGGAAGCGATTTTGGCACAGCTGCGTACGGGCATGGACACGCACGAACGCATTTTGGGCAGGCGACCGCGAGGAATTTGGCTGCCGGAATGCGGCTATACGCCAGGGGTAGATCGGTTGCTCCGAGAGGTGGGGCTGCAATACTTTTTTGTCGATTCCCATACGATCGAACACGCGACACCACAGCCGCGCAGAGGCTTGCTTGCTCCGCTCGGCACGATGCACGGGGTGGTGGCTTTCGCCAGAGACGATGTCGCATCCCAGCAGGTGTGGAGCACTTTTGACGGCTATCCGGGCGATTATGATTACCGGGAATATTATCGGGATATCGGGTTTGACCGGGACATGGACTATATCGAGCCGTACATTCATCCCGCCGGAATCCGTATACATACCGGGTTGAAATACCACCGGATTACCGGACGAGACGTGGAAAAGCAGCTGTACGAACCTGACTGGGCACGGGAAAAGGCAGCCTCTCACGCGGGGCATTTCCTCTATCACCGCGAACGGCAAATCGAAGAGGCAGTTGCCTGGATGGACCGCAAGCCGCTCGTTGTCGCGACGTATGATGCTGAACTGTTTGGACACTGGTGGTACGAGGGTCCGCAATTTCTCGACTACTTGCTGCGCAAGACGGCATGCGATTCCCAGATTGTGAAGCTGATCACCCCGTCCGAATACTTGGACGAATATCAGGAACAAGACCTGGGGCATTTGCCGATGTCGACCTGGGGACGCAACGGCTACGGAGAAGTCTGGCTGAATGAAAAAAACGGCTGGCTGTATCGGCATCTGCATCAGGCGGAGCGCGACTTGATCGAGGTCGTGACGGCTTTTTACGAGCATAAGGGCCAGGAGCAAGAGCGTGACCAGCTTGCGAGCCGCGCCTTGAAACAGGCGGGCCGAGAGCTGATGCTTGCGCAAAGCAGCGACTGGGCGTTTATCATGGATGGTCAAACCGTTGTCGAATACGCTGTGCGTCGCACCCATGATCACCTCGCCAATATGCGGGAGCTGCTTGCGATGGTGCGCGAAGACCGAATGGATACAGAGAGATTGACACAGATGGAGACTGCCTTCCCGATCTTTCCCCACATAGATGAGACGTACTATTTGCCAAAAGAGGCGCATAGAGTGAACGTATCGCATCAGCTGGTAGCGGCCAGCAAAGGCGCGGAACCTGCGGGAGTTGTCCTGATGCTCGCCTGGGAATTTCCGCCGAACGTGGTAGGCGGACTGGGTCGTGCCGTCTACGATCTCGCCCGTCATCTGGTTCGCCAAGGTGTTGCCGTGCACGTCCTGACCCGGGCATCGGATTGGAGCGTGGCGGAGGAAGTCATGGATGGTGTCCATGTACACCGTTTGCCTACGTACATTCCGGCAGAGCAGGAAGATTTCCTGTCATGGGTGTTCCAACTCAATCTGGCGATGTCAGACGCGACGGAACAGCTGTGGAAAAACGGCGTCAGACCGGACGTGATTCACGCTCATGACTGGCTGGTCGGCTGGGCCGCCATGGAAATCAAGGAACGCTATTCGCTGCCGCTGGTCAGTACGATCCATGCTTTGGAGTACGGGCGGCATCAAGGGATTCATACGCCTTTGCAAGAGCGGATTCACAATAGCGAGCGCACTCTTGCGCACGCTTCGGATCGAGTCATTGTTTGCAGCCACTACATGGCGAATGAAGTGCAGCGTTTGTTCGACATTCCGCGAGCCAAACTGCGGGTGATTCACAACGGCGTCGATTTGGCGCAGCCGCCAGCATTCGATCAAAATCGATTGCGCGAAGAGCTGTCGATTGGCGACGGGCCGATCCTGTTTTTTGTCGGGCGTCTGGTCCAGGAAAAAGGGGTTCACCTTTTGCTGGAAGCGATGGCCAGGTTGCGCTACGACTTTGGTCATGTGACGCTGCTCATCGCGGGCAAAGGACCGATGCAGGGGCAGTGGCAACAGCGGGCGGAAGAGATGGGGATTGCTGAGCGCGTGAAGTTCCTGGGCTTTGTCGATGACACACGTCGAGATCAGTTGTTTTTGCTTGCTGATATCGCGGTCTTTCCCAGTTTGTATGAGCCATTTGGCATTGTGGCCCTGGAAGCGATGGCTTTGGGCGTGCCGATTTTGGCAGCGGACACGGGCGGACTGCGTGAAATCGTCAGACATGGGGAGAACGGAGCGACGATGTACGCCGGAAATCCGGAATCGCTCACCGATCAGCTGCGCTGGCTGCTGCAAGATCCGAAAAAGCGGCGGCAGATGGCGCAGACGGCGCAACATGACGTTTTGCAACATTACAACTGGACGTCTTTGGCGATCCAGACGATGGAGGAATACCGATTGCTCGGCGTTGCTTGCCTGGCCTTATCGGAGAAATAGACACTGACAGCGCATGATCGCAACGATGATGAAGGAGGAAGGAAAAAAGATGAAGGCAGTAATTATGGCTGGTGGTAAAGGTACGCGTCTACGTCCGTTAACGTCCCAAACTCCAAAACCAATGGTGCCACTCTTGAACCGGCCTTGCATGGAGTACACGATCGATCTGTTGAAGAAGCACGGAATTACAGAGATTGCCGTCACGCTCCAATACTTGCCTGATGTCATCCGCGATACGTTTGGTGATGGTTCGCGCTACGGTGTTTCTCTCGTGTACTTTGAAGAAACGACGCCGCTCGGAACAGCGGGCAGTGTGAAAAACTGCGCCGATTTTCTCGACGAACGGTTCATCGTCATCAGCGGAGATACGTTGACCGATATGGATCTGTCAGCAGCGATCCGTTTTCATGAGCAAAAAGAAGCGTTGGCTACGCTCATCTTGACCCGGGTGGAGACGCCGCTGGAATTTGGCGTGGTCATGACGGATGAACAGGGCCGGATCAATCGTTTTCTGGAAAAACCAAGCTGGGCAGAAGTGTTCAGCGATACCGTCAACACAGGGATGTACGTCTGCGAACCGGAAGTGCTTTCTTATATAGAAGAAGACAAAGAAGTCGACTTCAGCAAAGAAATTTTCCCCTTTTTCCTCCAGGAACAAAAACCGCTGTACGGCTATGAGGCGAGCGGCTACTGGTCGGATATTGGCTCGCTTGAAGTATACCGCCAGGCACAGTTTGATCTGCTGGATGGCCGTGTGAATCTGGAAATCAAAGCCCAGGAAATCGCCCCGCGCATCTACCTGGAAAATCACGTTCGCGTCGACTCTTCGGTACGTCTGGAAGGGCCGGTTTATATAAGTGAAAATGTACACTTGCAAGCGGGAGTAGCTGTGGGGCCTTATACGGTCCTGGGCAGCAACACGGTCGTTTCTTCCGGCAGCAAGCTTTCCCGCGCGATCTTCTGGGAAAATAGCGTGATCGGGAAAAAGACGGAAATTACCGGAACGACCCTTTGCAAAAATGTCCGACTCGCCGATTGCGTGCAAGCAGGCGAGGGAGCCGTCATCGGAGACAATTGCCAGATCGGAGCGAAATCAGTCGTGAAGGCAGGCGTCAAAATTTGGCCGGACAGAGAGGTGGGGGAAAGCGCAACGGTCACGACCTCGCTCATTTACGGCATGAAACAGACGAAAAACTTGTTCGGAAACAACGGGATCAAAGGGCTCGCCAACGTGGACATCACGCCGGAGTTTGTCACCCGGCTGGCTGCGGCGTACGCCTATTTGCAAAAGTCCGGCAGCAAAATTGCCCTTTCCGCGTGCTCGCATCCTTTTGCGCAGCTGCTCAAGCACAGCATCATGACGAGCTTGTGCTCCTCCGGCATTGATACGGTGGATTTTGGCGTCGGCAACTCCCCGCTCATCCGCTATGGTGTGCGCTCCCTCGGTTGCGTCGGCGGCATCCACTTGTTCATGAACGAAGCCTTAGACGAAAAAGAGATCGTCATCCAGTTCATCGACCAGACAGGATTGCCGATCACCCGTGATATGGAGCGGAAAATTGAAAATGCCTACTGGCAGGAGACGTACGTGCGCAACTTGCATCATTTGGGCGAGCTGCATGTCGAGCATCAAGTCCAGGAGGCGTACTTGCTGACTATGGCCCAGCAGCTGGATATGACGGCGATCCAGCGCCAGCGTTTTCACTTGCTGATCGACAGCGAAACCCGCTTTTTCCCCACGTTCCTCGCCCCGCTGTTCCACGAGCTGGGAGTGACGGTGACGTATGGCGCGATTCAGGATGGCATCAGCAAAAAGAAAGCCGATCTGGGGATTCGGCTGGATAAGAACGGCGAAGCGCTGGCTCTGTTCACAGAGGAAGGCGCGAAGCTCTCCGCTGAACAGCTTCTGGCGTTGCAGCTTTTGGCATGCAGCGGCCGACATCAACGCATCGGTCTTCCTGTCAGTGCCCCGATGGAGCTGGAACATCTGGCGCAGCTTTTGCAGATCGAGGTCATCCGAACGAAGGTGACGCCGCGCTCCATGATGGAAGTGGCGGCGGAGGATCACTTCCATCCTTTGTTCGATGCCGTGTACAGTCTCATGAGCATCCTGTCCTATCTCGCCCAGGAGGAAAAGCCGCTTAGCCTGCTGCTTGAGCTGTTGCCTGCGTGCCACATGGAGCGGAAAACGGTGTTTTGCCCGTGGGGTGCGAAAGGCAAAGTGATGCGAAAAGTGCTGGAAGAGAACAAAGGCAAGCTGCTGGAGCTTGTGGACGGAATCAAAGTGTATGACACGAATGGCTGGGTACTGATTTTGCCCGACTCCGAGGATTCGCATGTCAAAGTCATTTCGCAGGGAGCGACAGCAGAGACAGCGGCAACACTCGCCTCGTCCTATGCGAGACGAATTGCGGAGTATCAATGAGGATAAAGGGAATCGACAGCCTGAGTACGGGAAGGATGTGAAGGCATGCCGAGACCGCTCGTCGTCGGGAACGGAAGACTTTTGATCAATTTTGACGACAAGCTGCACATGCGCGATCTGTACTATCCGTATGTGGGCCAATTAAATCACGTCGGCGGACACTTCAGCAAGCTGGGAATATGGGTGCAGGGGCGCTTTTCCTGGCTCGATGAAGACGGCTGGACACGAAAGCTGGGCTACGACCGGGAATCGCTCGTCACAGATGTTCACGCTCATCATGAGCATCTGGCGGTTTCCTTGCAGATCGCAGACGGGGTGCACCAGCGCGATCCGATTTATTTGAAAAAAGTGTGCGTTCGCAATCATGCCAATGAAGTGCGCGAGTTCCGGCTGTTTTTCAATCACGATTTCAGCCTGAACGAGACGGAGGTAGGGGACACCGCGGTGTATGATCCCCGCCTCGGCACTGTGTATCACTACAAACGCAATGTGTACATGATGGCAAACGGGGTCACCCCGGAAGGCGGAATCAACCAGTACAGCGTCGGGATCAAGCGGTTCAACTACGCAGAAGGAACATGGCGAGACGCAGAAGACGGCCTGCTCGCGGGAAATCCGATTGCGCAAGGCTCTGTGGACAGCACGATCTCGTTTCGGATGGTGTTGCAGCCGCACGAGGAAAAAACGATGTACTACTGGCTGTGCGTCGGCGAATCGTACGACGCGGTGCGGACGCTGAATCAGTACGTGCTGGACAATGACCCGGACCGGCTGCTTGGTCGCGTCGCCGTCTACTGGAGACGTTGGGTCAACAAGGAGGAGCGCGACTTCGCCGACCTGCCCCAGGAGATCGTCCATCTGTACAAGACCAGCTTGCTTCTGGTGCGGACGCAGATCGACCAGAACGGAGCGATTTTGGCGGCAAATGATTCCGACATCCTCCAGTTCAATCGCGACCACTACAGCTACATGTGGCCGCGAGACGGTGCCCTGATTGCCAGCGCGATGGCGAAAGCGGGGTACACGGGAGCAGTCGCTCCGTTTTTCCGCTTTTGCGCCGAGGCACTCAATGAGGAAGGGTACTTGCAGCACAAGTACAACCCGGATGGCTCTGTCGGCTCCAGCTGGCATCCATACGTGGTCGACGGGGAAATCCAGTTGCCGATTCAGGAGGATGAAACAGCCCTCGTTCTGTACGCGCTCTGGGAGCAGTACAAGAGCGGCAAGCAGATTGAAGACTGCCAGGCGCTGTATCCGACGCTGGTTCGTCCCGCTGCCCGCTTTTTGCTGGAGTACGTCCATCCTGCGTTGCAGTTGCCCAAGCCAAGCTATGATTTGTGGGAGGAGCGCCGCGGCATCTTCACGTTCACCAGTGCCACGGTGTACGCCGGGCTGATGGCGGCGGCGCGGTTTGCCCAACTGTTCGGAGATGACCGCCGACACAAGCGTTACGAGGACGGGGCGAAAAGCATCCGCGCTGCGATGGAAAAGCATTTGTACGATCCGGGAATCGGACGGTTTTTGCGGGGAATTTACGTGCGGCCCGACGGTGGCGTGGAAAAAGATTTCACCGTGGAGAGCAGCTTGCACGCCCTGTTTGCCCTCGATGTATTCCCTGTAGACGATCCGCGCGTGCAGCGCACGATGGAGGCTGTGAAAAAGAGTCTGCGGGTCGATACAGAGGTAGGCGGCTTCGCCCGCTATCAGGGAGACTACTATTTCAAAAAGTCGCACGATGTTGCCAAAGTGCCGGGCAATCCGTGGATCATCTGCACGCTATGGGTAGCTGACTGGGAGATCGCCAAGGCAAAATCGCTCGACGAATTGCAGGAACCGAAAAACAGGCTCGCCTGGGTCGTGCGTCACGCGCTGCAAAGCGGCGTGCTGTCCGAGCAGCTTGACCCGTATTCGGGTGCCCCCGTATCGGTTGCGCCTTTGACCTGGTCGCACGCTACGTTCGTAGCTACTGTTCTGCGCTATTTGGAAAAAATGAATGAGTTGCGCTAACGAGGGGAGAGATGGAGATGACGGCAATCCGTTTCGGTACAGACGGCTGGCGCGACATCGTGGCGGACGGCTTTACGATGGCCAATGTCCGCATCGTCGCACAAGCAATCGCCAGCTACACAAAAGAAGTCGGCCAGCAGGAGCAGCCGATTTTGATCGGATATGACACGCGCTTTCTCGGGAGACGGTTTGCGGAGGAGATCGCCAGTGTGCTCGCAGCGAACCGGATTCGTTCTTATTTGGTGAACGAGGCGGCTCCTACGCCAGCGGTCGCCTTCGGAGTCAAGCATTTTGCGGCCAGCGGGGCGATCATGGTCACCGCCAGCCACAACCCGCCTGAGTACAACGGGATCAAATACATTCCCGAATACGCCGGTCCAGCCACACCGGAGATCACGGCGAGGCTGGAAGCGTGGATCAGCGAGATCGCGTCTTCCGGTCAACCAGTGCAGACAGTCGCTTTGTCGGATGCCGCACGCGACAGGTTGCTGCAAGTAATTGTGCTGCGTCCTCACTACGAGGCTCATCTGCGGCGCATGGTCAACATGGATGTGTTGCGCAACTCCGCCCTGCATGTCGTCGTGGACGCGATGCACGGCGCAGGAATGGGCTACGTCAGCTCGCTGCTTGCGGAAGCCGGAGTCAAAACGGTGGGAATCCGGGAAACGCCGGACGCCGCTTTTGGCGGAGATTTGCCGGAGCCAAACGACAAGCACCTTGGCCTGTTGAAAAAAGAAGTGCTGGAGCGCAAAGCGTCACTCGGGCTGGCGAATGACGGTGACGCTGACCGCTTCGGAGTCGTCGACCGTTTTGGCACCTACATACCGCCTAACGATGTGCTTGTTCTTTTGACCCATCATCTGGTGAAGAACAGGAAGCTGACCGGGCGGATCGTGCGAACAGTTGCGACCACGCACCTGTTGGATCACATGGCCGAGCACTACGGGCTGGAGCTGGTAGAGACTCCTGTCGGCTTTAAATACATCGGAGAGCAAATGCGCCAAGGCGACGTCCTGATCGGGGGAGAAGAAAGCGGGGGAGCCAGCATCCTCGGCCATATCCCGGAAAAAGATGGCGTCCTGATCAATCTGTTGCTCACCGAGATGGTCGCTTTTGAAAACAAGGAAATCGACCAGATTTTGCGCGATGTGTACGATGAGTTCGGGGAGCTGTTCCATACGCGCCTCGACATGCGCCTGGCGGAAAAAGAAAAGTGGATTCAGCAGATGGTCACCACGCCACCGCAGCGGATCGGGCCATACGCGGTGCAAGGCATCAACCGGATGGACGGAATCAAGCTGCTGCTTGAGGAAGGGCACTGGGTACTGATTCGTCCTTCGGGCACGGAGCCGCTGGTGCGGATATACTGCGAGGCGACGAATGCGACAGCGCTTGCCAAGCTTCAGGAAGCGATCCGCGACTGGTTTTCGGAAATTAATGTATAAAAAAGAGCAAGAAAAGAGCGGAAGAACGGACGCCCAACAGCGCCGTTCTTTCTTTTGTATTTTCACTCTGTTTCGAGTTTTTTTTCGTACGGGGTTTTTTAAAAAAATTCATTTTGCTAGAATCATCTTATAGAAGTCGGTATTAGATGAAAGATGGGGACCTATGCGCATTGACCAAGAAGTGTTGGAAGCTTTTTTGCATGAAGTAAAAGTAGAAAGCCAGTCGCCGGATGATCCTGTCGTCGTTGTCCACACGCCCTATCCGTGGGAGCTGGTTGGGACAGGAAATTATGCCGCGGTTTTTGCCCATCCCGATTACCCGCGTGTGGTGATCAAGCTGTATGCCCCTGGCAGGCCAGGCTGGGAGAATGAAATCGCAGTGTACAAGAAGCTGGGCGAGACTCGTTCGTTCCCGGTCTTGTACGATTATGGCAAAGGCTATCTGGTGATCAAACGAATCAACGGCATTTCCTTGTTCGACTGCGTCCGTTTTGGGATTCCCATTCTGCCACAGGTGATCGAGGATGTGGAGGATGCGCTGGACGAAGCGCGCGAAAAAGGGCTGTTCCCACACGATGTCCACGGCAAAAATGTGCTGATGGATCAAGGGCGGGGGTACCTCATTGACGTCTCGGACTACTACAAGAACGTTCCGGACAGCAAGTGGCGGGACTTGCGCAAGGCGTACTACAAGATTTACCTTCCTTTTATGAAAGACCGCGGCTGGAAAGTCCCCCTGTGGGTGCTGAACGGAATCCGCAAAGGGTATCGGCTGTACAAAAAGGCAAGGCGCTTGTTCAGGTGAGCGCACTCTGGTAAAATGATCATTTGACATTGTGTTTGCATGGCTGCTTGAAGCAGGTGAAGGAGGACATTCCATTGTTGTATTTTCTGATTGCAGCAGGTATTATCGCGCTTGATCAATGGACCAAGCACCTTGTAGTAAATAATATGGAGAGGGGAGATTCCATCCCGTTGATCGCGGATGTGTTTCATCTCACCTCGCATCGCAACATGGGGGCGGCTTTTGGCATCCTGCAAAATCAGCGCTGGCTCTTTATTGTCATTACGATTGCTGTAGTAGTTGGCATTGTGTATTCCCTGATTCGCCTCGGGAAAAAACAGCCGCGAGCTTCTTTGGCGCTGTCGATGGTATTGGGCGGAGCGATCGGGAATTTCATCGATCGGGCCACAACCGGACAAGTCGTCGATTTTCTCGATTTCACCCTGATCAACTTCCCGATTTTCAATGTCGCTGATATGGCGATTACGATCGGTGTCGGTATTTTGCTGCTGGATGTCTTTCTCGAAGGCAGAAAAAGCGGACGGTAACCACCTGGATCGAAGTAACTTTGTGAGGAGACAAACATGAACGACACGCAATTGTTTGAACGGTATGATTGGAACGTTGAACCCGAGGATGCGACCGAGCGGATTGATAAATACATCACGCTGCAAAATGAAGATTGGTCCCGCTCGCAGGTGCAGGCATGGATCAAGGAAGGCCGCGTCACCGTGAACGGCGAGCCGATCAAGAGCAACTACAAGCTTCAGGCGGAGGACGAGGTCACACTGCGCGTGCCGCCGCCAAAAGAAATGGCGATCCAGCCGGAGCCGATGCCGCTGGAAATCGTGTATGAAGACAGCGATGTCGTGGTAGTCAACAAGCCGCGCGGACTGGTGGTTCACCCTGCTCCCGGCCATTACAGCGGGACGCTCGTGAATGGACTTTTGGCCCACTGCAAGGACTTGTCAGGCATTAACGGCGTGCTTCGCCCCGGTATTGTGCACCGGATCGACAAGGACACGTCAGGACTGTTGATGGTCGCCAAAAACGACAAGGCGCATATGGGATTGGCGGAGCAATTGAAGGAGCACACGGTGAATCGCACGTACGTCGCGATTGTCCACGGTGTCATTCCGCACGAGATGGGCACGATTGACGCACCGATCGGACGCGATCCGAAAAACCGCCAACAGATGGCGGTCGTCTTCGAGAACAGCAAGCCGGCCATTACGCATTTTATCGTGCTGGAGCGCTTCAAGGAGTACACATTGGTGGAGTTGAAGCTGGAAACAGGCCGAACGCATCAAATTCGCGTTCATATGAAATACATCGGATACCCGCTGGCGGGCGATCCGAAATACGGTCCGAAAAACACGCTGGAGATCGACGGACAGGCACTGCATGCCAAGACGCTCGGCTTCACACACCCGCGTACGCAGGAACGGCTGGAGTTTGAGGCGGACATGCCTGCGGACTTGACCGATATCGTGAATTTTCTCAGACAAGCGTAAAAGGCAGGGGAAGGCAAGTGCTGAAAAGATTGGCGCATGTGACACTGTACGTTCGCGATTGCGAGGAAGCTCTCGTCTTTTATACGGAAAAGCTCGGTTTTGAAAAAAGGATGGATTCGCGCATGGACGATGGCTCGCGCTGGCTTACGGTCGGATTGCCGGGCCAGGAAGTGGAAATCGTCCTGCATGATCCGACGCACTGGCACCGCGAGGAAATTGCCCGCGAGATGCTCGCTGCGGTCGGCAAAAATCCGATGTGGGTCTGGGAGACAGACGATTTTTCCACTACCTACGAAACATTGCGCGGGCGCGGCGTGAAGTTCGTCAGCGAGCCTGTCGAAGTGATTTATGGCATGGAGGCGATTTTCGAGGATTTGTACGGCAATCGCTTCTTGCTGCTTTCACCCGCCAGCTTGTGATTGTACATAAACGCTGTATGATTCGAAAACGCTAGTAGAGAGCAACGAAACGGCTTTCTTCTGGCGTTTTTTTGACGCAAACGATGTCGAGGAGGGGATAAGATGAGAGGGAAGTGGCGTAAGGCGGCTGCTGTTTTGACGATGCTTGGCATGCTGTCGGCAGCAGGCGGGCAGGCGATGGCGCAAGAACAGGTGAAGCTTCCGGAACGAGTGAACAAGGAAGTGAGCGTCCCGGCGCACGTAGCTTTTACGAGCAATCAGCATCTGTTTTTGCTGGACGGGCAGGACAAAAGCAAAGCGCCGAAGCAAATCACCGAAGACGGGCTTGCCGAAATCGCAGGCTGGTCCGCTGACGGCAAATGGCTGTTGTTTGTGAAATACAAAGGAAACGACAACTATACGGAACCGGGCTATTTGTGGGCGGTTCGCGCGGATGGCAGCAAAGTGGTGCAAATCGATGACAGAGCGATTACCGGAAAGCCGAAATGGTCGCCGCTGAAAAATCAGGTGGCCTACACAGTCAATGTCGGTACAGCCGAACAGCCGCGCACTTTGTTCAGCATCAAGGAAGTGCGGGAAACCGGAGAGGTGCTCGCAACGAGCGAGACATCTGCTGCGTTTTTCGACTTCACCTGGATGCCGGACGGCGAAACGATCCTGACCTCGTGGGAAGCAGGAAAAGATCGCCCGATGAAGCTGGTGCTGCAAAATCTGGCGGGCAAACCTGTCGCTGCGTATCCGATCGCAGAGGCGCCGAATGTCGAGGATGGGATTTACGCCCTGGCTGCGACGAACATGAAAGTATCGCCTGACGGTCAGCTCGTCGCCTATTACGTGCGCTACAACGCCGCTTCCTTGTCTGCGGACGGCGTGCCGATCCAATTGTTCAATCTGAAGCAGCCTGCGAAAAAGCCGCTCGAACTAGGCTCAGGCTTGGCCTACTCCCAGTGGCTCGAGTGGACGGCGAACAGCCAGCAACTCGCTTTTATTGACGGAAACGACCGGATGGCGACGGAAAACAAACACTTGAAGCTGTCCAGCCGCGATGGAAAAGTCGTTTCGGCGAGTCCGGCAGACAGTGTCGACACGTATCCCGTCTGGATGCAAAAGCCGCCGTACACACTGTTTTTCTCCAGAGGAAAAGCGACGCCGTACGCTTTTGACCCGAAAAAGGTGATGGTGCCCGGCCAGCGTATCTGGACGCGAGAAGCGAACGGGGCAGAGCAGCCGTTGACGAAAGGCTCGCTGCAGACGGCTGATTACTATCCATCCCCATCTCCTGACGGCAAGCAGCTCCTGTTCTTGCGCCTCGCTTCCGCCGAGGATGGCTCCTTGTTCCTGCAAGCAGACGGAAAAGAAACCGAGCTAGTCAGAGGAATCACGGGCGACATCGGCTATTACGCCAATTACTTGCCGGAATGGATCGCCGTCTATTGGAATAGTTAGATTTCTTGCCATTCCATTGACACCCGGCTTGTTTCGTGACATAATCCTATTTGACGAATGGAACCTTTAAATCCAGTCCCGTGAGGCTGGCAAGGGCACGGAATGACAAGCGAGGTCTAGCGCAAGCTGGCTTCCTTGTCCGAGGGCTTCTTGTCTCCTGACAAGGAGCCTTTTTTCGTAAAGCCACTGTTCCCGTCGAGGAGGGGATATCGAGATGATCAACAAAAGTGTCATCATGGATGAAGCGGCAATCCGCCGCGCGCTTACTCGCATTGCCCACGAAATTATCGAGCGAAACAAGGGTGTCGAGGACTGCATCATCGTAGGCATCAAGACCAGAGGAATTTACCTCGCAAAGCGTCTGGTCGAAAGAATCGAGATGATCGAGAACGTAAAAGTGCCAGTCGGCGAGCTGGACATTACCTTTTATCGCGACGATCTGCAACACAAATCGGAGGATGCGGTTTTGCAAGGCTCGCAGCTCCCCGATCAAATTACAGGAAAAACAGTCATTCTGGTGGATGACGTGCTTTATACCGGAAGAACGGTACGCGCCGCGCTGGATGCTCTGATTGACAGTGGCCGCCCGCGGATGATCCAACTGGCTGTGCTCGTTGACCGCGGTCATCGCGAGCTGCCGATTCGCCCTGACTTTGTCGGGAAAAACTTGCCGACTGCGCGGACGGAAATCGTCGACGTGCAACTGGCTGAAGTAGACGTGATGGACATCGTGTCCATCCGACAGCTGATCTAACTGAATGAATCCTCTTTAACAGCGATCCCGTGAGGTCGACAAGAGGCAAGAAACTTCCCATGTGTATGGTGAAGTTAGCCTCTTTGTGTCCGCACAAAGAGGCTTTTTGTATGAACGAGGGAAGAAAATGAAACACAGGGGGAAAATAAGGCCATGAGCCAAAAACACTATGTTGATGTAGACGAAACACCACAGATTTCCAAGCTGCTGCCGCTATCCATTCAACACTTGTTCGCGATGTTCGGCTCTACGGTACTGGTGCCGATCCTGACCGGGCTCGATGTAGCGACGGCGCTGTTCACCAGCGGAATCGGCACGCTTTTGTTCCTCTGGATCACAAAAGGAAAAATTCCGAACTATCTCGGATCATCATTCGCCTTCATCGGCCCGATCATCGCCGTAACGGCTTCGCACGGAGTAGGCACTGCACTGCTCGGCTGCTTCTTGTCCGGGATCGTGTACATCATCGTCGCGGGCATTGTGAAAAAGGCAGGCGTCAAGTGGCTTGACAAAGTGCTGCCTCCGGTTGTGATCGCCTCGGTCATCGTCGTCATCGGACTGAGCTTGGCTGGTGTAGCGGTAGACATGGCAACGAAGGTAACGGTAGATGGACAGTCGCAAATGTCTCTGACCTCCATCGAAATTTCTCTGGTGACGATGCTGATCACCATTTTGGCAGCGGTTATGCTGCGCGGCTTCCTCGGACTCATCCCGATCCTGATCGGAATTATCACAGGGTATGTCTACACGCTGATTCGTCACCCGGAACTGATTGACTTTCAAAAGGTTGTTACAGCCGACTGGTTTGTTGCGCCACCGTTCAAGTTCGGTGAAGTGATGGGGGTGATCGGCAACGGATCTGCCTGGATCGCCGCACTGGTTATCGCGCCAGTCGCATTCGTCACACTGGCAGAGCATCTGGGCCACTTGTTGGTAACAAGCAAAGTCATGGATCGTGACCTGATGAAAAATCCAGGTCTGCACCGCAGCTTGCTCGGTGACGGGATTGCCACTTCGCTGGCCGCGTTCATCGGTGGGCCGCCAGCGACAACGTACGGCGAAAACATCGGGGTATTGGCCATCACTCGTGTGTACAGCAAAGTAGTCATCGGTCTGGCAGCCGTCTTCGCCATCCTGTTCGCCTTCATCGGCAAAATCAGTGCGCTGTTGATGACGATTCCGACTCCGGTGCTTGGCGGTGTGTCGATTATCCTGTTCGGGATTATCGCGGCACAAGGCTTGCGGATGTACGTAGAACACAAAGTAGACTTTGCCAATAAACGCAACATGATTGTCGCCGCTGCGATTCTCGTCACCGGGATCGGCGGATACAAGATCAGCTTTGCAGGTGGAGGTCTTTTCAGCGACCTGACCATTGACAATATCGCATTCTCTACCTTCCTGGGAATCTTCCTGCACCTCATCCTGCCTGGCAAAGAGTCGGCGATGGGGGAAGCATCCCGCGAAGACGAAAAACAAATCGCGTAAACGTTCCCCATTCCTTTAAATCCAGTCCCGAGAGGCTGGCAAGGCATAGAACGCTGTTTTGGCTGCCCAAAATCGGCATCCGTCCGGCTTCTTGTCTCTGCTACCTCTCCATAGGTAACGTGAGTCAAGAAGCTTTTTCTTTCGATAAATCAGATTAACCGGAGGGATTTTCGATGAACAACCTAGCGCACCTGATTGGCTTGAAAGACTTGTCCAAACAACAGTTGGTCCAGCTTTTGGACCGCGCGCAATACTGGGCAGCTAGACCCAGTGAGCAAGCAGACATCTTGCGCGGCCGCTTCGTGGCGAATCTGTTCTTTGAAGCCAGCACCAGAACCCGCTTCTCTTTCGAAGTAGCTCAAAAGAGACTCGGCGCACATGTGTTGAACTTCATCCCGGAAACCTCCTCTACAGTAAAAGGCGAGACGGTGTATGACACGATCCGCACGCTGGAAGCGATGGGCGTGGAGGCTGCGGTGATCCGCACGAAAAAGGAAGGGCTGTTGCAGGAGCTGGCGCAGACGGTAGACATGAAGCTGGTCAACGCCGGAGACGGGACAAACGAGCATCCGACCCAATGCCTGCTCGACCTGCTGACGATGAAACAGCAGTTCGGCATGCTGGAGGGCTTGACGGTGGCGATCATCGGCGACTTGCGCCATAGCCGCGTGCTCGGTTCGCACCTGCACGCCATGCCTAAGCTGGGAATCAATCTGCTGCTGGCTGGTCCGCCTGCGATGATGCCAGCGGACATCCCGCAAGGCGTCAAAGTAGTGAGCATGGAAGAAGCGATCCAAACTTCAGATGTAGTCATGATGCTCCGCGTCCAGCTGGAGCGCCACACTGAATCGCTCTACACTTCCAAGGAAGAGTACCACAAAGCATTCGGGCTGACGCTGGAGCGGGCGACCATGATGAAGCAAGGCGCGGTCATCATGCATCCGGCCCCTGTCAATCGCGGAGTCGAGATTCACACCGACCTGGTAGAATGCGAAACATCTTTAATCCAAAAACAAGTAACCAATGGAGTCGCAGCGAGAATGGCTGTACTGGAAACTCTGCTGAAAGGGAGCGATACAAAATGGGAACCATCCTTGGCAACGGCAACGTACTAAATCAGGCGGGAGAACTGATCCCGGTAGAAATATTGGTGGAAGAGGGACGAATCGCCGCGATGGGAGAAAGCCTGCCGCGCGAAGGCCATGACTGGGTAGATTGCAAAGGCGGAATGATCAGTGCGGGATTGATTGATGTCCACGTCCACCTGCGCGAGCCGGGTTTTGAACATAAAGAAACAATCGAGACAGGAGCGACAGCAGCCGTGCGTGGCGGCTTCACCACGATCTGCTGCATGCCGAATACCCGTCCTTCCATTGACAGTGTGGAAACCGTGACCTCGATCCTGGACAAAGCGCGTGCAGCCGGAAAGGCCCGCGTGATTCCTTACGGCGCGATCACTGTACGCCAATTGGGAAAAGAACTGACAGATTTCGCAGGCTTGAAGGAAGCGGGAATTTTTGCCCTGACAGATGACGGTGTCGGCGTGCAGTCCACGGCGATGATGAAAAAAGCGATGACAGCAGCAGCCGAGCTGGGAATTTCGATTGTCGCCCACTGCGAGGACGAAGACCTGCTGATTCCGGGAGCAGCCTTGCACGACGGCGTGGTCGCAGCGCGCCACGGACTGCCTGGCATTCCGTCCGAATCCGAGTCCATCCACGTCGGACGCGACATTTTGCTTGCGGAACAGACAGGTGTGCACTACCACGTATGCCACATCAGCGCAAAAGAATCTGTAAGACTCGTGCGCGACGGGAAGCGTGCAGGTGTGAACGTCACTTGCGAAGTAACGCCACACCACTTGCTGCTGTGTGACGAGGACATCCCGGACAATCTGGATACGAACTGGAAAATGAATCCGCCGCTGCGTTCCCGCGAGGATCGCGCAGCGCTGATCGCCGGGCTGAAAGACGGCACGATCGACATGATCGCGACAGACCACGCTCCACATACGCAGGAAGAAAAAGCAAACGGCATGGCTCGCGCGCCATTCGGCATCGTCGGTCTGGAAACAGCTTTCCCGCTGCTTTACACCAACCTGGTGCAAACAGGCGAGCTGACGCTGCAAAGACTGGTTGAGCTGTTGACTGTACAGCCAGCGAAAGCTTTCGGACTGTCGGCCGGACGTTTGGAAGTAGGCGCGGTGGCAGACTTGACTGTCATCGACCTGGAGACAGAAAAGAAAATTGATCCGACAACCTTTGCCAGCAAAGGAATCAATACACCGTTTACGGGATGGGCGTGCAAAGGCTGGCCGATCCTAACACTGGTAGACGGCAAGATCGTACATCAAGGCGTGTAAAACGACTCAGCCTGTCAACTAGCAAGCGAGCGGGCACCTATGGGAGAGACGGCAGCTTTTACACGAAAATGAAGGAGGAGCATAGATGCGTGCAAGATTGATTTTGGAAGACGGAACAGAATTTATCGGAACAGCGTTCGGAGCGACGAAGGAATCCTACGGGGAAGTGGTTTTCAATACAGGACTGACAGGATACCAGGAAGTTCTGTCTGACCCGTCCTACTGCGGGCAGATCGTAACCATGACATACCCGCTGATCGGGAACTACGGGATCAACCGCGACGACTTTGAAGCTGTTCGTCCGTACATTCACGGCTTCGTCGTCCGCGAGCATTGCGATATGCCGAGCAACTGGCGCAACACCAACACGCTGGATGAGCTGCTGAAAACATACGACATCCCGGGGATCGCCGGAGTAGACACGCGGATGCTGACGAGAAAAATCCGCTACCACGGCACGATGAAAGGCATGATTACGACCAGTGAAGCCCCGCTTGACGAGCTGGTGGCAGCGCTCAACAGCACGACCTTGATGACGGATCAAGTTTCCCGCGTCTCTACAAAAAGCGTGTTCAGCTGCCCGGGGACGGGACATCGCGTCGCACTCGTTGACTTTGGCTCCAAGCACGGCATCTTGCGCGAACTGACCAAGCGCAACTGCGATGTGGTCGTCGTGCCGTATGACGTGACGGCAGAAGAAATTCGCCGCATCCAGCCAGACGGCATCCTCTTGTCCAATGGCCCTGGCGACCCGAAAGATGTACCGCAAGCAAGCGAGATGATCCGCAGCATTTTGGGAGAATACCCGCTGTTCGGCATCTGTCTCGGACACCAGCTGTTCGCCCTCGCTTCTGGCGCAGACACGATGAAAATGAAATTCGGCCACCGCGGCGGCAACCATCCGGTGAAAGAGCTGCCGACGGGACGCACATACATCACTTCCCAAAACCACAGCTACGCTGTAAAAGAAGATTCGCTCGCGGGAACCGAGCTGGAAGTTACCCATATCGCTCTGAATGACGGGACGATTGAAGGACTGCGCAACCAAGCGAAGAACGCCTTCTCCGTTCAGTATCACCCGGAAGCGGCTCCAGGGCCGTACGACTCCGGCTACTTGTTCGACCAGTTTCTTGCGATGATGGAAACCGCTAAGGAGGAAAAAACTCATGCCAAAACACGCTAATTTGAAAAAAATCCTCGTGATCGGATCGGGTCCCATCGTCATCGGGCAAGCTGCGGAATTTGACTACGCTGGTACGCAAGCTTGCGAAGCATTGAAAGAAGAGGGCATGGAAGTTGTCCTGATCAACTCCAACCCGGCGACTATCATGACTGATACCAACATGGCTGACAAAGTGTACATCGAGCCAATCACGCCTGAATTTGTGGCGCGCGTGATCCGCCAGGAGAAGCCGGACGGACTTTTGCCTACCCTTGGCGGTCAAACCGGCCTGAACATGGCGGTTGCCCTTGCAGAAGCAGGCATTTTGGAGCAAGAAAACGTGAAGCTGCTCGGCACCAAGCTGGAATCGATCAAGCAGGCGGAAGACCGTGAGCTGTTCCGCGCACTCATGAACGAGCTGGGCGAGCCGGTTCCTGAATCGGTGATCGTCAGCACAGTCGAAGAAGCGGTCAATTTTGCCAACGAAATCGGTTATCCGATCATCGTGCGCCCAGCCTACACCCTGGGTGGAACAGGCGGCGGAATTTGCGACGACGAAGAAAGCCTCCGCGAGATCGTCGCAAGCGGTCTGAAATACTCGCCGATTACCCAGTGCCTGATCGAGAAAAGCATTGCCGGAATGAAGGAAATCGAGTACGAAGTCATGCGCGATGCCAACGACAACTGCATCGTGGTCTGCAACATGGAAAACATCGACCCGGTAGGGGTTCACACAGGTGACTCGATCGTCGTAGCGCCAAGCCAGACGCTCGCTGACCGCGAGTACCAGATGCTGCGCTCTTCCGCGCTGAACATCATTCGCGCACTCGGCATCGAAGGCGGCTGCAACGTGCAGTACGCGCTTGATCCGCACAGCTTCCAATATTACGTCATCGAGGTAAACCCGCGCGTAAGCCGTTCCTCTGCGCTGGCTTCCAAAGCGACTGGCTACCCGATTGCGAAAATGGCAGCGAAAATCGCCATCGGCTATACGCTGGATGAACTGAAAAACCCGGTGACAGGACAGACGTACGCTTGCTTTGAGCCGACACTGGATTACATCGTGAGCAAAATCCCGCGCTGGCCGTTTGACAAGTTCCAGTCTGCCAACCGCAAGCTCGGCACGCAAATGAAAGCGACAGGCGAAGTCATGGCGATCGGACGCACTTTTGAAGAATCGATCATGAAGGCGATCCGCTCCCTGGAAATCGGTTCCTACCACATCGAGATCAAAGGGGCGGGAGAGATTTCCGAAGAGGAACTGACAGCCCGTCTGATTCAGGCCGACGATGAGCGCCTGTTCCTGCTGGCGGAAGCACTGCGCCGCGGCTGGACCATCGACCAACTGCACAGCTTGACGAAGATCGACCTGTTCTTCCTGCACAAGTTCCACAAAATGATCGCTTTTGAACAAGAGCTGGCAAACGGACTGACTGCCGACAAACTGTTTGAAGCAAAACGGATGGGCTTCACCGACCGGAAAATCGCCGAGCTGTGCGGCGAAACCGAAGAAGCAGTACGTGCGCTTCGCATGGAAAAAGGCTTCGTTCCGGTATACAAAATGGTAGATACGTGCGCAGCCGAATTTGAAGCGCAAACGCCTTACTACTACTCCAGCTACGAGGTAGAAGATGAGCGCATCGAAACAGGCAAAAAGCGCGTGGTCGTACTTGGCTCCGGCCCGATCCGGATCGGTCAAGGGATCGAGTTTGACTACGCAACCGTGCATGCTGTCTGGGCTTTGCGCGAAGCGGGCTATGAAGCGGTCATCATCAACAACAACCCGGAGACGGTTTCGACAGACTTCAATACATCCGACCGCCTGTACTTCGAGCCGCTGTACATCGAAGACGTCATGAACATTCTCGATGTCGAGAAACCGGAAGGCGTGATCGTGCAGTTCGGCGGACAAACAGCGATCAACCTGGCTGACAAGCTGGCCGAGCGCGGCATCAAAATTTTGGGCACGAGCCTGGAAAACATCGATGCGGCAGAAAACCGCGAGAAGTTCGAAGCGCTCCTGCGCAGCCTGGATATCGCGCAGCCGCCTGGCAAGACGGTAACATCTGTCGAGCAAGCGGTAGTCGCAGCGGAATCCCTCGGCTTCCCGGTACTGGTTCGTCCATCCTACGTCTTGGGCGGACGGGCAATGGAGATCGTCTACAACGAAGCCGAGCTTCGCGAGTATATGGAAAAAGCAGTGAAGGTCAACCCGGATCACCCGGTATTGGTCGACCGTTACATGGTCGGGGTAGAGGCAGAAGTCGATGCGATCTGCGATGGCGAAAACGTGCTGATCCCAGGCATCATGGAGCACATCGAGCGCGCAGGGGTTCACTCCGGCGACTCTATCGCGGTTTACCCGCCGCAATCGCTGTCCCAGGCGATCAAGGATGAACTGATCGACATGACGACGAAGCTGGCGCGTGCGCTGCAAGTCAAAGGCTTGCTCAACATCCAGTTCGTCATCTACAAAGATCGCCCATACGTCATCGAGGTGAATCCGCGCTCTTCCCGTACGGTGCCATTCCTTTCCAAAGTGACAGGCATTCCGATGGCGAACATCGCAACGAAAGCGATTCTCGGCCACTCGATCGTCGAGCAAGGCTTCACACCGGGCTATCATCCGGAAGAATCGGTTGTATCGGTCAAAGTTCCGGTCTTCTCCTTCGCCAAGCTGCGTCGCGTAGACATTACGCTCGGCCCGGAAATGAAGTCGACCGGGGAAGTCATGGGCCGGGAGAGCACGCTGGCAAAAGCGCTGTACAAAGGCTTGGTCGCTGCTGGCATGAACATCCCGACACAAGGAACCTTGCTCGTAACAGTAGCAGACAAAGACAAGGAAGAAGCGCTCGACATCGTAAAACGTTTCCGCCACCTCGGCTTCAAGCTGATGGCGACGGCAGGAACGGCTGATTATCTGGAGCAAGCAGGCTTGTCCGTTACACGCGTGAACAAACTGTCCGAAGGCACACCAAATCTGCTCGACGTGATCCATACAGGCGAAGCGAACATCGTGCTCAACACGCTGACAAAAGGCAAAACGCCACAGCGCGACGGCTTCCGCATCCGCCGCGAAGCAGTAGAGAACGGCGCGGTATGCTTGACTTCGCTGGACACAGCTTCTGCCCTCCTGCATGTGCTGGAAACGATCACGTTCTCGACAGAAGCAATGCCTGCCCAACGCGCAGGTGCGAAAGTGGCAGCAACCGTATCCTAGACGAGGTTCGAGAGTAGCAGACCGGACGAGAAAAGGGGAGAGCAGTGTGCAACAGCAATTGACAGATGTTCGGGAGCGCATGATTGTTGCGCTCGACTTTTCCACCATGGATGAAGTGAAGAAGTGCCTGGAGCCGCTCTCCGGGCACATCCGCTACGTAAAAGTGGGGATGGAGCTGGCGTACGCCGAAGGCCCAGCCATCGTGTCCTATTTGAAAGAGCAGGGGCTCAAAGTGTTTGTGGACTTGAAAGTGCACGACATCCCGAATACAGCCAAAGGGGCGATGAAAAGCCTCGCGCGTCTTGGCGCTGACATGGTGAACGTGCATGCGGCCGGGGGCGTGGCAATGATGGCAGCGGCGAGGGAAGGATTGGAGCTGGGGACAGCGGCAGGTGCTGCTCGTCCTCTCCTGATCGGCGTAACGATGCTTACTTCGACAGGAATGCAGACGATGAACCAGGAGCTTGCGATCCCAGGCTCCGTCGAAGATGTCGTCGTGCATTACGCCATGATGACGAAGCAAGCCGGATTGGACGGAGTTGTCGCTTCTCCACTGGAAGTGCCGATGATCAAACAGGCAGCGGGCGAGTCTTTCGTAACCGTGACGCCAGGCATCCGTCCTTTGGGAACCGATCAGGGGGATCAGACGCGGATTACGACACCGGAACAGGCTTTCCGCCTGGGCAGCGACTATCTCGTGATCGGACGTGCCATCACAGGGGCAAAAGATCCCGCAGGCGTCTGGCAAAGCATCGTGGCAGCGGTAGAAGCAGATCGCGCGTAAGCATTCACGCCGGAAGGGATGAAGAGAAATGACGACAAACACAACAGCCAAACAAATTGCAGCGAACCTCCTGGAGATCGGAGCGGTTCACCTGCGCCCGGAACAGCCTTTTACCTGGACATCGGGAATCAAGTCGCCGATTTACTGCGACAACCGCATCACCATGTCTTACCCGCACGTACGCCGGGCGATTGCCCAGGCATTTGCCGAGCTGATCAAAGAAAAGTATCCAGACGCCGAAGTTGTGGCGGGAACGGCTACGGCTGGCATTCCGCACGCGGCATGGGTGGCAGAAGTTCTTGATTTGCCAATGATTTACGTGCGCGACAAGGCAAAAGGACACGGCCGCCAAAACCAGATCGAAGGCGCACTTTCCGCCGGACAAAAAGTAGTGGTCATCGAAGACCTGATTTCTACAGGCGGCAGCTCCCTGAAAGCAGCGCAAGCCGTTCAGGCAGAGGGCGGCGAGGTGCTGGGTGTCGTAGCGATCTTCAGCTACCAGTTCCCGGATGCGGAAAGCTTGTTTGCCGAAGCAGGCGTTCCTTGCACGACGATTTCCCACTACACGGCACTGCTTGAGGCGGCAAAAGAACAAGGCGTAATCACAGCGGAACAGGAGAGCGTGCTGGGCGAATGGCGCAAATCTCCACGGACGTTTTTTGCATAAAAACTGATTTGGCTTCGGAAAAGAGTGGACACCGTTGAAGTAACGGCTCCACTCTTTTTGTTTTTTGGAAACGACCAACAAGGAGTGTCTCGGCACGTACAAAGTGGCGGACTGGGCGAGAGTTTACGCTTCGGGGAAAAAAGTCGCCAGATGGAAAAGCAAGACATCCGAATGGTTCGTTGCAAACGCAACTGGAGAGCGCAGAAGAGTGCCCGATCCAGGGGCCATCCTTTTTGCCTGCCTGTTCTGCGTAGCAGTGGAAACGCCCGTCAGACTTGATTTCGGACGCGAATCTGAACACCTTCTGCTTCGAAAAAGCGGGTGATCCACGTCTGCTCTTCACGCAGATCAGCCAGTTGTTCAGGGAAAAAGATGCCGCCAGCAGTAGCCAGATTGTTGTCTTCCATCAAGATTCTTTGCGCCTGGATGGCAGCTCCTGTAGCCGTCAGGTGAGTTTGTCCCTGCGGGTCGGTGATCTCCACCTGTCTGCGCGTGAGCACACCGTGCTGGTCGCGTCCTTCAATCTGGACGGTGACATGGTGCGCAGCGCCTGTGCCCGGGTTGTACAAAATGCTTTGCCGCGCTTTTTGCCCGAGCAGCTTCCACACTCCGCTCCGCACGAGGAAAACGAGTGCGGACGTGGACCATGTTTGATCGAAAGCGATGCGGAAGTTTGCTGAACGGACGGACGAATCTTGTACCAATGTCACATGATCGGGCGTATCCAGCCGATAGCATTTGGCCCGAAAGCCGTTCGGAAAAGTAACCGGACGCGGCTCTGTCATAGGCAGAACGGTTCGCGTTTGGCTTCCTTCGAAAACGTGAAAAGGAATCGTCATCCTGTTCATGTAAGCGGTAGAATCCGGCCCTGCTTTATCATGCAAAGAGTAAAGGGCGTATATATCGACAGACGCTTCCTGCAAGCCGTCTGCGTACATTTTGCCGAAAAGGGCGGGAGTTCCTCCCATCCACCCAGAGGCGAGGACGATTGGCGCACGAAGATCAACGCTTCGCAGTCGGTCGATGGCTCCCGAGAATCGCTCTGTCCAGCGGGTGACGTCCACGAGCGGAATTTGCCGCCGAGCGCTTGCGAGCAGCAGCCTGTCATCAGGATCGTTGACGGCATTAATAATGAGGGACAGGTCTTTTGGCGCATTAATAAGCGGGTCTGCTGCCGTATTGTCCACGAAAAGCGAATGAACTCGGGGAGAGGCGAAAGGAAGCGGCTTCCCCGGATTTCTGCCCCCGAGCAGCAATTGCAAGTCGTGATTTTGCTCGTGTAAAATGCGGGCAATTTGGCTGCCGACAGTCCCATACCCGCCGACGATTAATCCTTTTTTCTCAGCCAAAGAAAACTCCTCCGTTTGTATGTTTATTTGTTTAAGTTTATCAACATAAAGTGGAGAAGAAAAGGGACGCGCTGTCCCTTGCCAGTTGCTCGTTATGAACATTCTTCTTCGACAAATGTGACGAGTTGTTTAAACAGAAGCATCGCCTCTGTAATTTCCAAGCGGTAGTAAATTTCTGTTCCTTTTTTCTCGGAGTGGAGCAATCCGGCTTGCCGCAATATTTTCAAATGATGGGAAACGGTCGGCCTGGACATCGGGATATGCTCGGCAATTTGCGTGACGTTCAAGCTTTCTTTGTCAATCAACAGGGCGACGATTTGCTGGCGCACGGGATCACCTAGCCCTTGGAAATAAGGACTCAGCTGCATAAAAAGGTGGATCGCTTTTTCGTTACAGGTTGGATGATTCATAGCTACACTCCGTTAATAAACTTAATCATTTGAACGTATTATAATCCTCCTTCCTTTTTTTTGCAACCTTCAAAACGGCTGATTTGCAAAGGTTTTTCCGCAACGGCTCTCGCTGTGATTCATGTAATGGAAAAGCAAATCAGGGAATAGTAAGAGGGGTTACAAATAAGTTGAAGGAAGGTGCTTATGTCATGAAGGAATGGACGGGGAGCGCAGTCTCCCGCGAAGCAGTAGGGAAAATCAGAAAGGTATTCGGCTCTTGCTTTCTGGCGCTGGCGTTGCTCTTTTTCATCCCGGGCACAGGTCTCGCGGTAGGCAAAGGCGCGCAGGGACCAGACGTATACGTGATTCAAGGGATGTTGAAATCATTAGGTAGCTATTCTGGACAAATCAACGGATACTACGACGATGTCACGGTGCGCGGCGTCAAGCATTTCCAGAAAAAACACGGCTTGCCCGCGACAGGCTCTGTGGACAAGCGCACGCTTAATCGCATGGTTTACTCTTATGATCGAGTCGTTTCCAATCCACACCGCGGCGGCGGCAAAGGCATCGGTGGCGGAGCAGGCCAAGGCGGCGGCAAAGGCATCGGTGGCGGAGCAGGTCAAGGTAGCGGCAAAGGCATCGGTGGCGGAGCAGGTCAAGGTGGCGGCAAAGGCTTTGGCGGCGGAGCAGGTCAAGGCGGCGGTAAAGGCATCGGCGGCGGAGCAGGCCAAGGTGGCGGTAAAGGCATCGGCGGCGGAGCAGGCCAAGGTGGCGGAGCAGGCCAAGGTGGCGGCAAAGGCATCGGTGGTGGAGCAGGCCAAGGTGGCGGTGAAGGCATCGGTGGCGGAGCAGGCCAAGGCGGCGGAGCAGGCCAAGGCGGCGGAGCAGGCCAAGGCGGCGGAGCAGGCCAAGGCGGCGGAGCAGGCCAAGGTGGCGGTAAAGGCATCGGTGGTGGAACAGGCCAAGGTGGCGGCAAAGGCATCGGTGGTGGAACAGGCCAAGGCGGCGGAACTGGTGAAGAAGGCGGCAAAGGAACTGGCAACGGCGGCGGAACCGGAGAAGGCGGCGGCAAAGGAAACGGCAACGGCGGCGGAACCGGAGAAGGCGGCGGCAAAGGAAACGGCAACGGCGGCGGAACCGGAGAAGGCGGCAAAGGAACTGGTAACGGCGGCGGAACCGGAGAAGGCGGCGGCAAAGGAAACGGCAGCGGCGGCGGAACCGGAGAAGGCGGCGGCAAAGGAAACGGCAACGGCGGCGGTACAGGCAACGGTTCCGGCAATGGCAATGGATCTGGCAAAGACAATGGTCAAAATGCCGAGGACAACGAAGGAAACGGCAAAGACTAAAAAACCGTTACCTGGCAAAAACGCTTCGTTTCTCCCAAAGAGACGAAGCGTTTTCGTTTAGACAGGCGAAGCAACGGTTTGCAACGTCATTTTGTCCTTCGTCCGCCAATGTTCGCAATCCCGACTTTCCATATTCTGCTTGCAGGACGTTTGCATTATAATAAAGACGTCCGCGCTCCTTTTTCGGATGGGGTGGAAGACTTTTTCCCTAGCATGGAAGTCATGCAAAACAAAAGCTGACATACATAACGACACAGGATATTGATGGCAGAGGATGAATCACATGGCGAAAATAGAGATCATAAAAAGCATGCTGAGCAATGATCGGGGAAATGCCCATGCATGGTTTCTTTTGGGAATGGAGCATGCGGAACTGGGGGATCGCACGGAAGCATTGCAGGCTTTTACGCAAGCTCTCTCACTGGGAGATGGGGAAATAAAAGATAAAGTTGCAGTGGAATTGAACAAGCTGCAAAGGGAAATGCCGTTTTCCAAAAGCAAAAAAGGAAGCGCTTCTTGGGAGGCTTCTCTTTTTGGCTGGAGGCCCTCGCGACGAATCCAGGTGATAGAGGGGGGCAAAGGAAAAGCAGTTGAGCATGGTTGCGCGTTGCCCGACTTTACGACCGGCTATCATTCGGTTGGCGGGTTGCAAGCTGAAAAAGAAGTGATCGTAAACACATTCGCTGCCCTGACACAGCAAGGCGTGGTACATGAAAGGGGAGAGCGAGGAGGGATTTTGCTTTACGGCCCATCCGGTTGTGGCAAATCATTGCTCGCTAAAGCGACGGCAGAGGAGTGCCGCGTTCCGTTTTTTCCGATAGCGCAATCGGCAGGAAGCGACGTTATGCCCTATCTCGCTGAGTCTTCCTTTTCTGCTGTCGCGGAGGCAGACAGCTATCAAAATAAGCCGCTGCTTGTCTTTTGGGACGAGCTGGACGGGCGACAAGGGCCACAGTTCGCCTATCATAAGCAGGTGGATACGGAATTTGCATGGCTTGCGAAACTGGGCGAGTGGCAGCAGGCTGAGCGAGGGCTGTTCCTTATGGGAGCGACTACCGTTCCCTGGGAGCTGGACATCGCATGCTTGCGGGAAATCGGCTTTGCGCAAATGCTGTTTGTCAGTCCGCCGGATCGGGCTGCGCGGGCAGAAATTTTCCGGTTGAAGCTGAGAGGCAGGCCCGCCGAACCGATTGATTACGCGCAACTGGCAGGCTGGACGGAATTTTATTCAGGAGCGGATATTGAGTACGTAGTTGAGCTTGCTACCGAGCAAGTCTTGCACGATTTTTTGACCAAAGGGGTGGAAAGGCCCATTCAGATGAGCGATTTGCGCGAATCGATCGCAGCCACTCGGCCGACGACGATCGAGTGGCTGCGGACGGCCAAAGAACATTTGCAAGAAATCAACCGAGACGGACATTATGCGGCTGTCGCACAATATTTGGACATGCATCGGCGCATTTGACTGGCAGGACCGGACTCACTTGAAAAACGTGAGGGGGTCCTGCCGTTTTTCCTGAAATAGAAAGAATATTGACGCAACGACTGTCTTTCTATAATCTGAGGGTAATCGAGCTGATTCAGCAAGGAATGGGAGGAATCGACATGAAGCTGTATGACATATCTCGACCACTCACAAAAGCTACGCCGACGTGGCCGGGGGACACAGCTTTTCAGTACACCGTGAACTGGCCCAAATCAGAAAGCGGCTCCGTCAATGTCGGGAAGCTCGTGATGAGCATTCACACGGGAACGCATGTGGACGCGCCGTTTCATTTTGATGATCACGGGAAAACGACGCTGGAATTGCCGCTTGATCTGTACGTAGGCGCAGCCAGAGTAGTCGATGTGTCGGGGCGTGCAAGCATCGGAGCGGATGATCTGGCGGGAATCGACTTGTCAGGGGTAACCCGATTGTTGCTCAAAACCATGTCGTGGTCCGAACCCGAGACGTTTCCTGCTGAGATTTGCTACCTTCGTCCTGATCTGCCGCCGTTTCTGGCGGAAAAAGGAATCAGGCTGCTTGGCCTGGACGTGCCTTCCGTCGATCCGCTAGAGAGCAAGGAGCTGCCTGCCCACCACGGGCTGCACCAGCATGGCATTTATATTTTGGAAGGGTTGCTGCTAGATGCCATCGAGCCTGGCGACTATGAATTGATCGCACTGCCGCTCGCCTTGTCTGGTGCTGATGGAAGTCCTGTGCGGGCTGTTCTGCGCCGATAGGCTGTAGCGATGAAAAACCGCTCATACCTTAAAGCGGCATGAACGGTTTTCTTCCTAACTTTATTTCAACTTACGCTCTACGTGATTTGCAAGAGGGGGGAAGTTTTCTCAATGACGTCCCAATTCATGCCGCGCGCTTTCAGTCTGGCGAGAAACGGGATCGGATCGATCAGCTCTGGAGGTATGCAGCCTGTCATCGAAAGCAGTCCCTCTGCCATCATGTCAACGGCAACGACAGGCGGGATGCCGGTTTGCCAAATCGTTGCCTGAAATTCGGTTTTTTGGAAAACCTCGTCATGATTGGCGATCGTGTAGACGTAAACTTCTTTTCGCTTGTTATCTTTTCTGCCCTTGACGAGCGCGCCGACGCTGGAGTAGCCGTGGATTTTGCCTGCCAGGTCTACTGGTTTGGGCATCGTCGTTACGACCACGTCGCGCGGGGCAACGCGCACTCCTTTTACTTCAATCTCTTCATCGCTGTCCAGCCCAAGATAGCGCAACACTTTCAAGGTGTTGACGAAATCGGGGTGCAGGGCGTATTTGAAGTCGACGTATTTGCAGCCTTTTGCCCGTCCAATCGTCTCGCCGAGCGTAGTGGCTTCTTCATGCTCCACGTTGTAGCAGTCCAGCCAGCCGATCGGCTCCGGAAATTCAAATTCTTCTTTGTTGGCAAAAGGTGTCGGGAAATACTGTTCGCCTTTTGCCGCCGTCCAGAAGTTGGGTTTTGCCAGACATTCCTGTATGGCCGTCTGCGGGCTGAAATAGGAGCAGAAGCCGTCGTAATCCACTACCGAATTATCTCCATCCCGGATGAGAATGGCGTCTACTTCATCGAGCGAATCTACAGCGTATCGTGCGGCGATGTTCGAAAAACCGGGGTCGCACCCGAGTCCCATGATTCCCAAAATACCTGCTTTCCGAAAACGGTCGTTCCAGGACAGTTGCTGCTGCAGCCATTGCGGACCGCAAGAAGCCGTATCAATATAATGAGTTCGTGTGTGAAGGCAAGCCTGCATCACCGCCAGGTTGTTTTCTGGCAAGCCGATGTGCAGCAAAAGGTCGATGTCGCCCAAAATGGATTGGACGCTGGACACGTCGCGGGCATCCACGCATTTTACCTGGATTTCCACATTCGTCTCCCGGCGCAGCTCCTGGGCCAGTTCTTCTGCTGGGCCGATGGCTATATCGGCCAGGACAAGCTTGGTGACAAAACGGGATTTGATCAACTCGCACGCGCTTACTTGTCCGACTCCACCTACTCCTAAGATTGCGACTCGCATAGAGTCCTCCTCCCTGGTGACAAATCTGCTATCTTCGCATTCGAAACAGCCATTTTTGCAAAAATAACGAAATGGACGATGAACGGCGGACTCCCGCCAGGGCATCATCGATCGGCTCGCGGGGACGCAAGGAAAGCACCATGAGAAACCTCCTTTTTCGTTTTGATTGTTCACCAAACGATTGAAAAAGCAAGGTGAATAGTACATGTATATGAAGCATTCCTCACGTCCCATGCGCGACAGTGAATATCGAAGCGCAATTCTTTTTCGGGGATGGGACTGGTCTTTCCAGCAAACAGCTACGACTCGGTTTTTCCTCTCTGCGTGTTGCGAAAAGTGTTGACCGCAAGCGGTTGTATCCACTTTCATGAAAAAATCGAGGTGCACTCGTCAAGCAGAGTTGTCTTGATAATAAAGCGAATTTCTCTAATAATAACGGTGTAAACCAACGAAGCATTCCGCATCGTGAGTGTACGGAAGGATGGAAACACACATGGAACCGATGAGCTTTGTTCTTTTTGGCGCGACAGGAGACTTGGCAAAACGCAAAATTTATCCGGCCTTGTTTAATTTATACGTAGATGACAAGCTTCCCGGCAGCTTTTCTATTGTCGGTGTGGGCAGGCGAGCTTGGTCTGGTCAGGAGTTTGTTTGCAGCGTGGAGCAGTCGATCCGGGAGTTTTCCCGGCGAGATGCGATTGATCAGGCACAGCTTGAACGATTTTTGGCAGCCTTTTCTTATGCAGCTGTCGATGTGACGAAAGCAGAAGCTTACACGCCACTGCTGGAACGGGTCAAGCAGCGCGAGGACGAATGCAAGCTTCCGCAAAATCGGATGTTTTATTTGTCGGTTGCCCCTGAGTATTTCGAGGTGATTGCTGCCAATATCCAGACGAGCGGACTCGGCTCTGTTGCCGGCTGGAAGCGCCTGATCATCGAAAAGCCGTTCGGACGCGATCTGCAATCGGCGGAAGACTTGAATGAGAAGCTGGCCAAAGCGTTTTCCGAAGAAGAAATTTACCGGATCGACCATTACTTGGGCAAAGCGATGGTGCAAAATTTGGAGGCGTTGGAGTTTGCCAATCCCGTTTTCGCCGCTCTCTGGAACAATCGTCACATTGCAAACGTACAGATCACAGCGAGCGAAACGGTCGGGGTAGAAGAGCGGGCTGGTTTTTACGAACAGGCCGGGGCGCTGCGTGACATGTTGCAAAATCATATGCTGCAAATGCTGATGATGGTTGCCATGCACATCCCCAAGCGGATTACGGCGCAAGACATTCGCGCGCAGAAACGTAAAGTAATGGAAGCAGTGCGGCCGCTGGCGCTTGAAGAAGTGGCGAAAAACATCGTGCGGGCGCAGTATCGCGCAGGAAGCATGGGGGAAGTTCCGGTGGCAGGCTACCGGGAAGAGCCGGGAGTATCGCCGACCTCGATGACGGAGACGTATATCGCAGCAAGAGTCTGGATTGACGACCCGTTTTGGAGCGGAGTGCCCTTTTACATTCGCACAGGGAAACGGATGAAGGAAAAGTCGACGCGAATCGTCATTGAGTTCAAAAACCCGCTGGAGCAACTGTATCGGGAGCAACAGGAAAAGACAGCGCCGAATTTGTTGATCATTCATGTGAATCCACAGGAAGGAATCGCCTTGCAGCTGAATAGTAAGAATCCGGCCAATAGCGGAAAGATTGAGCCTGTGACCGTTGATTTCAGTTCCGGGCAGAAGGACGTCCCAGAGGCTTATGAACGCCTCTTGTTCGATGCGCTGCGTGGAGACTCGACCTATTTTGCCCATTGGAACGAAGTGCGCCTGTCGTGGAAATGGGTAGAGCCAATCTTGACGGCTTTTGAGCGCAATATCGTACCGCTTGTCTCGTATGAAGCGGGAACATACGGGCCGGATGCAGCGAAACAATTGCTGCAAGCGGAAGGATTTTCCTGGTGGTTGGATGAAGTAGAAGAGAGGGAGCCGGTGCATCGGTAATGGCTGACTGTACACCTCGGCTTATGCGAGTATCTTGCCCATTTCGGGGTGAGCTGGGTCAAGCCAGGGTGAGTCAAGTGAAAAAGAAGGGGGAAGCGATTCATGCGTTTTGGCGTAATCGGCACCAACTGGATTACAGATGAGTTCATCCAGGCAGGTTTGACCGTCGAAGGCTTTTCTCTTCAGGCGGTCTATTCGCGGACGAGCGAACGCGCCCAGGAATTTGCTGAAAAATACCAAGCCCCTTTTGTATACACGGATATAAAAGAGATGGCATCGAGCGGAACCATCGATGCTATCTACATCGCAAGCCCCAATTGCTTTCATGCGGAACAGGCGATCCTGTGCATGGACATGGGGCTGCATGTGTTGTGCGAAAAGCCGTTTGCCTCTAACGCGGCAGAAGTCGAAGCCATGCTTGCGGCAGCGAAAAGAAATGATGTGCTGCTCATGGAAGCCGTCAAATCGACCCTCGTACCCAATTTTTCTACAGTCCAGGATCATTTGCCCAAGCTCGGCACCATTCGCCGATATATCGCAAGCAACTGCCAGTATTCCTCCCGCTACGATGCCTACCGACAGGGCCAGGTTATGCGAGCTTTTGATCCTGCCTATTCCAACGGAGCGTTGCTGGACATCGGGATTTACTGTCTCTATCCTGCGATTGTGCTGTTTGGCAAGCCAGAACAGGTCAAGGCGGAAGGCGTTCTACTGCAATCAGGGGTAGATGGCGAGGGCAGCATGCTGTTGAAGTACGAAAATATGGATGCCGTCATCAGCTTTTCCAAGATCACGACTTCGTACCAGCCTGCGGAGATTCAGGGGGAGGACGCGACGATGGTGATCGATAAAATCAACCATCTCACGCGTATCGAGATTCGCTACCGCGACGGGAGGGTCGAGGATGTGACCAGGCCCCAGACGCCCAAAACGATGCACTATGAGATCAGAGAGTTCATTCGCTTGGCTGAGGCAGGCTTGAGAGAGTCAGAGACAAATTCACATACAGCTTCCCGCTGGACCATGGAGGTCATGGACGAAGCGCGAAGACAAATCGGTGTTGTGTACCCTGCTGATTTGCCGCGTTGAAGGAAGGGAACAGCTAAATCATAAAAAAGCAGGAAGACAAGGGGGGCGAAAACGCGATGAGAATGTTCGATGTGACGGCACCAATCTTTGAAGGCATGACGGTGTACAAGAACAAGCCGGAAAAGCAACCGAAAATACAGACGGTTACGAATGGGTACGTAACCGAGTCCAGAATCGATATGGATGTGCACTCTGGCACCCACGTAGATGCGCCGCTGCACATGGTGAACGATGGAGAGACATTTGAGAGCATCTCGCTGGAAAAACTGGTCGGGAACTGCCGTGTGCTTGACTTGACGCACGTTGAGGACCAGATTGGCCGGGCTGAGCTGGAAAAGTTTGATATCGCCCCGGGAGAGTTTCTCCTGTTTCAAACGAAAAATTCGCAAGACGACGCCTTTTCGTTTGAATTTGTTTATTTGGCGCACGATGGCGCTGCTTATTTGGCTGAAAAAGGCGTACGGGGAATTGGCACGGATGCTTTGGGGATTGAACGGAGCCAAGAGGGGCATCCGACGCATAAAACGCTGTTTGCCGCAGGTATCGTCGTGATCGAAGGGCTGCGTCTGCGCGATGTGCCACCGGGCCTCTACTTTATGGTGGCTGCTCCGCTGAAGCTTGTAGGAACAGATGCAGCTCCTGCGCGGGTGCTGCTGTTTGAAGGCTGGCAAGAAGGATAAATAGAGAGAAGCCGAGGAGGACATGAGCATGCTGATTCGCCCAAACCGGGAGGAGTACCAAGATTATTTTGCTACCTACGTCAGTCAAGTGCCAGAAGGTGATCTGCTGACGATTCTCGAACAACAGGCAGCACAGACAGGGGAGATGTTCGCCGGATTGACAGGGGAACAAATCGATTATCGCTACGCTCCGGGCAAATGGACGGTAAAAGAAGTGCTGGGCCATATCATCGATACCGAGCGAATCATGAGCTATCGCTTGCTGAGAATCGCCAGAGGGGATCAGACTGAGCTGGCGGGGTTCGATGAAAATACGTATGTAGCAGAAGGCTTCTATCAGGAGCGCAGTCTGACGGATTTGCTCGCAGAATACAACGCTGTGCGACAGTTGACGCTGGCCCAACTGCGGGGGATTGCTGCCGAGGCGTGGACGAGAACGGGCACAGCAAATGGCAATAAGCTGTCGGCACGCACATTGGCCTATATTATCGCCGGACACGAGGCGCACCACTGTAGAATTTTGCGGGAACGGTATTCGCTGTAAGCCGGGAGAAGCCCGCTGTTTCGCTTTCTGTGTGTCGCTTTTCGTTACTCGTTTTTCGCTTTCCAGCTGTCGCTGCGTGTTCCTCGCTATCTTTTCGCTGCCGCTCGCAACTCGCCCTCCCTATCTCGGCAATGGTAGGGTACAATAACAGTAGTGATTTTTCCAATTTCATATGTGGGAACAGGTTCCTTGAGGCATATCGCCGCAAGGATAATAGGGAAGCTCGGTGCAAATCCGACACGGTCCCGCCACTGTAAGAGGGGAGTTTTGCGCATACAGGCCACTTGTCCAGACTTGGATGGGGAAGGCAGCGCCAGACGATGATCCCAAAGTCAGGAGACCTGCCTGTTTCGACGACACTGATGGACCTACGGGAGATAGGGAGGTGTTAGAGGACTCGCCATGACAGCAGGGGGACGAATACGTTTCTCTTTGCTTGCGCATTTTCTAACGATCGTATCGGTCGTCGGAAAATGCTTTTTTTGTTTGGGGGATTGGTGTGGTCTGTCGAAGGGGGCAACTTGTCTCGAAATTGATGCGATTAATCGAGGCGCTGGAGTAGCTTCGCGATAGAAGCGGCTAAAATCGAAAGAGCTGAGCTGAAGCTGCCTCTCGCTTGCAGCGGTTCGTCGAATGGACCAGGGCGTCTCGCGGTTGATCTACCTGTCAAAGAGGCTACGATGACTCGCGATTAAATTCAACTTGACTAGATCTTGTACGAATGTGAGGGATCGCAAGCTTGCGAACCGGAGCCTTTTTAAGGATATCGTTGCCAGATTGTCGCCGTGAAAAAGGAGGGAGTGGCGTGGTTCAGCTTTTCATATGTCCATGGTGCGGCTATGTTGAAGAAAAAGAAGTGCCAGAGGAAAGCGAAGCAGGAATCGTTACGTGCGCTTGCTGCAACATGGCAGAAGTGGAAAGTGTGTTTGCGCGTGGAAACGGCTGCTTTGCTGAGGGGGTTGCCGTTCTGTCTTCCTGCTTGCGAGTCTTGTCAGCAAACAAAAAGAATTGTGTTGACGAATGCATTGGAATTTCTTAGAATAGGCTCAATAGCAAATCATAGTTCTTATCCAGAGAGGTGGAGGGTCTGGCCCGATGAAGCCCGGCAACCGTTGCTTTTGCGACAAGGTGCCAATTCCTGCGGGACGTTTCGTCTCGATAGATAAGAAGCGGGTGCCTCGTAGCAGTCAAGACGAACCTTCTTCTTAGCGGAGAAGGTTTTTTGATGTATGAAAAAGTGGGAACGAGGCAAACATTTGCCCAATTTCAAAGACAAGAGAGAACTGACATCTAGCAAAGAACAAAAATTCATAGTTTTCTTTATCTAGAGAGGTGGAGGGACTGGCCCGATGAAGCCCGGCAACCGTTACGCAGTTTGTGACAAGGTGCCAATTCCTGCAGGACGAAAATCGTTCTGGGAGATAAGGAGAAGGACCTTGATGCCAAACCTTCTTCTTAGCAAGAAGGTTTTTCTTATTTTTCCAAAACATGACATGAGGTGGTAATAATGAGCGCAGGTGTAATCAAAGTAGGATTGCTGGGATTGGGAACAGTAGGGGGCGGGGTCATCAAAACGATTCGCTCGCAACAGGAGAAGCTGGCGCAGCGGTTGGGCAAACGGATCGAGATTGTCAAAGCATTGGTTCGCGATTCGGAAAAAGAACGGGCGGTTCAGGTTGATCCTGCGCTTTTGACTACCGATTTTGAGGATGTGCTAAAAAGCGATGTGGACATTGTCGTGGAGGTAATGGGCGGTGTCGAGCCTACGTATGATTACGTGCGTGCCCTGATTGAAAAAGGCTGCCATGTGGTAACGGCGAACAAAGAGCTGCTCGCCAAACGCGGCCCTGAGCTTGTCGATCTGGCTAACCAGCATCAGGTGCATCTGGCTTATGAAGCGAGCGTAGCTGGCGGGATTCCGATTTTGAGTGTGCTGCGGCAGTTTTTGCGCACAAATGACATCCAAGGAGTTCGCGGTATTCTCAACGGGACGACGAACTTCATCTTGACGAAAATGGAGGCGGAACAGCTCTCTTATCAGGAAGTGCTGAAGCAGGCGCAGGAGCTGGGCTATGCGGAAGCTGATCCGCGTTCGGATGTGGAAGGTTTCGATGCCATGTACAAATTGTACATTCTTGCGCAGCTTGTGTACGGGGAGTCGTTGCCGCTTGCGGATGTCGTGCGTAAAGGAATCGCCGATTTGTCTGCCGGACACATCCGGATCGCAAGTGAGCTGGGTTACCGGATCAAGCTGATTGCCCAGGCACAAAAAGCCGAGCAAGGCATCCGCCTCTCGGTTCAGCCGACTGTGCTGCCCATTGCCCATCCGTTGGCGCAAATCCAGGATGCGTTCAATGCGGTGCAGCTCTCCGGGAACATCGTGGGAGACCTGTTGTTTACTGGCCGGGGTGCAGGCGAACTGCCGACCGCAAGCGCTGTCGTTGAAGATTTGGCTTACTTGTTGACCCAGCCATTTACGCCGCATCCTGTTTGGACAGAAAAAAATGCCGCGGCTCAGTTGGAGCAAGGGCAAGACGAGCGGGTGCTGTGTTATTTGGAAGGCTCGTGTATCGCCGCCACACCTGATCGCGTGCTGCATTTCTTGCGGGAGGCTGGCGTGAACGTGACGAAATTGAAGGTGCAATTCGATCTGGGCGGTGTGCTGCGCGCGGGCTTGATCGTTACAGGTATTCGCGAAGAGCATGAGCAAGTGCTGAAAAGTGACTTCGGACTTTCCGTGCGCTGCTTCCCGCTGATCGAATCGGCATAGCTCGCAGCTTGACAGACCAGTCATGCTCCTCATTACTTGGTTTTTTTATCGGTGAGCTGTTGATCGGTATCTGAAGGCCCGTTTTTCTGATTACCGGGGAAGACGACTTTTTCCCATTTGGTCATGAAATAACTGCAGAGTATAATAAGGCCGATCGCCGATACGGTGATAATCAATCCGGTCATATGTGCCGCCTCCTTTTCGTTGGAAAAAGTGGTTCTACTGTGGTTTACGAAAGCAATATGGAAAAGTTTCGCCAAAAAAGGCAACGGGCACGCCTCATTTATCATGAGCGTGCCCGTACGAGACCATCGGCTTCAATCTGAACGTTTTCCGACAGTGATTCGATTCGTTGCAGAAGCGCTGCCCCATCCGTGTCATTCATCGGTACCGCTCGTCCCAGCTCGGCATGGAACGGGAGCATCGTCAGTTCACAGGAAGCGTCTTTTGTGCAGCTTGCTTGCAGTACCATCGTCTGCCACGTTTTTGGCTCCGTCGAGCGGGTGAAAATGAAATTGCCCAAACTGTAGGCAATCCACTTGCCGTTGTAGCGTTCAAAGCCTTGCAGGACGTGAGGATGACCACCGACGATCAAGTCTGCTCCTGCGTCAATGTAAGCTTTGGCCAGTTCTTTTTGGTGATCGACGGGAAAGTCTTCCCGCTCCTTGCCCCAATGGGCGATCACGACGACGAGATCAGCGTGTGCCTTTGCTTGTTGAATCGCTTGGACGGCTTTGGCGGAATCATAGGAGCCAGCCAGTCCAGGCTGTTTCTCCGTGGCGAACCAGCTGACTTCGGGAATGACGCGGCTGAATCCGAGCAAGGCGAGCTTGATGCCGTTTCGCTCCACCACGATGGGAGTGAAGGCTTCCACAGAGTCTTTGCCGCCGCCGACGTAAGCGATCCCGTTTTTGGCAAGCGCGTCAAACGTGTCGAGCAATCCGGCCACGCCCTGATCCATCGAATGGTTGTTTGCCAGGTTGACCGCATCGATCCCTGCTGCTTTCATCGCAGGCGCAGCCAAAGGAGAGGACTTGTAAACGTATTGTTTGTTGTCGGCAGGCGTGCCTTTTGTGGTAAGTGGCGTCTCCAGATTGGCTATGGTAAAGTCATCCTGCAAAAACAGGGAACGGACGTGCGTGAACGGGTAGTCGTAGCCTTTTTCGAGCAACGTTTTTTCCACATTTCCGGACATCATCACATCTCCGACGAAGGTCAGCCGGACAGTCGGCTCGTGGGCAACAGCCGGAGGTGGTGCGGAATCGTGTTCAGGGGAGGCGGAATGGCTTCCCAGCTTGTCGAAAGCGAAGTAAATCCCTGAGCAAAGGATGACGAGCAGACTGAACAAGAACGTTTGCTTCGCCATCCTTTGCCACTTCTTTTGTCGTTGTTTTCGCCGGATGTGCTTTAGGCTTTGCTGCGTCTGATTCATTATGCTCCTTTCAACGGTAACGAAAAATGGGTGAATTTGTTATTATAGAGCTAATACGAAAAGGGGCGAAAAAAGATGCAGCTTTCCTTCGATCATCTGGTTCATTTCGTGCACCGTCCCCCTGGAGAGGCTGCCCGGCTTTTTCAGGAAGCAGGCTTTCACGCTGTCGCGGGCGGACGTCATACCCATTGGGGAACATGGAACAGTCTCAGCTACTTGGGACTATCTTATGTGGAGTTTTTGGCGGTGGAGGAGGCAGCTGTCGCCAAGCAATCCGACAATCCGCTCATCCGGCAACTGGTCTGGGAGGCGAATCGCGGTGAGGGACTTGGGCAAATTGCCCTGCGCACTCGGCAAATGGACGCGTGGGTAGAGCGATTTCAGTCACTTGGTCTCAAAGTGACAGGGCCGGTAGCGGGCAGCCGCACGCGAGACGACGGGAAGATTTTGCAGTGGCGCATGCTGTTTGCCGAAGACCCGCACAGTGCGAGACAAATGCCGTTTCTGATTGAATGGAGCGAGACAGACGAGGAGCGCAAAGCCGATTTGACACAGCGCGGCATCATCGCTCCGCATCCAAATGGCGCGACGGAGCTGCAAGCGGTTGGTTATGCTGTTTCCGATCTGGAAGCGGCAGCAGCGGATTGGACGCGGTGGTTCGGCTTGCCGAGCCAAGCAGTGTTCGACGATGAGCAAATGGGCGCTCGTTGCCTGACGCTTGCTTTACCTGGCGGAAATATCGTGCTGTGTGAACCGCAGCAGGATGGATCGGCCAAGCGGATGCTGCAATCGCGCGGAGAGCGTCCTTTTTTTGCAAGAGTAGGCGCGGCAAAAGCGCTTCACGAATCGCACTCCATTTGTGGCGGGACGTACCTGATTTGAATTTGCTAGAAAGTAACGAGGGGCAAAGCAAGAAAATGGCGCAAAGGAGGCGAGCTTGTGACATCACCCAAGCATTCTTTGTCCGCTGCGGCGATTATCGTCAATGATCGCAACGAAGTGCTGCTGATCAAAGGGCCGAGACGGGGCTGGGAAATGCCCGGCGGAAAGGTGGAGCAAGGGGAGTCCATCCGCGAAGCAGCGATCAGGGAAACGAAGGAAGAATGCGGCTTGGACATTGAAGTGACGAAATTTTGCGGCGTGTTTCAAAATGTCAGCAAGTCGATCTGCAACGCCCTGTTTCTCGCCAGACCGATCGGCGGAAAACTAATCACAACGCCTGAGTGTCTGGAGTCGGGCTTCTTTCCGATCGAGGAAGCTTTGCAAAAGGTGACCTGGAGCAATTTCAGACAGCGCATCTCTTTATGTTTGCAGGAGGAAAAGCATCCGTTTTACGTGGAGTTTTAGGGCAAACGGGCAAGTGTAGGTCGTAGTGAAAAGAGCGGGCGAAATCAATCAGCAGGCAAAAAGCTGTCCGAACAGGGACGGCTTTTTTGTTTTGAGAAAAAAGTGAGTGTGTTTGCTCATTCACGGCGGGCCTTAGAGCTTTTTGCAACTGATTAGCCACATCGTTGAGTTTTTCCAAACGCACTTGACTGAATAACTGAATCATAGAAAAAAGAGCAACCCGTTCCCTTTGCGAAAAAAGGAATCAGGTTGCTCTTTCTTTTCTGCGACATCAACATCGCCGGCGATCAATGCGTTCCGAACGTCTTTTTCGTCAATTGGCGGTACATGTACAGCATGGCAATGCGCCACGGAACCAGCATGCCGAACGCCAGCAGGAAGAACAAGCCGCCTGTCTGGATCGGGGTGAAGCTGTCGTTGATCACCAGCTTGATAATCAGCCGGATGATCAGGAGTCCTGCCAAAATAAAGAAGAACGCACGGGAACGTTTGAGGTAAACGTCTTGACCGATGATCTCAAAGCGCGAAGTCATAATCAAGGGAATGGAGAAAATCAATCCGGTTACAAACGCCGCCAGATCGTACATCGGTGGCAGCGCCGCTTCCGGAAAGAAAAACATGGCAAAGCCAGTAGCCATGAAGAACGGCGGCAGGATAATGCTTTTTGCAGACACAGGCTTTTTTTGCCGGCGCATGCGCAAAAAGATGACCGCGGTTGCCATCACCAGCGGCACCAAAATGCCAAAGGATGAAGAAGTGAGTATCTGCATGGAAAAAACGCCTCCATAGACTTTCAACAATTTTTCAATGTTGTCTTGTCTAGTTTACACCAAATTGAGACGTATGGGGAAGCCGCAGACAGCGAAGCGGCATTTTTGCTAAGCCGCCGCTTCGTCGCTGGCCCGGACATCGAGCTTGTGTTTTTTGCTGTAGAGGAGCGTCAAGAGGCCGGACAAGAGCGTCAGCGAGCCGATAAACAGCAGGTAGCCGGTGATGCCGAGCAGGTCGAGACCGACCCCGGTAATCCCCAGCGCGAGCAGAAAACAGCCGCGGTCGAGCATGCTTTTGAAGGAAAAAAACCGTCCTTGCTGGTGGGCTGGCAAGCGCTTCTGAAAGATCGTCGCAATGACCGGAAAAAAGAAGGCGACGACCAAGCCAAACACGGAAAAGGAAGACAGCACCATCGCTTTGTTGTCTGCCATGGACATTCCGAATTGGGAAAGCGCGAAGAAAAACAGCATGAGCGTAGAGGCAGCGACCAGATTTTTGCCGCCGATCCACCGTTTGGCGAGCAGTCCGCCGATCAAAATGCTCGTGCCCTCGACCGCGTAAATCCAGCCCATGAGCTGCGGCTCGTTTTGCATCTCGCTCAAGTTGAGGATCATCAGATTGAGTCCGCCCAAAAACAACGTAATCAAACCGTTGTTGATCAATCCGACAAACAAGGCAGGGTCTTTGCGGGCAATCATCAGCACTTCGCGGAACTCCACTTTTTCCTTCATATTCCGCGAGGTAACGGGCGGAATCCGCAAAAACAAGGTGACGACCGCCAAAATCGCGTAGGCAATGATCGAGCAAATGTACAGCATGGGCAATTCCATGGAGACGACGAGCACACCCCCGAGAGCCGTTCCGCCAATGCGCGACAAGGTGGAAATATTCAAGTACGCACTGTTCGCTTTCAAAAGCTCATCTTTGCTCAAGATGGCAGGCAAGGAGGCTTGCACGGTCGGGAAGTAAAACGCCGCAGACACTTGCATGACGATCAGGGAGACGATCATCCAGAGAATGGAATCGTACGCGAGAGCGGGAAACATGAACACAGGGCTTAAAGTCCGGGCCATGCTGGCAAAGAGCATCACTTTTCCCTTGTCGTACATATCGATGACGACGCCCGCTTTCGGAGCCAACAGGATGCTTGCGATCAGACCGCTCATCAAAATCAGACCCTTCACGGTTTCGGAAGGGATCAGGCTCTGCATGAACGCCAGATTGGCAATGATGGAAATCCACATGCCTGCACCTGCGACAATCTCCCCTGTCATCAGCAAAAGAAAGGTTCGGTTGCGCCACAACATGAGAGCCACTCCATATCTTTTTGGTTTTTGACAAAAAAATGAACCGATCGAGTTTTTCAAAACGGTAAAACCCAGTATAGCATCTGCCCAAATATTTGTATATTTATTGACGCTGTATGTATGCTTCCTAGCAATAACGGGCAAATTACTGGAACAATGAGCGGCGATTACGCAAAAAAGGAGCTAATCGGCATGGCGCGAAAACGTACGCTGCTTCTGTTGATCGGGTATGGATTTGCTGCCACGCTTGCCATCTTTTACGGACTGGTAGAGCGGCACAGCTTGTTTGTTACGTTTGTTGCCTTCCATCTGGTCGTATGCGTGGGAATCCCCCTGCTGCACGGCTGGTGGGAGAAAAGTTTGCAGGAAAATTGGCAGTTGGCGTGGGGCCGGTTCGAAAAGCGGGGAGCGCTGTTTGGAATTGCGCTGGGCGTGCTGTTTTTTACGGGGATTCAGGCTGGATTGTGGTTGCTTTTGCAAGCGGAGGGCTTGCCTGCTGCTGTGCGGGCGGGTTTGGAATCGTGGGGGTTGAGCCGCAAATGGATCGGCTGGTTTGCCCTATACCTCGTGTTCGTGAACTCGTTGCTGGAAGAATTGTTTTGGCGAGGCTTTGTCCTGCAGCGGATGCTGCGTTCGCTTTCCCGTGCCGTCTCCGTGCTTTTGACCAGCTTTTTTTATACGCTCTATCATCTGATTGTCACGACAGCCTTGTTTGGCTTGTGGCGGGGCTTGCTGCTGACTAGCGCAGTATACGCGGCCGGGGTTATTTGGGGCTGGCTGAAAGGGCTGTTCCCATCGATATATCCTACCTGGTTCAGTCATTTGCTCGCAGATTTGGGGCTGGCTTTGGCGGTTGTTTTGTGGATTTACTAGCGGGAAGATAAGGGAAAGGAGAGAAAGCCATGCTGGCGCCACACGAAGAAGTCCAACTGCGCAAGCATCTGCTGGGCATCCTGCGGCAAAAGAATGAGCACGTCCAGCTTTACTTCGATACATATGGATTCACGCCAACAGGACCATTGCTCGCTTATTTGCGCTCGATCAAAGGGTGGGAAAATATTCGCCGCTCCGATCTGTGGCAAGTCGTGGAAAATGACCCGCAGCGGCAAATTGACTGGGATGGCGGCGTTTTGATTCGCGCCACCTACGGCTTTGCTTCAAGCCCAGTCCAGGCAGCAGGCCGACTCGCAGAGGTGGAGCCTCCAGCGCTTCTGTACTACGGCACGCACGAAAAGCTTGTTCGGCAAGTGCTCACGGGCGGACTTTTGCCCATCGCGAGTGACTTTGTGCAGCTTGCGCTCACGATCGAAGAGATCGGGATGCCGGAAGACACGCTCTCTGTGCTGACCGTGCAGGCGGCAGAGGCGAGGGCAACCGGCATCCGATTTTTCAAAGGGAGCGGAGCATTTTTGTACAGCGATGCGATTCCAGCCGCTTTTGTAACAGAAGAAGCGTATTAGTCCGCCGGATTGATCTGCTTTCCTTGGCGCAGTTGCAGTTGCCGCTCTCGTTCTGCGAGCACGTCGCTGCGGTCGCGCAACGTATGCTTGTTCAGCAAAAACGGATCGCTCATGTCGCTGTCGCGGTGCTCAGGCTGATTTTGCCGGGCACAAGCCGCTTTGTACGCGGATATCAGGTCTGCGGCCTGCATCGGCAAGGTAAGGCTGCGGTATGGCATGCCTTTTTGAATCTCATCCAGGCGCTCTGCCAGCAATCGCTGCAGGGCCATGCTGTCCAAGCCAAGGCGCTCGATCTCTTCATGGTGTTCTTTGACCAACGCGTGGGCGCTTGTAAGCATCTTGCTAGCGCCATTCAGGTTGCCGCGTCTGTGATGATACAGGCCCACGGCAACTTGGATCAGGCCGACCCACACAGGCTGGCGCTTTTCTGCTGGAGCACTCTTCCAATATTCTTCGAGAATCTCGTGACACTCGAAGTAGTCGCGTTCGACATGAAACTGAACCAGGTAGTCCAGATACGGCTCAGGATACATGGTGGACTTCACCTCGCTCTTTTTTGGGAAAAACGTCTCGATGTTTTTTCGCGAAAGCGGGTGCGCCGCTTGCGGTCAGTCAAACGATCAAGAGCGTTTTGTTTTCAACCGTTTCGTTATGTACTATTATAATGCATAGAGAAGAGAAATCGAGGTGTGAAACATTTTATGACAAGAGATGAACTCATGGCCGTCCTGGAAAAAAAGCGGATGACGGAAATTATCGAATTGATTGAGGATGCCGAGCAAGGCGATCTGGAAGAGCTGGAATTGGTGGAAAGCCTGGGACTGTTGATGGATCAGGAGCTGAACAAAGAAGTGATCAGTCTTCTGGAAAGCCTCGGGGTCACCATCATCTATTTGAGTGGCGATGAAGAAGATGAGGACGAAGCGGACGAAGACGACGAGAACTAAAAAGGAACCAACCTGGCTGTTTCAGCAAGGTTGGTTTTTTGATCGTGAGCGTGGGACTAGCGCCTACTTTTGGGTCCATACCCGGTTTTTGTTGCGTGTAGCGGGAAACTTTTGCCCTCTGTCCAGCTCGATGATCATCGGGTCTTGCACGCTGGCGCCAGTCTCCCCGATTTCCATGTACACGCCATTTTTCGGCGATTTGTCGCCTTCACGAAAACGGCTTTGTTCTCCCATCAGGGCACCTTCTTTCTCGTGATGTGTGATCAGCCTTAGTATTGCCGCGAAGGAACGGATCATGCCGACGGCTTCTATTGACGTTCGATTCGCAATTCATATACGATGTTTTCAATGATGGATGAAGAGGTGAATTCATGCTACGCCTGACCCTGCAAAAGGATTCGAATGTTTCGTACCACGAACAGATCTACCAACAAATTGCCTCCTCGATTCGCAGCGGAGAACTTCCGCCGAATGAACAGTTGCCGACAGTAAGGGAGCTTGCTGCGCAGCTGAAGGTCAATTACAACACGGTCCGCAGCGTTTATCTCCGCTTGCAGCAGGAAGGTATGGTGGACTCGCGACAGGGGCGAGGGACCATCGTCAGCAACATCGTCAACGATCCACTATTGACCCGCAATCCGGCGCATCTCGCCTTGCTGGCCAAAGAGACATTGCACAAAGTAAAGGCGATGGGGTACTCGATGGATGAGTTTACCCGCGTCCTCTCTTGTGTGATGCAGGAAATCAACCAGTTTCCCGTTTTGTTTCTGCGCTTCACCGAGCTGGAGCTTGCCGAATATTTGCGTCTGGTGCAATACCATCTTCCGAGTGTCATGCTGGAAGGGCGAACCTTCGAGGATTTTTCCCAGCGAGTCGAGCAGGACCCGAGCTTTTTGCAACAATACAAAGCGATTGTGACGCATCCTTCCGTGAATTTGCGCGCGAAGCATCGGCTGCCGCGCGAAGCCCCGCCAGTCGTCAGTCTCGACTTTATACCCGACCCGACAACGGTAATTCCCGCCATGGAAGCGTACCCCCGGCATACAAAAGTGGGGCTGGTCTGTGCTACCATTCGCGGGGCGGCAGGAATGATCAATGATTTGTACAATGCGGGCATTACCCATCTGGACATTCGCACGATCGAAGCGAATCATCCCGATGTGTTCGAGCTGATTACAAACTGCGATGTCGTGTATATTTCGAAGCCTGGCTATATGGTCAGGCCGCATTTGCTGACTTTGCCAAAAGTGAAGGAATACCAGGAAATTCCCGATCATCACGGAATCAACGAGCTGCGAAAAATTGTCACGCAATGATCGATTCATCCCCGCACTTATTCACTGGCCGCCTGCCAGAGCTTTTTTCTTCATACACATAGACAAAACCCCGCCGGCAGATGCTCTGTCGGCTTTGTTGTGCCAGGCAGGACACCCGCTGATTTTGGCTCAACAATAGACAAGTGTACCATGCCAATGCACCTTCACCTACATACCTTGTAGATGTAACGATCAGGAGGGGGTGAGGTTCATGGGTTGCGGATGCAGAAAGTCTCATTGCAAGTGCTACTACAAGAAGTGCTGCAAGAAGAAATACTACAAAAAACATTGCTACTACAAGCCTTACTACAAAATGGAATGTAAAACAGGTCGCGGTGGCTGCGGTCACCATCACCACCACGGTGAAAGCTGTGGACATGGCGGCGATTTTGGGTCCTCTTGGGGTGGACACAGTCACGGTGGCAAATATTAATAGCGAGGGAAGCGCCTTTTGGGCGCTTTTTTCGTTTTTTCGCAAGTTTCAAGCGAAGATATCGTACACTTACAGTAACGGGAATGGAATGGGGGAGAAAACGATGAATCATTTGAGCGGAAAAGACGAGCGAATGTGGGCCATGATTGTGCATCTGTCTGCTCTGGCAGGCTTTTTGATCCCTTTTGGCAATGTGCTGGGGCCGCTGGTTATTTGGCTGGTCAAGCGGGAAGAGGGCGAGTTTTTTCAAGAGCATGGGAAGGAAGCGCTCAATTTTGGCATCTCGATTACGATTTATGCCGCGATTTCCGGCTTGTTGCTGATTGTCTTTATCGGCGCGATCTTATTGACCGCCTTGTTCATTTTCTGGATCGTCTTCGTTGTCATCGCCGCCGTCCGGGCAAACGAGGGCAAATCGTACCGCTATCCGCTGACGCTGCGCTTTGTGAAATGAAGAGCAAAACGAGGGAACCGTTCCGTTGAGGGGCGGTTTTTTCGTAATTTTCTCGCAAAAAAGGCAGGGTGAATGACCATTCATCGCGAAAATAGGGGAGAAAGCAAGCGGAGCGTTTTCCTTGCGTTCGCACCACAACCACAAGAGCATTTCGCTCAATTTGCGGACAGAGGAAGGATTGCGCAAGCTACAGCGTCAAGGCGTTATTCCGGAAGCGTCCCAATAGAAAGGAGAAGTGAGAAGAATGGAACACACAGGACAGGCAGAAAGCCTTTTGGTGAAAAAAGAAGCGGGAGTCTGCACGATTACGCTCAATCGCCCGCATGTGCTGAATGCGCTGACAGTGGAGATGTTTTCCTTGCTGCAACAGGCGATTGCGGAGGCGGCGGATGATTCGGAGGTGGAAGTGCTCATTCTGCGGGGAGCGGGCGGTCATTTTTGCTCGGGAGCCGATTTGACCGTATTGACATCGCTGAGCGAGAAAAGCGAGGCAGATGACGCGCTTTCGGTGATCAACGATTTCATCACCCGGTTGAATCAGATGCCCAAGCCAGTCATTGCGGTCGTGGAAGGGGTAGCAGTCGGAGCGGGGCTGAACTTGGCGCTGCACGCGGATTTTGTCATCGCGGCGACAGATGCGGTCTTGCAAGAACCGTTTGTACAGATCGGACTGACGACGGACTTCGGCGGCACCTATTTGTTGCCACGGCTCGTCGGAACAGCTTGGGCGAAACGTCTTGCGTTGCTTGGCGAAAAAATTTCCGGGCAAACAGCCGAACAAATCGGTCTGATTTATCGAGCTGTGGAGCCTGCGCGGATCGAGCAGGAAGTGGAAGCACTGGTGTCCATGGTGCGCCGCTTGCCAAGCCAGGCTTACGCAGTTACGAAGGAAGGGCTGGGACGGTGCCAGTTTAACGGCCTGGAGTACGCGCTTGCCTGGGAAAAACAGCAGCAGCCGTCCTTGATTGCCCATCCCGAGTTCCAGTCGCTCGTTCGTGCCAAAAGGAAGCGGACGTAAGCTTTATTTTGGCAACGGGATTTTCAATTCGTGAATGCGCTGCCCTGATTCGGCGCTTTCTTCAAACAGGACGAGGACAGGCTCCTTCAGCTTGGAGGCGTCGAGGTTCAGGTTGATGCTGAACGTACCCCATGCTGGCCCACCCTGACTGGCGGTAACAAAACTGTCGGCCAATGTGGCGTCTCCATCTGTCACGACAAAGCGGACGGTCGCCTCGAATACGCGTGCTTCGCCTTTTACTGTGTATTGGCCCGCTCCCGTTTTCGTCACCGATATGTTGCGAAAGGACTCGTTCTCGTATTTGCCGCCTGATTCGCCAGCAGGTTGCTCCAGGGCAGTCGCAGACGCAAACAGCGGGGAGGCGGTCATACCGACGGACGCGGCAGCCAGCAAGGACAAGACGAGAAGCTTTTGGGGAAAACGCATGATATCCCCTTCCTTTTCCAGAAGTATGTGTCGTTTTTAAGATGGCGACCTGCCAGGTGTTTTATTCTGGAAAAGCAACGGTCCCAAAGGAAAAAGCTTTGGCTGTCAAAGGCCAAAGCTTTTTTCGCTTGCTAGGAGCCTGTCCGAAAAATCGGCAAAGTTTCGTATGTTTGTCCCAGGACGTTTTTATGAGCGCCGCCCAGATAGCCGTCGATCACGCTTGCATAAATGCTGCGAAAATGGCGATAAATCCGGGCGAAGTATTCGATTTCGTCGGCACTTGGCGCAGGCTTGTAAAAGGCGCGCAATACTTTTTCCGTCACAAAAACGGCCGTACGGGGATGAGCAAGCAGCAACTCGACAAGGGAGGCGAGCGATTCGAAGCTGCGGGGAGCCGGATCAGCAGTCACGAGCTGTTTGATCTCCGCTTGCAGGCCGGCTCCGCCCGTGTAGCTGCCAAATCCGGCTTTGTCGTACAGCCGCTTCACATTCTCATCCATACACAATCCTCACTCCTTTTCGCCTGATGGGTCCAAGCTTACAAAAAGGTGTGGGAAAAGAATGGGAAACGAAAGGAAAGAAAATCCGTTGAGCGTGGAATGATTCTGTGGTAAAGTAGTTGTATCAAGATCCTGCGATGTACGTAAGGCCGTAAATGTTTCTAACCTTATACGTGTTTTTCGGGAGACGAAAATTTGTGATGGATGTCAGGCCCACCTCCCTTTTGGGGATGCATGGGAAGGCTGAAGGGCAGACCAGTCACCCACCTGTGTGAGCGCAGGTTATAGAAACATGAGGTCAACGGCAAAGCGGGGACTTGAAAGCATGTAAAAGCAAAGATTTGCCGATAGCATGAAAAAACCACTTGGAGATTTCCAGGTGGTTTTTCTATGTCTTCTGTTGTCGACGAAACGATTTTCGCAGCATGGCGATCAATGAGTCGTTCTGTTTTGTTTGCCGGAACCGTGTCCCTGGCCTTGGTTTTGTCTGCGGCTCGACGAATCTTGTCCGTCTTGCTGATCGTTGTTGTTGACAATCGTCAAGCTTTGCTCCAGGGATTGAGAATCTTGAGCGTCCTGAAGGATTTGGTACATTTGCAGGAAGTTTGCTTTCTGGCCTTCGGGTATGCCTTTAATGCGCACGGTCAGTTCCTGTGGCCCGCCTTGCTGCCCTTGACCTTGCCCCTGCCCCTGGCTTTGCCCGCCCTGGCCGCTAGTGGAGCTTCCTTCCCCGGAGCTGGGCTGTTCGTCCAGAAAGCTGAGGAACATGGAGTCGCTATCTTGAAAATCCTGTCCACCGCCGCTTTGCGAATGCTGGTCGCCGCCACCGTTTTGTCCGCCACCACCGCCGCTGCCGCCTTGTCCACCGTTTTGCTGCTCAAACAATACGCTGAATTCGTTTAGATCAGTCTGGATGATGCCAATGACGTTCATCCTGATCCTCCTTCCAAAGTTGAAACCACGAAGATATGCTTCTTTGCTCTTAGTATGAGCTTAGCGGGTTTCGCTATGCGTGGAGGAAGCGTTCGCTTTCAACTGGCGGACGAGGGCTTCGTCCGGTGTGACGTACAAGGTGCGCTGTTGCTCGTAAATGACAAAGCCCGGCTTGGCGCCGCTCGGTTTTTTGACGTGCTTGATCAAGGTGTAGTCGACAGGAATTTGGCTGCCTTCTTTGGCGCGACTGAAATAGGCGGCCAGATTTGCCGCTTCCAGCAACGTTTGCTCGGAGTATTCCCGGGAGCGGATGACGACGTGAGAGCCGGGAATGTCCTTCGTATGCAGCCATGTCTCATGCGAAGCGGCCAGCTTGTTCGTCAAAAATTCGTTTTGCTTGTTGTTTTTTCCGACCAAAATTTCCGTTCCGTCTGTGGACACGTACGTTTCCAGCTCAGGGCGCGTATCTTTTTTCTTGCGCGGCCCGCGCTTTTTCCGATCGCGCATGTAGCCTTGCTCGACAAGCTCGTCGCGAATTTCTTCGGCTTCCTTTAGGCTGGCGTGCCCAAGCTGAACCAAAAGGCCGTCCAGGTAAAGAATTTCCGCTTTGGCCTGCTCGATTTGTTCACTGACGATTTGCAGGCTGTTTTTTGCCTTGTTGTAGCGCTTGTAGTACGCTTGCAGATTTTCGGACGGCGTCTTCAGCGGATCGAGCGGAATCGTGATGGTTCCGCCCGCTTCGTCGTACCAGTTGACCGTGACCAGCTCGGTGTCGCCGCGCTTCATTTGATGCATGTTGGCGGTAATCAGCTCGCCGAACAGGCGGAATTGGTCGGCGTCGTGCGCCTCCTGCAACGTTTGCTCCAGCTTTTCGATTTTCTTTTCATTTTTGTTGCGTTCACCAGTCACGAAGCGAATCAAGTCGTGGGCGCGCTGCTTGACCGTATCGCGCAGAGCTTTGCCTTCGTAGTACGCCTGCAAGCATGTCTGCACGGATGGGTACGGCGTTGTCGCGCCCGAGGCGAGGTGCGTCAGCTCGATTACGTGGAAGTAGGCTTTGCCAGCGTGTTCCACGATGGAAGGAGCGTATGCGTGCGCCTTGACTGCTTCCATGACCGCAGAAAAAGCTTCCCACAGCGTTTCCCGATTTGCCAGCTTCGCTCTGTGCACGATCTCTTTTGCCAAAAGCGGGCTGATTCCCGTATAGCCGTCGACGATCTGCTTGTCCAGGCGTCCGCTGTTCCAATCGATGGAGGAAATGAACTCTTGCTCGGTCGCAGCCAACGGGTCGCGCTTGTCTTGGCTCGGCGGGGAGACGTACGTCCTGCCGGGTGTGACCTGCCTGTACTGGCTGATCGCCAAGGTGACGTGCATCGCGCTGTCCAGAATCGTCCCGGTAGCCGGATCGATGAGAATGATGTTGCTGTGCTTGCCCATGATTTCCATGATAATGCGGCGGGTCGCCGTATCTCCCAGCTCGTCGCGGGTGCGGACGTCGATGTGGATGATCCGTTCCATGCCGATCTGCTCGATGGACTCGATTACGCCGCCTTCGCAATGCTTCCGCAGCAGCATGCAAAACATCGGGGCTTCCAGCGGATTTGTAAATTCTTCTGTCGTAATGTGAATCCGCGGGTACGTCGGGTTTGCCGAGAGCAGGAGCTTGACCGTTTCCCCCGGTGTCCGCACCTGCATGACAATATCGCTATGATGCGGTTGATGAATTTTGGAAATGCGTCCGCCGATACATTTATGTAATTCCCGTGTCAAGGCACGGGTCACTACGCCGTCAAATGCCACTATAGCTCACCTCTATCCTAAAAAATGCCGAGAAGGAAAAACGAATGGAAAAATGTTTGCCAGTCACAGTGTAGCATAAAGCGGGAGAGGGAGGAATCTTGTTGTCGCCTTGCGCCTTCGGTTGACACTGCCAAGAGTTGTCTCCTATAATAAATTAACGATTTTGCGTCTGTGGAAGTGAAAATGATGGTTAGAAGCATGACAGGTTATGGACGGCAAGAGGATAGCAGGGGAACTGCGCGTTTGACTGTGGAGATTCGCGCCGTCAATCATCGGTATTCCGAGATACAGGTACGACTGCCAAAAGCTTGGAGCATGCTGGAGGATCAGGTGCGCAAGCTGGTGAGCCAGTACGTCCGAAGAGGCCGTGTCGATGTGACCATCGCGATCGACGGAAAAAGCCAGGCGGCTTCTGCTATCGATATTGACTGGCAGATGGCCGAACAGCTTGTTTCGTTGTCGCGCACGATGGCTGAGCGCTTTTCACTGGAAAGTCCGCTTGGCGTCAAGGAGCTTTTGCTCTTCCCTGGCGTGATACATACAAAAGAAACGGCAGACGACCATGACGAAGTAGCCGAATGGCTGCTGGATCAGGTACGAACTGCGGCGATCGACTTGCTTTCCATGAAAGAGGCGGAAGGCAAGCAACTGTACGCTGATTTATCCAGTCGGCTCGCACAGATTCAAGCGTGGGTAGCGGAGCTTCAACAGTTGGCTCCTATGGGGATCGAGGAACATCGAACCCGCCTGCAGCAGCGTCTGGGGGAGTGGGCCAGCCAGGTTCCGTTTGAACTGGACCTTGCGCGTGTGGCTCAAGAGGTTGCCTTTTTCGCTGACAAGAGCGATATCAGCGAGGAGATTACCCGCCTGGAAAGTCATTGTCTCCAGTTTGCAAAGCAATTGACGGCAAGCGAAGCGATCGGGCGAAAGCTTGATTTTTTGCTCCAGGAAATGAACCGGGAAGCGAATACGATTGCTTCCAAGGCGAATTACTTGCCAATCGCGCACCTCGCTGTCGAGATCAAGACCGAGCTGGAGAAAATGAGAGAGCAAGTACAGAATGTCGAGTAGCATGAAAGGATGGGCTGGGCCGTTATGGCAATCAAGCTAATCAATATCGGGTTTGGCAATATTGTGAATGCCAACCGTATCATTTCCATTGTAAGTCCGGAATCTGCCCCAATCAAACGGATCATCCAGGAAGCGCGTGATCGCAATATGCTGGTGGATGCAACGTATGGGCGCCGGACGCGCGCTGTGATTATTACGGATAGCGATCACGTCATTTTGTCGGCGGTGCAGCCGGAAACGGTGGCGCAGCGACTGACGACGAAGGATGACGAATCGGACGAATAAAGTAGGAGTGTACACAATGAGCATGGTTGATCGCGGTCTCCTTTTGATTCTCTCCGGACCTGCGGGAGTGGGCAAAGGCACGGTATGCAAGGCGCTTCGGGAAAGAATGCCCGAGCTGGTGTATTCCGTCTCGGCTACCACACGTTCTCCGCGCCCGGGCGAGGTGGAAGGAGTCAATTACTTTTTCAAGACACAGGAAGAGTTCAAGCAAATGATTGAGCAAGACGCTCTTCTGGAGTGGGCAGAATACGTAGGGAACTTCTACGGCACGCCCCGCCAATTCGTGGATGAGATGCTGGACGAAGGACGCGATGTCATTCTGGAGATCGAAGTCCAGGGCGCGCTGCAAGTGAAGGAAAGCTTTCCGCAAGGGACGTTCCTGTTCCTCGCTCCGCCTGATTTGCACGAGCTGGAAAACCGGATCGTAGGACGGGGCACGGAGACAGAGGATGTTATCCGCAAGCGGATGGAAGTAGCCCGCGCGGAAATCGAGCTGATGGATCATTACGATTACGTCGTGGTCAATGATGTTATCGAGTCTGCCTGCGATCGCATTCAGGCTATTATTACAGCCGAGCATCTGAAAAAAGATCGCCAGGTTCACAAATATCGCAAATGGTTAAAGGAGGTTGAATAGATCATGTTGTATCCATCTATTGACGAATTGACTGCGAAAGCAGAAAGCAAGTACATTTTGGTGACTGTCGCTTCCAAACGCGCGCGCCAATTGCGCGAAAACAGCGAAATGCAGGTAGTCAGACCAAAATCCAAAAAGTTTGTAGGCGTGGCTCTCGAAGAGTTTATCTCCGACGAACTGGTGCACGAGTTTTTGGACGGACGTAAATAAGAGCTTACCTTTAAAAACAACCTCCAAGCAGGTTGTTTTTTTCGGATAGGGAAGAAGAGGGGGAGTTGCAGATGATGAATACGCTCTCGGGAAAACGAATCGTGCTCGGAGTCTGTGGCGGCATTGCGGCTTACAAGGCGGCGGCGCTGACAAGCAAGCTGACACAGGCAGGGGCACAAGTGCATGTCATTTTGACGGAAAACGCCTTGAAATTCGTTCAGCCGCTGACATTTCAAGCTTTGTCGCATCTGCCGGTCTACACCGATACGTTTACGGAGCCAGACCCGCACGTCATCAGCCACATTGAGCTGGCGGACAAGGCTGACCTCGTGCTGATCGCTCCTGCCACGGCCAATGTGATCGGCAAAATCGCGAACGGAATCGCAGATGACATGCTGACGACGACCTTGCTTGCAACCAAGGCCCCGGTGATGGTCGCACCCGCGATGAATGTCAATATGTATCACCATCCGGCGGTCGCGGCGAATATGGAAAAGCTCGCGTCTTTCGGCTATCGGTTCGTGGAGCCGGGGGTAGGCTTGCTGGCGTGCGGCTGGATCGGCAAAGGGCGTCTCGCTGAACCGGAGGAAATCGTCGAAGCGGTTCAACGCTTTTTTGCCCAAGCGGACGATCAAGCAGGAGCGGCGATCAAGCAGGACTTGCTGGACAAGCACGTACTGGTGACAGCAGGGCCAACCCGGGAAAAAATCGATCCGGTTCGCTACATTACCAACCACGCCTCCGGGAAAATGGGCTATGCCATTGCCGAAGCTGCGCGCGACCGGGGAGCGAAAGTGACGCTGATCAGCGGGCCGACTTCGCTTGCCCGTCCCGCTGGTGTCGAGTTCGTAGCGGTAGAATCGGTACAGGAGATGTTCGACGCGGTCATGGAGCATCTGCCGCAAAGCGATATCGTCGTGAAGTCGGCGGCTGTATCCGATTACCGTCCGAAAACGGTGCAGGAGCATAAAATGAAAAAGGGCGACGGTCCGTTTGTCTTGGAGCTGGACAAAGCGCCGGATATTTTGAAGACGATCGGCGAACGCAAAACGAAGCAGTTCGTGGTCGGGTTTGCTGCCGAGACGCAAGATGTCCTGCTGCATGCGCAGTCCAAACTCGAACGCAAAAATCTCGACATGATCGTGGCCAACAATGTCCTGCTGGAAGGGGCAGGAATGGGAAGCGACACGAATATCGTCACCCTTTTGACGCGGGAAGGCGAGCAAGTGGCGCTGGATAAACTGAGCAAGCGGGCGGTAGCTGACAAACTGTTTGATGCCGTGCTGTTGAAGCTGCAGCATAAGCCGCTGTCGGAGCTGTCATGATCGCTCAAGTGATTGTAGACGTGCCTGTCAATCGAACGAATCGGCCTTTTGACTACAAGGTACCGTCTTGGCTTAGTCCGCTCATCCGTGTGGGCAGCAGGGTAATCGTCCCGTTTGGCCCGCGCAAGCTGCAAGGGTATGTGACCGGAATTGTGGAACTAGCGGACGGAGAAATCGCGTCGTCCCGTTTGAAAGATGTGGAGCAAGTGCTCGACGATACGCCTCCGCTTAGCCCGGAACTGCTGGAGCTGGGCGAATGGATGTCCAAACAGTATTTGTGCCCGTGGGTGACTGCTGTTCAGGCGATGATTCCGGCTGTCCTGAAAGGAAAGTCGGAGAAATGGCTGGTCGCGACAGAGGCGTTGGATGCTGACGCATGCGGACAGTCGGGGCTTTTATGGGAACTGTCGCGAAAACGGCAACTTCCGCTGGCAGAGGTGGAAAAACAGTTTCCGGAGGAGTATTTGCTCGTTCCGGGCTGGATTTCCAGCGGACTTTTGGCGACGGAATACCAGGTGACGGATCGGATTACCCGCAAGCAGCAATCTTTTGTGCGCAGTTTGCTGGATGCATCCGGCCTGGAAGAAGCGATCCGCTCCTTGCCAGCGCGTGCCGAGCAGATGCGCCGAGCGCTCGAACTGTTTCGCATGCATGAGGGGCAAGCGTTTTCGACCCAGATGCTGCAAGCGGAGTACGGCATTAGCCGCGCGTCCTTGAAGAGTTTGGAGGCAAAAGGCATTCTCGTCATTGAGCAGGTGGAAGTGTACCGCGATCCATACGCCAATCGGCGCTTTTCCGAGAAGCCGAAGCCGGAATTTACCCCGCTCCAGCAGCAGGTTTTGGCACCGATTTTGCAATCTATAAAAATGGGGATTTACTCCTCGTACTTGCTGCACGGGGTTACGGGCAGCGGCAAGACAGAAGTGTACTTGGAGGCGATTGAACAGACGCTGGCAAAAGGGCGCGAGGCGATTTTTCTCGTTCCGGAAATTTCTTTGACGCCGCAGATGGTGGAGCGGTTCAAAGCGCGCTTCGGGGCCGATGTTGCCGTCCTGCACAGTGCCTTGTCCCAAGGGGAGCGGTACGACGAGTGGCGCAAAATCATTCGCAATCAAGTAAAAGTCGTGGTGGGCGCACGCTCGGCCATTTTTGCTCCTTTTCGCAATGTCGGCCTGATCGTGATCGACGAAGAACATGAAAGCTCCTACAAGCAAGAGGAGACACCTCGTTACCACGCGCGGGAGGTTGCGCTCTGGCGGGCGAAAAGAAACGATGCTGTCCTGATTATGGGAAGCGCGACTCCGGCTTTGGAGACGTATGCGCTGGCTACGCGTGGCCGCTACGGCCTGTTGCAAATGCCAGACCGCGTCGGAAATCGCCCGATGCCGCAGGTGCACGTCGTCGATATGCGCGAAGAGCTGCAAGTCGAGAATCGCTCGATGTTCAGCCGGAAGCTGCATGCGATGATTGCGGATCGTCTGCAAAAAGAGGAGCAGATGGTCATTTTCCTCAATCGCCGCGGCTTTTCCACGTTCGTCATGTGCCGTTCGTGCGGCTATACGATGCGCTGCATTCATTGCGACATCTCGCTTACCTACCATAAAACGAACCATACGGCGCGCTGCCACTACTGCGGCTACACGATCGCCCAGCCCACCCATTGCCCGGAATGCCAGAGCGAGCATATCCGCTTTTTCGGGACGGGAACGCAAAAAGTCGAAGCCGAGCTTGCCAAGCTGTTTCCAGGCATTCGCGTCATTCGCATGGATGTGGACACGACCTCGCGAAAAGGCGCACATGAGGAGCTGTTGAACAAATTCCGCAACGGACAGGGCGATGTGCTGCTGGGAACGCAAATGATCGCCAAAGGACTCGATTTTCCGCGGGTGACGCTGGCAGGCATTATCGCGGCGGACAGCTCGCTGCATTTGCCTGATTTTCGCGCGGCGGAAAAGACGTTCCAACTGCTGACCCAGGTAGGCGGACGCGCCGGTCGGCACGAACTGGAAGGCGATGTCGTCATCCAGACGTACACGCCGGAGCATTACAGCATCGTCCACGCCACCCGGCACGACTATCCGGCTTTTTATCACGATGAAATGTTGCAGCGCAGACGCACGGGATACCCTCCGTATTTCCGGCTGGTGCTGATCACGTTCAGCCATGAGGAAGTGCCTGTCGTAATACGCGGCGCCCACACCTTGGCAGACTTTTTGCGCCCGCGGCTTGCCCAAACGACGATCTTGCTTGGGCCTGTCGCTTCGCCCATCGCGCGCGTGAAGGATAGATTTCGCTTTCAGATCATGCTAAAATATCGGGATGAACCGCAACTGTCTGACTTGCTTGCTCAGGCGACAGCGGCATTTGAAGAATGGAACAAACAGCAGAAAGTATTGATGACGATTGACGTCGATCCATACGTATTGCTTTAGGGAGGATATGATTCACATGGCGATTCGCACAATTGTAAAACATCCAGATCCGATTTTGCGTGAAAAAGCGATCAAAGTGACCAAGTTCAATTCGAACCTGCACAAGCTTTTGGACGATATGGCTGACACGATGTACGATGCAGACGGCGTAGGTCTGGCTGCACCGCAAGTAGGGATTTCCAAGCGCGTGATTGTGATGGACTGCGGAGACGGACTGATCGAAATCGTCAACCCGGAAATCGTCGAGCACAAAGGCGAGCAGTTTGACTATCCGGAAGGCTGCCTGAGCATCCCGGGACTGCGCGGAGACGTTCGCCGCCACAAATGGATCAAGCTGCACGGGCAAGACCGCTTCGGAAACGAGATCGAGCTGGAGGCAGACGATCTTTTGTCCCGTTGCGCCCAGCATGAGATCGACCACTTGAACGGCGTCCTGTTCATCGATGTAGCCGACAAGGTGTATCAGGTGAACCCGGAAGAGGAAGGGGAATAATCGATTTGAAAGATGCTCGCATCCTGTTTATGGGTACGCCTGACTTCGCGGTGTCGAGCCTGAATGCGCTCATCGAAGCAGGCTATAACGTGATTGGAGTCGTTACGCAACCGGATCGTCCCGTAGGACGCAAGCAAGTGCTGACGCCGCCCCCCGTCAAGGAGGCGGCTTTGCGTCATGGACTTGCTGTGTTGCAGCCGGAAAAAATCAAGGCGGAAGAAGCTTTGGAAGAAGTGCTCGCGCTGTCTTTTGATCTGATTGTCACGGCGGCATACGGGCAAATTTTGCCGAAGCGCTTGCTGGATGCTCCGCGCTTTGGCTGCATCAACGTGCACGCTTCGCTTTTGCCGAAATATCGCGGTGGCGCGCCGATTCACAAATCAATCGTCGACGGCGAAGCCGAGTCCGGCGTGACGATCATGTACATGGTAGAAGCGCTCGATGCGGGAGATATGCTGTCCAAGGTCGTAGTGCCGATCGAGGAGCGCGATACGGTCGGGCTGTTGCATGACAAGCTGGCGGTAGCGGGTGCCCAGCTTTTGCTGGAGACGGTGCCTCGTTTGCTGGCCGGAGAGATTCAGCCGGAAGCGCAAGACCATTCGGCAGCGACATTTGCCCCGAACATCAAGCGGACGGATGAAAAAATCGACTGGACGAAAACCGCTACGCAAATCTACAACCAGGTGCGCGGCTTGAACCCGTGGCCTGTCGCCTTCACGACTTGCGAAGGCAAAGTGTGGAAGCTGTGGTGGGTGGAAAAAAGGCTGGAGGCTGGCGGCGGATACGAGCCGGGCACGATTATCGCCCGCGAAGAGGACGGATTGGTCATCGCCTGCGGAAGCGGCGCGGTAAAAGTAACCGAGTTGCAGCCAGAAGGCAAAAAACGGATGAGTGCTCTCGACTTTTTGCGCGGAGCGGGCAGCAGCATTGAAATCGGCACAAAGGTAGGAGAATAGTCCGTGGCAAAAAAGGGAGCAAGAGATATTGCGCTAGACGTTTTGAATCGGGTAGAGGAGCATAAGTCGTACAGCAATCTGGAGCTGAGAGGCGTTCTGGATCGCGCGCAGCTCAGTGCGGCGGATACGGGATTGGTGACCGAGCTGGTATACGGGACGATCCAGCGCAAGCTGACACTCGATCATGTTTTGTCCCATTTTGTCGGGAACAAAAAGCTGCAGATGTGGGTGCGCAACTTGCTTCGTCTGAGTTTGTACCAAATTCGTTTCCTCGACCGCATTCCAGAGCGCGCCGCTGTTCACGAGGCTGTAGAAATGGCCAAGCGTCGCGGACATCAAGGGATTGCCTCGATGGTGAACGGGGTTTTGCGCAATGTACTGCGCCAGCCGGATGTGTGGGAGCGTTTGCCAAAAGGCGACCGCGCCGCACAAATTTCCGTTGCGCATTCCCATCCGGAATGGCTCGTCCGCGAGTGGCTGAAAGTGTACGGCGAAGAAGCGACGATCGCGATTTGCGAAGCCAACAACCGCACGCCGCACAGCTCGATCCGCAGCAACTCGCTGAAAACAACGGTCAGTGAACTGCTGGACAAGCTTGCGCAAGAGGAAGCGGTAGCGCAGCCGTCTGCCCTGAGCCCGCAAGCGATCGTGGTGGCTGGCGGACACGTGGCCGGATCGCGTTTGTTCCGGGAAGGGTTTTTTACGATCCAAGATGAAAGCTCGATGCTGGTTGCCCCTGCACTCGCTGCCAAGCCAGGCATGCGCGTGCTCGATGCATGTGCGGCTCCGGGCGGCAAGACGACGCATATAGCGGAGCTGATGGAAAATCGCGGACAAATTATCGCCAGCGATTTGCATCCGCACAAGCGCGAGCTGATTGCCCAAACCGCCAAGCGGCTGGGGATCACGATTATCGAGCCGATTACAAGCGACGCGCTCGATTTGCCAGACAGAGGACTCGGGACATTTGACCGGATTTTGCTGGATGCACCGTGCTCCGGTTTTGGCGTCATCCGGCGCAAGCCCGACTTGAAGTGGAACAAAACACCCGAGGACGTGCGGGCGATTGCCCAGCTCCAGTACGAGCTGCTCAAGGCATTGGCTCCGATGCTTGCGCCAGAAGGTGTGCTCGTCTACAGTACGTGCACGATTGAGCCAAAGGAAAACCAGGAAATTGTCCAGCGCTTCGTCAAAGAGCACCCGGAGTTTGTTTTGGATGATACGCTTGGGCAAGACTTGCCTGACGCCGTTCGCAATCAAGTGGACGAGTCTGGTGCCTGCGTGCAGATTTTGCCTCAGCATTTTGACAGTGACGGCTTCTTTATCGCGCGATTGAAACGAAAAGGATAGCAAGGGAGGGGTGGCGTGCCAATTGCGGAAAATGCCACTCCTTTGCCTTTGTTTGCGCATGTGCGGATTGGTTTACACTAGGAAAAGGGACGCATTTCTGAAATGGATGCCAAAACCGTTTGAAGCGTGACGCGTGGCGAGGTACAATGATAGAATGATAATTTGTGCAAGCAATGATTTTGAGGATGTGGAAAAGAAATGCCATTCACGACATTTACAAGCGCTAAGCCGCTTATTTACAGCTTGACCCAAGACGAAATGAAAGAGTGGCTCATCAGCGTAGGTGACAAGGCTTTTCGCGCCCAGCAAATTTTTGACTGGCTGTACGTAAAGCGTGTGACTTCCTTTGATGAGATGAGCAACCTGTCCAAAGACTTGCGGCAGAAGCTTGCTGAGACATTCCGTCTGGACTCTTTGACAGAAATTACGCACCAGCAATCAACGGATGGCACAATCAAGTTTTTGTTCCAGCTCGTTGACGGGCACGCAATCGAAACGGTCATCATGCGCCACAGCTACGGAAACAGCATCTGTGTGACGACGCAGGTCGGATGCCGGATCGGCTGCACGTTCTGCGCCTCCACGCTCGGCGGATTGAAGCGCAACTTGGATGCAGGCGAGATCGTTTCCCAGGTGCTGATGGCCCAGCGCAGACTGGATGCCGATGGGGAACGCGTCAGCCACGTCGTAGTGATGGGGATTGGCGAACCGTTCGAGAACTTCGAGAGCTTGATGGCTTTTCTGTCCATCATCAACGACAACCGCGGGCTGAACATCGGCGCTCGTCACATTACCGTTTCTACCAGTGGGATCGTGCCGAAGATTTACGAGTTTGCCGAACGCGGCGGACAAGTCAATCTCGCTATTTCCTTGCACGCTCCGAATACAGAGCTGAGAAGCAAGCTGATGCCGATCAACCGCGGCTTCCCGCTTGACAAGCTGATGGAGGCGTGCCGTCATTACATCAACAAAACGGGCCGCCGGATCAGCTTCGAGTACGGTCTGTTCGGAGGCAAAAACGATCAGCCTGAACACGCCGAAGAGCTGGCGGAGCTGATTGGAGACATGCTGTGCCACGTCAACCTGATTCCGGTCAACTACGTGCCGGAGCGCGACTACGTGCGCACGCCGCGCAACGAAATTTTTCAGTTCAAACGCATCTTGGATGAAAAGGGAATCAATGTGACCATCAGACGCGAGCAAGGCAGCGATATCGCCGCTGCCTGCGGTCAGCTGAGGGCACAACACGCTAAAGAAACCGTGGGGTGAAGCCATGGAAATCGCGATGAAATCCCATGTCGGCCGCGTCCGCCAGGTAAATGAGGACTACTATGCCTGTGTTGCCGATCTGAACGGACGCGTGCTGGCCATTGTTGCAGACGGTATGGGCGGGCATCAGGCTGGAGACATTGCCAGCCGCCTTGCCGTTGAGCGAATAGTAAAAGAACTGCGGCACCTGGATGGACAGCTTGACGCGGAAGATGCGCGCGAGCAGTTGATGAATGCTGTCCTGGCCGCGAATAAAGAAGTGTACGATTACGCTTTGAATCATCCGGAGTGCAGCGGGATGGGAACGACAGTAGTGGCCGCGCTGCTTGGCGAAACATCTGTCATTACGGCCCATATTGGCGACAGCCGCCTGTACGTGTACAACGCAGACGGACTGGTCATGAAAACAGAGGACCACTCTCTTGTGAACGAGCTTTTGAAAAGCGGACAAATCACGGAAGAGGAAGCTTCTGTCCATCCACACCGAAACGTCATTATGCGTTCGCTCGGCACCGAGCCGGATGTGTTGATTGATCTGGGGCACTTTGAATGGGCGAAGGGCGATATCGTCCTCATTTGCTCAGACGGCCTCAGCAACAAGGTAGCCCATGCCTCTTTGGAAAATTGGTTGCAGAAACAGATATCGTTGCAAGCGAAAGTGGACGGTCTGGTGCAAGAAGCGCTGGAAGCCGGTGGGGAAGACAACATTACGCTGGTCGCTGTCCAAAAAAAGCTTGACGTCGGTCAGAAAGAGGGGTGAGAGAGATGGAAGGTCAACGACTGGGAGGACGGTACCAATTGGAATCCCGCGTCGGCGGAGGCGGTATGGCGATCGTATACAAAGCGAGAGATCTGATACTGAATCGTCCAGTGGCCGTTAAGGTGCTGCGTTCGCAGTTTGGTACAGATGAAGACTTTGTGAACCGGTTCCGGCGTGAAGCTCAGGCAGTAGCAAGCTTGTCTCACCCCAATGTGGTCGGGGTTTACGACGTAGGCCAGGAAGGCGACACGCATTACATGGTGATGGAGTACATAGAAGGCTACACGCTGAAAGAAGTGATTATCCAGCGTGGGGCATTGCCGGTGGAAGAGGCCGTGCGCATCGCCGAACAAATTTGCGATGCACTCGATCATGCGCACCAGAACCAGATTATTCATAGAGACATCAAGCCGCACAATATCATGATCGGCAAAAACGGTCGGGTGAAGGTAACGGACTTCGGAATTGCGCGAGCAGTCACTTCTGCTACCATAACCCACACCAACGCCATGCTTGGCTCTGTCCATTATTTTTCGCCAGAGCAGGCGCGTGGCGGGATTACAGGGGAAAAGTCGGATATTTATTCGTTGGGGATTGTCTTGTACGAAATGGTGACGGGAGAGCTGCCGTTTTCCGGGGATTCCCCGATTTCCGTGGCGCTCAAGCATTTGCAGGAACCGCTGCCTGAACCGCGCCAGGTGAATCCGAACATCCCGCAGAGCGTGGAAAACGTGATTTTGAAAGCATTGGTCAAGGACCCGTTTTTGCGGTACGCCTCGGCCCGCGAAATGCTTGAAGATTTGGAGACGTGCCTGTTTCCGGAACGGTTGAACGAAGAAAAGCTGACGTTTCCGATTGATGAAGAGATGACGCGTGTCGTCCCGATTATTACGCCGGAAATGATGGAAGGGCACACTCACGGACGGACCGGAGGCGGACAGCGCAGCCGCCAGGAGCCGAACGGAGACGACGAGGAGCAAAGACCCCAGAAAAAATGGTGGGTGAAGGCGCTGCTCTGGGTCGGCGGAATCGGACTGTTTTTCGTGCTGGCGTTCTTCGGATTCAACTTCCTGTTGAACGTCGTGCCATCTGTCCCGGAGGTGCCCGTCCCTTATGTGGAAGGAACCGAGGTGTCCTTGGCTGAGAAAAAGATTCAGGAAGCGAATCTCGTTCCGCAAATTGTCGAGGAAGCGAACGATACGATGGAAAAAGGAATGGTCATCAGGCAAGACCCGGCTCCGCCGATGAGGTTGAAGGAAAAGGCCGTCGTCACCTTGTACGTCAGCAAAGGCCAAGAGCTGATCGACATGCCGAACCTGATCACCTTGCCGCGGGCAACGGCGGAAGAGACGTTGAAAAAGAATGGCTTCAAGCTGGAATCGGTCAAGTTCGTCGAAGAAGAGGACGACAAGGCCGAGGTGGGAACCGTCATCAAGCAGTCGCCGGAAGCAAATGAGAAGGTGTATGCAGGAAAAACAAGCGTGACGGTGACGATCAGCAAAGGAAAAGCGTTCGTGACCATGCCGGATGTACGCGGCAAATCGGTCGAAGCGGCGCAAGTGGAGCTGTTCAAAAAAGAGCTCAACGTCGGGGAAATCAAGAAAGTGCCTACGTACTCGACCGACAAAGAGGGGGAAGTGCTGAGCACCCATCCTTATGACCCGGGCATGCAAGTGCAAAAAGGGGTGGCTGTCCCGCTGACCGTCAGCAACGGACAGTATCCGCAGGACGCCAAGTCCGCCGTCGCGCCTGTGTACGTCGAAGTCGTGCCTGGCGAGACGCTGGAAGTGAAGATTGAAGTGACAGACGCGCGCGGCGATGCAAAAGTGCTCTACCAGGAGGCGATTGCCGAGAACAAGGAATACGACGTTCCGGTAGTCGTATCGCCACAAAAAGACGCGCTGGTCAAAGCAACGGTCAAAAGGCAGAACGAAACCGAATTTAAGGAATATCAAACGATTCCGATCTCGTACAACAGCCTGCCGTAAAACAAGTGGAGGGACATGAATGCCAGAGGGACGGATTGTGAAAGCGCTGAGCGGCTTTTACTATGTAGCCGATGAAGGGCGCATCTACAGTTGCCGTGCAAGAGGGCTGTTCAAGAAAAAAGATGCCAAGGTCAACCCGCTTGTAGGCGACTGGGTCGTCTACGATGCGATCAACGAAGAAGAAGGCTATGTGATGGAGGTGGGCGAAAGGACCAATGAACTGGTCCGCCCGCCCATTTCCAATGTAGATCAGGCCGTCCTCGTCTTTTCCATGTACAAGCCGATGTTCAGTCCGCTTCTTTTGGACAAGTTTTTGGCTCATACGGAGCATGTCGGGATTGAGTCCGTCATCGTGCTGTCCAAGGCTGATCAGGTGCCGCAGGAAGAAGTGGACGCGATTGTGCAAAAATACGAGAAGATCGGCTATCGCGTGATCCCGACCTCGACCGTGGACGAACGCGGGCTGCACGAGGTTCGCGAGATTTTGCACGACCGGATTACCGTTTTCGCCGGGCAGTCAGGGGTAGGCAAATCATCGCTGATCAATACGCTGTTTCCCGGTGTCAGTCTCCAGACCGGAGACGTCAGCGAAAAGCTGGGCCGAGGAAAGCATACGACCCGCCATGTGGAGCTGATTCCGCTGGACGGGGGCGGATATGTAGCCGATACGCCAGGCTTCAGCTCGCTCGAGTTCATCGATTTTACCGAGCTGGATCTGGCAGAGTCGTTCCGCGATTTCGCCGAGCTTAGTGCGGATTGCAAGTTCCGCGGCTGTCTCCACGTGAGCGAGCCGTCTTGCGCCGTACAGGAGGCGCTGGCTGCGGGCGAGCTGTGCGAAGAGCGCTATGCCCACTACAAACAGTTCCGTGAAGAGCTGAAAGAATATCAACGGAGGAACAAACCATGGTAAAAATCGCACCTTCTATCCTGTCAGCGGATTTTGCCCGTCTGGGCGAGGAGATTCTCGATGTCGAGCGCGGGGGAGCAGACTGGATTCACGTCGATGTCATGGACGGACATTTTGTGCCAAACATTACGATCGGGCCATTGATCGTCGAGGCGATTCGCCCTGTGACCAAGCTGCCGCTGGATGTTCATTTGATGATTGAAGAACCGGACCGCTACATCCCGCAGTTTGCCAAAAGCGGTGCAGACTGGATCACGGTTCATCAGGAAGCGTGCCGCCACCTGCACAGATCGCTCTACCTGATCAAAGAGCAGGGCGTAAAAGCGGGTGTAGTCCTGAATCCGGCCACTCCGGTTTCGACGATCGAGCCTGTGCTTGCTGACTTGGACATGGTCTTGCTGATGACAGTCAATCCAGGTTTTGGCGGCCAGAAATTCATTCACAGCGTCGTTCCGAAAATCAAGGAGCTGCGCCAGTTGCTGAATGAACGCGGACTGGGCCATGTCGAGATCGAAATCGACGGCGGGGTCAACGTGGAAACGGCTCGCCTGTGCGAAGAAGCGGGGGCAACTGTGCTCGTCGCCGGAAGTGCCGTATTCAACCAGCAAGACCGGGCGAAAGCGATCTCTGCCATCCGCGGATAAAAAGCATAGCAAAAAGCCGACTGCCATTTTTCGAGCAGTCGGCTTTTTTCGTGGGAAGCGAGCGTCAGGGCTGATCAGAGGTTACGTACGTGCCAGCAACCAAGTCGTGAATGGCTCGCTTGTCTTTTCGCACACAGACCATGACCAGACTGACAAGCGCAGCAATGCCAAATGTGATGCCGTAAATGAGCATCATGCCGACCAGCACGCGCAAAAGCATCGTGCCGATTCCGACGCGTTCCCCGTCTACGCGGGCGATGCGCACGCCGACAATTCTTTTGCCGACCGTATAGCCGTACCAGAACACCGGAACGAGCAGGCTGTATAAAGTCGAGATCAGATTGGTCACGATGTTGCCTTCTGTATCCCCAGTAATGAGGTAGCTGATGAGAGCAAGAGGCACGCCAATAATCAGGCCGTCCAGCAAGGATGCTCCGAGACGCCGCCAAAAACCGACGGGATTGCTTGGCACTGGTGCAACGTTTTCCATATGTACCCTTCCTTTCATTGTAGGCTAGGGAATATATATGTCTGATCTCTTGAAAGTATTTCACGAAACAAGCCTGCCGATTCTCCGGTGCCTGAGCAGGCAGGGGAGCGGAGCGGCTTTACAGGGCCGTAAGCAGGCGAAGCAAGACCGCAACCCGTCCCGGAATCGCATCGAGGACGATGTGCTCGTGCGAAGCGTGTGCGCCATCCCCGGCAGGGCCAAGCCCATCGAGTGTCGGGCATCCGGCGTCTGCGGCAAAATTGCCGTCGCTGGTTCCGCCTACGCCCTGCTCTGTCAGCTCGAAGCCTTCCAGACGCGCTTGCTCCTGAGCCAGTAAAAACAGTTTCTCAGTGCCAGCGCTTCGCTCCATCGGAGGCTTGGCAATCCCGCCTTCGAGTTTCAGCTCCGCGCCGGGCAGAACAGGTGCAAGCTGATTCATCAATCGGGTAATCCGCTCTGCTTCCGCACGGCTCTCGATGCGAACATCGATTTCTGCCGTCGCCCAGTCGGGTACGACGTTAGAGACGCTGCCTCCTTTGATCGTGCCAACAGACAACGTAGTGCCAGCCGCATAATCGGTAAACGACTGAATCGCCAGGACGTGATGCGCCAGTTCTTCGATAGCATTTACCCCGATAGCGTGGTCGTTGCCCGCATGAGCGGCTCGTCCTGTTGCCGTCAGGAAAAATTCCCCGCCGCCTTTGCGGCTTGTCTTCAAGGAACCGTCTCCTGCCGCTGGCTCCAGAACCAGCGTGTATTTGCTTCGCTTGGCTTCCGCTCTGATCAACTGTTCGGAGGAGACGCTGCCGATCTCTTCGTCCGTGTTCCAGAAAAAGACGAGCTTTTTGGACAGCGGCAGCCCGTGCGAGATAATCGCGCGCAGAGCGAAGTAGGCGAAGACGATCCCCGACTTCATATCGTACGTGCCAGGCCCGTACAGCCGCCCGTTTTCCTCGCGCAAAGGCTCTTTTTGCAGCGTGCCGATCTCTTTCACAGTATCGAAATGACCGAGTATGAGCACTTGCTCCTCGCCTTCGCCGTATTCGATGCGGAGCTGATCGCCGTACGTTTGCTGCGGCAGGCGCTCGACGCGGCAGCCAAGCTCGCGGAAACGCTCTGCGATATACAGGCCCAGTCGATCAACAGCTTCCTTGTTGTGAGTCGGTGTCTCCATTTCCACGTAGGTGCGCAGCTCTTCAACCATGTCCGGGAGCTGCTCGCGAAAGTAGGACGTCCAATTCGTACTCATCTTAGTTTCCTCCTTTATGTACGAGCTTTTCATACTGCACTATAAATCTTCTCTCCTGTTTTCGCCAGAGAAAAATCCGCGAAGCCGTCACGATATTTGCCGAGGTTGGGCATACTAGGCGAAGCAGCAAGCACCGTGAGAAAAAGGGGGAGAGTGATTTGTGTGTAAAATTCTGTATTTTGCATAATTGGCAGATGGTGAAAAAATGATTGAAATTGTTTAGTAAATGATTAAAATAGTCATTATCCTGCATAAATATAAGTTGTTGTGCAAAATATTCAAGTCAAGCATGGCTGCTTTTGCAGTAAATCATTTTACCGGGGGTACACAATGAAAAAACGGACTTCGATTCTTTCTCTTGCAGTAACTTCTCTTTTGGCAGCGGCTATGATCGCAGGATGCGGTACGGGAAATCAGCCTCAGACGGGCGCAGGACAGGGGCAACCGGCTGGCCAAGGACAAGCAGGAGAGAAAAAGACGCTGATCATGGCGACGTCTGCTGACTACAAACCGTATGAATACCACGACCTGACAAGCGGAAAAGACGAAATTGTCGGCTTCGACATCGACATTGCCAAATACATCGCAAATGAGCTTGGCTACGAAGTGCAAGTGACAGACATGAACTTCGACGGACTGGTTCCGGCGCTGCAAACCAATCGCGCAGACTTCGTTATGGCAGGCATGACGCCGACACCGGAGCGCCAGAAAAACGCGGAGTTCTCCGATATTTACTACGATGCGAAAAACACGCTTGTCTCCAAAAAAGAAAGCAACATTACAAAGCCGGAGCAATTGGCTGGCAAAAAAATCGCGGTTCAGCTCGGTTCCATCCAGGAAGAAGCAGCCAAAGAGATGAGCAAAACGGTACAAGGCTTGCAAGTCACTTCCCTCAACAAGCTGGGTGAGATCGTGGAAGAAGTGAAAACAGGTCGTGTCGATGCGGCAATCATCGAGGACCATGTGGCAAAAAGCTTCGTCGAGAGCAATCCTGGCCTGCAATTCACGACGCTCGAAACAGACGAAACAAACGGCTCCGCCATCGCTTTTCCAAAAGGCTCTCCGCACGTAGCGAAGTTTAACGAAGTCATCAAGAAAATGAAGGAAAACGGAGAAATGGACAAGCTGATCCAAAAATGGTTCGCTCAATAATCTCTGGTCACAACGAAGTAACTACTACGCAACGTAGCAAGAGGTGAGAACGGGCATGAATTTGGATTTTGCGCAAATCGTGCCCTATATCCCTTTCATTTTGCAGGGGATAAAGGGCACGCTGCTTGTTACATTGATTTCCGTCGTACTGGGTTTCGTCTGGGGTTCGATCCTCGCACTCATCAAAATTTCTAAATTCGGACCGCTGAACTGGCTCGCTATCGCGTATACGTCCGTTTTTCGCGGCACGCCGCTGATTTTGCAGCTGACCTTTGTTTACTTTGCGACCCCGCAGCTTACCGGCTACAATATTTCGCAGCTGGAAGCGGCTGTCCTGACGTTTACGCTGAACTCGGGCGCGTACATATCAGAGACGATTCGCGGCGGAATCATGGCGGTCGACAAAGGCCAGTGGGAAGCGGCCAAAGCGCTCGGCATTCCGTACCGCCGGATGATGCTCGACATCATTTTGCCACAGGGCATCAAGAACATCCTGCCTGCGCTGGTGAATGAGACGATTGCGCTGCTGAAGGAATCGGCGCTGGTCTCCACGATTGGCTTGTCCGACATCATGCAAAATGCAAACGTGGTAAAAGGGGCCATCTTCCGCTACTTTGAGCCATACATTATCGCCGGCACCTTGTACTATGTCATGGTCATGATGTTGACATGGGTGGCGCGCGTTGTGGAACGGAGGATGAGACGCAGTGATTAAGATCGAGAACATTACCAAGTCTTTCGGGCAACTAAACGTACTCAAGGGCATCTCCACCGAGATCGGCAAAGGGGAAGTCGTGGCGATCATCGGGCCGTCCGGCTCGGGAAAATCCACGCTTTTGCGCTGCATGAATTTGCTGGAGGTGCCAACCAGCGGCAAAATCGCGATCAACGGTCAAGACATTACCGATCCAAACGCGAATGTGATGGCGATTCGCCAGCAGATCGGGATGGTGTTCCAGCATTTTCACCTGTTCCCGCACATGACGGTGCTCAGCAACCTGACGTATGCGCCGATGAAGGTGAAGGGCATGGCAAAAAGCGAAGCAGAGAAGAAGGCAAGAGAGCTTTTGGCGCGTGTCGGTCTGGCTGACAAAGCCGACGTGTTCCCGTCCCGCTTGTCCGGTGGACAAAAGCAGCGGGTGGCGATTGCCCGCTCGCTCGTTATGGAGCCGCAAATCATGCTGTTTGACGAGCCGACTTCCGCGCTCGACCCGGAAATGGTCAAAGAGGTGCTGGAAGTCATGAAAGGGCTGGCTCATACCGGGATGACGATGGCGATTGTGACGCACGAGATGCGTTTTGCCGAAGAAGTTTCTGATCGCATTCTGTTCATCGATGATGGCCGACTCTTGGAAGAGACGCCTCCGAAAGAGTTTTTTCAAAATCCGAAAAGCGAACGGGCCAAGCAGTTTCTGGAGAAAGTTCGCTAGTGGAAAAAAGTCGCGGTGCCGCTTTGGGGCTGCGGCTTTTCTCTTTGACAGGGGCATGCACTTGGGCTAGAATCAGGTTGATTTGGAATGTTCATTAGGTTATAAGGAGTGAAGATAGTTGGATCGACAACGCTTGATCATCTTGCTGGAAATGGCGATGATGGCTGCGCTCGCTTTCGTGTTTAGCCAGATTAAAGTTTTTGAAATGCCACAGGGCGGTTCTGTCTCGCTGGTCATGGTGCCGATTGCGCTGATCGCTGTCCGCCGCGGTTTGACCGCAGGCGTCGTGACGGGCACGCTCGTCGGGTTGCTGCAGCTCATGCTGGGAAGCACGCTGGTAAACCCTGTGCAGGTGCTGCTGGATTATCCGCTGGCATTCGCCTTCCTGGGGTTGACGGGACTGGTTCGCTTGTCCCGCTATGAAAAGAAACAGCAACGGGTTGCCGTGCTCTGGGGCGGCTTGCTCATCGGCGTGCTCGGCCGTCTGGCTTGCCATTTTACTTCCGGCGTCATCTGGTTTGGGCAGTATGCGCCTGAAGGCATGAATGTGGCGCTGTACTCGTTTGTTTACAACATCACTTACCTCATTCCCGAAATGATCATCGCGGGAGTGGTCTTGTCAGTCGTGCTGGGCAGCGCTTCCCAACTGTTGTTCCCTGCGCGAGACAGAGTAGCTTAGTTGGACCTGCATAAATGGCACAGCGGATTCATAATGTAATCAGGCAGCAATCATGTTGCCTGATTTTTTGTTTTGTCGTGGCGCGATTCCACGGGAGTTTTTGGTGGACATCGACATTTTCGCGTGGCAGGATACATGTTTATCCGACAGCAGAATATGATGTAATATGCACGTTTGGGAGAACACCTAAAGGAGGTGCACAATGAAATGGGATTGCGCTCCTATCGCCTGCGACAGGGGGGCGCCTTGCGACGTGTTCTCGGGGTTGCGTTGGCTGTCGGGGGAATCACCATTTTCCTGTACATGGCACCTCCGTGGGTTTGGTATAGCCTGTTGGCGGCGGCACTCATGGGGGCAGGCTGGTTTTTGTATCGTGGGAAGTAATTTCGGTGAGGAGGGGTAGCATGCGGTTTTACACCATCAAGTTGCCGAAGTTCCTGGGTGGCATGATTCGCGGCATCATCGAGGCATTCAACAAGAAAAAATGAAGACGCGGCCTCCTTCATGAAAAGATGGAAAAGGAACGTCGGAGAAATGCAAAAAAGCACCTCGAGGGTGCTTTTTTTCGCGTCGTTTAGAAAAACTATACGCGAGTTACGAGACCGGATTTCAGTGCTCGAGTGCTTACATAAACGCGCTTCGGTTTACCGTTAACGAGAATGCGCACTTTTTGTACGTTGACACCCCAAGTGCGGCGAGTTGCGCGCATGGAGTGGGAGCGAGCGTTTCCAGCTTTTGCAGATTTACCTGTTACAAAACAACGACGTGCCATTACAATCCACCTCCCTTGTTGCATCTAAACGGGATTTCCTTGATGGGAAATACAAATACTCGATTATATTAGCACATGATTGCTGTCAATTGCAATACTTGACAAGATGATTTGCCAGCTCTTTCTCATAGGGTTGGTAGGATCGACAAAACGCTTCATTTCTCACATCCGTTAGTGTAGAATTGAGGGAAGCATGGGTACGCTTACCTATGAGGCAAGCTGTTTAACAGAGGAGGAGTCCTTCAATGACAGTGGAAATGAGCACATCATTAGGAAAAATTGATGTTACAGAGGACGTAATTGCACGAATTGCCGGAGGCGCAGCCATGGAAGTTTTCGGGCTGGTGGGCATGGCTTCCCGCAAGGCGTTGAAAGATGGAATTGCCGAGCTTCTTGGCCGCGACAACTTGAGCAAAGGTGTCGTCGTGCACAATACGAACGGCGAAGTGGTTTTGGACATGCATATTATCGTCAGCTATGGCGTGAAAATTTCCGAGGTGGCAGGCAACGTGCAACGCCGAGTGAGATATACCTTGGAGCAAACGGTAGGCATCGACGTCACTGCCGTAAACATCTTTGTGCAGGGAGTTCGTACAGACAGAGATTCGTAAGGAGGAACATCAGTTGGTACATACGCATCTAGATGGCGTGCTGTTTAGCCGGATGGTTTACCTGGGGGCGAACCTATTATCCGACAACGTCAGAGTAGTAGATGGCTTGAACGTTTTTCCGGTGCCGGATGGCGATACGGGGACAAACATGAATTTGACTTTCACATCCGGTGTGGATGAGCTGAGACGCAAGGAATCTCCCCGCATCTCGGACAGTGCTGCTGCTCTGGCAAAAGGTCTTTTGATGGGAGCGCGGGGGAACTCCGGTGTCATTTTATCGCAGCTTTTCCGTGGCCTGAGCAAATCAGTCAATGGAAAAGACGAGGTGAACGCCCGTCAATTTGCCGATGCCTTGAAAGCAGGTGTGGACGCTGCGTACCAAGCAGTGATGAAGCCTGTGGAAGGCACGATTTTGACTGTTGCCCGCGAAGCGGCGGAGATGGCTGTGCGTGCAGCGCGCACGTCAGATGATATTGTCTCTGTAATGGAAAAAACGTACGAGCAGGCGCAAGCTACGCTCTTGCGCACGCCAGAAATGCTGCCTGTACTCAAAGAAGTGGGCGTCGTCGATTCAGGCGGACAGGGCCTTCTGTTTATTTATGAAGGGTTCTTGCGCGCCTTGCGCGGCGAGGAATTTGCCGAGCGCGGAGAACAAGCCAAGCCGTCCGTGCGCCCGGAAGAGCTGGACAAGCTGATTTCCGAACAGCACAATGCACAAGTCCATCTGAAAACGGAGGACATCAAGCACGGTTACTGCACGGAATTTATGGTTCATGTCACACATAGCACAGAGCCGAACAAAAAGCCGTTTTCCGAGCTGTTGTTCCGCGGTCATCTGGATACGATGGGCGACTCGCTCCTGGTAGTTTCCGACGACGAAATCGTCAAAGTACATATTCATGCAGAGCATCCGGGCCAAGTGTTGCAATACGCGCAACAGTTCGGAAGCCTGCACCGGATCAAAATCGAAAACATGCGCGAGCAGCATGCGAACATACTCAAAGCGGAAGAGGGCAAAAGCGAGGCGAAGGCGGCAGAGCCAACTGTCCAGCCTGCGAGTGAACAGCTCCCTTACGGATTGATTGCAGTCGCTGCGGGCGAAGGCATCGCCAAAATTTTGCGCAGCATGGGTGTGCATGTCGTGGTCGAGGGCGGCCAGACGATGAACCCGAGCACAGAAGATTTCATGAAAGCTGTCGCAGGACTGTCTGCCCAGCACATCATCATATTGCCAAACAACAGCAACATTATTATGGCGGCACAACAGGCTGCTGCACTCGCAGAGGTTCCGGTTACTGTCGTGCCGACGAAGAGCGTTCCGCAAGGTTTGGCGGCGGCGCTCGCTTTCCACGCAGACGCCGAGCCGTCTGTGAACGCATCCGCGATGGAAAAAGCCATCTCCCAGGTAAAGACGGGAATGGTGACACATGCGGTTCGCGATACGCAAATGGGTGAAGTCACGATCAAGGAAGGCGACTTCATCGGCTTGGAAGAAAAAGAAATCGTCACGGCTGGGCCAGAGCTTTTGGAGTGCGCCAAGACGCTGCTTCTGGGGATGGTGGACGAAGAGACGGAAATCGTCACCGTGTTCCTGGGAGAAGGAGCGACAGAAGAGCATGCCGAAGCGTTGCAGGAAGCTGTGGCAGACGCATACCCGGATGCGGAAGTGGAGATTCAGCCTGGCGGACAGCCGCTGTATCCCTTCATTTTTTCCGTGGAGTAACGAGGAGAGGAGCACGCCAGAATGCCAGTTGTGATTCTTACTGACAGCGCGTCCGACATCGACGCGTCTGTAAGGCAGTCGCTCGGTATCGTGACCGTTCCGTTGAAGGTCATGTTTGGCTCGGAGACGTATTTGGACGGAGTGACGATCTCTTCATCCGAGTTTTTTGAAAAGCTGAAGCAGTCTCATGCTTTGCCGACTACTTCGCAGCCATCGCCGCTTGAGTTTGCCGAGGCGTACAAAGCCATCCGGGAAGAGTACGGAAGCGATGTACAAATCATTGCCATTCTTCTGTCCGGTTCCTTGTCCGGCACGTATCAGTCCGCGATGATCGCGAAGTCCATGCTCGACGAAAACATCGATATTACCGTAATCGATTCGCGCAAAGCGTCGTTCGTGCACGGAATGATTTGCGTGGAAGCGGCCAAGGATGCGAAAGCGGGAAAAGGCAAGGAACAAATCCTCGATGCGATCGACCGCTATCTCGATTCCGTGCAAGTGTACTTTATCGTAGATACGCTGGAGTTTTTGCAAAAAGGCGGCCGGATTGGCCGAGCTTCGGCTGTCATCGGCTCTTTGCTCAATATCAAACCGATTTTGACGCTCGACCCGGCAGGCTACGTGGCTGCTTTTGACAAAGTGCGCGGCACGAAAAAAGCGCTCAACCGCGTGCTGGAAGCCTTGCAAGAGTATGCGCAGGGCCAGCCTGTAAGAGTCGCGATTCTCCACAGCAGTGCCCACGAGCAAGCAAGCGAGCTGTTGGAGCGGGTGAAAAACGAGTTCCAGGTAAGCGAGTCACACCTGGAGCAAATCGGCCCGGTAATCGGCACACATACAGGCCCAGGGCTTCTGGGCGTCGTGATGGTCAAGCAATAAAAAGTCAAAGTGAATCAGATGAGAGAAAGCCTCCCGGTGGATGGGAGGCTTTTTACGCGAGTGAAGCGGCGAGGGCGATGACAGCACACGCTACACTTTCCCATGTGGCGCTTTGACAGCCTGTAGGATACAATGAGAGTGAATCTTGTTGAACCCCTTGTCATTCAGGAGGAGAACCGGTTGAAGTATAAAAGCGTATTTGATATCATCGGCCCCATCATGGTTGGACCATCGAGTTCCCATACAGCTGGCGCAGCCCGGATTGGCCGGGTGGCACGCAAGCTGTTCGGACGTCAGCCACAGCGGGCAGACATTACTTTTTACGGCTCATTCGCGAAAACCTATCAGGGACACGGCTCCGATGTGGCGACCGTTGCAGGGATTCTCGACTTCGATACATCCGATCTGCGCTTGAAAAATTCGCTCCTGCTTGCAGAAAAAGCCGGGATGGAAGTCGCGCTGACTACCTCCGACGTTTTGACGGAGCACCCGAACACGGCGCGGATCAAGCTGTCTGACGATCAGCACCAGGTTGAACTGGTAGGCGTATCGATTGGCGGCGGAAAAATCGAGGTGCTGGAACTGAACGGCTTTTCGTTTCAGCTCGGTTTCGACACGCCGACGTTGCTCGTTTTGCACGAAGACCGCTTCGGCATGATTGCCGCTGTAGCGAAAGTGCTCACGCAGCACCGGATCAATGTCGGATTCATGGAAGTGTCCCGACACGAACGCGGCTCCCGCGCCTTGATGGCGATTGAGACAGACTCGACGGTTTCCGCAGAAGTGCTGGAGGAAATTCGTCAGATTCCCCATATTTTTGATGTTTCCCTGCTCTCGCTCTAGCCAACATCCGAGCCAAAGCACGAATAGCAGGATCAGAGGAGTGAAATCAACCAGATGTTTCGTAATGTAGCTGAACTGGTAGAATTGGCCGAATCGCAAGGGAAACCGATCTCCCAGGTGATGATCGAAGCGGAAATGGAAGTTTCCCAGCGTACAAAAGAGGCGATCATGCAAGACATGTACGCCAATCTCGATGTGATGGAAAAAGCAGTGCGCCGCGGCCTTACGGAAGATATCCGCTCCCATAGCGGACTCACGGGCGGCGATGCGAAAAAACTGCAAGAATATATGAAGAACAAGCCTTTCTTGTCCGGCCCGACTCTGCTCAACGCCGTGTCGATGTCGGTAGCGGTCAACGAGGTGAACGCAGCGATGGGAACGATCGTAGCGACACCGACAGCGGGTGCCTGTGGGATTGTGCCGGGAACACTGTTTGCCGTCTCAGACAAGCTGCAACCAACCCGCGAGCAGATGGTCAACTACTTGTTCACGGCTGGAGCGATCGGCTATTGCATCGCCAACAATGCGTTTATTTCCGGTGCGGCTGGCGGCTGTCAGGCAGAAGTAGGCTCGGCGACCGCGATGGCAGCGGCTGCGATTGTGGAGATGGCAGGCGGCACCCCGGAAGAATCGGCGCAGGCAGTGGCGATTGCCTTGAAAAATATGCTCGGTCTGGTTTGTGACCCCGTAGCCGGACTGGTAGAAGTGCCGTGTGTCAAACGAAATGCGATGGGAGCGGCGATTGCGACAGTCGCAGCGGACATGGCGATGGCGGGAATCAAGAGCGTGATTCCGACAGATGAAGTCATTGATGCGATGTACCGGATCGGCTGCTCCATGCCGACTGCCTTGAAGGAAACCGCGCAGGGCGGATTGGCAGCAACCCAGACAGGCCGTATGATCGAAGCGAAAGTGTTCGGCGTACGGATGGAGAAGTAAAATGGCTGGGGCTTATCAGTCACCCGTCTCCCTTTTGCACGGGGTAGGGGAGGAACGGGCGAAGGCATTTGCGGGACTCGGGATTCACAGCATCGGCGATTTGCTGGAGTATTTCCCTTCCCGCTACGAAGATTACCGCGTGCGCGATTTGACAGAAGTAAAAGATGGAGAGAGGGTCACGCTGGCAGGTACGGTGTACGGCGAACCCTCTGTTCGTTTTTATGGAAAAAGAAAATCGCGCCTCTCTGTCAAGCTGGTGATGGATCGGGTGGTCGTGACGGCTGTCTGGTTCAACCAGACGTTTGTCAAAACGAGACTGTCGCCCGGGAAGGAAATTCTCGTGACGGGCAAATGGGACAAGCACAAGCTCCAGATTACGGTCAGCGAGATGACAGAGGTAGACTCGGAGCGAGCGGCGAAACGAGGCGAGCTGTCTCCGGTCTATCCGCTCGGCGGAGATATGACTACGACGCTGCTGCGTAAATCGATTCAGCAGGCGCTGCGGCAATACGGCAAGGAAATCCCGGAATTTTTGCCGCCAGACATCGTGGAGCGCTATCGGCTGATGCCGCGCGTCGAAGCGTTTCACTCGATCCACTTTCCGGAAAATGCGGAAGTAGGACGTCAGGCGCGCCGCCGGATCATGTTTGAAGAGCTGTTTTTGTTCCAGTTGAAAATACAGACGCTTCGCCGCATCAATCGGCAGCAGTCGGAAGGTGTGGCTCTTTCCATTCCGATGGACGAAGTGCGGCAGTTTGTCAAAGGGCTGCCTTTTCCGCTGACAGACGCGCAAAAGCGGGTTGTCAAAGAAATATTGGACGACATGCTCGCGCCTCACGCGATGAACCGACTGTTGCAAGGTGACGTAGGCTCGGGGAAAACGGTAGTGGCGGCCATCGCGCTGTTCGCTGCCGTGAAAGCTGGCTATCAGGGCGCCTTGATGGTGCCGACCGAGATTCTTGCCGAGCAGCATGTGCAGTCGCTGACGAAGCTGTTGTCAGACTTCGGCATCGAGGTGGCACTGCTGTCGGGATCGTTGACAGCCAAGCGCAGACGCGAAGTCATCGGCTCGCTGCAAATGGGGCTGATCGATGTCGTCGTCGGGACGCATGCGCTCATCCAGGAGGACGTGTTCTTCTCGCGCCTCGGCCTGGTCATTACGGACGAGCAGCACCGCTTCGGCGTAGAGCAGCGGCGCATTTTGCGCAACAAAGGACTGACTCCCGACGTCTTGTTCATGACGGCTACGCCGATTCCCCGGACGTTGGCGATTACGGCGTTTGGCGATATGGACGTTTCGACGATCGACCAGATGCCGGCAGGCCGCAAGCCGATTGAGACAACGTGGAAAAAGCACGACCAGTTTCCGGCCGTCCTGGAGCAGATGCGCGATGAGTTGCGAAAAGGACGCCAGGCGTACGTCATTTGTCCGCTCATTGAAGAGTCGGAAAAGCTCGATGTGCAAAATGCAATCGACGTCCACGCCCAGCTCACCCATGTTTTCCCAGAATTTGGCGTCGGGCTGATGCACGGTCGCTTGCCTGCCAAGGAAAAGGACGCGGTGATGCAAGCTTTTCTCGCAGCGGAGCACGCCGTTCTCGTTTCGACTACGGTCGTCGAGGTCGGAGTCAACGTGCCGAATGCGACGTACATGGTCATTTACGATGCCGAGCGCTTCGGGCTTGCCCAGCTGCACCAGCTGCGCGGTCGGGTCGGTCGCGGTTCGGAGCAATCGTACTGCGTCTTGATCGCCGATCCGAAATCCGAGATCGGCAAAGAGCGGATGCGCGTCATGTGCGAGACGACGGACGGCTTTGAGCTGTCGCAGCGCGATTTGGAATTGCGCGGACCGGGTGACTTTTTCGGCACGAAGCAGAGCGGATTGCCGGAATTTAAAGTCGCGGATTTGCTTGCCGACTACAAAGCGTTGGAAGTCGCCAGACAGGAAACCGCGAGACTCGTGGCCGAGGACGCTTTTTGGCGGGAGCCAGCTCATCAGTGGCTGCGCGATTACTTGCAGCGTGAAGGCGTGCTGGATGGCATCGTCTTTGATTAAAAATGGAAAGCAAGAGTCTTCTTTTGCACGTTTGTGTGCGGGGGAGGCTCTTTTTTAGTGATAAAACGATTTTTTTCAGGAAAAAAATGTGACGAAATGGCAAGGATAAACGTCTTATCTTCACGGATAAAAATTTACTGGGGAGAGAGGCGAATTTTGTGTTTTTGCGAAATCTTCGGGGAATGAGCATCGCGTTGGGCTTCTCTTTGATCATCATGACGGGTTGCAGCATGGCCGCAGCCTCTTCGGCACAAAAACAAACGGGCACAAATCCAGCAACAGGCGCTTCGTCCGGCAAAGCCGCACCATCGGGCACGACACCGAAGGCAGCGGATGACTGGAAGCAAAAGGAGCGCCCTTACGATTATGCAAGCATGAAAGCAGATGTGGTTATTCAATTAGATGAGGACACGCGGTTGCAGTCGCCGCTGCGCACGGTAGTCGGACCGACTCCGCAGTCGTACACGCTCTTTTTCCGGGAGGAGATGGACCGGGGAAGCGTGGAGACGACGATTCGCAAGCACGCGAAAGAAGAGGCGGCGAGAGAAGGTTTGGGGTTCATTGAACCGACGTTTGCTTTTCAATGGTTGAACAACCGTCAGTTGCAAGTGCTGGTAACTCTTCCTGCTACCGCCGGAAAAGAGCGGGATTGGACGGAATACGTTCTGAGTGCCGGGGGAGCCAAATCGACAAAAGGCACGGTGATTGGTGCAGCGAATGCCTTTCACGCTGTTGTGCTTGCGCCTTCGCAAATTTGGCGAATCTCTGTCGATGGCAAAGTGCGCGAGAAGCTGACTGACTTTTCCGTCATGACCAATATGAAGTTTTTGGACCGCGAGCAACGGTACGTGCTGCAGAGCCGTTTCACGAAATATTGCGAGTGCGACGCCCGGTATCCGATGCTCTATTCGATTTATGATACAAAAACAAAGGAACGGACCCTTTACCCAGTGGAGCTTGCGGACAACTATCGTGGAGCGGGCGATTTCATCGCCGATCGCCGGGGCTTCTTCTATGCACAGCCGGATAAAGGAATCACTGTTCCGCCAAGCGACAGCGCCGTTCGCGTTCAGGTACAAGGGTACGTGCATGGTGCGAGCTTCAGCTACGATCAGAAACAATTGCTGATGGCAGTGGGGAAAGCCGAGCAGAAAAAAGACCTCGATCTCGTTGTGTTTGATCTGGAAAAGGGAACGGAAAAGCGCATTCCTGGAGCGATCAAGGGATGGGTGCCTACGAGCGAGTCCAACGGGGAGATTTTGCCTGTCGCCTTCCAGGACGATGGCCGCTACGCCACGTTCGCGATGAGAAGCGAAGAATCAGGCTTTGAGGAAATACGTCTGCGCTATGAGTGGAAGAGCGGCAAGGTCATCGCATGGACACCGCCTGTTCCGGCCGATTCCTGGTCCGGGTATGTGCAGTCGACGGATGGCGCGTATCAAATGTACTGGAACGCAGGTCTGTTCAAAGGCAACGTGCCGCTGATGGACATGCGCGGCGATGGTCTCTGGCTGCCGGGCACGCACCGTTTTTTGTTTACGGAATGGGAAAAAGCCGCGCAGGAAACCGACTTGAAGCAATCGCTGTACTTGTTTGACGCCGATACAAAAGCACAGTCCGTGCTCGTGTCGGGCCTTCCTGCGGGTCTTTCCATCCTGGGAGCAAGCGCGGATGGCAAATGGTTGTACGTGATGACGGACCGAACGCTTGCTCCTTAAATCGCGATCATCACGATTCGTATTCGTCGGCAAGCATGGACAGGATAAGCAAAGATTCGTACGTATCTCCGGTCTTCAGGCAGTCGCGCAACGTTCCTTCCACGCGAAAGCCTTCGGAAAGGTAGAGCGTGCGGGCGACGTCGTTTGTTTCCTTGACGTCCAGCCAAAGGCGGTGGGCTTTTCGTTCCTGAAAAGCCCATTGCTTGATTTGGCGCAAGATGCTGCGGCCGTAGCCTTGACCTTTGACTGCAATCGTAATGCGTTTCAGCTCAATTGAATCATGCGGATTGGCCAGCCCGGCGATGATGACGTAGCCTACGGGGTGGCCTGTTTCTGCTTTTTCAGCGATCATGTGCAAAACATCGGGATCGTCAAGAGCTTCCCGATGCCGTTCTTCGCTCCAGACGACGAGAAAAGGGGCGTTTTCGGGTGCTTGCTCCACATCGCAAACGAACGGGAGGTCTGTTGGCACGGTAAGGCGCAGGCGGATCGTCACAGTCGGTTTCCCCTTTCTTTGTCAGCATTTGGCTGCCATCAGCAGATTGCCATCCGGGTCTTTGAACGTGAACCAGTGTCCGTGCTGGATCGGACCGACCAGTTCCACCCCCAACTCTTCCAGGTAACGATAGGAGGCTTCGATGTCCGTCGTGTTGAAGTGAAAGAGCGGAGCATCATCAGGGGTGCGTTTGGGAAAAATTTTGCTGTCCAGCACCAGGTTGGAGCCGTTGTTCATCGGGATGCAATAAAGGTGTCCAAACGAAATCTCGCCGTCTTTCGGCAGTCCCAACAGCTGGCAGTACCAGTCGCGCGCACGCTCAATATCGCTGACGGCGATGAAAATGGCTCCGATCTCGGAGTGCAACGGAGAAGGAGAAGTGGTCATGGGCATGATTCGCTTCCTTTCGGTACGGTATGGGAATCGGGATGCTACATGTAGCGAAGCCACCCTGCATCATCGGGCACGAAATGTCGGATCGCTTCGCGGTATGTCTGTTACTCTTTGGTGGAGAGGGAGGTCATGTTGATGGATATGCTGCAAAAATGGAACGAAGCTCTGGACTACATCGAGGAAAATCTGGCTGGCGAGATTGATGTCAAGCAGGCCGCACGCGTGGCTTGCTGCTCGGAATACCACTTCAAAAGGATGTTCTCCTCTCTGGCTGGCATTCCGCTTTCCGAGTACATCCGGCGCAGGCGCATCACACTGGCTGCTTTCGAGCTGAAAGACGAGCGGGTGAGAGTCATTGATGTCGCCATCAAGTACGGGTACAGCTCGCCAGATTCGTTTGCCCGCGCCTTCGTGCACATGCACGGGGTAACGCCCACCGAAGCGAGAGCCAGCGGCCAGTCGCTGAAAGCTTATCCGCGCATGACCTTCCATCTGTCTATCAAAGGAGGCAGTGTCATGAACTATCGTATAGAAGAGAAAGCGGGATTTCGCATCGTCGGCTTGCAGAAACGGGTTCCGTTGATGTACAACGGGGTGAATCCCGAGATGGCTGCGATGTGGGCCTCGCTGGATGCTGAAAAAATCGAGCTGCTCAAATCTTTGTCCAATGCCGAGCCTGTAGGATTGTTGAGCGCATCCACGAATTTTTCCGAAAAGCGGTTGAATCAGGGCGAGCACGGAGAGCTGGACCATTACATCGGCGTGGCCACGACAAAGGAATGTCCAGAGCACTTCGCGAAGCTCGAAGTGGCGGCCTCTACCTGGGCGGTATTTGAAGCCGTAGGACCTTTTCCCGATACGCTGCAAGACGTCTGGGGCCGCATTTATGCCGAGTGGTTTCTCTCTTCCGGCTACGAGCTGGCGGAAGGTCCCGAACTGCTGTGGAATGCCGACAAGGATACGACTTCGCCGACATTTCGCAGCGAGATTTGGATTCCTGTTGTCAAAAAATAACATCCTCGTATCAGATTCGCACACGCTTGCCGAAACACCTGCTGGCGTGTGCGTTTCTTTTGCAGAAATAATTACCAATGTTTTTTTCGGCGGGTCAGGTATAAAAACGAACATACGTTTGCTATAATAAGAACATAAGTTCTTGTTTAGGGGATGATGGTGATGCCCAATGCGAACAAACGGTGCGTCTTCTTGATCGACATGGAGAGCTTTTACGCCAGTATTGAAAAAGGGGCCAATCCGGCCTTGCGCAATCAGCCGATTGTGGTCGCAGGAGATCCGCAGCGGCGAAGCGGAGTAGTGCTGGCAGCCTGTCCGATTGCGAAGTCGTACGGCGTGATTACGGCAGAAGCACTGTGGCAGGCGCAGCAAAAATGCCGCAAGCTCGTAGTCGTGCGTCCGCGCATGGAGATGTACCTCCAGATTTCCATGCACATTACCGCGATATTCGAATCGTTTACCGACAAGGTGGAGCCGTATTCGGTTGATGAGCAGTTTCTCGATGTGACCGGGAGCCTTCACTTGTTCGGCGACCCGTTGCAGCTGGCAGCGCAGATTCAAAAACGGGTCTGGGCGGATACGGGCATCCGCTGCCGGGTAGGAATCGGGGAGAACAAGGTACTCGCGAAAATGGCCTGTGACAACTTCGCCAAAAAGCGGAAGGACGGCATTTTTTGGCTGAAACGCGAGGAGCTGGAAGAAACGCTCTGGAAGCTTCCGGTAGAGAAAATGTTCGGCGTAGGCTCGCGGATGAAGCGGCATTTTCACCGGATGGGCATTTACCAGATCGGTCAGCTCGCGAAGCTCTCGCCAGATGTGCTTACCCGCCACTGGGGAGTGAACGGCGAAGTGCTGTGGCGTACGGCGCATGGCCTCGACGATTCGCCTGTCTCCCTCGATGTGTACGGCACGCAAAAAGGGATCGGCCATCATATGACGCTGCCGCGCGATTATCATACGGCCAAAGACATCAAGGTCGTGCTGCTGGAGTTGTGCGAAGAAGTATGCAGGCGAGCCCGCAAAAAGGAGCTGATGGGTTCCGTCGTGTCGGTTGGCTGCCGCGGGGCGAACTTGTCGGCAGGAGAAGGCTTTGGCCGACAGATGAAGCTGGCAGAAGCGACGAATGATGCCATGGAGCTGTACGAGGCAGCCTGCCGGTTGTTTGATCGCCACTGGCAGCAGACGCCTGTGCGCAGTATCGGGGTCAACCTGGAGCAGCTGATTTCCGATCATGCCGTGCAGCTGAATTTGTTCACAGACAACCACAAACGCCGTTCGCTCGCCCGGACGATCGACGAGATTCGGACGCGGTTTGGCCCGGATGCGATTTTGCGGGCAGCCTCTGTCACGGAGGCTGGTCAGGCGAAAGAACGCGCGCGCAAGATCGGGGGGCACTACAAGTGACGACTCCGCTGGCAACAGAAGAAGAGTACGAGCTTGTCCGGCAGTACATTTTGTTCGGCATTTTGTTTCAGGCTGTCATGGTCGATTGGAGCCGACTTCAGCTTGTGCCGTTAAAGCTCTCTTACCAGGCCATGATCGATGGGGCTTTTCAGGAGCTGTCGCGCTGGGCTGAGCGGCAGCAGCAGCAAATGCGCCGCCTTTTGCAGCAGCGCGACTGCACAGTAGTCCGCGCCAGGCGCGAGGGGCACGTGTACATGGTGCATTACCAGCAGCGCGGATATGTACGGGAAGCCCGGTACACCATTGAAATGTTGCAGGCAGAGTGTCAGGAGCTGATCGATTGGTGGATGCGAAATCAGCAGCGAGGAGAGAAGAGAGCATGAGAGAAAAGCGCGTATCCAAAAAAGAGAATGTGTTTGTAGCCAGCCGATTTGTCCTCCCGGAACATCGGGAAATGTATTTGCGCGCCAAGGAAGAGGAGCAGAAGTACGTGCCGCCCGAGCTTGACCAGGAGCAGTTGGGAGCGATGAGCGAGCTGATCTGGCAAGGATTTCAGGCGAACAACCTCTTGAAGCTGACATACTTTGACGGACGCGAGCCGCGGCACTTGTCTGCCCACGTCATACATATCGATCAGGCGGCCCGGCGATTGAAGCTCAAGACAGGCGACGGGTTTCACTGGCTTTCTTTTGCGTGTTTGCTGCAAGTAGAGCTGGCTTCGGGTTTTTGAGCGGGAAATGCAGGAAGAACAGGGGCACGAGGATTCAGAAAATGGACAAAAATAGGCCCCTTTTTGCAAAGCAAGTGGCAAAAAACAGCGTGCCGCGCTGAAACGATGTGTGTAAAGAAGCAGTGAGATTCCTGAAACGAAAAGCGGTCAAAAACAACCGTTTTTCGTCTTTTTTTGGCTTAAACGCTTTTTGCCAGAACAGGATGTTTCCCTGTATTGTTAGGATATCATTTGAAGCAGATAACTGCTGGATAGAACAAAGGAGATTTTACATGCTAGCACAAGAAATGGGTGTCATGTTCACCAAGCACGCCGATCAAATTACTTCCAAGCGTTGGGGGGAATTTATTCAGCAATTGGAGGAAAAAGGCTTGTACGTGCTCATCGAGACGGACACGATCGGACGAGTAATGAGCCCTTTGGGCGGATTGATGCCCATGCCCTGCAAGAGCGAGACGCTCCACATTGTGACAGCAGAAGAGCTGGAGCAACGCGGTCTGCCGCTCGGTCACCACATCGTGACGAAACCAAAAGAAAAAGCAACCACTGCCTAAGCGCAATCGAACGGACAAAACCTTTTCAGCCTTGGAAACAAGAGGCAGAAAAGGTTTTTTTGTGTGATTATCAATTGATAATGAAAATCAAAATCAATATAATGAAGAAAAATGTGGCAGGCAATGCGTACCAATCGTTTGACATAGAAGAGGGGCAAAAAGGATGAGGAACATGCATATTCAAGCGGAGTTTTCCGAGTTTACCGAGTACAATCAAGTGATCACGGACCAGCTGGAATGGGCCCGCTCAGAGGAAATCGACGGGATGGAGCGGTTGCACGATCTGCCGCCGCACTATGGGGAAGGGTACCATCGGCATGTGGCGGTGCGCGAGGGACTGAGGCTCGATTACAGCAACATGTATTTGCACCAAACTTTTTCGATGGAGACGAAAATGAAGTACCCTCATCTGGAGCTGGCTTTCAATATCGAGAGCGGAGCGAACTGGACCGTGAATGGCGGGCAGCAGGAGTTTTGCTCACAGACAGGAAGCGCTCAGCTGATTTACATGAACGATCTGACGTGCCATGCCCAGATGCCGAAACATGAGCGAATTTCCCATCTGGAGCTGAGCTTTGACTACAAGCTGTGGAGCCAGCTGCTGGAAGCGATGAACGCGTGCCCCGAGCAGTCGTTTGCGAGGCTGGAAACGACGATCACCCCTGGGATGACGCACATTATCGAGCAGGTGATCAGCAATCCGTATCGGGGAACGATCAAGAAGCTGTTTATAGAAGGCAAGGCCATGGAGCTGTTGGCGCTGTTTCTGCAGGAGGCGGAGCTGGAAAAGGAACAGCGGATTTCGCTGAAGGCAGATGACGTCAAAAGCATCCATGAAGCGAAAAACATCCTGCTAAAGACGCTGGATCATCCGCCAAGCCTGATACATCTGGCGAGAAAAGTCGGGATCAACGACTACAAGCTGAAAATCGGGTTCAAGGAAGTGTTCGGAACGACAGTGTTCGGCTTCGTGCGGCAGCAGCGGCTGGAAAAAGCCAAGCTTTTGCTGGAGAGAGAGCGGGTCAGCGTCAGCGAGGCGGCATTGCTCGTAGGCTACAGCAACTTCAGCCACTTTGCTTCGCTGTTCCGCAAAACGTACGGGGTGAATCCTAGCTTGTACGGCAAGCGGCTGGAAAAACCGTAAAAGCAACAAAACAGTCACAACCGTTTTGTTGACCGCAAGCGGCCACATCCCATTTCATGAAAAACGGCGAGACATTTTTCATCGCAAAAAAGACGTTCAATCGCGAGCGTCTTTTTTTGTTGCGGGCATTTTCTCCCTCTAGGGGCAGTCTCTCTCCGCGAAATGGCGGTAAAGAGGCTGCCCCTCACTCTATGATAAAGAAGGAACAGCAAAAGAGAGAAGCAAACACAGGAGAGGTGAAAAAATGAAAGCAGGCTTGGAGAACGCTGGCCGAGTACAACGGGCTTGGAGAACGAAAGACTTGCTGATGGCCGGGCTTTTGGGAGTGGTTTTTGCCATCGTCATTATCGGGGTCAATTACGTGTATATGCTGGCCACTTCGCTTACGGGTCCGATTTATTCCCGTGTCCTTATCGGTTTTTACATGATGCCGGGCTTTATGGCGCTCTATCTTATCCGCAAACCGGGAGCAGGCGTGCTGGCTGAACTGGTAACGGGTCTGGTAATGATTCCGTTCACCTCCTACGGCTGGATGATGCTGATCGGGCAAGCGATCAACGGATTGTATTGCGAGCTGCCTTATGCCGTTGCACGCTATCGGACGTACAGCGGACGGTTTATGTTGACAGCCGCCGCCGTAACAGGCGCGCTGGCAGTCCTGAGCGAGTACCCGCTGACAGGCTATGCGAACTTGTCATTCGGATCACAGGTCGGTTTGTTCGCGGTGACGGCTGTCAGTTGCGCCTTGGTTGCATGGCTCTCCCGCGCTTTGTGCCATTCGCTGATGCAGGCAGGCTTGCTGACGGACTATCGTGTGAGCCTCGCGAACAAAGCAGGGCGATAGCTGATGGATAACGGTGTTTTGGATGTGCGGAATGTCTGTTTCGGCTACGATGCCGCCGAACAGCCTGTCCTGACTAACGTGACATTCCGTGTACAAACAGGCGAGCTGCTGCTCATCATGGGGGCATCCGGGGCGGGCAAAAGCACGCTCGCCCTCACCTTGAACGGATTAATCCCGCACGCCGTCCAGGGGAGCTATGAGGGCGATGTGCGGATAGCAGGGCGAAGCACGAGCGAGGCAACCGTAGGGGAACTGGCGATGCATGTCGGGATGGTGTTTCAAGACCCGGAAGCGCAACTGGTTGCTTTTACGGTGGAGGATGAGGTCGCTTTCGGTCTGGAAAATCTTTGTCTGGACCGCGAAGAGATGGAGCGGCGCATCACGCAATCGCTGGCAGAAGTAGGACTTTCTGATCAGCGCAAAAAGGCAGTGGAGCACCTGTCCGGCGGGCAAAAGCAGCGGCTCGCGATTGCCTCTGTGCTGGCGATGCAGCCGCAAGTGATCGTGCTGGATGAACCGACAGCGCTGCTCGATCCGGCAGGCCGCGCAGAAGTGTTCGCCGTCATTGAGCGATTGAAGCAAGGCGGGCGACAGGCGCTCGTTCTCGTGGAGCACCATCTGGACGAATGCATCGGATTGGCCGATCGTGTGCTTGTGCTCGGCAAGACAGGAGAGGTAAGCGCCGAAGGGGAAGCGCGACGCGTCTTTTCCGAAAGCTATGAGCGGCTCTGCGAAGAGGGCGTCTTTTTGCCGGAGACGGTGCGGCTCAGCAAAGAGTTGGGGCTGTCGCCCGTCGCGCTCTGTGCGGATGAAGTGGCGGAACAGATCGGAAAAAGGCTGGGCAACGGCTTTGCTTTTGGCAGCCTGATCCAAGAGAAAAGCTGGTCGGAGGGCGCTCGGCCCGCTGCGTGCGCTGAGCAAACGGCAGACGCTGGACGCTCCGCATCGCCCGAAGACGAAGCAGGCGTCCCGCTGCTTGCGATCAGGGAAGGAATGCTGTCCCTCGCCGCTTCGGGCGTGCTGCAAAAATCAGTGGGAGCGCTGACCATCTCCAGTGGCGAGCTGTTGGCCATCGCGGGAGCAAACGGCGCCGGGAAGACGACGTTGGCTTTGCACTTGATGGGGCTGTTGCCCGCCCACAAAGGAGCGCTCTTTTTGTCCGGCAAAGACATGACAGGGCTATCGATGGCCGAACTGGTGCGAAACATCGGGTTTGTTTTTCAAAACCCCGAGCATCAGTTTGTGGCGGAGACAGCAGAAAGGGAGCTTGTCGTCGGCATGCCGGAACGGGATGAAGAGCAAGCCCGTGTGCAGGCCCAGTCTCTGTTGCAGCGGTTTGGTCTTGCTTCTGCTGCCGGGCGCAGTCCGTACCAGTTGAGCCAGGGAGAGAAGCGGCGGCTCAGTGTTGCGACGATGCTGACAGAGGAGCGCAAAGTGCTGATCCTCGATGAGCCGACTTTTGGCCAGGATCAAAAAAATGCCAGAGAGATCATGCAGATGCTGCAAAGCCTGCAACGCGAAGGAGTGGCGATTGTCTTGATCACGCACGCGCTTTGGCTGCTTGCGGAGTATGCCGATCGGGTGGCTGTGCTGGCAAAAGGGAAGCTCGTCTTCCACGGCACGGCAGCTCGGTTGTTTTCGCAGCCGGAGCTTTTGAAACAGGCGAGCTTGCGTCTGCCACCAGCAGCAGAAATGGCGCAAAAGCTGTCCGTGTACGATCCGAGCTTGGCCGGGATTGCGACTTACGAAAATGTGCGAGCAGGCTGCCTGCGATTGCTGGGCGAGCGGACGGGGGTGGAGGCGTAAAAGATGAGCGAGAATCAGTGTGTCCCGGGAGCTTCCGCTTCGTATTTGCATCGTCTCAATCCACTGTCCAAGCTGGTAGCGACGCTGCCTGTGACTGTTTTTTTAACGCTGGTGACAAATGTGTGGACGCCCGTCGCCTTTATCGTGGCAAGCGCCTTGCTGACGGTTTGGCTCGGGCGCGTCCAGCTGTTTTCCTACATGAAAAAAATCGTCGTGCTGCTCCCGTTTCTGATCGGTTTTCTCCTCACGTATCCATTCATGATCGACAGCGCAGCCGGGGGCAACCAGCCAGGCTCGCAGGCAGGCGTGTTGCTCGGATTGACTACGGGACTTCGGCTGCTTTCGCTGTATGCAGTCATGCTATTGTTTGCACTGACGACCGAGACGCCTGATTTCGTGCGGGCGCTGGTGCAAAATTGGCGAGTGAATGACCGGATCGGATACGCCGTGCTGGCGATTTTGCGGTTTGTGCCGGATATGCAGCGGCAGCATCGGACGATTCGCTGGGCGCGTCAAGTGAGAGGCTTGAATGAAAAAGCGAGAAAAAGTCGGTTGTCTTACGGGGAGAGAGTGAGAGGGACGACGCTTCCGCTGTTGGTCACGGCGATCCGGCAGGCAGAGCGGATGGCTTTGTCCATGGATGCGCGCGGGTTTGCAGTCCATCCGCGGCGCACTTACTATCGGGCAAGCGTGTTCCAGCGGGAAGACTGGCAGTTTGTCCTGCTGTTCTGGCTATTGTCGGGGCTGTTGGTTGCAGGCTTGGCTTTTGCTGGTCTGCTTGGGGAAATCTCGTTTCTCAAAATGTTTGCCTAACGCTTGGTGGTCTAGAAAGCATGGAAAGGGAGGGAAGAGGAATGAGCGAGAAAAAAGGCGTGCTCCGACTGCTGGAGATTGCGGATGAGAAGCGGAGCTTGCTGATCGTTTCGGCCATTTTGTCGTCGTTGAGCGCCATCTGCATGCTTGTGCCTTACGCATCTGTCTATTTTATTTTGCAGGAGCTGCTGCTGCATGCCTCGTCTGTGGCCGATGCAGACGGGGCGTACATGATTCGCTGGGGCGTGATTGCCCTGTTCGGACTGGTGGGAAGCCTCATTCTGATGTACGCGGGAGGGATGGTATCGCACATTGCCGCTTTTCGGATTTTGTACGGCTTGCGTGTGAAACTGGCTTCCCATATCGGCCGTTTGCCGCTTGGCTGGCTGAGTGGCACGTCGACGGGGGCAGTCAAGAAAACGCTGGAGCAAAACGTGGAAAAAGTCGAGACGTTCATCGCCCACCAATTGCCCGATTTGGTTCAGGTGGTCGTGACGATTGTCGTCATGGTCGGCGTCATGTTTTACTTGAACGTGTGGCTGGCGCTCGCCTGCGTAGTGCCGATCGTGCTGGCTCTTTTGGTGCAGGTGCTGTCGTTTCAAGGGACGCGGACGAAAGAGAACATCAAAAAATATTACGACTCGCTGGAGCGGATGAACGGTTCCGCCGTGCAGTACGTACGCGGCATGCCCGCGATCAAGGTGTTTGGGCAAACCGTCCACTCTTTTCGCCAGTTTTACGCGGACATGATTTCGTACCGCGATTATTGTGTCAAGCATACGCGTGATTTTCAAAACGGATATTTGACGTTCAAGGTCATTTTAGGCTCGTTCGTCGCTTTCATCCTCCCTGTGGGGGTTTTTCTGTTGAGCAGCGATCCGCACAATGTGGCGTTCGCGTCTGTCCTGCTGTTTTTCCTCGTGATGGCGCCGGGGGTGTCCGCCCCGATGTTCAAAATTATGTTTTTGACTTCGACGCTGCGCGACATTGGAGAAGGGGTAGAGCGGATGGATCGGATTTTTGCCGAACAGCCTGTTGCCGAGCCGCTCGCTTCCAAACAGCCGCAGCATTTTGACGTCGCGTTTGACGACGTTTCGTTCGCCTATGCGAGCGCAACCGCAACAGAAGGCACAGAGGGCGCACAGGCACAGCAAGGAAAAGAAGCCCTTTCGCATGTGTCTTTCCTGGCGCGGCACGGGCAGGTGACCGCACTCGTCGGCCCGTCGGGAGCAGGCAAGTCGACGGTAGCCAATCTCATTCCCCGCTTCTGGGATGTGCAGGAAGGCGCCATTCGCATTGGCGACGTGGACATTCGCGATCTGTCCAGCACCGATTTGATGAACACAGTGGCGTTTGTGTTCCAGGAGACGTTTTTGTTCTATGACACGGTGTACAACAACATCGCGGTAGGATTGCCCGATGCTGCGCCCGAAGCGGTCTATGCGGCAGCGAAGGCCGCGCAGTGCCACCAGTTTATTCTAAACCTTCCGCAAGGCTACGATACGCTGATCGGCGAAGGCGGGGTCTATTTGTCAGGGGGAGAGGAGCAGCGCGTGGCCGTGGCGCGGGCGATTTTGAAAAATGCTCCGATTCTCGTCCTCGATGAAGCGACAGCTTTTGCCGATCCCGAGAATGAATACGAAATGCAGCTGGCCTTGGCCGAACTGGTGAAAGGCAAGACCGTGATCGTCATTGCCCATCGCCTGTCCACGATCCGGGAAGCCGACCAGATTCTCGTCATGCAAGGCGGCAAATTGGTCGAGCAGGGAAAACACGAGGCGCTGCTACAGCAAAACGGCTTGTACGCCCGGATGTGGTCGGCGTACACCGATGCGCAAAACTGGCAGATCGGAAAAGAGAGAGGGAGGTTGGCTGCCGATGAGCACGTTAAGCAATATAACAGCCGGTAAACCCCGCGCATTGCTAAAGCCTGTCTTTTACACGACGATTGCGAACCTTGCCAGCATTGTGCCGTTTGTCTTGCTGGTAGAGGCGGCGCGCTTGATTTTTGAACCGTTTGTGCACCCGGACGCACCGCTGAACACAGGGCGTTTATGGTGGATATGCGCATGGCTGATCGCGTCTCTGGTGCTGCTGTTTCTGACGGAAATGCCCGCCTACCGGGCGCAGTTCGGCGGCGCATACAGCGTGGCAGCAGAAGGGCGGGCCAGACTTGCGGAGCATTTGCGCAAGCTGTCGCTCGGTTATTTGAACAAGCGGGACCCCGGCGACTTGGCGAATATGATGATGGGCGATTTTGCGATGGTCGAGCACGGGATATCCCACCTCGTCCCGCAAATGATCGGGGCGCTGATCATGCCGGTCATTGCTATCGTCGGGCTGTCTTTCATCGATTGGCGGATGGCGCTCGCCTTGTTTGCCGCATTTCCAGTCGCGATCATGCTCGTTTTGCTCACGTCTGGCATTCAGCGCAAGCTCGGCGCCCAGCATATGCGGGCCAAAATTGATGCCGCGAACCGCTTGCAGGAATATTTGAACGGCATTCGCGTCATCAAAGCGTACAATTTGACAGGCGAGCGCTTCGTGCGGCTGGAGAAGTCTTTTCGCGAGTTCATGAGACAGAGCATCCGCATCGAAGGCTTGCTCGGGCCGATCGTGCTGGCGGCCATCGCCTGCATTCGGGCGGGTCTGACGCTCATGGTAATCGCTGGCACGTATTTGCTGGCTGGGGGCAACCTCGATCTGATCACGTTTGTCATGTTTCTTTTGGTAGGAACAAGAATTTTCGATCCGCTGACCACGGCGCTCGTCAATTACGCAGAATTTCGTTATCACGAGCAGGCCGGCGAGCGGATCGTCGATTTGCTGGCTGAACCGACGATGCCGGGCGAGCTGCATCCGCCGGACGAAAACGATGTGACGCTCGATCACGTATCATTCGGATACAACGAAAAGCTGGCGCTCGACAACGTCAGCATGCACATGCCGACAGGATCGTTCACCGCTTTGGTCGGGCCGTCCGGCAGCGGAAAAAGCACCGTGCTCCGCCTGATTGCCAGATTTTACGACCCGACCAGCGGGCAAGTGCTGCTCGGACAACAGCCGCTTGCAAAAATGGACCCGGAAGCGTTATTGTCCCGCATCTCGATGGTATTTCAAGATGTGTATCTGTTTCAGGACACGATCGCCAACAACATTCGCTTCGGCAAAAGAGACGCGACACAAAAAGAAATCGAAACGGCAGCCAGACAGGCGTGCTGCCACGAGTTTATCATGCAGCTGCCAAACGGCTACGAGACGATGGTGGGAGAGGGAGGAAGCACGTTGTCCGGCGGGGAGAAGCAGCGCATATCCATCGCCCGGGCCATGCTGAAAAATGCGCCGATCGTCCTTTTGGATGAGGCGACCGCTTCCCTCGATCCGGAAAACGAAGCGCACATTCAGCAAGCGATCGACAGGCTGATTCAAGGCCGGACGGTCATCGCAATTGCCCATCGCTTGAAAACGATCCGCCACGCTGACCAAATTTATGTGCTGGATCAAGGCCGTGTCGTGGAAGCAGGCAAGCACGACGAGCTGATTGCCCGCCACGGACTGTATGCGAAGCTGTGGGGATTGCAGCAGCAAACAAGCGGCTGGCACATTTCCTCGTAACGCGTTGTGACGAAAAACCCCGTCTGGCCGATGCGCCAAGCGGGGTTTTTTCTAGCGGGCAAGCTGATCGCCGATGACGATTTGCACGCGCGTGCCATCCGGGTACTTTTCGAGCTGGTTGGCGATCCACGAACCTGCCCCGCGGTTGTCGGAAGGGGAAATATAAGCGATATCTGCTCCCTTGCCGCCTTCCTTGCACATTGCCATCGGCCATTCGTCGCGATCGTAGCCGCGTTTGGTCGGGATGCCGCGCAAGGAATCTTCGCGGTGCTTGTCCGCCGATTTGCGGTCGATGGTACAGACAGCAGACTGGCCTTTTTCGATGGCGGAGCGAATGTGCTCTGCCGTCTCGGGATAGCGCTCGCGGGGAAAGGTCAGAACGACATCGGCTTGCACAGACGTGTTTGTGGTCTGGCTGTTCTGTTGCTCGGTTAACAGACTGAACAATCCGATCCCGATCAAAAAAGCGAGGGTGAACAAAATTCGTTTGATTCGCACGTTGCTCTCCTTGGTCCGTTTTTGCGACAATCGCTGGTTCGCCGCATGGGAAAAGGGCAGTTCATCCACGGGCGATAACCGCGGAGATCAACTGCCCTTTGGTTCATTATACCAATCTAGGACAAGCGTGCTAAGAAAAAACTTTTGCGAAAATGCCGCTGCGTACTTCTCTGTTGTCCGGCTGGCCCCGCCACGGCCTGCTAAGTTCGGCTTTGTTTGGCATCGTCTGTGCCCGGCCCGGGAAACAGGCTTTTCATGCACAGCCAGGCGAGCACAGGCCCGGTTCCAATCGCGAACACCAGCCAGTTTAACGTCGAGGCCGAGACGCTGATCGCGGTGACGAGCAGGAACAGCGAAATGCCGACCAGCCGACCGACATCCAGGGCAAATTCGCGCAAAACGACATACTCCACCCGGTTTTTCGCGCTCTGTTCATTCGTGCCGATCAAATCAAAAACAGTCGAGATCATCGGCATCGAAAAAAGCGGGTAGGCGAGCGAGACGACGATCCCGAAAGCGAGCAGTGTCGTATAGCTGACCTGCCAGAAAAACAGGAGCAAGATGCCGGACATCATGACCGCGCCTGTGAGCATGCCCCATTTGCGGTAGCGCGGGGCGTACCATTTGGCCGCCACATAGTAGCTGAGCAGCCCGACGGCCGAGGTAATCAGCCAGAAATTCCCCAGCGTCATTTCGCTTTTCGTGGCGATGTAGACAAACAGCCCGATGATGAAGCCGAACACGCCTTCGCGCATGCCTTGTGCGGCGAGAGCGGCGGCAGCGAGACGCCACTTGGGTTCCTCGCGCAGACAGCGGAAGGAAAAGCCCCAGGAGTACGTTCCTTCCGACTGGCGCTTTTTCAGAAAAAAGCTGATGATGCCGCCGACGACGAACAGAGCGAGCGAGAGGGCGAAGATCAGTCTGTAGCCATTGTTTCCGGGGAGACGGGAGATCAGCCAGCCTGACAGCCAGGGAGCGAGCATGCCGCCTACGGAAGCCAACAGTCCTGCCCAGCCATTGAAGCGGTCGCGGTTGTCTGGCCCGGTAATTTCAAAGTAAACGACGTTGAACGCAAGCCAAAAAAAGCCGACCGCCATCCCCTGAACCAGCCCGAGCCAGACGGCGTACGACACAGCCTGCGGGCCAGCGAGGAGCACAAGCAAGTAAAAAAGCGCCGACCCGGCCATCCCCGCGCGCAGGATGTTCATTTTGTTGAACTGCTTGACGTACGCGCCAGCGAGCCAAAAGGTCAGGGCGCCAGCCAAATGGGTAGCAAATGTAAACCAGGCGATGGGCGCAAACTGACTTTTCACCTTCCACAAATAAACGTTCACGAACGTACCGGAGAGAGCGCCGGCAGCGATGAACAATCCATTCACCAACAGCAAAAGCCGAGCCTGGTTGTCCAGTTCGCCGGGCTTGGGAGATTTAGGAGCAGCGGAGCCAGGCGCTTTTGAAGAGGTGCTGTTCATCGCCGGAAAAAAGGCAGGAAGGCGGTTCTTCGTTTTTTGCTGCATACGATCACCCCGCTTCAAAAATAAGAGTTGAACATAACGTACCCTTCCTGGCGGGCTTTCAACAGGAATCGGCGAAAGTACCGTTTTTTTCCTTGCGTTTCCGTCATCGGCGAAGTTTTTTTCAGAATAGGAAGGAAAAAGGTGAGCGGCAAACAAATAAGGAGAGGGGAAGGCGAGCAAGAATACGGATCGTACATCCACGAGGAGGAGCATACATGGCGACGACCATTTTCAAAAACGGACGCATCTATACAGGGGATTCGCGGCATTTGTTTGTGGAGGCTCTCGTTGTTCGTGACGGGATCGTCCACGATTTGGGCAGCGATGCGGATATGCTGCTGCAATACGGACGCAGCGATGCGCAAGTGATCGATTTGCAAGGCTGCACGGCAACACCGGGGCTGATCGACAGTCATCTGCACTTGGGCTGGCTGGGGCTGACCTTTTTGCAGCTCGACTTGCGCGAGGCGAAATCGAAGGATGAAATGCTGTACCTCATCCGACAAAAGGCGAATGAGACAAAAGCGAATGAATGGATACAAGGCTTTGGCTGGGACGAGAATCTGTTTGTCGACGGCGGAGGAATCCCGAGCATCGAGGAGCTTGACGCCGCTGCGCCGCACTGCCCGATCTTTTTGCCGCGCATTTGCGGACATGCGAATCTGGTCAATACAAAAGCGCTGGAGCTTGCCGGATATCATCCTGACATCGAGGTGCCCGCTGGCGGAGTGATCGTGCGCGATTCGCTCACCGGAAAGCCGACAGGGATGCTCCTCGAAACGGCTTCCAATCTGATCACCAAACATATTCCGCGCCCTGATTACGATACATTAAAAAAAAGCTTGCGCAGCTCCATCCGCTACGCGATGCAGCACGGCTTGACCGGAGCGCATACAGAAGACTTGCGCGAACTGAACGGACTGGCGCAGACGTATCGTCTCTACGATGAGCTGATCAACGGGGAAGAGCTTGCGCTGCGCTCCCATCTGCTCGTTTACTACCCGCACATGCATGAACTGCGCGACCTGAACATGACCGCCGGCTATGGAAACAGCCACGTACAGATTGGCGCGGTGAAAATTTTCGCAGACGGGGCTTTGGGGCGCAGAACCGCTTACTTGTCCGCACCGTACGCAGACGATCCGTCGACGAGCGGGTACCCGGTACACGAACAAGAGGAGCTGACCGAGCTTGTCCGGCAGGCGCGTCAGCTCGGCATGCCGATTGCGGTGCATACGATTGGCGACAAGGCGCTGGAAATGGTGCTCGACAGTCTGGATCAGTTTCCGACCGTCGCGTATCGGGACAGATTGATCCATACGCAAATTTTGCGCCCGGATTTGCTGGAGAGACTGAATCAGCCAAGCCGGATTGCCGACATTCAGCCGCGCTTCCTCGCAGGCGACTTCCCGTGGGTGATCGACCGTGTGGGAGAAGAGCGCATCCAGGACTCGTACATTTGGAGGACGATGATGAACAAGGGAATTATTTGCGCGGCAGGATCAGATACGCCAGTGGAACCGATCGATCCGTTGCTGGGCATTCACGCGGCCGTGACGCGCAAGGCTCCGGGCGAAACACACGGCGGCTACCTCCCGGAGGAAAAATTGACGATGGAAGAAGCGCTCCATTTGTTTACACTGGGAGGCGCTCAGGTGACAAACGAGGAGCAAGTAAAAGGAACGCTGTCTCGCGGAAAATATGCGGATATGACGGTTTATTCCAAGGACTTGTTCACGATCGATCCGGATGAATTGCTCACGACGAAAGCCGTCATGACGGTCATTGGCGGAAAAGTTTGCTATAGCAGCTAACGAAAGCTCAGATGCCCAGGAAGCATCAACGAAAAACCGGCTCTTCGAAAATGCGCTGCACCTCCAGGTTGTACGTATCAACACTTGGGGGCAGGGCGCACAAGGAGCCGGTTTTTGTATGGGCAAATTCGCGAACAACGAACAACCTCGTCATGTTGACAAACGGGTCTGCCGCTTGCTGCGCAGCCATTTGCCCACGTCGATTTCCGCAATCAGCACGCTGGCAAGTACAAGTGCTGCGCCAATATACCCGCGCGTGGTCAAAATCTCGCCAGCGAACAAAAAGGCAAACAGGGCAGCGAATACAGGCTCCAGCGAAAAAATCAGTCCGGTATGAGTCGCGGTCGTATATTTTTGAGCCACCGTCTGGACGACAAAGCCGATGGCACTGCACAAAATACTGAGAGCGAGCACAGCGACCCAGCCTTCTGTCGAATGCGGCAACACAGGCGATTCGAACAAACAGGAAAAAACGAAACCGAGCAAGGCGGTGAAGCCAAGCTGATAAATGCCGAGTTGAATCGTGTCCGAAAAGGAGGCAAATCTGCCTGTCACGGTAATGTGCATGGCGTAACAGAGCGCTCCGGCGATACACAGCAGATCGCCTTGGCTGATCCGCAGTTCGGTGTTGAGCGTCATTAGACCGATGCCGACCATGGCGAGTCCCGCCCCGACAAACACGCGCTTTTCCGGGCGGTGGCGAAACAAAATCGACAGCAGCGGGACGAAAATGACCGTCAGGCTGACCAAAAACCCGGCTTGGGAAGCCGTCGTCGATTTGACCCCGTTTGTAATCGTGGCAAACACGCCAAACAGGAGCGTGCCGAGAATCGAGGCGTGCAGCAATGTTTTACGGCTGGTGCTGCGCAACCGTTTGTGAAAAATCGCTGCCGCCAAAACAAAAGCAATGCCAAAGCGGATGGCGATCAGGTTAAACGTCTCCAAATCTTGCAAGCCCATTTGCATAAACAAATAAGACGATCCCCAAAACAGGGTAACCAGCAGCATTGCCAGATCGGCTTTTACTTGCGGTTTCATTTGTGCCTCCTTGCCCGGTTGACCAGGCGCGACCATGAAGTATTCGTATTGCGCAATACTCAGTATACGAGTAATGTTTGAATAAGAAAAATGAATGTTTATCATGCTTTTCATGAAAAATTTTAATGCAAAAGGTGGCAGAGCAAGATGAGCCTGAGCAAGTACGAAGTGTTTGTCACCGTGATCGAATCGGGGAGCTTGACCAGGGCGGGCGAAATTCTCGGCTTGACGCAATCCGCGATCAGTCACGCCCTGGCAAGTCTGGAGCGGGAATTTGGGTTTTCCATTTTGACGCGAGGTCGTTCCGGCATCAGTCTGACGAGCAACGGCGAGCGGCTGCTCCCTTATATGCGCGAGATGCTGCGCGCCCAAGAGCGGATGAAGCAAGAAGTTCATGCGATCAACGGCATGGAAGTGGGGACAGTCAGAATCGGGACGTTCACCAGCGTGTCCACCCAATGGCTGCCGGGCATTTTGAAACGGTTTCAGGACCAGTATCCCGCCATCGAAGTCAAGCTGCTGGAAGGCTATTACGACGGGATCGAAAGCTGGATTCAGGCGGGGGAGGTCGACATGGGCTTCGTCTCGTTGCCGACGACTGAGGAATTGGAATCCATCCCGTTGAAAAAGGACCAGCTGTACTTGCTCGTAACGAAGGAGCACCCGCTCTACGAGGAAGAGCGGGTGCACGTCAGCCGTCTGGCGGAAGAAACGTTTATCATGCCAAAAGCAGGCTGCGACAACGATATTCAGAGGCTGCTCGCCATGTATAAGCTACAGCCGCGCGTGAAGTACGAAGTGGGCGACGACCACGCCATTATCGCCATGGTGCAAAACGGCCTGGGAATCAGCATTCTCCCGGAGATGATCCTGTTTCGCCTCCCGCCCAACATCCGCATGATTCCGCTGGAAGGGGAGCATTATCGTTCTCTCGGCGTGGCAGCGACATCGTTTGAGAAGCAGTCGCCCGCAGCGAAGCGCTTTTTGCAGGTCGTAACCGAGTGGGTGCGCGAACAAGGATAAGTTGGCATTACGACGGCAAATCGCGCGTGGCGGGCACCGCCGCTTGTTTTTTTCGCAGAAACGGCAAGTACATGAGCGAAAAAATCGCGAAGGCAACTCCTTCAAGCGAGAGAAGGTACCACGGATACGGGCCAAGGAAGTCGATCAGGCTGGGATTTTCAGGTTTGTGCGAGACAAACAAGTAATTGCCCCCTGTCCAGCTGTTCACGGCGAGTGCCGCGACCAACAGCCCGTTCAGCAAGCCCATCGTCTTCCAGACGGAGCGGTAAGTCGGGCGATAGCCTTCGACCCACGTCATGTACAGGCAGGCGAGAACGATCCCTGCGTGAGCGAGAAAAAAATGCCAAAAGCGGAAGTGCGGGAACGGGTAAAACAGTTCTGGCGTAATCAATGCCTGCGCTGCACCGCCAATGCCCGCAAAAAACGTGACTTCAAACAAGCTGTAGCTTCTCGAAAGCAGCATGACGATCGCAAGCAACAAAGTGACGCTGCACAACTGCAACGGCAAAGTGTAGGCAGCCGACCAGCTTCCCGTATAGACATGCCAGAGCTGAAAGCCCACTTCCGTCAGCAGCAACAGCCCAGCCAGCGAAAAGCGGATCGTCCGCTTGGCAGCAGGTGCTTGCAGGCGGTGACGAAGCAAGTAAAGCAGGAGCGCTGTGCCAAAAGTGGCAAGCAAGGCGATGAGGTGCGACAGCGAAAAGAGTTGAAAAGGCGCACCGGAGATGAAGAGCGAAAAGTAAGGCGAGTTCATGAAAGCCTCCCAGGCGGTGTCTGTTTATCTGTTTATGTAAAAGGAAAAGCTGGGCAAGCCAGTTGCAAGGCGAGTGCAAGCTTTTCCTTTTGTAATTGAAAGAATTCACGAAATTTTAACACAAAGCTGCTTATTCCATATCAATCTTCGGTTATAATCTAAATAGACTAACGTACATCATTGAGAGGAGATATAGTCTTGAACTTGGTGCTCACAGAAAAACAATGCAAATCCTGCCAGGCTCGCTTGACAGAGTACGAAATCGAGAACAATGGTGCCCTCTGCATGGAGTGCTACAAAGAAGAACAAAGCGAGCAAAAGTAGCAGCACGACGCAAGTCAGCATGTTGCCACACGAATAAATAGATGTCTGACAGTCAAGGCCCTCTCCAAGCGGGAGGGTTTTTGAATTTCGGGGGAAACTTCCTAAAAAAGGATACCATACATTCGAGCAAATTGGAAAATATGGAAAAAACCATTGGCGCATGGCGTCCAATGGTTTTTGGCGTGGGCGTGCAAGCAAACTAGGCTTCCCAAAGCGAGGCTGATTGTTTGACTGTGATGGCATGTTTAGGGCTGCCAAAGCCACTCAATGTATTGTTGTGGTGGGCGATGATGTCTGGTGCCTTGAGGACGGAAGTGTCAGTGGTAGAGTGGCAATCTCCGACGAGAATCACGTCATAATCGTGAGAGATGGCACTTCTGCTCGTTGTATCAATACAATAGTTCGTCTGGAACCCGGCAATGATCAACTTTTCAATGGCGAGTGACTGCAACTTTTCATGCAAGCCTGTTTCGTAAAACGAGTCGGGCGTCATTTTATGAAACACCGGATCGGTTTCTTCCGGCTTGATGGAAGCGGGAATTTCCCACCCTGGCGATCCGAGAGCCAGTTCATCCGTTTCTCCGGTATTATGCTGTACGTAGAGAACAGGAAGCTCGCGAGTTCGCGCCTCGGCGATCATATGTTTGATCCGTTCAACGATTTCCTCGCCTTGGTGACAGTATTCCACGAGCAGGTTTTGCACATCGACAACGAGCAAGGCAGTCTTTTTCATCCGACAGTCATCCTCCCCACATATGATGAATCTCTCCCATTATAATCCAGATGGCAGGACAAGGGGAGAACGAAATCACGCCGAGCGAACTACTTTTCCGGCAGAGGAATGATCAGTTCACTCCGGCGGCTGCCGTCCTTGGCGCTCGCTTCGAACAGGATGAGCATGAGCGTGCTGTTCGGCTCGGCTTTTTTCACCTTGACCGTCTGGGTGAAGTCGCCCCATTCAGGAGCGCCGGAGGAGGTTTGGAAAAAGCCTTGGGTCAATTCGTTGTGCCCATCCTCCACGACGTAATTGACGACTGCTTCAAACACTTGCGCTTGCCCTTTGACTTCAAACGTGTCTTCCCCCGTCTTTTTCACGGTGACATTGCGAAAAATATCATTGGCATATACCGTTTCTTTTGTTTCAGGCTGCTCGGTAGGCGGTTTTTCAGCCGGAGTTTGCGGGTTAGAGGGAGCAGGCGTCTCAGGCTGTGCCGGAGTCTCGGGCTGCGTGGTTGCAGGCGGAGCTTCCGGGGCAGGGGGAGAGCTGGTGCAGCCTTGCAACAGGCCGACGGTCAACAAGACAAAAAGAAGTTTTTTCATAAACGTACCCCTCGATTCTGTAGAGATATGGCGAGTCTTGCTCTTAGTATGACGTAAAAAAGCCAAATTGTGTTTCAAACTACTGGTCATACCACTCCGATTCTGTGCTAGAATGGGGAGGTAGCATTAACCACTATTCCTAGAAAGCTGGTCTGATAAGAATGGTACAACAAACATTTCGCACGGAAAAAGACTTTCTTGGTGAAAAAGAAATTCCTGTAGATGCCTATTATGGTGTCCAAACCATGCGGGCAACAGAGAACTTCCCGATTACCGGATACCGTCTTCATTCTTCCCTGATCATCGCAATGGCTATGGTAAAAAAAGCAGCAGCCCTTGCGAATATGGAGGTTTCCCGTCTGAATCCGCGACTGGGCAATGCGATTGTGACTGCCGCGCAGGAGATCATTGAAGGGAAATGGCACGATCAATTTATCGTGGACCCGATCCAGGGTGGTGCGGGAACATCTATTAACATGAACGCCAATGAAGTGATCGCCAACCGCGGTCTTGAGCTTATCGGAGAGAAAAAAGGAGATTACTTCCATCTCAGTCCAAATACACATGTCAACATGTCGCAGTCGACCAACGACGCATTCCCGACTGCGATTCATATCGCGACGCTCGACTTGCTGGAAAAACTGCTCGTAACGATGGAGTCCATGCACGATGCATTTGGCCAGAAAGCAAAAGAGTTTGACGACGTCATCAAAATGGGGCGCACGCACTTGCAAGACGCGGTTCCGATCCGTCTCGGCCAGGAATTTGAAGCGTATCGCCGCGTGCTGGAACGCGACATCAAGCGGATCAAGCAATCTCGCCAGCATTTGTACGAAGTGAACATGGGCGCGACCGCTGTAGGGACAGGCTTGAATGCCGATCCGCGCTACATTACAACCGTTGTCGAGCATTTGGCAACCATCAGCGGCTTCCCGCTCGTAGGGGCGGAGCACCTGGTAGATGCGACGCAAAACACAGACGCGTACACAGAAGTGTCTGCTGCATTGAAAGTTTGCATGATGAACATGTCAAAAATCGCCAACGACCTGCGTCTGATGGCATCCGGACCGCGTGCCGGACTGGGCGAAATCTCGCTGCCAGCACGTCAGCCAGGATCTTCTATCATGCCAGGTAAAGTCAATCCGGTTATGGCCGAGGTGCTCAATCAAGTAGCCTTCCAAGTAATCGGAAACGACCACACGATCTGCTTGGCTTCCGAAGCGGGCCAACTGGAACTGAACGTGATGGAGCCAGTGCTTGTCTTCAACCTGCTGCAATCGATCAGCATCATGGACAACGCGTTCCGCGCGTTCACCCGCTACTGCCTGGAAGGCATCGAAGCAAACCGCGAGCGCATGAAAGAATACGTAGAAAAAAGCGTAGGCGTCATCACGGCGGTCAACCCGCATTTGGGCTATGAAACGGCTGCCCGCATCGCGCGCGAAGCGATCCTCACCGGAAAATCGGTGCGCGAGCTGTGCTTGCAGTACAACGTCCTGACAGAAGAAGAACTCGATCTCATTTTGGACCCGTTCGAGATGACCCACCCGGGCATCGCCGGCGCTTCCCTGTTGGATCGCCAGTAGAAGCAGCAAACGCAAGAAAACTCCCGCCCTTGTGCAAAACGAGGCAGCGGGAGTTTTTTGTTGCCGACAGAAGCAACAGGCTATCGCGCATGCGAGCGGCGAAGCCTGTTGATCTCGTCCAAAGCTTTTTATGGGGAGCTTTGCTGATGTTGCGGCAGTTGGTCGAGACTCTTGAACTCGTAGCCGCGCTTGCGAGCTTCGTCAATGATCGAGCCGAGCGCGTCGGCATTGTCCTTGGAGACGGAGTGCAAAAGAATCACCGCTCCCGGATGCAGCTGTCCCATTACGCTGTCGAAGGCGAAGCGGGAACCGCGCTGTACTTTTGTATCCCAGTCCTTGTAGGCAACTGACCAAAAGACGTTGGTGTAGCCGAGTTCCTTGCTGACCGCGAGAGTCCGGTCGCTAAAAATTCCCCGCGGGGGGCGGAGATAGCGCATGGTCGCCTGTCCGGTCACTTGGCTGACGGCTTCTTTGACCCGATTCAGCTCTTCCTTGATCTTTTCGTTCGGTACGGTGGTCATGTCAGGGTGACTCCAGGAGTGATTGCCAATCAGGTGCCCTTCCTTTGTCATCCGTTTCAACAACTCAGGCTGCTCCTTCACGTAATGTCCGGTCACGAAAAAAATCGCAGGGACCTTTTTCGCCTGAAGCGTGTCAAGAATGGCCGGGGTAAAGCCGTTTTCATATCCGTTGTCAAACGTCAAGTACAGCTCTTTTTTGCTGGTGTCGCCCAAAAAAACCGCGCCGTGCCGATCCACGATTCCTTTAAAGCCTTCCTCGTTAATAGAAGGAAGCTGTCCATTTTTGCTCTTTTTGAAGCCGAAATGGTACGGGTGATCCTGATAGGCGACCGCCGCGGAAAGCGGCAAGGTGAACGCCAACGCAAGCATGAGAATGACACCCGTTCTGAGGAGCCTTGTGCAGTGTGCTTTCATGATGCGATACTCCCTTCTTTGTCCATATCGTCATGACGGTCTCGCAGACGTTTCCATCCAAAGTTTGTCCAGTCCATCTGCAAATATGTAACAGCTGCGAAGCGCATGGCGACATCGATCAGCCAGAGCGAGGTGGCAAGATGTGTAAAAATCTACGCGCACAAAAGGGACAATCAACCATACATGCAAGCGGCAGCCGTCATATAGTATCAATGTCGACGGGAAAGCCGCTGACGAGGCTGTATGAAATCATCCGGTACCAGGAGGTGTAGTCATGGATTGGTTGCGGTATTTGCGTGACGCCGTTGGTGAGGACGAGGACATTGAAGAAATCGAAGTAAAAGTGGAATACGAAGATGGCACGAAGAAAAAATGGATCTTCTCGCGGAATCAAGATCCGGTCTTGGAAGACAACGACGACGAAGATGACGAGGACGAAGATTAATCATTCGATATAGCGAAAAAAGATACGCTCGCCAAGGCGTATCTTTTTTCTTTCGAAATCTGCTATCATGAAACATATTTTAGGAAGCAGGTACAGGCCATGAGCTTTTCAATCAGCCATCAAAAAATCAAAGAATGGTGCGGTCGCCTCTCCTACGAGCGGGGCAAAGCCTTTTATCGCTCGCAAAAGGTGAGCGTCGATACGTTTCAGCCTGAGCCGATGATCGTTCGGGCAACCGTTCAGGCAGGCAAACACGACTACCAGGTACATATGGAAGGGGATGAGGCAGGGATCGTGGCGACGTGCAGCTGTCCTGCGCTGCGTTCCTATGAACAGTATTGCCAGCATATTGCGGCTGTGCTGTTGACTGTGCGTGATCTGCCGCAGGATGAGTTTTCGCCAAAAGGGAGCCGCGTGAACACGCCAGCTTCCAGGGAAAGCGCGACGGCAGACCGGGACGATCAATTGACACAGGGCATCCTCGACTTGTTTGGCGGAGCAAGACGGCAGGGGACAAGGATGAGGAAGGTACTGCTTGACGAGCGGGCGGTACTGGAAGCGGAAATCATTTGCAAAATCGTGCCGTACGGCTATCGCAAAGCGGTGATCGGAATCGAGCTGAAGCTGGGACCAAAACGGCTGTACGTCGTCAAAAACATTCGGGACTTCCTGGCGAAAATGGAAAAAGGGGAGCCGTACGCCTTTTCCGCCCATTTTACTTACGATCCGAAGTGTCATCGCTTTTTGCAGGCGCATGAACCGATCATGGAAGAGCTTGTTCACGTCTATCATCATGAAAAGCTGTACCGCGAGACAGCAGGATACAGCTATCAGGAGGCAAAAGCGGCAGGCTCGGAGCGAACGCTGATTGTCCCGCCTTTTGCCTGGGACAGCTTGTTCGCTCACCTGCTCAAAGCTCCTGGCGTGCGCGTCGTACAGGGCGAGCAGACGTATGAAACGTTTCAGGCGCAAACCGGGAAGGTGCCGTTGCAGTTTGCATTCGATGCGGGTGACAGCGAAGCCGAATACCGTTTGACAGTCGAGGGCTTGTCCGGTTTGACCGTGCTTCGTGAATACGGATGTATTTTGCATGACGGCGTGTGGATGAAGCAGTCAACAGATGCCTGCAACAACCTGCAGCAGTTGAAACAAATGCTGGAAGCGCATCAAAGACAGGACATCGTCGTTCCGAAAGAGCAAATGGAGCCATTCATGACCAAGGTCGTTCCGGGCTTGATGAAGCTTGGCAGCGTCCGCATTGCCCAGCCTGTTGCCGACCGGATCGTGCAGACCCAGTTGAAGGCGAGGCTCTATCTCGACCGGATACGCGATCGGCTGCTGGCCGGACTGGAATTTCAGTACGGCGATATCGTCATCAATCCGCTTGTCACAGACACGAATGGACAGAACAGAGACAACGATCTGATCTTGATGCGCGACGGAGAGAAGGAGCAGCGGATTTTGGAACTGATGGAACAAAGCGCCTTCGTCCAGACGGAAGCGGGCTATTTTCTCGATGACGAGGAAGCCGAATACGAATTTTTGCACACGGTCGTGCCCGAGCTGGAAAAATGGTGCAAAGTGTACGCGACCACGGCGGTCAAGCTGAGGCTGGCTTCTATGCACGTTCCGCCAAAGGTCAAGGTAGAGATCAATGAGCGAACGAATTGGCTGGAAGTCCGCTTTGACGTGGAAGGCTTCCCGCCTACTGAAATCAAGCAATTGCTGCTCGCTTTGGAAGAAAAGCGCAAATATTACCGCCTGCCTACAGGGGCGCTCTTGCCTTTGGAGACGAAAGAATTTGAGCGGATCAACCAGCTTGTCGACGAAATCGGAGTGCGCCACGCCAACTGGATCGCCAGCGGCTTTGCGCTGCCGATGCTGCACGGCTTGCGCTTGCTGGACACGCCGCAGGACAAGACGGTGCAGTTCGGGAAAACGTTGCGCAGCTTTCTGGAAAATATGCGCAACCCGGACAACCTCGACTTCCGCGTACCGGACAGGATGGAACCAGTTTTGCGCGACTACCAGAAGTTCGGCTTCCAATGGCTCATGACGCTCGCCCATTACGGTTTTGGCGGCATTTTGGCGGACGATATGGGGCTTGGCAAAACGGTGCAAAGCATCGCGTACATGGTAGCCAAGCTCCCCGACATTCGCAGCCGCAAACAACCGATCCTGATCGTTTCGCCTGCCTCGCTTCTGTACAACTGGCGCAACGAGTTGAACAAGTTCGCTCCGGAGCTTGTAGTCCGCATCGTGGACGGGAGTCGGCAGGAACGGAATACGGCGCGCGAGGAAGCGGAAGCGGTGGATGTGCTGATCACGTCTTACCCGCTTTTGCGCAGGGATTACGCCGAATATGCCGAGCGCACGTTTCACACGCTGTTTTTGGATGAGGCGCAGGCGTTTAAAAACCATACTACCCAGACGGCGCAGGCTGTGAAGAGCATTCAGGCCGGGCAGCGCTTTGCCTTGACCGGAACGCCGATCGAAAACAGGCTGGAGGAACTGTGGTCGATCTACGACGTTGTGTTTCCCGAGCTGTTTCCCCAGCGCAAAGCTTTTCAGGACTTGCCAAGAGAAGTCATCGCCAAGCGGGCCAGACCGTTTTTGCTGCGCAGGCTGAAATCAGAGGTCTTGCAGGAGCTGCCGGAAAAAATCGAAACCTTGCAAGCGACGGCGCTTCTGCCGGAGCAGCAAAAGCTGTACATCGCCTATTTGGCCAAGCTGCAACAAGACGCCGTGAAGCACTTGAACGAGCAAACTTTTGACAAAAACCGGATCAAGATTTTGGCGGGCTTGACCAGACTTCGCCAGCTGTGCTGTCATCCAGCCCTGTTTGTCGAGGGCTACGAAGGCAGCTCCGCCAAATTCGAGCAATTGCTTGAGGTGTTGGAAGAATGTCTCGGCGCAGGCAAGCGCGTCCTGCTCTTTTCACAGTTCACGGAGATGCTCGCCATCATTGGTCGGGAGCTTGGCGATCACGGCATTCCGTTTTTTTATCTGGATGGCAACACGCCAGCCGCCGAACGGATTGAACTGTGCAACCGATTCAACGACGGAGAATGCGACTTGTTCCTCATGTCGTTGAAGGCAGGGGGGACGGGTCTGAATTTGACGGGAGCGGACACGGTCATTTTGTACGATCTGTGGTGGAATCCGGCCGTTGAGGAGCAGGCAGCAGACCGGGCGCACCGGATCGGCCAGAAAAGGGTCGTCCAGGTCATCAGACTGGTGGCTCAAGGGACGGTCGAAGAAAAGATGTACGAGTTGCAGCAAAAGAAAAAGCATTTGATCGAGGAAGTCATCGCCCCCGGAGAAGCAGCGATTTCGACGATGAGCGAAGAAGACCTGCGGGAAATTTTGATGATATGACCAAAAAGCGGCCAGTCTGCCAAGTTGCGCAGAACGGGTCGCTTTTTCGTTGGAGGAATTGGCAAACTGCCAAGGATATTTGTCCGTTTCGTCAACCTGTATACACGAATATTTTATGAAGAAGGTGAGCGCTTGAATTAGGAACACGGGGGGAATGGAATGGAACAGTATGTGATCAAACCATGGGACACTAGAGATGGAAGCGAGCCCACTCCTGTCGATTGGGATATGCAAGTACCTCCGGAAGTAGATGCAGTCGCTGAGCTTGTCATAAAGGAATACGACATGACCGTTCACAACAGGACATTGATTACCTCGAAGCCTGACAAAGGCGGTGCCATCTGGCGAATCGAGACGAACAAAGGCCCGCGCAGTCTGAAAGTGCTCCACCGGACGCCAGAGAGAAGCCTCTACAGCGTAGGTTTGCAGGAATACGTAGTCAGGCAGGGAGCAAGGGTGCCAGCGCTGATTCCGGCCAGGGACGGGAAGCTGTTTGTGGAGAAGGGCGGAAAGCTGTGGATTGTCACCGACTGGATTTCCCTTGAACCAGCGGCCAAAGTCGACCTGACAGGGGCGCAGGAGCTGTGCTACGGCTTGGGCGAATTTCATCGGCACACCAAAGGGTACGTGCCGCCAGCAGGGGCCAAAAACTCTTCCCGTCTGTATCGCTGGCCCAACTACTATCAAAAGATCGCCAAAAAAATCGGCTGGATGCGTGAAATGGCCAAAGCGTATCGGGAAACGGCGGCAAGCGGTCCGATCTTGGCGGTCGTCGACAAATACGAACAGCAAGCAATCGCAGCACTGGAGCGGCTGAAAGCATCTTCCTATCCGAAAATGGTGCAAATGGGCGAGCCGCACTGGGGATTGGTTCACCAGGACTACGGCTGGTCCAATGGACAGAACGGACCTGGCGGACTGTGGGTTATCGACCTGGACGGCGTGGCGTACGACTTGCCGTTTCGCGACCTGCGGAAGCTGATTACCAGCACGATGGACGACATGGGTGTCTGGGACGTGACATGGATGAGAGGGATGATCGAAGCGTATCACCGGGCGAACCCGCTCGATCGTGAGTCCTTCGAAATCCTGCTGCTCGATATGTCCGTGCCAAACGAATTTTACAAGCATTTAAAAGAAATGTTTTACGATCCGGTCACCTTCCTGAACACCGAGGCAGAGGGTATTTTGCAGCGGGTTGTGGCAACCGATCAGACAAAAGACCAGGCGCTTGCGGAGTTGGCCAAAGACAGCAGTCAATACCAGCCAGGCAATTACACGCAAGTGGTTGTACCGCGTTCACCGGAACGGCAATCGCTTGCGAGTACAGAGAATCAGGCCAACTGGCAGCTTGCTGACCAAATGCAGCTTCCTGCTCAAAGTCAAGTTCCAGAGCAAAGTCAAGTGCTTGTGCCTGTCGCGGAAGAAAAAGCGGTACTGGCAGCAGACGCCCGCCGACCAAAAGCGAAGGTCGAGAACAAGCCAGACGAAGTCAAGGCGAAAAAGGCGCTGCGCATTCCTGAGCCTGAGCCGATCCGCGCCGCTACAGTGAAGAAGCCGCAGGAGCCGAAGGAGCGAGAAAAGGCGCGGCCGGAAACGCGCAAAGAGCCGGTCAAGCAAGAAAAAGAACGCACTCCGGTTGCTGTCCAAACAACTACTCCTCCGTCAGGCTGGTTCATCAAGGCCCCGGTTGTTACACCCGTTGAAAAAGCGGAGCCTGCCAAGCAACAAGGCCCGCGCCTGAAAGCAAAAGTAGCACCCGCAAAACGTGCAAAGACGGGAGATAAGCCAGTCAAGAAGAAAGCGTCCAGTCAGGGAAGCAAACAAAGCGCAACGAACAAAAAAGCGGTTGCCAAAAAAGCAATTACAAAGCTGCAAGCAAAAAAACCGCTCAACAAGTCTCCCAAAACGAGCGAAAAAGCAAAAGCAGGGAACCAAGTGGTAGCAAAGTCCGGTTCTCCCCGGAAAACTCAGCATGCAGCCGTCACGCATCCATACAAAAAAACGGCAGCTCCAAGCCGGAAATCAGCCAGCAGCCAAGCAAAAAAGCCGCGTTCGGCAAAAGCGCAAAAAACAGGCAGAAACATGCTGTGAGTCGCAATAGGAAAGGAGAATTCGGATGAAGGTAGTCATGATCTGTACGGAAAAACTGCCCGTTCCTCCGGTGCGGGGCGGTGCGATCCAGACGTATATAGCGGGAATCGCGGACACGCTGGGACAGCACCATGATTTGACCATTCTCGGGACGTCTGACCCGACTCTCGCCATGGACGAAAGGGTGCGGAACGTCCGTTATGCGCGTGTGCACGGACTCGGCGTGTTCGAAATCTACGCGCAGGAAGTGCTCGCGTTTTTGCGGGCGAATGCGTACGATGTCATCCACGTGTTCAATCGGCCGCGGCTCGTGCCGATGATTCGGGAAGTGTGCCCGAATGCGCGAATCGTGTTGAGCATGCACAACGACATGTTTGATGCCGCCAAAATCTCTCCGGAGGACGCGGCGCAAGCCATTGCCAGCACATCAAAAATCATCACGATCAGCGATTATGTCGGCCGCGTCATCGCGTCGCTCTACCCGCAAGCCCAAGGCAAGCTGCGCACGATCTATTCAGGCGTCGATTTGCAGACGTTCGTACCGTGGGAAAGCTCGCAGACCGCGCGAAAAATTCGTCAGGAACTGCGGACTGCGCACAATTTGGGAAACAAGCAAGTCATTTTGTTCGTCGGCAGGCTCACCCCGAAAAAAGGGGCGGACATTCTGGTGCGGGCGATGAATGAGCTTGGTGCCCATCATGACAATCTGGCGCTGGTGCTCGTAGGCGGTTCGTGGTACAGCGTCGACAAGATCAGCGATTACGTAGCGTATGTACGCGCGCTCGCCGATCGTTTGCCGATTCCGGTCATTACGACTGGATATGTGGCAGCAGAAAACATTCACCACTGGTTTTGGGCGGGAGATATTTTCGTCTGTCCTTCGCAGTGGGAGGAGCCGCTTGCTCGCGTCCATTACGAAGCGATGGCCGCAGGGTTGCCGTTTGTGACGACGAAGCGCGGTGGAAACGCAGAAGTCATCATCAGAGGAAACGGGCTTTTGGTGGAAGAACCGGAGAATCCGCAGTCGTTTGCCACCCAGTTGAAACAGTTGCTCGCCAGTCGTGAGTTGCAGCGCAAAATGGGCAACAGCGGCAGGAAACTGGCAGAGCAACGCTTTACGTGGAATCGGGTGGCCGAGGAAGTGCTGGATGTATGGAGGAGCTTGTCGTTTGAAAACTGACGGGAGACAAATGCCCACTTTCACGAGACGGGATCGGAGAAGTGGGCTATGGCTCGTTTTTTTTCTCGCAGAAAAGACAAGCCTACGTTTTCTTATTCAAGCCTTCGAGAGCTTGTCCAAAACAACAAAAGCTGTCGCTGCAAAAAGCAGCTCCCACTCCTGGGGTGTTTTTGCATAAAGAGGACGTCGCATGAGGCAAAGGAGTGGGAGAACGGGGGAAGGCGCGTACCTTACAAAGCTTTTGCCGATCCTTCGATCACTTTCAATACGACGGGTTCAGCCTCGTCTTCTTCGTGCGTGGCAAATGCCTCGGCCGGAGGTGGAGCATCCGGGATGATCGCGGCAATGCGGTTCAGCGGAATGAGAATACAAGTTCCGTGGTTGGCGTCCAGCGCAAGCTCGATGATTCCATCGTCTACTCTCTTTAGTTGTCCGACCCGATAAGGGCGGCTGTCCGGCCCCCAGTCGGAAGTAAGGATCACTTCGATGGTCCGGTTTTGCCGCATGCATTTTTGCAGTTCCTTGCGCAGTCCAGCCACGCTTTCCTGCTCGGGAGTATCCTCTGCTTCTACGTCCACTTTGACAATCGGAGCGGGAATGACCAACGGCTTGGGCGCTTCGAACTGGACGATTGGCGCTTCTACCTGAACGGTCGGGGTGGCGCTGGTGACGGATACATGAGGAGCAGGCGTCGTCACTTTCACCTGAGGAGCGCGCACGTGGAGGCGGACGATTCGGTGCAGCCTGTCTAGCAAGCGGTTGGCAGTCCGGCTACCGGGCTGACGGCGTCTGCTGCTCGCGGCTGACTTCGCTCTGGCCTTCTTTTTGGCTGATTTCAAGAGAATACACCTCCTACTGTCTTGCTTTATCCTATTCAGCACAAAAACGGACCGAAATGGACAAATACCCGCAGAGAACGAAAATCAGGCAGGAAAACATCGGTAAATTTAGCGGAAATTTTTAAAATCAAATGGAAAATCGTGTATACTATTCAGGTAATCTCAAAAAGAGAGATGGAGGATTTACCATGAATCAAATGCCAATGACCCCAATGGGAGTGGGGAAATTATTGGACAAAAGCTTTAACGTTTACCGTCAGCACTTCGGAGCGTTCTTTCTCCTGGCTCTTATTTGGTTTGGTCCTTTTCTGCTGGTGCAGCAGTTGCTCCTGATCGATGTCAGCAGCATTCCGCTGCTCATGCAGGATACGGAAGGGCTGGAATTTTGGGAAGCAATGGGTGAAAAGTTTGGTGGTCAGGAAGATTTGCTCACCCAAAACGTAGCCATGATGCTTCTGTATGCGTTCGTCGTTGCGCCGTTGACGATGGTTGTTGCCTATCCGCAATTGATCGCGGGTGCCACGTTCATGACGAAGTCTGCGTTGGAGGAACAGCCTGTTGATTTGAAGGCGGGATTGAAGCAAGCATTGGGCAGATTTTGGCCGCTTGTGGGGAGCACGATTGTTTACGGCTTGCTGGCAGTCGCCTTGACGATCGGTTTTCTGCTCGTCTTTATGCTCATCGGCTTCTTGCTGGTGCTGGCTACCGGAAATTCGATCGAAACGTTCTTCGATTCCGACAGCACGTTGAGTCCGTTTATTTTTATCGTTGTCTTTTTGTTCGGCTACATCTTGTTTTTGGCCGGAATCGTTCTCGTCCCGGGTTATTTCCTGCTCAGATGGAGCTTTTACCTGCCGCTCGTCCTGTTTGAAAGAAACGGCATCGGGATCGACAAAAGCTGGAATTTGACAAAAGGAAATTTTTGGCGATTGTTTGCGATCTACCTCGTGCTCAGCATTCTGTATTCGATCTTTTCCGGCGGCATCCAGGTGGCTGTCATGGGCATTATGGGAACGTCTGTCATCTCCCAAATCATCATGGTCGTGCTCAGTTGCCTGCTGATGCCGTGGATGGCGATTGTTTATGCGCTCGCCTACTTCGATTTGCGCGTCCGCAAAGACGGCACGGACCTGGAAGCCCTCATGAGCAAACAACTGGATCAAGATATCGACCGCCTTTTGGCAAAAGATTCAGGAGCTACCCATGAGTAACGCAAACCCTTGGACAGCGGACAAGGAGCATTTGCAGGAAATTTTGCAAAGGGACGAATTTCACGCTCTTCAGGACAACGGGCCAAGCCTCTGGGAGAGAGTGATCGATTTTTTGATCGACTTGATTTCCAAACTTTTTTCGTGGTCAGAAGTTCCGGCGGGGGCTGCCACGACGGCATCCACCGTTGTCCTGATCGTCGGAGCATGCTTGCTGATCGCGGTCATTTTTTGGCTGTTCCGCAGAATGGTATGGGAACAAAAGCGGCAGTCGCCCCTGTTCGTTCACGGTGAAAAAATTCGCACGCACGCCGATTACTTGCGGGAAGCAAAAGAATGCGCTGCCCGCGGTGATTGGCGTGCAGGGGAGCGCTCGCTGTTTTTGGCGCTGCTTGTCTACATGCAAAAGCAGTCGTGGATTCGGATCGAGCAATGGAAGACGAACTGGGAATACGCAGCGGAAATCGAACTCAACCAGCCGCAGGCAGAAGGGCAGTTTCGCCGTTTTGCGCGCGCCTTCGAGCAGGCTTGGTACGGGCAAGTAGAAGTAGATCAATCCGGCTATGCAGAGCGGATTCGCGAGCTGGAGCAGATTTTTGGCAAGGAGGGACAGCATGAATAGCCTGAGAACGTATCGGATCGGCATCATCGTGGCGATCGTGCTGCTCATCGTCGTCGGCTGGTTTGTGGTCAAGCCCGCAGCGACCCACTTGCCGCCTTACCTGGCGTCTTCCGCTCAGCCGGACGGAATCAAGGCTGTACTGCTTTTGCTGGAAGAGAAAGGCGGACGGGTCAAGGAATGGCGGCAGCCCACTCACATGCTGCCGACAGCGTCTGGACAGGCGCTTCTGGTCGTGGAGCCGCAAAGCTTGACGGACAAGGAACAGGAGTCCTTGCTTGATTGGGTCGAGAACGGAAACGACCTGCTTCTGTTTTCCGAGCATCCAATCGATTGGGAAGATTTGCCCTTTGAGCCGAAATTCAGCGAAGGTGCAAGCAAAGAACGCAATATTCAAGGCCAGGGACTGCCAGAAGGACAGAGCGGAAAAGCCAGGACGCTTGTCAGATGGCAGGAAGCAGATGGGCTGGAGCCGCTGTTTTATGACGAGCAAGGGATTCTTGCAGGCAAAGTCGAGCTGGGGGCTGGAAGCGTCTCGTATTTTCTCGTCCCGGATTGGTTGACGAACCGCAAAATAAACGAATTGTCCCATTTTGAGGCGGTATGGCCGCATTTGCAAGAAAACTGGTCCGTGATCTGGATAGACGAATATCACCACGGGTTGCAGGAGACGCCGGGTTTGCTGGCGATTTATCCCGGCTGGCTGGTGGCGACCATCATTCAGCTGTCGCTTGTGTTGCTGTTGTTCGTCTGGTGGAAAGGGAAACGGTTTGGCCCTGTCTACACTTTGCGCGAATGGACGGTGCGACGCGGGGACGAAACGCTTCTCGCCGTGGCGAGCTGGTATGAGCGGCGAAGCCTTGCGCGTGATGCGCTCGCGCACAGGGAGGCGTACTTGCGCCAGTTGCTGCACGACCGCTGGGGGATTCACCAAAAAGCGGACCGCGCACAAATTTTGCACAGTGCCAAGCAGCGGTGGAGCGAACCGCGCGTCCAGAAGCTCGCTGATGTGCTGGAGCGTCTGGAACGAGTGCGCAGCCAGGAGAAATACTCGGCGAAGCAGCTTTTGGCAGACAGTCTTTTGCTGGATGAAATGATTACGGAATTAATGAAGGAGTGACGTATACATCGTGGAGCCATTGTTGCAACAGATGGAAAAAGAATTGGTTGGACAACGCCAAAACATCCGGCTGCTCGTGACCGCCTTGCTCGCTGGCGGCCATGTTTTGCTGGAAGGAGTGCCGGGAATCGGAAAGACGAAAATGGTTCGTGCTTTGTCGGGACTGATCGGCGGGGAGAGCAGACGAATCCAGTTTACGCCGGACATGATGCCTTCTGACATCATCGGCCATGTCGTATTCAACATGCAGGACAATCGCTTCGAGACGATCAAAGGCCCTGTCTTTGCCAATTTGCTCCTGGCAGACGAGATTAACCGCACGCCGCCGAAAACCCAGGCAGCTTTGCTGGAAGCGATGGAAGAAGGGCAAGTGACGATTCACGGCGTCACGTACCCTTTGCCCGATCCGTTTTTCGTCGTCGCGACACAAAACCCGGTGGAGTACGAAGGAACTTACGTGCTGCCAGAGGCGCAGCTCGACCGCTTTTTGTTCAAGCTGACGATGCAGTATCCGTCGCACGAAAGCGAGAAGCAAATCCTGATTCAACACGCGCCGTTTACGCGAAAGCAAGAAGAAAAACAAGCGCCAGTCTACAGTCTGGACGATATTTTGGCACAGCGCCGCAAGCTGCAAGACGTTGTGGTCGACGATTCGATTTTCGAGTACATTACCACCTTGATTCGCAAGACGCGAGAAACGAAGCGGCTGCTGCTCGGAGCCAGCTCGCGCGCGGGGATTGCCGTTTTGATGGCCAGCAAGGCTTGGGCGCTTCTGGACGGCAGAGAGTATGTGACGCCGGATGATGTGAAGATGGTTGCCCGGCCTGCCTTGAGGCACCGTCTCATCCTGTCACCCCAGGTAGAATTGGAGGGGGGTACCAGTGACCACATCATCGAAGAAACGTTGGCCGCTATCCCGGTTCCTCGCTGATTTGTTGGCAGACCGCTTCGTTTTGCCGACGAAGCGGCTGCTCGTGCTGTTGCTGCTCGGCGCGCCGATTGCTATCGTCGGCTTTGTGCTTCAGGCGGGCTTTACGGCATTTTGGCTGTACAACGCCTTGATCTTGCTGGCGAGCCTGTTTGATTGGCTGACGCTGCCCAAGCGCAAGGACCTGGAGCTTCGCCGCGTGCTTCCTGAGCAAAGCGATATGGGACAGTCGTTCATGGTCGAGGTGGAGCTGGCAAACAAAAGCGGTCAGTCCGTGTCTTTTGTTCTCCAGGATGACCTGCCGCTGTCTTTTGCGGAAACAGGGCCGATCCATGGCATCATGGAAAGCGGCGAATCGCGTATCAGCTACCAGACGCGCGGCACGGAGCGGGGGCGTTATGATTTTCGCTGGCTGTACTTGCGCTGGAGCGGAAAGATCGGGTTGTGGCATCGGCAAAGCCGTTTTGCTGCTCCCCAGGCGATCAAAATTTACCCGGACTTGTCACAAGTTCGCGGCTATTTGAACTCGTTGCAGGAAAGCTTGATTGTCGACGGCAAAAAAATTGTGCGGCGGGCGAGGGCGGGCTCTGAATTTCATGCGATCCGCGAATACGTGCCGGACGATGATCCGCGCACGATCAACTGGTCGGCGTCTGCGCGCTCCAGGCGTCTGATGACGAACCAGTATCGGCCGGAGCACGGGAAAGTCATTACGATTCTCGTCGACTGTGGCAGGCTGATGGGAGTGGAGCTGAACAACCAGAGCAGGCTTGACCAGTCGCTGGAAGCGGCAATCACGCTCGCCGCTGTCGCACTGCGTCAGGGAGATCAGGTAGCGTTTCTGGCTTACTCGCATGAGATCAAGAAGTACATACCGCCAGGGCGAGGCATGGGGCATTTGCACACGATTTTGGAAGCGAGCTACGACTTGTCCCACGATTTTGTCGAGGCAGACCCGGCCAAGGCGCTGGAGTTTATGCATCGCCAGCAAAAGCGGCGCAGCTTGATGGTGCTTTTTTCCGACATGGAAAATTACCTGGTGGAAGATTTGCTCGTCGGCTATTTGTGGAAAATGCGCCGATCGCACTTGTTTTTGCTGCTCTCGCAAGCCGATCCGGTGCTGCACGAGTGGAGTCGCGTCCCGGTGGAAAACAGCCGATTGGCGTACGTCAAGGCAGTCGCACAGCGTTTTCAGCTCGACCGCAAAGCTTTTCAACAAAAAATGACCGGCGCGGGCATCCAGGTACTCGATGTTCCGGCCGATCAGTTGACGCTCGCGGTGATCAATGCTTATTTGGATATAAAAGCGCGCGAGGCATTGTGAGCCTGGCGTCTTCGCCCGAAAAAGTACCAGAGGGCGAGCAACAGCATGGTGGCAGCCGCGACGAGGTATTTGACCTCCAGGGACAGCGAGGAAGGTGTGATATAGCCTTCAATGATCCCCGCCACAAACAGCAGCGGCAAAGTGGCGAGCAACAGCTGGGCTGATTCCTTGGCTGCCTCCAAAAACTGATGTTTGCGGTCGTAGCGGCCTGGCACAAGCAGACGATAACCCATGTGCAAGCCTGCTCCTCCGGCGATGAAGATCGCAGTCAGCTCAATGACGCCGTGCGGCAAGATGTACGCCCAGAAAGCGTAGCTGCTGTCGGCTTGAAAATAGACGGCAGCCAATGCTCCGACCAACAGTCCGTTGAACAGCAGCAAATAGATCGGAACGAGTCCGAACGTAATCCCGCTCACAAAAGCGAGAATGGCGACTTTCATGTTATTGGTCATGATCATCGTAGAAATAACGGGACTGTTGATGGCGTCGTGCCCCTCGCCGAGCCTGGACGGATCGATCTGCTCGGCCATTCCCTGCGGCAGCACGTAGTACAGGTTGAGCGGATCAGCCAGCACCGCGACGAATCCCGATACGCCGCCGATCACAAAAAGCAGGGCGGCCATCCCGATGAAGCTGATCCGAGTGTGCATCAGCGCAATCAGATGGACGCCGAAAAAATGTCTGAGCTGCTGCCAGCTCCCGGACTGCTGCTTGTACGTCAAGTTGTGGGCGCGGGAGACGAGCTGATTGAGGTAAAGCGTGATTTCGTCTGCTGGATGATACGAGCGAACCAGCGCCAGATGAGCGGAAGCTTTTTTGTACAAATGGGTCAGACGATCTATGTCTGCGGCTGTGATGTGCCGTTGCTTGCGGGTGAATCGTTCGACCAGTTGTTCCAGTTCGGCCCAAGCTGCTTTATGCTTGTGCCAAAACGAGGTAATATCCATGGATATGGCCTCCTTATCTAGTAAAATGAGAGGGAGAAGCGAACCGGCATGAATGAAAATCCATCCATGAACCAGGCGAGCCGAGAAGCGTCTGTTGTCACACCTGAGCATGTCATGCTGCGATTCCAGACAGCGGGATTGGGCAGTCGTGCCGCCGCTCAGCTCATCGACACCGTCATTTTGTTCCTGGTTAATCTTACTGTATTTATTGTGATCGGTATAGTCATTTTTGGGAGAAAAGATAATTTTTTCCTGGATGCGGACAACTATGCATTCGCGATCGGGCTCTTCCTGATTTTTGTCCTCAACTTCGGCTATTTCTTGTTTCTGGAGGCGCTCTGGTCGGGACAAACCGTGGGGAAAAGATGGATGGGGATTCGCGTCATCCGCGACAACGGCCAGCCAGCGACGTTTTTGTCTTCGACGATTCGCAATCTGTTCCGCATCATTGACGGCCTCCCATCCGGCTATTTTCTCGGGGCACTGGTCTCGTTTTTTCATCCGCGAGACAAGCGCATCGGCGATCTGGTCGCAGGTACGATCGTCGTGGTAGAGGGTGGCGGACGCACTGGCCTTTTCCAAAAAAACAAGCGCAAAAAAGCGGAGAGCCTGGCGTCGTTCCAAGAGCCGCTACTTCTGACCGAAAGCCAAAAACAGTCGTTCACACGGGAGGACTGGGTGCTCCTTTCTACCTTTATGACGAGACAAGCGACGCTGTCAGAAGACAAGAAGCTGGAGCTGGGAAGACAGCTCGCAAGCATGCTGCAAAAGAAGCTGGACTACAAGGAAGAGCATGCCGTTTCCGGGGAGCCGCTCCTGTTTTTGCAGCAGCTGTACCGTACGCTGGAAAGAGAGTGGACTCTGGGAAAATAGCGATAACCAGGCGGGCCCACCCACTTTGATGAATACGTGGAGAGACTTGCAACCGAAAAGAGCAGATATCGTCGCAACGAATCGCGATGGTATCTGCTTTTTTTGACCAAAAATTCCACTTTTTTCGCAAACGGTTTGTCGAAAAATAATCTATGTTATAATAAAACCTCATTCTATGTCACAGAAAGGAGGAGGGGGCCGATGAACGACAAATACATGGGAACTTCATCGACTTCGTCAACTACGTTGCCACTCCCGGCGAACGGGAAGCAGGCGGGAAGACGCAAACGAGGCAGCCTGCTGCAGGCATTGTTTCCCTCCAGAACAGAAGGCAAGCGACCACTGCTGCCAATCGCACTCGCTGTACTGGTTTGGGTAGGACTTGCTTATGCAGGTTACGCCTTTGCTGCCCATACGCTGGACAAGCAGCAGCAATTTGTGAACCTGCGGATCAATCAGATACAAGAAGAGAACCAGAAGCAGATGCAAGCTTTGGGAGAGCAGCTGGTGACGGTGCAGGACGAGATGAAAGCGGTGCAGGCTGGTCTTGGCAATCTGGAGGAAGACCTGCAATTGACAGGCGAAACAATCGGCGGAACGAACAAAACAAAAGAAGCCTTGCAGGATCGGATTGACCAGCTGAACAAGCAACTGGTTGATTTGAAGGCGTCGCTGAAAAAACTGGAGGATGCCGCTCGTGCTTGGTAAAGTCAACCGCTTTTTCCTGTTCCTGCTGGCACCAGCTCTCGGCTTCCTCGTTGCCTTTTCCACGATCCAGCCTGCGGAAACGTTGCAGGCAGAAGGTTTGGCGCTCTCGGCACACGAATCGAAAAAGCTGGCGGATGACTTGGGGCAGCAATTGGATGACACGAAGACAAAGCTGCGCAACGTCGAGATTGTCGTGGAAGATATTCGCGATCGCGCCAAGGCGGAGCAAAAAGATTACGAAGAGCAAAACAAGCACATCAACAACTTGCTTGTGACGAGCAGATCGCAGACACAAAAGTCGGCGGATGTGCTGGACACGATTTTGTCGAACATGCTCGGCAATCCAATCGGGCAGTCTTTCGGGAAAAAGTCGACCGTCAAAGTATATTCGCTGCAAGAAGCGGGCTATCGCGGATATATGGCGAAAGTTCGCCTCCAGGACCCGAGCGCCTTGAAGATGGTCCTGGCGAACAACTCGGTCAAAAGCAAAGGCGAGACGACAAGCCATGCCGGCAAGCGCACGGGAGCTGTTCTGGCGATCAACGCCGGAGGCTTCATGAGCGACAGCAAAGGCTATCTCCAGCCGCTCGGCATTACCGTTGTTGACGGCAAGATTCGCACGTTTTCCAACAATTCGAATCTGAGCTTCGTCGGCTTCAACAACAAAGGCCACCTGGTGGGAGCGAACATCAAGACCCAGGCGCAAATTACCCAGCAGGGCATTTTGCAAGGGGCGAGCTTCTTGCCAAGGCTGCTCCAGGACGGGAAACGCTTGCCGATTCCGCGCGCCTGGGCGAACGCTCGCCAGCCGCGCACGCTCATCGGTCACTTCGATAACGGCGACTTGCTCGTCATCGTGATCGACGGCAGAAGAGAAGGCTGGAGCAATGGGGTTACGCTCGAAGAAGCACAGCGCAAATTGCAAGAATTTCACGTTGTCGATGCATACAATCTCGATGGCGGCGGTTCCAGCGCGTTTTATTACAACGGCAAACTGTTGAACAAGCCTTCTGGCGGGAAGGAACGGCCTGTTGTCAGCAATCTGGTGATCATGCCGTAAATCAAAAAACGATTGGAATGATGCACACTCTTCCGACGAGGCACAGCACTCGCGTTCGGGAGAGTGTTTTTTTCTTGGCAAGAGAGCGGACGGGTTGACCGGAAAAAATGCTGAAAATTATAATAATAGCAAAAGGAAGCAATAACCAGGGGGGATCGTATGAAAAAAAGGACAGTGCTAGCCCTCTCGTTCGTTGTCGTTTGTTCGCTTGCGCAGTTTGCCATTGCCAAAGTTCCCGGCGTTCCGGAAGGCGTAGATGGCGCCACAAAAGGAATCGTAGCGGTCTCCCACCCTGCGGCCGCACAGGTTGGCCGCGACATTTTGGCCAAGGGCGGAAATGCCATCGATGCCGCTGCCGGAATCCAGCTGGCGCTCAATGTGGCAGAGCCGTACATGTCAGGAATCGGCGGCGGTGGTTTTATGCTGATTTACTTGAAGGATCAGAATAAAATTACGATCATCGACAGCCGCGAAGTCGCTCCGGCCAAGGTGACCGCTGACATGTTTCTGCAAGCGGACGGAAAGCCGATCCCGTTTGAACAGCGGCACACTAGCGGCAAGGCAGTCGGTGTGCCCGGGACTTTGCTTGGCGTGGCAGAAGCGCTGGACGATTACGGTACGTGGGATTTGCCGCAAGTGCTTGCACCTGCCATCGAGCTGGCGGAAAAAGGCGTGCGCGTCAACTGGGTGACGGCAGACTACATCGCCAAGTCGCGCGACAAGCTCGAAAAGTATGCGACTGCGGCGAAGGTGTTCCTTCCACAAGGACAACCGCTTGCGGAAGGGCAAATTCTCGTGCAGCCCGATCTGGCAAAAACGTTGAAACTGATTCGCGACAAAGGACCGGACGCCCTGTACGCAGGGGAAATTGGGCAAGCGCTTGTCCAAGAAGTGCAGCGCACAGGCGGCACGATGACGATGGATGACCTCAAGGCTTACCAGGTCAAGGAACGGGAGCCGATCCGCGGCATGTTTCGCGGCTATGAGGTGATCTCCATGGCTCCGCCCAGCTCGGGTGGCTTGACCATGATCCAGATTTTGAAGCTGATGGAAGGGTACAACAACCAGCAGGACGGCTTCGGGTCCGTGACCTATTTGCATCATCTGATAGAAGCGAACCATCTCGCATACGCTGACCGGGCGGCGTACATGGCAGACGAGGATGTGTATCCCGTGCCCAAGCAGGGACTGCTCCACGACGATTACATAAAAGAACGGCGCAAGCTGATTGGAGAAGAAAAAGCCAATTCGCAAGTAACGGCTGGCGATCCGTGGCGGTTCGATCCTGGTCGCAAGCCTGAGGTTGCCTTCAAGCTGATCGACAATTCGCCAGTCAAGCAGACGACTCATTTTTCCGTTATGGACAAATGGGGCAATCTCGTCTCGTACACGACAACGATTGAGGACGTCTTTGGCAGCGGTGTGATGGTGCCAGGCTACGGCTTTATGCTCAACAATGAGCTGACCGACTTTGACGCGGTACCTGGAGGTGTCAATCAGGTGGAGCCTGGCAAGCGCCCGCGCTCCAGCATGACACCGACGATCGTGCTGAAAGACGGGAAGCCGTTCCTCGCTATCGGTTCGCCAGGCGGATCGACGATTATCGCTTCCGTGTCACAGACGATTCTGAATGTGATTGACCACGGCATGAGTATTGAGGAGGCAATCCGTGCGCCACGCCTTTTTTCCAGCGAATATCCGCATGTCTCCTGGGAAGCGGGGATTGACCAGGATGTCATTTTGCAGTTGATGGCAAAAGGTCATGTTTTCGCCGAGGAGCCGACGGATATCGGCAATGTGCAGGCGATCGTCTACGATTTTGAGACAGGCAAAATGTACGGGGGAGCGGACAATACGCGAGAAGGGACTGTGCTGGGCGTCGACGCCATCGCCTATACAGCCGCTGAACCGCCGGAAGTTTCGTATGAAGCGGGAGGGCCGTTTGCCATCTCGGTAAATGGGCAGACGTACCCTTTTTTGGCCGAGCAAAAGCTGGTCGCAAAAGGCATCGCGTATGTGCAAGCGGACAAATTGCTGCTCGGTTTGGGCGCGGGCTCAGAAGACTTCCGTTCAGACGCCCTCACCGTAAACGGCACGGAGTATCTCCCGGTCAAAAAAGTCGCGGAAAAGCTCGGATATGCCGTTAGCTGGGATGAGCGCGCGCGAGTGATCGCCTTGAACAAATAAATTCGCATGAGCGAAAGGTGGAAGCGACATTGAAAAAAGTATTGGTACTCGGGGGAACCCGCTTTTTTGGCAAGCGTCTTGTGCATCTGCTGATTGAATCGGGAGCAGATGTGACTGTGGCGACGAGAGGCTTGACCGAGGTAGACTTGCCGCCGCAGGTGAAGCGGCTTGTAGTTGACCGCGACGATAAAGCTTCGCTGGCAATCGCGGGGGAAGAGCAGTGGGATATCGTGTACGACAACATTTGTTATTCCTACCAAAATGCGCTGGACGCATGTGAAGTTTTTCGCGGCAAGGTCGGCAAATACGTGTTGACCTCTACCTTGTCCGTCTATGATTATGCGGAGCAGGCGCTGAAAGAGGAGGAGTTTGATCCGTATACGTATCCGCTGCGCCCGGGAACTCGCGAGGGCGTCAGCTATCAGGAAGGCAAGCGCCAGGCCGAAGCGGTATTTTTCCAGACGGATGCCTTTCCTGTTGTCGCCGTGCGTTTTCCGATCGTGCTTGCGGAAGAGGACTACACGCGCCGACTGCATTTTCACGTTGAACATGTCCACGAGGAACAGCCGATCGGGCTGGAAAATCCGCAAGCGACCATGTGCTTTATTCACGCTGGCGAAGCCGCGAGATTTTTGCAATGGGCGGGAACGGGCTCTGTGACAGGGCCAGTCAATGCCAACTCGCACGGCACGGTGACGTTGCAAGCTTTGCTCGACAACATTGCGCAAGCCGTGGGGAAACCGGCGCGCATTCAGCCAGAAACCGCTCCTTCCGACCAGTCGCCTTTTGGATTTCCCCATTCCTTTTTCATGGACAACAGCAAGGCAGCTGCCGCAGGATTTGCCTTTTTGACCCTCGAATCTTGGCTGCCAGCGCTTATTCAGACGATTGCAAAAGAAACAATGCATGCAAAAGCGTGACAATCCGTCCTTTTTTTTCGTCTAACTCCATGGTAAGGTAAAGCAGAACATATGTGTCTGTATGGAACCAGGAGGACAGGTCATGAACAAGAATCGCACCAATGGTCTTGCCATCGTCGCCGCATTATCCGTAGCGCTGCTCAGTGGATGTGAGGCACCATCGCTGGATGGATTGCTCTCGACAAACAATCCGTCCCAGCCAGCAGGGAATACAGCGACAACGGCAGATGGTACACAAACAAACACAGCGGAGCCAACCGCGGGAGATTCCTCTCGCAGCAAATGGGCATCACTGGCGGAGACAATCCAGGACGTCAATGGAGTCCCGACGGTTACGAACCCGACTGATCTCGCCGTTGTCGTAAACAAGAAGCGGGCCTTGCCTGCTGACTATATTCCACCTGATCTGGTGGAGCCGAACGTCCCGTTTCCTTTTGATGAAAAAGTGGAAAAACGCATGATGCGCCAAGAAGCCGCCCAGGCGCTGGAGGAACTGTTTGCAGCTGCCAAGCAGGATGGCATCGAGCTGTACGCGGTTTCCGGCTATCGTTCGTACAAGACGCAAAAATCGTTGTACGAGACGTATGTACAGACACAAGGAGCGGAGCACGCCGCGGCGTACAGCGCTGTGCCAGGAAAAAGCGAGCATCAGACAGGGCTTGCGATGGACGTCTCTGGCGCCGATGTGAAAACGAGGCTGGAGGAATCGTTTGGAGAAATGCCGGAAGGGAAATGGCTGGCCGAGCATTGTGGTGAGTACGGCTTCGTCATCCGCTATTTGAAAGGCAAGGAAGACACGACAGGATACGCCTATGAGCCATGGCATTTGCGCTATGTAGGAAAAGACATGGCGAAAGACATCATGGCAGCGGGCCTGACGCTGGAAGATTACTTGTCTGCAAAGGCAACGGCTCAAAAGTAACCACCTCCCTTTCAGCGAAAATGTCTCGCCGCTTTCACAGAAAAAAGCCGCTCTACAAGGAGCGGCTTTTCCTATTCCTGCATATGCTTGTGAGACAGCAGGTCGTTATTTCGGCAGTCGGATATCCGTCAGCGGCCAATAGACGGCCTCTGCACGACCTACTACGTGGTCGAGCTTGACGGGGCCGATGACGCGGCTGTCCATGCTGTTGTTGCGATTGTCTCCCATCACGAACACACTGCCTTCCGGGATCGTAATCGGAGCGAAGTCTTCCGTCAACACCACTCCGGCAGCTGATGCTTGCAGCTTGTTGTTGGTCAAATACTCTTCGCTGAGCGGTTGCCCGTTGATGTACACCTGATCGTTTTTGGCCTCGACGGTATCTCCGGCTACGGCAATGACACGTTTGATCCAGTTATCGCCGCTCGCATCCGGATGGATGATGACGATATCGCCTGGCTTAGGCTCCTTGAGATAATAGATCGCCTTGTTGACGATGACACGTTCACGGTCGTGCAGCGTGCTCTCCATCGAGCGTCCTTGAACGACGTAGGGAGCCATGACAAACACGTAGATGAAGGCAGTCAAACCACCAATCAAGGCAAACGATTTTAACCAGTCGAGCAATTCTGTTTTCCATTTCGCTGAGCTTTTGGCTTGTTCCATCGACTTGATCTCCTATGTACATGGTTTCTTGGCAACGGATTGCCGTGGACAAAAGGGCGTCCAGTAGACGAGACTGCTCCTTTATTATACATGCAATACGAATGGATACGAAATAAGATTCAAGGAAATAAATGCCTGCTTGCCAGGAGAAAAGTTGCTGTCACGATTTTGCCATCTTCGCCTATTGTCAGTTTTTCCTGTTTGAGGTAAGATGATGTTGCAGATAAGTTTTACAGTAAAAATATTAAATAGTAAACACTTTGTCTCGGCTCATACATATCTTTCGCGGAAAGAAATAATTTTGGAAGGTCTATTGATCTTCATGTACTTTGCCTATATAGTTTTATAGTAAAAGTACTTATATTATTTACTTTCTGAAAATAGGTGATGTTGTGAGCGACATGTCCCGCGCCAGTAAAATCGAGGAACTGGATCGAGCATTTGTCGAGATGGCCCGCTTCTTTATCAGCCATTGGCTGGAAGAGGAAGGGTTGATTAGTCCCAAGCAGTTTATCTTGCTACGCGTGCTTCATCAAAAAGGGCGAAGTACGGTTTCTGAACTGGCGACCATACTCAAGCAGTCCAACAGTGCAACCACGATTGCTCTCAATCGGCTGGTGAAAGTCGGTTACATCGATCGGGTTCGTGACGAGCTGGATCGAAGAGTCGTCTGGGTGACGCTGTCGCAAAAAGCGATTCCGATGCTGGAAGGACTTTTGTGCCAGAGAAGGGCACTGGTTGCGAAACTGCTAGAAAACCTGAGCGATGAAGAAGTCGAGCAATTCACGTACTTCTTGCGCAAAATGAAGCAATGCATGTAGCACTGTCAAGCGGGTAGCAGGTCAGGGGCATTTCGGGAGACAATGTGTGTACTAGGAGAATGGAGTGTACACATATGAGAAAAAGCAGCACACTGATGATGGGTACTTTGGTTTTGGGAGCAGCATTGTTTGCACAAGGAGCTTGTGCCGAGGAAGCTTCCGTGAATACAACAGAAGCTTCTACTACGACTGCGGCACCAGCAGCTGAAACAACAGCGGCACCAACTACGACAGCACCAGTGGTTAACCAGACGCAAGCAGGAGCACCTGTTCAAGGCGCATGGGTTAAGCTTCCAGGTGAAGACGAGTATGTTTTTGTGAGCGGAACATTCGTTCCTTCGGCAAACTCCGCATCCGGCTGGGTACTCATGCCGAACGAAGATCAATTTGTTGCGACAAACAATTACCAAATCGTGCAATCGCCTAACAGCGGCTGGGCTTTCATGCCAGTAGAAGACCAGTTCGTTACAAAAAACAGCTTCCAAGTCGTGCAAGCACCAAACTCCGGCTGGGCTGCGCTGCCGAATGAAGATCAATTCGTCATTCTCGGTGACAAAACACCAGTATTCTCTCCTTCAGCTGGCTGGGCTGCTGCTCCAAAAGAAGATGAGAGTGTTACAATCGGACGCAACGCAACACAAGATATCACAAACAGAACTGGCTGGAGCCCAATGGTTCCTGCATCTGACAGCGACAAGTAAATCACTCGATAAAAAGACGCTTCGCCTACTTGGGCAAGGCGTCTTTTCTCATCTTTTTCCCGCGATGGCTAAATCAGGCGGGGCTCGCGCACACTATACCGATGAAAAAAGCGGAAGGAGCAGATGAAAGATGAGAGAAGAACGCAAGCAAGCACCGAGCGGGCAAATCACGCAGGCAGGGAACATGGACGCAACGCTGTATCAGGTGGACGAAGAGGACGCAGAGGGATTGGCGACTACGCAAGAATTGCTGAGCGACATTTACAAAATGGGGACGATCGAGGACAGAGGCACAGCGCAATAATAAGGAAGAGTGATGACAGCAACAAGCCAGCATGCTCGGTAGACGAAGGCTGGCTTGTTGTTGTGTGTATTTGATAAAATAAATTTTATTGACTTGTCGAGATTTATCAGCAAAAATACAATTGGAATCAGAAAATTTAAAAAGGGTGTGTCACGCATGAGAGACTCTCGCTTGGAGCAATTGGCCTACAACTTGGTTAACTATTCCGTTCGTGTACAACCAGGAGAAAATGTCCTGATCAATGCCAAAGGAAAAACGCCTGAACTGGTAGCGGCCCTGGTTCGTGAGATTTACAAGGCAGGAGGCAGCCCGCACGTTCAGCTGATCGATCCGGCTGTCAGCCGTGAGATCGCCATGAATTGCAACGAAGAGCAATTAAAAGCAATGGCGGCACACGAAGTAGCTCTGATGGAAAAAATGCAAGGCTACATCGGCATCCGCGCAGCCGACAACATCAACGAAATGGCAGATGTGCCGGGCGACAAGCTGGGCATGTACTCCCGCCTGTACGAGCTGCCGGTGATGAACGTTCGCGTACCAAAGACAAAATGGGTCGTGCTTCGCTATCCGAACCCGTCTATGGCCCAATTGGCGAACATGTCTACGGCTGCATTTGAAGACTTTTACTTCCAGGTGTGCAATCTGGACTACGCAAAAATGGACAAGGCGATGGACAGCCTCGTTGACTTGATGAACCGGACAGATGAAGTTCGTCTGGTAGGACCGGAAACAGACCTGACTTTCTCCATCAAAGACATCCCTGCGGTCAAATGTGCAGGACTGCGCAACATTCCTGACGGCGAAGTGTATACGGCTCCGGTGAAAAACTCGGTGAACGGAACCATTACCCACAATGCGCCTACACCGTACCACGGCTTCACTTTTGAAAATGTTCGCCTGACCTTCCGGGATGGCAAAATCGTGGAAGCAACCGCAAACGACAGCCAAAGACTGAACGAAATTCTCGATACAGACGAAGGCGCTCGTTATATCGGCGAGTTTGCCATCGGGGTCAATCCTTTCATTCGCAATCCGATGAAAGACATCTTGTTTGACGAAAAAATCGACGGAAGCTTCCACTTCACGCCAGGGCAATGTTACGACGAGGCGTACAACGGAAACAAGTCTTCTGTACACTGGGACATGGTTTCCATCCAACGCCCGGAATGGGGCGGGGGAGAAATCTGGTTTGATGGCGTCCTGATCCGTAAAGATGGCCGATTCGTCATCCCGGAACTGGAGTGCCTCAATCCGGAGAACTTGAAGTAAGCCTGGACGCTATCTTTTACTTGTCATATTGGCGCAATCTCTCTTGCGCCAACTGCATGTCCATCTCAAGCTGGAAGAGCATGTGCAGATTGCTGGTAGGCATGATCGTGCGCCGGGCCGAATGATAGAGAGTAGGCTTTAGCGATTTGATAATCGTCATGATCTCCACCATGGGCGGGATGACTTGCTTGATTCGGAGCAGGCTCTGCAAGTAACGGAGAAACTTTTGGATGCTGGCAGCGTCATCCTGATTGGGCAAAGTCTCAATCAAGGTACAGAAGTCGCGAACAATCATTCGTTTTGTGTCCAGAGGCTCCACTATATTAGTACGATTCACGATGGCTCCACCTCTCGGGTATGGGTAACGTTTTTCTTTTCTATTCCTCGATTTGCCCATAAGTAAACATGAAAATAGGAAAAAAGTCTGTGGTTTTTGCCATAGACTTTTTTTCATAGTTATTTTTCACTTTCATAAACGACCTTTTCTTCCAGCGGTATTCTTACGCGCAACAGCAGCCAGGCGTTGAATATCGTGAAGACAATGGCTGTGGTCGCGGCAGAAAACGTCAGCGGCAGGGTGATCAGCTCAACTGCGACTACGAGGTAGTTCGTATGGCGCATGACACGGTAAGGGCCTCGCCGGATCGGCTGTTCACCCGGTATGACGAGGATTCGCGTGTTCCAGCGTTTGCCCAGACTGCGTATGCACCAGTAGCGCAGCAGCTGAGCGGCCAAGAACAAGCCGAAACTATACGCCCACCAAGCGGGAAGGACAGCGGTAGGATTCGTGGAGGCGACTTCGGCTATGAGACTTGCGAAAAACAGCACATGGAAAAGCACGATGTACTTGTAATGTCCGGCTCCGATCTCCACGCCGCCGATGGAGCGAACGTAGCGGGCGTTGCGCGCGGCGAGCAGCAGTTCGCCCATGCGTTGCAGACAGACAGCAGCGATCACCAACGAAAAGAACAGCATCTCATCTACCTCGCTTCCAACAGGAGCAGTTCGGAGCTGAACCCAGGCCCAAGCGCAGCTACCAAGCCGCGATCGCCACGGTTCCACGGCTGCTCCATGCTTTTTTCCAGAACAAACAGCACAGTCGGGGATGACATGTTGCCAAAATGGCTCAGCACCTCCTCGGAGTGGCGGGTTGCAGCAGCGTCGATGCCAAGGGAGGATTGATAGGCGTCGATCACTTTTGCACCGCCTGGGTGAAAAATAAAATGGCGCAAGTGCTCCACTGTCGTTTGATGCGGCGTCAGGAAACGGTCGACATTTTCGCGCATGTACGTCTGAATCAGCGTGGGAATGTCGCGGGAAAAGATCACCTTCAGCCCCGGCTCGGTCAGCTCCCAGCCCATGACGTCAAGGGTGTCCGGCCACGTTGTCGTGCGAGCGTCGCAAAACTGTATGCTCGGTGCAGAAGCGCCTTTTGAGACAGGGACGCTGTCGCCGCTAACCACGACAGCGGCTGCTCCATCACCGAACAGGCAAGTGGCAACGAGGTTGCTTTTGGACAAATCTTGCCGGATAAAGGTCAGCCCGCACAGCTCCACGCTGATGAGCAGCACTCTGCGCCGAGGATAGGCGCCTGTGTATTCGCAGGAACGGGACAAGCCCATCGCTCCTCCGGCACAGCCCAATCCCCACAGGGGAATCCTGGTAATGTCGGAGCGCAGCCCCAGGCTGTTGACCAAGCGCGAATCGATGCTGGGCGTAGAAATCCCTGTGCTCGATACGAATACGAGGCAATCGATATCGGTCGGTTCCAGCCCGGCTTTTTGCAAGCATTTTCGTGCTGCTTCAAGCGACAAAGCTTCTGCATGCTGGATGTACAGCTGATTTTTTTCCGCGAAAGGCCGATCGTCGGAAAACCAATCCATTGGCATGCAAAAATGCCGTTTCTGGATGTTGCTATGGGCAAATACGTGAAGCAGCCGATCGATATCAGGAAAAGCATCCTGGAAAAAATGCCGGGCCAGCTGCATGGAATCTTCCTGGGTAATCTCATGAGGGGGAACGGCTGTCGAAACCGCATCGATACGGGGCATACGCTTTTCTCACTCCCGTTTGTCAGTTTGTGGCAATACAAATAGGCTTCCCCTTCCAATTGATCCCAATTCATCGTTTTCGAAACGATGCAGCCGATAGCATTTGCCAGAAATGAAACGAGGAACGCTGGTTTGTTTTCGCAATCATAATTCACCTGAACACACAACTGGGCAAAGGAAAAAGCCAGCATGCTGACGAGTGACACCTCGCCTTTCGCATCTGGCTTTTTGCGTAATCAGATTCGATGTTATTGGGATAGCGACTGCCCGCTTTCCGCATGCTCGGCAAGCGTCGCTTTTTTGACAAAACGGTATTGAAAAAGTCCGCCGATGAACAGGAGCAGCCCGAGAATCGAGAACCAGAACGCACCGCCGATTCCTCTGAAAGCGACGGCTCCGACAGAAGGGCCGATCGTTCCGGTAATCCCCCAGTTTGCCCCGAAGATGGCGAAGTAACGGCCGCGGTACTCCTCGGGGGCCATCACGGAAATCGCTTTCTGAATTTGCGGCCCGTACAGCATCTCGCCGATGGTGAACAAAATTTCCGCGAGCACGAGGATGAGGAAGCCAGGTGCCCAGCCATAGCCAAACCCGACACAGGCCAAAAACAGGTAAGCCACGAGAATGACCCGATGCGCAGGGAAGCGCTCCGCGAACTTGGCAATCGCGATTTGGCAACAGACGACCAGCACGCCATTGATCGTCATCAGGGTGGCAAAGACATTGAGAAAGTCCGTGTACTGTGTCCGCAAATGCTGAGGCAAAATGATTTCTACCTGAGAGTACAGAAGCGAGACAGGGATGGCGGCAAGCGTCATCCAGAAGAGCGCCGGATGCTCGGAAAGCTTGAGGCGAGGGCCTTGAGCGGTTTTGGCGGACTGTTTCGCCTGCGCTCTGATGTGATCTGGCAGTGTCTCAGGAATCTTCAAGAAGATGAGCAGACTGTAGACGAACAGCGTACAGGAACAGAGGCCAAAGGCGATGGCCGGATTGATTTTGTAAATGGCGACGCCGATGAGCGGGCCAGCCGCAGCGCCGAGATTGAGGGCTGTGTGCAAAAGGGCGAAAACTTCGCTGCGCTTTTCCTCAGGGACGACATCCGTAATTTGCGCGCTGGCAGCAGGCCAAAACAGCGAAGCGCCGACTCCGTTCAGGACGGTCAGGGCGGCAAACGTAAAAATCGACTCGGCCCAGATGTATCCAGCCATCGAGATCGCTTCGATCAGCAAAGCGGCGATCATCAGCGGCTTTCGGCCGTAGCGGTCGGAGAGACTCCCGGCGAAATAACCGGAGACGATGCTCGTCAACGGCTGCAGACTGGTGACCATAGCAGCCACGAGCAGATTCCCGTCCATCTTGTCATACAGATAGAAGGCGAGGAATGGGCGAAGCATAAAGCCTGCAAAAGTCGTAAGAATGGTCCCGATGACACGAATCCAGATGGTGGTGTCGTAGCGGGCAAGAATGTGATGAAACCAGGCCATGCAATTCATTCCCCCTGATCGATCAAGTTTATTTTGTAAGTATAGCGTACCCGTTAAGCGAAAAAAAAGAGGGTTGAGATAAATAGGAAAATTCCGACAAAACAAGTATAATTCACTTAATTCAGATAGATGAACATGAGATTTAGCAGATTGGTTCTTGAACAGTGACATAAACATAGGTAAAATATTCCTAACAATAAGGACAAAGGACCCATTTCTGATTGTTTCGGTGGGTCTTATGTAACGTATTGCTACATTGGATGGACCGGAGGTGGAGTGTGCCTTGGACTCACGCTGGATTGGCATGGGTGTGTCCTGTCTGATTATCATGATTTGGCTCTTTGTATGTGGGTTGCCTACGGAACTGTCGACGGTGTCATTCGTCGCCTTGGCCGCTATGATCCAGATCGCAGCTGGGTACAGGTTGGGAACATACGTAAATCGTCTGCGCCAAATGGCCTATCACGACTCGCTTACAGGCGTGTTGGTCAATCGCAGGTTTTTGGACAAGTTGATCCGCGAGATCAAGCTGGCGAAAATCCAGCAATATCCCGTTACGCTCTTATTCATCGATTTGGATAACTTTAAAAAATTCAATGATTGCCATGGTCATATGGAAGGGGATCGGTTGCTCTGCCAGTTCGCTGCGATTTTGCAAGCGAGTGTCCGCAGCCAGGACACGGTCGGGCGCTGGGGCGGCGAAGAGTTTGTCGTATTGCTGAAGCATGCGGATACACAGCAAGCGCTGGCAATCGGCGAGCGGATTCAAAACCAGGTCAGACAATCGCTGTCCGGCGTAACGGCAAGCATCGGCGTCGCTTCCTACCCGCATCATGCTGCAACAGCTGAGGAGTTGACACACAAGGCAGACACGTTGATGTACGAGGCCAAAAAACAGAAAGATTGCATGATCGTGGCCACTCATTAAAGATAAAAAAACAATAGATGGCAAGACTAACACCTGTATCCTTTTTGGGGGGACAGGTGTTTTTATGAGCAATTGTAAAGGAGGTTTACAAAAACTTAATATTATTTTAAAGAAAAATCTACACACTTGCCCTTGAATTTAAATTTACGTCAACAATAACTTTCGATATAATCGTTTAGGTGTGATTTATCCAAAGGAGTGAAGAAGGACCGTATGTTGAAATCTAACAAGTATATCTTCTTTGATCTGTTTGAACAGCAGATTGCCACGGTGCACAAAGGGACTCATCTTTTTTATGAAATGATAGGCAACTATCAGGATGTAGAAGCCAAGGTTAAGGCAATCAAAGCTGTTGAAAAAGAAGGGGATGAAATCGTTCGCCGAATCATGAACGAGTTGAATTCTACCTTTATCACTCCACTTGAGCGGGAAGACATTCACCAGCTCGCTCATACAATGGACTCGATGATCGATTACATTGACGGGGTTGCCGATCGCATGTACCTCTATCAGGTTCGCCAGCCAGAGCCTCGCGTTTTGGCGCAAGCAAACATCTTGGTGAAATGCTCCGCGAAGCTGATCGAACTCATCCGCACCTTGCGCAAGCTCGATCATCAAGTCGTCTCGAAAATTGCTAGAGAAATCAAAGACCTGGAGCACGAATCCGACTCGAATTACCGCAAAATGGTGTCCGATCTGCTGAACTCGCCAGATGCGAATCCGATCGAAGCAATCAAGCTCAAGGAAATTTACGACAAGCTGGAAGACTGTGCCGATTTTGCCGAGGACGTTTCGAACCTGGTGGAAGGGATCGTGTTAAAGAATGCTTGATCTTTCGCCAGAGGTGATCATTCTCGTTCTTGTCGTCATCATGGCGCTTAGCTTTGACTTCATCAACGGTTTTCACGACACGGCCAACGCTATTGCAACCTCTGTATCGACCCGAGCTTTGAGCCCGCGTACAGCGATTGTGATCGCCTCGCTATTCAACCTGCTCGGCGCCTTGACGTATACGGGTGTAGCGAAGACGATCGGGGGAAAAATTACGGACCCGTTCAAGCTGGAAAATGGACTGGTTGTCGTTTTGGCCGCTTTGACAGCAGCGATCTTGTGGAATTTGATCACTTGGTGGTTCGGTATCCCAAGCTCGTCCTCGCATGCCATCATCGGTGGCGTTGCTGGTGCTGCGGTTGGCGCATCCGGCTTTGGCTCCATCAACATGGAAGGCTTCATTGAGATCGTCAAAGCATTGATCATTTCGCCAATCGTCGCTTTTGTTATCGGTTTTATTGTGATCAAAATCGTATCTGCTCTCGTGGCAAATACGGCCTATCATAAAACAAATCGCAGCTTCCGAATGCTGCAAGTCTTGTCCGCTTCCTGGCAGTCATTCAGCCACGGAGCCAACGATGCCCAGAAAACAATGGGTGTCATTACACTGGCATTGCTTTCTGGCGGCTTCCTCGTGCAGGAGCCGGGCGAGTTTACCATTCCGTTGTGGGTGAAGCTGTCTGCTGCGCTTGCCATGGCTTTGGGAACATCTTTTGGCGGCTGGCGGATCATCAAGACGATGGGTGGTAAGATTATGAAAATCAAGCCAATCAGTGGCTTTTCCGCCGACCTGTCTTCTGCCTTGATTATCACAATCTTTACTACTTTGAAACTGCCTGTCAGTACGACGCACGTAATCACTTCCTCCATTTTGGGGGTAGGGGCGTCACAAAAGCTGAACGCAGTGAAATGGGGCTTGGCTGGCCGAATCATCGTTACCTGGATCATTACGCTTCCGGTGACGGGTCTTCTCGCAGCTGCCTGTTACGTTGTCTTGGACGTTTTCCTGTAAAGGGAACGATACATGTCAAAAAAGACACCTTTCCTACGATGCCATTTCGTAGCGAGGTGTCTTTTTGCTTATCCAGCCCCGGTCAACCGCTCCCACAAGCTGGCTTTCGGCTTGATTTGCACGAGCCGCACAGCCGAAAAAGGGATGTAGTCGAGCGAGCCGTCCCGTTCCTCGATCAAGATGCCGTTCACGCTGTAATCGTACAGCTTTCCGTCCACATACGAGGCAAGCCCGGGTCCAACCTTGTCAGGTGAAAAATGGATGCGGACGGGCCGATCCAAATACTCTTCCAATAGATTGTCATCCATCTGAAAACCCCTCCTGTTCTCCTAGTTATTTCCTGCATTGCGACAATTCAGACGAGGGAGACGAAAAAAAACCACTCTGCCAGCGAGGCGAGAGTGGTTTTTGCAATTGGTTTGATTGCTATTCCATTGAATTTTGAGAAGGTCTGGACTGCTTGCTTTTGCGAGCGAAGACCAGCATCAGGATGGCGCCGAGAGCGATCAGGCTCAGACTGACCAGCTGGGCGACCCGGAGCGTGTCGGCAATCAGCAGGCTGTCTGTGCGCATTCCTTCAATGAAGAAGCGTCCGATTGAATAAAGGATCATGTAGCTGAACAGCACTTGACCATCGAATTTTTTCAAACGGTAGAGCAGCAGCATCAAAATGCCGAAGACGACAAGATTCCACAGCGATTCATACAAAAAGGTCGGGTGATAATACTGTCCGCCGATAAACATCTGATCGCGGATAAATGCCGGAAATTTCGCCATGAACTCAGCAGAGACCGTCTCTCCGTGTGCTTCCTGGTTGATGAAATTTCCCCAGCGGCCGATAGCTTGCCCCAGAATGACACTGGGCATGAAAATATCAGCCAGGCGAAGGAAGGGCAGATTGTGCTTGCGAATGTAGTACGTCCCCGCCAGAACTCCCCCGATCAGCCCGCCATGGATGGCGAGTCCGCCTTTCCAGACGGCGAAAATATCCATCAGGTTGTCTTTGTACTGCGCCCACTCAAATACAACATAATACAGACGGGCGCACACAATCGCTGCCGGGATGATCAGAACGACCATGTTCAGGACGTGGTCAGGATCGATGCCGGAACGTTTGGAATTGTGCCTCGCGAGGTATGTCCCGAGAAAGAAAGCCAATCCCATAATAATGCCATACCAGTGAATTTTAAGGGGTCCGAGCGATATTGCGATCGGATCAATCATGAAAATGCCTCCTTGCCTGAAAACGTCTGTGCACAGTATAGCACATCTGGGCGGCATGATTCCAACTAGAAGACTAGCGAGCGTGCAAAAAGTCAAGGATGGGATCGAGGGATGCTGGCTTGTCCGGTTGGGAGACGGCGGAAAAGAGATCCCCCAGCTCGCGTAGCCGCTCCGGGACGGTGTGCACGGTGTAAGCGGAGGGATGAGCCTGCGGCAGCTCTTCCCAGCGCAGCGGAGCAGAGACGGTCGCAAGTTTTTTTGCCCGTGTGGAATAAGGCGCAGGAAGTGTCTTGCCCCGCCAATGCTGGAGGTAGTCGATGTACAGCTTGGTGCCGCGGTTTTTGACCATGCGCTCGATAGTCAAAAAAGCGGGATGCTTGCTGACGAGATAGGAAGCGATAAAGTGCCCGACCTGTCTCGTTTGTTCAAACGCATAGCGGCGTTCAATCGGAACGTACACTTGCAGGCCGCTTGCACCGGACGTCTTGACGTAAGCGGGCAGCTTCAGCTCATCGAGCAGTTCTTTTAATAGAAGAGCTGACTCAATCACCACCGAGAAGTCGTCTGTGGATGGATCGAGATCAAACACCAGCTCTGTCGGTGTTTCGTCGGCAGCCAGGTGAAAGGAAACATGCCACTCCAAAGCGGCCTGATTCGCCATCCAGAGCAGCGTGGCTTCATCGTTGCACAACACATAGCGAACGTTTTCCCACGTATGAGTCTTGATCCAGTCAGGCGCATAGTCCGGGATGTTTTTTTGATAAAAATGCTTGGCGTGAATCCCGTGCGGGTAGCGGATCACGGTGAGCAGCCGATCATGGGCGTAGCGGAGCATGTAGGGAGCAACGGTCAGCAAGTAACGCAAGTAATCGAGCTTGGTCACGTTTGCTTCCGGCCAGAGCGGTTTTTCAGGGTTGCTGATGCTGATTGTACGTTCGGCGATGGTCAGCTCGTATTCTTTGGTTGCATAAGCCACGGCGGCACCTTCCTTTGGACGGCAGATGTGCTCCTACTTTCTCCTGATGGTCGATCGGCTATGCAAGCAGCAGGCGCACTGCATATCTTTCCAGCAAATCACCCATAATACGGTTAGCTTTCCAGTGGCTGGTGATGAGATGGAGTTCAAGAAAAAGAGCAAGACAAAAGAATTGTTGGAGACGATTGACACTTGCAGCTTGCTTGAGCTGGAAGGCATTCCGCTTTTTCCAAGCCTTGACGACAACATCGAAGTGCTGGAAAAGCTTTTTTCCGACTGCTCGGACTTTGTCATACGGGAGTTCCGGCAAAGGAACAGCGAGCGCGCGGCAGCGATCTTTGTTGACGGACTGATTGACACCAAAGAAGTGAACCAGGCGCTGCAATCTCTGATGGTGCTCGAAGACGGGGATGAGGATATTCGCGTTATCGAGGAACGGCTACTGCCTGTTTCACAAATTGACAGGGTCAGCGACTACAAAGAGCTTTTGCAGGCGGTACTGTCTGGAGATACAGGAATTTTGGTCGATGGAAATGTGGAAGCGCTCACGCTCGGCATCCGCGGGGCAGAAAAGCGATCGGTCAACGAGCCGGAGGGGGAAGCGGTCGTCCGTGGACCTCGCGAGGGCTTTATTGAAAACATCCGCACAAATACGTCGATGCTTCGCCGCAAGTTGCGCACGCCCAGATTGAAAATGAAATCGTTGGTAGTGGGCCGCGAGACAAACACGAACATCGTGGTGGCTTTTTTGGAAGGAATCGCAGACCCGCAAGTCGTGGATGAAGTTTCCCGGCGAATCAGCAATATCGACATAGATGCGGTTTTGGAGAGTGGCTATATCGAGGAGCTGATCCAGGACAACGTGTACTCGCCTTTTCCGCAGCTGATGTACTCGGAGCGGCCGGATACGGTAGCGGCTTCGCTGCTGGAGGGACGGGTCGCGATTTTTGTGGACGGCACGCCGATGGTCTTGCTCGCCCCGGCTACGTTCTGGATGATGCTGCAAGCGAGCGAGGATTACTTCGAGCGCTTCCAGATGACGACGCTGCTTCGCTGGCTGCGCTATTTGTTTATGGTGATTGCGCTCGTGACTCCTGCCTTGTACGTGGCGATTACGACCTACCACCAGCAAATGCTGCCGACCACGCTCTTGCTTAGCGTAGCCGCTGCGCGCGAAGCGATTCCTTTTCCGGCGATTGTCGAGGCGCTCATCATGGAGATCGCTTTCGAAGCATTGCGCGAAGCGGGGATTCGCCTCCCGAAAACGGTCGGGCAGGCCGTGAGTATTTTGGGCGCGCTGGTAGTTGGGCAAGCTGCCGTACAGGCGGGGATTGTTTCGGCGCCGATGGTGATTGTCGTTTCGCTTACGGGGATCGCGTCTTTTACGATTCCGCATTTCAATGTAGCGATTTCGCTGCGCATGCTTCGGTTTCCGCTGATGATCGCAGCCTCGATTCTCGGCATCTACGGGATTTTGGTGGGTGTCTTGCTGATTTTGGGTCATATGGCCAACCTGCGTTCGTTTGGAGTGCCTTATTTGTCTCCGCTTGCGCCTATGTCGATTGGAGACATGAAAGACGTCCTGGTACGAGTGCCCTGGTCATTCATGGAAAAACGCCCCAGCTTTCTAGGAATCCAAAATGCGCGAAAGATGAACGCGGGTTTTTCCAATAAAGTCCAGCAAAGAGGAGGGCAGGCAGGGACTACGAGCGGCGGGAAATCTGACGGGGAGGGAAAAGCGTGAGACGTCTTACTCCGATAGTCGTGTTGCTTTTATGCCTCTTGCCTGTGGCAGGCTGCTGGGATCGGCGTGAAGTCAACGACATGGCACTCGTGATTGCGATGGCTATGGACAAGGAGCCAAACGGGCAATACCGCTTGTCCGTCCAGGTGCCGCTTGTCAGCAGTCTCGGCTCGACGTCGGGGGGAGGCGGCGGGACGAGCGGTGACAAGTCTTACTATGTTGATTCCGCTGTGGGCAAGACGATCCGGGAAGCGAACAATATTATTCAGTCGCGGATGTCGCGTCAACTGTACTACTCCCACCATCGCATGATTGTCATCGGAGAACAGCTCGCCAAGGAGGGAATGAGCGACGTATTGGATATCGTAGCGCGATTTCCCGAGAATCGTTTAACGGCCTATTTGGTCATGACCAAAGGAAAAGGGATTGAGCTGTTGAACGCCCAGCCGCAGTTTGAGCGCTTTTCGGGAGAGGCGATGCGTGAACTGGTCAAGATGGAGGCGATTGCCGTATCGCTCAAGGATGTAGCCCAGATGCTGACGACACCGGGGGTCGATGCCTTTCTGCCCATCATTGATGCTGTTGATTCTCATCCGAAGGGCAAGTCAAAAGAAGTGGAGTTTATGGGGATTGGCTTGTTTCGCGGGGACAAGCTTGTTTATATGGCAAAATCTCAGGCGATCAAAGGTCTTCGCTGGTTCCAGCGAACGTTCACCCCTTTTTCGGTGGTCGTTTCCCTGAATGACAAAGAGCGGCTGACGGTCTACTTTTCCAAAGGGAAAGCGGACTTGAAGCCTGTCATTAAAAAAGGGCGCATTCATTACGATATTACGGTTTTTGCGACGAGTGTCGTGGTTGAAAACATGACGAGTCTTGATCTGGATCAGAAAAAAAATATTGCCTTAATCGAGAACAAGCTCAAAAAAGAAGTCGAGGTCAGCGTCAAGGACACGCTGAATTTGATGCAAAAGTATCGGACGGACACGATCGGACTCGGGATCATTTTAGCCAGACAGTTCCCGAAAGAATGGCGGGATACGTATCGAAAAAACTGGAATGATCACCTGCCGGACATAACGTTCCAAATTCACAGCAAAGTCGTCGTGCAAGACGTTGGGCAAACGACCAAAAACATAACGAAGGAAGAAGGCGGACGTGAATAGACTATTCCTGCTTTTGTTTGGGCTGATGCTAGTTTTTTCCTTTTGGGATTTTATACTGAAGCGCAAGCATATGGAGAGAAAACAGCAAATCGTCATCTACTCCATCTACGCGCTTTCCGTCATCGGGATATACGCTGTGCAATATCAGCACGACAAAATGCTCTCGACCGGATTTTTTCTGAACATCTTCACGCCTCAGGTGAAAACATGGATCGAACATATGTTGTAGAGGAGGGAGAGTATGATACATAAGCAAGTCGTCAATCACCGGCAAATTGCCTGGTTGGTCGGCAGTTTGTTGATGACAGGGATGATGATCAGCTTTTTGCGGACAGTCGTGCAGGTCGCCAAAATGGATGCATGGTTCTCGCAAATTCTCCCAGCCTGCTACGCTTTGTTGGTAGCGTATGTCTTGTCGGAGCTGGTGCGCGCCTACCCCGGCAAAAATTTGTTTGAGATAGTGTTCATCATCTGCGGCAAATGGATCGGTGGTTTCATCAATCTGTTGATCCTCTTTTACATTTGGATCATTCTCGCTCTCGATATAAAAGGCGCCGCGGACTTTTTGCACGTCTCCCTGCTGCCGCAGACGCCTTTGGAAATCATTCTGCTCGTGTTCGTTTTGCTGTTGATGTATTACGGCAAGACGAGTCTGGAGGTGGCAGCGCGGGTAAACGAGATTTACTTTCCCGCCTACTTTATCATGTGCCTGATGCTGTACTTTCTTTTAATGAACGAGTACAGCATCGAGCGGCTGGAACCGATCCTCAGTACGACTTTCGAACGGATTGCAGTGAGCAATCTGCTCCCGCTCGGCGTCTATGGGGATATATTGCTATTCGGGGCGTTCTTGCACGCCAGCAGCGAGCCAAGGCTTCTGTTTGCGGCGATGAAGCACGGGATCATGATTGTGTGCTTCACGACGACGATCATGATCTTGATTTTGCTTGGAGTGATGGGATACGTCATCGCGAGCAGGCTTAATTTTCCGATCTATATTCTCGTCCAGCAAATTCATCTGACCGATTTTCTTGACCGGGTGGAAATGATTTTGTTCAGCCTGTGGTTCCCGGCGTTCAGCATTAAAGTAATCGTCGCGTATTTGGCTTTTCTCGTAGGGGTTGGATCGTTTGGCGGACAGCTGCATTACAATACGTACAATGCGCCGTGCGGCTGTTTTCTGGTTGTGTCAACCTTGCTTGCTTTTCCGAAGGTCGCTGATATCGACCAGTTTATCAGCTACAGCTTTCCTTTTATCGTCATCTTGTTTCAGGTGCCGCTGCTTCTGTTTTTGTTTATCGTCGCCCGCAGGAAAAAGCGGGAGGAAGGCCAGACCTTGATCCCCAGAGGAACGAAGCTGCATCGGTTTTACCGCATGATGGTGTGGGGAGGAGCGATCAGCTTCGCAGGCTGTATTTTGACGATCTTGCTTGGAGACATGCTCAGCGACAAATCTCCCGCAGCCGGAATTGCCACCGCGATCGCCTACATTATTTTCATGGTCATTGCGCTCCTTGCCAGTTACGGAGAAATGCAGGCCCTTAATCACGGGAAACAAAGGCTGGGCCGTCCCAAACAACAAGGAAACTTTCGGCAGTAGCAGGCGGGGAGTCGGCGATCAATTGATTTGCTTCCACGTACAGTCAGCCAAACTGCCATCGACAAACGCCTGAATACTCGGCTGGCGCATCGTCAATCCGGAGGTCCATTCCATGAACTGGACTTTGGCGATCAGCTCCGGTTTCAGCCAGAGAGTGTCTTTTTTTCGTTCCGGTTGATTGGCAAAAGGCATGCTGTCTAGGCGCAGCGGTTTGATTCGTTCGGTCAGGTCGCGCCAATCGCGCTGGGTCAGCTTCCCGGTGCCTGCATGACCGATGTACACAAGTCTTCCGGCGTCGTCAAACAAGCCAAGCAGGACGGCATTCACGACGCCATCGCGCAGCGTGACACCGCCGATTGCGGCATACAGATCGTGAAAAATCTTGAGTTTTTGCCAACGCGCATCTTTTCCGCTCGGGAGGTAGGTGCTCGTCAAGTCTTTGCAGACGATTCCTTCCATGTGATGCTGCTTCATCACATCGTACAAGCTGTGCGGGTCACTGACATTTTGTACGATCTGCACATTTGGCTCGGGAAGCATGATCTGCGCTAGAATCTCTTGTCTCTCGCCGAGCGGTTTGTCGGTTACCCAGTTGCCATTCCAATACAGGACGTCAAACACCATGTAGGTGACGGGAGTTTGCTCGATGGCGAGCTGGATGCTCAGTTCCTTGCGCAGGCTGTCTCTTTTCATGATTTCGTGGAAAGACGGTTTTTGGCTGTCAAAAGCGATCATCTCTCCGTCGAGAATGACAGATGAGGCGGAACAGTAGCGTTCGAGCCGGGCAAATTCGGGGTATTGCCTCGTGCGATCATTCTTTTTGCGATTGATGAGCTGTGTCTTGTTGCCGTCGTGATAGGTGAGCATTCTGACCCCGTCCCACTTCACCTGGGCAATCCAGTTGCTTCCGGCTGGTATCGTTTCGGTTTGGATCGGTTCAAAAGGGGTGATCGGTTCAAGTGGCATAGGGCCTCCGTAATTGCTTTGCTTGAAGTTCCGCTGGAGCGGTCGCTCGTATTCGTACAGTCCCACGATTGTTTGCGGTCTATGCAAAGAGTCTTGAACAGCAGTTGTGATCGAATTTTACGAAACTTCTTAGTTGATTAAGTATTGAATATAAGGTATACTAGAGAAAATTTCATATGAATCGACATTCATATGAAGAGAGCATGAACAAGTATGGATGGGCTATATCCGCCGGATGGCTTGAAACCTCCTAATCATGGTACGTCCACCACAGTGCGTAAGGGGAGAGTCGTTCTTTGGATATAGCCCTTTTTTTCATTGATCTAGAAATAGACTGTAGTTTATAATTACTATGGTAATGATTTTGAGGAACAGCCTGGACTTGCTTGCTGGAAGCTGGCGAGCCGCATGTTTACGGAAAGAAGGAATTGACTTGCCATTTCTTCGGTTTAAAGGTTTTGAAAAAGCAAAGCTGCAATCGGTTGCGCCCCTTATTATAGAAGAGTTTGCCCGCATCGCTGAAGTGAGCGAGGAAAAAGTCAAGCTGGAGCTTCTGCTGGTCGAGCAGTTGACGAACAGCCCGTTGTCTCTGGAAATCATGATGTTCCCGCGAGAGCAGAACAAGCACGATGAGATTGCCAGCACGATGAATCGCATCTTGCAGAAGCAAGGCTTCGAGAACGTCCATCTCTTTTTTATCCTGCTGTCGCCTGAGCTGTACTATAAGGAAGGGTTGCCGCTACAGGTCAAGGCTTCCCGCTGAATCCGGCAGGCAAAAAAGGTCGAAATCCCATGACGAGGGATTCCGACCTTTTTTATGTCATACGCGCTCTAATAATAGAGGCTTTCTGTTTGCAAGCATTTGGAGCAGGTGCGCGCCAGCGATGTTTCGACGAACTCGTGCGCGCATTCTTTTTGCAAATGGAACAGTTGGCGTCTCAGACTTTCCAAATCCACCTCCAGGCGAGCGATTTCAGCGCGCAAACGCAAGGCTTCATTCAATGGCTTGCCACCTCCAGGCGTTTATTGGTACAACTGGCTTCCTTGCTCGCGGAACTCGCGGGCTTTTTCCTGCATGCCTGCCGCGATGGCCGCAGGCTCGTTTTGTTCCTGCTCCTGCGCTTGCTGACGGATGTCGTGCGAGATTTTCATGCTGCAAAATTTCGGGCCGCACATCGAGCAAAAGTGCGCAGACTTGGCTGCTTCCGCAGGCAGTGTCTCATCGTGATATTCGCGGGCGCGCTCAGGATCGAGAGACAGGTTGAATTGATCGTTCCAGCGAAATTCGAAGCGGGCTTTGGACAGCGCGTCGTCACGCTGTTTGGCTCGCGGATGTCCTTTGGCTAGGTCGGCTGCATGAGCGGCGATTTTGTAGGCGATCAGGCCGTTGCGCACATCTTCCTTGTTCGGCAGTCCCAGGTGCTCTTTGGGCGTCACGTAGCAGAGCATTGCTGTCCCGAACCAGCCGATCATCGCTGCGCCAATCGCAGAGGTGATGTGGTCGTAACCGGGAGCGATATCAGTGGTCAATGGCCCGAGCGTGTAAAAAGGAGCTTCGTGGCACATCTCCAGTTGTTTGTCCATGTTCTCGCGAATCAGGTGCATCGGAACGTGACCAGGCCCTTCAATCATCACCTGCACGTCGTGCTTCCAGGCGATTTTCGTCAGCTCCCCGAGTGTTTCCAGCTCGGCAAACTGCGCTTCGTCATTGGCATCCGCAATCGAGCCGGGGCGCAGACCGTCTCCAAGCGAGACGCTGATGTCGTACGCTTTGAGAATGTGGCAAATTTCTTCAAAGTGGGTGTACAAAAAGTTTTCTTCATGGTGGGCGAGACACCAAGCCGCCAAAATGGAGCCGCCACGCGAGACGATCCCGGTAACGCGTTTTGCCGTCAAAGGAATGTAGCGCAGCAGAACGCCAGCGTGGATGGTGAAGTAATCGACTCCTTGTTCCGCCTGTTCGATCAATGTATCCCGATACACTTCCCAAGTCAGGTCTTCCGCTTTGCCATTGACTTTTTCCAGCGCCTGGTAAATCGGCACGGTACCGATTGGCACGGGGCTGTTGCGGATGATCCATTCACGGGTCGTATGAATGTGCTTTCCGGTCGACAAATCCATGATCGTATCGGCGCCCCAGCGCACGGACCAAATCATTTTCTCCACTTCCTCTTCCATCGAGGAGCTTACGGCCGACGTGCCGATATTGGCGTTGACTTTGACGTGAAAATTCCGCCCGATAATCATCGGCTCCGCTTCCGGATGATTGATGTTGGCCGGAATAATCGCGCGCCCGGCAGCTACTTCGGCTCTGACAAATTCGGGGGTCACTCCTTCGCGAATCGCGATGTATTCCATCTCTGGCGTAATGATCTGCTGGCGGGCGTAGTGAAGCTGGGTGACATTTTTTCCTGGCAAAGCGCGTTTGGGCCGATAGCCTTCGCGCGGAAAAGCTGGCATCGTCACCGCTTTTTCGCTGCTTCTGATTCCGTCGTCAACAAGTTGTGGCTCCCGGCCGACATAGCTTTCCGTATCGCCGCGTTCCTCGATCCACGCTTTGCGCACTAGCGGCAAGCCTTTTTCGATGTCCGCGACATATCCGTCAGCGGTGTATTCGCCGCTCGTGTCGTAGACGCGCAAAGGCGGATTGGGGGTAGAGCCGAACAACCCTTCGCTTGCTTGAAGGGTGATTTCGCGCATCGGCACGCGGATGTCAGGGCGACTGCCGACCTCGTATACTTTGCGGCTACCGGGAAAAGATGAAATGGATGACATGAAAAAACCTCCTTGGCGTGGTTGCACGAAGCGCGAACCTTGTAGGGAGGCGAAAGAGGCCCGTCGCGAAAAAACGCCGCATGGGAGCATGCGACGCCAGACGCGAGAGTAGAGAAGCAACGGGTATTTTGCAAAAAGATACACGTCACTTGTCGTGTCATATGGACATTCCTCCGCTGGCATTACCCAGTTCAGGTTCAACGGTCGATGGCACAGTACCATCCTCTCAGCCTGGTGATTTCCAAGCTCCCGTGCTTGTTTGTGGTTGTGATTGCAAGATTAGGATACCGGAGAACGCCCATCGTTGGCAAGAAAAAGTTTCCAACAAAAATTGCCACAGGGCAACACATTTTCCCCCCCTCTATACTCATGAATCGGACTAAAACTGTTTCTGTAGACCCACACGAATCGCGTCTGTTACGATGTAATTCGATCAAAAAGAAACTGCTTTATGACGCTTCGTTCTTGTCTTTTGAGCGAACGGAGTGATTGAGATTTTTGAGGTGATGGAGTGTGGATGTATATTCGGATCTGAAGCAAGGGGAACGGGGCGCGTGGGTCAGTATTATTGCCTATATCTTTTGCTCGGCGTTAAAAATAGGAGTTGCTGTGCTGACGGGATCGGAAGCGTTGATGGCAGATGGCTTGAACAACTCGACAGACGTGGTGGCATCGATTGCGGTCCTGATCGGCCTGCGCATTGCCCGCAAGCCGCCTGACCACGATCACCCGTACGGCCATTTTCGCGCGGAGACGATTTCGGCCTTGGTCGCGTCATTCATCATGCTGTTTGTCGGCTTGCAAGTCGTGACGGAAGCGGTTCCTTCGCTGTTTGATCAAAAAACGACGGCACCGGATTTGCTCGCAGGCTGGACGGCATTGGCGACAGCGGCGATCATGCTGGGCGTGTACCGCTACAACCGTCAGCTCGCTTTGCGAACAAACAGCCAGGCGTTGCTGGCTGCGGCCGCTGACAATCGCTCGGACGCCTTCGTCAGCATCGGGACGTTTGTGGGCGTTGCGGGGGCGCAGTTCCAGCTTTACTGGCTTGACCCGCTGGCTGCGTTGGTAGTCGGAGTCATCATCCTGAAAACAGCGTGGGATATTTTCCGGGAAGCGACCCATCGCTTGACTGACGGCTTTGACGTAGAAGAGTTGGGGGAACTGAAAGAGACGATCTCGTCCATCGCCGGAGTAAAAGATATTAGCGATATTAAAGCGCGTTACCACGGCAGCAGCGTGCTGGTTGACGTCGTGATCCATGTGGAGCCGCACCTTAATGTGGTAGAAAGCCACACCATCACCGAACACATCGAAGAACGCATGAGACGTGTGCACAAAATCAATACCGTTCATATTCATATCGAGCCAGAGCAGCAACTGGTCGAAAAATAAGCAAAAAACCTGTCCGTATCGGGCAGGTTTTTTTGCATGGCGTTACACGGGAGTCGCTTTTTTGCGACGCAGCTTTTTGGTTGTGGTCATCGCCTCGCTTTGCGCTGGCATTTGCTTGGGAGCTGCTGCGGTCGGCTCTGCGGGAGTTGCGCGCTTGCGGCTAGGCTTCGGTTTCGCCGCTGCTGGCGTAGGCTCAGGCTCGATTTTTACCGGATTAGGCGAAGTGCCTGCGGTAGAAGCGAGACTTTCCTTCAACGCTTGCATCAGGTCGATGACATTCGTCCGGGCGACGGTCGGTGCCGTGGCAATCTCCTGGCCTTCCAGCTTTTTCTCGATCATTTTTTGCAGCTCGCTGCGGTATTCGTCCGTATATTTGGCTGGATCGAAAGGAACGGTCATATTGCCGATCAGCTCGGTTGCCATTTTCAGCTCGTTTTCCGCCAAGGGGATGGTCGCCTCTGGCAAGGCAGGCACTTGATTGACAGGCCGCACTTCGTCGGGATAAAAAATCGTTTCCAGCATCATGCAATGCTCATACAGCCGAATGACGGCGAGACTTTGCCGATTGCGCATCGTCACCTGGGCAATCGCGATTTTTCCGGTTTGGCCCATCGCGGCGCGAAGCAGGGCGTACGCTTTTTCCCCTGTGTCCTGAGGAGACAGAAAGTAGCTTTTGTCAAAGTAAACCGGATCGATCTCCGACAAGTCCACAAAATCGAGAATCTCAATAGCTCGGCGGGTTTCGGGGGTGATCGCCTCCAGGTCCTCGTCGTTGATCATGACGAAGTGGCCTTTTTCATACTCGTAGCCGCGAACGATCTCGCTGGCGTCCACTTCCCGCTGACAATGCGGGCACATTTTCGTGTATTTGATGGGGGTGTTGCATTCCTTGTGCAGCTGGCGGAAGCGAATATCCCGTTCTTCTGTCGCCGTAAACATGCGAACCGGGATGTTGACCAGGCCGAAGCTGATTGATCCTTTCCAGACGGTGTGCATACGATTCCTCCCGATTCGGTAGTGGCATAAGGCTGGGGCTGGATGCTGCTACGAGGTAAGTGATGAGATGGGTGCGGCCGTTTTGCTTATTGTTTGTAGGCAGCCAGACGAAGCCGCGAGGGAAATGCAGGCGGGAAACATTGACACAGACGAGCTTGCTTTCCATTCCATGAAAAAACCAGCCGATCGCATGGGACGGCTGGTTGCGTTCTTTTTGCCCGATTTTACTGCCCGTGTTTGACGATGTCGGACTGGTCCGCCCGCGATTGCATTTCGCGTGCCGCTTCGCTGCCAATGCCTGTACGATCCGCGATGGACTGGGCTTTGGCTGCTTTCAGCTTTTGCTCGGACGGTTGTTTTGCTGCCATGTCAATTCCCCCTTTTGGAACATGTGCAAGTAGTATGCGCATGCCGGGAACAAAAAAATACCCCCTCGTCAAATGACGATGGGGCAGCTGTTCAACTCCTCCCGCGAAGGGAGCGATGGCACGGAATGCTCCTATCAGACACGCCGCGCGCCTAAGTGAACTGCCTTTCAATTATGGGAGAGGAGAAACCGGAGGAAGAGCTTATGGGGAAACGTAAGTCTTCTCCGCGGTTGTCAGCGACACCGTTGCGTCGCTATCCATCATGTTTTCCAAACTTTGCGTCTCGTATACCTGAAGCCGGCATAAATTTTCCAGTTGCCAATTTTACGGGGGTAGGCAGTTGTGATAGTATGATATCAGCCTGAAGGCAGAACGGCCTTGGTACAGGCGGCATTTATCTTCTACAAACTTCTTTGAACAGGTGAACAATTATGCGCGTCATCGCAGGAGAACACAGAGGTAGAAAACTTGCGGCCGTCCCTGGAAGCGGAACGCGTCCGACGACCGACAAAGTGAAAGAATCGATTTTCAACATGATCGGCCCGTACTTTGATGGGGGCTGGGCATTGGATTTGTATGCCGGCACAGGCAGCTTGGGCATTGAGGCGTTAAGCAGGGGAGCGGACAAAGCTGTCTTCGTCGAGCGCGATGCCAAAGCGTTTTCTGTCGTCAAGCAAAATGTCAGCGCCTGCCGCCTTGATGCATACGCAGAAATGTACCGCATGGATGCGGATCGAGCCATCCGGCAATTGGCAAAGCGGGAGCAGCCGTTTGATCTCGTTTTTTTGGACCCGCCGTATGCGAAGCAAAACATCGTGGAAGAAATCACTCAGCTACAACAGCTTGGTCTGCTCGCAGCAGGTGCCTGGATCGTCGCCGAACACGACAGCAAGGACTCGTTTCCCGCTGCCATCGGCGATTGCGTCAAAGATCGCGAGGCTACGTACGGCGAGACAGCGGTCACTTTGTACTATTACGAGCCGCAGCAAGAAGCGTAGGAACGCCTCGCTTTTTGCGGTCGCATTCCATTTCATGAAAAACGTCGAGACGTTTTTCACAGAAAAAAGGGGGAGGCAACATGGCGATTGCCGTTTGCTCGGGAAGCTTTGATCCGGTTACATATGGACACCTCGACATTATCAGTCGGGGGGCAAAAGTGTTTGACAAAGTCATCGTGGCAGTTCTGATCAACTCCAAAAAAAATTCCCTGTTCAGCGTAGAGGAGCGCGTCGAGATGCTTCGTCAGGCGACAGCGGACATGAGCAATGTGGAGATCGACTCTTTTGACGGCTTGCTGATCGATTACATGAACAAGCGCGGAGCCAAAGTGATCATTCGCGGTCTTCGCGCTGTGTCCGACTTCGAGTACGAAATGCAGGTTGCTTCCATCAACAAAAAGCTCGACGATCAGATCGAGACCTTTTTCATGATGACCAACAATCAGTATTCGTATCTCAGCTCCAGCATCGTAAAAGAAGTGGCAAGGTACAAGGCGAGTGTCGCCGATCTGGTGCCGCCAGCGATTGAAGAAGCGCTCAAGCGCAAATTGGCCAGCGAGTAACCGAGTTTACCTCGGCTTGCTGCTGCGAAAGTAACGGGTGAGCAAGCTGATGCCGAAAAGCAGAACAGCCACCCCTGCCGCGAGCGTGCCAGAAAAAGCGATCGTCTCCCACCAGCTTGTGACGGGGATTCCGGAAGTGGTCGGCACGAAGACGGGAACGCTTTTTTCCAAAAACCAGTTGCTCGCTTTGACCAGCGGCTGCCAGAAAACAAAGGTCAAAATGGCCGCCAATAAAGCGTGGAGAGCACGCGCAATCAAATAAGGCGCTACCCGGATGTCTGTTTCGCTTAGAATGCTGGCGACTTGCGCATGGACGCTCAGTCCGCCCCAGGACAGTATGGCGCTGGCGATCGCAGCTTTCCAGACCATGGACACGGCATCGGGAACGACACTGGCTGCCTGCGCGCCCAACGTGACTTCGAACAGCCCGGCGACGATGGCTTTGGAAAAGGCGGGAGGAAAGCCAAAGGGACCGAGGAAAATAGCGAGAAACGTACTGATCAATTGGGTCAGGTGAATCGCTTGAAACAACTGAATCAACACAGAGAACACGATGATAAAGCCACCGATCATGAGCAAGGTGTTGAGCGCTGACTGCACGGCATCCCCCATGAGTTTGCCAAACGGCCGACCGTCGCGGATTCGCGCCCGGTGCATGGCTTGCAGCGCGCGGAGCGGGAGGGGCAAATTCGTTTTTTCCAAAGGCTTGGTTATGGCAGCAAACGGCGCGTGGAAACGGTAAATCAGCCCCATGATGACTGCCGACAAATAGTGGGTCAAGGCGAGGACGACTCCCATTTGCTCGCTGTGGAAAAAGCCGATTGCCACTGCGCCCATGACAAACAGCGGATCTCCCGTCGTCGTAAAAGATACGAGCCGTTCCCCTTCCGCTTTGGAGATATTGCCCTGCTGGCGCAAGCGGGTAGTCAGCTTGGCTGCCACCGGATATCCCGATGAAAAGCCCATGGCGAGCACAAATCCGCCTGTTCCCGGAACATTGAACAAAGGGCGCATCATCGGTTCCAACAGCACGCCAACAAAGTGAACGACTCCGAGTCCCATCAATATTTCCGAGAGGACGATAAACGGGAGCGTGGACGGGAATACGACCTCCCACCAGATTTTGAGTCCACGGACGGCGGCTTCAAAAGAAATTTGCGAGTAAATGACAAGGGTCAAGACGAGCCCGACTGTCGAGAGGGCAAGCAACAAGGTGAAAAACGGTGAGTGGCGTGACATGGAATCCTCCTGTGTCGACGAAAAGATCATAGTACATGTCTACGTGACAGGCTGATGATCTATGCGTGAGGCTTGTATCTTTCAAGTGTGAAAGGAACAGGGAATGGTCACATAGGCTGTTTACAGGGGGTGTTTGCATGACGGCGAAGCGAAAGCCAACCGTGGGGGTAGCGCTAGGCTCAGGCGGGGCCCGCGGTTTTGCGCATATTGGTGTCTTGAAAGCATTGGAGGCGCAAGGAATCGAGATCGACATGCTTGCGGGCAGCAGTATGGGGAGTTTGATTGCGGCGGTGTATGCAAACGGAATCGAGCCGCACATGATGGCGAAGCTCGCGCTCAATCTGAAGCGCAAGCACTGGCTTGATCTGACCGTACCGAGCATGGGGTTTGTCGCGGGAGAGAAAATCAAGCAGTTGATCAAGCTGCTCACTCACGGGAAGCGGATGGAAGAACTGGGCAAGCCTTTGGCGATTGTGGCGACTGACATCGAATCCGGCGAACGGGTTGTATTCCGCGATGGGCCGATTGATCAGGCAGTCAGGGCGAGCATTTCCATTCCAGGCATATTTGTCCCGGAAAAGGTTGGCGGGCGTCTGCTGGTCGATGGCGGTGTCATTGACCGCGTGCCTGTGACGGTGCTGAAAGACATGGGAGCGGATATCGTCATTGCAGTCGATGTGGCCCAGGTCGATACGCCAATGAAGGTGAACAGCATCTTCGACGTCATTGCCCAGACGATTGATGTGATGGAACGGGAAATTCTCCGCCACAGGATCATTGCTGCGGATATCGTAATCCGCCCGGATGTTGGACATTATAGCAGTATTGCCTACTCTGGCGTGGAGGAAATCATCGAACTCGGGGAACGCGAGGGTGCAGCACAAGCAGAGCGCATCCAGCAACTGATTGCGAACTGGGAGGAAAACGGATGAACGAGGACCAACTTTATAGACAAACGCGCAGATCGCGAGGAGCCAGAGGCTTTAGCTGGGTTTTGGCCTTGATTGTGATTGTGGCTGGACTGTCTTTTTTTATCCCGACCAATTACTATGTGACAAGGCCAGGCTCGGCTATCGCGCTAGGCCCGATGATCGACGTAGAAGGCGGCAAAAAGGACGAAACAGGCGCGTTCATGCTTACGACTGTGCGCATGGGTGAGGCGAATCTCGCTTGGTACGTCTACGCGAACATGTCGCCTGATGCCGAGCTGATGCCGAAAGAGCTGGTGGTCAGCAAAGGGGAGGACAACGAAGACTTCGTCCGCCGCGAGCAAGCCGTGATGGACAATTCGCAAAAGATCGCCGAAGCGGTCGCTTTTCGCCTGGCTGGCTACGATGTCAAGATCGAAAAAGAAGGCGTCTGGGTCATGGGCACAATCGAAGGACTTCCCGCCAAAAAAGTGCTGAAAATCGGCGACGTCATCACCGCCGTCGATGGAGTGCGCACCGCCGAAGCCAAAGATTTGCTGCAAGCTCTCGCCAGCAAAAAGGCAGGCGATCAGGTCGAGATTACATATACAAGAGATGGACAAGAAGGGAAAACGATGGTAACCTTGGAACCACTGCCAGAGTCGAAGTCCGTCGGCATCGGGGTGCGTCCGGACAACAAGCAAGAGATCGTGATTCCGAAAAAAGTAACGATCGCGTCGCAAGGGATCGGTGGACCATCTGCCGGGCTGATGATGACGCTGGAGATTTTGGATCAGCTCGATGTGGCGAAAGATTTGACAAAAGGCTATAAAATCGCCGGTACAGGCACGATTTCACTGGATGGGACAGTCGGCCGGATCGGCGGGATCAACCACAAGGTCATCGCGGCTGACAAAGCAGGGGCGGAAATTTTCTTTGCACCCGAGGATACGCTTGATGCAACCTCCAATTATCAGGAAGCGCTGGCTACCGCAAAACGGATTGGAACTTCCATGCAGATCGTTCCCATCAAGACAGTAAAGGATGCGATTGCGTATCTGGATGGACAAAAACCGAAATCTTCCTGAGCAAACAAGCTGTCAAGGAAAAATGGTTGACAAAGCTTTTTGCACGGGCTATAATCATCCTTGTTGTGCATGAGGTGAAGTGCTATGAACATTAAGTTAGCAGAGTTGGAACACCGAAAAGGAGAGGCACTGCCGTTTCAGTTGACGCTCGATGCAGCAGAACTGAAAGGTCGCCATAACGAGATTCGCGGGATCACTCCTGTGAATGCCGAGGGCGAAGCTGTACAGCTCGGTAACCTCTACTATGTAAAAGGCAGCATGAAGGCCGATGTCGATTTCGTCTGCGCCCGATGCTTGAATCCTTTTACCCATCACGCGGCAATAGACTTCTCCGAGACCTTTGCTTTGGCAGATGATCCTATCATAAGCGAGGACGAAGACAGCGACATCCTTCCACTGGAAGGAGACGAGATCGAGCTTACTGCGCTGTTGCAAGAGGACTTTTTGCTCGCGATGCCAACCTTCCCGCTGTGCGAGGAAGATTGCAAAGGATTGTGCCCGAGTTGTGGCGTAAACCGCAACGAAGTGGCATGCAGCTGCAAGAATGAGCGGATTGACCCGCGCTTGGCCGGGTTGGCTGACTTTTTCAAGGACAGCAAGTAGTATTCTCTTGTTTTCAAGGTGAGGCGCCGATCTTCGGATGCAGCGTCTCATTTTTGAAGGACGGCATAAGCTTTTGGCCTATACTGTCCACCCAATAGAGCATCTTAGCATTTGTCAGTTGAAGGAGGTGTAAGGAAGATGGCAGTACCTCAACGGAGAACTTCCAAAACCCGTAAAAGAATGCGTCGTACGCACTTCAAATTAGAGATTCCAGGCATGATCAAATGCGATAATTGCAGCGAATACAAGCTTGCGCATCGTGTTTGCCCAAGCTGCGGTCACTACAAAGGTGTGAAAGTAGCAAAGTAAGCTTTGCTGCGTAAAAAGTGAGGTGAGCAATCACCTTGCTTTTTTTGTGCCTTCATTTTACTTATTAATGCTTATGAATACTTAAATGATATTGCTTAAAATGCGTAAATGACTTACAATGAGGAAGAAAGGCAAGGATGGAGTGAAACCGTGATGTACCAGGAAGAGCGATTGACCGCGATCCTGCAATATTTGCAGCAGCACCACCGAATCAGTGTACAGGAAGTCGTGGAGCAATTCGGCGTCTCCCGTGATACGGCCCGGCGAGATATCGTCAAGCTGGAGGAGCAGGGAGAAATCTTGCGGACTCGCGGTGGAGCGATTTTGCCTAGCTTGAGCAAAAAAAGCTTTTCTCATCAGGAGCGCATGCAGCTCGATTTGACAGGGAAGCGTCGGATTGCGCAGGCTGCCGCGCGTTTGATCAAACACGGCGACTATTTGCTGCTTGACGCATCCACGACGGTTCAACTGACGGTAGAATCGTTGCAGACAAAAGACCATGTCATCATTACAAACTCCTTGGCTACAGCAGCCAGTGTTTCGCGCAAGGAAGGCGTGCTTGTGAAAATGCTCGGCGGAGATGTGAACCCGCAAGATCAGTGTGTGCACGGCACCCGAACCGTAGAAAATCTGGCGAATTACCACGTCGACAAGTTGCTGGTCGGAGCTTGCGGGCTGACGACGGGCGGGCTTGTTTCCCCGGATGAAGATCACGGCTATGTGATCAGGGAGATGATGAAGCGGGCGGATCAGGTGATTATTCTTGCTGACCACTCCAAATTCGGAAAAAGCATGTTGTACCGGGTAGCCAGTCTGGATCAGATCGACTTGATCGTGACGGACCGCGCACCAGGGCGGGAAATGGCCGAAGCCCTCGACAAGAGCGAGGTAGACGTATTGGTAGCCGCTGAAAACGGCAAAGACGCATGAAATAGCGGGTAGATTTCATCTGGCTGGCGTGAAGGGAGACCCCGCGTGACAGCAGATGGATTTATCAGAGAAGGTTCTTCTTTTTGAAGAGCCTTCTCTTTTTTTGCTTGCAATCATATAGGAGCCCTGCTATCCTGTTATTCCTGACTTTTCCACGAGGAGGTTCTTATGGTTTACTGGCGGATTATCCGCAAAAGCTATCGACGCAATCTTCAGTATCGTCTCTCTCATCTGATCAACAATGTGGCGAGCTCGATTTTTGGGCTTGTTTTTATTGCCATTTGGATGGGAGTCCTGCGAGGCAAAGCCGTTCACGGCCCGTACGACGCGGAAACGATGGCCTGCTACATCGCGATTTGCCAAAGCGTGCTTTGGGTGACGACGTTCATGTCACCGGGGCTGAATGTGCAGGTCGGGGTGCGCAGCGGAGCGGTCAGCCTCGACATGATCAAGCCTGTCCATTACTTGTGGTACACCTTGAGCCAGGAGTTTGGCCGCCTGCTCTACAACGCCTGTTACCGCAGTCTGCCGATCGGCCTTTTGCTTGGGCTTGCGGTAGGCTTTTCTTTCCCCTCCGATCCGCTTGCGTACCTCTTGTTTTTGCTCTCGCTTCTGCTGGCTGCCTACGTAGGCATGCTCCTTTTTTATTTGGTCGGCATTTCTTCTTTCTGGACGACCGAGGTGCGCTGGCTGCACCTCATTTTGCTCTCGCTTGTTTTCGGCTTTGGCGGGCAGATGATCCCTGTCGATCTGATGCCGGGGGTACTCGGGCAGCTGGCTCCGTTTTTGCCTTTTGCCGCCATGATTTACTATCCGGTCATGAACTGGCTGGAGCTTGCTCCGGCCTACAGCATCGGGGTTCAGCTGCTGTGGGCTGTCATTTTGACAGCAGTCGCTCTCGCTGTGACGAAGCAAGCAAGAAGAAAGCTGGAAATACAAGGGGGGTAGCGACGTGCTCATGCTTTATCGAAAGCTGATCGCAGCCAGTCTCCGCTCGCAAATGCAGTACAAAATGAATTTCATTACGAGCGCGGCTACGACCGGCATGATTATGGTTCTCGATTTTGTGATTCTTTCCGCCATTTTGCACCGCTTCAACGATGTGGCTGGCTGGAATATTTACGAGGTCGGCATGCTTTACGGCATTTCTTCGGCATCTGTCTCCTTGTATCGGCTGTTTGCTCCGGAAGTGAACGATTTTGAGAAGTATGTCGTGCACGGAGAATTTGACCAGATGCTGATTCGCCCGGTATCGCCGCTCTTGCTTTTGCTTACGCGCAATCTCGACCTTTCGCGGATTGGCGGCATCGTGCAAGGCGTGGCAGTGCTGGTGCTCTCGCTTGCGGGACTTGCCCGGGAAGGGGCAGATTTGCTCTGGTTGATCGTCTTTTCCCCGATCGCGATTCTTTCGGGCGGGGTCATTTATTTTTCCATGGCGTTGTCTTCGGCGGCTCTCTCTTTTTGGACGCATCAAATGAGAGACATCCTGACTTTTACGATCTACGCGCCGGCGAATGCCTCCAACTATCCGATTTCGCTCTATCCAGGCTGGCTGAAATGGCTGTTTTTTACCGCCTTGCCGATCGCGTACATGAATTACTTGCCGATGCTGGCCTTGCTCGGAAAAGGGGGAGGCTGGTACTACCCGCTGCTGGCGCCTGTTGCGGCGGCGACCGCATTGTTTTTGGCACTCACCTTTTGGAAGATAGGCATACGACATTATCACTCTACGGGAAGCTGAGGAGGTTTTCATCATGATAGAAGCTGTACATATCGGCAAGTCGTTCTATTTGTCTCCGGAGAAAAAAGGCCGCTTCGCCTCGGTGCGCACCTTGTTTTCCCGGGAGCAGCGTGAGGTCAAGGCTGTAGACGACATCTCCTTTTCCGTCGGGGAAGGGGAGTTCGTCGGCTACATCGGCCCGAACGGAGCGGGGAAATCGACCACGATCAAGATGCTGTCCGGCATTTTGCACCCCAGTCGGGGAGAAATCCGCATTGGCGGCTACAGTCCGCAAAAAGACCGGATACAGGTCGCTTCGCGCATCGGCGTCGTCTTCGGGCAGCGAACGCAGTTGTGGTGGGACTTGCCCGTCAAAGACTCATTCGAGATTTTGCAGGCGATGTACAAAATCGATTCGCGCACGTATCGGCGCTCGATGGAGCTTTACCAGGAGCTTCTGGATATGCGCGAATTTCTGGATACACCTGTGCGCAAACTGTCGCTCGGACAGCGGATGAGAGCGGATTTGGCGGCAGCGCTTTTGCACGATCCTCCTGTGCTGTTTTTGGATGAGCCGACAATCGGGCTGGATGTGGTCGCCAAGACGAGCATCCGCGCCTTTTTAAAAGAAGTGAACGAGACGCAGAAAAAGACGATCTTGCTGACGACGCATGACATGGACGATATCGAGCAATTGTGCAAGCGGATTATCGTCATCAATCACGGCAAAAAGATGATGGACACGACATTGGATGACATGCGCCGCCAAATCGGTTTGCCCAGTCTGATTCAGGTTGAATATCGCCAGCCGCCAAGCCTGGGTGCCGAGTTGGCAGGGATTGAACGGCTGGAGTTGTCCGGCAATGTTTTGTCCGTTCATTTTGACAAAGGAAAAATTTCTTCGCCGCGCATCTTGGCAGAAGTGGCTGGCTGGGGGGAGCCTTTGGACATCCAGATGAAGGAACCCGGGATTGAGGAGATCATTCGGCTAATGTACCGCTAGGGAGAGCTACCCATTTTCAAGAACTTTACTTGTAATTGCCAACGTTCTCCCTTATACTGTTTTGGTACCTGGTATTAAAAACAGCTCGCAATCATACATATCCGAAACAAGAATCTTGCTAGGGGGTGTTTCGCATCGCCCGCTTGCCAAAAAAAGACCGCCAGACCCGCTTGGTGCAGTCGCTGGCGGATAATCCATTTGCGACGGACGAAGATCTGGCTGAGTTATTTCATGTCAGCATTCAAACAATACGACTAGATCGATTGGAGCTTGGGATTCCGGAGCTTCGGGAGCGGATCAAATCGGTTGCGGAGAAAAGCCTCGATCCCGTGAAGTCGTTGGGGATTGAGGAAGTAATCGGGGAGATCATCGACTTGCAGCTCGATTCCCAAGCTATTTCCGTATTGGAAATAAAAGAAGAGCACGTTTTTTCCAAAACACAAATTGCCCGGGGCCATTATATTTTTGCCCAGGCTAACTCTTTGGCAGTAGCAGTCATTAATGCCGATGTGGCGCTGACAGCTACAGCCCGGATTCGCTTTGTGCGCCCCGTGCGCATTGGCGAAAAGCTGGTCGCGAAGGCAGTAGTACGCAGCCGAGACGGCGACGAGTGCAAAGTGCGCGTGGAGACGAAAGTTCAAGGTGAATTGGTCTTTACAGCGACATTCCGGGTTGTGGAAATGACTGTCGCACAAAATCGGCATGAATGAGAGGTAAGGAGGAGACACGGTTGCGAATTGCAGTTGATGCGATGGGCGGCGACAACGCACCACAAAGTACAGTATTAGGAGCACTTGCTGCCATCAAGGAAAACCCGGCCATTACGGTTGTACTGGTGGGAGATGAACAAGCCATTCGGAACCACTTGCCGCAAGACGCGCCGGCAAACATCGAGATTGTTCCTACGACAGAAGTGATTTTGCCAGATGATGAGCCGGTTCGAGCTGTACGTCGCAAGAAAAATTCCTCGCTGGTTGTTGCAGTTGAGATGGCACGTGAAAAGATCGTGGATGCAGCGATTTCGGCGGGAAACACGGGTGCGCTCATGACGGCAGGTTTGCTGTACACGGGCCGCATGGAAGGCATCGAGCGCCCGGCGCTTGCCGCTTATATCCCGAATAAAAAAGGCCGCGTAACACTCACACTTGATGTGGGGGCCAACATGGATGCGAAGCCGCATCACCTGCTGCAATACGCGGTGATGGGCAGCCTGTACGCAGAAAAAGTGCTTGGATTCGAAAATCCAAAAGTAGGACTGCTCAACGTAGGGACAGAAGAAGGCAAAGGGAATGAGCTGACCAAAGCGGTGTTCCCGCTGCTGTCCCAGGCAGACCTGAATTTCGTCGGCAATGTGGAAGCGCGCGACGTCATGGAAGGGGCATGTGACGTGCTAGTTTGTGACGGCTTCGTCGGCAACGTGCTGCTGAAAGCGGTAGAGGGCGCTGCTTCCACAATCTTTTCGCAGTTGAAGCAGGAGTTTACTTCGAGTCTGATTAATAAAGTAGGAGCGGCCATCTTAAAGCCGGGACTCATGCGCTTCAAGAAGAAAATGGACTACGCGGAATACGGGGGAGCGCCGTTATTGGGCTTGAAAAGCCCTGTGATCAAGGCTCATGGCTCCTCTGACGAGAGAGCGATGAAAAACGCGATTGCCAGCGCAGCTCGCTTTGTGCGGCAAGATGTCAATGAAGTCATTGCGCAGGCACTACAGAAAAATATAACGGGAGAAAGCGAGTGAGGCAGATGGATAAAAAGCGTTCAGTAGGCATTTTGGCTACAGGTTCTTACACCCCTGACAGGGTGCTTAGCAACTTCGATCTGGAAAAAATGGTGGAAACATCTGATGAGTGGATTGTTTCCCGTACTGGAATCCGGGAACGCCGGATCTGCTCGACTGAGCAAGCATCTTCTGATCTCGCTTACGAAGCTGCGAAAAAAGCGTTGGCAAAAGCCAACATCAGCGCAGAGCAACTGGACATGATTATCGTCGCTACGGTGACGCCGGACACGATGTTCCCATCCACTGCCTGCATTTTGCAGGAAAAGCTGGGAGCAAAGCGTGCGGCTGCGGTAGATTTGTCTGCTGCCTGCACCGGCTTTTTGTACGGCATTACGACAGCGACCCAGTTCATCGCCAATGGGTTTTACAAGCACATTTTGGTAGTAGGGGTTGAAACGCTGTCCAAAATTACGAACTATAAAGACCGCAATACTTGCGTGCTGTTTGGCGACGGCGCGGGTGCTGCTGTCATCGGCGAAGTGAAAGAAGGCTTCGGCTTCCAGTCGTTTGAATTGGGTGCAGACGGATCGGGCGGACCTTTGCTGTGTCTGCCAGCGGGCGGCTCGCGCATCCCTGCTTCCAGCGAATCGGTGGAAAACGATCTGCACTATTTGGCCATGGCGGGCGGAGAGGTGTTCAAATTCGCTGTGCGCGTGATGAACTCTGCCACAGAAGCGGTTCTTGCCAAAGCGGGCGTAGACCGCGAAAATATCGATCTGCTCGTGCCGCACCAGGCGAACAAGCGAATTATCGATTCGGCTGTGCAACGCTTCGGCTTGTCCGAAGAAAAGGTGGCGATCAACCTCGACCGTTACGGCAACATGTCTTCTGCATCGATTCCGGTTGCACTCGATGAAGCGGTTGAAGCTGGACGCATCAAAGAAGGCGACAATGTGATTCTCGTAGGCTTTGGCGGCGGATTGACTTGGGGAGCGACACTCTTGAAATGGTCGACCACGCCAGCAGAAGGGAGCGGACAGTAGTGGGGAAAGTAGCATTTGTTTTTCCGGGGCAGGGCTCGCAATTCGTAGGAATGGGCCAAGCGCTCAGTGAACAGTCGGAGGCAGCCCGCCACATTTTTCAGCAGGCAGATGAAGCGCTCGGCTTTTCGCTGTCCGGCTTGTGCTTCAACGGCCCGGAAGAAGAACTGAAGCTGACGGCTAACACGCAGCCGGCGATTTTGACGGCGAGCGTCGCGGTATTGGCAGCTTTGAAAGAAAAACTTCCCGAATACACGCCTGCTTTCGTGGCTGGACACAGTCTGGGCGAATATTCGGCACTGGTTGCAGCAGGAGCGCTGTCTTTTGCTGACGCGGTAAAAACGGTCCGTGCACGCGGTCAATTCATGGAAGAAGCGGTTCCGGCAGGGCAGGGCGCGATGGCAGCTGTCCTGAACATGGAGCGCTCCGCTTTGCAAGCGATTTGCGAAGACGTGACTGCTTCCGGACACCCGGTACAACCGGCGAACATGAACTGTCCGGGCCAAATTGTCATCTCCGGTTCCGCCGAAGGTGTCAAACTGGCTGGCGAGCAGGCGAAGGCAGCGGGGGCGAAGCGTGTTCTGCCGCTGAACGTAAGCGGACCGTTCCACTCCAGCCTCATGCAGCCTGCTGCGGATAAATTGCAGGCCGTGCTTGCAGGCGTATCTGTCCGGGAAGCAACCGTTCCGGTCGTGGCAAACGTAACGGCGCGACCTGTTACCGAAGCGGCGGCGATTGTGGAACAACTGGTTTCGCAAGTATCGGCTCCAGTTCTGTGGGAGGATTCCGTACAGTGGATGGTGGAAGCGGGCGTGACCACTTTTGTGGAGATCGGGCCAGGAAAAGTGCTTGCTGGACTGATCAAAAAAATCGCTCCGGCAGACACGACGATTATTTCTGTACAGGATATGGAGTCCTTGACTGAGCTTTTGAACGGAGGGGTATTATGCTAACAGGAAAAACAGCACTCGTCACAGGCGCTTCCCGCGGAATCGGCCGCGCGATCGCACTTAAGCTGGCCGCAGCAGGAGCGAATGTGGTCGTTAACTACGCAGGAAGCGAAGCGGCAGCCAGTGAAACAGTCGCGATGATCAAGGAGCTCGGCCGCGACGCCATCATGGTTCGCGCCAATGTGTCCTCGACAGAAGAAGTGGGCGACATGTTCAAAGCGGCGCTCGACCACTTCGGGACCATCGACATTCTCGTCAACAACGCAGGGATTACCCGCGACAACTTGTTGATGCGCATGAAAGAAGAAGAGTGGGATGACGTCATCGCCACGAATCTCAAAGGCGTGTTCAACTGCCTGAAAGCAGCTACTCGTCCGATGATGAAGCAGCGTTCGGGAAAAATCATCAACATCACGTCCGTTGTAGGTGTACTCGGCAATGCGGGACAAGCAAACTACGTAGCGGCTAAAGCAGGCGTCATCGGTCTGACCAAGACTGCTGCACGCGAGCTGGCGAGCCGTGGCATCACCGTGAACGCGGTAGCGCCAGGTTTCATCGCTACAGAAATGACAGACGTCCTGCCGGAAGACATCAAAGCGGGCCTGATCAGCCAGATTCCACTCGCCCGTCTCGGTCAAACCGAAGACATCGCGTCTGTTGTTTTGTTCCTTGCTTCTGATGCAGCCAACTACATGACAGGCCAAACCTTGCATGTAGACGGCGGCATGTATATGTAAACTGGTTTTTTGAAAGCTCATCCACTATAATACGGGAGAGGGGGTGAAGCAAGATGGCAGATACATTGGAACGCGTGAAGAAAATCATCGTCGATCGTCTGGGTGTAGATGAGTCCAAGATTACTTTGGAAGCTTCTTTCAAAGAAGACCTGGGCGCTGACTCCCTGGATGTAGTGGAACTCGTAATGGAACTCGAAGACGAGTTTGATTTAGAGATTTCTGACGAAGATGCTGAAAAGATCACTTCTGTTGGTGAGGTTGTTAAATACATAGAATCTCACAAGTAGATCCATCAGTTGGAAGTCCCGTACCATACGGGACTTCTCCTTCAATTGCAGAGAATACATACGGGGAAGCTATGTTGGGCATGAAGTGTAAGTAACAGGCTGACTGCTGACTTTCATATAGAGGTGATCGCAATGAAACGAAGAGTGGTGATTACGGGCGTCGGTGTTATTTCTCCGGTGGGAAATGACGCGCAGACCTTCTGGAACAGTTTGCTGGAAGGAAAATCAGGCATTGACCGCCTGACTGCTTTTGACGCTACTGATTATCCGACACAGATTGCGGGAGAAGTAAAAGACTTCAATCCCGAGCTGTATATGGACAAAAAAGAAATACGACGTACAGACCGATTCGTTCAGTTTGGATTGGCTGCTGCCAAAATGGCGGTAGAGGATGCGAAACTGGAAATCACGCCAGAAAATGCGGAACGAGTGGGTGTATACATCGGGTCCGGTATTGGCGGGCTGTCTACATGGGAAGAGCAGCATTCCGTGCTGTTGGAAAAAGGACCGCGCCGCGTGAGTCCGTTCTTTATTCCGATGCTGATTGCGAACATGGCGTCTGGAGCAGTATCGATCCAATACGGTGCAAAAGGGCCAACATCCAGTGCGATTACCGCATGTGCAACGGGGACGAACGCAATCGGCGACGCTCTGCGTTTGATCCAGTTTGATCATGCCGATGTGATGATCGCAGGTGGAGCGGAAGCGACCGTTCGCCCGATGGCGTTTGCCGGCTTTTGTTCCGCCAAAGCGATGTCCACGCGCAACGACGAGCCGCAAAAAGCATCCCGTCCTTTTGACAAGGATCGCGATGGTTTTGTCATGGGAGAAGGGGCAGGCGTCCTGATTCTGGAAGAACTCGAGCATGCGAAAAAGCGCGGCGCGAACATCATCGCCGAAGTGATCGGCTATGGCATGAGTGCTGACGCCCATCACATCACTTCTCCATCTCCAGGGGGAGAAGGGGCTGCGCGCTGCATGAAAAACGCCCTGCGTGACGCGGGAATCGACCCGACAGAAGTAGGCTATATCAACGCACACGGAACTTCCACTGACCAAGGGGATATCGCAGAAACGCAGGCGATCAAAGACGTCTTTGGCGAACACGCTTACAAGCTGGCTGTCAGCTCCACCAAGTCGATGACAGGCCATTTGCTCGGCGCCACAGGCGGTATTGAAGCGATCGCGACTGCTTTCGCTCTGCGCGATCAGGTGCTTCCTCCTACCATCAACCTGGAAAATCCTGATCCGGAATGTGATCTCGACTATGTTCCTAACCATGCGCGCAAGGCGACCGTCCATGTGGCTGTGTCCAATACATTTGGATTCGGCGGTCATAATGCTACGGTGATCCTGAAGCGATACGAAGCATAAATGAGCCCTACTGAGAGAAAAAGTAGGCAGTCTCCTGGAATGGTGGTGAGGGTGATGAATTTTGCGCAGCTGCAAGAGAAGATCGGCTTTCGCTTTCATGATGAAAGCGTTCTGCGGCAGGCATTCACCCATTCTTCCTACGTGAACGAGCAACGCGGCAAACGGATATCAGACAATGAACGGCTGGAATTTTTGGGAGATGCGGTGCTCGAATTGACGGTTTCCCAGTTTTTGTACAAAACTTTTCCCAAGATGAGCGAGGGAGAGATGACAAAACTGCGGGCAGCGATTGTCTGTGAGCCTTCTCTGGTTAAATTTGCTGAGCTACTGAATTTTGGCGATCTCGTTTTGCTGGGAAAAGGGGAAGAGCTGACGGGCGGCCGTCAGCGACCTGCCTTGCTAGCGGACGTATTTGAAGCTTTTGTTGGCGCCCTCTATTTGGATCAGGGCCTGGATGCCGTGTTTTCTTTTATGGAAAAATACGTTTATCCGAGAATCGACAAGGGAGAGTTTGCCCAGGTTACAGACTTCAAGAGCCAGTTGCAGGAATTTGTTCAACAGGACAATCTGGGAGACATCCAGTATCGCATTGTAGAAGAAAAAGGACCAGCTCACAATCGAGAGTTCGTATCTGAGGTGCTTTTGAACAATCGTTCGCTTGGCATCGGCTCGGGCCGCTCCAAAAAGGAAGCGGAACAGCAGGCCGCCGCGCGGGCATTGGTAAAGCTGGGGGATAAATAAAAGCTCGGAAAAGGGAGCTGCATCATCTGCGAAAGGCAGGTGGTGTAGCTTTCTTTGTTCCGACTTGGAAAAGCTGGGAAAATACTGCGTGATGACGGCTTTCTATGATACACTTAACGGGGAAAGACCCAAGAAACCTCGCAGTGGAGTAGCTCCTGTCTCATGCAGGGGCTCTTTTCGGGTACCCATCCAATCTGGGCCGCGTGTTTTGCCGGACTCGGCAAATAACAGCAGGTGGCGAGCAAACAGGGTGGGGTTTGGTAAGGAGGATCGTACGTATGTATTTGAAACGTCTGGAGCTGGCAGGATTCAAATCTTTTGCCGACAGGACGGAATTGGAGTTCGTACCGGGAGTGACAGCAGTAGTCGGCCCGAACGGAAGCGGCAAAAGCAACGTTTCCGACTCGATTCGCTGGGTGCTCGGGGAACAAAGCGCCAAATCGCTGCGCGGGGCGAAGATGGAAGATATCATTTTCGCGGGCAGCGACAAGCGCAAGCCAGTGAATTTTGCTGAAGTGACATTAACCTTGGATAATACCGATCGCTCGCTTGATGTGGAATATTCGGAGGTTTCCGTTACGCGCAGAGTGTACCGCTCTGGCGACAGTGAGTATTACATAAACAACCGATCGTGCCGCTTGAAAGATATTATGGAGCTGTTTATGGATACGGGTCTGGGAAAAGAAGCGTATTCCATTATCGGTCAGGGAAAAATCGAAGAAATCCTCAGTACCAAATCGGAAGATCGCCGGGGAATTTTTGAAGAGGCAGCGGGAATCGTCAAGTACAAGACCCGCAAGCGAGAGGCCGAGAAGAAGCTGGACGACACGGAGCAAAACCTGATTCGCATCCACGATATCGTCAGCGAGATCACGGAGCAGATTGGACCGTTGCAGGAGCAGGCCGAGACGGCGAAAACCTACAAGGAGCTGCACCGCAAGCTGGTCGAGCATGAAGTGGCTCTGTACGTGCAACAAATCGAGGCGGCCCATACGAAGTGGGAGGCTGCATCGCAGCGTGTGCAGGAACTGCGCGAGCAACTGATTACGCAGACGACGGAAGCGAGCAAGCACGAAGCGGATTTGGAGCAAGCCCGCTTTTCTGTCACGCAAATCGACCAGTCGATTGAGGAGTTGCAGCAAGTTCTTTTGACCGTGAGCGAGGAAACCGAAAAAGTAGAAGGCCAGCGCGAAGTATTGCGCGAGCGGATGCGCAACTTGAGTGCCAATCGCCAGCAGACGATGGAGCAAATGCACAAGCTGACGGAAAAGCAGCATGCGCTCGAAGCAGAGCTTGCGGAAGAAAAGCAGCGCGTGCAGGAAGCGGAGCAGCGCATGACAGAGGCCCATGCCGCTTTGCAGGAAGCCGAAGGCCAGTTTTTCGCCATGGTGCAATCGTTGACGGATGACGTGGAGCGCTTGAAAGGCGACTATTTTGAAAAGCTCAACGAAATGGCGAACCTGCGCAACGAAATTCGTCACCAGCAGCAATTGGTGCAAACTTCTCAGGCGCGTGTCGACCGTCAGCTGTCTGGAAAAGAGCAGCTCGATCTCGAAGAAGTGCAGCGTCAGGTCAAAATCGCCGAACTGCAAGAGCGGTTGGCCAAAATCGAGCAAACGATACAAGATACGGTGGCGAGGTACAAGCAATTGCTGGACGGTCTGCGCGACGGACAAGCCCGGATGGAGCAGGTTCGCCGGGAGCTTCGCCAGTCCGAACAGCGCAGGGAAGCGGCCAAGTCGCGACTCGATCTGATCAAGGAAATGCAGTCCGAATTTGCCGGATTCCAGCAAGGGGTAAAAGAAATTCTCAAAGCCCGTGAGCGAGGCTTCAAAGGAATCCACGGTGCGGTAGCCGAGCTGGTCGTCGTGCCGCAGCAATACGAGACAGCCATTGAAGTTGCGCTCGGCGGGGCATTGCAAAATGTCGTCGTGGACGACGAGGCAGCCGGGCGCGCAGCGATTGCTTATTTGAAGCAGCACAATGCAGGCCGCGCTACCTTTTTGCCGCTGGATGTCATTCGGCCGCGCACCTTGCAGGCACAAGACAAGCAGCAGCTGGCAAAAGAAGGCGGCGTTGTCGGGATCGCCAGCGAGCTTGTTTCGTTTGAGGAAACGTACCGCCCGATTTTGGAGAGCATGCTCGGCAATGTCATCATTACGGAAAAATTGGAGCAGGCCAACCGTGTCGCGCGTACACTCGGCTATCGGTATCGCGTCGTTACGCTCGAAGGGGATATTGTCAACGCAGGCGGTTCGATGACAGGGGGAGCGCTGAAGAAAAACAGCACCAACCTTCTCGGCCGCAATCGGCAGGCAGATGAGCTGGAAGCGCAGATGCGTGAAATCGAAGAGGCAATTTCTGGACATACTACGCTAATGGAGCAACTGACCAGTGAGCTTGGCCGTATGGAAGAAGAGCAAGAAACGCTTCGCTCGGAAGGGGAAGCCTTGCGGTTGAAGGAGCAGGAAGTCAAGGGCCTGTTGCAGCAGGCGGAAGCAGAAGGGCGTTCGCTGGGCGAGCGGGCCAAGCTGGTTGAGCAGGACATCGCCGCTTACCAGCGGGAAAGAGAAGAAGCTTCCGAGAAGCAGGAACAATTGCAAGCCTCCCTCGTTGTGCTGGAACAAGAGGAACAGCAGCTGAATGCGCTGATTGCCGAGGCGGAAGCCAAGCGTCAGGAGCAGCTGGAATCAAAAGAAGAGATGAATCAGAAAATTACCAGCCTCAAAGTATTGAACGCCCAGGTGAAGCAGGAGCATCAATCCCGACTGGAGCAAACGGAGCGCTTGTTGGAACAAAAAAGCTTGCTTCAGCGCGAGTGGGAGGAGCAAAATGCGAATCTGGCTGCTCTCGACGAGCTGGAACAGACGAATGAATCGTCAGGACTGGAACTGGACCAGCGCATCGCGGAGTTGCGCCAGGACAAAGAGCGGGTAGCCGGGCTGATTTCCGAGCGGCGCAACGAGCGGGCGACCCTTTTCCACAAACAAGAGCAGGTTGAAGTACATGTAAAAGAAATTCGCAGAGAAGTCAAAAGTCTGGAAGAGAAGCTTCACCAGGAAGAAGTGAAAGTCAACCGGGGTGAGGTGGAACTCGACCATCTGTTGAATAAACTCTCCGAAGAATACGAAATGAGCTACGATCTGGCGAAGCAGAAATACCCGCCACGCGGAGACTTGCAAGAGGAAACGCAAATCGTCGCCAAAATCAAAAAGCAAATCGCTGCGCTCGGCACCGTAAACCTCGGAGCCATCGAGGAGTACGAGCGTCTCTCGGAGCGCCAGCAGTTTTTGAGCGCCCAGGAAGCCGATTTGAATGAAGCAAAAGATATGCTCTACCAGGTGATTCAGGAGATGGACGCGGAGATGTCGCGCCGCTTCAAGGAGACGTTTGAAGCGATTTCCGAGCAGTTCCGCGATGTGTTCGTGCAATTGTTCGGCGGAGGTCGCGCCGACTTGCTTCTGTCCAACCCGGACAACCTGCTCGAAACGGGGATCGACATCGTAGCGCAGCCGCCGGGCAAAAAGCTGCAAAATCTGGCTCTGCTCTCCGGGGGCGAGCGCGCGCTGACGGCGATGGCTCTGTTGTTTGCCATCCTGCGTGTCAAACCTGTGCCATTTTGCGTACTGGACGAGGTGGAAGCCGCGCTGGATGAAGCCAATGTCAACCGATTTGCCGAGTACATGCAGCATTTCAGCCGCCAGACGCAGTTTATTTGCGTGACACACCGCAAAGGCACGATGGAGAGCGCTGACGTCCTGTACGGAATCACGATGCAGGAAGGCGGCGTGTCCAAGCTGGTTTCCGTCAAGCTGGAGGACAGCGACAAATTCGTGGAGTCGGCCTCGTAACGGGGCGTGACATTTCTTGCGCCCAAGCGCAATATGGATGAGAAAACAATAGCCGCAAAGGAAGATGATCATGAGTTTTTTCAAGCGCCTTCGTGACGCGATCGTGCAAAAATCCGAAGAGGTAACGCAAAAGTTTACCGACGGATTGGCGAAAACGAGAGATTTGCTGGTGGAAAAAGTGGAGGACCTCGTCCGCCGCTACAAAAAAATCGACGACGACTTCTTTGATGAACTGGAAGAAATCTTGATCACGTCCGATGTCGGGGTCAACACCGTAATGGAGCTGATCGACGATTTGCGGTCGGAAGTGCGTAAACAAAAAATCGAAAACGCCCTGGACCTGCAACCGATCCTTTCCGAGAAGCTCGTCAACTTGTTGAAAAACGACGAAGCAGCAGACAGCTCTCTCAACATCGAGGACGGACGTCTGAACGTTGTGCTGTTTGTCGGCGTTAACGGCGTGGGCAAAACCACGACCATCGGAAAAATGGCGCACATGTTCAAGCAGCAAGGGAAAAACGTGCTGCTCGCAGCAGGCGATACGTTCCGGGCGGCAGCGATCGAGCAACTGGAAGTATGGGGAGAGCGCGTCGGTGTCGACGTCATCAAGCAACAGCAAGGCTCCGATCCGGCTGCCGTCATCTACGATGCGATCCAGGCTGCCAAATCGCGCAAAGTCGATGTGCTTTTGTGCGATACGGCTGGACGTCTGCAAAACAAAGTCAATCTTATGGAAGAACTGGCGAAGGTGCACCGCGTTTTGCAGCGCGAACTGCCAGGCGCTCCGCACGAAGTCTTGCTCGTCCTCGACGCGACGACAGGCCAAAACGCGCTGTCCCAGGCGAAAACATTCGGGCAGTCTGCCGGAGTGACCGGACTCGTTCTGACCAAGCTTGACGGAACGGCGAAGGGCGGTATCGTCATCGCGATCCGCAACGAGCTGAACATCCCGGTCAAATACGTCGGTCTGGGCGAGAAGATGGATGACTTGCAAGCATTCGATCCGGAACAGTTTGTACACGCCTTGTTTGCCGGATTGATTCAAAAAGATGAAGCCGAAGAGCAAGAAAACGCGTAATATCATAATGTCTGGAACGTCAAAAAAAGATGTCAACAAAAATGCTTGACACTAGGTGTGGAATTAGGTACTATAATCTACGTGCTGTAAAGAAAAAGCCTTTACAGTTTCGAAACGAGTACCTCACAGCAAAGGATTGGTTTCATGTTAGAAAAGACCAATCAAGTCAATCTCTTGTTTGACTTTTATGCACCGTTACTCAAAGGCAAGCAGCGAGAATATCTGGAGCTGTATTATCTGGATGACTTGTCGCTCGGAGAAATCGCGGAAATGCACGAGGTCAGTCGACAAGCTGTTTACGACCACATCAAGCGGGCGGAAAAGCAGTTGTTCGAATACGACCAGAAGCTTAATCTGGCACATCGCCACGAGAAGCGGATGGAAGTGCTGGCACGAATGAATGAGCTTGTAAATGGGCTTGCAGAGAGCGAGACAAGAGACGAGCTGAATACTTTGCTCCACCAACTGTCAGAGATGGATTAGGAGGGCTCGCATGGCGTTTGAAAGCTTGGCCAATCGGCTGCAAAACGCATTTGACAAACTGCGCGGCAGAGGAAAAATTGACGAAACAGTCGTCAACGAAGCAATGCGGGAAGTTCGCCTTGCCCTGCTGGAAGCAGATGTTAACTTCAAAGTAGTAAAAGACTTCGTCGCTCGCGTCAAAGAGCGCGCAGTCGGCCAGGAAGTCATGAAAAGCCTGACACCAGGTCAAATGGTTATCAAAATCGTGAATGAAGAGCTGGTCGCCCTGATGGGTGGCAATGTCGCTCAATTGACGATGGCGCACCGCCCGCCGACTGTCATCATGATGGCAGGTTTGCAAGGGGCAGGGAAAACGACCACAACTGGTAAGCTGGCCAAGTATTTGCAAAAGCAAAACAAGAAGCCGCTTCTGGTGGCAGCGGACATTTACCGTCCGGCTGCGATCAAGCAGCTGCAAGTTTTGGGGGAGCAGTTGAATGTTCCCGTCTTCTCTCTCGGAGATCAAGTCAGTCCTGTTGATATCGCCCGGCAAGCGATCGAACATGCGAAAACAAACCATCTGGATGTCGTGATTCTCGATACGGCAGGTCGCCTGCACATCGATGAAGCGCTGATGGATGAGTTGAAGCAAATTCGCGAAGTTGCCAAGCCCGATGAGATTTTGCTCGTCGTGGACTCGATGACAGGTCAAGATGCCGTCAATGTAGCGGAGAGCTTCAACAGCCAGCTCGAACTGACTGGCGTGGTTCTCACCAAGCTCGACGGTGATACCCGAGGCGGTGCGGCACTGTCCGTCAAAGCTGTCACTGGAAAGCCGATCAAGTTTGCGGCGATGGGTGAAAAGCTGGATGCGCTCGAACCGTTCCATCCGGATCGCATGGCTTCCCGCATTTTGGGAATGGGCGATGTGCTCAGCCTGATCGAAAAGGCGCAAGCATCTGTGGATGAAGAGAAAGCGCGCGACATGGAGCGCCAGATGCGTCAAGGGGAATTTACCTTCGACATGTTCTTGGATTCCATGCAGCAGTTACGCAACTTGGGGCCTTTCGAAGACATTCTCGGCATGTTGCCAGGAATGAACAAGATGAAAGGCAAAATGAACGTGGACGAGAAGCAGATTGCCCGCGTGGAAGCAATCGCCAAATCCATGACCAAAGCGGAGCGCGCCAATCCTGATCTGTTGAACGCCAACCGCCGCAAGCGCATTGCAAACGGCAGCGGCACAAGCATTCAGGAAGTGAATCGGTTCATCAAACAATTCGAGGAAATGAAGAAGATGATGAAGCAATTCTCTGGTGCCGCAGACAAAATGGTCAAGAAGTCGAAGAAAAAAGGCGGCTTCGGACTACCGTTCATGGGCAAGGGCGGAGGAAACAACCAAGGCGGCATGAACTTCCCCTTCAATTTCAAACCACCGTTCAAGTAAGCATTGCATGATCTCTTCGCGCCGCTGACTTGTCAGACAGCGCGATGGTTCAGATATAGTAGCACCAACGCAGATGTTCATCTTGCGTTGATCCATACAGGAGGTGACACAACATGGCAGTTAAAATTCGTCTGAAACGCATGGGTTCCAAGAAAGCTCCTTTCTACCGTGTAGTAGTAGCTGACTCCCGTTCCCCTCGCGATGGCCGTTTCATTGAAGAAATCGGTTACTACAACCCGGTTGCTCAACCGGCAGTGGTGAAAATTGATACCGAAAAAGCGGTACAATGGATCCTGAATGGTGCAGCTCCAACTGATACCGTTCGTAACCTTCTCTCCAAAGAAGGCGTGCTCGCAAAAGTACACGAAACCAAATACGGCAAATAAGTCGGTCATCTGGAGGTCTGATGATGAAAGCGCTGGTCGAAACGATCGCTAAAGCTCTCGTCGATCATCCGAATGAGGTTCGTGTGAATGCAGTGGACAAAGAGCGCACTCTCGTCTTTGAATTGTCGGTGCACCCGGATGATATGGGGAAGATTATCGGCAAGCAAGGACGGATCGCTAAAGCCCTGCGCACTGTCGTGATGGCGGCATCCGTGGAAACGGACAAGCGTGTCACGGTTGAGATTGTCTGAGAAAAAGGCTGGGAGCTTTCCCAGTCTTTTTTGGTTGAATAAGAATAGCGAGATGTTTGAATCGAGATGGTGGACTGATACGTCGAAAGGAGTGGCAGGGCATGCTCACGATTTTTCGGTCGGTACAAGTCAAACTCATTATGACAGAAGCTTCCCGTGCTGTGTTGATCGACAAGTACAGCAGACAACTGCGCAAGCAGCGAGACGAATGGGAGCAATGGCAATTTCAATCGAAAAAAATATTGGCCGAGGCGAAGAAAAAGTCTGCGGATACATATGCGCTCGCGCAACAAAAGATCGCCCAGGAAGAGCGGCGACGCAAGGAAAAAATCGCCCAAATCTCTTTTTCCCTGCAACAGGCCGAGAGCCTTCCCGAGGGAAGCGAGATGGACTATCAGACCGTGGAAAGTCCTGTTACCATTCAGGAAGGCGATATTTGGGATGAAATCATGGCAGGAACGGAAATCATGATAAAAGACGGACGTGTGCATGAAATTCGGCGGACGCCAGGCCATCGGGCTGAAGAATAGAAGGAGTGGATACGGTGAGCAACCAAAAGTTTTATACGGTGGGCAAGCTGGTCAATACGCACGGGCTCAAGGGAGAAGTACGTGTCACCTCAACAACTGATTTCCCTGATCAACGGTTTCGCAAAGGAAACGAGCTGTTTTTGTTCCATGCCTCTCTCTCTGCGCCGTTGAAACTGAAAATCGAGACCCGTCGCGCCCATAAAGACTTTGAGATTTTGAGTTTCCAAGGCTACTCCCACATTAACGATATCGAAAAATACAAGGGCGGAGAGCTGAAGATCCCGGAAGAAGCTTTGATGGAGCTGGAAGATGACGAGTTTTACATCCATCAGCTGATCGGTTGCGAGGTTGTCACGGACGAAGGGGAAGCGCTCGGCAAAATCGTCGATGTGATGCAGCCGGGAGCCAACGATGTGTGGGTCGTAAAAGGGCAGCGTGGCGAGATTTTGCTGCCGTTTATCGATGAGTGCATCAAAGAAGTGGACATTGCAAACAAACGCGTGGTCTGCCATCTGATGGAAGGCTTGTTGTAGGAGGTACTTCGGATGCGGATCGACATTTTTACGCTGTTTCCCGAAATGTTTGCGGGCGTCTTGTCCAGCAGCATTTTGGGAAAAGCTCGCGAGAAGGAACTGGTTGACTTTCAGGTCACCAACTTTCGCGATTTTTCCGAGAGCAAGCACGGTACAGTCGACGATACGCCGTACGGCGGCGGCGGGGGAATGGTGCTCAAGCCTGAGCCGTTGTTTCGGGCGGTAGAGGCTCTGCCAGGGGGCAAGAAGCCGCGCGTCATCCTCATGTGCCCGCAAGGTGTGACGTACAACCAGAGCCTCGCTGAGGAGCTGGCGCAGGAGGAGCATCTTGTGTTCATTTGCGGTCATTACGAAGGATATGATGAACGCATTCGCGAGCATCTGGTCACGGATGAGATTTCGATTGGCGATTATGTGCTGACAGGCGGCGAGCTGGCAGCAATGGTGGTGATCGACAGTGTCGTTCGCTTGCAGCCGGGCGCTCTCGGCAACCAGACGTCTGCTGTCGAGGATTCGTTTTCCACCGGGCTGCTCGAATATCCGCACTACACGCGGCCAGCCGAGTTTCGCGGCTGGAAGGTGCCAGATATATTGCTGTCCGGTCATCACGCCAACATCGAGCGCTGGCGCTTGAAGGAATCACTGCGCAGAACGAAGGCGCGCCGACCCGACTTGCTTTCGAAGCTTGAGCTGACTGGTGAAATGAAAAAGCTTTTAGCCGAGCTGGAGCGGGAACAGGGGCAGGAGAAAAGCGCAGAGGAAAAAAGTTAGAACGGGCCTTGTAGTTTAGCGCCTACTGTGTTAATATACTTCTTGTGGCAATTTTGCCCGCTGACTAAGGCGGTCCGCTACTCGTGACTCGGCTCCACTGGATGACCGAGACCATTTGGCAAGACGAGTAAGAACGTCTATCGGAAGGAGGGAATTTAAATGAACCAAGTTATCCGTGAATTGGAAAAAGAGCAATTGAAACAGGATATTCCTGCGTTCCGACCTGGTGACACTGTTCGTGTACACGTTAAGGTTATCGAGGGTCAGCGTGAGCGTATTCAGCTGTTCGAAGGCGTAGTTATTCGCCGTCGCGGTACAGGTGTCAGCGAAACATTTACTGCTCGTAAGATTTCTTACGGCGTAGGTGTTGAGCGTACGTTCCCAGTACACACGCCTAAGATCGACAAGATCGAAATCGTGCGTCATGGTAAAGTACGTCGTGCGAAACTGTACTATCTGCGCGATCGCGTAGGTAAAGCAGCTCGTATTAAAGAAATTCGTCGATAAGCGAAACGCTTAAAAAGGGGACTGGTCTGCTTGCCAGGCCTCTTTTTTCCATTTACAGGGTTGGACGAGCTATCTTGGGAGGGCGTAAGTGATGAGCGAAGAAGTAGCCTCCAGTCGCACGAAGAAAAATGAGCTATGGGAATGGACGAAGGCGCTCGGGATTGCCTTGATTCTCGCCTTTCTCATTCGTACCTTTTTGTTCGCTCCGTTTATTGTCGAGGGCGAGTCCATGGAAACGACGTTACATAACAGCGAGAAACTGGTCGTAAACAAGGCCATCTACTATTTGCAAGAGCCGAAGCCGGGAGATATTATCGTGTTTCATGCAGAGAAGACGCGCGATTACATCAAACGCGTCATCGCTGTAGCGGGCGATACCGTCGAAGTGAAAGGCGATCAGCTGTACATAAACGGCAAATTGGTTGAAGAACCATATCTTGCACAACATAAAGAACAAGCGAAACAACAGGGCGAGCCGTTTTTCACAAACGATTTTTCCCCTGTAGCGATACCTGCGGGTCACATTTTTGTGATGGGCGACAATCGGCTCAACAGCCATGACAGCAGGGCGATTGGTCCTGTCGCTGTCAGCACGGTAGTGGGCAGAGCGGAGTTTACGTTTTGGCCGTTCGCAAGTATTCGCATGACGAGATAAAAGCATAGCTTCAAGGTAGGTGAGACAACATGACGATCCAATGGTTTCCCGGGCATATGGCGAAGGCTCGCCGGCAAGTTACGGAAAAGCTGAAATTGATTGATGTGGTTATCGAGCTTCTGGATGCGCGGCTGCCTCTTTCCAGTCGGAATCCGATGATTGATGAGATTGTCAGTGACAAGCCGCGATTGATTTTGCTGAACAAGGCCGATTTGGCGGATGAAAAAGCTACAGACGAATGGATTTCTTACTTCCGCAAGCAAGGCATCCGCACGTTGCCGATCGACGCTTTGAGCGGAAAAGGCGTGAACAAGCTGCCAGAGCTGTGCAAGGAGCTGGCGGCCGAGATGCTGGCGAAGCGCAGTGAACGCGGCATGCAGGGACGCGCGATTCGCATCATGATTTTAGGAATCCCCAACGTAGGAAAATCTTCGTTGATCAACCGACTGTCCAAGCGTTCTGTAGCGGCGACCGGCGATCGTCCGGCTGTCACGAAGGCGCAGCAGTGGGTGAAGATGGGCGACACGCTGGAACTTCTCGATACACCGGGAATTTTGTGGCCCAAGTTCGAAGATCAGATGGTCGGACTGCGGTTGGCAGCAAGTGGCGCGATCAAGGACGAGCTGATCGACTTCACAGAAGTAGCTCTGTTCGTCATCGCCTATATGATGCATTATTATCCAGAGCGTTTGCTTGAGCGCTTCAAGCTGAAGGAACTGCCGGAAGACCGCGTCTCCATGCTGGAGGAAGTCGGAAAAAAACGCGGTTGCCTTATCTCTGGCGGCAACATCGACTACGATAAAGCAGCCGAAATCTTTTTGCGAGAGCTGCGCTCAGGGAAGCTCGGCCCGATTTCCGTGGAACGTCCGATCGATTGGGAGATGGACGAGCCGATCGGAAAGCCGCTGTCACTGACGGATCACGATTGACGTACACGAAAACCTGTCTATCCATAGATGATAGACGGTTTTTTTCGTAAGAAGGAGAAATGAGTCAATGAACCTGGCAGATATGTCGATAAAAGAAATACGAATGGCGATCGAAAAGTTGGACGAGATATCCAATGATTTTTTACAATGTTTACAAGCAGATAAACGGGCAGGTGTTCAGGCGCTGGCCAAGCAGGCAGAAGCGGCGATGGCGCGTCGGGCCAAGCTCGCGCAAATGTGGACAGAGATGACGGCATACGAGCGTGCGCTGCACGAAAAAGGATATTCACACGTGTTTGGAGTGGATGAGGTGGGCAGAGGGCCGCTGGCAGGACCTGTCGTCGCAAGCTGCGTTTGCTTGCCGCCCGATTTTTATTTGCCAGGCTTGAACGATTCCAAAAAAGTTCCGGTAGCTACGCGCGAAGCTTTTTACGAAGTGATCATGCGGGATGCCGTGGCGGTCGGAATCGGTATTGTCGATGCCGCCCGCATTGATGCCATCAATATTTTGGCCGCTACGAAGGAAGCGATGAAGGCCGCAATCGAGGATGCCGGAGTACCTGCTGACGTGCTGTTGATCGATGCTGTACAACTGAATGATGTCGCGTGCAAGCAAATTCCGATCATTGGCGGAGATGCGAAAAGCGTCTCGATTGCAGCAGCCTCCATCGTGGCGAAAGTGACCAGAGACAGAATGATGGCGGAATACGCCAAACAGTATCCGCAGTATGGCTTCGACAAAAATGCCGGCTACGGCACAGCGGAGCATTTGGCTGCGATTGCTACATACGGGCCAACCCCTCTTCACCGCGTGACATTTACCGGGGTGAAAGAGCACGCCTAACGACTACCGAGCGCTTTCCAGAGGAGGAGAAGTGTATGTTTTCCCCGTCGCAACTTATATCATCCCTTGTGCAAAAGACTCCTTCCGCCACAGTCAAGCCGGTGGAGCTGACGCCAGGACAAGTATTCAAAGGAACCGTCGTCAAGCATTATCCCGATCAAATGGCGCTGGTTCAGATCGGTGGAATGCAGGTCCAGGCAAAGCTGGAAGCGAATCTCGAAGCGGGTCAAAAGGCATGGCTGCAAGTACAGCCTTCAACAGGGGTCGTAACCTTGAAGGTACTGGATACGCCTGTTGAGGCACCTGGCAAGGAAGCTTCTCTGGAGAACTTGATGCGGTCGCTCGGGATTACGGAGACAAAAGAGAGCAAAGCGATTGTCCAAGCGCTGGTAAATGCCAATTTGCCTGTCACCAAGGAAGTCGTTCAGGCATTTTCGCAAGTGACGCAGCGCATCGGGATGGATGACAGTACAGTAGATGCGTTTCTTTTGGCAATGAAACGAAATTTGCCGCTCACACCAGATTCGGTTGCGGGTTTGAAGGCTTTTATGTCCGGCAAACCGCTGGGGCAGACGATCCAAAATTTTTTGCAGCAAGCCGCGATGTTTTTGGGCGAGGAGGCAAGTGGCGAGCACAAACTGCCGGGCCAGACGGCTCCTATGGGGCAGGCTCACTCAGCAGGAGTGACGAGTGCGGATATTCGTCAAGTGGTCAGCCAGTTGAAGGAAAAGCTGACGGCGCTGCCTTTGCTGGTAGCGGCTGGAGAGAACGGAGAGGCTGGGGCTGGCTCCAAACCAGTGACGCAGGGTGGAGTAGCGAGCACGGGCGGACAGCAGGCTGCCGGAAGCAATGCCAGTCAAAATGCGCCACAGACCATTATCGCGAATCCGCAGACAAAAGCGCCCACTGGCGGCTCTGCTCCAGTTGCAAGCGCACTGAATACAGCGCCAGGACAAGCTTTGACAGGGCAAGGGGCTGATCGTGCCGTTGCCCAAACCAATTTGCCCGGCGCTACGCAAGCTCTCGTGGCAGGGGAGAAGACGGTTGCTCCCGACATTTCTCCTGCTGTTCGACAAACGACTGCTGCTGTAGCCCCATCCGTACAACCGGAAACTCCGAACACTGGAGGCACGGCACTGGCTGGAGCGACTGGCAACAGTCAGATGTCTGGTGCGCCACATGTACAAGCGGCGAATCCGGGACAAACGGCCGGACTTTCTCCTGTTGACAAGCAAGCCGCTGCGACGGCAAGCGGTCAGTCGACCTCTGCGCTTGTCCAGCCAGCCGTGGCGGCAAATGCATCCGGTGCAGCATCCTCCAATCCGCTCGTGGAACTGTTCCGACACCTCGGGATTAACCACGAACGCGGGCTGATGGGTCAGGCACTGGGCCAACAGCAGACAGATGCAGGGACGCACAAGCAGATCGAGACAGTGAAATCGTTGCTTTTGCAGATCAACCAGGCTCCCGCACAGTCAGTGCCCGCTGCGCTTCGCGAGGCAGCTGATCAATTGTTGCAACAAGTAACCGGACAACAACTGATGATGGTTCAGCCAAGCAACCAGGCACTGTCCCAGATCGTGCTGCAAATTCCGATTCGCCAGGCAGAAGGGGAAGAGACCGCTTTTGTCCAAATCGAATCGAAGAAGCAGGGAAGTGGAAAGCTGGACCCGGAAAATTGCCGACTGTTTTTCCACCTGGAGCTGAAAGGCATGGGAACGACGATGATTGACGTCGGGATCGTCAATCGGATTGTGAACCTGCAAATCTTCAATGACTCCCCTTGGCTGGAGGCACTGGCTCAAGGCACAAAGGATCGGTTTGCCCAACAGTTGAACGATGTAGGCTATCATCTGTCCGCCATGCGAATCCAGCCTGTTCCTGACAGGCAAAGCAAGCCAGCAGGAAGCAGTCAGGCGCAAGGGGCCCTATTTGCCGACTACAGAGGGATGGATGTGCGCATATGAACCAATCCCCCAACCATGAAAACAAACGGAAACAGGCCGTCGCTCTCAAATACCAGGCAGGTGTAATGGAAGCGCCTAAAGTAGTGGCAAAAGGAAAGGGCTTCGTTGCCGAAAACATCCTGAAAACAGCCAAAGAGAACGATATCCCGATCCAGGAGGACCCTTCCCTGGTAGAAGTGCTGGGAAAGCTTGATCTCGATCAGCAAATCCCTCCCGAGCTGTATCAGGTTGTAGCGGAGATTCTAGCCTTTGTGTATCGGCTTGACAAGGGAGGCGCAAAAGGATGAGCGATCGCCGCAGGCTTCTCGGACAAAAAGGCGAGCAGCTGGCGATGCGTTATCTGGCGCAAAAAGGGTATCGGATCGTCGAGCAAAATACCCGGACGAAACAAGGCGAGATCGACCTGATTGTCCAAGACGACAAGACGCTCGTCTTTGTAGAGGTGCGCACGCGGAGCAGCTGGGCCTTTGGAACTGCGGCTGAGTCCGTGACGTGGAAAAAGAAGCAAAAGCTGCGACAGCTGGCGATGGCGTACATACAGGCCCAGCAGCAGCCGATCGCTTCTTTCCGCTTTGATGTCGTCGCCATTTTTCACCCTGGCGGCAACGACCGAAGCGAGCCGTCAGAGCCGGTAATTGAGCATTTTATGAATGCCTTTTAAAAAACGGGCTCCGGGCCACCCTGTTTTATGGGGATATGTCTACAGCAACCGTTGCATTGCCAGCGTACTATGTACTGTACTCGACGCGATGAAACTCCTCCAAGCATCATCATTCGCCTTCCAGGCATAGGCTGGAAGGCATTTTTTCTTTTCGCGGGCAAATGGCTCATCGAAAATGTGCCGATACATATAGGGAGCAACGACTTCTCCACAGACCCCTCGTCAAATAAAAGTTTTTTTGAAAAACAAATGTTTTTCTAAAAAACGTATGATTTTGATGTGACATTTTTCCAACTCGTGCGTCTTATTTGATGAAGGAAACAAAGTGGAGGGTAAAAAGATGAAAATGAAAACAATGAAAAACATTTCTCTCGCTGTAGCGACCATTTTTACGGTTCAGCTGTCTGTGACAGGCATCGCTTCCGCACAAGTATCGGCTCCGCAAGCTGTGAACAACAGTAGCTATGTGGCAAAAGCATCGGAAAAAGGCTTTGAGGCAAGCTCGTATTATGCAGAAGTGACTATCGGTCAACCATACAAGCTGAAGCTGACTTACAATGGACAACCACTGGACGGAGCGCTTGTTGCTTGGACAACTTCGAACAGCAAGCTTGCGACAGTCCATAATGGCATCGTGTCCGGCTACAAAGAAGGAACGGTTATCATTACAGGACGATACAATGGCGAATCCATTCGTATCCGTGCGTCGGTATCCAAAGAGCCAACATTGGATGCTTCCAGCTCATCTGTCAGCATTCGTAAAGGACAACAACAAACCATCACTTTAAAATACAACAACAAAACCATTGACGGAATCGATGCAAGCTGGTCTTCTTCCAACGAATCTGTGGCAACCGTAAAAAGAGGCGTTGTTACCGCAAAAGCAAGCGGAACGACAGTCATCACTGCCACCTATAAAGGAAAAAGCGTCGACATTAGCGTAAAAGTAACGGCGAATCAATCTGGCAAGCTGGAAGCCAGCGAGTCCAAAATTTCATTGAAAAAAGGCGAGCGTCAATCGATCAAGCTTACTTATGAGGATGAAAAGCTGGCTGGCTCCAAAGCGGAATGGAAGTCTTCCAAGACCTCTGTAGCTACGGTTGACGACGATGGCGTAATCACAGCCAAAGGCAAAGGAACAGCAACCGTTACAGCAGAATACAAGGGCTATAAAATCGAGATTGAAGTAAAAGTTGACAGTGGCGACGAGTCTGGCGACCTGGAAGCTAGCGAAACCAAGCTCAAAATGAAAAAAGGCGAAGAGGAAACCATTACTCTCCGCTATGACGGCGAAAAAATCAAAGGAAACAAAGCTGAGTGGAAATCTTCCAAATCCTCTGTAGCTTCTGTTGATGATGATGGCACGATCACTGCTAAAAACAAAGGAACAGCGACTATCACTGCGAGCTACAAAGGCGAAGAAGTGAAAATCGAGGTTACCGTTGGCACAAAAAGCGGCAGCGATTTGCTGGAGGCAGACGACACCAGCTTGAGCCTGAAAAAAGGCGACAAAGAAACGATTACGCTGAAATATGACGGCAAAAAGCTCGTTGGTTCGAAAGCTAGCTGGAGCACTTCCAAGTCTTCGGTAGCTACTGTATCCAATAGCGGAAAAGTAACAGCGAAAGCAAAAGGAACAGCAACCATTACTGCTTCGTACAAAGGCGAAGAAGTTGAAATTAAAGTAACTGTAAAATAACAGCCAAAAAAAGCTCGCTGGATCAAAGCTTGACGATTCAGCGGGCTTTTTGCATCATCATATCTAAATGAAGAGCAAATAGGGGGGAAGGACGATGAAGGAAGTCATCCAGCGAAAGCTGGCGGAGATGGAAAGAGAACATGCGCTGAAAATATTGTTTGCTGTCGAGTCCGGGAGCCGGGCCTGGGGTTTCCCGTCGCAGGATAGCGACTATGACGTGCGCTTTGTCTATATTCACAGGCCGGAGTGGTATTTATCGATCGACGACAAACGAGATGTTCTGGAGCTGCCGATTGATGAAGTCTTGGATATAAACGGCTGGGACATTCGAAAAGCGCTCAAGCTGTTTCGCAAATCGAATCCGGCGTTGCAAGAATGGCTCGCTTCCGAAATCGTTTATCAGGATGACCTCGGTTTCCGTGATGAGCTTATTCGTCTGAGCAGCGATTTGTTTTCACCGAAGACAGCCATGCACCATTACTTGAGCATGGCGAGCGGGAATTACCGAAAAGATTTGCAAGGCGATCATGTAAAAAGCAAAAAATATTTTTACGTGCTGCGTCCGCTCCTCGCTTGCGAATGGATCAAACAAAACAAAACGAATCCGCCGCTCCTGTTTCAACAGTTGGTATCCGAGATGGTGAGCGATTCGGCCTTGAAGCGGGAAATCGATGAGTTATTGCGCAGAAAAATGGCGGGAGATGAGCTTCGGATGGAACCGCGAATCGACGTCATTCACGAGTATATTGAGGGCAGCTTGGAGAGACTGACGAAAGATGCCAAGGAGTTTACAGACCGTCGGCAAGACTATACGCCTGTGCTCGATAGTGTGTTTCGGCGCTATTTGCAAACAGCTTGGCAAACGTAGTGAGAACGTCCAATGACGTCAGGGGAGCAGCACGTTCCATCCATTGTCGCTGTCGATACTCCGCCATTTATTTGGTATAATGCCGTTGTATATACGTTCTTGGCGCTACTATCATTTTTATCGTAAAGTGAGGATTTTCACATGAAGAAAAAGCTTGTACTTGTATTGGACGTGGAGAAAGCGGAAAAAATCGATATGCAACAGCTTGCCGACTCGATGTCGCAAGCGATTCAAAACGTGGACGGCATCGTGCTGCACGATCTCGTGATGTTTGACAACGACGAGAACAACGCGGACAAGCTGATTGCCAACATGAAAAAAGAGCTTTCCTGAGAGGCGCGGTCAACTCTCACAACGCAATGCGTTCCAACGATAATGAATCGAATTTGCAATTATGGGTTAGCCAAAAAGACTTGCCGATCAGGGGCAGGTCTTTTTTGGGTCTGTTTCAAGTTTCCTCATGTGAGTGCGCTCCTCGTGCCTTCCTATAAATTGGTTCGCCTTCGGTGTTTTTATCAGGTAGTGAAGCAGCCATTTGTACACTGATTTCCGTGTCAGCCATCCAATAGACTTGCATACCTTCAAAGGCTCTTCTAAGCAGTGAGGCAGCCATTTTTGCTCTGATCTCCATGCCCATCGATAAACTTGCTCCCCTTGGGTGTCTTTACCAAGGTAGTGAGGTAGCCGTTCATACACTGATCTCCGTGTCTATCAATAGACATGTCCACCTTCACTGTCTCTTCTAAGTAGTGAAACAACCATTTTGCACTAATCTGCGTGCCCACCAATAAGCTTGCTCGCCTTCGCTTTCTATTCCAAGCAGTGAAACAGCCATTTTGCACTAATCTGCGTGCCCACCAATAAGCTTGCTCATCTTCGCTTTCTATTCCAAGCAGTAAAACAGCCATTATGCACTAATCTCCATGCCCCACCAATAAACTTGCCCACCCCCACTTTCTTTTCCTACTCTTAAAAGGGAAGGGGGAGAGAAACATGTACGCATGCAGTTATTCTGGAACGGTTTTCGGAATTGATGGAATGGTGGTAACGGTAGAAACGGATATCGCCAACGGATTGCCGCAGTTCGATCTGGTCGGGCTTGGCGGATCAGCGGTTAAGGAAGCGCGCGATCGTGTGCGCGCTGCTTTGCGAAATGCAGGCTATGAGTATCCGATGCAGCGAATTACCGTCAATCTGGCACCAGCGGATCAGCGCAAGGAAGGCTCAGGCTTCGATCTTGCCATCGCGCTGGGAATTTTGCTTGCATCGAAACAATTGGCAACCAGACCAGAACGTATTCTCGTCCTCGGAGAGCTGGCACTCGACGGCTCTTTGCGCCCTGTCTCCGGCGTTCTTCCTATCCTGCTGGAAGCGAAAAAGACAGGCTTTACCCACGTCATCCTGCCGCAGACCAACGCGGCAGAAGCACGGCTTGTCGATATGATCGTCTTGCCAGCTGGCAATTTAACGGAAGCTGTCCATTACTGGAAAGAAGGACTCCAGCCGCAAAATCGGCAAGAAACAGCAAAGCAACCAGCAGCCTTCCGCAACATTTCCCACTCCAATCAAACTCCCGATTTATCCCATGTTTACGGTCAGCAATTCGTCAAACGCGGCTTGGAAATTGCGGCAGCAGGCTTTCATAACGTGATTTTGGTCGGTCCACCTGGCTGTGGCAAGACACTGCTGGCCAACTGCTTGCCGGGCATCATGCCCAAGATGACGATGGATGAATCGTACGAGGTGACGAAAATATACAGTATCGCAGGCCATCTTACGCGCGAGGGCGGACTGATTGAAGAACGGCCGTTTCGCGCTCCCCACCATACGATTACAGCAACAGCTTTGATTGGCGGCGGGGCGCAAATCCCCCGACCCGGTGAATGCAGCCTGTCTCACGGCGGAATCTTGTTTCTGGATGAAATGCCGGAGTTCTCCCGGCATGTCCTCGAAGTGCTGCGCCAGCCATTGGAAGCGGGCAAGGTTACGATTGGACGAGCCAAGCAGGTGTTTACGTTTCCGGCCCAATTTTTGTTGATCGGCTCATGCAATCCTTGTCCATGCGGATTTTTTGCTGCCAGGGAAAAACAAGTATGCTCTTGTTCGCCCCAGCAAATACACAAGTATCGTTCCAAGCTGTCAGGGCCGTTGCTCGACCGGATTGATTTGCACATAGAGGTGCCGCGTGTACCTGTTCAACTGCTGCACAATCGAAAAGCCGAAGAAACGTCGAAAGATATTCGAGCCAGAGTTGAACAGGCGCGCGCCATTCAGTGCGAAAGGTATCGGCACCGACCGGGAAATCCTTTTAACAGCATGATGAATGCGGAAGAACTGCGGAATTTTGCCAGACTGGACAAAGAAGGCCAAGAGATGTTGCAGCTCGCTTTTGAGACATTGGGATTAAGTGCGAGAGCCTACGACAGAATCGTCAAAGTAGCGCGAACGATCGCTGACCTGGATGGTTCCTCACACATTGATGCAGCGCATGTCGCGGAGGCGATCCGGTACAGGGCGCTGGACAGGGGAGTGCCGCTTTAACCTGCTAGAGCGGACTGTTTGACTGGCATGGCTGTTTTTAAAAAAAGAGGCAAGAGCAGAAACCGAAGCTGAAACTGTAACCCTAACCCTAACCCTAACCCTAACTGTAACGCAGGAAGCAGGAAGCGAGACTATTCAACATGCTAATAACACCAGTCCTATAGAACGCGCGTGCGTGTTTATCAAGTGTCAGTTTCGGCCCCAGTGCCCAGCCCTAGCCCCAGCCCCAGACACTCTAAACAATCGTCACGATATAAAAGACAAAGCTCGCGCAATCTGACTGATCCCAAGGCCGGCAATATTTAAAGGAAAGAGTAGTCACGCCGCGGTTGATTGCCCGAAACGCAAAGCGTTGATGACCGCCTTGCCCGATTCGTGCCGCTTGGGCAGGAGGGACAAATTCAGTGGATTGGAAAACGAGAAAGCGCTCGTCTACAGGATTGGATAGCGCCCACTGGTAACCAGTCGTAGGATTCGCCTCAAGTGCTATGGGAAACACATGCCCACTTTGGACTTGCAAAGTGAAGGTAGAGCTTAATGCCATGATCCATCGTCCTTTCCGGAAGAAAAAGTCTCCTGATACTGTATGTAAAAAGGAAGCAAATGCCCACATGTGCAAAGCATAGTATGAGTGAAAAATAATTGATACATATAGAAAAAAACGAAGGAAAGCATTGTGAAAAAAGGAACACGTCATACCGGAGCACATTTTTTTCGGCCGAATTAGTATGATTTGGAAAGGGATTTGCAAAATAATGGCGAATGTATAGGAATAAAGACACATAATGTCGAATGTTTTAGGGATTTTGTAATCTCTTTTGCCTAGTTTTTTCGTCAAAGGATTTCCAGAGTGTCGAGAGGCATTTTTACGGTCCAGACTGTTTGTTGAACTTCCCAGCACTTCCAAATGGTTTGGGCGTACATCCTATGCACCTCACACTTGGAAAGCTTTTCTCTGTGTACATATTTGCTAGGAAAGGGAAAGGAAAATTGATGGAGAGCATTGCGGAACTATTTGAGAAAAGAGAGTATTACCACGCCTTTCAACCGATATGCCAATTTCCGGAAAAAAACCGGATAGGGTATGAAGTGCTCTTGCGCAGCAAAGCGGGGCAGAACCCGGAGTTGTTGTTTTCTACGGCAAAGGAAAAACGAAAGCTGCCGGAATTGGACACCCAATCATTTCGGCATGCGCTCTCGACTTTTTTTCGTTCTTCCATGGAACACAATCATGAACTCCTGTTTGTGAACATTTTTCCCACCACAATTGTGGAGGACTCGTTTCCAGCGTTCATCGAGGAGATCAGACAAGCTTTTTTTCCGTATTTGACGCGAATCGTGCTGGAGATCAACGAGTCCATCATGGAGGGAGAATGCTGGCACGAACCTGTTTTTACGCGGCGCATCAGTGAATTGAAAGCAATGGGTTTTTTGATCGCTTTGGATGATGTAGGCGATGCAGCAAATATTTTTCACAAGATTACCGATCTTTCGCCGGATTTCATCAAAATCGATCGCTTTTATTCCAAGGAGCTTTCGACTTCGCAAGAAAAACAAAAAGTCGTAAAGCTGTTTGTCGAATTTTGCAAGCATGAACCTCAACTCATTCTCGAAGGAGTTGAAGAAGAAGAAGATTTTGCTTGCGCCTCTTCATTGGGAATTGCAATGGGTCAGGGATACCTTTTTGGCAAGCCCGGCCGTTTGCAGGAGGATTAAGAGGGGGGAGCAGAATTGGAGGAATTACTAATGTTTGGTGATAGTAGTGTATATTCGAGGAAAGCGACCCTTTCCTTAAAAATATCTGAATTTGAAGTCCCTCCCATGCAGGATTTGCTGATTATCGGGAGGAAAGCGCCAATCGGGCCGGAAGCAGTGCGGAGAATGGCAGAAGCCTTGTCGCCGGAGCAGTTTACTTTGCTGAAGATCGATCATCCCAAGATCGAAGCTGTCTTGTTGAGAAACTCGCTCTTGCAAATGATGGACGAAAAATTGCTAATGAAAATTATTTTGGAAGAATCAGAGCGGATGATCAGTGAATCCATGGTTTTGCGATCTGAGCTGAAAATTGCATTGTCGGTACAACGCGAGGTGGATTTGCTATGAACATCTCAGAGATCATGATTCCAACGATTCATTCCATTTCCTCTGACAAATCCGTCTCCCACGCAGCAAGGCTTATGAGCCAGTACCAGATGGATTCGCTCGTCGTCATTGACCATGGAGAGCTCGTAGGATTAGTGACTTCCAGAGATGTCCTCACTGCTCATCCGAATCGAATTGTCGCTGATGCTATGTGTAATCAAATGCATTATTTGCTGGCAGACCAAAATATTTGGGAAGCCCATCATTATTTTCTCAATGAAAATGTCAAATTGGCGATTGTCCTCGACGAAGAGCAGGTAAGCGGGATGATTACCAAGGAAACAGTAGAAATGAAAATAGCGGAATACAAGGACCCGCTCTCTGGCTTGTATCGGGCACCTTATATCCAGTTTATCGGGGAAAGCTATTTGCGTAAGCAGATTCCGTTTCATTTGCTGTTTATCGATTTGAATGACTTTGGCAGAATCAATAAGCAATACGGTCATCCGTTCGGTGATGATGTCATCCGGACCTATTCCGCTGTGCTTTCCTCGATTGCCGAGGATCAGGGAGACCATTTGTGCCGTTACGCAGGGGATGAATTTGTCCTGATCTCCACTGCACCAATCGCGTTGATCGAGCAGTACATCGATTTGATCTCCCGGCCGACAAACGTGCTGGACATCACGGTTTCCGCAGCCGTTGGGCATGTGAATGGATGTGAAGATCCTGATTTTTTCAAACGATCCTGGAGAGAACTGATCGCCCAGGCAAGCCTTGAGTCTTCTGCTATCAAAGCACAGAAGACTGCTTCGGCGCTTCCTTCGTAACAGAAGCGCCGGATAAGAGAACAGGATTGTGCATACACTTGGTGAAACCAACTCTGTTTTTATTCGTATTTCTTAATGACATAACGAGACGAGTTCGGTCAGGGGAGGCTCTTTACATGATTGTTACTACAACCAACACTGTGCAAGGAAGAGAAATCGAAGCGTATCTGGACATTGTCAGCGGAGAGGTCATTATGGGAGCGAACGTAGTCCGCGACTTTTTGGCAGGGATTACGGACATCATCGGTGGCAGAAGCGGATCGTACGAGAGTAAGCTGGCGGAAGGCCGGGAAATGGCTTTGAAAGAAATGAAGGACAAAGCTCGCGCACTGGGCGCAAACGCAGTAGTTGGCGTCGATCTCGATTTTGAAACACTCCGTGAAGGCATGATGATGGTCATAGCGACCGGAACAGCAGTACGTGTAAAATAAGCCGGCAGATGCCCGGCTTTCTTTTTTTGCGCTGTATGTGGTAAAAAGGCAGAAGCTGCTGGCCTGAGCCATGCTACGGACTGTTTAAAATGGCAGAGATGAGGTAAGCTGGACTAAGAGACTGAGGTGATAAATGTGTCTGTAGAAGCAACACTGGTCGAGCTTGCGCAAAAAATCAAGGCGAATCCCAAACCGATTCGCGGCTTTTTCGCCGTGTATCATTTTGTGCTTGGCGGGGAAGAGAACGGGACGTATGAAATCAAATTCGGCAACGATGAAGCGACCTATCGGCTAGGGATTACTGAGCAGGCAGGCTGCACGCTGGAGTTGTCCGGCGAAAATTTCATCAAGCTGGTACAGGGAACGCTTAATCCGGCTGCGGCCCTCGTCACGGGCAAATTGAAAATCAAAGGGGACATGGGGCTGTCTTTAAAGCTGCAGACTTTGCTGTACAGCTACCAGACATCCTCTCTAAGAGCAGGAAACGAGTGAACAGACAAACCAATCCGGCGGTGCTGTTAGCCGCCCGTCACAAGTCAGTCACGGAAAAAAACTGGTCAAATTCCGAATAGTTGCGTTAAAATATGACCAAACAATGACAAGTATTCCAAAGAAAAGAACGAGGGAAACCATGCGCCATATTTGTTCCTTAATTGCAATCGTACACGGACTGGATGGACAATCTGTGCGTTTTGACTTGTATCAGGAGATGAGAAGAGGGACAACCGAACGAGAGCTGCTCAGACAGCATGCCAAGCTCCCTCGGCACTATTTCGACTATTTGTTTCACTCCGGTGTGCTGGAGGTCGAGAACGATCCTCCTTACCAGCCCAGCGTGACAAAGCCTGCTTCCATCGGAATGAACATACGATCTTTGGGTGGAAATGTATTGTTTGACATGTGCTTCGCTCCCCAGACGTATAAATTATGGCAGAATACAGATGCGAGTCTGGAAGACCTGTCTTTGCCTGCTGATATCTTCGAAGAATACGTATACCGTTTGGGAGCGATCAGCCGATTTCGTTATCTTGGACGCATCGATGATCCGGTTGTAGCAACTTCTCTTGGCGAAAACGACATGATCGAGTTCAAGCGCGACTTTTTGCTGTCCAAAGGCGGAATTATTAAAACAGTTGTGGCATTTGCCAATTCGAACAACGGCAATCTTTTTTTGGGAATTACCGATGAAGGCAGCATTTGCGGCATTGATCACGAGATTGAGCAATACGGAGACCCGGATAAATACCTTTTGGCCATTACTCAGTACATTCAGGACAAGACGTCGCCATTTTTAACACCTTTCCCTAAAATCTCCCTGAAAAAAGTCGACGGAAAGCATGTTGTCGCTATTTTTGTGGAGGTTTCCTCCGAGCTGATTTGCGGGCTGGACAAAAACAGCGAGAAATACGTTGTGATCCGCACGAACAATCGCTCGGTTGTGGTAAAAGACCCGCATCAGATTGGCGAAATTTACGTCAAACGAAAACTTGGCAGTGAGATCAGCCGACGACTGGGACTTCTCTAGATTCATCGGGCAGGGCTGATACTCGAAGGAGGTTGCTGATGGTATCGTCTTTGCGTGCTTATTTGTTAGTCGTGATGGTTGCAAGCATGTTTGTTTCCGGTTGTGCGCAGTCTGACAAAGTTCCAGCTGACATGAACGATCGCATCGAGACGGAGCTAGGCGCCGTAGAAAAGGCGACAGTCATGTCCACAGACGGCCAGGAAGTCATGCTGGATTTGCCTACCTTCATGAAAGAACTGTCTAATCAAGGCAAGGATTTGCAGCTCTCAGAAGAAGCTTTGAAGCAGGAAGACGTGCGTTTTACGCTTGTATTGTACCGGAAGCAGTTAGCTCCGCTAGTGGTGGCGGTAGGAGAAGGAGCCAGCCAGTTTGGCGAAAATACATATCGGGGAGCAGGCGCTGTCGCTTTTTATCAATGGATTCAGAAGCTGACAGGAAAAGGCTTGCTGTCGCAAAAAATTGATACCGTGTTGCTCTCGGCTGACGATTTGGGCAAGACGAGGGCGCTTGGCGAAGCAGAAGCGGACCTGATCCGCAAGGTGCTGGCAACGGCCACGCCTGAGCCGGGGGCAGCGAACAAGCAATACGCGCTCTATCCGAATTACCAGATGCGAATCAACGCAACAGACAGGCCGCTCGAAGTGACGGTGCTCACGCCGACATTGATCAGTGTGCCTTTTGGAAAAGAAACCCATACGTTTCGCGTGGATGGAGGACTTTTCTCCAAGCTGACGGAGTGGATTCCTCCCGCGGATACAGGCGACAAAACGTTTGAGCAGCTGTTCAAGGCCAGCCAAATCCGAATTTCGGCTACGGGTGCTGCCGCTTCGGAAAACATCGAAGTGGAAGTAAGAAAAACGACAGTGGAGCAAGGGATCGCACACCAGGCCGTGCGGCTTTTACAAGCAGCCGATTTGTTAAAAGAAGCACCGAAAGATCCGGGGCACGAACAGTATCGCCTCTCCTTTTTTGTGAATGGAAAAGAGCGCGAAGTCGTCTTGTACGCCAATTATTTTCAACTGGACGCAAAATGGTATATTCACAGTGAAATCGCGGAAAATCAGTGGAAATTGTTTCAAAGTCTTAGAAAATGATGGTTGTTCCTCATGAAGTTTCGAAGTTATGGTCACGATAAGGACAACATATTACTACCACTTTTGCATTTTTTGTCGTAGAATAGTTACGTTGCACTGATAGTGGAGGCTTCGACCGGAGGAAGACGCAGATGTCTTTAGCCGGTCTAAAAGCTTGCCGATCTTTATCTGCCATAGGAGGATGGAGAATGAACATTCATGAGTATCAAGGTAAAGAGATACTTAAGCAGTACGGTGTAAAAGTTCCTGAAGGTCGCGTAGCGTTCACAGTGGATGAAGCTGTTGAAGCAGCGAAAGAACTGGGCACCCAAGTAGTTGTGGTAAAAGCGCAAATCCACGCTGGTGGCCGCGGTAAAGCTGGCGGTGTAAAAGTGGCGAAAAACCTGGATGAAGTTCGTACATATGCCAACGAAATTCTTGGCAAAGTGTTGGTAACTCATCAAACAGGACCAGAAGGCAAAGAAGTAAAACGCCTTTTGATCGAGCAAGGCTGCGATATCAAAAAAGAATACTACGTTGGTGTCGTTGTTGACCGTGCGACTGGCAGCGTTGTTATGATGGCTTCCGAAGAGGGCGGTACGGAGATCGAGGAAGTAGCTGCTCACTCTCCAGAAAAAATCTTCAAAGAAGTAATCGATCCGGTAACAGGTCTGAATGCGTTCCAAGCACGTCGCCTGGCTTACGCAATCAACATTCCAAAAGAACTGATCAACAAAGCAGCGAAGTTCATGCTGAGCTTGTACCAAGCATTTGTTGACAAAGATTGCTCTATCGCTGAAATCAACCCGCTCGTTGTTACTGGCGACGGTGAAGTAATGGCACTCGATGCCAAACTGAACTTCGACAGCAACGCTCTCTATCGTCATGCTGACATCGTAGCTCTGCGCGATCTGGATGAAGAAGACGAGAAAGAAATCGAAGCGTCCAAATTCGATCTGTCCTACATCGCACTCGATGGTAACATCGGTTGCATGGTAAACGGTGCAGGTCTGGCAATGGCAACGATGGACATCGTGAAATTTTACGGTGGAGACCCTGCCAACTTCCTCGATGTAGGCGGCGGTGCTACAGAAGAGAAAGTAACCGAAGCGTTCAAAATCATTCTGCGCGATGAAAAAGTTAAAGGTATTTTCGTTAACATTTTCGGTGGCATCATGAAATGTGATGTCATTGCAAACGGCGTAGTAAATGCAGCAAAACAAATTCAACTGGACAAACCGCTCGTTGTGCGCCTCGAAGGTACCAACGTGGATCTCGGTAAGAAAATCCTCAATGAGTCCGGTCTGAACATCGTTGCAGCTGAATCCATGGCTGATGGCGCTGAGAAAATCGTATCCTTGGTAAAGTAAGCAATTGCGAGTAGATACGTTAAAAAAGGTGGGAAAAATACGCGATGAGTATTCTCGTTAACAAAAATACAAAAGTAATTACACAAGGGATTACCGGTGCAACAGGTTTGTTCCACACTCGCGGAGCCGTTGAGTACGGTACACAAATGGTTGGCGGTGTAACACCTGGTAAAGGCGGCACTGAAGTTGACGGTATTCCAATTTTCAACACAGTAGCAGAAGCAGTAGAAAAAACTGGTGCAAACGCATCCGTTATTTACGTTGCTCCTCCATTCGCTGCTGACGCGATCATGGAAGCGGTTGACGCTGAGCTGGATCTCGTAATCTGCATCACCGAAGGTATTCCTGTCCTCGACATGGTAAAAGTAAAACGTTACATGGAAGGCAAGAAAACCAAGCTGATCGGACCTAACTGCCCTGGCGTTATCACTCCAGGCGAGTGCAAAATCGGTATCATGCCTGGCTACATCCATACTCCTGGTAAAGTGGGTATCGTATCCCGCTCCGGTACCTTGACGTATGAAGCGGTTCACCAAACATCTACTCGCGGCATTGGTCAATCCACTGCTGTTGGTATCGGTGGAGACCCTGTAAAAGGTATGGAATTTATCGATGTACTGAAAATGTTCAACGAAGATCCAGACACAGAAGCAGTGATCATGATTGGTGAAATCGGTGGTACTGCGGAAGAAGAAGCAGCTGAATGGATCGCTGCGAACATGAAAAAACCAGTTGTAGGTTTCATTGGCGGACAAACTGCGCCTCCAGGAAAACGCATGGGCCACGCTGGTGCGATCATTTCCGGCGGTAAAGGTACTGCGGCTGAGAAAATCGCCAAGCTCGAAGAGTGCGGTGTTCGCGTAGCGAAAACGCCAGCAGTTATCGGTGAAACACTGGTAGAACTGTTGACAGAGCGCGGTATGCTCGACAAAGTTCTCAACAAATAAGAACGAAGATAGCAGAAGTGGACAGGCACAGGCTTGTCCACTTTTTCTTTTTTTGAAGGAGGCCGCTGTCTTTCGGTACAATGACTCTCGAAACCGTTACACCAAACGGCGTTCCGCGGGAGGGAGTTTTGCATGCGTAAACCGAAAATCAGCGAGCGAGACTGGTTGTTCATCCTGACGATGATCTCTGGCCTGGGTCGCAAAAAAATTAGACAAATTCATGAGCTGGCAGGCTCTTTGCAGAATGCTGTCGATGAATGGCGTTTGGTCGGAGAAGAATTGCGGCTGTCGATCGAGCTAATTCAACAAGTTGATGCGCAAACCAATCCAGCTGTAGTCGAGCGGATGCTTGGCGAACGGGAAGCGAAAAAAGTCGGTTTCTTGTGCGTTTGGGACGAAGCGTATCCTGCTTCGCTCCGCCATATTCCTGATCAGCCATTGACCTTGTTCTACCGTGGGGATAGCAAGCTGCTTGAAGTGCCGTCTATCGGCGTTGTGGGCTCGCGGAAGCCTACGCCATACGGGCGGGCCAGCAGTGCGTTTTTGGTGAAGGAGCTGGTGCGTGCAGGTCTTGCCGTTGTCTCCGGCTTGGCGCACGGGATCGATGGGGAAGCGCATCAGGCTGCTCTTGCGGCAGGAGGAAAAACGATTGCCGTGCTCGGATGTGGACTCGATCATGTTTATCCGCCGAGACATCAAGCGCTCTATCAAAAAATTGAATCTTTCGGACTACTTTTGTCTGAGTATCCGCCGCATACGCCTCCTTTTCCCGGGTTGTTTCCGGAAAGAAACCGAATGATTAGCGGACTTAGTTTGGGTGTTTTGGTTGTAGAAGCGGCAGAGAAAAGCGGATCGCTGATTACGGCTGACTGTGCTTTGGAGCAAGGGCGCGACGTTTTTGCCGTTCCCGGACCTATTTTTTCATCGTTGAGCGCTGGCCCGCATAACTTGATCAAACAAGGTGCAAAGCTAGTAACAAGTGCAAGCGACATTTTGGAGGAATTGCCGATTGTGTTGCCACCAGATGTGCCGTCTGGAACAGCAGATGCCAAAAAGAGCCATGACAGCGAGCTGTCTCCAGAAGAAAAGGCAATCGTAGAATCGATAACGTACGATGGCGTTCATGTAGACGAGATTGTTCAGCAATTGGAACCGGATCGACGCAAAAGCATCCATCAGTTGATGCTCAGACTGGAGGCAAAAGGGGCGCTGACTGCCCTGCCAGGGGGGTATTTTGCACGGCGTTGAGGCTTGTGTCACATGTGCTGCGAACTCCCTACCCCTTGCAAGTGTTTGACAAATCGGATAAGCATATTTAATAATAGGGAAGATTCCTTACTAAAAGGGGAGGAAAAAAATGGCTGATACGCTCGTAATCGTAGAATCCCCTGCGAAAGCGAAAACCATTGGAAAATATCTGGGAAGCAAATATATCGTGAAAGCGTCCATGGGTCATGTGCGCGACCTCCCGAAAAGCCAGATGGGGGTAGATGTCAATCATGACTTTGAACCCAAATACATAACGATTCGCGGCAAGGGCGATGTACTCAAGAGCTTGAAGGATGCCGCCAAAAAAGTGAAAAAAGTTTATCTGGCTGCCGACCCGGATCGCGAAGGAGAAGCAATTGCTTGGCATCTGGCGCAGTATCTGAATCTGGATTTGAACCAGCCGCTTCGGGTTGTGTTCAACGAAATCACGAAAGACGCGATCAAAGAAGCGTTCAAGCATCCGCGACACATCAATATGGATTTGGTCAACGCCCAGCAAGCCCGCCGCATTCTGGATCGGCTTGTCGGTTACAACATCAGTCCGATTTTGTGGAAAAAAGTGCGCAAAGGCTTGAGTGCAGGGCGCGTTCAATCAGTTACGGTCAAGCTGATCATGGATCGGGAACGCGAAATTCAGTCGTTCATTCCTGAAGAGTATTGGACGATTGCCACCAAGCTCGCAAGCAATGGCAAAGAGTTTGAAGCGAAGTTTTACGGCTATGGGGACGAAAAGGTAGAACTGAAATCCGAAGAAGATGTCAAACAAGTGTTGGACAGAATGAAGGACCAGCCGTTTGTCGTGCAAAAGGTGACCAAGCGCGAACGCAAACGCAATCCGGCTCCGCCGTTCATCACCAGCTCCTTGCAACAGGAAGCAGCCCGCAAACTGAATTTCCGCACGGCCAAGACCATGCGCATCGCCCAGGAGCTGTACGAGGGGATCGATGTTGGCAACAAGGAAGGCGCAGTCGGTTTGATTACGTATATGCGTACAGACTCGACACGCTTATCCGAAACCGCACAAAATGAAGCGAAAGAGTACATACAGGAAAAATTCGGCGCTGATTACATACCGGCTGAACCTCGCGTCCAGGCCAAAAAAGAAAACGCTCAGGATGCGCACGAAGCGATTCGTCCTACGTCTGTGTCTCGCACACCGGATGAAATCAAAGAATTTTTGTCGCGGGATCAGTTGCGTTTGTATCGCCTGATATGGGAACGGTTTCTCGCCAGCCAAATGTCTTCGGCTGTACTCGATACGATGAGTGTGGATATAGATGCAGGGGGCATCATGTTCCGGGCGACTGGCTCGAAAGTGAAATTCCCTGGATTTATGAAGGTTTATATAGAAGGAAACGATGACGGGACAGAAGAAGAAAGCTTCCTGCCGCCGATTGATGAAGGGCAGACCCTTGAACATCAAGAAATCACCCCGGCCCAGCACTTTACGCAACCGCCGCCGCGATACTCCGAGGCACGTCTTATCAAAACGCTGGAAGAAGGCGGCATCGGACGGCCTTCCACTTATGCGCCTACCTTGGAAACAATCCAAAAGCGCGGCTACGTCGCTTTGGAGGAAAAACGCTTTATTCCGACGGAGTTGGGTGAGATCGTCATTACTTTGATTGAGGAGTTTTTCCCGGAGATTCTCAATGCGGAATTTACGGCTCACATGGAGTCTGATCTGGATGAGATCGAGGAAGGCACTGCCAACTGGGTCAACATTCTCGATGCGTTCTACGGAGGCTTTGCCAAGCGGGTAGCCGTAGCCGAGGAAGAGATGAAGGAAGTCGAGCTGAAAGACGAAGAGTCTGATGAAACCTGCGAGCTTTGTGGTCGCGTGATGGTCTACAAGCTCGGACGTTTTGGCAAGTTCCTCGCTTGTTCCGGCTTCCCGGATTGCCGGAATACGAAACCGATCGTCAAAGAAACGGGAGTAAAATGCCCACAATGTGAAACCGGACACATTATTGAACGTAAATCTAAAAAGAGCCGTATTTTTTACGGTTGCAACCAATACCCGGAATGCGATTTTGTATCGTGGGACAAACCGATTGCCCGTCCTTGCCCGAAATGCTCAAGCCTGATGGTAGAGAAAAAGCGCAAGAAGCAAGGGGTCAGCGTCGTCTGCACCAAATGCGATTACCAGGAAGAAGCAGACTCCTGATTGGACGAGGTACAATTTGTAGCTTGGAGGAAAAACAGCATGACAACACCAACTATCACAGTCGTAGGCGCAGGGTTGGCAGGAAGTGAGGCTGCCTGGCAAATCGCCAAGGCAGGGATTCCTGTCAAGCTGTACGAAATGCGGCCGAAAACCCAAACGCCTGCCCATCATACAGACAAATTCGCGGAACTGGTTTGCAGCAACTCCTTGCGAGCGAATACTTTGACCAATGCAGTCGGCGTATTAAAAGAAGAAATGCGTCGGCTGGACTCGGTCATCATCCAGGCTGCTGACCGTTGCGCCGTTCCGGCGGGTGGAGCACTCGCGGTAGACCGACATGAGTTTGCCGGCTACGTTACCGATGCGGTGAAAAATCATCCGCTGATTGAAGTGATCACCGACGAGATCACGGACATCCCGGCTGACGGGATTGTCGTCATTGCGACTGGCCCGCTGACATCGCCAGCCTTGTCCCAAAAGCTGAAAGAGCTGACTGGGGAAGAATACCTATATTTCTATGATGCTGCAGCCCCAATTATCGAAAAAGACTCGATCGACATGAACAAAGTGTTTGTCGCTTCCCGTTACGATAAAGGGGAGGCTGCCTACCTGAACTGCCCGATGACAGAGGAAGAATTTAATCGCTTCTACGATGAGCTGATCGCAGCCGAAGCTGTTCCGCTGAAGGAATTTGAAAAAGAAATTTTCTTCGAGGGCTGCATGCCGATCGAAGTAATGGCAAAGCGCGGACGCCAAACGATGGTTTTCGGACCGATGAAGCCAGTCGGTTTGACCGATCCCCGCACAGGCAGAAAGCCGTATGCAGTCGTTCAGCTTCGCCAGGACAACGGAGCGGCTACTTTGTACAACATCGTCGGCTTCCAAACCCATTTGAAGTGGCCTGAGCAAAAGCGCGTCTTCTCGCTCATCCCGGGACTGGAAAACTGCGAAATCGTGCGCTACGGCGTCATGCACCGCAACACCTTTATCAATTCTCCCAAGCTGCTTCGTCCGACCTATCAGTACAAGGAACGCGATACATTGTTCTTTGCAGGGCAAATGACCGGAGTGGAAGGCTATGTGGAATCGGCTGCATCCGGACTGCTCGCAGGCATCAACGCTGCGCGACTGGCAAAAGGGGAAGAGTTGATCGTCCTCCCGCCTGAAACGGTAATGGGCAGCATGGCGCGGTATATTACGACGGCTGATCCGAAACATTTCCAGCCGATGAATGCGAATTTCGGACTGGTTCCAGAGTGGCCAGAACGCATCCGAAACAAGCGTGAGAAAAACGAAAAGCTCGCTGAGCGGGCGCTAGATACAATTCAGAATTTTACACAATAACGACACAATTAACGTTGATATCCGAATTTCGTCTGTGTTACTATATAGGTGCTTCGAGGAGGGTGCATCCCATATGGACATTTCGCAACAAATTTCTGCGGATCTTGCGATGTTTACCCGTTATTTGCGAGTAGAAAAAAACGCCTCTCCTCATACGGTAAAGCAGTATATGGCAGATATCAGCGAATTTGTCTCCTTTATGGAACAGCACCAAATCTCCGTATTTGCTGCTGTTTCTTATTTGCATGGTCGATCCTTTCTCGCACACTTGGCGGGCAGGGGGTTATCCCGGCGAAGTGTTGCGCGTAAGCTCTCCAGCTTGCGAAGCTTGTATCGATTTTTGTTGCGTGAGGGTCAGCTGGAACAAAATCCATTTCAACTCGTCTCCACTCCGAAAATGGAGAAGAAACTCCCCTCCTTTTTGTATCCGCAAGAGGTTCAAGAGTTTTTTGATCTGCCAGATACATCAACGCCTTTAGGAATACGTGATCGGCTGATATTTGAACTGTTGTACGCGAGCGGCATGCGCGTTTCGGAACTGGTGACCTTGTCAGTTGACGACATCAATCCGAGCATGGGCGTCGCGCTTGTATATGGAAAAGGGGCAAAAGAGCGGTATGTGCCTGTGGGAAGTTATGCCTGCGATGTTCTTAGGCAATACCTAGAGTATGGAAGAGAAAAACTGTTGGCCGGAAGAGTAGATCACGGCAACCTGCTGGTCAATTATCGCGGAGAACCGCTATCTGACCGCAGTGTTCGCCGGATTGTAGACAAATACGTAGATATGTGCGCTTCTCATTTGCGTGTCTCACCGCACACCTTTCGTCATACGTTTGCGACCCATATGTTAAATGGAGGGGCTGACCTCCGTACGGTCCAAGAACTGCTGGGACATGTCAATGTCTCCACGACACAGGTATACACGCATGTGACCAAGGAGCGACTTCGCCATGTATATGACACCGCTCACCCGCGGGCTAACCCGAATAGTACAGGTTCCGCCAAACGGACATAACGGGAGGAATCAGTAATGGAACAGTTTCACGCAACAACCATATTCGCTATTTCGCACAATGGGGCAATCGCAATGGCCGGAGACGGTCAGGTTACCTTTGGAAACAGCATGGTCATGAAAAATGGTGCTAAAAAAGTAAGAAGGCTCTATCGTGGAGAAGTTTTAGCAGGTTTTGCTGGCTCAGTTGCTGACGCAATCACGCTGTTTGAAAAGTTTGAAGGCAAGCTTGAGGAATACCACGGCAACCTTCAGCGAGCGGCTGTCGAGCTGGCGAAGGAGTGGCGGCTGGATAAAGTGCTGCACCGCCTGGAAGCCATGATGATTGTGGGCAACAGAGAGCATCTTTTGCTCATCTCCGGGAACGGGGAAATCATCGAACCGGATGACGGCATTCTCGCGATTGGCTCTGGCGGCAGCTTTGCCCTTGCTGCCGGGCGCGCGCTGAAAACATATGCGCCGCATCTTGGTGCCCGAGAAATTGCAGAAGCATCACTTCGAACTGCTGCCGAGATTTGCGTGTTCACGAACAACAATCTTGTGGTGGATGAGTTGAATTGAGCGAAAGGGAGGAACTTCTGTGCTGAATCTTGAGCAATTAACTCCGCGTAAGATCGTAGAGCATCTGGACAAATACATCGTCGGGCAGGCACAAGCGAAAAAAGCGATAGCTGTAGCCCTTCGCAACCGTTACCGGCGCAGCCTTTTGCCGGAACAGATGATTGACGAGGTCGTTCCTAAAAATATTTTGATGATCGGGCCAACCGGGGTGGGTAAAACCGAGATTGCCCGCCGCATTGCCAAATTAACCGGCGCGCCGTTCATCAAGGTAGAGGCGACCAAGTTTACTGAAGTTGGCTACGTAGGACGCGATGTAGAGTCGATGGTGCGAGATCTGGTGGAAGCCTCCATCCGAACTGTGAAGCAGGAAAAAATGGAGTCAGTGAAAGAAAAAGCAGAAAAGCTCGCGAATGAAGCGATCGTCAATGTGCTGGTTCCATCCCGCAAACCGCAAAGCTCGTTCAAAAATCCGCTGGAGATGCTGTTCGGCGGACAACAGCAGCAACAACAAGAGTCGCATGACCAGGAAGAGGCTTCCGTCCTGCAACAGCGCAGACAGGTGGCTTGGCAACTGGCGAATGGACAGCTGGAAGAACAAATGATCGAGATAGATGTAGAAGATCAGTCGCCAAACATGTTTGACATGTTCCAAGTTCCGGGTACAGAACAAATGGGGATGCAAATGCAGGATATGCTCGGCAGCCTGATGCCTAAACGGACGAAGAAGCGAAAATTGCGAATTAAAGATGCCCGAAAGGTATTAATTCAGCAGGAAGCGCAAAAACTGGTGGATATGGACGAAGTTACGCAGGAGTCGATTCGTCGGGCTGAACAGCATGGCATTATCTTTATCGACGAAATCGACAAGATTGCGGGCAAGGACGGACGTGGTCCGGACGTATCCCGCGAAGGTGTGCAACGGGATATTTTGCCGATTGTGGAAGGCTCTACGGTCATGACGAAGTATGGACCTGTGAAAACAGATTACGTCCTGTTCATCGCAGCCGGAGCATTCCATATGGCCAAACCGTCCGACCTGATTCCTGAGCTTCAGGGACGTTTTCCGATTCGGGTCGAGCTGACGAGCTTGCGTATCGAAGATTTTGTGCGAATTTTGACAGAACCGAAAAATGCGCTGCTCAAACAGTACGTCGCCCTGTTGGAAACAGAGGGAGTTCAAGTGGAATTTACGCCGGAAGCCATCCAGGAGATCGCCAAAATGGCTGCTGAAGTGAACCAGAGTACAGACAATATCGGCGCGAGACGCTTGCACACCATACTGGAAAAGCTGCTGGAGGATCTCTCGTTTGAAGCCCCGGAAATTCATCTGGAAGTTGTACAGATCACCCCGGATTACGTCCGTCAAAAGCTGGGAACAATCGCGGGGAACAAAGACTTGAGTCAATACATTTTGTAAGCATTGGATAGGTAGTAACATACATTGGGAGGAAATACAGATGGATCTACTGTCGAAAACTAGAAGAATTAACCGCATGTTGCAAAAATCTGCGGGTCATGCCGTTAATTTTAATGAAATGGCGCAAGTATTGAGCGATGTGATTGAAGCAAATACGTTTGTCGTAAGCCGCAAAGGGAAGCTGCTTGGCTTTGCGATCCACCAAGAGATGGATAACGGACGTATGCGCAAAATGCTGGAAGAGCGCCGTTTTCCGGAAGAGTATAGCCAAGGCCTTTTGAAAGTGGAAGAAACGTCTGCAAACCTGGACGTAGAAAGCCCATACACCATTTTCCCTGTGGAAATGAAAGATGTATTCCGCTCCGGTTGGACGACTCTCGTTCCGATCATGGGTGGTGGCGATCGCCTCGGTACGCTGATTCTCGGCCGCATCAACGATCAATTCGTGGACGATGACCTGATCTTGGCAGAAGTGGGCGCAACCGTAGTAGGAATGGAGATTTTGCGTGAGCGTTCTGAAGCGATTGAAGAAGAAGCGCGCAGCAAGGCTGTCGTTCAAATGGCGATCGGTTCCCTGTCCTACAGTGAATTGGAAGCTGTCGAGCACATCTTTGAAGAGCTGGAAGGCAAGGAAGGCTTGCTCGTAGCGTCAAAAATTGCGGATCGTGTCGGCATTACCCGCTCCGTTATCGTGAACGCGCTGCGCAAGCTGGAGAGTGCGGGCGTAATCGAATCCCGCTCCCTGGGGATGAAAGGAACATTCATTAAAGTATTGAATGAAAAGCTGCTTCCTGAACTGGAAAAGCTGAAAACCTCGTAAGATTTTCTAGAATAAAAGTTTAGCCAAAGTGAACTTCAAGGTATAGCAACAGCCGTTGCTGTACCTTTTTTCATGGGTAATTATACCTAGTTGCAACACTGTCCGACAATCTTTTACCAGAAATTATGCATTGATTTTTCGGGATAAGTGCAATCACAGCGCATTGAATATGGTTTGCATGTAAAAACAAGTAAAAAAACAGGAAAGTTCAGGGATTTAGTGCCATTGAATCATTTTGAAAATCGCCATCAATAGGGGCTTTTTTCACTATTACGATTTTGCTATGATTGAATCGTATCTTGGCTGTCGAAAATACAGGAATTATAGGCAGATTTGCGAAAACGAATTGACACATATTGGGGGAGAAGGCTACATGCTGGATAGTTATCATCTGCAGGTCCTTGAGAGATCGATGAACGCCGCTACACTGCGCCATCGGACGATCACAAACAATCTTGCCAATATCGATACCCCTCAATTCAAAAGTCAACAGGTAATTTTTGAGGGCTATCTGCAAGAGGAACTAAATGGGAAAATAGGAACTGGAAAGCTTGCGGCCTATCGAACCAATGAACGCCACATTCCATTTAGCAACGCTGGCGGGTTCGCGATGCCACAGGTCGTTTCCAATCCGAATAGCTACGTTCAAAACAGTGGGAATGATGTGGACTTGGAGTCGGAGACAACGGAGCTGGCGAAAAACCAAATCTGGTATAGCGGCCTGACGCAGCTGACTGCGGGCCATTTCCAGAAACTGCGCAGTGTCATTGAGGGTGGAGGGAAATAACGATGAGCTTGTTTCAAGGAATTAATACAAGTGCTTCAGCCTTGACTGCAAATCGGTTGCGCCTGGATACGATTGCGTCGAATATTGCGAATGCAGAAACGACGCGCGCAACTTTTGTCGATGGCAAGTGGCAACCGTACCGTCGAAAAATGATCGAAATGTCACCGCGCTCAAGCGAGTCATTCGACAGCTTTCTGCAAGCGGCGGTTGGAACGGTGTCTGGCAGAGGAGGAGAACAAGGGGTGCGGGTCACAGCGATTCAAGAAGACAACACTCCGTTCAAGCGCGTATACGATCCTTCCCATCCGGATGCAGATCAAGACGGCTACGTGCTCATGCCAAACGTTGATCCGATGAAGGAAATGGTGGACCTGATTTCCGCTTCGCGATCCTACGAGGCGAACGTCACTGCTTTAAACGCAACGAAAGCGATGATGTTGAAGGCATTGGAAATCAAATAAAGCGGGTGAACAGTAAAAGATGGACATAAACGCACTTTCACAAGCGGTTCCGGTCAAGATGCCTGTCGCAAACAAAATGCCAACCACCGCGGAAGTCACAAAAGAATTTGGAGCCTTTTTGACAGACGCCATGAACCAGGTGAATCAGGCGCAGGTAGAGTCGGCCAATCTGGCAGACAAATTCGCGGCTGGCGAAATTACGGATCTGCACCAACTGACTGTTGCAGGCCAAAAAGCTTCCGTGATGCTGCAAATGACGATGCAAGTCCGGAATAAAGTGATTGAGTCTTACCAAGAAATCATGCGCATGCCGATTTGATTGTCGTTTTATCCAGTGAGAGGTGAAACATGAACGAACGTTTAGCTTTATACAGAAATCAGCTTACGTCTAAATGGAACCAGTTTTCCAAAAAGCAAAAATGGATGATTGTCGGAATCTCGCTTTTTCTGTTAATTTCGCTGGGCTTATACATATACATCGCTTCTCAGCCGGTCTACAAGCCACTCTACGATCAGAGACTTAGTGAACAGGAAATCGGCGCGATCAAGAAAGAGTTGGAAGGTCAGCAAATTCCATACAGGATTACTGGAAATGGGACAAGCATTGAAGTACCGGAAAAAATGGCCCAAGACGTCATTGTCGATCTTGCCGCACAAGGAATCCCCAGCCAAGCAGGCATCAACTCCGAAGTTTTTTCCAATACGTTGGGTGTTACGGACAGACAGTTCGATGTGATGAAAAAAGAAGCCTTGCAACAAGAGCTGCGCAAGATGCTTGAAAGAGTAAAAGGCGTTCGCTCGGCACAGGTAATGATTACACTGCCACAGGAAAGCGTTTGGGTAACAGAGACACCGGATACGGCAACTGCTTCCGTCATCGTCGATGTAGAACCAGGCACGACCCTGGAGCAAAAGCAGATTAACTCGCTCTACCTGCTCGTTTCCCGAAGCGTTCCGAAGTTGCCGATCGATGCGATTGCCATTACGGACCAATATTCGAATCCGCTGGAGCGCGCAGAAGGCGAAGAAGCAGAAGGAAGCTTGAGCAGCTTTAAACAACAAGAAGCGATCAAGTCCGAGGTTGAAAAGAAGATTCAACAAAATCTGTACAACCTGCTTGGTACAATCATGGGTCGCGATAAAGTGATTGTTCACGCTTTTATCAAAATGAACTTTGATAAAGAAACTCGCGTGGAAAATCTCGTGGAAGCGCCTGACAAAGAGAACAACGAAGGACTTATCATCTCTTCTCAAAAATTATCAAAAGCTTTCTCGGGTCAAGGCCAACCGCCAGGGGGCATCGCAGGTACAGGCGCGAATGCCGTTCCAAACTACCCGGGGAACAATCCTCAAGGAAGCAACAGCCAGTATGAAGAGTTGAATGATACAATCAATCGCGAAGTCAATCGGTTTACTCGGAATATTACGTTGAGCCCGTACAAAATCGAAGACTTGACGATCAACGTCGGGGTTGAGCCTCCGAATGGCACAGAATTGGATGCGGCTACACTTGAAAGCATCAAGCAAGTGCTGCGCAATGTTGTGCGTGTAACGTTAAGCGACAAGGCTGTCGATTTGAGCGAAGAAGAACTGGACAAGCATATTTCCGTTCTTCCGCGTCAGTTCTCTGGAAAAGTGGCTGTCGAAGAATCCAGCGCACTCAGTCCAGCTGTATTGTGGACCGTTGGTGGTATTGCCGTTTTGGCACTCGCCGCTGTTGCCTTCCTCATCATCCGCCGCCGCAATCAAGCGAAGCTGGAGCAGGAAGAAGAAATGTCCGATTTGCTGGCACCTGGTCAACCTACCGAAATTCCGGATCTGATTTATCAGGAAGACGGAGATCAGGTTGTGGTCAGAAAACAGCTTGAAAAATTGGCGCGAAGCAAGCCGGATGAATTTGTTGTTCTGCTTCGTACTTGGTTAGCAGAAGATTAAGGAGTGAAAGATATGGCTCGCGGCGCTAAAGAGTTGTCTGGACGACAGAAGGCGGCTATCCTCCTCATCTCACTAGGGCCGGAAATCTCTGCCCAGGTGTTCAAGCACTTGCGTGAGGATGAGATCGAGCAACTGACGTTGGAAATTGCCAACGTTCGAAAAGTCGATACAGAAGAAAAAGATAAAATCTTGGCCGAATTTCATCAAATCGCCGTAGCAAAAGAAGTAATCTCGCAAGGCGGGATCACCTACGCGAAAGAAATCTTGCAAAAAGCTTTGGGCGAGACGAAAGCGATGGATATTATCAATCGCTTGACTGCCAACCTGCAAGTACGGCCATTCGATTTTGCCCGGAAGGCTGATCCAGGCCAGATTTTGAACTTTATCCAAAACGAGCACCCGCAAACGATTGCCCTGGTTCTTTCTTATCTCGAACCGCAGCAAGCAGCGATGATTTTGTCCGCGCTTCCGCAAGAGCGGCAAGCTGAGGTAGCGAAGCGGATTGCCATGATGGACAGCACTTCTCCGGAAGTAATTGCACAGGTAGAACAAGTCCTCGAACAGAAGCTCTCGGCCACTGTCACGCAGGATTATACGCAAGCAGGCGGGATCGAAGCAATCGTGGCTGTACTCAATGGTGTCGATCGTGGGACGGAGCGCACGATTCTCGATTCTCTCGAAATTCAGGACCCCGAATTGGCCGAAGAAATCAAGAAACGCATGTTTGTATTCGAAGATATCGCTACACTGGACAACCGTTCGATTCAGCGCGTAATCCGCGATGTAGAAAATGCGGATCTGCAACTTTCTCTCAAAGTGTCCAGCGAAGAAGTTCGGGAAGTTATTTTCCGCAATATGTCCAAACGGATGGCGGACACTTTCAAAGAAGAAATGGAATTTATGGGACCAGTTCGTCTGCGCGACGTAGAAGAAGCACAATCTCGTATCGTTGCCATTATCCGTCGCTTAGAGGAGGCTGGTGAGATCATCATCGCCCGCGGTGGAGGAGATGATATCATTGTCTAGGATTATCAAAGTGGCTAATTATCGGCCTTCGGAGGACGCTGTTCTCCTCTCGGTGACGCCTGTACCACTAAAGACGGAAAATGATCCCGAAAGGTTGCAAGAAAATCTACAAATTTTACAACAAGCTGAAATTGAGGCCAAAACGATCCTCGCAGATGCCGAAGAAACCGCGCAAAACATCCTTCAACAAGCATCCGAGCAGGCTGAGCAACTGAAGCAGGAAGCACTCCTGGAGATCCAGCAATGGTGGGAACAAAAGCAGCAGGAAGCTTCCGAATTGTTCAGCTCTGTGCAGGAGCAAGCGGTTGTTGAAGGACAGGAAAAAGGTTTCGAGGAAGGGAAGCGCCAAGCGTATGAAGAGGAGATAAAAGCACTTTCTGACGCGCGCGCAATTCTGGAGCAGGCGTACAGCAGCAAGCAGCAGATTATAGCCGAAGGGGAACCTTTTTTAGTGGAACTTGCCCTTGATGTTGCCAAAAAAATTATCGGGCAAGAATTGCAGCAAAATCCGGAACAAGTCATGGAGATTGCCAAAAAAGCGCTGCGACGCTCCCGGGTTCACGGGGAGATAACGATATGCGTCAATCACAACTACTTTGATTACGTTTCTGACCACCGAGCCCAATTGCTTGCCCTGCTGGACGGTCAGGCGGAGCTTTCCGTCTATCCTGACTACACGATTTCCGATGGCGGGTGTGTGATTCGGACGCCGCTCGGAAGTGTGGATGCAAGAGTGGATACACAGCTGGAAGAGATCAAACAAGCATTGCTTGCGATTGCCGGAGGAAGTGAGTCCCGATGAGTTTCCTAGACATAACGAAGTACAAGCAGGCGCTGGGTGAGATTGATCCGATGCGCGTGAATGGAAAAGTGACGCAAGTTGTGGGGCTCACCATCGAGTCTCAGGGACCAGAAGTAAAGCTCGGCGAAATTTGCCATCTGTATCCGGCAAACAGCAAAGAGCCGATTATCGCTGAAGTAGTTGGCTTTCGCGAAAATAAAGTGCTGCTCATGCCGCTGGGCGAGCTGACAGCAATCGGACCGGGCTGTGATGTAGTGGCTACGGGGCGATCGCTGGAAGTGAAGGTAGGCCCGGAAATTTTGGGATCTGTCCTCGACGGCCTCGGTAGACCGTATCAAGGAGCGTTGCCGTTTGGCTTGAGTTCCTATCCCACGAACAATCTGCCGCCCAATCCGATTTTGCGGCCGCGCATTAAAGAGCCGCTAAGCGTGGGCGTACGCGCCATCGATGGATTGTTGACTGTCGGAAAAGGACAGCGGGTCGGAATTTTTGCCGGATCAGGGGTAGGGAAAAGTACCTTGATGGGAATGATTGCCCGCAATACTACGGCGGACATCAACGTCATCGGACTGATCGGGGAGCGCGGCCGCGAGGTCATGGAGTTTATCGAGCGCGATCTGGGGGAAGAAGGTCTAAAGAGGTCTGTCGTAGTCGTTGCGACCTCCGACCAGCCTGCGATGATCCGCATCAAGGGAGCCTTGATTGCCACATCGATCGCCGAATACTTCCGTGACCGCGGGTTGAATGTGATGCTCATGATGGACTCGGTAACCCGTTTTGCCATGGCGCAGCGGGAAGTAGGACTTGCTATCGGAGAACCGCCGGCAACACGCGGCTATACACCGTCTGTGTTCGCGCTGATGCCCAAGCTGATGGAGCGGGCAGGGACAGCCGACAAAGGCAGCATTACGGCGTTTTACACGGTGCTCGTCGACTCCGACGACATGAATGACCCGATTGCGGATGCGGCGCGAGGAATTTTGGACGGACATATTGTGCTCGACCGGAAAATCGCGCAAAAAGGCCACTTTCCTGCCATTGATGTGATGGCGAGCGTCAGCCGTGTCATGTCAGAGATCGTTACAGACGATCACAAGGAAGCGGCAAGACAGTTGAAAAAACATTTGGCCACTTTTCGCGAGGCGGAAGATTTGATCAATATCGGAGCGTACAAGCCTGGCTCGAACCGCGATATTGATGCTGCCGTCCGCTACAAAGACATCATTACAGAGTTTACGGCTCAAGGGACACATGAGCCCTCGACATTACAAAGCGCGGTCAAGGCGCTGTTAGCCCATTTCGGAGGAGTGAACTAATGTGAAAGTGTTTCAGTTTCATCTCCAAAAAGTTCTCGATCTGAAGGAAAAAGAGAAAGAGCAGGCAGAGTGGGCATTTGGGAAATCGGTTCAACGCAAGAACGAAGAAGAGTGGAAGCTCGCGCAATTGACAGTGCAGCATGATGAGATGACCCATATGCTTGAGGAAACGCAAATGCAGACATGCAGTGCCGCCCAACTGATTTCAATCACGCAGTATCAACAGTCGGTTGCCAGATCGATAACGAGACAGCAGCGAACGTTGCGCGGATGTGAGCAGGATGTGGAACGATGTCAGTCCCATTTGACGGAGAGAATGAAGGAATCAAAGCTATGGCATCGATTGCGTGAAAAATCTCTCTACCAATTTCTCGACGAACAGCGTCAGCGCGAACAAAAAGAATTGGATGAAATCGGCACTCAGCTCTATCTTCGCCGCAGCAACTAAGGGAGGTACCAGATGGAAGAAATCCAAGAAGAACGGGAATACGGCAGGTGGGAATGGTTTTTCTACATGATTGTCATTCCTGCACTGTTTGCCAGCCTCCTTGGCGGCGTACTCCTGAGCTTGCTGGGAGTAAACGTGCTAGGGAATGTTCTCCACTGGGCTAACTCCATACCGTACGTGGAAAAGCTCGTCCCGGACGAATACGCGGCTACACCCGGTGAAGAAAAGAAACCCGACACCGAGAAACAGGTTGCGACTTTGCAGCAGGATCAGGCGAAAAACCAGCAGCAAATTTCCGTGCTGAAAGAAGAAGCAGCCAAAAAGGATGCAACGATCCAAGCGTTGGAAAAGCAAGTGCAAGACTTGAACAAGCTTATGGAAGATCGCAGGGCCACCGAGGATGAGCGTCAAAAGCAGTTTGCTGATCTCGCCAAGGTGTACACGACCATGTCAGCGAAAAATGCAGCAGCCATCATCGAAAATCTTAGCCTGGATGAGTCTGTCACGGTCATGACCAAAATGAAGCCAAACCAGCGCGCTGACATTTTGGCCAAAATGGACCCGAAAAAAGCGGCTGACATTTCCATTCTGCTAAAAGACTCTGTGGTCAACAAAGATGATGACATCGCTGCTCTCCAGGAGCGCGTTCAAGTGTTGACGAAAGCACTCAGCGAAACGCGCAGCGGTACTTCCGCGAGCGCTAACGATCAAGTGTTGAGTGACACGTTTGCTCAGATGCCTGCGGAAGATTCCGCGGCGGTCATTCGCTCGCTGATGGCGACGAACAAGAGCAGAGCCTTGTCACTGATCAAAGAAATGCCTGCGGACAAACGGGCGCAAACTCTCTCAGCGATCGCCAAAGAGGACAAGAAAGAAAAAGACAATTTGGCGGCTCGCATTACGGAAGAGTTGCTTCGATAACAAAAGCTTCGCTTCTCGTTATCGTTAAAATAAGCAACAAATCAACCATAAGGAGGTGACGAGATGAATGTAGCCAATCTGACTCCGCCGGTAGGCTCGGCTGGTAGTGTAACATCTGCCACTGGTACTGCGGGCAATGGAGAAGCTGGCTTGGGACAACTGTTTTCGCTGCAAATGCTGCAATCTTTTGAAGCGATGCTCGATTCCAAAGGCGCCGTTGCGGCTCCAGAAGGCTTGTCAGAAGACGACCAGAAATTGCTGGATGAACTGATGGCGCTGATCGCTCAACTGCTTGCCGCCAGTCAACAAGGCAATCAAGAATTGAATGGACAAGTAGAAGAGAAAGCAGCAGCCGTTGAACAGCTTTTGGGAAAAGCGTCTGGGCTTAGCCAGGAACTTCAGGCACAGTCCGGAATGGATCTGAAACAGCTTTTGTCCAAGCTTTCGCAAAGCGAGACTTCTTCCGAGGAACTGAACAAGTTGGCCGCACTTCTCGAGTCCCTGAAGAACCAGAAAGGCAATGAAAGCAAGCAAAAGAACGGGGTTTTGCAACTGCGTTCCGAAGCGGTTCCCGTTCTGAATGCTTCGCAGCAAGAAGGGTTCAAGACAATTTCGCCTTTGCGAATGAATCAGGGCTTGGCTGCCTACAAGCTGGAGGCGGGAGTAGCCACGCAAACGGTTCAACCTGCACTTTCCGGCAGCCTGTTGAACCAAGAAGGAAATCAGGAAGACGGCGGCTTGACGATGGCCAACCAAAACCCGGTTGTCGCCCAGCAAACGACGCAAACGCAAAACGCTTCCTTCCAACAGTCACAAGCACAGCCGCATCATGTGAATGCGAACCAATTGCCGCAGCAGCTCACACAGCTGTTTGTCTCGAAGTTGCAACTTGGCGGGCAAAACGGTGTGCATGAAGCTAAGCTGATCTTGAACCCGCAATCACTTGGACAAGTAGACGTGACAATTACGTCGCACAATGGCGTGATCACTGCTCAGTTCCACGCTGAAACGCAGGCAGGCAAAGATTTGCTCGACAATCAGCTTCCGCAATTGCGGATGGCATTGACGCAGCAAGGCTTGCAGGTGGATCGACTGGAAGTCAACCAGCAGCAGGACACCGCATTCAACTTCCAGCAGCAGCGTGAGCAAGCTGGACAACAACGAGAAAACCAGCAGCAACAGAAAGAGGAAGAGCAAGAGTTTGCTCTGGACGCACTCGTAGACAGCAGTGAAACGAGCGAGTCGCTCTGGAATCGCCTGCGGGAATCGGCCCGCGGAGTGAACGATCTCGTCTAGGATTGGAATGAAGGAGGAAGCAGCATGAACCAATTTCGTGTCGCGCAGCCCTATTTCCCTCCGAAAACGAATCACGTCACCAAAACGGCTGCCCAAACAGCTCAGGGGACTGGCAAATCGTTTCAACAGTATTTGACGGAAGCGACATCGCCAACTGCCAAGACACAGCCACTATCGTTCAGTCAGCACGCTATTAGCCGCTTGCAGCAGCGTGGAATTGCCCTTGGCGGACAGCAGATGGAGCGTTTGGAGTCAGCGGTTCAAAAGGCAGCCTCCAAAGGCGCCAGAGAATCTCTTATCATCATGGATAACGTGGCTTATGTCGTGAGTATCGTAAATCGGAAGATCATTACCGCTGTGGACGATGGCAGCATGAAAGACAACGTATTTACAAACATAGACAGCGCCATCTTCGTATAAATGGCCTGTACGGGCTGGACCTCCCAGGAGGAAGCCTGATGGTTACCGAACGACAGAGGTAATCTAGACAAGCGAGAAAGCAGAGGAGGAAACAGATCATGCTTCGTTCCATGTATTCAGGTATCTCAGGTATGCGTGGCTTTCAAACAAAGCTCGATGTCATTGGTAACAACATTGCGAACGTAAACACAGTGGGCTTCAAAAAGGGCCGCGTGATGTTCCAAGACATTTTGAGCCAAAACGTGCAAGGCGCCGGTGCTCCTACTGACGGAGGAAAAGGTGGTACCAACCCGACTCAAATCGGTCTTGGTTCATCGATTGCATCGATTGATACCGTGTTTTCTGCGGGAAGCCCGATGACGACCAACTTGCCAACGGACCTTTCCATCGAGGGTGACGCCTTCTTCATGGTGACTCCGGATGATGGCGCAACGATCTACTATACACGCGCTGGTAACTTCACCCGCGATTCCCAAGGGTTCCTGGTAAACCCGCAAGGACTCAAGCTGTTGAACTCGGACGCTGCTCCGATTCAAATCAACCAGGCTGACGGGATTGTCTCTTACTCGATCGGCAAGGACGGCGTAATCACTACCGTAGATGAAGCCGGAACGCTCGCTTCCGACAATACGGTCGGTGTCATGACCTTCAACAACCCAGGCGGTTTGAAAAAGGTCGGCAACTCCCTGTATGAGAACACAGTGAACGCGGGAGCGCGCGATGAAGATCCAATGACACCTGTTACCCCAGGTACAGCAAAAGTGAGCGTCATTGCCGGACAACTGGAAATGTCCAACGTTGACCTTTCCGAAGAGTTTACGGAAATGATCGTCGCGCAGCGCGGCTTCCAGGCCAACTCGCGGATCATTACCACTTCCGATTCCGTTCTCGAAGAATTGGTGAACCTGAAACGATAACTTCTTGCAGTGGGTTAGGGAGGGGAAGCGATTGACTCCTTCCCCTGCTTGATCCCAGGAGGAGCACACGATGATCAAACTGACCCGTTTTAACGGCACTGCTTTTTATCTGAACATTACTCACATTGAAACTGTTGAAGCGACACCAGACACTGTGATTACGTTGTTCAACGACAGGAAGTACATCGTGAAGGATTCTATCGAATCGATCGCTGAACGTGTTCAGGCTTTTTATCAAAATGCTCATCCGATAGCGACTGCACCCAAGCTGCCGGACGACTTAAATGAATAGCGGGAGGCATTGCGATGTTTCAAAATCGTTTGTTTAACATGGCTCTAATTATCATCATCGCGATTTCGCTACTGGGAGTAATCTCGTTTGTCCTTTGGCAAACATACCTCTCTCCGGCCGCTCAGACGGCCAGCACGGAACAAACAGAAATGAAGCCTTTGTCCGCGAAGGAAATGAAAGAGTACTCCGTTGACACAGGCGAAATTACGACCAATCTGCTGACGAACAACTACATGATCGTGCGCTTTAGCATCACAGCGGACAGCTCGGATGCGAAAGCGGAGCTGGAGCAACGTTTGCCCCAGGTCAATCAGGTCATTATCAAAACGTTGGCTGGCCTGACGCCAGAAGACATAAAAGGAACAGAAGGCGTAAACAAGCTGGAAGCAAAAATTATGAATGAAATCAGCTCCCTGATGCAAGAGGGCAAGATCGTGCAAGTTGTGACGACCAAGCGCGTCTTGTCATAAAGGAAGCGATCACACGGATACATAGCAAGGAGGTGACGACATATGGCCGAGGTTCTCTCACAAAGTGAGATTGATGCGTTGTTGGCCGCTCTATCATCTGGCGAGATGGATGCCAACGAGCTGAAAAAAGAAGAGACTGAGCGCAAAGTCAAAGTGTATGATTTTAAACGCGCGTTGCGGTTCTCCAAAGATCAGATCCGTGGCTTGACGCGAATCCACGAGAACTATGCGAGGCTGTTGACTACTTATTTTTCAGCTCAGCTCCGTACCTTCGTGCAAATTACGGTTGCCTCCGTCGATCAATTGCCGTATGACGAATTTATCCGCTCCATTCCCAAGATGACCATCTTGAACATCTTCGAAGCTCCACCTTTGGAAGGACGAATGGTCTTGGAAGTCAATCCAAACATCGCCTATACCATGCTGGATCGGCTTCTTGGTGGCCAGGGTGCAATCCCGGAAAAAATGGGTGCACTTACGGAAATTGAAACAACGGTGATGGAGCGAGTATTCGGCAAAGCGCTGGATACTTTCCACGAGGCATGGAAGCAAATTATTGAGCTTGATCCGTACCAGGAAGGACTGGAGATGAATCCCCAGTTCATGCAGATTGTCTCGCCAAACGAGATTGTCGTCGTAATCTCGTTCAGTACCAAAATTGGAGATACGACAGGAATGATCAACCTCTGTCTGCCTCACGTTGTACTGGAGCCAATCATGACCAAGCTCTCCGGGCAATACTGGTTCTCCAAGCAGAAAAAGACGCGGGATGAGGATGAGCGCCTGCGGGTCGAAGAGCGAGTCAAGGTTGCCAAACTGCCGATTATTGCAGAAATGGGAACCGCTACAATTACAGTCGGCGATTTCTTGCAACTGCAAAAAGGAGACGTCATTCAATTGGATCAGTCGCTTGATACCAAGCTGAAAATCAAGATTGGCGATCAGCTGAAATTCCTGGGACAACCAGGGACACTCAAAGGCAGAATGGCTGTGCAGATTGATGAAGTCATAGAGGAGGGGGAGGAACAAAATGAGTAGAGATATGCTTTCTCAAGACGAGATTGACGCGCTGCTTCGCGCGAACAACTTGGTTGAGGACGAAGAGGAAGCAGGACCCATGGAGAGTCAGGATGTGGCCGATTTTCTTTCCCCATTTGAACAGGATGCGCTTGGCGAAATCGGAAATATCTCCTTCGGTAGTGCAGCGACTGCGTTATCGACTTTGTTAAGCCAAAAAGTAGATATCACCACGCCGACGGTTTCCGTTGTCAATGTGGATGAATTGGAAAGTGAGTTTCCGATTCCCCATGTAGCGGTCCACGTTGAGTACACCGACGGTTTCAAAGGGATTAACCTGCTGGTTATTCGGATGGAAGATGCGGCTGTCATCGCAGACTTGATGATGGGCGGCGACGGCAGACCTGCCAATACAGAAATGTCCGAGCTGCACATCAGTGCGGTACAGGAAGCGATGAATCAGATGATGGGTTCTGCGGCGACGTCCATGTCGACGATTTTTAACCAGTTCATCAATATTACGCCTCCAGGCATCGACGTCATGGATTTGGCCCAAGGCAAGGGCGGAGACAGCTTCTCGGACGATGACAGTCCGTTGGTCAAAGTTTCCTTCCGTCTGAAGGTCGGGGAACAGGGAGAATTGATTGACTCCAATATCATGCAGCTTTTGCCGCTTTCGTTCGCGAAGAAGATGATCGATCGACTGGTTGGCGGATCAGAAGGCGAAGCAGCAGCAGCGCTTGTAGCGGAGACAGAAATGCCTTCTATACCGGCAATTACCCAGTCGGCTCCACCAGCCCAACCTGTGCATCAGGAGCCTGTACAGAGCCACGTACCGCCTGTAGCGCCGCCTCCTGTGCAGCAACCGCCACAGGTGCAGCAACAACCGCCTGGAGGCTATGCTCCACCGCCTGCATACCCAGGCCAACCGATGTATCCAGATCCTTATGCGCAGTATGCGATGCCACCGGGCTATGCGCCGTATCCAGGTGCTTATCAGCAACCGCCAATGGCACCGCCACCGCCTCAGCATTTTGGCAGTCCTGCGGTTAACCAGGCAAACGTCGTTCCGGCACAGTTTGCGCCGCTTGGAACAACGCCTATGTATGCAGGAGACAATCAAAACTTGAACCTTTTGCATGACATTCCGCTGCAAGTAACCGTTGAATTGGGACGGACCAAGAAGCTGATCAGAGAAATTCTTGACTTGTCTGCTGGTTCCATCATACAGTTGGACAAGCTGGCAGGTGAACACGTGGATATCTTGGTAAACAACAAGCTGATTGCCAGGGGCGAGGTTGTCGTTATCGACGAGAATTTCGGGGTTCGCGTAACAGATATCATCAGCCAGTTTGATCGTGTTCAAAAATTGCAATAAAAACAAATCAAGAGTCAAGTATTGGGGAGGATCTATCCATGTCGAACAAAGTATTAATCGTTGATGATGCAGCATTCATGCGTATGATGATCAAGGAGATTTTGTCCAAAAACGGATACAGCGTCGTAGGGGAAGCTAGTGATGGCGCACAAGCAGTAGAAAAATACAAAGAATTGGGTCCGGATTTGGTTACGATGGATATTACCATGCCGGAAATGGACGGAATTTCCGCTCTGAAGGAAATCAAAAAACTCGATCCAAACGCACGTGTGATCATGTGCTCTGCGATGGGACAACAGGCAATGGTTATTGACGCCATTCAGGCGGGGGCAAAAGACTTCATCGTGAAGCCATTCCAAGCGGATCGCGTATTGGAAGCGATCAAAAAGACTTTGAGCTAATGATGAAGATCCGGAATGCAGGGATGAGACTATCCTGGGTCTTCTGTCTGATCCTGTTGCTGTCTGTCTTAGCCCTGCCCATTGCCGTCCATGCGGAAGGTACTGTTGCCGATGCGTACAACCAGAAGAACACAGAACAGAGCAATGCGCCCGCCGGCGGCGAACAGCCGGCGGCCATTCCGGGCAGCGGAACAGGAAGTATGATCGGCTATCTGGTTCAAGTCGTTTTTTCACTAGGCTTTATCGCTGTTCTGATCTTTTTCCTGCTCCGTTTCCTCGGACGGCGTCAAGTCGGACAAAGTCAAGGGCCGATCAAGATCATCAGCGCAGCCGCTCTCGGCAACGGGAAGACGCTGCAAGTCGTCATGATCGGAGAGTCCTTGTACATTGTAGGTGTGGGTGATAACGTCCAGTTGCTTAGACGAATCGAACCGGGTGAAGAAGTGGATCTGATCTTGTCTGATGCCGAGATCGGGCCCATAAAAAATCCGCTTTCGCTAAGCTGGCTGCCCTTTGGCAAAAAAAAGCAGGCTGACGAAGAGTTGCTGTTCTCATCCGATGTGGATGGAAAAACGTTTCAAGACCTGCTGAAAGGCCAATGGGACAACGTGAAAAAACGGCCACTCCACTCCGAATCGTGGGACAAAGAGGAAGCTTCCGACAGAGGGGACCGAAAATGAAACATTTTTTGCAGGTGCTCGTGCTTGTCGCTGTGATGCTCCTGGTACCAGAGATAGCGCTTGCTGCGCCAGCGGGATCACCGCTTATTCCGAGCATTGATTTGCAAATTGGCGGCGGCAATGGGACACCACAGGAGACATCTTCAGCGATCCAGATTTTGCTAATTTTGACGGTGCTCTCTGTTGCGCCAGCTATATTGCTCCTGATGACAAGCTTTACCCGAATCGTCATTGTCTTGTCTTTTGTGCGAAATGCCTTGGCGACACAGCAAATGCCGCCCAACCAGGTACTGGTGGCACTCGCGCTGTTCCTGACGTTTTTCATCATGGCACCGACCTTCGGGAAGGTGAACGAAACGGCTGTACAACCGTTTATGCAGGGCAAGCTGACACAGGAACAGGCATTCAACGCGGCTGTCATTCCTTTTAAAGAATTTATGGCCAAGCAAACACGCGAGAAAGATTTGGCGCTGTTTTTGGAATTTACCAAAGCGGAGAGACCGAAGACGATTCAAGATATTCCGCTGACTGCTCTCGTACCTGCTTATGCGATCAGTGAATTGAAGACAGCTTTTCAGATCGGGTTTATGATCTTCATTCCATTCCTCGTGATCGACATGATCATATCCAGTATTTTGATGGGGATGGGGATGATGATGCTGCCGCCCGTCATGATTTCATTGCCGTTCAAAATTTTGCTATTCATTATGGTGGACGGCTGGTATTTAGTTGTGAAGTCGCTCTTGACCAGTTTTTAGCGGCATTCCGAAGGGACCAGGAGGGTAGACATGACACAGGAATTATTAATGCAAATTGCCCAAAACGCTGTTTATACCATCCTGCTGATATCCGCACCCGCACTCGGGATTGCCTTGCTGGTCGGATTGATGGTCAGTGTTTTTCAGGCAACGACACAAATCCAGGAGCAGACCCTTGCATTCATCCCTAAAATTGTTGCCGTGTTCATTACCATCTTGGCAGTGGGACCGTGGATGCTTCGCGTCATGCTTGATTTTACGATGGGGATTTTTGGCAACCTTCATCGTTTTGTCGGATAGCTTATGAATCTTTATCTCGTATATTTGCCCGTTTTCTTGCTCGTGTTTGTCAGGATGAGTGCCTTTTTCGTCGCAGCTCCCTTTTTCTCGATCAAGGGTGTGCCAGCCCACTTTAAAATTGGCTTGGCATTCATCGTTGCCCTGATCAGCTTTCAAACGTTGCCTGTACAAGGACAAATTCCTCTGGACCTGACGTTTGTACTGTATGTGATGAAGGAAGCGCTGATTGGCGTCATACTCGGTTACATTTGTGAGTTGATGTTCATCGCCATCCAAGTTGCCGGAGGACTGATGGACATGCAGATGGGTCTGGCCATGGCAAACGTGATCGACCCGAAAACAGGCGCGTATGTCCCGATTACGGGTAACTTCAAAAACATGCTCGCTGTCTTGTATTTTTTCAGTATCAACGGACATCACATGCTGCTGCGCGGCATCATGAGCAGCTATCAGGTAATCCCGGTTGATAAGATGTGGGCTGCTTTTGGCAGCGAGGCTGTGATGATGACGGCGGTAAAAGTGTTTCAGAACATGTTTCTGAGCGCCTTTATGATGGCGGCACCCATCGTGGTCGCACTGTTTCTCGTAGACCTCTCTCTTGGTATTATCGCCAAATCCGTCCCGCAGTTTAATATCTTTGTTGTCGGATTGCCCATCAAACTGCTTGCAGGCTTCCTGCTCCTGATTGTCGTCATGCCCGCCTTTTTATTGACGCTAAGCGGATTGTTCGACCACATGTTCCGGGCACTCGCGGAAATGATGAAATCGCTCGGAGGATCACCATGACGCAGAAGAGGTTCCTTTTACCCGTAGACCTGCAATTTTTTAGCGGAGAAAAAACGGAGAAGGCGACTCCCAAGAAAAAAGAAGATGCACGAAAAAAGGGGCAGGTGGCCAAAAGCCAGGATCTGTCGCCCTCCATCGCGCTAACAGGATTCTTTTTTTTGCTGATGATGCTCGGTTCATCCATGCTCGGTACGTTTCAGAACCTCATGCGTGAAGCGCTGATTACTTTCACGAGCTGGCAGTTGAACGAAGAGAATCTCAAAGTGATCGTCATGACAATGACCTTCGAGGCGATAAAAATTGTGGGGCCTGTCCTGGGGCTGTCTTTTTTGCTTGCTTTTGCTGTCAACTACATGCAGGTGGGATGGATGATCAGTACAGAGCCGCTCCAGATGAAACTGGAGAAGTTGGACCCGATTAAAGGAGCCAAACGCATTTTTTCCATGCGATCAGTCGTTGAGCTTCTGAAGTCGCTGTTAAAAATCAGTGCTTGTATGTACGTCGCCTATGTTATTTTGTGGAATTCAAAGGAACAAGTAACCCAGCTTTCTTTGCTCTCACTGGGGAGCGTCCTGTCGTTTACGGCAAACGAAGTAGCCAAGCTCGGGATTTACATCGGTTTGCTGCTGTTCATCCTGGCGATTATGGATTACGCCTACCAGAAATATGAACATGAAAAGAATTTGCGGATGTCCAAACAGGATCTTAAAGACGAGCACAAGCAGGCGGAAGGGGACCCGTTAATCAAAGGGAAAATTCGTGAAAGGCAAAGGAGCATGGCGCTTCGCCGGATGATGCAGGAACTGCCCAAGGCAGACGTGATCATCACGAACCCGACCCACTTTGCCGTCGCAATCCGCTACGATGCCAGTGCAATGAGCGCGCCTACTGTATTGGCCAAAGGCCAGGATTACATGGCGCTGAAAATCAGAGAAGTGGCCAAGAAGCACCGGATTGTTACGATGGAAAACAAGCCCCTGGCCCGGGCTCTCTATAGTCAAGTTGAAATTGGACAACAAATTCCCGAAGAGATGTTTAAAGCGGTCGCGGAAGTTCTCGCGTACGTCTACAAGCTGCAAGGGAAAGTGAAATAACGAGGAAGGAGGATGAACAGTGGGATTTCGAATCAAGGAAGTAGGTACGATTTTATTTGTAATAAGCATTGTTGTCATGATGGTAATCCCACTCCCTTCTGGGCTGCTTGATCTGTTGCTGATATTGAACATCTCCCTTGCGTTGACGATCTTGCTTGTGTCGATGTACACAAAAGAAACACTGGAGTTTTCCATCTTTCCGACAGTTCTGCTGATTACGACGTTGTTTCGTCTCGCCCTGAACGTATCCACTACACGGAACATCTTGTCGCACGGGGAAGGCGGGCAAGTCATTGAAACCTTCGGAAGCTTTGTTGTCGGAGGCAACCAGGTCGTCGGATTTGTCGTGTTTCTGATTCTGATCATCATTCAGTTCATCGTCATTACAAAAGGTTCAGAGCGTGTCGCAGAGGTAGCTGCACGTTTTACGCTGGATGCGATGCCAGGTAAGCAAATGAGTATCGACGCAGATTTGAATGCCGGGATGATTACGGAAGCAGAAGCGCGAGTGCGGAGAAAAAAGATCGAAAACGAAGCAGACTTTTACGGGGCCATGGATGGTGCGAGTAAATTCGTAAAAGGGGATGCAATCGCGGGAATTATCATTTTTATTGTAAACATCATCGGCGGCTTTATTATCGGGATGCTCGTGCATGGCTTCAGCTTCCAGGAATCCGCTTCCCGTTTCACTACCATGTCGGTCGGGGACGCGCTGGTCAGCCAGATTCCTGCCTTGCTTATCTCGACTGCTGCAGGTATTATTGTCACTCGCTCCACTTCCGGAGAAGGTCTGGGAGAGGACATCGCTCGGCAAATGTTCTCCTTCCCGCGTCTGTTGTACATCGTGGGAGGCTGCATGCTCTTGCTCGGCCTTTTCACGCCAATCGGTCTTCTGCCAGTTTTGCCCGTGTCGGGGATTATGGGATTTGCCGCATGGCGCATGGACAAAAAGCAAAAAATCGAGATTCAGGAATCGGCGGACAAGGTGGAGGAGCAACAAATCGAAGAAGTGCGCAGCCCGGAAAGCGTGGTCAACCTGTTGCAAGTCGACCCGATCGAGTTCGAGTTCGGCTACGGTCTGATTCCGCTGGCAGATGTGAAACAGGGGGGAGACTTGCTGGATCGCGTGATCATGATCCGCAGGCAGATTGCGTTGGAGATGGGGATTGTCGTTCCCGTCATCCGCATTCGCGACAACATTCAGTTGCGGCCAAATGAATACATGATCAAGATCAAGGGCAACCAGGTGGCAAAAGGGGAAATTTTGCTCGATCACTACCTTGCCATGAGTCCGGGAATAGAAGATGATTCCATTGTCGGGATCGAAACAGTAGAACCTGCGTTTGGATTGCCCGCATTATGGGTAACAGAAGAAAATAAGGAGATTGCAGAGCTTTCTGGCTACACGGTAGTCGATCCGCCGTCTGTGGTGGCGACACACCTTACCGAAATCGTCAAGCGCCATGCGCATGAGCTGCTTGGCCGCCAAGAAACGCGAGCGCTTATCGACAACGTTCGAGAAGTGGCGCCGGTTTTGGTGGACGAGCTCATTCCGGGACTGCTGTCGATTGGCGATGTGCAGAAGGTGCTCCAGAAGCTTTTGCGGGAGAAAGTGTCCGTGCGCAATCTTCAAGTCATTCTCGAAGCTTTGGCGGATCATGCCTTGTTTACCAAAGACCCGGATGTGCTCACCGAGTACGTGAGACAGGCGATGTCCAGGCAGATTACGTTACAGTTTACAGAGCCAGGGCAGCCTTTGCGGGTAGTGACAGCAGGCGCTGGTCTGGAAAAAGCAATCTCCGAGCGGGTGGAGCAGTCGGAGCAAGGAAGTTATCTGGCGATGGACCCTGATACATCGCAACGAATCTTCCAGGGTATGTCGGCAGAAGTGAGCAAAATGATCAACTCCGGTCAACAGCCGATTCTCCTTTGTTCTCCGGCGATCCGCATGTATCTGCGTCAGCTGGTTGATCGAATGATGCCCGACGTTCCTGTATTGTCATACAGCGAGCTTGAGCCACATGTTGAAGTGCAAAGCGTAGGGATGGTGAACATTTCGTGAGAGTAAAACGTTACATTGTCGATTCGATGCCAGAAGCGATGGAAAAAATCAGACTCGATCTGGGGATAGACGCAGTCATCCTGAACTCCAAATCGATCAAGACGGGCGGATTGTTCGGTATGTTTGGCAAACAAAAAATCGAAGTGATCGCTGCCGTCGATGAAAAGGTGCCCGAGCGCGGGAACACCTTGGTCGCGGATGAACATCGGTCGAAGGACGTTTTCTCCTCCAAAGGACAGGCCGGCACCTACACGGCACAACAGGCTTACCGGAAGGCGAATCTGGCTAAGGAGCCTGCCGAGAAGACCGCGACTTTGCCCAATGAGCAAAGAGCAGAAGCTGCTTCGAAAGCAGCTCCACCGATGGTAGCTCCTCGAACGGAAGCGAGAGAACAGCCATCGGTGCAACAGGCGGAAATTCCGGCGCAAGTGCCCCATGTATCACCGGAATCAACAGGTGCTGCCGGAAACAAAGCGGCAAATGACGCCCTTGCCAATGAAGTGCGCGATATGCGGCAAATGTTCCAAAAGCTTTTGGTCAATGACCTGAGCCAACAGCTCCCGCCTGCTGTTCAAGAAGTGCGCAGCCGGCTGGTGAGCCAGGAAGTAGGGGAAGAGGTTACCGCGGAAATCATCCGCAAGCTGCTGGAAGCGAAGAAGCCTGAGGAAACGTGGGATCAGGAGACAGCTTTCGGCGAGGCGCGAAGCATCATTTCTTCCATCGTTGCCTCGTATGCGCCAAAAACATCAGGGATTCGCAGGGATGTGCAGTACGCTTTCTTTTTTGGCCCTACAGGCGTTGGCAAAACAACGACGATCGCCAAACTGGCAGCGAGCAGCATGTTGAAGGAAAAGCGCAAAATCGGCTTTATCACCGCGGACACGTACCGGATGGCTGCGGTGGAACAACTGAAGACGTACGCGAACATCTTGAATGTGCCGCTCGAAGTGGTGTTTTCTCCGAAGGAAATGGTTCCGGCCATGGAGCGTTTAAGCGACTGCGACCTGATTTTTGTCGACACCGCAGGCCGTAACTTCCGCAACGATGAGTACGTGCAAGGCATCCGGGAACTGGTGGAGCATGGGAAGAACAGCATGAATTACCTCGTGCTGAGCCTCAGCTCGAAGTACAACGATATGAAGACGATCGTGGAAAACTTTGCAGAGGTGCCTGACAAGCAGGTCATTTTTACCAAGGCAGATGAGACAAACAGCTACGGTTCCGTTTTGAACATTTGTCACGAGAGCAAGCTTGCACTCTCCTACTTCACTACGGGACAAAACGTCCCAGATGATATCGTAGTGGCTACACCAGAGCTGGTAGCAACGATGATTATGGGAGATTGACTGGATGAGAGACCAAGCAGAACAACTTCGGATGCGCATGCAGCAGTCAGGTGCGAAAGAAAAAACGACGCGGCTGGTGACCGTAACGAGTGGAAAAGGCGGGGTCGGCAAATCCAATTTCAGTTTGAATTTTGGACTTGGATTGCTCGAACGGGGTCATAAAGCCGTATTGTTCGACGTCGATCTCGGGCTTGCCAACCTCGATGTATTGATGGGAATTACCCCGAAAAAGCACTTGTTTCACTTGCTTGAGCCGGACACGGATGTGTGGGAGATCATCGAGCATGGGCCAGGCGGACTGGAATTTATTGCCGGAGGTTCGGGCTTCACTCAGATCATGCAGCTGGACGAAGCCAAGCTGGATCGCCTGTTTACTAGGCTTGAACCGTTGCAGGGCTATGCGGATACGATCATCTTTGATACGGGAGCAGGCTTTTCCAAAGAATCGTTGCGCTTCATGCTCTCGTCTGACGAAGTCATTCTGGTGACGACGCCAGAACCGCCAGCGATTACGGATGCCTATGCCGTCATTAAGATGCTTCACGCGCGAAACCCTGCGATTGTGATTCGTCTGGTCATTAACCGGGCTTCCTCGGAAAGAGAAGGCAGAATGACAGCGGACAAGCTTGCGATGGTAGCCAAACGTTTTCTGGATATGGACATCCAGTCGCTCGGATATGTTTCAGACGACCCGCACGTATCAAAAGCTGTCAAGCAGCAGCGTCCTTTTCTACTTACATATCCGCAATCGCAAGCCGCAAAGAGCATTCGGAACCTGGTTGACCGATACTTGGACAGCCCGACCGGACAGGATGCGAAAACAAATGGACTGAAAGGCTTTCTTGCGAGGCTGAAACACTTCATACGTTGAGACACATAGGTAGGAAGGGAGTGACATTCGATTGAGCAAAATTCGAGTTCTGGTCACAGATGATTCTGCATTCATGCGTAAAGTTATTAGCGACATTTTATCAGGTGATCCTGAAATTGAAGTGATTGATCGAGCAAAGAACGGACTCGAATGCGTGGAGAAATGCAAGCAACTCAGTCCGGATGTCCTCACCCTGGACATCGAGATGCCGGTAATGAACGGCTTGGAAGCGTTGGAAAAGCTCATGGTTGACTGTCCAGTTCCAGTGGTCATGCTGAGCAGCCTGACACGCGAGGGAGCTGAGGCGACGATTCAGGCTCTGGAGCTTGGAGCATTTGACTTTATTACCAAGCCTTCCGGACCGATCTCACTCGATATCCACAAAGTGGCGGATCGGCTGATCGAAAGAGTCAAAGCGGCAGCTGCTGTAAAAGGCCGCATGCGCAGGACGCTCAGACCGAGTCGGCCTGCCGCGCCGGAACCAACGCGCCAAAGTCCAATTCCTGCCCCCGCTCCGTTGCGCCCTGCGCAGCCGGTGATCAATGCTTTGCCTCGCATCCAAAACAACGGGAAAGCAAGGTTGGTCGTGCTGGGAACATCGACAGGCGGACCGAAAGCGCTGCAAAATGTGCTGACGGCAATTCCGGCCGGGTTCCCTGCACCGATCGCGATTGTCCAGCACATGCCGGCCGGGTTTACGAAGTCGCTGGCGCAAAGGCTCGACTCTCTGTGCCAGATTCGGGTGACAGAGGTAACCGACGGGGAATGGCTGGAGCCGGGCACGGCCTATATTGCACCGGGCGGATATCACTTTGAGGTACAGCAGGTGAGTGGAAAGCTGCAAGCGCTATTGCACCAGCAAGAGCCACGAGGAGGCCATCGTCCTTCCGTAGATGTCCTTTTTGAATCTGTGAGTCGATTGACAAATGTAGACAAATGGGCAATTATCATGACAGGCATGGGAAATGATGGGACCAAAGGTCTGAAGCAAATGAAGGAGTTTGGACCTGTTACCAGTATTATCGAAGACGAGTCGAGTTGTGTCGTATTCGGGATGCCACGAGCGGCGATCCAGGCAGGACTGGCAGATCATGTGGCCCCATTAGAAAAAATTCCAGAGCTGTTGTGCAAGCTCTTGCACTGATTTTGGGAGGTGGATCACCGATGGATATGAATCAGTATTTGGACATGTTTATTGAGGAATCAAAAGAACACCTGCAAGCAATCAACGCCAACTTGTTGCTGCTGGAAAGTGATCCGGGAAACATTGGGCACGTGAAGGAGATTTTTCGTTCGGCGCACACGTTGAAGGGAATGTCGGCGACCATGGGTTTTGAAGACATGGCCAGCCTGACGCACGAAGCGGAAAATGTGCTCGATCTGATCCGCAACCAAAAACTGACGATTACCAGTGACATTATGGATGTGATCTTTCATAGCGTGGATTTGATTGAGAGCATGGTAATCGACATTACGGAGGGCGGAGATGGTTCCGCTGACGTATCCGCTCCGGTGAAAAAACTGAGAGCGATTGTGGCTGGCGACTATACGGCTGACCAGGAAGTAGCGGCGGCGACAGCGGTAGCCGAGGCAGAAGCAGTGGAAGCTGCCGAAGAGGAAGGAACGCCAGCCGAGGATCACGAGCTGGACGATTACGCTCTGATGGTGCTCAAGCAGTCCAAGGAGCTGGGCAACAACCTGATGTGGATCACGGTGACGCTCAATGAGAACTGCCTGCTGAAAGCGGCGCGCTCCTACATGGTGTTCGACCAGCTCGAATCCATGGGTGAAGTGATCAAGACGAAGCCATCGGTAGAGGATATCGAGAACGAGCGTTTCGAGCAATCTTTTGAGATCGCCTACGTCACCATGCAGTCGGTCGAAAAAGTGCGCAGCACGATTCTCAACATTTCGGAAATCCAGGATGTTGTCATTGAACCGATTCAATTGAAAAGTGAAGCGCCACCTGCTCCGGTAGTCACAGAAGTTGCCGCGCCTGTAGAGAAAAAGCCGGCAGACAACGCCCAGACAGCTGCTGCGAAGAAAGCGACGGCTGGCGGAAAAACAATTCGCGTCGACATTGATCGCCTGGACATTTTGATGAACCTGTTCAGTGAGCTGGTCATCGATCGTGGTCGTCTGGAACAGCTTGCACGCGAGATCGGAAAAAGCGAGCTGCAAGAGACTGTGGAGCATATGAGTCGCATCAGCGGCGATTTGCAAAACATCATTCTGACCATGCGCATGGTTCCGGTCGAGCAAGTGTTTAACCGCTTCCCGCGTATGATTCGCGATTTGCAAAAAGATCTACATAAAAAAGTGAATCTGGAAATCATCGGGGCGGAAACCGAGCTGGATCGCACCGTTATCGATGAAATCGGCGACCCGCTCAACCACTTGCTGCGCAACTCGCTCGACCACGGAATCGAATCGCCTGCCGATCGGAAAAAAGCAGGGAAACCGGAGGAAGGAACTATCGTACTGCGTGCGTTCCACAGCGGCAACCACGTCTTTATCGAAGTCAAAGACGACGGCGCAGGCATCAACAAGGAAAAGGTGCTGAAAAAAGCGCTTGAGCGCGGCATCGTCAATCCGGCGAACGCTGACAGCATGTCGGACAAGCAGATTCATGAACTGCTGTTCGCAGCAGGCTTCAGTACCGCTGAAGTGGTTTCGGATATTTCTGGTCGCGGTGTCGGTCTGGATGTCGTCAAATCGAAAATCGAATCGCTTGGCGGAAGCGTAGGTGTTGAATCCGTTCGCGGACAAGGCACGACCTTCCTGATTCAGTTGCCGCTGACGCTCTCGATTATTTCCGCCATGCTCGTACAAGTCAAAGACGAGAAATATGCGGTGCCGCTTTCCTCTATTATTGAAACAGCCGTGTTCAAGAAAGATCAGATCATGATGGCCCACCGTCAAAAAGTAATCGACTTCCGGGGACGTGTCGTTCCACTCGTTTCGTTGCAAGACATTTTCCAAGTGCCGGACAACGGAGCGGATAAAGAAGATGAAGTGGCGGTTGTCATTGTGCGCAAAGGCGAGAAGATGGCCGGACTGGTCGTTGACTCCTTCATCGGGCAACAAGAGATCGTCCTCAAATCGCTTGGCAAGTACATGGTCAACGTCTTCGCGATCTCAGGCGCTACGATCCTGGGTGACGGACAGGTCGCACTCATCATTGATTGCAATGCACTGATTAAGTAGAGGGAGGGGCAGTCACATGCTCGATCAAAAAGAAATCGTAAGCGAAGTCAAAGTGATTGTGTTCCGTTTGAAAGATGAAGAGTACGGAGTAGAAGTCAACCAGGTGAAATCCATCGAAAAATTGGAGCACATCACTCGCGTTCCACGCACGCCTCCATTTGTCAAAGGCGTAATCAACCTGCGTGGAGTGGTGACGCCGATCATCGACCTGCGCAATCGCTTCGGATTGGAAGAAAGCCTCTATTCCGAATCGACGCGCATCATCATCGTAGCGGTAGGCGAGCTGGAAGTCGGGCTGATCGTCGATGCAGCCAACGACGTTATCGATATTCCGGTCAACGCGATCGAGCCGCCGCCTGAGGTTGTAGGCGGCGTGGAGGCGGCTTACTTGCGAGGAGTAGCAAAACTGGACAAGCGGCTTTTGATTTTGTTGAATCTCGATAAAGTATTGAGCACAGAGGAAATTAAACAGCTGGACTCAATTGAGGGGTAAGAAAGATGGCCTATTTCACAAAGTTTGGAGATTTCCAATTTGACGTGCTGCGGGAAATCGGGAATATCGGTGCAGGACATGCTGCAACGGCGCTCTCCAAGCTGATGCAAAAAGAGATCGACATGAAAGTGCCCCAGGTCAACATCATCCCGTTTGACAAAGTGGCAGATTGTGTCGGCGGAGCCGAAGCAGTTGTCCTTGCCGTATTTTTTCGTGTGGAAGGCGATTGTCCGGGAAACATGTTCTTCATTCTCGATCTGGATTCCGCGAGATACCTGCTTGAACAAATTACGGGAATCAGCAAGGATGTCTATGAATGGGAAGAGCTAGAGATTTCTGCGCTTCACGAGATCGGCAATATTTTGACAGGTTCCTATCTCTCCTCGCTGGCGGATTTTACACAGCTTAATTTGCAGCCTTCCGTGCCTGCACTCGCTGTGGATATGGCTGGAGCTATTCTTAGCTACGGACTGATAGCGTTGGGTCAAGCGGGTGACTTTGCCCTCACGATTGACACAGCATTTTTTGAAGGCAACGAGAAAGTCAAAGGGAATTTTTTCCTTATACCTGATCCTGAATCGCTTCCTATTCTATTTCGTTCATTAGGGGTTCCGTTCGATGGAGATTATTAAGATAGGTATGGCCGACCTCGGTGTGGCAAAGCCGCCGAGTAAATTACGAACTACTGGTCTAGGTTCTTGCGTAGGGGTTGTCCTCTACGACCAGACCCATAAAATTGCAGGAATGGCACATGTTATGCTTCCAGAGTCTTCGCTGGCCAAAAGCGGAGAACTGACGATTGGAAAGTACGCAGATACAGCTATTCCCCATCTGATCAATCTGATGGAAAAGGCAGGGGCGCAAACCCGAAACATCGTTGCCAAAATCGCGGGTGGAGCACAAATGTTCGCTTTCTTGGGAAACAGTGATACGATGCGGATTGGGCCGAGAAACGTCGAGGCTTGCAAGCAGGCTTTGAAGGACGCACACATTAAAATCGTGGCAGAAGATACAGGGGGAAACTGCGGTCGGACGATAGAGATGGATGCCACAAATGGAGTTCTTCAAATCCGTACGGTAAATCAAGGTGTGAAGGAAGTATAAGAATGTTGGGAACCATTTGGATAAATACAGGCATGGGGTTGCTCGCTTTTGTCATTACATTGTGCACGGCGCTTGCGAGTAATGTCTGGTTGGTCTCCTTGGAGCGAGCCGGCATTGCTCTGGTGATATTCTTCCTTGCCGCTTTCCCGATTCGCTTTGTGCTGGCGCTCGTTACGCAAACACCAGCCCAGTCTGCAGAAGCAGGCGGCCAAGAGGAGTTGAATGCTCCTCTGGCCGATGGCGGGGATGAGGCGAATCCGCCAGGTCAAACGGGAGAGCAAGCGGCAGCAGAAGCATTTTCTCCGCTGTCCTTCACCAAGCTGGAAACGATCCATCCGTCAGAGGACCCAGCCACCGTTGCAGAGGTCGTTAGGCGCTTAACAGATGAGTAAAGGTTGGTGACTATTCGTGGCACGGCTAACCAGTCAAGAAAAAGCAAAAGAGTTCGATAAATGGGTCATGTGGAAGCAAGAGGGCAGTCGCGAGGCGGAAGTTGACCTGATCACTAAATTTTTGCCGCTGGTGGACAAAGTGGCGAATCGTCTGGCGATCAATTTGCCAGCGAATGTGGACAAGGACGACTTGATTAGCTACGGACGATTTGGGCTGTTGGATGCTTTGGCCAAATTCGATCATACGCGGGGACTGCAATTCGAGACGTATGCCATGTGGCGCATTCGTGGAGCCATGATTGATGGCCTGCGTGAAAATGACTGGATTCCTCGCACCGTTCGAGACAAAGCCAAAAAAATCGAAGAAGCGTACACCACTTTGGAACAGCAGATGCTGCGAATGCCAACCGATCAGGAAGTGTCCGAATATCTCGGAATAAGCGAAAAAGATCTGCAGCAGGTGTTTTTGGAAACCTCTTTGGCTAGTATGGTCTCCATTGACGAGGCAGTAGGGGAAGAGGACGAGCAAAAAACCGCAAGACATTCCTACATCGTGGACGAGCTGACTCCTCGCCCGGAATCGGTAGCAGAAGTCAGCAGCCTGAAAGAAGTGTTGGTCGGTGTGATTGACAAGCTTCCTGAAAAAGAAAGACTCGTCGTCTCCCTGTTTTATTTCGAGGAGCTGACGCTGTCGGAAATTGCTGAGATCATGAGCTTGTCGCCTTCACGCATTTCCCAGCTTCATTCAAAGGCGCTTTTCCGACTTCGTTCCGCATTGTCAAGATGGAAGTCGCAATTACTGTAAACAGAAATTTACCCAAGCTTGAGAGGGGTAGAATGTATGGAAGGGATCGGGAATTATAGACTAGAGGTCAAGTTATCCGCAGACAAATTAGAAGCAGATATCATTTTGCGCGTAGATGAAGAAGACATCGACAACATTGTCGTCGTGGAATCGGATATTTACAACGCATTGCAACAGCAAAAAGTGAAGGCTGGCATTTTGGAAGACGTCGTGCAGGGGCTATGTACTTTTCCGGCGAAGTATGCCAATGCCAAGGTTACCATTGCACGCGGAGTGGCTCCAGTCCCAGGCGCAGACGCCATCATCGAGTACCCGTACTTGGCGACTGTTTCAGACAATGAAGGGCCGAAAGAGCTGGAAGACGGCCGCGTCGATTATTACAACATAACCAGTATTCCGAATGTCGCCAAAGGACAGCTTTTGGCCCGCAAGACTCCAGCTAGCTCTGGAACTCCAGGGACAGCAGTTACCGGAGAGCCCATCGCTCCCAAAGCAGGCAAGGAAATCAATCTCAAGCCAGGCAAAAATGTCGTGCACAATCAGGAGCGCACGATGCTTTACGCCGCTATTGATGGACAGGTTTCCTTTACCGACCACGACAAGCTGAATGTTTTTCCCGTCTTTGAAGTAAAAGGGGATGTCGATTTTGGTGTAGGCAACATCGATTTTGTGGGAACGGTGGTCATTCGCGGGAACGTACTAAACGGTTTTCGGGTGAAGGCGTCTGGTGACATCCGTGTACTGGGAAGCGTGGAAGGCGCCGAGTTGTACGCGGAGGGCTCTATCGAGATCAAAAGTGGCATTGTTGCCCAAGACAAAGGGGCGATTGTTGCCGGCAAGGACATTCGCACATCCTTTATTCAAAACGCGAACGTCACCGCTGGCAATCAGGTGATTGTGTCTCAAAGCATCATGTTTTCCAATGTGCGTGCAGGGAAGCAAATTATTTGCAAAGGCCCGAAAGGAATTATCATCGGGGGCGTCCTGCAAGCGGGAGAGAAAATTGCTGCGAGAGTTTTCGGCAACACCAGTGCTACACCTACACTCTTGGAAGTAGGCGTGAAGCCAGAACTGCGTCAGGAACTTTCGAACATCCAGAAAGATTTGCAAAATGTGTATGAAAATTTACGCAAAACGGATCAAGGCCTGGGTGTGCTCAATCAAATTTTGCAAACAGGCAAGGAGCTTACCACCGAGAAAAGAATCATGCAAATCAAGCTGACCAACACGCGGCTTGTTCTCGAAAAAGAATGCAAGCAGCTGGAAGCGCGCAGAAAAGATTTGGAGAGCGAGCTGAAAGGGGAAGGCCCTGCGGCAGTCGAAGCGTACCACGTCATGTACCCCGGGATCAAAATGACATTCGGCAAGCTTGTGCATTTTATCAAACACGAGTATGCACGTACGCGATTTATCGTTCTCGATGGGGAGATCAGTACAGCAACACTCATCTAATAGCCGAATGTGATTTCGAGAGGCGAGGAAGGGGCTGGGCTGCATGAGCTTGAAAGCAGTGGAATTGCAGGTGGCATTGCCACGCACCTTGGAAGTCGGCCGAATCCAAGAGCACCAGATGCAACGGTCCATGCATGAAACGCAATCGATGATCGATCAGCGCAAAGAACTGGACGCGCACATGCGCCATCGTGCGACGGATATTGATGAAACGCAAAAAAATCAGATTCGCGATAGGGAGCAGGGGCAACAGCGAGAGCATGATGAGTCAGGTGACAGCTCTTCCGCAGGACAGAAGAATGCCGCAGCAAAAGACCAAAATGCCCCTTCCTCGGTCTCCATGAGAGATCCGATGCGCGGACGCTTCATTGATATTTCCTTATAAAAGGAACAGAAATTGACAAGCCAGAAGTAAAGGTGGCCAACATGGATCAAGTGTACATCATCCTGATTGGCGCAGGAATCATCACCATGCTGCTTGCTTTGTTCATCCAAAGAAAGTCGCCTGCTGATCATACTGCCGCCATCCAGACATCACGATCAACTGACAAGGCAGATATTGAAAAAAACCTGCAACGCTTGAACAAGCAGTTCAAGCAGGAGACCGCCCTTCTTTCTGCCGAATGGCAAGAAACAAGGGCTGATTTGCTTCGTGAAATCGAATTTTTGCAAAAGCGCGTGGAGCAACTGGAACAACAGTTGGATGAAAGAGTAGTCGTTCGCGAAACCGCCGCTGCTGTAGAGGCTCCGCCAGTCAAAAGCGCAGAGCCTGTATCGGAGCAAGTCGACATGCTTGCCTTGCGGGAACGCTATCGGCGCGTCTTTGAGTTAAGCAAGGAAGGGCTCGCTCCAGACGAGATTGCGAAACGGCTGGGGGCGGGCCGGGGAGAAATCGACCTGATTTTCTCATTGGCGCAAAGAAACGAGCGAGGTTTTGCCGATGCGTAAACGCGAATTGTTATTTGGATTCGGCGCGGGCTTGATCGTGGCTGCTTCGGCTCTCGGGCTGATGGCTCCGAAAAGCGGGGCGCCCAGTCCTGCGCTAACCGAGGCTGAAATCAAGCAGGCTGCCACCGAGCTGCAAATGGTCGTGCTTACGCCTGAAGAATACAAACAGTGGCAGGAAGAAAAGAAAGTGAACGTGCAACCTGCTCCAAACGCGCCAAAAGCTCCGGTGGCACCAAACGTCGAGCAGACGAAGACACCTGCGGCTGCCAAGCCCCAAACTCCTGGAGTTAATGAAGGGACACCGCCAAGCGTGAATAGCGTCCAGGAGACGTCGTCAGCCGCTGAGAGCAAGGTACAGTCTGTTGCAGCTCCGGCACAGACAGAGACGCCACAAGCACCTGCGGTCGAGACTCCCGTCGTGAAAAAGACCGCTTCCTTTACCGTGCCATACAAGGCGACGGCAGAGGGTGTTGCAGCTACGCTCGTCAAGGAAGGTATTTTGCCTGCAAACAATCATTTTGTCGACCAGCTGCGTACGATGGACAAGCTGAATCGGATTCGCGTAGGGACGTATCAGGTTTCCCTGCCCGCTTCTGAGGAAGAGATCGTCAAGCTGATTACTACGCCGCCGAAAAAATAGGGCGGTATTTTTTTGCAAAAATAATGGGATTCGTTTGTTGCAATTGAAAGACCCATATGATATATTCATTTACGGTGTTGAAATCGCACGTCCACCAATTCCGGCAACGGTGCTGCCACTGGCAGAATTGCTTGGAACATGCGGTGAGGCGGAGGTAGGCATCACAAAAACCATTTTTGAAGGAGGTGTGAAATATGGCAGTAATTTCGATGAAACAATTGCTCGAGGCTGGTGTACACTTCGGTCACCAAACTCGCCGTTGGAACCCGAAAATGGCTCGCTATATCTTCACCGAACGTAACGGAATCTACATTATCGACCTGCAAAAAACCGTTAAAAAAGTAGAGGAAGCGTACAACTTCGTGCGTGAACTCGCTCAAGACGGCGGAAAAGTGCTCTTCGTTGGTACGAAGAAACAAGCACAAGAATCCGTAAAAGAAGAAGCTGAGCGCACAGGTCACTACTTCATCAACCAACGTTGGTTGGGTGGTACCTTGACTAACTTCACTACCATCAAAAAACGTACTGCTCGCCTTGCTGAGCTGAAACGTATGGAAAACGATGGCACTTTCGCAGTATTGCCTAAGAAAGAAGTTATCGTACTGCGCAAAGAAATGGATCGCCTGGAGAAATTCCTCGGCGGTATCGCTCACATGGATAAATTGCCAGACGCACTGTTTGTCATCGATCCTCGTAAAGAGCGCATCGCTGTAGCAGAAGCTCGCAAATTGGGTATCCCAATCGTTGCTATCGTAGATACTAACTGCGATCCAGATGAGATCGACTACGTGATCCCAGGTAACGACGACGCAATTCGCGCTGTTAAACTGCTCACTGCAAAAATGGCAGACGCTCTGCTGGAAGGCAACCAAGGCACAGAGCAACAAGCCACAACAACTGCGTAAGCAAGTGTGTAAAAGGGTGGACTGAGGGTGTCAGAGCCCCCGGCCACCCTTTTTTTCTTAGCAAGCATTTGTAACAGTTGACTTGCATTCCCCCTATACTAGGATCGTAACTTTCCAAGGAGGTTTCACTCAATGGCAATTAGTGCACAAGCGGTTAAAGAACTGCGCGAGCGTACAGGCGCAGGTATGATGGATTGCAAACGCGCGCTGGAAGAAACAGCAGGCGACATGGAAAAAGCAATTGACTTGCTCCGTGAGCGCGGTATCGCGAAAGCGGCGAAAAAATCCGGCCGTATCGCAGCAGAAGGTTTGACAGCTACAGCAGTTGCTGGTAACGTAGCAGCAGTTGTAGAAGTAAACTGCGAAACAGACTTCGTAGCGAAAAACCCTGAGTTCCAAGCACTCGTGAAAGACATCGCAGAACACGTTGTATCCCAACGCCCTGCATCCGTTGAAGCAGCTCTGGAGCAACCGTTCAAAGGTGCTGGCGAGTCTTTGGCTCACGTCATCAACGAAAAAATCGCGACTATCGGAGAAAACATCTCCTTCCGTCGTTTCGCTCTGTCCGAGAAATCCGATAGCGGCGTATTCGGTACTTATCTGCACATGGGTGGACGAATCGGCGTTCTGGTCACTTTGGAAGGTACACAAGACGAAGCGCTGGCTAAAGACCTGGGCATGCACGCAGCAGCGTCCAACCCACGTTTCGCTAATCGCGAAGAAGTTTCCCAAGACGAGATCGAACGCGAGCGCGAAGTTCTGAAAAACCAAGCGCTGGCTGAAGGCAAGCCTGCTAACATCGTTGAGAAAATGGTGGAAGGCCGCCTCTCCAAATTCTTCGAAGAATACGTACTGGTTGAGCAACCATTCGTAAAAGATCCAGACAAGAAAGTAGCTGCTCTGTTGAAAGAAGCAGGAGCTACCTTGAAAGGCTTCGCTCGCTTCCAAGTAGGCGAAGGTATCGAGAAGAAACAAGAAGACTTCGCAGCTGAAGTAATGGCTCAAGTGAATAAGCAGTAATAAAGGTATAGGGAACACCTTCGTGTTCCCTATTTTCAAAGCGAGAGTTTCACTTCATGTGAAACTCTCCTGCACGTAAAAAGCAATGTGTGCCGCAGCTTGCAGAAGGAATGCAGGAGGCGCACAGAGAATGATTCATGAATGGAGGCCGTTTCACATGCCACTTCCTGCCTATAAACGGGTTGTGTTAAAGTTGAGTGGGGAAGCACTGGCGGGAGACCTCGGGTACGGAATCGACCCGAAGGTGATTCTCTCCGTAGCGAACCAGATCAAGGAAATCGTAGAATTGGGAGTACAAGTCGCCGTAGTCGTCGGAGGAGGTAACATCTGGCGCGGACTTTCCGGAAGCTCAAAAGGAATGGATCGGGCTACTGCCGACTATATGGGGATGTTGGCCACGATTATGAACTCACTCGCCTTGCAGGATGGGTTGGAAAAAGTGAACGTCCCGACTCGTGTTCAAACCTCGATTGAGATGAGACAGGTAGCCGAGCCATACATACGCCGACGCGCCATTCGCCATCTGGAGAAAATGCGCGTGGTCATTTTCGCTGCGGGAACGGGTAATCCTTACTTTTCTACAGATACAACGGCTGCCCTGCGCGCTGCTGAAATCGAAGCAGAGGTCATTTTGATGGCGAAAAACAAGGTCGATGGGGTCTACTCCGCTGACCCAAGCCTGGACCCAAATGCAGAGAAGTACGATAAGCTGACATTCCTGGAGGTCCTCAACAAAGGATTGGGAGTAATGGATTCGACCGCATCGAGCTTGTGCATGGATAACAGCATCCCACTCATCGTATTTAACATTTCCGAAGAAGGTAATATTCGTCGGGCAGTAATGGGCGATAAAATCGGTACTCTAGTGAAGGGGGAATAAACGATGCCACAAACAGTGCTAAAAGACATGGAAGATCGTATGAGCAAAGCGATCCTCGCTTTGAAAAAAGACTTGTCCAGCCTCCGCGCTGGCCGTGCTAACCCTGCGATGCTGGACCGCGTCATGGTTGACTACTACGGTTCGCCAACGCCAATCAGCCAATTGGCTAACATCAGCGTTCCGGAGCCGCGCATGCTGACCATCCAGCCTTGGGACAAAACAGCGCTGAAAGAAATTGACCGCGCGCTGCAACAGTCCGATTTGGGCATTTCTCCATCCAACGACGGGGTAATCATTCGCCTGATCATTCCTCCGCTTACAGAAGAACGCCGCAAAGAATTGGTGAAGCTGGCTGGAAAAGGCGGAGAAGAAGCGAAAGTTGCCATCCGTAACATCCGTCGTGATGCGAACGATGACATCAAAAAGCTGGAAAAGGCTGCGACCATTTCCGAGGATGAATCCCATCGTCATCAAGAAACGATCCAAAAAACGACAGATAAGTTCATCGCTGAAGTCGACAAGATCGTAAAAGACAAAGAAAAAGACATCTTGGAAGTATAAATTTTAGGGCGATCCCCCTCATTTGAGGGGGATGCACGTCTATATCTCTCATTACGGGGGAACACTTTATGTTAGAACATCTGGCGCGCAAATGGAGCCGCAAGGAAAAACAAACGGTACCAGCCGAGTTGGATCGTTCCGGGAAAATCCCGCAGCATGTTGCGGTGATTATGGACGGCAACGGTCGTTGGGCCAAAATGCGCAATTTACCCCGGGTCGCCGGGCATCGAGCAGGCATGAAAACGGTCAAGGAAGTCGTAAAAGCTGCTGACGAGATCGGCGTGCGCTACATGACCATGTACGCTTTTTCTACTGAAAACTGGAAGCGACCGCGGGACGAAGTGGATTTTCTCATGAAGCTTCCGCAGGAATTTTTGTCGACAGAATTGGATGAATTGATCGAACGGGACGTGCGTATCCGCATGCTCGGCAGCAAAGACGAGCTGCCGTCGCATACACTAGATGCTCTCTTGGAAGCAGAAGCACGTACGCAAAACAATCAAGGGCTTCAATTGTGCTTTGCCATGAATTACGGTGGCCGCGACGAAATCGTCAAAGCTGTTTCCGTATTGGCTTCGAAAGTAAAAGCGGGCGAACTCGATCCACAAGACCTGGATGAAGAGGCGATTTCCCGCTATCTGTATACAAGCGATATTCCAGACCCTGATCTTTTGATCCGCACCAGTGGAGAAATTCGCTTGAGTAATTTTATGCTTTGGCAATTGGCTTACACAGAATTGTGGTTTACGGATGTGCTCTGGCCTGATTTTACCCGTGAACACTTTTATCAAGCGATTGTGGAATACCAAGGCCGAGCTCGTCGCTACGGGGCGGTATAGCCGAGAGGTGGAATCAGTTGAAGCAACGAATCATAACAGGCTTGATTGGTGGAGCGGCATTTCTGTTTTTTATCTACCAAGGTGGAGCCTGGTACTCACTTTTGGTGTTATTACTGGCCGTCATAGGCCATTTTGAATTTATGCGGATGGCTGGCATTCAGCCATTCAATGTGGCAGGGATACTCGGATACGTGCTCATGGCCAGTTTGCTGTGGCCATCGCTCGCGTTTTCTGACTGGCTTCGCATCAGCATGCCGGATCTGATGCTGCCTGTCCTTTTGCTTTTGTTGATTTACTCCGTTCTGCGGAAAAATCAGTTTCACATTGAACACGTCGCCCTTACACTGGTGGGGGCGTTATACATAGGCTTCGGTTTTACATACATGGCCGCAGCCCGCAATCTTCCAGACGGATTGATGCTCACTGCGCTTGTGATTGCTGCGATCTGGTCCACAGATTCGGGGGCCTATTTTGTCGGGAAAGCAATCGGAAAGCGAAAGCTCTGGCCCGAGATCAGTCCGAACAAAACGGTCGAGGGCGCGCTTGGCGGGCTGGCAGCGGCCGTTCTGATCGTGATCGTCATCAATGCTTGCTTCGGCAGCATAGCATTTGACAAGGCACTAACGATTGCCCTGGTTGCCGGCATCATTGGACAAATGGGCGACCTGGTAGAATCGGCATTCAAACGTCATTTTCAGGTAAAAGATTCAGGACAGCTCATTCCCGGACACGGTGGCGTGCTGGATCGCTTTGACAGTTTTCTGCTTGTCTTTCCGGTTTTGCATCTACTAGGTATCGTCTGAAACCTGGTGCATATAGAAGAGATATAGAGGGTGAAATCAGTGAAAAAAATAGCGCTCTTGGGTTCGACTGGCTCGATTGGAACAAGCACCTTGGAAGTGGTTGAACAGCACCCGGAAGATTTTGCTGTCGTCGCCATGGCAGCAGGGACGAATGTGGAGCTGTTTGCCAAGCAGGTCGAAAAGTTTCGGCCTGAGCTTGTTTCGGTGGGGAGCGAGCAAGCGGCTGTCCAGCTTCGCGAACAGTTGGGAAGCGGACATAAACCCGAGATTGTTTTCGGATCAGCGGGGCTTGAACTGGTTGCCTGCCACGATGCCGCCAGCTTTGTCATGACAGCGGTGGTCGGCAGCGTAGGCGTGGCTCCTACTCTTGCCGCTATCGAAGCGGGCAAGACGATTGGACTAGCAAACAAGGAAACGCTGGTGAGCGCAGGTCCCGTTGTGATGAAGCGGGCGAAAGAAAAAGGGGTTGCCATCATCCCTGTCGACAGCGAGCACTCTGCTGTCTTTCAATGTCTGCAAGGAGAAAGAGCAGAAGATGTAGCCCGTATCATCTTGACTGCTTCCGGAGGCTCGTTCCGCCATTTGAGCCGCGAGGAGCTGCAACAGGTGACGGTAGAGCAAGCACTGGCGCACCCGAACTGGAGTATGGGCGCAAAAATCACCATTGATTCGGCTACCATGATGAACAAAGGCTTCGAAGTAATCGAGGCCCATTGGCTGTTTGATATGCCGTACGAGCACATTGACTGTGTGCTGCATTATGAAAGTATCGTTCACTCTATGGTAGAATACAAAGACCGGGCCGTTATGGCGCAGTTGGGCACACCTGACATGAAGGTGCCAATCCAGTACGCCATGGGGTATCCCGGCAGACAAAATTTGAGTACAGAACCTCTTGATCTGGTCAAAATCGGCTCGCTTCATTTTGCTGCCATGGATTTTGAACGCTATCCTCTGCTACAATTGGCGTATGAATGCGGGAGAGCGGGCGGTACGCATACCGCTGTCCTGAATGCAGCCAATGAAGTCGCTGTCGACCTTTTCCTGAAAGGCGCCATTGCGTTCCTCGACATCGAAAAGGTTGTCAGACAGACGTGTGAGGCCCATGAGGGAGTACATAATCCCGAGCTGGACGAGATTTTTGCGGCTGATCAGTGGGCGCGCGCTCATGCGCTTGCGTCCGTTTAAGAGACTGGATCTAGACACTCCAACGAAAGGTGGCTGTTCACTTGCCTTTTCCCAACATGGATTCCGTTGAATCAATTCTCGCGATTGTCGTCGTTTTTGGTGCGCTCGTTTTCGTGCATGAGCTGGGGCACTTTCTCTTGGCTAAAAGAGCCGGGATTCTGTGCCGCGAATTTGCGCTGGGAATGGGGCCGAAAATCTTTCGCGTGAAGCGGGGAGAAACGGAATACACGCTTCGCCTCCTCCCCATTGGAGGTATGGTCCGCATGGCGGGCGAAGACCCCGAAATGGATATGTTGAAACCGCACATGGAAGTAAGTTTGGAGCGGGATGCGTTAGGAAAGGTAACCCATATTTTGCTGGACGGACCGGGTACTGCTTCCCCTCGTGCGATCACGGGGACAGTGGTTCGTTTTGACTTGGAAAACGATTTGCATATCGTAGTGGATGTGGCAGGAGAAGAGCGCCAGTTTTCCGTTCATCCGCAGGCGCAGTTGGTCAAGGATGGACAAGAGGTGCAGATCGCGCCATTGAACAGACAGTTTAAAGGAAAGACGATCTCGCAGCGCTTCTGGGCGATTTTCGCCGGACCTTTTGCCAACTTCTTGCTGGCGTTTCTGTTGTTCATCGCTATCGGTCTGCTGTACGGCGTGCCGAAAGACATCCCGTATCTGGGCGAAGTCAGGGCAAATGGACCAGCGGCTGAAGCTGGCTTGATGCAAGGAGACAAAATTATTTCGATTCAGGGACAGCCTGTGGCTTCCTGGAAAGAAATCGTCCAGATTATCAGTACGTCGCCGGGCAAGGAAATGAAGTTTGAGTACGAGCGCAATGGACAGCGCAACTCGGTTTTGGTCAAGGTCGGAAAAGACGAAAATAACGTGGGCAAAATCATGGTGACGAACCCGTTGACGTACGCCCCGGGAGAAGTGTTGAAGTACGGCGCGTCCTCGACTTACGAGTTCACGGCGATGATTTTGAAAAGTTTAGGGATGCTCTTTACGGGTTCAGTCGGGCTTAACGACCTGAGCGGGCCAGTAGGCATCTTCAAGATGACCGGAGAGTTTGCTCAGCAAGGCATGGCCATTTTGATGAAATGGGCAGCCGTGCTCTCCATCAACCTCGGACTGTTCAATCTGTTGCCGCTTCCGGCACTGGACGGAGGAAGACTCGCCTTCCTCGCAGTAGAAGCGCTGCGTGGACGTCCGGTTGATCCGCATAAAGAAGGAATGGTTCATTTTCTGGGCTTTGCTTTCTTGATGTTGCTGATTCTTGTTGTAACCTGGAACGATCTGCAACGGTTGTTCTTCCAATAACGTACTATCATGATGAGTAGAATACAGACAAATTTAAAGGATGGTGCAAAATGTACAAGCGCGAGGAGACGAAACCGGTTTTTGTGGGAGGCGTGCAAATCGGTGGCCAAAAAAGCGTAGTAATTCAATCGATGACGACAGCAGACACGCGTGATGTAGAAAAAACACTGGCCGAGATTCAAAGACTTCACGATGCTGGTTGCCAAATTGTCCGCCTAGCCGTCATCAATCAAGACGCAGCGCTCGCCATCAAAAAAATCAAGGAGCGTTCCCCGCTGCCGCTTGTTGCTGACATCCATTTTGACTATAGGCTGGCGTTGACAGCGCTGGAAAGCGGCATCGACAAAATCCGGATCAATCCGGGAAATATCGGGTCCATTGAAAGAACAAAGCGCGTTGTGGAGGCTTGCCGCGAGCGGAACGTTCCGATCCGCATCGGGGTAAACTCCGGTTCGGTCGAGAGACGACTGCTGGAGAAGTACGGATATCCTTCGCCAGAAGCGATTGTCGAGAGTGCGCTTGACCACGTGGAAATTTTGGAAGACCTGAACTACGACAATATCGTCATTTCCTTGAAGTCGTCCGATGTGCCGACGATGATCCAGACGTATTCGCTGATGGCGCAAAAACGCAACTATCCGCTGCACGTTGGGGTGACAGAAGCAGGAACACAGTTCTCCGGCACGGTCAAGTCTTCCGTCGGCATCGGTACAGTTCTGTCGATGGGAATCGGCGACACGATCCGCGTATCCTTGACGGCTGATCCGGTAGAAGAAATCAAGGTTGCCAAGCAGATTTTGCGCAGCCTCGATATCGTGAACAACGATCCTGTCGTGATTGCCTGCCCGTCTTGCGGCCGTTGTGCGATCGATCTGATCGGCTTGGCTACAAAGGTCGAGGATGCGATTTCCACTTTGAAAGTGCCGTTGAAAGTAGCCGTCATGGGATGTGCTGTAAACGGGCCGGGGGAAGCGCGCGAAGCGGATGTCGGCGTTGCGGGCGGAAACGGTGAAGGTCTGATTTTCCGCAATGGTAGAATTGTGCGCAAAGTGAAAGAAGACGAATTGTTCGAAGAGTTGATGAAAGAAATTAACGAAATGGTCAACGAGAAAAAGCCGACTGAAGTAGGCTGATCATTGTTGATTGCTGACGAGGCATAAGGAGGACACGCACGTGTTGAAGCAAAGTCAAATGTTGATTCCTACCTTGCGGGAAGTGCCTGCGGATGCGGAGATTGCCAGCCATAAGCTGCTTCTCCGCGCCGGTATGGCCCGCCAACTGGCTTCCGGTATTTATACATACCTGCCATTGGCGCTTCGGACCCTGCATAAAATCCAGGCCATTGTGCGTGAAGAGATGAACAACGCAGGTGCCCAGGAGCTGTTGATGCCAGCGATGCAGCCGGCTGAGCTGTGGCATCAGACAGGCCGTTGGGACGTGTACGGGCCGGAACTCGTACGTCTGCGCGATCGCCACGACCGCTCCTTTGCGCTCGGACCGACGCATGAAGAAGTCATTACCAGTCTGGTTCGTGACGAGATTAACTCTTACAAAAAACTCCCGATCAACCTGTATCAAATTCAGACGAAGTTCCGCGATGAAGTGCGTCCGCGCTTCGGTTTGATTCGTTGCCGCGAGTTTATCATGAAGGATGCGTATTCCTTTGATACGACCCAAGAAGGACTGGATCGCAACTTCCAGGCGATGTACGACGCCTATACGAACATTTTCACCCGCGTTGGCCTGAATTTCCGTGCAGTAGAAGCGGATGCAGGCGCGATCGGCGGAAAAGGCACGTATGAGTTCATGGCACTGTGCGACATCGGGGAAGATACGATTGCTTATTCCGAAGAAGGCGACTTTGCCGCCAACCTGGAAAAAGCAGAAGTCGTGTACAAGCCAGCAACAAAACCAGCTGCAGAAGCGGCAGCAAAAGAAAAAGTGCACACGCCAGGCAGCAAAACGATTGATCAACTCGTACAAGCTTTGCAAGTCGAAGCGAAGCAAATCATCAAGAGCCTCATCTACCGCGTAGACGACAAGCTGGTGATGGTGCTCGTTCGCGGCGATCATGAGCTGAATGAAGTGAAGCTGAAAAACATGTACGATGCAACCTTCGTTGGATTGGCAACAGAAGCGGACATCGTTTCCGTGACGGGAGTACCTGCCGGATTTGTCGGCCCTGTCGGTATCGATGCCGAAAAAGTGGAAATCGTTGCGGACAACTTCGTGCAGGACGTGCACGATGGCATCGTCGGCGCCAACGAGACGGACTACCATCTGTTGCACGTCGTCCCAGGCCGCGATTTTGCCGTTTCCCGCTATGCTGATTTGCGCAACATCACAGAAGGCGATGAATGCCCGCGTACGGGTGGCGCGATCAAGTTTGCGCGCGGCGTAGAGGTTGGACACGTGTTCAAGCTCGGAACGAAATACTCTACGGCTATGGGCGCTACCTTCCTGGATGAGAACGGCCGCAGCCAGCCGATGATCATGGGCTGCTACGGTATCGGCGTATCGCGGACGATTGCAGCGGTCATCGAGCAAAACAACGATGAGAATGGGATTATTTGGCCGGTAGCTGTCGCGCCTTTCCATGTACATGTGATCCCGGTCAATGTTAAAGTAGAGGAGCAGCGCCAAATCAGCGAACAAGTTACGGAAGCCCTGCAAAAAGCAGGCGTGGAAGTATTGTTCGATGACCGCCCTGAGCGTGCTGGCGTGAAGTTCAAGGATGCAGACCTGATCGGACTGCCGCTGCGCATTACCGTATCGGACAAAGCGGCGCAGGAAGGCACGATCGAAGTACGCGTCCGCAAAAATGGAGAAACCGTAAACGTGAAGCTGGAAGACCTCGTATCCGAAGTGAAAGCGATGCTTGCTCGCGTGGATCATACGGGAGCCGCCCTGTTTGGCATCGAGTAGCTTGCAGGATTGAAGGAAGATTTTGTCGAATTTTACGGGGTACTCCCCTAGTCACAATGGGAGTACCTCTTTTTCTTGTTTTTGGGAGGGTGGAATACCGTGGACCGTATACAAGAGCAAAAACAGCGTTTCTCTCTGTTACTCAAGCAAATGGAAGTACCTGAAGAATGGGTCAACCGCTATTTTCTTGACGGGCAGATCGACAAGCTGGAGCTGTACAAACAAAACAAAGAGTGGGTTTTCCATTTTACATTGCCCAAGCTTTTGCCCGTCGAAGCTTATGCAGCTTTCACGAAGCGATTGACGCAGTCCTTCTCCCATCTGGCGAAAGTCGATGCCAGGTTTTGCTACAGGCAGAAGCCTGCGCTTGATTTTGTCGTGGAGCAGTATTGGGACTTGCTCGTCGGGGGACTGGAGCCGACGCTCAATTCCTTGGCTGCAACGTTGCGTACCGCGAGAAAACAGGTGGAACAGCAAGAAGTAAAAGTGTATTTGCCGACCGAGATGACAGTCGAAGTAGCCAAGCGAAAGCGCGCTGACAACGAATTGCTTGCCGCTTTCCAAAAAGCGACGGATACTTCCATGCGGTTTTCCTTTCATGGTGAGGAGAGCGATGAAGCGTACCAGGCTTTTGTCGAGCAGCGGAATGAAGAAGAGCGGGCACTGGTTGAAGTCGTCATGACGGCGGCAGCCCAGGAAAGCAAAGGCTCCGACAAAACAGAAGCCATCACGACATTGATGATGGGCTACGAGATCAAAGACGCTCCGATCCCGATCTGCGAGATTCAGGAGGAAGAGCGCCGAATCGTGATTCAGGGTGCCGTGTTCAACGTGGAAGTAAAAGAGCTGCGCAGCGGCCGTCACTTGCTGACGTTCAACGTGTCAGACTATACGGATTCATTGACGGTCAAAATGTTTTCGCGTGACAAAGAAGACGTCAAGATGCTGGAAGCACTCAAAGACGGCATGTGGGTCAAGGTGCGCGGGAGCGTTCAGCATGACACCTTTATCCGCGAGCTGGTGATGAATGCCAATGACTTGAACCAGATCGAGCAGGTCATTCGCCGCGACCAGGCGGAAGAAAAGCGGGTGGAGCTGCATTGCCACACGCCGATGAGCGCGCTGGACGCAGTAGCTTCCGTCAAGTCGCTTGTTTCCACAGCGGCCAAATGGGGTCATAAGGCGATCGCGATTACCGACCACGGGGTTGTGCAGGCGTTCCCGGAGGCGTATTCGATCGCGAAGAAAAACAACATCAAGTGCATTCTCGGCATGGAAGCCTACGTGGTGGAAGATGGCATCGACATCGTCTACAACTTGAATGCAGACAACAACTTGCCAATCGACGAGACGACAGAATACGTCGTGTTCGATACGGAGACGACGGGGCTGAATGCTGCCGAGCACACGATTATCGAGATCGCTGCGGTAAAAATGAAAGGGTCGGAAATTGTCGATCAATGGACAGAGCTGATCGATCCGCAACTGGAGATCGGGCCAAAGACGACGGAGATCACGGGGATTACGAACGAGATGCTGCGCGGTCAAGACACGCTCGACGTCGTGCTTCGCAAGTTCAAGGATTTTACCGGCGATGCCGTGCTGGTTGCGCATAACGCCGAGTTTGACAAGGCGTTTATTAACGCGTGTGCCAAGCGCATCGGGATGGAGCCGTGGAACAACCCGTTTTTGGATACATTGCCCCTGGCGCGGATGATGTACAAAGGCATGCGCAACTACCGTCTCGGTTCACTCGCCAAGAAGTTTAATGTCGAGCTGATCAACGCTCACCGGGCGTTGGACGATACAGTCGCACTCGCACACGTCTTCCAGCAAATGCTTAAAGATATCAAGGAAGCGCAGATCAAGTCGCTCGCCGAGCTGAACGAAAAAAGCAACGAAGAAGCCGATTACAAGAGCGGACGTCCTTTCCATGCCACGATTTTGGTGAAAAACAAGGAAGGTCTCAAAAACTTGTACAAGCTCGTCAGCCGCTCTCACGTGGAGACGTTCTTCCGTTGGCCTCGCATCCAGCGCAGCCAGCTGAGCAAATACCGCGAAGGCTTGCTGATCGGGACGGCGTGCAAAGACGGAGAGCTGATGCAGTCGATTTTGCGCGGGAAGTCGCCCGAAGAATTGAAGGAAGTCGCTGCTTTTTACGATTTCCTGGAGATTCAGCCTATCGCTCATTACTCGCCGCTGCTCCGCAACGAAGAGATTCCTTCGCTGGAGACGATGAAAAACTATCACAAAATGATCGTGGACATGGGAAAAGAGATGGGCAAGCTGGTCGCTGCGACAGGCGATGTTCATTTTCTCAATCCACAGGATGAAATTTTCCGCGATGTGTTCCTGTTGTCAAAAGGCGATCCGACAGCGGGGAATCAACCGCCTTTGTATTTGCACACGACAGATGAAATGCTGGAGTCCTTTTCCTACCTCGGCGAAGAGCTGGCCAAAGAAATCGTCGTGACGAACACCAATGCCATAGCCGACATGATCGAGGACGTCAGCCCGATTCCAGACAAGCTGTACACCCCGATTATCGAGGGAGCAGATGATGAACTGCGGGAAATGTGCTACAACAAGGCGAAGCTGCTCTACGGCGATCCATTGCCGGAGCTGGTGGAAAAGCGTCTGGAAAAGGAACTGAACAGTATCATCACGCACGGCTTCGGGGTTATTTACTTGATTTCGCAGCGTCTGGTGACCAAGTCGCTTCAGGATGGTTACCTGGTCGGATCGCGTGGTTCGGTCGGGTCGTCCTTCGTGGCGACGATGTCGGAAATTACCGAGGTAAATCCGCTGCCGCCGCACTATCGCTGCCCGAATTGCAAGCATAGCGAATTTATTACGGACGGTTCCATCGCTTCCGGTTTCGACTTGCCTGACAAAGAGTGCCCGCAGTGCGGAACCAGCTTTGCAAAAGACGGACAGGACATTCCGTTCGAGACGTTCCTTGGCTTCAAGGGAGACAAAGTTCCCGATATTGACTTGAACTTCTCGGGTGACTATCAGCCGCGAGCCCATAAATACACGCAAGAGCTTTTCGGCGCAGACTACGTATATCGCGCAGGAACGATCGGTACTGTCGCGGAGAAGACAGCGTACGGCTATGTGAGAAAGTACGCTGATGAGCGGGGCATGACTTTGCGCAATGCAGAGATATCCCGGATCGTGAACGGATGCACGGGCGTCAAACGGACGACTGGGCAGCACCCGGGCGGAATTATTGTTGTTCCTGACTACATGGAAATTGAAGATTTTTGTCCGATCCAGTTCCCGGCAGATGATAATGAATCCGAGTGGCGCACGACTCATTTCGACTTCCACTCGATCCATGACAACTTGCTGAAACTCGATATTCTCGGACACGACGACCCGACCGTCATTCGCATGCTGCAAGACTTGACAGGCATGGACCCGAAAACGATCCCGCTCGACGACAAGAAGACGATGTCCATTTTCAGCTCGACAGAAGCATTGGGTGTGACACCGGAGCAGATTGGGACGAATATGGGAACGCTTGGAATCCCCGAGTTTGGAACCAAGTTCGTTCGCCAGATGCTTGAGGATACGAAGCCGACGACATTCGCCGAGCTTGTCCAGATTTCCGGGTTGTCTCACGGTACGGATGTATGGTTGAACAACGCCCAGGATTTGATCCGCAACGGCATATGCAAACTGCCTGAAGTTATCGGTTGTCGTGACGACATCATGGTTTATTTGATCTATAAAGGTTTGGAACCGTCCCGCGCATTCAAAATCATGGAGTCTGTGCGGAAAGGGAAAGGTGTGCCGGAAGAGGATCAGGAAGAAATGCGCAAAAACAACGTACCGGATTGGTACATCCAGTCTTGCCAGCGCATCAAGTACATGTTCCCGAAAGCCCACGCCACGGCTTACGTGATGATGGCTGTGCGGATTGCCTACTTCAAGGTGCATCGTCCGCTTGAATTTTACGCGACTTACTTCACTGTGCGGGCAGATGACTTCGATATCCCGTTGATGGTCAAAGGCTCCGCTGCCATCCGGCAAAAAATCGACGAAATCGAAGGCAAGGGCCACGACGCGCAGCCGAAAGAGAAAGCGCTGTTGACCGTGCTGGAGATGGCGCTGGAGATGGTGGAGCGCGGCTTCCGGTTTGCCAACGTCGACCTGTATGAATCGGACGCGACACGCTTCCTGATCAAAGGCGACTCGCTGATTGCTCCGTTCAACGCTTTGCCAGGCTTGGGCACGAACGCTGCGATCAGCATCGTGGAGGCGAGAGAACAAGGAGAGTTTTTGTCGAAGGAAGACCTGCTGTCCCGTTCCCGCATCTCCAAGACGATTTTGGAGTACCTGGAGGAACAAGGCGCTCTGAAAGGACTGCCGGAATCGAACCAGCTGTCGCTGTTCTAGTCCGGCCTAGCGGGCCCGCGTATCCAAAGGTTGTCAGCGAAGGGCTGTTATGCTATAATTTTTTTGGAAATACTGGTTTTATACGCATGGCAGATCGAGAGTGGGGAAACCCACTCTTTCTTTCTGGTTACACCTCATGGTTCAATCGTAAAGGAGGTACTTGCTTGAGCAAGGTAACGGGCATCGTCACCGAACTGGTCACGCCCATTGTTGACGAATTGGGTTTGGAACTGGTTGACATCGAGTACAAAAAGGAAGGCAGCAACTGGTTTCTGCGCGTGTTTATCGACAATGAAACTGGCAACATCGACATCGATGACTGCAGCCTTGTCAGCGAGAAGCTGAGTCAAAAACTTGACGAAGTAGATCCGATTCCGACTGCATATTTTTTGGAAGTATCTTCGCCGGGTGCTGAGCGTCCGTTGCGCAAGGATAAGGATTTTACCAAAGCTGTCGGCAGGCATGTGCACATTACAACCAAAGAGCCGATAGAAGGAGCAAGCCAGTTCGAGGGCGAACTGATATCGTACGAGGACGGCAAACTGACTGTTAAAGAAGCGAAAAAAACGTACGTGATTTCCCAAGAGCAAATTGACACGGCACGAATGGCAATCGTTTTCTAGATTGCTGGTGGCCGGTGGGTAAGTAAAGGAGGAGGCAACGAAAGTCATGAACGGCGATTTTATCGAGGCTCTAGAAGCCATTGAGAGAGAGAAAGGCATCACCAAAGACGTGCTGATCGAGGCCATCGAAGCGGCTCTTATCTCTGGATACAAACGTAACTTCAACTCGGCCCAAAATGTACGGGTGGATGTAAATCGTCATTCAGGTATGGTTCGCGTGTATGCACGCAAAGAAGTGGTGGAAGAAGTTTTTGACCCGCGCCTGGAGATTTCCCAGGAAGCTGCCCAAGAAATCGATCCGAATTTTAGACTGGAAGATATCGTGGAAATCGAGGTTACGCCTCGTGACTTCGGACGAATTGCTGCACAAACCGCGAAGCAAGTGGTGACACAGCGCATTCGCGAAGCGGAGCGCGGCCTCATTTACAGCGAGTTTATCGAGCGCGAAGACGATATCGTTACAGGGGTTGTCCAACGCATGGACGCCCGCAATTATTACATCGATCTTGGCAAAGCGGAAGCTGTTATGCCGATCACCGAGAAAATGCCGTCCGAAGATTTCAAGTCGCAAGATCGCGTGAAGGCATACATCATTAAAGTAGAAAAAACCACCAAGGGTCCGCAAATCGTCGTTTCCCGTACTCATCCGGGACTTTTGAAGCGCCTCTTTGAATTGGAAGTGCCAGAGATTTACGATGGTGTGGTTGAAATCAAGTCCGTTGCTCGCGAAGCAGGCGACCGTTCCAAAATCGCTGTTCATTCCATCAACCCGGATGTAGATCCTGTAGGGGCATGTGTTGGTCCAAAAGGCATGCGCGTACAGACGATCGTCACCGAGCTGAAGGGCGAGAAAATCGACATCGTCCGCTGGTCTGAAGATCCGGCCGAGTACGTAGCCAACGCGCTCAGCCCGGCGAAAGTGCTTCACGTTGAAGTCAACCTCGCGGAAAAAGTAACCCGTGTCATCGTGCCGGATTACCAATTGTCGCTTGCGATCGGTAAACGTGGACAAAACGCTCGTCTCGCTGCCAAGCTGACTGGCTGGAAGATCGACATCAAGAGCGAATCCCAGGCAGATCAAGAAGGCATCGTCTACCCGAAAGAAGTAGAGGGCGATGAAGGAGTCGACAACGAATAGTCATGAAGCAAAAAAAGATCCCTTTGCGTAAATGCATTGTTTGCCAAGGAATGTTTCCGAAAAAGGAATTGATCCGTGTGGTCCGAACGCCGGCTGAAGAGATCGTCATCGATCTGACGGGAAAGGCGGCAGGACGCGGTACCTATGTGTGTCGGCAGGAAAGCTGTCTGAAGCCGGATGCGTTCGCATCGGGAAAATGGAAAAAAGTGCTGGAACGTGCCCTCAACATGTCCATCGCGGAAGAAAAGTATGACGCTTTTCGCGAGAAGTGGCTGGAGATGATGGGACGATGATCCCGAAGGCAGCTCAGCTGCTCGGAATTGCGATGCGCGCGAGAAAAATCGTGACAGGAGAGGAATTGGTCATTACGTCTATCCGCAATGGCCAGGCTCGTCTGGTTTTGCTCGCATCAGATGCATCAGACAATACCGCCAAAAAAGTCAAGGATAAATGTTCCTATTACGGGGTCTCATGTATAACCACAGGCGACCGACATTCATTGGGACACGCAATCGGAAAAGATGGGCGCGTTACCGTGGCGGTGACCGATGGGAAGTTGGCTGAAAGCATTCAGCGTCTGCTCACCTAACTTAGAAAGGGTGAAGTTTATTTGAAGACACGTGTGTATGAATATGCCAAACAGCACAACATGAGCAGTAAGGAAATCCTCAATTTGCTAAAGCGATTGAACATAGAAGTAGCAAATCATATGAGTATCATGGAAGAAGGGACGATTAAGCGGATCGAGGATCACATGGCCAAATTGCGCGCCGGTTCCAAGCCGGAAGGACGCAATACGCCAAGTGATGCAAGACCAAAGCCAATGGACGAACAACGACGCCCCAACCAATCCAGAGGACAGCAGACCCCATCCCAGCAACAGCCGGGGCAAGGTCAGCAGTCACAAGCTGCCAAAAGCGATAGACAAAACGATCGCGGCGGTTTTGCTACCAGCAACAATCGTCCAGTCAACACCACAGCAAGTGGAAAACAGCCCGATCAGCAAAGTCCTCAACATGGAAAAAATCAGGGGAAGAATCAGGAGAGAAGACCAAACCATATGAGAAGTCAACCTGCGAAACCGAGTGACCGCAAACCGCAAAACCAACAACGACCACAAGGCCAAGGCCAACAAAGACCACAGAACCAACAGCAAAGACCGCAAAACCAACAGCGTCCTCCGCAACAGGCTGCTGCGACCAGCCAAACCGAGACGCGCACAGGTGATGAGTTTGAAGACAAAGTAAAACTCCCATCCAACGTCGGTATGGAAAAGCGCGAGAAAATCAAAAAAGCGCCGCAAACGCAAAAGACGTTTGAAGACAATAAAAAGAGCCAGCCTTTCCGTGGCGGCAATAACCGCAACAACCAAAACAACCGTCGTGGCGGCAATCACAACCAGCGCGGTGCCCAAAAAGCGCAGCGCCCTGTGATTGAACCACCAACGAAAATCACTTTTACCGATTCCTTGACAGTGAACGAGTTGGCTGTGAAACTGCGCAGAGAACCGGCGGAAATCATCAAAAAGTTGTTTAATTTGGGGATCATGGCAACGATCAACCAATATTTGGAACGCGAAGCGATTGAGTTGATCTGCGCTGACTACGGCGTAGAAGTGGAAGAAAAAATCATCATCGACGAGACAAACTTCGAAACGCTGGAAGAAGTAGATGCGCCAGAAACCCTTTTGGAGCGTCCTCCGGTTGTTACCATCATGGGTCACGTTGACCACGGAAAAACGACTTTGCTCGACGCCATCCGCTCTACCAACGTAGTAGCAGGCGAAGCAGGCGGTATCACCCAGCACATCGGTGCTTACCAGGTAGAGATCAAAGGCAAGAAGATCACGTTCCTCGATACGCCTGGTCACGCGGCGTTCACAACGATGCGTGCACGCGGTGCGCAAATTACGGACATCACGATTCTCGTGGTTGCAGCCGATGACGGTGTCATGCCACAAACCGTTGAAGCGATCAGCCATGCGAAAGCAGCGAACGTTCCGATCATCGTAGCTGTGAACAAGGTTGACAAACCGGAAGCCAACATCGACCGGATCAAGCAAGAACTGACCGAGTATGAACTGGTTGCAGAAGAATGGGGCGGCGAAACCATTTTCTCTCCTCTGTCTGCCAAACAGCGTACAGGTATCGAAGAATTGCTGGAGTACATTTTGCTCGTCGCAGAAGTTCAGGAGCTGAAAGCAAACCCTGACAAGCGCGCGCGTGGTACGGTAGTAGAAGCCGAGCTGGACAAAGGCCGCGGTCCTGTAGCGACCATCCTGGTACAGCAAGGAACACTGCGTGTCGGCGATCCGATCGTAGTTGGTTCTGCTTATGGCCGTGTTCGTGCGATGGTGAACGACAAAGGCCGTCGTCTGAAAGAAGCAGGCCCATCTACACCAGTGGAAATCACAGGTTTGAACGATGTGCCGCAAGCTGGCGACCAGTTCCGCGTATTTGAAGACGAGAAAAAAGCTCGTGCGATCGGGGAAGCCCGCGCAGTCAAACAGCGCGAATCCGAGCGCCGCGAAAGCTCTCGCGTATCGCTGGACGATCTGTTCCAACACATTCAGGAAGGCGATATCAAAGAGCTGAACCTGATCGTAAAAGGCGACGTGCAAGGTTCTGTAGAAGCTCTGCGCGGCTCCCTGGAAAAGATCGACGTCAACGGTACCCGCGTGAAGATCATTCACACTGGTGTCGGAGCGATTACCGAGTCCGACGTAACCTTGGCGAACGCATCGAATGCCATCATCATCGGTTTCAACGTGCGTCCTGAGCCAAACGCTCGCAGCATGGCTGAACAAGAGAAGATCGACATTCGCCTGCACCGCGTTATCTACACCGTCATCGAAGAGATCGAGCAAGCCCTGAAAGGCATGCTGGACCCTGTTTACAAAGAAAACATCATCGGTCAGGCAGAAATCCGCGAAGTATTCAAAGTATCCAAAGTCGGAAACATCGCTGGTTGCTATGTAACCGAAGGCAAGCTGAGCCGTGATGCAGGTGCCCGTCTGATTCGCGAAGGCATCGTCATTTACGAAGGCAAGCTGGACACCTTGAAACGCTTCAAGGATGACGCTAAAGACGTAAACGCAGGTTACGAGTGCGGTCTGACCTTGGAACGCTTCCAAGACCTGAAAGTTGGCGACGTTGTCGAAGCTTTCGTCATGGTTGAAGTGAAGCAATAATGATAGTAGGGGTGCAGATCGAACTGTTTCTGCCCGCTTGCCAAAACTTGAAAGAAAAACGGGCCATCGTCAAAAGTCTGATTGCCAAGCTGCGAAGCCGTTTCAATGTCTCCGCAGCTGAGGTGGCTTATTACGAGCAGTGGCAGCGTACCGTGTTGGGTATCGCTGCCGTTGCTAATGAAATGTCATTTTTACAACAAGAAATGCAGGCTGTGGTGCGATTTGTGGAAAACCATCCCGATGCCGAGTTGATTCGGGTCGATACGGAATACTACGAATAGGACAGCCAGCGGAGGTGAGAGTAAATGAACAAAACACGGATTAGCCGCGTCGGTGAAGAAATCAAAAAAGAACTGAGCCTCGTTTTGCAGCGTGGATTGAAAGATCCTCGCGTCGGCTTTGTCACAGTAACGGATGTAGAAGTAAGCAGCGATCTTCAGCTTGCCAAAGTATTCGTCAGCATTTTTGGGTCTGAGGAAGAGCGCAAAGCCTCTCTGGCAGGACTGACAAAAGCAAAAGGCTACCTGCGTACCGAAATTGGCAAACGCGTGAAGCTGCGCCATATCCCTGATTTCGTCTTCAAGCTGGACGAGTCGATTGACTACGGTACCAAAATTGAGTCGATCCTGCGGGAAATCTCCACAGAAGGAGAGAAACAGGATGAATCGTAATCAAGCAACAGTAGAGGAAGCGGCCCGTTTTTTGCGGGAGCATAACCGCTTCCTGGTTCTTTCCCATATCAGTCCAGATGGCGATGCTACCGGCTCCGCACTGGGAGTCGTGCTCATGCTAGAGCAGCTGGGAAAAGAATACGTGGTGGTAAACGAAGGGGAAACGCCGCTCAAGTTCAACTTTTTGCCGCGTTTTGACCGCTTGCGGGACCTTCGCAAACAACCGCTTGCTGAAACATTTGAGGCCGTAATCGCCGTAGACTGTGCCGATGAGTCACGGATGGGCGATGTACGGTCTTTATTTGCTTCTGGAGCCGCTTTGTTGAATATTGATCATCATCCGACAAATGACGATTTCGGAAGCGTCAATCTCGTTCGTCCGGAAGCGGCAGCTACGGCGGAGATTTTGTTCGATGTGGCAGAGCAGGCGGGGATTGCTTTTAACGAAGAACTCGCTCTGTGCATCTACACAGGGCTTTTGACGGACACAGGCGGTTTTCGCTATTCCAACACGACGCCGCGCGTCATGGAAATTGCCGCACGCTTGCTCAGCTATGGCGTGAAGCCGGGCGAGGTTGCGGAGCGCTGCCTGGAAGAGATCACTTTTGCCCATGTCAAAGTGTTGCGGCGTGCGCTGCAGACGCTGGAGCTGTCTCATGGAAGTCTCGTCGCTTCGATTGCCGTATCTGTCGGCGATTTTTCGGAAGCAAATGCCCAACGCGAGGATGCGGGTGGTCTGGTGAACTACTGCCGCAATATCGAGGGCGTCGAGGTAGGCGTTTCTTTTGTCGAGGCAGAGCCGGGAGTCGTCAAGGTGAGTATGCGCGCCCGCGATCGCGTCGACGTGTCTGCCATCGCCAAGCAGCTTGGCGGCGGAGGGCATGCCAAAGCATCCGGCTGCACGGTCAAGGGAACGATTGCAGAAGCGAAGCAAAAGGTATGGGACGTATTGGAACCAGCATTAGGAGTGAAACACGATGAGTAGCAACCATGGCGTGCTGGTAATCGACAAGCCGGCGGGTATGACCTCCCACGACTGCGTGGCGCGTATCCGTCGGCTGTATGGTACAAAAAAAGTCGGGCATACGGGAACACTCGATCCGGATGTGACCGGAGTGCTCCCGATATGTGTCGGGAACGCTACCCGGCTGGTGGAGTATTTGCAAGAACTGCCCAAGCGCTATTCGGTGGTCATGCGCCTCGGCTCCGCGACTACGACGGAGGACGCTTCGGGAGAGCTGCTGGAACAGGCGCAAGTAGACGCTGCGTCCATTACGCAGGAGCGCATCGAAAGCTTGTTTGCCTCCTTTTTGGGTGAAATCGAACAAGTGCCGCCGATGTTTTCAGCCGTCAAAGTAAACGGAAAGCGTCTTTACGACTTGGCGCGAGAAGGCACTGTGATTGAGAGACAGGCGCGCAAAGTTACGCTTTACGAGTTGACGCTTCACGAGATCAAGACAGACCAAGACTATGTCGACATCTCTTTCTCCTGCACGTGCTCGAAAGGTACATACATGCGCACCTTATGTGTTGACCTCGGACGCTCTCTGGGGTATCCTGCCCATATGAAGCTGCTTCGGCGAATCAAGAGCGGTCCGTTCATGGAAGGGGAGGCGATTCCTCTTCAGGAACTGGAGGAGCGGGCTGCCAATGGGGAGGATCTCTCCCGTTATCTTGTCTCCATCCCACAGGCGATTTCATTTTTGCCGTCTTATCAGGTCAAGCCGGAGCGAACCCGCGCGGTACGCAACGGACTGGCGACTGCACTGCCGGGTGTAACGGCCGAGGTTGGCAGCTTGATCTGCCTGTTTGCAGGGGAAGAGCTGCTTGGCATTCATCGCGTGTGCCGTGGGGACAAAGGTCTTTTCGCCAAAGCAGAAAAAGTCTTTCCAGCCGAGGTGTAAACCGTGAAAACGATCTCCCTGACCTATCCACTACCGAATGAATTGCAAGCGAAGCCGTGCGCAATTGCACTTGGCTACTTCGATGGTGTACATATTGGACATCGCCGAGTCATTCAAAAGGCGATTGATACAGCAAAAGCGAACGGATGGGAAAGTACCGTTCTGACTTTTGACCCTCATCCGCGCGAGGTTCTTGGGCAGAGCGGCTATACGAGCTACCTGACTCCTCTGTCGGACAAACTGGAACAATTCGAGAAGATGGGGGTAGACACGACGTATGTCATGAAGTTCGATATCGGGTTTGCTGCGGTTTACCCGGAGGACTTCATTACCGAGTGCATGCTCCCGCTCGCTTGCCAGCATGTTGTGGTCGGATTTGATTACACTTTTGGATACAGAGGAATGGGAACGGCCCACACGCTGCAGGAGATGAGCAAAGGCCGCTATGGCCTCGACATCATCAGCCCGGTTAACCGCTTGGGCGAAAAAGTGAGCAGCACGATCATTCGCGAGTATCTCCACCACGGCAACGTAGAGCAAGTGCGTCACCTGCTTGGCCGTCCGTACAAGGTTCGCGGCAAAGTCGTGCACGGCGACAAGCGCGGGCGCACAATCGGCTTCCCTACAGCAAACGTTCGGGTCAACGCTCCGTATTTGATCGGCAAAAACGGCGTGTACGGAGTGCGGTTTACAGTCGATGCGAAAAGCTACTACGGGGTCATGAATGTGGGAATCAAGCCTACGTTTGAACTGGAGAAAAAAGAAAAATCGCTAGAAGTACACATTTTCGAGTTCTCTGGTGAGATTTACGACAAAGAGGTAGAAGTAGAGTTCCTCTTCTATATCCGCGAAGAGCAAAAATTCGCTGGTGTGGAAGCTCTGATTGCGCAAATTGGCCGGGATGTAGACGCGGCGAAGCAAAAGTTTGCGAGCGGAGTCTCGTAAAACGAATCTCTTTGCTTTTTCAAAAATGGTATGCTATAATTCAAAACGTTGTACAGATAACCGCAGCTTGGCTGTCCGATGCTCACCGACGGCAGACTCGGCTAACGGGATATAAAAAAAGGAGGTGAGTCATGATGGCATTGTCTCAAGAGCGTAAAACTCAACTGATTCAAGAGTTCCGTACTCATGACAACGACACCGGTTCTCCGGAAGTTCAAATCGCTATCTTGACCGAAAACATTAACAACCTGAACGGACACTTGCGTACGCACAAAAAAGATCACCACAGCCGTCGTGGTCTGTTGAAAATGGTAGGTCAACGCCGTAACCTGTTGACATACTTGCGTGAAGCAGATGTTCAACGCTATCGTTCGGTTGTAGACCGTCTGGGTCTGCGCCGCTAGTCAGCGTTTTGCAAAAAGCGGGTTCTTCCCGCTTTTTCTATCGTGTAGGGGAGCTTGGCACATCTGTTGTCAGGCTCTCTGAAACGATACAAATAAAGTGATTCAAGCGTGATGAAAATGGCTTCAAAAGAAGCTTTTTTTATTATCCAAAATGACTGCCAAAGCTCACCATTTAATTTTCATGGTGGCAGGAAATAATACATACAGGTAGAAAACAAAGTGTAGATATGCACATTGTCGTGAAGGAGGACTGCTAGCATCATGGAGCAACAATACCGTACATACGATTTTGAACTGGCAGGCCGCAAGCTGACCCTGGAATTTGGCAAAATGGCCAAACAGGCTCACGGATCGGTTCTGGTTCGGTACGGCGATACGGCAATCCTGTCTGCAGTTACAGTCTCGAAAGAGCCAAAAGCTCTTGATTTTTTCCCGTTGACTGTTAACTATGAGGAACGTCTCTATGCAGTCGGAAAAATTCCCGGCGGCTTTATTAAAAGAGAAGGTCGTCCAAGCGAAAAAGCGATTTTGGCAAGCCGCTTGATTGACCGCCCAATTCGTCCCCTTTTCGCAGAAGGATTCCGTAACGACGTACAAATTGTCAATACTGTTCTGTCGGTTGATCAGGACTGCTCACCGGAAATCGCCGCTATGATCGGTACGTCTGCCGCTCTTTGCGTTTCCGAAATTCCGTTTGAAGGTCCGATTGCCGGTGTCATCGTTGGGCGCATTGATGGCGAGTTCATCATCAACCCGACTGTGGAGCAGGCAGAAAAAAGCGATATTCACCTCGTAGTCGCAGGTACACACAAAGCGATCAACATGGTCGAGGCTGCCGCAAATCAAGTGCCGGAGTCTGTCATGCTCGAAGCAATCATGACAGGTCACGAGGTTATCAAGAAGCTGGTTGAGTTCCAAAACCAGATCGTGGCAGAAATCGGCAAAGAAAAAATGGAAGTCATCCTGCATGAAGTCGATCCGGAAATCGATCAGGCTGTGCGCGCATTTGCAGAAGCACGTCTGAAAGAAGCGGTTCGGATTGAAGAAAAGCAGGCTCGTTACGACGCGATTGACGCGATCAAGGACGAGACGAAAGAGCATTTCGCTGCCAAAGATCCGGAAAACTATCCGGAGCAGGAAAAGATGATTGGCGAAGTGTTGGGCAACATCGTCAAAGACGAAGTTCGCCGCCTCATTACCGAAGAAAAAGTTCGTCCGGATGGACGGGCTCTTGGCGAAATTCGCCCGCTTTCCAGCGAGACAAGCATCTTGTCCCGTACGCACGGTTCCGCGATGTTCACCCGTGGTCAAACACAAGCTTTGAGCGTGTGCACGCTTGGGGCGCTGGGTGATGTGCAAATCCTGGACGGACTCGGTCTGGAAGAGTCGAAGCGATTCATGCACCATTACAACTTCCCGCCATACAGCGTAGGTGAAGCTCGTCCACTGCGTCCTCCAGGCCGTCGTGAAATCGGGCACGGGGCGTTGGGTGAGCGCGCGATTGAGCCGATCATTCCATCTGAACACGAGTTCCCGTACACGATCCGACTGGTTTCCGAAGTCATCGAGTCCAACGGTTCGACGTCGCAAGCTTCCATTTGCGCGAGCGTATTGGCTCTGATGGATGCAGGGGTACCGATTAAAGCACCTGTAGCAGGTATCGCAATGGGCTTGATCATGAGCAAGGACGAACAGTCTTTCTCGATCTTGACAGACATCCAAGGCATGGAAGACCACTTGGGCGATATGGACTTCAAAGTGGCTGGCACCGAAGCGGGTGTAACCGCGATCCAGATGGATATCAAAATTTCCGGGATCAACCGCGAAATCTTGGAGCAAGCTTTGGAGCAAGCGCGTGAAGGTCGTTTGCACATCCTGAAGCATATGATGAGCACCATTTCCAAACCGCGTGAAGAGCTGTCTCCTTATGCGCCTAAGATATTGACCATGTCGATCAATCCGGAGAAAATCCGCGATGTCATCGGCCCACAAGGTCGCGTCATCAACAAGATTATCGAAGAAACCGGCGTGAAAATCGACATCGAGCAAGATGGACGAGTTTTCATCGCTTCGATCAATCACGAAGCGAATCTGCGTGCGAAACAAATCATCGAGGACCTGGTTCGCGAGGTTGCTGTCGGCCAGATTTATCTGGGAACCGTCAAGCGCGTAGAGAAGTACGGAGCGTTCATCGAACTGTTTGCAGGCAAAGAAGGCTTGTGCCACATCTCCCAATTGGCAGAAGAACGCGTAGCCAAGACGGAAGACGTAGTTGCTGTTGGCGACAAGGTGCAAGTGAAGGTGACAGAGATTGACGATCAAGGTCGCATCAATCTGTCCCGCAAAGCTGTACTCAAAGAGCAAGCTGCGGCTCAGGCCGAAAATGCTCCGACCCAAGCAGAATAATCAACAAACAAAAGGCTTCGTCACTCGAAGAAATTCGTGTACGGAAGCTTTTTTCTTTTGGCCAAAAATGTCTAAGTCACTCGGTATGCTCATACATTGGACAAAGAGAGACTTGTACGTACATAAGGAGGGCTGGCTCCACGATGGCGGAAAGAAAGAGCAGGCTTTGGGTTACGGTCTTTGTCGCAGTCGGAATGATCATGCTGCTGCAATACCAGCCAATTCACGAATATATCAGCTTTGTGAAAAAGGAACAGACCGTAACGGCGGAAAAAATTTTGGATGAAAAAGAACGGTTGCGCGCCCAGGTGGAGAAGTGGAAAGCCGAGCGGGATGAAGCGCCGATCGACGCGGTCATTGATCCGACATGGAAAGCCATTCCCGGCTACAACGGGCGAATCGTCGATGTGGACGCTTCCGTCGAGAAAATGTTGGCAACGGGAGTAGCAGGACCGGAAATGTTGGTATATAAAGAAGTACCTCCCGCGATTTCACTTGACCAGCTTGGCGCACAGCCGATCTATCGCGGAAATCCGAAAAAGCCGACGATCTCCTTCATGATAAATGTGGCCTGGGGCAACGAATACTTGGACTCCATGCTGGATACGTTGGATAAGCATCAAGTGAAGACGACGTTTTTTCTGGATGGCTCGTGGGTCAAACGCTATCCGGAAGAGGCGAAAAAAATTGCAGAGCGTGGACACGAGATTGGCAACCATGCCTACTCGCATCCTGACATGAGCACCCTGGGCACGCAGCGCATTCATCAAGAGATCAGTCGGACACAGGAGATCATCAGCAAGACGCTGGGGATCAAGCCCATCTTGTTCGCCCCTCCTTCGGGTGCATTCAACAAGCAGGTGGTTCAAATTGCCCACTCCTCGTACCAGATGAAGACGATTATGTGGACGGCGGATACGGTAGACTGGAAAAAGCCTTCTCCCAGCTTCGTGATTAAAAAGATCAGCGGTTTGATGAGCAACGGAACATTGGTGCTGATGCACCCGACAGCCGCGTCACAGGCGAGTCTCGACCAGTTGCTGACAATTGCCAAGAAAAAGGGGCTCCAGCCCGTCACCGTCTCGGAAGTTTTGTCCAGCCGCCGACTCCCGTGATGGGAAAACAAGCTCATTTATTGTGGAGACAAAAGAAGTTTGCTATAGTTAGACGTGTTTACAGCCATTTCCCGGAAGTTGCGGATAGAGAGATGATCAACCGAGGAGGATTTGCGTGATACAACGTCATACATGTGAAAACGGTCTTCGAATTGTGACGGAAAAAATTCCGTCCGTTCGCTCTGTTGCTTTGGGCATCTGGGTGGGGACCGGTTCGAAATATGAACAGGAGAAAAACAACGGGATTTCCCATTTTCTTGAGCATATGTTTTTTAAAGGTACAAGTACCCGGTCTGCGAAAGAAATCGCGGAGACTTTTGATGAGATCGGCGGAAACGTAAACGCATTCACATCGAAAGAGTACACCTGCTATTATGCGCGAGTGCTCGACCAGCACGCACCGATCGCGTTAGACGTGCTTTCCGATATGTATTTCCACTCTGTCTTCGACGCAGAGGAACTGGAAAAAGAAAAAAATGTCGTCATTGAAGAAATCAGCATGTACGAGGATACGCCTGACGATCTTGTGCACGATTTGATTGCCAGGGCTACTTACAGCAAACACCCGCTCGGCTACTCGATTTTGGGTACGGAAGACGTCCTGCGCAGTCTGAAACGCGACGATTTGCTGAGCTACATCGACGCCCACTACCTTCCGTCCAATACAGTGGTGACGGTAGCGGGGAACTTTGATGACAACCTCATTGAAGAGATCAAGAAGCGCTTCAGCGGCTTTTCGCGCCAAGGCAAGCTGGCGCCTCTGTCAGAACCCGAGTTTGCTGCGAATGTAATCGCCCACAACAAAGCGACTGAGCAGGCGCACTTGTGCCTGTCCCTGCCAGGGTTTAAAGTCGGTCACCCGGATGTGTACTCGCTCATTTTGCTGAACAACGTATTGGGAGGCAGCATGAGCTCGCGTCTCTTCCAGGAAATTCGCGAAGAGCGGGGATTGGCATACTCGGTCTATTCGTACCATTCTTCCTACAAGGAAGCGGGAACTTTCACTGTGTATACGGGCACAGCGCCTGAGCACGTGGGTCAAGTGTTCGATATCGTGACAAACGTCCTGCGCGATGTGGCTGACCGCGGCATCTCCGACAAAGAGCTGAACAAAGGAAAAGAGCAGCTGAAAGGCAGCCTGATGCTCAGCCTGGAAAGCACCAACAGCCGGATGAGCCGCCTTGGCAAAAACGAGCTGCTCCTGGAACGCCACCTCAATCTGGACGAGATCATCGCCAAAATCGACCGCGTCTCGCACGAATCTGTCCTGGCTGTCGCGCAGGAGCTGTTCCGCTCGAAGCTGGCGATGGCGATGGTAAGCCCGCTTGAGGGATACCCTGCCAACGTGAAAAACGACATTTTGCTATAGCTTTTCCCTTTGCGAAAAATCCGGCATAGCCCGGATTTTTTTGCGTATATCAACAGTAACGCAAACAAGGACAAAGGGGGGCTTGGCCAATGCGGCTTAGCGAACTGGGCGGCAAAGAAATCATCGGCTTGGACAACGGGGAAAAAATGGGGGTGATCAGCGACTCCGACCTCGTCATCCAGCCGGAAAACGGCGCGATTCAGTCGATCATTTTGCCAGGCAGCAGCTTTTTTGGCTTCGGCAAAAAACGCGAAGACCTGGTGATCCCGTGGAGCTCCATCGTGAAAATCGGTCCGGACATGGTCATCGTCTCGCTCGGACAAGAAGAGACACAGGCTTCGCAAAAGTAGGCTCTGCTGTCACCGAAGTAGCGCAAGCCGAATAGGATGGGGGTAGAGCGCACGGACTTCCGACAACTTTTTCAAAAGGAAAACCTTTGCGTTCCGATCATTTAATGCAGTAAAATGTGTGGAAAGGGGAACGCAGCATGCTAACGGGCATACATGTTGCCTTCATTGGCGGAGACGCTCGCCAGCTGGAAGTCATCAAGCGATGCATTCAGCTGGACGCCAGTGTCACGTTAGTTGGCTTCGACAACCTGGAAAGCAATTTTACAGGGGCAACGAAGAGACCATTAACATGCGATGTGTTGAAAGACGTGGACGCCCTCATCCTGCCCATCGTAGGAACCGATGACCAAGGCTTTGTGGAAAGCATTTTTTGCTCCAAACAAATGCAGCTTCTGGATCAACACGTGGAGAGCTTGCCTAAGCATTGTGTGGTATATACGGGAATGGCTAAACCTTACCTGAAAAAACTGTTGGCATCCAAGCAAGTTCCGCTTGTGGAACTGCTGGATCGAGATGACGTAGCCATATACAACTCCATCCCTACTGTGGAGGGAGCGCTGATGATGGCGATTCAAAATACGGATATCACGATTCATGGATCTTCGTCAATTGTTTTGGGATTGGGACGAACAGGTTTGTCTATGGCCCGGGCCCTGCATGCACTGGGAGCCCGTGTAAGAGTGGGGGCTAGGCGTCAGGAACACTTGGCACGCATCTATGAGATGGGATTGACTCCCTTCCCGATCAGTGAGCTAAAGCAACAAGTCACGAATGCTGATTTCATTTTTAATACCATCCCGCAGCTACTACTCACGGCAGAGGTAATCGCTCAAATGCCGCAGTCGGCGTTTATTCTCGATCTTGCCTCCAAACCGGGAGGGACAGATTTTCGATACGCCGAAAGAAGAGGCATTAAAGCGCTTCTCGCTCCCGGATTGCCTGGAATCGTTGCACCGAAAACCGCAGGGCAGATTTTGGCCCAGACTTTGTCTCGTCTCATTGCGGAGCAGAGGAAAACCAGGGGGGAGTCATCATCATGAGCAGTCTGCAGGGGAAGACCATTGGTTTCGGATTGTCTGGATCGCATTGCACGTTTGAAGAGACGATGCCGCAGATCAAGCGATTTGTGGATGCTGGAGCAAGAGTCATCCCGATTGTTTCGAATACAATCATGACGACGGATACGCGTTTTGGCACCTCGCAAAGCTGGCAGCAGCAAATCAAGGATTTGACAGGGGAGGAACTGATTTCAACGATTCCCCAGGCAGAACCTTTGGGCCCTTCAAAATTGTTGGACGTTATGTTGATTGCACCATGCACAGGCAGCTCGACCAGCCGCCTGGCAAACGCGATTACCGACAGCGCCGTCCTCATGGCGGCCAAAGCGACCATGCGCAATTTGCGACCGCTTGTCATCGCAATCTCCACGAACGATGGTTTGGGATTAAATGCTGCCAATATTGCCAAGCTGTTGGCGGCGAAGAATATCTATTTCGTGCCATTCGGGCAGGATGCTCCGGATAAAAAGCCAAACTCGCTCGTAGCCCGCATGGATCTGTTACTGGAAACATGCGAGGCAGCATTGGAAGGTAGGCAATTGCAACCCTTGCTCATCGAAAGGTTCAACTACTAAACAAAACGACAGAAAAAACAATTTACCTGCTTTTTTGCGATTAGGAGGAGAGTAAGAGATGGCTAACCAACTGACTTACAATGTAGCAGTAGTCGGTGCGACTGGCGCAGTCGGACAACAAATGATTCGCTTGCTGGAAGAGCGCAACTTCCCCATTAAACAGCTCAAGCTGCTTGCTTCTGGACGTTCTGCCGGCAAGACGGTCACGTTCAAGGGACAAGAAGTTGTCCTGGAAGAAGCAACTCCTGATAGCTTTGCGGGAATCGATTTTGCCTTGTTTAGCGCGGGTGGCTCCGTGAGCAAGGAACTGGCTCATCATGCAGTGCGCCACGGTGCTGTCGTCATTGACAATACCAGCGCGTTCCGGATGGACCCGGATGTTCCTCTGGTGGTGCCTGAAGTAAACATGGATGCCGCTCTCGCCCATAATGGAATCATTGCGAATCCGAACTGCTCCACCATTCAGATGGTAGCCGCTCTGAAACCCTTGTATGATCGTTTTGGAATAGACCGCATTATCGTTTCTACTTACCAGGCAGTTTCTGGCGCAGGCCAATCGGCAATCAATGAGTTGCACGAACAGAGCCGCGACGTGCTTGACGGCAAAGAGGCACAATGTCAGGTTCTGCCTGTTGGCAAGCTGCCTGTTCACCATCAAATTGCCTTTAACGCGATTCCGCAAATTGATGTGTTTACCGACAACGGTTTTACTTACGAAGAGATGAAAATGGTGAATGAAACCAAAAAAATCTTCGGTGATGACACGGTGCTGGTTTCTGCCACATGCGTACGCATTCCGGTCGTTTACGGACACAGTGAGTCGGTATACGTCGAATTGAAACAGGATTACGACCTGAACGAAGTAAAAGCACTCTTGGAAAACGCCCCTGGCGTAGTGGTGGTAGACGCGCCGCAAGAACAGCAGTATCCTCTGGCTACGGATGCTACTGGCAAGCTGGATATTTTTGTCGGCCGCTTGCGTCGTGATCTCCATCACCCTCGAGGACTGCATATGTGGATCGTATCTGACAACCTTCTCAAAGGTGCAGCATGGAATACAGTACAAATCGCTGAAGAACTCATCAAAGCAAGAGCATAGGGGAGAGGTTTGTGAAGATTCTCGTCCAGAAGTTCGGTGGTTCTTCCTTGACGACGGAAGATTGCCGGATGCGGGCAATCTACCATATAGAAAAGGCGATCGACGAAGGCTATGCCCTCGTCGTTGTCGTATCGGCCATGGGGCGCAAGGGTGACCCATATGCAACCGATACTCTTTTGCAGTTGGTTCGCTCCAATGGGAACCAACTGCCTCGTCGTGAAATGGATATGCTGATGCATACGGGGGAAATCATCTCCGCTACAGTCATGTGCAGCATGTTGAACGCGCGTGGAATCAAAGCGACGATTTTGACAGGCGGTCAGGCCAACATCGTGACCAGCGACGATTTTACCAACGCGCAAATTACGACCATTGACCCGAGCCGCATTTTGCAAGACTTGCAAGCGGGTCAAGTGGTGATCGTTCCCGGGTTTCAGGGAAGGACGGTCGATTGGGAAATTACGACGCTCGGCCGCGGGGGCAGCGACACGACAGCAACAGCGCTCGGCGTTGCCCTGCAAGCGGAAATGGTGGACATTTTTACCGATGTGGAAGGCATCATGACAGCGGACCCGCGGATCGTCGAAGAAGCGCAGCCGCTGGAAATGGTGACTTACACGGAAATTTGCAACATGGCTCACCTCGGAGCAAAAGTCATCCATCCACGAGCGGTAGAAATCGCGATGCAGGCCAACGTGCCGATTCGTGTCCGCTCTACGTTTTCGGACGACCCTGGCACACTTGTGACGACCATGCTGGAGATCGGCAAAAAAGGCTACTCGGTTCAGGACAGAGTCGTCATGGGGATCGCCCACGTGCCGAATATTACGCAGATCAAGGTAGCCAACAAGGAAGGGTACTACGATACACAGCTGCAAGTTTTCAAAACCATGGCAACCAATAATATCAGTGTCGATTTCATCAACGTGAATCCGTTAGGGGTTGCTTACACGGTTCACGATGAGATGGGAGCCAAAGCAGCCGAGCTGCTGACGGACATGGGATATGAGCCGCAGCTCTTGCCGCATTGCGCGAAAGTGTCGGTAATCGGGGCAGGAATGACGGGAGTGCCGGGCGTCATGGCACAAATCGTAGAGGCATTGACGCAGGAAGACATCCAGATTCTTCAGTCAGCTGACTCCCATACGACCATCTGGGTTTTGGTGCATGAGATGGATATGGTGCGGGCCGTACGCGCCTTGCATCAGCAGTTCAATCTCCATGCCCACCATATGTGAGCGATCTTATCTTCATTTTTGATGCCTACTGATCACAACAAGAGGAGTTGGAAAGCTAGTGGCACGTTTTGGTCGGCTTGTTACCGCGATGGTAACGCCTTTTAATGAACAATTACAGATCGATTTCGATAAAACGGAACGCCTGATCGATCACCTGATCGCAAACGGAACGACAGGGATCGTGCTGAGCGGCACAACTGGCGAATCGCCGACGCTCTCCCGTGCGGAGAAGCTGGAGCTGTTTCGCCACGCAGTCGCTTATGCAAAAGGGAAGTGCCATATTATCGCTGGAACAGGCAGCAATGACACCGCAGCGAGCATCGAGTTCACCGAGGCTGTTCAATCGATTGGCGTAGATGCCGTGATGGTCGTCGCTCCTTACTACAGCAAGCCGTCTCAGGAGGGCCTGTACGCTCATTTCAAAGCGCTGGCAGAGTCCACAGAGCTTCCGGTCATGCTGTACAACGTGCCGGGCCGTTCTGTCGTGAATATGACTGCGGAGACGACCTTGCGCTTGGCCCAGCTGCCCAATGTGGTCTGCATCAAAGAAGCATCCGGCAATTTGAGCCAAATGGCGCAAATTATCGAGCATGCTCCGGAAGGCTTTGAGCTGTACAGCGGTGATGACGGACTGACTTTGCCGATTTTGTCCATTGGCGGAGTGGGGATTGTCAGTGTAGCCAGTCACGTTGTCGGCCGGCAAATGACGGAGATGATGGACGCTTTTTTCCAGGGCAACCATGCGGAAGCGGCGAGCATTCATCGCAAGCTCGTGCCTGTGTTCGACGGACTGTTCGCTTATCCAAGTCCTGGGCCGACAAAAGTCGCTCTGGAAAAACTGGGAGTAGCCACTGGTGGAGTTCGTCTGCCATTGGTCGAGCTGAACGAACAGGAAAAAGCGTTTGTCCACTCCTTGTTCGCCTAAGAAGCCCAATAACAAGAAGACCAAGAGCCATTCCATAAACGGGATGGCTCTTTTTCCTTGTGTTCAGGTTTTCACTTCGGGTATAATGAAAACAAGTGATTTGGGGCGGTTTTTTTGAGTGGACATGACAACTAAATATAGGAGGTTACACGTTTGGCAAAGTCGAATCACTCTGTTCTCATTTTCGCCCTGGGCGGAGTCGGCGAAATTGGGAAGAATATGTACGTGGTACAAAGCGGGGACGACATCGTAGTGATTGATGCCGGATTGAAATTCCCGGAAGAGGAAATGCTGGGAATTGACATGGTGATTCCGGATATCACCTACTTGGAAGAGAACCGTGATAAAGTTCGGGGTATTATTATTACGCATGGACACGAAGACCACATCGGCGGCCTCAGCTACGTGCTGAAGCATTTGAAAGTCCCGGTTTATGCGACAAAACTTACCCTCGGTCTGATTGATGCAAAATTGAAAGAAGCGGGTATTCTAAACGAAACGAAACGAGTATTGATCAACAGTGATTCAGAGGTTGTCCTCGGGAAAATGAAAGCGACCTTTTTCCGGGTGAATCACAGTATCCCGGATTGCGTGGGAGTATGCCTGGACACACCGGAAGGCTACGTCGTCCACACCGGGGACTTCAAGTTCGATCAAACACCAATCAATAACCAGGCAGCCGACTTGGCCAAAATGGCGATGATTGGCGATCGTGGAGTGCTGTGCCTGTTGTCGGACAGTACCAATGCAGAACGTCCAGGATTTACCGGATCGGAGCGCTCTGTTGGCATCGCGATCAAGGATGTTTTCAGCAAGGCGACGGGACGCATCGTCGTTTCTACCTTCGCATCCAACGTTCACCGCATTCAGCAGGTTGTGGATGCAGCGGTGCAGTTCAACCGCAAGCTGACGGTTGTTGGCCGAAGCATGCAAAATGTCATGAATATCAGCAGAGAGCTGGGTTATTTGTTCGTTCCGGACGGCTTGATTGTCGAGAGCGACGAAATCAACAAGCTGCCTGCTGAGCAAGTCGTTATTTTATCTACTGGAAGCCAAGGAGAGCCAATGTCTGCGCTCACACGCATGGCCCGATCCGCCCATCGGAAAATTGACATCCTTCCAGGAGATACGGTCATCATCGCAGCGACCCCGATTCCGGGGAATGAAAAGTATGTTGCACGCACGATTGACCAGCTTTCGAGAATTGGCGCTGACGTCATTTATGGCGGCCATGGACCAAACGGAACCGTCCACGTCTCCGGTCATGGCAGCCAGGAAGAGTTGCGCCTGATGTTGAATTTAATGAAGCCTAAGTACTTTATTCCTGTTCACGGCGAATACCGGATGCTCAAAACGCACTCGCTCCTCGCTGAACAGGTTGGCATCCCGGAGGAGAACATCTTTTTGCTGGATAACGGCGACACGGTGGAAATCTCCGGTGGACGGGCGCGTTACGGCCCGAAAGTCCACGCGGGCAATGTCCTGATCGACGGCCTCGGTGTCGGCGATGTAGGAAACATCGTACTTAGAGATCGCAAATTACTGTCACAAGATGGCATACTGGTAGTTGTCGTTACACTCAGCAAACAAAATGGCACGATTCTTTCTGGTCCAGACATCATCTCTCGCGGTTTCGTCTATGTGCGTGAATCCGAGGAATTGCTGGATGAAGCGAATCGCATAGTGACCCAAACACTTGTCAAGTGCATGGAAGAAAACGTAAATGAATGGTCATCCCTCAAAAACAATGTAAAAGAATCGTTGGGACGTTACCTGTACGAACAAACTCGTCGCCGTCCGATGATCTTGCCGATTATCATGGAAGTGTAAGCAAGCAAAGAGTCAGGAATCCTCTGTAACCACAGGGGTTCCTGGCTTTTTTTGGCTTGCCCGGGCGCATGATTTTCCCACCTGCTATCCATACTACAGAGGAAAGGGAGGGAGTATCATCCATGTCGAAGCAACCATACAACCAATTTTTAAATAAGCCCCCATTTGCAAGCACAGCACTGAACAATAACAAAGGCCCAGCGCCACAAAGCTCACCTCCGGAAGAGCAGGAGCCTGCCGTTGCTCCGCCTGAAGCGCCTGCGCAGGAAGATCCGAAGAAAAAGCTCTTGGACTCCATCACCCAGCTGGGGCAAACGAATGTTCCGCAACTGGAAAGCAATATTTATTGTATGACCATTATCGGGCAAGTAGAAGGGCATATTCAGCTGCCTCCGCAAAACAAGACGACCAAGTACGAACACCTCATTCCGCAGCTCGTGGCAGCCGAGCAGAACAACAAAATCGAAGGCGTACTCGTCATTTTGAACACGGTCGGGGGAGACGTTGAAGCAGGGCTGGCGATCGCCGAGATGGTGTCGTCGATGTCCAAGCCGGTCGTGACGCTCGTTCTTGGCGGCGGACACAGCATTGGCGTGCCGATTGCAGTTGCCGGCTCGTATTCTTTTATCGCGGAGACAGCCACGATGACGATTCATCCGATCCGCTTGACTGGCCTTGTGATCGGCGTGCCGCAAACGTTTGAATACCTGGACAAAATGCAGGATCGCGTCGTCAGCTTTATCGCTCGCCACTCCAACATCTCCGAAGAAAAGTTTCGCGAGTTGATGACGCGCACAGGCGAGTTGACTCGCGACATCGGAACAAACGTCATCGGTGTCGATGCCGTCAAGTATGGCTTGATCGATGAGGTCGGAGGCTTGGGCAAGGCGTTGAAAAAGCTGAATGAGCTGATCGAGAAAGCACGCAGCGGGGAGGAGCGCGTTCTCCAATGATTTTGTACTCGATTATCCCGACGGAAACGGTATTTGCCAATATGGAGCAGGTCGAAAAGCAGGAGCTGGAAGAAATTACGAACGGTCACGCGACGATGCTGGTAGAGCGCACCGGACCGTATGAAGGAAGAATTGTCCGTTTGATCAGTCCAGACCCGCAAGATTATTTGAAACCGCACTATGCCCCTGGACAAAAAGTTCAATTTCGCCCCGAATGGCTCGTCTAAGAAGTCCTGTATTTCTATGAATTTCCTGTGTTATACTAATTGTGTACGAACAGCAGCCGAACAAAATACGGCTGCCTTTTTACCATTTTGTACATATCTGGAAAAAGCACAAGAAGGAGGCGTGCCATTGAGTAGAAGAAAAAAAGAGCGGTCGCAAGCGGCATTGGCCTCAGTTGTCAAAATAGAGCTGCTGGGACTGCTCATTATTGTGCTGTCCTTGATCGGACTGCTCGAAAGCGGGTGGCTGGGCAAAAACGTTCTGGCTTTTCTGTTCCGCTTTATTGCGGGCTCCTGGGATTTCTTGCTCCCGGTGCTGATGATTGTCATGGCTGTGTTCATGATGTTTACCCGCCAGGCACCGCGCTTGACGTATCGCGTGCTTGGCATCGTGCTGATCATGGTGGCGATTTTGACGTGGGACCACATGATTTTGTACAAGCAGATCACGGCAGACGGCAAGTTCGCGGAGCAGAGCATCATCCGCGTGACCTGGGACCGGGTCTGGCTGGATCACAGTCAAAAAGTATCCACAACCGGAGTAGGCGGAGGCATGGTAGGCGCTCTGTTCTTTGCCGTCACGAACGGTCTGGTCGGGACGATCGGGACGGGCTTGATGATCGTCTTCTTGTTCCTCGTCGGCCTCATGTTTCTGTTCAATCTGTCTTATGTGAACATTGTGATGTTTCTCCGCGACAAAATGGCGCTTTTTTACGGAAAAGCAAAGGAGACCGTCAAAGACTCCGTGCAGCTTTTGCAGGAAGAGAGCGAGCGCAGAAAACAAGCGACGAAGGAAGCCGACGAACAACGCAAGCAAAAGCTGGCAGAGACCGCCGATCAAGAGGCGACTCCGCTGCCTGTTAGAGAGATCAGGACAGCGCACGATGAGCAGGCAAATGAACAGCTCGTCATCCCGGTGATTCGCGACTTTGCCGACCGGATTGCTCTGGAGGATGAAGAGACTGTAGAGCCAGCCGCAGCAGCACGTCCGGCGAAGACTGCCACAGCGCAAGCGACACAGGAAATTACGTTTGCCCTGGAGGGAGACGAAGAGATTTTCGGGACGCTGGAGACAGCAGAAGAACAGCCAGCCGCACCTTATGAGCTGCCGAGCTTGCAGATGCTCGCCAGACCGCGCCAAGCAGGTACAGCCAAAGACGTCGATCACACCTCAAATGCGGCCAAGCTTGTGCAGACGTTGAAAAGCTTCGGCGTCAGCGCGACGGTTTCCGAAGTGCACCGCGGGCCAGCAGTCACCCGGTACGAGGTTCAGCCTGCCACCGGGGTAAAAGTGAGCAGAATTGTCAGTTTGACAGACGATTTGGCCTTGGCTCTGGCTGCCAAAGACATTCGCATCGAGGCTCCAATTCCAGGGAAGTCGGCAATCGGGATTGAGGTACCGAACTCCGAGGTAGCGGTCGTATCGCTGAGAGAAGTGCTGGAAGCGCCGCAATACCAGGATGCGCCTGGCAAGCTCACCGTAGCTTTGGGCCGTGATATTTCTGGCGAGCCGATTGTCGCTGACCTGACGAAAATGCCGCACTTGCTTGTGGCCGGAGCCACGGGAAGCGGGAAGTCTGTCTGCATCAACGGCTTGATCATGAGCATTTTGTTCAAGGCAAGACCGGACGAAGTCAAGCTGATGATGGTCGACCCGAAAATGGTCGAGCTGAACATTTACAACGGAATCCCGCATTTGCTGGCTCCGGTAGTGACCGACCCGAAACGGGCGTCTGTCGCCCTGAAAAAAGTCGTGGCCGAAATGGAGCGGCGCTACAACCTGTTTGCGAAAACGGGCAGCCGCAACATCGAAATGTACAACGCCCAGGTGCAAGGCACACCTTTGCCGTACATCGTCGTCATCGTCGACGAGCTTGCCGACCTGATGATGGTAGCTCCTGGTGAAGTGGAGGACGCCATCTGCCGCTTGGCGCAGATGGCGCGTGCATCGGGGATTCACTTGATCATTGCCACACAGCGCCCGTCTGTCGATGTCATCACGGGTGTCATCAAGGCGAACATCCCTTCCCGCATTGCCTTCGGCGTGTCTTCCATGGCGGACTCCCGCACGATTTTGGATATGGGAGGAGCCGAGAAGCTGCTCGGCCGAGGAGATATGCTGTCGTTGCCGATGGGAGCATCTAAGCCGATTCGCGTTCAGGGCGCTTTTGTATCGGACAAAGAGGTGGAGGAAGTCGTCCGCTTTGTCAAAGAGCAGCAGGAAGTTCGCTATAACGAAGAAATGATTCCTGGCGAAGTGCAAGAGGAACAGCAGGCTGTCGTGGATGACGATCTGTACGATCAGGCTGTACAGATCGTGTCCGAAGCACAGACTGCTTCCGCATCGCTGTTGCAGCGCCGTTTGCGTGTCGGTTATACGAGAGCCGCACGGTTGATCGACATGATGGAAGCGCAAGGGATCGTAGGGCCGTATGAAGGCTCCAAACCGCGAGAGGTTCGCGTTCCGCGTCCTTCTATCGAATCCAATATATCCTAGGGATGGACTTTGCTGGAAAAACATAGCCAGCAAAGTCTTTTTTTCGCTGACGAGAGGGATATTTTTTTTCGTTTCCACCCGTTGTTCAAAAAGATTTGACTTGCATGATACACGCCCCTCATGTAAAATTTTTAACAGATTGAGGGAAATTGTTGCTATCACGTCTCATGAGAATCAGAGGTCTGACGTCCTACCTGTTGGGATGGCTCGAAGGACAACAGGAGTGAATTGACGATGAGCATTAAAGGAAACGTTCGATCACTTTTCCTCTTGGTTATGGATAAAATCAAGAGCGATATTGAAAGCGGACAGCTGCGTGCTGGTGAACGCCTCCCGTCCGAAGCCGAACTATCCAAACAGTTAGGTGTAAGCAGGGCAACACTTCGCGAGGCGCTTCGTCTTCTGGAAGAAGAGAAAATTGTCATTCGTAGGCACGGAGTCGGTACTTTTATCAATTCAAAACCTGTTTTTTCAGGGGGAATTGGGGAACTCTTTAGTGTGACGGATGCAATTGAGCGTCAAGGGTACGCGGCAGGAACGATGATCCTGAAGACATCCTTTGGCGAATCTGGGGAAGACGAGCGTAAGAGCTTGGCCTTGAATCCAGGCGAAGGCGTGCTGATGGTAGAACGCATTCGGACAGCTGACGGCGAACCTGTGGTCTATTGCATAGACCGTATTCCCGCGCGCTTGGTGCCAGAAGGCTATACGGCTGGCGGAGAGTCCATTTTCAAATGGCTGGAGAGCGCTACTGGGGTGCGGATCGCTTATGCGGTGGCTCACATTGTACCCATGGGCTACAATGAAAAGGTTTCCAATCTGCTGCATTGCGACAAATCCACACCGCTGCTCTTGCTCAAGCAGATTCATTACGACGAAAGTGAAAAGCCTGTTTTATACTCCCATAACTACTTCAGAGCTGACAAAATTCACTTTCACGTCGTGCGGAGACGGTTGTAACCGTGAGGGAAACCTCACTCAACAATTTTCATCAACTAAAAACAGGGGGTAATCTCAGATGAAGAAAGTTCTATCCGTGCTTTCTGTGGCAACACTCAGCCTGTCGCTGGTTCTTGCCGGATGCGGAAGCAAACCAGAAGCACAACCTCAAGGTCAAACTGGAGGCGCTGAAGGCGGTGCCAAAACAGCTGTCAAAATTGGTATGGTTACTGACGTTGGCGGCGTAAACGACAACTCCTTCAACCAAAGTGCTTGGGAAGGTCTGCAAAAATTCCAAGCCGACATGAATCTGCCGAAAGACAGCGTTAACTACCTGCAATCTACAAGTGATGCTGAGTATGTACCTAACCTGACTCAATTTGTAAAAGACAAATGGGATCTGACTTGGGGTATCGGTTTCCTGATGGGCGACCACCTGAAAAAAGTTGCTGACGAAAACAAAGATGCAAAACTGGCGATCATCGATGCTGAAGTAGACGCGCCAAACGTAGAATCCGTACTCTTCAAAGAGCACGAAGGTTCTTTCCTCGCTGGGGTAGTTGCAGCGAAAATGTCCAAAACGAAAACAGTTGGTTTCGTGGGCGGCGTTGAAATTCCAGTTATCAAACGCTTCGAAGTTGGTTTCGAAGCAGGTGTGAAAGCTGCTGATCCTAGCGTAAAAGTAATCAAAGTATACACAGGTGCATTTGACAAGCCTGACCTTGGCAAATCCACTGCTTCCCAAATGTACGGTCAAGGCGCTGACATCATCTTCCACGCTTCCGGCGGTACAGGTGATGGCGTATTTAACGAAGCAAAAGACCGCAAAGCTAAAGGCGAAAACGTTTGGGTAATCGGTGTAGACAAAGACCAATCCCTGACTTTCGGCGATGAGATCACTCTCACTTCCATGGTAAAACGCGTTGACGAAGCTGTATATCGTGTATCCAAAGACCTGTCCGAAGGTAAATTCGAGGGCGGTAAAATCAAATGGCTCGGTCTTGCTGAAGACGGTGTAGGCTTGGCTTCCACATCCACGAAGAACGTTCCAGAAGACGTACTGAAGCTGGTTGATGAGTACAAGCAAAAAATCGTTAAAGGCGAAATCCAAGTGCCAGACAAGTAAAACGATGAAGCGGCAAAGGGACAAGGCTGGTTCGAGGAACTGGCCTTGTTCTTTACCTTCACATTAACCCAAAAAAATGGGGTGAGCATGGTTGAGTTCGGTAAAAAAAGTAGTTGAGATGCGAGGGATTACCAAGCGGTTCCCAGGGATTGTGGCAAACGATAACATCACGCTTTCTGTCAAGCAAGGCGAAATTCATGCGCTTCTCGGCGAGAATGGCGCAGGCAAGTCGACGTTAATGAACATTTTGTTTGGCCTGTATCAACCGGATGAGGGCGAAATCCTCATCAACGAAAAAGCAGTGAAAATTACAAGTCCGAACGTTGCCAACGAACTTGGCATCGGGATGGTACACCAGCACTTTATGCTTGTGGAGACGTTTACGGTAACAGAAAACATTGTATTGGGAAACGAACCGAAAAACGGGTTGCAAATAGATATCCAGAGCGCGGAAAAAGCGGTGGAAAAGCTTTCGAATCAATACGGACTAAAGGTTGATCCTAGAGCAAAGATTCAGGATATCTCCGTAGGTATGCAACAACGCGTAGAGATCTTGAAAACGCTTTATCGCGGGGCCGACATCCTGATTTTCGACGAGCCGACTGCTGTTCTGACCCCTCAAGAAATTCATGAACTCATTGAAATCATGCATAACTTGGTCAAAGAGGGCAAGACCATTATTTTGATTACCCACAAGCTGAAAGAGATTATGGCGGTATGTAATGCCTGCACCATCATCCGACGCGGAAAAGTGATTGACTCTGTATTGATTAAGGATACCAATCCGGATGAGCTTGCTGCGAAAATGGTCGGACGTGAAGTCAGCTTCCACGTGGACAAGATAGCAGCAAAACCGAAGGAAACGATCCTTGCTGTCGAAAACGTGACAGCGATGGGCAACCGGGGTGTCAACGCACTGAACAATCTCAGCCTCGAAGTTCGCGCAGGCGAAATTCTCGGGATTGCAGGCGTAGACGGCAACGGACAGAGCGAACTGATTGAAGTATTGACCGGGTTGCGCAAAGCGACCAGCGGCCGTGTCCTTCTCAATGGTAAAGAAATCACCAACGAATCTCCGCGCAGCATTTCCGAATCGGGCTTGTCCCACATTCCGGAAGACCGTCACAAGCGCGGATTGGTTCTCGATTTCACCATGAGCGAGAATATGGTATTGGAAACGTATTTCCATCCAACGTTTAACAAAAACGGTTTTCTCGATTATGGCGCGATTGACAAGCATGCGGCCAAACTCATCGAAGAATTTGACGTGCGCACGCCTTCGATCTACACGCCAGCGCGCGCTTTGTCCGGTGGTAACCAGCAGAAGGCGATTATTGCCCGCGAAGTGGACAAGAACCCTGATCTGTTGATTGCGGCGCAGCCTACTCGCGGTTTGGACGTCGGAGCGATCGAGTTCATCCATCGACGTCTGATTGAACAGCGCGACAACGGAAAAGCGGTTCTCCTGCTCTCGCTTGAGTTGGATGAAATCATTAACGTATCCGACCGGATTGCCGTTATTTACGAAGGCAGCATTGTAGGAATCGTCGATGCCAAAGCGACAAGTGAACAAGAGCTGGGCTTGATGATGTCCGGTGGAAAACGAATGCCTGGAGGAGGAAACGATGAATAAAGTGATAGCCGTCTTTACAAAAGAATCGTTCCTCGTCCCTGTAGTGGCAATCATTCTCGGCTTGTTGACGGGTGCGATTGCGATGCTGGCAGGGGGCTTCAACCCGATTCAGGCTTACATGGCCCTGATTGAAAAAGTATTCGGAAGCGCGTACAACTTCGGGGAAACGATTCGCCAAATTACGCCGCTGATTTTTACGGGTCTTGCAGTGGCGTTTGCCTTTCGGACAGGTCTTTTCAACATCGGGGCTGAGGGGCAGTTCATCGTAGGGATGATCGCTGCTACAACCGTTGGGGTTTCTTTTGACCTGCCTGCCTACATCCACGCTCCGCTCGCTGTTATTGCGGGTGCGGTAGCAGGTGGCTTGTGGGGTTCCATTGCCGGTTACTTGAAAGCCGCTCGCGGCGTGAACGAAGTAATCACGAGCATCATGTTGAACTGGGTTGCTCTGTATTTGGCTAACTGGGTGATGAATGCTTTCTTCATTCCAACTGGCCAACAACGTTCGGAAATGATCAAGGAATCATCGATGATCACGATCACATGGCTTTCGCAAATGTTTGACAGTGCCCGTCTGCACTGGGGAACACTGATTGCTGTCCTTGCCGCTATTTTCTTCTACGTCATTCTTTGGAAAACAAAGTCGGGCTATGAATTGCGCGCAGTAGGTCTGAATCCGCACGCATCCGAATACGCCGGGATGAACGTCAACCGCAATGTCGTAAAAGCGATGTTCATTGGTGGAATGTTTGCGGGAATCGGTGGAGCTTGCGAGATTTTGGGAGTCTTCCATTATCAAGCGATCATGACGGCGCAGCCTGGCTATGGTTTTGATGGAATTGCGGTTGCCCTGATCGGCGGAAATACGCCATTGGGTGTCGTGCTTGCCGCGATTTTGTTCGGTATCCTCACGTTTGGGGCGGCTGGAATGAAATTCGGCGCGGGCGTTCCTGTTGAGTTGATCCGTGTCGTAATCGCCTCGGTTATTTTCTTCGTGGCGGCACACGGCATCGTGAAGATTTTTGTTAAACCAATCTTGCAGAAGAAAAAGGAAGGTGGGCACTGATGGATTGGGGATTAATTATTAGCAACCTCGTTCATGATACCATCGTGTTTTCCACTGCCTTGATTTTTGCCTCTTTGGGCGGGCTCTACTCGGAGCGCTCTGGTGTCGTGAATATTGCCCTGGAAGGCATGATGATCATCGGTGCTTTTACAGGTGCCGTGCTGACCTACGCGTTTCAGGATTCGCTGGGGCCTTTGGCTCCTTGGATTGGCTTTATCTTGGCCGGGGTTGCCGGAGCGATTTTCGCGCTTCCGCATGCGGTGGCTTCTGTCACCTTTAAAGCGGATCAAACGGTCAGCGGCGTGGCCCTGAACTTTTTGGCGGCGGGCTTGTCTGTCTACTTGACGAAAATTATTTTCAACGGCGCAGGCCAGACAACGACCTTGTCGAGCGTCTTTACAAAATGGAGCATTCCGGTTCTCCATGACATTCCGTATTTGGGACATGCCATCTTTGAGGCGTACCCAACCAGCTTCCTTGCGTTTATTGCCGTGTTCTTTACCTGGTATTTGATCTTCAAGACGCCATTCGGTCTGCGTCTGCGCGCAGTTGGTGAGCATCCACGCGCTGCTGATACAGTGGGGATCAACGTGAAAAAAATGCGTTACACAGCTGTCATGATCAGTGGGGCGCTGGCTGCATTGGGCGGTGCGACGATCTCTTTGACCACGACGAGCAACTTTTCCCATAACACCGTATCGGGACAAGGGTTTATCGCCATTGCGGCGCTGATTTTCGGAAAATGGCATCCGGCTGGAGCCATGGGAGCAGCTCTGTTCTTCGGGGTTGCCCAGGCGATCAAGTCTTTGGTGCAGATTTTCGGTTTGACCAAGTACATTCCGACTGAATTTATTTTCATGCTTCCGTACGTGCTGACCATCTTGGTCATGGCCGGTCTGGTTGGACGCTCCAGCGCTCCAGCTGCCTTGGGCAAGCCGTACGATACAGGCTCTCGTTAAGTAAAAGTTGACATAATTTGCGTCTGGAACCGGTTCCATCCCCTGTGCGATAATTTTTGATGTGAGATTGCACGGGGAGGGAATAGAATGAACCGCTGGCTACAAAAGCACAGCCGTTTACGTTCTGCCGGGATTCTGGGCGCATTTTTTGTTTGTCTTTGTTTCGTGGCAATCGGTACAGCGCAAGCAACAGAACCAGGTCCGGTGATATCGATTGTGGTGGACGGACGGGGAGTGGACTCGGATGTGCTGCCGCTGAAACAGAACGGACGGATGCTGGTGCCGATTCGCGTGATCGGGGAAGCGACTGGCGCGCAGGTTACATATGATGCCACCAACCGAAGAGTAGCGTTTAATCAAAAAGGCGAACACGTGTCTTTGGATATAAACAGTCGACTCGCCTATGTGAACGGGAAGCGCGTCACGCTGGAGACGGCGCCGATCATTGTCAACAAGCGGACGCTGGTGCCGCTCCGGTTTGTCAGCGAGGCGCTCGGCTATCAGGTAGAGTGGGATGCACTCGCTTCCGTGGCCCATGTGCAAACAAAGCCTGTCGAAGATCGCGCCGTAAGCGTACCGGAAGCCGGGAATCCGTACGTGGTTCAGCAAAAGGATACGCTGGGAGCGATTGCGCTTCGGCACGGGACGACGATGAGTGCGATCAAGCAAAACAACTACTTGTCAGGCGATCAGTTGACAGTAGGGCAAATTTTGTTTTTGCCGCACGCTGCGAAAAAAGCGGAGCACCCGCTGTCGAGCAAAGTGGGAGATCAGCGTCTGCTAGGAAAAGGCTATTCGTTTCCTTTTGACGATGCGAGCTGGTACGAGCCTTACGGCGACAGCTTCGGATCGGATCGAGAATGGACGGAAAGCAATAGCGGAAGTGTCCGCAGGCACGAAGGCATCGATATCATGGCCCCGAAAGGAACGCCTGTCTACTCGGTTTCCGATGGGACGATTAATCGGGTGGGCTGGAACACTTACGGTGGCTGGCGAGTCAATATTACGGATAAAAATGGGCAGTTTCGCATGTATTACGCTCACTTGAGCGCCTACGCACCGGGATTGCGAATCGGCGGCGAGGTCAAGGCAGGACAGTTGATCGGCTTTGTCGGGGATACGGGCTACGGAGGAACGGGCACCGTGGGGATGTTCGCTCCGCATCTGCACTTTGGGCTGTATCGCAACGACAACGGACGGGCTGTCGATCCGTATGACTATTTGCGTTTCTGGGAGCAAAAGAAAGTAGTAAGCTTGTTTGCTTAATGGGACAGACTATACGATAGGGAATCCTGATCAATGAAAAGGAGGACTTCGTATGTGGATTTGTCCGTACTGTGGCGGAAATCACGGTTTGCCTTTTCACGACGAGCAGTTGGACGGGGTGCTTTGCCTTTCTTCCGATTGCGGCCGGTTCGTGGAGGAAGACGCTGTTTCAGATAACACCCGCGACTGGGATTATATGGATTTGTAGCAAAAAGAGCGAGTGCGCCGGAAAAGGGCGGCTTGCTCTTTTTGCTTGTAAACAGGGAGAAAACAAAGCACAAGACGGCGAGGAAGAGAGTCGTACGGAAAGCCAGGGGAGCATACGATGGAAGACGGGGCAATTATAATGGAAGATTCTGATGAAAGATGGCCTGCCAATTGGTTACAATAGAGAAGTATACGCAGATGGAGAAGGGAGAAGTTGCAATGAAAGCACAGACGTCTGATATCGCGTTTCAAAGCTCCCAAATTAACGGGATGAACGTACATATCCTTCCGACCGCCAAATTCAAAACAACGACAATTGTGACGATGATTGAGCAGGCTTTGTCGGAGGAACACGTGACCAAGACGGCGCTTTTGGCCATGGTCATGAAGCGGGCAAGCGAGCGTTTTCCGGAAACGAAGCTCCTGCGCGCGCACCTCGATTTTTTGTATGGCGCCATTTTTGATGTGGATGTCATGAAAAAGGGCGAACGGCAAATCCTGCAAATCTACATGGAGGTGCCGAATGAAAAGTACCTGTCCGAAGGCGATGCCCTTCTGGAACAGGCGATTCAGTTCGTAGGCGACATGCTGGTGCGCCCTTATGTACAAGACAATGCTTTTGCGCAGAAGTATGTGTCGCAGGAAAAAGAAACATTGAAAAAACGGGTCGAAAGCCTGATTGATGACAAGATGAAGTACGCCAACCAGCGGGTAACGGAAGAGATGTGCAAAGGCGAGCCTTTTGCCCTGTTGGTTCAAGGACGGGTGCAAGACTTGTCTGCCATCACGGGACAAGAGCTGTACCGCTATTTTAAAGAAATCACAACGTCCAACCCGATCAACGTGTTCGTAGTGGGGGACGTGGAGCCAGACGCAGTGGCCGCAGCGATCCGCACCCATATCCCGCTGGAGCGCAAAGAAGTTGGCGAGCTGCAAATTGGTGGCGCAGCCAAGACGGTTTCGGAGGAAAAAGAAGTCGTGGATCGACTCGACGTGAATCAGGCCAAGCTGAATATCGGCTGCCGGACACAAGTCACGTACAAGGATGACGATTATCCGGCGCTGCTCTTGTACAACGGCATTTTGGGCGGATTCCCGCACTCCAAGCTGTTTGTCAATGTGCGGGAAAAAGAGAGCCTCGCTTACTACGCTGTATCGCGTCTGGAAAGCCACAAAGGCATCATGATGATCATGTCCGGCATCGAGGTGGGCAAATACTCGCGCGCGGTGGAAATCATCAAGGAACAGCTGGAGCAGATGCGCGCAGGCAACATCTCCGAGGAAGAACTGTCGCAGACGAGAGCCACGTTGTCCAACCAGTTCCGTGAGCTGCTGGACAGTGCCCGCGGCATGATCGATTTTACCTACAATGGCGTCATCAGCGGCCGCAAGCGGAAGCTGGACGAATTGCTCGCCGGGATTGAACAGGCCAGCATCGAAGATATCAAACGGGTGGCGAACAAGGTAGCGATCGATACGATCTACTTGCTGCGCGACAAGAAGGGAGAGGCGTAATCATGCAGACGACCGTTTTTGACCAAGTAAATGAAACCGTCTACCACGAAACATTGGACAATGGGCTGCAAGTCTACCTTGTTCCCAAGCAAGGGTTCAGCAAGACGTACGCCGTTTTTACTACGCGTTACGGCTCGATCGACAGCCATTTCAAAACGCGCAGCGGGGAAGAAATCAATGTGCCGGACGGGATCGCCCATTTTCTCGAACACAAAATGTTTGAGAAAAAAGACCGGGATGTCATGCACGAGTTCAGCAAGAACGGCGCATCGTGCAACGCCTTCACGAGCTTTAACCGCACAGCTTATCTGTTTTCGTGCACAGACAAGCTGGATGACAACCTGAATCTGCTGCTGGACTACGTGCAAGACCCGTACTTTACAGATGCCAGCGTGGAGAAAGAAAAAGGAATCATCGGCCAGGAAATTACGATGTACGACGACAATCCGGACTGGAAAGTCTACATGAACCTGCTCAAGGCCATGTACCAAAAATATCCGATCAACATCGAGATTGCCGGCACGATTGAGACGATCTCGCATATCACAAAAGAGTACCTTTACCAGTGCTACGAGACGTTTTACCATCCGTCGAACATGCTGCTTTTGGTGGTGGGCTCGTTCGAACCGGAGTCGATCATGAAGCTGATCCGCGAGAACCAGACGAAGAAGGAGTTTCCTCCTGCTCCGCAGATTACCCGCGTGTTCCCGGATGAGCCTGCCGCTGTGGCGCAGGCCAAAGTCGAAGCGTTTCTCACGGTCGGTCTTCCGAAGTGCATGATCGGCATCAAGGAAAAAGAAACGGGACTGTCGAAGGAAGCGCTGCTGAAAAGGGACTTGACGACAAAGCTCATTTTGGACATCGCGTTTGGAACCAGCTCCGCCATCTACGAGCGGCTGTACGAAAGCGAACTGATTACGGAGAGCTTTGATTTTGACTACAGCAGCGAAAAAGACTACGCCTATACGATTATCGGGGGAGATACGCCAGACCCGGACCGTTTGGTGGCGACTATCAAAGCGGAAATCGCACAACTCAAGCAAACAGGCATCAACCAGGAAGAGTTCGAGCGGGCCAAGCGGAAAAAGATCGGAAATTTCCTGCGCTCGCTCAATTCCGTGGAGTTTATCGCGAACCAGTTTACAAGCTTCAAGTTCAACGGCAACGATTTGTTCTCCGTCGTGCCGACGCTGGAGTCGATTACATTGGAAGAAGTGGGTCAACGTCTGAACGAGCATTTTCTGGAGGAACAGATGGCAGTTTCTATCGTGCGTTCCGCTTCGCCGCAAGAGTAAGGAGTGGGCATGATGGAAAAGACGCCTTGGGCGTTTATTTCGGGAGCCTCTGGAGAAATCGGCCAGGCGATCGGCACCTATCTGGCTGAGGCAGGGGTTCCCCTTTACCTGCATTACAACCGTTCGGAAAGCAAGCTGGATCGTTTGGTGCAGCTGTGCCAGGAAAGAAATGTACCTTTTTGCAAGCTACAGGCGGATTTGCGGGACCCGGCGCAAATTGCCGCGATGTTTGCCCAGATGCCGTCACCGCCGCTGTTGATTGTCAACAACGCTTCGGCCGATCACGTCGGACTGTTTACCGACGTGTCGGTCGAGATGTTTGACGAGCTGGTCGCGATGAATGTTCGCTCTGCTTTTTTGGTCTGTCAGGCTGCGTTGCCGGCCATGCTCCGTGAGCGATATGGACGGATCGTCAATGTTTCTTCGATCTGGGGGCTTACGGGCGGTTCCTGCGAAGTGCTGTATTCGTTGACGAAGGGCGCGATCAACACGTTTACCAAAGCGTTGGCCAAGGAAATGGCGCCCAATGGCATCACGGTGAACGCCGTAGCCCCCGGCGCGATTGCTGGCGGAATGATGGCGCGGTTTTCCCCTGACGAAGTGGAGATGATCGCAGAGGAAATTCCGGCGAACCGGCTTGGCGATCCGCGCGAGGTGGCGGCTGTTGTGCGGTTTCTGTTATCGGCAGATGCCAGCTATGTGACGGGGCAGATCATTAGCCCGAACGGCGGCTGGTATACATAAGCTTGGGCGTGCATAATTTCCGAGAAATAGTGGAAATCTACCTCCTGTGTGGGCAGCAGAAGACTCTATTGCCCCAACGAAAAAAGGAGGGAATTTCCTTATGTCGATTCTGGACAACTTTCGCGACTGGAAAGAATTTCTCGGAGACCGAGTAGAACAGGCCAGACAGGCTGGGATGGAAAGCCAGACGCTGGAAAACGTAGCGTATCAGATTGGAGGCTACCTCGCCGAGCAGGTTGATCCGAAAAATGATCAGGAGCGCTTGCTGAAACAGCTTTGGGACGCGGGCGATCAACAGCAACAACAAGCGCTGGCTTCCCTCATGGTGAAGCTCGTGCAAAATCCAGATAGCCTGAACAAAGGCAATTAGTCTTTTAAATCCCCTATTCACGGGGATTTTTCTTTTCGCGTTTGTTTGTCGAACGATACGAACGTGATATACTACAGAGGAAGATTATTCTGTCTTGGCGGAGAGGATTCTATATGGAAGCGAAAAAAGAATGGTACATGGAGTACGAAATTGCCCGTAACCGTCCTGGTTTGTTGGGTGACGTGTCTTCTATTCTGGGGATGTTGAACATTAATATCGTCACGATCAACGGTGTCGATACGATGCGCCGCGGCATGTTGCTTTTGACAGATGACGATGAAAAAATGGAGGTTTTGCGCAACGTTGTGCAAAAAATGGACAACATAACCATAACGAGGTTACGTCCCCCTACCATGTTGGATCGTCTCGCTGTTCGCCATGGACGCTACATCGAGCGTGACAGCGAGGACAAAAAAACGTTCCGCTTCGTCCGTGACGAGCTGGGGCTGTTGGTAGACTTCATGGCTGAGATTTTGAAAAAAGAGGGCCATCAGCTAATTGGAATCCGGGGAATGCCTCGTGTCGGGAAGACAGAATCGATGATTGCAGCCAGCGTGTCTGCGAACAAGCGCTGGACGTTTATTTCATCTACTTTGCTGCGGCAGACAGTGCGCAATTCCTTAGCCATTGATGAATTGTCTACTGATCATGTATATTTGATAGATGGAATTGTTTCAACGCTGCGATCGACAGAGAAGCATTACACCTTGCTTCGGGAGATTATGAACTTTCCTGCCGCGAAGATCATCGAGCATCCGGACATTTTTGTAAGAGAATCAGAGTACGAAATATCTGATTTTCATTACATTATCGAGCTTCGTCACTATCCGGATGAGGAAATTACATACGAGCTGATCAACAATCGCGGCTTCGATAATTTTGACATGAATTAAGGAGGGGCAGCTGTGTCTGAGCTAGGTCAAGTCCTGCAAAGGGCCCGCGAAGAAAAAGGAATCACGCTCGACGACATCCAACGAATCACCAAGATACAGCGGCGATATTTGGAAGCCATTGAAAGAGGTCATTTTCATGTACTTCCCGGCCACTTTTACGCGCGTGCGTTCATTAAGAGTTATGCGGAAGCCGTTGGTCTCGACCCGAATCACATCCTGACGCATTTTCAGGCCGATTTGCCAGCCCAGCCACCTACGGAGCAAGTGGAAAGACTGCGTCGCAGGAGAGTTGCTTCCGCGAACAACCCGCTACAGGCAGGAAGATGGGTTACCAAGACGTTGCTGGTGCTTTTCATTGCCTTGATTATTGGCGTTATTTACATCGCAGCGGTAAATAACAACGGCAATACAATCACCCAGCCTGTACCAAGCGGAACGGTCAATCCTGGAGCGGAAATCGTCACTCCGGGCAATGGTGGAGGGGCTACTACTTCTCCGATTGCGCAGCAGCCGCAACCGCCATCTACTGTCACACCTACTCCTGATCCGGGAACGACAACGCCGGAGCCGGGAGAGGTAGCCTCTTCAGCGACGATCACATTCGAGTCGCAGCAAGGCTCCATGTACAATTACTCTTTGCAAGGCGGAGAGAAAATTACGGTTCATTTGAAAGTGAAGGAAGACAGAAGCTGGTTCGGTGTATCGGAAGGAAAAGGCAAGAAGTATGTGGAGGAAGGCGAACTGCGAAAAGGCGCCAAGGAAGAGATCACGATTGAATTGAAGAAATCGGCGTATGTCCGCCTCGGAAAGCCGACGGCCTTGGAGCTGACCGTGAACGGAGCTGCGGTCGATACATCCAAAATGAAGTTCATGCCGTCGAACCTTACCATCAAAATGAAAGAGGCAACAGCACAGTAGGCAAGCATTATGCTTGCCTTTCGTACTTTCGTCTCTTTTGACACTTCCTTTAGGCTTATATTATACTGGATAGGTGTAATATGGGCTGGTATGACCAATTGGAGGAAAGAGGAAAAAAGATGGCAGAGAAGGTAGGCACGCGTGAAAAAGTAGCGATTGTTACGCTGGGCTGTGAGAAGAATTTGGTCGATTCCGACATGATGGCCCATCTGATAGATGAAAAAGGCTATGAACTGGTTGACAATCCGGAAGAAGCAACCGTGGTCATCGTCAATACCTGTGGCTTCATTGATGCCGCCAAGGAAGAATCTGTGAACAAGATTCTGGAGATGGGCGAGCTGAAGGAAGCCGGCAAGCTGAAATCGCTTGTGGTGGCAGGCTGTCTCACACAACGCTACAAAGAGGATATCTTGAACGAGATCCCTGAAGTGGACGGCATTGTCGGAACAGGCGATTTTATGTCGATTACAGGGATCATTGAAGAATCGCTGGAAGGCAAGCGTCCGATTTTTGTGGGCAACCCAATCTTTGCGTACGAAGATGTCGTCAAGCGAAAAGTGAAAGAAGGCACGTATTCGGCATACATTAAAATTGCCGAGGGATGCGACAATGCCTGTACCTTCTGTAGTATCCCCCTGATGCGCGGCGGATTCCGCAGCCGGACGATTGAGTCCATTCTGGAGGAAGCCCGCCATCTGGCGCAGCAGGGGATTGTGGAGATCAGCTTGATTGCCCAGGACTCCACGAACTACGGTACAGATATTTACGATGGCAAGTTGATGCTTCCCGAGCTGCTCAACCGGCTCGCCGAAGTGGAGGGAATCGAGTGGATTCGTCTGCATTACGCATACCCGGGCTTTTTTACAGACGAATTGATTCAAACGTTTGCTACGAATCCAAAGGTATGCAAATACATCGACATGCCATTGCAGCATTCAGAAGACCACATTCTGAAAAGAATGCGTCGTCCGGGTCGCCAAACGGATATTCGCGAGCTTGTCGGTAAAATCCGCGCGCAAGTACCGGATGTTGCCCTGCGAACTTCCTTGATTGTAGGCTTCCCTGGCGAAAACGAAGAGGACTTTGCCAAGTTGTCCGACTTCGTGAAAGACATCCGTTTTGACCGTTTGGGTGTGTTCACTTATTCGAATGAAGAGGACACCCCGGCTTCCCGTCTGCCTGATCATGTGGACGAAGAGGTCAAGGAAAAGCGGGCGAACATGCTGATGGAAATTCAGCGTGAGATTGCAAGCGACCGCAATGGCCGCTTTGTCGGCCAGGAGCTGGACGTCCTGATTGAGCGTTACGAAGGGCGCAACGACATTTATGTAGGCCGGACGCAATACGATGCCCCGGAAATTGACGGGGAAGTATTCGTAACCGGATTCAAAGGCAAATTAGGCTCAATCGTAAAGGTAAAGATCACACACTCCTATGAATACGATTTGGCCGGGGAGGTAGTCTAGGTGAATCTCGCCAACCGCATCACCCTCGCCAGGATTTTCCTGGTGCCGGTAGTTATGTTTTTTCTGCTGGTGCGTTACAACATCGGGACATTTTCCATTGGCAGCCTGACGATGACGTATAACGAGCTGATTGCGGCTTTGGTGTTTATCCTAGCAGCCAGTACGGACGGACTCGACGGTTACATTGCACGCAAACGCAAGATCGTGACCAATCTCGGAAAATTTTTGGACCCGCTTGCCGACAAGCTGCTCATCTCTGCTGCCTTGATTTCCTTGGTAGAGATGCAGCGGCTGGAGGCGTGGATTGCGATTGTGATTATCAGCAGGGAGTTTGCTGTAACAGGTTTGCGCCTTGTTGCTGCGGCTGAAGGACAGGTAATTGCTGCCAGTGCTTTGGGTAAACTGAAAACATGGGTGCAGATCGTGGCGATTACAGCCGTCATGATCCGCAATTTCCCATTCGGCTTTTTCGGGATTCCCTTCGATGAGGTAGCCACTTGGGCCATGGTTGTGATTACGCTTTATTCCGGGTACGACTACTTTGCGAAAAATCGCAACGTCATCCAATACTCGTAGTTACGGGTATTGGTCTCTTTTTTCACAAGACTCTTCTCTTGCGCCACTATCGGTGATAAACTGTTTGGTTAGAGGCTTTTCTACTCTCAAAGAGAATGGATGAGGAAAATGAGAGCGGAGATTATCGCAGTAGGTACCGAGCTTTTGCTAGGCCAGATTGCCAACACCAATGCTCAGTTTCTCTCGCAAAAACTGGCGGAAATTGGTGTCGGAGTGTATTTTCATTCCGTTGTCGGCGATAACACGCAGCGGTTGCAGCAGGTGATCGCCCTCGCAGCCGACCGTTCCGATCTTGTCATTTTTACGGGTGGGCTTGGACCGACTCAGGATGACCTGACAAAAGAAACAGTGGCAGGGCACGTGGGCGTCGGACTGGAGACAAATCCGGAAGCCATGGAAAGAATTGAACAATTCTTTTTGCAACGTGGGATTGTCATGACGGAAAACAATCGGAAGCAGGCGCTGGTTCTCTCAGGCAGCCATGTCTTCCCCAATGACTTCGGGATGGCGCCTGGGATGGCGATCCGTCATGACAGTTGCACGTTCGTGCTTCTCCCTGGACCGCCTAGCGAGCTGTACCCGATGGTGGAGCATTACGTCATGCCGTACTTGACGGATCTGTTGCCGGAGAAGCGAGTATTTCATTCTCATGTGCTGCGCTTCTACGGGATCGGTGAGTCTGCTCTGGAGGAGCGGTTGCTGGATCTGATTGAAAAACAGGACAACCCGACGATTGCTCCGTATGCAAAAGAATTTGAAGTAACGCTGCGGATTACGGCGAGGGCCTCAACGGCAGAAGAAGGAGAAGCCTTGATTTTGCCGGTCGAGGAGGAGATTCGCAAGCGCGTTGGCGAGTACGTGTACGGGATGGGGGAGGATTCTTCCCTGCACGATGTATTGGTAAGCGAACTGAAAAAGCGAAACGAGACCATCGCATGTGCAGAGAGCTGTACAGGCGGCACGATCGCTTCGCTCATTACTTCCGTTCCTGGCAGTTCGTCTGTTTTCCAAGGAGGCATCGTTTGCTATACAAACGATGTGAAAAACCAGCTGCTCGACGTGCCTGAAGAAGTGTTGTCCACAGACGGCGCAGTCAGCCGCCAGACAGCGCAGCTGCTTGCGGAGAATGTACGAGCCAAGCTGGGAGCCACATACGGAGTTTCCGTGACGGGTGTGGCTGGTCCCGATCCATCGGAAGGCAAGCCTGTAGGTCTTGTCTACGTAGGGATTGCGGGTGAAGGGATGCCAACAGTAGTCAAAGAGCTTCGCCTTGCAGGCAGAAGAAAGGCGATTGTTGGGCGTGCCGCCAAATTTGCGCTATTTTATGCGCTGCAAATGCAAAAAGAAAGGTGACGTTTTCATGACGATGTTTTCTGATTTTCCTTTACATAAATCCATTTTGCAGGCGATCCACGATATGGGCTTCGAAGAGCCATCGCCGATTCAGGCAGCCTGCATTCCGAAAGTGCTGGACGGAGGAGACTTGATCGGTCAAGCACAGACCGGAACGGGAAAAACAGCGGCTTTCGGGATTCCGCTTGTAGAAAAAATTACACCAGCCAATCGCGTACAAGCGATTGTGTTGACCCCGACTCGCGAGTTGGCCATCCAGGTTGCCGGAGAGCTTTTGCGCATCTCCAAGTACAACAAAGTGCGCACACTGCCAATCTACGGCGGACAGTCCATCGGTCACCAGATTCGCGCTCTGCGCCAAGGCGTACAGATCGTGGTGGGAACCCCTGGACGCGTCATGGACCATTTGCGTCGCAAAACGCTGAAGCTGGAGAATGTACATACGCTCATTCTCGATGAAGCGGACGAAATGCTGGACATGGGCTTCATCGAAGATATCGAAACAATCATCAATCATATGCCGGAAGAGCGCCAGACGTTGCTCTTCTCTGCAACGATGCCGCCTGAAATCAAGCGTTTGGCTACCCGTTACATGAAACAGCCGCAAACGATCGCTGTCAGCCGCGAAGAAGTGACAGCGCCGTTGATCGAGCAAGTGTACTACAAAGTGTTCGACCGAAACAAAGTGGAGAGCCTGTGTCGCATTCTCGACAGCGAAGATGTAGAGCTTGGCATCATCTTTTGTCGTACCAAACGCGGCGTAGATGAGCTGTCCGAAGTGCTGCAATCCCGCGGATACTTGGCAGATGGCTTGCACGGTGACCTGTCCCAGGCACAGCGCGACAAAGTGATGAACTCTTTCCGTGAAGGCTCGATTGAATTTTTGATCGCAACAGACGTAGCAGCGCGCGGGATCGACGTAGGCAACGTCTCGCACGTAATCAACTACGACATTCCGCAAGACTCCGAAAGCTACGTGCACCGGATCGGCCGTACAGGCCGTGCAGGACGCAAAGGAATCGCCATGACATTGGTGACGCCGCGCGAAGTCAGACAGATGATGTTCATCCAGAAGCAGACAAAAGCGCAAGTGCTGTCCCGCAACGTACCGTCGCTTGAGGAAGTGGCGGAGCGCAAGCAAGAACAGCTTCGCGAGCAGCTGACAAGCCTTTTGGAGAGCGATGCGATCGCGGATATGTACCAAAAGGTCGCGGAATCGCTCGTCGCTCAATACCCGGCCGAGAAAGTCGCGGCTGCTGCATTGCATCTGGCTTTCCATTCCGAGGCAGGCCAAATGCAGGAGGCAGAAGCGTACAACTTCGGAGAGACGGGTGCTGCAAAAGGCATGGTTCGCTTCTTCCTGAACGTAGGCCGCAATGCGAACATGAAGCCGCAAGATTTGGTGCGCGAGATTTCCGAGTCGGTAGGCATTCCTGGCAAATCGGTTGGCCGCATCGACATTTTCGAGAACTTCACGTTCGTGGAAGTGCCGGAAGAAGTGGCGGCATTCGTTTACGAGTCGCTGCGCCAAACCCGCATCAACGGCAAACGCATCAACCTGGAGCCGGCAAAGCCGCGCGGTGCAAAACGCTCCTAATTGCTCAGGTGAAAAACAGACAGCCATTTCTCTGGAACTATCCAGAAAATGGCTGTTTTTTACAATGCGAATATTTGTTCGCAAAAAACACTTGGCAAACGGTTCTATCTCGATGTATGATGAAGACAAGCAAAAGAGATGCGAAAAGTGAAAGGGTGTGTACCATTTGTCAGATCGTCGCGCAGCTTTGGAGAGTGCATTGCGTCAAATAGAAAAGCAGTTCGGAAAAGGTTCCATCATGAAGTTGGGAGAGGTGTCCAACGTTCAGATTTCGACCGTTTCCAGTGGTGCGTTAGCGTTGGATATCGCATTGGGTGTAGGTGGATTCCCACGTGGCCGTATCGTCGAGATTTATGGTCCTGAGTCTTCCGGTAAAACAACCGTAGCGCTCCATGCAATCGCAGAAGTACAACGTCAAGGTGGACAAGCGGCTTTCATCGACGCCGAGCATGCACTGGACCCTGTCTATGCAGCCAAGCTGGGCGTGAACATCGATGAGTTGCTGCTTTCCCAGCCGGATACAGGGGAGCAAGCATTGGAAATTGCTGAAGCGCTGGTGCGCTCCGGTGCAGTAGATATCATCGTCGTGGACTCTGTAGCAGCACTGGTTCCAAAAGCAGAGATTGAAGGCGAGATGGGAGATTCCCACGTAGGTTTGCAAGCCCGCCTGATGTCGCAAGCTTTGCGCAAACTGTCCGGTGCGATCAACAAGTCCAAGACAATCGCGATCTTCATCAACCAGCTGCGTGAAAAAGTAGGCGTGATGTTCGGTAACCCAGAGACAACTCCAGGTGGACGCGCTCTGAAATTCTACGCCAGCGTGCGTCTGGATGTTCGTAAAGCAGAATCGATCAAAGTCGGTAACGACATCCTTGGCAGCAAGACCAAGATCAAAGTCGTGAAAAACAAAGTAGCGCCACCGTTCAAAGTCGCTGAAGTGGACATCATGTACGGGGAAGGGATCTCCAAAGAGGGCAGCATCCTCGATATCGGTTCCGAAATCGATGTGGTACAAAAAAGTGGTGCTTGGTACTCCTTCAACGAGGAGCGCCTCGGCCAAGGACGGGAAAACTCGAAAGTCTTCCTCAAAGAAAACCCGCATATTGCTTCCCAAATCGAGACAAAGGTTCGCGAGTATTTCAGCCTCAATCCAGGCTCTGTTCCTGAAGCAGAACCAGTCGTCGATCCTGAGCAAGACGAAGAGCCAGCATTTGACCTTGAGTAATGGAGCATAAGTGAACAGCCTGTCGATGAGACAGGCTGTTTTCTGTGACAGACGTCCCGAGGCTTTTCTATGTTCTATTAGATTGAACAACAAAGCCGAAGAAAGGAGTGGGCCAAAATGAAGAGCGGCCAAATCACTGCCGTTCACCGCGACAACAAGCAAAAGCAGCGGTATCACATTGATTTGGATGGGGAGTATGCGTTTACGGTACATGAAGACATACTGGTAAAGTACAACCTATTTAAAGGCACCGATGTGGACGAGTCGTTTTATTGTGAAGTGCTGGTGGCGGAAGAGCGGCACAAGGCGTATTTGGGCGCCCTGAAATACTTGGGGATGCGCCCGCGCACCCGCAGTCAGCTGCAAGCGTATTTGCTGGACAAAGGCTTTGATGCAAAAGTTGCCGATGAAATTTGCCAGCGTTGCGAAGATCACGGATACATAGACGATGAAGCATTTGCCAAGCAGTGGGTGGAAGAACGGCTGCGCCTGAAGCCGCGAAGCTCCTACATGCTGCGCATGGAACTGGCGCAGCGCGGGGTAGACAAGGCGATTGCCGAAGATGCCGTGCAAGGCGTTTCAAGAGAGGCTGAACTGGAGGCTGCCCGCGCTTTGATAGAGAAGAAAGCGCGACGGATCACAGGAGCGCCGAATCCTGACGAGGAGCGAAAACTACTCGCCATGCTGATGCGCAAGGGCTTCTCGCATTCCATCGTCCAGCAAGTTCGCACAGAATTGCGTCAGAGAAGGGACGAAGAGCGCTGACTCTATTTGCATGATCTTGACAATTCTTGTTCACAAATAATAAAATAGGTTTGTATTTACTTGGTGTATCATAACTTTTGACGCTTTGCTCACTCGTTGCCTGTGAAACAACTGAACAACCGTGCGATAGCAGTACGGATTCAGCGGACCGAGTAAAATCGGTCTTGTTTTTTAGCGAATGCTCTATGTGAGAGCAAAACGAAAGCGGCACTCCATGAAAAACGAATGCTTGGAAAGCGGGGAGATCTTACAATAAGGAGGTGAAACGAAAAAGTCTATGGAGCCTATACTAACAGTTGTCATCGTGCTCGTCGCCCTGCTCATCGGCTTGGGTGCTGGCTACTTCATTCGAAAATCGATTGCGGAAGCAAAGATCTCCAGTGCGGAGGAAGCTGCACGCCAGATCGTCGAGGAAGCGAAACGGGACGCCGAAGCCGTTAAAAAGGAAAAGGTGCTGGAAGCCAAGGATGAAGTGTTCAAACTTCGTTCCGAAGCAGAAACCGAGTTGCGCGAAAGACGCAACGAGATCCAGCGTCAGGAACGGCGCATTCTTCAAAAAGAAGAAACGCTGGACCGCAAGATGGAACAGTTGGAGCGCAAAGAGGAAGAATTGGCTGAGCGCGACCGCGCCATCGCAGAACTGCAAAGCAAGGTAGAGCACTTATATAAAGAACAAGTTTCCGAGTTGGAACGCATTTCCGGATTGACGCAGGATGAGGCGAAAAATATCATTCTGACTGACGTGGAAAATACCGTTCGCCACGAAATGGCCGTGATGATCAAAGAGATAGAGACGCAGGCCAAAGAAGAGGCGGACAAGCGCGCTCGCGAAATTATTACCACCTCCATTCAGCGCTGTGCAGCTGATCACGTAGCAGAGACAACCGTTTCTGTGGTGACGTTGCCAAACGATGAGATGAAGGGACGGATTATCGGACGGGAAGGACGAAACATCCGTGCTTTGGAGACGTTGACGGGAATCGATCTGATCATCGACGACACTCCGGAAGCAGTCATCCTGTCTGGCTTTGATCCGATCCGTCGGGAAATCGCCAAGACAGCGCTCGACAAGCTCGTTGCAGACGGACGCATCCACCCGGCCCGCATTGAGGAAATGGTGGAAAAAGCGCGCCGCGAAGTAGACGAGCGTATCCGTGAATACGGAGAACAAGCAACATTTGAAACTGGCGTACATGGCCTGCATCCGGATCTGATCAAGATTTTGGGACGACTGCGTTATCGTACCAGCTATGGTCAGAACGTGCTGAAGCACTCGATGGAAGTGGCTCATCTCGCTGGCTTGATGGCAGCAGAACTGAAAGAAGACGTGAAGCTGGCCAAACGTGCAGGTCTTCTGCACGATATCGGAAAAGCGATTGACCATGAAGTGGAAGGCTCACACGTGGAAATCGGTGTGGAGCTGGCCAAGAAGTACAACGAGCATCATGTTGTTGTCAACAGTATTGCTTCTCATCACGGTGATACCGAACCAACTTCCGTCATTGCCATGCTCGTGGGAGCGGCAGATGCTCTGTCTGCTGCACGTCCAGGCGCACGCCGTGAGACATTGGAAACTTATATCAGACGTTTGGAGAAACTCGAAGAAATCTCTGAGTCGTTCGATGGCGTAGAAAAGTCTTATGCGATTCAAGCGGGACGCGAAATTCGCGTAATGGTTCAACCTGACAAGATTGATGATGCGGAAGCTACCCGTCTGGCACGGGAGATCACAAAACGAATTGAAAATGAACTGGACTACCCGGGACATATCAAAGTAACGGTCATCCGTGAAACACGGGCAGTCGAGTATGCAAAGTAAAGTGGCTAATGGCCACTTTACTTTTTTTCTAAACGCTTGCAGTTGTGTATACTAGCAATGAGGTGAATGTCAGATGAAGCTGTTGTTTATCGGAGATATTATGGGATCGCCCGGCAGAGAAATCGTGAAAACGTACCTGCCGCTTTTGAAAAGAAAATACGGACCAACCTTTATCGTCGCCAATGGCGAAAATGCGGCACACGGTCGCGGGATTACAGAAAAAATTACGAAAGAGCTGTTCGAATGGGGAGTCCAGGCGATTACGCTCGGAAACCATACGTGGGATCAACGAGAAATTTTTGACTTTATCGATGATGAGCCGCGAATGATTCGTCCGGCGAATTTTCCGGCAGGAACGCCTGGAAAAGGCATTACATACATCAAGCAGCCAGAAGGAGAGCTGGCGGTAATCAATTTGATGGGCAGGACGTTCCTTCCTCCGCTCGATTGCCCGTTTCAGATGGCAGACAAACTGGTTGAGCAAGCGCGCAAACGCACCAAATTGATTTTTGTCGATTTTCACGCCGAGGCGACATCAGAGAAGCAAGCCATGTCCTGGTACCTCGACGGGCGGGTTAGCGCGGTTGTAGGTACGCATACGCACGTGCAGACGGCTGACGAACGGGTTTTGCCGCAAGGAACAGGCTTTTTGTGCGACGTGGGCATGTGCGGCCCAAGCAACGGCATTCTCGGGATGGAGCGGGAAGCCGTGATCAAGAAATTTTTGACCCAGCTGCCTGTCCGTTTCGAAGTGGCGCCTGATCCGGCGCAGTTGAACGCTGTCCTGATTACGCTGGATAAAGCCACGGGTCACGCGAAGAAATTGCAGCGAATCAGAATTGACGTAGACCACCCGTTTATGGAATAATAAACATAAGATTAGAATTTTTTGAATCTTTCTAGCGAGTTAGCAGGAATTTTTAGGGGTTATGCGAATATCATTCTAATGATGACAGGATTCCTATCAGACGGGAGGTTCAAAAAGGATGGAAGTATTAAAAGTTTCAGCAAAGTCTAACCCCAATTCCGTTGCTGGTGCCCTTGCCGGCGTTCTTAGAGAACGCGGTGCAGCTGAAATCCAAGCCATTGGCGCTGGGGCGCTTAATCAAGCTGTGAAGGCCGTAGCAATCGCACGAGGGTTCGTAGCGCCGAGTGGAGTTGACCTCATATGTATTCCAGCCTTTACCGACATCGTGATTGATGGAGAAGAGCGTACTGCAATCAAACTAATCGTAGAACCCAGATAATAAAACTGCAAACGTATCGCCTGCCTGTTTGTTCGAAGAATGAACAGGTTTTTTCGTGTGCAAATATGCGGTTACATAGAAGGAGAGAGAATCATGAACGTATTCGATGCGCATTGCGATGTATTGTGCAAGCTGTGGAAAGAGCCGGAGCGTGACTTCTATAAAGAAGACGATTTTTTGCAGGCTGGTTTTCCCGCTCTCGTGAAAGGGAATGTAGATATACAGGTGCTTGCCTGTTTTGTTCCTACTCATGTGCCTTATGGCCGCCGTTTTCATACGATACTAGAAATGATCGATATATTTTATGAAAAGGTGGCGAGTGAACAATTCCGCCCGATTTACACGAAAGCTGATTTGGACGAGCGCGTATTAAAGGGGGAGAAAGGGGCTATTCTGTTTGTAGAAGGAGCACACGCCCTGGAGGAAAGCCTCGTACAGCTTCGCACATGGTATCGCCTTGGTGTTCGCGGAATGACATTGACCTGGAACCACGGCAACTGTGTGGCAGATGGCAGCGGGGAACCGAACCCGGGTGGACTCACCGCATTTGGTCGACAAGTAATAGAAGAAATGAATCGGCTCGGGATGATCGTCGACGTTTCCCACTTGGCCGATCCGGGGTTTTGGGACGTGATGGAGATTTCCAAAGCACCTGTCATCGCTTCCCACTCCAATGCGCGACAAATTTGCCGCCATCCGCGCAACTTGACGGACGAGCAGATTTGCGCCTTGATTGCCAAGGATGGAGTCATGGGGCTGACGTTTGTCGACTTTTTCACGGTGGAAGAGAAGCGGACGGCATGGATTGATGACTTGCTGCGCCATTTGGATCACGTATGCGGGCTGGGCGGAGTCGATCATGTTGCGTTTGGTTCCGACTTTGACGGCATCACGAACACCTTTGGCGACCTGTCTTCCTCAGCAGCGTATTCCCAATTACTAGAAGCTCTGCTTAGACGTTACAAAGAGGCGGAAGTATTGAAATTTGTGCGAGGAAATTGGTTGCGTGTTTTCGGAAACGTGCTACAATAATACATGAGGATATTAATGTACCAAGTTCAACATTAAAATTCAGGTCAAAAGTAAGTTGAGTAAAAGCACTTGCAATTTGACAGGGACAGGACTACAATTGTTACTGTCTATGCACAGAATTGTCACATCTTATCAATCTTTTCGGGTAAGATGGGCAGCTTTCTCACAGTCACTGAAAGGGTGGAATCTGAATGATTAGTCAACTTTCCTGGAAAGTTGGAGGACAGCAAGGGGAGGGTATCGAGAGTACTGGTGAGATTTTCTCGATGGCGATGAACCGGATGGGTTACCATCTGTACAGCTACCGTCACTTCTCTTCCCGTATTAAGGGTGGACACACGAACAACAAAATTCGCGTGAGCACAACACCAATGCGTGCGATCTCTGACGATCTGGACATTCTCGTAGCGTTTGACCAGGAGACGATCGATTTCAATGCGCATGAGCTGCGCGAAGGCGGCATCATTATCGCGGATGCTAAATTCAATCCAAAGTTGCCGGACGGGTTGAAGCCAGTTCGCTTCTTCACTGTACCACTAACTGAGATTGCTGATGAACTGGGAACTTCCCTGATGAAAAACATGGTGTCGATTGGTGCGTCCAGTGCAATCCTCGGCATTCCAGTGGAAAGTTACCGTGTTATCGTTGAAGATATGTTCCTCCGCAAAGGCGAAAAAGTGGTTGAAAAGAACATGGATGCCATTCGTCGCGGATTTGATTTCGTAAATGAACTGACTGGCGGTCAACTGCCTGAATTCCAAATGGAAAAAGCAGATCCGCAAAAACAACTGTTCCTGATCGGTAACGATGCGATCGCTCTGGGTGCTGTAGCAGCAGGCTGCCGCTTCATGCCAGCTTACCCGATCACACCTGCTTCCGAAGTAATGGAATACTTGATCAAAAAGCTGCCAAAATTGGGCGGAACCGTTATCCAAACGGAAGACGAGATCGCTGCGATTACAATGGCAATCGGTGCTAACTACGGTGGTGCCCGTTCCTTGACTGCTTCTGCAGGTCCTGGTCTGGCTCTGATGATGGAAGCAATCGGTCTGGCTGGTATCACAGAAACACCAGTTGTGATCGTGAACACCCAACGTGGTGGCCCATCTACAGGTATGCCTACCAAAATCGAGCAATCCGACGTGAATGCGATGATTTATGGTACTCACGGTGACATTCCAAAAGTCGTTATCACGCCAAGCACAGTAGAAGAGTGCTTCTACGATGCCGTTGAAGCTTTCAACATTGCCGAAGAATATCAGCTGCCAGTTATTTTGATGACTGACCTGACTCTTTCCTTGGGCAAACAAACCGTTACTCCATTTGACTACAGCCAAGTAGAAATCCGCCGCGGAAAACTGCTTGCTGGACAAGAATTGCCAGAAAAAGAGCAAAACGACCTGTTCAAACGTTATGAAGTAACCGAAGACGGCGTTTCTCCACGCGTAATTCCTGGTCAAAAATACGGTCTGCACCACGTAACAGGTGTTGAGCATGATCAAACGGGTCGTCCGTCCGAGAATGCTGCTAACCGTGTTCAACAAATGGATAAACGTATGCGCAAGCTGGAAGGCGTACTGAAAACTTTCAAAAACCCTGTAACTGTCGATGCACCTCACGCTGAAGCGGATGTTCTGGTAGTAGGTATCAACTCTACCATCGGTACGATTCAAGAAGCAAAAGGCCGTCTGGAAAAAGAGGGAGTGAAAGTAAACCACGCGCAAATCCGTTTGCTGCACCCATTCCCAACTGAACAAATCAAAGCACTTGTGGACAAAGCGAAGAAAGTCGTTGTTGTTGAGCACAACATCCAAGCGCAAGTTACAAACCTGCTCAAACAACACGTTGGAAACGCGGAAAAAATCCAATCTGTGCTCAAATATGACGGTAACCCATTCCTGCCGAAGGAAATCTATGCTGAAGTGAAGGAGCTGGTAAAACATGGCGACTATGAAAGAGTTTCGAAATAACGTAAAGCCTAACTGGTGCCCAGGCTGTGGAGACTTCTCCATCCAGGCGGCTATTCAACGCGCCGCAGCAAACGTAGGTCTGGAACCTGAAAATCTGGCGGTTATTTCTGGTATCGGGTGTTCCGGGCGCATTTCCGGTTACATCAACTGCTATGGTTTCCACGGTATTCACGGACGTTCCCTGCCAATCGCACAAGGTGTGAAAATGGCAAACCGCGAGCTGACTGTTATCGCAGCCGGTGGTGACGGGGATGGATTTGCAATCGGTATGGGCCACACTGTACACGCGATCCGTCGTAACATGAACGTTACGTACATCGTAATGGACAACCAAATTTACGGTCTGACAAAAGGTCAAACCTCCCCGCGTTCCGCGACTGGTTTCGTGACCAAGTCTACACCGCAAGGCTCTATCGAGTCTTCCATCACTCCAGTTGAACTGGCGCTGTCTGTTGGTGCGACTTTCGTTGCTCAATCTTTCTCCAGCGACCTGAAAGGTTTGACTGATCTGATCGAAAAAGGTATCCAACACGAAGGCTTCTCCCTGATCAACGTATTCAGCCCTTGTGTAACCTATAACAAAGTAAACACCTATGACTGGTTCAAAGAGAACATCGTGCCTGTAGACACAATCGAAGGCTACGATCCTCATGACCGGATCAAGGCTATGTCTACTTCCATGCAATACAAAGGTCTGATCACTGGTCTGATCTACCAAAACACCGAGCAAAAACCTTACGAAGCTCTCGTAAAAGGCTTCAAAGAAGAAGGCTTGGCAAACCAAGACATTCGTCTTTCCCAAGAAGACTTCGACAAACTGGTTGCAGAATTTGCATAAGGTTTCGATGAAAAAACCTCTCCGAAAAACGGAGAGGTTTTTTGCGTTATTACCAGGCGCGATCCCGCCATTGTCTGTAGACGAGCATCACCAGGAAAAACAGGACAAGCTGCCCAAACAGCGGGTACAAAAAGCGCAGCAGCGAGCTGAAGCCGATAAAGCTGACCAGGTAGCAAATCAGTAAAATGCCGAGAAGAATTGTCGGGCCACGCAACCGGGTAACTTGGCGGATTTGCTGGGCCAGGCCGAAGACGTTGGCTACGAGAGTCGAGAAAATTTCCGCGTAGACCAGCAGCGAGAACAAAAAGGGGATTCCTTTGCCCAGTCCTTTTAGCAAGGCAATCATCGGCATTTCCGCCTCCTGGATACCCGGCATTTTTACCGACAGCGAGCAATAGGCGAGCAATAGGAGCAGGCCGATTCCCAGTCCACCGATGATTCCGCCGGCGATCAGTGGCTTTTCGCTCGTACTATGTCTGCCGATTGGCACAAGAACTGCTTGTGTAAGCGTGACATTTAAGGCAACATAATAGAGAGGAGAGCTGATCCAGGCCAAGGGGCGTACGGCTTCTACCGTGACGCCTGTAAACAGCCACGGCTTCGAATAGAGAAACACGAGCAGCGTAAACAAAATCAGCATCGGTACAAAGATGCTGTTTACTTGATGGATGGCAAACAACCCTTTGCGGGTCACGAAGAAAATCAAGATCATGCTAAGCCAAATGCCGATTTGCGGAGACAAGCGAAACGACTCCCAGAAAATAGCGCCAGTAGCCGCTAACATGACGGATGTAGTTCCTAGCAACACCGTCAATAGCAACGTGTTGAAAACCGTGCCAAAAGGGTGCCCAAACAAATATGTGCTGACTTCTTGATAGGAATCGGCCTGGATGCGATAGGAAATCAGCATGACACGGATTCCGGCCCATACAAATAAACTTGTGGCGATGACAATGCCGATCAAGCCTTGCGTTCCGTATTGAACAAAGAACTCGACAATTTCTTTGCCAGAAGCAAAACCAGCCCCTACGACGGTACCGATATACGTAAAAGCGATTTGCCATGAGGCTCTCCATGTTCCTTGCATCTCAGACCTCCTGTCCCACCTTATTCCATCCTATGAATGGGAGTGAACCGAATATGCGCGTAACCGTACTTGGCTACCAATCTCCTTACCCAGGCCCTCAGGGTGCCACTCCAGGCTATTTGATCGAAACAGACGAAGTGAAGCTGCTCCTGGATTGCGGAAGCGGGGTGCTTTCCCAGTTAGGCGTTCATTTGCCTGTTTACGAAGTGGACGCCTTGCTATTGTCTCACTATCATCACGACCATGTGGCAGATGTCGGTGTGTTGCAGTACGGCTTGATGGTTCATCAACTGTTCGGACAGCGGCCTGCTGACAAGCCGCTCCCCATCTACGCTCCAGACAAGCCAGAGGGACAGACAAAAACGTTGACGTACCGGGACGCAACCCGCTTTTTTCCGGTTCACGCGGAGACCAGCCTGTCCATTGGAGATGCGCACATCTCCTTTTTGCGTACCGACCATGGAGACGGCGACCCTTGCTATGCGATGCGCCTTGTGGCAAACGGCAAGACGCTGGTGTATGGCGCAGACAGCGGGCCTGGAACCAACTGGAGCGGTTTTGTCGATGGGGCAGACCTGTTCATTTGCGAAGGGACTTATTTGGATCATAATCTGCCTTCCAGGCCAAACGGGCATTTGTCCGTTCGCCAGGCAGCGGAGTTGGCGCAAGCGCACCACTGTCGTTCTTTGCTGATCACCCATCTGTTTCACGGGTATCCGGAGAGCGACGTACTGGCGCAGGCAGAGGCGTTTGTGGCAGGTCCCGTCTATGCGGCCCGGATTGGATTGAAAATCGAACTATAAGCGGCGTGTGCGACACAAAGAGAGGAGAGAGGGCAGTGTTTCCAAATGTATTAGAGGTAGCACGAAAACTGATTCGCGAGCGAGTACAACCGGGAGAAACGGTGATTGACGCCACGATGGGCAACGGAAATGACACCATGTTTCTGGCGCAGCTCGTCCAGGAGACCGGGAAAGTCATCGCTTTTGATATTCAGCCACAGGCGATTGCCAAAACGAAAGAGCGATTGGAGCGCGAAGGCTTGGCAGAGCGCGTCGAGCTGAAGCTGGCCAGTCACGAGGAGATCGACCGACTGGACGGGCAAGCAGGTGCGATCATGTTCAATCTCGGTTATTTGCCAGGCGGCGACAAAGAAATTACGACGCAAGCGACGAGCACGATTCGAGCGATCCAGTCTGGTCTGCAAGTGCTTCGACCAGGGGGAGTCATGACCGTCATGATCTACTGGGGCCACACAGCAGGCGAAGTCGAGAAGGAAGCCGTCGAGTCTTTTTGCCAGGAACTCAGCCAGCTTGAGTTTCTCGTGCTGAAATACCAGTACGTCAACCAGCAAAACCAGGCTCCCTTTTTGCTGGCGATCGAACGCCGGGGGCAATGAGTTCATTTCCCTTTCCCGGGCAAGCGCATATTCCGACAGATTACGGAACGGGTACGAGAAATTTGTCTGGAGCTGGAATAGGCTTGCTGTTCGCAAAATAGGCACGCCCCTGCCGTTTTTCACACATACCTTATGGTGAGGAATGGAGCAAGGGGGATCTTTTGTGAACAGAATCGGCATTATGTTGGATTGGGGCATTATGCAGAAAGGGATCAAAGGAGACAAGTCTTACGAGCGTCTGCCGTACTATGTGGAAATCGGCAAAGAGCTCGGATTGGAGCCTGTCTTTTTTCACCCCAGGCATGTCCTTGCAGGCGATGAACGGGTGCAGGGCTATTTTTGGAACGGACACAGACTCGTTTCCCGATTGGTCCATATACCGAAAGTGATCCATAATCGCGTCCTGACAGGGGATCAAAAGGCCCGTGCCGTCATCTCCAGACTGAGCAGGAAAAAGACGGTCTTTAACGGCCTCGTTGTCCGTGACAAGCGCAAGGTCCACCAGATGCTTTGGAAAAATGAGCAGATTCGTCCATACTTGCCTAACACGGTTCCCTATTCAGGAGAACAGCTTCGCCAGTTTCTCGATAAATACCAAGTTGTCTACGTCAAGCCGTCGATTGGCTCTGTCGGCATCGGAGTAGCCAGAATCGAGCGACACGGCAGCGACTACCACTTTATCGCTTCGAAAAAACGCAAAGTGATGTCACGCCCCGAACTGTTGGCGGCTGTCCGCCGTTGGGTCGGCAACAAGCGCTTTCTCATCCAGCGCGGGATTCCGCTGGCGCGTTACGGAGGAAAAACGTTTGACATCCGTGTATCGGTGCAAAAAAACAGGGAGCGGGACTGGACAGTGAGCGGTATGGTTGCCAAAGTGGCCAACAGCAAAAACAAGCTGAGCAACCTTTCACGGGGCGGAAGAGCGGTTCCTTTTTCGGAGGCTGTGTCGACCCTGTTCACGCCTGAACAACAAGCGCAGACGGTCCAGCGAATCAATGACGCGGCAGTAGCGATCGCGAAACAGTACGGGCGTCATTTTCCTTCTCTGGCCGACCTTGGCATGGACATGGGGATCGACGAGAAAGGCAATCCGTATTTGATCGAGGTCAATGTGCGCGATCAGCGCTATTCCTTTTTCAAAGCAGGGGAAAAAGCGATGTTCAAGCAGACGTATCGTCATCCGATGGAGTATGCATTGACATTGATCGAGGAGCAAAAGCTCAGAAAAAAACATGCGGCCCAATACTTGCGGCTGCACGGTTGACGCTGGAAAGCAGACCATTGCGAGAGCAACGTCTGCTTTTTCATTTTGGCGGGAAAAGCAAGACACGTATTGACGAAAGAGAGCAGCTATGTATAATCTTGGGAAAAAGAGAAAGCGAGAAGCTGTGAATGAAACGCTACGTGTGGTGGATTGTGCTGGTCGTTGTGCTCTTGCTCGTGCTGACGCCTTTTGTTTATGTCGAATACAACAAGTACGCCTACGCCGAGCGCGTGAAAACATATTTGGTAGAGGAAGCGCATTACAAGCCAGAGCAGATCAAGTCGGTAACAGGGGTATGGAGCAAGAAGCTGCCGAGCTTTTTAGCGGAAGTCGTCTTTGCGGACGAGCCGGAAGTGACCTACATCTATTTCGCTCACAACGATGTGATGCAGTACGGTTATGTGCTCACAGACGAAGGGAAAAAGCGGGGATGGGAAGAGAAGGATCTGAAGCACGATCACCGCAAACAGGAATGACGGGAAAAGCTGATGGAGAACGAAAAGGACGGCGGCGCTGGCCCCCGTCTTTTTGCATGCAACGTCAAGCTTTCTCTTGTGCCGACTGCTGTTCGGCCAATGGGTACGGCAAGTTGCGGAAATGGCGATAAACCAGAGCCAAAATCGATTTGCGCGTTAAAATTCCTTGGAAGTAATGCTCCTTGTCTTCAATACAGACAAACGGGTGATTAATCGAGACTTCCAAAGCCTTTAAAAATTCATCCGTATCATTCAGACGCGGCACTTTCGTGTCCATGACATCATCGACGGTATGCTCGGAGATTTTTTCAAGCTCGAAGCGTTCGAGTCCAAGCGATTTGTTGATAATCATGTTTGTGCTGATCAAACCGTGCAAACGGTATTGGTGATCCAGTACCGGAACAGCCGAGTAACCGGATTTGATGAGGACGAGCAGGGCGTGCTCAAGTGAGTTCCCCAATTGCACATGAGCGACCTTAGTGGAAGCGATAATAAGCTCTTTAATGGGAGTATGTAACAATGGAATTTCCTGATTCATCAGATCGACCACCTTTTCTGTCGTCTACGGCAGCCAATGCGCTGCCAGTGATCCTCTTCTATGATACCGTAAGTGCGGTGCCAGCGGTAGATCTACACAAAAAAAGCCCGGCAGTTTGCCAGGCAAAGAATCGAGGTGTGGAACAATTGTCCCTGATTCTAGTATGCAAGAAGGAGCCTTTGATTACATTAGGAGTTTGGAGGAAAGCAAACGCGGGGCGCTATGCTTTGTAAACTTCCGTCTTGTAAAGCGGCTTGGATGTCGCCTTGCCTTTTCCCCGCATCCAGTGCGAGACGAGGGTATGCTCGTACAGGAAAATACAGAGCGGTGGCGTCACGACGAACATCGCCAGCATAATCCAGGGCGTGGACCAATCCAGCCGGAAAATGACATAGCTCTCAAGCAAAAACAAGATCAGCGGATGGACGAGATAGATCGCCATGTTTTGCCGGGCCATGTCCGATAGCCATTGCCCGAACTTGGGCAGCTTTCCGAGATAGCGGGAAAGCGAGTAAAAGCTGATCAGAAAGCTTGTCGTATAGAGCAAATAGAGCGGATTGAAGATGTTCAGGCTCTCGTAATACGACTTCGAGCCGCTCACGAAATCGTTTGCAATACAGAGCGCGGTGATCAGCGTGACGATACAGGCAGGCACTTGCAAACGCCATGTCCAGGCTCGCCATTTTTCCAGGTTCAGGCCAGCGTATGCACCGAGGGCGAACGTGAAGATGTACATATGCACGTAGTTTTGTCCAGCCACATACGTATGCTGGAAAAAAGTCAAAAGCGGTGAAGCTGCCCAGTCGATTTCCCAGAGCGGGTGGATGAACAAGTAGTTGTAAATCCCGTACAAGCCGATTTGTCCAACAAAAAGCACAACGAGCGTGCGAAAGCGCAAAAATCGCTCAAACCATGGCTTGATCAGGCAAAACAGCAGACACAGCTGCAAGTAAAGCGGGATGTAGTACAGATGGTAAAAGGCGCTGCCGGTAAAAAGGCTGTCCAAAAACGGAACAGCCAACACGCTCGGATCAACCGTCTGGAGCTTGAAACAGGTGAAGATCGCCGTCCAGATCACGTACGGCACAATGATGACCCGAAAACGCTTTTTCCAGAAGACAGCCCAGTTCATCTCCCGTTGCTGATACCAGTAAAACAGCAGCATGCCCGTCGCAAAAATAAACAGAGAGCGCCCGAAGCGCAACAAAATGAGCAGAACGGTTTCGATTTCGCCATTCCAAGGATAGTCTTGCTGGTTTTCCACAAAAAAACCGAGAATGTGAATCGCAAGTACAGAGAGTGCTCCAAAAACAAAAAGGGCATTCAGATCCTGAAACGTCCCCTTTCGATCGCTATTCATAAATCCTCCCAAAGTCTCACCGGCTACACCACCTGATTTTCCAGATGGAAAAGCTTATTTAGGCAAACGCCATTGGGGTATAGCCAGTTCTTTTGCGGTAAAGGAGAAAAGCTGCAAGCGCTGGGACAGATGATGCTCCGATTCGGCCAGCAACGACTCCTCTACGGAAAAAGGAACAGAGATGACAGGCCACTGGGAACGAATCGCAGCGAACAAACGCGCTTTTACATCGTCGACAGTAGTCGGCTTCCCGGTCAGTCCGGCAATGCTGCCTACCGTCGAGCCAACGATGCCAGGAATCGGCTTGTGCGCTTCCATCTCATCCAGTCCGGCCAGCGCATAAAAACGCTCCATCCATTCCCCGCGCGGTCTTTCCTCTATATTAATGCAAATCTGCAAAATCGATCCGTAGCGGGTACGGCGCTGCGCCATTCCCCCGATTTTTTTCCCGTGCAAGGAAAAATCGTACTCTCCGGCACAGTAAGATCCGACGACCTCGCCAAATTCCAGCTCGCCGTAGTCGCGCAGCCCAACTTGAAGCATGTCGGCTACAAAAGCAAAGAAAGCATCGATGGAGATTGCCGTATCGGGCAAGAGCCAGGCGATGTTGAGCACACCAGCATCCAGCGGTACACAGGCGCCGCCGGAAGATCGCAGCACACAGCCGAAGCCATCCTGACCGAACTGGTGCAGAGCTTGCTCCAGATGGGGGAGTCTGGCGTCTCTGCGCCCCAGATACAAAGCCTGATCGTATACCCAAAGGTGGATGATCGGTACAGCAGATTCCCGTTGCATACCAGCCGCCAAAGCCTCGTCGCGATACAACGGTTCAAGCGGTTGCCCTTGATAAATTCCTGAATCCATCCAGTGGAAAGGCTGATTGACAGAAAATGACATGAAAAAGGCTCCTCACAGGACAAGAATAGCTATCATTATACAACTGAACCGTGTACATTTCTAGGTTTTCGCCCCCCTTTTTTCTGGATGGGAAAAGCTTGCAGACAAGCCTGAGAAAAACAACACCCGACAAGCAGAGAGGCGCGTGTCGGGTGTATGGGGGTTACTTCACTTCTTTCAGTTGGAAATTGTCCAGGTAAGTCATTTTGCGAGGAGCTTCTTCTGCCGCATCCTCTTGCATGTACAGACCAAGCTGTGTTCCTTCTTGCTTGATTTGTTGCTGTCCGAACAAATACTGATCGTTCGCATAAATCGAAACCGTGTTGCCTTTGACAGCTACCTTCAGGCGGTTGGACGATTTTAGCTTGTAGGAACCGGATGCGATGACATCGATGTCGTCTTTGTTGGCGTCTGACACTTTGCCGAGAACGACGCGATCTTTTTGGACGAACACGACATTGGCTTTTCCGTCTTTTCCGTTGAAGAAAAGTCCGGCCAATCCATTCGTACCCGATACGTTTACATCGATGCTCAGCTCGTAATTTTCCGGTTTGGCGGATTCATTCCAGCTGAGCGGCAGGAAGTAGTGGTCGACGTCGTCATCGTCGGAAACAGCCGTTGCTTGCTTGCTGATGACGCCCCAGCTTCCGGTAGCCTTTTTCGTATCCCAGTTTTTCAGATCTGTGCTGGAAAAAGAGTCGCTGATGTTGATCGGTTCAGGCTTTGGCGGTTCCGGGTTCGGGAAGACGACTTTTGTTTCGTCGTCGCGGTCCAGGATGGCCCGGTACAGCAAGGAAGCAGCTTCTGCGCGAGTGATCGGGTCTTGCGGGCGGAAGTAGCTGTTGTAGCCTTTCATCAAATCAGTTTGCAGGGCGATGGCGATGTACGGACGCAGGGCGGAAGAAATTTCGTTTTGATCCCGGAAGTTCTTCAACTGATCCAGGTCCGCCTTGTATTTTTTGTCATAGCCAAGCAGTCGAACGAGAGCCACCGCAATATCTTCGCGGACGGCGGATTGATCCGGTTTGTACGTGTAGGTGGAACCGGATTTGTAGCCAGTCAAGTAAGGCTTTGCGTACTCGACGTAATAAAACGCCCAGTGGGAACGGGGAACATCTTTAAACGTTGGACTGACGGAGTTTTTCTGGATGTTGACATCAGCTGCCGCAATCATGATTTTGGCAAACTCTGCGCGGGTTACCTGATTGTTGGGACGGAAAGTCCGGTCGTCATATCCTTTGATGATCCCTTTTGCTGCCATTTCGGTGATTTCCTTGTACGCCCAGTGACTGCGGGGAACGTCCGAGAATGAAGTCGAAGCGGCACCGACAAAAGGGATGGCAGTCAGGAACATCAACACCGACAGAAGTAAGGCGAATGCTCGTTTCATGCTGACCTCCTCAATTTTGCTCGTGTTTTTTGGTAGCTGCCTTCTTCGACGACGTCTGGGCGAGGAATGTTGCAAGGGACAAAGTCAATTCGGGAAAATTAGGAAAAAAGACGGAGGCCGTCCGCGGAAACGGCAGGAGCGCGGGGAAGCTTCTTAGGGAAAAGGTCAGGGAATCGTCAGGCAAAAAGGCTGGGTCATTACTGTCGAATAGGCAGAAGGCAGCTTGCACCATCTTGTCTTTTATACAGTGAGCAGCTTTTCGTTTCGCGAATAGCGAATGCCCGGCAAACTTGCATGTTTAATCATCGAAAAGCTGCTGTTGAAAAGCGTCCTTTTCAAAACGATTCCGTTCGTTTCGTACATATTTTGCCTCATTATGCATTGGCTTTTGTATGCACCAAAATGCTATAATTCTTTATTGGTTACTTATAAAGAAAATACTAGCTGAGGTGATACATGATGACGGAATCGAAAGTGGCGACTCCGGACTTAAAATCCGCCAAGTCACCGAAAACAACGGCGGACTTTGCGAAATACTTTCAGCCCCCGTCCTTGAAAGATGCGAAAAAGCGGGGAAAAGAAGAAATCCAGGTGCTTTACGATTTCGCGATCCCGGAAGACATGCAAGGAATCGGAAAAGGAAAGCGTTATCACGTTCGCACATACGGCTGTCAGATGAACGAGCATGACTCCGAGACGATCTCCGGCATTTTGCAGCAGATGGGCTACACTTCCACAGACGATGTGGAAGCGGCGGATGTCATCTTGTTCAATACCTGTGCCATCCGCGAAAATGCGGAGGATAAAGTGTTTGGCGAGCTGGGACATATGAAACGGCTCAAGCATAACAACCCGAACCTGATTCTCGGCGTTTGCGGCTGTATGTCCCAGGAAGAGAAGGTCGTCAACAAAATCTTGAAAAGCTACCAGCAAGTCGATTTGATCTTTGGGACGCATAACATTCACCGCTTGCCGCAGCTGATGCGCGATGCCATGTTCAGCAAGGAAATGGTGATCGAGGTATGGTCCAAGGAAGGCGACATCGTCGAGAACATGCCGAAGCAGCGGGAAGGAAACACCAAGGCATGGGTCAACATCATGTACGGCTGTGACAAGTTCTGTACGTACTGCATCGTGCCGTATACGCGAGGAAAAGAGCGGAGCCGCCGTCCGGAAGACGTCATCGCGGAAGTCCGCGACCTCGCCCGCCAAGGCTTCAAGGAAATTATGCTGCTCGGCCAAAACGTCAACGCCTACGGAAAAGACTTTGAAGACATCGAGTATGGCTTCGGCGATCTTTTGGACGAGATTCGCAAAATCGACATTCCGCGCATTCGCTTCACGACGAGCCATCCCCGCGATTTTGACGACCACCTGATTGAAGTGTTGGCAAAAGGCGGAAACTTGGTGGAGCAAATTCATTTGCCAGTCCAATCCGGTTCGTCGGAGATTTTGAAGCGCATGGCTCGCAAATACACGCGGGAGCACTATTTGGAGCTTGTACGCAAAATCAAGGCTGCGATTCCGAATGTATCCCTTTCTTCAGATATTATTGTAGGCTTCCCGGGCGAGACCGACGAGCAGTTCGAAGAGACGATCTCGATGGTCGAAGAAGTCCGGTATGAATTTGCCTATACCTTCATCTATTCCCCGCGCGAGGGCACTCCGGCTGCTGTCATGGAAGACAACGTGCCGATGGAAGTGAAAAAAGCGCGCCTCTACCGTCTGAACGAAGTGCTGGCTCGGATCGGCCTGGAAGAGAACAAAAAGCTGCAGGATCAGGTTCTGGAAGTGCTGGTAGAAGGCGAGTCGAAAAACAACCCGAACGTATTGGCTGGCCGCACGCGCACGAACAAGCTCGTGCACTTCACGGCAGACAAGTCTTTGATTGGTCAATATGTGCATGTCAAAATTACAGATGCGAAAACGTGGACGCTTCATGGCGAACTCGTAACCAAAGTCGAGGTGTAGAAGATGGAACAAACAAACCTGTACACACAAAAAGAAATTTTGGACAAAGCGCGCGAACTGGCTGCCATGATCTCCCGCACGAATGAAGTCGATTTCTTCAAGCGTGCCGAGCTGCAAATCAAGCACAATGAACGCGTGCAGGACTTGATCGACAAGCTGAAGCAAAAACAAAAGCAGATGGTCATGTTCGAATCGATCAATAAAAAGGAACTGGTGGAAAAGGTAGAAGCCGAGTACAACCAGCTGCAAGAAGAGCTGGATGCGATTCCGCTCGTCACCGAATTTAAGCAATCGCAGGTCGATGTGAACGATCTGTTGCAAATGGTGACGAATGTCATCACGAACACCGTTTCCGAGCGTATTATTTTGGATACAGGCGGAAATCCGCTGACAGGCGAAACTGGCGGCGGACCGGAAAAGAAACATAGTGGCGGTTGCTGCTCGTAAGGTAGCATCCAACGCGCAAAACGTTGCTACGCGTGAGTTCCCAAACGAGGCACCCAATTTCAGGTGGGTGTTTGCACCCTAGCCGAATGCCCTGCATACAAATGTACAGAAACGTTGTATGGAGGAGGTAACGAAATGTCGGGTACAGACAAAGATCTACAGTGCCGGGAACTCATCGCGAAAGCTGTCTGCGGTAAAGGCCATAAATTCTCTACTACCACCCACACCATCATACCGTCGCAAACTCCTTCGACGATCCTCGGATGCTGGATTATAAACACGAACTTCCAGGCAGAGAAAGTCGGAGACGCGGTTGAAGTATCTGGTACGTATGACGTCAACCTGTGGTTCTCGTTTGCCAATAACACGCAAACCGAAGTCAAGCGGGAAACTGTCAAGTTCTCCGTACTCGTTCCGCTTACGTTCTTCGACAAAAACTGCAGAGGCGATCTGGAAATTGTCGCTCGCGCCGTGGAACAGCCGAAGTGCGTAAAAGCCGAGTTGAGTGCTGGAGGTACCATCACAGTCAGGGTTGAAAGCGAATTTGCCGTTGAAATCATTGGAGAAACCAAAGTCTGCGTAGTGGTATGCAATAACTGCGATGACAAGGACTTCACGCTGATTGGCGACTATGAAGAAAACAGTGATGAATTCGACGACTTTGATTCAGCCAGCATGCTCGATGAGCTTGACTAAAGAGGAGAGATATCTCCTCTTTTTCTTTTTTTATCGGGAAAAAGCGGTATAGGCTAGGCTCTCACTCTTCTCTGGGCGCAATCATATGATAACGAAGAATACAGCATGGGAGAGTGGGAAGCATGGTACGCACGCGAGGAAGGGCATGGGAGGGACTGCAGGAGAGCGCTGTTTCGCAGCCAATGACGGCAAACGCCAAAGAGGCTGTCGCCTTTTTGCACCGTCCCGAGATCGGGCGCTGGCTGTTGAAAACGAGTGGTCTGCCTGTGGCGTCCGGGCGCACGACACCGCCTGGATGGCGGACCTACAAGCTTTGCCTGTACCAGGACCTGGTGCTCGATGTCGCGCGGAGCCTGGAACACCCGCAATGGCTGCTTTATCGCCTGGAAGAGCCGGACTTTGAGCCAGTTCCGTTTCCCTCTTCCGATCCGGAGGTGCAAGTCGTAAAAGCGCTGGCCGTGCGCAGCTTGTATGCGGTCGGTGCCGAAGCGGGGCAAGTGACCGTCATGGCAGCGTCTTCTCATCGGGCGAAGGTCGTTCGCGTGGAACCGGATTGGCCTGCGCAAAAGGCAGACGCTTACATGCAGCGTGCGCGAGAGTGGTGGCGGGAGCGCATGAGCAAGCAGCCGCAAGAGCTGAACAAAATGGGAGCGGACCCGGAGTTTTCCTTGCGCCGGGCGACAGGCGAGATGGCGCTCGCCTCTGATTTTTTGAAAATCAACGGGACAGTTGGTTGCGACACGACCCGCTATCGGGAAGATTTGGCTCTGCATCAGCATCCTGTAGCCGAATTGCGCCCCGCCCCAACGGAAGACCCTGACGAGCTGTTTCTGCATATTTACGAAGCGTTGCGGCTCGCAGGGAAAAAAATCCCGCACAAAGATGTGGAGTGGCTGGCGGGCGGGATGCCTTTTTCCGGCTATCCGATTGGCGGACACATTCACTTCGGCGGGATGACGCCTACGTTTTCTTTGCGGCGCAAGCTCGATGCGTACTTGGCGTTGCCGCTCGTGCTGATTGAAGATCCGGGCTGCATCGAGCGCAGGCATCGCTACGGTTTTTTGGGCGATGTGCGGGAAAAGTCGTACGGCTTCGAATACCGGACGCTGCCAAGCTGGCTGGTGCACCCGGTCGTCGCGCGTGGAGTTTTGCATCTGGCCAAACTGGTCATGATGAGCCATGCCGAGCTGAAAGCGACCCCGCATTTGCAGTTGCCGCTGGTCAAGGCTTACTATCGCGGCGACAAAGAAACGTTGGAGCCGTACGTCAAGCAAATCCGCGAAGAATTGCGAGAGTTGCCTGGCTACGCGCTTTCGCGAATACACTTAGAGCAATATTTTGACTTGCTGCTGCGAGGCGAGACATGGCTTTGCGATTTCGACCTGAGAAGTGCCTGGAATCTTCTGTGAATTTTTTGCCGCGAATCGAGCATCAACATCATGGGAGGAACATGGTATAATAGCGTCGAGATTGGAAGGCTAGGAGAAGAAAAAAATGGCGCAATATACCCCGATGATTCAGCAGTATCTGGCTATCAAAAAAGACTATCCGGATACTTTCTTATTTTTTCGCTTAGGCGACTTTTACGAACTGTTTTTTGACGATGCTATTCTCGCGTCCCGCGAGCTGGAAATTACGCTCACCGGACGCGAGGGTGGTGGCGATGAACGGATTCCGATGTGTGGCGTGCCGCATCATTCTGCGGATGGGTACATAGCGGAACTGTTGAAAAAAGGTCACAAGGTAGCGGTATGCGAACAGGTGGAAGACCCGAAAGAAGCCAAAGGGGTCGTTCGCCGCGAAGTGACCCGTGTCATTACGCCCGGCACGATGATGGAGGGCAAATGGCTTACCGACAAGGAAAACAACTACATGGCTGCCTTGGCAGCGCTGGACGGCCGCGTCGGAATTGCCGCATGCGACATGAGTACAGGAGAAATGTACGTCACATCCGTGCTCGGCCAGATGGAGGCGGCCCTGGATGAGGCTCTGCAATACCGTCCGAAAGAACTGGTGTTCTGCGGTGTCGAAGCTTTGCCCAAGACAGCTTTGCCGACGACGGTTGTAGAGAGTCACCAGCTGGATGCTTTTGCGGTGGACAACCAGTATCCCGAAACAGGGAAAGAGCTGGATGTCTCCATGCGCTCGGCCGTCAACGCGCTGCTCTACTACATCGGCACGACGCAGAAGCGCAGTCTCGCGCACATGCGGCTCTTGAAGCGCTACGACAGCAAGCAATATTTGCAAATGGACGGCTTTTCCCGAAGAAATCTGGAGCTGACCGAAACGATCCGCGACAAGACGAAAAAAGGTTCTCTCTTGTGGCTGTTGGACCGGACGCAAACCGCGATGGGCGGACGGCTTTTGCGCAGATGGATCGAGCGGCCGCTGCTCGGACGCGCGGAACTGGATGCCAGACTGGAAGCGGTAGAGGCGCTGAAAGCCGATTTGTTGCTGCGCTCCGATTTGCGGACTTGCCTGGACAACGTGTACGATCTGGAGCGGCTGGCTGGGCGGATTTCCTATGGGAACGCCAATGCCCGCGACCTGATTCAGCTGCGATTGTCACTCACGGCAGTTCCTGAGCTGAAAGCGTACTTGGAGCAGACAAAAGCGCCCGTGTTGCAGGAGCTTTCCCGCGGCATGGATGAGTGCGCAGACCTCGTCAGCTTTTTGCAGTCGGCGCTCGTCGACGATCCGCCGATCTCCGTGAGGGAAGGCGGAATGATTCGCACAGGCTACGATGAATATTTGGACAAGCTGCACTCGGCGAGCCGCGACGGAAAAACGTGGATTGCCCAATTGGAGCAAAGCGAACGGGAAGCGACAGGGATTCGCTCGCTGAAAGTCGGATTCAACAAAGTGTTCGGCTATTACATCGAGGTATCCAAGTCCAACATTGCCAACGTGCCAGCGGGCCGTTACGAGCGCAAGCAAACGCTCGCCAACGCAGAGCGCTACATCACCCCCGAGTTGAAAGAGCGGGAAGCGCTCATTCTCGAAGCAGAGGAAAAAATGATTGAGCTGGAGTACCAGCTGTTTGCCGCCGTCCGCAGCGAAATCGCCAAGCACATTCCGAGATTGCAAAGCCTTGCCGAACGGATTGCCTCTGTAGACGTTCTCCAGGCTTTCGCTACGGTCAGTGACGAGCGCGGATTCGTGCGCCCGCAGCTTGTCGATGACGGGGAATACGTGATCGTGGACGGCCGCCATCCCGTTGTGGAAGCCGTATTGGAGCGGGAGAAATACGTGGCGAACGACGTGAGGATGAACCAGGACGAGCGTCAAGTGCTGCTGATCACGGGACCGAACATGGCTGGTAAAAGCACGTATATGCGCCAAATCGCCCTCATTACGGTCATGGCGCAAATCGGTTGTTTCGTCCCGGCAAAAGAAGCGAAGCTGTCGATTGTCGATCAGATTTTTACCCGGATCGGAGCGGCTGACGACCTCGTCGGCGGTCACAGTACGTTCATGGTCGAGATGCTGGAGACGAGACATGCCTTGCAAAAGGCGACAGCAAAAAGCTTGATCTTGCTCGATGAGATCGGTCGCGGGACTTCTACGTACGATGGCATGGCGCTGGCACAGGCGGTCATCGAGTACATTTGCCAGCGGATCGGTGCCAAGACGCTGTTTTCCACGCACTATCACGAGCTGACGGGCCTTGCCGAGACGATGAAAGGCGTCGTCAACGTGAACGCCCGCTGCGAGGAGCGAGACGGCAAGCTGTTGTTCCTGCACAAGATCGAAGAAGGCCGGGCAGATAAAAGCTACGGGATTCACGTGGCGGAGCTGGCGGAAATGCCTGGATGGGTCATCGAGCGGGCACGCAGCATTTTGGCAGGGCTGGAAGCAACCAGTTCGGCTGCTTCCGACATGCAGATGTCGCTAGAGTCGCTCTGGTCCGCGCCAGTTGCCGCTGTGCGCGAGGAGCCTGTGTCGCTTTTGTCGTCGGAGGAAGAAGAGATTTTGCGCGATTTGCGTGAGATCGACCTGAATCAGACGACACCGATGGATGCGATGATGAAGCTGTTCGCGTGGAAACAACAGTTGAAGAAAAAATAAGCTTCGGGCGGAGGGGAGGATCGCATGGGAACGATTCGAGTGCTTGATGAGCAGCTCGCCAATATGATCGCGGCGGGTGAAGTGGTGGAACGTCCGGCATCTGTCGTCAAAGAGCTGGTCGAGAACGCGATTGACGCCAAAGCCACTTCGATTGAGATTCATGTGGAGGAAGGCGGTCTGGAGCTGATCCGCATTGTCGACAACGGACACGGCATGGATCGGGACGATTGCTTGCTGGCATTGGAACGCCATGCGACGAGCAAGATCAGCACCCAGCGCGACTTGTTCCGGATTCGCACACTCGGCTTTCGCGGCGAAGCTTTGCCGAGTATTGCCGCAGTGTCTCGGATGGAGCTGACGAGCAACCGATCGAGCCGCGAGATCGGTACGCGGCTGCTGGTCGAAGGCGGCGCAGTCAGCGAAGTGGCAGACGCGGCAGCAGTGCAAGGGACGGAAATATGTGTCCGCAGCCTGTTTTTCAATACACCTGCCCGGTTGAAATACATGAAGTCTATTGCCACAGAAGTTGGGCATATCTCGGATTACGTCAATCGGCTCGCTTTGACTCACCCGTCGATTTCCTTTCTTTTGACGCACAACGGGAAAAATTTGCTGCAAACGACGGGGGATGGCAAGCTGCTGCACGTCATGGCGGCGATTTACGGTGTGCAGATTGCCAAGCTTCTCATTCCGATTTCGGGGGAAACGCTCGATTTCCGCTGGAACGGATTTTTGTCCAAGACGGAGGTAACGCGAGCAAACCGCTCCTACCTTTCTACACTGGTCAACGGTCGCTACGTTCGCAGCTATTCGCTCAACAACGCGATCATGCGCGGCTATCACACGCTTTTGCCGATCGGCCGCTTCCCGATCGTCGCGCTGCAAATCGAGATGGACCCGACGCTTGTCGATGTCAATGTCCACCCTGCCAAGCTGGAGGCGCGGTTCAGCAAAGAGGACGAGCTGTGTACGGCAATCGAGCAATCCGTCAAAACGACGCTCCGGCAAGGTTTGGGCATCGTCCGACCGATGGAGACACCGCAAAAGGCGAAAATCACCACGCAAGTCGTCCAGCCGCAGTTTGACTTGACGTTTGCCAAGCCAGCCGCGGAGACGCAGACGCGCTCACTTGTGGAAGCCAGCCCGCGCCTGCAAGAGTGGATGGCGCGGCAAGAGCAAAGCCAGCCGTTGCCGTTGCAAAAAGAAGCGGCAAGCGAGCTTTTGCCGCTTGCCCAAAGCAGGAAGGTTCAGGAAGCTTCCGAAGCTTATCCGCGTGCAGAGCAAGAGCAAGGGCTGGCGAGTTCTGCTCCAGAAGCAGAGAAAACAGGACAAGAGCAGGCACAACAAGAGCAGGCCGCCGCTTCAGGGAGCGTGTTCGAGAAGGTCGCGCCCGTATCTGTTGCCACCGCTCCTTCTGCTTTCCTTGAAGGAACGAGTGGTTCTGCTAGTCCTTCTGCTTCGCTTGAAGGGAAGACTGGTTCTGCCGCTCCACTTGAAGGCATGGCTGCTCCACTTGCTCAACCTGATGCAGAGCAAGCGAGCGAGCCAGAGCAGAACGCCGCACCTGTAGCGGAGGAGCGCGTGCAATCGGCTGTTCCGGTCATGTATCCGGTCGGACAAGTGCATGGAACGTACATCGTCGCCCAAAACGATGAAGGGATGTACTTGATCGACCAGCACGCCGCCCAGGAGCGCATCTTCTACGAGTATTTCATGGCCAAGCTGGCGGAAGAAGGTGTGGCCAGCCAGATGATGCTGTTTCCGCACACGGTCGAGTTCACGACCGCGGAGGCGGCCAGACTGGAAAAACGGCTGTCGCTTCTGCAATCGTTCGGCTTGGAAGTAGAAGCTTTTGGCGGGCGCACGTTCATCGTCAGGGCGCACCCGCATTGGTTCCCGGAAGGAGCCGAGCTGGAAGTTATCGAAGAGCTGATTCAGTTCGTACTGGAGGCGGGAGAGCAAGGGCAGGCCCATCCTGTGCAAATGCGGGAAAAGGCTGCGATCATGATGTCGTGCAAAGCATCGATCAAAGCCAATCGCTTTTTGACCCACGCCGAAATGGAGAGCCTGCTGAATCAGCTGCGCGAGACGAGCAGCCCGTTTACGTGTCCGCACGGCAGGCCGATTGTAATTCACTTTACTGGCTATGATTTGGAGAAAATGTTCAAGCGCGTCATGTAGTGCGAACACGCATTTTGCTAATACCGCCCCTCGGATGAACGCCGATGAACGACGACCGATTCGGCGGGGCGTCGGCTGTCCTGGCGGATGGAGATGTAGTCGTGATTGGCGGCGGAATGGTGGCGACAGGCGAGCGGTACGTGTGAAAAACGATGAATGGTCGAGTCTTGCCCAGATGGACGAGGTTCGCTATGGTCCGGGCGCAGCGATTTTGCCGGATGGACGGGTGCTGCTTGCAGGAGGTCAAACATCGAAAAGCGAAAAAGCCACCTTGTTCTACCAGCCACAGTTGCAAATCCGGCTGCTGTTCAGCGAAGCTGCCCGTTTGCAGGTCGACCGACAGGACGTTTTGCAAAATCTCTCCTACTCGATTGATGGGGGAGCTGACCAGGCTTTTGGCGAAGAGGATCGTGTTGTCGTATCGGAGGAGCACCTCGACATTACGCTGGATACTGTGCCGAAAGGATCGAACATTCGAATCAAACTCACAGCAGGCATTTTCGCCGATGAAGCCGGAAACGAAAACGAAGAAGCGATTACGGACAGCCTCGTGTACAACTAAAATCACCAGCTCGCCAATCGTTGAAAAGGCGATCGCCACCAAACAGGCCCAATCCGCTATGGGCCTGTTTGGCTTACGTACATTCATTCTTTGTAAAAAAATTCACAAGCTCGCAACGGACGAAGGAAAACATGATATGATAAGAAAAGAGAGGGAGTTTGGCTCAGATTCTATTTGACCGCCAAATTAATCCTGCTTACAATAAAAGAGTTTCCGTCCTGAAGAGGCGTAGACGTACGGAAAGGAAACAGATACGTGATTGTGACGACGGGACTTGAGCCTGCCGAGGAAACCTTGCGACACGCTGTACATTTGGCTCAGACATTCGGCGTACAGGCAGTCAGACGAGGCGACCTTTCTCTCAGTCAGCTGCGAAAACGGCATGGCGACGACGAGGTACTGGTTGTTTCAGCGCAAGGAGCGCGTCTGGAGGTACCGGGGAAAAAGCCTTTCTTTTTTCACCCGAACACTTCCGCTTTTCGTATAAAGCGGCTGTTGCGCGGCGATACTGATACTATGCTTGTTGCTTGCCAAATTCAGCCAGGTGATGAAGTGTTGGATGCTACGCTTGGATTGGGTGCTGACGCGATTGTGTTTTCCCATGCGACAGGAGCTAACGGGAAAGTAGTCGGTATCGAATCGGAACGGGTGCTGGCCATCATGGTCGAAGACGGGCTCAAGCACTGGACATCTGACTCGGAACAGCTGGAGACAGCCATGCGTCGCATTGAAGTGCGGTGCGGGAACCATTTGGAAGTCATGCAGGGATTGCCGAGCCGCTCTTTCGATGTCGTTTATTTCGATCCGATGTTTGAAATGACGGTGGAAAGCTCGGCAGGCATCGCTGGGGTACGGGAGTTTGCCAACCCGCAGCCATTGACAGAAGAAGCGATTGCAGAAGCACTTCGCGTAGCAAGAAGGCGCGTGGTGATGAAGGAAGGGAAAACAGGCAAAATCCACGAGCGCTTTGGTTTCACGCCATTTCGCTCTCGCGGCCAGCAGGTCGTGTACAGTTACAAAGAGACAGGTGGAGGGGAGTGACTTTGCAAGAGAGAGAAAAGCTAGTCGTCATTGTTGGACCGACAGCCGTCGGCAAGACCCAACTCAGTCTGGAATTGGCCCAGCAGTTCAACGGCGAGATTATTTCCGGGGATTCCATGCAAGTGTATCGCGGCATGGACATCGGGACGGCGAAGGCGGAGCCAGCCGAATTGGCACTGGTGCCGCATCATCTCATCGATATCAAAAATCCGGACGAAGAATATTCTGTCGCGATGTTTCAGGAAAGCGCTACCCAACTGATCAGCTCGATCAATGGGCGAGGCGGCCTTCCGTTTATCGTAGGCGGTACGGGTCTCTACATAGAATCGGTTACCCATCGTTTTCAATTTTCACAAGCCACGCAAGATCCAGAGCTGCGGGAAAGGTTGCAGCGTTTGGCGGATACAGAAGGCGTGGATGCGCTGCACGCGAGACTGGCCGACGTCGATCCTGTAACGGCTGAGCGATTGCACCCGAACGATGTAAAGCGGGTGATTCGCGCTTTGGAGATTTATGAGAGTACGGGCTACAAAATGTCCGACTTTCAGCTTCGAGCACAGCACTCCCCATACGAACTGGTGATGATCGGACTCACGATGGATCGCGCCATGTTGTATGAACGGATCAATCGTCGCGTCGAGCTGATGATCGAAGCGGGGCTGATCGAGGAAGTGCGCGGACTTCTGGACAAAGGCTACGACGCCTCGCTGGTGTCGATGCAAGGCTTGGGCTACAAAGAATTGATTCCTTATCTGTACGGTGAAATTACGTTGGAAAAGGCGATCAATGACATCAAGCAGCGGACGCGCCATTTTGCCAAACGACAGCTGTCGTGGTTCCGCCGTATGCCGGAAATCCAGTGGTTTGACATGACCGATCCGGCTTGTCAAGCGAACTCAGTGGAAACTATCAAGCAGATATTGGCAGGAAAGTTTCAACAATTGCCGAATATATAACATACAAGTCCTTTTAGGGGGTAGTGTACATGAAACAGACGATCAACATTCAAGATACGTTCTTGAATCATTTGCGGAAAGAAAACATCGCGGTTACCATTTACCTTGTGAACGGATTTCAATTGCGCGGGTATATTAAAGCGTTCGATAATTTCACGATTGTGATTGATAGCGAAGGCAAGCAACAATTAGTATACAAGCATGCGATCTCCACTTTCACTCCGCAACGCCCAGTTTCACTGATGTCTCAAGACAACAACCAGCAATAAGTCGTGAAATGCTCTGCCCACCAGCCAGGACCCTAGAGGTTCTGGTTTTTTCTTTTTGCCAAGCTTTTCTTTGCAAAAGCGCAACACAAACAAAGGCTCCCCGCTTATACGCGGAAAGCCTTTGTCAGCTGAGTTTTCAGGCAAGTTACAAATACCGGGCAATCATTCGAACCAGCTTTGCAGGAAACTCGTGTAAATTTGTCATATCCAAAAAGCGTTCCTTTCCGTAAATTTCACTAATGACCTCCTTGTCTTGGCCGATGGCCGCTGCAAGGAAGGCGACTCCTTTTCGTTCGTACTCCTGGATCGTTTGCTGCATATCGGCAACCGCATGACTTCCGGTATAGTCGTCCAGCGCTTTCGGTTGTCCGTCGCTGATGCTGATCAACAATTTGGTCTGTTGCGGGCAGACGACTAGCCGTTCCGCCATAATGCGCAGTGCCATTCCGTCGCGATTATTGCTTCTGGCTTGAATCCGCATCAGCCGGAAGCGGTCAGTGGCGTCCGTTTTGTCCAGGTCGACATAGGCGAAGACGGACATTTGCTCCAAGCGGGACACATCCGCCGTATCCCCGTAGATCAACACAGGAATGTGGCAAAGCTGACAAAATTCATAGACGGCGATGACCGCCCGTTTGGCCGCCTCCAGTCTCCCGAAGGCTGACATCGACGCGGATTCGTCCACCCGCAGACCCACGACAAGCGACGGCGATTCCGTTGGCGGGCGTTTCTTGGCAAAATATTTGTAGTCTTTGTAGGCAACGCTGTCCGCTTGAAATTTGCTGCCGTAGTAACGATTCCGCGCAAAGTCGGAAGTGACCTCATGCTCCAAGTAGGGAAGTGTCTTTCTGGCAAGCTGTTGTACGATGGGCATGAGTCCTTTGCTCAGGCGGACGTACTCCTGCTGGTTTTCCTGATCGTAGTCAGGGCGGTGCACGATGAGCTTCACTTTTCGATGAATCGAATCGGAAATGACCTCTCGTGCGGCCTGATTCAGCTTTTTGCGGAAATCGCGCTCCTGTTGCTTCGCTTCCTCTGAGGCAGACTCGGGGTTTGCCTGATGATAGCGAGGGGTGCCGTCTTCCCCCGGAGTGGAGCGCTCGATTTGAGCAGGATCGTCGGAGACTTGCGAAGAGTTGTTGTCACTGTCAGCCGATTTTTTCAAGGCGATTCCTGTTTGCTCCCGTGGCTGGTCTGTGTCAAAAGCAGCGTCGTCAATCTCCCCGGATGTCTTGATTTCTATGGCATCGTCCCAGTTTCGTTTTTTTTTAGCTCACCAGAAGCGGCTGCCTCCAAACGGGCAAACAATTCATGCTGGGCAAGTGCTTCTTCCAAAAGCTGAATTTCTTCCGGATCGGTCGTGATTTTGTAGATGACCTTGTGGTAAAGCGATGCTTTTGCAGAAATGCCGTTGGCAATCGCATCTGCCCAGTAAAAGAACGAACGCATTCCCGCCACACCCTTGATCGCATTGGCTCGTGCCGTTTTGTCCAATAGCAAAATGACATTCGCTAAGAGAGACAGCATTTCTTCATCTTGGAAGCCCGTTTTGGCCTTGACGCGCCCGATCATGACCTCTTTTGTCGGCAGATCCATCTTTTCCGTATGCTGGACCCTGTCGCGCAGTGCCTCGTTTAACGGTCTGGTTCCGGCATAGCTGCGGTTTGTCGTGATCACGGCGATGAAGTCCGGATGCCTGCGGATGATTTCCGTTGGAAGGTTGATGCTCCCATCCAGCTCCAGGGCAGAGTTTAGCGCCATTAACACCGCAGCATCGCGAATCACGTTCGGTTCCTGGATTTCCAAAAGATAGCCCTTTTGATAGGCTCTGACGATTTCAGAAGGGTAAAATCGGTATTCAATCGCTTCCCCATCGCTCTTTTCCGCGGCAAGCTTCCCTAATTGCTTCATCATTTTGGCGGCTTGCTCCCCGGAAATCCCCAATGCCTTCATCAAAATTTCCGTTCCGCTTGCCAATCCTTCGTTTTCATAGAGAGCTGTTAAGGCGGTTTGTTGCGCAGGCTGCAAATTGTTTAGGCGCTCAGAAGAAATCACCGGCAAAATAGCTCCAATAATATCTGATTTATCCATATCGGCAAAACAAGTGACTTTCGTGTACGGAAGCCCGAAATTCGCCGATAAAGCTTTTGCCAGTTGAGTCTTGCCAGAACCCGCATCGCCCTCCAGCAAAATGTTGGCGATCTTCATTTCCCCGCGATGCCAGTTGCGCCTGACTTCGTCACTAATGCGCCGCTCTTCTTCGCTGACTTGATGGGTAGGTGGCTTTTTCCACACGAGTGCTTTTTCTTCATCAGTCAACTGTCTATCAGGTGATAAATAATCGTGTCTGTTTTCTGTCATTCCATGTTCCTCCAAATTGTCGTCATGCGGCGTGCTGCTCTGCTTTGTGCCTTTTTTCAACAGCGACAAGCGGGAGCAGGCAAGTGGCATCGCCGATCATCCATGCTTCACTCGCGGCGTGTACCGCTTCTTCGAGGGAAAACGTGTCTTCGACTAGCCGGGTACGAATGTCCCGTTGACCAGCCTTCCGATGAAAACAGGGGTAACTGCGGCTAAACAAAGCTAATAGCCCATGTCTCTTAAAACTTTTGCCAATGAGCGCAGACGCTCGCCGATCAGTTCCCCGTCGTCGCTTAAAATTTGGCTGAACTGCTTGATGTCTTCATGGAGACTTTCGTTGTCTGTGCAGATTGCGACGTTCAACGCATCGCCTTGCAGGGCAATCCTGTCGATAACGGGCTTTTGCGGATCGTAAAAATGCTCATATCTGTATGCATCGTGAAAATGAGCCAACGACCGGCAAAGCAGCAGCGACAGATCAAGAACGCGATGGAGCGGGAGTTCCTCCGGTTGACTTGCCCCGTTTTCTCCCGCGCTTTTCCACACCTTGGCTGTGATAGCGGCTTTTTTATGGTCACTTTCCCGAGTCAAGCCGAGCGAGAGCGCTTGGACATCCGTGTTTCTGGCATGACGGCCGTCCACTCGATCGTAGTTTTCTGATACCACGACAGGCTTGTGTTCGGACGTAGCGGAGATTTTCATGTTCTTTTCCTCTTTCCTTTTCGAAATTACTGCAAAGTCTATCTGAGTTTTTCGCGAGAAGCAATACTTTTTTGTTATGATTGACAAACGTTTTGTTTTTATGTTTATTATTATATAAACTTAATATTAATTTGTTTGTTTTTTATCGAGCCATCCGCGCCCCTCTTTGGAAGAGAGGGAGCTTGAGGAAAGTATACAGGCAGAAAAACGGATGGAAGACTATTACAGGCTGCAGGTCAGGTGTAGCTCGTGAAAAGTGAGGAGAAACCAAGATGAATCGCAAAGACGAACTGAAACAGACGTTTAAGGAAGCGAAGACAGAGGCGGGCGTGTATCAAATCAAAAACACCCTTAATGAAAAAGTGTGGATTTGCAGTACCCGCAATCTTAAAACGATGAACGGAAAACTGTTCACGCTCAAACTCGGCTCGCATATGAACAAGCAGCTGCAAAGCGAGTGGGATGAGTACGGAGAAGAGGCGTTCGTTGCGGAAGTGTTGGAGGTTTTGAAAAAGAAGGAAGACGGATATTTTGATGAAAAGGATGAGCTGGAAAAACTGGAACAAAAATGGCTCGACAAGCTTCAGCCGTATGGAGAACGTGGCTATCATCAGGAGAAAAAGAAATAGGCGTGGGTCTAGTGGAGGGAATGCAAAGCTGTATGGATTGCAAACAAACGAGAGCGAGCCGAAACACGTTATTCTCGCGTTTCGACTCGCTCTGACGGCTGGCATGTCATGATCTACAGACAAAGAAACAGAACGGTCTTAGATGATTATTGTTCGCCTTTAGTGAAAATCTGGAAGGTGATGCCGAACTTGTCGCGCACGTTGCCGTAGGCAGGGCTGAAGAATGTTTCCTGCAAAGGCAGATGTACCTGCCCGTCCTCTTGAAGCGCTGCGAAAATGCGTTCTGCCTCGGCTTTATCCTCCAACGAAATGCAAATGGTCACTTGATCGCCTAACTGATAAGGTTGTCCAGGAAACGCGTCAGAAAACATCAATTCGCTGTCGCCAATTTGCAGTGTAGCATGACCCACAAGATTTTTGGCTTCTGGCGGGAGCGGGTACTCAGGGTCTTCCGGCATTTCGCCAAACGTCTGCTTGTAAAGCACTTGCGCACCCAACACTTTTTCGTAAAACGAGATGGCTTCGCTTGCATTTCCGTTCAGGACAAGATAAGGGATCAGACGCAAAGACATGGAGGAATCAGCTCCTTCGAATAGTGGTCTAGTCATGGCTGACGACAGGAGAGCAGACAGGTATTCTGGCTTCCAATGTCATCCATAAGCAAATGATACCACAAAAGAACATACGTTCGCAATAGTGTCAAAAAAAAACGAGGCCGCATACGCGAATCCTCGTTTTGTTGCGTCTACGCCGCATCTGAAAAGTTACGCGGCTTTTCGACGAATCATGAACAGATAGCAGACAATCGAGCCGATGGTGGCAAGCGCCATGACAATGCCCATCGGCACAGCAGTGCCTTCCCCTCCGATTCCGACCAGCGGAGCGACAATACCGCCGCTGATGAAGGAGAGCAGACCTTGCAAGGCAGACGCACTGCCTGCTGCTTTGCTCTGATTTTGCATGGCGAGCGAGAAGCCTGTCGCCCCGACGATACCGACGCTGGAAACGACGAAGAACAAAGGCACGAGCACGGCAACCAGCCCAGCGTCAAGCAAGATCATGGCGAGCAGCGTGATTCCGCCAAGCCCAGCCAGCAAAATGCCAGTGACAAACAGTTTTGTCTCTTTGACTTTTCCGGCAAGTCGTCCGGTAATTTGGCTGGCGATGATAATTCCTACCCCATTCATGGCGAAAATCATGCTGAAGCCTTGCGGAGAGACACCAAAAATTTTCTGGAACACAAAGGGCGATCCGGCGATATAAGCGAACATCGCGGCCGTGACCAGACCTTGCGACAAGGCGTAGCCCATGAAAACCCGATCTTTCACCAGCCCGCCAAAAGTGGCGAGCGTATTGCCGATTCCGGCTTTGGAACGGCGATTGACAGGCAACGTCTCCGGCAATCCGAGCAGGACGACGAGCAGCATGACGGCACCGATCAGACCAAGTGCGACAAACACGCCGTGCCAGGAGGTGAACTCCAGCAGCTGACCGCCGACGATAGGCGCGGCAATCGGCGCAATCCCGTTAATCAGCATCAGCAGGGCAAAAAACTTCGTCAGCTCTGTGCCCGAATACAAATCGCGTACAGTAGCGCGAGCGATGACGATCCCGGCAGAGCCAGCAAGTCCCTGCACAAAACGGAGGAAGATGAACGTATAGATCGAAGGAGCAACCGCGCACAAAAAAGAAGACAAGGCGTATAAAATAAGTCCGATCAAAAGCGGCATTCTGCGTCCGCGTACGTCGCTGATCGGTCCCGCGAAAAGCTGACCAACAGACAGTCCAATGAGGCAGGCGGTCAAACTGAGCTGCGCCATCGACGTACTGGTGGAAAGATCGTCAGCCAGAAGCGGCAAAGCAGGCAAATACATGTCCAGCGACAAAGGGCCAAACGCCGAAAGCGAGCCTAAAATGGTGGCGATCCACAGGCGGCGCGTCTTGTTTTCGGCAAGCGCCGATGAGTCCAGTTCTTTTGCTACATGGTTCAAAGGGATGTTCCAACCTTTCTGTTGTGGAATGAAAAGCAAACGCCCCTGCTACTCTTTGGCTTCTTCAGATGGTTGGGTGTTTTCCATATAAAAGGTCATCAAGTTGCTGTGCATTCTATCCAGCATGCCTTGCAGAACGATTTTTTCTTCATCAGTAAAATCTTCAAAGCATTTTAGTTCAAGAACGCGCAGTGCTTCCTTGACAGCTTTTGTCGCCAAACGACCTTTGTCTGTGAGAAAAACCCGCGAGATTCGCTGGTCGCGTTCGTCAGCACGACGTTCGACCAGACCGCATTTTTCCATGCGATTGATCATGACGGTAAGAGTAGCCGGTTTGACCTGGATTCGTCTGGCCAGCTCTTTCTGAATCAAGCCGTCTGTGTGGGCAAGACGCATGAGGAGGATGGGCTGTCCCGGATAGACGTCATAGTTTTGAATCAAGTATTCAACGTTCTTCTTGTGAAGCTTCATCACATGGCCCATTGCATGCGTCAAAGCAGCAGAATAATCAAATTCCACCAGAGTACCTCCGTTTGTTAGCTGGCTAACAGAATGTAAATGTAAATGATTCTCAATCCACTGTCAATACTGATCTATTATACAAAAACAAAGCGCGCTCGTCATGAGGTTGACCAAGAATGTTGCGAACAAAAGGAAGGAGAGGAGCAGCAAGCTGTAGAATGTAAGTTATTTGGAAATGAAAGGACAGGGTGAGCAAAGATGATTGTGAACGAACAAATAAAGGCGGCAGAAGTCAGCCTCACTGGAGTGGACGGAGAAGACCTCGGGATTGTCGCTACCAAAGTCGCGTTGCAAATGGCAAAAGAGCAAGGCGTCGACCTGGTGTGCCTCTCGCTGGCGACAAGTCCGCCTCCGTGCCAACTCGTAAACCGCACGAATCATAAAGAACAGCTCAATCGCGAAAAGGCCAAGCAGCGCAAGGCAGAAAAAGGCATGAAAGTAAAAGAGCTGCGCCTGAGCGCTTTTATCGAAGATCACGATTACGAGACGAAAAAGCGACAAGCCGAAAAAATATTGGCGGCAGGCGACGCCGTGCAATTGACCGTGCGCCTGGAGAAAAAAGAGAGCCAGGAAGCGAAAAAGCTCGTCGAGGGGCTGGTCAAAGAGCTGGCGCATTGCGGAAAACAAGATAAAGGGATTCAAGTGAGCGGCAAACAAGTTGTTGCCGTCCTGCTCCCCAAATAAACAAAGCGAGTGATTTCATGCCATTTACTTTTTCGCATCCGGCGATTGTGCTGCCGCTAAGAAAGTTTGCCTGGGTATCGTTCCCGGCGCTTGTGCTTGGCAGCATGGCTCCGGACTTTGAGTATTTTTTGCGGTTGGCGCCTTACAGCGTCTACAGCCATACGACACTCGGACTGTTTACCTTTGACTTGCCGCTCGTCATGCTGCTTTATTTGCTGTATCGGTTTGTCGTGGAGAAAGGCTTGCTGGCGGTTGTGCCCCTGTGGGTGGCAAAGGGCTTGGCTGGCGACAAGGGCTGGGACCAGGCGAATCGCGGGCGAGGGCGAAGCTTCTTTTTATCGTTTGTGATTTTCGCTTATTCCGCTTTGCTGGGGAGCTTCAGTCACGTCCTCTGGGATTCTTTTACCCATGACCGGGGAAGCATGGTGGAACGATTTGCCTTGCTACAACAACGCATTTCGCTTGCTGCTTGGGAGGTTCCCATCTACAAGCTGCTCCAGCACGGAGGCACGCTGGTGGGCGGACTGGCTATTGTGTACGTCATCTGGCGTTGCGGGCGTGAGCGGAGGGAGAGAAGTATCCAAGTCGAGCAGGCGGCAGCGCATGTGAAAGGGCTGTTTTGGATCGGCGTAGCGGCCGTGGGCATGGTTGTAGCTTGTTGGGATGCGCTTTTTGTCAAAGGCGTTTCGCCTGTCTTGTATCCGCTGCAGCATGTCGTTCCGTTCATCTCGGGGGCATTGCTCGGGGTGTGCCTTTTCGCTCCAGTGGTGAGTAGGTTCGGCTTGAAAAATAAAGCTTAGAAAAGAATGCTGGCAACGAAAAAATCCCTCCTTCTTGAGAGGGATTTCATTGTATGGATGGGGAGACGCGGCAGCCCTATATGGTGAAATCCTCGGATTTTAGCGTCAGTAAATCTTCTTTCGTTGGCTCATACACCTTCAACAAGCGCACAGCTTGCACCCGGATTGCTTTTTCGATGTTATTTCGAACAAATCGCGCATTGCTGAAGTTCTCGATGAAAGGATCGTTAAGAGCTGCCGTTACTCGCCGTCTCAATTTCTCACTGGCGTCCTTGCTCAGTTCGTATTCCTTGTTCTTTGACATTAGATGAGCAATTTCCATTAATTCATCTGCATCGTAGTCAGTAAACTTGATATGAACCGGAAAGCGGGAGGGCATTCCTGGATTGAGTTCAAGAAAAGAGTCCATCTCCTCGTTGTACCCGGCGATGATACAAACAAACTCATTGCCGTAATCTTCAAGTGATTTCGTCAGGCAGTCGATGGCTTCTTTTCCAAAATCTTTTTCGCCGCCGCGCGCCAACGAATAAGCTTCATCGATGAACAAGATGCCGCCAAGCGCTTTTTTGACCAAATCTCTTGTTTTCTGGGCCGTATGCCCGATAAATTCCCCCACAAGATCTGCGCGCTCGACCTCAATCAAGTGGCCTTTTGACAATACCCCCATTTCTTTAAAGATTTTGCCGAACAGTCGGGCGATCGTTGTTTTTCCTGTGCCAGGATTTCCTTTGAACACCATGTGGAATACTTGCTTTTCGATTTTCAGTCCATGCTTTTCCCGTTCTTTATTCATTTTGATGAGCGCATAAATTTCGTAAATCGTCTTTTTGGCTTCATGCAAGCCAATCAGGTTTTCCAACTCATCAAAGACAGAAGCCAAATTGGCACTTGCTGAAGCACGAACAATTTCAGCCAAAGTATTCGGTTGTTTAATACGCAACGGTCGATTGAAAACGACCTGAATACGATTGGAACTGCTGGACGATTCATGTACATCTGCTGCTGAACTCGCTCCTGCTTGCTTCACCCGTGTCACCTGCCTTGACCATCATACAAAAAGTATACTCAGGGAGCCGATAAAAGCTGCCTATTTTTCAAAAATGAAGGTGTTAATTTACATATTATGGAATTTTTGAAGGGTGTCACTGAGATGCTGCTCAAAGTGGTTTGCTTTTTCCGATGAAAAATGTAGAGAGTATTATGCAAATTTACATTGTATTGTAAAATATTCAAATCGAGGAGCTGATCGTTTGTGAGCGAGTTTACATCCGGCTTTTTAATGGAGCGCATCCATATGGGGAAAGTTGCAAAATACGCGCAAAGCAGATCTGTTATGAAGGAACTGAATCATAAATGGATCGTTTATTTGACAGAGGGTGATAACGACGCTGGAATAATGGACATGTCTCATGAATATCCAGTCATGTATTTTGACCATGAGGAAGATCATGGTTGGGGTTATCGCATATACGATCATGGAAAAATCATTGCCAGCCTGCGAATAAACTACGAATTAGAGGAAGGATTGCTTTGGGAAATGGCTCAGGAGAGATACCCTGAGGGAGATCTGATTGAGATTGTATACAAACAGGCAGGCGACGAACTGAGAGAGGAAATAAAAAACAATTTCGATGAGCTGATCTTGCAATCATTTGCCGAAGCCAATATCGGCAGCTTCGCCGTTTTTGGTTTTACACATGAACAACTAGAGACACTAAACGCTACTTTGACGCCTTCAGAAGTACGTTCTGGCAGCAATATATTTCAGATTGTAAATACCTTTAAAAGCGTTTTGCAATTAGAAGAGATGAGCTGGATCAACTATGATCATGTTGTCGAGGATGCTAATTACGATCTCATGTTTGACTGACTCTCGCCACCCTACTTGGATACAATGGCTTGAATATAAAGGGGAAGCCTCAAGTGGTAATTGAAAATTTGCTAATGGAAACAAGGCGGTCCATACCACACATCACACCCGTAACGAAATGGGCAAAATGTGGTATGATAAGAGAAGAAAGGGCGTGAATCGGTGAACGATCTGATCAAAACGAAAGAAACGGCGATCTTGGTCGGTTGCTTTTTGGATAACCGCGATGCAGAGCGAACACGTCTCTCCATGGAAGAATTGCATGAGTTGGCTGCCACTGCTGGCGTTGAGGTGCTCGATGTCGTGACGCAGAACCGGGATCGAATCGACTCGGCCTGGTATCTCGGGACGGGCAAAATTGATGAAATTGCCGAAAAGGCCCATGAGCTGGACATTGATGTGGTCATTTTCAACGACGAGCTGTCGCCGAGTCAGACGCGCAATCTCGACAGGATATTCGATTGCAAGGTCATCGACCGGACGCAGCTCATTCTGGATATATTTGCTGGACGGGCGCAGTCCCGCGAAGGGAAAATTCAAGTCGAGCTTGCCCAGTACAATTATTTGCTGCCACGTCTCGCAGGGCAAGGGAAGCAGCTCTCCCGGCTTGGCGGGGGAATCGGTACGCGCGGTCCCGGTGAAACCAAGCTGGAAAGCGACCGACGCCATATCCGCAAACGGATCAGCGAGCTGAAACAGCAGTTGGAAGACACCGTCCGCACGAGACAGCTGCATCGGGAGCGCCGCAAGAAAAACAAAGTGTTCCAGATTGCGCTGGTCGGGTATACAAACGCGGGAAAATCGACCATTCTCAATCAATTGACGCAAGCCAATACGCTGCAAGAAGATAAGCTGTTTGCCACATTGGACCCGACGACAAGACAGCTGGAGTTGCCAAGCGGCCTGGAAGTGCTCCTGACAGATACCGTTGGATTCATTCAGGACTTGCCGACGAGCTTGGTCGCTGCGTTCCGCTCTACGTTGGAAGGGGTAAAGGAAGCAGATTTGATTTTGCATGTGGTCGATAGCCACCATCCTGATTTTCAGGTGCACATGGAGGTTGTCGATAAAATTTTGCGCGAGTTGAAAGCGGAAGAAATTCCGCAACTCGTCGTATTCAACAAAGCGGACCTTTTGACAGAACGGTCTTACTTGCCGCATGCGGAGGATTCAATCCTCATTTCGGCCATGCGCAAGGAGGATCAGCAAAAGCTGCTGGCGAGACTGGAAGCTTTTGCGCTCGCTTCCTTCCATGAACTGAAGCTGCGTGTTCCGGTGGAGCGCGGAGATATTTTGTCCCTTTTGCATCGTGAAGGGGTTGAAATGGAACAGCAATTTAATGAAGAAGAGGAGTCATACCTGGTCACTGTACGCGTGAACCGGGACCATCCGATCTATGGGCGGATTGCTCCTTTTCTCCTGGATAAACCAGAGACTGTTGAAGAGAGTTGGTAAGATCACCTATGTTTCAATATTTTTCTCACGGGGAAAAGCTTCGTCCTCTCGTCCTGGAGGTAGAAGCGATGATCTCCGAAAGACATCGTCAAATTTCCGCGCTGGTGGACACCAATCAATTGAAGGTGCTGCGCTCTTTTCAAAAGCATGAGGTAAACGAATTTCACTTTTCGCCATCGACCGGATACGGATACGACGACTCCGGCCGGGCTACGCTGGAATCGATCTACGCAGACGTTTTTGGCGGCGAGGCGGCGCTGGTTAGACCGCACATCATTTCCGGAACGCATGCGATTGCCATCTCGCTGTTTGGGATTTTGCGTCCTGGCGACGATTTGCTCTACATCACGGGCAAGCCGTATGACACGTTGGAAGAGGTCGTAGGTGTGCGCGGCGAAGGCCAAGGTTCGCTGAAAGAATACGGGATCGGGTACAGCTATGTGCCTTTGACACCGGAGGGCGAAATCGATTTTGTCGCGGTGGCGCAGGCGATTACGCCCAAGACAAAAGTGATTGGCATTCAGCGCTCGCGCGGTTATGCGGATCGTCCGTCCTTTACGATCGCCAAAATCCGCGAGATGATCCGCATGGTCAAGGAAATCAATCCGGCGCTGATCGTGTTTGTAGACAACTGCTACGGTGAATTTACGGAAGAGCTGGAGCCGCTGCATGTCGGCGCAGACATTATGGCTGGCTCGCTCATCAAAAACCCGGGCGGCGGTCTGGTCAAGACTGGCGGATACATTGTCGGGCGGGAAGACCTTGTGCGTCTCGCTTCGTTCCGGATGGCAGCACCAGGGATTGGCGCAGAGGGTGGAGCTTCGCTGTACTCGCTGTTGGAAATGTTTCAAGGCTTTTTCCTGGCGCCGCACGTCGTGGGAGAAGCGCTGAAAGGCGCGGTGTTCTCCTCCGCCTTGCTGGAACGACTCGGCTTTCAGACCAATCCGCTCTGGCATGAACCGCGCACGGACCTCATTCAGTCTGTCGCTTTTGGCAGTGCGGAACGGCTGATTACTTTTTGCCAAGGGATTCAAAAAGCAGCTCCCGTCGATTCGCACGTCACGCCGTACCCGAGCGAAATGCCGGGGTATGCAGACCCGGTTATCATGGCGGCGGGAACGTTCATTCAAGGAGCGAGCATCGAGTTTTCCGCAGACGGTCCGATTCGCCCGCCATACTTGGGCTTTGTGCAAGGCGGTTTGACGTACTCGCATGTCAAAGTAGGGATTTTGACGGCGTTAAACGGCTTGCTGGACAAAGGATTGCTCGAATTGCCTGAGGCGTAAACGGTTTTTACAAAAGGAAAGACGGCATTCTCTCGGATGGGAGAAGCCGTCTTTTTGCTATTCGACTGTGCGCGGACGGTACTGCGAAAAACAACCATTGAGACAGGCATGTCGTGGGTTCCATACGGGGATAACGTGGATTTTTTCAAAAGAGGTCACTTTCTTGCGTAATATTTTCTAACATCCGTTGACAGTGTTTGTGCTTTTGCATAAAATAAAGCATAAGGAAAACGATAGAGGAGGGACAAGTCATGAGTGATGACCTTCGCCGGAATATGGCCCTCTTTCCAATTGGGATCGTCATGAAGCTGACTGATCTCACTGCGAGACAGATACGCTACTATGAGCAAAATGACCTGATTCAACCGGCTCGCACGGAAGGAAAGCAGCGGCTTTTCTCCTTCAATGATGTAGACCGACTGTTGGAGATCAAGGAACTGATTGAAAAAGGGCTCAACATTGCAGGGATCAAGCAAGTCTTGAAATTGCAAGAGTCTGTCATGGAACCGACGGAAATTTCTACAACGTCCGAAGTAAAGCGCAAGGACATGTCTGACAAGGAACTGCATCAGCTGCTAAGGCAACAAATCATGTATCGCAATGCAGCCCGCCCAGGCGAGGACGCATTGATTCGTGGAGAGCTTTCCCGCTTCTTCCACTGATATAAAGTTGTGAGAGAGACAGGAGGAGAGAAATGTGAGCAAGTACACAAGAGAAGACATTATGCGATTGGCCCAAGAAGAGGACGTGAGATACATCCGTCTGCAGTTTACCGACCTGCTGGGGATTATCAAAAACGTGGAGATTCCTTCTTCCCAACTGCCGAAAGCATTGGACAACAAAATGATGTTTGACGGTTCTTCTATCGAAGGTTTTGTTCGTATTGAGGAATCGGATATGTACCTGGTACCGGATTTGGATACTTGGGTTGTATTCCCGTGGGGTAACGAGCATGGGAAAGTTGCACGTCTGATCTGTGACATCTATATGCCAGATGGCTCTCCATTCGAGGGTGACCCTCGCTACATTTTGAAACGCGCGCTGAAAGAAGCAGAAGAAATGGGCTTCTCCGCGTTTAACGTGGGACCAGAACCTGAGTTCTTCCTGTTCAAGCTCAACGACAAAGGCGAACCTACGCTTGACCTGAACGATCAGGGTGGCTATTTTGACTTTGCTCCACTCGACCTCGGCGAAAACTGCCGTCGCGATATCGTTTTGACGCTGGAAAAAATGGGCTTTGAAATCGAAGCTTCTCACCACGAAGTGGCTCCAGGCCAACACGAGATCGACTTCAAATACGCAAATGCTTTGCAAGCAGCTGACCAAATCTTGACGTTCAAGCTGGTTGTCAAAACGATTGCGCAAAAACACGGCTTGCATGCGACATTCATGCCAAAACCGCTGTACGGCGTAGCGGGTTCCGGTATGCACGCGAACCAATCCTTGTTCCGTGGCAATGAAAATGCTTTTTATGACGAGACAGACGAAATGGGCTTGAGCCAAACAGCGAAGCATTACCTCGCAGGTATTTTGCAGCATGCTCGCGGTTTCACAGCGATCACCAACCCGTTGGTGAACTCCTACAAACGTCTGGTGCCTGGCTATGAAGCGCCTTGCTACGTGGCATGGTCCGCGAAGAACCGCTCTCCTTTGATCCGTATCCCTGCCTCCCGCGGCATGGGAACTCGCATCGAAGTGCGCAGCCCAGACCCGGCAACAAACCCATACCTCGCTTTGGCTGTCATGCTGAAAGCAGGCTTGGATGGTATCAAAAACAAAGTGACTGTGCCGCCAGCCATCGATCGCAACATCTACGTGATGACTGAGCAAGATCGCGAAGCAAACGGCATCGAAAACTTGCCAGCAACATTGAAAGAAGCAATCGAGTGCCTGAAAGCCGATCCAGTGATCTGCGAAGCGCTGGGCGAGCATGCACTGATGCACTTCATCGAAGCAAAAGAAATCGAGTGGGACATGTTCCGCACACGCGTTCACGACTGGGAGCGCGAGCAGTACATGGCTGCTTATTAATTGAGTTGAGCCCTTGCGCCTGTAAGCGTAGGGGCTCTTTTTATTTGGTGGGCAAATTTGATTTTTGCAGTGTTTTAATGTATTTGCCCACGATTTGCCCACTGTTTTTTTCTGAGTACACACTTTCCATGTAGCTTTCAAACTTGTCCATGTTATCTAATTCGATTTTCTTAGAGATGTGGGCGTAGACGTCGGAAGTAATTTGGATACTGCCATGACCTAGACGTTCTTGGATGTATTTCATATCTGCACCAGTTTCCATGAGCAATACTGCGTGTGTATGTCTTAATGAGTGGATAGGCATGGGGTTAATGTTCAATTTTTTTAGCGTTCGTGAAAAGGCGTTAAACAAAGAGGATTTTGGCATGAAGTTTCCATCTTTTCTGCACAATACTAGATTTAGTTCATGATGGTAGAGCTCCCCGAATCCTAATTTGTTTTGGTTCTGGTAGGATAAGTGATGCTTGAGGTCATTGACCAGTGATTGACTGATTTTAATAGTTCTATTCGAGTTAAATGTCTTCGTATCACCAAAAAGCTCGCTTTTGTTTTTTGCCCCGAAGTCGAGAGTCTTATCAATGCTAATCGTCATATTCTTGAAGTCTATGTCTGTCCACTGTAAAGCAGCAGCTTCACCTTTTCGCATACCTGTCTCAATTAATACTTTGAAGAATATCCAGTAGATGTAATCGTATCGGAGGGTTGCCTGTAAAAAACGAGGAATGTCACTTGTTTCCATGAATTTTATACCAGCTTTATTTTCCTCGCGTCCCTTTATGGTAACACCGCTGCAGGGGTTCTTGTCGATCTTACTCAAAGTCAAGGCTTTTTCCATTGCATTGTTTAGTGTTGTGTGGATCAATTCAATCGTTCGCTTACTGTAGTCATTTTCTGCAAGGTGATTAATAAATTTTTGATACATTATTGGCTTTAAGTCTCGCAGCATGATTTTTTTGAAATACGGAACAATATGATTTGTAATATTCCTGCTGTGCAACTGAAAGGTGTTTTTTCGCACTGTGTCTTTTTTGTATTCGTCTAACCAAATCATGAGAAAGTCTTGGAGGGGTATATCTTTTTGCTCGTACCCCTCCAGTAAGTTGTTTTCAAATTCAGCGGCCGCGATTTGTGCTTCTTTCTTAGTTGCGAAACCGCCTTTTGTTTTTTCTTTGTACTCCTGAGTGAAAGGATCATGGTATTTCAAACGGAACTCCCATTTTTTTCCTCTCTTTCTGAAGCTTGCCATGTAATCAACTCCTGTAATCGGATTCAAAAAAGCGCATCCCATTGGGTGCGTTTTATTTTTTGTCTGGTAGGTGTTCAATTATGTCTTCAATGCGGCAGTTTAAGTGATTGCACAACCTATCCAATATCTCCATCCCTACGTACTCATCTCTGCCCATTTTTGCCACTGTAGTCGAGTGAAGTCCAAGTTGTTCTCTCAGGTCTTTTTTCTTTACACCTTTATCAATCAGCATTTTCCAAAGTCGATTGTACGAAAATCCCAAGTCTATCACCCCTTTCTGCCTCTTTTACTTGCAATTATATAAACAAAAGTATGTTTATGCAAACAAAAAGAACACAAACGCATTGTAAATGTACACAAACATGTACTTGTTAGTGTTTTTTCGATACTAAAAATCACTAAAGTGATCTTTTTCATTGACTGACTGAGTTTTTTGAAATAATATGTGTACATGAAAGTGATTTTAAATATCACCAAAGTGATATATGGGGGGATTAAAGTGTTTGATTTAGTCACGCTGGAGTTCATGAAGAAATATAGTTACTTCACGTCTAAGGAGAATCTTGTGAGTGCAATAAATACTCAGTTGAAACAAATCAAAGAGAGGTTAACGCCATCGGTCCTGCGTGTTCTAGATATCATCCGAATGCGATCCAAGAAGGTATACGGCGTAGCTTATTTAAAAATTGAAACAATAATGACTTTAACGAAAGTAAGCCGGTCAAGTGTTGAAAGGGCGATTAGGAAGTTGGACCAGGTAGGGATATTAAAACGGGTTGCAACCAGCAGAAAAACGGGACTCCAAGGAGCAAACATTTACTATTTTTTACCTTTGAATGACGGGGTTGAGGTGATGGGGTTGGACAAGCCTAAAACACCTGAAAAATCAAAGGTTGAGGCTCCCCAACAGGAAACTAATACAGGGTTTTTTAATACTCCAAAAAGACCAAAAGAAACTAAGAAAAATAACGTAAACGGAACGCACCTCACGAAAGACAGCTCAGTAGTTCCTTCTTACATCCCGAAAGAATTCGCTAAGCTGATCCAGCAAGGATTTTCATGTGGAAGAGTAATTAAACAGTTCTGGAGCAAGGTGGTGATGTTTAAGCGGGTGACCGGATGGACTCGCAACGAAAACGTGTTGCCAATTGCTTCCGATGCCTGGGAGTACACCAAGAACGAGTACAAAAGGGATAAACGCGAATGGGGACTAGATCGATTCTTGAAATGTTTCTACGGAACGATGAAGCGGATCGAAGAGAAAAGGGTCGAGGAATATGCTGCGATGTGGACGTGACTATATAAAAAATTTTGCCGATACTATAATTTTTTGTTAAGGAAAATGTTATACTATTTGGGTTAAATTTACTTTTGTTAACAAGTGAACTAATAACTGGTTAAAGCAAAAAGCCAACGGGGTGTAGACAGTTGCACCTGTTTACACTCTTTACCACCAAGACTCACCCTTGGTGGCGGGCCGGAGCCACTTTCCGTCGACATAAACAATATTTTACAGCTTTGTGCAGCATTCAACAAGTGGCACGAATAGGAGCATTAGATATAACCTGCCATCGTGATTGGTGTAAGGCTTTTGCTTCTCAAAGGAGAGAAGTAACAAATGCCAAATAAAAGAAAATATTTCGGAGAACAATTGCGCGATTTACGGCACGCAAAGAAGTGGAGCCAGGAAGATTTAGCAGAAGCATTGGATGTTTCTCGTCAAACTATTGCAAATACCGAGAGAGGACAGAACGTTCCAAAGGTTAGGTTCGTAGAGCATGTGTTTCGACTATTTGAATCTGTTGAGATCGTCAAGGCATATGCTGCTATTCAAGAGGACAAACGAGAGTTAATAACTCTTGCAAATTTCGTAGCAGAGGCTGATTATTCAGTCGCTAAACAGATCATGAAGAAGGTTATTCGTGGGGCATTGAAGACGGATGATTTTGAAACTATGTTTCCCGCTATGTTTCAAATTGTGATGTGGGACATGAAGATTAAGAAAAAGGTTAACCCGAAGAAAAGCAGCTGGTTAATCAGAATAGCCGCGAATCTTGACCCAGACCCCGATCTTTTTATTGAACTGACAGATGAGCTTTATGCAATATCTGGCTCAACCAAGAACTACGAAGCATTTATTACTATTACCGAAGCGATTAAAGACAAGGTTTATCTGGACAATAAAAAACTATCTTATATGCTAGGACACCAAGCAAATGCATATTACTACACAGGTAATGAACACAAGGCTTATAAGAAAATGTCTAAAGCCATCGAAGTGATGAATGGAGAGGTTTATAAGCATACTCACCTTATCTACCATAAGCATGCAATGATCTGCTTGCAAAAGTTCAATTACGATGAAGCGTTAGAATGCGAGCTAAAGTGTTTAGAGATTCTGGAGCCGACGAGTGATTTCCTCAAATTTATCCATGCAGGTCTTGCACGCCTCTACTACATGACAGGAAGATACGAAGATGCACAAGTGTATTGGGAAGCTGCTTTTAAACGACTCGGAAAGAATGACTCAGAGAGAACACACTCCCTCAACGATATCATTATGATGGAAATCAGATTAGGTAATCTCGGAAGTGCCCGAGTAAAAATCAAGGAATGCGAAAACATTCTCCGCCTTGCAAAAAAGAGTAACTGGCGTCATTTCGCTGATGAAGACATGCTATTACGCCGTAACAAAGTAATGCTAAAGGCTGTTGAGACCGGAGAGTATGTAACAAGAGAAGTTGATAGTATTTTGCAGGAGCTTGAGAAAAGCCATTTGAAAGACGAATTGGTGCTTACGAAAAATTTTGTCCTAGAAAGAGCATTATTGTCAGTTAGAATATAGGTATCACGTTGTAGGAGGTTTGTTCATGAAGAAAAAGCTTATCTTCATCCCGAGTCTTGCATTGTTAATTGGACTATTCACTGCAAACGAGGTATCACTTGCTGGACCGCCAGATGGTTGGGGGATAGCTCCACATGCTGAAACAAAAGTGATCCAAACGGGAGATTCCCGGACAACAGACAGGTTGGTTTCTCCGCTTGGCGGCCCTCCTGATGGTTGGTAAATCTTAACCAGAAATGTAAAGCGACTTACAAATTTTGGAGAAAAAAGTTGTTGCACTTTACAGAAAAAAGAATTTGATTGTTATAAAATAACGGTAGGCACATACGCCTGTCGTTATTTTTTGTTATGGAACTGGAAACAGTTGCGGAATGTACAAGATACTCATACAATACATAAGAACTTATGTTCGATCTAAGGGGGAGAAATGTGTGATCACGATCAAGTCAACAAAATGGACTCCAGAAATTGTAGGGGTGTTACATAATCTTTTGAAAGAGGACCACAGTGAAGCCCTCCGAAATATCGAAGACATCGTTTTGCAAGCAAATCCAGATAAAAGAAAAAACGACCGATCTCCTCGTTGAGATTGGTCGTTTTTATTTCAACGCGTTTAATATTCCAATTACACGATCCAGGCTTTCGTCGTTGTCATCCATTTCCATCAGGATACGAACAGCCTCTTTCTTCTTTTCGTTTACATCTGGGTCGTTGAGGATTTTTTCGAAAGCATTTGCGACTTCTAGCTGCCCAGTTAATTTCAATAGATTTTCTAATGGATAGTCATAAGCAGCTGCCAGCTTTTGAAGAGTGTCCGTAGTTGGCTTTACCGGTTGTTTTGTACTTCGATTCTTATTTAGCTCTAAATCCCGGATGTATGTGAAGTTTAATCCAGTTAACTCAGCAACCTCTCTCAAAGAGAACTTATTCTCTTTTCTCAAGGCTTCTAAGGTTCTACCAAGTTCGTTTTGCATTGGATATTTACACCTCGTCATTGTAGTGTAGACACTACAAATTGTAGTATATACACGACGAAATAGGAAGAGATCATTTGTTCTTTTAAGGGAGTTTTTTAAAAATCTATTGACACATTGTGTTGTTAAACATACAATTTGACGTATGAACAACACAATGTGTCATGTTAAATCTACATATTGTTGCACCAAAGCAACTCCTAGGGGGTGAATGGCAAAAATGAAAAATACCATCAAATCGTTGCGTAGTCTTCCAGAGTATGATCTGTCTCAAGCAGAATTGGCAAAAGAGCTTGGTACAACAAGGGATCGGATCAGTGCGATAGAGAATGGCGCGGTTCCTGGGGGGAAATTGATGTTAAGAATTTGCACCTATTTCAACCGCGATATACGGGAAATTTTTTTTGATGAAAATGTTGTATGCACCACACAAACGTGTAAAAAAAAACAGCAAAAAGGGCGAGTTAAGAAAGCAAAATAGCGTCCAGTATGACGATCGAGGGAGAATGCTCTATCATCCAGACTTTCACCCAAACCAAGGTAAGCCATTTGACGATGATGAGACTGCTTACCTCTGTAAATTCTACGAAGCTGACTCTCTGAAATCCTTATCACTGGCCCTTGGTCGCCTAGAAAAATCACTGGAGTACAGGGTTGCTTACCTCAAGAAAGCAGGGCTTTTTGATTACTACCGTGGCAAGTGGGATCGTCAAATTAAAGCTTGAAGAAAGAAGTGAACGTTATGAAAAAACTGGTCTCCATTGATTTGGATGAAAAGGAAATACGAAATATGTGCCATGAACGAATCAATGAATTGGTGAAAGAAGTTGATGCAGAAAAGGTATTTTGGGATACGACAGAGCTTAAAAAACGGACGTGTATGTGTTGGAACACCATCCAGGATAAAGTTTTCTTTGATCCAAGATTCCCAAAATTTAAGGTAGGCGGGAAGTGGTATTTTCCTGCCAGAGAAACAAGAGAATTTTTAATTAAGTGGCTCTACGAACAACCTAAAAATTGATTTCTGATCGATGCGTGTTAATTATCGGACAGAGGGGAGGTGGGCAGGGATGCTCGACACAAACGTAAAGGAAATGCTGGACGGCGTGGACGAGGAGCAGCTGTCTATGATCGTCTCAGCCTTGCAAGAAACGGCCACACGATACGACCACCAAGGCATGATCATGGTAGCTCTTAAAATGCGAATCACAGCAGACAAGGTTCTGGCTATTAAGAAAGCCAGAGAGGTGACACAAGCTGAACAAATCCTTGGACGCTTTGCAGGCAAAGAAAAATCCACCTGCTGCGAACAGGTGGACCGTAAAAAAATAGGGTACTAATAGCTTATCACAGCTATTGGGGGGAGGACAAGCCTCATGATGCAAGCTGTAGCGGTTGCCGTTGTTGATGATGGTATTTCTTACGATTCTCACGGCCGTATGCACTACCACCCTGATTTTCATTTTAATCACGGTGCTCCATTCACCGAGGAGGAGCTGGAATACCTCTGCAAGTTCTACGAAGTCGATACAGCCCGTTCGCTTTCCTTTGCGCTTGGCCGGACGGAACGCACCCTGCGAACAAAAGTGGATCATTTAAAGAAAGCAGGGATGTATCAGGTCTATATTGATCGGTGGAACGCTCAATATGCGCTTGATTCCTGCATAGGTGATAAAAAATGAATTTCTATATCACACCCGAAGAATATGAACAGGCAGCCCGGGACGGAGTCAGGCCAGCGCTTTTGGAAGTGCGGATTCGCATGCTGGCATGGCCAAAAGATCGAGCGATTAAGACCCCACCACATAAGAAAAATCCACTCAAGGATTGGGTTGAGGTAGCGAAGCATCACGGAATTTGTTACAGCACGCTTCGCTATCGGGCGAATCGGCTAGGGTGGGAGCTAGAAAGAGCAGCGACACAGCCGCTACAAGATCGGAAAGCGCAAGCAAAACGTGCTTACGAGAGCAGCCGTAAATATCCCGAAAAATACTTGCGAATGGCCGAACAAAACGGCATCAAAGAGCGAACTTTCCATCGCCGAGTAAAATCTGGATGGGATATCGAAATAGCTGCGACACGACCACCAATGACAGCCCGTGAGTGTGGCCTTCTGAGTAAGGCGAAGAGCAAAAAATGGTTGAAGAGGCTCTTCTTGCAGAGAAAGGGGAGTTGAAACAGCGCAGACAGTTTTGAGGGCTTCGGCCCTGCGTGCAGCTGATTGAAAATTGTCAGTTGCACGGAGGTTCGAACCTCCAAATACATAGCGAGGTCATCGGGATCAGTCAGTGGAGCTGTACGGCTGGCAGAGAGGTTGGGCTGCTGGCGGCCTCGTGACTAAACAGAAGGAGGTGAATGAGAATGGATAGGCCAAAAGAAGCCACCGTAGGTACGGTGGCAGAAAAGATAGAGGCTAATGGGTTCAAAGCTGCCTTTTTATCACAGGATCATCTGGGTTCCCCGGTTTCTTCGGATATGCAAGGAAATCAGAAGCAATCCCATGTTGAAGAGCCAATTCATACAACCGAGCTTCATCTACATGCAACGTTGGAATCTGCTCTTTATGAATCTCGAGCTCGTACTCAAAATTTATAACTTTCCAGAGGTATTTATTGACGTAGTCTATTGCACGGAGTTTGGCGCTTTCCTTATCTGCCGAAATAACCCAAACGTGAGCTTTTGCACCGGCAATATCTTCACAGTTTTTATTTTCTGGCATCGGAACAACGTTAATCACAAGCATATATGGATTCATTGAATTTTCTCCTTTCTGGTTTGGTATGTCTGAACATCCATTTCGACAGAGAGTTGGAAATTCCTACAAAAATAGTAAAAGACCCAGCGCGGCAACGCTGAGTCCGAAACAAAACACAATTTGATTGCCTCCATTTTACATCCGAGGAGGCCCAAAAACAAGGAGGGACCACACATGTCCGTACAGATTCAAATTCACGGTGAAAACGCTGCCGAAGCCATTAAAGAGCTTTCCAGTCTGGCGTCGCACTTTATGCATGTTCCAGTAACTACTGCCTCCATTTCGGCTGAGCCAGTAGGTGCGCAACAGCAAGCACAACATCCACAAGCACAGCAGCCAACACAAGAGGCACATCCGCAAAATGCTGCTCCTTTTGCTCAGCAGCCTTATCAACCTGGCATCCCTGTAGCCCCACCTCCGGTGCAAGGAGCTTCGCAAGCAGTGCCACCCGCTCCGTTTCAGCCTCCTGTCGCATCGCCACAGCCCGGGGCTGTGCCAACATCGGCTCCAGCCTACACGATGGATCAGCTCGCAGTTGCAGCTACGCAGTTGGTTGACGCTGGTCGCCAGGCCGAAGTCGTTCAAATGCTGCAACAGTTTGGCGGGCCGCCTCTAATGGCCGTGCCAAAAGAGCACTACGGAGCGATTGCCACACAGTTGAGAGCTATGGGGGCGAAGATATGACGACCATAGCGCATGCAGAACGCCCGCACGCGCTACTTTCCGCCAGCGGTGCGCATCGCTGGTTGCACTGCACGCCGAGCGCCAGACTCGAAGCGACCTTGCCCGATACAACGAGCGAAGCGGCCAAAAAGGGCACGCTGGCGCATGAGATTGCGGAGCTGAAACTGCGAAAGCAATTTGTTGAGCCAATGGGGCCGCGAAAGTTCGCCAACGCGATGAAAAAGTTTAAGGCGGACCCTCTGTACGAGTCGGATATGGACACCCACACCACAGCTTACTTGGAGTACATTCAGTCCATCGTTCACGCTTTCAGTTCACCGCCTTATGTGGTGGTTGAAAAGAAAGTAGACCTTGGTGCCTTTGTGCCCGAATCTTTTGGCACGTCTGACTGCATCATCATAGGCGGCAAGCAGATGCACGTCATTGACTACAAAAACGGCCAGGGTGTACCTGTCTCGGCCGAGAACAATCCGCAAATGATGCTTTATGCTCTCGGTGCTTTGCAGGCGTACTCTATGTTCTACGAGATTGAGACTGTACATATTTCCATTGTACAGCCCAAAGTGTGGGACGAGCCGTCTTCGTGGTCCATCAGCGCGACTGATCTTCTGGCGTGGGGCGAGTCCATTAAGCCGATTGCAGCCAAGGCGTTTAATGGCGAAGGCGAATACGTTGTTGGCGACCATTGCGGCTTCTGCCGGGCACGGAATACATGCCGAGCACGGGTGGATCGGCTCATGTCGGTTGAGCAGTACGCGCCAATGAAGCCGCCACTTATAAGTTGGCAGGAAGTAGGGGAAGTGCTCCGGCGAGCTGAAGGGATCGTCAGCTGGTACAACGCGTTGAAGGAAGCGGCGCTGTCTGAAGTGCTCAAAGGCGGAGAAGTATCCGGCTGGAAGGCTGTCGAAGGACGAGGCTCCAGACAGTATGCCGATATCGATGTGGCGTTTGCTGCGCTCAAAGAATCTGGTATCGATGAGGCACTACTGTACGAGAGAAAGCCACTGACTGTCGCAGCACTCGAGAAGGTGCTGGGAAAAGCAGAGTACAGAAAGCTGCTCGAAGAGCCGGGACTGGTGAGAGCAGAAGCGGGCAAGCCGACACTCGCCCCAATAAGCGATAAACGTGAAGCGATTAAACGAATAAGCGCAGCTGATGATTTTAAATCTGAGGAGGAATCGAGAAATGAATAACCAAGACCCGAAACGCGTTGTAACCGGAAAAGTGAGACTGAGCTACGTTCACCTGTTCACACCACGAGCTGGTTTGAGTGGAGGCGAGCCAAAATTCAGCGTCACCCTGTTGATCCCGAAATCTGATGTGGCTACGAAACAGCGCATCGACGCGGCAATCAGCGCGGCGGTGCAAGAAGCCGTAGGCTCGAAGTGGAACGGCGTTCGTCCGCCAGTCATCGCAACACCTATCCATGATGGTGATGGTGTCAAAGTTGACGGAACTCCTTTTCCAGAGGAATGCCGGGGGCATTGGGTAATGACAGCATCCTCCAAGGCGGACCGCAAGCCGGATGTCGTTGACATTAATTTGAATCCGATCATTAACCAGTCAGAAATCTATTCTGGAATTTACGCTCGTGCATCTGTTCGCTTCTTTGGTTACCTCAGCCAAGGGAAAAAGGGGATTGGCTGCGGACTGGGCAACGTGCAAAAGCTTGAAGACGGTCAGCCTCTTGGCGGAGGTGGGGCTTCAGCCGCATCGGATTTCGGAAGCCCGGCAGATTCAGCTCCAACTGTGCCAGCGTATCAGCCACCAGCATACCCTCAACAGGGATACGGGGCTCCAGCGCAACCGCAAGGCGGATGGCAGGTGCAAACTCCGCAGGGATGGGCCAACGCAGCTCCTTCACAAGTATACGGACACCCTACTCCGCAGGCGTATCCTCCCGCGCAGCAGGGGTTTGGTCAACAACCGCCAGCAGCTCCCCCCGTCCAATTTGACCCGATCACTGGACGGCCGTTGAATGGCGGCATAATGGGGCTGTAGGGAAATGCGGCACCTCTCAATCGATATTGAGACATTTTCAAGCGTCAACATTAAAAAGGCGGGACTGTACAAATATGTGCAGTCCCCTGACTTTCAAATCCTCTTGTTCGCATACTCGTGGGATGGAGGCCCAGTGAACATTATTGATGTTGCCCAAGGTGAGTACATCCCTATGGACGTTGTTGACGCATTGGCTGATCCGAACGTAATCAAGCACGCTTACAATGCACCGTTCGAGTGGTACTGCCTGAACACGGCATTTTACTCACCGTTGGAACAGTGGCGTTGCACGCAACTGCACGGCCTGTATTGTGGCTACACGGCAGGTCTGGCTGCCACAGCTGTCGCTCTTGGGCTGCCAGAGGACAAACGTAAAATGGGCATCGGTAATGCACTGATCCGCACATTCTGCGTACCCTGCAAGCCTACAGCAAAAAACGGCCAACGCACGCGGACACTCCCGCACCATGAACCAGATAAATGGCGGCTTTTCAAGGATTACTGCATTCAAGACGTTGTCACCGAAATGGAGATTGAACGGCGCTTGTCATCGTTCCCAGTTCCGGCGCAAGAACAGCGTCTATGGGAGATCGACCAAAGGATCAACGCGCGCGGCGTTGCGGTTGACCAGCAAATGATTGACGGCGCTCTTCATTGTGACGAGTTAGTGAGTACGGAGCTGACGGCTGAGGCGATCCAGCTGTCCGGGCTTGATAACCCGAAAAGCGTCAAGCAGCTCATGGCCTGGTTGACGGAAGAGATCGGGGAGGAAGTAGACAACCTGCAGAAGGGTACGGTCACCAAACTGATCGACAAAATGGACGAGGGCAGAGCGAAACGGGTGCTGGAGATCCGGCAGGAGCTCTCCAAAACTTCGGTCAAAAAATACCAGGCTATGCGTGAGGCAGTATGCGCAGACGGACGGATACGGGGGCTCCTGCAATTTTATGGGGCCAATAGGACCGGGCGCTGGGCTGGTCGACTGGTTCAGGTACAGAATCTTCCGCGTAATTACCTGGAAACCCTGTCACATGCACGCGAGTGCGTGAAAGCCAAAAAGGTCGATACCTTAAAACTCGTCTATGGCAATGTGCCGGACACACTTTCTCAGCTGATCCGTACGGCATTCATACCTACCACGGGTAATGTCCTGCTGGTATCTGACTTCTCTGCAATCGAAGCCAGGGTTATTGCCTGGCTATCGGGTGAACAGTGGCGATTGGACGTCTTCAATACACACGGCAAAATATACGAAGCTTCTGCCTCTCAGATGTTTGGCGTGCCGATCGAACTAATTAAGAAGGGAAATCCAGAGTATGAATTACGGCAAAAAGGGAAAGTTGCTGAGTTGGCTCTTGGTTACCAAGGCGGTCCTGGGGCGTTGATTTCGATGGGAGCACTAGACCAGGGACTTACCGAAGAGGAGCTGCCAGATATTGTTCGGCGCTGGAGAGGGTCGAACAAGCGAATCGTGGACTTGTGGTATGGCTTGGAAAACGCTGCGCTTGACGTCATGCGAACGGGGCAGCCTGTTGGTGTCCGTGGGTTAATCCTCTCCCGAGAAGTTGACTCTTTCAACCAACAGGATTTTCTCATCATTACGTTACCGAGTGGCCGGAAGTTGTTTTATGCCAGACCGTTTCTATCTCAGAACGATTTTGGAAAGGAAGCTTTGTACTACCACGGGGTTAATCAAAAAACGCGTAAGTGGGAAGTCGTGCCGACGTACGGCGGGAAGCTCGTGGAGAACGTAACACAGGCGATTGCAAGGGACTGCTTGGCCGAAAGCCTTTTCCGACTGGACGCGAGCGGCTATCAAACAGTAATGCACATTCACGATGAGGTAGTCTTGGACGTACCTACGGGGCGTGCTGACCTTGACGCAGTTGCGGCGATCATGGGGCATCCAATCAGTTGGGCTCCGGGGTTGCCGCTGAAAGCTGAAGGATTCATTACGAATTACTATAAGAAGGATTAAGAACTAAAAATAATCGGTAATATCTGTCAAGCCTTTAAATAAAAAAAATTATAGCTGGAATCTCCAGATATCTCAACTCAACTTCGTTTTTTTGTACACAACCAAAATTAATGAAAATGACAAACCGAAACCCGTGTTACGTTAAAAATGCGGAGGACAGACCGATGCCCAAGGATGTAATAGGGCCATCCCAGTGAATATTTACTATCTACAGGGCTGAACTGTGGCACCTTTGCTTCGCAGCCTTGACCGTAAATGATTAACAAAATAGTAATTGAGGGGGATGCCTCCATTGGAACGCAGAGCAAGGGAAGCCTTGGAAAGACTCGGCGCACTTCCTGGTATGTTCGCGGTAAAAAACCAGGTCGAACAAATGATACAGTTTGCCAAAATATCAAAGCTACGAGAGCGCCAGGGTCTGAAGACCACGCCGCAATCGAATCACATGGTCTTTAAGGGGAATCCAGGAACAGGGAAGACAACAGCAGCCCGGTTGATTGGTGAGGCGTTTGCAGCTCTTGGGATGTTAAAAACAAGTCACGATGAACCGCCGTTTGTTGAAATCCACCACGCGGATGTAACACACCCGCATGTTGGGCAGGCCGAGAGAACAATAAAGGACAAATTCAAAGAAGCCAAAGGCGGGGTCTTATTCATCGATGAAGCCTATGCTTTCGTTGCTGGTGAGTCGTCGCATAAGACAGGTGATAAAGTGATCGCGGCCATTGTTCAACTAATGGAGGACATGCGCGACGAAATTGTTGTTATTGCTGCTGGCTATCCTGAAGACATGGCCGAATTTCTCAACGAAAATCCAGGGCTGCGATCCCGATTTCCAACGACAATTCATTTCGCGGACTACGAAGTGTCCGATCTTATACAAATCGCAGCTTTCTTTTGTTCCGAGAGAGAGAGAGTACCAAATGTCTAATGCCTATATCGATTCGCTTTTGTCAAGGTTTGAGCTGGAAAGGATGAAACCCGGTTTCGGTAACGCCAGAACAGTTCGAAACATCGTAGAACAATCGATCCGAATGCAGTCCGCGAGGATTGCCAAAAGAAGAAGCCCAAGCCGTGAAGACTTGATTTTGCTGACTGAATCGGACGTACCCCCTGTGGCCGAATCCCTGAAATCAGAGAAAGAAGTATTGCTCCAATCGCTGGAAGATGTGCAAAAGCGGTTGAGGGAAATCGAGTTGCGTGAACTTATTCACGGGCTGAGGCCATAATGGAGAGATTTGAATAATATCCACAACATTACTTTTGTTCCTAGTATTTCACGTATTGAAAGGATGGCTGCCATGATTCACGACCGACAACTTACCATATCCTCCGCTGGCAGCCGCAAGGCGACGCACTGGCCAGCACAAACAATTTACTGGTCAGAGCTGGTGGAGCGACTGCGAGTTGCGGTCCGCGGCACCGAAACGCTTGCCCAATATCTACAGCTGCCAAAGAGTAAGCAGGATGACCTGAAAGACGTCGGTGGTTTTGTAGCAGGGACTCTGGCGGGTAATCGGCGGAAGGGTAACAATGTAACTGGCCGGGATGTCATCACGCTTGACCTGGATAATATCCCGGCAGGCAGTACGGCGGATGTGCTGCGCCGCCTGGATGGTTTGGGCTGCTCTTACGCTGTATACAGCACACGGAAGCATGAGGAAGCCAAGCCGCGTCTGCGTGTGCTGGCTCCTCTGAACCGAACGGTTACGGCCGACGAATATGAGCCGCTGGCTCGGAAACTCGGATCCATAATCGGTATTGAGCTATGTGATCCGACGACTTTCCAAGGCGTACGGTTGATGTACTGGCCGTCATGCTGCTCCGACAGTCGATTTGTCTTCCAGTACGGGGACAAGCCGTTTCTCGATGCTGACGGCCTGTTGGCGCTTTATGCGGATTGGCGTAATGTGGCCGAGTGGCCGCAGGTGCCTGGGGCACAGCAGGCACACGTTCGTTTGGCAGCAAAGCAGGGCGATCCAACAGAGAAACAAGGCGTCGTTGGTGCGTTTTGTCGCCAGTATGACGTTTATCGTGCGATAGAAGTATTCCTGCCAGGCGTGTACGCGCCGACAGACGACAGCGGAAGACTTACATACGTCGGCGGAAGCACGACAGGCGGGGCTATCCTATACGACGACGGGGCTTTCCTATTCAGCCATCACGCAACTGACCCGGTCGGCGGACGCCTCGTGAATGCGTTTGACCTGGTTCGGCTACACAAGTTTGGCGAAATGGACGACGACGCGACGCCGGGAACACCGACCAACCGCTTACCGTCGTTCACGGCCATGTGCGGCTTTGCGCTTCAAGATGCAGGTGTTGCCGCGCTACTCAACCAGGAGCGCTATGAAAAAGCCATTCAGGATTTTGGCAATCTTCCGGCGACTGAGGAAGAAACGGTCAACTGGATCAGTAAGCTACAGGTCAGCGCTACGACAGGCATGCCCGCGAAGACGACCGACAACATCCTGATCATTCTGGAGCATGATCCGCTGCTAAAGGGCAAGCTTGCTTTCGATGAGTTTGCCAACAGAGGTGCTGTGCTGGGGCCGCTGCCTTGGAACAGCAACCAGGAACGGCGCGGATGGTCGGATGTGGATGATGCCGGACTGCGGCATTACCTGGAACGCACATACGGCATAACGGGCAAAGAAAGGGTTTTTGATGCGGTTGCCCTATACGCACACAGACACACATTCAACGAGGTGCGGGATTGGCTGGAGAGCTTGAAATGGGACGGTGTGAAGCGACTGGACACGTTGCTGTGCGATTACCTCGGTGCCGCTGACTCTACCTATGTCCGCGCAGTGTCAAGGAAATCACTGGTGGCTGCTGTGGCCCGCGCCATGAATCCAGGATGCAAATACGATCAGATGCCGATTTTGGCGGGACCGCAAGGGCTGGGTAAGAGTACGTTTTTGCGCTTACTGGGCAGACGTTGGTACTCCGACAGTCTACAAACGTTCGAAGGCAAAGAGGCGTCTGAAATGATACAAGGCATCTGGATTAATGAGATCGGCGAGCTGACGGGGATGTCAAAGTCCGAATCGAATGCCGTCAAGCAGTTCCTGAGCCGGACAGAGGACATATACCGGGAGCCGTTTGGCCGTCGTACAAAAGCGTTTCCAAGGCGCTGCGTGTTTTTTGGAACGACCAATGACAGCGAGTTTCTGAAGGATAAAACCGGAAACAGACGGTTTTGGCCTGTTGACGTAGGGGTGCAGCCTGTTAAGAAGAGTGTTTTCAACGACTTGGAGGACGAGATTCCACAGATATATGCAGAAGCGTTCGTGTATTGGCAATTGGGAGAGGCCCTGTATCTCACAGGCGAGGCGGAGGCAGAGGCTAAACAACAGCAGGAGGCCCACCAAGAGAGCAACGCCAAAGAAGGCGTGATTCGTGAATTTGCGGAACGCCGGGTGCCGATAGGCTGGGAGAAAAGGTCGTTGAGCGAACGGCGACTATATTGGTCCGGGGAGTTCGGCCGGAGTGACGAAGGCACGGTGGAACGGGATCGGATATGTGCGGCTGAGGTGTGGAGTGAATGCCTGGGAGGCGATATCAAGTTTATGCGGCGATCGGACACCTTGGAGATCAACGCGATTTTAGCATCCCTCCCTGGGTGGAAACGCTATGGTAGTTCGTTTCGTTTTGGCCCCTACGGACAGCAAAAAGGGTTTGTAAAAGTGTCAACTTACCGTAATTCTGTCAACTTTCTCTGTCAACCTTGTAAACCTACCAAAATAAGAAAGTTGACGACATAGTTGACAGGGCAATCCCTTCAAGCATCTAGGTTTTTAATACTTTGTATACTTTGTCAACTTTAAAACTACTAGAAGTAAGAAATAGAGAGAATAGAGGATATAGGATTATGTCTGCCCGCCTAATTCGCCTGATTATATAAATATATAAGGGAATAACGGCGAAAGTTGACGAGCCTGACTTTGATCGGAGTGATGATCGTGCGAGAACGTGACATAGAGCAGTATTTGGTGAAAAGAGCCAAGGCCGCAGGGGGGCGAGCATACAAGTTTGTTTCCCCGGGCAACAACGGGGTGCCAGACCGGATCGTTTTGCTTCCAGGAGGCAGAATCGCTTTTGCTGAACTGAAGGCACCAGGAAAAAAGCCGACACCTTTGCAGATGAACCAGCAGCGATTTATCGCGGGGTTGAGTCTTCCGGTTGCCGTTATCGATAACAAGGGCGATGTTGACAGTTTGATCAGCCGAATGCAGGCCACGGAAGGGATGCCCCAATGGCCGGAGCAGTAGCGCGAACCACTGAAAAGCCCAAAATAAAATTTGTTCCGCATGCCTACCAGCGGTACTGCATCAACAGGCTTCTGACGGATGAAGCCCTGGGATTGCTTTTGGACATGGGTCTTGGGAAAACGGTTATCACATTGACCGCTGTCAACGACTTGAAGTACAACCGTTTCGCCGTTTCTAAAGTGCTGGTTATCGCACCAAAAAAGGTTGCGGAGGCTACCTGGAGCAAGGAAGCGGCAAAATGGGAGCACTTAAAAATGCTGCGAGTAGTTCCGATATTGGGTTCGAGCACACAACGCATTCGGGCACTGAACACGCCCGCAGACGTCTACGTGATCAATCGAGAAAATGTCGCATGGCTGGTTGAATATTACCGTAACGCTTGGCCGTTTGACATGGTTGTGGTGGACGAGTTGAGTAGTTTTAAGAATCACCAATCGAAACGTTTTAAAGCGCTAACCTGGATTCGTCCACATATCAAGCGCATTGTCGGATTGACCGGAACACCAGCTCCAAACGGGTTGTTGGACCTTTGGGCGCAGGTGCATCTGTTGGATCAAGGACAACGTCTGGAAAAGAAAATCACGCATTACCGGGCACGATATTTTGAGAAAAACTACAGCGGCTTTGGCTACACGGCTAAGCCTGGAGCGGATAAATTAATCCAGCAGAAAATATCAGACATATGCATCAGCATGAAGGCAGAAGATTATTTGGAGCTGCCGGACGCCATACCGAATATCATCCCGATTGTCCTGGATGACAAAGCCAAGAAGCTGTACAAGCAAATGGAAAAAGAGCTGCTTTTGCAAATCGAGGGTACCGAGATCACAGCTACCAGTGCCGCTGTTTTGACCGGAAAGCTGTTACAGCTCTGCAACGGTGCGCTGTACGATGACGAACGACAGGTCTATGAAATTCACGATAACAAACTGGAAGCCTTCATGGAGCTAGTCGAGCAATTGAACGGGAAGCCCGTATTAACGTTTTACAGTTACCAACACGATTTGTCCCGGATCAAGAAGGCTTTGGCAAAAACAAATCTCCGAGTAAGGGAGATCAAAACTCCGCAAGATCAGGACGACTGGAACGCAGGTAGGATCGATGTAGGACTGGCACATCCAGCAAGTACAGCATACGGGCTAAACCTACAGGATGGGGGGAATCACGTCGCGTGGTTCGGATTGCCGTGGAGCCTGGAGTTGTATCAACAGGCGAATAAGCGCCTGCACCGACAAGGACAAAAGCAAAAGGTGATTTTGCACCATCTGGTCGTGCAAGGCGGAGCGGACGAAGACGTTATGGATTCGCTTGAAGCAAAGGCAACGACACAAGATAGGCTGCTGGAGGCGCTAAAAGCAAGAATAGACAAAGTAAAAGGAGAGTGAGTCCATGAGTCAAAAGCAAGCATTGAGCCCGGAAGTGATCGAAGAAATTACGCGTGCGGCTGTGCAAGCGGCTATGGAGTTTCAAGAGAAAAAGAAACAAAAACAGCAGAAAGAAAAGCGTGATTGGAGGCTGCGAAATACCAAATTGCTGTTGAAACACTATCGGTCATTTGTAAGCCATGTCGAAGGTGCAAGGGAGCAAGTGACAGCGATGGATTATGCAGATGCTATGGAGAGTCTGTACACCGATGAGTTAGCTTTGGAGTCAATCAAACGTAGCAGGCAGCGAACAATTGTTATGGTGAAATTTGTTCGGAAAATGATTGGTGTTTATCAAGCCATGTGCGAAGCATCGGGACAACAAGAGGATTTACGACGATACCATATTGTCCACGAGCTGTACATTTCTGAGAAAAAACAAACGGTTGAGGAACTCGCAGAATTTCACAATATCGAGCCAAGAACAGTATACAACGATGTGAAAAACGCGGTGAAAACCTTGTCAGTTCTAGTGTTTGGAGTGGATGGAATCGAATTTAATTGATTTCATTTTCGTTTCAAAAAGCGTTCATTTTCTATTCAGTGGTCCCGTGATACTATGATAACATCGAAAAATTATGAACAGGGAAACAAGGGAGCCATCCGGTCTATCGGGTGGCTTTTTGCATAGTCATTATGGACAGACCTCCCCATCTGGATCAAAATGGTAATGGGGAGGTGAGAGTATGTTTGAAACATTAATAGGCTGGATAGAGGGATTTAACGCTATTAAATTGGTGTTTACCGAAACGCAAATTGGTTTGTTTGTCCTGGCTTCACTTGCAATACCAGCAGTTATCAAGAATAGAGAACAGATTGCAGACTATTTTAATTAGCACCCATGCGGTGCTTTTTTCTCTGAGATAAAATTTTCCCGGGTCCTTCTGGAATCCGGGAAGAGTGCGGGTAAAGCGAGCCCCGAAATTTCGTTAGTCACAATTTTTTTACAACCATTTCGCTTCGCAAAAACGAGTATGCAATGAAACTGTATAGCGGTGTATATACCTTGAAAGGACAGGGTTTTCAAGGTTTTTGTATGGCGAAAAAGGGAGGTGGTGTGGGTGAAGAATGCGAAATGATGGCGCTGATCAACACGAAATGTTGTTTACGACCAAGCAGATGACCGAGCTACTGAATCTAACAGCCAGACGCATTCAGCAACTGGCAGAAGAAGGCGTGCTGGTACGGGAACAGCGCGGCAAATACCGTGCAATTGAAAGCCTGAAAAGATATATCCGGTACATTCAGGAACGGGAGCCTACTGAAGAGAACGAGGTCGATTACTACCGTGAAAAGGCACTGCATGAGAAGGCGAAGCGAGAGAAAACCGAGCTTCAAGTTGCCGTTATGAAAGGCGAGTTGCATCGGTCAGAGGATGTTGCAGCTGTTATGGACGATATGGTGACTTCCTTCCGTGCCCGGTGCCTCGCTTTGCCGACGAAAATAGCCCCACAACTGCTGGACAAAAAAGCAATCGCGGAAGTACAGGCGATTTTGACGAGCGAAATACACGAAGCGTTGACAGAGCTATCCACTTACGACCCCGCAACGTTTCATGTGCGCAATGAGGAGTATGTAGAGGTGAATGAAGATGCAGAAGATCGCGAATAGTACGATGCGACTGTTTACGACCATCGCAAAGCGCATGGCCCCGCCCCCTAAACTGACAGTATCTCAGTGGGCTGATCGATTCCGCAAGCTATCGTCGGAAGCGTCGGCCGAGCCGGGGCAATGGCGAACGGATCGAGCGCCTTATCAGCGAGGTATTTTGGACGCCGTGTGTGACAACAACGTGGAAACGGTAGTGGTAATGTCGTCGGCGCAGGTGGGCAAGACGGAGCTATTGCTCAATACGATTGGATTTTTTATCGATTACGATCCAGCGCCGATTATGCTCGTACAGCCGACGCTCGAAATGGCACAGGCTTTCTCTAAAGATCGGCTGGCTCCTATGCTGCGAGATTCACCTGCACTCAGAGGAAAGGTCAAAGATGTGAAGAGTCGTGACAGCGGGAATACCATGCTTCATAAAACCTTCCCGGGTGGGCATATCACAATGGCGGGGGCCAACTCGCCTGCCTCACTCGCCAGCAGGCCGATTCGCGTCGTGCTTTGCGATGAGGTGGACCGATATCCGGCTTCGGCCGGAACAGAAGGCGACCCAGTATTGCTTGTCTCGAAGCGCACTACGACGTTCTGGAACCGTAAACGGATTCTGGTAAGCACGCCCACGATTAAAGGCGCATCACGAATTGAGACTGCTTACAACGATAGCAGTATGGAGCAATGGTGCCTGCCCTGTCCCAACTGCGGAGAGTACCAGCCTTTAACATGGGGGCAAATCCGATTTGAGGATGCGACCCATCGATGTAATTTTTGTGGCTTTCACCATTCCGAGACAGAGTGGAAAGTGGGCAAAGGGAAATGGAAGCCCCAAAAAGAGAATGCCAAGGTTCGGGGCTTTCACCTAAACGAGTTGGCAAGCCCATGGAAGCGTTGGAAAACGATCATTGAAGAATTTCTGGAAGCAAAAGCTGGCGGTGTCGAGCAGTTGCAGGTCTGGGTGAATACCTCGCTTGGAGAAACATGGGAAGAAGAGGGCGAACAAATCGAGGAAGACGTACTCGTAAAGCGTCGCGAAACCTACGATGCGGATATTCCTGACGGCGTACTGTTACTGACGGCGGCGGTTGACGTGCAGAACGACCGGTTGGAAGTCGAAGTCGTCGGCTGGGGGATCGGCAAGGAATCATGGGGGATTCAATACTATCAACTAATCGGCGACCCTTCTCAACCTAGTGTGTGGAAGGATTTGGATGAATACTTGTTGCGTGTTTGGAAGCGAAAAGACGGATACGGTATGACCGTCGCCTGCACCTGCATTGATAGCGGCGGACACCATACAACAGAGGTGTACCGGTTTTGCAAAGCTCGCGAGCAAAGACGAATTTTTGCGATCAAGGGAAAAGGGGGGGACGGCATACCGTTGATCGGCCGCATGTCGCGAACGCCACGAGAGAAATGCGCACTTTTTATTCTTGGTGTGGATGCAGGTAAAGAAACAGTGATGAGCCGATTGAAACAGGAGTTTGAAGGACAGCCAGGTTACTGCCATTTCCCTAGAAACGAGGGCAAAGGGTATGACGAGGAATATTTTCGAGGTCTGACATCCGAGAAAAGGAAAATTCGCTTCCACAAGGGTGTGCCACGAGTCGAATGGGTGAAACGGAGCGGTGTTCGAAATGAGCCGCTTGACCTACGCAATTATGCCACGGCGGCTCTTGAGATCGTGAATCCTGACTTCGATCGGTTGGCGGAAGTCGGGTTTACGAACAAAATTTCGAATCCGAGGAAGCAGCGGCGTGTGCTCAGCAAAGGACTGTGAGGAAAGGAGGTGAAAGGAACGATGAGCTGGACAGTAGAAACCGCACGCGAGCGACTGCAAGCCTGGCTGAACGCAGAAATGGCTGTCTCAACGGGTCAATCCTATCGGATTGGGGCAAGACAATTAAATCGGGCGAGTCTGGCAGATATTCGAGAGCAAATCCTGTTTTGGCGGAATGAGGTAGCTAGACTGGAACGTGGTAGTCGACCAGGCGCACGAGTCATGCGTGTTGTTCCGCGCGATTTATGAGCAGGCTTGATCAATTGATTTCCATCGTTGCCCCACAATGGGCCTTAAAGCGATCAGCGGCAAGAAAAAAGCTGTCACTGATGAACTCCGGGTACTCCCATCACGGCGCAAGCCGGACAAAAAAGTCGTTGCTCGGCTGGGTTTTTAATGGGGGATCACCTGACGAGGACATTATCGAGAATCTGGACGTGTTACGGCAGCGATCGCGTGACCTATATATGGGTGGTTCAGCGCTAGCAACTGGTGCTTTGAAAACGGCACGGACGAATGTTGTTGGGACGGGACTACAGCTCAAACCTGCGGTCGATACCGAATTTCTGGGGTTGGCGGATGAAGATGCGGCTCAACTAAAACGCATCATCCAGCGCGAATTTGCGTTGTGGTCCGAAACGGTTGATTGCGACGCGCAGCGGCTGAACAATTTCTTTGAACTACAGCAATTGGCGTATCTGTCGCAACTGATGAGCGGAGACAGCTTTGCGTTGCTGCCCATAACTCCGCGTGCACATTCGGTGTACGATCTTCGGATACGTTTGATGGAGGCCGATCGTGTGAGCGATCCTGATGTGATCGGAGGAAGAGACATCAAAGGTGGTGTGGAGTGTGACGAGCACGGCGAGGTGATTGCCTACTGGTTTTCCGGTCGTCACCCATTGAGCACGTCGTCCAAAAAGCAAACATGGACACGAGTGGAGGCGTTTGGTCGCGAAAGCGGGCGGCGAAATCTTCTACACCTCATGGAAAGTGAGCGACCTGAGCAACGTCGGGGTGTACCAATCTTGGCACCCGTGATTGAATCACTCAAGCAGTTGGGACGCTACACAGAAGCTGAACTGATGGCGGCTGTGGTAAGTGGCATGTTCACAGTCTTCATTAAGTCCAACAGCCCTGACAATCCTTTAGGAGAGGGAATAGATTTGGAGCATCAAGTAGACGCCGACGACAGTACGACTTATGAAATGGGGAACGGAGCAATCATTGGCCTCGCACCGGGGGAGGAAGCGCAGATGGCGAATCCTGCCCGACCTAACACCGCGTTTGATGGCTTTGTGACATCGATTCTGCGCCAAGTGGGGGCAGCCTTGGAAATTCCTTATGAGTTACTGGTGAAGCACTTTACGGCCTCGTATTCAGCGAGCAGGGCTGCGCTGCTGGAGGCATGGAAAAGCTTCAGGATGCGTCGATCCTGGCTGGCTATGGATTTTTGCCAGCCGATCTACGAAGAATGGTTTGCAGAAGCCGTTGCGAAGGGACGTATCTCGGCGCCCGGCTTTTTTGATGATCCGTTGATTCGAAGAGCGTACACGAAAGCAGAATGGCACGGGCCCTCCCCCGGACAACTCGATCCATTGAAGGAAGCGAATGCTGCAATTTTGCGGATTCAAGCCGCGATCAGTACGATCGAACGCGAGACGGCGGAGTTGACCGGCGGCGATTTTGAACAGAACGTGCGGCAGCGGGCGTGGGAAGAACGGTTGTTACAAGTAAGTGGGTTGACAAGTACAGGAGGTGAACCAACCAGTGAAAAAGTTTTGGAACCTGAAGAAGATGGACAAGAACAATAGTGCTGAATTACAGCTCTATGGTCCAGTCTCGGAATACAGTTGGTGGGGAGATGAGGTGACGCCGAAACAATTCCGCGATGAGCTGGGGGATCTAGGCGATGTGGAAGAAATCACGGTACGCCTGAACAGCGCGGGCGGTGACGTGTTTGCTGGACTACACATTTACCAGCTTTTGAAAGAGCACAAAGCAAAAGTAACAGTGCGCGTGGAAGGATTGGCGGCCTCCATTGCGTCGATTATTGCGTGCGCCGGTGACACGGTAATTATGCCGAAAGGCTCCATGATGATGATCCACAATCCATGGACGAGCGTGTGGGGCGCGGAGGCAAACGATTTGCGCCATACTGCGGACGTGATGGATAAGATTCGCGACGCCATGGTGGAAGTGTATATGGATAAGACGGGGATGAGCGCGGAGGAATTAATAGCACTCATGGATGCCGAAACATGGATGACCGCAACGGATGCGATTGAGAAAAAGTTCGCTACTGAGTTGGAGCAGGATGTCCAGATTTCGGCTTCTACGCGAGCAGGGCGTGCGGTCTTCAACGGTGTCGTGTTTGATTTGAGCGGATTTACAAATACCCCTGATCTCCCTCAGGGGGACCCTACCTGCAAGGGGCCCTTGGCTGCCGTGGCAGGAGTGCTTGCCATTCCAAAGCCGTCTGATGAACCGGCAGCTAAAGAGCCTGAGCAGCAAAACGGGGCAATATCTCGTGAGGCATATGATGCCGCCGTCAAAGCTGGCATGGAGCAAGAAAGGGCGCGCCTCAAGGCGTTGGATGAGCTGGCAGGCACCCCGAGTGCAGCGAAGCTCGTAGCAGAGGCCAAGTACGTCACTGGCGCAACGGCTGAACAGGTAGCAGTCGAGATTTTGAAGGCGGACACCCGGCTACGTGACATGTTTGCGAGCAAAATGCGAGCAGATGCGAACCAATCTGGTTTAAACAACATCCCGCCCGCAGATACACAGGAAGGCGAGAAGCAGGCAAAAGCGAATGCGCTTGCCGGTGTGATGAATCGAATGAGAAGAGGAAACAAACTATGAGAGAACAACTGGTCACACGCCATGTTGTGTCGTATGACAATCTGATCGCGGGTGCAGTAATGCCGGTGGTCACAGACACGGTAGTTTTGGCGGCAGGTCGCGTCTATGAAAAGGGGGCTGTCCTCGGGATGGTAACAACATCCGGCAAGGCTGTTATGGTTGATTCGTCCAAAACGGATGGATCAGAAAAACCATATGCGGTATTGGCGCAAACCATTGATGCCACACTGGCCGATACGACCGCCCCTGTATATCTCACTGGAGAATTTAACATGACCAAGCTCTCGTTTGGCGGCACCGATGATGCCAGCAAGCACAAATGGTCCATGCGTCAAATTGGGATGTTTCTTAAAAGGACCCTTTCATAAAATAGGAGAGTGATGACCATGGGAATCAGTATGTATGATCCGCGCACAATGTTGGAAGCAATTGAGCAAATGCTTCCAGTTAACACCTTTTTGAAAAGTACATTTTTCACGAATAGCCGTACGTTCCTGACCGAGACAGTGGACGTGGATTACTACAAAGGCCGGCGGCGTATGGCCCCGTTTGTCTCTCCGAAACTCGCGGGAAAAGTCATGGAGCGTGACGGATTTACAACCAACACGTATAAACCCGCTTTGATCAAACCGTTGCGACCAATTACAACAGAAGATTTGCTTATCCGGTCAATCGGGGAAAACATCTACACGACAAAGGCACCAGATGAACGGGCGGTTGAATTGTTGGCTCGTGATTTGACGGACCTGGACGACGCGGTGACGCGCCGAGAAGAGTGGATGGCAGCCCAAACTTTGTTTACCGGAAAAGTGGATATGGTCGGGGAGGGCGTCAATCAGACGCTTGATTTTGATTTTACTAACAAGATCATGTTGTCCGGCGCAGATAAATGGGCAGACCCAAGCAGCGATCCGATTGGTGATCTGAAAAACTGGAGACTGACCGTGATCCAGAAGTCCGGGATTACTCCAGATACGGCGGTTATGGCTTCGGACGTTGTGGAAGCATTTTTGAATCACCTAGCAGTGCAAAAAATTCTGGATAACCAAAGAATCAAGTTGGGGCAAATCGATCCTCGTACGCTTCCAAATGGTGTCACGTACCTCGGATCGCTCACGAGCCTGGGCTTGGACTTGTACAGTTACGACGAGTGGTATTTTGATGAAACAGAAGGCCTTGAAAAGCCGATGGTCCCACCTGGCACGGTGTTGATCGCCTCGACTCGTGCTCGTTTTAGCTTCCATTACGGGGCAGTCACGTTGATCGGAAACAATAATCAATTTATCACCTACGAGGGGGCGCGCGTACCTGATAGCTGGACAGAAAAGAACCCACCACAACGTTTTCTGGCGTTGAACAGCCGACCATTACCCATCCCGCATGAAGTAGAAAGCTGGTATGTAGCAAAGGTCCTGTAGAGGGAGGGAAACCCGATGACCATTCAAACGAAATGGCCGCTTCGACATGATGGTGTTTACTACGAGAGTGGTGAAATTGTCAGCATACTGCCGCCGGACGACGAACAGAGGTTGGTACAAGCTGGTCTGGCTGTGATGTTCGATGAGAAAAAGACGGATGTCGCGAAAAAGAGCCTATCCCTTGAAGAATTTGGGAAGTTGAAAGCAGACGAGCAAAAATCTTTTCTTGAAGGTTTGAACATTCAAGCAGCAGCAAAGGAAGATCAACGTTTGAAGCAGTATGAAGCCTGGCTGGCAAAGGATTCGGCGACCGATGAACTTTAAAGATTTGGTTGCAGCAGACTTGGATGTCTTTCTTAACACAGATGAGTTTGCAGAGGATCACACACTCGGCGGAAAGAAAATGAGGCTGATCATTGATTCCGACTCTCTAAACGGCACCCCCTTACCGCACGCGGAGGGGGTTTCTCTTTGGAGGAAGGTCGTTTACGTGTCGTGCAGCGAGCTCGGCTATCGACCAAACGAAGGCGGTCTGCTGGAATTGGACGATCAGACATACACGGTCGCCAACGTGGACGAACAAGCCGGAATGTACGCGATCACGCTGGAGGCGAACCAGCTGTGAGATTACCGGAATTGAGGCAGGCCATTCGGCAGATGCGAAGAGTGCGGGATGATGCTTCAAAAGCGATGTCATCTGCACTGAACAGAACAATCCATGGTGTTGGCACTGAGGCAACCAGGAAAACGAAAGAACGATTTTTCGTCAAGACAGCAGATGTAAAAGGAACGCTACGCACTCGCAATGCCGCACCTGAAAATTTGGAAGCTACCATGACATCTACGTCGAAAAACCTGCCACTTATGAGGTTTAAAACGAACCCCGGCAAGGTTCCAAAACGTCGCCCGGCAGCAACGAAATCAGCAGTCAGGCGTGTCGGCCTGGCCCCGGTGCGCGGGGCGTTTATTGCGCAGATGCGCAGCGGGCACGTCGGCGTGTTCAAACGAATGCGATCCTGGCGTCACAAAAAAGTTACACGGAACGGGAAAACATACTGGTCTGGCCTGCCGATCCGCGAGTTGTATGGGCCGAGCGTGCCTGGTATGGTTGGCAGCCGGAAAGTAGTGGAGCATGTCGAGCAAGAAGCAAAGCGGCGCATGGAAACACGGCTTGATCACGAGATGAACAGATTGTTGAGGTGAGAAAATGACACCAGTATTGCTGATGCACAGCTTGAAAACCTTTTTGGAGGAGGTCGTTGTCGATGTGGAGCTGACCAATCCGAAAGGCACGTTGACAACGCCGCAGGTGTTTTTGGAGGCTTTACCACAGCGAAAGGCCGACAGCCAGGAAGAGGACTACCCGTTTATCATTGTCCGGGCGGCTGGCGGAGAGGACCTGGAAGATGGCTCAACGGCCAGCCTCAACTTGATCGTTGGCACCTACTCCAAAGACGATTCTGGCTTTATTGATGTGTTGAACATCATCGAAGATGTACGACAGGCGCTTTTGAAAAAACGTGTTGTCGGCCAATCATTTCGGATGGAGCTGCCGTTAAAGTGGAAGTTGTTTGACGAGCAGCCCTATCCGGGATGGGTGGGGGAAATGAATACGCTGTGGACGATTCCGCAGGTACAAGAGGAGGTATTTTTCGGATGACACAAAGAAAAAAAGATGGCCCAGAAGTGGAAGTAAGCCAGCAAGCGGTCAAAACGGAAAGCGAGCAGCCACAGGTCCAGCTGATCTACGTCGGACCAAACCTGCCGGGTGGTAGGCTAATGCAGTACACCGTTTTTCGCGGCGGCGTGCCGGAGTATCTTACCGACTTGTTTGAAAAGCAGCCTGCCATCCGCCAGTTGATCGTGCCTGTGCGCGATCTGGCTGCGGCGCAAGCGAAGACTGGTACACCAGGCACGCTTGAACACGCGCTGTACCAGCAAGTAAAGGACGGTGGTAGATAATGCAGCATGGAGTCAAAGCTCGGAGAGTACCTACTTCTATTTTGCCACCAGCCAAGATTTCGGCATCTTTGCCAGTGGTAGTTGGTACGGCACCCGTTAACCTATCGACGCGAAGTAAAGTACCTGTCAATGAACCAGTGTTGTGCTTCAGCTATAAAGAGGCAGAGGAAGCTATCGGATATAGCACAGATTGGAAGTCTTATACGCTTTGCGAGATGATGTATAGCCATTTCCAACTTTTCCAGCAGGGTCCCGTTGTATTTATCAATGTTCTCGACCCGGCAGAGCACAAAAAAGAAGTTTCTGACAGTACGTTGACTCTTGTGAGAGGAGCAGTAACGATCAAGCAGGCAGGTGTAATGCTGCAGTCACTGGTCGTCAAACTTACTTCAGCAGGTCAACCACTCGTGAAAGGCACGGATTACGTTGCAGCTTTTGACAAGGCGGGCTTTGTCGTGATCAACCGCATAGAAGGAGGCGCGATCACAGAGGCACAAACAACAGTGACAGTATCGTTTATGCATTTGGACCCGTCGCTTGTATCAACAGCAGACATCATCGGCGGCGTGGACGCTACAACTGGTAGCCTGACTGGCCTGGAGTTGGTACAGCAAGTTTTCCCGCGTTTCCGTCTGTTACCTGGTCTGCTGCTTGCACCTGGTTGGTCACAGGACCCTGTTGTTGGGGCGGTCATGAAAGCAAAATCGATCAATATCAACGGTCATTTCCGGTGCATGGCACTGCTGGATATCCCTACAGATACAGTTAAGCGTTACACAGACGCACCCGCATGGAAAGAAACAAACAACTACACAGCAGAATCGCAAATTGTCTGCTATCCGATGCTACAGCTCGGCGACTATGTTTTCCATCAGTCAACGCAACTTGCTGGAGTGATCTGCACCGTGGACGCGAAAAACGAAGGTGTACCGTTTGAGTCACCATCCAACAAGGGCTATCAGGCAAATGGAGCAGTCTTGGAAGATGGAACCGAGGTACTGTTGGGGCTTGATCAGGCGAACTTTCTTAACGGACAAGGCATTGTCGCGCCACTGAACTTCGTTGGAGGTTGGAAGGTGTGGGGGAACCGGGCAGCGGCTTATCCAGCGGAGACGGACCCAGTAAACAGCTTTATCCCGGTTCGGCGGATGTTCGACTGGATCGGCAACACGTTGATCCTAACGTTTTGGTCGAAAGTCGATGAGCCAGCCAACAAGCGCTTGGTACAGACGGTCGTTGACAGCGTGAACATCTGGTTGAACGGTTTGCAAGCAGCCGGATACATCCTTGGTGGGCGTGTTGAGTTTTTAAAATCAGAAAACCCGACAACGAGCTTGATGGATGGGAAATTAAGCTTTCACGTTTTCGTGACTCCACCTTCACCGGCTGAGGAAATTCAGTTCCTTCTGGAATACGATCCATCATATCTCGGCGGGCTTTTTGCCTAGAAAGGAGATGAACGAAATTGGCAAAACAAGTTTCCGAGAAGCTAGTAGGTTATCGAGTATATAAAGACGGAAAGGACTTCCTGGGTACAGCAGATGTAACGCTGCCGAGCTTGGAGTATCTTACGGAAACAGTAAAAGGGGCCGGAATCGCGGGGGAGGTGGACAGCCCCACAATTGGCCTCTTTGGCTCAATGACAATCACCTTGAATTGGCGAACAATTGAAGAATCTGCTATTCGACTGGCAGCGCCACAAGCACATGCTGTAGACTTTTGGGGATCACAACAAGTCTTTGTGCAATCAACAGGGGCTTATGACACTGTTGCGGTCAAATTGTCCGTTCGAGCTGTGCCGAAGAAATTCGACCTCGGGAAGTTTGAACAAGGGGCAGCCACTGATAGTTCGTCAGAGTTTGAGGTTATTTACCTCAAATTGACTCATGGTGAAAAAGTGCTGCTTGAATTGGACAAATATAACTACATCTGCGTGATCGATGGTGTCGACTACCTTGCAAAAGTTCGCGCCCAATTGGGCTACTAAACTAAGGAGGAAAATGAACAATGAGTAGAGAGAATACAGCAGTAACCACGGTCGAGGAGCCAGTATACAAACTCAGTCGGCCGTTTTCTTTTGACGGTACTGAATACACAGAACTGAGTCTCGATTTGGACGCTTTGACAGGTGAGGACATGATGTCATGCGAGCGCCAGTTGAATGCGACCACGAACGATGTAGTGTATGTTAAAGAACTGTCCAAGTTATATCTCGCTCTGGTTGCAGCTAAAGCAGCAAAAGTCCCGGTTGAAGTGATCAAAAAGCTACCTGCGAAAGACTTTTCAAAAATCACGATGCGGGTACAAAATTTTTTGCTCGCTTAGGGCTTTGGACACCAAAAAGGAGACAGTTACTGAAACAGGTGGCTGTCTCCTTCTCTATGGCAACAAGGTCCTCGACATCGTACTGGCTGAGCCTGCCGTTGGGTGAATTACTGGAATGGATAGAAGCGATTCAGGAAATGCAGCAACCGGGGGGAAGGTGAGAGAGTGTCCAAAGTTTATAAAATCGCCTTCGAGCTGGCCGGAAAACTGGAATCTAGCTTCTCTAGTTCATTCACGCAAGCACTGCATAGCATGCAACAACTTGAAAATCGAGCGCGAGAGATAGGAAACATCCGCATTTCCGGAAACACGTTTGAGCAGATACGGGACTCGGCGCGTGAATCGGCAAATGAATTGCGCGATGTGGAGAGAGCGCTGCAAGCGATTCGCGGTATCCGGCTCACTGATCAGATGGGGCCACTCCGGGACGATCTGCGCCAGTCTACACAGGCGGTGCAAGAACTGGAGAGACGATTGCGCGAGTTGGAGCAAAGGCGCGGGCCACGACTTGATCCGTTGCCTGACGACCTGGATGAGTCGAGCGATCAGGTAGATATTCTCGGCGGTAAATTCTCGAAAATGGCAGTTGCAGTTACCGCGTCCATGGCAGCTGTCAGCGGCGCAATTGTCGGCGCATTTGCAGCTGTTTCTGCAAGTGACGAGTATGTGAAGTCGATGAACAAAATGCAGATGGCGACCGGATCGTCCGTCGAGCAGATGGGCGAGCTGAAAGAGGTTGCAACAAAGTTGTACAACCAAAATCTCGGTGAAAACTGGGATGATCTTTCTAAAAGCTTATCTGCTGTAAAGTCGGTTACAAAACTGAGCGGCACCGAGTTGGAGAACACCACGCGGAATGCTCTTTTGATGCGGGATGTATTCGAGTTTGATGTGAAAGAGTCGGTAAAAGCTGCGGACACCATGATGAAAAACTTCGGCATCACATCAGACGAAGCATATAGCCTACTAGCGCAAGGCGCACAGAACGGACTGGACAAGTCCGGCGAATTGCTGGACACCGCGAACGAATACAGCACCTATTTCAGCAAGCTCGGATTTTCGGCGAATGACATGTTCAACATTTTTAGTTCTGGACTGGAAGCGGGCGCGTTTAATCTTGATAAGATCGGTGACGGTATCAAAGAGTTCGGTATCCGAACAAAGGATGGTTCCAAAACGTCACTCGACGCCTACAAAGCCATCGGTTTGAACGGTGCTGAAATGACAAAACAGTTTGCTACTGGCGGTAAAGTGGCGCAGGAAGCGTTTCTCAAAACCGTGAAGGCCATCAATGAGGTGAAAGACCCTGCCGAACGAAATGCCGCGTCTGTTGCTTTGTTCGGTACGCAGGCGGAAGACCTGGAAGAACGGGTCATCAAAGCTTATGGCAATATCAAAAAAACGTTTGATATGACCAAAGGCTCGATGGACGACATGGCAAAGATCAAATACAACTCGCTGGGTGAATTTTTCACCGGGGTTGGACGTCGCATCGAAACTGGCCTGATTACGCCTTTGTCCGGCAAGTTGCTGCCCGTTTTGCAAGATACGATGGTTTGGGTAGAGACGATGGCACCTGTCTGGAAAGAAAGTTTTGTGGCAATGAAAGGCGAGGTCGTAAGCTTTATCCAAGGTTTGAATCTGAGAGAAGTTGCCGCGCCAATCCTACAGTTTGCAAAAGAGGTAGGCCCAAAATATCTTGGTTTCGCGAAAAGCATCTACGATGCGACAAAAGCGACGTTCCCCGTTCTTGGCGGGCTTGCAGGCATCATCGGCAATACGGCGACGTCAGTCATCAAGTTTATGGCTCCGGTCGCGGCTTATATCAGCGGCCAACTCTATCCGATTTTGCAAAGTGGATTTCAGTTCCTGGCTAACGATGTATTTCCGGCCATTTCTGCGGCAATTCAGCGGTTTTCACCACAAATACAGGCCGTCGTGTCTGGACTCGGCAGAGCGTTCACGGCTGTATGGGTGACTATAAAGCCCGTTTTGGACGCTCTTTTTGCAGCGTTCCAAGTTGGCTTTCCGGTGATCCAGCAAGTGGTTATGACATCGATCAACACCATCTCCGGTGTCGTCAGCGGGCTGCTTACCACGCTGAGCGGCGTTATCGACTTTGTAACAGGTACGTTCACAGGTGATTGGGGCCTTGCGTGGACGGGTGTCAAAAACGTGTTCACAGGTATTTTCGACACTCTCGGTGCTGCTTTGGCAGCCCCTATCAACGTCGGGATCGACCTCATAAACGCAGCGATCAAAGGCATTAACTCCGTGAAAATTGACGTTCCTGACTGGGTGCCTGGCTATGGCGGCGAATCGTTCAGCTTCAATATCGCACAGATTCCAAAGGTTGGTGGCTACGCCGACGGCGGAATCGTCAGTCGACCGGAGCTGGCATGGATTGGTGAAGGTGGAGACAAAGAGGTCATCGTACCGATCAATAACTCGAAACGATCACTTGACCTGTGGACAACAGCTGGCCGAATGTTGGGCGTTGGCGGCGGCGGAGCGGGCGGCAGCACGGCCACCGTCGGCGATTTTATCTTTTCGCCAACTTACAACTTTTACGGCAACGCTGACCAGTCGGCAGTAAAGCAGATGGAAAAAGCGAGCCGGAGCGACTTTGAGCGAGAGTTCAACGCTTACAGGCGACAGATGGAGAGGGTGAGTTTCGCGCGATGAAACTATACCACACCATACAAGGTGATATATGGGACTTGATAGCATTTAAAGCACTCGGCAGCGAGGAACACATGGCCGCACTCATCGAAGCCAACCCGGCACATCGAGAGACGGTCATTTTTTCTGCTGGCGTCCAGTTGACCATACCGGACGTAGTTACTGTCGATACGCCAGATACGCTGCCGCCATGGAAACGAGGTGAAAGCGGATGACAGCAGCACGCAGCGCCAGGCTCCAGGTCATATACAACAAAACCGACATCACGGCTGACTTGCAGCCGGACTTGGTAGCCTGGACATATACGGACAATCTGAGCGGCAACGCTGATGACTTACAGCTGACTTTGCATGACGTCAGCCAAAAGTGGATCGGCAGCTGGATGCCGGACTTATCGGCATCTTTGCAGGCAGCGATTATCCGTGAGCATTGGGACCAGGCAGGGAAGACGGAGAGATTGGCACTCGGTACGTTCGAGATCGACAGCATCGAGATAGGCTTTCCACCGTCGACTGTAACGATCAAGGCGCTGTCCGTCCCGGAGTCGGGAGCGCTACTTGGCGAAAAGAAAAATAAGGCGTGGGAGAAAACAAAGCTCGCGGTGATCGCTACTGAAAAGGCCAAAGCCGCTGGGATGAAACTATTCTATGACACACCGGAAAATCCGGAATACGACCGCATAGAGCAGACCGAAGAAACAGACTTGGCGTTTTTGATGCGGCTGGCAAGCGACGCCGGACTTTGCTTGAAGCTCACAGACAAACAGCTGGTGATTTTCGACGAAGCAAAGTACGAGAGGGCAGCTGCAATCGCTACACTATCGCGATCATCCTCTGAACTGAAATCTTTCAGCGCGCATACGACGTCAATCGGATGCTACAGAGCCTGCCAGGTCACCTACTATGCGGGCAAAGGAAAAAAAGCAATCACGGGCAAATTTGAAGCGCCAAGGGCTCCAAAAGTTGGCCGAACGCTGATGGTAAAGGAACAGGTTGCATCTGTTGCGGAGGCACAGCGTCTGGCGAAAAAGAAGCTGCGCGAAGCGAACAAAGATTCGACGCAAGTATCGATTACAATGGTCGGAAATCCGCAATATGTGGCTGGCGTTACTGTTAACCTGAGCGGTTTCGGAAACTTTGACGGTAAATACATCGTCACGCGTGCGACGCACAGCCAGCAATCTGGCTATGAATCGTCGCTGGAGCTGCGCCGTTGTCTGGAGGGTTACTGATGATTGAAGTCGGCATAGTATCGTCGGTGAATGTAGAGATCGGCGCGGCGCGTGTGGCCTTTCCTGGCCGCGACAACACGGTATCTCCAGAACTGTCAGTCATGAAAACAGCCTGGCCTGTAAAGCCTGGTGACGTCGTAATCTGCTTCTATACTGCGACAGGGAGAACAACCGACGGGTTTGTGCTCGGTCCTTACTACAGCAAAGACGACCCGCCTGGAGGTGGTTAAAACGGGACAAATCGGCAGTTTTGGAAGTTTGATATTTGAAGTAACGCACGAAAAAGTCCGAACATTTGACGAGCTGACGCGATCAGCGACGGCGCGTTGGTCAAAGCACGAAAGGTTTGGTCAGAAGCCGCGCTCTGAGTTTCTGGGGCCTGACCTGGACAGCATTAGTTTCAAGATGCGATTCGACGCCCAATACGGAGTGAATCCAAAGTCTGAAATGGACAAATTACTCGATTTGTGCCGATCAGGTAAGGCAGACACGTTGATCATCGGTGGAACGCCAATCGGGCGCGACCAGTGGGTTATTACGTCGGTCAAGCAGTCGTGGACGGCCGTGGACAATCAGGGGCGCGTAATCGTTGGAACTGCGGACGTGACAATGGAGGAATACATGAGGAAGTGATAGCAGTGGAATACGATGTTACAACAGAAAAAACGATTGATTTCGGGGCTACAGGCGAAGCCGAAATACTCCAAAACGTTTGGTCGATCATCACAAGCATGATGTACTCCTGCCCGTTGGCTCGCGGGTTTGCCTGGTCGCCAGATGTCGACGCACCTTTACCAGTTGCGCAGGCGAAGACAGTCGCAAAGCTGATCGCTGCGATACGAGAGCATGAGCCGCGCGCCGAGGTGATCAAGGTCAGTTTTGAAGGCGATGGGGCTATGGGCGTGCTGAAACCTGTAGTGAAAGTGAGGATTGTCGATGGCGCGGTTTAACTTGCCGGATATCCAGTTCGCGCAGAAGTCTGCGAAGCAAATCGAAGAGGAAGCTGTTGCGAGATATGAGCAGAAGACAGATATAAAGCTGCTGGACGCCGACCCGCGCCGGAAGTTTTTGCAAGTGATTGTGGCGCTACTTGCGCAACAGCGAGTGAACATTGATTATAGCGCGAAGCAAAACCTGCTCGCTTACGCAGCGGGCCAAGTTCTCGACCATATGGGCGTGTTTACGGACACGAGGCGACTTCCGGCGGAGCCCGCGAAAACGAAAGTGCGGTTCCGACTATCGACTGCGACTCAGCAAACCATTCCGGCTGGAACCCGCATTACCGCAGGTGACGGCCTTTTCTTTTCCACTGCAAAAGAGCTGACGATTGCGGCGGGGCAGACACAGGCGGATGTTGAAGCGGTATGCACTATCGCTGGTACGCAGGGTAACGGATACCTACCTGGACAACTCAACGTACTTGTCGACCCGATACAGTGGGTACAGTCGGTCGAAAATATCACCGTCAGCGAAGGCGGCGTTAACCAGGAAGATGATGACTCATATGCAGAACGCATCCGCCAGGCACCTGAGAGTTTTTCGGTCGCAGGCCCAGAAGGGGCATATAGATACTGGGCAAAAACCGCAAGTGCGCTGATTGGTGATGTATCGGTTGACAGCCCGGGGCCTTGTGTTGTGGAGATTCGGCCATTATTGAAAGATGGAACCGTACCAGGCGCAGAGCTGTTGCAGGCTGTGTACGACATTTGCAATGATCGCAAGGTGCGGCCGCTCACGGACTTCGTGCAGGTTTTGGCACCGGAAGTTGTGCAATACAGCATAGAACTTACTTACTGGATTAACACAGCAGATAGCAGCATGGCCGCGTCAATACAGAGCAAGGTGCAGCAGGCCATTGCAGACTACCAAACCTGGCAGCGGGCAAAACTGGGACGGTCTATCGATCCGTCAGAGTTGGTTGCTAGAATCAAAAATGAAGGTGCAAAGCGCGTACTGGTAACAGCACCGACCTATCAGGCTCTCACAAAGTACGAGGTAGCACACGTCAGTACGGTTACGGCGACATACGGAGGTCTGGAAGATGGTTGATATCTACAGTGTGTCTTTGGCGGACATTCTGCCGGAAAATCTCAAAGCCGACCCACAAGTGCAGGCGCTGACCGAGGCAATCACACCTGAACTGCAAGTCATTGCTCAGGCCATCAACGAATGCCTGTTGCTGCCTCGACTCGATGAGCTGCTGGAAGATATAGTAGACCTGCTCGCCTGGCAGTATCATGTCGATTTTTATGATTCATCACTGCCCCTTGAAAAAAAGCGCGAGCTTGTCAAACAAGCAAATACCACACATCGATACAAAGGAACACCGTGGGCAATCGACAAAGTCGTATCTACGGCATTCGACGAAGCAGTTGTCTCTGAGTGGTTTGAGTATGGTGGAGAGCCTGGCTACTTCAAGGTAACGACGACCGATCATATGACAGGAGTGAGCAAGCTGGCTGACATCATTCGTGCTATCAACTCAGTCAAGAACATCAGGAGTCATCTTGAATCAATTAGCATACGCAGAGATAGCAGCTCAGAGGTTTATGTAGGAGGGGTAGTTTCAACACTGAAAATCCTCACGATTCCAGCAGCAGAAGGAGGATAATATGGGGCAGTTTAACGGTTCTGTTTTGACCGAGGATGGGCTTTCGCTGCTCAGCAGAGCTCAAATAGGAGCAGCAAGCATTCAATTTACACGAGTCGGTATTGGAGACGGTTTTCCTTCCGGTGACCTGCGACTACAGACCAAGCTTGTACACGAGACGATGAGTCTGCCTTTGTTGGAGCTAAAACTAACAGGTCGAGGCCAAACGCAGATCAAGGCGGCGATCAATAACACTGAGCTGAATCAAGGCGTTTTTATTCGTGAAATTGGCCTATTTGCTAACGATCCGGCGAAGGGGGAAATTCTCTACGCGGTTGCGAACGCAGGTCCACTCGCTGACTATCTTCCAGCCGCGGGAACTGATGTGGTTGAAGAAATCGTCAACTTTAACACAGTGATTGGAAGTACGGAGAATGTTACGGCGATTGTATCGCAGCAGGCATTTGTTGCAGTGGACACCTTTGCTGCGCACGTAAACGATATGAACGTCCACGTCCCGCTCTCAGTCATTTCCGCACTCATTACGCGCGTGCAAACACTGGAGGATGCCCTGTTGAATGACTTTAAAAACAATATTTTCAAAGTTTCTTTCAGCAATCCCATCGGTGTTCGTATCAAGCGCGGATGGTTCGATCAAACAAATTCACAGCTTGTGATCAAATAACAGCCATTTTACGAAAGGAGGAGGAGCATGGCAATAAAGTCGATTTCTTATCCAGAGAGTACCTCTCGATCACAAACGCAGACCTTAACACTGCAAGGTCTTAAAAAGATAAATACAGTAACTGTAAATACGGGTACAGTTTCCTATTCGTTAACTGGCAATACACTAACCTTTACTCTCAAAAATGGTGCAGTTTCGAGAACGGTTCAGACTGGTGGATCGGCACCGCACTCAACGTATAGGACAGATTCTCGAACGTCTATGGGCGCGAGCGCGGCGGGGTGCTCTGGAGCATACGGGGACGCACTGGCGGCACTACCCGGCTCAATCTATTACAATGATGGTGCGTATTCCGGTACGCTTTCGAGGACCAGTACCAGCAACGGTGGCTGCACTAGAATGCCAGACGCTTGGTACGCGGAAGTAACCGGGACATACGGTGGGACAGTATCGTCGGCGGATACAAGAACTTACGCATACTACTATCAATATAGTGTCACGGTTGATTATGTGGATAATAGTCTCCCTTCCGTCACCCTAGCGCAGCCAACTGACAACCTTGCTTTGACCGAAGGCAGCACATACAAGTTGGAAGGCAGTGTGTCTGATGCAGACGCTGGACAACCCCTGTCAGTCAAGTATTCCATCGGCGGCGGGCCGACACAGACAATCGCACTCGGTACTTCGGACGGAACAACATCGAAGACATTCAGCAAAACGTTGACATACTCACAGGGGCGTTTCTGGGACGGGACGGCTGACGTTTCTGGCCTGTTGCCAGCAGAGGCATCATCCATACAGATATGGGCCAACGATGGCAGTGACGACTCGGCAAAAGTGACGCGGAACTTCACAGTAACGCAAGAAGACAGTAAGCTGTATGTCCCAGTCAACGTTGTCAGTCAGCCATACCTCGTGTCGCAGATGGCGCGGCCTGTGCGACTGAGCAATGGCTGGCTAGTTGGTGCAGCTTATGATTCGATAGGTAAAACCATTTATCTATACAAGTCAACCAATAACGGGAAAGCATGGTCGCAATTGTGTTACGTGAGCAACGGAAGTAGTAGCTTGACCTACTTCTCGATTGCACCAAAGGATAGTGTAGTGTATATTGCGTTTTCGACAGGAACCGCAGATATCAACCTTATCGCAATCGACGCAACGGGCGCAACGAACACGAATCTATGGGGGTTGACTGCAAGTTGGGTTCTATTTAACGGTGCAATTGACTCGGAACAAACCGCATTTAATGGCATTGACCTAATCATCGACCCTTTCCGCAACGAACTTTGGTGGGTAGCTTGCACGAAAAACCCATCACTCCCAAACAGTTTCAACATTCGCGCTGGTTCCTTTGTAATTTTGTCGGACGGTGACGGGTCACTTGGGATTTCGAATTTAGGTAGTCAGTTGACATACTATGATACTTCAGGGACAGACATCACCAGTCCATATGTAGCGTATTTATTTGACATTCCTGCGATCATTAGCGCATGGTCAAGTGGCCCGAATAACTACGGAATTTACATTAACCGCTATCTCGGGTTCGGGTTCGTTTGGGACGACACCAATGACGGACGCGGAGTGATGATTTACGGCGGGGGCTACCCTCAAGCAAGTCCTCAAGCAATTGCCACATCAAACGACAAGCTGCACGTCGTTTGGCACGGCACAGATGCGAGCGACACAGTAAATCCGTACATCCGATATAGCAACTCACCAGACTTCGTAACCTGGCCCGCCGAGCCGAGAAAGCTGGTAAAAGGTCAGAACGCCAGCATCACCTCAGACAAAAACAGAAAGCTATCGATAACCTACGAAGACGGCGGCTTTATCAAGCGGATCGAGTCAACGGACGAGTTCGTCACATATCAAGGACCGTTCGTTGTCGGCGCAGGCACCAAGCCAGCGACTTTTTATGACCAATTATTCAAGACGGATTTCTTGGTGCCGCCGACGCTTTATCAAGCGGCCGGAGCAGTAAAATACTACGGCGTCTTGATTCCGAACAAGAAGCCTGTCGTCACTCTGACTACGTCTGACAATCAGGTACTGACGGAAAACGTGACACTTTCTGTAGCTGGTAGCGCCACGGATGAGGACGTAGATAATGCAGTTACAGTCAAATATCGCATCAACGGCGGCACCATTCGAAACGTCGCGTACGGTCTTTCAGACGGCAGCACGCCTCTTTCTTTTGCGCGCGAGCTGCGATACAGCGGCAAACGCATGTATGACGGCGTGGTAGACATTACTGGCGTCGACCTGGCCGAGAAAACCGATCACACGCTGTCGGTATGGGCCGAAGACGACAAGGGCGGCAAAAGCGCGGAAGTCACGCGCAAGTTCCGAGTGACATGGAATCGGCCGCCTACGATCAGTGGCGAGAACGGCGACCTCGGCATCATGGAAACTCCGCCGTCTGTCAACTACACGGTCACGGAGCCAGAAGGCAGCACGTTTACAGTCGCAGAGAAGATCAACGGCCAGGTCATCCGAAGCTTTCCAGGCGTCGCCGGACGGCAGGAGGCGATCACGATTCCACATGGCATGTGGCTGCGGCTTGAGCCAGGCGTGCAGCACGCGCTGACCATCGAAGCAGTTGACGATCAAGGCATGACGTCTACGCGCACCTACACGCTGACGCGGTTTGAAGATGAGATCGACTTCGAGATCGAGGAACCATGGTTGACGGATGCAGCGGCCAAGCGTGTTCTCCTTACACTGGACATGACACTACCAGCCGGAGCTATCTTGGCTGCGGAAGCGTGCAACAATGCCTTCGACACAAATCCAACATGGGAAGATATCTCATTCCATGCACGGTACGGGCGCGGATATATGTTTCTGAACACGCAGAAGACGGCCGCCACCTGGGCCGTAAGCATAAGGGTACGGATCGAAAAAGGAACAGCAACCGAACCTATCACAATCAAAGGATTCGGAGGTGCATTCGATTGATCGAGTTGCAAAGCCCAAAATCGGTACAGGAGGCACAAGATGAGCGCCAAGCAATCCAAAGGGAGAAAGACTCACTTGGAGCACTGGGACAAGAACTAGCGCAGGAGAAGATCAAGGGTATGCAAAAGGACATGATGATCGATTCGCTTGGACAAAAGGTTGCTCAACTGACACTCGAAGTGATCCAGTTGAAAGGAGGTGGAAACTGATATGGCATTTTGGATGCTGGCCTTTGCGATGAAATGGGTAACTGCGAACCAACTGCGTCTTGCTGTGGTAACGGAAGCAAACCCGTACGGAGAAATCAGCAAAGACGAGTTTAAGACCATCACAGGCCAAGACTTTTAGGCGCTCTTTCCACTATAGGAAGGGCGTTTTTTCATGACACCATGACCATGAGCCAGCCCCGATCCGACCGGGGCTATTTTTGTGCCCGGATGAGGGAGGGGATAGGACAATGAATTTTGACGGCATGATCACAGTTATCACAGTTGTATCTGGACTTACAGGCATTGCGTTGGGGTGGATTGGCCGGGCCAGGACGATCCGTCAGGATGCTGCCACGCAAGCGGGTACTGATGCCATGCAGCGCGCAGACGTCGATTACCTGAAACGAGGGGTGGATGACATTCGCTTGGAACAGCGGGCACAGGGTCAGAAGTTCGACGCCTTGTCGGAACGTGTAACCCGCGTTGAAGAATCTGCAAAGCAGGCACATCACAGACTGAACCGTTTGGACGGAAGAAAGGAAGATGAGTAATGATCGAAATTGGACTCGTAATTGCGGTTGTAATGGCAATTGGCGGCTGGCTGAAAGGAAAAGAGTGGTATCCGAATAGTTTCATTCCACTGGCGATCGTCGTTCTGGCGGTCGTTTTTAATTTGGCAAATGCCCTTTTGTTCCACGGAGACTACCTGGAAGCAGGCAAGATGGCATTCGTGGAGTCGTTGGCGGCAATCGGCATTCACTCCGGCATGAAAAACACGTTTCAAACGAGAGAGGATGAACGATAATGCAAGCACGCAATCCAGCGAATATCAAAGTAATCGACGTGTCGCATCACAACGGGATGATCGATTGGAAAAAGGTCGCAGCTGATGGTGTTAAAGGAGTCTTCATCAAAGCAACGGAGGGCGCCGGGTATACTGACCCTCGCTTCCGCGCAAACGCACAAGGAGCACTGGCAGCGGGGGTGAAAGTAGGCTTCTACCACTACTGCCGACCGGAGACGGGCAACACGGCAGCGGCGGAAGCGGAGTCATTTTTGGTCGCGGTGGCGGGGCTTCAGGCCACCTTGCCGCATGTGCTGGACGTCGAAGGTGATGCTTCAAAAGTCGGAGCTTCCAAGCTGACAGATTGGTGCTACAGCTGGCTGGAGACTGTCGAAAATCGCTCCGGTCACCGCGCCATGGTCTACACCGGGGCCTCGTTTGCTAAGACGTATCTGGGCGCCAAACTCGCTAAATGGCCGCTGTGGGTCGCTCACTACGGAGTCAATCAGCCGATGGCAAACCCGACCTGGCAGTGCTGGTCAGCCTTTCAATACACGAGCAGCGGCAAAGTATCTGGTATCGCAGGCAATGTCGATATGAATGAGCTGGACGCAGCTTTTTGGATGGAGTTAACAGCCAAGACGCAAACTACCCCCAAGCCTGTGGAAAAACCTGTGAGTAAACAGGCGGACGACAAAACAAAAGAGGCGTTGAAGGTGTTGCAAACCGCACAGGTCATCCAGTCGCCCGAATACTGGCTGCAAAACGCATACGAAGGCGGCGCGGTACGTGGCGACTATGCGGCGCTGCTCATACAGAACATGGCGAAAAAGTTATCAGTAACAGTTCCCATGCCGGAACAACCAAAGCCAGAACAGCCAAAACCTGAACCAAAGCCAGAGCCTGAAAAGCCAGACAGACAACCGAAGTCTTGGAACGAGATCGAGAAACTGACAAAAGCCGCATCTGTACACGTTGACGTAGGCGGTGGCGGAACAGGTGTCCTGCTGCAAGGTGGTCTTCTTTTGACAGCGCAGCACGTCTCGAAAGGACGTGCATCTATCCGTGTGAAGACAAGTTCGCGTGACTGGCTGGACGCTACACTGGTTGCAGAGCACCCGACCATCGGTAAAGATAGCATCGACGTGGCACTGTACCGGATCGAGAACCCACCGAAGAGTTTGCCATATCTGACGCTGTCTACCGAGCCGATCAGCAATGGGCAAAAGCTTCTGACAGTCGAAGCGGAATACACCGAGTGGATCACGCGCACAGGCGAGCTGTGCCAGGTCAGCGCGGCGAAGGAGCCGTGGGAATTTGATTGCTCCATTCCAGCGCAGTACGGCAACAGCGGCGGGGCTGTGGTCAACGAGTACGGAGAGGTCATCGGTATCATGGTCAATATCGCATCTGTAGGTGTCCAGAAAGGTAGCGTGCGGCAAAGCGTGCCAGGATGTGAAGCCGTCAACCTGCAGCATCCGACAGTATCGGAGTGGCTGAAAAAGCACATGTAAGTTTTTAAGACCTCCTATGGCTTTGTTCCGTAGGAGGTCTTTTTTGTTATATGGAAATGTTTGACACATAAAATATACAAATTGTATACTGATACTGTATACAAAACATATACAAACTGTGTCGGGAGTGATGATAATGAGCGTGACGATCCGTGTATATGAAAACCAACGCGAGGCAGTCAATCGAGTGGCGCAAGGACTGGGTGAAGGTAAAACAGTTATGGACGCTATGGAGTATCTGCTGAACCTACACCAACAACACGCACAAGAGGAGAGCTGGGAAGAGGTTCCGCACGTCAAGGAAATCCAATATCACCTCAGCAGAATCGTATCGATCACCGCCGCGCAGGGGCTGGCAGCAAAGGATCAGCAGCAACAGGCGCAGGAGGAGTATACTGCTCTCCAGCAAAAGGTCGAAGCCAAGAACCTACAGCTATTTGAAGCGCATCAGCAGATCGGAGAGCTACAAAAAGAAGTGGAGCGACTACGCGAAGAAACCGCGAAAGAAATAGCCGTTATCCGCGAAGAGTCGACAGAAAAAGTGGCGAAAGCTGAGCGCGAGGTTGCACAGACGCGTGAGTTGCTGGATGCGTCACGCGCTGCTGAGGCGGCAACAGCTAAGTTGCTCCAGTTAGCAGAAGAAGCAGAGCGACGCGAGCGTGACCGGGCCGACAAACTTCAATCTGCCGTAGACCAAGTTGCAGCGATAAAGAGCAAACTTGATGAAAGTGAATCAAAGTTGAAAGTTTACTCGGGCGAGATCGATCGGTTGGAATCGCTGATAGCTCAACAGCAAAAAGAACACGAAAAAGAATTGCTGCGGCAGAAAGAACAGGCGGAACTGGAAAAGGACAAGGCTGTGCTACAAGCAGAAAAAGCAGCGGTCGCAGAACTGAAACATCTGCAAGATGCACTGTCGCAAGAAAGAGAACGCAATGCGCAGTTGACGGTACAGCTTGCTGGCAAAACAAAACGCCCTCCATCAGAGAATTAACTGGTGGAAGGCGTTTTCTGTCATAGGAATCAAATAACTTCCTATTGATTACGAACGTTTGTTCGTGTATGATTAAAACAAATATTTCCAAAAGGTGGTGGGACGGCATGCAGAAAAATTAGGTATTCAGAACTGTATTGTGAGACGTTCTGGAATTGAAGTGAATGTCGAATTATGCGAGGAGTTTCTCTTGAACTATGTCGATTTGGTTCATACAATTGGGGGAGCAGAAAAGTAAAGGGTGAACACTAATGATCGTGACCATTCCGAGCAATTTAAACAGTTCGACAATGCATTATATTCTGTCGAGTGCCATTACCCCTGATTTAGTCCCAATTGATAATGAAATCATTTTCGACTTCTCGTTTTTGCATTTTATTGAGCCGGTTGGAGTTACTATCTTGGGTAATTTGGCTCAATGGTTGCTGAAACGGAATGTAAAAGTAACCTTTCGCTATCCATCCAACTATCCTCCAGCCATTAAATACTTGGACGATTCAACTTTTTTCGAAAAGTACACCGGACAAAAAATTAGCTTGAGCGCTTCTCAAAGAAGTACAACAATACCATTGCAACTAGTTGCGTACCAAGATAGTTACCAATGGCTGGATAATAAGCTGGTCACATGGCTTGCCTCCAGATTAAATTTAACCCGTGCGTCTCTTGGAGACATAAAAGTATGCTTTCAAGAGATATTTAACAACATTAATGATCATTCAAAAGAACATATTGGATGCTTCTTTGCGCAACATTACCCAGCAAAAAAACGAAGTGAATATTGCCATATCGGATTTTGGTATTGGTATCCCAAGCAATGTACAAAGTGTGATCCCTGGATTGACTGATTCATTAGCTATCCAGAAAGCAACAGAACAAGGTTTTAGCACTAAGAGCACCCCCGGAAACAGAGGGGCTGGATTGGATGTTTTAGTAAAAAATGTTGTAAAAAATAACCAGGGGTGGGTTTACATCCATTCAAACCATGGTATAGTAAAATGTAAACTCGGTCATAATAATGACATTGCGATGGAGCCGAGTGACATCAGTGGATTTTACCCAGGAACTTTATTTGAAATAGTGTTGAGAACAGACACTATTGAACATGTAGAAGAGGAGGAGTTCGAATGGTGATTAACATACTTGATCACGTAGAACGCTGTTACTCCAATGCTGACGGAGATATTATCTTCGCTTTGATCATGCCAAAAATAGCTGCAGGGCAACAAGTTACAATCTCTTTCAGTGGCGTCGACAGTGTACCTTCGTCATTTGTAAATTCTGCATTCATTGCTTTATTGGATGATTTTCCTTTTGAGCATGTGCGCAGCCACTTGAAATTCACTAATACGACGAAGCAAATCAATGAAATGATTAAAAATCGTTTTTCTTTCGAGGTTAATGAGAGAAAAAAGTTGATTAACGTTTAATTAGCGTTCCAAAAGCTCCACTAAATGTGGAGCTTTTTTATTTGCATGTTTTCTTCTTGTTCGCATATAATACAAACAAATGTTCTTGTTTGGAGGCGAACAGCATGAGAATCAGCAAGTTAAGCAATCCAACTTTAGGGCGTTTCGTACTTCCGGAGCAACGCGAGTTGTATTTAAGGATGAAGGAAGACGAGAAGCTGGTACATATGCCTGTGCTTGAGCAGGACGAGCTGGAGTCTTTCCAGTACCAACTCCGCGACGCAGCTCGCGAGGACTATGCCGTCACAGTGACCTGGTGGCAGTCCGTGAAAGGTGAGCTGGGTACAACGCGCAGCATGTGGGGAGTCGTTAAGTGGATCGATGCGAATGCGCGCCGGATCAAGCTGGTAAATGATGAAGATGTTCAGTGGATACCCATCGGCTGTATCGTTTCAGTACGGGCATAGCCTTACCCTGTCGGACATAGTAAACTAGAGTAAAATGAACAAGGCGGGGCTATTTAATGAATACAGTGCTGGTTTCTATTATGGGTATTAACGAGGCATCCGAATCTTGGGAGCTTAGCAATGATACGATCAGAGAACTATGCAAAAGTGGTAAAATCATCGCTGCGCCAATTGACGATACATGGGCTATACTTCGTGAGCAATCAGAAGCAACTTTGCAACTGATCGAGGATGCCCGCAAGAAAGAGAGCCTGTATCATATTGCTTTCTCTTCACCCGATGAACCAATTATCAATTTTATTAAGGATGGCATGGGTATGCTTTCTTTAGAACAGCTTATCGAAGCAATTTTTGTACGTGTTCCTGGTCCAGTTTCTACGCGAGCTGCAAATTCACTCAAAAGAGTCGGTATTAGTACAGTGAAATGCCTCGTTGAATCCACATTCAATCGACTTTGCCCACTTTTTTGCCCACTTCTTGCCCACGAAAAAATGAAGCGTTTCGAAATCATTTGAGACGTCACTAGGTAAAATCATGGATGCAACGGGATTTTCATGGAGTTTTAAAGTTGATCGAAAGCCAAGGACATGTTCCGCACACGCGTTCACGACTGGGAGCGCGAGCAGTACATGGCTGCTTACTAAGAAGTCCAAACCCCTTGTGCCTCATGGTGCGAGGGGTTTTTTGCTTTGGTGGGTGCGGGTGTAAAAATCGCCTCACCCACAAGCGTACCCACAAATCACTCATAAATCTTCTGCATATGGTCTTCAAATTTTCTCGTGAAGGGCCGAACCCGGAGTGCTTCAAGGCGATTTACACAGGCTTTACCTCTGCGTCGACCGGACGCCAGTTCCGTTTCAACGAGGAAGACCAGGCAAACTTCAACCAGCAGAGCACGCTATTTCTGTTGAAACCTGATCTTGCCGAGACGCAATGGAAAACGGAAGACGCGGGCATCGTCAGCCTGACGCGGGAACAGTTCATTGAGGTGGTGCTGGAGGCAGGGCAGCATAAGCAGGAGCAAATCGCTAGGTACTGGACCTGAAAGCTCAGGTCGAAGCTGCTGAAACAAAAAACAAGTGAAATCTGTCAACTGGTAGGAGGTCGAGCGCATGGACTTGAAGCGCTTGGACCTTCTTTTTGTATCTGGTCGCTCGCCTTTGGCGGGGGCTATACAGTGGTTTACTGACTCACCATACAGTCACCTTGCTATCGTGCTGGATGACATGCACATTGCGGAGATGGATTGGCGGTTTCCATTGCAGCGGCACCACAATAATTATCCACCGTGGCAATGTGACGTGTACCGATATCGCGGCGAGCTGACAGCGGCGCAGGTTGCCACAATGACCGAATTTATCCAGGCGCACATCGGGACGGTGGACAAGATGTTTGAGGCAGCGGGCATCAGGCTGAGGAGCGGCGATATCGGCAAGGTTTCGCCTGCTGATTTGGCACGGTCAAGCCTGCTGCAAAGAGTCGCGTAGCTTTACATGACAACAAGACTGAGAGCCAGCCCCGAACAGATCGGGGAAATTTTTGTTCCCGGATGAGGGGGGATAGGAACATGAATTTTGACGGCATGATCACAGTTATTACAGTTGTGTCTGGACTTACAGGCATTGCGTTGGGGTGGATTGGCCGGGTCAGGACGGGATCAGTAAGGATGGACTGATGCCATGCAACGCGTCCACGTCTATGGATACGGAGGTGCTTTTGACTGATGAAGTTCAGCAATCAAGAGTCCATCACGGAAATTCGCAAAAAGCAGCAGGAAACGCCGGAACAAAAGATTGTCAGGCTGGAGGCGGAGCTGGTCGCCGAAAAAAATGACAAGTTAACAATCATGGAGGCAACTGCTCAACTGTATGAGGAGTTGCTGATGTTGAAAGAGCAGATGCCAGGAGGGACGGCAGAGTGGCAGCAATTTACTACAGTTTGATCAAGGCAGGCAGGCGGGAGATGGAACAAGTTCCCGCGCATCTTCGAGAGGAAGTGCAGGCGATGCTTGATGCTGAAATCAGCGCTAATTAATCTTGGCATCTGGTTCGTATCTTTGGGGGGGAGGTGAGGACATTTTGGTAGCGATCTACGTTGCTCTGATCGTCGCTGGCCGCCGCATATACAACAGTGTGTCGGTTGGCTTGAAACCAGCCGTAAAAGAAGACCCGGAAGCATTGGGGCTAGGCACTGAAGGTAAGCCTTTGGTGTAATGCTCCATTCGTTGAAAGGGGTGTTTTTTATGGGGCTGCTAATGTGGCTCCCTATATATTTGTCGAAAACAATTTGTGTCAATGCAGACATAATTGGTGTACAATAAAAACGCCCATTGTGAATTTTCTTTCTTATCCGTTGATGGAACGCCGTGTGCGATGAAAGTCGCCTGCACGGTGTAGGCTCGAACGAAAACCCTCGTAAAGAGAAGGGAATAAGTCGAGAATAGCACACCAATATTTAATCTTGGAACAATGTTTGAAGATGGAGCAGCATTTGGTCCACAGGAATTACCATACAATCACAATCTCAGTGCAATCTTCCTGGATCAAGCGAATGGCCCTGGTACGGTTACATTTTCGAACGCGAGAAGCAGTGATCCTGCTGTAGGAAACCCTAGAATCCAGCATGGTGCGATGAATGTATCGTTGATCGTAGATAAGGTTGGGGTAGGGGAAACAACGGTATCATTTGATTACACTGACATCACCGGCGTCACCCGCACGCACTCTTGGGTTTTTAAGTTTAATTAATATCTTTGCTTCCATCAATGGCCCTCGGGAAATCCCGGGGGTATTTTTTATCAACTAGACCATGAGCCAGCCCCGAGCCGACCGGGGCAATTTTTACTGCACCGAGGGGAGAGAGGAAGAAGAGCGAATGGACAACTTTATCAAAACAGGAATTGCTATCGGAGGCGTAGCAGCCTCTTTTCTTTTTGGCGGCTGGTCAGCATTGCTCAGTGTGCTACTCGCATTCGTCATTTTTGATTTTGTCACTGGCCTGATTGCAGCCGGAATGGAAGGAAAGTTAAAAAGCAAGGTCGGTATGATCGGCATTGCGCGGAAGTTGTTCATCTTTTGCATGGTCGCGATTGCCCATCTGATCGACATGTCGCTTGGTGACCAAAATTTCATCCGCGACGCGACGATCTTTTTTTACCTGGCAAACGAGCTGCTAAGCATTATCGAGAACGCGGGACGCATTGGCCTGCCCGTTCCGGAATTGATTAAGCGAGCAGTAGAGGTACTAAAAGGGAGAGGGGAAGGGAAGTAACATGGAAATCACAGAAATGCTACTCACGAACCCAACAGCTGGGCCAGGTACAAAGATGGTCCCGAAAGGACTGGTCATCCACTGGACAGCCAACGAGAGAAAAGGAGCCGATGCGGTAGCAAACCGGAACTACTTCAACAAGCCGACGACAGAAGCCAGCGCTCACTACATCGTGGATGACTGGCAGATCGTCCGGTGCTTGCCGGAAATTGAAATGGGCTACCATGTCGGGGCGAAGTCGTACAAGTCAGGCTATCGCCGCTCGGGAAACCGGGCGTTTTTTATTTGCAAGTTTCCCAGTTGTTCAAATGAGAACTAACGTTCTTGTTTGGGGCGAACTTGTCGGCAGGAGAAGGCTTTGGCCGACAGATGAAGCTGGCGGAAACGACGAATGATGCCATGGAGCTGTATGAGGCAGCCTGCCGGTTGTTTGCAGTATCGGGATCAACCTGGAACAACTCGTTTCCGATCATGCCGTGCAGCTGAATTTGTTCACAGACAACCACAAACGCCGTTCGCTTGCCCGGACGATCGATGAGATTCGTACGCGGTTTGGTACGGACGCGATTTTGCGGGCAGCCTCTGTCACGGAGGCTGGTCAGGCGAAAGAACGCGCGCAAGATCGGGGGGCACTATGAGTGAAAGAGACGCGTGTCTCTAGAAAAGATAACGTGTTTGCAGCCAGTCGATTTGTACTGGCCGGATCAAGCTGGTAAACGATGAGGACTGGCAGTGGATATCGATAGATGCTACCATGTCTGTCCGTTCATAGCCTTACCCTGCCGGACATAGTAAACTAGAGTAAAGTGAACAAGGCGGGGCTATTTAATGAAAAAAGCGCTGGTTTATATTATGGGTGTTAACGAGGCATCCGAAGCCTGGGAGCTTAGCAATGACACGATCAGAGAACTATGCAAGAGCGGTAAAATCGTCGCTGCACCAATTGATGACACATGGGCTATACTTCGTGAGCAATCAGAAGCAACCTTGCAACTGATCGAGGACATTCGGAAGAAAGAGAGTCTGTATCATGTTGCTGCAGATTCACCTGATGAGCCAATCATCAATTTATTAAAGGATATCGTACTACCTTTAGATCAGCCTATCGAAACGATCTTTGAGTATGACACTGGTCGCCTTTCTACACGAGCTATAAATGCACTGAGAAGAGTTGGCATCAGAACAGTACGCCATTTGGTTGAATCCACCTTTAATCGACTTTGGCCTATTCGAAATTTGGGCAATCGTGCTCTGATGCATACTTTTCACGCATTGAAGCAAGCAGCTACAATCCCGTCACCTTGACTTGGTGACGGGGAAACCCCTTGTGCCTCATGGTGCGAGGGGTTTTTTGTGCTCCACTCTTTGCTCATTTTGTCTACATCCTTTTCCTTAACGAGATATAATGGAATCATAAAACGTAAAGTTCACTTTAAGTCAAGGAGGGCCGTTATGTCAGGGCTTAGCATTGGTCAATTGGCTGCAAAAGCAGAATTGAGCGCATCGACACTTCGTTATTATGAATCTGTTGGATTGCTGCCAGCGCCTGAGCGAAAAAACGGTCAGCGCCGCTATGATGAATGTTTGCAGAAGATAAACAATACGGGGGCGTGTTAGAAAGGGGCAGTGCGAGAAGTGATTTCCAGAGAGCAATTAGAAAAGCATCAAATATGGCTATATGCTGCTGTATTAATGATTGCAGCCGGATTTGGCTTGTTGTGGCCGGAATCGAGCAAAAGTTTCGATCAGATGATTTCGATTGTACTCGCCATTTTAATGTATGGCATGTTTGCGCAAATTCCTTTTTTTCGTTTAAAAGCGGCGTTAACAAATCGAAAGTTCATCTATGCACTACTTATTACGAATTACATAGCCGTACCTGTTCTTGTATGGGGGTTAACCCGGTTTCTTTCAGCCGATCCAGCGATCCTGCTAGGTGTGCTTCTTGTTTTGCTCACGCCCTGCATTGACTACGTGATCGTTTTTACACATCTTGGGCGCGGGAACGAAAAGCTTGTTTGGGTTTCAACTCCGATCCTTTTTGTCACCCAAATGCTTTTGTTGCCTGTTTACCTATGGCTGTTTATGGGCAAGACAGCGGCTGAAATCGTGAGTGTCGGGCCTTTTTTCGAAGCATTTTTAGGACTTATCGTTGCTCCGCTGCTACTTGCTCTGCTTACACAATGGTGGGCACGGCGACAGCCAAAGGGAGAACATCTCCTTGATGCGACTGCATGGCTTCCAGTACCTTTTATGGCTCTGACTCTTTTTGTTGTCGTTGCATCACAAATCGCCAAACTATATACCTCTTTTGAGTCTATTGTCCAAGTGGTTCCCGTCTATGCAGCATATATGGTCATTACGCCGATTGTTGCTCGTATCGTTTCTCGTCTGTTCCGTTTAGATATCGGAGCGGGGCGAGCTCTTATTTTTAGCGCAGCAACTCGTAACTCGCTTGTCGTTCTTCCCTTTGCACTGGCGCTACCAGAACCACTAAACGGGGTGGTGTCTGCTGTCATCGTAACGCAAACGGTTGTAGAACTTATCGGGGAGCTAGTATACATTCGGCTTGTTCCAAAGGTGCTTTTGCGAGGGACGGATTGAAAACCGAAAGCATGTTCCGCACAGGCATCCGCGACTGGAAGCACGGGTGAGGTAACAGGTTGGCACCTCAAAAAAGCTTTATTGCGAAATTCGTTTCCCAAATGCTAAAAATATCCTAAAATATTGATAATTGATCAAGAACCCTTTTACACAACTAAATCAGACCATGCAGAAACTCACAAGCGAACAAGCGAAAAGAGGGAAACAAATGACAACAACCATGGATTCAAAAGAGTTCGTCAATCGCCGTCAAAAACTCGCGGAAAAAATGCCTGAGCATAGCGTACTGGTCCTATTCTCTGGGGTTGCCAAGACGCGCAGCCAAGACGATAAATATCCGTTTTCACCGAACCGCAACTTCTACTATCTCACCGGCATCGCGCGCAGCAACCTCATTCTCATGATCACGAAACGCGCGGGCAGCGTGAGCGAAACGTTATTTCTCCAGCGCCCAAATGAACTGGAAGCGAAATGGACAGGCGCCGTCTTGTCGGATCAAGAGGCAAAAGAGTTGTCTGGTATCGAACACTTCGACTATCTCGATGAGTGGCTGGAGGCTTTTGCGACTTTTGTGCGGCGTTGCGAAGGTCAGTGCTCGCTCTATCTTGACTTGTATCGTTACCAGTGGAGCGATGAGCAGACCCTTGCAGAGGCTTTTGCTGAAGACGCGCAAAAGAAATACAAGACTTTGCAAATTCAGGATGCAGGCCCGTGGCTGAAAGAACTGCGCATGGTAAAGAGTCCGGCAGAGATCGAAGAAATCAAGCGTGCGATTGCGATCACAGATGAAGCCATCCGGCGTATGTGGGCGCATTCACGTCCTGGAATCATGGAATATGAGCTGGAGGCGCACTATGATTTTGCGTTGAAGTCGAACGGGGTGCGCGAGCTGCCGTATTTGCCGATTATTGCGAGCGGCATCAATGCTACTGTTTTGCACTATGAGGCGAATAATCAGCGAGCGGAAGATGGTGACCTGGTCCTGCTCGACCTTGGTGCGGCATCGAACTACTATGCGGCTGATATTTCGCGTACATTTCCCGTGAATGGCCGCTTTACAGAACGTCAAAAAGCGATTTATCAACTCGTGCTCGAAGCCGAAATCAAGACCATCGAAGCTGTGAAACCGGGTGTCACGCTTCAACAACTAAACGAGGTCACGAAACAAGTATTGGCGGATGGCCTGTTGCGTCTCGGTCTTATCCAAGACAGCAGCGAACTGTCCAGGTACTACTACCATGCCGTGTCGCATCACCTTGGGCTGGATACGCACGATGTTTCGGACTACAGTGCTGTCATGCAGCCTGGTATGGTGATCACGATTGAACCTGGCCTGTACATAGAGGAAGAAGCGATTGGCATTCGGATTGAAGATGATGTGCTAGTCACCGCAGATGGCTATGAGGTGCTCTCAGCGCAGATCCCGAAGGAAATCGCAGAAGTGGAATTGCTGATCGGGAAAAAGGAATAGCGAACGCTTGCCAGCCAGATGGCATCGTAAGCAAGGCATCATGCAAGCATTCGTCTAATACGCGAAACGGGAGGGCGTCAGATTCGCACCAGCACAAAAGGTGTGATCTGGCGCTTTTTATTTTGCCGCTGCCAAGCGCGTGGTTCGCATGGAAGCGGCGATGAGCCAGGATGCATGAGGCGATAGGAACGTAACCGGATAGCAACTGACGCTTTTCTTTTGCAAAATGCCAAACGGACCGAACCTTTTTGGGCAAACGAGACAATATAGGGTGTAAGCTGCTTACTCAGGAGGGCCCTCTGAATGCAAAGGGAATACATGTACGAATTGCTCGCGAAAATGAAAGAAGGGAATCGACAGGCGTTTCATGCGTTTTATGACGCAACTTATCAGGATGTGTACCGGACAGTCTCCTTTCTCGTGGATCATCCGCAAGATCGGGAAGATGTCATGAACGAGATTTACATGCAAATGTGGACCTCGCTCGCGAACTACGATACGAACCGGCCTTTCCACTTTTGGCTGCATGGCTTGGTCGTCCGCCAAGTACAGCGATTTCGGGTCAAGCGTTGGCGGAGATTCCGAATTTTTGAGCGCGTCCGCGTTTTCTTTCGGGACGAGAATCACTGGGACCAACCGACTGTGCTGATGGATGGAACGAATCAAATGATAGAGCAGGCCATCCAAAAGCTGACGGACAAACAGCGAACGGTGATTATCCTCCGCTTTTTTCACGACTATACGCTGGAGGAAATCGCGGTCTTGCTGCAAATTCCGCCGGGTACAGTCAAGTCCAGATACCATGCGGGTCTTGAGGCGCTGCGAAAATACGTACGGAATCTCCCCCCGGAAAGGATGGAACAGCTCAATGCTTATGGAACGCAAAATTCGTGAACATCTCGAGCAAAAAGCAGAAACGATGGAGTGCCCACCGGCCATTTCCAGACGAATCGAACAATCCTATTCTCACTATTTGCAACAAAAAAGGAGCGGAATAACTATGAAAAAACGATTGATAAGCGGTATCGCAGCCGCAGCGATTTTGATTCCAACGGCAGCATTTGCAGCCCCAGCCTTGATTGAAATTTTGACCCGAACACCGATGACTGCCGAACAAGTCCAAGTAGATGAAGTCGGCAAGGCAACACTTGAAAAGCTGTACCGTGCTTTTCCAGAGACAAAATCGTTTGCGATTATCGACGCCAGCAACGTTCAAGGTGTCCAAACAAGCATCACTTTGCAGGACAAAAGCGGGAGCGGCAAAAAGTTTACTCTTCATACAAACAGCCGTACGGGTACGATTGAACACATCATCCAGGAAAATGACGGGGGATCTGAGGAAAAGCCGCTGATTGCTTCCACCGAGCAGGAAATCAAGGCGAAAGTAGACGATCTGCTGAATAAAATGTACGGCAACATCAGCGAGTACGAGTTTGCTATGGAGCAAATGGAGAACGCGGACCAAAAAACGCTTATGCTCAATTACAGCAAAAAGGGAGCGAAAACCCCGTTCTACCAAGTATTTGTTCAGGGCAATACGATCAGCGCGTCGCTAATTGGAGGGGAAACGACACCTTCCGCCGCGAAAGTAGAAGGCTTTTTCACGATGAACGGCCAGCCTGATTATACTGCGGATGCTTTTTTCAATGATGAAAAGCTGTTGTCTTTGCTAAAAATGAGCGCAGCCGACTTAAAACAGGAACTGGCAAAAGGAAAATCGGTCGTGGAGATCGCAGCCGCTAAAAATATCTCCAAGCAACAAGTAATAGATGTCATTGCAACAACGCAGGTTGAGGTGCAAATGCAAGGGGAGAACAGCAAAGCAGGCAGCCATTCCAAAGAACAGATGCTGAAAGCGATTGAGCCAAAAGTATTGCAACTGATTGAGCGCAAAAATGAAACATCGAGCAAAAAATAGCAAGCTCGGCACATAAGGTTGAGAGATATCGCGGGAGAAGCGAAATGACATTTTGCCAGAACCAGCAGCAATAACAGGATCAAAAACAGAAAAAACGCTTAACGAAGCTGCGCTACCAGACATTCGTTCACGGCATTAGCAGTAGCGTACGAAAACTTGAACTCAAAAAGGTGACCCGGAAGAGGCAGCGCTTGCAAAAAGTGCTCCTCCTGCGGGTCATTTGCGTTTTCATCAACAATTCGAATGACCGATGGTGTCACGGGGCAAAGGAGGGCGTTTGCAAAAATGGCACCCCAGTGATTTGTGCTATAACCAAGCCCGTTTTAACAACTCCACGCCAAGCTTGACTTCATCGCATGACAAGTTGCTGAACCCAAGTCTAATGATAGGCTCTGCGGTCTTGTTTTTCAAAAAATAGAGGGAAGTAGGATAGACTTTCACTCCCAGAAGGGAAGCTTGCTGAATGAGCCATTCCTCTGAACGCTCCAAGTGCACTTTGACCAAGACGTACAATCCAGACTGCTCGCCAATGACAGTGATGTTGTGCTGGAAATGATTCCGTAATTCAGAAACGAAGTGCTGCATTTTGCGTTTATAAACAAGCCGCATTCGTTTAATGTGGCGATTCCATTCGCCTTCTTCCATAAATTTTGCCATAGCGAACTGGCTCAGCAGCGACGTCGTGCTCTCGAAATGTGCGAAGTGCTTTTTATAGCTGTCTAGCAGTGGCTGCGGCAACACCATGTAACTTAAGCGTATGCCTGGCAGAAAGCACTTGGAAAAATTGCCAAGGTAAACAACTCTCGCGGAATCGATGGAAGCGAGAGCGGGGAATGGCTGTTGGGTATAGCGAAATTCACTATCGTAATCATCTTCAATAATGTACCCTTGCCGCTTGTTTGCCCAATGGATCAGCGCATGCCTTTGCTGAATGGTCATGCTTACTCCGTATGGACTGTGGTGGGACGGAGCCACATAAATTAATTTTGATTTCGTATGTGCCAATTGGGAAAAATCAGCGCCTGTCTCATAAACGGGTAACGTTTCCAGCGTAAAACGATTTAATTGAAAAGCTTCCCGAGCGCCATCATAGCCAGGGTCTTCCACAATGATGCTTGAGAAATCACGTTTCAGGACAAGACTTAAATACAGCAGCATTTGTTGGGTACTGCTTCCGATGATAACGGCATTCGGATCTGTGCGTACCCCGCGAGACTGGAGCAAGTAAGCTGCGATTTGTTCGCGCAAACACCGTTCGCCAAAAGGTTCTCCGTAGCGATAGGTGTCTTTTGCCGTTAAGATTTGATTCGAAATTCTTCTCCACGCTTTTACAGGGAAGTGCGTCTGATCGACGACATCTGCGCGGAAATCAATGCGAGCAACTGGCATCAGCTCTGCTTGCCTGGAATGAGGCGTGCTGCGAGTTGCTTGAAATAAAAGGGGCTCTAACTCATTGACAAAATACCCTTTTCGGCCTTCGCTACGTACATACCCTTCGGCAACAAGCTGTTCATAAGCCAGCAAGGTCGTATTGCGGCTGACATGCAAAGAATCGGCAAGCTGGCGGATGGAGGGCAAAGGCTCACCCGCCTTTATGTCGCCTTGCTCAATAAATGCTTTGAATTTTTCGTAGATTTGTTTGTATTTAGGAGAGTGATCCTGGAAGGTAAAAATGGTATTTTTCATCTATATCCCTTCTGACATGTACATTTACTCCGTATTGTATCTTTTTTTATGTCAGTTTGTATTTTATTGTTTGTTCATCGGGCAGTTATTTTGCATACAGAAAGGATGAGCATGGTGTACACTCCGAAGCAATATCGCATGAATCATGATGAGGCGGTTCAAATGATGAAGACTTCCCCGTTTGCCTTGCTGATTACGGTGGAGGAACAGCGCCCGTTGGCTACGCACATTCCGGTGGAGATTCGCGAAGAAGAAGGGAAAATTTATGCTACGGGGCACATCGCATACGGCAATACGCAGAAAAAAACGTTGAAAAACAATCGTGATGTCTTGCTGATTTTCCAAGGACCACACACCGACATTCAAGGGGCAGCCAAAATGAGTCAAAATCGCAACAACACCGATTACAAATCGATTGTGGGAGAGCTTGAAAAGTCAAATGATCAAGAGGAAAATCTCGTTGCCGAATGGCTGCGTGAGCAACGGAAAGAGTTATTTAAATAATTGGCCTGAAAGTGCTTCACGCAAGCCCAAGCAGATCGTGTACAAAAATACAGCAAGGAGTTGCAAGTCATGGAATTTTCAACGGTTTGGCTGTTTGTAATCGCTGCCGCTACCTTGTTAATCATACCTGGACCTGCTGTGTTCTACATTATGGCAAGAAGTATAGATCAAGGCAAAAAAGCGGGCTTGGTATCGGTTCTCGGTGTATCTTTTGGTGGTTCTGTCCATGTGATCGCGGGAGCAATCGGAGTTTCTGCGATCCTGATGACGTCAGCAACAGCCTTTCATATCGTGAAATACGTGGGAGCTGCCTATCTGGTCTATCTCGGGTGCAAGACTTTGTTTTCCAAAGCGGATCGAACAGACGCAGAGATACCAAAAGCCCCTCGCAAACAGTTAGGGAAGATTTTTTGCGAATCCGCCATCGTGGAAGTCATGAATCCGAAGACAGCGCTCTTTTTTCTAGCCTTCTTTCCGCAGTTCATCTCACCTTCTGCTGGTTCTGTTACCGTACAGTTTTTGCTTTTGGGAGCGATATTTTTGATCCTGGCTTTGATTAGCGATGGGCTGTATGCGGTTCTCGCAGCAAGTATTCGCAAGCGGATTGTGGGCAGAACAGCGAGTTCCAGGTTAGTGAAGCGGATAACCGGCTATTTTTATATGGTTCTAGGGATCATTTCCGCCTTTGCCAGTCCTGCCAAAACATAAGAGCATGATCGTGTTGTGACGCAACAAATGACGTTTCTGCCAAAAATGAAAGGGAGAGATCAAGGATGCCTAGATTTATCGCGGAAGATGACTTTTGGTCGCTATTTCTCCAGGCCAAAATAGGCGTCGTTATTTGTCAGGGGATTGATAACTCTATCAAAAACGTTGAAGTTTACGAGAAGCTGCTACAGGAAGCAGGGAAAGAAGCGCAGCAATTCCTCAAGCTGGAGGAATTGAGCAGTAATCCGGTCATTTTGGTTTGGCGCGAGGCGCAGCGGACGATGCTAACCGAAAAGACGAAAAATGCTTTCCTCTGTATGGAATTAGTCGATGAAACGAGAAGCGATGAGTTTCATAGAGCGCGAAAAGAATTGTCTGATCTCGTCTCCCGCCATCTTGGCGGTACGGTGAAGCTGGAAGTATTGGACATCCATAACAGGGAAATGGCCATTTGAAACTAAGTGTTAAAGACGTGGAATCAGGATGTTTTTCAACCGAGATAGACAAACATGCGGCTGCGTCCTGCATAAAAGAAAAGCTTGTCAGAACTCTCAATCGACCTCGCTTCGGCGGGGTTTTTGCGTTAGGCAATGTCAAAAAACAACGCGAAGCATATTTGCGCCAGGCTAAACGTTGCAATGGCGAGTGCATGATGGTATATTAATTGAGGTATCAATTATTGATGGGTCAAGTAATTGTCAGCCACTAACTGCATGCTGCTGAATTTGCTCATCCACACGCATGATCCGTATCGATTTACCAGCCCCCGGGAGGCATTTTCATGACATACAAGGAGTTTGAAGAAGAACAAATTCTCAGCTTGCTCATTGGTTTAACCAATAAAATCAGCCCGAAATTCGAGCGCTGTACCGGAATCAGTTCGACTCGTCTCGCGATCTTGCAAATGTTGTGCGAGCGAAGCGAAATCAATCAGTCCCAGCTGCAAAAGCACATCGACATCGACGGTGCGGCCATTACACGGCACTTGAAGCAACTGGAAGCGGATGGCATGGTGATTCGCTACAAAAATCCAAATGATAACCGCGAAACGTTCGTGCGCTTGTCCGACGAAGGGATCGAGCGGATTGAAGGGTACAAAAGCGAGAAACGGATTTTTATCCAGCAGATTTTGGCGGGATTCAGCGAGGAAGAGACGCGGGTTCTGGCTGATTTTCTCAAACGGATGCAAAACAACATTTGATCGATCAGAAAAGGAGTCTGTTACTATGGTGCGCACATTGCAAAAGACAAACGATTTTCGGGAAATTACATTTGGCCGTCGCTCTGTCAAACTGTATGACCCGGAAGTCAAAATCAGCAGGGAAGAGATGACCGAGATTTTAGCCGGAGCGACGCGTGCCCCATCTTCGGTCAATATGCAGCCATGGCGTTTCGTCGTGATCGAAAGCAAGGAAGGGAAAGAAAAGCTGGCCGAGCTGGCTCGTTTCAACAAGACGCAAGTGCTCACTTCGTCTGCGGTCATTGCCGTATTCGTTGACATGAACAATGCCGCATACATGGATGAGATTTTCGGAAAAGCGGTCGAGCTTGGTTACATGCCGCAAGAAGTGAAAGATATGCAGCTGCAAGCGGTGAAACCGTACTACGCGAATCTGTCGGTTGCTGATCTGCGGGACGTCAATTTTATTGATGCGGGACTCGTATCGATGCAACTGATGCTCGTTGCCCGTGCTTTTGGCTATGACACCAATCCGATTGGCGGCTATGAAAAAGAGCAAATCGCCGAGGCATTTGATCTGGACAAGGAACGCTATTTGCCGATCATGTTAATCAGCATCGGCAAAGCGGCGAAGGAAGGGCACCCGTCTTATCGATTGCCGGTGGAGACAGTGACCACCTGGAAATAATCCAACTACGTTTTCGAAAGGGAGAAAAAACATGCTGATCATTCATGCGCATCTGCAAGTAATTCCTGCACAGGAAGAAGCATTTTTGCAAGCGGTCAAAGGGCTGGTTGCTGCCAGCCAGGCGGAAGCAGGCAATCTCGGATACGTTCTGATGAAAAGCACGGAGCAAGAGCATTGCTATACGATGGTCGAGAAGTGGGCGGATGCTGCGGCAGTAGCGGCGCACAATGCAAGCGCTCATTTTCAGGCGTTCATCAAGCAAGCACCAGCTTTTGTTTCGGCACCGATGGAAGTGGAAGTATTCGCAGGCGAGCCAGTGAAGCTGTAAATCGGTCTGGAAAAGGAAAACAGCAAGGGTGATCCTGGGAGCTGACTCCAGGTGATCAGCTTTGCTGTTTTTTTGCATGACGGTAAGACATTGCGGTGGAAAGCATAGACTCGAAAAAAAAGACCCCACTTCTGGGGTGTAAATCCAATGACCCGTTGATGGAGGGGAGTTAGGAAACGCTTATTTCGAAGCAATCTGAGACAGTCCCACCTTTTCCGTCATGAGCGGTGACTTTCACGATAGCGTAATCTGAATGACCCGAAATGGTATGGAATACAATTTTTCCATAGTTAGGGCTAGTAACGACATCGTTGAAAGTGTAAACAAAGCCCGATCCCCGTTCAAATTGAATGGTAAAAGTCAGGCTATCTTCATCGGGATCAGCAAAATAATCGGTAAGGGAAACAGCCTCATGGGTTCCGGCAGGAGGGATAGCGAGATCAGGTATTCCCGAGCCTACAACAACCGGGGCTTGATTGCTATTCTCGACTTCTTCCCTGCTGTTTTGGAGGGATTTCGTTCGAGCCTACACCGTGCAGGCGACTTTCATCGCACACGGCGTTCCATCAACGGATAAGAATGGAGGAAAAGGAACAACGGGCACTATCATCGTACAACGCCTATGTCAAAATTTACACCTTTTCTTTCCATTTCACCCCAAAAAGCAAGCAATCACCAAAAGTTTGGGGAAAAGTATCCATTAAGACACAGGAGTCGTAATACATATAGACTCAGGCAATCTCGGTTCACAAGATGGAGAACAGGTCCGGAAAGATTTGAAATGGGGGGGTCTGATGAAAAAGCGGTTAGTAGTAAGCGGATTGATCCTTGTCTTTGCTTGCGCTTTCGTATTCGACAACAAACTTTACTATCCGGCACTCCCAATAGAAAGTATGAGCAAAAAAGCGGTGATAGAAAAGCTGAATGACTCTGACAAACCAATCGTTACATTATCGAACGAAAACGGTCAACAATGGTATATCATACGCGAACGAGATGCATCCGCAGCTGATGAGTTGATTAAGGAAATGGTCAGTCAAAAAGGATGGACGTTCCGACAAAAAGAAGGCAGTGGCCTCTTCTTTGAAAAACAAGGAGAAAATTTGATTGTAACTACCCAAAAGTGGACGGGTGACTATGTGTTAGTGAAAATTCCGGCCCCTTTTTCATGACTAAGCGCGGTTTGCTTTCCGGTTATTTATGAGGCTGTCTGCTTATGAGTGATGAAGAGATAAAAAAATTAACCCCTACCTAACTTTCGATAGGAGACGGCAGAGAGGCAGGCAAAGTATAGTAAAAGTACCCGAAAGGAACATCCTCGCTTTAGTTGATGGACGCCATCTTCGATGAAAATCGCCCTCCTCGTGGCGTATCCTGTGTGGAAGGAACCATCTCTCCGTGCACCTTCCACACAGGAAGCGGGCTTATAATGGATTCCATTTGAGAGAATCAGATACAACCTCTCGCCCGCTTGCCATCAACAACCCCTTGGGCTGCTCGAGGGGTTCATTTTTTTGCCAAAACAGCTCCTTGTTCATGAATGAGAACAAGGAGCTGTCATCGTTTTTGCCCAGAAAGTTGCTGTTGGTCCCTCATTTGATCATGAGAGCTAAAAACTCGTGCAGTTTATCCAAAGAGCGGATGTTTTGATTGCAGGTTGTGCTGTCTTGGCATAAATAGTTTCCTTTTTTCAAATACGTGCCGTCACTTGAACCGCGTGCTTCCAGGACGAACATGCCGATGTCGGAAACTTTGTTGCAGATGGCACAGATGCCTTTCTTCGCCATTGGCGTAAAAGCGCCGTGGATACCGATCAGCTTGTCGGGGTAGTTGGCGATGATAAATTTTTTATCAGAACCGTTGTCGAACCAACTGATGTACGACAACTCGGCATACGGAAGCTCGGCGGCTACTGGTGGCTTGAGCTTCTTGATCTTCGGGTACATTTTTTTGATCGCTTGCTCGGTAACGGCGGGAAACGGAACAACATAAGGCGACAAAGACAGCAGAAACTGTTTGGCTTCGTTCTTTTCTTTCAGCGAACGGATTGGCGCAAGCAGTTGTCTTTGTTCGTCAGAAAGATCAGCGAACAGCTGAAAAACTGCTTCCTGCGCAATGTCTTTTCGTGCCCGGATGACGTTCAAATCCGTGCTGCCCGTATACGCATTCAACAAGTTTTGCACCTGCCATTTGATAAAGTTGTAGTGGTGGGGAAAAATAAACGGTTGCATGTGAGCGTGTACCTCCTGTATGTGTCCGCTGCGCTGGTGAAAGAACACAGCAGTTTTGTCTCTTTTACTTTAAAAGCAAACGGCTGCGCTTGATAGGGAGAGAACGATTCTAAACAAAACTCGGCATAGAAAAAGCACTGATCGTCCTGGGGACAGATCAGTGCCTGAGTCTATTTGACATATACGATTTTTTTGATCGTTTCGATCGAGAGAAAGTACTGTTCGGCCAGCTGTGGAATGGACACGCCTTCGCGAAAAGCGTTGCGGATCAGGTTGTTCCTTTCGTCCAGCTGTTTTCTTCCGCCAGAGCGGGTTCCCCATTTATAATGCGTGGTTTTTGACTTCGGGATATAGATGGTTTCCCCTTGCACATACTTCTGGATTTCTGCAATCAGGCTTTCTGGCAGCATATTGGCTGCATTCGCATATTTCATTTTCGCTCGCTCCTTATTTTGGCATTCAAATAAGGGGCAAAGCCGGAAAATAAAAAATGAGATACATAACGGTAGGCGATGTATTGTCTAAACGACTGTCCACCTCATGCAAAGTATCGCCTTTTTATTTCCAGGCTTTGCATGAGACGCTGCAGTATCTGGCAAACTGAATCCATTCACCAACCATACACCCCCTCGATCACGATTCATACCTTCCTGTACAGTACGCAAACTCTGCGCAGTTCCTTCCATTATAGATCATCTTGCAGCGATTTTCATACGCAGATGTTTGCGAGCGCTTTGCCAAGTTACTCAAAAAACACGATCTTTGCGGCTTATCGGCCGACGATCAGGTCAAGCAACTGATCATCTGTCCATGGCTCCAGCGCAAGCAACGCTTGGTACGGGTCAGCTCCCGGGATGTGAAAGTAGGAGGCAAAAGCTGGCTCTGTCTTCAAGCCGTTTTGTTTGAGCTGGCGGATGTGCTGCCGCGCTTTCGGTCCTGCCAGTTGCAGCAAGCGATGTTCGATGATCATGTGCCGATACGCGTTTTGTTGTTCGACGGGGCGCGGTTGGGCAAAAAGCTCGAACCAGAAGCCGTGGGCAAAAAAGGAGACAAGACATGTGGGCACAGCTTGTACCGGCATGCGGGCTTCCTGGTATTCTTCGCAGTCTGCGTAAAAGCTGCGGGCGATCTCGGCGAACAGCTCAAGATCGTAGCATTCGCAGACGATGTCCAAATCGCTGTCGCCAATATCGATGTCGAGCGGAATCGTTCCGGCGAGCACCGGATCAAAAGCTTGCAGGCGTTGCAATACCGCGCTTTGTTCGATGGCTCGTGCGGCTGCTTGCTGTTTTGCTGTACCGTTTCGCAAATAGGTGAGATCACGCCAGTTTCTCGTCATAGAAAACTCCTGTTTCCTTCGGTATTTGCAGATGTTTGTCGCAACAAGTATGATAGATTCGCGAAAACAAGTGTGCAACAAAAATCGCTTTTGCTCGTATTACCTATGTGAGGGGAGTGCATGCAGATGGATATTTTACTCTGGATCGTTGTTTTGGTGCTATTCGCGCTCAGTATTGCAGGTATATTTTTGCCTGTGTTACCCGATACGATTTTGCTGTGGGCAGGCTTTTTGCTCTACCACTTTTTCATAGCAGATCCGGGAGCGGGGTTGCCAGCGTCCTTCTGGTGGGGAATGGTGGTATTCAGTATTTTGCTGTACGGCGCTGACTTGTTGACCAACATGTATTTCGTGAAAAAATACGGCGGCTCCAAATGGTCATCGGTGGCGGCTGCCGCAGGGATTTTTCTCGGGATTTTCGTGTTCCCGCCATTTGGGATGATCGTTTTGCCGTTTGTCTTTGTCGTGCTGGTAGAGCTGTTGGTGCAGAACCAGCCTTTCGAGCGGGCGGTCAAAGCGGGCTTTGGCTCCCTGATCGGCTTTTTGGGAAGCGCAGTAGTCAAAGTAGTGTTGCAGGTGACCATGATTATCTGGTTTTTCCTCGCCAGATAGAGAGAAAAAAGGACAGCGATGGCTGTCCTTTTTGTATGCCGCGAAATTAGTGAATGAGGCGGTAGACGCCGATGACTTTGCCGAGGATGGAAACGGCGTCCAAAATGATCGGTTCCATCGTGGCGTTCTCCGGCTGGAGACGGAAGTGGTTTTTTTCTTTGAAAAAGCGCTTGACGGTTGCTTCGTCTTCTTCGGTCATGGCGACAACGATATCTCCGTTGTTTGCCACATGCTGCTGGCGCACGATGACGTAGTCTCCGTCGAGGATTCCGGCGTCGATCATACTGTTTCCGGACACGCGCAGCATGTACACCTTGTCTGAAGTCACGATATTTTCTGGAAGCGGGAAGTATTCCTCTACGTCCTCAATCGCCGTGATCGGTTGCCCGGCAGTTACTTTCCCGATGACAGGAACGCGGACAACGGAGTCTTCGAAGTTGTCCTGGAAGCGATCTTCTTCAGACAACAGCTCGATCGCGCGCGGTTTGGTCGGGTCGCGGCGAATCAGGCCTTTCTTTTCCAGGCGGGCCAAGTGGCCGTGTACGGTAGAGCTGGAAGCCAGTCCGACAGCTTCGCCGATTTCGCGTACAGATGGAGGATAACCCTTGTCGCGAACTTCCTTCCGAATGAATTCGATGATGGCTTGTTGTCTGCTAGATAATTTTGACATAAAAAGACACCCCTGATTTCTCGAACATATTTTCCTATATTATACCATGGGAGCTTGCGTTCGACAAACATAAGTTCGATAAAAAGGCGAACAGGAATTTTTGCCCGAAAGAACGTTTCTTGTCGAATGGTTGGTGCGAGCCAGAAGCATGGCTGTTCGCGGATTGTCCCATACCAAAAGGGGAATTGGCCATCTTGCCGTCACCTGCGTGAATTTTGCAAAGGGGCAGGTTTTCGTATTGACATGAACATATGTTCTCATTTATGATTAGGGTACGAACTTATAGAACGTATGTTTGCAGGAGGTTATCCCATGAATGTCATGTCTATTCCTAACCGTTTTGAAAAAGAATCGTCCCGTCGCGTCCGTTTTGGTATTACCAGAGGCCAAGCCCTGTTGTTCCTGATTACGTTTTCTCTCTTTTTTTACTTGTTGACCGAACTGGTGTTTGCTTCTTCGCACACTGAGCCGCTAAAAGGAACAGAAGTGACGGTTCGCGACGGTGACAGCTTGTGGACCATTGCAGTCCGCCATCAAACGGAGACGGTCGATGTACGCGATCTGATCCAGGATATTAAAGAGGCGAACGATCTACAGAGCAATCTGATTTATCCGGGACAGACCTTGCTCATTCCCGATCCGAAATGATAGAAAGCACTTGCCGGTTCGTCTCCATCTTGCGAGTTCGCCCTGATGTGATATAATTAAACGGCATTACTACTGGGTGGGAGGAACCGTACGTGGTATCTGACGCGGAAATCAAACGAATCAACGAACTGGTCAAAAAATCGCGCGAGGTTGGTTTGACCGATGAGGAAAAGCAAGAGCAGCAAGCTCTGCGACAAAAGTACATTGATGCGGTCAAGGCATCGCTGAAAGCGAATCTCGATTCCATCCGTTATGTGGAAGATCTTGAAGAGAATCGTCCCAAACATTAAGCTCACTTGTATTGATAAGGCAGACATCCTTGCTTGACGCTCGGGTGTCTTTTTGTTCCTTATGACTATCAGGTATTCGACAGAGGAGGAAAACAGATGGCGTGGGTGGCTGTAGCGGTAGGCGGTGCTGTCGGTTCATTGTTTCGCTATTGGTTGTCTTTGGCGGCGAATCAGCCGGGGTGGCCAATCGGCACCTGGTTAGCCAACATCATCGGCTCATTTTTGATCGGCGTGTTGTTTGTGATCGGCAAAGAGCGGGGAGGCATTTCTCCCGAAGTGTATATTTTGTTTACCACAGGGGTTATGGGTGGCTTCACGACGTTTTCCACCTTTTCTCTGGAGGTTATTTCTTTTTGGGGCGACGGGCAATGGCTGCGCGGGACGCTGTATGCACTCGCGAGTATCGTGGTCGGGCTGTCCTCATGCGCCGTAGGGATTTGGCTTGCCCGGCAAATGCAATAATAAAAAATAATGGATAAAGCTGAGAGGGGGGATGGGTGTGAGTACCCAGCACCGCGATTACGAAGCAGAACAAAACAAGCTGAAAGAGACGATTGCGCTCATTGACGACGAGATTGTTCAACTGCGTGAGGAAATTAACGAAGCAACCGATGACTATGTGAAACAGGTCGTGAACTACAACAAGGCCAAAGACTTGCGGTATCTGGAAGATCACGGGCGAGACAAACCGTATTTCGGGCGTGTTGATTTTCTCAAAGACGAGATTTACGAGCTGGATCAGGTGTATATCGGAAAACGCGGAATTGTCCGCAGCGATACGTTCGATTCGATTGTCGTGGATTGGCGAGCGCCCATTGCCAGTCTCTATTACTCCGGAGAGAGCAAGGATGCGTTTTACCGGATGGGGCGCGAGATTGTCCGTGGAGAGGTGCGGTTGAAGCGCAACTTTGCGATTGAGGACGGCGAGATTGTCGGGATTTACGATGGAGCGGTGAAAGAGACGATCAATCGGGAAATGGGGCATCCGGACGAGTTTTTGCAGGAAGGTTTCATCGACGAGTTTTTGAACGCGAATTTGAATATGGCCAATGACAGTCGCTTGAAAGATATCGTGGCGACGATCCAGTCGGAGCAAAATGAGATCATCCGGGCGGAAAAAGATCGGCCGATCGTCGTGCAAGGGGTGGCAGGTAGCGGAAAGACGACCATCGCCCTGCATCGGCTGTCGTACTTGATCTACAACTATCAGGATACGATGATGTCGAAAAAATTCATGGTGTTCGCGCCAAACCGGATGTTTCTTACGTACATATCAGAAGTGCTGCCTGAACTCGGCGTCGATGATGTCCAGCAGTCGACATTTGTGGATTGGGCGGCGCGGCTCGTCAAACCGCTCATGCCAAAAGGCTGGCGGATCGTCAGTCCCGACAAGCCGTTGCAGCTATTTTTTGAGGAAGGTCAGGATCAGCGTGAACAGGAGATTACTCGCAACAGGCTGCGCTTCAAAGGCTCACTGGCGTGCAAGGAAGCGATGGAGCAATACATTCGCTACGTGATTGAGACGAGAATCCCTTTCAAGAAACTGAGTTTTCTATACAACAAAACAAAGCAAGTCTTCTCCATTCCGGGAGAGACGATCCGGCAATTTTTCCTGGAGCAGTTCGGGGCGTTGCCGTACCAGCGCAGGGTAGACGCGCTGCGCAAACATTTGAAGCAGGAAATGAACAAGCAGCTGTTTTCGCATTTACGTGAACGAAAAGTCGATCTCGACAAGCAAGGGCTGGCCAAATTTGAAAAAATGCTGGAACAGATTTTGGATACATACCTGGTCAGCTTTCCACGTCTGGATATTTTTGCGGCATATCGGGAGTTGATTGCAGAGGAGGAATTGCTGTGCAAGCTTGCTCCGGCTGCGATCCCGGACAAGGTGATCCGTGATGTCAGCACCTCTTCTGCCGCACTGCTGGAACAGGAGCGCCTGGAGCCGGAAGACATCGCGCCGCTATTGTACTTGCAGCATATTATCGAGGGCATGAACAAAGCGGAGCATTTTGATCATACGGTTGTCGATGAAGCGCAAGATTTGAGCGCATTGGAGGTTGCGGTCATCGGGCTTGCGACGAAGCGAAATTCCATGACCATCGTTGGCGACATTGCCCAAGGCATCCACAGCTATCGCGGCATTCACGCGTGGGAAGAGCTGACGCAAGGCATTTTTGAGCAGCTTCGTCCCGCCTACTATACGCTGGCACAAAGCTATCGTTCGACGATCGAAATCATGCAATGCGCCAATGAGGTGCTGCGACAGATTGATCTGCCGGAGACGGTTCTCGCCAAGCCGGTTTTGCGCCATGGGGAAAAGCCGGTGATGGTTCATGCCCATTCAAGAGCCGAGCTGTGGGACGATATTCGTTCGCGAGTCGCCGCCTTGCAACAGGAAGGCTTTCAAACGATTGCGATTGTCACCAAAACGATTTTGGCGAGCAAAAAGGCGCACAAGGCTCTTGCCGAAAGCATCGCCGATCTGACGCTTCTCGGCAGCAAGGACAACCAGTTTCCGGGCGGCGTAACGGTAATGCCAGCTTATTTGACAAAAGGCTTGCAGTTTGACGCCGTGATTTTGCTCGATGTTGCATCTTATCAAAACAACGAGTGGGACGCGAAGCTGTTGTACGTGGCGATGACAAGACCTGTCCACCGGCTGGTGATGACGCAGATGGCAGGCGAAGAAGCGCCGCTTTTAGCTAACCTCGCACAAGAACTGTATACGCAGGCGTGAACAGGAAAAATCCCCTCTGACTGAATAACAGCAGAGGGGATTTTTGCTGGCTGAACCGATTAATGGTCGCCTGTATTTCCTTTGGACGGATTGGTGATGACGAAGCCTTCCTGTGGCAGGAACAAGTAGTCGATGATGATGCCATCGAGCAATGGCTCGTCTTTTTTCACGATGACGTCAATTTCCTTGTCGGTGGAAACAACTACATCCTCTTCGGTTGGCTTGTCCAGAGCAAGACCGTAGTGCGCATGGTCACCGTGCGCGTGAGTGATATAGGCACGCAGCTTCAGGTCTTTGTCTGCTTCTTGTTCCATGATTGTGCCGAGCTGCTTCGCTGCATTTTTGGTAATCTTTACCTTCATAGGTCAAGTCTCCTAACTGTATGTATGTGAGTTTCTTCTCCATCTTAGCAAAGAGGGAAATGCAGATGCAATGTGGAAAGTGTTCTGGGTGATAGAGTTGCTAGACAAACTTGCGAAAAGGGGACGCTTTCATGAAGATTGATTTGCGCAGCGATACCGTCACAAAACCGACTGAGGCGATGCTTCGGGCCATGGCAGATGCCGAGGTGGGCGATGACGTTTACCGGGAAGACCCGACCGTTAACCGACTCGAACAGATTGCAGCCGAGCTGCTGGGGAAAGAAGCGGCTTTGTTTGTCACAAGCGGCACGCAAGGCAATCAGATTGCCGTGTTGACGCACTGTGTGAACGGCGATGAGGTCATTGCGGAAGCGGATTCTCATATTTTTTATTACGAAGGCGGCGCGATGTCGGCTTTGGCTGGTGTGCAGACACGGACGCTGGCGGGAGAACGGGGCGCCCTGCGTCCAGTAGATGTGGAAAAGGCGATTCGCGGCAACAACATTCATTTTCCGCGCACGAAGCTGGTTTGTATCGAAAATACACATAACCGGGCGGGCGGCGCGGTCGTTACGATCGAGCAAATGAAGGGCGTGCATGAGGTAGCGCAAAAGCACAACATCCCCGTTCACTTGGATGGCGCACGACTGTTCAATGCGGCGGCAGCTCTGGGCGTGCCTGTGTCTGCGCTTAGCCAGCACACCGATACCGTCCAAGTCTGTCTGTCCAAAGGCTTGAGCGCGCCTGTAGGCTCTCTTTTGGCAGGGGATCGGGCCTTTATCGAAGAAGCGAGATGGTGGAGAAAAAAACTCGGCGGAGGCTTGCGCCAGGCAGGGTATTTGGCAGCGCCGGGAATCGTGGCTTTGACACAGATGACGGAGCGGTTGACGGAAGACCACGCGCGTGCGCAGCAGCTGGCTGAAGGGTTCCGCAAGCTGTCGCTCGAAGTGGAGCCTGTCGAGACGAACATCGTGCTGGTGAAGACGGATTCGATCCGGGAGACGGCAGTTGCCTTTTTGCAGCGTCTTGCAGACAAAGGAGTCTTGGCAGTCGATTTCGATGAATACGTGATCCGCTTTACCACTCATCGCCACATTGATGAGCAGCAAGCAAACAGGGTGCTGGAAATCGTGGAAGAGCTCATTGGCACGGCGAAGGTTTCGGGATAACTGTTGCGGGCACCAATCATGGACAAAGCCAGTCTGCTTGAATCGGGGAGCGGATTGGCTTTGTCTGATTGCACCGTTCACTTGCAGCCGACTTTCGACAAATTGTACAAAAATTTTCGGAATAAAGAGAATATTTTTAACCAAGTCGTCCAGTTCCTTTCTCACTGTAATGCGATAGCATAATGATGAGTTGGAGCCTATCTTTCAGTCATCATCGCGAACTCGATACAGACGAGGGGGATGCCAGATTTGAAAAAGCGAATGGGCGCACTTTTGGCTAGTTTTCTGATTTTTCAATTAGTAACTGGATGTAGCACAGCGCAGCCAACAGCTACAGACAACAAGGGAACCGAAGCACCCAAAACAGACACAGCCAAAGCGAAAGAAATGGTCCTGAACTGGAACGCAGATGGGGGAGAACCGCCTACGGCCGACCCGGGACTTGCTTCAGATGGAACTTCTTTTGACGTCATTACGGCCTGTTTTGAGGGTCTGACACGCTATGGGACGGACGGGAAAATTGCGGGCGCGATGGCTGAAACGTATTCGGTTTCGCCAGATATGCTGACGTATACGTTCCAACTGAAAAAAGACGCGCTTTGGTCGAATGGAGATCCGGTAACGGCACACGATTTTGAGTTTGCCTGGAAACGCAATCTCGACCCGCAAACAGGATCGGAATACGCCTACATGCTTTATTTCATCAAAGGAGCGGAAGAATTTAATACAGGCAAAGGCAGCAAGGATGATGTCGGGGTGAAAGCGATCGACGATCATACCCTGGAAGTCAAGCTGAACTCGCCAGCGCCGTTCTTTTACGAGCTGACAGCTTTCCCGACGCTGTTCCCGCTGCACAAAAAAACAGTGGAAACTAACCCGGCCTGGGCGGCATCTCCGGAAAATTACATCGGAAACGGGCCGTTTAAAATGGAAACGTGGGAACACAAAAACAAGCTGGTTCTGGTCAAAAACGACAACTATCACGACAAAGGTGCAGTGAAGCTGGACAAGATCGTCTGGAGCATGATTACCGATACCAATACAGCGCAAGCTCTGTTCGATTCGGGCGATCTGGATTGGGGAGGCCATCCGACGTATACGCTCCCTGTAGATTTGCTGCAAAGCTTGCATGACGAAGGCAAAATTGTCCTCGATCCGTATCCGAACACGGTAGCCGTGACATTCAACACTACAAAGCCACCTTTTACGAACAAAAAAGTTCGTCAAGCGTTCTCGTATGCGATTGAGCGTCAGCCGCTGGTGGACGGCATCGTCATGCCGGGTGTGCCCGCTGCGTATGCCTGGGTTCCGCCGTCGATGAAGCTCAGCGGCAATGATTATTTCCAAGAAGATTCGGCGAAAGCCAAACAGCTTTTGGCGGAAGGTTTGAAAGAGCTCGGTTTGACAACGATGCCGGAATTTACTTTCTCCTATGGAACAGGGGATGACAGGCAAAAGAAACTGGCGGAAGCGCTTCAGGATCAGTGGAAGAAAAACCTCGGCGTAGAGGTGAAGATCAGCGGGTTGGAAGAAAAGGTGTTCCTGCAAAACAAGCGCTCCAAAAATTATCAGTTTGCCTATCGGAACTGGGGAGCGGACTTCAACGACCCGATCAACTTCCTGGAGATTTTCAAAGACAAGACAGTCGGAACGAATGACGCCGCCTGGGAAAATGAACAGTACCGCAAACTGATCGTGGACAGCTATCTGGAACTGGATACAGCGAAGCGCAATGCGATCATGCAGCAAGCCGAGCAAATTTTGATGGACGAGATGCCGATTGCCCCGATTTACTATGGCGTGCGCCCGTACATTCAAAACGACAAGGTCAAAGGTCTGCTTCTGAATCCGTTCGGCGGCAGAGACTTTAAATACACTACCGTAGAAAAGTAAACGAAAAAGGTAGGAACCCCCTTTGTGCCAACGATCAGACCGGCGGCATGAAGGGGGTTTTCTCTGTTCAGCGCGTGTAATTCCGCACACCCAAAGAAATACTATAGCCATTGACTATGGAAGGAAATGAGGGATAGACATGATATCGGCCAAAGAGCGTGAGAGACTGCAGAACCAGATGAAACGCGATGAGAGCAAGATTGTCAACATTGTGCTCCAGGATGCCCGCCAAGTGGCAGGGGAGATTGAAAAAGCCACCCACCAAGGGATTTTCATGGTAGATGGCCGTTACTACGGATATGAAGACATCAAGGAAATCAACGGTTCACTCTAAACAGCGGATGTGCGTGTCCGCTTAAATCAACGGCGGCGGAAAAAAGTGACGCAAAGCATCGGGGAGTTCTTTTTGCCACAAGCCCCAGACGTGGTTGCCCGGTTTTTCCGAATAGGACAGGCTGGCGTTGCGGTCAGTGAGCAGTGTTTTTGCTTCCCGGTTCCATTGAACGAAGTCGAACGTTCCGATATGGGTTTCTACAGCGGTTTCATCCAGTCCCACCACCATCCAGAGCCGCAGCCAGGAAAGGTCTCCGCTGTTTTGGATGGCCGCTTGTGTCGGCTGGAAAAAGGCTCCTGACAGGGCAAGCACCTGGGAAAACAGTTCGGGGTGGTCCAGTGCGAGGTGCAAGGAAACCGTTCCTCCGAGCGAATCGCCCGCGAGCACGCGGGAAGCTTTGTCGCGTCTTACGGGATAGCGCTCCTCGATGTACGGCAGCAGCTCCTCGCAAAAAAAGCGTTTGTACGCTGCATTTTTTGCGCCTACAGGCGAATATTCACTCGTCCGTTTGCTGCGATCCACCGAGACGCCGACGACGAGGAACGGTTCGATGCCTTCTTCGAGAATCAACTGGTTGGCGATGGTGGCAATCCGCCCCATCGTAAAGAAATCGTTGCCGTCCTGACAATAGACGACAGGGTAAGAAAGCAGTTCATTATAGCCCGGCGGGAGGTACACTTTGACCGAGCGGGGAGTGTCTACGTGGACGCTTGGGACTTCTTCTTTTATGATTGTTCGTTTTACATAATCAGACATCGATTTACACTCCTGTTTGCTCAAATGTAAAACTAAGCCTTGAAAAAAACTGATACAGCTTATATAGTAAATGATAACAGAGAGGAAATAAACCCTGTAATATCAATACTATAACACGTTAAACAGACATTTTGTCTGCAATATAACAGGGTTGTGCGGACGGCGCTGTAAGCCCTTTCTTGCACACACAAACTTTCTTCTGCTTTTTATCAGGGGACACTTCCGACACGTTTCGTCTTCCTTGTCGATTGAGCACTGGCTCAGTTGCGTGGGACATGGCGAAGCAAGCAAGGAAGCCCCTTATTCTAGTGACGAGGTGAATGTGATGAGCGTAACCACTGCTGTTGAACAAACAGAGAACAACGCCCCGCTGCAAATTCTTGCTCCGGACGGTACGGTTGTTCGTCCTGACTTGATGCCTAAGCTCTCCGATGATGAACTGCGTGAACTGATGCGTAAAATGGTCTTTACCCGTGTGTGGGACCAACGCGCTATCAGCTTGAACCGCCAAGGTCGTCTGGGCTTTTACGCGCCTGTAGCTGGTCAAGAAGCAAGCATGATCGGTTCCGAGGCGGCTCTGTCCAAAGAAGACTTCATCCTGCCAAGCTACCGCGACATTCCGCAAATGGTCTGGCACGGTTTCCCTATGCACAAAGCGTTCCTCTACTCCCGTGGACACATCGAGGGTGGACGAATCCCTGAAGGCGTAAACGTTTTGATGCCACAAATCATCATCGCAGCACAATGTACACAAGCGACAGGTGTGGCAATGGGCTACAAGCTGCGCGGCGAAAAGCGCGTTGCGATCAACTACTTTGGTGACGGGGCAACCTCCCAAGGTGATTTCTACGAAGGTATGAACTACGCAGGTGTTTACAAACTGCCTGTGATCTTCTTCTCGCAAAACAACGGTTATGCGATCTCCCTGCCGTTCGAAAAACAAACGGCTTCTGAAAATATCGCAGTCAAGGCAGTTTCTGCCGGTATCGCAAGCGAGCGTATCGACGGCATGGACATCCTCGCTGTTTACTACGCAGTTCAAAAAGCGAAAGAGCGCGGTGTTAACGGCGAAGGCGCGACTTTGATCGAGGCGCTGACATACCGTTATGGTCCGCACACCATGGCTGGTGACGACCCAACTCGCTACCGTACTGGTGAAGAGCAAAGCGAGTGGGAACTGCGCGACCCATTGATCCGCTTCCGCAAATTCCTGGAGAGCAAAGGTCTTTGGAGCGAAAAAGACGAAGAAGCTGTCATTGAAGAAGCGAAAGCAGCAGTTGCAGACGCAATCAAAAAAGCGGACGAAACTCCGAAAATGAAAGTGACTGAACTGATCGATGTAATGTTTGAGACACTGCCGCCTGCACTCGAAGAGCAAAAGGCAGAATTCCTGGCGAAGGAGTCGAAATAAGCCATGGCACAAATGACAATGGTTCAAGCCATTACGGATGCAATGCGCGTAGAATTGAAGCGCGATGAAACCGTACTTGTCTTCGGGGAAGACGTAGGGAAAAACGGCGGGGTATTCCGTGCGACAGAAGGTTTGCAAGCTGAATTTGGCGAGCAGCGCGTATTCGATACGCCGCTCGCTGAGTCCGGAATTGGTGGACTGGCAGTAGGCTTGTCCATTAACGGCTTCCGCCCTGTAGCGGAAATCCAGTTCTTTGGCTTCGTATTTGAAACGTTCGATGCGATCGCTTCCCAAGCGACTCGTATGCGTTACCGTTCCGGCGGTCGTTTTAGCAGCCCAGTAACTTTCCGTTCCCCATTCGGTGGCGGCGTGAAAACTCCTGAGCTGCATGCGGACTCTCTGGAAGGCTTGATGATGCAAACGCCGGGTCTGAAAGTGGTTATCCCTTCCAACCCTTACGATGCAAAAGGTCTGTTGATCTCGGCGATTCGCGACAACGATCCGGTTGTGTTCCTGGAGCACATGAAGCTGTATCGCTCTTTCCGTCAAGAAGTACCAGAGGGCGAGTACACCATTCCGCTCGGAAAAGCGAACGTAGTAAAAGAAGGCAGCGATGTTACCATCATCACCTATGGTGCTATGGTGCATACCAGCCTGAAAGCGGCTGAAGAAATCGAAAAAGCTCGTGGCGCCAAAGTGGAAGTCATCGACCTGCGCACCATCAGCCCGCTCGATATCGACACCATCGTAGCATCCGTGAAGAAAACAAACCGTGCGATCGTCGTGCAGGAAGCGCAAAAAACTTCCGGCGTTGCTGCGGAAATCATTACGCAAATCAACGAGCGCGCTATTCTCCACCTCGAAGCACCAGTGCTGCGTATCACGGCACCGGATACCGTTTATCCGTTTGCACAAGCAGAAGACATCTGGTTGCCTGACGTGAAACGCGTGGTAGACGGATTGACTCAAGTGCTCGATTTTTAATCGGTAACAGACATAATGGCGGAAAAGTTGAAAGCTTTCCGCCTTCTTTCCGAAATTTACAGGCTGTGAATACGGCGTAGTGTTTACTAAGGAGGAGATACTGTGAGTCGTTTTACATTCAGACTCCCGGAGCTCGGTGAGGGTATCCATGAAGGCGAAATCGTCAAATGGCACGTTCAGCCCGGAGATTCCGTAGAAGAAGACCAAGTCATTATGGAAGTGCAAAATGACAAGGCGGTAGTAGAAGTGCCATCGCCTGTAAAAGGAAAAGTTATCGAGCTGAAAGTAACAGAAGGAACGGTTTCTGTTGTCGGCGATCCTTTGATCGAGTTCGAGGTTGAGGGCGAAATTCCAAACCTGCCAGACCACGGTCATGGCAGCGCACCTGCTGCTGAAGCGGCGCCAGCACCTGCTGCTGACAAAATGGAGCCAGGTTGCGATATCGGTTCCCAAGTGAGCGCGAATGCGAACCAAGCGCTGGAAACACCAATGGCGCAAGCAACTGCGACAGCAGTAGCGGCTCCAATCGATCGCAAACACGTATTGGCTACTCCTTCCGTGCGTAAATATGCGCGTGAAAAAGGCGTTCAGCTGACACTGGTTCCTGGAACTGGCAAGCTGGGTCGCATCACTCGCGAAGACGTAGATCGCTTCGTATCGGGTGGCGCTGTCGCTCCTTCTGCACAAGCAGTGGAAACGGCTGCTCCAGCAGCAACAGAAGCACCGGCAGCTACGGCTCCAACAGGCGTAGCACAAGCTGCTTCTGCGCCAACTGTTCACTACAGTGCGCAAGCAGGCGAGCTGGAAGAGCGCGTTCCTTTGAAAGGAATCCGCAAAGCGATCGCCAAAGCAATGGTCAAATCCGCTTACACAGCACCACACGTTACTATTTTCGACGAAGTGGACGTAACGGCGCTGGTAGCGATGCGCAAAGACGCGAAACCACTCGCAGAAGAGCGCGGCGTGAAGCTGACTTACTTGCCAATGATCGTCAAAGCAGTCGTTGCTGGTCTGAAAAAGTTCCCAGAACTGAATGCTTCTATCGACGAAGAAAAACAAGAAATCATCTACAAAAAATACTACAACATCGGCATCGCGACTTCGACAGAAGACGGTTTGCTCGTACCGGTTGTCAAAGCGGCTGACAGCAAGTCGATCTTCCACATCGCGGGCGAAATCAGCGAGCTGGCGAAAAAATCTCGCGATCGCAAAGCGAGTGCTGACGAGCTGAAAGGTTCGACTTTCAGCATCACCAACATCGGCTCTGCTGGCGGCATGTTCTTCACGCCGATCATCAACTACCCTGAGGTTGCGATCCTGGGCGTAGGTCGTATCAGCGAAAAACCAGTGGTGAAAAACGGCGAAATCGTGGTTGGCCAAATGCTGCACCTGTCCTTGAGCTTTGACCACCGCTTGGTTGATGGAGAACCTGCACAACGTTTCGTCAACTACGTGAAGCAGCTTCTGGAAAACCCAACGCTGCTCGTCATGGAGGGATAAGAGACAATGGTAGTAGGTGAATTTACGACAGAAGTAGACGTGCTCGTCATCGGTGCGGGCCCAGGCGGATACGTGGCAGCGATTCGCGCCGCGCAAATGGGAAAAACCGTAGCAGTAGTAGAAAAAGCGGAAGTCGGCGGCGTGTGCCTGAACGTAGGTTGCATTCCTTCCAAAGCGATGATCCATGCTGCACATACGTATGAGCACGCTCAACATACCGAATCCATGGGAATCACCATGGAAAACGTCAAAGTGGATTTTGCCAAGGTTCAAGAGTGGAAAAGCGGGATTGTGAAGCAATTGACAGGTGGCGTAAGCTCCTTGTTCAAAGGCAACAAAATCCAGGTGATTCCAGGTGAAGCACTGTTTGTCAGCGAAAACGAAGTGCGCGTCTTCCACGGCTATGACGTGAACCGCTATCGCTTCCAGCATTGCATCATCGCGACAGGATCTCGTCCGATCGAACTCCCTGCTTTCCCGTTCGGCAAACGCGTTCTGTCCTCGACAGAAGCATTGGCTTTGACCGAACTGCCTAAGAGCATGGTTGTAATCGGCGGCGGATACATCGGCATCGAGCTGGGTACCGTATTCGCGAAATTCGGCACCAAAGTAACCATTCTGGAAGGCTCCGATCAAATTTTGCCTGGCTTCGAGCCAGATATGCCTCGTCTCGTTGAGCGCAAGCTGAAAAAGCTGGGCGTGACCATCCATACCAAAGCGCTGGCGCAAGGAATGGAAGAAACCGAGAACGGTGTAATTGTCAAGGCAGAAGTAAAAGGCGAAGCGCAGCAAATCGAGGCGGAATACGTCCTCGTTACAGTTGGGCGCCGTCCGAACACGGATGAGCTTGGCGTTCGCGATATCGGCATGAACCTGACTGATCGCGGCCTGATCGTCGTCGACAAGCAAGGCCGTACGAACATTCCTAACGTGTATGCGATCGGGGATATCGTGGCAGGACCAGCTTTGGCGCACAAAGCTTCCTACGAAGGAAAAGTGGCCGCTGAAGCGATTGCAGGACATCCGGCTGAAGTCGACTACAAAGCGATCCCGGCAGTTGTTTTCTGCGATCCGGAAATCGCAAGCGTCGGTATCAACGAAAGAGAAGCAAAAGAACAAGGCATCGATTATGTGGTGGGACGCTTCCCATTCGCAGCAAACGGCCGTGCGCTCTCTGTCAATGCAGGTGAGGGCTACGTGAAGTTGATTGCCGAAAAAGAAACGAATCTCGTCCTCGGTGCGCAAATCGTTGGTCCAGAAGCTTCGAACATCATTGCAGAAGTGGGACTGGCGATTGAAATGGGCGCAACCCTTGAAGATATCGAATTGACCATCCACGCTCACCCGACTCTTGGGGAAGTGACGATGGAAGCGGCTGAACTGGCACTGGGTCGTCCGATTCACGTGATGAAATAACAGCAGCTTTTACGAAAAAAGCCTTGTACCTTTACGGTTACAGGGCTTTTTTCTTCCACATCTTACCCTTTCCACCTGTACTTATATAATGTAAAATAGTGGGAGACTGACGTGGGTGGAGGCTTGGCAGCATGGAGATTACAAATAAGATGATTGATGACTTGCGCCAAAAGCTGGAACGCGCAGCCAAAGAAGCAGGCTACAATTTTCTTGACCCCGAGATCGTAAAAATAAGTCAGCAGTTGGATAAGCTGATCGTCGCGCATATGTTGCATGAAAAACGCCCTTCGTAAGGGCGTTTTTAGTGGGCAAAATTAGGAGAAGGAATACAGCAGGTGGGCGTTAGACCCCATTTTTCGTAAACAAGGCTCTTGGGCATAATAATAGCTGGGGTACAAAATAAGCTGCTGCGCGTCATGGTTTGGCTCATCACTCGGGTGCGTCAAATGACGAGCCGCTTCATCAAAAACGAACGCAGGGGAAATGGTGTGCAAGTAGGCAAGCATGGCAGGAATATCTTGCACGGCATAGTAGATGCGCTCAGCTTCTTTTACAAACTGCGGGGCGATGATCTCCCAGTTCTCCTCGAAAACCATTTGCCAATAAGACGATACAAACAGGCTGAAGCGGCCTTTTACATAATCGGAGTCTTCCCGTATATCGAGAAGCACTTGTGGGATGCTGTGCTGCTCTAGCCATCGGTCCAGCATCGGGCTCACGCTTCGCACAAACTCTTCGGTTGGCAGGGTGACGAAGTATTCGTACTGATCGTCGACAGCCATGACCCCTTTGGTATGTACAGGATCGAACGAATCGGGGATGCCGTAACGAAACAGCGGCAGCAGATAGTCCCATTCTCTTTTCAGACGAACAGATTCAAATTGTTCAAGCTTGTCTTCCGACCATGAAATGAAGCGCTCAGGAGGAGTTGGCTGGGCAAGGGTATGCAGGCTGGCAGCCAGCTCGTACAAGGGAGAAACACTGTAGCTGATCGCGTTCGAAAGCGGGCTGTTGCCCGGAAGTGGAATAGTGATCATAGTGGGCTAAACCTCCATCATGGATACTGCATCCATCATAGATCATCCCTGTGGGACAATTCAATCTTTTTTATTGTAAGAAAAAGGAAAACCCGCACGGTCTAAACCGTCCGGGCTTCTGCACAATGCCGTTCTTGCATAGGGAAAATCGCTTTTAGCCTTCCCTGGTCTTGATGGAACGAGAATGGTTTTTTTGTTTTACTTTTTTGGAGCCGGAAAGAGGCTCGCCAGTCTGTTCTTGCGGTTTTGCGACATTATTGTAAGTTTGATGAGGGTTCTCATCCAAAATATGATCCTTTTCCATAAAATCAGCTCCTTCTTTCCGTAGTTTGTATCAATCAGATGGTGACGAACCATAGGAAATGCTGGTATTCTATAAGGAAGCGTGCCCGCGATTGGTAGCAATGGATAGGTTGTCAAAAGAGCCAAAAAGCACGATACTGAAAGCATAACAGCATGTTTATTATGCAAACAAAAAACCAGGCTTTGATGGATCGGAAAGGAGCAGCTCATGCCACTGTTGATTGCACCCGTGTTTAATTCGACGACAGAACAGCCCATTCGGATCGAGCTGCCCAATTCGTACTACTTGGTCTCGGGAGCAGAGCGGCCGTACGAGATAGCCTCGCGCTATTTGCGCAACGAAATGGACGAGAACAAGCGCATTTTTGATCAGCGCGTGAGTCGCACCAGTCTGTTTTTGGTTGCAGAGCATGCCGAGATGAAAGTAACGGACGATCGCCCATGGATTGAAGAGATCGAGAACAAGCTGAACTTGTCTGCGTTTGACGGGACATGCTCCATTCCATACGTGCTGACGGTTAGCGGGAATATGTGCGGGATCACGTACTTGAAGCGCTCTATCGACGGAAACAAGCTGGCATTTGACCAGTCGACGCAGAACACGTTTCTGCGGATTTTGGAACATCAGCTGCCATCCCTCGCTTTTCGCCGCTATGTGCTGTCTCTTGAGAAAAAAAGCAATGAAGACCAGCTGCTCGATTTGTGGATCGCGCTGGAATCGCTGTTTGCCCCTGACGGTAAAAAGGGAGAAATCACCTACAAACTGCGGATACGGATGGCGTACTACTTCGGAGACTCGTATGCCCAGCGGCAAAAGATTGCCCAATTCGTCAAAAAATCGTACAATCATCGTTCAGAGATCGCGCACAGCGGAAAAGTATTCGGCGATAAACTGACCGATGAAGTGAATACGCTCAGATTGATGGCGAGAGCGACGATTTTGAATACGGCTATGCAAGGCATCAATCTGCAAGACATGCGCGTGCGCTTGGATGAGTTAATATTGTCTGGCGAGACCTATGAAGAACGGTACGAGCCGGCTTATTTTGAAAGAATCATTTTGTAGACCTCACAGAGGAAACAGGAGGAAGAAGCAAGCATGAGTGTTTTGATTGTAGAAGATTTGTCCCATGGGTTTGGGGATCGGATTTTGTTCCGCGACGTGTCGTTCCGTTTGCAGCCGAATGACCGCGTAGGACTTGTTGGAGCTAATGGTACAGGAAAGTCCACGATGATGGGCATTTTGACGGGCCAAAACATCGCAGATCACGGCCGTATCGAGTGGATGCCGAAAATTCAATACGGATACCTCGATCAGCACACGAAGCTGCAAGCAGGCAAAACCATCCGTGACGTGCTGAAAGATGCGTTCCTGCCCCTTTTGGAGCAAGAACAGGAACTGATGGCGATCGGGGAAAAAATGGCCGAAGCAACGCCTGAGGAACTGGAAGAGCTGCTGGAGCGCATGGGCGAAATTCAGGATAAGCTGGAGACGAGCGGTTTTTATTTGATCGATGCCAAAGTCGATGAGATCGCGAACGCTCTCGGTTTGAGCGCTATCGGTCTGGAGCGCGACGTTGCTTCCTTGTCCGGGGGTCAGCGGACGAAGGTTCTTCTGGCAAAATTGCTGCTGGAGCAGCCGACTGTTCTGCTTTTGGATGAGCCGACGAACTATTTGGACGAAGAGCATATTGTGTGGCTGAAAAACTACTTGCGCGAATATCCGTATGCGTTCATGCTGATCTCCCACGATACCGCGTTCATGAACGAAGTCGTCAACGTGATCTACCATCTGGAGTTTACCAAGCTGAACCGCTATACAGGCAACTACGAGTCGTTCCTTGCACAGTCCGAGATGAAGCGCAGCCAGCACTTCGACGCTTTTGAAAAGCAGCAGGAAGAAATCGCCCGCATGGAAGACTTTATCGCCCGCAACAAAGCGCGTGCATCCACTACAGGGCGCGCGAAAAGCCGTCAGAAGCAACTGGATAAAATGGATCGCCTTGACAAGCCAGAAACGGCAGCGAAGCCTTCGTTCATTTTCAAAGAAGCACGCGCGAGCAGCCGCTTCGTGATTGAGGCAGAGAACCTGGAGATCGGTTATTCGCACCCGCTGCTGCCTAAACTCAGCGTGAAGCTGGAGCGCGGCGAAAAAGTAGCGATTGTCGGAATGAACGGTGTGGGGAAATCGACACTGTTGAAGACGCTGCTCGGCATCATCCCGCCACTTGGCGGCAAGCTGGAGCAGGGCGACTTCCTGCACCCTGCGTACTTCGAACAAGAAGTGAAAGCCAAGCCGATCACGGCACTGGATGACGTCTGGAACGAGTTTCCGGCCATGAACAACCACGAAGTGCGCGGAGCTTTGGCGCGCTGCGGTTTGAAAAACGAGCATATCAATCGCAACCTGAACGCACTGTCCGGGGGCGAGCAGGCAAAAGTGCGTCTCTGTAAGCTTCTGCAACGGGAAAGCAACTGGCTTGTATTTGACGAGCCGACCAACCACTTGGATGTCGTTGCGAAGGAAGAATTGAAGCGTGCATTAAAAGAATTTAAAGGGACTGTCCTGCTCGTATGCCACGAACCTGACTTCTACGAGGATTGGGTGACACAGACGTGGGATGTTGAGAAATGGAGTCTGGAACAGGCAAAAACACCAATCAAGCTGTAATAAAAAAACAGGCAGCCCATTCAGTGGGACTGCCTGTTTTCTTTTGGCCGAAAAGTCGTGAGCTTCGTCAGCGGGCGTTGCGCATGCGAATCATCGAGAAGTGCAGGCTGCTGTCGAGCAGAGCTTCTTTGAGCGGCGTCAGCGACGGTGTGATTCGCAGCTCAATGCCCGCCTCGCCAAGACAGGCGAGCAAATCGCATATGGCTGTGACTTGCAACGGTTGGACAGGCTCTTTGGAGACGAAGTAGCCCGCCCCTTCGTCGAGGCACGAAAAGGAATCGGCCGCAAACGTGTACTGGTAAAGCGTCGTCTGCGCAAGGATCGGATACCAGCGGCTTTCGATCGCAATGACCATTTTGGCGCTAGTCAGCCCGAGAAAACGTTCCTTGTCTGCCGAAGACGAATCTGGCTTCGCATAAAAAGCAATGCGCGGACAGTCGCGCGGGAAGTAATACATCGGTGCACGAGCCGCGTCAATCGCCCAGACGAGGGGAGGCAGGCTTGGGTGGCTGGGATGCAGCCGCGGCTGAAAATCGGCAATGGCAGAGTCTTCACTGTAATGAAACACCGTATGCATGTAAGCAAATTCCTTTCCGTAGGCAAAATGGAGGAAAGACAACCTAAATGACTGCCCAGGCATTTGGAAGGTATCGGCCCCGGTAGTATGGACACGATGTTTTCGTAATCGCTTCGCCGTTATGGAGCATCATCGAGCTGGAGCCGCCGTCCATCGCCATGGCAGTTACAACCCCATGCTCTTCCAGCAGTTCCGCCAGGTCATTCATGCTCGCCCCGATGGAATGCCCCGGCTGGCGGCCGTCGATGACGACGAATACAATCGTGCCGTCCGCTTTTTGCCCGATCGCGGTCCGTGGCTGAATGCCCCAGCTTTTGGCCGGCTTGTCTTTAAACATGTTTTTCCCGTTTACAATCAGTTGCGGACGGAAGCTCATCGCATCGCGAACGCCCATGTTGACCAATTGTTCGGCCGTGTAGTTGCCTGTAATCAGCTTGCCTTCGTAAGTGATGCCCAAGGCCGTCTCGCCGCTTTTGGGATTATAGCCTTGCAAAATTTTCCCGTCGTGGATGACCACGCCGTACGCCTTGGCTCCTTTTCCGTAGCCGTCAGGATCGGAGAAGCCGCTTGCGTTGACGATGCCGATTGCATTGGTTTTTTTGACAAATTCGTCGAGCAGATCGCCGCGGTCTTTGCGGTTTGTTACGACGAGCTGTACCCGTTTCGGGTCGTGGATGTACATGATTTTCCCTTTGAAATAGTACGTCTCTTTGGTCACGTCGATGTCTTCGATTTCGACCAACTCTTTCGGCTTTTCCGGCAGCGTGACGGTTACAGGCTGTTCTGTGGTAGGCGTTTCTTCCGGCTTGGTCGTGCCGTCAGGCTCTGAATTGATCACTTCCGGATTGCGAATTTGCTGCTTTAATGCATTCAATTTTTCTTCCGGCAAAAATGTATACGGCGCCCAGTAGTCGTGCTGCGTGGTCAGCAAGGTGCCTGCCGCCCACTCGCGCAGCTCTTCTCCGTTTTTCGTCCCAAACAAAAAGATGATACTTAACAAAGCGAGCGTCGTGCAAGTCAAAGCTGACACGAGCATCAGGCGCTTGACCCAGCGCCAAGGTCTTTTGCGAGTTGCGCGTTTGCGTGTGCGGGCACGTGATAAAGTTTGCATGATTTCTCCACATCCATCTGGTGTTAAAATTGACTGTTGCTATATGGTAAGGACGGATAAATGGGTAAAAAGTTTCAGGAAAATAATAAACGATCACCAGGGGAAAAATAGGGACAGGAGGTGAGGGCCGTGCGCGGCTATGATGAAGCATTTCAAAAGGAAGTAGAGGAGTATCAGGACAGTCCGAAAGGGACGCGAAACCAGACGACCAGTCGGGATCGCCAAGACCAGGGCGAGAAGCAGGAGACCCGAATCGATTCGAATAACGGGTAAAATGGCTGGCGGGCGGAGTCCACTTTGGATTTCGCCCTTTTTCCGCTCTGGGCAATCGGGCTTTCGCTGGAACGATTCAAGCGCAGGCCCTCTGTTATACATGGGCAAAGTGTGGTAAGCTTACCCAATGTACTTTTTTACGCCAGGAGGGTTCTTGTGAGCACCACGTTTGCAGATTTACAAATTAACGCGCCGCTCGTAGCGATTTTGCGCGACCAAAAAATGGAGACGCCGACACCCGTGCAGGTGGAAGCGATCCCATTGATATTAGCCGGACGAGACGCCTTGATCGAATCGCCTACGGGAACAGGCAAAACGTTTGCCTACTTACTGCCGCTGCTAACGAAAATCGATATGGATAAAAAAGATGTGCAGGTTCTTGTGCTGGCACCGACGCACGAACTGGTCGTGCAGATCGCCAAAGAAGCCGAAAAGCTTTTGCCGGGAGCCGATCATGCGGTTTTGCCGATCATCGGTGGGGTGGACGTCAAGCGCCAGGTGGAGCGCTTGAAGAAGAAGCCAGTGCTCGTCGTCGCTACGCCTGGTCGTCTGCTGGAGCTGATCGATCAAAGAAAACTGAAGGTGCACGAAGTAAAGACTGTCGTCGTCGATGAAGCCGACAGAATGCTCGATGCAGGCTTTGGCAAGCCGGTCCAGGAGGTCATGAAAAAAACATTGCGGGACACCCAGCGCCTGCTGTTTTCCGCAACGATTTCAGACCAGATCGTCGCGGCAGCCAAAGCGTTCACAAAAGAGGCTGCGCTTGTCCGGGCGCAAGCACCAGAAGGCGCAGCAGGAGTCGCGCATCTGTATCTCGTCTCTGATCCGCGAAAAAAAGTGGACACGCTCAGACGGTTGCTTCGGCTCGTCAATGTTCGCTCCTCGATCGTTTTTGTCAATCAGATCGAAAAAGTGGATGAGATCGTATCCAAACTGAACTACCATCATTTGGAATGCCGCCTGTTGCATCGCGATGCATCCAAGGAAGAGCGGGCGCGTACGCTGCAAAAATTCCGCGACGGCGCGTTCCCGGTATTGATTACGACGGATGTCTCGGCCCGCGGAATCGATATCCCGGAAGTCGAGTGTATCGTTCATTACGATCCGGCCCCAGATGCGGATACGTACATTCACCGCAGCGGACGGACGGGACGGATGGGCCGTGCCGGACTTGTGTTCTCGATTCTCAGTCCGCAGGAGCGGTTTATTATCCAAAAGTTCGCCAAGCAGACGGAACTGGCGATTGCAGAAAAAACGATGGCGTACGGCGCTTTGGAAGATCCAAGACCGGAGCGAAAGCCAGCGGCCAAACCAACAGCCAAGCCAGCCGGAAAAGGAAAACCGCAAGACCGCAAAGCTGGTGGCGGCAAACCACCAGTGAATGCAGGCAAAGAGTCTTCATCGGCAAAGCGCGTACATAAGAAGGGCGGCTTTGGAACAAAGTAGGACAAGAAGCACACGTCTTGTTCTAAGGAGGGTTCCATGCGCAAAGATCGTTTGTATGAAGAGGACTTGCTGGTGAATGGCGCGGTTGGGGGAGAAGTGTTGGGCAAGCAAGAGCGGCAAACGCTTCGCCGCGAAGCGGGCGAACTGAAAGAAAAGATAGAAGCGGCCAAACAGGAGCCAATTTCTGAGTAACCCCACTGTAACAGTAAAAAAGAGCAGGGCTGCCGACCAATGCGGCGCCCTGCTTATTTTGATCGATTACTCGTCTTTTGTAAGCTGACATTGTTGCAGCGGAATGACTTTGGTCTTTTTCACGAACTTGTAGCCAAGCCACAGCAGGATGAACATGGGCAAGCCGATGTAGGAGACGAGAATGCCGTTCCAGTCGATGGTGTCGCCAGTGAATGCGCTGTAGTTTTGCCCGATAATAATGAAGGAGCAAAGGACGAAGGCGAACACAGGTCCGAACGGATACCATTTGGCCCGGTAAGTTAAATCGCTGAGGCTGCGCCCTTGGGCAAGGTACGCTTTGCGGAAGCGGTAATGACAGATGGCGATGCCGACCCAGGCAATAAAGCCGGACATGCCGCTCGCATTAAGCAGCCACATGTACACGACGCCGTCGCCAAACAAAGAAGCGAGAAAAGCGAGCATGCCTACCGCTGTCGTCGCGTACAGAGCGCGTGTCGGAATGCCGCGCGAGTTGATCTTTTTCAAAAACTTCGGTGCCTTGCCTTCCATTGCCAAAATCCACAGCATGCGAGCGGAGGCGTACATGCCCGAGTTTCCGCAAGACAAAACGGATGAGAGAATGACTGCATTCATAACCGATGCCGCAAACGCCAGTCCTGCTCTTTCGTAAACTAAAGTGAAAGGGCTTACAGAAATGTTGTCCACATCACCGCTCATCAGGTTGGGATCTGTATACGGAATCAAAAGGCCAATGACGGCGATGGACAAAATGTAGAACAGAAGGATGCGCCAGAAAACTTGCTTGATGGCCCGCGGCACATTGACTCGCGGATTTTCGCTCTCGCCTGCTGCTACGCCGACCAGTTCCGTACCTTGAAAGGAAAATCCAGCCACCATGAACACGCCGATCATCGCCATGAACCCGCCGTGGAACGGAGCGTCGCCGACAGTGAAGTTTTTAAATCCGACTGCTTCGCCGCCCATAATCCCGACGATCATCATCAGTCCGATCGCGATGAAACAGATGATAGCAATGACTTTGATGAGTGCAAACCAATATTCACCTTCACCGAATGCTTTGACGGAGAGAAAATTCAACACGAACAACAAGGCGAGAAACAGACCGCTCCATAACAGCGATGAGCTTTCCGGCAGCCAGAACTTCATGATCAGGGCAGCAGCCGAAATCTCCACCGCAATCGTCACGGCCCAGTTGTACCAGTAGTTCCAGCCCAGGGCGAAGCCAAGTGCCGGGTCGACAAAGCGGGAAGCGTACGAGCTGAACGAGCCTGATACGGGGAGGAAGGTAGCCATCTCGCCCAAACTCGTCATCAAAAAGTAAATCATGATACAGATCAAACCGTAAGCGGCAAGCGCGCCCCCTGGCCCTGCGGATTGAATGGTCGAGCCGCTCGCCAGAAACAAGCCTGTCCCGATCGAGCCGCCGATGGCAATCATCGACATGTGCCTTGCGCGCAAACCTCTTTTCAACTCATACTGCTCTTTTCCCGTCTGTTTGTTTTCTCTAGTGGGTAGTGGAGTATGATTCAAACTTGATGCCCCCTTTTTTACTGTGAATGAAAATTCCTAATATTCAGGTTACAAATATGATAGTTGATTTGGGACAGATAATCTATTCGACCGGGTGTCATAAAAATGAAACCGATTTTTATCCAACATGTACAAATATTCCCTTTTTGTTCGCGGGGAATTATCCGTCTCTTTCTCGGAAAAAAGCAGGGCTGCCGTTTGTTTCCCGGCGCCCTGCTTTGTGTATGGCTTATGCCTGTTCGTATTCGCTGGCAGGGCACTCGCCGGTTTGCAAGTACGCATCCAGATCTGCGAGCCACTCGCGGACGGTTGAGTAGGGCGTGTCCAACTGGAACAGCTTTCGGATCATCAGACGAATCTCTGGCGATAAGGAAAGCTCTTCCTCCCAGCTTCGTTCCGGCGCATTCTCATCCGCAGAGTAGCCGGAATAGAGCAGAAACAGAAAAAAGTGCCCGAGCGCATACAGGTCGCTCGAAGGCGCTACTTCCCGCTTGAGCTGCTTTTCAGACGGATAGGCGCTGAGTGTCTCTTCCGTGTAAGTCGGCTTGTCACCGACGAACCGCGCCAGCCCAAAGTCAATCAAGTACGGATTTCCTTCCTGCCAGATGACGTTTGGGATGCGGACATCGCGATGGATCAGTCCGCGGTCGTGCAAGTAAGCGACAAGCTCGCCAATTTGCTTCATATAGAGGGCGCATTGCCGCTCCGGCACGACAATGCCGCGTTCGAACAGCATCTCTTCAAGCGTAGGCCCCGTCAAATACGTCATGACGAGAAAGGAATCGTTGCGAAACCGAAAGGCGTCCAGACACCGCGGAAATTGCGGGTGCGACAGCGAGGACAGCACTTTGCGCTCGTACTCCTGCATGGCTTCGCCCTTTGGCGTATGGCGCAAGCTTGGTTTGACCTGCTTGAGCACGACTTTCTCACCTGTTGCGCGATGGATAGCCAGGTAGGCGATGCCGTAGCTGCCCATCCCGAGCACTTGCTTGATCTGATAGGCGCCTGCCACCGTTCCCGCGCGATAGGGCTTGTCCCGGACATTGTTTGTCCACCATTCTTTTACTTCCGTCCACATAACCGTTCCCTCCTGTAGCCATCTTACCATGAATGGAAAAAGCCTGACCTTTTTTCATGCAGGTTTGCTATAATCAGTTCGTTACATGTAGACAGGAGCGACGGGTATGAATTTTATCATTGACTGGTTATCCTTTTATTTGATTGAACAACCTGAGGAAGAAGACGGCATCAAGCAGGTGCGCATGACCCGCTATTTGGGGCATGATGAATATCAGCGCAGCGAGTTGCGCGACTTTTTGGATGGCGAGTTCGCACGTATCGCCAAGCGCAAGGTGGAAATGAATCCGAAGACGGACGGGACGCCGACGAAGCTCGGACAATTTGTCCTGGAGCCGGGGCATCCGCTCGATTCCAATCCGAACTATGCCTTGCTCAACCGTTTGCTTGCAGCCGAGACGCCAAGCGAAAGCAGAGAGCCTTGCCAGGAGCTGATCCAGTCTTATTTGCGGACGTCGCAAGTAAGAGGCGGCGTGCTGATTGTGGTGCGCACGCGTCTGGAGCTGCTCGATGAGCGCTACGTCTTTATTTTGAAATGCGATTTTGAACAAAAAACAGCCGTCATTACGGATGAAAAGAGCCTGATTTCCAACGTGCGGATGGCGATCAATGCGAAAAACATGAAGTCGCTGATGTATCCGTACATGATCGAATCCGGGATGAATGATCCGTACCACGTCAAGATTCATCAGTTTTCCCACGCGCGTTACTTCGAGGAATTTTTGCGCTTTATTGAATATCCGCAAACGGTGACGCAAATCGTCTCCGACGAGGTTATTTCTCTCGCCCGCCAACATATCGAGTACACTTATCCGGAGGAATCCGAGGAGCGCGTGCGCGAAGTAGAGGCAATTGAGCTGATTGCCGCCAGCCCCAAGCGGGAGCTGTCCGAGAAGTGGGAGCACGAGACGGTGATGGAAGCGATGCAGATCATCACCGACCGCCAGCCGGAGGTCGAACTGAAGTTCAAGCTCGATCACATGCAAATTCGCACCTTGCTCGCGGATTACGGCTCTACTTTGCATATTGCCAAAGTCAACGGTCGTTATGTCGTCATTTTGGAAGGGGAGCAGCTTCAGTTTGAGCGTGGGGTGTCTCCTGTTGAATTTGCCAAACCGAAATCACTTGCGGAGATCGTTCAAGAAATCGAATCGCGCAGCAGCTATTCTCCGCCAATGGCAGCAATGCCAGGGGAGCCGGACGATACGCCGCCTTGGGAATAGGAGGAGCGAGCATGACGGACAAAAAACTCACTTTAAAAGGGCAGGAGCAAAACGTATACCCTGTCTTGCGCCATGCTTCCATGGTCAAAAAATACCCGGACCGCTGGGTAGTCAAAGAGCACACGGCAGATACACGCGTGCTGTATGCGCTCGATCAGGGAGAGGGCTACGGCTTGATTACGCCTGACATGCTGGTTGCGGCAGAATGGACGGCTGAACAGCTTTATGCGTACGCGATGGACAACTTGCAACAGCTGCCGTATACCGTGAAAACACAAGAGGTAGCGGGCAACCGGATTCATTTTATCAGCCCGCCAGACGGCTATGCGGCGAGCAGGGTGTTGCTCGATTCGCTGCTCCGCCAGTTTGACCAGGAAAAACAAGGAGATTCGCTTGGCGTTGCCATCCCGCATCAGGACGTACTCATTATCGCGGACATGAATGGCGAGGTCGGGGCGAACTTGCTGGCCCGTCTCACTTACGACTTTGCCTCAAAAGGGCAAGTGCCGATCGCCGTACTGCCGTTTTTCTGGGAAAACGGCGAGCTGACACCGTTTTTGGTCGTGTCGCATGATGCGGATACGAAGGGAACCACATAGGATAGAAACGCAACAAGAGAGAGTTGACCCTGGTGTGGTGCAACTCTCTTTTGCTATTTCGGGAAGGGTACGTCCATCTTTGTTGGCGCGATGGCGTTTTGTGTAACGTAGTCGACTACATGATCGTAAAGCTCTCTGCCAAGGGATGAAATCGAGCGCTCCAGGGAAAACCCGCCAATGAGACTGGTCCACCATACCTCGAAGCTACGGAATATTTCGTGGTACGCCTCTTCACTCGTTGCGCTTTTCGTAAACAACGCTTCATAAAACGAGCGATTTTGTTGGAACAATCAGGGAAAGGAGCGTATCCATGAAAAACTTCATGATCGGGCAATACGGGCATTTCGATCGGAAAAAGTACGAGCGAGACTTCCGCAAAGGATTTTATGGAATCGAAGCATGCCTGCTGCCTGCGGAAGAAGATCTTCGCTGCTTGCAGCGCGAAGCAGTGGCCAACGGTTTTCAGATTGGCGTTCATTTTCCGTTGCGGGCTGGTCAAGCGAAGCTGAGGGACGCGCTGTTTATGCACCCAGACGAAAAGGTTCGCGCAGAAGCATTTGCCCGGATTGTCGACGAGCTGGACTACATGCGCGAAATCAAGCCCGCCTACGTCCTGTTCCACTACCCGAAGCCTGTCATTTTGGACGACCGTGTGGACTGGCAAAATTGGCGGTTCGCCGATCCGAGCGACTATGTTTTCGAATCGCAGTATCCGCTCGCCGCGTTTGAGGAAAAAAGCGAGCAATTGTTTGCCTGGCTTAAGGAAATGGGCGAGAAATATGCGTTTGTGCCTGTGCTGGAGTTTGACGCGCTCAATCGTTACGTATACGAAACCGATGTGTTGGAAGTTTTGCTGAACAAGTACCCGAAAATCAAGCTGTGCCTCGATACGGGCCGATTGTTCGTCCAACAAAAAATCGACCCGTACTTCGACGCGAAGCGGGTCATTCAGAGCTATGCGAAATATGCCTGGAGTCTGCATCTTTGGACGATGAAAGCGACGGATACTTTTGCCTACAATCATTTTCCCGCCTTGCCGGAGTGCACAGCCGAGCAGGGCTGGGCGCCGATCGCAGACTATTTGCGCATCGTGCGGGACGAAAATCCGGATGTCAAAATTATGTTTGAACACCGCTCAGACTTGATTGACGACGAGCAGTTGAACATCTGCTACGCGTGGGTGAATCAACTGCTGCCCGGCTCCTGATCGTCCAGCAGCAACTCGATGAATCTTCCTGCTTCGTGAATCAGCCAATACGGCAAACGTGGACCGTGTATGTACAGGTTTGTTGCGGCATCGAGCATCGTGCGGACGCGCTGCTCATCGCCAATCATGCGGGCGCAAACGCCCATGACCATCCACGGGTACATATCGCCAGTGTCAAACGTGTCGAAGCGGGGGAATGCTTTCGTCATCCGCTGATACAGCATGGCGCCGATGTCCGGCTCACATAAGCCGTACACGATGGGAAACGCCTGCGAGGTCACGTCCGGGTACCATTTTCTCCAGCCGGGATGCGAACGGTCGTACATGGCGAACGAGCGGCGAAGACGGCTGTACATGTTGGCAATTCCCGTCTTGCAGGCAACGGCGCGCACAGACGCTTCCCGGGCGAGTGCTTCCTTGCCGAGCAACGCAAACAAATAGCTGGCGTCATCCAGCCCTTTGGCAACCTCGCAGTTGTCCATCAAATATTTGACGCGAAAAGAATGTTTGGCCCAGGTCAGCCCATCCTTTTGCTGCAACCGGGCGATGCCCCGGAACAAGTAAGCAAGCTGCTCCTGATTGGCGTACAGCCAGGAAGTGTCGCCACAACTTTCCACCCATTCGCTGACGAGACTGAAGTAAGTCGCATGGTAGCTGTCTTCGCTGTCGGCGGCTCCCGTGTCGATCTCTTGCCCGGAATCGAGACGAAAGTCGTTGATGTAGCCATTTTGGCTCAGATGCTGCAAATACCAGTCCAAATAGCGGCGCACCGCTTCCCGTTCCTGTAGCCGGACCAGCGAAATAAGGGCGAGGTTGGTAAAATACGGATTGATCTGATCCCGGTCAGGACCAAGGCGAAAAGCTCCGCTCGGAAGCTGGCAGGACAGGAGGTAATCTCGCTGGTGGGCAAGCAGAGCGTTGCGGGGCTCATCGAGCATGGCGGCATGCCCTCCCTTTTCTACGTGATTGCTGTCACCAATTTTACGCCGTATTCGGTCCAGTGCAAAGCCCGTATGTACGCGTCCGTGTCGATCAGAGGCAGTTCGGCTTGCTTTTCCACTTCCAATCGCCATTTCTCATCGCGAAACCAGTCGACGCCATCGGCAGGAGCGTGCTCGACATCTGCCCAGGCGGTTTGCAGCGCAGGGCTGTACAGCTTCGGTTTGCCAGAAATCAGGTTGTCGCCTTCCAGCCGCAGCTCATATCCGGTTTTTGTCTTTGCTTGCGGCAGGTGACGCGGGGTAAACAAGTGCGGCCAGTAGTCCGCGCGCGAGCCCGTATGGGGAATGCGTGTGCAAAACGTCACAATCTTGTCCAGCCGGTACGGATCGTCGAACAAGAGGCGGTAGAGCGTTTTTCCAATCGCGATCCGCTGGGTGAGTTCGGAAAAATGCTGCACGTTCAGGCCGACGATGTTCAACCTTTTGTCGGTCGGATGTGCTTTGTAAGGAAAGAGAATTTGATTGAGCGAAAACAGCGATTGCGTGAAAAATACATACGTCGAAAAAACGCGGTTCGTCGCAAGCGGCTTATGTACGACGCGCTGTTCGATATATTGCTGCTCGTTGACGATCAATGCGCGAGTGAGACGCGAGCTTTCCCGTGAAGCGAGAAACTCTTGCCAATACGAATGCATGAACAGAGATACGCCAAGAGGTTTCAACAGGGCGCTCAAGTCTTCCTGCCGCTGTTTCATCTGGGCATACAAGAGGAGTTGCGGGTAAGCATCGTGAAAAATGAGCCAGTTGCTTCTCTCCAACAACCAGAAAAAAGGCTTGATTTCTTGCGCATCCATGATCGCAGGAAGCCATTCGCCTTTTAGATCCGTCATATTCCAACCGCCATTTCGCGAGACGAGGTGGGCAAGCAAGGCCCAGTGAATCTCGGGATGCTCGCGGTAAAAATCAAGGTACGCTTGTGTCCGCGTGACATTGTTGCGATTGGCTCTCGCTGTTTGCCATCTGATTTGCGCGACCAGTTCTTGTTTGTCCAAGGAAGAAATCGTGGTAGTCGTCATGAATGGGATAGCTCCTTGCCGTTTGTCCGAATACAGGGGGAGGGGGCCTCTCTGCGGTTAAAAAAAGCAGGTCATCAAAAAACGACCCGCTTTTGATTCAGCCAATCATTTCGAGAACAAGAAGCCGCACCATCAGTTTTTCCTTGGCTTCTTCCCACGACTTGGCGAAGATGACTACATGCTCCGACTGGAACTGGGCTTCCGCGACAAACATGCCGTCCTGTTCGTAAATGTTCATAGAAGATCGTCCTTTCCGCTGCCTTTCAAGCATTGTATGCTATCATGAGAGAGTTGATGCATACAAAAGTGCTGGAAAAACAATGCAGGAGCGTGAACACGGTGAGAATCAAGCTGACGAAAGAAGCGGTAGACCAATTGCAAAAAGCGACGCGGCCTGTTCGCATTAGCGGTGAACTGGTAGGCGGCTGCGGAATGACCGTGGAATATTCGCTTTGGCTGGATGAAGCAACTCCAAATGACCAGGTGATGCAGGTCGAAGCGATGACTTTGCTGATTGATGCGGAGACGATCGGCTACATCGACTCGGATTCCTTGACGATCGATTATCGGGCACAGCAAGGGTTTCGGCTCGTGACCCCGCAGCAAATTTTGGCGTACGGCCTTACGTTGAAAGAGCGCTGGGGTTGACCCGTTCGCTTTCCGTTTTACTTGGGCAAAAATTGCAGGAGAAAAGCGAGCATTCCGGCGGCGATCAGCGGGCCGACGGCGACTCCGCGGAAAAAGGTGACGCCGATGATCGTTCCCAGCAACAAGCCCGTGACAATGAGCGGATTGCCGGACATCAGATCGGTTCCTTTTCCCGCCAGGTAGGCGACAAACACCCCCATGATGATCGCCAGAATCGTATGCCAATGGGTGAACAGGGCAAGCACGGAAGCCGGATTGACTTTTCCGCTTGCGAGCGGCGCGAGAATGCCGATGGTCAAGATGATAATGCCTACTTGCAAGCCATGCTGCTCAAGCAGCGGGAAATAGCGTTCGAGCGAAAACAGCCGCATCAAAAGCAGGATGGCTACGGCGATCGAGACGGTCGCGTTATTGCCGACGATGCCGAGCGCAAGCAAGAGGAGCAGAGTGAGGTTAATGACATCCATGCTGGTTGTGCCCGCTTTCGTTTTTGCCAGTAGTATATCCAGATGGGGCACGGCTTGTGTTGCCGCATACGAAAAAAGAGATCAGGCATGGCAGCAGCATGCACGGATCTCTTTTTGCTTAGTCGAACCAAAGTTCCAGCATCCCTACCGGAAAGCCTGTCTGCTCATCCGAATCAGGGAAGCGTCCCCAGGCGAATACACCGTTGAAATAATCAATCGTAAATGGCTGGTCGTATTCGGCAACGCTGTATTTTCCGCCAATGCGAAATTCTTTCGTCCCCAAATAATACGACTTGGCCATGAAATACTTTTGCGTAATGATGGCAAGCTGGGACTCGTCACCCAGTTTCTTTTTCTCCTTGGCTTCCACGTGCAGGCGTTCCATCTCTTCCTGCAGCTCAGCGAGTGTCATTTGACTGTACAAGCGCAACGGACTGCCTCCTTTCCCTACAGGTATATTGTAACAAAAGACAGGGGAAAAGGCGATGGATGGAGAAGTACGAGAGAACGAATGGAGGGAACATCATGACGAGATTTGATTTGACAGGCAAAAAAGCGATCGTAACAGGCGCTGGACGAGGCATCGGAAAAGCATTGGCGATCGGCTTGGCCGAGGCGGGCGCGGCGGTAGCCGTTGTCGCGCGCACAGAAGCGGACTTGCAGGAAGTGGTCCAGGAGATTCAGGCAAGCGGGGGAGCGGCTACGCCGATTACAGCCGATTTGACCGAGGCAGGTGCAGCAGAAAAAGTAGTGGCCGAGACGCTGGAGACACTGGGCGGCCTGCATATTTTGGTCAATAACGCCGGGATGAACATTCGCAAAAAAGCGCATGAGGTCAACGAGGAAGAATGGGATCGGGTTGTCGATCTGAATTTGAAGGGAGCGTTTTTTCTCAGTCAGGCGGCCGGAAAAGTCATGTGTGAACAGCGCTACGGGCGGATTGTGAATATCGCATCCGTGGCTGGACTTGTTGCGCTGCGCACGGGAGTCGCTTATGGGGCGAGCAAAGCGGGTGTCATCCAGATGACGAGAGTGCTTGCGTTGGAATGGAGCAAATTCGGCGTGAATGTCAACGCGATCGCACCTTGGTATTTCCGCACGCCGCTGACGGAAGCGTTGCTCGACGATGAAGCTTTTTTGCAAGAAGTGCTGCAGCGGACGCCGAGCGGAAGAATTGGCGATGTCGAAGATTTGGTTGGTCCTGCGATTTTTCTCGCTTCGGATGCGGCCAGTTACATATCGGGGCAAACGATTGCGGTCGATGGCGGAATGTCGGTCTACGGCTTCTAGCGCGAAAAGGAGAGAACCAGCATGAATAAGGCAAATAGCAAAAAAAGGGGCATTCCCGGCGTGGGAATGCCTAATTATTGGGGGCGATTGAGAAAATGAACGATTGGCGCACATGACCGGATTGCTCTCACCCAACACAGTCAATAGCCAGCTACTGTTAGCGTAGGCATATTTAGATGGAAAAATCGATCTACCCATGCTTACGTTAAAGAAGTCATTCTAGGAAGAACATCGAACTTTTTCTCAATGCGTTGAAAAAGTGCTTACAATGAAAAGATAACAGACAAAAGTAAAGTCGCAATAAAATAAAAATAAATCATTATTAAATTTTTCGGCGTTATCGGGCGAAGCGGTGATTTCCGATCACGACCGTTTGGGGCCTGGACCAAATCCATTTGGATGTTGCGGTATCAGGATTGAAAAAATAAAGGGAACCGTTTGTCGGATCCTTTCCATTCACTGCATCCGCGACAGCCTTTCTGACGCTCTCGTTCGTTCTCGACGAGAGTCTGCCGTTTTGGACAGGCGAGAATGCGTTGGGAGCAAAAATAACCTCCCGCACCGTATTTGGAAATTGTGATGAAGCTACCCGATTCAATACGACAGCAGCAATCGCTACTTGTCCTTCATACGGTTCACCCCGGCCTTCCGCATATACCAACCGGGCAAGCAGTTCCATATCCCTATCTGAAATTTTTACGTTTCCATGGCGAATCACTTTGCGGCGATCATCTCGACTGACTTGGATATGATCGCGTTTTGCTTGCGTTTGAGGGATAGACATTTTTGTTTGCTTCTTGGCTGTCGGCACAGGTGCTGTTGCTGTTTGGACTACATCTGCCAGAGCGGACGCGGACGGCGTTCCCTTTGAATGAGGTGCCATTGCGCTCGTCGGCGTGACGAACAGGCAGAGAAGAAGCAAGGCAAAACTGTTGAGAAAGAAGAAAAAGCGCGTTCGCGCTTCTCGTGTCTTCATGGTAAGAACCACTCCTTTTCGCTTTTTGCTTTTGTGTGCGGAAGCGAATCGGGTCTTTTGCAAGTCTAGCGACAATGTATGCGAAGTGCAAGAGGAAATTGGTTCCATAGGACTATTTACTGTCTGGAAGAGATGGATGAATACAGGGGAGAAGAAGACGAGGGGAGCGGAAAAAATCTTGTTTTTGCAAGGAAAAACACCACTGCGCATAGACAGTGGTGTTTGGTGTGAGCTAGTCACAAAGGCTTATTTTTCCGTAATCGTAATTGTATTGATTTTGATCGTTTGCTCTGGAGAGCTGGGTTCATTTGTTTGCGGGTTCGGTTTCACTTTTGTGGCTGCGATTTTTTGCACGACGTCCATGCCACCCACGACTTTTCCGAAAATCGTGTAATTTGGCGCGTTTTCCAAACCTTCTACATCTTTTCCCGACCCGATGAAAAATTGGCTGCCGTTTGTGTTTGCTCCGGCGTTTGCCATCGCAACAACGCCAGGCTCGTACTTGTGGCCGTTTTTCAACTCATCCTGGAACGTGTAGCCCGGGCCGCCAACTCCGATTCCCAGCGGATCGCCGGTCTGAATCATGAAATTTTGGATCACGCGGTGGAAAATAACGCCGTCATAAAACTTGTCTTTGGCCAAAAAGACGAAGTTGTTGACAGTGACAGGCGCGTCTTTGGCGAACAAATCAATCGTGATGTCGCCCATCGTCGTAGAGATTTTCGCTTGGTAGGACTTGTTTTTGTCGATCTGCATGTCAGGGGCTTTCTCGTACTTCTTTTCCCCGGTAGGAGCAACAGGTTGGGAAGGCTCATTGGAGCCAGGTTTTTCAGTTGGCGCAGTCGGTTGTGTCGGAGCGGTTTCGTTTTTCGCACTGGAACAACCCGCGACCAAGGCGATTGCCATCAGACATGTGAACAGGGTCATGAAAAACTTTTTCATCTTGTGCACCTTCCTTTGTTTCTTGCCATTAGGGTGGTTCGGTTTCGAATTATAGCATAAATGGACAGGCAAATGCCAATCGGGTAGTCTGTCCCGCTTGTGGCGTGGTATGATGGGAGGAAAAGGGTGATTGATGTGGGAGAACGGTTCGAAACAGCTACGGTACATATTGGGCATTCACCTTTGAAACAGGTAACAAGCAAGTCTACGCCGATCTATCAGACATCTGTTTTTGCCTTCGACGGCTTGGAGGAAGTAGAAAAATATTACGCTGGTGAAGGCGAATATTTGTATACGCGAAACGGCAATCCCAATCAGGTAGAACTGGCTGATGCCATCGCCCGGCTCGAACAGGCAGAGGCTGGAGTCAGTGCGGCTTCCGGCATGGGAGCGATCATGGCTGGCCTGCTTTCGATTCTTTCCCCTGGCGATCACGTACTCGCATCGCATGAAATATACGGGGGCACTTACGCTCTTTTGCATAAGGAATTGTCGCGGTTCGGCATCGAGCTGGAGTGCATTGTACTGGATCAGGGCACCAGGCTGAGCGATCATGTCCGCCCGGCGACGAAGCTGTTTTTCCTGGAGACGATTACGAATCCGTTGCTCACGGTTGTCGACTTGCCGCAGTGGATTCGTCAGGCGAAAGAACTCGGTCTGACTGTCATGGTCGACAACACGTTTGCCACGCCTTATTTGGTGCAGCCAATCGCGTTTGGCGCCGATCTCGTTGTTCACAGCGGAACCAAGTACATCGGTGGACACAGTGACGTTACGTGCGGTGTTCTGGTCGGGAACCGTGCCCTGGTGAAACGCGCAGCCGAAATCGTCGTCAATTACGGTGCGTCCCTCAGTCCGTTCGAAGCTTGGTTGACGGCGCGCGGTCTGAAAACATTGGCAGTGCGAATGGAACGGCAGTGCGACAATGCAAAGGAAGTGGCCCGTTTCTTGCAAAGCCATCCTGCTGTTAGCCGCGTCTACTATCCGAGCGACGAAGCGACTTCCTTTTTCACAAGGCAAAAGCAAGGGGCGATGGTTTCCTTCACGCTCAAGGAAGAGAGCAAGATTTACGACTTTTACCGCGCACTGGATTGGATTCAATTCGCGCCATCTTTGGCTGGAGTAGAGACGAGTGTGTCCCATCCGGTTACGACTTCGCACCGGGCGTTTACCGAGGAGCAGAGACTGGCGACCGGAATTACGATGGGACTGGTGCGCATGTCTGTAGGGATCGAAGCGGTCGACGACATTGTCAGCGAGCTTTCCCGTGCTTTAAGGAATTAATTGAAAAAAGCAGGGAACCTTGTAACTTCTTGGCGGGCTTATCGTATAAATTAGGTAGGATGGAGTCAGGATGAACGAGGGTTATGTATCTTGACTCGATGCAACAAAATGGGAGAAACCGAGGAAAACCGCAATGGGAATGGCGATACAGCGTCCCGCGCAATCATCGGACCAAGCATCTGGAGACTATTACGAATCTCGTCCATTTACAGAACTGTACGACGAGTATTTTGATCGCGTGAATCGTTATTTGCGATGCCGTGTCCAGAGTACGTGGGATGCCGACGATTTGACCACCGTGGTCTTTTTGAAAGCGCTGGAAAAATTTGAACAATATAGCAGAACAAGTCCGTTTGCCTCTTGGATTTTTCGCATTGCGCACAATACATACGTGGATTTCATGCGAAAAAACAGAGAGCTTCCCGTCGATCAGGAAGATTTTTTGGGAGCTGAGCCGGATGATACCTGGCAGCCGGAGCGGCAGGCGTTGACCAACGAGGAAATTCGCCTGCTTCGCGACCGGCTCGACTTGTTGTCGCAGGATCAGAAGGACGTTCTCATGCTGCGTTATTTTGCCGATTTGAAAATCAGCCAGGTTGCTGAGGTGCTGGGTAAGACAGAATCAAGCATCAAAATGATCTCCTATCGAGGCTTGCAAAAACTTCAGAAGATGTATGAAAGGGGGGACTCCGAGTGAGAGAAGAGGAGAAATACCCCCAAGGTCATACCGATGATCAGACTGTAGCTCAACTCTTGACCCATTTAAAACGCATGCGCCGTTCTGTTCCCGTCAATTATCAGTTGAAGGCTGATTTGAAAAAGCAGTTGCTGGAACGAATGAAAGAGTTGGAAGCGAAAAAGGTTCAGCCTCAAGCGGAGCGACCGTGGATGAAGCGAAAGTGGGTCTGGTCCGGTGGTACTGTCCTGGCAGCCGTATTGCTCATCGGCGCTTATTTATTATGGTGGGGCGACAGCTCGGTGACGATAAACAAACAAGAGGTGCTCACACTTCCAGCCGAGGCGACTGTAGAGCAGGTGGATATTGATAAATCTGCCACGCAAATCGCTTACATTGTCCAGTCGTCCGAGTTGCGGACCATCCCGATTGACAGCGAAACTAAGCCTGTCACTTTCAAATTGCCGCCAACGAAAGGCAAGTATGTGGCAGTGGCGTGGTCCAATTTGGGCAAGCAGATCGCCGTTGTCGAGCAAGTCGAGCAGACGTCCCGGATTTGGCTCGTCGATTTGCCAACGACATACAATGTGGGCAGTAGCCGTCTGCTCAAGGAAGAGGAAGGGGTAGCTTTCAGCTCTCCGAGTTGGTCGCAGCACGACGACTCCCTTGCGTATACGCGCTCGAAAAACGGCATGGATGAAATTTGGGTCAGCAGCACCATCTCGTTTCAGGAATGGAAGCTCGCCGAAGGCTCTCAGCCGGAATGGTCGCCTGATGGCCGTTTCCTGTCACTGCACAAAGATGGAGAGATCGCTGTCATGGAAATGAGGACGGGGCTGATCACGATACTGGGGCAGGGGCAGTGGGCTTCCTGGCGTTCAGAGCACGAGCTTACTTATACCAAAGCGGATGGCCAGTTGATGGAGGCCGAACTGGGAGACGAGTCTTTCGTGAACAGAGAGCTGCATTTGCGCAACCAGTCTGCTGCTGAATTTGTTCGCGGCAATTGGGCAGCGAAAGGCAAGCAACTCTTGCTCATTTCGCGGGAAAGTCAGCCTGTAGAGCTGGTTGTCTCACTAGCGTCACGATAACGAGCGGAGGAACAAGCATGAGAAGGAGCTGGATGTTGGCCTTTGTCGTGGCATGGGTCTGTTTTTTGGGACAGCCAGCGTCGGCAGAGAACAACGTGGATATAGAAATAAACATGCCGATGAGCGGCTTGATCAAGTATGAATCATGGGCGCGGGTCGGCGTGACGATTTCCAGTCAGGAAAAAGATGTTGCGGGCTTCGTGGAACTGTCGAGAAACCCTTTGGCAAAAAATCAGCGTCAAACGAACTTGCGCCAGCCTGTGAAGTTGGAAAAAGGCAAAAGCACTACTCTGTTTTTTGATTTGCCTGTGCAACTGTTGCTCGATGACTGGTACATCCAGGTGACACAAAATGGACAGGTGATCAAATCAGAGAAATTGCGCCTCCCCTACCCAAAGGACGGCCAGACGATCGGCGTCGTGAACGAGGGAGGCAACGCGTTTCATTTTCTGGCGGTAAATGCTTCCCAGACGAAGCAAAATCGGTCGATCTCCGTCCAAACGGTATCTCCCGACATGCTGCCTGATCAGTCGTGGATGTTGGAGAGCCTTGATGTGTTGGCGATCGGCGGGAAGCAGGAGACGCCGATTAACGATACACAGTTGAACGCGATCAAGGAATGGATCAAGCTCGGCGGTGTCGTCATCTTGTCCGCAGGTCCCGAGCAGGATGGGCTGGTGCAAAGGTTTGCAGACATTTTGCCGATCCCGCCGGGGAACAAGGGAAGCGTGAACATTGCGGATGCGCTGCGGGTATACATGGACGACAAGCCTGCTCCACCCGGGAATATCCCTGTTTACAACAAAGATTTTCCGCTGTTTGTTGCCAAGCCCAGCGGAAAAGGACTGCTGTTGTTCGTCAACTACGATGTGACTTTGGAGCCGCTTGCTTCCTGGCAGCACAACTTGCCGCTCTGGCAAAATGTTATGGTGCAGCAGGGCGCGACGACCATTTTGGAAAACAAGCGCTACCTGGATCAAATGTCGCGGCCTTTTTTGGAGTTGAGCAAGAAAATCCCCGATGTACAGACTCCGACGCCTGTTTGGATGGTCGTCCTGTGGGGCGGATACGTGCTGCTGGTTGCCCCCTTGGCTTACATCGTGCTGAAAAGAATCGGCAGACGGGAGTGGGCGTGGGGAATCATCCCAGGGGTTGCCGTCTTGTTGACTATCGGTATTTTCGCGTTTGGAAAACCGTTGGTGGTGAAAACGAATGCCAGCTATACGGTTTCGGAAATCAACATTTTGGACGAACATTTGGCCAGGGCCCGAACGGCCGCAACCTTTTTGTCCGTCGACAAGGATGGCTACGACGTGATTGTGGAGCCTTCCATCGTGGCTGTGCCTTTGACTCAGGGCCGCAGGGATTACGAGCCGGAAGGGCTGACAGATGGCTCGCGCCTGTTGTCTTACCGCAACCTTCCTTACCTGACTCCTAAACAGGCGACCGGGTTTGGGGTGCTGCGAGAGATCGGAGCTTTTGACGTGAACGTGCATGTGGAGGAGAACCGGATTGTCGGGCAAGTGAAGAACAATACGCTTTACTCCTACGAGCAGGCGTACATCGAAGTCGGCTTGCAGCGGATTCCGATCGGAGCATTGAAAAAAGGCGAAGAAAAACAGATTGACGGAGCGGTGGAAGCCTTGTTTATGCCGCGCGATCAACTTCAAGAAGAAGCGGATTCGCCTGAAAAGAGACGAAAAGAGATGCAAGAGAACGTCATCGGGTATGGACAGGGCGGTCAGGTTCGCTTGATCGGGATCACGACAGACCCGATTCCGCTGATGAAAATGCAGGAGCCGCATCAGTCGTACTACTGGAATGTCGTCAACCAGACGGTACAGCTAAAGCCGCAAGAAAACGGGAATGTGGTAATGCCTTACGGGCTTTTGAACGTCGATCTGCTGGAAACGACGGGAGACTACGATTCAATCAATGGCTATTTGTGGCAGCTTGGAAAAGGCAGCATCACTTTTGAACTGCGCACCGACATGACGAATTTGGACCTGAAGCGTTTGCTTGTTCCGCTTGATCACAGTTCCTACCGTCCGTTCCGGGTGGAGTATTTCCAGCAGAAAAGCGGGAAATGGCGCCTGGTTGACCGGGGAACAAAGCTCGTGCTGGATCGGGAGCTTCAGGATGCGTTGACCGTGAATCATACGCTGCTGCTGCGCTTTTCCAATGACGGACCGTCGCGCTTGTCGCTGCCTGTGCCATTCTTCCAGGTTGAAGGGGTGAGAAAATGGTAATTGAAACCGTGCATCTTGGGAAGCGCTACGGAACCCTGCAAGCCTTGTCAGACTTGAATTTGGCCATCGAACCGGGAAAAGTATTCGGATTCATCGGTCCGAATGGCGCGGGCAAATCGACAACGATGATGATTTTGTCTACTTTGCTTGAACAGAGCGAAGGGGAGGCGTATGTGTGCGGCTACAACGTCCGCAAAGATCCGGCCAGCGTCCGCCAGTCGATAGGATACATGCCCGATTTCTTTGGCGTGTACGACAATTTGACGGCAGTCGAGTATTTGGAGTTTTACGCAGGCGCTTTTAAAATCCCTGCCCGAAACAGGCGATCCCTGGTCGCCGATTTGCTGGAGCTGGTCAACCTGTCGCCGAAAGCGGATGCTTTTGTCGATTCTTTGTCGCGCGGAATGCAGCAAAGGCTCGGTCTGGCGAGGTGTCTCGTGCACGATCCGGCTGTCCTGATTCTGGATGAGCCTGCTTCCGGTCTGGACCCGCGCGCACGCATCGAGCTGCGGGAAATCATCAAGCAGCTGCGGGAGATGGGCAAGACGATTTTGATCAGCTCGCACATCCTGCCGGAGCTGGCTGAGCTGTGCGATGATATCGGAGTGATCGAACACGGCAAGCTGATCGCCTGCGGCTCCGTCCACGAAGTGAGCAATCGCGAGACGGGTGGCAGCGTCATGCAGCTGCGGGCGCTGCGCAATCTGGACAAGGCAGCGCTGTTGCTCGAAAGCTCGCCGCTCGTCAACCATCTTGAGGAATACATGGGCGGCTTCCGCTTTTATTTTCAAGGCACCGAGCAAGAAAAAGCAGAGTTGCTGCAAGAGCTGATGGATGAGCAAGTGGCTGTCGTCTACTATGGGGACGCGAAGAAAAATTTGGAAGATGTTTTCTTGGCGATTACGGAAGGAGTCGGTATGGAATGAACGGCTTCCTTTTCAATCCGATTCTCGTCAAAGAGATGAGAGAAAGATTTCGCTCGCGCAAAACGGTGTGCATCCTTGCCATTTATTTGCTGATCATGGGCGGCATTCCGCTCGGTTTTTTGCTGACGGATACGCTGAAGGCCGAGGCGTTGGGCGAGAACCGCAATCTGTTTCTTATTTCCGCAGCGATTCATTATGCGATGGTCTGCTTTGTGGCTCCGGCATTGACCGCAGGCGCCATCAGCGGGGAGCGTGAACGGCAGACGCTGCACATTTTGCTGACGACACAGTTGTCGCCGACTACGATCGTCTGGAGCAAGCTGATCACATCGCTTGCGTTTTCGACACTGCTGATCGTCGCGTCGATGCCGCTATACAGTATCGTCATGCTGTACGGCAGCGTGTCGCCGGAACAACTGGCCCAGCTGATCCTGTTTTTGGCGGTCAATATTTTCTTTTTGGGCTCGCTTGGACTGTTTTGCTCTACCTGGATCAAGCGCACCTCGATCAGCACCATTACAGCGTACGGAATCGCGTTCTTTTTCGTCGTCGGAACCGGGCTGTTGTTCTTTTTCATCGGGGAATGGCTACAGCAAAGCTATCCGGACATGTACCCGGACCAAGGAGTTTGGAATTTGCCCGAGCTGCAAGTGCTGGCGGGGATGAACCCGGTGATTGTCCTGTTCGGCATTTTGGGAGAGTCGTTGGATCATTCCGAGCAGCTGGCGTTTTCACCGTGGCTGTTTTTCTCCTGCACGTATGTGGTGCTAGGCTTGCTCCTCGTAGTTTGGAGCGCTTATTTGCTGAAACCGATCCGCCGCAGATGGTGGAGTTGGAAGAAAGCGTCTGGTCGTGTAAAATGAGATGGATGTGTTGGAAAAGGAGGTATGTTTTGTGAGCAAACAGGAAGAAGTGCAAATCATCGATTTTGAAGAAATGCTCAGATCGATTGAAAGTCGTCTAGCATCTGCCGGCATGTACGTGCAGCGGGAAGCGATCATCACGATTTTGCAAGCAGAAGAAGCGTTTCTGCTGGAAAAAGGCGTGCTGCAAGAGTATAGCGAGTAAAAACGGACAACCTGCCCTTTTCGGTAGGTTGTTTTTTTGTCAAAAGACGCATGCATGGAAATGGCAGATGTGCTCAGTGCTTCATGGCGTATACGCGAATGCTTATGGATGGTTAGACGGAAAAAAGAGGAAATGCGACTTCTGTGGTGAATTTGTCCATATCCTTACGACCGAAGAGGTGAATGCTCGTTGCGTGCACAAGGCGTCGAAGCTGGAGCTGCTTCACCTAAAAATGAATGGCTCCATATTATCCAAAACGTACATAACCATATTTTCAAATTCATTCGGAATGAACAGGACGAGTTTATCTTGGAGCTGTCGGAAGGGAAGCTTGCGCATGAGTACGGGATTCACACGGATGCATTGAAAGGCATGCGCATGGAGGATATTTTTCGCAAAACCGATGTAGAGTATATCCTGCCTTACTACCAGGTAGCCGTTGCCGGGCAGACTGTAGAGTATGAACTCGTTCTGGGCGAACGGTATTTTGCCTCGGTATTAACCCCGATCAGCCATGACGGCGTCGTTACGGAAATCATCGGTTCAGCTACGGATATTACTGAATACAAGCTGATGAAACAGCAGATGCAAGAGGCAGAGGAGCTGTACCGCAGTCTGGTCGAGGACACTTTGATCGGCGTTTACATCGCATATGTCGAGGAGCCAGGGTTTGTTTACGTCAATCCGCGGTTGGGGGACATTTTTGGATACAGCCAGGAAGAGCTTGTGAGAATGACCGCCTCTGATCTGGTCATCGAGGAAGAGCGCGGGATCATTCACGGACATCAGGAGCGAAGATTGAACGGCGATCGTTCCAATATCCACTATCAGTTTCGCGGGCTGTGTAAAAACGGCAGCAGGATCGATGTCGAAGTTTTGCAAAAAACGAGCATGTACAGAGGCAAACCGGCGGTCATCGGCATTTTGCAGGATATAACCCAGCGCAAGCAAGCGGAGGAGCTTGTGCGCAAATCGGAATTGTTGTCGGTGATCGGCCAGATGGCGGCAGGCGTTGCTCACGAAATTCGCAATCCTCTGACGTCTTTGAAAGGGTTTGTCCAACTGCTGCGAGCGTACCCGGAGGGCAAGGACGAATATTTTGGCATCATGCTGTCCGAACTGGATCGGATCGAGTTTATTATCAGCGAATTTCTCGTGCTGGCCAAGCCGCAGGTTATCCTCCAGCGCAAGCGGGAAATGCGCCCGCTTCTGGAGCAGATCGTCATGATCGCGGACACACATGCGATTATGCACAATGTCCAAATCATCACAAGCTACGCCGAAAACCTGCCGTCGATTGTCTGCGAGGAAAACCAGCTGAAGCAAGTTTTTCTCAATCTGCTGAAAAATGCGGTGGAAGCGATGCCGAACGGCGGGGAAGTGAAGGTGACGGCGGCTGTGGAAGGGGAGACGATGGTCATCGCCTTTTCCGATCAGGGCTGCGGGATTTCCCAGGAACAGCTGGCGAAGCTCGGCGAGCCATTTTTCACGACGAAGCCGAACGGGACGGGCCTCGGCTTGATGGTCAGCTACAAAATTATCGCCAATCACGGCGGGACGATTAGCGTGCGTAGCGGTGAAGGGACAGGCACGACCTTTGAAATCAGATTGCCGATCGGATAGCGCCATTTGCCCGTTTGCTTCTGCCGGAAAAAAACGGTATGATGGTGTAGAGAACCAATATCAGCATAAGGACGTGAACGCATTGACAGAAGATAACAAAGACCTCGAATTGGGCGATATCATTACGCTGGACGATGAAAACGGTGAACCGTTGGGTGATTTTGAAGTAATCGCGATGTTTGACCTGAACGGTAAAGAATATATTGCCTTGACGGAAGCAATCGAAGATGAAGAGGCAGAAGAAGACCTCGATGAAGAAGTAGACATCTTCGTATTCCAAGTTGACGGCGGCGAAATGGTTCCGCTGGAAGAAGACGAGGAAGGCGTTGTTTACGCGAAGCTGAACGAGGTTCTGGAAGGCATTGAACTGATCGACAAAGGCGAATAATCGGGTTGCCCCCAGGAAGCAAGCGGCACTCGTACGCATGAAGAAGCCACTGCTGGTGTCAATGACCAGGCAGTGGCTTTTTGACGTCTCAGTTTTTCATTTGAATAATATTGTCTTTGAGATCGCGCACGACCAACAGGCAGGTGTAATCCGTTTCTTGCAGTTCTCTGACCAGCGCGGAGCATTCGTCTTTGGTCAGCCCGAGCTTTTCCAGACGGGTGCGCAGTTCCTCGCCGCCATTGTCAAAAAAGTGGGCTTTGCTGTCGATGTCTCCTACGGCACTCTCGAAGTGGGTGCTGTATTTATAAAAATTGTTGCGCTGGTTCGAGTGGTTTTTATCGGGATTCCATTTCAGCACCCAGATGTCATCCTTATGATAGCCGGACGAATTCAGCGCCTGGATATCTGAAACCAGCTCCTGATCGTAGCGATGAAACTTCACAAACGGCTTGGTAGCACTGATCAAAGTTGTTCCCCCCTATGTCGGCTCAGGAATCGATGCCTTACTAGGATGCCCGCTGGAGCGTTCACGATGAATGGAAAATAGTTCGCCGCAGGCCACACTTGATGCGAAAAAAAGCACAACGGGAATAATTTCCGGCAGAAGAGAAGGGTTTTTCCAAAACAACCAAGAAAATAAGTAAGAGCAAGCGAGGTTGCTTCGCTTTGACCTTGCTTTGTTGCAAATGCTACACTAATGAAGAAGCGTCATATGCTGGAGTGAATGCGGTGCGTGATCGGCCATCTCGCTAGGGCGGGGTGGTTTTTTTGCCCCATTTTGTGACTGGCGTTGAATACTATGGGAAGCATACGGTACAATAGCGATTAAGTGTTCGCTTTTTTCTGTGAAAAATTCCCTAGGTGGATCGCAAGGGGTTTTTGCGAAAAACAGGCGATGACCTGCGCGGTTACCAAAACGCCAGCAAGTTTTGGACGCTTTTCGAATTAGTAGAGGGGAGAGCGCGATTGAAGGAAACAGACACACTACATACACTGACCTATACCGAGGAAGATATCCAGGTACTGGAGGGCCTGATCGCCGTCCGTAAACGTCCTGGGATGTACATAGGCTCTACCGGAAGCAGAGGTTTGCACCATCTCCTGTGGGAAATCGTCGACAATGCCAAGGACGAGGCGTTGGCTGGCGTCAATGATACGATCATCGTTACTTTGTACAAGGACGGCAGTGTCAGCGTAGAAGACCACGGCCGGGGGATTCCGACCGGGATGCATAAAACGGGACGGCCTGTTCCCGAAGTCATTTTTACGACACTCCACGCCGGAGGGAAATTCGGCGGCGGCGGATATAAAAAAAGCGGCGGCTTGCACGGGGTAGGCTCCAGCGTCGTGGTCGCCTTGTCCAAATGGCTTGAGGTGGAAATCCACCGGGAAGGCAAAGTGCACAAGCAACGCTTCGCTTACGTGGTCGATGAAAAAGGCGTCGAGCATGTCGGCAAGCCGGTTACCGATCTGGAAGTGACAGGTACGACGAGAAGAACGGGAACGACTGTGCGCTTTTTGCCGGACGAAGCCGTATTTGGCAGCGCGCGTTTTGATTACGAGACGATTCGCGACCGTTTCCGGGAGACCGCCTTTCTGTTGAAAAAGCTGCGCATGGTCTTGATCGACGAGCGCGGACCGGAGAAAAAACGCGAAGAGTTTTACTTCGAGGATGGCTTGAAATCGTACGTCTCTTATTTGAATGAGGGCAAAAACACGCTGCACCCCATCGTTTATTTCGAGGGAGAAAAAGACAACGTCTACGTCGAGCTGGCGTTTCAATACAACGACGGTTATGCAGAGACGCTCGTATCGTACGTCAACTCGATTGTCACGACAGACGGCGGTACGCACGTAACGGGCTTCCGCAACGGAACGACCCGGATTTTCAACGAATTTGCGCGGAAAAAAGGGTACTTGAAGGACAAAGATCCCAATCTGACGGGAAACGATTTGCGGGAAGGTTTCCTCGGAGTGCTGTCATTGCAAATGGCTGATGTCCAGTTCGAGTCCCAAACCAAGGACAAGCTGGGGAACGAAGAAGCGCGGGCAATCGTCGAACAAATTGTCTCAGAAAAGCTGGGCTTCTTCCTCGAGGAAAATCCGGAAATAGGCAAGCTTTTGATCGACAAGGCAGTGCGGTCTGCCGAAATTCGCGAGGAGCTGCGCAAACAGCGCGAAGCTTTGCGCGGAGACAAGAAAGGCAAGACGGCGAAAAAACGCAAATCGATCTCGGAAAAATTTACCCCTCCGCAATACCGCGATTCCAAACGCAACGAGCTGTTCCTCGTCGAGGGTGACTCCGCAGGCGGCTCGGCCAAGCAAGCGCGCAATTCCGAGTTTCAGGCGCTGTTCTCCTTGCGAGGAAAACCGTTGAACACGGAAAAGGCCAAGCTGTCCGAAGTGTTGGCAAACGAGGAATTTCGGACGATTTTGGAGGTACTGGAGACGGATATCGGGGAAGAGTTTGACATCGAAAACTGCGCTTTTGACAAAGTCATCATCATGTCAGACGCGGACGTCGACGGCTCCCACATCCAGACGCTGCTCCTCACCTTCTTTTTCCGCTACATGCGTCCGATGATCGCAGCAGGCCACTTGTACATCGCCCAGCCGCCGCTTTACCAGGTGAAAAAACAGGTAAAAGGCAAGCAGACGGAAGCGATCTACTGTTGGAGCGATCAGGAGCTGGAGCAGGCGCTCAAGCGGGTAGGACGAGGTGCAGAAGTACAACGATACAAAGGCTTGGGTGAGATGAACGCCGATCAGCTGTGGGAAACGACAATGGACCCGGAAACGCGCAAACTCATCAAAGTCGAGCTTGAAGACCTCGCTCACTGTGAAAAACTCGTGACGGTGCTGATGGGAGACAAAGTTCCGCCTCGTCGCGAGTGGATCGAGAACCACGTTACCTTTGAAGTGGGAGAGGATGAATAAACATGTTGTCCAATCAGATCATTAACCAGAGCTTCGCGGAGATCATGGGGAAGCGGTTCGGAGACTATGCCAACCTGGTCATTCTCTCCCGCGCGATCCCGGACGCCCGCGACGGTCTGAAGCCTGTACAGCGCCGGATTTTGTACGCGATGTACCAAGAGGGCAATACGAATGACAAGCCGTACCGGAAATCGGCGAAAACAGTCGGGTACGTGATGGGTACATATCACCCGCACGGCGACTCGGCGATTTACGAGACGATGGTGCGCATGGCCCAATGGTGGAAAATGCGTCAGGTGCTCATTCAGGGACACGGGAACTTCGGCAGTCTGGACGCCGACCCGCCAGCAGCGATGCGTTACACGGAGTCCCGCTTGTCCGCACTCGCCAACGAGCTTTTGCGCGATATTGAAAAAGATACTGTCACCTTCATCCCGAACTACGACAACTCGGCACAGCAGCCGGCTGTATTGCCTTCGCGTTTTCCCAACCTTTTGGTGAACGGCGCTTCCGGGATTGCTGTCGGCTTTGCCACGGACATTCCGACCCACAATCTGGGGGAAGTGATCGACGCGGCGATTGCCCAGATGAAAAATCCGGACATCTCGCTCGACGAGCTGATGAAGCACGTCAAAGGGCCGGATTTTCCGACGGGAGGCATCGTGCAAGGTCTGTCGGGAATCCGCAAGGCGTTTGAAACAGGCCGCGGCCAATTCATCATCCGCGCCAAGACGCATGTGGAGGAGCCAAAAGGCGGCAAGGTGAAGAAAATCGTCGTCTCGGAAATTCCTTACGAGGTGGTCAAGTCCAAGCTGGTCGGGCAAATTGACGAGCTGGTCATGGACCGCAAAATCGAGGGCGCGCTGGCTGTTCGCGATGAGACGGGGCGCAAAGAAGCGGAGATGAACAAAGTCCGCATCGTCGTCGATATTCGCAAGGAAGCGGACGAGCAGGCGATTTTGAATTACTTGTACAAAAATACTGACCTGCAAATTTACTACAACTACAACATGAACGTGATTCACGAGGGAACCATCCACCAGATGGGACTCAAAGGACTGCTCAAGGCGTACGTCGATCACCAGAAGGAAGTCGTGACAAAGCGCTGCGAGTACGATTTGGAGCGCAAGTCGAAGCGCGAGCATATCGTGCAAGGGCTGATTCGCGCCAAGTCGATTTTGCGCGAGATCGTCGACACGATCATGGATTCCGAAGACCGTGCCGACGCCAAGAAAAACATCATGGAGAAGTACGGCTTCTCGGATGAGCAGGCAGACGCGATCCTGAGCATCCAGCTCGCTTCCTTGACCCGCCTCGATATCGTCAAGCTGGAAAAAGAGCTGGCGACCCTGGCGAAAGAAATCGAGGAGCTGAAAGCGATTCTTGCCAGCGAGAAAAGGCTGATTCAGGTCATTACAGGCGAGTTGAACGAGATCAAGAAAAAGTACGCGGAAGAGCGCCTGACGGAAATCCAGGGCGAAATCGAGGAAATCAAAATCGATATCGCCATGCAGATCAATGCAGAAGATTGCATCGTCACCCTCACGAACGAAGGGTACATCAAGCGGACAAGCCCGCGTTCCTTCAAGTCGGTCGGGGGAACTCTGGAGACGTGCGGAGTGAAGGACGGGGATAAGGTTCGCTACTTCGTGGAGACGAACACGTCCCATACGGCCCTGTTTTTCACGCAGGACGGCAAGTATTTCGCCACACTCGTCAATGCTTTCCCGGACGACAAGTGGAAAGATATCGGCTCTGCTCTGGTCAACGTCATCCCGCTGGAAAAAAATCAGCGGATCGTCGGATTCACCATCGTCGAGAACTTCAAGCAGCCGTTGTTTGTGTACCATGTCAGCAAAAACGGCTTGATCAAAAAGACCGCGCTGTCCGAATATGAAACCAATCGTTCGAGCGCACTCGTGGCTGCCAAGCTGAAATCAGAAGATGACGAATTTGTCCATGTATTCGTAACGGCGGAAGCTGGCGGGATTTTGGGGGCAACCCGCGACGGGATGGGGATTCGCTTCTTGCAGGCAGAAGTCGGGGCGACAGGTCGCGCTTCCAGCGGCGTAAAAGCGATTACACTCGCAGCGGGAGATGAAGTCGTGACGATGCTGCCGACTGAGCTGGAAGACAGCCGAGCGTTTACGCTGTTGACAGAGGAAGGCGTAGTGAAGCGGACAGCGATTGCCGCCATGCCGCTGCAAGGACGTGCTGGCAAAGGCGTGCAGTTGATTCGCAAGCGCAAAAACCATCCGCACCAGCTGACGGCGATTTACCTGGAGGAAACCGTGTACGCCTGGACGGCGCAAAACGAGTGGGTGCCAGTGGACGCGAGCCAGGTGATCGTGAACGAGCAGGGCGGAATTGGCCGCGTCGTCGTGGAAGGCGGCGTCAAAGCGGTTGTCTTTGAAACCGTTTTGCCAACTGATGAACCAAAAGAGGAGCCGACCGCAAAAGGCTCTGGAGAGGGAGAATCCGCAAGCTCGCAGCAAAAGGCGACAGGTGCTCCTGTCAGTTTGTTCGATCTTGGCGAAGAGAAGGAATGATGGAAAATGGCAACTCCGTTTGAATCGTTTGTATCACCGTTGAGCTGGCAGCAAGTCTCTCTTCTGCTCGACACGGTTCAGTATTTTGAAGAAGCGCCCAAGCTGCTTTCCCTTCCGCAAGAGGAAGGGCCGAGCGTGCCAGTGCCCGTTACGGCAGATACACTGCGGCAGATGCTGGCGAGTTTGGACGAGGACGATGCTTTTTCGCGCAAGCCGTTTGCTCTCCGCTGGGAAGCGGGCGAGGATGCGGACGCTGGAGCTCTTATCGTTGAATTGCCTACTGGCGAAACCGTGAAGCAGCCTGCGGTTTTGTCCGCGTTTTCTCCGGTTTAACCGAATCAGGATGGCTTTAAAGGACGCTTTGGCACATGCTCATGCACCCGCGCAGGGGAAGGGCGGTGCCAAAGCGTTTTTTTACAGTTGCAAGGATTGCCAAAAACTTGGCATGTATGGTACAGTTTGAGCACGTTTCTTTTTGTTTCAAAATGTTAGTTACTTACTGATTGGAGGAGCAAGCAGATGGAACAAACGATGAACCAAAAAGCTTTTGCGGATGTCATTCGCGAACGCAGATCGGTACGTCATTACGACGCATCCGTCAAAATTTCCCGCGACGAGTTGAAAGAGATGCTGGCCGAAGCGACATTGGCGCCATCCAGCTCGAATCTTCAACCTTGGCGTTTTCTGATCATCGACGAGCAGGAGCTGAAAGAAAAGCTGCTCCCGATTGCCTTCAATCAAAAGCAGGTCGTCGAAGCTGCCGCAGTGATCGCCGTACTTGGCGACTACGAGGGCTACAAGCAGGCGGAGCAAATTTACCAGAAAGCAATCGACACCGGCTACATGACAGAAGAAGCGAAAGCAACCATGATCGCCAACATCAACCGCCGTTACGAAAACCGCGAGCGCAGCGTGCTGAAAGAAATTGCGCTTGTAGATGGCGGACTGGTCGCGATGCAATTCATGCTCGTTGCCAAAGCTCGCGGGTATGACACCGTTCCGATGGGCGGATACAACGACGAATTGTTCAAAGAGGCGTTCCAAATCTCGGATCGCTACGAAACGGTCATGCTGATCGCCGTAGGAAAAGCGGCACAGCCTGGACATCCGACTACCCGGCTAGACGTAGATGCCATTACGTTCTGGAATGAGATGCCAAGTAAATAAGCAAGTGTGTGGTACGACAGTCACTGGTCTATGAACCGTGACTGTTTGTTTTTTGATCAGGCAATCTTCCTGTCGGGGTAGAAATCGGGCAGGAGGGGGCGTACAATGAAACAGGACAAGCAACAACCTTACAGACAGAAGAAAGAAGGGTTAGCATGAAACGGATTTTGGCAATCAGCGATATACATGGGGAACTGGACAAGCTGGAGTCGCTGATGGAGCTTGTGAATTACGATGCGCAAAACGATCAGCTGATTTTGCTCGGGGATTACGTGGATCGCGGCCCCAAATCGCGAGAAGTGGTCGCAAAAGTGAAACAGCTTCACGAACAAGGAGCAGTTGTCCTGATGGGCAACCATGACCATATGATGGTGAAATCGTTTGAGCAAGACCCTGTTTTTATCGAACGCTGGTTCCGCAATGGCGCTCAAGCTACGCTGGCGAGCTACGGTCACGCAGGCGCTGCTACCGAATCTGGCGCACCCGAAGCGTTGGAAGTGACGCCAGAAGTACAGGAGCATCTCGATTTTCTCGGAGGACTGCGCTGCTTTTTTGAGACAGACGATTATATTTTCGTCCACGGAGGCGTGCATCCCGAGACTCCGGTGGCGGAAACAGACCCGTACAAGCTGATGTGGATTCGCGATGAGTTCCACAAAGGCTATCGCGGGGAAAAGACGGTTGTATTCGGGCATACCCCGACGGAAAATTTGCACGGAAAACACGATGTTTACTTCGGGGACAACAACATCATCGGAATTGATGGCGGCGCTGTTTTTGGCGGGCGCTTGCATTGCCTGGAGCTGCCGAGTCGCAAGGTGTACTCGGTCGAGTAGTCAAGAAAAAGAGACGGCATACCTGTCAGGGACAAGACCAGGGACCGTCTTTTCTTTGTTTGTGATCGTCTGTATAATGAGAATATTAAGATAAATATGAAGGGAGAATAAGCATTGACCTTAAAAGTCGGCATTATCGGTTGCGGTTCCATTGCCAATCACCGCCATGCTCCCGAATATCGGCAAAATCCTTACACGGACATTTTGCTTGTCTACGATCCGAATCCAGACCGGGCGAGGAAGCTGGCAGACAAATACGGCGGACAAGTAGCGGGGAGCTGGGAAGAAGTCGTACGACATCCTGAAATCGACGCGATCAGTGATTGTTCAACCAACGAAATGCACCATCTGATTACGACACAGGCGCTTTTGGCGGGCAAGCATGTGCTGTGTGAAAAGCCGATTGCGACGACAATCGCAGGGGCGAAGCAAATACTCGCAGCAGCGAACAAGTCGGGCAAAGTGTTGATGATTGACCACAACCAGCGCCTGGTCAGTGCGCATGCCAAAGCGCGGCAGCTGATTGAAGCCGGGGAGTTGGGAAACATTTTGTCGTTCAAAACAAGCTTTGGTCATCAAGGCCCTGAACATTGGAGCGCCAACGGGACAAACGGAACGTGGTTTTTCAAAAAAGCCCGCTCCGCGTTTGGCGTTGTAGGTGATTTGGGCATCCATAAAGTCGATCTGCTCCGGTATTTGCTCCAGGACGAGATTGCGGAGATTAGCGCTTTTTCCGGCGTTTTGGACAAAAAGGATGAACACGGACAGCCGATCGAGGTTTGCGATCATATGTCGTGCCTGCTCAGAACCAAATCGGGTGCGATCGGGACGGCATCTTTTAGCTGGAGCTATTATGGCGATGAAGACAACAGCACGATCTTGTACGGCGAGCGGGGTATCATGAAAATTTTTGCCGAGCCTGAAAAAGACCTGGAGATCATCAAGGCGGATGGACAGCGAGTGCTCTATCAGCTCGGGGCGATGCAAACGAACGACAACCAGACGGCGAGCGGCGTGATCGATGCTTTTGTCGAAGCCATCCGCACGGGACAAGCGCCGATCGCCACAGGCGAGGACGGATTGGCTGCGCTGCGCATTGTCGAGGCGGCGATGGAGTCGGCTGCCACGGGGAGAAGTGTCCGCTTGGAGACGTGACAGGGAATGAGAGCACACATGGCTGGTCACACTAGAAGGGGAGGTGTGATCACATGGAAGGAAACATTCAGGTCAATGGCAAGCATTATCAGTGCGAATGCACATATGATGGGGATTCCCAGTACAACGTTCAAGTGCGCAATGGCAAAAATGTAGTCGCAAACTATAAAATCTCGGCAGGTTCGGAAGGCGAAGTGCTGGAGTCTGCCCAGGCGCATTTTGCCGCAGACGTGGAGCTGGGCAATGTAAAAGGGTAAAACCGGGCAAAACGCAGCCGCCTATTCAGCGGACTGCGGTTTTTTCTTGTCAGCCGCCGCAGAACGTGATACAGTAATATTGTTTCCTTGGAAACCAAATGCATGACAAAGGAGCTGACCGCTGAATTGGATCAGAAAACGAAAATTTGGAATCAGTGGCTGACTCTGCTACATAAACAGGAGGATCGCAGCAAACGGCGCGAGTCCTTACTGCTTGCGAAAATCCGCAGCAGCATCCCTGATTACCAGCATTTGGACAGCCTATCGATAACCGAACTGCACGTCATTTCCGAAATCGGCAGCAACGCACGGGTGAACGTGACGACGATTGCCCAAAAAATCGGGGTGACCAAAAGCGCCATATCCAAAATCACGGTGAAGCTGTTGAAAAAAGGCTTGCTGGAGCGCTATCAGTTGGAAGACAACCAAAAAGAAGTTTTTTTTCGGCTGACAAAAGTAGGCGAGTTGGTCAACTCGATACACGACAGCTTTCACGCGAAGCTGGAGAACGACATGATTCGCTTTTTGGATCGGTACAGCAAGGAAGAGTTGGCTTTTGTCTCCCGGTTTATTGGCGAGGCGACGGAGCAACTGCAAAAGAACTGGACAGAGGACTAGCGAGGGAGAGAGCATCTCCCTTATTATTTCGGAATATTGTTTCCTTGGACACAAAAATGATGAGGTGAAGCTGAAAGATGAACGCTAAAAAAGTATTAATGCTGCTCGGGATCACCATTTTGTTCGGTACGTTCGCGCAAAATTTGTTCATGCCGATCCTGCCAGCGATGCAACAAGAGTTTCAGACGAGCGCGTTTCTCGTCAACCTGACGATTTCGCTGTTTACGGTCATGCTGGCGGTTATGCAAATTGTCTACGGTCCGCTCGTGGATCAGTATGGCCGGAAAAAAATCTTGATTCCGGCGCTCGTGTTGTACGCGCTCGCTTCCATCGGTTGCTATCTGGCAGATTCGATTGATACGTTGCTCGTCTTTCGGGCGCTGCAAGGGATCGGTTTCGCAGCGATTCCGATTGTCGCGGCGACGATGATTGGCGACCTGTTTGAGGGCAGCGACAGAGCGAGTGCCATGGGAACGTATCAAATGATGCTGGCAATCGGTCCAGCAATCGGGCCACTGCTCGGCGGCTGGATTGGCGGAGCAGGCGGACATACGGCGGTGTTTGCATTTTTGGCGGCTACGGCTGTGCTGCTGCTCGCTGGAAACGGACTTTTGCTGCCGGAAACGAAAAGCAGTCAGTCTAGCTCCAGACGGTTTCAACTGAGCGGCTATCTCGCTGTATGCCGGCAACCGACTGGTTTGTCCGTGATCTTGCTTGGCTTTTCACAGATGTTTACGTACTACTGCTTCTTGCTGTTTATCCCTGTGCAGTTGACAAGCTACTATCACTTGTCTGCCGACAAAATCGGCTTGCTCTATTTGCTCGCCTCTGTCGTCTTCATGTTCAGCAGCAAACAGGCGATTCGCTTGCAGAAGAGGTGGGGATCGCGAAAAGCACTCCTTTGGACGGCGGGAATGCACGCTGTGGCTACTTTTTTCCTCATGGTGACAGCGAACGTGTCCCTGCCGTTGCTCGTGGCAAGCAGCGCGTTGTTTGCCTTTGCGCTCGGGATCGGGATGCCTGTGCATACGACTCTGCTTTCGGAAGTGTATGAACAGGAACGGGCAACGGCAATCGGCGTCTACAATTTGATCCGCTACCTGGGAATGGCCGTTGGGCCGATTGCTGGAGCAGCCTTGTACGGCGCAGGCGGTGCTTTCCTCGAATTTGGCGGTGCAGGCATTTTGCTCGTGCTGGCGACTTTGCTTGCGAAAAAGCAGATCGGCGCAGCAGCGGCAAACCGAAGCGTGTAAAAGCGAGTTTTGGCGATATCCTTTTCTTCCTCCAGTAAATGTGCTACAACAAAGATTGACACAGAAGAGCGGGAGGAACCAAAACATGCAGCAACAACATGAGCGAGAGCGGCAACCTGACAGGGAGCGCGCGTTTGACAACCCCGTATGTATTCAAACGTTTACCGAGGGCGAATGCCTGGCCCTTTTGCAAAAAATAGAAGAAAGTCGCACCATTCATTCCGAAGAGCAGCTTGATCAGGCAGAAGCCGCTGTTCTTGCCAGACTGTCAATCTTGCGCATGATGAAAAAAGGCGGAACAGCCATGGCGCAGGAGTGGCTGGACCGGGCTTTGGCGTTGCAACCGAACGATCCGTATGCGCTCGGTGCCCAGCTACGGCTTTTCTTGCTGCAGTTGCGCAGTCATGAACTGGAGACAGCGTTTCCGACCTTGCGGGAGACGGACAATGTAGTCGCCAAAAGGCGGGCGGTGGAAGTGCTCGTAGATAAGGCGCTTCAGGCCCAAGACGACATCGGCAACTGGCAGGCGATGGCCAAAGCAGCGCTTCGCGTAGCCAACATGCTCGCAGACGAGCGGACGACGGCGTTGGCGGAAGCGATGGTCGCCCTGTACGACAGGCGACAGATGCTGCTGGAAGAGCTGCTTGCGCGCGTGCAAGCTTATGGAGCCTCGCTCTCCGGCGTCTTTTTTTCCGCCGAGCTGCTTACGCAACTGCAAGAGACGATTCGCGCCCTCAACCAGCAAGCGCAGGAAAAAGAGCAGTTGCTGCCAGAGGAAGATAGCGAGCTGGCGCATGACGGGCCGACCAGCGAGGACCAGGACAAACGGACGGCATTGGAGCAGTTGGAGAGTTTGATCGGTCTGGACGAGATCAAACAGCGCGTGCGCCAGTTGGCCCAGTTTTTGCAATATCGCCAGCTTCGCGAGCAAAAAGGCTGGCACATGCACGACCAGCTCCCGTTGCATCTCGTGCTCATGGGCAATCCTGGCACCGGAAAGACGACATTGGCGCGCTTGATTGCCCGCCTGTACCATGAGCTGGGGCTTTTGGCCAAGGGACAGCTGATTGAAGTAGATCGCTCCCATCTGGTCGGCGGCTATGTCGGCCAGACGGAACAGCGGGTGATGGATGCGATCAAGCAGGCAGACGGCGGCGTCCTGTTTATTGATGAAGCATACAGCTTGAAGCGGCCGGACAGCTCGGGCAGCGACTACGGGCAAAATGCGATCGACACGCTGGTAGCCGCCATGACGAGTGGGGAGTACGCCGGGCGCTTTGTCGTCATGCTCGCTGGCTACCCGGAAGAAATGCGGCACTTTTTGTACGCCAATCCCGGTTTGTACAGCCGTTTTCCCCAGACAGGCCACTTCGTTTTGCCGGATTACTCGGCGGACGAGCTGGTGCAAATTGCCGATGCGGTGGCGGCGCGCAACGATTTTACCTTGACGGATGCCGCCAAACTGGCCTTGCGCGAGCGAATCGAGAAAGCGCAAGTGGACGACACATTCGGCAACGCCAGAACGGTCACCAGCCTCGTCCTGGATGCGATTTTTGCCAAAGGACGAGCCACGGCGGGCAAAGCTTTGCAATGGGACGATTTCACGATTTTGCGCCCGGAGGATGTCCGCGAGCTGGCTGCGCCCCAGGCGGAAAAGCCTGCGGAGGCAAAGCTTCAGGCGTTAATCGGACTCGATCAGGTGAAATCCGAGTTGAAAAAAATCGCGGCGTACGTCGCGGTGCAGCAGGAGCGCTCGGCAAGAGGCTTGCCCAAGAGCGCGATCGAACTGCACGCTGTATTTACGGGCAATCCGGGTACGGGCAAAACGACCGTCGCCCAGTTGTACGCGCAAATTTTGCAGGAGGTCGGGTATTTGAAGCGCGGCCACCTGGTCACCGTGAGCCGAGCCGATTTGGTCGCGGGATTCGTCGGACAGACCGCCGCTCTCACTCGCAGAAAAGTGCGTGAAGCATTGGGCGGTGTCCTGTTTATCGACGAGGCGTACGCCTTGCTCGGGAGCAGCCAGCAAGACTTCGGTCAGGAAGCGATTCACACGCTCGTGGAAGAAATGACGCGGCACGCGGAAAACCTCGTCGTAGTGCTGGCGGGCTATCCGCAAGAGATGAGCGGCCTTCTGCTGAGCAATCCCGGGCTTGTGTCCCGCTTTAAAAAGTACATTCACTTTGCCGACTACTCGGTGGCGGAGCTGGTCTGCATCTTGCAACAGGCGGCACAGCAGGCAGGCTATGTGATCGAGGCGAACGCCGTTGCAGCGATTGCGCAAAGTCTGGAAACAGCCGAGCAGAAGCAGATGCTGCAAGGAAACGGACGGTTGAGCTACAATCTTTTGCAGGAAGCGATCCAAAACCAGGCGATGCGACTCACGAGTATTCCGCGGGAAGCCTGGGATGAAAAGTTGCTCGCGACGCTGTCGTGGAGTGACTTCGAACCGCTTCTGACCTTGCAATCAGAAGAAACCGGGACAAAAGACTAGGTTTTGTCCCACACATCTGTCTTCCTACTCTTTTGACAATTCACCCGATCCCGTATAATGGTAATACAAGCCATGAGGGGAAGGGTGTTTTTTCGTTGCAAAAGAAATGGCATGCTACACTATCTACTACCATCGCCGTAACGATGCTGCTGACCAGTTTGCCAGCGGCGGCCAGACAAGAAGGGGAGAGACGGGGCAATATTGAGATCGAAGCCAAAGAGGGGCTGGCGATCGAGAAAACGTCAACCAAAAAGAGCGCGTCCGAACTCGTCATCATCCAGCTGTCAGGCCCTGTCCGTGAAGAGTGGAAAGAGAAGCTGACAGATATGGGAGCGACATTGGGCGATTACATACCGGACTACGCTTTCCTGGCAAAGCTTGCAGACGAAGAGCAGCAAGAAGAAATCGAGCAGCTTTCCTTCGTGAAAAAAGTGATTCCGTTTCAGCCGAAAGCCAAACTGGCACCGCAGCTGCGCTCCTCGCTGGAAAAAGACAAGGCGGTAGAGGTGGCGGTGATCGGTTTTGACCAAAACGTCGACATGGTGCGAACAGTAAGCCGTTTAGCCGATGACGCCGATATGGCAGGGCTTGCCACGCCAGAGGACGCGCCGCATATTTCGATCGCTACGATGAACGAGGACGCGATTGGGCAGGTCATCGAGTCAGAGGATGTGATCGCGATCGTTCCGGTGCCGCAAAACGAGCTGCACAACGACATCGCGGCCAGCATCATTCATGCGGATGAGCTGTACTCGACAGGATATACAGGAAAAGGGCAGATCGTCGGCGTAGCGGATACCGGGCTTGATACAGGCAAGCTCAGCTCCATGCACCCGGATTTTTCCGGCCAGGTGAAAAGCTTGTACGCGCTTGGACGACCAGACGATGCGAGCGATCGGCACGGGCATGGGACGCACGTAGCTGGCGCGCTGCTCGGAACGGGAGAAGCTTCGGATCAGCAATATAAAGGAATGGCTCCCGGGGCCAAGCTTGTCTTTCATTCGATTCAGGATCGCAGCGGCAACCTGGTGACGGACGTGGAAACGATTTTGCAGGAGGCGTATGCCGACGGAGCGCGGATTCACTCCGACTCATGGGGAGCGAATGACAACGGGGATTACAGTTTAAGCTCGTTTCTGTTCGATCGCTTCTTGTGGGAGCATCCCGACATGACGGCATTGATCGCTGCCGGAAACAAGGGGCTGGCAGGCTATCAAACGATCGGCAGTCCTGCCACGGCGAAAAACGTCATTGCAGTCGGGGCGAGCGAGAGTGTTCGTCCCAGCTTGGGCGAGCATTCCGACAATCAAGACGAAGTGTGGGAAGAAAGCAGTCGCGGCCTGACAGCAGACGGACGCCTGAAACCGGATATCGTAGCGCCAGGGACATCCATCTTGTCGACCAGGTCTTCGCTTGCTCCGAGCAAAAATTTTGACAAGCGCTTCAACGATTATTATGCCTACATGAGCGGGACGAGCATGGCGACCCCGATTTTGGCGGGCGGTGTCGCGCAAATTCGCCAGTACCTGGACGAGCAGGGGGAAAAAGAGCCAAGCGGAGCGTTGCTCAAGGCCATACTGTTGGCCAGCGCAGATGATTTGGGAGAAGACATGCGCTTGCAAGGCTTTGGCCGTGCCAATCTGCAAGAAGCGATCCAGACGAATTACAAGGATGTACAAGACGGGCTGCGAACGAGAGAAAAAGCCGAGTATGCGATCAAGGTGACGGACAGCTCCAAGCCGCTTGCCATCACGCTTGCCTGGACAGACTATCCCGCGTCTTTTGCCGCCCGGCGCACGCTTGTCAACGATTTGAACCTCAAGGTCACTACGCCAAGCGGCGAGCGCCTGAACGGAAACGACTTTTTCGAAGCGCCTTATGACGATCAGGTCGACAACCTCAACAACGTGGAACAAGTGTGGATTGTGGAACCGGAAAAAGGGACGTACACGGTGACCGTGGAAGGCTACAACATTCCGAAAGGTCCGCAGCCATACGCTCTGGCGACGACGGGAAAATGGGCAAAAGCTGACAATGACGGCGGCGACGATGATGGCGAGACAGGGAATGGCGATAACTACGAAGTCAAGAGCGAACTGAAAAAAGGGACACTCGGCAAGAAAACGCCCTACAAGGAATTTACGATTCGCACCTATAACGCGGGCGAACTGGACGTGTCTGCGCAATGGGATGAGGAAGCCGATGTGAATGTGTACGTGTACGACAACAACACGCGGGAGGAATTGGCCGCTGCAACAGGAACAGATAACCCGGAAAAGCTGACGGTGTCGTTGCCAAAGTCCGGCTTGTTCAAGATTCGCGTCGAGCTTGCGGATGGCAAAGAAGCGAAGTTTCAGATGAACATCAGCTATCCAGGAAAAAAGAAGAAGCGGTAGGTTAGCCCAGCGATCAGGAAAAGGAACAGAAAAGGACAAAGCTCTGCGCTAGTACCGAGGCAGAGCTTTGTCTTCTTTTTGCAGCCATTGCTGTGCGTGCAGGGCGATTTCCAGACAGAGACGACGCTCAGGCGAAGCGAAATCGTCTCCGATCAACTCCGCGATTTTTTCCAGGCGATGATACAGCGTTTGCCGATGGATGAACAATTGCTCGGCGGCCGCCTGCTTGGACAGATTGGCATTCAAATAGACGTGCAGCGTCTGGGTCAGTGCTGATCCATGCTTTTCGTCGTGCGCAAGCAGCGGGCCGAGGTAATCGGTGATGAAATGGTCCAGGACAGGCTCGGCCGGAATGTGAAACAGCAGGCGAAACAACCCCAGATCGGAAAAAAACGGGCTGCTAGAGTCGCGCTGGAAGGTGAGCGCCTGCTCCGCTTCCGCCAGATGTCGTCCCGCATCGGACAAACGCTTGCCCACGCGCCCGATCCCGCAGCGAATTTGGGTGTCTGCTCCGAGCATTTGTACGGCGATCCGCTTCAAGTCAGCCCACGCCTTTTCCAATGCCCGCCGGGAATCTGCCCGCGGCTTCGGTTCGATCAGCAAAAAATAAAAGCGGTGGCCCATACAGCGGATGAACGGCAAAAAGCCTTGGCGCGTCAACAGCGAACGGTATATCGCGGTCAATTCGTGCGGCGGGAGGGCGCCTTCTGCGGCTGGTTCCGATTTTTCGCAGGAGACGATCAACGTATGGTAGCTCACTGTTTTCACGCTTCCCGACAACCCAAGGAGTGTACGCATATGATCTTCTGTCATCGGCCGATCGGCGATCAGATCGTCGAACAGTCGGTTTTCCATCACCCGGGCTTGTTCTTCGGCAAACATTTTTCGCATAAAAAACTGGGCCATGGCGGAGACGGTGTTGTCGAGCGCAAGCAGCATGTACTCGTCCGCATCCCGCTCGTACAAAATGACGCCTACATAGGCGAGCAAATGCCCCATTGCCATAACCGGCTGGTAGACGAGCTGCTTGGTCATGGATAACGGGTGGAAGCGGACGCTGGCATCACGGGTGTCCTCTTCGGCAAAAAGCGATGCCATCAGCTCGTTCATCTCTACCTGGACGGCATGGGGCAAAACGGGAACGTACTGGGCCGCGACATCCGGCGAGTAAAACAACACCTGGGTTTGCACGGCCGCCTGAAAATGCTGGAGCAGCTTGGGGATGCTTGCCGCCTGGAGGCTGAGCTGCTGCAAGCCTCGGGAATACGCCTCCAGATCACGCAAAGCCTGCATCTGGCGATTGATCAAATGCTCGTGCAAGTCTTGGGTAATATCGACAAAGCGCACGGGCTGATGGAAGATGATCAGCGGAAACTCGTGATGATCCGCCATTTCCAGCATGTCAGCGGGAATCGCCGGGATGTATTCGCCAAGCTCGATGCACAGCCCGGATGCTTTGCGCCGAATCAATTCAGCCAAATAGGCAAGCCGCTTCTCTTTTGCCCCGCCAAAACCAAGCCCTGTCGAGAGGATGAGTTCGCCGCCATTGAGAAACTGTCCCGTATCTGCTGTTTCCAGGACATGCACCCAGCGAACCGGACGAGCCAGTCCGCGGTGGCCCGCGACCACTTCTGCGTGCTGAAACAGCGGGCGTTTGATTGCTTCTGTGATCGTCAAGCGCCAGTCATTGCTCATGTGCTTCTCCTTTTCCTGCCCGTCTACGTGAAGAGAGCCTTTTTCCGAACGGACAATTGACACTATGTATGATGAATGCTACCGAATGCTTAGCGTTTTGTCTAGTGATGACAAGCTTTATTTTTGGATAAAATGGAATTGTCAAACAAATGAGCGTAAGGAGTTGAAAGGATGAACACAGCCGCTGTTGGAAATCCATTGAAAAACTACGTAGGAGGGCAATGGGTGGAGTCGCAGGCAACCCGTTTTGAGGATGTGCCCAATCCGGCGACAGGTGAACTGCTTTCCCGCGTACCGCTGTCGACGAAGGAAGACGTGGACAAGGCCGTTGCCGCTGCGAAGGAAGCTTTCGTAGGCTGGAGCGCAACTCCTGTAGTCGATCGGGCGAGGATCATGTTCCGCTTCCACAGTCTGTTGATGAAGCACGAGGACGAGCTGGCACGGATGATCACGCTGGAGAACGGCAAAAATTTGCCGGAGTCGCAGGCAGAGCTGTTGCGCGGGCTGGAAATGGTCGAGTTTGCCTGCGGGATGCCGACCTTGCTGATGGGCGAGACGCTGCCGAACATCGCGGCCAACATTGACAGCCAGTCGATCCGCTTCCCGCTCGGTGTCGTCGGCGGGATTACACCGTTCAACTTCCCGGTGATGGTTCCGATGTGGATGTATCCAATCGCGATTACGGCGGGCAATACGTTCGTTCTCAAACCTTCGGAGCGCACTCCGCTGTCCTGTATCCGCATTGCCGAATTGCTGAAAGAAGCAGGCTTGCCGGACGGCGTATTCAACGTCGTTCACGGCGCTCACGATGTCGTCAACGGCTTGTTGGAGCATCCTGATGTGAAGGCCATCTCCTTCGTCGGCTCGCAGCCTGTAGCGGAGTACGTGTACAAAACGGCGGCGGCTCACGGCAAACGCGTGCAGGCGCTGGCGGGCGCGAAAAATCACCATTTGGTCATGCCGGACACCGACTTGAAGCGGGCGGCGAAAACGATCGTCAGCTCGGCGTTCGGTTGCGCTGGCGAGCGATGCATGGCGGCGAGTGCCGTGGTCGCTGTGGAGGAAATCGCCGACGAACTGGTGGCGCATCTGATCGAAGAATCCAATGCGCTGAAGATGGGCAACGGTCTTGAGGCAGGCGTCGATCTCGGTCCGGTCATCCGTGACGCGCATTTGTCCAAAGTCCACAGCTACATCGAAAAGGGAGTGGAATCCGGGGCAGCGTTGGTGCGAGACGGACGGGAGGATGCGAAACAACAAGGGAGCGGCTATTTCCTCGGCCCGACCATTTTTGACCAGGCGGATGCGGAAATGGTCATCGTGCGCGACGAAATTTTTGCGCCTGTGCTCAGTGTCATGCGCGTGAGCAACTTTGAAGAAGGATTGGCGACGATCAGCCGTTCCCGCTTCGGCAACGGGGCGACGATTTACACGAACAACGGAAAATGGGGCAGAGAATTTGTGCAGCGGGTGGAAGCAGGGATGGTCGGCGTCAATGTCGGCGTGCCCGCGCCTATGGGCTTTTTCGCCTTCTCGGGCTGGAAAGAATCGTTTTACGGAGATCTCCACGCAAACGGCAAGGACGGCGTCATGTTCTTCACCAAGAAAAAGACGGTCACCTCCAGATGGTTTGAAGATGGCGATACAAGCATCGGCTCGCAAAAAGTGTTCGTCAAATAAAGGGGGCTTTCGCGATGGAGCAAGATCAACAGTTGCAAGAGTACGACAAGGACAGCCTGCTTGCGTCAGACCGCGAGCACATGTGGCACCACATGTCGCCCTACAATCCGAACCCGATGATCGTGACAGGCGCCCAAGGCTCCTGGATCACCGATATTGACGGCAATCGCTACCTGGATGGCATGTCGGGCCTGTGGTGTGTCAACGTCGGCTACGGGCGCAAGGAGCTGGCAGACGCCGCCTATGAGCAGTTGAAGCAGCTCGCCTATTTCCCGCTGACGCAAAGCCATGTGCCAGCGATCCGGCTCGCGGAAAAAGTCAGCGAGTGGCTGGGGGAAGAGTATCGCGTCTTCTTTTCCAACAGCGGATCGGAGGCGAACGAAGTCGCATTCAAAATCGCGCGCCAGTACCATCACCAGAACGGAGAACCAGGGCGCTACAAGTTCATTTCGCGCCACCGCGCTTACCACGGCAACACGATGGGGGCGCTGGCAGCGACAGGCCAAGCAGTGCGCAAGGAAAAGTACGAGCCGCTCGCACCAGGATTTTTGCACGTTCCGCCGCCGTACTGTTATCGCTGTCCAGCGGGAAAATCGTACGGCAAGTGCAATCTGGAATGCGCCCAGTATTTCGATCAGGTGATCAACTGGGAAGGCGAGAAAACAGTGGCTGCGGTGATTATGGAGCCGACGATTACGGGCGGGGGAGTGCTCGTCCCGTCACCGGAGTACATGCCGAAGGTGCGGGAGATTTGCGACAAGTACGGCGTCCTGATGATCGTCGATGAGGTCATTTGCGGGTTTGGCCGCTCCGGCAAACATTTTGGCCATCAAAACTTCGGCATCAAGCCGGACATCGTCACGATGGCAAAAGGAATTACGAGCGCGTACTTGCCTCTGTCGGCAACAGCCGTGCGGGCGGACATCGCCGACAAGTTCAACGAGCAGGGCAATAATGCGCACTTCCGCCATGTCAACACGTTTGGCGGCAATCCGGCCGCCTGTGCGCTCGCGTTGAAAAACCTCGAAATTTTGGAAGAGGAAAAACTGGTCGAGCGTTCGGAACAGTTGGGAGCGGAACTGCGGGCCAAGCTGGCGTTTCTCGCGGATCATCCTTACGTCGGCGACATTCGCAGCTTCGGCTTCCTGATGGGGATCGAGCTGGTGGAGGATCGCAAAACAAAAGAGCCTGCCGCACCGGCGAAGCTCACACAGGTGATCGGCGAATGCAAAAAGCGCGGACTCATCATCGGCCGCAACGGCGACACGATTCCAGGCTTCAACAACGTGCTCACCCTGTCTCCGCCGTTTTCCACGACTAGCGAGGACATCGACTTTATTGCCCGCGTCATGAAAGAAGCTTTCGATACGTTGGAGTAGGAGCGGTCTATATAGCGTACTAGAGAGAAAAAAGCAGCCGCACCCGGCGTTCCGCTTTCGTGAGCGGCCAGGTGCGGCTTGCTGTGATGCTATTTTTGGTCGTACCGTTTTTGCAGCTTGGCTTTATGGGCATCGAGAATCTCTTCAAACGGAATCTCGTACTGGTTGGCGAGCAGGATCAAGTTACCGAGCACATCCCCCAGTTCCTCGACCAACTCCTGACGCGCTTCATGCGCCGCTTTTTCCCCTTCGTCCGGCCGATCCCTGCCGATTTCAATCGCCCGTACCGCGCGGGCAAGCTCGCCTGCTTCTTCCATCAGGAAGCCGACGCGAATAAACGGCCCGTACTGCGTCCAACCGCGCTCCTCGTAAAAATCTCCTACCCATTTCTGAAATTCCGTGATATTCAAACGTATCTGTCCCTTCTAGATTTTTGTATAATTGTACTATACACCAAAAAGTGGTGCTCGCAGCCACACAACTTTGATTGGTCTAGGAGGATGACATGAAACGTATCTGTGTTTTTGCAGGTTCCAACCCGGGAGTAAACCCGGCTTTTGCCGAGTACGCAGAAGCATTGGGCAAAGAACTGGTCAAACGAGAGCTTGAACTGGTATACGGTGGCTCCAACATGGGACTGATGGGGCGAGTGGCGAATACGGTTCTCTCGGCAGGAGGGAGCGCGATTGGCGTCATGCCGACAGGATTGTTTCGCGGTGAGATCGTACATACGGGTCTGACCGAACTGCATGAAGTTGTATCCATGCACGAGCGAAAAGCGAAAATGAACGACTTGTCCGATGGCTTTATCGCCTTGCCGGGCGGCTACGGAACGTTTGAAGAAATTTTTGAAGTGGTGAGCTGGGGGCAGATCGGGATTCACAGCAAGCCGATTGGTCTTCTGAATGTCGACGGCTACTACACTCCGCTGATGGAACTGGTGCGGCACGCTACCGAGACAGGCTTCATCCCGCAGATGCAGGGAGAGTTGGTCGTGTGCGAGAGCGATCCGGCCGTGTTGCTCGATCGTCTGCGCGATTACAAGCCGCCTGTCAAAGGAAACAAATGGTCAGAGCTGACTGAAGAGTAGCCGCCATATAAAAAAGCAGTTCGCTGTTTCAAAAGGGCGAACTGCTTTGCTTTTCTGATAAAATCATTTTCATTAAACGAAAAAGCGTTGACACAAAGTAAGAGCAAGTGATAATGTAAATGATCATATATCCAAGTGAACATATAGGAATAGTCATTATATGTTTCTGCTTCATACATAAGGAGGAACGGTCATGATCAAAACAAACAAATGGCTCCAGCTTTCCGCCACAGCGGTACTGCTTTCTGCACTGGTGCTTCCGCAAGCAGCCGGAGCAGCGCAAGCGAATCAACCTGTTGCCGTATTGGCAAAAGAAACGGTGGCTGCAACAGCCAAAGCCGAATACGCCAGCTATCTTGCCCAGCAATATGGCATTTCTATTGACAAAACAGTATCGCGCAGCCAATTTTCCCAAGCGCTGGCGAAAGTTGTGGCCGCTACTCAAAGTATAACGGAAAAAGAAGCGCTCGCCAAAGCTTATGTTCCGGAAGCGAAGGCGGGAGCAACGAAAATCGCTGCCTGGGAAGCGATCAGTGCCTCTGTCAAGGCAGCGGGATTGGCTGAGCTTGCTTACACATACAGCGAGGACAAGGTAGCATCTGCCTGGAAGGAAGCAGGTCTTGCCTACCAAAAAGGCGGAGCGGTTTCGCTGCAAGCGGCACAGGAAGTAGCCGCAGCAATTGATACCGGGCTTGTATCGGCAAACACCTTGGCAGCAATCAAGGCCGAAGGCGATACGACAACTGAATTGGCGGTAGAGCTGCTGGCGAAAGTGGTAGAGTTCCACGGCGACTACAAGAACTATCTCGGGACTGTGCAGGAGTCGGGCATTTACGGCAAGCTGGCGCAAGCCTGGAGCGAATCGTCGATTATCAAGGCAGGGGAGCTGCAAAAGCTCATTGATACGGGCTTGAAGCAAAATCTGTACACAGGCTACAACTTGAAAGATGCGGCATTCGACCCGCATTTTGATCCGGCGCGCACAATCACGTACGGGCATAGCGACTTGACTCATGCGATTCAACTGATCGGCTTGCTCAAGAGCGAGGGCATCGACGCGAAAATCCAGTTTGAGCCGAAAACGTCTGCTTTTATCTACTTGAAAGAGTGGGGAGAGCCGACGCAGACAGATGATTATCAAGTGGTCCAGATCGAAAACGGCAATTTCATCGCTTATGCGAAAGAATACGATTTGAGCTTTGAGTTTGCGAGCGAGGCTGAGAAAGAGCGCTTCCAGCCGCTCGTGCTGAAATACGCCAAACGGGATCAGGAAGACACGACCGGGCTCTTGGCAGCATCCTGGTGGCAGCCGCTCTACCATTCCCGCACGGAGCTTGCCGATTATCCGGTAATTACGAACAACGTGATCAAAGAAGGTCGCTACGTCGTCCAGACGTTCTCCTTGAACGAGGAGTCGGCAAAAGTGGTTGCCGGCTTGAAAAAGCTCAGCGACAAACTGAATGTCGAGACGTACAAGTTTTGGGTAGACCAGCCGTTCTTCAATTACTTGCACGGCGAATCGAAGTAAAGTCCATCGCGATCGCTTTTCGTCCAAAAGCCTTGTTTTCCGTACGCGGGAGCAAGGCTTTTTCCTGTTGCTGTCCTGTTTTCGGCTTGCGAAGCAATTTGCCTCACCGAAAAGTGGAACCATTTGGTAAACTGGAAAAGACAAACATCCGGCAAGAGGGAAACGGGGAGAGAGTACCGTGATTGTGAAATATATGATTGCCTTGGTTTCTAGCGTATGCCTGTCAGCAACAGTGTCAGCCGCCGCCTACAGTGTGGCTCCTAGCTGGCAACAGGCGGATTCGAGTCAAGGGATGCACGCCCAAGCCGTACAGGAGCTGTCCCAGACTTCGCTGCTCGGTTTTTTGCAGACGGGCAAGTGGCAGCGAGATACTTTGCGCAGACAGCTTGGACAGCCAGTCAAAACATTTGACGGATATGAATATTTTCAAAAGGGCGTAGCCGTCAAGTGGGACGAAAACGAGCGTGCATTCGGAGTGCTGGCTGACTCTGCGTTCACGGGAGAGATCGTCCCGGGCATTACCGTCCAAACTGCGAAAAAGGAGCTTTTGCGCAAGCTGGGAACTCCACTATTCTCGCAACAGAAGCAAGAGCTGATCGGTTACGCGTATCCGAATTACTATTTGTTTGTGACGTTTGCCGGGGAAAAGGTCAAAGCTTTTTCGCTCTACCGTCGCGATCCTCTCACAGACACCCGGGCGATCCTTGATATGGCAAGACATTTGCAAGAATACGGCGAAAAGCTCGCAGAGCCGGCCAATTCCGGGTCATTTTCCATCTTTGCCGCCTGGGGCCAGCCAGATTTCACCTATCATCTGCACGGGATCGGCACGTACGCCTGGGAGTATCCGTCCAGAGGAATCGCCTATGACGGCGCCCCGGAGGATGGGACTTTGACGATTTACAGCAATTTTCCGGCGAAAAGCGAGCTGCCTGCCTTGGCGAAGCTGCCGCATGTGACGATTTCAGCGGAAGACGCGCTCTTTTTGGCGGAAAAAGAGCGAATCGAGCTGGAAAAAGCCAACGTGGCACGAGCGAAGAGCGAAGGAATTGCCTCGCCCGATCAAAAAACGATCGCGGTGCCCGATTCGGAAGGGTTGTACAGTTCGACGAACATTCGTTTTTACAATAAGGATTACCAGCCACTCGCCCAGTTGTATCCGGGACATTTTGTCAATAAGCTCACCTGGCTCGACAATAACTGGATTTTGTACGACACGATGCTGGGTGTTGGCGCGTACCACGTTCCTGCGCAAAAGAACAGTGTTATCGTCGCGATGGACAAGCAGCCGGGCGTGCCCTTCACGGTTTTTGATATCAACCAAACCCGCATAAACACAACGAAAAAAGAAATCGTCTTTGAAGTGGGGACAGAAGCGAAAAAGTTGTACACCGTCACGTACCAAATCGCGGGTGAGCGCATTTTCTTCACTTGGAAAAAATAAAGCCACCTCCCGTTGCGCGAAGCTGCGCAGGAGCTGGCAAGGCGAGCGTTGCTTCATTCGTTTCGGTCCTCTTCTTGTTCCGCGAGGTAGGAGCGCATGCCCCGCACGAACAGCTCGCGAATCACTTCCTGCTGGGTTTTGCTGCTGACGAGCGCGCGAATTTGCTCCAGTTCGGCAACCAGCTCGGAATCGAGGTGGAGATTGACGGTCTTTCCTTTGTGGCGGGGATGGATTTCTCCATGGCTGGCGACCTGGCGGATCGTCCCATCCAGAATGGTGCGCGGATCAAGCTGCTTCGGGTCGGGTATGTACAGGCACGGTGCTTCCAAAATAATATGGGTCAGTTCTTCGCTGAAACGAATGGCGAGGGGCTGCCCCTTTTTTTTGTGAAAGTCGCGTATTTGCCGGGAAAACGCCTGATTGTCCACGGTATTTTCCAGCATGATGACGGCCAGTTCCATAGTGCCTCCTTACGGGAGAGGGAGAAACAACTCTTCTTCCGGTACTGCCGGCACGACTTCTCCCGTTGTTTCCAATTGAACTTGGTAAAAAAAGCGAAGATCATGGCGCGAGACAGCCGTGACCAATGCCCAGCAAAAGTCCCGATTGGCCTGGCGGAGCTGCACGCGGTCCAAAACATCATACGCAGGGGCAAGCAGTCCTTTTTCATCTAAAAACGCCAGCACGGCTTCGCGCGGATACAGAAAGCGTTTGTTCCCTTGCTTGCTCGCGAGCAGGGGAAAAGCTTCCCGTTCATCGACGCCTTCTCCCAAGTAGCCGTTGTCCGACCAGCGCTTGATGGAGGCCATGCTGCCGTAGCGCCCCTGCTTTTGGTTCAGCAGGTCGAGAATTTCCCGCGAGGACAAATACGTTTTCCGCTGTTCCAGCTGCTCCAGATAGGCGTGCTGTTCCTGTTCCAGCTCGGCAAGCAGGGCGTGCAGCTCGGCGATTTGTTTTTTGGTCTGCTCGATTTTTTGGGCGTAGTCCCTCATCTGACAAACTCCTTTGCCGCCGTGGTTATTGTTAGCCTATTCGCTGCTGAAATCATTCATGACTGCGCGAGCGAAATGATTGCATCGCAAACATATGCTGCCGTGAAATGAAACAATCATAAAACGCGCTGCTTGCACATTGATTAATAGCAAGCATCTTATTCGAGCTGGCAAGGAGGTTGTGTATGGATGAGCGTGCCCAGTGATCTGCAAAAAAATTTTAGCGAAGTGGTGAGCGCCCTAAAACCGAAAGAGGCGGTCGATGAGGCGAATCGCTGCCTGTTCTGCTACGACGCCCCCTGTATCAAGGCTTGTCCCACATCGATTGACATTCCTTCGTTCATTCGCAAAATCGCCACAGGCAATTTGCTCGGTTCGGCGAGGACGATCATGGAATCCAATCCGGTAGGGGCAAGCTGTGCTCGTGTTTGTCCGACCGAGGAACTGTGCGAGGGTGCCTGTGTGCTCAATCACGCCTCCAAGCCAATCATGATCGGTTTGTTGCAACGCCACGCGACCGACTGGGCGATTGCGAACAAAGCCAGTCTGTTTCAGAAAGGAGAGCCTGCCGGAAAGCGGGTGGCGATCATTGGCGCGGGACCAGCCGGGCTGTCGGCGGCGCGGGAACTGGCCCGTCTCGGTTACGAGGTCACGATGTACGAGGCGAAAGAAAAAGCGGGCGGCCTGAACACGTACGGCATCGTTTCCTTCCGGCTGCCGCAGGAAGTTTCGCTGTGGGAGGTCGAGCAAGTAGAGGCGCTCGGCGTCAAAATCCACACCAACACGCGGATCGGCGTCGACATCATGCCCGATGAGCTTTTTGCCAACTACGACTCGGTTTTGCTCGCGGCAGGCATGGCCAAAGTGCCTTCGCTCCAGATTCCGGGGGAAGAGCTGGAAGGCGTTTTGGATGCGATTACATTGGTGGAGGAGACGAAAACAAAGCCGCTGTCAGCTGAGATGGTCGGCAAAAAAGTAGTCGTGATCGGCGCAGGGAACACAGCGATTGACGCCGCGACCTGTTCGAAGCGGCTGGGTGCGGACAACGTGCAAATTATGTATCGGAGAACCGTGCAGGAAATGAGCTGTTACCAGTTTGAATACGAGTTTGCCAAACAGGATGGCGTAGAGTTCCGCTGGCTGGTTGCCCCGACGCGCGTGCTTGGAGAAGGCGGGCGTGTGAGCGGGCTGGAGCTGATCCGCATGCAGCTTGGAGAGCCGGATGCCAAAGGCAGAAAACGCCCGGTTCCTGTCGCTGGCAGCGAGTTCGTGATCGAGGTGGATTTCGTAGTGAAAGCGATCGGCCAAAACCGCCATCTGCCGTTGATCGATCTGCTTGGCTTGCAGCATCAAAACGGCATCGTCGCGGTTGAGGAAGGCACGTATCGCACATCGAATCCGCAAGTATTTGCCGCAGGGGACGTGATTTTCGGCGGAGGGAAGACCGATGCGATGGTAGTGGATGCAGCCAATCACGGCAAGCGTGCCGCTCACGCGATTCACAAGGCGATCAGCGAGAAGCAGCCTGTCTGAACAAGCAGGCGGGCGCAGCAAGCAGCCCTCTGAGCCTGTTATTGCAGCAGATCAGGGGAGTACGGCGGGCATATTCTCGCCAAAAGATGGAGGAGTCCGATCATGGCCGATCTTTCTATCAATCTCGCAGGTATTCAATCCCCCAATCCGTTCTGGCTGGCCTCAGCGCCGCCGACGAACTCGGGCTATCAAGTCCAGCGCGCTTTCGAAGCGGGGTGGGGCGGTGCAGTCTGGAAAACGTTGGGAGAACCGATCGTCAACGTCACCTCGCGTTTTGCCGGATTGAATTTTGGCGGGCAACGCGTGTTCGGCTTCAACAACATCGAGTTGATTACGGATAAACCGTTGGAAGTGAACCTGAAGGAAATGGATGAAACGAAGAAGCGTTTTCCGAAACACACCTTGATTGCCTCGCTGATGGTGGAGCACAAGCAAGAGGCGTGGCACGAGATCGTCAAAAAGGTGGAAGCGATCGGCGTCGATGGCCTGGAACTGAACTTCGGCTGTCCGCACGGCATGGCGGAGCGAGGCATGGGTTCGGCGGTCGGGCAGCATCCCGACTTGATCCGCCAGCAGGTCGAGTGGGTAAAAGAAGTGGCGCAGACGCCTGTGATCGTCAAGCTGACGCCCAACATTACGGATATTCGCTTTACAGCCAGAGCCGCTTCAGCAGGAGGAGCCGATGCCGTCAGCATGATCAACACGATCAACAGCTTGATGGGCGTGGATTTGGACAAATGGCTGCCGATTCCCCACGTAGACGGAAAAGGGGCGCATGGCGGCTACTGCGGGCCTGCCGTGAAGCCGATCGCCCTGAACATGGTGGCGGAGTGTGCCCGCGATCCGTTTGTCCGCCTGCCGATTTCCGGTATTGGGGGCATCTCCAACTGGCGGGATGCGGTCGAGTTTTTGCTGATGGGCGCGACTGGCGTACAGGTGTGCACAGCGGCGATGCACCACGGCTTCCGGATTGTCGAAGACATGATCGACGGCTTGAACAACTATTTGGATCAGCGGGGAATCGCGTCAGTGATGGACATCGTGGGCAAAGCGGTACACACCTACTCGGATTGGGGCCATCTGAACCTCAACTACAAAGTAGTCGCCCGCATTCACGAAGAGACCTGTATCAACTGCAACAAATGCCATATCGCCTGTGAAGACACGTCGCACCAGTGCATCGATATCGTCAGCGATGCAGCGACTGGCAAAGAACGGCTGGTCGTGCGCGAGGAAGACTGCGTCGGCTGCAACCTGTGTTCGATCGTCTGCCCGGTAGAAGGCACGATTGAGATGGTAGAAATCCCGTCGAACCAGCCGCCGCTTTCCTGGAACCAGCGTCAGGCGGCACTTGCTGGCGGCGGCAGCTGCGAGACGTGAGTGGGACTTCTGGCATGATGGAGGCAAAAGCGGCATAGCATGTACGAGGAAAGATTGTCTCATTCACGCACGGCAGAGGAAAGGAGCGAAACAAGCGATGAAAAAATGGATTCGCAACGGGACGATTGTGACCGCGTCTGACACGTACCAGGCAGACGTGCTGATCGAGGGAGAGAAAGTCGTGGCGATCGGCTCTCAATTGCAAGCAGGCGATGCGGAAGTGATAGACGCGTCAGGCTGTTACTTGTTTCCAGGCGGGATCGACCCGCATACGCATCTCGACATGCCGTTTGGCGGCACCGTTACTTCGGATAACTTTTTCACGGGCACAAAAGCAGCGGCATTCGGCGGGACGACGAGCATCGTGGACTTTTGCCTGACGACCAAGGGAGAGTCGCTTCATTCCGCGATTGCTACCTGGCACGAAAAAGCACGGGGCAAGGCCGTCATCGACTACGGATTCCACTTGATGGTGTCCGATGCGAACGACGATGTGCTGGAAGAGCTGGAGGCGGTCGTCAACAACGAAGGGATTACTTCGCTCAAAGTATTTATGGCCTACAAAAATGTGCTGATGGCCGATGACGAGACGTTGTTCAAAACGCTCATCCGCGCAAAAGAGCTGGGGGCACTCGTCCAGGTGCATGCGGAAAACGGCGACGTGCTGGATTATTTGACCAAGCAGGCGCTGGCTGAGGGAAATACCGATCCGGTGTACCACGCCTATACACGTCCGCCGGAAGCGGAAGGAGAGGCGACGGGACGCGCGATTGCTCTTACGGCGCTGGCGGATGCCCAGCTCTACGTCGTGCATGTGTCGTGTGCCGATGCCGTTCGCCGGATTGCCGAAGCGCGTGAAAAAGGCTGGAACGTGTACGGAGAAACGTGTCCGCAATATTTGGTGCTGGACATCACGGCATTGGAACAGCCGAATTTTGAAGGAGCCAAATACGTCTGGTCGCCTCCCTTGCGCGAAAAGTGGAACCAGGACGTGCTGTGGAGCGCCCTGAAAAACGGCATTTTGCAGACAGTCGGCTCCGATCACTGCCCGTTCAACTTCTCCGGGCAAAAAGAACTCGGGCGCGGCGATTTCACGAAAATTCCCAACGGAGGGCCAATCATCGAAGACCGTATGACGATCTTGTTCTCCGAAGGGGTGCAGAAGGGGAAAATCAGCCTCAACCAATTCGTGGACATCACCTCGACGAAGGTTGCCAAGCTGTTCGGCATGTTCCCGCAAAAAGGCACGATTGCAGTCGGTTCCGATGCGGATATTGTTTTGTTTGATCCGAATGTTCAGCGGACGATCTCGGTGGAGACGCATCATATGAACGTGGACTACAACCCGTTTGAAGGAATGCAGGTGTACGGCGATGTCATTTCCGTTCTCTCGCGCGGCTCCTTCATCGTTCGCAACAAGCAGTTTGTCGGCCAGGCGGGAGCAGGGCGCTACGTCAAACGCTCCACTTTTGCCAGACCGTAGTGATTACGACAGGAAGGCGCGAGGAGGGATAGGCATGGCGGATCGAGTACGGATTGGTCTGATTCAGGCCAAAAATGAGGTGCATGGCGACGAGCCTGTGCATCTGCACAAGGAAAAGGCAATCGAAAAGCATGTGAAAATGGTGCGGGACGCCGCTGCCAAAGGGGCGCAAATCGTCTGCCTGCAAGAAATTTTTTACGGCCCGTATTTTTGTGCAGAGCAGAGCACGAAATGGTACGAGTCGGCGGAAGAGGTGCCCAACGGCCCCACAGTCCAGCAATTTTGCGCCCTGGCGAAGGAGCTTGGCACTGTGATCATTTTGCCTGTGTACGAAAAAGTCGGAATCGCCACGTACTACAATACAGCGGGCGTCATCGATGCGGACGGCACGTATTTGGGCAAGTACCGCAAGCAGCACATCCCGCATGTCGGGGTCGGCAGCAGCGGCTGCGGTTTTTGGGAGAAATATTACTTCAAGCCGGGCAATATGGGGTACCCGGTTTTCGATACCGCTTTTGCCAAAGTAGGCGTTTATATTTGCTACGACCGCCACTTCCCGGAAGGGGCGCGTCTGTTGGGACTGAACGGCGCGGAAATCGTCTTCAATCCTTCTGCGACTGTAGCGGGGCTGTCCGAGTATTTGTGGAAGCTCGAACAGCCTGCGCACGCCGTGGCAAACGGCTACTACGTCGCCGCGATCAACCGGGTCGGGACGGAAGCGCCGTGGAACATGGGCGAATTTTACGGCCAGTCGTATCTGGTCGATCCGCGAGGCCAGTTCGTCGCTGTCGGCAGCCGCGACCAGGATGAAGTGATCGTGGCGGACATGGATCGCAGCAAAATCAGGGAAGTGCGGGATACGTGGCAATTTTATCGGGATCGCCGCCCGGAAACGTACGAAGACATGGTGAAATTGCTGCCGTAATGCAAAGAGGGGGAGACGCCGGTTATGCGTCTTCCTCCTTTTCACATCGTGGGTACGTTCTGCAAAACGATGACGATACGGGAAAAAGGAGCGCTCCGGCATGAAGAGGAAAGAAACGGTCTATCGGGGAGTGGAGTATGAGGAAGCCATGCGAGTCGTCCAGGCGCAGAAGTACGAACGCGCCGAACGCCGTCATTTTACGAATGGAGCAAGCGCCAAAGCTGTGTTTGGATCAGGGGTGTACCTGGTAAGCAATCCGGTGGTTGCGGCGCAGTACGCCATTTGCCATGCCGAGACGATCGGAGACAAGGCTGTCGTGCTCAAGCAAGAGGTCGATGTGCCCGGGCTTCTCCAATTGGACGAGCGCTTTGGCGAAAACGAGCTGCGCAGGGAAGCGCTGCGGTACAGGCATTCCCCCGAAGAGCTGGAACAGCGTGTTGCGAACATGGAGCATCAGGAGTGGCTGGAATGGACAGGGGACGAGGTGCGGGCCTATTTGCTCGCCTGTGGATACCGGGGGATTCGCTATCGGATCACCCCGGACCTTACGTACTACGTCTGTTATGAGCCTGATGCGCAAATCAAAGCGATTTCGATCCTTTCTGTGCTCGAACTGTGAGAAATCACCCAAGACTATCGACGTACTCGCCGTAGTTTGGTAAGATTAGACAATATTCGAGCTTTTCCATCTATCTAGTTTGGACACAGGAGGATTGCCTACAGCTATGAATGTACTACGTAATCTCAGTACCAGGGCCAAAATGTTCAGCTTGATCATCTTGATGGCTGTCTTCTTATGTGTGGTTGGATTCACAGGCTATTTCCATGTGAAAATATCCGGTGAGCGGATGCAATCCATGTATGAAGAACAACTGCTTCCAGTGAAATGGATCAATGACTGGCGGCAAGACATCCGGGCCATCGACGGGCTGATCTACAAAATGATTCTCGATCCCACTCCTGCCGTTCTCGCCGGGTACATGGCCGAGCTGCAACAGCGAGTCGCTTCGGCAGATCAGACGTTCCAATATCTCCAGAACTCCCACCTGGACGAAAAGGAGCAGGAGAAAGTCAAGAAGCTGACAGAGCTTTTGGCGCAGTACGAGAAAGATCAGACAGAGGTTATCAATCTGATCAAGGAGCACAAGACGGATCAGGCTTACGCTTACTATCGGGCCACTGACAAAACGCTGAGCTGGATCAATCAGGAGCAGCTTGAATGGGCCAACTACAAATCGTCCCAGGCCGATATGATTCAGCAAGAGAACGCTGCCGATTCCGAGAAAGCCGTCTTGATGCTGTTTATTGTAGGAGGCGCCTCGATTGCTTTGGCATGCGTTTTAGGATATTTGATCTCTCGCATGATTTCCGAGCCGCTGCGTCTCGTAGCAACCCGGATGGAAGAGTTGGCGCAGGGCAACTTGGCGGTTGCGCCAGTCACCTATTTGGCAAAAGACGAGGTAGGCAAGCTCGGGGTTGCTTTCAATGAGCTGGTCGTCAATTTCCGTTCCTTGATCGAGCAGGTAAAAGTGGCAGGGGAGCAAGTCGCCGCTTCGTCTGAGGAGCTGTCAGCGAGCGCTGAACAGACCGTTCGCGCAACGGAGCAAGCGATGGGCAGCGTGGAGCATATTGCCGCTTCGTCAGAGGTGCAGACGCTTCGCACACAGGAAAGCGTACGCGTCATGGAGGAAATGTCGATCGCGATTCAGCGGATTGCAGACACGTCCAGTGCGGTTTCGGAATCGTCGGCGCTGGCTGCGGATGATGCCCAGCAAGGGAACACACAAATCCAGCACGCTGTCGCGCAGATCGACTCGCTGTCCCAAGGCGTCAATCACGCAGCAGACCTCGTGCAGCAGCTTGGCGTTCGCTCCCAAGCGATCGGACAAATTGTCGATGTGATTACAGGAATCGCTTCCCAAACGAATCTGTTGGCGCTGAATGCAGCGATCGAGGCAGCGCGCGCCGGAGAACAGGGCAGAGGATTTGCTGTCGTGGCAGATGAGGTGCGCAAGCTGGCGGAACAATCGGAGGAGTCTGCTCGGGAAATCGCCCGCCTGATCGGAGAAATCCAGCAGGAGACAACACAAGTGGTTTCCGTCATGCAGTCAGGTACGGAAGAGGCGAAAAGAGGGGCTGTCGCCGTTCAGGAAGCGGGGGACACGTTCCAGCGGATTGTGGCGTCAGCCAAAGACGTGGCTGGCCAAATCCAGGAAGTATCCGCAGCGACCGAACAAATGTCTGCGAGCATGCAGCAGGTTGCATCTGCCATGGACGAGATGAACAGGCTGTCAGAGGAAGCCGCCGTACATACGCAAGCCGTATCAGCGGGAGCGGAGGAGCAGTTGGCTACCATGCAGGAAATTGCTCGCTCCAGCAACAATTTGAACGAGCTGTCGCATGAATTGCAAGAATCCATCAGCCAATTCAAATGGTAGGGTAGAGCGTACCCGAACGAAGAAAAGACTGGCAACCCACGTGGTTGTCAGTCTTTTTTTGCTCATCTAATAGGAAAAGGCTCCGTCAAAAATGCGACGAAGCCGATCTTTATTTCGCAATATTTAGATAATAAATCAGGAAGCTTTTGACTCTCTTGCTTGCGATGTGATTTGCTCGTAATCTTTTTGGCTCAAAATCGTCGAGTCGCTCTTCATCATCCACGTATAAATCGCCAGCGAAATCAGCAGGCCGATGGTCCAGGCGTTGTCCCAAATGATGTGCAGGCCAGGGATGTACTTGCTGATAAACGGAATGGCGATCCCGATCAGCATCGCCCAGATCGCGCGGCTGTTGAAGCCGGTTTTGTAGGCGTACATGCCATCAGTTTTGTACAGCTCCGTCAGATGGATGCGTCTTTTGCGCACGAGCCAGTAGTCAGCGATGGCAATGCCGTCAATCGGTCCAAGCAGTGCGCCATAAGTGCCGAGCCAGAGGAAAATGTAGTTGCCGAAATTCTCCAGGATGTACCATGGCTGCATGAGCAAGGAGACGACACCGGCAATGATAGCCCCGGCTTCATAGGAAAGACGGCGCGGCGCGAGGTTTTCCACAGCACGGGCGGGCGCGACGATGTTCGCGGCGACGTTGGTAGTCAGAGTAGCGAGAATGATGCCGAGAGTACCGAGGAAGATGGCAAACGGCGAGAATTTGGCAAGAACCGCAGCCGGGTCCCACAAAGCTTCTCCATAAATGACGACAGTAGCGGAGGCGACAGCTACCCCGATGAAGGAGAAAAAGCCCATCGTTGTCGGCAAGGAAGAGGATTGGCCGACGACTTGCGCCTTTTGGCTTTTGGCGTAGCGACAGAAGTCAGGAATGTTCAGCGCCATAGTCGCCCAAAATGCGATGGCTCCGGTCAAGGCCGGGAAGAAGACGACTAAAAACTCGCTTGTCGTGGTGAACTTGGACGGAGCGGAGAGCATCGGGCCCCAGCCGCCTGCTTTGGTCAGCGCCCACACGAGCAAAGCGAGACTCATCAGGATCAAGATAGGGGCTGCCCACGCTTCCATTTTCTTGATCGCTTCTGGACCGCGATAGGCGACCCAGACGTTCAACAGCCAAAAGCCGAAGAAGGCGATCCACAGATGGCCGGGAACGCTTGCCCAATCTGTCATCGACATAAGCAACGTATCGATGGCGGCACCGCCGAACCAACAGTTGATGCCAAACCAGCCAGCTCCGATCAAACCGCGAGCGACGGCCGGAATGTGCGCGCCCTTCGATCCAAACCAGAGCCTTGCAAACACGGGATAAGGGATGCCGAATTTTGTCCCGGCATGAGAATTGAGGAGAATAGGGATAAGGACAATACAGTTTCCGAGAATGATCGTCAAAATTGCCTGCCACCAGTTCATGCCCAGCGAGATGAGTCCGGCGGCCATCGCGTACGTGGGAAGACAGATACACATCCCGATCCAGAGACTGGCGAAGTTGTAGGACGTCCACGTATGCTCTGCTTTGGTTGTCGGCCGCAGCCCTTCATTATAGAGCGGACTGTCCTTGACCAAATCCGTCCCTTCTTGGGTCAGGGTGACGATTCCATTTGATTCTGCCTGCGTCTTCATTGCTTTCCCTCCTTTTTTTGACCAAATCCGCTGGCATTCGGACAACCGCCCCCAGTTTGTCTCGAATACAAGTTGTAACATTATATTGGGGGAGAGAAGACCTAATTCCAGCTTTTTGCCGGGGAAAAAAGAACGCCTGGAACGGAAATGTTCCAGGCGAGCAGCAAGTACGAGCGTTATGCTTTTGGGAAATATTCATTCCAACGTTTGTCGACCAGTGCCGAAATTTCGGGTAGCGTTTCGACTTCATCCGGATAGAATGGCTTCATCCGCGCGTCGACGACCAGTGGCCCTTCATAACGAATCTTGTTGCGAACAATCGTCGATTTCGCGTACAGATCGTGTGCCGGATCGAAGCGGGTAAAGACGGTCCAGAGGAAGCTGCTTTGCTTCTCGGCGATCGCCGCGTCATCCACGATGCAGATCATCGGCCAGTCCGCGAGATTTTCATTGAGATAGGCCGTCAGTTCTTCACCCAGCTCTGGTCGGTCGGTGAAGCTCGGTCCGGAGATCACGAGACATCCGGGACAGAAAGCGCGAATATCGGAAATGCCCGGGATGCCGTGTCCTTTGTACTCCCGGGGAAGCTCGCGGACAGGATCGCCGATGCCGAGCATGATTCCTTTAGAGCCATGGTTCAGCTTGCGTCCGGTGTAGTCGAGCGTATCGTTCGACGTATCGTTGACGATGAGCAGGTCGCGTTCCGGCTGGAAGCGCGCCAGAATGATCTCCAGAAAATGCTTGAAGTTGCCCAGGTCACATGGCACATCTGTGACCATCAAAAACTTGGTCAGCGTCAGTTGCCCTTCTCCCATGATGCGGAAAGCGTGGGCCATCGCTTCTTTATAGTAGCTTTCGCGCACGATGGCTCCGGCCAGAGCGTGGAAACCCGTCTCGCCGTACGTCCAGAGCGCTTTTACACCTGGCATGACGACCGGGAAAAGCGGCGACAGCAGGCGCTGCAAGTATTCCCCGATGTAGTAGTCTTCCTGGCGCGGCTTTCCTACGACAGTCGCCGGATAGATGGCGTCTTTGCGGTGCCACATTTGTTTCACGTTGAAGACAGGGAAATCGTGCTCCCACGAGTAATATCCAAAGTGATCGCCAAAAGGGCCCTCAGGACGTCTAACGTGCGGCGGCACTTCCCCGGCAAACACAAATTCGGCCTCAGCGACGATCCGGTGCGGATGATTCGGCACTTCAGCCATTTTCAGCTTGTCCCCCATCAACAGCGAGGCGAAAACCAGCTCAGGCACCATTTCAGGCAACGGCGCGATCGCGGAAACAATCAGGGCAGGAGGGCCGCCGATTGTAAGGGTAACAGGCAAAGCCTGGTTTCTTTTTTCAGCTTCATGGTAATGGAAGCCGCCGCCTTTTTGAATTTGCCAGTGCATCCCTGTCGTGTTTTTGTCGTAAATCTGGATACGGTACATCCCCAGATTGTGATCTTTCGTATCAGGGTGCTCCGTGTACACGAGCGGAAGCGTGACGAATGGTCCGCCATCCAGATGCCAGCTCGTCAGCGCAGGCAGCTTGGTCATATCGACATCTGTCGTCGCGATTTGGGTCACAGGCGCTTGGGAAGCCGATACGGTTTTGGTTCCGGTGCGCATCACTTCCAGCAGCGGAGCGCGCAGATCCCACAAACTGGAGAGCTTCGGCGGCAAAAGCTTGTCCATCCCGTGCACCAGTTCGCGGACGATAGCCTCGGGCTTTGGCCCAAAAGCCATATCGACCCGCTCTACAGTCCCGAACAAGTTCGTGACCACGGGAAACGATTTTCCTTTGACATTCGTGAAAAGCAGGACAGGCCCGCCTTCTTCAATAACTCTGCGATGAATCTCGGCCAGCTCCAGATTCGGATCGACTGGTGCGTCGATCTCGACGACTTGTCCGGCGCGGCGCAATTGTTCTATGAACGAACGAAGGTTCGCGTGCATCTCTAGATACCTCCACATCCCCGTAATTCCCTTTTAACTGTACACGAACGCAGGCGATGAAGCTACCTTTTTATCGGCTTGGAATGGTAAGATGAACCAAGAGGTGAGCGATTTGTGACGACTGCCCGAAAAGCGATGTCTTTGCAAACGAGAATGATTTTGCTCGTGACTGTCGGTATTATTTTGATTATTTCGTCAGTTGGCGCCGTGTTTTCTTCGATGGTCGCTTCCTCGATTGAGGACCAAATCGGGAAGAAGGCGCTGAGCGTAGCGAAGATCGTCGCCAACGATCCCGAGTTGCGCAGAGCTTTTGACACTGCCTCCCCGTCCGCGCTGATTCAGCCGATTGCGGAAAACGTCCGGATGCAGACAGGCGCGGAATTTGTCGTCGTAGGCAACCGGGAAGGCATTCGCTATGCGCATCCGCTCCCGGATCGCATTGGCAAATCGATGGTGGGCGGCGACAATGAGCCGGGACTTGCGCATGGGCAATCGTATATTTCCAAGGCGATTGGCAGCATGGGGCCGTCCTTGCGCGGAAAAGTGCCGATTCGCGACGACGATGGCGCCGTGGTCGGGATTGTGTCTGTGGGCTTTTTGCTGGAGGATATCGAGGAAGCGATTGGCGACTACCAGTTGCAAGTGCTTTTGCTCACGCTCATCGCACTCGTCTGCGGAATTGCTTTTGCGATCTGGCTCAGCCGCTATTTGAAAAGGCTGACGTTAGGGCTGGAGCCGGAGGAGATTGCGGCGCTGTACGTGGAACGCAATGCCGTGCTCGAATCTGTCAGGGAGGGGATCGTGGCGATTGACCGGAACAATCGGATCACGATGATGAACAAGGCGGCGATCCGCATTCTGGATTTGCCGGAGGAAGACATCCACCACAAGCAAATTTGGGACGTGCTGCCGGACAGCCGCATGCCCGATGTATTGAAGACGGGCGAGCAGCAGCTTGACCGCGAAACGATTACCAGCGGCAAGGAAATCATCGTCAACCGTCTCCCGATCAAGCTTGGCGGCAAAGTCGTCGGGGTCGTCAGCAGCTTTCGGCCCAAGTCGGAAATCGACAAGCTGACATCGGAGTTGTCCCAAGTCAGACGCTATGCCGATGTGCTGCGCGCACAGACCCACGAGTTTCACAATTTGCTGTATACGATTTCCGGGCTGTTGCAGCTCGGTTCGGTACAGGAGGCAATCGAACTGATCACGAGCGAGACTTCCGCGCAGGAAGAGCTGATCCTCTTTGTCGCTAGGCGAATCCCTGATCCGATGATCGGCGCTCTGTTGCTCGGCATGCACAACCGCGCGAAGGAGCTGAAAATCCAGTTTGTCATCGATCAGGACAGCGAGGTAAAAGGGCTGCCGCCGCATATCAACCGCCAGCAAGTGATCGTGCTGCTCGGCAATCTGATGCAAAACGCGCTCGAAGCCGTCAATGAAGCGGGCGTCCAGCAAAAGCGCGTGGACATTTACTTGGCAGATACGGGGGAAGAGCTGTTGTTTGAAATCGCCGATTCCGGGCCAGGTGTGTCGGATGAGCTGCGCGATGCGATTTTTGCCTACGGCTTTTCCACGAAAGCAGGGGAGGAGCGCGGGCTTGGTCTGGCAAAAGTGCGCGGCATGATCGAAGAGATGGGCGGCTATATTCTCGTGGGAAAAAGTGATTGGGGCGGGGCGCTGTTTACGGTGTCGCTGCCAAAGAGAAAGGAGGAAGGACAGTGAAGCAAAAGCTGGAAGTGCTGATCGTCGAGGACGATTTGCGCATTATCGACATTAACAAAAGATTCGTCAGCAAACTGGATGGCTTTGAAGTCATCGCTACGGCGACCAATGGCAGTGACGCCAAAGAGCTGCTCGCCTGCACGCGGCCTGACCTGGTGCTTTTGGACGTCTATTTGCCTGACATGCTGGGAACCGAGCTGGTCTGGTACATCCGCCAGCACTATCGGGATGCAGATATCATCATGATTACGGCAGCCAAAGAGATGGAGATGGTTCAGGAGGCGCTGCGTGGCGGCGTTTTTGATTACATCGTCAAGCCGCTCGTCTTTGAGCGCTTCCGGGAGCGGCTGGAGAGCTATCGCGCCCATTTGCTGCGGACGCGAGAGGCAAAAGAGGTAGACCAGGACGTCATCGACCAAATCATGACCAGACGTTCCCTCAGCCCCAAAGGGCGGGAGTCAGCCATGCCAAAAGGAATCGACCTTTTGACGCTGGAAAAAGTCATGGAGGCGATCAGGCAAACCGGAGACAAAGGCGTCTCGGCAGAAGAAATCGGCCGCGAAATCGGCACGAGCCGCACGACTGCCAGACGGTATTTGGAGCATTTGGTGCAGGAGAAGCAGGCCAGGGCTGATTTGATCTACGGAAGTGTCGGCAGGCCAGAGCGGAAGTACCGTTTTTTGCCCGAGCAGGCGTGAACAATATGAACAAAAAGTTGCTAATTTTCAAAATATAACTTATGCACGAAAACTATTCCCCCCGAATCCCGCATGATACGTTAATGGCAAGCGTGACAGCGCTTACAAAAACAACGGGCTGAAGGGGGATTTTTGTTTGAAAAAGAAAAGAAGCGTGATCATCACTTTGTCGGCGTTCATCACACTGGCTCTGGCAGCATGTGGCGGTGCAGGAAGCGGCACGTCCACGCAAGGCTCCCAGCCGACACCTGCTGCATCTGCCTATCCGGAAAAAACGATCGTGTTTGTCGCTCCCTCTGGTGCAGGAGGCGGCTGGGACAAAACAGCCCGCTCACTCGGCAAAGTGTTGAACGAGAGCAAGCTGGTGACCGAAGCGATTACGGTCGAGAACAAGCCTGGCGGCGGCGGAACCGTATTTATGGCCGAGTACGTCAGCAAGGACAAAGGCAACGCCTACAAGCTGTTCGTCAGCTCGCCCCCGATCCTCATCAACCACAACAAAAAAGAGGGAAACAGTCCGTTTGGCTTCCAGGATGTGACCCCGCTGGCGCAAATGACGAAAGATTTCGGCGCTCTGGTCGTCCGGGCTGACTCGCCGTACCAGGATATGAAAAGCTTTTTGGAAGAGCTGAAAAAAGACCCTGCGAAAATGACGCTGGCTGGCGGTTCAGCGCCCGGATCGATGGATCATCTCGTAAGCGTCTTGCCCGCTGCCAAGTACGGAGTTGACCCGAAAATCGTCAAATACGTCTCCTACGACGGCGGCGGAGAAGCGATTGCAGCGCTCCTCGGCGGGAATGCGGACATGATTGCGACAGACGCGTCCGGCGTCGGAGAATACGTGAAGGCGGGCAAAGTACGGGTGCTCGGCGTTACTTCAACAGAGCGGATGGGCGGAGAGTTAAAAGACGTTCCCACATTGAAAGAGCAAGGAATCGACGCCGTCTTCACGATTTGGCGAGGGGTGTTCGGCCCGCCAAACATGCCAGCAGATGCCAAGGCGTACTGGGACAGCAAGCTGAAAGAACTGTCAGAGAGTGAAGCGTGGAAAAAGGAGCTGGCTGCAAACGGCTGGGAGAGCGAATACAAGGATGCCGCTGCTTTTGCCACCTTCCTGGAAGAGCAGGATGGGCAAGTAAAAGAGCTGCTGACGTCGCTCGGCATGGCGAAATAAGGCGTTGACTGCTGGGGGGAGAAGGAGGTTGTCATGAATCTGAGATTTGACCGCTACGGCAGTATCGCATTTGCCCTGATCGGCGCTTTTTTTATCACACAGAGCCAGTATATCTCCACGAGCGCATACGGCAGCCAGGTTGGCCCGAATCTGTTCCCGCTCGGCTTGGGCCTACTGCTTGTCGTGCTCAGCCTGCGCCTGTTTTGGGAAACTTTCCAGTCGAAGTACCGTTCTGACTCCAAAGCGGAAGCGGGACTAATGTACAAGCGCTTTTTCACGATACTGGCCGCGACGTTGTTGTACGTGCTGCTTCTGGAAATGATCGGATATGTGATCGCTACGGCTTTGTTCCTTTATGCAACATTTTTGGTCATGGGCAGCAAAAGTCAGCTGAAATCGCTTGTCGTCTCCCTGGCGTTTTCCGTCGGAGTATACGTGGTGTACGTGCAACTGCTGAAAGGGACGCTGCCGGGGCTGCCTGCCTGGTTGAGCGTCTAAGGAGGGACATATAGTGAGCGCTCTGCACTATTTGGCAGATGGATTTCTCATTGCATTCCAATGGCAAAATTTGATTTATGCGTTTATCGGGGTGCTGATCGGGACGGCTGTAGGCGTGCTGCCGGGGATTGGCCCGATGAGCGGCGTGGCTTTGCTGATGCCAGTGACGGCGTCGCTTACGGCGGGCTTGCCCCCCGAGATGGCGGCGGCGAGCGCTCTGATTTTGCTTTCAGGTGTGTACTACGGGGCGATGTACGGAGGATCGACGACATCGATTTTGCTGAACACGCCCGGTGAATCGTCTTCGGTTGTCACGACGCTGGACGGGTATCAGTTGGCAAGGCAGGGGCGAGCCGGGGCGGCCCTGTCGATTGCCGCCATCGGTTCGTTTGTAGCAGGCATCGTTGCGCTGATCGCGCTTGTGTTTTTGGCCGATCCGCTTTCTGATATGGCGTTGCAGTTCGGCCCGGCGGAGTATTTTTCGCTTATGCTGCTCGGACTGTGCGCGGTAAGCGGACTCGGAGGCAAGTCGATGACCAAGGCGCTGATGATGACCGTGCTTGGCCTTTTGCTGGCAACGATCGGGATCGACAACGTGTCGGGAGTGGCGAGGTTTACGTACGATATTCCCGATCTGTACCAAGGGCTGGAGTTTTTGACGATAGCGGTCGGATTGTTCGCGCTCGGAGAAGTGTTCAAAACGATTTTGGAAAGGGATCAATCTGCGCAGGAAATCATCAAAGTCGGGCGGATTCTGCCCAGCAAGCAGGATCTCAAGGAGAGTGCTGCTCCGATTGCTCGCGGCTCCTTGCTCGGATTTTTCATCGGCGTCCTGCCTGGTGCAGGCGCTACGCTGGCCTCGTTTTTTTCCTACATTTTGGAGAAAAAGTGGAGCAAGCACCCGGAGCGCTTCGGAAAAGGCGAGATTGCCGGAGTGGCTGCTCCCGAGTCCGCCAACAACGCCGCGTCAGGCGGAGCGATGATCCCGCTTTTGACATTAGGCATCCCGGGGTCCGGGACAACCGCGATCTTGATGGGCGCTTTGCTCATGTACAATGTGCAGCCAGGGCCGCTTTTGTTCAGCGACCACCCGCAAATCGCCTGGGGTCTGATCGCCAGCATGTTTATCGGAAATTTGATGCTGCTCGTGCTGAACATGCCGCTGGTCAAGATTTTTGCCAAAATCATCGAGACACCACCGCACTTTTTGCTCCCGATGATTATCGCCATCTCGGTGTTCGGGGTGTACGCGGTACAGATCAGCACGTTTGACCTTATCTTGCTCGTCCTGTGCGGTCTGGCTGGATATTTTCTGAACAAAAACGACTTCCCGCTCGCTCCGCTTGTGCTCGGTCTTGTACTCGGCCCGATGATCGAGAACAACATGCGCCGTGCCTTGACGACTTCCAACGGGGATTTCACGATTTTTTACACCAAACCACTCTCCGCGCTCTTTCTTGTATGTGCCCTCGCCTGGCTGGTCGTGCCGCTCGTCATGAAGCGGCGGGGAAAAACCGTTGTGATTAATGAAGAAGCGTAAAGCGCAGGGCCGATTTTCACGGATTCAACCTTGACAGGTATTGCCTCTCCCCTTATCATAGGAAAAATTTAGCGAAGCTGTTCTGTTTGGGCAAGCAAGCAGAACAGCAGAGGAGAGACGATGATGTTGACGATCGAACCCGTTACACTCGAAGGAAAACTCGTAAGACTGGAACCGTTGCGTCCCGAGCATGCGGAGGGAATTTTCGCATCCGGAGACTTTCCGGAAATCTGGAGCAATATGTCTGTCGAGATTCGAACGCTGGCGGACGCAGAGGCTTTTATCGCGAATGCGCTGAAAATGGAGGAAACCGGAACGGAGCTGCCTTTTGCCATCCGCAATCGCGCCGACGGCACCGTTATAGGCAGCACGAGATTTTTGGCGATTTCGGCAAAAGATCGCGGGCTGGAAATCGGCTTCACCTGGTTGACCCCCAGCGTCTGGAAAACGGGCGTCAACACGGAGTGCAAGTGGCTCTTGCTGCGGCACTGCTTCGAGCAACTGGGATGTATTCGCGTCCAACTGAAAACCGATGCGCGCAATGTCAACTCACAGCGGGCTATTGCGCGGATCGGCGGCATCCGGGAAGGCGTGCTTCGCAATCACATGATCAGACGGGACGGCTTGTTCCGCGACTCGGTGTACTTCAGCATCATCGACAGCGAATGGCCGGGAGTGAAGGAACGGCTGGAATTGTTGCTGTTTGGTGAATAAAAGGGCGTAGCGATTGTAGGCGCAGATTCTCCTGTGTACAATAGGGGTGAACATTGGAGAAAACTCCACATGCGTTTAGAAAAGAGGGTATACATGAGACTCCGCATCTTGCCGACTGGCTACGTGTTGCTTGTCGGGGATCTTGTCGCCTTTTTGCTGTTTGCTTACTATGGGAAGCTGGCTCATAATCTGCCTGTCACGATTTGGGGAATAGGCGAGACATTGGCGCCATTTTTAATCGGTTGGATCGTCGCCATGTTTGTGTTTCGCACGTATGGGGAGCGGGTCTATTCATCTTGGTGGCGGCAACTGCTCACGATGCTGTTCACGTGGACGCTCGCGGCACCGATTGGCCTTTTGATCCGCGCCTGGTGGACGGGCGTGCCGATCACCCTGATTTTTGCTGCCGTCGCGTACTTTGTGACTTTGGCGTTTCTCTTAGGCTGGCGTCTTCCTTTTGCCATCGTCCATCTCCTGTGGAAAAAGACGAGACATCAGACTATTCACTAATAAACCGTCCCAAATTGGTTACGCTATCCTGTGATGACAGCAGGAGGTGAATCATTTGGGCAAGAACAACAACAGCAAGGACCTGGGCAAAAATCGCGGAAAAACGTTGGATCATAACGATCAAAACACGAACCTGCGCCAATCCCAGCACAACGATCGGAATGAAGGTACTGCCAAAGACCGCTGAGCATTCAGCGGTTTTTTCATGGGCACGCAGCCTTTTTTCGGGAAATACAGGCGCCAGCATAATGGCTAGAAACTGACAGAGTCAGTCTGGGCAAATCGTTCGACAAGCAGCAAGATGTGTTATAATAGGTCTTGTTTTTCAAGCGAGTGGAGGGGAAAACCGTATGACGGAACCGATGCATGACGTACAGCCGGTGACCTTGTCGTCACAGGCATTTTTCATTTTGTGTCGACTGTACGACGGATGCTACGACGAACTGAGCAAAAACGAACAGGTTCGCGAGCTGGTAGAGTCGATCGGAGATATGCTTTTGGCCGGAGTGGAGACGCTGGAAAAGCAAGAGATAAAGCCAAAAACGATCACCTTTCCACTGACGGTGCAGCAAGCCTTTTTTTTGAGAAGACTTATCGTGGAGCTGCTCGCTTCGGCACCTGCTGGCAATGACGCAAAGACGACGCAATGGCTTCAGGAATGCTTGACGGCTTTGTCCGGGGGCGGTGCCAAAGCGGATGCGCACTAGAAAACAGCTTCACGTCATCACAAGCGGCAAACAGTCGCTGGAGAGCGTCATGCGAATGGCCGAGGCTGCCTATGCGGGAGGGATGGATTTCCTGCATATTCGCGAAAAGCAGCGGACAGCCAAAGAATGCATGGACTGGGTTCGGGCGCTGGCGAATGTCGTCCCGCTCTCTGCGCTTGTCGTCAATGATCGGGTCGATGTAAGTGCCGCGTCAGGCTGTGCTGGCGCTCATCTGGCTTATCACAGTCTTGCGGTCGGCGATGCCCGGCGAGTTTTGCAACCGGAACAAAAGGTGGGACGCTCTGTCCATTCCTACGAGGAAGCGGAACAGGCGGCGGAAGCAGGGGCAGACTATCTTTTGTATGGACATATTTATCCAAGCGCTTCCAAGCCAAACCTCGCGCCGAGAGGAACGTTCGAGCTGGCGAAAATAACCGCAGCGTGGACGATCCCGGTCATTGGGCTTGGCGGGATTACGCCAGAGCGCACAGGCGAGGTGCTTGCAGCAGGCTGCGCTGGAGTTGCTGTACTATCAGGAATTACCAATGCCACAGATGCGAAGCTGGCTGCTTTGGCCTATCGGGAGGCGTTGGATCGCTGGGAGGGGAATGCGAGATGAGAGACAGGCAAACACTTCGGGACAAAATGGGCGTTTACTTTGTCATCGGCACACAAGATTGCGGCTTTTCGCGCGAGAAAACGGTGGAGATCGTTCGCGAGGCGCTTGCGGGCGGAGTGGGCACGTTGCAGCTTCGTGACAAAGGCAGCAAGCTGACTTCCGAAGAACGCTGCGAACTCGGACGGCAGCTCCAGGAGCTGTGCCGCGAGCATCAGACGTTGTTCTTCGTCAACGACGATGTAGACTTGGCCGTTCGCTTGCAAGCAGACGGTATCCACGTCGGACAGGATGACATGCACTTGGCCGAGGTGAGAGCCATGGTCGGCGAAGCGATGTACATCGGGATATCGGCAGGCACGGTAGAGGAAGCGATTGCGGCGAAAAACGGCGGAGCGGACTGCATCGGAGTGGGAGCGATGTTTGCCACTTCTTCGAAGGCAGATGCCGGGGAGCCGATCGGGCCGGCAGGACTGCGGGAAATCCGCGAGGCTGTTGGCGCTGAGCTGCCGATTGTCGGGATCGGGGGCATCACTCTCGAAAACGCGAAGCAAGTATGCCAGGCCGGGGCAGATGGCGTTGCCGTGATCAGTGCGATCAGCAGAGCCGAATCGCCGAAGCAGGCTGCGGAAGACTTGCTGCGGATTGTACGATCGATCTAGCACGGACAAAGAGACGAATACATATGGTAGGGTAACATTACTCATTCAAGAAGGAACCCGATACTGGCGACCAGAAGGAGGTGGAACCGATGAAAAATCGGATTTACCGGATCGGATACGAATGGGTCAGCAAGAGGGAGTTGCTTGAACGACTGTACATGAACGATTGCATCCTGATTGAACATAAACGGCTCCAGCCACCGCCAGACGATCAGGATGCCGATGTGCCGCCGGAAAAAGAAGTCCATGCTGTCCTGATTCGCAGTCAGCGGCGTCCGGGCGAGTGGGTCACGTTTAACGGGCTGTACGAAATTCAAACCCGCGAACCGATTCCGTGGATTGATTCTCCCCTGGAGTATCACCAGTTCGGAACGGAGTTGATCCCGGGCAACATTCGCCGGGAAAAAGCGCCCCAAGCCAGGATTCCAGCCAGAACGAAGCTGCAGATTGCCGCCGTTCGTCAGGATACGGTTTTTGTCACAGTGCCTGGCCATCCTTCCAGACGATACGAAATGTCATTGGCTCACGCGCGCTTTGCCAAAGATTTTCCGACCGAGTTGGAAATGAAGCTGCAAGTGTATGCGTTTCCACCGCGGCACGACATCTTCGTCGACTGGCTATTGAAGGAAGGGCGCAAATCAGGGATCATCTCGCGACCGAATCAGGAGAGAGTGGAAAAGTCCGCTTTTCAAGTATGGGATGACTTGCGCAAGGAGTATGGACTAAGCGTCAGCGCAGCGTTGCTCGCCATCAAGCAGGCGCTGATCGTACTGGATCGGGCAGGTGTGGAGACGGACTTTCCGTACCCGGTTCAGGAGCGATCCGACTTGTCTTTGTTTAGTGAAACCGAACGCGATGCTTTTTACTCATACCAATCCGTGCGCTGCGCCATGGCGGCAGTGGCAGCCCTTTTGACCGTCGATCCAAAAGACCCTTTGCAGGACACATTGCTGATGGACATTATGCTGGAACAACAAATCAATCGCAGGCGTGACTGAAGCGTCTGCGGTTTTTTGGTTTTTGGCAAGGACGTTGTATAATGGAAGGGTAACCCATTTAGAAAAGGACGTGGACAAGCATGTACGTATCGATGAACAGGCTGAAAGTTCCTGCTGACTACCAATCCCACCTCGAACGGGCGTTTGGCGGCGGTGGCGAACGGATGAAAGAGGTTCCCGGTTTCCTTGAATTTCTTTTCCTGGCTCCAACAGAAGGAGATGAGTATATCGTCTTCACCAAATGGACAGACGAGGAATCATTCCAAAACTGGACGCAAAGCGAAGCCTTCAAGCGGGCCCATTCTGGGACAAACCAAAACAGTCCGGTAAAATCGGACTTGCGCAACTACCATGTGAAAGCTAACTCCTAGAATGTAGGCAAAAAGAAGCATTTGTCTTTGCTGGACAAATGCTTTTTTTCGTAATGATTGAACAATAAAGGTTTTTTTACCAAACTCATGCTTGATCGTGATATGATAGAAGGAGATAGGAAAGCGGTTTCATCTGCTGTGAAAATGAGCAACCGCTCATCCAAGCAAACCCGGGTGCCAGGATGGCGGAGCGCATCGCGAGAATCTATCTGTTTTGCGTGACACTTTGCTTTACATCATGTCGGTTTTGTGTCCATAATAGAATCACTATTATACATACTTGAACGATGGCCTCAATGAAGCAAGAAGAAAAGGAGTCAGAGCGTTTTGAAAAATCGAATAAGTAAGTATCTTACTCATTTGGCCCCTGCTGCGGTGGCCAAAACGTTTTCCTTTCTTTCTGATAAACACGACCACTCTGCTTCGCTTCTGGGAGACCGCGCACAAACTGAGGCTTTGCTAGTCCAACTGCTTATTCGTTGGGCGGAAGCCGTGAAATCAAACGATTCTACGGCTTTGGAACAAGAAGTTAACGAAATGGCTTACAAGTGCTTCCTGCACGGATTGAATGTTGCCACCCTGGTACAGTGCATCCGAGTATGCCGGGACAGCATCATGGAGCAGATGAACTATGATGCTGCCACATTCGTTTCGAGCGAAGCCGAGCAGCTGGAGCTTTTGCGGGAACAATTCGCTTTTTATCAGGCGATGGATCAGTTGATCGCACAAGTGGTAAGCATCTACAATGAAGAAAAACAACGAGAAAATACCGGAACATCTGTGGAAAAGGCGCAAGGGGAACAGTTTGCCGTCCTTGCCGAGCAAGAGCTGGTACAACTGGTTTTGCATTCGAGCGATATCGCTGTCTTGATGATTGACCGCAGCCTGAAAATCATTGAGGCAAACCATGCGCTGTGCCACCTGTTTGGCGTCAAACGCGAGCAAATTATTGGAAAAAACATCGATGAAGCATTTTTGCCGCATGAGAGCGAGCGCTTTGTGCAATGGGTCGTAGAGCGCGGTCAGTCGGGCCATTACATGGCAGAGTACAACTCGAAGTGGACGACAGTCAGCACCAGTCCGATTTTTTACATGGGCGAAATGTGGGGCGCTATCGCTGTGCTTCGCAACATCACGGAGAACAAACGATACGAAGAAGAGCTGAACAAGCGGGAAGCACTGGCGGCGGTCGGGCAATTGGCTGCCGGGATGGCGCACGAGATCCGCAATCCGCTCACTTCGATCAAAGGCTTTATTCAACTGTTGCGCGAGCAAGGAAATTCTGCGCGCAGCGAGTCGTATTTTTCCGTCATCTTGACGGAGATCGAGCGCATTGACGGTTTGCTGAATGACGTGCTGGTTTTGGCCCGGTACAGGGATGACAAAATTGTTTCCGAGCGCTTTCTTGTGCTGGACGAGCTTTATGGGGTCATTCGTTTACTGGAGCCAGAAGCCAATCGCAGAGGCATCAAACTGGAGCTGGATATTACACCCGGTGAATGGTACGTTTTTGGCTATCGTTCCCGGATCAAGCAGGCCATCCTGAATATCATGAAAAACGCGTTTGAAGCTTTGCTGACACAAGGCAGCGTTGTGCGCGTCACCGTGTACGCCTCGATCAGCCAAGTCGTCATCGTCGTGGAGGACAACGGACCAGGTCTTAGTCCTGCTTGTCTGGAAAATTTGTTCGTGCCGTTTTACACGACCAAACAAGAGGGAACGGGGCTCGGCTTGTCCACGACACAGCGAATCATTGCCGATCACGGAGGCGAGATTTTTGCGGAGAACTCGCCGCGATTGAATGGAGCACGTTTTGAAATTCGCCTGCCGCTATCTGTTGCAGCGAGAACATAAGCAGACACGAGCAAAAGACGGATGATTCATCCGTCTTTTTTGCATGCGCGAAAACAGGGCTGGGTCGAAGCGGCCTTCCCTTGCGTCAAAAGACAGAGAGAAATCGCTTTTTTAGTTTTCAAACTGGTCATGTAGTCCTTTGTTTTGAAAAGGTTGCAAGTCTTTTGAATCAATTTTTTGTCGAGTTGTTGTCAAACCGTGTCGTTCAGTGGAATAATTTACAAAAAGACGGAACGGAGTGAACATCAAGTGATCCGCATGCTGCTGAAAAACGAAAAGAGGTGGAGCTACTGGGAGGTATGGTATGACGAAACAGACCGTTTGTATTCGGTACATTACGGTCATGTGGGAGAAATCGGCGACCATTACGCGATTGTGGCTGAACAAATCGAGGGAAAGCCGAAGCACGTCCTGAAAGTCTGGGCGGAAGAAATGAAGGAGAAGGGCTACGTCGAGCTTGCGGAAGAAGACTTGCAAAAGCTGATCGTTTGCTTCCCGCATCTGTCGGAATCAGATGTGGAGATGCGCTATTTCATTGAACAGTTGCTGGATGAATGTCTCGGCAAAACCGGAAATGGGCATTGCGATGGAGGAGATGACAGCGAGGGCAAGCTTGCTGTTTGCTGCCGCGTGATCGATCTGGAAAAAGCCGTGGTTGCCGTCCAAGAGGCCATGGCTATCGCTCGTTTGGAAGAGGGGATGTCGCTGTGGACTTTGCAGGACGACGGCACTCGCATCGCCCTGCATGTCTCTGTCTGAAAATTTCCGTTATTTTACAATTTTGAGCCGCAGAGCCTTGGCGACTGCCTGTGTTCGATCTTCCACACCCATTTTTTGTAAAATGCGGTGGACGTGTGTTTTTACTGTGCCTTCCGATATAAACAAGTTTTGGGCGATCTGGTCATTGCGATACCCGTAGGCGATTTGCTGGAGGACATCAAGCTCGCGGTCTGTCAACTCGTCGAGCAAAGCCGAGGGGGCAACGGTCACGTCCGCGACGCTTGGCTGAGCCTTCAAGGCTTCGGCGAGCGCCTTGGCGGCTGTTACCGTATGGAAGAGAGCTTCCCCCTGGGAGGCTCTGCGGATCAGATCGAGCATCTCCTGCGAATCGGCGTCTTTGAGCATATAGCCGACGGCGCCAGCGCGGATTCCTTCCACGACGTAATTGTGATTGTCAAAAGTAGTCAAAATCAACACTTTGACGGCGGGATGCATGCGCATGATCTCTCGGGTTGCTTCGATCCCTGATTTTTTCGGCATCTGGACGTCCATCAGCACGACATCCGGCGTGATTTTCCCCACCAGCTCCACGGCTTCTTCCCCGTCCGAAGCTTCCCCGACTACCTGCATATCCGGCTGCATCTGGATCACGTACCCCAGCCCTTGGCGAATCATAGTTTGATCATCTACGAGGACCACACGAATATTTTTGGTTGAATCGGTCATGTTCGCATGCTCCCTTCTTTTTCCAAATGCTCGATTGGCAATGTGACATCGAGTCTGAATCCATGCGGTTCTTTTGCGAAGTAAGACAGGCTGCCGTTCAACTGTTTAATCCGCTCGGCGATTCCCGTCAGCCCAAATCCAGGCTGGATATGATCCTCGGGCGTAATGTTGCCATCGTCCTGAATCGAGAAAAACAGCGAATTGCCCCGTTGTTCAATCATAACCAAAATTTCCTTCGCGTTGGAGTGGCGCAATGTATTCGTAATTGCTTCCTGTAAAATTCGGTAAAACGTGATCGTCAGCTCCTGGGAGAGCGGAATGTCCAGATCGGCGGAAAGCAGCTCCATTTTGATCCCGGTATGTTTTTGGGCCTGGGACAGCAACGCGCGCAGCGGAGTCAGTCCGAGCGACGTTTTATCCATGGCGAGCGTATGCACGGAGGTGCGGATTTCGTCCAGGCTTTGTTTGGCTACACCGAGCATGTTGCGCACCGCTTCCTGCGCGTGTTCCGGGCCGTCTTGAAGCATGTATTTCAAGGCGTGCAACTGGACGATCAGCGAGGTCAGACTGTGACCCAAAGCGTCGTGAATATCCCGGGCAATCCGCGTTCTTTCTTCCAGAACGGCTACCTGCAAAGAATGCAGAGCAGCTTCTTGCAGTTGGGAGTGGGCTTCCTGCAACTCCGTATGGGCCTTTTGCAGCTCTTCCAGATGGGACTGATTGGTTTTGTACGCTTCGTTTTGAATCCGGTATCCGCGCGCACCGATATAGCAGCCGATGTACGTGAGGATAAACGGAATGATATGCGGGAATTTAAGGATGCCGTCAAAATACAAAAACAACGTGGTGCACGCGCCAAAAAAAGTCGCGTAAGCCAGCGCACGCCGTCCCTCAATGTAAAAGCCGATAAACACCGCAAGCGGTAGCATCAATCCGAAGCTTTCTCCCCCGGCAACAATGCCTTTTAGCAAAGACATGATGCCGAGCATGATCGTCACTAGCTCAAATTGGTACGGCTTCCAGTTCCTTTTTGAAATCCAGAAGACCACAATGTAACAAAAGAATAGTACAATCGTAAGTGAAAACTGTAAGGGAGTCTCGCGCATGAACGAGTCAGGCAACAAGGCAAGCACAATCAAAATGGAGAACCAGATGATCAGCAAACGTTTTTGAACTGCTTTTATACTCAGTTTCAGCAAACAGATGTCCTTCTTTCTCTGGCCGGATGATCATTTACTTTCATTCTAGCATGGGGTGTCGTCTATCTCCAGATAGACGCCGTCCACCTGGAAATCAACCTGCTGATAGACTTCACTACCCATGACGAAAGGTAGAATAAATCTTGCAAATAAAGATTAAGATTGGCTAGGATGAGTATGGGTCATGAGGGATAGTGAGGGAGGCTTTCATGAAAGAACTGATTCAGTTGGCAAAGCTCCTGAGAGAAGCGAGCGCCTTGTTTACTTCAATCTCCAAAAAAGAACTGGACTCAAGCGAGCTGAACTGGCAGCAAGTGCTGATTTTGGAACAGATCAGCAGCGGTGCTAAGACAATGGGGGAGATTTGCAAGGCTGTCGATCTTTCGTACAGTACAACTTCAGGATTGATCAACAGGATGGAGCAGGAAAATCTGGTGCGTCGTTTTCGGGATCAAACCGACCGTCGAATTGTCTGGGTATCGTTGACGGAACGCGTGTCTGAACAACAGGAAATGAAGCTGGAAGATCCTCACGCGATCTCATCTCTTCATGCGCTGCAAGAATTGTTCTCCCAAAAGAAGGAAATAACCGGCTGATTGTCACTTTGGGCAAACGACGATGCCCAAAGGAAACGATTGGCCATGTCAAGTTTTCTAGAAGAGGTGAGTGGATTTGAATCTGTCTGAACTCTCGATTAAACGCCCGGTCACGATGATTATGCTGACCGTGGCCATGCTGATTTTCGGTTTCGTCTCCTTGCCTCGTTTGGCGATCGACCTGATGCCGGAATTGAATTTCCCGGTTGCCGTGGTCGTTACGTCCGTGGATGGGGGTTCGCCTGCCGAGGTAGAAAAACTGGTGACGAAGCCGATAGAAAATGCGCTAGGTACAGTCTCGAACCTGGACAGCATTTCATCTGTTTCCATTGAAGGGGCTTCACAGGTCATTCTCATGTTTAACTGGGGAACAGACCTCGACCAAGCTACTCTCGACATGCGGGAAAAAGTCGACCAGGTGCGAGGAGCCTTGCCAGATTCGGCAAGAGCGCCGCGCGTACTGCGCATCGACCCGAACAGTCAGCCGATCATTCAGTTCGCCGTAACAGGTGAGCAGGATGTCAACAAGCTGAAAAAAGTAGCGGAAGATATGATCCAATCGCGCCTGGAGCGCATTGACGGCGTCGCGGCTGCTTCCATCAGCGGCGGTCAAGATCGCGTCGTGGATGTGATTGTAGATCCAGCCAAGCTCTCTGCGTACGGCTTGTCTCTGGAGCAAATCCAGCAGGCACTGTCAAGCGGCAATCTGTCCGGTTCCGCTGGTTCTGTACGGGAAGGCGACAGCAAAATGAACATCCGTGTTCAGGGTGAATTTGCCAACGTCGAGCAAATTGCGCTGACGCCGATTTCTGTGGGAGGCAGCTCGATTCGTCTGAGCGACGTCGCCCAAGTAAAAGATACGTTGGAAGACATCACGCAACTGAGCTACGTAAATGGCAAGCCGAGCCTTGGCATCTCCATTACGAAGGCTTCTGGCGGCAACACGATCGAGGTTGCCGACGAGGTGAAAGCAGAGCTGGAAAAGATCAAAGCCGATCTTCCGGAACATATGGAAATCATCACGACGCTTGACACTTCGACCTACATTAAAGATTCGATCTACACGACAGCAGAACACGCGCTGCTCGGTGGACTGGTCGGTATCATCCTGCTGTTCTTCTTCTTGGGCAGCCTGCAATCCATGCTGATCGCTGTCATCGTGTTGCCTGTATCGATTGTCGCGACCTTCCTGTTGATGTACATGACTGGACAGACGATCAACCTGATCTCGCTATCCGGTTTGACGCTCGGTCTCGGCTCCTTGATTGACTTTGCGGTCGTTATGCTGGAGAACATTTTCCGCCAGCGTGAACAAGGCAAAGGCATGATGGAAGCGGCGCTCACCGGTTCCAAAGAAGTAGGTACAGCCGTTATGGCGTCTGCCTTGGCGCAAATTTGCGTATTTTTGCCGATTGCCCTGACGGAAGGGATCGCATCCGAGCTGTTTGGACCGCTGGCATTGACAGTCGTGTACTCGCATATTGCGGCACTCGTCTTCTCGATCCTTTTGGTGCCGATGCTCAGCTCGCGTATTTTGAAAAAAGTACCGAATCATGCGAATCACGAAAACTATCGGGGAATCAACCCGGTTACTTGGTTCAACATCGGCTTTGGCAAAGTGGAAAAAGGCTATCAAAAACTGTTGGTATGGGCATTGGGCCACAGAAAAACCGTTTTGTTCTCCTCGGTTATCATGATGGTCGGCTCGCTGGCTCTGACTCCGCTGATCGGCGCAGAGTTCATCCCGAGCATGGACCAGGGGCAGATTTCCGTATCGATCAAAATGCCAAACGGTACAGTTCTGGCTGAGACGGAAAAAGTCGCGAAGCAAATTGAAGACATCGTAAACAAAGTGCCGGAGAAAGACATTGTGGCAACATCAATCGGCAGCAACGGTTCGCCAATTGCGAGCACACTGTCCTCCAACCAGGCGACGATCACATTGATGCTCGTCGATGTGACTGAGCGGAAACGCTCCTCCAATGAGATTGTCATGGATTTGCAGAATCAGCTGAAAACGATTCCCGGACCGGAAATCAAGGTCAGCGCTGCACAAGGCATGTCCACAGGCTCGCCGATCCAGCTGACTGTTCGCGGTGACGATTTGGCTGTCCTGAAAGACATCAGCTCGATCGTCAAAGGCGAAGTGGAGAAAGTGCCTGGCACAAGCAACGTGACCACCAGTCTGGAAGCGTCCCGTCAAGAATTTGAAGTGAAAGTGGACGCTGAAAAAGCGAGCTTGTACGGACTGACAACTGGACAGATTCTCTCCAGTGTCCGCACAGCCTTCCAAGGTCAAACGGTCACCAAATACCGTACAGGCGACAATGAGATTGACATTAACCTGAAGCTGCCGGAAAATTATCAGGAAGATATCAACTACTTGAACAACTTGCGGATTGCTGCGCCAGGTGGAGCGCAAATCGCTTTGACATCGGTTGCGTCGATTAGCAAGGTAGACGTACCGCTGACGATTAACCGCTCGAATTTGACGCGTGAAGTGCAAATTACGAGTGATCTGGCAGGGCGCGACCTGAACTCTGTTACACAAGAAATTACGGCGAAAATGAACAAGCTGAACCTCCCGGATGGCTACAAACTGGAGTTTGGCGGACAAAGCGAGGACATGGCTGAATCGTTCGGCAGTCTCGCACTGGCTATTCTGCTCTCCGTAGTGCTTCTGTACATGGTTATGGCTGCCCAGTTCGAATCGTTCTACAGTCCGTTTATCATCATGTTCTCGGTTCCGCCGACAGTGACAGGCGTTCTGCTTGGACTGCTGGTGACAGGAACGACGATCAGCGTATCCGTGTTGATCGGTTACATTCTCCTGATCGGTCTGGTCGTGAACAACGCGATCGTGTTGATCGACTACATCAACCAGTTGCGGGCAAAAGGCTGGGAGCTGCGCGAAGCGATTCTGCACGCCGGACCAATCCGTCTGCGTCCGATTTTGATGACGACACTGACGACGATTCTCGCGATTGGACCGCTGGCGTTCTCGGGCGGTTCGGGTACAGAGACACAAGCTCCGATGGCCGTCACGGTTATTTTTGGTCTGAGTTTTGCCACCTTGATTACACTGGTTCTGGTGCCGGTCGTGACTGCGTGGTTTGACGATATGGGCAAAAAGCGTCGGGAAAGACGCGAGAAACGCAAAGCAAAGAAACTGTTGAAACAAAAGAAAACCGTTCCCGCTTTGGAATCGTAAGAAGCGTTTGTGGGATGAGGAGGGACATTCATGAAACTTAGCATAAAACCCGTCATTTTGGCCGTATTGGCGATCAGCCTCGTGGCAGGTTGTTCCAGCCCGCAAGCGGAACCAGCACAGCAAGAAACGGCGGAAGCGGCGGCAACACCTGTGCAGATTGAAACGGTGACGACAGGTTCTGTGACAACCGAGTCAGGTCTGACGGCCAAACTGGCACCGAGCGAAGAGGTGCAAATCTCCCCGAAAATGGGCGGGAAAATTACTTCTTTGCCTGTCAAACTCGGTCAGTATGTGACCAAAGGCCAAGTGTTGTTCAAACTGGATGAAAAAGAACTGCTCAACAGCGTCAAGCAGGCGGAAGCTGCCTACCAGCTGGCGCAGGCAAGCTTGAATCAGGCTGGAAGCAGCTCGGATCAAGGCTTGGTGCAGGCGAAAAACGGACTGAAGCAGGCGGAAGTTGCTTTGGCCGATGCCAAGGTGAACCAGCAGCGGATGAATCAGCTTTTCACGCAAGGTGCGATCTCAGCGCAGCAAATGGAACAAGCGAACATTCAGCTGACCAACGCGCAGATGGCCTATGACAACGCCCAGCAAAGTGTGCAGGTTGCCCAGCAAAAGTCCGGTGTGCAAGTATCCGCAGCATCTGCCAAACAGTCTGCTGTCAGCTTGCAAAACGCTCGCGAGCAACTGGCTAATGCGACTGTGACTTCTCCCATCAACGGATTTGTCTCCAGCGTAAGCGGAGCGGTCGGACAAATGACAGGTCAACAGCCAGTCGTCGTCGTGGTCAATACGAATCCGCTGTTGGTGAAAGCCAACCTGTCCGAAGCAGACATCACCAAAGTCAAAGTCGGGACAGTCGTAAAAGTAAACGTACAATCGACAGGCAAGACGCTTGATGCCAAAGTAACGGCGGTCAGCCCTGTGATGGATTCCGCGCTCAAGGCGTATCCAGTGGAAATCAGCATCCCGAATCCTGCCAACGAGCTGAAATCGGACATGGTCGTCAATGTGACGTTCCCGTCCGAGGGAGCGAGCGAAGCGAAAGCGCTCGTCATTTCCCGCAAAGCAGTGTTTGATCGCGACGGCAAACAGTTCGTGTTCAAACTGGAGGGCGACATTGCGAAGCAGGTGGAGGTTGTCACCGGCAAATCTTCCAGCGACAAGATCGAAGTAACAAGTGGTCTGGCTGAAGGCGACAAGCTTGTCGTAACGGGAATCACTTTGCTTCAGGACGGCGGCAAGGTAAGCGTTCAGGAGTAAAGGCGGCTGTACAGCCAGCGCTTGTGCTTGTAATTCGAGTAAGGGAAGCGCGAGTGATTAACAAAAGAACGAAAAGAGGCGGATGGAAATCCGTCTCTTTTTTTTGCATGGAACGACGAGGAGGAGCCGTCTGGGAAAGAAATTAAATTACATAACATATATTACGTAACCTTAAATGTCACGGATTTAAGGCAAAGTGTCGGTTCCACTTTTGAAGGGGGGAAAGATTCGCTACAATAAGGAATATAGTGGATGAAACAACCTTTCGGAGGTACATATGACTGGGAATCTTACGGTGTTTTTGGCGTTTGCAGCGGGTTTTCTCTCGTTTATTTCGCCGTGCTGTCTGCCGCTTTATCCGTCCTTTTTGTCCTACATAACAGGGGTTACCGTGGATGAAGTGAAGAAGGGAAGAGCGGTTTTTCAAAAGCAGGCGTTATTACATACGCTTTTTTTCATTATTGGCTTTTCGATCATTTTTATTGCCTTGGGGCTTTCTACCTCTTGGATCGGCAGCCTGTTCGTCAATCAAAAGGATCTCATCCGGCAGCTTGGCGGCATTTTGCTGGTCGTTATCGGGCTGATCATGCTGCAAGTGTTTAAAATGGACTGGATGATGCGCTCTTTCAAGGTCGATTTAAAATCAAGACCTTTGGGGTATACTGGGTCCATACTGGTGGGAATGACCTATGCTGCTGGATGGACGCCTTGTGTGGGACCAATCCTCTCCGGCATTATCGTGCTTGGGGTAACCGATCCGTCCCGGGCGTTGACGTACACATTGGCCTATACACTCGGCTTTGCCATTCCGTTTTTCGTCATGACATTCTTCATCAGTAAAGTGAAAGCGATCGTCAAATATTCGGATCAATTCATGAAAGTCGGCGGGGGCGTCATGATTTTGTTCGGCGTGCTCTTGTACACCGACAAATTGACGGACATTACTCGCGTGCTCATTCAATTGTTCGGAGGCTTTACCGGATTTTAGATCAGGTCATGCAGAGGTGACGAAATGAAAAAGCTGTTGCTGGTTGTGCTGATTGTTGCGGGAGTTGGAGCAGCTGTGTGGGAAAAGCCCCAGGAGTCAGCGCCAGTCGTAGCCAACGTACAAAAACCGGAAGTAGGCTTTATGGCGCCGTCCTTTACTTTGACCGGGCTGGACAACCAGACGTACAAAGTTGAGGGCAAGCGAAGCAAGCCAGTCGTTCTCAACTTTTGGGCATCGTGGTGCGGGCCGTGCCGGATGGAAGCGCCTGACCTGCAAAAAATGTACGAGAAGTACGGCGGGCAGATCGACATGTACGGGGTGAATGTCACGAGCAATGACAGCCCTGAGGCAGCGCAAGCGTTTGTGCAGTCCTACAAGCTGACTTTTCCCATCCCGATGGATGTCAGTGGCTCCGTGTCGAACCGCTATCTCGTCCAGGCATTTCCCACGACCTACCTGATTGACACAGAAGGAATCGTCCGCAAAAAGATTATCGGGATGATCGACGCAGGCACATTGGAGCTGGAACTTCGCCAGCTTTTGAACGGCAAAAAATAAAGAGTGGAAACCGAACCGCGGGCGACAATTTGCCTGCGGTTTTCTTTTGCTGGGCGCGCTTGGGAGTGCCTGCCTATTTTGCACAGGGTCATTCCGTTTTGTATGTTTGCCTAAAGAGCGGGGTTGTTCTCCTTCATAGACTAGAGCACCAGGGCAAAGGGAGGGGAGCGAATGGCCAAGGGCAGAGGCAAGAAAGTAAAGAAGAAAAACAGTCGGCAGCATCCCAATCAGTTGCATCTTAAAATCGTGACGTCCAGTACATGCCTGGCGTGCAAACAGCAATGCGAGCGTGGCTTGGCGTATTTGGAGCGCATGTCCCAGCCTGGTGCGATCGGAAACGGGGTTCCCTGTATTCTTACCAAACCAAAGGCGTAGAGCGAGGCAGAGGCGCCCGACGGTCAGGAGATAATCCCAGCAGATGGAGCGGCGGGGTTATCTCTTTGTGCTTTTCGGGCGCAAGCCTCTCTCTGGCGGCACAGGACGCCATGTATTATACTGGAGAAAGCGTATTTGGCACAGAAAGGAGCTGTTTTCATGCGTCCCTTGCAAATCTCACCGGACACCGCCGTTAAGCTTGCAGAAGCCCTGAACGTTCCCCTGGAGCGGCTGATGCATATGCCGCAACACATTCTTTTGCAAAAAATGATGGAACTGGCCAAGCAGGAACAGGAGACAAACAAGCAAGAACCTGACCCATCCGAGTAAGGCGAAGAGGACTTTTCGCAACCGCCGTGGAAAAGATACAAGAACAAGTCCATACATATACTGGAGGAGAGCAAATGGCTGCAAATGTCGCACACAAGTTTCGCACAGGGTTGAAACCGCAAGCTTTCATCGAAGGCATGACCAAAAATCAGGATACGTTCCAAAACTGGTCAGAGGCGTTTGCTTGGGCAGATGAACAGGACCAGGCCTTTTTTGCCTCGTTGCAGCATCGGGATGATCTGAGATGTTTGATTTTGGCAGCAGAATGGTGCGGAGATGTGGTCAGAAACTTGCCGGTCGTTCTCCACGCTTTAAAAGAAACAGAGATGCCTGTTGAAATTTTGGTCATGGAAGACCACCTCGACCTGATGGATGAATTTCTCACGATGGGCGGTCGCGCCATTCCAGTCGTCATTTTCGCAGATACTGGCGGACACGTGCTGGCAAAATGGGGCCCGAGACCTAGCCACGTACAGGCAATCATGACAGCGTTCAAACAGCAAAACCCAGATCGCAACGCCCCTGACTACGAAGAAAACATCAAGGTCGCTCGCGCAGAAATGCTCAAACAGTACGGAGAAGGCACGGGCTACCAGCAAGTCATTGTCAAAGAACTGAGAGAGCTGCTCTCCTCGATTTAACAAACGCGAACAACATACAGGGCGGAGTCGCGGCTCCGCCTATTTTCATGCAGAGAGGCTGAGATTGGATGCATTATTACGGAAACGAAACGATCATGTCCCTGGAGCAAGTTTTGCGTCTGGAGCCTTCCGAAGTGCGGATTTTAGAGTGGGTGCGCACCTATGAGTTTTTGGAAAATCGCTTTGGGGTAGATGAGTCCGTGCCTTATTTTTTGGAGATCAAATGCGAGGCAGACCACGTCATGATTCGCAAAAACCGCATCATGGACTTTCCGGACTACTCCTGTGAGGAGCAACTTTCGTTTGGGGAGGTGGAGCAGGCGCTTGCTGTTTTTCAACAATGGGCACAAGATATTTTAAAGCATGTCGTAAGCCCGTAAGAAAATGAGAAAAACCTATTGACGAAACTTGTGGTCCATGATAGAGTAAATAACGTCGTCTCGGACAAGCGCAAGCGGTAAGGAAGAGGCGCACGTTATTCAGCTGGGGAGATAGTGAAGTGGCTAAACACGGCAGACTGTAAATCTGCTCCCTCCGGGTTCGGCGGTTCGAATCCGTCTCTCCCCACCATTGATTTTCTAGCAGAAATGTGCTAGTATGTAACTACAGTTTTCTACATGCCGGTGTGGCGGAATGGCAGACGCGCGCGACTCAAAATCGTGAGGGAAACCGTGGGGGTTCAAGTCCCTTCACCGGCACCATATCTGAAAGACGACTCTTGGAATGTTTATTCCGAGAGTTTTTTTGTTTGCTTGTGGCGGCGGTCAGAAATTTAAGTGCATAATGCATGGCGCAATAAACGCTCAAGAAATTGCTCCAAAACGTCACTCGTGAAACCACAAGAAACTATAGGAATCCCACATGAACTTCGAAAATTTCGCCAGATTATGGGGATATTTGGTACAATAGTAATCGTTTACTTTTGAGTTGCTGGCAAGGGAAGAGAGGGCTGTATGAATAAGTGGGAGTACATTGTGGGAGCTGTTCTTGGTGTTATCTTTTTAGTCATATCGTATCTGATCGCGAGGTTTGTGTTCGGCTATCTTTCCTGGGCGGCGACGGGATTAGCTTTGGTGCTGCCACTCTATGCGTTTTATGCCTATATGACAAGGGTGGATGATCGCTCGACGGAAATATTGCGGTTTGTGAAAATTTCGTTTTCTGGTTCGCTCGTTTTTCTCGTTTCTTCATGGGCGTGCATCCAATATTTCGCCCCTTTTTTGGTCGCAGACATTGGCGATGTTGTCCTTCCTTAATTTACACTCTGCGGATGGCGGGAGCCTTTCTGGTGGTGTTTTTAATCGCAGGCGCATTGATTTCCAACCGCCCGCATTCGTGAGCGGGGCAGGGGTGGACAAAAGGATGGGGAGGCGGTATACTTATTATTGTTAAATATTTGAAGTGAGTAACTTTTCTCATTGTTGCGCTTGTTGCTGCAGGATGTGTGGCTTGATGGAGAAAAGTGAACTTGCGGGTGTAGTTCAATGGTAGAACTCTAGCTTCCCAAGCTAGTAGCGTGGGTTCGATTCCCATCACCCGCTCCATAGAGGTAGTGCGTGAAAACTTTGAGAGATCAAGTTTTTTTCTTTTTGTGTTTGTGTGGGCATTGGGATGAGGGGAAAAGGCAACATGTCTTGGGGATGGTCTGGGGGCAGATTTACTGAATGTTTTTCTTGGATCCAGTTTGTCCAAATTCAAGGCAGCTTTCAGGTTAAGAGTTTTTATAGGTGCGCATATATGTCTGTAATTTTTTTATAATTAAGTCGTTCCCGGAGCACTTTGAAATCAAAACCTGCTTTCATTAACAGAGATTTACAGAGTGGTAGCTGTGTGTTGCAAATCGTATAGGCGAAGGTGTTTAAAATCTGTTTCTTTTAAGAAAGTTCCTCCATGCAGCTATTGGGGTGGTATAGTAAAGGGCATTTCATTCTCCCGGAAGAAAATATTAGGGGATCTTTAGCGGAGAGAGTGTCCATCAACAGCGCAGGCCGCTGCAATGATGGAGTTTATCCGATACACATTGGGACACCGCATGACTTTTTGTAAACAGTAACAAGCGACTTTCATCTGCTCACTTGTCTGCTGATCATGACGGGTCTGTCCGGATGAACAGTAGCGAGGGAGACAGTGGTTAGAATGCTTACGACAGCAGGAATCAGGTTGACAAGCAAGGCGCTGGGGAAGATTTCGCCTGCTGGTCTAGCTGGATTAAGAAAATAGTAGAGAATCGCACAGAGGGCCTTTTCCAAAAGCGAGAAGGCTTTTTTCATGGGGGCTGCTGTTACGGCTCCCTATTCATCAAAAACTTGGCATTTCAGAAAATAAACACTAGCAAAAAGCACCTGAATGGTGCTAAGATTTTTATGCCCGTTGTTAAGCTCTAACTTATCATCCGTTGACTGATCGCCGTGTGCGACGAAAGCCGCCTGCACGGTGAAGGCTCGTTATAAAACCGACAGATAGAGAAGGCATAAGACGAGAATAGCGGACCAGCAGTAATTAGTGCAGCTAATTCAACAGCTGTCATTGACTCTTCGTTTGGAGAGGATTCTGTTCCACGGACGATTACAGTTACAGCAAACGATCAAAACGGCAATCCGATTCAGGGCTATCAGTTTACATTTGATATCACTTTGACTCAAAGCGATATCAATACTCCAGAAGCGTACGGGATGTTCATTGGCGGTTCTCCATCTGGCATGCCATTCACCGCAACCACGACAAACGTGATGTTGCCAGTCACTGACGCTAACGGTGAAATCACTTTCCAACTCGGGTTATTGACACAACCGCTTGAAGTTGGGGACAGTATTTCAGTTCAGATCAAAACAAATGATAATTCCACTGACATCGGAAGTGCTTTTCTGTACAGCAAATAATCCAGGTGAGTCCTTAACAGAACAGTAGTAGGGAGCTGCAATTGCGGCTCCTTTTTCTTTTGCCAACAAGACTGACAGCGCGTCCCGATCTGACCTGGGCTTTTGTTGCCACAAAGGGGGAGAAGGCGGGGAGAAACAAGGATGAAGAGAAAGACCTACCAAAATAGATTACCGGTATCCTGGCGGCTATCAGCAAGATCGAAACGGAAATCAAGCAGCTGATATCAAAAAAAGGAATGTTGCCAGGTTTGCACTGTTACATGAGGCGTGTTCTGGCGCCTATTTTACTTGGCCAGCAGACTGAGTCTCGTGCCACGGTGAAGATCTAGAAGGAGGATGCGACGAGGGGCCTTCCGTTTGGGTTTGGAAAAGAATCTGGAAGCAGCGAGCGGAGGGAGCTTGCAAATTAGGCGACAGCAAGATAACACCAACAACAAAACAAACTAATTTTAATCGTAACAATGGGAAAACTACCAAGAAAACGCTGGATAGGGGAACACGCATGATATCGGAATGTAAGCGATTTTTACTCGGTAGACCCATGAAATCAAGCGAGCTTGCCGCAGAAAAGTTAAATAAAGTCAAAGCTTTGGCTGTTCTTTCATCTGATGCCCTGTCTTCTGTCGCTTACGGGACCGAACAGATTCTCATCGTGTTGATTACGTTGGGTGCGGCAGCAATGTGGTACTCTATCCCGATATCGATTGCGGTGATCGGTCTTTTGACCATACTCATTTTGTCTTACCGCCAAACCATCTTTGCTTACACAACAGGCGGCGGGGCATACATTGTCGCAAAGGACAATTTGGGAACCACTTCTGGCCTGGTTGCGGGCGGCTCGTTACTTGTGGACTACATTTTAACGGTTGCGGTTAGTACGTCTGCTTCCACAGACGCGATTACTTCGGCATTTCCCGTGCTGCATGACCATCGTGTGCTGATTGCCCTGTTCATGATTACCATCGTAACGGTACTAAATTTACGTGGAATAACAGAATCCGCAACGGTTTTAATGTATCCTGTCTATTTGTTTGTCGTCGCTATTCTTGCGTTAATTATTGGCGGCGGGTATCAATGGATCGCGGGAAATGTCCAAGCGCATCCCCCTGAATACGGGGCCGTTGTTCCGGGTATCACGTTATTTTTGCTTTTGAGGGCATTCAGCTCAGGCTGTTCGGCATTAACAGGAGTAGAAGCCGTGTCAAATGCCATTCCTAACTTCAAGGAGCCAGCACCGAAAAATGCCGCAGCGACGCTTTTGTTGATGGGACTGATCCTTGGCGTCATGTTCATGGGCATTAGCTTGCTGGCGTATTTGTACGGGATTTCGCCAAGACGAGCGGAAACGGTGGTATCTCAAATCGCTTCGGCGGTTTTTGGACGTGGAATCATGTATTACTCGATTCAAACGGTCACTGCGCTTATTTTATTTCTGGCCGCCAATACGGCTTTTGCGGCCTTTCCGTTACTCGCCTTTATGTTAGCCAAAGACAGATTTATGCCAAATATGTTCATGGTCCGGGGAGATCGTCTTGGGTTTTCAAACGGGATCATCTTTTTGGCGATCCTTTCCGCCATTTTGGTGATTGCTTTTGAAGGAGAAACGGAAAACCTCATTCCTTTGTATGCGCTAGGGGTTTTTATCCCGTTTACTTTGTCACAGGCAGGTATGATGAAACGCTGGATTTCGAAAAAACCGCCAGGGTGGCTGACGCCTTTTCTCATTAATACGTTGGGAATGCTAACGACGCTGACGATTTGCCTGATCTTTTTGGTGACGAAACTGTCGCAAGTATGGTCGATTTTTGTATTCCTTCCTATTGTTATTTTCATCTTCCGGAAAATTAACCAGCATTATCGAGAGCTGGCAGATGAGTTGCGACTTGATATCCAAACAGAAAAACCCGATCCAAAAGGGAGCGTCATCGTGATTCCGGTGGCCGGGATTTCGCAGGTGGTTAAAAATACGATTAGTTATGCTCAGTCCCTGTCAGACGACATTGTCGCTGTCTACGTCGGGTTCAGCGATGAAGACATGAAAAAAATGGAGGAGAAGTGGGCGCTGTGGAATCCCGGAGTGCGCTTGATTATCTTGCGTTCGCATTATCGCAGTATTATTAGACCTTTGTTTAAGTTTATTGACACGGTGGAGTGGAAAAAGGCAGAGACGGATCATGTGACTGTCATGATTCCGCAGTTTATTACGAAGCGCTGGTGGCATAATTTGTTGCATAACCAGACGAGTTTATTGATCCGAGCGTATTTGTTCGCCCGCCAAGATGTAAAAATCGCTACAGTTCCGTATCGATTAAAGAAATGAAGTAGAGGGCGATTGCTGCATGCAGCCGAAGAAAAACCTTGATCCCTCAAGGTTTTTCTTTTTGTGTTTGTGTGGCGATGAACATGGGCAGGCAAAAATCGCGCTTGGCGATATCGTGGACAAGGGCGTTGAGCTTTTGCTGCGCGACAAATCGCAGGCAAAAATTTTGCCCGATCCCCAGGCGTAATCTCTTTCTTGTGGGCGGTTGTCTTGCGAGCACCCACCCGTTCCCATGCACTTGATCGGTAGCCAAAAACAGCTTCATCCAGTATAATAATGAGAATAATTATCATCGAACTGGATGAATTTGGGCTTGAGGTGCATGCAAAATGAGTGCGGCAAACTTCCATGACAACTTTCAGTCTTATGTAGAGCGGCTCGGCGTACAAGCGCCTCACGGAAACGAGCAGGATCCAGCCACTGTGCCCGCAAGCGACGGAGAAGGCTATATCCGCCGGGTGATCCCGCGCAACGATATCGAGCTTGTGGTCGCGAAGCACGCCTTTTATCGCGAGCAGCAGCTTTCGGTGCAAACGACAGCCCCGATGGTGGAGCTGAATTTTTGCATGCAAGGCGCTCGTGCCCTGCATATCAAGGGCAGACAGCATGAGTTTACGACCGGAACGTGTTCGCTGCAATTTATGGGGCAGTTTGAGGCGGCTTTCGAATACAGGCGGGACGATCCGTTTTACATGCTGGGCATCGGGATTCCGGTGACGACTTTCCGCGAGTTCATGGCCGACGCGGAAGGGGGGACGGACGTAGAGTTCTCGCAAGTTCTCGGGCAGTCGCCTTTTCGGATTTGGCAAGAAAAAATCTCGCCGGCGGCTACGGTTGTCGCCGAGCGCTTGATTCAGGGAGCGTTGCAGCCGCGAACGAGGAATCTGGAGCTGCAATGCGGGGCTTTGGAGCTTTTCTCGATGGCTTTTCGTTCTTTTTTGACGGAATCAAACCCGGAGGCGGACAGTCTCTCCAAAAGCGATCGGGAAAAAATCCGGCTGGCGAGAGACATTGTCGTGGAAAACATGGCAGAGCCGCCGTCGCTGCTTGCCTTGTCCCGCATGATCGGCTTGAACGATTACAAGCTGAAGGTCGGCTTCAAGGCTATGTACAACAACACAGTGTTCGGCTTTTTGCGCGAAAAACGGCTGGAGAAGGCGTGGCAGCTGCTCCAGTCGGGCGACATGAACGTCACCGAGACGGCAAGCGCTGTCGGTTACTCGAACACGAGCTACTTCGCCGAAGCGTTTCGGGAGAAGTACGGAGTGAATCCGGGAGCTTTTGTCAGACAGACAGCCGCTTGGGCGAAGCAGTAAAAAGGATAGGGATGAGAAGCCGTTCGATGCCTAACGTGTGGGCGTCGGGCGGTTTTTTTCGTGCAGCGAGGCTTGTCCCGGTTTTTTTGTGAAAAGGATATCCGTACAACCAGCAAAGTAGTCCGTCTGGTGGTGGAACGGACTGGCGATGTTTAGTATCTTACCTTTTAGTGATAATGATATTCATTCACATATTATCGTGTGTATTTCCTGCCAGATGAAGGATCGACACAAAAAGGAGAGAGACAAGCGCATGGCAAAAAATGCCTCATTTTGGTTCAAACTCGTGTTCCTCGCGGCTTTGCTCGTGACAGGATGCAGCAGCAACGGAAGCAGCGAGAAAGCAGCGCCAAGGGAGCAAAGCAACCAGACAGCCACTACTGCGGCCGCGACCACGCAGGATAACACCGCAACCGCAGTCGCCTATCCGAAAACAATCAAGCATTTGGCTGGCGAAACGGTCATTCCGCAAAAGCCGTTGAAAATCGCCACGCCGTACATTGCCTTCGTGGATTATCTCGCGGTTTTGGACGAGTATCCGATCGCCGCACAAGGCGTGGCGACGATCCAGCGCAATTTTCCCGTCCTGAGCAAGCGGTTGGAAAACAAAGACATCGCGGATCTCGGCATGGAGGTCGATCTGGAAAAGCTGCTGGCGATGGCGCCGGACGTAATTATCGCGGCGAATGACATGACAGATCAATACGAAAGCTTGTCGCGGATCGCACCGACCGTCATCCTTCCCCAGGCTGGCGATTGGCGCGAGACGTTGGAACAAATCGCACAGGTCATCGGCAAGGAAGACAAGGCGAAGAGCGTCTTGGCGGATTTCGACCGCAAATCGGCGGAATACAAGGAGAAGCTGGCGTTTCGCAGTCAGGAGTCGGTCATGTTTGTGATGTACAATGAAAAAGATACGTTCACGACATGGAACGACGGACGGTTTGACCCGTTTTACGTCGGCCTCGGTCTGAAACGCGTGGATGGCAACCAGGCGCAAGGACAGCTTTCCATTGAAAGTCTGGCTGCTTTGAACCCGAATCATCTGTTTGTGATCAACAACTGGCAAACGCCGATCGCCGGAGGGGTCAAAGCCGCTCTGAAAGACAACAAAGTGTGGAACAGCCTGAACGCGGTGAAAAACAATCATGTGTACGAGCTGAAAGACCCGTCTTTGCCTGGCCCGATGGCGCTTGCCAAAATTCAGGGGATCGAAGACATCATGCAGGCGATGGGCCAGTAATCTTTTGACCGAATCGCGTCCGCTCTCGACGTGAACCAGCGAAAGCGCTATTGCCCAGGCAGTGGCGTTTTCGTTTTTGGCTTTTGCTTTTCGCCTATATTCGGTACACTTGTTTTAATTCAACTGGACTGGAAATGGAGTGGAACGAGTCGTGGCCAAGCAAGGAAAAACGAATGCGATGCGAATCTTGGAGAAAGAAAAGATCGAATATGCCATGCTGACCTACCAGACGGACGACGGAAAAATTGACGGAATTTCCGTGGCGCAAAAAATCGGCAGGGAAGCGGGTGTCGTCTACAAAACATTGGTTTCCCAAGGGACGAGCCGTGCTTACTACGTGTTCGTCATTCCCGTGGAAGCCGAGCTGGACTTGAAAAAGGCGGCAAAAGCGGTTGGCGAGAAAAAAATCGAAATGATCCCGGTGAAGGACATTACCGCTGTAACCGGGTACGTGCGCGGCGGCTGTTCGCCCGTGGGGATGAAAAAACTGTTCACGACGATCGTCGACAGCAGCGCCGAACAGATGGGGCGGATCATCGTCAGCGGCGGACAGATCGGCATGCAGATTGAGCTGGATGTGGCTGGTTTGCTCCAAGCGACAAAAGGGCGGCTGGCTGACGTTTCCGGAGCGCCAAGTGAATAAAAGGCTCTTGTCTTGTCTGGATTTCCAAAACCTCATTGACACATCGGAATAATAGTAATAATCTAAACGGAGAAAATCTGTTACCGCCGATTGGTCAACCAAAGGCTCCTGTTCGCTACAGGGGCCTTTTTGCGTCCAAAAAAAGCGGGTAACACCAATGCCGACGGTGTAGGATTGAGGAGGAGAGACGATGGGACAAAAAAGACAGCTAAAGCTCGGAGCCATGATCCACGGGATCGGCGGCCATATGGGAGCATGGAGGCACCCGGATGTGCAGGCGGATGCGAGTGTCAGCTTCGCTTTTTACAGCCAACAAGCGCAAAAGGCAGAGGCGGGGAAGTTTGATCTCGTCTTCGTCGCGGATGGCTTGTATATTAACGAAAAATCGCTGCCGCATTTTTTGAACCGCTTTGAGCCGATTTCGATTTTGTCGTCTTTGGCCGGGGTCACGGGAAAGATCGGATTGGTGGGCACGGTGTCGACTTCCTACAGCGAGCCGTTTACGGTAGCCCGGCAATTCGCCTCGCTCGATCTGATCAGCGGCGGCCGCGCAGGCTGGAACGTAGTCACTTCTCCCTTGGAAGGGTCAGCGAAAAATTACGGCAACAAACCGCACCCGGACCACGCCTTGCGCTACCGGATCGCCGAGGAGTACTTGACGGTGGCAAAAGGACTGTGGGATTCGTGGGAGGACGACGCCTTCGTGCGGGACAAACAAACAGGCGTCTTTTTCGATCCGGCGAAAATGCATCGCCTGGATCATCAAGGGGAGTTTTTTGCTGTGCAAGGCCCGCTCAATATCGCCAGGTCCAGTCAAGGGCAACCCGTTATTTTTCAGGCAGGCTCCTCAGAAAGCGGCAAAGAGCTGGCAGCCAAGTCTGCGGACGCCGTCTTTACCGGGCAGGAAACGCTTGAGGACGCCCGGCGTTTTTATCGGGAAGTAAAAGAGCGGGCGGCAGCCTATGGCCGAAGCGAAGACGACATCCTGATTTTCCCCGGGATCAACCCGATCATCGGCAAAACGCCAGAGGAAGCCAGGCGCAAGCATGCGGAGCTTGCCAGTCTGATCGGCATTGAGCAGGCGCTGCATTATTTGGGCCGATTTTTTGACCACCATGATTTCTCCCAATATCCGCTGGACGAACCGTTTCCAGAGCTGGGCGAGGTAGGCAACAACAGCTTCCGCAGCACGACAGACAAAATCAAGCAAAAGGCGAGGGAAGAAAACTGGACGCTGCGCCAAACCGCGCTCTACACGGCGACACCGGAAGGCGAGTTCATCGGCACTCCCGAGCATATTGCCAATCTGATTGAGCATTGGTTTTTGCAAAAAGCGGCAGACGGATTCATTGTTCAGGCGAATGTCCCGCGTGCCTTGGACGATTTCGTCGAGCTGGTTGTCCCGATTTTGCAAGAGCGAGGCTTGTTCCGCACCGAATATGAGGCGGACACGCTGCGCGGTCATCTCGGGATTTCTGTTCCCGCCAATCGCTATGCGCTGGAACAAGGCAAAAAGCCGGATGCAGCAGACGTCCATTCGTAACGCCAAAAGCATCTGCCAAAGGAAAAGAGCTAATCAGGACATGAGTCTGCGGGAGCATTTCATCCAGCACCGCAGGCTTTTTTCATGGCAAAAAAAGCTCCTTCTCGCGCCAAACGCATCAGAAGGAGCTTTTTCATCGGTGGAGAAAAGGCAAGGCGTATTCCTATTACTTGACCGTTAATTCGAGAAAGGCTTCCTGCAACAGTTCGTAAGACAGCAAGCGCTTCTGGAATGGCTTGATCGGGGTATGGATGATCAATTCCTCTACCTGATGCTTGGAAGCGATGGCCAACAGCTTTTCGCGCACCGACTCTTTTGTGCCGGCAATGACATTCGCTTCCTTTACTTCAATCGTGTAGTCCTCGTCGGATTGCTGCCCATACTCTTCCGCCTTTTTCAAACTCGTGACCGTGACGATTTTCCCGCTTTTCAGATGAATTTTGGCCACTTTCGTATCGGCGGCAAGCTGGACGGCTTCTGCCTCGGTTGGCGCGACAATGACGGAAACAGCCAGGATCGCAAGCGGAGTGGCCCGTTTGCCAGGGCGAAACTGCTGTCGGTACGCGGCAAAGGCGGCTTGGCAAACCGTCTCGTCCTGGTTGATAAACAGCGCGAACACATACGGGACTCCGCGCTCTGCGGCAAGCTGTGCGCTGGCTACGCTCGTGCCCAGCAAGTAGATCCCGACTGGCTCATCCGGAATCGGCACTGCTTTCAAGCCGTACAGCGGGTGTGCCGGATGAAGCTCGTCGTGCAGGAACAGCTCAAGCTCCGCCAACTTTTCTTCGAGAGAGGAGCCGGATGTTCCCGGCTGCTGCAACGCCTTGGTCGAGAGCGGCAGTCCACCCGGCGCGCGGCCGATCCCGAGATCGATCCGCCCCGGAGCGAGAGAAGCGAGGACGTGAAAATTTTCCGCTACTTTATAAGGACTGTAATGCTGGAGCATGACGCCGCCTGAGCCGATGCGGATGCGGCTTGTTTTGGCCAACAGATGAGCGATCAGCACCTCTGGCGATGAGCCGACGACATGATCGAGGTCGTGATGCTCCGCCACCCAGAACCGATGGTAGCCCCACGCTTCCGCCTTTTGCACCAGTTCAATCGTGTGCTGGAGGGCTTCTGTTGCTGTTTCTCCTTCTTGAATCGGACTTTGATCGAGAATGCTCAAAGTAAGTGCCACGGTTTCTCTCCCCTAACGATGCGATTCTAAGGCCAAGCAAACACAAAAAGCCCCTTGCAAGTAAAAATCGCGAAGGGGCTTCTGGTGGTCCAGTCAGCTTATTTCCTTAGTTGTTTACTCGGATTTTAACGATAACGTATGCCGCTGTCAATGCAATCGTGAAAAATGCCTGCAGACCGTACGTTGAATTTACGCAGAAAAATGCGTTGACGAAACAGATTGGGGATGATAATATCCCTAGTAATCCGATACGAATTTAAAAAGTCATCGACCAGACCACTGGAGAGGCTTCCTGCTTGGCATCATACAGCAGGAAGTCTTTTTGTTTACCGGAGACGGAGAGAAAAAGCAGCGAGAAGATAGGGAGGGAATGGAAGTGTCTGATGGACAGGAGAAAAAAGTCGTCGTGTGGGGGCGAGAAGGTTGCTCCTATTGTGAAAATGTGAAAGCTATTTTGGAAACGAACAACCAGCTGTACGAATGGATCGATGTAGCAGGAAAAGACGTGCTGCGCGACGTTTTGGAAGTCAAGTACGGCACGCGCTTGATTCCGCTGGTGGAGATTGGCGGCGAGGGGAAATATGAAGCCTTGCTCTACAACCAGCTGGATCGGCTGGAGTCTCTCCTGGATCGTTAGTTCGTTAGTTGCTTCCTGGCCCGAACAACCGCACAAAAGACAAAAGGCAGCGGAAGCAACTTCCCATAACCGGATCGATAAGGCGACAGACCGCTTGCGGTCACATTCCTTTTCAGGAAAACGTCCCGACGTGTTTCCAAAGAAAAAGTCAGCTTGGCTAGGAGGAGATTGGATGGGAATCGGAGCGGCGGTTTGGAAGGAGCAGTCGCCGGCTGGCAGCCCGAGCGAGGCGAAAGAGGGCATGATCGCTTTTCAGCAAGTAAGCAAAACGTTTGAAAGCGGCGGCAAAACCGTCGAAGCGTTGAAAGACGTCACGCTCACGGTGGAAAAAGGCGACATTTTTGGCGTCATCGGCTTTAGCGGGGCAGGAAAAAGCACCTTGCTGCGCACCGTCAATTTGCTGGAGCGTCCCACAGCTGGCTCCGTCATTGTCGACGGAAAAGACTTGAGCAAGCTTTCGGTCAAAGAGCTGAGAAGCGTCAAGAAAAACATCGGCATGATTTTTCAGCAATTCAATCTGCTGGAGACCAAAACCGTGTTTGACAATGTAGCGATGCCGCTGGTGCTCGGCGACACGCCGAAAAAACAGATTCGCGAGCGCGTCGATGAGCTGCTGTCTTTCGTCGGTTTGACGGACAAAGCGGGCAGTTACCCGAACCAGCTCTCCGGCGGCCAGAAGCAGCGTGTCGGGATCGCCCGCGCTCTTGCGACCAACCCTTCGATTTTGTTGAGCGACGAGGCGACATCCGCACTCGACCCGCAGACGACCGAATCGATCTTGCAACTGTTGCAGCGCGTGAACAAAGAGTACAACATCACGATCTTGATGATCACGCATGAGATGAACGTCATCAAGGAGATTTGCAATCGCGTGGCCGTCATGGAGCATGGGGCGGTTGTCGAGCAAGGTAGCGTCCTCGATGTTTTTGCCAATCCGCAGACGGAAGTGGCACGCAATTTTGTCAAATCAGTCGTGCGCGATGATATTCCGCCAAGCGTGCACAAGCTGCTCGCAGCCAAACGGGGCAAGTCGAAAATTATCAAGATTCACTTCATCGGCGAAAGTACGGGACAGCCGATGCTCTCCCAGGTGGCCAAACGCTTCAACAGCGACGTGAACGTACTGTTTGGCAGCATCACAGAGCTTGCGGGCGTGCCTTTTGGCAATCTGATCGTGGAGCTTGCTGGCAACGAGGCGGACATAGCCCGCGCGTATCACTACATTCAGCAACAAAATGTGACGGTGAAGGAGATTGTTTCGTGATGGAAGTCAGTTCTGAGCAAGTTTTTCAGGCGCTGTATGAAACGGTCTACATGGTAAGTGTGTCACTGGTGTTTGCGACCGTGATCGGTTTGCCGCTCGGCATTTTGCTCGTCGTCACCAGAAAAGGGCACATTTTGGAAAATTCGGCGATCTTCTCGGCCTTGAATCCGGTGATCAACGTGCTGCGTTCTGTGCCGTTCATTATTTTGCTGGTGGCGATTATTCCGTTCACACGTCTGGTGGTGGGAACGTCCATCGGGACGACCGCGGCGATTGTTCCGCTCGTGATCTACACGGGGCCGTACATCGCCCGCTTGGTGGAAAACTCGCTGCTGGAAATCAATCCCGGCATTATTGAAGCAGCCGAGGCGATGGGAGCGACTCCGCTGCAAATCATTTTCCGCTTCCTCATTCCCGAGACGCTCGGGTCTTTGATCCTCAGCATTACGACTGCAACGATCGGACTGATTGGTGCAACGGCGATGGCCGGAGCGGTTGGCGGCGGAGGAATTGGCGACCTGGCGATTACATACGGGTACCAACGCTTCAGCACGATCACGATTGTGGCAACGGTCATCATTTTGGTCGTGCTCGTCCAGGGTATTCAATCATTGGGCAACGTGTTCGCCCGGAAAATCCGCCGAAATTAATCGAAACCTCGCAAAAGACAGGAGAGAAACCAACGATGAAAAAGCTCGCCATTTCCATACTGCTGACCCTCGTGACGATTGTCGCCGCAGGGTGCGGAAGCGCAGCAGACCAAAAAAGCTTGAAAATCGGGATTCGCGGCTCGGAATCGCGGACGTGGGAGTTCGTGAAAGAGCAGGCTGCCAAACAGGGGCTTGCCATCGAACTGGTGCAATTCAATGCCAACGTCAACCCGAATACGGTGCTGTTGGAAGGCGAGATCGACGCCAACGCTTTCCAGCACGTCGCTTTTCTCGATCAGTTCAATACGAAAAACAACTCGGAAATCGTTCCCGTCGGCTCGACGATCATCGCGCCGTTGGGCATTTACTCCGACAAGTACAAAAAAATCGAAGAAATCCCGGACGGGGCAAAAATCGCCCTGCCGAACGACGATTCCAACTGGGGCCGCTCGCTGCTTTTGCTCCAGGAAGCGGGCTTGATCAAAGTCGTTGACAACTTTGACGGCTTCGGCGGCCAAGACAAAATCAAAGAAAATCCGAAAAAGCTGGAAATCGTTCCGGTCGATCCGGCGACTACGCCGCGCGTCATGAAAGACGTGGCCGCTTCGATCATCAACAACGGGACGGCGGTCGAAGCGGGCTTTTTGCTCAAAGACTCCATTTTTCACGAAAGCAAAACCGCCAAGCCGTACATTAACGTGATCGCGACCACCAAGCAAAACGAGAACCGCGAAGAGTTGAAAAAGCTGGTCGCCGTGTACCAATCGAAAGAAGTATCGGATTTTATCACCCAGACTTACAAAGGAAACTACATTCCGACACAAGTGACGGTCGAGGAGTTGAAAAACTTCAAAGACGCGTTTAAAAGCAAGCCGTAAAGCCGTTTGAACAGCAAAGCAGCAAATTTTATGCAGGAGGAAGGGGAGCAGTGCCATGCCGCAAAAAAGACAGATTCACTTGTCCGCCTATCTGGTAGGGACCGGGATTCACGTCGCCTCCTGGCGTCTGCCGGAAGCGCGAAAAAATGCCAGCATTGACATCGAATACTACAAATATTTGGCGCAGACAGCCGAGCGGGGCAAGTTCGACATCGCATTCATCGCGGATAGCCTGGCGGTGAACGAAGACTCGCACCCGAATATTTTGAACCGTTTCGAGCCGACGACATTGCTCGCTGCCCTCGCTGGCGCGACCAGTAAAATCGGCTTGGTCGCCACGGCGTCGACGACGTATTACGAACCGTACAACCTCGCGCGCCTGTTCGCCTCCGTCGACCACATCAGCAACGGCCGCGCGGGCTGGAACATGGTGACGACCGGAGACGCTACCGGGGAGACGGGACGCAATTTCAGCCGCAATAACCACCTGGAGCACGATCACCGTTACGAGTGGGCTGAGGAGTTCATCGATGTCGTTCAAGGCTTGTGGGATTCCTGGGAAGACGACGCTTTTGTCCAGGACAAGGAAACGGGCGTCTTTTTCGACCCGAATAAGCTGCATCGACTCCATTACAAAGGGACGTACTATTCGGTCCAGGGGCCGCTGAATATCGGCCGATCGAGACAGGGGCAGCCCGTTATCGTGCAGGCAGGCGCGTCTGAGCCAGGACAAAGGCTGGCAGCGCGTACCGCCGAAGTGGTCTTCTCGCATGTCAAAGATTTTGAACGCGCCAAAGCGTTTTACCGCAGCTTGAAAAGCAAGCTGGCCGATTACGGTCGCACGCCTGACCAGCTGCATATTTTGCAAGGCATTTCGCCGATCGTCGCGGATACGAAGGAAGAAGCGGAAGCGATTCATCGCAGTCTGCACGACTTGCTTTTGCCGGAGCAAGGGCTGCGCTTTTTGTCCGGCTACTTGGGCAAGGTCGATTTCAGCAAATACTCGCTGGACACCCCGGCAAAAGAAGTGGAGTTCCCGCAAGACAACGGGATTCAAAGTCATTTTGAGTGGATGACAGATTTGATCCGCCAAAAAAATCCGACTTTGCGCGAGTTGTACGCCCTGCTCGAAGGCGGCCCCAATCGCGAGCTGATCGGCACGCCAGAACAAATTGCCGACGTGCTGGAAAAGTGGTTTACCCAAGGGGCGGCAGACGGTTTCATGTTTATCGCTCCGGTTTTGCCGCAAGGTTTGGAAGCTTTCGTGGACAAAGTCATCCCGCTGTTGCAGGAAAGAGGCTTGTATCGCCACGATTACGAGGGCGATACGCTGCGGGAGCATCTCGGGCTGGAAAAACCGTACAACCGCTTGGCCGTGCGCAGCCGGGCATTAAGCAAAGTCGAGTCCTGAACGTAGCAGCAGGTCAGGTGACAGAAGAAAGGAGAGGTTCAGGATGAGCACAGAAACGCAGGAGCTGACACGAACCGATTGGGAGCAAAAGCTGATCGCGATTCGCAGGCAGCTGCATCAATACCCGGAAGTGGCCTACGAAGAATTTGAAACGACCCGTTCGATTCGGGAGTGGCTGACAGAAGCGGGGATTCGCCTGATCGAGCTGCCGCTGGCAACAGGTGTCGTGGCAGAAATCGGGGGCAAAAACGCTGGCCCTGTGATCGCCTTGCGTGCCGACATCGACGCGTTGCCGATTCAGGAGGAGACGGGGCTGCCCTATGCTTCAACCATCGTCGGAAACATGCACGCTTGCGGGCACGACTTTCACACCGCCGTCATCCTGGGCGCTGCTTTTTTGCTGAAGCAGCAGGAGGAAAAGTTGCCCGGAACGGTGCGTCTGCTGTTTCAGCCAGCAGAAGAAAAAGGTACGGGCGCCGCGCTTTTGATGGAAAAGGGCGCTTTGGACGGCGTGACGGCGATCTTCGGGCTGCACAACAAACCTGATCTGGAAGTCGGGACCGTCGGGATCAAGCCGGGAGCGTTGATGGCAAGTGTCGATGGCTTCGATATCGAGGTGGAAGGGCTTGGTACGCATGCGGCAATTCCTCATGCCGGAATCGATCCGATTGTCGCCGCGTCGCAGATCGTGACCGCGCTGCAATCGATTGTCAGCCGCAACGTCAGCCCGCTGGAAAATGCGGTCGTCAGCGTGACGACGATCCACGGAGGGACGACCTGGAACGTGATCCCGGATAAGGTCGCTCTCGGCGGCACAGTCCGCACGTTTCGGGAGGAAGTCCGGCAGAAAATCCCGGGGCGCATTCGGGCGATCATCGAGGGAGTCGCTGCGGCATACGGGGCGAAAGTGAGCCTGCGCTGGTTCAAAGGCCCGCCTTCCGTGCAAAACGACGGCCCTTTGACCAAACTGGCGGCCGAAACAGCGGAGAAGCTCGGCTTGCAAGTCGTCACGCCTGAGCCGTCCGCCGCAGGGGAAGATTTCGCCTATTATCAGCAAAAAATTCCCGGCGTGTTCGTTTTCGTCGGAACATCCGGGACAAACGAATGGCATCATCCCGGATTTACCGTAGATGAACGGGCGATTGCGATTAGCGCGAACTATTTTGCCGAGCTGGCCTGGCGTGCTCTGAAAGGCGGGTGAGAGTAGCAGATGATCCACATTAGCAACTTGAGCAAATCATACAAAACCGCCAAAGGCGTCATTCCCGTTTTGCAAAACATCGATCTGTTCATCCCCAAGGGCGACATCTTCGGAATCATCGGCTTTTCCGGGGCGGGCAAATCGACCTTGATCCGTTGCTTGAATCGGCTGGAAGAGCCGGATTCGGGCACCATCGAGATCGGGGGAAAAGTGATTACCGATTTGCCGGAAAAGGAACTGCGGCAGGCGCGGCAAAAAATCGGCATGATTTTTCAGCAATTCAACCTGCTTGACGCGCGCACCGTTTTTCAAAATGTCGCTTTTCCGCTGGAGGTGGCGGGGCATCCGAAGCCGTTCATCCGCGCCCGGGTCCGAGAAATTCTCGACCTGGTGCAGCTTGGCGACAAGGAGAACGTCTATCCGTTTCAGTTGAGCGGCGGGCAAAAGCAGCGCGTCGGCATCGCCCGCGCGCTCGTCAACCAGCCTGATCTGTTGCTCAGCGACGAAGCGACATCCGCTCTCGATCCGCAGACGACTTATTCCATCCTGGAGCTTTTGCGCGAGATCAACCGCCAGCTCAAGCTGACGATCGTGCTCATTACCCACGAGCTGGACGTACTCCAGCATGTGTGCAACAACATGGCGGTAATTGAAAATGGCCGAATCGTCGAAACCGGGACGGTGGAGAAATTTTTCCTCAACCCGGAAAGCGACACGGCGAAGCGCTTCGTCCATATTATCGATCATTACCGGGAGAAGCGGAGCGTAATGGAAGGAGTCGGGGCAGGCATATGAACAACGATCTGATTGACTTGCTCTGGGAAGGGCTATTGGAGACGCTTTACATGGTTTTTTGGTCGTCTTTGTTTGCGCTCGCGATGGGCGTCGTGCTGGGAGTCACGCTAGTTGTTACCGACAAAGGAGGCATTCTCGAAGCGCCAAAGCTGAACAAGGTCATCAGTACCGTAATTAACGGTGTCCGCTCTCTTCCATTGATCATTTTGATCGTCCTGCTGTTGCCTTTGTCGCGCCTGATCGTCGGTACGACGCTTGGGCCAACGGCGGCGATTGTCTCCTTGTCGATCGGTGCCGCTCCTTTTCTCGGACGAATTATCGAAAGCGCGTTGAAAGAAGTGAGCGCCGGGAAGATTGAGGCCGCCAAGGCGGTCGGTGCTACTCCGTTCACGATCATTTTTCGCGTGCTGATTCCCGAGGCGATGCCAGCCCTCGTGCGCGGAATTACGATCGGAATTATCGGGATCACCGAGTTTACGGCTGTAGCAGGGGCGATTGGGGCAGGCGGGCTTGGCAGCCTGGCGATCCGTTTCGGCTATCAGCGCTTTCGCGAGGATGTGCTGATCGCCACGGTCCTGCTCATTATTTTGCTCGTGCAAATCATTCAATGGTCGGGCGATTTGCTCGTCAAATCGATCAACAAGAAGCGGTACAAATTCGAATAAAGCCAGCGTGAGCGAAAAAAATCAGAGATTCATCACTAGAGGAGTGGAACGTATGAGAAAAAAAGGTCTTGGGGTCATTTTTAGTGTACTTGTCGCATTCAGCATGGTAGCAGCAGGGTGCGGCTCAGGTTCCGGTTCCGGCGCATCGGGCAGCCAGTCGTCCAGTTCGGCTCCCGCAGCACCAGCCCAGTCCGGCTCCGGGCAGGCGGCAGAACCAGCCAAAGAAGTCACCTTGAAGGTTGGCGCAGCCCCTGTCCCGCACGCGGAAATTTTGGAGTTCGTGAAGCCAAAGCTGAAAGAGCAGGGCGTGAATTTGGAAGTCGTCGTTCTCGATGACGAGGGACAGCTGAATCCGGCTTTGCAAGACAAGCAGATTGACGCGAACTTTTTCCAGCACGTCCCGTATCTGGATTCGATCAAAACCGAAAAAGGCTATGACTTTGCGGTGACGACAAAAGTTCACGTAGAACCGATCGGATTTTACTCTGACAAGCTCAAATCCAAGGACGAGATTCAGGAAGGGGCGAAAATCGGCATTCCGAACAACCCGTCCAACGAATACCGCGCGTTGATCTTGTTGCAGGAACAAGGCTGGATCAAGCTGAAAGACGGTCTGACAACCTATCAGGCGACGCCAAAGGATATCGCGGAGAATCCGAAAAAACTGGAGTTCATCGAAGCGGAAGCATCCACATTGCCGCGAGTTTTGCCCGACCTCGCTGGCGCGGTGATCAATACAAACGTCGTGCTGGAAGCGAAAATCGATCCGAAGAGCGCTCTGTTCCGGGAAGGGGCGAACTCGCCATACGCCAACGTGATTACGGTTCGCAAAGGCGACGAAAACCGGGACGAGATCAAAAAGCTGGATGCCGTTCTTACTTCACCTGAGGTCAAAAAGTTCATTGAAGACAAATACGGTGTCGCTGTCGTTCCCGCTTTTTAACTGGTCCGGGAGAAGGGAGCAAGTCGACCATGACGGAAAATCAGCGAGCAAAAGCCATTCGCATCCGCGATGCACGAGGCGAGGATCAGGAGCAGATCAAACAGCATTTGCTCGAAGCGTACACGCAGTACGAGCAGCTGCTGTCGGTAGAGCGATGGACGCGCTACAAGCAGGAGATCGAAGAATCCGCGCAAGGACGCCAGACGATTGCTTTTCTTGTTGCAGACTGGGGCGATGAAATCGTCGGCAGCGTCCAGTTGTTCGCTTCGGCGCAGTCGGCGTACAATCGGCCTGAGCTGGAAATTCATACGCCGATCATCCGTTTTCTGGCCGTATCGCCAAAAGCGCGAGGAAACGGAATCGCCGAACGGCTGATCGAGGAAGTCGTCCGGCGCTCCCGCGACCTGGGAGCTGCGACCTTGCACCTGCACACGACAGACATGATGGCAGCGGCCGTCAAGCTGTACGAGCGACTCGGATTCGCTCGTGCGGTCGAGAAAGACTTTTTCAACGGGGAAACACACGTCAAAAGCTATTGGCTGCGGCTGGACGAGGCGAGGGTGGGGTGACGCAGGCAAGCTGAGCAACCAACATAGCGTGTTAGGGAGCGAGTGCTTCGTATCCGGCACCAAATAGCGTGCCAAGGAGTCTTACTCCCAGCCAACACCAAATAGCGCGAAGCTGCGATTATCCCCCATCCCGCACATATGAAAGCCCTGATGAGAGCAAGTCGTCATCAGGGCTGTTTTTTTGCCTGTCCCGTTGCGTGGGTCAGCTGTACTTGCTCAGCACATCGAAAAATTCCTTTAAAAAGTGGTAAAACAGCTTTTCCGAAGGGGGCAGCTCCCGGTTGTTCGGGATGATGATGCCGACGGTTCGCTGGACGAGCGGCTCGCTGATCGGAATTTTGACAGTCTCGCGCGGCACGTTATCCGTCAAGGTCAGCTCAGGCAAAAGCGTGACGCCAAGCCCTGCAGCGACGAGTCCCTTGATCGCGTCAATATCCTCCCCTTCGAAGGCGACTTTGGGAGCGAAGCCCATTTGCGAACAGGCGTTGACCGCGATATTTCGCAAAATAAAACCGGGCGGGAACAGGACGAACGTATCTTCCTGAAGCTGATTCAGTCGCAAATTCGGCTGTTTGGCGAGCGGATGTCTCGCGGGCAGCAGCGCGACGATGTTTTCGGCGAAAAAAATATGGCTGCGCACGTTTTTTTCCTGGGTCGGAACCGGGCCGAGAAAAGCCAGGTCGATCTCGCCGTTGATGACGGAGTCGATCAGCCCCTGATAAGAGCCTTGCTTCAACTGAAAGCCGATATCCGGGTACCTTGCGCGAAAGCCGGAAATGACCGTTGGCAGCGGATTGGCAGCCAGACTGCTCGTAAACCCGACGCGGATCGTCCCGCGCTCCGGATCGAGAAATTCGTCAATTTTTTGCTTGGCCTTTTCGATTTCGCTCACAGCCATTTCCATGTGTTGCAAAAAGATTCTGCCTACGGCTGTCAGCTTGACGTTGCGGCCTTCGCGGATAAACAGGGAGACGCCAAGCTCTTCCTCCAGATTGGCGATCTGCCGGCTCAGCGCAGATTGGGCCACGTGCAAGTTGTGCGAGGCTTCGGTGAAATGCTCGCGTTTGGCTACTTCAATGAAGTATTGAATCTGTCGAAGCTCCATGAAGACCCCCCATTCCCGATCAATCTCGTTTTGAGATTAATATTGAGTAAATTATATATTGTTTGTATCGGTTCACTCAATCTAAAATTGAGTTAACAGAGAGAGCAAGGGAGTGGAGACAAATGACGAGAAATGGAATGCCTGCGAAGCAAGGTTTATACGATCCGATGTTCGAGCACGACGCTTGTGGAATCGGTTTTATTGCCAATTTGAAAGCAAAAGCCACGCATGAGATGGTGCAAAACGGCTTGAAAATTCTTTGCCAGCTGGAGCATCGCGGCGGGCAAGGCAGCGATCCGGAAACGGGTGACGGAGCCGGAATTTTGACGCAAATTCCGCACGCCTTTTTCAAAAAAGCCTGTAAGGAGTTGGGCTTCCAGCTTCCGGCGCAAGGCAAGTACGGTGTAGGCATGCTGTTTATGCCGATGGATGAACAGCTGCGCGAGCAATACGAAGCGAAACTGGCCGCCATTATTGCGGCAGAAGGTCAAAAGCTGCTTGGCTTCCGCACGGTGCCCGTCGATGGGACGAAGATCGGCAAAACGGCCGCAGCCAGCCAGCCTTTTGTCCGCCAGGTGTTTATCGGAGCGAGTGCTGATTTAGCTGACCAGATGGCGTTTGAACGGAAGCTGTACGTCATTCGCAAGCAGATGGAGCAAGCGGCAGGCGAAGGCTTCTACGCAGCGTCCATGTCTTCCCGCACCATCGTCTACAAAGGACTGTTGACTCCAGGACAGCTTGACGCATTTTATCTTGATTTGCAAGAAGATTCGTACACTTCCGCCTTTTCCGTGGTGCACTCGCGATTCAGCACGAACACCTTTCCGACGTGGGAGAGAGCGCACCCGAACCGCTATCTGATCCACAACGGGGAAATCAACACGTTGCAGGGCAATGTGAACTGGATGATGGCCCGCGAAAAAATGTTCGAGTCGGCTCTGTTTGGACGCGATCTGGAAAAAGTGGTTCCCGTCATTGATATGCAAGGAAGCGACTCGGCTATCCTCGACAACTGCGTGGAATTTTTCTCGCTGGCTGGCAGATCGTTGCCGCACGTCGCGATGATGATGATTCCCGAACCGTGGGATCAGGATGAGCAGATGGATGAACATAAAAAAGCTTTTTACGAATACCACAGCTGCTTGATGGAACCGTGGGATGGCCCGACCGCCATTTCCTTTACCGATGGCAGACAAATCGGGGCGATCCTCGACCGGAACGGCTTGCGCCCGGCGAGATACTACGTAACGACAGATGACACGATCATTTTCTCGTCGGAAGTAGGCGTACTCGAAGTACCGGAAGAAAAAATCGTGCAAAAAGGACGCCTCAGCCCTGGCCGCATGCTGCTCGTCGATCTGGAGGAAGGCCGCATCGTCTCGGATGAAGAGATCAAGCGGCAAATCGCCAGCGAACAGCCGTACCGCGACTGGGTAAAAACGCAATTGCAGCCGTTGGAACAACTGCCGGCAGCAGGCACTCCCGACGATCTGGCAGGTCAAGAACTGCTGGCGCGCCAAAAGGCATTTGGCTACACGCAGGAAGAGCTGGACAAAATGCTGGCGCCGATGGTCGCAGAACAAAAAGACCCGATCGGCTCGATGGGCGTCGACACGCCGCTCGCTGTGCTGTCAGACCGTCCGCAGCTGCTGTATCATTACTTTAAACAATCGTTCGCGCAAGTTACGAATCCGCCAATCGATTCGCTGCGCGAGGCTTGTGTCACATCGACCCATACGGTTCTCGGGGCGGAAGGCAATCTGTTGGCACCGACCGCAGCCAATTGCCGCAGAATCCGTTTGACCAATCCGCTTTTGTCCAATCAGCAGCTGGCACAGCTTCGCGCCAATCCGTACCAGGAGTTCAAGGCGAGGACGTTGCCGATTCTTTTCAAGGCAGACGGCGGAGATCGCGCGCTGGAGGAAGCGCTGGAAGGCTTGTTTGCCGAAGCGGACGAGGCAATTGCAGCTGGATACACCTTGTTGATCTTGTCTGACCGCGGCTTGAACGCCGACTGGGCGGCGATTCCGGCTTTGCTTGCTGCAAGCGGCTTGCATCACCATCTGGTACGCCAGGGAACCCGCACGAAAGCCAGCCTGATCGTCGAATCAGGCGAACCGCGCGACGTGCATCAATTCGCCATGCTGATCGGCTACGGCGCGGATGCTGTCAACCCGTACGTTGCGATTGCCTCCGTGCTCGACTTGATCACTGCTGGCAAGCTGAAAGAAGTGACGGCCGAGGAAGCGATTGAGGCTTACTTGCAAACGGCGATCGAAGGCGTCGTCAAGGTCATGTCGAAAATGGGCATTTCCACGATCCAAAGCTATCGCGGCGCGCAAATTTTTGAAGCGGTCGGCATTCATTCCGCTGTCATCGACCGTTACTTTACCCGCACGCCTTCGCAAATCTCGGGCATCTCGCTCGATGTGATCGCCCAGGAGACGCTGCTCCGCCACGCGCAAGCCTTTTCGCCAGAACATTCCGAAGAAAAGCTCGACGCAGGCAGCGACTTCCAATTCCGGCGCGACGGCGAGTATCATCTGTTCAATCCGAAAACCGTGCACGCTTTGCAAAAAGCATGCCGCGAAGGCAGCTACGAGCAGTACAAAATTTACGCCGAAATGGCGGGGGAGCAGCCGTTTTCCGCTTTGCGCCACCTGCTCGATTTCCAATCGGATCGCAAGCCGATTCCGTTGAATGAAGTCGAATCGGTAGACTCGATTGTCCACCGCTTCAAAACGGGCGCGATGTCCTACGGCTCGCTGAGCAAGGAAGCGCACGAGACGCTGGCGATTGCCATGAACCGTCTGGGAGCGAAAAGCAACAGCGGTGAAGGGGGAGAAGACCCGACCCGTTACACGACGGATGAAAACGGAGACTTGCGCCGCAGCGCCATCAAGCAGGTCGCTTCCGGACGATTTGGCGTATCCAGCCACTATTTGGTCAATGCTTCCGAAATCCAGATCAAAATGGCGCAAGGAGCGAAGCCAGGGGAAGGCGGACAGCTTCCAGGCAGCAAGGTGTACCCGTGGATTGCCGAAGTGCGCGGCTCGACGCCAGGTGTCGGACTGATTTCGCCGCCGCCTCACCACGACATTTACTCGATTGAGGATCTCGCGCAACTGATTTTCGACTTGAAAAACGCCAATCCGCGCGCTCGCATCAGCGTGAAGCTCGTGTCCAAGGCAGGCGTTGGAACGATTGCCGCCGGGGTGGCAAAAGGCTTGGCAGACGTCATTGTCATCAGCGGTCACGACGGAGGGACAGGGGCCTCGCCGAAATCGAGCATCAAGCACGCTGGCTTGCCGTGGGAGCTGGGCTTGGCGGAAACGCATCAGACGCTGTTGCTCAACCAGCTGCGAGATCGCGTCGTGCTGGAGACAGACGGCAAGCTCATGACCGGCCGCGACGTCGTCATCGCTGCCTTGCTCGGAGCGGAAGAGTTCGGTTTCGCGACGGCTCCGCTCGTCTCCATCGGTTGCGTCATGGCCCGTGTTTGCCATCTCGATACGTGCCCGGTCGGGGTTGCCACGCAAAACCCCGAGCTGCGCAAACGTTTCAAGGGCGATCCGCAGCACGCCGTCAACTTCATGCGCCTCGTCGCTCGCGAAGTGCGCGAAATCATGGCCCAGCTCGGTTTCCGCTCCATCGAAGCGATGATTGGCCAGAGCCAGATTCTCACCGTAAGCGAAAGAACGAAAGCGCACTGGAAAGCGAAACATATCGACCTGTCCGCACTTTTGTTCCAGCCAGCCGTCTCCGCCGAGGTCGGCAGATACCATCAGCGCAACCAAGATCACAAGCTGGAGGAGACGCTGGATCGCCAAAGCTTGCTCGCATTGTGCAAGCCAGCGCTGGAAAAACAAAAACACATCCAGGCAAGGCTGCCGATCAGCAACACAAACCGCGTCGTCGGGACGATCCTTGGCAGCGAAGTGACGAGAAGATACGGCCTGCACGGCTTGCCGGAAGATACGATTCGCCTGGACTTCTACGGTTCGGCTGGTCAAAGCTTCGGCGCATTCGTTCCGCGCGGCATTACGTTGCAGCTGGAAGGCGATGCGAACGACTACGTCGGCAAAGGGCTGTCTGGCGGAAAAATCGTCGTCGCGCCAGCGAAAAAGAGCCTTTTTGCCCCTGAGCGCAACATGATCATCGGAAACGTCGCCTTCTACGGCGCGACCTCTGGCGAAGCGTACATCAACGGCTTGGCAGGCGAGCGCTTCTGCGTGAGAAACAGTGGTGTCACCGCCGTTGTCGAAGGTGTCGGCGACCATGGCTGCGAGTATATGACCGGAGGACGTGTCGTGGTGCTCGGTCAGGTCGGCAAAAACTTTGCGGCGGGCATGTCGGGCGGAACCGCCTACGTGCTGGCAGAAGACAAAGCGGCTTTTGCGGCAACTTGCAATCAGGAAATGGTTCTTTTGGAAAAGCTGGACGACCAGAGCGAGATTGCCGCTGTCAAAAAACTGCTGGAAAATCACCTTGCTTTCACAGGAAGTCCGCTGGCAAAAGCACTCTTGGATCAATGGCAGCAAACCGTCGCCAAGTTCGTCAAAGTAATTCCAAAGGACTACAAGCAAATCGTCTTGACGATGGAAGAGCTGGAGAAATCCGGCATGAAGCGCCAGGAAGCGATCTTGGCCGCATTCGAAATGAACCAGAAGAAGAGCGAACAAAAAGCAAAAGCACCGAAAAAAAAGGCGCCTGAGCAAGTCGGCGTGTCGGTTGGGCAATAAATGCGCTCCGGCAATAAATAGGAAGGAAAGCGGCAACTCGGGAGACGGGTTGCCGCTTTTTTGCTTTTCGTTTTGGAAAAAAAGAACTGGAACGAGTGCACTTTTAAGGTCTAATGTCCTATGAATGTGGTTTCTATATTTGTCGATTTTTATAGAGTGTGTAAAAATATCCAAAGAAAGGGAATTGATTGATGAAAGCACCACTCTCGATTAAAATCATCCAGGGATTTATGCTCTTGCAAATTTTTGTCCTGGTAAGCCTGTACGTAATCGTGGAACTGGCCGATCCGATGAACCTCAGCCATTGGGCGAGCAAAATCGTCTTTCGAATGGTCGATATGCCACAGGACATGCTGGAGCAAAGCTATGTATTGGGCAGGTTAAAAGGCATGTTGACGTTTCCGTTATTTTTCACGTCTCTGCTCGCGCTTTTTATCAAGCTGCGAATGTTGAAAACGTCAATCGGGTGCATCATTTTGATCATGTTGCTGGATGTAAGTAAAGGAACGTTTTTGGTTGCCATCGTCTATTTGGTTATTTTATTGGTGCTGCTCAACAACAAGCAAGCGAAAGTGTATTTCCAGCAGAAGCGAAAAACCAAGGCGGCCGAAGCTGCATAAATGCGCATAAAAACAGGACATTCTTCCAAGAGCTGCTGGAGGGAATGTCCTGTTTCATTATATATGCGATATCTCTTGCTACACCCTGAGCAAATCCCTCCTCCCTCCCTGGTAGAAAAGGTGGAAAAGCAAAGGCTGAGATCCGGAAAAGAGGGACTTTAGTATCATGGAATATTTTGACATATATGTCGATTTAAAAATGAAGTTACAAAAACATGCATCTGTTAAACATAGTCGTTTGGGAATCGGAGAGAAAGGAGGGAGCATAGCAAATGCAGGCAACAGATGGCGTCATGACCTATCACGATTTGCAAGTCGTCTGGCCGTATGGGCCGATCCGGCTGGACAGCCTGACATTTTTGCATCAGACGGGCACGCATGCGACTTTGCGCCTGACCGGAATCGTCCCGGAAGACAAAGAAGAGGAAATCATCCATCTGGCCAGCAATCACGACGGCATCGGGCTGTACGGGAAACAGGGCGCGGCGAAAAAGCCGATTTTCATGGGCCGCTTGCAGCATGTGGAGATCAAAGTCGTCCGGGATATTCATTACGTGACGATTCAAGCGATTTCCCATACATACGCAATGGATTTGAGTCCGAAAACGCGCTCTTTTCAACAGGTAGACCGCCTGTACCGGGATGTCGTCGAGGAAGCTTTGTCCGTCTATCCGGGCGGGGATTTCATCGACCAAGCTTTTGACGAAAAAAAGCAAGGCAAGTTCATCATGCAGTACGAGGAGACAGACTGGACGTTTGTCAGGCGCATCGCTTCGCATGTGGGAGCCGTCCTCGTCCCGGATGTCAGTGACCACAAGGTGCGTTTCTGGATCGGAATGCCGGAGGGACGCAAGCAAATCAAGCTGGAAGCGGCTCCGTACGAGGTCAACCGGGCGATTGCGCCGTACATGAAAAAAGCGGCGAACGGCGCATCCTCGCTGTCCGAATACCAGTACACGACGTATACCTTCGCTCACGACGAATGGCTGCACATCGGCGATGAAGTGCAGCGTGACGGTCGAACGTTTGTCATCACGAAGGTTACCGCAACGCTGGAGCAGGGACTGTTGAAGTGGACCTATGTGTGCGCTGTGCCTGAATCGGTCAAGCAAACGAAGCTGTACAACTCCGCGATTATCGGCGCAGCCATCGACGGCAAAATCATTCAGGTTGGCCGCAACCAGGTCAAAATTCATCTGAATATGGACCAAAAACAAGACGCAAGCAAAGCCCAATGGTTCCCGTACGCCGCAGAAGGCAACCAGATTTTATACCTCATGCCAGAGCTCGGTTCCAAGGTCAAGCTGTACTTCCCTGGTGCCGAAGAGGACGACGGCATGGTCATGAACTCCGTGCGCCACGCCCCGCAAGGCGAAGCCGTCCAGAAGCAAGCGGAAAAAATGCAGGACCCGGGGGTCAAATCGTTCGGCAACCCCCAAGGCAAAGAGTTTACGCTGGGCGACAAAGAGCTGACGATGACGGCGCAGGAGGGCATGTTGTATATCTCCATGAATAAGGATGCGGGTGTCAGTTTGCATAGTGCGTCGCAGGTGCGGATTCAAGGAAAGGGCGCCGTGAGCCTGAGCGGTGCGGCTGTTCATTTGTCCGGCACAGAAGGATTGACGGTCAAAACGGCAGGAGATGCCCTAGAGTTAATCGAAGAAGCAAATGCGAGCAGTGAAAACATTCAGCTGGAAGCGAGTGCCCGGCATTCTTTTCCGCAACTGTTAAGTGCGTTTGAGCAAGATGTAGCGGCCAACGGGATTCTTGCGGTCATGGCGAAACGAACCTTGGATAACCAGATCGCCGAGGTGGAAGGGAAGTTTGCGGCCTTTGGGGATACGTTGGCTGGTTTGTGGGGCGCGGCGGTAGACGCGGGCGACCTGGTTGTGACAGGTGTTTTGGGAGGCGATGACGCCCAAAGCTTGTATGAGTTTGTGAGCGGCTCCGAAGTCGGTTCGCTGACCGAGAGGAACAATTTGGCCAAAGGAGCGGTGGAAGTCGCCACCAACACAGCCGAATATGTAGAGAACGTGGCTTCAGGCAAAAAATCATGGCAGGACGTAGCCCAAGATGCAGGCGAAGCAGCCGTCTCGATCGGGACAGGATTATACAACGATTACATCGACCCTTTTGTGAAAGACGAGAAGTACAAACAGGATAATTTGCACGGCGGTCTGTGGACCCGCTCGGTCGACGAAAGCTACGCAAAAGGGCAAAACGAATTTAAGAAAGACATGGTCGTAGCGGAAGCCGTACTGACGGTGTATAGCGGTGGAATGGGCACAGCAGCATTAAAAGGCGGCAAATCGGTGGCGAAGCTGGATGTGGACGCGCCGCATGGCAAGCAACCCCATGCAGATATGGATGCGGACGGCGGAAAAGGGAGAGGCGGTCTCTTGCACGGGTCCGGTGTAGATGACCTGCTGGAAGGCGCGCCCCTCAAGGACGGGAAGCTCAAGACGAAGGCCGAGCTATTTGATGGTGTGTTGAAGGATTTGGATTTGATAAAGGAAAAGTTTCAGCTTGGTATGTTGGAACAAGTCCTGGAGAAGGTCGGCATTAAAGCGATGGTCGAACTTATGACGGGGCAAGGCTCAGGAAAGCCAACCAAACACGTAGGTTATCATGATTGGGATAACCAAACGAGTCATGCAGGCCTACCTGACAAGAAAGGAACAGAAGCGAAGCTGGCAACATCTCTTAACCCGGCCTTCTCAAAAAGAAATACAGAACCTCATGCTTCAGGAACACAAGCCGTACAGGCAAACAAACTGCCGGATAAAAATACCCCGAACGAAAATGTGTTGCCAAAGGTAGCAAACGGAGACACATGGTATTCGAATTATTCTTCGGTGAAGAAGAACGATGGTGGTGGTACTAGCAAAGGGAATCTACCAGAGAAGGATAAGCCGAATGCTGGGGGGACTGGTAATGTTGTTACAAGAGCTCAAAAAATCGATTTAGCTACTAGTGTGCTTAGAGACCAACTTGATAAACATATAGATTTTATCAAAAAGGGAGGATTGAGAAAGCCATTAATAGCTCCAAACATTGGTGGGGGCAAGTACGTTCCAAAGGTTGTAACGGCAGCAATTGATATTGAAGTACCGGATATAGTTCACTTTGGTTATAATGGCAGGAGAGAGGGGCAATTTAATCCAAGTGTAAAAGAGTTACATGAGGATCTGGAAAAATTAATTAATAAAATTAAGGAAAGGGCAAAAAATGACCCCAATAATGAATACAGGTCTAAAGAAAGTTATGAAGATTGGGATGTTGAAAACTGCGCAGAAGTACAGGCTGTGAATTTAGCACTTCATAATGGCGCAAAAATGGAAAATATCTTAATACGTACAGTATATGGTAACAGTGGAGAACTTAAAGATCTATGTAATAACTGTAATAAAACATTTGAAAATTTTCTAATCGATTTAATTAACTTGAAGGGGGAATAGCTTCTACATGCTATCAGATAAAGCCTTAGATGTATTGATTCGATCAGGATGGTATGAAGGAAGAAAAATAGATATAAAAGAAACAATTAGTTTTTTAGAAACAAGAGGTTTCACAATATTTTCATGTGTAGAAAAACTGCTAGAAGAGTTCGGGGGAATAGAATATCTTTATACAAAGAAAGACGGAACTATAGAGTCTTTTCACTTTATCCCTGAAACTGCGCTAGGTGACATTCTGGAAAGAGAAGATTTTTCAGAATTCGAATATTGGTTTCAAGAACCACTTGTAATTATTGGAGAGGCATATCGACGTAACATGAATTTGTTTATGTCTGCTAGTGGTATAGTTTATGGGGAGTATGGCGGATATGATCTGTATAAGTTTGGTAACAACATTTACGAAGCCCTAGAAACGCTGTGCATGCCTAAACCTGCCGAAAAAATAAAAAACCCAAGTCTATCATAGGAGTCTGTTAGATTCTGTAAAATATTTTGTGTAGACTTGTTTACAATTCCTACAATACAACAAGCTAAACACTAAACCATTCAAACGCTTGATAAGCTTTCAAAAGCTCTTTCTACTTGAATCATGAGTAGGAATGAGCTTTTTTGGCATGTAGAAAATAAACGATAAAGCAATCAGGCATTATACTTCATGCCAGAACTTAAGCGATACTTCCCAGGGGCAGAAGAGAACGATCGTATGGTCATGAACTCCGTGCGCCACGCCCCGCAAGGCGAAGCTGTCCAGAAGCAAGCGAAAAAAATGCAGGACCCGGGAGTCAAATCGTTCGGCAATCCCCAAGGCAAAGAGTTCACGCTGGGCGACAAAGAGCTGACGATGACGGCGCAGGAGGGCTTGCTGTACATCTCCATGAATCAGGATGCGGGCGTCAGTTTCAATAGTGCGTCGCAGGTGCGGATTCAGGCAAGCGGAGGACTGAGCTTGCATGGGGCTGCGGTTACCTTGACCGCATCGGAAGGTCTGTCCATAAAGACGATCGTAGACCATATGGGACTGCAAGAAGAGATTAGCGCCAGCAGTGAGGAAATCAAGCTGGACGCCACCACGCGCAGAAGCTTTCCCCACCTGTGGAGCGCCTTTGAAGAAAAAGTGCAGTCCATAGGAGTGGACGGGATCATAAAAGAGCGAATCCAGGCAAACATGGACGCGGAAGTGAAAGTGACGAAAGAGTTTTGGTCGGAAAACATGTCGGCATTTTGGGCGGCCACTGTCGATACAGCGGACATCGTTTTTTCCACGTTATCCTTCGGGTATTCCGAGAACGTGTATGAATGGGCCAGTGGGAAAGAGGTAGGCTCATTAACGGAGCGTAATCTCATGGTACAAGGACTCCAGAAAACCGCAGAGGATGCCTTTACGTACGCAGAAAAGGTGATTACGGGGGAAAAGTCAAAACTGGAAGTGGCAGGAGATGCGCTCGATGCAGGGTGGGGGATTCTAAAGGAAGCAGTTGAACCTTTTATAGAAGAAGCGCAGTACTTGATCGAGGATGCCAAAGGTGGCAAGTGGACCCGTTCGATTGAAGAGAGCTACGAAAAAGGACGAAACAGTGCCAAAAAAGACCTGGTTATCTTGGAACTGGTCGGTAGTCGTGGCCTTTTCGGGGCTTACAGGAAAGCAGTCAAGAAAGTAAGGGACCAGGGAGGAAATGATTCGAAGGCAAGCCATACTTCGGACGTATCGGATCACGAGCAAGGCCAACAAAAGGATGGAAACGGTGCGGCACTGCCCCTCCAAGGAGCAAACGACCACCACCGAAACAGCACTGGGCAAAAGGACGGGAAGCTGAAAACCAAAGCCGAAATCCCGCTAGATGAAATCCAAAATTTGCAAGATGTGATTGATTTGCTTATCCTAAAAATGAACAGGAAGCTTGATGGTCGAATTGTAATTGGGCAGACCAGCGCAGACGGGATAGGCGGTGTTGGAGGATACCATGTTTTCTTTGAGGCGGATCAAAGAGGGCGTGGGGGTAGTAAAGATAAGGGAGGGGAGACGAGGAGGACTGAGAGGACGGGTAATGATGCTTATGGGGGGTATTTCAAACGTAAACAGCAGAGAACAGAAGAGTACAATTCCAAAATAGCTGATAAGCAAAAAATTGTTGGAGACGATACGAATGGTTACAGACTCGTAGAACCAACAAAGTGGATGGAACAGATGGGAATGACTCAGATTAAAGAAAAATTAAAAAGAAAATCTTGGTCAGATAATAATGGATTTAATTGGCAGTGGGATTCGCAACATGGTAAGTTGGAAAAATGGAATAAACGAAGGACAGAACATCTAGGAGAGTTTGATCCTGTGACAGGTAAGCAAACTAAAGATGGTGAACCTAAAAGAAGATGGGATGGTTAATTTCATGGAACATGGACAGCGTTTTGTTGAAGAATTTCCTGAGGTTGGAGAATTACTTGAACAGTTATTAGTTAAAAGAGAATTAGACGAATGGTATAAAAAGAAATGTGCTGAAAAACTAGATGTACCAATTGAACTTAATGAGATTGGAAATCTAAAGGAAATTGAGTGTAGGAATATGTTCAGCCCTTCAGCAGATATTTTAATACATCTGCAGGATATATCAGGTAAGGAAGGTTTTCTACTTTCTCAACAAATAAATATAAAAGTTTCAAAATTAATCCCAATTTATATTTTAGATTTTAGTTATTCATTAAGGCATAATTTGATAGAAGGCCCTTTGGAAATAGTTGGTACAGCGGAATCTTTAGAAATGATACAAGGAATTAATCAAATCAATAGGATCATGACTTTAAAAGGGTATTCTGAGATTAGCCATCTTTATGATTTCTATGATACAGTTTATGAGTGGGATGTCCTACCTAGTATTAAACCTTTCAATAGGAGATTAACTTTAGGAGATGCTTTATTTACGGATGTGTTGGAACTATGTTAGCTCTGAGAGCCGATCATCTCGATCTGTCAAAAATTTAGTGTAAACCCTATGTAGGTAATAGTAATCCTATATTCCCCCACATGGCTTTTTCGTTCTTTATATGAATGCGGCGGTTGACATAGCCCCCGGCCAGTGCCGAATGAACTCATCATTCAACCAATCAGATACCTAACCCACGTAATAACCGTATAGGGATTTCTTCATTTTGGTTGTACCGACATGAAACTTGAATTTTAACGTAATAGTATTACAGCGAACAGGTCGATTATGGTCAGATACCACCATGATTGACCTGTTTTTATATGCAGATGATTTTGTACCTCATGCCCGAGCTGGCTCAAAGGTAAAGCTGTACTTTCCAAGCGCCGATGAAGATGACGGCATGGTCATGAACTCCGTGCGGACCGTATGTCAGGCGTTTCCAACGATATTAAGTGCGTTTGAAAAGGACGTTCAGGAAAACGGTTTGGCTACCGTCATGTTGCGCAGAACTGTCAACAACCAATTAGCTGAGGCGAAAGGGAAGTTAGATGCTCTCGGAGATACCTTGTTAGGCTTGTGGAATGTGGTAGTAGATGCCGGAGATATTGCGTCGACTGCGTTACCAACATCGTATCTGGTAGACGCCATTTACGAAGGGGTGACTGGAGAAGAGCGACCTTCTCTCCTCGAACGAAATGATCTCGCGAGAGGAGCTGTAGAAACCGCTACGAATGCAGTCAATTACGTGGGAGATACGGTAACGGGCAATAAATCGTGGGAACAAATCAAATCCGATGCAAAGTCGGTTGGACAAGGGCTATACGATGACTATATCGACCCATTCGTGAAAGACGCCCAATACGATCAGGATAACTTGCTTAAAGGCGGTCTGTGGACCAGATCAGAAGAACAAAGCTATGCGAAGGGCCAGAATGAGTTTAAGAAAGACATGGTGGTTGCAGAGGTAGCGGTAAGTGCTTTTAGTGCTGGTACAGGTACAGCAGCCATGCGGACAGTGAAACTGGCGAATAAGCTGGATGGGCCAGGTGGTCCAAAGGGGCTGGGTGGTGGCAGAAGAAAAGGAATAGGTGGGCTATTGCTTGGCACTGTCGATGATATGATGGATGGTGGAGCCTCGATTTTTGATGGGAAGATGAAGACAAGCGCTAAGACACCGGGTGATAAACAGGCAGAGATTCAAGCAGTAGTTGAAAAGTTTCAGCTGAAAATGAAAGAACAGTCGAATAAAGAGGTTGATAATAGACTGGATGGCGGGAAGGGTCATACTGGTTCTCGTGCCCCAGAAATCCAAAAGGAACACGCTGCAAAATCTCTCGATATCCCTAATAAAAATGTATTACCAAAGGTAGTGAACGGGGATTCTGGACATTCGAATTATTCTCCGTCGATGAATAGCAAGGTTAATGGCGGTAACAAAAATAGTTCTCAAGGAAGTAATAAGCCGGATACTGAGGCGAGGACGGGGCATGTTCAACATGCTGAAAAACCTCGTGATATTCCTGATAAGAAGGATTTACCAAAGGTAGTGAACGGCGATTTTGGGAATTCGAATCAGTCTATACCTCCTAAGGGTAAGCCTGATACTACTAAGAAAAATGATCCTCAAGGAGATAAGAAGCCGGATACTGAGGGGACGGGTAATCTTAAGTATAAAGAAGGTTACTATGTTGAACATTTAACCGGAGAAGTTACAAAATGTACGGACTGGAAAGGTGTCAGCGGTGGGCATAATTATGAGGAATTTAAGAAATTCTTTGACACAAATGGGAAATATGGATATGAAGAAATAGGAAGAAAAGAACATCCGGATATCCCGGGAATATATGATATTGAATATAGATTAAAGGTTGAAGTAAAGAACTACCAAGGAAAAGGAACAGGGGAGTATAAAGTTATACCAAAAGAAGATAAGCCACCTCATAAGAAAACCATATATGACCCTACTGTAATCTCTAATGACGATATTGTTCGATTAGGAAAAGAGGCAATGGAAGAAGGTATAAAATCGCAAAGAGTCAATCAATTAAAAAGCCAAGCAAATAAGCAAATAATCCGAGGAGTTTCAAGTAATGGATTGAAGTTTGAAGGGATAAAAAATATTGATACTGGAGAAATCGAGAACTTTTATCCGGTATTGAAATTTGGAGAAAATTAAGGAGATAACATGATGAACACTGTTTACGACGATAAAAATAAGTTGATTCTCATGTATGAAGAAAAAGGACTTGAAAAAGGCTCAGTCATTGATGTTCTTGGTGATTTTGTGTTGGAACATGATATTGTTAAGGTATTAGAGGGTTTTTTAAACGAGTATATTGAGAGACGAGATTATATGGGAGTAATCTATTCAGATGAATACGATGTTGGGGATGAAGGTTATTTTGGCGAGAATAGGGTTTTGTTTTATTATGGAGTAGATGATAATTATGATATTGTCAGTTATAAAGAATTATATGATTATTTGCAGGTAGCGTGTAATTTCTATATTGAAAAGAACTCAGATAAAAAAGATGAGATAAACGAATATTTATTAAGAATTAAATCTAAATATGGTATTGAAGAATAGTGGTTGGGTATGGCGATTAGTGGAGGGCTGCACGATATTGTGTAAACTAATTTACAACTCCAACAACAAGATCGTACAATACAACCAACAAACCAAACACTAAATAATTCAAACACTTGATAAACTTTCAAAGCTCTTTCCAACTTGTTTTATGAGTAGGAATGAGCTTTTTTGTCATCCAGGAGCATATATGGAGCAGGTAGGAGTGGGATGTAGCGGCAAGCGAGACTTTCGCGGTCATGGCGAAACGCACCTTGGATAACCAGATCGCAGAGGTGGAAGGGAAATTTGCTGCTTTTGGGGATACGCTGGCTGGTTTGTGGGGCGCGGCGGTAGACGCGGGCGAC
>NZ_RHHV01000013.1 GCF_003710905.1 Brevibacillus parabrevis
TTGATAACAACGGGAGTTTCAGTCCCCTCGTTCCTCGGGTCCTCAATGTAACCCCCATTACGTTCAAAACGTGTCTAAGGGGCTTTTTAGGTTTCAGTCCCCTCGTTCCTCGGGTCCTCAATGTAACATTTCGATTTGTTTTTTTCTTTGTTTACGTGATGAAGTTTCAGTCCCCTCGTTCCTCGGGTCCTCAATGTAACGTGTTCTCAAGCGCGTTTTCCATAGCGCGTTCAAACCTGTTTCAGTCCCCTCGTTCCTCGGGTCCTCAATGTAACCAAGACCTGTTTTACGTCACTGATATTTTGGACGTTAGTTTCAGTCCCCTCGTTCCTCGGGTCCTCAATGTAACCTCCTGCGTCGCCTTGAGGTTCTCCTCCACCTTGCCCTGGTTTCAGTCCCCTCGTTCCTCGGGTCCTCAATGTAACGTTCCAGGCTTCGGTAATTCTGCTGGTGGTTTTACGGTTTCAGTCCCCTCGTTCCTCGGGTCCTCAATGTAACGCCGTTCGCACTGATTCCTGCTGCCATTTATGGGCTGTTTCAGTCCCCTCGTTCCTCGGGTCCTCAATGTAACCAGTAGAACATTTTTCGAGCATGCTGGCTTGAAACATGTTTCAGTCCCCTCGTTCCTCGGGTCCTCAATGTAACCGACCTCGATCGGCACAACTAAACTCAGTAATACCAAGGCTTTACACGCGTTCACAGCCCTAAGCATTCCTCACTTTTTTCGAGGATTGCATTTCTGCCAAAAAACACGCTCGATCCTCGAAAATCCCTTTTTTCGTCTGTATTGCTTTTCCGCTACCCCTAATACCTAGCCTTAGTATTCACTTTCTTCTGCATAACAATGTACTCTCATGTCAATAATAAATCATTTTCCCCATTTTTATAAGACCCTTCCATCTTTTCCTGACAACAACACCACAACCAATCTCTTCACCTAAAAGGGGAGGGGCAGCCTTCTGTCTTCTGCCCCTGCTCCAACCAAACCACTTAACTCTCTTCACGCGTATACCAAGTAAAATCCCTGCTTGCCCGCTTTTGGTGATACGGAATAAACACTGTTTTCATAACTCGGTCTCGTCCCATCTTTGCACTCGTACCATCAAAAGAACTGATGCTTTCAAAGGTTGCCTTGGGTCCCATGTCATCGAGGTATTGCATCACCACGCATTCACTGAATGCGGTTGGTTCTCCAAGCAAGGCACTGAAAGTTTGCCCCAATTTCTCGCATACTTCTTGACCCACCGCTTGCAGAAAGCTTCCTCGTTTCCCCAAATAATGCAAATGGAGCAGCAACTCCTTCAACAAAGACACTTGCTGTTCGGCAAGCTCCCTTGTTTGGATCGCGATGGCAAGCTCTCCCTCAAAGAAAACATACTCGCGAAACCCTACGGAAGAGATGAACGCAGGTCCTGCCTTTTTGTCTTTTGGCTCCGTTTGAATTTTGACGAAACTGTTATTCACAATGGCCTGTTTGGGTGGCTCAAACCGGATATCCAAATCGCGAATCCAGGAAAAGATTTCTCTCCCCTCGATTCCTTTGCGAAAAGCGGCATCAAGCAATGCCATTTTTACACTGTACATGGTTGGTACGAGATTCGTTTTTCCACCCGAGCTTGTCGAAGATGACGTCCTCAAGGAAAACAGAGCGTTGGGCGAGTACGTAGTCACAAGCCACATACATTTACCCTACCTGTTCGATCAAATCGACCATGATTTTTGTAAATTCAGCTTGAGACGAATACTCATAGGTGGTAATCGCCTCTGGGTACAGTCGGTTCAACTGTTCCTGTATGCTCAACAGTTCCTCGGAAAAGTTTTTCTTCAGAGGGCTGACCGTCGGGGCTGGCACAGTAGATGCAGAGACAGAGACAACACCTGTAAAGTTCAAAATGTGCGGAAATTGCGTATTTCTATGTGCACCAAGCGGCTTGATAAAAGTGAGCAAAACGCTTTCCAGCAACGCCTTTACTCTCTCCTTGCGCGCTTCGACCGGAATTTGATGCTCGCGCTCCACATCGTTAAACCCGACCCGGGATAGTTCCGCATTCATGACAACGGCATACTCGCCGGAGCTGGCTGGTCTGTAGAAAATGTTTTGTCCGAGATTGGCGCCAGATTCTCCCCCCGATCCCTGCCCACGATTCGGATCGAATTTTACATGAAAATAAGATTCGGTCCTTGTTTTGTCCGGGAGGCCGATCATCCAGCCAAACTCCACCGTAGATTTCCGTGGAGTAGAGCGCCCGCCCTGGGTAATCAATACGCCTTCGAGATCATCCACGGCGCAATGCTGGAGAACTTTTTTTACCGTTTCTCCGATGGCATTTTTGTCTCCAAGAGTTTGAATAAAGTCACTATCTGCGTTGATCCGGTTTGCATTAAACTTCTGGCAGCCTGCACATAACGGCAAGCCTTTTTCCACCGCAATCCCGTGCAAATGCTCGGCTTGCATGTGTTTCAACATATCGCCGGAAATCGCATTGACAACGGTTGGCTCTCCCTCTCCATCCACGATATGAACCATGCGTGTCTGAAGCTGATTGCCCTCGGCTCCCTCATTGTTCAAAGCATGCATATCGAGAGTCAGCAATCCCGAGATTGACAAAGACTGAAACGGTACGCTCATATTTCTTCCTCCTCACTTGTATATGCCAAGTCTACTTCTTGATCTTCTGTATCTGTATCTGCATCTGTTCCCTTGCCATCCTTGCACGAGGCAAAGGCGATCAACAGCATCGCCATCGCTTCCGTTTCCTTTTGACTCGGAAAACGGTCCATCAGTTCGGCAAACTCTTGTAAATCTTGCATAGAGACCCGTTTGCGCCGACGTCCTGGCGCTTCCCTTAACTGCTCCTCACGTCTCGCGTTTTCATAGTTGAATTGGGAAATAAAATCGCTAATGACCGTCAGCAGCTCCTCGCGAAATTTGGCTTTTCTTTTGATTTCCTGAAACAGCCCGTATTTGACTTCAAAAATTTGTCTGCCCTTCGCTTTTACATACTGCTCGCTGACCGTCGCTTGTCTGATCGCCTTGGCGATGTTTTGAAAGCCGGAGTTATTGATAATATCTACTACAGGCAGCCGAGGTTGGCTCAACGTAAACAACTCCTCCAAATGATTTTTCACAAAAGACCTCATCGGTTTTTTAGCTTCCCTGCGCTTCATGCTCCAGCAACCATAGCTGCCCAGAAATCGGAGAAACGACAGCCAATCATCGCCGGAAAGAAAATCGCGGTACAAATGGAGCAACTCGGCTTCTTCCGTCTTATCCTCATCCAGTAAAAACAACACGTCGCGATGCTCCTTGATGAGCGTTTCCCACCGTGCGATATCCGCTTCATCCCGCACTTTAAACCAATGCGGCAAGCCGATGCTCGCAATATTGGAAATGGGTTTGGCTGAACCTAATGATTTGAAATAAGCGGTCTGAACAGCGGAAAAGATATCCCTGGGCGTCTCGCCGACTTGCATCCGAAAACTCCAAAATGCATCTGTTGAAACATCTACTTTACTCACGAGGAACAAAACCAAGTCAAAAACAGCCAATATGTCTGCCTTCCGCGATGTGCGCACATAGCTGAACTTATGCTCTTCCAACTCGTTCAGATGACGGTAGCTCGCTTTTGCCGGAACCACCACGTTCATTTTGATGTCGTCACCAATCGAGTTTCCAGATAGGACAACATCTGAACCGATAAAACGCAACCATTCCTCAAACCAGTCGACAAACGAAGACGGCAACGGACCACGTGTTGCACCATCTGCTTTTAGGCGATTGATTCCTTTCCCTACGCTCGGATTAAACACTTGCACAGCAGCGACTTTAGGATTGAATTTAGTTGCAGCCTCACTGGTGAGTTGCCCATTTGCAAGAGCTTTCAATTTCGCAATTACCGCCTGTGCCAGCTCTTCCGGTTTCGCGTAGACAATCTCCTCCAGCAATTTGTTCCGGGCACTGATGCCTTGCAGCACATTGACTTTTTGGTAGACATAAAAACGGGGCGATACATTCGGAAGCTCCTCCCGCTCTTCCCCTCCCTTTTTCCGTTTGCGCTCCTCCCGGTAAGCATCTGCGATCGCCTTGTTCGCCACATAATCATAGGGAACGATACCATCAGGAGCATTTTCCCCAGGCTTTGTCACGATAAAAGAGTAGAGCGGCTCCCGTTGCAGGATGGAGACTCTTTCTGCATTCAGCTCGATCGGCTCTGCCAACTCGACACAAAATCGGCTGCTCTGCTCCGTAACGGTTACCAGCGAGCCATCTCCTCCTTGCAAGGCCCGAAGCATTTTCGTCAAACCGACAGCAGCAAGCGTGTCTGCATAGGTCCCTGTTCGCTTTCCCACGAAAAACTCACGATAACCAGTCATCTGTTTCCTCCTTCCCGTCATTCTTCCGGTTTTTTAGCTGTTGAGATGCCCGATCCGCGAGCCGCAATCTGCGTGATAAATACCAGTACATCGCCAGCACATCGTTGTTGCGCAGCCAACTCACAAGCTCGTCCATGCGATGCTGAATCGTTTGCGGCTTTAAAAACGGCTCATAAGGCAAATCTTGCAGACTTTTCAGCACATGCTCTCTGGCTCCCTTGCAAAAGACAATCGTGTCAGACTCCTTGCTGTAAGCGTTGTGATGGCGCATGATCGCAAGCAGGAGCGGAACCGCAACTTTCCTGTCAAATGTCTTTCCACACCATTCCTGCAAAGCAACCGCCCCTTCCACAGCATGATGTGGCGGCCTGTATTTCCCTATCCGATAAGCAGCCAGCTCTTCCGGATTCGTGGCATCAAAATCGGTGTGAGCGAGCAATTCCAGCTCTGCTTTTTGTTTGTACTCCGTCTGCCAGCGACGCATTTTTCGCTGGACTTCCACTCCCAGCTTCCCCACATCGTGCAAGGCTGTCACCAGATCAGCTATTTCCTCCACTTGGACTGGATTCATCCGAAACCTTTTGGAAAGAAAGTTCGTTGCCTGTAAATATTTCGCTCTCTCCTCTCTGTTGATTTTGCGAACGTCTTGTACGTGCTCCAAATACGTTTCTCTCTGGTAGCTAAAACGCTGGGAAGATACCTTTTGTTCATTCTCCGAAAATTCCGACACCCACTCCCCTGCTTCTTCGCAGTTCAACGGCTCTTTTTGAAGCTGCAATCCCACAACCGGATCGTACTTCGCGAGCTTGGGCGATAAAAGCACCGTCATATGAGCGAGGACTTCTTTGGGAGATCGAATCGGCTTCCATACCACACGCGCTGAAATATCCTGATCGTCTGGAAACTGGGGAACAAAAATCAGTTGGTTGTTTTCCCATTTTTCCGCTGTCCACTCCAAGCCGCTCAGAAAAAAGTAAAGCCCTCTGCGCCCGATGGAGACCATTTCCGGCTTCCGATGCAAATCCACCTCTTCAGGCGAGTGATGAATAATGATCGAAACATTATCGATGGCCCGGATCAGCTCGCCCATCTCTGCATCTCCGCGTATCAAAGCCCTGGTAACTTGATCTTCCCGCAAAAACAGATCATGCATGACCAACGCGATTCGTTTCTGGTCAATTGCGCCGTGCACCGTTTCGATCAGCTGCTTTTCCAATTCATGCGTGATGATTGTTCCCGGTTCAAGCTCCTTCAGCGCCCGCTCCGTTCCAAGCATGATTTGGTAATCGTCGTTTTCTTCCTTTTTACGCTGCGAGGAGACATATGGCAGAAAATGTTCTACGCCTCCTTCCCTTAGCGAGTACACCTCCACAGTCCCTTCCTGATTGGCAAAACGTGCACATCTCCCCACCCGCTGCAAAAGCGCATTGGCTGGACACAAATCTGTCAGCAAAAGTGTGGCAGAAATATCTAGCCCGGCTTCTACGACTTGGGTCGCGATCAGGATCGCTTCCTTTTCCGAATCCCGGGAAAAAGCTTGCGTCACCCAAGACTCCACCTCTTCCCGGTGTTTGGGGAACATGCGCGAATGCAATACGCGGACCTCGATTGACCGCCCCTGATTTTCCAGGATGTCCGCCAGCTCGAAGTACAAGCTCTGCGCCCGTTTGACTTCATTGACAATGACCAATGTTCGTCCGCCCTGGTGTCTGTCTGCAATATCCTGGCCGCTCATTCGCTTGTCGCGCCAGTACAGGCTGCGCTTTCTCGTGGACAGCTTGTTCAACTCTGCTGATTGCAATTCCACGCTCATGCCATCGAGATGTGTCACCAGTGCCGACACCACCGGCTCTGGAGAAGTAGCTGTCATCAGCAAAAAGCGCGTATACGGGTGCAGCCGTTTCATCATATCCAGGAATGTCGGCAGCGCTTCCGTGTAGGACAGCAAATGAAATTCATCAATGACCACATACGCACCGATCAAAGCTCCGGCAGGAATGTTGGCCGCTGCCTTTGACGTTCCGAAAGGCAAGCCGATGTAGGCGCTCAGCAATTGATCAATGGTCGTGAAAATGACATCGCCTTGGAACAGCGGATCGTTTGGTTGGTTGCCCATTTGGAGTGTTGTTTTAATATCCAAGACTGATTTGAGGTCGGGTCTTTCAAGTTTTTGCTTTGTTGATTCGTACAAGGAGGAAGCTAATGTGCGCAGTGGCAAGCAATAGATGACTCTGTCCGCAAATTCCAGTTTTTTCTTACGTGCATACAAAAAAGGGAACAGGGCTGCCCATGTCTTGCCTGCTCCGGTGGGGGCAGTTAGGACAAGATTGCGGCCTTCTAATAGGAGGTTTGCGACTTGTAGTTGGTATGGATGAGGTTCAACTGCCACCTCATCTGGTTTGGTTTTGAGAAGTTCGGAAAAAAAGTTTTTCATGAACTCACTCCTTTTGATTATGAAACAACGTTGTCCCCTTTTGTCGGGTCATACGTTTCAAACACTCTCAACATTGTTAAGAATAATAAATTTCAGTCCCCGTGTTTTATTTGGGTCATTTTCTATTTTTTAACGCATATATTCCAGAGAGGTGATCTCGCTCATCACCTCTCTGGGAAGCGTTATTTACGTTTCAATAACGTCTTCTTTGTCTTCTCTGGTCTGATCACGATTAGAACAAACCAAAAACGAAAATTAACCATTTTTTCGCCTCCTCATTCACAGACATACTCAATTCCTATGTGATGAGGAGATATTTTTAGAACAAAATTTTTACTAATTCACTCAAATTGTATTTAAGAATAAGGGATTGCGATTGTACTTCATCAATAAATTCAAAATTATATATTTGGTTATTTTAAATAAAAAATAGGTATGGTTAAAAATGGGATCCCAATTCAAAAGGCTGCTCTGCCTTTTGGATATATTATACATAAAATCCAATTTAACTAAAAGACGCTTGCCTCTTTTACTTCTGCAACATTCGTTTTTCTCCACTTTAAAAGGATTTTTACGTTCGTATCAATGTTCTTATTATATGCTGACTACATTACTGCAACCCTATCATGGTAAAATCCACATCTACCTTAATACTCTCACCCGCCCCAAATCAAACGCAGTATTCTTCCCAACATGGGTATGCTCGGCTGCCTTCAACCACGGTAGAAACTCCGCAATCTCCCCTTCATACACAGCCCATCCCACTACTCCGCCCATCTTCATCTTGACATCCTGTCTCACAGAATACCGATCATAATCAAGCCACTTTACCCGCTTTTCCACAAGTCTCACTCTCTCCGCACGCTCCACCAGTTCACGAATCGGCCACTCTGGCTGAACATCATGATGAAATTGCAGCAAACCTGTCATACGGCGTAAAAAAGTGCGAAACAACACAGAGAACTGCACATCAGTCGTATATTGGCCTTTCCACTTCAACCGCAAAGGCGTTTCAAAAAAAATCATCACTTTCTCCACGCCACCAGCTCCGTCTATCCGAGCACGCTCCCGCTCTATAATCTCTTTACCTGTCAGGACAACTGGTTGGTGCACAATCCCGCTCTCAAGATTCATGTACATGCTTCGATGCTTCCCGTTGTACTCGTCCCTGTTTTCCACATGAATGAGCCGAAACGGTTTTCTGCCTTTGCCGATCCCTTCCCGCCCCAGCTCTTTAAAAGCCGTCACGAACAAAGGAGCGTAATCAATCGCCTTGCCAAACAGCCGCAAATCGAACGTGAGCAAGTCGCCTGCTTCATAGTGCGTCTGCTTATCCTGCGGCACCTCGAACAAATATGGACGAGGGACTTGATCGTATTTCCCCATAAACCCGTCCTCTTGATCCGGTCTGGTTTCGAAAATGTACGGATAGGCGCAGTAAGATAAGGCTGTACAGGAGCTGCAAGCTTGCTCAGGATGCATACAGGACAAGCGTTTGAACACGTGACCAAAAGCTCCGCGAAAAGTCGACGCCTTCCAGGCCGGCAGCTCCAGCCCCTGCTCCCCTGCCTCCAAAGTAAAACGATATTGCGCAATTCTCAGTTCTTCAAACAACGGTTAGCCTCCTTGCCAGTCCCCTTGATCGGGTCTTATCTGGATAAATTCGGGATTGCTTCTAACTTTCCTCCATGCATCAACGGCAAAAAACGCCTCCTCACAAGGAAAAAAGGCGCTTCTCGCTTTCAGGGACAATGGCTGCTTTCGTCCAGATTTCGTGCATTTTTTCGAATAACACTCCTCTTGCTCGCAAATCGCAAGGGACTTCCATGTAACTGCCAGTAGCAGTCATGTACAGACCCGCACGGTCCACTCGCCACCCCAGCAACTGTTCTACCGCATGCGCATACAGTTGAAGCTGAGGTGTGTATGTTTCGACAATTCGTTTGGCCTGTGCCGCATTTTTGTACTTGTGCGTTTTGAAATCCACGATGGTAGCCTTGCCGTCTGGCCTTACCCATACCTTGTCCATGACTCCATTCAGCAACAAGGAGCCTTTGTCCTGATCGTCTCCGAACAATCGGATTGCAAACGGCATTTCACTGTGAAGAGTCTTCGCCCGACGACATTCCTTATGCAGTTCACTCTTCATGTAGGTCGCTACATCATTTTTCACGTGCTCCCAGGCGGTTTCATGCGCCTCCCGACTCGTCAGTCCTATCGAAGCCAGTGCCATTTTCAAAAGATGCTCGCAAGCATAATCCAGGTCATGGTCCCCTTGCAAATGCTCCAATATCCGATGCAAGACATGGCCCCATTCGTATGCCTGCAAACGGTTGCTTTCGTGACGCCAATAGGAGACAGACTCGTTCCTCTTCTGCTTTTTCTGTTCATCTGCCAACAGCTCGACCCATTCTGACACGCTCCATATTCGTTGCGAAAAGCGGTTTTTCCGTGCGGTTACATGCTTCTCACTTGTTGGAGAATCGAGCTTTTCCATCGCAGTGACTTTCTGCGTCGCACGCAAGAATGGCTCATGCGACATCCCCACCCTTACTTGCAAACTCCAGTCCGGTCTTCGTATCACCTGATCGCTTGCCCCTTTCCGCAACTCGGGAACAAGAAACGGGAGCCAATCAAACCAATTGGAGCACTCTTCAATGGAAGGCTTATCCGTAAAAGAGGCGGCAGCCCCAGAGAAAATCAGCTGTTCCTGCGCACGTGTCATGGCAACGTACAGCAATCTCTTTTGTTCGTCAATCACGGCTTTGCGCTCGTCTTCGCAAGCACGAATATAGCCGAGTGTAGGGAGCCACTCTTTGACGTCCTGATGATAATGCTGATTGGCCAAGCCCCAATCGCGACTGAAATGCAGCCTCCCGATTCCTTTTGTGTACCGATGGGAAAGGTCAGGGACAAACACAATCGGAAACTCTAACCCTTTCGCTGCATGAATGGTCATGATTTTGACTTTGCCGTGCGCATTCTCTTTTTGTTGGGTATCCTCCTTATCGTCCCCTTCACGAAGCCGCTGCCACCAGAGTAGCAAATCCGAGAGATGAAACTCCCCTCGCTTCTCCAGCTCATCTGCCAAAGTGATTACTGGGGCAAAATCCGGAAAGCCCAATTGCTCCGCCAGTCCTTCCTCATACAAGAGCATATGGAGCCAATCAGCCAGTCCTGCTACTTTATGAAGGCTTCTTGCTCTCAGCAATATTCTTTTTGCCTCCCGCAAACACTTTCGGTCTTCTGCTGAACAACTGATGTCTTCATTTTCCATGAAGTTCAAAAAGCCTTGCCTCAGTCCAGCTTGCTCTGCCACCCTCCACAAGCCATGCTCAGACAAGCCAACAAGCGGCCCGCGCAGAAAACCGAGCAATGCAATGTCATCCTCCACATTTTCCACCAAGCGAACCAGGTGATAAAGATCGTGGACAGCCTGTCGCTTCCAGTACCCATTTCCTGCATGCACGACATATGGGATCTCCAGTTCCTCCAAAGCTTGCTGATATTTGGCTAGATGAGTCCGCGTCTGTAACAGGATGGCAACATCTCCCCATAATGCAGGACCTAATTCATTGATACGCTGAGCCACTAACCGTGCTTCTGCTTCCCGAGGATCACAGTCCTCCTCCAATGCAGGGATCAATACTTCCACAACTGGTTGATTGGATGAACGGGACTCAGACAACCCTGAGACGATCTCACCGTCCCCGAACAATTGTCTGGTCATTTCTGCAAAAAACGCCACCAAGGAAGGAGCAGAACGAAAATTCTCCCGCATGGAAATGTACGCATCACTGTCTCCCAGCTGTTTGCGCATCTGTTCAAATCCGCTTACATCTGCCCCGCGAAATCGGTAAATGGATTGCCTTGCATCTCCGACCATGAACAAAGATGCTGTACTGTCGCTTCCTGCTTCAAGCTGCTCCAGAATCTGCTGTTGAATCGGGCTGGTATCCTGGTATTCATCAACCAAGACATGCGTATACATCATGCCATATTTTTCGCGCAGTTCTTTATGATCGTGAAGCAACATATACGCTTTTCTCTGCAAATCGGCAAAGTCGCACCAGCCATAAATTTCTTTCAGCATGCGATAAGCTTGATCTGTCCTCTCCATCCAGGCAAACAAGCTTTCACGGAAGCGTGCCGTTTGATCCGTCAAAAGCTCTCTCCAAAGCTGATCCTTTTTCCATACAGACAGTTTCCCAAAACAATCTTTGACTTCCTTAGAAACATTTCTTGTCACTTCACCGAACAAACTGTGCAGGCATTTTTCCGCCTGCAAGCACACCGTTTCCTCTTTTGACGCTCTTGAATGAGGGCGCTGCCAGCCTAATCGGGTATAGACCTGCCAGGCCGCCAAGATTTTTTCCATTCGTGCCAGCGTTCCTGATGCTTTAACTGCACTTCCCTCGGAAATGGTATGGAGTTGCCTCATGATCGTTTGTATTTCCTCCTGGCACTTTCTTACCTCATCGGCCAATCGCGCTTCTGTTTTTGCCTGAAGCGCATCCAGGCTATACGAAGTCTCCCGCCAATGTTCATAAAAAGCGAGAAACAAATCCAGTGCCGTTTTTGGGCCACATTGTTCCACCCAATGGATCAGCTCATCGGAATTGCCGCTGTATAATTCCCGTTCGATCGTTTCACGCAAAAATGAATGGGATGTAGACTCATCCAGCATGGCAAACGCCGGGTCTACATCTGCCAGCAGCGGGTTATCCCTGACAATCCTGCCGCAAAAGCGATGAAAAGTAAGGACCGTTACGTCTGTCTTTCCCAGCTTGCGATCTATTCGCTCTTTCATCTCGTTAGCCGCTTGATCTGAAAACGTCAGGGCCAGTATCCGTTCCGGCGCGATACCAATGTGGTCAATCAGGTGTTGTACGCGTGCAGTCAATACCCGCGTCTTTCCAGCCCCCGCGCCCGCCGAGACAAGAATCCGGGAACCTTTTGCTTCAACCGCCAGTCGCTGTGACTCCGTCAGCTTCTCCATGTCTTCCCTTCATCCCTTCGACAAACGCTTTGAAATGAACATTGTTTGCACTGCAAAATAGAACGCGGGCGCGGCAAGACATCTCCCGAAGCCATCGCTTCCCTCAACTGGAAAAGCTGCTCCACGATACTTGTTTTATAAGCTTCAAATTCCGCTTTCGATGAAAAGACCATGTGCCCACCGCTCCCCTGATCTTTTAAAACAGAAAATCTTCCCTCCACTGATTGAGCCTTTTCAGGATCAATGCTCTCAAAGGCAATCAAGTACAATGCCATTTGCAGATCAGAGCCGCACTCCATCTCCCGGCTGGTTGGACTTTTCGATAGCTTGTAATCAATAATTTTGAATCTATCGCAAGCAAGTTCAATCCTGTCAATAATCCCCGAAAGGCGCAATTCTTTTTGATTTTTGCGAATCAGCAAAGGTTCTCCTGTTGAACGGGGGTCCATTTTTTCCAAATGCACTCGTCCAAATCCCCACTCGGCAAGTTGAACGATTCCCTCTCTGCTTAACAGTTGATCGCCTTCTTTCAAAAGGAACGATTCCAATTCTTTTTTGAGGCTGCTGCACTGCCCTTCCCATTTTGGACCATGGAGACAATACTTTCGTTCATACCTTTGCAGTTCCTCGTCCAAATAAACAGCCGCCTGTTGGATAAGCTCATCGACAGCATTAAGCTGTTCCCCAACCAGCAGTCTAAGAACATGATGGATGATGCTCCCGATATCTGTTGGCAGCAATCTTTCATGACGTACTACTTCTTCTCTTACTGCTAACACACGACTGGCAAAGTAAGCAAATGGACATTTGGCGTAATCATCTATTCCTGTCACACTGATCGGTACACGCTCGTCAAAAAAACGTGGGGCGACCGTGCTTTTTGTTTTGAAACTGTTTTTCTTCGTAATCTTGTTGAATTTTGGCTTATCACTTTTGCCCTCGACGTACTGCCAATCTGCTTCTCCAAAACGTTCTTTCAAATAATCGGCTGGAACTGTCAGACGCCCACGCTCTCCTCGCAAAGGCATGGACAGGATGACCTCCCGTTGACCAGACATCACCGCTAGGTCATACAGCCGATCATTTTCTTGACGTTGCTCACTAGCGGAGGGTAGCTTCACATTCGTGATTGATCGGTCCTGCTCAACTAATTGCCAAATCCAGTGTGGAGTATATGACTGTGGCCAAATGCCATCAGCCAACCCGGCAATATATGTACAAGCAAATTTTGCCCCAGAGATTTGATCCGCCAGAAGGACATGAACTCCTTCCCCCTTCGTATCACAAGGCAGCTGATGAAAGGCCATTCGTTGACGCAGCCATTTCATCACTCGTTCCAGACTGATCAATCTTCCCTGTTCCTCACCGGGAACACTCAGGGCAATTTCCCGACGTGTTCGGAAAATACTCCGAATTGTTTCGTACTCCATACTCTGGATGGCGCTTCGTTTTCCTTTTCTCATCCACTTTTCGTCTTGATCGATCCGCTCTAACATGCTAGTGAGATGATTCTCCCACGTTTCATCATCTGCTAAAGCTCGAAGACGCCGTCTTAACCAGAAAAGAAATTTGACCCACTTTTGAGCATAGCTTTCAGACGCTTGAACAAGCTGGCTCTCTCCGGCTTCTGTCAAATAGTGATTGCGGAGCCGACTTCGTGCTGCTTGCCCCTTGAACAAAGCAAGCCATCGGGAAAACTCCGCAGCAACGCCCGATTCTTTGATGACAGCCCGTCCCCAGGCGACTTCTGCATCCGACATGCCTGCCATCTTGGAACATAAACTGGTACAAATCAGCAGGTGCGTGCGTTTCCAGTCGGTTCTCTTCAGCTCCATTACTGCCAAAAGCCGCTTCGTCACTGACAAATTCAACAAAGAGCTGCTTCCCGCTTCTTTTACCTGCACACCTTTCGCTCGCAGTTCGCGCTTCGCCACTGTAAGGTAACCATCATTTGGGCAAACAACAGCGATTTCCTCTGCCAAAAAGCCTTCGTTAAGCTGCTGAATAATATCTTCGCTTATTTTTTGCATTTCATCATAGACATTCATTCCCACTAAACACCTAAAAGACTTGCTCGTGTTGCTTGCTATATGTGGTGAGGTGAAAATGACTTCCGCGGGCAGTCTGGAGATGGATTCCAACATGCCTGCAATTTCAGGCAACTCGGGAAAATCCCCTTCTACAATGACAAGCTCCGTCGACAAATCAGCTACTGTATATGGCTCTTTCAAGTATTCACTTGCCATGTCCATCAGTTGTCCGGCTTCCTTGTAAGACACGGAACGATTTTCCACGAGTGTAACGTAAGCTTCATAGACAAGACCGAGTTCTGCCAGAACAGGCAGGGCGACGCTTCTCAAGATAGAGCGCCAGTTCTCTTGGGGACGTTTTTCCAAATCCTCCATCCACAAGGCAACAGACTTAACCATTCCTGCATGACGCAAGCTATTCTTTAGCAGAGGAATTTTCCCCTCTTCTTCAAGCCGCAGCATGACTGTCTCTACCAGATCCTCCCGCATTGGCTGGTCGATTCGAACGTACGAATGCCCATTTTGTTGCATAATACGATCCACCAGCTGATGCAGCGTCAGCCACTGGATTCCGATATACCCGCCTGTCGCCTGTAGCAGTTCTTGTTTTCTTTGCTGGATGAATACAGAGTGGCTTCCGATAAAAACGACGCTTTTCCGTTCCCGCACAGCTTTTTCCAGTACAGCAATGCTATTTTGCTCAGTAAATGTCATTGCAATATCTCCGGTACTCACAATCATGACAGCGTGCCCGCGAGGTTGGTTCGGGGAACGCCTCACTCTCCAGCATGCGGCGAATGACGGTCAGGCTGTCCTGGACATGTTTGCGCATAGCATCATTTATTTTCACAGGATGTACCGTTTTCGTAGGAATTTGATAAATAATCGCTTCCTGAACAGGGACTTGAAAATGCTCCTCCAGCAACATGGCATACGCGGTTGCCTGATACTTGGCATTTGTAAAAATACGATTTTCCGTGTATTTAAATTCCACAGGAATATAGTGGGTCATCCCTTTTTTCTGATAAGCAATCGTCAAATCGAGCTTGCCATACAAGCCGAGAGATTCACTCTTCAATTGCAGGTGAAACAATCGCTCTCCTTCTGTCAGCCCATACGAGCGATACCCTCTTCGCTTTTCGAGACGATCCAACTCAATGTGCTCGGCTACACCGTGATTCATTTTGTAGGACACTGGTCGGGGAACTGGCATCACATAAAAATAATAAGGAATGCGCGCGCAATACAAGTGTTGCTTCAAATCAGTGACATTCAACTCCAACCCGTCATGGGAAGTGCGGCTCTCAGAGAAAGTGGACGTTTTCAATTTCTTTCACCTGCTTTATATCTTTTTCGCACATCGGGTACATCTGAATGTTTCCCACGTCTACGCCAAGAATCTTTTTCAAAAGTAAAAACAATTCTTGCATCCGGTTGAGCGAAAGCTCCCCCTTGAAAGCACTGTACTGCACGCGGTATAAGCCATAGTCTTTGCAGGCATTGGCTACTCTGTTCCGGACTTTATCATCTTGCACGTCGTAGATCACAAGTAGATGCATCGCTACCAACTCCAGACAAACGGCCTGTACTCTCGCTCGCCTCTGAAATAAGTAGCCAGATGGTAAGCTTGCCTCTGAATGATCGTCTTTAGTTGATATTTCTTCCCTTCATACCTGTCCTTGCTCTCCAAACGCTCCCGAATTTCTTGCGCAATTACCCGTCGGCTTTCCACATGCAGAGCCTCTTCCTCCATTTTGGGCGCAAATCCTTTGGTAAACATGGAGAGCACCGTTCTATCAACGACGGGTTGGCGAAATTCCTCCATAAAGTCAAGAACAAAGGAAGGTCTGCCAGACCGATCAACATGAAGAAAACCTGCACACTCCTCCAGTCCTGCCAAGAGAACGGCCTTCGAGATTTCGTTTTTCAAACAACCATATCCATAGTTCAAGGCAAGATTCACGGGATCACTCGCTCCCCGATGTTCCCTCCCCTGAAAGCCAAGATCAGGATGTACTAAGCACTTCACAACTTCCCAATAAGCAAATGCAGCACGTCCCTCTACGGACATTAGCGTTCCGCGAACCTCATCAACACTTGCTCCCTTTATTTCCTCCAATTCATCCAGCTTGTGCTCCAAATTGGAGATGGCTGTTTGAAACATCGCTTGCAAATTCTCATTTTTGTCTCTCCGATTTTTCGCCCAATATTTAACGAGACTGGCTTGAGCCCGTATTTTTGCCCGAACAAAATGCTTGCTGACTTTCACACCACGCTCATCATTGTACGCCTGTATTTGTGCCCTTCTTGTAGCCACCGTCGCTTGCAAGAAAGGAGAGACTACTTTGGCAAAAGGTTCCCCTCTGTTGGACAAAAAATGTATATGTATACCGTTTTCAATGCACTTTTCAACCACATCCGACGAAATCGAAACACCTTTGGAAGAGATCACAACATCATCCACTTGAAAAAAGGGAATCTCCTGCACAACTTTCTTTTCCCTGTCCCGAATCACTAGCCGTTCACTGGTCTTACGCAAGGCGTATCCGTATTCATCAATTACTACCTGCACAAACATCCACCCCCATTTAGCATTTAGTAGGATAGATTCAGTCTCGTCCGAAAATTGATGGAGTAAACGGCATCTGAGAAAAACAAAAACTCTCTGCATGAGTAAAGGCAGAGAGTTTAATGTTGGGAGAGTGCTGATAGTTATGAGATGCTGATTTTTTGAGAAGCGATTCATGCATATCGGTTTATACAGATTGCTCAGGTATTGGGGAAGGCGCGATCAAAAGATAAGGGAGTGGTTTTACGGTTTATTGGCGTGCAATTTAGACAATTCCCTCGTTGATCAGCGTAAAGGTCGGGCAAAAACTAAATGTACTTGAGGCAACCGCTCGACTTCGAGTCGGGGTCTCTAGGGTTTCGGGTTTTTCATGCAATCGGAAAAAAGAACTGGTTGGACATATGATCGAGCAGTGCTTCAGTCTCCTCGGCACTTGGCACTCGGCTGCTGCTACGCTTATCAGTCTATCGGTTTTAGTTTTCTTGTTTTTTGGGTCTGTAATGTAACGATACTGCCCACTGCTGCGGCGGATCGAGGAACACGGTTTCAGTCCCCTTGCTTTTCGGGTCTGTAATGTAACCAGTAAATCTAAAATATTTGATAATAAACGATTCAAGTTTCAGTCCCCTTGCTTTTCGGGTCTGTAATGTAACTTCTTACTCGCCATAGTAGCCGAATACCTCCCTAGCTGTTTCAGTCCCCTTGCTTTTCGGGTCTGTAATGTAACAGAACTCCAGTGTTCCCTAGAGTCCTCATCCTCACCGGTTTCAGTCCCCTTGCTTTTCGGGTCTGTAATGTAACCCGTGTACACCGCGCTGAGTTGGACCTCAACTACATGTTTCAGTCCCCTTGCTTTTCGGGTCTGTAATGTAACAATTCCGGCGCGGAGTTTCATCGGTGTCGGCAAGAAAAGTTTCAGTCCCCTTGCTTTTCGGGTCTGTAATGTAACGAGACAGTTCCCCAGTTTGCAGTTGCAATCGGAAAGGTTTCAGTCCCCTTGCTTTTCGGGTCTGTAATGTAACGGCATTTCTCTGATATTGTTAAACTAACCACAGGGGGTTTCAGTCCCCTTGCTTTTCGGGTCTGTAATGTAACCGACCTCGGTTAACGCAAACGAATCAACTTCTACCAAGGGTTGTCTTAATCTCAACACTAACAAGAGATCGTTCTTTTTTCGAGGATTGATTTCCTGTTAAAAAATCCAGCCTATCCTCGAAAGTCTACATTTGAGTACCCCATATCGTCTATTTTCCCCCGCCAGAGGATAACCATTCTCTCTCCTGTCTATAATAAAACATTGCTCTACTTTCAGCTATAGGTTTATGAGGTTCGCTAAGTCGAATTGTCGTCTGTCCAGTAGTAAACGATAGTTTAGTTTGTAAAGTAACTCTGGAGCAAAGCCAGTTACAGTTTCTCTATATTACCTTTAGATACAAGATACATTCGCATTTCCCTAATATTGCTTCTCCACGATGGCGGGATTACCCTCTTTCCAATTTTCGAAATGATTTATACATAAAAAATCAGCTCACAAAACCTTCGGACAAGTACAACGTGAAGCTTGTATCCAAAACCGAAATTCCACGCCGTTTAGAAGCAATTCGTTATTTTGTTTATCTGATGAAAGATCAAAAAATTTAAAATTCTAGAGATGCTCAGTATCTTTCGTTCCATGAAGTCAGCTCATTGTAATGGATACCTGTTTCCCCTCGAACTGATTTGATATTCCCTTCTTTGCAATCCATCTATCTCCTGTTCTTCGGAGCTTGGATCTAACTTGAAACCGTCATCGTAGCGGGTTTGATGATCGCGCTGTTTCAGTCCCCTAGCTTCTCGGGTCTTCAATGTAACGCGCAACCAGGAACTGATCAAAGCAATGCAGGCAAAGGTTTCAGTCCCCTAACTTCTCGGATCTTCAATGTAACGATGAGTAAAGGCATCGATTGCATGATTAAAACAAAGTTTCAGTCCCCTAACTTCTCGGGTCTTCAATGTAACTACCCAAGGCCACGCACCTTGCCATTCTAATGTCTCCGGTTTCAGTCCCCTAACTTCTCGGGTCTTCAATGTAACGAGGAAATGCGGTATTTGTGTGTAAGGACGAGCTGTTTCAGTCCCCTAACTTCTCGGGTCTTCAATGTAACAGTGGTAATTACCATAAACGATTCCAAAGAGTTACCCTGGTTTCAGTCCCCTAACTTCTCGGGTCTTCAATGTAACAAAGTTCCAGCTCCACCAAAAGTGGAGAAAGAAGTGAGTTTCAGTCCCCTAACTTCTCGGGTCTTCAATGTAACTGTCAAAGTCAACTTCTCCACTCATATTCACTTCTACGTTTCAGTCCCCTAACTTCTCGGGTCTTCAATGTAACCTAGATTAGATATTCTCTCCTTTCCTATTGACAACCAGCGTTTCAGTCCCCTAACTTCTCGGGTCTTCAATGTAACGACGAAATCGACTTCTCTTCGCTCCGCTCGATCTTCGAGTTTCAGTCCCCTAACTTCTCGGGTCTTCAATGTAACGGCGTTTCGATCAGCGACTTGCTGAAAGCGGCCCCTGGTTTCAGTCCCCTAACTTCTCGGGTCTTCAATGTAACTAATTATCGTCGTTTGATTGATGCAGGCTTTACACCAAGTTTCAGTCCCCTAACTTCTCGGGTCTTCAATGTAACACAACGGCAATTTACGATTTGTTTGGCGCTTCCTGAGTTTCAGTCCCCTAACTTCTCGGGTCTTCAATGTAACCTTCTTTATTTTCTTTTAACGGTTCGTCGTTCACGCCGTTTCAGTCCCCTAACTTCTCGGGTCTTCAATGTAACCGACTTTGACTAACATGCTTAACCCCAGTCACGACAAGGCTTTCCTCCTACTCAATGCCAACAAGAAGTTGCTCTTTTTTCGAGGATTCATTTTCTGTCAAAAATCGCAGCCTATCCTCGAAAATCAGCTTATTCTCATCTTGTTTATTTTTCCCCGCCAAAGAGTAAGCATTCGCTCTCATGCCTATAATAAAACATTATCCTCCATCTCATCTACCCATTTCTTTGTACGGTCTGGACCAACAAGACTTTTTCATTCACTAACATAAAATTACTCAAACATCTAATATTATCCAACCCTTTCCATAGATCAATTCGATTTATTGTTCAAGTTTTGCCTCTTACATTTGGAGCAAGCCCTTTTGTTGATTTTAGGAAGAAAGTGGTATTTGCAAAACAACTGTAAAATGATACCATTAAGTGGTACTGCAATTAATTTCATTCATTTCCCCCTAAAAAAACCCTGGATTTTCTACGGAGATGCTCTATAAAGGAGATGTAAGCCGTGAAAAAAATTTATATCATTATTTTCTCTCTTCTAGCCATTTTTGCGCTCAGTAACCTCATTTATTTTCCTGGCTTCAAAGTCTGGGCATTTGATGACCTCACCTTATTTGATAAGCAAAAGATAACCTCGCTGACCATTACTAATAATGAAGATAAGGAAAAAGTAGAAATTTCTGACCCAGCGGAAATTCAAAAAGTGCTCAGCGATTTTTCAAAAATGGAGCTACGCAAAATGAAAAGTGAATCTGATGCAAATGATGCTGATACGAACCGTGTAAAAGAAACGAATCATACGTATACCATTGATGTGAAAGAAAACAACAAGGATGTAGGTACAATATATCTCGCTGATACTCGTTACATGAAGTTTTACAGTAAATCTTCAGACGAAATCCCTGTTTATAAAATTGAAAACAATCCTGACTTAGCAATCCACGAAGTGTTCAACTCAGCAAAAAATAAATAATTTGTCACCATACAACTGTTGTTTCTGCAAAAACAGATCGCGTGCAAAGAAAAAAGGAGATATTCGGCTAGCGAACCGAACATCTCCTTTCGTATTCATTACAGGTCTTCCCAACGATCGCCAAGCACTCGAAGAGCTTCTCCCTTACCTGTTATCAGTCGCATGTTTTTATAGTCCATAAAAGGATACTCGATCTTGACCTTGCTGTATCCATTTCGTTTCATGAAACGACGAGTATCATGCATATCTTTGATCGCTTTACGAATATTTCTCTCCAAATCACTTCGCAAATCAGTAGATAAGGATGTAACCAAGCCAATAACCCCTACCACGATGCCCCCGATTCGAGAAAGCTTAAACACAAGCCCTGCCAAAGCAGCGGTAATCGAAATGGTTGCCTCCAATTTGTTATCATCCATTTCAATAATGCCATACTCAAGAATATCCTCCATAGCTTTCGCAAGTTCATCCAGCTCATCTGTTGAAACAATAATTGTATCCGCATATTGTTTTAGTTGTGTACGTGCCATCTTTATCTTCCTCCAAAATTTATTCCAAGTAACTTCCCGCGCGGTTATTAACTTGTTACTAATAAAAGAGAATCTAAAATGAAAAATACAACCTGATTCCGAAAAAAAATTATGCTCTGTTATACGATTTGACTGCTTTAATCAAACGGAAAACAATTTCTTGTCGCATGTCTTCGCGAACAGATGCGTTTGTGAAGCGTAATGATTTGCGAATCTTTGGCTCAAATCTATCTATGATCTCCTGCATTGCAATATTGTCATTGTTTTGTACTCGTTTTACCAGCGTTAACAGACTCATGTATTTAGCTCCTCTCCAGTTGTTTTCTTAGCTTCAATAGTGCTCGTTTCTTTGTTTTGGAAATAGCTTGCTGAGACACTCCAAAAAGACACGCAACTTCCGATTCTTTGATATTCTCAAGAAAAAGAAGGTTAAGTATCGTTTGTTCCTTTTCAGTGAGCTTATGGATAGCATCAAGCAACCTCTTATCCGTTAATACTTCTTTCCAGCACTGTTTTTCCTCTACGATAAGTTCATTTGTGGTGTAAGTTAACCCGTCGACCAACTTTTCAAAATCGTCTACTGGATGATATATCCCGTCTTGTTTCCTCTTGTGCAAAGAAAGCTCGATGGCTGTATAGTGAATGATTGATGAAATATACTTGATCAATCGAATCTCCTTAAGAAATTCTTCAAATCTCCTTTTTAATTCTTCCGTGCATTGTGTATCTTCTGGATAAGTACACAGACATTGGTATAGTTGTTGATTATCTGCCTGAACTAAAAATGCCTTCATCAGCTTTTGGTTCGCTATGTCAGTAAGTTCGCTCATACACTTTCACCCTCATCAAACAAGATACGTTCATTTTTTCAAAAAAATAAACGTACCAGCTTAACACTGGCACGTCTCGAATCACTCACTAATATGATATTGTTACTACAAGCTGCATTCTCAGTAGCTTATTTTCAGACCATTTTGTACAGCTTTCATCGGTTGTCCTCCTTTTTTAACACATGTTTCATCAGCAAAGAACTCCATTGCTGCGTGCTATGAGTTAATATTTTCCTCGGTGAAAAACTGTGGCACTCACTCTCTGCTGCCGAAATTTCTTATGGCCGAGGGCTTAGTTCTTTAGTTATTGATTTCCATTTTATCAAATTATTAAATCCAAATATTTTAATTTCCTATAATGTAAACTTTTGTAATTTAATGTATTGAGAGAGCATTCGAATCTCATGTCTTTTGTTCAATATTGTTTTCTACGTTTGTAAATAGTGTTATCGAGCAAATTAACCACCTTTACTCCACATTCTGAAGGAGTTTTACTTTTGTTTGGATTGCGTTTTTAATGTTTAATCAGTAAATTTACTTTATATCACATGCATAGGAGTGAGGAATGTGATCCATTATCGCCTCACCGCTCCCTCCATGCTTAGCCTGTAACAGCCCAAACATTTCCCTGGGGGCTTTTACAGGCTAAGCTCATCTGCCGGGGGAGCGTGATTTTATATGTTAAAGCCGTACCAATCCAATCGAAATCGAGCTTATTACCGACACCATCGTAAACGAGTTATTAATCGTAGGTTGAGTATCATCAAGCATTATGAGTGGAAAGTAAAAAATGATGATTACGGTCGATTAGCCAAAGGTAAAATTCACTGTTCATGCTGGATGTGTTGTGAAAAAAGTAATCAACTTGGACCCAAAAAATCCGAGAAAGCACATAGCACTTGGCAAATACAACAGCTACACGATTTTGAGATCAAATAGCTCTAAAAATGAAGCATCCTCCAATAGCAGAGGATGCTTCTTGCTGTTTACTGGATGTTATTCGTTGTCGGCAGCTTTGAGGCAGCTTGCTACTACCTCAAGAACAAGGTCGTTCAAAAACTACACATGTTGACTGAGCTTTTCAGGCTCCTAACTTTTCGGGTCTTCAATGTAACCAGGTTGAGTCGTTTTGCGACTCCCACGTTCTTGCCTGTTTCAGTCCCCTAACTTTTCGGGTCTTCAATGTAACCACTGAGAATCAAAAAGCCCACCCCGTCTTCTTGACAGTTTCAGTCCCCTAACTTTTCGGGTCTTCAATGTAACTCTTACTTACTATAAAAAAATAGTCGGTGTCACAAACAGTTTCAGTCCCCTAACTTTTCGGGTCTTCAATGTAACCTCGCCGCACGCGCATTCCCATACGTTATTGGATTTAGTTTCAGTCCCCTAACTTTTCGGGTCTTCAATGTAACCATCGCCGGAGCAGCGCTTGGCTCCGTTGTTGCGCCTGTTTCAGTCCCCTAACTTTTCGGGTCTTCAATGTAACCCGACTTTGACTAACATGCTCAACCCCAGTCACACCAAGGCTTTTTTCATACTCAGTGCCAACAAGAAACCACTCTTTTTTCGAGGATTCATTTTCTGTCAAAAACCACAGCCTATCCTCGAAAATCTGACTTTAACTATCTCTGTCTGTCTATTTTTCCCCGCTAAAGGATAGCCATTCACTCTCATGCCTATAATAAAACATTCCTCCCATTTGATCTATACATTTCTTGGTACTGCCCAATACTAAAAGAGCTATCTAATCGAGAACTAAAGATTGCAATCGCAAAAACAAACAATATCCTCCTGCAACCTGGAAAGCCGGACATTTCAGGACCACTCGCTATCTGGTCCGTTGCAATACAACTGATTATTAAAAGACACGGAAGATCCATTCCGTGTCTTTCTTGTTAACATTCTTTTTTCAATGCCACGGTTGAGAATCAGTGTCTCATGACCTTGATACGTCACCGGACAGCGGTGGAAATCCGGCCCTGCTCCACAACCATAAAGGTGTGTGAACGTCAATCGGAGCCAGCCCGCTACCACGCAGTGCCTTTTCCCATGCTTCCGCAACAAGGTTCCTGTCCTCAGCCGTTCCATCCAGGACGTCCGACGGGCACAGCCCCAATTTTACCGTGGCTTTCATGATGTGCGTGTCGGGAGCAATTGTAATCAGCTCGCGGGATTTCCACTTTACCCCTGTATACGTCTCCATTACGTACAACCAATAATTGAAAATTTTCGGACCGGACAAATACGGAAATTCGCGTTTACGCGTTACTTGCATCATGTCTTTCAAGCTGGCGATGTCAAATTGAACGGATTCTAACATTCCGGCAACGTCACCTTTTAAGGAAGATTGAGTAATTCCGGTTGAGACGCTCTTCCAGATTTCCGGGTGTCGATTAGGCTGCAAGGCTACGCGCTCCTGGAGCAGTGCTTGACGCAGTTCCTCTATGCTACTTTTGGATACTGCATGCGGATTGAATATCCATCTAATCCTTTCATCTTGGTACGCCTGTGCGATTGATTGCCATAGGGTGTATGAGTTTCTTTGGTAGTTTAAGGCCATGCCTAGTGTTAATACGTTGGGCAGATCGTTCTCAGGGACAATGCCGAGGAGCGCATCTTCTGGCATTGTTTCGCCGCCGAGGAGGCCTTGGGAGTGCATTTGGATTAGTAGCTTTACGTTAGCTAGAAAGGATTCGTTTGCCATATTTGCCTCCGTGGAAGGTTCTCACTGATTCATTTTATTTTACTATAGTGGCCTATTTCGGACACGTATCATTACTACGTACACCCACTCAACCTGTGACATGTTTACCAATCACTACTTTAATTTTTTCTGTATTTAATCATGAAGAGTATAAAATAACAAAAAATTCAGCCATAATTAAAATCGGTTGAATATAATTGCATTTTTTGTAATTTGAAGATATTATTATATTAAAAGTAAATTTATTACATAAAAGATAATTAGGAGGAGATTCCATGGCAGTTTCATTGAGATTCAAAAATTTTTTAGCTCTATTTTTGGCCGCTGTTCTTTTGCTTTTACCAAACACTGCTGCATTTGCTGGAAAAAAAGATTACCCAGATCCTCAAATTAAAATCAAACCTGTTTCTCAAGAAAAATCGCAGTGGTGCTGGAGTGCCGTCTCAGTGATGCTTTTGGAGCTCTATGGAAAAAAAATGTCCCAATCAGAATACGCAAAGTTTGTAAATGGAAGCACAGATAACGTTACCATTTTTAAAAGCCAATTCATTGACAAGCTAAATGAAAAAGGTATTTATGGAGACTACAAAGCAACAGCCGCTACTTGGAATGAAATTAAATCATCAATCGACAAAGGCCGACCAGTTGTAGTATTTAAAAAGAAGCAAAAAGGAAATGGACACGTTCTTATCATCAATGGCTATTTCAATAAACCTGGTGATAATACAAACTATGTAATTATGGTCGATCCAAACGGGGGAACTGAAGATTGGTACACGTACGAAGAAGTTGCTAACAATTCGTATAATGTGTGGGAAGCAAGTTGGATTAACGTAAGAAATAAAAAGTAATACATTTTTAAGCAAAGGAGTGAGCGTAATTCATTCCCTTGCTTTTTATTTAAAATTATTTTCTAGCTATTTTCGCTCCTTGTATTAAATCGAAAAAGAAGCGGTACTTTGCCCGCTTCTTTTTCATCCATGCTAATAGTTTTTCCCCACCAACACAGCCGCACTCTCCACATTCGGGAGTGTCGACCCACTTTGTTAATCCGAGCCAATCCCCAAAACCTTTGAAAATCTTCCATCATCAATCATTCAAAGGGCGTAAAAATATTCCCTCTGTGGTACAAATCCTGTGGAGTAGCTGCGTGTATTTTTCATCTTTGGAATACACGGGTAGAGAAAAATCAAAATTTGACCATACACAAATCTTCATATTTTCAAAAATAAACACGGTTGAAACTTTCTCTCTGAGTCCCAGCTCGACTAATATTTCAAAATCATGCAGGTTCGCTAATTTCATACTGTTGCTTCCAGATGCTTTTAGCTGTGAATGAATTTCTTTCGCCCTTATTTTTTGGGTATCACTGTTTATCGTATCTACTACTATCTCCTCGTTTACGCTAGGCAATGCTGTTTCGATCCAAACAGAATTGTACACCCAAAGCTTACGGAGTACCTGCTTAAATTTCTCTTCTTCTCTTAAATATAAAGAAAGCAGGTTTGGATCATCCACAGTCTTGTCGAAAAAAATGTTCACCTTTTCAAAAGCCGATTGATCTTTTATTTGCAATGGGAATCTATCCAGATAAAAGCTATTTTCAGGGAAGCGATCAGCTACAAGATGGCTATGTTCCAGGAGAAAAGTTTCACACATATTATCTGGTTCCAGATCCATAGAAGGAGACCATTTGCTTCCCCATAAACCCTCAACTATCTTAGCAATTTCCACCAAACACCCTCCTTTTTCTTAATCACGAAGGATTTTACCTGTATCATCTAATGTTGCCTTGCGTTTCCCTTTACTATCTCTATGTTTCCATGCACTTCCACCATGCGGTTTATTGCCCCTATCTTTTTGAATTGAATACTCCAACCGTTTTTTTCATTCTCTCTCGTATTTCCATCAACTCTCTTATCAAACTGGCCTAAATCAACACCGTCCCCAGCATCATTTAACAGCCTTTTAGGGATATTAGATAGTCGATTATTCCTTTTGCATACAAATAGTCAAAAGCCTCTACAATTTCGTCAGCCATTGCACTAAATGAAGCTTCAAATGCTGCAACTATTCTATTGAACTTTGGTTCAATATCCTCCCAATAATATTGACAATAGCTCGCCGGCCAGATAGCAGAAGATCGTTGCATCGCGAATAAAGTTTTGATCACCTAAAGCAACTACAAAGTCCAAAATAACGAACGCACCTAGGACGCTAAGCAACACAGGCAAACCACCAAATAAGAATGTACCTGTTGTACTTCCACCTGCAAACGTTACCTTGTAAAATCCCTCCATGTACACCTTCCCCCCCTGCCTCATCAGGCAATAAAAATAGCCCCGAACAGATCGAGGCGCTCAAATTCTTGGTAAAAAAATCCCCCCGGAAATCTCCGGAGGGCTGTTGACGGAACGATCATTTAATTAACCTTTGTGATTTCAAGCTTCACTGCAATATAAAGCGATAATGCAAGCTGTACTAATACCAAATCTGCATTTCGCAAGGTTATCGAATCCCCTGTATTTAGGTTCAATTGAGCAACTATCCTTCGTTTGATTTGATTTCATCAGAAGAATGGATGATTTAATATCGCCCCGAACGTGGTTTCAGCATATCCAAAACCCTTATATACCAACAAAGCCACCGACTCCACATGCCCCGTATGCGGAAACATATCCACCGGCTGCACTTCCCGCACCTCGTACTTCTCCGCCAACACCTTCAAATCCCGTGCCAGCGTGGACGGGTTGCACGACACGTACACCACGCGCTCTGGTTGCATCTCCAAAATCGTCGTCAAAAGCGCCTCGTCGCAGCCCTTGCGTGGCGGGTCGACGACAATTACATCGGCCCGTATTCCTTGCTCTTTCCACGCGGGAATCACGACCTCCGCGGGGCCTGCCTCGAACGTTGCGTTTTCCACACCGTTCAGCTTGGCGTTGCGGTTGGCGTCCTCGATCGCTTCTGGGACGATTTCCACGCCGTAGACATGCTTGGACTTTTGCGCCAAAAAGAGCGAGATCGTTCCGATGCCGCAGTAAGCGTCGATGACCGTTTCGGTTCCTGTCGCTCCGGCGTACTCCAGCGTTTTATTGTACAGCACTTCCGTCTGGGCGGGGTTGACCTGGTAGAACGAGCGCGCCGAGATGGCGAATTTGATCGCTCCGATGTAATCGTAGATGACATCGCTACCCCAGAGCGTTACCGTCTTTTTGCCGAAAATGACGTTGGTCTTGTCCGGGTTGATGTTTTGCACGATGCTCGTTACGCCTGCCACTTCGGTGCGGATCGCTTCCACGAGCTTGTCACGCTGTGGAATCGTCTCCTCGGTCGTCACGAGCACGACCATGACTTCTCCCGTCTTGACCCCGACTTTGACGACCACATGGCGGAGCAAGCCTGAGCCGCGCACTTCGTCGTATGGCTTGATGCCAAGGTCAGTTGCGGCCTTCTTCACCGTTGCGACCGCCTCGTCGTTTTTTTGGTGCTGGATGAGGCATTCGTGCATGTCGATGATGGAGTGGGACTTTTCGGCGTAAAATCCGCCGACCAAGGCGCCGTTTTCCTCACCGATTGGCACTTGGGCCTTGTTGCGGTAACGCCACGGCTCGCTCATGCCGAGTGTCGGATGAACGGTGATTGCTCCGTCTCCCTCCACCTGGAAGCCGCCGATGCGCCGCAGGTTGTCCCGCACGATTTGCTGCTTGTGACGCAGTTGCTCCTCGTATGCCAAGTGCTGCAACGAACAGCCGCCGCAACGGTCGTACAGCGGACAGGGCGGCTGTGAGCGGAATGTGCTCGCTATTGACACTTTGGTCAGTTTGGCGAAGCCGAAGTTCTTTTTGACATGGTCGACGCGCGCATGGACGCGCTCTCCTGCGAGTGCGCCGTCGACGAACAGCGTATATCCTTCAATCCGGCCGACGCCAGCGCCTTCGTGGTTCAGTCCGGTTATCTCCACTTCCACAGTTTGTCCGACACGAACCGGAACGTCCAGCTCTACCTTGGCAGTTTGCTGCGGTCCGCGCCGTCTTTTTGTTGTTTTCGCCACTTTTCTTTTGCTCCTTTTGTCTCGCGCTCTGTCTGCCTCGCCTGTTTTCCGTAGCAAACAGGCAGGGATGCACAGCGAAAGCGGCATCCCTACGGCTTGTTGCTATTCATTTTACTATCTTCCTACGGGACGAACAACTCGATATGACCTGGCAAAGCTTCCACGACACAAGGCAACTGCCCGCCCAGCTCGCCATCCAGGTTGAGCTGGACCACTTCGCCGGATGGCGAGGTCGCTTTGATGTAGTCTGCCTGGAAATACAAAATGTTTGGGTCCCGCAAATGCTCGCCGCGAACCGCCTGTGTAGCGAGGCGAATAAACTCGGCGATGTTCATCTTTTTGACGACGATGACATCCAGCTTGCCGTCTGACAAATCCGCTTCCGGGGCAAGCTTGTCGAAGCCGCCTACCGAGTGGCTGTTGGCAATAAGGAACACCATGATCTCTTCATCCAAAAGCACTTCCTTGCGGCTCTCCAAGCGGACGCGGATCGGGTGCAGGGACGGCAGCTTCTCCAAGCCTTTGACGTAGTACGCCATCTGTCCCATGAGCGTCTTCAGCTTGCTCGGGACTTCGTACGTCAGGTTGGTGAGCGAGCCGCCTCCTGCGATGTTCATGAAGTAGCGATTGTTGATTCGCCCCAGGTCGATGCGCTTTTTCTTGCCCTTGGCGATGATTTCCGTAGCGCGTGTGATCGACTTGGGGATGCCTACCGCTCGGGCAAAATCGTTGCTGGTGCCGCAGGGGATAATTCCAAGGGTTGGGCGAGCTTTTTGCTCTGCCATCCCGTTCACGACTTCGTATATGGTTCCGTCTCCACCAGCAGCCAGGATGACGTCAAAGCCGCGGGCTACCGCTCGGGCAGCCTCTTCGGTCGCGTCATCTTCCCCTCTGGTTGCATGACAGGATGTCTCGTATCCGGCCGACTCCATCAAATCGAGAATATCCGGCAATCGCCGACGCACGATCTCCCGGCCGGAGCTTGGATTATAGATTAATCTGGCTCGTTTCAAGGCAGATCCCTTCTTCCTTCCCTCGCTCGCGGGTGTACTTCCTTCCATCATATCCTGTATAGCCATTTTTGGGAATCGCTATGCGGAATGTAGCGTGATAAGATAGAAAAAGATGGGAAAAAGGAGAGTGGGGGGAAGGTTGTGAAACAAATCATCGTTGGTGTTGATGTGGGCGGAACAGCCATCAAAATGGCGTTGATTACACCGAACGGCGAGCTGGTAGCCAAAATCCAGGAACCGACACCTGTTGCAGAAGGCGAAGACGGCGTTTTGCAAAAAATCGCAGGGATGACCCGCGTCCTTTTGCACGAGCACGGCTATAGCCTGGAACAGGCGAGCGGAATCGGGGTCGGCATCCCCGGACCGATCGACGCGAAAAACGGCATCGTGATGCAGGCGGTCAACTTGCACTGGACCAAGCCGGTTTTGCTGAAACAAAAGCTGGAAGCACTTACAGGGCGTCCCGTCGAAGTTGACAACGATGCCAACGCGGCAGCACTGGGCGAAATGTGGCAAGGGGCCGGGCAAGGCGCACAAGACCTCGTGCTGATTACGATTGGAACGGGCGTCGGCGGCGGTGTCATTTTGAACGGAAATGTAATTCACGGCATGAACGGGGTCGGCGGCGAGATTGGACACATTACGATGGCCCCTACTGGCGGAGCACCTTGCAATTGCGGGAAAACAGGCTGCCTGGAAACGTTCACTTCTGCCACGGCCATTATTCGCGAAGGGCATCTGGCCGCAACGAACGGAACAAGCCCGCGCCTCGCCCGCGTACTTGCCGAGACAGGCAAGATCGGGGCAAAAGACGTATTCGACGCAGCTATAGCAGGCGACGCAGCCTCACTCGCCATCGCCGATCAGGTGGCGCTCTATCTGGGGCTTGCGCTGTCCCACCTGGCTATCGTGCTGAACCCGGTCAAGTTTGTGATTGGGGGCGGCGTAGCGGCAGCAGGAGACTTCCTCTTTTCGCGCATCCGCGATTCGTTTACCCGATTTGTTCCCTTCACCTACGTCGTAGAATCCACACAAATTTTGCCTGCCACTCTTGGCAACGACGCTGGCGTGTACGGCGCTGGCTGGCTGATCCGCTCCCGGATGGAAGCCTAGTTTGTTTGTTACCTTTCCCTAAAAAAGAACAGCGCTCCTGTCCGCAGCGTATGTGCCGCGCAGGAGCGCTGTTTTATTTTTGGAGGCAGGCAAGCGGCTTTACGTATTCACGCCTTCCTGGACCTGCTGAACCTGACTGGACTTCGCATCATTCCCCGCCACGATCAGGGCCGCTCCCGCCAGCACAGCACCTCCGCCGAGCAGTTGCAGCATGCTGAACGCCTCGCCGAACAACAGAGCCGAAAAGAAAAAGGTCACGACCGGCTCAAATGTGCTGAGCACGGAAGCTTTTGTCGAACTGATCAGTTGAAGGCCGCGGAAGAAAAAGCTGATCGCCATCACCGTAGAAAAAACGACGATGCCGCCCAAAGCCCACCAGCCAGTTGGCGCAAAAGCCAGATCGACGCCGCCATCCTTTTGCGCGATCAAAAAGGTCGACACGGCTGCAAACAACGAGATGTACCCCGAGGTCACATATGGCGACAATCCTTTGACGATCCGATTGCCCACGATGATGTACACCGAGTAGAACAGCGCTGCCGCAAGCGCGAGCAAGACGCCGAGCATTTTAACCCCGCCAAACGATAGCCCAAGCACCAGTCCAAGCCCCACCAGAGACAGCAGCATGGCAAAAACGGTCTTGCGCGTCAGCGGCTCTTTATCCACAAAATAACTCAATACAGCTACAAACACGGGGAACGTATAAAGCAACAGCGCTGCCATCGAGGTCGGGATGTGCTGAACCGCCGAGAAAAAACTGAGCGATTGCAGCGTATACAACACCCCGCCCAAACAAAACAGGGCAAGCACCTGGCGCCGATTCAGCCGCAGCGACTCTTTACGCAAGGCAAGCAAGCCAAAAAACAGCCCTGCGGCGAACAAAAAGCGCAAAAACAAAAGCGTGGAAACCGAAACTCCGGCTCCGTAGGCGTAGACGGCAAAAATGGACATCACGCCAAACCCCGCAGCCGAGGCCAAAATATACAGCACTCCCAGATACAGCGGCTTCACAACCATTTCACCAGCTTTCTTCAAATGGCAGCGACACATGAAAAAAACAGACAGTCAGTATCCTCCGATCAGTTTTTTAATCCCGCTCCCTCTCTGCGAAACAGCCGTGATGCGAAAGCAATCGTAATCGCTACGTACACAAGCGAAGAACCGATGCCAAGCAGGGCATGCAGCGGATCGACCTTGCCGTAAAACACTTCCTTGCAAAGCGCCACGCCGTTGAAGACGGGCAACACGTAATAATGCTCGGCGATGTCCACCGGACTTTGCGGCATCAGCATGTACGACGGCACCATCGCCAGAAAGATCACGGCGCTCATATACGTCTGCCCTTCTTTGAACGACTTGGCAATCGTGCTGAGCATCAGCTCCAGTCCGGCAAAAGTCGCCGCCATAAGCAAAATCACCACGATCAGCACCAACAGAGTGGCTGGCGACAAAAACGCGAAGGAAAAGGCAGCATTGTCTCCCCCACCGAGCGGCCCCATGCTGAACACGAGCGATACGGAAATGAGTGAAGCAATCGCGCTCAACATGCTCATCATCATTACAGCCACAAGCTTTGCCGTGAGAATATGGTTGGCCGCGATTGGCGCAGTCAGGAGCGATTCCATTGTCCCGCGCTCTTTTTCGCCCGCAACGAGGTCGTTAGCCGCAGCGATCCCTCCCGAAGCGAGAGAAACCACGAGCATTAACGGGATAAAGCCTGCCAGCATCCCGCCCGACTTTCTTTCTTCTGTCGCGACGTTCTGGAAATCAGCGGCGATCGGCTGAATCGCTGCTTCGGACATGCCTGCTTGCTGCAAACGCTTCGCCACGATTTCTTTGCTGTATGCCTCCACCGTTTGCTTGATCAGATCGCGTGCGTAGACCGACTTCGTATTGGTCGAGTCAAAAGCGACGAGCAGCTTGGCGGTGTTCCCTGCCTTGATTTCCTCGTCGAACCGCTCCGGGATCGTGATGATCGCGCGGAGCTGTCCCGCTTGCAGCGCTTGCTCGGGATCAGCAGACTCGATCAGGCGCACGCCCGGATTTTTTGCCAGCATGTCAATCAGCGGGGAGGAGCCGTGAATCGCCAGCGGCACGTACTCGCGCGCTTCTTTTTCTACATTGCTGTAGGAATTGCCCAGCAGAAAAAACACAAACGGGATGATGACCAGCGGCACAAGAAAAGTCCCGATCCACGCTTTTCTGTCCCGAAACAAATCCAGCAGCTCTTTTTTCAAGACAGTCCAGATGATTTGCCAGCCCATCACAGCTCGCCCCCTTCCACGACTGCCATGAAGATATCGTCCAAATCGTCCGTTCCGTACTGCTTGCGCAATGCGGCCAAATCCCCGGAGAAGCGCAGCTTGCCTTTGTGCATCAACGCGATCCGTTTGCACAGCTTGCTGATCTCGCCCATGTTGTGGCTGGAAAAGAGGATCGTTTTTCCTTCCTCTTGCAGCCTGGTCACCATCCGGCGAAAAATCGTGGCGGCTGTCACGTCAAGCCCGGTTGTCGGTTCATCCAGCAAAATGACGTCCGGATCGTGGACAAGCGTGCGGGCAATCGCCACTTTTTGCTTCATTCCCCGGGAAAAGGCCCCGACACGCCTGTCGATGAACGTTTCCATGTCCAGCATGCGGCTTAAATTGTCAATCCTCTCTTGCACCCGTGAGGAAGTCAGTCCGTATAAATTGCCGAAGTAAGCGATATTTTCCCGCGCCGTCAAACGACTGTACAGCCCGACTTCTCCGCCAAACAAAATGCCGATCCTGCGGCGCACCTCCAGTGGTTGTTCCCGCACCGAGAAGCCGCTGATCTCGATATCTCCGGTGGTCGGCGTGAGAATGGTCGCCATCATGCGCATCGTCGTCGTCTTGCCGGCTCCGTTCTCGCCCAACAGCCCGTACACTTCGCCCTCTTCCACGCGAAACGTCAGATCGCGGACCGCTGTGACCGTCCCAAACTGTTTGCTTGCGCCTTTTACCTCTATCAAGGGCAGTCCTCCTCTCCCTCGCTTTTCTTTGTTGTCAAAATTGTACCTTGAGCAAATAGGCAGCTCTTTTTTCCCCGGCAAATGTCACCTGTACGACTCCCGTACGACCTTGGAGCACCCGCGGTATTTTCGCGGCGATATGGAATTTGCGTTGCTTCGCATCAACGCGGGCTGTAGACACTGTGCCCGGCGGCAAGTATATGCGGTCACCGTCCAGCGAATAAAACATGAGCGTGACTTCCCCCGAGTCGCCGTGCGCCTCTCCGGAAAATACAATCGTCTGGACGTCTCCCGCGCCTCCCGATACGCGCGTCAGATCAAACAGCGGATGACGCAACGAAGCCAGCTCTTGACCGCCGCGCCAGTTCTGCAAAAAGGCGTCGAACTCCTGGACGGCAGTAGCTGCAGACCATGCTCCTGCTTGCGGCATTTGCGCTACTGGCAAATCGGGCAAACCGGGCAGACCAGAGAAATCGGACAAACCGGACGAATGGGCAGAAACCATAAGAACAAGCGTCATCCAAAAAGAAAACATGCTAATCAGCTCCAATAAATGGTTGTCCTTAGCATGCCCTCTCAAAAGTTTGGCATATGTGCCGATTATCCGATCTGAATGTTTCGACTTTTAGGCGTTTGGCCCTCAATCCGCCAGAGACTGCCGACACTCAGTTCAAAGCACTCGCGTAGCGATCTTTCCAAGCCGCCAAGGAAAAGCCTGCAAACAAGGAAACAAAGCTCTCGGTATCGTTGATGTAGTGGCGGGTTTCTCTTTGCTCAGGGTTCTTTTCCACAAAAAGCGGCGCTACCAGATGCATGACTGGCACGCCTTCCGTCTCCTCGTCGTAAATCCCCCGCTCGGCCAGCACTTTGCCGAAATAGCGACAGTATGTAACGGTTACGGTTTTTTGCTGGTTATTGGCTTCCCATGTCGCAATCGAACGGTCAAATGTATCGGATGGCGAACCGCCTTTGCCGGGCGCCACGCTTTCTCCCGTGACAGAAATCAGCTTCATGTCCTTTTCTTCCCCCTTTTGCTTCGTGTATGTTCATTATAGGATAGAGAGGAATTTCTTACAAATCCGCCACCTTTGTCAGAAAACCCGGCGCTCGGGAGTCTATACGGTAAGTCAACTAACAACGAGGAGAAATTGGGATGGATCATTTGGTTATCAAGCCTGCCAGTCAAGCGGAAGAGCAACAGGAACAGGACGAGATTTTGGTGGAAAGGGCAAAAGCCGGGGATCAGGAAGCGTTTGGCGAGCTGGTGAGGCGGCATCGGGCAAAAGTATACGGCTATGCCCGCTCGTATACCCAGGAAGCTTTTCTTGCCGAAGACATCGTCCAGGACGCGCTGATTCGCGCCTTTCTTCATCTGGGTACGCTGGTCGACAGCCGCCGTTTTCTGCCCTGGCTGCACCGGATTGTGCGCAATCAAGCGTACACGCGCCTGAAAAAAGGGCCGCAGACAAAAGAGCAGGTCTTTTCCGGCCTGACGAGACAGCCGAGCGAGCTTGAAGCTACTGATTGGGAAGATCTCGACAGTATTTTGCACAGGCTTGGCCGCAACTGGTCAGCCTCGGTCGAAAACAACGGCAACCCCGAAGAGCTATTGGTGCGCCGTGAACTGTTTGAGACGATCAAAAGCTTGCTGCACTGCCTCAATCCGCGGGAGCGCCGAATTGTCGAATCGCACTTTTTTGACCATCTCGCGCCCCACGAGATCGCGCATCTGTTCGAAATGACGCAGGCCAATGTCTACCAAGTGCTGTCCCGTTCTCGCAAAAAGCTCATGCAGGAAAGGATTCGTGTCGTGGTTGACCAATACGTGAAGACGCGAAAGGATGCGGGAATCATGAAACAAGCTGTATTGAGAAAACCGGAGGCAATGAAGCAGCCGACCTGGATTACATGTGGAGCGGCGTTGTACGGATTAGTGGAGTTTACGGAGCGCAAGCTGTCTTTGCCAGCCGTTATCGGATTAAGCGGCCACGCTTTTCGCCTGACTGTCGTTCCAAAAAACATTCATATTGCGGGACCGACCATGTTTGATTTTCAATCCGTACTGGAAGAAGGGCTGCGCAACATGGGCTTTGTGCCACGCTCCGTCTGCCAGGGACAACTGGACGGTACGCCGGGGCCGAACGCCACTTTCGTGAATCCGACATTGCTCAGCTCAGCGGCACGAGAAAAGCGGCAACTTCCCGCTCTTTTGCCGCAAGCAATCGAGTTGATTCACAGCTCGCTTGACAAAGGCTGCCCCGTGCTCGCCTGGGACTTGTTCATGCCGGAGTTTGCGCTGATTTACGGCTACGAGGATGCAAGCAAACTGCTGCATGCTGGCGACAACTGCAACAATGACGCCAAGATCCCATATGAGCATCTGGGACGCGGACTGATTGAGGAGCTGTTTGTGCTCGCAATCGAGAGCACGCTTCCGATCGACCAGCGCACCATGCTGGCAAACGCCATCGCAACGGCGCTCAAGCATTACCGCACTCAGGAAGGGCCAAGTGATCGCTACGTGAACGGCTTGGCTGCCTATCCGGTTTGGAAGGAAGCTTTTGAAAAAGGAAGCGTGGAACCAAACGGAAACGCCTACACCTTGGCTGTCGTACACGATGCACGAAACAACGCCTCCCGCTTCTTTGCGGAAGTTGCCGATGCATGGACAGACGAATCGCTGGATGGGGTGCGCCCGCAGCTTAAAGAAGCGGCAGCGCTCTATCGGACAATTGCCGAAGACTTTAACAAGCTTGTCCAGCTGTTCCCTTTCCCGAGTGGCGGTGAACCAAATGAGCCAGCAACGGCACAGCAAGCGATTCAGCTTTTGTCGGTCATTGAAAGCAATGAGGGTCTGGCCGTCAGCTTGCTGGAAAAAATCCACGCGGCGCTCACTGCGAATTAAGAGAGCTGCGAGTATCTGTGCAGTTTGCTTGCTCCATAGTTGAGTTGCATTGCGCAAAATAAAAAACGCGGGCATGTAAAATGTCCGCGTCTTTCTTTTGAACAAAATCGGCTGTTATTCCTCGTCTTCGATCCACTCGATCGAGCCTTTGGCCGCATCTACATATGGCCAGCCTTTGCTGTTGTCAACCGTGTAGACGAGAGACAGGGATGGAGCCGGGATGCCGTAGAAGTTGGTCCACAAATAAGATTGCTTTAGCGGCAGTTGTTTCGCGATGATTTCAGCCGCCTGCTGTTCGCTCACCGCTGGCTTTTCATCCGGAAAATCGACCTTTTTCATCGGCAGCGTAGTGGAGTATTGGGCAACCTTGCCATCCTCGCTGTTCACCAAAATCCAATGGTAGCGATCCAGGATCGGCAAGCCTTTGTGCATTTCACTGAACAAGAAGGCGTAATACAGACCTGGCTCCGGCTCCGGTTCTTCTCCATCCAGCAGTTCCAGCATCCAGTCCGCCAAAGGTGCCTCTTTGTATGGTTCGAGTATCTCAACCTGCAAGGAAGCTGAGCTTTCCGGCGCTACCTGCTCCAGGAAGCCAACCGCTTTTGTCAGCGCCTCTTCCTTTTTCAAAGGAGCCGGCTTTTGCTCCGACCATGCAAAAAACTGGCTGGCAATCAAAATGCCCGTCTCATTTTCAAACGTTACGGACGCGTAATCTTGATCTTCATTAAACCACGTATACGTATGATCGTAATCCCCCGCGACTTCCTCTGGGTAGATGTACTCTTTTTTCGTATCGATTCCGAACAGGCTGATTACTGCCTTTTCTGCTTCGGCCTTGCTTTTGGCCGTGAGCGATTTGGCCGGAAGCGCAAGTGTGATGTTTTTGATCGTTGCCTTGCTGCGCTTGCCTTGGTCGATTGTAGTTCCACGCGTCGGATCAATCTGTGTTCCCGTTGTCGCGTCAATCATCGGCGAAACTCGCAATGTGTATTGCAGGCCGGGCTTGCCGTCTTTCCCTTCCTGCATGTATCCGAGATCCAATCGGTCAGGGATGAAATATTGCTTTTTGACCGCCTCTGGCGTCAGCGCGGATTTCGGATCGGGAACTTTAATCCCCGTCAAATCCAGACGGTACACATTCAGTGCTACAAGATGGCCCGCTTCATCCGTATTGACTTCGATTCCGTATTTGCCTTCGTTTACTTGCAACCCGTTCACCAGAAACGGATAGAAGACTCTGTTCCGCGTGCCTCCCGCTTCCACTTGCTCCGCTTCCTCACTATCAGGCACTAACACGGACAACACCGGAGAGCCAAGCCCTTTCAACTTTTCTTCTCCCAGCAGGGTGACTAGCGACGTCATCGCTTTTTGCAAAATTTCCTTGTCAGACGGCACGGCGCTGTCTTTTTCCGTTTTCGCTGTCACCGAAGATTCAAAGCTGATCAATTCACCTGTCTTGCTGTCAAAAGTCAGGCTGGCACTGACGTTCGTATTTTTCGGATCGTACATGTCCAAATACACATAGCCTTGATCGGCATCAAGCACATCGATTTCGCGCTCGGTCATGGCCTTCACCCACGGCTCCAGCTGCTCCAAAGCCGTTACTATTTTTTGCGCTTGCGCAGGCAGCTTTGCTTCGACTTTCGCAGCAGTCGCGCTTGCTGAGCTAGACCCGGGACTTGCCGCCAATGCCGTTCCTCCCATTCCTGCAAACACCATCGTTGCAGACAAAGCAACAGCTGCTCCTTGCCATTTCCGTTTCATCGATGCTCCCCCATCCTATCATCTACTTACCATCTATATTACCTTGTATGGGACATTTTGGAATGCGACTTTTTACATAGAAAAAGCAGCACGCTCCCTTTTTCGGGTTCGTGCTGCTGCTTTTATCCTTAGAGGCTGCTCAATACTTCCTGGATCAGCTTGTTGACCATCGGCGGGTTCGCTTTGCCTTTGGTTTGCTTCATCACTTGACCCACGAAGAACGCTGCCGCTTTTTCGTTTCCGGCCTTGTAGTCGGCCACGGCTTGCGGATTGGAGTTGACGGCATCGACGACGATTTGACGCAGGGCGCCCTCGTCACTGATTTGCACCAGTCCTTTTTCCTCGACGATCTTCTTGGGCTCTTTGCCTGTCTCCACCATCTCTTTGAAGACGGTTTTGGCGATTTTCGAAGAGATGGTTCCGTCTGCAATCAGCTTGATCATGTCGCCCAAGCCTTGCGCTGTCATTTTCACGTCGGCAAACGCCAGGTTGTTCGCATTGAGATGTGCCAGCAAATCAACCATCAGCCAGTTGGCTACAGCTTTGGCGTCCGCTCCTGTTTTCACAGTTTCGTCGAAGAAATCCGCTGTCTCCTTGGAGATCGTGATGACTTCCGCGTCCGCTTGCGACAGGCCGTATTCGTTCACATAGCGAGCCTTGCGGGCATCCGGCAATTCCGGAATGGTCGCGCGCACGGCCTCGATCCACTCTTCGGAAATTTGCATGCGCACCAAATCAGGGTCCGGGAAGTAACGGTAGTCGTGCGCTTCCTCTTTGGAACGCATCGTAATCGTCTTTTTATTCGCCTCATCCCAACGGCGTGTCTCCTGCACGATCGTGCCGCCGGAAGAAACAACCTCCGTCTGACGCAGCACCTCGTACTCCAGACCCATCTGCACGTTGCGGAAAGAGTTCATGTTTTTCAGTTCTGTCTTCGTTCCGAACGCTTCTTGCCCGTACGGACGAATCGAGACGTTGGCATCGCAACGCAGCGAGCCTTGCTCCATGCGCACATCGGACACTTCTGTGTACTGGATGATCGCTTTCAGCTTCTCCAGGTAGGCGCGAGCTTCTTCCGGCGTGCGAATGTCCGGCTCGGAGACGATCTCCACGAGCGGAACACCTACGCGGTTGAAGTCGACCAGCGATTCTCCCCCGAAGTCACTGTGCGTCAGCTTGCCCGCGTCTTCCTCCAGATGGAGGCGCGTGATGCCGATGCGCTTCGTTTCTCCGTTGACCTCGATGTCGATCCAGCCATTGTAGCCGATCGGCTGGTCGTACTGGGAGATTTGGTACGCTTTTGGAGAATCCGGGTAAAAGTAGTTTTTCCGGTCGAACTTCGTCTCGCGGGAAATCTCGCAGTTGAGCGCAAGCGCCGCTTTCATCGCGAACTCCACCGCTTGCTTGTTCGTTACGGGAAGAACGCCCGGATGTCCCAAACAAATCGGGCATGTATGTGTATTCGGCGGCGCGCCGAACTCAGTCGGGCAGCCGCAAAAAATTTTACTGTTGGTCGACAGCTCGGCGTGGACTTCCAGGCCGATGACGGTTTCGTACTTGCTCATGCCTTTTACCCCCTCACCCATTCCGGCTTGCGCTGGCTGTAGCCTGCTGCCTGCTCATAAGCATGTGCTACGCGCAAGACAGTGGATTCGTCAAACGCACGACCCACGATCTGCAAGCCGATCGGCAGACCGTTTTGGGAAAAGCCGCACGGTACGCTGATCGCTGGCAGTCCAGCCAGGTTGACAGGTACGGTGCAAATGTCTTCCAGGTACATTTTGACCGGATCGTTGGCGTTTTCGCCGATTTTGAAAGCCGTGGACGGCGTCGTCGGATGCAAAATCACATCGAAATCGGCAAAAATGTTGGTAAAGTCCTGGATGATCAGCGTGCGAACTTGCTGCGCTTTTTTGTAGTACGCGTCATAGTAGCCGGACGAAAGCGCATAAGTACCGAGCATGATGCGGCGTTTTACTTCCGGACCGAATCCTTGGCTGCGGGATTCTTTGTACAGCTCAATCAAGTTGGACGCATTGTCTGCGCGCACACCGTAGCGTACGCCGTCAAAACGGGCCAGGTTGGACGATGCCTCCGAAGAGGACAGCAAGTAATAGGCTGGAACCGCGTATTCGGTATGCGGCATGGAAACTTCGCTCCATGTTGCGCCCAAGCTTTCCAACTGTTTCAGAGCAGCAAGCACAGCCTCGCGCACCTCTGTGTCGATGCCTTCCCCGATCAGCTCTTTTGGCACCCCGATGCGCAAACCTTTTACATCGCCAGTGAGCGCGGAGAGATAGTTCGGCACTTCTACATTTGCAGAAGTGGAGTCGAACTCATCGTGTCCGGCAATCGCTTGCAGCACGTATGCCGCATCCTCCACGTTTTTCGTAACCGGGCCGATCTGGTCGAGCGAAGACGCAAATGCGACCAAACCGAAGCGGGATACGCGCCCGTAAGTAGGCTTCAAGCCGACAACGCCGCAAAAAGCAGCCGGCTGGCGAATCGAGCCGCCCGTATCCGATCCGAGCGTAAAGTAGAAGTGACGGGCAGCCATCGCCGCAGCAGAACCGCCGGACGAGCCGCCTGGCACGTAATCGGTGTTCCACGGGTTTTTCGCCGGGAAGAAGCCGGAGTTTTCATTGGAGCCGCCCATGGCGAACTCGTCCATGTTCAGCTTCGCCACGATCACAGCATCCGCTTCCTTCACTTTTTTGGAAGCCGTTCCGTCATGCACAGGATCGTAGTTCGCCAAAAATTTGCTGGCGCAAGTGGTGCGGATGTCTTTGGTGATCAGGTTGTCTTTCAGACCCGCCGGCATCCCGAAAAGCAGGCCCAACTCCTCCTTTTCCTTCACCAGACGCTCGTCCAGCTGGCGAGCATGGGCAAGCGCTCCCTCCTCATCCACATGCAGGACGGATTTGATCTTGTCATCGTGCTCCTTGATGCTTGCGATGGAAGCCTGCACCAGATCCGTTACCGAAAGCTCTTTTGCGCGCAGAGCGCTATGTATTTCCGACAATCGCTTGTCAAACAGCGACACAGTGGGTTCCTCCCTTCTCGTTCTCCTGACCCGTTATTCGAATACAGCAGGCACCTTGAACTGCCCGTCTTCGTGGTCCGGTGCGTTTTTCAGCACTTCTTCGCGCGGCAGGGACGGTCTGTTGACGTCCTCGCGCATCACGTTTTTCACGTCTGTAGCGTGGCTGGTCGGCTCGACATTGGATGTATCCAGTTCGTTGAGCTTCGCCGCAAACTCCAAAATCGCGTTCAGGTCTTTTGTGTATTGCAGAGCCTCGTCTTCCGTCAGCTGCAAACGGGCCAGATTGGCAACATGCTCTACTTCTTTGCGAGTGATGGCACTCATCTCTTCCACCTCCGAATCGTATCACATAACTTTGATCTTACTTGAAAACAGCGGGTTCAGTCAATTTTCGCGGGGATTGGGCTTTGGAGAAATATTTTTTGTCGAAAAATTAAAATATAGAAGACTGACCTTTAAAACCTTATTATTTGGTCGGAATCAATCAATAAATTTGCGTTCATCAAATTTAACTTCAATTGACAAAATCCTATATATTAATATATTTTACAAATATAACCATAAACTCAGGAGGATTAATAAATCAATGGTAAGAAAATCCAAACTGTTAGGAATGTTTATAGGCAGCTTACTAATTGGTTACTCATCAGTATCGTTCGCGTACAATCTTGACCCTTATGGAGGTCACTGGGAAAAAGGAGTAGATTATACCTACTCGATTGCAAGTTCAATTTCAGATGAAGGTGTTGACTCAATCGTTTTGGCTTCTGATCAGTGGGATACGATTCGGAAAAAGAAGTTTTCCTTAGAATATAGTGGCGATAGAAATAAACAAAATAATCCGATGGAAAACATTAATGGAGAAAATGAAGTTTTTAAAATTGATATGGGAACTTCTCAAGCACCTGCAAATGCAAGGTGGAAATATTCAGGGGATATAATCACTGAAGGAGACATTATTTTAAACAGTTCACGCAATCTAAGTAATTCTTCCAAACCTTCTAAAACTGCATATCATGTACCGTCTATTATGGTACATGAATTTGGACATATCATCGGCTTAGATCATTCAGATAATAAAGATGCTGTCATGTATGTTTCTCCCGCGGGAACAGTCAAGTACCAGCTAGGAAAAGATGATATTAACGGATATAACGCAATTGACTGGTAGGCCGCTATAAAATCTAACATTCGGAGGAGAAAATGCTTATTTCTCGATTGAAACAAAAAGGAATTGTTCTAGGGACTCTTGTGATATTAACGGGTTTAACTACAGGTTCTGCTATGGCGCTTAACCTACAGAACAACTCACCTACTGAAAGGATACACATCGCTTCTTATTTGGATACTTTCACCAATCAGGAATTAGCTTCTGGCGCCTCTCTAATTTTGGAAGGAACCGTTTTAGAAATTCACCCTGCAACGTGGAATACCCCGAGTGGAAGAATGCCAAAAGATATAAAATTAAACGATATTGTATACACTGATGTGAGTATTAAAATAGATACGATTTTAAAAGGAACTCCTAAATCAAATGACATTGTTACAGTACGAGTATACAAAGGCGAAATACCCGGAGAATTTGCATTTAGTTCTGACACAGAAGCTGACTTCTCTAATAATGAAAAAGTACTTCTTTTCTTAATGGAAGATGACAGTATCTATAATAAAGACAAATCACAAAATCATTACGTTATTATGGGGCAATATCAAGGAAAGTACACTGTCGAACAAAAGAAAGTATCCAATTTTAAAAGTACATTGGACACAAAGTCCATTTATGAAGTCATTGAAAAACATAAAGACGACCCCACCCCTGAAATTTTAGTCAAGCAAGAAGGGGCCGAACTCGAAAAGTAATTTTATTCATAACTTGAATCAAAAGGAGGACGCATTTGAAAACAACACTTGTACTGCTACTGGCTATCATGATTTCTCTGCCACAAACTATTCCTTTGCCCAATCTTTTGTTCCCGAATCAGCATGAACAAATGCTGACACCAGAACAAGCCAAGCAAATTTTAACAACCCAGTTGACGAAAAACCCGGCGCTCGGACCAATTAAAATCACTGCTGTAACCTACTCCAATGGACAATACCATATTAGCTATACCCGTGAGTCCAACTGCGAAAGTGGTACACACATTATTAATGCCTATACGGGAGAAACCGTGGGTGGTACTCGGAACCAGTGCTAATTCAATATGGCGAGCTAGAAACAGTCTTTGATTAAAAAAGGAGCCCCTTATAAAAAGGGACTCCTTTTTCTCTTTTGTAAAACCAGCTTGATGTTTCCATGAGAGTAGGACTGACTGCTATGCTCAACAAAACGGCCATGCTCCCAGTTGAAGAGTCACAACTATTCCTTCTCCGTCTCTATCGTCGCCAACACTTGCCCCATCAAGAGCGACTGGCCTTTTTCCACACGGTCTGCCCATTCCAGTTGGCTGGACTCCACGAGCAAAATGACCGTTGAACCAAACTCGAACCAGCCTAGCTCGCTGCCTTTTTCGTAATGCGGGGTGCCGATGATTGGTTCGTCCGTTTGTCGGCCGTGCTTGATGTTCGTCGTGGCTGTATTGTACGAGACTTTGACGCTTCCGACGAACAGCGCTCCGACCTTGACCAAAGCCATGCTGCCCAAACCATCTGTTTCGATGTAGGTCACGAGCCGCTCGTTGCGGGCAAACAGTCGCTCCACGTTTTCAATTCCGAGCTGATTGACCGGGTAGAGACGTCCAGGCAAGTAGCTGTACTTCACCAGATTCCCCGCCACTGGCATATGTATGCGGTGATAGTCGCGCGGGCTTAAATAGATTGTAATGAACTTTCCGCCGTAATAACGTTTCGCCTCTTGCTCCGAACCGCCGAGCAGTTCAGTCACTGTGAAATCTTTTCCTTTTGCCTGAATCAGCGTGCCTTCGCAGATGTCGCCGAGCTGGGAAACAGTCCCATCCACCGGGCTTACGACAACATCGTGTCCAGGGGCGATCGGTCTTGCTTCCGGTTTCAGGCGGCGCGTAAAAAATTCCTTGAGAGTCCGGTATTCCGATACGGGCTTTTCTATGATGGAAAAATCGATTTTATAGTGACGGATGTATCGCTGAATGGCTAATCGACTGAAGCGAGAAGCAGTAATTTTTCCCATGGTCCTCGACATCGCGTTTTGCGGCAGGCGATGGATCAGACCGGGCAGCAGCTTTTTGCGCATAAGTGGAACTCCTTAATCATTTTCGATTAGACAGCTAGTGAGAGAATACCCTTACTTTACCACTTCCACTTGCAGCCAGTAAACCCCGCACTATTACCAACGTCTCATCATTTTCTTGGCCTGCCTTGCTATACTATAATATAGGGACAAGCCTACAATCAGGAGACCACAGATATGGCGAAGCTTGATATTACAACACTCATCAGTCAGCACAGCGACATCTTGACCAGTTTGTTTCATCACATGTCGGATATGTTTTTCCTTATGGCTGTGGAAAAAAACGCCGGCGGGGCTTACCAGTTCCGGTATGTCTTGATGAATCCTGCCGCCATGAAAGGATCAGGTCTTACCGAGGATTGCTACGGGAAGCTGATTGAAGAAGTTTACCCGCAGGAAAAGGCTGACTTGCTCAACAGCATGTACAGCCAAACCGTTGAAGGCGCCAGTCCCACTCATTTCACAACGAACGGCCACATGGTCGGTGAATCCATCCTCTCGCCTGTCTTCAACAACGAAGGGCTATGCACACACGTCTTTTCTGTTACCCGCGACATTACCGAACGCAAAAAACTGGAGTGGCAGCTTGAGCACATGGCTTACCACGATATGCTCACAGGCTTGCCTAACAGACGCCTTCTTTACAACAACCTCCAGGAAGCGCTGGAACGCGCCGAGGCGTCTGGAGAGATGGTAGCAGCGCTGTACATCGACTGTGACCATTTTAAACAGATCAACGATACATGGGGTCACGATATTGGCGACGTTTTTTTGCAAATGCTGGCCAAGCGTCTCAAATCGTGCGTTCGCGATCAGGATACCGTCGCCCGCTTGGGGGGAGACGAGTTTGTCGTCATTCTCACAGCCATCGACAGCGAACGTCAGGCCGAAAAAGTGGCGACGCGCATCCTGCGTTCGCTCCAGCAGCCGTGGAGCTACGAGGACAAGACGTTTCACTTTACCTCCAGTATCGGAATTGCTCTTTTCCCTGCCTCTGCGAAAGAAGCGGACCAGTTGCTGAGCAACGCCGACAAGGCTTTGTATAAAGCAAAAGCAACAGGCCGCAACCAGTTCTTTTTCTTCGATCCTGCCGAAGACTAGAGATCGAATGTCCATTCCTTTTGTCTTGGCTGCGCCATCCTTTTTGGCGGGCACTCTCTTGCTCAATTGCTTTATCCAAATAAAGCAATGCTGCGCTGCTCTATCCGTACAAAAACAGGAACACCGCAAGTCCCGAGAACAGCAGGCTGACCAAATACAGGACGACAACCGTTTGCTTGGCTGTCAGGCCAAACGACATCAAGCGATGGTGAACATGTCTCCGATCAGCCTGATACATAGGCGACCCCGCCAACAACCGACTGATCATTACCTGCATCGTATCCATCACAGGCAAGCCGAGTGCCAGAACCGTCACGACCAGCGAAATGAGCGTGGCCCCTTTCATCGTTCCTTCCAGCGATATTACCGCCAGCGCGAAGCCCAGAAACATCGATCCGGCGTCTCCCATGAATATTTTGGCCGGATAAAAATTGAAGCGCAAAAAAGCGAGCGCTGCCCCTGCCAACGCAACGGCCAGCAATGCCGTGACTTCCTGCCCCTTGAACATCGACAAAAAAAACAAGGTGATGGCTGAAAAGGCTGTCGCTCCCGCCGCAAGCCCGTCCACTCCGTCCAAAAAATTTACCATATTGATCAGTCCAACAATCCACAGCACCGTTGCCAACAAAGACAAAAACACAGGGAACGAGACATAAGAACCATCTTCAGCCCCAAGCCAGGTCAGGCTGATCCCGCGAAACCGGATATCGAGCAAAAAGGCGAGGACAGCGACCGCTACTTGAACGAGCAACTTCGGCAGCGCAGGAAAATCTTTTTGCTGCGCTTTGTACATATCGTCCACCCAGCCAATCGCCACCAGCAGAACGCCGCCGACTGCCAAAACTGCCACCGTTTTTTGCGCCCCTGCAAAAAAACTTGTCACCAGCAGCAGTCCGACAAACATCGCCAGCCCGCCAGATAGCGGCATTGGCTTGCTGTGCCCTTTTCTTCCCCTGGGCATGTCCAGCAGCTTTGTTTTCCACGCCAGCCGATACGCAAGCGGCATCAGCAAGTACACGAGAAAAAACGTCGAGAGCCCTGACACAATGTAAGTAAACAGCTACCCTCACCTGCCCGCACATCATTTCTTACCTCTTAGTGTGGACAAAATGAGCGTGAGAAAACTTGGTTTCCTCAATCTTTTTGCGACAAAAAAAGCCGCCCCCGTGTGGAGGCAGCTTTGGTATTGCGTTTTCTTACATTTTTTCGGAAACCATTTTCGCTTGGGTGAAGAGCAACAGGTAGTCTGGTCCGCCCGCTTTGGAGTCAGTACCGGACATGTTGAATCCGCCGAACGGATGCACGCCAACCAAAGCGCCTGTGCACTTGCGGTTGAAGTACAGGTTGCCCACGTGGAACTCTTCGCGAGCGCGCTCCAGGTGTGCACGGTTGCGGCTGATTACAGCGCCAGTCAAGCCGTACTCGGTGTTGTTCGCGATTTCCAGAGCATGGTCGAAATCGTTGGCTTTGCAGAATGCTACTACTGGACCAAAGATTTCTTCTTGCATCACGCGAGCTTGCGGATCTACGTCAGCAAATACGGTTGGCTTGATGAAGTAGCCTGTTTCCGGGCCTTTTTCGCCACCCGCAACCAGTTTGCCTTCTGTTTTTCCGATCTCGATGTATTCGAGAATTTTGTTGTAAGCTTTCTCGTCGACAACTGGACCTGTGTAGAACTCGTTTGTTCTTACGTCGCCTACAGTCAGTTGGTTAGTCAGCTCAACTACGCGACCCAGCACTTGATCGTACACGTCTTGGTGAACGATTGCGCGGGAGCAAGCAGAACATTTTTGACCGGAGAAGCCGAATGCGGAAGCTACGATGGATTGTGCAGCCAACTCGATATCGCAGTCGTTGTCTACCACGATGGAGTCTTTACCGCCCATTTCCGCTACCAGACGCTTCATCCATTTTTGACCTGGACGATGTTTCGCAGCCAGTTCGTTGATGCGCAGACCTACGTCGCGGGAACCAGTGAAGCTGATGAAGCGAGTCAGCGTGTGTTCTACGAGGAAGTCGCCGATTTCGCTGCCGGAACCTGGCACGAAGTTCACTACGCCTGCTGGTACGCCAGCGTCTTCGAGGATTTCCATGAATTTCGCTGCGATTACTGGTGTAGTGGAAGCAGGTTTCAGTACAACTGTGTTACCAGCTACGAGAGCTGCTGTTGTCATCCCAGCCATGATCGCCAGAGGGAAGTTCCATGGCGGGATTACTACGCCAACACCGAGTGGAATGTAGTACAGTTCGTTGTCTTCATCCGGGATGCGTGGCAGGTCATGGCGTTGGGACAGCTTATCCATTTGACGGCCGTAGTATTCCATGAAGTCGATTGCTTCTGCTGTGTCAGCGTCAGCTTCTGCCCAGCTTTTACCTGCTTCTTTTACCAGCCAAGCGGAGAACTCATGCTTGCGGCGACGCAGGATTGCTGCTGCTTTATAGAGGTAACGGGAACGCGCACCGGCAGGAACCTTTTTCCATGTTTCGAAAGTGCTGGCTGCTGTTTGGATCGCTTTTTCAGCCAGCGCCTGGTCTGCCTGGGACACAACGCCCACGACTTGTTCTTTATTGGAAGGGTTGAAGGAGCTGGATTTTTTCTCGGTTGTGATGCGCTCTCCACCAATGATGAGAGGGTACTCGCGGCCAAGCTCGCTTTCTACTTTGGCGAGTGCTTCTTCAAATGCCTTTTTATTTTCTGGCAGGCCAAAATTAGTAAACGCCTCGTTTTTGAATTCAACTTGCATTTGGTGACGCCTCCTTATCGTTTTCTTCCTAAGATCACTTATAAAACATATGCAAGGATCATACCAACTACTACTGAGAAGCCCGACCCCGATAGTGTTTGCATTTTTCCGCGAAAAACAACAGCCAACTTCAGAAAACGGGACCTTACACTTTTGTTCACACTTTGTTCAACCGTATACACTTATGTGCAATCTCCTCTGGCTTCTGCACAAAAACCCCGATCCACACCTGGAGAGGTGCACATCGGGGCCGCTTCCTACTATTGGCTACTGTCTACTGGCGATACAGATGCATGTACGGTTCGCCAGATGTCGGTCGAATATAAATGGCCAGCGGCTTGTTCATCGATTGGACGTACAAGTTGACGTGGACGCTTTTGTCGAACAACTGATTGATGCTTCCGGCTGCGTACTGCGTGAACTGCAAAACTTCTGTCCGCGAGTCATACTCCGCCGTCGCCGTAATCGTCAGCTCCGTCAGTCTGCCGTCCATGAATCGGCCAACGCCTGTCATGCCGACATACTCTCCGAAATACGCCTGTGCTTGCCTCATCAGCTTATCGTACTGCAACGACTGCTGCGGATATTTTTTCTCTACATCCGCGCTCGGGAACAGGAAAAACTCCTCTTCAATCGGCTGCCACTTCGATACGGCCGATTCGCTCGCTCCCACTGTACCCGACATGATGAAATGCCCTGGCACAAGCGAAGAGTTCGCTTCGGGAACCTGATACAGCAAAATCAGCATCGGCACATTCGGAGTGCTCACCCGCAGCGTCGCGACGATACTGGCGGCAAGCTGCTGCCCTTTTGCTTGCAGCTCCTGCTGTGTGTACACCATTTCCTTGCCAGTTGCATCCTGGTAGTTCGGCGATACAGACAAGCCGAGCACCATGCCTGCCAATTGCTTGTCTTTTTTGTTCAAGTAATCATGCTCCAGGACGTGAACCAAAATGCCGTTTTTCTGCTGGCCTTTCGTTCCACTCGCCTTTTCCTGGGCAATCCACTGCGTCACCTGTTCTTTTTTGACGACTTGACCTTCCTGAAAATAATACTGGGAGGTCGGAAACGTATCGCGGGCAAACTCCATCAAGCCAAGCTCCAGATGGCTGAAATCGATGCGGTATCGCGCACTGCTCAGCATGCCGCGCGTCTGGTTAGGCTTGTATGGAGTGATGCTGCCATAGTAATCCTCAGATACTTCCACTACTTCAGACAAGGACGGCGCGGTAGGCTCAGGCGACTTGTCCTTGCCCCCTGGCAGCAACGAACAACCAGAGACGGCAATCGCAAGCAAAAACGCGGCTGCGTACCTGCATCCTGTCAAAAACTTCGCTTTCATACGCTACTCCTTTTGTCCTGAAAAAAATGGGATCAGTTCCATTTGGTCCAGCGATTGCCGTTGAGCTTGTAAATCAACGCCGATTCGCCAATCCCTACCCATTTTGTATCGCCACCACCCGAGGCAATGACGATCAATTTTTCCGGCGAGCGAGCTTCGAGCAGATGCCACTCACCATCGTTTTTTTCATAGACACCTTTTTCGGTTGCGACAGCGAGAACGCCAGTATTTCTGTTGAGGGATAGCGAGTAAATCTGTTCTGCATCCGGAATCGCCTCTGTCTTCCACTGCCCTTCCTCATTATAGAGCAAGCTGAACTGTGCCGCTACATAGAGACGGTTCTCATTCGAGTCAAAATCCATGGCATATACTTCCTGATCCATCGGCTGCCAGAGCGTCCATGTATCGCCTTTGTCTGTGGATTGGTAGATGCCCTCGCCTGTTACAAACGCGAACAGACGAACTTTTTCCCCTTGGCGAACCCCAGTAAAGCTGCGGATATTTGCAGGCTCAGGCAAGCCTTTGCTGGAAGAAGTCCAGCTTTTCCCGCCATCTGCGGTGCGTAGGACTCCTTCACTGCCACCGACGTACATGTGGTGGGCGTCGCTCGGATCGACAAACCAGCCTACGACATCAATCTGCGCCAGCTCTGGCGACAGCAATCCCCACAAGGAACCCCCTGCGGAGCTGTACAGTCCGGCATGTGTGCCTACCCATACTTGTGCAGCGTCTGACGTCATCGCCAGATTATGAATGGTTTCTCCCTTTTCCAAAACATCCTGATAGGTCAAGTCACCCTTCAGAGCAGATGCAATAACCGAAGAGGTGGCGGGCTTCTCCTGAACGACGCCGCCATCGCTACAGCCGCTCAAGATCAGCATCGTCATTGCTCCAATTCCCCATCGCCTAAAGCCATTCATGCTCTTCACGTCCCTTCCCTTGCTCATCTGTCTGTCGCCACCGTTTTCTTTACGGTGTTGCTGTTTGAAGAACTTCCAGGAATCCGGCTTCATCCATAACAGCCACACCCAATTTTTCTGCTTTCTCCAGCTTGGAGCCAGCTTTTTCTCCTGCAATTACCAGATCGGTTTTCTTGCTGACGCTGCTCGTTACTTTGCCACCCAATCGGGCAATCGCTTCCTCTGCTTCCTGGCGGGACATTTGGGTCAATGTTCCGGTCAGGACAATCGTTTTTCCGGAGAACGGCAAGTCGGCGCCACTCTCGACGCGAATGCCTTTGTACTCCATGTTCACTCCCGCTGCCTTCAATCTTTCGATGACAGCTTGTGCTTGCGGTTGAGCGAAATAGTTGATGAGACTCGCAGCCATTTTCGGGCCGATCTCGTTAATTTGCGTCAGTTCTTCTTCTGTCGCCTGCATGATGGCATCGATATGGCCAAAATGCTCGGCAAGCACCTTCGCCGCCTTTGCTCCGACCAGGCGGATGCCTAACCCGAACAGGACGCGTTCCAGCGAGTTTTCCTTGCTCGCTTCGATCGCTGCCAGCAAATTGTCTACCGACTTTTCGCCCATGCGCTCCATCCCCAGCAGCACATCGCGCTGCTGGTGCAAATAATACAGGTCAGCGACGCTGTGAATGATGTCGTCGCGGTACAGCTGAGCCACCACTTTTTCGCCCAGCCCGTCAATGTTCATCGCTGTGCGGGAAACAAAGTGGATCATGCCTTCACGGATCAATGCCGGACACATCGGGTTGATACAGCGCAAGGCCACTTCTTCCTCCAAGCGCACCAGCTCGCTGCCACACTCCGGACAATGCGTCGGCATGGCAAAAGGCACTTCGCTGCCCGTTCTGCGCTCCGGCAGCACCGCTATAATTTCCGGGATGATATCGCCTGCCTTTTTGACGACGACATGATCGCCAATCAGCAAGCCTTTTTCCCGGATGATGTCTTCGTTGTGCAAAGAAGCACGCTTTACTGTCGTGCCCGCCAAACTGACTGGCTTCAAAAGGGCCGTCGGTGTCACGCTTCCCGTTCTGCCTACGGACACTTCGATGCCTTCAAGCACCGTGACCGCTTCTTCCGCCGGAAACTTGTACGCGACCGCCCAGCGCGGGCTTTTTGCCGTAAAGCCCAGCTCTTCCTGCTGCGAATAGCTGTCCACTTTAATGACCATGCCGTCGATTTCATATGGCAAGGTCGGGCGCTTTTCTGTCCAGTTTTCAATGAAGGCGAGCAGCTCCTCGACGTCTTCGAATACGCGGCGCTCTTTGTTCACCTTGAAGCCTAGAGATTCGAGCAGGTCAAGCCCTTCGCTGTGGGACTCGACTGTCTCGCCCTGCAAGTCGCCAATCCCGTAAATAAAAGTGTCGAGCTGACGGGATGCAGCGATTTTCGGATCGAGCTGCCGAAGCGAGCCGGCTGCCGAGTTGCGCGGATTGGCAAACAGCGCTTCCCCGCGCTCTTCCCGCTCCCGGTTCAGCTTGTCGAAAGCAGCTTTTGGCATGTACGCCTCGCCTCGCACCTCCAAGGTCAGCGGCTTGGTCAGCTTGAGCGGAATCGAGCGGATCGTCTTCAAGTTTTGGGTGATGTCCTCGCCTGTGCTCCCGTCTCCACGAGTCGCTCCGCGCACAAACATACCGTTTTCGTAGTGCAAGGACACAGCAAGCCCATCGATTTTCAGCTCAGCCACATAGCGAACGGCCTGGCTCCCCACGGCCTGGCGGACACGGCGGTCAAAATCTCTGATGTCTGCTTCCCCAAAAGCGTTGCCAAGACTGAGCATCGGCGTCTTGTGTACGACTTTTTCAAAGAATGGCAAAGGCTCCCCCCCAACGCGCTGGGTGGGAGAATCCGGAGAAGCCAGTTCTGGAAACTGGTTTTCCAGTTCAGTAAGCTCCCGCATCAATTGATCGTATTCCTGATCGGAAATCTCAGGTCGATCCTGTTCATAGTAAAGACGGTTGTGCCGCTCAATTCGTTTCACCAATTCTTTGATTTTTGTTTCCGCCGTCAATCGATCCATCTCGTTCATCCTTTACTTTAGCGATAGTCTGCGCATTAGCATTACGCCCGCTGTATCGGCGCGAATTTCGCGAGCAGCTTCTTGATGCCAGTCGGGCTAGGGAATGCGATATCAAGCTCCATATCGTCACCCGCTCCTTTTACTTTCACGACAGTACCCATGCCCCACGTGCCGTGCTGCACCCTGTCTCCGACTTTCCAATCCACTCCTGCTCCCTGACCGTGTCCAGGCAGCTTGTCGCCAGCCTGCAACCCTGGACGAGTGAACGTTGCCGAGCCTCCTGTCGATCGTTGCGCCATTCCTGGCTTGGCGGAACCGAAGCCCCCTCCTGCTTGCGGGGAGGTCGAGCCGAACGATCTTGCCCCCATCTCGCGCTGACCAAATGCTCCGCCGCGGCCACCACCGCCAAAGCTTCGCTCTGCTGCGGCAGGGTTGCCTTCCAACAGCTCGGGCGGAATTTCCTGCAAAAATCGCGACGGCACACTTACGTTGGTTCGTCCAAACAGCGTCCGCATCCGCGCGCACGTCATGTACAGGCGCTCTTCTGCCCGGGTAATGCCTACGTACGCCAGACGACGCTCTTCTTCCATCTCGGTGTCGTCAAAAAGGGAGCGGCTGTGCGGGAACACGCCTTCCTCCAGCCCGACGAGAAACACTACCGGAAACTCCAGCCCTTTGGCGCTATGCAGCGTCATCAGCACAACTTGCCCGTCTGCGGCTACTACCTCTTCTTCCCCATCTTCGCCAAGCGAATCAATATCAGCGACAAGCGCCAAATCGGTCAAAAAGGCGAGCAGACTCTTGTCTTCATTTTTGCGCTCGAACTCCTGCGTAACAGACAGAAACTCCTCGATGTTCTCCAGACGCGCCTGCGCTTCCAGCGTCTTGTCTTCTTTCAGCGATTCACGATAGCCGGATCGCTTCAATACTTCCTCTACCAGCTCGGTCACGCTCAAATAGTCCGTCATCTGCATCAAATTGGTAATCAGATCGTTAAACGACAAAATCGCATTCGTCGTGCGGGACGGCAGGCCCATGTAAGCCGTCTCCTGAATGGCCTGGTACAGCGACTGGCCGTTTGCATTGGCGTACGCTTGCAGCTTGTCGACGGTCGTGTCACCGATGTTGCGCTTCGGCACATTGATAATGCGCTGCAAGCTGATATCGTCGTCCGGATTGGAAATCAGGCGCAAGTAGGCGAGAATGTCCTTGATCTCTTTGCGATCGTAGAACTTCGTGCCGCCGACGATGGTGTACGGAATGTTCGATTTGATGAACACATCCTCGACCACACGGGACTGGGCATTGGTCCGGTACAGAACGGCAAACTTGTCGTAGCGCTTGTACTTCGCCATCTGCTTGCGAATCGTATCGACGATAAAATACGCCTCGTCATGCTCGGAATCACCCTGGAAGCACATGATTTTTTCTCCGCCGGGGTTTTCCGTCCACAGTTTCTTTTCCTTGCGCAGCTTGTTGTTGGCGATGACCTGGTTCGCTGCTTGCAGGATCGTCTTGGTCGAGCGATAGTTTTGCTCCAGCTTGATCAGCTTTGCTTCCGGGTAGTCTTTTTCAAAGTTCAGGATGATGGAGATGTCCGCTCCCCGCCACTTGTAAATACTTTGGTCGGCATCCCCCACGCAGCAGACGTTGCGGAACTTGTCGGCCAGCATGGAAATCAAAAGATACTGGGCGCGGTTCGTATCCTGATACTCGTCGACGTGTATGTAGCGGAATTTTTTCTGGTAAAATTCCAGCACTTCCGGCACTTCCTTGAACAGGCGAACCGTCGTCATGATCAAGTCGTCGAAGTCCAGCGACTGGTTGCTTTTCAGCTTTTTCTGGTACGCTTCGTACACCTTGGCAGCCACCTGGGAAAACGGATCGCCCGCCAGTCTGGCAAAAGTCGCCGGGTCTGTCAGTTCGTTCTTCGCTCCGCTGATGGCAGCCAGGATGGACCGCGGCTCATATTGCTTCGGATCGATGTTCAGTTCCTTCAGGCACTGCTTGACGACAGACAACTGGTCGCCAGCGTCGAGAATGCTGAAGCTGCGGTTGATGCCAAGCCGGTCAATATCCCTGCGCAAAATTCGCACGCACAAGGAGTGAAACGTCGAAAGCCACGTATCCTGAGCCGCTGCACCGCCAATGATCGCCGCTACGCGGTTCTGCATCTCGCGCGCAGCCTTGTTGGTGAACGTAATCGCGAGAATGCTCCATGGCGCAACTTGCTTCACGCTGATGAGATAAGCAATCCGCTGTGTCAGCACCTTGGTCTTGCCGCTGCCCGCTCCGGCCAGAATCAGGACAGGACCTTCCGTGGTAAGTACGGCTTCCCGCTGTTCCGGGTTCAAGCCTGACGTAATTCGTTCTACTGAAGACATATGTATAAATCCACCTTTCCACGTTCCTATACGAGTGCATATGTTCCTATTTTCGCACAGATTGCACCTGAGTTCCAGTTCGTATACGGGAGAGGAAAGATCATCCTTTTGGCAAAAGCGGCTCGTACATGAGATAGGCGCGATTTTCCGTCAGCCACTGCTGTTCCAGCCACTCCCCGTCCTGGGCATACACATTGCGCCACAGTTGGTTGCTCCGCTCGTATCCGCCCCAGATCGAAGGGGTGATGGCATGCTCTTTCTCAATCATTTCATAGCTTCGTGTCGGCGGCATGTCAGCTCTCCATTCCCCCACCAGATGCGTGTCCGTCAGCCAGACACAAAGCTGGAAAGTTTGGTTCGTCCGGTTTTCAATCTGCAAATCGAGGTAGTTGTAAAAGCAAGTGGCGCCGCTTCCGAACGGCTGGGTTCTGTTCGCGTCGGGAAACACATCGTAGCTGTGGCGATGGCGTTCGGTCACGGTCAAAGGCGTGTGCAGTGCCATCCAGTACAGCAAGTTGGATAGCTGGCACAAACCGCCGCCAATCCCGGCTGTGACGCGACCATGCGAGAGCAGCATCCCCTCTACGTAGCCTTTTCTTTTTGTCGGCTTGCCAATCAGCTTCCAGTAGGAAAAAGTTTCGCCCGGCCGAATGATCACTCCGTGCAAACAGGCGGTCGCGAGGCGCAAATTTTTCACCTTGTTGTGCTGCATCCACATTTCTACATGCTGCAATTGGCGCAACAAAATAGTCTGATGGGAAAAATGGACATAAGGAAGCGGCTGGCTGCTTTTTTCCCGCGCCAATCTCGTTCGCCCAAACAGCCACTGCGCATGCCGCCTGCCGCGATAATAGGCAACTCCTGCGGCAAGCCGCCACTTTCCCCGGAGAATCGGCTTCATTTTCGCGCCTCCTTTCCTTCCTGATTTATACAAATAGACGAGGTGAGCAATCAGATAGTTGCGCTGGGAGCGAGCCTCTTACATTTTTGTAAGCAGAGCGTAATGCAAATCTCTTTCTCCCTTCCTCGCTGTGCGTTAGGATGAAGAGACGTCTGATTGGACATAAATCAAGGTACAAAGGAAGTGATCATTTTGACAGCGCTCGCTCCTACCGGGACACAGAGGATCGACACACTGGATACTGTACGCGGCTTCGCTTTGCTCGGAATCATCCTGGTCAACATTTTGCCGCTGCTTGACGTAAAGACTCCAACCCCTGGCAGCTTGGACGCCTGGCTGTTTCAGTTTTTCAATTTTGCTGTAGAATCGCGCTTTTTCGTGATTTTTTCGTTTCTGTTCGGAGTAGGCTTCCATCTGTTTGTCAGCCGGGCGAAAGCAAAAGGCGCCAACAGTACGGTTCTGTTTGTCCGCCGTCTGCTTGCGCTTCTGGCCTTCGGTTTTGTCCACAAAATGTTCCATCCGGGCGAAGCCCTGTTTATTTACGCGATCTTCGGCTTTATGCTCATGCCTTTTTACCGCTTGAAGGCGAGAACAAACCTGATTGTCGGGCTGATCCTCGCCATGTTCGTTTGCTCCACGGGCTTCAAGCCGATGTTGGTGCTGCCGCTGTTCATTCTCGGCCTGTCTGTCGGGCAATTCGGGGTATTCCAGGACATTCCCCGCTTTCTGCCTGCGATCAAAAAGGTTCAAGGCATCGCCTTTGTCCTTATGCTGGTCGGTCTGTACGCCCAGTATCATTTCCTTCCGGCTGACCCGTTTATGACAGCCAACATGATCGTTGTGGACGACATGTCCGAGGAACAATTGCTTGCGCTCACGTACTACACGATCGCCTTGACTTCGACCGGCTTTGTCATGTCAGCTTTTTACGTGACGACGCTAATCCGGCTTTTGCAGCACAGCGGTGTCCAAAAAGCATTGGCTCCGCTCACCAGCTACGGACGGATGGCCCTCACCAACTACGTGGGGCAAACGGTGCTGATCTTGGTCGGCGGCTACCTGTTCGGCTGGTATGGTACGCTCACCTACTGGCAGTCCACGCTCTTTTGCCTCGGGATCTATGTCGGGCAAATGGCTTTCAGCATGCTGTGGCTGTCCGCCTTCCGCATGGGCCCGCTTGAGTGGATATGGCGCGTGTTCACTTATTTGCAAGTCACGCCGCTTCGCAAGGACAGCAACGGGAAACGCTCTTTAGCTTGATGTTCGATGACCGCTGCCTGCCAAAACAAAAAAGCGTAAAGAAACATCGCGTTTCTTTACACTCCTGTCAAAAGCGAATGTGTGGAGCAGGCCCCTTGCCGAAGGAGAGACGTTTGTTTACGCCTCCTGCAAGGATTTGGCCCGCTCCCGTTCGCTTTTTCTTTGTCGATAGGCGCGAAGCCACGACCAGCCTACGATGAAGAATGGAACCAACACGAGCATAATCAACAGGATGCCGTCCCAAAACTGCCACGAAGCGACGGAAGCGTGACGCATCTCATCGGCGATCTTCGCAATAAAATCAATCGCCATGCGCAACTGATACTGGACAAAAAACCAGATCGCCCAGACGGAACCGATCAAATACACCCAACTGTACCAACGGATGACCTGTTTTTCATGCAAGGAGACATACTCCCATTCCTCTTGCTCTTCCTGCGTCAACGACCGGATTTTGCTTTTCAGAAAAAGTCGCGTATTCATCAGCAGATTGGCGCAGCGAAAACGGGTGGCGAGCATGTAGTACACATCCGTTTGCATGAACACCATGAACTGAAACGCCAGCGCCATGAGCAAAATCACGTTAACCATGCGGATAAATGCCTGGATAAAAGGCAAGAGACTCACCCAGCCAGCGTCATGGGCGAAAAGCAGGATCACGCCGATCCCCCAAAATGTCGCGTCCCACGCCATTCCGGCCACAAACGCTTTGTAACGACGCCCCGGCTCCACGAGAACGATATTGGACATGTTCGTCTCCGCTACGGCAAAGACAAGCCGATGCCCCAGCCCGATGCGACTGCCGATGGAAAGCGACCGCGCCGCCAGCAAATGCGCCAGCTCATGAAAGAACAAAAACATCCAGATCGTCACAAACGAAGCCAGCACAGAAACGGTCACAGAAGTAGAGACAAAAATGTCGGAGTAGACCGGAATGTACTTGCCTGTGAAGGCGCACAGCAACACCCCTGCCAGAAATACACAGCCATACAGGCAAAAAGCTACACGGTTAAAGAAAAACTGTCCCGTCGCTTCCTTGATCCACGAAAAGTGGTCGACAACAGCAACCGGCTCGTTTACCACCTCGCCGTCTACCGTATGGACAAACTGGTAGGAAGCTGCGAGATCGTTGGCAAAGTCAAGCACGTCCACAGGCTCGCCCAGCCGTTCTTCCATGATCGTAGCGACTTCGTTTACGGTTTTGCCTTCATCAAGCAAATCGATGATTTCCACGCCAATAACCGGGAGTACAATAAAATTGCTGATATCGGTTCGCCCGATCAGCATCTCCTCTTCGTTTTCCGCCCGGCGCGCAAGCGGATGCATTTTGAGGACACTGTCGCCTGTCATCTTCACGCCAAAATCCCCTCCCTCTCTTCCGGATCAATGCCTCGCATTCACGTACACTTCGTTTGCCCTGACCTGAAAAATCGGCTCCTCGCCGTTGCCTTTTCCGCAAGTCGGACACGCTTGCTCGTTGCGCTCCCATTCGACGAACACTTTCTTTTCCAATGTGTTGAAATCAAACAACAGCAATTTTCCTGCCGATTGCACAGGCGCGATTCCCGTCAAAAACCGGACGGCATCCGAAGCCATCATGGCGGTAATCATCATCGTATTCGGCGCGATCGTAGCAGTAGGCGGCCTGAACTCGGTGTTGAGCAAGTTTTCAATCAGCCGCACGTAATCTTCCACCTGTTCGGAGCGGTGCAAATGCATGCAGTCCAGGCATCCCGTTTTCCCTGGATCGACCAAGAAAAACTGCCCTTCGATCAAATTAAAGCCCCCGGCAATATACGGGATGCCCAGATTGACGCAAGCCCGGTTCACCCATCTTGGCAAGACGAAAAATGGCTGATCGGCTGCCAGTACGACGAGATCGCTCCCGGCGATGACCTGCTCCACATCTGCACTGGACCCGATTTGCATCGTCTCGGTTTCGATTGCCACCCCTGAATGCAGTCTGGCGATGAAATCCCGCGCTGCCTCCACCTTTAGGCGTCCGACGTCTGCTTCATTGAACAACATCTGGCGGTTCAGGTTGTTCAGCTCTACCCTGTCAAAATCAACAAGTTTGATCTGCTCGATTCCCACTCCGACCAGATTGGCGAGCACAGTTGAGCCGAAAGCGCCCATGCCGAGGATGGTCACTTTTTTTCCGCTCAGTTGCTCCTGTACGTAACTCGGACTTTGTTCCAGGTTGGTAAACAGCGAGAAAAAGCGGATGTTCGCCTTGTATCGCTCTTTTTGCGCCAGCGTCAGGCCAGAAGCTTCCTCCGCCTCCTGATCCATAATAAAGCCCAGGCCTCCGAGGTCTTCTACAGCTTCCGCTATCTCCTCGCGAGTAAGCTCAGGATATTCGCCAAGCAAAGCGCTATGTATATCTTCAATCGTGCGCGTTCCGTCCATCAGCTTGACCATCTTGCGTATCGCTTTGTTCTCGTCATCCAGCTCGACGGAATACCCGGGAGCATCTCCCATGCGAATCGTCTGTTCTGTCACTTCATAGACAGGATGCACCGGTTTGAACAAAGGTCGACGTACCATATAAAAACACCTCCGGGATAAGGGCGCTTAATTAAGTAAGATGAAAAAAGGGAATAGCCCGAGTGCTATCCCCCCAATGCATTGTGATTAAGCTGCTACTGCAGTTGTGCGAACGCTCTCTACCTTTTTCGCTTGGATTTTCATAATTCAGTTCCTCCTCTCTATGTAAGAAAATACTGACAATTAGATTATATTTTGAAGAGTTAGAAAAATCTATAAGTTTTTTAAAATTTTATCCTATTTTGGTAATTTATTACTATACTTCAAAATTTCAATAGCCTGCCACTTCCATTTTATAGAAATAGACACAAAAAATGAATCCCCCAAGACGCTGCCGAACAGCATAAGCGGAGGGATTCATTTTACCAAACAAAAAAGAGAGCCTTCTGCTTCGGCTCTCTCATTTCCTATTTTTCCCCTTTTACAGCCCCAACCGTAGCCAAAGCAGCCTGCAAGTCATCGTAGATTACGTTGCCAACGACGACTGTATCGGCGATTGCCGCCATTTCAGCGGCTTGCTGCGGGGTGCGGATGCCGCCGCCGTAGAAGACGTGCGCTTCGTCGGCCCCTGCCTTGCAAGCTTTGACGATGGAAGGATCGCCGTATGTACCGCTGTACTCCAGATAGACGATGGGCAAGCGGCAGATTTTGGTCGCGACTTGCGCATACGCTTTGGCTTCTGCTGCGTCTGTGATCGGCAGGGCAGAAGTCAGCTCGGCGACGCCGGCTTGCGGATTGGCGATCAGGTAGCCTTCCGTAATAATCTCATCCCAATGAATGTAGGCTCCGTACGTTTTGAGTCCCGAAACGTGCGGGGCGAACATCCAGTTTGGATCGCCTGCATTCAGCACGAGCGGGATCAGATAGGAATCGAATCCGGGAACAACCGCGTCGAGCGACGAAATTTCCAGCACGGCCGGTACTGCGTAGCGGCGAATGCGGGACATCAGCTCAAGCGTATTGTCAAAAGTCACCCCATACGTGCCTCCAACGATAATCGCATCCGTGCCTGACTCGCAGATCAACTCTAGCGAATCGTCATCGATTGTTTTATCCGGGTCCAGTTTAAACGTATGGCGCCAACTGCGATAGTCAATCAACGTTGCCTGCCTCCTAGTTATTTTCCGATGCGCTCCAGCGCCATCTCGTATCCGTCGTTGCCGTAGTTCAGGCAACGCTTCACACGGGAAATAGTTGCTGTGCTGGCCCCTGTCTCAGCTTCAATCTGATTGTAGGTAAAGCCTTTTCTGAGCATGCGCGCCACTTCCAGGCGCTGCGCGAGCGACTGCATTTCGTTTACGGTGCACAGATCGTCAAAAAATTGATAGCATTCTTCCATGGTTTCCAGAGACAGAACCGCTTCAAACAGCTGCTCGATCCCTTTCCCCTTCAGTTTTTCCAGTTGCATTTTCGTCACCCCGTTATGGTATCCGTCTTCCGAACGGTTTCTCACTGTACAATTTTTAAGCACTAAAGCCCTACAATTAATCTTAGAAGAAACCGCCTTCATCCGCAAGCCCCAATCCCTAGTGGAACTTCAAGGATTGCGACAGACCCGGGGTATTCGGAAGAATTTCCACCCATGTATTTCCTGGCAAAAGCGGCGCTTCTTCCGTCAAAGCCGCATCCTCGTAGGCGCGAATCACGCCGTTGCTGCGCTTCCACTTGATTTTGCGCGCCTTGCCCTGCTGGAACAAATAACCGTCTCCAGGGCCGATCACATCGACCTGTCGGCGACCTTCGCTGTCCAATACACGATGCTTGGTCGAAATGACCAGCAAATTGGTCGTGGAAAGCTGCTTGTTGTCGCTCAAATCGACGTGCGGTTTGCCAGCTGTGAACCGCATGTACTTCTTCTGCTCGGCATCGTATGTAAAAGCAGCCTTGTTCAGCGCGTGAAAAGTCAGATCAATTTGCGTCGCAGGCTCGCCTTCCTTGATCTCGGCGTCATCCGCCAAGAAAGTGAAATGCGGCACTTCTGCGGTTGTCCGCATTTTTTTGTCTGCCATAGCCTGCTCGATCAGCTCTGGCTTGGTGTAAAGGTTATGCGGCATTTTGCGGAAGCTCTCCCGCCAGAAATAGCGCCCGTTCGGGATTTCATCCAGATGGCTGTAGTCGGACCGCGCCAATGTCTCCAGCGCCTCCTGACTGCCGCCAGCATGGACAAGCACAGCGTCGAAGCCGATGCCCAATTGAATGAAATAAGGGCGAATGCTGCGCACTGGCCCGACGACCTCCGGCTTTTGACTCTGGTATACCGTCAGAAAACGCGTCATCTCGCCTTCTGCCAGCACTTCGTAAATAATGTCCGCCTTGTTCAGTCCCGTCTGTGGCCGGGCTGGCGGCGCGTTGTTCACCATGACCATGACCGGGCGCTTGCTGTCCAGTCGTTCCTGGCTGCCAAGTCCCGTCAACGGCGCTTTATACGGGTACTGGATCGGTTGATTCGTCTCCGGTGGATTTTGCACGATAGGAGCGGTCGGCTGTTCTGGAGCCGGTGTCGGCTGTGTGTCAACCGGCTGCGGGCTGCACGCCGTAACGAATAGCAGCAGGGATAGTAGCATGAGTGACGTCTTCGTATGTCGTTTCACAAAATCGCTCCTTTCCATCTGTTGATGCCTTTTTTTCCCTACTTCTTTTTCGTGAGAGCGGAGGGGATTCCTGCTTCCACACGTTTTCCACGATTCTCATACGGACATGCCACACATCGCGTTTTTGGCTATGCTACAATAATGGAAAACAGATGCAAAGCGAGGGCGAAACCATGAATACCCCCTACCTTGTCTATCTGGTGGACGATGAAACCAACCTCCTGGATTTGCTGCAATCGTACTTGCAAAGCGCCGGATTGCAGGTCAAGGCGTTTTCCAGCGGTGCCGAAGTGCTGCCGTTGCTAGATGAAGAAACACAGCCGCATCTATGGATTTTGGACATCATGATGCCAGATATCGACGGCTACGAGCTGCTGCGACTCATTCGGGAAAAATCGAATGTACCGATCATTTTCATTTCCGCCCGCGACCAAGATGTCGATAAAATCATTGGACTGGAGCTGGGCAGCGACGATTATCTCGCCAAGCCGTTTTTGCCCCGCGAGCTGGTCATCCGCGCGAAAAAGCTTTTGCAGCGTACGTATGAAAAGCCTGGTGCTGCCGCAGCTTCCGCGCAAACTTTCCAGGATTGGGTAACGGTTGGCCCTTATATGATCTCAGAAAAAGGCCGGCAAGTAAAAGAAGGAGACGAATTGATCGATCTGACGACCAAAGAATTTGAGCTGATCATCTACCTTTTGCACAATCAGGGGCTGGCTCTGAACCGCGAGCAAATCCTGACCTCCATCTGGGGCGAGGACTACATCGGCTCCGACCGCGCTGTAGATGATCTCGTGAAGCGCATACGCAAAAAGATGGCGAAATTCCCGCTGGAAACCGTCTATGGCTTCGGTTACCGGATGACGCGCATATGAGCAAATTTCGCCTGAAAAACTTGCCGCTCTCCCGGCAGATTCTCATTTTGTTCATGCTGCTGACAAGCGTGCTGGGCGTCGGTCTCGGGATCGGCTATCCTTTGGCGGTCAAGCAATACCTCGTTTCCAATACGTACGCCTTGCTGGAGGACGAGTTCAACACGCTGTCCAAGCATATTTCCTTCAATGAAGACAACGAACTGCTGCCTGTTCCGGCTGCAGCCCCTTACTTTTTGCAACTGCTCCTCTCCCGCTACGAATACTCGTTTGACATGATCGTCTACGCAGAAAACGGGCGGGAGCTGGGCAGCCGCAGCAGCAGTGGGCGGATTCCGTATGAGGAAGCGCGCGAATTGTTTATCAAGGCAGCCGCGCATCCGAACGACCAGTTGCAGCACGGCACGTTGAGTCGCGGCGACGAAAACTACCTGTTCGTCAGCAAGCGCATGGACTACCACGGCTTTCCTTACTACATGGTGCTGTTCTCCAAGGAACAGGAGCTGAATCAGATCAATGCGATTCTCACCCGCCAGTTTTTGCTCGTGTTCAGCCTGCTTCTGCTCGTTAGCTGGCTGCTCGCCGTCTGGTTCAGCGGCTACTTGAGCAAACCGCTGCGCAGCCTGGACGAGCTGTGCAACAAGATTGCCCGCCGCCAGTTTGACATTCCGCTCGTGATGGACCGCGGAGACGAGATCGGCCAGTTGGCCCGCTCTTTTGACACGATGAAAAATCAATTGAAGGAATACGACGAATCGCAACGTCATTTTGTGCAAAACATCTCCCATGAGCTGAAAACGCCGATTATGGCGATCCAGGGCTACACCCAGGGCTTGATTGAAGGGGTCTTTCAGGGGCCGCAAGCGGAAAAAGGGCTGGCGATCATCATGGAAGAGAGCAAGCGGCTGGAAAAGGTCGTCGGACAACTGCTCTATTTGACCAAGATTGAATCTGTGGCGCAAATGATGCAGGTGGGACAAGTCGATCTGTCGGAAATGATGCACCTGCTGCGGCAACGGCTTGCCGTCCTGAATCCGCAAGTCGAATGGGAAGTCAATGTACCGTCTGATTTGATTGTGGAAGGCGACGGCGAGCAATTGAGCACGGCGTTCGTCAACATCATGGAAAACCAGCTCCGCTACGCGAAAAACCGTCTGACCATTACCGGACGCCAGCTAGGGCAAAACGTAGTGATCAGCATTTCCAATGATGGTCCACCCATCGAAGAATCGCTGCTCCCTCATCTGTTCCAGCGCTTCCGCAAAGGCAAATCCGGCAAGCACGGCCTCGGACTGGCTATCGCCCGCGCCGTTTTTGAAGCGCACAAAGGGACGATTATCGCTCGCAATGATGCAGGCGGTCCTTGCTTCACCATGACTGTTCCCGTTTCGTTCAAAGGCTGACTACTTCCACGTCAACAAGAGCGGCTTGCCCGATCCTCACGATCGCGGTCGAGCCGCTCCTTTTCACTTCGTTTACCAGGCAAATTCAAATTCAATAAAGGCGTAGCGGGACACCGTCTCATAGCCCAGCTTTTCATAGACGCGAATCGCAGCGGGATTATCCGCAAACACCATCAAGTAGACGTTTGGCGACTTTTCCAGCCCCATTCGGCTAATGTCTGAGGCGATCTGTGTCCCCAAGCCTTTTTTCCGATGCTTTTCGCTGGTGCCGATGTTCCCGATCTCCACAAAAGCATCGTCGTAGACGTGAAAGCCAGCCAAAGCCATTGGCTCGTCCTGTTCGGAAAAAAGCGCGATATGCGGCATTTCTTCCACTTCCTCGGCACGAAAGCTGATCATGCCAACCTGCCCGGCCAGCGCGACAGCAAGCTGCCCCTCTGAAGGAGCAAGCAAACGGGAACTTCCCGGCGCAAGCAGCCTGTCAGGCGCGACCAGCTTCATTAGCTGCAACGTCCTTTGCGCCCGGATGCCGGGAATTTTCACCCGCTCAAAAGCCGCTTGCGGCAAGCCAAACACGCCCGTCTGTCCTTCCGGCATATCGACAGACGGCTGCTGGCGAAAATAGTTCAGCATGTCAGTCGCATCGTACTCCCCCTCTGCGGCCAAAAGCTGCAAGGAAAAAGCATGGAAGGGCATCCCCTGCAAGTAAGCGCCAACTGCCCGCACCTCACCATCCTCCACGTCCGCTGCAAACACGCTGCGCTCCGGGCGAAGATACACATTTCCATAAAAAATATACGATTGTTCCAATGTAATTGGCGTAAGCGAACTTATTTGTTCATATTTCAGCGGCAAAATCACTGCGAAAACACCCCTTCTTTCGATTCCCTATTGACGTTCTAACGCCTGGCGGTTACCATGATAAAAATTTCTCTTATAAAGATCATACAGGAGGAGAGAATTGTGGCTTTTTATTACACAGAACCATCTCGGACGTTTAACGAGTTTTTGCTGCTTCCGAATCTCACCACGAAAGAATGCACACCAAACAATGTGGACTTATCCACTCCGATTACCAAGTTTAAAAAAGGTGAAAAGCCAGCTATCACACTCAACATACCGTTCTCATCCGCAGTCATGCAAGCAGTTTCCGACCATCATATGGCGGTCGCATTGGCTAGATGTGGCGGTATTTCCTTTATTTTTGGCTCCCAATCGATCGAAAGCCAAGCGACCATGGTTCGCAAAGCGAAAAACCACAAGGCAGGCTTCGTTGTCAGCCGCTCCAATCTGACGCCAGAACATACATTAAAAGATATTTTGGCGCTGAAAGAACAGACAGGCCACTCCACCGTTGCGGTTACCGAAGATGGCTCCGCCAAAGGCAAGCTGCTCGGAATCGTCACCGGACGCGACTACCGTGTCAGCCGCGACTCGCAGGACAAGCTTGTGCGCGATATCATGACGCCGTTCTCCTCCCTGATCTACGGCAAATCCGGAATCACGCTGTCGGAAGCAAACGACCTGATCTGGGAGCACAAGCTCAACTGCCTCCCAATCGTGGATGAAAACCAAAACCTGGACTTCCTCGTATTCCGCAAAGACTACGATTCCCGCAAAAACAACCCGCTGTCGCTGCTCGATGCCAACAAAAGCTATATCGTAGGCGCGGGTATCAACACCAAAGACTATCAGGAGCGCGTTCCTGCGCTGGTAGAAGCGGGCGTTGACATTCTCGTCATCGACTCTTCGGACGGCTTCAGCGAATGGCAGCGCGATACTGTGCAATTTGTAAAAGAAAACTTCAACGTGCCAATCGGCGCCGGAAACGTTGTCGACAAGGAAGGTTTCCGCTACCTCGTCGAAGCAGGCGCAGACTTCGTCAAAGTAGGGATTGGCGGCGGCTCCATCTGCATCACGCGCGAGCAAAAAGGAATCGGGCGCGGCCAGGCTTCTGCTGTAATCGAAGTAGCGGCAGCCCGCGATGAATACTTCAAGGAAACAGGCATTTACGTACCGATCTGCTCGGACGGCGGCATCGTGCACGACTACCATATGACACTTGCTCTGGCAATGGGCGCAGACTTTGTCATGCTGGGCCGTTACTTCGCCCGCTTCGACGAAAGCCCGACCAAAAAAGTGAAAATCGGCAACAACTTCGTAAAAGAGTATTGGGGAGAAGGCTCCAACCGCGCACGCAACTGGCAGCGTTATGACACGGGCGGCAAAAGCGCGCTCGTGTTCGAGGAAGGCGTAGATTCGTACGTTCCTTACGCGGGAAGCCTGCGTGAAAACATGGACCGCACCCTGAGCAAAATCAAGTCGACCATGTGCAACTGCGGCTCCCTCTCCATCCCTGAGCTGCAACAAAAAGCGCGCATCACGCTCATTTCCGCTACCAGCCTGGTCGAAGGCGGAGCGCATGACGTCATTTTGAAAGAAAGCACAATGGCGGCTGAGTAACAGCATTGCAGTCAAAGCAGAAAAACGACGCGAAGATCGGTTCGCGTCGTTTTCTTATTTTTCACCCCAACCGATACACCGCAAACGGCTCCCCATGACGGTACGGCTCGCTTAGCTGGTCGAGCTTTTGCATCGTTGCCTCGTCCAGCGCAAGCGTTGCGCTTTGCAAGTTGTCCGTGAGCTGTTCCACGCGAGTCGCGCCCACAATGACCGTCGAGACAGCAGGCTTGTGCATCAGCCAGGCAAGCGACAGGACGCTGGATGATACGCCCAGCTCAGCCGCAGCCTTGCCCACCTGCTGCCCGAACTCCAGGTTTTGTTCACTGAGCTTTTGGACGAAGCGCGGCTCTTTGTCAGCGCGTGAACCGGCAGGCGCCTTGTCCACGCTTGTATATTTTCCGGTCAAAATGCCCCCGGCAAGCGGGAAGTACGGGATGATGCCGACTCCTTGATCCAGACACATCGGCACCAGCTCCCGCTCCGGCGTACGATCCGCGAGCGAGTAGCTGACTTGCGTCGATACGTAGCGGTTCAAGCCTGCTTTCTCGCTGATCCCGATCGCTTTCATCAGCTCCCACGCCGCGTAGTTCGATGCCCCGATGTAGCGCACTTTTCCGGAGCGAACCATGTCGTCGAGCGCCCGCAGCGTCTCTTCCAACGGCGTCTCGGGATCAAACGTGTGAATCTGGTACAAGTCGACGTAATCGGTGCGCAGCCGCTTCAAGCTGTCTTCCAGCTCCCGCATCAGATGATAGCGCGACGAGCCGCGCTGATTCGGCCCTTCGCCTTTTACAAGCCCCGCCTTGGTCGCCAAAACAACCTCGTGCCGCTTCCCTTCCAGCGCCAGTCCGATAATGCGCTCCGATTCGGTTTGCGTGTAAATATTCGCCGTATCGATGAACGTAATCCCGTTCTCGATGGCGCTATGAATGATTTCCACGGATGTTCGTTCATCAGCACGCCCTCCAAATGAATTGGTTCCCAGTCCCAGGGCTGAAACGTTCAGCCCGCTTTTTCCCAAACGGTAATATTTCATGGTGGTCGACCTCGCTTCCCATAATTGAAATGGCTTGTGCAAGACTCTTTCATTATCGCGCATTTGCCGCTCGATTTCATGTTTTTCCCTCTATCGCCAAACAATAAGAGCACACTTGCACATTGCAAAACCATAACGTTTACGTTAAGGTTATAGTTGTGACGAAACGACTCGTGAAAATCATCTTGTTTCGGAAAGGGATGGACTGATGTACCGAATTGAAGAGGTTGCGAAAAAAACGAATTTGACCAAGCGAGCCTTGCGCTATTACGAGGAGCTTGGCCTGGTGTCTCCTTCCGGCAGAACGGAGAGCGGCTATCGCATGTACACGGAAGCGGACGTCGAACAAATTGTCCACGTAAAAGACATCCGCGACTTGCTCGGCGCCTCGTTGTCCGAGATTAAAGAAATGATGGAGCTGGGACGCAAATACGAGGAGCAGCGCGAGTTTTACCACCAGCACTACATGGGCCGCGAGCTGGAAGGCGAGGAGCTGCACAGGCGAATCGAGACGCTGAGAACTTTGGAAGAAACGCTCGGCAACCAACGGGACATTTTGCACGGGAAACTGACCAGAATGCAAGAGCTGCTGGAATCTTACGATGAGAAGCTTGCGCGGATCGTCACAAAACGCAATGAGCTGGAAGCAATAGCAACAGGGAGGTAACACATTTATGTCTGCTGACGCACATTCTTTACGCACGATCTTGAAACAGCCCAAATCGGCCTACGCCGTGGCATTCGCCTGTGTCGTAGCCTTCATGGGGATCGGCCTGGTAGACCCGATTTTGCCTGCGATCGCTGCCAAGCTGCAAGCAACGCCAAGTCAGGTGTCTTTGTTGTTTACGAGTTACATGTTGATGACCGGGGTGACCATGCTCGTCACCGGATGGCTGTCCAGCCGCATCGGTCCGAAACGCACCATGCTGTTTGGTTTGCTCGCTATTATCATCTTTGCTTTTTTGGGCGGCATGGAAAATTCAATCGACGGGATCGTCTGGTTCCGCGCTGGCTGGGGACTGGGAAACGCATTCTTTATTTCGACCGCGCTTGCCGTCATCGTCAGCGTGGCCAGCGGGGGCACAGCTTCTGCGATTGTTTTGTATGAGGCAGCCATCGGACTCGGGATGTCGGTAGGCCCGCTTCTCGGCGGCTTGCTGGGAGGCATTAGCTGGCGCGGTCCGTTTTTTGGCGTTTCGATGTTGATGGCGATCGCTTTTCTCGCTGTCTTCGTCCTCCTGAACGAAATACCGAAGCCGAAAAAACGCACTTCGCTGCTCGATCCGTTTCGCGCCCTGCGCTACCCTGGACTGTTCACCATGGCAGTAACTGCCTTGCTCTACAACTTCGGATTTTTTACCCTGCTCGCCTATTCGCCGTTTGTGCTGCATATGGATGAGCACAGCTTGGGATTGGTCTTCTTTTTCTGGGGAGTTTTGCTCGCCATTACGTCCGTGATCGTCGCTCCCAAGCTGACCGATCGTTTTGGCTCTGTCCCGACCTTGTACACCATGCTGTTGTTGCTCGCCCTTGATTTGGCTTACATGGGCTTCGCCGTCTCCTCGCAGACCGGGCTGGTCGTCGCGATCGCAGTCGCCGGGGCGATTTTGGGGATCATCAATACCGTTTTGACTACGGTTGTCATGGACGTCGCTCCGGTGGAACGCGCGGTTGCCTCGTCTGCGTACAGCTTCGTCCGCTTTGTAGGCGGCGCCATCGCCCCTTGGCTTGCCGGAAAGCTCGCCGAATGGTACTCGTCTCAGGTGCCGTTCTACGTCGGAGCCATCGTCGTACTGATCAGCATTGTCGCTCTGTCGGCAGGACGCCGCCATTTGGCAAACGTCCACTAACCAACCAATCAGGCATAACAAAGGCACCTGTACGGCTGCAAAAGGAATGCAGCTGTCAGGTGCCTCTTTTTCTTTTCTATTTATACTTCTTCGATCAGTCGCGCCAGCAGTGTAGCGCGAGTCGATATTTCACCCAGTTCGATCCATTCCTTCGGCGAATGAGCCAATCCACCTTTTGTACCAAGTCCATCCAACGTGGGAACTCCGCAAGCCGCCGCAAAATTGCCATCGCTGACGCCGCCGGTGCCTGATTCCTCTAGATGCATCCCTAGTTCATTGATACTGATGGATTGGGCCAGCGAAAACAACGCTCCCGTTTCCTCGGTACGCTCCATCGGCGGACGGCGAATGCCGCCTGACACGTGGATGCTCGTACCCGCAAGCATTGGCTCTCGTCCCTGCATGACTTTTTCAATCCGTTGCGCCTCGTCCATGGACACCACCCGGATATCTACCTCTGCCTCGGCGTAATCCGCCACGACATTTGCGCCGATTCCGCCTTTGACGATCCCGACATTGACCGTTGTGCCTTTTTCATAGTCGGTCAGTGAGTGCAGAAATTGCACCTGACGGGCCAGCTCTTCAATCGCCGATACGCCTTTTTGGTGGTCGACGCCAGCGTGAGCCGATTTTCCGTGGATAGCCAACGTGTAGTGCGCACTTCCCTTGCGCCATGTTTTCAGCGCTCCGCCAGGCTCTGTCGGCGGCTCCAGCACGAAGCTCGCAACCGAGCGGGAAGCTTCCTCCTCCACGAGCCAGCGGGAAGTCGGACTGCCGATTTCTTCGTCGCTGTTGAGCAGCAGCACGATTTTTTTGTCTTTTGGCAAGCGATCCAGCTTCACGAGCGCACGCAGCGCAAACATCGCCTGCAACACGCCTGCTTTCATATCGTAGACACCCGGCCCGTACGCTTTGCCATCTTGCATGGAAAACGGCCTGCGCGCTGCTTCTCCTTCCAGCCACACGGTATCGTAGTGACCGATAATGAGAATTTGCTTTTCCCCGTCGCCCAACGTGCAGCGCACCTGATCCCCGTAAGTCGCATTCGGAATCAGTTCCGCCCTGCCGCCTGTCAGCCTTTGAAATTGCAGCGCGAACCAGCCCGCCATCCGGTCGCCCAGCTGCTTGTCGCGGGAAGGCGAGTCCATGTTGACCGCTTCCTCAAGCAGTTGCAAAAAGTGATTCAAATTGTGTTGCAAATAAGTCTGGATTGACATAGTGCCTCTTCCTTAATGAGATTGTGAATTGAGTCCGAACAGGCGCTCTAGTCCGTATACTTTTTCCAACAATACGATAAAGACCAGACTCAGCAGGATGACGACCGCGGAGATTGAAGCCACCAGCGGATCGAGCGTTTCCTGCATGTAGGTGAAGATCGCAAGCGGAAGCGTGGTCGTATCTGGCGCTACCAAGAACAAGGAAACCGTCACATTGTCAAACGACGTCAGGAACGAGAAAATCATTCCCGACACAATGGCTGGGCGCAGCAAAGGCAGCGTGATGTCCCAAAAGACGCGCAGCGGGTGTGCACCCAGCATGTACCCTGCCTTTTCCAGCGTATAGTCAAATGTACTAAGTCCTGTGAGCACCAGACGCACAACATACGGGATGGAAATCAGGATGTGCGCCAGGAGCAGCCCTGTAAACGTTCCTGCAATACCGATCCGTGTAAAAAACAGCAAAGCGGAAATCCCGATGATCAGCGAAGGCACGGTAAGCGGGGAGAGCATCAGCGCGTTGATGACGCCGCTCCCGCGGAATTTGTACTTGGACAGCGCGAATGCTGCCAAGGTGCCGAGCACGGTCGCCAGAACAGCGGTAACCGTCGCCAGTTTGAGACTCGTCCAGAGCGATTCGACAAACTCCGGCCGATCCAGAATCATCGTGTACCATTGAAAAGAGAAGCCTTCCGGCGGAAACGCCAAGTATCCAGCCGCCGTAAACGAGCTTGGAATGATGACCAGAAACGGCAGATTGACCAGCAGCAGCACGAAGAACGTGATGAGTCCGAACGTATTTATCTTTTTCATGACGCAAACACCTCTTTATACCGCTTCGTTTCGATCAACTTCGTATACAGTGTCACCAGCAAAATCGTGCTGCCCAAAAGCAGGAACGCAAGCGCAGCGCCAAGCGGCCAGTTCAAGGTCGCCATGATCTGCTCGTACGCAATGACCGGCATGACTTTTACCGAAGTTCCGCCCATCAGCGCCGGAGTGACAAACGCGCTCATCGACAAGCTGAAAACCAGAGTCGTTCCCGCGATGATCCCCGGCAAGCAGAGCGGCAAAGTCACCGTAAAGAACGTGCGAATGCGCGAAGCTCCCAAAATCGAAGCTGCCTTGGACAAGGACGGATCGATGGCGTACAGGCTGGTCGCAATCGCCAGCACCATGTAGGCAATAAACGAATCGGTCAGACCGATGACGACGCCAAGCTCGTTGTACAAAAGCCGCAACGGCTGCTCAATCAAGCCGAGCTTCATCAGCATTTCGTTAATCCAGCCCTTCTCTCCCAGCACGACTACCCAACCGAAGTTGCGGATGACCACGCTAATGAGATGCGGAGCCAAAATGAGCATCGTCACGATTCCGCGCATTTTTCCTGTCGCCTGCGCCATGTACATCGCCACCGGAAAGCCCAGCAGCAAGGTGGCGAGCACGGTCCACAGACTGACGCGAATCGTCCGCCAAAGAATTTCCACATAAAACGAATCTTGAACAAACAAGGTGTAGTTTTGCAGCGTGAAAGCCTGGTTTTCATCCTGGAAGCTGAGCATAAGCATGAGCAGCATCGGCAAAATAAACACCCCGAGCAAAACAATCATCGCAGGTGCCGTCAGCAGTGTGATCGAAAGACGCTTGTTCATCCGTCATCCCCTCTCCACGGGCATGACCAGCACGTCTTCCGCATTCCACTGACAGTAAACCGTTTTGCCTGCTTCTTGTTCAGCCGATTTGTCGCTCATCTGAACTTTGACTGACAGTGTATGCGCTCCGGTCGCCACCTCGCACTCCGTGTAGGAGCCGAGGAAAGAAGCGAGCTGGAGATGGCCTTTTACCCGATTCGGCTGTGCCGTATCCGCTGCGTCGGACAGCTTGATCTTCTCTGGCCGGACGAAAATGACCACTTTTTGCTGGAGAGCAAACGCACGCTGCTGCCCTGTCGCCTGCACAAGCAAACCGCCTGTCGTACGCAAGGTCAGCGTGTCGCCGTCGATCGCGATGACCTCGCCTTCCATCCGGTTTGTTTTGCCGATGAACGTATGCACGAACTCGGAAGCCGGCTGGTTGTAGATTTCGAGCGGAGTCCCGATCTGCTCCACAAAGCCGTGATTCAGGACAACAATACGGTCGGAGAGTGCCAGCGCCTCCTCCTGATCGTGCGTAACGAAAATGGTAGTTACGCCAATCTCCTGATGCAGACGCTTCAACTCGTCGCGCAGTTCCTCGCGCAGCTTCGCATCGAGGTTGCTCAACGGCTCGTCCAGCAGCAAAAGCGAAGGCTCAATCACCAGAGCGCGGGCAATCGCAATGCGCTGACGCTGACCGCCAGACAGCTGCTTTGGATAGCGGTCAGCCACATTCGGCAGCTTGACCAGCTCAAGTACGCGTTTCACGCGATCTTGCATCTCTTGCTTGCCTATCTTGCGCAGCTTCAAGCCGTAGGCGATGTTTTCCGCTACGGTCATATGCGGGAACAGCGAGTACGTCTGGAAAACCATCCCCAGCTCGCGTTTGTACGGCGGTACTCCGTTCATCCGCTGACCTTTGATCAGCAAGTCTCCGCCGTCCGGGTCCAAAAATCCGGCGATCATGTTCAAGGTCGTCGTTTTGCCGCAACCGGATGGACCCAAAAACGAGATAAATTCGCCTTGCTCCACCTGAAGGTTGAAATCCTGAACCACGACATTGTTTTGAAATTTTTTCATGATGCCGCGCAGTTCGACGTCAATCACCTTTGTCACTTCCATACCTACTTTCCTGTTTTAGGTGCGATTTCTTTGTTAAAGCGATCCAGCCAAGCGGATGTTTCCTTGCTGATGATGTCGTAGTCAAAGTTCACGACTTTTGAACGGTCAAATTCCAGTGTCTTCGCTACATCGTCCGGCAGCTTTACGCTCGTGGCAGGATTGTAGTACAGCTTGGTCGCGTACATCGTTTGCACTTCGTCTGTCAGCAAAAAGTCGACAAATGCTTTTGCTGCTTGCGGGTGCTTCGCTCCTTTGACCAAAGTAGCGATGTTTGGCACGATATTTCCTCCCTCTTCAGGGAAAACAAATTCCAGCGGCACGCCCGCTTCTTTTTGCGTCAGGCTGCGCGCCATCGTCCAGGTGGTATAGGCTGCGCTCTTGTTTTGCAGATTTTGCTGCAATTGCGCCGCGCTCTTGGCAAAAGTAGGCATGTATCCTGCAAGCGTTGCCAATTTCTCGAAGCCCGGCTCGATGCTCTTCTCTGATCCGCCATTCGCGTAGGCCAGCATGATCATCGTGGAGCGTCCGAAGTTGCTCGCCACATCTGTCATCGTGATGTTGCCCTTCACTTCCGGCTTGGTCAGATCGTTCCACGATTTCGGCACAGGCAGCGATTTCTCTTTGACCAGTTCGCTGTTGTACGAAATCCCCATCGGCGTGAAGTTGACGACTACGCCGCTGTCATCTGTCACCTTCAAATCTTGCGGCACGTTTTTCACATTCGGAATCTCAGTGCCCGAGATCGTTTCCCACAAGCCTTCCTGGCGTCCTTTTTCCTGTTCCCCGCCTTCGATGATCGTCAAGTCAATTTGCGGAGCGTTTTTCTGTGCTTTGACTTTCGCTACAATCTCCGTGGAAACTCCGGATACATACGTCAGCTTCACATTCGGATACTTCTCGTTGAACTTTTTGAAAATCTCGTCTTTCATCAGCTTCTCTACAGTAGCTCCGTTCCCCGCTACCACCAGCGTATCTTCCAGTTGTACTTGTGCTTGTGTACCTCCTGAATTGCCCGTGGTCGGAGCTGGTGTAGCTGTTTGCGGCGTGGAGGAGCCACATCCAGCCAACAAAGAACCAGTCAAAGCAAAAATGGACAGAACAGATAATGCCTTTTTCTTCAAGTTCGTCAACCCCCGATTTACCTTTATTGTTCACGAATAGAGAACAGTGTTTGCTATTCGAGAACGATAGTGTTATCCTATCATAAAGATACTGACTATTCAATGTAGTCATACAAAAACAACCATTATCGCAATTCGCAACCCTACCTGTGGTAAAATAGGGCTAATGCACATAAAGGAGACGTTTTTCATGGACCAAGTATTGTCTTCTGTACGAAACGGCTGCCGACTCTTGAAAATGTTCCTTGATTCTCCCAAAGAGCTTGGCGTGACAGAACTGAGCAAAAAACTGCAACTGTCAAAAGGGGCCGTACACAAGCTGCTATCCACGCTGGAGTCCGAAGGCTTCATTCGCCAAAATGAAAAAACCAAGCAATACACGCTCGGTTATACTTTGCTGGAGTTGGGCACGAAGGTGCTCACCAACCACGATATCGTCGATTTTTCCAAACCGTATTTGACCGGACTCGTCTCCCGGGTCAACGAGCTTGCCGTCCTCTGCGTCCAGGATGCAAAAGACGCCATATACGTAGCGAAGGAAGACTCGCTTCACCCGATCCGCTTTACCGTAGAGTCCTTCCGCCGCTTTCCGCTGTACTCGACATCGGCTGCCCGGGTGTTGCTCGCTTTTCAACCGGAGTCTTTCCAGGACGAAATATTGGCGGAACATCCGTTGAAAACGTACACTACTCATTCCTACACATCGGTGGCGGACATCAAGGACAATCTGCGCACGATCCGCGAACGCGGCTACGAGATCAGCTCCAATCGCCGCAACGCGGGCGTCACGGGAATTGCTGCGCCGATTTTCGATTCAACCGGACATGTGACAGCCTCCGTCAGTGTGATCGGCCCGTCTGATCGCGTCTTGCCGAGACAGGAAGAGATTTTGGCAGACACGCTTGCGACTGTGCGCGAGATGTCCGCCCACTTGGGCTATCGCTTGGGCTGACCAACACATAATAAACACAAAAAGACCTTTTCCCCCGCACGATCACACTTTCCGTTGGGGAGAAGGTCTTTGTCTTTTCTCATGCGCCCAGCACTCGGCCCGGCATGCCTGAAATGTCCTAAAACGCGAACACTTGCCGCCACAGCGCCACGATAACCACTCCAGCGAGCAACGCCCAGACGATCTGTTTTTTCCAAAGCCCTACCGCCAGCGCCACAGTGCCCGCCACCAAATACTCCGGGCTCCACGCCCCTTTTGGCGCGTGAAACAAGATGGGCGGAATCGTCATGGATGTGAACACGCCGACTGGCACCATCGCCAAACCCCGTCCGAGCCAGGCCGGAATCTGCCACCTGGAACTGATCAACAGCATCGGAAATCGCGTCAAATACGTAATGATCGCCATTAAAACGATATACAGCAAAATTTTATCGTTCACCGCTCAACGCCCCCATCACTACGGCCATCACTGTCCCGGCGATCACGGCAACCGTCGCTCCTCCGAGCCAAAAGCCGAGACAGGCGACAACCGCGGCACAACCAGCCACTTTGAGATGATACGATGAAACCAGATTAACGGCCAGAAACCCGAGAAACGTCGCGATAAAAGCAAAATCCAGCCCCCAGCTTTCCGTCTGGGTAAATACCGTTCCGAAAATGGCTCCCGCCAGCGTGCTGGCATTCCAGATCACGTAATCAGCCGTACTCGCTCCGGCGAAATAAGCAAGGCTCGGTTTTTCCCCGGCGGCCAAATAGGTCGCCTTGAGCGCATACGTCTCGTCGTTGAGCGTCCCGGCCATCAGCGACAGCTTCCATGGCGCCGTCTCGCGGAACTTCGGCCCCAGAGCCAGTCCGTACAACAGATGACGAGCGTTCAAAAGCAGCGTCGAAACCAGGATCGGCCAACCGACAATCCCCTGGGAAATCAAACCGACAGCCGCAAACTGCGACGAGCCTGCATTGACCAGCAAGGAAAACAGCATCGCTTCCGTCACTCCCAGCCCTGCCTGCCTCGCCAAAATGCCAAACACCATTCCATCCACAATTCCGGCGGCTGCCACCGGAATGATTTGCTTCATTCCTTTTACAAACAACGACTGCGACACCTTGATGTGCTCTCCCTTCTGCGCTTCCCCTCTGTCTGATGCAATTGTTGCTTCAATGTCTCTGCAAATACGGCGCCCACGCCTTTTTCAACAGGCGAATGCCCTCGCCCATCTCTTCCAGGCTCAAACCGCCGAAGCCGAACTGGAAAGCAGGCAGTCCTTTTTGCGCTGGCTCCATCCACTTGTGGGAAGTCGGGTAGACGCGAATCCCTTCCGCAGCCGCGATTTGCGCAAGCTCTATGGCTGTACGTTCACTCGCTACCTCAATCGTCACGGACAGCCCGGCGTCCTGGCCTTTGAGCAAAATGTGCGCCCCAAGCTGCTCCTGCAAAAGTTGAAGCATCGCATCGTGCTTTTTGCGATAAATCGTCCGCATTTTGCGAATGTGCCGCTCCCAGTCGCCATGCTTCATGAACAAGGCCAGCGTCTCCTGATGGATGCGCGAAGCAGACTGGTCAAAATCAATCAACTCCTTGTGATAAATCTTGAGCAGCTCGTGAGGCAGCACCATGTAGCTAATCCGAATCGATGGCAAAAGCGCCTTGGAAAAAGTCCCGACATAGATCACCCGCCCGTTGGTATCCAGCCCCTGGAGGGAAGGAATCGGTCGGCCGTGATAGCGAAACTCTCCGTCGTAGTCATCCTCGATGATGTACCCGTTTGCCTGATTGGCCCAGTGCAGCAGCTTCAAGCGCTTGGCGTACGGCATGACGATTCCGGACGGGTCCTGGTGAGACGGGGTAATATAGACGTACCTGGCCCCGCTTTTGCTGAGCGCCTCCACATCGATCCCGTCGTCCTCCAGCCGAATCGGCCGAACCTCAAAGCCGAGATGGGAAAAAACGGATCGAACGCCGTTATAGCCCGGCTCCTCCATAGCGACAGCCTGTCCCTGCGCACCGAACATGAAGCCGAGCAAACTGATCATAATCTGCGTTCCCGCACCGATTACGATTTGCTCAGGCGTAGCCTGCACGCCGCGCGCTCGCCCCAGATAGCGGGCCAACTCTTCCCGCAAAAGCGGCTCTCCTTGCCTGTCCCCGTAGTAGAGCACGCTCTTGTTCTCTTTTTGCATGCACTGATTCGTGTATTTGCGCCAGCGTTCATACGGAAAATGCTCGGCGTCTACTTTTGCCTGGTGGAAATCATAGCGGACGGGAGCGGGAAGCACCTCGGTTATCCCATGTACGCGCTCCTTTTCTTTGCGAACGGCGTCAACATCTGGATATTGCTTCTTGCCGGGCATCTTCAAGATCGGTCCATCCCAGTCCACATCCACGACAAAAAACCCGCTGCGCTCCCGACTCTCGATATATCCTTCTGCCAAAAGCTGATGGTACGCGCTTTCCACCGTCGTTTTGCTGACGTGCAAAAATCCGCTCAAAGCGCGTACAGACGGCAGCTTCGTCCCGGACGGCAGTCCGCCTCTTTGAATTTCTTCGCGAAAATATCGATAAAGCTGCAAGTACAAAGCTTCTCCGTCCTCAATCAAATGGGGACTGATATCCAGCATGTTCCTCTTTCTCCTCTCCCGCCAACTGACCCGTTCCGCTTTTTTCTATCTGTACATGTTCAGACGGGTTCAATCGGTCTATGCTAATCATATACGAAATTTTGCAAAATTACTTTTTGTTCGCAAAGAAAAGAAAAACCGACGGAGATGTCTCTCCATCGGCTCCTTGCTACGCGAGGCTATGCGAGATAAGCTTCCCTGACCTGCGGATTTGCCAGCAAGGTCTGCGCATCGTCCTTCAAAATGATTTCTCCGGTCTGAATCACATAGCCGCGATGTGCCACCGAAAGGGCCTGGTTCGCGTTTTGCTCCACCAACAAAATCGTCATGCCTTCTTTGTTCAGCTCAGTGACGATGTCAAAAATCTGCTCCACGAGAATCGGCGCCAGTCCCATTGACGGCTCATCGAGCATCAAAATCTTCGGCTTCATCATCAAGCCGCGTGCAATCGCCAGCATTTGCTGCTCGCCGCCGGACATCGTGCCGCCTTTTTGATCAATCCGCTCTTTCAGGCGGGGAAAATAGGCGAAAGCTCGCTCGATGCCTTCCTCAATCACGCTTTTGTCCGCTACTCCGAAAGCGCCCATCTCCAAATTTTCGCGGACTGTCAGCTTGGGAAAAATACGACGTCCTTCCGGTACGTGAGCGATGCCCGCGCTGGCGATATCGTGAGTGCGCATCTGGGTGATATCTTTGCCATTGAAAATCACTTTGCCTTCCTTGGCGCGGGTCTGTCCGCAGATCGTCTTCAAGGTAGTTGATTTTCCCGCCCCGTTGGAGCCGATCAAAGTGACTACCTCGCCCTCGTTGACGGTAATGCTCAATCCCTTCAATGCGTGGATACCGCCGTAATAGGTATGAACGTTATTCAGCTCTAACAATGCCATTGTGTTTCCTCCTTCTACGACACTTCCGACGCGCTTTTTCCGAGATAGGCTTCAATTACATTCGGGTTGTTGCGGATTTGTTCCGGCGTTCCTTCGGCGATTTTGCGGCCGTAGTCCAGCACGTGAATGTACTCGCTCAGTCCCATGACCAGCTTCATGTCGTGCTCGATCAGGATAATCGTCAGGTCAAGCTCTCGTTTCAGCTTGCGAATAAAGTCGGTCATTTCCACCGTCTCGCGCGGGTTCATGCCCGCAGCAGGTTCATCGAGCAAAATGATTTCCGGATTGGTCGCCATCGCTCTGGCAATTTCCAGGCGCCGTTGCAAACCGTACGGCAAGCTGCCCGCCGCTTCGTTGGCGATATGCGCGATCCCGACATATTCCAGGAGCTGGTACGCTTCCACACGCGCCTTTTCCTCTTCGACGCGCACGCGCTTCGTGTTGAACAAAATGCCGAGCAATCCGGCAGACAAGCGGCTGTGAACGCCTACCATCACGTTTTCCAGCGCCGTCATTTCCTTGAACAGACGGATGTTTTGAAAAGTCCTTGTGATGCCGCGGCTCGCAATCTGGTCGGGACGCAGCCCTTTGATGCTTTTGCCGTTCAACAGGATTTCGCCTTCATCCGGCTCGTAAAATCCAGTGATCATGTTGAAGAAAGTCGTCTTTCCGGCCCCATTCGGCCCGATTACTGCTGTAATGCTGCCTTTTTCTATGGAAATCGAGACGTCCTGGTTCGCCACCAGTCCGCCAAAACGTTTGGTCAAATTTTTCGCTTCCAACAATGCCATGCCCTTTTCCCTCCTCGTCCGCTATGACTGCTTGCCAGAAGCCAATTGGGACAGCTTGCCGAGAATCCCCAGCTTTTCTTTGCCGTAATCGCTCGCTTTGATCGCATCGAGATCGTTCTTTTTCCGCTTGGCCGGAATCAGTCCATTCGGACGATACAAGGCTGCGAGAATCAGCATGATCCCGAAAATAAGGCGTTGGAACTTGGACGGGTCGAGCTGGTTCGGCAGGTTGATGATTCCCGACTGCTGCAAGCTGTGCAAGAAGTTGGAGAACTCTTTCAAGAGCTGCACTTGCAAAATGGTGACGAAAGCAGCTCCGAGCACGACGCCAGGGATGCTTCCGCTGCCGCCGAGAATGACCATCACCAAAATCCCGATCGATTCCATCAGCGTAAACGAAGTCGGATCGATGAACGTCTGCTTGGCTGCAAAAATGACGCCTACCACCCCTGCGAAGGAAGCCCCTGTCGCAAAAGCCGCCAGCTTCGTATTCAACAGCGAGATCCCCATGGACTGCGCAGCCAGTTCATCCTCGCGAACAGCGATCCAGGCGCGGCCCAGACGGGAATGCTCGAAGCGAATATTCGCCAGGACGATGAAAGCGATCACGAACAACACGATAAAGTAAAAGAAAAACGGTGTCCCCATCTTGATGCCGAACAGCTCCGGCGACGGAATCGGGGTAATCCCTTGTGGTCCGTTCGTAATGTTGATCGGTTTGTCCAGGTTATTAAAAATAATCCGAATAATCTCGCCAAACCCGAGCGTAACGATGGCCAAATAGTCGCCTTTTACACGGAGTACGGGTAGCCCGAGCAATACCCCGAAGACGGCGGCGACGATCAATCCGACGATGAGGAACGGCCAGAACCATTCACCCGACAGCGGAAACAGGTTGCCTGCGATAAATTCGTTTGCCTGCGAGGTCGAGAAGATCGCGTATGCGTACGCACCGGCAGCAAAGAAGGCGACGTATCCCAAGTCGAGCAATCCTGCGAAGCCTACTACGATGTTCAAGCCGAGCGCCATCGCCACGTAAATGCCCACCTGCGAGGCCACTTCCATGTAGTAGCGGTTTTCCCCTGCGACCAGCGGAATGACAATCAACAGCACAGCTGCCCCGATGACCATTTTGATCGCTTTCGACGTGTTCGTGTAATAGATGAGCACAATCGAAGAGAGAATGCCGAGAAACGCGATGACTGATTTGTCCATGAAATGCAAAGCAGCCGCGAAGCCTGCGATCCAAACCAACGTGAGCGCGAGCGGTATTCCTTTGAACGTTTTCCATGTCAGATTTGCCATTGGTTTCACCTACACTTTCTCTTTCACAGCTTCGCCAAACAGCCCTTCAGGCTTGAAGAGAAGCACGAGGATTAGAATACTGAATGCAAACACGTCTTTGTACTCGGCACCGAATGCGCCGTTGGTCAACGGTCCCATGAACGCTCCCGACAGCGACTCCAGCAGTCCGAGCAGCACTCCGCCAACCATCGCGCCGCGCAAATTGCCGATTCCGCCGAGAACGGCTGCCGTAAATGCTTTCAATCCGAGAATGAATCCGATATAAGGGTCGATCGTCCCGTAGTTTTGGGCGAACAGCACGCCTGTCGCTCCACCGAGACTGGAACCGATCAAAAACGTCAGCATGATTACTTTGTCTACATTTATGGTCATCAGCGAAGCCGTACTCTGATCCTGCGCTACGGCACGCATGGCGATTCCCCACTTTGTCTTGTTAATGAACAGCGTCAGACTTATCATCATTACGATCGCGAGCACAATTACAATCAAGCCTTTGGTAGGAATCGTGGCAATGCTGCCTAAAGAAATCGAACCAGTAAAAAGAGTTGGACTGTTCAGATAAAATTCATTGCGAGCCAGCGCTTCGGTAAAACGAACAAGGTCTTGCAGCAAAAACGATACGCCGATAGCAGAAATCAGCGGTACGAGACGCGGTGCCCCACGCAGCGGCCGATAAGCCACTCTCTCGATCCCCACTCCAAGCGCCCCCGTTAACACCATGGCGATGATCAGTGTCAAGAATAGTGCGACAAAAGGATTCATGCCTTCCAGCGCCCCCAAGGAATCAGAGATCAGCAATACCTCTGTCCCGACAAACGCCCCCACCATAAAGATTTCTCCATGAGCAAAGTTGATAAATTCCAAAATCCCGTAAACCATTGTGTAGCCCAAGGCTACGACTGCATACATGAATCCAAGTGTTAATCCGTCAACCAACACCTGAGGCAAAATGTTGAGCATCATGCTTCCCATCCCTCACTTCTCAATAAACTTGTAGAAATTTTCTGCATTCATTCACATGGCTGGACGTGAGTTTCCGTAGAAAAGGGCGAACACCAACGTGCCGCCCCTTTACCGGTATGAGGCATGAAAGAGTGTACGGTGATGTTGGCTGCGATTACTCGGCCTTGCCTACAAAAGTTGACTTGTCCTTGTCATACTTGTAAATGAATACATCTGCGTTTGTGTTGTCACCTTTTTCATCAAAGGTAACTTTTGTGAATTGCCCCTGAAAGTCTTTTGTTTTGTGAACTGCTTCGAGGACTTGCTCGCGTGTTGGTTTTTTGCCACCGTTCGCTTTGATTGCTTCCATGACGCCGTTAAGGATGACGTTCATGGAATCGAAACCGTAGACGGAGTAGGTTTCTAGAGGTTTGTTCGTGGTTTTCTTGTACTCTTCAGCCCACTTCTTGCCCTCTTCGGTTTGCGTCACGTCACCTGCTACTGACGTAAACACAACGCCTTCGACAGCATCGCCGGCTATTTTAATCATATCAGAAGAGTCCAAGCCGTCGCCACCCATAAAATATCCCTTGTATCCTTTTTCCCGGGCTTGTTTGACCAGGATTCCGCCTTCCGGATAAAGCCCGCCGAAAAAGATGATGTCAGGGTTCTTTGCCGATACCTGATTCAGTACGGCGCTGTAATCTTTTTCGCCTTGCGTGATGCCTTCATACCCGAGCAGCTGCACGCCGTCCTTTTCGAACTGCAACTTCACCTGGTCGCTCAAGCCTTGGCCGTATGCGGTCTTATCATGAATAATAAAAGCTGTTTTCACGCCGAGCGTATTTTTCGCATACATGGCCGCTTTTGGTCCCTGGGCGTCATCGCGAGCACAAATCCGGTGTACGGTTTTCTTCCCTTCCTCGGTCAGCTTCACGGCTGTGTTGGCAGGGGAGACCATGACCAGCTTGCCTTCCTCGTACTTCACGGATGAAGGAATCGCCACACCGGAGTTCAGGTGTCCGACTACCCCGTACACATCAGGATTGGAGATCAGCATTTCCGCATTGGATACCCCGATTTTCGGGTCCGCCTGGTCATCCTGCGGGAAGAGCTGGATGTCGAAGCCGAGCTTTTTAAATTCTTCCTTGCGTTGATTCAGTGCGTATTCCGCACCTGTCTTGATCGCGTCTCCGAGAGAGGACTGGTTCCCGGAGAGGGGGGTTTGTGTTGCGATCTTGATGACACCACCGTCTGTTGCTGCGCCACCGCCGCTGCCAGACGTGCTTGGCTGATTTTGCGCTGGCTGACCACCTCCGCCCGTGTTGCTTCCCCCTGATGAGTTGCTGGTTCCTGCGCAACCTGTGAGTGCCACACTCGTCGCCAATACCGCAGATAAAATACTGATGTGAGAGAGTTTTTTCATGCGGAATTGAATCCCCCTTTAATTATTCTTTATTTTTGTCCTCGCCAGTCGATCTACCCTAGCTACCAGGTTGCGACTATGTAAGCTTGTTTTCTGATGGAACAGAAGATAGATGTGGCTTGGCTATTATTTATTGTAAAATAAATCTGAAAATTTACAAGAGGAAAAATATATTTTCCAAGCATATACCAGATGCTTACATACTCAGCATTTCATTGCGATCAATTGAAATCAAACAGTTATATCTTTACTTTCACACAATAAAGCTTTAATGTTATCCATTACATTTGCGGATGAAAAAAACAAGCACTCCCTCTCTACAGAGGGAGTGCCGGAACGACGATTTGTCCTGTTTTTACATCTGCGATCCCTTCCGCGGTGAGCCTTGCGTAGGGCAGGTGCGTGGCCGTAAAAAACAGCAGCGAGTAGATCGGATCAAGATGAACATGCCCTTTGGCGCGCAGTCTGGCCGTCAAATTCTCGGCCATGGAAATCACTTCGCTCATCGGGGCCGGGGAAAATTTCCCGCCAAGCGGCAGCGGGCATTCGCAGGCAATCTGCCCATCCTCGATCAAAACGACTCCCCCGCCGATTTCCCTGACTCGTTCAAGCGCAGCCGCCATCGCCTGCGGATCGCGGCCAATGACAAGCCAGTCGCCAGAAGCCGTATACGAGCTTGCCAGCCCGTGCAAATGCTCACCGTAACCGCGCAGCACGGCAGCCGTGCGCTTTTTGCCTGCCGGATCGATGCTGACGATCACAGCGAGCTGCGGGTCATGCGCCAGTGAAATGCAGCCTTGCTCGTCTACAGGCAAAGCTTCCAGCGTCATCCGCGTAATGACTGCGTTGACCATGTTCAGTACCGGAGCTTTTCCTTCCGCGTCAGGCCGCAGGCAAAACCAGTCCGCTCGTGCTCGCTCTGCCAACGGATCGGCTGCTTCAAACGAGTAGTCGGCCCAGCGTGGCTCGACTGTCGGGACAAGCAGCCTGCCGCTCTCTGCCGCCTGTTCGCCGTTGCAAAAGACAGCGAGCGGCGCAGGATCGTCTTTGGCGGCAAGAAGGACCATGTCCGCGATCCGTCCAGGCGCAATTCCGCCCAGTTCAGCGTCCAGACCGTAGTAGACAGCCGGATTCAACGTCGCCATGACATATGCCTCCTCGGGCGGCATGCCAGCTTCTATCGCTACGCGAAGCGTGTAGTCCATGAAGCCGTTTCGGTGCATCGGAGGCGTACAGCCATCTGATGTAAGCATCATCCGCGAAGACCACGGCAGACCGAGCGCAAGCCAGCCTTTTACCAGTTCTGGCAAGTCAGGCCGAATCGAGGAGTGGCGGAGTGTCGCGTACATCCCCAAACGCAGCCGCGCGAGCAAATCTTCGGCGGTAATCCCTTCGTGGCAAGCGGTGATGCCTGCTGCGCTGGCGATGTTCAGCGTTTCCCAGGATGCTCCCGGATGATGCCCCTCCATTCTTTTGCCCAAATCGCGCGTATGCTTCAAGCCAAACAGCAAGGTGTCGTCCTCTTGGAGCACGCCGCCCCAGTTCGTCAGTTCCCCCCCTTGCACGACCAGCGGATGCTCCAGCATGCGTCGCAGGCCGTCTTTTGTGAATTGCGGATGTTCTTTGCCCGTTTGCGGATCGAGTCTGCCCCAGAAATATTGCTTCACCGGATGCGCGGCGAGCGATTCCATCAGCGCAGAAATTTGCTCCGACGGCAAATTCATCAGCATCAGCGTATCGGACACAAGTGTCGTCGTGCCCCGCTCCAAGGCGAAGTCTGCCAGCGTAAACGGGTTGTACCATTGAAAAGGATGCGCGTGCGGCTCGATATAGCCGGGAACCAAATACTTTCCGCTCGCGTCGATGATCTCGGTATGTTCATCAACGAGCGGCTCCTTTTCTCCTACATAAGCGATTCGCTCTCCCGCCACAACGACGTGATGCTCGTGCCATTCCTTTGTATACACGTTCAGTACGCTGGCTCCCTTGATCCACAAGCTTGCCGGAGCCTGCCTTTTGCTGACACGAATCAGATTCAGGTACGCTTCTTCCGATAAAGCGCGAACTCGCATGCCACTTCTCTCCTCTCGGTGTCCAATCATGCAAATCGACTGAATAGTCGTTCATTTCATTCTTTACTGCTTCGCCACTTGCGAATGCTTCCCCTGCTTCGCCCAGCACATCGTCCTAACAATTTCCACGGGTTGCCTGGACGGATTTATCACAGACTACCTCGTAGAAGATGCAACAGGAGGCGAAAGCAAATGCAAAAGAACGTTGGTACTACAGATGCGATCATTCGTATGACAGGCGGTCTGTTGGGCTTGGCCTACGGCATTGGAAAAATGAGTCGTCGTCCGCACAATGCCCCCTGGCTGCTGATGGCCTTTTCTGCGATGAAGGTAGCGGAAGGCGCGACCCGTTTCTGCCCGATGTACAAAGCGCTTGGCATCAATACGATCAAAGCGAACGGCATGTCCGGGATGATGGATCAAATGAAGCAAAAAGGGATACAAACCGTCATGAATCAAGTCACAGGCGCAATCAGCGGTGCTTCCTCCCACTCTTCCCAAGAGCAGAAGCATGAAAAGGCGTCCGCTTCGGCAAACTCGCAGACGCATACGGACAAGCCGCAAGCTGCCAGCACGCAATCGGCAAAAGCGGAGAACAAAGCACAAGACGACGCGCCAAAAGGCGAGCTGACTCCCGAAGACCAATTGATGGAACAAGCAGCCCGCGAGTTCATCTCGTACCGTTCCCAGGAAAAGGACGACAGCAGCACACGTTACCCTACTTACTCGTAGAAAAGAGGAGACGCTGTCCATGATCGTCGGAACGCCACTCTATGAATGGATGTCACACAATTTCTTTGTCATGGCCATGATTCTTGGTGTCATCGGCGTTGTCGGCTATTACGCCTTTTACAGCTCCCGAAGAAAAGGGCGCTATCGCCAATAATCAAAAGTGATTTTCCACAGATGCGACCGCCTTGAGGGAAAGGCGGTTTTTCCATTTACAAAATTAGTTGCTAGGCATATAATTGTCAAAGCAAGTATTTTAGTGCAAAGGAATGACCTTGTCATGATCGATCATTGGCAAAATGAACCGCTTGGATTTTTGATCGGCAACACGTACCGCCGCATGATTCACTACGTCTCGCTGTTCTTGCGTGAATTTGATTTGACGACGGAGCAATTTGCCGTCTTGTACCGCCTGCGGGAAGAGGACGGGATCAACCAGAAAGAGCTTGCCCTGCGCTCGGCAAAAGACCAGCCCACGATGACGCGGATTCTCGACAACCTGGTGAAAAAAGGCTGGATTGAAAAAAAGCTGAGCGACCAGGATCGCCGTGCCTATATCGTGACGCTCACCGCAAACGGCCGGGAGTGGATTGAAAAGGCGATTCCGACAGAGGCCAAAGCCGTCGCGGACATTTTTGCGGGCTTGCCGCCGGAGAAACTGGCTTTTTTGCGGGAAATTCTGCTTGAAATCAACGAGAACATAGACCGCCATACAACCGAATAGGAGTGAAACCGTTGGGAGAGAGTAGAGAGAAACTGTGGACGAAGGATTTCGTCCTTTTAACTGTGTGCAACTTGTTGTTATTTCTTACGATCCAAATGCAGACGCCTACGTTCCCTGCGTACGTCAAACAGACGTATCAGGCAAACGATTTTGTCGTCAGTCTCGTCATCAGCCTGTTTTCTTTGGCCGCCGTCGTCGCGCGCGTATTCACAGGCGAAGCGCTCCGAACGAAAAACAGCAAAGCGATTGCCGTTATGGCCCTGTGCACTGTCGGCATCTTCAGTGCGGGATACTTCTGGGCTGGGAACATCGCCCTGTTTTTGCTGTTGCGCGTTTTCGTCGGGATCGGCTTCGGCATGGGCAGCACGACGTTTCCAACCATCGTGACCAATGTCATTCCCATCCGCAAGCTCGGGGAAGGAATGGGCTATTTCGGCCTGTCCACGAGCCTGGCAATGGCGCTCGGTCCAGTGATCGGACTCGGCATTCTCCAATCATTCGGATTCGGCTATATGCTTTTCGCCCTTGTCGTGCTGGTGGCTGCCATCTTCCCTTTAATGCACATGATTCGCGCGTACAACCTTCGCCCGGCTGCAACAACCACATCTCCATCAGCATCAGCCGTTAACAGTGCCCCGATCAAAGGGGTTGGCCGCTTTTTCGACAAAAAACTGCTCTTGCCTGTGAGTCTGAATTTTTGTTTGTCGATTACGTACGGAGGCATCTTGAGCTTTTTGGCACTGTACGGAAAAGAAACCCACTTCGCAAACGTCGGCTGGTTTTTCCTCGCCAACGCATTCGCCATGGTACTCATTCGTCCTTTTTCCGGCAAGCTGTACGATCGCAAAGGTCACGTCGCCGTTCTGCCGCCTGGCGCGATTTTTGTAGGCATCAGCCTGCTGATCTTGTCCGTCACGACGAGCGAAGCGCTGCTTTTGACTTCGGCCTTTTTCTACGGCTTGGGGTACGGCATGATTCAACCGTCTATTCAAGCGTGGATGGTCAGAGTCGTCACGCCGGAACAGCGCGGCATGGCAAACGGACTGTTTTTCAACTCGATCGACCTCGGCATCGCGGCAGGCTCCATGCTGCTCGGCGTGCTCGCTACCCATTCCAGCTACTCCGTCATGTACCGCTGGTCTGCCGTCTGCATGCTGTTGTTCCTCTTCGTCTATGTGGTGTCGCAAGTTATGGCAGCCAAAGCAAAAGCGAAGAATGCACCTCTGGCTGGGGAACAAATCGGGCTGTAACCAAGCGGTGATGAGAGCAGTCGTGCAACTCTTTTAAAAAAATGTCGCGGCATTTTTTACAACAAAAAGGCAGCCTTCGTTCGTACCTCAGCGACGAACGAGACTGCCTTTTTCTTTCCCCTGTTAGTTCTTCTGTTGATATTTCATCGCTTTCGCTGCAATGTCGGTGCGATACTGTGCCCCTTCAAACGAAATCGACTGCACGGCTGCATAAGCTGCCTCACGCGCTTTTTCGAGGTTGGCTCCGGTGCCTACTACGCCAAGCACACGGCCGCCGCTTGTCACGATGCCTTCCTCGGTTTGCTTCGTTCCGGCATGAAAAACGGTTACTGTCTCTTTCGTTTGCGCAAGTCCGTCGATCCGCTTTCCTTTCGGGTATTCCCCAGGATAGCCAGGAGCCGCCATCACCACGCATACGGCGCTGCCCTCTTTCCAGGTGACATCCACCGCATCCAGCTCTCCGTTCACGGTCGCCACAAAAATATCGAGCAAATCCGTTTCCAAGAGCGGCAAGATCACTTGCGTCTCGGGATCGCCAAAACGGGCGTTGAACTCAACCACTTTTGGTCCTTGCTCGGTAATCATCAGTCCGGTGTAGAGGATGCCTTTGAACGGGATTCCGTCTTTGGCCATGCCTGCTGCCATCGGCTCGACGATAGTCTTCACAATCGTCTCGACCAGCTCTGGCGACATTTGCGGCACAGGAGCGTAAGTGCCCATGCCGCCTGTATTCGGGCCGCGATCGTCGTTGAAAATGCGTTTGTGGTCCTGCGAGGTGATCATTGGCTTCACGGTTTCGCCGTCGACAAAAGAGAGCAGAGACAGCTCTTCCCCGAACATGCACTCCTCGATGACGACACGCGCTCCCGCTTCTCCAAAGACGCTTTCCTGCATGATTTGCCGCAGCGCTTCTTCCGCTTCCTCGATAGTCTCGGCCACTACGACGCCTTTGCCTGCGGCCAGACCGTCTGCTTTTACCACGATTGGCGCGCCTTGCTGACGCACGTAGGCGCTCGCTGACTCGTAATCGAGGAACGACTCGTAAGCAGAAGTCGGGATGTTATAGCGCTTCATCAAGCTTTTGGCAAACGATTTGCTGCCTTCGATCATCGCCGCCTTACTGTTCGGCCCGAAAATAGGCAGGTTGCGTTCCTCGAAGAAATCGACGATCCCGCCCAAAAGCGGATCTTCCGGGCCTACCACAGTCAGATCGATTCCCTCGTCTTTGGCAAACTGGGCCATAGCGGCAAAGTCATTGACGCCAATCGGGACGTTTTGCGCAATCTCAGCCGTTCCTCCGTTGCCGGGAGCGCAGTATACTTTCTGTACTTTGGAGCTTTGCAAAAGCTTCCAGATAATGGCGTGCTCGCGGCCGCCGCCGCCTACTACCAATACTTTCATATGGATATCCTCCTGTTACTGAAGGGATCTGTACAGATTAGTGCTTGAAGTGGCGCGTGCCAGTGAACACCATGGCGATTCCTGCGCGGTTGCAAGCGTCGATGGACTCCTGATCGCGAATCGAGCCGCCTGGCTGAATGATCGCCGTAATGCCTGCGGCAGCAGCTGCTTCTACAGTGTCTCCCATCGGGAAAAACGCATCGGAAGCCAAAACGGAGCCTTTTGCCAGCTCGCCCGCTTGCTCGATGGCGATTTTCGCAGCGCCGACACGGTTCATTTGACCTGCGCCGACGCCGATCGTCATGTTGTCTTTTGCCAGCAAAATAGCGTTGGACTTCACGTGCTTGACAACCTTCCAGGCGAATTGCAGTTGGGCCATTTCTTCCGCTGTCGGTTGACGGTCGGTTACAACCTGGATTTCACTTTCTTCCAGCTGTTTGTAATCGAAGTCCTGAATCAATGCGCCGCCCGCTACCGGAGCCACGCGGAACAGATTGTCCGCTTTTTTCGCAGACTCATTCAATGCCGGGATGCGCAAGAGACGCAAGTTCTTTTTCTCGGCGAGAACCGCTTTCGCTTCTTCCGTAAAATCAGGAGCAATGATAATCTCCAGGAAAATTTCTTTCATCGCCAAGGCCGTATCTTTGTCAATCGCCTGGTTCGCCGCTACGATACCGCCGAAAATGGAGACAGGATCAGCCTCGTACGCCTTTTGGTACGCTTGGCGAATATCTGCGCCGATGCCCACGCCACAAGGGTTGGAATGCTTGATCGCCACAACTGCCGGCTGGGTAAATTCACGCACAATCGCCAGCGCCGCGTCCGCATCGTTGATGTTGTTGTAGGAAAGCTCTTTGCCTTGCAGTTGCTCTGCGTAGCCGATGCTCAGCTGGCTGGACAGCGGTTCGCGGTAAAAAGCAGCGCGTTGGTGCGGATTTTCGCCGTAGCGCAAGTCTTGCGCTTTTTCGTACGTCACCGTGTAGCTCTCTGGCAGCAGCTCGCCCACTTGCTCGCTCAAATAACGGGAGATCAGGGCATCGTAGGCAGCTGTGTGACGGAATACTTTCGCAGCCAGACGACGGCGCGTTTCCAGCGTAGTATCGCCGTTTGCCTCGATTTCCTCGGCTACCTTTTCATAATCGGCGGAATCGACCACGACGCTCACGAACGCATGGTTTTTCGCCGCAGAACGCAGCATCGTCGGCCCACCAATATCAATATTCTCAATCGCATCTTCGTATGTCACGTCCGGTTTGGCAATCGTTTCCTTGAATGGATACAAGTTTACCACAACCAGATCGATCGTTTCGATGTTCAGGTCTTTCAGTTGCTTTTGATGTGCCTCGTTGTCACGCACAGCCAAGAGGCCGCTGTGGATATTCGGATGCAGCGTTTTGACGCGCCCGTCCAAAATCTCGGGAAATCCGGTTACTTCGGAAATGCCAATGACGGGAACACCCTCTGCTTTCAAGAGAGAAGCCGTACCTCCGGTGGAAATGATCTCTACTCCGGCAGCTGCCAAACGACGGGCAAACGGAATCAATCCTGTCTTGTCAGAAACGCTGATCAACGCTTTTTTCACACTCACGGATAGAACCTCCTGACTATTAGTAAGAAAACATGGCTAAAAGCTTTTTTGCAATACTAAAACACGAACATTCCTTTCATATTAAAACATAATTGTACGTTTTTATCAAGAGTTTCCTCAGCGAAAACAAACGCAGCCGCCCATGCCTGTTCGGCACTCGCGACTGCACATTCCCGCTTTTTTCCGGCAGCAGGCTTACCGCTTCTTTTTGTTTCCACCGGACAGCTTTTTCACCCGCTCGGCAAGGGACAGATGCTTGCTCTTCCCAGCCGCTCTCGACGGCTTTTTGGGCTTGCTGCTTTTGGCCTTGACCTCTTTCGCTTTCGGGACCATGCTGCCCAGTTCTTCCATGGAAATGGACTTGCCGTTTTTCATCCTGTCCTTGACGCGTTCCTTCGTCTCCTCGGGAACATCAAGTCCCATGTCGGACAGTTCTTCCATCAGCTCGTCGATATTGCCCCCGCCTTTGGGAAATTTTTGTGCGAGCTTCATAATATCGTTCAGCGTCCATTCCCGCCCTGTTCGCTTGCTTAGCTTGCCCAGCAAATCGGCAACAAAATCTCCGCTCAAATCGGCTCCTCCTCTTCAGCTGCTTCTTTTTACAATATGTCGGCAGGGCGGATTTGGTTTGCTTTCAGACGTACGAATCGTTTGTTGACAATGATTCTCAGTTTCATTAACATAAATGGTACTATTACATGCATCAGCCCGGAGGCTTACATGAAGTCAACTCGCCATCAGCTGCTTTTTCCACCAGTTGACGATTCTTTGGGTGCCATGCCTTCCTCAGCCTTGCATGAAACTTTGCTACAGCCCATTCTGGAGCACATGGAGGCCGGAGTGACTGTGTACGGGTTGGATGGGCGCATCCTTTTTTTCAATGAAGCGGCCAAGCGCTTCGGCATGTCCGAGCCTATAGACTTGCATGAACATACGTACGGCTCTTATTCCTTTTACCATCCTGACGGCAGCACTCCTGTAGCTTTTGCGGAGTTGCCGTCTGTCCGCGTGTTGCGCAACGAACAAGTCTACAACCAGGAGATTTGGGTACAGCCTCTCGGAAAAGCTGTTTCCATCCTGGTCGCCAACGGCAAGCTGCTGTCCTCGCCCACCGGAGAACCTGTCGGCGCCTTGATCGTCACTCACGATATTACGGAGCGAAAATGGGCGCAGCAACGTCTGGAAGTGAGCGAGCAGCGCTACAAATCTTTGTTTGAGCATAATCCGAATATCGTCTGCTGGCTCGACTTGTCCGGAAGATTCCTGAACGTCAATCCCGCTTTTGAGTGCGTGACCGGATACACCCTGGACGATGTGCGCAATCAGTCTTACCGGGCGCTGCTGAATCAGGAAGGGATTCGCCGCGTGCTTTTGATGTCCCGGAACGCCCAGCAAGGAAGCTCGGACAATTACGATATTTCCACTTTTCATAAAGACGGGACGCAAATCGAACTGAATGTCACCGTCGTCCCGATCGTGGTGACGAATACGGTCGTAGGCTATTTCGCCATCGCCACGGATATTACGAAACGAAAGCAAACCGAAGCCATGATTCACTATCTCGCCTATCACGACACGTTGACGGGCTTGCCGAACCGCTCCCTTTTCCAAAGCAGGCTCGATGCCGCTCTCGAACAGGCCGCCTGCGAGCAAAGCCAGCTCGCTGTCCTGTTTCTCGACCTGGATCGGTTCAAATACATCAATGACACACTCGGACATTCCACGGGAGACGGCCTGCTTGCGCAAATCGCCCGGCGACTGCAAGAGACTGCACGTCCTAACGATACGGTCTGCCGCTTGGGTGGCGACGAATTTACGATCATCCTGCCCCGGATGTCCCATACGGAAGCAAAAAGGTTCGCAGAAGCCGTTTTGCAAAGGCTGAGCATGCCGATCACGGTTGGTGACCAAAGCTTTGTGGTCACAATCAGCATCGGAATCAGCCTTTTTCCACAGGACGGCACGGACGCGGAAGCTTTGGTCAAAAATGCGGACGCAGCCATGTATCAGGCGAAGGAACACGGCCGCAACAACATCCAGTTTTTCCAACCGGAGATGAACGACGCCTTCGTCAAAAAAATGACGTTGGAAGCCGGACTGCGCACTGCGCTGGAGAACGAGGAATTTCAGTTGTACTATCAGCCCCAGTACGACAGCAAGCACGAGCATATTGTCGGCCTGGAGGCGTTGATCCGCTGGCAGCATCCGGTGTATGGCATCGTCTCTCCGCTTGATTTCATTCCGCTCGCCGAAGAGACGGGACTGATCATTCCCATCGGTCGCTGGGTGTTGCAGACAGCTTGCCAGCAGTTCGTCAAGTGGCAGCAGCAAGCTTTGCCTCCTGTGCGGCTTGCCGTCAATTTGTCGATGCGCCAGTTGCAGGACAAGCATCTGGTGACGATGGTCCAAGACATTTTGCAACAAACGGGGCTACACCCAAGCTACTTGGAGCTGGAAATAACCGAAAGTATCGCCATGCACAGGCTTGACGCTGTCATTCCCCGCCTGCAAAAGCTGCAAGCCATGGGCATCCAGATATCAATTGATGACTTCGGCACCGGGTACAGCTCGCTTAGCTGCTTGCAGCTTTTGCCGATCAATTCGTTGAAAATCGATCAGTCGTTTATGCGCAACATGTCGGACTCTTCTTCTCACTTGCCGATCGTCACCGCAATCGCAGCCATGGCTCACAGCCTGAAGCTGTCTCTCGTAGCAGAAGGCGTCGAAACGAAGGAACAGCTATCGTTTTTGCGATCGCTTGGCTGCCTGACGGTGCAGGGCTATTTTTTCAGCAAACCCGTTCCGGCGGATGAATGTGAAAAGCTGCTGGCCAAAAGCGCTGCCCGTTCGGATAAGCGGATTTTTCCCGGGACTGGTTGCACAAGCTCAGTTGAATAAACCGTATCTCGGACCGTGCGCGAGAGAAAGATTTTGGCGCTCACGCTGCCAGCACGAAAAAGACCGACACGATTGAGCTGTGTCGGTCTTTTGTTGCCTGTTATGATCTCACCTGAACTTGACGTCCTGCAACCTGCACCCGGCCTTCCGCCAGCATGCCGATGACTTCCACCAGCAGTCCGTGCTCCACGGCGTGGATGCGCGCTGCCAGCGTTTCCGCCGTATCCTGCTCCTGCACTGCTACCGGGACCTGAGCGATGATCGGCCCCGTATCGAGACCGGCATCTACCAGATGTACCGTTACCCCCGTTATCTTTACCCCGTAAGCAAGTGCCTGGCCGATCGCGTCTTTGCCTGGAAAAGCTGGCAACAGCGACGGATGCAGATTGATGATGCTTCCTTCGTAGGCAGCCAAAAGCGTTTCGCCCACCAGCCGCATATAGCCTGCCAGCACGACCAGCGAAATCTCCCGCTTTTGCAGCTCTTGCACGACTTCTGCTTCAAAAGCTGCCTTGTTGGCGTAATCTTTTGGCTGAAACACGAATGCTTCAATGCCCAGACGTTCCGCGCGTTCCAGCACCTTCGCCTGCGGCTTGTCGCATACGAGCAAAGCGACTTCCACACCGGGAAGTCGGCCTGCCTGGACAGCCTGCACGATCGCTTCGAAGTTGGAGCCGCTTCCTGAGGCGAAAATGGCCAGCTTTCTCACCATTCCACCCCGTTGTATACGACTTTGCGCTCACCCTCCTGAATGTTGCCAATCAGGTACGGCTGCTCGCCAAGCTCTTGCAGTTTTTCCATGACGCTCGCTGCGTCTGCTTCTTTCACGACCAGCATCATGCCGATGCCCATGTTGAACGTTTTGTACATGTCGGGATACGAAATGTTTCCTGCTTCCTGTACAAGTGTGAAAATCGGCAGAACAGGCCAGGAGCCTACGTTAATGGCCGCTTGCGTGTTTTCCGGCAACACGCGCGGGATATTTTCCGTGAAGCCGCCGCCTGTGATGTGGGCCAAAGCTTTTACTTCAAACGATTCGAGCACAGCCAGCACTTGCTTCACGTAAATGCGAGTCGGGGTCAGCAGCTCTTCGCCGAGCTTTTTGCCCAATGCGTCTACATGGTCGTGCAAGGACATGCCCTTGTCTGCCAAGAGCACTTTGCGCACGAGCGAGAAGCCGTTGCTGTGCACGCCGCTGGAGGCAAGCCCGATCAAAACGTCACCTGCTGCCACATTCGCACCCGTGATCATTTTGCTTTCGTCGACAACCCCTACGGTAAATCCAGCGATGTCGTATTCGCCCTCGGCGTACATGCCTGGCATTTCTGCCGTCTCGCCGCCAATGAGCGAGCAGCCGGACTGGGAGCAGCCCTCGGCGATCCCGCTGACAATCGCCTCGATTTTTTCCGGAACGACTTTGTCTACCGCCAAATAGTCGAGGAAAAAGAGCGGCTCCGCGCCTTGCACCACGACGTCATTGACGCACATGGCAACGGCGTCGATCCCGATCGTATCGTGTTTGTCCATGGCAAAAGCCAGCTTCAGCTTGGTGCCCACCCCGTCGGTACCAGATACGAGAATCGGCTTTTCGTATTTTTTCGTGTCCAGACGGAACAGTGCTCCGAAGCCGCCCAAATCGGTCAGCACTTCGGGACGGAATGTCCGCTTCACGTGTTTTTTCATGCGTTCGACTGCTTCGTTACCCGCATCGATGTCTACGCCCGCTTGTTTGTATGCTTCACTCATCGTTTCTCCCCCTTGCAAGAGGTTGCTTGTATTAGCACTTGGTCGCTGGTAGCGCCTCTTCAAATTCAATCTCGGTCGGATACTCCCCTGTAAAGCAGGCGAGGCAGTGTCCTTTGTTTGGAGCCGAATCCTGGCGGCCGATGGCATTGATCATGCCCTCGACGGACAAGAAGGACAAGGAATCGGCTTCAATGATTTGACGAATTTCCTCTACCGACTTGGTCGACGCAATCAGCTCGTCGCGCGTAGAGGTATCGATTCCGTAGAAACAAGAGTTCATGACAGGCGGAGAGCTGATGCGGACATGAACTTCCTTGGCGCCAGCTTCGCGCAGCATGCGGACAATCCGGTTGCTTGTCGTACCGCGCACGATCGAATCGTCGATCATGACGACCCGTTTGCCTTCCACGACTTTGCGAACGGCAGACAGCTTGAGATAAACAGCCCGCTCGCGCAGCTCCTGGCTCGGCTGGATAAAAGTACGGCCGACGTAGCGGTTTTTGATCAGACCGATCTCGTACGGAATACCTGTCGCTTCCGCAAAACCGATCGCCGCCGAAATACTCGAATCCGGCACCCCTGTAACCACATCAGCGTCGATAGCCGATTCCAGGGCAAGCTGCTTGCCGAGGCGCTTTCTCGCCATGTGGACGTTGATCCCGTCGATGTCGCTGTCAGGACGGGCGAAATAAATGTATTCAAACGTGCAAATCGAGCGCTGCGTTGTCTCGGTATGCTTGGTTTCGATGATGCCATCCTGATCGACGACGATCATTTCTCCCGGCTGAACATCGCGCCAGTACTGCGCCCCGATAATATCGAACGCACAGGTCTCGGAAGCCACAGTGATCGCATCCCCCAGTCGGCCGAGAGACAGCGGACGGAGTCCATTCGGATCAAGAGCGATGACCAACTGCTTCTCGTTCATGACCAACAGCGCATACGCGCCCTTGATGTGCTGGAGAGCATCTTTTACTGCTCCTGGCAAATCGCGGCTCTCGGAGCGTGCGATCAGGTGGGCAATAACCTCGGTGTCGCTTGTCGTTTGAAAAATGGAGCCTTTCGCTTCCAGCTCTTTTCTCAGGACAGCGGCATTGACGAGGTTGCCGTTATGAGCAACAGCCATGCTGCCTTGCGCGTAGCGGAAAAACAGCGGCTGGGCATTTTCGATTTTGCTGGAGCCAGCGGTCGTATAACGGGTATGACCGATGGCGATATGGCCACGGAATTTTTCCAGGTCGCCTTTGCCGAATGCTTCGGAGACGAGTCCCATTCCCCGGTGCTTATACCACTTCTCGCCGTCGGAGGCGCAGATACCTGCGCTCTCCTGACCGCGATGCTGAAGGGCATGCAGACCCAGATAGGTCAATTGGGATGCTTCCTTGTGGTTGTAAATGCCAAAGACGCCGCATTCTTCATTCAGTTTGTCCCAGATTACCCGATCAAACATGGAATCGCATCCTTCCAGGCTGCTTTCACCTCTTGAGTGGAAGCGTTGATTGCTTCCGTACCGTTCACTGTTACTACCAGACGCTCGCCGCCAATCGTACCGATTTTTGCAGCTGGTACGCCGTGCTCACCTGCCAATGCCACAATCGCTTCCGCCTGCTCTTTGCTTGCGCTGAGCAAGATGCGGGATTGGGATTCGCTGAACAACAGCACGTCTGTGCGCAAGTCGGATGTAAGCTCGACTTGTGCGCCGATGTTTTTGCCGAAGCAAGATTCCGCCAGCGCTACACCCAGACCGCCTTCGGACAAGTCGTGCGCGGAATTGACCAAGCCTTGGCGAATCGCTGTGAGCACGAGCTTTTGCACAGCGGCTTCCTTGGTCAGGTCCAGTTGCGGCGGACGACCGGAGATTGCGCCTGTCACGAGCTTTTGATACTCGCTGCCGCCCAGCTCCGCGAACGTGTCGCCGAGCAGGATGATGACGTCGCCCTCGTTTTTAAAGTCTTGCGTCGTAATATGGTCAACATCGGTGATCAGACCGACCATGCCGACAGTTGGAGTCGGGTAGATCGCATCGCCGCTGCGTTCATTGTAAAAAGATACGTTACCGCCGATAACAGGCGAGTCGAGGGCCACGCACGCTTCGCTCATGCCTTCGCACGCTTTCTCGAACTGCCAGAATACTTCCGGCTTTTCCGGGCTGCCGAAGTTGAGGCAGTCGGTGATCGCAAGTGGCTCGGCACCGGAGCACACGACGTTGCGCGCGGATTCCGCTACCGCGATGGCGCCGCCCACTTTTGGATCGAGATACACATAGCGTCCGTTGCAATCGGTTGTCATGGCAAGAGCCTTGCGCGTGCCGCGCACCATGACGACTGCTGCGTCAGAACCAGGCTTCACTGCTGTATTCGCGCGTACGATATGGTCGTATTGCTCGTACACCCATGCCTTGTTGGCAACAGTCGGCTGCGCCAAGAGACTTTTCAGCGTCTCGTTCAGATCTTTTGGCTCCTCGATGGCAGCCAGCACATCCACTTTTCCGTTTGCTTCATAGTAAGCAGGCACTGCGGAAGGACGGTGGTAAACCGGAGCGTCATCTGCCAGGCTGTTTGCTGGCACTTCTGCTACGACCTCGCCTTTGTGCAACAGGCGCAGCTTGCTGTCATCCGTTACTTTGCCCACGACAGCGGAAGCCAAGCCCCATTTGTCAAAAATCGCGATCGCTTCCGCTTCCTTGCCTTTTTCCACAACGACAAGCATGCGCTCTTGCGATTCGGACAGCATCATTTCGTAAGCAGACATGCCTGCTTCGCGCTGCGGCACGAGATCCAGGTTCATCTCGATTCCGTTGCCCGCTTTGGATGCCATCTCCGAGCTGGAGCTGGTCAAACCAGCCGCACCCATGTCCTGAATCCCTACGACGATTCCTGTGTCGATCAGTTCCAGGCACGCTTCCAGCAGCAATTTTTCCATGAACGGGTCGCCCACTTGTACAGCCGGGCGCTTTTTCTCCGATTCCTCGGTCAGCTCTTCGGAGGCAAAAGTCGCGCCGTGAATACCGTCGCGTCCTGTGCTCGCCCCGACGTAAATGACCGGGTTGCCGATACCGGAGGCTACGCCTTTTTGAATTTTCTCGTGGTCGATCAGACCCACGCACATAGCATTAACGAGCGGATTGCCTTCATACGTAGGATCGAAGTTCACTTCTCCGCCAACGGTAGGAATCCCGATGCAGTTACCGTAGCCGGCAATTCCCGCAACCACATGTTCAAACAAATATTTGACGCGTGGCGTGGTCAGCTCGCCAAAGCGCAGCGAGTTGAGCAATGCGATCGGGCGTGCACCCATGGAGAATACATCGCGGATGATCCCGCCCACGCCTGTAGCTGCTCCCTGATACGGCTCGATAGCAGAAGGGTGGTTGTGGCTCTCGATTTTGAATACAACAGCCTGGTTGTCGCCGATGTCCACGATCCCGGCCCCTTCACCTGGTCCTTGCAGAACGCGAGGGCCTTTTGTCGGGAACTTGCGCAGGACAGGCTTGGAGTTTTTGTAGGAGCAGTGCTCAGACCACATAACGCTGTACAATCCGGTTTCTGTCCAGTTTGGCTGGCGTCCCATAATCGTTACTACACGTTGGTATTCTTCGTCAGTCAGCCCGATCTCACGGTAGAGCTTCTGATCGGCAATTTGCTGGGCGGTCGGTTCTTTATGCGTGAGTTGTGACACTGTTTTGTTCCCTCCACGTCTTCAGGATCGAGGTAAACATGCGGCGGCCGTCATCGGATGTCATCCACTTGTGGACAGCGCGCTCCGGGTGAGGCATCATGCCGAGTACGTTGCCGCGCTCGTTGCAAATGCCTGCGATATCATCAAGAGAACCATTCGGGTTCTCGCCATTGTAGCGGAAAACGATCTGTTTGTTCGCTTTAAGCTTCGCGAGCGTTTCTTCATCACAGTAGTAGTTTCCTTCGCCATGCGCGATCGGGATTTGGATTTCTTCCCCAGCCGCATAGTCGAGGGTAAATGGTGTTTCGTTGTTGTCGACGCGAAGCCCGGACAGCTTGCAGGCGAATTTGAGGGAACGGTTGCGCAAGAGAGCGCCTGGCAACAGCCCTACCTCTGTGAGGATTTGGAAGCCGTTACAGATTCCCATTACCAGCTTGCCTGCTTCTGCTGCCTTCACCACTTGCTCCATCACGGGCGAAAAGCGAGCGACCGCGCCACAGCGCAAATAGTCTCCATAAGAGAATCCGCCCGGCAAAAGGATTGCGTCATAACCGGACAAATCTGTTTCGGAATGCCATACGTAGTCAACAGGCACTCCCATGACATCTTCAACTGCGTTGTACAAATCTACATCAGCATTCGAGCCTGGAAAAACGATAACGGCTACTCGCATATCCTTAGCCCTCCACGATCTCAAAGCGATAGTCTTCAACCACCGTGTTAGCCAGGAGCTTTTCGCACATTTCACGTACACGCTCTTCTGCCTGCGCACGATCTGCCGTGTTCAGTTCCAGTTCCATGTACTTTCCGATACGCGCATTGTTTACTTCGTCAAAACCTAGAGTGTGCAAAGCCCCTTTTACTGCATGGCCTTGCGGGTCCAGAACGCTCTCGCGCAGGGTTACATAAACAACAGCTTTAAACATGTACGTCTCCTCCCAGTCTCTTCAGCATTTCTTGATACGCTTCTTCTACATTGCCCAAATCGCGACGGAAGCGGTCTTTGTCCAGCTTCTCTTTTGTGACAGAGTCCCAGAAACGGCATGTGTCCGGGGATATTTCATCGGCGAGGAGAATCTCCCCGTCCGGCGTTTTTCCAAATTCGAGTTTGAAATCGACCAGCGTAATATTGCGCTCGGCCAGATAAGGTACGAGAACCTCATTGACAGCAAGTCCCATGCGCTCAAGCGTCGTCTGGTCACTTTCGCTCGCAATTCCCAACACTTTGATATGGGAGGCGTTTACCAACGGATCGCCCAGTGCGTCATCCTTGTAGTAAAACTCAACAACTGGCTGCGGGAGAACAGTTCCCTCTTCCATGCCAAGACGTTTGGCAAGTGAACCTGCCGCGATATTGCGGACAACGACCTCCAAAGGGATGATCTCCACTTTGCGGACTACTTGCTCTGTTGCAGACAGCAGCCGGACAAAATGGTTGTCGATGCCTTTTTCCTTTAGCATGGTGAAAAAGATAGCGGTAATACGGTTGTTCAGCTCACCTTTTCCGGTGATTTGCGCCCGCTTCTCTCCGTTGAATGCTGTAGCGTCGTCTTTGTACTCTACCCAGTATTGATCAGGCACAGATGTCCGATAAATACGCTTCGCCTTACCTTCGTAGAGTTGTTCCTGTTTTTCCACTGTAGGAGCCACCTTCCCAGATAAAAAGGTTGAGTTACGATTAATTCACGAACGATTCAACTACATTAAAACACAATCATACGCATTTATCAACGAAAAATGCGTGAATACGATTCGACAAACGTTCGGAAATTGTTGCATAATCGTTGTTAAGTTTTCGTTAACATTCGTTTACACGTTATCCATACTGGCTTTACATCCGCTCTTTACAATAGTCCTTAGTCACAGGACTCCACGACTATCCATATAATCAGGGGGACATCGGATGAAGACGCACCTTATCTTTGGCAAACTACTAGCCCCATTTACGCACTGGCACAGACGCGCACGGCTCCATACGAAGCTGACCGTGCCGCTGTTCTGCCTTTTGCTCCTCTCTTTCGCAGCGATCGGCGGGACTTTTTACACGCAGGCCAAAAAAATCATGATCGCCCAAATGGAAGCCAGACTCGATTCGGAGACGGACAAGACGACGGAAAAAATTTCCCTGTTGAAGTTCGCCTTTGTCACCGACGAGGAAACTTATCTGAAAAGGCTGGAGTTCGAGCTGTTGCAGCAAAAAAATTCTTTGGCCCAGGAAGGCCTCGATGTTCAGCAATACGTCGTGCGCAGCGGCGCGTTTCAGCCGATTCCCAACGTGACGAAGCAGGGAGCGATCCCCGTTCCGCCTGAGTACGCGCATCAGTTGGAAGCCGAACGCTACGGCGTCATCCACATCCCGATTGACGGGACGATACATACTTTGGCCTTTACTCATTCACCTGAAGAAAATTTCGTCTACGTCATCGACGTGCCGCAAGAGCAATATTTAGTCCATCTGCACGAAACGACCAGACTGATCCTTTTTGCCATTGCAGGAAGTCTCGTCCTCTCTGTTTTACTATGCTTGTTTATTGTGCGAGGTATTACGAATCCGTTCCAAACATTGATCCAGGCCATCCAAAAGGTCAGCGCCGGCGATCTGACACAGCGCTCCGCTCTGGAAAAGGAAGGGCCGGAAATCCGAGCGATCTCGCATCACTTCGATTATATGGTCGAGCAGATGCACCTCATCATCTCCGAGTTCCAGTCGATGATTCAGGAGTTGAATCGCGGCGGCATCGAGATCAGGCAGACCGCTGACGAGGCAGGGGAGCGCTCGTCGATGCTTTCCATCCGCCTGGACACGGTGAATAAAGGCGTAGAGCAAACAGCCGCTTCGACCGAACAGGCAAGTGCTTCTTTTCAACGGATGCGTGCTTCCATCGACATGCTGTTTGCACGAATCGCGGGTGTGATCGAAGCAGGCGGCCAGATGGAATCGGTCACGCACAGCGGCCAAAGCAGAATCGACGAGTTGACGGTCATCTTCCAGCGCTTTTTCCAAACGTACAAGCAACTGGACACCCGTATGGCAAACATGCAAGAGCAGTCGGCGTCGATCGGGCACGCGGTTTCGTTGATCGAAAACTTGGCGAAGCAAACCAAGCTGCTCGCCCTGAATGCCAGCATTGAGGCGGCACGGGCCGGCGAGTACGGACGCGGCTTTGCCGTAGTAGCGAGCGAAGTCGCCAAGCTCGCACACGAATCGGAAAAGGCAGCGCTTGAAATCAACCGCCTGATGGCTTCGGTTCAGACTGAGACGCTTTCCATCTCACGCGAAACTTCCCAAGCTTCCACCCAGCTCCAGGAGAGCGTGCAAAAGCTGGAAGAAGCGGAAGCCGCCTTCCTCCATCTGCGCCAGGCCGTCGACCGGACGACCGGGGAGCTGCGCGCAGCCACAGAAGGGCTGTCCGACATTACCCAAGGCATGCAGGATGTCGACCACACGCTGGTTACGTTCCTCGCGATCTCGCAGGAAACGAAAAGCAGCACAGAAGAGATGCTTGACGCCTCCAAGGAACAGCTTTCATCCGTAGCCAAGTCGCGCCATCTGGCCTCCGAGCTGCTCGCTTTGTCCACGCGGCTGCATGAAATCAGCGAGAGATTTCGTGTGGCTTGATCCAAATGCCAAGAGCCTTCTTCGCTTTTGCAAGAAGGCTCTTTTTTTGTCTTTATGTTACACTGTCTTTGGTACAACCTACACGTGAAAGAAGGAATATCAGATGTTTCCCTTTGAAGTATCTTTTCCTACCCATATCTACTTCGGCATGGGCGAACTTGCGCGTTTGGGCCAGGCAGCGAAAACTCTCGGTAACAAAGCGCTTCTCGTCACAGGTGGCAGCGCAGCCAAGCGCACAGGTCTGCTTAGCCGCGCCATTACGCTCCTGCAAGAAGCGCAAGTAGCCTATACTCTTTTTGACAAAATTGAACCGAATCCGCGCACAGCGACCGTCGATGCCGGAGCAGCGCTTGCCCGCGAAGAGCAATGCGACTTCGTGCTGGCCTTGGGCGGAGGCTCTGTTATGGATGCAGCCAAAGCCATTGCCGCCGCAGCCGTTTCCGGGCGGCCCATCTACGACTACATGCGCGGCAACCCGAGCGGCTCAGGCAAATGGCTGGTGCCCGTGCAGGAAGCGCTCCCGCTTCTCACCGTGCCCACTGTGGCTGCAACCGGATCGGAAGCAAACAATATCAGCGTCCTGACCCACTGGGACACACACGAGAAATCTTCCATAAACGGCCCGGCCCTCTATCCGAAAATCGCGATTCTCGATCCATCGATCACATTTACCGTTCCCGCACGCGTCACGGCAGAGTCATGCGCAGATATTTTCTCGCATCTGTTTGAAACATACTTGATCAGCGCAGACAAAACGAATGTGCAGGACGGGATCACGGAAACGCTCATTCGGCTCGTTGCGGAGCACTCCGTTACCGCCATTCGCCAACCGGATCACGAAGAGGCACGTTCCACTTTGCTCTGGGCAAGCACGCTTGGCATCAGTCCTTTTGCCAATGCAGGGCGCGGCGCCGGAATGCCTCTGCACGGAATCGAACACCCGTTGAGCGGCATTTACGACATGGCACACGGGCGTGGACTGGCGATTCTTTCGCTTCCTTATTTCGAGCAGGTCATTTTGCCGGAGCGTCCAGAGAGACTGGCGCGCATGGGCCGACACTGCTTCGGAGTTACCGAGGAAGACGAGCAAGCCGCAGCGCGCGCAACCATCGTGGCTGTTGCCCGCTGGTATGAAAGCATGGGCATCACCGAGCGGCTTTCTGACTTTGGTGTAACGCAGGACGCGCTGCCAAAAATGGCCGAAGAAGCGATTACGATTGGCGGACGCGGTGCCGGACATCTGCCGAGCGCCAGAAAACTGCATGCGGAAGATGTCGTCGCGATCTACCAGGCTTGCCTGTAAATGCTGCACGAACATACTGGCAGGCACGCGCTTTCCTGTGCGATAATGAGATTAATAAAAATTTTTTTACTATATGGAGGTCGTACATATGGCAGATCCACGCATCAATGAACTGGCTAGCCGCCTCGTCCGCTACTCTCTCAATTTGCAAAAAGGGGAAAAAGTCCTGATCGAAAACACAGGGCTGCAACCTGAGCTTGTACGTGCGCTCGTTCGCGAATCGTTCGCTGTCGGCGCTCTGCCATTGGTAACGTTGAAAGACCAGGAAGTGCTGCGCGCGCTCTACCAAGGAACGAGCGAAGAGCATATGGCATTGATGGCCAAATACGAATACGAGCGCATGAAAGACATGGACGCGTACATCGCGATCCGCGCTTACGACAACATCAACGAATTTGCCGATGTTCCGGAAGACAAGATGGGCATCTACTCCCGTGTCCTGTATCAGCCAGTGCACACAAACGAACGCGTGCCAAACAAACGCTGGGTCGTTTTGCGCTACCCGAACAAATCAATGGCGCAACTGTCCAATATGAGTCTGGAAGGCTTCGAGGACTTCTACTTCTCCGTCTGCAACCTGGACTACGCGAAAATGTCCAGAGCGATGACACCGCTGAAAGAACTGATGGAGCGCACCGACCGTGTCCGCATCGTCGGGCCAAAAACCGACCTGCGCTTCTCCATCAAAGGCATCAACGCTGTCAAATGCGACGGCAAGCGCAACATCCCGGACGGCGAAGTGTACACAGCGCCTGTTCGCGATTCTGTAGAAGGCACCATTTTCTACAACGCCGCTTCCAACTACCACGGCATTTCCTTCACCGATGTGCAATTCACTTTTAAAGAAGGAAAAATCGTCGAAGCGACCAGCTCCAATACAAAAGCGCTGAATGACATTCTCGACACCGACGAAGGCGCTCGCTATATCGGGGAATTTGCCATTGGCTTCAACCCGCACATCCTGCATCCGATGCTGGACATCCTGTTCGACGAAAAAATCGCCGGAAGCTTCCACTTCACACCTGGCAACGCCTACACAGTAGCGGACAACGGAAACCGCTCCTCTGTTCACTGGGATCTGGTGCAAATCCAGCGTCCGGAATACGGCGGAGGCGAAATCTGGTTTGACGACGTGCTGATCAGAAAAGACGGCCGCTTCGTGCTGCCAGAGCTGGAAGGCTTGAACCCGGAAAATCTGGTGTAGGGCATACCGTATAGCACGTCTAGCACTAACAATGGATAGGCTTCAGAGAACATCTGAACCCTATCCATTTTTTCATGCTGATGTTCCGTGAAAATCATCATTTTAAAATTTACAAAAAATTCTAAAAAATTAACGCAAATATTTTTTATAACATGCTACAGTCAATACGCAACCAAATCCACGAAGAAAGGAAGTACCATCCATGAAATGCAAAGTCGAAACTATCCCCCCCTATCGCATTGCGTATATGCGGCGAGTCGGTCCATACGGTCCTGCCAATGTGGAAGTAATGGAGGAGCTAAAAAAATGGGCGAAGGAGAAACAGCTTCTGGAATCAGCTATCCTGTTTGCCGTTCCACAAGATAACCCACAGACAACCGCTCCTGAAAGCTGCCGATTTGATGCTTGCATTGTGCTCTCCGCAAATTATCAGTTGGACGATGCCGATTCCATTTGCGAAGGCGAGCTTGCGGGCGGGAATTACCTCGTTTTCGAAGTCAAGCATACAGCAGAGGACATCCAGCGGGCGTATGCTGAAATTTTTCCTGCTCTCCACAGCAAAGGCTATACGCTGGACAGCAAGCCCATTTTGGAAAAATATACGGGCGATATCACAACCAATCCTTATTGCGAAATATGTGTGCCAGTAACAACATTATAGATTAGTCTTATGGCATGGCAATACTTGCAGCGATAGCGTTGGCGGCGCGACACGACATGGCGCGGCGTGACGACCGTCCGGCAGAAAGTTCATCTCTGGCTTTTGTTCGCTCGACGCAAAAACTACAATGGGGATGAGAAACGTTTTGGGAAATGGGGTCTATGCATGAACAAATCAGACCGCCTGCTGGCCATTGTGCTGGAGCTTCAGCGCAAGCGCACCTTGCGCGCGGAAGATTTGGCCGCGACATTCGAGACGAGCGTGCGAACCATCTACCGGGATATGCAGGCGTTGAGCGAAGCAGGGGTCCCTGTCGTCGGCTCGCCAGGGCAAGGCTACTCGCTGATGGAAGGCTTTTTTCTGCCGCCCGTTCGCTTTACGGTGGAGGAAGCCGTCGCGCTGCTGATCGGCGCAGACCTGGTCGAGCAGGCGTTTGGCAAAAATTACGGCCACAGCGCCCGCGGTGTCCAACGCAAAGTCGAAGCGCTTCTGTCGCAGGAATTTATCCGAGAAGTAGAGGGGATTCGCTCGACCTTTCGCCTGCTCGATATCGGAGAAGCCAACCAGCGCGAGCGGGAAAAACAATATGCCGAGCTGCTCCACGAAGCCATCCTGCATCGCCGCAAAGTCCGCTTCCGCTATCGCAAAACGATCCCCGAGACAGACGGCAACCGCGAGAGCGTGCGCGATGCGGCTCCCTACGGGCTTGTGCTGGCGCGGGGCGTGTGGACTTTGCTCGCCTTTTGCGATTTGCGCCAGGACATCCGCAGGTTCCGCCTGTCCCGCATGAGCGGGCTGACCATGCTCGAAGACAGCTTTGACCTCCCGGAGCATTTTTCCTTTGACGATTACAAGCCTCCCGACAACCGCACACTCGAAGTCCGCCTGCTCGTCCAGCCAGCGATAGCCGATCAGGTGCTGGAAGCAAAGTCCTTTTATATAGAAGAGATGGCCGATCATCCGGACGGAGTGCTGGTCACGCTGCGCGTCCGGCAACTGGAGGAAATCTCGGACTGGGTTCTGGGGCTGGGGGCAAATGCGCTCGTTCTCGAACCGCCATCCCTCCGCGAAAAAATTCGCGAGGAAGCGGAAAAATTGCTAAAACGCTACTGACATACAGTTGTCAGTAGCGTTTTTGTATGCTTGTGACAAAGAATGAAAGAGGAGCTGACCACAAGATGAATCCAACCGAAATCATGCACAGCATGCAACAAGTAACCGATCTGTACATCCAGGAACTCGAAGCATTTGACATGGACCGTCTGCTGCAAAAGCCAAGCGAAGAGGAATGGTCCATCGGCCAGATGTACCAGCATCTGATCCAATCGGCCCTCTATATGCAACTCGCCAACATCGAAGCGTGTAGAAAAGGCGCGCCCGAAGTCATCCAGCCGGACGCCCAAATGTCTGAGGATGGGCAAGCGATCTTTGCCCAAGGCTCCTTACCGCCTATCCGCATCCACGTTCCTGCTTCGCCCCAATATACACCCAAGCAGCCAGAGAACAAAGAGCAGCTGCACGACGGCTTGCGCACTGTCCTGCGCCTGATGCAAGAATTGGAGCCGACCTTGCAGGATATTCCGACACACCACAAAGTCGCACACCCTCGCTTCGGGCCTTTGAATGCGCAGGAGTGGTTTGCGCTTGTAGAGATGCACTATCGCCACCATCTGCACCAATTGAACAGGCTAAAAGGCTAGTTTTTTTCTCCGAACAGACCAGCGAGCTTTTGGTAGGTCGGCGGAAACTCTGCCTGATAGCGCAGGAAGGACGGGATCGGGTAGCGTATCCCGCCTTTTTGCGTGGCTGCCAGCCCTTCCACCAGCTCGGCTGCATCGCGGAAATGAAAGCTGAACGCCATCTCGTGGTCCTGCGTCTGGGCAAACAGCCGATCCCCGTAACAGGGGACGATCACTTGCGGTTGTCCGGTCTGGATCGGCTTGATCGCAATATCGGCGCAGTCCGCCCGGCTGGAAAAAGTGGACGGAATCGAGCCGCCGCGCTTGTAGAGCATTCCCGCCACCAGCCGCATCACCTGTGCCGCGTTTCCGTAAATGACAACCACGTCCGGCTCGACCTGCGCCCGCTCCAGTGGGTATGACACGTAGTAGCCGCTTTCCTCCGCCGAAAATTTCGGGACATCCGCCTCGCTTTTCGCTCCCGTTTCCAGCGAGTCTGTGTACATCCCGCAAGCGAGATGGCCCTCGGTGTAAAACGCAGGTTGTTCCTCGTAGCCGAACGCCACCTGCGCGATCGGACAGGACAGATCTGCGCCGTTCATGGCAATGCTCCAGCCATAACGTCGCGAAAAGCCGACCGCCTGGCAAATCGTGATCGGGTACCCCAAGTCTTGCTGCGGTCGCTTTGCCTTTGTCGGCAATGCCGCTTCCTCGCGAATGATCGAAATGCCCACAGGGAACGTTTCCGTCCGCACATACGTTTGAATGGCCTCATTCAACTCCAGGGCAGTAATGGTACTCGTGCTCATAGCGCTTCTCCTCCTCGATTCAACAAAATTGCTCTCGCTCACCAAAACACCCGTACACTGAATTTTTCGTCTTTTCAACCCTCATGTCCTGTCTGTCCGCCCTATTTCTTTGCAAACTTACAACATCGTAAGGTAGTGGAAAGGAAAATCGATATCTCCTGGCCCCGTTTCCTGTTAGGATAAGAAAAGATTACGCAACAGGCACGGAGGCTTGACCCATGAAAAAACTGGCAACCTTTTTACTCGCGACGACCATCCTGGCGTTGTTTATCATAGGCTGTTCCAAGCCCAATACACCTGAACAGGTGCAGGGGCTGGGAAAAGAAGAAGCGGCGCAAATCGCTGCGGGCGCTGTTCGTCAATATTATCATCTGACGGTAGATACCGCCGATCGGGAAATTACACTTGAAGACCCTGCCAAACTGATCGATGCCGCCACTGGCGAGCCGATCTACAAAGGAGTGCCCGTTCACGCCCTGCTTCGCGGCGAGCCGAAAAGCGGAGATATATCCGGCTACCACGCGATCATCGAGCCAAAGACAAAGCAGCTTCTCTCGCTCTCGATTGACGTGATTGGCAAAGACGGCGAGAAAGCGACGAAAACGATCGCTGAAGCCGATCTGGAAAAAGCCGCAGCCGACTTCGTGCGCTCGCAAAACTTGCTGGCCACGGCTGACTTTCAGCTCGTTCGGACTTCCGAGGCCACAGACAACGATCTCAAGCGCTACTTTTACTATTCAGACGGCCACAACGCAATCGCCATCGGGGTCGATACTGCCTTGAAGCAGGTCGTCACCTTCACCTATGACTGATGTAGCCGACTACCGACTGCATGCAGCGAAAGCGAAACACCGTGCGATTGCTCCGGCAGAAACGCCCCAGACTGCTTTTCGTGCAAAAAAGTCCCGTTGCCAGACACACCGTCTCAGGCAGCGGGACTTTCTATTAGCTTCCACTGTATTTTTCCTCGATTTCCTCTTTCATTTCCTGATAAGTCTTGTTGGTAAGGTTCACCAAATAATCGGTAAGCTCTTCTTTCGCCTGCGAGGCTAACGCTTCCCTGTCCTGTCTCTGCTTCGTAAAATACGCTTTGGCCTGGCTGCCGATCTTGCCGCTTGCCGCCAAATACTCGATCGCGCTTCCGATGTTCAAGCTCTCCCGCCAGCTTTTCTCGTACCAGTCCCGGTTGTAGGCGTCGATCCACTTGCGGCGGTCGATCAGCACCTCGCCTACTTCCGTCAGGGCGTCCCGCTTCCACTGCTCCCACTTTTGAGCGATTTCTTTTGCCCGCTCCAGCTCTCTTTTGAATTGCTCGCGGTTCGTCACGTTGGCATACAAGCCTTCCGATGCCTGGGCAATCGCCTTCAATTGCTTCTGCCCTTCGGCGTTCATGTCAAAGCCGATCACGTTTACGAGCGGCATGATTTGCGACTGGGACAGCTCTTTGGCTACAGCCACCGGATCGCCGCCGCAAGTCTCGATGCCGTCGCTGACGAGGTAGATGACGTTCGTGTTTTTATCCGCCGAAAACGCGGCCAAATCTTGCTGGGCAAGCTTGAGAGAATGGGCGATTGACGTCCAGCCAGTCGGCTCAAACAGTGCAAGCGCCTGGTCCAGCCGCTTCGGCTCGTACGATTGCAGCGGATAGACAAGATCGCTGCTGGAGCAGGAGAGCTGTTTGTCTCCATCGGCATTGCTCCCTTTATGTCCATAGACGCGCAGCGAAATGTTTGCTTCCTCCGGGAGTGATTCGGCAAATTCCTTGATCGCTTCCTTGGCCAGTTGCATCTTGGTTTTGTCTCCCATTTTCCCGGCCATGCTGCCGCTCGCGTCCAAAATGATTTCGACGTTAAAATTTTCCCGAAACTGAAACCGCGCATCCTCGATGCCGGGATCTCCAAACGAAGCCAATTTCCAGCGATCCACAACCATCTGCGGACTGAGGTAGTCTTCGGAGAACAAAACGAGCAGCTGATTCCAGTACAGTTGCAAATACGCTTCGTTCATCCCATCCACCACAGTAGGCATTTTGTCGAGAATGGCAGCAATAGCCGGCCGATGCGGATGCTGGGCGAGGTAAAAATGCGTGCCCGCCAACTGTCCGGGCTGCTCCGCAATCAACTCCTGCGTGTTTTGCGGCCATTTCACCTCGCCCACTCGCGGCCCTGCTCCAGATGCGCCAAGGGTGCAGCCGCACAGCAGCAGTGCCGTCATCAAGCTGTTCACCAGGCCGAGCATTCGCCTGTACTTACCGTGCATTCGGTCATAGCCTCCTTGTCGTGTGTATGTTCTGCATCATCGGATATGACGAGATGAACCGTGCTTTCCTTTACAGCGTGATAGAACTGAGAAAAAACCCTCCTGCCGCATGGAGAAAGCCAATCTGTCTGCTCGATCCCGTCTGGTACACTTCCTCCTCGTGCTTCGGGTCAGGCATGAAGGAAAAGTCAAACGTAGTGGAGCGGAAGCGGACAGAAGTCTGTACCTGGATGCGCTCATCCGCGGTGACGACAATTTGCGAACCGGGCACTGTGGCGTGATTGGCGTCGAGGATCGTGACGACGACATCCCGCAGCTTCGGGGCCGCTTCTGCAAGACCCGCCTGCACATACAGCAGCAGCTCCACGTTTGCTGGCAGCCAGCTTCCCAGCACCTGGTCAATCGCTTCGTACCGCACCTCGCTCCTGGCCCAATCCGGATGGCTCGCGCGGATAGCGGCTTCCGCCTGATCCACGAACGGCTTGATGTATGTCTCGTCCTTCAGGCGCATGGGAGATCGATCGTAGCGAACGAGTGCCTTTTCCATCTCGTCGTAGATCGGCTTGACCGCCGCCAGCGCCGCTTGCTGCGCACTGTCTGACGCTTGCTCCTTGACGACGAAGACTGTCGAGAGGTTAAACAGCGCCATGAACAAGATGAGCATGATGAGCATAAAGATCGTAAGCGTAAAGATTGTGACATTGCCTCGTTCATTCCGCAAACACGCCAGCCAGTCTCTCATCTAGTGAACCACCCTGCTCGTGATCTCGCGCTGGAACGAAATCCTTTTGTCCGCCTCATCCATGTTCTGTGTCAAAATATCCGGCAAAAAGGCGATTTCCAGGTTCGCGCCGACCATGACTTTGAAGTACCCGTCACTTGTCGTCTCGATGTACGACTCTCCCCTGTCGAAGCCGATACCGCCACCCGCTCCGGCTAACACTTTTTCAGCGGCGTTCAGTGCACTGGCCTCGCTCCCGGTGATGGCGAATACTTTTGCCGCCTCATTGGCAGCCGATTGCGCGGCGATCACCCCGTACACGCCGATCAAAAACTGCCAGCAAACGAGCATGATGAGAAAAAGCAGCGGCAAAATCCCGAGAAACTCAATCGTGACCGAGCCTTTTTCCCCGGACAGCAGACGCGACAGCTTTCCTGCGTTCCTCGCGTTCGCGCGGCCCTGTCTTGCGCCCGGCATCACCCACTGCCTGGGCGTACGGTTAAACAGACGCATGTTTCTTCCGGAGAAAAGCCAGATGATTTTTTTTTCATAAACGGCAGCCCGATCGCCAAAATGACCAGCTGGATCGGAAAGTCTCCCCGGTAAATGGCGCCGATGATCGCCGCAGGCACAATCAGGGCGTAAAAATAAAGCAGCATGAACTTCCAGAAACGCTGCCAGTTTTTCTCCTGCTTGGACATGTCGTTTCCCCCTCCATGATTATTCGCTTGGCGTCGTCTCTACCACTTCACTTCTTTGCGGCGTGCGTACTCCATGCCAGACTGTTCGATATAGGGCAGCGCAAACCAGACAAGCAGCAGCGGATACGGAATCGTCTCCCCCACTACCATGAGCAGGCAGCAGAGCGGCAGGAGCACGCCGTACAAAACAATCGCGATCCCGTTCCAAAACCGCTGCCTTTTCGCTTCTTTTGTCGTCAAGCCGTATCCCTCCTCCCGGTATCCACGCTCTCCGCAGTCGCTGGCTCACTCATCCATCTGTGCGTATACATCGTCAGCATCACCGCCATCAGCGGAAAGAAAATGACATTCAGCAAAATCTGCGTAAAGAAAACCGCGCCAAAGCTGGTCGTAATGTACGTGACGGTAAACAGCCCGATCACACTGATGCCCCACTCGATGGCGCTAATCAGCAAAATCACGCCGAGAATAGAGAAAAAATGCTTTTTCCCCAGCGCAAACGCCTTTTTCCAGCTCTGCTGCACCGGCTGTTTTTTCATGACCGTCAAATAAGGAGTCAAGTAAAACAGCACGAGGATGACAATCCCCGGCACAAAAAACAGCATCATGCCAAAAGACACGGCCAGGACGTAGACGATCCCGAAGACAAACACGGCAAAGCCTTGGTCCAAAAACGTGCGCAATGCCTGGCGAATCGGCCGTTCCTCTCCCGCAAGCTCGCTTTGCACATACTGGGCAAACGGAAGCTGCACGACTGTCAAAAACACGAGCAGCAAAAACAGGTTGAAAAAGGCGGAAACCACCTGCCCGCCCGTCAAGGCAGCGATAAAGTGGATATAGTTGACGGTAAAATTGTGAATGAGCAAAAAAGGCAGAACGACGACCGCTGACAAGAGCAGCATGGACTCGATATTGCGTGTATAAAACAGGAAGCTTTCTTTGATCGGATGCTTCACTCTGACTCATTCCCATCTAACGTTTTGGCGGCCAGTCACGACCAGTATCAGACGCTAGGCGAACCGTTTGAACAGCTTGCGTCCCCATTTCGCCAGCTTGCTGCCTACCCACAGAACGCCGCCGACTGAGACAAGCACGACAGCGGCCGTCTGCCCTCCGGGAATCATGGCGGCGATGACCCCGGCATCCATGAGCGTGCTGCCGAAGCTGCCTGTTCCGTCGATCGCATAGTCGATGCGCTCAGACTGGCTGTTGCCTGAATCAAAGGCATCCTGAAAGTTCGTGAAGGTGTCGATGCTGTCAAACACCAGACTGATTCCCGCTGTCGCGACGTTCAAGCCTTTGACCAGTCCTGTCACTTGCAGGCTGCTTGCCGTGTCTTTGATGAACTTGAAATTCATCCAGGCGGAAGCAGCGTCGAAGCCGTCGACAGGCAAGCCGCTCACCCAGTCGAAGGAAGTGTCTTTCAGATGAATGTCGATCGCCTTGACGCCCAGCTCGACCAAAAACAGGCTGCGCATGCTGGCAAAGGTAGCCGGGTCTACATTCCCTTCCGCCATGTCGGCCACCATGCTGAGACTGCCGCCGAACGCACTGTTGATCGACCAGTTTACATAGTCGTAGGCTTTGGAATCGCCCTTGCCGGAAAGGCTGCCCGGTGTGACGCTCCCTGGCTGAACATTGCCAGGACGGGTGTTTCCTACATCCAGACTCCCCGGCTGTATCTCACCGGGCGAAATCTCTCCTGTTTCCCATTGAAAACTACCAGGCTGTATGTCATTTGGCGAAATATTTCCCGGCCTGATCTCTCCCGGCTGGACTGCGCCTGGACGCACGTCGCCAGGCGCCACAGACTCTGCATGCACAAAAGCTGCAAAGGGGAAAAGATTGATCACCAGTATGAACAGGGCAACGATGGCAGCCCAATTCGTCCGTCTTGCTAGACGCTTCACAGCATTCACCCCGATTTCCTTAATCCCTGGCAAACCACTGATTGGCGGCGCTAGTTTCCGCCTGCATTGATGCCGTACTGCTCAGAAATGGCTTCAATGGTTTCCTTGTATGATTTTTTGGCCAGAGAATCGAGCATGTCTTCCAGTTCGTCCGCCCGTTTATCCACGTTTCGCTTATGTTCATCCTGCAATCGGGCCAACCCTTCGGCGAGCTGCTGCGGGAACCGTTTATCCCGTTTGATCTGCCGAATCATCCAGTCGACGTTTCGCTTCTCATCGTCGGCCAAAAACTTCCACTCCAGCTTGTAGTGCGTATTGTTTACGAGCAGATTGACTTTTCGGGAGTACGCTTCACTGGATTCCTTGCGCCTCCATTTGTACCACTCGTCCGCAATTTCTTTTGCTTTGGAAAATTCGTCCTGCAACCCTTTTTTGTCGCGGATCGATACATAGCGGCCGCGCGCTGCTTCTGCGACTGCCTTTAGCTGCTTTTGTCCCTCTCCGTCCACGTCAAAGCCGATGACATTCAAGACAGGCGTGATGTTAGAATCCGCCAACTGCTTCGCTGCTGCCACCGGATCTCCGCCGCATGTCTCGATTCCGTCGCTGACGAGAAAAATCAGGTTGGTATTCTTGTCCCCGGCAAGCTGACTCAAATCTTTCTCTGCCTCCTGCAAGGAATGAGCGATCGGAGTCCAGCCCGTCGGTTGGAATTGATTCAAGCTTGCGGCGAGCTTTCCGGCGTCGTATTTTTGCAACTGGTACACCAGCTCGCTGCTGCTGCAAGAAAGCGCCTTGTCGGAGTCTTTGCCGCTCCCTTCGTTCCCGTACACGCGGAGGGCCACATTCGCCTCTTTGGGCAACGTCTCGGCAAACGCTTTGATCGCTTCCTTGGCCGCGTCCATTTTGGTTTTGCCGTCCATCCGGCCTGCCATGCTGCCGCTCGCGTCGAGAATAATTTCGACGTTGTACTGCTCCTTGAACTGAAAGCGGGGATCGTCGATTTCAGGACTTCCGAACGAAGCCATTTTGATATCTTCGATCAGCCGTTCCGGATCGGGGTAGTCTTCGGCGAATAGCCCGAGCAGCGCCATATAGTACATGCCGACAACCTCCTGATCGGGGTTTTCGATGGCGGGCAGCTCCTGCAAAAACGTCTGCAGCTCTTGTTCATGCTCGGAATAGTTGCTTCCCGCATAGCGCCCGATAGGAAAACTGGCAATCTCGGCGGCCGTCTCCGGAATTTTTGTGGCTCCCTCAGGAAGCAATGCTTTCAGGGAAGCGATTTGCTCCTCCTTCGACGACTTCTGCTCCTGATTGACTGGCTGTTCCACCTGCTCGTTGGACACCGCTTCCGGTGGCGTCGTCGGTTCCTGCGTGCTCGACGGCTCGTCGCTGGAGCAAGCATGCAAGATGACCATCAGCCCGAGGGCTGCAATCAGTACCTTGATAGCTTTCATCTGTATGTACCTCCGTCATTTCAGAGCTGCTTGTTGTTCCCAGGCAAAAAACAGGGAAAGTTAGTGGTGAAAATCAGCTTCCACCACTAACCGTAGGCACCGGAATTGACGCTTGGCATTAGTCACCTGTAATCTTGTCGCCAATGTGCTCAATGACATCGGACAGCGTGCCGGAAACGGCGTTGCCCACGTTTTCATCTTTGCTGAAAAAGGTCGCTACAGCGCCAAGCACCGCCAGGACGACTGCAGCCAGTGCGATCCATTCAATCGATTGCGCTCCCTTTTCGTTGCGCAGGGAAAAGCTTGCTTTTACAAACAGTTTTTGCATCAATGTTGTCACCATCGTTTTTTCCTCCAAACGGGAATGTATTTAATAGGTAAAAAATGACTCCCGGACGCCTCTGCCTGCATCACCTCCCTTACAGGCATCCGATCCAGCATTTATTGGAAAATGCCCGTAAACGTCTTGGCATTTTCCAAAATGTTCAGTACCATCAGGCCGCCGATCATCAGCATGGCGGTCGGGGCGACGACGAGCGTGGTAATCAGCGTGACCTTCGGCGAGGCCTTCGCCGCTTTTTCCTTGACCAGCTCTTTGCGCATTCGCCGCATGTTGTCCGCCTGCACCTTGAACGTCACCGAGATCGGCACACCCAGGCGCATTCCTTGGATCAATGCCTTGATCAACAGTTGAAATTCCGGGTTGTCGTTGCGCCGCAGCAGTTGCTCGTACGCTTTTTCCCGCGGCACGCCAAGGTCGATCTCCTGGTTGAAGCGCGAGAACTCTTCCTGAATCGGCCCGCTGAAAAAGCGGATGACTTCGCGCAGGGCGTGATCGAGACTGACTCCGGCCTGCAACGTCACGCTGACCGTATCGAGAAATTCGGGCAGATCGTAGCGGATTTGCTGCTGGCGCTCGCTCGCCTTTTTCTTCAACCAGAGGATCGGCAAAAAATAGCCAGCCAGCGGCCACAGGATCAGCCCGAACTGGGCGAACGGAAAGCCGAGGACGAACAACAACGCCCCGATGATGATGCCGAGCAGGGCGAGCACGATTTTGACGCCTTGAAAGCGGGCTACAGTCAAATCGAGCGGGCGGCCCGCCTTGAGCAGCCAGTCCTCCACCTCGTGCGACTCGCTGAAAAAGTTGAAACGCTGCCCGAGGACCGCATAGTCATCCCCGTAGCGCAACAGCCGCTTGACCAGTCGTTCCGAGGCCGTTTCCGGCTTGCGCACATCGTACGTCCGCTGCCCCGTCACCTCGTACATATGCTCGATCAGCGTGCGCTTTTGCACAGAAAACAAATACCATTCCTTTAAAAATATGGAAAAGAACAATAAAAACAGAAACAGACAGGTGATGATTAGTGCATCCATCGTTTCACACCTTTATGTTGGTCACTTTTTTCACCAGGATGTAGGACAGCAACGTTCCGATCAGGAACAGCCCGAGCAGCACCAGCCCCATCGGCGTAAACAGCGGATCGATAAAGCCTTTGTTAATCATGTTCATCATCAGCACCAGGGCGACGGGCATGATCGGCACGAGATACGAGACGTAGCGCTGCTCGGCGGTCATCGTCTTGATTTCCTGCGAGACGAGGCGGCGCTCCTCCATCGTCTCGGCCATCTCCTGCAGCACTTCGCTCAGGTTGCCCCCTGCCCTGCGCTGGATGAGCAGCGTCGCCGCGAAAATGCGGAAATCGCGCGTCGGAATCCGCTTTTCCATCTCCATCAGCGCCCGGTCAAAACTGACGCCAAGCGCCAGCTCCCGCGACATCCGCTTGAACTCTTCTCCCGCCGGAGCGTTCAGTTCTTTTGCCACAATCGCGATCCCCTGAGTCAGCGTCAGCCCTGCGCGCAACGAGTTGGCAAGCAGGCGGCACACCTCCGAGAGCTGATCGTTCAATCTCTCCAAATATTTGTGGCGCCGGGCAAAAAAGACGGCTTTCTGGATGACATACATCGCGCCTCCGCCTGCCATGAAGTTGTAGGGAGCCGGAATCGCCACTACGCTGTGCAGGAAAAACCCAAGCCCCATCGTCCCGACGAACATGCCCGCGAAAAATTCGGAAGGGGTCAGCGGAATGTTGGCCTTTTTCAGCTTTTTGCCGATCTCCTGGGCGTATGACTTCTGGTCAAAGCGGTCGCCCCAGACGACGATGAAGCTTTTGCGCTGTGTCTTTACCTCGTACCAGTCTTCCGCTTTCTTTTTCCACTCGTTTTTCTTCGTGCGGTATCCGAGGTATTCGTACATGCCCCAAATTCCGAACAGCACCGCCAGGCTAAACAGAATAGCTAGGCTCACGTCTGCCCCCTCCTTTCGCCGTAAACATCGACTCGTCCAGCTCAATCCCGAATACTTTGAACCGCTCCAGGCTGCGCGGGATGATTCCGGTCGGGGTAAAATATCCGAGCACTTCGCCTTTGCTGCCGATTCCAGTCCGGTGAAAGCGGAAAATTTCCTGCACCTCTACCCGTTTGTCCTCCGACTTCGCCACCTCGGAGATCGAGACGATCTTGCGCGTCCCGTCCGACAGCCGCATGACCTGTACGATGATGTCGAGCGCACTGACGATGTACTCGCGGACGATGGCAGAGGGCAAATCCATCCCCGCCATGACGACCATTCCTTCCAGACGGTTGAAGGCGTCCAGTGGCGAGTTGGCGTGCACCGTGGTGAGTGAGCCTTCGTGACCTGTATTCATCGCTTGCAGCATGTCGAATGCCTCTGCGCCGCGCACTTCCCCGACGATGATCCTGTCGGGACGCATCCGCAGCGAGTTGCGCACAAGCTGGCGGATCGTAATTTCGCCTTTTCCCTCCATGTTCGGCGGGCGCGCCTCCAGTCCGACGCAGTTCGGATGGGTCAGCTTCAGCTCCGCCGAGTCCTCAATCGTAATGATCCGTTCATAGTGGGGGATCGCTCGCGCGGCCGCGTTGAGCAGCGTCGTTTTCCCGCTCCCGGTACCGCCGGAGATCAGCACGTTCATCTTCGCTTCCACGACTGCCTGGATGTAGCACGACATCGCTTCGTCAAACGAGCCGAATTGTTGCAAATCGTCCATCAAATACGGCTCTTTGCGGAACTTGCGGATCGACACCAGCGTTCCGTTCAAGCTGATCGGCGGGATGACCGCATTCACCCGGCTCCCGTCTTTCAGGCGGGCGTCGACCATCGGCGAGCTTTCATCAATCCGCCTGCCGAGCGGAGCCACGATCCGGTCGACGATGTGCCGCAAATGTTCCTCATCGCGAAACTTCAAGTCGGTCAACTCCAGCCGCCCGCGTTTTTCGATGTAGACGAGGTTGTGTCCGTTGATCGAGATTTCCGTAATCTCCGGGTCCGCAAGCAGCGGCTCCAACGGCCCCAGCCCCACCGATTCGTTGATCAGGCGAGTCAGCAGCAATTCCTTTTCGCTGCGCGGGATCACGACTTTTTCTTCCGACATGTACTGCGACACGAGACGCTCAATCGCCACCCGCATTTCCTGCGAGCCGAGGCTGGTCAGCCGCTCCAGATTGGTTTCCCGCAAAAGGCGTGTCTTGTAATGCTCTGCCAGCTCGTCAATGTAAGGATTGAAGGCGGGAGCCGCAAGTGTCGCTGCCAGTGTCGTCCGTGACGACTCATCTTCTGCTGTCTTCTGCTCTTGCTTGCGCTTGAATAAAGCCATCTAGCTCCCCCCTCAAGACAGTTTGCTTTGGACCCATTTTCGGATGTCTTTTGCCGCAGGAGTCAGTTTTTTCTCATTCGCTTCTTTTTGCAACGGCCTTCCCTGATTGACAGCCGCCTGCACCCCCGCGTGATCCCGCCTGATTTCCGCGGTAATCGGGGCGTTGAACAGCCCTTTCAGGTCGGACACGGCCAGCTCGTTATCCCGGCCCACCTGGTTGACGACGACTTCCAGCCTGCCCTCGGTATCGATGCGCAGCCGTCTGAACAAGTCTTCGACGAGCCGATAAATTTGCACAGAAGGCGTATCCAGGTTCATCACGTAGTAAATCATGTCGGCTTCCGACAAAGCGGCATAGACCAGCTCGTTCATATGGCTCGGCAGGTCGATGATGACGAAATCATAGCTGCGGCGGCTCGCCCGGATCAGGCGCGTGACAAACGCCTCGGACATGTTTTCCACAATCTCGGCGTCACGCGGGCTGACCAGCACTTCCAGCTTGGAGTGAGCCTCGCGCTGCGCCACGTTGCGGATGTGAAATTCGTTCATCTCATTCATGACCGGAATCAGGTCCCCAAGCGTGCGGTTGCTGTCAAACGACAGGAACGTCTCCACGCCCCCGTACTGCAAGTTGAGATCAATCAAAAGCACGCTGGCCGTCGATTCCAGCTTCAGCGACTGGGCAAAGCCTGTGGCGAGCTGCGTACAGCCGCTGCCTCCCTTGCCGCTGTAAAAGGAATACACCTTGCCCCGCCCGCGCACAAACGCTTTGCCGGAAGCATCCGCGCCTTTTTTGCGCTGCTGGATTTGGGACAGCTCGGATATTTTTTCGAGGCGATCGGTCAACAGGTTCAACTCGTCTGGCATGACGATGTACTCGACTGCTCCGGCGCGGACGACGTCCCGCAGCAGGGCAAAATCTTGCCTTTCCGTCAAAAAAATGACGATTCCCTCTGGCAGCTCGCTCTGTATGTATTGAACCAGCTCGACTCCGGCCCCCTCCTCGGGCTGGACGAGCAACACGACATCGGGTCCGATCCGGTCGATTTCTTTTTTCACTTCGCTGGAGGTCGTATAGCGTGTTTGCTCATACCCGGCCAAAAATTCCGTGAGCATTTCCTTGACCGAATCGTAATCTGCGACTACAAGAATTTTCACTTCTTTGCTCATGACTTACCCTCCGGTTTTGGGTGCTGGATTGGTTGGCGGCTGTACCGAAGTTGGCGGTTTCGCTGGCTGCTGCTGATTGGTCGGTGCTGGTTGAGTTTGCCCGGCTGGCTGAGCCGCTGGTGCCGTCACTGGCGGAGTCGCTGGTGTTGTGGCTGGCGGCGTTTGCGGCTTTGTTTCCGCAGGCTTTGGCTTTGGCGCCGTCTCCGTCTTGTTCGGCTCCGTGGTTGTAAACGGGTCGGGAATCCCCAGCTCTCCTTTGCCGACATTGGCTTTCAAAATGCGCATCAGCTCGGCGTAGTGCTGCTGATGGATGAATTTGGGCACATCCTCAAACGGCAGCTCCAGCGCCACGCCCTTGAATTTGTTGTCCGACTTCGCCACCATGGCGACAGGAACGTCCTTCATGAACACTTCGGTTACAGGCTGACCCGCCTTCGTAGTCGAGATGATAATATCCACACGGTCCAGCGCCTCCAGCTCCTGGTCGAACATGATTTTTCCCGACGCGTACACGGTAATCAGCCGATTGTTTTGATCGCGGACCATATTCGCCGGCTTCAAAATATTTTTCGTAATGATGTCGCCTTTCGACAAAGGGACGACCGTTACCTGATTTTTCAGACTCATCTTGTCGACAACGTACGAACCATCCGCGTACTTTTTCGGAATTTGTCTTGTCGTCAATTGATCGGGTTGGATCAAGGCACGAGAGGGAATATCGACATTCGCCTCGTAAATCTCCACCATCTCCCCGAGCTGCGCGTTCATGTCCTTGATTTTCTTCAAAAACAGAAACCCGGCCAGAGCCGCAAGCAAAAAGGATAACGCCAGAAAAATAATTGCCCGTCGTTTCGATTCCAACATGAAAAGGTTCCCTCTCTTTTTCTGTAGCTAGAATAATGTCAAATCATGCTGTACAGCCCATTTTTCCATAATAAGTAAAAACACACACTGTTACTATCGGATTATTCCCCGAGAATCACCGCCTAGTAATAGATAACCATTACCAGCAACAGTCCGGTTCCCCCCGCGATGAATGGAGCCAGCGGGATTTCCCGATCCAAAGTCACCTTTCGCGACAGTCTTGAGGCAAGCCATACGGGAAGCATGATGACTCCGGCAAGCAGATAGGCAAGCACCATCGCGAACAATCCCGCCTGCCAGCCCAACGCTGCCCCAACCACGGCAAGCAGCTTGATGTCGCCACCCCCCAACTGCCCATTGCTGATGACGGCCATCCCGAGCGACAGTCCGCCAAGCACGACGACCCCCAGGAGGTGCGCCAGCCAGTCTTCCGGCCGAAGAACCGCATGCGCGATCAGAAAATAGGCGATCCCAGGCAGCGTCAACCAATCGTAAATCAGTCGGTAGCGTAGGTCTGTATACACAGCCACTGCCATTACGAAAAGAATGGGAACGATGACATACAAGGTCGGCACGCGCCCTCCTCCCCCTTTCTTTTGGAGGAAAATTTCACCACCACTGACGATCATTTGGGGAATATTGTTGCGCATTCGGGAAAATTTTTTGGGTTATTTTAGAAAAAAATTTTGCCATTTCCGCTCGGAACAGGTCCTTTTACCTTGATCCTGCTCCCTCGCTGCCCGGCGTATTTTGCCGAATCGCGCACGGACCAAAATACTTGTATGACAAAAAGAGTGGTTCAGCAGATCCGCTTCTGCCAAACCACTCTTGCCCTGCTTTTCCCTATGCGATTTGAGCACGCGAAAGGAAACCGTCATGCCGCGATGAAGCCCGGCCGGAAGGAAAACGCGCGTGTTCATCCAGTTGAATCAGCAGCCGATATGTACCGGAGTGATGCGTGGCTGAAATCTCACCATAAGCTTTACAATTCCTTTTCGGCTGATTAAAGCAACTTTTCAGAGGCTTGTGATGTCTACAATAGAGGGAGTTTTATGCATTCAAGACAACGTAAGGAAGGAGAAGTCGATGAAAGCAATCTTGGTCGATGACGAACAACTGCCTTTGCAACATCTACAGATCATGCTTGAGCAAAAAATAGGTGGCATACAGGTGATCGGGACGTTTACCAACCCGATCCAGGCGATTGAAATGACGCATAAGCTTCGCCCGGATGTCGTCTTTCTCGATATCAACATGCCGCAAATCAACGGTCTGGAAATCGGGGAGCAGCTCCAGAATGCCGATCCTTCCCCGGAAATCGTCTTTGTGACCGGCTACGACAAATATGCAGTAGACGCTTTCGAACTGTGCGCGCTGGACTACATCATGAAGCCTGTCCAACTGAAACGACTGGAGAAAACCGTCGAGCGTCTGCGGGAAAAAATCAACATCGCGCAAACAACCGAACAGCAAGCCACGCCGCTTGTCTCCATCCAATGCTTCAACCATCTCCAGTTCCACATGTCCGGCCAGGAGCCGCAGGAGATCAAATGGCGAACAAACAAAGTGCGCGAACTGTTTGCCTACTTGTTTCATCACCGCAACAAAACGGTGGACAAAGATACGCTTTTGGAGCTTTTATGGCCCGATTACGATTTATCCAAAGGAATGCCTCAGCTCTACACAGCGATCTATTTGATCCGCCAAACGTTGAAGCGATCCGGCATCAAAACGGTTACGATCAACAAAGGCAACCTCGAAACGGGCTACAAGCTGACAGTGGAGTCCTCGTTGATTGACGTAGATGAATGGGAGAAGCGCCTGGCGCAGCTGGCTCCGCCTTCTCGCGACAACATCGCCGATTACGAGCAGACGCTTGCCATGTACAGCGGCGATTACTTTGGCGAGTACGACTATTTGTGGGCCGAGTACGAGCGGGAGCGTCTGCGCCGATTATGGCTCCAGCTCGCGAAAAAAATGAACCACTTCTATCAGGAAAAAGGCATGCTTGCTGAAGCGATTCAAGTAAACGAGCGCATTCAGCTTTTGCATCCTTTGGACGAGGACTGCTATTTCTCCCTGATGCAGCTCTACGACGCCATGAATGATCCCGCATCGGTCGAAGAGCAGTATGAATTGCTCGCTACGCGCTGGGAGCAAGAGCTTGATTCCGCTGTGAATGAGGATATTTCGAACTGGTTTCAAGCGTGGAAAGCAAAGCAGTATGCGTAAGGCTACGCACAAGCGCTACTCGAAAGCCCTTCCCGGCCCATTTGTCAGGAAGGGCTTTGACATCTGCGAAAAAGACTGCATTCCACGCTCGCACTGTTAATTGTTTAAATTTTTAGTTTTTTCTCTGCATACAGCGTATTTGGAGATCAGCGTCCGCTGGTTGCTCAAATTTTGCAGCAAATATTGGATGTTAAAAGGAAGGAAATGATCGAACTTGACTTCCATAATCAGCATCGGCTGTGGAATGACGCTCACCATCGCGAGCTGGTCGTTGAACAGATCATCGAAATCAACAGTGGTCATCAGCTGCTTGTCGAAGGTCACTCGCACATTGCCTGTTTCCATCGCATACGCTTCCCGGATGTAGTCGGTTACAATCCGTGGGGCAAAAAGGGGCTGTCGGCTCTCCACATAAAAATCGCGGAGCAAACTGCTCTCCGTCTCCTTGAGAAAATCGGTTTGTCCCGTCATGATGCTCGCATATTCGTCCCGCGCAATCGCAACCGCTTCCTTGCAAATGTACCCGCCAATCTTGCTCTTTCGCTCCATTTTGATTGCAGCGTCACTGTTGTTGTAGATGCGGATTCGATACTTTCTGCCGCTGGATGCGGCGTTCTTTTTATCTTCCAGAGCCATGTCCTGAATATCGTCAAAATACAGGCTGCGAATCTGATAGCCTGTTTCGTCAATCGAGTGCGGGTCTAGATACGCAATCAGCCGCAGCTTTTTTCTGATCGTCTCGTAGTCGCTCCAGTGAAGATAATACTTCAGCTCATGACGAAATACTTTGCTGCCCGCATGCCTTCCTGTCGCCCTGGTCCCTTTCATTTCAGCCCACCCTCTTTTCCAAATCAAAAACACCATGATTATTCGTCTCATCCAAACGAAAAATGGTGTCGTCAAGCTCGTCTTCATACATGAAATCTTTAGCCCAATGCGTTGCGAACAGCCCATTCCACACGGTCAAGCTGAAGCGGTTTGGCGATAAAATCGCGCGCACCAGCCTGAATTGCCTTGATGACGGTATCGCGCCGCACGACAGCTGAGCATATAATGATCTTCGCATCTTTGTCCATATCCATGATTTTGTGAGAGGCGCGAATCCCATTCATACCGGGCATGGAAATGTCCATAAAGACAAGCTCTGGCCTGTACAGCCCGTATTTATGGACGGCATCTTCGCCTGAATCAGCCTCCACCGTCACTTCCAGCCCCAGGGACTCCAGTATGTTGCGAAGCATGGCTCTCGTAAAAGCGGTATCATCCACTATCATGATGCTGCTCATTGACATGACTTCTCCCCATCCCGACCTGTGTTTGATCGAAAGTTTCAGCAGGACTCAATCCCTATTGAATGCCCCGTAGAAAGACAGGCAGGATTATTTTGGCTAAAATAGGAATCAAGACCTTTTCTATACGTACTCCTCATTGTACTCTGACCATCTGAACAAATTCTGAACAAGCGCATAAGTTTTACGAAAAACTGACCCGATGCCGCCCCCCGGCTGTTTGAACATGAGCCGGGAGCGGCACTTTTGTTGTGCAAATAGATTGACACTGATATTCATTATCAATAATGTGGAAATAGACGAGAGCCGGCAAACTACGATGGAAATGAGGCATGCAATGTGAAAATCGACGTTGATCAGTTAGCAAAGCATTTTGCGCACATTCCTTTTCAAGTGGAAGGAGTATATCGATATGCCAGAGATCCCGGTGTGCCTCACGCTGACTATACAGATTCTTATCCTGGATTCGTGTTCCCCCTTACAGGGAAGGTGCAATTCCAGTTTAATGGTACACCTTATATTCTTTCGCCAGGAAAAGTGGTGCATGGCGGTGCAAAAATGAGTCTGGCGCAAAAAATGTTTGGCAAAACCAACTGGGAATATATTCTCGTCCAATATCGGATATGTGACGCAGAACTGGAAGCGTCCAGCTTTTCGCATCAGCATTTTGAATTAGCAACGGGACACTCCCCCCGTCTGATCGAATTAATCATGCGTCTTTGGCATGTGTACAATCAGCGTGGCGGCATTTCCATGTTTCAGACCGAGATGCTGTTTCGAGATGTACTGAATGAGGCGTTGTTATGTGTTGCGAATCGGCAAAACAGCTATGAACCACACGCATTATTCGAACGGGTAGCTCAATATATTCATGAACACTACTATCAAAGCCTTACGATAGCATCGCTTGCAGAACAACATAACGTCAATCGCAATCGGCTTTCTTACGTATTCAGAAGATATGCAGGCATGGGACCAGCAGAATATTTATTGAAGTACCGCATCAACATGGCGCAAGAAATGCTAGTAACAAGTGAATTGCCCGTACAGCAAATTGCACAAACGGTTGGCATTGCCGATCCTTTTTATTTTAGTCGAGTGTTCAAAAAACAATTAGGCATTTCCCCCACTGAATATCGCGAGCAGTTCATCAATAATCCATGCTGATTTCAACAGGCATCCATTCTCTCCGAAAAATGGCTTTACTATACTAATGGCAAGCCAAAGAAAACATCATGTCGGAGGAATCGCCCATGCCAAAAATAAAAAGCCTGTTAATTTCCACTCTATTACTAGCAGGCATACTAGCAGGCTGCAATCAAGCACCTGCCGAAAATAAAAGCTCCGCTCCGGAAAGTACATCTACATCCACAGCCAAGACAGATACACCTGCTTGGCCAAGAACATTTAAAGATTCGTTAGGCAAAGAAATTGTGATCGAGAAAAAACCGGAGAAATTGGCCGCGCTATGGTACTTTTATCCGGAAATATTAGTGGCATTAGGCGAGCCACCTGCTGGTTCTACGGAAAAAGAGTTTCTCGCTTCTTTAGCTTATTTAAAAGGAAAGCTGGATTCAGCCGAAGAGCTGGGAGATAAAGTATCCCCTAGTATCGAGAAAATTCTTTCCATTGGGCCTGATATTATTTTGGCAACAGAACAACATGAAAAAATGTATGATTCCCTGGAAAAAGTGGCGCCAGTCATTACGTTGAACACCAAGGACATCTACAATGATTGGCAATACGGGATTCGTACAGTAGCCAAGATTATCGGCAAAGACGACGAGGCGGAAAAAGTCATCGACAAGATGATGAACGACATTACAACCGGGCGCGAAGCCTTAAAGCCGATGGCAGGCGAGTCAGTGGCTCTCATTTTGTCTTGGGATGGAAAAACGTTCAATGTACTAGGGGAAGGAAATCCAGTCTATAAACTCGCGTTCGATAAAGAAAAGGGACTGGGGCTTACACCAGATCATAAATTTACAGGTACGAACAATGAGTTTACTGCGTTTGAAGGAATTTCCACTGTTCAAGCAGACCATATTTTCCTGATCGGCGACATTACCAAAAAGGAAGCATTGATGAATGACTTGCAACAAAGCAAGGTATGGAACAATCTGAATGCCGTGAAGAAAGGCAACGTGCATCTAATGGATACTTCCGCTATTACTGGCGGCCCATTAGCTATCCAATACGCTTTGCAAAATATCACAGATGCCTTGCGTAAATAGCAAGGTCTAAAAAACGCGAAAAATCCGAGCGAAATCACTCTTGTGCAACATGCGAGTGACAATAGATGCTATCCCGCTCTTTGAACGGTAAGGGTAAGGTACAGTGCAGGCAAAAAAAGGAGGGATTCCTATGAATTACGAGGTTATTAATCTGAATGAGCAGCTATCTGCAATCAACGAGCTTTGGTCTCCGAAAGTCGTGGGGGAAATACATGACGTTCAATTCAAGCTCATTAAAATTGACGGAGATTTTGAATGGCATGAGCATGATGGTGTCGATAAAGTATTTATCGTGCTCGAAGGAGAGCTGTTCATTGCTTTTCGCGATGGTCAGGTGAAAATTTCCAAGGGCGAGATGTTTATTGTCCCGGGGGGAGCCGCGCAAAAGCCGTTCGCCGAAAAGGAAGCCCATGTCATGTTGGTCGAGCCTAGAGGCGCAGCAAACGCTGACCATTCCGAGTCCAAGTAAGCAGCAAGCAATGAGATTTGAAGCTAGTGATTGTTAAGGTACTTTCAGCATCTTTTCAAATTCGGCTATCGGTAAGTTGTCACAAACTAACGATAGCCGAATTTGCGATGCTGCCAAGTGCCTTTTTTGCCTCTTTCATTTTGCAGGAAAAGACTTTTTATAAAAGGGAATACTGCTCCTCTTACGTTTGGAGACTGTTCCTTTTCCCCCTTCTCCCCAAAAAATCTTTAATAAGCGTTACATACCACACTAGCATTTCCATAAACGCCAGGAGGACAAACAAAGCCCATATCTCCCCTTGACCAAGGCTATGCCACAAGTTATCTATTTCCGTCCCGGAAGCACGCAGCAAGGACTGTAAAAAGAATACAATCGGTCCAATTATGGAGGACAATATGGTCAGTATGGAAAGAAGCTTGCGCTGTTTCCGAATGAGATACACAATACTGCTGACTAGCGCTATCAAAATGAATACATAATAGAAACCCCAGACCCAAGAAGGCAACGTCTCCATGGGTTCCCTCCCTCCTATCAGAAAAGCCCCAGAATTTGTTTAATCAATCTTTCTACTTGTTCAACTGATCTGCAATCGGCAACATGGCAGGGACGGCAACCTTGGCTCCGCGAGACGTCGGCAATCTCCAATCCATCTCCTCCCTTCTGTATTGCTTCAAAAATTTGTAATTTCATGATAATATGAACGCTGTTTAGATGGCAAATTTCAGGAGGGATCGCTGTGAGAAAAATGCTTGTCATCTGCATGCTCATATTCTTGACAGTTGCTGTTTCTTACAACTTTGAATGGATCATAGGCGGCTATCCACAAACAAAATCAGATATACAAAGCAATGTACGAGAATATTTATTGAGTGAGAAAAACTACAACATTGCTGACATTGCCAGCATTGATGTCACGTACTCCAGAAAATTCGGAGATTACAGCGCCCAGGTCATTTTTTCGGATGAAAGAGAAACGAAATACTACTATCGAATAGATGAAAAAGTAAAGCAGAGTGGTTACAGCGGTAAAACTGATAAGCACAGAGAAAGCTAAAACCTTTGAAGCATGAAAAAAACTTGCGGAACCTATCCACCCCAGTAAAAAACAAAATGCCGAAGCTAAGCTCCGGCATTATTCATTCGCCAATTTTTGTACTCCCCTACCACGCGGCAATGCTGCTGTCTGCGCGCATGTCCGTCCCGCCGCTCAGCACGCCGTTTTCATCCCGCCAAATAATTTGACCGCGTCCAAAGTAGTTGCCGAGCTGCGCCCACTTGATCGTGTGCCCTTTGCGCTCCAATGCTTGCGCCAGGTGCTCCGGGAAATGCCGCTCCAGCTCCACCGTTTTGCCCTCCATCCACTGCCAGCGCGGGGCATCCAGCGCCGCTTGCGGATTCAGGTGGAAATCGATCGTGTTCATGACTACCTGCACATGACCTTGAGGCTGCATGAAGCCACCCATTACACCGAACGGACCGACTGCTTTTCCGTCTTTGGTCAAAAAGCCCGGAATAATCGTGTGGAACGTCCGCTTGCCCGGCTCCAGGCAATTGTCGTGGCCTGGATCGAGCGAAAAGTTGTGCCCGCGATTTTGCATGGCGATCCCGGTTCCTGGCACGACGACTCCCGAGCCGAAGCCCATGTAGTTGCTCTGGATGAACGACACCATGTTGCCTTCGCCATCGGCTGTTGCCAAATAAACCGTTCCGCTCGACTTCGGCTGCCCCGGCTCTGGCGTCAACGCCTCGTCGCCGATCAGCGCGCGGCGCTCCTCTGCGTACTCCTCGGACAGCAAGCCTTTGACTGCGACCTTCATTTTGCTTTCCTCTGTGATGTATTTCAACCCATCCGCAAACGCCAGCTTCATCGCTTCGATCTGCTTGTGATACGTCTCTGTCGTGTCTTTTGCGGCAAAATCATAGCCTTTCAAAATGTTCAGCGCCATCAGCCCGATCATTCCCTGACCGTTCGGCGGAATTTCCCACACGTCGTAACCGCGGTAGTTGACGCCTACTGGCTGTACCCATTCCGGCTCGAATGCCGCCAGGTCTTCTTTGCGCAAATAGCCGCCGCACTCGCGGGAAAAGGCGTCGATTTTGTCGGCAAGCGCGCCGCGATAGAAGCTCTCCCCGTTTGTCTCCGCGATCTCGCGCAAAGTAGCGGCATGCCCTGGCGATTTCCAGATGTCGCCCGCTTTTGGCGCCTTGCCCTCTGGCGCAAAAGTGGAGAACCAGTGCGCAAATTCTTCGCCTTTGCACAGCTGCGAAAACTTTTTGTACGCTGCGTTCCAGTAATGAGCGAGCGTTGGCGAAAGCGGGTAGCCATTCTCCGCGTAATCGATGGCAGGCTGCAACACTTCCGTCAACGGCAGCTTGCCGAAGCGCTTGGACAGGGCTGCCCAGGCTGCCGGAGCACCTGGCACAGTCACTGGCGTCCAGCCGTATGTCGGCATTTCTTCCAGACCTTTTGCCTTCAGCGCATCGATCGAAATCGCTTGCGGAGCTGGCCCGCTCGCATTCAGACCGTGCAGCTCATCCTTGATCCAGACCAGCGCGAACGCATCGCCGCCGATCCCGTTGGACGTCGGCTCCACGACAGTCAGGCATGCCGCCGTCGCAATCGCCGCATCTACCGCATTGCCGCCCTTTTTCAAAATATCAAGACCTGCCTGTGCCGCCAGCGGTTGCGAGGTTGCGACCATACCGTTTCTCGCAAAGGTGGTCACACGTTTTGAAGCGTACGGGTATTCCATTGCATCGTAGTTAACCATGGTTTATGCCTCCTTGATGTAGTTATCGTTGCTTGCTCGTTAGCCGATAAAGATGTACCCATACACCATCGCTGCTACCATGACAAAAGCAGGATGCACCTTCCACGTTTCCAGCAGCAGATAAGACGCAACGGTCAAAATGCCCGTCTGTATCCAGCCGATCCCTTCGACTGCCCCCAGCAAAAACTGATACGTCATCGTTCCCAGCAAAACAGTCACGACAGGGCGAACCGATTGCGTCATCGCTTTCACCTGCGGTGCGTTGCGGAACAAGTTAATGAATTGAAGCAGCAAAATCATCGCGATGGCAGTAGGCGCAACCGTAGCGAGCAGAGCGACAGTCGCTCCCGGCACACCTGCCACCTGATAGCCGATGTAGCCTGCCAGCTTGGTCGCGATTGGACTTGGCAGCGCATTGCCTACCGCCAGCACTTCCCCGAACTCCTTTATGGACATCCAGTGGTAATGATCGACGACCTCGTTTTGAATGAGCGGGATGCTCGGCGGCCCTCCGCCGTACCCCAATATGTTAGAGATAAAAAAAGCCCAAAACAGTTGCAGATAAATCATGCCGCTCCCTCCTTGCCGTCCTGCTTCTTGCGCTTGCGGACAGACCAGGTCGAGTATGCGAACGAGACAAGCAGCGCAATGCCCACGACAATGCCTGGATGCCAGTCAAGGAAAAGCAGCGCTACGAGCGACAGACCGAGCGAGATGCTCACGCCTGTTTTGCTCGCCGCTCCCTTCCAGCCTTTTGCGAGAAACTCCCACGTCAGCACGCCTGTCATGACAGCAATCACCGGGCCGATCGCCTGAATCATGCCGTAGACGCCAGGCGCGTCCTTCCATTGATAGATCACCTGCAAAAGTCCAATCATGACGAGCACGATCGGCATGACCACGGCGATATTTGCCACCAGTGCGCCCATCCAGCCTTTTACCCGATAGCCGATGAAAGCCGCCAGCTTGGTGGCAATCGGCCCGGGCAGCGCGTTGGCGAGCGCCAAATTGTCCGAGAAATCTTCATCCGATACCCATTTATACTTTTTCACGCATTCGGTATAAAACAGGGGAACCATCGTCGGTCCTCCGCCGAAACCAAATATCCCGATGCGGAAAAAGGCGAGAAACAAATGCCAGTAAACCATGTTCGTACCTCCATCCCTTGCCTTAGCGGAGCACCTCTCCCGATTGCACCAGATGACAGGATACCAGTTGGCCCCCGCCGATGTCTGACAGACTGGGCGTTTGCGAGCGGCAAATGTCTGTTGCATACGGGCAGCGCGGGTGAAACGTGCAGCCGCTTGGCGGATTCGCCGGGCTTGGCAAATCCCCCGTCAACAAAATCCGTTCGCGCTTTTGCCGCGGCTTCGCCACCGGAACAGCCGAGAGCAGCGCCCGTGTGTACGGGTGGCTCGGATTCTCGAACAGCGTCCGCTTGTCGGCGATTTCCACCACACGCCCCAAATACATCACCGCAATCCGGTCGCACAAATGTTTGACTACCGACAAGTCATGCGAGATGAACATCAAGGTCAAATTAAATTCCTTTTTTAAATCCTTCAGCAAGTTCAGCACCTGCGACTGAATCGATACGTCCAGGGCAGAAACAGGCTCATCCGCGATAATCAGCTTTGGCTTGACCACGAGCGCGCGGGCAATCCCGATCCGTTGCCGTTGTCCCCCGGAAAAGTCGTGCGGGTGACGGTTCAGATGCTCTTTTCGCAAGCCGACGATTTGAATGATGTCTTCAATGATCTTTTCCCGTTCCGGCTTCGTCCCGATGTTGTGCACCATGAGCGATTCCAGCAAAATCTGCTTGATCGTCATGCGCGGGTTCAGCGAAGCGTACGGGTCCTGGAAGATCATTTGCAAATCTTTGCGCATCAGGCGCATTTCTTCTTTGGGCAGCTTCGCTAAATCTTTCCCGTCAAACCAGACTTCCCCTGCCGTCGGCTCCAAAAGGCGCAAGATCGTTCGACCCGTCGTCGATTTTCCGCAGCCCGACTCGCCTACAATCCCGAGCGTCTCTCCGGGGTAGACAGTCAAGTCGATGCCATCCACTGCCTTGACGTGTCCGACCGTTCGTTTCAAAAAGCCGCCCCTGATCGGAAAATGCTGCTGAAGTCCTTTTACTTCCAATAGAGGTGTCGTCATTGTTGCTCTCCCTCCTCTGCATACAGCCAGCAACGGCATTTTGTCCCGTTCAGTTGCAACAGTTCCGGCGGCTTTTCGTTGCAGATCGGCATTGCCCTGGAGCAGCGCGGCGCAAAACGGCAGCCAGTCGGCATCTGATGCGGCAAAGGAACTGCCCCTGGGATGGTTTCCAAATATTCGCGTTCCTCGTCCAGCTCCGGTATGGAGTTCATCAGGCCAATCGTATACGGATGCTTCGGACTTTCAAACAAAGTATCCACATCTGTTTCCTCGACGACCTGCCCAGCGTACATGACGATGACACGGTCGCACATCTCGGCTACTACGCCCAGATCGTGCGTGATCAGCATGATCGAGGTTCCCGTTTTTTCTTTCAGGTCACGCATCAAGTCGAGAATTTGCGCCTGAATCGTCACATCTAGCGCCGTCGTCGGTTCGTCGGCAATGATCAGCTTCGGATCGCAGGACATCGCCATCGCGATCATGACCCGCTGCCGCATTCCGCCCGAGAGCTGATGCGGAAATTCTCCGTATATCTCTTCTGCGCGAGGCATGCCGACTGCCTTGAGCATGGCGATTGCCCGCTCTTTTGCCTGCGCTTTTGTCACTTGTCGATGCAGCATGACGGCTTCCTCAATTTGTCTGCCTACCGTATGCAGCGGATTGAGCGAAGTCATCGGCTCCTGAAAAATCATCGCAATCTCGTTGCCGCGCACAGCCTGCATTTCTTTTTCCGACAGCCCCAGCACGTCTTTTCCGTGAAAGCGAATCGTTCCGCTCGTATTTCCGTTGGGTGGCAAAAGCCGCATGATCGACAGGCTGGTTACGCTCTTGCCACAGCCTGATTCGCCTACGACACCGAGTGTTTCACCAGCACGGATGGAGAAGTCGACGCCGTCAACTACACTGACGACACCGCTGTCCGTGCGAAACCGGGTTCTCAGTTGTTCGACTTCCAAGATGGTCGTCATCTGCTCCACTCCTTTTCCCTGCGTAGGGCTTTTGATTATTTACGTGAGCGCGGGTCCAGCACCTGCTGCAATCCATCTCCCAGCAAGTTGAAGCCCAGCACGACTAAAAAGATCGCGATGCCCGGATAAAACGTCGCGTACGGTGCGACAGACATCAATGTTTGCGCCTGGTTCAGCATGCTGCCCCACGACGGCGTCGGCGGCTGCACACCCAATCCCAGATAGGAAAGCGAAGCCTCGGCGATAATGCCTGATGCCATGGCGAGCGTCGCCTGAATCACAATCGGGTTGAGCGCATTGGGCAGGATATGGCGGAAAATGATGCGCGCATCTTTTACCCCGACCGAACGCGCCGCTTGAATATATTCCATGTTGCGCAAAGACAGAACCTGACCTCGGGTAATCCGGATGAAGGCAGGCGCAAAGCCGATGCCGATCGCAAGCATGGCGTTGCCAAAACCGGAACCAAGCACCGCCGAGATCGCGAGCGCCAAAATCAAAAACGGAAAAGCCTGCATCGCATCGACGCTCCGCATGACTACCCACTCATCCCAAAAGCCTCGGTAATATCCTGACAGCAAACCGATCGGCACGCCGATCAGCATGGCAATTCCAACAGATATCAGCGCAGCCTGGATGGAAATTCGCGCACCGTAGACGACGCGGGAGAAAATATCCCGACCGAGGTCGTCTGTCCCAAACAAATGCTCACCGTCCGGCTGCATCATCACTTTGTTGTAATCTTGTGCATTCGGGTCAAAAGGAGCGATCTGTGGTGCGAAGATGGCTACCAGAATGAGCACAAGAATAATGACTGCTCCGATGACGCCAAGACCATTTCGGAGGAATTTGCGTACGGTTTTCATCACTCACCCGCTCCTTTCCCAGCTTTGATGCGCGGATCGATCACCGCGTACAACATATCGACAGCCAGGTTGACCATGACTACCAGCACCGCAGAGACGAGAATCGCTCCTTGTACCGTTACATAGTCCCGCTTGAACACGGATTCGACGATCAGACGGCCGAAGCCGGGAATGGAAAAGATCGACTCGGTAATGACCAATCCGCCCAAAAGACCCGCGATCATCAATCCGGAAGTCGTGACCACTGGCACCATGGCGTTGCGCAGCGCATGGCCCAAAATCGTCCGTGCTTCATTCAAGCCTTTTGCTTTTGCCGTCCGAATGAAGTCCATGCTGACCACATCGAGCAAGGAAGAGCGCAGCATCCGCATCAGGACCGCAGACTCCCTCAGCCCTGTCGCCAAACAGGGAAGAATCATCGCCAGCAAATTTTGCGTCGGATTTTCCAGAAACGGAACATAGCCGGAGGCAGGCAGCCACTGGTTGTTGACCGCAAAAAAGATAATCATCATCATTGCCAGCCAAAAGCTCGGGATGCTCATTCCGCCCAGCGCGGTAAAGGTGCTCGTGTAATCAACCCACGTACCGCGGCGCACAGCCGCCAGAATCCCGGCCGGAAACGCAATCAGGATGGCGACGAGAAACGTTCCGATCGTCAGCTCCACTGTTGCGGGTAGCCTTTGCATTATTAGTTCAGAGACCGGCACCCGGTCCGTAATCGAGATTCCCAAATCGCCCTGCAACACTTTTCCCAGCCAGGAAAAATATTGCACTACGATCGGCTGGTCCAAACCCAGCTCTGTTCGCAGTGCCTGATAGGCTTCCGGTGTCGCTTCCTGTCCTAAAATGACCCGGGCAGGATCGCCCGGGATCATGTGGATCAAAGAAAAAGTCATAATGGACACCAGCAGGAGAATCGGGATTGTCAGCAGCAGACGCCTGACCACGAACATCATGACAATTCCTCCTTGCTCTTGCCTTTATAGTGTTTCGCTTGCCTTATTGCTTGTCCAAAGTCGCGGTACGGATCAAGCCATCCGGTACATAGTTGAAGCCCGTTACTTTTTTGTTCATGCCAATCAATACGTATTGGTGGTACAAGTACACGTACCCCGCTTCATCCTGCAACAGTTTCGCTGCTTCATCGTACAAGGCTTTGCGCTTCGCTTCGTCCATTTCCCCGCGTGCCGCTACAACCAGCTCGTCCAGCTTCGGAATGGAAATGCGGCCGTTGTTGTTGGAAGTGCCGGTTACGACGAAGTCATGCAAGTTTTGGTCAGGGTCCTGACGACCGGACCAGCCCAGTTGCAAAGCGTCAAATTCGCCTTTGTCGCCTGTTTCAATCAGCTGTCCGTACTCCAGCTTCTCCAGTGTCATGTTGATGTTGTACTGCTTCAGCATGCTTTGCAGCACAGCTCCTAGCTGCTCGTTTTCCGGAGAAGTCGCGATATACAGTTTGAAGTCAAATCCGCCTGGCTTGCCGCCTTTTGCCAGCAAGTCCTTGATTTCATCCGCATTTGGCGCTGTTGGTGTGTTCAACTGTTCGTTGTAAGCGAGATTTCCTTTGGTAAACGCTGTACGCGCAGGCGCCGCATAGCCGTTGTATAGTACCTTCACGACCGCTTCCCGCTCAATGGCGCGGTCTACAGCCTGACGCAAAAACTTGTTGTCAAACGGCGGGCGGGAGTTGTTCAAGTAAATTCCTTGGAAGCCCATTCCCGACTCGGCGATCAGTTGCAGATTCGTATCGCCTTTCACGACAGGGATTTCTTTCACAGGCGTATCATCGATGATGTCCAGCGTGCCGGAGCGCAAGTTTTGCACCTTGGCTGTGCCGTTCGTGAACACTTTGTAGTTCACTTCGTCGACTTTTACCGCGCCGTTCCAGTAGTTCTCGTTTTTCTTCAGCGTCACGTGGTCGCCTTTTACCTGTTCAACAAAAGTGAACGGCCCGGTTCCGACTGGATGGTTGAGATATTGTTCGCCATGCTCCTTGACTGCTTTCGGCGAGACGATGATGCCGGAACGGTCAGTCAACACGGAGAGGAACGGAGCAAACGGCTCTTTCAATTGAATTTTCACCGTGCTTTTATCGACAACGGACACGGATTCAACGAATTTCAGCTCCCCTTTTCGGCGGGATTTTTCTCCGCTGATGTTGCGATCGAAGTTGAATTTGACGGCATCCGCATCAAAATCCGTACCGTCGTGGAACTTCACGCCTTGCTTGAGCTTGAGTGTATAAGTCTTGCCATCCGGCGTGACTTCGTACGATTCAGCCAGCATCGGCACAATCTTGCCTTGCGCATCGATATCGAACAGCTTGTCGTAAAGACTCGCGTATACTTGGCGATCATAAAGCGATGTGGAGATGCTCGGGTCCATCGATGGCGGATCTGCCTTCAGCCCGATATTGATTACTTTTTTGCCAGCAGCAGGTGCTGTTGCTGTTTTTCCGCTATCAGCCGTTCCTGCTCCGCTTCCTCCTCCACAGCCTGTTACCAATAAAACCGTCCCCAGCACGGCACCGAGCATCGCTTTGCTCATTTTGGTCGAAAACATAAGATGACCCCTTTTCTCTTTTTTTCTGTGATAAACATGACGACTTTTTCAAGACAATCCCAGCGGCTCATTCGTCCGATGGCATTCCCCCTTCCAAGGTTCCCGCTTTGTTTTAGCGGACGAAGTTGTACTTGGATTTCAAAATTTTCAGCTCATTGATGACGTTTGTCCGCAAAATTCCCGGGACTTTGTACAGCTTTTTCATCAAAAATTCCGACAATTCTTCGTAGCTTCTTACCAAGACCTGCGTGAATAACTGATAGTCACCGGAGGTCAATACGATCAGACGAATTTCCACCATCTCGTTCAGCGCGGCGACGACTTCGTCGAGCTTTTCCGCTTCGACCGCTACTTGAATGATCGCCTGAACATGCAGGCCTGCCTTGACTGGATTGACGATGCCAACCAGACTCAACGTTCCTTCGTCTTGCAGCTGCTGCACGCGCATGCGAATCGTTTTTTCGGTTACCCCGAGATCTTTGGCGATTTGGGTAAAAGGCAGGCGAGCATTTTCTTGCAGAGCGCGGATAATCCCATAATCTGTATCGTCAAGCTCCGGGTACAGGGAACGCCGGAATTTCTCCTCCATATAACCACTCCTTTATTCGTCTTACTTATCCATTTTTTAACCTTATAGCGGTTGTAAATTAAAAATTACAGTCGAATTACGTAAGGATTGTTGTTACTATAATACGAATTACGGCACGATGCAACCCTTTATTCAGAAAATTTCTTTTTGAAAGCATTTTCATTTTTTTATTTTCCTTTATCATATTTCGCGTATTCATAAACAAAAAAACAGCCACTCCCCGTAGGAAATGGCTGAACGACCAGCACCACCCGTTCAATATTCGATCCGCTTTTCCGATTGCTCCCAAGCCAGAAACGGACCTTGCCGATTCTCCAGCTCCATCTGGCGAAAAGGAATGCTTCTGCGCTCATGCGGCAACATGATTTGCTCATAAATGAACTGATCATCGAATCCGACACGCGCTGCGTCTTCTTTTGTGCAAGCGTAGTACACGGCCCGCGGACGCGCCCAGTAAATCGCCCCCAAGCACATCGGACACGGCTCGCAGCTCGTGTACAGCTCGCAGTCGTCCAACTGGAAAGTCCCCAGTTTCTGACACGCCTCGCGAATCGCCTGGACCTCCGCATGCGCGGTAGGATCGTTCGTCGCCGTCACTTCATTGCGGCCTCGCCCGACAATTTGCCCGTCCTTCACGACTATCGCGCCAAAAGGCCCGCCACGGCTGGCTGTTACATTATCCAACGCCAGATTGACGGCATGCTCCATCCATGTTTCCTGTTCCATGCCTTTCCCTCCTCGCTTTGCGCTCCTTCTATATCCTATGCCAGTTTGTGTACTTGCATTAGCCAAACTCGCTCATCGCTTTGCCGACTTATTCAGACGCGCAAAAAAGGCGCCCGCTCCCGGACCACCTTTTGCACACTAGCACTAGATTCGGTTCATCGACCGCTTCAAATGGAACAAGTACCGATTGCGGATGACCCAAAAGTAAATCGCCTGAACGATGACGAAGCTACACAACACGATGGCAGTCGGCTTGACGACGGAGGCGATGAGCATGATTTTGAGCAGGCTCTGCAACGAAACAAACGCCACGATGCTATGGATGATCGCAACCAGTATCGGTACGAAAAACAACAGCGCGATCTGCGTCGTGACAATTCTCGTCAACTCCGCATCCGTCAGCCCGATCTTGGCAATCGCTCCATAATGCCGCTTGTCATTTTCTAAGTCCGTGTACAGCCGGAAATACAAAAAGCTCGCTGCTGCTACGAAAAACAGAACCCCTACAAACAGCCCAATGAACAGCCCGGTGTTTGCCATCTGTTTCATCTGGTGATAGAGGGGAGCACGGGCGGCAAAGGAATGTATATCGTTCCGATGCTCGATTTCATCAGTCAGCTTGAGACTGATATCCTGCGTGTCCTTCCACCGCGGCACATCATAGGCAAAACGCTGTTCTTCCCGCAAATTGGTCAGTTGATCGTACACCTTGTTCGGCACGACGGCCAGACGCTCAAAATCGATGCCGCTGATCAGCGGGTTCATTTTCGTATCCGTTTTGACGATCAGCTCCTGGTTGCCCACGCGCAACGTCTTTTGCTTCACAGCGTCATCAAACCACAAGAGCAGCAAAAACACTTCGTTGTCGGCCATTTTCAGCTCGCGCGAATTGGCGGCCACGGCGATGCGGTTGTAATCGGACAGTTTTACGACCCCGATTCTCTCCATATTCGGAGCCTCGGGCAGCACGCGCATGGACACCTGATATTTTTCAAAAGAAAAGCCGCCTTGCTGCAAGCTGTTTTCAATCAACTGCAAATGCGCGTCCTTGTCAGGATTGCCTGCTTTGCTCTGGTATTCAAACGCAAACGGATTCGTCTTCACGACTGTCTCCTGGATCGAACCTGCCAAGGCAGCCAACGTCCCAATCGCACAAAAGGCGACCGTCGAAACGATACAGACCAGGAAAAACATTCTCGCGTTGTCTTTCATCCGGTACGCCAGGTCAGATAGCGTCAGGAGATTCGTGCGCCGCCAGTAAATCGCTCGACGCTTCTTCAAATATTCAATCAGGATCACGCTCAGCTGTGTAAACAGCAAGTACGTTCCTACCACTGTCAAAGCGGTCACCGGCAACACAAGCGCCACCACGTAGATGCCGTCTGCTGTCAGGGCAAGCCAATAGCTCATTCCGAGCAAGGCAACCGCTACGAGCGACAGCACGATCGACGCGCTAGGCTCCCGCTTGGGACGGCGGCTCCCCTGCAACAGTTCAAGCAGGCTGCGGCTTCTGAGCAACAGCACAGTAAACAGTGAGATCGCCGCGAACAAAATAAGAAACGCCACCACTGTCAGCCCTATCGCTTTCCAGGGCAGATAAAAACCCAATGCCTTCACATCGAGCAGAAAGCCCGCAAACTGGAAAAACAGCTTGGCCAGCACCATCCCAAGACCGATCCCAAACGCGATGGAGACGACCCCGATCAGCATGTTTTCCATGCAGATGAGCACATTGCGCTGCATCGGAGTCATGCCGTGCATGAACAAAATCCCAAATTCCTTTTCCCGCTTTTTCAAAAACGCTCCCACGCAGTAGAAGAGGAAAAAGAACGAAAACAGAAAGATGACGTATTCCGCTACGATCATCCCGGTCGCTACTGATTCATGAATCTCCTCGCCGACAATTCCCGGATGGAAAATGAACATGGCGTAGACGAAAAAGATCATGACAGAGAACACGCTGCTCATGAAAAAGGCAGCATAAGTACGTTTATTGCGCAAAACATTATTACACGCGAATTGTCGAAAGGTCATAGGTGTTCCCTCCCAAAAACGATAGCGCGTCAATAATCTTTTGGAAAAACGCCTGACGGTTCTCTCCCCGGTACATTTCGTTATGCAACTGCCCGTCTTTGATAAAAATGACCCGATGACAGTAGCTGGCTGCCAGGGCATCGTGCGTCACCATCATCATCGTCGTATTGTCCGCTTTATTGATCGCTTCCAAAGTCTCCATGACATTTCGCGAAGACTTGGAATCGAGGTTTCCCGTAGGCTCGTCGGCCAAAAGCAGCGAAGGGGAATGGATGATAGCGCGAGCGATGGCGGTCTTTTGACGCTGCCCGCCGGATACCTCGTATGTACGCTTATCCAAAATGTCCAAAATTCCCAGCTTCGTAGCCACATTTTGCAGCTTTTCTTCCATCGTCTGAACTTTGACGTTTTCCAGCGTAAGCGGCAAAACGATATTTTCACCAATCGTCAGGGTATCGAGCAAATTGAAATCCTGGAACACAAAGCCCAACTCGCGGCGACGGAAGAGCGCCAGCTTGTCTTTTTTCAACAAGTGCGGATTCGTTCCATTCAAGAGAACAGCCCCCGATGTAGGAGAGTCAATCGTGGAGATCATATTTAAAAGCGTCGTTTTCCCGCTGCCGGATGGACCCATGATACCGACAAATTCTCCTTTGCGAATCGAAAAATCGATATCGGTCAACGCGCGGTATGTCACTTTGCCTCCGTATATTTTACTCAGACTGTTCACCGCAAGCATTTCCATGCGTCTTTCCCCTTTCCTCTGACATCCCACTTTTCACTATACGAGGGCGCACGTTTTTCAACTATCGATTTAACTTTCATCATCCTTACGTTCTTGTAAGGTTGGCACCACCGCAGACAGGACAAGGCGGACTGTCGTGCCCTCGCCCACTTCGGAGTCCATTTCCACGCCATGGTGCAGCCGTCCGCAAATTTCCTTGACTAAGTACAGGCCCATCCCGGTCGATTCAGGATACTTGCGGCCATTTTCCCCGGTAAAATACGGCTTGAACACCCGTCTGATATCCTCGGCTGGTATGCCGATCCCGTAGTCTTGCACTTCCAGGACGACATGCTGCCCGCGTTCGTACGCTCGGATCGTCACCTTGTTGCTTTTCCCTGCCGAATAGCGAACCGCGTTGGTCAAAAGCTGGTTCAACACAAACGAAAGCCATTTGTCGTCGGATTCCACTCGCCAGTTCTCTTCTATTTTCAGCTCCGGATACACTTGATTGCGGATAAACAACCGCTTGTTTTCCGCCAGCACGTTTTGCGTCAATGTGCGAATCGCCACAGGCTCGATCAAAAAGTCCTGTTCAAAGCGGTCCAGCCGCGCTATGTACAGCACTGTTTCCAAGCCGCGCTTGATCCGGTCGATTTCTTCACGCACGCTCTCCGATTTCGGATCATCTTCATTTTGCAGCAGCAAATGGATGACGGAGATCGGCGTTTTCATCTGGTGCACCCATTGCTGGATAAACGTCGTGTAATCGCGCTGCTTGTTCTCGTACGCGTGCAGTTGCTCCTTGTACAGCCGATACTGCTCCAGGCTTTTCTCGTCCAAGGCGCGGCAAAGCGCTGCGTTTCCGTACGTCTGCGTCAGCTCCTCCAACGTTTCTACCGGCTTGCTCAAGCGCTGGTAAATCAACCGATGGGTCAAATAACGCACGACCAGAAAAGCTCCGGCAAAAAACACGGACAAAAACATCACGTAAATAACCAAGGATTCGTTCCAGTAGCCGTCCATGGCGAAAATCAAAATCAGCAAAAACAGCTGAACGAGAAAAAAGGCGGCAAAGGCCCATTGATCCCTGAGGAACAGCTTCATTGCCCATCCTCCCAGGTCGCTCGCAGACGATAGCCCGAACCGCGCACAGTCTCGACGGCTCCTTCCAGCCCGATGTCTTTCAGCTTTCCGCGCACACGCGTGATGTACACGTTCAACGTGTTTTCATCGACGAATTGCTCGTCCCACAGCTTTTCCAACAGGCGCTCCCTGCTCACGACGCGCGGGTATTGATTCATCAACGCTTCCAGCAGCAGCGCCTCTTTTTTGCTCAGCTCGATCTTCGTATCGTTCATCGAAAGCTCCATCCGCTCCAAAAACAGCTTCAGTCCCGCAACCTCTACCGTGCGTTCCCCTTCCTGCGGCGCGTATTGCCCGTATGCGCGGCGCAGCTGGCTGCGAATTTTCGCCAGCACCACATCGTAGTCGAACGGCTTGGTAATGTAGTCGTCTGCGCCATTTTCCAGCGCCATGACCTGATCCATCTTGCTCTCCCGCGCGGAAATAAACAAAATCGGGCAGTTGGACTCCTGCCGCATCTGTCTGCACCAGTAAAAGCCGTCAAACTTGGGCAAGTTCACATCCAGCAGTACCAGATCGGGCCGCCTGTCTATGAACACATCCATGACGCGGTCAAAATGCTCGACGTTGACCGTTTGAAATCCGTATTTTTCCAGCTGTTCTTGCAAAAGCTGGTTGATCTTCGGGTCGTCTTCCACAATCATGATTGTCGACATCAGCTTATACTCCTCTCATCGCGAATCTCCTAATTCTTCCTCTCTCTACTATACCACTAGAAAACTCGGCAACGCCAACTGCGCCAAGCTGTCCGAATCACGCCACGCCCGTTTTCGCCCAACAAAAAAAGGCGGTATTGTCATCCGCCTTCAAGCTTTTGCATCCATCATTTGCTGAAGTTTTTTGATCCCGCGAAAATGCAGGATTTTGACTGAAGCCTCTGTCTTGCCCAAAATCTCGGCAATCTCGTTCATGCGCAAATCAGCGAGATAGCGCAAAGAAATCACGTTGCGTTGATCTGTCGTCAAGGTGTGTACCTTTTGCCACAGCCCCTCCGTCGTTTCTTGCGTCAGCAGGCACTCCTCCGGCAGCTTGTCAGTCGCGGCCATTGTGCTGAAAGTGTCCTGATCAACCGGGCATTCCCGTTTTTTGCGCATGTGGTCAATCAGGGCATTATGCGCGATGCGGAAAATCCATGCCCCAAAAGGATGGCGGCCATCGTATTGATCCAGCTTCGAGTATACTTTGATGAACACAGTCGTTGTCAGGTCTTCCACGTCCCAGATGTTCTTTACGCGGTAGCGGAAATAGCGGTATATTTTGGCGGAATAATCTTCGTAAATTTGTCTTTGGTTTGGTTTCGCATAAATGAGTGCAGTAGTCATAATCGATCTCCCATTTCGTGATCCGTATGAGTTGATCTCATTGTAAAACGGATCAGAGGCAGGAACCATCGAGTTATATTTCAAGAAGCTTACACTTTTGTAAGGTACTTATAGCTTGCTTGTAAGCTCTCGCACTTATAGGTACGAGAGCCCCACTCGTTTGGTTACAGCCTGAGCCAACTTGCAAAATAATTTTCGGTAACAGGGAAGTAAGCTTTGGCGAAACGGACGAACTCCATTCTGTCCCACACTCGCTTTTTTCCGCTCAGCGTTTTACATCAAAATATATTGAAAAATCCTCCTCATACATGATTTCCACGTAAAAAGGGATGTTCTTCCGCAAAAAAAAACGCCCCCGAATCACTCGGGAGCGTTCCTTACAAGCATATTCAAACCTTACAGCAAGCCAAGACGCTGGAAAATCGTATCCACATGCTTCAAATGGTAGCGATAGTCGAAGCATTCATCCAGCTCTTCTTTGGTCAGCGTGGAGCTGACCGTTGCGTCTTCTTCCACGATGGCGCGGAAAGAGCGCTGTTCTTCCCAGGCTTGCATCGCGCGCGGCTGCACCGTATCGTACGCTTGCTCGCGGCTCATGCCTTTTTCGATCAGCTTGAGCATGACTTGCTGGGAGTAGATCAATCCGAATGTGCGATCCATGTTGCGCTTCATGTTCTCCGGGAATACCGTCAAGTTTTTCACGATGTTCATGAAACGGCGCAGCATGTAGTTCAGCGCTTGGGTCGCGTCTGGCAAAATCACGCGCTCTGCGGAAGAGTGGGAAATATCCCGCTCATGCCAGAGCGACACGTTTTCGTAAGAAGTGAGCATGTGACCGCGGATGACGCGCGCAAGACCGCAAATGTTTTCGCTGCCGATCGGGTTGCGCTTGTGCGGCATGGCGGAAGAGCCTTTTTGACCTTTGGCAAACGCTTCTTCCACTTCGCGCATTTCGCTCTTTTGCAGACCGCGGATCTCTGTTGCGAACTTCTCCAGCGAAGTTGCGATCAGAGCCAATGTCGCCATGTACTCGGCGTGACGGTCGCGCTGCAATGTTTGGGTAGAAATCGGAGCCGGAGACAGACCAAGCTTTTCGCATACGTATGCTTCCACGAACGGGTCGATGTTCGCATACGTGCCTACTGCACCGGAAATTTTGCCGTACGCCACTTCTTTTCTCGCCGCCTGGAAACGCGCCAGGTTGCGCTTCATTTCTTCATGCCACAGCGCCAGCTTCAAGCCGAAAGTGGTAGGCTCGGCGTGCACGCCATGCGTTCTGCCCATGCAAACCGTGTCTTTGTGCTCGCGAGCTTTGTCAGCCAAAATCGCAATGAAGTCTTCGATATCTTTTTCCAAAATTTCGTTCGCCTGACGCAGCAAGTAGGACAGCGCCGTGTCCACCACGTCCGTAGAGGTCAAGCCGTAGTGTACCCATTTCTTCTCTTCGCCCAATGTTTCCGAAACCGCACGGGTAAACGCCACTACGTCATGGCGTGTCTCTTCCTCGATCTCATAGATGCGGTTAATGTCAAAGCTGGCCTTGTCCCACAGCTTTTTCACGTCCTCTTCCGGGATGATTCCCAGCTTGGACCAAGCTTCACATGCGAGAATTTCTACTTCCAGCCAAGCCTTGAACTTGTTTTCTTCCGTCCAAATGGCACGCATTTCCGGGCGAGAATAACGTTCGATCATGATTATACCTCCGATGGATTCGTCCAGATTTTCAACTCATCAATGTGGGTGAGCGCTTCTTCCACAGTGGGGGCGAGCACGTTGATATGCCCCATTTTCCGCTTCGCCTTGCTCTCGGCTTTTCCGTACAGATGCAGCTTGGCCGTGCGCGGCAGCTTGTCGATTTGATCGATGACAGGCTGAAGATGCTCTCCCAAAATATTAACCATCACGACGGGAGAGAGCAACTCTGTCGAGCCTAACGGCAAGTTGCAAACAGCCCGGACGTGTTGTTCAAATTGCGAAGTCACACAAGCATCCATCGTGTAATGGCCGGAATTGTGCGGACGTGGCGCCAGTTCATTGACGTACAGTTGCCCGTCTGTGGTCAAAAACATTTCCACAGCGATCAGCCCGACTACATCAAGCTTCTCGACAATCGTGCGGGCGATTTCTTCTGCGCGTGCTTTTACTTCCGGTGCGACACGCGCCGGCACGATGCTCAGGTGCAAGATGTTTTCCTGGTGAATATTTTCCGACGTCGGGAATACAGCCAACTCTCCGTCTGGATTTCGCGCTGCAATGACCGACAACTCCATCTGAAAAGGCACGAACTGTTCCACGATCAGCTCTGTTCCTGCCTTGGAGAGTGTCTCGTACGCCTCCGCAAGCTCGTCCTCGCTGCGCAAGACCCACTGGCCTTTGCCGTCATAGCCCCCGGTCGCTGTCTTCATGACCGCAGGCAACCCCAGTTCGGCTACGGCTCCCTGCAAATCTTGCAAACTGCCGACTACGCGAAAAGGTGCGACCGGAATGCCGATTTCGCGAATCGCCGTCTTTTCGGAAATCCGGTTTTGTGTGATGCGCAAAAGGCGGCTGCCCTGCGGCACGTACGCATGGCTTTCCAACACCTCTGCTACCTGTGCATCCACATTTTCAAATTCGTAGGAAATCACGTCGCTGACAGAAGCAAGCTGCATCGCCGCTTCCACGTCATCGTAGCTGGCGACAATTTGCCGATCCGCCGTTTGTCCGCACGGAGCGTCGACGGTCGGGTCCATCGTCACAAAGCGATAACCCATAGCTCGTCCAGCGAGAGCGATCATTCGGCCGAGCTGTCCGCCGCCGAGTATTCCGAGAGTCGATCCTGGTTTGATTTGCTTGCTCTGTTTGGTCGTCATTCCAGTTCGCCAGCCTCCAACACTTTATTGCGCACTTCATCACGTCTTGCCACAAAGCGCTCTTGCACCTCAGGGTATTTGATCCCCAAAATCTGCGCAGCGAGCAGCCCTGCATTGATCGCGCCCGCTTTGCCGATTGCGACTGTGGCGACTGGCACGCCGCCTGGCATTTGCACGATGGACAAAAGCGAATCCAGTCCGTTCAGATTGGAAGACTTCACAGGTACACCGATTACTGGCAGTTCAGTCTTGGCAGCCACCATGCCCGGCAAATGGGCTGCGCCACCCGCTCCCGCGATGATGACTTCCAGCCCGCGGCTTTTTGCACTCTCGGCATACGAAAACATCAAGTCAGGCGTTCTGTGTGCAGAGATGACCTTCTTTTCGTACGGAACCTGCAATTCATCGAGAATTGCGCATGCTTCCTTCATCGTTTCCCAGTCTGACGTACTGCCCATAATGACGCCTACCAACGGCTGTAGCATGAACCATTCGCCCCCTACGTTTTGTATCATCAGAAGAAAACCCAACCGACTAACGGCTTTTTGCGCCGTACTCATCGCCTGGGCTATTCGTACTCGTTTGCTATCAACATACACAGTGTAGCAGGGAGAAAGTTTGCCTGTCAACCACGCTTCCGAACATTTTAAATTAGGTTTGATTCCATCATTCGTGTTTAACCTTTTCCAACCAGCCGTTCGCTGCTTCCGCAAGCTCCAGCTTGAGATGAAGCCAGTAATCAAAAAACGGTGTGGCATCCGCTCCGCTTGCCGCCGATACCAGTTCCTTGATCGCTGCTCCATTCGCAAGCCCGTACTGGTGCTCACTCACGTACTGGCGCAATAACTGATTCAGCCGTTCGGCTCCCCAAGCATCCCGCAAAGTCCACCACATGACGCCTGAGCGTCCGTAGACCAGCTCATTGTAGCTTTTCCAGTCCGGGAAGGCCGCCACACTCGTCTCGGCGTCAATTCCTTGCTTCGCATACGCTTCCGCCGCTCGCGACTGGCCTTGCCTCATCCGCATGTACGCCTGCGCGCGCTTGGCATCCTTTTCCTGCAAAAACGCCATCGTGGCGTAGTCGGTCAAGCTTTCATCGAGCCACGCCTCCCGCACTTCATCGTTGCCGACGATGCCGTAAAACCATTGATGGGCGGTTTCGTGCGCAACCACAGCCGCTCCCATGCTATTCGCTGTGTTGAAAAATTCCTCTTCAATAAAGACGAGACTCGGATACTCCATTCCCCCGAAAAAGCCGCCCGTCTTGACGACATCGTATTCCTTGTAGGGGTACGTGCCAAACTGTTTTCCATAGTAGTCGAGCGATTCCATCGCCGTCTGGTGCAAGCTGTTCACGACTGCCGCATCATCGCCTTGCTGCGACCAGGTCCGAACGACAGTTTCCCCCACCTTGCCGGACATCGCCTGATACGTGTCATCCATCACGACCATGGCAAAATCACGAACGTTCCAGGCATCCAGCTCGTATATACTTTGGCGCTGCGGCCTTGTTTGCGTAACGACAGCGACACTTTCCAGCCCCGTCGTAGCAAGCTGATACCCTTCCGGCAAATGAACGCGCAGATGATAGTTCGCCACCTCGCTGTAAAACGGGTCGCCGATCGCTGTGTACGGATCGAGTCGCCAGCCGCCGCTGTCCTTGACGGCGAGAATCGGCAGCCAATTGCCGAGCCACATGGCATGATCGTGGTAAGACAGCCGCCCGTTGTTATACGGCACTTGCAGGCGGAAGCTCATCTCCACAACCGTTTCGGCTTTTGCCTTGTTCGGCGGAAGCTGTGGGAGCGGCACGCGCAAAAGCGTGTTCGTTTTTCCTTCATAGCGAACATCAGCTTGGCGTCCGTTTACTTTGACAGCCGAGATCGCAATGCCGCCCGGCTCTCTTTGTTTGCCCAGCACTTGCTCCCAGTTTTCTGAGCGAAGATCCGCCTCTGTAGCGAAAGCATTCGGATACAGATGGAAAAAGGCTTTGTCATCCTGTGGTACAAAGCGGGTCGTCAACGTTCCTTTTACGACTCGCTCGTTCATATCCAGCCACACCTCTGCGCTGTACGTGACAGCTGCCGGCTTCTGCTCCGGGTTGGCGATCACCGCCACATCTGCCCCGGCTTGTCCCGCCCACGGGCTGCTCCACAAGCACACTGCCAGAGCAATCCCTACTACCATGCCGACCACCCAATGCTTGCGCCACATGGCACTCCCCTGCCTTCGCTTACTTTTGCTGCTTTTCGCGTTGTCGTTCCAGCCAGGCCGCTGCCTGTTCCTGCTGGGACATGTCCAGATTCATCCAATAGTCCAAAAATGCGCTCGCGTCCTCGCCAGCCGCTTTTGTCAAAAACGCCTTCCATTGCTCGCCGCTGACAAGCTGGTAACGGTAAGTCGCCACATACTGTCTCAAAACATCATACAGCCGCTCTTCTCCCCAAGCTCCCCGCAACAGCCACAGCATGGAGGTTGTCCTGGAGTAAACGAGATCGCTATAGTATTGATTGGCAGGAAACTCGGTGAGAGCCTGCCACGGCCGCTGATGCTCTTTTACGTAAAGCGGCACAAACGTCCCGTTGGCAAGCCGCCTGCGCACGCGCTCAGCACCGTGTAGCGGATACTGTTCCGTCAGGAAGGAGATCGTTGCATATTCAGTAAAGCCTTCGTCCAGCCATGCCTCGCGAAGCTGATCGTTGCCGACCAATCCGTAAAACCATTGGTGGGCCGTCTCATGCACCACCGTATCAATCGCGTACTCTGCATTCGCCAGAAAATGCCGCCCGTCCAGAAACACCAAAGCCGGGTACTCCATCCCGTTGATCGCCCCGCCTGTCCGAATCACATCGTACTCCGTGTACGGATATGCCCCCAAGTTTTGATGAAAATACGCCAGTGACGAAACAGCCGCCTGATGGTTTTGCTTGGCTTGCTGCACGTCATCCCCTTGGCGCCACCAAGTGCGAACTACTGTATCTCCTGCTTTGCTCTCTGTGCTCTGGTAGCTCGCATCCATGACAACAAGGGCGAAATCGCGCACATCTTTTACGCGCAGCCGTGCCGTTTTTTCTCCTTTTGACGGCGCAGTCACCTCTGCTGCTTTATCGGGTGCCGTGCTCGCCCACTGATAGCCCGCTGGAAAAGTGACGTTGACCTCGTAATCTGCGACCTCGCTGTAAAAGGGATCGCCTACAGGCTCGTACGCATCGAGACGCCACCCGCCCTGATCGTACACGGCGAGAATCGGCAGCCAGTTGCCCAGCCAGATCGCGTGCTCATCGTATGACATCCTCCCGTCGTTGTGAGGAAGCTTCATCGCAAAATCCAGCTCGATTTTGTGCGGGCCTGTCTCGCTTATCGGTTCTCCTTCTGCTGCAAGCGGTATCTCCAAAATATGCCCAGTCTTTTTGCCCGCAACCGCTTTTCCGTCGACTGTGAGCTTGTTACTATCATACGTGCCAAGTCCAGGTTCCTTGCCTAAAAGTTCCTCCCATAGCATTCCATCTTGTCGTTTCGTAAATACGTCCGGATAAAGATGAAGGTAGGCATGTTTCGGGTCTTTCGGCCAAAAGATGATGGCTATGCTTCCGCTCACTTCTTTTTTCACTGGATCAATGTGGACATTCGCCTGATACAACGGCTTTTGCAAAAGCGGCTCCTCGCTTGCCTTAGCTGGCCATCCCAAGTTCATCACCAAGCAACTGCATCCTAGCCAAAAGGCCCATTTCCGCATGCCTTCGCCCCCTTTTTTCTTTATCGTAACGAAAGTGGCAAAAAAAGGCTATCTCCTTTACAGCCTACTGGACAACCAGCTTGAAACAGAATCGAGTGCTATTGCCTCTTCACTGCCCTGCCGCATGTCCCGCACGATCACCTGTCCGCTGTTCACTTCGTTCTCGCCGTAAATCAGCGCGTAGGCTATCCCTTCCTTGTTTGCGTAGTCCAGCGCTTTCTTCAGCTTCCTGCCCGCAAGCTCCAGCTCGACCCGGAGACCGCTCGCACGCAGGCGATTCGCCAGCCCAAGGCTAAGCGTCTCGGTGCCGAGCGGGATGACCAAAACGTCAGCGGCTGCCCGCTCGCTTGCCTCCCGCATGGAGAGCGCCGCCAGAATCACATCAAGCCCAAACGAGATGCCCACCGCCGGATATGCTCGCCCATCGCCTAAAAACCGCCCAATAATCTCATCGAACCTGCCGCCACTCCCGATGCTTGAGGCAATGCTTCGATCCTGCAAAAAAATCTCGTAAACTGTGCCCGTGTAAATCCCCAAGCCGCGGGCCAAAAACGGCGAAAAGCGCACCTCGCCAGAGACGCCTGCTCCTTGCAAGTAGTCAAACAGCTCTTGCAGCTCCTGTACGCCCTGCCGGAAAGTATCAGAGGAAAACTGCTTCGCCAAAGCGTCCAAAGTCAGCGCCCCCTTTTGCAAAAAAGCTGTGATCGCTGCAACAAGCGGCTCCTCCACCTGGCGCTCCCGCAAATCGTCGCGTACCCCTTCCACGCCGATTTTCTCCAGCTTGTCGAGCGACAGCATCACATCTCCCGCCCTTTCTGCCGGTACCCCCAGCTCCTGCAACACGCCCGACAACAGCTTGCGATTGTTTACCTCGATGTACACGTCCAACCCAAGCTTGGCAAACGCTGCAAACGCCATGCTGATCAGCTCTGCCTCGGCAAGCATCGAGGACGTACCGACGATATCGACGTCACACTGGATAAACTCCCGCAGCCGTCCAGTCTTCACCGGACCGTCGCGAAACACTTTGCCGATCTCATAGCGCTTGAAGGGCAATCTCATCTCCGGGTTCATCCCGACGACTTTTGCCAAAGGAACCGTCAAATCGTAGCGCAAGGCGAGTTCCCGCTCCCCTTGGTCACTCAGCCGATAAACTTCTTTCAAAATCTCGTCCCCGCCGCCGTATTTGGATGCGAGCAGCTCATAGTATTGCAATGTCGGAGTCTCCAGCGGCTTGCAGCCGTACGCCTCGAACACCGCCTCCAGCGTGCGCCGTATCCAGTTGCGCTGCGCCTGCTCTTTTGGCAAAAAGTCTTTTGTTCCTTTCACGCTTTTCAAAACGCTGTTTTCCATGTCCCTCATCCTTTCTGTTTTCGAACCAACAAAAATAGCCATGCGAGGCAACTTCATGCCCGCATGGCTACAAAAAAATCACCACCGCAGGCACAAAGCACAAGAAGCGCTTGCACCTGCGGAAACATTTCCGAAGATACAAACGCTCTAGCCGTGGTGATGCTGTTGAAGGAACGATATTTGGCTAAACATGACAGAGGTCCCTCCACATCAAAAGATTTTTCCTATCATAGCGCAAAAAAAGCTCCCCGTCCAGTAGACGAGAAGCCATTTTCCAAAATATCCTATTCGCGCAACCAGATGAAGTAGGCCAGGAACACGAAGAACAGAACGTACATCGCCGGATGCACTTCACGCCCTTTGCCTTTCAGCAACTTCATCACTGGATAAACGATGAAGCCAGTCGCAATCCCTGTTGCGATACTGTAAGTCAGCGGCATCAACAAGATCGTCAGGAACGCCGGGAACGCTTCGTCCAGATCGTTCCAAGCCACATGGGCGATATGCGAAGCCATCAGCACACCGACGATAATCAGCGCCGGGGCGGTAACAGCCGGGGTCACAATCGCGAGCAGCGGCGAGAAGAACAGAGCCAGCAAGAACAGCACGCCTGTAACGATAGCAGTAAAACCGGAACGGCCGCCTGCTGCTACCCCTGCCGTGGACTCGACATAAGCAGTAGTCGTCGAAGTACCGAGTACCGCACCCGCCATACCGGCAATCGCATCAGAAGCGAGCGCTTTGCCAGGACGCGGCAAGTTTCCGTCTTCTTTCAACAATCCAGCTTGGCTGGCTACGCCGAGCAAAGTACCTGTTGCATCGAAGAAGTCAACGAACAAGAACGTAAGAACAACGATCAGCATGTTCACTGTAAACAAAGCAGATGGATCACCGAGGTATTGGAACGCCGCACCGAATGTCGGCGCCAGGCTCGGCGGTGCAGATACAACCTGCTCTGGCAGGCTGACCAGACCGAAGATCATCCCGACTACAGCTGTGACCACCATCCCGATGAAAATACCGGAGTTCACTTTTCGCGAAAGCAGAACGACCGTAACAATCAGACCGAAGATTGCCAGCAAGGCATTTTTCGCAGCCAATACGTCTTCTGGCTTCATTCCTTCATGGTAAAAGGTCAGATGACCCAAAGCGACAAACGTCGCATCATTTGCAACCACAATGCCTGCGTTTTTCAAACCGATAAATGCGATAAACAGCCCAATCCCCGCAGAAACCGCATATTTCAACCCTTTTGGAATCGCTTTGATGATTGCTTCCCGAACGCCAGTCAAGGACAGAATCAAAAAGATCGTACAAGAGACAAATACCCCAGCCAATGCTTGTTGCCAAGGAATGTGCATCGTCAACACGACGGTGTAAGTAAAGAACGCATTCAGTCCCATCCCTGGTGCTTGCCCGATCGGCAAACGTCCAAGAATCCCCATGAGCAGCGTTCCGATCGCTGCTGCCAGAGCTGTCGCCGTGAATACAGCGCCGAACTCAGGGTAGTTTGCTTTCAGATCCGGCGGCAAGTCTGCACCGCTGAGAATGAACGGATTGACAGCCAGAATATACGCCATGGCCAAAAAAGTAGTGATGCCCGCGATTGTTTCGCGGCGGTAATTGGTGCCCAGTTTGTCAAACTCAAAGTACTTCCGCACCGTAAGTCCCCCCATGCTTATGGTAGTGGCAATGAAAAAAGGCCCGGACGCTATTAGTATGCGCCTGGCCTCTTCACAAAACACTCCGGGAACAATTTCAAAAATAATAACAAACTCGCATCCCGTCGACATTTTGTTCGTAGCCAGGTCGTTAATGGCGACCCCGTAGAAACTCTTGAGCCATATTCTCAAGAATATACGAACCTTCCTATATTACCTGTTCACATTGAGAAGTGTATCAGGTGACATATCGAATGTCAACGAAAATACGAACGTTCATTTTTGAAATAAGGTGAACATCCGGATTTATTTTATTCCCACTCAATCGTTGCTGGTGGTTTGGAAGTGACATCGTACACGATGCGGTTTACGTTGTCGACTTCATTGACGATCCGCGTGGAGATTTTCTCCAGAACATCCCACGGAATGCGTGCCCAGTCAGCTGTCATGCCGTCGATGGAAGTAACGGCACGAATGCCTACTGTGTAGGAATAAGTGCGTACATCGCCCATTACGCCCACTGTCGTCATGTTCGGCAGAGCTGTGAAGTATTGCCAAATGTCCCGATCCAAACCTGCTTTGGCAATCTCTTCGCGAAGAATCGCGTCGGATTCACGAACGATCTCCAGTTTTTCCTCTGTCACTTCGCCCAAAACGCGAATGCCGAGTCCCGGACCTGGGAACGGTTGACGCCAAACGATTTCATCCGGCAAGCCAAGCTCTGTACCCAATTTGCGAACCTCGTCCTTGAACAATGTTTTCAAAGGCTCGATCAGTTCGAACTTCATGTCTTCCGGCAAGCCGCCCACGTTGTGGTGGGATTTGATCGTTTGCGCTGTCGCCGTTCCGCTTTCCACGATGTCCGTGTACAGTGTACCTTGCGCCAGGAAGTCCATGTCTGTCAGTTTGCCTGCTTCTTCATCGAATACGTAAATGAACTCGTTGCCGATGATTTTGCGCTTTTGCTCAGGATCGGAAACGCCTTTCAGCTTGCTCAGGAAACGCTCGCGAGCGTCAATCTTGATCACTTTCATGGAGAATTTCTCACCGAATGTCTCCATGACGCTTTCCGCTTCCCCTTTGCGCAGAAGGCCGTGGTCTACGAACATGCAAGTCAATTGATCGCCAATCGCTCTGTGGATCAACGCTGCTACGACGGAAGAGTCAACGCCGCCGCTCAAGGCACACAGAACTTGCTTGTTGCCTACGGTTTCACGGATGCGAACCAGCTCGTCCTCGATGAAAGTCGTCATGCTCCAGGTAGGCTCGCAACCGCACACGTTAAACAGGAAGTTGCCGATGAACTCGCTTCCTTTTACGGTATGACGAACTTCTGGGTGGAATTGCACGCCGTACAGCTTGCGCTCAGGGTTGCTGATCGCCGCTACCGGGCAACTGTCGCTCACAGCATCTACGCTAAAACCAGTCGGAAGCTCTACTACTTTATCGGTGTGGCTCATCCAGACGATTTCATTCGCATCCCATTTTTCGTACAGGCTGTGGGCATTTTGCAAACGCAGCTCCGCTTTTCCGTACTCGCGTTTGCCAGCTCGCTCTACTTTTCCTTCCAGCATGTGGCTCATCAGCTGCATGCCGTAGCAAATACCCAGGATTGGCAAGCCCAGATCAAAAATCGCCGGATCTACTTTAGGCGCTCCCTCTTCGTACACGCTCGCAGGTCCGCCGGAGAAAATAATCCCTTTTGGTTGCATTGCCTTGATTTTTTCTACAGGCGTATTGAACGGCATCAGCTCGCTGTAGACACCGAGATCGCGAACGCGTCGCGCGATCAATTGATTGTACTGGCCTCCGAAATCGAGTACGACGACCATTTCCAATGACTTGTCCATCATATCCCCCTTCTCCTGTTACGCACAGGACGTGAGTGTCGGCTGCAATTTTGCCGACCTCCTCGCTTGATGCATGGTCAAACAGTTTCCGCTTCCCCCGGTTCTGCATCATGCCCACTCGTCTACAAGCCGAATTGTCGCATATTTGCAAAAAAACCGGGACGGTGACTCCGATCTTTCATACGGAGGCAGCGTCCCAGCTTGTGTACACATGTGTGGTTGCATGTACAGAAATCCGAAGTGCTCTCCTCGTAGTCGCCGAATTTACGGTTCAGCGGTAGAAACTTTCAGGCCGTATTCCTGATCATTATACGAGACTCATTGATCGTCATTCTAGCAGATGGGACGGCTTTGTTCAAGGCTTCAGTTGACGGATCAATCTCTCGATCAGCTGCTCTGCCACGGAACGTGCCTTTTGTTCCAATTCCTTGTAGCCGTAAACGGTTCGCTCGTACATTTCCGTCAAGTAACGCAAGTCTTGCCGCTTGTCGGCTGGAATCGTGATTCTGCCTACATACTCCCGGAGAGTCTCACCCGATTGCCGGCGTGAGTAGACACTTTCCATCACGCGAAGCAACCAGTTGAAACGATCCTGGTACTTGTTTCCTTTATGTTGATCAATCTGTCTTCGGAGCCACCATAGTTGAATGTCTTTTCTCCTCTTCCAAGCCATGAAACCCGCAACGGCTGCCACAACCACCAGCCCCGCATTGACTTGCCACGGAATCGAAAAGCTTTTCCCAGGGACGGCATCTCCCTCTTCCAGCTCATTGAAGCGCCCGTCTCCTCTGTCTGGCGAAGTCTGGTTGCCCAGATCCGGCACAGGGATCGGCAATTGCGGTTGGGAGGTTTGCAAATCGTAGTTGAATCGCACTGGCGAGATAAAGGTGCTGGTCGCTTCAAAAGGAATCCACCCGTGACCCGGGAAGTACACCTCTACCCATGAGTGGGCATCTTTGTTGCGAATTTCCATGATGTCGCGGTTTTGATCGTCGCTGCCTACTCTCTCCCCCGGAGCGAAGCCTTTTACCCAGCGCGTCGGGATGTCCAGAGAGCGCAACATAACCGCCATGGAGGTGGAGAAATGATCGCAGTACCCTCTCATGCTGTCAAAGAGAAAATGGTCGACAAAATCTTGACCCTCCGCAGCTACAGGCACATCTTTCGTTTCATACTTATATTTTCCACTCGAACGCAAGTAATTCTCGATCGCCCGGACTTTTTCGTACGGGGTCTTGGCATTTTGCGTAATCGACTTCGCCAGCTCTTTTACACGCGGCGGCAAAGTTGCCGGAAGCTGCAAGTACCGCTCTTTGATCTCTTCCGGATAGTCGGTTCCCGCTTCGGTCACTGCCTTTTCGCTGACAACCGGAACCTCTGCATTCACCTTGTACTGGTTGAGCTTGAGCAGCAATGTGTTAGGAGCGTATTCCGTTTTGCCATTTTGCGATCTGGGCTGGATCAGGTTGATTTTGCCTGCCCGCACCTCTAGCTGTTGGTTCAACTGATCATACACGACAGTAGCATTCGGCGGAGCGTAATTGCTCACCTTGTTCAATTGCCCCGGATAAAAGACAGTGGCAAACTGCTGCGGTCCTTTAAATTCCAGCGTTGCTTCTACCTTTTTCATTTCGAACCCGTGGAACAGTTCATTTTTCCACTCGTAGTTTTGCGGGTCGAGAATCGCCGTGTAATCGCGTTCCCCTTTCTCCCAGCCTACACCTGTATACAGGTCTTTGGAGTCGCCGCGCCAATAGCTGCGCTCGTTCGTTGTCGCAATGAACACCAGCGTATTGTCTTGCAGAAAAGGTCCGCCCAACCGCTCGTCGTTGTTGTCGTAACCAACTTTTTTCATGACCGCTGTCGGCGTCTCGTTCCCGTTGCCCATCAGAAAAGCAATCGGATCAGGCCAGCTCGCTGCTTTCTTCGGAGCGGCATAGCCGATGCCTACGCTCACGAGAATGATCAGGAGAGAAGCCATCAGAGAACCGAAGAGAAGCCGGCTCCTTTTTTCTGCCACGGTAGCCATGTTGGTCATCTTCATCAAATGACTGACAGCCAGGAGCAAGAACCCGAAAATGAGCGTCCGCACAATCCCCTCGCTCGCATCATACGGCAAGAACGTATCAAGGACAGCCAAATACAGCTCTGTCAAAAAGACGAACCATAAGCCTTGCCGCTGCTCCAGTACCAAGTACGTCAGCATCGTAATCAAAACGATCAGCATCAGGTCAAACAAGGCATTTCGCGACAAGATGGACATCGCTGCCCAATCCTGCTGGAAAGCCAGCGGGAGGTCATGAACTATCTGCCCGTACAACTCCGCCAGCCAATCCGTCGCAAACAGCGGTGTGTCGAACAAAGAAGCATGCAAAAGCCACAGCAGGCCCAGCATTTTGATCGGTATTGTAATCCAGCGATACGGTATGGCTACGTCAATAATCAGCACTCCGGCCACGATCGCATAAAAAGGCCAAAGGATGCCTGTATCTGTCAGCTCCTGCAAAGGCAATAGCCACTCTCTTAGCATCAGGAACAGAAAAAGGGCCGAGACCCATTGCCATACCGTTGGACGTTTCCACACGCTCATGAGTCTAAGCACCTCCTATCCGCTTCCACTCTTGTTCATCGACGTGGATAGACGTACACGATACTTTGCTTCCGCCGAGCAGTTGCAGCATTCGTCTGCGCTCCTGGGAAATGGTGGCTTCGGCATGTACGTAGAACAATTGCACTCTTCTTCCTTTTTGCGACAACGCAATCAGTCGATTGACCAGGTCTTTGTCTACTCGCGGTGTGACGATAATCAGCGTTACACCTTGTTGCTGTTCCAGCGCTTCTCGCCCTACAACCCGTGCGAACGACTCGCTTCCTTGCGGCATGACTCGCGCCAACTGATCAAACACACGCAGGAAGTGGGCATGGGACAGCGCCGGAGCAATCGAGATGCGTTCCTTTTGCCTGTACACCAGCCCGTAGTGATACTGGTTCCGGTTGGCATACGCGATCAGGCTTGCACTTAGCTTTACCGCCGTTTCGAAAAGCTGGGCTGGCTGGCCCTCGTAGCTTTCCTTTTCTACATCAAGGAAAAAGACAGCCTGATTCATCGCCTGATGCTCAAATTCCTTTGTTTTTAAGCCAGTCCCTCTGGCAGATGCACGCCAATGAATCTGGCTCAGCCGGTCACCGCGCTGATAATCGCGTACGCCCCTTACCGCAGCGACGTCGTCGGAGCGCTTGTGTGACACGTGGACATTCCCGCTGAAGCTGCCATCGCCCAAAGCCCAATGCGTCAATTCCTTATAGCGTGGATAGACGAGAAACTCCTGGGGGAATGAAAACACTTTCCGCCTTTCGCAAAATCCGAAAAAATCTCCTCCGCTGACAACACACTGATCCAGCGTGTAAAAACCGCGTGGCAGACTGGGAATGACGTAGCGAAACTCCATCTCTTTTTTAAACCAAGGAAAAATCAGCTGTCTGTGCGGCTCATACACGCCTGCGAGACGCTCCGGCAACGGCTCCACAACCATATGCCACCCGAGCGGAAACCGGATTCTCCGACGCAGACGAACCGTCACAACGACGTCCTCGCCGTCCTGCAAACGGTTGCGATCGATGTGGCGTTCTACCTCCAGCGTAGAGAACATGAGAAAATACGCCAGAGCCTCATATACCAGAAACACCAGACTGCTGTAAAAAAGAAACCAGCTGGAAAAACCGCCCTGAAATTTGGCGAAAACATAGGTGATCACCACAAGCAGGACCGCTTTGAGCTTACCCCATCTTTGCTGTCTCATTCGCAGTCACCGCCTCAGCTCACCGGCACTCGGGTTTCGGTCAAGATCACGGTCAGTACCCGATCAACGGTTGCTCCTTCCAGACGTGCTTCCGGCTTCACGATCATCCGATGGGCGAATACTAACGGCACCAGTTCTTTGACATCATCCGGGATAACGTAATCTCTGCCGCGTACAAATGCAAGTGCCTGCACCGCTTTATACAAGGCAAGTGACCCGCGTGGACTTACACCAAGGTAAATATGGTGGTGTTCACGTGTACGGTGGCAAAGCCGCACAATGTATTCTTTTACCCCTTCCGACACCTTGATCGCAGCAACTTCTTTCTGGAGCTGCGTCAAGTCTGCTGCCGACAAGACAGGCTCAAGCTCTGTGAGCGGATTCACATCTGAGAATCTCGACAACATCCGCATTTCTTCATCTACAGTCGGATATCCCAAGCGTAATTGCATCAGAAAACGGTCCAACTGTGCTTCCGGCAGTGGAAACGTTCCTTCGTATTCCAGCGGGTTTTGCGTCGCCATCACAAAAAACGGGTTGGCCAACCGATACGTTGTGCCGTCTACGGTGACTGAGCGCTCTTCCATCGCTTCCAAAAGAGCGGACTGTGTCTTTGGCGATGTCCGGTTGATTTCATCCGCCAAAATCACGTTTGCAAACAACGGTCCTTGCCGAAATTCAAACTCCATCGTTTGCTGGTTGAAGATCGCTACCCCAGTCACGTCGGTCGGCAGCAAATCGGGCGTGAATTGGATACGCTTGAACTCGCCCCCGATCGATTTGGCCAGAGCGCGTACGAGCATCGTCTTTCCGACACCCGGCACGTCCTCCAAAAGAACATGCCCATTCGCCAAAATCGCTGCGACCATCATCTCGATTACCGAACGTTTTCCAATCAAAACTTTTTCTATATTATCGATCAGTTTAGCAATTGCAGGATGCATTTGGTCCAATTTAATTGGGTTCACGTTGATACATCTCCTGTTCCATCTTATTCTTCCATCGCGCATGTAACAAACTCTCGTTGTCACCTGTTTTCCCTTGTATCACCTGTATTGTTGATGTTGAAAATACAGTGTAATTCTAAAGTAATAGATGGAATTGGGAGATACAAGGAAAACTTACTTAAAATTTGTAAGAATGCAGCCGAGGTTATGCAAAAAAGAGTAGGAATTGTTCCTACTCTACGGTTTCATATGAAGTAATGGCGTGCCCTGAGAGATTCGAACTCCCGACCTTTTGATTCGTAGTCAAACGCTCTATCCAGCTGAGCTAAGGGCACTTAATTGTAAGAGTCAACCTGAAACGGTTGAATAATGATGGAGCGGACGACGGGTCTCGCTTCTACTGGCACCACTTCGTCGATTTGCTACCCGACAAGCCAGATCTGAAGTGCCCGTGACACTCTTCTTTAATGCTCTTCAAGGGTAAACCCGGAACGGGTGAGAGACCCGAGAACATCTATGGAGCGGACGACGGGTCTCGAACCCGCGACCTTCGCCTTGGCAAGGCGACGCTCTACCAATTGAGCTACGTCCGCATGTACATGAACAAAGGTTTGCTCTGGCTGCAAATCCTTTTTCTTATAAGGTGCGGGTGAAGGGACTTGAACCCCCACGGTCTCCCGCCAGAACCTAAATCTGGTGCGTCTGCCATTCCGCCACACCCGCAAGATAAAACAGAAAAGCGCATCGATATTTCTATCGTGCTACTCGACTCTTGATTGTAAAAACTGGTGAGCCATGAAGGACTCGAACCTTCGACCCTCTGATTAAAAGTCAGATGCTCTACCAACTGAGCTAATGGCTCGCAAATGGCTGGGGTACTAGGATTTGAACCTAGGAATGACGGAGTCAAAGTCCGTTGCCTTACCGCTTGGCTATACCCCAATGGTGGTGCCGGCAATAGGACTTGAACCCACAACCCCCTGATTACAAGTCAGGTGCTCTACCAATTGAGCTATACCGGCAAGATATGTTACTAATGGTGGCTCGGGACGGAATCGAACCGCCGACACGAGGATTTTCAGTCCTCTGCTCTACCGACTGAGCTACCGAGCCATAATGATTTTTATCTTATGCCATTCTTTTATTCAAAAAATGGCGGAGCTGACGGGACTCGAACCCGCGACCTCCGGTGTGACAGACCGGCGTGAACTCCAACTTCACCACAGCTCCATGTTTGGTTGCACCCAAGGGTACTTCCATTCCATCAAGGAAAATTTGGTTGCGGGAGCAGGATTTGAACCTGCGACCTTCGGGTTATGAGCCCGACGAGCTACCGAGCTGCTCCATCCCGCGACGATTAGGACTCACACGTCAGCATCACCACAAAACGCGGCGTTTTCAACTGACCGTCCTGCTAATTTATAAATGGTGGAGGCTGACGGGATCGAACCGCCGACCCTCTGCTTGTAAGGCAGATGCTCTCCCAGCTGAGCTAAGCCTCCATGCTCCCCGACTTTTGTCGGGTCCCAACCAGTTGTTGGGCCCCCCCCGCAAAATGTTCGGTGTTGCTATAACGCAACACTTCATTTTGTGAGGTGATTAAGTGACCCGTAGGGGATTCGAACCCCTGTATGACAGCGTGAAAGGCTGCTGTGTTAAACCGCTTCACCAACGGGCCATGTATTAAATATGGTGCGGTCGGCGAGACTCGAACTCGCACGGGTCGCCCCGCCACCCCCTCAAGATGGTGTGTCTGCCAATTCCACCACGACCGCAGCTTAGGATGGTAGCGGCGGAGGGAATCGAACCCCCGACCTTTCGGGTATGAACCGAACGCTCTAACCAGCTGAGCTACACCGCCATAAAAGCTTTTTGATTGAAAAATATGGCGGAGAGTGAGGGATTCGAACCCTCGCTACGCTTGCGCATACTAACGGTTTAGCAAACCGTCCCCTTCGGCCTCTTGGGTAACTCTCCGCATATATGGCTCCTCGGGACGGAC
>NZ_RHHV01000014.1 GCF_003710905.1 Brevibacillus parabrevis
CGATGAGGTTGATAGGTTCGGTGTGGAAGCGCGGTAACGCGTGGAGCTGACGAATACTAATCGGTCGAGGACTTATCCACACATGCTTAGCAATCATGCATATCCGGTTTTGAAGGAACATATAATTACGGAGAGTTACCCAAGAGGCCGAAGGGGACGGTTTGCTAAACCGTTAGTATGCGCAAGCGTAGCGAGGGTTCGAATCCCTCACTCTCCGCCATTTTTATTTTGGCGGCGTAGCTCAGCCGGTTAGAGCGTTCGGTTCATACCCGAAAGGTCGGGGGTTCGATTCCCTCCACCGCTACCAAAAACATAAGACAAGCAAAAGTTATGGCGGTCGTGGCGAAGGGGTTAACGCACCGGATTGTGGCTCCGGCACTCGTGGGTTCAAGTCCCATCGATCGCCCCATGCATGGGAGTATAGCCAAGTGGTAAGGCACGGGTCTGCAAAACCCTCACCCCCGGTTCAAATCCGGGTACTCCCTCCATAGTTGTCCTAATAGCTCAGCAGGATAGAGCAACGTCTTCTAAGTGTAGGTACTCGTATGGAAACCACCTGCTGGAACATTCTTTTTAATGTGTCCTGATAGCTCAGCAGGATAGAGCATGCGCCTTCTAAGCGCACGGTCGGGGGTTCGAATCCCTCTCAGGACGTTAGTTTTAAAGTATTTGAAGTCGCTATAGCTGGCGGCTTTTTTGTTGTATAGAGGTACATAGCTTGGCATGGAGCAAGGCGCTGGCTACAGATCAAGCTTTCATTTCACCGGTAAAAGCAGGAAAACACCACTGGCACATAGCTAGTGGTGTTTTCGAATAAAAAGCAAGTAGGTGGGGACGTACGATGTGCTGCGAGCATTGCCTTGATGGATATATATCTGCCTTTTAGCGCGTGAGTCAACGTTATAGACAGGCGTTATAGCAAGCTTGGTTGCACGCATGAGAAGGAGAAGCTGCGCATTTCAGTCCAACCGCAGTATGACTCAGCATGGAGGGCGCTGAGCGACTATCCCTTACACTCATACCAGGTTTGGTTTGCGCCGATACAGTCATAGCTGTTTTCTTGCAACGAATATAATCAGTTCATTCTTGCCAGTAAACGGTGATCGATTCCAGTTGCTATATTCACTTTGAATATCAAATCCATGTTCGCTTAACAATTTGCGAATCGATTCAGGCTCAGTAAACAAACATAAAATCTCTGATTCCCGCTCATAGCCTTGGAATTTACGAATCGTCGTCCATTTCATTATATTCGTATCAGGGTTATATTTCTGTTTCCCGCCCACTTCTACAGGATTCCCCTCATAATCCTGAAATGTATGCCAATATTCATAATCACAGTCTGTAAGATCATGACCACTTGGGTTGCGCGTCTCAAAAATAAATTTCCCGCCTGCCTTGAGTAGCTTGTTCACATTTTCCAGCAGCGAATTTTGAGCGTCACGAGTTAAAAACGCTTGGAACGCATTACCCGTCAAATATACAAAATCATAGGCAATCGCCGAGGGAAAGGTCATGGCATCCCCAACATAAAACCGGGCATTTTCGTTTGCGTTTTTCTGTTTGGCATACTGTATCATATTCGGTAAAATGTCTACCCCGTCAATATGTACACCTCCTTCAGCGAGGTACAACGTCGTTAATCCCGTTCCACAGGCAAGCTCAAGCACATGTTGACACGGCTTCGCTTCCTGCAGAAAAAACTCGTATTTCTCCCACTCTCTACCAAATTCAGCGTCGTAGTTTTTCGGATCAACATACTCTTCAGCGTTATGAAATGTCATCTATTTCTCCTCTCATGACGTTACATGTTGGCGGATGCAAGATAATGCATGTCTGATTTGTTCTGAAGGAATAATAAAAATGCATAAGCTGGCGGTCGGGAGTACAATTTCTCCTGAGACGTCACTTATTGAAAATACCTGCTACAGACTCAAACTGATTAGTTAAGTTTGTATGAGGTACTTGTTTGTTCAGCAGATATTTTTGAGCTTCTAAAACTCACGACTGCAAAAACAGGATAGAACAGAACAGCATTCACAGATGCGAAAACGGCTCTAGGTTAGGGAGTAAAAGGCTGTGAAGGGATCGACACCGGCCTGGCAGTGTGTCTTGTGCACCGCATGGATGCGAGAACCGAGGGAGGGCGTTCCTGTTGGCCATGCAGCGTTTATGGCTTTGAAAAGGCTAAGAATGATTGCTTGCAAGTCAAATAAAGTCCTGCTTTTTTACAGCAGAGATCACTGGAGCAGGAAGAGCAACAAAAACAAGAGCCATTTTATCGACAAAAAATGACTAAAATTGACGTACATATAATAAGGAAGCTTTTCGATAATGAGCATATTCTTTGCAAGGAGTTCCCTGTTAGTTTCACTCTCTACTCTATGTAACGTTTAGGGGAGAAAAAAGATACTCATTTTTACAAAAATGTTTTCACGGGATGTTCTTTTCTTGAGGGGCAATTCGAAGACAGGGCAGTTAGCAATGGTTCATTTGCAAAAAGACGGGTGCAATACGTGGCTGACGAAAAGGGGCACAGCAGCATGTGGTCAAATAAGATACCTTGCTGCAACGCCGATACGTGATCTATCGGAAGAGAACGCCGGACAGAGTACAGAAGAGAGAGCAGGACGGAGCACAAAAGAGACAGCAGGAAGAGAACGGCTAGAACAGAGAGCAGAAGAAAGCACAGAACAGGGCGCAGAACTGATCAGAGCGCGACACGGAAGACAAAGACGAGCGCAAGCAGAGCACAAACAAAGCACGAAGAAAGGAAGACCACGAACTGCTCGTGGTCAAATAAAAGGATTGTAGTAGTAGAGACCGTGGAAGTAGCGCCGCTCAGCTTTTTCTAATGCAATCGCTTTCTCGTTCTCCAGTGAGGCATGAAGCTTTTCCCAATAGTCTGGGGTGGCATCGCTCAAATCAACTTCCAGCTGCTCGCCAACCAGATTGCGGATCAGCTGCCAATCATCGGGATGCTCGTACTGCTTCATACCGCCACCAATTAGCCGAATATCGTGGAGCAACTGTTTGATATTTTCGGGAATCATCGGTTTCCCCCAATAACGAAAAATTTTTTTTGAGAACGATGGGTTTCTACTACTGGTAATAATTTGTCTGATTCGCCATGAAATATGTAAGAAAACCAAAAAATATGGAGTCGCAGTTGATCGGTTATGGTGACGAAACCTTGAAATTTTCCATCAACACGATCGCCGCATTTTCTAGAAGAAGAGACAAAACACGCTTTCAACCGACAATGGCTTAAAGCAGAAACATGCCACAAAAATATTCCAATGATTAGCAACGAAAATAGGCGCTCTGGATGGAGAAAAACGCTATTGACTTCTAAATTTCGATTGTGTATACTCAAAAACATGATTTCGCGGCAGGAATTTTGGCAAGGAAGTCCGCGATTATCAAGGAAACAGGCGGTCGTGGTGGAATTGGCAGACACACCATCTTGAGGGGGTGGCGGGGCGACCCGTGCGAGTTCGAGTCTCGCCGACCGCACCATCGTGATACCAGACTGAGGCTATTTTCGAGCTGAAATGAGCCGTTGCGTTTTCGAAATATATCAAGCCTTTTCGACAAGGGCTTTTTTTTCTGCTCATGTCCAAGGCTTGTCGAATAGAAAGAGAAAAAGGTGGGAAAGGTGATAGCAGTGCCTTCGTTTTTCCCACTTTTGGGTCATTGATCTTGAAACGCTTTTGATGTACACTCCCAATTGGGAGAATTACAATAGAGAAATGTTGGAAAAACAACACTACCTAAATCGGATCAGACCCAATTTGATTTAGGTCGAGGAGAAGAACCCATGAGTGTAATTAGAGAGATCATTGAGGGATTATTCATCGGATTCACTTCAACGGTAGGTGTGATCAGCACGTACCAAACACTGGTTTCTTGCGCAGGTCTGTTCCGCAAAAAGGAGCAGGTGACAAGCGAGCCACAAAAGACTTTTGCTGTACTGGTTGCGGCGCATAACGAAAGTGCCGTAATCGCGCCACTGATTGAAAACCTGAAAAAGCTCGACTACCCGCGTGAAATGTACGACATCTTCGTCATTTGCGACAACTGTTCGGACAACACAGCTGAGATCAGTCGGGCACACGGAGCCATCGCGTGCGAGCGTTTTGACACGTCCAAGCGCGGAAAAGGCTACGGGATTGAGTGGATGCTGGAAAACCTCTGGGCTAGACCGAAGCAGTATGATGCAGTCGTCATGTTTGACGCCGACAACCTGGTTGAAAAGAACTTCCTGCGCGTGATGAACGACCGTCTGGTCAAAGGCGCACGCGTGATCCAGGGCTATCTCGATTCGAAAAACCCGTTTGACTCCTGGATTACCCTGTCTTATGCGGTGACGTACTGGTTTACGAACCGCATGTGGCAACTGGCCCGTCACAACCTCGGTCTGCCAAACACATTGGGCGGAACAGGCTTGTGCATCGAGAGCAACTTGCTCAAAGAAATGGGCTGGGGTGCGACAAGTCTCACGGAAGACCTGGAGTTTGCTACCCGCTGTATTGAACGCGGCATTTATCCAACCTGGGCTCACGACACGAAGGTATGGGATGAAAAACCGATTGATTTGAAAGCTTCCATGCGCCAACGTTTGCGCTGGATGCAAGGTCACTATGATGTAGCAGGGCGTTACATCGGAAGCGTACTGAAGAATGGCTTGAAGTCGAGAAAGCTGGGAATGCTCGACGCAGCGTTCTACCTGTTCCAGCCGATGTACGTGTTGATGGTGACCATGATGTCCTTGCTGTTCCTGGGCAGATTTTTTGACATTGCGGCTCTGACGCCGGCTGCGACCATCCTGCCAACTTGGCTGGTGTACGGCTCTACCGCTGTGTTTTATTTGCTGCCAGTGCTGGCGCTCTATCTGGAAAAGGTGCCGCTCAAAGGATATTTGGGACTGCTGTTGTTGCCGTTCTTTTTCCTGACCTGGCTTCCGATCATGTTTTACGCGTTTTTCACCAAGAAAAATCAAGTGTGGAGCCATACGTCCCACACGCGCGCCATTCGCATCGAGGAGATCCAGCAATAGGATTGTCAAACAAACCACAGGGACATCGGACCTGTGGTTTTCTTATGGGAAAGTAGCGAAAAAGGGCGCTGATCTGGTATAATGACGCGATCACGCGTATGAGAGCAAGAGCCGTGGGAGCAGGGCACAGGGCTTTTGGCTGTGCCACGAGGAGGAAAAGCGGTGATGAAGCTGGCACTACAACCACAACAATGCGAACAAACTACTCCCGTGTTTTGGGGAGATAAGCGTTACCATACATGGAACTATCATTTGCGCTCGACGTTTCACGAAAAGATTTTCAAGGTGCCGCTGGACGGGGGCTTCAGTTGTCCAAACCGGGATGGCAAGGTGGCGACAGGCGGCTGTACGTTTTGCAGCGCTCGTGGCTCGGGGGATTTCGCTGGCGATCGGCGGATGGATCTGGAGCGGCAGTTTCACGACGTAAAAGGCCGGATGCACGAAAAGTGGCCGCAGGCAAAATACCTCGGCTTTTTCCAAGCGTACACGAACACGTACGCGCCTGTTCACGAGCTGCGCGAGATGTACGAAGTCATTCTCAGGCAGGAAGGCGTAGTCGGCTTGTCCGTCGCCACGCGTCCCGACTGCCTCCCGGACGATGTCGTCGAATATTTGGCCGAGCTGAACGAGCGGACGTACTTGTGGGTCGAGCTTGGGCTGCAAACGGTTCACGAGCATACGGCACAGCTCATCAACCGGGCGCACGACTACGCCTGCTATGTCGATGCGGTGGAAAGACTGCGCAAGCACAATATTCGCGTCTGTTCCCATATCATTTACGGGTTGCCAGGGGAAACGCACGAGCAGATGATGCAGACGGCCGATGCGGTTGCCCACCTGGATGTGCAGGGGATCAAAATTCACCTGCTGCACCTGTTGCGCAAGACGCCGATGGTCAAACAGTACGAGGCGGGGCTGCTTGAGTTTCTTTCCCTGGAAGAGTACATCAAGCTTGTCGTAGATACGCTGGAAATTTTACCGCCCGAGATGATCGTGCACCGGGTCACCGGAGACGGGCCAAAAGACTTGTTGATCGGGCCGATGTGGAGCCGCAAAAAGTGGGAAGTGCTCAACGGCATCCATGCCGAGTTGCAAAACAGAAACAGCTGGCAAGGGAAGTTTTATGTTCCGCGCGCCTGAAATGCCGCTCAAACGGCTCGAGCAACTGCATAAAAAAAGGGAGCCGGAAAATGGCTCCCTTTTTGACGTTACGCATCCGCCTCGATGATTTTTCTTGCGCGGCCAGGGTAATTCGTAATGATTCCGTCCACGCCGTATTCGATGGCATTCTGGATTTGCCGACTGCTGTTCACTGTCCAGCCGTAGACGGTCAGATTGCGCTGCTTGGCTTGCCGCACCAGCTCGGGTGTCAGCTGATCGTACGGCACATGCAGCTGCTCGCAGCGATACTGGCTGGCGACTGCCCACGGTTTTGCAATCGGGCCGACATAGAGCAGTCCGGTTGTCTGGGCAGGGTCCAGTTCTTTGATGCGCAGCAAGCTGTCGAAGTTGAAGGTGGAGATGATCGTCCGCTCTGTGAGCTGGTAGCGCCTGATCAGCTCGATGACCTTTTCCTCAAGCTGGGGCTGGGCCAAAAAGAAATTTTTCAACTCGATGATGAAGTGCAACGATGTATCGGAAAAGGTTTGAAATACCTCGCGCAGGACTGGAATCCGGGCTTTGGGAACACGCATGGAGCTGTCCTTGTCGGCGCGCAGCTGACGAAGCTCGCGCATCGTGTAGCCGCGCACCAGACCGGAGCCGTTCGTGGTCCGTTCGAGTCGATGGTCGTGAATGACGACGAGCTTGTCGTCGCGGCTTAGCTGAACGTCCAGCTCGATTCCGTCCGCGCGCTTGCGGACAGCAGCGTGGAACGCTTCCATCGTGTTTTCCGGATGCAGGCCGGAAGCGCCGCGATGCGCGAACACAAGTGTGGACACGGGGGCTTCCTCCCTTCTCAGACGTTACATAGCTTATTACATGCATATGTAAGTGGCCCCTCGATACTGCCTATCAAGAGGGGCACATACGAGTACCTATGAGATGGCGACGAGAACAATCACGAGAAGAACGAACAAAACCAAAACAAGGGCGAAATCGTTGTTTCCGCTGCTGCAGCTCATGAATACCCCCTCCTTCCCAGATGGAGCAACTCCTTCATCTTATGAACGTATAGGGAAAATGGCGCTCATCGAATGCCTACTCGCCTGAGATTTGTGCTTGGCAGCCCACTTTTTATACAGATTGGCAGATGACGGGAAGGTGCATTTTGCTACAATGGAGTCACAAGGCAAACAGAGGAGGGAAGGCTTCATGATACAGATCGAGGAAATGCTCGCTACGGGTGATTTGGTGGACGATCAGCAAAATCGCAGGGTCAAACTGCACGAGTACGATCGGACGCGCATCAGCGAGTACGACGAACTGCTCAAGCAGGTCGGAACAAAGTCTGCGGCGACCAAGCTGATCGTCTACGGAAAAAAGCAGGACGTTGGGGAATGGCTTGCGCGGGGATATCGCCAGGAGGGAATCATCGACGGTTTTTTCCAGGGGCAAAACGCTTACATGCTCACGGCTTATCTCACGGAGGATCGGGCGACATCTGCTGCTCCCGAGCTGGCCGAGGAAATTTTGGCGCTGAGTCTGGCGAAAGCGGGACCAGGCGAAGAAAAGCCGCTCCCGGAAGGATATCGCATGCGCCCGGCAACAGAAGCGGACGCAGAGGAGCTGGCGAAGCTGTACGGCCTCGTTTTCGCGACGTATCCTACGCCGATGGATGATCCCGCGTACATTCAAAAAACGATGCAGGAGGGCACCGTGTACTTCGTAGTCGAGCGGGACGGGCAAATCGCCTGTGCGGCGTCTGCGGAGGTGTCAGAGCGCATGGGATCGGCAGAGATGACCGATTGTGCCACCCATCCGGATCACGCCGGAAAAGGGCTCCTCCAGCCGTTGTTCCACGCGTTGGAACACAAGATGGAGGAAGCAGGGATTTACTATTTGTACACGTTGACGCGGGCCCAATCGGCGGGCATGAACGTAACAGCCGCCAAAATGGGCTACGAATACCGGGGGCGGCTGATCAACAACTGTACGATTTTTTCCGGATTCGAAGACATGAACATCTGGGTGAAGCCACTTCGGCCCACGCGCGATGAATAAGGCTACTCTTGTGAGGAAGACAGCTGCTGTTGCAGTCGGCGGGCCATAAGTGCCAGCTGAAGCTGCCAGCGCTGATGCGCGTCCTCCAGGCGGTAGCCTGTTTTTTCTTCAATCTGGGTCAAGCGGTATTTCAGCGTATGCCGATGAATATATAACGCTTGGGAGGTTTGCAGGCCGTTTCCGTTTTGGGCCAGGTACACTTCCAATGTTTCGAGCAGCTGCTGATTGTACTTGCTGTCGTAGCGGATCAGCGGCTCCAGAATCGGCTTCCACAATGCCGTCATGCTGTGCTCGTCCCGGTGGTAAGGAAACAGAAACTGATAGCCCTGCATGTCCCGGTAACGCAGCAAATCGGGAGCGGTAGCGAGCAAAGGATACGCTTGCAGCGCGAACATCGCTTCTTCTGCGGCCGAGGAAACATCTGTCAGCAAATCGCGGGGATTGCTGATCGCCACTTGCAGGGTGGTGGCAGAGTGCAGCCCTCCCCACCTGGCTGCAAATTGTTCGAGCAACTGCAAGCTCGTCCGGTCGTCGGGCAAAATGAACAAAAGACAGTGCGGGCGCTCCCGCAAAAGGTACGAACGTTGATGGCGGTCGCACAGTCTGCGCATCAGGGTAATGACGCTTTGATGCAGCTCCGCGAGCCTGTTGTGCTCGACCGTCTCGACTTTGACCGCGACCACGAGGTGCTTGCCGGAGAGCGGATAGCCGAGCATGCGACAGCGGCTTTCCAGGTCTTGCGGACTCATTGGTTTTCCGTTCAGCAGTTCCTCGACGAAATCCCCTTTCAACCGCCACTCCGTCGCTGAAACAGCGCGTTCTTTTACATATTCCAGCGCACACAAGGTGGCTGCGTGCTGGAGCGCTACGTCGTCAAGCTCTTTCCACGATTCCCGCGGCTTGCTCAGGCTGAGCGTGCCAAAATGCTCGCGGCTGGCCCGGATCGGCACCGAATGCACATGCTCCTTGCCTTCTTCCGTGTACGGCTCCGCCTTGCAGCCGTGCTGGGTCACTTCAAACCCGAGGGCGTCGAGAAGCGTCACCGCACCGCCCGTAAGCTCAGCAAGCTCGCCTGCGATCGCTGGTAGCCCTCCTTTGGACAGGGCTGCTTCAATCATCCGGTTGTGAATGGCTTGCGAGTAGGCCAATGTCTCAAACTGCCGATTGACGATCGGCTGCAAAATCGCTTTGGTAATCGTCGAGAAGTTGATTTCGGTCGGGATTTCGATGAGCGGCAGTTGATGGCGGTCCGCCAGTTCGAGAAAGCTTTCGGGAATTTCCCGCATGTAAAATCCGGTATGAATAGCGACTCCGCTGAGCTTTTGCCTGGCTAACATCGGGATGAATGAACTGAGCCGCTCGACATTTTCCATCAGCCCAAATCCGGTTGTAATCAAAAATTCCCCTTCTTGCAGACGGCTGGCATCCTCCAGCACTTCCACGATCGTCACCCAGCGGATCGGATTGTCCAGCCCGCCAGCACCTGCGATCAGACGCGTCTGAACCATGTCGGGCAGTTGCAGAGCCTCTCTGATCGTAATTGTCATGAGGTACACCTCCGTGTTGCGAAGTTCTTTATACAAAATGTACAAAAGATTTTGTCTCTTTGCCACGTTTTTTTTGCCAGCGCGTCGGATGGATGAAACGGGCTGGTCAGCTAGGATAGAGGTAGAGAATAAGCGAGGTGGCGACGATTATGAGCAGAAGCTATGTAATTAAACCGGAACTGGGCAAGACATATCCGTTCATTTCTCATGGAAAAGGCATTTATTTATACGATAAAGACGGCAAGCGTTATATCGATGGCTGCGGTGGCGCTGTCACGGCGAGCATCGGTCACGGCGTGGAGGAAATAGCCGACGCGATGTATCAGCAGGCAAAAGAAGTATCTTTTGCGTACCGCTCGCATTTCAGCAGCGATGCCGTAGAGGAGCTGGGAGCCAAGCTGGCTGAGTGGGCGCCTGGTTCGCTGAACTGGACGTTTTTCGTCAGCAGCGGCTCGGAAGCGACCGAAACAGCGCAAAAGATCGCGATCCAGTACTGGCAGGAAAAAGGCAAGCCGACGAAAAATCGGATCATTTCCCGCTGGATGAGCTATCACGGCATCACGATGGGCGCGCTGTCCATGTCGGGTCACGTATTGCGCCGCAAGCGTTTTGCTCCGCTTCTGGAGGACTATCCGACGATCACTGGCCCGTATCCGTACCGCAGACCTGAAGGAATGTCGCTTGAGACATACGCCTTGGAATGTGCGAACGAGCTGGAACGCGCCATTTTGCGAATCGGTGCGGAACAAGTCGCGGCCTTCATCGCTGAGCCAGTCATTGGCGCATCCGGCGGTGCAGTCGTGCCGCCAGATGGCTACTTCCAGCGCATTCGGGAAATTTGCGACAAGTATGAAGTGCTGTTCATCGCCGACGAAGTGATGACGGGAGTAGGGCGCACAGGGAAAGCGTTCGGGATCGATCACTGGGGCGTCGTGCCTGACCTGATGACTTTGGGCAAAGGCATGAGCGCAGGCTATACGCCGATGGCCGCCACAATGGTGTCGGATGAGATCATCGAGACGATTACCCAAGGAAGCGGTCTGATCATGGCTGGACACACGTACAGTGCCAATCCGCAGTCCGCCGCTGTCTCCCTGGCTGTTTTGCAATATGTCGAAAAAAATCAGTTGTTTGACAAAGCAGCCGAGCAAGGCGCTTACTTGCTGGCACGTCTGCAAGAGCTGGCGGATGAACTGCCGCTGATCGGCGAGGCGCGCGGTCTGGGATTGCTGTGCGGTCTGGAATTTGTCAAAGACAAGCAAACAAAAGAACCGTTCCCGCTCTCCCAAGGGGTGGCAAGCAAGGTAATTGCAAAAGCGTTCGAAAAAGGGCTGCTCATTTATCCGGCCATGGGTGGAATCGACGGGGTGGCAGGTGACTCCATCATTGTCTCTCCTCCACTGACGATTACAAAAGCAGAGATCGACGAACTGATCGGCCTCCTGAAAGAGGCGATTGTCAGCGTATCGCAGGAGTTGAAAGACAAGGCGCTGATCAACTAGAGTGGAGGGTCTATCGATGACGAATCGTTTTGATAAAGTAGTGACCATGCAGGAGGCGCTGTCCCATTTCCGCGACGGGATGACGCTTCTGGCAGGAGGCTTTGGAGGTGTGGGCAATCCGCCCACACTGATCCAGGGCATTTTGGATTTGGGTGTGCGCGATTTGACGCTGATCAGCAACGATACCGCGTTTCCACACATCGGGATCGGCAAGCTCGTGACGGAAAAGCGGGTCAAAAAAGTCATCGCATCCCACATCGGCTCCAATCCGAACGCAGGGGCGCAAATGACGGCCGGAGAGCTTGAGGTCGAGTTTTGCCCTCAAGGCATTCTCGCGGAGCGTGTACGGGCAGGCGGCGTCGGTTTGGGAGGCATTTTGTCCGACGTCGGCATCGGCACGATTGCAGAAAAAGGCAAGCAAAAGGTCGTGCTCGATGGCAAGGAATTTTTGCTGGAGACGCCTTTGACAGCGGAAGTGGCGATCGTCCATGCCAAAAAAGCGGATCGCTTCGGCAATCTGGTTTACGATACGAGCGCGCGCAACTTCAATCCGCTTGTGGCGATGGCAGGAGACATCACCATTGTCGAAGCGGACGAGATCGTCGAGGTTGGCGAGCTGAACCCGGAAGAAATCGTGACGCCGGGCGTGTTCGTCAATTACATCGTGCAAAGTGAAGGGGTGAACTGGCAATGGGCGTGGGAGAAGTAAAAGAGACCGAGAGCTACCGTGAGCGAATCGCACGCAGGGCGGCCCTGGAAGTCGAGGACGGAATGATTATCAACTTGGGAATCGGCATCCCTACGCTGGTGGCCGATTTCATTCCCGCGGACAAACGGGTGATGTTCCACGCCGAGAACGGCATCCTCGGAACCGGGCCAAGTCCGGCAAAAGGGGAAGAAAACGCGATGCTGTGCAATGCAGGCGGCTTTCCCGTCACCTTGGCGACAGGGGCGTCCTTTTTCGACAGCGCAACGGCATTTGCGATCATCCGCCGGGGCTTGTTGGATATGACCATCCTCGGAGTGCTGGAGGTCAGCCAAAACGGCGATATTGCCAACTGGATTGTGCCGGGCAAGCGCGTGCCGGGTATGGGCGGGGCGATGGAGCTGGCCCAGAAAGCGAAAAAAGTGATGGTCGTGACTACGCATCTCGATAAAAATGGCCGTTCCAAAATCGTCCGAGAATGCTCGCTTCCGCTCACTGCCACTCAGGCGGCAGACTGGATCATCACGGACATGGCTGTCATGGAAGTTACGCCAGATGGCTTGTATTTGCGCGAGGTCATGTATCCGTACAGTGTGGCGGATGTCATCGGCGCCACCGAAGCGGAACTGAAGATAGAGGGCGAAGTAGGCGTATTCCGCTAGGCAATAAGCAAAAGACAAAAGGCAAAGGACGAACCCAAGAAACGGAGGAAGAACATGGCTAACTGGCAAGCGCTGATACGAGAGCAGTTGGAAAAGGATCGGGAAGCTTCTGTCAAGCTGCTGCAAGAGTGGGTGCAAAGCCCGAGCGTGCAAGGAGCAGAGGAAGCGATTCAGAAAAGCATCGCCGATCATTTGGCGAAGATGGGCCTGAGTGTCGACTTGTGGGTCATGGAAGGGGAAGAGCTGGTTTCGCATCCGTACTTCGTCTCCCCCCGGCAAACGTTTGAAGGCAGTCCGAACGTCGTCGGCGTCTGGAAAGGCGCGGGGAATGGCCGCTCGCTCATTTTGAACGGGCACGTCGATGTCGTTCCCGCTGGCGATTACGCCCAGTGGAGCGATGATCCGTTCAGCGGAAAAGTGGAGGACGGCAAACTGTACGGCAGGGGCGCAACCGACATGAAGGGCGGAAACCTGTCGTCGCTCTTGGCTATTTCCGTCCTGCAAAAGCTCGGTGTCAGCCTGAAGGGAGACGTCATTTTCCAAAGCGTGGTGGAGGAAGAAAGCGGCGGAGCCGGAACGCTTGCCACCATCCTGCGCGGCTACAAGGCAGATGCTGCGTTGATCCCTGAGCCGACCAACATGAAAATTTTTCCGAAACAGCAAGGCTCGATGTGGTTCCGTCTGACGGTCAAGGGACGCTCTGCTCATGGCGGCACCCGCTACGAAGGAGTCAGTGCCATCGAGAAAAGCATGCTCGTCGTGCAGGCGATTGGCCGTCTGGAAAAAGAGCGTAACGACCGTCTCGATGATCCGCTGTACGCCAAGCTGCCGATTCCGATCCCGATCAACATCGGGGTCATCGAAGGCGGAAAATGGCCGTCGTCTGTCGCGGATCTCGTCAAGCTGGAAGGCAGGATGGGAGTCGCTCCCGGCGAGCAGATGGAGGATGCCAAGGCAGAAATGGAAGCGGCTTTGCAGCGTCTGGCAGAAGTCGATCCGTGGTTTGCGGAGCAGCCAGTCGAGCTGGAATGGTACGGCGCGCGCTGGGTGCCGGGGGATGTCGCACAGGATCATCCGCTCATGGACATTTTGCAGGACAAGTTTGCGGCCGTGACGGGCGAGCGTGCCATTGTGGAAGCATCTCCGTGGGGAACAGACGGCGGCTTGTTGACGGCTTTGGCCGATACGCCTGCTATCGTCGTGGGGCCTGGTGTTACACAAGTAGCGCACTATCGGGACGAGTACATCGTTTTGGATGACGTCTTCCGCTGCGCGGAAATTTTTGCTTTGACTCTGCTCGACTGGTGCGGGGTAGCCGAAGGGCCAGCGCAGTAAGGAAGCCGCAGCGTCTTTTTCTAGGGCGCTTTTAAGCTACTTGAGATGGTAATTGTGAAAAAAAGGAAAAAGTTTGAGCGCAGGACAAGGAAGCGCCGTCTGCTCTGGAGAATGATTGGGAGAGGCTTTGAGAGATCCAATCGTGTCAGGGACGGAGGAGACGGCGATGAGAAGAGCGTGTTTTATCGGGGGAAAGTGGATACCTATGGCAGACCATGCCCCGTTGTATTCGCCTTGTACAGGTCAGGTGATCGCACACATTCCCCAGGCGGATGCTGTGGCAGTAGAGCGGGCGATTGCAGCGGCCGAAGAAGCTACAACCCCCATGCGCCGCATGCCAGCTTACCAGCGTGCAGCCATTCTGGAGAAAATCGCCATCCTGTTGGATGAGCGAATGGAGGAAGCTGCCCGGATCGTCGCGCTGGAAGCGGGAAAACCGATTCGGACAGCGCGCGGCGAAATCATCCGCACGGTGCAGACGTACAGGTTTGCAGCGGAAGAAGCCAAGCGGCTGCACGGGGAAACGATTCCGCTGGACGCTGCTATCGGTGGCGAAGGCCGTCTCGCTTACACGGTGCGCGAGCCTTTGGGAGTCGTGGGCGCGATCACGCCGTTTCCTTTTCCTTTCAATTCGATAGCGCACAAGGTCGGGCCTGCGATCTCTGCTGGCAATACAGTCGTATTGAAGCCAGCTTCGCAGACCCCGATCAGTGCGCTTTTTCTCGCTGAGCTGGCAGAGCAGGCTGGACTCCCGGCAGGAGCGCTAAACGTCGTCACAGGAAGCGCAGAGGTCGTGGGCCACAAGCTGGTTACCGACCCGCGAGTTCGCGCCGTGACCTTTTCCGGAAGCCCTGAAGTGGGCGTCGAGGTGCGCAATCGGGCCGGCTTGAAAAAAGTAATCTTGGAGCTGGGCGCCAATTCTGCGGTCATCGTCGACCGCGATACGCCGCTGGACGAGGTCGTTTTGCGCTGCTTGTTCGGGGCTTTTGCTTATTCCGGTCAAGTGTGTGTGTCTGTGCAACGAATTTATGTTGTGACGGACATCTATGACGAATTTGTCCGCCGCTTTGTGGAACAGACGGTGGCGTTGCGCGGGGGAGATTCGCTGGAAGAAGAAGCGGACTTTTCCGCCATGGTCCATCCGAAGCAGACAGAGCGCGTGCTTGCCTGGATCGGGGAAGCGCTCGACCAAGGGGCGAAGCTCGCCTGCGGCGGCGAACTGATGGGGCGGATGCTTTTGCCGACCGTCCTGACGCATGTGCCGCGGGAGGCAAAGATTGCCCGCGAGGAAGTATTCGGGCCTGTCGTCATGATCAATCCGGTACAGTCGGTCCAGCAGGCGATCAGGCTGGTCAATGATTCGCGGTACGGCTTGCAGGCGGGGGTTTACACGAACAATTTGTCACTGGCGTTGGAAGCGGCGGACGAGCTTAGAGTGGGCGGGGTTATCATCAATGACATCCCGACGTTCCGGGTGGATCACATGCCGTTTGGCGGCGTGAAGGAGAGCGGGCTGGGACGGGAAGGTGTCGCGTGCGCCGTCGAGGAACTGAGCGAGTTGAAGCTCGTCGTCGTCAAGCGGTAAAGCGGTAGGCCGCTTCTGCCGACGCTTGCAAGCGGTCTTGCAGCTGTGCTATAGTTAAACCAGCTATTGATGCGGAGGGATACCGAAGTGGTCATAACGGGGCGGTCTTGAAAACCGTTAGAGTGCAAGCTCACGCGGGTTCGAATCCTGCTCCCTCCGCCACCATGTTTTCATTACCCCGAATAGGACACGAAGATCTCTTTCGTTTAAAGAGGTCTTTTTTATTTCAGCAAAATGCAAGCGTGTGCTCCGACGCCGAAGCTGCCCATTCCAGTACACACCGTTTTTTTCCTCAAAATCCAGAAGAACCAATATCGAAGAGCGGCCCGTTTTAAGATATGCTGTACACAAGGACTCGAATGTTTCTTGGGGCCTGCGGCAGCTTCAATAATGCAGAGGGAGCTGCCGTCTTTTTTTGCTATTAAAAGTCAGAAAATAAACATAACGCAGAAAATTTAGATATAATAAGGGGGAATACGGTGAGGGAGGGTTTGTGATGATGGAAGCCCAACGAGTAAGAAGAAATACGCTTGGCGATATTTTGCGACGAAGCAGGCTGCGCTACCCCGAGAAGATTGCCTTGCAATTTGAGGAAGAGGTACTTACATACACGGAGTTGGATCAACTTGTCAATCAGGCTGCGCACACCTTCCTCGCCAAAGGATTGCAAAAAGGGGAGCGAGTGGCGGTTCTGTCCAGAAACTCCATGGACTTTGTCATCCTCAACTTTGCGCTGGCCAAAGCAGGGCTGATTATGGTGCCGATCAACTTCATGCTGCATACAAACGATGTGGCTTTTATTTTCGGACATGCAGAGGTGAGCGCCTGCTTTGTGGCTCCGGAATTTCTCACGGTCGCCAAGGAAGCGCTCGAATCGGCAAACTTATCGCCCAAGCTTTTGTCGCTGATCTCCAGACCAGCGGTGCAGGAAGGAGAGTGGGTGCCGTTTCGCCCGCTGATTGAGGGCGCCAGTACGGAAGAGCCGGAGCTGGAGCTGGCCGACGAGGATGTCGCCCACATTTTGTACACGAGCGGCACGGAATCGAGGCCAAAAGGAGTCATGCTGACGCACAGCAGCATTCTTTCGGAATACGTCAGCACGATTATAGAAGGAAATATGTCGCACGATGATGTAGCTGTGCACGCGCTTCCTTTGTTCCATAGCGCGCAGCTGCACTGCTTCCTCGGGCCGTATGTATATCTGGGTGGCACCGGCATTATTTTGGAGCAAGCGACGCCAGGCTTGATGCTTCAGGTCGTAGAGAGCCACCAGGCGACACAGCTTTTTTGCCCGCCGACTGTTTGGATTGCCTTGCTCCGCTCTCCCGAGTTTTCGTCGCGGAACTTGTCTTCGCTGCAAAAATGTTACTACGGCGCGGCGATCATGCCTGTAGAAGTGTTGAAGGAGCTGGGAACGCGTCTGCCCAATGCGCAATTTTACAACTTCTACGGACAGACCGAGGTAGCTCCGCTGGCGACAGTATTGCAGCCGAAGGACCAGATTCGCAAAGCGGGATCGGCTGGCAAGCCTGCGCTCAATGTAGAGACAAAAATTGTCGATGACGATGGCGTCGAGGTGCCCAGAGGCTGCGTTGGCGAGATTGTTCATCGAACGAGCCATGCGATGATCGGTTATTTCCGCGACGAAGAAAAGACGCAGGCAGCTTTTCTCGGCGGCTGGTTCCACAGCGGCGACTTGGGGATTATGGATGAAGAAGGCTATATTACTGTCGTCGACCGGAAAAAGGACATGATCAAATCAGGCGGGGAAAATGTAGCGAGCAGGGAAGTCGAGGAGCTGATCTACCAGCACCCGAAAGTATCGGAAGTAGCTGTAATCGGCATTCCCCATCCGTACTGGATCGAGGCTGTGGCGGCAGTCGTGGTGCCAAAGGCAGGCGAGACTGTGTCGGAAGAAGAAATGCTCGCCTTTTGCAAAGAGCACCTCGCCTCGTTCAAGGCACCGAAGTATGTCTTTATCACGGACACGCTCCCGCGCAACCCGAGCGGGAAAATATTAAAGCGTGAACTGCGTCTGCGCTACGACACGCTGCCGACTTCGTAAGTCGTTTGGGGGACAACAGGGGCTGGTTCGCTACTGCGGACAAAAGCCCGGCTCGATACATGGCTGGTTCGCCGCTGCGAACAAAAGCCTAGCTCGATGCAAGGGCTAGTCCGCCCCTGTGAACAAAAGCCTAGCTCGATGCAAGGGCTGGTTCGCCCCTGTGAACAAAAGCCTAGCTCGATGCAAGGGCTAGTCCGCCCTTGTGAACAAAAGCCTAACTCGATGCAAGGGCTGGTTCGCCCCTGTGAACAAAAGCCTAACTCGATGCATGAGCTGGTCTGCTGCTACAAACAAAAGCCCGTCCCGATGCAAGGGCAAGGGCTGACCCACCCTCCCAACAAAAACCCGCTCGATCACCGGATGTTTCGGCTGTCGGGCGGGTTTTTTTGCCTGTATCCTATTTCACATGAGACACAGTCGGCTGGTCAGGGTGGATTGCTTCAAAGCGGTAGCCTTTTGCTTTCAAAAAGGCGATTACTTCAGGCAGCGCCTGGGCCGTAGGTGTTTTCGTGCTCGCATCGTGCATGAGCACGACAATTTCTTTTTGGGCCTTTACTTGCGCCTTGACATTGGCGAGAGCTTGCTGGGCTGTATATTTATTGCTGCGGGCGTCGCCGTTGGTCACATTCCAGTCGATGAACGTATAGCCTCTTTTGTTCGCTTCGGCTTTAATGGCGTTCATGACAGGCGCTTGCTTGCTGTATCGTTTCGTATCCTGGTATTTGAGGCTGACGGTGTTGGTGCTGCCGCCCGGATAGCGGAACAGGACGGGCTTGACTCCCGTTGCTTTTTCGATCAGCTGGTTGCCTTTTTCCAGATCGGCAAAAAAGGCTTCCATGCTTTTGTACACAATCTTGTAGTCATGCGAGTACGTATGACCACCGATAGCATGGCCTTCTGCCACAATTCGTTTCAGGATCGCTTCGTGGCCGGGCACATTTCTTCCGACGATGAAGAAAGTAGCTTTGACCTGATTTTTTTTCAGCGTATCCAAAATTTGCGGTGTTACCGGAGAAGGGCCATCGTCAAAAGTCAAATACGCGATCTTGTCGCCAGGCTTTGGTGCAGGGACTGCTGGCGGCTTCTGCGCTGGTGCAGGCGGCTTTGGTGCCGGATCTGCAGGCTTGGGAGCCGGAGTGTTCGTACCAGGCGGCTTGACAGGCTCTGGCGTGCTTGGAGCCGGAGTGTTCGTACCAGGTGGCTTGGCAGGCTCTGGAATGCTTGGAGCTGGTGGCGTAACGGTTCCAGGCTTGCCAGCAGGCGGTGCAGGTGGTTTGGCCGGGAGCGGAGCAGCGTACGGACTATGAATCGCTCCAGACGGCACGAACGGCGTCTCCCCATAGATTAAAAAGCTTTTGCGCAACTCGACGAATTTGCCCAGCGCTTCTGCATAGGAAGCGACGATTTCTTGGGGGCTTTTGCCTTGGGCAAGCAATTGGGCGATTTTGCTGGTGCCCATGACTTGATCGAACATCGTGATTTCTTTCTCGGTGCTCTGTGGAACCGCAAACGGCTGAAGCTGTCGCGCGTAGGCAAGCGCGTACAGACCTGTGCGAACCGGATTGAAAACGCGCGAATCGTGGATGTGCAGGCGCACGCCGCCAGCGTTTTCCTTCTTCTCAGGGAGAAAAAGCACGCCAGGCAGCAAGCTGCCGTTCAACAAGTCGGCGAACTGGACGGAATCGATGCCTTCCGCGCCGATCCAGGCAAAGTTGTCCGCTTGCTTGACGGGTGTTCCTTCGCCGAGTCCGGTAGCCATGTACCCGTAGACGGATGTCAGGTCAGGAAGGTGCGGGGAGCTTGGCACCCATTTCAGCCCCGTATCGGGGTAGGTCATGCCGCGCGTGTAGCCTTCCATCGGAACGACATACAAATCAGCGCCGATCGAGCGGTTGAAGAACAGGGCAAGCTCGCCGATGGTCATCCCGTGAGCGAGAGGCAGCTCGTCGATGCCGATGAACGATTGATAAGGTTTTTCCAGGACTGGTCCCTCTACGATTGTGCCGCCAAGTGGATTCGGGCGATCGAGCACGACGATTCGTTTGCCTTGTTCCTTCGCCGCAGCCATGGCGTAGTGGAGTGTCGATATGTACGTATACGTTCGGGAGCCTGTATCTTGCAAGTCGACGAGCAAAGTGTCAAAATGCCCCATCATCTCCGGCGTCGGCTGGCGAGTCGAGCCGTACAAGCTGTAGACAGGAATCCCGTAAACCGGATGGGTGTAGCTCTTCGCCTGAGTGCCGACCTGCTCTTTGCCGTCCAGTCCATACTCCGGGGCGAAAAGAGCCGTGAGTTTGACAGAGCGGTCGCGCCGCAACAGGTCGATCGTGCTCGCTCCCTGACTGTTGATTCCGGTTTGATTCGTGATCAGCCCGACGTTTTTCCCCTCAATCAGCTGATGAAAGCGGTCAAACAGCAAATCGCTTCCCAGCTGGACCGCAGTCGTATTGGCAGAACTGCCGCCGGGAGGGATCATGGTCAAGATCAATGCGAGGATAAGAAAAGGAATAAACTTTTTCATCATCATTGCCTCTTTCGAAAAAATACTGTCGTTTCTTGCTTCATTGTAACGCGTTTTGGGAGGAATATGGTTGTATTTTTGTAACAATTTGAAATTAGGTCAAAAGATAGAGGAATATCGTCGTTTTTTACCGTTTCCAGCGCTATCCTGCTTGTCCATTCGGTCCCTTCCTTCTACAATTAACAGTACGATCTTGGTGGGCTGATTCGAGGAATGCCTTGAAACGGTTGCTATCCTATAGTAGATTAAGAATCGTGTGAATCTTATTGGAAACGGAGTGGACATTTTGCTGAAAAAAATTACGTCATTCATGTTGGCTGTTGCCCTGGTGCCTATGGCGGCCTTTTCTGCTGCGGCAGCGCCTGCGCAAGCTGCCATCAAAGTCGAGTACAATAAAAAAGAGATTGTATTCCCGGATCAAAAGCCTGTGATCCGTGATAGCCGTACACTTGTACCGATTCGTCCCATTGCAGAGTCCCTCGGATTCAAAGTCGATTGGAATGAAAAAACAAGAACCGTGACCATCGATAAAGGCAACGATAACATTCGCCTCGTTGTAACGCAAAAAATTGCGAAGAAAAATGGACAAACCATCAATCTCGATGTGCCTGCGCAAATTGTCAACCAGCGCACGGTCGTGCCTGTTCGCTTTATCGCTGAAGCGCTGAGCTACAAAGTGGACTGGGACCCGGCTTCCCAAACAGTGCTCATTGCCGATCAGCAAACGACACAGCCAGGCCAGCCGCAAACTCCGCAACCGACAAAACCGACGACTGGCGAAGAGAAAAAGCCTGATCAGGTTGTCTTGATCAACGATGAAAGTGTTGTCGGAAAGACAAGCTCCCTTTTCCAGATCGGTCTGTACCAAGTAACCGGAAAAGTGGACCCGAAATCTGAGGTTATTGTAGTCATCGGCGATGAGTCGTATGAAGCGGAAGTAAAAGCAGATGGCACGTTCGAATTTATCGGCGACGGTGAAGACGGCATCCGTCAATTTACGGTCAAAGCCGAGAAGGACGGCAAGAAAGATACTTATGAAGGGGAATTTGTCTCCGTTGATTAAGGGAGCCACTTCCTGAGTAAGAACACCTCCTGCACACCACACTATGTGCAAGGAGGTGTTTTTTGTTGAAGCGATTTTGTGTAAGCATCTGTGCGTCTCTTCTGATCGCGGGCTTGGTGACAGGATGTTCGCCAAACAAAGAACAAGGCACCGAAGATCGGGGCGGGAATCAGGCAAAATTCGAATCGTATGGCATCAACTATCGCAATGACAACGCAGGGATGGACAAAGGTCCGGCAGCGATGATCAGCCAAAAAATGGTCCATAACCGGGAGCCTCATCTCGTCTCGTATCTGGAGCGGCATGCGGAAAAAATACCGGGAGTCGTCGATATTAAAGTGTTGGCTTACAAAGACAACCTGCTCGTCGGTGTGTTGCCAGTAGATACGCCAAAGCCAGACGAGGTCAACCCGCGTCCGACCATCCCTTATACGCCAGGCAAGATCGTCCGCAACGACAACGGACATACCGATGCGCTGCAAAAGCGGGTAGTGGACCGGATGAGGGGCAGGCTACAGACTGAATCCCGGTTCAATCTGATGTACGTGTCCACCAACCGGGCAATTTACGATCGCATTGCCGATTTGCATGAACGAATCTTGCGCGGCGAGGAAATCAACAATGAAGAATTTCAACTGCTGCTCAATGATATCGGTTATAGCGTCAAAGGTTACAATCTCGTTGACTGACAGAAGACCACCTGGCCGCCCGGGTGGGCTTTTTGTCGATCGGCGCGCGATGGCAGGAGTTTTGCAAGAAATGGGGAAATAGTCTGGAAGAGTAGGAGAACGGCAAGGAGTGCAACGCATGAGTCAATTCCAGGTACCCATTTCCAAAATTACTCTCCCCGGGCAAAAGCCATACGTGCTCAGACGCCCAGCCCTGGCGAGGAAGCTGCGGCTTCTTGCGCATGCGCAGCTCTGTCTGATTCACGCGGGAGCAGGCTACGGCAAAACAACATCGTTCGCCACGTTTTTGCACGATGAGTCCCGCAACGCTTCCTGGTATTTCATCGCAGAAGAGGATACGGCGTTAGCTGACTTTTTGTGGTGTCTGGTGGAAAGTGTCCGGCGGGTCGCACCTGATTTTGGACAGACGCTTCGCGAGTTGCTGGAAAAGGAAAAGGAAGCGAAGTCCGCTGCTGCTTTCGCGAAAGCAGCGCAGGGGGAAAACGGGAAGCGCTTCGCTGATTGGTTTGCCAGGGAATGCGCACGGATGCCGGATCAGTTTGTGATTGTGCTCGATCGTTACGAGCGAGTGGCTGGCGACAGCGAAATCGACCGTTTCGTGTCTGAGCTGGTTCAGCATGTGCCGCACAAGGTCAAGCTGGCGATTTTGACACGCATTCGCCCTGTGTGGAAAAATTTAGAATTACTCACAGCGCGAGGCGAGTGTCTGGAGCTTACGACCGATGATTTGGCGTTTACGATCGAAGAAAGCGAAGCCTTTTACTCGGATCAGTATGATATCGCACTGACCGAGGACGAATGGCAGCAAGTTGCGGAAGTGACGCGCGGCTGGGTCATGGCGCTTCGGTCCATCGGTGAAAAAATTGCCAGAGGCTTCAAGCTGTCGGATAGCTTGCATGAGCTGTCCCGCCTGCTGCACCTGCTGGAAGCGGATGTCTGGGTCGGGCTGAAAGAAGACATGCAGCATTTTCTGATGGAGGCAGCAGCGCTTGAAACGTTCACCGAGGAAGATGGCAGGCAAGTTTTAGGGGCAAAAGCAGGGGAGATGCTGCAAGAGGCAAAGCGAAGCAATCTCTTTTTGCATGTCGACGAACAGGAACGCTATTTTTTTCATCCGTTATTTCAGCGGCTGTTATCCGGTAAACTCGCTTCGCATCAGGACATTTACACGCGGGTGAATCAGGCGGCAGCCCTCTGGTTTCGGCGAAAAGGCGAGGAAGAACAGGCATTTGAGCGTTTGCGGCTGCTGGAGCGCTGGGACTTGCTCGGCTCCTGGGTTCGCCAGGCCGCAGAGCGGTTTTTGAGCGCGGGTGTGCTGGACGGTTTGTACAAATGGCTGGCTTTATTGCCCGACTCGGTGAAAGCAGAGGAGCATTGGCTCTGGTTTTATCAGGGGGAAGTGGAGCGGTACCGCTGTCTGTACGCCAAGGCGTTTGCCTCGTATGAGCAGTTTCTAGTGTTTTGCGAGCAAAAGCAGGACAGGATCGGGTTATGCCGCGGGCTGGAAGGCAAAGCGAGAGTACACCTGGACAGCGTTCAGGGGGTGCAGGCAGAGGCGCTGCTGATGCGCGCGATCGAACAGTTGCCTGTGCAGGAGCAGGAAAGCGAACTGGCGCCGAGGCTGTACAGGCTGTTGGCAGAAATTTATACGAACAGAGGCGATTCCAGGCAGGCAGCGGCCTGGTATGAAAAGAGCCAGGAGCTGGAGCAGCAGACAGAAGTTGAGCTGGAATCGCGGCTGTTGTTCCGGACGGGGCGGCTGCAATCGTCCATCCAGCTGCTGGAAACGAAGTGGCAGCTTGAGCAGACCAGACACCCGACCTTGACGCGCTCGTACCGGGAGACGTCCTTATTGCTTTCTTTTGTCTACGCGTTGGACGGAGAGTGGGAGCGGGGCTTCGAGGCCGCAGAGACGGCGATCCAGCTCGGACAGGCGGCGCATTCTCCGTTCGTCGAGGCCAACGGCTACGTGAGAAAAGCGCATGCCGCTCTAATCAGTCAAGGACTGCCTGCGGACGAAATACGCAAGCTGTACGAAAAAGGCTTGCATATGATGGAAGAGTTGCGGTCGACGCGCGGCAAATCGGAGACGCTGCTCGGTCTGACGCTGTATCACGCCAGTCAAAAGGCGCTTGATCAGGCGCTTTTGTACGGCAAGCGCGGGATTGCGGAGACGGAAGCGATGCGTGACGACTGGCTGGGCAGCCTGGTGCGAATGGCGATTGGAATAGCCTACGCCAAATACGGCAAAGATGCAGAAGCATTGGAAACGTTTCGCGATTGTTCCGAGCGGTTGAGCCATTGCGGCGACAGCTATCATGTGGCGATCTGCCAGTTATGGCTCAGCTTTTTGGCATACCGGAGCAAGCGCTGGGAGTTGTTTGTCCCGGCTGTGACGCAGGCGTTGTCGTTGATGCAGACGGGAGAATACGCCTTTTTGCTGCAACGCCCTACCTTGCTCACGCCGTATGATGTGCAGCAGCTGATGCCGATATTGCTGGAAGCGGAGCGGCGCAAAGTATCGCCGGATTACATCTCACAGCTTTTGAACGACCTCGGGCTGCAAAACGTGACGTTCCACCCCGGGTATACGCTGCGCATCCAGACTTTGGGGGCGTTTCGCGTCTGGCTGGGGGAGCGGGAGCTGAGCGAAAAGGCGTGGCAGCGCGGGACGGCCAAGCTGTTGTTTCAGCTTTTGCTGACGAAACGTCACCACTTGTTGGCTCGCGAGGAAATCATGCATCGGCTGTGGCCTGACAGTATCGAGGAAGCGGCGATTCGCGACTTCAAAGTGGCGCTGAATGCGCTGAACAAAGCGTTGGAGCCGGACCGCGCCGCGCGATCGGACACGTTTTTTATCCAGCGTCACGGCAGCTCTTACGGCTTCAACCTCGCTTCCGGCTACCTTTTGGATGCAGAGGAATTTGAAAAGCTGGTCGCGCTCGGGCTGTCCGAGCAGGACGTGCGCCAAGCCACTCTTTTGCTCGAAAAAGGCTTGGGTTACTACCTCGGTGAGTATTTGCCGGAGTGCCGCTACGAGGAATGGTGCGTCGAGGAGCGGGAGCGAGTCCAGGCACTGTTTTTGCGCGGGGCGGAGCGGCTGGCAAAAATCAGGCTGGAACAAGGCCAGCAGGAGCAGGCGATTCGCTGGTGTGAAGCGATCTTGCGCGTGGACGATTGCTGGGAAGAAGCGTATCGGCTGCTGATGACAGCCTATTATGAACAAAACAACCGGACCCAGGCGATCCGCTGGTACAAAAAATGTGTCGCGAAGCTTCAGGAACAGCTCGGCGTTGCTCCGATGCAGGCGACGCAGGAGACGTATTGGCGCATCAGGGAAAAGTGAAAGGCCGCATGCGTGCGGTCTTTTTTGCGTTTGGGCAGGAAACATCTTGCCTGCGCGCCGGGCAAAAGTTTGGCAGCGGAATGGAAAAGTGGCCTATTGACAAAACTAGGAGCGTTTCGTAAACTAATTTTTGTACTGACCAGTCAGTTCAAAGACGATAAGGAGGACGGGAGTGATGGCACCTTCGAAAAAGGATCAAATCGCTCAGGGAGCGTTGACAGCATTCGCCCAATTGGGTTACAGCGAAACGACGATGGACGCGATTGCAGAAATGGCGCAGGTGGCGAAAGGAACGCTTTACTACCATTTCTCGACCAAAGAGGAGCTTTTCTTGTACGTGATTGAAAAAGGCGTGAAGATGCTGATTTACCATGTCGATAGTGTGATGCAAAATGAACAGCTGACTTTGGAAGATCGCATGCTGAATGTGTTGGATGAGCATCTTCGCTTCTTTTCCGAAAACCGCGAGCTGTGCTTCCTGCTGCTCAGTGTCTTTACGGGAGATGAGCAGCGCGATTTGACCGTCGCCAAGCTGTTGACGGGATATTTTACGATGATGGAATCTTACATGACCCGATTGCAGGAGCAAGGGTATATACGAGCGGATGTGGAAATCGGGACGCTCGCCTCGGCGTTGTTCGGCATGGTCGGTTTTACCGCCATTCGAAAACAATACCGCAAAGAACCGCTGGACACGCCGGAAAACAAACATACGCTGCGCTGCTTCCTGGCGGGCATGTTGCAGACGAAACAATAACAAACAACAAGCACATAAAGAGACAGAGGAGAAATCGAAAATGAAGAAACGTGCATGGATCGGGGTAGCCGGATTTGTAGCCGGAATTGCAGTATTGGGAACGGTTTTGCTCGGGTCTGGCGGAAGCAGCCTGGCAGGGCAAAAGGCGACACAAGTGACAGGCGTCGTGGAGGGAACGGAAGTCGATCTTTCCTTTAAAATGGGCGGATCGATCGAGCAGATCGCTTTCAAAGAAGGCGATGAAGTAAAGGCAGGCCAACTGGTCGCTACCTTGAACAGTGAAGAGTTGCTGGCGAAAAAGGAACAAGCCGAAGCAGCCTATCGCCTGGCGCAAGTGAAGCTCGATCAAGCGAAAAAAGGTGTTTCCTTGACGGACAGCTCCAGTGACGCTCAGGTCGATCAGGCGCAAGCAGTCGTCAGCTCGGCACAGGCTCAACTGGCGGCAAACAAAAACGGAGCGCGCGCCGAGGAAATTTCCCAGCTGAAAGCCAAGTTGCAGGCAGCCCAAACATCCAATCAGATCGCCGCTTCCAACCTGGAGCGGATGAACAAACTGCTGAAAGAGGGAGCCGTTCCCCAGGTAAAAGTCGAGGAAGCGCAAATGCAGGCAGAAAAAGCAAGCGCAGAACTGAAGGCAGCCGACGAGCAGTTGAAAATGGCTACCACAGGGGCACGCCGCGAGCAAGTAGACGCAGCGCAAGCTCAGCTTGATCAGGCGAAAGCAGCTTACAAGCAAGCCGTAGCCGCACGCGGTCAAGTAGGATTGAAGGAGCTGGACGTGAAATCGGCTGAAGCGGGTGTACTGCAAGCCAAAGGAGCTTTGGCTGAGATTGAAGCGTATTTGAACAACACGAAGCTGGTTGCGCCGATGGACGGAGTCGTCAAATCTGTTGCGGTGCAACAAGGCGAGCTGGTTGCACAAGGCTTTACCGTTTTGACCATTCAGGCAAAATCCGATAACTACGTGAAGCTTTACGTGAACGAATACACGCTGGGGCAAATCAAGACAGGCGATACGGTCAAACTGTACGTGCCAGCCTTGAAACGGGAAGTGGAAGCGAAAATCGCCACGATTGCACCAGCAGCTGATTTTGCGGTGAAAAAGGCGACACAGGAGTTGGGCGATCGCGACATTCGTTCCTTCCAGGTGAAGCTGTTCCTGGCTGATCCAGAGCTGCGGCCAGGTTTGACGGTCGAGTGGAAGATCGAAGGAGCTGTTCATAGTGAGTGATTTCTCCCGGCTCTTTTTAAGCGAATGGAAAAACATGTTTGCGAACAAAACAATCCGCAACGTCATTTTTCTCGTACCGATCATTTACTTGACCCTGTTTGGCTTTTTGTACAGTGAAAAGAAAGTGATGCACATTCCGACCGTCATGGTGGACGCGGATCAGTCAGAGCTGAGCCGCGAGCTGTATCGGGCGTTTGAGGTCGATCAGACGTTTCAGGTTACATCTATCGTAGGCACCGAAGAGGAAGCGATGCGGCTGATTGACAAGGGCGAGGCCAATATTGCCCTGATCATTCCCGCCCAGCTGGAGAAGAACGTCAAGGCTGGACGGTCAGCCGAAGTATTGACGGTCATTGACGGCAGCAACATGATGATTTCCAACACCGCTGTCCGCGCAGCGAGCACGGTCGTCAAGTCGGTGTCCGCAGGCGCCACGCTGAAAAAAATGGAGGCAAAAGGCAGTTGGGGCGAAGAAGGGGTAAATCTTTTCACCGGAATCGACTATCGCTATCGCGTGCTGTACAATCCGACTTTCAGCTACATGTCCTTCATGGTTTTCGGTTTGACAGGAACGGTATTTCAACAGGTGTTGTTTCTCGGCATCGCCCTGTCAGTAGCGCAACAGAAGGAAGAAGGAACGTGGCAGGACACGCTGAGATCCCACAGCTTCTGGGCGATCACGGCAAGCAAGCTGCTGCCTTATTTCCTCGCAGGAACCTTGAACGTATTTTTGGGCTTCGTACTGCTGCTCAAAGGGTTCGAAATCCCGTACTACGGCAGCACCCTTGACTTGATGCTGATCGCAACCGCCTTTAACCTGGCCGTGCTCGCCATCGGGTACGCGATTTCTTTCTTCTCCAAAGACCAGCTGCAAGCGACACAAGTTGCGATGATGATTGCCGTTCCTTCGTTCATGCTGTCCGGCTTTACATGGCCGCTGGCATCAATGCCGACTGCGGTCGCTGCGATTGGTAAATCTTTGCCGCTCACCTACTTTTTGAACGGCGTCAGAGAAATCTTGAGCAAAGGTCACGGGCTGTCCTACGTCACGCACGACCTGGTTGTTTTGGGCTTCATGATCTTGCTCGGTCTGTTCTCGGCCTATTGCATATACTTGTTACAGACAAGGAAAAAAAAGGAAACCATTGCCGAAACGACAACGGTTTAGCGAGATTTGCAGAAAAGAAACCCTTGTGTTGTAAAGAATCTTTCCTATATACTTACTTAAAAAAGGCAGATTCTTCAACGCAAGGGGGACATTATGTCAGCGACTCATCTGAAGCAATTGTGCGAAGAGACGTACACCAAGTTGAAAAAGGTAAGCATGGAACTGGAGCGTTATCTCAATCAGGTTACCTTGTCTAGTCTTGTATCTGCATCGGGGGACCCGGAAGAGTTTGAATCTTACTACAGAACTTATCTGTCCGATTTGCGCCACTTGCTCGTCTACTGTGAAAATGCGTACGACAGGCTGGGAGTATCTTTGCGCCGGGCAAGGTTCAACGAAGACTTTGCCGAAGAAGTGCTGTATCAGGTGTACCACACCTGCATCAATTACTTCTATTATCCAAAAGGCGAAGTGTACGAGGAAGACGGACGCTATGCTTACACAGGCCAGGACTGTATTATCTTCCGCAAGCAGGTCACACCGGAGTTGGAGCAACTGACCTTGTCCTTGTCGAGAGTTTTTGAGCAAATGCGCGATGAACTGCAATATTATGAAAATGACTATATAGCGAAAAAACGATTGGAAAGAGAAAAAGCACAGGCGTAAACCTGTGCTTTTTTGTGCTTTCCCTGCTTTCAAACGCCGACTGGCTGGTGAATCGCCGTGACGATACTCTCGACTTCCGCAAGCATGCCTTGGCGGGCAGCGTCGTCCACGTATGGGACAGCAGCGAAATTGCGGTAAGTGACATCGTAGCCGATCATCGACAAGCTGCCATCGACGATTTGCTTTTTCACTACATCGTCGAAGCCTGTCTTTTTCATTTCCGGCTCGGATTCCCTCGTCGTCGTAATGACGATAGCCTGCTTGTTTTTCAACAGGCCGACAGGGCCGTGGGCCTCGTAACGAAAAGCAAAGCCGTTGGTGAATACCCGGTCGATATAGCCTTTGAGAATGGCGGGAGCCGACCACCACCAGACAGGGTAAATCATCACGAGCAGGTCAGCTTCTGAAATCAGCTCCTGTTCAGTCATGACATCAGCAGATGCAGTGCCGTTCGACACTTTTTGCATGTCAGCCGCCTGAAAAACAGGCTGAAACTTCATTTGATACAAATCGCGCACGTCATAAGCGATGTTTTGCTTCTGCAACGTCTGGGTGACGCGGTCGAGTATGGCATGGCAAAAGCTCTCTTTTCCTTCCTGGGCAAACACGATGCATGCTTTCATACTCCATCCCTCCGTATATATCGGTTAGACTGTCTATTCGAACCCGAAGCGCAGGCGCATGAAAAACTTGTTCAGCAGTCCGCCTACCGTCGTCTGCTTCGTTTCGGCGCGGGCCGGTTTTGCTGGTTTGGCTTGCCGCAGCGTCTGATTGACGTTGATCATCCCGTATCCGTAAAGCTGGTCGTGACCAGGAGCGCCGAGGTCTGTTGCGGACTGGCGAATCAGCTCCATCACATCACGGTTTTTCATATCCGGATGGACAGAACGCACCAGTGAGGCAAGAGCAGCGACATGCGGGCAAGCCATCGAAGTGCCGGAGAGCGAAGCGTAGTCGCTGTAAATGTACGTGCTGGGAATATCGACGCCAGGAGCGGCTACATCCACGTAATCGCCAAAGTTGGAGAAATCGGCGCGTTCTTTGCGGTGATCGACCGCAGCTACGGCGAGCACTTCGTCATAAGCAGCCGGGTAGCTCGGCTGGTTGGTCGCGTCATTGCCGGAAGCAGCTACGAGGATGACATTTTTCTCGAAGGCGTAGCGGCATGCTTCTTTCAAAGCGGCGGAAGAGGTATAGTTGCCGACGCTGAGGTTGATGACATCGGCACCGTGGTCGGTAGCCCAGTAAATGCCCTGGGCGATATCCACGGCTGACCCTGAGCCGTCTGCGCCGATTGCTTTAATCGGCATCAGCTTGCTGTTCCACGACATGCCGGCAATTCCGTCGGCGTTGTTCGTCTTGGCTGCGATGACGCCTGAGACGTGTGTTCCGTGACCGTTGTCGTCTTCCGGCTTGTTGTTGTCGGTGAGCACGTTGTAGCCTTCGACCAGCTTCCCGGCGAACTCGGGATGTTTGAGATCGACGCCTGTATCGACGACGGCCACGATGACGTCGCTGCTGCCTTCGCTCACATCCCAGCTTTGCTCCATGCCGATTAAAGGCAAATTCCACTGGTATTCGGTGTAGTACGTATCATTCGGTTTGCGATTGGGGAGCAGCAAATAGTTCGGTTCGGCAAACACGGAATCAGGGTGCTCGGCGAGCTTTTTCATCAGTTGTTTGGTCGTCAGGCTTTTGGATTTGATGATCAGAAATTGCTCAAAATCGCGCTTGATTTTGGCATCCAGCGACGCAACCAGCTCGTCGATTTTTTTCTGCTCCGGTCGCGGTGAGAAACGGACGACGACTTCATGCTCGACGTAGTGGCTGCGGTCACGCGGGTTGTGATGCAGCGTTTGGATGTGGCTTTTCTTTTCCAGATCTCTGCGAATGTCCTTGACCTGCTCGATATAGTTGATTCGCGGTATGCTCGCCTCGACGGAAGTGACGCGGGGATGAGGTTCGCGCATTTCCTGCTCTGCATTTTGATGATGGCGGTAGGGGATGACGACCAGACCAACCAGGGCTAGGGCGGCGATAATTGGGGGCAAGACGCGCAAAAAAACTCACTCCCTCCAGTGCTGATGACTATAGCGTGCACACGGAGAGAGTGATTATGAAGGAAATAGCTTACATTCGGTTGTCAAAAGGGCGAACGGGCACCGGACGAAGCGAGCGGCGCGGAAGCTTCCAGCCTTGATAGACGGAAACCATTCGGCAAGCAATAATGACGCTGAACAGCGTGTACATCTCGCCGACTGTCGATGCCCACTTCATGCCGACCGCCACTCCGGCAGCCATGGCCCAGACTGCGTAGATTTCTTCCTGGAAAACCAAAGGCTTGCGGCCTGCGAGAACATCGCGGATAATTCCGCCGCCAATTCCAGTCAGTACCGCTGCCACAATCGTGGCGCTAAGCGGATAATTCATTTGTGTCGCATAAAGCGCACCTTGAATGGCAAACGCAGAAAGCCCGACCGCGTCGAAAAACATTCCCCAGCGATTCCACAAGCCAAGGTACTTATGCGGCAGAACAAAGACGATAAGCATGGATATGAGTGCGATCGTAAACAGTGTGCCTTGATTCCAAAAAGCAGTGAGCGGGATTCCGAGCAAAATATTCCGCATGATCCCACCGCCGAATGCGGTTGCCATTCCGAGAACGATTACCCCCAAGATGTCGTACTCTTCCTCCATGGCAATAATAGCGCCGCTGATCACGAACGCTACAGTGCCAACGATGTTAAACCATTCCCAAGACATGTATTCTTCAACGTCCTTCCTAATTGATCAATCCAAGTTGCAACAAGCCGTGTCGGATGCCGTCTTCGTTTACGTGGCGGGTCACCATATTGGCAAAAGGCTTCAGTTCTTCATGCGCATTTCCCATAGCGACACCCATTCCGACGTAAGACAGCATTTCCCTGTCGTTAAGCCCGTCTCCGAATGCGACAGCATCAGCAGGCGTCAGTCCTTCATGCTTCAGGATCGCTTCAATGCCACGCGCTTTCGAACCGCCTTTTGGCAGAATGTCGAGGACGCGATTGTGCCAGCGCACATACGACACTTGCGCAAATTTTTCGGTATAAACCGCTTCTTCTTCTGCTGTGCAGTATAGAAACGCCTGGTAGATCGGAGCGACTTCCCAGTAGCGGTCATGGTGTGCCGGGGCCGGCAAGCGCAGGAAATCAAACGAGTCAATCACGTGCGGATGATCGGCTGCATTCGCATAGCATTGTTCATGGCTCAAAAACACCATAGGGTGCTCGTGCCCATGTGCCAACTGTTCCAGCTCGGCCAAGGTCGAAGTGGCAAAAGGGGTATGGTGAATCACCTTTTGCTCGCTCACCACGTAAGAGCCGTTAAACCCGATGAATGTATCGATGCCAAGCTGTTTGGCGATCGGCATCAGGTGATAGGGGGAGCGGCCAGTGGCAATTGCCACCCGAATCCCGTTTTGCCTCAGTCTGTTTACGGCGTCCACCGTTGATTGCGGGATGGCGTGTTCCGTGTTCAGCAAAGTACCGTCGATGTCAAAAAAGACAATTTTGTACGCCATTTGTTCTCTCCACTCTTTCTCTTTATAATAGCGCCGCGAAAAACGAGCAACATGCACGAAAAACAAGCGGCCATACAGGCGCCGCCTAAGCGTTTGAAACGTTTGAAGACAACAGAAAAAGGAATGTCGGAAAAGACATTCCTTTTCACTTCGCTATTAGAATACAGCCACTTCCGTCTCGCTGTCAAATAGATGACATTTGGAAAGGTCCATGGCGAGTTTGACCGTCATTTTTGGCTTCAGCTCTTCACGGGAATCTACGCGGGCCACCATTTGCGTGTTCCCGATATTATGGAAGTAAACATACAGCTCGGAGCCCATGTTTTCCACTACTTCGACCTGTGCTTCCAGCGTGCTTTCAAACGGATTGGCTTCCATGAACGCAGCATCGCTGTAAATGTCTTCCGGACGAATGCCAAAGATGGCCGGTTTGTTTACATAGCCTTTGTCGCGCAAAATTTTCGCCTTGTCGTCCGGGAAGCGGACGTGGATGTTTTCCGCGTCGAAGTACAGGGCGCCGTCTTTTTCGGAAAGCTGTCCTTTGACGAAGTTCATCGCAGGGGAGCCGATGAAGCTTGCGACGAACAGATTGACCGGATGGTTGTAAATCTCGTTCGGCGTCGCTACTTGCTGGATCAAGCCGTCTTTCATGACGACGATCCGGTCGCCCATCGTCATCGCCTCTGTCTGGTCATGGGTGACGTAAATGATCGTCGTATTCAGGCGTTGGTGCAGCTTCAAGATTTCCGTGCGCATCTGGACGCGCAGCTTGGCGTCGAGGTTGGACAACGGTTCGTCCATCAAAAAGACTTGCGGCTCGCGAACGATGGCGCGACCGAGCGCGACACGCTGTCGTTGACCGCCGGAAAGCGCTTTCGGCTTGCGGTCGAGCAAATGCGAAATATCGAGAATCCGGGCCGCTTCCTGAATGCGCGCATCGATATCGCTCTTGGAAAATTTGCGGAGCTTCAAGCCAAACGCCATGTTTTCGTATACGTTCATGTGCGGATAGAGGGCGTAGCTCTGAAAAACCATCGCGATATCCCGATCTTTCGGAGCGACGTCGTTGACGCGACGATCGCCTATGTACAAGTCACCGTCGGAAATTTCCTCCAGCCCGGCAATCATCCGCAACGTTGTCGACTTTCCGCAGCCCGATGGCCCGACGAGAACGAGAAACTCGCGATCTTGAATCTCCAGATGAAAATCGTCTACCGCTGTTACGTTTCCGGCGTACCGTTTGTATATGTGGTTCAGTGTCACTTTTGCCATGGAAAAGGCACCTCCTATAGTTTTGAAAAAGCGAGAGCGTGGATAACCTTTTTGCAAGAGTAACAATTTTTAGACAGTTGGACTATGGGCGAAATGTACAAAATGTTTTGTTAATGCTGCCGAAAGAGCAAATACAGCTGGAGCAGCACCGCATCGGGAAACTGCCGCGGATCAAGCCCCGTCTGTTCCGTCAGCTTGTCGAGCCTGTATAACAGCGTGTTGCGATGCAAAAAGAGCTGACGTGCCGTTTCGCTGACGTTCAACTGGCGGGCAAACAGCGTTTCCAACGTTTCCAGCTGCTCCGTACTGATCTGCGGAACGGACATGAGACTTGCCAGCTCATTGGCAATGGACTTCGCGGTTTCTTTCGGCAGCGAGGCAGCCCAGCGCTCCAGCGGATACATCCAGTCGCCAGCGACCATGACGTGCGGGCGATAATGCTGGAGAGTGCGAGACAGCAGCAACTGCCCGTAAACCGTTTTTTCCAGAGCGGAAGGGCGATGCACAGGGGCGCTGACAACAATGCGGACAGGCTCCATCCACTCCGTAGAAATCAGATCGTGCAGCCCGGATGCCCATTCCAGCAAATCGGCTTGCTCCTCGGAGCCTTCCAGGATAGAAACAGGCAGCAACAGGACAGAATAAGCATGACTTAATGGAAAGAAAGCGAGACTGGACGAACCTGGCGTGTAAGCCGTCGTCTCCCGGAAAAAGGGGTGCAGACAGCTTTGCAGCGATTCCCAGGTACCCGTGCCTTCTGTGCGGCTGCGCTCGAGCAAAAAGGAGAGCCGCGCTTCTTTCCACGGCCAAACAAGGTCAAGACGCTCAGGCGGAGCCAGTCGGCTTCCGGTCACAAACGATTGCAACCACGCGGCAATCTGCTCGTGAAGAGTCAGAGGCGCGTTTTCTTTCGTGCGGGAAAAAAACAGACTCAACAAAGAACGGGACGTAGCGGGCCACTGTGTCGATTCAATCAGAACGAGATAGGCCATCTCGTGTTCTGACCCAAGCGAAACAAGCTCCCAGCCTTTTTGCTCCCACTCTTGTTGAGTCTGGCTGATTTCGGCTTCCAAAACTTTGACACAAATGATCGGCAAATTCGTCACTTGCTTGATTTGCTCGATTTCTCTCATCCATTTCTCCACAAGACGACCTCCGTCACAAACAACTGGCGTACGTCTATTATACCGTACTCTAGGCGAGTGTGGCGGCGGTTTCCTGCAAGCTTGCGGTTTGCACAGGCGTGCCCACAAACGGTTCCTGGGGGACGCCACCCATCGTATGCAGCGTGATTTCCGGGCGGGAACGCAGGCGGATGTTCAGTCCCGTCTGGCCGAGTCCTTCACTTATATAGAAAGGGCGCCCGTCAAACTCGTGCAGACCTTTGACCATATTCAGCCGCACGAGCTTGCCCATTTTCACAAGATGGTACGGGCGCGGCCAATGAATTTGTCCGCCGTGGAAATGTCCCGCCAGCAAATAGTCGTAGGCGTAGTCTTTCATTTGCAGGACGAGGTTCGGATCATGGGTGAGCACGAGGCGCGCCCCCGTTTTCGGAACGGATTGAAAAGCTTTTTCCAATTGGCTTCGGCGTGTGCTGAAATCATCGACGCCGATCACATGCAGCAGTTGACCGTGATGCTCGACCGTGACGTGCTGGTTGACGAGGACTTGACAGCCGATCCGTTCCAGCTCCGACTTGAGCTGAGCGAGTTTGAGCGGCGACAGCACGTAGTCGTGATTGCCAAAAACGACGAATGTGCCGAGCGCGGGCTGCAATTGCATCAGCTTTTCTACGTAGGCGACTGCTTTCGGGATGTTTTTGTGGCGATCCAGCAAATCTCCGGTAATCGCGAGCAGATCGACGGATTGCCCGGAAAAATCGCGGACGATTCGCATCGGGTCAATCGACAAATTTTCCATGTGCAAATCGGACAAATGCAAAATGTTGAGCGGTTCGAAATCTTGCGGATCACGCAAATGCGGCGACGAGGCGAGCTGTATGGTCACATGATTGGTATGGACGTCAAATGTATTGCGGTACGCTTTTATGAAGAGCAAGGCGAGAGCGGCAACTAGCAAAAACCATAGCATCTCTTCCGGCCATCTCCTTTATCTCTAAGGTAGTGTCATTATACTCGATTTCTTCGCTTTTCGAATAAGTAGGTTCTGGCAGAAGGAATTTATCGAAAAGTGCAGAAATATTATGAATGTTGCGTAGTGAAGAATTCTATTTGGGGTTTAGGAGAGTGAGAGTATGAATGTAGAAAAAATTCCGGCGACAGAAGGCCGATTCAACCTGGAGAACTACGACGAGACGTACGCCCAATTTGACTGGAAGGAAGTCGAGAAGCAATTTTCCTGGTATGAGACGGGAAAAGTAAACATGGCGTATGAAGCGATTGACCGCCATCTTTCTACGGAGCGCAAGGACAAGATCGCGCTTATGTACAGCGATTTGACCAGAGAAGAGACCTACACCTTTGCACAGTTGAGCGAATTGTCCAATAAATTCGGGAATGTTTTGCGCAATCTGGGGATTGTAAAAGGCGACCGCGTATTCGTCTTCATGCCGCGTACGCCAGAGCTTTATGTAAGCGTTTTAGGAACGCTCAAAGTGGGCGCGATTGTCGGCCCGCTGTTCGAGGCGTTCATGGAAGCTGCCGTGCGCGACCGTCTGGAAAACAGCGAAGCGACCGCGATCGTGACGACGCCGGCTCTCTTGCCGCGCATCCCTGTATCCGAGCTGCCAGCACTGAAGCACGTCATTGTCGTGGGGGCAAAAGAGGAACTGAAGGAAGGACAAATCAGCTTCGAAAAAGCGATGGCAGAAGCATCCTCCGAGCTGGAAATCGAGTGGGTGGATCGCGAGGACGGCATGATTTTGCACTATACGTCCGGATCGACTGGCAAGCCAAAAGGCGTGCTGCACGTCCACAACGCGATGATCCAGCACTACCAGACCGGAAAATGGGTGCTCGACCTGCAAGAGGATGACGTTTACTGGTGTACAGCTGACCCGGGCTGGGTGACAGGAACTTCTTACGGAATTTTCGCACCGTGGCTGAACGGCGTGACAAACGTGATCCGCGGCGGCCGCTTCACACCGGAAGACTGGTACAAAACGATCGAAAAAAATAAGGTGACCGTCTGGTACAGCGCACCGACCGCGTTCCGCATGCTGATGGGAGCGGGCGACGAAGTGGTGAAGCGCTTCGATCTGTCCAGTCTGCGCCACGTTTTGAGCGTGGGCGAGCCACTCAACCCGGAAGTCGTGTATTGGGGACTTCGCGTGTTCAACCACCGTATTCACGACAACTGGTGGATGACGGAAACAGGCGGACAGCTGATTTCCAACTACCGCAGCATGGCGATCAAGCCAGGCTCCATGGGCAAGCCTTTCCCTGGCGTGTACGCGGCGATTATCGACGATCAGGGCAACGAGCTGCCGCCAAACCGGATGGGCAACCTGGCGATCCGCGTCGGCTGGCCGTCCATGATGAGACAAATCTGGAACAACCCTGCGAAATACCAAGAGTATTTCAGCATCCCAGGCTGGTATGTATCTGGCGACTCCGCCTACAAGGACGAGGAAGGCTACTTCTGGTTCCAGGGCCGCATTGACGATGTGATCAATACTTCCGGCGAGCGCGTTGGCCCGTTTGAGGTCGAGAGCAAGCTGGTCGAGCATCCGGCTGTTGCGGAAGCAGGCGTAATCGGCAAGCCTGATCCGCTGCGCGGCGAAATCATCAAGGCGTTCATCTCCTTGCGCGCGGGTTACGAGCCAAGCGAAGCCTTGATGGATGACATCCGCAAGTTCGTGAAGGAAGGACTCGCTGCTCACGCTGCACCGCGTGAAATCGAGTTTCGCGACAAACTGCCAAAAACACGCTCCGGAAAAATTATGCGCCGTGTCCTGAAGGCGTGGGAACTGGGCTTGCCGACAGGCGACCTGTCCACGATGGAAGACTAATCGGAGCGGATAAAAATGAAGAACCATCTCTGTCGCATGAGCGGGAGATGGTTCTTTTTTTGTTAGTGGGGAATGGGGCGGTGCGGGTGCCATGGTCGTGTGAGTGCTCGTGTCGTGTTGATGATCGTGCGGGTACCTGTGGTTGTGCGGCTGGCTATAATCGTGCGACTGGCTGCGAGCGTGGCAGGTGGTCATAGGCGTTTGATTTAGTTGCGGTTATGCGAATGCCCTTGGTTATGCGAGTGCTCGTGGTCGTGCGAATGCTTTTGGTCATGCGTATGGTCGTGGTTATGCGAGTGCTCGCGGTCGTGCGAATGCCCGTGGTCATGGGAGTGCTCGGAGTCGTGCGAATGCTCTTGGTTATGCGAATGCCCGTGGTCATGCGAGTGCTCATGATCATGCGAATGCTCCCCCGTCCCACCCTGACAATGCAACTCTCCATGCGAGATGGAAGAGTTCTCGATTTGGATCGTCGCATGGGTGATGCCAAACTCTTTTTGCAACAGCGCCAAAGCGGCATCGAGAATCGGGTAGCTCGGCAAATCGTCCTGCACAATCAGATGGCACGTCAAGGAGTCGAAGCCGGAAGTGACGGTCCAAACATGCAAATCGTGAACTTTTACCACGCCGTCAAGCTGTCCGAGCCGCGCTTCTACTTTTGTCGTATCGATACGGGAAGGCGCTCCTTCCAGCAAAATGTTGACCGACTCCTTCGTCACGCGCCATGCGCTCAGCATGATCAAAAAGGCGACGACGATGCTGATAATCGGGTCGGCGATGTACCAGCCAAAGGCGAGCATGAGCACACCGCCGAGGATTGCCCCTACGGAGCCGAGCATATCGCCCAGCACGTGCAGGTAGGCGCTGCGCACGTTTACGTTGTCCTTGTAATCGCCGCGCATGAGGACGAAGGCTGCGGCGATATTGGCGAGCAAGCCGACGGAAGCGATGATGATCATTTTGCCGCTCGCGACTTCAGGCGGCTGGAGCAGACGTTGGAATCCTTCCCAGAAGATGAACAAGGAAATCAGGACGAGCGTGACGCCATTGGTCAAAGCGGCGAGAATCTCGAAGCGCTTCATGCCGAACGTTTTTTGGGCAGAGGGCGGCCGGGCCGCAAAATGGAGCGCGACCAGACTTAGCAGCAGTGCCAAGGCATCGCTCAGCATATGTCCAGCGTCGGACAAAAGCGCGAGACTGTTGGTCAAAAAACCTCCGATCGTCTCGACGATCAAAAATACAGTGATGATCAGAAAAGAGGTGAACAGCGCTTTTTTGCTGGCGCCTTTTCCGTGGTGATGGTGGTCGTGCCCATGCCCATCTCCGTGATCGTGATGATGCAAGCCCATAATGATTCCTCCTCGATAGGATCGTTTAGCGAACGAGTCGATCTGCCAGAAAAAGGGCGTCTTTGCCTACGCCGCCCATGAGTGCGGAAGCGCGGGAATGCTGCCAGGGAAGCCCGAGAAAATACAGGCCGGACACCTCTGTCACCCCTCGCTCGTGCCGTGGCCAGCCGTTTGGATCGCGTACGTCCGGGATCGCAAGCCAGCTATAGTCAGGGCGAAATCCGGTGGCCCATAAAATGTTTGGAAAGCTCGCCTGCTCGCCGTCTGCGAAATAAGCGGTGCGATCCGCAATGCGAACGGTGCGTTCCACCAAGCGCAAGGCTCCGGTTTTCGTCAGAGCTTTCATTTCCTTGCGGTAGCCAAAAATCGGATCAGGTCGTTTCATCAATTGCTTTCCAGCCCATGAGGAGCGGGGAGCATCAAGCAAGCCGAACCGTTGCATGTAGTCAAAAATAGTTTTGCCCAAAACATACAAAGGCAAATGAAGCCGGGTCTGTCCGCTGGAAAAGATGACAGGGCGATGTCTGGCGAGTTCCACAGCAAGCTGCGCACCGGAGTTGCCTGCTCCGACTACGAGGACAGGCCCGTCCCGGAACGAATGCTCGTTTTGGTAGTCCGCCGTATGCAGCGACACGACATCGGGGGCCAATCGCTCGACAATCGGCGGGATGTACGGTATTTGAAAAGGGCCTGTCGCCACGACGACGTTTTTGGCGCGCGCTGTTCCTGCTTCTGTCTGCACCAGAAAGCCGGATGCTGTACGTTCTACCCACTGGACAGCTGTATTCAGGCGCACAGGCAGCTGGAAATGCGCAGCGTACTGTTCCAGGTAGTCTGCTGCCTCATCTTTGGTGGGAACCGTCTGCGGCTCTCCGGGAAAGGGCAGGCCGGGAAGCCCGTTGTTTTGCCGAGCGGTAAACAGCACGAGCGAATCATAACGTTTTCGCCAGCTGTCTCCCAAGCGCCCGTTTTTTTCGAAAATGACAAAGCGAGCTTTCCGTTGCTGGAGCAGAGCACCAAGCGCGAGGCCGGATTGGCCGCCACCGATGATGATGACTTCGTAATCGTGCATGGGTGAAACCTTCTTTCAAGCGGGAATTTACCTAAATCATACCACATTCAATCTTATATTCAAGCAATCGTTTGAATGTATTTTCGCAAACGAACAAAAAAAGGCCGCCACAAACGTGACGACCTTCCAAAAGTTCCGTTCAACTACGGGTTGTTTTTTTCGATTGCTTTAACTCGGACGCGTGCTCAATCCCGCACATGATCAAATGACGCACATGATCGTCGTCCAGCGCGTAGTAGACGAGCTTTCCATCTTTGCGATAACGGGCCAGCCCCATATTTCGCAGCAGGCGAAGATGGTGGGACGTATTGGCGATCGAGCTGTTGATCGTCGCGGCGACATCGCACACGCACAGTTCGCCTTCCAGAGCCAGGGCGTAAATGATTTTTGCCCGGGTATCGTCAGCCAGTGCCTTGAACAGAGGAGCGACTCCTTCTGTTTCGCTCATTTTCGGCCGCAGTCTGTTTACTTTCGCTTCGTCCACGGTTTGGATTTCACAAACGTCTGCTTCATCCGTCGTACGCTGATATTCCAGCTCCATGTTCTTCACCCCGCACAATTGGTTGTATCTATTATAAAACGGAATGATTCAGAAAAAAAGACGGGAAGCAGCAGGAAAGTGCCTAATCCGTGTCTAATTAGGAATGATGACGATTTGCAAAAAGGAGTGGACATCACAGGTGGTTGCTAAAATCCGTCATTTTCTCTTTGAGATTGTGGGGGCGCTTATACTTGGACTTGGAGTTGTATGGCTTACGGTCGGCGGAGAAGGCAACTGGTTTTCCGGTTTGGGCATAGAATGGTCTCCCCGTTGGCTGGATGTCAAAACGTTTTTTCTGAGCATCGTGCTGGAAGCGATCCCGTTTGTTTTGCTCGGCGTGTTTTTTTCCGCGTTCATTCAGACGTTTGTCTCCGAGGAGCAAGTCAGACGCTGGACGCCGAAGCATCCGCTCGTTGCGCTGCCGTTTGCCGGGCTGCTTGGCTTTTTGTTTCCCGTGTGCGAGTGCGCGATTATCCCGGTCGTTCGCCGTCTGATTCAAAAAGGAATGCCCGTGTCCGTGGGCGTGGTGTTTTTATTGGCAGGACCGATTGTCAATCCGGTGGTGCTGTCTTCCACGTACATTGCCTTTGCGCGGCAGCCGGACATGGCGCTCTACAGAGGAATCGCCGGATTTCTCGTAGCGCTGATCGCCGGGTTTCTCGTTCTGTTGTTTGTGAAAAAGAATCCGCTGCGACATGGGGTAGAAGCGGAACTCCGCCACGAAACCGCTCATGCAGAAGCGATGCGCGGCAAGCTGTCTGCGACATTTGCCCACGCCGTCGACGAGTTTTTTGACATGGGGAAATTTTTGTTGTTTGGAGCGCTGATCAGCAGCGTCCTGCAAGTGTTCATCAGCCGTGACACGCTGGTGGCTGTCGGACAAACTCCGCTTACTTCTCATCTGGTGATGATGGGCATGGCGTACTTGTTTTCGCTCTGCTCGGAAGCCGACGCCTTTATTGCGGCTTCGTTCTCCGGGACATTCCAGAGCAGCTCGCTTTTGGCTTTTCTCGTCTTTGGTCCGATGCTTGATTTCAAGACGACCTTGATGCTGCTCGGGACGTTCCGCTTGGGCTTTGTCCTCAAGCTGATTGCTGTCATTACCATACTGGTGCTCGTCGTTACGCTGTTGATGCCAATTTAGAGGAGGGAAAAGTATGCAAAAGTCGAACAGGTCCGGGCACGACTGGATGCGCAGCCTGATTTTAGCCGGATTCACCGGGCTGCTGTCTTACCTGATCTGGACGGATAAGCTGGGGCATTACCTCGCACCAAAGCTGCACATGCTCAGCTATGTCACTTTGGGCATTCTCGTGATTTTGACGTTCGTAAGCGTGCGTCAACTGGTGGCTGGCAGGCACCACGCATACGATTGTGACTGCGAAGACACGCATCACGTGCCACGTACGCGCTGGGGCTCGGTGCTGATATACGGCTTGTTTTTGTTGCCGATTTTCATGGGCTTTTTCATGCCGGACAAAATATTGGGAAGTGCCATCGCGGAAAAGCGCGGGGTGACGCTGCTGAGCAATGACGTGCGCAAATTGTCCGAGGTGGCGAGCGGCGAGCAGGCGCAAAAAGCAAAACAGGCTACGTCATCCCAAGGGGAGGAAGGGCAAGCCGTTGCTCCTGCATCGTCAGCACCCGGGGAGGAAGGGCAAGCCGTTGCTCCTGCATCGTCAGCACCCGGGGAGGAAGGGCAAGCCGTTGCTCCTGCATCGCCAGCAACCGCGCAGGAAGGACAAGCTGCTGCTTCTGCATCGCCAGCAGCCGGGGAGGAAGGGCAAGCTGCTGCTTCTGCATCGACAGCAGCCGGGCAAGAAGGGCAAGCCGCTGCTTCTGCATCGCCAGCCACCGGGCAGGAAACACAAGCCCCTGCATCTACCCCGATCAAACCGGGGATGAGCGATGCCGAATTGAAAAATCATTTTTCCAATGGCGGCTTCGGTGACTTTTACACCGATATCGCTACGTCGATGTACAAACAGCCAGTCATCAAACTGAACGACAAAATATTCCTGGACGGCCTGACGACGTTGGAGCTGTACGCCCAGGATTTTGCGGGAAAAGAGCTGGAGACGCTCGGTTTTGTCTACAAAGAGCCGGGGTTCGCCAGCAACCAGTTCGTCGTCGCCCGTTTCTCGGTCACTTGCTGCACGGCCGACGCCAGCGTCTTCGGCGTGTTGGTCGAGAGCGAGAGCGCAAGCAAATGGGCGAAGGACAGCTGGGTTCAAGTGCGCGGGAAGCTGGAGTTGCGCAAGGTAGACGGATTTGACATGCTCGTCTTGAAGGCAGCGCACATCCAGCCCGTCCAGGCTCCGAAAGACCCGTATGTGTACTACAGCTACGAAGCGCCGAGCAACTAAAGCAGCATCGGACAACGACGCCTTTAGCGCATGGGTTACATGCGTGAAGGCGTTTTCTGTTGTTGGAAAAAGAATTTGGCAAATCGCTAAAAGACGTGGCCACCACGATTGTCGAGCAGCGCAAGCTTGATCTCGACTTTGTCAGTTGAGACAGTTGAAAACGAAAAGCAAAAAGGCAGGTGAGCGCTCACCTGCCTTGTCGTGCTGCTTGCCTATTCCTTTTGCTCGCCGGACTGCTCTTCTTCGTAAAACCAGAGCGGATCGTCACAGTCTTCATCGCCGTTGTAGTTGATCAAAATTTCTTCGCCTGCCTGAATGTCACGGTACGCGTAGAAATCGAACGTGTGGTTGTCGAAGTTGATGCTGTACGTGGCGTTTGGCGTGTAGGAATGATTGAACAACATGCCGTATCCGAGTAACAATGCGGTATGGTTCGCACCGTATTCAAATGCGTAGTCAGCCAAGAGCGTTTTCTCGATGTGCTCATGTTCTTCATTCAAATAGGGAAGAACCGGAGCTTCATGGAGCAATTCGCCTTTTGTGAAATCGCGCAGGGCGAAAACGCCTCTGTTTAATTCTCCGTTGCTGAGCTTGGAGGTTTTGACTTCGAGCATGTGGTTCACCTGCCATTCTGGTATCTTGTATCGTAAAACAAGTCTTTCTAAGGATGACAGTGGTTGGCTTGGAAAGCAACTGTTTTCGAATGGGAGACTACTTTTTCATGATCAGATGATGGCGGACGGCGTAAGCGGCAAGCTGGACGCGATTCGCCAGTTGCAGCTTTTCCAAAATGTTTTTCAGATGGTTTTTGACCGTGTTTTCAGCGATGATCAACGCTTCGCTGATTTCCCGGTTTGTTTTGCCCGCCCCCACGTACATGACGATTTCCCGCTCGCGGGGAGTGAGCACATCCGGCACGAGATCGTCCACGTGCTCCTCCTGCCGGAAGCGGTACATCAGTCTCGTTGCCATCTCACGCGTCAGCTCGCTGTCTTCGCCCAGCAAGGCGTGCAAGTAGTTGATCCAGTCGTCCGGCTCCAAATTTTTCAAAAGGTAGCCTTGAGCGCCAAACTGGATGGCGGTAATCAGGTCGGCAACATCGTCCGAGACGCTTAAAATGACGACCTTGATGTGCGGGTACGCTTTTTTCACTTCGCGAGTTGCTTCCAGACCGCTCCATTTCGGCATGTTGATGTCCATCAGCACCAGGTCGGGCTGGAGCTTTCCACATTGGATGAAAGCTTCCTCGCCATTGTCAGCCTCTCCGATTACTTCAAACGAAGGATCGGGGTCAAGCAGCGAGCGAATCGCCATGCGAGCCATCGGGTGGTCGTCGGCGATCAGGACACGGTATGCATTCATTGCGAAAAACCTCCAGCATGAGCGGTCAGGCGGATGATCGTGCCGCCATCAGCCCGTTTTTGAATATCAATCGCGGCGTTCAGCTGTCTGGCCCGCTCGCGCATCATGGACAAGCCGTATTTTTTCGTATCCGGGTTGGTCTGGGCGATGCCCACGCCATCGTCCTCCATCACGAGCTGCCAGCTGCGCGGCTCGCCTGTGGTCAGTCGAATCCAGGAATGCTTGGCCTGCGCATGCTTGCGAATATTGGCGAACGCCTCCTGAATGATTCCGAATAGCTGCACTTCCTCGGCAGGAGTGAAAAAGCTTTCTTTCACGCGCAAATCCCAGACGACATCGACGCCGGACAAAGCGCTCCACTGGGTCAGCCATTTTTCCAGCCGCTGGTCGAAGCTGCCTTCCTCAGGCAACGATCGCAGGTTGAAAATGGCTTGGCGGACGTGATTGTCGATCGCGGAAACCGCCACGCGGGCTTCGTCCAGATGACCTTGCTTCAGCTTGACATTGAGAAAAAACAAAGATTGTGCGATGCCGTCGTGCAGCTCCCGCGCCAGACGCTCGCGCTCCTCGTAAACGGCGCGCCGGGCTTGTTCTTCCACGATCCGCGCGTTCATTTGCTTGATCGTGCGAAACATCCACGTCGCGAACAAGTAAGACAGCACCAGTGTCATCAAGGTGATGTACACATTTCCCGTTTCCATCGACATGTAGGGCAGCAAAAAATCGTGGCGGACAAATTCGAAGCCGCCGATGATAATCGTCGGGATCAGGACGGTCAGCCAGTAAAACAAGCGATAAGACATGAGAAAATCCCTTCTTTGCGGTTGGTGATCACTCCTTAGTATACCGAATGGGACATGCGGATGATATACTCGTAGGAGAAAAGGTGGTTGAGCAGGAGGGAAATTCATGAGTACGATTGCGAGAGCATTGACGATAGCAGGATCAGACAGCGGGGGAGGGGCAGGCATCCAGGCCGATCTGAAAACGTTTCACCAGCTCGGCGTCTACGGGATGAGCGCGATTACCGCTGTCACTGCACAAAATACGTTGGGAGTAGCGGGAGTATACCCGTTGCCGACAGAGGCGGTGGCGCAGCAAATGCGCGAGGTGCTTCGCGATCTCGGCGCCGATGCGGCGAAGACAGGCATGCTGTTTGACGCCCAGATTATTCGTGCGGTGTCGGCAGAAGTTCGCGACGCAGGCTTGCAAAAGCTCGTCGTAGACCCGGTGATGATCGCCAAAGGCGGAGCGAAGCTGCTGCTGGACGAAGCGATTGACGCTCTGAAAACAGAGCTGCTCCCGCTCGCCGAAGTGGTGACGCCAAACTTGCCCGAAGCCGAGTGCCTGACAGGCTTGTCCATTCATACCCCGGAAGAGATGCGGGAGGCTGCCCGCGTCATTCATGCGCTGGGAGCGCGCAATGTGTTGATGAAAGGTGGCCACCTGGAAGGGGATACCGTCGTCGATATTTTGTTTGATGGCCGCGACTTTATGGAGCTGTCGCACGAACGCATCCCAACCAGACATACTCATGGGACAGGCTGCACCTTTTCCGCTGCCCTTACCGCCGAGCTGGCGAAAAAGACGCCGCTTCACGTTGCGGTAGAAAAGGCGAACCGTTTTATTTTCGAGGCGATCAAAACGGCTCCGCAATTGGGCGGCGGCCATGGCCCGACCAACCATTGGGCAGTTGTCGATTAATGTATGGTACAAAAGGAAGGCCCTGCAGAAGAGCACATTCTTCGCGGGGCCTTTGCTTGCTCATTTGACTTGTACCGTAATCTCGCCTTGCAGACGTGTCGGATAGTCTGTCAAGGTGAGGGAGTAATCGTCGATAGTTCCTTTGTTCGTCAATCGTTTGAAGAGCAATCCTTGTTTTTGCGTGCGCCCATCCGGCGAAGCGATTGTCGAGGTGGTTCCTTGGACATACTCATATTTGTTTTCCCGATTGTCCGTAATATCGTTGCCAAAATAGGTGAAAAGGTGGCGATCGGACTCTTCCTCCACCCGCAGTTCCAGGTCGAGCCCGACCACATCGTCAACTTGTCGCAGCGCGGCCAGCTTGAGTTTGTCGTCAGGTGCTTTGACCAGCGTCTGCTTTTTCGCATCAATAACGACTTGCAGCTTGTCGCGATCAAGTGCTCGTATCCCGCTTGCTTTCAAAAACAGTTGCTGCGGTTCCAGAAAATAAATGCTCTCCAGATTGAACACCTTGCCATTTTCTCCGTTGTTCCGAACCGGAACGCCATTTCCCCAAAAAGCGTACGTCTGCCCCTTTTCGTCGACCAGCTTCAAGTCATCGAACCCGAAAATGTGCTTTTTGTTTGCCGGATCAAAGCGGATGCTCACCTCTGTTTGCGTCGGGAAGACCGTAATTTGTTCGATGGTCAGCGATTGTCCGTCTACCGTGATTTGCTTGTCGACAGGGTACACCTTTTTCTCAAAAGCGCTGTACTTGCTGCGGTCGATCGGGAACGTCACCGCGAGCGACGAATCTTGCTTGACGTCATCAATTTCAAACGTCACCTCGGCTGTCAAAGACTCGGGGATGACGCTGGCTTCCGGGACATAAACATCGATCCGGTCTTTATGTTCCACGTTCGCTGCTACTCCCATACTGCCCCAGCTTGCCCCATGCTCCCATTCCTTGCCGGATGCGTCCAAAAGTTTCACGCCGCGCAAGGCAACTTTTTGCCCTGTATGCTCGTGCTTGAGTGTGTAAAAAAGCAGCATGCGCTTCTGGTCGGTCAGCACCTGGTCAATGGTGAAGGTGATGCCGGACAAGGAAGCTTTTGTGCCAATATCCTGAACCATTTTGTGCTCCACGGCGCGTTGCAGCCCTCTGTCATCGCGGATCAGCTCCACGATCTTATCCATCCCGGGCAGCTCGCTGACATAAGCGGCGACGGCAGGGGAGATGCGCACGGACAGCACGAAGGCAAAAAGAATGCAGCACGCCGCAAGTCCTGAGTAGAGGCGTATCAGCCGATTGCGTCGCCGCATGCGTTTTTGCTCTTTGGCTTGCGCGATGCCGCGGCGAATGTACGGTTCTATGTCAGGGAGCGGCTGTGATTTTGTTTTTTCCATATCCGTATCGAAATCCATAACGTTCGATTCACCAGCCTTTCCCGAGATCTTTTCGCAAGGCGCCTAACGCTTTGTGCAGCCAAGTCTTGACGGTTCCTTCCGGATAGCCGAGTCTCGAAGCGATTTCCCGAATGGTCAGGTCTTCAAAATATTTCATGAGAATGATGCTGCGATACATCGGCGTCAGCTTGGCCAATGCTTCCTCAATGACCAGTTTTTCCGCCGTCTGCTCCATCTGGCTGCCAAACGGAATAGCAAGGCTTTCTCCGGCATGCCAGTCGGAGGCGAACCGTTTTTTGCGTTTCAGCTCGTCCAGACAGACATGAACCAGGATGCGCGTCAGCCATGTGCGAAAATGCGCGGGTTCTTTCAAGCGGGACAAGCGCAGATAGGAGCGGCAGGTGGCCTCCTGTATGGCCTCCAGCGTGTCTGCCTCGTTGCGCAAAAAGGCGTAAGCCACGCTGTACAGCTGTTTTTGCTGCTGGCAAATCAGCTGGTAAAAGGCTTCGTCGTCCCCTTGCCTGGCTTGCCTGACAAGTTGTTCGAGATTCACAATCTTCCCCTCCTACTAAACATTAGACGCCGCAAGAGCCAAAACGGTTTTGGGAAAATAGGCAATCTTGCTTTTTTGGCGAACCAATAGCCTTCTTGATGCTTACAGTAAAGGAGGAAGAAGCAACGAGGGTGAGAAGGCATGTGGACCAAGTGGGTAACGATTCATGAGTCGTACGGGCTCCCCAGGGTGGCGAGCGAGTGTCGCATCTATTTGGAGATGAAAGGCATCCGGGTCAGGCTGTTGTCCAGGGAGACGAAAAAGGGCGGGCATGTGTACACGCTGCAAGTGCCCATCAGCCAGGCGGCGGAAGCGAGGGAGCGGTTGCGCGAGTTCAAAAGCGGATTGTAGCGAGAGCAGGCCAAAAGCCAGCGTTCTCCTTGAGGCGAGCAGGGCGCTGTGGGCCATACTAGGCACGGGGAGGGATCTGTGCCTATGGCGACTACACTCTTGGAAGCGCCCGCGAAAACAGGGCGAAAAGATTCCGGTTTGTTTGTGCCCGACTACGTGTTCGTCGAGCCGAATGCCCTGGACTATCCGCTCGGACAAGAGCTGTACCAGCGGTTCAAAGAGCAAGGGATTCCGCTGCAAATGACAACCAGTCACAACCAGGTTCGCGGCATTCCCGGAGAAACGGATGTTGAAAAATATCGCAATGCCAAACGGACACTCGTCATCGGCGTGCGCAAAACGATGAAGTTCGAGCCTTCCAAGCCGTCTGCCGAGTACGCGATTCCGCTGGCGACAGGGTGCGCCGCTCATTGCCACTACTGTTACTTGAATACGAATGTCGGGTCGAAGCCGTACATTCGCGTCTACGTCAATACCGACGAAATTTTTGCCCAGGCCAAAACATATATCGAGAAACGTCCGGGGGAGATCACCAGGTTTGAGGCAGCCTGTACGTCCGATCCGGTCAGCATCGAGCATTTGACTGGCAACCTCAAACGCGCGATCGAGTTTATGGGCAAAGAAGAGTTCGGGCGACTGCGGTTTGTCACCAAATTTCACCATGTCGATTCATTGCTGGACGCGCAGCACAACAAGCACACCCGTTTTCGCTTCAGCATGAATGCCGATTATGTGATCAAAAATTTTGAGCCGGGTACTTCCAGCTTCGCACAGCGTATTGAAGCGGCAGGCAAAGTGGCGCGAGCCGGATATCCGCTCGGCTTTATTTTGGCTCCTTTGTACTGGTTTGACGGATGGGAAGAGGGGTACACCGATTTGCTCGAACGGCTGAGCAGCCAGCTCGTCCCGGAAGCGATGACCGATCTGACCTTTGAGCTGATTCAGCATCGCTTCACGAAAATCGCCAAAAGCTTGATCCTCGCGCGCTATCCGAAGACCAAGCTGGTGATGAACGAGGAAGAACGCAAATACAAATGGGGCAAGTACGGCAAGGGCAAATACGTTTACCCGGATGTTCAGGCAAAAGCTTTGCAGGCGCACCTGGAAAAAGAAATTGCCCGGCTGTTTCCCCAGGCGAAAGTGGAGTATTTTACGTAGAAAGTCCAGACTGCCCAGCCAGCGGGGGCAGTTTTTTTGCTGGCAAAAGATGGCTTGCGACATAATGCGAATGGTTTCGACAAATACAAGGACGCGTGCTAAAATATGGAGTGCTCTCATTTTTCGGAAAGGAACAGACGCTTATATGAAGTCCATATTGATAACCGTTGAGGGACCGATCGGAATAGGAAAAACCTCCCTGGCGCGGGAACTGCACCAAACATGCGGCGTGCAATTGCTGGAAGAGATCGTCTATGAGAATCCATTTTTAGGAAAATTTTACGAAAACATCGAAGAGTGGAGCTTCCAACTGGAGATGTTCTTCCTGTGCAACCGCTACAAGCAGTTGCAAGATATTCACTCCCATTACCTCAACCAGGGCATTTCTGTCGTTTCCGATTACAATATTTTTAAAAATACGATTTTTGCCAAACGCACCCTGTCAGACAACAATCTTCCTAAGTATCTTAAAATTTATGATATCCTGACAGAAGATTTGCCGCAGGCTCATCTGGTCATTTACTTGACGGCTTCCATCGATACGGTCATGAAGCGGATTGCCATTCGCGATCGCGAAGTGGAACGGACGATGGATGTGGGTTATATGGAAAATTTGATCGCCGATTACAACGAGTTCATGGACGAGTTTGAGAAGCACCACCCGGATGTGCCTGTCATTAAATTCAACTGTGACGAGCTGGATTTCGTGCATCGCCCGGAGGATCGGCAATGGATGATGGAGCAGATTTTGCCGCGCATTGAGGAGTTGCGAAAGAAATAGAGGTTACGAATGCCGCGTGATTGGCAAGTATTTCAATAAGGAGTTGCGTACATGTCTAGGTTTCAAAACAGCCACCTTCGTGAAAAATACGGGATACCGGGCAATGCAGTGATTACCATCGGCGGAACGGTAGGTGTCGGAAAATCGACGTTTACCCATGCGCTTGCCGATCAGCTTGGTTTCCGCGTGTCTGTGGAAAAGGTGGACAACAACCCTTACCTTGGCCGTTATTATAACGATTTGTCCCGTTGGGGCTTTCATCTGCAAATCTTCTTTCTCGCGGAGCGTTTCAAGGAGCAGAAGCGGATGTTCGACTATGGCGGCGGTTTCGTCCAGGATCGCTCGATTTACGAGGACACCGGGATTTTTGCCCGCATGCTGTACGAGCAAGGCAACATGACAGAAGAAGATTACAAAACATATACCGAGCTGTTCGAAGCGATGGTCATGACCCCGTATTTCCCGCATCCCGACCTGCTGATTTACTTGGAAGGAAGCTTCGACGATATTATCGGCCGCGTTCAGGAACGTGGACGTCCGATGGAGCAGCAAACGCCGATCGATTACTGGCGCGATTTGTTCGACCGTTACGAAGGCTGGATTCATTCCTTTACATCCTGTCCGGTTCTGCGAGTAAACATCAACGAATACGATGTGGTCGATGACCCTGCTTCTGTCGAGAGCATCATTGCGCGAGCGGCGGAAAAAATTCGCCTGGGACGGGCAACGCGGTTGACCTAACTTGACCTAACTTGACCTAACTTGACCAAACAATTCGCCCAATAACATAACCCCCTATCCATACTGCCTGGCAAATGCGCCGCGAGCAGCATAGGCAGGGGGTTTTTCGTCTGGCTATTTATTTGACCCGATAGCCTTCAAGCATCAGCGTCATGGCCCTGGTCATCTGTTCCAGAGAGTGCGCCTGGTCAGGCATTTGGGCAATCCAGAGCGCAGCTTCGTTCATTGCGCCAGAGAGCAGATGAGTCAAAGCTTCGATGGGCACAGCGGCAAGGTAACCTTGCTCTGCCATGCTTTGCAGCTGGGCTTGCAGCAGTTGCATGCTGTGTTCCTCGTCCATTTTCCGCCAAGCTTCCCAGCCGAGAACGGAAGGGCCGTCAATGAGCAAAATCCGTCTGTTGCGATGTTCGACGGCTGAGGTGACAAAGGCGCGGCAACCGTTCAACAGTTGTTCCCACGGGTCCTGGCTTTTGGCAGCTTCCGTCTCTACTTGTTCTGCGATTTCTTTTTGCACGGATTCGAGCACGGCGCGGAACAGCCCTTCTTTGTTGCCAAAATGATGGTACAAGGCTCCTCGCGTCAGTCCGGCTTCCTTGACCATGTCCTCTGTTGCGGCATGGGCGTACCCTTGGGTGGAAAAATGCTCCCTCGCTATTTCCAGCAGCTTCGCGATCGTTTCTTGCCTTTGTTGTGCTTTCGATACTTTCATGCTGTTTCTCTTGCTCCTATCTGATCGAGGATGAGGCCAACCGTCAGTTTTGATCGACGTACTGGCTGCTGAACGCTTCCGTGGGAGGAATGACGGTGATGACGTCGATCAGGACGCCATTTGGATCAGAGGTAATGAAGTGACGCTGCCCAAACGGTTCATCCCGGATATCCAAGTGCACGGGAAGCCCGGCTTTTTGGATGAGTTTGTCATATTCCGCATCAACATCATTTACTTCGAAGTTGAGAATCAGACCTTGGGTAGAGGTTCGATACCCGGACGGTATAGTGTCGTGATCGGGATGCAAAATAGCCAGCTCAAAAGGGAAGTCGCCCTTGCTGTGCTTCAAGCTCACGTACCAATCCGCTTCAAAAACGAGGTCAAATCCAAAGTGTTCCACATAAAAACGGGCACTAACGCCCACTTGCCGAGACAGGATAACCGGATAAAAACTGGATACTTTCACAACAATCTCTCCCTTCCGTTCGTAATGAAAATTTAACATACAGACTGTATGTATGTAAAGTTGTTATTGGCATTTCCTCTGCACTTTGCCCGGGGGAAATCGGCTGCGGACAAACCCTCCTGTGGTATAATAAAGAAATCTTGGTATTAAAGGAGCTAGGGAATGGCAGAAGAATGGTTTGAACGCAGCTTTCGCGAAGATTACGTGCTTGTCTACCAGCATCGGGACGACTCGGCAGCCGATGAAGAGATCGCCAACCTGTTGGAGCGATTGCCTGTCAAAGACACGGGACGCGTACTGGATCTTTGCTGTGGGAGCGGGCGGCATTCGCGTGCGTTGGTTCGCAGGGGATACGAGGTGGTCGGAGTCGACTTGTCTCCTGTATTATTGCAGCTGGCCGAAGAACAAAACAACGATCCGCGGCTCAGCTTCGCCCGCTGTGACATGCGCAATATTCCCTATCGGGACGAATTTGATATCGTGGTTAACCTCTTTACCAGTTTCGGCTACTTCTCTTCTGATGAGGAAAACGCGCAGGTCATTCGCAATATGGCGCAAGCATTGAAAACGAACGGCGAGGTCGTCATCGATTACTTGAATCCAGCCTACGTCACGAGCCATCTCGTCCCGCATTCCACGAAGCACGTCAATGGAATGTTCATTGAGGAAAAACGGTGGATCGAGGACGGAGTCGTAAAGAAACGGATATGGATTACAGACGATACGGACAAAGAAAAGCGTGAATACTTGGAGCAAGTCCGGCTTTTTTCTGTCGAACAGATGATCGCGATGTTGGAGCAGGCCGGATTCGGACAGATTCAAGTTTTTGGCAACTACCAATTCGAACCGTATATAGCCAGTCAATCGCCACGCATGATTTTTTATGCGATCAAGCAATAAGTCGTGAGGATAAGCGTGACTAACCTTTCTGTCAGGTGAATATGATGGTGTTACAACCGTTCATCGGACAAAAGGGGGGCGATGTGAGTGAGCAAGCTGTCTTTGGAGCAGGTCAAACTGTATTTGAGCAAGGTTCCGGGCTGGAAGCTGGTAGAGGACAGGATGGCGCTGTCGCGCACATACCACTGTAGAGACTTCGCCACGGCCGTAAGCTTCGTGAATCGCGTGGCGGAGATGCTTGAGCACGACAGTCAGCATGTGGAGATTCATTTGGCTGGCGGGACTGTCACCTTTACGCTCGCGACCCGTGAAGCAAAAGGGCTGACGGGCAAGGACTTCGCCCTGGCACAAACGATCAGCAAAGTAAGCTAGAACGGGACGACACACGACCGCTTCTTCGGGGAAGCGGTTTTCTTTTGGCATTTTCGCCTCACTTTGCTATGATGGGCAGTAATGAAACTTTCGGAGGGATCGAGAAATGGACATTCAACAACACGAGCAATTGCTGCGCTTGCTGACAGACGAATTTGCCAGCAAAACGGCATCTGTCACATTTACACAGTGGGATACAGACAGCGAAGAGGAAGAAGAGGTAACACAATTTCAGGGACAACTGACAGAAGTCAAGTTGACTGATAATGAATTTGAGGAAAAAGACTTGCTGCTGGTGTTTGTGTCGGAAGCAGAAGGCGAGCTGGAAATTTTGATGGAAATCCCTGGCGATGAAGTGGACCTCGCCACATTTGCAGACGGAAAGCTGAGCATTTTCGGTACGGAAGCGGAGATTGTTTTGGAGAAATGAAGAAAAAGCATTCCTTTCGCTACGTAGGCACCCCTGATCCGATGAGCGACAAAGAGGTGTACTGCTGCGAAAAATATATAAAAAAGCACAGAGCGGCGATGATCAGGGCAGGTCAGTATATAGTCGACGTCCCGGCCTTGCTCGCCCTGTTTCATCTTGACTGTTGGAACTGCCGTGCGGTTCATCGCGAGACTTGTTGCGAGGGTGGACAACCTTACGCGGTGGAGCCGTGGCAAATTCCGATTATGGAAAAAGAACTGCCGGAAATCACAGCCCGCTTGCAGTCAGCAAGCGAACGGGAAAATTGGGAGCGGCACGGCGTCTGGGACCGGGGGCAGCTGCCAGGCACGATCCGCATGCGCCACGGCAACTGCCTGTTTTATCAGGAAAACAACGGCCGCCTCGGCTGTGCGATCCATGCGTACGCCGAAGAGGCGGGGCATGTGGTGGAGCCGCTAAAACCGTTCAGCTGCCAGCTGTACCCGCTTGATCTGATCGATACGGGCGAGGCGATTTTGCTGACGGCGGTGACGGAGGAGACGTCGTCTTTTTCGCGCTGGGGAACAGACTATTTGGAGCAATTTTACTGTGCCAGCCCACAGCGCAGGAAACTGGCAACGCATCTGGATGAAAATGTGTTCGCACTCGCCGGGTACCGTCCGGCGTATGAGTGGAACTTGCCGATGCTGCGCTATTTTTTGCAGGAGGAAGCGCACGGGGTGCTTGAACACTTGCAAGCACACAACCAACTGGGAACTGTCAGGATGTAATTGGAACAGCGGATGCCTTGTGATATGATGGGGAAGGCATGAACATGATTGACAAAGGAGCAACAGTGATGAACGTCAAGACTACTCAAGAATCCCGCACGATTCAGGCATCCCTGGTTCAACCGTCTGATACCAATTACCACGGCACGATTTTTGGCGGCACGATGATGGCTTATATAGATGAGGTTGCGGCAATTGCTGCGATGAGACATTCCCGCAGGCCCGTCGTGACTGCTTCCATAGACTCCATCGATTTTCTCGCTCCGGTGAAAATGGGGCACTCGATTTGCCTGGAAGCTTTTGTTTCTTCGACAGGACGCACTTCGATGGAAGTGTTTGTCAAAATCGTTTCGGAAAACTTGCAAACAGGGCAACGCGTGCTGACAGCTACTTCGTTTTTGACTTTTGTCGCCCTGGATGAAGCTGGAAATCCGACCGAGGTTCCTGGCATTGTCCCGCAAACCGAGGAAGAGCAAAAACTGATGGCCTCCGCAGAAGAGCGCAAAAAAATGCGCAAGGAGCGAAAAGGAAGCCTGCAAGCTTTTGTCAGCCAGTTGAACGTGGAAAAAACGATTTGATTTTCGCATGCTTTCTCCCTGAGCGACAGTTCGCTCAGGGGCTTTTCTACATAGTGGCACGAGGAGGAATCGGCGATGAAGTACCGCAGACTAGGCAAGACGGAACTGAATGTTTCGGTCATCGGTGTGGGAACGTGGCAGTTCGGCGGAGAGTGGGGGCAAGACTTCACCCAGCCTGAGGTCGACGCGGTTTTGGACACGGCCAAAGAACTCGGAATCAACTTGATTGACACGGCGGAATGCTACGGAGATCATCTCTCGGAGCAACTGATCGGGGGCTATTTGAAAAAGGGCGGCCGCGCAGACTGGATTGTCGCAACGAAGTTCGGGCATCATTTTCACGACAAGTTTTCCCGCACGGACGAGTATGGGGCAGCGCAAGTACAAGTGCAGCTAGAGAACTCGTTGCGAGCTTTGCAGACGGACTACATCGACTTGTACCAGTTCCATTCCGGGCCGGACGCAGCGTTCGACAACGACGAGTTGTGGACGTATTTGGACAAGCAAGTACAGGCAGGAACGATTCGCCACCTCGGTTTGTCGATTGCGAAAAATGACAACATGCATCAAGTTGCGAATGCAAGCTCCGTGCAGGCGAAGACGATTCAGGTCGTGTACAACCGACTGGACCGGAAGCCGGAGGAAGCGGTTTTTGCTTCGTGTACCGAACAAGACTTGGGCGTACTTGCGCGGGTGCCTTTGGCAAGCGGATTTTTGAGCGGCAAGTACAAGCCCGGTGTCGTTTTTGCCGGAAACGATGTGCGGCATCGCCGCGACCCGAAGCAAGTGGCGGAGTTGCTTGCAGAAGTAGCCAACATCAAGGAAAGCGAAGTGCCGGAAGGAATGGACATGGCGCAGTGGGCGCTTGCCTGGTGCCTGAAGCATCCCGCCGTCACGGCGGTAATTCCGGGCAGCAAAAGTCCGGCGCAAGTGGAAGCGAATGCGAAAGCGGCAGCATACGCCGCGGACGACCATCCGCAAGCGCAAAAATAACAGCAAAAAGAGGAGCCGACGCCAAGTGCCGGCTCCTCTTTTTTTATGGGCGGTCAATCGAGAAAACGCGCCTTGATTGCGCGGGTCGGCAGCATGCACTGCTCTTGCTTGCCAAACCAGCGGTAACGATTCCGGGCGACCCAGTCGTAAATGAAATCGCGGGCAGGACGGGGGAGGAAGCGGCCGAGGTAAAAGCACAGCGGCCACGCTCCAGACAGTTTGCGCGCGACCTGCAAAACCGCGTCCGATTTGGTATACAAGCGACCGTTGGCCAAAAAGACGACAGATGAAAGCTGCGTGGCATCGTACTGATGCGACGACAAAATCTGTTTCGCCGTCTCTGACTGCAAGGAAGCGAAGTGAATCGCGCCGGACGAGTCGCGTTTCAAAACAAATTGTACGGCGCTGTTGCACATATGGCATTCGCCGTCAAAAAACAGCAGATTGTCAGGGTGTTGCAACGGCGTGGATGTCGGTTTCATCAGCCAGCCCTCCATGCTTCAAAGGCGAGTGAGTTGGAAATCACTCTTCTCTCTTAGGATAGCAAAGAACGGAGGGCATTCCCAGTGGCATGATGCTTTTTAGGAGCGTGGATCTGACCATTTGTGGTAAAAGCTCCTGTCTCCCGAAGCGGGTACAATGGTCAACGCTCAACAGTCGTGCCCCTTTTGTTTACACGATCACGAGTGTCCCTTTTTTGATCAGTTCTTCGGCCTTGACCAAGTCCGGGTGCATCTCGCGGTCTTCGTGGAGACGGGGGATGACGCGGCGCAGTTCCGCGTATGCCTTGCTTGTGCCTGCTCCCAGGTCGCCTGTTCCGAAGTCGATCGCTTGCGCTGCGGCCAAGTATTCGATGGCAAGCACTTTTGTTACGTTGGAGATCACGGTGCGCAGCTTGCGGGCAGCGGTAGTGCCCATGCTGACGTGATCTTCCTGGTTGGCCGAGGATGGAATCGAATCGACAGACGCAGGGTGGCACAGCACCTTGTTTTCGGACACGATGGAAGCGGCTACATATTGGGTGATCATAAAGCCGGAATGGAGTCCGCCGTTTTCGGTCAAAAACCCGGGCAAACCGCTAAGCTGCGGGTTCACAAGCCGCTCTGTCCGACGCTCGGAAATGTTCGCCAGCTCTGCCATGGCGATCGCGAGAAAATCGGCAGCGAATGCCATCGGCTGACCATGGAAGTTCCCGCCGGAGATGACATCGCCTGTCTCGGTAAAAAGAATCGGATTGTCGGTCACGCTGTTGCACTCCCGGCTCACCGTCGTCCAGACGTACTCCAGCGTGTCGCGTGTCGCGCCGTGAACTTGCGGGAGGCAGCGCAGGCTGTAAGGGTCCTGGACGCGCAGCTCGCCCTGCTGCGAGGTGCGCTGGCTGCCGGACAAGTGTGCGAGCAGTCGTCTGGCCGATTCCTGTTGTCCGGGATGAGGACGAACGAGGTGCAGCTGTGGATCGAATGCTTTCGGGATTCCGCGCAAAGCTTCAATCGTCATCGAAGCGATCAGCTCTGCGCTTTCCAGCACTACCCGGGAATCATACAGCGCCAGGCAGAGCTGCGCGGTCATGGCTTGCGTGCCGTTGATCAGCGCGAGTCCTTCTTTCGCTTGCAGGCGAATCGGGGCCAGACCGACTGCTTTGAGCGCTTCGCTGCCGCTCATTTGTTGCCCGTTTACATAAGCTTCCCCTTTGCCGAGCATGACCAACACCATGTGGGCGAGCGGCGCCAGGTCACCGCTGGCGCCAAGCGAGCCTTGCTGCGGGATGACCGGATGCACGCCGCGGTTGCACAGCTCTACAAGCTGGAGCAGCGTTTCTTCGCGGATGCCGGAATACCCTTTTGCCAGAGCGTTGATGCGCAGTGCCATCATGGCGCGGACGACTTCTACCGGATACGGGTCGCCCATGCCGCACGCATGGCTCATGATCAAGTTTTCCTGAAGCTTGCTGACATCTTCGCCTTGAATCATCACATCGGAAAATTTGCCGAAGCCGGTAGTAATTCCGTACACGACTTTTTGTTGCTGGACCATCTCTTCCACCATGGCCCGGGAACGGCGCACATTTTCCAGTGCTTCCGAAGTCAATTCGATGTGGACGAACTCTCTGGCGATCAAGGCGACATCTTCAATGCGCAGTTGATCCCCGTTCATTTGGATAAGTGTTGGCTGATTCATGGATAGTTTCCTCCTTTAACAGAGCAGAGAACGAAAAGAGCGAGGGGTTAGGATACTAATATCCTAACCCCTCGCTCCTGGGTTCTATATGTGATTGGATGAAACGTGTAAGCCTGCTCGGCGGCTGCATACGTCTGTCCTCACTTTCGCTCTACAACTGTCAGATAATTTTTGTTATTAGTATTATTGTAACGGAAGTGAGCGCGCAGTCAAGAGCAAGATTGTCACGGCGACTTCCCCAGGATAGAAAAAACGGGCTCAATCCATTTTTGGAAACTGGGCGAGTGTCGTTTCTTGAGCGGGATAAATGTCATACCATGTACTGTGTTATTTCATCAGAAAGGACGTGTTCGTTTCCGTGGAAAAGCGACGTAAGATGCCGCCAGTGCCGCCATCTTCTCCAAGGCGTCCAAAAGAAATGCCAAAACCGCCTTCCTCGATGATGCCGATGCCATCGCCATCGTTGCCGTCACCGAATGTGCCATCACCAAACGTGCCATCGCCGTCCAAACCAAATCCGCCGCAAAGCTCGGAGAATCCACAGCACAACATTCCGGCACGCCCGATGCCACAACGGCCAATCATGCCTTCGCCTAACCAGAATATGCCGAACATACCGAAGCCTATGCCACCAAAAGCGATGCCGTCGAATCCGATCCCGCCAAAAGCGATGCCGCCGAATCCAATGCCGCCAAACCGGATGCCAGCGAACCCGATGCCGCCAAACCGGATGCCAGCGAACCCGATGCCGCCGAATCGGATGCCAGAAAACCGGATGCCGGCGAACCCGATGCCGCCAAACCGGATGCCAGCGAATCCGATGCCGCCGAATCGCAGACCAGCGAATCCGATGCCGCCGAATCGCAGACCAGCCAATCCAATGCCGCCGAACTCCATGATGCCAAATCGGCGTCCGCCCAATTCTTCGCCGAACATGCGCCCGCCATCAGCGGAAAATGCACGTCCCGGAACGGAAATCGAGCTTTATTTGTTCAAATTCCATTTCCATATGGACCGGATGCAATACTTCCGCCACAAATGTGAGCAATACCGCGATCATCGCAAAAAGTACAGCGAGTACCGCAAGTATTACAAACACCATCAGCGGAGAATGAAGCATTATCACGATCGTTGCCAGGTTTGGCATCATAGGGGCGGCAGCAGTTCTTTTGGACGTGGCAGCTCCTCGTCTCATGGACATAGAGGATCTTCTTCCGGACATGGATGCGGCTGCGGTTGCGGCTGCGATTAAGCAAAGCCAAAAGGACGCCTGTTTCACCAGGGGCGTCCTTTTGTTTGTTGTTTCGCACGGAAATGGAAAGAACAGGCGTACTTTCTGGCGATCAAGGAGCGGAAGCGAACGCCTCGACTTCTAGCCCGCGCTTTTTCAAATGATGACGGAGCGACAGCAGGGCATCATCTTTGTTTTTGCATTCCAAAACAATGTCGACATGGTAATCGGCAAGGGCGCTGACAAAAGCGATAAACTCGTCGGGGTCAATATTGTCGGCATGGGCGCGAAATTCTTTGGCTGATTTTGGCGAGGACATATGCATTTTCGGAGTGCGCTTTCCCCATGTCTGGATGATGCGCGGAAGGTACTCCTTCCAATCTTCTCCATCCGAATGGCATTGATGGTGATGCATGTCAAACACCATAGGCACTCCGATTCGCTCGCATAGCCCCAGCACATCGAGCATCGTAAAAGACGTATCGTCGTTCTCGACGACCAGCCTGCGCTTTACGTGCTCGGGAAGACGCTCGAAGTTGGCGGCAAATCGATCGAGCGAAGACGCTTTATCCTCGAATACGCCGCCGACATGGGTGACCAGCACCGAGTTGTCGTCAAGCCCGAGCAGGTCGAAAACTTTGGCATGATAGGAAAAATCAGCGATGGTCGCTTCTACGACAGATGGCTTCTCGCTGTTTAAAATGCTGAAGTGGCCGGGATGCGCCGTCATGCGGATGCCGTTGTTGCGAATAAACTCCCCGGTTTTTTGAAAATCCCAGGCAAACTCTTTGGCCCAATCCCATTCTGCCGCAACCGGGTGAGTGGCGAGCGGTACAAACTCGGAAGGGAGGCGGTACAAAAAAATGCGGTTGTCCACGTTGTAGGCGAGCAAATCCATCAGGTTAAAGAAATTCGTCTGCAAAACTTGGCGAAGCTTTTTCAACCGCGCCTGCGGCTCCAGCTTGTTGATTTGGGCGACGGTCGTTTTTTTGTTCGGATTGTTTTTGAGCTTCACGCTGATGCAGGCATAGCCCAAACGGATCAAGGAAATCACCCCTAGGATCGTCGTCTTTCTGTAGTATCTCCCAAAAGCAGTCCCAAGGTCGGGATGAAAACTTCCCAGTGAAGGGAAACGAACCATGCAAGCAATCCCCCAAAGAAATATGTATGTGAGCAAAAGCAGACAGTGACTTGTTTCCGTCTGCTTTTTATGGAGAAAAAAACTTGGACGAGCCGTTAAACGGTCAGGTCGCCAAAACATGTCCGCGATCAAGCCGATAGGTCTAGCTGTCAAATTGGCACGTAAAATGTACTGATCCTGTCATTTGTTATGAGTAGGAAGGGAGGTGACGAAGACATGCTGGTACTGGGCATCATCCTGATTTTGCTGACGGTTGCCGTTGCCATTGCCATTGGCTACAGGGCGAATGAAAGCGTGCGGAAATTTGACGAAAACGAGCATGAAAGCTTTATCGGTTCCAGGACTAATTCGTGACAGGGGGAAGGAGGGAGGCAACATGCAGCAGGATAAAGAACATCAGTTGCTTGAGGATAAAAAAGACTTGAACAAGTTCGGCTATGCCCAGGAGCTGCTGCGGGATATGGGCGGATTTTCGAACTTTGCCATTTCTTTTTCGATCATTTCGATTTTGACAGGGGCGGTTTCTTTATACGGGCACGGGCTGTTGTACGGCGGGCCAGGCATGATGGGGTTTGGCTGGACGATCGTCGCCTTGTTTGTCATCCTCATCGCGGCTTCGATGTCAGAGCTGGCATCAGCGATTCCCACGGCAGGGGCGTTGTATCACTGGGCGGCTATTTTGGGCAGCAAACGCTGGGGCTGGTACACCGCCTGGATCAACCTGATCGGACAAATCGGAATCGTAGCGGGAATCGACTATTCGTTCTCCTTGTTTGCCGATCCGCTGTTAGCCAGCGCATTTGGCTATACTTCGACCGAGACGACCACCTTGATCTTGTTTGGCATCACTTTGCTTTTACACGGCATTTTCAATCATATTGGCATACGGCTTGTAGCGAGATTGAACGATTTTTCCGCCTGGTATCATATTGGCGTTGTTGTTGTGCTTGTAGGCAGTCTTGTGTTTTTCTCGCGCAATGAGTTGCAGCCGCTCGACTATTTGTTTCAGGTCGGACAAACGTTTTCCGACAAACCGTACGCCATCGCATTCCTGATCGGACTGTTGCAGGCGCAGTGGACGTTCACGGGCTATGATGCTTCTGCCCATACGATCGAAGAAACGATCAACCCGAGGGTTCGCGCCGCTTGGGGCATTTTCACTTCTGTGGCCTTTTCCTTTATTTTTGGCTTTATTATGCTTGCTTTTGTCACGCTGTCCATTCACGATGCAGCAGCTGCCAGCGCCGCGGACAATGCCTTTATTTACGTGATCAGCGCCGCGCTGGGTGGAACGTTCGGTTCCGTTGTACTGTGGCTGGTCACCTTTGCGATGTGGTTTTGCGGCCTTGCTTCGATCACTTCCTTTTCCCGCATGCTGTACGCTTTTTCCCGGGATAAAGGCATGCCGTGGAGCAGACAGTGGGCCGAAATCTCCAGGAAATACAGAACGCCTGCAAAAGCGATCTGGCTGGTGGTCATCCTCTCGTTTGCCCTTGCCCTGTTTGACTACATTTTGAAGCGGATCAACCCTGATGCCGAATACACGACATTGGCTTTTCTCACCGCAGTAAGCGTGGTCGGACTGTATGTCGCTTACGGTATTCCGCTCTATCTCAAGCTGCGTGCCGAGTCGCGAGGGGTGTTCCAGCGAAAGCATTTTGGCCCGTGGAACCTCGGCAACTGGAGCAAGCCAATCAACGTGCTCAGCTTGCTCTGGATCGTGTTTATTTCGATCATGATGGTGATTCCTCCGAACCAGACAGCAGCGTATGCGCTGATCGCCATGTTTGTCGTCCTGATCATTATGGATCTCGCTTACTACCGCAAACATTTTGCGGGTCCGCAGGCGGCGCTCTCGACTTCGGCAGAGGAAATCAAACGCCAGGAAGCGAAATTCCGCGAGTAACTCGCATCAATTCCAATGGAAAATCGTTACGAATATCAGCAAGCCCCCGCTCATGTGCGAGCTGCGGGGCTTTTTTGCAATCATCAGCGCTCATAACGGACGCACGCAGGAGAAAAGCTAGTTGTATCCCGGCAAAATGAATGAAAAGGAGCAGCAGATCATGCAAAAAATGAAAAGCGCGATAGCGACTGTGACGGGGATCGTCATTCTGGCCCAACTGTCGGCATCAGCAGCAGCGTGGCAAGGCATGGAGATGGGGAAGCGAGCCATTCATACGATGATCAAGCAAGCTTCGGAGAAAGTGCACAACCGCTATGAAGCCGCTGGCATTACCGATCCGGTTGCCTTTGAAGCCTTTTTCCGAAAGCTGCAGGAGGCAGTACAGGCGGGAGATAAGCGCCAGGTAGCCAAAAAAGTACACTTCCCGCTGCGGATCAACAAAGACGGGAGTAGCCGCTACATCAGGGATGAGCAGCAATTTTTGGCGGAGTACGACCAGATTTTTAGCGATAAAGTCAAAAAAGCGTTGCTCGCGCAAAACGTCCAGGAGACGTTCGTCAACGCGGAGGGCGTGATGGTCGGCAACGGCGAGTTGTGGCTGGGGCAAATCGGCGGGAAATACGTGCTGTTTGCTGTCAATGAATAAACGGAAGGAGGAGGGCTTTTTTGCGGAAAAGCCCTAAAGTTTCATCAAAAAAATTTTATTGAACATTGTGTATATTTTACGTGGACATTATAGATAGAAAATTCTAAAATAACTAATAAATAGACAAGAATTGGGGTGGATTCGACAGAGAATGTCCGTGCCGAATGGACATTTGTAATTTTAGTTAATACGTGGTAAGATTCACGAAAAGCTGATTTGTTTAATTAAACTTAACTGAACATGAACGTAGAGAGAAAAGGAGTGGTTACAGTGAGTTTGGATACAAAACGATTGGCGGACGAGCTGGCAGAACAGGTCGTTGCGTGGCGCAGACATCTCCACCAACATCCGGAATTGTCATTCGAAGAAGAGCAGACGTCTCAATACGTCTATGAAACGTTGCAATCTTTCGGAAATTTGGAACTGTCGCGTCCGACAAAGACGAGCGTGGTTGCCCGTTTGATTGGTTCCCAGCCAGGGCCAGTGCTCGGGATGCGCGCCGATATGGACGCCTTGCCGATTCATGAGGAAAACGCAGTGCCTTACGCTTCCGGCAAAGCTGGCGTCATGCACGCATGCGGACACGATGGACATACGGCCATGCTGCTTGGAGCGGCCAAAATATTGTCGCAATACAAAGACAAAATCAAAGGAGAAGTGCGCTTCTTCTTCCAGCACGCAGAGGAACTGCCGCCGGGTGGTGCCGTGGAGATCGTCCGGGCTGGAGCAGCGGACGGGCTGGATTCCATCATCGGCATCCACCTGGCCTCGTACATGCCAGTAGGAAAATTCGGTGTGCTGTACGGAGCGCTTACCTCTTCCACAGACCGGTTTGATATCAAAATCCAGGGCAAGGGCGGGCACTCCTCGCAGCCAGAGTCGGCGATCGACCCGGTTGTCATCGGCGCTCAGGTGATTACGGCCCTGCAACAAATCGTGTCCCGCAATGTCAGCGCATTGGACAAGGTGGTCCTGTCCGTCACGATGCTGAATGCAGGCACAGCGTACAACATCATCCCGGATTCGATGACGCTGACTGGCTCAACCCGTTGCTTCGACGCCAAGATTCGCGAAAATCTCCCGGTATGGATCGAGCGGATCGTCAAAGGAACGACGGAAGCGCACGGAGCCAGCTACGAATTTTCGTTCTCCCACGGCTACACATCGGTCGTCAACGACCAGCAAGTTACCAAGCTGATGGAAGACACGATTCGCGAGAGATGGGGCGAGGAAGACATTATTTACATCGATCCGCTGATGCCGGGCGAAGACTTCTCCGAATACTTGAAAAAAGCGCCAGGCTGCTTCATTCAGCTGGGAGCCGGCAATCCGGAAAAAGGCTTTGTCTATCCGCACCATCATCCACGCTTTGATTTCGATGAAGATGCACTTGCTCGAGGTGTAGAGTTGTTTGTTCGGGCCGCACAAAAAGTAGTCATGGAATAACAGACAGGAACGAGACCGAACAGGGGGAAACATTATGACTGAGGGACGCGTGAATGTGTTCAAGCTGCATTTCTTGGTGCTTATACTGGTTGCTTTGACAGAGTTTATCGGCACGAAAAAAATTAACATCGGTATCGGGGTAATCGCTTTGTTTCCAATGCTGTACGCACTTGTTTTGGGCGGTGTGATCAGTTGGCCTTCATTTAAATTTTTGAAAGAAAAAGACATGAATGTCGCTGCGAATATTTTGGGAGTTTCGTTCTTGCTCTTCGTATGCAAGCTGGGTGCGAATATTGGGCCGGAGCTGCCAAAGCTGTGGGGAGCTGGTGTATCTCTGCTCGTGCAAGAGGTAGGGCACATCGTCGGAACGATCATTTTGGGCTTGCCGGTAGCGCTCTTGCTCGGGCTCAAGCGTGAATCGATCGGGGCCACTTATTCGCTCGACCGTGAGCCGAACCTGGCCATTGTTGTGGACAAGTTTGGCGCGAGTTCTCCTGAAGCGCGCGGCGCGCTGGGCGTCTACATTTGCGGCACGCTGTTCGGTGCGATTTTCATGTCGCTTTTGGCAAGCATTTTGGGAAGCAGCGGACTGTTCCATCCGATTTCCCTCGCGATGGGCGCGGCAGTTGGCTCAGGCAGCATGATGGCCGCAGCGACAGGATCACTGGCTGTTATTTTCCCGGAAGCACAGCAAGACATCGCCTTTTACTCAGGTGCGGCCAACCTGATGATGAGCATCATCGGCACGTATGTATGTATTTTCGTGTCGTTGCCGCTGACTCAGCGCCTGTACGCATGGCTTGAACCGATTATTGGGCGTAAAAACGCTTCTGCGGAAACAGAAGGGGGGCAAAGAAGCGCATGAACCAAGTTCTGACGATTCTCATCATTGGTGCCATCACACTTGTCGGAAACTGGATCGGCTACAAGGTTCCCATCCTGGAATCCTTGCCAGGCATTGCGCTTTTGGCGGTCATTACCTTGATCGGGATGGGCTTCACGAAAATATTGCCGTTCAAATCTCCAGTCATCGTCTGGATTTCCTTGTTTGCCATGATTGCCACTTCTCCCTTTTTCCCAGGAAGCGCGTATACGGCTGCGGCGATTGCCAAAATCAATTTGCTGGCTCTCGCTACCCCGATTCTCGCCTATGCAGGTTTGTCGCTGGGCAAAGACATCCATCTGTTCAAGCAACTGAGCTGGCGGATCGTCGTCGTGTCCCTCGTTGTTTTCACTGGTACGTTCCTGTTCGCAACCTTGTTCGCGGAGATCGTATTCAAAATTCAAGGCAAGTTTTAACGCACAAAGCATGACCGAAAACCTTCGTGGCACACAGCGCGAAGGTTTTTTCGTCTCTACCCGGGGTGTACAAAAGAATTGATCGATCAGGATTAGACAGGTATACTCTTAATAATCAGAAAGATTACGGCATACGACAAAAAGAGAGAGTGGAGGCAGCACATGATCATTGACGTAAATCAGGTCACCTGGCAGCGGGACGACACAACGATCTTGAAAAACATTGATTGGCAAGTGCAAGAAAACGAACATTGGTGTCTTGTCGGCTTGAACGGTTCCGGCAAGACAAGCTTGTTGAAAATCATCTGCGGGTACACATGGCCGACGAAAGGACAAGTAAGCGTTCTCGGCGATTTGTACGGGACGGTTGATTTGCGAGAGGTGCGAAAATCGATTGGCTGGGTAAGCACGGCCTTGATCGCGCAGCTCCACGAACACGAAACGGCTTTTCGCGTGATTTTGAGCGGGCGGGAAGCGACGATCGGCTTGTACTCTGTTCCGAGTGAGGCAGATGTGCAAAAAGCGCAAGAGCTGCTGGAGACGTTTGGCTGCGCCGAGCTGAAGGACAGGCCGTTCGGTGCGCTGTCCCAGGGCGAGCGGCAAAAGATTTTGATTTCGCGGGCACTGATGGCATCTCCGCGTCTCTTGATTCTGGATGAGCCATGTACGGGGCTTGATTTGCTCTCCAGAGAGCAGCTTTTGTCGATGATTGAGCAGATTGCCAAACAGCCGGAGGGACCGACGCTTTTGTACGTCACCCATCACATCGAGGAGATTTTGCCGTGCTTTACTCACACGCTGCTGTTGAAATCAGGTGAGGTAGAGCGGGCTGGACGAACCGATGAGGTATTGACAGCCGAAGGGTTGACCCGCTTTTTCGGCGTTCCTGTCAACATCGCCCGTTCCCAGGGACGCTCCTGGGTCAGCCTGGGAGAAGAGGCGTCTGTGCGTTAGCAGTCCATCATTTGGCAAGGATCGGCAATGTCGTGTATCATTGTGTATAATAATATCAATAGGAATAAAAAACTGGGAGGAGAGGAGAGATGGAAGCATGAACAACGCGATTGCGCCAATCACAGACTCCACCTGGGCGATCATCACTTATGAGGACGCATGGAACAGCTACGTGAACAGTTATGTGATCAAACAAGGTGACTCGTTTGTACTGATTGACTCCCATCAGCGGAAGCAACGGGCGTATTTTCAACAGGCATTGGAGGGAATTGGCGCCAAGCCTGAGCGGATTGACTACGTGTACTTTACGCATCGACACGCTGACCATATCGGGAATGCCGACATGTTCCCGTCTCGCAACAACTGGATTCATCTGGACGATTACTACGAACTGGACGATTTTTCGCAGACGCTGTTCGGACACACCTTCACGGGGAGCGGAGGAGATTTGCCGTCCTTGCGATTTCGTCAGCTGGCCTTTCATACGGAAGGCTCTGTCGCTTTTTTTGACCCGCAGAGCAAAATTTGCTTTGTCGGCGATCATATTTGCTTTGAGAAAACCGAGCTGGGCGAAGTGATCGGGAAGGAAAGCGAATGCCGGGCCGCATATAGGCAGCAGCTCAAAACATGGGCAGGGGAAGAACCGGATCGCGTTCCTGAATATGTAGAAAGTCTCGAAGCCTTGCTGGATTGGCCGATTGAATTTTTGGCGACCGGACACGGCCCGATTTTGCAAGGGGAGATTGCGGATTACTTGCACGAGCTGATTGGGGTGCTCCGCACGTAATGGTCGGAAGCGAAGACGTGCAAAAAGACTTGTGAAGCCAGGAGGCGACACAAGTCTTTTTGCTATCCCGATTGGCGTATGGGAACTATTCTTGCTCCGGTTCGATCAGGACAGGGTCGGAAATTTGCACATTGTATTTTTTCTTGAGTTGAGTGATCCACTCGTCGACGTTTTTGCGCTTGTTCCGCTCTTGCAGCTTCTCGGCAATCTCTGGACGGGCTTCTTCCAGCGATTTTCCGAGTTTTTCCTTGTTCTTCTCGTAGTATTCCTTGATTTGCTCGTCTGTCACCGGATACGCTTTTTCAAGCAGCTTGTCGCGCAGCAAAATCATTTTGATACGTTCGCGCAGCTCTTTTTCGTTCGTAAAGTTTTTTTCCTTCAAGTATTGTTGGAATTTTTCCGGCGTTTTCAGCTTGTCCTTGATCGGATTGACTTTTGCGTCAACCTCCTGCTCGGATACGGTAATGCCTTGTGCGGCGCCTTCCTGTCGGCACAGCTCGATGGCGACCAGATCGGACATGACACTTGCGCCGGACTCTTTTTTCATCTGCTCGTACAGTTCGTGTTGCGAGATGGAGACGTTGCCGATCTTGGCTACTGCATTTGTATCGAGTGCAGCGGAATCTTTTGCTTGGGACACTCCGATGACTGCCAGCCCGGTCAGGAGCACGGCTACAGTCAGGATGGAAACATCAAACTTTTTCATAAAGAAACCTCTCTTTCTGGCGTACCTATGTGAAAATAGTATAGAGCAGCGATGCGGGGGAAAAATGGAACGACTTTTTACGAGAATCCCACATTTGCCTGCCAACCATGCCTAGAGCTTGGGGCGAAAAGGCGGCAATAGAAAACCGCACACCTGAATCATGTGCGGTGTTTGGTAAAATTCATGCAACGGCAAGGAGTGTTTAGCTGACGTGGGTCGATGCCTTTTGCCACTCTTCCAGGCGTTTTTCCAGCTCGGAACGGTTGAAGTGCAAGGAGCTGGCCGATTTGTCCAGCAGCTGGCGAAGATAGGTCAAAGCGTGTTCGTAATTCCCTTTGGCCGCCTCGATTTCAGCCAAGCAAAACAGCTTCCATTCCTTGGCGGAGCGCTTGCTGGCGATCAACTGGTACGCTTCCAGCGCGCTTTCGATTTCGCCCAGTCTGGCGTGCGAGCAGGCGATGAGCGCCAAAGAATCGGTCATTCCCTGGTCGCGCTGGTAAATGCGGAAAGCCACTTCGAGCGATTCGTTGTATCGGCCGGAAGAGTAATACACGACCGCCAAATTGTAGAACAAGTAGTGAATCATCGCTTGGTTGAACAAAGAAGGGCGTTCCTTGCACACATTGATGCCGGAAACAATATATTTTTCAGCCAGTTCGTAATTGCCAATCATAATTTCATGAGTCGATTTATCCAGCATGGCTACTGCACGCGAACGGTTTTTTCGGTAGGAAGCCTCCAACCAGCTAAGCCGAACATCCAAACGGCGTTTGTACAAATTCGCCATATATTGAAAACGGAAGGGCCAGTGCAGGCGAATGAACATGACCAACAGCACGGCTGCCAAACCCGCCAGTGTCGAGGCCAAATTAAGACTCAAATACTCCACGTAGTGACACCCTCTCTTTTTGCGCTGCCTCTATTACCCCATCTTAGCACAGAACCTGTCCGGGTGACAGACCATTCCCTTTATTTCGTCAGAGTGAGTGTCCGCCCTGCTTTTGACCCGTCAAGCTGCTGGGTTTTGAGGATGTCGTCCGAGACGGTGTACAGCGTGCGGTCAATCGTCAGGATGCGTTTGATGTTTTTGCTGTTTTCGTACCAGCCTTCTCCAGCTTTGTTCAAATCTTCTTGGCTCAGGTGCGTGATCTTGTCGGTCAACGTGAAGCCTTTGGCCAAATCGAGATGATAGACGTAGGCGCCCTGGAAGGTGAAGTGGCCGTAATCGCGTATGTCCGGGCTTTGCTTTTGCTCCTCCGTTAATTCAAAGACAGTGACAGGGAAAGCGAGCAGTTCCTTTTCTTTGGAGAAAAGCAGCGCCTTGTGATTGTACAGAAGCTCGGAATCGGTGCCTCGGTCGCCAATCACGGTTTTGAACTTTTCTTTTGGCTTGCTGACGTCGCTGACATCGAACAGCGCGATTTTCATCCCTTGGTAATAGGCTCTGTCCTTGTCAGATTCGGCTTCCTTGCCAAACCCGATAATGTGATTCTCGTCGTACGGGTGCAAGTAGTCGCTGTAGCCGGGAATTTTTAGCGCTCCCAAAATGCGGGGTGCTGCGGGCTTCGACAAATCAAGTACAAACAGCGGGTCTACGTTTCTGAAAGTGACCATGTAGGCGCGCTTGCCCATGAACCGGACCGAGTAGATTCGTTCGGTAGGCGCGACGCCTTCCAGCTTGCCGTGCAGATCGAGCTTGCTGTCGAGGACGTAGACGTTGTTTTGCGAAGTGTTTTCATCGGTGCGCCAAATGTTCCCGCTCGTCGTCGCGAGCCGGAAATAGCCGTCGTACTCATCCATGGAAAACTGGTTGAGGATGCGCCCCGGCACGCTGCCTTTTGCTGCGTAGGTCACTTCCCCTTTGTTCATGCCAAAGCGATAGATGGTCGTGTCGGTTTGCATGGGCGGCGGAGTGAAGCTAGGGGCGATTGACTCTCCTTGCTTCATTTTCGTCGGCAGCACTTTTTGTTCGGTCACGGCAACATACAGACTCGTTGGCGAGGCGTAAATGTTCTCGCCTGCCCCCAAATAGGCGGACAGCGACATTTTTTGCTTCGGATCGTCGAGATTGACGCCTGCGACCATCAAGTAACTCGGCTGCACGTTTTCGGGAAAATAGCGGATGTCGTCATACGGGACTGTCAGGAACTTGTCGCCCGAAGCGCTGTCGCGATAGGCAGGGCCGGGCAGTTCATTGTTTTCCTGCAAAATCCGGTACGTGTCGATGTAGCGGTTCGCTGTCAGGTACAAGCTGCCGCCGATTTTGCGGGAAGACAAATACTGGCCTTCCACATCCAGCTGCCGGATCAGGCGAGGATGCGCTTTGTCCGCAATGTCGTAGACAAACGCTTTGACCAGTTGATTGTTTTGATAGTACGGAATGCCGCGCTTGGAAGCAGGGAGGGGGGCCATTTCGACGCTTTCATTCGCCTGGCCGATCACGATCAGCCTGCGGTCGTCGACGAACATTTCCAGCGGGGTGAACAAACCGTTTTCGTAGCCGATTCTGCTCACGACATGCATCTCGGTTGCAGGGTAAGCCTTGACGATTCGCACTTCCCGGTTCGTCGACTGGTACAGGTAGGTTCCGTCGGTTTTGACGATGTCGGCTTCATCTACGCCTTGTACCTGCGTGTTCGTCGTCGAAAAATCGCGGGATGCACCTGCTGCTGCATTGTCCGCAACCGCTTTCGACATCGGGGCTGCTGTTGGCATGCTTAAAGCCGATTCTGCGATGGCGTAGTTGTACTCCGTTGCTTTGAGCAGCTTTTTCAATTGCCCGTAGCTGCCGACGAGTGGCAATCCGTCTTTTTCTGCGGCCGCAGTCACTGTCGGCTCGTGGAGCGTGCCTGCCGGGAACAAGAGCGGCATGGCGCAAAGCACGATGACTGTCGCGAGCAGCCCGGCTGCTTTTCTCTTCATTTTCAATCCCCCGTTTCTCTATCTGGTCAGGATGTGGATTCAGTAGTAAGACGTGGCAAAAGGCAAGAACGTTTCACGGATGATGAAGTCTTTGCCCAGCGGTGTACGGACAGGGGGGAGAGCGTGTGCTATAATAATAGGCGGTTTAAGCTACCATTCACACTTACGTCAAAAGGGGCGTCTTAGATGGAAAACTTGAAGCAAAGCATTCTGGAACTGATCACGGATACTTCTACGAACTTGCCGCCAGACGTGCGTCGCGCCGTCAATGCTGCCAAGGTAAAAGAAGATCTCGGAACACGGGCAGCACTGTCTTTGTCCACCATCGCGCAAAACGTCGTCATGGCAGAAGAAAATGTTTCTCCGATCTGCCAAGATACGGGAATGCCGACATTTGAAGTGAAAACTCCGATTGGCGTTAACCAGCTCACGATCAAAAAAGCGATCAAGGAAGCGATTGTAGAGGCGACCAAAACAGGCAAGCTGCGTCCGAACTCCGTTGATTCTTTGACAGGGGCAAACAGCGGCGACAACCTGGGGCCAGGTACGCCTGTCATTCACTTCGAGCAATGGGAAGAGGATGAAGTTGAAATCAAGCTGATCTTGAAAGGCGGCGGCTGTGAGAACAAGAACATCCAATATTCCCTCCCCTGTGAGCTGGAAGGTCTGGGCAAAGCAGGCCGCAACCTAGATGGCGTGCGCAAGTGCATCCTGCATGCTGTTTACCAAGCCCAAGGCCAAGGCTGTAGCGCCGGCTTCATCGGCGTAGGAATCGGTGGCGATCGCACCTCCGGCTATGCGCTGGCGAAGCATCAACTGTTCCGTTCTGTGGACGATGTCAATCCAAATCCGGAGTTGGCTGCCCTGGAAAACTACATTATGGAAGCAGCCAATCAACTGGGCATCGGTACGATGGGCTTCGGCGGAAACTCCACTTTGCTCGGCTGTAAGGTGGGCGTGGAAAATCGCCTGCCAGCAAGCTTTTTCGTTTCCGTCGCCTACAACTGCTGGGCATTCCGCCGTCAAGGGGTTCGTCTGCATGCAGAAACAGGCGAAATTTTGCGCTATCTGTACAAAGATGAAGCTGTGGCAATGGATCTGGCTCCGACCGCAGCTGCGAGCGAAGCGGCAGAAGAGCGCCGCGAGGTTGTGCTCCAAGCGCCGATTTCCGAGGAACAAATCCGCAGCCTGAAAGTGGGCGACGTGGTCATCATCAACGGGGAAATGCACACAGGCCGCGACGCTTTGCACAGCTACCTGATGGACCATGACTGTCCGGTCGACCTCAATGGAGGCATTATTTACCATTGCGGTCCGGTAATGCTGAAAGACGAAGCAGGCGAGTGGCATGTAAAAGCGGCTGGCCCGACAACCTCCATCCGCGAGGAGCCATACCAGGGTGACATTATCAAGAAATTCGGAATCCGCGCTGTTATCGGAAAAGGCGGAATGGGCGCAAAAACGTTGAAAGCGTTGAATGAGCATGGCGCTGTGTACCTGAATGCCATCGGCGGTGCCGCGCAATATTATGCGGAGTGCTTGGAAAAAGTCGAAGGCGTGGACTTCATGGAATTTGGAATCCCGGAAGCGATGTGGCACTTGCGCGTAAAAGGCTTCGCCGCGATTGTCACGATGGATTCGCACGGAAACAGCCTGCACGCAGATGTCGAGCAATCGTCTCTGGAAAAATTGGCGCAATTTGCCGAACCGGTATTCAAATAAGAATAACGAGATAGCCAAAAAAGCCTCTGGCGCCGCATTGTGCGCTGGGGGCTTTTTGCTTTTTTTGCCGTGACTGTACGCTGTACGCCGAGCTTTTGGCTCTGGCTGCCTTTAGCCTTTGCCGCGATTTTTCGAGCCTGTCACGGCGAATATACTGGGTGAATGACCATTTTCGCAAAGATAGGTATTGGTTTATTTCCGTTGCTTGCGGGCGGGCATAGGTTAGTAACGAACAAAGAAACGATAGGAGGAGTGAGATTCGTGAACTACACAGTTCGTGCGGGAGATACATTGAACAGTATCGCGGCCCGCTTTGGCGTGCCGGTACAGGAATTGATCCGAGTGAACAACATTGCCTATCCGTACTACATTTACGTGGGTCAAAACTTGTACATCCCCGTCAGTACAACACCTGCCCCCACAAGCGATGTCGAGCGGAGACTGACTCGCGTGGAAAACCGGGTGGACGCGTTGCGCGACGATTATACCAAGCTCGACGATCGGGTAGATCGCCTGGAGACGCGCATGAACCGCCTGGAAGCCCGCGTAACCCGTCTGGAGCGAATTGTCCCGGCACCTCCGCCGACACCAACCGTCAGACCGACACCTAGACCAACTGCGACCCCGCGTCCGCGTTGATTGAACAAATAGCCCGGCTATCCTTTCTTTGCAAGGGGCAAAGAAAATTCCCGCTTCGCCATTTCCTCTTGGCCCCGATCTGCATAAGGTGGTACTAGAGGATTACGAGGAGGTGCGGCCATGCTAGGGTTTTTCAACGGTAAAAACGTCAGACACCATTTCATGGGCGTCTATGGGAAAGTGGTGCAAATTCGGGAGCTGGTAGAAGTGATCGACCAAGTCTTCGATTCCTTCCACAAAGTGAACAGCATCAGCAAGACGATGCTCGGGCCCCGGAAGCCGAGTGCGAAAAAACTCGACAAACTCAGATGACGACCAGCTATGAAGCTGGACAGCAAAAAAACCGCCTCCAATCTCGGGGCGGTTTTTTTTGTAAACAAGTATTCAGCGAGGCTTTGCACGGAGTGTTTTTCTCCGGGATGTTCCTGATCCTCATCAGCCTGGCTGCGAGTCTGCTTTTGGGCAAGGCGCGGCTAATCGAAAAAAAGAACCCCGTCGCTTGATTTCATCAAAAGGCAGGGTTCCCAAAGCGTGAGACTGTTATGATTTTGGATTCATCGCTTGCGCAGCCATCCGCACCATTTCTTTGACCATGCTGCCGCCCAGTCTGCCGCCGATCCGGCCTGCATCGTGCGAAGTGAGCTGGCCGTTGTATCCGCGCTGCAAAGGGACGTGAAGCTCGGATGCCACTTCGTACTTGGCCTGGTTCGGGTCAGCGACATGGGCGACTCGTGCTTTCAACGCATCCAGCCCTTCTTGGGCACCCGGGACGAGAGGACGTTTTCGTCTGCTCATGGATCATCACCTCTCGTCTTAGCGTGCCCAACTAGACGAGTGCCTTGCGCATCGTGAAATTCGTCTCCGGGTAGTAAGTGTTGGCAACGAGCAGGTTTGGCCCTGCGCATTTGGCCGCTGGACAGAAGCAGTTGATATTCTGGTTCATGGAATGCCCCTGCCAAGAGTCAAACATGCGTTGCAGCTCGTCTTTTTGAATATTGCCGAGCGGTTCCACGTCTCCGAAGTCTGTCACGATCACGTCGCCCGTAAAAATGTTGATATTCAAGCGATTCCGACCATCCGGATCGTTGCGGGTCGTGACATTTTTCGCCGTACGGAGCCGCTGGATCAACGCCCTGTCTGCTTCGTCCGCACTGCAAGCGAAAAACGGCAGCGTGCCGAACAGCATCCACAAATCTTCGTTACGGACATCGAGCATCCGGTGAATGGCCTGGCGCAGCTCATCGAGAGAAAGCACGTCGAGATCGCGGGCAAAGTCACTCGCGTACATCGGGTGCACTTCGTGCCTGCGGCTGCCCATTTCCTGGATTTGCCGATGGAGCGTCTCCAGCTTGGGCCAGGTGCGATGATTGAGCATCGTCTCCGCCGAGACAAACACGCCTGCCTCCGCGAGCTTGCGCGCGTTGTCCATCATCCGCTCAAACTGCACTTCTGCCTGTTTGCCTGAAACCGGCTGCCTGGCTTTTGCGTAAACAATATCATGAAACTCCTCCGGGGTAGACCAGTTCCAGGAAATATGCATGACATCTATGTAAGGCAAAACCAGTTCGTAGCGGGAAAAGGGCATGGACATGTTGGAGTTGATCTGGGTTCGCAGCCCGCGATCCGCCGCGTAGCGCAGGATGGGCTGGATGACTTCCTTGACAGTTCGTTCGCTGTACATCGGTTCTCCGCCTGTTATACTTAGCGTAAGCAAATCTTTGGCTTCGTCCAGGCGACGAAGGATGAGATCGACAGGCAGAGCGGGATCGTCTTTATATCGCAATGTATCGCCAACCGCACAATGCTCGCAGCGGAGATTGCACAGATTCGTTACAGTAAACTCGACGCTGGTCAATTTATAGGCGGGGGGTGTCGCATTAAACAACGGCTCCCATGGATCGTGTATCGGTGTTAGTGGTGTTGTTGGAACCATGCGGATCAATTGTGGAAACCTCCTTCATTCTGCGTACAACTCAACCTATTATAACGACATTAGAGCGGAAGGAGAATAGCTAACGACATGATTATGGGGATGTCTTTTGGGCGCGGTGTGCTTTTTCACGATCGCAATGTGCTGGCTTGTGCGGAAGTAAAAGACGGCGTTATCCACATGTGGGCGGAAAAAATCACACTCAAAACGATTGGAAAGCTATGGTATCGTATTTTTTTCTCCTTTCCCTGGTATTATCAGCTTTTTCACTTGCTCCTCGCCTGCTATGTAGTGGCGGCTCTGGTGCATCCGGCCTGGGCAGTCGTAGACCCGATGTGGGTGGCTGTCTATATCGGCGGCTTTCACTTTGTTTTTCCAAAAATGATGAAAAAGTTTCACGGTGCAGAACATAAAGTATTCAGCTATTCCGGCAGAAAATCGCTGGCCGCCTTGCCGCAAATTGCCAAGGCTGACATCGTCAATGACGGTTGCTCGACTAATCTGGTCGTCTGGTTTTTCGTTGGCTTTCTGCTCTCTGTCTGGTTTTTGCCGATGGAGTGGAGCATCGTCTGCGGCGTCGGCGGACTTTTGGTAGGAATGTTCGGAGATCGCTACGTGCGCAAATATTGCGGAGTTGTTTACAAGCTCTCGGCCTTTTTCCAAAAGTATTTTACGACGAAAGAGCCGGATCGGCTGCATCTGGAGACGGCTATTCGCTCCTACATGCTGTTTGAGCACATACGCGATATGGAACGGCAGCACTCGGCATGAGAAGGAAAGAGAAGTGAGAAGCAACAAGCCTCCTGGGCAAAGGGGGCTTTTTGGGTCACGACAACGAAGGAGGCAGAGGGATATGAAAATAGCACCGCGAGATTTTGCTGGAAAAGGACTCGCTTATACGCTTCGTTCGGCTCAAGAGGAAGACGCGAGCGAGCTGGTAGCCGTACGACTGCAAATCGATGGGGAAACGGAAAATATGGACAGAGAGCGAGGCGAGGGGTTTCTGGATGAAGCTGCCTTTCGCGAATTGATCCGGGCTGACTCGGAAAGTGAGCGCAATCTGTTCCTGGTCGCGGTGGCGAATGGTCGCATCGTTGCCTTTTCGCGCTGTCAAGGAAGCTCGCTCAAGCGACTGGCGCACCGGGTTGAATTTGGCGTAGGCGTTTTGCAGGAATATTGGGGATACGGCATCGGGAAGCAGCTGCTTCAAGAATCGATCGCCTGGGCAGATGAACATGGCGTGAAAAAAATGACGCTGCAAGTTCTGGAGACGAATGAAAAGGCGATTGAGCTGTATCAACGGCTTGGCTTTGAGACAGAGGGCGTGCTGAAACAGGACAAGCTGTTATCAGACGGCAACTATTACAGCACGATCGTGATGGGGCGATTTGCAAAATAAAAAAGGTCGAGGGCATACGCATTGTCCTCGACCTTTCGCTTTATCTCTCCAGCGGGTTTTCTTCCAGCTGGCGGTACGTTTTTCCTTTGTCCACATAGGACTGGCGAATGCGCACCAGTTCCTTGAAGTCGGCTTCGGTCAGCTCGCGCTTTACTTTCGCGGGATTGCCGACGACGAGCGTGCGCGGTGGCACTTTCATTCCCGGAGGAACCAGCGCTCCGGCGGCGACCATCGCCTCTTCGCCGATTTCGGCCCGGTCCAAAATGATCGCTCCCATCCCGATTAACGCGCCGCGGCGCACCACGCAGCTGTGCAGGACGGCATTGTGCCCGACGGTGACTTCATCTTCGAGGATCAGCGGATTGTTCGGGCTTTGGTGCAAGGTGCTGTTGTCCTGCACGCTCACCCGTTTGCCGATCACGGTTGGCGCGATGTCACCGCGAATTACGGTGTTGTACCAAATGGAAGAGTCTTCGCCAATCTCAACGTCGCCTGTTACGACAGAGCCTTTGGCCAGAAAAACGCTGGGATGAATGTTAGGCTTGATGTTTTCAAAGGGAAGCAGTAGCATAAAAACCTCCTGGTCAGTGAGTAAGCGTGCAGCTGTTTTCTTGCGGACGGGGATGATGAATCGAGAATCGCCCCGTGACAGGGTCGCAGTCAATGACGGTGCCGATCAGCTTGTCCACATCTTGCGGTTGATAGAAGAAGCGGATGCTGTTGATTTCCTCAATCTGGTCGCGCTTGTCCGCTTCGGTAATGGCAATGCTGTAGGTGAAGCTGCCGCATCCGGTCGTGGTTGGAACAAGCTTGATTCCGAGCTTGTCTGCGTCGTGTTCTTCCGCAATCATCAGGGCAAGGCGCGCTGCCGCCTGCGAGGTAATGTTTATCACAATCAACCCTCCTTGTAGCCTCTCTATTGTACTACAGGTTTGCGATTGGATCGAATGCGAACATTCCAGCTTCTGTTAGTTGACCGCAAACGGCGCATGTGATAGAGTATGTAGTACTGATTCGTGAATGCGGGAAATGTGGGTAGTCGCTGCCGCAATCGCTTCGGCGGTTGGCGGTAGAGGAAAGTCCAGGCTCGCCCAAGCTGAGATGCTTGGAGTGTTCGTACCTGGCGCAAGCCAGGGCAGTGAGGCGCAAGCTTTGCTGACGGCGTGGAAAGGGCTCTCTCTGAGGCCCGAGTACGCTGAAAGTGCCACAGAAACGTAGCTTTTCTGGCGACAGAAAAGATGGAACGCGGTAAACCCTGCGAGCGAGAAACCCAAATTTGGTAGGGGAACCGTCCTGAAGGAACCAAACGGAAGGGACGGATGGCATCTTTGGATGCCATAGATAGATGGCTACCGCTCTTGGTGCGAGGGCTTGGCCCGTTTGAAGCACGGGAGAGACAGAACCTGGCTTACAGCATTTCCTGCTGGATATGATTGGAATACCGGGAGGCGCCAAGCTTTGGCGACGTTCCGGTTAAAAAGCAAAGACCGCCTTCATGCGAGGGCGGTCTTTTTGCATGCCAAAAAGCAAGCGCGGCACAGCGGCAAGTGTGCTTTGGAGGAGCAAAAGACAACCTTCTGTGATAAGATAAAGGTATGTTTCTCGATCTGCTTACACGGAAAAAGGCTCGGGTGAGGGATTGAAGGAAAAAAGCGCAGACGAAAGAGGGATCGACCGTGAGCTTCACGACAGAGGAAAATGGGATTTTTCCAGCCGTTTGTTCGCTGGATTGCCCGGATCAATGCGGGTTGTTGCTTCACAAGCAGGATGGCAAGCTGGTCAAAGTAGTAGGCGATCCGAATCATCCTGTGACAAAAGGAAACATTTGCAACAAAGTGCGCAACATGGCGGCGCGATTGAATGATCCCAAGCGTCTGGCCTATCCGCTCAAGCGGGTCGGGAAAAAAGGCAGCGGCGAATTTGTCCGCATCAGCTGGGAGGAAGCCATCGATACGATCGTCTCCCGCTGGCGCAGCCTGATTGCCACAGACGGACCGGAGGCGATTTTGCCGTACAGCTTTTACGGGAACATGGGCAGAATCAATGTGGAGGGAATGGATCGGCGCTTTTTCCACCGGATGGGAGCGAGCCAGCTTGACCGGACGATTTGCAACAGTGCTGGCGGAGTTGGCTACAACTACACGATGGGAGGAGCTTTCGGGACCGACCCGGAGGATACCGTTCACGCCAAGCTGATGATCATGTGGGGGATCAACACGGTCAGCACGAACATGCACCAGGTAGTCCTGGCTGAACAAGCCCGGAAAAATGGCGCGAAGATCGTCGTCATCGACGTGCACAAAAACCAGACAGGGCGTTGGGCCGACTGGTTCATTCCGATCTTGCCGGGCACGGACACGGCGCTGGCCTTGGGACTGATGCATGTGTTGTTTGCAGAAAACTTGGTTGATTCCGCCTTTTTGCAATCGTATACGGTTGGACACGAAGAATTGCGAGAGCATGTGAAGGCATACGATCCGGCAACAGTCTCTGCCATTACAGGCGTTCCGGTTGACGATATTTACAAGCTGGCGAGATGGTATGGGGAGACGTCGCCTTCGTTTATTCGCATTGGCAACGGCATCCAGCATCATGACAACGGAGGAATGTGCGTCCGGGCGATTTCCTGTCTGCCGGCGCTCACCGGACAGTGGCTGGTCCGGGGCGGCGGCGCGATCAAAGGGAACAAAGGCTTTTTGGAACACAACAAAACGGCCGTGCAACGGCCCGACTTGTTAGCGAACAAAAACACGAGAGTCATCAACATGAATGAACTGGGCAAGGTGCTGCTTGAAGTACAGCCTCCCGTGAAGTCGCTGTTTGTGTACACGAGCAACCCGGCTCTTGTCGCACCGGAAGGCAACAAGGTCAGACAAGGGCTGGCAAGAGAAGATTTGTTCACGGTCGTGCACGATCTGTTTTTGACCGAGACAGCCAAGTATGCGGATATCGTTTTGCCCGCCACGTCTTCCTACGAAAACATGGACTTCTACACGAGCTACTGGCACCATTACATCCAGTTGCAACAGCCCGTCCTCGCCCCGTATGAAGAGAGCAAGTCCAATACGGAGCTGTTCCGGTTGTTGGCAGCCGCCATGGGCTATGATGAACCTGCCTTCCGCGATTCCGACGAAGACATGATTCGCCAGGCGCTGGAAGGGCACGGCAATCCGCATATGGAAGATATCACCTTCGAGTCGCTGGTGGAGCACAACTACCGCAAAGCCAAGGTCGACTCGTACTTTACGGGCCGCCTCTCCACGCCGAGCGGAAAAATCGAGCTGTACTCGCAGACGATGGCGGACAGAGGGTATCCGCCGTTGCCGACCTACTCGCCGCTCGCAAAAGACGGCGATTATCCGTATCAGTTCGTGCCCGGGCCGAACCATAACTTTTTGAACTCGACGTTTTCCAACAACGAGAAGCATATAAAGATGGAAAAAATACCGAAGCTGCACATGAACCGGGCGGATGCCCAACAGGTCGGGATTGAGGATGGGGATACCGTCCGTGTCTGGAATGACCGCGGAGAGTGCGAACTGATTGTCTCTGTTGGGGAAAATGTGCTGCCGGGAGTGGTTGTCAGCCAAGGCTTGTGGGCGGATGGACCGGAGTCCAAACATTACGTAAACGCGTTGACCCCGGATCGGATTGCCGACATGGGCGGTGGAGCGACATTTTTCTCCGGGCGGGTGGATGTAGCCCGGATCGCGCGGTAATTCGGGCGTAAAAGGGCGTACTAGCATAAGCCCTTCTCCATACGGTTTATGGAGGGGGTGAAAACGTTGGATGAATTGCGTATGTTCAAGCAGTTTATCAGTTCCGCCGAGCAAGTCTGGACGCAGATTGCCACCTCGCCTCGAGGGAAGGTTGTCTACACCGTGAACGGCGTCGATTACACGCCATTGCCGGATAAGTACAACACCAAGCGGAAAATCTCCCGTATTTTTCGCAGGTATTGGGGAAAGCAGCTGACAGAAACGATGATTCGCAATCTCCAATTACGGCTGCTCAAAGGAAAGCTGTGTATCCCGTGTGGAACCATCTCTTCCGTACCTTGCTCGGTTCAATCTTTGCAAGTAAAGGCTAATCTCCCCAATCAGCGGACGATTGCCGCTACTTTGGTCGGGGGAGAAAAGAAGACAAAAGTAGACTATCGGTTGATCCGTTCGGGGGAGACGCAATCGTTTACGATCATGAAGCGATCCGGTCGTGAGCTGGATGTGCGATACCGTCCGCCAGTCGCTCCCAAAACAGCGCCGACAGCCGTCGCAAAACCTGTTGCCAAGCCGGCAGCGAAAAAAGCAGCGCCGAAACCGCTGCTGAATCCAGCCGTGAAGCCGGAAGCAAGGTCAAAGCGGAAAAGCAAAGGCAAAGGGAAGCAAAAGCTCCTCAAAACCCCATGATGATGGGGTTCGGGGAGCTTTTGCCTTTTCCAAAAACGATTATGCCTTGATCGTCACGCGATATTCGCGCAGCCAGTAATCCATTTGGCCGAGGTAGGCGAACAGCTGCGGCGTGCTCATGAGCTGGCCGAAAAACGGAATGCTGGAAGCCTGGGCGTCCGACTCGGCGATTTTGCGAATGACCGGGACGTCAATCAGTTGCAGCAGCGGGGAGCTGGGATCGTTCAAAATGTCGAGCAGCCACGTGCGAACCGCTTTTGTATAGGAAGGATTGTGCGTTTTCGGATACGGGCTTTTTTTGCGGTACAGCACTTCGTCCGGCAAAATGCCCTCCATCGCTTTGCGCAAAATGCCTTTTTCGCGATTGCCGTGCGTTTTCATTTCCCAGGGGATATTCCAGACGTATTCCACGATCCGGTGATCGCAAAAAGGGACGCGCGCTTCCAGGCTTGCAGCCATGCTCATCCGATCTTTGCGATCCAGGAGCGTATTCATGAACCAGGTGATGTTGAGGTAAAACATTTCTCTTCGCCGTGCTTCAATCGGGTCCTCACTGGGCAGGTGCGGCACTTCGTCCAGCGATTCCGCGTAGCGCATCGCGACGTATTCCTCCGGCTTGACCCAGGCGCGCAGCTCGGGCGACAGCCACGAAGCCCGTTCCTTGACCGCCCGCGACCAGGGGAATGTCCCTGCATGCAGCAGCTCCTCGCGGTAAAACCACGGATAGCCGCCAAATACCTCATCCGCGCATTCTCCTGAGAGAACGACGGTTGTCTCTTTTTTGATTTCCCGGCAGAACAAGTACAGGGAAGCGTCGACATCGGCCATTCCCGGCAGGTCGCGGGCGAGTGTCGCTACCTTCAGCGCATCGACCAGTTCGGCTGTGTCAAACTCAATCGTATGGTGCTGGGTGCCCAAGTATTTCGACACGAGCTGGACGTAAGGCGCATCTTCATTTGGCTGAAAAGAGCTCGCTTGAAAATGCTTGTCGTTGTCCACGTAATCAATCGAGTAGCTGTGGAGCGTTCCCCGGCCTGTTTCCTTGAAATGCTCGGCGGCTACCGCCGTAATGACGCTGGAATCAAGCCCGCCGGACAAAAGCGTGGCAACAGGGACGTCCGCGACGAGCTGCCGCTTGATCGAATCGACGACAAGCTCTCTGACCCGTGCCGCTGTGGTTGGCAAGTCATCGGTATGCGGACGGCTCGCAAGCCGCCAGTATGTTTCCTGTTTGACACGGTCGCGCGTTACGGTCAAAAAGCAGCCGGGCCGCACCTCGTGCACTTGATGGAAGACGCCGTGACCAGGGGTGCGAGCGGGGCTGATGCCGAACACTTCCGCCAGTCCTTCCCGCGAAAGCTCCGGTTTGACGTCTGGATGCGCCAGCAGTGCTTTGAGTTCGGAGGCGAACAAGAAAGAGCTGCCTCTTTGCGCGTAAAAAAGCGGTTTGACTCCCATCCGGTCGCGGGCGACAAACAGGCGCTGCGCCCGTTCGTCCCAGATCGCAAAAGCGAAAATACCGTTCAGCTTGGCAAGGCAGTTCGTGCCCCATTCGAGATAGCAGTGCAAAAGCACTTCGGTGTCGGAGTGGGACTGAAAAGTATGACCGCAAGCAAGCAGCTCTTGCCGGAGGTCTTCCGTGTTGTACAGCTCACCGTTGTAAATCATCGTGCAGGCATGTTCGCTTTTGAGAGCTGTCATCGGCTGCTGCCCGCCGGCAGGGTCTACGACGACGAGGCGGCGATGGCCGAGGGCGGCGCGCGGAGTCAGCCAAAAGCCTTCTGCATCTGGCCCGCGATCTTTGAGGCATTGCGTCATTTGCTGGAGTACCGGACGCTCCTGGGAAAGGTCTTTTTCCCAATCAATCCAACCTACGATTCCACACATGTTCTGATCACCCTTCCCATGAAGCATTGCACACTCAGCGTATGCAGGACGCCCAGTTAGATTGCCTGTCCAGCAGGGAATTGGGAGTAAAATGCGGAATTTATAGAAGATTTCAACAAGCAAGCAGGAGGACGCCGTGGACAATCTCACGCTGTTGCTCATCGAGAGAATGGGCATTCTCTTGACTCTCGGGTTTATGTTGACGAGGATTCCGCTGTTTCGGCAGCTGCTCGATCGCGAACTGCACGTTGGCACGTCTGTTGCCTTTTCCATGATGTTTGGCTTGTTCGGTGTGGCAGGTACATATGCAGGCGTAGTGGTGCACGAGGATGGATACGTTCCGAGCTTCTGGATTTTTCCGCTTTCCGGAGACGAGATTGTGGCAAATTCCACGCTGGTCGGCGTCGTGATCGGCGGTTTGCTCGGCGGGCCAATGGTCGGGATGGGAGCCGGAATCATTGCGGGCTTGCATCTGTATGATCTCGGCGGATTTGCAGCGCTTCCGATGGGGCTGTCTGTTCCGCTCACTGGATTTTTGGCAGGCTATGTGGCGCGGTTCTTTTCCCAGGAGCGGGTCATTTCTCCGTCCAAGGCATTGTTTATCGGAATGTTCGCGCCTGTGATCCAGATGTCGCTTTTGCTGATCATGTCGGGCCCGCCTGATCTCGTGCGCACGATGGTCAATGTGATCGGCATTCCGATGGTCTTGACCAACAGCATCTCGATTGCGATTTTTACGACGATGATTCGCGTCGCTTTGCAAGAAGAGGAGCGTTCTGCTGCGCTGGAGGCTGAGCGTGCCTTCACAATTGCGCAGCGAATTTTACCGCAGTTGAAAATGGGGCTGAATCCGCAAACAGCCCAGGCGGCGGCGCTCGTGCTTCAGCGGGAGGCGAAGGCGATCGCCGTAGCGGTGACCGATCGGGAGCGGCTGCTGGCCCACGTCGGAGCGGGTACGGACCATCACGCTCCGGGAGAGCCGATCCAAAGCGACCTCGATCAGCGGGCGATGGCGAGTGGCTGCATTGAAAAAGGCCATGGCCGGGAACTGCTTGGCTGCCGACAAAAAAATTGCCAACTGCATGCAGCCATCCTCATCCCCATCAAAGAAGGAGGCAGTGTCGCCGGACTGATCAAGCTGTACTTCCGCCGCCCCCAGCAAATCGGCAAAGTCCAGGAAGCATTGGCCAAAGGGCTGGGAAATCTGATCTCTAACCAGCTGACCATCTCGCTTGCGGAGCAGATGAAAGGGTTGATGAAGGACGCAGAGCTGCGAATGCTGCAAGCCCAGATTCATCCGCACTTTTTGTTCAATACGCTTAATTCGATCGTGACCTTGATTCGCATCGATCCGAAGCTCGCCAGACACATGACGATTCAGCTGGGAGTGTTCATGCGCTTCAACCTGAAGCTTACGTCAAGCGCACAAGTAACGGTCGGTCAGGAGCTGGAGCATTTGCACGCCTATTTGGAAATTATCCGCATTCGCTTTTCCGAGCAATTTGCCGTGCAGACGCTGGTTGATCCCGGTGTGGAGGATGTGCTTATGCCGCCTGGCACCCTTCAGCCGTTGATCGAGAACTGCATCCACCACGGACTGCGCGATATGGGCGCAGGCGGAGAAATCAGGCTGTGTGTGCAGCGACAGCCAACCGCCGTTCATTTTACGATCGAAGACAACGGCAGAGGATTCCCGGAGGAACTGCTTCCTCTGTTGGGCAAAATTCCGATGGAGCGCAAGGAAGGAAACGGCATCGGGGTTCATAATGTCAATCAGCGGCTGATCAGCTTGCAAGGCCCGGATGCCCAGCTTCATTTTGCCAACAGGCCAGAAGGCGGTGCTTTGATCACATTTACGATCCCGATCAAACAGGAGGTGAGTGCCTGATGCCGATTCGCATCATGATTGCCGAAGATGAACGACTGGCACGCGAAGAGCTGAGCTATTTGTTGCAGCAGGAGGAAGATGTCGAGCTGCTTCCCTGTGCCACCAACGGAAGAGAGCTGCTGGAAATGGTAGACGAGCACGAGCCGGACGTCGTTTTTCTCGATATGAAAATGCCGGAGCTGGAAGGGGCACAGGCTGCCCGAATGCTCGCCGCCAGAAAGCCGCAGCCGCTCATCGTGTTCTGTACAGCGTACGAGGCGTTTGCGGTGGATGCTTTCAAGCTGAACGCGGTCGATTATTTGCTAAAGCCGACCGAGCCAAAAAGACTCGTGGAAACGATGCAGCGCATACGCGAGCGACTGGTCAAGCCGAAGCCGGAGCCTGCGACTGCCAAGCGCTCCAAGCTGCTTGTCGAAGAAAACAGCAGGCTGGTGGTGATCGACCCGGCGACGATCGTCTACGCGGTGCGGGAAGAACGGCTCGTTCGTATCATCACCCAGTCGGACGCTTACTCCACGCGGATGACCTTGACGCAGCTCGCTGACAAGCTCAGTGGCTACGATTTTTTTCGCACGCACAAAAGCTATCTCGTCAATCTGAACTACGTGAGCGAGCTTGAGCCGTGGTTCAACGGCGCGTACAACCTGCTCTTGAAAGGAGAGGCGAAAACGCGAATCCCCGTTTCCCGGACTTCCGCCAAAGACTTGCTCAAACGACTCGAAGAAACGTAAACCGCAGATCGCGATGCAAAACTTGCCGTTGGCGCACGCCCCCAGACATCTTGCGCGCAAAACCACACGAATTACCAATGATTCCCTACAATAGAGGAAGCGCTTACATTTTGTTTGAAGAGGGGGAGGTTCCCATGAGCAATCCGCTATCGGCGAAAAAAGCCGGCAGTCAAAAGCAGGACGCTACCGATTACACGGCGATTATCCAATCAGCCACCTTCAAGGAACTTTTGCGAAGCAAAAGGGCGTTCATCCTGCCATCTTCCATTTTCTTCTTCGTGTTTTACTTTACTTTGCCGATCCTGACTTCTTACTTCACGGTGCTCAATCAGCCGGCGTTCGGGGCGATCTCGTGGGCGTGGGTGTTCGCCTTTGCCCAATTTATCATGACCTGGGGGCTCTGTATTCTGTACACCAAGAAAGCGGAACGTTTTGACGAGCTGGTGGAGAAAGTCAAACAGGAGACAGGGGGCAGAGGCTGATGAATGTAACGGCATTTTTACTGTTTTTAGGAATTGTTCTGCTCACGCTTGTCATTACGTACTTCGCTTCGAAGCGGACGAATACGACGAGCGAGTTTTACACGGCAGGCGGCGGGCTGACGGGGTGGCAAAACGGGCTGGCGATCGCCGGAGATTACATGTCGGCCGCTTCCTTCCTCGGAATCGCCGGAATGATCGCTCTCAGCGGGTTTGACGGGTTCTTTTACAGCATCGGCTTTCTTGTCGCTTATTTGGTCGTGTTGTACCTGGTGGCGGAGCCGCTGCGCAACCTCGGCAAGTACACGATGGCAGACATGATTGCCGCGCGTTTTGACAATAAGCAGGTACGTGGTGTGGCCGCGCTGAACTCCATCGCCATCTCGATTTTTTACATGATCGCCCAGCTGGTCGGGGCAGGGGCGCTGATCAAGCTGCTCCTGGGGCTGGAGTACAGCACTTCGGTGTTGATCGTCGGTGCGCTGATGACGGTCTACGTCGTGTTCGGCGGCATGACGGCAACCTCGTGGGTGCAAATTGTCAAAGCGGTGCTGCTGATGCTCGGGACGTTCGTGATTTCGCTCATGGTGTTCGCCAAGTTTGATTTCAATTTGCTGACGATGTTCGAGCAAATGAAAATAGCGACACCGCTCGGGGACCAATTTCTCAATCCCGGGAACAAGTTCAAAGTCGGGCTGGATACGATCTCGCTCAATCTCGCGCTCGTACTGGGAACAGCGGGTCTGCCGCACATCCTGATTCGCTTCTTTACCGTAAAAGATGCGACGACCGCGCGCAAGTCCGTCGTGTACGCGACATGGATCATCGGGATCTTTTACGTCATGACGATCTTCCTCGGGTTCGGAGCAGCCGCTTTCGTCGGCGCTGCCAACATGGATGCGGCTGGCAATATGGGCGCTCCGTTGCTTGCCCAATCGCTCGGCGGCAACTTCCTCTTCGCTTTCGTATCGGCTGTAGCGTTCGCGACTATTTTGGCGGTCGTGGCAGGACTCGTACTGACAGCGGCTTCGGCATTCGCGCACGATTTTTACGGCCATGTGATCCGTCAAGGCAAAGCGACGGAAAAAGAGCAGATGAAAATGGCAAAATGGGCTTCGGTCGGCGTCTCGATCGTTTCGATCTTGCTCGCGCTGTTTGCCCAGAAGCTGAACGTGGCCTTTCTCGTTGCGCTCGCCTTCGCGGTGGCAGCAAGCGCGAACTTGCCCGTCATCTTGTTCACGATTTTCTGGAGAAGGTTCAACACGACAGGGGCGATCAGCGGCATGCTCGTCGGACTGTTCAGCTCACTGATTCTCGTGGCGTTGAGCCCCAACGTCTGGAACCCGGTTGCCGGAAAAGCCATTTTGGTCGGCGAAGCGCTGTTCCCGCTGCCGAATCCGGGGATCGTCTCCATCCCGCTCGGGTTTTTGGCAGCCTGGATCGGAACGCTCCTGTCCAGCTCGCGCAACGATGCGAAGTACGACGAAATTTTGGTGCGGGCCAACACAGGAATGAAAGATTCAGCGTAGAAGCAATTAACGCAAGGAAGCTCGTGCCAGTTCAAAGGCTGGGGGTCATCCCCGGTCTTTTTCCATTTGTACGGGAGAGGGGGCTTGTCGGTGACGACGATCATTTTCTTTTTGGCTGTCATCATCGGGACGATGGCGATCACGTATTCGGCGGCGAAACAAACGGGAACGACCAAAGATTTTTATGCGGCAGGCAACCGCCTGACAGGGCTGCAAAATGGCATCGCGATTGCGGGCGACTACATGAGTGCCGCGTCGTTTCTCGGCATCGCCGGGACGATTGCGATGTACGGCTTTGACGGCTTCGTCTACGCTATCGGCTTTTTCGTCTCCTACTTGATCATTTTGTTCCTGATTGCCGAGCCGTTGCACAATCTCGGGCGCTACACCTTGGCAGATGCCATCGCGGTGCGGTTTGACAGCTTGTGGCTGCGCGGAGTGGTTGCCTGTACGACTTTGCTGATCACGATTTTTTACATGATCGCCCAGCTCGTCGGGGCGGGGGCGCTGATTCACTATTTGCTTGGGGTTCACTACGATACGGCGGTGATGATCGTCGGCAGTCTGATGACTTTTTACGTCGTCTTCGGAGGGATGGTCGCTACTTCGTGGGTGCAGATCATCAAAGCGATCTTGCTTTTGACCGGGACGCTGGTGCTCAGCCTGATCGTCTTTTCCCGTTTTGGCTGGAGCCTGTCGGAAATGTTTTCCCATGTCAGCACGATTACGCCTTTGCAGGAGCAATTTTTGCATCCGGGCAACCAGTTGAACGACCCGTTGGAAACGATCTCGCTGCATCTTGCGCTCATCCTCGGGACGGCCGGGCTGCCGCACATCATCTCCCGCCTGTTTACGGTCAAGGACGCAGTGACAACCCGTTCCTCGATCTACACCGCTACGTGGGTGATCGGCGCGTTTTATTTGCTGACGATTTTTCTCGGCTTTGGTGCAAGCACGTTTGTCGGGTATGAGGCGCTGAAAAATGTAGGCTTCGGAGGCAATTTGACGGTGACGCTTTTGGCGGACGCGCTTGGCGGCGAATTTTTGATGGCATACATCGCGGCTGTCGCTTTTGCCACGATACTGGCTGTCGTGACAGGGCTGGTGCTGTCCGCCTCGTCGGCTTTTGCCCATGACGTTTACAGCCACCTGATTCGCCGCGGGCTGGCTTCGGAAAAGGAGCAGGTCGTCATGGCGAAATGCTCGTCCGTTGCGGTCGGATTCGCCTCGATCTGGCTGGCGATCGGCGCGGAAAAAATGAACGTGGCGATTCTCGTCGGCTTGACTTTTGCCGTAGCCGCTTCTGCCAATTTGCCGCTGCTGTTGTTCACCCTGTATTGGCGCCGCTTTACCGTGCGCGGTGCGATTTGCGGCGTGCTTACCGGACTGGTTGCATCTGTCGTGCTCGTCATGGCCGGGCCGACTGTGATGAATCCCGATACTGGCTTCATCCGGGCGCAGCCTTTGTTCCCGCTGACCAATCCTGGCCTGATTTCCATTCCACTCGGCTTTTTGGGGGCGGTGCTCGGGACGCTGCTGGACCGGCGCGACATACAGGCCGAGACACATTACGACCGCGTGTTGCTCCAGGCTTTGACCGGCATTCGCGCCCATGGACCAAAAGTGGCGAGTAAGGCCGACTCTGCATAAAAAACGGCTTCTGCTCCAACCTATAGGGGAAGGAGGAGGGGCCACTTGTCGAAGAAAAAAGCAGCAGATGCCGTTTCCACTGATCAGCCGGATGTGTACGAACGGGCGCGAATCGCGCTGGATGAGTTGATCGCAGAGCTGTGCGAAGCATTGGATGAAGAAAATACGGAAACGTTCAAGCGAAAAGGCTATGAAATGATCGGGCATTATTTTCGCACACCAGTCAATACGGGAGATTTGACCTTGATCGTCGCGTCTGTGCTCTCGGATATCCTTTACAAACTGGAGCTGACCCAGCAAGGGGATGACGTCTCCATGGTCCGCGATGAATACAGTGTGATGCGAAAAGAAGAGTAAGGAACGGCGACCCGTGCAAAAGGGTCGTTTTGTTTTTTTACCGGGGGATTATTTGATCCCCCCTGATCCAAGCAGGTCGATGTTCACCTTGATGTTCCAGTCGAGCCGGGGGTAGATGCTCAGCCATTTTTCCCAATCTTGATCCCGTTGGTAATGGGTTGCCCGATAGCGTAGCCCGAATCCGATCGGATCGACTTTCAGTGACTGGAGCTTCCGCAGCACATGAGCGTATCGTTTCGCCGCCTCTTTTTCCGCTTCTGCTTTATAGCGATCCCAATTCGAGTTGTAAAAAGACTGATTCGATTCCTCTGACAATCCTCTGATGTGGACGTTCATTTTCAGCTTTGGTTCCGCTTCGTTGCGTTCATCAAACTCGTACGAATAGCGGAAAGAGGTGACATTCAAGGCAAAGCGGGCCTGCTCCGTCCTGGTTTCGATATCAAAGTTGCTGATTTTCTTGGACAATTCATTGAAGATCCGCGTTTCCTCGGGACTTAATACCGCTTTGATTTTTTCTTTGTCAAAAACGGCGACTTGATCGATCAAATACGTGTCTTTGAGCGGGCGGATGACGGGCATGTACGGGTCCAGACCCTTTTCGCTCAACCGCCGATGAAAATCAAACAAAAAAGCGGTGACGATAAAAGACGATTCCGTTCCTTCCTGATCAAAGCTCAGCATCAGGCTGTCAGCAGGCATGCGTTCGGACTTGGGGCGGACGCCCAGCACTTGTTCGGCTGTCGGGGAGCCTAGCGCCATGAAGGCGATGCCCTGAATTTCCGGCTTCCGCAAAAACCAGTCGATAGTTGTCTTGTCCAACCGTTCCTCGGCCAGCTTTGTCCCGAAAACGAGAATTTTCGTCTGCGAGAAATCGAGGTCTTTATCGACTTTTGATTTCAAATGCCGCACCGCTTCGGTTATCGTCGGGGCATCGTCGCTGATGAGATGAAACGTATTCGACTGCCCGGGTCTGATTTGCGCTGTCGGAATCGCGAGCTTCAACGATACGCGATAAGGCTTGTCTTTCAGCTCCGACTTATCGACGCCGACCGCCATGACTAAATAGCGCTTGTCAATATCTTTAAAGCCGCAGCCCGTAAACAGAAACAAGACCGCGAGCCACATCCAGACATGTTTCACAAAGCTTGCCTCCACCTGCTCAAGATATAAACGGAAAAGACCACACAAATATCGAGTGGGGATCGTATCATCATCCAATACGAGGATACCGAAAACAGGTCGTCTTCACCGAGCCAATTGCCGACGATCACGGTTCCGATCCCGAATACGATACAACTGATCGCGTTCGGCAGCACAGAGTTGATGGACGACGTGTTGGGCTGGTAGTGGGAGAAACAGCCGCGTATGAACTCGGACCCGACATGCCAGGTCGTCATGGCGAATAAGTAAGAGATGCCTAAATAAACGAGCAGAAAAATATAAACAACGCGTTCAATAAAGGCATACTTCATCCGAATCGCATCTGCCGTCGAAACCCAGGTGAAAATAAATTCGTTCACGCCATCTGTGCCCAAAATGCCGATCGGCACAAAAAAGGCGGTAAACAGGATGCTGAAGCCGATGCAAGGGACGGCCCAACGGTGCTTGAGCTTGGGGATATCGGCAAACACGCGGTTAAAAATCGACAAGCTGATGTATCCCGTAACGGCGTAAGTGGATACGGACAAGCTTTTCCAGCTGGGCAGGATGTTCGAGTAGTCAATCATGGCGCGGATTTCATCGTAATTCATGTTTTGATTCGTATACGCTTTGAAAATGGAAAACAGGAGAAACGGCAAGCAGAGAACGAGAATCATTTCCGTGCTGTACAGCACCGTTTGCGACGATTGCATGGCGCCAAAGCTCGCTACGAGAACGAAGAGAATCAGCACGACATAGATCGGGGTGTTCGGGATTAAATATCTGGACACGATAAAGGCGTAATTGATCAACACGAGCGCTCCCGAGATAAACGACACGCTGCCCATCAGGAGCAGGAACGGAACCACAATGCTTTTGGGCAAAGCCTGTCGCATGATTTCCGGCAACCCTTGACCGCGAAACTTGAACATGGAGCTGGTAAACAGGTACATGAGTGCGCCGCCGATGATCACCCCGAACAGCATGGACGAAATCGCCCCGTCATAGCGCTCGTCGATCAAAATGCGCGGGACAAACAGGATGGCATTAATCAGTATGGAAAGCGTCACAAAATAGAGAAAATAACGGGACAACCGATTCACCTGCTCTTTTTGGCTTCACCGATGAAAAGCTTCAAATAAGGTTGACCGAAGCTTCGCAAGCTGGTTGTGTAGACAAGGAAACAAAATAACCCCGTCAACACCCCCGTCAACCCGAAAAAGATCGCCAACACGACAAGGGGAAACTTGATTACCCGCAGGGCGAGGTTCATCGTATTAATCGGGATGACAAAGTTGGAAATCGCTACCATGGAGGCGACGATAATCATGATACTGCTTACCAATCCTGCCGTTTGAGCGGCTTGCCCCAAAATTAATCCGCCTACGGTAGTGGCCATCGAACCGATGTATTTGGGGAGACGGATGCTCGCTTCCGTCAACGCCTCAATCAGAAACAGCATGAAGAACACTTCGTAAAAGGAAGGGTAAGGCACAGCCGCGCGACTCCCTGCCATCTCGATCGCCAACTGGGCGCGAAAAATCTCCGGATTGTGCGAGACAGTCGCCACGTACAGAGCGGGAAGAGATGTGGTGATGAACGCGCCTATATAGCGCAAAGCCATGAGCGGCCGGGTGAACCACGGGACGTCGTAAAGATCGTCCATCGATGCCAGAAAGTCGAAAAAAACGGAAGGCACGATAATCGCAAAAGGGGTTCCGTGCAAAATCAGGATCACTTTTCCTTTGCTTAAATTCAGGACGGATCTGTCAGGCCGCTCGGAAACAATCGCAGTCGGCAGCAAATTAAATCGTTTCGTGATCAGCATTTGCAGTTGATTCGAAGCTTGGACGACTTCTGCGTCGACTTGTTGCAACTTGTTTTTCAGGCACAAAAGCACGTCGTGATTCACCTTGGAATGGTCGTAGACGATGGCTAAGGGAGTTTGGCTCACGGAACCGACTTTCATATATTCGACATGCAAGTCCTGCAACGGATAACGGGTGCGAATAATGTGAATGTTCGTTTCGATATCTTCGGAAAAAGCGTATTGCGGCCCCTGCAAGATGTATTCGATGGTGGCTTTTTGAGGTTGAAAGGGCGGGGGCTTTTTTGTGTTGATCGCACATGTTTCGCGGGGGAGAAACAGCAAAGCGTATCCTTGAATGAGCTTGTCTGCCAATTGCTGGCGGTCCTTCATTTGCTCGTATCCTGGCATAGCCTGCAACATCGCTTCAAACTCGGATAAATGCTGGCTTTCCAAAAATGGCTTCACGATAGTGCTGTGAATTGTGGAATTGTCGCACATGCTGGATAAATAGACGAGCTGAGCGGCTTCTGCGTTGAAGTTGAGTTTGCGGGTTACAAGATCGCCTGACTGAGCCAGCCCGTGAAGATGGGCGTCCAGGTTAAATTCTTGCATGAGAATCGCCCCTTTGTCTGTTGCATCATGGGCATAGGCTTCCTCGCTTCCTGAAAAATATGCATAAAGTTCCAGTTGCCTGCAAGCGGCAATCCTTTTGCTCCGGGAGCTTTTTCGACGTTTTTTTGCTATAATGGTTTCGGAAAGCCCACAGATCGGCAGTCTTGAAACAATGCTGGCCGATCCTGGTATTTTCGTTTTTGCATGGCGGGATGGATCACAGGTATGAACACATGCCTGTTGCTACCCCCATAAAACTTTTGGCGTACAGCTTTTTTGTGCCGAAAAGTTTTATGGGGGTTTCTTTTTTGCAAAATAGCAAGGAAATAGTGTTTCGAAGGAGAGCGAGATTATGAATATCAAAAAAATGCTGGAAGCGTTGGAGCCAAGGGAAATCGACGGGGAACAGCTGATTGCCAATCTGCGTAACCAATTGGTTGACCTTTTCAACGACAAGAGCGTCGACAAGTACGCAGTTGTTTTAAGAGACATGTTGCATATAGCCGTCTTTGAAAAGCACGAGCTTATTTTGAAACATTTTGCTGCTGCACCTGTCGTGGCCCGGGATGAAACGATGCAGCTTCAGGAAATGTTTACATGTCTGGCTCTGCGAAGCCGCAATCGGAATTGGTTTCTCGACTTGTTTGCTCTCTTTCTCGGATTGGCGGTCGTCCTCCGCTTCCCGTCAGCTGACGTCGAGAACGCTTTTTTCAAGGGGAAAGACTGACCAGGGGTAGCGCCCTGGTTTTTTTGTGGGCAAATCGGGCCTTGGCCGTCCCTGAAAAACACATGCATAAAAATGTATATCCAACCATTTTTACGGAACAATACAGTCGAATAGCAAGGTGAAAGGCGTTTTTGTGCCGCGATTTTGGAGGGATATAAAATGGACGACCGATCGTACTCGATCCAGATCAACGACGAAACGTACCATGCCGTGCAAGGGCAAAGTATCTTGGATGTGGCAGAGTCGCACGATTGTTATATACCTCATATCTGCAAACATCCCAATTTGCTTCCGATTCAGACGTGCGACACTTGTATGGTGGAAGTCGATGGTCAGTTGGTGCGTGCCTGTGCAACCGCCAGCGAGCCGGGAATGAGAGTGAACACAAAATCAGAATTTGTCAAAGAAGCGCAATTGGAAGCCATGTCCCGCATTTTACGAAATCATGAGCTGTACTGTACGGTTTGTGATAACAACAACGGCAACTGCGTCGTCCACAACACAGCAGAGTATTTGGAGATTGAACACCAGAAATACGAGTTCAAACCGAAGCCGTATCCCCCCGATCTATCCCACCCGATGTATCGCTACGAACCCGATCAATGCATCCTCTGCGGCCGCTGTGTGGAAGCCTGTCAGGATCTTCAGGTCAGCGAAGTGCTTTCGATCGACTGGAACCGTGAAAGTCCGCGAGTAATCTGGGACAACGATGTGCCGATCGATCAGTCATCCTGTGTGTCCTGTGGTCATTGTGTAACAGTCTGTCCATGCAATGCGCTGATGGAAAAATCGATGCTCGGCGAAGCCGGATACATGACAGGCATCCCGGCAGATGTGCTGGAGCCGATGATTAACATCACGAAAGAAGTGGAGCCTGGCTACAAAGAAATTTTTGCCGTATCAGAAGTAGAGGCAAGCATGCGAAAAAGCCGGATCAAGCGGACCAAAACGGTCTGTACATACTGCGGCGTAGGCTGCAGCTTCGAGGTTTGGACCAAAGGGCGCAAAATCTTGAAGATCGAGCCGCAAGTAGAAGCTCCCGTAAATGGCATTTCCACCTGTGTAAAAGGAAAGTGGGGGTGGGATTTCGTCAACAGCGAAGAGCGCTTGACGAAGCCGCTGATTCGCAAAGGAGACAAGTTCGTAGAAGCGAGCTGGGAAGAAGCTTTGACATTTATCAGCAATAAGTTGAACGAGCTGAAAGGAAAGTACGGGCCAGATTCGATCGGGTTTATCGCTTCTTCCAAATGCACCAATGAGGAAAACTACATTTTCCAAAAGTTCGCCCGTTCCGTGATCCGGACGAACAACGTGGACAACTGCTCCCGGTATTGCCAATCGCCAGCGTCGATGGCGTTGATGCGGACCGTAGGCTACTCCGGCGACTCGGGAACGATTCAGGACATTGCCAGTGCTGGATTGGTCATCGTGGTTGGGGCGAATCCTGCTGAATCCCATCCGGTGCTGACAACTCGCGTGAAGAGAGCGCACAAGCTGTTCGGGCAGAAGCTGGCAGTGGTCGATCTGCGGAAAAACGAATTGGCGCAAAAAGCGAATTTGCATCTGCACCCGAAACCAGGCTCAGACTTGGTGTGGATTTCCGCGATTACGAAGTACATCATCGATCAAGGCTGGGAAGCCAAAGAGTTTCTGGAAGCGAGAGTGAACGGCTACGACGAGTTCGTCCAGTCGTTGCAAAAATACACCTTGGACTATGCCGAAAAAGTTACGGGCTTGTCAAAAGAAGACATGATCAAACTGGCTACGATGATCCACGAAGCAGACGGGACGTGCATCCTCTGGGCGATGGGGGTGACCCAGCACGTTGGCGGAACTGATACGAGTACAGCCATCTGCAACCTGCTGTTGGTCACGGGCAACTTCGGACGTCCAGGCGCGGGAGCGTATCCGCTGCGCGGACATAACAACGTTCAAGGAGCGTGCGATTTCGGGACAATGCCTGCCTGGTATCCGGGCTATCAGCCTGTGCAGGACGCGAAAGCAAGAGCGCGTTTTGAAGAGGCGTGGGGCGTGCCATTGCCAAAAGATCCCGGTTTCAACAACCACCAGATGGTCGAGGGAATTTTTGAGGGGAAAATCAAGGCGATGTATTTGTTTGGCGAAGACATGGCTGTGATTGACTCCAACATCAATCACGTCGATTCTGCTTTTGAGAAGCTGGAGCTGTTCGTTGTTCAAGATATCTTTTTCTCCAAAACGGCGCATTTTGCCGATGTCGTGTTGCCTGCATCGCCAAGCCTGGAAAAGGACGGGACGTTCGTGAACACGGAACGGCGGATTCAGCGGCTGTACAAAGTGTTTGAACCACTCGGCGAGTCGAAGCCGGACTGGATGATCATCCGCGATCTGGCGAACAAGATGGGGGCTAACTGGAACTATACGCATCCAGGGGAAATCATGGCGGAAGCGGCCAGCTTGTCTCCGATGTTTGCCGGGGTCAGCTACGAGCGGCTGGAAGGCTGGAACAGCCAAATCTGGCCCGTGCAGCCTGACGGAAAAGACACGCCGCTGCTCTTTACCGAGCGGTTCCCGTTCCCGGATGGCAAAGCCAGATTAATCAAGGTCGACTGGACCCCGCCGATGTTTGAGCCGACGCAGGAGTTCGACTTGCACCTGAACAACGGTCGCTTGCTGGAGCATTTCCACGAAGGCAATATGACCTACAAAGCCAAAGGAATCACGCACAAGGTTCCCAATCCATGGCTGGAAGTATCGCCGGAGCTGGCGGAAGAACGAGACATCAGGAATGGCGCGCTCGTCCGCCTGTCGTCGCCATACGGAGAAGTGGAAGTGCGCGTATTGGTCACGGATCGGGTAAAAGGAAACGAGCTGTACTTGACGATGAATACATCCAAAGACAAGAAATCGGTCAATCGCCTGACCAGCAGCTACCATGACAAGCTGACGCATACGCCTAACTACAAGGAAATGGGCGTGAAAATGGATATTCTCGAACGGGAAGGAGAGCCGCCACTTCCCCCTGTCAACTACCGTTTCGGCAATCGTCAGCCGCAAATGGGCGTAAAGGTAGAAGAAAAATGGCAGCGCGACGATTGGATTTCAATCCCTGACTTACTCGGAACAGGAGGACAAGCCGATGGCCAAAGCGATTTCCAACATTGAACGATACGTGCCCACTCCAGAGGAAGAGAAACAACAGGCGATTCAGCAAGTGCTGGATGCCGTGGGCGAAAACCACCAGGCGTTGATCACTTTGTTGGACATTGTCAAAGAATTGCAGGAGATAGGCGTATTGGACATCGTGCAAGGGGCGCTAAAGAATCGGCATGATATCGGGGTCATTGCCGTGTCGCAGCTCAATAAGCCGGGCATGCACCGCATCATGAAAAACGGGATGAACGCGTTGCAATTCATGGGCAAGCTGGAGCCTGCCAAGCTGCAAAACATTTTGAACGCCGTCGATCATGGCATTGAGCGATTAACGGATACGAAAAGCGATAAACCGATGGGCTTAATGGGGATGGGAAGGGCCATGATGGAACCGAACGTCACATTGGCCCTCGGCTCCATGATCAACTTTTTGCGCGGGATGGGCGAAGGAATGCAGCAAGCGGAGAAGCAAGTTCACTAACCGTGAACCGTTACGGCAAGGAGGCGAGAGAATGCATACAGAGAAAATTCCCGTACAAGGAATGCGTGACGAACAGGATGCGCAAAAAGTGAACGATGCCCTGCACAACGTGTGGGGCATCCGGCAGGCGGAGGTGAGCCTGGCAAAAGGCGAAGCGCTCGTCTCCTACGATGAAAAGGCAGCGTCGCTGATTGACTTTCAACAGGCGATTCGCGATTTGGGGTATGAAGTGGCTTTGAAATAACGCGGACAACGGGAGGTGGATGAGATGACCAGAGTATGCGAAGTGTGCGGGCGGGTAGAGGAAGAGTCCCCGCAGGATCAGGAGGCGGAAGCCGTCTCCTCTACGCAGATGAGCCTTCTGCACGTATGCGAAAGCTGTATAGCCGACCGACAGCACCCTCATTTTTAAATGAGCGGTGCTGGCGAAGTCAACAGCCAACAGCCAGGCTGTGCCGTGCAGAGTATGACTTACGGTTCCAAGGAGGAAAGTCGATGGAGCTTGCGTTGCAAAGCAGAATCTTGTTCGGGCTTACGTTAGGATTTCACATCATTTATGCCACGATCGGGGTAGGAATGCCGTTACTGCTTCTGCTGGCTGAAACAATGGGGATTTGGAAGAAGGATTACCAGTACAGGCTATTGGCGAAAAGGCTGGCAAAAGGCTATTCGATTACCGTGGCGGTTGGCGTCGTGACCGGAACGATTATCGGACTTCAACTGTCGCTGCTTTTCCCGGGGTTTATGCGAATCGCCGGGCAGGTGATTTCCTTGCCGCTGTTTATGGAGACGTTCGCCTTTTTCTTTGAAGCGATTTTTCTGGGGATTTATTTGTATACGTGGAGCCGGTTCAAAAAGCCGCTGTTTCACTTGCTCGTCTTGATCCCTGTCGCCATCGGCTCCGGTCTTTCCGCCTTTTTTATTACAACGGTAAATGCGTTCATGAATACACCGCAAGGATTTACGATCGACAACGGAGCGATCACCAATATCGAGCCTTTGAAAGCGATGTTCAACCCGGCGACACCGACCAAAGTAGCGCATGTCCTCACGTCTGCCTACATGACGACGGCGTTTGTGATCGCGGCGATTACGGCGTGGTTTATCTTGCGCGGCCACCGCAATGAGTATTATAAAAAGGCGTTGCGATTGACCATGGCGATCGGGCTTGTTTTTGCGGTGGCGACAGCGGTAGTCGGGGATTTGTCGGGCAAATTTCTCGCTGCCTACCAGCCGGAAAAATTGGCTGCGGCGGAATGGCATTTTGAGACGAAAACGCACGCTGACCTGCTCGTGGGCGGAACTTTGGACCGAACGACGAACGAGGTGAACTACGCGCTCAAATTGCCGAACATGCTTTCCTTTTTGGCGACAGACAGCTTTCAAGGAAAAGTGGTCGGCTTGAACGATATTCCCAAAGAAAATTGGCCGCCGTTAATCATTCATTACTGGTTTGATCTGATGGTAGGAATCGGAAGCTTCATGATCGCTCTCTCGGCTGTCTTTGTCGCTTGTCGCATCTGGAAGCCAAAGCTGGAGTGGAATCGCTGGCTGCTTGGTCTGATCGTGCTCGGAGGGCCGTTGTCCATGCTCGCTATCGAATTTGGCTGGGTTTTTGCAGAAGTCGGTCGCCAGCCGTGGATTTTACGGGGCTATATGACCGTTTCAGAGGCGGCTACAACCGAGCCGCACGTTGGCTCCATGCTCGTGCTGTTCAGTGTGATCTACGCCCTGTTAGGCATCCTGACCGTATTCGTTTTAGTTCGCATGGCACGCAGAAATCCGGTGGAACCGTTGCTGGATGCGAGGAGTGAGCAAACGTGACGACAGAAGGGCTGGGGATCTCCATCCTCTGGCTGTTTTTATACGGGTATATCATCGTGGCGTCGATTGATTTCGGCGCAGGCTTTTTCTCCTACTACGGGAGGATTACAGGCAAAGGTGAAATCATCAACAAAGTGATTTCCCGCTATTTATCGCCTGTCTGGGAAGTTACGAACGTATTTCTGGTGTTCTTTTTTGTCGGCATCGTCGGTTTTTTCCCGGAGACAGGCTATTACTATGGAACAGCTCTGCTTGTCCCTGCGAGCATTGCCTTGGTGTTGTTAACGATTCGCGGCTCTTTTTACGCCTTCAGCAAGTACGGGAATCCGAACAGTCACCTGTACCACTTTTTGTACGCGGCGACGGGCGTATTGATTCCCGCGTCTTTTTCCACCGTCTTGACGATTTCGGAAGGCGGGTTTATCGCGGTAGAAGATGGCGTCCCTCGCTTTTTGGCGGGCAATTTGTTTTATAGCCCGTATTCATGGGCCGTCGTCTTCCTGGCACTGGTGAGCGTGCTGTTTATCAGCACAAGCTTTCTCACGTACTACGCCAATCGGGCGGATGATCCGCAGGCAGAAAGTGTGTTGCGGCAATGGGCGTTGTTTAACAGCCTGCCGACGATTTTTGCCTCGCTGCTTGTCTTCATGGCCTTGTGGAAACATAATCCGGAGCATTTCGCGTCGTTAATGGGAAACAGCATCTGGTTTATTTTATCGTTCGCTTTCTTTTTGAACGCTTTGCGTTTGCTGATCGTGAAAAGGTCGTACGGATGGATGTTTATTTCTGTGATGCTGCAATTTTTCACGGCTTTCTGGGGTTACGGAAAGGCTCATTTGCCGTACTTGCTTTACCCGTATGTCTCCTTCCACACGAGCGTGACGAACCCAACCATGGCCAAATTTTTGGTCGCGGCGTTCATCGGCGGGATGGTGTTGCTGATTCCGTCGCTGTTCCTGCTTATGCGCTTGTTTATTTTTAACGCCAAATACGTGAAAGGGAAGCTGAGTTAACGGGGTGCGAATGATAAAAAGTTGGATTTCCCGCCAGATTCGGTGCTATAATGGACCCATAGCCGATCATTGATGATTAGTAATGCGAATTGCTGAATCATCCTGATCACTTCCATAGTTTATGGCGGGACGGATAATGGGCATCAGTTGATGTTTGATCATTAGCCCACCATAAAACAATTTGTGCATGTATTTGCCCAGATTGTTTTATGGTGGGCTTTATTATTTTTGCTGGAGGTTTTTGGGAGATGAAAAAAGTAAGCTTCGTATTAAATCAGGAGCAGCATGAGGCAGAAGAAGGGACGCGAATCCTCGATTATTTGCTGGAACATGGCATCGAGCATCCGCACATCTGCTATTCGCCGATTTTAGGCCCGATCCAGACTTGCGATACGTGCATGTGCGAGATTGACGGCAAAATCATGCGGGCCTGTTCGACTGTGATCGAAGATGGAATGAACATCCTGACTGCTTCCGAACTGGCAAAAGGCGCTCAGAACGAAGCGATGGACCGCATTTTGGAAAACCACATGCTGTACTGTACCGTGTGCGACAACAACAACGGAAATTGCCGCGTGCACAATACGGCAGAGCTGCTGGAAATCGACCACCAAACACGCCCGTTCCGCGGAAAAGAATACGAAGTGGACATGTCGCATCCGTTTTATCGCTACGATCCGTATCAATGCATTCTTTGCGGACGTTGTACAGAGGTTTGTCAAGACTTGCAGGTCAATGAAACGCTCACCATCGACTGGGAACGGGAAATCCCGCGAGTTATCTGGGATGACAATAAATCAATTAATGAATCCTCATGCGTGTCTTGCGGTCAGTGCGTGACGGTTTGCCCATGCAATGCCTTGATGGAAAAATCGATGCTGGGCGAAGCGGGCTTTATGTCCGGGATCAAAAAAGATTTGCTGAACCCGATGATCGATCTGATCAAAGAAGTCGAGCCTGGTTACAGCAGCATTTTCGCGATCTCGGAAGTCGAAGCGGCGATGCGCGAAACGCGAACCAAGAAAACAAAAACCGTGTGTACGTTCTGCGGGGTAGGCTGCACGTTTGAAGTATGGACGAAAGGCCGCCACATTTTGAAAGTGGAACCGACGGAAAACTCTCCGGTCAACAGTGTCTCCACATGTGTCAAAGGCAAGTTCGGTTGGGATTTTGTCAATAGTGACCAGCGTTTGACGACGCCTTTGATTCGCAAGGGAGATGCATTTGTACCGTCTACGTGGGATGAGGCGCTGTCCCTGATCGCCGAGCGAATGGGCGCAATCAAGCAAACGTATGGCGGAAAAGCTCTTGGATTCGTCAGCTCCTCCAAAACGACAAACGAAGATGCGTACCTGATGCAAAAACTGGCGCGTCAAGTGTTTGAATCGAACAATGTCGACAACTGTTCCCGCTATTGCCAATCGCCTGCCACGGACGGATTGCTCGCCACTGTAGGACACGGCGGTGACTCAGGCACGATCAAAGACATCGCCAGTGCCGGACTGGTCATCATCGTCGGGGCGAACCCGACCGAAGGCCATCCTGTTTTGGCAACACGGGTGAAACGGGCGAAAAAATTGCACGGCCAAAAACTGATTGTCTCTGATTTGCGCAAGCATGAAATGGCAGAACGCTCCGATCTGTTCCTGCATCCGAAACAAGGAACCGACTTTGTCTGGCTGACGGCGGTTGCGAAGTACATCATCGACCAAGGCTGGCACGACAAGGCGTTTATCGAGCAGCGGGTGAACCAGTTTGACGAATATCGCAAGATGCTGGAAAAGTACACCTTAGATTACGCCGTCGAAGTAACCGGACTGCCCAAAGAACAGTTGATCCAGACAGCGAAAATGATTCACGAAGCGGATGGCACTTGCGTCTTGTGGGGAATGGGCGTGACGCAAAATGTCGCTGGCTCGCATACGTCTGCCGCGATCTCCAACCTGCTTTTGGTGACCGGAAACTACCGCCGACCTGGTGCCGGAGCTTATCCGTTGCGCGGGCACAACAACGTCCAGGGCGCTTGCGACATGGGCACGCTGCCTACATGGCTGCCAGGGTATCAGCATATTACCGATGACGCAGCGAGAGCCAAATTTGAACAAGCATACGGCGTAACGATCTCCAATAAACCTGGTTTGACCAACATCGAAATGCTGGAAGCAGTCGAAAAAGGCGAGCTGAAAGCCATGTACCTGATGGGCGAAGACATGGCTTGGGTAGATTCCAACGCGAACCACGTGCACGATACGCTCGGCAAGCTTGACTTTTTCGTGGTACAGGATGTATTCCTGACCAAAACGGCGCAATTTGCCGATGTCGTCTTGCCCGCGTCTCCATCGCTGGAAAAAGACGGCACCTTCGCGAACACAGAGAGACGTATCCAGCGTTTGTATCAAGTGTTGGAGCCGCTGGGTGAATCCAAACCGGACTGGGCGATCATCCAATCGATCGCACAGCGCATGGGAGCCGATTGGAACTACCAGCATCCGAGTGAAATCATGGACGAAATTGCCAGTCTGGCACCGCTGTATGGCGGAGTATCCTACGAGCGCCTGGAAGGATGGAACAGCCTGCACTGGCCGGTACAAAAAGACGGCACGGATGAGCCGCTTCTGTACAAAGAGCGCTTCAACTTCCCGGACGGAAAAGCAAGACTATCCACAGTGGAATACATTCCGCCAGTCGAGTATCCGTCGGAATTTGACCTTACCTTGAATAACGGACGTTTGCTGGAGCATTTCCACGAAGGCAACATGACGAATAAATCGAAGGGAATCCAGTATAAATTGCCAGAAGTATTTGTGGAAGTTTCCCCTGAGCTTGCGCGCGAACGCGGTGTGCAAGACGGTTCATTGGTGCGTCTCGTCTCGCCATACGGAGCGATCAAGTTGCGGGTGCTTGTGACAGATCGGGTAAGCGGCAACGAATTGTACGTGCCGATGCACTCCGTCAGCCATGAAAATGCGATCAACTTGTTGACAGGCAGCGTGGGAGACGTTCGCACACAGACACCTGCTTACAAGCAAACGAAGGTGCGTATGGAGTTCCTCAAAGAAAAAGGCATGACTCCGTTGCCTATGTACAATCCGCGCTATGCGAAGCGCAACCCGCAAATGGGCGTCCAGGTCGAGCGCAAGTGGGCGAGAGAAGATTATGTACCGATTGCGGAAGTAAACGTTGCGGGAGGCGAAAAATAATGGCAAGACCGATCACGAAAATAGTAAAGCCCGAAGTTACTGAGGAAGAAAAGCAAGCGCAAACGGTAGAGCGTGTCCTGGAATCTCTGGCGCAAAACCCCGAGGGCATTCAGGCGACGATCAAGCTACTCCAGGAGCTGCATGACAGCGGCATCCTGGGAGCGCTCAACGCCGCCGTCGAGGCGAAAGAGGACATTGCCAAAATCGTCGTCGGACAAATGGTGCGTCCGCCTGTGACGAACATGATCAACAACGCGATGGCAGCAGCGGGAGGTTTGACAGAGCTTGATCCTGACATGACGAAAAAGCTGATGTCCGGTGTGACCAAAGGGTTGCAACGGGCTGACGAAGCGCTGCAATCGGGAGCCAAGGTCGGCATTTTCGATTTGATGAAAGCACTGCGCGATCCGGACATCAACCGCGCGATGGGCTTTGGCATCAACCTGTTGAAGGGGATAGGGGAAGGGCTAAAAGAATGAGGAGAGCCGCAGCAATCCTGATCAGAAGGAGGGCAGAAGCTTGGATGCGAACAAATAAAAACGAAGCGTCAATCGTACGCTTCTATCAAATGATGTTAAACGCGTCTCTGATCATTCTTGGATTGGTACTCAGCTTTTATTTGTTGCGTGAGCTGTACGCCATCGTAGTAGATGCGGTGCAAGGCAATACTAATGTCCATGATATTTTGGAAAAGGTTCTGGCCTTTTTTCTGTATTTTGTCTTTGTTTCGATGATCGTCAAATATTTTCATGAAGCGTACCACTTTCCCCTGCGCTATTTGATTTATATTGGAATTACGGGTACCGTGCGCTTTATTATCGTCAACCGCGACGATGCCATGAACAATCTGATTTTGTCGCTGGTCATTTTTATTCTGGTGATCAGCTATATCATGCTGGCCCCCCGGCAAAACAAGGCGGGGGAAGCAAAGGAGATAATCGAATGACGAAAAACCTGGAACATCAATTCAGCATGCTCGTCCGCGAAATCCGCAAAGAACACGTCGGCAACGGCCCGCGGGAAATTCTCACCCGCTTTTGCGGCCCCTGGGTCATCTGCGAGATGAAGGGGAATCTGACCAACGTAGAAAAGTTCATGATTCTTTCCGAAGACGGCAAGCGCATGGTCCACGAGGCGCGCACCAAGCTGGTCAAGAACATTTACCACGATCAGGCGGTCGTAGCCAAGCTTGAGGAATTGATTGATGCCAAGATTTTGCGGATTTTTTCGGATATCAGCTTGGAAGAGGATATCGCCATGACGGTCTACGTATTGGACCGTCCTCTCGCATGATCGAGACCTGGAGGAAAGGCAGGGAGCTTTCGTGATCCAACCCGTCTTTGTTTTGTCGCCTGTCCTGCATTATGAAAACGGCTCTATGCAGGAAAAAGAAGATTCAATCGTGACAGAGTCGCCCATTACGATCGTGCTGAATGACGAGGAATTTGCGACTCTCGTATGCAGCCCGGAATACATCGAGGAGCTTGTCATCGGGTTTTTGGCGTCCGAAGGGGTGATTCAGAGCTATCAGGACATTACGGACCTGTTCATTGACGAGCCAACCGGATTCGCTTACGTTCGCGCTAAAAATGTAAACACGTATAACCAGATGTTTCATTCGAAAAGGTACGTGACTTCCTGTTGCGGAAAAAGTCGGCAAAGCTTCTACTTTTACAATGACGCCCGAACGGTGAAAAAGCGGGATGACACAGCCGTGACGATCCCGGCGGCTGACTGCTTTCGCTTCATGCAGGCGATGCAGCAATCGGCTACGCTTTTTCAGGATACGGGAGGGGTGCACAATGCTGCCCTGTGCGATCCAAACGGGATTGTCGTCTCCCGAATGGACATAGGCAGGCATAATGCCCTCGATAAACTGTACGGCTACAGTTTGATGCATGCAGTGTCCGTTCATGACAAGGTCATGGTGTTCAGTGGCCGGATTTCTTCCGAAGTATTGCTGAAGGTAGCCAAGATCGGCTGCAGCATCGTTTTGTCCAAGTCAGCGCCGACCGAATTGGCGCTTCGTCTGGCAGATGAACTCGGCATTACTACCGTTGGCTTTATTCGCAATCAGTCGTTTAATGTGTACACCTGGCCTGAGCGAATCGTGCAGGAAAAAGGGGGGAAGTCCAGTGATTCCCAGTGAATTAGTGGACTCGTTTGGCCGGATTCACGATTATTTGCGCATTTCCGTGACAGATCGCTGCAACTTGCGGTGTGTGTACTGCATGCCTGCTGATGGCATGGAATTTGAACCCGCAGAAAACATTCTGTCTTTTCACGAGATTACCGAGGTTGTCAGGGTTTTGGCTGAAATGGGCGTGAAAAAAGTGCGGTTGACCGGCGGAGAGCCGCTCGTCCGCAAAGGATTGGAAGAGCTGATCGAGAGCGTAGCGGGGATACCGGGAATCGAAGATATTGCGCTGACGACCAACGGCATTTTTTTGGCGAAAAAGGCCAAGAAGTTAAAAGAAGCGGGCTTGAAGCGCATCAACATCAGCCTGGATACGTTGAGGCCGGAGCGTTTTTCGCTGATCACCCGCGGGGGAGACGTCAACCGCGTCCTCGACAGCATAGCGGCGTGCCAGCAAGTCGGGATTCAGCCGATCAAGCTGAACGTCGTGCTGATGAAGGGAATCAACGATGACGAGATTGCAGATTTTCTGCGGCTGACCATCGATGGTGCTCTGCAAGTCCGCTTTATCGAGTACATGCCGATCGGCCACAACGACACGAGATGGAAACAGTCGTATTTGCCGTTGTCCACCGTGCTGGATCGTTGCAAGGAAATGGACTGGAAAGTCGCAGAGACGCATGATGGCCGCGGCAACGGGCCTGCGCAAACGTTTCGCATAGCAGGTGCCAAAGGCAGCTTTGGGCTGATTCATCCTGTGAGCGAGCATTTTTGCGAAACGTGCAATCGGCTGCGCTTGACGGCAGATGGCAATATTAAGCCGTGCCTGTACTGGTCAGATGAATTTAACGTCCGCAAATGCATCGGCGATGACGAAGCGGTTCGTCAACTTTTTTTCAAAGCGCTGAGCATCAAGCCGCAAAATCATGAAATGGCCTTGGCTTTGGCGGGGGAAAGTCAGTCGCACGTACCAACCGTAAGACGTATGTCGCAAATTGGAGGATAGTCGACATGGAAAAAGGGGCAAGCGTCAACCGTTTTCGTCGAAATACCGTCCAGGTGGAGGAAGCGCAGCGCAGAATCGAGCAGCATCTGCGTCCGCTTGGCGTGGAACAAGTTTCGTTGGAAAATGCCTACGGCCGCACATTGGCAGAGGATGTGTTCGCGCCTTCGCACATGCCGCATTTTCGCCGCTCCGGGATGGACGGTTTCGCTATTATGTCCAGTTCTACCAAAGGAGCGTCGCCTGAATCTCCCGTCTGTTTGGAAGTGATCGAGCATATTCCGTGCGGCTTTGTCCCGACGAAAGCCGTCTCGCCCAAAACGGCTTCGCGGATCATGACAGGCGCGATGGTGCCCGAGCAAGCAGACGCTGTGATCATGCTGGAAATGACGGAGGAGAGCGAAAAAGAGGGCAAAACCTGCATTTCCATCCGAAAAGAGATTCCAGCCGGAAAAAATCTGACTTCGATTGGTGACGAAATCACGCAGGGCGATTGTGTGTTGCAGAAAGGAACAAAAATTGGCGCAGGTGAAACGGCGCTGTTGGCTATATTCGGTTTCCACCATGTCCACGTATGCAAGCGTCCGACGATTGCGATTTTCGCAACGGGCTCGGAGCTTTTGCCTGTGGAAGCGCCACTGACGCAGGGGAAAATTCGCAACAGCAACTCCTATATGCTGCAAGCGTTGATCCGCGAAGCAGGAGGAATCCCTTTGCTGATGGGCGCCATCCCGGATGAAGCGGCGAAAGCGCAGTCGCTTGTCTTGGAAGCATTTTCTCAAGCGGATTTTGTCGTGACATCCGGTGGGGTATCGGTAGGCGACTACGATATTTTGGTAGACCTGTTTCAAAACTGGGACGGGGAAATGCTGTTTAACAAAGTAGCGATGCGTCCCGGTAGCCCGACGACGGCAGGCGTTTGGAACGAGCAGTTTTTATTTGCGCTGTCAGGCAATCCGGGAGCGTGTTTTGTCGGTTTTGAGCTGTTTGTCCGCCCGGTTATTTTGGGGATGCAAGGCCAGTCCCAGAGATACCGGCAGGAATGCACAGCCTTTTTGGGAAAAGAGTTCAGCAAAGTCAATGCCTATCCGCGCTATGTTCGCGGCAAGTCTTATGTAAGCGAAGGCAAGCTATTCGTTGAGCCTGTCGGAATGGATCAGTCAAGCGTTACCGTATCGATCAAAGATTCCGATTGCCTGATCAAGATTCCCGCTGGCGGGAAAGGAGTACAACAAGGAGAGCTCATCTCCGCTCTCCTGCTCAAAGGGTAGCGAGCGTGCCGACGCATTTTTTGGATCGAGGAGGCACCATTGCAAAAACTGTTAAAAACAATGTTGTATTGTCATCAAGCCACGACGAATCTCATGATCGACACGATTCATTCGCTCATCACCAGTGTGAATGCTCGTGATCCGTATACGTACCAACACTCGCTCAACGTCGGGTTTTACGCCTGGAAAATCGCCAACCAGTTTCAACTGGGCGAAGAGGAATGTGTCAATATGTATATCGCTGGCCTGCTGCATGACATCGGAAAAATCGGTACGCCAGATTCGATCTTGCGGAAATACGGCGAGCTGACGAAGGAAGAATGGGAACTGATCAAGAAACACCCGGAGACAGGGTGCGCGATCGTGCAAATGATTGGCCCGCTGCAAAATCGGGGAATCGATCAGACGATCCTGTACCATCACGAACGGATGGATGGGCAGGGCTATCCCCATGGCCTTTCTTCAGCAGAGATTCCGCTCGGCGCCAAAATCGTCTCTGTAGCAGAAGCTTTCGATGCGATGACAACCGTTCGACTGTACCGTCCCGCTCTCCCATACGGCGAAGCAGTCGAGCAGTTGATCGACGGCAAAGGAACGCAATTTGACCCGATTGTGGTTGATGCCTTCCTGAAAAGCATGGCTGATCGCAGCTGGTGGGACTGATTCCTTTAAAAAATAACGACACGAAAGACTTTTGTGCAAAAAGTACCGGATCAATCAGGTGCTTTCTGCCCGCAAAGGTCTTTTTTGTGTGGGAATGTTCATAAAAACAGCGGCGAAACATGTTTTTTCAATGCTAATATAGGGAAAAAGCATCAGGGGAAGAGGAATCAGGAGGATTGACCCCATGAAATATGTGAGTGTGGATCAAGTCGAGCCTGGAGATGTGCTGGCTCGCAGCATTTATACAAGCGAGGGCTTGACGCTGTTGCAGACGGGCGTGCAGCTGACCGTCGGAATGATTAACAAGTTGCGTCGTTTCGGGGTGACGATGCTCAGTATCAAAGACCCTTTTTTCGACGAGATCAAAGAACAGGAAGTCGTGACAGAGACGACGAGAAAAGATGCGATCCGCAATCTGTCCGGGGCGATTGCATGTGTCCAGTCGGGCAAGCAGTTCGACGTGCGCGGCATCCAAAAGTCGGTCGGAAATATCGTCGAGGAGACGCTGCGCAATCGCAAGGTGCTGCTCAATCTGGGGGAAATTCGCACGACCGACAACGCCCTGTACATCCATTCACTCAATGTTTGCATGATGGCGACGGTCATGGGCGTGGGTCTCGGGTACAACACGACGCAGTTGAAAGAACTGGCGATTGGCGCCCTTTTGCATGACATCGGCAAACTGTCGGTCGACAAGGAAGCGCCTGCCTACAAGAAAAACAACAAGACCAATCATCATACATGGCTAGGGTTTGACATATTGCGCAAAAAACACGAGATGAGCATCGTGTCTGCGCACGTTCCCTTGCAGCACCACGAATGGGTCGACGGGACAGGCGTGCCCCGCGGCCTCAGCGGAGACGAGATTCACGATTTCGCCAAAATCGTCTCGATTTGCAATTACTACGACAATCTCATTTCGCCTTTTTCCGAAGAAGAGGAGACGATGGCGGCCTATGAAGCATGCGAGCAGGTCATGGGATTGGCGGAAAAGCGTTTCGATCACAAAATGGTCGTTCATTTTCTGCGCTCGATTGCCATGTATCCGACCGGAACGTCACTCAAGCTGAGTACAGGCGAAGTCGGCGTCGTCATCGACCAAAACCGCGGCTTGCCAGCCCGCCCTGTCGTCCGGGTCATCCGGCGAGAGCAGCAGGCCAATCGGCGGATGGCAGAGGATCACGAGATTTGCGACATCGATCTCGGCGCAGAGCCTACCATTTTTATTACAGGGGTGATGGAATAGCGCACAGCCAGTCCTAAGGGTTTTTGGAATGCCAAGATCAGGGAATTCCCCTACATACATAACTAGGGAGCAAGTCTACAATGAAAGCAGGCAAAAAGTCGTAAGAATCGACTTTTTGCGACGAAGAAGAGGAAAGGACGTGTCCTTATGTCCCGTATTCTAGTACCAGTAGATTTTTCTGCACAGTCGATCCAGGCGGTTCGCTTCGCTCTTGCGTACGCCAAAAATAAGCATGAATTGACCTTGCTTCATGCCATTCCTCCATTTCCTTCACGCAATGTCGTAAGAAAGCTCGGACAACAGAGCGTGGAAGATTTTCAATTGGACGAAGCAAAAGAAGATTTGAAAAAGTTCCTCACGATCGTAGAAGAGGCAGGGGTTCCTTACGAGCTGGAAATCGAGTTCGGAGAGCCGCATGAAGTCATCTCCAAGCACGCTACGAACGGCGAGTATGCCGCGATCGTGATGGGGACGCACGGATATGGCCGGATTACCGGATTCTTGCTGCAAAGCGTCAGCTACCCAACCATTCACGATGCGCAGTTGCCTGTGTTCCTCATTGCCGAGGAGACAGATGCCGACAGCTTCCCATGGCAAAAAGTTTTGATCACGGTGGACGGCTCGGAGCAAGCGAAAAACGCGGCGCAAAAAGCAATCGCTTTGAGCGAGGGCATTCCTGGCGTTTCTTACCTGCTCCTGAGTGTCGTCACTCCTCCTGTTGCTTACGCTGGTGTGTACGGTGTAGGCTGGGAAGACACAGCGACTCTGGAAAACTGGGGAAAAGAAACCGTTCGCACTTGCGAAGAAGTGCTGGAAGCAGCGCAAATCCCTTATGAGAGCAAAGTCGTGATTGGCGATCCTGCAACAGCGATTCGTCAAACAGCCGAAGAGGAAAACGTTGGCCTGATCGTACTCGGCCACCATGGCCTGGGCGGCATCGCGGGCACTCTGCTCGGCAGCGTCACCTTCAAAACGATCCACCGCACCAAAACACCGTTGTTGATCGTCAAATCATAAGCTCATTCATGAACTGGCAAGCTGTCCGCACTGCGGGCAGCTTCTTTGCTTTCCAGGGCGGCGGCATCCGAGGCGGTTTCCCACGGAATCCGCGAGCATCCCCAGGCAGCGACGAGGACGATGGCACCTGCGATTACAAACACGCTGATCAGCGAGGTCATCTGCATGAGCGGGCCGGCTGCGAACGAACCGATCATCATCAATCCGACGAGCAGCGGGGTAATCGTTCCGTTTACCCGACCAACGTACGCCTCGTCGACGAACTTGATCATGCGCATGCCGATCACGATTTCCAGAAAAGCCATCCCGATTCCGGTGAAAAAGCGCATGGAAGCTGTCACGACACCCCAGACAGACAAGGCTTCCACCACGATGGAAAGCGCGAAGAAGATCAAGCCGCCCGTGATGACAAAACGGCTGTTCAAGCGTTGCACGGACAAGGAGGCGAATACGCCGCCCACAAGCATGCCCAACCCTTCCAGGGCGACAAACCATTGGACCGATTCTTTCGGCAGCTGGAGCCGCTCCGTGACCAGGAACACTTCGAGCGGGTTGATCAACCCAGAGGCCAGACCGAGGCAGGCAAAGGCAAGCGCAATTCCGCGCAAGGACGGGTGGTTTTTGACGTAGGCGAAACCTGCCTTGATCTCGGAGAAAAGTGTGCCGTTCTGTTCTTCTGGAGCTGTTGCAGCGTTAGGAAGCAGGCTCAAAATGAGCGTGGAGAGCAGAAACAGAGCTGCCATGGCAATCAGCGAAGGGTAGATGCCCCATTGTTCGTAAAAAAAGCTGCCGATGACCGGGCCGCCAAGCAAAAAGAGTGCGCTCATGCTTTGCGAGATGGAGACGGCCACTCCGACATGTTCTTCCGGGATGTGTCTTTTTAACAGCTTGGCAGACGACGGCTGGGAAAACTGGGACACGACTGCCGAGATGAAAGTAGCGAAAAAGACGGCAACCCACATCCCGTGCCAGAGCAAATACACGATCAACAGCACGGACAAGGCACTTAACAAGTTGCCCGTCATCATCGTCCGCTTCGGATTCCAGCGGTCCGCAAGCGCCCCGCCGATGATCGAAAACAACAAGATCGGCACAAGCTCGATCGCGGTTAACAGCGACACGGCGGTCGGATTGTTGCCGCTCGTTTCCATGACGTAGTACAGCAAAGCCATATTCCTGATCCAAATCCCGATATTTTCCAAAGTATCGGTGACAAAAACGGTCAAAAAGATCCGGTTTCCCCAAATCGATTTCATTTCAACCACTCCCGCAAGAAATTAAACCGAACGTTCGGTCTAAATAAACCTGAAAAAAAAGCTACTTGGCGGCGATACCATGCAGCAAAATATCAATTCCTCTTTTCATCAGGTCAAAAAGGTTTTCTTCGCCCATATTCAAGCCGACATTGATCAGGCCCGTTATGTACCCTTCCAAAATCATCGCCAATTCCCGAGGGTCGCCATCAGCAAATTCCCCGCGCGCGATGCCCTCCTCAAAGATCGGGATGTACAGCGTGTAGGAAGAAGACAGCATCGTCAGGACCTGTTCCATGATGGCTGGATCGGCAAGCTGGCTTCCGGCAAACTCTTCTCCTGCTCGGCGAAGCGGGTGGGACAAAAAGTCTTCCAGCAAAAAAGCAGCCAGGGCATACAGCTTTTCGACAGAGGTGGCGTGCTGTTTTTCTTTTTCTTGCCACAGCCCTGACCATTCCGTGTACTGCTTCTCCAGCAAATACAAAAACAAATATTCCTTGCTTTTGAAGTGGTAGTAAAGGCTTCCTTTGCTCGCACCAGTCGCCTGGCAAATATCTTCAATGGAAGTCGCCAGGTAGCCTTTTTGCGAAAACAGCTCGGTTGCTTTTTCGGCGATATGTTGTTTCGTTTTCTCCCCATCTAGGCGGCGTCTGGACATGATGCAGTAAACTCCTTTTTATAAACTGAACGTTCGGTTTAATAAAAGTGTAGCGGAAATGCGCAAGAAGTGCAAGGGCTGTTTGCCGGAAAGGACGTGTGAGAAAGCAGGAGCCAGGGAAAAATGAAGGGAGCGTACGAGGGGGGAAGAGCGATGCAAATCGGGTGTCACGTCAGCATTCGCAACGGTTACGAAGAGGCTGCCAGAACGGCGCACAAGGAGGGGGGCGCTTCTTTTCAGTTTTTCCCGAAAAACCCGCGCAGTCTGGGAGTCAAGTCGTTTGCTTCCCGCGATGCTGCGGCTTGCCGGGCGTTTTGCGAACAGCACGGCATGCTGGCGATTGCCCATACCGCTTATCTCGTCAATCTGTGTGTCGAGACGGCCGATTTGTACGAGGTAACGGTCGCTTCGGTGCGCAACGATCTGGAGATTGCGGAGGCGTGCGGGGCGCTCGGCGTCGTCGTCCATTTCGGACAGGACAAAGGGCCGGATGTGCTTGCCGGATACAGACGCATGATTCAGATGATGAACGAGATTCTCGCTGGCTGGAGCGGACAGGCCAAGCTGCTAATTGAGAACAACGCGGGGCAGGGAAACCGGATGGGCATTACGCTGGAAGAATTGACGCAAGTGCGGCAATTGCTCGCGGAACCAGAAAAGGTCGGGTTTTGTCTCGATACGTGCCACGCGTTTGCCAGCGGGCTGTGGAACGGGGAAAACTGGCGCGAGGTTGCCGAGCGGATGCGCGAGCTGGACTACTTTTCCCATCTGCGCGCGGTGCATTTGAACGATTCGGTCTATCCGAGCGGCTCGTTTCGGGATCGGCACGCCCCAATCGGAAAAGGGATGATTGGTGACGAGGCTTTCGCGGAGTTTCTGCGCACGCCTGAGCTGCACGGCTTGCCGATTGTCCTGGAGACAGCGAGAGGGACAGACGGCGGGCACCGGGAAGAAATCAGACATGTGCGTCAGTTGGCGGGTGAGTGGCAGGCTTGACCATATTGTGATACAGTGTGAAATGATGTGATGTGTGGTCAATGAGGGAGGAGTTACCAATGGCAAAACGGATCAAAGTGACGATTGCTGACTTTGCTTCGCTGAAAGAAGTGTTGAACAACCCTGAGGAGCTGGCGCTTTACGAGACAGCGAACGGGAATACATACGATGCCGATATCCAGCACGACGGGTTCGCTGTCATCGATGTGACAGAGGACGACTATATCGAGCTGGCACCAGGCGAATACCAACTGATGATCGAGGAATGGACAAACGCGGGACAAATCGGGGATTTGACGCTGCAAACGAAGTCCGATCCGGCTGACGACACCGCTTTGCTCTACCGGAGCGTGGATGCGGCGGGCAATGAAGTGCAAGCGCCACAATCGCTGCCGAAGCAAGTGGTGGAGCTGGTCGCGAAGACGTGGTTTGGCAAAACCGCCAAGAAAATCGAGGAATAAGTCAGACGAAAAGGTCACAGAAAAGAGCGCTCACGTGTTGAGCGCTTTTTTGCTTTTCCGTGGATGGGCTGCGAACAGCTGACAGCCCGCAGTCAACCGTGTAGCTGTGAACGGAATGTCCGGCATGCTTTTTTCGCGAGTGCAAGTGGTCAGCCCTTTTACCAGCGACTTGCAGCAGGTTTCGGCTTGTCCACGGCCGCTTTTCTCAAGCGTCCTCCTCGTCTTCCAAGGCAATCCCGTATTTCTTGATCCGCCGCATCAGCAGCGACTGTGTAATCCCCAAAGCGGCAGCCGTCTTGCGGGTTGTCTTGTGAATGCGCAGCGCCTGCATAATAAACTCCACTTCGATTTTTTCCATGCGCTCCGTCAGGGACAGCGAGCCTAACGTGAGGATGCCTTCCTCCAGCTCGCGAATACTGCGCTGTTCTTCCGGCAAATCGGTGACAGAAATCTCGTCGAGCTTGGAGGTGATGACGATGCGCTCCACCAAGTTTTCCAGCTCGCGCACATTTCCCGGCCAGTCGTACTGGTGCAGCACATCCAGCACATCTGACGTAAACCGCCGCTTCTGGTTATGCTTGGCGTTGAATTTTTGCAGGTTGTGGTGCAAGAGCGGGAATATATCGTCTTTGCGCTCGCGCAATGGCGGCACGTTGATCGGCAAAATGTTCAGTCGGTAGTACAGGTCGTGCCGGAACTTGCCGAGGCGCACCAGCTCCTGCAAGTTCGTGTTCGTGGCGGCGATGATGCGGATGTCGGCCGTGTAGGTTTTCGTGCCGCCGATCGGCATGAATGTTTTGTTTTGCAAAAGCAGGAGCAGCTTCGATTGCAGGTGATAGGGCAGCTCGCTGATCTCGTCGAGAAACAGCGTGCCTTTGTCCGCCATTTTGACCAAGCCGATTTTGCCTGAATGGTTGGCTCCGGTAAACGCCCCTTTGTGGTAGCCGAACAGCTCCGACTCGATCAACGTTTCCGGGATGGCACTACAGTTCACATGGATAAAAGGTCCGGTGCTGCGCTCGCTCAGCTGGTGGATTTGCTCGGCGAGATGGCTTTTGCCCACGCCGGTTTCCCCTGTGATCAGGACAGTCGTATCAGCCAAGGCGACTTTTTTGATCAGCTCCATCAGCGCCAGATAGGAGCGGCTGTTGCCGATCAGCGTCTGCGACGAGCTTTGATTCGCCTCGCGCTTCATCAGTTGCAGCTCCTCGCTGTAGCGCTTGAGCAGGGCCACGGTTTCTTCGAGCTGCGAGCTGGCCCGCGCCGCTTCTGTGATGTCGCGGGAATGGGCGACGATCAGCTCCGGATTGCCAGCTTCATCGGGGATGATATGCCCCGTCACGAGAAATTTTCCTCTGCTGTTCACCAGCTGGATTGTCGTCGTCGGCTTGCCGGATTCGAGGACGAGACGTGTCACAGACGGGCTGAAAATGCCCATCTCCTCCAGATCCGCCACGTTTTGTCCGATCAATTCTGCTTTGGGCATGCCGCACAAGTTTTCGCTCGCTTTATTCAACCAGAGAGTCGTGCCTTGCGCATCCGAGATGAAAATGCCGTCCGCCAGCGAGTTCAATATGTCGATGAAGCGATCGACAGACGACAGGGCCAAAATCTCCGCATCTTTTTCCATTGGCGATTCGCTCCCCCCATTTTTGAACTGATTGTACAAGATGAAACCGTCCGTTGTATAGTGAGTCGGATTTGAAAAAATGTGAGTCGATATCAATTCGGCGTAAACAAGCCTGTTTTTCTTGATTTCGATTCAAAAGTGAGTCTGATTCGATTCGTCAGAAAAAACATAGTTTCGGCAATTTTCGCTACGATTCAGCATTTGCGGCATTGGCACGAGACTTGCTACAACGAAGAAGACGAAAGCGACTTTGCCCAATAATCAAGAGAGATAAGGAATGGCCATGCTATGCTATCAAAACTGGTGACGCGCGACCAAGCAATGGAATGTGTACAAGACGGAGCACGGTTGATGTACGGCGGCTTTGGGACGATCGGTTCTCCGGCCTTGCTGATTGATGCGCTTCTGCAAAAGGGAGTGCGCGACCTGACCTTGATCGGGATTGACGCCGGATACCCCGATGTGGGGATTGGCAAGCTGATCAGCCACGGACGGGTCAAAAAGCTGCTGACGACCCATATCGGCTCCAATCCCGAAGCAGGTCAGCAGATGATGGACGGACGTCTTGCGGTAACATTTTGCCCCCAAGGCATTTTTGCCGAAAAAATTCGCGCCGGGGGCGTGGGCATACCCGGGATTCTCGTCGATGCGCGCATGTGGGGAGAAGCGACAGACGGCAGGGAAGCGGTGCTGTTCGAGGGAAAGCCCTGTTGGATGGAGCCGGCGCTGACGGCGGATGTGGGCATCGTCTACGCGAAACAGGCGGACACGTACGGCAATCTCATCTACGACAAGTCGGCGAGAAATTTGAACCCGCTGGTGGCGATGGCGGCGGAAATCACGATCGCTGAAGTGGAAGAAATCGTTCCGGCAGGCGAGCTGGACCCGGAAAAAATCGTGACGCCAGGCATTTTTGTCGATTACATGGTGAATCGCAGCGGGGGGAACAGCTGATGCGACTGACAATGGATCAACGCAACATGATTGCGCGCCGGGCCGCAAAGGAAATCGTGCCGGGAATGGCCGTGAATCTGGGGATCGGGATTCCCGAGCTGGTCGCTGATTTTATCCCGAACGAATGGCACGTCATGTTCCATTCTGTGAACGGCATTCTCGGAGTCGGGCCTACGCCGATCCAGGGCGAGGAAGATCAGCATATTTCCAACGCGGGGGGAGCGCCAGTCACAATCGTTCCGGGGGCTTCCTACTTTGACAGCACCGTCGCCTACGGCATGATCCGGCGCCGAAAGCTGGATGTGGCTTTTATCGGGGCGCTGCAAGTAAATCGCCGCGGAGATTTGGCGAACTGGATCGTTCCCGGGACGAGGGTTCACGGGATCGGCGGTGGTGCCGAGCTGGCGTTTTACGCCAAAAAAGTGATTGTGCTGATGAGCCATGTGACGCTTTCCGGGGAGCCGAAAATTCGCAGGGAATGCACGTTTCCGCTGACAGCCAAGGGCTGTGTCGACCTGATTGTCACGGAGCGGGCAGTCATTGAGGTAACGCCAGAAGGGTTGATGCTGACGGAGGTGATGTATCCGTATTCATTGCAGGATGTCATTTACCATACCGGAGCGCCGCTTTTGATTTCCGAACATTTGCAAATGGTGGAGTAATGAAACAGTTTGACAGACATCATAAGGGGGCTAATTACTATGAAAAATTCACTCAAAGCCGTTGCAGGAGTATTGTTTTCCTTGTCACTTCTCGTAGCAGGATGTGGACAAGAAGCGTCGACTGGCAATACCGGAGGACAAGGTAGCGCAGCTGCGGGTTCCTCGATGACGAAAGAAGCAGGCGTGTTCACTTTCGCGGCTTCCGGTGAATACCAGCCGTTCAGCTATTTCAAAGACGGGCAGTTGACCGGATTCGATATCGAGATCGGCAACGAAATCGCCAAGCGGCTGAATCTTACACCGAAAGCGGTTACATCGCCTTTTTCCGGCATCATTGCCGGGGTAAAAGAAGGGCGCTACGACGCAGCGATTGCCAGTCATGCCATTACAGAAGAACGCAAACAGCAAATTGATTTTGCTGATCCATATTATTTGTCCGGTGGTCAACTGTTCACTCGTCCGGACGGCACAACTTCCACACTGGAAGAGCTGAAAGGCAAGGAAGTTGCGGTTGCCCTGGGCACTACGCACGAAAAAATGGCGCGCGAGTACACCGACAACATCAAGACGTACGACAGCGACGTGACTGCGCTGCGTGCCCTGGAGCAAGGAAAGCACGATGTGGTCATTACTGATAGCGTGGTCGGGGAAATCGCGATTGGCCAAGGCTTGAAGATCAAGAAAAGCGGAGCGCCGCTGTCAGAGGTTCAGCATGGAATTGCCGTGCGCAAAGGAAACACAGAACTCTTGAACAAAATCAACGAGGTACTGAAGCAAATGCATGAAGACGGCACTTACAAACAGTTGAGCGAAAAGTATTTCCAACGCGATATCAGCAAAAACGAGTAGTTTGACGCATCGGTTCGACTGCCTGTCATCTGCGGGCGCAAAGCTGCGGGTGACAGGAACATTTTATCAGCGAGGGGTGGCATCGAGTGCCCAGTATTTCACATTTGACCGAAGAGTTTTTTCGCACACTGCCGTTTTTTTGGAAGCCGCTGCTGCTGACGTTTGAGCTGACGGTTGCTTCCGTCATCGTAGGTTCGATTATCGGGCTGTTCGTCGCCCTGTTGAAAGTGTCCAAGTTCAAGCTTGGGCAAATCATCGCCAACGTGTATATCATGGTCATTCGCGGTACGCCGCTGATTGTGCAAATTTTTGTCCTCTATTTCGGTTTTTACAAGATGATCGATCTCGGTCAATTTTGGTCAGCGGCTTTGGCTCTGGCGATTCACAGCGGGGCGTACATCGCAGAAATTTTCCGCGGCTCCATCCAGTCGATTGACAAGGGCCAGATGGAAGCAGGCTTGTCGCTCGGGATGTCCTCGTCTCAAACGATGCGCAGAATCATTTTGCCACAAGCGATGAAGCGTTCGATTCCGCCGCTCGGCAACCAGTTTATTTTGTCGCTGAAGGAATCGTCGCTGGCGGCATTTATCGCGATGGATGAGCTGTTTTCGCTGGCTCGCCGTCTGTCAGCAGAAACCTTTGACGAGATGACGTACTTTTTGATCGTCGCCTTGTACTATTTGGTGATTGTCATGATTTTCACGTATGTCGTCCATCGGATGGAAAAGCGGTTGGCCAAAGGTGACGTGTAGAGCAAAGGGGCGAAAACAATGGAAGACAAGCAAGTCATGATTCGCGTGCAAAACTTGAAGAAGAGCTTTGGACAGGTAGAAGTGTTGAAAGACGTCACGTTAGAGGTGGCAAAAGGCGAGGTCGTCGTCTTGATCGGGGCGAGCGGCTCCGGCAAGAGTACGTTGATTCGCTGCATCAACTTTTTGGAAATCAAGAATGGCGGAGATATCTTGATTGAAGGAAAGAGCATCGATCCGAAAAAGGACGATTTGACCAAAGTGCGGCAAAAAGTCGGCATGGTCTTCCAGCACTTCAATCTGTTCCCGCACAAAACCGTGTTGGAAAACGTCATGGAAGCGCCGCTGATCGCGAAAAAAGCGGACAAGGAGCAAACGAAGCAGGAAGCGTTGCAGCTTTTGCAGAAGGTAGGATTGTCAGAAAAAGCAGACGTCTATCCATCCTCGCTGTCAGGCGGTCAGAAGCAGCGGGTGGCGATCGCCCGTTCGCTGGCGATGAAGCCGGAGATCATGCTGTTCGACGAGCCGACATCCGCGCTCGATCCGGAGCTGGTCGGCGAAGTGCTGGAAACGATGAAGCAGCTCGCCCAGGACGGGATGACGATGATTATTGTGACGCATGAAATGGGATTCGCCAAAGAAGTAGCGGACTGGGTCGCTTTTATGAACCAGGGGAAAATCGTGGAGATGGCGCGCCCGGAAGAAATTTTCAACAATCCGAAAGAAGAGCGGACACGCGAGTTTTTGAATCGGGTTTTGTAAGGTAACGAGGCAACAGCGAAAGGGAGCGTAGCGATGAGAGAAGTAGTCATTGTCGCCGGGGCGCGCAGCGCAGTTGGCGCTTTCGGCAAAAGCTTGCGCGACGTGCCGGCAACGGAGCTGGGACGGCAAGTATTGGAAGGCTTGATGGAAAAGTCCGGCTTTTCCAAGCAGGAAGTCAATGAAGTGATTTTTGGCAACGGTTACGTGCACGGCGGCGGTCTGAACGCGGCCAGGATCAGCTCGCAGCTCGCCGGATTTCCGCGCCAGGTGTACGGGCATGTCGTGATCAAGGCGTGCGGATCGGGCTTGAAGGCGATCACAAGCGGCGCACTCGCGATCATGGCCGGGCAGGAAGATGTCGTCGTTGCCGGCGGCGTGGAAAACATGAGCAATGTCCCGTACTTGGTGAAAAACCGTTGGGGCAGCAAATTCGGCAACTTGACGATGGAAGACGCTCTCTTGGCGGACGGCTTGATCTGTTCTCTGGAAGGCGAGCACATGGGGATCACAGCGGAGCGGCTCGCGCTCCAGTACGGGATTTCCCGCGAAGAGCAGGATCAGTTCGCTTTTGACAGCCATAAAAAAGCCGCAGCCGCCATCGCCGCAGGCAAATTTGCCAGCGAGATCGTGCCGATTGCAATCAAGGAGCGCAAAGGGACGCGCGTCTTTGACCAGGATGAGTCGGTGCGTGCGGATATTAATCTGGACGATTTGGCGAAGCTGAAAAGCGTCTTCCAAAAAGACGGCACAGTTACGGCGGGCAACGCGTGTCCGATGAACGACGGAGCAGCAGCCGTCTTGATGATGTCGCGGGAAAAAGCGGAGGAAGCGGGTCTTAAACCGCTGGTCAAAATCAAGGCGTTTGCCAGCGCAGGAGTGGAGCCGGGCGTAATGGGAATCGGGCCTGTCCCGGCGACGCAAAAAGCGTTGGAAAAAGCAGGTCTGACGCTGGATGACATCGGGCTGATCGAGCTGAACGAGGCGTTCGCCGCACAAGCGCTGTCCGTCATCAAAGGGCTGGAGCTGGACCCGGCGAAGGTCAATGTCAACGGAGGCGCGATCGCACTCGGTCACCCGGTCGGAGCGACAGGCGCCAAGCTGACCGTGACGCTGATGAACGAAATGGTGCGCAGCCGCGTCAAGTACGGCATGGTCACGCTCTGCATGGCAGGCGGGATGGGGCTGTCCGTCATCTACGAAAACATGACGCTGTCTTCGTAAGGCCAAGCATGTAAGCGAAACAAGCACAGCACATAAAAAAGCCCCGTCAGAGAGCCGCTTCGATTTAGCGGCATTCTGGCGGGGCTTTTGCGGTGGTGTCGGGAGCGGCGCTTTGCAGTCTACTCATGTGTGCACATGCGACTGATGTAGAGTGAGGTAGATCAAGCATTCAACTGCTCGCTCGGACGCTGTCACTCTGCGAGCATGACAGAAGGCGTCGCCGTCCGCACGAACACCAACGCATCAAACGCTTTTGCCGGAACCATTTGCAGCGTGTACATTTTCTCGATGCTGCCATACCAGCTGGCAAACATGTCGCCGATGGCGCTGATCGGCTGGGCGCGATTCACGTAGGCGGAAAAGGCTGTGTCCTGGCGGGTCTTGGCAAAATCCAAAAAGCCATCCGCCATTCCGGTCTTCGCGAACAGAACGGCTAGTCGCTGCTCCCCGCTGTTTTTGACATGGAACAGCTTGCGTTCATTGGTTGACGCGTCTTTGGCCAGAAACGAGCTTTCGTAAAATTCGCTGCCGATCGCGTAATACTGGTCGCCCCACGTTTTCGCCAGATGGGCGCCCATGGAGGCGATGATGCCTGCCGTTGTCGACGTTTTTTCGATGTGTCCGTTATGTCCGGCGATAAACAGTTGCTGGCGTCCGTAAAATTTCTTTTCAAACGCGAGAATCCAGTTGACCCGGTCGGCCATGAAGCGGTCGCGCGTGCTGCCGTAAGGGACGTTCGTTCCGTGCAAAGTGGCATTTTGCATGATCGATTCGGCATAGGCGACAGCCAGCTCGTAGTCTTTTTCCGAGCTTTTGGCGATGTAGGCGGTTTTGTTTTGCTTGATTCGTTCGAGCATGTGGCGAGTCGAAGCAAGGCTCTCCTTTGCGAGCTTTTCGTCGGACACGGTTTGATCGGTCAGCTTGGCGAGTGCCTTTGCCGATTCAGAAGCAAGCGCAGGGTCGACTTTTTGCAAGTAGGCGAAAAGCCTTGTCTTGTTGTGATCGTAGCGCTGCATGTCAAATCCGTAAAAATGGATTTTTTGGTCGGCAGGCTGCTTTTCGTTGTAAGTGCGCATCCAGGACAGCAGATCGGCCATTTCTTGCGTGTTGTAGATGGCGAAGCCGATCGCCTTTGCCGCATCGTTTGCGGTTACATGTCCACCCAAAAGGAAGTCGTTGACCTTCTGGGCGCCGCCAAAATCACCTTCGATGGCAAACACGCGATAGCTTTGCTTCTCGACTACATGCCGGAATACGTCCAGCTTGAGCGTAGTGAACTGCTTGTTTCCGTGCGTAGCTTCGCCAAAGCCGATAATCGTCTTCGCGGGCAGCTCCATTTTCGCTACAGGAACGGCATATTTTTGCAAAGAACTTTGCAGGGAGCTTGCAGCAGGGGCAGGGGTGTCAAAGCCAGTCAGGACGCTGAGCATGAGCAGCAAGCTTGCGGCGATCAAAACAATTTTTTCCATAACAATCTCACTTTCTGTAGGGCGTTTTTTCAAAAAGAATCTGCTTCACAACGGTTGTCTGTCTTCATTCGTGTTGAGCGAGCAGATGTTGTTGCAGCGTAACGGCGATCTCGGTGGGGTTCTCCACCTGCACGACAATTTTCCGGTATTTCGCATGTCCTTCCAAATCGAGCAAAAGCAGATGATTCGTCCGCTCGAAGGAAAGGAAGTACCAATCGTTTCCGTAGAGGAATCTGCCCGCATATGTGCTGGAAAAAGGAATCTCCGTTCCCGGCATGCGCAGCGTTCCCGGCTCGGGAGTAAAGGAATCGACTTGAACATGCTTGATGAATCGATACGGCATGGTAATGCGGTTCTCGAATGCGATCACCGCGCGCCAGCCGCTGAGCGCCAATGTGCACTCCGATGGGCCAAACTGTATCGTTCTGCTCACATCCACTCACCACCGATGACGTTTTTCTTTTTATTATCGCAAAGCATGACAAAAAATGGAACGATTTAGGTGGTGAGATATCGGCAAGCGAGCCGTGGCTGCTGTTTTTCAAAAAGGAAAGCCGGCGTTTCCTGAGAGCAGGAGGCAGCCGGCTTTCGTGATCTTGCGACAGTTACATTTCCTCTGGAGCAGCCAGTCCGAGCAGGCGCAATCCTTCTTTCAGGACAGCGACTACCGCAGCTACGAGCTGGAGGCGGGACGCTTTGACGTCTTCTTCCTCGGCCAAAATGCGCACGTTGGCGTAGAACTTGTTGAACGATTGGGCAAGGTCGATGACGTACTTGCCGATTTGCGACGGATCGAAATTGTCGCTGGCCCGTTCAATCACTTCCGGGAAGCTGTTCAGCAAAGTGATGACTGCCCACGCTTCCTTGCTGTCCAATGCATCTGGTACGAGGCTGGCAGCCGTTTGCGGCTTGTACTCTCCTTTGCGCAGAAGCGAGCAAGCGCGCGCATGCGTGTATTGCACGTACGGCCCTGTCTCGCCTTCGAAGGTGAGCATTTCTTCCCAGGAGAAGTTGATGTCGTTCAGACGGTAGTTTTTCAGGTCGTGGAAAATAACGGCCCCAACCCCGACTTGGCGGGAAACTTCGTCCTTGTTCGCGAGGGAAGGATTTTTCTCCTCAATCACTTTTTGCACATCGGCAATCGCCTGCGCCAAAACTTCTTCGAGCAGGACGACTTTTCCTTTACGCGTGGACATTTTCTTGCCGTCTTTGAGCATCATGCCGAACGGGATGTGATGCATGTCGGCGGACCAGGCGTAGCCCATTTTTTCCAACACTTTGTAGAGCTGCTGGAAGTGGAGGCGCTGCTCGTTTCCTACGACGTAGAGCGCTTTTGCGAAGTCGTACGTCTCATGACGGTACAGGGCGGCTGCCAGATCGCGCGTGGCGTACAAAGTAGCGCCGTCCGACTTTTTGATCAGGCATGGCGGCATGTTGTACTCATCGAGACTGACAACCATGGCGCCGTCCGATTCGGTCAGCAAGCCTTTTTCTTCGAGCAGGGTGACGACGCGATCCATTTTGTCGTTGTAGAAAGCTTCCCCGTGCGTGGAGTCAAAGGAGACGTTCATCAGCTCGTAAATTTTCATGAACTCCTTGAGCGATTCGTCGCGGAACCATTTCCACAGATGCTGCGCCTCGGCGTCGCCATCTTCCAGCTTTTTGAACCATTCGCGGCCCTGGTCTTCCAAGGTAGAGTCGTTTTCAACTTCTTCGTGGAAACGCACGTACAGGCTGAGCAGCTCCTTGATCGGCTCCGCTTTGACTTTCTCCTCGTCACCCCACAGGCGATAGGCGACGATCAGCTTGCCGAACTGTGTGCCCCAGTCACCCAAGTGGTTGATGCGCACAGGCTGGTAGCCGCGTTTTTCCATGATGTTCGCAATCGCGTTTCCGATGACGGTCGAACGCAAGTGGCCCATGGAAAACGGCTTGGCGATGTTAGGGGAGGAGAGGTCGATCGGCACTTTGCGGCCTTGGCCTGCTTCGCTGCTTCCGTATGCGCTGCCTTGTGCCAGGATGGTGCCAATGACTTGCTCCGCCACGTTTTGCTGATCGAGAAACAAGTTGACGTAAGGGCCGACTGCTTGTGCCGAGCGCAGCGGCGCACCTTCTATTTTTTCCGCAAGCTCTGTCGCGATCATCGGCGGAGCTTTGCGCAGTGCTTTTGCCAATTGGAAACATGGGAAAGCGATATCTCCCATAGCCGGGTTTGGCGGTGTTTCCAGCATGTTGTACACCGTTTCTTGCGAGAAATCGTTCACACCGAGTCCGGTGAGGGCCGCGGCGATTTTTTCCGCCACTTGATGTTTGTAACTCATGGTAATTCTCCTTTCAAATGGGAAAAGCTTTGGAACGGAACGCTTGAAAAATAAAAAAACCTCTACGTCTCCTGTAAAAAGAGACGAGAGGTTGTGCTCCCGCGGTGCCACTCTTGTTGTTTTTGCCTGCATGATTTGGTTGAGGCAAAAACCGCTTTGCGCTGCTGTAACGGGCAGACCCGGCAAAACCCTACACAATCCAGACGCTTACATCTATAGCGTCAGATGTTCAGGCCGCATCTCCGAGGGGCGCTTCCGCACTTGGTCAGGCATCGGGCTTCCACCATCCCCGATTCGCTACAGCCGTAAGTCCAAGGGTACTGTCCTCATCAACGATTCGCTTGTTTACCTAGCATTATAGCCGTTTTTGGTGCTTTTGTGCAACTTACTCTTCCGGTTTTTTCAAAATCTTGTCGAGTGCCGCGAAATACTCCTGCGTCAGCTTTTCTCTTTCTTCCGCCGTCAAGTTTTCGGCATGCATCCATTGCGCCTTGTACTGCTCCAGTTTTTCCACCATGGCCAGCTCGGCAGCCGCTTCTTCTTCCAGATCGTAATTCTCGGATGGATCAAAAGGGATCAGCCGATTGTCGTTGCCGCTGCGCAGGTAGGAAGAGCGCCAGTTTTCCGGGAAGTGGTAATCCTGATCGCCAAACATCAGACCGAGAACGTCGTCGGAGTCGAGTGGCAAAAAGTGATCGTAATTGTCCCTTCTGCCGCCTTCGGACAGGTTGATATGCGACAAAAAGTAGCGCAAATAGTGTTCACCTGTTTCGGTATGCTTTACGATGGAATATGTTTCAAACTCGGATGTTTCCAGTTCCTTTACCGTCTCTATACAGGACAAAAACTCGTCTTTTTCACAAGCGAGCAAAGTGTTCATCGTCAATCGTTCCTTTCTGGGGGTTAGGTAAGCCTCATGATAGCAAAAGCGTTCCGCTCTGACAACGAACGCAGTGCGCGCAGGTGTCGTCTTTTCCGCTGAAAACAGAGGCCAGGAAAAATAAATCGCGATTTCTGTCACAAAAAGCAGGCTGCTGGATCAAATGGATATCGTTTGCAAGAGGAGGTGAAGCAAAGTGAATGTCAATCTGAATGCCAGTGCAAAGGCTAACGCGGCAGAGCGGTCTTTGCAGCCGACCAAGGACGCGCTACTGTCGACTTTGATGAATGACTACGGTGACAAAATCGTCCAGCTCGCCTACATGATCGTCAAAGATCGCGGAATCGCGGAAGACATCACACAGGAAGTGTTCCTGAAAGCCTATCGGTCGCTGGATCAGTTTCGCCATGAGAGCAGTTTGAAAACATGGCTGTACCGGATTGCCATCAATGAATCGCGCAAGTATTTGCGATCGTGGTCGTTCCGGCAAATCTTTTCTACGTTTGTCTCCCCGAAAGAAACCGTGCCGGAACAAGTGGCGGAAGGGAACGTGGAATCGTCCGTTTTTAAGCAACTGGACCAGGTACATATCGCCGAGAAAGTCATGATGCTGTCGCCTTTGTATCGAAAGGTCATGGTACTTCATTACTATGAAGATTTGTCAATTAAGGAAGTAGCACAAGTGCTGGATATTTCCGAGGATGCGGTACGGACGCAGCTGCATCGGGCGCGCAAACATTTTCGGGCATTGTGTGAAAAGGAGGGATTGGAATGGAACTAGATCAGGGGCTGCGTGAAGCTGTACGCGAAGCAGGGAAAGCGGCAGCTTCGGAAGTGAAGTTTACCCGGGAAATGGAAGAGAGGATTCGGATGGAGGTCGGGAAGAAAAAGCAGAAAAATCGCAATCGCGTGGTCATGGCGGGATCGCTTGCGGCCTGCCTGGCATTGACCGTGCTAGGGGTGCGAGAGGGCTTTCTGCCGTCCATGTCGCCGCAAAAAAATGGAACGAGCGCAGCGGCGGCGCATCAAACGGACAAAACCGCGGAGCAGGCCGTTTCACCGGAACAAGCGCTGGCTCCGCTGCAAAAGGCAGTCCCTGAGCTTGGCGGTGTCACACTGCGCAAAGGCGAGACGCTGGATGGGGTTGCGCTTGTGACCTTGCTGCAAAAGGACAGGGCAATCGGACAAGTCGCGTATGACACCCGGACGGGGCGGATCGAAAGCTACTTGCTGGACGCGAGCAATGACGGCGAGAAAACAACGATTGCGCCCGCGCAAGCAGAGAAAGTCGCGCAAGCATTTTTGCAGACCGCGCTCGGTGAAGAAGCGAAGGCTTACGCGCATCAGGCGACAGAAGTTTATGCGGATGAGGATTGGCGCAACGGAACGTGGATGAACGTCAGCTATCAGCGGTTGGAAAACGGCAAGCCTGTCCCGTACGATGTCTTGACTGTCCAGGTGGACAAAAAGGAGCGCGTCGCCTTTTTCGGCAGGTTGAACGAGCAGGAGCAGAAGCTGTTTGCCAAATTCGCCGCCTCCGTGCCTGAACTGAATCCGTCCCCGGTTGTCTACAACAAACAGCTGACTCGAGATGGTTGGGCGCTGGTTTTGGGTAAAGTGAACGACGAAGGCCAGACAGCGATGGTGAGCGAAATCGGCAACGGGCAAGACATCGATCTGTACCGGATTCAGCGGGACCGCAACGAAGTAGCGCAAAAGCCAAATGAAGCAGAGGCGTTAAAGCAAGCGAAGCAGCTTCTCGGCCGATTGCTTGGAGCTGACAGCGCGAACTATCGCCATGTGGAATCGAATAGCGCGGAAAAATTCATGCGTTATCATAACGGGTTACCTGTCATGGAAGATGTGCTGGATATTGAACTGGGCAGCTCCGGACGTCTTCTGATGTTCAGCAAACCGACGAGAGCGTATTCCCCGTCTTCGTTCCCGGATGCTGCGGAAGCTGTGGCGAAAAGCGCCGCCGAAAACGAGCTGGCCGCAAATATGAAGCTTGTATACGTGCAGCACATGTCCGAAGGGAAGGCGCTGAAACAGCCGACACTGGAATACAGGGCAGCGGTTTCCTTTTTCCAACAAGGAAGGCCGGTTTTCCTTGATTGGTACATTGATGCGCATAGCGGCAAGATCAACTACGGTACGGGAAACAACGGCTTTGCCTACGATCAGCTGCAGCGGGAGCAGCCGCAGGCAGATGCGTTCGAGACACACGAACAGCCTGTCATCGTGCGTACGAAGGAAGAGGCGAAGGCGCTTTTGCAAACGGAATTTGGCGTCAACGTCGAAGGCATGTCCTATCGGGAATCCGTAGATGATCACCAAAAGAACAAATCATTCAACTGGGCAGATAGCAAAGACCGCTGGCATGAAGTGACGATCGACGCGAAGACGAGCCAGGTAGTTGGGTTGCGCGTTCCCCGCACAAATACGCAAGTGACCGTGAAGCGCGAACAGGCCGAGCAGGCAGCCGTGTTCTTTTTGGCCAAATACGCCGATCCGGGCGTAAAAGAAGTGCAGCTTGCACAAGTGATGGAACCTGGCGCAGCCAATCCGGTTTCGTCAGGCAACTGGGTATTCCGCTATGTCATGAGCAAGGATGGGATTCCGGTGTTGGACAAGGGGCCAGATGCCGCTTACGAGGTGTCGGTAGACCCTTCGACCGGGAAGGTAAACAGCTTCCGGAATTGGCGAGAGACTCACAAGTTGATAGAGCTTCCTTCGTCAGCCGAGGTCGTTTCCAAACAAAAGGCTGCCGAGTCGTTTTTGCGCGTCATGCCACTCAGGCTTGTTTACCTGTTAAAAGATCAGGAAAACGATTGGCTGGATCGTCCGAGACTCGCGTACATTCCGTGGAGCGAGGAAGAGCTGGCAAGCAGTTTCATTACCATCGATGCCAAAAGCGGCGAGGCTGTAATCGAGCCGTAAGGACAAGAAAAAGAGGCTATCCCGCAAGCCAGCTGGAAGGCGGGGGGATAGCCTCTTCTTGTCATTTACCTAGCAGTCGTCACACGAACACCCAACAATGACCAGCAGGATAAACAGTACGAGCACCAGTGCGAAGCAGTCTCCAAAGATGCCATTTCCGCAGTAAGATGTACTCACGTTTGTTCCCCCTCCTTTCCGTTATGCTACAGTCTATACACGATCGCACAGATTGGCGTGGGCGGATGCCCGGTAAGCACAAAAATGGGCGCAGTCGGGGAGAAAAGCAGTAAATAATAGACAAATTCTCAATTGACGTAGACAGGACGCGGTGTTAAGATACTGTCAAACATGAAACCTGAAAGTCAAAAATGAATACCATGGTACAACTCTTATCAAGAGAGGCAGAGGGACTGGCCTGATGAAGCCTCGGCAACCGGTTAAAATCCGGTGCCAATTCCAGCAAAGCTACGGCTTTGAAAGATGAGAGGATGGTTCAGGCGCAATTGTATCCGCGGACAAATCCTCTTCTTTCAAAGAAGAGGATTTTTTTGTGCAAAAAAACTGCCGAGAATAAACGCCGCAAGGGAGAAAAGGAGTACGTCAATGAAACCCACTTTTCGCGAACAGCTTTCCCGGAAAATTCTGATTCTGGACGGTGCGATGGGCACGATGCTGCAACAGGCGAACTTGACCGCCGATGATTTTGGCGGCGAAGCCTACGATGGTTGCAACGAGCTTTTGAACTTGACGCGACCAGACGTCATTCGATCCATCCACGAAAAATATTTGGAGGCGGGAGCGGACATCGTCGAGACGAATACATTCGGAGCCACCTCCGTCGTGTTGGCCGAGTACGATGTCGCCGACAAGGATCTGGAGTTAAACATCGCTGCGGCCCGTCTGGCGAAGGAAGCCGTAGATGCCTATAGCACAACCGAGTGGCCGCGATACGTGGCAGGGGCAATGGGACCGACGACGAAAACGCTCGCTTTGACAGGTGGCGTCACCTTCGAGGAGCTGGTGGAGTCCTACTATCGTCAGGCAAAAGGACTGATCATTGGCGGAGCCGACGTGCTGCTGCTGGAAACATCGCAGGATACGCTGAACGTCAAGGCGGGGGGAATCGGCATCCGCAAAGCGTTCGCAGAGCTGGATGTGGAGTTGCCCGTCATGCTGTCCGGGACGATTGAACCGATGGGCACCACTCTTGCCGGTCAAAACATCGAGGCGTTTTATATCTCGCTTGAGCATTTGAAGCCCGTGTCCGTTGGGCTGAACTGTGCGACTGGCCCCGAGTTCATGCGCGACCATCTGCGCACGCTGTCCGGACTGGCTCAATGCGGAGTGAGCTGTTACCCCAATGCGGGCTTGCCGGATGAAAACGGACATTACCATGAGACGCCGCAAGGGCTTGCGACGAAAATGCGCGCTTTTGCAGAACAAGGCTGGCTGAACGTGGCGGGCGGCTGCTGCGGAACGACGCCCGACCATATCAGGGCGATGGCAGAAGCATTGAAAGACTGCAAGCCACGTCAGGCTGTCGATCAGGCTGTCAGCGCGGTATCCGGCATCGAAGTCGTGTACGTGGAAGATGACAGTCGCCCGCTGTTGGTAGGGGAGCGCACAAACGTCATCGGTTCGAAAAAATTCCGCGACTTGATCGCCGCAGGCCAATACGAGGAAGCGTCAGATATCGCCCGGGCACAAGTAAAACGCGGCGCTCACGTCATCGATATTTGTTTGGCTGACCCGGATCGGGATGAATACGCCGATATGGAAAAATTCCTGCAATTCGTCGTGAAAAAGGTCAAGGCTCCGCTGATGATCGACTCGACGGATGCAAAAGTAATGGAGCTGGGCCTGCGCTATTCCCAGGGAAAAGCGATTCTCAACTCGATCAACCTGGAAGATGGTCTGGAGCGCTTTGAAGAAGTAGCGCCGCTGATCAAAAAGTTCGGAGCGGCTGTAGTCGTCGGAACGATCGAGGAAGCGGGCATGGCTGTCACGCGCGAGAAGAAGCTGGAAGTGGCGAAGCGCTCGTACGATATTTTGGTCAACCAGTACGGAATTGCCCCGCAAGACATCATTTTCGACCCGCTGGTGTTCCCGGTCGGTACAGGGGATGAGCAGTACATCGGTTCCGCCAAGGAGACGGTTGAGGGGATTCGCCTCATTAAAGAAGCGATGCCGCTGTGCAAAACGATTCTCGGGGTCAGCAACGTGTCTTTCGGGCTGCCAGCAGCGGGCCGCGAAGTGCTCAACGCCGTGTTTTTGTACCACACGACGGTTGCCGGACTCGATTTTGCCATCGTCAATACAGAAAAGCTGGAGCGCTACGCGTCGATTCCCGAGGATGAGCGCAAGCTGGCGGAAGCGCTGCTGTTCGAGACAAACGACGAAACACTGGCTGCATTCACCGAATTTTACCGCCAGAAGAAAAAAGAAGTGCGGGTGGAAGCTTCCACGCTGACTTTGGAAGAGCGCCTCGCCCGATATGTCATCGAAGGCTCCAAGGATGGCTTGACTGACGATTTGAAGCTGGCTCTGGAAAAGTATGCGCCGCTTGAAATTATTAACGGCCCGTTGATGTCAGGAATGGAAGAGGTCGGCCGCCTGTTTAACGGAAACCAGCTGATCGTAGCGGAAGTGCTGCAAAGCGCGGAAGTCATGAAAGCGTCTGTCTCGTTTTTGGAGCCGTTTATGGAAAAGAGCGATGCGGCGGCCAAAGGCAAGATTTTGCTGGCGACAGTCAAAGGCGACGTGCACGACATCGGCAAAAATCTGGTGGAAATCATTTTGGCAAACAACGGCTACAACGTCGTGAATCTGGGGATCAAGGTGCCGCCTGAGCAACTGATTGCCGCTTGCCGGGAAGAGAAGCCGGATGCGATCGGGTTGTCCGGTCTTTTGGTCAAATCGGCCCAGCAAATGGTCATTACCGCGCAAGACTTGAAAGCAGCGGGAATCGATGTGCCGATGATGGTCGGAGGTGCGGCTTTGACGCGCAAATTCACTTCCAACCGGATCGCGCCGGAATACCACGGAATCGTGTTGTACGCCAAGGATGCGATGGACGGACTCGACCTCGTCAACCGTTTGCAAAACCCGAACGAGCGGGAGCGTCTGGTCGCTGAGCAGCAAGAACTCGCTGAAGCGGCGGCAACGGCGCAACCCGTGGTGGTACAAGAGAAAAAAGCTCCGCTGCCAGCCCGTTCGGCGATTAGCAGAACCGTTCCGATTCAGCTGCCGCCTGACTGCGAGCGACACGTGCTGCGCCAGTACCCGATCAGCCATTTGCAACCGTACCTGAATTTGCGCATGCTGCTCGGCAAGCATCTCGGTGTGCGTGGAAACGTGGAAAAATTGCTGGAAGCGGGCGACGAAAAGGCGTTGGAACTGTACGGGATAGTCGAGGAGCTGTTGAATGAAGCGAAGCAGCACGGAACGATCAAGGCGCACGGTGCCTATCAGTTTTTCCCGGCGCAAGCGGACGGCAACGATATTATCGTCTACGATCCAAACGACCACAGCAAAGTGCTGGAACGCTTCTCGTTCCCGCGTCAGCCGGAAGAGCCGCATCTGTGCCTGTCCGATTTCTTGCGTCCGGTCGAGAGCAAGGAGATGGATTACGTCGGATTTTTGACGGTGACAGCAGGCGGCGGCATTCGCGAGCGCTCGACTGAACTGAAGGAACGCGGCGACTACTTGCGCTCGCACGTTTTGCAAGCATTGGCTCTGGAGCTGGCGGAAGCTTTTGCGGAGCGGATTCACCACGTAATGCGCGATGTATGGGGGATTCCTGATCCGGCGGAAATGACCATGCTGGAGCGCTTCGGTGCCCGCTATCGAGGCATTCGCGTGTCGTTCGGCTATCCGGCTTGCCCGAACTTGGAAGACCAGGCGCAGCTGTTCCGCCTGTTGCGGCCGGAAGACATCGGCATCCAGTTGACAGAAGGCTTCATGATGGAGCCGGAAGCTTCTGTATCCGCGATGGTATTTGCCCACCCGGAAGCGCGTTACTTTAACGCAGGTCCGTCGGTGTTTGAAGTATAGATCGTCTAATGAAAATGGGAGAGAAGGGATTGAGTTGACGACGAGCAAGCAAGACTTACGGGAGTATTTGCAGGAGCACCTGCTGGTCGGAGACGGAGCCATGGCGACCCAGCTGCATGCGCTGGGCGCCCCGGTTGGCGTCAGCTTTGAAGAGTTGTGTTTGTCCAATCCGCGCGTGGTGCACGAAGTTCATGCGTCGTACTATCAGGCAGGAGCGCGCCTTTTGGAGACGAATACATTTTCCGCGAACCGGGATGCGCTCAGCCGCTACGGTTTGGAGCACAAAGTGGCGCGGATCAACCGCCTTGCCGTGGCGATTGCCCGCGAAGCCGCCAAGGACGATGCGTACGTGGCAGGCAGCATCGGCTCGATTTTGGCTGGACGGGTGAAGAAAAAGGTACTGGATGAGTATCGGGACCAGTACGAGGAACAGGCGATCGCGCTGTTGCACGCAGGCGTAGACGCGCTGATTTTGGAGACGTTCCTCGATCTGGAGGAACTGCTGCTCGCCATCGAGGTCATTCGTCCGCTGACAGATGTGCCCGTCATTGCGCAACTGGCGACATTGGAAGTCGGACGCACGCGCGACGGCTACTCGCTGACGGATGCTTTTCCGCAACTGAAACAGGCAGGAGCAGACGTCATCGGTTTGAACTGCCGCTTGGGTCCGGCTGAAATTTTGCGCTCTTTTGAAAGCACAATCTTCCCGGATGATTCGCTTCTGTCAGCGTTCCCCAATGCGGGACGGCTGGGAATGACGGACGGGGAGTACGCCTTCAAGTCGTCTCCCGACTATTTTGCCGAAAGCGCCCTGCGCCTGCGCGACCAGGGAGTGCGCCTGATCGGCGGCTGCTGCGGAACGACCCCTGCACACGTGAAGGCGATAGCAGATGCGCTCGCAGGGCAAAAGCCGCAAGCACGCGTGAATCCAACGATTGCGTTGGCGGAGCGTCCGCACATAACGGTACAAAGCATTCACGAGCGCGAGAAGCCAAGCATCGTGGAACGGGTGAAAACAGCTACAACGATCATCGTCGAATTTGATCCGCCGCGCGATCTCGACGCCGAACAGTTTCTGGACGGCTGCTGCGAGCTGCACAAAGCAGGGGCAGACGCGATCACGCTGGCAGACAATTCGCTTGCGACGGTGCGGATGAGCAACATGGCGCTCGGAGCGCTGATGAAAACGAGACACGGGATCGATCCGCTTTTGCATATTGCCTGCCGTGACCGCAACTTGATCGGGCAGCAATCCCATCTGATGGGGCTGCACGCGCTTGGCATCGACCAAATTCTCGTCATCACGGGCGACCCGTCCCGCTTCGGCGATTTGCCGGGGGCAAGCTCGGTGTTTGATGTCACTTCGTTCGATTTGATCCGCATGGTGAAGCAGTTGAACGAAGGCGTCTCGTTCTCGGGACGACCGCTCAAGCAAAAAGCCCAGTTCATCGTGGGCGCAGCCTTCAACCCGAACGTGCGCAACATGGCAGCGGCTGTCGCCCGGCTGGAAAAGAAAGTCGAGGCAGGGGCTGATTACATCATGACCCAACCTGTGTATGACGTCGAATCGATTCGCCTTGTACACGAGGCGACCAAGCACATCGGCATCCCGGTTTTTATCGGCATCATGCCGCTGACCAGTTCAAGAAATGCCGAGTTCCTGCACAATGAAGTGCCTGGCATCAAGCTTTCGGCGGAAGCCTTGGAACGGATGAAAAAAGTGCAGGGACCAGCGGCCAGGCAGGAAGGCATCGCCATCGCCAAAGAACTGCTCGACACGGCTGTCCGCTATTTCAACGGGATTTACCTGATTACGCCTTTCAACTATTACGATATGGCTGCTGACCTGATTGCGTACGTGCGGCAGCAAAGCGCCCTGGTCAAAACGGCGCAACCGTAGAAGACCAGACCAGCCCAAACAGGAAAAAAGCCCAATAGGCCCTCGCGCAAGACAGGCAGCTGCCTTTCGTCTTTACGCGAGGGCTTTTAGTTCATCCAGCATATAGGCGGTCTTGATCGCCTCACGCGTGCAAAACTTCTGAATCTCGGCCACTTCCATCTCCTCATACTGCTTCATGCGCAAAAACCGTTCCATGATATGTGGGAAGGTCAGATCGACAAACAGCAAATGCAGCTGCTCGGCAGACAGCGGATTTTCCTGCAAGTAGGCCCGCAACAAAGACGTAAACAACGGCTCGTTCCAGCTTCCTGCCTTGCGCATGGCGAGCGAGAGGACGCGACTGATGTCTTTGGAAGGAAAATCGTAGCGGACGTCTTCCCAGTCGATAATCGCGATTTGCTGGTTGCGCGTGAGCAAATTGCCGTTGTTGAAATCTCCGTGGCAGAGGAAATGCTTGCGCAGGGCAAGCTTTTTCCAGCTGGAAAAGTAGGCGGATGATTTCAACTGTTCTCGCGCCGCAAGCCCTGCCTGGCGAAAATAAGGCAAGTATTCCACAATCGTCGTCGATTTCGGATTCTTTTTGCTCATGTGGCGCTGCTCCCATTTTTCCAGTGCAGCCAGGTCCGCCTTGTATTCCTCCGACCATTTTTTCGCCCCGTTGTACAGCTCGCCATGCTTGGAAGTAAAACCGAGCGATTGCAGATGGAAGCGCCCTAGTGCGGCTCCGACCTGTTCCAGCTTTTTCGGTGAGCTGTAGGCGATTTTCGGCCAGGAAAACCATTGGTGCAGCACAAACAAGTTGTCTTTGTACACAATCGAGCGCTGGTTGCTTTTCGTGCGCTGGATGCCGGGGATGAGAATGCCTTTTTTGCGCAAATGCGCTTCGGCGTTCAAAATGAAGTGCTGGCGTTCTTTCGGTAAGTACGAAATTTTGCCGATAAACTTGCCGATCGAGGTATCGAGAAAGACGACGAGCGACTTGGGCGTCTCGCGAAGTGTTTCCTGCTGCAATACTTTCAGCGCGTACTTTTGCTCGATTTTGCCGATGAGGTCGTCCATCCGTTTTGCGCCTCCCTTGCAAAAGAAACGTACGATTATCATACGCGGCGGCCCAAGCGGATGACACTCATGGCGCTTCAGTTGGGCGGCAAGGGAAGCGGATGCCAGTCTTTTTGGCGCAAAAAGTCGCTCAGCTCGGCGAATTTGGCGATGCGTTCCGCGCGTGTGAATGAGGCGTTGGCTCCACTCGTGGACGGGATGACGAACAAGTAGCTGCCTGCCCAATCATTGGTAGCGAATGCCTTCTCTGGTTGCAGACCCAGCGCGACAGCGGCTTTTTTCTGGCCTGTTGCATGGCGAAAAGCCGTAATTCCGTTAAAGCAGATGACGCGCGGGCGGTACGTTTGGATCATGTGCACGAACTGCTCTGCGCCTGTGTCAAAATCTTCGCGCGTGAGATCAGAAGAGGAGCGGGTAGGGCGCGTGACGAGATCGGTAATGCCGTAGTTGTAATCCAACAGCAGCGAGGTTTCTTCCGGCAGCAGTTGTCTTGCGGTAAGCCCGCCCTCGAACAAGCCGCGCCAAAACAAATTCGCCGGGTTCGCGTAGTGGAATCCGGCTGTGGCCGATACGCGCCCGGGATTGATGCCGCAAAACAACACTGTCAAATCGCGGCGGATGTAAGTAGGCAGCCATTTTTCCGTAAATTCCACCAAGATGATCCCTCCGATTGTTTTCCTTGATTTGATTGTAGCACAGAGGAGAGCGCTTACAGAAACAGGCAAAAAAAGCTGCCAAACGCTGGCAGCTTATCGGTAAAAGTGTGATTAGGTTCGATCTTACAGCTGAGCGTACGGCAGCATGTGCTCCGGCTCATTCGTGATGAATTGTTCCATTTCATTGCGGACGTATTTTTTTGTCTCGAAAGGAACGGCTTCGTGTTCTTCTTTGCCCCACAACCAGCGCGACAATTGTTGAATCATAAGGATTACCCCTCACTTGGTGGAAATGTTTTACACGCTTATCATACTCCTCTTTTGTGAGTTTGTGGCTGGGCAGGTGTGAATAAGGCGTGAAGAAATCGTGGATAGAAGGTGAACAAAAAGGAAGCGATTTCAAGCGATCCGTGAAAAAAGCGCTCCCGGATTGGGAACGCTGTGGGTACAACCATCTACACATTACAGCTTGTAGATGTCGGTATATTTTTTCTCCAAGTATTCCATCAGGTAGGTCGCGTTGGTGCCTTCGCCCGTGATCGCTTGCACGAGTTCACGCGGGCTTTTCATTTTTCCGTGCTGGTGAATTTTTTCTTTCAACCAAGCGCGGATCGGAGCGAAGTCGCCGTTTGCCAGCAAGTCTTCGAAGCCGCTGATTTCCTGCTTCATGACGTGGGCGAATTGGGCCGCGTACACGTTGCCGAGCGAGTAAGTCGGGAAGTAGCCGAAGCTGCCGCCGGACCAGTGCACGTCCTGGAGAACGCCGAGTGTGTCGGTAGGCGGTTCCACGCCCAAGTATTCCTGCATTTTTTCGTTCCAGATTTTCGGCAGATCGGCAACCTGGATCGTTTGGTTGATCAAGCCTTTTTCGATCTCATAGCGAATCATGACGTGCAGGTTATATGTCAGCTCGTCAGCCTCTGTACGGATGAAGGACGGAGTGACAGAGTTGATCGCCCGGTACAAGTCTTCCACGGATACGCCTTCGAATTGGGCCGGGAATGCTTTTTGCAAATCAGCGAAAAAGTGGTTCCAGAACGGCAGGCTGCGTCCGATCATGTTTTCCCAGAAGCGGGACTGGGACTCGTGAATGCCCATCGAAGTACCGTCGCAGAGCGGCGTGAACAAAAGCTCAGGATTGATGTTTTGTTCGTACATGGCATGCCCCGCTTCGTGGATGCAGCTGAACAGCGCCGAGTTGAAGTCGTTTTCGTCGTAGCGAGTCGTAATGCGCACGTCGCCCGGATTGAAGGTGGTGCAGAACGGATGGGCGCTCTTGTCCATGCGGCCCGCCTTGAAGTCGTAGCCGATTTTTTCCAAAATGAAGCGGCTGAACGCCTCCTGCTCGGCAATCGGGAAGTTTTTGTTCAAGAAAGCGGTGTCCGGCTTGTTCGGCGATTCCGCGATTGCTTTGACCAGCTTGACGGTTTTCTCGCGCAGGGTAGCGAAGATCGGATCGAGCTGATCGACTGTCATGCCCGGCTCGTACAGGTCGAGCAAGGTGTTGTACTTGTTTTTGCCGTCGTGTCCCCAATATTCGATAAACTCCAGCTGGAAGTTCACGATTTTTTCCAGGTACGGCTGGAACATCGAGAAGTCGTTGTTGGCGCGGGCTTCTTCCCATACCGTTTCCGCCTGGGAGGTCAAAACGACAAATTCCTGGTATTTTTCAGCCGGAATCTGCTTGTTGCGGTCAAATTCTTTTTTGCATTCGAGCACGCTGTGACGCGTGATCTCATCGAGCGCTTCCAGTGCGGACGGTTCGCCGAGCTCGGTTAAAAACGCTTCCATTTCTTTGGATGTCGCCAGCTTGAACTGTTCGCCAGCGAGCACGCCGATAATCTCGGAGCGGGCATCCATCCCTTTGCGTGGCGCTTGCGTTGCTTTGTCCCATTGCAGAACTGCGAGTGCCTGGTTGTAGCTGGTCATTTTTTTCACATAGGCGCGAAAATCAGCCGCGCGTGTTTCCAGATTGGTCGTCATGGAGTCCCTCCTGTGTAAGTATGAAAACGTTAATTGGTCAAGTATGTACATCATGCAGTCAAAAAATTTTTACTACTAAATATTATAACGGTTTGAAGAAAAATTACTAGGTGGATGCAGCACGCATTTGTCGGTATAATCGTATAGGAAAACAATCTGGCTACTTATTCGCGATGACAGGAGAATGATTGATGAGTCAAACCAATCCCCAATGGGAAAATGAGATAGCAAAACGACGCACCTTTGCCATCATCTCCCACCCGGATGCGGGTAAAACGACGATGACGGAAAAGCTGCTTTACTACGGCGGAGCCATTCGCGAAGCAGGGGTGGTCAAAGGCCGGAAAAACTCCAAGCACGCTACCTCCGACTGGATGGAGATCGAGAAAAAGCGCGGAATCTCCGTTACGTCCAGTGCGATGGACTTCGAATACAACGGGCACCACATCAATATTTTGGACACTCCTGGTCACCAGGACTTCAGTGAAGACACGTACCGCACCCTGACTGCTGCCGACGCTGCTGTCATGATCATCGACGTGGCAAAAGGGGTGGAGGCGCAGACGATCAAGCTGTTCAAGGTCTGTCGGATGCGCGGCATTCCGATTTTTACATTCGTCAACAAGCTGGACCGTCACGGGAAAGACCCGTTTGAGCTGTTGGAAGAAATCGAGCGCGTACTGGGCATCCGTTCGTACCCGATGAACTGGCCGATCGGCATGGGAAGCTACTTCAGCGGAGTGTACGACCGCATGAAATCCCGCGTCGAGCTGTATCAGACCAACACCCAACATGAAGATATCTCGTTTTTCCCGGTAGAGGGAGCCGAAGACCCGCTGATCGGCGACCGCGTCGGTCAGGAGCTGTGGCAGCAACTGCAAGACGAAATTTCTCTGCTCGACGTAGCAGGGGATGAGTTCGATCCGGAACTGATTGCCCAAGGACAGCTGACACCTGTGTTCTTCGGAAGCGCGATCAACAACTTCGGCGTGCAGACTTTCCTGGACAACTTCCTGCAAATGGCGCCAGCGCCTTCCGCGAAAAAGAGCAATGCCGGCATGATCGATCCGTACACCAATCCGTTCTCCGGCTTTATTTTCAAAATCCAGGCCAACATGAACCCGGCTCACCGCGACCGTATCGCTTTCTTGCGCATTTGCTCCGGAAAGTTCGAGCGCGGCATGGCCGTGAAGCACGTGCGTCTGGGCAAAGACATCAAGCTGGCACAGCCTGTGCAGTTCATGGCGCAAGACCGCGAGATCGTCGAGGAGTCGTTCGCAGGCGATGTCATCGGCTTGTTCGATCCGGGCATTTTCCAGATCGGAGACACGCTCTGTGTCGGCCAGTCGTTCGAGTACGAGGAAATGCCGCACTTCTCGCCTGAGTTTTTCTCCAAAGTCATGGTGAAAGACGCGATGAAGCACAAGCAGTTCCAAAAAGGCATCATGCAGCTGACAGAGGAAGGGACGGTACAATTGTTCCGCACCTATCCAATGGAAGAACTGATTCTCGGCGTAGTCGGCGTCTTGCAGTTTGAGGTGCTGGAATACCGACTCAAAGCGGAGTATGGCGTCGATATTATGCTGACGAGAATGCCGTATCAGATTGCCCGCTGGCTGGAAGGCGACAAAGCGGCGCTCGATGCCGTGAAGAACAAAACCGTGACAGACCGCTACGGACGTCCGGTCATGCTGTTCGAAAGCGAGTACCAGCTTCGGGTAGCGATGGATAAGCATTCGTCCATCAAATTCCATGAAAGCTCGCTCGGGTTGAAAGCTGTTCAATCGTAAGTGGCAGGAGAGTAGAACAGGACTTCGCAGGAATTGCGGGGTCCTGTTTTTCGTGTTCCAGCGCGCTTGACTGAAAGATTTGCTCGCTTAAAGACGGGTTTGCTAGAGACTTGCTGCCCTAAAGTCTTAGGAGGGGAAATCAATGGAGAAGAACTTCAGCTCTTCCTGATCGGGCTGCTTGCGAACGTAGCCTTCCCAGCGCAAGCCCAGCTTCTCCAGCAATTTGCCGGATGCATCATTCGCCTTGTCCGTGATCGCGACGATCCGTTTCAGCCCGAACGCCTCGCGCCCGTAGTCCAAAACAGCGTAGGCCGCTTCGAAGGCGTACCCTTTTCCCCAATAGGGAGGACAGAGAGCATAGCCGATATCGACATCCTCCAGAAAATCTCTTTTTATGAGGCCACACAAGCCTACCGGAGTGCCTGTTGCTTTTTCTGCGACGACAAACAAGCCAAAGCCGTAGCTTTCGTAGCTTGCCTGCAAGCTGTTGACGATGTACTGCTGCGCATCTGCCAACGTGCGGACGCCGCGATCACCGATGTACTGCAACCAGGATGGCTCGTTCAAAAGCCCGAAAATAAAGGCCGCATCGTCTTCCGCGTGCGCGCGCCGCAGAACAAGACGCTCTGTTTGCAAAACGATCATAGCTTGACTCACCAGCCTTTTCATTTTTTTCCATCATACAGGATGCAAGCGAGAAAAGCTGCTTGTTTTTGGCAATTCAGAAAGCTTTTCCTATCCTACTTGGACGACTCCCCTCATATACTGGGACAAAGACTGGCGGGATGAGAGGATGGGAATGCTTTGAGGGTTCTGCTGTTGGTCGTGTTGTTTCTCGTTGCCTTTGACATGCACGCGCAAACGCCGCTGCTGGCGCCGTACTTGAATATATTGGGCGTATCCGCCGCGATGATCGGCTTCGTGCTGGGCGGTTATGCCATCAGCAATCTGAGCGGCAATCTCATCGCAGGCCCTTTTCTCGACCGTTTTCCGAAGAAATGGTTTATTGCCGGAGGCCTGATCCTGGCAGGGGTAATGCTGATTGGACAAGGACTCGTGACGCATGCCGGGGCATTTTTTTCGTTTCGCCTGATGCTTGGCTTCGTCATGGCGTTCGTCTCGCCCGCCTGTTCCGCCATGCTGGGGGAGACAGGCAAAACCGCGCTGGAACAGGGCGAAATCATGGGCAAAAAAGGACTTGTGCTCACGACAGCCGGGATCGTCTCGCCAGCGGTCGGGAGCTTTTTTGCGGTACAATTCGGCTACGGCCAGTCGTTCGTCATTTTGGGTTACATCATGATCGTGGCAGGCGTTTTTTCCTGGCTCGTCCTTCCTTCCAGAGTAGTGGACAGCGGCAGCGACCAGGTGGCGCCCTCCAAGCCGAACATATCAGGCAAACAGAGCCTGCTCGCGATCATGGAAAATCGGATGCTGTATCCGGCTTTTCTCGGCGGGTTTGCCATCATCTACGCGCAAGGGACGATCATTTACGAAGTGCCGCTGCTCGTGCAAAAGCAAGGGATGTCGCCAGCCGTTACGGGAATTTTGTTCAGCCTGAAAGGATTGGGAGCGCTCGCGATCCTCAGCCAGTTTTGGCTGCACAAGGTAGCGATCGAAACGCGGTCATTTGCGGGGCTTGGCATCCTCAGTCTCTTGATGTACATGCTGGCGATGGGTCTGGCGATTCCGATTCAGGTGATGATGTTCTGCCTCGGCGCATGCTTCGGAATGCTGTTCCCGGCTTTTGCCACGACCTTGACGATCCACACTCCGCGCGAAATGTACGGCAGCGTGTTCAGCATTTACTCTGCCGTGTTGTCGGTCGGGGCTGTCCTCAGTCCCGTGGTGGCAGGTCTTTTGGGCAACTGGCATCACTCGTACTTCATCGCCTTTTTTGTCACGGCGGGGGTGTGTCTGATCAGCGGGTTGCATCGGCTGTTGTTGAGCGGGGTGACAAGGTAGGGAGCGGAGAGTTTTCCTGGAGGGGGGGCAGGGAGACTCTTTTTTTTGTGCAGGGGGAAAAGGGGAATCGGGAGAAGGGTGTTCACGTTTTCAGTCGGTCCGATTTTGAAAATTAAGACTCCGTTAATCGACTATTTTCCATGGCGTGCTATGATGATGAGCGGACGATCATTTTTATGATAAGCGCCAAAAGTGAAAAAAGGAGCTAAACACCAGATGAAAGACAAACGAATCACGACGGAAAGACTTGTTTTAACACCGTTTACGAAAAGCAGCGCGGAGTCGATCTTGCGGGGAAACTTTGATGAGCTTTTAGTGGACGGCTATCGCCTGGGCGACGGCTGGCCGGATGAGGATGCCATCGAAACGTTGCCAAAGATCATTAAAAATCTGGAGCTTGTCGGGGAACCAACAGGGTTCGAATCCTGGATGATCGTGAAAAAAGACGGAAACACGATTATTGGAGATGCGGGTTTTAAAGGAAGACCGAATGAGCTGGGAGAAGTCGATATCGGCTATGGCATTATTAGGCAGGAGCGGAAGCAAGGCTTTGGAGTGGAGGCAGCGAAAGGGTTGGTAAAGTGGGCATTTTCACAAGCAGAGGTGAAAGCGATCACAGCCAGATGCCTTATACATAATGCTGACTCTGCGAGGATTTTGGAAAAATTGAATTTTCAAGAGACAGCTAGAGACGGAGAAATGATTTACTGGTCGTTGATGAGGGAGAATGTGGAGGGTGTTTCGGAGTAGGAAACGTCTTTCTGTAACCCTATAATTCATGATGCGTTTTGCGCTTCATCATAAAGCCAGTCTCAACAGGGAATGAATATTCAGAAAAAAATCTTCATACGTAACACCTTGGTACTGCAATATGTACATCTGATGAGGGCTGGCTCTATGAATATATACGCTGAGTTCGTTCATTACTCCACATAATCGTGTTCCCGATTCAGAACTCGCCATTTTTTTCTTCTCCGTGTTTAAGTTGATATTGAACGATATAAATGTCGAGTTTTTGGCTTAGCTCAACCACGGAAGCATCGGATAAACCTTTTTCTTTTACTATCTGGCATAATTGTTGTCGCAATTGTTCTATAATCAGTTCAAGTTTTTCCTTTTCCAAAACGATACCCTTCCTAGCAAAATATTGGGTTTTTATTCTAATTGGTTGAAAACCTTTGCAAGAAATGTCATAGCAAAGAAACCGTTGTCCAGTTAGCTAGTCTTTTGCACGCTCACTCCTTTGGCATATTTGCAATCTGAATGTCCTTATTGTAAAGGCTGTCGCATGCATGTTAATAAAAATAAAAGCCTTGAGAAGTTCTACATATTTCGACTTGAATTTACATGAAAAGCAAAAAGAACGCTCATTGAGCGTTCTTAGTTGAAGCGATTTTTTACTTCTAGATTAATAGCCAGGGTCAACTACTCGTTGAACTACCGTGTTTGACGGGGAGTTCACTTGGTCACCAGGCAGATAGTGGGCAGAAACAAACAGAGTTAAAGATAAGAATATCATAGCAATTGCTTTTTTCATGTTACTAGCCTCCTTTTATTTACGGTTTTTACCAATATAATTATTATATACTTGGTGAATCATATCTACAAAATGTAAATCCATAGACTTGGAATTGTTGGAGAAATAGGAAAAAATATCTGCCATACATTTGACAATTTCTTCTTCGGCATTAACTGTTCCATATGCTTGCAAACTGGTAACGTAGCTGTTCATCCCGGCGTCAAGCTGCCCCATTCTCACCATGTAATTCCCTTTGTGTTGATGATAGATTCCAATCGAGACATGTTTATAGGGTGTTTGCGGAGAATCAGGCAAAAACTCTTCCTCCCGTGCGAGCAGTTCTGCTATGGAGTCCATGTCTTCTGTTTGAAAATAAACATCAAGCAGTTCGGTTACAACGTGAATCTTTATATCCTTGCTAACCTCATCCAAGCAACGTCGAAGTAGCGGAATGGCTGTATCGTATTTTTTTAGTCTTGCTTTAACAATACCACGGGTCGTCTTGGTTGCGTCTGTAACAAAATCATATCGAAACTTTTCAAAGACATCTAAATGCTTTTCTACTGCGTCAAAATTGTCCAAGAAATAGTATGAGTTGATCATTGCCAAATAGGCCCTGGCTTTTAGTTCTGTTTCAGTCGTCTCCAAAGCCAGACCTGCTTCGCAAAGTTCAATACACTGCTTGTACTTCTTGATGGCAAAAGCTTGAAGCCCCATTCTGAAATAATAGATGATTTTTTCTTCTTGAGACAGGAAGTCCACGTAATACAGAATTTCCTCGCCAGCTTTGAATGAATCCTCCATTTGTTTTAAATCAAGTCGCTCGATCAAATATATTTGCAGCAGGCTTTTTGCAACGTATGGAGGCACGCCACGCTCTCTTGCGTATTGAGCGATGATCTTGTATAGCAACAATTGAAAAGCTGTTTCTGTCAAGTTTTTCGTCAGAAGATATAGCTGTTCTATTGCGTTATATGTATCTTCTTGGGGAGATTCAAGAAGCTTTACGGCAACTTTTGAGACTAATGGCTCGTTCGCGAATTGTACGGCCTCCAAAAGCAGTTCCTTTAAGGTTTCTACTCGTTTCTCGACGTCAATATAGTGCGCAACAATTTTTTGATAAGGGATTTCCAACACATGTGAAATCGCTTTGATTGTTCTCAACTCTGGTCGTTTGGTATCTCCCAATTCGATTTTGGAAATGACGCCCTTGTGTACCCCCGAGAGGTTTGATAGCTGTGTGATACTGAGACTAGCCTGTTCCCTATGCTTTTTTATGATATCACCGATGGTAGTAAATTGAAGAGTGCCTACACTTTCGTCCATCTCGTTCCACCTTCTAACCTGGTTTCCCTGCATTTTCCTTTTTTATCCTTTTGAATTTTAACACTATGCATTTTCTTTGTAAATTATAGGAATTGGTAACTGTGTGAAAATAGAGTGAGCTTTTGCACGAGATCGAAGTTTGTTCGCGCTGTCAAATTTTGTCCACTTTTTTCCATGATGTGATATGATGATGAGCAGAAAACAGCACGCTCATGCCACTAAAACCTAGTAGCTCTATATAAAATCTTGGTACTAATACATACATCAGATGGAGGCTGGCTCTGTGATCGGTATTGGTTGAGTCTGTTCAGCAAAAAAGCTCTGAAAGGATGAGATTTGGGATGAATATGACAACCCCACTGGTGCTAACTGGTGTCAATGTAACGCTGGCTCCTCTGGAACTGAGGCATGCCGAGGATTTGTATGAGGCGGGTCGGTTCCCGGATATATGGGGGCTGACACAAGGGCGAATCCAGTCACTGGAAGACGCAAAAGAGTATGTCTCGAAAGCTTTGGAACAAAAGAATGCCTTTCCGTTTGTTATCGTCGAACAAAAGACGCAAAAGGCAGTAGGCAGCACCAGATTTTACGATATCTCTATTCCAAACAAAAGCCTGGAGATCGGCTCGACCTGGCTGACTCCTGCGATGTGGAGGACTTCCATCAATACGGAAGCCAAATACTTGCTGTTAAAATATTGCTTTGAAACGGCGGGAGCCATTCGGGTTCAACTGAAAACGGACAGTCGGAATGGCAGGTCCCAAAAAGCAATTGAGCGGCTTGGCGCAGTCAAAGAGGGCGTTTTGCGAAACCATATGATTTTGCCTGACGGGTATGTAAGAGACACGATTTACTACAGCATACTCGACAGGGAGTGGCCAGCCGTCAAGGCGCGGCTTGAGGGATTTTTAAAGTCATACATTGATTAGTACATGCAGTTGCTTTTCGCTTTTCGTGTAACGAACAGACTTGGTTTGTTTAGGAAAAGCGATGTCGGTGAAAGGACAATCGAGCATTCATGCTGGCGACCTGCAATAGGAAAAGCCCAGCGATATAAAGATGTAGAGAGAGTTTTCCTGGTGCAAACGGGGGGACTCTTTTTTGCATGGGATGTGGAATATGGCCTAGCCTGGTAAATGAGTCGGCAACGCCTATTGATGATGTCGAAGTTCCTGACCGGGTGGGTTGCACGAAACAAGTATGAACAACAAACCTTTGCCAAATTCATTTCCAACATTCAGGTGAAGGTAGACTCAGCACGAATGTTCCTTAATAATGGAAATATCAGACAGCCGAGAGTCTGCTTTTAGGCGATGAGCATGTAGCAGCAATGTACTGCAATGGCAAAAAAGTGCGAGGAGGCAAACCTGTGGGCAGATCGTTCGCAAATTTGCATATCAAGTCGGGAAGTTTTGAGAAGACTGTCGAAGCGCTAAAAAAGCTAAGCGAAGAGCGCGCCGAGGTATTAGGTTATTCATCTACGCAAGACGAGGCCGCGGATGTTTCAGAGCGCTCTGTCGGCGAATGGAAAAGTAACCAGCCAGACACGGAGGCGCAAAAGCCCAAAGTTGTCATGCACATAAGCAAAAGCAACGACAACTGGATCAGCGTGCTCCACGATTATTTTGTCTGGGGCACGGTGAAGAAGATCGGCAAAGCGCTGTCCCAGCTGATCGAGGAACCAGTAATGACCGCCGGATACATCAATGAGGAAATATTCGAGTTGTCGTTTTACGAGAACGGAGAGATTCAAGCGGAAAAAATCTTTTGTGAACCGTGGACGCGGGACGAGTACGGGCTGAAAGAAGAGCGTCTTCATGATGACTACATGCGAGAAGCGTTGGGGATGCGTGTGGAGGATTTTGATTCGTTCATCAAGCTGACAAGTCCGGAACAGGCCGCAGACAAGCTGTCGCAACTCACAGGGATACCGATCTGGAGTGATTCGGAGTGGCTGCCGTACGAAGAGAAGCTCAGAGATCAATTTGGGCAATATGAATTTCGGATCGAAAATGCATGAGTGGTATATGGAAAATGAAGAAGTTAAAACAAATGTTGAAAGAAATAGATTTTCTAAGGTAATTTATGAAATCCGCGTAACACCGTTTTTACATTGCAACGTAGGCTATACAGATCAAGCGTTAGATGAAAAAGAGGGGGGGCATTCTCCCCCTTTTTCGTTGCCCAAGCTCTCAATGACCTGAACCATTTTAATTAAAGAAATAGATATATCCCACCTGGAATTTTCCACATGTTGCTCCCCCCAACAAATTCCCTTATAATACCGATGTGTTTTCCCGATAATCATTCTCATAAAAATCAAACAAATCAACGCTGTTCATTTCACGCAAAACAGGCAGGGGTGCTCGGATGAAGGAAGAGGAAAAGAAGAAAATCCATGATTGGTTCGCGCATTGGACGCATGCGGCTGTTCAGGTGATCGACGTTCGGCATTTTGTGTTGCAGGCGCAAGAGTCGTGGAACAGCTACCGGCTTCCGGCCTCCAGTTATTTATACGCTTGCAAAGGACAGGCCACGGTGCGGCTGGATGGACGCGAATATGCGGCGGATCGCTTTTTGTTGCTTCACGGCGGCAAAGGAATGGTGCTCGACGTGAAGCTGACGGATGAGCTGTTCGCCTTTTATTTGATCTTGTACAAAGCCAAAATGATGCTGCCGCGCTCCGCCAACCATGCTCTGTTGAGCGATGGGGGTGGCGAGCCGTTTCATCTGCCGTATGCGCTCGTGCCGCATGAGCCGACCAAACTGTATCATCTCGTCGCGACGATGGCCCGCGAATGGGCAGCACAGGAGCGGCTTCGGGCAAAAGGCACGTTTTTGCAATTCGTCCATGAGGTCATGCAGCAGCTTCTGCAGCACGGGTTTCAACAAGAACAAGAGCCGCTCGCCAAACAGGTCGTTCGCTATTTGGAGGAGCATTATACCGAGAGAATTTCGCTGGAGAGCCTCGCGGAGCATTTTTGTTACAGTGCCAGATATTTGACTCGACTGGTCAAGGAAGAGACGGGCCACAGCCCGATCGACTATGTGATCTCGCTACGGATGGAAAAGGCGAAGGAGCTGCTTTCCCAGACAGATGCGACGATGCAAGAGGTGGCGGCTTCTGTCGGGTACCACGACGTGCTCTATTTCAGTCGGCTGTTCAAAAAACATACGGGCATGACACCTACCAGCTTTTCCGGACATGCCCCAGGTCCAGATCGTCTATATGGAAAGCCCGGATTGTGTATTGTGGACGCGCATAGGGAAAGCTATAGTGTTAACGATAATCGTTATCAGCGAAGCTTTGGGGGGATCATCCACATGAACAAAAAATCGACGCGCCACATGGCAACTCTTTTCATGGTCAGTCTAGCACTGTTCGTGAGCGCGTGCTCCGGTACAGCCAGCCCGACACCACAGAAAGGGAGCGTGCAGGAGCAAACTGGCGCGACACAGCGCGAGTTGACCGATGGCATGGGCAACAAGGTTACGGTGCCGTCACATCCGCAGCGCATTATTGCGACCTACCTGGAAGATCATCTGGTGGCACTCGGAGTCAAGCCGGTTGCCCAATGGTCGGTAGGGAAGGGCGATGTTCAAGGATATTTGCAAAAAGACTTGGCTGGTATTCCGGCAATCCCGCATGATTTGCCGCCAGAAGTGGTCATGAGCTACAACCCGGATCTGATCATCATGGACAATGAAGACCTCGTAGCGGGAGACAAGTACAGCCAGTACGCCAAAATATCGCCGACATATACGATCGGAAAAGAGAAAAACAGCGATTGGCGCAAAGAGCTGCTGGTTGTGGGGGAAGTCCTGAACAAGAGCGAAGAGGCGAAAAAAGTGCTCGCGGACTACGATGCCTACGTTGCGGAATCGAAACAAAAGCTCAAGCAGGCGATCGGCGACAAAACGGCTGCGGCCCTGTGGGTGACAGCCAAAAACATTTATGTAGCGCGCCAAGATTTGTCCAGTGGCGATGTGCTGTATAAAGACCTCGGGTTTACGGTGCCAGCCGTCGTCCAGGAGATTTCCAAATCCGGCGACGCGAACTGGAACGCTCTGTCTCAAGAGAAGCTGGCTCAGATGGATGCGGACTACTTGTTCATCGTGAACAGCAAAGGCGCTTCCAAGGATGAATTTTTGAAGGAGCCGGTTTGGGCGAACATCCCTGCCGTTCAAAAAGGGCAGGTCTACGATTTCTCCACAGAGTCCAGCTGGCTGTACACGGGAGTTATCGCCAATCGGCAAATGATCGAGAACGTGCTGGAAAATGTGGTGAAGTAAGCCAGTTCAAAACCCAAACCTTGTGCACGCGGCAGGCGAGCGGGGGTTTGGGTTTTTTTGTTGTAAGGTGGACGCAGGTCAAAAATGGACGAGGCTTCATCAACTGTCAACTGGGGCGGGGAACGCTCATGGCTTGGAACCTGATCGACGTTTTGCCGCAAGCGGAGCTTTTTGACGGATGGACCGCCGAACAGACAAAGCAGCAGGAAAAGTTTCATGCCTTTCATGACAAAAGACAACGAGGTTGTCGTTGTCTTTTTCTGAGCATACATTTCGCCATTTTCATAAAAGAACAGGTGAGCAGTTGCGGTCGCCCAAATGAACATGGGCTTGTTACTGCCATTTACGCTTATGAGCTTTTCGTTTTAGCGATCGGGCTTCCCGCCACCCAGCCTAGCCTTCACATGCTTCAACTCCGCCACAATGATGAAGCTGACGATCACGAGCAAAAACCACGAGCTGATTTTGCTCAGATGGACCAGCTCCCAGCCGGAGCGCTGGTTCGGGTACGCCCAGGCGCCGAAAAACGTGGCGATGTTTTCTGCGATCCAGATGAAAAAGCCGATCAGAAAGTAGCCGAGCGGGACGGGCATGGAAAAACGCTCATGGGTGACGCGGAAGTAGACCTTCGAGCGCCAGAACACGACGAACATGAGCACCATCAGCACCCAGCGAAGATCCCAGATGTAATGATGGGTGAAAAAATTCAAGTAGATCGCCGCACCGAGCGAAGTGACCAAAAACGGCCGCGGCCAGTTTGTCAGACTGACGTCCAGCCGTCGCCACGCCTGGCACAAATAGCTCGCCACGCTCGCGTACATGAATCCGCTGTAGAGCGGGACGCCAAACACTTTGCTGTACCCTTCTTCCGGATAGCTCCACGAGCCCATGTGCACTTTGTAAATTTCCAGGCACAGTCCGATCAGGTGAAAAACCGTGATGACTTTCAACTCGTCCCGCGACTCCAGTCTGCTTTTGACCATGAACACCTGGAAGGCCAGACAGAGCAGCAAAAGCAGGTCGTATCTGGGCAGGCCAGGGATGGCGACGAACTTGGAGATCGCGAGCGAGGCGAAGATGAACACGGGAAACAGACAAGACATGGCCTCCTGGTATCCGAAGTGGAGCAGGAGGCGGATAAATCGGATCATGATGTGACTCCTTCGGCAGTTGTAGCGTCTTTGGCGACAGGCAGATCGTTGGAACGCCCGTCGCTCCAGCTTCTTATTCTCCCATGAAACCAAATGCTTGAATAGTACCTAAACAAACATGCGGGGATGATCGTGCGGGCGCAATGCGAATTGCGAATGTCAGAGGAACGATAGAAGCGAACCCCACACTCTTTTTGACGCGCGGGCTGGAGGCCAATGTGCGCTTTGTTGATTAATCACAGAACCTCAAGCTTATCCCCTTGTATGATGCGCGGCATCCCTTCGCGAACAAAATGCGATCCCTAACCCGGGAATCAGCACGCGTATAGCCCACCTCCTTTAAACCTTCAATCAATGTTTAAACTTCGCGACGGATGTTGCTTGCAGCACAAGGCTGATTTCCGCAAAACCTTACCATTTGCATAAATATAGTACGATTAAGGAGGTCGATTGATTTCACTTAGCACAGTATTTCTTTGGGCGTGGAGGGTGGTAGCGTGTCAGCCAATCGGGAGAGCGTAACAATTCCTATTTTCCCTTGCAGATCGATAGACGAACAGTTGGAGTTTTATCAGGCGCTAGGTTTTGAACTGACTTACAGGCAAGCCAAGCCAAACTTATACGCTTGCGTCCGTCACCGAATTGTGGAATTGCATTTTTTTGTCTGGAAGCAATTGGACCCATCCAACTCGTACAGCATGTGCTATGTACACGTCCGCGATGTGGATGCCGTGCACAAAGAGTTTTGTGAAAACTTGAAAAATGCGTATGGCAAGGTTCCTTCCAGAGGTTTTCCGAGAATTACCAAACCGAATAATCTCGTGGAAGACCGCCGATTTAACCTCATCGACCCTGCCGGAAACCGCTTGTTAATCGGTCAGAAGCATGCATCTGCCGCGCCAGTCCAAACTGAGCAAACCGTGATGGCGCAGCCGTCCAGGTTTGCCAATGCGTTCGAAACGGCATATCGATTGGCGTATGCCAAAGACGAACCCGCAGAGGCGGCCAAGGTACTGGATCTTGTATTTTCAAAAGCAGAAGAAGCTTCGGCAAGCCTGCGCTACAAAGCTTATGTGCTGCGAGCCGATATCGCGGCCTCAATGGACGAGATAAATCACGCGCTGGTTTTGATGCAGGAGGCAGAGCAATTATCGCTGTCTGGCCAAGAGCGGGAAGAGGTGGTGGAGGCAACAAAAAGGTTGCTTGAACTGAAAGGGGCTTTCGGGCACGGTCATTCTTGACGGGGATAGGACCAGTGCAATTGTAGCTCCCGCGGACTTCATTTTCCAGAGAAAAAACCAGCGTGCTACGGTCGAACACCGTCTCACGCTGGTTGCTCAGGCAATCCATATTAACAGGAGTTACGGTTACTGCTTTGCATTTTCTACTCAGAATCGCCGTCTTCATCTAAAACTTCTGGGTAATAGCGCTTGATGACATCACTAGCTGAAATCTCTTGACCAACATGGATAAATCTTGAATAAATTTCAGTTCCAATCGTGATTTTATCATCATTTAGCTCAAATGCATGCAGATGTCTTACAAACTGATGCTTAACTGTTTCACCAAAGCTATTCAAAGACTCATGTTCAGCCTTTTTGGCAAACTTTTCCGCAATTTCAATGGCCTTTTCCATATTCGTATCTTTTACGAGAATAATACTTTCTTCAAAAAGTTTCATGTTGTTCTCAGCATTGTCTTCATTTTTTTGCTGATCGGAACCTCCAGAGTGAACCGATTCAAATAAGACTTTGACTGCATACCATTTTGTTTGGGGCAGTTTAGAATTTGTCTCCATAATTTCACCCTTACACCTTTAATTTTTGCTGAATCTCCTGTTTTAGCATCTGCCTCCGAAACGCCAAAAAAGCTGTAACAGGCCGCATACCGCTAACCTGTTACAGCCCTACTATCGCGTCAAACAGTCTTCCTATTAAAACTCTTACTCTTCCCCCGTAGCAACCGGATTCTCGCTGTACGAAACCCAGTCGCTCCAGCTTCCTGCGTACAGCTTGGCATCTGTGCGGCCAGCCTGGTGCAGGGCGAGCAGGTTGGAGCAAGCGGTCACGCCTGAGCCGCAGTAGACGATGATTTCTTGTTCGGCGAAGCCGGCGATGCGGTTGCGAAGCTGCTCGGCTGGCAGCATGGTCATGTCTGCTTGGAGGTTGTCCTTGTAAAAGAAGTGGCGGGCGCCAGGGATATGTCCTGCTTTCGGATCGAGCGGCTCTTGCTCCCCGCGATAGCGTTCGCCTGCGCGGGAGTCGAGCAGCACCGCTTCCGGCTCGCGATTTTTTACGCCTTCGACGCTGACCAGCATGTCCGGGCGCAGTTGCGGGACGAAAGTACGTGCTTGCGGCGTCGGCACTTCCGCTGTCACTTCGTAGCCAGCCTTTTTCCAGGCTGCGTATCCGCCATCGAGCACAGCGACACGATCGTGACCGAGGTAGCGCAATAGCCACCAAAGGCGTCCCGCCATCGCCATTTCTTGGTCGTCGTAAGCAATGACGGTTGTGTGCTCATCGATTCCAGCCTGGGAAAAGAGCGCGGCGAGGGCAGCCGGATCAGGAAGAGGATGACGTCCGCCGTGTTCCTGTTTCGGGCCGGACAAGTCGCGATTCAGATGAAAATAGAGCGCTCCCGGGATGTGGTCTGTTGCGTACTCTTCGGCTCCTTGTTCGGAAGCGGAAAGGGCAAAGCGGCAATCGGCGATAACAATTCGTTCGTCGTTCCTATGATCGCGGAGCCATTGTGGCGTGACAAGTGCTTGCATCGTTCACCCTGCTTTCTGATTTTTCTTCATCATAGCAGATGGCTATCCGATGGGGTACAATATTTCTAAAAAGTGTTGGCAGAGAGGGGCAACGGAATGAAGCGTGTTATCCGCTACTTTTTGGAAGGATTGCTGTACGTCATCCCACTGGCTGTGACGATCTATATTTTGTACTACATTTTTGCGACGGTCGACAGCTGGTTTTACAACCTGGCCCGCAACAATTTCCCTCTGCACTTCCCGGGCATAGGCGTGCTGATCACGATTGTGGGGATTACGGTTGTCGGATTTCTCGCGTCGAATGTGCTGACTCGCGGGGTGCTGTCCATCGTGGACAGACTGTTTGAAAAAGTGCCATTCATCAAGCTGATCTACACCTCGATCAAAGATTTGATCGGCGCCTTTGTCGGGGATAAAAAAAGCTTCGACAAACCTGTCTTGGTCACATTGTCCAAAGACACTGGGGCGAAAGTCATCGGCTTCATCACCAAAGAAAGCATGGATACATACGGGCTTGCCGATCACGTCGCCGTCTACCTTCCGCAGTCGTACAACTTTGCTGGCAATCTGCTGCTTTTTCCAAGCGAGCAAGTACAACCGCTGGACATGGACAGCGCGGACGTCATGGCTTTTCTCGTGTCCGGTGGAGTATCGGGAAAGAAGACGGCTGCCAAGGCGGAAAACGAAGCAGCCGGGCAGGGATAAGGCAGTTTTTCAGCCAAGCATGCGCCGCCTCTATCCAAACAAACATCCGCAGACGCTATGCAGAACGTACAAAGGGCAGCCAGACTTTAGACAAGTCGGGCTGCCCTGATTTTTGGCGAGAGGATCAACTGCTGAAAAAACCGCTGTGGCTGGAGTGTTTGCGACGACGATAGTAGTGATGTCCGTACGACTTGTGACCGAACTTCCACAACGGCCCGCGATGTCGGTAATCGCTGCTGCTGTACTTGCGATAGCCGTGTCCGCCCATTTTCCAGATGAATTTGGCTCCTTTTTTCAGCAGGACGATCACAATAATGATCGCGGCGAGGAACAGCACGAAACCGATCGCCAAAATGGTAAGTATGACTGACATCAACATCGTCTCCTTTTGTCCAACCTGGTTTTCGCGAAAAAGGGTGTGGTGCAAGCTTCACGCGTTTTCGCGGGCCGGTTATCCGTATAAGTTATGTTACGGACGGGAAGACAAGAAGTTTCAAGCGAAGAGAACGAGCCTTCGGGCATGAGCGTGCAAGCTGTTTAGCCCTCCGCGTTCAAATATTTTTCGTACGGCGTGTAGTCAATCTGCTTGGATTGCAAATGGGCGATGAGCCATTTGTGGTCGCGTTTGGGGGTAGCCACGATATAGCCTTTGACGATCAGGTCGGTGGTGATTACAGTCGCCTTCTCTTCAAGGGCGATCTGCCCGATTTTGGCTGCGATCGAACGTCTGGCTACATCACGGAACAACTGCGGAACCGGGTCGACCAGTTCGTTGAGAAGCACCAGGCCGTCTTCCGTCCACATTGCGCGCGTTTTGTCGATGTAATAGTCCTGCCAGTCGAGATCGGACTTGCCGTCCTTTTTGGGCATGGACTTGAGGAACTTGCGAAACATGAAGTAGCCGCCAATCCCCATCAGTCCTACAAGCACAATCGTCCAGCCAACAATGAACAGGGAAAACCCTGTAGACATTTCATTCATTTGCGAACACCTCGTAACCGTAATCCATAAAAAAGCCTGTATAGGTAAAGTGTACCTTATTTTCGTGTACGCAACAAACTTTTTGTGCTTTTGCCCATCGCGAGGGTTTTCTCTTCCCAAGTACACATACAATTTAGTATGATTAGAATTAATCTTTATTGGGAGTGGACGCTCATGTTCAAGCTTGGACAACGCGTCGTCATTGTTGCCGACTCCTTCGAGCAAGGTTTGCCGATTGGCGAATACGGGTATTTGATCGCGCGCGACCGCAACCCGGACAGTGCGTTTGCATGGGTCATTCGCATACCCAAAATAGATAAGCACATTCCTGTGGTGGAAGAGGACATCGCCCTGGAAGAACAATTGCTGGAGGAGGAAGCGCAGCGCGTCTCGCAGGAAGCCTTGCTTGATTACGCTTTGGCTACCCGCAACGAGGCTCTCTTCAGGCAACTGATGGGCATGTCGGATGCAGATGAGGCAAATGACGAACCAGCGAAGGAATCAATGGAGGATTTTATCCGTAAAGTAAACCTGAAAGCCTGGATATAACCAATCGCGGTTTTCCTTTTGGGGAAAATCGTTCTTCTTTGCAAGACAGGGCTTGTCCCTTGATACTATTGTGAAGGAAATGAAAGCGAGGCTGTTTCATGTCTGAATTTGTGACGTTTACCAATGAATTTGGCCATACGATCGAGATGTCCAGAGAGGACTATCAGAAAAAAGTGATTCCGCACAATCTGGATATGTATTGGGACCAAAAGGAAAAGCTTCGTGACTTCGCGATGGAGTTGGTGAAGGAGCAATTTCACGAGCAAGCGGCGATTGCGGCGGACAGGCTGCTCGAATTGTACGGGCCGATCGAGTCCGCGCTCATTTTCCGTGCAGTCGTTCACATGCAGGCGAGAGAATTTGAGAGAGCGAAAACGATTTTGAACGATTGCCTGGAACGATTCCCGGCGTCGGGAACGGCTTGTACCAACCTGGCGAAAATTTACGCGTATGAAGGGGAAGAGGACAAAGCGTTCGAAATCCTGAATACCGGACTGCACAAAGATCCGAACCAGGAAAACGGATTGAACATGTACGTGGAAAGCTTTTTGCAAAATGGCAAGCGCGAGGAGCTGAGAACCCGATTGGAAGCGCTCTCCGTCAAGGAGGGAGCGTGGAGACCGCAGCTGCACTTGGCGCGTCTTGCTCTGACCGAGACCGACCTCCTGAACGCGATGAAGTGGTACACGATTGCCATCGAGGGGGCGAAAGACCGCTTTGAAGTGGTCATGACGGTAACGGGCGAGCTGGGCCAGGCAGGCTATGTCTATCAGCTGATCCAGATTTGCGAAAAGTTTTGGACGCCGCAGTTCCCGTATCCGTATGCGGGCTTCAACTACGCCAACGCTTTGCTGGCTACCGACCAAAAGGAGCGGGCGATTGCGATGCTGCGCAACATGCAGGATCATTTGCCGGACAACTACAAGCCGATGGTCGATCATTTCCTCGCACGGGTGCCTGGCGCGTTGGAAGCAGAAGAAGCAGCGAAGCAAAAAGTGGAAGCAGGCAACCACGCTGGCGATCAGACGGAGAAAAAGAGCTGGTGGAAGTTCTGGAAGTAAGATGAGACGCGTACATAACGCCCGGCATGCGATTGGTCGGGCGTTTTTTCTATGCGTATGCGGATAAAAAGGCTATGCCGGACCGGAAGGCGATTAGAATTGTGCTTAGGCTTGAAGCAAGGAAGAGGCTTTCACGTGTTTTCACGATAAAAGACAGGTAGCTGGGGCAAAGGAGGCTGGGCGATGCTGCATCATGTCGAGTTGTACGTCACAGATTTGAAGCGGTCCGCGGAATTTTGGGGCTGGCTGTTGGAGCAGCAGCTAGGCTATGAACGCTACCAGCAATGGGCGAGCGGGGTCAGTTGGAAGCATGGCAACACGTATCTGGTGTTCGTGCAGGCGGAAGAGCGGTTTCGCGATGTACCGTATCACCGCTGTCGCGTCGGATTGAATCATCTCGCTTTTCACGCGCGCAGCCGGGAGCAGGTGGAGTCGATTCGCGAGGAACTGCGGCGGCGAGGCGTGCCGCTGCTCTACGAGGATCGCCATCCACATGCGGGCGGCCCGGAACATTACGCGCTGTTTTGCGAAGACCCGGATCGGATCAAGGTGGAGATCGTAGCGCCGGAGTAAGTAAACAGGCGGCACGTCCCGGACGGTTTACCCGAGCTGCTTGATTTTCTCGGCAATCGGTTCTTGTTTTTCTTCATCCCAGACGATGGAGATTTCAAATGTTCCCGGCTCGAAAAAGAGCGGGAAACGACGGCGAAACCACGGTTGCATCGGCACCTGGTCAATCTCGTCGAGCGAAATCCAATGCAGCTCTCCCTCGGGAGGATGTGTCAACAGCTCGCCTTCAAAGCGGGTTGCCAAATAGTTGAAAACGATGTAGCGAAAGCCTGTCGCCGGAACGACATACTCATCCACGCCCTTGAAGGCAAGGTCTGTGACGCGAAGCCCTGTTTCTTCATACACTTCGCGAATGGCCGCTTCCGTCAGGCTCTCGGGAAAATCCACCTTGCCCCCGGGGGCGATGTAGCCGGGGAAGCCTTTGGAACTGGGGCGATTGAGCAAAAGTACCCTGTCGCCGTCGCGGATCATGCACATAGTCATCAACTGATAAGTAAGAGCGGGAGCTTGTACATCTGATGTACCCATAAATGATTTTCCTGCTTTCTGGACTTTTTTGACCATAAGTATAGCACAGCTTTTGCACCGCAAAACGTCTGTCAGTCAAAACACAGCGCGACCATCCCCGGACGATGGTCGCGCTGTGTTGCGAAAAGGCATCTATTTAAACTGGCTGGTGAGCCGCCGTTCCAAAAACGCCACGCCTTGGTACATCAAGGTGGCGACGACCGCGATGATGGCGAGACTCATCATGACCAGGGTAAAATTGAACACTTGGAATCCATAGATGATCAGATAGCCCAAGCCTTGTTGGGAAACGAGAAACTCCCCGACGATGACTCCGACCCAGGAGAGGCCGACGTTTACTTTCAGCGTGGCGAGCAAGGTCGGGAAGGTGGCGGGGAGGATGACCAGGCGGAAAATGTGCCGTTTGTTGCCGCCGAGCGTCTGCACGACTTTGACGTAGTTTTGGTTGACTTCGCGAAAGCCGGAGTAGACGTTGATCGTGGTAATGATGATGGAGATCGCGCAGCCCATGGCGATGACGGACATGAGTCCGGGGCCGAAGCCGACGATGAAAACAGGGCCGAGCGCGACTTTTGGCATGCTGTTGGCGATGACCAGGTACGGATCGAGGACGCGGGAGAGAAAGGGCGACCACCAGATGAGCGTTGCGATCACAGCCCCGAGCAACGTTCCGAGCAAAAAGCCGATAATCGTCTCCCAGACGGTCATGCCGACGTGCGGCAGCAGGCTTCCGTCGAGCAGCTGCGACCAGAATTGCGCCCAAATTTTCGACGGGTAGCTGAAAATAAGCGCATTGATCGTGTTGGTGCGCGCAAGCACTTCCCACAGGGCGAGAAACAGCAGAAACAGCATGCATTGGGTGAAAAACACCCAGTAGCGGTTTTTTGCTTCCTGCTTCAAATAGTGGCGATGGATGCTTTCAATTTCCTTTTGCTGCATCAGATACTACCTCCATCTCCTTCCAGACGCGATGGAACAGGTCCTGGAAGCCATCCTGATTTCTGGCGTCGAAGGGCAGGGAGTCGCGGATGGCGGGCGGGATTGCGATTTCGCTGCTGACGCGGCCAGGGTTGCGCGAAAAGATGTAGATGCGGTCTCCCATGGCGATCGACTCCGACAAATCGTGCGTGACCAGGATGGCGGTTTTTTTGTGTCTGCGCAGCGTCGAGAAGATCAAGTCTTCCAGTTTCAGCTTCGTCTGGTAGTCCAGTGCGGAAAAAGGTTCGTCTAAAAGCAGCACGTCAGGCTGGCAAGCCAGGGTGCGAACGAGCGCGACACGCTGCCTCATGCCGCCGGACAGCTGCATGGGCGAAGCTTTGCGCACGTCAGACAGCTCCATTTCATCGAGCAGATGCAAGGCGTATTGCTCTGTCTCCCTGGAGCGGATTCCCTGGATGTCCAGGCCGAGAAAGACGTTGTCTTCGATCGAGCGCCAGTTGAACAAGTAATCTTGCTGAAGCATGTAGCCGACCTGGCGGGAAGTTCCGCGAACGGGTGTCCCATCAATGGACACTTTTCCCGCAGTCGGCAATTCCAGTCCCGCCATGAGCGAGAGCAATGTCGTCTTGCCACAACCACTAGGGCCAACCATACAGATGAACTCGCCTTCCTCCACGCGCAGGTTGATGTCCTGGACCGCCATGAACGCCCTGGTTGTGGATAAATAGAGGTGGGTCACGTGGGAAAGTTCAATCTTGGCTGGCGCAGAAGGAGTCTGGTTCATGACGGATTAATTCCCTTCCTTGGATTGTTTGGCGAAGGTGGTGTTGACCAGCTTGCTGTAATCGGCCCGTTGTTTCAGTTCGCCAGCGGCATCCATGATGTCTTGCAGCTGATTCCATTCCGCTTCGTCCAGGATCGGATCGGTGGCGTAAGAGCCTTGCTCCAGATAGCGTTGCACGGCTTTTTCCAGGATGGTCGGATCGATCTGTTCAAAATATTTGCCGATGACCGCAGCCGTCTCCTTGGCGCTGTGGCTTGCAACCCACTGTTGCCCTTTGTAGATCGCATTGGTAAACTTTTGGATAGTTGCCGCATTGCTGTCGATATTGCTTTGCTTCGTCATGTAGACGGTGTAGGGAACGGTGCCGCTTTCCTTGCCGAAGGAGGCGACGACATGCCCGATCCCTTCCTGCTCAAACCGCGACGCTTCCGGTTCGAACAGTTGAACGTACTCGCCTGTGCCTGAAGCGAAAGAAGAAGCGATATTTTTAAATTCGATATTCTGGATCAGCTCCAGGTCGGACTGCGGATTGATTTGATGTTTTTTCAGGACATACTCTCCGACCATTTGCGGCATTCCTCCTTTGCGCTGACCGAGGAAGACGCTGCCTTTCAGTTGGTCAAACGAAAACTGGTCGGTTTTGTTGCGGGCGACGAGGAAGGTGCCGTCCGTCTGGGTCAACTGGGCGAAGTTGACGACGACGTCTGCTGCTCCTTGCTGGGAGACGTAAATACTCGTCTCCGAGCCGACGAGCGCTACGTCGATCCCGCCAGACAAGAGCGCCGACATGACCTTGTCGCCGCCGGGAATAGTGGAAAGCTCCACATCGAGCCCCTCTTCCTTGAAAAAGCCTTTTTCCAGCGCGACGTATTGGGGGGCGTAAAAAAGCGAGCGGGTTACTTCGCCAATTCTTACTTTTTCAGGAGTGCTGGAGCAGCCGGCCAAAACGGCGATCAGAGCCAGACAGGCAGCCAGCCCCAGCGCGAAAAATCGTTTCATTATCAGGAGTACCTCCTTGCTAGGCTGTTGTTTGCTGTAAGGTATGCGCCCAGACAAAAAAGGGTGAATGCCTACAGCTGGTGACAGGCACGCTTGCGGGAAGCTCTGCACAAAGAGAGGGGCAATCATTGTGATTGTGACATTTTTAGGTACGGGATCAGGAGCGCCCACCACGCGCCGCAACGTGAGCGGAATCGGGCTTCGCTTTTTGCAGGCAGGAAAATGGTGGCTGTTTGACTGTGGGGAAGGCACGCAGCATCAGCTTTTGCGCTCTCCCATGAAAATCAGTCAGCTGGACAAAATTTTCATCACGCATTTGCATGGCGACCACTTGTACGGCTTGATCGGGTTGCTCGCTTCCCGCTCGCTGCGCAATGGCGAAGCATCGCCGCTCACGCTTTACGGACCGCCGGGGATTGACCGCTATTTTCGGGCGATCATGGATGTAAGTCCGGTGCATTTGCAATATCCGCTGGAGCTGAAAGTGGTCAGCGAAGGGGTCATTTACGAGGATGAGGAAGTCGTCGTTTCGTGCCGGAAAGCGAAGCATCGGGTGACGTCTTTTGCCTACAGCGTCCTGGAAAAAGACAAACCGGGAGCTTTTCTCGTCGAGCGAGCGAAAGAGGCGGGAGTTCCGTCCGGGCCGCTCTTCGGAGCCTTGAAGCGCGGCGAGCAGGTGACGCTTGCCGACGGTCGCGTGCTGGATGGCAAAGATTTTGTCGGAGCGCCGCAGCAAGGCCGCAAAATCGTCTTCAGCGGCGACACGGAGCCGTGCCAAAGCGTCGAGGAGCTTGCGGCGAATGCCGATTTGCTCGTGCACGAAGCCACGTATGCCGATCACGACAAGGAGCTGGCGGTGCGCAGCGGACACTCCACGGCGAAAGAAGCGGCTGAGCTGGCGAAGCGTGCAGGTGTAAAAGCGCTTTGCCTGACCCATTTCAGTCCGCGCTACGAGGATGAGGACGGCGACTTCTCCATGGATGATCTGTTAAAAGAGGCGCAGGCGATCTTTCCCATGACGACGCTCGCCGAAGACTTGGGCAGCGTCGAAGTGAAGCGAGTGCGAAAAACGGTGGGAGAAACCGATCTTCCTTGTTATAATGAATAAATTATGAACGCATGGATGTGAGACTTCACCATTCAGTGAGAGAAAAATGGCAACGGGAGAGGAAAGGTGAACGACGGTGTCCGGTACACGGGTCAGCAAGTCGATTGCCGTGCGCTACGCCATGTTTGTGCTCGGATTGTTCATCGGGGCATTCGGCTGCGTGCTCGCGATCAAGGCGAATCTCGGGGTGGCGCCCTGGGATACGTTTCACATCGGCTTGCAAAAAACATTTGGTTTAACCATTGGCATCTGGTCGCAGATCGTCGGCGTAGTGGTCATTTTGTCGTCCTATCTGGTAGCCAAAATCAAGCCGACCTTTGGCATGTTTCTGAACATGATCTGCTTCGGAAGCTTCCTGGACTTGATTTTATGGCTCAACATCGTGCCGGAGTTCGAGTCATTCTGGCTGCGCTTGCTGGTGTTTTTGCTCGGCGTAGTCGTCATGACCATCGGCATCGGCATGTACTTGTCTCCGCGCCTGGGGGCAGGACCGCGCGACAGCTTCATGCTTGCCATGAACGAGCGGTTGGGCTGGAGCATTCAAAAGGTTCGGCTGATTATCGAAGTAACAGTGTTGATTGCCGGGGCGGCGCTGGGTGGCCCGGTGTCGATCGGAACGGTGCTCATTGCCGTTTTGACGGGGCCGATGATTCAGCGGACGATTCCTTTTTGGCAGTCGGTTATGAAAAAACAGTATGGCCTGATGGAGCCAATCGAGCGTCGCGCGAGTTGATCTGACGCGGTTTTCCCTCACAGCAGCTACACTCTTATCCTGAAAAATGGGCAATGTCTGGGCGAGCGTCCAATCAAGATTGGCTATTCGCACATACATTATGATTAGTTGCTGACAAAGGAGGGAAAGCGAATGAGTCTGTTCAACGGAGGATTCGACGATTTTGCTTTGATTCTGGTGTTGTTCGTATTGCTGACAATCGTTGCTTGCGCTTGCGACTAACGAGGTAACACACCGACCGCAAAAAGGTTGGCAATAGCAAAAGGGAGAGCGTAGCTGCTCTCCCTTTTTGCTGTTTCGCTCGCCTTAGTCGAGCTTTTCATGAACCTGTTTTTTGACACTGGAGATTTGTTTGTCGGACAGTTTGACGCCTACGGCTTTGCTGACTTTTTTAATCAGATCGCCGAGCTTCTTGTCGTCCTTCAAATCTTTTTTCGTGATTCCTTTCGCCAACGACTTGATGTCGCTCATTTTCCATTTTTTCTTGCTTTTCTTGTTGATTTTTTTCAAGAGATCGCCTGTGCCTTTGCCCTTCTTTTTACCCATACAGCACTCTCTCCTCTCAAGATTGGCTTTGAGCCTGCCCTAAGCAGTTATATGGGAGAAGGCATCTGTTTGCTTGGACAGATGGACTGGGGGAATCGCCTATTTTGGCGGGCGGTGTGCAGATGCCCAAGCAGACAGAGGCAGATACGACATAGGATGTGGCAACGCTGTGCATGACAGGAGGCTAGTGGGTTGAAAATCATCAGCTTTCAGCGGGAGACGTCCTTTCACGACATCCTGAGCGATTTGCAGAAAAAAGTGATGACCAAAACAGAGAGACTTCCTTGGCGATGCTTCGATGACTGGGCTTGCCTGTGCATCAAGGACAACATATACGAGCAGCACTGCGAGCATTTTCGCAGGTATCAAGCCATGGTGGAAGAGAATGTGACCGTAAGCGTCCATGCCCAAGCACAAACAGTAACACAAACAGAGGGCGAAGACGAAATCCCGTGGGGCGTCCGCTATGTCGGCGCGCAAAAGCTGTGGCGAAAAGGCCGGGGCGAAGGGGTGAAGGTGGCGGTCATTGATACGGGAATCTCCCGCGACCATTTTGACTTGAAGGATCGGATCAAAGGGGGCGTCCATTTTGTGCGCGGCAAGCAAAACGAACATGGGACGCATGTAGCCGGAATCATTGTGGCCGAGATGAACCAGCGCGGAATCGTCGGTGTCTCTCCCGAGGCGCATCTGTACGACGTACGCGCCTTCGACCACGAGGGCAAAGCGTCGCTGTCGACGATTTTGCAGGCATTGCACTGGTCGATTGCCAACAAAATGGACGTGATCAACATGAGCTTCGGCATGCCGCAATACAGCGAGGCGTTGGCGCGAGCTGTGGAAAAGGCGAAAGAGCACGGCATCGTCATGGTAGCCTCGGCGGGAAACAGCGGGGGAGAGGTCGAGTACCCTGCCAAGTACAAAGGCGTTCTCGGAGTGAGCGCAATCGATCAGTCGGGCAGGCTGGCTTCGTTCAGCTCGCGCGGAAGGGGAGCGAATACGAAAGCGCCTGGTGTGGAAATTTTATCGACGTGGCCGGGCAACCAGTTTAAAAAGCTGAACGGCACCTCGATGGCAGCTCCACACGTCTCCGGGCTGATGGCGCTGGAAATCGGCCGCAAGCGGAACAAGGCAAAGTAGATGAAAGACAGCGAAATGGAAAAAAGCTCCATGGCTTTCTTGCAGCCACAGAGCTTTTTTTGTGGGAAAAACGTCTCGAATGTGTTCCTCGCCGTGTTGTTTCGAGGATTATTGATGAATTTTGGTGTCATGATCTTGCTGGACGCGAAACCATATATTAAGATCATTAATGACGCTCGCCAATTCATGAATTTCGCTGTTCAGCTCACAAGAGCGCGCGAAATTTTCCTCCTCGGACATCTGCTTGGTTTTCTCGATGATCACAGCTTCCACCCGGTGAATCCGATCGGGGATGGTTGCGCGAATTTCTTCCCACTCCATCAAAATGTCCGCACGTTCCGTATGTGAATACTCCTCCCATTGCATATCCAATGCAGGAAGGCGAATGCCTAAACGTTCATCGAAAGTAAAGTAATTGCGCAAAGGTAAGTTCACTCCTCTCCAGTTCCATCATACCAAAAATGAGCGGAATCGGGGAGAGAAAAGCGCTTGAAAGGAATGGTTGGATGCAAAAAGGACGCGTCCTGATCGATGCCGATGCTTGTCCGCGCCAGGCGCTGGTGATCGCGCAACAGTTGTGCAAGGAGTTCGGGTGGCAGTGCCTCACGTTTGCCAGCTACAATCATCAGATCGGTTCCGAGCATCACGTGACAGTCGATGCCGGCCCGCAGGCGGTCGACATGAAGCTCGCCAATGAAACCCGCCCGAATGATGTCGTCGTGACGCAAGATATTGGACTGGCGGCTCTGATTCTTGGCAAGCGTGCGCAGCCGCTGACGCCGCATGGCCTGATTTTTGAACCGGAACGGATGGCTTTTCATTTGGAGGAGCGAAACGAGAAAGCCCGCTTTCGTCGCGGGGGAGGAAGAACGCGCGGCCCTGCGGCCCGTACGCGTGAAGATGACCAGCGCTTTTTGACGGCACTGCGTTCATTGCTAGAGAGAGGAGAACAACAGGATGGGAACGAGTAAAGAAAGAGGATTGATTTTTTGCGGCATCGTGTTCGCGGTGCTGGGGGCATGGATGTTTCGCCAATACATAACCGGTCAGGTAGCGGGGATGGATCAGGCAGCCTTTTCGTTGGCAGCCGCTGTTCGCTCCGCTGGCTTGACGAGCTTTTTCCAGCTGCTTACCCACTTTGGGAACGCGACTTTCCTTGCGCCGTTTGGCGTCGTGCTGATCGTCGCCCTTTTCCTCAAAAAACGCAGGCTTGAGTCTGTCGTCATCCTGCTGTCGCTCGGGGTCAGTGAAGTCGTCAACGAGATTTTGAAGCTGATTTTTGCCCGTCCTCGACCAGTTGGCTTCAATCTGATCGATCTGCCGGATTCGTTTTCTTTCCCAAGCGGCCACGCCATGATCGCGCCCGGCTTTTATTTGATGCTCGCCTTGCTGATCGCCCGCTGGTACGAGGAAAAAAGCTGGTCGGCATACGTACAGCCTGTCGTGTTTGTCTTCGTTGTGCTGCTTGCCGCGAGCCGCGTGTACTTGGGCGTGCACTTTTTGAGCGATGTGCTGACCGGGTTTTGCCTGTCGATGTGCTGGTATTTCTGCGTTCGCTGGGGCTATGAAAAAAGGCTGGGGAGACGAGATGTCGTCGTCGGCCCCATACCGCAATCGCGCTAGTTGCGCTACGTTGTTGAGTATCCCAATTCACTCATCAGACTCAGCCATTTTTCTACGCTGGGTTTATTTTTTTTGTCTTTCGGCAGGACGATATAGGCTGAGCGCTTGGGCGGCTTGTTGCCAGTGATCGGCAGTTCCTTCAGCGTCCCGGCAGCCAGCTCTGCTTTGACCGCAGAGCGGGTGAGCAAGCTGACGCCAAGCCCTTCCTTGATCAAATCGATGGCAAGCTCCGCCTTGTCGACAGTCAGCTTGGGCACGTAGTTGCGCGGCAATGTTTGCCTGATCCATTCGTTAAAAGGCGGTCCCCAGTTCATGTAGAGCAGCGGCAGGTTGCGAAGCTCGCGCGAATCCACGTGAGTCGCTTGGGCGACGCTGCTCTCTGGACAGCAGACCAGGACGATTTCATCATCCCAGGTAGGAATGACTTCAAAGTTCGGCAAGGAGGGCGGCACGTACACGATCCCGATCTGGATCACGTTGTCGAGCAAATACTGGATGACGTCCGAGGAATGCCCGGTTCTGGTGCTGATGGCAATTTGCGGATAGCGGCAATGGTACTCTTTCAAGATCGGTTCGAGGGTAGAGGTCCAGATGGCGTTCAGGCTGCCAATCGACAAGTAGTCCTCGTAGGGCTGGAGAGAAGCGACTTCGTTGAGCGCTTCGTGGGACAGTTTGAGTATGCGCTCGGCATAAGGCAAAAGCGTCAAGCCTGCCTGGGTAATTTCAACACTTCGCTTGTCACGGATGAAGAGAGGCTTTCCGACTTTTTCTTCCAGTTGCTTGATTCGCATCGTCACCGTAGACTGGACAAGATGGAGCATCTCCGCAGCCTTGGTGAAGTTTTTGGTCTGTGCCAATGTGTAGAAAGCGCGCAGTTGTTCGAAGTCCATAGCGTGTGTTTCCCTCTTATCTAAATATTTGATAACCATATACAAAAACGTTCGTTTCCCAAATTATACCCTGTTCTTTAAGCTGGGGATATCCCTAAATCATGAGAGCAAACGGGAGAGCGAGGGTATCGAATGAAGCGGGAAATGTGGAGAGAAACACCGTTTTCGGTCAAACTGCTGTTGGCGACATCCTTTATGATGAATCTCGGCTTTTACGCCCTGATTCCTTATTTGACCTTGTATTTGACAGGCAGTATCGGATGGACGCTGGCGATGGCCGGTCTGGTACTTAGTGTGCGACAATTTTCCCAGCAAGGCTTTGCGTTTATGGGCGGAGTCATTGCGGATGCCTTCGGCTACAAGGGCGCGATGGTTTTGGGTATGGCAGTGCGGGCTGTCGGCTTTGCCCTGTTTGCTTTTTGCACCGAGACTTGGCATTTTTTTATCGCAGCGATTTTGTCAGGCTTGGGTGGGGCGTTGTTTGACCCGGCTGGCTCGGCGGCGTTTGCGATTTTAACCCCTGATTCTATCCGCAAAGAAGTGTTCGCCTTTCGCAATGTGCTCGGAAATATTGCGGTGGTCGGTTCGCAAATCGTCGGTACAGCGCTGTCGGCTGTCGATTTTACCTACCTGTCCCTGTTTGCCGGAGCGGTTTTTGCCTTGAACGCGGTCGTCTCGTTCTTTTTTCTGGCCCCGATCAGCGCTACCAACACGCGGCACAGTATTTGGGAGAGCATGTTCACGGTGATTCGGGACAAGCGCTTTGTGCGCTTTACCTTGATTTTGATGGGTTACTACTATTTGAACATGCAAGTATTTTTGACGATACCACTGCTCGTGGAGCATGTGACACATAGCAAGACTTCGGTCGGAATTGTTTTGTCTGCCATGTCTTTGTTCGTCATCCTTTTTCAAATGAAAGTGACGCAATGGCTGGAAGGCTACCCGCACAGGCTCACCTTGATCGGGATCGGCACCCTCGTCATGGGGGCAGGACTGTTCCTGTTTACGTTTGCCGATTCTCTGTGGATGTTGCTCATCGATGTATTCCTGTTCGCACTGGGGACGATGATCGCCGTGCCCAATCTGGTAGACGTCGTTCCGCGTTTTGCGCCAAAAGATTTGGTAGGGGCTTACTACGGCTTCAACGGCTACTCGATCGCCATCGGAGGCTCGCTCGGCCAGATCGCAGGCGGCTGGGTGTACGATGTGGGGCTTAGGCTGGAAGCGACGTGGCTCCCCTGGACGATCTGCCTCGTTGTCGGGCTGCTCGTTGCCTGGATGCTTCACCTGATGGAGCGCGATACGTACAAACTCGGCAACGATTTGACAAAAATCGCGCAGCCGTAAACTTTTTGACGAGAAAACACGAAAAAATGTTGGGCGCAAATTGAAACATTTACCATTCCTTGTGCGTATATATCGGTAGGAAACGAAATGCTGGGCGTTAACGAAAGTGAGGGAATTTTATATGGAAGATATGAAAAAATTGAAGCGGATGTTGCTGGTGACGAGTTCCCTTGGATTTGCCGTTTTTGCCATGGTAGTCATAACGGAAATCGTGCGAATCTCTCTGTAGCATGGCCAAACAAGTTTGCGTATAAAGCGAAAAGCTTGCTTCCCGTAAATGGGAGTGCAAGCTTTTCTTTTTGCTTTCTTATAGGTTGTCCGCTTTGCGATAAGAGCCAAGATCGTTTTTCGGTTGTGGCTCCAGTCGGTTTTTGAAGCGGTATTGGTAAATGAGGATCGCGATAATCATGAACGGCACCCCGCAGTAAAGGGCAATTCGCTGCTCCGGATCGAAGGCCAGGCTCACGAGAACGGTCAAGTTCAAGATCAACGAAACCAACGGAAGGACCGGATACCAAGGCGTGCGGAATTTCAGGTCTTCCAGTTTGCCGCCGTTTTTCAGATAATGGCGACGGAAAGCGAGCTGCGAAGCCGAAATGGAGATCCAGCCCACTTGTGCCCCCAGACCAGCGATAGACAAAAGCACCATAAACACGGTATCTTCCGCGAAAAAGCCAGACAACAGCGAGAGCAAGGAGATCGCGAAGGTAATCATGAGCGCATTCATCGGAATACCTTTGCGGTTTACAATCGCCAGTTTGCGGGAAGCCATTTTCTCGTTGGACAAGGAGTAGAGCATCCGGGTTGCGGCGTACAAGCCGGAGTTTGCTACGGACAGCAGGGCAGTCAATACGACGAAGTTCATGATGTCTGCCGCATAAGGGATTCCGATGCTGTCGAATACGACGACAAACGGGCTTTCGATAACGCCGGCTTGCTGGTGAGGGATCATCCCTGCCACAATCGCAATCGCCAAAATGAAGAAGACGAGCGTGCGCCAAACTGTAGCGCGAATCGATTTCGGAATCGTTTTTTCCGGTTCTTTGCTCTCGCCTGCCGCGATACCGATCAATTCGGTACCCTGGAAGGAGAAGTTCACCGTGATCATCGTCATCAGCAACCCGGTAATTCCGTGGGGAAGCAGTGAGGTGCTGGTGAAGTTGGAGAACATCGGAGCAGGTTGTCCATTTTTCATGTCGATCAAGCCGAACATGGCCGCGCCACCCAAAATGATAAACAGGATGATAGCGCTTACTTTAATGCTGGAAAACCAAAACTCGGACTCACCGAACGCACGAGCAGAAAGCGCATTCAACAGGAACAAAAGGACACCGAAGATGGCGCACCACATCCAGACAGGCGAGTCTGGAAACCAACGTTGCATCAACAGACCGGACGACAAAAGCTCCAGGGCAACCGTTACCGCCCAACCGAGCCAGTACAGCCAACCTACTCCAAAACCGAGGGACGGACTTACGAACCGGGTCATGTAGGTCTGGAACGAACCGGCAACAGGCATGGCGACGGTCAATTCGCCGAGGCAGAGCATGGTGAGGTACATGATGAATCCGCCCACCAGAAAAGAAAGGATCGTACCAATAGGGCCAGCCTGGCTGAGAGTATAGCCTGAACCGAGAAACAGTCCGGTTCCGATTACGCCTCCAAGAGAAATCATGAAGAGGTGCCTACTGTTCATACTGCGTTTTAGTTCATTGTTCTGTTCGTTGCTGCTTGGTGTCATATAACCCTCTCCTTCACGCGAGAAATATTGATTCGATGAATGCGTTTTCAGGCGCGATATATGCTCTGCAAGAATGATACCAAATGAAACGGCCCAAGCAAATCGACTTTTGCAGGTAGTTTATGGAGAAAAGTGCAAAACAAATCGGCACACTTGTGCAAAAAAAATGAAAAAACGCCAAGAAATTTGGCGTCATGAAAAAATGAAGCTGTTTTTTATCCTTTGATTCCCAATTTGCGCAAGCGATATTGCAAGCTTTGCCGACTGATTTGCAGCTCCTTGGCCGCCCGGGAAATATTGCCGTGGTAACGATCGACGACGTGGTGAATATAGGCGGTTTCGAACTCCTGCATCGTTTCTTTCAATGATTTTCCTTCTTCGATAAAAGGAAGCGAACGGGGCGGCGCTTGTTCGATCACGACGGCGCTTGCAGGGGAGCGGCGCAAAAAATGCAGCGGCAGATGCTCGTAGCGGATCATCGTCTCGTCCACCATCAAATTCATCGCGCCTTCGATGAGATGCTGCAACTCGCGGACATTACCCGGCCAGTCATGCTCCTGGAAAAATTGCAGGACATCCGCCGAGACACCCGCGACTTCCATTTGAAACAGCTCGTTGTACTTTTCGATAAAATGCGAGACGAGCATGGGAATATCTTCTTTGCGTTCCCGCAGCGGGGGCAAAAACAGCGTGACGACGCCGAGGCGGTAGTACAAATCTTTTCGCAGGTGCGAATTGGCGATGGCCTCGACAGGGTCTTCGTTGATGGCGGCGATGATGCGCACGTCAATGGCCCGGTCCTTCGTGTCGCCGATGCGCCGGATCGACTTCTCCTGGAGGGCGCGCAACAATTTTGCTTGCAGAGGCATACTAAGCGAGTTGATTTCGTCCAGAAACAAAGTGCCGCCCTCTGCCTGTTCGAACAAGCCAGGTCTTTCCACGGCTCCGGTAAAAGCGCCGCGTGCCGTGCCGAACAGCAAGCCTTCAATGAGGCTGTCGGGAAGCGCTGCGCAGTTTTGCGAAATAAGCGGGCCGGATGAGCGCAGACTGGCGTTGTGAATGCTTTGCACGAACAGTTCTTTTCCGGCTCCGGTTTCGCCGACGACGAGGACGGAGGAGGAGGTGCGCGCCGCGCGTTTGGCGTTTTCAATCACATCGAGAATCGGGCCGCTTTTGCCGATAATCTGCTCAAAGGTGTAGCGGGAGCCGTTTTTGGCAAGCAGGTTTTCCCTGATCAGCCGTTCCATCTTCGTCACATCGTTGGCAATCTCCATCGCGCCGATGATTTGCCCGTTTTCGATGATCGGGTACGTGTTGTTGATCGTCGTAATTTCTTTTTGCTTGTCATTGAAATACGTTTGCCGCGTATTGCGTATGCTATTTCCTGTTCGCAAGCAGGTGAGCAGCGTGCTCTCCTGACCGCTGTGGAATTGGAACACTTCCGACAGAGGCTTGTGCAGAACGTCTTGGCGGGCCATCGACTCCAGCTCGGTCATTTTCTGGTTGTACACAATCGTCGTGCCAGTGGCGTCAATCACGTGGACGCCCTCGTTCATTCTGTCCAGGATATGTTCGTAAATGCGCAAAAACGTGTCGAGGGAAGATTCTTGCCTTGAAGTCGACACAATGGGTCACCAGCCTTTCTTCGTGACAGTATCATATCATAGAACAGGCGATGTGCAAAATGTCTATGCACCTGCAAAATTATAAGGAAAACGCATGCAAAAAAATTTTGCTGAAAACGGATTCCATTGCGCCGTTTCGCACGTTTTTTATATTGGCATCATTCTTGCTTGATTAAGATTGGCAAGTGAAACCGAAGGAGGCTACCACCATGACGAAAACAAAAGTTGTCATTGATCAAACCGAAAAATACGGCGCACACAACTACCATCCGCTGCCGATCGTCATTTCCAAAGCAGAAGGTGTTTGGGTAGAAGATCCAGAAGGTAACAAATACTTGGATATGCTGAGTGCTTACTCCGCTTTGAACCAAGGCCACCGCCATCCACGCATCATTCAGGCGTTGAAAGATCAGGCAGACAAAGTGACATTGACTTCCCGCGCTTTTTACAATGACCAACTGGGCGAGTTTTACGAAAAGCTGTCCGCATTGACTGGCAAAGACATGATCCTGCCGATGAACACGGGTGCGGAAGCAGTAGAAACCGCTCTCAAAGCTGTTCGCCGCTGGGCTTACGATGTGAAAAAAGTACCGGAAAACCAGGCAGAAATCATCGTCTGTGAAGGAAACTTCCACGGCCGTACCGTAACGATTACTTCTTTCTCTTCTGCGGAAGAGTACAGACGCGGCTTCGGACCGTTCACTCCAGGCTTCAAAATCATCCCTTACGGCGATATTGAAGCACTCAAGCAAGCGATTACACCAAACACCGCAGCATTCATGCTGGAGCCGATTCAGGGCGAAGCGGGCATTATCATTCCGACAGAAGGCTTCTTGAAGGAAGCACAAGCTGTATGTAAAGCAAACAACGTGCTGCTCGTGAGCGACGAAATCCAAACAGGCTTTGGCCGTACCGGAAAACTGTTCGCAAGCGATTGGGAAGGCGTCAAGCCAGACATGTACATCATGGGGAAAGCGCTCGGCGGCGGGGTATTCCCGATCTCTGCTGTAGCTGCTGACAAAGAAATCCTCAGCGTGTTCGAGCCAGGTTCCCACGGCTCCACTTTTGGCGGAAACCCGCTTGGTTGCGCAGTAGCGATTGCCGCTATGGACGTACTTGCCGATGAAGGTCTCGTGCAACGCTCCCTGGAAATGGGAACGTACTTCATGGAAAAACTGCGTGAAATCAACAACCCGATCATCAAAGAAATTCGCGGTCGCGGTCTGTTCATCGGACTGGAACTGACTACAGCGGCTCGTCCATACTGCGAGAAGCTGAAAGAACTGGGCCTCTTGTGCAAAGAGACTCACGAAACAACGATCCGCTTTGCCCCGCCGCTCGTGATCAGCAAAGAAGATCTCGATTGGGCAATCGATCGCATCAAGCAAGTGCTGCACGTATCGGAAACTGCAAACGCGTAAAAACAGAGCAAACAGCCATCCGGCGTCAAGGATGGCTGTTTTTTTATCGTTGGCAGCGCTGAAATCTATCCTTCAATCGTTCGACAAAATTCGACTACCTGTGGATAAAAGTGGAAGAAAAATCCACATAGGGAATCCCGCGTTTTTGTTTGTTACACACAGGCTGCCCACAAGTTACTCACAACATTTCCACATGCTTTGTGGATATCAGAACGGTTGTTCGATACTCTATCATCTGGTACAATGAACTCATACGACAGGATGGAGGTGAGCAAGGGTGAAATACTTGAGTGACCAAATGCTGATAGAAGTATATCATCGTGCTGTCGACCTTCAGCTAGATTCTGCTTTTATTGAACTGCTTCGCGAAGAGATGCAGACACGAAACATTCGCATCACACAGGTCAGCGCCTGAGTGCACAGTGCAACCACAACACATAAGACCTAAACGACAAAGCCATCCTTGGCCATGAGCAGTCCTCCTGATTGATGGGAGCGACTGTTCAGTTAGAGGATGGCTTTTTCTTTCTTTTTTCAAAAACAGTGCCGTGCGGGATCAGGCAGAAAAAAACTCCAGTGCCGTGATTCCGGTAATCGGCGCTTCCTTGTTGAGCAGAACTTCCGGCAAGTAAAAGTAAACCGGCCCGTCTTCTTTAATCGGTTTTCCGGCCTTGGCAAACTGCAAAATCGCCCGTCTTGCTTCGGAAATCGGCAGGACGATCGGCTCCTGGTTTTCGCGATGAAGCCGGACATGGGTGGCTTCAGGCAGCGGAGCGGCGTTAGTGATGAACGGATCGAGCCGAATCCCGTAGTCGCCTTCCAGCACTTTGCGCTCCTCGGCCAAGCTTTTGCGCTCGGACGGCAGCTGGGCGCCTTCGCGCAATTCCTTGTCCCACTGTGTTCCTGTTCCTTGCAAATATTGCATTTGTTTGGACAAAGCAGGGTCGTCTTCACCCGTGTACGCGTTCAAATCAAACTTGCGATCGTCGAACACCCAAACAGTCGGGTCCAAAGTGATGGGGTAAGTTACGGCCCCTTTAAACACGATAACATCAGACATGATGCATACCTCCGTCATCTTTCTCAATCATCTAGCATTTTACTATACCTTTTTGAAAAAGGGCAAACGCTGCTTTCGCCTCACGCTTGGACAATCTTGCCAAGAGGGGGTATGCTGGACATAGTTGTAAAAATAAAGGACAAAATGGCCGGAAGCTTTCGGATATGCGGGAGGGGACAACGTGTACGACTTTGATGCGAGAATCGAGCGAAGAGGGACAGACAGTGTAAAATGGGACATTGACAATCCAAAAGTCAACGGAGAAGGCGTGCTGCCGATGTGGGTGGCCGACATGGACTTCGCATGTCCCAAGGAAGTGACGGAAGCGATCACGCAGCGGGCGATGCACCCGATCTACGGGTATCCGCTGAAAAGCGCGGCTTTTTATGAAAGCTTGCAGGAGTGGATACAGAGACGGTATGGAGTAGAGGTGCAGACGAGCTGGATGACGGGCATTCCCGGTGTGATTCCTGGCATTCATGTGGCGATAGAGGCATATACATCACCAGGGGAGCGCGTCCTGATCCAGACTCCCGTGTACCATCCGTTTTTTCATGCGGTGGAAAATCGCGGCAGGCAAGTCGTGCGCAGCTCCTTGGTGGAGCAAAATGGGCATTATGAGATGGACTGGGATGATTTGGCGAACAAGCTGAGCGATCCACGGGTAAAGCTGATGCTTCTGTGCAGTCCGCACAATCCGGTTGGACGGGTCTGGACGAGGCAGGAGCTTGTGCGATTGGGCACGCTCTGCGTGGAGCACGGGGTCGTCGTCGTGGCGGATGAGATTCACGCCGATCTGGTCTATGAAAAAGGCAGCCACGTTCCGTACTACTCGTTGCCAACGGAGCTGGCGAGGCAGAGCGTCACGTTTTTGGCGGCATCGAAAACATTCAATCTGGCAGGATTGTTTACTTCCTACCTGTTGACGGAAAATCGCCAATTGCTGCGTGACTTTGCCGTGACGGCTTCGCGAATGGGCTGTGAAAATGTGAACCTGTTCGGGATGGAGGCGACGATTGCTGCCTATCGCTACGGGGAGCCGTGGCTCGAAGCTTTGCTTTCCTACTTGCACAAAAACGCGACTTATATGAGCCGCTTTTTGGCCGAGCACGTGCCAGCGGTTCGCATGCCGGTTCCGCAAGCGACGTATTTGGGCTGGATGGACTTTCGCAGCCTGGGACTGAAACAGGCCGAGTTGAGCAGCCTGCTTCGGGAGAAAGGCAAGCTCGGCTTTCAGGACGGCCTTGTGTTCGGCCAGGAAGGGGAAGGCTTCCAGCGCGTCAATTTTGCTTGCCCTCACTCTGTCGTTGTGGAAGCGATGGAGCGGCTGAAGCGGGCGATCGTGGAATAGCGTCCCACAATTTGACAGCCGACGCATTCAAATCTACAATCTATTCATATGCATCACGAGTATGGATAGAGGGGATAACAGATGGACATCGAGAGTGCATCCAATCAATTGGCCGAGAAAGTACAAGCGGCCAGCGAATATACAGGACAAGGCAAGGTAGCAGCATATATACCCGAATTGGCAAAAGTAGACGCGCGCATGCTGGGCGCGGCCGTCTGTATGCCAGACGGGACGATTGTATCAGCGGGAGACGCGGATGTTCCCTTCACCCTACAGAGCATTTCGAAAATTTTCTCGCTGGTCGTCGCCCTGTGCCAAAACGGACACAAGCATGTATTTGAGCGGGTGGGCAAGGAGCCTACAGGCGACCCGTTCAATTCGATTATCAAGCTGGAGACGATCAAGCCGCACAAGCCGCTCAACCCGATGATCAACGCCGGGGCGATCGCGGTTGCGGGAATGATCCAGGGCAATGGCGTAGAAGAGCGTCTGGACGCGATTCTGGGCCTGCTGCGCAGCGTTACGGGGAATCGTGGGCTGTCTGTCAATGAAGCGGTTTACCGCTCGGAAAAGCGAACGGCTGACCGCAATCGCGCGCTCGCCTGGTTTTTGAAGGACAGCGGAGTGCTGACCACGGATGTGGAAGAGACGCTTGATCTGTACTTCCGTCATTGCGCCATCGAGGTAACGGCAAAAGATGTGGCGAGATTGGGCATGGTGCTCGCCGCCGATGGCATTATCCCTCATACAGGCGAAAGAATCATTCCACGCGAGGTTGCTCGCATATGCAAGACTTTCATGGTGACTTGCGGGATGTACAACGCATCCGGGGAGTTTGCCATCGATGTCGGGATTCCGGCGAAAAGCGGAGTGGCTGGCGGCATTATGGCAGCTGTGCCGCAACGGATGGGGATCGGCGTGTTCGGCCCTGCTCTGGATGAAAAAGGAAATTCGGTTGCCGGAGTCAAGTTGCTTGAGCTTCTCTCACAAGAATGGAATCTTGGTATCTTTTAGCTTCTTGCAGTTGATCTAGCTTCTCCCCTTTTCAAATGGCCCAGAATCGCGTACTATGTATGATAAGGATGGAGGCAAACGGAGGGATAGGTTTTGACAGAAATTAAAGTTCCTGACTTGGAACAGAAAGCGCTAGCACTGCTTAAAGCGGACGCAGACAAGATTTACAAGCTAATCGACGTGCAGATGGAAAACCTGACCATGCCGCAGTGCCCACTGTATGAAGAAGTGCTTGATACACAAATGTTCGGGCTTTCCCGTGAAGTAGAGTATGCAGTGCGACTTGGACTGATTGGTGAAGAAATCGGCCGTGATATCATGGGTTCATTGGAGCGCAAGCTGGCGACTCTCCATGAACTGTTCAACCAAAAGTAAGGCGAGGAGAGCGGTGATCATCCTCGCTTTTCGTTTTTTTTTGAAAAAAGTCTTGCCTATTTGTGTTGTATATATTAAATTTAACACTAGCATTTCAATAACAACTAAAATGCAATGACGGAGACCAGTACACGAATGACATCGCTTGACAGGGAGAAGCTGCCGAAGACTGCAAGCAGCTTTGAAGTGAGCCTCGTGAAATTCCCTCCAGAGCAGCCCTTTGAACGGCGCAGGCCAAGTAGGAGGAAACGGGTCATTCCGTTAACGATGAGCAAGTGAAGTGCCGGGAACGTCCTATGTTCTTGGTGCTTAATCAGGGTGGTACCGCGAACAGACTCGTCCCTTTTTTGGACGGGTTTTTTTATATTTAGCCGACCCCCTGCATAGGAAAATAGCGACGAAAGAGAGTAGTATACGAAAGTGCTGCCTGACAGGGAAGCGCCGCCACAGACTGAGAGCGGCCGCAGGAATAGTCTTCGTAGAATTCACTCTGGAGCTGACCTCTGAACGCATGGCGCCGCTAGTAGGAGAGTCCGGGTCATACCCGTTATCAATGACGAGGAGAGGCATGTCTTTTGGGAAAAAGGCGATGCCTAACTAGGGTGGTACCGCGAGAAACGAACAACTCGTCCCTTTTTGGGGCGGGTTTTTTTTATTCCATTGGAACAAGATGTATGTATAGTTGAGGAGTGATTGATCATGAAAAATCAAACAGAGCAATGGACGAGCCGCCTCGGTTTTATTTTGGCCGCTGCTGGCTCGGCGATTGGGCTGGGGGCGATCTGGAAATTCCCGTACATGGTAGGGACGAGCGGGGGAGGAGCATTTTTTTGTCTGTTTCTGATTTTTACGCTCGTCATCGGTTTGCCGTTGTTGCTCGGTGAATTTGTCATCGGCCGCAGTACGCAAAAAGAAGCGATCAGCGCCTATCGCGCGATTGCGCCGGGTACTTTGTGGCATTGGATCGGTCGGCTTGGAGTCGTGACGTGCTTTTTGCTGCTGTCGTTTTACAGTGTCGTCGGGGGCTGGATTCTTACTTACTTGCTGCGCGGGGTGACGGGGCAGCTCATGGGCGCTTCGTATGAGCAGCTTTTCGGAGAAGTCATTTCCGCTCCATTCGGTTCTGTTGCCGCCCAGTTCGTGTTCATGCTGATTACAGCCTGGGTCGTGGCGCGCGGCGTGCAGAGCGGAATCGAATCCGCGAACAAATACATGATGCCGGCCTTGTTTATTCTTTTTCTCGTCCTGATGTTCCGTTCTCTAACATTGCCGGGAGCGATGGAGGGCGTGTCGTTCTTCCTCCGTCCGGACTTTTCCAAGCTGAGTGCGGAATCGATCTTGTACGCGCTGGGCCAATCGTTTTTCTCGCTCAGCGTCGGGGTATCCGTGATGGTGACGTACAGCTCGTATTTGGCGAAAAACGAAAGCCTTGTCCGTTCCGCAGGCTCGATCGTCGGCCTGAACCTTTTCGTCTCCCTGTTTGCCGGACTGGCGATTTTCCCTGCGGTTTTCTCGCTCGGCATGGAGCCGACGGCTGGGCCAGGTCTGCTGTTTATCGTTTTGCCATCCGTGTTTGAAAAGATTACGTTCGGCGGCTTTTTCCTGTTGATCTTCCTCGCCTTGTTCCTGTTTGCTACGCTGACCTCGGCTTTTTCCATGCTGGAGATCATCGTCGCGTCTCTGACAAAAGGGAACGAAGCAAAAAGAAAGCGGCTGTCCTGGATCATCGGGCTGCTCATTTTCATCGTCGGAGCGCCTTCCGCCTTGTCGTTTGGCGTGTGGAGCGACATCAAGCTGTTTGACAAATCGATTTTCGACGCGTTCGATTTTCTCGTCAGCAACATTTTGATGCCGCTTGGGGCTTTGCTGATCGCGATTTTCGTCCCGCTGAAAATGAAGCGGGAAGTGCTGATCGAGGAGCTGCGGGCTGACCATTCCCCGCTCAGCAAACGATTGTTTGTCATCTGGCTGCTGCTGTTGAAATACGTTTCCCCGCTGGCGATTGTGCTGGTGTTCATGCAAATGCTCGGGATCTGGTAACATCCATTCACGAAAAAGGAGTGCAACGGCGTCAACTGCCGCATGCACTCCTTTTTTCAGTGAAGCTGACTTTTCCTAGATTCCCGTTACGGGGAACGACGAAAGTTATGCGCGATCTCTCGTCAAGCGAAGAAAAAGGCTGTACCCAAAATAATGTACACCGTAAGCAAAAGCACCCCTTCGAACCAGTTGGTCGCTCCGTCTTTCGTGATCGAGATCGTAATGAACGTGGCGACTCCGATGGCGGCCAGTTCAAATGGCGTAAACACGATGTCCATCGGATTGCCGAGCAACAGGCTGACTAAAACGAGTGTGGGCGCCACGAACAGCGCGATTTGCAAGCTGGAGCCGATGGCGATTTCCACGGCAGCGCCGATCCGTCCTTTCATGGCGAGCAACAGGGCAGCACTGTGCTCGGCGGCGTTTCCGATGATGGCGATGACGAACGCACCGACGAACAGCTCGGACCAGCCAAGCGAATGGGAGACGTGCTGGACGCCGTGCACAAGCCACTCGGAGACGACGGCGACAAACACGGTCGAGATGGCGAGCATCAGGATGGAGACGCCTTTTGACCAGACCGCGTCGCTTTCGTGCGGCTCGATATCGGACAAAAAGTCGCTGTGCGTAATCATCGAGAAAATCAGCCAGAGAACGTAGGCGATGATCAGCAAAATCGCGATGACGATGCTGAGCGTCTCAATTTTCACAGGCGGCAGCTCTCTCATGAAGACGGCAGGGATAAACAGCGCGACGATCGCCAGCGTCATCAGCGAAGCGTTGTGACCAGCGAGTCTGCTGTTGAAGTTTTGCTCCTTGTACTTGAGCCCGCCAAGCAACACGCTGAGTCCGAGCACGAGGAGCATGTTGCCGATGATCGCCCCGGTAATCGATGCCTTGACCATGTCGAACAAGCCTTCCTTGACGAGGAAAAAAGCAATGATAAGTTCTGCGGCGTTGCCAAAAGTAGCGTTCAAAAACCCGCCGATCCGGTCACCGGCGTAATGCGCGACGCTTTCCGTCGATTTGCCGAGCCAGGCCGCGAGAAAAATAATCGCCAGGGCGGAGGTAGCAAATTGGAAAAACTCGTTTTCTGTAAAGTAGTGCGCGAAGGCAGCCAGCAGCACAGATGCTCCGACGAGCGAAAAGAAAAGTCGTAAATTCATGTGATCACCTCAGATGCAGAATCAAATTACTTACCTACCTATTGAATCATACCAGCATTGTCTTCCTTTTTGTACCAAAAAGTTGGTGCCTGCGCGGAATTAGGAAGATAGGTATAGAGTTCCTCTTCTGACAGAAACTAAACGATGAAACAAGACAGGGAGGTGCTTTTATGACCAAGCCGATGCTTTGTCCTACATGCAAGTCAAACCGGATGCGCTTTACGATCATCGAGCAAGTACCGCGCTACATGCGTCTCGACCCGCAAACAGGCGAGGTGGTTCAGCAACTGTCGAGCGAGGAGCTGGACATTTTTCATCAGCCGTATAAAGGCGACTCATACATGATCCAGTGTGGAGTGTGCGGCACGACGGAATCAGAAGAGCGCTTTGTCAAAATGGCAGAGCATATGCAGACCCAGCGTTCGCAATGAACGCAGTTTCTGCGGACAAAAGGGAACAGGCACGCAGTCTTGTTGACTGTAGTGCCTGTTTTCGTGTTTCGGGCTTATCGGCAGAAGATGTGCCGGCCGATTTTTTTGATTTGCGGGCGGCTCCAAATCCAGCCGGATGTGGCTGTGTCCGGGTTGAAGTAGTAGATGGCTCCTCCGGTTGGGTCCCAGCCTTTCAGCGCATCGTTGACCGCTTTTTTGGACTGTTCGTTTGGGGTCAGCCAAATTTGTCCGTCCGCTACGGCAGTGAATGCGCGAGGCTCGAAGATTACTCCGGCTGGCGTGTTCGGGAAGGCGGGGTTTTTCGTCCGGTTCAAGATGACCGCCGCAACGGCTACCTGACCGATGTACGGCTCGCCGCGAGATTCGCCGTATACCGCATTTGCCATCAGCCGCAAGTCGTTGGCTGATATGTTGGCGGCGTGGTACGTCTCTTTTTTCGGATTGCTTGGCGCGGGTGCGCTTGGAGCCGCCTGCGACGCGCCCAAATCCGCAGCGGTTGGCTTGTAGTTTTTGGTGGCATTGTACAGCTTCACTTTCGTTTTCGGCCCCAAAACGCCATCTACGGGCAAACCAAACTCATACTGAAAGTTGCGGAGTGCCCAGTAAGAGCGCCAGCCGAAAATACCGTCAACCGTTCCGGTGTAAAACCCTAAATGCTTGAGACGGTATTGCATTTCGCGAACATCGCTTCCTTCTGTGCCGACTTTGACGACTTGTTGGCTGAATGCGTCAGAACGCAGCGGGGAAGCCATGACGGCGGTGGTGACGACGATTGCTACTGCTGCCAGTGCGATCAGCCATTTCACAGGCTGCTTCATTTTTGATCCTCCTTTGGGAATGTGCTTATCAGCTGATGATAATTGTTAGGTTCTCCAACTTTCTACAACAGGCCCTAGTAAAATATTGGAGAATGCGTACACTACCATTGACTTTTCGCTAACGAAGAATGGAGGAGTAACGATGCTTGTGGCGCAATATCTTTCCAGGCAGCTCGCCGAATGGGGAGTCAAACGCATTTACGGAGTGGCCGGGGATGGCATTTTTGCCTGGCTGGATTCACTGGGGAAGCAGTCAGAGCTGCAATATATCGCATGCAAACACGAGTCTGCCGCCGCGATGATGGCGAGTGCGGAAGCGAAGCTGACTGGCAAGCCGGCGGTATGTACCGCGACGATGGGGCCGGGATTTGTCAATCTGCTCAATGGATTGGCGGACGCGCATACAGACCGCGTTCCTGTCATCGCCATTACCGGACAAGTCGAGACAGCCAAGCTCGGGGGCGGCTACAAGCAGTATGTGGCGCAGGAAGACATGATTCGCCCGATCAGCTGCTATCAGGCGACGGTGACTGAACCAGATGCCGTGGGCGAGGTGCTCCATCGCGCTTTTGTTTCCGCCGCGCAGCAAAAAGACGTCGCGCATCTGTCCATTTGCAAAAATGTGTTTGCCGAAAAAACGCAAGCGACAATCCTTCCGTCATTGCCACGCATCCCGCGCGTGCTGGGTGATCGCGTAGAGATCGAATCGGCGGCTGACCAGATCATGCAGGCCAAAGCGCCGCTCGTTTTGCTCGGGATTGGCGCGCGGCAGTCGGCGGCACTTTGCTTGCGGTTCGCTGAACAGCTTGGGGCCGGGATTGTTTTGTCTTTAGGGGCAAAAGGGGCCATCGACGAGTCGCATCGACTTGTGCTGGGCGGCTTGGGTGAAGGGGGAAGCGAGGGGGTGCTGCAAGCGCTTGACGAAGCGGATTTGCTCGTCATTTTGGGGGCGAGCTGGTTTCCGAAAGAGTTTATTCCGAAGCATCTGCCGATTATTCAGGTCGATCATGCTGCTACGTCTATGCATGCACAGCCGAAGCTTCTTTCCGTCACTGCCGATCTGCTGGACGTATTGCCGCTGTGGCTTGCCCGTTTAAAAAATCGTCAGCGTGGCGAAGCTTGGGAACAGAGAGTAGAGAGCTGGCATGAGCAGCTTTGGGCGGAAAATGAGCAAATCAGCAAGGCGTCATCGCCCGACGAAGCGGTGAAGCCGGAGTTGTTATTGCATACAGTAGGGCGAATGGTGGCGGAGGACGCGATTGTGGCGCTCGATACCGGAGAGCATACGATCTGGTTTAATCGCGCATTTCGCGCAGTCAGGCAGTACCCGCTGTTTTCCGGGAAGTGGCGCACGATGGGCTTCGGCCTGCCAGCCGCGATTGCGGCCAAGCTCGCTTTTCCCGACAGACAAGTCGTGTGTGTGACAGGCGACGGCGGACTGCAAATGAACCTCGCGGAGCTGATGACGGCGGTGGAGCAGCAGCTTGCGATCACGCTGATCGTCGTCAACAACCAGACGCTCGGCTTGGAGGAGTTGAAAATGAAGCAGGAAGGCTACGGCTCCTTCGGCGTGAGGCTGACAAATCCAGACTTTTGCCTGTGGGCCAAGGCGTGCGGGGCTGACTCCGTGTCGGTGCGCAGCGCTGTGGAGCTGGAGCCGGCTTTGCAGCAAGCGCTCGCCAGCAATCGTTTGACACTGCTTGACATTCATTGCACCGCTCCGACATTAACCGAGAGAAAAAAACAAATCCCCTTCCAAGCCCAAGCATGATTTGTTTATAATGAAAGAAAAATCAGATAACACGGGAAGAGCCGTTATCATTCGGTCAAAAGAGGAGGGCATCCTGATGGCTGAAAGACTGGGCGAGATCAGAGTGGCCGATCAAGTGATCGCGATCATTGCCGCTGTGGCAGTAGAGGATGTATTGGAGATTTCGGTGAGATCCGGCGGTTTGTATCAAGATTTGGCGAAAAAGCTGAATGGCGGTGCAAAAGGAATCACGGTAGCGGTAACGGAGGACAGGGTCATCATTGACATGCGGGTATCCGTCCGTTACGGATCGCAAATTCATCACGTTTGCCACACGCTGCAAGAAAAGGTGAAAGAAGCGGTGGAGAGCCTGACCGGACTGTTTGTGGATGCGGTCAACGTGCATGTGGAGAGCGTCGATATCAGCAAATAAAAACGACCTGCGCAGCAGCAGGCCGTTTTTTCTTTGGAGACGAATAGGCGCCCTACATCGAGTACGGCTGTTTTTTCATCTGTTCTTCCAGCTTTTGGCGGCTGACCTCACGTGATACGCTCAGCAAGAAGCCTGTCGAGATCAGACAAACGAGCAGGGATGACCCCCCGTAGCTGATAAAAGGCAGCGGCACGCCTGTCAGCGGGATCAGTCCGGTTACGCCACCGATATTCAAGATCGCCTGCAAGGCAATCATCGTGACGACACCGATTCCGGCCAAGCTGGCAAACGTGTCTTTGACGCGCAGGCAAATATGGATGCCGCGCAACAAAAACAGCAAATAAACCAGCAAAAACAAGGAAGCACCGATGAAGCCAAGCTCCTCAGTAATGATCGAGAAAATAAAGTCGGTATGCATCTCGGGCAAGTACAAATACTTTTGGATGCTCTTCCCGAAGCCAGTCCCGGACAATCCTCCGTGAGCGATGGCGATCCACGACTGAATGATGTTGTACCCGGTTCCGCTTGGATCGTTCCAGGGATTGAGGTAAGAGTTGATCCGGTTCAAGGCGTGAGACTTCGTCGTGATGTAGGCAAGCAAGGCGACGGTGACAACCGGACCGCCGAGGCCGATCAGATGACGAAGTCTGGCCCCGCCGCAGATCATCACAACGAGAGCACTCCCGAGCAAAATGGCGGCAGACCCGAGATCGGGCTGCACGACAATCAGGAGAAAAAACAAACCTGTGACCATGAGCGGCGGCAGCAAACCTGACTTGAGTTTGCGTACACCTTCTCCTTTTTTCGAGAGAATGGCCGCCAGGTACAAGATCAGGCCAAGCTTGGCAAACTCTGCTGGTTGCAGGTTGGATGAGCCGATTTGGAACCAGGACCGCGCTCCCTTGATATTGACACCGATTCCCGGAATCAGTACGAGCACGAGCATGAAGAAGCTCACCATCGCAATCAGCAGGAAATTGCGTTTGTAAAAGGAGAAGGGAATATTCATGGCGACCAGCATGCCGACGACACCGATCAGGAGGAAGCGAATTTGCCGCTTCACGAAATACAGCTCGTCCCCGTTGCAATAGGAGCAGCCATTGGCTGTGAAGCTGGTCAGGGCGAAAATGGAGCTTGAGCTAAGCACCATGGTAATACCAAACCCGACAATCAGGGCAGTTAAAAACAGGAGCAGGAAGTCAGGTACGCCCCTCGTCTTCACGGTAATACCCCCTTCTACGTGAAACAGAGAGGGGATACCTCTCTGTATCGCAAGACATTTTCATTTTGAAATTAGTGCGAGGAAAGCTTTTCGCCGAGCATTTGCAGTTTCAGCTTGGCAGTTTTTACAACGGAATCAGGCATTGGATAGTCGTAGTCCAATCCGTGTGGGAAAAGGTGTTTGCCCATGTACGGCTCATCCAATTTCAGGACAGCGTGGGAATCTTCCAGCTTGCCTTCGGTCACGTTTGCTTCGATGCGCAAGTAGTAAACGTTTCCTTTATCTTGGATTTTATAATCGTATGTAGCGTGCTTGTAATCCCAGGCGCCACGATCAAAGCCGAGTTCGCTCATGTAATGTTCCAGATCAGCGAAAAAAACTTCTTTCGTGCCAATCCCCGTGTCCTTGATAACCATTCTTTTTCCTCCTACAAATGGTGAGATTTTCACTTATTAATGATAGTCTGTTTTTGGAAGAAGCGCAATGCATAACTCTGTTCCGCCACGATCTTATCATACCCTTTTGCAGCGCATGAAATGAGAGCAGAGAGGACACACTACAACCGTTCATTAGCAAACAGCAAAAGGAGGAGAACAAGATGGCGAAAGTGGAAAACCGCACACTGCGCGAAATTATGACCAAAGATGTCGCAACGGTGACGCTTAAGGATAATGTGTACGAAGTAGCTTGCAAAATGCGCGACTGGAACGTCGGTGTCATTCCGGTTGTCGATGAAAAGAACGATGTGATCGGGGTAATTACGGATCGCGATATCGTCATTCGCGGCCTGGCCGAGAAGCATGAAGGCTCGACGGCGACAGAGGTCGTCATGACCAAGGACATCGTTCTCGGCCAGCCGGGCATGACGGTCGATGAAGCAGCAAAAATCATGGCTGAGCACCAAATTCGTCGCCTGCCTGTCGTAGAAAACGGCAAGCTGGTCGGGATTGTCGCGATTGCGGACATGGCGATCCGCCAAGTACACCACGATGAGGCGAGCGATGCGCTTCAGGAAATTTCCGAGCCTGCCCGCCACTAACAGGCGGATACAAGAGAAGCAACCTGAGAAAAAGCTGCCGCACAGGCAGTTTTTTTCGTTTTTCCCTGTACATTGACGCAACGGTAAGGTATATGATACCGATAAGAAGCTGACAGGGAGAGAAATGCATGCTGATCAATGATATGGCGCGCAGGCTGCAAATTACGCCAAGAGCGATTCGTTATTATGAAGAAAAAGAGCTGATCAAGCCGGCCAAAGCAGATGAGTCCGGGTATCGTCATTTTACCGAAGAAGATGTATGGCGATTGCAAACGATCATCACGCTGCGCGAGGTCGGCATGTCGATTGACGATATACGCGAGCTGCTCTCGCAAATGAAGGAGCAGGAAGGCAGTCTGCTGCATTATCTGGATCTCCAGCGCTCTTTCATGTACACGCGATGGGTGGAAATGGCCAAAGTCATCCAGACGACAGAAGCGATGATCGAGCGGATCGGACACAGTCAAACGATCGATCCAGCCGAGTTGTTCGAGCTGGCTGAGGCGAACAAACGGTTGCGGCAGTCCCGCGACAACTGGGTGGATCGCTGGAATTTCAACCAGATCGCCAACTATTACGACGACTGGGTCACCAGCGAATCGCAAAGCTTTAACGCCCACCAATCATACGAGACAGTGCTGGACGAGGTCGTCGCCGCACTTGGCCCGATTCACGGGGAGATCGGACTGGACGCAGGCACGGGTACAGGCAATCTCGCCAAACGGCTGGTCAGCCAGGGAGCGATCATGAGCGGCTTTGACCAGTCGCCGCAAATGCTGAACCGTTGCCGCAGCAAACTGCCTGCCATGGAAACGAAGCTCGGCACCTTTTTCGCCTTCCCGTTTCTGGAAAATCGCTTTGATTTTGTGGCGACGAGCTACGCGCTGCACCATCTCGACGATGAGCAAAAGCTGCTCGCCTTGGCGGAGTGCCGCCGTGTACTGAAGCCGACAGGGCGCCTGGTGATTGCGGATTTCATGTTTGTGGATGAAGGGCACAGGCAGGCGCACATCGCTGAGCTGACCAGAGAAGGCAAAGACGAAGCGATCATGCAAATCCACGATCGGTTTTACGCCGATCGCTCCCGGTTGCTTGCAGAGCTTGACGCTCTCGGCTTTCAAATCGAGGCGAAGCAACTGACCGTCTACACGCATTTGCTCATCGCCAGACTGCGCTAAAACATTCCTTTACTTTTGGGCTCTTCCAATCGCTGACACGTGCCTAGCCTTCTGCATAGGCTGTAACGAGAAGGAAAGGAGGACTCCACTATGGGTCTGTTCGATGGCTTTTTTGATCGCGATAACGATGAGTTTCTGTGGATTATCATTGTCGTGGTTGTTCTGCTGTTTTTGTTTAGCGCCGATCGTGACTAAGTCTGTACGTATAGACAAAACGACCTTGTGGAAGGTCGTTTTTTTCGGTTTGGCATCTGCCGGGCACAGACGCTGGGAAGCGCGCAGAGAATTTGCCTGGGACAAGCTTTTGCGAGCAAGCTGCGAAAATTTGTAACCTTTTCCAAACTCATGCGAATAACGCAGTGAGCAACAAAAAAACAACATTCACCATTCAGGAGGCAAGGAAAATGAAAAAATGGAACAGTGCCGTCATGTCAATTGTTGCTGCAACCCTTTTGGCAGCAAGCCCTGCATGGGCAGTTCAAGCGAGCGCGAAGTCAGCCGACAGCTCGGCAGCACAAGCCCAGGGAGTCGCGCAGCAAACGATCGCGAAACTGGAAAAGCTTCTGCCGTACATGGAGCAGTTGCCCGTTGAAAAAGTGAGTCTGGATGAGGACAGTGACGTCATCGTCGTCGAGCGCAGAAAGCTGGAAGAAGATAAAGAGGCGGCGATGACCATTTATTTGAACAAGCAAACAGGCAGCATTCAGAGCTTCGAATATGCAGCGGATGATGCAGGCGACGAAGAGCTGTCGCCCGACGAGCAGAAGAAAAAAGCGGACGTGTTTTTGCGCGAGCTGCTCGGTGATGCTGCGGAAGGCTACCAGTTCGACGCCAAACGGTCCGAAGAACTAGGAACACCAAGTTATCAGCTCGTGGTAAACGGCATTCCGTTTTTTGAGCGCAACTTGCTCGTCAGCGTGAACGGAAACGGCGAAGTGTCAGGGCTGATGGCGAATGCCGCAAGCAATCCGCTGTCTTCCGCAAACTTGCCGAAGAAAGAAGAGGCCATCTCTGTAGCGCAAGCCGAGAAAGCAATTGCCGAGCGGATGACACCTGCGTATCGTTTGCAAAAAGACGGCAAGAGCATGATGCTGACCTATCATGTGTCCTGGTCGGGCATGCTCGATGCCAAAACCGGACAATCGGTAGAGACGCAGCACTCGCAGTTTTACTATGAACCCGATCTTTCTGGTGCCCTCCTTCCCGTATCGCCGCAGGGCAAGACTTTGACGGCAAAAGACAAAGCGGAAGCAGCGGCATTGCTGAAAACGATCATCGGCTTCAACACAGAGGACGCTACTTACGTGGAGCGGGCTGCGGAAGATACGCCAGAGGGCAAGGTGCAAAACTATGTCTGGAAAAAGGGAACATTCGTTGCGAACGTATCCGTTAAAGCAGCAACCGGACAAGTCATCGATGTGAGTCTGGAACCGAGCCAATATGTGGAGCCAAAGCAGAAAGTAACCGTGGAAGCAGCGAGGAAAGCAGCCGTGCAGGTGCTGCAAGTCTACTTGGACAAAGAGACGAAAGCGGTAGCGTTAGATGCAAGCTCCTATCTGAAAGACCCGAACGCTTACCGCTTCACTTTTTACCGCACGCAAAACGGTTTGCCCGTCTTAAACCATGCTTATCAGGTGACGATCGACAAAGAAACGGGCAAAGTGATCGGACTGTTCGGTGAATTTTCCAAACCGGCAAATGTGGTCTATCCCGATCCGGCCAACATCGTTCCGCGCGAGCAAGCAGCCAAGGAGTATTTGAAACATCATCCGCTGAGCCTGGTCTATCTGGAGCCAGTATTGGATGGCAAGCGCCAGCCGAACCCGCTGCTCGTGTACAAGTCTGCGAAGAGTGAAAGTGTACAGGAATATGTGGATGCCGTGACAGGAAGCAGTATCCCTTGGAAATAGTTTACGGATAGAGCATGTGCCTGCCCTTTCGCGGAAGCGGGCAGGCGCACCTTTTAGGGATGGGGAGACGGAGGAAACCCAATGAACGAAACGTACGAAGAGCGGATTGCGAACCTGGTCGACACGTACTACCAGGATGTCTTCTATTTCCTCTATCATTTTATCGGGAATCAGAGCGACGCCGAGGACATCACCCAGGAAGTCTTTATACGAGTGTTGCAAGCATTGCCGCGGTATGACGGAAGAGTCCGGATGAAAACATGGATTTTTTCCATAGCGAAACATGCGGCAATCGACCTGTATCGCCGCCGGAAATTTCAACGTTTTTTTGCGGATTGGTGGTTCAGCGAGTTGCCAGCCAAGGATGGCTTGCCGGAAGAGCTGTTTGTAGAAAAAGAACGGGACCAAGAGCTGAAACAGGCGATTCTCGCGCTTCCGCTCAAATATCGTCTGGCTATTATTTTACGTTCCATCAAAGGGTGCAGCATAAAAGAAACAGCGGAAATTCTCGGCATATCCGAATCAAAAGTAAAAGTGGACTATCATCGCGCGATCAAGCTGATTCAAAAACAGTTGAACGTGCGAACAGCAGGTGAGGGGGGAAAGCATGTATTGGGAAGATGACGAGTTCCTGCATGAACGCATGAAAAGACTTGGCGGGAATGTACCTGCACCGCGAACAGAAGAAATCAAGCGGCTGCAAGGGGTGTTGTCCAAACAGGCGCGCGAGATGGACAGGCGCAGCAAAATGAGCAGGACGGCAAGCTGGACGCTGCAGACGGCTGCTTTTTTTGCCCTGGCTGTATGGGGCACTTCTCTGGCGTTTCCTTCCGTGAAACAGGAGCTGCCTGGCAATTCGGAGCAGGCGAAGCCCTCCTACGAAACCGTGAATCCGCCGTCTGCACAGAAAACTTCTCCGCTGGAACGAGAAAAGGACGGGAAAGCTGCTCAGGAAAAGGAACAGCAGGCGAAGCCAACTAAGCAAAAGGCGACAGAGACACGAACAGAAACGAGAAAGCAGACTGTCCCGCCGACGAGTCAAACCGTCGCGCCAGCCGAGCCGTATGCAGCAACAGCCGATGGCAGCGCAACCAAAAAGGCGGCGGCCTATTTGGAACAGTTGATCGGAGCCGAGCAGCGTCAGTACAAGCTGGTCGAATCGCTTGCCGATCCGAAGCAAAACCAGCACGTCTTTGTGCGTCAAGTAAACGGGCTTCCGTTTCTCAACGAGCATTACACGGTCGGGTTGGATGAGCGCAACAACGGGAAGGCAATTGCGGCCAAGCAGATTCAAGGAGGCAAATGGAGCGAGCAACTTTTCCCTGATCCGGCTGCTGCCATCGGAAAAGCGGAGGCCGAAACGATTCTCGTCCAAGCATTGACGCCTTATTTTGCCGAGACGCAAACGAGTGGCTACGATCCGGCTCTGATGGGCTTCCTCGATGCGCAAAGCGGGCAGTTGATCGGCGTTGACAAGGCACACGACTCGTTGCGCGGCAAAACGTACAAGCTGGATGCCGAGCGGACAAGCTGGAAGGTGACGACGGAAGACGAGGCTGTGCAGTTGGTGGCGAGCGAGTTTGGCTTGACGGTGGAAAAAACGTTCTGGCGAGCGGAGAACGACTTTTTGGACACGCGCAACTATCGGTGGCGCTTGGAGAACGGCGGCAGCATCGCGCTAAAAACCGTTTCCTCCACGGGAGAGGTCGTGGAACTGGAGTACAAAAGTCTGCCTGCTGCTTCTGACAGGACAACCGCTCCCAAAGATGCTGCGGCAGCGACACAGACAGCGGCTTCATTCCTGCAACATTACCTCGCTGCGGAAGTGACGGGCTTGCAAGTCATGGAAGTCGAACAGGACAAACTGGCTTACCGCATTTATTTTCAAGCGTTGTCCAAAGCAAATGACGCTGCTGCCTTGCCTGTCTACACCGTTACGGTCCAAGCAGCGACTGGTCAAATCGTCGGGTTTCAGAAGACGCCGCCGAAACAGGAGCAGGCTGCGCACAAACCAAACCGGCAAGCAAGCGCTGTCGAAGCCGCCAAACAGTACGTAGAGCGCCATCCCCTGCAATTGGCTTACGTCTGGATCAAGGGCGAGACGGCCCCTTCCCTGGTTTACGTTCCGCTGGAGCGAGATATGCTGTCTGATTATATCGAAGAGTAGAACAGGCAGGGCTTTGCTTGAAAATTGTGGGGGAGAATTATAAAATCATAAAAATCGCAATCGCGTAAAACTGACACGTTCTGGGTCAGTTTTTTCGCGTGTCAGACGGTTTTTACGAAAGCAGTCATAACGAGAAGCAATGCGGAAGAGGAGAAGACAAAATGAAACGAAAGCTAGTGATGTACCTGTTCGCGGTAGCGCTTTTGCTTGCGGCTTGTTCTACAGCAGAAGGACCAAAGGCAAACGGAGAAATGACGGCGATCGTCAAACGCGTGGTCGATGGAGATACGTTTGAGCTGGCGAGCGGGGAAAAGGTGAGGATGATCGGAGTCGATACACCGGAAACGGTCAAGCCTAACCATCCCGTCGAACCGTACGGCAAAGAAGCGAGCAATTACACGAAAGAGCTGCTGACGGGCAAAAAGGTCACGCTCAAGTTCGATGTAGAGCCGTACGACAAATACCAGCGGCTGCTCGCTTACGTGTACATGGAAGACGGGACGTTCGTCAACGAAAAGCTGGTGCGGGAAGGGTATGCGCGGATTATGACCATCCCGCCGAATGTGGCCCAGGCCGATTTGTTTTTGACCGCAGAGCGGGAAGCGCGGGAAGGCAACCGCGGGCTGTGGGGGCTGGATGTAGGCGAGCAGGGTGCAGACGCCAAGGACGCAGACAAAAAAGCGGCAGGCAAAAAGGACAAAGCCAAGGATGAGTCCAAAGCGCAGCCGAGCAAGTCCGCGGACAGCGACACCCCGCCAGAGGGCAAGGCGATCAAAGGCAACATCAACGCCAAAGGCGAGAAAATTTACCATGTTCCCGGCTCGGCCAGCTACGAGCAAACGAAGGCGGAAATGTGGTTTGCCACAGAAGAAGAGGCGCAAGCAGCAGGGTTTCGCGCTCCGAAACGATAGTCTTTGTCTGGGCAAGCCGTAAAGCGCTAGGGGGCAGGGCATGAACATAAAGCGGATTGCGATTTTGAGTGCCGTTGTAATAGCAGTGATCTGCGTCAATATGCTGTCGTTATTTGACTGGGATCACGATCCGGTAGCCAAACAAGGAGTCATGGATTTGCGCGGGTGGACGAAAGGCGCAACAAAGCCGCTCAAGCTCAAGGGAGAGTGGGAGTTTTATCCGGGCCAGCTCCTTTCGAGGCTACCGGAAAATCAGCCTGCCAGCTTCCCATACATTCAGGCCCCTGGAAATTGGGGGCCAAGCTTGAATGCTGACGATGCCCGCAGCGCCATAGGCTACTGGACGTATCGGTTAACCGTGGTGATGGATGCCAAGCAAGCCGGGCAGATCGCTTTTCGCGTACCGCTGATTCGCTCTGCCCATCGGTTAATCGTTGATGGCCAGGAGATTGGCGCGAAAGGCATTGTGGCCCCAGACCCGGCGCAATATTTTGGACAAGCTGTTCCGTATGTCGCGTGGAAAAAAATCGAGAAAGAGCGCTTCGATATTTTCGTTCAAGTCGTTAACTTTGACCATGCCGTAAGCGGAGGCATCATTCAGCCGATCAGCATGGGGCCTGTTGCTGTAATCGTAGGGGAACACCAGCGAATCGCTGCACTTGATTTTGCCATTCTCGTAGTATATTTGCTGTTTACCTTGTATTTCGGACTTCTCCATTTTTTTTGATCGGAAAAATAGCTGGGAGTGGCTCTCCCTGTTTTTCTTTTTTCTAGCGGTTGTTGTATCGGTGAATAGCACCAAATGGCTTTCCTACTTGCTGCCGTTTCTTTCTTTTCACGCAACTGTGACGATATACTGGATTGCCAGGATCGGACTGAATTACTGTGTGTTCATATTCGTCTATCGTCGCTGCCAGCGGCGAGTAGACAAGTGGCTCAAAAAGTTGGTACTGCTTATAAGCTGCGCATTTATTCGCATGATCCTCGTGTTTCCGCCTGACCAGGCGACGCAGTACATAGCAGCGTGGAATCTTGTCTCTACCTTGATGTATATTTTCATACTCGTTCTGCTCATTTGGAGCTTGCGAAGCAAAGAGGAGGGGGCCTGGTATGAGTTTCTGGCTTTTTGTCTGTTTGCATCGGAAGCTTTGTTGAACGCGCTAATCATTTTTGGAATCACGGAACAAGGCGGCTGGTACTTCTTTCAAAACTTCAGCTTCCTCGTAGTCATTTCTTTTTTGTTCCTGCAACAAGTCATTCTCGCCTACCGCAAGACCGAGAAGATCACACAGGAAATGCTGCTTGTCGACAAGTTCAAAAATGAATTTATGGCGAGCATTTCCGAGCAAATGGTAACGCCGCTCAATGCGATGATCAGCATTGCAGATGCGAGATTGCATGAGGACGACAAACTGACGCCTGACCAGAGGCATGACCTGCGGATTATCACTTCTGTAGGCTGGACGATCAGAAGCATGGTCAATGACTTGCTCGACTTTTCCCGCTTGCGCAACAAAACTATGCTGCTGCAAGTTCGACCGATTGACTTTCGCTCAGTGGTCAACGAAGGAATCGAGAGGCTGTACTACCTCGATTTTGATCACAGCGTCTTGTTCGAGAACAAGATTCCTTTGGGGTTTCCGCCCATTTTAGCGGATGAGGAGAGAATGGATCAGCTGCTCATGAGCATTTTGATCCACGCTCAAAAGAAAGTGATTCGCGGGAAAATCATCATTGAGGCGAGCGTAAAGGAGCCGTTTGCCGACATCTCCATCCGGTTGCAGGGCGAGGGAATGGCGGAGTGATAACGGTTCACGCTGATTCTCCTGAAGATGTCGTATACCGCCTGGCTATTCCATTGGCGAATACAGGACAGCAAGAGGTTTCGCGAAAGCTTGTTGAAGCTGCGCTGCCGAAGCCAACGATGCGAGCCGATCGTGTCAGCGCTGCGCCGAGCGGCGAGGGAGCATTGGCGGAAGCGGAAATTTTAGTCGTGGATGACGACAGCGCGGGATGGACGGGAGGCTATGCAAATTCTGGGAAACAGGATGAAAATACGCTTAATTCCATTGCGTCGCTGAGTCGGAGTGAACCTGACCGGATGGCTTCCTTGTTAAATGAATTTGGGCAATATTTGCGGGAGAGCTTCCGGTTTGAAAGCTCGGAGCCGCTCATTCCGTTCGAACGGGAATTGGCGCTGGTTCGTTCTTACTTGCACATCGAGAAGGTCAGATTTGAAGATTGGCTCTCCTATCAAATTGAAATCTCCACGACGACTGATTTTTTGATCCCGCCCCTGACCCTGCAAACGCTGGTGGAAAATGCGATTCGCCATGGCATTATGCAGCAGGCTGAAGGGGGACATGTGCTCATTCGTGTCTACCGAACAGACGAGCATGTGTGCGTCGCGGTAGAGGATGACGGCGTTGGCATCGCTGCGGATGTCCTCGAACATTTATTTACAGATTCATTGTCTGGTGGAATCGGCTTGAAAAATATCGAGCGGCGATTAAGGCAACTGTTCGGCCAAGGATTGCGGATCAACAGTGCACAAGGGACAGGAACCGAGATTTTGATTCGTCTGCCGTTGGAAAAGGTAGGGATTTCGTATGAAAGTAATCATCGTGGATGACGAGCCGCTTGCCCTTCGCCATCTCGCACAGGAGCTTGAACGCATCGGCGGGCTGAACATTTTGGGACAATACCGCAACCCGCAGCTGGCTCTCGAACGAATCACCCAGGAACCTATGGATGCGGTGTTTCTGGACATTCAGATGCCAGGTGTCAACGGAATCGAGTTAGCCGAGCGAATTTTGCAACTGTATCCGCACATGGCGATCGTTTTTGTGACGGCATACGACGAATACGTAATCAAGGCTTTTGAGCTGAATGCGCTGGATTACATTTTGAAGCCGATTCAACATGAGCGCTTGCAAAAAACGATTCAGCGACTCGGCAAACAAGCGCCGCTTGAGGCTGTTGCAGCTCGTAATGCTGATCCGGAAAACGGATTGATCCACAGCCTTCGCTCTTTGCAACTAGAGCTGGCTGGCCAAAAGCCGCTGACGTTGCGCTGGAAAACTGTAAAAGCACAAGAAATTTTCGCCTTTTTGCTGCACCACCGGGGAACAGTTGTCAAAAAACAAGTTCTTCTCGACCAGTTTTGGCCGGGAATCGATTGGAAAAAAGGGATTACGCAGCTTTATACGACCGTTTATCAGATCAGAAAAGTCATCAATGAAGAAAAAATGAGCGTTCAGATCGTCAACTGTGACGAAGGCTACTTGCTGGAGATGAATGGTACGAGACTGGACGTGCAGGAGTGGGAAGCCAACCTGAACACCGCGCCGCCGCTTGATCCAGAAACATTGGACGTGCATCTGTCCGTATTGCAGCAGTACCGTGGAGATTACTTGTCTGACCATCATTACTTGTGGGCTGAAACCGAACGAATCCGACTGCGCGGAAAATTTCTTCAGCATGCGCACGACATTTTTCGCTTTTTCGTAGAGCGCAACCAGTTGACACAGGCCGTTTCGCATTATTTGCACGTACAAAAAATCTTGCCTTCCGAAGAAGCACTCTATTATGAACTGATGCGTCTTTACGCCAAGCTTGGCGATCGTTTTTCCGTGGAAAAGCAATACGACTTGCTCGTGTCTATGCTACGAACTGAGTTTGACGCCCAGGCTCATCCGGCGGTTCAAGCGTGGTTTGCGCAGTGGAAACAAAAATCATAACGAAGAGCCGACTTTTTACAGGTCGGCTTTTTTGGTGAAAAAAACCTATTTCTATTTTTGTTTTTAGTATTTTTCACCTATAAATATTGCGTTTCCATGAAAAAATAGGTTTTTTCCAAAAAAAGTGCGACGGTTTCAAAAATCTTTCAGGTGAATGTTGTATCATAAAGAGGGTCTATTTGCCTAAAGAATAGGTTGCAGTTGGGGGACTGCATCTGAAGCAATGTTTGTAGCTGGTTTGAATTGGGAATAGGGGATGAAGAAGAGCATGAGCAAATGTCCATTTTCGTTTTTTCACAGTTTGTGGGGAAGCCGGAAAAAGCCGATGGAGCATTCCAGGTGGCTTGATCAGCAAGATCGCGCAAAAGCAAAGATTGACGTGACCGATCCGACGATCTTGAAGCAGTTGGAAATGATTGATTTGACCATAGAGGAAATCCGGTTGGCAAGCTCGATCCAGAAACTGATCCAGGCACATATTCGCGAGATTGTGTCCGCTTTCTACCAGACGATTACCAATGTCGAAGAACTGAAACAAATCATCCTGGACAACAGCACGCTGGAACGGCTGCAAAAGACGTTGGAGCGGCATCTGATCGAGATGTTCAGCGGGCAAATCGACGGCGAGTTTTTGCAAAAGCGGATTCGTGTAGCAGAAGTGCACTATCGAATCGGCCTGGAGCCGAAGTGGTACATGGGTGCCTTTCAAAACTTGCAAAGTACATTGCTCGATATCGTCCACGAAAATATTGGGAATCGAGTGGAAAGCGTCCGAATTGGCAAAGTGATTTCGAAGATCCTCAATTTTGAACAGCAAATCGTCCTGGAAGCTTACGAAAAAGAAAATTTGCGCCAAAGACAGAAGCAGTATGAACAGGTCAAGGAAGAGCTGAAGGCGAAAATTTTTACGGTTTGCGAGCAGATGACGTCGATTGCCGAGCAGACGAGTGCTTCGATGCAAGAACTGATCTCCAGCAGCAATGAAGTAAACCGCAGTGTTCGCTCGGGAGCGCAGACATCGAGAGAGACGCAGCATCTGGCTTCGCAGGGCAAAGTGAAGCTGGGCGAGCTGGAAGGGCGGATCGAAGCGATTTTCAACCGGACGAATACGATGGAAAAAAGCGTGGAGCTGTTGAACCAATCCGTACGCGAGATTGGCACGGTCATCAAAATCGTCCAGGACATCGCAGGGCAAACCAATTTGCTGGCGCTTAATTCGGCGATTGAAGCGGCACGGGCGCAAGAGCATGGCAAAGGATTTGCTGTGGTGGCCCAGGAAGTTCGCAAGCTGTCCGAGCAAACGAAGCTGTCAGTGGAACAGATCAATTCCTACATCGTCCAAACCCGTACATATACCGAAGAGGTCGTAGGCGCGATTCAGGAAGTTCATCAACTCGTGCAGGCGAGCAAGGCGGAATCCGAAGCGACAGAAGAATCGTTTGCGCACATCGTCCAGTCGATGGCACGCAGTCTTGGCGAGGTTGAAAACGTCGAGGCAGGCATGCGCGTTCTGGTACAAAGCATGGAGGAAATTGGGGTTGCCACACAACAGGTGGTCATCTCGGCTGAAACGCTTCAAGAGGCTGCGGGCATAGCGTAACGCTGTGCAAGTCATCAGAGGAAAGCGGGGGGAAGAGAGTGCAACACCAACTTCACGGAACTTATGATAGCTTTCTTGTTGTTTTATCTTATTTAATCGCCGTCACCGCTTCCTACTCTGCTCTCGATCTGGCAGGCAGAGTGACAATCAGTCGGGGAAAACATCGCGTGCTGTGGCTGATTTTCGGAGCAACATCCATGGGGCTGGGCATCTGGTCCATGCACTTTGTCGGCATGCTGGCCCTGACTTTGCCGATCCATGTTATGTACGATATGGCCTACGTCATCTTGTCTGTCGTACTCGCTATTTTTGTTTCCAGCATCGCTTTGTACACCGTGACCAAAGACGAGCTGACGCCAAAGGAACTCGTCATCTCGGGAGCTTTCATGGCTGCGGGGATATCCGGCATGCACTACACCGGAATGGCAGCGATGATCATCGGGATTACGTATGACAGCTGGTGGGTCGTCCTGTCCGTCATCATTGCGGGTACGGCTTCGGTAGCAGCGCTCTGGCTGCTGTTTTACTTCCGCAAAGATCAGACGCGCTACGCGTCCTTGTACAAGCTGGGCAGCGCCCTGATCATGGGAGCGGCCATCGCGGGCATGCATTACACGGGCATGGTCGCCGCCAGCTTCCACACGGACTCGCTTGTGCGGGAGCACGTGCAAATGCAGATGCAGCCGGAGACGCTTGCGTACGTCATTGTGTTTGCTACGTTTTTGCTATTGGGCGTCACGCTCATAGGAGTGTTCATCAACAAGCGCTTTTCGCAAAAAGATTCCGAGATCGAGGAAAACGAGAGCTGGTATCGATCTTTGTATAAAAACAATGAATACGGGATTATTTCTCTGGATAAGACAGGCATGGTCATCGACATGAATCCGGCGGTGCAAAAAATAACCGGGTTGATCACCGAGCAATATATCAATCGCCACGTCGCCCAGATCGGATTGCACATTCCGAGAGCAGAGAGAGAGCAGACCAGAAGCTTGTTCTACGAGACGACGGCACAGCATCTGAACAGCTTTGAAACAGCGTGGAGCTACCCCGGTGGCGATGTCATCAAGCTGAGCGTGATGAAAGTACCTGTGGAAATCGCGGGAGAAATCGTCGGTACACACATCATCGTCAAGGATATTACAGAAGAAAACGCAGCCAAGCAAAAAATCGAATACTTGGCGTACCATGATGAACTGACGGGCTTGCCGAATCGCAGAAGGTTCAACCAACTGCTGGAGGAGGCGATCGAGCGCAGCGCTTCCGAGCAAAAGACGTTTGCCGTCATGGTGCTCGATGTGGATCGCTTCAAGATGATCAACGATTCTTTGGGGCACACCTACGGAGACTTGTTTTTGCAGGGCGTGAGCAAGCGGATTTTGCAGAGTGCAGCTGGATGCGAGGTCACGATCGCCAGGATGGGTGGCGACGAGTTTACGATTCTTTGCAAATGCGAGCCAGACGGCCGGGAAGCATCGGAACTTGCCCAAAAAATCATCGACACATTGAAGCAGCCGTTTCATCTGAAGGACAGCGACTTCTACATTTCGGCGAGCATCGGGACAGCCCTTTTTCCAGAGCACGGGTCAGATGCCGTCTCCTTGTTGAAAAAAGCGGATGCGGCGATGTACAAGGTCAAGCGACAAGGGAAAAACGGCCATCTGTTCTACACGGATGACCTCGACGCCCAACTGCTGGATCACATCGAGCTGGAGAGCGATTTGCGCAAAGCGATTGAACGAGACGAATTGGTCGTCTACTACCAGCCGCAGTTTCATTCCGAGTACAACCGGATGATCGGTGTGGAAGCGCTCGTCAGGTGGAATCACCCGACAAGAGGACTGCTTTCGCCTGGCCTGTTTATTCCACTAGCTGAAGAAACCGGCTTGATCTACGACTTGGGAACATGGGTTTTGCGCGAGGCGTGCCGCCAGATGAAACGCTGGCATGACGAAGGCGGACCGCTCATTCCTGTGTCGGTCAACCTGTCTTCCCACCAGTTTCATCAGTCCAACCTCGTGACGTATATCCGAAATATCCTGCAAGAAACGGGGCTTGCCCCGGAGTATTTGGAGCTGGAGATCACGGAGAGCATGATGATGGACCCGGCTGTCTCCATTCACATTTTGGAGGAGCTGAACAAGCTTGGCACACGCATCAGCCTGGACGACTTCGGGACAGGCTACAGCTCGCTCAGCTACCTGAAAAAATTTCCAATTCACAAGCTGAAAATCGACCGCTCCTTCATCACCGATATCTCCCAAAACCGCAACGATCGGGCCATCGTGTCCACAATCATTGCGATGGCGCAAAACCTCAAGCTGGATGTCATTGCCGAAGGCATCGAGACAAAAGACCAGCTGGACATTTTGACGGAAAACGATTGCAAAAAAATTCAGGGCTATTACTTCGCCAGCCCGTTGTCGGCGGCAGATGTTGAGACGATGTTCATCATGCCTTCCCGCGAGGCGCAGCACCTTGAATAGAGGCACAGCAGGTCAACCCGCGCTCACCGGGTTGGCCTTTTTTACGGGGAAAAGATTTATCTGAAAAAACGGAATTTCCGGTGAGGAGCAGTTGACAAACGATTCGTTCTGTTATTAAATAAATGGCGAAAGCGCTTTAATTACCAACAAGATGTCAAATGAGGGTTTCAAGATGGCGACTGATTTTTTTCCTAACCACGTCACGATTCCTTCTGTCAGGGACTTGCGCCATTTTCAGATCGCGCTGCAAAGCGACGCTCCGGTTATCCTCTTGTCGGATGTCCATATCGGAAATTTGAAAAGCTTGACGCAAAAATGCCACGAAGCCAAGAAAAAAGTGATTGTGCACGTGGACCTGATCGGCGGCTTGAACAAGGATCAAATGGGAATCAAGCTGCTCAAGGACTTGTTTCAGGTAGATGGACTCATTTCCCCGAGTGCCAAAATTGTCAACCGTGCGAAGAACGTAGGATTGATCGGGATTCACCGATTTTTTCTCCTCGATTCACGCTCGCTGGAAAATGGTTTGAAAGGACTGGAAATGAGCGATCTCGATGCGATTGAGATTCTCCCGGGTCCTTTTGCCAAGCAGTTTGTGAACCAGTTCCGCGCCGTGAAAAATGTCCCGATTCTCGCAGGTGGCTTTATCGATTCGGCAGAAGTCGTTCACGAGCTGTTCGCAGCCGGAATCAACGGTGTGACAACAAGCAAGCGTGAACTTTGGAACATACGCGACAACAAAATACGTTAACGGGTTATGTGTAGATGCGAAACCCTACAGAGAGTTAGTGCGAAAAGGCGCTAGCTCTGTGTAGGGTTTTTTGTTTTGGAAAGGGGGTGGTGCAGCGAACGAGCGTGCAAGGGCAAAGCGAAAAACAAATCAAAGGAGGCAACCGAATGGCGGTCATTCAGTTTTTGATCCAGTTGGGCCCATCTGTTATGATGCCGATTATTTTCTTTATTTTGGCGATGATCTTTCGGGTGAAAGTCGGGCAAGGCTTCAAGGCAGCGATGCTGGTAGGGATCGGGTTTGTCGGTATCAACCTCGTAATCGGCCTGTTATTGGGAACGCTGGGCCCGGCAGCAGAAGCGATGGTAAGTCGCTTTGGCCTGTCGCTGACGGTCGTTGACCCGGGCTGGCCTGTCGGTGCGACAATTGGCTGGGGGACGCCGATTGTCCCGATCGTTGTTTTCAGTGCTGTTCTCTTGAATATTTTGTTGCTAATGTTGAAATGGACAAAGACAGTCAACATCGACATTTTCAACTACTGGCATTTCATGCTGACAGGCGGTGTCGTGTATGCGGCAACTAACAGCATCGCAGTTGGTACGATCGCTGCACTCATTCACTTCCTGATCGCGATTGTGATTGCGGACATTACGGCGCCGAAAATCCAGAAAGAGTTCGACTTGAAAGGCGTCTCCTTTGCTCATGCCACATCGGCGATTTACGTGCCCATCGGCATCGCGGTGAACTGGATCATCGAAAAAATTCCCGGTTTGCGGGACATCAAGGCCGATCCGGAGGAAATTACCAAAAAATACGGCGTGATGGGCGAACCGCTCACGCTTGGTACGATTCTCGGGGTGTTGCTCGGCATCCTCGCCGGGTTCGGAATTGCGGAAATTTTGACACTCGGCATTCAAGTAGCGGCGGTGATGGTTCTCTTGCCTGCGATGATCAACGTGCTGGTCGAAGGGCTGGAGATCGTGCGGCAGGCGGCGGAACAGTTTTTGAAAAAGCGTTTCCCGGACCGCGAGTTTTACATCGGCTTGGATACGGCTCTCTTGATCGGCAATCCGGCTGTGTTGGCTACTGGGCTGCTGCTCATTCCCGGGGCGCTGGTCCTCGCGATTTTGTTGCCTGGCAACAAAGTGCTGCCTTTTGTCGATCTGGCTTCGCTCGTGTTCTTGATCCCGATGGCGGCACCGTATTTGAAAAAGAATCTCGTTCGTCTGTTCGTCTCAGGGCTGGTCATGGTCGCGTTCGTGCTGTACGCGGGAACAAGCATTGCGCCGCTGTACACAACCGCTGCGAATCTCGTCCATGTTTCGCTGCCTGAGGGTGTCAGCGCCACAACCGAGTTGGCCAACCTGGTCGGGGGAGCAACGACTCCGCTCGGCTGGATTCTCATCAAACTAGCTTCAATTTTTGCATGAAACCAGTAAGGGGGAGAGAACGTGGCACCATTTTTGATTGGGATTGACAACGGAGGAACAGTCACGAAAGCAGCTGTCTACACCGTGGATGGACGGGAGCTGGCGGTTTCCAGCAGAAAGACCGTCATGATCATGCCACAGCCTGGCCATACCGAGAGAGACATGGAAGAACTGTGGAAAGCGAATGTGTCCGTCATAAAAGAGGTGCTGGCAAAGTCGGGCATCGATCCTAAAGAAGTGGCGGGCGTGGCTGTCACGGGACACGGCAACGGACTGTACCTCGTCGACGCAGCAGGAAAGCCGGTTGGCAACGGCATCGTCTCGACGGATACCCGCGCCAAGCACCTTGTCGAGCAGTGGTATCAGGACGGAACGGCGGAACGCGTCCTGCCGAAGACGATGCAATCGATCTGGGCTGGCCAGCCTGTGGCGCTCTTGGGTTGGCTGCAAGCGAACAGACGCGAAGCGCTGGAAAAGGCACGCTGGATTTTGATGTGCAAAGACTTTATCCGCTATCGGCTGACAGGCGAAGCGTATGCAGAGGTGACGGACATCTCCGGCACCAACCTGTTCAACATCAAGGACGTATCCTACGACGATGAACTGCTCGCCGAATTTGGCTTGCAAGGCATCGCGGACAAGCTGCCGCCCGTCAAATACTCTGCTGACATTTGCGGCTATGTGACGGAGCAGGCGGCGAAAGAAACCGGGCTGGCGGTAGGGACACCTGTAGCGGGGGGATTGTTCGACATCGATGCGTCAGCGATTGCCTCTGGCGTCACTGATGAGGACAAATTGTGCGTCGTAGCTGGCACATGGAGCATCAACGAATACATCACGAAAGAGCCAGTCGTCGACAAAGCGTTGTTCATGACGTCCATCTATTGCATCCCCGGCTATTGGCTGACGCTGGAGGGCAGTCCGACTTCGGCGAGCAATCTGGAGTGGTTCACCAACGAATTTTTCAGCCAGGAACACGACGCGGCGCTCAAGCAAGGCATTAGCGTGTATGAGCTGTGCAACCAGATGGTAGCCAGCACGAAGCCGGAAGATTCCCACATCGTCTTCTTTCCGTTTTTGTTCGGCTCCAACGTGGACGCCAACGCCAAAGCGTGCTTTATCGGCCTGAATGGCTGGCACACCAAAGCGCATATGGTCAGAGCCTTGTACGAAGGAGTCGTGTTCGGTCACCGCCAGCATATCGACAAGCTGCTCGTCCACCGCTCCCGGCCAAAGGCGGTGCGCCTGGCGGGAGGGGCCACGAGGTCGGAAGAGTGGATGCAAATGTTCGCTGACGTTTTGCAGCTGCCTGTCGAGGTGGTCGAAGGCACAGAGCAGGGAACGCTTGGCGCTTCCATCTGCGCCGGGGTGGCAACGAAGCACTTCGATTCGTTCTCGCAAGCGGCAGAGTCGATGGTGAAAGTCAGCAAAATGTACACGCCACAAGAACAACATAGAGACATCTACGAGCAAAAGTACCAGGCGTATTTGGAAGTGCTGGAAGCATTGCAGCCGTTGTGGAAAAAACTTTCGTGAAGGATGGAGCAGACATGGATTTTGGCATCAAAGGAAAAAGCGCGATTATTACCGGAGCTTCAAGGGGCGTAGGCCGGGCGATTGCCTTGGCGTTGGCGGAAGAGGGCGCAAAAGTCATCATCAATTACAACCGCAGCGCCGACAGTGCAAATGAAGTAGTCGAGCTGATCCGGGAACAAGGCGGCGAGTGCATCGCCATCCAGGCAGATCTCGGCCAAAAGGCAGACTGCGACCGACTGATGAAAGAAGCGACCGCCGCATTTGGCAGCGTGGATATTTTGATCAACAATGCAGGCGTATGGCCGAAAAACTGGGTGACGGACATTTCCCTGGAAGAATGGAATCACACGATGGATGTCAATTTGACGTCGGTGTTTCTCACCTGCCAAAGCTTCGTCAATCATTTGCTCGCTGAAAAACGCCGAGGAAAAATTTTGAATGTGACTTCGCAGGCTGCTTTCCACGGCTCGACGACAGGTCATGCGCACTACGCCGCCAGCAAAGCAGGAGTGGTTGCGTTCACGATTTCGCTTGCCCGCGAGGTGGCGAAGCAAGGAATCAATGTCAATGCGCTCGCGCTCGGCATTGTGGAGACGGATATGATCAAGGCCGATCTGGAACAGAAAAAAGACTACTACGTCAGCCGGATTCCGCTGGGACGGGTGGCCAAACCGGAAGAAATCGCGGATATCGCCGCTTTCCTCGTCTCCGAGAAAGCGAACTACATCACCGGAGCCACGATGGACGCCACTGGCGGCATGTTGATGAGATAGAAGCACGAGAGAGGATAGGAGGAAGCAAGATGTTGACCACACTGCGTGAAGTAGCAAACGATGCACGAAAAAATCAATACGCCGTTCCGGCTTTTGACTGCGTAGGCGATATTATGGTGCGTACCATTCTCGATACGGCGGAGCGGCTGCAATCGCCCGTCATCCTGATGTGCCTGGAGCACAACCTGCGAGAGCCGAAAGGGTTCGTCTACCTGGCGGAATACATCAAGGCAGTCGCCCCTTTTTACAACATCCCGATCGTTTTGCACCTGGATCACGCGATGGACGTCGATCTCGTCCAGGAAGCGATCCGCTACGGCTTTACTTCGGTGATGATCGATGGGTCGAGTCTGCCGTTTGCCGACAATGTCGCGCTGACCAGGCAAGTGACAGACTTGGCTCGCCCGCACGGAATCAGTGTAGAGGCTGAGCTGGGACATGTGGGCGGAAACGAGCTGGGCGGCGCGTACGGCACAGAGTCGAAACTGACAGAGCCGCATCAGGTGGCCGAGTTTGTCGAGCGAACAGGTGTCGATGCCTTGGCTGTCTCCATCGGGACGGCGCACGGTGTCTACACGGCAGAGCCGAACCTGAACGTGGAAAGAATGCAGGAAATCAACCAAGCAAGCCCGGTTCCGCTCGTCCTGCACGGCGGTTCGGGAACGCCGGATGCCCAAGTGCAAGCAGTGGTCAAACACGGGATCAGTAAAGTAAACTTGTACGCCGATTGCCGGATCGCGATGGCAAAAGGCGTGAAGCGGGCTGCCGCTGAAATGACCAGAATCGACCCGTTGCCGGAAGAGATGTTCCTTCCGATCAAGCAGGAGCTGGAGCAAACGGTAGAACACAAAATTCGCATGCTAGGTTCGCTGGGCAGAGCGTAAGAGATATAGGAGTGAGAGAGATGAAAGTTTTGGCGATTGCCGATCGGTTTATTCCTTCCCGCGAGATGGGAGAAGGACTGCAAGAGTTGGAAAAGCTCGGTTTTCAGGTAGAGGTGCGGGAATGGCAGCACAACTCGCTGGAAGAATTGCAAAAAGACAATCTGGCGGTGGAGCTGCACGGGCCGGAAGCGGTGACCATGCCAGACAGCGTCTTTGCCGGAATCGAGCAATATGACGTGCTTGTCGTTCAATTTGCCCCCGTCTCTGCGAAAGTGATCGCGGCGGCAAGCAAGCTGAAAGTCATCGGAATTTTGCGCGGCGGCACCGAGAACGTCGCGATTGAGGCTGCCAAAGAGCGCGGCGTTAGCGTCCTGAATACGCCAGGCCGAAATGCCCGCGCCGTAGCGGAGTTTACGCTTGGCCTGATTCTTTCCGAGGTGCGCAACATCGCCCGTTCCCACGCTGCGCTCAAGCAAGCGGAATGGCGAAAGTCTTTTCCGAACAGCGAAGCGATTCCCGAGCTGTTTGCAAAAAAAGTCGGCCTGATCGGATACGGCAATGTCGGTCAGTTGATCGCCGGATTTCTCACCGCCATGGGCTGCGAGATTCTCGTGTACGATGAGTACATCGAGCAAGTGCCGGCTCCGTATCGCAAAGTGGCGCTCGACGAACTGTTGCAGCAAGCCGATATCGTTTCCTTGCATTTGCGGCTGACAGAAAAGACTCAGCATTTTATCGGGGAGCACGAGCTTGCGCAAATGAAGCCGAACGCAGTTCTGATCAATACGGCGCGCTCCGGGCTGATTGATGAAAAAGCATTGGTGGCATACCTGCAAGCAGGCCGGATTGCCGGAGCCGCTTTGGACGTGTTTGACAATGAGCCGCTGGCAGCGGATGATCCGTTGTTGCATCTCGACAATGTGACCATTACACCGCACATGGCGGGCAGTACGCGCGATGCCTTCACGAACAGTCCGAAACAGATGGCGGGCTACTTGGCCAACATCGTCCGCAAAGAGGGGAACGTCCCTGTTGTAAACGAAGTATTACCTCAACTGTAACAAGCTTCCAAAAGCCTTTGCTCATCGGTTTCGCCGCGAGCAAAGGCTTTGTTTTTTCACCGAGAAAAAGGATTGACTTGTCAGACGATTCGCTATAAGATTCACTTAATTAACGATCATTAAGTAAAAGTGTCACATAAACAAAAGGGGGTATCCATGACGACGAGAGACAAAATCAAGGCAGTTGCCCTGACCCAGTTTGCCAAGGGCGGGTATGAAGGGACGCCGCTGTCGGCCATTACAAAAGAAGTCGGGGTGACAACTCCGGCCGTGTACGCGTTTTTTGGCAGCAAGGAAGACTTGTTTTTATCGATTTTCGAAGATGTTTTGTCCAACCATTATCACTCGGTCAAAAGCGCGATTGAACAAGCGCAGGACGGTACCGTGGAAGAGCGGCTGTACCAGATTTTGCGCGGCGCCTTTACGTATCACGTCAGCCAGGAAGAAGAGACGATTTTTTACAAACGCGCGATGATGTTTCCGCCTGCGTCGCTTGAGGACAAGCTGAAAGAACGCTTCGGCGCGACAGAGGAGATGCTGACGCAGGAAATCCGCGCTTTGCTTGCGGAAGGAATCGCGGCGGGCGTAATCGCAGACCGTCCGCTTGACGATCTGTTGGACGGCTTTTTGTGCCTGATGGATGGACTGTTTTTGCAATTGCTCTACTATGACGAGTCGAAGTTTGAGCACAAGCTGCAAAACATCTGGAAGCTGTTCTGGAGTGGAATCGCCGGATCATAAAAAGACAGATACCGAACCTGGGGGTTAGATGACATGGAAGAGGCGAACAACAAGAAAAACGACTACGAACGCGAGCCGGTCCCACTCGCCTTGCGAAAAGGGTGGGTTCCGCTCAGCCTCGTCTGGATCGCCATCGGCATTGATATCTCATCAATGCTGCTCGGCGCGCAGCTTGGCTCTGGAATGAATTTTTGGGACGCCATCTGGGCGGTTATGCTCGGCTCCTTGCTTTTGGGGATCATGGGGGCCGTATGTGCTTACATGGGCGCAGCCACTGGCTTGTCGACTGCGATGATTACCCGCTACGCCTTCGGGGAGTACGGGGCGCGCCTGATTTCCGCCATCATCGGCATTTCCTTGCTGGGCTGGTTTGGCGTACAGGCCGGATTTTTTGCCCAAAATGCCCAGACAGCGCTTTCTTCCGTTTTGGGCATTGAAATGGACCAGGCAGTTCTCTCGGTCATTGGCGGACTGCTCATGATGTCTACCGCCATATACGGCTATCGAGCATTGGAAAAGCTCAGCTCCTGGGCTGTTCCGCTAATGGTCATCTTAATTGTTACTTCTATTGTTTTGGCTATTCAAAATCATCCGTTTTCGCAAATGGCGCAGACTGGGTTGTCCGGAGAACCGCTGTCCTTCGGGATGGCTGTCTCGCTCGTAATCGGCATCTTCGTCGTCGGGACGATTATCACGCCTGACGTTGCCAGATGGGCGCGGACGCGAAAAGATGCGATGCTCGCCTCGTTCGTCGGTTTTTTTGTCGGCAACAGCTTCATGATCGTCGTGGCGATCATTTTGTCGAAAGCGATGGGCACGAGCGATCTGACGACGATCTTTTTGGCGCTCGGCCTGGGCATCCCCGCGATTTTGGTCATCACGCTCGCGCAGTGGACGACGAATACGAGCAACCTGTATTCCTCATCGCTCGGCTTTTCCGTCGTCTTCAGCAAAACGCCCAAGGTATGGATTACGCTGATTGCCGGCCTGTTTGCCACGGCTCTTGCCTACATGGGCATTTACGATCGGTTTATTACGTTTCTGTCGTTCATCACGATGCTGATTGCGCCCGTCGGGGGAATTTGCATCGCCGAATATTACTTCGTCAACCGTGCGGCTTTTGCTTTTGACAAAGCGCATCGCATGTTGATTGCCCGCTCGCTGGTGTCGTGGCTACTCGCTTCGTTCATCGCTTACTGCACAACGGCGGCTCCCGATGGCTTGGGGTTGTTTCATTTGACGACGGTTCCGGCGCTCGACGGATTTTTGTGCGGCGTGTTGTTCCAGGTTGCTTTTGGAGTAGCCAGCCGCAGGAAGCAACAAGCCGAGGAAGCAGCCACAAGCAAATAATGCATACGTACACGCAGAAAGGAAGATACGCATGAGATACATTGACGCACAAGCGATCGAGGACATTGCAGCAGGCGCAGCCGTTTTGGGAACAGGAGGGGGCGGCGATCCGTACATCGGCAAAATGATGGCGTTGCAGGCGATTGAAAAGTACGGCCCGATTCCGCTCATGACGGTAGATGAGCTGGACGACGACGCGCTCGTCGTGCCTTCCAGCATGATCGGGGCACCTACGGTCATGGTGGAGAAAATTCCGGCGGAAGGCATGGTGACGCAAGCCCTCGAATTTATCGAGCAAGCGTTGGGGAAAAAGGTGGCGGTAACGATGCCGATTGAGGTCGGCGGGGTCAACTCGATCATTCCGCTGGTCGTTGCGGCGGAAAAAGGCATCCCCGTCCTCGATGCAGATGCGATGGGCAGAGCTTTTCCGGAGGCGCAAATGGTCACCTTTTACCTGGACGGACTGGCTCCGGCTCCAACCGCGATGACAGATGAGCGCGGCAACGGGATCGTGATGTATCCGGTAGACGGCGTCATGTCGGAGAGGTTCGCGCGCAGCGTGACCATCCAGATGGGCGGCTCTGCGGCGATGTGCGACTATCCGCTGTCGGGCAAACAGGTGAAACAAAGCGCCATTCCAGGCACGCTGACCTTGGCGCAGGAGATCGGCGCCTTGTTGCGAACCGCGCGCAGCCAGGAGACGAGTCCGGTGCGTATGCTTCTGGACAAGCTTGGCGGATTTGAATTGTTCACGGGCAAAACCGTCGACATTAGCCGCCGGACAGACAGCGGCTTTACAAAAGGCCAGGCGACTTTTGACGGGATCGACCACGATCGCGGACGCCAAATGATTCTCGGCTTTCAAAACGAGCACCTCGTCGCGCTGGAAAACGGTCAACCGCTTGCGACCACGCCTGACTTGCTCGCTGTCCTGGACAAAGAGACAGGCATGCCGATCACGACAGAAGGCTTGAAATACGGCGCGCGCGTCTCGATTGTGGCATTCCCGTGCCATGCCAAATGGCGGACGGCCAAAGGCATCGAGACAGTGGGGCCGCGCTACTTCGGGTACGATTTTGACTATGTGCCTGTGGAACAGCTGGTTGCAAAGAGAGGGGAAAAGGCATGAGCTACCGGATTGGAATTGACGTAGGCGGGACGAATACAGACGCGGTGCTGCTGGATGAACAGCTGCAAGTCGTCCACGAGGTGAAATCGCCGACCACAGCAGATGTCAGCTCGGGTATTTACGAAGCGCTGCGCCGCGTTGTGGCCGAAAGCGGAGTCAATCCGCAGCACGTTCGGTACGCCATGCTCGGAACGACGCATTGCACCAATGCGATTGTAGAACGCAAGCGCTTAAACCGCGTGGGCACCATCCGCATCGGAAAGCCAGCCACGACAGCCGTTCGGCCGATGATGGGCTGGCCGGAAGACTTGCGGGCCGCCGTAGGCGAGAACTGGCATATGGTGTCTGGCGGATACGAATACGACGGTCGGACAATCGTTCCTTTGGACGAGGAAGAAATCCGCAGCGCCTGCCGCTCGATGAAAGGCGACGTGGAGACGATTGCGATTTCCGGCGTCTTTTCTCCGGCCAATGCGGATCAGGAAAAGCGGGTGGCGCACATCGTCCGCGAAGAGCTGGGCGAATCTATCTCGATCTCCGTGTCGCATGAAATCGGCAGCATCGGCCTGTTGGAACGGGAAAATGCGACGATCTTGAACGCAGCCCTCATCCAGACGGCAAAAATGGTGGCAGAAGGTTTCCGCGAGGCGCTCGGCAAAAACGGGATTGAACATGCGGGAATCTTTTTCGGACAAAATGACGGGACATTGATGTCGCTCGTGTATGCGATTCGCTACCCGATTTTGACGATCGCTTGCGGTCCGACGAACTCGATCCGCGGCGCGGCTCATCTGTCCGGGCGAAAAGACGGGCTGGTCGTCGATGTCGGCGGAACTACGACGGATATCGGCGTTCTGATCAACGGCTTCCCGCGTCAGTCTTCGCTTGCCGTCGACATCGGGGGGATTCGTACCAATTTCCGCATGCCGGACATTCTCTCCGTCGCAATCGGAGGCGGCACGATTGTCCGCCGATCCGGCGAGGAAATCAAGCTTGGTCCGGACAGCGTAGGCTACCAGTTGCGCAATCGGGCATTGATCGTCGGCGGAGATACGATGACCGCGACAGATGTAGCAGTCGTCATGGGCCGCTTGAACTGGCCGGGGGCGAAAGTAGCAGGCATCGACCGGGCTTTTTGCCAGCAGGTAGACGCTCAATTGGTCGCAGCCGTGGAGGATGCGATTGATCGGATGAAGACGAGCCCGACTCCGGTCCCTGTCATTCTCGTCGGCGGCGGCAGCGTCTTGCTGCCTGATCAGATGAAGGGCGTCTCGGAAGTGATCAGGCCGAAACATTTTGGCGCAGCGAATGCGATCGGCGCGGCGCTCGGTCAAGTCAGCGGGCAAATCGAAAAAATATACGCGCTGGACGAGCAGACGAGAGAAGCAGCACTGGCGGATGCAAAAGCCGGAGCGATTCGCGAGGCAATTGCCGCAGGAGCTGATCCACAGTCATTGGAAATCGTTCATATGGAAGACATCCCGTTGGCGTATTTGCCGGGGAATGCCTTGTTGATTCGCGTAAAAGCGGCAGGGCTTTTGCAAGCATGACCACAAAGCTGATCGCATGACGAGCAAAAACAGGAGCTGACAGCAGGCTCCTGTTTTTTTGCATTCCGGGACATTTATCACGCCTTCTGGGTAGGGAGCATATCGTATTCATGACAAACCGGAAAAATCACATGGAGGAGGGCATCCTGCTTGTACCCGCAAACACGTAACTGGTTTCCCTACGTAAGTCCATACGATCCTTGCCCGCCGATTCGGGTGAAAACATACTCGGTGCCGCCACAATTGTTTATCACATTCCAGCCCCCTGATTTGCCCCAAAATTCTCCAGCCGAAGCTTTGCGCACGGGTGTATTGTGGCCGTCTCTGTACAGCCCGTACGACCCGAGGATGGATCACTTAGGAAGAGGGGGAGGGGGTTCCCATGGCACCTGAACAACGAGGAAAAGAATACTACGCTCTGTTACAAAGGTTGCAAGAGATCGATTTCGTCCTGGTCGAGCTGAATCTGTATCTCGATACGCATCCTACCGATATGAACGCGATAGAGCAGTTCAACCAGCTCACGGAAAAGCGCTGGGCGCTGGCGAATGAGTATGAAAAGTTGTACGGCCCCTTGCAAGGGTTCGGACGCAGCTATTCCGGATATCCGTGGCAGTGGAATGACGAGCCTTGGCCATGGCAAGTGTAGAAATGAGGGGAAAATAACCGATGTGGATTTATGAGAAAAAGCTGCAATATCCGGTTCGCGTCAGCAAGTGCGACGTGAAAATGGCGAAATATTTGACCGAGCAGTACGGCGGAGCAGACGGAGAGCTGGCAGCAGCGCTGCGCTACATGAACCAGCGCTACACGATCCCGAACAAAGTAATCGGTCTCTTGACAGACATTGCCACGGAAGAGTTTGCCCACCTGGAAATGATTGCGACGATGGTGTATAAGCTGACCAAAGACGCGACCGTCGAGCAGCTGGAAGAAGCCGGGCTTGGCGCCCATTACGCCAACCACGACAGAGCGCTGTTTTACAACAATGCGGCAGGCGTGCCGTGGACGGCAACCTACATCGCGGCCAAGGGCGATCCGATCGCCGACCTGTATGAAGATATCGCCGCAGAGGAAAAAGCGCGGGCCACGTACCAATGGCTGATCGACATGACAGACGATGTGGATTTGCAGGACAGTCTGAAATTTTTGCGCGAAAGAGAAATCGTCCACTCCTTGCGCTTCCGTGAAGCCGTGGAGATTTTGAAGGAAGAACAAGGCCGCAAGACGATTTTTTAAGCAAACAGCCAGCGGGAAGACGACTAAGAACGCAAAAGAGAGCGAAAAGCTCTCTTTTTTTGTTAAACATCCACGATAACGGGCAAGGTCAACATCGCATCTTTCCTTTTCACGAAGGGGAAAGTGATTATGTACCGGATCAAGCCAATTTTGGAGAATAAACATTGAGCAGGGAAAACATGATAAGTTTGTCCATAAACAAAAGCAGTGGAATGGAGGCTTCTTATGAATCCCTTTGCAAACAATAATCAAATCGCACAACAATTGGCCAAATGCGAGCAGCTCATTGCGCAACTGATCCAGCAGACACAACAAGCATCAGCCCAGTATCAACAGCTTTTGCAGCAAGAACAAAAAAATGCAATGGCGCTCGAACAAATTGCGCAAAGAGAGCATCAAGCGGCACATATGATTCAGACAGCACTTCAAGGACATGACATCGCCATTCAACAAATGCAGCAAATCGCCAACATTTGCAGGCAGGCGGGTCTGTCTGTCCATCAACCCGTCTCAAATGTCCCGCTGTCTTTGCAGCAACAAACACAAGGATACGGAAGCCAGCCGCAACATTAATCGCTGCGGGCAATCCCCTAAAGAGCACCGGGTTCCGAGCGCGGCGAATAAATGGCCTGTTTCAGGGCACAATGTGGGATGACTGAATTTGGAAAGGAGCCGTTTTCGGTGAAAACCAAACGATTGATTTTCCGCTTGTTCCTGCTGATTGCCATCGCGGCGCTCGTCGAGTGGTTCGTCTATGCGAAAAACGATGCACAGACGAATGTCATGGTTGAACAGCCGCAGGCTCACCAGGCCGCACCTACGCTTCAGGTCACGCATACGCTCACGCAAGATGACCTGGAACTCAAGCTGGCTGTCACCAACTTTACCTTTTCTCTGGAGAACATGGGAAAAGAAAACAAGCAGGGAGAAGGCCATGTCCATCTGTACCTGGATGGGAAAAAAATCGCAAAAGTGTTTGAAGCAAGCTATGTCTTGAAAGACATCCCGAGCGGAAAGCACGAGATTACGGTCGAATTGGCCCACAACAACCACGAGTCGTATGGAGTATCCGAGCGCTTCAACATCGAGGTCAAGCCTTGATTCGCGTCCAAGCCTAAGTGGTCAGACTCCATAGAAAAAAGCCGACAGAAAAGCGCCAATGGCACTCGATTTGTCGGCTTTTTTCATTAGCGCATTTGCACTTTGACTTGCGCCTGTTGGTCAGGCAAGGCAATGACGAGCGTCGGATACGAGATCGCTTGCGTTTTCAGAGCACCAGGTGCTGGCGGCTGAACGCGAACGTGGACGGTGAAGCCGTGCGGGCCTGTCCGCTTGACCTGATCCGCTACAAGTCGGTACCCTCCCGTTGGCCGTTGTCCTGCGCTGATGACGACATACGCCTTGCCGTTCGCGCGCACGACCGTATGACCGCCATTTTTTCGCACGGTTTTCAATGCTTCCGTTACAGCAGGCGGGTACGGAGCGGCTACAGCTTCATACTCGGCTGCGAAAGGCGCAACCTCTTTTACTGCGGGCGCAGATGCGGTAGGATGGGATAGGGAAACTGATTGGGCACCTGTGACACAAAGCGAAGCTGCGAGCAACAAACTAGGGAATATATTCATCATCATTCTCCTTCCAATTGGTAAAAGTAATCGTGATGAGATCATGAAAACTGAGGTGACAGGAGTGCGTGTGAACGATTCGCTGGAATACCTGTCCGAAGCAACGAGACAAGCGATTCTAAACGAACAGACGAGGCGTTTTCGCCTTGACCAGGAACAGCAGGACTTGTCGTCCAGACTGTTGGATAGCGCGTTTATCAGCCGTGTCTGGCAAGAGGCTGATGAACTGGAAAGAACCGTCATCAAGCTGTTTCTTACCAAAGCGCCACGCGGCTTTTTCAGCAAACGGGCCTGGGAACGGGAAACGGCAAAAGAGCACAGACACTTGTCCATCGGTCTGACGAGGCTTCGACGATTGGGACTGATTTTGACTGTACGCAAAATGTGGAGTGAGATCGGTTATGTGATGCCGCAAGAAATTCGTGAGCAGCTGACCATGCAGTTGTTGCCACAATTGACTTCGGCCTATGTTTCTTTGTCAAAAACGCTCCCTTATTATATATCAGCCGGCAGAGGGATACATCTGGATCTTTTTGGGCTTCTGCTGTTCGTCCGCGATCAGCAAGTGCCTGTGACGCAAAAAGGGAGCATTCACCGCAGGGCAATGCAAAAAATGCTTCCGCTCCTGTCCATTGCGGACGAGCATGTGCAAGGCATCGCCCTCGCTCCGCTGGACAAAGAGCAGAGAGATGGCCTGGCGCTCACGATCGTCCTCGATCTGGCTTTCCGGCTGGGGCTAGTGATGCGCAAAGAGAAACAGCTTGTCCCAGACGCATACCAAATTCGCCAGTGGCTCAACCATTCTTCTCCCGAGCGATTTGAACAGTTGTATCAGTTGGTTGCGGATCAACTGCTGCCGCATGGCGATTGGTGGGATGCTTTTGCCCAGATGATGAGGCATGTTCCGCTTGATCAGTGGTGTTGCGTGGACGCGCAATTGCGCATGCTAGAGACAGCGGGTTTTGTCTTGCCAGAGGAGGCCGAAAAAGCGATTGTGGAGCAATGGCTGCACATTTTGCTCGGCATGGGCTGGATTCAGCTCGGAGCCGATGACGAGGAGCGCCTTTTCTGGCGGTGGAACAGTTTGCCGCATTTGACGGCCGAAGAAGGCTGGTTTGTCGATCCGACCGGAGCACTGACGATTCCGCCGCTTGTTCCGCTGCGTGACGTGTGGGAGATCAGCGCATTTTGTCAGCTGACGTTTGAAGGCCAGTTGATCAGAGGCGAATTGCAAGCGGGAAAGCTCCAGTCGTATCTTGCTTCGGGGGGAACTAAGGAGCAGGTGATTGAAAAGCTGCGGAGCGGTTGTGCCCATCCATTGCCGGATAGCCTGGTCGAAGTGATCGGGCATTGGGCGAAGGCGGCTACGCAAATCCAACTGGAGCCGTTTTACCGCGTCCGTACCGCACATGGCGGATTTGTGGAGGAATGGCGGCAAATTCCTGACTTTCAGCCGTTTTTGCAGCACGTTTTGTCTCCGGCGGAATTTTTCATCCCGCTCTCGCAAAAAAGGCAGCTGATCGACCTGCTCAAGCATTATGGCTACGAGCCGCATGTCGTCATGCAAACAGACGCTGTCGATGGGGAAGAAGACACGTTACCGGATGTGGCTGCAAGGGGGCTGCTTCTGATCGAACGGCCCTGGGATGGATATGCGATCGAAAATACGTTTCCTGCCCAAGATGAAGCCATGCCGCAGTTGGCGACATTGCCGAAAATGTGGACGCAGCATTTCCAGTCGTATCATCCGCAATCGCTGCGGGATTTGCTCAAGCGGGCGGCCGAGCTGCAACTGGAAGTAGAAATCCAGTTGACCGATCAGGAGCGGCTGCATGGACTGCCTGTGGAAGTCAAACTGGACATGGGCTATTGGGTCGTCTCCATCAGCGGTCCGCGCGGCAAGCGCTCCTACAGGCTTGATGATCTGGGCCGAGTGCGCATTGTCGTGCCTGATTATCTGTACTAAGGGTGTAGATCGTGGTACAATCAGAAGGGACTAAAAGCTTTACGCCTTTAGTGTGAAAGGAGGTCTCGCCCTATGGAAGCAGTAGAGACTGTGGATATGGCCCAGTTGATTATGGAGTCGCATGAACTGTCCACCATGATCAATCAATCGCGCGAGGTCGTGCAATATTTGGAGGCCAAGCGTTGGATGGAAGCAGACGAAGAAGTACAGCGCCTTCTGGAGTTGTTTGAAAAGAAGAAGGAGCAGTATGAAGATGTACAACGGTTCGGGAAGTACCATCCCGATTACAACCATATATCAAAAGAAGTGCGCGAGCTGAAGCGGACAATTGAGCTTCGCGATTCCGTGCAGGCTTTCAAGCGGGCTGAGGACGCGCTGGATGAGTTGTTGTATCAGGTGAGCAGAACGATTGCCCACTCGGTATCTGACACCATCAAGGTGCCGAGCAACAATCCGTTTCTGGAAGCGCAGGGCAGTGGCTGCGGGACCGGGGGAAGCTGCGGTTGCAGCACGAAAAAGCTTTCCTGACAGGCAGTCACGCTTCGGCCTGTGGCGAGGACTTTTCACGCAACAGAAAACAGTCCTCGCACAGGTTGCCGCAGCAAAACTGCTTTTCGCTGGGCACCAGAAAGCGAAAACGGTAGACGTGCTGGTCGTCGCCTGAGCGCACATAAATGCACTCGGGCTTTAATTTGGTATGGGTGGTCAGTCGCTCCCCCGTTTCCATCAGCCGTTCAGTCAGGCGAGAAGCGGGGAGTGTGCTGCTTACATAAAAGAAGCGTTGGCCCGCATGCGTGCGCAAGCCGCTTTTTGTCACGATGCCTTCCTGGTGAAGCGCTTCCTCGAAGCTTCGATAAAAGCTAGCCAGCATAATGACCACAAATCCTTTCTGTATCGGGCGTTTACAGGTGATTATACCATGAAGGGAAAGGAGACCAACGGTTACATGAGAGAACGACGTCTTGGTGTTGCCGTGTGGGTAAAAAACACGCGAGCGGCCAAAAATTTACGCAAATTTGGCACCATTCATTACATCTCCAAACGGCTGAACTACGTCTCCATGTACGTAGATGCGAATCTGCTGGACGAAACGATCCGCATCATGGAGAAACTGCATTTCGTGACCAAAATCGAGCGGTCCCATCGTCACGAGATTCCGGTGGAGTACAACAATGCAAGGCCGGACAAAGCGAAGGAATACGATTACAAACAGGAAAAAAACCAGGTGATGGCGCTGGCCGAGACAATGACGGCAGAAGAGGGAAGCCCAGCGACGGTCGGTTCGACATAAGTTGTTCACAAGCTGCCAGTTTTCGGCAGCTTTTTTCCTTTTGCCAAGGCAGTGTACATGGTATGCTAGATAAATAGGAAGACTCCAGGAGTAACGCTGATGAATGCGCTTTCAATACGCGTACATAGATCATGAGAGGAAAGGTGGGGGCGTACATACATGATTCATCTAGACATTAACTGCGACATGGCCGAATGCTTCAGCCGAGGACGACAATCAGAGGATTTGGGAATTATGAAATGGATCACCTCCGTCAACATTGCTTGCGGTTTGCACGCAGGTGATCCGCATCTCATATGCAGAACGATCGAGGCAGCGATCAAGCACGATGTAAAAATCGGAGCGCACCCTGGATACCCGGACATACAAGGCTTTGGACGACGCTCCATGAACCTGTCTGTGAACGAAGTATATGAGCTTGTTTTGTACCAGGTAGCGGCTTTGTCCGGCATGACACGCGCTTTGGGGGGAGAACTGCACCATGTCAAGCTGCACGGAGCGCTTTACAACGAAGCAGCAGAGCGTCCCGAGCTTGCCGAGGCGGTCGTCCAGGCGATTGCCGACATCGACGAGGAGCTGATCCTGTACGCGTTGTCCGGCAGCAAGCTGGTGGAAGCAGGGCTGGAGCATGGACTGCAAGTAGCCGAGGAAGTTTTCGCGGAACGGGCGTACATGCCGAATGGCCGTCTGGCTCCGCGCGAGTTGGAAGGCAGCGTGCTCATCAGCAAGGAAGAGCGGATGGAGCAGACGCGCCAGCTCGTGCTCAAGCAAAAAGTAACGACGGTCAATGGCGAGGTCATCGAGCTTGCAGCCGATACGCTTTGCGTCCATCATGAGAGTCACGATGTGCTGCAATTTTTGGTGGAAGTGCATAAATGGGCAAAGCAGAACGATGTGAAAATCGAGCCGATCACTGCCCGGTAAAAGTCATACTGGCAGCCATCCCGTAATAAAAGAAAGCCATACAGCAACGCCAACTCCTGCGATTCAGGAAGACGACGTTGCTGTATGGCTTTTTTGCGCGCTTGCTTCCACGATTCTCCCGTTTTCCATCAAAAGGATCGTATCTCCGAGCTTTTCCGCTTCGTCCCGGTCGTGGGTGACGAGCAGAAACGGAATGCCCCACATTTCGTGAAGCCGGAGCAATTCGTCCTGACATTGCTTGCGCGTGGCTGTATCCAGCGCGGAAAGCGGTTCATCCAGCAGCAAGATGTCCGGCTCCGTAGCGAGTGCCCGCACAAGCGCGACACGCTGCTTTTGCCCACCCGAAAGCTGGTGCGGGTACTTGTCCAGAAGATGATCGATTCCGACTGTCGTCAAAAGCGGTTCCAGATGCAGTTCGTGCCCTTTTCGCAGACCGTAGCGAATGTTTTGGGAAACGGTCATGTGCGGGAACAAGGCGTAATCCTGAAACAAGTAGCCAACGTTGCGCTTCTGCACGGCGAGCGGTTTTTGCCCTGCGCTGTAAAACGTGCGGCCGTTCAAGGAAATGTGCCCTCCATCGGGATGGACAAGCCCGGCTATGCTGTTCAAAATGGTCGTCTTGCCCGAACCGGATGGGCCGAAGAGGACGACAATCTCCTGTTCGGTTGAAAAGGAGACATCCAACACAAAATCTGGTAAGCGCTTCTGAATGTCTACTTCCAGCATGACGCTCTCCCTCCTGCCTTACTTTTGATTGGCGTACCTGCGCACGTTGCGTCGGCTCCACCAGTTGAGCCATAGGGTGGTGCCCATGCCAAGCGATACGATGATGACGACCCAAAACAGCGCTTTTTCCATTTGTCCGGCTTCCACGGCAAAATAGATGGCGACCGGAATCGTATCCGTTTTTCCCGGGATGTAGCCTGCGAGCATCAGCGTGGCCCCAAATTCCCCCAAGCCGCGGGCAAACGACAGCACAAGTCCTGCCAAAAGCCCTGGCCAAGCCAGCGGGAAAGCGACGGTCCAAAAAACGCGCCACTCGGATGCGCCCATCGTGCGTGCGGCATTTTCCAGGCGCTGGTCGACTCCGGTAAAAGCTGCGGCGGCGCTCTGGTACATCAGCGGAAACGAGACGACGATCGAGGCGATCACCGCTCCCGACAGCGTAAAGACGACCTGGATACCGAACCATTGCTCAAGCAGTTGGCCCAAAAATCCGTTTTTTCCGAACAGCAACAGCAGACCGAAGCCGACAACAGTAGGGGGCAAGACGAGCGGGAGCAGGAAAAAAGACTCCAGCACGTTTTTGCCCCAAAATTCTTTTTGCGTCATCCAGCGCGCGCCAAGCATGCCAAGCACAAAAACAAAGGAGGTGGATAGCGCAGCCACTTTTAACGACAGCATCAAAGGTGTCAGATTCGTTTCCATATCGCTAACCCACCTTTTTTCTGCGAGAACGTCTCGACGTTTTTCATGAAATAGAATGTGACCGCTTGTGTGAATCACAAACGGTCATAAACTTTTGCTGCTTATTGGAATCCGTACTTCTGTAAGATCGCTTTTCCTTTGTCACTTGTCAAGTAGGCGAGGAAAGCTTTTGCTGCATCTGTATGTTTGGAAGCGCTGATGACCGCACCAGGGTAGACGATTGGCTTGTGCCATTCCGGCTTCGCTGTAGCGAGTACCTTCACGTCTTTGGAGATCGCGGCATCGCTGGAATAGACGATTCCGACTTCGGCATTTTTCGATTCCACGAAGGTCAGTACCTGACGAACGTCACTGCCGAATACCATGCGGCCGTTCAACGACTCCCACATTTTCAGCGTGTCCAGCGTTTCTTTGGCGTAACGTCCCGCTGGAACCGACTCAGGCTCACCGACAGCGATGTGCTTGATGTCTGGATTGTTCAGTTCTTCAAAAGAAGTAATCGCGATCGAGCTGTCTTTTCCCGCGATCAGGACGAGCGAGTTTTTCGTAAAGTCCTGGCGCGTGTCTTTGACAATCAGTTGTTTTTCGTCCAGTCCGTCCATGTCTTTTTTGCTGGCGGACAGGAAGACGTCGGAAGGAGCGCCTTGGGCAATTTGTGTCGCCAGTTTGCCAGAGCTGCCGAAGTTGAAAGTAAGGGTTGTTCCCGGATTTTCTGCTTCAAAGCCCGTTTTCAGTTCGTTCAGGGCATCTGTCAAGCTTGCCGCTGCGGAAATCATCAGCTCTGCCTGTGGAGCCTGTTGTTGTTGGCTGTTCTCTGTTTTGGCAGGCTCATTTGCCTGCGGAGCTGTTTGGGAAGTCGAACACGCGCCGAGCATCAGGGTAAATGCTGCGCATAAAGCGAGCCATTGCTTTTTCATCAAAACTAACCTCCAATGTGATGTTTCGTTATATTTAATTATAACTGGATATAAATAGATTATAGTTCCTATATGTGAATAATCAATTGCGATTTTACGAGAATTGAAAGAAAATGAAAGGAAAGAACCGAGCGGAGGCATGACATGAGCCATGAAAAGTCGTACACAACAGAAGAAATTGCCAAGCTTTTGCGCATCTCCAAACTGACCGTTTACGATCTGATTAAAAAAGGAGAACTGCCGGCTTATCGGGTCGGGAGACAGATGCGCGTGGACGAAAGCGACCTGGAGGCGTACAAAACGCGCGCCAAAGGGGGATACCGTGCGGCTGCGCAGCCGGTGGCGTACACGTTGCCTGTGCCGGGACAAGCCCAGCCGACAACCGGACGCAATGTCATCATCAGTGGTCAGGATGTCAGCCTCGACTTGCTTTCCAGCCATCTGGAAAAAAGCGATGCAGCGCTTCGCCCGCTGCGCTCCTACCAAGGCTCGCTGAACAGTCTGGTCGCCATGTATACAGGCAAAGCCGATATCGTCAGCACCCATTTGTTTGATGGCGAGACGATGGATTACAACGTTCCTTACGTCCGCCGTCTTTTATCCGGCCATCGCTTTGTCGTCGTTAACATGTTGGCTCGTTGGGCCGGCTTTTATGTGCAGCCTGGCAATCCGAAACAGCTTTTGTCCTGGACCGATCTGAGCAAGTCCGGGGTGCGGATGGTCAATCGGGAAAAAGGATCGGGGGCACGCACGCTGATCGAGGAGCAGTTTCGGCTGGCGTCCATTACAGGGCGGGACGTGAATGGCTACGAGCGGGAGGAGAACAGCCATCTGGCTGTAGCGGGAGTGGTCGCACGCAAGGAAGCGGATGTGGGAGTGGGCATTGAAAAAGCGGCTCGCATGGTCGGCGTTGAGTTTGTTCCGCTGATCAAGGAACGATACGATCTCGTCATTCTCAAAACGGAGGAAAACGGGGCGCTGCTGAAAACGGTCATGGATATTCTCCACTCCGCTGCCTTTTCCAAGGAGCTTGAGGCAGTTGGCGGCTACGACCTGTCCCAAACGGGAAAAATCATGTACGAGACGTGGTAGCACACGGAGCCGTTCACCCTTGCTGTTGCGAGGGCGGACGGCTTTTTCTCGACAGAATCTCCTGAATTTCTACTCACCCTGCCCGTTATTTGCTACAATGGAACAAAACGGTACGACTGTTTTGTCGACCCGCAAGCGGTCTATCCTATCCATTACGATAAAAAACGCACGCTTGCAGCCGAGCGATTTTTGGGGGCTGTCATGAAGACTTTGCAAAAAACAAGCTTATTAGTATGCATCACCATTCTCGTCATGTTTGGCTCCATCGGGATCATCAGCTACTGGCCGCAGATCTCGGGCTTTTTTCAAACGAGCCAGGCGACCGTGGCAGAGCAGCCGGGGGTCGATCCGTTTTCCTACGATCCGCCGTTGCCTTCCCTTGTGAAAGACTTGCATCCCGTGTATAACATTCAAGCCGAGTTGCATACGTCGGAAGCGAAAATTACCGGAAAAATGACGATCGAATTTGACAATCCGGGAACAGCGGATGTACGCCTCTTCGTCTACGATTATTTGTGGAACAAGCTGGCAGTCAAATCGATTCGCTATAAAGACAAACCGCTTGCCTTTGAGCGGGGGCTGTCGACCGTCAAGCTGGCAAACCCGCTAGGCTCGGAATTGCGTGGAACTATTGCCATTGAGTTCGAAAATCCGGTTCCGCGGAGAGGAACCAGGTTTGGTGTCAAGGATGACATTTGGACGTTGACGACGTGGTACCCGATGCTCGGTGCCCAAAATCAGCAAGGAAAATGGTACGATCCGCCGCAACGCGTTGATTTTGGCGATCCGTTTGTCTACCATTACGCCGATTACAACGTGTCCTTTGTCTCGCCAAAAGGCTACAACTGGGTCAGTTCCTGGGGCAGAGGAAATGCGAAAGCGATTGATGGCAGCAAGCAGCAAATTCATTACGAGGGCAAAAAGCTGCTGAATTTCGCCTTGATCGGCAGTCCGCTGTACCAGGTGGAAACCGTTCAGATTACTCCAAACTTGTCTGTTGATATCGCGTCTGTAGACAAAGGAAACATCGAGCGGATCAAGGCGATCGCCGGATCGGTCTTTCCGACGTACACCGACTGGTACGGGCCGCTTCCTTATCCGCATGTTGCCATCGCGGAGACGAGCACGGGAACAACTTATGCGATGGAATACGCCAATCTCGCCGTGTTCAAGCGCGACATGTACCAGCGCAATCTGATTGACCACTGGCTTCCGCATGAGATTGCCCATCTGTGGTGGTATAACAGCGTAGCGACATTGGAAGCGTCTCACGGCTGGCTGGACGAGGGGCTTGTGGAGCTGAGCGTGTACCACTATTTGCAAAATCGGTATGGGGCGCAATCGGCAACGACCTTGTTGGAAGAGTACAGTCATGACGCCCGCCGTTTGCAGGAGCGCTATCCGGACGGCAAGCTGGACAAGCCGTTGCAGAAGTTCGCCACGGAAGAAGAATTTCATTGGACGTGGTACTCCCGGGGCGCCCTTTTGTTCGACCATTTGCGCAAGCAGATCGGGGATGACGCCTACAAGCGTTTTCTCCACCGCGTCCAGCAAAATTACCACGGCAGCGTGATCGGGGCAGAGCATCTGGATCAGGCGCTGGGCCAGACGTTGCAAGGCGAGGCTTCATACTTCGTCACGGCAACGAAAAAATCGAACCGCGAGGGCATGGGAACGGTTCAGCTGGAGCCGTATATTACGACTGTCATCAACAATATGAGCTACTATCCGTCCATTTCGGCGCGGGCAACGGGCGGCACGGTGTATTTCCCGTTGCGCGAGCTGGGGGAAAAGATGGGGCTTGCCATTAGCTGGGACAAGGAAAAACAAATGATCCGCATCACGGGCAACGGCTACGAGGTGTACGTAAAAGAACGCGAGCGTTTTGCCATTCGCGACGGCAAGAAGCTCGATCTCGGCCATCCGCTGATGGAGATCAAGGAGCGGACGATGGTGCCGCTGTCGTTTTTCGCGACGATTCTGGAATTTGATACCCAGTACAATCCCGATGAGAGAACAGTCAAAATACAAACGCGCAGATCGAGTGGAAAGGTGTCGGAAACAAAATGAAAAACCTGATTTTGGTCGGTTTTATGGGAACAGGCAAGACGACCGTTGGCGCTGCGCTGGCCGCTTCTTTGGGGCTTGCGCATACAGACCTGGACACCGCCATCGTGGATAAGGAAGGCCGCTCGATCCCAAAGCTCTTCGAAGAGCGAGGAGAAACTTATTTTCGCGATGTGGAGTCGGCTGAGCTGTCCAGGCTGCTGAATGAAGGGCCGCAAGTGCTGACAACGGGCGGAGGGGTCGTCCTGCGCGAGCAAAATGTAAAAGTCATGTTGGAACGAGGAATCGTCATCGCCCTGCATGCAACCGTAGAAGAGCTGATACGACGGCTGAAAAACGACACAGCGCGTCCTTTGCTTGCCACAGGGGTGGCAGAACGGGTGACAACGCTCATGGCAGAACGCGCAGGAGCGTACGATTTTGCCCCGATCCAGGTGGATACGACCGGAAAAAGCCTGGAAGCGATCGTGGAGGAAATTAAGCAGCGCGTGGTTGAAAGCACAGAAGACGGGAAACAATAAAAAGGACAGCGCTTTTGCCGGTGAACGACGGCGTGCATCTGCGAGTACGAAGGAGGTCACGTGCGATGTCCTTTCAAGAATATTTGAAGTACCTGACGAAATTGTTTGTGCAGTACATGGATACTCCAAAAGACGAACGGCGTCAGCGAAAGGCTCCACGTGAGCCTTGGTCTGCACGCTGGTTTGGGGCAATTCCCATGGCGATCCGGCTGTTGTGGCGCAAATAATCCTACACCATGGTAAGCGGACGGAGGGTGCGTGCGTATGGCGAGAGTAGCGGTAGAAAACTCCCTTTCTCAAATTCGCAAAATGCTGTGCGATAACGGCTACGATGTGGTTGATTTGGGAAACTGGCAGCAAGTGGTCGATGCGATCGTGATCACTGGCCAGGATGTGAACGTTCTTGGCGATCAAAACAAGACGATTACGGGTGCGCCGATAATCAATGCGGAGGGCATGACAGCCGCGGAAGTTTTCCACGCCGTGCATGAACGCCTTTCTCCAACAGATCATCACTGATCGAAAAAATGGCGTCTGACGGCGCAAACAACGAAAAAACAAGCTCTTCTGCACGCTGGCAGGGGAGCTTGTTTTTTATGCATTTGATACATTGCGAAGCGTGTGTCAGCTTTGAGGCGGCCGCACCTGCGGACTGGATACGTAAAATTTGCCGATCTTGTCAGCGTAGACGTAAGGGACAAAGCGCAGTCCTTCATCCCAGACCCCCACATAGGCAGATTGGTCGTTCCACAAATGGAGCGAGCCGACAGCGTAAGGAGCCAGCACCTGGGCGTGGTACAAGGAAACAGTGAGGGTAACCGACGCGTTGTTTTGCTGTTGCCACAGCTCTGACCACGTAACGGCGCTGCCGCGTTGCATTTGGTTGAACCAGCCGATCTGGTCGAACGGGTCTGTCTGCGCCGATTGCAAAGTGCGGGTCTGGGTCAGTTTTTGTCCTGTCTGCACCAGATTTTGCAGCACGGTTGGTTCGTTGGCTGCAAACGAAGCGGGATAAGCTTCGCCTGTTTTGGCGTTCACCATTTGCGCCGAAGACTGGCGGGCAATCAGCCAGTGGGAAGCGAATCCGTCGTAGACTGGCTCAGCGGCAATTTCCCGGGGAGCGAAGGCATCGTCGAACAAAATGTATTCCCCGACGCCGTATTCGAGCAAGACGAATTTTTCCGGGACATTCGATTCGACTGTTTCTCCGACGACCAGATAGCCTACTTGTTTGTCGGCTTTTTTGATGCTGACCAGCCATTGATGCTGGTTCGGGCCGAGCGTCTGTACTTCTGTATCAGCTTTTTGCCACTCTTTGAATTGCGGATCACGGCTTGCGAGCTCTTTCATCCAGGTCTGGATTTGAGCCTGAAACGCTTTTTCCCAGCCGCCTTGCTCCTCGGCATGAACGGGCCAGGAGATCAATACGAAAGACAAGAGGACCCCGAGAAAGGGCAGAAATCGTCTGGTCACAAACATGCACCACCTTTTGCGCTGGCTATCCTATTCCTATTGTAACCAGCTATGACAAAAAGATTTGTTGCAACTTGTCACTCCTCTCACACTACTTCTCGTTGATCTTTTACATGATTCGCCCGTTTGCGGGAAGATGGCGCACCGTTTTTGCGCCAGAAAGCTTTTGAACAGGCGGGTTCGAGTGCAAGTAAAACAGCCCGCCGTTAATGAAGTGAACCTCGATGCGCGGTTCATACTGCCAGCGCAGCTCGTCCATTCGCCGCTGTTTTTCTTCTTCCGGCGTGCTTTTTTTCCACTCTTCCTGATTGATTTCTTCCCGTGGTGTCACCTGAATCCCATTCGCACGTAAAAAGTCGAGGATTCGCCCGCCAGATGAGCGGTATTCGTCAATGGTTTGCGCTGCTTCGACAACAGGCTCCGCGACAGGAGGAGCTTCCGTTTGCGGGAGGGGAACGATGGCTTGCGCTGCTTGCGGCTCCTCGGCTTTTTCCGCTTCTTCGTCGTCCGCATCAGCCTGCTCTGCTTGCGGCTCCCGCTTCGCCAGTTCTTCGTAGTAGGCGGCGAGAATGTCCAGTTCTTCCGCCAAGCGGGCTTTTGCCTCGGCAGCCCACGCCTGGTCTTCCTTGGCGATGACCGCTTCGGCTTCCTGGCGAGCCATCTGGAGCGCATCCTCTACGGAAATTTTCCGATCAAGCGTATAGAAATAGTCCGGGATGGCCGGGGAGAGCGGCAACTGAAACAAGTACGTCGAAAAGTCGTGCACGACCCGCGGCTGGTGCAGGTTGACCCCGAGGTAGAGCATGAGATCGCGCCGCTTGTCGCACAGAAACGACACTTTTAGATTGATGCCCAGCCACGGAACGAGCGGCGTAGAACGGCGTTTGCCCGTGGCGGGGAGCGAAGCGGTATTTTGCTCGTACATGCAGACGAATTGACCGTGCTTTTTCGCCGAGGCAAAAATTTGCTGCATGCGCCCGGCGCCGAGGTGCAGGTGTTCGGCACGCAGCCCATCCGGCATGCGGTCGGGGTGAAAGGCGAAGGTGAGCACGAGCGGCTGGTACGCCAGATTCATTTTGTCGACCCAGCTCCAGTAAAAAGGCCGGTTGCCGATATCTTTGTCGACCTCGACAGGCAGCTTGACCGTCAAGTAGTCGGGGTGGGATTCGACGATGTGAGCAGAAAAAGTCGCGAGATAGCGCTCTACGAATTGCCTGACCTGGTTGGCTTGCATCAGGGAACCTCTTTTCTTGTTGGCTAGTTGGGGGCATCCAGACTACTGCTCGGCGGCTTCCGAGAGAGCAGGGGCGGCGTGCGGCTGGCGGCTTGCGCGAATCGCGTGCCCCATGTTGTCCAGCTTCAAAGCCATTTCGCGAGTGGATGCGGAGTCCATAATAATTTGCGTCAAGTTTTCTTCCAGCGAGGAACTCAGGTTGAGGCGTTCGACGATATCATCGAGTTCGCCGATGACCATTTCAAACAGATCGATTTTTTCGTACAGCAGTTTGAGAATATGTTCTTCGATCGTCCCGACCGTGGACAGATTGTAAATGTGCACATCCCGCTTTTGCCCGAGACGGTGAACGCGGCCGATTCGCTGTTCGACACGCATCGGGTTCCAAGGCATGTCGTAGTTGATCACCTGATTGCAAAATTGCAGGTTGATTCCTTCGCCGCCTGCTTCTGTCGCGATCAGCACTTGGGCGCGGTTTTGAAACAGATCGGTCATCCAGTCTTTTTTGCTGCGCTTGAAGCCGCCGCGAAACGGCACAGAGGTAATTCCGTGGTCATGCAAATATTTTTGCAAGTAATTTTGCGTGGCCCGATATTCGGTGAAAACGATCACTTTGTCGTTGATCTGCTGAATCAGCTCGACCGTTTTGGCGGCCTTGGAATGCGTTTCGATCCGCTTGATCATCTCCACCAGTTCCAGTATTTGCGCCCGCAGCAAAGACTCCTCGCTGGTGCGTTGATGCATGTTGTACAGCGTCATGAAGGAGGCTTCCTTGCTGGAGCAAACCTCGCGCTGGAGCGTGATGAGAGCGAGCGAATTGAACAGCCCGGTTCCCGTCTTGTACTGATCGTGGACAAAGCGCGTGACGCCCTCGTACAGCTCCATCTCCTCCTGCGTCAGCTCGATGGGAATCGACTGCACGCGGCGGCTGGTGAACTGGATGCCGCCGTCGCTTCGCTTGTTGCGAATCATGACCTTTTCGATTTCTTCGCGCAATTTTTCGCTGTTTTTCGATTGGCGCTTTCCCTCGACGTAATTGGTGGAAAACGACGTCGAGTGGCCCAGATGCCCCGGTTTGAGCAAATTGATCAGGTTGTACAGCTCGTCCATCTCGTTCTGGATAGGGGTGGCGGTGAGCAGCAAACAGTATTTTTTGCGAATTTCCTTCACGAATTGATAGTTTCGGGTTCGCTTGTTTTTGAGCTTGTGCGCTTCGTCGATAATGAGCATGTCGTAGTCGATATCAAGCACATGGCGGCGATGCGGGTCGCGTTTGGCCGTGTCGATGGAGGCGACGACGACTTCGTGCTGACGCCACATGTACTCTTTTTTTTGCGCGACGGCAGGAATGCCGAATTTTTGTTGCAGTTCTTTTGTCCACTGAATGACGAGAGAGGCGGGAACGAGGACGAGAATTTTTTTCGCCAAGCCTCTGACCATGTATTCTTTCATGATCAACCCTGCCTCGATGGTCTTGCCCAATCCGACTTCATCCGCGAGAATCGCGCGGCCGCGCATGTCATTCAGCACGCGTTCCGCCGTCTGGAGCTGATGGGGAAAAGGCGAGAGCAGCGGCAAGTAGTTCAGGCATTGCAAAGAATCGAACTCGCGAACCGCCATCGCTTCTTCTGCTTCCAGCGCCAGCTTGAACAGCTCCCACTTGTCCCATGGACCATCTTCGTGCAGCCGCTCGGTCAGCGGCGATATCCAGCTCGTGTCAAATGAAACAGGAACATTCGGCATATACGTTACTCCTTTACACAGCTCTGCCATAACTTTCATGCGTTTTAATAAAAAACTTAACATTATGGGTAATGTTCATCACTTTGTTAAGTATTTCTTGATCTGACTGTTAATTTGCATATTTTCAACTGTCGACTCTCATGGTAGGATATAGAGGAAGTTCGTTCATTAGTATGGAAATCATAGCAAAAACTTATGTATGACCATCTAACCAACGCGAATGATAGTAGCAGGGAGAGACTGCGTGAACCACTGCAGCGCCGAAGGAGCAAGCCGGTAACGGTGAATCTCTCAGGCAAAAGAACCTCTACTGGACGCAACTCTGGAGAGAGCTCGCATGTCGAGCCACCAAAGGGGAAACTTGCAAGCCCGGTGATCCCCGCCGAGCTTGATTGGCAAGGTAACTCTCAGGTACCAAGGACAGAGGAGGAGAAATGGGCACCTTTCTTTTGGTGTACCCGTTTTTTCGCCTCTGTTTTTTCATGGGGAAAAATGCCGACTATCTGCCTTTAGGAGGTGCCACACATGTCCAATCTGAAAAGAACGCCACTGTTTGATTCCTATGCAAAATACGGCGCCAAAACAATCGACTTCGGCGGTTGGGAGCTGCCTGTACAGTTTTCCAGCATTGGTCAGGAGCATGAAGCTGTTCGCACGAAAGCAGGTTTGTTTGATGTATCCCACATGGGAGAGGTGGACGTAAAAGGCGAGAGCGCGCTCGAATACTTGCAGCGCGTGACAACCAACGACGTTTCCAAGCTGGCAGTGGGACAAGCTCAATACAGCGTGCTTTGCTACCCGGACGGCGGTACGGTCGACGATTTGCTCGTTTACAAATACGCAGACGACCATTACCTGCTTGTCATCAACGCTGGCAATATTGACAAAGACTATGCATGGCTGCAGGAGCACCTGATTCCGGGCGTCACGATCGAAAATATCTCGCCGCAAACGGCGCAGATTGCGATCCAGGGGCCTTTGGCTGAATCGATTTTGCAAAAGCTGACCCAAACGGATCTGTCCCAAATCGGCTTTTTCCGTTTTGAGCGCGATGTAGAGGTTAGCGGTATTCCGGCATTGGTATCCCGTACAGGCTACACGGGCGAAGATGGCTTCGAGATTTACCTGGCTGCGGATCGTGCGGCAGAGCTGTGGGACGCCCTGCTTGAAGCAGGCAAAGAAGACGGTCTGGTTGCTTGCGGACTGGGGGCGCGTGACACGCTGCGCTTTGAAGCCAAGCTGCCACTGTACGGTCAGGAACTGAGCAAGGACATTACACCGATCGAAGCGGGTATCGGCTTCGCGGTGAAGGTAGATAAAGCAGTGCCGTTCATCGGCCAAGAGGTGTTGAAAGCGCAAAAAGAAAACGGCGCGCCTCGCAAGCTGGTAGGGATCGAGATGATCGATCGCGGCATTCCGCGCACGCACTATCCGGTCTATGTCGGAGAAGAGCTGGTAGGAGAAGTGACCACAGGGACACAATCCCCGACCTTGAAGAAAAACGTTGGTCTGGCCCTGGTCAAAAGCGAGCACACGGCGATTGGCACAGAGGTTGAAGTGGAAATTCGCGGAAAACGACTGAAAGCTGTTGTTGTTGCCGCTCCTTTTTATAAACGTGCGAAATAACCAAGCATAAGCCCACAATACATCCTATTTGAGGAGGACAACGTTCGTGAAATACCGCTACCTGCCCCAAACTGATCAGGACAAGCGCGAAATGCTCGAAACTCTGGGCATTTCCAGTGTAGAAGAACTGTTTGCAGACATTCCGGAAGAGGTGCGTTTCAAAGGTGCGCTGAACATTCCAGAAGCTCTGTCCGAGCCTGATCTGGTCAAATACTTCACTCGCCTGGCTAACAAAAACGTCAACTTCAGCACACACGTCAACTTTTTGGGTGCTGGCGTTTATCAGCACTATGCGCCAAGCACAGTCAACCACATGCTGCTCCGCGGAGAATTTTTCACGGCTTATACGCCTTACCAGCCTGAAATCAGCCAAGGCGAGCTGCAAGCGATTTTTGAATTTCAGACAATGGTGTGTGAACTGACAGGAATGGAAGTAGCGAACTCCTCCATGTACGACGGAGCGACTTCCTTGGCAGAAGCGGCTATGATGGCGGCTGGTCACACTGGCAAAAAGCGCGTCATCGTTTCCCGCGCGGTGCATCCGGAAGCGCGCGGCGTTCTGAAAACATACGCGTACGGTCAAGGCGTAGAACTGGTTGAAGTCGGCATCAACAGCGATGGCGTAACCGACACACAAGCTCTGGAAGCGCTGATTGACGAAAACACAGCGGCTGTGATCGTGCAATATCCTAACTTCTTCGGAAACGTGGAAGACTTGGCAGCAGTTGAGCCGATTGCTCATGGCAAAGGCGCTCTGTTCATCGTTTCTTCCAACCCGCTTGCACTGGGCGTATTGGAAGCGCCAGGCAAACTGGGCGCTGACATCGTAGTAGGCGACATGCAACCGTTCGGTATCCCGGCATCGTTTGGCGGACCGCACTGCGGATATTTTGCGACGACGAGCAAGCTGATGCGCAAAATGCCAGGACGCATCGTCGGGCAAACGAAAGACGAGAACGGCAAGCGCGGTTTCGTACTGACGCTGCAAGCTCGTGAACAGCATATCCGTCGTGAAAAAGCGACTTCGAACATTTGCTCCAACCAGGCGCTGTTGGCACTGGCGGCTGCGATCACCCTGACTGGACTCGGAAAACAAGGCGTACAGGAAATGGCGATGATGAACCTGCAAAAGGCGCATTACGCGAAGCAAGCCCTGCAAGCCAAAGGGCTGGAAGTCGTCTTTACTTCCCCGTTCTTCAACGAGTTCGTGGTCAAGCTGTCCAAGCCAGTAGCAGAAGCCAACAAGCAACTGCTCCAGGCGGGAATCATCGGCGGCTACGATCTGGGGCTGGATTACCCAGAATTTGCAGGCCACACCTTGCTCGCAGTAACCGAGCTTCGGACCAAGGAAGAAATCGACACATTGGCGGCTGAATTGGAGGCGATCACACGTGCGTAACGACCAGGAGAAAGCACTGATTTTTGAAATGAGCAAACCGGGCCGTGTGGGCTACAATCTGCCGGCATTGGATGTACCGGAAGTAGAGGTCGCAAGCCTTTTGCCAAAGCACCTCATTCGTGAAACCCCTGCTGAATTGCCAGAGGTATCCGAGCTGCAACTCGTTCGCCACTACACCGAGTTGTCCCGTCGCAACCACGGGGTAGACAACGGCTTCTACCCGCTCGGTTCTTGCACGATGAAATACAATCCGAAAATCAACGAAGACGTGGCTCGCTATGCCGGCTTCGCGCAAACTCACCCGTACCAGCCGGAAGAAACTGTACAAGGAGCACTGGAGCTTTTGTACAACCTGCAAGAAGAACTGGCTGAAATCACCGGAATGGACGCCGTTACCCTGCAACCGGCTGCCGGAGCGGCAGGCGAGTGGACGGGTCTGATGATGATCCGCGCTTACCATGAAAGCCGTGGAGAAGCTCACCGTACAAAAGTAATCGTGCCGAACTCCGCGCACGGTACAAACCCGGCGTCTGCGGCTGTAGCAGGTCTGGATACCGTTACGATTGCTTCTGACGAGCGCGGTCTGGTAGACATTCAAGCTCTGCGCGATGCGGTTGGCTCTGACACGGCAGCGCTCATGCTGACCAACCCGAACACACTCGGTCTGTTCGAGGAAGACATCGTCGAGATGGCGAAAATCGTCCACGAAGCAGGCGGCTTGCTGTACTACGATGGAGCCAATGCGAATGCGATCCTCGGCATTGCCCGTCCAGGCGACATGGGCTTTGACGTCGTGCATCTCAACTTGCACAAAACATTTACCGGACCACACGGCGGCGGCGGCCCAGGTGCTGGACCAGTCGGCGTGAAAAAGGTTCTCGAACCATTTTTGCCAACGCCAATCGTGGCGAAAAAAGAAGACGGCAGCTTCTACTGGGACAGCAACCGTCCGGAATCGATCGGCCGCGTAAAAGGCTACAACGGAAACTTCGGCATTCTCGTTCGCGCTTACAGCTACATCCGCACGATGGGTCCGGAAGGTTTGCTGCAAGTTTCGCAAAATGCGGTGCTCAGCGCCAACTACATGATGCGTCGTCTCGCTACGGCGTACAACCTGCCGTTTGACCGCGTCTGCAAGCACGAATTTGTCTTGTCTGGCGTGAACCAAAAGAAACTCGGCGTGCGCACGCTGGATATCGCAAAACGTTTGCTCGACTTCGGCTACCATCCGCCAACGATCTACTTCCCGCTGATTGTCGATGAGTGCCTGATGATCGAGCCGACTGAAACCGAGACAAAAGAAACGCTCGACGAGTTCATCGACGTCATGCTGCAAATTGCCCGCGAGTGTGAAGAAACACCTGAGCTTGTACAGGAAGCTCCGCACACGACCGTGGTAAAACGTCTGGATGAAGCGACTGCGGCACGCAAGCCGATCCTGCGCTATCAGCCACAAGCTTAATAACTCTCTTTGGGAAAAGCCGCCTTTTTACAGGGCGGTTTTTCTTTCCGAATGATGCTATCATGAACAGATGGGGTTGATCCGACTTTCGGGGAGAGAAGACAAACATGAGCAAACGGATAGTATTTACAGGCGGCGGGTCTGCCGGGCACGTCACGCTCAACCTCGCCCTCATCCCGCATTTTTTGCAGCGGGGCTGGGAGGTGGCCTACATCGGCTCGACAGAGGGGATTGAGCGGGAGCTGGTCGAGAAGCTGGACGGCGTGCGCTACATCGGGATTGCTACAGGCAAGCTGCGCCGATATTTTGCGTGGAAAAACTTCACTGACCCGCTGCGTGTGAGCAAAGGGGCTTGGCAGGCGTACCGCTTCCTCGCTGACTGGAAGCCGAACGTAATCTTTTCCAAGGGCGGCTTCGTCTCCGTCCCGGTTGTGTTCGGCGCCTGGCTGAATCGGCTGCCTGTCGTCCTGCACGAGTCTGATTTGACGCCAGGACTGGCCAATCGCCTGTCGCTGCCTTTTGCCGACAAAGTATGCGTGACTTTTCCTGATACATTGAAGCATCTGCCAGCAGGCAAGGGAACGCACGTGGGAGCCATCGTGCGCGAGGAACTGAAAAAAGGCCGAAAAGAGCAAGGGCTGGCCCTGTGTGATTTTTCTCCGGGGAAGCCTGTGCTGCTCGTCATGGGCGGGAGTCTCGGGGCAAAACGTTTGAACGAAGTGATCAGGGGAACGCTCGATGAGCTGCTCAAACAGTATTCCATCGTACATATTTGCGGCAAAAACCAACGGGACGAAAGCTTGCAAAGGAAAGGCTACAAGCAGTTCGAGTACGTCCAGGAGGAGCTTCCCGACCTTTTGGCGATCACGGATTTGGTCGTCTCGCGCGCGGGCTCCAATGCGATTTACGAGTTTCTCGAACTGCAAAAGCCGATGCTGCTTGTGCCGTTGTCTCTTGCAGCCAGCAGGGGAGATCAGTTGTTGAACGCACGCTCATTTGAGCAGCAAGGCTTTTGTGCCGTCTTGCAGGAAGAGGCGCTGAACGAGGCGAGCTTTTTGCAAGCGTTGAAAAGCCTTGCCGACAAGCGAAGCGCCATCGCGGAAAAGCAGCGCGCCGCGATCGGAAAACCAAAAGACGCCTTGGCGCAAGTCGTCGCGATCATCGAGGAAGCGGCTCATTGAAACAGCGCATCCAAGTCTTGCCGCCCTTTTGGGAGAAGCGTACAATGAAATCGTTGTGAGAAGGAGGTACATACATATGGAACAGTGGCGCTATGTCGTAACGGAGCCGATGTCTCCGGCGATGAATATGGCTGTAGACGAAGCGATTTTGCAACTGCACAGCGAAGGCAAGGTACCGCCGACCGTTCGTTTTTATACGTGGGACCCGGCTACTTTGTCGATTGGATATTTTCAAAAGGCGATCAAGGAAATCAACCTGGAGGAAGTACAGCGGCGCGGACTTGGCTTTGTGCGCCGGGCAACAGGCGGACGCGCCGTTCTCCACGATCAGGAGCTGACGTACAGTGTGATCGTGTCCGAAGATCATCCGCGGATGCCGTCTGGCGTGACAGAGGCTTACAAAATCATCAGCCTCGGATTGCTGCACGGCTTCCAGAACCTGGGGCTTGCCGCAGAGATGGTGTCGCTTGCCAGCGAGGAGGAAAAAGAAAAGTACAACTCGCCAGGCTCGTCTGCTTGCTTTGACTCGCCATCGTGGTATGAGCTGGTCGTCGAAGGCAAAAAGGTAGCGGGCAGTGCGCAAACGCGTCAAAAGGGAGTCATCCTCCAGCACGGTTCGATCTTGCTCGATATGGACGTCGATTTGCTGTTCTCGTTGCTGCATTTCCCGTCGGATCGCGTCAAACAGCGGATGATGGACAGCTTCCGCCAAAAAGCGGTGACGATTAACGAAGTAAGCCCGCGTCCTGTCAGCTTGCAGGAAGCGATCGAGGCATTTTCCAAAGGCTTTGCCTCCGGTCTCGACGTCGAACTGGTGCCGTCCGCACTGACAGACGAAGAGCGGGCGCTGGCAGAGGAACTCGCCGCCACCCGTTATGCGACAGACGAATGGAACTTGCGCCGATAGACGATAGCCGACAGGTGACAAACGTACAGAAAAAAGCTCGCCAGTGTGAACAATCGCTGGTGAGCTTTTTCGTTTTTCATCCGTTCCGTACGGTTAGACGAGTACGCTGTCGTGAATGTGCTGTTCAAACAAAGCTTGCAGCCTGGACGTAACCGAACCTGGCTGACCGTTGCCTACCGCTTCGCCATCGACGGAGATCAGCGGCATGATCTCTGCGGTCGTGCTGGTGAGGAACAACTCATCCGCTTGTTTGAGGAAGGCGATGTCAAACGGCTTTTCGTGAACAGCGATGCCGTTTGCCTGGGCCAGATCGATGACGACCTGACGGGTGATGCCGTGCAGGATCAGGTGATCAGCCGGATGCGTGTACAGCGCGCCGTCTTTTACCGCGAAAAGATTGGACGAACTGCATTCGGTAATGATCCCGTCGCGGTGCAAAATCGAGTCCTGTGCGCCTTTGTCCTTGGCGTACTGTTTGACGAGGACGGCTCCCAATAGATTGAGAGTCTTGATATCACAGCGCAGCCAGCGAATGTCTTCTACTAGGGAAGCGGTCCAACCCTTTTTCAAATCGTCGACTGGCCGAGCCTTGGGGCGCACGAAAGCCATGATGACCGGAGTGATGGCACTTGGGATGTCGTGGACGCGAGGAGCGGCGCCGCGAGAGATTTGCAAGTACAAGGTGGCATCGTCCTGGTCGGTAATGTTGTTTTTCGCCATCAGCTCTTGAGCCAAATCGGTCAGTGATTCCAGGCTCCACGGCAGCTCCAGCTTGATTTCCCGCGCGCTGCGGAACAGGCGGGTCAAGTGGGCGTCCCATTGATACATGCGCCCTTTATAGATTCGTACGACTTCATAGATGCCGTCCCCGAAGTTGTATCCGCGATCTTCCGGATGAACCGCTGCTTGCCCCTCTTCCACCCATTTGCCATCTACATAAAGCATGGTGAGTCCTCCTCTACTGATTCCAGCCGCTTTTTTCCAACGGTTTTTTATTTGATTCAACATTAGCAAATCGTACCTCTCAGGGTCAATTTGAAAAGCGGATTTCCGCTATCAATAATTTAGCAAGGAGAAGCGTTCATCTATTAACTTTTTAAATGGGCGTCTCCTTTCCGACAAATCGACGAGTTCCTCGTGTCGCTGTGCATGTCCAGGCAGATTTGGGCAGAAGGAGAACGAAAGCTGTCCGCCGCTGACGGCGCGTGCTGGTATTTGACTAACTATTCTGACTAGACGCTTATGGAGCAGTCTGTCCATAATAAAAGCAAAGAGCGCCAGGGAGAGGGGAGAACGTCATGCGATCCGTTGGTTATTGCGCACTAGGAGCACTGCTTGTTTGCGGGAGTTTGCTGTCCTTGCCCTTCTCTTCGCAACAGGCATATGCGAATCAGGTTCAGACAGATGCAGAGCTGTTGTACAGCCATGTAGAGCGCTTGGCGAAAGCAGCGAGACCGCCTGCGACCGAGTCGGAGTTCGCAGCAGGGGTATACGTGGAGAATCTGTGGCGCGCCTATGGCTATGAGACAGAACTCCAGCCTTTTTATTACCATACATACAAACGCCCAACGGTCTTGTCGCTTGCGATCGACGACTGGAAGCGCAGCTGGGCGATCAAAGGATTGACTTTTGCCCAGAACGGGACGGCAACAGCGGACATAGTCGATGTCGGCTACGGACGCGCCAATGATTTTGCCAATGGAGCGGCGAGAGGGAAAATCGCGCTGATCAAGCGGGGAGAAATTCCGTTTGGCGAAAAGGTCAGACAGGCAGCGGCAGCAGGAGTGGTAGCGGCGATCATCTGGAACGATCGCGAGGGGGAGTGGAAGGCGACACTGGGCGAGCCGCTGGACATGTCCGTTCCGGTCATCGGCTTGTCACAGGCGGACGGCAGCCTGCTGCAAGAGCGTTTGCGGAATCAGCAGCCGCTGCGCGCAACCGTGAAGGTAGACGGAAGCCAGACGAGCAGACATACGTCCTATAATTTCATCGCGACGAACAAAACGACAGCTGCAAACACGGAGCGGCAGGTACTCCTTCTGGCGAATCATGACTCGACCGCATCGTCCGCAGGAGCCAATGACAACGCATCCGGCGTAGCCGTCTTGCTTGAAGTGGCGCGTCAACTGGCCGAGAGCCGCTTGGATGCGCAGATAAAGCTGGTCAGTTTGGGAGCGGAGACAGCCGGGGAACGGGGCGGGCAGGCATTTTTTGATTCACTTGCGGCAAAAGACAAGGCGAAGATCGTGGCTGCCATATATGTGGATGCAGTGGGCAGGGACGGTCAACTGACCGCAGTGCCTGCACAATCGACCTCCACACAGACAGGCAGCGTGTTCACGCAAGCCGGAGTGCAAGCAAGCGCATTGGAGCAAGTGGGCGCGAGTCAGCGAAAACAGCTGCAATTGCTTGCCGGGACAGGGATTCCGGCGGTCTTGCTTACACGTCTGCCAGCGCAGGAGGAAGCGAAGGACGGGCTTGTCCAGATTCAAAAAGAGCAGCTTGCGCAAGCGGCGAAAGTCATTTCATCTGTGGTCGGCAGCCTGACCGACTCTACTGCTCCTGCCGAACCGCGTCAGTCCGTGCAAACGGGCAGACAGCAGGAAGCGGGAGAAGATCTTCAATAGGCTTGGTTGAGGCTTGGTTGCGAGCGCATCGTAAAAACGAAGGCAAACGCAGGGCGTCCAGGAAAAGACACGGGGCGCCTTTTGTGTGCAGACGATTCTCGCCATCGCCCTCGCAAAAACTCCCGGCAAACTTTTTTCGATCAGCGGGGGATTTTGCGAATTTGTCGAAAAATGTGGAATAACAAGTCATAGCCACCCATTGGAAAAAAGTTTATAATTTTTAAGAATCCTAAAAAATTTCGTCCATTGTATATTGTTGCAGTTACATATTTCTGAAAATTATATTCAATCCAATCCATGCTAGTTACGATGATCCATCCTACACAGCAAATATTCAGCAAAGAACAGCGGAGGTTGTGATGATACCAATAGGCTCAAGTCATTTCGCCCTTTCCTTAACTCTCATCATCGGTTGGATTCCACTCAGTGTCTTTTTGCTCTACCTGTACCCCAATAAAATCAATGTGTGGTCGTTCTGCTTGTTGAACCTGCTGTATGCGCTTATGCTTGTACTCCAGTTCTATCGCATGTACAGCCAGATGAGGGAAAAGGATAGCCGGAAGCAGGAAGAAATCACGCGAATGAGAATCGAGCTGGATGAGACGAAGGAGCTGCTTGATGCCTTGCTGCAACAAACTCCAGACGCTGTTTCGATCGTGGGTCGGGACGGGAAATTCATTCATGTGAACAAGGCGTCAGTCGAACAATTCGGCTACAGCGCGTCTGATTTGCTGGGCAATGCCATTCCTTGCGTGCCGCAGGAGCATATCGCAGAAATGGAGCGGTGCCACAGCGAAGTGCTGAACGGGAAGTCCATCGTCGGCTACGAGACGGTTCGCGTCCATCAAAGCGGCTCGCTGATGCACGTATCGCTGTCATACGGCCCTGTTTTGGACAAAGCAGGGAAGGTCAAAGGGATCATTTGTTGCTCCCGTGACATAACAGAGCGAAAGCGGATGGAGCAGGCTCTGCAAGACAGCCAGGCTCATTTCCGTCTGATCACCGAAAACATGACCGAAATGATATACCTCGTAAAGCGGGATGGGACGGTTGCGTATGTCTCTCATGCGCACACGACATTTTTGGGGTACTCCAGCGAGGACATGATCGGGATGGGGCCAGCCGTCATCGACAAGATCATTCATCCGGAAGACCAAAAAAAGGTCAGCGATTTGTTCCGGCTGAGCTGGCGAAAGGAAGAAGAGGCGAGCGGGATTTATCGGCTGCGGCATAGCCAGGGGCACTGGGTCAACGTCGAGTCGCGCTTCAAGCCGATCAGCAACAGCGATGGAGTGGTGGACAGCATGTTGATCGTTTCGCGTGATGTGTCCGAGATTACGAAAACGAAAGAGCTGTTGCGCCAATCGGACAAGCTGTCTGCGATCGGCCAGCTGGCGGCGGGAATCGCGCATGAAATTCGCAATCCGCTGACATCGCTGCGCGGGTTCATCCAGCTGTTGAATGCTTCCATAACAGGCGTGCAACGCAACTACTGCCAAATCATGCTGTCCGAGCTGGACCGGATCAATCTGATTGTCAGCGAGCTGCTGGTGTTGGCGAAGCCGCAAGCGGTGAGCTTTCAGCAAAAAGACTTGTCGGTGATGATCCACAACGTCCTGTCCCTTTTGGAAAGCCAGGCGAACTTAAAAAATATCCAGATGTACGCTTCGACTGAAAAAGCGATGCCGCCAATCGCTTGCGAAGAAAACCAGATCAAGCAAGTGCTGCTCAACATTTGCAAAAATGCGATGGAAGCGCTCCCCGATGGCGGCGAGATCTACGTTCAGAGTCGGCGGATCAGTGAGGAGCACATTCAGGTCAGCATCCAGAACAACGGCTGCGGGATTGATCCGGAGCGAATCCCGCGCCTGGGAGAGCCTTTTTATACGACGAAAGAAAACGGAACGGGCCTCGGCCTGATGGTCAGCCAGCGCATTTTGGAGGATCACGGCGGAAGCCTGCAGATCGAAAGCGAAAAGGGCAAGGGAACGACGGTGAACATTTTGCTTCCCGTATGTGTGCCAAGCGTCCATCAGGTCTGACGTTTCCAAATAAACCAGACAATCAAAAACAAGCCGCAGTAAGTAGCTCCGCTTGCCACGACAGAGACGCTCCAGGGCAAAAAAAGCGGCAGCAGGGCGAACACCCCGACCAAAAGCAGCATCACGAACAGAAGCGGTGGCATTTGCAGCTGATGGCGCAGGGTCACAGGCAAGGCGAGCGAGTGCAGGAACAAGGCGGAAAGCACGCCACCCTCAATCAGGGCCAAAATCGCGAAAAGCCAGTTGCCAGCGGGCAGCAATCGGGACGATATCAATTGCACAGGCGAGAGTGAAGTATGAATATCATGCCAGTGAGACAGGAAAATCGCTTGACCGAGCAGCAAAAATAACAAGGTGATCCCCGTTCCCATGCCGACGCCCAGACGAACGGCATTCGGCTGATCGGTTCGTCCCGCTACGGGCAGCAAGACGACAAGCGCAAGCAAGAGATGCAGCGCGAGGAAAAAAACGGCGTGAATCACCCAGCTTCCGTTCATTTGGTAGCCGAGGCCAGGGATAGGGACATGGGGTTGGCGGAGGAAAAGCAGGGCGAAAAACAGCAGACCTGCGCCTAAACAAATGCCTGACCCCGTTACAATCCATTGCCAGCGCTTGAAGAGGAAGCTGATCGTCACGATGAGAGACAATAAGACGAACCAGACAGACGACAGCCCTGGGATGAGCTGGGCCGACTGCTGACCGAGCATGACACCCACGTATGCCAGCAAAAAGAGATGGGTAATCATCGACAGGCTGGAAGCAAAAGCTTCTCCGAATAAGAACAGGTACAGCTCATAGAGCGAACCGACTTGATGGCGATGGCAATAATTCAGCAGCTGGAGGCAGATCCACCCGATTCCAATGCCTGCGAGGGCGATGCCGACCGTGCCCCAGGAGCCAAAATAGGTAAAGAAACGGAGCCACTCATAACCGCCCAGATAGTGTCCTCCCAGCGCGGACCCTGCAAACAGAATGGCGATTTGCCAAGCGACTTTGTCCATAGGCATCATCCTTATTCCCAACTTGCTACATGTGTATGTCCAAGCGAGGCTTGTTCAGAACCGGGAATATTAAACAGACTTATTCATTTACAAAGTATGACGATGTGGATTATAATGAAAAATAAACCAGTTAAGCAGATTGCATGAGGTGACTCCAAGATGAAAATTGTAGGAATAGCGGGAAGCATGAATAGCAACAACTCGACAACGAAGCAAGCGGTAGCGATTGTTCTCGATGCAGCGAAGGCTGCAGGTGCTGATATTGAAATGATTCATCTGGCAGACTGGAGCTTGCCGATTTACGACGACCGGGAAGACGCGACGACTTATCCGGAAATCGTCCATCGTTTCGTACAAAAAATTTCCGAGGCGGATGGACTTGTGATCGGTTCGCCTGAATACCACGGCACGATTACCGGAGCATTGAAAAATGCGATCGACTTTTTGGAAGGGCGCCATCTGCGCGATAAGCAAGTGGCTCTCATCGGTGTTGCCGGGGGCAGCATGGGAGCGACGAACACGGTCAATACGCTCCAGTTGATCATGCGCAATTTGCATGCGTGGCCGTTGCCAGCAAGTCCGAGCATTCCGAGCGCTTACAATGCGTTTACGCCAGAGGGCAAACTGAAAGATGAACGGTTGCAAGCCCGGATGGAAGCGCTCGGACAGCAACTGGTGCAATTTGTCCAAATGATGAACCGCGAAACAGAAAAACAGCCACAATAGACAGGTTTCTCTTGCTAATCGTTCTCATTTAAAGGTATTATATTTCTACGTGCCTTTTTTGGCCGGAAGAAATATGGTTTGAAATGAGGGGTTCACATGCCGACGCCGAGTATGGAAGACTATTTGGAACGTATTTACAGCTTAATTGAAGAAAAGGGCTATGCTCGTGTCTCCGATATTGCTGAAGCGTTGGAAGTACATCCCTCTTCGGTCACGAAAATGGTTCAGAAGCTGGACAAAGACAAATATCTCGTTTATGAAAAATACCGTGGCCTTGTGTTGACGCCAAAAGGGAAAAAGATCGGGAAGCGTTTGGTGGATCGCCACAGCCTGCTGGAAGAGTTCATGCGGGTCATCGGCGTTGACGAAGAACATATTTATCAAGATGTCGAGGGAATCGAACATCATTTGAGCTGGGAATCGATTACATGTTTGGAATATCTTGTTCAATATTTTCAACAAGAACCGAGCCGGATGGAGGATCTCCGTCGCATCCGGTTGGAAGATGAGCAAAAAGAAGAATAGGTATCCAAAGAGCGCAGGCTGACATGGCTTGCGCTTTTCTTTTTTGGTGAAAATGACGTTTTTTAATCGTATGGGAAAAGCTGTCGCCTTATATTTTAGTGAAGGGGGGCGACAGGGTGAAAGCGGACGCGGTTTTTGAAGGCGGTGGTGTGAAGGGAATCGCTTTTATCGGAGCCTTGCGGGTCATGGAGGAAAACGGCTATACGTGGGAAAAGCTGGCGGGCACTTCGGCAGGCTCGATCGTAGCCGCTCTGCTCAGCGCAGGGTATACGAGCCATGAGCTGAAGCCGATTTTTGACGAGCTGGACTATCTGCACTTTTTGCATCGGGCGGGGATTGGCAGACTGCCGCTCATCGGGTCGATCCACGAACTGATCGTGCGGGAAGGCGTCTATCGCGCAGACAGAATGGAGCTGTTCATTGAAGACTTGCTAAGGCGCAAAAATGTGCGTACATTTGGCGATTTGGCTCCGGGCAGGCTGAAAATCGTCGCTTCTGACGTGACCTCGGGGAAAATGACGGTGCTGCCTGACGACCTTACTCGCTACGGGATTGACCCGGACAGCTTTTCTGTGGCAAGAGCAGTCCGCATGTCTTCGTCGATTCCTTTTTTCTTTCAGCCTGCCCAACTGAAAAGCGGCAACGACACCCACTATATTGTCGACGGAGCTTTGCTGAGCAATTATCCGATCTGGCTGTTTGACGTCCCCGGGATACCGCAATGGCCGACCATCGGCTTTCGGCTTTCCGACGATCAGAGCAAGCGGGAGACGAAAAAAATTACCGGGCTGTTTTCGTTTTCGCGCGGCTTGCTTGCCACGATGCTCGACGCCCATGACAGGCTTTACGTCGAAAAAGCACAGGCGGTACGGACCGTTTTCATTCATACGCTCGGCGTTCGGACGACACAGTTTCAGCTTTCCAAGGAAATGCGGGAGAAGCTGTACGCGTCCGGGGAAGCCGCAGCCCAACAGTTTTTGCAGCGCTGGGACTTCGAAGAATATGTCAAAGTATTCCGCATTTCCTCTCCCAAGCATCTGGTGTAGCGAAGAGGAGCAAAACGAAAAAACAGGTTGCCAGCAGCGGCGACCTGTTTTTCTTTTAATGGGACATATTGTTTGGAGAGTTCTCGTTCTGCTTTTCTTTTGTTTTGCCTTTGTTGCCATCGATCACGCGGAACGGGTGATCTTTTCTGGAGGCCGTCGGTTGCTTTTTGTGCGCTTGTCGCATCACCGGAGGTTTTGGTTTCACCTTTTGTTGCTTTGGCTTGCCAGGTCCAGGACTTTTCGAAAAAAAGGAGCCCGTGCGCAAATAGTTGCGCACGATCAAAAACAGCGCCGCAGACAATCCCAAGATGATCAGCGTATTGATCGGATCACTGATGAGCGTCAATAAAAATCCGTAAATGGCGAGCAGCACAATAATCAAAATCACGGGTGGTATGCGACGTAACATAGGCCTCACCTCAATGGGAATAAGAATGCCTCACGTTATCCGGTCGTAGCCATTTTCCCTTGAACATGCTGAAGGTCCAGCTCCCGCATCTTCTGGAAAGAAGCGATGGCTACTTCGACCTGGCTGTCATCCGGTTCACGCGTTGTGATTTTTTGCAGCCAGAGACCTGGATAGCCAAGGTAGCGTAACACAGGAGTATCACGGAGCTTGTTTGTCCATTGCAAGACTTCATAGGAGACCCCGATGACCAGCGGCAACAGGACGATCCGCTGCACAACACGCTCGGTCAAGGAGTCGTAGCTGAACAGGGAGTAGATCACAACGCCGACAAACACGGTGAAAATGAGAAAACTGCTACCGCAACGATAATGCAAGGTGGAAAATTTTTGCACATTGGCTACTGTTAATTCTACCCCTGCTTCGAAGGCGTTAATCACTTTATGCTCCGCTCCGTGATATTGAAAGAGCCTTTTGATCAGGGGAGCCTTCGCGATGGCTGTGATGTAGCCGAGCAGCAAAATGATTTTGAAGCCGCCTTCCGCCAAAGTTTGGGGCACCCCATCCGGCACCCATTTTCCCAGGAGAAAATCGGCGAGAAATACGGGAACGAGGGTAAACACAAATTTACCGAACAAGAAAGAGAGTACACCGACCAGGGCGACCCCCAGAATCATCGTCAGCTTGGAAGGACCTTCACTGACTTCTTCGCCGGATTCCATGTTGAACCGCTCCGAGGCGAAGTTCAGATGTTTGGCCCCGTTGGCGCTGGCTTCGATCAGGCCGACCAGCCCGCGAATGAACGGAATTTTTTTCAGTGGGGTAATCCATTTATATTCCGTACGCGGTGCTTCAAAATACTCAATTTCATGATTTTTTTTGCGAACAGCTGTTACAGTCATCGATTTGCCGCCGAACATAACACCTTCGATGACGGCCTGACCGCCGTAGCTGGGTACGTTTTGTTGAGCCACACTATCACCTTCCTTACCCTCCATTTTAACGGAAAGCGAGCCTTGAAGCTACAAGGAGTTCATGCTGTGCCAAGAAATGTAAACAGTTAGTGAAAAACATGGGAACAGCACATACTATCTGTGAGGTGATAGGTATGGTAGCAGGCAAAGCCACGCGAAGAAACAAAGAGCTGTTGGGCAAGCCGAGAGAGCGGGGAACGGCGGAGCGAAAGGCGGCTTCCGTCAGCAAAATCGTCGAGCTTGCTTTTTGGGGCACGATTTTGTGGGGGGTGATCCGCATGCTCGCCCACTTTTTGAATTTGACTCCGTACGGACTGGGTGCTTTTGCCCGGCCTTTGCTCAGCGGATACGAGGAGAATAGCCTGATGGGCAACTCCTTGGGAGCGATTGTACTGTTCGTGGAGACGATCCTGGCAAGCTTTTTGTTCTCCCTCTTGTTCGGCCAGATGCGGGCATGGTGGATCGGCCTGCTCTACGGTGCGATTTTGCTTGCGATTGCAGGATTCTTCTTTCGCATCGGGAATTGGGAAGTAGGCACGCTCAGTACAGAAGGAGCCTGGTACTTGTCCTATGGATTGTTCATTGGCATGACGCTTGTCCTGGAACAATCCGACGAAGAGCAGTGGGGCGGCAAAGACAAAGAGCGATAGGGGACCGGGTTGTCCCCTCTGCATCTGCCGTTTGCAAGATTCGAAATGTTGGCCGATTTTTGTCGCCTACTGTTGTACAAGGAGAGGCTTGTGGTAAAATGTTTCATTAGTAAAAAAACTTTTTGCGAAAACAGACGGGGAGGGAAGACAATGGCTTCCGTTTTGCTTTTGAATGGCCCCAATCTCAACTTGCTGGGAACGAGGGAGCCTGACGTATACGGAAGGGAAACGCTGGAAGATCTCGTCGCGAAGCTGACTTCTGTCATGGATGAGCTTGGGGGCAAGCTTGAACATTTCCAGTCCAATCACGAGGGCGCTCTGATCGACGCGATTCATCAGGCGAGAGGCGTGCACGACGGCATTTTGATCAATCCCGGCGCTTTCACGCACTACAGCTATGCGATCCGCGATGCTCTGGCAGGCGTGGCAATCCCGACCATTGAAATACATATTTCCAACATTCATACGCGCGAGGAATTTCGTCACCATTCCGTGATTGCACCCGTTACGATAGGGCAAGTAGTCGGTCTGGGCATGGACGGATACGAATGGGCGCTGCGGGCGCTCGTCCGCAAAATCGAGAACAAATAACGGTTTGGCAAAGCGAAAGGGGAACTGGTTGTCATGAAACAACGTTTGGACAAATTGCGTGAAGCGCTCTCCCAAGTAGGGGCGAATGCTTTCATCACGGAAAAATCGGAAAATCGCTTTTATCTGAGCGGTTTCACTGGCTCCACCGGCTGGGTGATCGTCACGGAAACCGAAGCCTTTTTGGTTACGGATTTCCGCTATGTCGAACAGGCAGAGGAGCAGGCACCTGATTTCACTGTCGTCAACAACGAGCGAAAAGCGGTCGAAGCGATTGGCAAGCTGCTACAGGAAAAAGGCATCAAGCGTCTCGCTTTTGAAAGCAGCGTTTCCTTTGGTACATATCAGGAGTGGAGCAAAGGCTTTGCCGGGGTAGAGCTGGTTCCAACGAGCGGACTGCTGGAAAAAATTCGCATGTTCAAAGAAGAGTCGGAAATGGTCATCATCCGTGAAGCAGTGGGAATTGCGGAGGCGGCTTTTGCGCATATTCAAGGATATATCCGTCCTGGCGTACGCGAAGTAGACGTTGCTTTGGAATTGGAATATTTCATGCGCAAACAAGGGGCGACAGGGTCTGCGTTCGACATGATCGTTGCATCCGGCGTGCGCGGAGCATTGCCGCATGGACGAGCTTCGGAAAAAGTGATCGAGGCCGGAGAAATGGTTACGCTCGACTTCGGCGCAGCGTACAAAGGCTACAACTCCGACATTACCCGCACGCTTGCTGTCGGCGAACCTAGCGCCAAAATGAAAGAGATTTACGATATCGTCTTGCGCGCACAACTGGCCGGACTGGAAGCCCTGAAACCGGGAGTGACAGCAAAGGCGGCAGACGCCGCTACGCGTGACCTGATTGCAGCGGCTGGCTATGGCGATGCCTACGGACACAGCGCGGGTCACGGTCTGGGCATCGAGGTGCACGAACTGCCGGGCTTGTCTACCGTGAGCACCTTCGTTCTGGAGCCAGGCATGCTTGTCACGATGGAACCGGGTATTTATGTGACTGGACTCGGCGGAGTGCGAATCGAGGACGACGTTCTGATCACGGCGGATGGGCATGAGAACCTCAACAAGTCTACGAAAGAGTTGCTCATTTTGCCCGTGTAATTTATACTAATCTACGTTATTGATTGATTTGGGAGGACAACGATGATCTCTGTAAACGACTTTCGGACCGGTTTGACGATCGAAGTGGACGGCAACATTTACACCGTGCTTGAGTTCCAACACGTAAAACCAGGAAAAGGTGCGGCTTTCGTACGCTCCAAACTGCGCAACCTGCGCAATGGCAACACGACAGAAATGACTTTCCGCGGCGGCGAAAAAGTAAACCCTGCCCGCATCGAATCCAGCACCATGCAGTATCTGTATGCGAGCGGTGACGATTACACTTTCATGAACACCGAAACGTATGAGCAATTGACGTTCACTCGCAAACAAATCGAGCGCGAGCTGCGTTTCTTGAAGGAAAACATGAACGTGCAAATCATGCAGTACAACGGTGAAACAATCGGAATCCAACTGCCAAACACAGTTGAGCTGGTTGTTACTGAATGTGAGCCAGGCGTTAAAGGCGATACCGCTTCCAACGTTACGAAAAAAGCAACGCTGGAAACTGGCTTCGTGGTAAACGTTCCTCTCTTCGTAGAAGAAGGCGAGCGTTTGATCATCGATACGCGTTCGGAAGCTTACGTTTCCCGCGCGTAACTTGCAAGATCGTCATGGAAAAAGCTGTGCCCTCCCGGGTGCAGCTTTTTTTAGTTGCGCATGAGTCTCGGCGTTGCCACAAAAAAAATCCCGCTTTTCCGAAAGCGAAAAGGGGATTTCAGCGATCTGCTGTTTTTTGGCCTTGCTGCTCAGTGGGGCCAGCGCCCTCCGAACCACTCCCACAGCTTTAACACAAAGGCAGTAATCCCGGCAGCCATCAGCGGGCCGACGGGGATGCCGCGGAAAAACACAATACCAATGATCGACCCGATCACCAGTCCGACGATCATATGCGGCTCAGCCCGGAGCAAATCCAGTCCCTTGCCGTTCATCCACGTCGCAATCGCGCCGCCAGCCAGCGCTGTAAGGCCCACGACCGTAGTGAACAGCGGCGTGACGTCTTTCCACGATATTTTCTCACTGGCAAACGGCACCAGTACGGATATCGTCAAAAAAAGCAGGCCAAGCTCCAGACCTCGGCGTTCGACCGTGGGGAAAAAGCGTTCCAAGGCCGTCAGCTTCAGCACCAAAAGAATGCTGGCCGCCGTCGCGATTATCGGTGAACGGCCAATCAGTCCTATGACGATCAGGATGACGAGCATCACTTCTCCAGACATCATCATTGGCATCAAAACCCCTGTCCCTGTTCTCCTTTCACTCTATGAGACAAGGTGTGGGAGTATGCGTTTGTCCTTGACGTAGGGCACGAGCGTGTAGCGGTCAACCTGTGCGCAAAAACGCAAGTCGTCGGCAAAATGGTGCGAAACGAGGCGCTTGCCCGTGGTAGTTTGCAGCATTTGTTCGCCAAGCTTATCTGCATAGTATAAATAGCTTGCTTTCAACGCTTCGCCGAGATCGCAAATCTGCAGGTGGGCCAAAGCTTTTTGCGCCTGGACGATCATCAGCCCTGCCGCGAGTCCATCTTCCAGAGCAAATTCGGAACGCGTCCCTGCGCAGTAAAGTGTCACGTCGAGATGATACGTGAGCGCGTGGCGAATGCAGGCCGTCGCGTTCAAAAAGCAGCCGACGAGCAGCGCGGAGGCTCGCTCCGCCTTCTGAATGGCGCGAGTGCCGTTCGTCGTCGTGAGGATCAGTCGTTTGCCCGGATTTTTGGCCGCGGAGATTTCCGTCGGGGAGTTGTTGCAATCAAAGTCGGGTATTTTGCGGCAATGTCGCTCGCCAGCCAGGATGCAGTCAGCGGCTCTGAGCGAGTTCGCTTGCCCGATCGTTTCAACGGGAACGACGCAGACAAAGCCGTTGCCCAGCGCGGTGACAATCGTACTGGATGCGCGCAAAACATCGATCACAATCACAACATGATTGCTGATTTGGTCAAAGCGAATTTCCTCGACCGTGGGCACGACCTCTATTCGCACGGGGCAGACCTCCCTTCCGCAAGCATCAGGGCGGTGTCTCCGCGAAGTCCGCGGCGGAGTGTCTCGACCGACAAGACGTCCGTGCAGGCGATGTTGCCGAGATTGACATCGACACCGAGAGACTGAATCAGGCACACTTGCTGGTCTTTTTGCGGCGCTTCCCAAACGAGCCGCTCCGCGTTTGCTTTGGCGGCACGGACGACATCCAGAATGAATGACTGTTCGATCTTGCCGTTTCCGTCAAAGACGCCGACCGTTCCGCTTTCGCGTGCTTCGACGATGACGTGGCTGGCGCCTGCCTGCAAGTCAAAGGCGAGTGTCTCCAAAAGCTCATTGCGCTCGGCGCGATAGCCTGCCGACTTTTTTCCTACCTCCGTATACACGACAAGCCCTGCGTCCACGGCCCGTTCAATCGCTTCTCTGCGCTGCTCAAACGATAGCGGGAACGTCCCGTCTGAAATCTCAACCGCTGAAAATCCGAGCGAACGGATTTGTTGCATGTACGCCTTGATCGTGCTCTGCTGAATGGCAATCTCAAAAAAAGTTCCGCCTGGCATGATGTGCAAGCCCAAGGCGGTTGCCCTGGAAAGCTTTTGCTGCAACACGTTCGGCGGATACAAGGCCGTTGTGCCAAAGCCGAGTTTGTATATATCGATATAAGGAGAAGCCAGTTCCAGCAGATCGCAGTAAGCGGTCAGCCCCAGCCCTTTGTCAATTACCATGGTCAACCCCTTTTGGCGGGGCTTCGCTCGCTTGTGCCCGAACGGATTCGCCCAGCTCGCGGGCATAAACGGATGCTCACAGTCTACCATGCAAGTTCCTCATTTCTTCTAGGCGTATGGTTCAGTGTATGCCCACCGTGGAGGAGGAGTGAAGAAGAAAGGCAGTAGGCGATTGCCCACACGAGTGCTGAAATGAACGGGTACAGGCATAGAGTGAACGGAGGGGAGGACGAGACGGTATGTGGGAAAAAGCGATTATGGGGATGGCTGCGCTGCGGATCTTGTCAGGCAGCATCGAGATTGTGGCTGCCTTGCTCATTTTGAAGGTCAATCAGGTGGAAAAGGCACTGCTCATAAATTCGGGCTTGGCAATCGTAGGGCCTGTGATTTTGATTACCACGACGACGATCGGCCTGCTCGGCATGTCTGATCGGGTCAGCTTTGCAAAAATCGCCTGGATTTTGCTCGGCATCTCCTGCATTTTGATCGGAGTGCGCAAGTGATGTCCAATTCCTTCCATTGGTAATGAGCGCCTCATCTGGGAATGCTAGTGCAAGAGACGAATGGGAGGGATTGGCATGCTTGAAACGATGGCGAACCGAATCGCCTATTTGCGCGGGCTGGCAGATGGCCTGGATGTGGGCGAAAAGAGTGCAGAAGGCAAAATTATGACTGAAATGATCGAGATCATGGACGAGGTGTACGCCCAGTTTCGCGAGCTGCACGCCCGCGTGGAAGAGGCGGAGGATTATGTAGAAGCGCTGGACGAAGACCTCGAAGACGTGGAACTCTATCTTTTCGAGGATGACGAGGCGTTGTACGAAACGATAGAGGATGACGACGATGTCGACTACGCCACCTACTATGATCTCGACGATGATGAAGATGCTGCGTTGTACGAGTCGGATGACGATACGCACTTGGCGACGGGCTACGATTTTTCCTGCCCGCACTGCCAGAAAGAGATTCACTTGCGAGAAGGTACCGATGACGACGGCTACAGTCATTACGTCATCGAGTCGGCTTCGGCCCAGCGTGACTATCAGCCGGTCAATCCGACGTAATAGAGCAGGCTCACAGCTTGTCCCAGCGCGCCACGAAAGCGCAGGGGCAAGCTTTTTCTATCTCCGGCTACTTTTTAGCATAAACCTCGTCCAGCCGCGCATAGGATGGAGGTAAGTCAATGTGGACAAACGAGAGTCAGCCACAAAAAGGAGGGTACCAGATGTGAGAGAGATCATGGCGATTTTGCCAGAAGCCATTCGCGCGATTTTGACTGCTCTTCCCTCCGCGGTCAAAGAGCATCTGGAAGAGATACGGCTTCGGCAAAATCAGCCGCTGGAAGTACGATTCGGTCAGCAATCCAGCTACGTGACGCAAGCAGGTCAGCTTACCTCCACTGCGAGTAAAGGCTGGATTTTTTCCGCAGATCAGGCAGTCAAGCTGCTGAGTCAGGTAAGCCAGCATTCTTTGTACGCGCTGGAGGAGGAGCTGAAGCGAGGCTACATTACGGTGATGGGCGGTCATCGCATCGGCATCGCGGGCAAAGTGGTGCTGGAAAAAGGCGATGTCAAAGGCATCCGGGACATTACCAGCTTCAACATCCGGATCGCCCGGGAGAAAAAAGGGGCGGCGCAAAAAGTGATGCCCTACTTGTTTGAAGGCGGCAACGTACTGAGCACACTGGTGATTTCTCCGCCGCAATGCGGGAAAACGACTCTTTTGCGCGACATGGCCCGCTCCCTCAGCTACGGCAGCGAGTGGTCTTCCAGTCGCAAAGTCGGGATCGTGGACGAGCGTTCCGAGCTGGCAGGCTGCCTGGAGGGCGTGCCGCAAAGAGACGTCGGCCCGCGCACAGATGTACTGGATGCATGCCCGAAAGCAGCAGGAATGATGATGCTGATCCGCTCCATGTCTCCTGATGTGCTGATTGTGGACGAGGTGGGGCGTGCGGAGGACGGGGATGCCGTATGGGAAGCGATTCACGCAGGAGTCGCAGTCATCTGCTCGGCTCATGGCGCTGATCTCAATGAAGTCGCTCGTCGCCCGATGCTCGGCAACCTCGTCCGGCACGGCGTGTTTTCCCGCTATATCGTCCTCAGCCGAACGAAAGGCGTAGGCACGATCCAGGCGATCTACGACCGAAGCATGAAGCCGCTGGAAAAGGAGAAGGTTGCATGGTCAAGCTGATTGGCGCGGTGCTCATCCTGTTCTCGGCCTCCATGGTCGGCTGGCAGATCGGCAGGTATTACGCCTATCGTCCCGTGCAGCTTCGCGCGCTTTTGGTCGCCCTGCAAATGCTGGAGACCGAGATCGTATACGGCATGACGCCGCTGCATCGCGCTTTTGTCAAAGTCGGTCGCCGGGTTTCCGAGGAAGTGGGCAGGCTGTTTCTTTACGCAGCAGAGCTTCTGGTCAGCGAAAAGGCGCCATCGGCAGAAGATTCCTTGCAGCAGGCAATGGGGAAGTACTGGGCACAAACCGCATTGCGCAGACAAGAGCGAGAAGTGCTGGCGAGTCTGGGGCAGGTTCTCGGATCATCCGACCGGGAAGACCAGCAGAAGCATTTGCGCCTAGCAGTTACCCATCTTAGGGGGCTTGAGGAAGAAGCGCGCGCCGAGCAGGCAAAATACGAGCGCATGTACAAAAGTCTCGGTTTTCTGGGGGGTCTTCTGGTCGTCATCCTGATGTTCTAAAGGCGAGGTGTTCACAGTGGATTTTGATTTGACACCTGTTTTCCAGATCGGAGCGGTAGGGTTCATCACAGCGATCTTGCACACGGTCCTCAAACAGGCGGGAAAGGAAGATATTGCGCACTGGGCGACACTGGTCGGATTCATCATCGTCCTGTACATGGTGTCCCACTACCTCGGCGACCTGTTCTCTGAGGTGAAACGCGTCTTCCTGTTCAACTGAGGAGGGGCTTTTCGATGGAAATCGTACAAATCGTTGGACTCGGACTGGTCGCTACCATTCTTGCCTTGGTGATCAAAGAGCAAAAGCCGATGTTCGCTTTCTTGTTGGCGATTGCGAGCGGTGTCATCATCTTTTACTTTCTCGTAGGCAAAATTGCCGAAGTCATTCGCATTCTGGAAAAGCTGGCCGTTCAGGCAGATCTGAACCTGGTGTTTCTGGAAACGATATTAAAAATCATCGGAATTGCCTACATTGCCGAATTTGGGGCGCAAATGACCCGTGACGCTGGACAAGGGGCGATTGCCTCCAAGATCGAGCTGGCGGGAAAAGTGCTGATTCTGGTCATGGCGGTACCGATTATCCAAATCATTATCGAAACAGTGATCGACTTGCTGCCGGCGTGAGAGAGGAGGGGTGTCTGTGGCGCAAACTGGCAAACTGATCCTGTTGTGGCTCATCCTTTTCATCTATCTGTCGCCTGGCCCTGGCACGGTCCATGCCGCCGGAGCAACCACAGCCAACCCGATCAACCAGATTGTCGAGGAGCAAGTGGATCACTTGCAGCTGGAGCGTGTCGAGCAATATTGGCAACAGCTTCAGCGCGAGTATAAAGGCTATTTGCCCGATTTGAAATCGCAAGGCTTCATCCAGATTTTGATGCAGCAAGAGGAACTGACGCTGTCGAGTGTGTTAAAAGGGATGGGCAAATTCGTCTTTCACGAAATTTTGATGAACGGCAAGCTGCTCAGCTCGATCATTATCATCACGGTTTTTGCCATGATTTTGGAGACGATGCAAAACGCCTTCGAGCGCAACGCCGTATCCACCGTCGCCTATTCGATTGCTTACCTCGTCCTGATGGTGCTCGCGATCAACAGCTTTCACGTCGCGATCACATATGCCAAAGACGCGATCAACAGCATGTCTGATTTCATGCTCGCGATGATTCCGCTCGTGATTGCCTTGCTGGCTTCGGTCGGGAACCTGGCGACGGCCACCATGTTTCATCCGCTGATCATTTTCATGATCAACATCAGCGGCATGATGATCACGTACGTCGTCTTTCCGCTCCTGTTTCTGTCCGCGATGCTCTCGATCGTCAGCCTGTTTTCCGAACGGTACAAGGTCACCCAGCTTGCCACCTTGCTGCGAAACATCGCCATGGGGGTGCTCGGCTCCTTCCTGACGATTTTTCTGGCGGTCATCTCCATTCAGGGGGCGACCTCGGCTGTGGCTGACGGCGTCACGCTGCGGACGGCGAAGTACATTACAGGCAACTTCATCCCGATCGTCGGCCGAATGTTTTCCGATGCGGCCGATACGGTTCTGAACGCTTCGCTTCTGGTCAAAAACGCAGTCGGCTTGGCTGGAGTCGTCATCCTCATCATCTTGTGCGCTTTCCCGGCTCTCAAGATACTGGTTTTGGCCCTGATCTACAATTTGTCATCGGCTGTGCTGCAACCGCTGGGGAACAGTCCGATCATCAGTGCGCTCGGCACGATTGGCAAAAGCCTCCTGTTCGTCTTCGCCGCACTTGCGACAGTGGGATTGATGTTCTTTCTGGCGATTACCATCATTATTGCGGCAGGCAACATCTCCATGATGGTCCGGTAGGTGATGACATGACATGGTTAACACTCTGGCTCAAAAAAATCATCCTGCTCGTTCTTTTGGCCGCTTTTCTCGATCTGATCCTGCCCAATACGACCTTGCAGCGCTACGTCAAAATGGTGATGGGTCTGATCTTGCTTTTGACGATCATCTCCCCGGTGTTCAGCCTGTTCAGTCTGTCGCAGGACGATCTCGCCCTCAGACTTGATCGCTACCAGCAAAATTTGAACAAGCCAGCCGCTGTCGAATGGAAGAAAATGACTGACAAGCTGCTTGGTCAACAAAACGAACAGATGACAGCTTATGTGCAAGCACAGGTGGCATCTGCTGTAAAGGCGAGAATCAAAGCCGATTACGGCGTGGAAGTTGTCGATGTCGAGGTTGTGATCGACCAGAAGAAGCAAGGCGAGCCGACCTTGTCCCGGATGGAGTTGGTGATTGGCGAAGCTGACAGCGGCAAAAACAGCAACGACCCGCAGCAAGTCCAGCCGATCAAGCCGATTACACCGATTGCTCCGGTACAAGTCACAGTCGGGGAGCCGCCACAAGAACAGCAAGAAGTGGCTGTTTCAGCCCCGGAAGCGAACCCGCTGGCGAGCAAAATGGCCAGCGACCTCGCAGAACAGTGGGGGCTATCCAAAGAACAGGTGATCATCAAGGACGAGACCCGGGAAAACGAAAAGCAGTAATCACGCTGTCGACACAAGCGAGGTGAGCAACATGCTGGAAAAGCTGAAAAAATTGTGGGAAGGAAACGGCAGCAACAAAAAGCTCAAGCCATTGCACTATTTTATCGTCGTACTTGGAATCGGGATTGCTGTCATGATCTTGACAGATTTTCTGAAAGTCGAAAAAGATCAGCCTCTCGGGTTCTCGATCAACCCTGGCGAGACGTCGCCGCAGCCAACAGGCGACGGAACAGCTCCGGCGCTGGGCGGTTCACCCGCACCGGACATTATCGCCGAATATGAAAACATCTACGAAACCCAGCTTCGGGAAATCCTCGCGAATGTAGTCGGCGTGGGAGAGGTCGAAGTCATGGTCAATCTGGAATCGACGCCAGAGATTGTCGTGGAAAAAAACACCAATGTCCGCTCTTCCGTGAACCAGGAGATGGACAAGGAAAAGGCAACCCGGAATCAGAGTGACCAATCGCGCGATGCACAGGTCGTGATCGTCCAAGGCGGCAAGCAAGACCAGCCCGTCGTCGTCAAGACGTTGAAGCCTCGCGTCCGGGGAGTGCTCGTAGTGGCCAAAGGGGCCGACAACATCCAGGTGAAAGCATGGATCACCGAAGCTGTCCAAAAAGTTTTGGATGTTCCCGCTTACAAAATATCCATTTTGCCCAAAAAAGGGTAGGAGGTAATGACAAATGATTCTGCGCAAGCAAACAGTGTGGTTGTTGACAATGCTGGCTGTCATGGTTGTACTCTCCGGGTACTACCTGGTGAAGGGGCCGCAGGAACAGGTTCCGACCTCCGGACAAGAGCAGGCCGTCCAGAAGCAGGAGCAAATCTCCGGCGTGGAAGTAGAAACCAAGCAAGTCGAGCAAGCTCCTGGCGCTGCCGCCGTTGACGCTAAAAACGGCAAGCAGGAAACAACGACTGCTCCGGCCACTCCGACCGCACAAACACCGGCGCCTGAAGAAGCGAAGCAAACTTCCGGCAATGCCGTGCTCCCCGTAGCGGATACAGCAAGCGAAGTGTTCCAGGGCTTCAAGCTGAACCGGGAAGCGCAAACCGCGCAGCAAAAAGACGAGCAGCTGGCGATCATGAACAATTCCGAAGCAACGCCCCAGGCGGTAGCCGAAGCGAAAGCCAAGTACGATGAGCTGTCCACGCTGGAGACGGCCACGATGAACGTCGAAGAGATGCTCAAAGCGAGCGGCTACAAGGACGCGGTCGTCCTCGTCCAGAACGACAAAGCGACTGTCATCGTGCAAAAAGACAAACTGAGCGCAAACGAAGTGGTGGAAATCATTGCGCAAGTCAAGCAGCAATTGAATCTCCCGGCAACGAACATCCAGGTCCAGTTCCAGACGTCCTGAATGGCGAAGGCAAGCTGACCTTCGCGTTATAACGGGTGCCGTAAGTGGGCATGATGGTAAGGATTTTCTCGCTTCTTCTTGGCAGGAAGCGGGGAAATCCTTTCTTGACGTGATATGGGCAACAGGCTACCATGGATTTATGGTTTGCCAAAAAGGATACATATGGGACTCCCCGATCCTCTATTGAAACAAACGAAGGAGTGCTTTTTCGTCATGAAAATTCATGAAATCCGAGAAATTATTAAGCTGATTGATCAATCTTCCATTAATGAATTTAAGCTGGAGACAGAAGGGGCAAAAGTGACCCTGCGAAAATCCAGTGGTACAGAGACAGTAGTAGTGACTCAGCCTGTCGTACAAGCCCAGGTAGCGGCTCCTGCTGCGCCAGTGCAAGCGGCAGCCCCAGCAGCTGTACAAGCAGCTCCTGTTGCCGTGGAAGCGCCTAAGGCAGCTGCAAGCGCTCCGGCTCTTGACGATGCGAACCTGCACAAGATCGTTTCCCCGATGGTTGGAACGTTCTACAGCGCTCCGGAACCAGGCAAGCCTCCTTACGTCCAAGCGGGCGACAAAGTGAATGCGAGCAAAGTGGTCTGCATCGTGGAAGCGATGAAGCTGTTCAACGAAATCGAAGCAGAAGTAAGCGGCGAGATCGTCAAAGTGCTGGTGGAAGACGGCCAGCTCGTTGAGTACGGTCAAGCGCTGTTTTTGGTGAAGCCAGAATAAGGTGGGGGAGAGCGAAATGTTTCAAAAAGTATTGATTGCCAATCGCGGGGAGATTGCTGTACGGATCATCCGGGCATGCCGCGAGCTGGGCATTCGTACGGTCGCTGTCTACTCCGAAGCGGATCGTGAAGCGCTTCATGTGAAAATGGCCGACGAAGCTTACTGTATTGGTCCAAAAGCATCCAAGGAAAGCTACCTGAACATAGCAAACATCATGAGTGTCGCGACCAAGGTAGGGGCAGACGCCATCCATCCAGGCTATGGATTTTTGGCTGAGAACGCCGACTTTGCGGAGATTTGCACGGCATGCAACATCACGTTTATCGGTCCGGATCCGGAAGCCATCGTAAAAATGGGGGACAAGTCCACCGCAAAAGATACGATGAAAGCAGCTGGAGTACCGACTGTTCCGGGAACAGAAGGGCTGATCGAAGATGTGGAAAGCGCCGTCGTGACAGCGAATGAGATCGGCTATCCGGTAATGGTCAAGGCTACTGCGGGCGGCGGCGGACGCGGCATGCGCGTGGCAGTCGACGACGAAGATTTGGAAAAGGCGATCCGTCAGGCGCAAAACGAAGCGAAAACCGCTTTCGGCAACCCGGGCGTCTACCTGGAAAAATTCGTGGAAGGCCCGCGTCACGTGGAAATCCAGATCATGGCCGACAAGCATGGCAACGCGGTTTATTTGGGCGAGCGCGACTGCTCCATCCAACGCCGCCACCAAAAGCTGATCGAGGAAGCTCCATCGCCTGCCTTGAGCGAGGAAACACGCAAGCAAATGGGCGAGGCAGCCGTTGCTGCTGCCAAGGCGGTAGCTTACCACGGAGCGGGTACAGTCGAGTTTTTGCTGGACAAGCACGGACAATTTTACTTCATGGAAATGAACACGCGGATTCAGGTAGAGCATCCGGTGACCGAGCTGGTTACTGGCTATGATCTGATCAAGGAACAGCTGACGGTCGCAGCCGGTCAACCGCTGTCTTTCAGCCAGGAAGACATCAAGCTTGACGGCTGGGCGATCGAATGCCGGATCAACGCAGAGAACCCGGCGAAAAACTTCATGCCGTCACCTGGACGCATCACCGAGTACTTGCCACCAGGCGGCTTCGGTGTGCGTGTGGACAGTGCTGCGTACGCAGGCTATTCCATCCCGCCGTACTACGATTCCATGATCGCCAAGCTGATCGTTTGGGGCAAGGATCGCAACGAGGCAATCGAACGCATGAAGCGTGCGCTCGGCGAATTTGTCATCGATGGCATCACCACGACGATCCCGTTCCATCAAAAAGTGCTGGAGCATGAAGTGTTCGTAAGCGGTCATTTTGACACCAAGTTCCTGGAAACCTACGAATTGAACCTGGACGAAGAATAAACAGGGCTGATTTGTAAAAAAACGGTGCGCTTGGTATAATGAATTACAAATCTAAAGGGAGGTGCGAAGCATGGAAGAGTTTACTCCGGATTTAGATAGAACAGAGCTTGGTAAAGTCCAGATCGCTCCCGAGGTACTGGAAGTGATCGCCGGCATGGCTGCGTCCGAGGTTGAAGGCGTAGCGCAAATGAGCGGCGGTTTCGTAGGGGAGATTGCTGAAAGATTGGGCCGTAAAAATATAGCTCGCGGCGTTCGTGTGGAGGTTGGCTCCCGCGAAGCGGCAGTGGATGTTTCCATCATTGTCAAATACGGACACCGCATTCCAGACGTCGCTCGTAATATTCAAGATAGTGTGCGCAATGGAATCGAAGGAATGACCGGACTTTCTGTTGTGGAAGTAAACGTACATATCGTCGATGTAGAGCTGAAAGCCGAAGAAAAAGCACCGGCGGCGCCTGTAGTCGAAGATTACCAGCGTGTGCGCTAAGCAGCACCGGATGGATGCCCCCTTTTCACAGGGGGCATTTTCCTCATTCCAATCAGTTGTTTCGCCAAGCCTTGGCTCATGGCGAAGCGTTAGCCTTTGATTGAGCCATGTTTGTCTCCTTTCAAACATGGCGTAAAGGAGAGATGCATGTGAACTTGTTTGACCGCTTTATTTTGACGATTTACAGCTTTGCGCTGATCGTTTTGTCCTGCATCGCGATTGCGGCCACCAGCGGACTGGTCTCATCTGCTTATTTTGAGCCTTATGTGGATCAAATGCTTGAGGGTACGAACATTACGTATCTCATCGTCGCGATTATTTTCCTCATTGTGAGCCTTCGCTTCTTTTTCAGCTCGTTTCGTTCCAACAAGCCAAAAGTGGATCGCGGCATTCGCCAGCGCAGTGATTTGGGCGAAGTCAACATTACGATTCAGACGATCCAAACGATTGCGGAGCGCGCTGCCCGACGTGTAAAAGGCGTGCGCGACATGAAGACGACAGTCAAAGCGCTGGAAAGCGGGAACATCATTACCCTGCGTGTTTCTGTGGATGGCGAGACACCTTTGCCGGAGTTGACGCAAAAGCTGCAAGCGGATGTGAAAGAGCAGGTCGAAGGAATTGCTGGTGTCGTGATTTCCGAAGTAGCGGTTGTGGTGACGGAAGTGGCTCAGCAAGAAAACTACGCGGCTCGCAAGCGGGTAGAATAGAAGGTGAAGTCCATGAAATGGGAGTTAATGTGGGAACACAAGGGGAAGCTAATGGGGATTTCTGCCGGACTTTTTTTCGGCATCATCTACCTTCTCGTCGGATTTTGGGATACACTGGTCTTTGTTGTGTTTGTCGGAACCGGCTATTACATCGGTCGCAAGCTTGACCATAAGGAAGACTTGCGCGAAATACTGGATCGGATTCTGCCTGGCAAGTTTCGGTAACAAGAACGAGGGGAAAACTCCCCTGCTGACTTTAATTAGTAGGTGAATGGTATGAAGCGAAGAACAGCACGAGAAAAAGCAGTCCAATGCTTGTTTCAGATCGATATGGCCGAGGTGCCTGTAAAAGAAGCAATCGATCTGGTCATGGAAGAATCCGAGGAAAACGCGCAGTATTTGCGCTACTTGCTCGATGGAGTTTTGACCAACATGGCGGACATCGATGCAGAAATCAAAAAGTATTTGCGCGGCTGGCAGCTGGAGCGTATTGCCAACGTTGACCGCGCCATTTTGCGCCTTGCTTTTTATGAGATCATGTTTGAAGCGGATACGCCTGACAAGGTAGTCATGAACGAAGCGATCGAAATCGCGAAGCTGTTCAGTGACGATGCCTCCTATCGCTATATCAACGGTGTACTGGCGAGCTTCTTGCAATCCCGTGAAACGCAAAAAGCATAACAGGCAGGAGATACAAGCATGAGTAAGGTAATGTTGGGCATTGATACGAGCAATTACCGGACATCGCTGTGCTTGGCTCAGGAAGACGGCCGAATTGTTGCAGAAGCAAAACGCCTCCTCAAAGTGAAGGAAGGCAAACGCGGGCTGCAACAATCCGAAGCCGTCTTTCAGCATGTGATGAACTTGCCGGAATTAAGCGAGCAAATGAAGTGGAACGAGTATGAAATCGAAGCGATTTGCGTTAGTGAAAAGCCGCGGCCCGTCGATCAGTCGTACATGCCTGTGTTCAAGGTGGGAGAGGGCTTGGCCAAATCGCTGTCCACCTACTTGCGTGTTCCGCTGCATCTGACCACCCACCAGGAGGGGCATATCGCAGCGGGCGAGTACACAGCCGAGGAGCGGCCAGGACAAGATCGCTTTTTGGCTGTCCATCTGTCAGGGGGAACGAGTGAGTTGCTGTTGTGCGAGCGTCACAGTGCCGGATATGCGATTGAAAAAATCGGCGGCACGATTGACCTGCACGCAGGGCAGTTGGTCGATCGGATCGGAGTGGCGCTCGGGATGGCATTTCCGGCCGGGCCGTACTTGGAGCAGTTGGCAAAAGAATCGACAGGGGAATTTCGTATCTCCTCGGCCGTGGACGGTTTGACCTTCAGCTTTTCCGGGCCGGAAGCATCCTTGCTGCGCGCCATTGAGCGCGGCGAGACGAGCCATGCGGATATTGCGCGGGCAACCGAGCAGTGTATCGCCAACGCGCTGGAAAAAACATTGCGGCACGCTGTTGAGCTGGGGCATCCAAGGGACATACTGATTGTGGGCGGGGTAGCTGCCAATCAGTACATGCGCGAGCGCCTGATCAAGCGTCTGCAGCATCCGGCGGTAAAAGCCAAGCTGTATTTTTGCGACCCTGTTTACTCCGGCGATAACGCCTACGGAGTGGCAATGCTTGGGTGGATGAAGCAAAAGACGAACATTAAATAATGATAAACTTTTTATGATTCGGCTTTACAGTTGCAAACGAAATCGGTACACTAATGGTATCGACGTTTAAGAAGGAGGCTTTTTCTCCATGACTGCAACCATTCTCCAAGGAAAAGAAGTAGCAAAAAGCATTCGCGAAGAACTCGCGGTTGAAGTGGCGGAACTGAAAAAACAAGGACTTGTCCCTGGACTGACTGTTGTGCTTGTGGGTGATGATCCCGCATCGCATTCGTATGTACGCGGAAAATCGAAAGGCTGCGAGGAAGTCGGCATCCGTTCCGAGCTGATTCTCAAGGAAGCTTCGACAACAGAAGAAGAGCTGCTGGGCATTATTCGGGATTTGAACGAAAATCCGAACGTTCATGGGATTTTGGTTCAACTTCCTCTGCCAGCCCATATTTCGGAGAAAGCGGTCATCGCTGCGATTCATCCCGAAAAAGATGTCGACGGTTTCCATCCGATCAACGTGGGCAACATGGTGCTCGGCAACGAAACATTGCTGCCTTGCACTCCGCATGGCGTCATCGAGCTGATCAAGCGGACAGGCACGGAGATTTCCGGCAAGCACGCCGTCGTCATCGGCCGAAGCAACATCGTCGGCAAGCCGGTATCGCTTTTGCTGCAACAGGAAAACGCAACTGTGACCATGTGCCATTCCCGCACGCAAAACCTGGAAGAGTTCACGACGAAAGCGGACATCCTCGTGGTAGCGACAGGCCGGGCGCATATGATCGGAAAAGAGCATGTAAAGCCGGGCGCAGTTGTCATCGACGTAGGGGTAAACCGGATCGACTCCGGGAAGCTCGTCGGGGACGTCAAATTTGACGAAGTGCAAGAGATCGCAAGCTTTTTGACTCCGGTACCTGGCGGTGTTGGCCCAATGACCATCACCATGCTGTTGAAAAACACGGTTGTGGCAGCGAGAAAGCAAGCGCAACTTTAGAGGAACGACTGAGGGAATGGATAGGGCCTGCGCTTTATCCATTTCTTTTTGCATGCGTATACGAAAAGTCAATCAGACCAGGGCTTGAACAGAGGAGGGGCACATGGCTGCATCAAACATTTTGTCTGTCAGTGATCTGAACCGCTACATCAAGCTCGTCCTGGAAAAAGAGACGAACTTGCAAGACGTCTGGGTGAGGGGAGAAATCTCCAACTTCACGCATCACGCAAGCGGGCACATGTACTTTACCTTGAAGGACAACACATCGCGGATCAAGGTCGTGATGTTTGCCAGCTATAACCGCTTCTTGCGCTTTTTGCCCAAGGATGGAACGAAGGCGATCGTGCGCGGCTCCATCTCCGCTTTTGAGCGGGACGGAGCGTATCAGCTCTATGCAAAAGAAATGCAGCCGGACGGTCTTGGCTCCTTGTATCTCGCTTTTGAGCAGTTGAAAGAAAAGCTGACCAAAGAAGGCTTGTTTGCTGCTGAGCGCAAGCGGACACTGCCGCGCTTTCCGAAAAGGGTCGGGGTCGTGACATCCCCGACAGGAGCGGCGATTCGCGATATTTGCACCACCATCCGCAGACGGTATCCGCAGGCGGAGATTGTCCTGTCGCCTGCCGTCGTGCAAGGGAAAGATGCCCCGGCATCGATCGTTTCGGCGATTCGGATTATCAATCAGCACCCTGACATCGACGTCTTGATCGTCGGCAGAGGTGGAGGCTCGATTGAAGAATTGTGGGCTTTCAACGATGAAAACGTGGCGCGGGCGATCGCCGGGTCGCCGATTCCGGTCATTTCCGCAGTCGGACATGAGACGGATGTGACGATCGCGGATTTCGTGGCAGACGTGCGGGCGGCGACGCCAACCGCAGCGGCAGAGCTTGCTGTCCCGCATTATTTGGAGTGGGTGGAGCGCGTTCGCCAGCTTGAAATCCGGATGCACAGGGCGGTGCGCAATCAGCTCGCAGAAGAGCGTACGCGGCTGGATCGGTTGAGCGGTTCGTACGCGATGCGGCAGCCGCAGCGCAGGCTGGAGGAAGCGGCAGAGCGGCTCGATCGGACGTATATGCGAATGCGCCAGGCGATGAAGCATTTGATGGAAAGAAGGCGGGAGCGCTACACGCGGCTTTCCGAACAGATCAAAAAATATCGGCTGTCGGATCAGGTCGGGGAGAGAAGGAAAGCGGTTGCGTCGATTCGCGCGCGTCTGGATGAAAAAATGCTGGCGCGGCTGAACCAGAACCGGATGGCTTTTGCTTCAAGGGTAGCCACTCTGGAGGCGCTCAGTCCGCTGGCGGTTATGAAGCGCGGCTTTTCGCTGGTGTACACGAATGATCAGCTGGTGAAGTCCGTGGAACAATTTGCCCCTGGCGATCAGATCGTGGTACGATTAAGTGATGGCAGTGCTACGGCACGGGTGGAACAGTTGAATCGGGAGGAGAAGCGCAATGGCTCGCAAGAAAACGGACCAAGAGACTGACATGCAGTTCGAAGAAGCGATGAAGCGGCTGGAAGAAGTCGTCGGGAAGCTGGAAGAAGGAGACATCCCGCTGGAGGAAGCAATTACGCTGTATCAGGAGGGCGTCACTCTCTCGCGTATTTGCGGACAGAAGCTCGATGCGATTGAAGCCAAAATCATTCAGCTGGTAGAAGAAGACGGCCAACTGAAGCAGAAGGCTTTTCGTGTGGAAGGGGAATAACGACATCGTGGATACATTCCAATCGTATTTGGCGGAAAAAACAGCCTACATTGAACAACATCTCACGCCTGCCCTGGAGCAGGAAGGCGTCCCGACCCATTTGTACGAATCCATGAAGTATTCACTCATGGCAGGCGGCAAAAGGCTTCGTCCGATGCTCGTTCTCGCTGTGCTGGAAGCGCTGGACAAACCGATGGAGCGCGGCGTTCCTTTTGCCGTTGCCCTGGAGATGATTCATACATACTCGCTGATCCACGATGATCTGCCAGCGATGGACGACGATGACCTGCGCCGTGGAAAGCCGACCAACCACAAAGTGTACGGAGAGGCGACCGCGATTTTGGCGGGCGATGCCCTCTTGACGCGCGCCTTTTCTCACGTAGCGGAAGCCTACCAGGAGCGGACAGATGTGACATCTGCGACGATTGTCAAACTGATTGCCGAGCTGGGCAAGCGCGCAGGCGCGACAGGCATGGTGGGCGGACAGATGGCCGACATCGAAGGAGAGAGCAAGCAGCTCGATCTGGAGCAGTTGGAGTTCATCCATCGCCACAAGACAGGTGATCTGCTTGTGGCAGCGCTCAGGGGCGGAGGCTACTTGGCGGAAGCGAGCGAAGCGCAGATGGATGCTTTGACCCGCTACGGCGTCTGCATCGGACTGGCTTTTCAAATTCAGGACGACATCCTCAACGTGGAAGGGGACGCGGCAAAGCTGGGAAAAGCGGTTGGCAGCGACGCGGACCGGAACAAATCGACCTATCCTTCGCTGTTGGGACTTGCTGAGTCCAAAGAAAGGCTGTCTGCTTTGATCGCGGAGGCAAAAGCGGCTCTCGCCATTGCAGGCATCGAGCATTCCGCATTGAGCCCTTTGGCAGATTACGTTCAAAACCGCAACAAGTAAATGAAATGATAGGCAAAAAAGCTGGCATCCACGTGGGGTGCCAGCTTTTTTCTATGATAAGCGTCTCGCCTTTTTTCATGAAATTGGCTGTGAGCGTTTGCGGTAAATAAAGCGGCCATGACCGTTCTGTTTTCTTGCGATTACAATTGCTTGTCGTCTATACCGTTCAACCACGTCTCGATTTCACCGATGACCGACTGAATGCAACCGTCTTCAAACGGCGAGTACAGCTTCGCAACCTTCACCAGTTCCGTGAACGATTTGCTGCCGCCCTCTTTGCACAGTGTCAAGTAATCGGACCAAGCTTGTTCCGGGTTTTCCTGTGCCCGTTTCCAGAACTGGAAGGCACAAATTTGCGCCAATGTGTAATCGATGTAGTAGAACGGATCGCGGAAAATGTGTCCTTGCTGTTGCCAGAAGCCGCCTTCCTCCAAAAACTCGTTCTCGTCGTAATTGCGGTACGGCAAGTATTTGCGCTCGATTTCGCGCCAGGTGCGTTTGCGCTCGGCTGGAGTCATCTCCGGCTTTTCGTAGACGGCATGCTGGTATTCGTCGACCGCGACGCCATACGGAATGAACAGCAGCGAGCCGCTCAAATGCGAGAACTTGTACTTGGCGGTATCGTCCTCGAAGAACAGCTCCATCCAAGGCCAGGTCAAAAACTCCATGCTCATCGAATGAATTTCGCACGCTTCATACGTCGGGAAGTGGTACTCCGGTACTTCGTAACCGCGGCTGACGTACACCTGGAAGGCGTGGCCCGCTTCGTGGGTCAGCACGTCGATATCGCCGGAGGTGCCATTGAAATTGGCGAATATGTACGGCAGCTTGTACTTGCTCATGTAGGTGCAATATCCGCCTGTCGCTTTGCCTTTTTTGCTGAGCAAGTCCAGACATTCATTTTCCAGCATGAAGTTGTAGAAAGCATCCGTTTCTGGAGACAGCTGTTCGTACATCTTTTTCCCGTTTTCCACGATCCAGTCCGGGGAGCCTTTTGGCGTCGGATTGCCCGTAGCGAAGTCGAAGGCCAGATCGTAATACTTCATAACATCGACGCCAATCCGTTCGCGTTGACGTTCGACCAGCCGAGCGGCTACTGGCACGATTTGTTCCTCCACTTGACGGCGGAAGTTGGCCACCATTTCGGCGTTGTAGTCCGTCCGGTTCAAGCGTGCATAGGCCAGTTCCACGAAGGTGGTGAAACCGAGCTTTTTGGCGATCCGGTCGCGAACTTTTACCAGATTGTCGTAGATGCGGTCCAGTTCTTCGGTATGCTTGCTCAGAAACTCGTACTTCGCTTCGTTTGCTTTCTTGCGCATGTTTCTGTCCGTGGACGTCTGGAACGGAAGCAGCTGCGGAAGCGTGCGCTCTTCGCCTTCAAACATGATTTTCGCCGAGGCGATCAGGGCAACGTACTGGCTCGCCAGACGGTTCTCTTCCTGCAAATCGGCAACAACTTCAGGAGAGAAGGTGCGCAGAGTTGTCTCGGCAATGCGGAAAAGCTGGGCGCCCCATTTTTGTTCCAGCTCGGAGCGGAAAGCGGACTGGGTGATGGCGGCGTAGTAACGTGAAATGATCCCTTGATACACAGGGCCTGCTTCATCCCAATAGTCTTGCTCTTCTTTGTAAAAAGGGTCCTCCGTATTGATCGTATGGCGAATTTGCGCCACTTCTCGCGCAGATTCCACCTCTTGCCGCAGCTCGTTCAACTGTCCCATTACCTTGTCTTGCTCTTCAAAGCTGGCCGCTTGTTGAAACGCTTCCAACAGTCTGGAAAATCGTTCTTCGACATTTGCCATGTCGACGCGTGTGTACGGTATTTGCGAGAACTTCACGGGAGTCCACCTCGATTTCTTGAATTTGAATGATCCATTTTATTTTACCAGAATGTAGCAGGAAATTGCGTGCAAGATTGCGCTTGCTGATCAAAAGTGGTGTTTTTATGAAGAAACCGTTATAATGAATCAAGTTGAATTTCAGCGGAGTTTAGGCTTCGGGCAACACCGAAGAAGCCTAGTTTTCCATGGGGTGGATTGAAATGCAGCATGCACAATCGCCGGAGAACGAACAGTGGAAAGTGAGGAATACCAATGCTGCTTACTACCATAAATGATCCTCAAGACCTGAAAAAGTGCACTTCGCAGCAGTTACATACGCTGGCATCCGAAATCAGGCAATTTCTCGTCGAGACGCTCTCCCAGACAGGCGGCCATCTTGCGCCCAACCTCGGAGTAGTGGAGCTGACGCTTGCTTTGCACTACGTGTTCAACAGTCCCAAGGACAAGCTGATTTGGGATGTCGGGCATCAGGCATACGTACATAAAATGTTGACTGGCCGCCGGGAGATGTTTCCGACTTTGCGCCAGTACAAAGGGCTGTGCGGCTTCCCGAAAATGATCGAAAGCCCGCATGACGTCTGGGAAACCGGACACAGCAGCACCTCCTTGTCGGCAGCGATGGGGATGGCAACGGCCCGCGATTTGAAAAAAGAAAAAAACCATGTCGTGGCGGTTATCGGCGATGGCGCGCTGACGGGTGGAATGGCGCTGGAAGCGTTGAACCATATCGGTCACGAACGCAAAAATGTCATCGTCGTGCTGAACGACAACGAAATGTCGATTGCTCCGAACGTAGGCGCCCTGCACAACTACCTGGGCAAAATTCGCTCCACGGAAAACTACCAGTGGGCGAAGGACGAGGTTGAAGGGCTGTTGAAGTCCATTCCGGCTGTCGGCGGCAAACTGGCATCGATTGCCGAGCGCTTCAAAGACAGCATGAAGTATTTGCTCGTGTCCGGCGTTCTATTCGAGGAGCTTGGCTTCACGTACATCGGGCCGATCGACGGTCACAACATGGATCTTTTGGTCGATACGCTGAAAACGGCGAAGCAAACCAAAGGGCCGGTACTGATCCACGCGATCACGAAAAAAGGCAAAGGCTACGCGCCAGCCGAAGCGGATTCCGTGAAGTGGCACGGCATCGGCACGTACAAGATCGAGTCTGGAGACACGCCAAAATCCGCTCCGACGTACACCTCGGTGTTTGCCGATACGATGATCGAGCTTGCTGCCGAGTACAAGTCGCTGGTGGCGGTGACTCCTGCCATGCCAGCAGGCTCCGGCCTGATTCCGTTCGGACAAAAATACCCGGATCGCCTGTTTGACGTAGGGATCGCGGAGCAGCATGCTTGTACCTTTGCGGCTGGCCTTGCGACACAAGGCTTGAAGCCAGTGCTTGCGATCTACTCGACCTTTTTGCAAAGAGCGTACGACCAACTGATTCACGACGTTGCCCGGCAAAAGCTGAACGTGGTGTTTGCCGTCGACCGCGCAGGACTCGTTGGTGCAGACGGGGAGACGCATCAAGGGATGTACGACATTGCCTTCATGCGCATCATTCCGAACATGGTCATCATGGCACCAAAAGACGAAAACGAGCTGCGCCACATGATGAAAACAGCGATGGAGTACGACGGGCCGATTTCGTACCGTTATCCGCGTCTGCCGGCTCGCGGCGTGACGCTCGATAAAGAGTTGCAAGCTTTGCCGATCGGGAAGGCAGAAATCGTCCGCGAAGGGAAAAAGGTAGCGATTTTGTCCTTTGGCCATGTATTTGAGATCGCGGAGCAGGCGGTCAACCAGCTGAATGCGGAAGGAATCAGACCGATGCTGGTAAACGCCCGCTTTTGCAAGCCGCTGGATGAGGAGTTGCTGTTCAGGCTGGCGAAGGAAGGCTACGACATCGTGACTGTGGAGGAAGGCTCGGAGATGGGCGGATTCGGCAGCGCGGTTATCGAATGTTACAACCGGGCGGGCTACTATGGCATGAATGTGCAGATCGTAGCTGTCCCTGATTATTTTGTAGAACACGGCAGTGTAAAAGAACAGCGTCAAGAGGTTGGGCTGACAGCGGAGAACATCGCTTCCCGTGTACGCGCCTTGATGCCGATATCGAAGGGTGTACTGGAAGCATGAGCGTGAGAAAAGAACGAATCGACGTTTTGCTCGTCGAACGGGGTCATTACGAGACTCGGGAAAAAGCAAAAGCAGCCGTGATGGCGGGACTGGTTCAAGTGGCCGGGGAGCGATGTGACAAGCCCGGCACGAAATTCACCGAGGATGTCGCCATCACGGTCAAAGGCGAGGTTCATCCGTACGTCAGTCGCGGCGGACTGAAGCTGGAGAAGGCATTAAAAGTATTTGGCATCGACATGACGGACAAAGTCATGATGGACATCGGCGCTTCCACAGGCGGGTTTACGGACTGTGCCTTGCAAAATGGCGCACGCCTCGTCTATGCAATCGATGTCGGCTACGGACAGCTCGCCTGGACGTTGCGCCAGGATGAGCGGGTTGTCGTCATGGAGCGGACCAATTTCCGCCATATGGACCCGGACGCTTTCGAACAGGAACGTCCGGATGCCGCTTCGATTGACGTGTCGTTTATTTCGCTCCGGCTGATTTTGCCTGTCTTGTACCGTTTTTTGAAGCAGGATGGCGATGTCGTCGCGCTGGTCAAGCCGCAGTTTGAAGCGGGCAAGGACAAGGTCGGGAAAAACGGCATCGTCCGCGAACCGCAAGTGCATGAAGCGGTGCTGACAGACATCGGCCAGTTCGCCAGCGGCCTCGGATTTGCGCTGAAAGGGCTGGACTTTTCTCCGATCACAGGGGGAGAGGGCAATATTGAATTTGTTATGCATGTGACCAAAAGCGCTGGCGGCATGAACGCCGAAGAATGGCTGAAGCTCGTCAGCGATGTGGTCGCGCAGGCTCATGCCAAATTAAAATAGGGACAAAAAACAAAAGCCTCGGGAGTTTTGTTGCAAACGAGGCTTTTTATTTATGCATGAAAAGTTGTATACTTGTATAAGGATTTCCAACCAACCAGTTTGGGGTGGACCATGTGAAGAAGATAGGAATTATTGCAAACAAAGGAAAGCCCGAGGCCAGAATTGTGGCGCGGGAGCTTGTCTACCTCCTGGAGGTCAGGGGAGCGAATGTATTGCTGGACGAGACGATTGCATCTGATTTAGGGCGCGCGGAATTGGGCGCTGCGATCGATGACATCGGTAATCAAGCCGACCTGGTCTGTGTGCTTGGCGGTGACGGGACCTTGCTCGGCATCGCACGCAAGCTCGCCGGGAGATCGATCCCCATTTTCGGGATCAATCTCGGTACATTGGGCTTTTTGTCAGAAGCAGAGCCGGAGCACTTGCCGCTTGCCGTCGACAATTTGCTTTCAGGCAAGTACGACATTGAGGAACGGGCCATGCTGGAAGCAGCTCTCGTCCGCAAAGGCAGCACGCTTGGGACATACACAGCGATGAATGATATCGGGATCGCCAAAGGGTCTTTTTGCCGCATCATTCAATGTGCTGTTTACTTGGATGACGAATATGTCGCGACTTTCAGCGGCGATGGTGTCATCGTGTCGACTCCGACAGGGTCGACAGCGTATTCCTTGTCGGCTGGCGGGCCAATCGTCGCTCCAAATGTGGATATGCTATTATTGACTCCGGTAGCGCCGCATTCGCTGACAGCGCGGCCAATGGTGCTGTCTGGCAACCAGACGATTCGCGTGGAAGTCGACGCCATCCATCAGGAGATGGGGCTGTCGATTGACGGACAGTTCGGCTATCGGCTGGAGGGCGGCGATCATATTTACATTAAAAAGTCTCCGTACGTCACACCGCTGATCAAGTGGAAAAAGGGCGGCTTTTTTGAAGCAATACGCACGAAACTACAAGGTGAATGGGAGTAATCCATATGAACAAGGGGCAACGACATATCCGTATTCGGGATATCATCAGTAACCAAGAGGTAGAAACTCAAGACGAACTGGTGGAGCGTCTGCGCGCTGCTGGATTCAACGTCACGCAGGCGACCGTATCCCGAGACATCAAGGAATTGCATCTGGTGAAGGTGCCACTCCCTGATGGGCGATATAAATATTCCATGCCTGCTGAACAAAAGTTTAACCCGATGCAAAAGCTCAAACGGATGATGGTCGACTCTTTCGTCAGTATTGACCAGGCAGACCATTTTATCGTGCTGAAAACCCTTTCCGGTCATGCAAATGCGGTAGCCGAGCTGATCGACAACCTGCCGTGGGACGAGATCATGGGAACGATCAGTGGAGACAATACCATTTTGATCATTTGCCGTTCCAAGGAAAATACAGCGGAAGTCACAAAGCGTTTCATGGAAATGCTGTAGAAGGTGGTCGCAACAGATGCTAGTGGAACTCTCTATCCGAAATTTTGCCATCATTAAATCGGTTACGGTCTCGTTTCAACGCGGGTTGAACATCCTGACAGGGGAAACCGGCGCCGGAAAATCGATCATCATCGATGCGCTCGGACTGCTGCTCGGTGGCCGTGCGTCCGCAGATTTTGTGCGCTACGGCGAGCTGCGCGCAGAGGTGGAAGGGCTGTTTGAACTGCCTGCGGGCCATCCTGCGCTTGCGGTGTGCGCCAGCGTAGGTGTGCAAGTGGAGCAAGACGGCATGCTCGTCGTCCGCCGGGACATTTCCAACCAGGGAAAAAGCATTATTCGTCTGAACGGCCAACTGGTGACGCTTGCCATGCTGCGCGAGCTTGGACCTTGGCTGGTCACGGTTCACGGCCAGCACGACACGCACATGCTGATGCAGGCGGACAAGCATATCAACTGGCTGGATGCGTACGGCGAAGTTGCTTTGGGAGCGGCGAAGCAGGAATACGGCAAACTGTACTCCTCCTACCGGAAAACGCGACAGGATCTCGAACGGATGGCCCGCAACGAACGCGAGTTGGTACAGCGCATAGACCTTTTGCAATACCAGCTTGACGAAATCGAAAGCGCTTCGCTTACTCCGGGTGAGGACGAGAAGCTGCTGCAGCAGCGCAAAAAGTGGATGAACATTGAGAAGGTTTACGCGACGGTCCAGGACGCCTACCGCTCGCTGCACGGCGATCAGAAGGGCATGGATTGGCTCGGTCACGCCATGGGAGAGCTGGAGCGCGGCGTGATCTACGAGGAGCAGCTTGCGCCGATTTTGGAGACGGTGCAGTCTGCGTATTACCAGATTGAGGACGTGGTGCACAAGCTGCGCCAGCTTTCGTACCATCTGGACTTTGAACCGGAGCAGCTGGCAGAGGTGGAGCGCAGGCTCGACCAGATTCAGTCCTTGAAGCGCAAGTACGGAAAAAGCGTGGATGACATTTTGGAGTATGCAGCGACCATCTCCGACGAGCTGGACGAAATGCATCACTACGAGGATCGGTTGCAACAGGTGGAAAAACGGTTGCAGGAGCTGGCGGCTGATTTGGCTGTCGAGGCGCTGGAGCTGTCCGTCATTCGTCAGGAATGCGCCGCGAAGCTCGCGCAGGAAATCGAGCAGCAGCTGAAAGAGCTGCATATGGAACGGGCGCGTTTTGCCATCGACGTCAGACAAACCCCTGATGAAGAAGGCGTTGAAATCGAAGGCATCAAGCGGCTCGTGGATGCGAATGGCATGGACCAGATCGAGTTTTTGATTTCGCCAAACCCGGGGGAACCGCTGCGGCCGTTAGCGAAAATCGCTTCTGGCGGGGAGCTGTCCCGCGTCATGCTGGCGATCAAGACGATCCTGGCTGGAACCGATCAGGTCGAGACGCTGATTTTTGACGAGGTAGACACGGGAGTCAGCGGCAGAGCGGCCCAGGCGATTGCGGAAAAGCTCGCCCGCGTCGCGCAAAAACGGCAAGTGCTGTGCATTACGCATTTGCCGCAAGTAGCTTCCATGGCGGATGCCCATTTTCTGATCAAAAAGGAAATGAGCGAAAACGAGACGAAAACGATCGTGACGAAGCTGTCGGAAGAAGAGACCGTGACAGAGCTTGCCCGCATGCTGAGCGGGGCAGAAGTAACGGCAAAAACAGAAGAGCACGCGCGGGAAATGATTTTGCTCGGGCGGGAAAGAAAGGCTGTCACCTAAGCTTTGGTTGGCAGTCTTTTTTATGGGCAAAAAGATTGCAGTTGGCTAACAAACATGAGTCAATTTCCTGACATAATCCGCTTGGCTGGGGGCAACATTAAAGGTACACAAGGTGGAGGTGTCTCTTTGTAGGTGTAGGTAGGGAACGGTAGGAGTGATTGCTGGTGATCCGACAAAACAAAAGAAAATGGATGGGAAGTCTCCTTCTCCTCATCACGGCGCTTGTCGTGAGTTCCACCCCGTTTCGCGATCTGTCCTCCTTTCCCCGCGAATTGCGCTTGATGGAAGGGTCTCTGGAAGAACTCAAGGTCTCCGTGCCGGTGATGGGCACGCTAATCAACAGCAATCCCGACATTTTGCACGTCAACGGGACGGAAGCGCGCGAAGTATCCGTTGATCTGAGCCAGCCTATGTCCGTAGAGCCGCGCAGAGCTGGGGAAGCACAATTGCAAGTAAAATGGCGAAACATTCCGCTGACAGCTGTCAAAGTAAATGTGCTGCCGGATTTGCGTCTGTACCCTGGTGGACAGTCGATCGGGGTCAAGCTGCAAACGGCGGGGGTGTTGGTTGTCGGTCATCATCTCGTGGACAATGGCAAAAGCAAGTCTTCCCCTGGCGAGCAGGCAGGTATTCACGTCGGCGACATGATTGTCAAAATGAATGATCTGTACATCAATGACATGAATGAAGTCAAAAAGCTGATCAACGAAGCCGGAAAAAAGAATAGCACGGTACAGCTTTTGGTCGTGCGCGGAAAAGAAAAGCTGAATCTGACGCTCCAACCGGCAAAAGACCAAAAAGACGGGGAGTACCGGATGGGACTGTACATTCGCGATTCGGCTGCCGGAGTAGGCACCCTGACCTTCTACGATCCCAACTCCAAAGCGTACGGAGCACTGGGGCACGTCATTTCCGACGTCGATACAGGCCAGGCTATCGTAGTCGGGGATGGGCAAATCGTGCAGGCAAGCGTGACGTCCATCGAAAAAGGGCAGAGCGGCAATCCCGGAGAGAAATTCGCCCGCTTTTACAACGAAAGCGAAGTGCTGGGGAACATCACCAAAAATACACCGTTTGGCATTTTCGGCAAAATGAAGGACGAACCGAAGCGCAGCTATTACCGCGAGCCGCTCCCGGTAGCGCTTGCCGAGCAAGTCGTGGAAGGCCCGGCGAAAATCCTCACCGTCGTCGAAGGGCAGAAGGTGGAGGAGTTCGATATCGAGATCGCCAACGTCATCAAGCAGCATTTTCCGGCGACAAAAGGCATGATCATCAAGGTAACGGACAAACGCCTGCTGGAAAAAACGGGTGGCATTGTCCAGGGGATGAGCGGCAGCCCGATCATTCAAAATGGAAAAATCGTCGGAGCGGTCACGCACGTCTTCGTCAACGACCCGACATCCGGCTACGGCTGCTACATTGAGTGGATGCTGCAGGACGCAGGCGTGCAGGTGCGCAATGCGCCGCAATCGAACGCCAAAACCGGGCAGGCTGCCTGAGAATACGAAGAGACGAGCCGTCACGCCAATCAAGCGAGGCGGCTAATTTCATGCTGTCAAGTCTCTCTGCTCGACATGTATAACCTTCCACTGGAACAAAGCCAGCTTGCATGGTAAAGTCGTGGAGGCTCTTGACGAATGAAGGAAAAAGGAAGGTATTCTTTGTCGAAATATCAGTAAAATCATTCAATCTTTCGTCATAGGCAGGAATGAATATGCCTTTGTCGAATTATTTTTCTCAGAGAAAAAGATGGTATGGACTTATCGTTTGTAGAAATGAAAACCTCTAGAACGCCACCTTCTTTCCAAAAGACCGTCCATTGTTAGGAGGAACGACCTTGAGCAAGATTGAAGTGTTGTTGGCAGATGATAACCGAGAATTTGTAAGCCTGTTAGAAGAGTATATCAGCAGCCAGTATGACATGAACGTCATTGGCGTCGCGTACAACGGCAATGAAGTTGTGCGTTTGCTGCAGGAGCGAGTACCGGATGTACTGATTTTGGACATTATCATGCCCCACTTGGATGGCCTCGCCGTCCTGGAGCAAATCCAAGCTATGCGGTTAAGCCCGCAGCCCAAAATTATTATGCTGACAGCATTCGGACAGGAAGAGATTACGAAAAAAGCGGTTGAACTGGGAGCTGCCTACTACATCCTCAAGCCGTTTGACATGGAGGTTCTTGCGCAGCGCATTCGCCAGATCATCACAACGAAGCCAGCCTCCTCCTTCGTCACATCGGTGAAGCCACAGTCCACCCTGCAAGTGCGGGGCCGCAACCTGGACGCCAGCATTACGAGCATCATCCACGAAATCGGAGTGCCCGCACACATCAAAGGTTATTTGTATTTGCGCGAAGCGATCACGATGGTGTACAACGATGTCGAGCTGCTCGGTTCGATCACAAAAGTCCTGTACCCGGACATCGCCAAAAAATTCAACACAACGGCAAGCCGCGTAGAACGCGCCATCCGCCACGCAATCGAAGTCGCCTGGTCCCGCGGGAATCTTGACTCTATTTCCAGCCTGTTTGGATACACGATTTCGAACACGAAGGCGAAGCCGACCAACAGCGAGTTTATTGCGATGGTCGCGGATAAGTTAAGGATTGAGGCGAAGATTAGTTAGGGATAGAAATATCGCGGGTTTGAGTCACATGGAGTATTATCCCACCTTCTCGATTAGGTAGGTGTAATCAACGAATTTTTCAGATGTAGTCCATCGGCTCATTTGAACGAAATGTAAAATACAAAAAGGACACTAGCACATACCAGCTAGTGTCTTTTTGTATGGATTGGACGAAAATATATTTGGCCATTTTGTAATTCTTCAACAAGTCGAAGGTTGTGGAAATCTTTGGTATGATGAGAAGGGGGAGTTAATTCAAAGAGTTCTCAGATTATTTAACTTGCCTGACTCACTCAATACTTGCGCAAGCAAAAAGCAAGATAAAACGATGACTTGATTCAATTTGAAAATGAGGAGCCCAGCAAATGGAGCGCAAATTACTAGGTCAAGTAGGAGTAGACTCAGGTCAATTGGTTATTATCGATCCGCGTTACATTGAGAGTGAATGGAAAAGAACAGGGTCAATTCTTGGTGTTGATTATTGGGGCCAGGCACAAGAAAAAATTTATAGACTGTTAAAAGACGATGGAATTGAGTCAGAAAAGCTTGGTGGAAAATATCGGGTAATGACAGAAGAGGCTGAAACCCTTATTAAAAAAATCGAGTTTTTAGCAAAAGACATGAAACAGTTGAATAAGAATATTGACGGTTGGGGAAAGCGAATTGTCAAAGTGGAAATAGAGTTAGTGGATGATGAGTATCTTCAAAAAATAAATGAGCATTTCGGAATCAAATAAAAACAAATTTTCAATAGAAAAGGAAGAGAGTATCTATGTATGTCAATTCTGTAGAAGAGGCCATTTTCAAAGTGAAAACGGTAGGGGAATGCAAGATAAACGATAAGTTTTTACTCCCATCCGTGATTGATCAACTGAACCGACTAGGTATTAAGCATGATATCCAGCATACTTCTTTAGATTGGACAATTAAGGGCAAATGAAAAACATAAATAAGCCACAAAGCGAGGTGCCAAATGGAAAACCCAAAAGAACAGTGCCCAAAATGCGGGTGCAGTGAGATCGGAAAAGGGAAACCGTCCGGGGATGCGAGAATATTCCCCGTAGACAAGTTTTTTGTTCTCGGTTCTCTCATCACTTATCACATATGTACGGGCTGCGGCTATGTCATTGAAAGTTACGTTGAAAATCCGGCTAAATTTAAAAAGTAAAATGGTTCATGAAAAAATAAACGCCAAGCTGGCCGCACCAGAACTCGGCGTTTTTGTTCTTTTCAAAAAACAATTACAGCACCATGGATAATCCTGTAAAATATATACTAGAAATCAAACAAACCATCCCCAAAAACGTATCCCCAAAAAGGAGCAAACATGGCAACCTACTTCCCTACCATCGTCCTGCTGCTCGGTGTGATCGTCACGATCTTTACCGTGAAATTTCCCGCCTATCGCCAATTGACCCTGATCAGCGGAGGAGCATTGTCCTGCGTCGTTGTGATGATCAAGCCCGATTTTTGGCCGCTGGGCCTTGGACTGCTCATCGTCACCTACCTTGTGGAAGGTTGGAAGCTCTACCGGAACAGGAACAAAGGAAAATAATCCGCCGCGAACTGCCGCAGTCGCTTGAACGACACGAAGAAGTATGTACAATAGAAAACATACAACCCACTAAAAGCGAGGAAGGTGTTGCAACATGCGCAATTTAGATGAAATTCTCGCATTTAACCGTGATTTTGTAGCGAATCGTGAGTATGAAAAATACCAGACAACCAAGTTTCCCGACAAACGCTTGGTAGTTCTCTCCTGCATGGACACGCGTCTGGAGGAGTTGCTGCCGAAGGCCATGAACATGCGCAACGGCGACATCAAGCACGTAAAGAGCGCGGGGGCGATCGTATCGCATCCGTTTGGAAGTATTATGCGCAGTATTCTTGTGGCGATTTATGAACTGAATGCCGAGGAAGTGATCGTCGTCGGCCATTACGACTGTGGGATGAGCGCCATCGACAGCAAGCGCACCATGGCGAAGATGCTGGAAAAAGGCGTTTCTGAGCAGACTTTCTCTACGCTGCAACACGCAGGAATCAATCTGCACAAATGGCTCCACGGGTTCGACCGGGTGGAGGACAGCGTGAGAAACAGCGTGGAGACGATTAAAAAGCATCCGCTGCTGCCAGCCAATGTCGATGTCCACGGATTGCTGATCGATCCGGCGACAGGCCGCCTGGATGTTGTGGTGAATGGCTACGAGCGAACGGAAGCTAGTGAATGATCCCAAGCTTGTCACGGTCTCACGGCGGACCTTTTTACAACGATCGATGAAGTGGCTGGGTGGCTTGATTGGAGTCGGTCTGGCTGCTGGTACATACGGATATGCATGGGAGCGAACCTGGCTGCAAATCGAGCGGATGACACTCCGACTGCCCAGACTGCCAGACGCCTTTAGCGGCTGCAAGCTGATCCAGTTCAGCGACGCGCATCTGGGACACTATTTCAAGCCGGAGCAACTGCAAGGCATTGTCGACCTGATCATGCGCGAGCAGCCGGATATCATTTGCTTTACGGGCGATATTGTCGATGAAGAGACGCGCCCCTTTTTTGCCGCTATCCCCATCCTGGCGCAGCTTCAGGCGCCGATGGGGAAGTTTGCGGTATTGGGCAACCACGATTACCGGGCGGGTCAGCAGCACGGGATTCGCCAAGGGTGGATATCTGCCGGGTTTGCAGTGTTGGACAACCGCAATGTGGCTATTCGCCAAAAGGCAGACACCTTGTACATAGCGGGAATAGACGATGCTCTAAATGGCGTGCCGGATTTGCCGAAAGCGCTGATCGGGATTCCCGAGGGAAGCAGCGTAATTTTGCTCGCCCATGAGCCGGATGTAGCGGACGAAGCCGCGTTGTATCCGATTGATTTGCAATTGTCTGGACATAGCCACGGCGGGCAGGTGCGACTGCCTTTTGTCGGGCATGTCTTGACGCCCAAGCTTGCGAACAAATACGTCAACGGCTTGTATCTCGCGGGCGAAAGCGAAATGCAAGTCTATGTGAACAGAGGGCTGGGCACGACGATTTTGCCTGTCCGGTTTTTGTGCAGGCCCGAGCTGACCGTGTTGACTTTGCATCAATAAGCATCTTTGATCCATTGGACGAATTGCTGAAAAGCGTCGTCCTCTTTTTTTTGATGCAAATAGGCGATGAGCGTCGGGCGCTGCAAAGTTCCTTCTGCTATATCGTGGGCGACCAGTCTGCCTTCCTCTACCTCGCGCAAAATGGTTCGCTTCGGCAGCATCGTGATTCCGAGCTGGCGTTCGACCATTTTTTTGACGGCGCTGAAGCTGTCCAGCTCCATGATGACGTTTGGAAAAATGCTGTTGCGCGCCAGAAAATGGTCGATGCGCTGGCGATAGGGGGCGGTATGGTTGCCGAACAAAATCATCTCCTGCGACCCCCAGCCGGAAAAGCCGGGAAAATGATTGGCCCAAGGATGCTCGGGCGACATGACGAGCAAAATCCGGTCGCTGGGCAAAAACTCCTGGTGGATGTGCGGGTGATACATTTCGCTGCCGAGAAAGGCGATATCGGCTGTTCCGGTCAAGAGGGCGCTGAGTGATTCTTCGTACAGCGTAGAGCGCACGTAACAGGTGAAACCGGGATTGGCCTGGCGGTATTCGCCGATCAGGCGGGGAAGCTCGTAGGCGACAAATGCTTTTCCGGCGACGATCGTCATCGACTGGGCTTGCTCCTTTTGTTCGATGAAAGAACGCATCTGCTCGACGATCGAGGCGGCAACAGGCAGCAATCTGCGGCCTTCTCCGGTCAGACTTACGCCAGAGGCGGTTCGCACAAACAGCGGACTGCCGATTTGCCGTTCCAACTGCTTGAGCCGATGGGTCAAAGTAGATTGGGCCAGAAACAGCGCCTGTGCAGCCCGATTGATGGACCCGTGGTGGGCGATGGTCAAAAACACTTCCAAACTTTCTTTGTCCACGAATGCCCCTCCTATCTAAAAACTCGATAACTGGTTATCAGTATTCTATAACAAAACCGCCAACGATTGGAATAGAATACAAGCAGGAGGTGGAACGATGGATAGAAGCGATGAAGTAAAACACGCGGTACAAGAGCAATTCGGCAAAAATGCGCAGCAGTATGTAGAAAGCAAGACACACGCCCAAGGGGATGACTTGCAACTTTTGGTGCAATGGCTCACTCCGCAGACAAGCTGGAAGGTACTCGACATCGCCACAGGTGGCGGACATGTCGCCCGGACGCTTGCGCCGCACGTTGCGCAAGTAGTGGCAACGGATCTGACGCGCCCTATGCTTGCAGCGGCGGCACAAGCCAACCAGGCGGAAAAAAACATTTTGTACGTCCAGGCTGACGCGGAGTCGCTGCCGTTTCTGAACGAGTCGTTCGATCTGGTCACTTGCCGGATCGCGGCTCACCATTTCCCCGACCCGAACGCTTTTGTCCGGGAAGTCAGTCGCGTGCTGCGACCGGGCGGCTGGTTCCTTTTTATCGACAACGTTTCCCCGGAAGCAAACGAGCTGGCAAGCTTCGTGAACCTTGTCGAGCAAACACGCGATCCGAGCCACGTTCGCTGCCTTTCTGTCACGGAGTGGAGAGAGCTGCACAGCGCGCATGATTTTGTTGAGTGCAAGCAACGGCTACGCAAAAAGCCATTTGCCTTTTTGCCGTGGGTGCAAAGAACGTCCGAGTCGCCCGAGCAAGAAAAAGCCGTGGAGCAGATGCTGCTTGCTGCCCCGAAAGACATCCAAGCTTATGTAGGATTGCAGATCGAGCAAGGAAGAGTCATGACCTACCAGATTGACGAATGGATGGTCATGTGCCAAAAACAGGGAGGAACATAATATGACACAAACATTTGAATGGGTAGGATTGGATCACATTCAGCTCGCAGCGCCACCGGGAGCCGAGGAGGAGGCGCGGCGCTTTTTCACCGGATTGCTCGGGATGCCGGAAGTGCCCAAGCCGGAAAAGCTTCGGGCGCGGGGAGGAGCCTGGTTTCGCTGTGGAGCGCAGTTGATTCACCTCGGGATTGAACAAGGTTTTATTCCCGCGAAAAAGGCGCATCCTGCCTTTGTTGTGCAAAATATTGAAGCGCTGATCGCCCACTTGGAAAAAGCAGGCGTCCCGCTCCGGCTCGACGACGAGATTCCTGGACTGATCCGCTTTTTCACCGAAGATCCATTCGGCAACCGATTGGAGTTCATGGAGGCGAAGTAGCATGAAAATGGATTTCCACGCGAGAGAAAACAAAGAAAGCTATACAGGCAGAGCGGCAGACGACACATGGGCGAGCACGATGCTCTCCATCGTCGACCCTTTGCAAAAACGGGTGGTCGATCTTGGCTGCGGTGGCGGCATTTACAGCAAGGCATGGGCAAAGCTGGGGGCAGGCAGCGTCACAGGAGTCGACTTTTCGCAGGTCATGCTGGAAGCGGCGCAAAAAGAGTGCGCAGACGAACCGGGCATCTCGTTTGTCCATGGTGACGCCCTGCACACAGGACTGCCGGAGCGAAGCGCGGATATTGTTTTTGCCAGAGCGCTCATCCACCATCTTGACGATCTGAACGGATTTTTCGCCGAGGTGAAGCGCATCCTCGCACCTGACGGAATCTGCCTGATCCAAGATCGGACGCTGGAAGACTGTGCTGTTCCGGCTTCGCCTGAGCACTTGCGCGGCTATTTTTTCGAGCAATTCCCGCGCCTGCTGGAAGTGGAGGCACAACGGCGACCAAAAGAACAGCAAGTAAGGCAAGCCATGCAGCAGGCAGGGCTGGAGCAAATCCAGATGCGTTCGCTGTGGGAGGTCAGGCGTGTGTATGACGACATCGCTGTTTTGCAGGCCGATTTGCGCTCGCGCAAAGGCCGTTCCTTGCTGCATGAATTGACAGACGGCGAGCTGGAGCAACTGATTTCCGCTATTTCCGCGAAAATGGCAGGACAACAACCGATTTATGAACAAGACCGCTGGAGCATCTGGATAGGCAAAAACATTTGTGGCACAATAAAATAAAGGAATTGTGAATTTGTTTGTCACAAATTTGGATATGCTTGTCTCTTAATAGGCAAGGAGATATAATAATATTGCCATTGTATTATCGGTTAGCGTCATCATGGTGAAGGAGTTGTCGTACATGAAGATTGTGTTGTTTGATTTCCTGATGTTCGTCTTCACGTTCTTTATTGCTTGGGGCTGTCTTAACTCGATCAAGGCGAAGAACAAATTCGCGATCGGATTTGGCGTGGTTTCGCTGGTAGTATTCCTGTTTGCTGACGGCTTGATTATTTACTACATAACCAAGGGAGCCTAGTCGACCAGGCCAGCGTTTCCGCCAGAAGAGAGGTTGTGCGATACATGCACAACCTCTTTTTTGCATGCTCCGAGGAAATTTTTAGCATACTAATGGCTGGAGGTGGAAAAGATGGGCAAGCGAAAAAGCCGCGGTTTTCTTACCTATACGGGAGTGATTGCTGCGGATCGAAAAACGAAGCAGCTTTGCAAACGGCTCCACCCCCACCAGATCGCTGTCATCGATCATCCGGATGTGGATGAAATGGCGGCGCGATCGCTATTGGAAGCGGGAACGCGGGTGATTGTCAATCTTGCCCCTTTTATGACCGGGCAGTATCCAGCCGAAGGAGCGCGATTGTTGCTTGGCGCGGGCGTGGCTTTGTTTGAGGCAGAGTCCGATTCAGCCCAGCCGATCCCGACAGCCTGGGAAGCGTGGGACGGCCAGGATGCCGCGATCCGCGATGGCCGGCTGGAATTGCGGCGAGAAGCGCAATGGGAAATGGCGCTGCCGCTTCGCGAAGTAAGAATGGACGTCGTGGTCAGCAAATGGGCCGAGGCGCAAAGCAGACTGGACGACACCCTTTCTTTATTTATAGATAACACGCTGCTTTACGCGCAAAAAGAAAAAGACTTGTTTCTGAAGCCGCTGCACGCCACGCCGCTGAAAACGCCATTGGAAAAAAAGCATGTCGTGGTCGTTGTGCGCGGCAAGCACTACAGGGAAGACTTGCAGACGCTCTCGTCGTACATCCGCGAATACGATCCGGTTTTGATCGGAGTCGACGGTGGCGCGGACGCGCTGTTGCAATCGGGGTACAAGCCCGACCTGATCGTAGGCGATATGGACAGCATCTCTGATAAAGCTTTGCAATGCGGTGCAGAAATCGTTGTGCATGCCTATGTGGACGGCACTGCGCCGGGGAAAGCGCGAGTCGAGCGGCTGGGGATGGCTCACCACGTGCTACCTGCTCCGGGGACAAGCGAAGATGTCGCCATGCTTTTGGCCTACGAAAATCAGGCCGAGCTGATTGTGACGATCGGGGCGCATACGAACATGATTGATTTTCTGGAAAAGGGACGCAAAGGGATGGCGAGCACGCTTTTGGTGCGGACGAAAATCGGACCGAGGCTGATCGACGCCAAAGGGGTCAGTCAGCTGTACCAGCCTTCCGGGTCGTGGAAGCTGTGGGGCTGGTGTCTCGCTGCGATGCTTTTGCCCGTTACGGCAGCCTTGATGGTCAATCCGATTGCCCGCCACGCTGCCCAAATGCTCTGGACGCAATGGCGGACATGGGCTTTCTAAGGAGGCGCTATGATTTCTTTCCGGCATCACCTGATTACACTGGCTGCTGTATTCATCGCTCTCGGAGTCGGTATCCTGCTGGGCGGAACAGCGGGACATCCCTGGTTTTCCCAGGGCGCTCAGGAAATTTTGCTGAAAATGGAGGCGAAGTACGACCGGGCACTCAAAAGCAACCAGGACTTGAAACAGCAAATCAATCGGCTGCTTCAGGAAGTCGAGCAACGCAACGAGGAAGCCGTCCACATGATGGCGATGCGCTACGGCAATGAATTGGGAGGAAAAAAGGTATACGTCTGGCAGGAGGGCGACAAGGAAGCCCGGCCTATTACCCGCTTGATGCGCGCCATGGGGGTTGAGGTTGTTCCTTACGAGCAGGGCAAGTCGTGGGAAGACGGTTTGTTGCTCGTCGTTGCCAAGCAGCCGCCGCCATGGCTGCAACAGGGGGCGACAGCAGGGAAATGGCTGCTGGTCGAGCAAGTGCCGGACTCGGTCGGCAAGCAGTGGGCCTTGCTGGAAAAAATGCAGCAGCGACTGACGGAAATGAGGGTAGCGCGTGAAAAAAGTTAGCGTCATCATTCCGGCCTATAACGAAGCAGAGGAGATTGGCGTTACGCTGCGGGCGATTCGCGAACGCTTCTTTTGCGATGAGCTGATCGTCGTGGACGACGGCAGCGAGGATGAGACAGCGACCTTGGCCAAAAAATGGGCAGATACGGTGATATCCCACCCGTACAACCTGGGCAAAGGGGCGGCTGTCCAACTGGGCTGGCAGCACGCGCGTGGCGATGTGATCATGCTTTTGGATGGAGACTTGCGGGAAAGTGCTGCCGAGGCTGAGCATTTGCTCCCTCCGCTTTTGGCTGACGCCTGCGACATGACCGTGGCGATTTTGCCGCCGCCCAAGCAAAAGGCCGGGATGGGCCTGGCAAAAGGGCTCGCTCATCAAGGGATCAAATGGCTGACCGGCTTTGAAGCGCGAGCGCCCTTGTCCGGGCAAAGAGCCATGCGCCGCGACTTGCTGGCCCATCTCGGCAAAGTCGACAAAGGCTTTGGCATCGAGGTCGGGCTTACAGTCGATGCGTTGCGCGCAGGATACCGCATTCACGAAGTGCCCGTCTTGTTTCAGCATCGGGAAACAGGCAACGACTGGCAAGGCTACGCTCATCGCGGCAAAGAATTTGTGGCAATCGGCAGGACGTTGTGCCGAAAGTGGTGGGAGGGAAAAGCTTGGAGATGAAGGTCGTCCTCGGGCTTGCGCTCGCTCTAGGCTTGCCGCTCGCCTGGCATCGCCCGTTGCTCGCGTTTTTTTCGCGGTTTCTGTTGAACCAGGGCATGACTCGATTCAATTACGCCGGAGAACAAGTGCTTACGGCGGGAGGATTGATGCTCGTAGCAAGCATGCTGCTGACAACAGTCGTCCAGCTTGGTTTTATGAGGTGGCGAGGCGCTTTCAGCCCTGTGCTGCTGCACGGCGTTCTTCTTGCTTGCGGAATGGCGGCAATGGCTTGCTGGGGCTGGATCGACGACCGCTCCAACGATGGCACGACAAAAGGCTTTCGCGGTCATTTTCGCGTCTTGTGGCAAGAAAGGCGAGTGACCAGCGGCATGTGGAAGCTGATCGGCGGAGGGCTTACCGCAGTGGCTGTCTCACTCTTCCTCACCAGCGACATTTTCGCCTGGCTGGTCGCCTGCGGCTTGCTGGCGATTTCTCCGAACATCCTCAACTTGTTTGACCTAAGACCGGGGCGGGCGATCAAAGTGTATTGGCTGCTCGTCTGCATGGCGATCGCTGTCGGGGTGCTTGCGGCGACGTCAGAGGAGGCGTTGTTTGTCTGGCTGTTCCTGCTGCCACTTCTCGTAGCCAGCGTCCTGTTGTTTCCGCACGACGCAGGAGGCAGGATGATGCTCGGGGATACCGGGGCAAATGCGCTTGGATTTTCCATCGGCTATTTGTATGTGACGACCGTACCGCTTTTGTGGCAAGTGACATTTCTCGCCGGGTTCGTGACGTTGCAGGTTGCGGCGGAGTTTGTGTCCTTTTCGCGGGTCATTGAACGACAGGCGTGGTTGCGCAGGCTGGATGAGTGGGGGAGATGAGCGGGGCATTAAAAAAACAGGCAGATCATTACCTGCCTGTTCTACTCGTCGTCTTCTGGCTCGCGAATCATAAAGCGGGGCTGAACCCGATTTTTTTTTCGTTCATGGTGTAAAATGAAGCCCGCAATAAACAAAATAGGGATGACCAGAGCAAGCACGCCGAGGATCAGTTGACCCCACATGAAACCCACATCGGGTGCCGTGGAATAAAAGAAAGCATCACGGATCAGCTTGATTCCGTACATGGCAATCGCAGCCGGAATGACCATGATTAAAAGGGCAATGACTTTCTGTACGATCACTGGTGGTTCACACCTTTCTCTCTCATTTCTTCATCATAGCGAATGCCTGGTTGCTTGTCCACAAGTCCGTGTGTGCACACGAGCGAGCGCACGTTAGGGAGAAGAGCCTGTCCATCAACGGTTTGTTGCAGTACAATGGTAACGAGTAAGATGAAAAGTGAGGGGTCTAGCGCATGCACAAGCTGCTTATAGTAGGTGCTGGACGAGGCGGAACGGCTCTGTTGCGGATGCTGAACCAGATGGACAGGCTGAAAATTGTAGCCGTAGTGGATCATCGGCCTGACGCTCCCGGAATTGCCCTGGCGAAATCGTTTGGAATCAAGGTCGATACGGATTATCGGCCTTATTTGGACGACGAGCTGGACGTCATTTTGGAAGCGACGGGCGACTTGAACGAATACGAGCACCTCAGGCAGCTAAAGCAGGACAAGACGGTGCTCATCCCAGGGACCTTTACGAGAATTGTCATGCGGCTCATTCGCGAGCGTGACAAGCTGATTGCCGTCATGATGCAAAACCAGCGGGAGCGGGAAACGATGCTCGACTCCACGCACGATGCGATTATCGGGGTCAATCGGCAAGGCATTATCACGTTGTTCAACAAAGCGGCAGAACGCTTGATGGACATTGAAGCAAGCGAAGTGCTGGATACAAAAGTATCCGAGCGTATACCCAACACCAGACTACATATTGTATTAGAGACGGGCTGTCCTGAACTGAATCAGGAGCAGATTTTGCCCAATCAGACGAGAATCATTACGAACCGCGTTCCCGTGCGAAACGACAAGGGAGAAGTAGTGGGAGCCGTAGCGATTTTCCGCGACATTACCGAGGTCATGGCGCTGGCGGAGGAAGTGACCGATCTGAAAGAATTGCAAAGCATGCTGCAAGCGATTATTCAGTCTTCCGACGAAGCGATTTCTGTCGTGGATCAAAACGGCATCGGTCTGTTAATCAACCCGGCCTACACGAGACTGACCGGGCTTTCGCCGGACGATATTATCGGCAAGCCGGCTACAGTCGATATCTCCGAAGGCGACAGCATGCACATGCAAGTGTTGAAGACGAAGCGGCCTGTCAGGGGCGTGCCGATGAAGCTCGGCCCCAAGCGCAAGGACGTCGTGGTGAACGTCGCTCCGGTCGTGGTTGATGGCGAGTTGAAAGGCAGCGTCGGGGTCATTCACGACGTATCCGAGTTCAAGCGGCTGACCGAGGAGCTGGAAAAAGCGAGACGGATCATCCGAACGCTGGAGGCGAAATACAGCTTCGCAGATATTATCGGCTACAGCGAACAGATGAAAAGCGCCATCGAGCAAGCAAAAAAGGCGGCGTTGACGCCAGCCACCGTGCTGCTGCGTGGCGAATCCGGCACGGGTAAGGAACTGTTTGCCCACGCGATCCACAACGCGAGCGAGCGCAAGTACAACCAGTTTATCCGCGTCAACTGCGCAGCGATCTCCGAAAGCTTGCTGGAGAGCGAGCTGTTCGGCTACGAGGAAGGGGCTTTCACGGGTGCGAGGCGCGGCGGCAAGCGCGGATTGTTCGAGGAAGCAAGCGGAGGCACGATATTTTTAGACGAAATCGGTGAGCTGTCCATGGGGATGCAGGTCATGCTTTTGCGCGTCCTGCAAGAGCGCGAAGTCGTCCGGGTCGGCGGTACGAAACCGATCAACATCGATGTCCGGGTGATCGCAGCCACGCATGTGAATCTCGAAGCGGCGATAGGAGCCGGGAAATTTCGGGAAGACTTGTACTATCGCCTGCATGTGGTGCCCATCCACATTCCTCCGCTCAGACAGCGCCTGGAAGACATCAAGCCGATTGCGATGTACTTGCTGCGCAAGGCGAATCTGGAATACGGCCGCAATGTCGAGGAGCTGCACGAAGAAACGTTGCAAATGCTGTTGTCCTATCATTGGCCGGGCAATGTGCGGGAGCTGGAGAACGTTTTGGGCAGGGCGATGATACATATGCGCATCAATGAGCGCACCATTTTGCCTGAGCATTTGCCCCCGCTGGAGCGGAAAATAAGCCATGCCCGCCAGGAAGCAGAAGTGACGGCAAGCTCCACAGGGAAAACATTGAAGCAAGCGATGGAGGAAGCAGAACGTCAGCATATCATCCGGGAGCTGGCTGCGGCCAAAGGGAACCGGACCGTGGCGGCGAAGCGGTTGGGAATTGCCATTCGCAGTTTGTATTACAAGATGGAAAAATTGGGAATCATGGATGAGCAGGAAGAAAGAAATTAAGTGTGCAATTTTTTGCATGCAAATTCCTGCGCGACCATGCAAAAACATGCACACTTGACGGATGGAGATTTCATCCACGTCCCTAATAATAAAGCGCTTTCAAAACGCAGAGGGTGTTGGCATGACTTTTGCATAAACTGCTTGACGGGAAATTCTCCACACGGAGCCCACTGTTAACCCAGAAGAATGAGACTAGGGAGGTTTCTTCATTGAACATCTTTGACTACATGCAAAAGTACGACTACGAGCAACTGGTATTTTGCCAAGACGAAAATTCCGGTTTGAAAGCAATCATTTGCATTCATGATACGACACTCGGACCAGCATTGGGCGGCACGCGCATGTGGCCGTACAAAACCGAAGAAGAAGCGATCATCGACGTACTGCGTCTCGGTCGCGGCATGACTTACAAAAATGCTGCTGCTGGCCTCAATATCGGCGGCGGTAAAGCCGTGATCATCGGAGATCCGCGCCAGCATAAAAGTGAAGAGCTGTTCCGCGCATTCGGCCGCTACATCCAAGGTCTGAATGGCCGTTACATCACAGCAGAAGACGTAGGTACGACTGTTGCTGACATGGACATGATCCACCTGGAAACAGACTACGTAACAGGCGTTTCTCCTGCATTCGGCTCCAGCGGCAACCCGTCTCCGGTAACAGCTTACGGGGTATATCGCGGTATGAAGGCATCTGCGAAGCTCGCTTTCGGATCTGATTCCTTGTCCGGCCGTGTCGTTGCTGTACAAGGTGTAGGAAACGTGGCATACAACCTGTGCCGCCACCTGCATGAGGAAGGCGCACACCTGATCGTAACCGACATCAATGAAGAAAACGTAAACCGCGCTGTCAACGATTTCGGAGCAAAAGCAGTTGGCGTCAACGACATCTTTGGCGTAGAGTGCGACATCTTCTCTCCTTGCGCGCTTGGTGCGATCATCAACGACGACACCATTCCGCTGTTGAAAGCAAAAGTAATTGCCGGTGCGGCGAACAACCAGCTGAAAGAAGAGCGTCACGGCGATCAAATCCACGAAATGGGTCTGATCTATGCGCCAGACTATGTGATCAACGCAGGCGGCGTTATCAACGTGGCTGACGAACTGCAAGGCTACAACCGCGAGCGCGCCCTGAAAAAAGTAGAAACCATCTACGACACGATCTTGAAAGTGTACGAAATTGCTGAGCGCGACGGCATGCCATCCTACAAGGCGGCTGACCGCATGGCAGAAGAGCGCATTGCCAGCGTGGGCAAATCCCGCAACACTTTCCTGCAAAACGGAAAAACGGTTTACCACCGCTAATCGTTCTTAAATGAAACCATTCCCCTGCTCCCGCTCTTTCTTTTTCTCGATGAATGGGCGGTCAGGGGGTACATATCCTCTGTTCTTAGAATATTCTCATTCTCATAAAAACGTAGGCAAACGCCACAAAAGAGCAGCAACCAGCTTTTTCGACTGTCTTCGCCAATGCGTGAAGGCGCTTCTATGAAAGGAGAGCTCAAGCATGTCACAAGAATTTGATCTGGTCGTTCTCGGTGGAGGAACCGGCGGCTATGTAGCAGCGATCCGTGCGTCCCAGTTGGGAATGAAAGTCGCGATTGTGGAAAAAGAAAAGCTGGGTGGAACGTGCCTGCATCGCGGCTGCATTCCGTCCAAAGCGCTTTTGCGCAGCGCAGAAGTATTTTCGACCTTGAAGGAAGCGGACAAATACGGTGTATCGGCAGGCGCGGTTGGCTATGATTTCAGCAAAATCCAGGAGCGCAAGCAAGGCATTATCGACCAACTTCATAAAGGGATTCAATACTTGATGAAAAAAGGCAGCATCACGATTTTCGAAGGCTTCGGCCGCGTGATGGGGCCATCCATCTTTTCGCCGCAAGCAGGTGCTGTCCGCATTGAAAAAGAAAACGGCGATCAGGAAATGATCGTGCCGCGCTTTTTGCTGCTCGCGACGGGTTCCCGCCCGCGTACGCTTCCTGGGCTGGTCATTGACGGCTCTTATGTAGTGACGAGCGACGAGGCACTCCAGTGGGAACAGCTGCCGAAGTCGGTCGTGATCGTCGGAGGCGGCGTGATCGGAATCGAGTGGGCGTCCATGCTGAACGACTTTGGCGTCGATGTGACGATTGTCGAGTACGCAGATCGCATTTTGCCATTCGAAGACGAAGAAGTGAGCAAGGAACTGGCTCGCTTGCTGAAAAAACGCAAAGTCAACATCGTCACAGGGGCGAAGGTGCTTCCCGAGACGCTGGAAAAAGGCGAGGGCAAAGTCAGCATTTCGGCTGAGACGAAAAACGGCGTCGACCGTTTTGAAGCAGAAAAAGTTCTCGTCTCGGTAGGCCGCCAAGCCAATGTAGAAAACATCGGCCTCGAAGCGACCGAGATCAAGATCGAGCGTGGAGTCGTCGTGGTCAACGAACATTTCCAGACGGCAGAATCGCATATATATGCCATTGGCGATGTGATTGGCGGCTTGCAGCTGGCTCACGTTGCTTCGCACGAAGGAATTTTGGCTGTCGAGCACATGGCTGGGCTGAATCCGCATCCGCTCGATTACACGAAGGTTCCCAAATGCACGTACAGCCGTCCGGAAGTGGCGAATGTCGGCTTGACGGAAAAAGAGGCGCGCGAGCAAGGCTTTGAAGTAAAGGTAGGCAAATTCAGCTTCAAGCCATTGGGCAAGGCACTGATCCATGGCGAGAATGACGGCTTTGTGAAGTTGGTCGTTGATGCCAAAACGAATGATTTGCTAGGGGTTCACATGATCGGTACGCACGTGACCGACATGATCTCCGAGGCGGGCTTGGCCCGGGTACTGGATGCGACGCCATGGGAGATTGGACAGACCATCCATCCGCATCCATCTCTCTCAGAGGCGATTATGGAAGCGGCATTGGCCGTCGATGGAAAAGCGATTCACAATTAGCAAGGAGGGTATCCACAATGACAACCAAACGGCATGAACAAGTTGGTTTGACAGATGCGCAAGTTCTGGACATGTACTATTACATGCTGCTCGCGCGAAAAATTGACGAACGCCAGTGGCTGTTGAATCGGGCGGGCAAAGTGCCATTCGTCATTTCCTGCCAGGGTCAGGAGGCAGCACAGGTAGGAGCAGCTTTCGCTCTGGAGACGGACAAAGACTTCTTGTGCCCGTACTATCGCGATCTCGGCCTGGTGCTGGTATTTGGTCAGACTGCCCGTGATTGCATGCTCTCCGCTTTTGCCAAAGCAGAAGATCCGAACAGTGGCGGCCGCCAAATGCCTGGTCACTTCGGCGGTAAAAAATACAACATCCTGACAGGTTCCAGCCCGGTTACGACCCAAGTGCCGCATGCGGTGGGCATGGCCTTGGCAGGCAAAATGCAAAACAAAGATTTTGTCGTGTACACCTCTTTCGGGGAAGGCTCCAGCAACCAGGGGGATTTCCACGAGGGTGCCAACTTTGCGGGCGTGCACAAGCTCCCGGTCATCTTTTTCTGTGAAAACAACAAGTACGCTATCTCTGTTCCATTGAAGAAGCAACTGGCTTGCGAAAGCGTGGCGGACCGCGCTCTTGGCTACGGCTTCCCGGGTGTCAGCGTAGACGGCAACGATCCGATTGAAGTGTATCGCGTCATGAAGGAAGCTGTTGATCGCGCTCGTCGCGGTGAAGGAGCAACCTTGATCGAAGCGGTCATGTACCGTCTGGTTCCCCATTCGAGTGACGACGACGACCGCGTCTATCGCACGCGTGAAGAAGTCGAAGAAGCGAAGAAAAAAGATCCGTTGATCGTTTTCGCGGCTTACTTGAGAGAAATCGGCTTGCTCGATGAAAATACAGAAGCGGATATGCTGGCTCGTGTGCAGCTGGAAGTGGACGAAGCGACCGAGTATGCGGAAAACGCACCATATCCGACACCTGAATCGACATTGACTCACGTATACGGGAACTAAGGGGGGATCTTTCATGGCAGTCATTTCGTTTATTGATGCGATTACGATGGCGATGCGGGAAGAAATGCGTCGCGATCCCAATGTGTTTATTCTTGGAGAAGACGTAGGGGTACGCGGTGGCGTATTCCGTGCGACCAATGGATTGATTGATGAATTTGGCGAGGAGCGCGTGATTGATACTCCGCTGGCTGAATCGGCGATTGTCGGGGTAGGGATCGGGGCGGCTGCTTACGGCATGCGGCCGATTGCGGAAATCCAGTTTGCCGACTTCATCATGCCAGCCGTCAACCAGATTGTCAGCGAAGCGGCGAAGATGCGCTACCGTTCCAACAACGACTGGAATTGCCCGCTCACGATCCGGGCTCCATTCGGCGGCGGCGTGCACGGCGCTCTCTATCACTCGCAGTCGGTGGAAGCGATGTTTACGAATATCCCTGGGCTGAAAGTGGTGGCTCCGTCCACCCCTTACGATGCAAAAGGCTTGCTCAAAGCGGCGATCCGCGACGAGGACCCGGTTCTCTTTTTCGAGCACAAGCGTTGCTATCGCCTGATCAAAGGCGAAGTGCCTGAGCACGACTATGTCCTGCCGATCGGAAAAGCGGACGTCAAGCGTGAAGGTACGGACATTACGGTTATTTCTTACGGGCTCGCCCTGCACTTCTGCCTGCAAGCAGCCGAGAAGCTCGCACAGGAAGGTATCAGCGCGCATGTTCTCGACTTGCGCACCTTGTACCCATTGGATAAGGAAGCGATTGCAGAAGCTGCCTCCAAGACCGGAAAAGTGCTGATCGTGCACGAAGACAACAAAGAGGGCGGAGTCGGCGGAGAGGTGGCGGCGATCGTTGCCGAGCATTGCCTGTTCGATCTCGATGCTCCAATCAAACGTCTGTGCGGACCGGATGTACCTGCAATGCCGTACAGTCCTCCGATGGAGAAATTTTTCATGCTGAATCCGGATAAAGTGTTGGAAGCAATGCGCGAGTTGGCCAACTTTTAAAGGCGAGGAGGACCACAGGTCATGGCAACGAAAGTACTTATGCCCCAACTGGGTGAGAGTGTAACCGAGGGGACTATCAGCAAATGGCTGGTCAATGTTGGCGATACCGTCAAAAAATACGATTCATTGGCTGAAGTGACGACGGACAAAGTGAATGCGGAAGTTCCTTCTACCGTATCCGGTCGGGTAACGGAGATCGTGGTTGCGGAAGGAGAAACTGTAGCAGTCGGAACGTTGATTCTATATATCGAAGAAAGTGGCGGAGGATCGGCGGAGCAAGCGAGTCCGGCAGCTGAGGCGGCTGCCCCAGCTACACCAGCCGTGGCAGCCAGCCAACCGAGCGCAGCGCCTGCGGTGGCAGCGATCTCGGTGCCATCTGCTTCTGCCGCTGCTCCACAGGCAGCTGGAAACGAAGGGCCTAAGCAACGTTATTCTCCTGCTGTGATGAGGCTTTCCCAGCAGCATGGCATTGATTTGTCTCGCGTCGCAGGTACGGGTGCGGGAGGGCGCATTACGCGCAAGGACGTGCAAGCAATTATTGATGCAGGTGGTCAAAAACCTGCTGAACCAGTAGTGGAAGCTGTTGCCCAAGCGCCAGTGGCGGCAACGCCTGCGCCTGCTGCGACAACCCCTGCACCACAAGCGACCGCTGCTCCAGCTGCGACACCAGCAGCTTCAATCGACATCCCGGTTGCCAGCGGCGATCAAGTCGTTCCGGTGACGCCTATCCGCCGCACGATCGCCAGCCGCATGGTGCAGAGCAAGCACGAAGCTCCGCATGCCTGGACGATGATCGAGGTGGACGTAACCAATCTGGTCAACTTCCGCAACCAGGCCAAATCCGAGTTCGCCAAAAAGGAAGGGCTCAATCTGACTTTCTTGCCGTTCTTTATCAAGGCGGTCGTGGAAGCGCTGAAAGAATTTCCGATGATCAATTCCACCTGGGCGAATGACAAGATCATCGTGAAAAAAGACATCAACATCTCGATCGCCGTTGCGACAGAAGATGCCCTGTATGTGCCTGTCATCAAGGATGCCGATCAAAAATCGATCCTCGGCATCGCCAAGTCGGTGGACGATCTGGCTGCGCGCACGCGTGCTGGCAAGCTGACGATGGACGACATGACTGGCGGTACGTTTACCGTGAACAATACCGGATCTTTCGGCTCTGTTCTGTCCCAGCCGATCATCAATGCACCGCAGGCAGCGATTCTCAGCGTGGAATCCATCGTAAAACGCCCGGTTGTCATCAATGACATGATCGCGGTACGTTCGATGGTAAACTTGTGCATGTCTTTGGATCACCGCGTGCTCGACGGGCTCATTTGCGGACGTTTCCTGCAAAGCGTGAAGCAAAAGCTGGAGAGCATCGGACCGGATACCAAGCTGTACTGATTTTGCCGAAGTACGGGTTATGCCCTGCAACCAGGTCGAAGCAGACCTGGTTTTTTGCTTGATAAAAATTTTTGAGCAATTTCTTTGTTGGCTGTAACTTTTTCGCGGGCGACATCGTCTTAGCAATAGTAGCCAAGGAGTCTCGAATCTTCCATAGAAGAGATTCCCTCCAGATATCATTTATGGTAGACTGGTAGCGACCTGCTAGAGAGTAATTTCCAGATTATAGGTAAATGTGGGAGGAAAAACATGGAGAAAAGTAAAAAAGCACTACCATTAGTGCTGGCATCAGCGCTGGCCGCTACACCTTTTGTTGCTGTACCGCAAGAGGCGCATGCCGTAAGCAAGGTGTCTGTCACGGCAAAAGATGACGGGGTAGATGAAGATAGCAAGTACACGATTAAATTTACGATGAAGGACGACCTGGAAAAAGGCGACTCCATCACAATCGAATTTGACTCTGATTTCAAAATCAGCAAAAACATCGATGAAAGTGATATCGATGCCGATTTCGATATAAAAACGGTAAAAGTCAGCAGCAATGAAATCAAGATCACTGTAAACGAGAGCGTTGACGCAGGAAAAATTACCATCGACATCACTTCGGGCATCACCAATCCGAAGAGCAAAGGCACGTACGATGTCACCGTAGGTACAAGCAATGACGACGATGAAGATACGGGCGAGATCGAGATCAAAAAGAGCGGCAGTTCCAGCTCCAGCAGCGGTTCCAGCAACGACTATGCAGTGTCGCTCGGTTCCAAGGGAGCTGGCGACGAAACCAGCATCAAGCTGGGAAAAATCTCGCTCAAAGGCAGCGACGAGCTGGAATCGAACGAATACATCACTGTAGTTTTCCCGGACAAAAACATGCTGCCGTCCAGCATTGATTCGAGCGATGTCAAAGTCAACGGAACGACTGCCAAGTCTGTCAGCGTGAGTAAAGGCGAAGTGGAAATTAAAGTTCCAAGCTCCGTTGACGGAGATGACTACATGACCATCGAGTTCAGCAAATCGGCTGGTATTGAAAATCCGAGCAGTGCTGACAAATATACATTCAAAGTGAAGTACGACGGAGTTACATACGAGTCCGAAAAATTCGAGATCACCAAATCCGGTTCCAGCACCAGCACGGCTACCAGTGCTTTCTCCGTCAATTTGTCTGATCCAGCAGCTGGCGCGCGCACCAGCTACACTTTTGATGCGGACTTCGGCAACAAACAGCTCCGAGCGGACGAAGACCTCATTTTGGAATTTCCTTCTTCCGACATGGTGCCAGGCATCTTGAGCGCATCCGAATTTACGTTGAACGGAAAAACAGCGAAGCGTGTAAGCGCTGCGGGCAACAAAGTATACGTAACAGCTCCTTCCAACTTCTCTTCGACCAGCGAAGTGAAAGTCGTTGTTGCTGTGGGAGCATGGATCACCAATCCGAAATCGGCGGGTAGCTACACGCTCAAAGCAACGGTTGCAGGCCGCACTTTGGAATCCAAATCGTTTTCTGTTAGCGGATCTTCGGTAAATCCAACGCCAAATCCGACTCCAACGCCGACTCCAGTGCCGAACACCACAGTGAACAACAGCACTGCGACGATCGGTCTGACTTCCACAGCGGTTGGAAAAGCGACAGGCGTCAATGTGGCAATCAAAACATTGGGTGTAGGGCTTGTGAAGCAACGCGATTTCGTTGAGCTTGTATTCCCGGCAGGTTACAAAGTTCCGGCTTACATCGCTCCGGCGAACGTGTCTGTGAACGGCGTGGCAGCCAACTATGTTGCTGTGCGCGGCCAAAACGTGCTGATTTACCCATCCCAGGACATCCCTGCTGCCACTGCGGCGAACATCAGCATCAATGCAGCGGCGAATATCGTAAATCCAGCGGTGAAAAGCACTTACAGCATCAGCGTGTTTACCTCTGAAGAAAAAGGTCTGCTGTTTGCACGGGCGGTAGGTGTAGGTATGCCTGCTCCAGCTCAACCTGCTCAGCCAGCACAACCTTCTGTAGCTGTGCCTGCAAATGCGGCTCTGTTCAAAGTAGGTACTGCGAACTTCACCGTAAACGGAAAAGCGTATCCGCTGCAAGTAGCGCCTACGATTGTGAATGGCAACACGACAATGGTGCCTGCGCAATTTTTCAAAGAAGCGCTGTCCTTGACTACACAATGGAACAACAAAGACGTCGCGGTAATCAGCGGCACAAAAGTGTTGAAGTTTACTGTTGGCTCCAATAAAGCGAAGCTGGGCGCTCAAGAAATTACGCTCCCTGCGCCAGTTGTTTTGAACAATGGCATGCCGATGGTTCCAATCCGTACGGTAACCGATAACCTCGGTTATAAAGTAGGCTGGGATGCGAAAACATCCAGCGTGTTTGTCTACAAATAATAAACAGGCAACAAAACGAGAAACCCCCTGCACAGCTTGACAAAGGCTGCAGCAGGGGGTTTTTGCTTGCAAGACAGTTGAGTCTCGCCGCTTACAGATAGTAAAAGAACGTTGGGATGATCAGGGAGAGAATCAACAACCCGATGAGGATTTTTGCGAACAGGGATTGAAATTTCATAACAGAAAAAACCTCCTTTCAGATCGGAAAATGCCCAAATAAAAGGAAAAGATCAGGTAATTTCGACCCTGGCTATGCTAGAATAAAAAAAGTACGATCGAATGACCTCAACAGGATTGTACCGAAATGTCGCTTTCGAGACAACCATTTGAAAAAAGGATGATGGCTGTGAGCACCCCAAACAAAATTGCCCATATCGGGATCGCGGTAAAGAGTCTGGAGAAGACGCTTCCTTTTTACACGGAGCAGCTGGGCTTGCGATTGGTAGGATCAGAAGTGGTAGAAAGCGAGCAGGTCAAGGTAGCGTTTCTGGCAATCGGAGAAAGCCGAATTGAGCTTTTGGAGCCGCTTGGCGAAGACAGCCCGATTGCCAAGTTCATCGAGAAGCGGGGAGAAGGAATCCACCACATCGCACTGGATGTAGACGACGTCACAACCCGTTTGCAGCAGTTGAAGGAACAGGGAGTGCCGCTCATTCACGAGACACCCAAAGCAGGTGCGCATGACGCCCTGATCGGGTTTTTGCATCCAAAAGCGGCTGGCGGAGTGCTATACGAGCTGTGCCAATACCCGAAAAACGAAAATTCGCATGTGGACGAGCAATGAGTGAAAAAGAATCACGAGTGATTTCGTAGTAGAAAAAAATTTTTTGCGGTATACTGGAACTTGTGAATATGTACCAAAATCGGGCAAGTAATCGGGAGGTAACGAGTGTGAGTGTGATCAACGAAGAGCGTTTGCTAAACGAGTTTCTGGAGCTTGTGCAAATTGACAGCGAAACGAAAAACGAAGCAGCCGTAAACAAAGTGCTGAAAGAAAAGCTGATCGAGATGGGCTTTACCGTCCAAGAAGACGATGCGGCAGCGAAAACAGGACACGGCGCCAACAACCTGATTGCTACCTTGGAAGGCACAGGAAACGGCCCGGTTATTTTGTTCAGCAGCCATATGGACACGGTAGTGCCAGGAAACGGGATCAAACCGCAAATCCGCGATGGCTATGTATACTCCGATGGCACGACCATTCTGGGAGCGGACGACAAAGCCGGCATTGCTGCGATTTTTGAAGGCATTCGCACGCTGAAGGAACAAAACCTGCCGCATCCAACGATCCAGGTTGTTCTGACAGTCGGGGAAGAATCCGGCCTGGTAGGTTCCCGCGCTTTGGATTCCAGCCTGCTGAAAGCGGAGATGGGCTTCATTCTCGACTCCGAAGGTCCGGTTGGCAAAATCACCGTTGCAGGTGCTGGGCAGTACAGAATCATCACCAAAATCCACGGCAAGGCGGCTCACGCTGGCGTGAATCCAGAGGATGGAATCAGTGCGATTACTGTTGCCAGCAAGGCGATTTCCCGCATGCCTCTGGGGCGCATCGATGCGGACACGACTGCGAACATCGGTCGTTTTGAAGGTGGCCGGGCGTACAACATCGTTACGGACTATGTGGAAATCTGGTCGGAAGCGCGCAGCCTGGTCATGGACAAGCTGGAAGCGCAAGTGAAGAAAATGACGACGGCATTCGAGGAAGCGGCTGCCGAGATGGGCGCTACGTGCGAGAACGAAGTCATTTTCATGTACCATGGCTACAAATTCGATGAATCTACCCCAGTTGTGAACAAAGCGATTGGAGCGGTGAAGCGTATTGACCGCAATCCGGAGCTGGTTGCAAGTGGCGGAGGCAGCGACGGCAACGTATTCAACGGATACAACATTCCGAGCGTGAACTTTGCGATCGGTTATGAAGAAATCCATACGAAAAGCGAGCGCATGCCAATCTCCGAGCTGAACAAAGCGGCAGAACTGGTGCTGGCGATCATCGCAGAAGTACAAGAGTAAACGACAGGTGGCGGAATCCTTCAGAGGGTTCCGCTTTTTTGCTTCTTTTCGGGTTGGATGATTGGGACAATCGTGGTCTGTCATACACTGTAGGAAGGAGCGGACGAGGGGGAAGAGCATGCTGCATTTGGCAACGGGTACGGTCATTCGCGTGTTGGAGCGGCAAACAGGCATGCAAGTGCTGGAGGTAAAGCTGAGCAGGCAAGAAGCGGGAAGCCTGCAAACGCAAAAGGCGATTTCTTTTGCCCGGGAGGAATACTCCCCAGGAGACAATCTTTTGCTCAACACGACAGCGCTTCAGCTGCAGTTGGGGACAGGCGGATTTCATCTGGTCGTGGGCAAAAGCGCCGGGGAAGTCGATTGTGATGTGGCTCCGAGCGAATGGGGGCATATTATGAAAATGCGTTATTCCCCGTGGCAATTGGCAGTGGATGCCGTGGAAGAACAGGCAAGCCCTTTTCATGAGCTGTTTTTGCAGGCAGACTTGACGCTGGAAGGTACGCCTGTGTTGATCGGAGAGCTGCACAGCTTGTTGCCGCCAGCTGTTCTTGCCTTAAAAGAGAAGCATCCGCAGTTGCGGATCGTCTATGTGATGCCTGACGCTGCTTCGCTGCCGATTGCTTTCAGCCAGCACGTCCGGCAGTTGTCGCGAGCAGGCCATTTGACAGCGACAGTCACGACTGGACACGCTTGGGGAGGAAATCGCGAGGCGGTGACGATTCACAGCGGTTTGCTGGCCGCACGCCATGTGGAAAAGGTGGATGTCATCCTGTGCATGCTTGGACCTGGCGTCGCAGGTACGGGTACGGCGTACGGATTTTCCGGCGTTCAACTGGCGGAAGTCATTCACGCCGTGTCGGCTCTTGGCGGGACCCCTTTTTTTATCCCGCGCATCAGCTTTGCTGACCAGCGCAGCAGGCATTACGGAATCAGCCATCATACGACTGCAATTTTGGGGCGGTTTGCCCTGGCGCCGACAATCGTGACGTTGCCTGTTCTCGGAGACGAGCGCGATTGTCTCATCGAGCAGCAGGCGCAGGCGATTGCCAACAGTTCCGCGAAACACGTTCTGGTCAGAGGCAAGGCTCCTGCAAGCGAGCGTTTGAAGGCGTTGGAGCAAAGGCACGGCTTGTCCTTTTCTACGATGGGCAGAAGCTGGGAAGTGGACTGCGTGCCGTTTCAAACCGCTGTTTTGGCGGCAGATATGGTGGGAAAAAGCATGCAAAGCGGCAAGCTCGCTGCTAACGGCGAGCCGCGTTTGCCCGTTTCGTCAGGTACTCTTGAAGCGTTAGGTCTTTACTTGACCAGGAACGAAGAGCAGCCTTGATTTCCCAAGCTTTCCCGACCATTCGCAATTGCTTTTCGCTGACATAGGTTTTCATCCACAATCTCCTCCGATACAATAGGGTGGACAAGCTTCATGCTCCCAACTTATGGAGAGACAAGTGGATTTAGAACGCCAAGCTGAAAAAAGGATGATGAATGTGAGCAAGCAAGATCATTTGTACGAAAAAACGATTGCCAGCCAATCGATTTACGAAGGGCGAATCATTAAACTGAAAGTGGATGACGTGCTTTTGCCTAACGGAAATACGGCGAAGCGCGAGATTGTCAATCATCCGGGGGCTGTTGCGGTTCTCGCCTTGACGGACGATAACAAGCTCGTAGCTGTACGCCAATTCCGCAAGCCGCTGGAGCAAACGATCGTGGAAATCCCGGCGGGTAAGCTGGAAGCGGGCGAGGAGCCGTTGACTTGCGCCATGCGCGAACTGGAAGAAGAGACAGGCTATGTGGCGAGCCATTACGAGCCGCTCAGTGCTTTTTACACGTCCCCGGGATTTGCCGATGAGCTTTTGCATGTGTTTGTCGCTACAGGGCTGACAAAGGGCGAGAGCAAGCCGGACGAGGACGAATTTGTGGACACCCTCGAATTGACGCTGGAGGAGGCTCGCGAATTGCATAAAAACGGGGAGATTCGCGATGCCAAAACGGTCGTAGCCTTGTTTGCCTGGGAGAACAAATTGCTGAGAGAGCAGTTGAAGGGCTGATGCACAACTACTTTTGCGACATGCACATCCATATTGGCGGCACGTGGACGGGCAAGCCGGTGAAAATAACGGCTTCACGGCAGATGACGCTGACCAAAATATTGGAGGAAGCTTCGGAAAAAAAGGGCATGGACGTCATCGGGATCATTGATTCGCACTCGCCCGAGGTGCAGGACGAGCTGCTGTCCCTTCTGGAAGCAGGTGTAGCGGCGGAGCACGAGCACGGAGGGATTTTGTACAAGGGAACGATGCTCATCTTGGGCTGCGAACTGGAAATCAAGGAGCCGGGCCGGGGAGAAGCGCATTTTCTTGTCTACTTGCCGACGCTTTGCGCCATGCAGGAATGGACACGCTGGCTCTCGCAGCGCTGCAAAAATGTCCAGTTAAGCTCGCAGCGTGTGTCGGCGCGTTTGCGCGAGCTTCAGGAATGGGTGGAGCACCTTGGCGGCCTGTTGATTCCTGCCCACATTTTTACGCCGCACAAGGGGCTGTACGGCAGTTGTACCGATCATTTGGCTGACGTACTGGACCCAACCTTGGTACATGCTGTGGAGCTTGGGCTGAGTGCCAATACGGACATGGCGGATCGGTTGTCTGAGTTGCACACCAAAACGTTTCTCACCAATTCGGATGCGCATTCGCTCGGGAAAATTGGCAGGGAGTATCAGAGCATCCGCATGGCTGAGCGTTCTTTTGCCGAATGGGAAAAGGCGATTCGCCGCCAGGACGGCAGAGCTGTTGCGGTCAACTACGGTTTGCATCCGCAACTGGGCAAATATCATCAGACGGCTTGCCAAGGCTGCCAGTCGCTCCTGTCGGCCGATGCTGCGGGGAGATGCCCGGAGTGCGGTCACAAGCGGATTGTGCGGGGTGTGGCAGCCCGCATTGATGAGTTGGCCGATCGAGAGGCGGGAGCGCACCCTGCGTTTCGTCCTCCTTATATCGAGCAGTTTCCGCTGGAGTTTATCCCCGGAATCGGGCCGAAACTGCTTGAGAAGCTGTACCAAGCCTTCGGGACGCAAATGAATGTGGTGCATAGAGCCACGGAGGACGAGTTGGCAAAGGTCGTCGGAGAAAAAATCGCCAAGCTCATTGTCGCGGGCAGGGACGGATCATTGAACGTGCAAAAAGGCGGTGCGGGAACTTACGGAAAGGTGATTTTGTCATAGCGGTCATAGTCGCCACCCCCGGCGCATAAGCTGTACAGTAATCAGCGAAGCGGGAGGGGACGAACCGTGCGTTCACGAGTCGGACAAACTATCCAATCCTATATGAGAGAACATCAGTCGCTCTATTGGTTTACGATCGTCCTGTTTACCATGGGGATCATCTTCGGTGCTGTGCTCGTCAACTCGCTGCCGCTCTCGCAAAAGCAGGAGTTGTACGGATTTCTCCAATATTTTTTTAACAGCCTGAGCACAAGCGGCATCCCGGAAACGAGCGCCCATTTTCAGCAGTCGTTCGGGCATTATTCGAAGACAGTTGCGATCATGTGGGTATTGGGCTTGTCCATCATCGGCCTGCCAATGATTTTGTTGATGCTGTTTCTCAAAGGAGTCGTCATCGGATTTACTGTCGGCTTTTTGGTCAGCCAGTTGCAGTGGAAAGGAGTAACGTTCGCCATGCTGGGCGTTCTCCCGCAAAACTTGCTCGTCGTCCCGGCCTTGTTCATTGTAGGCGTAAGCGGAATTTCTTTTTCCATGCGGCTGATTCAAACCCGGTTGTTAAGCAAGCGAGACGGGATCATGCCACATTTTATGGGCTACACCGTCCTTGTCATATCGATGCTCGGCGTGCTGACGCTGGCTGCTTTGTTCGAGACTTTTGTTTCACCGAGGCTGATGCAGCTCGTAATTAATTAAGAATTATTATCAGGTAATAACTTATGCATTTGACTTATTCGACGCCCCTCTACTATAATAGGAACAGGTTTCATGCGAGCGGGGAGGGGCATTAATGTTGGAAGAAAAATTAGAGAAGATCAAGCAACAGTTGCATTCACAGAACTACAAGCTGACACCACAGCGTGAAGCCACTGTTCGCGTCTTGCTGGAAAACGAAGAAGATCACTTGAGCGCGGAAGATGTTTATTTGCTGGTGAAGGATAAAGCTCCGGAAATCGGGCTTGCTACTGTATACAGGACACTTGAGCTTTTGAGCGACTTGAAAATCCTTCATAAAATGAACTTTGGCGATGGGGTAGCGAGATACGACTTGCGCGATGACAACGCAGCTTACCACCACCATCACCTGATCTGCCTCAATTGCGGAACCGTGGACGAAATTTTTGAAGACTTGCTTGTCAGTGCAGAAGAAAAGGTCAAGAATGTTTATAACTTTGCTATTACCGACCACCGACTTACCTTTTACGGCGTTTGCAGCCGCTGCATCGATAAAGTGAACGTAGAGGACTTCAAATAAGCCAACTTCTCTGGGAACGGAGAAGTTTTTTCTTTTTCCGGGAGAGCTTTTGTAATGGCCTGCGTTTTCCTGTGGCATCCTAAAACAGTACATGGAGACAGGAGGCGAGATGGCTTTTGATTATTGGTGTGCCAAAAGAAATCAAAAACAATGAAAATCGCGTCGGACTGACGCCTGCTGGTGCAAGTTCCTACAAGCAAGCGGGACATCGCGTGCTGGTGGAGACGCAAGCAGGTGTCGGTTCCGGCTTTACCGATGAAGACTACGCAGCAGCCGGGGCCGAAATTCAGCCGTCTGCTGAGGAAGTATGGAAAAAGGCGGACATGATTTGCAAGGTGAAAGAGCCGTTGCCAGACGAGTACGCTTATTTTCGGGAAAATCAAATCTTGTTTACGTATCTGCACCTTGCCCCTGAACGGGAATTGACCGAACAGCTGCGGGCGAAAAAGGTGGTGGCGGTTGCGTACGAGACGATTCAAACCGACAGCGGTGCCCTGCCTTTGCTCATGCCGATGAGCGAAGTGGCGGGGAGAATGTCTGTGCAGATCGGAGCGCAGTTTCTGGAGAAGCCGCACGGTGGCAAAGGCGTTCTTCTGGGAGGAGTGCCTGGCGTACTGCCCGGCCATGTCGTCATCGTCGGCGGTGGCATCGTCGGAACGAATGCGGCGCGGATGGCAATCGGGCTGGGAGCGAACGTTACGCTGCTCGATATTAATGCGAATCGGCTGCGCGAGCTGGATGAGATGTTTGGCGGCAGACTGCATACGCTGATGTCCAACTCGTACAATATTGCCGAAGCGGTAAGGCGCGCAGACTTGCTGATCGGCGCGGTACTCATTCCCGGCGCCCGCGCTCCGCGGCTGGTCACAGAGGAAATGGTCAAGTCCATGACGCCTGGCTCTGTCATTGTCGATGTGGCGATTGACCAGGGAGGCTCCATCGAGACGGTAGACCGGATTTCTACGCACAGTGATCCTACGTATGTCAGACACGGCGTTGTCCACTACTCGGTCGCGAATATGCCGGGAGCTGTGCCGCGCACCTCGACGATTGCGCTGTCCAACGTCACGCTGCCGTACGGGCTGTTGCTGGCAAACAAAGGGTACCGGGCGGCGATTGCCCAACACCGTGCTTTGGCGAGAGGCGTCAACGTGCTGAACGGCCATATCGTTTACGAAGCCGTTGCCCGTTCCTTGTCCTTGCCGTACACCCCTCTGGATGATGTGTTGCAGGACTTGCCGCTGTAGGGCAGAATGGGCGAGGTGGCAGATGCATACATATGGAGAGAGCAGGGAGGTGGACAAAATGGGGGTCCCGTATCGCCGGATTATGGAGGCGCTTCGCTTTTTGCTGTTATTCGTGACATGCTCATTGCTCTCGTACGGTATCGTCACCTTGTTGGCGGATAAACTTTTGCCCGCTGATCCTTATCATGAGCCGCACGGCAATGCCGTCAAGGTCGTAAAAATCATCAACTCCCCACAGACACAAGATTGGGACGGTTATCTCGCCCGTTTGCAGCTGTTTTATTTGACGGGAGAGTAATTGCACATTTTTTTGTGTACGGGCAGCAGGAGATTTTTACTTGGTGTGGAAAGCAATACTGGATACTTATCACCTTGAAGGGGACAGCTTCATGGACAGTCTGATTGATCAATTTATCCACTTCCTTTCTGTGGAAAAAGGGTTAGCGCGCAATACCCTGGAATCGTATCAGCGCGATATGGTGGCCTACACCTCGTATCTGAACGAGCAGGGCGTAACCCGTATCGAGGAATCGGCGCGGACACATATCATTGGCTATTTGCTCGTCTTGCGGGAAAAAGGACGGGCAACGGCAACGCTGTCGCGCAACATGGCATCGATCCGTGCTTTTTACCAGTTTCTCGTTCGGGACAAACTCATTGACAAAGACCCTTCGATCCATCTGGAGACGCCCAAAATCGAGAAGCGCTTGCCAAAAGTGCTCTCGGTTGACGAAGTGGAGCGCCTTTTGGACAGTCCTCCTGTCAATCATCCTGCCGGACTGCGGGATAAAGCCATGCTTGAGCTGTTGTATGCGACAGGCATTCGCGTTTCCGAGCTGGTCAATCTGGATAAAGCGGACGTCAATCTGGACATGGGCTTTGTCAAATGTATGGGAAAAGGGTCCAAGGAACGGATTATTCCGCTTGGCTCTGTTGCGATTCAAATGGTCCGCCACTACTTGCAGGCCGGACGTCCCAAATTGGTGAAGGGAAGCGGCGACTCCGCGCTGTTCCTCAATCATTTGGGCAAACAGATCACACGCCAAGGATTTTGGAAAATCATCAAGCGCTATGCCTTGAAAGCCAACATCCGGGCAGAGATTACGCCACATACATTGCGCCATTCCTTTGCGACGCACCTGCTGGAAAACGGAGCAGACCTGCGTTCGGTGCAGGAGATGCTCGGGCACGCGGATATTTCCACGACGCAAATATACACGCATGTGACCCGAACGAGAATCAAGGACATTTATGCCAAAACGCATCCAAGAGCGTAAGGCGGATGCGGCAAACAGATGACTCCGCCCGAGTCTGAGGCGGAGCAAACTTATCTCCATCAGGTCAGACGTCTGACGACCTGTTTTGGAACACTATTCCTTTTTTGAACTGGAGGCGTTAACATTGCGGTATTCTCGCGTATTTTTAATCGTTATGGATAGCGTAGGGATTGGCGAACAGCCGGATGCTCCGAAATTCCGGGACGAGGGAGCGCATACGCTTGGTCACATTGCGGAGCGCGTCGCCGGCTTTTCCTTGCCGAACCTGCAAAAGCTCGGTCTCGGCAACATTGCGCCGCTAAAAGGAGTGCCTGCGGCAGAAGCTCCTGCGGCTCACTACGGAAAAATGCAGGAAATCTCCATGGGAAAAGATACGACGACAGGCCATTGGGAGATCATGGGCCTGCATGTGTCTACGCCGTTCAATACGTACCCGGACGGTTTTCCCGCTGAACTGATCACAGAATTTGAGCAGCGCATCGGACGCAAAGTGCTGGGCAACAAAGTAGCTTCCGGCACAGATATTCTCGACGAACTTGGCGAAGAGCACATGAAGACAGGTGCTGTCATTGTGTACACTTCCGCTGATAGCGTTTTCCAGGTGGCGGCTCATGAAGAAGTTGTGCCATTGGACGAGCTGTACCGCATTTGCCAAATTGCGCGTGAGCTGACTTTGCGCGATGAATTTGCCGTTACCCGCGTGATTGCCAGACCGTTTGTCGGCGAGCCGGGCAACTTCGCGCGTACCTCCAACCGTCACGACTATTCCGTAAAACCATTCGAAGCGACTGTCATGAACCGTTTGCAGGATGCCGGGCTGACTTCGATTGCGATTGGAAAAATCAGCGACATTTACGCCGAGGAAGGAATCACCCAATCGATCCGCACCAAAGACAACATGGACGGCGTCGACCAATTGCTCGGTACGATGAAGCAGTCTTTTACAGGTCTGTCCTTTGTGAATCTCGTGGACTTTGACGCGAAGTTCGGTCATCGCCGTGATCCGGAAGGGTACGGTCAGGCGTTGATGGAGTTCGATGCGCGCATCCCGGAGATTTTGGCTGCGATGCAAGAAAACGATTTGCTCGTCATTACGGCAGACCACGGCAACGATCCGGTGCACCACGGAACCGACCATACGCGCGAATACGTTCCGCTGATCGTCTATCACAAAGGAATTGCGAACGGCGAGAACCTCGGCATTCGCGAAACATTCGCTGACCTGGGCGCGACGATTGCAGACAATTTTGGCGTAGCTGCTCCGGCAATCGGAAAAAGCTTCCTGAATCGTGTATAAAGGTTAAGTAATTATAAACATTTATATAGAAGAAACAAAATAAAGAGGAGTGTTCAAACATGGCAAACTTGCATGAAGCAGTAGCGTTTATCGAACCAAAACTTTCGGAAAAACCGACAATCGGTCTCGTACTGGGATCGGGTCTTGGCGTTTTGGCGGACGAAATCGAAAATCCGGTCGTCATTCCTTACCATGAAATTCCTGGCTTCACTGTTTCCACTGTAGTGGGACACAAAGGACAGCTCGTGATCGGGAAGCTGCAAGGCAAGCAAGTCGTAGCGATGCAAGGACGTTTTCACTTCTATGAAGGCCACGGACTGGACGCAGTTGTGTTCCCGATCCGCGTGATGAAGCTTCTCGGCGTGGAAACGATTATCGTAACCAACGCAGCGGGCGGCATTAACGAAGGCTACGATCCAGGCGATCTGATGCTGATTTCTGACCACCTCAACATGACTTTCCGCAACCCGTTGATCGGGCCAAACGACGACGAGCTGGGCGCGCGTTTCCCGGACATGTCCGAAGCGTACTCCAAAGAACTGCGCCAATTGGCTCGCCAAGTTGCGTCCGAACAAGGCATCAACCTGCGCGAAGGCGTATACGTAGGTCTGCTTGGTCCTAGCTACGAAACTCCGGCAGAGATCCGCATGCTGCGTCAATTGGGCGGGGATGCCGTGGGCATGTCCACCGTTCCAGAGGTGATTGTGGCGCGTCATATGAAAGTAAACGTGCTGGGCATTTCTTGCATCAGCAACATGGCAGCGGGCATTCTCGAACAGCCGCTTTCCCACGATGAAGTAATGGAGACAACCGAAAAGGTTAAAGCGCAGTTCCTGGCGCTGGTCAACGGGATTGTAGCGAAGCTGTAAGACACAGAAACGGAGGGACCACCTATGCGCATGGTCGATATCATCATCAAAAAGCGGGATGGCGGCGAGCTGACGACTGAGGAAATTCAGTTTCTCGTGGACGGATATACAGACGGAAGCATCCCTGACTATCAGATGTCCGCATGGGCAATGGCTGTATTGCTCAAGGGCATGACTGCGCGCGAGACAGGCGACTTGACACTTGCCATGGCGGGATCGGGCGAACAGCTCGACCTGTCCTCGCTTTCAGGAATCAAGGTAGACAAGCACAGCACAGGCGGAGTAGGCGACAAGACCACACTTGTCGTCGCGCCTCTGGTGGCGGCAGCAGGGATTCCTGTGGCCAAAATGTCCGGACGCGGCTTGGGCTATTCAGGCGGAACGATCGACAAGCTGGAGTCCTTCAGCGGCTTTCAGGTAGAGCGCACGCGCGAGCAGTTTTTGCAGCAGGTGCGCGATATTGGCGTGTCCGTCATCGGGCAGTCCGGCAACCTGACTCCGGCAGACAAAAAGCTGTACGCCTTGCGCGATGTGACGGGCACAGTAGACACCGTTCCCCTGATCGCCAGCTCCATCATGTCCAAAAAGATCGCAGCGGGTGCTGATGCGATCCTGCTCGACGTGAAGGTAGGCAAGGGAGCCTTCATGAAAAACCTGGAGGAAGCCGAGACATTGGCGAAAGCGATGGTAGCGATCGGCACCCAGGTAGGACGCAAAACAGTGGCGGTCATCAGCGACATGAACCAGCCGCTGGGCTTTGCCGTGGGGAATGCGCTGGAAGTGAAGGAAGCAGTAGAAACATTGGCTGGCAGAGGTCCAAAAGACTTGACTGAACTGGTGCTTTCGATCGGCTCCCGCATGCTCCTATTGGGCGGACTCGTTGCAACCGTCGAAGAAGGACGTGCGAAGCTTGAGGACTTGATGGCGACTGGCAAGGCTGTCGACAAGCTGGCTGAAATGGTGGAAGCGCAAGGCGGCGACAAGCAGGACGTGTATGACCTGTCCCGTTTGCCGCAAGCGAAGATCATCCATGAGGTTGTCGCGTCCGAGGACGGCTATGTCGAGGCGATTGACGCCGAAGCGGTAGGCCATGCCTCTGTCGTGCTTGGCGCAGGCCGTTTGACCAAGGAAATGCCGATTGATCTGGCAGTGGGCTTCGTCCTGCACAAAAAGCGCGGGGATCAGGTGCGTGCCGGAGAGGTTCTTGTTACCGTTCATGCAAATGACGAGAAACTTTTGCAAAGCGCCCTGGAAGAATTGGGCAATGCCTTCGCGATTTCGACAAAAATCCCGCCTGAGCAGCCGCTGATTTATAAAATCATCGAAGCGTAAAGCAAGCGGATGTTTGAAAGATCAACAAAGAAAGGAGTGTGCCTCAAGCGGGGTACGCACTCCTTTCTTGCTTAAAAATACAGTTTTTCGAGAAAATATAGTTGATTAAATTGTCATTTTCCTTTTCAATATGTAAGAGGAAGTGCTTGTTTGATAATATAAAAAATTTTTTACTGTTCGGCTTCACTTTATAATGTTTTATAATTCTACTTGTCAAATTTCGTTGACACCGCTATCATTTCAGATTACTTTTAATGTAACAGACAAATTATTAAAGTTTTTTTCGAATTTCGTAAAAATAGGATGGAGGTTCCCGGAAAAACGTATTTATGAAAAAGCTGGACCATGTTGACAAGCAGATTCTGCAAATCCTCCAGGAAGACGGACGAATCCCGTATACAGAAATCGCGCATCAACTTGGCGTGAGCGAGGGAACCATTCGATCGCGCATTACCCGTCTGTTACAAGATGGAGTCTTTCAATTCGTTATTCACCCCGACCCGGCGAAGCTTGGCTTGAAAGTACAAGCGATCATCGGGTTAACCACAAAGCTAGGTTTACAGAAAAGTGTGGCAGAAGAATTGAGCAAATTCTCTGCCGTCCGGTTTGTGGGTGCCTTTAGCGGTAAGCACGACTTGATCATCCAAGCGTGTTTCCATAGCAATGACGAGCTGATCACTTTCGTTAACGAACGACTCTCTCAAATTGAAGGAATTGCCGCTGCCGATGTTTCACTGGAGCTGAAGCAGTACAAAGATTCTTTCTCTTTCGTTCCGGATGACGAAGTGACCCTGCAATGAAAGGGGTTGATGCCTTCTAGCCGAAGTCAGGAAGCTTCGGAACATGTTCGTTTTTTTCGTCCTTTATTTTCTGAAAAAAGACAAAAAAGAAAACGTACGGGGGGTTATTGCGTTGAAAAAGAATGTGTTTGCACTTGTAAGCTCGATTGCGGTATTGGGTACGGCATTGGCAGGTTGCGGTGGCGGCCAACAGGCTTCGACTCCAGCTCAACCAGCGAACAATACGACTACCCAGCAGCCTGCGGCAACACCAGAGGCAGAGAAAAAACCACAAGTTCTGAAATTGAACCTGCACTCTGAGCCACCTACGGCTGACCCTGGTCTCTCCGAGGACACAACTTCCGCAGCAATTATCCGCGCTACCTTTGACGGTCTCACCCGCATCGGTCAAGACGGAAAGCCGCAAATGGCTGCTGCTGAAAAAGTGGAAGTTTCCGAGGACATGCTGACTTACAAGTTTACCATTCGCGATGCAAAATGGAGCAATGGAGAGCCTGTAACAGCGAGAGACTTCGAATACGCCTGGAAGCGGGCGCTGGATCCGGCAACCGGAGCCAACTACGCATATCAGCTCTACTATGTAAAGAACGGTGAAAAAGCGAACAAAAAAGAAGCAAAGCTTGACGATGTTGGTGTGAAGGCACTGGATGACAAGACGCTGGAAGTAAAACTTGAAAATCCAACTCCATTCTTCCTGGAGCTGACTGCATTCCCAACCTACTTCCCGGTTAACGAAAAAGTGATTTCTGCCAATGCGAAGTGGGCTGGCGAAGCGAAAACACATGTGGGCAACGGCCCGTTCAAAATGGAATCCTGGGAGCACAAGAGCAAGCTGGTGCTCGTGAAAAACGACAACTATTGGGACAAGGATACCGTAAAGCTTGATCGCATCGAGTTCTCCATGGTAGAAGACGAGAACACAGAATTGTCCATGTTCGAAAACGGCGAGTTGGATTGGGCTGGTGCACCGATGAGTGCGCTGCCGACAGACGCGATTCCGGCCTTGAAAGAGCAGGGTAAAATCACTACCCAGCCAATCGCGGGCACGTACTGGTACAAATTCAACGTAGAAAAGCCTCCGTTCGATAATGTGAAGATTCGGAAAGCATTCGCTTACGCGGTTAATCGCCAAGCCCTGATTGACAATATTCTGCAAACGGGACAAATCCCGGCTACAGGCGCAGTACCGCCATCCATGGTTCTCAATCCGAATGGCTACTTCAAGGACAACGATCTGGAGACAGCGAAAAAGCTCTTGGAAGAGGGCCTGAAAGAAAAAGGTCTGACCAAGCTGCCGCCGATCACCCTGTCGTACAACACCTCTGAAGGCCACAAGAAGATTGCCGAAGCGATCCAAGACCAATGGAAGAAAAACCTTGGCGTGGACGTGAAGCTGGAGAACAAAGAGTGGAAAGTATACTTGGAAGACATGCATGCGGGTAACTTCCAAGTGGGCCGCATGGGCTGGCTGGGTGACTTCAACGACCCAATCAACTTCCTGGAGCTGTACAAGGACAAAATGGGTGGAAACAACGATACTCGTTGGGAAAATCCGAAGTTCAAGGAACTCCTGAACCAATCCGCTCTGGAGGCTGATCCGGAGAAGCGTAAGAAAATTCTCGCAGATGCTGAGCAAATCCTGATGGATGAAATGCCAATCATGCCAATTTACTTCTATACCAACTCTTGGGTGGCAAAAGAAAACGTCAAAGGCATCGTCATTGGCGGTCTGGGTGACGTTGACTGGAAATGGGCGACTGTAGAGTAACCTAACTGAAGGATCGGGTATTGCGGCAGAGGGTATATGGAAACCCATATACCTTCTGCTATGCAGTCCCTTCCCATAAATACCAGCTGGCAAAAAAGTCAGCGAAGAAAAAATAGAGAGAGAAGCTTCAACGCAAGAGATCATTTGGGTTATTTACACAGCCGATTTTTGCACTGTGTCGGTAACGTCCGCAGTGTAAAGATGGGACGTGAAAGCATTCAAAATCTGTCAAGGGGGTAAGTTAGTTGATCCGTTATCTTGGTAAGCGCATCATCTTCATGCTCATCTCGCTCTTCCTGATTGTAACGGCCACCTTCTTCATTATGAAAGCGGTACCGGGTGGACCATTTACATCAGAGAAAAACGTTCCGGATGAGATCAAAGCAGCTCTTGAGGCTAAATACAAACTCAATTTGCCAATGCATGAGCAATATCTCGAATATTTGAAGGGTGTCGTTACTTGGGATCTTGGCCCATCGTTCACAGAAAAATCTTCTACTGTAAACGAAATGATCAATCGTGGTTTCCCTGTATCTGCTCACTTGGGCGCACAAGCACTGCTTCTTGCAATCTTCGGGGGTATCATCCTTGGGGTAATTGCCGCACTGAAGCATAACAAGTGGCAAGACTACTCCGCCATGGTGATAGCGGTTTTGGGGCTATCCGTTCCAGGATTCATCTTGGCATCATTTTATCAGTATTTCTTCGCGATTCAATGGGGCCTTCTGCCTATCGCAAAATGGGAAGGTTTCGAGTACACGATTTTGCCATCTCTCGCACTCGCCGCGTCGCCAATGGCCTTTATCGCCCGCTTGACGCGTTCCAATATGATTGAAGTTCTTGGACAAGACTACATCAAAACGGCAAAAGCGAAAGGTCTTCACACTTTCACTATCACAGTGAAGCACGCTATTCGTAACGCCTTGCTGCCTGTTATTACTTACCTCGGTCCACTGATTGCCAACATCTTGACTGGTGCATTCGTTATCGAGCGTATCTTTGGTGTTCCTGGTCTGGGTCGTGAGTTCGTACTGTCTATCACTAACCGTGACTACACGGTTATCATGGGGACAACGGTCTTCTACTCCATCATCCTCGTTGTGATGATTCTGATCGTAGACATGGCGTATACCTTGGTAGACCCACGAATTAAACTGGCAGACGCAGGAAAGGAGTAATGTGAACATGCAGCAATTGACTAAAGAGCATTTTCAACCGGTTTCAGTCGATCTTCGTCAAGCTGAAGCGATCAAGCGTCCTAGCCTTTCTTTCTGGGCGGATGTATGGCGTCGCTTGAAAATGAATAAAGTTGCTATGGCTTCCCTGATTTTTATCGTTGCACTGATGGTATGTGCAATCGTCATCCCGATGGTGTCTTCCAATGACTATTTCACTACAGACCTGGCGGGCAAAAACAAAAAGCCGTCTGCTGAACACTGGTTTGGTACCGATGACCTCGGTCGCGACATGTTTGTCCGTATCTGGTATGGTGCTCGTATTTCCTTGGAGGTTGGTCTTGCTGCTGCCTTCATCGACTTGATCATTGGTGTAATCTGGGGCGGTATCGCTGGTTTCTACGGCGGAAAAGTAGATGAATTGATGATGCGTTTCGCTGATATTTTGTTCGCTATTCCTTACTTGCTCGTTGTTATTTTGCTGATGGTCGTCTTATCCCCGGGGGTCGGAACGATTATTATCGCCTTGACGATAACGGGGTGGATTGGGATGGCCCGGATTGTGCGCGGGCAGATTTTGCAGCTCAAATCACAGGAGTTCGTCCTGGCAGCTCGCTCCCTTGGTGCTGACAGCGGTCGCCTGATCTTCAAACACTTGATTCCAAACGCTTTGGGTCCAATCATCGTTACACTGAGCTTGACTGTACCTTCTGCGATTTTCGCAGAGTCCTTCCTGTCCTTTATCGGTCTGGGGGTAGCGGCGCCGGTTGCGTCGTGGGGAACCATGTCCTCTGAAGGCTTGCCTGCCATGAAGTATTATCCGTGGCGTCTGATGTTCCCGGCCATTTTCATCTCCGTGACCATCTTGGCATTCAACTTGTTTGGTGACGGTCTGCGCGATGCAGTAGACCCACGCCTGCGTAAATAGGAGGGATCATCGTTATGGAACGCATTCTCGAAGTAAAAGACCTGCATGTTTCCTTCCATACGTATGCAGGTGAAGTGAAAGCAGTACGAGGCGTTAATTTTCACGTAAATCGCGGGGAAGCAGTAGCGATTGTAGGGGAGTCCGGTTGCGGTAAATCCGTAACCGCTCAAACCCTCATGAAGCTGATCCCGATGCCGCCAGGCGATATTAAAAAAGGCGAAATCCTCTTCAATGGAGAGAATATCGTCAAAAAGTCCAATAAAGAAATGGAATCCATCCGCGGGAAAGATATCGGGATGATCTTCCAAGACCCGATGACATCGTTGAACCCAACGATGACCATCGGGAACCAAATCACAGAAGGTTTGATCAAGCACCAAAACATGAGCCGCGCAGCTGCTCGTGATCGTGCGATTGAACTGTTGACCATGGTTGGCATTCCGCAACCGGAAAAACGTGTGGAGCAATATCCACACGAGTTTTCCGGCGGTATGCGCCAACGGGCGATGATCGCTATTTCCCTCGCCTGTTCGCCCAAGCTGTTGATAGCAGATGAGCCGACAACAGCTTTGGATGTAACTATTCAGGCTCAGATTTTGGATTTGATGAAAGATCTCCAAAAGAAAACGGGTACCTCCATTATCCTCATTACACATGACTTGGGTGTCGTTGCCGAGATGTGTGACCGCGTTATCGTTATGTATGCGGGGAAAGTGATTGAAACCGGAACGGTAGATGACATTTTCTACAATCCGCAACACCCGTATACAAAAGGTCTGCTGCGCTCTGTACCGCGCCTGGACTTGAACCGCGACGAGCCGCTGACGCCGATTTTCGGAACTCCACCGGATCTTCTGCGTCCGCCAGTGGGCTGTGGTTTTACCGCTCGCTGCGAATCGGCTATGCGTGTTTGCCAGGAGATCGATCCTGAGTTGAACGAAATCAGCACGACCCAACGAGCAGCTTGCTGGTTGCAGCATCCGCTCGCTCAGAACCACGCAGGATCGTAGGAGGAGGGTAAACAGTGGATAACCGCGATACACTCATTGAAGTACGCAACTTGAAAAAGTTCTTTTCCATTGGAGATAATACTCTGAAAGCTGTGAATGATATCTCGTTTGAAATTAAACGGGGAGAAACTCTCGGCGTTGTAGGAGAATCAGGCTGTGGGAAGTCCACCGCGGGTCGTACGATTTTGCGTCTATATGACGCGACTGGCGGGGACGTCCTCTTTGAAGGCAAAAGCATCATGAATTTGAATCATCAGGAAATGAAGGCGATGCGCCGAAACATGCAAATGATTTTCCAAGACCCGTACGCTTCCTTGAACCCGCGTATGACGGTTGGAGACATCATCGGCGAAGCGCTGGACATTCACAATCTGGCATCCGGGCAAAAGCGCAAAGAGCGCATCCAAGAGCTGCTCTCTTTGGTTAGCTTGAACCCTGAGCATATGAACCGTTTTCCACATGAATTTTCCGGTGGTCAGCGTCAGCGGATCGGGATTGCCCGTGCGCTGGCGGTAGAACCGAAATTCATCGTTTGTGACGAGCCGATTTCCGCGCTGGACGTATCCGTTCAGGCGCAGGTTGTCAACTTGCTTGAGCAGCTTCAGGAAAAAATGGGCCTGACATACATGTTCATCGCCCATGACCTGTCGATGGTAAAATACATTTCGGACCGTGTAGCCGTTATGTACCTGGGTAAAATGGTTGAATTGGCTGAAAGTGATGCTTTGTATGAAAAGCCGCTTCATCCGTATACGCAAGCTCTGCTGTCTGCAATTCCGATTCCAGACCCAGAGATCGAGCGCAACCGTGAGCGCATCGTCCTGCAAGGCGACGTGCCAAGCCCAATGAACCCGCCAAGCGGTTGCCATTTCCGCACGCGTTGCCCGAAAGCAATGCCGGAATGCGCTGCTTCTGTGCCAGTATGGAAGGAAGTCGAGCCAGGACACTTCGCTGCTTGTCATTTGTACAACTAGTCCTTTCATGAAGAAAGCGAGCTCTCGGTTGAGTCTGACCGGGACTCGCTTCCCTTTCATAAATGGAGGTTTTACCACTTGGAAAACGGGGTATAAGTACCCTTGATAGCTTTCTCAGGGGTATTTTTTTTCAACACCATTACTGGTAAAATGTAGGGTATGAAAAGGGGGCAGCATCATGAGCCGATTTTTGTCGCCGAAATGGAAAAAGAAAGGGGCTGGATTCTCGCTTTCAGGTAAAGTAAACATCAAGAGCCTGCTCGCAACGGAAAAACTGCGCGGCTCCCTGGCAACAAAGATGATAGTCTTTGGCCTGATTCTTGTACTTATCATTATTGGTTCTTTGCAATACATAGCGCTTTCTTTCTCCAAATCAACTTTGTTCTCCATTACATCCAAGCAAGCAAAAATGTTGGCAGAGCAGCACGCAGCCAGCATGGAAGACTGGATACAGACGATCGTCAAAACGAGCGAATCGACAGCATCCAAGCGCGTGATGATGACAGAGCTGGAGCCGCTGATCATGGAGCAGTTCACGCTCATGCGTCAATCCCATAAGGAAATCTCCAAAATTTACTTAGTAGACAGCAATACCGGGAAATCGCTCTACTCGTTGACCGGGAAAAACGAAATCGACTTCAAGCAAAAGCAGTATTTCCAAAGGGTCATGAGTACCGGGAAAACGGTCATTTCTGACGAGGAAATCGCTGAAGGCATTAATAAAAGTTTTCTTTATATTGCGACACCTGTAGGAGAGAAAAACAGCGACAAGAGCCGCTTGTTTATTGTCGGATTCACGATCGATCAAATGATCCAGAAAATCCCTGAAATCTCCTTCATGCAAAATGGCTACGCTTTTGTTGTTCGCCAGGATGGTCTGGTTGTGGCGCACCAAAACCCGCAAAACAACAACAAGCTTGTTTTGGCGGGACAAGCAGACTACGCAGAAATGCTCGAACTGATGAAGCACGATACAAGCAACAGCTTGTTGTATTCCGATCACGGCAAAGGCTCCTTTGCAGCTTTTGCACCGATTCAACTGTTGAAGTGGAATATCGTCCTGTCGACAGGCAGCGATGAAGTATACGGGGAAGTAAACGGAATGTGGCTGTACTTTGTCCTGTTCAGCCTGCCGATTATCGGCTTGTCTGTATGGGCAATCTGGTGGTTCGCCAAGCGGATTCGCCTCTCGCTGTTTGCGATTGCAAGAGACATGGATCGCATCGGCTCCGGTCACTTCGATGTTCATGTCAAAGTAAACGGCAATGACGAGCTGGCGATGGTCGGCCGCAAAATGAATGAGATGGCTGCCGAGTTGCGCAAGCTGATTGCGCTTGTACAAGGACAAGCAACCCAGTTGAACGTGGCGACTGACGAACTGACGCAGTTTGCCCAGGACAACAAAGGGGCAATCAGCGTCATTACGGATAACATCTCGACGATCGCGCAGCGCGTGTCCACTCAAACCAACGAAGTGCAGGCGACGGCAACGACCGTCTCCGAGATTTCGCAAGGGGTTGAGCAGGTAGCGATTGCAGCGGAGTCGACGTCTATTGCGACGACACGGACGTTTGAGCGTGCCCAGGGCGGTATGCAGCTGGTGGAAAACGTAATCGATACCGTTCGCAAGGCGACAGACGAGGTAGAGCGTACCGCTACGCAGATGCACAGTTTGCGCGAGCGTGCGCGCGAGATTACCAGCATTGTCGAAATGATTACGAGTATCGCATCGCAGACCAATTTGCTGGCGTTGAACGCGGCGATTGAAGCTGCACGCGCTGGCGATGCCGGACGCGGCTTCTCTGTCGTAGCGAGCGAAGTGCGCAAGCTGGCCGAGGAGAGCAGTTCTTTCTCCGAGCGGATTGCGGCGATTGCCCATTCGATTAACGACGAAGCGATGGACATGAGCAAGCACATGGACGAAATCGTCACCATGGTCGGCGGCGGACTGAAGTCTGTCGAGTCTGTGGGTACGACCTTCCAAAACATCGTAGCCGAGATTCAATCGGCTGCCGAGCAGAGCGAATCGATGACGGCGACATCTGAGGAAATGGCTGCGGGCAATCAGGTGGTCACCAACTCGATGCAACGTCTGGCAAGCATGTCGGATGAGATCAGCGATTCGATCTCAGGCGTCGTCGAGACGGTCGATGAGCAGCTCAATTCGATTGCACGCATCAATGAAAATGTGGAACAACTGAAAAAGATGGCAGACGACTTGACCGAGAACGTCAGCCGGTTTGTGATCTAAAACGAAACCCTTCTGCGAAATGTGGAAGGGTTTTTTCTTGTGAATATTTTCCTTCCCCCTGGGTGAGAATAAAACCATGAATGGAGGGAAGAGACTGCTATGAAACGGATAGGATACTTGGCTTCTTGCTTCATCATGCTTGTAACCATCTTTTCTCCGATGGGTGCTTTGGCAAAAGAAAAAGCGGCTCCGCAACAAGGGGAGATGAATTTTGCCCCGCATGCCTCGTCTGCCATTATGATCGAAGCAGATACAGGAACGGTTTTGTACGAAAAAAATGCGAATGAAAAAATGCCACCCGCCAGCATCACCAAGGTGATGACGATGCTCTTGATTATGGAGGCGGTGGAGCGGGGAGAGCTTAAATTTACAGATAAGGTCAGGGCCAGCGAACGGGCGGCTTCGATGGGGGGATCGCAAATCTTTTTGCAACCGGGCGAAGAAATGACCGTGGAAGACATGATCAAAGGAATTGCGATCGCTTCCGGAAACGACGCCTCGGTAGCGATGGCTGAGCATCTTGGCGGCACGGAAGAGGGCTTTGTGAACCGCATGAACGAGCGGGCCAAACAACTAGGGATGAAAAACACGCACTTTGTCAACTCCAACGGCTTGCCTGCGGAAAATCACTACTCTTCTGCGGCCGATATCGCGATCATGTCGCGCGAGCTTTTGAAGCACGATGGGATCACGAAGTTTACAGGCACGTACCAGGATTACTTGCGCAAGGATTCGGCAAGTCCTTTCTGGCTGGTCAATACGAATCGGCTTGTCCGCTTTTACGAAGGCGTAGACGGCCTGAAAACAGGCTATACAGGCGAAGCCAAGTATTGTTTGACCGCGACGGCCAAGCGCAACGACATGCGGATCATTGCCGTCGTCATGGGCGAGCCGGATGTCAAAACGCGCAACAACGAAGTTTCGACCATGTTCAATTACGCTTTCACCCATTTTCAGGTGATGCCGATGTACAAAAAAGGCCAGGCGGTTCAATCGCTCACGGTGGACAAAGGGCAAGTGCCACAGATTAATGTGGTCACGCCGCACGCTGTCAGTTTGCTGATGAAAAAAGGAGAATCAGCGGACACGTACACGAAAGAAATCGTCATGAATCCTGCTGTCAACGCTCCGGTTTCCAAAGACCAGGTCGTCGGCCACATTTTTATTCGTACAAAAGACGGCCGCGAAGTGAACAGGATTGATCTGATGCCTGAGCAACAAGTGAATAAGGCAAACATGTGGGAGATTCTCAAGCGGACAACCAAGAGTGTTTTGATCAGCTACTGACACACGACAACAAAGCGCGAAAAGAATCGAGTTGCCTCGAATGCGATGGCGCGGCTGCTCGATTTTTTTGTTCTTTTGTCGCCTGGCAGGAATTGGTTTGTCCGAAGCAGAAAGAGAGGTTTATTCAAGGGAGAAGGAGTGAGTCAGCCATGAGTTTGCGGATTGCGATGGAGACCCGGCAAGACGTGCTGGTGATCCGCCTGCAAGGAGAGCTGGACCATCATACAGCGGAAGAGCTGCGGAGCAAAGTGGATGAACTTTTGCGCACCCCCAACATTCGTCATATCGTGCTGAGCCTGGCTGATTTGGCCTTTATGGACAGCTCCGGTATCGGCGTGATTTTGGGACGCTACAAGCAAATATCTGCCCGTTCGGGTGAAATGTACGTGTGCTCAATCAACCCGACCATTTACCGGATCTTTGAAATGTCTGGCCTGTTCAAGGTAATCAAGTTCCGCGAAAATGAAGCAGATGCACTGCTTGTTCTGGGGGTGGCGTAAGTGAAGGTACAGCGCAATTTTATGTCCGTATCATTTGCTGCAATGAGCCAAAACGAGGCGTTCGCACGAATTGCTGTCGCCTCCTTTATCTCGCAGCTCGATATCACGATGGATGAGCTGGAGGAAATCAAGACAGTCGTATCGGAAGCCGTCACCAATGCGATCATTCACGGCTATGACGAAAATCCGGAAGGGGTCGTACATATTACTGTGCGGATCGAAGAGGGAGCCATTGATCTGGTCGTGGAAGACAACGGAAAAGGAATTGAGGATGTGGAGCAGGCGATGCAGCCGTTGTATACGACCAAGCCTGAGCTGGAACGTTCGGGTATGGGCTTTACCATTATGGAGAATTTCATGGATTCTTTGGAAGTCGCGACGGCTGTTGGTAAAGGGACAACCGTTCGTTTGACCAAACGCCTGTCGTTTGCCAAAGCCTTGCAAAATTAGGGGTAGTGCCAATGGGTGCCGATATCAAAAATGCGAGTCAACCATTTCTGACCAATGACCAAGTGAAAGAGCTAATCGCCAAAAGCCAGGCTGGAGATACCGATGCGCGTGAGCTTCTTGTGAACAGCAATATCCGGCTGGTCTGGTCCGTCGTCCAGCGTTTTATCAACCGTGGATACGAAGCGGATGATTTGTTTCAAATTGGGTGTATTGGCCTCTTGAAAGCCGTAGATAAATTTGACCTATCCTATGACGTGCGCTTTTCGACGTATGCGGTGCCGATGATTATTGGAGAGATTCAACGGTTCTTGCGTGATGACGGGACAGTCAAGGTAAGTCGATCGCTCAAAGAGACCGCGAACAAGGTACGACGAACAAAGGATGAGCTGTACAAGCAATTTGGCCGTGCACCCACGATCGCGGAGGTAGCCGAAGCCGTGGGGATCACACCGGAGGAAGTCGTGTTTGCCCAGGAAGCGAATCGGGCGCCTTCCTCGATTCATGAGACGGTTTTTGAGAATGACGGAGATCCGATTACACTGATCGACCAGATCGCCGATGAGGGCGTAAACAAGTGGTTTGAAAAAATTGCGCTCAAAGACGCGATCAGTCGGTTGAGCGAGCGTGAGCAGCTCATTGTGTACTTGCGCTACTACAAGGATCAGACCCAATCCGAAGTCGCAGAGCGGCTCGGAATCTCGCAAGTCCAGGTTTCGCGTCTGGAAAAGCGCATTTTGCAAACGATCAAGGATCAGATTGAACACTGATAGCATGAATGAATGTACGTGCGAAAACACTCAAGCCAACGCGCCTGGGTGTTTTTTCATGTATTCATGCGGGCAGTGCGGTGCTTTGCTCTTTCAGCGCTACCTTTTCGGGTATGCGTTTTGGCTGCGGGTACATACTACCGGATAAATGAGTAGCTCGTAGCAGGGAGGAGATTTCATGAAAGACGCGCTGTTTCTTCGTCTGAGAAAGCGGTTGGCCGTCAAGCCGGAAGCGATGATTGCCTTGGGCGATATTTGCCAGCTTTTTTGGGACGGGGAACGCGAGGAAGCGTTGAAGCGAATGCCGATTTATCAAGTAAAGCCGACAGACGGAAATTTGATCGTCATCGATATTATGCAAGTGATCCAGCGTGTTCGTTCCGTCTACCCGGAGGTGGAGCTGGAGATTCAAGGTTCGCCGCAAATTATCGTGGAAGTGTTGAATCCGCGCAAAAAAGCAAATCCCGTCCTGGTCGCTGGGACTGACCCCCGTCCG
>NZ_RHHV01000015.1 GCF_003710905.1 Brevibacillus parabrevis
TGGATTGTCAACACCTAACTGGACAGTCTTTTTAAGGGCATACTCCTAGCTTCTACAGGAGTACGGTAACCAAGTGTTCCGTGAATACGGTGTTGATTGAACCAGTGGACATAATCATGAAGTTCAAGATCGAGTTGCTCTTCTGTTTGAAAATGAGATTGGTTTGCGAATTCCGTTTTGAAGATTTTGAAAGTAGATTCGGCAACGGCGTTATCATATGGGCAGCCTTTTCGACTGAGTGATCGCGTGATGCCGAATGTCGTCAATGCATCGGAAATGACTTTATTGTCAAACTCTTTCCCACGGTCAGTGTGGAACATTTGAATACGATCCAGCCGTACCTGGATGCTTGCAATAGCTTTGTAGACCAGCTCAGCTGTCTTGCGAGGGCCGCTGCTATAACCAATAATCTCTCGATTAAAGAGGTCAACAAATAGACATACGTAGTGCCACTTGTTGGCTGCCCGCACGTACGTCAGATCACTGACGACTACAGCGTATGCTTCGTCTTGAGCAAATTTGCGCTGTAATTCATTCTTCACCTGTGATTCATTCGAATCCCTTTTGAGAGGCTTGTACTGCGCCACTGTGTAGGCGGACACCAGTCCATGTTTTTTCATAATCCGACCGATCTTACGCCGGGAGGCGGTGAGTGATTTCTTTCGTAGCTCGACTTTGATCTTGCGCGTTCCGTAGTTGTTACGACTCGCCACGAAAATGTCGATGACCGCCTCCTCCAATTGCTGTTCTTCCTCGTTCTCGATGGAATCGGGCTTGTAGTAATAGGTGCTTCGTGGGAGTTGTAGGACGTTGCACATTGCTGATACCGAGTATTTGTGAGCGTTATTACGAATCACATTTACTTTCGTCCCATGATCAGCGCGGCTTGCTTTAAAATATCGTTTTCCATCTTCAGTCGCTGATTTTCTTTCCGTAACGCGATAAGCTCATTTTCTTCAGGTGTTCGATTCGCTTTCTCCGTAAAGGAACCTGTGTTTTGGCTTTGAGAAATCCACCGATCTAGCGCTGATGCGGTGAGACCATACTCTTGGACGATGCTCGTCCTTGATTTTCCATTCTCGTATAGCTTCACCATTTGTTGCTTAAACTCCGCTGTAAACGTACGTCTTTGTTTTGGCATAATAGATCCGCTCCTTCATTTCTCTCTATTCTACTAGCCCTTATTTTTTCTGTCTAATTTAGTGTAGCCGATCCAAAAGTAACTATTGAGTTAATCAACGTTACATTGAGGACCCGAGGAACGAGGGGACTGAAACGGAGAGTTTGATGAAAAGGTACAAGTTGAAAGGTTGTTACATTGAGGACCCGAGGAACGAGGGGACTGAAACAAATACAACATGACCGAAGATGCCTTCACGCTCATTGGTTACATTGAGGACCCGAGGAACGAGGGGACTGAAACCCGAAAATCTGCGAAGGATTGCAAACGAACCGAAAGCAAGTTACATTGAGGACCCGAGGAACGAGGGGACTGAAACCAACAAAACGAACGGCATAAACGGCATCATTTCTTGCGTTACATTGAGGACCCGAGGAACGAGGGGACTGAAACAAAACGGGCCTAGTTCTTGTCCCATATCCATCCCAGTTACATTGAGGACCCGAGGAACGAGGGGACTGAAACTGGAAAAGTGCTTGCAGTCCGGGCTGAGCCAGCAGAGTTACATTGAGGACCCGAGGAACGAGGGGACTGAAACGTACGGCAGGGATAGCTGCAACTCACCGTTCTTTACCTGTTACATTGAGGACCCGAGAAGTAAGCAGACTGAAATGGCTGGCGCTTATCGTCGCGTCCGCACTCTTGTGTGGTTGCATTAAAGACCGAATAGTGCTGTTCCGACATGTAGATCATGAAAGCCACCGTTAAGTTGAGCTATGCTCATTAGAAGTCCTGAATGGAACGGCGGAGGAAAGGAATGCAGGGGAAAAGCCACTGCTTGATAACGGGCTGGCACTGATTGATGTTCACATGTGCTAAAGCAGGGCAGGGCTTCCAGCGTTGATGGAAGGCAGTTCTAAGAGTAAGGCAAGTTGATTTCCAACAGTGGTGTTGAGAAGATAGACACTAAAAAAGGCACGGAATTGATCACCCGTGCTTTCCAAAAGATGCGATTTGATGAATAAAGTAACGCTCAATGCTAACTCCTATGCTTATTCTTTGGCACAGAGGTACTTCCTCTTCCGCCTAAACGAAATATTTGAAGTGAAGATCACTGTATAATAGGCAAAAGTAAATGCCGTCTGGGTGAAAATAAAAAACGAAAGCAGCATGAAATCGATTTGGGATTCATGTTATGTTCTGAAAGCTTAAACAGTAAGTTGGATTGCTCCCCATGAAGAAATTTGGAGCGTTCAAGTGGCGGTTGAAGTTATTTTATGTAGTGGATGAAAAAGGCTTTTTGGATGCTAGACCGTTTAAAGAAATGTATAGATGAGATGGAGGATAATGTTTTATTATAAACATGAGAGCGAATGGTTACTCTTTAGCGGGGAAAAATAAACAAGATGAGCACAACGTGATTTTCGAGGATCGGACGTGATTTTTGACAGAAAATGAATCCTCGAAAAAAGAGTGGTTTCTTGTTGGCGTTGAGTATGAGGAAAGCCTTGTCACGACTGGGGTTCAGCATGCCAGTCGAAGTCGGTTACATCGAAGACCCGAAAAGTTAGGGGACTGAAACATCGACACGCAACAAAGACCCAATCACAGGGAAGTCGTTACATCGAAGACCCGAAAAGTTAGGGGACTGAAACGGCAATTAAAGCATTGCAACGATGTTCTCTCGATGATGTTACATCGAAGACCCGAAAAGTTAGGGGACTGAAACCTTTCTAAGCGCTAAACGGATCTCCCGTTGCTGCTCTCGTTACATCGAAGACCCGAAAAGTTAGGGGACTGAAACGGATAACTGGCAGGGCCTTCATTGACGAGAATTGCGTTACATCGAAGACCCGAAAAGTTAGGGGACTGAAACTGATGCACTGCCTCTGCCATGCCAACTGTTCGGCATCGTTACATCGAAGACCCGAAAAGTTAGGGGACTGAAACAATCTGGCGGTGGTGGTATCTCGTTTCCGATTTTGTCGTTACATCGAAGACCCGAAAAGTTAGGGGACTGAAACTGCGACCACGGGCCAAATGCCGCGAAATGGTTATCCAGTTACATCGAAGACCCGAAAAGTTAGGGGACTGAAACCCGACGATCTCTCCGCGATCAAATGGATTAGTGACCTGTTACATCGAAGACCCGAAAAGTTAGGGGACTGAAACGGGCAGCCGCTAAAGAAAAAGAAGTCATTTCGCATGAGTTACATCGAAGACTCGAAAAGTTAGGGGACTGAAACCCGGTGAGCAATCGCAATTTATACTGCTGCCCATCAAGTTACATCGAAGACCCGAAAAGTTAGGGGACTGAAACTCGAAGTCGGTCGTTCACGCACTGGCCGATGTGCGCGTTACATCGAAGACCCGAAAAGTTAGGGGACTGAAACAGTCTGGCCTATCATCAGGTTCATCCTCTTCCGAATAGTTACATCGAAGACCCGAAAAGTTAGGGGACTGAAACACGCAGAAAAGGAGAAGAATTGGCTGATTAGATTTACCGTTACATCGAAGACCCGAAAAGTTAGGGGACTGAAACATGAATTTGGATAAACTCTATACTTAGTTTCTTTCATTGTTACATCGAAGACCCGAAAAGTTAGGGGACTGAAACAAGTCGGCGCAGGTAGCGCGCTGCGGTAACTCTGTACGTTACATCGAAGACCCGAAAAGTTAGGGGACTGAAACTATCCAGTATGATAACTTTCATATCTCGGTAGGACTTGTTACATCGAAGACCCGAAAAGTTAGGGGACTGAAACCTATCTGATCCGGTGTGTATTTAGCCAAAGCAGATAGGTTACATCGAAGACCCGAAAAGTTAGGGGACTGAAACCGTTAGTGGATGGTACGCTCTACGCGGTGTCCTGTGATGTTACATCGAAGACCCGAAAAGTTAGGGGACTGAAACAGATCTTCGTAATAAGGGTTGATGATCGGGCCGTGAATGGTTACATCGAAGACCCGAAAAGTTAGGGGACTGAAACACGACACATTTCGGCTGCGTTTGTACGCCTCCCAAAGTTACATCGAAGACCCGAAAAGTTAGGGGACTGAAACGAAAAACCGGAAAAAATGAGTAAGTTTCTCACCAAAGTTACATCGAAGACCCGAAAAGTTAGGGGACTGAAACATTACATCCCCGATCACAACTTTCCGGCTAAACACCGTTACATCGAAGACCCGAAAAGTTAGGGGACTGAAACATTTACAAACTCAGGTGCATCTAGAATCTTCGCGGATGGTTACATCGAAGACCCGAAAAGTTAGGGGACTGAAACACACAACATACGACAAGGACATAACCACCGTCTTGCCTGTTACATCGAAGACCCGAAAAGTTAGGGGACTGAAACTGGCAAACACTTCTGCGATTGTCAGGTTATCAGTCACGTTACATCGAAGACCCGAAAAGCTAGGAGACTGAAGCTTCCAGCAAGCCAGTCATGATGCTTGTCCTTGACGGCGTTACATCGAAAACTCAAATACAAGTAAACTAACCCCAATCCCCCTATGAGGCCCCTCAAGAAAATCTTGTAAAATGCTTCTGCACAATTGCAAATGGCACCCCAACTTGACACAGCCCCCTTCCCAGCTCTCGTTGTATTGCTGAAAATAATCGAATTTCAATCCCCTAACTTTCCAGCTCTGTCATACAAAAGTAATCAGGTAAGGTTACCCCTCGACTGCGAGGTTAGTTTCAGTCCCCTTGCCACCCACCTCCCTCCCCCAAAAATCCCCCCTATATATTCCTTTTCCACCCCACTCATGCTATATTATTAGGAAATAAGTCCCATTTCCCCATCTTTCGACAAAATGCCTCGCAATGTTTCACAAAACACCCAATACTCAAACACCTTTTTACCCAAACCAAACCCAATCTAAAAACCCAAAGACACAAGGCTCTCTTTCAGTAAAAGTGGCAGCGGGACTTCTATTTTTACGGATCGGCAAGCCGAGTGTCTTTTTCATGGAGGTGGAAAGCATGTCGAAACTCGTTGAAGTACAAGCGGAGGAGCTGCGCAAGGACGGGATTCCTCTCGCCTACGTTCAGGCGTTTTTGCAGGCAGCGAAGAAAAACGACTCGATTGTCATTACACGCGCGCCTGGTCTGGCAAGCGAAGGGTTGCTTGCAGAAGGGTACGATGCAAAAGGAAAACAGATTCAAGCCATGCCGAGCAAATCGGGACCGATGGCTGGTTTTGTGTGCCTCGATCCTTTGCTGAATCCGGATGGCTTGCCAGGATGGTTGGCGACACAAAAGCGCAACAAGCAGTCCCTAAGCAAAAAAGAGGGAGAGCAGGCTTGCTCGGCAAGTCCGTTGGTTATATCGGACAAGCGTTTGGACTGGCTGATAAACGAGCAGAAATGGAAGGCGAACAAAGAAAGCGAGAAGCTTTACAGCGGAACCGTCACGTTGCCTGCCAAGGAAGGGGGAGCCGGGGAGGCGACTGCTTTTTCGGTTGTTCTCGTCAAACAAAAAGAGGATCGCTGGGCGCTCTACTATGACGTGTTTGCGGCATATGGCTTGAAATACGAGGCGGACTTCGAGCAAGATGCGGTTTCGACCCTCGCAAATGCTTGCACGAAAATGCTGGGCGAAGCGATTAAGGAAGAAGGCAAGCAGGAAGTTGCCGCGTTTTTCAAAGAGATCAAGAAGTATCTCGAAGCGGACAAAGCTTTGGAAAACCCGTATGCCCATTACCGCCCTGTGTATGGCCTGACAAATCCTGTGGCGCCGTATGCTGAGGACGAGAAATATCGGAATTGTGTGACCAACGATATTGGTTTGTTTTCCATCTGGCCGAAAAAGGCAGAGCGAGTCAAAGAGCAAGTAACGGCCATTACCAAGGAGCTTACCACCGCCATTTTTCCCGCACCAAAAGAAGGGCAGGGCGCCAAAGTGCCGGCATCCCTGACCCGTTTCGCTCTGACTCCGGCAGTCGGGCGGCCTGTCATCGATTCGACAGACAGCCTAATTGCGTTTTCCCCCAACGGTCATGTATATCGCCTCACAGATACCAAACAGCTTGCGGAATGGATCAACGAGTGTCACGGATCGGGCTATACCATTTTGCTTGAAGAGAAGTGGAAAAATGATTGGCTGCCGCATGTAAAAGAGGTCCAGGACAAAGTAACCTGGTCGAGTTTTTCGGGCGAAGGAAAAGAAGCGCCAGCAAAGGACGGCAAAGCCGAAGAGAGCAAAGAGAAGGAAGCGCAAGAGAAAACAACAAGCAAAGACATCAAGACGCAAGCGTTGAAAGAAAAGGAAGAACAGCTCGCCATTCGCGCAAAAGAAATAGAGCTGTTGAAAAAAGAAAAAGCGTTGGACGACGAAGCGGCCAAGCTGCACGACAGCAATGATCTGCGGCAAAACTTGATCAATAAAGTAAAGGTAGCGATCCCTAAGCTGATGGGCAAGGAAGAGCTGGGGCCGACATTGAAAGACATCAAGTCGGATGACTTCGCGAAAAAAGAAGACACGAGTCTCATTCAACTGAGCGTCATCAAAGAGAAGAAAGACCCGCAATTGAGTGACTTTTTCATGCTTCATAAAAATTTGCGCGACGATTTGCTGGATCGCACCGGGTTTTTCCGCGGCATTGTGATCGACTACAGCTACCCGGAGATCATGCAGCAAAGTTTTCGCAACGTATTGGCGAGCACTACGGAGCAAGTCAAGCAGCAGGAGATTGTCCCAACGGAAGTGTACTACCGCAAACCGAGATATTCGGGGTATTTCGATAATCAGTACACGTTTTCGGAGTTGGTTCACCAGCTTCAGAAAAATGGCGTCTCCAACTTCGGCGCATCGCTCACGATCGCTGCGGCTGTTCCTTCTTTCGGTGCCGGCGTCGGGGTGGGCTACTCGCAATCCGATGAAAAGAGCACCAGTTCTTCCAAGCAAGCGAAAACGGTGTACATTACCAGCAGCTATTTGCTGCCAAAGGTAGAGCTGTCGTTTAACTACTTGGTGCCATGCGCCAGCGAAGAGTTTGTCAGCGAGATCAAAAAACTGCTGGCTTCCGCCAAGAAAGATTCGTCTAAGGCGAGAAGCTTCCAAAGCCCGCTTGACCGTTTGTTGCTTGTGTTGAAATCGTTTGGGCATTTTGTGCCGACTACCAGCACGCTCGGCGGCAAACTGATTGCCAGTGACGCCAAAGAGCTGCAACAAACGAGCGATGTCAAAGATGTCGTCAGCAAATATGCGGCAGAAGCAAAAATATCTTTGAAAAAGATGGGCGTGGGAGTGGAGGCGGAAACGAACTATTCTTCCGGAGAGCGCGAGCAGCAGCAGGACAAAGCCAAGAACGAGAGCCAGTCGATGACGTTTACCGCGATTGGCGGAGAAGGCACGTTTATTAGCAATGCCAATGAATGGGCCAACTCTGTAGCTCCTTATACCGAGTGGAGCCTGATCAGCTCTGACGGCTTGCTGCCGAGCATCGATTTGCTCCCGGCTTCTTTGTATGAAGCTTGCGTCAACTTGTTGAAATCGGAAGTAGAGACGTTGACAGCCCAGCAGCTCATGCAAAAAAACGCCCATTTCCTGTTCTACGGAAAGTATTACGATTTGATCGGCAAGTACGCGAAAAAAGAGTATTTCTACATCGCCAGCAAAAACAAGCAAGTGCTTTCCTTGGAGGATGCCAATCCTGTGGATGGTACAAAAGTCGAGCTGGCTGTGGGGAAAAACGGCGATCACCAGCTGTGGCATATGTCTCCGCTCGGACATATCGTCAGCAAAGCATCTACGGACGAGACGGAATATGTGCTGACAATGCCGGAAGTTGTTTCGGAAGAGGCATTTTTGCCTTTGATTGTCTCAGTAAAAGGGCGCTCGCAAAATCAGGTATGGGATGCGAAAGGCGGCCGCATTTTGCTGAACAATCCTGCCGTCAAAGGCGAGTACACGGTGTCCTTGCGCGATGACGACAAAGTAGGCGTCGCTGCCAAGAGCGCGAACGCGAACAACAGCACTTACGCCCAAACGTGGACGATGATCCAGGCGGCTGAACAGGAATTTGCCCAAGAGGCTGGACAAGAAGAGGTGTACTTTGTCATTTCGAGCCGATATAAAAAAGGCTATGTCATGACAGTGCGCGACGGAGAAGGCGGAACGGCGAAAGAGCAGGCTGAGATCGTGTTTGCTCCGCATGTGAGCAGCCGCAATCAACTGTGGTATACGAAGGAAAACAGCGATGAAATCTACAGTGCGCTTACCAGCTCGAATGGGAATCCGTTTGTGTTGGCAAATGTCAACAACAAGCTGGTGCTTAAAGAAAAATTTGCTCTGAAGACGAAGACGGATCACATGTGGGAGTTTACCAGCGATGGACTGAAGCACACCAGATCAGGGCAATACGCGATTGTCGAAAAGGACAAGGATACGCAAGGTTCTCCGATCGTTTTGGCAGAAAAAGGGGATTGGCGAACATTGAGCTGGGTGAAGCAGATCGTCGCCCAAAATCCGGCAGATGCTTATGCGAAAGTGTGCAAGACGACTTCCTCTCAGGATGGACTCGATCTTGGATTGAAACGGTTGCTCGTGTCCACAGCTCCGCTCGCCATCAACGGGAAAATAAGAGGGATCGGATTTGTTTGCCGGACAGGCGGAAGTACGCAATGGGACATGCTGGTTCCGCGAGTGTTTGTCGAGCGTGACGGTCGGAGGACGTGGGTGGAAGAAACGCGTTCGTATGACGAGTTGCGCAACAGCGGCCAGTATTTTGATTTCGAATATTCCCAGTATATCGATGAAAATCCGCTGTTGCTTCCGGCTAATCAGAACATAAAGGCGTTTTCGTTCTACCAAAAAGGCGGCAACCGGCTTGCGATCAGGGTACAGGCAGACAATGGCGAATGGCTCGAAAATACGAACACGAGCAACGATCATTATTTCCACGTTGGAGATACCAAGGTTACGTATCAGTCATTCGTCAATGACACCGCAGCAGAGACAATCGGCTTGGCTTTTGCCAGAGTCGACAACAGGCTTTACATCGAGACGATGACTCGGGAAGCAACGAGCGCCGAGGGGTATTTCCGCTTGCAGAGTCAGGTAGGGGACAAGCTTTTCCTGACGTTGAACAGCGACCGGAGAACGGTTAACTTGCAAAAACTGGCTCCAGGCAATGAGCAACTATGGCGCATGACAGCGGATGGATATATCGAGTGCCGCACTGCGAATCGCTCCGGGGAGAGGCTCGTATTGGATCATCCGAACTCTCCCAATCCGGTGTACGCTTTTACAATCAACGACGGGAAGACGCCCAATCAGCTCTGGGAATGGAAGGACGGCAAGCTGATCTGCAAAAAGGAGCCTGAGAAAGTGTTGAGGGCGAACCACTCAAGCGGAAGAGAAGGCACCCAGGTAATACTTTTGGAAGACGACGGAAAAATGTCTTCTCTGTGGGTACAGAAGATGGATGGGGTGTCGGCAGGTTTGGATAGTTAAGCTGGTCTAGGAAAAAAATATCCCGTCCCACTTGGCAAGAGTAGGACGGGATTTTTGCGTATGCGTAAAAATTTTTGATAAGTGCTTAGCCTCTGGACGGAAATTCGCCGCTCAAGCAGATGATGAAGTTTTGGGCGATAAACGGTTGCATGTTGTTGTGAGGTTGCGAACCGCCTGTTACGTTCAAAGCCATAGGAGACATTGGGACATTGGGAGTTGGATCGTAGTAGAGCGGTGCTCCGGAGAATGGATCTGGCTCAGGAGTTGGAGCCCAATAGCCATTTGTCGGAACAGTGGAATTGCCGGGATCTACAGTTGCCTGCGGGATGTGAGTGTGGGCAGGGATTTCGCTTGTCAACAGTGTTTCGTTCGCATTGCCAACTTTTTGTCCTACTGTACGATTGGTTAAACCGTATCCCTGACCTTGATTCATTACAGCGCTCCCCATCAAGTTTGGGAGAGCAAAGGTGGTTTTTCCATCTCCACCGTACTGAACTCCAAGAATGGAAAAAAGGGCAGTGTTTTGTTGAACGCTCATAAGCTGGCCATTACACAGCGCCCAGCCTTTAGGGGCGAAGTTTCCTGCAAAGATACGAATTTCTCCAATATAAGCATCTGCCATATGTACCGCCTCCTCTTAGTTTCTGCTTGGAAATATTCCTTGAATGGCAATGGCGTAGTTCATTACCAAATAAGGCTGCATGTTGTTATGGGGTTGACTTCCACCGGCTGTGGACAGTGTATTGGCATTCATTTGCTGGAGGTTTGCTGCCGGACCGTATGCGTTGGTTGCTGCTGCCCACACGTTGTTAGCCGCAGTAGAGAGTGTTGGTTCGACAGATGAACCGGCTACTTGATGGGTGTGTTGAGGCATTTCATTGATCGTTAAGGTATGATTGGCTTCACCTTGCGCGGTACCGAGCGGAATAGTAGAACTTACATGAATCGGTGTGCGCCCGCGGTAATCCGGGAGGGCAAACGTAGTTACTCCATCTCCGCCATACACAGCTCCGAGCAAAGAATAGAGTGCCTGATTTTGATTGATATTCAAAATCTGACCTTCGCAAAACATCCACCCGCGCGGGGCGTAATTATTGGCAAACAAACGAACTTCACCCAAAAACGGCTCAGACATGGTAGAATACCTCCTTTTATTCTCTAACATTGCTGCTGGATACTATGGCTGCGGCGGGAAGACTCCGTATAAAGAAATAATGAAGCTGATTGCGGTCGTAGGCATCATGTTGTTATGAGGTTGTCCCCCTCCGACGGGAGAGACTGACTGGGGATTCATGTTGCTAAGTGCGCTGGAAGACTCTACAGAAAAGGATAAATAAGGATTTTTGCTCCAGACATTATTGGCAGGAGTATCATCGTCCTGGTATTCAGGAATTGCATTGACCGTATGCGTGTGAACTGGCAGTTGATTGCTGACCAATGTGACGGTCTCTGTGCCGCTCTTGCTGCCTCGGGCGTAAGTGGTGTTAGGGTGGACCGGAACTCTTCCTTGCAAATCGGGCAGGGCAAAGGTTGTCTGACCATCGCCGCCGTAAGTCGTGCCAAGCAGGGCAAAAAGTGCTTCGTTCTCCGCTATGCTCACTAATTGACCGTTGCACAATGCCCAGCCTTGTGGGGCAAAGTTACCTGCAAACATGCGGACTTCTCCAAGATAGGATTCACTCATACGGGTCACCTCTTGATTGTTTAATTATATAGAAGGCCCTTCATCAGATGATGTCGGAGTCCATTCCATGCCGATATGAAATCCTGAGCTGTCGATCGTTTGAAAACCTAGACGCTCATACAGATGTATCGCTCGATTCGTGGGTAATACGCTCAGGTGCAAGGGCCGTGAAGTGTCAGCAGCTTCCTGTTGCAGTTCACGAATCAGCGTGCAGCCAATTCCTTTATTGCGATGATGGGGAAGCAGAGAGATGTCGACGAGGGTAATCTTTGTTTCGGTTCGTGCAATCATGATTCTGCCAGCCGGGATGTTCTCGGAGAAAATCAGCAGATGCTCCGCGTCAGGGTACTGGGTCGAGTAGGAATTTTTCTGGGCAAGAAACTGTAGCTGCAAAAACTGTTCCTGCATCTGCTTGTCCCACCCCCATGCTGCAAGTTCATCTGCACGGGTGCTTATGTACAGCTGAAGCAAAAAAGCTTCATCCGTTTTCTCAACCGCTCGTTTTTGAATCATCGTTCGTTCCTTTCAAAAGATCGAAATGTTTAGAGTTCTCGTCTCGCTAAGGGAATACGCTTTTTGTGAGGCATTTGCACGAGGGGGAAACCGTTAACTTAATGAAGCAATGAAGTTGTAGGGAACATGAGATGAAGAAATAGTTTGTGAAGAAACTAAGTGAGAGTATTTAGGTCTAAAGTAACCATAATCTACCTTTCAAAAGTAGCATAACTTTGAAGGGATAGGGAAGAGAGAAATGAAAAAAATGATGAATTTTGTAATATTAGGGTTCTGCGTTTTTTGAACGGAGTATGAACTTTATACTGAATTTATCGGATTTTCTGTCGAAAAGTGGCTCGGACAAAGATATAATGGTTGTACATCTGTTCAAGGCACTTATGGAAGTGTGTTTGAAATGCCCAGGCAAAGCATCATGAATGAAGGCGAGGAAAAAAGTCCTGCCTTTCATCGGTCACGATGTTGCCTTTATTTTTTGATAGGGAGGTTTTTGGTGAAAAAAAGCAATGCTAGTGCATGGGTAGTAAAAATCTCGTAGAATGAAATGTTTCAATTGCAATCAGGTCTTTTTCTAGTGGAATTATAGGATTGAGCAAGTTTCAAGTTTAGTAGGGAAGGGGAGGGAGTATGAGAGACAACTATCGTAAAATACGGACTTTATCCAAAATGATACTGGCTATCCTGTTAATTTTTACCTCTATGCAATTCGGTTCCCTGGTTTCCACGGCGTCTGCCGGGTCATGGACAGAGGTTAGCACAACTAACACAGGGTTGGGTGTTTCGAGTTTGAAGCTTGGTTACCACGATGGCACATGGTTGGCATTTGCTTTAACGAGGGACTACTCTTCATCCACAAACGGAACGACATGGTCGAAGGCAGCAGCTCCATTTGGTTGCGCTGTCTATGCTACCTATCATTTTAAAACGAAATGGATAGCGGCATGTTCGGACGGAAAAATTTTCACCCTTAATGACGGGTTGGACCCGGGAGTAGCTGGAAATTGGGTGTCGAATAATACGGGAGTGGGAGCTGGAGTCGCTTTTTCTGAAATAGCCAGTGATGGAAGTAAAGTAGTGGTTACTTCAAGTACCTCCACAACGGTTCTTGTCTCAACGGACGGGCAGACATGGACGCAACGTACAGTATCTGGGATCACCGGATTCAACTCGGTTACATATGGAGAGGGTCAATACATTGCTGTAGGTAAAGGAACGGGTGGTACCTTTGTTGTTTATTCTTCTGGCGACGGAGAAACATGGCAAAAGGTGAACACTGCGGCCCCGACGAAGCAGCTCTATGGCGTAGCATATGGAAATGGAGTATTTGTAGCCGTTGGTTTAACGGGCTACCTGTATGTTTCTGATGATGGAGTCAACTGGACAGTACAGACACCGCCAACAGGCTTAGGAGCGATTTCCTATGCAACCGTGATTTTTGATGAAGGACATTTTTTTGCAGGCGGAACGAATCAGACCATAATCAGCTCGCCAGATGGCTCCACTTGGTCAGGAGAAAATACAGGCGGAAGCAAATCAGTATCGGCTGTAAGGATTGGAAATGGCAAGGTAGTGGCTTCAGGAACTTCAGGATTAGTTTTGGTAGGAAATGCTCCGATTAGCCAAGCGCAAAAGCCGACAGCGAATCCGGCAGGCGGAGCAGTAGCAGCAGGAACGACAGTTACGTTGAGTACGAATACAGCAGGAGCCACGATTCACTACACTACAGATGGAAATGCCCCGACAGGAAGTAGCCCCGTGTACAGCACACCGATTCCTATCAACAGTGCGATGACGATAAAGGCGATTGCCGTGAAGGCAGGCATAACAGACAGTGCAGTCATGAGTGAGAGCTATACCATCATGCCGCAG
>NZ_RHHV01000016.1 GCF_003710905.1 Brevibacillus parabrevis
CAAAAGGGTCGATGTAATCGTTGTATAATCCTGTCCCGATCGAGACGGCTGCGTCGCCTGCATCTTGGGCTACGTCCTGCCATGATTTTTTGCCTGAAGCCACGTTCTCTACATATTCGGCTGTGTTGGTAGCGACTTCCACCGCTCCTTTGGCCAAGTTGTTCCTCTCGGTCAGCGAACCGACTTCGGAGCCGCTCACAAACTCATACAAGCTTTGGGCGTCATCGCCTCCCAAAACACCTGTCACAACCAGGTCGCCCGCGTCTACCGCCGCGCCCCACAAACCAGCCAACGTATCCCCAAAGGCCGCAAACTTCCCTTCCACCTCGGCGATCTGGTTATCCAAGGTTCGTTTCGCCATGACCGCAAGAATCCCGTTGGCCGCTACATCTTGCTCAAACGCACTCCATATTTGCTCCTGTATGACAAAAAGCTCATTCCTACTCATGATTCAGGTGGAAAGAGCTTTTGAAAGTTAATCAAGCATGATTATTAAATTTTTTAGTATTTGGTTTGTTGGTTGTACGATCTTGTTGTTGGAGTTGTAAATAACCTTAGACTATTCGTCTTCGCTAAAGCTTACTCAACACTTCTTTAATTCGGATGGACAAGTCTATCTTCTCATCTTCTGTTAATTGTTCACCTATTTCATTTACATCGAACTGTTCCAGTTCCTTTCTGATTTCTACAAATTGTTCATTTTCCTTAATATCATATCTAAGTAATAACTCTACAAGCGTAGTTTTAACAACAATATTTTCACTCAGCGTATTTGTACATTCACGTTCAAATCGCTCCAATACTTTCTCTATAATTCCATTTTTATCTTTCACTTCATTAACAATTATCCAAAAGTAATTCTTTACTTCTTTTTCCATTTCATAGTAGTGCCATCTTGTGTATGGGCTATAATCCACTGTGATATTATCAATTTCATCTAGTACCATATCTCTGCGCTCCAATATGTCCTTATACTCATCTGGAGTTGTTTCAAGTTGAAGTTTCTGTAAATCTAGTGAATTTAATGCCTCAACTATTTTCTCTTTTGCTTTAACAAATATTTTGGAATGTGTTAAATAGATCTTTCCTTCTGCTATGTTTACTACTGCCTTCTCCATTTCACCTCTACTTTGTACACCAAAATATGCATCAGATGTGCAGGCAAGTGCTTCAGCATCACTCATCTTCTCGCTTTTAAAATCAAAATATCTCTCATAAAACGCACCAAATAAAGCTTCATAATTTCGTCTCATATATCTATCTCCTTTTTAGTTATGTTAAGGATCAACTAATTCATCGCCGTTATGAATTACTTCAATAACAATATTTGGATAATCTTTGTGAAATCGCTCAATAATCCTGCTACAACTTGCACACGTATCTATTTCAGTGAATAATTTTATTTTACCACGGGTTTTTGAAGGCTCCTTTAATTTATCTAGTCTGGCAGCTAAATCATTTAGAATTTTATACTCCGTATCATTATCTCTTTTTCTTATATTCCCACCCCTGTCTGGTGCAAGGGTAGCCTCATACTTTGGTTTAGTTGGCTTTAACGAATAATCAGCATAGTCTTTTGCCTTGTTATCTCCATTTAAACTACTATGTGCATAAAATTCCTTTTTGTCCATTCCTTCTATGTCTACTTCTGAATATGCAAAATTAAGTTCATCTTTAAGTCTATTAGAAAGCTTGCTCCTTAACTCTCTAACCCTTTCAATAATGTGCCCTTCTGTATCTAAATCAATTTTTCTTGTTGGAAACACTTTCCCATAGCTTACATTTGAATCAGGTTTACCCGTCCCCTCAGCCCCTGCCTTCTCCTTCTCATGAGACTGATTTTTATTAGCATCATTACCCTTCTTATCAGTAACTGGCTCATCATGATGAGAATGCCCGAGGTCTCCGCTTGCCTTTCCTCCTTTTGGCGGCGTATTCTTGCTGGGAACATCCGTATCAGTAGCTTTACTGTCATGCCCCTTTGATGTCCCCGAACTATGCGACCCGCCTTGCCCTGTCCGATCTTTCGAAAAGGAATAGCCCTCCCCTTTCTCCCAGAAGAAAAAGCGTTGACCCGTCATCGCATCTTCCATCACGACCAGTCTTCCGTTTAACTGCTCGCTCATCTTTTCGAGGAACTTCGCAATCGTTTCGCTCAGCTCTTTTAACACATCATCCAGCAGCTTGGCCTTCGTCTTGAGCTTCCCGTCCTTGAGGGGCACGCCTTCCAACATGTCATTTTTGCCGGAGCCGTGCAGGGGTCCGCCTCTTCCCTTTCCGCCGTCCGAATCACTATTAGCGTGCGGCTTTTTGGAACCATGCGGCGCGTCCACGTCCAACTTCGCCACCGATTTGCCGCCTTTTAATGCTGCTGTGCCCATTCCACCGCTATACACCGTCAGCACGGCTTCCGCTACGACCATGTCTTTCTTGAACTCGTTTTGCCCTTTTGCGTAGCTTTCTTCGACCGAGCGGGTCCACAGACCGCCGTGCAAATTATCCTGTTTGTACTTCTCGTCTTTCACAAAAGGGTCGATGTAATCGTTGTATAATCCTGTCCCGATCGAGACGGCTGCGTCGCCTGCATCTTGGGCTACGTCCTGCCACGATTTTTTGCCCGAAGCCACGTTCTCTACGTATTCGGCTGTGTTCGTGGCGACTTCCACTGCTCCTTTGGCCAAGTTGTTCCTCTCGGTCAGCGAACCGACTTCGGAGCCGCTCACAAACTCATACAAGCTTTGGGCGTCATCGCCTCCCAAAACACCTGTCACAACCAGGTCGCCCGCGTCTACCGCCGCCCCCCACAAACCAGCCAACGTATCCCCAAAGGCCGCAAACTTCCCTTCCACCTCTGCGATCTGGTTATCCAAGGTGCGTTTCGCCATGACCGCAAGAATCCCGTTGGCCGCTACATCTTGCTCAAACGCACTTAACAGTTGCGGAAAAGAATGCCGGGCACTCGCCTCCAGCTGAATGTTTTCACTGCTCGCATTTGCTTCTTCGATTAACTCTAGGGCATCTCCTGCCGTTTTGACCGTCAATCCTTCTGTGCCGGACAAATGAACAGCCGCACCGCTCAGGCTCACGGCGCCCTTTCCTTGAATCCGCACCTGCGAAGCACTATTGAAACTGACGCCCGCATCCTGATTCATGGAGATGTACAGCATGCCCTCCTGCGCCGTCATCGTCAGCTCTTTGTCGCCCAGCGTGAACTCTTTGCCTTGGGGGTTGCCGAACGATTTGACTCCCGGGTCCTGCATTTTTTTCGCTTGCTTCTGGACGGCTTCGCCTTGCGGGGCGTGGCGCACGGAGTTCATGACCATGCCGTCGTCTTCTTCTGCGCCGGGGAAGTACAGCTTGACCTTGGAACCAAGCTCTGGCATGAGGTATAAAATCTGGTTGCCTTCTGCGGCGTACGGGAACCATTGGGCTTTGCTTGCGTCTTGTTTTTGGTCCATATTCAAGTGAATTTTGACCTGGTTGCGGCCAACCTGAATGATTTTGCCGTCGATGGCTGCGCCGATGATCGCGGAGTTGTACAGCTTCGTCTGTTTGACCGATTCAGGCACAGCGCACACATAGGTCCACTTCAACAGTCCCTGCTCCAGCGTTGCGGTAACCTTCGTGATGACAAACGTTCGGCCGTCACGCTGCACCTCATCGCCGATGTGCAGCCACTCGTCGTGAGCGAAGGTGTACGTCGTATACTGGTATTCGGACAGCGAGGATGCGCCGTTCGCCGCTTTTTTCATATATGGCGCAATCGCCCGGTTGACCTCGTACGGAGCCGCTTCCAGCTTGATTTGCTTGCGTCCCTCTGGCATTCCGATCCAGAAACGCACCTTGTGGTCACTGACATCCGGGACGAGGACGGCTCCCACATGCGAAGCGATGCGCCTGACAAACGTCCAGTCTGTCTCCTCGTACTGCATGATGAACTTGCCCTGCTTTTTCTCGTCAAAAGCTTGGTCGATGAAATCTCCGCCCGGATAGACGGACAAAGCTTCCTCGACGACATCCCGGTACAGGCGGTCTACCTGTTGAAAAGAGCGTGTTTTCGGACTCAAGTCCATCGCGTATGTATGGGAAATCGCTTGAATCGTCACGTAATGAATATCCCGGACGACTTTGATCTCCACATGCTGCAAGCAACCCATGAAAATCGGCTTTTTCGCCGCGCCCTGTTTCCCGTACAGCCCGATGCCGTCGTGGTTGCTGGCGAGATGGATGATTTCCTCTTCTTTGTCTTCCGGGACGATTCCGGTCAGGCGCAAAGTCGCATGCGTGCCCGTCTGATGCAAAAATGTCAGGCTGTCCAGCCGGATCGGCCCATACGGCCAGACGACTTGCAAATCGTGATAGGTCATGACGCCATCTGTTGCCTGCATGTCATTTCCCTCCCTTTTTCAGGTCGCAGGTTGACGTCAATCTTGTCCGTCCTTGTCAATGGTGATGATGCCTGAGGCAGTGCAAACTAGCCGCGATTTGCTCAGCAAAGCGGGTTCGTTATCCACCAGCACATCCTCTTTTCCGTCCGTCCACTTTTCCGGCGTCTGCGGCACGCACTGGCTTCCCGTCAGCTTGCAAAATCCGAAGCAGCCAATATTCGCACCCGAAGCGTGATCTGCGACGTTCATGACAGGCTTTCCGCGACTGTACACTCCGTGGCACGTAGGCAAGTTTAGCACCCCGGGGTCTGTTCCTTGCGAGCATTTTGCTGTCGCACCGCGTACGACATACGAATACTCTTCGCCAAATATTCCTGCACTCAGCGCCCTGAGCAAGTTTTCCAGCATATCCCTCTCTCCTTTCCCACTCATTCACCAAAAGCTTATACGCCCTCGCTTATCTTGAGAGTCCGGATCAATGCGGTCGCAAGCGGCTGCCACACCCACGCTTCACTCGCCGAAAACACCAGGCTGCCAAAAAAAGCTCTCCCGTTTAGCGACGTCGCGAACATGATCTGATAAAAGTTGCCGTCTGGCTTCGGAACGACATATTCGTAGCTCGCCATTAACCGACCAGCTTGCTCCCACACATCGTTTTTTACGATCTGCAAACCTGGCGTCTTGCTTTTGATCTGTGCCGTCATCTCACGCAAAAAAATTTCGCTCTCATTCACCGAAAGCGCATGGATCATATGGTTGAGACCAAGCAAAATCGTGCCTGCTTCGTCCTGAAAAGCCAGCTGCTCATGCTGCTGTGCCGTGCTGCTTTTGCCTACCAGTCCTCTCGGCATAAGCTGGAGCGTGCGCGGCAAAATCATGCTTACCTGTCCGTCGAAGATCACTTTCTCCTCAAACGCGAACGTGCGCCCGTCATGCTCCATGCTTCCAAGCTCCGCAGCCGCCAGACATTCTTCCCAGGTCAACTGTGGTCGCTGCCGACTCATCTCCTCCAGCTGCCGCTTCATTTGCAGCTCATTCCACACATCCAAAATTTTTTCATCCCAATGTTCTGTCATGTCTGTCTCCCCGACTCGATCTCCACTTTTTGCAATACGAAACCAGTCAAGCCTCTACGCAGAAAACTTTCCGCCGCATCCAGACTCACCACGATGTACGGCTCCAAAATGCCTTGCACCGAGAAGAAATGGTGTCGCTTTACCTTTTCGTAGTCCAGCACCATTCTTTTCAACGCTCCATTCTGGTGAAACTCGCTGCCCGCGGATAGCGCATCCACCGGGGGAACCTGCATGATCCAATACACATTCCGATCGTTTTGTTGTCGGTCGATCAAATCGACACGTTTCCAATGAATGCCCAGATTGTACTTGGCGGTAATGGATTTCATCCGGTCGGACAGCATGTACAACGGCCTGTCCAACCAATCCGGATACGTGAGGCTCCCCTCCGACCGGACTTCCAAAACAGTCACGGGCAAAAGCGCCTCGATCCCCTCTTCCAGTGGCAAGCCAGTGGGCTGCACCTTCCGCGAGATACGCCTGTCCTCCGTGAGCAAATAGTAATCCCGCACCGTGATCACCTCCTTCATTCCGCTGCCCAGCAAATCTCTTCCCGTTGTTCGTCCGTCAACGCAAACCGATCCTGATCCCGTTCCAAAAAGATCGCCTGTCGTAAATTTGCTCCGCAGAAGCTTGCCCTGTATAGACGAGAATGGCGAAAATCCGCCCCCTCCAGATTCGCCTGATCAAACCGGATGCCAAGCAAGCCCGGTTGCCTATACCGTTTGTCATTGCTTGTCTGTCCGTCTGTGTAAGTGAAATTGGCCCCACGAAGGTCGCTTTGGCGAAAATCGGCATCACAAAGCAACGAATGGCGAAAGTCAGCGTTTGTCAGCTTGCTGCCGATCCAGCGCGTACCCATCAGCACGCATTGACGAAACTCGCTGTTAGCCAGATCACTGCTGCTAAAGTCGTTGAATCGCAAATCCAGCCCGTCCGCCTTGATCTCGCGCAACTGCATGTTGGCAAATGTTTCGTGCGTACACTGCGCCCCTTTTGTTTGCTCCAGCAGCTTTCTCGCTTCCTCTTCTTCTCTCGCCTGGATATCTTCCACATAGACCGGCTCGCTCAAATCTTTAAACTCGCCCACCCGGATTTGAAATCGCTGCGCTTTTTCCAATTGCTTGTACTCTGGCAGCTTGACCACTTCTGATAGGGAGAGACGGGCAAGAGCTGTCACGAATTGGGCAAAAAAGTCCAACTCCTTGAGCACCATCCGTTCTACATCCGGTGCATCCAGCACGCCCATGTACCTTTTGCGCCGCTCTTCCAAAAGTCGCAGAAGTCCGGAGATTTCTTGAAAAGCCCAGCCTGCGTCATAGCGGGAAAAGCAAGCCGCCTCATCCCAATACCATTTGTCTGTATAAGCTTCGAGCAAATATTGGTTTGATCCGTCCAACACGGACGTGCGCAACAGCGAAAGGTGAATAAATCCGACAGCTGGCATAACACCTCGTGCCTGCCTTTCTTTAATCTGGATGGCAAACTGCCGCATCGCTTCCACAAAATCCGCTACGAGCCGCTCCCTGTTTTCCAGAAAAAAAGATTCCAAAGCCGCAACACATTCTTCCAGCGCAGGCAAAGCGACCTGCTCGTACAGATGCTGGAGCGCTTCCGCTTTTTTCATGGCTGAACGAGCCTCCTAGTTCATCTTGATTTCCGAGCCCTTCATTTCAATTTTGTCTTCCAACGTAATCGTGTTCCCTTTGCCTGTCAGCTCGATCTTTTGCGCATTAATGTGTATCGTGTTTCCAGACATGTTGATGTCTTGTCCGGCTGTAATGTTCACGTTTTGGTTGCTCACAATCGATATTCCGTGCTTGTCGCTGATCGTAATCGACATCTCCCCCGCGGAAATGACGATTTTATCGGGAGCCAGCACAATTTCTTTTCCGTATTTCGTACGAAACGTCTTGACCGCCGGATCTTTCATCCGATCGTTTCCGCCGCCGCTTCCTCCTGCGGCAGCAGCTCCGCCTCCCGAGCCGCCTGACTTTTTCTTGGCATCCGGTTTGGCGTCTGGAATATCCTTCAGAACCGAGCTGATGGCTATCCCGTCCTCTTCCTTCTTGCTGGGAAAATAAATCCGGATTTGATCGTTGACCTCCGGCATGACGTACCAGCCCGTCTGGTTTTCGGATGTGTAAATCGTCGAATACGGAAACCAGTAAGCTGTGCTCTGGTCTTGCTGGTCATCCATGTCCAGCTTGGCCCGCACATTGTCATTTTGGATCTGGAGCACGCGTCCCTGGATGGAAGCCCCGATGATCGCATGATTGTACAGCTTCTTGCGGTACATGCCTTTGCGCGGAAACAGCTTGTACGTATGCGTCAAAATGCCGTCCTTGATTTCTGAGACAGCTTCCCCGACCACAAGCGGCCTGTTTTTGAACTGGACTTCGTTGCCTACCTCAAGAACTTGCTCACTCTCTACCTCGTACACCGTATAGTCTTGCTCGTTGATTCCGGGAATCTTATTTTCCGAATCGCTTTGGAACTCGCCCACCCGCTTGTGGACGGTGTAGTGGCCAGCCGTCAATTTGCCCTTGTCCTGGCCGCTTGGCAGTCCAAAGAAAAATTTAGGCAGCGGAAAAGTCGTGGCGGGAACAAGACTGGTATAGAAGCGCGAAGCCATTCTTTTCAGAAACTGCCAGTCTGTCTCCTCGTATTGCATGATAAAGGTGCCAAGCGTTTTGCCTTTGGTAACCGAGTCGATAAAATCGGCTTTACCATACGCTGACAGTACCGTCTTCACCAGATTGGCATACGTCATCGCCGGGTTTTGGAAGGAGCGCTTCTTCGTTTTGACATCAAGCAAATACGTGTACGAAACCGCCTCTACCGACAAGTAATACACGCCCCGACTCGCTTTGACATTGACCCGCAGCACGATGCCCTCAAACCAGGCTGTCGGCTTTCCTTTTCCGTCCGTCAAAACGATTTTGACAGGTGTTTGCGAATTGGTTTGATTCACATAACTATCCTTCTGCTCCTCGGAAATGATTCCGGTAAACCAAAGCCGCGCGTGCTCGTTCATTTTTTTCACGACTTTCAACGTTTGCAAATGAGTCAGTTCATACGGCATCACTTGGATGTTCTTGTAGGTGAAAAACTGGCTGCTCATCGAATCCCTCCCGTCTGGCTACTGCCTGATTGTTGCCATCCCGCTTCCGCTAATCCACAATCACCCGCTGCCGCCCGGACGCCCGCCACTCTTGTTTGGGCTTGTCGCCGCTCTTCGCCTCTTCCAAAATACGCCCCAAATAGCTGACGATCTGCGGGTTGGAGCTGGCGCGATAGCCGAAGCCCAACCGGGTGCCTATATAATGAAGAATCAGGTCGCGCTCCACTCGCTCGGCGTTGATTCCTTGCGTGGCAAAAGCGAGGTCGAAGGCGTTTGTCGTTTTGGTCTTCAACAGCTCGTGCGAAAAATAACGCAAGATCGCCGGAGCGAGTGTCGGGTATTGCTGGCCTGCATATTCCACATTCGTGAAATTCCACGTGTTGTACTCTGTTGTCAAATCGAGAAAATACGGGTAATCCGAGCGCAGCTTCGCGCCTTCCTTGAGCTTGAAACGGCCCAGCTCGCGCTCATCCGTCCCGATGTCCATGTTCGTATCGAGCACATAGTGCGTCTCGTACGCCAAAAAGTCGGTCAACGTCGTCTGCTCGTCGAAACGTATTTTCAGCATCGTCTCCTTGCCTGTCGCTTCGTACGGGAGCCGTTCCTCGCGATCCAGCAAATAAATCCGGCCTTGATGCTTGATGATGCCGCGGCCGACGACGAGCTGTCCGTCCTCGACCGCAACGTCCATGCCGGAAATAATTCCGTCCGTGTAGGCGAGAAAATGCAGCTCGGCGAGATGTCTCGGATAGTCCCGCAAGTTTTCGAGCATTTCCCGCTTGAGAATCCGCCCCTTGTGAAATTGGGGAGAGAGATGGGAAAACAAGGCTGTTCCCCCCTTCTTGTTCATATGGATTAGGTTGACTCGCTATTTCATCCCGTCGAAAAAGTCCAGCTCGGACAAATCGCTTTCAAAGGCGAAGAACACTTTTTTCCCCAGAAGCAGCTGCTCGTTTTGCCTAGCGACTGGCACCACGTGGAATCCCCATTCGCTGCCGCCTGAAAACACGAAAAACTTGACCTCTCCGTTTTGAATCGAGTCGGTTTCTTCCTGGGGAATGTGGCTTGCGTACTTGGCCTGGATTTCTTCGTAGAGCACAGGTTTGTACGCGCTTCTGTCGTCCGTGTACAAATAGCGCTTGCGCAAAAGTCCGTCGCTTTCCTTGAGGAAAAACTCCACCTCGCTCACTCCGTACGGACGGGAGATGGCCCCATGCACCTGGCTCAGCTTTTCCTGACTGCGAATCAGTATCCGCTCCTGTCTGTTGTGCGTGAACGCCGTCACCGAGTAAGGAACGACAGGCGCGTGATTGGTGATTTGCGCTTCGATGAATCCCGCTTTTTTCGCGCTCTGATAACGAAGTGCGCCGCGCAGGCAGGACAGCTTCAGGTCGGGTACTTTTCCTGCGTCCTCGGACCTCTGGCGAAATTCGATGCTGCGTCCCGGCACGAACTCCTTCAACGCTTCGCGAAACACGTCAATCCGGCACGACTGCCCGGTCAGCTTGATGATGGAAAAGTCCGCGAGCTTTCCTTCCTGATAAAAATCGTCGAGGAACACCCGCAAAATCTCGTAAATGTCCGCCTTGATCAAATGGTTGATCTCTTTGCTGTTGAAGACGACGTCAGGCAAGTCGTACACATCCCGGAAGCGACCATCCTCGCGTATCGACAGCACCCAGCGCTCGACTGTTGTCAGCTTCAAATCCTGCTCCTGACGCTGCTCTCCTTCGGCTGTAAACCGGTTGCGCAAAATGCCCGTCTGACGGAAAAACTCCTTTTTCATATGGTCTGCCAGGTCCCATAAAAAGTGAAAGTTGTTGCGGACGCGCTGATAGTCGTCGCGGCTTTTGTTCTCGTAAGCTTTGTAGCAGGTGGGCAAAAGCGCCTCTGCCTCCCGGTAGCGCCGTTCGAATTGCTCGTAGACAGCATCGACGCCAAACTCATCTACATGCCGGAATATTTCCGAGCCGGGGATGTCGATCAGTTGGTCGATGTCGGTTACGTGGCGGCCTTTGCTGTAGTAGTCGGCAAACACGATTTTCATGAACTGCATGATCCGGTATGTGATGTTGTTGCCGCCAAAGTTCGTATCGCCGTTTTCGTAGGTCGTGCTAATGTCGATGCGATAGGAGATGTGGCCATCCTCGATGCGAAAGCGGCACGATGACAAGTCGGTCGTTCCTCCGCCGCAGTCAATGACCAGCGCTTGGTACGTCTCGCCGTCGAGGAAGCTGTCTTTGTCAATCTGGTCCGCGATCGTGTTGAACAGCACCGCCATCCCTTCATCCAGCGCATCCTGCGATTCGATGCGGTATTCCGGCAAAATGTCCGTAAACATCTCGATGAACTGCGTTTTCAGCTTCACAGGACTGGTGATATGCAAGTGCCGAAACCGACACTTGAACTGATGCTCCGCCGTCTGGATGACATGCAGCAGGTACTGCCGCAAAATGTCGCTACGTTTGACCATGGCCGTATTCCCTTGGCTGTCCATCACTTCTTCCAGCTTGTGATAGCTGTTCACCCAGCGCTTCAATCCGAAAAATACGGTCGCATGCGAGCTGTATCCGTTCTTTTTCATCTGGCGCAGCGCTTCGTAGCCGATGTGGTAGCGCACGTCTTGCGCGACGGAGCAGTCTGCTACCTGGACAACGGTCGGCAATACCTCGATCCACTCTTCTGTTTTCTGGGTCGTGTCTGGAAACGCGACGTAATTGATCGCATTCAGCTTGATCCGGCCATTCAGCAAATCGTTGCTGGAAGGGGCGCTGACATACTGGTGGTCCAAAAAAGCGCCAGCGGTCGTGGAAGAAGTGCCGAAATCAATCGCCAGCACAGCATCCGTCTCTTCCAGCTCCCTGATTTCCAGATCCGTTACAGGCACTTTGTAATAGTGCAAGTTGACAGGGGGGAGCGGCTTATCCTCGGTGTATGCTTTGTACAAATAATCCGAGTCTTGCTTGCGAAAAAAGAGCAGGCTGTAGCTCTGATTCACGGTTTTGCGCCACGGGACGTCCTTGTGGGAAAACAGCATGTACCGTCCCTGCTTGTCTGCCTCTTTGCGCAGCTGAAAAATGCCGCACAGCTCCATGTAGTCATTGACGAGCAGGACATTCGACTCGGACAAGCCTTGGGCCGACTCCACCCGATAGCCATCCAGCCTGTCTACAGCCAGCCCGGCATACAAACTCATCTTTGCCGGGATTTTGATGGAGTCCGCCCCAGGCAGCGGCGTATTCAAGTAGGCATGCAAAGCCGCTTCGATCCGTTCAAAGCCGCCTGTTGTATCTGCTTCGATAAACAAGCTCTCCTCCGCGCTGCGAAACCGCAAGATCGTGTTCAGCAATCCTTCCCGATCGAGATTGTTCACAACCGAGCCAACCAGCTTTTCCTTGTAACAAATATTGCGCAGCTGAAAGGTCGTCATCTCCATCAGCTCATCTCGCGTATACGTGGTTTCGTTTCGCGGGACGTCCATGCTGCCTTTTTGAATATGAAGCTTGTACGACATTTTACTCATGAGAACGCTCCTCCCACACCCACATGACTTTCTAGCAAAATCACGTGCCTTCTAGTACATTGCCATGCTGTCGATTTGCATGGTTTCCTCCACATCGAGAATGCCAAAGTGGTTGCGCCAATACACTTCTGTCTGGAAGCGAACAGGCAGGAAAATGTCCTTGATCAGCTCCAGCCTTGCCCGCGCTGCTGCCGTCTCCTCCTGCCCGACATACAGAAGCAGTTCATCCTTCTCCTCGCAGTTTGCGTAGATGGTCGAGCGGGGAAAAATTTTTCGCATCGTGTCCCGCAGCAAATAAACTGCTTCTCCCGTCTCATACAGTCGCAACAAATTGCCCGCAATGATTTCACGTTCTTCCTGGGTGAACAACCGAATGTGATCCGCCGTCCTTTTGCCGAACAGTCCCGCTTCGAGATCGCGCAACACAAAGCGGATGTAGTATTCTCGCTTGTTCATTCCTTGCACCAGATCGATATCGGCCAACAGGTGAATGACGATGTCAAACAAGACGTGACGCAGTTCAGGCTCATCCGTGTAATTGACATCAAACAGCTCGCGGAAAATATCGTCAAAGCGATAGAACGGGTTCACTTCTACCGTCTTCTCCACGGTTTTGGCGTTGATCGCTTCCTGGCTCAGCTCCATGTAAGGCGAGTACACCTTCGCCGCTTGGAACGTAATGTCTCTTTTGGCAACTCCGGCGCGCCTGGCCTTGATGACCAGATCCCAGATGTAGTTCACGCCCATTCTCCTTCGCACTTGTATTCCGGGAAATACATCTGAATCTCGGACACGAGAAAGCTCATCATATCCTCTAAAATAAAGCTGTCGGTTCCGCGCTTGCGAAAGCCGAGATGCATGATTTTTTTATCGTGCTCCACGCGGACATTGTCGCTGATAAACGGATTCATCTCATACGTAGCGGCCGTCCCTTTGCTTTTTTCGCGAATTTCCACATGCACAAGCTCCAGCTGCTCCGCTGCTTCGAAGGAGTGGACGATGCGAATGATCTCTCCCTTGGCCCGGACCGGCATTCCTTGCTTGCGCGCGAAGCTGGTGACAAAGCTGCTCTTGCGGCGGTTGGACACCAGTTCATAGTGCAGGCGGGACGTAGGCGTCTCGACAGGCTGGGTAATTTTGCAGACGTGCCAAATTCCCGACTTTTCCTGGGGAGACACGATGGTCAATTCTTCGGGCGTGCGCTTGATATAGCGGATCAACGCTTCGTCGCCGTCTACCAAATACCCGTGCTGGCTCCCTGTCTTGCGCAGCGACAGCACGTGCTCGAAGTTCACCCGATCGGTAGCAGGCACGGGGAAGCCGATATTTTTCAAGGCCAGCCGTTCGATGTTCCAGAGCGGGATGACATCCAGCTTTTTGTAAGGCTCCCACTCTTCCAGGTGGACGGACACCTCCACGATCTCCTCGTCCTCGCCAAGCTCGCCCTCGCAGGAGACGAGGATGACGTCGAAAAACTTGTTCGCGTACGGATGGTTCACGGTTTTCCACGGCATGCCGTTTTTTTGAAACATGTTGTACAGCTTTTCCAGCTCGTTTACGTACAGCGGGTTTGGCTGCAAGCGCACTTCGATCGGGTACGAATGCTCCGCTGTCGTCAAACGCCCCTGAAAATGCCGCTTGCCATGCGCAAGCGATTGGAGACGGCTGTACTCGCACTCCAGAAAAATCGTCATGAGCACCGCTTCTTCCTGTCGGGCGAGTTGCTCAAACAACTCCTTGCGATCGAACCATGTTTTTTGTTCGTCGCCCGGAATCATCGGGTACAAATAGTCGTGAATCGGATCGAAGTCATCCCGCTGACATAGCGTGACGTAAATGTCGTGCTTCTCTTCCTTGTCCTCAAATTCGGAGAAGACCCGCTGCTCCAGCTTCTTTTGCATGTCCTCCTGATATTCGACCAGATGCAAAAACACGCTGTTCATCATCTGCTTCAGCATCCGGCGCTGTTCCAAATCTTCCATTTTGTTCAAACGGTCCAGTACGATCTCTTTCATCATGGTGCTTTGACAGCCTCCTTTTGCGCCGGATTGGCTGGTGATTCGGCAGCGGACTTGCCCTCGACTGGCCGAGCGGAAGGAGCCGGACTGGCGGATTGACCCGGTTTGGGTGCTTGTTGCTGCACTGCCGGGGGTGGAGTTGCTGCCGGACTCGGGGTGGTGACATGCCCTGCATTGCCCCCTTGCTGCTGTACCGCCGGGGCGGGAGTTGCGACCGGACTCGGGGTGGACGCATGCCCCGCATTACCCCCTTGCTGCTGTACCGCCGGGGGTGGAGTTGTTGCCGAAGTCGGTGGGCTGGCTTGACCCGCATTGCCCGCTTGCTGCTGCGCCGCCGAAGCTGGGGTTGTTGCCGGAGTCGTGTTGCTGACTTGACCCGCATTGCCCCCTTGCTGCTGCGCAGCCGATGGCACAACCTGCGGCGTGCTTTGCTCAGCAGCAACAACAGGCACTGCGGCTGGCGGATTCAGCTTTTCCTCCACCTTGGTCACTTTGCGCTCCATCGCCAAAACCTTTTCCAGCACGCCGATTTCCTGATACATCTCCTGCGCCATCGTGTACGATTCGATGGCCGCCGCAAAATCGCCAGCGGCGTAGCTGTCGTCGCCTTTTTTCTCCAGCTTGTCTGCGGACAGCATTTTCTGCTCTTTGCTGATGCCCGTTTTCTTCGCTTCCACCTCGTCCAGCTTCGCCCGAATCTCTTTTTCCCCCGTGAGGTAGGACGATTCCAGCGCCAGCTTTCTCGCCTTTTGATAAAAGGCGGCAGCCCCTTCGTAGTCTTGCGCCTCGAACAGCATGTCGCCTTCCTTCTTCCACTGCATCACGAGCAAATACGATTCGGTCTTTTCCTTTTTGGCAGCAATCTCCGGCTCGTTGAAATCGTCCCGGTCTTTCATTTCCTTGAGCGCCTTGTCGTATTTTTCCAGCGCTTTCTGATACTGCTCGTCCTTCATCGCCGTATCCCCGTCCACGATGAGCTGGGTGATTCGCTGCTTTTTGTTCAGAAGCGCCGCGTGGATTTTGTCCTTGACGATGTTGGCGGCATTGCGCGCTTCGCTGTATTCCTTGAGCGCTTTCGGATAGTCGCTTTCTTCGATAAACGCATCCCCGTTCTGCTCGTGCTCGAACATGCCTGTCGCAGCATCGGCGATTCTCTCGGCTTCCTTCATCTTGAACAAAAGGGCGCCGCCTCCTGTCAAGGCAAGCAACAGGACGATAATCGCGACCCGCTTGATAATCCGCCACTTTTTCTGCGGATCGGTCTTGAAAATCTTGTTGGCAAAAATCGCCGCAGCCGTATAGTTGTTCACCACACGCTGCTGTTTGCTCAACAAGACATCCTCCACCGTATCGATCAGCGCTTCGGGATCTTTTGCTTCCTCAAGCGCGTCCTGCATCTCGGCTGGACCGACTCCCTCCCACACCCCCGGAGTGGTCAAAAGCAAGACGTCTCCGTCGTACAGCGGCAGCTTTTTGGAAATGTACGGGCGAAATTCATCCGGCGTTCCCAAGTAATTCAACAGATTGTGGCGCTCCTCGTGGCAGTCAAGCACGTCCTCTGCGATTTCTTCTCCATCCGCCATCTGTTGCGACAGACTCTGGTCCTTGCTCCGCAAATGCAGCCGTCCGTTGCGAAACATATACAGTCTCGTGTTCCCGGCCACACCGTAAACGACGCGGGCATAGTCGGTGACGATCAGCGTCAGACTGGCCTTCAGCCGCACCCGATGGCTCTCCTGCCGGAGCACGCGATGCGCTTCCTGCAAGTAGCGGCTGATGCGATAGCGGGAGAGAGACGGCTTTTGCATAAAGTGTCCCAGGACGCTTTTGACCGCAAGCTCGGCGCTCTGCACTTCCTGATCCGTATCCAAACCGCGGGCGATCACCCAGCAAGCAATATCATCCAGTTCGGTGTAGGCAAAGTAATCCTTGTTGCGCACATGCGTGCCTGACTCGGACAAAAATCCGGTTACAAATTCACTGTTGTCCCTTCTCATCCTTAACTACCCGCTCCTCCTTCTCTTCCGGATGCTGCTGCCCTCGATCTCACCAACCTTTTTCCAAAATCAGAATGGTCGCGTTGTCCTGGTTGGCTTTTTGCTTGCTCTCGACGGCATCGATGATTTGCTCGGCAGCATCGTGGGAGGAAATGTTCTGAAACAAGATTTTCTCCAGCTCCACTTCTGTCAACGTATCGTAGACGCCGTCGCTGATCAGAATCACCTTGTCGCCCTTCTCCAGCGGAAAAGGCTCGCGGCCAATCTCGATATTATGAAAGCCTTCGTAGCCGAGGTAATTGATCAGCTGCTTTTTCTTTGGATGGCTGATCGCTTCGTCTTTGCTGATTTCCCCCGCGAGAAAACGCTCTTCCAACACCGATTCGTAAATGTCCTTTTGATTGATCGGAATAAATTCTCCCCCGCGAAAAACAGTCAGGACACTATCCCCGACCGCGCCCCAATGCAGCATGCCGTCGTGAATGACTGCCGCAACCAGCGTAGTGCCTCCCCGGCTGCCTTTTAGCGCCTGCAAAATCTCCCCGTTGGCAAGCGCAGCGGCTCGGGAAAAGAAAAGAGAGAGGTGGCGCGGATGGTCCAGCTTGGCGAACTCGCGAATAAACGTCTGGACGGCCAAAGTCGATGCCAGTCTGCCGTTGGCAAGGCCGCTGATGCCGTCTGCCAGCACAGCAATCGTTCCGTGCGAGGTCGTTGTCGTGGCAAAATAGTCATCCTGCTCTGCTCTTCTGCCAATCGTCTGTCCATTGCCAATCTGAATGACCGGATGCTTTTCCTCTCTGATCCAAGCGGCACGAACGCGAAACAACCAAATGATGACAGCTATGACGGCAAACACAACCAGATAAGGAATGATCTCCTGTGCAAACATGCTCATCATTCCTTGCCTTTGCTTGCGTTGTCCCATTCAAAGTGAACCCCGCACAGCGGGATGAAAATAAACGTACTGCCGCCAAGCTGGATGACGTCATAGGCAGTCAGCTCGACTGGCGTGTACACCGCTTCGTTATTGTGGTAAGCCAGACCGGAGGCATCGCCGGGGAGCAGGTAGAAATTGCGCTTTTTCGGATCGTAGACGATGACGGCATGGTTTCTGCGAGAAATTTTGTTATCCCCGATGATGCGGATATGCATATCCTCGGAGCGTCCGATGAAGTTTTTTTCTGCCATGATGCGGTAGTCTTGTCCTTGCTGTGGCCCATCGATGCAGACCAGCCAGCCTGTGACAGGCTCGATGCCTTCTGTCTCCCCCAAGTAAGGCATGGTCTTGTCATCTTCGTCGCCGCCCCTGGCAGGCATTCGGTTCTCCGCCTTTGCCGCAGGCTCTACCACCAGGCTGCAATACGGGCAAGTGCTGCCGTGTTTTCTCGTGCTAAACATGTGTCCATTTGCGCATCTCGTCAAACTCATTCAAGTCTTCCCCCGTTTCGTGTCTCTCCACCTGCTCGTCTACTTCAGCAGCAAGCGTGTATTGGCTATGTAAATGATGTCGCCCGCCTTCACTTTGTGCGGCTGCTCGATTTCCAGCTTGTTCTTGTCGCGGCTGTTCGGCTGTTTGATTCCAGTGCCGTTGCGGGAGTGAACATCCTCGATAAACCAGTTGCCCGAAGCATGGTTGAGCACTGCATGCTGTTTGCTGATCAGAGCAGCGTACTCGGCGTCAGACAAGTCGATGTCGACTTCGTTCTGGTTCGTGTTTTTGCCGATCAAAAGCGAGGTCGCTCCCTGGATAAACCACTCCTTCACGCTCTCGCCGTCCTCGTCCAGCAGCACGAGCTTGGAAATGCCTGTTTCCTTCCTGTCCTCCTTCTCGTCCGGGCTTCCGACCGTGACAATAAACATGCCGAATAAAAAAAGCCCAAAGGCAATTCCCGTAAAAATCTTCAGAGCGTTGCTGTCCGTGTAGCCGAAAACATAAATGAGTTCGCCAAACAAAAGAATTGCAATCAACAGCTCGATCAGCTTTACCCTGACAGATTTTTGATAAGCCTTGCTTTTCTTTGCCATCTTGAGTACCCCCCTTACGAAAAAGTGCCCCAAGCTTTGGGAGAATGGTTTTTTGCTGACATCCATCCAAAGAAAGGAGCAGGTTCGGTGCTTCTATGTCCATAAAAGAGCGGCCATCCGCCTTGTCATCGTTTCGGTCTCTTCGCCTGCTGTCAGGATGTCGCCCGATTTTTCCTTTTTAGGTATGCCGTCTGTTTGGTTAGCTGCTCTGTCTTGGGTGACAGCGTCTTATTTTTTCTTCATGCGAAAAAACTGCTCGAACGTATCTGTGGTATCCAGCGGATTTTTTTTGCCGCGGTTCATGCTCTTCTCGTTGACCTCTCCTGTTTTCGGATGAAAGCCGAAAAACTGCTCAAACGTCTTGTGCAAATCTTCCATCGAAGCGCCCGGATTCGCTCGCTGCTGGTTCGCTTTCGCCTGGCCCTGCGCCCTTGCTTGCTCAGCGCCGTTTCTTTCACGGGCTTGTCCTCTTCCCTGGACAAACGCTTCGTAACGCGCGTCGTAGGCTTCCCGCGCAGACTCGTCCTGCAAAGTCTGGTACGCCTCTGTTATATCTTTGAAAAGCTGTTCGGACTCCTTGCTCCCCGCATTCACATCGGGATGGTGCTGCTTCGCCAACTGTCGGTACGCTTTTTTGATGTCGTTTTGGGAGGCCGTCTTCGCAAGCCCCAAAATCTCGTAATAATTTTTCACCACAGCACCCTCTGTCTGGCTTTTTGGAAAACCGTACCTTGAACACGGCTTTCAAGGTACGGCTCGTTTACTCTTTTGAAAGAAAAGAAGCTGTGACCGCTTGCGGTCGATCCGCTGGATGCGACCGTTTGGCCAGTCCTTCGCGGCAAAAGACTAGACAGCGTAGCCGCCTTCGATTTTCGCGAACTCGGTTTTGTCTTTCTTTTGTTTGATGAAGATGCTGAATGTACCAACACCTTCTGTATCGCCGAATGTCTCGTTGTAATCGACGACGAAAGCGTTCGGGAAGTAGATTTTGCGAATGACCTGGTCAGCAGCGATCACTTCCAGTGTCACTTTGCGGTAGCAGTCTGCTTTTTCCGCTGGAACCAAAGACCACAGAGCCAGCTTCATCGTGTCATCGGCGCTGTCGCCGTCCGTTGCTGTAATGATTTTGCCTGTCAGACGCAGTGTTGCCCCTACGTCAGTGGAACGAGCGTTGGAATCATCTGGAGTATCCGTGTCGTACTTGACTGTCTGGATGTTGTCCATTCCCAGCTCGATTGTTTCGGAACCTTCTACTTTGAGTCGAAAACCCATGAAAAAAACCTCCTTGGCGTATATGTGTGCTCTCGAATGACCGGATGGGCTTCGAGGCTTATGTGTAAGGGTGCGCTTTGGAAAGCACACCTCTAGCCACCTGCGTAATGTGTGAATCCATTTCATAAAAAGCTCTCCCGACTGAAATCAGGTACTAAGCTTTGACAGGAGTCGTACCCTTCGTGATCGTGACTTCCAGATTTTTCACATTGCCATTGAAGATCAGATCGATGTGGCACAGATTGCTCTTGTCGTCGATGATATAGCTCATGTCGTCGCCATCCTGAATGATGGAGTTGACAAAGCCGCGTGTGCCGAGCCATTTGCTCTTTTGGCTGCTCGGGTTGTTGCTGAAAAATTTGACGATGTTGTCGTGCTTGAAATCGCCCGTCTGGAAGCGGAGAATCCGCTCGATGTAGGTGCTGACCAGCGTTTTGTAGATGGAATCGAAGCCATCCTCGGCCATCGCCAGGCTGCGCGCCTTGTACACCGTGATTCGCTTGATATCCTTGCCCTGGATTTGCGCATTTTCCGAAGAGAAGACAAAGCCAAAGTTTTTGCGGTTGATCGAATCTTTGATGTTGTTCGTAAAGCCGGAGATTTCCTTGGCCATGGTCGTAATCGCACGCAGACCGTTTTCGCCCGCTTCGATGTCAAAGCGCACGCCTGGATACTCGCGGCTGACCACCTTGAATGCTTCGCGCAAATACTCCGGACACTGATACGCCGCCACAATCCCTGCCGCTACGTAGCTCGCTCCGACGTAAACGCCTTCGATCCACAGCTTCAGGATGTCTTCTTTTTCCTGCGACAGCTTCACGCCGTCTTCGGTTTGCAGCATGCGGCTGTCGATGACCACTCCCGATTTGTCCTTCGGAATAATCGTAAAGTTCGGAACGCACGGGATCGCAAACTCGCTGTACTCCTTGCGCACAAGCACGCCGCACTTGTCGATGTACTTGTCGATGCCGGCAGTCGCCATGCTGTTGAAGGTCGTCTCTTCGCCCGTGCTGAAGCTGAAGAAAATTTGGACCTTGAAGTCTTTGACTACTTGCAGCAGCATCGTCAGCGACTCCATCGTATTGCCGTCCTGTTTGACGACCTTTTCGTTGCCGCGGAAGCGCTCGCGTGTGACTTTCGCTTTGGCGCCAGCTTCCATGTCGATGGAAGGCACGATTCCGAACCAGATCGTATCGGTGAAGTCGTTTTTCGCGTTGACGGTGTTGAGATACGTCTCCAGGCGCGGGATGTTGCTGCTTTTCACCAGCATGTCCAGCTTGGTGTTGGTGATGAGCATCGCAGGCTGCATGCCTTTGTTCTTGGTCACGTACTGATCGAAGAACATTTTCACGCCGAGAATTTTCTCGACCAGCGGCTTGACTGTTTTCACGAAGTCATCCTTCGCGTTTTTATAAAATTCGAGGTACGTGTTGTAGTTTTGCACCTCTGTCTCAATGTCGATCTCGCTATGAACGGCAGGCAGCGGGCAGAACGTGCGCACTACCAAATCTTTGACATAGGAGGACGGCGTTTCGGTAATCGACTCGTAATCATCCTCGAACACGTTCATCAATCCGTTGCCGTTGCCCTCGTCGAGAACCATCAGCTCGCGGCTGTCGCTTTTCGGCGCTTCGATGATTTTCAGCTCACCGTTTTCCCCGATCGTCAGCATCCCGATCTGAATCGCTTCCGACTGGTTCTCCTCTTGCGCCCCGCCGAGAAGCAGACGGGTCTTGATATCTTCAATCGCGAGCGGGAGCATGGCCATGACGTTGTTGTAGTTTTTGCTCGCATCTTCAAACATGATGTTCAGCTTGTCGCCGAGATCGAGCTTCTTCGGATCGCCATCGTCCAGCTTTTCGTAGTGGCTGTACAAGTAGTGAATCTCTTTACGCACCTGACGGATATCGTCCATCACTTTTTTCGGGGAGATCATGTCCAGCAGATTCTCGAATTTAAAGTCGACGTTCGTGATTCCCTGGCTGCGCTTAGTATCGATCAGTGTGAACAGCATTTTCAAAAAGTCATTGCTCTGGTCGATCTTGATCTCGGAAATCGCATCTTCCGCAATGCCATCAGGCTTTTTCAAGGTGTACATAACCTTTTGGTTTACGGCGTTGTAGAACGAATAGACAGTCGGGGAGAACTTGTCCAAAAACTCATCGAAGCTTTTCACAAGCAAATGCTCGTTGATTTCCTTGATCTTGTCGTCGCTCAAACTGTCGATGCCCTTGACGTCGCCTACAATCGTGATGAGGTCGAGTTTCTCCGGGTTGATCTCTTCGAACAGCATGGTTCTGTTGGTCTGGTTAATAATGTCCATAAATGACCCCTTCCTTTTGTCTCTCGTAAATGCGTGGTCCTAACTCAGGAGTGTATGAGTCCTACTTCCACAATCAATTACAGTTGATTACATAAATCCCAATAAAACCAAAAATCTTGCCTCTAAATTAAACTCGCTCGCCATATTTTGTCAACAAACCCTCTATTATGACAATTTTCCTATGTGCACCATTACCGTTTCTGGTATTTAGACCCATTTTATTCCACTCATCTTCCTTTTTCTGGTTGAGCACTTTATGCTGAATCCAGGGAGTCTTCCCGCCTACTTTTCCCGACAAAACCAGCATCACACCTTACTTTGTCCCTACTTCTGCCGCCCTGCCCGCACAGCGCCGGATGCGCCCATAACTCGAAATACTGACAAGAAAGGACAGAATAAACCTTATTTTTACAAAAAAGGCTATTATTTCACTTTATATACCTCGGCAAAATGGTGTCCGCCGTTTAGCCGGAAGTTGATTTATGGGCAAATAGTCCTGTTGCAGCAAAATGTGAACAATTTGCAAACTTTTAAGGAAAAGAGTGAAAACATGTACAAAAAAACTGGACATCCTCCTCCGTTCTCCCTGGCGTTCAAATGGGTGGTTAGCGGTATCCTCCTGCCTTTCCTCCTCCTTTTCTCTCCCCTTCCAAGCGGGGCAACCGGGACGGGTGAAGCAGGAATCGATGCGGTTTTTGTCATTGATACGAGCAATTCGATGAACCAGACAGACCCTGGGAAAACAGCTGCCGAGGTCATGGGCATGTTTATCGACATGAGCGAAGCTAGTCGTACCCGGATCGGCTTTGTCGCCTATAATGATCGAATCGTCCAGACGCAGCCGCTCACCAGCATGGCGGAGAGCAGACAGCGCGAGCAGTTGAAAAGCAAGATTCAAGGGTTGCGTTATTCGGGATATTCCGATATGGGGCTTGGCTTGCGAAAAGGGGAAGAACTGATTGCCAGAGCGAAGGATCAATCGCGAAAGCCGTTTTTGATCCTGCTCTCGGATGGGGGAACCGATCTGCGCCAAAACGCCAATGGCAGAAGCGTCGCGGCATCGAACAAAGATGTGGAGTCGGTTATGGCAAAAGCGAAAGCGGAGGGCTACCCGATCTACACAATCGGGCTGAACAGCGATGGCTCTGTGCAAAAAGAGCAGCTGAAAAAAATCGCGGAGACGACAGGCGGGACTTCTTTTGTCACGCAAAGCACAGATGATTTGCCGGAGATTTTCAATCAAATTTTTGCGAAGCACATCCAGTCGCAGCTTGTGTCGGTAGCAGCCATGACGGCGACGGGAAGCTTGCAAGAGGTCACGGTAAACATCCCGAACGCCAGCATGCAGGAAGCGAACATCGTGCTGTTGTCGAACCATCCGCTGCTGGAGTCACAAGTCTACTACCAGTCGAAAAATGTGCATTTTATCCAATCGAAAAAATACTCTCTGATGAAAATCGAGCAGCCGACAAAGGGGAGCTATCTGGTCAAATTCCGCGGACGGCCGGGCGACCTGGTCAAAGTCAATTTGCTGGGCAACTACAGTCTGAAAGCCGATGTACAGGTTGCACCTGATCCTGTCTCCAAAGGCAATCCGGCGACCTTCACGACTTATTTGACCCAGCTGGAGGGCAATCAGCGCCTGGAAGATCGGGACGTCTACGGTTTGATGCAGGCCGAATTGATCGTCACCGACATCGCGAAAAAGCAAACCGAAAAAATTCCGCTGAAAAACGGGGGAACGGTCTTCACAACCGACTATGTGTTCCCGCACTCCGGGCAGTACCAGTGGAAAATTTTCATGAGCGGCCCGGACTTTTACCGCGAGACGGCAAGCAAAACATTCGAAATCGCCAACATCGCGCCCGTGGCAGTAGCCAAAAACAAGCTGACCATCGAAAAGGAAAACGGCGAGCAGACAATTGACCTCGCTGCTTATTTCACCGATGCCAATCAGGACAAGCTCACCTATGCGATCGTCTCTCCTACTCCCGCCGATCATTTTGGGGCAAGCATCCACGAATCCGGGTTGAAGCTCGTGCCGAGCAAAAGCGGCACTTCCGCGATCACTATCACGGCTACCGATTCCGAAGGGGCAAGCGTGACTGGCTCGCTTGTCATCACGGTTCATTCTGTCTGGGATCGCTACATCACAATCGGACTGATTGTTCTCGCTCTTGCCGCAATTGGCGCAGGCGCCTACTGGTTCATGCGCCCGAAACCGAATTTTAGCGGCCGTTTGGAAGGGTATTTTCTTCACACCGCCAGCGGCAACGACATTCCCGTGAAGTTTTGGCCGCTCGCCGCGTTTGGCAAAAAGCAACGCATCACGCTCCACGAGCTGTTTTCAAGCCTCGACGTCAACGAGCACCTGCCGGAAGCACACAAAATTTACTTCCAGCCAGGGAAAAACCAGACTTTGGTCATGATCAGCCACAGCCAGTGCACACTGCAAAAAGGCAAGGACATTTTGCCTCGCCATAAAAAAGTGGTGCTCCACTACAACGACAAAATTTACGTGACGTTTGAGGATCATGTCACCGAGATTGAACTGCGCTACAAAGAAAGCAAACCCAGCCCCCACCAAGCTGGGAACTGGGAAACGGCATAACGGACTATTTGCTTTTGCTTGCGAGAAAGGGGGTCTGCAAGCGAGACTTGCCCGCTCTCAACAGATGCTCCGCACGGACGGCTGCTGCCAGCACCCGAAGTGAGGGGCATCTTTTTTTCGCCTCGACTGCCATGCCCCACGCAATGACATTCGCGATCAGCCGCGGCACAGTCGGATTCAGCTCGCGAACGGACGGCAGCCGATCCTCGATCACTCGCGTCGCCACATCGGCCGGACGGTGCCTGGTCAGGCAAAAATAGAGAGTAGCCGACAAGCTGTACACATCGGAAAAAACACCTTGTCGGGACTGGCTGGAATAAAATTCGAGCGGAGAGTATCCTTCCGTCGTCACGATCTGGCGGGGGGCGTCGGTTGCAAAGCGAATAGCCGAGCCGAAATCAATCAGCATCGGCTTTCCCTCATCGGTCATCACGATGTTTTGCGGCTTGATATCCCGATGGATGATCCCTTGCTTGTGGATGTAGTCCAAGCTTGCCAGGAGCGGGAGCACGGTTGTCTGCACGAAAGCAGCGACATCCAGCTCCCCTTGCTCTTGCACAAACTGGTCAAGCGTCTTGCCTTTGCAATACTCCACGACCAGATAGCCTGTCCCATTTTCTGCAAAGTGATCGACATAAGGAGCGATATGCTCATGGCGCAGCTCCTGCAAAATCGCCGCTTCCTGCCAAAAGCTCTCCAGCAGCGTCTGAAATCGCGCTTTTGACGATGGCTTCCGGCAGATGACGCTGCGGTTATTCAGGTCGCGCATCGCCAGTGCTCTCGGGAAAAACTCCTTCACAATTCTCGTCTTTTTGGCCTCCATGTGGTAAACGAGATACACATGGGACAGCTCGCTCGTGGAGACGGTCTTTTTGATCCGGTAGGCTCCCCGCAAAATCGTGCCTTTTTTCAGCTCCATCCGTCTTTCGGTTCACTCCTCCCTAGCATCTTTCTCGTTCTCAGGAAACGATACCAAATACCAGGGGCAGGTGGCAATATGTGGAGATTTATCCTTGGCGATTCGCTGCATACAGCAGGGCCGTGTCACGGTCAGCCGCCAGCTTGGAGGCACTCGCTTTTGCAAAATCAGCAACATGGTCGTAAAAGTCATTCCCGATGCTCAGCCGCTTGACTCCCCACTCTGCCAAGCGCTCGGCATTCGTCAGGGTGGGGCGCGACAGGACATTCAGCGGCGCACGCACCGCTTGGGCAATCGCTCTGATTTGCTCCTCCTCGACGATCCCCGGAACGAAAATGCCGCTCGCCCCGCTCTCGACGTAAGCCAGTCCGCGCTCAATCGTTTCCGCGAACGGGTCCTCTCGCCGGAAATACGTGTCGATCCGCGTATTGATGTAAAAAGCAGCGAAGCCACGGTTGTCGAGAGCAGCCCTCATCGTCTGCAAAAGTTTCGCCTGATCGGCGATCTCTTTTAACCCCGGCCCTCGTTTGAAAGAGTCCTCGATGTTGATCCCGGCAACCCCCAGGTCAGCCGTTCGCAGCACGTTCTCGACAATTTGCCCGTGAGTCTCTGCATAGCCCGCCTCAATGTCGGCGGAAACCGGAATGTTCACGTGATCCACGATCAGCTTGATGATGGACAAATGCAAGGCAAAGTCAATGTTTTCCCCATCTTTGTATCCGAGAGAAGCCGCAACGCCCCAACTCGTCGTCCCGATGGCCCGAAAGCCGCTCTGCTCCAACGTGCGTGCCGAAAGGACATCCCAGGCATTTCCCAAAAACAACATCTCGTCTGCATGATGAAGCGCTTGAAATTGCTGAATCTGATTCATTCTAATCCCTCTTTTCAAATCGTGATTTGTATAGGTTGTTCACAATCTTGCGTCTTCTGCTGACGCTGTTCCCACAGTCTTTGACCGCGCTGGAAAAACGGCAAGGCCAAAAAGGTCAGCAGCATCAAGATCGCGAAAATAACTGGCCCTTGGTCAAAGCCCAATTGCTGAAGCAGCAAACCGCCGATCCACGCAGTGGCGCTCTGCCCCAGAAAAGCGAAGCCGCTCGCGCCGTAATAGGCGCCTCGCATATGCTCGGGAGCGATTTCTCCGATCAGTACATCACCGATGACAAAGCATAAAATTTCCCCGATGGTAAAGACCACCATCGACACTGACAGCCAGAACAAATTGGTGAAGAGTCCGAACCCGAACAAGCCGAGTCCGAAAAGGAGGCAGCCGACTTTCAGGGCCGTCATGGCAGAATAGCGTTTCATCAGCCTGGCAAGCGGATATTGAAAGACGAGGACAGACAACGTGTTCATCACGAACAGGAAGGAGTAAGCCTCGACCCGGTCGTGACCGATGTACTGGGCAAGCGTCGTATCCAGGTGCGTATAGGCTCCAGCCACAAACAAATTGCCGAGCAACAGATACAAAAACACTTTGTCTGTGAACACGATCCGCGCCATCTGCCCCATCGGAATCGAATCGGAATGCTCCCGCAGTTGTTGCTTGAACAAGATCATGAACACGACCAGGATGACCGCATACAGCGCCATAATCACCGCACTGATCAGAAACGGCAGCATGGAGGACGAACTGCCTGCGCCGAGCTTCAACCCAATCAGCGGCCCGATCGCTCCCCCCAGGTTGATGGCAAAATACCTGGCGTTGAAAGCACCCCTGCGCTGGCTGTCCGGGGTAAAATCAGCGAGCAGGGCACGCGCCGTCGGTTCAAATACATTGCGGCACAAACCGTTCAGCGCACTCAAAAGGAAGAACATCCACGTCTCGCTCGCCAGCGTGAAGCCGACCAGGACAAAGCTCCAAAGCCCCATAGAGGCGATCATGACCGGATAGCGCCCCAACCGATCTGACAACGCTCCCCCAGCGAAGCTGCTGACCGTGCCCACCAAAAGGCTCATCGCCAAAATCGCGCCAACTACGGCCGGGTCGATTCCCTTTCCTTTGCCCAAGTAAATCCCGAGAAAAGGCAGCGTCATGAAAAAACCCGTCCGCGATAAAAAGGTGCCGATGATGACGCCCCATGCCACGGGATGAAAGCGCGGTAACGGAAACCTTTTGCTCATCTTGTTTGCTCTCCCCATTCCTGTTTTTCGTCTGTCGTGTTATCTTCAGTATATTGATCTGAGAAAAGCGAAAAAGGGTAAGGTGTAAGCAAACTCTGTCACCTTTTCCCAAAAACAAAGGGGGGCCTTCATGGTTACCGTTCTCTACTTTTTGGAGCTGCGCCTGTTCTTTCAGCAGGAAGAAACGGCCAAACCGTTCCCCGTCACGATTGAAAAATTGAGCGGACTTTGGCACTGTACCCCCCGAAACGCGAAGCTGATCGTCCGCAAGCTGGCAGAAATGGGCTGGATCGACTGGCAGCCTGGGCTTGGCCGGGGCAATGCCTCCGTCCTGACGTTTCTGGCGGATGCCGATGCCATCTTGCTTGCGGAAGGAAAGCAGCGCATGGAGCAAGGCGATGTCACAGAAGCTATGGAGCTTTTGAATCGCTTCGGCAAGCCCGCTGTCAAAGAGCAGTTCATGGAGTGGCTCTCGGCAGAACTTGGCTATTGCACACCGAGCGAGTCGAACCATTATCAGGACACGCTGCGCTTCCCGGTCTACCGCAGCATTGTCACACTGGACCCCGCGCAGGTGTACTATCACTTCGATGCGCATTTGGTCCGCCAGCTTTTCAATACACTCGTTCACTTCGACACGGACAGCCGGACGATCCATCCAAGCATTGCCCACTCGTGGGAAATGAGCGCGGATCACAAGGAGTGGACGTTTTATTTGAAGAAAAATGTCGTGTTTCACCACGGTCGGGAGCTGACCGCGCACGATGTTGTCTTTTCGCTGGACCGGCTGCGCTCGCATCCGGAAAAGTATGAAGCAAGCTGGATGCTTGGCGATATCGCGCAGTTGGAAGCAGTTGATGCCAGAACGGTGCGGATTTTGTTGCAGGAGCCGAACTACTTGTTTCTGCGGATGCTTTCCACTACGCCCACCAGCATCGTCCCGGCAGAGATCGTCCTGGAGACGGCTGGCGAGTTTGGGAAAAACCCGATCGGGACTGGCCCGTTCCAGCTCGTCCGTCTGGATGAAGGCATTTGCATTTTGGAAGCTTTTTCGGGACATTTTCAGGGGAGGCCGCAGCTTGACCGTGTGGAAATCCTCCTGTTCCCCGATCTGGAAACAGGCATTCTCCATGAACCGGACTGGACGTCTGTCATGATGTCCCACGGTGTGGCCACAAAAGCCGAAGCATTAAGGGAAGCAATCATCCGCGACAGCCGCGATTGGTGCGATCTGGAGACGCTGTTTTCCTGCTGCAACCTGCTCGTCTTTAACCAATGGAAAACCGGGCCGCAAAACCATCCGAAATTCCGCCAGGCGCTCGACTTGCTCATCGATCGCGAGCAGATGATTGCCGAGCTTGGAGGAGATCGCGTCTTTCCGGCAAAAGGCTTCCGCCCCTTCTCTCCGCAGCTTGCGACTTGGTCAGCGGAACGAACGCCCCGCCCAAGCGCTGCGCAAATTGCCGCCCTGCTTGCGGAAAGCGGCTACCAGGGAGAGACGCTGCGCATGGTCATGACGTCCTATCACGAGCCGGACGCCTTGTGGATTCAAGCCCGCTGCAAAGACTACGGCATTCACCTGGAAATCGACGTTCGCGAGCCGTTTGAGTTTGCGAATCACGATTTGCTGCCGGAGCACGACTGCCAACTGTTCGGAAACGTTTTTAGCCATGATGAAATCAGTGAACTGGAAATGTACTTGCAAAAGAACTACTTCCTGCCCAGCTTTGACGCACCGTTAGCCGAAGCGGTTCATCGAGAGACTGCTGCCCTTTTTCGGGAGGCAGACGAATCCGTCCGGCAACAAAAGCTCGCGCACATAGAAGCGCTGATCCAAGAAAACCATGCCGTTTTGTACCTTGTGCAAAAGAAATCGCAAGCTTCTTTTCACAAGTCGGTTCGCGGCGTCACGATCAATCCGTCCGGCTGGCTGGACTTTCAAAAAGTCTGGTTTCACCCGCATGCTTCGCAGCCCGTGCAGCAGTAGGCGGTGCAAAAAACAGTCCAAGTGCATGGTTTCATCCACGCGCGCCCTGCCCATGCAGTAGTAGGCAGTACAAAAAAGCAGCCCCGGCGCATGGTTTCATCCACGCGCCGCCCTGCCCATGCAGTAGTAGGCAGTACAAAAAAGCAGCCCCGGCGCATGGTTTCATCCACGCGCCGCCCTGCCCATGCAGTAGTAGGCAGTACAAAAAAGCAGCCCCGGCGCATTGTTTCATCCACGCGCCGCCCTGCCCATGCAGTAGTAGGCAGTACAAAAAAGCAGCCCCGGCGCATGGTTTCATCCACGCGTCCCCCTGCCCGTGCAGCAGTATACGACAAAAAAAAGCAGCCCCAGCGCATCTGGGCTGCTTTTTTACGCTTATGGATTGGATTACTGAGCGCGTTCGTATACGCGTTTTCCGGCAACGAAGGTCATCGCCACTTCAAAATCGTCATCCAACACGATCATGTCGGCATCGTATCCGGCTGCCAGCCGACCTTTTCGCTCCCCGTATCCGAGGATAGCGGCTGGCGTATGCGATGCCATCTCTACCGCTTCCGCCAGTGGTACACCGCTCAGCGTCACCATGTTTGCTACGGCTTTGTTCAAGGTCAAAATGCTGCCAGCCAATGTCCCGTCCGCCAACTGCGCCTGATTGTCGCGGACGCGAACCTCTTGCCCGCCCAAGTCGTAAGTGCCTTCTCCGAGCGCAGTAGCGCGCATCGAGTCGCTGACCAGCGCGAGCCGCTCCGGCGTTTTCACCCGATACAAAATTCGCATGACCGCAGGATGGACGTGGATGCCATCGGCAATCAACTCGGTGCTCAAATGCTCGTGGTACATCGCAGCACCGACCACTCCCGGCTCTCTGTGATGCAATCCGGTCATGGCGTTAAAGCAATGCGTGAAGTGGCGCACGCCCGCATCCACAGCTTCAGCCGCCTGGACAAACGTCGCCCCTGTATGGCCTGCCGAGACGATCACGCCGCGCTCCTTGAGCCAGGCAATCGCTTCGAGCGCTTCCGGCTGCTCGGGAGCAATCGTCACGACCTTGATCAGCCCTTGGGCCAGCTCGTACATTCGCTTCACCGCATCCAGTCTGGGCAGGGAGATGTTTTCTTCCTTTTGCGCCCCTTTGTAACGCGGGTTGATCCACGGTCCTTCCAGGTGAATCCCGATCGCCTCTGCCCCCGGCAAGCCAGCCTGGCTTGCGCGCGCAATGTTTTCCAGCACAGGCTCAAGCTCGGCGTAAGGAGCCGTCATCGTCGTCGCCAAAAAAGAAGTGACGCCATATCGGGCAAGCGCGCCGGAAATGGCCTGCAAAGATTCCGGCGTCCCGTCCATCGTGTCGTGGCCGTCGATCCCGTGCATGTGCATGTCTACCAGTCCTGGGCAAATCCGCCCGTTTTCCACCGTCAGCAGCTGTGCAGGGCATTCGCCCGCATAAGCTTCGGCTTCCCCTGCGTACACGATCTTCCCTGCCGCCACTACGACAAGCCCGTCCCTGATTTCCTGTCCGTCTGCAATGATTGTTCCTCGAAGAGCGTATTCCTGTTCCATCTCCATTCCTCCGTCAACGCACTGCCGTAGTCTGTCCGTAATGATGCCGCACCTGTTTCCTTGCTATTCCTGCACAAGTCCTGCGCATGCACGCTTCGTTTCCTCTACGAGCCGCAAGACCAGTTCGCCTGCGCCAAGCTCCCTGCCAAGCGGTGCCGCCTGTCCCGCCCACATCGACATATACGCGGATTTCTGCTGCTTGCCCGCAGCGGCGCGAATGTCTTTGGTGAGGGCATTTTGCACCGGGTAGGCGGGCAATTCCTGATCCAGTGGCGCCAGCTTTCGCATGAACTCGTTCTCGATGCCTCTCGCCCATTTGCCGGAAAAAGCCCGTGTCATGACGATGCCCTCTTCGCTCGACTCCCGGATGGCTTGCTTGTGCAAAGCATGCGCGCCGCTTTCCGCACACGTTAAAAATGCCGTTCCGAGCTGGGCCGCCTGCGCTCCCAGTGCGAGTGCGGCTGCAATGCCTCGCCCGTCCATCATCCCGCCCGCTGCGATCACCGGAATTTTGACGCGATCCACGATCTGTGGCACCAATGCCATCGTTCCGATCAGATTGCTCGGGGAATCCGGCAAAAACGAACCGCGATGCCCGCCTGCTTCACTGCCCTGCGCTGCGATCATGTCCACGCCGCCCGCTTCCAGCACGACTGCCTCGCGAACCGTCGTCGCAGTCCCGATCACCGTCACGCCTTTTTGCTTGAGCGCTTGCAGTGAACGCGCGTCGAGCATGCCAAACGTAAAGCTGAAAACCGCAGGCACTTCCTCCAGTACGACTTGCAGCTGTTCCGCAAACGACTCCTGAAAGCGCGTGACTTGCGGGCTTTCGGGAATGTCCAGCTCACGGCGCACCTCATTGAGCGCGGAAGCAACCGTGTCTGCGATCGGCTGGGTCGCGTCAAAGTCTTCCGGGATGAACAAATTGACGCCAAAAGGTTTGTCGGTCAAATCGCGGATCGCATGTATCGCTTCACGGATTTGCTGTGGAGTCATATAGGCAGCTCCCAGCGTTCCCAATCCCCCTGCTTCCGAGACGGCCGCGACCAGCGCAGGAGTTGTCGCACCGCCCGCCATCGGTGCCTGGATAATCGGCCATTTGATTTTCAGGCGTGACGTAATCGGATTCGCTTTCCACATGCTTCTTCCACTCCCTTTTGTCTATTTCGTTCCATTCACGCACGAGGGCAGGGTCATGGCTCGTGGCGAATCAATTCAAGAAAATGGGCCAAAACTCGCGCAGTAAGCCCCCAGATGACTCGTCCGTCCAGCTCGTAAAACAGATGCTCGACTGTGCCTGTGCGCCACGGATACTTTTTGCCGCCCGGAATCAGGTGATAAGGGAAATCATCCTCCGGCTCGTTCACAAGCGCTGAAGTGTATGTCGCAGGCTCAGCGGCAGCCAGTCGTTCCAGCGAGATGATAAACACTTCTCCCACTTCATCGGGATTCGGCTTCATCTTCGCTATGTCCTCCACGTAGCCGACAAACGGGTAAATCGCAGAATGGCCCGGACCGATCAACCGATCCAGCTCGCCGACGTAATGAATGCTTGTGAGCGGCACTCCCAGCTCCTCGCTCGTTTCCCTGCGGGCTGTCGCCCAGCGCGATTCGTCGCCCTCTTCCGCCCGTCCACCGGGGAAACAAATTTCATTGGCCTGCCTGCGCATCGTGCTTGCCCGCTTTTCGAACAAAACCCCCAGCTTGCCGTCCTCCATCTTCACCAAAGGAAGCAAAATGCCAAACACACCCGTTTGCTTCGCTCCCATAAACCCCGGCTCGCGCTCGTTCAGCACTTGCAAAATCCGCTGGACGCCCGGCTCTTGCTTAATTGGGTCGGCTGCTTCGCGCGTGTCCACATCGGTCCCTCGCTCGATCGGTTCAGCTTCGCGTGTGCCCACATCCGCCCCTCGCTCAATTGACTCAGCTACGCGTGTGTCCACATCCGTCCCTCGCTCAATTGGCTCAGCTTCGCGTGTGTCCACATATTCCGCCACTTCGATTAAATTCCGGTCGGGGTCGCGCACGTAAACCGAACGGATCAGTCCCGCTGCACCTGTCCTGTGCACTGGCCCTTCCTCGATGTCCACCCCGCAGCTTGCAAACCTGGCGATGACTGCCGCAAGCGGCACAGAAGCGATCAAGCACAAATCAGCAGAGCCTGGCAACGGCTGTCCCGCTTTCGGCTCAAACTCGTGTCCCGCCACATGCAGGTTGATTTTTTGTGCGCCAAAATGCAAAGCTTTTCTGCCATTGCCGAAGGTGACAACCTGCATGCCAAGCGCGCGCTCGTAAAACTGGCAAGTCGCTTCCAGGTCGCGGACGGTCAACACCAGATGGTCCAATCGGTCGATCATGCTTACCATTCCTTCCTGTCCCGCTACATGCTCTTGCTATGTATTATAGCAAACAGGGAGCTTCTATCGTTTGATTCGACTGCAAAACACCCTCCAGCCTGTTCCTCACCAACTGGAGGATACGCTTTTCTTTTCACGAACATGTCTACCCGTACATTATACAATGATTTCCTTGTTTACAGCTGCTTTTTGCCCCGCTTGTACAAGGCGCATAACTTAGCATATAGCACAGCAAAACGAGCGTCCCCCGCCCTCATGCGGAAGAACGCTCGCTTTTTTGTGGAAGAAACGCCACGGACAATCACAGCCGTTTCATCGTCTATGAACTGAACTGCGCTTGATGCAGCCTGCTGTACACGCCTTGCGTTTGCAAAAGCTCGTCGTGGTGCCCTTGCTCGGCGATGCCTTGTTCGGCGACGACAATGATCCGGTCTGCGTTCTTGATCGTCGCCAGGCGGTGGGCGATCACGAGCGTCGTGCGTCCGTGGGACAGCTCTGCAAGCGCCTGCTGAATCGCCGCTTCCGTCTCGGTGTCGAGAGCAGAGGTCGCTTCATCCAAAATGAGGATCGGCGGGTTTTTCAGGAACATCCGGGCGATCGACAAACGCTGCTTTTGACCGCCGGAAAGCTTGACGCCCCGCTCCCCGATCAGCGTATCTAGTCCTTCTGGCAAGGCGCGGATCACGTCTTCCAGTTGTGCCCGTCTGGCTGCGTCCCACAACTCTTCATCGGTCGCGCCAAGCTTCCCGTAGGCAATGTTTTCCCGGATCGATCCGTCAAACAGGAAGACGTCCTGCTGCACGATTCCGATATGCGAACGAAGCGATTCCAGCGTCATGGAACGAATGTCGATGCCGTCAATCATGATCGAGCCGCTGTCCACATCGTAAAAACGGGGAAGCAAGCTGCACAGTGTCGTTTTTCCCGCGCCGGAAGGTCCCACGAGCGCGACCGTCTCGCCAGCGCGAATGGACAGCGACAATCCCTGGAGCACTTTTTCCTTGTTTTCATAGCCAAACGTTACGTTCTCGAAGCGGATGTCGCCGCGAAGATTGCTGACAGGCTTCGCGTCTGGCGCATCGTCGACGTCAGGCTCTGTCTCCAGCAACTCCAGGTAACGCTTGAATCCGGCAACACCTTTTGGAAACGTCTCGATGACGTTGTTGATCTGCTGAATCGGGTTCAAAAAGACGTTCGACAGCATCACGAAAGCGATAAACTCCCCGTACGTCATCTTTCCTTGGATGACGTAATACGTTCCGCACACGAGGACAAACAGCGATACCAGCTTCATCAAAATAAAGCTCAACGACGAGTTCCACGCCATGATGCGGTACGTGAGCAGCTTGGTCAGGCGGAAGCGCCCGTTGTTCTCTGCAAAGCGTGCGATTTCATGCTTTTCGTTAGCAAACGCCTGTACGACGCGAATGCCGCTGATGTTGTTTTCCACGCGCGCATTGTAGTCTGCGACATCGGCAAACATCCGGTCAAAAGCGCGGGACATTTTGCGGCTGAAATACATCGACAAATAAATCATTAAAGGCACGATGATAAAAGTCAGCACCGCCAATTGCCAGTTGATGCTGAGCATGATACCGAAGGCGCCCAGCAGTGTCATGACCGCGATGAACAAATCTTCCGGGCCATGGTGAGCGATCTCCCCGATATCCATCAGGTCGTTCGTCATGCGAGATACGAGATGTCCGGTCTTGTTGTTGTCGAAAAAGCGGAACGAGAGCTTTTGCACCCGATCAAACAGCTTTTTGCGCATGTCCGATTCAATATTGATGCCGAGCTTGTGTCCGTAATAGGTAACGACGTAGTGCAAGGCCGCACTGACCACGTAAATGCCCAAAAGCCCCAGGCACGCGTACAGGATCAGCAGCCAGTTTCCGCTCGGAAGCAAATCGTCCACAACCCGGTTGACAGCAAGCGGAAACGCCAGTTCAAGCAGCGCGGCCAAAATCGCGCAAGAAAAATCTGCTATAAACAGCCCCATATACGGCTTGTAGTACGCAAAAAAGCGACGCAGCATACCGAATCCTCCTCCTCTTCACCGCACGATGAAAGCCTTTCTTTTTCTCTACGACTTCGAACGGGCAAGCAAGTACAAGAAGTACGGGGCTCCGATGACAGCAACCACAATGCCTGTTGGAATTTCAGACGGCTGCAAAATCCAGCGTCCGATCGTATCAGCAACAATAACCAGGAGCGCGCCTGCCAAGGCCGATGTCGGCAGCAGCATTTCGTGTTTCGGTCCGACAAGTCTGCGCGCCAAATGCGGGCCAATCAGACCGACGAAGCCGATCCCGCCGCTGACAGCCACGCAAGATGCCGCCAGTCCGACCGATGCGGCCAACAGCTTCAACTGTTCTCTTGCGACCGGAGCACCAAGACCGATGGACAGCTCTTCTCCCAAATTCAGGACGTTCATCACACGCGCTTTGTAAAAGACAAACGGCAGCAGGACGACAATCCACGGGAGCAGCGACAGAACGAATTTCCAGTTGGTTCCCCAAATGCTTCCGGCAAGCCAGGTTGCGACAAACTGGTACTTGTCAGGACTCAGCTTGAGCGTCAGCACGATCATCGCAGCGCTCATCCCCGCTGCGACCGCGATCCCGGTCAGCAGAATGCGAATTGGCGACAAGCCTTTATGTCTCTTGTAAGACAGCACAAAAATCAGGGCTGCGGTCAAGCTTGCTCCGACCAGCGCCAGGACAGGCAACAGGAAAACAGGAGCGGCAGCCGTCGACGGATAAAAGGAAATGAACAGCATAACCATCAAACCCGCACCTGCGTTGATCCCCAAAATGCCGGGGTCAGCCAGCGCGTTGCGGGAAATCCCTTGAATGATGCAGCCGGAAACCGCCAAACCTGCTCCGATCAAAAGCGAAATGACGATGCGCGGCAAGCGGAAGTCGAACAAAATCAAGCTTTGCTTCTCGGTGCCAGACCCGAACAAGGTCATGAGCAAATCCATTGGCGACAAGCGAATATATCCTGTGTTCATGCTGATGATGAACGCAATCAAAATGAGCACAGACAAAATCATCATGACGAGGATGCCCCTGCTGCGTTTGCGGGCATCGATTTGCGCAGTAGCTGGTTGCATGATTTACATCTCCCTTCTTTCTTTACGAGCCAAGTAAAGGAAGAACGGAACGCCAATCAGCGCAATCAGGGCGCCCAAAGGTGTTTCGTAAGGCGGATTCACCATTCTGGCTGCCAAATCGGCAAAAACGACGAGCAAGCTGCCCATAATGGCAGAGCAAGGAATAATCCACCGATAGTCGACCCCGACCAAATAACGCGTCAAGTGCGGGATAATCAGTCCGACGAAGCCAACCGCACCGACGACAGCGACAGCCGAACCTGCCAAAATCAGGACGATGACCGTACCCGCCAGTTTGACGAGCGCTGTTCGCTGGCCCAAGCCTTTGGCAATGTCCTCGCCGAGACTGAGCATCGTGATGGAACGTGACAACACAATCGCCCCGAGGATCGCAGCGGCAATCCACGGGAACATCACTTTAAGTTGGAACCATTTTGTCCCGGCTACCCCGCCTGCGTACCAGAAAGCCAAATCCTGTCCAATTTTGAAGTAAAGCGCAATCCCTTCGCTAAGAGCAGACAACAGGGCGCTGAGCGCTGCCCCTGCAAGCACGAGCCGCACCGGAGTAAGCCCGCCTTTTGCCATCGAGCCAATTCCGTAAACAAGTCCTGCGCCTACACCTGCGCCCAAAAACCCGTACAAGATCAAATACATGAAAGGCAGCCCCGGGAAAAAGGCAAAGCAGAGAGCAATGACAAAGCCTGCTCCCGCATTCAGCCCGAGCAAACCGGAGTCGGCAAGCGGGTTGCGAGTCATCCCTTGCATGATCGCCCCTGCCACAGCAAAGCTGGCCCCGACCATCGCTCCACCGAGCAAGCGGGGAAGGCGTATTTCCTGGATGATCTGATGCTGCGTAATATCTGGATTAAAATGAAAAATAGCGTCCCAAACGACAGAAAACTGAATATCTGCTGCCCCGAATGAGACAGACAGAAACATTCCGAGAATCAAGGCAAAAACTCCGCCCGTGAGGATCAGCGTTGCTGCCCATGGCCGCGAGCGAAACTGTTCCTGTTTTGATGTACTCCCCTGCTTCAGGGTGTGTGTCTGTTGACCCATGCTAGCCACCTTTTCCATTCATTATGTACATGCACGAAATGTTGCTTTCCCCTTCCCTTTCGCTAAATTCATGAAATTGATTCTTATTATCATAGTAGGATTTTAGGCGATTGACAAAAAGAGTGTCAATGGACAAAAGAGTGGTCTTTTTTGTATGTTTGCAACAATCGTGGTCCATGCTAGGCCAGCACGTGCAAAATGTGCTCGATTTTTTTCTGGTTGGCGATGATGCCGTGATTCATCCACGTCATGAAATCGACTTCGTACGCCCGCTTGTCACGCACAGCCCGCAGCGATTGCCAGACGGGGTGGTGCACCTGGAGCTTTTCCGCATCGGTTCCTTCTCCATGCCATTTGTCAAAAGCGTAAAAAATATGGTCGGCGTCAAGCGCAGAGAGCCATTCCCACGACACCCCGGCTCTTGCCTCCTGCACAGAGAGCGACCTGACCAGCGGATGCGGCTGCATGCCCAAATCGTCGAACATGACAGGGGCCGAGTACGACTTTTCCACGCTGATCATGTCTGCCGATACGCGCAAAAAGGCGACGGTCTGCCCTTTCATGCTGCTTGACAGCTTGCTGCGGGCAGCGGCGGCTTTTTTTTCATAATGCTCGATCGCCTTGTCGGCTGCGTCTCGCCGATTCAGCCAATCGCCCAAAATCCGCATCGTCGATCGCCAGTCTGACCCGAGCTCGCGCACCATGCATGTCCGCGCGATCTTGGCACATTGCTCGTAGTGAGCCGATTCCCAGCCTGTGCAGGAACGCAGCATGATCACGTCCGGGTTGCTGTTGGACAAAGCGTGCACTTCATCCTTCAGCACGTCAAACGTCGGGACGTCTTGCAAGCCGAGATAGTCCTGCTTGCCCCAGTACGAATGCGCCCATTGCACAATCGGCGTAATGCCCAGCGAACACAAGTAGTCTTCCATAAACAAAGAGACGACGCGCAGATCGTCGCGGTGGACATTCCGGTACTTGCCGGGAGCCAGCCCGACCATTTGCTTGAAGCGGCGATTGAAGTAATATTCGCTGTTGAACCCGACATTTTGCGCGATCTCATGCACCCGATCCGCTGTCAGAAGCAACAGCTGTTTGGCCCGGTTGATCCGCAAGCCGTTGATATAATCGAGCGGAATTTGTCCGGTCAACTCCTTGAACAGCTGCGTATAGCGCCAGCGCGGAACGGCTGCCTCATGAGCAAGCTGCTCGACCGTCAGCGCCTCCTGGTAATGCTGCTTCACATATTCAATCGAGCGCTCCACGGCGCGAAGCGGGTCCTGCATCGGCCCTCCGGTTGCATTTTGCTGGAAAAGGTCAGACAGAACCGTCTCGAAGCGTACGTGACTGCTGTAACGCACCAGCCGATCCGTCTCCTCCCGCACGGCGTATATTTCCTCAATGCCCTCGACTAATTTGGAAAAAGGAGTGCAGACCATCTCTCCTGTGCGAAACCAAAGCTCCTCTTCTCCCTGCGGCTGCAATGGCACCATCCGAAAGGTCAAGCGATAGTATTCCAAATCCCGCTCGGCTGTGCAGATGCGCACATGCTGACCAGGCTCCGTGATCCAGCAGCTCTCTCCCCCCAGCCGATAGCTGGTTTGATCGATTTGCAGGACACCTGAACCGTCTGTCGTGACGAACATAGCATAATCATTCTGTTCATGGCTGTCTTGGCAAGCATGCGATGCAAGAACCCCTCGCTCTATCCCCGTCAGCACGTATATGGACGACGGATACAACTGATTCTCTGTCCCGTTTGTATACATATCCTCACCTATTATATGAGAATGATTATCATTGTATATTATACGGGGATAAGCCGGGTTTGCCAAGCAAAAGAGCGGGTCCGAACCTTTTCAAATGTGCGCTTCCCGTGAAAAAAGAAGGTGCCCCGCGCAGCTTCACCTGCCTTTCGGGACACCCTGTCTTTGTTCTGCTCGCCTGTACAGCTCGGTTTATTTGACGAATGTCTTCACCAGATCGTCGGCTTTCATCATATTGGCCAGCATGGCGCCAGACTGCCAATGCGTCCGGTTCATCTGATAGACGTGGCCTTTTTTCACGGCAGGGACGGATTGCCACAGCGGGTCTTGAAGAATTTTCAGCGCCTCTTTGTTTTCCGCAGAATCCCAGCCGCCGTTCGACGGGAAGATGATGATGTGATCGGCATTGATTGTCGGAATCGCCTCTTCGCTCAAGACGACGTGCGTGTCCTGATTTTTCGCCGCTTCATACGGGGTAAGTCCAAGCTCCTTGTAAATGATGCCAGTGTACGCATTGCCTTCTCCGAACAGGGCAAGTGTCGGCTTGTCTCCCACGTTCAGACGGATGACGGCTACGCTTTCCTTGCCGATTGCTTTTTCCAGCTTCGCGCGGGCATCGGACATTTTTGCCTCGTACTTTTTCACAGCCTCATCGGCTTTTTCCGGGATGCCCAATACGTCCGCGATGTTTTTCAGCCGACCAATGGTGTCATTGCGCAGTTCGTCCGGGATTTTATACGTAGGCGCGACTTTGCTGTATTGCTCGTATTTTTGCGCATCCGCGCCCCCGTCTACAATAATCAGATCAGGGTTTGCCGCGATCAAAGCTTCCATGCTGCCTGTAATGTCAAACTGCGGGACGTCCAGGTTGAGGTAATCTTGCTTGCCCCACGCCGGATGGTACCATTGCACGATCGGCGTCACACCGAGCGCGAGCAAGTAGTCTTCCTGGTAGATGGCTGCGACTCTTTGCGGATGGGCCGGGATGGTTACTTCCCCGTACGCATCGCGGACAACTCTTGTTTCTGCCGCTGCTGCCTTGTCGTCAGCGGCTGGTTTTTGCTCAGCTGGCTGCTGCTGTGTCGTGCCTGTCGCCTGCGGCTCCGCTGCTTTCTCGCCGCACGCTGCCAGTCCTGCCATCGCGATCAGCAAGATAGCCAACCATGTCATGACGATCTTCCGACTATTTCTCCCCATTTTTTCGACCCTCTCTCTTCTGCTGATGAGCTTATGATGATTATCATTCTCACAACTTTTTTCATCATGATCATATGTGGTTCCATGCCGACAAACAATGCACGTTCTCCAGTTTTTTTTGTCCAAACTCACGATCCGCACGATCAAAATGTTTTTGCCGCTTCTGTTTGGACAAGTCAGGCGCTGCACGCCAAAAAGCCGGATTTCTCGCGCAAAGAAATCCGGCCTGTCTCGCTTGTCGTTATTTACAGTTCTTTGGCTACCAGCCAGGTAACGCCTTTGGCTTGCAAATCGTCGCTCCATTCCTCGGGAGCCGCCGTATCGCTGATGACCATGTCGATTTCCTTGAGGTCGGCAACCTTGCACAACGTGCTGATCCCGATTTTGGAATGATCGGCGAGGACGATGTTCTCGTTCGCATTTTCAATGTAATGCTTCGCCAGCTCTGCACGCTCCGGGTCATAACAGGTCAAGCCCTTGTGCAGCAAAAGACCGTCCATGGACAGAAACGCTTTATCCACGTAGAAGGACTTCATCATTTTTTCAGCAAACGGACCGCCCACACGGTAATGCTTCGCGTTCACTCGGCCGCCCAGGAAGTAGACCTCTGCGTTGAGCAAGCCGTTGTTTTGGTACTCGATGAGCAGATTGAGCGCCGTGATCGAGCTGGTCAAGACGGTCAAATCCTTTTTGTTGAGCAAAAAGCTGATCATCTGGAGAGGCGTCGTGCCTTCATCGATCACGATCGTATCGCTGTCCTGCACCAGTTCGGCCGCTACCCGCCCGATTCTCCGCTTTTCTTCTGCCTTCATGACTTCGCGGCTGAGGTGGGATGGTTCTGTGCGATCTACGTTCAGCTTGATTGCTCCTCCATAGACGCGCTTCAGCTTTTTCTCCGCTTCCAGCTCTTCCAGATAGCGGCGAATCGATTCTGAAGATACTTGCAGCTTTTCTACCAGCTCGTTTGTCCTTACCTTGCCATTCGAATTGACCAACTGCAATATGATCTGCTTACGCTCTTCCCCGAACAACGACACCGGTCTTGTCCCCCTATTTACGTACTTGAAGCCAGATGGGCGGCTGACCATCGCTGCCGTCCCATTCCTGACGTGAATCTTGCCGTTTGCACCTGCTGTCAGCTTGAGAAGGAAACAACAACCATTTTATTCCGTTTTTTCCCCTCTCTTGAATTGTAGTGGTATTTGCCGCGACAATCAAGGATTGTCCTGTTGGATTATTGTTGATTTCGTTGGTTTTCGGGTCAAAAAAAATCGTCTACAGCCAAAATCGGTTTGCTTCCACTGCTGTCAGCAACCGCTCCATATCCGCCGGGTACACTTCGCCGATATTGCCGATGCGAAACGTATTTGCTTGCGATATCTTTCCCGGATAGATGACGAAGCCCGCCTGCTTCAATCGCTCGTACAGCTCTGCAAAAGAGAACGACTCCACCTCCGGATAGTAAAAGGAAGTGATGAACGGAGACTGGGATTCTTTTGGCAACAGAACGCGCAGCCCGAGACGCTCCATGCCCTCTGAGAGAATCGCCTGATTTTGCTTGTAGCGCTCGTATCTTTTCGCTACTCCGCCTTCTTGCTCCAGCTCAAGCAACGCCTGGTAAAAGGCCCGGACTACGTGCGTAGGGGAAGTATAGCGCCACTTGCCGTTTTGCTCCTCCATCGTTTTCCACTGGTCGTACAGATCGAGGGACAGCGTGCGGGCCACGCCAGCGCATTTGTGCAGCTCGGACGTCTTCGCGATGACGAAGCCGAAGCCCGGTACGCCTTGAATGCACTTGTTGGCGCTGGAAATCAAAAAGTCGATCGACAGCTCTGCCACGTCGAGCGGAATGCCGCCAAAGCTGCTCATGGCGTCGAGGATGTACACCTTGCCGTATTTTTTAACCGCCGCTCCAATCTCGGCAATCGGATTGAGCATGCCTGTCGTCGTCTCCGAGTGAACGACAGCCACATGCGTAATCGCGCCATCTGCTGCCAGCGTCTGTTCGACTGCGCGAGCCTCCACCTGGGCCAGCTCGCCAAAATCGATCACCGTTGTATGAATGCCATGCACTTGCGCCATCTGGACGATCCGGTCGCCGTACGCTCCGTTTGTCAGCACCAGCAGCTTGCCCGCTTTTGGAATCACGCTGCTGATGACCGCCTCGACACAAAAGCTGCCGCTGCCTTGCATAAGTACACTTGTATAATCATCCGTCTGCGTGGTTGCCAATCCGACCAGCTTTTGACGCGTAGACTGCACAAGCTCGTTGTAGTCGCGATCCCATGTGCACCAGTCGCGCATCATCGCTTCCCGCACGGTTCGCGAGGTAGACAATGGCCCTGGCGTCAAAAGCAAATACGGGTTGTCGGTTGTCGTTGTTTGCGTCATGCTTCTCATCCTTTCTGTCTTTCGTGCCTGCTGGAACCTTTTGCCGTTACGGACGCTCTCCCGCCTTCAGGCGCAGCTCGATTTTCGCTAACACGTCATCCAGCCGTCCGATTTCTTCGATTACATAGTGCGCTCCTGCTGCCTGCAATCTGGCGGCAGCGCTTGCAAGCCGCTCTTCCAGCTCGTCCGCTGGCATGTTCGCTACTTCCTGCTGCGACAAGCCAAGCTCGCTTCCGCCCTTGAGGACGCCTACGGTCCACATGCCCGCATTTCTGCCTTCCTGCATATCGCTCGTCGTGTCGCCTACTTTGACCATTTCGCCAAACGGATACACATCGAGCTGGATCGCATTTTGATAGCACATCCACGGATACGGTCTGCCTGCGGGCACTTCGCTTGGCGTCACGAGGCAATCCGGCTCGTAGCCTTGCTCTTTCGCCGCTGCGGCGACGACGTTCATCATTTCCCGCGTATAGCCTGTAGTCGAGCCGATCTTGATTCCCCGCTCGCGCAGCCGCGCCACCAGCGCAAGCGCTCCCGGCACAGGAGTCGCGTAATCGTGCAGCGTCGCCATCAGCATCGGCTCGAAATCAGCGTACAAGTCGTCTACATCTGCCTCGTTCGGATAGCGGCCGAATTTTTCTTTCCACAATTCAGCGACCCTCTCCATCCGGCACAGCGCCGCAATATGATCGCGCTTCAGCATCCCCATCGGCTCGCGTGCCTCTGCTGCCGTCAGTTCAATCCCTCTTTTCTCAAACACTTGCAAAAACACTGCCAACGGCGCAAAGCACCCGTAATCCACCATCGTGCCTGCCCAATCGAAAATGACTGCTTTCATTTATGCCACCTGTCCTTTCTCCTGCTCTGTTCTTGCCGTGCGCTTGCGCAGTCTCGCGCTGATCCACTCCGCGCCTGCACGGGCGATGATGTTGAGGACGACAATCAATACCGACATGGCTGCCGCCGGGGCAATATCGCCCGCGTCATCCATATTGACGATGGAGACGGACGCCAGCTTGAAATCCGCCGCGTACAAAAACACGACCGCCGAGATCGTCACCATCGCGTTGATGAAAAAGTACACGAGCATTTCGATGATCGCAGGCATGCAGACCGGAACGGTCACCCGCCAAAACAGCTTCATTTGCCCGATGCCCATCGACTCGGCTGCCTGCTCGAACTCCGGATCGAGCTTTTTCAGCGCGGTTGTTGCCGTGATGAAGCCTACCGCGAAAAAGTGAATGACGTTGGCCAAAATCAAAATCCAGAGCGAGCCGTACAGACCGTGCAGCGGGTTGGCCGGATTGTTGAAAAAGAAAATGTAGGCCAGACCGATCACAAGTCCGGGAAGCGCCAAAGGAAGAATCGACAGAAAGTACCCTGCCTGGCGCAGCCCCTTCCACACCTGCGACTTTTCAATCGCATACGCGGCGACAAACGTCACGCATGTGCCGATCACCGCCGTCAATACAGCGACGACAATGCTGTTCCACAACGGCTCGATACCTTCTCCTGCGACATTGGAAAAATCGTAGTGAACCAAGCTAAAGTCGAGATTGTACGGCCACACCTGAATGAAGGAAGCCAGAACCACTGTCGCCATCAGCAAGAGCAAAAATCCGCTGACGCCCAGGCAAACAACCGTATAAAACAGGTCGCGCCAGCCGTTTGCCTTGATCCGGTACTCTTTGGACTTGGCTGTGACGGCTGCATGCTGCTTGCGCTCCACGATTCTGTCCACGATAAACGCCACGAGCGCCGGGATGATCAGCAGCAGTCCCACGGTAGCTCCCATCGTCATGTTTTGCTGCCCGATGACTTGCTTGTAAATATCGGTGGCCAGCACGGAAAACTGTCCGCCCACTACTTTTGGCGCCCCGAAGTCGGTAAACGAAAGCGTGAAACAGACGAAGCAGGCGCTGACGATCCCGTATTTGACGCCGGGAAGCGTGACCGTCATCAATTTGCGCACATGTCCGGCGCCGAGCGTATCCGCCGCTTCGTATAGCTGGTAGTCGGCAAAGGCGAGCGAGACAGCCAAAATCAGGTACGCCTGCGGAAACACGTAGACGATTTCCGCCAAAACGATCCCGACTGGCCCGTACAGATCCACGTCCCACTGAAACGGCAGCAAGCCGAAAATCCCCGTCGTCACCAGCCCCTGATTGCCGAACAAATACGTCAAGGCAATCCCGTGCATCATCGTCGGTGCGAACAGCGGAAGCAGCGCGACCGCCCGGTAGAAGCCTTTTCCCCGGATGCCGCTGCGCGTCAGGGCATAGGCGAACAAAAAGGCGAGTGAAACGGCGATTGCCGTAGTCATGGAGGAAATATACAGCGTGTTGTGAAGCGACTGCGACAGCGCTGGAGTGGAAAAGTAGGTGATGAAGTTATCCCAGCCGACGAACAGGCCATTTTTGTCGTAAAACGCTTTGGAAAACAATTGGATGAGCGGCAGCAGCACGCTGGCAGACAGCCCGGCCACGACGAGCACCATCAGCCACTTTTGCCCCGCCTTGCCTTTTGGCGCGGTAACAACTCCGTTCATTGCGCTCACCCCCGTCCTGCGCTGACGTCTGCCTGCTCAAAAGAAAGCAGATTTTCCAGCGGGAACTCCAGCCACACTTTTTGCCCGCGCACAAGCCCCAGCTTGCGGGCCTGGGTCGCCAACAGATCGAGCGTCAGCACGTCAGTCGCGCTCTGACCGCTCTCTTCCCAGGCGAGAAACATCCGGTAAAAGGAACCGCGAAACTCCATCTCGGAAATGATTGCCGGGATGCCGCACTCCGATTCGTCCGGCAAAAGCCGCACATGCTCGGGACGGATGGCGAACAATCGCTGGTTGTCTGCTTGCTTGTGCTCAAAGCGATCGGGAGCAAAAAAGTTGATCGCTCCGATAAAATCGGCGACGAACGGGTTGGCAGGCTTGTTGTACACTTCTTCCGGCGTACCCACCTGCACGACCTCGCCGTGATTCATCACGACGATCTTGTCTGCCATGGTCAGCGCTTCCTCCTGATCGTGCGTGACCATGACCGTAGTCATTCCGTATTGTTCATGCAAACGGCGAATCTCCCGACGCAGCTTTTGCCTTACTTTTGCGTCCAGCGCGGACAACGGCTCGTCCAGCAGCAGCACATCAGGCGACAGCGCAATAGCCCGCGCCAAGGCAATCCGCTGTTGTTGGCCGCCCGAGAGCTGTCCGGGATATTTGGCGGCGGCATGAGACAAATCCACCATGTCCAGCGCCTCTTCTACTTTGGCGGCAATCGCTTTTTTGCCCAGCTTTTTCTCCTCTAGCCCAAAGGCGATATTTTGCGCCGCAGTCAAATTGGGAAACAACGCATAAGACTGGAACATCATCGCGATGTTGCGTTTGGCCGGAGACAGAGAGGTAATCTCCCTGCCGTCCACAATCATCCGGCCTGTTGTCGGTTGCTCCAATCCTGCCAGCATTCTCAGTAATGTCGTTTTGCCGCAGCCGCTGGGGCCGAGCAGACAGACAAATTCATTTTTGTCGATATCGATGGAGATGTGCTCCAAAGCGGCAAACAAACCGAAACGTTTACTGACCCCTTGAATGGATAGATAGGATGGTGTCATGCTGTTCTCCTCGCTGCTTACTTGGGTTCGCTTTTGGTCGCGTAGCGTTTTTCCCACTCAGCCAAAACTTTGTCGCGGTTTTCCGCCGCTTTTTTCAGGTCGAGCTTGACCAGCTGCGAGATCGGGTCTACGGAATAGCCTTCCGGCAGTGGCGCGCCGTCCTGCTTCACGCTGACGATGGCATAGTTCTGGTTGTAGGCTTTCATCGCTTCATCCGTGATTGCCCAGTCGAGGAACAGTTTGGCCTCTGGTTTGATTTGCGCTTTTTTGATCAAGCCGTTCGCTTCCACGTCCCAGCCGGAGCCTTCTGTCGGGAAAACGACTTCCACGGGAGCGCCTTTTTTCTTCTCGGTAATGGAACGGTAGCCGAAGGAAATGCCGATCGGATACTCACCCGACGCCGCCATTTTCGCTGGCTTCGAGCCGGAATGCGTGTAAATCGCCATGTTCTCGTGCAGCTTGTCGAGGTAAGCCCAGCCTTCCTGCTCGCCTTTGAGCTGCATGATCCCGTTGACGGTCAACAGTCCTGTGCCGGACGAAGCCGGGTTCGGCATGACGATCAAGCCTTTGTACTCCGGTTTGATCAAATCTTCATAAGTGCGGGGGATCGGCAAGTTGCGCTTTTCCAGCTCTTTGGTGTTGACGGCAATCGCCGTTTCCCAGGCGTCAATCCCTACCCAGCTGGCAGGCTCTTTCGTATCTTTGAACTCAGGGGAGACACGCTCGATTCCTTTTGGCGAATAGCCTTCCAGCATTCCTTGCTGTTCCAGTACCAAAAGGCTTGTCGCCGCTGTACCCCAGACGACGTCTGCTTGCGGATTGTCTTTTTCCGCCAACAGCTTTGCCGTGATGATTCCGGTCGAATCACGCACGATGTTGACCTTCACATCCGGGTACTTCGCTTTGAACGATTCCAGGTACGTCTTGATCTGGTCGTCCTCCAGCGCGGTATAAACGGTAATCGCTCCCGAAGCAGCTTGCTGTTGGCCCGCCTGACTTGCCCCCGCTCCTTGTGTGTTTGCTTGGGACTGTGGAGCTTGTCCGCATCCAGCCAAAAAGGCGATCGACAAAAAGGACGCAAGTAAAGGATAATGCCACTTTCTCATTGAGAATCTCTCCCCTGTGTGGAATATTCATTTCCTGACCTCACGTCCCATCTTACGGGCCTAATATTAAGTGGATGTGAATCCAGCGTAAAGGAATTGTTTTTAAGTGGTTTTTGTTTGTTTTAGTTGTGTCATTCTTTTCCTGCCCTCGCCTGGTTGACGAATGTCTCGCACAGATGGCAGCGAGCTGGATTTTCAACACATCTTCCGGTTGCTCAAAAGAGAGGTCCCCCTAAAAACGCTGGCTGCAAAATAAATAGCCCCGCTCCTCCATGCCATCAGGCAAAGAGAAACGGAGCCTTCTTTTTTCTGTGAAAAATGTCTCGCTGTTTTTCATGACATGGGCTGTGGCCGCTTGCGCTTGCGGTCAATCAAACGGTCATGACCGTTTTGTTTGCACTTACAAGGTGTAGTCGCGCTCTACCTTGCAAATGCGCGTGATGTAATGGCCGTACCACATCTGTCTTCCTTTTTCCTGTGCCACCCGGTGCTCCTCGTTCCGCTTCCATTCGCGAATCGCTTCCAGCGAGGCCCAGTAGGAAACAGTAATCCCGAAGCCGGATTCGTCGCGGACGCTCTCTACCCCCAGGTACCCGGGTTGCTCCGCAGCCAGCTCCACCATCCGGTCCGCCATCTCCCCGTACCCTTGATCTCCCGCTGTTCGCTGGGAGGAAAAGATGACGGCGTAGTAAGGCGGTTTCGGGGTCTGTGCAAAAGGATTCATGCTTACTCTCCCGCTTTCAGCAAAGCCGCTTCTACCGCTGCCTGCGCATGAATGAGCGATGTATCAAAAACGGGAACCTCGCAATCGTTGGCCGAAATCAGCAAGCCGACCTCTGTACAGCCGAGAATGACACCTTCTGCTCCTTCGCTGATGAGACGGTTGATGATTTTCATATACTCGCTCTTTGATTCCTCACGAATGATTCCCCGGCACAGCTCTTGGTAAATGACGTCATGCACGATTTTGCGTTCCTGCTCATCAGGTATGAGCACTTCAATGCCGTGAAGCTCGCGCAGACGATCCGTGTAAAAGGATTCTTCCATCGTAAAGCGGGTAGCAAGCAGGGCGACCCGCTTGATTCCTTGCACGGTTATCGCTTTTCCCGCCGCATCGGCAATGTGCAAAAAGGGCAGCTTCGTCGCGTCCTCGATATAAGACGCCAGCTTGTGCATCGTATTGGTGCACAGAACGATCAGATCGGCACCTGCCGCCTCCAAACTCCGCGCTGCTTCTGCCATCTGCTCTCCCGCCTCGTCCCAGCGACCATCGCTCTGCATGTCTGCGATTTCGGCAAAATCAACGGAATACATGATGCTTTTGGCGGAATGCAGCCCACCCAGTCGTTCTTTTACAGCTTCGTTGATCAGTCGATAGTACACGTGAGAAGACTCCCAGCTCATGCCGCCGATTAATCCGATCTTTTTCATGTTTTTCGCTCCTTTGTCTGCCATCCGTTTTGATCGCTTTTCCGGAAAATTCATTCCAAGTGTGGCAAAAGGTCAGAATCGTTTCGCCAGTGCAAGCGCAGGCGCACATCCTGCCTCTTTTCTAATGCCGTTCTGTTTCCTTTGCCGCGCTGCACGCTGCTTCCCCCACTTGGCGAAAACGCGTGCGCAACAACGCATTTGCCCTGCCTGTGTTCAGCGAGGTATCCAGCGGAATCCCTTTTTCCCTGGCTTCTTCTGCATCCAGGCGATCCTCTGTCACTAGGCGAGAGTCAAGTCCGAGCGCTTTTGCCAGCGTGACAGCAAAAGAATAATAGCTTTCTTTTTGCGCGGGACCGAGGTGCAGCGTCCCGACGAAAGAGCTGTCGGCCAATTCCTTGATCGCTTGAGCGGCATCCTGTACATGCAAAAACGTTTTGAACAAATTGCTCGTACGGGTGATCGGTCGGCCAGCGGCAAGCTCCTGGCGAATCGTCGCCGCTCTTTTGTCCCATTTGCCCAGGGAATTGCAGCCGTAGAGCGGGCCGATGCGAACGATGACATGCTGTTCGCGGCGTTGCCGGACAAGCTCTTCCCCCAGCCATTTTGCCCGCGAGTAACGAGCCAGCGGATTGCGTTCAGAGAGCATCAGCGGCTGGTCTTCCTCCGCAAAAGCACCCGTCCCTTGTCCGAAAATGCCGTCAGAGGAAATGAAAATGACTCGGCTCTTTGGCGGCAGATGCGCCTGCAAAATGTCCAAACCTTCTGTAATCAGAGCATGCTCATCGGTCGCGCTCATCAACGCCCAGATGACGATCTCCGGCGCAAAGTCCGCAAGCAATGCGGCAAACGCTGCGGGATGAGTGACGTCGACCTGCACGAGCTGCTCTCCTGTTGGCGGAGCAGAATAACACGTGCCGACAACCTCGTTATCTGCATCCTGCTGTAGCTCATGGAAAATTTGCGCTCCCAAATATCCACTGGCTCCCAGCAGCAACATACGCCGTTTTTTCATGCCAGCCTCCCCTCTACTCGCGGTTTCCAATATGCTCCAAGTCTACTATAGAAACGCAGTTTGCGGAAATGGGAAAGTCGGCTTTTTCCGAACAAACTGCAAAAGCACCAGTTGCTTGCCCGAAAATGCCGTCAGAGGATATGCAGATGACCCGGCTCTTTTGCGACAGGAGCTTTAGCAAGGTATCCAGGGATTCGCGGTCGAATCGGGGAACCCCCTCCCTGATTTTATAATCCTAAATCTCCCGCATTAAGGGACTCCCAGTGCCGACTGATTTTCAAGGAATCATTTTCCTTTGTTATAGTCACTTGAGCCTCCTACTTCCTTTTTTATCCAAGGCACAAGTATTTTACGTTTTCCCATATAGAAAGGTTGCAAATAAAGAGTGTCCAGACAAACACCAAAAAGCTGTGACCCCGTTTCGGATCACAGCTTTTCTTTTTCGCAACGCAGCCAGCTTATGCCTTCGCGTCTTTTTCTTGCAGTTTGGCCAGCGGTGCGTTTTTGTCCAGCATGTATTTGCCGACAAAAATCGCTGCGACCATCAAGTACGAGTAGACGAACTGCATGGACGAATCTAGGGCAAAGCCGACCGTTGGCGAGTGGATGATGCCAAACAAGGACAGAGCGGCCCCCGCCGCACCAGCGATTGCGCCCCGCAACGGCTTGTCTGTAATCGCAAAGATCGCGATGCACCCCCAGACCATGCTGCTGATCGGCGCCCCGTTGCCAAGATGCATCAAACCGTTGTAGTAAACGCCTTTGTTCGCCATCACGTCCACCCCTACCTTGGCCCCGGTCGTTCCGGCAGCGGACAGCACGTTATTGGTCAAGGTCAACGCCCAGTTGGCAATCCACGGGAACATGCAGATGAAGATGACCGGGACTTCCAGCTTCGGCGTCTCCCGCACGACCTGGTTGGCTGTGACGATCCCGATATAGACGAGAATCGGCACAATCGCCGCAACCGGAATGACCGCAAGCAAGAACGCCCCGATCCCGAACAGCGAGATGATGAACATCGACAGGCCAGTCGCGACGGTATAGCCAATTCCGGCGCCGAGAGATTTCCAGCCGGCATGTCCAACGTACACAGTGACCGGGTACGGATTGCCGCAGAAGCAGCCGATGATCGAAGACAGGCCGTTGGCAAGCATCACTTGTCTTGTTTTGTACTCGTCGCCGGCAGCGTGCGCGCTTTCGATGTTTTCCAGGTCAAAGATGTAGTTGGCCAAGCCCAGCGGCACCGCAGACGCCAAGTAAGGCAGAGCGTGCGGGATGCCTTGGATCAGCGAGTCGACATGCACGGTCGGCGGATTGAAGCCAAACGATTGCATCGATGCAGCAATCGCTGCCGGATCTTGCAAGCCAAATGCCCAGGCGAGAATCGTTCCAGTCGCCAGCAGCAAAAAGCCTGTAGGAATTTTCGCCAAAATCGGCTTTTTCCCGAACCAGTTCAAGAAAATGATGATGAGGACAGCAAACGCGACAACGGGCGTCTCGAACGATTGCAGCATCGGATTCATCGCGAGCAAAAGCAGGCCAAGCCCGGACAAGCAAGAGAGCAGTACCGTTCTCGGAATCATGCGGCGGATCGTATCGCCCAAAAAGGAACCGATGACGAGAATCATCGCTTCAAAAAAGCACCAGACCAGGGCAATCTGAAAGGCAAACTCTGCATTTTTGGTAGACAGATAGACGGGCAAAATTACGAGAAACGTCACGGTAAAAATCGAAGGAGCGCTCGGGCCGGACGGCAGTGCCGTCACATCTTTTCTCCCGGTCGTTTTGGCGAGAAAATAACCGAACACAAAGTAGCAGATGCTGGCGAGAAAGATTCCGAGGCCGAACGCAGGAACGACGCGGCCGTACACGATCTCTTCCGGAAAGCCGACAACAAACAGCAACAAAGCGATCATGGTCAGAAGGTTTGTCAAGTTGTTGGCAAGCAGGCCGAAGTACGCGGCCCAGTCACCCTTTTTCCACAGCAATCCTTGCAATGATTTATCCATGCTGCCTCACCCCAACTGTTTTCTTTGAAATGGCGATTACTTTTGCGTTTTGTTCAGCTCGTGGAAGTACGTAAACAGGTGATCGCAATCCTCGCGCTTCTCCACCTTGATCATGTTCAGGACGCTCTTGTCCTTGCCAGTCAAGTAGTCGCGCAAGTGCATATCGGAAAAGCCGTGCTCATGCGCATCGTGAGAAGTCGAGCAATAGTGGACGACCTTGATGCCGGACCAGATGATCGCGCCTACGCACATCGGGCAAGGTTCGCACGTGGCGTAAATCTCGCAACCTTCCAGATTCATCGTGCCAAGCGTTTTGCACGCTTCGCGGATCGCGACCATCTCGGCATGCTGGGACGGGTCCATATCCGCCATCATCCGGTTGCTGCACACCGCGATAATTTCATCGCCGCGCACGACAGCCGCTCCGAACGGCCCGCCGATTTTGTTTTCCATCCCTTCGATAGTTTTCTCTACAGCCAGTTTCATGTAATCCACGATCATGCGTCCTCCTTGCATCGGGTTATTGTTTGACGATGTGCGTGCCTGCTTTGCCGACGATCGCGTCTTTCAAGCTCTCCGGGTTGGTGATGATGACCCGCGACCCGCGATGCTCCAAAAAGCTCAGGCTCGCCTCGATTTTCGGCAGCATGCTGCCTTTGGCAAAATGTTCTTCCTGCACATACTGCTTCGTTTCTTCTATCGTGATTTGCTCAAGCGCCTTTTGCTCCGGCTTGCCAAAATGGATGCACACTTGCGGAACGCCCGTCGTAATAATCAGCGTTTGCGCGTCGATTTGTTCAGCCAGCAGGCTTGTGGCAAAATCTTTGTCGATCACGGCATCGATGCCGTCGTACGTATTTTCCCCCGTCTTGACGACCGGAATGCCGCCACCGCCAGCCGCTATTACCACGTATCCGGCTTCGATCAGCGAGCGGATCGCTTCTTTTTCCACGATGTCGATGGGCTTCGGTGATGGAACCACTCTTCTGTAGCCGCGCCCGGAGTCCTCGATGAACACCCAGTCCGGATGCTCGGCTTTCATCGCTTCCGCCTGCTCCAGCGTAAAGAAGGAGCCGACTGGCTTCGTCGGATTTTGGAAGTTCGGGTCTTCTTTGCTGACTTCCACCTGCGTAATGATGCTCGCCACTTTTTTGGCAATCCCGCGTTTGGCGAACTCGTTGGTGAGCGCCTGCTGGATTTGGTAGCCGATGCCCCCTTGCGTGTCTGCCACGCAGTTGACGAGCGGAATCGTCGGCATTCCCGACACTTCATGGGCAATCTCGCAGCGTCGCATCGCGAAGCCGACCTGCGGGCCGTTGCCGTGTGTAACGACAACCTGGAAGCCTTGCTCGACCATGTCGGCAATGTTGATCGCGGTTTCGCACACCGCTTCGTATTGATCCGCGATCGAATCGCGACCGTTATCTCTCACCAATGAGTTGCCACCGATAGCAACAATAACGAGTTCTCCCATTGGTAAACCTCCTTTTCTTTTTGCAAAAAGTCATGCTGTTTGCTTGCCAGGGTCGTCCACTTTCTTTACTGCTTTTTGTAAAACAGCGTGTAGAGCACGAACGACAAAATCAGCCCGCTGAAGAAAGCAAACTGGTTCAACATGGACAAAATCGCCACCTGGGGCAAGAACGCCCCGGACATCGGGAGAAGGAAGCTGATAGCCATGACCAGGCAAGCCACTTTGTTGTAGCCGCTGGCATGCTCGCCGTTATCTCCCGGCTTCACGTAGATCGTATCCAGGTTGAGCTTGCGCCTGCGCTCGATGTAAAAGCTCGACAGCATGATCCCGGCGATCGGGCCGTACATGGAACCGATAAAGCTGTAAAACAAGTACAAGGTAGCCGTGCTCTCGACGAGCTTCCAGGGCAGGATGAGCGTGCCGATGACTGCCGTCCAGATTCCGGCCGACTTGACGGTAAACCATTTAGGTAAAAGCGCTGTCATTTGCAGACCTGCCGGCAACAAATTTCCAAAAACAACAAAGCCGGTCGCCCCGACGTTCAAAGCCAGGATCAGCACGATGACAGCAAACGGATTGTCAATTTTGCCAATTGCGTCGACGATATTGAAAATAGGTTCTCCAAAGGCAATCTGCGTTCCGACGATCAACCCGATGCACGTAACGGCAAACAGGAGGTAGGAAACGATCATTCCGATCGGCAAGCCATAGAGCGGAGCCTTCGGCGATTTTGCCCGCTGAGTCAGGTCAGAGATGTTGACAATCGGCCCAGCCCAGTTCGATACAAGCGCACTTACGCATGCGATGAAGACAAGCCCATTTTCCATCGGTTGGGCGGGAACGTACTCCATGATCGGACCGATTCCGCCTGCGATCGTAATCGCCCAGATCGCCGCCCCGATAATGAAGATGTAGACGACGGGTGACGAGTATTTGCTGAAAACGCTGAGAATGTTCATTCCGCCCAAAAACAGGGCCACGGTGATGATCCACAAGAAAAGATAGGAGAGCATCGTCGGGAAATTGAGTCCGAACAGATCGAATCCGGCTCCCCACGTCATGTAATCAGGAAAAATTCTCGCAAAAATGACGTTCAACGATTGGGCGCCAACGACCGTTGTCGCACCGAAAAACACAACTCCGGCAATCAGTCCGCGGCACAAGGCAGGAATAATCGAGCCTTTCACGCCAAAGGAGTCGCGGAGCAGCATGGCAAAAGGCACGCCGTACTTCGCTGCCGAATGACCGTTCAGCACATAGCCGGCCGAGACGATCACGGCAGACAGCATGACGGCCCAAAATACTTGCGGAACACTTAGTCCCAGCGCAAAAAATCCGGCGACTGTCATGTACGACATGATGTTGTGAACAGCGCCCATCCAAACGGTAATGTAGTGAAACACGCCCCAATCTCTTTGTTCAGACGTCTTGGGCAAAATATCGTCCGAATACCCGTACGATTTCAGCTGCTCCGGCGAAATCTGCTCTGCGGGTTGTCCCATGACTTTCACCTTCCTCGCACTATAGGAGACTCCCATCCATGGAAGAAAAGAGTCTCACGCGGGAAAGCCTGCTCGCGGCGCTAACTTCTTGCTGTCGCGCCGCGAGCGCAAACCGCCTTCCTGCGCCTTGTTGGTCCAAAACGTTTTTAGCTGATGCTCTCCGTCAAAGCCAGGAGAGCTTTTTCAAAAGCTTCCATCGGCGGATACGTGATACCCGCGCCGATCATGCCGATGCCGGCGTCTTTGTGGGCAATCGCCGTATTGATGACTGGCAGGATGCCTGTTTGGATGACTTGGCGAATGTCGATTCCGGTAGCTACCCCTTGGAAGTCCAGCAGCGGGATCGTCACATTCGGATTTTCCGCTGTCGTGATTTCTTTCATCGTGGTAGAAAAACCGATCGCTTCCTCAACCGTTCCCCCTACGAGCGCTACGATTGCGGGAGCAGCAGCCATGGCGAAGCCGCCGATTCCGTATGTCTCCGTAATCGCGCTGTCTCCAATATCGAGACCGGAGTCTTCCGGCTTGTAGCCTGCGAACATCGGACCGATCACTTTTTGGGCAGGACCAGTAAACCAGGTGTTGCCTGCCATGCCGCTCACGCGAATGCCAAACTCGACACCATTGCGCGCCATTGTCGTGACAATCGTGCTGTTTTCGATTCCGTGCGCCGCATCCAGCGCGCATTTGCACAAAGCCATCCACGTCGGGCCGGAGAAATAGTCGCTGCTTGCCACAAATTCAAATACTTCGCGTTTTTGCTCGGTCGTGAAGTCAGTCTGCAAAATATGCGGGGTCAGCGCTTGAATCAGCAGGCTTGTCCCGGCGTTGTTGCGGTTGTGGCACTCGTCGCCCATATGGAGAGCCTGTGCCAGCATGAGGCGCAAATCGATTTCGCCTGCGATCTTCATCGCGTCGCGCAGCATCGGCCCGAGTACGTCGCGCATCCAGTTCAGGCGCGTGATGACGCTCTCGTCATTGGCACCCATGCGCAAAATTTTTGCCATTTGCTCGCTCATGTTTGTGTAAGCGACATTGCCGTACGTTTTGTTTTTTACTACGTGCATGAACATCGAAGCAGAAGTGACACCAGCCATGGAGCCTACGCAATTGTGCTCGTGGCAAGGAGAGAAAGTAATTGCGCCGGAAGCGGCTACTTGCTCTGCTTCCTCGATGTCTTTTGCCAAACCTTCGAAAACGATCGCCCCGGTTACGGCACCTTTCATCGCACCGCACATTTTGTCCCAAGTGATCGGAGGTCCTGCGTGCAAAATCGTCGTTTTGGTCATGCCCGGCACGACGTTGATGGCCTGGTCAAACCCGACGAGCATCGGCTGCGAGTTGATAATGCGCTCCACTGCCAGCTTGTTGGCCGCCGCGATTTTGTCTGCCAGCGCCGCGTTCTCCAGTCTGTCGAGCGCACGGATCAGTTCAGGCTTGCCGCCGCCTGGCGGTTTCCACTCCAGGTGCGTGGCATTCGCATTTTGCTTGATGATATCGTCTTTGAAAAATTCGATCCCTACGTTGATCGCATGGATGTTCCCGGCGAACAGCTCGTTGATTTTGCTCATGTTCATGCCCCTTTCACTACAAATTCTCTGGCCAGAAGTCCAGCGTTTGTGCTGCTGCTGGCAATCGTCACGCCTGCGTCCATCAGCTTTTTCACTTGCTCGTCGAAGTTCGGCGTATCCAGGTCGGTTCCCATTACGTAGCCGAGAATCTCCAGATGTCTGCCTGCTTTTGCCGCTTGCGCTTTTGCCTCCACAATCGCTGGCAGCATTACGCCGACAGGGTCTTCGTGCGAGCCGAAGCCGAGAATGAAGTCCATCAGGATGACGCCGACAGACGGATCTTTCGCTTCCTGCAAAAATCTGGCGATGCGCAAGGACGGGTCGATCATCGGGTGCGGCTTGCCGTTTGTGAAGTCGTCATCGCCCATGTCGAGGTACGTGTGCGCTTTGCTTTCATGAATGTTTTTCAGCTTGTAGTCGGGATTTTTCTGGATGTTGCTGTAGACGTCCGCGAACGTTTCCATGGCGAGATACATCGCTTCATCGCAAAGAGTGCCGCCGCAGAACAGGCCGCGAACGTATTTTTGCTCAGGCGCAAGCTTCGCGCGCACTTCTTCGATCAGCGGCCAGTTGAGGGCGCGTTTGTTGATCTCGTCTTCATTGGCCCCGGCAAGCACGACTGCTTTGAGCGCCGCTTCTTTGGTTGTTTTGGCAAAATGGCCGCCTGCCGCCACCACGGCTTCTTCGTCTCCGCCGATGAAGTAGACGACTACTGGCTTCGTGCAGTTTTTCACCTGCGCCAGCACTTTTTCCTGAACTGATGCGGCTGGCGGCTTGGAGATGAGCACAATCACTTTCGTCGCCGCGTCCGCTTCCAGCGCCTTGATGCCGTCGATCATCATGATGCCGCCCACTTGCTCGCTCAGATCGCGACCGCCCGTGCCGATCAGCTGTGTGATCCCGCCGCCGAAATCGTGGATGCGCACGCTCACTTCCTGGCTGCCTGTTCCCGACGCGCCCACGATGCCGATGCTGCCTTTGCGCACCGCGTTTCCAAAGCACAGGGCAACTCCGTTGATGATCGCCGTACCGCAGTCTGGCCCCATCATCAGCAAGCCTTTTTCATGCGCGTATTGCTTCAGGGCAATCTCGTCCTCGATGCTCACGTTGTCGCTGAACAGCATGACGTGCAGATCGTTTTCCAACGCTTTTCTCGCTTCTCTCGCCGCGAAAGCGCCATTGACGGAAATGATGGCGAGATTCGCTTCGGGGATGCTCGCCGCAGCAGAATCGATAGTCGGGTACTTGATCTCGCTCGCGCCTTTGCTGCCGCCTTTTTTCTTGGTGAACAGCTCTTCGATTTGCACATACGCGCTCTCGGCCAGCTCTTCTGTCGCCGCCTTGACGACGATCATCAGGTCGCTGCTTTTCGCCGCTTCCAGCTCCGGCGTGAGTAAGCCGACGTTTTTCAGCACTTCCTTGTTCATCTCCGTACCCATGGCAATCACTGCCTGTTCCACGCCCTCAATCTGATTCGCTTTGGTGGACAAAGACATCAGCGACACGGAATCAAAATACGTGCTTTGCTTGATTACAACTTTGGTAGACATACATTCCCTCCGGCTTCTAGATTTCGTTCCAAACCGCAAATCAGTCCCAGGGCCATATCGGTGCCTGAAGAAGAACCGATGCCCACGACTTTTTCTAGGGCTGGCAGCAGCTCTTCGCGCGAACCTTGCGTCAAGCAGCGAAGCAAGTCGACCAGCGACTCCCTCACTTTTCCGCTCGCTGCCTTTTTTAGCGTGATGGAACTGATTTCATTCGTCAGCTCTCTGGACGACTCGACCACTTTTTCAAAAAAACGGCATGACAAACAGCAGGGAATGTTCTGCATCTTGTATACAATGCACAATCCCACCAAAAAATCGTCTCCCGATGGCGTCAGCCCCGGCCCCAGTCCGACAAGCCGGACAGCCTGCTCGCTGGCTGACTCGCTGTTGCCCTTCGCCAGCTCGATTGACAGCGCCTCGGCACGCTCATTCAGCATGCGGGACGTCTCCCTTTCGAACAAACTGGCAGGGCGGGAAGACATTTTCATGCCTCCCGTTTTTCCCTTCGCGTCCACATACTGCTTCATGAACGCTACATTTTCGCGCAAAACGTCTATGTCACAAGGATAGGAAGGCAAGTGCGCTTCCCACTTTGTTGCTTGCCTCATGCAGATGAAGACGCCCGATCCGACAATCAGCTCGTCGCCTTTCCCGTAAACAGGATCGCCTTCCGCCACCTCCATGCCAGAGAGGGAAGGCAGATCGATCACCAGTGTGTTAGGACCGTTGTCCAGCTTGTTGCAGGCAATCGTGTACAGCTCATTGTCGTCGAGACATTTCAGATTGATCGTTCGCTCAAAAACACTGTGCACGAACCCGTGAAACGAGGAGCTTGCCAGCTTCTTGCAAAAATCCGCATCGCCAGACAATGCCTGAATGCGCATAGCTTGTGTTACTTCGCTCCTGCTGCGAGCAAAATTTGTTCGATTTCGGTGTAGCCTTTTCTTCTGGCAAGCTCAAGCGGTGTGACCCCGTATTTATCCACCATTTGCACGTTGACGCCATGCTCGATCAAGAGCTTGATGATCGTCTGCTGTTTTTCGCCGCCATCGCCCAAAATGATCGCTTCGATGAGCGGTGTCCAGCCGACGAAGTTCGTATGGTTTACATTGATATCTGTCGTGGTAAGCAGCTCGCGCACGATGTCTACATGGCCTTTTTCGCAAGCTGGCGTCAGGCCGACACCGCCAAAACGCGTCAAAAGTTCCAGGTTTGTGCCCGCTTTTACCATCATTTGCACAAGCTCCAGCTTGTTGTGAATGCAAGCGTACAAAAACGGGTTGAAGCATGTTTCATCCTGCAAATCGATATCCGCACCAGCTTCGATCAAAAATGAAACCGCATCCAAATGATCGTGCATCGCAGCCGTCAAAATAGCGGTACGCTTCTGTCTGTTTCGCGCATTGATGTCGACGCCTTGCTCCAGGTGCTGTTTCAGCGCCTCGATGTTTCCCTCTGCGGCAGCTTCGAGAAAAGCCTGCACTACGCTTTGGTCTGTCATGGTCGCCCTCCCATTTTCTCGTGGTGTTCACCGTTTTTTCTCGCAAAAAAATTGGACAAGCCTTCTGTCTTACAGCATTATTTTAGACAGGGGGCATGAAAACGTCATTGTGTATCGAAACTAAAAAAACGCGAAGGTCATTGTGCACATTGCATAAATAGCTTCTGTCCCGACACGAAGGAGTGATCCCGGATGTTGACCATAAAAGATTTGCTCCAGATCAAATCCATCGAAGGCATCAAGATCATTGCCGGAGAACAAGGCATCGACAATGTCATATCCATCGTCAACATCATAGAGAACCCTGATGCCTTCGACTGGCTGTCTTCCAACGAGCTTTTGCTGTCTACCGGGTACATTTTCAAGGACAATCCCGAACTGCAAAACAAAATCATCAAGGAACTGGCAGAAATCAACTGCTCGGGGCTGTGCATCAAAATGCAGCGTTACTTTGATCAAATCCCGCAAAACATGATCGACCTCGCCAACCAATACGGCCTGCCGCTTTTGGCGCTGCCTTTTGAATACACGCTGTCCAAAGTAATCGCCATCATCAACGAAAAAGCATCGGGACGTTACGATTTGCTGAACCGCAAGACGCTGGACATGCACAACGCGCTGTTTCGGATCGCGCTGGAAGGCGGCGGCCTGGACCGCATCTCCTCCGAGCTGTCCGAGACGATCAACAATCCGGTTCTGTTCCTGGATCGGGACTGGCATCTGCTGCAAGCGACAGAAGTCGCCGAGAATCCGATACCGCTCGCCTCCTGCCTGACGCTGAACAAGAACAGGCCCGTTTTTACCCGAGAGTTTACCGATTCTGTCCCGAAAAATATCAGCCAGATCAAAAAATCGATCAAGCGGATTTACCACGCGAAAAACCAGGACGTCAAATGCCGAATCTTGCCTGTCGCCGTCGCCAACTACATATATGGCTACATCGTTGTCTGGCAAACGGTTCGCGAGCTGAATGAATTTGACTACATCGTGCTGGAGCAAGCTTCTACCATCGTAGCGCTGGAGCGGATCAAGGCGCGGGAAATCGAGGAAGTGAAGCTGAAGATCAGGCAGGACTTTTTCGACGATCTTTTGACGGGCAAAATCACCTCGGCTGAATCGATCCAGACATTGTGCGATCTGCACGGACTCAATTCGGCTTACACGTACTTCTGCATGGTCATCAACATCGAGCCTGTCGAGCTGGAAGAGATGGCCGATATGGTCGATCGCAAATACGAGCTGGACCGGATCGCCAAAAAATGCGTGGATCTGGTCTACGACTACTCAAGCAAAGCGCCTGGAGAGGTCACTTGCTTTTACCGCAACAACCGGATCATCATTTTGCTCGGGCAGCATGAGCATCGCCCGCTGATTTCCGTCAGCGAAGCCAAGCAGTTTGCTGGCGAGCTGTACAGCGCTCTTGCGGAGAAAATCAAGAAGACCTTGTTTTTCATCGGCATCGGCCGATCCTACAAGACGATTGCTTCCTTGCACAAAAGCTTTTCCGAAGCGCACGAAGCGATCCGGCTCATGCAGCGCTTCAACAGCAAAGGCGATGTCTCGCATTTTGAAGACTACTCGGTCTATCATTTTCTCGATTCCAACATCAAGGACAGCGAGTTGGAGGACTTTTTCCTCAAGCGGCTCGGCAAGCTGTACGAGCACGATCAACAGTTCGGCACGAGCTTCATGGTGACGCTGGACCAATACTTTTTGCATAACCAAAATGTCAGCGAAGCGGCAAAAGCGATGTTCATCCATCGCAACACGTTTATTTACCGGATTGAAAAGATTAAGGAACTGCTGAACATGGATTTGAAAAATTCGGAGGAGCTGTTGCAAATTCAGCTTGCTTTGAAAATCGGGAAGCTGCTGCATAAAGACTGAAAAAGCTCTCTGCTCACACAAGAAACAGCAGCAAAAGAAACAGGCGAACAGAAACGGGAAAAAGCTATCTCCCAGGTCAGATTACCTGTAGGAGATAGCCCTATCGCTTGTCGCTTACGGATTAAGCGCTCTTGAGTAGTTAACTTTTCTTATCTTTTAGCTTTGCTATTGCTGCGTCTACTTTTTTATGCAAATTTAATTCTGTGTTAAAAGGCACATAAAAGATCAAGGCATTATCAACCTCATAAATAAACGGAACGATCATATCTGTCCTCTCTCTTATTACTTCAAATTCCAACCGCCCTCTTACTCGCTCTTCATAAGATTCATAAACGTATATATGAAGATGCTCCATCTCACCAATTTGATAACTCTCCGGTGTTTTTTTATTCAATGGAAAGTACGATAGTTTTGCAGGATTTAACGGTAACCCGTTGTCTTTAAATGCCTGTTTAATTTCCTCTGAACTAAGCAACCTTGTAATCTTTGCTTTCATTACTTCTACATTTTGCTTTTCGGGATTCCATTTCGTTGTGTAGCCTAAACTTTCAGCGAGTGGCCTCAATGGAACATAAGTTGTCCCTTTATAATTTAATGCTTGCTTTGCAAGAGGAAGCTTTTGACCGTCAACTATTACATCCTTAATATTAAAGCTGACAGCAATTTGATGTAGAGGTTCAGCAAAAACACTTATGGAAGTAAATAGCACACCTCCGACAATAAAGCCTGATAAAAATTTTCTCATATGGTATTTCACCTCTTTACGATAATCAAAATACGTTGGAGTACATAGCCAACGGATTATTTTTTATTTATTCCCAATTATACTTCTGAACTACTTTATCTTTTAATTTTTGAAAATGATTCAAATTATCCCCAATAATTTCTTCATTTGCTACATCATCATATGTTGCATCTTCAAAATCTGTTATAAACGTACGATTTTTAACATTATCGTTAATTGAGTGATCGTACTTTCCTTGATACATTCCGACAATTTGGTAGGAGTTTTCTTTTGGAGTATCTCGTAAGAACAACGTGTACTCTCCTTCTTCATTCATTAAATTATAACCTTCAACCGTAACAAACTCATTTTTCTCGCTATCTATTGCAGCTGGCTCGAAGACCAGCACATTGTCCTCTTTCTCAAGATCGCCTTTGATAACTTTAATAATCTTAACTTTTGATTTCGAAAAAGGTACAAAATCGGTGACAGAATCTCCGAGAATCGTTTCTCTTTCTCCGGTAAATTTGGCATTTACAATTATTGGGGATTGATTCTCTAATTCTTCAATATCTTCATAAACTTTATAATCGGCATGGTAAGAAAATATTTTCATTCCTTCCGTTTTCGCCATAAGCGTACCAGATGTGTAATTAATGCCAACAATTGCTGCAGCCATTGCAATTATTCCAATAGTTAGTTTAGTCCTTTTATTCATTTTATTATATCCTCCTCATTAATACTTCCATTGAAGGTTCGATATATCTAATTGCTGAAGGTCAGGATAGCTGATTTGTCCTGAAACCATGACTGATTTTACACCATCATACTGATGCTCCATTGCAAAGGCATGACCAATTTCATGAATAGTAGTTTTATTGCGCTCATCCGAAGTAAATTTGTGCTGTTTCATCATATAATCATTCAACCAAATTTTTGCATAAGCCCATGTTTCATAATTAGATGCGCGCTCATAGCTAGTAGTTTTGGGATCAATTTTAAACGGGATCATAATCCCGAATGCATCTCTTGCATACTCACTAGAATTTTTTTCATCTATCACTATGCTTAACATTTCACCATCACCACTTGATAATTTCCTAAATCCAATATTTGCATCACTAATTGAATCAAATTCATTTATAGCATCATCGACATATCTAGAGTACCCAAGTCTATCTACAGCGTTACTAGTTGAATATGTTAATTTTGAATACTTATTATTGAGAAATCCACCTCCTGGCCAAAAAGCGTCAGCATTTGTTTTTCCTTGAAATCCAGATACTGGAATCGAAAAGACACTTGCCACAAAAAGAAAGGCAACTAGCGATGTCATTTTCCTCATAAAAACATACACCCCATTTTTTGTAAAATTTTACTTTTAATATAACCAAGTATATTCACTTTCTGCAACTACTGTATATTTACAAAATTCGACATTACTATTTGTATAAATACAAGTTTCTATCGTCATTTCGATATTCTTCACCATTATTTCGTTGTACTTTCTTAATAAGGTAAAAACTGAGATTGGCCCCTTTTCAAAGCCTAAATAAAAAACCTCAAAAGCTGCTTTACAGGCAACTTTTCAGGTTTTTAAACTATCGTTACAGCCAAGTCGTCTTCTCTTCCGCAGCCACACGGTTTGTCACAGGCGCATCCGCTTCCGGGTAGCCGATGAACAGCGTGCCTACAACCTTTTTGTTTTCCGGCGAGCCGAGAAATTCCAGCAAGCGCTCGTCGCGCACCAAGCCGATTCCTCTCGTGCGCCAAACCATGCCAAGTCCAAGCTCCTTCGCCGCGAGCCACATGGAGTGAATCGCGCAGCATACAGCGTATTCGTTGTCTTCCGATGAAGCCTCGTCGCCCGGAATTACATCCGATGTGACGACGATGACCAGCGGTGTTTTTTCCAAAACAGCCAAAGAGTCCTGGACGAGATTCGGCTTGGTCGGAAAACGCTCCAGCAAAAACGCCTTGGCGATTTCCTCAAACCGTTGCTTTGCCTCTCCTCTGATAACGTAAAAATGCCACGGCTGGCGCAAACGGTCATTCGGGGCCAAAACGGCGCAATCGAGCAGCGCCTGGATTTTCTCTGTTTCGACTTCTTTCGGAATATAGTTGCGGACGGCTCTTCTCTCTTTCAATGTTTCGACTACGGACACGACTGTTACCTCCTCGCTTTCTTTCCATTCATAAATTTCCCATTTCATTATATCGAATGGCAAATCGGTTCGTATAGAGCGGCCGGAAGATTACGCTCCGAACCCCGTTTTTTTTCATTTAGAATGAATCGCCATATGCGCCGTGTGCTCGTCTTCTTTTTTCACGTAAATATCGTACTGGGTACGATCCTCGCGCGGAAACATCCCTGCGCTGTCTGCTCCCAAGTGACTCCGACCATATGAGTACGAACGAGTCCGAAACTTCACCCCGTGGGCGGACAACTTGTGGACGATTTGCAAATATCGCTCGTGACCGAACGCCGTATAAACTAGGCACTTGTATTTGGAAAAGAGCGTGAGAAAAAAGTTCATGAACGCACCTCCCTCCCTTTCATCTGGCACATGCCAAACAATGGCTGAATCAAAATTAATAATTGACAGAAAATTATCCACTCGTTACTATGAATTATACAACTAACCATACAACTATACGTGTATTAGTCTTCTTGTTGTATGAACTTTGGAAAAGGAGGTTGCGATGCACAAGCCGTCAACACGTCAAAACGTCAAATCCAAGGAGGACTTATGAACAAGCCAAAATATGTCTCTGCCAACATCCTACTCGCTCTCATTCTGCTTTTTGCGGGCTTCCAGCAAAGTACATTCGCCCAGGACAAGATTTCTGCAAACCAAACAGCTGCGATTACAGCAACAGAAAGTCCCGTCTCCATCGCCAACAAGTCGTACGTCGTTCCCGGAATTTTGACAGTGCCTTCCACAGCAACAAAAGAACATCCAGCTCCTGCTGTGCTGCTCTTGCATGGCACGGGCGGAAACAAAAACGAGCTGGGGGATATTTACAAAAAACTGGCAGCCAAGCTGGCCGCAAACGGGTACGCATCTTTGCGCATCGATTTTGTCGGCGGTGGCGACAGCAAGGTCCCTTATGTCTACAACAACTTTGACGATTCCGTGCTCGATGCCAATCAAGCTATCGCTTTTCTCGCAAACAACCCGCTGGTCGACAAAACAAGAATCGGCGTTCTCGGCTGGAGTCAAGGTGGCCGGATTGCGCAAGTAGTGGCAGCGAGAAACGAATCGGTCAAAGCGCTCGTGACGTGGGCATCTGCTTCTTCCAACGGCGCGACAGACTTCGAAGATATGTTCAAGTATGAGGAGCAGGCAATAAAAAATGGCTACTACGATTTCGTATTGCCATGGGGCAGCAAGCTTCGCCTTGGCAAGCAGTGGTTTGTGGCGATGAAAAATTCAAAAGCAATGGAAGAAATCAAACAGTACACAGGCCCGCTGTTAGCCATTCACGGCTCTTTGGATGTCATTGTGGCTCCTGCCAAGTCACGCGAATTGCTGAAAAACGCAGGCAGCAACGATGCGACTTTGCGCATTTTGGACAAGGCAGATCACGGATTTCTCCTTGTCAAAGGCGACAGCCTCAATCCTGACCAGTCCACACCGGAAGAACTGCTCAAAATAACGGTCGATTGGCTTGCCGAAAAATTATAGCAACCTCTCTCTAACGATAGCGAAAATCCCATCAGCGCACCTTCTGATGGGATTTCTGTCATATGCCGCAAGTATAGGGCAGACAGGCAGGCGAAACACATTCGCTGGCTGCTGTTTACCGCTTTCCTAATACGTGCAGATCGTTAGCTGCGCGTCCTCTTCCGGAACAAAAAATTTATTGTGCATCAGGATGTTCCCCGTCTTATCGTAAATCACTTCCAGAATCAAGACGAACCAATTGTTTTGGGAAGGCATTTTATGCGTTTTAATGAGGTCGTTGCCTTTGACAAACTTGATTTCGAGCTTCGTGCTGTGCGCGTATTCATAGATTTGCTCGTCTACAAACGCCGCGAGCTGCGCTTCTTCGGCGTAGTTGATTGAGTATGCCTCAAAAGTGTCGTAGGGAATCATCGTGAATCCGTAAGCTCTCGCCCGTTTTTCATGTTCATAGAGCCGATCAACGCCCATAACCCAAGGGACGATTTTTCCAAGCGTATTGATCACATAATCATTCGGCACATCGATCCGATAGCTGATCGTTGCCAGCTCAATCTCGTACTGTGAGCACTTATAAACGGGATTCGTCTTTTTTTCCAACCCGGCATGGTTCACGTTAGGTGTCTTGCTGACATAGCTGCCTGAGCCGTGACGCATGACGATAAATCCGTCTTCCTGGAGCAGTAAAAGCGCCTGCCGCAAAGTCATCCGGCTGATCCCGAGCATCTGGGACAAGTCTGTCTCGGATGGAAGTTTGCTATTTTCGGGATACAGACCGCTCTGGATCATGTGCAAAATTTCGTTGTACGCCTTAATATATCTCAGAACTTTGCTATCGTTTTGCCCTTTTTTCGGATTTGTGATAAACACTCACCTCTTCTCTTCCCCTTCCTCTCATTATATGCCCGCCGGAAGCGGTCTATCAAACAGACGATGTATGCACCGTGGCAGACATGGTTGAAAAAAGCGGCTGCTCTCCGCGCAAAAACGCCGGATCGCAGCCGCCACGCCAAATAACAGGCATATTTTCATTGCTACTGAACGGGCCAAAGACACCCTACAACTCCATCACCGGAATCCCTTTCGGCGCTCGCAGCGGCTCAATCGGCTTGCCCGCCGATCGCACCAGCGTGTAGTATTCATAGCAGCCAATCACGGTAAAGTCGCCATCAATGACGCCCGGATAAGCGCGGTTGACGGAATACACCTGGCTCTGGTGGGCGCGCAGCGCTTCGCCTTTTTGTGTCCGGTAGTCTGTGATGTCTACCTTGCCTGTAATCGGAACCGCAGGCTGCGGGCCACTGTCCGGGCAATGGTCGTAGTAATGCGGGATCGACACGTAGTACAAATCCGGATATTCATCCGCCGCAAGCTGCGCTTCTGCTTGCTCGACCGCAAGCGTGGTCGCTTTGCAGGTGACGATATGATCGGGGTGTCCGGTCACGCCGTCTGGCGGAAACGTGATGACGACATCCGGCTTCCACTCCACGATCGCCTCGCGTATTTTGGCTGTCAGCTCAGCCAGATCGGCATGCTGCAAAGATCCGTCCGCATAGCGGAACAAATCCAGCCGCTTGATGCCGAGCACTTCCGCGGCTTTTGTCAGCTCCTGCTCCCTGTGGCGAGCCAGCTTTTCCCGGCAATCGATCTCAAATGGTCCGGATCGCCCTTTGCAACCAGATGTGATGCACAAGTAGCAAGTCTCTTTGCCCTCTGCCTTGCATTTGGCCAGGGTGCCGCCGCAAGCGAAGGACTCGTCATCCGGGTGGGGGAATACTACCATCAGTTTTTTCATCTCGGGCACCTCACTTGCCGCCTGACTGCCGCTCCAAATACGCCAGTCCTTTTGCTATGACACCGTAGATCGGGTCGTTTTGCGCCTTCTCGATGACCACCTGGGCAGCATACTGCTGGACACGCTCGACGACGATTGTTCGCACCCGATCGTCGTTTTGCAAGACGCCGCCCTGCATGATCATTTGAAACGGTTTTTCCTTCATATCCAGAGCGTCGATCACGGCACGAACGGCCGCAAACAGCTCTTCTCCGGCAACTTGCAAAATCCGGGTCGCTACCTGATCGCCCGCCAGTGCGGCCTGGCTGACCAGCGGAGACAGCTCCCCAACTTTTTCCACGGAATAAAAGTCGCTGTACGTCCAGTTGAACAGTTCATCGACACGCTCCAGTCCGGCATGCGGAAGCAGCAAATTTTGCAAAAGCGTCGGCTCGCCGCGACCGTCTGCCGCCCGCAGGACAGCCATGATCGCCTGCTTGCCGATCCAGTATCCGCTCCCCTCGTCACCGACCCGATGGCCCCAGCCTCCAGAACGCGCTGTTTCTTGCGCGTCGTTTACTCCGAAGGCGATGGAGCCGGTCCCGGCGATGACGAGAATGCCCGGCTTGCCGCCCGTCGCTCCGAGCAAGGCGGCAAACCCGTCGTTTTCCACGATCAAATGCTGGACGCGGATGCCAAGCTGATACAGCACCTTGCTCACCATCCGCGAGATCACCCGCCGATCATGCTCTGTATCCAGACCTGCAATCCCGATCACGGCGCATTCGATTTCCCATTCCAGCTCGCCCGCTGCCTGTTCCAGGCCAAGCTCTTTCCCTGCTCCACGGCTGACCGCATCGGCCATCGCTTGCCGAATGGCTGCGATCAATTCGCGGGCGGCCGCTTCCTCGCCGATTCCTTGATAGTTGCAAGAGCCGGAACGGCCTTGGCCGACTTCTCTTGCGGCTCGGTCCACGAGCACCGCCAAGCATTTGGTGCCCCCTCCGTCCACTGCCAGAAGAGGTATCCGCACCACTGCCATTACCCCACGCTCCATTCAGCTATCATCTGATCCAGCCTGTTCATGCCAACTGCAATGGCTTGTTGTTTCTTTGCGACCCACGCACTTTCCTGCCCGAGAACAGCTCGGCGCTCGGTGATCATCCGGTTGATTTCTTGCGGATTCGGTCCGCCTGGCAGCTTGCGGATCATGACAAAATGCACAGGATCAAGCGCCAAGCGCAGCTCTTCTTCCGTGATCGACAATTCGCGGCCGATCACTTCGACTGCGGCGCGATTGACCAGCTCCAGACTGATCTGGTTAGCCGCCAGCTCGGCGCTCATCGCTTCTTTTACGACCCGGCTTACGATGTGGTGCGATTTGCGGAACGAGAGGCGATCCGTGCGCACCAGCGTATCGGCAAGCTCTGTTACCGTAGCGAAGCTCGCTTTTGCCCGCTCCAGCAAGACGTCCTTGTTAACATCCATCGTCCCGACGACGCAAGCCATCAGGCGGTACATCTGCTCCAGCACAGCCATGCTCTTCCAAGCGTAAGGCTGCATGTCATCTTCTGTATCGACAATATCACCAAACGGCGTATTGTGCATCATCGTCAAAACAGTCGTGGCATTTCCAGCGCTGCTGGACAAAAGCGAGCGCATGTGTTCGAACGATACCGGATTGCGCTTTTGCGGCATGATCGAGCTGATCTGAACGTAGGGACTGGCGACTTTCAGGGCGCCAAATTCCTGCGTGCACCACAACAGCATATCTTGTACCGTGCGCCCCAAATCGATCGCTGCCAGTTGTACGGCAGTCGCTACCTCGCCCAAATAGTCGGCACCGCAGACGGCGTCGTATGAATTTTCCACCAGTTCGTCAAATCCGAGCAATTCGCGCATCCGCTCCCGGCTGATGCCAAAACCGGATGTAGTCAGAGCTGCTGCTCCCATCGGGGAACGGTTGCACGTCTGATACGCTTGGATGAGTCGCTTGATGTCGCGGCTCAAAAGATCAGCTGCTGCCATCATGTAATGGGCCATCGTCGTTGGCTGCGCCTGCTGGGTATGCGTATAGCCGATCATGACTGTCTCGGCGTGCTCTTGCGCAAAGAGGAGCAATTGCTCTTTCAGATAGAGGGCAGATGCGATCGTCACCAGCAACTTTTCGCGCAGCACCATGCGATAGATGGTGATTCCCATGTCATTGCGGCTGCGTGCCAAGTGCAAATTGCCTGCAACATCTGGCGCTAATTCCAGCAAACGGCTCTCTACCTGAAAGAACAAATCTTCAAACTGCCCGGTGTAAGTAGCGCGGCGCAGCTCTTCCATCTCGATCCCGCAAAGGGCGCGGGCAATCTCTTTGGCTTCGCCGTCCGTAATCAATTCCTGTTCGCGCAGCATGATCAAATGCGCTTTGTTGATTGCCATCATCGGCTTTAGCAGGTGGTGCTTCGCCTCATTAAATGCCGGCTCCAGCACAGCCTCTACGTATGTCTTTCCCGGGAAACTGGCTCCCTCCTGCGAAAATATGCGTTCCCTGTAGTCCATCCTACTCGCATCTCCTTTTTACGCCGAATCGTCAGCTACACATGTTTCAGCGATGGTTTCGTGATTGTTTGCTTCGTTTGTTTTCGTCCAGGCGTTGGCAGAGTCAAAATAACTCCCGGGACAAAGGAGGCGACCCAAACGAACAAGATCGCCTCGCTTCGCTCCCAGGCAAAACGTGAGCCGTCGCGTCGGGCAAGCCCTGCGACCGGTCCGGCTTTTCTACTGCTTCAAGCTGACCATGTTGACAAACATTCTGATCGCGCCAGGCACGAGCGCCGGAATTTCCCGGTACCAGACCAGCGAGCTGTACGTGTACGTTCCTTTGCCATACTTGGCGGAGAGGAATGTACCTGTGAACTCTTTTTCACCCGGATCGCCATTGGAAATCAGTGTGGTATACTCTTTGCCCCACTCTGCCGGATTGTAGGCGGAGCGGTCCTGAATCCAGTTGTTCCAGTCTTCCTCGGTAATTTTGTTCGGTGCGTTGAACAGAGGGTGATCCGGTGCGAGCATGGTCACTTTCGAATCTTCATCGGTGACGCGCCATTGGATCAGCGGCGTGCCGATTTTGATCGGATAAGGAGCCAGCTCGCTCTTCCAGTTATCCTCCGGTTTGTGGTATTGCACGACGAGATTGCCGCCGTTCTCCACGTATTTCAGCAGACGGGCATTGCTTTGGGTAAGCTCCGGCCGGAAACCGTAGGCGCGAATGCCGAGAACAATCGTGTCGTACTGGCCGAGATCGCCCGACTCGATGTCTTTTGCCGTCAAGTTGGTCACATTGACGCCAAGCTGGGTCAAATATTGATCGATGTTGTCAAAGCCGCTGGACACGTAGCCCACCTTCAAACCTTCCGGCACCTTCAGGTCAAACGCCTGGACAGCAAGACTTGCAGGCTGCACGAAATACGTTGTGCCGATGTGCGGATAGCGAATGACTTGCGCGCCATGGCGGCTTTCTTTTCCGTCACCGGACGCCACTGCCGTAATCGTGTACGGTGCAGGCTTGACGGAAGCCGACGCTTTCACCGTAAAGGCTACCGACTTCGTTTCTCCCTTGGCGGCAAAAGCAAGCGGCGCTGCTTTCGGTTCCACCGACCAGCCTTCCGGCACCTGCAAGGACACGTTTGTCTTCGCTGCACCCGGATTGTAGTTTTTCACAGTGACTTTGACAGGGATCGGTTCTTGCGACTTCAGCGTGTTCAACACCGTTGCGCTTGGAGCAAGCGACATCGAGAACGCCGGAAGCACCGCAACAGCATCTGCCGGCGTGACATGGCTGGTTGCTTTTGATCCGGCAAAACTGTAGCTGACGTCAGCCGTGATCGCCGGAGCAGCATACGGTTGGAACAGACTTGCATCAGACGGAACCGTTACTTCAAAAGTAGTCTTGACTGTCTGATTGTAGGACAGGGAAGAGAAGCTCGTCGTGGACAGGGCTTTGGCCTGCCAGCCTTTCGGAACGTTCAGCGCCAGATTCACGCCGCTCACCTTGGCTTGACCGCCGTTGTACGCGCTCACCGTGACCTTCGTGGTTTGGCCTGCGACCAGCTCGTTTGTTTCCGGTTTGACTTTTGTCACCAGAGACAGTGCCTCCGCGCTGGCTTTGTTCAACTGCGCTTGCTTCACATCCAGGCGATGGAGCAAATCGGTTTTGCTTGCTTCGGGAAGCGAAGACGATTGGACGTCTTTTTGCGCTTTCTGCACGTCAGCGAGCATCTCGTGCGCTTCCTTGGCTACAGCGGCAAAGCTCGGATAGGCGGCAACCACTTCTTCCGCATCCTTTTGCAGCTTCTTCAATTCGCTTGCTACTTTTTCGCCGCCAGACTGGCTTGCCGTTTCTTTGGCCAGGTCGTCAAAAGTGAAGGCGATGCCTTCAAAAAAGTCAGCTTCCTTGGCTTTCGTCTGGACGATCGACTGATCGAGCTTGTAGTAGCCAAAGCTCGGCCCTTCGTCATAGTGGCGGCCCATCCCTTGGCTTTTGTGCATGAAGCGGGATTCTTCTCCCAGTTGCACATACGAAGCGCCGTAAATCTCGTCATACGCTCCGACAGGAACACTGACGGAGTAATCTTTTTCCTGGGCAGGCAAATACAGCTTTTTCACCTGCCACGGGGACAGCCCTTCTTTCAACTGCTCGGGGAAAACGTTTGGATCAGCGGCATCCTTGAATGCCCGGACAGTAATGACATTAATAGCGCGATGATGGCCGTGAGTCGAAGGTTCGTTCAAAAATGCGGGAATCACTACATCCGGTCTGATTGTGCGGATTTTGCGGATCAGCCTTTCGTAGGCTATATCCTCGCCCCACTTCTGCAAAGTTTCGTCCGGACTTTTGGAAAAGCCGAAGTCGAAAATGGGGTCATCAATCTTCTGGCTGAGATTCTCCAGATGGATGTTCGTGATCTTGGAAGCCTCCTGCAATTCGCGGGTACGGATAATGCCCAGCGCGTTGCCCAGCTCGCTGCCAATCTCGTTTTGTCCTCCCTCGCCGCGATTGGCAATGACGCTGGACGTGTCTACCCCTCTGCCGAGCGACAAATAGGCGAGCATGGAACTGTGCTCGTCATCCGGATGGGCTCCGGTATTCATCGCGCTGGCAATCGTCGTGAGCGGCTTGATCGCTTTCCACAAATCGACGACTCCCCGATCGGCGTGCGCCGTTTGTGGCGCCAACGGGATGACCAGAGTCGTGGCAAGCGCGGCCGCGGCCGCAATGGTGTAAAGCTTGGCAAGTTTCCCCTTCCTCAATGAACTCTCCTCCATTCGCTTTTACGATTGATGTCTATATCAATCATGGCGCTATGTATGCGAGTGTTTCGTTGCTGCTGCCATGGATCGACCCACGTTAGATCAGAGCTTTTTCAAGTGAATGGTCTTGATCGTTACTGTTTCTGGCTGATCATGTTGACAAACAGGCGGAAGGCCCCGGGCACAAGCTGCGGAATCTCGCGGAACCAGGCGAGCGAGCTGTACGTGTACGTCCCTTTGCCATAACGGGCCGTCAGAAAAATTCCGCGAAACTCCGGCTCCCCCGGATCACTGGTGGCAATCAGCTCGGTATATTCGCTGCCCCAGCGTGAAGGGTTGTAGATCGAGCGCTCCTGCACCCAACCGTCCCAGTCTGCCTGGGTGATCGGGTTAGGCTCGGAAAACATCGGATGCTCGGGTGCGAGCATGCGCACGTCTGACTGCTCATTCGTGACGCGCCAGTCAATCAGCGACTCACCGATGAAGATCGGGTACGGCGCGAGCTGCGGCTTCCACTTGTCCTCCGGTTTGTGGTACTGAACGACGAGATTGCCGCCGTTTTCCACGTATTGCAGCAGACGCTGGTTGCACTCGATCAGCTCTCTGCGGAATCCGTATGCGCGGATGCCGAGCACGATCGTATCGTAGCGGGACAAATCGCCTGACTGGATCTCGTCTGCGTCGAGGTTGAGGCAATGCACGCCTACCGCGCGCAAATATTTGTCCAGGCTGTCAAAGCCGCTGGCGACGTAGCCGATTCGCCGATTTTCGGGAATCGCCAAATCGAATGCCTGAACGGTGAGCTTGGCAGGGCGGATGAAATACGTCCGTCCGACGTGCGGATACTCGATCACCTGCACATCCTGGCCGCTCTCTGCCACTCCATCGGCGCGGGTTACTTGCGCCTTGACCTCGTACTTCCCGTTTTCCACCTGCGGCCCTGTATGCACCGTGAAGGCAATCGTTCTCGTCTCTCCGCGAAAAGCAAACGGCACATCGATAAACGCAGGTTCCGCCGTCCAGCCTTCGGGCACAGCGAGGGACACTCTTGCTGTCGTGCTGCCCGGCCGATATTGCTTCACTGTTACTTTTACCGGGATGGGCTGCTCTGTATGCAGCGTGTTCCGCACAACGGCAGACGGCGTCAAGGTCAATGAATAAGGCGGCAGCACGGCGACGCTGTCATCCGGCACTACCCGGATGGTGCTTGCTATATCAAAGGCGAAGTACAATGCCTCGACTTCCAAAATCGGCGGCCGGTACGGGTGAAAAAAGGCAGCCGCAGCCGGGACGGACACTTCGTATACGGTGCAAACGGTCTGGTTGTAAGGAAGCCGCGGAAAAGTGGTCGGCGTAAGCGGCTTGGCTGTCCAGCCGGGCGGAACTCGCAGGCGCAGCTGCACATGTTCGACCTCGATTGCTCCGCCATTGTAGGCCGTCACCGTGACTGTCGTCGTCTGCCCGGGAACCCACTCGCCCGTCTCCGGCTTGATTTTGACCACAAGCGACAGCGCTTCGGCACTGGCGCGGTTGAGCTGCGCTTCCTTGATCCCCAGACGGAACAGCAAATCGGTCTTCGTCTCCTCGTCGAGCGAAGAGCCGGGCACCGCCAGCTGAACGGCATGCAGCAACGCCTTCATCCGGTGGACGCGGCTTGCCACCTCCGCAAAGCGCGGATACGCCGACAGCACTTCATTCGCCGCATCGTGCATCGTATCGAGGATGCGAGCCAGCTCGGATTCCCCTTTTTGGGCGACGCTTCGGGCCAGATCGGCAAACGTGAACGGCAATCCGGCAAAAAAGTCTCTCTCTTTTTCCGCCGCCGGAACGACGGACGCATCGAGACGATAGTAATTGTAGGTCGGGCCTTCATCGTAGTGGACACCCATCCCTTGGGTCTTGTGCATGAATCTCGATCGCTCGCCAAGCTGGACATAGGAGGAGCCGTAGTTTTGATCGTACTCCCCGACAGGAACAGCCACATGATAGTCTTCGTTGTCCATGACGGGCACATACAGCTTTTTCATCTGCCAGGGCAACAAGCCCTCCTGAATGTGAGCAGGAAACGTCTCAGGGTCTGCCGCACCGTGAAAAGCTCGCTGTGTCAGCAACGTAATCGCCCGATGGTGTCCGTGCGTAGTCGGCTCATTTTCAAAGCAGGCGATGACGACATCCGGGCGAAGCTCCCTGATTTTGCGGACAAGTCGCTCGTAGACGACTTCCTCGCCCCATTTGCGAAATGTTTCCTCCGCGCATTTGGAGAAGCCGAAGTCGTTGATCGGATCGTCCAGCTCTTCACTCAGGATGCCAAGCGTCACATTGCCGAGCGCAGACGCCTCTTCCAGCTCCCGCGTGCGAATGATGCCGAGCGCAATCCCTTGCTCGCAGCCGATTTCATTTTGGCCGCCCTCTCCCCTTGTCGCGATTACGCTGGACGTGTAAACGCCCCGTCCCATCGCCAGGTAGGCGAGCATCGCGCTATGTTCATCGTCGGGATGCGCTCCCGTATTCATCGCGCTGGCGATCGTCGCCAGTGGCTTGATCGCTTTCCACAAATCCAACAGCCCGTGTTCCCCCTGCATCGTCCGCGCAGAGGCGGGGATAGGTGGGCAGGGCAGCCTGGTCGGCTGCACCACCGAAGCACTTTTGTCTATCGATTCACTGCTTTCCACGTGAAGCTCCTCCTTTTGCCAATTCCCGTATGCTGCCGCAGGGCTTGCGCAAAAGCCGTTTTCCGAAGCGATCTAACCGATTGGTCGTCTGCTAGATGGCCGTTCCGGCTTTGTCCTTGGTCAGTTTGCTAGAGATGAACAACACGAGGATGATGACCACGATTTGCAAGACGCCATAGGCGCAAGCAGTTCCAAATTCAAAGCTGTACATGCGCTGGAATACCGCGACAGACAGCGGAGTCGTTCGCGGGGTAAAAATCAGGATGGAAGCGACGAACTCCCCGATACACTGTACAAACGCCAGCAACGTTCCGGCGAGAATCCCGCCAAGCGCCATCGGGAACACCACTCTCCTGAAGCTGTACCACCACGATGCGCCCAGATTGCGCGCGGCTTCCTCCACAGACGGGTCCATTTGCAGCAAGGTTGCCGATGTGGAACGGAAGACGAGCGGAAGGTGGCGCACAAAATACGCGAGCGGGATAATCCAGAATGTTCCGATCAGCACTTGCCCGAAGCTGAACGCCGTCGGCTCGCTGAACGCGGCAATCAGGTTAACCGCCACAACCGTACCAGGCAATGCCCAAGGCAGCATGATCAGCACGTCCAGAAGCGTTTTCCCGCGGAATTTGAGACGCACCATCGCATAGGCCGCCGCTACCCCGAACAGGACAATTCCGACAGAAGCAATCGCCGACAACTGCAAACTGTTCAAAATCGGACGCCATGTTTTGCTGTCCGTAAATAAGTCCATGTAATGATCCAAAGTGTATTGCGGAGGCAATATTTGCACCGTCCAGGTCCCATCCACCGAAAACGAGATGAGCACCAGCACGAGAATAGGCAGCATTAGAATGACCGTGCCGATAAACGACAGCACAATCGTTGTGTAACGGCCTGCTTTGCTCTTGATTTCCGTCCGGTGTACGCTCACGCCTTTGCTCAAGTTCTGATAATTGCGGGCGCCTTGATACCAGCGCATGATCAACAGAAACGCGATCGATACAATGGACAAAATCGTCGACTGCGCCGCCGCCATGTCGAGATCGCCATTCGTGCGGGACAAGTAAATTTGCATCGTCATCGTCCGGTCGATACCGAAGATGAGCGGTGCTGTGTACGACGCCATGGAAATCATGAAAACGAGCAGTGAGGAAGCGACCATCGCTGGCGTAAGCATCGGCAAAATGATGCGCCGCCAGACGGTAAAGCGGTTTGCCCCGAGGCTTGCTGCCGCTTCTTCCAAAGAAGGATCAAGCCCTTTGATCGCGGCTGTCGCCGTCATGAAAAAGTAGGTGTACATCGTAAACGTATGGACGACCACGACGCCCCAGATGCCTTTCAATGAAAACGGCACTTGGGCCAAGCCGAGCAACTCCTTGATCGCCCGCGGAAAAATTCCGCTCTCGCCGTACAGGAACGTAAACGACAGAACGCCGATCAACGGAGGCAAAGCCATCGGCACCAGAGCCAGTACAGAAAGAATTTTGCGGCCCGGAAACTCGTACCGTTCCAACAAAAAGGCCATCGCCACCCCGACGATGCCGCAGGTGATGACACTCAGTACAGAAATATAGACGCTGGTCCACAGCGCTTCCAGATTGGCCGTATGCTCCAGGCTGAAAAAGCGCGTGTAGTTTTTCCACGTAATTTGCTCATCGACGCTGATACTGGCGACGAACGTCTGGAATAACGGATAAATGACATAAGCCAACAAAATCAAAAAGAGTGGCGATACCAGCACATAGACGAAGGCGGGTGAAGCCGTGATGGACTTTCGTCTGGCCGATGTCGGCGCTTGCTGCAATTCTGCTCTCAAAAGCTTTTTCCCCCTTATCCGGCGAAATAGATGCTCTCCTTCGGTATGTGCAGTCCGATGGCGTCGCCGCGTTGCTTGATTGGACGGCCGAGGTTGATGGACATGCTGCGCAAGTTTTCCTGACCTACTTCCGTCACGTAGTTCACGCATGCGCCAGTGAACTCGGACATGACGACCTTGCCTGTGACGATATTCGTTCCTGCTCCTTCGCTCTGCTCCTGGACGGATTCAGGACGGATGGACATGGTCACCTGCTCGCCGACTGCCAGCTTGGCGCGAGGCGACGCATTTTTGGCAAAACCGCTGAGCACTTGTCCCGAGGAGATGCGCACTTGCACTTCATCCCGGTCGATGCCGACCACAGTCCCTTCCCACAAATTCGTCTCCCCGATAAACGAAGCGACGAAACGGTTCACCGGACGATGGTAAATCTCGTGCGGAGTACCGATCTGCTGCACTTCTCCGCCCTGCATGACCATGATTCTGTCCGACATGGACATCGCTTCAGCCTGGTCATGCGTCACGTATATCGTCGTAATCCCCAACTCCAGCTGAAGCCGTTTGATTTCAAAACGCGTCTCTTCTCTCAGCTTGGCGTCCAGATTGGACAGCGGCTCATCCAACAGCAGAATCTGCGGCTCGATGACCAGCGCCCGTGCCAGCGCCACCCGTTGCTGTTGCCCACCGGAAAGCTGGTCGATGCGCCGCTCGCCATAGCCTTCCAGTCGAACCAGCTTCATGATCCGCTCCACGCGCTCTTTCGTTTCTGCCTTGTTCACAGAACGCACCTGCAAGCCGAACGCGATATTTTCAAAAACGGTCATGTGCGGGAAAAGCGCATAGTTTTGGAACACCATGCCTGTATTGCGCTTGTGGGGCGGAACGGAGGTAACCTCCTGGGAACCGAAGCGGATTTGCCCTGCTGTCGGGTAATAAAAGCCGGCAATCATCCGCAAGGTAGTCGTTTTGCCGCAACCACTCGGACCGAGAAACGTAAAAAATTCACCTGATTCGATGTGAATGTGGACGTCTTCTACCCCTTTTGCATTGCCAAACTTTTTGTGGACGTGATCAAGTGTTACGCTGCTCATCAGGTTTTGTTTCCTCCTTCATGGCCATTCCTGGCTGCTTGGCCTAAGACGTTGGCATAAGCGACTAGACGGAAAGGAACGCTCCTTCCCGTCTAGTCTGTTGCGAGTTACTTCTTGCCTTTGCCCTTGATGTTTTCATCCCAGTGCTGCATCCATTCTTTCTCTTTGGCAGCCATGACAGCCCAGTCGAGTTCGAGTGGTTTCAGCTCCAGGTTTTTCATGAAGTCTGGCAATTCATCCTTGCTGATATCCGTGCGGGCCGGGAACTGGAAGCGCTCCTTCGCCAATTGGGAAGCAATCTCAGGACTCATCAAAAATTCCATAAAGTTTTTCGCTGCATCGAGGTTTTTCGCGCCTTTGACGAGAGCGATACCGTCTACGAGGATCGGCGCTCCGCTCTTTGGATAGATGAAGTCGTACGGATGGTTGTTCTTTTTGCTTTGGAGCAGAACATCTTGCAGGTTCCACAAGGAAATGACGCCCTCTTGACGGTCAAGCTTCAGGTAGAGGTTGGTCGGGTCTTGCGTGTACTCTTTCGTGTTGGCATCCAGCTTTGTCAGCCATTCGTAGCCTTTTTCCGGCGTATCTGCACCTTGGCGGAAAATCATCGCGGAGTAGATCGTCCGCATCGTGCCGGATGGCAAAACGTTGCGGATGACGATTTTGTCCTTGAATTTCGGATCGAGCAGCTCATCCCAGTCTTGCGGAGCTTCTTCCGGCTTGAGCGCCTGCGAGTTGTACATGATGACCTCTGGCAAAAGCATCTCGCCGTACCAGCGATCTTCCTTGTCTTTGTACAGGTCAGGAATCTTGTCGGCAAAAGTCGGCTTGTACGGCTCCAGCAATCCTTCGTCGGCCGCTGTGCTCAGAGCAGACTGTGTGCCGCCCCACCAGAAGTCAGCTTGCGGGTTCGCTTTTTCCGCGCGTACGCGCTCCAAAATTTGCTGAGCGCCCATTTCGAGCGTTTCCACTTCAATATTCGGATACTTTTCCTTGAACTTTGGCAGCACGATCTCAAAGATGTTTTTATCCCGTCCGGTGTAAATAACCAGCTTTTGCGGTTCACCGGATGGAGCCGGAGTTTGCGCAGCTGGCTGCGAGCCCGTTTGGCCGCCTGCGCCGTTGTCGGCAGGCTTTGCTTCCTGTCCTCCACCTGAGCACGCGGCCACAGTCAGAGCCAAGGAGCTGGCGAATACGCCTTTCATCCATGATTTCAGCTTGTGATTGACCTTTTTCAAAACTGACTCCCCCTCTTTTTTCTCACTCTTTGTCAAGCAGTCGTGTGAACGGAAACGCTTCCAATACACTGTGGACGGCACCAATCAAACCTGCTCGCTCCCCCAGAGCAGCCTTTTCGAGACAAGGCACCTCTGGCACCCACTCGGTCAGCCAATCGTGAATTTGCTTCACCCCTTCATCATCGACGTGGACCATCTCTCCGCTCAAAATCAGGATTTCCGGGTTCAAAATGCTGATGATATTCGCCATGCCGTAAGCCCAATGCCGATACACTTCCTGCAAAAGCGCTTTCGCTTCGCTGTTTTGTTTGGCACAAAGCATGAGCTGTTCTATGACACTCGACCCTTCCTGAAGGTCAGAGAGAAATCCCTTTGCCTGCTGCGCGATTCCCGGTATGGAAAAATTCGTCTCAAACACTCCGGACGCGCCATTCGGGCGGTTATGTACCGGACCGATCATCATGAAGCCGATCTCGCCTGCTGCTTCCCGACTCCCCCGGTAAAACTGTCCATCCAGGATGATCCCCGCACCAATGCCCGTTCCCACATACATGTAGACGACGTTGGAATGGCCAGTGCCTGCTCCGCGAACGTATTCGCCCAAAGTCATCATGTTTACATCGTTGTCGATGATGACGGGCAGCCCCAGTCGCGACTCGATGGTTTGCAATATCGGCGACCCCATCCAGCCCGTACTCGGCGAAAAGCTGACCGTACCGCTTCCCCGCTGCGTGACCCCTTGCAATCCCACTCCCATGCCAAGCAGTCGCTCGCGCGGAATCCCGCTCTCGGCAAGCAAGCGATCCAAACCTGCTGCCAAATCCTCGATGACGGTCTCCCCGTTCGCCGGCTGCGCCAGTCGCTTGCGATGACGGGCGAGAAACTCCCCCTTCATATCCGCAATCGCCATGTCCAGTATCGACCCTTCGAAGATCGCTCCAGCAATCGCATAAGCCTGGTAATTGTATTCCAAAAGAATCGGCTTGCGGCCGCCTTTGGAATCCCCCATGCCGACCTCTTGCAGCAATCCTTCCTGAATCATTTCATCGACCAAAGCGGAGACGCACGGACGGCTGAGCAGTGTCTGCTTGGAAATATCGGCGCGGGAAATCTGACCGTGTTGGATGACCTGTTGCAAAACTTCTTCCTTGTTCAGTTTCTTTACGAGTTTACTGTTGCCTGTTTTTCTGGGAGCTCGCACGCCTTTACAATCACCACCACAGCAGTTAGTTAACTTTACTAACAAAGATAACCAAATTATACCTACGCCCATTCAAATAGTCAAACAATTTACATTTGTTCCTCAGATATTTTCTGGATTTTTTACTTTATATCTCCTTTTGTACATGTAACTTCAATTTCAGTGAACAAAAAGCACAAAAAAGACACCTCTGCTCTGGAGGTGTCTGCTCTTGCCCCGTTTTCTTGGCTGCCGTCCGCAAGCAAAATCGGTTTGTCTCCCACGTCTCAACGGGTTTGAAACGTCACGGGAAAACTCTCCACGCCAAAAACAATCGGACTCGGAATCGGAGTCAGCGCTGTTTTTGGCGATGCGATCTCGTGCAGCGAAGACAAAATCCTGTCCAAGGCAATCTGCCCTTCCAGCCGGGCGAGAGGCGCTCCCAGGCAAAAGTGAATGCCGAAGCCAAAGCTGAGATGGGCATTCGGCTTGCGGTCAGGCAAAAACAAATCCGGCTGCTCGAACTTGCTCTCGTCGCGATTGCCCGATACGACCCAGGAGACGACCTGCTGGCCCGCTGCGATCTTTTGTCCGCCGATTTCCACATCTTCCACTGCGCGGCGGCCGACCACAACGAACGGAGGATAGTAGCGCAGCGTCTCCTCGATCGTCGATTTGACCAGCTCCCTGTCTTGGCGCACTCGCTCCTGGATGTCCGGCTGCTCGGTCATGACGCGAATCGTGTTCGTGATCAGATTGGTCGTAGATTCGTTGCCTGCGACCAGCAGCAAAATACAGAAGCGCAATACTTCCTCTTCGTTCAGCCGCTCTCCGTCGATTTCGGCAGCGAGCAAGGCGGAGATGAGATCATCTTTTGGATCAGCCCGCCGCTCGGCCAATATCGCCCGAAAGTAGTGGAACAGCTCTGCTTCCGCTTTTTCCTTGTCCTTGTGCATCTGGATAAGAGCCTCGTCTGTATCGGCTTCCGCTCCTTTGACCATCGTATCGGACCAATCCTTGAACAATCTGCGGTCTTTTGGCGGAACGCCGAGCAGCTCGGCAATGACAATTACAGGCAGCGGATAAGCAAAATCGCGCACCAAATCCATTTCCCGCTTGTCCTTGACCATGTCGAGAAGCTCCGTGACGATCGAGTCAATGCGCGGGGTCAAATCGGAAATCGCTTTGGGCGTAAACGCCTTGTTCACGAGATTGCGCATCTGGGTATGCTTCGGCTGATCCATCGTTAGCACCGTTTCTTTTTTCGCATCCGCGATCCTTTTGGAGGAAAACGTCGTGTGATCCTTCAAAATTCGCTGAATGTCGTCGTAGCGAAACACATCCCACGTCTGGCGGTTTTCATCGTAGCGGACAGGAGTTTCTGCGCGCAGGCGGCGAAAAATCGGGAACGGATGAAGCCGATCCTCTTCGCGCACCAGCTCCTTCATGTAAATGCTGTTGGCATAGCGCACAGGCGCTTGATCCTTGTTCGTAACAATCAGCTCCTTGCTGTTTCTGGTTCTGCTGCAACACAAGCTCCCAGAAATTATGCCCGTTGCCAATTCAAAACATGTAAAGGCGTCCGCCACTCATCCGGCCTACTCTTCCCGCACCGAAAGCCACACGTCTTTTACCAGCTCCATGAACGTTTGAATCGCTGGTTCGTCGCGCCGCCGCTCCAGACAGACGAGCGAAGTTTCCGCCTTTTTGGAAAAACGGTACAACTCGACAAGCTCGCCCGTTCGCAGCTCCCCCTCCACCAGCGCCGTACTGAGCAAGGCGACGCCCGTCTGATTGAGCACAGAGCGCTTGATCGTCTCCTCGCTGCTGCACTTGATGACAGAGGGCGGGACGTAGCTGATCTCCAGCAGACACTCCGTAATGAAGCCATCGAGATTACACCCTTCCTGATAGGACAAAAACGGGAATTGCGTCAGCGTTTCCGTCATCGAACGGCCCTGCACCATATCCGGCGCAGCAACGAGAGCAAATTCCTCTAAATCGACGACCATGGAATAAATCCCCTGCTGCGTACTGGTTCCGGCAATAATCCCGATGTCCGCTGCGTGGGCGCGAATTTTTTTCAACGCTTCCTGACTCGTGCACGAGATGACCTGCAAGTTCACTTGGGGATGTGTCTCCACATAAGCCTTGAGCATTTGCGGCATGTACTGGGTACAGTAAAATTCGGGCGCGGCCACCACGAGCGGGCCGACAGGCAGATGCAGGTGGTTCAGCCCCTCCTCCATGCGCAACAGGACAGAAAAAAGCTGATCGGTATGCTGCTTCACCAGCTTCCCTGCCGGGGTCAAAAAGGTGCGCTTGCCGACGCGGTTCAAAAGCGGATGCCCCAGCTCCCGCTCCAGTGCCTGAATCTGCAAAGTAATCGTCGGCTGGCTGTACCCGAGCAGCTCGGCAGCCTTCGTCAAGTTCAAATGCTCCGCTACGACCTGAAACGTTTTCAAATTCCGCAGCTCCATGCCTTGCACCACTCTCCCCCGCTTCTTCGTCTATACGGAAAAGTGTAGCCGAGAGTGGACGTGAAGTTCAACCTGCACAGTGCACAGAGCACTACTATGAATAACGGGATACGCTCCCCGCCAGCTTGGCGGCGTCCCCATTGCTGCCGCTTGCAATCGTCAGCACCTTTTTTCCAGGCAAGCAATCCGCTTATCGCCTAGCTTCTCTCCCGCAAAAACTTCGAGACTTGCGCCAAACCCGCCTGGAGCACCTCTGTGTCGCAAGCGTACCCGATCCGCACCCAGCCTTCCATGTCAAAGCAGCTTCCCGGCGTCAAAAACGCGCCTGTCGCACGGAACAGCTCGATGCAAAACGCTTCCGACGGCATATCCAGCTCGTATTTGAGCATGGCGGTCGTTCCCGCTTTTGGCTTGACGTAAGAGATGAGCGGTTCCGCCGCCACCCACTCGTCCAAAATTTGCAGGTTGTCCCGCACGATTTTCAGATTGCGCTCCATGATCTTGTCCCTGTTTTTCAGCGCATGAACCGCCAGCATGTCGTCGAGCATCCCGCAGCTGATCGTCGTGTAATCGCGGTGCGAGAAGCAGTTTTTGATGACGTCGAGGGGCGCGGCGATCCAGCCCAGGCGCAAGCCGGCCAGCGAAAATACTTTTGACATGCTGCTCGTCGCAATCCCTTTTTCATACAAATCTACGATAGACGGAACCTCGATCTCCGGGTCCTGATGCAAATGGCGATACACCTCGTCACACAACACGTAAGCGTCGACCGAACGGGCAATCTCCACAATTTCGCGCAACGTCACCTCATCCATCAGCGCACCGGACGGGTTGTTCGGATTGTTGATGCAAATCAGCTTGGTCTTGTCTGTGACAAGCGTGCGCAGTTCATCCAGGTCAGGCAAAAACTGCTTCTCCGGCACCAGTCGCAGCAGCTTCACCTCAGCGCCGAACGACGCAGGCACTTCGTAAATCTGCTGATAAGTCGGGTGGACAGAGACGACTTCATCGCCAGGGCCGACCAGCGAAAACAGCGCAAGAAAATTGGCTCCGATCGCTCCGTTCATCACCAAAATATTGTCCGGCGTCAGCGTCTTGTACATGCCCGCGACGAGACTGCGGAACTCAGGCGAGCCTTCGATGTGGCCGTACGTCAGCTTCTTTTGCGCCATCTCGGCAAAAAAATCGGCCGGCTCTGCCGACAGGCGAATCAGCTCTTCCACGGTCAGGGAGTCCACACACGTTTCCGCGATGTTGTAGACCGCTTCCAGCTCGTAGGCATTCATCCATTCTTCTACTTTAAACGGGGCAATTCTCATCTTTGACCTCTCCTTCGGTTGTTCCGTGCATTTCCGTGTGTATGGATCGCAAGCTGCTACTACAGATCGACGACAGCTCCTGCGCCGCTCGCTTGCGCCTTTTGCAAAATGTGGTGCGCTGTCAGCAAATCTTGCAGCGCAATGCCTGTGCTGTCAAAAATCGTAATTTCCTCCGCCGAGCGGCGTCCCGCTGCCTGTCCGAGAATGACGCTGCCGATTTCCGCGACAATGTCCGCCTGCGAAATCAGCCCTTTTTTCAGCGGAATCTCGGTTTCTCCCACGCTCACAGCCTGCCCGATGTCATCCACGAAGACCCGTCCCATGGCGAAAAGTCGCTCGTCGATTTCCTGCTTGCCCGCCATGTCGGCTCCGATGCACGTAATGTGCGTCCCTGGCTTGACCCATTCGCTCTGAATCAGCGGCGTCCGGGAAGGGGTTGCCGTGATGATCACGTCCGCTTCTCCGACCGTCTTTTCCAGGCTTTCGACCGCGATAAACTCAACCTCGCATTTACGTGCGTAGCGCTCGTAGTCTTCTCCTTCGTATTTCGCTACGAACGCCGTGAGCAGTCTGTCTTTGATCGTTGCCGCGAACTTTTGCGCCTTTTCGTAGGAGCGCGGATGGCTGATGTACACTCGCTTGATGTTGTCCATCGCCATCAGTGTCGCGATGATTTGAAAAGGCGCCTGGTGACCCGTCCCGATCATCAGCAGATTTTCCGCTTCCGGTCGAGCCAAATACTTGGCCCCGATCCCGCCAGCAGCCCCCGTTCGCATGCATGTAATATGCTCGCCGCTCAACAGCCCCAGCGGAACGCCTGTCCGGCTGTCCAGCACCATCACGGTTCCGATCAGCTGCGGCAATCCTTTTTGCTCGTTTTCGCCAAACCAGGAGACGAGCTTGAGTCCGAATATATCCGCTCTGGGCAAATGGCCCGACTTGATATCCATATCCGCTTTGCCTGCCGCAAATTCATGAAAAATCAGCGGAAACAGCGTCGCTTGCTGACTCGATTTTATCTGGTAGGCTTGCTCCACCACTTCGATGACACTCGCCATGTCCAGCAGCTGTTCCGTTGTTGGTTGATTGATAACCCGAAATGGAAACATGTCTTGTGCTCCTCCTCTCGATTTCCTCCACACTAACACAGATTTTTCGGGCAAAAAAATTGAAAGTTCCAATAGTAAGCATTAAAAAACAAAAACCTCCATCCGATGACGTTCGGAAATGGAGGTTGCGATTAAGCGCCGCCGATTCTTGCAGATATGGCGGTTGCTTGCTGCTTTACTTTTTCGATGAGCTGCGGCAGCCGTTCATCCGGGACGCGGAAGATCGGTGCATTGATGGAAATCGCAGCCACGAGCTGATTGCCGTAGCCAAAGATCGGGGCTGCGACTGCCATCGTCCCTTCCGTTTTTTCGCCGTAGCTGATGGCATATCCGCCTTTTTTGGCGGCCGCAAGCTGTTCCAGAAACGCTTCGTGCGAAGGCGCTGGCAGCTGCTCGGAAATAATTTTTTCGATCTCGGCTGCCTTGGAATGGGCCAAAATCATTTTGCTGGGGGCACCGATCGTCAGTGGAATCCGTTCCCCCAAGTTCTCGTCAATGCGAATTTTCAGCGGACTCTCGACCTTTTCAATCGGCATCGAGTCCTTGCCTGCCAGTACGTTCAGGAAAATGCTCTCTTCGACCTCGTTGGCCAGCTCCTCCATGAATGGTCGAGCCACGGAACGCAAATTCAGCTTCTCGTGCAAAATAAAGCCGATTTCCATCCACGTATAACCGGGTTTGTAATGCTTGGTGACAGGCTCCTGCTCAACCAATCCGAACTGGATCATCGATTCGAGGAAACGGTGGAGCGTGCTGATCGGCAGGCCGGTCGCTTCTGCTAACTCCGATATGGGCCAGGCGTGTTTTTCGTCTGATATCAGCACTCTGATGATTTTCATCGTCCGTTCGATTGATTGAACCATAGTTCCTTCGTCCTCCATAAACGTGCCTTATGCTGCGACACTCGTATCCTTGGCCTGCTTTCGCAGTGTTTTTCCCTTGGCAAGCCTCGTCTCCAGTCTGTTGACAAAATAGGTGAACAGCATAATCAGCACGAGATAGTACAAGCCGACGACCATGTATGTCTCCAGCTGTTTGTAGTTGGAAGCCGCCTCGCCGAGACCAGTTCCCCACAAATCTTGCATCCCTACGTACGCTACCAGCGACGAGTCCTTCAACCCGATGATGAACTGGTTGCCGAGTGACGGGATCGCCCGGCGAAACGCCTGCGGCAAAATGATGCGGCGCATGGCCAGCGGGTACGACATCCCGAGAGAGCGGGACGCTTCCATCTGCCCGCGATCAATCGATTGGATCGAGCCGCGGAAAATCTCGGCAATATAAGCTCCGTTATGAACGGCGAGCGCGATTGCCCCTGCCCAAAACTGGGAAAGCGTCACCATGTTCGCCAACCCGAAGTACAAAATACAAATTTGCACGATCAAAGGCGTACCGCGAATGACGGTAATGTACAAGTGCGCGAAATAGTTAAGCGGCTTGGAATTGGAAATGCGGAAAAACGCAATGATCAGTCCGACGATGCAACCGAGCAAGAGAGCGACTGCCGTGAGCTGAACGGTCAACCAGGTCGCTTTCAGGAAAAGGGGATAGCTGTTCAGAAAAATATCGATGATCATAGGAAATCCTCCTCACATGAAGCGGAAAAAGGGGGGCGTCCAAACCGGACACCCCGTTGCCCACTTTATTGTTTTTGCAGGATATTGCGGCCAAACCATTTTTGGCTGATTTTTTCGTAGGTGCCGTCTTTGATGATTTCATCCAGCGCTTTGTTGATTCGGTCTACCGATTCCTGATCGCCCAGTCGCACAGCAATTGCCTGTTCGTCGAAGCTGAGTGGCTCACCCACGTCGATGACTTTTCCGCCACCCTCTTTAATAAAGCGCAAGCCTACTACCTGGTCGGTAATGACCGCGTCCAGACGTCCTGTCGGCAAGTCGAGCAGCGCCGTGATATCGCTGTCGTATTGGGTGATTTTATCTTCATCTGTCAGTTTTTTCGCCCAGTCCAAGTAGTTGGAAGCTTTGACGACCCCGATCTTTTTGCCTTTCAGATCGTCCTTGCCCTTGATTGTCGTGTTGCCTTCCTGCACGAAAATCTGCGAGCCGGAGCGATAGTACGGATTCGTGAAGGAAACCGCTTTTTGACGCTCGGGAGTCACCGTCAAGCTGCCGATGATCGAGTCGTATTTTTTCGCATCCAGACCAGGAATGATCGTCTCAAACGGGTTCGTGATCGGAACGGCGTTCATCCCCATTTTTTCCGCCAGCGCTTGTCCGATTTCTACGTCAAAGCCTGTCAGCTGCCCGTTTTCTTTAAAGCTGAACGGCTTGTACACTCCGCTCATCGCGTAAGTAAAATCTTTTTTGCCTTCGCCGCCCGCTGCTTGTCCGCCTCCTGCCGGCGCGCTGCTCTCTTGAGAGCCACATGCCGAGAGCAGAAGCGAGCCCAACAGAACGGTAGACAACAAAACTCCGGACCATTTTGCACGTTTTTTCATCTGAAATTCCCCCTGTTTTCTCTGTTTTTAACGAATGCTGCGCAAAAACTGCTTGGTTCTTTCGTGTTGCGGATTTTCAAAGAACGCACTAGGCGGCCCTTGCTCCAGGATTTGACCATCGTGCATGAACACGGCGCGATCTGCGACTTCGCGGGCAAAGCCCATTTCATGGGTGACGACGATCATGGTCATGCCTTCTTTTGCCAGTTGCTTCATTACCTGCAACACTTCGCCGACCAGCTCAGGGTCAAGTGCGGAGGTAGGTTCATCGAAAAGCATGATTTTCGGCTTCATCGCAAGCGCTCGCGCAATCGCCACGCGCTGCTTCTGTCCACCCGAGAGCATGTCCGGGTACACATCCGCCTTATCCTGCATGTTTACTTTTTTCAACAGTTCGTTGGCCAGCTCTTTCGCCTCGGCGACTTTCATTCCCTTGACGTGCACCGGAGCCTCGATCACATTTTCCAGTACCGTCTTGTGCGGGAACAGATTGAAGTGCTGGAATACCATCCCAACCTCTGCCCGAAAATGGTTCAGATTGGTCTTGTGCGGGTCAACCTTCTCCCCGCTGATCCAAATCTCGCCAGCTTCATGAAATTCCAAAAAATTCAAACATCGAAGCAAAGTGCTTTTGCCTGAACCGCTGGCACCGAGCAAGACGACGACTTCTTTCTCCTCTACCGAGAGGGTGACACCTTTCAGCACGGTGAGTGATCCGAAAGACTTGACTAGCTGCTTAACCTCAATCATCCTGCTATCCCCCTATCTATCTGTTGCCGGATGGATGGCCCTTTTCACTTTTTCCGAATATCGGAAATGATTTCTGATTTAAATTATAATTGTATATTTTCAGACATTCAAGAAAAATAAAATTTACTGAATAAATATGCATGCCTGAAAGGGCAGAAGCTGGCAGTGCCAAGCTTTCACGCCTTTTTCAGCAAAAAGTCGGGATGTTGTTTGGGACACAAAAAGCGCCTTCTTCCGGTTTTGCTCAGAAGAAAGCGCCTTTGTTCTTTGGCGTTTTTGCCGTTTTGCCGTTTTGCCGTTTTGCCACACGAAGCGTTACTTGCCCGGTGTTGGCTCCGCTACGGCTGCTGGTTTTTTGTCCTCACTGCTTTTGCCCAGCTCATGCTTGATGAATAAATAATTCTCGATCTCGCGCAACAAGTAAAACAGCGACGCTCTCGTCTCAAATTCCTCGCGCGTGCGCGGCAGCTCCGACTCCTTGATCTCCTCGCGCATTTGGCGAAGCTGATCGATAAAGCGGTACGCCGTATTGCCCGGGTGCACCGAGTCGCTGATCCGTTCGAGAAAATCAGCGATCCAATGGCTCTGCGGCACCTGCGTGTCGAGTGACGAAACGATCGGCATCATCCGCTCCAACAGTTCATACTGCTTTTCTCGCATGACAAAGTATTGGTAGTACGAGTCATCGCGCCGCCCCAGACGGTTATCGATGTCGCGCGACGCAAGCCTGAGCGCTTTTTCCAAAAGACCCGGCGCCTCGATCATCTCTTTCCCGTCCCAATCGCTCTCGCCATGCCGCAAGTAGTAGCAAAACTCCCGCAAAATTTGCCTGAACAGCTGCTCGATCTGCTTTTGCATCGCCCGCAGTTCCTTGTCTAGGCTCGGCATGTACAAGTTCACGAGCAGCGCGACCCCGACGCCGATCACCAGCAGTCCCGCTTCGTTCAGCAATAACGGGAAATCCATTCTTTGCGCCGAGTACAGGTGCATGAGCACGACCATGCTGCTGACGAAGCCCTCCTGGATGCCAAACCGCACAGCGAGCGGCAAAAACAGCAGGATGGCGAGCAAAATGGCAACAGGCGAATACCCGAGCAAATAAAACAGCGCCATCCCGATGCCAAGCCCGAGAAAGCTGGACATGATCCGGTTCCACGCTGTGCGGAACGACTGCTTGACCGTTACTTGTATGCAAAGAATCGTAATGATGCCCGCAGATGCGGGGTACAGCAGATCAAGCTGTTGAGCCAAAAAGATCGAGATCGCTGTCCCGATCGCCGTTTTTAAAGTGCGATAGCCGATTTTCAGCTTTAGAAAGCCCAGTCTTGTTCCCCTCCGCTCTGATGTCGCTTTCCTCTTTACTGTATCAAAAAGTTTCCGGGAACCAAAGCCAAGACTTTGTTAAGAAACCGTGTCCTTACACCTTTTTCCCGCAGCCCGGACAGTATTGGTAGCCAGCCTTTACGCGCTGCCCGCAGTACGGACAAAAAGCTTTTTCGCCTGTCGTCTCTGTGTCCGCTTCCGCTTCTCTCTCCTTGCCGAATCGGCGGTTCAACGGGTCGCCTTCCTCGCTGGCGTCCGTAATATCGTACAGCGACATCCGCTCTCTGCCTGTAGCGTTTTTATAGTGATAAACAGCCTGAACGATCCCGATAATGATAAACAAGACCCCAAACAAAGGAAAAATCGTGCCGACCACGGGAAACGGCGAATCTTGCGTGATGAAAAATGCCATAATCGTCCAAAATACTCCGAAAACAATAGCAACGACACTTCCCGCCGCGCCCATTGCCGACGGGCCTCTTCCTGGCTTGATGCTTTTCATTGCAATCCCCTCTCCTTCCGGCTTAATCGCTTCCCAGCGCAGCCTCTCTCTGTTCTTCACATTTCTCCCATCCTATTACATCTACGTTCCGAGCACAAATCGGTTTCCTGCGGCTGGCAGGCTCGACGCCTAAAAAAGACCGAGCCAGAGCCGATCCCCCGGGCAAAAAAAATCTGCCGATGCGACAACTAGCAGCCGCACAGCAGATTTTTGACAGATGATTACACTTCCAGTTTTTTCGCGAGCGTTTCCTGATTCAGCACGTTACCGACCAGGAAGTTGCCGAACTCGCCAAAACGGGCACTCACTTCATCAAAGCGCATTTCGTAGACGATGTGCTTGAACTCCAGCGGATCGTTGGCGAACAGCGTCACGCCCCACTCCCAATCGTCGAAACCGACGGAGCCGCCGATGATTTGTTTGACGCGTCCAGCGTAGGAGCGGCCGATCATGCCGTGGGAGCGCATCATTTCTTGACGCTCCTGCATGCTCAGCATGTACCAGTTGTCTTGCAAATCGCGTTTTTTGTTCATTGGGTAGAAGCAAATGTGCTCCCATTTTGGCAGGATCGGATACAGGCGATCGCGCACGTGCGGATTTGCCTTCGGATCTTCGCCCGGGTTATGTACATAGTTGCTCAACTCGACAACGGAGACGTAGGAGTACGGAGCATCTGTAAAGGCAGCAAAGCGGGTTTTATTGAAAGCCGTCTTGATTTCTTCGAGTTCTTGCATGGTCGGGCGCAGGAACATGAACACGAGGTCTGCTTTGTGTCCAAGAATCGAATAGAAAGCCGTGCTTCCTTGGTTTTCCGCTTCGTTCGCTTCCCAAGTGCGGATCAGCCCGTTCAGCTCGTCCAACGCTGCTTGGCGCTCCTCGGCGGAAGCCGCTTTCCACTTTTCCCAATTGATCGTGCGGAAATTATGATACGTATACCAACCTTCTAATGTAAGCAACGCTTCGTTTGCGCTCATCGAAAATCAGCTCCTTAGAAAAATCTGGTGAACCTTCGTGACAACACTCCCAGTATAGCATAAGGGACAGACAGATATTCGGAACAGATTGGTGAACAACAAAAGAAACAAGCGGCGCCAGACGGCTACCGCTTGTTTTCCACACTTGTCGCAGCGACAGTCAGCTGGCTCGCCGCCGCCTCGTCCACGATGACCGTTACATCCGGGTGAAGTTGCAGCAAGGACGCTGGCACATCCGCTGTCGGCTCGCCCTCCACCATCAGGCGCACAGCCTGTGCTTTTGCCTCTCCGCTTGCCAACAGCACGACCTTTTTCGCTCCGAGAATCGTCTTGATCCCCATGGAAACCGCTTGCGTAGGCACTTCCTCCACGCTGGCAAAATAACGGGCGTTCGCCTCAATCGTGCTCTCGGTCAGTTGCACCACCCGCGTCGTCGACTCCGCGGAAGATCCCGGTTCGTTGAATCCGATGTGACCGTTGTTGCCGATGCCAAGCACTTGAATATCGATACCGCCCGCTTCGCGAATCGCTTCCTCATAGCGCGCGCACTCCTTGTCCAGATCGACCGCATCTCCTGTTGGGACGTGTGTTTTGTCTGCTGGCAAGTTGATGTGCTGGAACAAATTTTCCTGCATATAGGCGCGATAGCTTTGCGGATGCGCCGAAGACAGCCCGACATATTCATCCAGATTAAAGCTCTGCGCCTGCGAAAAATCGATCCCTTCGTCTTCGTGCAGCTTGATCAGCTCCCGGTACATGCCTACCGGAGTGCCGCCCGTTGCCAGACCCAGGACGGTCTGCGGGTGCTGCTTCACCTCAGAGGCAAGCAATTCGGCCGCTTTGCGGCTCATTTCCTGATAATCCTTGACTATGACAAGTTTCAATTCCTCTCACCTCAATCAATATTTTCGTTCCAATACGGCTTTCGCTGTCCGTTCCTTGTATGTGAGCGCCTTTTCCTTGTTGCGCAGCGTAATGGTCGTGCAGATGACGTCCAGCACGTGCAACTGGGCGATTTTCGCAGCCAGAGAACCTCCCTGCAACGGGCCTTCCTGTGCGGCGGTCAACAGCGTCATATCCGCGACACCCGTAATCGGCGAGCGGCGGTAATGCGTAATGCAAATCGTCGTGGCTCCCGCCTCTTTCGCGACCTTGAGCGAATCGATCGTATCCTTCGTGCTCCCGGAAACAGACAGCCCGATCGCTACATCCCCCGGCCCGAGCGTAGCTGCCGCCATCGCCTGAAGGTGCGATTCACTCATGGCATCCACGCGCAGTCCGATCCGCAAAAACGCGTACTTCGCATCCTGCGCCGTCACAGCCGATGTTCCTACTCCGTAAAAGTGAATCGTCCCTGCCTGCTGCAAAAGCTGGACACAACGCTCGATCTGCTCCAGATCGAACAGGGCAGATGTATCGGCAATCGCCTGTTGATTCGTCGCGGTTATTTTTTGCGCCATCGTCTCCAGCGAATCTTCCTCGCCTACTTCGCCGTGCAAATTTTTCGCAGGTGCAACCAGCTCCTGCGCGAGCGCCAGCTTGAACTCCTGATAGCCGCGAAAACCGATTTTCCGGCAAAAGCGCAGCACCGTCGTTTCGCCGACGCCAGCCTTTTCAGCCAGGTCGATCACAGAAGAATAAATGACGCTGTCTGTCTGCTGCAAAACGATGCTCGCTACCTTTTGCTCCGATTTCGTGAAGGAGGGCAAAAGACTCTGGATGTGCAAAAGGGTGTTTGTCTTGACTCCGGCAACGGTCAACTCCTCTGTATGTCCTGCCATGCTGCGCCTCCTTTTGAAAAGTGACTCCGTTTGGTCGTGCTTACCGTCATTATATCAAAAAAGGAGTTATCCGCCATTACTTTTATATAAAGTGGAGTGTTTCTCCAAAATTTCCGCTCCCGTCCCGCGATCAACGCCCGACCGCCTCAACGTCAGCCCCGGCCAGGCAACAAAACAGTCATGACCTTTTGGTTGACCGCAAGCAGCCATATCCCGTTTCATGAAAAAAAGCCTTCCCCTGCAAGCGTGCAACTTGCAAAAGAAAGCTCTATGCATACATTTCCGTTTCCAGACGACTAGGCGAATACACGGTAGCCGAGCATGATGACTACGACCAGCACGATCAAACAGCCGATGAAAAAGCCGATGCTGCCTTCCTGTCTTTTCGCCCGTCCCAGCGACATCTCGATCAAGCCGAAAGCGACAATCGCGAGCAGACCTTTCACGTAGAAATACACTTCGCTGGCGTGCACGGTAAACAGCATCCACGCTCCGGATACGAGAATAATGACCATCATGAGTCTGAGCAGCATATGTACGATCTTGCCCGCTTTTTCCTTGCCCGCACGATAGAGGAAGTACGCTACGATCAACAGGACAATCGCGACTTCCCAACCACCCACGTGGGACTCCAGCAACGCTTTATACGGCACAAAATTCAACCCCTTTTTCCCTTGTTTATACTTGTCCCAGCCATTATAACAGAAGTGTCGGAAAAAAGCAGATGCCTGGATGCGTGGCAGTATTGTGACACCGTTATATGCATGAAAAAGAGGCCGCCCAGATCATGCAGCCCCTTTTTCCCCACTCCTGCCATGCCTAGCGCAGCAAAAAGCCGTCCTTTAACGGATCAGTCGGATCGACGACAAACTGGTGCAAACCTGTGATAAAAGCCCGGCCTTCAATGGACGGAATGACCGCCGGGTAGTCGCCTACCTGCGTCGTTTCCAGTACGGTACCGACGAATTGGCTGCCCACGATCCCTTCGTGCACAAACCGCTCCCCGACAGCCAGCTTGCCTCTGGCAAAAAGCGTCGCCACCCGCGCAGCCGTACCTGTGCCGCACGGCGAGCGGTCAATCTGCTTGTCGGCGAAAACAGTCACGTTGCGCAAGTGTGAGCCTTGCACACGCGGCTCATCCGAGATAATCACCCCGTAAATGCCAGCCAGCTCAGGCTCGAACGGATGAACGACCGCAAGCTTCGCTTCAATCTGCTGCTTGATCCGGCTGCCCCACTCCTGCAAAGTCGCCAGCTGCTCGATTTCGACCTGGACACCGATGTCCTTGGCTTGCACGACCGCGTAAAAAGCTCCGCCAAAGGCGATATCGACGGAAAACAGCTTTCCTTCCCACTCGATCGGCACATCCTTGGCGAACACAAAAGACGGGACGTTCTCAAAAGCGACCGACTGGACGTGCGCTCCATCCGTGTGGGCACGCGCGATGATCCGGCCCGCCGGACTGTCGATCACAATCCGCTCATCCGGATCAGCCACGCGAAGCATCCCTGTCTCGATCGCCGCTGTCACGACCGCGATGATCCCGTGGCCGCACATCGTACTGTAGCCTTCGTTGTGCATGAACAGGACGCCAAAGGCCGCATCCGGGCTGACGGGAGCCGTCATGACGCAACCGTACATCCCGTGGTGTCCGCGCGGTTCGTACATCAGCACCCGCCGGATATGATCCAGCTCCTGGCGAAAATAACGGCGCTTCTCCAAAATCGTTTCGCCTTTGAGAGGCGGGATGCCGCCCGTGATGATCCGCAGCGGCTCCCCTCCTGTATGGGCGTCAATGGTCGTAAACAACTGCTGGATGTTCATAGTCCTCCCACACCTTTACCTGCCAGGTTTCGCTGTTTACCAGGCGTATTTGATCGCGCATGTCTTCGTGGCACTGTAAAAGTCCAGCGCCGCTTGCCCTTGCTCCCGCGTATGCGAGCTGGACTGCTTCATGCCGCCAAACGGAGCCTGGTACTCCACCCCGGCCGTCTCCTGATTGACGCGCACCATCCCGGCCTGCGCCAAGTCCAAAAAGCGGTGGGCACTCGCCAGATCACGGGTAAACAGCGAAGCGCTCAGCCCGTACACAGACTGGTTGCACAGCTCGATTGCCTCGTCGAACCCATCTGCCGTCAAAAGCACAGCCAGCGGCCCGAACACTTCCTCCTGAACCAAAGCGTGGTCGGCCGCTACTCCTTCCACGATTTGCGGACGGATAAAGTAGCCGTGCTCCGCTCCCGCATAAGCCGGACTTTGGGCAATCAACCGGGCCTCAGACTGGGCGATAGACACGTATTGCCCGACTGTCTCGTACTGCGCCGCAGAAGCGACCGGACCCAAGTAAGCATCCAGATCGGAAGCATCCCCGACCTTGCACAGCGAGATAGCTGTCTGCAACCGCTCGACCAATGGCTCGTAAGCCGCCTTTTCCACAATAATCCGGCTCGTCGCCGTACATTTTTGCCCAGCAGAGCGGAATGCCCCGCTGAGCAAGATCGGCACCGTTTTGTCCAGATCCGCGTCAGCGAGGACAACCGCCGCATTTTTTCCGCCCATCTCGGTCTGGCATTTGATGTTGCGTCCCGCGCAAGCAATCGCGATCTGCCTGCCTGTCGCGGACGAGCCAGTAAAGCTGACCGCGTCCACCGCAGCTTCCTCAATCAAAGTCGTTCCGATTTCCCGTCCTTTTCCGATCACCAGATTGAGCACTCCTGGCGGCAGCTTCGTCTCGGCAAAAATTTCTGCCAGACGCGTCGCGGTCAAAGAACCGTTTTCCGCCGGCTTCCAGATGACGGCATTGCCGCAGATCAACGCGGGAGCGATCTTCCAAATCGGAATCGCGACAGGGAAATTCCACGGTGTAATGACAGCCACGACGCCGAGCGGCACTCGACGGCTGTACTGCAAAACATCCGTATCCGCAGACGGGATCAAATTGCCGTTGGCCCGCATTCCTTCGCCGGCATAATAGCGCAACAAACTGATGCCCCGCGCCACCTCGCCGCGCATTTCGCCCAGCTGCTTGCCCATCTCCTGGCTCGCGAGTCTGGCGAGACTGTCTGCATGAGCCTCCAGAGCGGAAGCCATCTGATACAACACCTCGCCGCGAGCAGCACCTGTCTTCCTCGCCCACTCGGCTTGCGCCACACGTGCGGCATCTGCTGCTGCGAATACGTGAGAACGATCCGACATATGCAACACGCCCACTTCCTCGGTAAAGCGCGACGGGTTTTTGACCGTCACTTCGGCTCCGTGCGGCGTGATCCATTCGCCGCCGATCCAGTTTTTGCTGTGCATGCCTGCCCTTCCCCCTTATCGTCCGCTGGCTGCGCCGACTGCGTAGTCAAACGCCTTTTTAATCCCAGCGTAGTAGTCGTCTGCCAGCGGGAGGCGCGGTGGGCGAGTCGGACCTACAGGGAAGCCAGCCAGCTCCATCATGTACTTGATCGACTGCACGAGCTGCGGACTTGCGTCGTAATGGAACAGCGGCAGCAGTCGGCGGTACAGAGCCTGAGCCTCCGCAAGCTTGCCTGCGCGCGCGAGTCGGAACAGCTCCACGCCTTCTTTTGGCAAAGCATTCGGCACGCCGGCGATCCAGCCCGTCGCTCCGATCAAGCCGCCCTCCATCACCAAATCGTCCACGCCGACCATCACTTCCAGGTCTGTCTGGGCGAGAATGTCCTGCATGCGACGCACATCCCCGGAAAACTCTTTGACAGCTACCACGTTTTCAAACTTCGCCAGCCGCGCCAAAATATCCGGGGTCAGGTCGATCTTGTAATCGTGCGGGTTGTTGTAAGCGATAATCGGCAATCCGACCGTGTTCAGCGCTTCGTAATGCGCGAACACTTCGTTTTCCAGCGGCTTGTAGTTGATCGGCGGCAAAGCCATCACCCCGGCTGCGCCTGCGTCTTTGGAAAATTGCACCCACTCCACTGCCTGACGGGTCGACGGCGCTGCCGAGCCGACTACGACCGGAACGCGGCCTTTTGCTGCTGCAATCACCGTATGGATGACTTTGGCCCGCTCCTCGCCTGTCATCGTGGCGTATTCACCCAAGGAACCGGACGGCACCAAACCGTTGACTCCTTCCTGAATCAGCCAGTCGCACAGCTCTGTCAGCCGCTTGTAATCCACCTCGTAATCGCTAGTAAATGGCGTGACAATCGCTACGTATACCCCTTCAAATCTTCCCATCGTTCATTCTCCTCTCAACTTTTTGTATTTAATGGTCTGTGGCCGCCGGAATCAGCAAAAAGCCGTTTGCCAGCTCATCTTCAGGATTGTAAAAAATCGTGTGCTTGCCCATCAGCCAGGCGCTGCCAGCAATGGTTGTCACGACAGCGGGAAGTCCGCCTTCCTCCGCAACCGCCAGCACTTTTCCTGTAAACAGCGAGCCGACGATGCTCTCATGGACAAATGGTTCGTCCAGCCCGATCTCGCCTTTGGCAAACAGCGTAGCCAGCTTCGCGGATGTGCCTGTGCCGCACGGAGAACGGTCAATTCCACCTGGCGGCACGACGACCGTGTTTTTGACATCTGCTTCCGGCGCGCTCGGGTCCGTGTAAAACTCCACGTGCGTCAAGCCGCGGATGAACGGCTTCGCCGGATGGACGACTTCCAGGGACTGGTTGATCGCTTTGCGAATGCGCACAGCCGTGTCGACGATCACAGAGGCATTTCCCGGAGCCAGTTCGAGTCCCAGCGCCCGCGCGTCCGTAATCGCGTAAAAATTGCCACCGTAGGCGATGTCGCATGTAACCGTACCGATCCCTTCCACTGTGACGCTGACATCTTGCTTGTAGAGAAAGGCAGGAATGTTCGTAAACGACACCTGCTTCGCCTTTCCCCCCTCAACCTGGATTTCCACCTCGACCAAGCCTGCTGGCGTATCCAGTTTCAATCTCGTCAGCGGCTCGCTTACCGGAATCATTCCGGTTTCCACCAACGCTGTGCAAAGCCCGATTGTGTCATGCCCGCACATCGGCAAGTAACCGCCCGTCTCGATGTAGATCACCCCCACGTCCGCTTCCGGGTGGCACGGCTCCACCACGAGAGCGCCAGACATGACGTCATGGCCGCGCGGCTCGTACATCAGCAGGGTGCGAATCCAGTCGTACTCTTTTTGCATGTGCAGCATTTTGTCCGCCATCGTCTCCCCCTGGAGCTTCGGCAGACCGCTGATGACCGTGCGGGTCGGATTGCCGCCCGTATGCGTGTCCACAGTCGTAAACACTCTGGCTGCTTTCATGGATGCAGCACCTCTTTCTTCGTGAATCGGTCGTGGCGAAGCGGTTCGGTGGGGATGATCGTGTCCGACTGTCCCTGTAGCATTTCGGACATCAGCTTGCCTGTGACCGCCGCCAGGCTGATCCCATCCCCTTCATGTCCAGCCGCGATAAAAAAGCCGGGCACTTCCTCGACGCGCGAGATGATCGGCAAATGATCCTCCGTCCACGGGCGCAACCCGCAATACGTACGGATCATGGCAAAGTCAGCGATTTTCGGATAAAAGCGCAGCGCCCTTCTCGCCATGCAGCGCACCACGTTCAGATCGATTCGCGTGTCAAAGCCGACGAACTGGCGGCTCGATCCGATCAAAAAGTTTTGACTCTCTGTCGGCTCGAACACCAGCGCAACCCCGTATTTTTCCGTCTCGGCATCGACCTGGCGCACTCCGCCGAATTTGGAGATCAAGTAGCCAAACTCCATCACCTTGCGCATCCCGACCGGAAGCTGTCTGGACGCGACGATCAAGTGTCCTTTTCGCGGCACGACCGGAATGTCGACTCCGACCATCTGCCCGATGAAAGGCGCCCACACTCCCGCTGCATTGACCACCTGCTGCGCTGTCATCGCGCCCGTATTCAGTTCGAGCTGAAACGTTCCCGTCGCCTGATCGCGGCGCAGCGCCTTGACCTCGGTACGCCGCATGATTTTTGCCCCGTGCTTTTTCGCGCCTTCAAACAGCGCAAAGGTCAGCATGTACGGATTCACAGTAGAGTCGGTCGCGCACTCCAAACCTCCCAGCAAGTCGTCGGCAAAGTAAGGCGACTCCTGGCGAATGTCCTGGCGATCCAGCATCCGAAAAGGCAGCCCGGCTTCCTTTTGCCGTCGCACCCACTGCGCTGCTGCTTCCATTTCCGCCTCTGACTCGCAGACGAGAATGCTGCCCAAAGCCCGATATTCAAACGAATGCTCCAGCTCCCGGGTCAGCTGGTCGACGAGCATCTGGCTTTGCAAGGACATCTGGCTGTCGAAGCCGGGGTCTTTGTCGATCGCCAAAATGTTGCCGTCGCAGCGCGAGGACGTCCCTGACGCCAGCTCGCCTTTTTCCAGCACGACCACATCCAGTCCAGCCTTGGCTGTGTAGTAGGCAATCGCCGCCCCGATAATGCCGCCGCCGATTACCGCAATCTGCGCATGGGTTTGTCTTGTCATGGCTGATTCTCCTCAAAAGCTTTTCGTAAAATCGTTGCACTTGTTTATTTTTGCAAATGCCGTGCCAACCAAAAGGAGCGAACATCCGCAAAATTTTTGTCTAAATTCTTTTACAACTCAACAAGCGAATGTATAATATTCGAGAAAGTGTTTACATTTTTATACACTCTTCCAAAAGGAATGATCGGGATGAACCATAAGCTGCCTGGCATTGCCGAGCTGATCCAGACGAACATGCAGATTTACCGGGAGCAACCGCTTTCTTTGCTGCCCTCGAAAGGAACCGTACCGATTGCGTTTGCCCCGCTATCTTCCGGCTGGCACGCCTGTACGCTCGCGTCTACGGACGCCGACATTTTTGCCGACGAAAGCAAGCCGCCAGCCGCATGGGAACAGGTCGGCGTCCTGACTGTTGCTGCTCCGCTTCCTGCTGCGATCCAACTGCTCGGCACCCACAGCTATGTGCTCGTCACCGATGACCAAGGGGAACCTGTCGGATATCTCGACCGCCCGACTGTTCTCCGTGCCGTTTTTACCTCTTATGAAATTTTGGAGGCTTATTTTGAGACGATGATCCAGACGATGGACGCCTCGATCTCCGTCATCGACGAAAAAGCTCGCGTCATGGTCTGGACGGAAGGTGCGGAGCGCATTTTTTCGCTGAAGGCCAAAGACATCGTCGGGCGGCCGATCACGGACTTTTTCCCGCTCGACATGCTGGAGACGCTCAAATCGCTGCATAACGGGCAATCGCTCTACCGCCATCAGCATCAGCCGCGAGAAGACCTCGTCGTCCTCATCAATACGAAACCGATTTATTTGCACGATACAATCATCGGCGCTGTTGCCGCTGAGACCGATATTACCAGCCAGGTTCGCCTGAATCAGGAACTGTTGAAGGCGAACAAAAAAGTGAATCATTTGCAGCAGGAAATGGCGAAGCTCAGCTCCACTCCCGATCCGTTCCAGCACATCAAAGGAACCAGCCTCGCCATCCGCCAGATCAAGTCGATGATCCAAAAGCTCGGCTCGACCCAGGCGACCGTGCTGATTATCGGGGAGAGCGGCGTCGGCAAAGAGCTGTTCGCCAAGGCGGTGCACGATGTGCGCGAAGGCGCAAACGCTCCTTTTATCGCGATCAACTGCGGAGCGATCTCCCCCACCCTTTTTGAGAGCGAGCTGTTCGGCTATGAAAAGGGAGCTTTCTCCGGCGCTGATCAAAAAGGCAAAAAAGGGATGATTGAGCTGGCCCGCGGCGGAACGCTGTTTCTCGACGAAGTGGGCGAAATGCCGCTCGACATGCAAGTCAAGCTGCTCCGCGTCCTCCAGGAGAAAAAGTATTACCCTGTGGGAGGAACGAAGCAGATCGAAGCCGATTTTCGCATAGTGGCCGCCACCAACAAAAACTTGGAGGAAATGATCCGTGAAGGAAAGTTTCGCGAGGACTTGTATTATCGGCTCAATGTCGTCACCCTCGCCATCCCGCCTTTGCGGCAGCGGATCGAAGACACAGTCGAGCTGGCCCACTTTTTTCTCTACGAGTTTTCCTTGCGCTACAATCGGCCGATCCACGCCATCTCGCAAAACGTCATGCAAAATTTGCTGCAATACGACTGGCCGGGCAATATTCGCGAACTGCGCAATGCCATCGAGCGGCTGGTCGTTTTTGCTACGGACGGAACGATCCGCGAGGAAGACTTGCCGTACTCTGTGCAAAGCCAGGCCAAGCAGTTGCCCGTCGAGCTGCCGGACGACCTGTTTTCTTTGCAGGAAGAACTGGAAGCGCATGAACGGCGCGTCATCCTGCGCGCGATCGAGCTGGAAAACGGCAACAAGCAGGCCGCTGCCAAAAGACTCGGCATTTCCCGCGCGACTTTGTACAACAAGCTGAACAAATAATCCGGCGCCAAAAACGAGCCGTGCCCCACTGCAAGGGGCCGCACCGCTCTCCGCTCTCCCTGGCAACAAGCTGAACAAATAATCCAGCGCGAAAGGCGAAGCTCGCTCGCACCTCGTCTTGTGAAAATCAACCTCCCGTCTCACTTTGCCGTGTGAAACGGGAGGTTGGTTTTTGCGTTTTTGCGGCGTGGTTTGCAGCAGCGCGAATGCAAAACGGGCCTGCTTGGGCTAACGGCGCCTGCCCGCCTTTTTGCACTGAAAAAAACGGCGAAAACACCCGCGCAGCTCCCGGCAGCTTCGCCCCTCTTTGGGCGGCAACAACTCAGACAAAATGCGAATCAATTCCACGGTTGATTCCTCCTTTGTCGTTGGAGAACAGCCTTGTCCTGACTGCCTGACTGACTCACGCGCCCAGGTACGCCTTGACGATCGAATCGTCTGTGCGCAGCACGTCTGCCGTATTTTCCATCACAATGCGCCCCGTCTCCATCACATAGCCGCGATGGGCAAGCTTGAGCGCTGCCTTGGCATTTTGCTCGATCAATAAAATCGTCGTGCCTTGCCTGTTGATTTCCTTGATTATGTTCATGATCTCTTGCACAATAATCGGGGCCAGCCCCATCGACGGCTCATCCAGCATCAACAGCTTCGGTCGCGCCATCAAAGCGCGGCAGATCGCGAGCATTTGCTGCTCGCCGCCGCTCAGCGTTCCTCCCAGCTGTTGACTTCGCTCCTGCAAGCGGGGAAACAAGGCAAAAGCTTGCTCGATCCCTTCCTTGACGGCCGCCTTCTCTCGTCTCTTCGTAAATCCGCCAAGCTCCAGATTTTCGCGCACGGTCAGTCCGGCAAAGATCCGCCGCCCTTCCGGAACATGGATGACACCTGCTTCCACGATTTGATGCGGGGCGCAGCCGACCAGACTTTTGCCGGCCAAAGCAATCTCGCCGCTCGTCGGCCGGACAATCCCGGAAATCGCTTTCAGCGTGGTGCTTTTGCCCGCTCCGTTGCTGCCGAGAAGCGCGACGATCTCCCCCTGGTTCACTTGCAGGCTGATCCCTTTGAGCGCCGCGATTTTCCCGTAATGCGCCTGGAGGCTTTCAATCGTCAAAAGTGCCGTCACACTGCCTCCTCCTTCCCCAGGTACGCTTCGACCACCCGCGGGTTGTTCAGGACAGCTTCCGGAACGCCCTCCGCGATTTTTTGCCCATAATCCAGAACAACGACGTGATCCGATATTTTTTTGATCAAGCCCATGTCGTGCTCAATGATCAGGACGGTCAGCCCATACGTGTCGCGGATGCTGCGGATCAACCCGATCAACGCCTCTTTTTCCTCATAGTTCAGTCCAGCGGCAGGTTCGTCGAGAAGCAGAAGCTTCGGCTGCGTCGCCAGCGCGCGGGCAATTTCCAAATACCGCTGCGCTCCGTACGGCAAATTTTTCGCGATCCGCGCGCAATCTTGTTCCATGCCGACAAAGCGCAAGCAGTCCAGCGCCGTCTGCTCGATCAAGCGTTCCTCCTGACGCTGTGCCCGCGTATGCCACAGCGCTCCCCAGACCGCTTGCTTCGTGCGGCTGTGCATGCCTGCCTTGACATTGTCCAAAACCGTCAAGTTCGGAAACAGCCGCAAGTTTTGAAAAGTGCGCGCCAATCCAAGGCGAGTGATCTGGCTTGGCTTTTTCCCGACCAGATTTTGTCCGTCCAGCAAAATCTGCCCCGCTGTCGGTTTGTAAAAGCCCGTGATCATGTTGAAGACAGACGTTTTTCCCGCGCCATTCGGGCCGATCATGCTCGTGATCGAGCCTGCACCGATCTGGACTGTCAAGTCGTTGACAGCCACAAGGCCGCCGAATTTAAGCGTTACATTTTTCAGCGTCAACGTTGACATCGTCGTCCCCCCTTCCCGAAAGCGCTGCTTCTGTTTCCCCGCTGGCTGCTTGCCCTGCATCGTATCGGGCGGGCCACAGCCCTTGTGGACGAAACAGCATCATCGCCACCAGCGCGATCCCAAAGATCAGATAGCGCCAGTCTTCCACTGAGCGAAGCAGTTCAGGCAAGGTGATGACCAGCACAGCGCCCAGGACGACACCCGGGATGCTGCCCAAGCCTCCGAGCACGACCGCGAGCAAAATCATGATCGACTGCGTAAAGCTGAAACTGAGCGGGGCAATCGCACTCATTTTGACGGCGAACACAGAACCTGCCAAACTGCCGATGACCGCTCCGATGGAGTAAGCCAACAGCTTCATGTTGATCCGATTGATGCCCATGGCCTCGGCTGCGTCCTCATCCTCGCGAATGTACATCCACGCCCTGCCGATCCGCGACGTTCCCAGCCGCTTGACCGCGAGCACAGCCAAGATGGCAATGACGAGAATCAGATAGTAAAAATCAAGCTGTCCCGCAAGCACATAGCTCCCGATGGACGGTCGCGGAATGCCGTAAATGCCGGAAGCCGAACCTGTTATGCTCAAGTTGATCGCCAATAGACGAATGATTTCCCCGAAACCGAGTGTGACGATCGCCAAGTAATCGCTGCGCAGCCGCAGAGTCGGAGCGCCAATGATAACCCCGACGACAGCAGCAAGCGCAATCGACACGGGCAAAGTCAGCCAAAACGACCAGCCGTAAACCGTCATCAAGATTCCCGTCGTATAAGCTCCAACAGCGAAAAACGCCGCGTAGCCGAGGTCAAGCAGGCCGGCAAAGCCGACGACCACATTCAGCCCCTGAGCCAAAACGATGTAAAACAAGGCGAGTGTCGCCACATCGAGCCAGTAATTATTGGCGAGAAACGGCAGGATGGCGGCGACAAGCAGCAACAGGACGACAGGCAGCTTTTTGCGATATCCGTTCATCGGCTACATCCTCTCTGTCACTTTCTCGCCCATGATGCCCGTCGGCTTGAGCACCAGGATCAAGATCAGGAGCGAAAAGGCGACGACATCTTTCCACGATCCACCGAATACAAAAGTGCCCGCCGTCTCCATCAAGCCAAGCAAAAGCCCGCCGAGCATCGCTCCCGGAATGCTGCCGATCCCGCCAAGCACAGCGGCTGTAAACGCTTTAAGCCCGATGATAAAGCCCATCATGAAATTGACGGTTCCGTAATAAGCGCCAGCCATCGTCCCTGCCCCCGCCGCCAGTGAAGCTCCGATAAAAAAAGTAAGTCCGATGACTTTGTGCACGTTAATGCCCATCAGCTGACACGCCGTCTGATCGTGCGCGATGGCCCGCATCGCTTTTCCGTAAAGCGTCCGGTTGATGAACAGATGCAGCCCGAGCATCAGCAATGCCGAGATGAGCACAAGCCCGATCTGGGTATACGTGATCGTAGCCCCGAACAGGTTGATTCCGGCGTGCGACAGTTGCAACGGATACACCTGATACTGTGCGCCCCAGGCGATCATCGCGCCATTTTCCAGAAAAAGGGATACGCCAATTGCGGTAATCAGGATCGACAGTCTGGGAGCAAGGAGCAGCGGACGGTAAGCAATCCGCTCAATCCCCATCCCGGCAATGCCGACAATCACCATCGTCAACAGCAGTACGACGAGTATCCCGAACAGCCCCATGCCGGAATCGCCGCCGCCAATCATGCTGAGCAAGCTGTAGCCGACGAATGCGCCGAGCATGTACAAGTCGCCATGAGCAAAATTGAGCAGCTTGATGATGCCAAAAACCATCGTGTAGCCGAGAGCGATCAAACTGTAAAACGCGCCGATGACCAAACCGTCTGCCAGCGTTTGGACCAGAATCTCCATTCCATCACCACCCCTTTGCCTGAATGACCTCTTCCTTGCTCTGGCGGCCCTATTTCGCCAATATGAATTTGCCACCTGTCACTTTGAGCACAGCAAAGTTGGAAGTATCGAGCGTGTTTTGCGCGTTGAAAGAGATCGTTTGACCGAGAGCTTGGAAGTCTTTCGTTTCCTTGAGCGCCTTCTTGATCGCATCGCGCTCTGTCGAGTTGGCCCGTTTCAAGGCATCTGCCAGCAAATTAACCGCGTTGTAGCTGAGCGCAGAGAACGGCCCAGGAGCAAGGTTGTTGTACGTTTGCTTGTATTCGGTGGTGAAGGCTTCTGCGCCCTCGATAAATTCAGCAGTCGGCGTAGCCGTAATCAACAGCCCCTCTGCGTTGTCCGCTCCGGCGATTTTGATGACGTCCTCGCTGAACGATCCGTCGCCTACGAGGAACAGGCCCGGTACTGCTTTTTGCTTGAACTGTTTGACCAACAGCCCGCCAGCCGCATAGTAGCCGGTAAAATAGGTGGCGTCTGGCTGCAAACCTTTCAGCTTGGTGACGAGCGCGCTGAAATCTTTTTCTTCGGGATTGATCGCTTCATAGGCGATGACGGTGCCGCCGCTCTTTTCCACGGCAGCTTTGGCGAAGTCGGCGAGGTCTTTGGCATAAGCGGAGTTGTCGTGAATGAGAGCGACTTTTTTGGCCTGGTTGGCTGCCATGTAATCTGCTGCGGTTTGGGCTTGGTCTGGGGTTAGGCCATTGATCAAAAACAGGGTGTCATAACCTTGGGCTGGCAATTTTGCCGAGTTGGCTGCCGGGACGATCATCGGGATATTCGCATTTTTGAACACACCGGAAGAAGGAAGCGTAGCACCGGAGCAGTAGCCGCCCACGACTGCGACTACATTTTGCGAGACAAGCTTGTTCGCTGCGGTCGTTGCCATTTGCGGATCGCATCCGTCATCCGCGACTTCGATTTTCAGCTTTTTTCCAAGCACGCCGCCGCTGTCATTCACTTTTTTCACAGCCATTTCGATGGCGTTTTGCATGTCTTTCCCATCTGTTGCGTTGTTTCCCGTCACTGGCAAAAGCACGCCGACCAGGATTTCATTGGCGTCCGCTGCACCTTGGCCCTGGTTCGCACATCCCGCAACGGCGAGCGACAGACTAAGCAACGCTGCAACCACTACACTGCCCCATTTTTTCATAGACCTTCCCCCATTCACTTGTTATTCGATCGACGTCCATTTCCAGTCGATTGCGCCCAATCCGTCCTGGAAGACTCCTTTTACCTTGTCGTTTTTCACCCATGTATGCGTGTAAAAGTAGATCGGCATGATCGGCATTTCATCCATCATGATTTGCTCGGCTTCCCGCAAAATCGCCTTGCGTTTGTCCGGATCACCCTCTGTCGCAGACTGGTTCAGCAATTCCTTGAATTTCGGATTTTCCCAGCGCGTGTCGTTGTTTCCGCCGTCCTTTTCCTTGAACAGCTCCAGGAAGTTGATCGGATCGTTGAAATCGCCGGACCAGCCAAGGCGCCCTACTTGATAGTTTCCTTCGTGCATCGTTTCCAGGTAGACTTTCCACTCCTGGTTTTCCAGCTTCACTTCCACACCGAGATTTTTGCGCCATTGATCCTGAATGGCCTCGGCGATTTTTTTGTGACCTTCGGACGTGTTGTAAACGAGTGTTACAGGTGGGAGCTTGGACAGGCCCTGTTCTTTCATGCCCTCTTCGAGCAGCTTTTTCGCTGTCTCCAGATCGTTGTCTTTGAAGTATCCATCCGGGTTGAGGGCCATCGTTGGCGGAACGGCCCCCATGGCTGGCTGCTGGTTGGCCTGGAGAACGTTGTCGATGAGAATTTGGCGGTTGATCGCATAGGCGAACGCTTTGCGGATTTTCACGTTATGAAAAGGAGGTTGCTCTGTATTGAACTTGTACCAGTACGTCGCGCCGACTGGTTTTACTTGCAGCTTGCCGCTGTCTTTCAAGGCTGGCATGGCATCGGTCGGCAAAGAGCTAAGCGGAGCGCCTGCCCAGTCAATTTCGCCGTTCTCGAACATGGACAGCTCCGTATTCTCGTCCTCTACCATGGAAAACTCGATTTTGTCGAGCTTGACGCTGTCTTTGTCCCAATAGTTCTCGTTTTTGACCATGACCATCTTGCTCTTGTGCTCCCATGTTTCCATCTTGAACGGGCCGTTTCCGACATGCGTCTTGGCATCGCCTGCCCAGGTCGCCGATGATTCAATCACTTTTTTATTTACCGGGAAATAAGTTTGGAAGGCGGTCAGCTCCAGGAAAAACGGCGTCGGATTGGCAAGCTCCACTTGCAATGTCTTGTCATCAAGCGCTTTGACCCCGACTTCGTCCAGGCTGCCATTGCCTTTGTTCGCTTTTTCCGCGTTTTTGATGTAGTACAGCTGGTAGGCGTAATTCGAAGCTGTCTTGGGGTCGAGGGCACGTTTCCAGGCGTAGACGAAGTCATGGGCGGTTACGGGATCGCCGTTGCTCCATTTCGAGTCGCGCAGCTTGAATGTATACGTTTTCAAATCAGGAGATACTTCGATTTTTTCTGCTACTGCCTCCTCTGGCTTTCCGGAAGGCCCGATGCGGGTCAGCCCGTCAAAGAGCGCCTTCACGATTGCGGCTGATGTCGTATCCTCAGCCAGTCCCGGATCGCCTGTCGGCGGCTCGGAGTGCAAATTCCAGCGCAAGACTTGCGCCTCTTTCGGCTTTTCCGCTGGTGCAGGCTGCGCATTGCCTTGTGCTTGTCCAGATTGTGCTGGCTGGCTCGTCGGCTGGGCGGCTTGCTGCCCTCCCCCGCAACCTGCGAGTGCTACCCCCAGTACCGCGATACTGCTGACTAATGCAAACATGCTTTTTTTCACGCGATCAACCCCTCTTCTTATGAACTGTTGCAAATTTTGCAAAATACTGAAAATGCAACATGTGTGCCAAATGGAAATATGCAGGGATTTTTGACACACGGGTGAATAGTGTATAAACATTTGTACACATGGACAGATGCGCTGTTTCATTTGTTAGACACTGTTTTCTGGAATATGGCTTGGGGCAGATTTGCATAGGAAAAGACCCTCGACTTTTCGCTACAGTCGAGGGTCCTGGCTTTTGGCTTTTGGCTTTTGGCTTTTGGCTTTTGGCTTTTGGCTTTTACAAAATAATGAGTTCGCGCGGGGAATGCGTCAATACATCGTTGCCTGTATCGGTGACAACAAGGTCATCCTCGATTCGGACTCCGCCAAGCCCCGGAATATAAATACCTGGCTCGACAGTCAAAACCATGCCCGCCGCAAGAATCGCTTCGCAACGTGTCGACATGAACGGCTCCTCATGAATGTCCAGCCCTACGCCATGACCCATGCCGTGACCAAACCGTTCGCCGTATCCGTGTTGCGCGATGTAGTCGCGAGCGAGCGCATCTGCCGCTTTTCCAGACAGCCCGGGGCGAATCCCCGCTACCGCACGATTTCGCGCTTCGAGAACGATGCCGTATATTTCTTGAAGCTGTTCATGCGGCTGTCCGACGGCAACTGTACGGGTAATGTCGGAGCGATAGCCTTGGTACAGAGCGCCAAAGTCCATGGTCACCATATCGCCGCTCTCGATCTTTTTGTCGCTCGCCACCCCGTGCGGCAGAGCAGAGCGATGACCGGAGGCGATAATGATGTCAAAAGCAGAGCCTGACGCTCCTTGTTTGCGCATGAACATTTCCAGCTCATTAGACACATCCAGCTCTGTAATGCCTGGGCGCAAGAACGTCAAGATGTGAGCAAAAGCCGCATCCGCTATCTGTGCGGCTGTCTTGATCTTGTCCAGCTCGTCTGCGCTCTTGATCATGCGCAGCCCCTCGACTACGCCAGCAACCGGCAGCAAACGTGCTTGAATCGCATCCGCATACTTTTGATGCAAAGCATACGTCACGTTTTCTGATTCAAAACCGAGGGTCTGGATGCCCATTTCCTCTGCCTGGCGAGCGACTTCGCTGTAAACGGATTCTTTTGTCGGCAAAAATACAATCTCAAAATCGACAGCCTGGGCTTTGGCCTGCTCCGTATAACGGAAGTCAGTGAACAGCTTTGCCTCGTTCCGCGATACAAGCACCACTCCGTATGTACCTGTAAACCCGGTCAAATAGCGGCGGTTTTGCCCGTTTGTAACGAGCATTCCATCCATTCCCAAAGCATCGAATTGTGTGCGCAGACGTGTCAATTTGTCCATGTGGTCATCCCTCTTCGCTTCTGTGATTTTCGTTCTTTTTCTATAAGCTCTATAAGCAATCCTCGTGCCAAGCTTCCTTGCCCATTTGCGCTTTCTGCGGGGGTTTGTCTGTTGTTTTTATTGTAACACTCGCTGCTTCTGGCACGACACTTGCATTTTGCTATCTGACAACAACGAAGGGAGGCTTTTTGCATGGACGCACAGCAGGTGATCATTTGTCGCTGCGAGGAAGTATCTCTGGAAGAGCTGCTGAGCACTGCCCGCGAGTACCAGTGCACCGCTCGCGAATTGAAGCTGCGGACCAGAGCTGGCATGGGCTGCTGCGGTGGCAGAACGTGCCGGATTTTGATCGAGCAAATCGTTGAACAAGCAACAGGCCAAGTGCCTACGCATACAGTTTCGCTTGGATATCAGCCGCCTGTACGGCCCATTTCGTTTCAAACGCTTGGAGGAAAAAGCTCATGAGTCAACGCATCTTCCATCATCCTGTGCTTGGTTCTATGGAAGAAAGAACCGCTCTCCAGTTTCAGTTCAACGGCGCTGTTTATACCGCTTACGAAGGGGAAACCATTGCCGGCGCGCTTTTGGCTGCTGGCGTGCGCACGCTTCGGGTTCATGAAGAAACAGGGGCTCCGCGGGGCATTTACTGTAACATTGGCCATTGCTACGAATGCCGTGTGCATGTGGACGGCATCCCGACTGTGCGAGCGTGTATGACTCTTGTTACAGAAGGAATGTGCGTAACAGCAGGCTCCGTTCTGCCGACTCCGCTGAAAAAAGGAGGGCACGCAAAATGAACGATGTTCTGGTCATCGGAGCTGGCCCTGCTGGCTTATCTGCTGCCATTGCCGCCGCCCGGCAAGGATTGTCTGTGAAAATCGTCGATGAGTTTTATCGGCCGGGCGGCAGACTGCTCGGACAGTTGCACGAAGAACCGGACGGGGTATGGTGGAACGGCTTGGCTGAAGCCGCCCGCCTGGATCAGGAAGCCAGAGCACTTGGGGTCAACATCTCCTGTGGTGTTTCGGTGTACGATATTGCCCGCTGCGACGACCGCTGGCGGATTTCCACGACAGAAGGCGAGTGGGAGTCTTCGCTGCTGCTGATTGCTACCGGGGCGTCCGAAGCTGCGGTTCCCGTTCCCGGCTGGACATTGCCCGGTGTGATGTCGATTGGAGCCGCACAAGTTATGACAAATGTGCAGCGTGTTCGCGTAGGCAAAAAAGGCGTGGTGATCGGCGTCAATATTTTGTCTGTCGCGATTGCCAGAGAGTTGCAGCTGGCTGGCGTGCATGTCGAGCAGTTGATTTTGCCTCCCCTGTCTGAGGTGAGCGGAAAGGCAGGACGGCCCCATGAAATTATGCGCTCGTTGCTGCGGGTCGCCCATCTCGCCCCCTCGCCTGTCATTCGCCTCGGAAGCAAGCTGATGGGCAGCGCGTGGATGCAGCGGTTGGCGGTTGCTTTTTTTCCGTCCAAAGGTGTGCGCATGTGGGATATGCCGATCCATTTGCGCACAGCCGCATTGGAGATCGTCGGAACTTCACAGGTGGAGGGAGTCAGGACTGCCCGCGTCACGCCGGAAGGATTGCCGATTCCCGGGACAGAACAACTCATTCCGGCTGACTTTGTTTGCATTGCGGGCGGGTTGAGTCCACTCGCAGAGCTGGCGGCCATTGCCGGATGTCCTTTTGCCTATGTTCCCGCCCTCGGAGGACACGTCCCTTTGCACGATGAATACATGAAAACGCCTTTGCCGGGACTGTACGTTGCAGGCAATATTACGGGAATCGAAAGCGCCAGGGTTGCGATGAGCCAAGGGACGGTCGCGGGTCTGAGCATGGCGCAAGCATCCGGATTGCTTGCAGATGATTCATTACTGTCGCAAGCGCAGCTCCAGGTCAAACGCGTGCGGCAAAACGCAACGATCCAGTTTCACCCCGATATTGCGGCTGGGCGAGAGCTTGTCGGGCAAATGGCCGCTGCGTGGACAGCCAGATAAGGGGCTTTTTAGGTAGAGAGGCATGTCTGGGGCTTCCTGATAAGCGGGCTTTTCAGGCAGATTGACCGTTGCGGCGGTATCCCGATAGTGACTTTTCAGATAGAGGGACACTGTCTGGGGCTTCCTGATAAGCGGGCTTTTCAGGCAGATTGACCGTTACGGCGGTATCCCGATAGTGACTTTTCAGATAGAGGGACACTGTCTGGGGCTTCCTGATAAGCGAGTTTTTCAAGCAGATAACCATTGCAGCGGTATCCAGATAAGTGGTTTTTCAGATTTTTTCAACGAAAACGAGCAGATGGTTTCCTCCTGGTTCGGGAATCAATCTGCTCCTTCTGTGTTGTTCAGCGTATTTATACTGTTCGTAGTATTCGCAGCATGTCCGGGCGGAATTGCTTCTCCAGCGATGTCGGAAATCGCGCCTTCTGCTACGCTTATGTAATGAGCAACAAGCTCCGGGTAATCAGCCAGCTCCTTTTCTCCCGAAGCGGTTAGCGCGTACACCCCTCGCTTGACTCTCGTGAACCAGCCGTAAAAATTTTTGCTGAGAATCGAAGCGGTCTTCTCCTGCGCCCCTTTTTCCTTTAACGCCTTTGGCGATAACGGGCCAAAATGCTGAAGCAGGGCGGCGATCTGGATGCAGCCTTGCTTGTACGCTGTCATGATCTTCGTCTGATTGCTGCCGCCTACATTGTAATCTCCGTACCTGCCGCGCATTTCTTTGATGATTCGCTCTCGTTTCTTCTTGTTAAACTTTTGGCTTTTGCCCCGGTCAAATGGTGCCGGAGAAATGCTCAGCTCCATAGTCGCGCCTTTTTTCGGAAACGACACAATGATCAAGCCCAGTTCCAGCCTTCTGATGAGATATACGACGTCTTGCCACTTTTTTGAATACATTTTGTATTTCGGCTTGGGAATCGCGACGTACACATGATCGGTATATCTTTGGCGCTTGGCTGCCTGAATCAGCAAGTCGACACTGAGATTGCGCTTGAACTCGACAATGATCAGCTCGTCTTCCTTGATGGCCGTCAAATCGCAATGATTGACCTCTCCAAATACTTCATACCCTCTGCCGACAAAATAGTCACGAATAGGGGCGTACATATCCACTTCATACGGTTTGGCTGATTTTGGCTTCATGCGTTTCTCCTTTCTTGCATCAATCGTCTCATTATTTGACGCTGAAAATGCAAAAAAAGCCACGCAATGGGGCTTGCACGGCTTTTCACGGAATTGTTTCGTTCATTCCCTGAAAACTGAAT
>NZ_RHHV01000017.1 GCF_003710905.1 Brevibacillus parabrevis
TTCAAAGCTGGCAAATCATTATTGATAGACTCATCAACGCTTTCGCTGTTCAGTTTTCAAAGAGCATTTTTAGTTCTGCTAAACTAGCAGGAACCCAATCTTACCACATCCACATTTTTGAGTCAAGCGTTTTTTCAAAACGTTTTTCTCATGCGACTCTGTTCTCTTTTCCGACAACAGAAATCTATAGTAACACACTCGATAATCCCGAGTCAACACTTAAATTCTTTTAAAGAACTTATGTATGAACTCGATGGTCGGGAAGACAGGATTCGAACCTGCGACCCCTTGGTCCCAAGCCAAGTACTCTACCAAGCTGAGCTACTTCCCGACTATTAAGATAAAAATGGCGTGCCCTGAGAGATTCGAACTCCCGACCTTTTGATTCGTAGTCAAACGCTCTATCCAGCTGAGCTAAGGGCACATGTTATGGAGCGGTCGACGGGTCTTGCTTCTACTGGCGCTGCTTCGTCGATTTCCTGCCCGACAAGCCAGATTGGAAGTGCCCGTGACACTCTTCGTTGATGTTCTTCAAGGGTAAACCCGGAACGGGTAAGAGACCCGAGAACATCTATGGAGCGGACGACGGGTCTCGAACCCGCGACCTTCGCCTTGGCAAGGCGACGCTCTACCAATTGAGCTACGTCCGCATGTTTTGATAAGAAAATATGGTGCGGTCGAGAGGACTTGAACCTCCACGGTGTTGCCACCACTAGAACCTGAATCTAGCGCGTCTGCCAATTCCGCCACGACCGCATATTTATTTTGTAAAAACTGGTGAGCCATGAAGGACTCGAACCTTCGACCCTCTGATTAAAAGTCAGATGCTCTACCAACTGAGCTAATGGCTCTCAATATCAATCCACTGCCATTACAACCAGATAGCTAGGTTATAAATGGCGGAGCTGACGGGACTCGAACCCGCGGCCTCCGGTGTGACAGACCGGCGTGAACTCCAACTTCACCACAGCTCCATATTGTTATGCCCAAACCCAATCGGGTGTGCGAAATTGAATCGCCTGGACAAAGAGAAAATTTGGTTGCGGGAGCAGGATTTGAACCTGCGACCTTCGGGTTATGAGCCCGACGAGCTACCGAGCTGCTCCATCCCGCGACGATTAGGACTCACATGTCAGCATCACCACAAAACGCGGCGTCTTCAACTGACCGTCCTGCTATGTTATAAATGGTGGAGGCTGACGGGATCGAACCGCCGACCCTCTGCTTGTAAGGCAGATGCTCTCCCAGCTGAGCTAAGCCTCCATGCTCCCCGACTTTTGTCGGGTCCCCGCAAAGTGCTCAGTGTTGCTATAATGCAACAACTTCACTTTGTGAGGTGATTAAGTGACCCGTAGGGGATTCGAACCCCTGTATGACAGCGTGAAAGGCTGCTGTGTTAAACCGCTTCACCAACGGGCCATGAGTAATGGCGGATGGAGTGGGATTTGAACCCACGAGACGAGTTAACCCCGCCTACACGATTTCCAATCGTGCTCCTTCGGCCGCTCGGACATCCATCCATGTATATATGAAGGGATCGAGTTGATCACCTTGTTTGCCTTCCAGACTTCATATGTTATCACAAGCTTCTCAACTTGGCAAGAACTTTTTCAATACCGCTTAAAAAGTTCACTTTCATATAACTTTTCTGCTAGGCACAATAGCCATTGTAGCGCGTGAGCCATGCCCTGTCAACGATAAAATTATAAAAATCGATTTTTCGTTTTCCCGCTTTTGTTTGCACTCGCCTACCACGCATATATCATTACCCGTCAGCACAGATTTTACTCGCGGCTCTGCACTGCGATTTGCACCCCTAGCTTCAACATAAAAAGATACCTCCATTCATAAAATGATATACTTTCCCTAAATCAAAATTGGCGAGGAATTACCTCGGCGCTACATACCTACAAATAGAAAGCCACTGATGATCTCGCTTGACTTTGAAAGCGCGAAAAGGCGCGAAGAACAAGCCAGGCAAGCGATAACCAAATGAGAAAAGGAGTGAACCCCTGTGGTATTGCTTCGACAAGCCACGCTGCACGATCTTCCTGCTGTCTGTAGAATAGACGCCCTCGTTCTAGGCTCAACCAGCCGAGCACATGAGTTGCAAACGGCTATTGCAGCCGGTCATTGCCATGTTGCTTCCCTCGACATGGACATCGCAGGCTTTGCCGTCATGAATCAATCTTTTTTTCAGCAAAGCTTTATTCACCTTGTCATCGTACATCCTCGGCATCAGCATCAAGGAATCGGAAAAGAGCTAATGCTGTACCTGGAAAAGCTATGTCCCACCGATAAGCTGTTCACTTCCACTAATCTTTCCAATAAGAAAATGCAGCGCCTTTGCCAAAAGCTTGGCTATGCCTACAGCGGAACTATCCAGCACCTTGATCCTGCTGATCCGGAAGTGTTTTACTGCAAAAAAATATAGCAAAAACAGCCGCAGCATCAACTGCCACGGCTGTTTTTTTACTGATTCCGCTCGTAAACCAGTCGCAACCCTTTTAACGTCAAATAAGGATCGACGACCTGAATGCACGATGTCTCATCTGCTACCAAAGAAGCCATCCCACCTGTTGCGACGACAGTCGGCTCGGTCTGGTACTCGGCTTTGATTCGACGAACGATTCCCTCGACCTGCCCCACAAAGCCGTAATAAATGCCTGCTTGCATGGCTGCGATCGTATTTCTGCCGACTACGCTCCCCGGTTTGGCGATCTCTATGCGCGGCAATTTTGCAGCCCGACTAAACAACGCCTCCGTGGAAATTCCGATGCCCGGCGCAATCGCTCCGCCCCAATATTGGCCCCGCTCATCCACGTAACAAAAAGTCGTAGCCGTTCCAAAATCAACAATGATCAAAGGCGCCCCGTATTCATGAATCGCCGCCACTGCATTGACAATCCGGTCCGAGCCTACTTCTCGCGGATACTCGTACTTGATATTCAGCCCGGTTTTGACTCCCGGGCCGACGATGAGCGCTTTTTGACGCAAGTATTTGCCGCACATGCGTTCAATCGCCGTATTCAAAGGCGGGACAACCGAGGAGAGAATCACTCCGCTGACCTGCTCAAGCACAAGCCCTGCGCTGCCAAACAAACTTTTCACAAGCATTCCGTACTCGTCTTCCGTCTTGTTGCGGTCGGTCGCGATCCGCCAATGATGGCGCAGCACCTCGCCCTCATACAGACCAAGGACGATATTGGAGTTGCCTATGTCGATCACCAGTAGCATACAGGTCGCTCCTTACCGTTTGCGCGTATTCAAATCCAGGCTGATATCAAACGCCGCAACGGAGTGGGTCAACGCTCCAACAGAAATGACATCCACGCCCGTTTTGGCAATATTTCCGATCGTGTCCAGGTTTACCCCGCCAGAAGCCTCTACCACCGCTCGTCCATCAATCAGAGCTACCGCTTCAGCCATTGCTTCCAGAGACATATTGTCCAGCATGATAATATCTGCGCCTGCGTCGAGCGCCTCGCGCACCTGCTCAAGCGATTCGGCCTCCACCTCTACGGTCATGGTATGAGGGATAGCGGCGCGAGCCGAGGCAACTGCCTGGGCAATTCCGCCCGCTCCTTTGATGTGATTGTCTTTGATCATCACGGCATCGTACAGGGCAAAGCGGTGGTTATGGCCGCCCCCGACACGAACGGCGTACTTTTCCAGGAAACGCAGCCCCGGAGTCGTCTTGCGCGTATCTACTACCCGTGCTTTTGTGCCCGCTACTGCCGCTACATACTCGCTTGTCTTGGTCGCAATGCCGGACAGACGCTGCATCAAGTTGAGCGCAAGCCGTTCACCGCTCAAAATCGAACGCACAGAACCACTGACTGCTGCCAGCTCCTGACCGACTTCGACCCGCTGCCCTTCCGCTACTTTTGCCGTGAAAACAAGCTCAGGATCGACCGTCGCGAAAACTTGCTCGGCAATCGGCAAGCCTGCTACCACACCTGCTTCTTTTGCGTACAAAATCCCGATCCCTTGCTCGGAATCCGGAATCGTGCTCATGGTTGTCACGTCGCCAAAGCCCACATCTTCGTGCAGCCATTCTTCGATTTTGCGTTGAAGCTCCCGTTTATTCCACATCGTTTTGTCCACACTCCTCTTGAATGGCGTTCTCGAACGTCTGGATGAGATGCTTGCGCCACAGCAAGTCATCTTTATTCGGAAAATCTGTGCGATAGTGCCCGCCACGGCTCTCTTCCCTAAGCAGCGAAGCTCTTGTCGTCAATACCGCTGCATTCAGCAAGTTTAAAAATTCAAAGGCTTCCCGGTCTTGCGCGATATACTGGTAAAACTGTTCCATCCGTTCCAGTTCGGCCAGCGCCTTTTTCAAACCTTTCTCGTCGCGCTTGACGCTGACGTGTCTCAGCATCAGCTTTTGCAGCTTCAGTCTTTGTTCACGTGTATTGAACGTGCGCGTTTGCCGATATTTGGAGACGACGCGAATCGGCTGAATTGCTGGCAGTTCAGTCAACTCCTTGATTCGCTGCGCGATCCGATGTCCGAAGACGACCGCTTCCGACAAGGAATTGCTCGCCAGTCTGTTCGCCCCATGTACGCCTGTGCAAGAAGCTTCGCCGCAGGCAAACAGGCGGCTGGTGGTCGTCTCGCCGTTCAAATCCGTCTGGACTCCGCCCATGATGTAGTGGCACGCAGGGGCGACCGGAATCCAGTCCGTTACCATGTTCAAGCCGTATTGCAGGCAAAAGTTGTAGATGGTCGGGAAGCGATGCTTGATCAGTTCCTCAGACTCGTGGGTGATATCGAGATAGACAAACGAAGACTTGGTCTGCTCCATCTCGGCCACAATCGCCCGCGCTACAATGTCACGCGGCGCGAGTTCTTTTTGCGGGTGGTACTTGTCCATGAAGCGGTCGCCATTGGTGTTGCGCAAAATGGCCCCTTCTCCCCTTACCGCCTCCGATATGAGGAAACGGGGTGCTCCTGGATAGTACAACGCGGTCGGGTGGAACTGGATAAACTCCACGTCTTTGATCCGCGCGCCAGCCCGATACGCGATGCCGATCCCATCCGCAGTGGCAATCTCCGGATTGGTGGTGTAGCGATATAGTTGTCCCGCTCCGCCAGTCGCCAGCACGGTCGCTTTTGCCTCGAGGAAAAACAACTCCCCGTCCGGCTTTTGCACGATCATCCCGACGCACTCGCCATCCTGCGTAAGCGCATCAATCGCAAAATGATGCTCCAGCACATGAATGTTCTCTTGCTCCATGACCCGTTTGGACAAGGCACGCACAATCTCGGCCCCTGTTGCATCGCCATTCGCATGCAAAATGCGTCGCTTGCTATGCGCGCCTTCCTGCGTCAGCTCATACTGCCCTTCTGCATCGCGGTCAAATTCCGTTCCGTAAGCAATCAGTTCCTTCAAGCGATCAGGGCCTTCATGCACAAGCACTTCCACCGCATCGTACGAGCAAAGTCCCGCTCCGGCGATCAACGTGTCTTGACGATGCAAGGCAGGAGAATCCGATTTGGCCGTAACGGCGGCAATCCCTCCTTGCGCCCAGCGGGTATTGCTGTCATCCAGCCCTTTTTTGCTGATCAGAACTACATCCGCATACTCACTCGTTTGCAACGCCGTGTACAACCCGGCTATCCCTGCTCCAACAACAGCTACATCTGTTTTCATTCGAGGCAATGCCTGCAAATCAAAATCCGCGATATAACGGGGAATCATGGCTGTGTCCCTTCTCTCCGTAACTGATGATTTCCCACCCATTATAGCAAATACCTACCAGAAGAAAACCACATTGGAAAAGTTCCGATTGCAAGAAAAAAGAGCATCCGCTTTTTGCGAACACTCTTGGCAAGTCACTCGTTTAGTTCGATTGGGCGACGCATTCCTTGCAGGTTCCGTACACCTCAAACTTGTGTCCGGTTACCTGAAAATCCTCTGGCACAGAAGCCATGACGTTCATCGGACAGCCTGGCAAGGAAGAAGTTTTCCCACACTCCGTACAGATTACATGGTGATGGTGGTGACCGTCTGCCGAGCAAGCCAGGCGAAAACGCCCTTCTCCCTCCAGCTCCGTCTCTTCCAAAATCCCCAGTTCAACAAAAGTGGAGATATTGCGATAAACAGTATCGAAGCTGAGAGTCGGATACTGCTCCTTAATTCGCTCCATAATATCTTTGGCAGACAAGTAGCGCTTCTCGGCAGCGCAGATGCGGATCATCTCCTCCCGCTTGCCGGTATATTTGTACCCGTGCTCCTTTAAAATTTGCAGGGCTTCTTCCACCTTCATCGACAAACACTCCTTCCTTTTGTCTTAACCAGATGACTTTATCGCATGATCGCACGCAGCTTTTTCACACCCAAAACAATGAGCATAATCAAAACAGCCATCAACACAATTGTACCACCAGATGCCCAGTCAAAGAGATAGGCAAAATACAATCCGCTCAGCACGGATATTTCCGCGAACAGAATCGAGAAAAAGATCGTCTGGCGAAAGCTCCGGGCAATTTGCAAGCTCGCCGCAACAGGCAGCGTAATCAGCGCGGAAATCAGGAGCACGCCGACAATGCGCATGGAAGCGGCAATCGTAAGCGCGACGAGAACCATGAACCACAGGTTGATCGATCTGCGCGCGACACCGGACACCCGGGCAAATTCTTCATCGAAAGACACGGCGAACAGTTCCTTGTAGATCAGAAAAACCGTGCCAAGCACGACTACCGCCACGCCAACGAGCGCGTACAAATCTTCAATCGATACCGTGACGATTTTCCCGAACAAATACGAGTACAGGTCGGCGTTAAATCCGTCAGCGACACTGATCAAAACGGTAAACAGCCCAAGTCCTGTCGACAAAATGATCGGAATCGCCAAATCTTGATACGCTTTGTACACCTTGCGCAAGCGCTCAATGAACAAAGAACCGATCACCGCGAAAAGCATCCCGAAAAACAACGGGTTCACAGCCGAGAAAAACGCAATCTTTTTGGACACCAGCATCCCGGCAGCCACACCGGACAGTGTGACGTGAGACAGACCATCGGCCATCATCGACAAGCGGCGAACGATGAGAAACGTCCCGAGCAAGGGACAAATCAGGCCAATCAAAATCCCCGAAAACAGGGTATACCGCAAAAAATCATACTGCCACCAATCAGCCAGCATGTTCATACTCCTTCGTCATTATCTCGTTTGCAACGGCTTAATGGTGATGGGACAAGAGTCGGACTGAATCACCATACATGCTTTGCATAATTTTTTCCTGATTGTGCTCAAACTCGTGAGCGGTTCCGTGAAAATGGATTTTCTTTTGCACGCAAGCTACTTTCGTTACCCATTGCGACATTACTCCGACGTCGTGGCTCACGATCATCATCGTCAGGCCATTCTCTTCCTTTAGAGAACGCAACAAGCTGTAAAACTGCTCGATCGATTCCTGATCGACGCCGACAGTCGGCTCGTCGAGAATCAACAGCTCCGGCTCTGCGACAAGCGCCCGCGCAATAAACACACGCTGCAATTGGCCGCCAGACAAACTTCCGATCCGCTGGTTCAGCTTATCCGTCAAACCTACCCGCTCAACAGCAGCCCGTACGCTTTCATGATGCTTGGCATTCAGTCTGCGGAAAAGGCCAACTTTTCCTACGAGACCAGAAGCAACGACTTCCTGGACTGTCGCGGGAAACCCGCCCGCACCGTGAGCCACTTGCTGCGCCACGTAGCCGATCCGGTTCCATTCGCGGAACTTGGACAAAGGCTGTCCGAACAGCTCGACCTTCCCTTTGCTCGGGGGCAAAAGACCGAGGATCAGCTTCATCAGCGTTGATTTCCCCGATCCATTCGGCCCGACAATCCCGACAAATTCGCCGCGCTCAAGCGAGAACTCCACTCCATCCAGAACCACTTTGTCGTCATATTGAAAGGAGACACCTGACAGCTTTACCACAGGCACTCCTTGTGTTGTTGGTTCCATGATATGATCATCCTTTAAATCGGATTTGTTCTGATTTGTTACCTTTCATCCTACTACGATTTTGCCCGAACTACAAGCCTCCTATGGAGCAGAAATCTTGGGCTGGCCCGATACAAAGAAAAATGCCGCCAGTTTCAGCGACATTTTCTTGATCGTTAGTTCAATGCTACTTTCAATGTTTCCATATTGTCACGCATGATGGACAAATAATCACGGCCTGCCTTCACATCGTCCTCTGTCAGACCTTCAAGCGGATTGAGCGTAGCTGTCTTCACGCCCGCTTCCTTCGCAATCACTTCCGCCACTTTGGGAGAGACAAGCGTTTCAAACATGACGTAGGAAATGTTGTGCTCCTTCACATGCTCGACCAAGCTTTTCAGCTCGCCCGGAGATGGTTCGTCGGCCGGGTTCAATCCGGAAATTGCCACCTGTTCCAGACCATATCGCTTCGCCAAATAGGAAAAGGCGCTATGCGAAGTCATAAATTCCTTTTTGGGAGCCGCTGAAACCATTGTGTTGAAATCTTGATCCAGCTTATCCAAATCAGCAGCCAGCTGCGCAAAGTTCTTTTCAAAATCGGCAGCATGCGCCTGATCTTTTTGCGCCAGCGTATTTTTCACTTTTTCCGCCTGCGCCTTCAGCTTCATCGGGTCCAGCCATACGTGCGGGTCAAATTCCCCGTGGTCATGGTCGTGCTCCTCTTTTGCATGCTCTTCGGTCGCAGCTTCTCCCTCATGCTCGTGTTCATCCTCGGAGGCTTTCAGCAAATCGAGTCCTTCCGAGGCGTTGACGATCACTGTCTTGTTTTTGTCGAGGTTGCTGACGGCTTTATCCACCCACAGCTCCAAACCGCTGCCGTTGTAGGCGAAAACGTCTGCGTTCGCCAATGCTACCATGTCTTTGGCAGTCGGCTCGTAGTCGTGTGGTTCTACGCCCAAGGGGATCATGTTGGTCACTTCTACATGCTCTCCCCCGATGCGTTTGGCTACGTATTCCAATGGATATATGGTTGTATATACTTTCGGCTTGGCATCGCCCCCGGATTGAGGGGTGCTTGTCGTCTGCTCAGCTGCACCGCATCCGGCAATACTGACAGCCGTAACGAGGCTCAGGATCGCCAACAGGCTCTTTTTCATCTCTATGTTCCTCCTACCCAATTCAAAATGATTCCGATTTAGTTGCTTGATCGTTTTTCATTATACGGACAGTGACCCAAAAAGTAAATAGGATTTATTACGATTTAATTGTCATATGTTTGCATCGCCGATCGCAGCTACACAATTTCTCCATGTCGTTATGATAAGATATAAGGCGGGAGGTATGTCCAAAATGAAACGTCAATCATGGTTGGCCATAAGCATTTTTGCCGCAGCCCTGCTCACTGGTTGTGGCGCGACTGATCAAGCTGATCAGGATCACGCGAATCACGCAAATCACGCTCCTAACGGCGACCTGCAAGAACTGACAGCTTCTGTTGATCAGCTGCCGAAGTTTCTCGATAATCAGGACCCCGTCATCATCGAATCGTACAAAATCGCAGGGGCAAACCGCGAACTGCTCAAATCGATCCCTTGCTATTGCGGTTGCGGCGAAAGCGCTGGACACATGCACAACGGCAACTGCTTTATCAAAGAGGAAAAGTCGGACGGCTCGATCGTCTGGGATGACCATGGCACGCGCTGCGGTGTCTGCATGGAGATTGCCGTGATTTCGTCCAAGCTGAAACAGGCTGGCAAATCGACAAAAGAAATCCGCGAGTACATCGACAACAACTACAAAGAAGGCTACGGAAAACCGACGCCCACCCCTATGCCCTCCTGAAATCCAGCCTTTTTCTATTCCTGACAAAGCTTCCTTAAAACTGGAAGCTTTTTTTGTTGTACAAGACAGGAAATGTGATTACAATTATACCTAGATATTCGATGCATCTATATTCGATACAAAAGGAGATTCCTATGGCGATCAACAAGGAATTGATGAAAGGCAGCACGGTCATCCTGGTTCTCACCTTGCTCGAACAAAAGCCGATGTATGGCTACGAAATGATCAAGGCGATGGAAAAAAGCTCGAATGGGGTGCTGACGTTGAAGGAAGGCACGCTTTATCCGATCCTGCACACCCTGGAGTCGGAGGGGAAGGTCGAGGCGTTTTGGAGCGAAGGTGAGGGCGAGCGGAAACGCAAATATTATCAAATCACGCCCGAAGGCAAGCGGCATCTCAAAGACAAGAAACAGGAGTGGATCTCTTTTCGCACCGCAGTAGACGGAGTGTTGGGCGGTGAGCCGACGTGAGTCAACCAGACAAAATCGCCCGTTACATAGATGAAGTCTGCAAGCAAATAGCCAGCAAAGAGGTTCATCCCGCAATCCGGTTGGAGCTGGAGGGTCATTTTGCCGAAAAGATAGCGGATTACCGCGACGCTGGACACACCAAAGAAGCTGCCACCGCCCAAGCTATTGCCGAGATGGGTGATCCCGTCTCAATCGGACGCCAGCTGCACGAAACCCACAAACCGCGTATGGAATGGAGCATTGTGGCGATGGTTGCCGTTCTGCTCGGCGTCGGGCTGCTCACCATGTTCTCGCTGCAAACAGCCATGGGCAACGAAAAACTGGTCGAGCAAAAATGGATCGGCATGCTGATTGGCAGCGCCCTCTTTTTGCTTGTGCTTTTTTCCGATTACAGCAAGCTGAAAAAGTACAGCCGCTACCTTTATTTTGCTACGTTCATTCTCTTGCTGTTCACGCTGCGCACTGGCAAACCGATAAACGGCACGCCTTTTCTCGAAATTGGATCAACTATCGTCAATTTCATCGAGCTGAGCGTCTTTTTGTTCACGATCGCACTGGCGGGCATCTTCGCCCAATGGAGCTGGAAGGAACGCTTCGTCACTTTGCGGGTACTTGCTTATTTCCTTCCCCCCTGCTTGCTTCTGGCATCTTCGCACCAGACCTTTGCTGTCATCTTGTTTGTGGTTTCTCTGCTCTTTCTTTTGCTGGTTTCACCAGTCAGACGGGCTACGTTCTTGACCGTAATCGGCTTGGCAGGAGCAAGCATCGGCAGCTGCTTCTACCTGTTCGGCAACCGTTATATGCTGGAACGGTGGAGTGCGTATCTTAACCCTTATAGCGACCCGAACGGAAGCGGTTATCTCGCCATTCAGCTCATGGCTGCCGTTCGTTCAGCCGGGTTATGGGGACAAGGCTTTGGTTCGCAACTTGAAACTGTGCCGCTTCCTGAAACTGATTTTGTTTTTGCCTACATGATCTACAGCTTTGGTCTAATGACAGGTGCAGCGCTGTTCGCCATCGGCCTTTTATTGGTCAGCCGCTGGATACGTGCCATCAATCGGGTAAAAGATACATACGGCTCTCTGTTGTTGACCGGGATTGCCGTACTCATCTTCCTCCCCTACTTCTGGAGCATGTTTATGACAACGGGCCTGCTGCCGCCAGCACCGATCAGTTTGCCGCTGATCAGTCACGGGAATGCTCACCTCATTTTGAACATGGTTTTGCTGGGGATGGCCCTGAACGTTTACCGTCGAAAAGACATCCAGCCCCTCGCACAGTCCTAAGCCTGGCACCATCTAATTACACTTGGAAAAAACAAAGGGAACAAAGCTCATGACCAGCTCTGTTCCCTTTTATTGTTTGCCATTACGCCGGAGCTACTTCCAGCATGCGCTCCAAAGACGCGCGCGCTGCGTCGGCAACATCTTTTGGCACATAAATTTCCGGTTTCATCGTTTCCAGCGCTTCGACGCATTTTTTCAGGTTGTTTACCTTCATATTCGGGCAAACGAGGTATTTGGAGGCGAAAATAAACGTTTTGTCCGGGCTGTCCTTTTCCAGCATGTAGCGCGTGCCGTCCTCGGTCCCGATAATGAACTCCTTGTGGGACGATTCGCGGCAGTATTTGAGGATTCCCGTAGTCGAACCTACGTAGTCAGCCAAAGAAACGACCTCTGGGCGACATTCTGGATGGACGACAACCACTGCCTCCGGATGCTGCTGCTTCAACGTCATGATGTCTTCTACGGACAACTGGTCATGCGTGTTGCAGTAGCCTTCCCAGATGATCATTTTTTTGTCTGTGAACTGGGATACGTAGTGGCCCAGATTTTTGTCCGGCACCCAAATGATCTCCTCGCTGTCCACCGATTCGATCACCCGCTTGGCGTTGGACGACGTACAGCAGATGTAAGTCTCTGCCTTGACGTCGGCAGATGTGTTGATATACGCCACTACTTTTGCGTTCGGATGCTGTGCTTTCAACTTGCGCAGCCCTTCCACGTTCACCATGTCCGCCATCGGACAGCCTGCACGTTCATCAGGGATGATTACCGTCTTTTGGGGATTGAGAATTTTTGCACTTTCTCCCATGAAGTGAACTCCGCAGAACAAAATCACATCTGCATCGGTTTCTTTCGCTTTTTGCGCCAGACCAAAAGAGTCGCCAATGAAGTCCGCTACTTCCTGAATCTCGGGGCGTTGGTAAAAGTGGGCAAGAATGATGGCGTTCCGTTCTTTCTTCAACTGCATCAGTCGTTCACGTAACTCAGCGTTGCGCTGGGCTTTTTTTTCTAACGCTAAAGCGTCCATGGAAAAAATCCCCCTACGGTGGTGTCATAATTTACGGTCATTGTAAGCTGATTACTTGGTCTTGTCAATGTAAGCGTTGTTACATGATTTGCCGATCCTTGCCTTTTCGCGAAAGACACGGAAACAAAAGGCTCATACCCGAAAAGGATATGAGCCTCGTTCTTGTCGCTCTTGTTTATTTTGCCCGAAACAACCATTGCAGGGCGTCTGGAACATATTGCACTCCCAGGTCAAACGAGTGAAACTCGCTCTCGTAAATCACCTGTCGCACGGTGCTCTCTGTAAAACCGTTTTGCAACAAATGTTCGTACACCTTTTTGCTGTTTGGCACCATCCATTGCTGTCCATTCGTACGGGTGGCCCCTTCGGCGTGGCCCAGGTTCATGTACAGGCGCTGGCCAGTACCCTCAATCGTCAGTTGCTCCAGCCACTCGATAATGCCCGGGAACCAGAACGATCCGGAAAAGCTCCCGATCCGCCCGAAAATATCGGGGTAGGATAAGGCGGTGTAGACCGAAATCAGTCCTCCCAGAGAAAAGCCCATGATTCCCGTATGTTCTTTTTCCGGCAACGTACGATATCGACCGTCGATATACGGCTTCAGCTCGTGCGCGAGAAACTGAGCGTAGACAGAGGCGCTGCCTCCAAACATTTTGCCTGGCTCAAACACGTTTGGTGAAACAAACGGCGTGTATTCGTCGTTGCGATCAAAAGAAGCCACTCCGACGAAAATGAAGCCTGGCAACTCGCCCTGCGCCGTCAGCTCTCGCACTCTCAGCAGCGTGTCGCTATCTTTTGGCTCAATCAAATCGCCGCTGTCTTGCAAATAAATCACGGGATAGTGCTGATCGCTGTCCGCATAGCCGTCAGGCAAGTAAACCAGCAACTGTCTATCGTTAAACGTATCGTGGATCACGCTAGGCTGACTCATCTGAGTCTCTCCTCTCCGTCAGTGCGATTGATTTCTCGGTGCTATTCCGAAAGAACCCGGAGCAGCTCCTTCGTCGTATACTCAACCGCCAACGGACCTTTTGTGCTGATTGAGACATCCAGCGGATATACGTGCTTGGCTTTGACTGCTTTCAGCGAGTTCCAGACTTTGCTTTTGTTCAACTCGGCGAGCGTAGTATCTACGTTGTCCAAGTAATCGACGAGGAAAATGTAATCGGGATCAAGCACAGTCACGCCTTCCAGCGACACAACATCGCCCTCCAGCTTGTACTGGCCGGGAGGTTTGAGTCCCAGTCCTGATTTGTCATCAAAAGCGTAGGACACGTCATTGTCGTCCAGCACGTAAAAAGTGTTGCCGTCTCCCGAAGCGCGCAGGAACGTCACGGTCTTGTCTTTTTTCGCAGCCATCTTGCCTCTCGCTTCAGCCATCAGCGCTTCCAGCTTTGTAATGTATTCCTCGGCCAATTGCTCTTTGCCAATCAGCTTGGCGTATTCACGAAGCGTCTGTGCCCAAGTCCGTTCCTCGGTATTGTTAATCATGGCAACGGTCGAAATATGGCTCAAATCTTCGTAAACGTCGTTATGCGTACCGGAAAAGGCGACAATCAAATCTGGCTCAAGCTCCGTCATCAATTCCAGATTCGGCGTGGTCACTTCCCCGATGTCTTTGACAGAAGCCGTTTTGGCATAAGGCTTCAACGTCTCAAACGAACCCAGCATGCGCTCAGCCAAAGTAGAAGCGATCGGCGGAGTCTCCAGGGCAAAGAAATATTCCATCATGCCGAAATGAGTAACGACAACGCGCTGCGGCTGTTTGGCAATCACCACTTCTTTCCCTGTCGCATCGACATATGTTCTCGGCCATTGCTGCTTGGCCGATTGCGGACTAGCTGTAGTGGACGCGGAGGTAGCTACTTCTGTTGACTGCTGGGTCGACTGTGGAGGACTGCTGTTGACTGCCCCTCCATTGCCGGTACCGGAGCATGCGCTCAAAAGCAGGGCAAGCCCCAGCATAAGTTTATGCATTTTGCCTTTTGTTCCGTTTCTGAATAGCTGCACTCTCTCTCCCTCACCTTTTCGATAATGATTTTCATTATTAAACAGATTGTAGTAGCGGGGCGAGGTTTGAACAAGAGATGATCTTAGCCTTTTCACAGGATATTCTGAGCCTGCTTCCCAGAGTGCCGTTTCCGCTTGCTCCTTGAATTGCCCGGGTGTTACTCCCGTGTGCTTTTTGAACGCCCGGATAAAGTACCAAAGATCGCTGTACCCGACTCCTTCGGCAATAGCTTGCAAGGAAGCTTCGGTGCGCATCAGCAAAGCTTTTGCCTTGTCCAAGCGCACGCGGATCAAGTAATCAATCGGGCTGTAGCCTGTCTGTTGCTTGAATTGCTTGGACAAATACGGGACGCTGTAGCGCAGCTTTTGCGCGATGGCTTCCAGCGTAATCGGCTCGCTGTAATGGGAGTGAATGAATTGCTTGGCCTGCCAAACCAGATCGCCACTCTCTCCCCCCTCCCCCGTCTCATGCATCTGCTCCAGCAATTCGGCTACAAACAACTGGAACAAAGCTTTGGCGTAGAGCGGCTGTACAGCAGTATCGGTGACTTGTTGCCATATGTCCTGGAGTTTTTCGAGCTTGTCGAGCAACACAATCGACTGCTGTGGCACAAAGTCATACGACAGCAGAAACCAGTTGCGCGTCTCCAAAAGGCTCTTGATTTCCTGACGGCACGGCAGAGGAATCACCGCTTTATAGAAAAGAATATAGAACTCAAATTCCGTTTTCTGGGGAACGATTTCGAGGGCATGTCCCTTTCCGCCGTGAATCACGTGGCATCCGTTAACCGAATACACGAGTTCATCCAGCAGCACTTCCGCCTGGCCACGAACAGCATAGACGAACACACTGGAAGGAAGAGAGGCATAGCTGAATATATCCGTGGGCTGCACAATTTGATGACGCACATCCATGACTTTTACGGAAGCATGATTCCATAGATTCACTAACTCGTTTCGCCTCATGCGAATCACCTCTCCCTGCCAGATCACTACGCTCATTATAATTGATAACAATTCTCAATAACAACAAAAAAACCGTCCACTAACGAACGGTTTCTTCGCGTAAAAGCCTTTGGCTCGATTTGTCCATTATCGTGAAGGCGTCTCACCGAGGACGTGCTGCCAAATAAATTGGGCGACACCATCTTCATTGTGATGTGGTGCGGTGTATTTGGCGATCTCCTTGATCTTGGACGAGGCATTTTCCATCGCCACCGAATAGCCAGCCTCGGTCAGTGCCTCCCGATCATTTTCCGCATCGCCAAAAGCCATCACTTTCTCCGGTGCTATCCTCCATGCTTCGCAAAAATACAGCAGCCCTGCCCATTTGGAAACACCGTGCGAATTGACTTCAATGTTGTGCTGCCCGGATGAAGTAATCGAAATCTGCTCTTGCCATGGGGCAAACTGATCGGCACTCCACTTCAGGCGCTCCTGATTGTTGTCCCAAACAAAAAACTTCACAATCTCCACTTCGCCAGTCTCGATTTTTGCCAACATTTCCTCAAGCGGCGCCACGCGCGCAAGCCTGTAAAAGGCGAACTGCCGCATGGAAACTCCTTCGAGCGATGCATCCTGCTCAATGATCGCCTCCAGACGATCCCGATCCTCCTGCACCATCCAGCGATTGCTGTTTGTATCGTGCATTTCGTAGTAAACCGGCTCTTGTCTCAGCCCATGAATCGCACCGATCACCAGTTCTTTTGCCAAGGAGTAGCGGCGGACCAGTGTGCCGTCTTTTTCGTAAAGGGCCGCCCCGTTGCTACACACGTAACCATCGAACGTAAACGAATCAATCGGGATTTGTGCGGAGCCAAACATCCTTCCTGTCGACAGCACCAGCTTGCAGCCTTTTTCCTGCAGCTTGAACAGTGCTTCCCTGTTTCCCTCGCTCATTTGTGATGCCTCATTCAACAATGTACCATCCATATCAAATGCTGCCATCCCCGGTGTAAGTAGCATCATTTCTCCTCCTCCACTGATTCGGTTTGTTGGGCTAGACAAATGCCCCTTGTCCCTTTATGAAGAAAAGAGGCACCTGAGGCGCCTCTTATTGTTTCGGTTCTTCGTTTGTTTCTTCTTGTTTTGGTTGAATGTTCACGACCACATCATTGTTTTCCTGATTAGCCGGATCGTTGTCCATTTTTCCCGTTTCGATCAATTGCTTGATCTGCTCAGCATCAAGTGTCTCTACGCGCAGCAATGTGTTAGCAATCAGATCCAGCTGATCGCGGTGCTTGGTCAGCAGTTCTGTACACTTGGCGTAGCATTCGTTGATGATGTTTTGCATTTCAAGATCGATCTCGTACGCGATTTTGTCCGAGTAGTTGCGCTCGTTGCCATAATCGCGGCCCAGGAACACCTGTCCTTGGCTTTTACCGAATTGCATCGGACCGAGCTTGCTCATTCCGTATTCGGTAATCATGCTGCGAGCAATTGCTGTCGCACGCTGGAAGTCATTGTGCGCCCCGGTACTGATATCCCCGAGCACCAATTCCTCAGCCACTCGTCCACCCAGCAGGCCGACGATTTTGTCGAGCAAATCGCTTTTGGTTGCAAAGAAACGGTCTTCTTTTGGCAGCATCACTGTGTATCCGCCAGCCTGGCCGCGCGGAATGATTGTTACCTTATGTACCATTTCTGCATTTCTCAAATGATAGCCGATAATCGTGTGACCAGCTTCGTGGAACGCAACCAGGCGTCTTTCGTCTTCGCTGACTACGCGAGACTTTTTCGCCGGACCAGCAATAACGCGGTCGATGGCTTCGTCTACTTCCTTCATGCTGATTTGCTTTTTGTTTTTGCGGGCAGTGAGAAGAGCTGCTTCGTTCAGCAAGTTCTCCAAATCTGCACCAGTGAAGCCCGAAGTACCACGGGCAATCACATCGAGCTTCACGTCTTCGCCAAGCGGCTTGTTGCGGGCATGAACCTTGAGCACCGCTTCACGGCCCTTGATGTCAGGACGATCCACTGTGATTTGACGGTCAAAACGTCCTGGACGCAAAAGCGCCGGGTCGAGAATGTCAGGTCGGTTGGTCGCAGCTACCATGATGATACCTTCGTTGCCGCCGAACCCGTCCATCTCTACGAGCAACTGGTTGAGAGTTTGCTCGCGCTCGTCATGACCACCGCCGAGTCCAGCACCACGCTGGCGACCTACGGCGTCAATCTCATCGATAAAGATAATGCACGGAGCATTTTTCTTCGCGTTTTCAAACAGGTCACGCACGCGGGATGCACCGACCCCGACGAACATTTCCACGAAGTCAGAACCGGAAATGCTGAAGAACGGAACGCCTGCTTCACCAGCGACAGCGCGGGCGAGCAATGTTTTACCCGTACCTGGAGGGCCTACAAGCAGAACCCCTTTCGGAATACGAGCGCCAACAGCGTTAAATTTGCGCGGGTCTTTCAGGAACTCAACAACTTCCTCCAGCTCCGCTTTTTCTTCATCTGCACCCGCTACATCGTCAAACGTAACGCGCTTCTTCTCTTCGTTGTACAGCTTCGCGCGGCTTTTTCCGAAGTTCATGACTCGGCTTCCGCCACCCTGAGCGTTGTTCAGAAGGAAGAAAAACAGGATGAAAATGATGACAAAAGGAATGATCGAGGTCAGGAACGTGAGCCAAATGCTGTTGCCCTCCGCTGGATTGAACTCTACCTTTTTCAGTTTTTGATCATCAATTTTCGTCTCCACAAGTTTTACAACATCGGAGTCGTACAAAGGAACGTTGGTAAAAAATTTGTTGCTTTCCTGTCCCGGAATAGCTTTAGCCAGTGTACCCTCTACCCTGTATGTGCCATTTTCAGGGCGCATGGATAGCTCTGTAACATTGTCAGCCTTCAGCTGTACCCGGAAATCCTGATATGTAAGTTTCCCAACCTTATCAGTACCGGAGAGGATGAAATTCACGATCCCGACCGTGACAAGAAAAATCAGTAGGTAGAACCCGGTATTACGAAAAAAGCGATTCATTCCTTACCTCCTCTCACGAACAGACACTTTTCACATTTTATCATATTTTGCAGGGTCTCCACAACAAAGCTACTTCGTGTAGACTTCAGGTTTCAACACCCCGATATACGGCAAATTACGATAGTGCTCGGCATAGTCCAAGCCGTATCCAACAACAAATTCGTCAGGAATATCGTAACCGCTGTAATCCGGTGAAATATCCACCTTGCGACGCTCTGGCTTGTTGAGAAGTGTGACCACTTTCACAGAGGCAGCTTCGCGATGGCGAAGCAGCTCTACCAGCCGGCTCAATGTCAGTCCGCTATCCATGATGTCTTCTACTACCAGCACGTGTCTGTTTTGCACGGAAGTATCGAGGTCCTTGAGGATTTTCACCATGCCGGATGACTCTGTTCCGCTGCCATAGCTGGAAACCGCCATGAAATCCATTTCGCATGGAATGTTCATGTGACGGATCAGGTCAGCCATGAAAACAACCGCGCCTTTCAGTACGCAAATCACCAACGGATTTTTGCCCTGATATTCGGCAGCCAGTGTTTCGCCCAGCTCCTTTACCTTTCCTGCAATATCTTCTTCTGATAGCAAAATCTTCTCGATGTCTTGATTCATGAAAAAACCTCCCGCCAATCTTCTCCAAACTCAACCCGCACGTGTAGAAAACGCCTGGTCTGTCCATTTACAGGCGCTACGGCGGAACGGCGCACACCTGGTACCAAAATCACCTCATCGCCCGCCGTCAAAAGCGGAAGTTTGTCCCGCCATGCTCGCGGAAATTTGGCATCAATTAGTAGATCCTTCAGCTTCTTTCCAGTTGCAGAGCCAAACAGGGTGAGACGATCTCCTGATCTCCGGTTGCGCAAATAAAGCGCTCCCGGGAGCTGATCGGCGTCGAAAACCGCTTCATTTTCAGGGAGTCGTCCCCAATCCATGGGACTTTCAAGGTATGAAATATGTACCGTGGCATTGCTCTCGTCGATCCGGGTCACCCCTGGAACTGCGAGTTCGTAACTATAGGTATGTATGCTGTCTTGCCGCTTTCTACGACTAAAAAGGATTCGTCCGTACATCCGGCTTACGACCAGTTTGTCGGGCAAATGAACTTCCGCAGAAGGGCGACTTCCCCCTAGCATGTGCAAAACGGTCTCCACATGCTGCGAAGACCATTCGGTATGTTTTGAGAGATAACTTAATATTAGAGTAATCATTCTCCTTTGTAAAGCAACGTCACAAGTTTGAAACTTGTCTTTGTCAATGACAAATGCTTCCTGTTTCTTTTCGATCACAGCCTCGTCCAGACGCTCGCGAGCCAGCCTGGTCAAAAACGCCTCATCCTGCGAAACCGCGCCTGCCAAATCAAGAATATGCTCGCGGTACTTCTCGTTTACCTGAGCCAAGAGCGGCATCACATCCAGACGCAGCAAATTGCGCTTGTACTTGCGCGAACGATTGCTGCTGTCCTCTCGTGGAGCAAGACCATTTTCCTGGCAATAGGCTTCCAGTTCCTGACGCGTTTTATGCAACAGCGGACGCACCAGTTCAATCCCAGTATCTTCCAGCATGCGACGCTGCGGCATGCCAGCCAGTCCTTGCAACCTGCTGCCGCGCACGAGACGGAACAAAATCGTCTCCACCTGGTCATCGGCATGATGCGCCAACGCCAGCTTGGTTGCCTGATGAGCAATGCCTACTTCGCGATAAAAGCGGTAGCGAAGCTCGCGGCTTGCCTCCTGGCCTCCCTTCCCCGTCTTTTTCATATAGGAAGGGACATCGTACTCAAACAGGTGAAAAGACACGCCAAGCTCGCTGCACAACGCTTCTGCGTACTGTGCATCCAGCCTGGCCTCCTCTCCGCGGAAGCCGTGATTCAAATGAACGGCATGCAGCTTCCAGCCGTATTGATAGTGTTGATTTAGAGAAGCCAATATATGCAAAAGAGCTGTAGAATCATTGCCGCCGGAAATTCCGACGACAACCGTTTCTCCGGGGAGAAGGAGCCTTAGAGCCTCAATCTCGTTGCGTACGCTTTCCAGCATAACGGGCTCCTTTCCAAATCGTCACGACGGAAATACCAAAAATAAGTCCGGATGCAATCGCCCCAGCCACCATCAACGTCTTGGTAGCCAGCGTGATTCCCTCCACGTAGTTGTTGTTCACGAAAGCCAGCATGGATTTGTAGGCCAGCGAACCGGGAACGAGCGGAATAATGCCCGCGACGCTAAAGTTGGTCGAGGGAACACGGAGCAAAATCGATAAAAACTGGCTGAGCAACGAGACGATCGCTGCGGAAACAAATGTCGACAGCAGCACTTCCGCCCCCCAGATCGGCAAAAGCGAAAACACGCAAAATCCGACCATCCCGGCCAAGCCACCGGCCAAAATCGTGCGAACCGGGACGTTAAACAGCACGCACCACGCCATTGATGAGAAGAAGCTCAGCGCCAAACCTTGAACAAACATACTTACTCACCTCAACCAGAGAATAATCGCTGTGGCTACCGCTACGGAGACGGCCGTCAACATGGCCTCGACTCCCCGGGAAACACCCGCAACCAGATCACCTGCCAACAAATCCCGCAGCGAGTTGGTGATCGCAATCCCTGGGAACAATGGAAGCATGGCACCGATAATGATGATGCTAATGTGCAGCTGTGGGAAAAGGGCTACAGCCAGCAAGGCAAACAGCCCGCCCAGCAAAGCAGCCGTAAATTCGGTAAAAAACTTCATTCGAACAAACTGTTCCAAATATTCGAGGCTCAGATTGACGATCAGTCCAGCCAGCGCCGACGGGACGAGATCAAACCATGTACCTCCGGCAAGCATGGCAAAGGAGCCGCTGGCGATGGCTGCTGCCATATGCTGCATCCACTTCGGATAAATCGGCTTTTCCTGGTCGATTTCACGCAGCCTTCGATACGCTTGCTCCAAGGTGATCTTCCCGCTGACAAAGCGCCGGGATACGTCGTTTACAAGTGTGATTTTATTCAAATTGGTGGTTCGCTTTGGCGTTCGGACCATGCGGGTATGATCCAGCCCGCTACACCGAAAAGACAAAATGATGCTCGTAGGTGTAGCCGAGCTGTTGACGTCATCCATCCCCGCAGCCACGGCAATCAAAGCCATCGTCTCTTCCGTCCTGTATGTTTCACCACCATTTTTCAATATGATTGAGCCTGCCAACAAGCAAGTATCCATCACCAAATCCGAGGACACAAACCGTCACATCCTTCACATGAACCATGCATAATACAAAGTTCCAGCCAATAGCAGCAAAGAGGCGACAAACAAGCCGCTTATGCCTCCCCCGACTTTGCCTGGCTTCGGCGCCTTTTTTCGCGGCTGCGCGACAGTGCGCTCCCGCAGGACTGTCAAAAGCTCCGCTCTCATCTCGCCCGCCGAGGCAAACTTCCCGTGAAAAGCCTTTAACAAAGGCACTCGGTAAGGGTACAGGCTGTCACTTTTCCGTATTATATCACAGAGCAAACCCGTATGACGCGGTTCACTAAGGCTGCTTTTCCACAACTCTTTTCCAACGGTCAAACGCACCATGATCACAGCTGCACAGAACAAGTCGTAGCCTGTGTCGGCCTTTCGATCGCCGGCATGCCAAAAGGCGCGATCGTACTCTTCCGTGAATTGGCGAACGGCACTTCCTTGCTTGGTAACACCGCCAAAATCAATCAGCCGGACGGTTTTGTCCGTCTGGCTCACCATGATGTTCTCCGGTTTCAAATCACCGAACGTGTAGCCGTGCTTGTGCAGCACATCGAGCCGGGCTAACAGCTGCACGATCAGGACAGGCACCCATTCCGTCCCTGCCTGCTGGATATAGCGATCTAACTGTTCGCCTTCCAGATACTCCATGGCGTAAAACGTACACGCTTTTCCGTTGACGACCAGGTCGTCCACATCACAGAGGAGCGGTCCCACTTTGGAATCCCGCCCCTGTTGTACGCTTTTCAACACGTTCACTTCCATTAAAATGTCCATACCTTCCACGCCTACCTTGACAGCACGGCGCACACCGTCCTGGGAGACGAGGTAAACGGTTCCGTTCGCACCACGCCCCAACTCCCGCAGAACGTGGTACGACTTCCGATTCCACTTGCCCTGAAAATACTTGGGCAGATCTGGAGTAGCTGCCTTAGAAGACATGGTCGCGCAGACTTCCGTTCATGTCGTCGTTTTCTTCTTCGTCTGTATAGCGATCTTTCAGCGTGCTTGGGAGTTTATCCTGCTCAAACAAAGCAATCGCTTCAACGATCGCAGGCCCGGTCGGCGTAATGCCGCTCATTGCCAGATCACTGGTCAACTGATGAGCCTGCTGTACTTTTTCTGTCCAAGGAATGCGTATATCCAAATGCTTTTGTTTCCCAGGAAATGAGCCGACAGCCATTCTGCTTTGTCCACTTCGGGAGTGCAAGCTAATGCTAAAATCGTGGATCGCTTGCTGAACGGCAGACAGTTTTGGCTTCATACTGCCGGATGTATCGACAAGCATCACGACATTCAGACTGCTTTTTTCGCCCAGATCGTCGACCATGCCTGCTACTTGAACGCGTTTGTCCGGGGCCAGTTCATCTATTCCGGAATCGCCCAAAATCTCTTTCAATTCTTTATTGACCACTTGATGGATGGTTCTTGTCATCGCCTTGCGCGTCAACATTTGGACTGTTTGCGCCAATTGCTGCGGATAGACGATATCGCAAAGCCCTCCTCCCGCCTCGGCGATATCGCGGATTTCCCGCTCCCCTTTTTCGCCAAGCTCGCTTTTGTCAATGACTCCGATCACGTTGACCGTGATTCCTTGCTCACGCGCCAGTGCTGCTGCGGCAACCGGGCTTATTCCCGAATTGGAGCAGCCGTCTGTTACTACGAGAATTTGACGAAGTGTCGCTTCTTTCACAAATAATCTCCCCATTCAGCCTGTTTTAGCAACAGTATCGCCGCGCTGATGGGAAAACATACTCCCTAGCTTACAATCCGTGGCCGTTCCAGCTTCTCCATCCCGTGTACCTGGATCGCTGACCATTGCGGAACGAACCGATCAATCCGCGCCACGAGTACCGTCATGTCATCCACGATTTTCCCGGAATGCTGACGAATGACTTTTTCCAGGAGCAGGTCGGCTACTTCTTGCGGATCATCTGTTTCCAGCTCGCTGATGATCCGCTTCATCCACGCCTGCCTGTTTTCGATATGGCGGGGAGCCTCGTAGATGCCATCGGACATCATGACCAAAAGATCGCCTGGCTTGAGCATTCTCGACACGACATCGACCTCGATTTCTTCCAAAATGCCCACGGGCAAGTTGTTGGCTGTAATCGTGATGACGTCGTTTTTTCGTTTGACGAAGCTCGGTGTCGAACCGATTTTGATAAACCGGGTATGCGCCGTCTGCAAGTCAATCAACGCCAGATCAACGGTGGCGAACATTTCATCTGTAGAGCGCAAGGCCAGGATAGAATTGACGGTCTTGATCGAAATTTTTTCGTCCATGCCGGAGCGAAGCAGTTGCTGGAGCATGTCGAGGGCAGACTGGCTTTCCAGAAAAGCCCGTTCCCCATTGCCCATGCCGTCGCTGATCGCCAGCGCCATTTTGCCATTGCCCAAATCCATCGTGCGGAAGCTGTCTCCAGACAAGAGCTTGCCATCTTTCGCTGCGCCAGCGACGCCGATTTCGATTTCAAACGTTTTGGCGGAGGCAAGGCACATCGTGCAAGAGCCGTCTTTTTGCGCTTCGCATTGACGCTCGCGAACCACGATGTTCTCGCCCAAAATTTCCGTCAGCATCGGAGCGACGATTTTCCCGCATTCATCATGTCCAAAGCAAGTCGGCTGACTGATTTCGATATCGACCTTGCCTTCTTCCAGGCTGTGAATTTCGACCCGGCGAACCGATAGCCCCAATCCTTCCAACGCTTTGGAAACTTGCTTTTCCTGAAAAGACAGCTCCATGCCTTCCCGCTGAATTTCGCGGGCAAAGTCGCTCATGACCCGGGAAACTCCCGACAGTTGGTCAGCTACCAGCTTGCGGCTCTCCTTCACCTGTTTTTTCAACTGGTCAAAAGCTTGCTGACGGTCGTACTCTTGTTCCATGACCGTCATCACCTTTTCTGTCTTGACGCACTTTCGCTCCCAGTCGCGTGGCGGAGTGACACCCGCGAGCGTTCCGTTTTCGTACACTTTTTCCATCAGGTAGCGCATGCCTTGATACGTAGCTTGCGTGTCCTTTTCCCAGCATTGTTCTTTTTTCCAGCACTTTTGGCACGTAAATTCGGACACCCGGCTGAGAAAGGCATCGGCTTGTTCCTCGATCTCCTCCTGATCTGCGGTTTGGGCAAAGCTGCGGGACAATTGGGTAAACAAATCGGAGAACTGTTGAATTTTGCCCGCCGTCACATCGCGGACTCTGCGCATATATTCCTGATGAGATTGCAAATTTTCGGGGGTACCCGGAATAAATCTGGCTACTTTTTTCCAAAGTACAGCAGGGGTGAGAATGAAGCAGACAATCGCCAGGGAAGTTTCAATCAAGGAGTAGTAAAGCGTCTCTTCCGCCCCGCCGTAAATAGCCAGGATCGCTGTTCCGATCAGCAGACCTGCGGAAACGCCTACTTTTCCGCCTTCTTTCAGCAGTCCTGCCAAAAGACCTGAAAAGGCCAGCAAATTGATTTGCAGAAGGGCACTTACATTTGCCAAACTGAGGATAAGACCAGTTACGACGCCAACCGCTGCACCAACGGTTCCACCGCCGACGAAGGCGAAGACGAGCAGCAAATAGCGAGAGAGTACGTGTTCCATCGAGATGCCTTCGACCATCCAGTCCACTGTACCTGTCATCACAGAGGCGAGCAGGATGACGAGCGACACGATTTCCTCGTTTTTCAGCGGCTCATAAGGCTTGGCCAAATGAATGATCGAAAGCGACTGGATGAAGATGAGCGTTAGCACGAAGCCGAGTACAGCTTCTACAGCCACCATGATCAGCTCGTACGTATTTACCTGATTGGTAAGCACCGCGTACAAGAGCCGACTGACAAAGATCGTGACGACCACGAGCAGCGGAGTGCGCGAAAAATCTTTGCGCCGCAGCCGCTCCATCATTTTGCATGTAAACAGAGCGAGGACGATGCTGAGGATCGTCTGTAGCCCGATCGGCACCGATTGGGTAAAAGCCCCGAGAATCAGCGCCAATCCGGTAACGAGCAGGCAGTCTCTGCGAATATAGAACATGACGATAAAATACGGTATAGCAAAAGGCGTCAGCTCTTCCAAGATCAAGGCCCGCCCGAGCAAAAACCCCATCAAAAGTGGAAGCACATTCCATCTGCGTACGGCATCAGCGACTTTGTCTCCCCATGTTCGTGCGGTCGTATCCATTCGTTCTGACACTTGGCGCGCCCATGCTTGCCCAGCTTGGGTCACATTTTTGTTTGCGATCATTTTAGCTCCACCCCGTTCTTGTTCAATGTGTTTCTCCATTATACGGAGGTGGTATTGTAAAATTTGTCAAAAAACCAGCGAATATTCACAGAATCGTGCGACAAATAAACCTGCGAATTTGGACAAAAAAAACCGACGTTATGGCGGATAACGTCGGCTGACAGGTGATTCGCGCTTTGCGAAACGGGCTTACGATACCTTATTCGTCACTACTTCAAAATGACCTTCCTCTTTTTTCTGTCAAACTGTGCTTTTAACAAAGAAAGAAAAGTCATAATTTTCCGATCAATCCTTACCGACCTCGTCCCTTTTTATCTCCGCTCTTTTTCAGAGAGGACTGGCGGTCTTCGCTTTCTTTGAGGAAGCGATTGAGCTTATCTTCAAAGCCTTCTGTGCGTTCCCGCTGTTGGCGGGGCTGGCGCTCTTTTTCCTGCGCCTTTTTGATAGACAGCCCGATCTTGCCTTCCTTCACACTGAGGACTTTTACCGTTACGATATCGCCGATTTTCAAAAACTGGTGAATATCTTTCACATATACGTCGGCAACTTCACTGATATGCACCAGTCCGGTCACATTTCCAGGCAACTCTACAAACGCGCCAAATTTCGTGATGCCAGTGACTTTTCCTTCCAGTTTGCTCCCGATCTCGACTCCCATGTACGTGGAAAGCCTCCCTCTCCTAGAAGATCACACTGTGAGCTTATTCCGGAATCACGTAAATGCTCTCGCCCTGCTTGGTGTAGTAAATTCGTTTGCGCGCCAGCTCGGCCAAATATTCCTGGTCGTTCAAGCGGCTTGCCTCATACGTCAGTTCCTCTTCCTTTTGCTTCAAGACAACCGATTCCTGCTTGAGTGCTTCCAGTTCGCTGCTCTTTTCAGCCAACACTCCGCTCTGCAAGTAGAGTGTATAGCCAGTCCAGACGAAAAAGCACAGGATAAAAAAGAAAAAGAGCCGCATTCTTCGTCTTTGTCCTTTTCGATTGGTTGGAGAGGTCGTTGCCTGTTTCATCATTTCGCCACCTCGGATTACTCCCGCTTTCTCTTTGAGTGAAACCAATTCTTCCAATTGGTCCAGATTCCTGTTGTTTTTCCGAACATTTTTTTCCCCAAATGTTGACCCCATTTGGCAAAAGGAGAGGTGACAAAACGTGTCACTTTCCACAAAAAGCCGAGGATCATGAGCAACATGGAATAAAAAAATGCCAGCACCATCAGGATCACTCGGTAAATAAAGAGCACGGGACGTACAACCAGGGTATCAATAATTTGTATGACCGTTCGGTATAACCACTGACAAAATTTTATCATGCGGTTTAAAAAAAGGATATACTTCTTACTTCCTAATAAAAAATACAGCCACGCACCGAAAATCATTCCAAAAAAGATGGGAAAACGAATTATCCCGTCGTTTACTTTTACTAAAATCCAGAAAACGGCTCCCATACTGCCAACCCAAAACAGGACATCAAAGAAGAAGACCAGCCAGAGCGGCATCCTGCTCTTCCCTTTGAACACATGATACGTATCAAATCCCATTCCCATAAGAGCCCCGCACGTCGACATGGCCAAAACCGTCTGCAACTGAAGGATGATGTTCACTTGAACAATTTGCCGAAGAATCCTCTCGACCGATCTCCGGCCTGACCTTGTTCCAGATACGCCATTTCGTGAACCAGGCCCTCGATCGCCACTTCTCCGGTTTCCAGACTCAAATTTTTCATATGCAGGTTTTGGCCTCGTATGGTTAAAAAGCCGCCGTCCGTTTCCAAGAGGAATTCTTCACTGTCAAAGCTTTCGACGTTTTTTACTCCCGAAATCGCCAAACTGCGTCGATTGATCATCACGATTTCGTGGCGCGGCCGCTTCGTGTGGTCGTTCATGATTACTCCCCCCTAACGTACCCTTCTTGTACCATCGTATGGAGGGGGATGTCCTTTTAGAACAAAAAAACCCCGCTGACCTGCGGGGTTGCTTTGCCACTCTTATTTGTACACGGTATAGTTGCCGTTCACATAAATGATTTTGTAGCCGGTACGATCGGCAATCGTCTTGAGCGGCAAGGTAGGAATGTTGTTTTTCAACTGAACCGCTGCCGGCAAGGTAACGTTTTGCCCGTTGACGTTCACGATGTTGGAACCGACCTTGAACTGCATCACCGTGTTGCCGCTGACGACTTTTGCTGTCGTTTTCGTGTAGCTGACCGAGAAGCCGAGAGCATCGCGGAAAAATGTAGTCGGCATGAGCGTGTTGCCGTTTACTGTATACGGAGCAACGGCCAGTTTTGTCGTTTTGCCTGCTTTCGTGAAGGTCGCGACGTTCGCCTTGAAGCTCACACCGTTCAGAGCCACTACATTGGCAGGACGGGCGAACAGCAAGCCCTTCTCTTCAGAGGTATAGACGCCGATGCTGTAGACGCCCGGCGTACCCGGATTTACAATCCCCGCCGTTTCAGCCACGTTGACTTGCACCGCAGCACGCGCCGGGATGTCTGTGGAAGGCACGATGATCAGATTTTGTCCGCGCGCGCCTACGTAATTGGCTGCCACGCCGTTCACGGTTACTGTATTTGTTGGCACATAAGCTGGCACCTTGAAGCCGACAGGAAGAACCACTTCAATAAAGCCCTGGTTGCGGACAATCGGAGCGCCCAGTGCTTTGATGCCAATCTGCAATCCGGCCGGAGTCGATGCGGTAGCTCTGGTAAGCCCGATCGTAGCCTGCGTGTTGTCTACAGGAACAGGGGCAACTACGCCGCTAATTTGAAAATCTTTGGACTTGTATGTTTTGTTATCGACTTTTGCCGTAATCGTGTAGCTCCCTGCGGATTTCGGGTTGACCAGATAGCCGTCGTACGCGAATTTGACACTCAGGCGATTCGAGCTGGAAAAGCCGCTGGGCGTGCGAAATGACACCTTGTTCCCGTTCACGCTAAGTCCCGTCACCTGATCGCCGTTGACGGTCACATTGGAGCTGGAGAGAACAGGCGGCACCATTCCCCACTCAGGGAACTCGACCTGAATATCCGAATTACTGTACAGCTTGCTGGACAAATCGAAATCAAGCGTATAGCTGCTTCTCGCTCCCACGGAGCTATCAGACAAGGAAACAGAGAAAGGCGTGCTGCTGGCGCCTGAGATTTCCACGTCCTTGGATTTGTACTTTTTACTGTCGTACTCCAATGTGTAATAGTAGGACTTGCCAGGATCGGACGGATTCACAATGCCTGCCGATGAGCTGAACTCCAGTTTGATATAGTTGTCTCCGTCAGCACCGCTCGGCACTTCGATTCGCACGGTATCGCTGTCGATTATCGTCACGTAATCAGCCTTGTAACCGTTGACCTTTACATCGGACTTGCTGATGCTTTTCGGCAGCATGTCTCTCGTTGGGAAGTCTACATAAATGTATTTGCCCTCTTTGAGCTTGCTTTTGGAAGCCAGAGTGAATTTGCCGAGCGTCAGCGAAATGCTTTCTTCTGCATTTTTGTTGCTGTGAGAAGCTTCGAAATCCCCCTTGCTGCTACTGCTGCTGGAAGAGGACTTGCCAATCGAGATTTTTTTGCTTTTATAGGTACTTTCGCTGCTTGTTTTGACCTCTATGGAATAGCTGCCCTTATCATCGGGGTTGGTGATGTTATCGATTTCCACAGTCACTACGGAGCCTTTTTTAATGCGATCCCCGATTTCGATTTCCACCACGTTTTTACTTACAGATACGCTGTCAATCGTAACCTTGTCGCTGTCATCCTTAACCGAAACGTCGGATTTTTTCAGCTTTTTGTCTACGGAATAGTCAGAAGGGAACCGAACGTAGATCGTGTCGCCTGATTTCAGTTCCTTGTCGATTTCAAACTCAATCGTATATTCCGTTTCTTCTTCCGCACCTGTATCATCTGCTGAAACCTCTTCGATGGAAAGAGCTTGAGCAGCTTTTGGCTCCATCACAAACGGACTTGTTAGCACCGTAGTCGCCAGCAGGACAGAGATCCCTTTCTTCGCGCTTTTGTTCAACGGTAACGCCTCCTTCTCCTCTGAAAAACTTCCCCGAACGGGGTGGCGATTCGCTCGCCGTTTTTCCAATATGGATGTGACCGCAAGCGGCCTGCAGCACAAAATCAAACCCTGCGCTGCAATTCCTTCTATGATAGGAAAAGTAAGGCAAGAAAGGGTTACAGACTGGTAACGAATGACTTAACCCACAGTTTTGAAAAATCAATCCAGCCAAAAGAATCCAGCGTGATCCCTTGCAGAGCCGGATGATAGCGGTCAATGCGCCTTGCATGGTGAATAAATAAAATCCACAACTCATCTCTCAGCATGTCCTCGATGCGTGCCAAAGCTTCCAGGCGCTCCTCCTGCTGTTCCAAACCGAACACCCCAGCCAATTGCCTGTTCACAATCCCCCGCTTTTTGTCATCGAGGAAACGGTACACCATCGTGCATTTATTTTTGTAGATTTCAATCAAGCCCAGCTCAATATCGCGTTGCAGCACTTCTCCCATCATGCACATATCCGCGTGTTTTTCAGCAAAGTCGGACAACGTCTCGGCTTTCGTCGCGCTCCTCGCTTCAAGCCGGATACCGATTTGCTCACATCTTTGCCGCAGCCATTCCGCCTCCTCGCCATATTGTTTTCCTTCCCCGTACAAAAGAACAACCGTCTCTCCCTGGTAGGCGCTTTTTTGCAAACAAGCTGCCGCCTCTTCTATCGTTGATGATTGAAAAGTCATTTGCTGGCTTCTCGACGGGAGGAAACTGCCTGCGGGAGATCGGTTTTGTGTTCTCAGCTTTTCGATCATCTGAACGGGATCGAGCAGATGCTTGATTGCCTGCCGAAAATAGAAGTCATGCTGAATGCCTGGTTTGTTAAAGTTGAAGCTCAAGTAATAACAACCGATCTCTTGAAACTCGATGTTGTTGCCACCATCGCCATCGCCTTGCAAAACTGTTGAGGACGACACTGTCTGCTCTGCCTGCTCCGGCAACTGGTACCGCATCTTCGCCTGTTCCGCGCCCGATACCCGCCAAATTTCTACCCGATCCAATATCGCTCTCTCCCGGTAATAGTCTTCGAAAGCGCCAAGCACCAGCTTGTCCTCGGTAAATTCCAGCATGCGAAACGGCCCCGTTCCTACTATCGCACGCTCGGAAAACGGCACATCATGCGGCAAAACCGACAGTGCGATAGATGCGGCATAATGCAGGAAAAACCCGTTCGGCTCCCGCAAATGAAAGATGACCGTGCAATCGTCAGGGTGCTCGATGCTCACGATGTCCTCGACCTGCCAGCGATAAGGCGAGTCGAGGTCGACGAGGCGCTGAATCGTATAGGCGACATCTTTTCCCGTAAGCACGCGCCCATGGTGAAACCGCACGCCTTTGCGCAAATAAAACGTCCAGGTCCGCTTCTCCTGATCGCTTTCCCAGGCGTAGGCTAGTTGAGGCTGAAAGGACTGGGAAGCAGGATTGAAAATAATGAGTGTATGGCAAATTTGTTGAATAAAGTGACTCTCCGCCGATACAGCAACAAATGCCGGATCAAGAGTCGAAAGCACGCGCTCCCGCGGAATGCGCAGAACATCCTGGCGTCTGCTCTCGCCTTCCTCTGCGACAAAGCCAAATTGAGCGTCCCACACTTCCTGCAAGCAGCGCCGGACGTTTACAGGCAAGCTTTTATGCTGTAAAAGCTCCACCGCCTCCCGAACGTTTCCTTGTGAAAGCAGCTCGTGAAAAGAATCGGTCAAAAACTGGCTGACATCGCAAAGAATCGTCAGCGTAGAATGGTTGCCTCTGCCCACGCCCGGCTGCCATCTCAGCAGCCCTTCCCTCTCCCATTTGCGTAAAATCAGTTTCACATTGCGCGGTGTGCAACAAAGCAGCTCCGCTAATTCCGTAATTCCAACCGTCAGCTCTGCCCCCGGCTCCCAAGCGGAAAAACCGAGCAACATTTGCGTAAAGTGTTCATGACTTTTCATGTTCATCCATCCTAAAAGGTGAAATCATTACTGCGATCTTACTCTTTTTCTTCTCCTTTTAACAGCTACAATTTAGTCAAGAAAAAGGAGAGGTGGTCTGCACATGAGTTTGTTTGAACTACACCCGAATATCCGCATTCGCATCGTGACTTCCTTTCTGACGAAACTGGTTGGAAATATGATTTTCCCGTTCATGGCCATCTACTTTTCTGCCAAAATGGGGTTGGCTTTGACAGGGTTTTTGTTAAGTCTGACGTTGCTCACTCAGATTTTGCTCGGTTTTTACGGGGGCTATCTGGCTGATCGCTGGGGCAGAAAAAAAGTAATGGTATACGGTCAATCGGTCCAATGTGCCGCTTTCCTGATCATGACGCTTGCCAATTCACCGTGGCTCGATTCCGCTTGGCTCACTTTTGCCATGATGCTCTTGCAAAGCGCGAGCAATGGGCTGATTAGTCCAGCAGCCGATGCGATGCTGATTGATGTGAGCACCGCGGAAAATCGCACCTTCATGTACAGCATCAATTACTGGGCTTCCAACTTGTCGATTGCAATCGGCTCCGTTCTCGGCGGACTGCTGTTTGCCACGCACCGCTTCGAGCTGTTTATTGCCCTAACCTTGGTCAGTTTGTTCACGCTCTACATGATGTCTGTGCGCATGCAGGAATCGTATTTTCCGCAAAAGGACAGGGCGCAACGAACTCCTTTTGCAGGCGCAAACGTTCTCGTGGATGTCATAAAAAGCTACAGGCAGGTAATAACGGATCGTCGCTTTTTGCTGTACTCGCTGGGAGGTCTGTTTATCTTTTCCCTGGAGTTCCAGACTGCGAACTACGTCGCTGTAAGGCTATCCCACGAGTTCCCGTCCCAAAGCATCTCGCTTTTCGATTGGTTTGCCGTTGAACTGACTGGTCTGAAAATGTTCAGTCTCATTCAGTTGGAAAATACGCTCCTGGTGGTCTTGCTCTCCCTCTTTATCACGAGGCTGATCCGCCATGCGCGAGAAGCTTCTGCCATGTACGTTGGCGGGCTGTTGTACATCGTCGGCTATACGGTAATCCTGTACAGCAATTCCCTTTTCCTGCTGATGGCGGCTATGCTAATCGCCACTTGGGGCGAGCTGATTCACATTCCGACCAGGCAAACCTTTCTCGCCCGGATTGTCCGCGATGACGCCCGCAGTTCCTACATGGCAGTGAACGGCCTTGTGTTTCAGGGCGCCAGAATCATCGGAACGGCTGGAATTACGCTGGGGGCTATTTTCCCTTCCTATCTGATGGCGCTGCTGTTTTTCCTGCTCGGGGTTACGGGCATGTTGATCGTCCGCCATGTCGTATCGCAACTGGAGCAGACTCATGTCCCGATGACCCATGCAAAAGAAGCTGCCCGATAATGCTCGGACAGCTTCTTGCTGTTTCTTTTCAAGATGCTTCATCTTTATTCCGACGACAGGCTCTCCAGCAAGGCATCGCCCTTGGCTCCGACTCTGATCGTCGCAAACTTTGCATTTTCCTGTACTTCCAATCCTGTTCCTTCAGGGACAAAATAGCTCTCGATTCCGTACTCAACCTGGCCCCATCCGACTGTTTTCCCATTGATGACGACATCGGACGGATCAGCCGTATAAGGCTTGTTCCAGACGCCTGCTTTTTCATAGTAGCCACTGTAGCCGTACACATTCTGTTCTTGCTTCCGTAATACGACACGGACTTTTTCCCCGGAAGGAAGCTCCTCGTCTGCAAGTGTCGATATGTCGTAGTTCAATCTCACATAATCGCCTTGCAACAGCGAGCGTGGGTCGACTGGCGCCAGCTTCAGCTTGACGGAGGTTCCTTGGGACAAAATCGTCTCGCTGCTGTACACCTGGTAGCCTGCCAAAACAAGTTGAAGCAGCATAATCATCAGCAAAATTAGCGGCCGCTTCGCAAAGACTGGCGACACTATCGGCGTGTCTGACTGTACGCGCCGCTCCAGCCAATAGCTGACGAGGAAAAAGACGATGCTCAAAAGCAGCAGACTCAACGATTTATGCAGCAAGCTCCACAACAGGTCGTAATACTTCATCAGCAAAAAGGCAAACCAGAAGGCGAGAACGATGCCGAAAGCGCTTTTGCTCTTCCTGTGCAAGGTCTGATAAAGCAAATAAGTCGTGAAGACAAAGAACCCGGCTTGAATCAGCAAATTCACGGCAAATGATTCAAAATGAAGCTCGGTCAACGCAAGCAAAGACAGCAAGCCGTAGACGAGGGAGCTGTTTCGCAAGACGGCGGGCAGGCTTCGGACGTAATACATCCCCATTTGGAACACAAACAGGATCAAAAGCACCGTCGTATCCTGCATGAACATGTTGTTCGTAAGCTTGAAATAGAGCACGAGCAGAAAGGCGAGTTGGGTCAAGAGCCGCGCGGGAATGCCAGCTACCGCCTTCCACACGTAGAGCAAAACGGCGAGGAACACCACCCAATAATAACCTTCCAAAAACAGCGAGGAGCCGATTCCGAGCAAATAGCCTATCGTAAGCAATGTATAACGAACCGTTGCATTCATTTTCGGAAGCAACAAAACCGGGGCAAGAAACCCGAGCAGCGACAGGAAAAAGATAAAATACAGCACCGATTCGTCATCGAATACAAGAACGAGCAGCCCGGTCAGCGAAATGGCTCCAATGAATGCGGCAATCGTCGTTACCAGCACCGTAAATGCTTCCTGGAAAAATTGCACCCACTTGCTTTTTTGGTGCGCCGATTCCTTGCGCAGCCAGTTGATGCCCACGACCGCCCCCCAGACCAAACCCGCAGCCGCCAACAGCGCCACGAGGAAAAAGCCCTCAGAGTAATACTCAAGCATATACCAGAAAAACTTCGCGAGCAGGAACAAAGACAGCATGGAAGCTGTCGCAATCAGCAGTCCGCGGTTGGGCAGCCATTTCAAAAAGGTTACGAACAGGACGGCTCCGACCAAAAGATACAGAATTTCAGGCAATGCATCGTACACTTCGACAAACGATGAGATGAACAAGCTGACGGAAAAGACGAGAAAGGACAAATAATAGATCGGTTGAGACGGCAGCTTTCGCGTCGACGTCAGCCAAAAAAGCACCATATTGCCAAGTGCGACCAGCCAGAAAATCATGTACCACCATTCGCTCTCGCGCGATACGTGAACGACTGTCGGTTCGAGGAAAAAGATCAGGGCCAGATGCGCCAAAACATAGCTGATCACGTAAAAAGGCTGGTAGCGCGTAAAAATCGCGAAGAGCAGGTTAGGAATCAGCCAGACGACAAACAGCATGTAGCTATCGGCGTGAGAGTTGTAAATCTGCCCTAAAAGAGCGACACAAAGTCCAAATGCCAGACCTCCGGCAACCAGCAGCCAATTGCTGAGGAAAGCATGACGTTTCAACAACACGGACGTGACATAGGATGAGAGATAAAAAAGAACCAATACAGTGACACTGACACCTATTTTCTCCCATCTGTCCAGCATCGGCCAGTTGGAGGCGAAAAAGTAAAACAGGGCTGAAAGCAAAAGTGAAATGGCCAAGAAGTACCCCGTCTGAACTCCCCTTTGTTCCATCTGCACCACCATCCCTTCTGATTTGCTTTCATGTATTTCCATTATATCCTTCTTTTGCAGAAAAAACGTCCTGCGGTTTTGTGCCACCAGTAGCCTTGTCAAAATAAAAAGACTGCCGTAATGGCAGTCTAAGTTGCAATCCTGGGCACGTTACCCTTTCAAATAAGCGTCCTCTTCTTTTTCGTCACGTGGCACGGGAACTTCACCAATGACTGTATAGAGCGAAGCTGCTTCTTCTTTTCGCGGATTTTCCTTGATGTCTTCTACTTTTACGGAAACGATCTTTTGTCCGAAACGGATCGCCAGCTTGTCGCCAATTTTCACGTTGCTGGATGCTTTGGCCGGACGATCGTTGATTTCTACCCGAGCTTTGTCGCACACTTCTTTTGCCAGCGTACGGCGCTTGATCAGGCGGGATACTTTCAAATACTTATCCAGTCTCATCCTTACTCTCTCCCTTTTGTCTGGTGTTTGGCTTCCTCCCACCATTTGTCCATTTCCTGCAAATCGGTTTGTTCAAAGGTGCGGCCAGCTTCGTGCAGCTTCCCTTCGATATAGGAAAAACGCTTTTTGAACTTGTTGTTTGTCAGTGCCAGCGCTTCTTCCGGATCAATTTTGAGGAAACGAGCCAGATTGACCACGGCAAAGAGCAAATCGCCCAATTCGCCAGCGCGCTCTTCTGCGGACGCTTCCCGCAGCTCGTTGTATTCCTCTTCTACCTTTTTGTACACATCTGCAATATCGTCCCAGTCGAAGCCGACTTCCGCTGCTTTTTTCTGAAGCTTGTAAGCGTACATCAGTGCTGGCAGATCGCGCGGAATACCGGAAAGTTTGGACGCGGCGGCCACGTCGATTCCTTTTGCCGCTTTTTCCTGTGCCTTGATTTCTTGCCAGTTCGCGAGCGCTTCCTCTGAATCATTGGCACTCTTTTCCCCGAATACGTGCGGATGACGGCGCACCAGCTTCTCATTCAAAGTCGCAACCACATCGTCGACGGTAAAATATCCATCTTCCGCTGCGATTTGCGAATGCAGCATGATCTGCATCAACAAATCACCCAACTCCTCGCACATCGCATCCGGGTCTTCGTCATCAATCGTTTCCAGTACCTCGTACGTTTCTTCGATCAAATTTTTGCGAATGCTTTGATGCGTCTGCTCGCGATCCCACGGGCAGCCATCCGGACTGCGCAAAATGGCGACGATCTCTTTTAAATAAGAAAACTGACGGTATGATACGGTGTCGTCTGTAGTTGGCGGCACGTACACCAAAGACAAATTGCCGAAATGCTCGACCCGGTCCAGCTCGTACAGCGGAACGCTCTCGATCCGCTCTTGGCCCGCTACGCCGACAGCTGTAGCCACCGTTACCACGTAATCATCCGGCAACACTTCCATCAAGGTCAGCTTCACATCCGATGCGACGAAAGCATCGTATACTTGCGCGATAATCGTGTGCAGCCCTGGCGACACTTGATGCGCCGAGAGAGCCGTCCCGTCGAGCAAGGAAAAGCCCTCGATCGGGTCGATGTGCAGTCTTGCGAAAAGGGGGTCGATAAAGCTTTGCCCGCCGCCGATCTCAATCTGCACGCCGCGATTCGGGCCTTCTTCAAGCAACAACTGAACCGTGCGTTCCGCCACCAAAGGATGGCCAGGAACGGCGTACACGATATGACCTGCTTCCTGCACTTTGCCCAACAGCCGTTCGACGATGTCTGCGTACACCTCGGCGAAGCCGTCGTGCTGCTCGTACACTTCGTCAAAAGAGGTCAGGGCGACGCCTTCGCTTGCCAACTGCGCGACAACCGGATGCTCTTTCGTTCTCAAGTACAGCTGGTCAGCCTGTTTGAGTGTCCGATAAATCCCATACGGAAGCTGATCGAGGTCACCTGCGCCCAGCCCCACTACCGTAATCGTATTTTTGTTCTTATCCAATCGTTTCGCCTCCACTCGACTACCTCATGCCTTTTATTTGGGGAGAAGCTGGAACCGTGTCAACAGCGCAGCAATTCGTTTTCCTTTTGGCAGGAAATGAATGTCGTTTCGCGTAAGCCCGCCTGTTTTCAAAAGCGCCAGCACATACACTACTGCCCCTGCACCAACGGCAAGCAGTCCAACCAGCGTCTGGAACAGTCGTTCAGACATGCCTGCCTTCCCGAGCAAGGCCGTTGCTCCCCATTCCACAATCAGGACAACCACTGACATGACGATGACAGACAAAAACGGCTTTTTGACTGTTTGGCGCAATCCAATCTGCGCCCCTGTATATTTTTTCACAGCGAGCACGTTCAACCCCATCGCTACGAGATAGGCAATGACCGTAGACAGTGCCGCGCCGGAAATCCCCCAAAGAGGGACGAGCGCAAGGTTTAATATGAGTTTGACGAGCACACCGATAAACAAGTTGCGCGCAGGCCGCATGACGCGCCCCAACCCTTGCAAAATGCCCGCGCTGGCAATGCTCAATGTGGCAAAAATAATCGTGAAGGATTGAACCGCAAGCGCTTCGGTTCCGTTTTTATCGCCGTACAGCATGACGTTGATCGGCTCGGCAAGCAGGGCCAACCCAAACGATGCCGGGAGTCCCAGCAAGAATGTCAGGCGAATGGCGATTTCGGAACGGTTCGCAATCATTTGATGCTGACGCTGGGCGACTGCTTCGCTGATCGCAGGCACAAGCGCCAAAGACAGCGAGGTGGCAAAAAATGTACCGAACTGAATGAGCGGTTGCCCGCGGTCAAATGCCCCTTTTGCCAGTTTGGCCAAATCTTCCGGGGTCCCGCTGATTTGCAGCATGTTCACGACGGTAACAGAATCGACAAGCGGGACGAGCGGCAAAACAAGCGCCCCCATGCAAATCGGAACCGCATACATCAACAGGCTGCGCAGCACCTGACGGTTGGTCCAGGCGCTCACTCCCGCTTGCTGAGTCCTTTCCGGAATCAGTTGGGCGCCCTGCTTGTCTCTTCTCCAGTACCAAAGCAAGACGAGGATGGCGGCAATACCGCCGGGAAATGCGGCAAACACCGCTCCCGTACCAGCGAGATAAGCATCCTGGTAAACGTTCATCGCCCAGAAAGCGGCGACCAAAATGAAAATAACGCGAATCAACTGCTCAATAACTTGTGATACTCCTGTTGGCATCATGTTTTGATGTCCTTGAAAATACCCGCGCAAGATCGCTGCCATCGGCACGAGCGGCAGGGACCAGGCAACAGCACGCAGCGGAGTCGTCAAATGCTCATCCCCCATGAACCGGGCAATGACTGGTGCTCCTGTGTACAACAGCATAAAGAAAAACAAGCCGAGCACGACCAGCGCAATACTGGCAACACGGAACGCTCTTCGCGCTCCCAGCGTATCGCCGATTGCGACGCGCTCCGAGACGATCTTGGAGATGGCGATAGGAAAGCCTGCCGTCGCCAGGATCAACAACGTGGTATACAGCGGGTATACTTGCATATATACGTACAAGCCGATATCTCCGGCAATGTTTTGGTATGGAATGCGGTATACTGCGCCAAGCAGCTTGGAGACAAGACCGGCAACCCCTAATATTGCGGCGCCTTTCACAAATTGAACAGATGCCTTTTCTTGAGCCATGTGCGTGAAATTTCTCCTCTCCAACCAGAAACTTCGTCCATTATACCACAAGCAAATCGGCGAGAAAAAATCTGCCAAGCCCTGAACGCAACAGGATCAGCTGATTTTTTTACGACAAAAAAACAGCCTCTTTTGTCCGAGGCTGTTTTTGTTCTTGCTATTGTTCCATTTGCTTTGCCAGGAAACCGGCCGCTGTTTCCGACATCTTCATCTCCAAATCACTCATCTTCGTCGATTCATTTTTGTTGAGCAGGATGACAGAACCGATCGGGTCCCCTCCCGCTACAATCGGAGCGACGACAAAGGAACCGTACGTTTCACTCATGTCGCGGCAAATTTCATAAGAACCGGCGTTTTTCTCCAGTCGTGTCTTGCGTTCCTCCAAACACTTCTCCACAATGCTGCCAATCGCTTTTTCCAGATATTCTTTTTTCGATGCGCCAGCGACAGCGATCACACTGTCACGGTCTGAGATTAATACCGTATGATTCATGCTTTCGTACAGGGAGTCAGCGTATTCTTTTGCAAAATCACCCAGTTCTCCAATCGGTGAATACTTTTTGAGAATGACTTCTCCGTCACGATCCACAAAAATCTCAAGCGGGTCGCCTTCACGAATGCGCAGTGTACGACGAATCTCCTTAGGAATCACGACCCGACCGAGGTCGTCAATTCGACGAACGATACCAGTTGCTTTCATGTCATGTTGCCTCGCTTTCCCTGAGAAGTGGGTAGTGAATAAATGGTGGTTGGTTACTTGTATTTTTTCCTCAAATTCTAATTTTAACTATGGGTGCTTGCATCAATTTTTACCAATTGCTTTGTTACTCTCCCCCGGGTGGTAGCGAGTGATAATAGTATTTGCCCACGCTTCAAGAATATGCGAGAAAACGAAAAAACAGGGAAACGGATTCCCTGTTTTTGATCAGACGACTTATTATTTTGGAGCGGCCTCGTTTTTGGATGCAGGCACGTTGTATTTCGTGATCAGCTTGTCCAGCTCGTTTTTGCCAAAAGCGTCATAGCCAGACTCCAGCGCACCTGCGCGAAGCTGCTCCTTCATTTCGTCGAAGGTTTTTTCTTTGCGGTTTTCCACTTTAATGATGTGGTAGCCAAAGCTTGTTTTCACTGGCGGGCCTACTTCGCCCACTTTTTGTGTAATCGCTGCGTCCTTGAACTCAGGCACCCATTGGCTTACGTCAGCATCTGCGTACAGACCGCCGTTTTCCTTGCTTCCAGGGTCATCGGTAAACTCCTTCGCCAGCTTGGCGAAGTCCTCACCTTTTTTCAGACGCGCTTCGAGGTCGTTGGCGATTTTCAATGCTTCCTCAGGCTTGCGCTGTTCTGTCGAAATCAGGATGTGGCGTACGGATGCAACGGTGCGCGATGCCTTATCCATTTTGTCAAATTCTTGCTTCAGCGTATTGTCGCTGATGTTCTTTTTCAGAACGGTAATCGATTCGTTGATGAGCGCCATTTGGTTGGTTACCATTTCTTTGGTGACCCCTTGGCCTTCCATCAGCTTTGTGAACTTGGCTTCATCCTTGCCCAGGAAGCCCATGTACTGACCTTTGATTTTTTCAAAGGTTTTATCCGCCAAGTCCTTGGCTTCTTTTTTCATGGCATCGTCTGAGCGACTGGCCAAAATTTTCGTTGCCGTGTACTCGCGTGCAAAAGCTTTCAGCGCTTGATTGTCGGCAGCCTCGATCATCGTGCCTTGTTGCGGGTTCATGAAGTTGATTACGCGCAGGAACTCTTCGAACTCCTGACCTGTAATCGTTCCACCCTGATACTCAACAACCACAGCCTTCGCATCTGCTGTATATGGCAGAGTCAGCTTAGGAAATTGTGTCAAAGGATCGTTGGCATCAGTCGCTTGGTTTCCTTGTTTATTACCGTCTGTCTGACTGGATGGATTTTGGTTTTGCTGAGCATTTTCTTCTGCCTTGCCGCAGCCCGTCATGAGCGCCACGACCAAAACAGCAGAAGACAAGATCGCTACAGAACGTTTCATAGAAATCTCCCTTCCTGGCAAGTCCTCTGCCCATTAGGACACAGGACTCTCCGTACCGGTGTCTTTACGCACCTGGTGAAATTGACGAAGCAGCTTCTCGATCAGCTGTACACCTTCGTCTTCCCTTAACCCCTTTACTTTAACAGTAATCGTGATCTGTTGTCCACCTGAGAGCCCCAACCTCCGGCTCCAGTTGCTGGCAAGCGCAAACAGAGCACCGCCATCAATGTTGTTGTTTTGGCTAGGATGGAGAACGAGCTTGATTTCATCCGGATTTTTTTGGCTGATCTCGGTGATGTGGTGTTGCAGCGCATAGACACGCAAACGGGAAATGGTCAGGAGATTGTCAACCGGCTGCGGAACAGGGCCGAAACGGTCCAACAATTCCTCTGCCAGATCGTCGACATCCTCCAGCGTGGATACCGCCACAAACTTTTTGTACATCTCGATCTTTTGCCGGCTGTCGGTAATGTACATAGACGGGATGTAAGCATCGAGCTGGAGATTGATTTCCACAGGCGTAACCGCTTCCTGCTTGACCTCTCCCTTCAACTCGTCAATCGCTTCCTTGAGCATCTGGCTGTACAGGTCGAAACCGACTGTATTGATAAACCCGTGCTGCTCGGCACCGAGCAAATTACCAGCCCCCCGGATCGACAAGTCGCGCATGGCGATCTTGAAGCCGGAGCCGAGTTCCGTAAATTCCTTGATCGCCTGAAGCCGTTTTTCTGCGACTTCTGTCAGCACCTTGTCCCGTTGGTATGTGAAGTAAGCATAAGCAATCCGGTTCGAACGTCCAACCCGTCCGCGAAGCTGATACAGCTGGGACAGGCCCATTTTGTCGGCATTGTGGATGATCAGCGTGTTCACGTTCGGGATGTCCACCCCGGTCTCAATGATCGTCGTGCTGACCAACACGTCAAAATTCCCTTCCAAAAAGTCGAGGATGACGCCTTCCAGCTCGCTCTCATTCATCTGGCCGTGCGCTACCGCGATCCGTGCATCAGGCACGAGCATGGATATTTGTTCAGCCATCTGCTCAATGCCTTGCACCTGATTGTAGAGGAAAAATACTTGGCCGTCGCGCGCCATCTCGCGCTCAATCGCTTCTCTCACCAGCGCAGGACTGTATTCCATTACGTACGTCTGCACAGGGAAACGGTTTTCTGGCGGTGTCTCGATGACAGACAAGTCACGCACACCCAGCATCGACATGTGCAGCGTCCGCGGGATTGGCGTCGCGGTCAACGTGATAACATCGACATTTGTCTTGATTTGCTTCAGCTTTTCTTTGTGACTCACACCGAAACGCTGCTCCTCGTCGACGATGAGCAGTCCGAGTTCGCGAAACGTCAAGTCTTTGGACAGCAAACGATGCGTTCCGATGACGACATCGACAGTGCCTTCCTTCAGTCCTTTTAACGTAGCGTTTTGTTCCTTGCGCGAGCGAAAACGGCTCAACACCTCAACCCGGATCGGGTAGTCGGCAAAACGCTCACGAAACGTCTCGTAATGCTGCTGCGCCAAAATCGTCGTCGGAACGAGAACAGCCACCTGTTTGCCGTCCATGACAGCCTTGAACGCTGCGCGAATCGCCACTTCTGTTTTTCCGTAACCCACGTCTCCGCAGACGAGGCGATCCATCGGGCGTCTGCGCTCCATATCGCTTTTGACCTCAGCGATTGCCCGCAACTGGTCGGGAGTCTCCTGATACGGAAACATCGATTCAAAGTCACGCTGCTCGGTTGTATCTGAGGAAAAGGCGTGACCGACCGCTGCTTCGCGCGCAGCGTACAGCTTGATCAAATCTTCGGCAATGTCTTTGACGGAAGACTGAACTTTGTTTTTGACCCGCTTCCATTCGCTTCCGCCCAAGCTGTAGATTTTCGGCTGGGCTTCTTCGCTCGCCACGTACTTTTGCACATGGTCGATTTGATCGATCGGCACAAACAGGCTGTCGCCTGCTGCGTATTGAATGTGAAGGTAATCTTTATGAATTCCGAGTATTTCCTTGGTTTCAATTCCAAGGTACTTCCCAATCCCGTGATTGATGTGCACCACAAAATCGCCGGGCTTTAGCTCCAAGTAATTTTTGATCCGCTCCGCATTGTTCATCGTCTGCTGAACTTTGCGCGCTTTACGCTGCTTGGCGGTAAATACTTCGCCCTCCGTAATAACGACCAGCTTGTTCAGGGGCAGCTCGAAGCCTGTCTGGAGGTTCCCCAAGATGATCGTAGGACGCCCTGGTGGCACCACCTCAACCGCTTCGGTCAACACATCTGCTTCCATCTCATAATCGTGCAGGACGCGCTCCAGACGTTTGGCACGCTCCAGATCGGCCGCGACAAAAACGATCTGGTCCTGAGACTTTTTCCAGCGGGCCAGCTCTGTTTTCAGCACATTCATCTGTCCGTGGAAGTTCTGCATAGTGCGACAGGTCAGGTTGACGATGTTTTGCGGCTGGGTCTTGGGAGATTGTCGGAGGAACAAAGACAGGTGGACAATCTGCCGCTTCTTGTGGGAAACGATGTCTTCATAAGTGCGGGACAGGCTCAGGTTAGCCATGTACTCGCCCTGAATGATTCGTCCGGTCAGCCACTCTGCTTCTTCTTTTTGCAGCTGTGCTGCCGTATCCAAAACGCGGGAAGGCTCATCCATGATCAAGAGGGTTTCAGACGGCATGTAGGAGATCAGCGTGTCCTGTGACGGATAAATGACGGAAACGTACGAGTACAGCTGAGCAAAACGCTGCCCTTGTTTCATACGCTCGACATCCGAACCAATCCGCTCGACCACTTTTTCCTTGGCGGCGCCATCTTTCAGCTTGGCAACGGTTTCACCGAGCTTCTGCTCTAAGCGAACAGCCGCTTCCATCAGCAAAGGCGTAGAGGCGATCATTTCTTTTGCCGGGCCCAAAATGTAGGTTTGCACCGATTCAAGCGAGCGCTGGGAAAGCATGTCGAACGTACGGATCGAGTCAATCTCCACATCGAACAGCTCGATGCGCACAGGCCACTCGGAATCAATCGGGTACAGGTCGATAATTCCGCCGCGAACGCTCAGTTCGCCTTTTCGCTCGACCATATCGACGCGCTCGTAACCAAGCTCGATACAGCGGGACAAAAACGATTCGATATCCAGCTCGTCACCGACAGACAGCGTAATCTGCGCCTCTTTCCACACTTCGGGAGGCACAACCAGGCGGCGCAATCCGGCGAATGGCGCAACCAAAAAACCCGTAAAGCCTTGGGCCAGACGGTTGAATACATGAATGCGCTGCGCCAGCATCTCGGGACTGGCGATGGCAAGCTCAGAGCCAATCAGCTCGTTTCCCGGATAAAGCAGCACTTGATCAGAAGGAACCAGCTCAATAAGATCCTCGTATACTTTTTGTGCTTGGTACATGTTATGCGTGACGACACAAACCGGGCGCCCGGTCATCTGTTTCAGTGCCGCCATCAGTGTCTGTCGGGCTGAGCCTGCTAGACCGGAGACAAGCTGCTCATGCAGACCTTTCTCCAAACCAGCCACAATTGTCCCGACGTTCGAGTCTTGTTTCATCGGGTTAATGATGACTTGCATTCACTAATCCCCTCTCTAATTCTTCTGTCATCTACAGCCAGAGCATGACTGGTCAAGCGATTTGCCCGCGGGTCGACCATGCGAAAAGAAGCCTTAGCTCCCCAAGCTAAGGCCTTGTCAGTGCAAGCCTTCCTAACGAGTATCCACTTATTTATTGAAGTGGGTTTCCAACTAGCGAAAGCTCTGGATGCTGAATCAGCGCTTCACGGCAGTAGTCGCACGTGATGCTGACGACCGTATCTCCACTTTGTTCTCTCGATATTATAAGAGCACGCTCCTCCGGGGTCAAGGAATCAAACCCGAGCTGCGCTTCTGTCACTTGCGATTCGTCAAATTCCGCGATTTTCATGCCGCAGCAACGACACGTATAGCGAATGCTCATGCATATGCCACCCCCATACCTTTCATATCGCTTAGTATGGTCGGTTGGGTGGAAAATCATACTAGCGGCAAGCCTGACTCCTGTGTGCCGCCGCTTATTTTTGCAGGCTGTTAAACTGGTTCATCACTTTAATAAAAGGCTCTCTCGTCCACATCGCCGCTGCATCGGCAGCATGCTCCACAGCTTCCTGAATCAGCGTTCTCTCCGCAGCAGGGAACGATTGCAGCACGTAGTCGCTCACACTGCGCCCTGGCTCTGGACGGCTGATCCCGACCTTGATGCGTTTAAATTCCTGGGTTCCCAAATGTTGAATCATCGACTTGATGCCGTTGTGACCACCAGCACTGCCTTTTTCACGCAGGCGAAGCTGTCCGGTCGGCAAGTCGAGATCGTCAAAAATGACAACCAGATCATCCGGAATCAGCTTGTAAAATTTCAAGATTTCTGCGACTGACTCACCGGACAGATTCATGTACGTCTGCGGTTTGACAAGCAGCACCTTTTCGCCTTCCACCCGGCCTTCGCCGACAAGAGCGCGAAACTTGTTTTGCGTAACGGGAATGCCCCATTTGTCGCTAATCTTATCTATGGCCATGAATCCGGCATTATGTCTGGTGTCTTCATATTTTTTACCTGGATTACCCAATCCAATGATTACTTTCACGTTCATTCCCTCCTACTCTCTCCCCATTGTACTAGAATGACATCGGTAACAAAAGAAAAAGGGCCCGCAGTCATCAACTCGGCCCCTTCTTTCCATCATTCGACTTTTTTCTTATTCAGCCGCAGCCTTCTCTGCTACGGCTTCCGCCTCTTGCTCCGCTTCGATCGACTCTTCCGACTTGGCCTTCACTGGCAGGACACTGATCAGCACTTCTGTAGGGTCAACCAGCAGCTCTACTCCCGCCGGAACTTCCAGGTCGGCTGCCAAAACAACGTCTCCAATCTGGAAGCCGTCCACGTTCACCAGGAACGATCCCGGAATATTGCTTGGCAAGCAGTTGACCTCTACGTTATGGCGCACAAGCGTCGCTACTCCCAATTCAGGATCTCCCGTCATGAGGACAGGTACCGACGTCTGCATTTTTTCGTTCATATTGATTTTCTTGAAATCGGCATGCAAAATGTTGCCCTGCAAAGGATGGCGTTGCAATTCGTTTACCATCACATCATGGGTAGTTCCATCCACATCCAACCGGAACGGCTTGTTTGTCGTCTGGTGACGCAAGGCCGCATCCAGCTCCCGTCCATTGATTTGAATCGACTGACTGCTTACATCGCTTCCGTACACGACACCAGGCACCCAGCCTTCACGCCGCAGCACCTTTACGGAATTGCCTGTTGTTTGGTTACGCACTTGAGCCTTTATCGCTTCCACAAAAAAACCTCCTCGGACCCTAGCTAGTAAAAGTTTCCTCACTAGCTTGTCCAAAGGAGGTTTATTTCAATCCCCTAAAAGGGGATGCTTGCCTTAATCGAACAGCTTGCTGACAGACAGTTCTTCGTGTACGCGAATGATCGCTTCGCCAATGATCGGCGCTACGGACAGAACGGTGATTTTGTCGATAATTTGCTCTTGGGTCAGCGGGATCGAATTGGTTACGATCAACTCTTTGATCTTCGAGTTGGCGATACGCTCGATTGCTGGACCGGACAGAACAGGGTGTGTGCAGCATGCGTAAACTTCGCGGGCACCAGCTTCTACCAATGCATTGGCAGCCAGGGTGATTGTTCCCGCTGTATCAATGATATCGTCAATAATGATGGCAGTTTTGCCTTCGATATTACCGACGATGTTCATGACTTCCGCTACGTTTGGCTCTGGGCGGCGCTTGTCGATAATGGCGATTGGCGCTTCCAGACGCTCAGCCAGCTTGCGGGCACGAGTTACGCCGCCATGGTCAGGCGATACGACGACGATGTCCTTCAAGCCTTTTTCGGAGAAGTGTTTGCCCAAAATCGGCACACCGAGCAGATGGTCCACAGGAATGTCGAAGAATCCCTGGATTTGTGTTGCGTGCAGATCCATGGTAATTACACGTTGCGCTCCTGCGGTTTCAATCAGGTTGGCAACCAGTTTTGCTGTGATCGGATCACGTGCGCGCGCCTTGCGATCTTGTCTGGCATATCCGTAGTAAGGAATAACAACGTTGATGCTTTTTGCAGATGCGCGTTTCAGTGCATCGACCATTACCAAAAGCTCCATCAAATGCTCATTAACGGGAGCAGACGTTGGCTGAATAACAAATACGTCACAACCGCGAACGCTTTCATTCAATTTAATTTGGCATTCGCCGTCACTAAAGCGCACAGCTTGTGCATTTCCGAGCGGTACACCAATGTGTTCAGCGATTTCTTTTGCCAATTCAGGGTTTGCGTTGCACGTAAATACCTTCAGTTTGGGGTCGCGGTAATTAGCCATGATCTTCTCTTAGAACCTCCCGTTATGATTGCTTTTTGCCCTTGCGAGGCATTTTGTTAGCGTAATCTGGTTTATTCACTTGACGCTCACGTGCGATCGCAAGCGCATTGTCAGGCACATCCTGAGTGATGGTCGATCCTGCTGCTACATACGCATTTTGTCCAACGGTAACGGGAGCCACCAGATTGCTGTTGCAACCAATGAACGCTCCGTCCTGGACGATTGTCTTATGCTTGACTGCCCCGTCGTAATTGACGGTTATCGTACCACAGCCGATGTTCACGCCATCGCCAATTTCCGCGTCACCTACATAGCTGAGGTGAGGTACTTTGCTTCCGTCGCCGATCTTTGTATTTTTCAATTCGACGAAATCACCGATCTTCGCTTTGCGGCCAATTTGCGAGCCTGGACGAATGTAGGCGAATGGCCCGACTGCCGACTCTGCTTCCACGCTTGACTCTACCATGACCGAATAGGAAATGGTGACGCCGGAACCAACCTGCACATCTGTCAAGTCAGCCTGTGGCCCAATGACGCAATCCGTGCCAATGGTTGTCCGTCCGCGCAAAAATGTACCCGGTTGGATAACCGTATCGGCCCCGATGACGACATCTGCCTCGATATACGTAGAAGCCGGATCAATGATGGTAACACCATTGCGCATATGACCGTTGGCAATCCGCTTCCGCATATACGCTTCCGCTTCAGACAGCTGCACACGATCATTGACGCCCATCGTTTCCTCAGGGTCAACCGCTTCGTACGCCACTACCTTTTCGCCCGCTTCCCGCAAAATGCCGACAACGTCTGTTACATAGTATTCGCCTTGCGCGTTGTCATTTTTCACTTCCGCCAAGGCTTTCCATAATTTGCGATTGTCATAACAGTATATGCCCGTGTTAATTTCCTGGACCGCCCGTTCCGCTTCTGTAGCGTCCTTATGTTCCACGATTCGCAATACTTCGCCCGCCTCGTTGCGCACGATGCGCCCGTAGCCTGTCGGATCGGGGAGCACGGCGGTCAATACAGTTGCAGCCGCTTGCTGCTCTTCGTGATAGGTCAGCAAGGCGGACAACGTCTGTTCAGACAAGAGGGGAACGTCTCCGTACAAAAGAAACGTAGTGCCTTCTTTATCCTGTAAAAACGGCGCTGCCTGCGAAACGGCATGCGCCGTTCCCAATTGTTCTTCTTGCAGTGCGTAAGTAACGCCCTCGCCTAGTTTGGCGCGGACCACGTCAGCACCATGACCTACGACGACAACGATGTCCTCAACCTGCATAGAAACCATCGTATCCACAACATGCTGAACCATTGGTTTCCCACATACAGGATGCAGAACCTTGTACAGCTTCGATTTCATCCGCGTACCCTGACCAGCGGCCAGAACCACGGCATGGATCTTAGACATGTCAACCCTCCATCGTAGAAGTTCCACAATGACTATATCTTAATCATATGTGGATTTCAAGACAATCGATGCAGGATTATCGCCGTTTCCCTGACATTGCCTGAAAGTTGTTCATCTAACAGACAACATTTAATAATCTGACAAAAAGTGATATATTGATGGGCGAAAGAGGTTATATAAAGGAGGCAGGAAGGAATGCCAGCGGATGTCTACTTGCTGACCGGATACTTGGGCAGCGGAAAAACGACCTTATTGCAAAAATGGCTGACTCATCTACGCGTCCAGAACGAAAACGTAGTCGTCCTGATGAATGAAATGGGCGAGGAAGATATTGACGGCGAACAGCTGCAAGGCTTTGGCTTCCCCGTAAAAAAGCTGCTGGACGGTTGCATTTGCTGCTCGATCAAAGGGGAACTGACAGAAGGCTTGCGGGATATTTTGAACTCCCTGCAACCCGATCGCATTTTGATAGAAACAACAGGAGTCGCCGACCCGATCGATGTCATCGATACGCTTACCCATCCCGAGCTTTACGATCGCATCGAGCTGAAAGGGACGATCAGCGTCGTGGATGCTTCCCGCTTTTTGGATCTCAATTCGCGCTTTGCCTCCACAGCGGCTCTCGTGAAGACCGTCCGCAATCAGGTCAAATACGCCGACCTCATCCTGCTCAACAAAACAGATATGGCGAGCGCAGAACTGGTGGAGCGCGTCAAGCAGAAGCTCGCGGAGCTAAACCCGAAAGCGCCGATTCACCAAGCGGTGCAGGCGAACATCGATCTCTCCCGGCTTCAGGCTGTGAAACGAGTCGAGCATGTGAGAGAACCCGATTCTGCCTCCCCTGCTCCCGTCCAAACAACGATCGGCCGCATGTCCACGATGGACAGGCTGAAACAATCGCTCGGCCTGAAAACGAGCACACCTTCGCTTTACAACAGCATCGATACGTTTTCCTACACTTTTACTGGGCCGATAGACGAGAAAAAATTCGAGGATTTTTTGTATGATCTGCCCAAAAACGTGTATCGGGCAAAGGGGTATGTGCTCTTTCATGGAAAAAAAGAACTGATTTCGTTCCAGCACACGGACAATCAAGTGCTGTTCTTTCCATTCGAGAACTTCGGACCGAAACTGGTCGCTGTTTTTATCGGGGAAGGAATGGATCAACAGGAAATTACAAGAAAATTATCCAAATGTTACGGGTAATCAGACGCCGAAGCACCCTGCCAGAAATGACAGGGTGCTTTTGTATTGGGTGCTATTTTACGCACCCGCTTCGATCGTGCTTTCTTCTTCTTGACCTACGCGTTCATACTCGGTCAAAACAGCAGCTTGGATCTTTTCACGGGTAGTCGAAGAAATCGGATGGGCGATATCGCGAAATTCTCCGTCTGGTGTGCGCTTGCTCGGCATTGCAACGAACATGCCGTTGTTTCCGTCAATGACACGGATATCATGAACCACAAATTCATGGTCAATTGTAATGGATGCAATCGCTTTCATCCTACCATCCGTATTCACTCGGCGCAGTCTTACGTCTGTAACTTCCATCTAGTTCACTCCCTTTATCTATGAAACGCGTTTAGGAGTATTTCCACCCTCTGGGTAAATATTCCTGCTGATGTTATGCAATTTTTAAAAAAATATATAAATATGTTCATAACATCAACTCTTTACACGGCACATTTTTACTATCCATGTTATAAACAACGCAAAAACAGCCTAACGCAACGAGCATCAGGCTGTGTCGAATTTCCAATTATTCTATTCTTACGCTTCGATATAGGCAACGATCTCGATCTCTACTTTTACATCGCGCGGCAGGCGTGCCACTTCAACGGTAGAGCGAGCAGGCTTGTGATCGCCAAAATATTGGCCATACACTTCGTTCAATTGCGCAAAGTCATTCATGTCCTTGATGAATACGGTCGCCTTCACTACATGCGAGAGGTTTCCTCCTGCTTCTGCCAGAACAGCTTTGATGTTGGAGAACACCTGATGGGTTTGCTCCACAACGTCGCCTTCTACCAGTGTGCCGTCCGCACGCAGCGCGATTTGGCCGGATGCAAACAGAAACGGACCTACTTTTGCAGCCTGGCTGTACGGGCCGATAGCTGCTGGAGCCTTGTCAGTTGAAACAAAAGAGATTGCCATTTTGATCTACTCCCCTCTATTTTCAAAAAAACTGCCTAGCTCAATTTCAATCTGCTTGCCCTTGAAGTCGACATCTTGCAGTTTGGCAAGAGACACATACTCATCAACCAATCGCTCGGACACATCTGCTGTCGTTTCGACCAGCACGCCGCAACCAACAACAGTCGCGCGGAACTCTTGAAGCAGATCGATCATGCCGCGCAGCGTGCCGCCAGCCTTCATGAAGTCGTCCACGATCAGGACGCGGGACTGCTCGGCCAAGCCGCGGCGAGCGAGAGACATCGTCTGAATCCGCTTACTGGAACCGGATACGTAATTGATGCTTACCACAGAACCTTCCGTCACCTTGTTGTCGCGACGCACAATGACGACAGGCACATTCAAAAACATGGCTGTCGCGTATGCGAGAGGGATTCCTTTTGTCTCCACTGTCATGACCACATCGACGTTTTTGTCAGCGTAAGCAGTGGCAAAAAGCTTGCCGATCTTCGCCATAGTCGCCGGGTTGCCGAGAATGTCGGACATGTACAGGTATCCACCTGGCAAAAGTCTTTCCGGATTGGCCAATTGCTCGATCAGTTCGCGCATGAAGTGAAGGGCCTCTTCCGTTTTTACCTGGGGAATATACTTCACTCCGCCTGCCGCACCCGCCACCGTCTTGAGCTGTCCTACACCCTGGACCTCAAACGCTTCCTTGATGATCGACAAGTCTTCACTGATGGATGATTTCGCTGCGCCGTATTGTTCCGCAAACAGAGTGAGAGGAGTCAGCGTATGGGGATGGGCAAGCAAGTGCTGCGTCATGTCAACCAGACGCGCACTTCTGCGCAATTTCTTCATGGCTCTTCCTCCAAAACCGAATATTATGCTGCTAATGTATCATTTTTATACGTGTTCATGCAAGTATTTCCCCATCTTGGGAGCCTAACATTCGGACAACAAACACATCTTTGACAAAACCTCTGAGTGCATTGTAGATCCTATGTACTTTCGCTTCCTTTTGCACGAGGGCAAACACCGTAGGACCGCTGCCGGACATCAAGACACCGTCCGCTCCGGACGCGATCATCAGCTCCTTGATTTGCCGCACTTGCGGATAAAGGGAGAGCGTGACGTTTTCCAACACATTTCCGAGCGACTGGCACATTAATGAAAAGTCTTGCTCTGAGATAGCTTGAAGCATCTGCCTGGTGTCAGGATGATTGTCGATTTTGTCGACGCGCAAGTTCCCGTACACATCAGGAGTGGACACACCGATCGGCGGCTTGGCCAAAATCACCCAGCAAGGGGCCGGCGTTCCCAAATGCGTGATTTGCTCCCCGCGCCCTTTTGCCAGCGCAGTTCCGCCATAGACGCAAAAAGGGACGTCAGAACCGATTTCTGCGCCAATCTCCGCCAGTTCATCCAAGCTCAATCCGAGATTCCACAGCTGGTTCAAACCGCGCAACGTCGCCGCGGCATCACTGCTGCCGCCAGCAAGTCCGGCCGCAACCGGGATTTGTTTGTCTATATACAACCGTACGCCCTGGCGCACCTGATAGCGTTCTTTTAAGAGCACTGCCGCTTTATAAGCATGATTGCGGATATCATCCGGTACGAAGCTGGCAGAGCAGTCCAGCGTAATCTCACCATCTTCGCGCAGAGTCAAGTCTACACGATCTGCCAAGTCGACGGTAGTCATCACCATTTCCACTTCGTGATAACCGTCCGGCCGTTTGGCAAGCACATCGAGAGTCAGATTGATTTTGGCCGGAGCTTTGACCGAGATACGCACGTTGTTCACCTCTGCCTACTATACTAAATTTCCTAGTCTCTTATTGTAGCATAGCCAATCTCTCCCCTGCCAGTTGATACCCCAAAAAGAATAGGATCGAGATCATTGCGGTTATTTCGAAAATTCAGCAGTGTTTTTCGGCATGAAAAAAGCCGGGAGGTCCCGGCCTTGTCAACGAGTTTGTATGATTGTATTCCTGAGATGGGATGTGTCCGCTCGCGTCCTGCCAGCGCTTATGACCGTCTGGCAGCCAGTGCTTCCTCGGCAAGCTGTACAGCTCGCTTCACCATGTTTCCCGCGTCACGCGTCGTGATGCCTCCCCAGCCCTCCGCCTTTACCGTATCGTAAAAGCCAAGCTCCTTGGCGAGTTCCATCTTGAACTGCTCTGACATCATTCCTCGTCTGCGACCCATAGCATCCTCCCTTCCCGTTGACAGGTATAGTGTGCTCCAAGTCCAGCTTTTTCATCTTCGCGCCCAAATATTTACAACCTTTTGATAGCAAAAATAAAACAGTAGAACCCAAAAGGGCTCTACTGTTGTACAAATGTGATGCGGATGTGCTCGTTATCGCGGCACACCGTCAACTCTACTGTTTCCGTCAAGATGTCGGCATAGCTGTAGGAGACCCGCTCAAAGAGTTGATCGTCGTCAAGCTTTACCACAAACACAGATGGGTATGTTTCTTCGAGGATGCCACTTCGTTCGACGGTTTTACGGCGACCTCCATTGGCCTTCAGAAGGATGCGTTCACCAATGTGCCCGTCTAAACTGCGTTTAATGTCAAGTAACGCGTTTCTTGCCATTGTTCCATCCACCTCGCTTACATCTATTATAACAGCTCAATTATATTTTGTCAAAGAAATAAAAAATTATAGCAACCCTGTAGATATTTTGTCAACGGGGTTTTTTTCAGCAAATTAGCAGATATTTGTCACCTGCTCTCCAACAGTATGTCCACAATGCGCAAAAACCTTGCTGTAGCAAGGCTTGCCGATAATAGCCCGGCCTTTATTTCCCGCATTTTTCTTGCATTCATCGACAAAAAACCCCCGTCTTTGGCTTTTTCCGTCCAAAAACGAGGGTAAAAGTTTGTCTTATTGCCCAATAAGGCCGCGCCGCAAGCCTTCGTTGGCTAGGCGGGCGAACTCCTCGATACTGAGGGTTTCGCCGCGGCGGGTCGGTTCAATCCCGATGTCAGAAAGCATCTGTATTACTTCATCCTTCTGTGTTTTTAGAAACAGACCGTTCATCAGGTTGTTCAACAAAGTTTTGCGCCGTTGGGCGAACGAGCAGCGCACCACCCGGAAAAACACATCCTGGTCGTCCACTTCAACTGGCGGACGATCCCTGACTTTGAGCCTGATGACGGCAGAATCGACGTTAGGACGAGGAATAAACACGCTGGCTGGAACGATCATCGCGACTTCTGTTTCCGCATAAAACTGCGCCGCGACAGAAAGAGAGCCGTAGTCTTTCGTGCCTGGCTTGGCAGCAATTCTCTCAGCCACTTCTTTTTGAATCATGACCACGATGTTCTCCAGAGGCAGTCTCTCTTCCAGCAGCTTCATCAAAATCGGCGTCGTCACATAGTAAGGCAGATTGGCTACGACGCTCAGCTTCTCGACCCCAGCCAGCTTCTCTGTAATGAGGGAACGCAAATCAAGCTCCAGCACGTCGCCATGCACGACCTCGATATTGTCGTAGGGCGACAGCGTGTCCTGCAAAATGGGCAAAAGCCGCTGGTCGATTTCAATCGCCATGACCTTCCCTGCTGCTCGTCCCAATTGTTCGGTCAAAGCGCCAATCCCCGGGCCGATTTCAATCGCGCCTTTTTCCTTCGTCAGATCAGCTTCGTCCACGATATTGTGCAAAATGTTGGTGTCTACGAGGAAATTTTGGCCCAAACTCTTCTTGAAGGAGAAGCCGTACTTCTCCAGGATTTCTTTTGTTCGCGTAGGTGTGGCAATATCCTTGCCTGCTGCTTGCGTCATTGCTTACTCCCTCTCTTTATCGATGGCTTCTACAGCCGCTTTAAATTCCGCGCGAGTGATTTGAAAAGCATTCAGCCGTTGCAGCATTTGCTTGGCGTTGGCGTAACCGATCCCCAAAGCTTCCCCAAGCTTGATTCTCCGCTCCTTGGCATCGCTTCCCGACGTGAGTCCATTTTCCAGCAAATCATCGGAGGTAATCTCTCCGGCTGTTTCCGCCATCTCTGTCCGGACTTCCGACAGCGCGCGAACAATCACTTCCGGTGTAGCGTTCTCCACCCCGATGTCGCCTTTTTTCATACCGTCCTCCTGGGTAATGAAGGCGTGCTTGCAGCCCGGTACGGAACGACTGATGATCTTGCGAATGCGCTCCCCCTGATAATCGGGGTCTGTAAAAATAATGACGCCGCGCTTCTGCTGCGCCAGCCGGATTTTTTCTATCGTTCTGGCATGGATGGCGGAACCACCCGTTTCAATCGTGTCAGCGTTCACTGCACGCTTGATGGCAGCGGTGTCGTCTCTCCCCTCCACGACGATGACCTCTTTTATTTTCATGACGTACTCCTACTTTCGTACAATGTCGCTTTTGCTAGTAGTGTTCCAAAAAAATCAGGCAAAAAGCCTGAAAATGCCGAAACGAATCCTCGCCTGAAACCGTCTAACTATCAAACAGCTTATCATGTCTATTCGCAAAACGCCAAAGACAAAGACAGGAGCGGTCTGCTCCTGTCCTATGGTTTCTGCGGCCCGATTATATAGACGGTTTTGTTGCGCTTGCGACCAAATTGAACGGCTTCTGGCTCTGTGCTCACAAACACGTCAATTTTTCCGCCGCGCATGGCGCCGCCTGTGTCTTCTGCCCGGCGATACCCTACGCCCTCAATATACACCCACCAGCCATATGGAATGACTTTTGGGTCTACTGCGATCGTGTGGCCTGCCTTTGCTTTGACGCCTGTCGCCGTACGTCCATAGCCTGGCGAGCTAGGATGCTTGCCTCCCCCTGAAGGAGAATAGGCAGTCAAAGTAACCCCGTTCAGCACTTTTTTCGGCCTGAATACTTTCCCACCACGCGAGATCATTCCCGCTGAAGCGACCAAGACCCTTTGCGATGGATCGTTGTTTTGCAGCGAAGGAGCTGCTGTTCCGACGGCCACCACTTGGTCCTTCTTTGGCACAAGCACATCTCTTGCCACCAGTTCACGGGAGACCTCCTTTCCGTCTTCCATGACCAGCTTGTAGTGTGCAATTGCCTTACCCTCTTGCCCGTTTTGCAGTACACGGGACTTACCCTTGGTTAATGCCGGATCGTTCTTGCGTATTTCCTGAAAAGCAACCCGTTCCTCGACTTTGACTGTCTGCTCGACTACGCGCTTAATTGTAATCGAAGCGTCCTTCGTCAGCGAGGCGGTCAGGGCCGGCTCTACCCGGTCCTTTTCACCCAGCGCAATGCCGCTGTCCTTCAACACGCCAGCAACATCCCGACTAAGTGTCTGTATCGTTTTAGTCTGCCCGTCAACCTGGACCGGAATGGACCAGGCTGTATGTAAAGTGATCAATGCTCCGTCTGATAGCTTCGTCTCAGGTGTTGGTTGAAGGGAATCCTTTTCCGTTACCGTAATGTTTCGCTCGGTCAAGAACTGCTGTACGGTACTAGCTTTGGTAGCTACCGTCTGGCTTTCTCCGTCCAACGAAAAAGTGACCTGTTTTGGCTGGGTAGCCTGGGCAGAGAAATAGCCAACCATGGGAACGAGCACAAGAGCAAGGATGCCGAAAACGACAAGCCCCGAATGCTTATACTTTTCCCATATCGCGCGTAACTCCATTTCCCACACTCCTTTTCCTAGAAAAGCACGAGGCTTCTCCTGTCTAGCCAGGTAAGGGTCGATGTAATTGCACCAATATTCTGGAAGTGGTCTGTACTTAACAAGGTCGGCTTTGATTGTAAGTTACTTTTTTCCCTTTGTCAAATTTACCCTCCCCTGGCCGAAGCGATAATGCTAACAGACTAGCAAAAATCAGATGGCGAATGGTAGCAGATTTCTGTCGAGAAGCTTTGTCGGATGGACAATAATCGTTCGACACATTGTTCAAGGTATGCGCCGCAAAAAACGAGTAGAACAACAGATCGCAGCACAAAAAAACGGGAAATCACGTGATATGGCGTGATCTCCCGTTTTGGCTTGCTGTTTTTTACGGCTGGAGGCGAAACAGTCGTCTTGCATTTTCTGTGGTGATTTGGGCCATTTCTTCGTAAGACAAGCCGCGAATGTTCGCCATTTCCTCGCAGACGTAACGCACGTATCCACTCTCATTTCGCTTCCCGCGGAACGGATGAGGGGTCAGGTACGGGCAGTCTGTTTCTATCAACAGCTTGTCGAGCGGTACTTGGGCTGCTACTTCTTTTGGCTGCTTCGCATTTTTAAAGGTCAGCGGGCCGCCGAATGAAATGTAAAAGTTCATGTCCAGCGCCAGCTTCGCCGTCTCCCAGCTGCCGGAGAAGCAGTGCATGATCCCTCCGACCTCTGCTGCCTTTTCTTCTTTCAGGATCGTCAAAACATCCTGGTGCGCGTCGCGATTGTGGATGATGATCGGCATGTCGAGCTTCCGCGCCAAACGAATTTGCTTGCGGAATACTTCTGCCTGCACGTCTTTTGGCGACGTATCCCAGTAATAGTCCAGGCCCATTTCGCCCAGCCCCACTACCTTCGGATCGCGGCTCAACTCCTCGATCCACTCCAAATGCTCGTCGGTCATGTCTTTGGCGTCCTGGGGATGCCAGCCGATGACTGCGTATATGAAATCGTGGTTTTTCGCCAGATCCATGCAAGTCGGGATGGTTTCTGCGTTGAATCCGATGTTCACGATCGTGCTGACGCCGTTTTCCCGCGCGCGGGCGATGACTTCCTCGCGATCCTCATCAAATTCTTTTGCATTCAGGTGCGCATGTGTCTCAAATAGCAAAATAGGTTCTTCCTTTCCTGCCCCTCGTTACTTCACAATCGCTCCGTTCGGCATGCTCGGATCTACTGTCGCAAGCGTCAGCTGATCGCCTGCGGACGCTGCCAAAATCATGCCCTGCGACAGCTCTCCGCGCAGTTTCACAGGCTTCAGATTGGCTACGAGGATTACTTTTTTGCCGACCATGTCTTCCGGCGTGTAGTATTTCGCGATACCGGAAACGACTTGGCGCTTTTCATAGCCGAGATCCAGTTGCAAAATCAGCAGTTTGTCGGCGTTCGGGTGCTTCGCACATTCCACTACTTGCGCAACACGCAGTTCTACTTTGCCAAAATCGTCGATACCGATTTCTTCTTTGGCATCCGCTGGTTTTTCTGTCGCTTCCGCCTGGTTTGCCGTTGTTTCGTTCACAGGTGCTTCCCCTTTCAAAGCGTCTTGTTTTTTCTTGTTTTCCTCTGCTTGGCGGCGTGCTTCTGCTGTCGAATCGTCAATGAAAGCCAGCTCAGCCTGCACGTCCAGACGCGGGAACAAAAGCTCTTTGCGGCTCACGATGCTGCCGGCAGGCAATCCGCCCCATACGCCAGCCGATTCCCAGCTTGTCGCCTGTTCGTTGCCCAAAATGCCGAGTTGGTCCCAAATTTTCGCAGGCGCCTTGGTCATGAACGGTTGAATCAGCACGGAACTGATGCGAATGCTTTCCGCGAGGTTGTACATGACTGTCGCCAGACGTCCTTTGGTTTCTTCCGATTTTGCCAGGTTCCACGGCATGGTTTCGTCGATGTATTTGTTCGTGCGGCCCACCAGTTCCCAGATGTGGGCAAGCGCATTGGAGAAACGCATTTCTTCCATATGCTCCTCGACCAGCGCCTTCGTTTTCATCGCGAGGCTGATCAGGCTGTCATCCGGTTCGCCAGCATCTTGCGGAGCTGGAACTACGCCTTCGAAGTATTTCTCGATCATGGTAGCGGTGCGGCTGAGCAAGTTGCCGATATCGTTTGCCAGATCGTAGTTCAGGCGCTGTACGAACGATTCCGGTGTGAAAATGCCGTCCTGCCCGAAGTTGATTTCACGCAACAGGAAGTAGCGAACGCCATCGGAGCCGTAACGGTCAATCAGCAGCTTGGGATCGATAACATTTCCTTTCGACTTGGACATTTTTCCATCCGGCATCAACAGCCAGCCATGACCGAAAATTTGTTTCGGCAGCGGAACATCGAGCGCCATCAGCAAAATCGGCCAGTAGATCGTATGGAAGCGCAAAATGTCTTTTCCGACCATATGGACGTTGGCAGGCCAGAAACGGCGATATTTGCTGTCGTCGTCAGACAAGTAGCCAAGAGCAGAAATGTAGTTGGTCAACGCGTCAATCCAGACGTAAATCACATGTTCAGGATCGCTCGGCACTTTAATTCCCCAGTCAAATGTGCTGCGGGATACGGACAAGTCCTGGAGTCCAGGCTTCAGGAAGTTGTTGATCATCTCGTTGCGGCGACTCTCCGGTTGAATGAAGTCAGGGTTCGCTTCAATGTGCGCGAGCAGTCTGTCCTGATACTTCGACATGCGGAAGAAGTAGTTTTTCTCCTTGACCTTCTTCACTTCGCGGCCGCAATCCGGACAAATGTAACCCTTGTCGGTTTTACATTGGGTTTCTGTCCAGAACGCCTCGTCTGGTACGCAATAGTAGCCTTCGTACTCGCCGAGGTAAATATCGCCTTGGTCAAGCAGACGCTGGAACACTTTTTGCACGACTTCTTTGTGGCGCGGCTGTGTCGTACGGATGAAATCATCGTACGAGATGTCGAGCTTCTGCCACAGGTCGCGAATCCAGTCTACGACAGGATCGATAAATTCCAATGGCTGCTTGCCATCTTCGGCCGCGCGCTCCTGTAGCTTTTGACCGTGCTCGTCCGTACCTGTTAGGTAGTAGACGTCGTAGCCGCGCAAACGTTTGTAGCGCGCCAGTGCATCGCAAGCAATTGTCGTGTAGGCATTTCCGATGTGCAGCTTATTGCTTGGATAATAAATCGGTGTGGTGATGTAGTATGTTGGTTTCATGCAACCTAGCCCCTCCTAATAACATGTAGAAAAATAGAAAAGCCCACCCCAAAAAATTGGGGCGAGCTCTAACTCGCGGTACCACCCAAATGCTCCGTCTCCCTCGCGGAAAACGGACTTGGTGAGTCCAAAACAGACTCTACCCTTAACGCGGGTCAACGTCACAGACTACTGGGCACGACGGTTTGGTCGCGGCTGTTCATCTGCAAGACTCTGGGTCCATGTTCGGCTTGCTCGCTTATACCGGTTTTCAGCTGCCCCGGCTCTCTGGAATAAGGAGGATCGGCTTACTCTTCCCATCATGGTCGTTTGCTTTTGCTGTGCATTCCCTCATTTATCCTCTATTGTACACGACCGACCTGTTTTGTAAACATCCAGCCAGCACCATCTTTCCCGAATTATTTTCAAATGTAAGGAAAAGGGAAAGCAGAGAGAAGTAGGCTTTTTTGTCGAATAGGCGCGGTTTCATTCGACATAAAGTGACTGTTTCGACATGCATTAATCCCAGTAAATTTTATCCATAAAAATTTCCATACACTTTCCAGTTTCCTACAAAACGCTGATATATCAACTTTCTTATTTTCAAAAAACACTTTGGTTTTCAAAGATTTGTCAAAATCATGTTGACACCTTTGGGAATCGCTGGTATGATAATCCCAACAGAAAATGTCGAATATTGACGATTAATGATGAGCGTTTAACAATAGCATCGACATATGAATTTTTAGGAGGAGAATTTACAATGATGAAATCAACGGGGATTGTTCGTAAAGTAGATGAATTGGGTCGTGTCGTTATTCCAATCGAATTGCGCCGCACACTCGGCATTGCCGAAAAAGACGCTTTGGAAATTTACGTAGATGGTGAGCGCATCATCCTGAAAAAATACGAGCCTGCTTGCATCTTCTGTGGAAACGCTGATAAAGTATCTCATTTTAAAGGTAAAATCGTTTGCCAAGATTGCCTGACTGAGATGCCAGTTGTAAAACGCTAATTTTTGATAAAAAACCGATTTACATACAAATAGCCTTCGCACAGGGACAAGCTATGCGAAGGCTATTTGTGTTTTCTGAGCAAAAGAAAAAAGCCGACCTGCTAAGGCCAGCTCCTTATTCCGCTTCCTGATCGCGATGGTACTCGTTGTAAACGTCCCGTTTGGGCAAGCCGCGGTCATCAGCCGCCTGCTTGATGGCTTCTTTTTTGCTCAGACCCTGCTCACAGTAATGGTCGACATGCCCAACGACGCTCATTTGCTGCCACCAGTCAACAGCTTCCTCTGTTTCGACAGCGCCTGTGTAGCCTTCGACAATGACGCAAAATTCCCCGCGCACTTCCCCGCTGTCCAGCCATTCCAGCAGTTCGTCAAAAGTGCCGCGAACAAACTCTTCGTAGCGCTTGGTCAGCTCCCGAGCCAAAACAGCCCGGCGATTTCCCCACGCTTCCCGCATCGCGGCAATCGTCTTTGCAATCCGATGCGGAGCTTCGTAAAAAATCAACGTCTCCGGATAACGCTTGAGCCGTTCCAGCTCCTCGCGCCGCTCCTTGTTTTCCCGCCCGATGAATCCGCAAAAAACAAAACGGTCTGTAGGCAGTCCCGAAGCAATCAAAGCTGTCAGTGCGGCATTGGCACCTGGCACCGGAACGACAGGATATCCGGCGGCGACTGCATCGCGCACAAGATCTGCCCCCGGATCGGAGATAGCCGGCAGTCCGGCGTCGCTCACCAAGGCAATTCGCTTTCCTTCTGCCAACCATTGCAACAGCCCTTGACCGCTTGCTTCCTTATTATGCTCGTGATAGCTCACTGTGCGCTTCTCGATCTGAAAATGGTTCAGCAGCTTCCTTGTTTGCCGCGTATCTTCACAGGCAATCACATCGACCGCGCGCAGTGTTTCCAAGCACCGGACCGTGATGTCATCGAGGTTGCCAATTGGCGTAGCCACCAAATACAGGACACCTGTTTCCTCCTGCGCAAAGCTGCGCTGTATATTCATTGCGGCGTCCCTCCAATCAAGTCTTCTTTTTGCTTGCGATTCAGCCGTTTGATCGCTTCCTCCCGCTTCAAGCCCCATGAACGGTCAGGCCCCTCTTCCCAAAAGACAAGCGCCAACGGCCCGCGTCCTCTGGTATACTTCGCGCCCTTTCCCTCCTGGTGCTTCGCCAGTCGGCGCAGCAGCTCCGTCGTATAGCCGGTATACAAGGAACCGTCTGCGCAGGAAAGCATGTAGACAAAGTGGCTCTTATGCGAGGGAATCTCTTCTGCCAAAATAAATTTCCTGAAGTTCCTCACAGTATTCCTCACCATTCTCATAGACAATCAATGGCGGTTGAATCCTCAGCTCCGGCTTTCCGCCCCGCATTCCTTCGATTAGTACCATATTCGGCTCCGCATCCCTGCGCGGATAAACCAGGCGCATCCGCTTCGGCTCGATTCCGTATTGACGCATCAAGGAAATGATATCAATCAGTCGCGTCGACCGATGGACGAGTGCGAGCTTGCCCCCATTTTTCAACAGCTGGCTGCCGACCCGGATGACATCTTCCAACGACAGCAAGATCTCATGACGGGCGATCGCAAAGTGCTCGCTGGTGTTTTTCTCGCCACTCGTCGCAGGCATATATGGCGGATTGCACGTAATCAGATCGAATTTGCCGTGACCGTAATGGGCAACAGCCTCTTTGACGTCTCCATGGTGCATCTCGATCCGTTCTGTAAGCCCGTTCAACTGTACGTTTCGACTCGCCATGTCGTACAAACGCGGCTGAATTTCGATTCCATCAAAATGAGCTTCCGGCGTCCTTGTCGTCATGATCAGCGGAATCGCCCCGTTGCCCGTACACATATCAAGCACCCTGCCGCGCTTTGGCACCGATGCAAACCGCGCAAGCAGCACAGCATCCATGGAAAAACAGAACACCTCGTGGCTCTGGATGATTTTCATTTCGTGTGTCAATAAATCGTCAATGCGCTCCGCATCGTAGAGCGGCACGTTGGTGACAGGTTCCATCCTTTATTTCCTACTCCTTTTTGTCCTTGTCTTGGAAAAAGCGACCTGACACGTGGCACAGGTCGCTTTCTCCATACGGTGATCGCTCGTCACCTTTATTTTTGAGGGCCGCCGCTCAAAAACGAGAGACAGAACAGGCAATCCCCTTCTTTACGCAAACTGCCGAAATGCACATTGCAGATATGAAACCCTTCCGCATACAGACGAGCAAGGTTGTCATACCCTTCCCCGACCACGGCCTTTTTGGCTTTCTCCTTGGCAACAATGCTTGTTCCTTTTTGTTTTGCCTGGGAGCCAGTCTTTTTCTTGTCCAGTCGGTTGCGAAGATGCTGGTTTTCAACGAGTAATTGGGCATTTTCCTCCATCAAAACAACGATGACGTCTTTCAACTCACCGATCTCTTTGTACAGGTCCCCAATTCGTTCTTCAATGCTCGCCATCTTGACGAAGATTTCCCGTTTGTCCACTAGCTCACCTCTCCCCTACCCCCACACTTTATTCATAGGTGGGGAGCCCTATCGCAATCTCATCCAATCCAAATTCCGTGATGCGTTTGTCGATCGAAAGCTCCACCTGAACGGACTGATCCAGTACGTTAACAGAAACGACTCGTCCATTTCCCATCGGGGTAGTGACCACCTTGCCGACATCCGGCATTTCATCACGCGTGCTTTCGTAGTTGTCATTCTCGTATTTTAAACAGCACATCAAACGGCCGCACAGACCGGAGATTTTTGCTGGATTCAACGAAAGGTTTTGATCCTTGGCCATTTTGATCGAAACTGGCTCGAAATCGCCGAGGAATGTCGAACAGCACAGCAGCCTGCCACAGGGACCAATGCCGCCAAGCATTTTTGCTTCGTCGCGCACGCCAATCTGACGCAGTTCAATGCGGGTGCGAAACACGGAAGCGAGGTCTTTTACCAGCTCGCGGAAATCAACCCTGCCGTCAGCGGTAAAATAAAAAATGATCTTGTTGCGGTCAAATGTGTATTCCACATCGACCAGCTTCATATCGAGCTTGTGCTCCTTGATCTTCGTCTGGCACACGGAAAAGGCATTTTTCGCAGCTTGCTTGTTTTCATCAACCTGCTTAGCGTCTTTATCGTCAGCCATGCGAATGACCTTTTTCAACGGCAGCACCACATCGGACTCAGCGACTTCCTTTTTGCCGATGACGACCTTGCCATATTCGACCCCTCTCGCCGTTTCGACGATTACAGTGCAATCTTTCTCTATCGGCAGTCGGTCAGGGTCGAAGTAATATATTTTGCCCGCTTTTTTAAAACGGACCCCAACAACCTCATACAAGGGTTATCCCTCCTGGAATTGAAGAACCAACCGCTCAAGAGCCAACTGTGCGTTGGCGTTTCGCTCTATCCGATTTTTCGTATCCATGACCAAATCTATCCCGTGCAAGAGCTCAGCTTTTGTCCATACCAGTGCTTGTCCTTGCAGCACATCCTGTTGGTCGCTGTTAATGAGATGGGCATGCCTGCCTACTTGCACATACAGGATATCGCGCAGCCAAAGGATGAGCAAATCTAAAAAGAGGGGTAGTTCCTCTTTGATTTTGTCGCTCTTTTGCAACATATCATGGATGGTGAAGAGCGCAGACGAATTACGCTGTTTGCACTCATGGCTCAATTGTATCACTAGATTTCTTAGCTGTGCAAACGATTCTGATTGGCTGAGTGCCTTGGCCTCTTCCACATTTGTCGTAATGTGGGAGGCAATCTGCGCCATCCCGGCGGAAATGCCGTCTGACCGCAGCTGTGCCGCAATGGCTTCGGCAGAAAGTGGAGAGAATTGCACGATTTGGCACCGGGATAAAATCGTCGGGAGGATCGAGTGGCTATGTTCCGTCAGAAGCAAGGCCAGTACACCAGCGGGCGGTTCCTCCAAAAACTTCAGCAGGCTGTTGGAAGCTTGCGTCGTCATTTTGTCGACGTGTTCGATGATGTACACCTTGTGCTTGGACTCTACCGCACGCATGGCCATTTCTTTTTGCAGCGCGCGAATCTGGTCGATTTTAATAGAAGCTCCATCAGGTGTAATAAACAGGACGTCGGGGTGGTTTCCCCCTTCAATCCGCCTGCATGTAAGACAGGCCCCGCAGGCGTCCGCTTCCCTTTCCGGACAAAAAAGGGACTTCGCCAGATGCAGGGCCATCTGCTTTTTACCCGCTCCTTTGGGACCAGCCAATAAATAGGCGTGTGCCAATCTGTTGTTGAGCAGGCTATGATACAGCAGCTCGGAAGCTCTCGGCTGCTGGGAAAAACGGGTCCATGTCATAATGGTTTCACACCCACTAAAAATACAAGTTGATCAGCATGCCGCGGATTTCGCCAATCCGGGCCAACAAATCAATCGTCGGCGCCTGGTCGCTCAAAAGCTCATCTGTCAGACGCAAAAGCTCCTCATCGACCTGCTTGACGATTTTGTACAGCCTGCTGCGGCCTCGCCGATTGATTCCTCGTCTGTCATCCAGGGCAACCCCGTATTTGACGGCTTCCTCCATGAATTGCTTGACGAGGTTTTTATATGCATAAAAATCGCGAACAGAGCGCGATCTGGCAAGAACTTGCCCCATCCTGTCGATGTCGCCGAGCAGCCGATTGATCAGCTCCTGGGACATGCGCTCGTCTTCTCCTTGCACCATCGTGCCAAAATTCAGCTTTTCGAGCTGAGGATTTCTACGTGAATCTGCCGTTTTTATCATGTCCAGCTTAGGTCTAAGCCCATCGCCGATTTTCATCTCGCCACCCCACAGGCCCGATCAGTAGGGGATAAACCCCCCGTTACATCAAGTATAAACGAAAGCGGCGAAAAAAGAGAGCATGAACTAACCTGCAGATGAGAATGAGGATGCTCTTCACTTTTGCGCATCATATGTCAAAAAGAGTGGAACTCTCCTACATCCAGTACAAACACGGCGGCTCCGCCTACCTGTACCTCCAGCGGGTAAGGCATGAACGAATCCACTGCATTGCTGAGAGGGGAAACAGGAGTGACCATTTGCTTGCGGGATTTGCAGTTGTGTGCAATGATGTCGATTACTTCCGGCACGCTTTCGTCAGACGTACCGATCAAAAACGTTGTGTTGCCAGCTCGCAAAAAACTGCCGGTACTGGCGAGCTTCGTCGCACGAAACCCTTTCTTTACCAGTTGTTGAGACAGACGACCACTATCTTTGTCCTGGACGACCGCAACTACCATTTTCATCGGCTATCACCCTTTCCGCAAGAATTATCCCGCACGTGCTTTATTGTATGAAAAACATGTAGGCTTGGTACGCTATTTCGCCTAAACATATTATACAGTATGTACCTGTACATGCGGTACTGCGAACCTTACAATCTGTCCAGCAATACGCGCAATGCCGATTCGTACACCTGCTCCATCGGCTGCTCGGCATCAATAACGACGAAGCGATCGGGGTCTTTTTCCATGACAAGCTGATACCCTTCTCTTACCAGCTGGTGGAAGCGGATTCCTTCCAGATCGAGCCGATTGACTTCTCTGCCGCGCGCTTTGTTGATTCTCGCCAGTCCAACCTCGGGACGTATATCGAAAAACAGCGTCAGTTCCGGCATGCAGTCACCGACGGCGAAGCGGTTGATCTCATAGACTGCCTCTATGCCAAGCCCTCTTGCATGGCCTTGATAAGCAAGACTGCTGTCGATAAAGCGATCGCAAAGCACGAGCTTGCCGGCTTGCAAGGCAGGCAACACTTTTTCGGCCAAATGCTGGCGTCTCGCTGCGGCGTACAGCAATGCTTCCGTTCTCTCGTCCATTTGCGTATGCGCCGGATTCAGGATGATCTCCCGAATTTTTTCCGCAATATCGATACCGCCCGGCTCGCGTGTCAACAGCACATCCACGCCACGCGCCTGCAATTCCTCGTACAGCTTGGCAATGACAGTCGATTTGCCCGCCCCTTCGCCACCTTCGACAGTAATAAAACGGCCTTTTGTTCCTGTTGTCACTTGCATGCTCCTTCCGCACCTGTTGTAGCAGGCCACTTGCTTCCTATCTGTAACTAACGCAACACCTGGATGGTATGCAAACGATCGTCCTGCACCCCGTGAAAGCGAGTGCGCCCCCGCCGCAACTCGGCGAGCATTTCCAATCCTTCCTCATCCATTCGCTCACCCGGAACGAGTACCGGAATACCTGGAGGATAAGGAATGACCATCTCGGCCACGATTCGTCCCGTTGCCTGTTCGAGCGGAATCGTCTCCCGCGGGCGGTCAACCGCTTCGTGCATCGGCACAGCCTGCTTGCGCAAATAGTGCGAGGAGACAACGCCGTGCAAAAGAATCCGCTCCGCTTCCGCTTCGACTTGGGGCGAGAGCGATTCCAGCAACCGGGCCAAGGCTTCCAAGTCTTTATGAGTCGTTCCTGCCGATGCTGCCAGCAGTACGTGAGAATCATCAGCCAACTCAGGAAAGATTCCATGTCTTTCCATTAATTCCTGCAACGCAAATCCGCTCGTCTGTCCCGTGCGCAAGTGCAAAAACAGCTTCAAAGGATCAAACGTCGCATATACGCAGTTCGCAGAAAGCTGCGGCCATTCCAGCCATTCCAGCTTGCCTGTTCTCTCCCGGAGCTTGTCCAGTAGCGGCAGCAGTCGCTCCCATTCTTCACAGGCTTCAAGCGCCAGATGACGCCGGGCCAGATCGAGCGAAGCCATCAGTATGTACGAAGGGCTGGACGACTGGAGCATGGCTAGATGCCGATACAATCGTTCCCTGTCTATTCGCCCGCCTTGCAGATGCAGCATGGAGGACATCGTCATGGCCGAAGCCATTTTATGTGTGGATTGTACGGCAGCGTCCGCACCCGACTGCATCGCCGAGCGAGGAAAAGCCGGATGAAAGCCAAAGTGGGCACCATGCGCCTCGTCAATCAAAAGCGGAATGTCGTGCCGATGCACCGTAGCCGCCATTTTCGCCAAGTCGATGCCCATGCCGTAATAGGTGGGATTCGTCAAAAAGACTGCCTTGGCATCCGGATGTGTCTGCAGGGCACGCTCGACATCCTCGCGCCTGACCCCGGCGGCAACACCTGTTGCCAAATCCACGGCAGGCACCAGAAAAATCGGCTCCGCTCTGGCCATGATGATCCCGTGATAAACCGATTTATGGCAATTTCGCTGCACGAGAATTTTGTCACCCGGTCGGCATACCGTCATGATCAGGGCAAGATTCCCGACTGTGCTGCCGCCAATCAAAAACTTCGACTCTTCCGCACCGAAAGCTTCCGCAGCCAAAGACTGTGCTTCCGCAATCACGCCTTGAGGCTGGTGCAAATCATCGGTCCCGCTAATTTCAGTCAAATCAAGCTCCAATACGGATTGAAAACGATGTTTGGCGTGGCTGTCAAAGCTGTGGCCCATTTTGTGCCCAGGCACATGAAACGGATGCGGGCGATGCTTGGCGTGCCGTTCCAGCTGTTCATACAGGGGCGCACGCTTTTGTCGCTCCCGAAATTCAGCATCTCTCATAAGCACGCGCGACTCACGTCCTTTGTCATGAATATTACCCATTATTTTAGCATGATTTGACATGAGGAAAACGGAAATTCGCCAAGCTTTTTGGCAAATGAAAAAAGACACCGGGGATGCCGATGCCTTTTTCCGTCACGCATCTTTTCGCAGCCAAATTCGTCTCATCTGGTGGATAAAGAACGGATACTTTTCGTCCTGGACGTCGGTATTTACCATTTCCTGTTCGCATTTTTGACAAATAAACTGCTCACAAATGGCGATCCCGTCGTTCTGCTCCTGTTCACAGACGATACATCGCTGAGCAACTTTTTCCATAGTGCAAACGCCTGCCCTTTTCCTCAATCTACCAACCATTATACCCCATTATAATCCGCATCATTCCCAAACGTTCGTCTTTTCGCCGATAGCTCGGTAACCTTTGAAAAAAAGCTGGGCTTCCTGGGTTGGAAAACAGGATGCCGCGTCCACGACCAACGACTGGCGCATCACCTTTGCCACTTCTTGCAGGGAAAGCTCGTCCACAATACCGAGCCTGTCTCCGATCACCAGCAAATCGGCATCCTGCAATACGGCGTTCCACGAATCGCCGTGCAGCCAGTCGGGGTGTACCTCGTTCGGATATTGCCCGTCCGCTCCGGTGTAGACAGCTACGTCCATTTTCGCCAGCCAGCCTTGGGGCATCTTGTCCCACAAAGCGTTTGAACCGATCAGCGCTACTCGCCTGATCTTCGCCTTTTCCAGAACGAGCTGGCATTCCCGCTCAAGCCATTTGCAAACATGCGAGTGATCCCGACGCTCCGCAAAAAGCCAGCCCTGCCCGATCCGCGTATCCAAACCTAAAGCTCGCGACACTTGCCTGAGCGAGACTTGCCGGGTATCGCACCACTCGCCCAGCTCCCAATAAAAGCGTTCTTTCCACGCCAAATAACGCGGCAGCTGACGAATCGCTTCATCTACTTCCCGGCGGCCGCAAATCATGGACACTTTGCCGTATTCGGCAAGCAGTCGGCAAACCAGGCGCATATACTTGCCGGACGGATTTCCCCCGATCAAAGCGCGCTCGTTGCCCGACCACAATGCCAAGCGGATTACTTCCCATTTCCTCGCATCATCACCAGCCTCGCTCGACAACGCCAACTCATCCGCCCAGGCATATGGCGCCTCATCCCCGTATATCACCAACAGGTCCGCATCGTTTTGCTGACGCATGCTTGTTCTATCCGCTGCCCGCAGCTTGTTGTAATCGTCATGCCCGGTTACAAGAAATCCGTCGACGCCTTCTGGCGGAAGTCCTGTTTGCTCAGATGCCAAATCGATCCCGCATTCGCGCAGAGAACCGCCCAAGCTGCGCACGATTTGTTCGGACGCGGCCCATAACGTCATTCGCTGCTCTCGCACATCTCCTCCCCCGCTTTCTTGGGCAAAAGTCTTATGCCGATTCCATTTCGTTCCTTTTTATCGTTGCCCATAAACCGCAAGTCCATCACATTTTCGCAACAATCGCCGCCAGCCGGACATGCGAAAAAGCCGTCAGTCTTGGCGCGGACCAACGGCTTTTTTGCATAAGGTGCAACTTTCTCCCGCTTGGAGACTGTGCGATAATAGACAAAGAACTGCGAAGGATGTGACTTCTATGAAGGGACAAGCCCAACATACGATCTACAGCTACAAGCTGCTTTACCGATTTCGCTGGGGACTTATCGGCTATTTGCTTCAGCTTTTGCTGATTGGCCTGTCCCTGATCGGCAGCTCCATGCTGTTGCAAGTACCTGTGGCCTCGCTTGTCGTCACATTGGCGATCCTGCCTGTCATACCGATCTGCCATTTGATCATTTTTCGGCTCTACGCCCAGCTGCGCTCGCAAAAACCTCAGACAACCGCTGACATGCTCGTCTCACCATGGTGGGGGGCTGGCTACGTGCTTCCCGTTCCGTTATCTGTTTATCGAGCCAGCGAAAGTACCGTATTGGTCGGCACCGCACTCCTGGCTGCGGGAGCATTCGTCTGGCTGTCGGCGGGCTATGGACTTACGTTGCTCGGCGGCGTGGCCGTCGTATCACTGCCGCGCCTGATCGCCTTGATCGCCTCGTTGCGTCAGCCTGGCTGGAGCCGGGTTAAATACGAGAATCGCGGAGTTGCCTTTTTGAAGACAGACGGTTGATCAATCCGTTCACATGATCCATAGCTTGATGACAATCAGCGCAGCGAGTCCTGGCAGGCGGAGAAATCCGGCGACCAAAGCTGTGACCGGGTTGATCGGAATATGGAAACTGGCCAGCTCGCCAACCAGATTGGTAAAAAACAAAAGAATGGCACCAATGACGACTTGCATGACGCCAAAACCAATCCACCTGATGGGAGTAGCCACTGACTTGCTTGCCGCTGTCAAAAGCAAAATCCCGACAATAATCAGCGCAATGATCCATCCCGTAGCCATGAACGCCCCCTCCTACGCGTGCTTGCGATGGCGCTCTCGTTTTGCCTGCGCCAGCAAGTACATGTACCGCTTTTCGGTAACGTGCAGATAATAGATGACATCCTCCAGACCGCCATCCGGCTCGCTGATTTCGACAAGATGGCGGGCGTGCTGCCAATCCTCACGAGCCTGATTTACCGCTACATCCAGACTCTCGGCATCCCAGTCGATGACAACCCGTTCTTTTTTTCCCCACCTGCTCACCTGCAAATCCTCCTCAGTTAAAGTAGTACAAAACCCCCATCATGTTATTGACCGCATGCAGCACAACCGCTCCCCAGATGGATTGGTAACGGTGTCGCACAAACCCCAGACCCAATCCGATGACGAACAGAGGCGCAAACAATGCCACATCAATATGCAAAAGGGCGAACCAGAGACTGCTGAGAATAATCCCGGCCACGGCACCTATGCGCCGAACCAGATAAGTCTGAATCACGCCCCGAAACAGAATCTCCTCCGCAATCGGAACCATGATCCCAATGACCACAAGCGATGCCACCGCCGCGAGCATATCCGTATCTTTTGCCGTCACAATCTCTTTTTCGATTTGTTGCTCTCGCTCCGATGACAAGGAAAGCCCAAACCAATCGGCTATCGGATTGGTCACCACCACGTCCAAAAGCAGTGCAATCAATAAAAAAAGCAACAGCAGCAAAACGAGCATCTGCTTGATCCGGACAGGACGACGTACCCCGATTTCCCCTAGCCTGCCGCGAAACCAGAGCGGGATCAGGATCAGCAGAAACAATTGAAAGACAGCCGATTCCAGCGTGCCTGCAACCGTCCCTACTGCAAACAGCGTGTCCTCCAGCACCAACCCGTACACAACCAGCACAATGGTTTGGAATACGTGCATCCACGCCACGATGTGCACCACATCATTGCCTGTCAGCTCGTGATTTCCCCATAACCACAAAGTCTGCTTGCTCTCGCGGGTGAGACTGTACATATAACCGATCGCTCCGACGAGGCTAAGCGCTGCCACTGCGAAGACGACCAATCCCATCCACGCCTCGGGCACGTCTGTAGTAGAAGCAACCCACTTTCCGTCCTCCCCGAGATGAAACCGAATCATGGAAAACTCGGCCGCAAACATCAGCCAATACCCGATGAATAGCATGATCGCCCACGGAGTGGACTTTTGTCGCCCAGCCCAACTCGCAAGCGACAGTCCTGGTCCTGTCAGCATTTCCTCACACTCCTACTTCACTCTATGTCTCGTCCACGAAAAAAAGTCCGTCACTCCTGCGATTTCTTTGCGATGTGCTGCAACTCCTGCGCCTTCGCCTCGGCAACCTCTTTGATGTATTCATTTCGTGTCCGCAAAAAGCGAGTCATGTACGCTTCCAGTACCAACCAATCAAACACCTTTCCCACGATGCCAAAAGGAGAAGAATAGTCGAAAATGTCCAGCATTTTTGTCGAATGTTCCCCGAGCACGACAAACTCATGCGTATGTCGGAAACGTTTAAACGCGCCCTTCACCATCTCATCGACAAAATAGCGCGGTTCTTCCATCTCGGTAATCTTGGCGGTCAAATTTTGCTTGATGCCAAAATGAACGGCTTCCCATGTAACCGACTCTCCCAGCTTGATCAAACCGCTGGTCACTCCGCCAATCGCCTTTTCGCGTGTACGCGCGGTGGACTCCATATGTAAATCAATGCTTCTCGCCGCATCAAAACAAATCTGTTGCGGTGCCTGAATCGTAAACTCCATGCGAATGACGGGCATCCTTGCTCCCCCTCTTGTCTCTTAAACGAAAAAAAAGACAGGCATTTCCCCCGTCTTCTTTTTCGCTCTATAGATCGCGTCTGCCTTCCAACGCTTTGCTCAAGGTCACTTCGTCCGCATACTCCAAATCTCCGCCCACTGGCAAGCCGTGAGCAATGCGCGTCACGCGAATGCCAAACGGTTTGATCAAACGAGATATGTACATGGCGGTCGCTTCCCCTTCGATGTTCGGGTTGGTCGCCAGGATGACTTCCTTCACCTGTTCATCGCCAAGGCGCTTGAGCAGGTCAGGAATGCGGATATCTTCCGGCCCGATCCCGTCCATTGGCGAGATAGCACCGTGCAACACGTGATAGTAGCCTTCGAACTCTTTCGTCTTTTCCATCGCGACGACATCGCGCGGTTCTTGAACCACGCAAATGATCGAGCCATCCCGACGCTTGTCCCGGCAAATATGGCACGGATCAAGGTCGGTAATATTGTTGCAGACGGAGCAGTAATGAAGCTGGCGCTTTGCGTTGACCAACGCTTTTGCCAGATCAAGCACGTCGTCCTCTTTCATGTTCAGTACAAAAAAGGCAAGCCGCCCAGCGGTCTTCGGACCAATGCCGGGCAGTTTCATAAAACCTTCGATCAGCTTGGAAACCGGTTCTGGATAGAACATCGCGTAATTCCTCTTTTCCTGCCCGATTTTAGAACAGGCCCGGGATGTTCATGCCTCCGGTGAATTTGCCCATTTCTTTGCCCATCATTTCGTCTGCCTTGCGCAGCGCGTCGTTTACCGCTGTCAGCACCAGGTCTTGCAGCATTTCCACGTCTTCCGGATCAACCACTTCTGGCTTGATTACGATGTCTCGTACTTGCTTGTGTCCGTCAGCTTTGACGACAACCGCGCCGCCGCCAGCAGAGCCTTCCACGATTCTATCTTTCAAAGCTTCTTGCGTTTTTTGCATTTCTTCCTGCATTTTCTTCACTTGCTTCATCATTTGTTGCATTTGCTGCATGTTTTTCATTGAGGTGTCCTCCCTGTTTTGGTTTTGACTGCTAGTCTTTTACTTCTATAAGTCCTTCACCTACAAGCTTGATCGCCTCTGCCAGAAACGGGTCTTCCTGCTCCCCGCCCGGATCGTCCTTTTGTGCGGTCTGCTGATCGACGCTTTGCCACTCTTCTTCCATGACAGACAACAGTTGCAAAGGTCTTCCCAGCACAGTAGACATGACCCGCTCCACTACACCTTTCAACTCCGGCTCCATCGTTTTATCACAATGGATGGCGCTTGTAAAAGTGACGATAACAGCATCGTTTCCGGCGGCTACAGGCTGACCGTTCACCAGCCACGCCTGATACTGTATTTTGACCTTTTTCAATTCATTTAAAATCTGGCTCCACTGTCCCCGAACCTGTCTGGTCAAGTTTTCATCAAGCGCCTTGGCTACTTCCCTGACGCGATTCATCGACGTCCGTGAACCACCGCCTGCGGCTGCCGCAACCACGCGCCTTGGCTCGCTTTTGCGCGGCTCTTCGGTCTTTTGCTGGCCTGGCAGACTGATTTGCCCTTGCAGTACCTGGCTCAGCCTCTCCTCCAGAGCGTTCAGACGGGCAGCCATAGCTGTCCATTCCTCACTGCTTGCTGCCGCTGCTCCACCACCGCCTGCTGTAGTCTGGGTGTTTGGAGAGCTTGCAGCGCTTGACTGGCACATTTTCACCAGTGTCAGCTCCACCAGCACTCTCGCATACGTCGACCATTTCAACTGGGAAAGCGACTGGTTGCACGTCTCGATCGCGGCATACAAAGCCGGCAAGGAGTAAAGCTTGGCGACCTCCTGGAACTGGTCGTCAATCATGGTGCGTTCCACGATCTCCTCCAGTTGAGGGGCTGTCTTCAACAGCAGCATGTCGCGGTAGTAGTAGAGAAAATCGTGCAGGAACTGCTCAGGGTCTTTTCCCTGAACCATTACCCGATCAAATTGCTCCATCACTTGTGCCACATCGTTTTCGGCGATATGTCTTGCCAGGACGGAAAAATACGATTGGGCGACCGTACCCGTGATCTGCATAATATCGCTGGCACGAACCTCATCCTTGCTGTAGCTGATTGCCTGATCCAGCAAGCTCAGCGCATCGCGCGCCCCGCCCTCCGCCATTTTGGCAACCAGTTGAAGCGCCTGCTCCTCGACCTGGACTCCCTGCGACTGGCAAATCCGCTGAAGCAGATCGACCATCACTTTTAACGGAATCCGGTGAAAATCGAAGCGTTGGCAACGCGATATAATCGTCGCGGGCAGCTTGTGCGGCTCTGTCGTCGCCAAAATAAAGATGACGTGGGAAGGCGGCTCCTCAAGCGTTTTCAACAGGGCATTGAATGCCTCTGTCGTCAGCATATGCACCTCGTCAATGATGTACACCTTGTACCTGACATCGCTCGGAGCAAACTTCACCTTATCTCGAATGTCCCGGATTTCCTCAACCCCGCGGTTGGAAGCGGCGTCGATCTCCAGTACATCAGTTACAGAACCATTGGATATCGCTTTGCATGTATCGCATTGATTGCATGGTTCGCCGTCGATTGGCTGCTCGCAGTTCACTGCCTTGGCCATAATCTTGGCTGCACTTGTCTTTCCCGTACCTCGGGGACCGTTGAACAAATAAGCATGAGAAAGCCTATTTTCGCGTAACGCATTACGCAAGGTTATCGTCACATGTTCTTGTCCGACTACATCCTGAAACGTCTGCGGCCGGTATACGCGGTATAGCGCGGTATAAGCCATGTTCGTGTGACACTCCCCATCTGCACAGTCCTCTTCCATATCCTATTCATTATACACGATTGACACCGTTCGTACAAAGAAAACGCCCCGTTCACAAGTGCGCGGGACGCTTCATCCAAACCGGGACAGCTACAGGTACGGCAGCATGATATGAAAGGTCGTTCCGTACCCTTTCGACGATACGCGAATTTGACCGCCGATGTCGTGAATGATCTTTTGACAGACGGACAAGCCAAGCCCTGTCCCTTCTTCCTTCGTCGTAAAAAACGGATCGAAAATTTTGTCGATGATGTAGAGTGGAACACCGGGGCCTGTGTCGTGGATATCGATGCTCATCTTGTCTCCATCCTGGTCAAGATGATGGGAAATTTGCAGCGTTCCCTGCTCTCCCATCGCCTCAATGCCATTTTTGCAAATGTTGATAAACACTTGCTTGAGCAACTCCGTATCGCCCACAACCATCGGCAGCTTTCCGCGCGAAGGGAAGCGTACGTCAATCCCGTACAAAATCGCCTGTGACTCCACGATTGGCATGATTTCTTCAAAAACCGTATTGAGGTCAACCATCGCGTACTGTATATCGCGCGGCTTGCTCAGGAGCAAAAACTCGCTGACCAAGGAATTGATACGATTGATTTCCGTCAGCATGATTTCGGTATACGTCTTTTCCCGATCCATCCCGCTGTCGGTGAATGATTTGAGGAACATCTGCAAAAATCCTTTGATCGAGGTCAACGGATTGCGGATTTCGTGAGCAGTGCCCGCCGCAATTTGACCGATCATCGCCAATCGCTCATTCCGTTCGATTTTTTGCTCAAACGAGCGCAGATTGGTAATATCCTTGAACAAAATGAACGCGCCGACTGTTTTTCCCGACTCGTCCTGCAGCGTATTGGCATCGACGATCAACTCGAAGCGCTGATTGTCATTCGTCCAGGAAGTCGCGACATTTTGCAGCTTCACGCCTTCCAACAGCTCTTTTTTGATCAGCCGATGCGGCTCGGGAATCCCGCTGAATACGTGATCGACGTGTTTGTTGATGACATTGAGCCGCTCCATTCCCAAAAGCTTGCAGGCAGTCTGGCTGGCCTCGATAATGCGCGAATGTTCATCCAGAATAAACAGACCCAAACTGGTATCGTAGGTCAGCTTGGTCAAAAGGCGCTGAGACAAGACCTGGTCGGTTTCTTTAGCCAATTGGTAAAAATGAACCAAATACAAGGGATTCTCTGCTTGCTGTACCAGTATCATCACAGGCGTCTTCCTGCTTTTCCCCTGTTGATCACGCCACTCTACTTCGACATTTGCTCCCGACTCTTCTTCTCTTTGCAAAAGCTCTTCGTACAGTTGTTCCATCGAGCCTTGATAAGGGAGAATAGTGGAGATGGGTTGCTTGATCAGTTGATCGCGTGAATATCCGGTTACACGAAGCAGTTGTTCGTTTACTTCCACGATACTACCCGATTGATTCACCAATAAAACGGCAGTAGGCAGTTGATGCATGAACCGCTGCAATCGTCCGGACGAGCCAACGAGATGTAACGAAAAAGGTGCACTCACAGCTTGTCCCTCCTGGCCTATGACGTACTTCATGAGCAAAGAAACCCATGGCATTTCTCAACTATTATGAAACTTCGTGAAAAAGTGCTCAAAACCTGCCCTTTTAGGCACTTATGAGCAGAGAAATGTTTCGCTAGTTATCGTCAAATTACAACAAAAAATATATCGATCGGCAAATTAGAAATCGCGGACAAACTAAAAATAGCATGCTTCCCGAAGGAAACATGCTATTGATCGTTCAAATAGATACCGTGCACCTATCTTCGATAATTCTCATCCAAGCGTTACTCATGGTAGCAGCTCAGAGCAGGCTACCCTGCGGCACACGCGATGATCCACTTATGGCTGCTTCCTTCCGGACCTGACCAGGTTCATGGGTTCGCGTTGCACAGGACCCGCTCCTCAACACCGCCGCCATAAGGCAGCCTCACATAAGAAAACCTAGGATAGGAATTCAACCCTGCTATTGCGGATTGCAGGTTACAGGGCACCGCAACCTCCCCGTCTAGCACGGTACGATAAGAATACCAAAGATAATGGCTGATAGCAAGCTGCAAACCTATCCAATACTGGTAGCTGTCTTTTCTTTGACAAGAATGACACAACTGTCCTTTGATTGTGTCACTTGAATCGCTCCACTCAAATACGCTTCTTGAAAAATAGCAACGATTGCCGGGTCAAACTGCGTACCTTTGCAGCGTATGATTTCCTCGTACGCCTCTTTGCCAGACATGGCATTTCGGTAAGAGCGCGTAGAGGTCATGGCATCAAACGTATCTGCAACGGCCAGTATCCGTCCGATCAACGGGATCTCTTCACCCTGGAGCTGGTGCGGATAGCCCTTCCCGTCCCACCGCTCATGATGATGCCGTACGCCCGGACTGACATGGGACAGACTTTCAATCTGCTCCACGATGTCTGCCCCGATCGAAGGGTGCCTTTTCATAAACTCGTATTCGTCGAAAGTCAGCTTTCCATTTTTCAGCAACACATGATCAGGAATCGCCACTTTGCCAATGTCGTGCATCAGGCCCGCATAGCGCAAGTCATCGCGGGTAAATTCCAGTTGTTCTTTTTCCGTCATGTGATCATACATGATTAGGGCGTAATGGGTCACTCGCTCCGTGTGGCCGGCTGTGTACGGGTCCTTCATTTCGACCGCCAAATAAAAGCTGCGCACAATCTGATCCAGTCCCTTTTGGGAATATTCCCGCTCCCTTTCGATCAAAGACTGCATCTGTGCTGCCATCATGTTGAACTTTTTCTCCAGGAACGTGATTTCCTGCATGCCCTCAATCGGTACGCGTATGGAAAAATCCCCTTTTACCAAAGCGTCAGTGGCATCAACCAACGTGTAGATCGGCTTGGCAATCCACCGGGAAATGCGGTGAGCCACATAGCCGGAGAAGATGACGACGAGACAAATCGTGCACCATAAAATAAACTTCATCCGGTCCAGCCGATTGGCGATATCCTGGCCCGGCAACCATTCCAGATAGGTGATCCCGCTCGCCGCAGAAGTCTGATGGTACGCATAGACACTCTCGCTGTTGATTGTGGCGGCAAACACCGTTTCCTCCTCGAAACCGAGTAAGTGCTTGTTCAGAATCTCCTGGTCAGGAGTAGCGGATACGTTCATCCCGATCCGATCCGCATCCGGGTGAATCAGGATTTTTCCGGAAGGCATGACCACCATCAGATTGTTGTACTTGGGGAGCGAGCTTTTGTTCAACCAGTTAGCCAGTGCGTCCAGCTTTAGCTCCACCAGCAAAAGTCCTGACGATTGCTTGGTTTCATCCTCAACTCGCTGCGAAAAATATAACGCTTTCGGATTGCCTTTTTCATCGGAACGGTTAAGCAGCCAGATTTGGCCCTCGCCTTTTCCCCACGGCTCTTTTTGCAGCGATATCGGCCGTTCCTTTTCGTCCCAACCTGCTTCTTTCCGCAACGATATCACTTGCGAATCATCGCGCAAAAAATGAACGTTGCCGATCAGGTCGCGGAAGTAAGTAAAATGATCAAAAGCATCGCGTATCTTGCTTTGATGAGCTGTCCACTCGCTTTTGGCGAGAGGGTCCAACCGATTCTCCAGAGACTTGGGCATTGTCATTCGCAAGACCGGGTCGTTTGCCAACTGATTCGTATCGTGTTGGATCGTTTGAAACAAAGTATTCAGCCGCCTGTCAACGGAATCAAGATGCCCCCCAATGCTCGTCTCATACTGCTCTAGAACGGCCTTTTGCGCCTCCTGATAAAACAGGAAGCAGATGAGCAGGATGGGGAACAGACTCAGCAATAAAAAGGTCGCAAACAATCGGTCTTTCAACTTCAACAACACAAGCCTCCCCCCTTTTCCTCTGGTTGATCGCGCTCGTCAAAGCTATACCTTCTGCTGTTGGGTATGCTTATTTCGTGTCCTTTTCCCTATTACCGCGCTAGGACCAATGGTAAACCTTATTTTGGGGTTTTTGCCGCTTTTCTTTACACTGGACAAATGGACAAAGTCGTCCTGCACATATTATCCTAGCTAAGGGTCATTTACTTATATGTAAGGAGATACATGAATGAAATATATCCTTCTCGTATTTTTAGGAGCGTGCAGCTACGGGATTTTGTCGACGATTGTCAAGCTTGCCTACGGGCAGGGGTACTCGCCAGCAGAGGTCATCGGCGGACAAATGTTCTTCGGGCTTGTGCTCACCTGGATACCTGCTCTCTTTTTCTTGCGGACAAAACCGGGGAAAAAACAACTGCTGCTTTTAGTCAGCGTCGGTCTGGCTATCGGTTCGACGGGGATTTTGTACTACAATGCCCTCCGGTTCATTCCGGCGTCCATCGCCATCGTCTTGTTGTTCCAGTTCACCTGGATGGGGGTCTTGGCCGAGGCGATCATGACGAAACAGATGCCCGACAAACCTACGCTGCTCTCGCTCGTGCTGCTCCTGTTCGGCACATTGCTTGCCGGCGGAATTTTTGAAACAGACGGAATCGCCCAGTTTCATATCGCGGGTGTCGTGCTTGGCCTGCTGTCTGCCGTCTCTTACACCATGTTTTTGCTGTTTAGCGGCAAGGCGGCGATCGGCGTCAATCCTTGGGTGCGCAGCGCGAGCATGTCTACCGGCTCCTTTTTGCTGGCTGGACTGGTTTACACGCCCGTGTTCCTCTGGAACGGCGCACTCTTGGACGGATTGTTCCCTTACGTCTTCCTGCTCGCTTTCTTCGGGATCTTCATTCCGACTGTTTTCTTCAACTTCGGCGTTCCGCATACAGGGCCGGGAATGGCCGCGATTTTGGGAGCTGCCGAGTTGCCGATGGCTGTATTCTCGTCGTTCATCATTCTCGGTGAAACCGTGTCGGCGCTGCAAGTGACAGGTGTGGTCGTCATCCTGCTGGGCATGATCCTCCCGGAATGGTTGCGCCAACGTCACAAGCGCCTGAAGTCTTCGCTCAGCTAAGCATGCCAAAAAACCCATCCTTTGCAGCCTTTTTCTGCAAGTGGATGGGTTTTCTCATTCGTTCCCTTCGCGTTCGACCGTCAGCGAGCGCGCGCTTGAAGCCTCGCTCTTTTGCCTTTTCCAAAGCGTATATCCGTAATAGCTGATGGCAGCCAGTATGACCAGTCCCACTGCGGTGACGACCATCGTCTGGTTGAACATCCCGACAAATGCATTGAGATTCTCCACATTGTTGCCCATCAAATTCCCGGCAAAAAACAGAACCAGTGTCCAGACAAGCCCGGTCGTGTAGGAAAACAGCGCGTAGCGGCGAAACGTCATCTTGCCAATGCCGACCAAATACGGAACCACATGTCGGACGACCGGCAAAAAGTAGCTGATGCACAAGGCGTAGCTGCCATAACGGTCGAGCAGCGCCTGCGCCCGGTCCACGTACTTGTTCATTCCTTTTTTCTTGCCAATCCAGTTCAATGCCGGAGCACCGAGCCATCTCCCCAGCACATATCCTAGCGACAGCCCGGAAACAACCCCCAGATAAGTCGCGACAAAAGCCGGAAAAACATGCAAAATCCCGAGCGAGGTCAATACTCCCGCAGACAGGACAATCACTTCGTCAGGAATCGGCATACCGACAATTCCTAGCCAGAGCATGAAAAAAAGAGCAAAATACCCAAACTGACCAACTGATTCAGTCAGCATATCCACGATCATCACGTTATCCTCCTATACGGGCAGGCTACCCGCGCTCTTTGCGGCATACATACACAAATGCCGGCGGAAGGTTGAGAGGCACCAGCTTTACTGTCACGTTTTCAAAGACGGTGGACAGCTGCTTCTTCATTTGGAGAGAGTATTGAAAGGCGACAAATACCCCGCCCGGCTTCAGCGCAGCGTAAACCTCTGCCATGATTTGATCGCGCAGCTCCTGCGGGAAGTTGGCAAAAGGCAACCCCGACACGATACAGTCCGCTTTGCCCAAGCCGGCATCGGCGAGTACACGCGTCAAATCGACGGCATCCTCATGGAAAAGGGCGTTAGGGAAAAGCGTCTCCAGCCTTTGGCGCATCTTGCTCTCTTTTTCAAAGGAAACCAGTGTGGCCTCCGGTCGCTTCATCTGCTCAATCCAGGTCGTAAAAATACCTGTGCCCGCGCCCAGCTCCACAATCGTATTGGCCTGACTCCAATCAATCGGATTCATCATTTGCTTTGCCAACGCTCGGGAGCTAGGTGTGATGCTGCCTACTTGCCCAGGTGACTGTAAAAAGTTGTAGAAGAACATCAACCGATCCTTGATGCTAACCGGATGATGACAATCGATCATCATGTTTCAAACGCTCCCTTCGTTGTATGCTTATCATTCATCATATCCAAAAAACATTTAGAATTATCTTTCCAAAAACGAAAGATTTTCTTAATACTATAACAGTAAACGATTGGAAATCAAAACACCTCCGTCTATAGTCGGAGCAAGAGATCACGCTTTTGATGGTTACGAACAGCTCTGCTTGTGCGTTACAATAGCTTCAACAACATCATTCGTCATACACGACGAGGAGGACTATTCTATGGATTATAGAGGTGTAAAAGCAATTACCCACGCCAGTGCATTCTTCGCACCGTTTTTAGTGCCAATCGTAGTCTGGCTGCTGATGCAAGATCGTGAGGCGAAAAATATGGCTCTCCAAGCCTTGCTGTTCCATCTGTTTATGAGTATTCTCATCAGCATCTCCTGGTTTTTCGTTTTCGTGCTGATCGGAATCCCGTTCCTGATCGTATTTGGCCTGATGGCGCTTTACTACCCGATCAAAGGGATCATCTACTCCTTGCAAGGACGACCGTTCCATTACCCAATTATCGGCTCTATTGTCAGATAAGGACAGCGAGACAGCCGTTTCGCACACAAAAAAAGACCAGCGCGCCCGATCCGGGATGGCTGGTCTTTTCTGCATGCCTGACTCTATTTTGTTAGTTGGACCCAACGGTGAATCGTTGGTTGAGGTGTTGCGGATTTTCGATTTCATCAAGAACGGCAATGGCGTAGTCCGCGTAGCTGACATAGCTTTGTCCGCTTGCATTGACGAGCAAATGATCTTTGCCAAGCTGATAAGTGCCTGTTCTGGCTCCTTCTGGATCAAAGAAAGCGGATGGACTGATAAAGGTCCATTGAATCCCCGTCGTTTCTTGCAAAATGCGCAAGTTTTCTCCCTGGTTTTGCGCTGTTGCCAGGTAGATTCCCGGAAAATCAGGAGTTTCCATGACACGAGTCGTCTTCGCTTCGTCTACGAACAAGCTCCCTGCTCCCCCTACCACAAGCAGACGAGTCGAAGGTGCTCCCTTCATCGCTTCGATCAATACGTTGCCAGCCTCGACGTGCAGGTGTTCTTTTCCGGCAGGAGCGCCAAATGCATTGACTACTGCATCAAAGTCTTTCAAATCGGCTGCTGTCAGAGCGAACACGTCTTTTTCCAGAACAGCTGCTTTCGGTTCGTCGATTTTGGATGCGTCACGAACAACCGCTGTCACCTGATGGCCGCGATCCAACGCTTCCTTCATGATCCATTTTCCTGCTTTGCCGCTTGCGCCTACGATTGCGATTTTCATTGTTCTATTCCCTCCATGTATTTAGATTGAGTCACCAAAACTCGGGTTATGAATGATAGGCCGCCATTTTAGTTGTAACTAAACAAGTTACATCAGTTGCAAAAAATAATGGCCTGGGCTTGCTTATCTTGTTGTAATCATTTTAGTTACAACCAAATCATCTGTCAAGCATGTATTTTTTGTGCAAATGAAAAAGCACCCGCTTTCGCAGATGCTCGTTTCTTTTTTCGTTACTTTTGTTTGGTCGGTCCTTGCCAGGTGACCAGTCCACCCTGAAGGTGCGCCATTTGCGTAAAGCCGTGTTTTTTCAGGATTTTCGCCGCTTGCTTGCTGCGCATCCCGCTGCGGCAGTACAACAAAATATCGTTTTTCGGGGAAACTTCCTTCACCCGGCTGTTCAACTGGGACAGAGGGATGTTGACGGCTGTAGGAATGTGACCCTTCTTGAACTCGTGTGGCTCGCGCACGTCAATCAGCATCACCCTGCTTTTTTGATTCACCCGCTCCTTGAATTGCTCGGCTCGCAGGTTTTCCAGCCCTTTTACAGGCATGAAGCGGGAAATCAAATACCAAGTTGTCAATGCATACACAATAATAAGCAAAATCGTCGTGAAGTCCATTTGAACATCCTTCCTAGTGAATTAGCGACTTTTCACCAACAGCTCTACCGCTTCTTTTACCATCTTGCTTGTGTCGCCTCCGAGTGCCTGCTCCTCCAACAGACAGCGCTGCAAATTCTCCGCTACGATCTGCGCGATTGCCTTGTCAGACGCGTTGCGGACAGCAGACAGCTGGGCGACTACTTCTTTGCAGCTTTTTTGCTCGTCCATCATTCTCAACACGCCACGGATTTGTCCTTCAATTTTTCGCAAACGTCTTTTAATATCGTCACCGTAGTTGTAATCCATGTGAAGTCCTCCCGTTTTTAGGATCGCGGATACGTATACAGGTATATTATGCAAAAGACAGGCTTTGTCAAGCAAGCCTGTCTGCTTTTCACCTCTTAAATAAAGAGGTTCACCTTCGCCTGTGTCGCATCGCCCAAGTAGGCTGCCACGCCCGCGTACTCCATTCCGTCCAGCAATTCTTCCTGCTGCAAGCCCAGCAAATCCATCGTCATCGTGCAAGCAACCAGCTTGACTCCTTGCTCCTGCGCCAGCTCGATCAGTTGGGGCAGCGTCAGGGCATTGTGCTTTTTCATGACATGCTTGATCATTTCCGGGCCCATCCCCAGCATATTCATTTTGGACAGCCCCAGCTTCTGCGCCCCTCTCGGCATCATCCAGCCAAACATTTTCTCCAGCCAGCCTTTTTTGACTTTGACGATCTCGTCCTTGCGCATCGTGTTCAAGCCCCAAAAGGTAAAAAAGATCGTGACGTCGTGATCGTAGGCAGCAGCCCCGTTCGCTATGATAAAAGCCGCGATCGCTTTATCCAAATCGCCGCTGAAAAGAACAATCGTCGTTTTCTCTTTCTGGTTTTCCATCGTTAAGCCCTCCCGTTAAATACTGTTACTCCTATAGGTATAAAAATGAGCGAAAAGAAGCCGCTCTCGACTCTCCATGCTTCTTTTCTCACTTACAAAATATCGCTCCACACTTTGATCGCCGTAGCGCAGATCAGCACGATCAGACCGTACCGCAAATATTTGACATCGATCTTGGCGCTGACCACACTGCCCAAAGGCGCACCCAGGACACTGCCAATGACCGTAAACAGGACCGGAACCAACGGAATATGTCCCGCGTACAATTTGCCTGCGACACCACCGATGGCGGAAATGAATACGATAGCGAGTGACGAGGCAATCGTGACGCGCGTAGGAATTTTGAGGATCGTCAGCATGATCGGAATCAGGATGAAGGCGCCTCCCGCTCCGACAATTCCGGAGACAACGCCTACCACAAAAGCGATCGGGATGGCGACGAACCGATTGTAGACGATCTCTGCTGCCTGTTCCTGAGTCCCTTTGTTCTTTTTCAGCATCAAAATGACCGCTACGACAGCCAATATACCGTAAACGAGGTTGATGCTGTCACCAGACATGTATTTGGAAGCCAGGCCACCCAACAAACTTCCTGCCAGGATGCCGATTCCCATATCTCTGACCAGTCCTTTATGCACCAGGGGCGACCCTTTGCCATTTCGCTTGCGAAAAGCGATTACCCCTGACAGCGAGGCAAAAAAGACCTGGAACATCGAGATCGACGACACCTCCTGAGCGGAGAAATGAGCCAATCCAAGGCCCGCCGGAACAAACAGCAGCAATGGATAATTGATAATCGCTCCGCCAATCCCCAGCATCCCGGAGAAAAAGGAACCGACAAATCCTAGAGAAATCATGAGTAAATACAGCAAGACGTCCATATGCCCTCCCCGCATTCTCCGCCCAAATCGCACAAGAATGCCGTAGCCACTTTTCAAATGCGCATTTTTCAGGTACAATAAAAACCAAGTAAATAACTATGATTAAGGTGATTTAAATGGTTCGTTATTTAAAAGCCATTTTTCAACATCGCTGCCCTGTCTGCAAAGAACCTCTGCGTTCTGTGCGAAGCCACTTGCTTTGTGAAAAGATTTGCCCGAACGGCCATTTTCGCGAAGAAACCTACCCCGACCTCGGCGTTCGCATTGTATATGAAAATAAGGACTAAGCGAACACTTCTGCATCGTGCCCGCTTAGTCTTTTTCTTACAGCTTTTTCACCAGGAACTTGTATACGCCGTTCTCCAACTCATGAGACACCAGTTCGTTTTTCGACTGCTTCACCCATGCCGTAAAATCATGGAGCGACCCTTTATCGGTAGAGAGCACTTCCATGGTCTGTCCTGGCTGCAACGTATCCAGCGCTTTCTTCGCTTTGACAATCGGCATCGGGCAAGCAAGACCTTTTGTATCCACAACAACATCTGCCATGTCGTTTTCCCCCTTGTTGATTTTATTTATCGTGAACCGCGCAACGGTTCGGTCCCGTTTCCATCTCGCGCTGTTCTTCTTCATCAGGCTTCAATCTGCCCATGTTTACTTGACGAATTTCCTGATAGGCGTTTGGCTGCGGCGGCAGCTCCTCGGTAACCGTGCGTCTGAAGTCGCCTTCATCGGCGATGTTCAACCCCGGATTGTTGCGGTACAGATCGCCCAAACGTGCTGAGACAACGCCGTTTGTTCCCAGCTCCACATAGCTGCCAAAATGCGCGGGCAGTACCAGGAGATCTTTTGACAGCTCCTGATAACGATTATACAGGGTGTCACGCAGGTCTCCCACCCAATCTTGCGCTTTGCCAGCCAAATCCGGCCGCCCGATCGATGCCACAAACAAAATGTCGCCTGTCAAAAAGTAGGTGTCATCTACAATCAACGACGTACTCCCAATCGTATGTCCCGGGGAATAGATCGGCAAAATGGAGATGCTCGTGCTGCCGACTTGAATGCTTTTTCCTTCCTCCAGCTTTTTGTAGGCAAAAACGACTTCTTCCGCGTCCTTTTCCGGCAGCCAGTAAGTAGCTCCTGTGCTTTCGGCGAGCTTTCTGCCACCGGAAATATGGTCGGCATGCAAATGAGTGTCGATCGTATGTTTGATGGACAAGCCACGCTCTTTGGCAAAAGCTTCGTACACGTCTGTCATGCGTACCGAGTCAACGACAGCAGCTTCCTGACCGGAGACGATCATGTAGGACAAGCAGCCTTTGCCTATCCGGACGAATTGATAAATTTCCCCGCCGTCGCGCAAATCCCCCACTTTGACAGGCGCGAGATGCTCGCTCCACTGCTTCATCCCGCCTTCGAGGTAGTACACGTCATGAAGTCCGGCATCCGCCAGTTGCTCCGCTACAAAAATCGAGGAGCCTTCCTTGGCGCAAACGACCAGTATTTTTTGGCTGGCAGGAAGCTTCCCGACGACAGCCTCGACTCCATCGATCAGCTCGAAGTACGGCACATTGATGGAGTCTACCCGATGGCCTTCGATGCGCCAGTCTTGGTAATCCTCCTGGTTGCGCACATCAAGAATAAACAGCTCCTCCTGGGCAAACAGCAATTCAGTCAAATCATGCGCCGACATTTTTTGTACCTTTCCTTGTTGGTTGCTCATTGCTTATCTCCTCCTCACTGTTTTTCTACCGAGCCAACCCAGCGGGCCATACCCGGCACGACGTTTTTTACTCGTGAAAAGCCTTTGTCGGCAAGCAGCCGGCAAGCGAGATCGCTGCGATTGCCGGAACGGCAGATGACAAAAATGTCCCGATCGGTCGGCAACTCAGCCAATCGCTGCTCCAATACCCCCATAGGTATCGATTTGGCCACAGAAATACGCTCGAAGGCATATTCGGCAGGCTCCCGCACATCGATAAGCGTAAACGGCTCGCCGGATTGTAGCTTCGCTTGAAGTTCTTCGTTCGTGATCGTATGCGGATATTTCGTCTCGGCCTTCGTCTCCTGCTGGCTTGCTTTTCTAAGGAAATGCTTCAAGACTTCTCCCTCCTGAACGGTGCCCAAATACTGATGCCCTGTGCTGTTTGCCCAGCCTTTCATGTCAGCCAGCGAGCCTTTGTCAGTCGCTTGCACCTCCAGAACCTGGCCGGGAGCGAGTTGCTCCATCGCCTTTTTGGTGCGAACGACAGGCATCGGGCAAGCCAAGCCTTTGCAGTCCAACATTTTATCAACGGAAAAGCTCGGTTGTGTCGCAGACATGTTGTGTTCCCTCCTAAAGATTTGGGATGATTAAAAGTGGTATAATTGCCAGTTTTGTTTTATACGCATACCCCTATATGTATTATGTTATGCATCGAAAGTTTCCTTGTCAACAAGATTTTCAACTTCTTGATAGCAGCAATTAATCTTGTTGCAAACATCCCTTCTCTAAAAACATTACAGGTCTATCTCCATGATAAACAGGCGTTATTTGAACGAATTTGTTTTTGTAACGGTAGGCTACTTCAAAGTTTAAGACCATACGTAGCACTATTTTGCCTGCGTACCACAGCTGCATCTCTTCGTATATCGTTTTCATTTTTCTGATAAGCTGGGGCCCACCTTATTTCCAGATCACAAAGAACCCTACAATGCGATTGTTTACAGGATAATAAAACTTTTAAAATAGTTTATTTCCTCAACGAAAACATCAGTTATTAGAAACATATGATGTTGCGGTAAAGCCCTTGGAGACCAAACCTAGATCAGCCATGAAGCACCGCTTAAATATCTAGGGAGAACTATTATCTTACCATATCTCGTTCCCTAATCGCTCATAGCATATGTTTTACTTCCGGGCTTTTCAGTCTCAGAACCGAGAACGTTTGCTGGAGGGATTCAGACACATCTTTTCATTTGATAACTTATCACCGGAAATAAAAAGTTATATTTTTAATTTCCATATTTACATAAAGCCCAAAAAAATCCCCCACTATTAATTTAAGTGAGGGGCGCTCTTCTTATTTAAGTAATAATACCAATTTTTTTATTAATTATTAAGAGAATCTAACTATTATTACGAGATTTTAACAAAAGTAGAATTTCCTTTAATTGTTCATTTATTTCTCGACTAACTTGCTCCTTCTTCTTCATATAAGTCAGGATCTTTAGGGCAACGTATACTACAAAAAGGAAATAAAATAACGGAAAAAACGGATAAATAAAACTCAGGTAATCTGATCCAAAGTCCAACATACAATAACTTCCCTTCTTTATTAAACTATTCAGTGATTATCTAAAAGAGTAACTAATTTCTTACATTCTAAAGCATAGAAAGTTGCTAGCATCGTCGGCTCTCCACCCTCAAAAAATGCATATCCACCGCCAGGAATTTTCAAATTATCAACATAATTAGTAATACCTTGTATATCTATAGGCGACATATCTAATTCCTTCATCAGTAACAATGTATCATAAGTGTCAATCAAATCTGATTCATCACCTTTTATTGCATACCCTCCATCCGGTTTTTGATTGGATTTTAGCCATAACTTAAACACATCGAAATCAAATTTAATAGATAAATCTTTACAATTGATTGATTTAGTAACTAGATATACATTTCTTAGACTCATATCCAACCAAAACCTATCATTTAGTTGATTTATTATTCTTCTTTTTTCCTCAATATTCGTTCTTGAAAAAGCTAATTTGTAATACTCATCGTTCATAATTATTTTGTCATTATTCGTTTTGATAGTGTTAAATAACTCTTCGTTAGTCTCGGACAAATAAAACATATCCTGATCAGACATATCAGTTTTAAACCTTTGTAAAAAGGTACTTGTCTCATTAAGTGAATTATACCCAAAATGCATTAATACGGCGTTAGCCATTATGGTTGTAGTTATATTAGATTTTTTTATTGGAGTCCTTACGACAAATACACCTGTACTTTTCTGATATTTCTTCAAATTTATGGTTAGTTGATGCAAATTCACTGCATCGTGATAAAAATTTAATATATCTACAGTTGCTTGAAGATCAGACACTTGATTATCAATAAAATTAAATCCATCATCCTTGAGTTTTATAGAATCCAAGTAATGAATAAAATCTGCAGAAATTACTGGTTGTTTTCCAAGCGATTGTAGTATGTTCACTTTAGCGACAACATTATAAAGATCAAGGGGATCATTGGGTGTAGGAAAACCAGCTGATTCAATTTCACTTGCAAGTTTTTTAATACTACCCAGACTTTCAAGCTTATTGAAACCTGCTTTTTGTAAAATATTTATAGCACTATTATAAATTGAGTACTTGTAATTACTGTTTATTCCTTCTATTTCATTGTTTTCAAGGCAGTTAAGTATACTTTTCTCTAGATCTTGATTTTCAAATTTTACATTCAAGTTGTCATATATATCTGTGACTAATTCTGATGTCGTTATTTTATCGAGTAATTTATTCATGGAAGGAAAATAGTAATATCCATTTTCTCCTTTTAATTCAGAAATCTTGTTAACTATACGGTTTTTCACTTGTTGATCTAAGGATAGACTTAACATTTTTGAAATATCCGTAACATATTTTAAAGTTATTAAATCGTTTTCATCCCTAAGTTGGATTTTCTCCGATTTTAAAAAAGAATGCACATAGCCTGCAAGTTCTTTATTTCTGGGAATTGGTTGGTTAGCTTTCTTAAATATTTCTACTGCATATCGCGTTTCATATATGGAATAGGGTCTTTCACTATTCAAAATAGTATAGCCACCGTCATCATTTTTTGCTTCCATAATCATATTTATCGTATTCTTATCCCATTCTGACGCTATCTGTTCCTGTTCATTTTTTATACTACAAGCCATCAAAATAAACACTAATGAGCATAGTAATAGCTTAAAAATTTGTTTATTCATGTTCTACTCCTGAATGAATAAGGTAAGTGAAAGAAATCACCTTCCACTTACCTTTAATAATCTAGTTAATAGAAATATCTAACGTATTTAAAACAGAAGTTGTTTTTGAACCGAATTTAAAATTTGAAACGTCATTTACGATTACTCCTGTAAACTTCCCGCTACCTTTAACTCTTGATGTAATTTTATCCCAATCATATTCAAAACCGTAGCTATTATCATCATATTCGGATGGCCACGAAAATTGCAGTGCTCCAGATGTAGAATTAACTGATACTGCAGCTGGATAACTATATGCTGTAGCAGCACCAGAAGCGCTTATGGTTTGAGCAGGAAGAACAGTAATTCTATCGGCATTATATGGATTACCTCCACTCCAATGTGCCTTTGTGTATCCCTTGATAGAAATATAATCTGTCGAAATGCTCGTATCGGTATAGTCGACATCTATACTAGAAAAAGTTTTTAATTTTCCATCACTATAAGATTTCAAAGACTCATCATAAAAATCTGCATATTTCCCTCTTTTCATTGAAAAACTACTAGTAGATAACGCCGAAACTTTCTTTTCAACATTTGGAGTAATCTTTTCCTTCCCACCACTATAAGACTTAGTAGTATAGCCATTCTTATGTGTGGTTGTAATTGTCGTATCAGTTGCTTTATCAGTTGTTTCTGACTTATTAATAGCAAATGCAGGAGAAATTACCAAAAAGGATAATAATAAACTACTACTTGCTAAAAACATTGCTTTTTTCATTAAATACACTTCCTTTGAATTATTTTACATATAAACAATACCATAATTTTTATTATATATCAATATATGGTAATTCAATTCAGTAAAAATTATGGGCATCTGGAATTTGTATATAAATAACGATTTTTGTTTCTTTCTATACTTCATTGCATACATAACAGGTTAGATTTGTAGAGTAGAGATCATATTAGCCTTGTCTCACTAGCTGAGATCCCTTCATGTATATTTTTTCCAATTCAATCATCTCTTGCTTACGGTCAAACAGTTCACCTTTGAAAAAATGCACCGGTTTAATTACATAAAATTCAGATTTTTTCGATAAATATTCATGCTATTAAACCTTTGAGAAAGTCTACTTCTCTACGTAAATGAGGCATTATAACAAGAAAAGATATTCTTCAAGAATCAGATTTTATAAAAAATAAACCACAAATCTGCCAATCAGGCAAACTCATGGTTTAATTTTTCCAACGGAATTATCCGTTGAGCCACTTGTAAGCGGAGAGAGTGGGATTCGAACCCACGCACGCCTCACGACGCCTAACGCATTTCGAGTGCGTCCCCTTATGACCACTTGGGTATCTCTCCATGAATGGTTTGTCAGAAACATTATTAACTATAGCAAATCTGCGCGAAAAGTGCAAGACTCAACTTGTACGCTTCCCCTTGATTTGCTCGCCGCATTAGGCCAAACTATTAACAACACGAGTCAGGTTTTTTTGACCAGAGGAAAAGTGAGGAACATACATGAAACGAGAACGTTTGGACAAGGTGCTGGCGAATATGGCGTTTGGCACGCGCAAGGAAGTGAAAGCGCTGGTGAAGCAAGGGCTGGTTGTTGTGGACGGCGTAGTCGCAACCGATCCTGGCATGCACGTCGTAGCCGAAGAGCAGGAAATTACCGTGGACGGAGAGCCGATCAATTTCAAGCGCTGGGTGTACGTCCTGCTGAACAAACCCCCTGGGGTAGTTTCCGCTACTGAAGATAACGTGCATCAAACTGTAGTCGACCTGCTTCCCTACGAGTGGGCGGTCAAGGTTCACCCGGTAGGCAGACTGGACATCGACACAGAGGGCCTTTTGCTTTTGACCAATGACGGACAGCTCTCCCACAGCCTGCTCTCCCCGAAGAAAAAAGTGGACAAGGAGTATTTTGCCCGCATTGATGGCATCGTTACCGAGCAACACGTCCGGGAATTTGCCAAAGGCGTTGAGTTGGAGGATTTCACTACCTTGCCTGCCAAGCTGGAAATTCTCTCGTCCGGGGAAGTCTCCGAGATTCGCGTCACCATTATGGAAGGAAAATTTCATCAGGTCAAACGGATGTTTGCCGCCTTCGGTCTGCATGTCGCCTATCTGCAACGCATTCGCATGGGCCCGCTCCATCTCGACCCGGCACTCGCTCCCGGCGAATACCGCGAGCTGACCGAAGAAGAACTGAACCTGCTGCAAAATGTAAACAAATAATACGTCTGCCCGGCATGTTACGTAAGAAACCGTACCGGGCGATGCCCGAAAGACAGTTGGATCACTTTTGATCTGACTGTCTTTTTTTGCGCAAGCCGCGGAAAAAATCTTTGAGCATCTGGGCGCACTCGTCTGCCAGGACTCCTTCCACCACCGGAACCTGATGATTGAAGCGCGGCTCAGCAAGCAAGTTCATCAATGTCCCGGCACATCCTGCCTTGGGATCGCCTGCGCCGTACACGACCTGCTCGATGCGGCTCTGCACGATGGCACCCGCACACATGGGGCAAGGCTCCAGCGTGACGTACAGTGTGCAGCCGATCAGCCGCCAGCCGCCCAGTCGCTCGCTCGCCTCGCGGATCGCGATCATTTCCGCGTGCAAAGTCGGGTCTTTTTGCGTTTCCCGCAAATTGAAGCCGCGGCCGACGATTTCCCCGTTGCGGACGATGACTGCCCCGATTGGCACTTCTCCGATCGCGGCTGCTTTTTGTGCTTCTTCCATCGCCGCTCTCATATATTCTTCTTGTTTACCTGATTCCATCACGATTGTAAAAACTCCTTTATAGATGTTTTCCGATTGCAGCCACACATAATAGCCGCTTTCTTTTTCCCGGTCAATTCTCAGCTTGCTCGCAGGCAAGGCGCCACAAGCGCGATTCCATTCGCCGGACATTCGCCGCATAAAAACAGACGCGTGCCGATCAAAATGTTGATTCGCGAAGTTTTTGTCCATACCTGTTCACATACTCTCTGCCAGATTACATACATTAATGATGTACGGAAGATGTTTGTAATTCACAGATAGCCTCTATCTGGAGGGATGCGAGTGGGCTTAACCTCTGCAAGCACGTTGTTTGATCGTTTTCACAGTCCGACGAGAGGACAGCTGGCAAAAGAAGACGTATTTTCCCACATTGAACAAACCATCTCGTCGATGGCAGGTCCATTCGAGATTATTGTGGGTGCCGATTCCCAGCTAAAAAGTCGCGGAACCTTTTTCGCCCTGGTCATCACGGTTATTCGACCCGGACACGGTGGGACCTTCTTTTATCACAAGTTTCAGGAACGCCGTTATTCATCCTTGCAGCAGCGCATTTTCCAGGAAGCCATGTACGCGGTAGGCTTGGCAACTGAAGTCCGCCAATATTTGCGCGATCATCAACTCGATACTCCGATACGTCTGCACTTTGACATCGGTGCCAACGGGCCTACCCGCAAGTTTATCCAGGCGTTGCTGAGTTTGGCTGAAACCAATCACTTCCGGGCGGAAATCAAGCCAAATTCTTTCTGTGCTTCCACGATTGCCGACAAGTTTACCAAGTAGTGAAGATCTTGATTCTTCCTTGAACAAAGCGTGCAGGCGGACTGCTTCGGACGCATCCGCCCGCTTTGTTTGAGTTCTTTTCCATAGGCGGTTCACGTACTTCTGGACAAGCAGGGGGAAATCCTGCTGCCAGAATCAGCGAAAATACATATACTCTCTTCTATACTCAACCATAACTTTCCGATGCAAACAGGGTGATTGACAACGCTTGTGAAGCTGAGCTATTATAAGCATTAATTGAAGCGTTTTCACAAGGCGTGTTACTGGTAATGCAGGCATGAGCCGAGAAGATCTTTTTAATTGTTAAAAAGGTTTTTTCGGCTCTTTTTTGTTTAAAGGTGGTGGAATGGCTTGTCCCGTGAACAGGAAAAAACATATGCGATTACGCGTGTGTTGAACCATAATGTCGTACTTGTGGAAGAACCCGGCACCAAGCTGGAAATTGTGCTGTTCGGAAAAGGAATCGGATTTGGCGCAAAGCCTGGGAACACCATCCCCGCCCATGACCCGCGTGTGGAGAAGCGCTTCAGGCTGGAAAATGAAAACCATCAGAAACAGTACCAAACGATACTCAGTCAGGTCGATCCTGCCGTGGTAGGAATAGCCGAAGAGATTATCGCGCTTATCGCCAGTGAAATTACCCCGCAACTTAACGAACACGTCCACGTCGCCCTGCCCGACCACATCCAGTTCGCCATTTACCGCCTGCGGAATGGCATGGAGATCGTGAACCCGTTCCTGTTTGAAATCCAGACGCTCTACACCAAAGAGTACACGCTGGCAAAACGGGCTGCGGACATGATCAAGAAGGCATTCGACCTGGATATTCCAGATAGCGAAATCGGTTTTCTCGCCTTGCACATTCATTCGGCGATCAGCTACCTGCCAGTGAAAAAGGCCGTTCAGTTCACGAATGTGATCAGCGAACTGGTCAGCATGATCGAGCAGCGGACAGACAGAACCATCGAGCGAAGCACGGTCGATTACGTCCGCCTCATTACTCATCTGCGTTTTGCTGTAGAGCGCATTCGCCAGCAAAAGACCATTCACAACCCCTTGCTGGACCGGGTCCAAACCACGATTCCGGAAGCATACGAACTGGCGTCCGAGTTGGCTGCCTATATCTCGAACCGGCTGGAAGTCATAGTCCCGGAAGACGAAGTCGGCTACATGGCCTTGCATGTTTATCGGTTGTTGCAGCAACAGCCTTGAATCAACAACTCAAAATCGATGATAATCCTGCGTGTTACTAGCTCGACTAGGCATGAGCGGTGAGATCATACGGACATAGTAAGTATGTCGTCGTATGCTCAGACCGTCTCATGCCTATTTTCGTTCAGACGCAAAAGGAGGAACTTATGCTACGCAATCTGTTTTCCCGTAAAAAACAACAACAAGAAATCACCTTCCTGGCTCCTTTGACCGGAAGTGTTGTCCCTTTGTCGGAAGTACCCGATCCCGTATTTGCCGGGAAAGTCGTAGGCGACGGCGCAGCGATTTTGCCTACTGAGGGCGTCTTGTACGCTCCGGTTGACGCAAAAGTCACCCATCTCTTCCCTACCCATCATGCGATTGGCTTGTCGACCGACAGCGGTCTGGAGCTGCTTATGCATATCGGGATCGATACCGTGAAATTGCAGGGCAAAGGCTTTACCCCCTTCGTCTCTGTCGGCGACCAGGTAAAAGCGGGCGACAAGCTGATTCAATTTGATATCGCCGTATTGCAAGAGTCCGGATGCCCGATCGTTACCCCGATTGTCATTACCAACGGCGATGTCGTTGCGGAAAAGAACGTCGTGGCGCAAGGAAATGTCGCAGCTGGCCAGCAGCCGCTGATGACAGTCGTCCTGAAATAACCGGATTGGACAAAGAAGCATCTGTTTGGGGGAGGTACACATGATTCAGTTTGAAGTAACAGTCACGGTCGAGGGCGGGCTTCACGCTCGTCCCGCCGCTCTTTTGGTCAATCGCTCGGCGCAAACCCAATCGAAAATCACCCTGAACAAAGGGGAGAAACAAGTGGATGGCCGCAGCATTTTGGGGATCATGACCTTGGGCGCAACCCAGGGCGACAAGCTGCTCGTATCCGTGGACGGCGCTGACGAGGAAACGGTGGCAGCTTCCATTCAGCAATTGTTTGAGCAATCTTTTCAGAGCTAATTCGCAGCGAAAGAAGGTGAAGCAAACATGTTAAAAGGAATCCCGGTTTCTTCCGGCATCTCGATCGCCCCAGTCGTCATTTTGGCACACGCTGCCCCGTCCGCTCCCGCGCAAACTGCGCCAGCAGACACGAGCAAAGAGCTGGAGCTGCTCGCCAGAAGCGTCGAGCAAGCGCGCGAGCAGCTGGAAAAGCTGAGAGAACAAACAGAAGAGCAACTAGGCGCAGAAAAAGCAGCGATTCTTTCCGCGCATATGGCTTTTCTGGAAGACCCGGCTTTTGTCGGGGAAATGTCCTCGCTGATCGAAAACAAACAGTTGGCTGCCACCGCTGCTGTGCAGCAAGTATCTGACCAGTTCGTCGGCCTGTTCGAAAGCATGGATGACGCCTATATGAAAGAACGGGCAGACGATATCCGCGATGTAAGCCGCCGCTTGATCCGCAACCTCTCAGGCACAGACGAGGAGGCAGTTTTCCCGGAGGAACCGTTTATTTTGGCGGCGTGGGATGTCACCCCTTCGGAGACGCTTCAACTCCCGCTCGCATCTGTACGAGGCATCGTCACGGTAAAAGGGGGCGCGACCTCGCACGCGGCTATCCTGGCTCGTTCTTTGGGGATTCCGGCGGTCATGGGAGCCGGAGAACAGTTGATGGAAAAAGTCTCTGCCGGAAGCTTGCTGATCCTCGATGGTGCCACAGGCGACCTGATTGTTTCGCCCGACACGGAAACGTTGGCGCGCTACGAGGAAAAGGCCGCCAAGGAAGCAGCTGAACGCGCTGCCTACGCGGCATTGAAGGATTTGCCTGCGGAAACGACTGACGGACACCGCGTTCACTTGATGGCCAACATGGCGGTTCCCGAAGAAGCAGACGCGCTTGCCGCATCTGGCGTAGAAGGCATCGGCCTGTTCCGCTCCGAGTTTTTGTTCATGGATCGCAGCACTTTGCCCGACGAGGAAGAGCAGTTTGCCGCCTACAAGCAAGTTGCTGTAGCCTTTGGCGACAAGCCGGTCATTATTCGTACTCTCGATGTTGGCGGCGACAAGCATTTGCCAGCGCTTGAGCTTCCCCAGGAAGACAATCCGTTTCTCGGTTTCAGAGCGATGCGCATTTCCTTGGCCCGCCCGGAACTGTTCCTGGTTCAACTACGAGCGCTATTGCGCGCCAGTGCTTTTGGACGGCTGCTGATCATGTTCCCGATGATTTCCCACCTGGGGCAACTGCGGGAAGCCAAACGTTTGCTTGAACAGGCAAAAGCCGAGCTGCGGGAAAAAGGCGTCGCCTTTGACGAGCAAATCTCAGTCGGCATGATGATGGAAATTCCCGGTGCCTGCCTGCAAGCTGACGCTTTTGCCAAAGAAGTCGATTTCTTCAGCATTGGCACCAACGATCTCGTGCAATACACGCTTGCGGTCGACAGAATGAACGCGAACGTTGCCGATCTCTACAGCTACTACCACCCTGCGGTACTGCGGCTTATCTCCAACGTCATCGCCGCTTCCCACCGGGCAGGAATCTGGACGGGGCTATGTGGAGAGATGGCTGGCGACCCGCTCGCTACCGAGCTGTTGCTTGGCATGGGCCTCGACGAGTTCAGTGGTGCCGCTTCGGTTATGCCGAAGGTCAAAGAGCGCATTCGCAACACCAGTATGGAAAAAGCGCAGCAGCTGGCGGAGCAAGTTCTTGCTCTTGCGACTGTGGAAGAGGTTGTGGCGCTTTTGCAAGACAAAACCGAATAAACGGTTTTGTCCCTGCCTATTTGAAAGCGATTTCAAATTCATTTTCTTGATCAGAACAGCTTCTCTCCGGCCAATTCTCGTGCCCTCATCTCTTGCATTCATCCGGAGAGCAGCTTTTTGATAGACATCTCATTCTAAGGAGGTTTTTCCTATGCTCGCCTTTTTGCAACGGATTGGGAAAGCACTCATGCTTCCAGTCGCCACACTGCCTGCTGCGGCGCTTTTGCTCCGCTTCGGCGCCATCAACTACGTGACCGAGTTTCATCTCGGAGAATCGATTGGTGGGTTTTTGAACCAGTATATCGCGCCATTTTTGTTTGCAGGCGGATCTGCGATTTTTGACAACTTGCCGCTGATCTTCGCTGTCGGTGTTGCGATCGGACTCGCTGGGGATGCCGTAGCCGCCCTGGCTGCTGTGATCGCCTACATGGTGTTGACCACCGTACTTTCCAAAGTCCCTGCAGCCATGCCGTTCATCGCAGACGACGTCAAGCTGAACATGGGTGTCATTGGCGGTATTTTGGCGGGCGGAGTCGCTTCCTATTGCTACAACCGCTACCATAACATCAAGCTGCCGGAATGGCTCGGATTCTTTGGCGGCAAACGCTTTGTACCAATTGTCACTTCGCTTAGCATGGTCGTCATCGGTCTTGTTTTCGGGATCATCTGGGGTCCGATCCAGGACGCGCTCAACAATATGGGTAACTGGATTGTAAGCCTTGGCGCTCTTGGAGCAGGTCTGTTCGGCTTCTTTAACCGTTTGCTTATTCCATTCGGTCTGCACCACGTACTCAACGCCATTGCCTGGTTCCAAATCGGTGATTTTACCGATGCAACTGGCAAAGTCGTACATGGCGACTTGCATCGCTTCTTCGCCGGAGACAAATCTGCCGGCATGTTCATGACAGGCTTCTTCCCGATCATGATGTTCGCATTGCCAGCAGCCGCGCTTGCCATCATTCATTCTGCCAAGCCGGAAAAGCGCCAAGCAATCGCTTCTGTTTTCATCGGTACCGCGCTCGCTTCGTTCCTGACAGGGATTACCGAGCCGCTTGAATTTGCATTTATGTTCGCTGCTCCAGCGCTGTACGTGCTTCACGCGATTTTGACCGGGGTTTCCGGGTATATCGTAACGGCAATGGGAATCAAGCACGGATTTGGCTTCTCCGCTGGTCTGATTGACTACGGGTTGAACTTCCCGCTCTCCACCAATGCTTGGTCGATCATCCCGATCGGCTTGGCGTTCGCCGTCGTCTACTACTTCCTGTTCCGCATCCTGATCGTCAAGTTCAACATCAAAACGCCGGGACGAGAAGACGATGACGCTGTTGAAACTACAACTGCCAGCAGCAATTCGACGCAAGACAAGGCGCAAAGGGTACTCGCTCTGATCGGCGGAAAAGAAAACGTCATCAGTGTTGACGCGTGCATTACCCGCCTGCGTCTCGTGCTGAAGGACGATAAGATCGTCAATGAAAAAGGGCTGAGAGATATTGGCGCAGCAGGCGTAATGAAGCTGGGTCAAGGCAGCGTGCAAGTCGTATTCGGAACACAGTCCGAGCTGTTGAAGGACGAAATCAAGAAACTGTAACGTCGAACCAATAAAATAGGCCCGGGGCTGGCATCTGCCGTACCGGGCTTTTTATTATGGGCATGAAGCCTCCTCGTATGAATGATGAAGTCTGATAAGTCCTGCCTTATGAACCCGACACAAGAGGCATACCTTTTTTAATAATGTGGGACATTGGAGCTAACGAGCACTTTCTCTGGGGGGAACATCGCTTGTTGCTCCAGCTCCAACTCAAATCGTACCAACCGATCCATAAACGCTGTGCACGCCGACTTGCTGTAAGGTGCCATCATCTCTATTTCGTACTCCAGCGTTTTTTTCCATACTTCCAGCTGCCTCTTGTTCGCCTCCCGCGCTTCCAATCTACCCACCCCTTATCTAATGTATCTTTGCTAAAATAACAAAAAGATAATCATGAACAACTCGTGCAAGCCACACTTGAGTTTCTTTGCCAAAATAGGCAGATGGTTCGCCTTGAAGTCGTATTCGCCTTTTTCGTATTTCAAATACGTGGAAGCATTGCGAAAACCAAGTGATTCCGCCATTTCTTGTAGCGTAAGCTTACACTCACTTCGTCGTTTTGCGATAAAGGGGAGGTTCAGACGCTCCATATCCAGCTTCCCTCCTTCTTTGCAGAAATGGCAAATATTTATAGTTACATGATATCGTTTCAATTTCAGCAAAGTCAACACATTATTTGTCATTTTAGCAATATTGTTTTTTCCGTTATGGAAAATTGTTAGAATGAAATTGCCAAAAACAAAAAGGTGGTTTCACGATGTCCATAGTCGGTCAACGCATAAAGTGGCTGCGCGAGCAAAGGCAATGGTCACAAATTCAATTGGCTGAAAAGCTCGGCATCCATAACACAGTTTTGTCGCGAATTGAATCGGGCGAAAAGAAAGGCGTAGATTTTCACTTGATTTCCAAAGTCGCTGACCTGTTTGATGTCTCGACCGATTACCTTCATGGAAGAACAGATAACCCGACGCCATTCTGGCGGCAAGCATCCGTTCGGGAGACGCCCGTCCCTTTTCTGGATATTGACGGGCTAACGGAAGAGGAGCTTGTTGAGATCAAACGGCACATCGAATTTATAAAGTGGAAGTCAAGACAAAGTGAGACACAAGAAGACAACTAGACGCACATAAGAAGAAAACCCCTGGATTCAGGGGTTTTTTGCATGTATCTCGGTAAGTGCAACCTGAACCCCGTCAACAGCTTGGACAAGGTCTTGCTTTGCAACTGTGTATATTCTGCTCTACTCTACGCTGTGATCTGCCATATCTGCGGCATCAAGCTCGATCCAGCTCTGGGCCCACGATTCGATCCCTTTGATCACTGGCTCCAGAGCCTTCCCCATCTCCGTCAACGAATATTCTACCCGCACCGGAGCTGAGTCCGTAAACACTTGCCGATGTACAAGACCTTCCTTCTCCAAGTCCTTCAGCCGTTCAGAAAGTAGCCTTCCGCTTACGGGCAAGGCCCCTTCCAACGCACAGAAGCGCTGTGGTCCAGAAAGCAGCTGGTATAAGATTAGCCCTGTCCACCGTTTCCCCAGCAGCTGCATCCCTTTTTCAAACTTAGGACAGAGGGAAGACTGTTTCATTGGTATCACCTCATTCTCCTTTCAGTATACCGCTCTTTCTGCATTCCATCAAAATGAATGATTACTTTGTACCTAATAATCTGCACTTTCCAACGTTTGTAAATTTTCCAGATCGTATTGACATAAATAATAATTAATGTATACTTACTAACAAAAAGTAACTACGTTACTGATATAAACTAAATCGGAGGTCATTATACATGGAAAATCGTTTTGAGTGGAGCGCTTTGATTTTACGAATTGTGGTAGGTCTTACTTTTGCTATCCACGGGATTGCCAAGTTCCAAATGGGCTTGGACAATGTCGCCGGATTCTTTGGCAGCCTCGGTCTGCCTGCCTTTATCGCTTACTTGGTTGCGTTCCTTGAAGTCGTCGGCGGGATTGCCCTGATTGCGGGACTTGGCACACGTATCTTCTCTGCCGCCTTGGCTGTTGTCATGATCGGTGCCATTGCCAAAGCCAAGCTGGCGGCCGGCTTCATGGGCGGAGAAAGTGGCGCTGGCTATGAGCTGGAGCTGGCTCTCTTTGCGATTTTGATTGCGCTTAGCATTAGCGGCAGCTCGAAGTTTGGGCTCGATCACATTCTGTTTGGAAAACGATCTGTAGAATAATGAAAAAGCCAGCGGAAGAACTGCTTCCTGCTGGCTTTGCTTTTTTTTGCTATCCTAATCCTGTGGAGACTCATCGAGCATTTTTTTGTTGATGATCCTGATTTTCTCTACAGGCGAGTGTTCGTCCTTCGCACTGATAAATACGGAGTTTTCCCCCGCTTCATAGTACAGGTCAAATTTTTCGTCTACCATGCTTTGTCCTTGGGCAACGGGCGTTCCCAGCTGCTGGCGAATCACATTGAGGTTAGTCTGATTCAAGTGTTCCCCGGCCAGATCGATCGCATAGACGCGGTTTTTCCCATCAAAATAAACAATGCCGCCGGAAAGATTTTCAAAAGCTTGATAACGTCCGCCATCGTAATAATCCTCTTTGATTACACGCCCGTAAAGCTCGATGACCTCTTGCTTGGTCATCCCGATCGCTATGTCGAAACCGTTGATTTCGTTACTGGCGAGCTGCTTCAAAAAGTTGCCATCGATAATGATTTTGGAGCCATTCGGTGCGTCATCTGTTGTTGTTTCATTTCCTTCTTTTGCTTCTTCTGATCCCTGCTCCGTTTTTGTCCCTTCATCTTGAGGGGCCGGATTCGGCTGTTGCTCTTGCTTCCCTGCTGACGGTGTGTCTTTCGATGCGACAGGCTCGCTTGCCCCGGGCGAACAGCCGATTACCAACATACTCGCTGCAATCGCCACATAAATAAATCGTTTCAACTGCCATTCCTCCTGTATTCCTTCACATAAAAAATTGAGGTGATACTAATGCGTTTCTGGCTGCTGTTCACAATCATTTGTGTGGCTATCTTGCTGGTTGGAGTGTTGATTGACTGGCGTGCAAAAAGGAAGAAACAAACCTTGCTCATCGACAAGGACAAAAATCACTCGATCGACGAGGGCTACGACCCAAGAAATCGCGATGATCCTATGTAAAGTAAGACGCTGTAAATGCTTGTTACGTTACCAGCATAGAGATGAACGAAGTCCCATTTTTTTACTGGGGAGCGCTGCCTCATCGCGTTTATTTCTTGCGCGCAACGATTCCTTTTTTGTTCAAGAAAAGCACAAGCCCGATAAGTGCAAGAAGAAGGACAAAAAGACCAAACATCGACCATTTTTTTACGCTCTCAAAGAAGAGCTGTTTCTCTTCTTCTTCCTGAACCGTCTGGACGGCCTGATCGAATGGTATAGTTTCATACTTGCTTGCGCTACTTCTGGTGATCAACTCTACCGTCTGGTTGTCCTTATAATGAAACAGCTTGGGCAAGCCATTCACTTGCATGGCATAAACTTTTTGCGCCGGGACTCCTGACTGCATGATGGCAAGCTTGCTGCTCTCTATAGCTGCTTGGGGAATCAGCATCTGCTCGTAGTCTGCCACCTGGTGCTTTTTCGCTTCTGTGGTGCTGATCAGCTTGGCGTTTTCATTTTCGTCGAGGTAGATGTATCTTTCGATGGAGCCGATCTTTTTGCGGTAAGCCATGTTGAGCGGGAATTGATTTTCCCTCATCTCCTTGATGTACGAATAAAGGATTTCATCGGAAACGAGCAGCGAAGACGCCTCCACGATCGGAACTTTCTTTTTGACAGCTTCATACGCAGGAAAGAATGCCAGCGCTCCGTTCGATTGCAGGAACAGATGGGCTTTTAGCCCGCCATCCTCTTCCACTGTGTAAATCTGGTTGGTCGGGAGGTTGTGGCTGGTGAACTTGTCCCTGTAATAATCGAGCAATGACACAGACAAAAGTGCCAAATCGTATACCGGAAGCTGGCGCTTTTGCAGTTGGTTTCCACTCACTTCTTCGACCTTCCCGTTCTTTTGCAGCAAAAAGTAACGGTGTTGCCCGTCAATCCAGATACGGTAAATCTGGTTCGGCAGCAACTGATGCTTTTTCATGTCAGCCAAAATATTTGCCTGCAGGTCTATAGAAAAAGGGGCATTCGCAGGCAGTAACTGGATCAGATCCTTCCTGACCGCTTCCTCAGGAGGTGCTGGTTGGCTATTGGAGGCGGAGCTGCTTTCTTCGGAAGCAGCATTGGCGTCGGCATTAGCATCGGCTTCGCTCTCCTCTTCGCTGCTCCATTCTGCTTCCCCTGTATCTTCCTCCGCGTTGTATTCGTAGTAATTATCGTCGTCATCATCATCGTCGTCGTGATCCACGTAGTAAGGAGTTGCGCTCTTCGATGTTTTGGATTTTACTTTGCTCGATTTAGAGGTGCTTTTTGAGCTTTTTGTGCTTTTCGAGGACGAGCTTTTGCTGTTGCTCGATGATTTGACGCTTGAAGAGCCGGAATTTTTGCTGGAGGTGCTGCTGCCCGAGGAGCTGGAACTTTTGCTAGAAGAACTGCTGCTGCCCGAGGAGCTGGAACTTTTGCTTGAAGAACTGCTGCCCGAGGAGCTGGAACCTCTGCTAGAAGAAGACGACCCTGCTGCCGCGTACCCGTCCGCGATGACTAATTGACCCACAAGTGCTCCCGCCAACATTACTATCATCTGTTTTCGCATGTAATGCCTGCCTTTCCAGACCAAAACTTGTCATTCATATTAGAACAAGAAGATATTACCATCCCCCTCCGACGTAATACTACATATTTTTACAAAACTTGCATAATTGTGTTTTCCTCTACCATGACAAACAAAAACAACGCCCTTTCAGCTTTCAATTGCTTGCAAAACAGCTTTGCTATATCATTAAAAACACCCCTGAATACTTTGTTTTTTATCGATCAAATGTCTTTTGGAGTGGAGAGTATACAGAGAGAAGGGATCGGAGCTTGAAACTGGAATTGAATTGTGTCAGCAAGCAGTATTCCCAAGATTTTTGGGCACTTAAAGATTTCAGTTTGCAGTTGAAACCAGGCGTACTCGGGCTGCTTGGTGAAAACGGTGCGGGGAAGTCCACTTTGATGCGCATCATCTCGACGATTACGAGCGCAACGACCGGCACGATTTTATGGAACGGCGTCGATATTTTTCAAAATCCTGATGCAATTCGTGAAAATCTCGGGTATTTACCGCAAGATTTCGGCGTGTATCCTCACCTCAATGCCGTGGAATTTCTCGAATACATGGCAGCGATCAAAGGGGTCCACAGGAAAGAAGCCAAGACTAGGATTGAAGAATTGCTGCACGTCGTTAACTTGTACGATGTGCGCAAACGGGCAATCGGGGGCTATTCGGGAGGAATGCGGCAACGTATCGGAATTGCCCAGGCGCTGCTCAATGATCCGAAAATTTTAATCGTAGACGAGCCGACTGTCGGGCTTGATCCCGTAGAAAGGGTACGTTTCAGAAACTTGTTGTCGGACCTCTCGGGTGATCGCATCGTCATTTTCTCCACGCATATTGTGTCCGATGTGGAGGCTACTGCCGAATCCATAGCGATTTTGTCAAAAGGGCACCTCCTGCATCATTCCTCGCCGGATGAGCTGCTGGAAACTGTGCAAGGCAAGGTATGGGAATGGAACGTTAGCTCGTCCGAAGTTCAGGAGCTGCGCAAAAAATGGATGATCAGCAGTACGGTTCGCTCTGGTGGCGGTGTTTTGCTCCGCATTGTCTCGGACGAGTCGCCGTCGAATGACGCCCAGTTAGTTTCGCCCGGTATGGAGGACGCCTATCTGCACTGCATTTCCAGCCACGGGAAGGTGCGGCAATGAGCAGGATTCGCAAAGTTTATCATATCGCACGAGCTGACCTGTTAGAGCGCACCCGCGGCTATGGATTTTTGGTTACCTTGTTTCTTTCCATCATCGGCGCCTTTCTGTTCGTTCCCAACAGTCAGGCGACATACGCCGTGTTGTTAATAGACCAATATCGCGGTGTCCTTAATTCTGCCTGGATCGGAGCAGCCGTTTCCATTTCCGTCATGAGCTTTTTGACGATGTTTGGCTTCTTTTTGATAAAAAATACGATCGAGCGCGATCGGCAAACTAGAGTCGGCCAAATCATTTCAACGACAACGCTCCGCAAGCTTGACTATATGGCTGGCAAGTTTCTGAGCAACTTTGCGATACTGACGATCATTGTCATTTTGACGTTTACGATGGCCATCGTCATGCAGCTGCTGCGTCAGGAAGACCTGACTATCGACCTTGGTTCGTTTGTTTTGCCGATGGTCATTATCATTTTGCCTGGCATGTTTGCTTTATCCGCACTTGCCGTACTTTTCGAAACACTCCCCGTGCTTCGAACCGGCTTTGGGAACATCTTGTTTTTCTTCTGCATCTGGGCTCCTACTGTGCTGATCAGCATCCCCACCTTTGATATTTTCGGCCTCCCTGTCAGCAGCTTTACCGGAAGAGAAATTTTTAAAGACAGCATCAGTGAATCTTATAAGCACTTGTTTCCCCAAGCGCCAGGAGTTCTGTCAGACGGCGTCGTGTTAGTAGAGGAGCCGCTACAAACATTCCTCTGGAGCGGCGTGAACTGGAGTTGGGATATTTTTATCAGCCGGATTTTTTGGATCATCATCGCCATTCCGTTGCTCCTGCTGGCTGCTGTGGCATTTCGTGGCTTCGATAAACCAATAAGAAAATCGGGCAAATGGCAGCTTGGCTTTTTCTCTCGCAAGGAAGTCAGCAGCGATGTGGAAAATGACAAAAATAAATGGATTGAATCGTCAAATGGGCGCGTGGCTGCTTTAAGCAAGGTAACGATGCGGTTTCATGCATGGGATATGTTGAAGGTAGAATTAAAGCTCATGCTCAAAGGCCAACCGCTGTGGTGGTATGCCATTGCCTTTTTGTTCATTGTTCTTACGCTGTTTGCACCGCTTCCATTGGCAAAAGGAATCATCGCTCCCCTCGCTTGGCTTTGGCCCGTGTTGCTTTGGTCGAACATGGGGGTTAGAGAGATACGCTACAACACGAGGGATATCATTTTTTCCAGCCCAGCCCCTCTGCAAAGGCAAATCCCTGTTTCGTGGCTGGCGGGGTTGATCGTTGCTGTTTTGACAGGCAGCGGTCTTGCCGTGCGGTATATGGTGGAAGGCGATGCGAGCGGGTTGTTGGCCTGGGGAATTGGTGCATTGTTTATTCCCTCGCTTGCTCTTGCAATGGGTGTCTGGACCCGCAGTAATAAGGCATTTGAGGCGTTTTATTTGCTGATTATGTTTACTGGTACGTTGAACAAGGAGATGTGGATGGATTTCATGGGCGTTGTTGACGGGACGATTGAGGCGGGGGTGCCTTATGTTTTTTTGATGGTGACGGTTGGGCTTCTTGTGTTGGTTGTTTGGGGGCGGGGAAGGCAGGTTAGGCGGTAGGTTTTACAGGAGTTGAAGTGAGCATTTAACCGGCATAGCATGTTCAATAAGAAAAAGCCTTGAGAAATCAAGGCTTTTCATCTGCATGGCGTCCCCGAGAGGATTCGAACCTCCGACCTACAGTTTAGGAAACCGTTGCTCTATCCTGCTGAGCTACGGGGACAAGTATGGACTGTTTCAAAAAGCGGCAAAGAGCCTTCTTCTGACGCCTCACCTACCTTCTTATTATATGCAGGTACACATCTTTTGGCAAATTCCATGCAAAAAAACCTTGGCTTTCCAAGGTTTTTTCGCATCCCGAAAATGATCCTGATCAAAACATGCCGCCAGTCATATCCAGACAATATATACGACCAGCGACCACCCCAAACCCAAAACACCAACCTATCCCATCTGTCCCATTCCAACTCCTACAAGCAACTCTCACCTGCAGCCTGCAATACCTGCCACTTACCTAATCGCCTTCATAATCCGTCGACGCCCAGAAAAAGTAGCAACCTCCGCCACCCCCAGCGAACGAATCGTATCCAAATTCGCTGCCACATACTTTCCAATATCGTCGGGAAAATGCGCATCGGACGAGAGCGTCAGCGGCACGTCATGCGCCACCAGAACGTCCAGAAAAGCCGGGCTGGGGCACATTTCCTGAACGGGATAGCGGTAATACAAGCCCGCATTGATTTCGGTCGCTGTATTCGTTTCTTTCAAAGCAGTCGCGATCCTGTTGTAATGGGGCACAAGCTCCGCTTCCACAGGCCGATAGGAGAACACTTTCAAATTGTCCAGATGGGCGACAAAATCAAACAGCTCACTCCTGATCATACATTCAACCGTGTGGAAAAAGTCCGCGTACAGCTGTTTCAGGTCATGCTGCTCAAACAACTGGCGAGTCTCGGGATTATCAAAGCCCCACCCGTGCAAAAAGTGGACAGAGCCGATCACATAATCCCACGAAGCGCCAGTCAGCAAGCTTTCCAACTCTTTTTCCCCGCCGATAAAATAATCCGCTTCGATCCCCAGCCGCAACTCCACGCCGCTTGCCGACCAATGCGGCTTTGCTGCCTCAATCGCCGCGCAAAAGTCGCTGAGGCTCTCCGTGCATACCTGATCAAGCCAAGTGCGCTGCAAGCGACCCAAATCGGTATCGCCCAGCTCCATGTACCGTTCAAAGTAAGGGCGCGCTTCGCGGAAACGGTATAAATGATCGACAATCCCTACTTCTTTCAAGCCTTTGTTCAGTGCCTCACGCAAATACAGATCGATCCAGGCCGGGTCGTATGCCCCGCGAGACAAGCGGTTATTTAATCGCGCCATGCTGTCCAGCAGCCAGGCACGGGTATGTCGAGGTTGGGTTAATGGATGAAAGTGATCGAGGGCCGCATTGGTGCGGTCGAGCCAGCGCAGTGAATAGGGCCCTTCTTCCAGATGAAGATGATAGTCAATCAGCATGTGAAGTCTCTCCTTAGCGGATGTTCGCTTATCCAGGTAGTTTGAATGCCTGACGAAAGCCATTCATCCGGCATCGGCTGGTCACAAACGACCGCGCTGACATCCGGCCAGCCGCATATACGGGAAAATTGCGTTTGACCGATTTTCGATGTGTCTGCCAAAACATAAACTTGCTCCGAGCGCTGTACCATCATGGTCGAACACAAAGTTTCTTCCATGTCGTAGTCGGTGAAGCCATCAGCGGTGATTCCTCCGCAGGAAATAAAAGCTTTGTCAAAATGAAAGCGCGAGAGCAGCTCGCAAGTAAACGCCCCGGCAACCGATTGTTGAGCCGGATGGGTCAGACCCCCCAGCATAATCACCTGGCCGTTGAATTGATTTGCTTCCAGCAACTCGTTCAACAAAGCGGCAGCAGGGAGCGAATTGGTGACGATCGTCAGTTGGTTGAGGCCCTTGATGGCACGTGCCAGCTCCAGTGTTGTCGTTCCGACATCGAGCGCGATCGTGTCTCCGTCAGCCAAAAGCTCTGCCGCGATTTGGCCGATTTTCGTTTTTGCCGCCTGTTGGATCGCTTGTTTCTTTTCAAAATGCGGCTCTCGTTTTGGCAAATGATAAGGGATCGCTCCGCCGTACACCCGTTTTAGCATGCGTTGCTGTTCCAACTGGTCCAGATCGCGTCGAATGGTCTCTGGTGTTACTGCCAGGCTTTTTGCCAGATTCATCACCTGAATTTTACCGTGTCGGTTCAGTTCGTCCAGAATCACTTGCTGTCGTTCTTCAGGCAATAGTGTCATAGAGCGGAATCACATCCTTGGGACATAAATACAATGTTTTGGTTGTGCCTGTCTGCTCGGACTCGAAGGACATGTGCAGCGTGTCCACCAGTACAGAAACATCGCCAATGTTCAGTTCGTAACGGGTAACGTTGCCGAGCATGGATACATGAGCAATCTTCCCGGTCAAGCGGATGTCTTCCGCAGTTACAGGCTGTTCACGAAATGTCTCGGGCCGGATGGCGAACCGCTCGGCTACCTCCCGAATGGACAGATCAGGCGCGATTTGGTTCAGCTGCTCGGCGCTCAGCACGTTGTAATTTCCAATGAAGCGAGCGACAAATTCAGAGTGTGGCTGGGTGTAAATCTCATGAGGACTGCCGTGCTGCACGATACGGCCGCCGTTCATGATGTAGATGCGGTCACTGACAGCCATGGCCTCTTCCTGATCGTGCGTAACCAGCACAGTCGTCATGTTCAGCTCGCGTTGGATGGTGCGCAGCTGTTTTTGCAAGTTTTTGCGAATCTGGGCATCCAGGGCACTGAGCGGCTCATCGAGCAAAAGCACTTTTGGCCGGGTAACCAGCGAACGGGCGAGGGCTACACGCTGCTGCTGGCCGCCAGACAGTTCGCGCGGATAGTTTTGCTCTTTTCCCGCAAGCCCGACCAGCTCGATCATTTCCTGGACACGCAGCCGAATATCCGCTTTCGGGACTTTGTTCATTTCCAGGCCAAAGGCAATGTTTTGACTGACCGTAAGATTGGGAAAAAGCGCATACGATTGGAACACCATGCCGATCTCCCTGTTTTTTGGCGACACGTCAGTCACATCTTTGCCGTCAATGTAAATCTTGCCCGTGTCAGGGGCAGTCAGACCGCTGAGGATGCGCAACAGCGTACTTTTGCCGCACCCGCTAGGGCCAAGCAACGTAACCAGCTCGCCTTTTTCAATCGCAAGGTCGAGTTGCTTCAACACGTGCTGGCCGTGAAAAGTTTTGGACATGTGTTCGATTTGGACGTAGCTCATCAGGAGACCTCCTTGCGTGCGAAGCTTCGGCGTGTGAATCTGACAATCAGGCTGGTGATGATCGCCATCAGGACAAAATAAGTGACAGTAATCGCGCTGGCGACATGCCCGCTTGCCGATAGCTTGTTGTACAAATACAGTTGCAGGGTCTCGTATCTTCCTCCCACGAGAATGTTGATCAGGACAAATTCACCGAACAGGATGGAGAACGACAGGAGCGCCGATACGAAAATTCCAGACATAATATTCGGCACGATAATCCGGACGAACGCCTGCCAGCGACTCGCACCCAGCAGCTCGGCCGCCTCCATCAACGAACGGGCGTGCAGGGCAAGCAGGCTGTTTCGCGTTCCTTGATAAAGATACGGAAGCAGACCGACCAGATACGCCCCGGCTGTAATAACGATCATCGGAATCCCGTTGCCTGAATAAGTACGAATCAAGCCGACCGCCATAATGACGCCAGGTACAGCGTAGGTCAGCATCACAAAAAGTTGAACCAGTTTCTCCATCCGGGGAGCGTAAACGACAATGGAGAAAACGGCCGGGACGATAATCACGACAGCAACAACTGTCGTCAAAAAGCTCAGCACAAAAGAGCGCCCGAATGCCTGCAAAAATCGGGGATCGCCATACAGCTCCGCGAACCATTTTAGCGTGAGCCCTTCCGGCAAAACCGTGCTGTTCCACTCGGTTGCCAGCGAATAAAGTACGGTAGCCGCTACAGGCAAAAACAAATACAGCATGACCAACGCAAACGACAAGGATGGCAAACCAATTCGCTTCAAGACAAATCCCTCCGAATCTTCCGCGTCAGCCACTCGTTCACGACCAGGGCGGCGGCAAGCGTCAGGCCGAGCAGTACGGCGAGAGCGCTACCCAGCTCCGGTCTGGCAAAAATGTCGCCGGAGACAAGCGCGCCAATCCGAATCGGCACAAGGTTGTAGTTGCTGCCCGTGAGCGCGTAGGCCGAAGCATAGGCACCCATTGCGTTGGCAAACAAAATGCTGAATGTGCCGACGATGCCCGGAAACAGTACCGGGAAACCGATTCGCAGCCAAAAATGCCAGGGACTTGCCCCGAGCAGCTCGGCCGCTTCCATCCACTGCTTCTGAATGACGTGATACAAGGGATACAAAAGCATCACTGCCAAAGGCAGTTGAAAATAAACATAAACAAGCGTCAAACCGCTCCACGAATACAGAGTAAAGGACTGGCCAAAATCAATCCCCAGCTGCTTCGCAAGCAATACAAACAGACCACTATTCCCCAACAGAACAATGAAGGCAAAAGCGAGCGGAATCCCCGCAAAGTTCGAGGTTAGATTGGTAATGACAAGCACTCGCTGTTGCAGAGACTGCGGGAAACGGGTAATCGCATAGGCAGCGAAAACAGCAGCGATGATTCCGATAAGAGACGACAGGAACGAGATGAGCACACTGTTTTCAAAAGCCTGCAAGTAATATGGATTGGAAAAAATCTCCTGATAGTGACTGATCGTAAAACCGCCGCCCCCCTCGGCCTGAAAGCTCCCCTCGATCATGGAAAGCAACGGGACGAGCAGAAACAGAGCGATCATCGCAAAGAACGGAATTGTCGTGACCAAAAGCATGCTGGCAAATCGTTTCATCGCAAAAGCTCCTTTCTGAGAGGAAAAGACGCCCCCTCAGGGAGACGTCTTACTACTCTGCCCGCATACGGTCAATGGCTGCATCGCTTCCGAAGGGGAGATGCCTAGCAATTGGCAGGCAAGCGGAGCCACCTGCAATTGCGGGATGACCTCCTCGCGAATGCCGGGAGATACTTGGTTGCTGATGACAAACAGAGGGACGTCCCGGTCAGCGCTGGAGGTGCCGCCGTGATTCCCATCCGCTGTCATCCCGTGATCGGCTGTCACGATGATTTGATAACCCGCATCCATCCACGCAGGAAGCACATTTGCCAGGATGGAATCTGCCGCCAGAACGCGGTTACGATATTGCGCAGAATCAGCCGTATACTTGTGACCGTCATCATCGATATTCATGGAGTGGACGTAGAGAAAATCCGGACGGTATCCATTCAGCAAAAAGTTGGCGTCAGCAAACAAGTGTGTATCCGGGTAATGATCCTCCCAGTAAAACATCCCGTTTTGGATCGGACTGTCCGTGTTCAGCTGGATTCGGTCGTGAAACGGACTGAACGGCGCTTTGTTGTACAGCTCGCTTACCCAGCCATAAGCGGCAGCCGCGTTGGACATCCCGTTTTTCCGCGTCAGGTGAAAAAGGCTCTCCTGGTGCGAAAGCCGCGCCGCCTGATTGCTGGAAATTCCATTTTTCCACGCAGGAGTTCCCGTCAACAGCACTTCGTACAAAGGACGAGAGAGACTCGGCAATTCCGAGCGTACCTGAAAGCGGGCCGCGATGCCGTACTCGACCAGATGATGCATATACCCCATGTGCGAGACAGCTGTGTCGAATCTCAGTCCGTCCAGCACAATCATGGCCAGCTTGTTGTTAGCGGACATGGATCAACACCTGCTCTTGCCAAAGCTGCGGCAGTTTTTTGGCCGTCGCTTCCCACGCAGCCAGATCACCCACAGGACGGGCATTTTTGTACATATCTTCCGGGAGCAGTTTCGCTTTGGCAGATTCATCGAGCTTGGCGTTCGCGCGGATAGGTCGGGCGTAGCCACGAGCCAAATTGGACTGGCCTGCGTCGGAGAGGATGTATTCACGAGCAAGCATGGCAGCGTGCGGATGCTTGGAGTATTTATTGATCAAAGTAGCGTACCCGCTGCTGACCGATGCTTCTTCCGGAATGAGGACATCAAAACGGTTTTTGTCGATTTTGTCCCGATACCCGAGTGCGTTGAAGTCCCACAAGATAGCGACTTCGACTTCGCCCTTCTCCAGGTTGGCCAGGCTAGGGTCGCTCGTGCTGAGTCGCTTGTTTTTGGCAAGTTCAGCGAAAAAGTCGACGCCTGGTTGGATATTTTTCTCGTCTCCCCCGTTGGCATAAGCAGCAGCCAGCACGGCAAACTGCGCTTGATTCGCCTTCATGACATCGCCGATCGCGATCTTGTAGTTTCCACTTTTCAAATCAGCCCAGGATTTCGGAGGATTTTGCACTTTTGTCTTGTCGGTGAGAAAAGCCAGCGTTCCGGTATAGCCTAGCACCCAATGCCCTTCGTCATCTTTTGCCCAGGCGGGAATGTCGTTCCAGTAAGAGGTTTTGTAAGGCAGCGTCAGCCCTTTTTGCTTGGCTAACGGTCCAAAAGCGATGCCCACATCGCCGATGTCTGCTGTGGCATTATCTTTTTCTGCTTCAAACTTGGCCAATTCTTCTGCGCTCGACATGTCGGTATCCATATGCTTCAAGCCGTATTCCTTCTGGAGATTGCCCCAAGTCTCCCCCCAGTTTGCCCACGTGTCCGGCATCCCTACAGAGTTGACTTCGCCCTCCTTCTTCGCTTTTTCTACGATTTGATCCAGGGTCAATTGCGACGCATCCAGAGCAGTGTCTGATTTCGTCTCGGCGGCGCATCCGGCAAGCAGAAAAAAGGATGTCATGACAACAACGGTTCGTTTCCAGCTCAACTGGTTCCCTCTCATCTTTAAGGCCCCTTTTCGTTTTTATTTGTGTTTGATCTTTTGGTTTTTTCGCTTTTAATCGTAAACAACCAAAATGAAACTGATATAAATGGGTTGTTAAGAAGCTATTAAGACTGTGTGAAAAAGCGAAGGGAACGCAAAAAGCGGCTCTCTGACTGCTAGAGAACCGCATAAAAACAAGAGTTGCAATTGGATCGTACTCTTTCGCAAAACAGTCGCTGACTTTTTTCAGCTTGATCAGTGCCATGCGTTTTGCTTTGTGCTCTCGGCAACGCGCTACAATCCGTACCCACATTTTTGATGTCCATCAAATGTGTGCGTTTCTAGTAGGACAAACGCCGTTCCCATTTTGCCTTGCCAACCTATACTACTCGTATAACCATACTTTTGCCATGTGAGGTGAGACAACCATTGGCGAAAAGAAAGCTTTCCAAACGGTGCCGAATCAAACGAAGAAGACGATGTCGCAGGAAGTGCAAGTGTCATAAAAGAAGGGTTAAATGTTTGAAATCGCGATATCGCTGCAAAAGGCGACGGCGGCGTAAATGTCGTTCCAGGAGGCGGCGTTTCCGCTGTATCATTGCCAAATCCATCGACAAATCGGTCAGCTCCAGTGATGCCACTGTCAACTCTGATACGGACAGCGAAGCTACAGCAAATGAGACTTCAACCAGCAACAGCAGCTCCACCAACAACTCCGATACCGACAGCGGCTCTACTGCTACCGAAACCTCCACCAGCAACAGCAACTCTACTAACAACTCCGACACTGACAGCGGCTCTACTGCTACCGAAACTTCCACCAGCAACAGCAACTCTACCAACAACTCCGACACTGACAGCGGCTCTACTGCCAACGAAACTTCAACCAGCAACAGCAACTCCACCAACAACTCCGACACTGACAGCGGCTCTACTGCCAACGAAACTTCAACCAGCAACAGCAACTCTACCAACAATTCCGACACCGACAGCGGCTCTACTGCTACCGAGACTTCGACCAGCAACAGCAATTCTACCAACAATTCCGACACCGACAGCGGCTCTACTGCTACCGAGACTTCGACCAGCAACAGCAATTCCGCCAACAACTCGGATACAGATGCGACCTCATCCTCCGGGCCAAGCACCTCCACTA
>NZ_RHHV01000018.1 GCF_003710905.1 Brevibacillus parabrevis
GCTGCAACAGCAGGGAAAGTACTGGGAACTGCTACAGTAGCCAAAGGCAAAACAGAAGCGGTAGTTACCATTAACCAACTGGGTGGAGAAGCAGGAAAAGTGTATGTTTCCTCAACAGAAACTGGAAAACAAGAAAGTAATCGTACCGAAAAGGCATTTGATGCAGAGGCTTCGACGACTGCACCAAAAGAAGCTGATATCACAGTTGTTAATATTGCAGGTAAATCAGATACCGTAACAGTAACGGCAACAGAAGGTACGATTGTAAAAGTGTATGATGCTGCAACAGCGGGTAAACTACTAGGAACTGCTACAGTAGCCAAAGGCAAAACAGAAGCCGTTATCACGATTGGTCAACTGGGTGGAGGAGCAGGAAAAGTATATGTTTCCTCAACAGAAACTGGAAAACAAGAAAGTAATCGTACCGAAAAGGCCTATGACGCAGAAGGTACCTCTACAGCTCCTAAGGCGGCAGATATTGAGGTAATAAATAATGCAGGTAAAGCTGATACAGTAACAGTAACGACAGCGGAAGGTACTGTTGTAAAAGTTTATAATGATGCAACTGCTGGAAAATTGCTGGGGTCTGCAACAGTTGCTAAAGGGAAAACTGAAGCAACAATTAGTATCTCCCAATTAGGATCTGAAGCAGGAAGTATCTATGTATCGACCACAGAAAGTGGTCAACAAGAGAGTGAACGAGTAGAGAAAGCGTATGATGCTGAAGCTACAACTGCTACACCTAAAGCTGATGAAGTTACAGTCTCCAACAATGCAGGAAAAACGGATACCATAGTGGTTACAGCAGCGGAAGGTTCAGTAGTAAAAGTTTATAACGCAGCTACAGATGGAAAAGTTTTAGGGACTGCGACAGTACCTAAAGGCAAAAATGAGGCAAGCATTAGCATTTCGCAATTGGGCTCTGAAGCAGGAAGTGTATTTATCTCTGTAACTGAAGTTGGTAAAAAAGAAAGCGAACGTTTAGAAAAATCTTATGATGCAGAAGCTGTATCCAAAGCACCATCAGCAGATGACATCAGCATTGTAAACAATACGGGTAAAGCAGATACTGTTACCATATCAAATCTTTCTTCTGGCGATGTTGTAAAAGTCTACAAAGAAGGAACTACAACGGTTTTGGGAACGACTACTGTTGCAGATGGTGGAACTGAGGCAGTCATTAGAGTTTCTCAACTTGGAGTAGAAGCTGGTGTTGTGGAAATTACAGTACAGAGTCCTGGCAAATTGGTTAGTGAAAAAGTAACTAAAGCTTTCGAGGCTGAATAAGTAGCATAAAGTATTTTGTAAAAACAAGACCCAGTACGTATACGGTACTGGGTCTTGTTTTCTTTAATGAAGAAAACAAAGCCTTGACAATCTTTGTTAGTAGGCGCCAAAAGAAAGGTGTGTATCTAAGTTGCTAGGTGGGTAACTTTGTGTCGAGCAAAGTGGTCAATGTTTGTGTGAGGTTCATACCCTTGTTTGAGTGGAAAAGCAACGTAAGGCATTTTGGGGTTATAAAGAATTTGTTGGAAAGCTTTTTTTGATGGAAAACGTTAATATTTATGCCCCCGAGTAGTCTTTCTACAAAATTTAACAGGGGGCTCATTAGAGGAGAGATTTTTTATTCATAATCATTATAGACCTCTGCTATAATAAAAAAATTCAAATCTACCGATACACCAAGAGGAAAACTTAACTCGTTTGACAGGAAAGAATACTAGGAAGGTGACACCATTGTCCACAAAACGCCGCTCACTCGTCTTGATCGGAGCCGTCCTCCTCATTTTCATACACGCGGTTTACTTGAACGGCAACCTCGGTGATTTGCTGAACGTGACCGCGATTGAACTGGTCGCGCTCTCCGTGGTTGTGTCGTACGCGATCAAGCGCAAGCATCTTGATGTAAAAAAAATCGTCCGCCTTTTGATTCACGGAAGGGACAGCAACGTAGAGGAAACGATCAAGCGCTTCTACTATTACGCGCTCGTTCAAAAAGAACAGGGATATATCGCGCTCGAACGCGAGCTGCACCAGGAGAAAGATTCGTTCGTGCAGCGCGGCAGCCTGCTGGCGGTAGAGGGTGTGCCAGAAGAAGAGCTGCGAATGATTCTGGAAAACGAGCTGAAGGGCGAGCAGTATCGCTATCAGCAGGCAGCTGGCTTCTTCCGGCTGATCAGTTTGCTGGCGCCAGGGATGGGGCTGGTAGGGACGCTGCTCGGGATGACAGGGGTGTTGAAGTCGCTCGAAGACATGGCGCTCACTGGGCACAGTCTGAGCGCAGCGGTGGTCGCCACGCTCTATGGCGCGCTCCTTGCGAATTTGTTCGCTCTGCCGTGTTACTACCGGATGATGGACTTGTATGACCGGGAAATGTTTGAAAAACGGCTCTACATCGAAGGCTGTGTTGGATTGCAGCGGATGGAGACGCCGCGCCTGTTGTTTGAGAAGCTCAATTCGTTTTTGCCTGGCGACCAGAAGCTGGTGCTCGTCAAGGAGCCTGGCAGCATGAAGGGCACGATTGAAAGGCAGGATCGCTATGCATGACGATCGGTTGTACGACGAGAAGGAGCTGGAGAAAAGCTGGCTGATCAGCTACAGTGACTTGATTACGCTGTTGTTTGTCATCGTGATCATCATCGCGGCGACGCAGTTGACCAGGATTCAGACCGAGCGCGAGGCTGCCAAAAAGGAGCAGGTGGAGCACGAGGCCAATCTCAAGCAGGTGCATCAAAGCCTTGATCTGTTGAATCTGCAAAAGCTCGAGCTGGAGCGCGAGATTCATCAGCTGGAGGGGCAAAAGAAGGTGCTCACAGGCACGATTGACGAGAAAGGCTCGCAGGAGCAAGAAATGGCGAACTTGCCTAAGCCGCCTGTTGGCATGCCAGACTCGGGTGAACGCGATATGGAGACGGTGCACAACCAGCTTTCCTCTGCTCTGGCGGAACTGAATCTGGACTATGAGGAGACCGAAGAGGGATTGCGTATCCGGCTTCCGGAGAAAATTTTGTTCGGCAGCGGCTCTGCTGATCTCCAGGAGCAGGGGAAAGAGGTCGTAGGCACCGTAGCCCAGGTGTTGCAGCGCTATGAGCACAGAGTGCGGATTGAGGGCTACACGGACGATGTGCCGATCTCGCGCAGTTCATTCAAATCCAACTGGGAGCTGTCCTCTGCCCGCGCCATTGCAGTAATGCGGGAAATGGTTGATGCATATTCCTTGCCGGCATCGCGCTTTACGGTCGCGGGATTGGGAGAATACAAGCCGCTCGTGGATAATTCCAACGATGAGAACCGCGCGCGCAACCGGCGAGTGGAGATTATTATTTTGGCGGAAAAAGAATAATTCGTATTTTTCTGATAAATTAATGTTTTTAGGCAGGATTTTTATATACAGGATAGAAGTATATCCGGTGTATACGAATCCTGTTTTTTCTTGTGAAAAACGTCTCGGCGGTTTTCATGAAAGCGGATATGTCGCTTTGCGGCCAACCAAACGGTCTTGACCATTTGTTGCCAGCTCCGGTTCTATCTCTCCTATCGCTTCCGTAACCATAGTACCAGGGCCGCAGAACAAGCAGGAAAATAGTTATACCCAGCTTGTGCACAACGCTATGTGGATAATGTGGATAACTTTGTGGAGAACGCAAAAAACACACGATTTCCATGTGGACAGTGCTGGGGAAAAGTATGCTATACAGAGAGAAACAAGGGGGATTTCGAATGGGTTTCGGGAAAAAGTGGTTCAAGTCTCTTGTGCTGGTAGCAGGTGTGGGGCTTTTGGTCTCTGCCTGTGGTTCGGGAGGCCAGCAGTCTTCGGGAAGCGGTACGAGCGGTGGCGGTTCCCAGGACAAAGTATACGTGGTCGGAACGGATGCGGCTTACCCGCCATTCCAAATGCTTGAGGCTGACAAGATCAGCGGGCATGACATCGATGTGATGAATGCGATTGCGGAAGCGGGAGGATTCAAGATCGAGTGGAAAAACACAGGCTGGGACCCGCTGTTTGACGGCCTGGACAAAGGCACGGTGGACATCGGGATATCGTCCATCACGATCACGGACAAGCGCAAGGAGAAATACGACTTCTCGGATTCGTACTTCGAGGCGAATCAATTGATTTTGGTTGCAGAAGACTCCCCTGTCAGCAAGCTGGCTGATCTGAAAGGCAAAAAGATCGGGGTACAAGCTGCCACTACAGGGGAAGAGGTGGTCAAAAAGGCGTTTGGCGATACGTATGAAGGCTTGAAAGGCTATGACGACATGCCTTCATCTGTGGACGACTTCTTCAATGGCCGTGTCGATGCAGTTGTAGGTGATAATGGCGTACTGCAATATTACGTAAATAAAATCAAAGACAAGAAATTCAAACTGATCAAGGACGACTCTTTTGAAAAAGAATTTTACGGCATCATGGTCAAAAAAGGAAACACAGACGCTCTGAACAAAATCAACGACGGCCTGAAGAAAATCAAGGAAAATGGCAAGCTCCAAGAAATTTATACCCAGTATTTCGGCAGCAAGTAGTCAGCGACAACAAGCCGGGTGCGCTGCGAGGACGCGCCCGGTGTTTGTGAACTCCAGTGCTGACATACAGGAAGGGAGGACTTGCCATTGGACTGGAGCGTCATCTATGAGTACAGGGAACTGTTTATCCGCGGCATTATCAATACGATTTTACTGACGGCAGTAGCTACCGTTTGCGGGACTTTCCTCGGGCTGTTTATCAGCTTGGGCAAAATGTCGGCCAACCGCTTTTGGCGGTGGACATGCTCTATTTATGTAGAGTTGTTTCGGGGAACGCCGATGCTGGTGCAAATTTTGCTGATCCACTTCGCCGTCATTCCGTCGATATGGGCGTTGTTTTTTCCGGGAGAGAACAGTCCTGAAGCGATATATTCCGGTTTTGTAGCGTTGTCGCTCAATGCTGCTGCGTACATCGCCGAGATTTTTCGGGCGGGGATTCAATCGATCGATCCAGGGCAGATGGAAGCGGCGCGCTCGCTGGGGATGACAAAGGGGCTGGCGATGCGCCTGATTGTATTGCCACAGGCGTTTACGCGCATGCTGCCGGCGATCGGGAACGAATTTATTGCCCTCTTGAAGGATTCGTCCCTTTGTGCGGTAATCGCGACACCAGAGTTGAACTACGCCGCCATGAACGTGGCGAAGAGCACATTTGAGCGCTACCCTCCTTACTTGACGGAGGCAGCCGTCTACCTGGTGCTGACACTGTTTTTGTCACGGGTCGTCGTGCGCGGCCTGGAGAAAAAATATTCTACGAGATAGAAGAATGCGTTTCCTCGAATTGGGGAGACTATGGTTGTACACAAAGGATTTTTATCCAAATTTTTACAAAAGAAAGGGTTGTGCTGTTTCATGCAAGGCAAAGTTAAATGGTTTAACGCAGAAAAAGGATTCGGTTTTATCGAGCGGGAAAATGGCGATGATGTATTCGTCCACTTCTCGGCCATTCAAACGGATGGATTTCGCACACTGGAAGAAGGACAAGCTGTGGAATTTGATATCGTGGAGGGCGACCGCGGGCCACAGGCAGCGAACGTCGTCAAACTGTAAAACATATCGATGACAGCAAATCCCCCTGGCCGCGCTACCGGCTCAGGGGGATTTTTAGTAAGGCAGCTGTAGTTCAGCTGATCATTCTCGTAATGAATAGCTCCCGATAATCGCGCAAATCCACAAATTCGTCTCCTCTGCGGACGAGTGGACGCATGGGTTCATCCGTATGAATCATGATGATTTCGACGTGGTCGCCATTGTTGAGCAAAGCCTGGGAGCCGACATACAGCAAAATGATGTACTGGATAAAGCGGGAGACGATCAGCGGATTCAACTTGCCCTGGCATGCCAGTTCCCACAGGACGTTGGCAGCCTGAAAAGGAGAGGTGCCGCGACGATAGACGCGATCCGTACATATGGCATCAAAAACGTCTGCCACGCTGATGATCTGGCACTCAAAGGGGATGTCTTTCTTTTTGCGGCCGAGTGGATAGCCGCTGCCATCGAGACGCTCGTGGTGCATCAAGGCGCATCTGGCAATCCATTCGTCAGCGTCTTCCATCGACATGAGCAGCTCATTGCCGTAGATGGTGTGGCGTTTCATGATCTCATACTCTTCATCGGTCAAGCGGTCTGGCTTGGCTAAAATCTCATCCGGGATCATCATTTTCCCGACGTCGTGCAAAAGACCTGCTTGTCCCAGGCGATAGATTTCCTCCTGGGGTCGTCCTAAAATTTTTCCTATCAGGGCAGCCACGATTCCTACATGAAGAGAATGGCGGTACGTGTAGTCTTCCGTCCCTTCTTTGATGTAGATGAACCGAAGAAAGCCCATTTGCTGGAGAACCTGATCCAGCAGCGGATAAAACGTGCTGTTGAACTGCTGCAAGGGAGGAACAGAACCTGTAGCGATCTGTTTGAATAAATGCTCGGTTTGCTTGACTGCTGCAATGTACTCACGGGCAGCCTCTGCCTCGTTCCAATGCAGCATGGGCAACGGCACCTCAGGAGTTCCCTGTTCAGAAGCGACATGCACCGACTGGATTTGATGCGCTTCCAAAAGGCGAATGTCACTCATGTGAAGGACAGCTCCGGCGGGCAAAAGAAGCAGGCCGTACTCATTGTAGACGTCTTGCGCGAGCGTTGTGCCAATAATGGAATGAGAAGGTTTCACCTCTGCCATGAGGATTCCTCCAGTGCGATGACGACCGCGATATATAGGATAGAGTGATTACCCTTCTATTATAGCATAGGGCATCTAGTAAGTATTGGTAAAATTCTGTCGACTGTTGCCGGATTGTAAAATTTTCACTAAGATTTTTTTGAGATTGGAGCAGGATTATTTACAGGGGTGCCGAATACCTATATATAGACGGAAGGAGGTTGGAACCATGAAATTTAACATTCGTGGAGAAAACATTCAAGTCACCGCAGCACTGAGAGAGTATGTGGAAAAGAAAGTCGGCCGTCTCGAAAAATATTTCGAAACAACGCCTGCCGATGTACAAGTTACCATGCATGTACATCGCGGAGAAGGCACGATCGAGGTAACTATCCCGCTTGCCGGGGTCATTATCCGAGCAGAAGAAACACACGAGGATATGTATGCCGCTATTGATCTGGTGGCAGAAAAGCTCGAGCGTCAAGTTCGCAAGCACAAAACGAAATTGATGCGCAAGCTGCGAGTTGATTCCGCTGCGAAAGTAGGCCAGCGCGACAGTCAATCCGTAGCTGTGATAATACCAGATGTCGATGAGGAAGATGTTGATATCGATATTGTCAGAACAAAACGTTTCGACTTAAAACCGATGGATGCGCAGGAAGCCGTCATGCAGATGGATATGCTGGGACACAGCTTCTTCGTTTTCCAAAATAGCGACACCAACGATGTCAGCGTGGTGTACCGCCGCAACGACGGGCGCTATGGATTAATTGAACCGAAATAACGAAACTTTACACCTTGTTACTCGTATAAGACTAGGGAGTTGCTTTTGGCAACTCCCTTTACTTGTGTATATGAGCTTCTATTTGTTAAAATAGCTTTTTAGAAAGTCTTATTTTCGTAGAATCGATCTTATTTTATTTCAGGCTTAGGCCAAATCATACGATATGTTTGTTCGGAAGCATATGGAAGGGGTGTCCTCATGTTAGGACTCGTTAAAAAGATATTTGGCGACAGCAACGAACGTGAAGTAAAAAAAATGTTCAAGCGCGTGGAAGCAATCAATGCGCTGGAATCAACTGTATCTGCGCTTTCCGATGACCAGCTGCGGGAAAAAACAGCGGAATTTAAAGCGAGACTTGCTCAGGGAGAGCCGCTCGACAAAATTTTGAATGAAGCATTTGCTGTTGTCCGCGAAGCATCCAAGCGGGTTTTGGGCATGCGTCACTTCGATGTTCAGCTGATTGGTGGTATGGTGCTGCAAGAAGGCCGTATCTCCGAGATGAAAACCGGTGAGGGGAAAACATTGGTTGCCACCCTGGCAACGTACCTCAATGCTTTGCTCGGCAAAGGCGTTCACGTCGTAACTGTGAACGAATACTTGGCAGAGCGCGACTCGCGGATCATGGGTCAGCTCTACAACTTCCTGGGGCTGACAGTCGGTCTGAACAAAAACGGACTGAGCCCGGAAGAAAAGCGGGAAGCTTACGCTTGTGATATTACGTACGGTACGAACAACGAGTTCGGTTTTGACTATTTGCGGGACAACATGGTTCTGTACAAAGAACAGATGGTGCAACGTCCGCTCTTTTTTGCCATCATTGACGAGGTGGACAGCATCCTGATCGACGAGGCGCGTACTCCGTTGATTATTTCCGGATCGGCCAACAAATCGACTGAGCTGTACTACATCTGCTCGCATTTTGTGAAGCGGCTGGAGCCGGAAAAAGACTTTACCATTGATGAAAAGCTGAAAATCGTCAACCTCACGGACGAAGGGGTAGGCAAGGTTGAGCAAGCTTTCAATATCGACAACCTGTACGACACGGCGCACATCACGTTGAACCACCATATTACCGCGGCGCTGAAAGCACAAGTGCTGTTCAAGCTTGACGTGGACTATGTGGTGCAGGAAGGCGAGGTTGTGATCGTCGACGAGTTCACAGGACGTCTGATGGTCGGCCGCCGCTACAGCGATGGCTTGCACCAGGCGATCGAAGCCAAGGAAGGGCTGCGCGTGCAAAGCGAGAGCATGACACTCGCGACGATTACGCTGCAAAACTACTTCCGTATGTACGAGAAGCTGGCAGGTATGACGGGTACGGCCAAAACCGAGGAAGAAGAGTTCAAAAAGATTTACGGCCTCGATGTCGTGGTCATTCCGACGAACAAGCCAGTCATTCGTCAAGACATGCCTGACCTGGTGTTCAAGACAGAAGCAGCCAAGTATCGTGCGGTTGTAAACGATATCGTCGAGCGTCATAAAAAAGGCCAGCCGATTCTCGTTGGTACGATTTCCATCGAGAACTCTGAGCGCCTGTCGCATATGTTGAAGCAAAAAGGCGTTCCGCACAGCGTATTGAATGCGAAGCACCATGAGCGCGAGGCGGAAATCGTCGCTCGTGCCGGTCAGTACGGGGCAGTGACGATTGCTACCAACATGGCCGGTCGCGGTACCGACATCCAGTTGGGTGAAGGCGTAGCGGACTTGGGCGGTCTGCACATCATCGGTACAGAGCGCCACGAGAGCCGCCGGATCGACAACCAGCTGCGCGGACGTGCCGGACGTCAAGGGGACCCGGGTTCTTCCCAGTTCTTCCTGTCGATGCAGGATGAGCTGATGCGTCGCTTTGGCGCGGACAACATCATGAACATGATGGATCGCTTGGGCATGGAAGAAGACATGCCGATCGAGAGCCGTCTGGTGACTCGCGCGGTTGAATCCGCCCAGAAACGTGTCGAAGGCTCCAACTTCGATGCACGTAAAGGCGTACTCCAGTACGACGACGTGATGAACCAGCAGCGTCTCGTTGTTTACAAGCAGCGCAAAGACATCCTGGAGCAAGCTAACTTGAGCGATGTCGCGTTGAATATGATCTACAGCGTGCTGGAGCGTGCCGTCGAACAGCATTGTCCAAAAGAAGAGGTTCCAGAGGATTGGGATCTGCAAGCATTGGCAGATGCGGCGAACAACGGCTTCCTGCACGAAGAGAACATTACCGTTTCCATGCTGAAAGGCAAAGAAGCAGAAGAAATTCTCGAGCTTTTGAAAGCCGAAGTCAACAAACAGTACAAAGAGCGCGAAGCTCAAATCGGCGAGATGATGCGCGAGTTCGAAAAAGTGGTCATTCTGCGCGCTGTCGACAGCAAGTGGATGGATCATATCGATGCGATGGATCAGCTGCGCCAAGGGATTCACCTGCGCGCCTATGCGCAAAACGATCCGTTGCGCGAATACCAGTTTGAAGGCTACGAGATGTATCAAGCCATGCTTGCTTCCGTACAGGAAGAGGTGGCAATGTACATCATGAAGGCTGAAGTGAGCCAAAACCTGGAGCGCCAGGACGTCATCCGCGGCCAAGGCATTGATCCAAGCCAGCTGCAAACTTCCGGCCCTTCGGAAAATCCGGAAGCGGAAGAGTCCAACGATGCGGACCCGAAAAACCGCGCACAGCGCCGTGCTCAGGAACAGGAACGCCGCCGTCAAAACAAAAAACAGTAGGTCAATCGAGCACTCCTCTTTGCAGCCGCATTTTGCTGCGAGAGGGGTGCTTTTTTCATTTCTTTGCTCAAAAGAAGTGGCATCTCGACACAATGAGAGCATGTAGTTGCCAAAAAGCTCGAACAAGCCGAATTTGCAAATTGTTTCCTGACGCATAGACACTATTCGTCCTGATCTTTTCCTCGCCGCCTGTTATGGTCGGTCTATTTGTCTAACACTGGTAAAAGTCATCGAACGATTCAGGTGGAAATGTTCGGAAAAATCAATAGAATCATAAGTACAACACTTTTACCAAATACACGGGGACGGGGGAATGGGACATGAAAGCGACAGTCAACGTGATGGGCATACAGACGAAAAACATGATGGAGAGAATTGGGGTTACACTCAAAGCGGTATTGAAAACAGCGGGAGAACATAAAAAAGTCAAATGGATCGCGAAGGAAGAGCGCGGGGAGGAGCCGGCCGTCTTTACCGCAGAAGACCCTGTCTTCTATGAAGAACGGCTGACAGCAGAGATCCCGGAGCCGAACTGGACGCAAGGAGTGCTCATTCCGCCAAAAGGCATGCTGGATCAACGCCAGCGAAGTCCGGTGGCTGCGGGGCAGAGAAAACGCAGAGTAGAACGAAGCAAACAAATGATACGCAAACGAGCGGTACAGGTGCGCAAGGATCATCTCTCATTGGTGGTGGCGCCGCAGGCGGATAATAAACAACCACATGAAATCCGAGACTTGAGATCCTCGCCATCACCGCCGATGGCCACATAGCAGAGCACACGCCAGACAAAAGGCGAATCACACTTTTTACGCACGGCAGGTTGCCAGGTTTGCGGATCTAGCGAATTACGTTACAATAAACTTAGCTTACGTAAAGAGAAGGTGACTCGCAAAAATGGCATTGATCGATATTGCGGACATCAAACAAGAGATGTCCAGTATGGCTAAGCGTTTAGCGGATATCAGGGGGTCTCTTTGACCTCCCTGTAAAGGAAGAGCGGATCGGCGAATTGGAAGAGCGCATGCTTGCTCCAGACTTCTGGGACGACAACGAGGCTGCGCAAAAAACAATCAGCGAGCTGAACGCCATCAAAAGTCTTGTCGAGACGATGGGCAAGCTGGATTCCCAATACGAAGACCTCCAGTTGATGCTGGAACTCGTCATCGAAGAAGGCGAAACTTCCCTCATCCAGGATTTGTACGACAGTACCCAGGAGCTGAGAAAGTCGTTTGAAAGCTTTGAGCTGGAGCTGCTTTTAAGCGATCAATACGACAAAAACAACGCGATCCTGGAGCTGCATCCTGGTGCCGGGGGAACGGAGTCGCAAGATTGGGCATCCATGCTCTTGCGAATGTATACACGTTGGGGGGATGCCAAAGGCTTTAAGGTCGAGACACTCGACTATCTGCCAGGGGATGAAGCAGGTGTCAAAAGCGTTACCCTCCTGATCAAAGGGTACAACGCTTATGGATATTTGAAATCGGAAAAAGGCGTGCACCGTCTCGTGCGCATTTCCCCATTCGATGCCTCCGGGCGTCGCCATACATCATTTGTTTCCTGCAACGTTCTCCCGGAAATCGAGGACGACAATGCAGTCGACATCCGCACGGAAGACCTCAAGATCGACACCTATCGTTCCAGTGGTGCGGGTGGTCAGCACATCAACACGACTGACTCCGCTGTCCGGATTACCCACTTGCCGTCAGGCATTGTGGTTACGTGCCAAACCGAGCGCTCACAAATCAAAAACAGGGAGCGGGCGATGAAAATGCTGACGGCTCGCCTGTTTGAAAAAAAGAGGGAGGAGCAGGAAAAGACGCTGGCTGCGATTCAGGGCGAGCAGAAGGATATCGCCTGGGGAAGCCAGATTCGTTCCTACGTTTTCCATCCGTACAGCTTGGTAAAAGACCACCGGACGAACATGGAGGTAGGAAACGTTCAGGCTGTCATGGACGGCGAGATCGACGCTTTTATCGACGCGTATCTGCGCGCGCAGATCAATCGATAGAAAGTCGCTTATGACTGCACGACTTTCGGCAAAGTAATCATGACGGTGGTTCCTTTGCCGAGTTTGCTCGTGATTTCAAGCGTACCACCATGATCGCGAATGATTTTGGAGCTTACGAGAAGCCCCAGACCCGTTCCGGTTTCTTTTGTACTGTAAAATAGCTCTCCCAATCGCGGAAGCAGCTCCTCGGGTATGCCGTGGCCTTGATCGGTTACCCGAACCAGGACGTTCTGATCGTCCTCGACGACTGCGATGGAGAGGATTCCTCCTGACGGCATGGCTTCCATGCCGTTTTTTATGATGTTGATAAACACTTGTTTGATTTGATACTCCTCACAAGGAATCAGCGAAGTAGCTGACGGAAAATGTGTCACGATATTCACGTTTTTTAACAGCGCTTGTGGCGCAAGCAGCTTGATGACAGAGTGAAGCAGCGGCAGCAGACCGTTTGGCGCGTACCGCTGAGTCTGTGGCTTGGCCATCAGCAAAAGCTCGCTCGTGATGGAAGAGATGCGCTCGATTTCGGAAAGCATGATTTGCACATATTGATGGTTTGTTGCCGGTTCGCTTTCCATCAATTGCAGGAATCCTTTCAATGAAGTGAGCGGATTGCGGATTTCGTGCGCGATGCCTGCGGCAAGCTCGCCGAGGGCGGAGAGCTTGTCCGAGTAACGCAGCAGCTCCTCCGAATGCCGCCGCTCTGTAATATCGCGGGCAACGATTACGGTATTTTTCACGTGGCCGTCTGCTCCGATGTCCGGCGTTCCTTTGAACTCAAAAATAAGCATCCGGCCATCGGGATGACGATACGAATACTCGGTTTCCAGTGGTATCTTGTCCACGATCATCTTTTGAAAATCAAGGCTGGCGGCTTGACGCTGCTCAGGCTGTATCAAAACGGAAAAGTGCCGGAGCAAAATATGCGAGGCAGACAGACCAAGAACGGATTGAATCGATGGCGATGCATATGTAATGTGCCCGTTCAAGTCGACAATCAAAATCAGATCCATGATGTTTTCCGAAATCAGCCGAAAATTTTCTTGCATGAAAAGTAACGCTTCTTCTGTCTGCTTTTGGCGTGTGACATCCTTGGCAATCGAATAGCGGCAAACGATTTCTCCGTTATGAAAGATTGGGAAGCTGGAGATGCTGATCTCCAAATAACGTCCGTCCCGATGTCGGAGACGGTACGGTATATTTTTGCGAACGCCTTCTTTAAGCAGGCTAACCAGTCTTTCCTTGTCCGGCTGAGGAACAGGGGCAATCAGCTCCCACATTTTCATCCGCAGCAGTTCAGGAGCGGAGTAGCCCAACAGTTCTTCTCCTGCGGCGTTGACGCCAGTAAGGTTGCCATGCATGTCGATAATGTAAACAGCATCGGGATTGTTATGGAAGAGCGAATTGTACAACTGCAACTGCGTACCCATACCTGACCGCCTTTCTGTCGCTTCTTGCTCCATTTCAAAACGTTCGCTGTAGAGTGAAAAAATCCTACCCGGGCTAAAGTCCTGATTGTCAAATATGGTATACTGCAAACAAACGCACGAACTGATAAGGAGAGGGTTCACGCATGTTGTATGTCGCTTTTTTGCCGATTGTTGATCAGGAATTGAATGCCAAAATCAGGCCAGCGCATTTGGAGTATATTAACGATCTGTACCGTCAGGACAAGGTGTTTATGGCAGGACCATTCACGGACAAGCAGGGCGGTCTGGTCATCTACAAGGCAGAGTCCTTGGAAGAAGCGCGCAAACTGGCCGAAGCCGATCCGGTCGTAGTAGAAGGAGCGCGGACTTTGGAGCTGCGCGAGTGGAGCCCGCTTGAACTGCCTTTGACCTAAATTCGGCAGGGAGAGGAATGAAGAAGTCGTCGTCGAGGCATACTTAGCGAAGAATTTCTACTTAAATAAGGAGGGAACAGCCTTGAAACGCATCCCGTTCACCCTGCTTGCGGCTGTACTCACATTCTCGCTAGGCGCCTGTGGCGGCGGCAATCAGCAGACGCAACCCCCTGCTGAGAAGCCGGCTACTGAATCGCCTTCCACCACGGCTCCATCCGGCAGCTACGATGCTGCAACGGCAGAAACGCTGTTTAAAAACACCTGTGCCGGGTGCCACGGCCAATCGCTGGAGGGCGCAGTTGGTCCCAACCTGCAAAAGATTGGCTCGGAACTGACAAAAGATCAGATATTGGAAGTGTTGAACAAAGGCAAGGGCGCGATGCCGCCTGGACTGGTAAAAGGGACAGACGCGGAAAACATCGCAGCTTGGCTTGCTGACAAAAAGTAAATAACGGCAAGAACGAAGCGCTCGGAGAATATCCGGGCGTTTTTTTATTGCTAGGGACTTATAAAAATTCATGCTGGCGAAGAACCAATTAAGGCTGAGCACCAGCAGAAAAATTAGCGCATACAGATTTGCCAGTTGTATTTCATCTGAATTTTTATTATCATTCATGTATAAAAATACAAAAACGGATATAAAGAAAGGGAGAGGTTCATGGTTCGGGTCGGAATCGTTGGGGCAACTGGTTACGGCGGAGCGGAATTGATTCGTCTGCTGGCTGGCCACCCTCAAGTTGAAATAGCAAATGTATATTCAAGCTCGGCGGATGGAGAGGGACTGGAAAAAACGTTTCCGCATGTAAGCGGGCTGGGGTTGCCAAAGCTTTTGCCTATTGATGCGGACAGCATGAGCAAAGCGAATGATTTGATTTTTCTGGCCACGCCTGCGGGGGTCAGCGCCGGATTGTCTCCACAACTCGTCGAGAGCGGCGTGAAGGTGATCGATCTGTCCGGCGATTTTCGGTTGGAGAAGGGCGATGTATACAAAGCCTGGTATAAAAAAGAGCCAGCGCCAGCCAGCTTTGTCGAGCAGGCGGCATACGGACTGACGGAATGGAATCAGGAGCAGGTCGCAGGTGCCAGCCTCATTGCCAATCCGGGATGCTATCCGACAGCGGCACTCCTCGCTTTGATTCCTTTGATGAAAAGCGGGTGGGTCAAGCCGAACAGTTGGATCGTTGACGCCAAGTCAGGTGTTTCCGGGGCAGGCCGAGGTGTTTCGCTCGGCGTTCACTACAGCGAAATCAACGAAAGCATCCATGCTTACAAAGTAGGCAGCCATCAGCATACGCCAGAGATTGAGCAGGAGCTGCACAAGCAGAGCGGCGTGGAGACGATCGTGCAGTTTACTCCTCACCTCGTGCCGATGACGCGCGGGATTTTGGTCACGGCTTACGGTCAACTGAGCCAGGAGGTAAGCCAGGCGCAAATACAGGAGCTGTACGAAGCGACTTATGCTGACAAACCGTTTGTCCGTGTACGTCCAGCGGGAAGCTATCCGCATACGAAGGAAGTGTACGGCTCCAATTACTGCGACATCGCCATTCATGTAGATCAGCGTACGGGTCGGGTCGTTTTGCTGTCCGTGATCGACAACATGATGAAGGGGGCAGCAGGCCAAGCGGTGCAAAATATGAACGTCATGTTCGGAATGCCAGAAAAAACGGGTTTGCCGCTCGTTCCGGTATTCCCGTAGAGGAGGAAAAGCGATGCAGGGGATAGTCGTTATCAAATGCGGCGGCAGCACGATGGATCAGTTGCCGGACTCTTTTTTTCAGGCGATTGCGAAGCTGCAACAGGAAGGCAAGCAGATCGTTATCGTGCATGGCGGGGGGCCTGCGATTAACAGCATGCTGGACCGCGTGCAAATCACGCCGCAGTTTGTCGACGGGTTGCGCGTGACTTGCGAAGATACATTGCGCGTCGTGGAAATGATTTTGTGCGGAAGCATCAACAAGCTACTCGTGCGGCGCTTGACCCAAGCGGGCGCCAAGGCATGGGGCGTGAGCGGAATCGACGGACAGACACTCGTGGCGCAAAAAACGTCCAAACCGCTGGGCTGGGTAGGAGAGATTACGAAAGCCGATACGGCCATTCCGGCTGCGATTCTGGAAAAAGGCTACGTTCCGGTCATTGCTCCGCTGTCCGTGAGCGATAACGGGGTGGATACGTACAACGTCAACGCGGATGTAGCAGCGGGCGCAATCGCGGCAGCACTTTCTGCGGAAAAGCTGATCATGGTAACAGATGTTCCAGGGATCATGCGGCCGCAAGCAGATGGCACCAAAGAAATTGTCGCTCAAACAAGCACAGAAGAGATTCAAGCGATGATCGAGGCCCAAATCATTACTGGCGGAATGATTCCGAAGGTTCAGGCAGCACTGGATGCACTCGGTCAAGGCGTCAATCAGGTCGTCATTTGCAGGGGAACAGCGGAAGACTTGCTCGGCGTCTGCACAGGGGAGACAGTCGGTACAACGGTCAGAATGAATGTAAATCACGCCAATTAAGGAGGGCAAAGACATGAGTACAGTGACAGCGCCATTGCATGTTATGAATAACTATGCAAGATGGCCAATCAGCCTGGTAAAAGGCAAAGGAAATCAAGTGTGGGATGATCAGGGGAAAGCCTATCTCGATTTTACCTCAGGCATCGCGGTCACTTCGTTGGGGCACGTCCCGCCAAAAGTGACAGCCAAGCTGCACGAACAGCTGGATACGCTGTGGCATTGTTCTAATCTGGTGCACATTCCGCAGCAACAAATTTTGGCGGAAAAGCTGAGCCGCCTGTCAGGGCTGGATCAGGCGTTTTTTTGCAACAGCGGGGCCGAGGCGAATGAGGGCTTGATCAAGCTTGCTCGCCGCTATGCGCAAAAAGTGAAAGGCGAGGATCGCTACGAGGTCATTACGTTTGCGCAGTCTTTTCACGGACGTACCTTGGCGACATTGACAGCGACAGGCCAGGACAAGGTCAAGGATGGTTTCCTGCCTTTGCCTGCGGGCTTCGTCACAGTACCGTACAACGATCTCGCGGCGGTTCAATCCGCGATTAACGACAAGACGTGCGCGATCATGCTGGAACTGGTTCAGGGCGAAGGCGGCGTGCACCCGGCAGAGGAAGCCTGGGTGAAATCACTGCGTGACTTGTGCGATGAGCACGGATTGTTGCTCTTGGTCGACGAAATTCAGACGGGCATTGGCCGAACTGGCACATGGTTCGCTTTTCAACAATATGGAGTCAAGCCGGATGCGATTTCTTTGGCAAAAGGCTTGGGCAGCGGCTTCCCGATCGGCGCAGTCGTTGCTACAAAAGAAGTGGCAGAAGCATTTTCGCCAGGGACGCACGGAACGACATTCGGCGGAAACCCGTTGGCAGCGACAGCAGGAATCGCTACGCTTGCGACGATGGAAGAAGAACAAATCCTCGATCAGGTAGCGCATATCCATCAAGTGTTGACGCAAGAGCTGGAAAAATTGAAGGCCGAGCATCCTGACAAGATCGTCACCGTGCGTGGAAAAGGGCTGCTTTTGGGCGTAGAGCTGACTATCCCGGCGGGCGATATCGTGACGTATGCACGGGAAAAAGGAGTCATCTTCCTGACGGCAGGGCCGCAAGTTTTGCGTCTGCTCCCTTCCTTCGTTACGACGGACGAGGAAGTAAAGCAGGCAATGGCTGTATTCGGAGAGGCTTTGGAGCAAGCCTAACAGCAAAGAGTGCATGTTCTGCCAAAATGCAACGAGTTGCGGAAGTCAAAAAACTCGTTGCATTTTTATAATGTTGAATGTATATTAATACAAAGAGTTGCATAAATTCTCGGTATGAACGGTATACAAGTGAATGAATTATTCACCTGATCATATGCGCCAGTTGGCGTCTAGACGTGCCTATTGGAGAGGAGTGGCTTCACGGATGAACAGAGAGAATCAATCACTGGGAACGGGATACCTCACGTTGGAGAGCGGCGAGGTATTCGCAGGACAGCTTTACGGTGCTCCCATTAACGGATTCGGAGAAGTGGTTTTTCATACAGGGATGACGGGCTATCAGGAAGTCATGACTGACCCTTCCTTTGCGGGACAGATCGTCACCTTCACATATCCATTGATCGGGAACTACGGGATCAATGAAAAAGATTATGAAGCAGCCAAGCCGGCATTGACGGGAATGATCGTCAGCGAGCTGTGCACAGAGCCTAGCCATTACGAGTCGACCAAGACACTGGCCCAGGCGGCGGAAGACTTCGGCTTTCCGATCCTGGCCGGAATCGATACCCGAACCATTACGAAGCGCGTGCGGCAAAATGGTCCGGTCTTCGGTGTGATTTCCGATCAGCCTATGCAAGCGGCTGAAGTGGCGTCACTGCGCTACAAGCATGCGAAAAAATCATTGGTAGCGAACGTTTCCACGAATCAAATCGAGCGTTACCCGGGTACAGGCGAGCATGTCGTGCTGGTCGATCTCGGAATGAAAAAATCGATTCTCGATTCGCTGCTGGAACTGGGGTGCCGTGTCACGGTGGTGCCGTTTGATACGACATTTGCCCAAATCAACGCGCTTGCGCCAGACGGGCTGCTGTTTTCCAACGGCCCTGGAGATCCGGAGCATCTGCTCGCGTATTGCAGCGAATGGCGAAAAGCGGTTGAGCAGTACCCGACACTTGGCATCTGTCTGGGCCATCAAGTGCTGGCGCTGATGTACGGCGGCAAAACAGAGAAGCTTGCTTATGGCCACCGCGGAAGCAACCATCCGGTGAAGGACATGATGACGGGCAAAGTATACATGACCTCGCAAAACCACGGATACGTCGTCAAGGAAGAAGCTTTGGACAAACGCCAGTTGGCCGTGTCGTACCGAAATGTAAATGACGGCTCGGTAGAAGGGCTGCGCCATGTGAGTCTGCCCGTGTTCAGCGTGCAGTACCATCCGGAGGCGCATCCCGGACCGAGCGATACTTCCCATATATTCCACCAATTCTTGCAATCGATGCGTGTAGTAGGAGCGAAGAGATATGCCTAAATTGCCACACATTCACAAAGTTTTGGTTATCGGTTCTGGCCCGATCGTTATCGGTCAGGCGGCCGAATTTGATTACGCCGGAGCACAAGCCTGCCTTTCGTTGAAAGAAGCGGGCGTGCAGGTCGTGCTGGTGAACAACAACCCGGCGACGATCATGACAGATGAGCAAGTAGCAGACAAAGTGTATCTGGAGCCGCTCACCGTGGAATCGGTGACCGAGATTATCGCCAAGGAGCGCCCGGACGGCCTTTTGCCTACACTGGGCGGACAGACCGGACTGAATCTCGCCGTTTCCCTGGCGGAAGCGGGAGTCCTGGAAAAGTATCAGGTACAGCTGCTGGGAACGCCGCTTGCCGCCATTCAAAACGGGGAAGACCGTGAACTGTTCAAGCAGTTGATGCAACAAATCGGAGAGCCGGTTCCCGAGAGCGACACAGTGGAATCCGTAGAAGCGGCCATTCAATTTGCCAACTCCATCGGCTATCCCGTCATCGTCCGTCCTGCCTATACATTGGGTGGAGCAGGGGGCGGCATCGCTGAGGATGAAGTTGCTCTGCGCAAAGTTGCGGCGGGCGGCATCGCAGCCAGCCCGATCGGGCAAGTGCTGATCGAGCGGAGCGTAAAAGGCTGGAAAGAGATTGAATACGAGGTCATGCGGGATGCCAACGACACCTGCATCATCGTCTGCAATATGGAAAATTTGGACCCGGTGGGTATCCACACGGGAGACAGCATCGTCGTGGCGCCATCGCAAACTTTGACAGACCGTCAGTATCAAATGTTGCGCAGCGCTTCGACAAAAGTGATCCGCTCGCTGGGCGTAGTAGGCGGCTGCAATATCCAGTTTGCCCTCGATCCCGATTCTGACCGCTACGTGCTGATCGAAGTCAACCCGCGGGTGAGCCGCTCGAGTGCGTTGGCTTCCAAGGCGACAGGCTATCCGATTGCGCGGATCGCTGCCAAGCTGGCATTGGGCTATGGGCTGGACGAAGTGATCAACCCGATTACGGGTTACACGTATGCCAGCTTTGAGCCTGCTTTGGACTACATCGTGGTAAAAATTCCGCGCTTTCCATTTGACAAGTTCCCGCACGCTGACCGCAAGCTGGGTACGCAGATGAAGGCAACGGGCGAAGTCATGTCCATCGCCCGCAATCTGGAGGCTGGCTTGTTGAAGGCCGTTCGCTCGCTGGAGCAAGGCTGCACACACCTGTCTCGCCCGGAGCTTGCTTCCTGGACGAATGAAGAGCTGGCTCAAGCTTTGCAGGATGCGACTGATATCCGTTTGTTCGTTTTTGCCGAAGCGATTCGCAAAGGGTTCACAGAAGAACAGTTGCACGGCCTGACAGGGGTAGATCCGTTTTTCCTGCGGAGCTTGCGCAAAATCGTCGACATGGAAGTCGAGCTGTCTGCTCACGACAGCAGCACACTCTCCACAGAGCTGCTGTTGGCTGCCAAACGTCTCGGTTTTGCGGATGAAACAATCGCTTCGCTGACCGGAGCAACGCCTTTGCAAATCAAACAACAGCGCGAGAAAGCGAACATTACGCCTACTTATAAAATTGTGGATACGTGCGCGGCAGAGTTCGACGCACAGACACCGTACTACTATTCGGATTGGCAAGGAGTAGATGAAGTCGAGACATTGACCGGACGAAAAGTTCTGGTGCTCGGCTCCGGCCCGATCCGCATCGGGCAAGGCATCGAGTTCGACTACTGCTCTGTCCACGCCGCGAAAGCTTTGCAAGCAAGCGGAATTTCCGCTGTCGTCGTAAACAACAACCCGGAAACTGTGAGTACGGATTATGAAACGGCTGACCACCTTTACTTTGAGCCGCTGCATGTGGAAGATGTGCTGCACGTTGCCGAACGTGAACAGGTGGAAGGAGTCATGGTTCAGTTTGGCGGGCAAACAGCGATCAACCTGGCGGCAAAGCTGGAACAGGCCGGGCTGAAGGTAATGGGCACGTCACTGGCTGCCATTGAACGGGCAGAGGATCGCGAGCTGTTCTACGCCATGCTGCGCAAGCTCGACATTCCGCACATCCCGGGCAAAGGGGTGTCGTCTCTGGAAGATGCGACCGCGATCGCAGAAGAGATTGGCTTCCCTGTTTTGATGCGGCCTTCGTACGTCATCGGCGGACAAGGAATGGTGGTTGTACACGACATCGCAGAGCTGGAAGCGACGATCAGTGAATGGCTGAATCATCCGCAAAGCAGCGCGTTTTTCCCGCTTTTGGTCGATAAATACGTACCAGGTCGGGAAGCCGAAGTTGATGCGGTTTGCGATGGGCAGTCTGTCGTGATCCCGGGAATTTTTCAACACGTGGAGAAAGCGGGGATTCACTCTGGTGACAGTGTGGCGCTTTTCCCGGCTCCAGCCCTATCTGCTGAAATCAAGAGCAAAATCGCCAGCTATACAGAAGCGATCGCCCGTGAAATGGGAGCGGTCGGTCTGATCAACATCCAGTTCGTCATCGACACGGATACCGTGTATGTGCTGGAGGTAAACCCGCGTGCATCGCGTACCGTGCCAATCACGAGCAAGGTGACAGGCATCCCGATGGTCCAGTTGGCTGTAAAGGCTCAATTGGGTGAAAAGCTGGCGGATATGGGATACGGAACAGGCTTGCTGCCGGACATTCCATTTGCCGTCGTCAAAGCACCTGTCTTTTCCACGATCAAACTGAATGGCGTGGACCCGGTTCTCGGTCCTGAGATGAAGTCTACCGGAGAGGTGTTGGGACTGGGACGGACGTTTGAGGAAGCGGCTGGAAAAGCGTTTGCCTTCAAGGACAATCTGTACGGCGACTGGCAAACAGGCAAGCTGGTCATGGTCTCGCTAACTGACGCGGACAAAAAGGAAGAAGTCGGCAAGCTGATCGGACAGCTGCAAGCAGAAGGAGCGGCTCTAGCGGCAACGGCTGGTACGGCCGAATGGCTGGCAGCGTCTGGCGTTTCGGTCAAACATGTCGTGGAAGACGAAGCGGCCTGGAATCAATTGCTGCAAAAAGAGCAGGCAGCCTTTGCGCTGATTACCGCTACAAAAGGAAACCAACAGGGCAGAAGAGGGTTTGCCTTGCGCAGCCGCATGGTGCAGCAAGGAGTTCCGCTGTTCTGTGCAACAGATACATTCTCGTTATATGTGAAGTCCATTATGATGAAAAGAGGTGGCTCTCATGCAGCCAGTGAAGATATTGGAACACTTTCAAAACTTGCCCCTGCAAAAGCATAAAGGAAAAGACTTTTTGCGTGTCGATGAGTTCAGCGGTGAAGAATTGATGGAGTTGCTCCATCTTGCGGCACACATCAAGCAGCTGCAAAAGCTGGGACAGCCGTTTACGCCTTTGCAAGGCAAGACGTTGGGCATGATTTTTGACAAGGCTTCGACTCGTACGCGCGTTTCCTTTGAAGTGGGGATGCACCAGCTTGGCGGGCTCGGAATGTTCATGAGCGGCAAGGAATTGCAACTGGGACGCGGAGAGCCAATCAGCGATACGGCAAAAGTATTGTCGCGCTACGTCGATGCGATCATGATTCGCACGTTCTCGCACTCTTACGTGGAAGAGTTGGCTGAACACGCCTCTATTCCGATCATCAACGGTTTGACGGATTTGTACCATCCATGCCAGGCACTGGCTGACATGCTGACGATCTGGGAGCACAAAGGCAAGCTCAAAGGCGTCAAGCTCGCCTATGTGGGCGACGGGAACAACGTAGCCAACTCGCTCGTTCTGGCAGCCGTTTTGCTCGGACTCGAAGTGCGCGTGGCAACGCCGGTTGGCTATGAGATGGATGCTGCCATCGTAGCAAAAGCGGTCGAGTACGCGAAAAAGAGCGGCGGAAAAATGATCGTGACGCATGACCCGGTAGAGGCAGTCGCAGGGGCAGACGCTGTTTACACAGACGTATGGACCAGCATGGGCTTTGAAGAAGAAAACGAAGTGCGCCTGAAAGCATTCGCCGAGTACCAGGTGAACGAGCAACTGGTAGCACATGCGGATCGCCATTACTTGTTCCTGCACTGCTTGCCAGCGCACCGTGGCGAAGAAGTGAGCGCGGGAGTCATTGACGGCGCAAGCTCGGTTATTTTCGATCAGGCTGAAAACCGCTTGCACGCGCAAAAAGCAGTTTTGGCAGCGCTCGTGTAGAGATACTGGAATGAAGCCGAACAGGCCGTGAATTTATGATTTGCGCTTGCCGAAGAAGCGGCAAACTAAAAAAACAGTTACAAGAGGCACAGTGTTTTGAACCTGGCCCTTGTAACTGTTTTTTGTTTGGACGCACGCTCAGCTACAGCTCGATCCTGGTTAGCTGCCATTTTTCCCGTCTTTGTGTGAGGCGAAATACGTCTGGATTGCGAAGCTGCTCCCAGTCGGAAAAGCCAATCCGCTCGTCGAAAGCTTTCAGGACGAGGGCGAGCAGACAGCCGTGTGTGACAAGCACAAAAGTCTGGTCGCTTTCGCTTTGCAACAGTTCGTGGATGACTGCGCAGGCCCGATCCATTGCCTCCTGGCTGGACTCGCCACCCTCCAGCTTGAGAGAAAGGTCAGCGAACGTATCGCGCAACCGCTCATACCAGTCAGGGCGAGGCACGCTGGAAAGCACACGTTCTTCCAGGCGCTCGTCCGTTTCTATCGGGATGCCTTGCTTGCGAGCAAATGGCTCGATCGTAGCCAGCGCCCGCCGATACGGACTGGAGATAATGCGGTCGATCGGGTAAGCGGCAAAAAAAGATGCCAACTGCTCGGCTTGGGCCGCTCCACGTTCAGTGAGCGCCGCTTCTGGTTCTTGGCCTGTAGCCTGGCAGTGGCGCACCAGAAAAATTTGCTTCATCTGTTCCTCCCATCCGGCTTTGAAAGTCCCAAAGCGTATAACTATATGGATTCTCCCTGAATGGGAGTCATTCCTATCGTCGCCGCAGCTTCATTTCGCATGAATACACTTTTCTATGCATAAATACAGTTTTATGCACGCCAAAAAGCGGGCGAGAAGCGAGCGGGAGGCAGCACAGAGTCGGTTTTGAATAAACAGAATTTTTCGCCTATACAAAAGGCACAAGCGGCAAGTCTGGATCGGCTCAGAGCGCGATAAAATGGCGAAAAACGCCTATGCGATGGGAACTGGCGAATGGCACATGTGGAAAAAGCGGGTAGCTTGCCGCTTTTTCGGGTAAAAAACGGCTGACTAATTTTGTCTGTGAAAATCTCGCAAATAAATGCGAAAAGTGGTTGTATTTTTATTAACTCGTTTGTATAATTACTCACATAAGAGATCACTTGAAACGGGGAGAGAGAATAATGGCAAAAGATAAAATTGTTTTGGCCTACTCTGGCGGTTTAGATACATCGGTAGCAATTAAATGGTTGCAAGACACGTACAATTTTGACGTCATCGCGGTTGCTTTGGATGTAGGGGAAGGCAAAGACCTCGATTTCGTCCAGAAAAAAGCACTTCAAGTAGGAGCGCTCAAATCCATCGTTGTTGATGCGAAGGAAGCATTCGCAGAAGAATTTGTCCTGCCTGCCCTGAAAGCAAATGCGATGTACGAAGGCAAATACCCGCTCGTGTCGGCTTTGTCGCGTTACCTGATTTCTCGCGTGCTGGTTGAGATCGCAGAAAAAGAAGGCGCTGTAGCGGTAGCGCACGGTTGCACAGGAAAAGGAAACGACCAGGTGCGTTTCGACGTATCCTTCACTGCCTTGAATCCGGATATCAAAATCGTGGCGCCTGTTCGCGAATGGGGCTGGACTCGCGACGAAGAGATTGAATATGCGAAAAAGAACAATATCCCGATCCCGATTGATCTGGACAATCCATACAGCATTGACCAAAACCTGTGGGGCAGAAGCTGCGAGTGCGGCGTTCTGGAAGATCCGTGGGCAGCGCCGCCAGAAGGTGCGTACGATCTGACGAAATCAATCGCAGACGCTCCAGAAGAAGCGGAAGAAATCGAGATCACGTTTGTCCAGGGCAAGCCAACTGCGCTGAACGGCGAGGAACTGCCATTGTCCGAACTGATCCTGAAGCTGAACAAAATTGCCGGAAACCACGGCGTAGGCCGCATCGACCACGTAGAAAACCGCCTGGTGGGCATCAAATCCCGCGAGGTGTACGAAACACCTGCTGCGACTACCCTGATTCTCGCGCACCGCGAGCTGGAATTTTTGACGCAGCCTCGTGAAGTAGCGCAATTCAAGCCGATTGTGGAGCAAAAAATGGCGCAAGTGATCTATGAAGGTCTGTGGTATTCGCCAATCCGCAATGCCGTTCAGGCGTTCATCGAAGAAACGCAAAAGCACGTAACAGGTGTCGTTCGCGTGAAGCTGCACAAAGGACATGCGATTGTAGTGGGCCGCAAATCTGCTTCGACACTCTACAGCCACGAGCTGGCTACTTACAATGCAGGCGATCAGTTCGATCACAAAGCAGCGCTTGGTTTCATCAAGCTGTGGGGATTGCCGACAAAAGTATACGCGCAAGTGAACGAAGGCGTATTGCATGAGAACAAAAATACGGCGATCAAGATTTTGGATGAAAAGGATGCGATCACGCAATGAAACTGTGGGGAGGACGCTTCACGAAGCCGACGAATCAGCTCGTAGAAGAGTATACAGCTTCTATCTCTTTTGACCAGAAGATGTGGCGTCAGGACATCGTCGGCAGCCTGGCTCATGTTGCCATGCTGGGCAAGTGCGGCATCCTGCCGATGGAGGAAGTACGTCAAATCATCGCGGGCTTGAAAAAAGTAAAAGACAAAATCGAGCGTGGGCAGGCCGAGTTTTTGGTCGCGCACGAAGATGTTCATATGAATATCGAGAAAATGCTGATTGAGGAAATCGGTCCGGTGGGGGGCAAGCTTCACACCGGACGCAGCCGCAACGATCAGGTTGCCCTGGATATGCACCTGTACCTCAGAGAGAAGCTGATGGAGATCATCCAGTTGGCGATGTACCTGCAGGAAGCGATGCTTGCGCAAGCCAGTCAGCACCTTGATACCGTCATGCCGGGTTATACGCATTTGCAACGTGCGCAGCCTGTCCTGTTCGGCTACCACCTGATGGCGTATGTTTCGATGCTTCAGCGTGACATCGAGCGGATGACCGAGACGTGGAATCGCGTGAATGTGCTGCCACTTGGCGCCGGTGCCCTGGCAGGCACGACGTTCCCGATCGACCGTACGTTTGTGGCTGAGATGCTGCAATTTGACGGCATTTATCAAAATAGCATGGACGCGGTTAGCGATCGCGATTTCATCGTCGAGTTTTTGGCTGACGCTTCGCTTTTGATGACGCATTTGTCCCGTCTGTGTGAAGAGCTCGTCATCTGGAGCAGCCAGGAGTTCTCGTTTGTCGAGCTGGATGATGCCTTTTGCACAGGTTCCAGCATCATGCCGCAGAAGAAAAATCCGGATGTCGCCGAGCTTGTGCGCGGAAAAACGGGCCGTGTGTACGGCAATCTGTTTGGTTTGTTGACTGTGCTCAAAGGCTTGCCGCTGGCGTACAACAAAGACATGCAGGAAGACAAGGAAGGCATGTTCGATACCGTGGCGACGATTCATGGCGCTCTTGCTCTGCTCACGCCGATGATCCAGACCATGCAGGTGAGAACAGAACGCATGCGTCAGGCTGTCACCAACGATTTCTCCAATGCGACTGATTTGGCGGATTACTTGGTGCGCAAAAACATGCCGTTCCGCCAGGCGCATGAAGTCGTGGGCAGAACCGTTCTGTACTGCATCGAGCAGCAAAAATATTTGCTCGACTTGACTCTGGAGGAGTTCCAAAGCTTCTCGGGCGTGATCGGGGCAGACGTGTACGATGCGCTGGCAGTAGAGACGGTCGTAAATGCCCGCAACGTGCTGGGCGGTACAGCGCGCAATCAGGTAGAAGCACAGATTGCCTGGTTCCAGAACAAGCTAAAAGAGACGCACGTCTGGGTAGATAAAAACAGTCAAAAAGTGATGATTGAATCGTTGATCGATGTCGGATCACCCGCATAATCGAGCAGTTTGACTAAAGCATGAGGACGGATAGGCAGCGAGCCTGTCCGTTTTTTTCATGCAAAAATGAATTTGAGGGGAGCGGAGGCGGGGCTTGGCGTTTAGCTGGGGGCGTATGGGGAAATAATTGTGAAAAGGTCATAAGGTCGAAAGCGGGCAAAATCATCATGCTGGACAATTACAAAATCAGTCCCCGACAATTTATGATGCTGGTTACCCTCGTAACGATTGGAGATTCTGTACTTGTCCTGCCGGCTATCTCAGCCGATCTCGCGAAACAGGACGCCTGGATTGCAGTCATGATCGGGCTTGTCATCGGACTGGGCAATGTGCTGCTGCTGATCGCAGTGGGCAAGCGCTATCCGAATGTAAGCTTTTTTTCGTTTATCGATCGATTATTCGGGCGTGTCCTGGGCACCATGATTACGCTCTCCTTCGTCTGGTACACGTTTTTTTCAGCCTCAGCTCACGTCTTGGAAACAGGAGATTTTGTCGGGACGTATCTTTTGAATGACACGCCGAGCATCGCGATTCAGCTGTTGCTCGTTATTCTCATCATGTTCGGAGTGCGGCTCGGGCTGCAAACGGTGGCCTACTCTGCGCAAATTTATTTTTACACCTTCTTTTTCCTGTTCGTGCTGCTCATCCTTTCCCTGATTCCGCAAGCTGATCTTTCCCGGCTACAGCCTGTGATGGAAAATGGCTGGAAGCCGATTGTGGCAGGTGCCATCCCTTCCGTTGCGTTTCCTTTTTCAGAGTTGGTTATATTTTTGGCGATTCTGCCGTACGTTTCACCCATTCAAAAGCGGATGCGGCATTTTTTGAAAGGGGCTTTTTTGGGCGGGATGGTGCTTGCGATCGTTATTTTTATGTGCATCCTCGTACTGGGCGCTGACCAGACAGCGCGCCATATGTACCCGTCGTACGTCCTGGCGAAGCAAATAAAGATCGGGACGTTCATTCAGCGGCTGGAAGTCATTCTCGCCGTGGTCTGGTTCATCGCTGTGAACGCCAAGATCACGATTTACAGTGTGTTTTTTCAACTGGGACTTCGCCACGTTTTCCGCATTCAAGATATGCCTGTGCTTACGTTGCCGTACATGGTCATGCTGTTGGTCATGGCAAATATTTTTACGCCAAACATGGTTGTGTATGGCAGCATCATCTCGCAATACTGGCCGTATTACGACTTTACCTATTCGATCGGGCTTCCCGTGCTGATGCTGATTGTGTACAAGTGGAGGAGCAAATTGGCCGGGCCGCAAATCCACGACACGAAACAATAACGCCGCGACTCTTGCGAGAGCGCGGCGTTTTTCCTTGGTCGGCAGCTATGATTTTTTACAGAGACATGCGCAAAATTTCGTGGACGTCTGCACTGGTTAATGTTTTGAACTGACCAATCGGACCAAAAGGAGTTGCTTTCTGGGCCATAAGTTCCAGATGCTCGTCCGTAATTTGATAGTCAGCGAGACGGGTAGGGGCTCCGATTCGGGCAAAGAACGCTTCTACAGCAGCGATTCCCTCAAGCGCCACTTCCTCATCCGTTTTTCCGGCGGGATCGACATTCCATACTTCCACGGCAAAACGGACGAATCGCGCCACGTTCTCCTTATACACATACCGCATCCATTTCGGGAAAATGATCGCCAGGCCGCCGCCGTGAGGAATATCGTACACGGCACTTACGGCGTGCTCGATGGAGTGCGTAGCCCAGTCAGTCGTCACGCCGACAGGCAACGTTCCGTTCAAAGCCATCGTCCCACTGTACAGGATGTTGGCGCGCGCGTCGTAATCTTGCGGATTGTCCAGAACGCGCTCGGCGTTTTCGATGACGGTTTTCATGATCGCCTCGGCAAAACGGGTTTGGAGCGGAATTTCGCTCGTGTGCGTGAAGTATTGCTCAAAAACGTGTGACAAAATATCGCTGATTCCGTAAATGGTCTGATCGCGCGGGACGCTGAACGTATTTTCCGGATCGAGAATGGAGAAGGTCGGGAAAGTAGTTCCAGCCCCGTGCTTTTCTTGTGTGTCCCAGTTGGTTACGACGCTGCCGCGATTCATTTCCGAGCCGGTCGCAGCGAGCGTCAGGACGGTGCCGAGCGGCAAAGCTTTTTCGGCTACTGCTTTGCGCGTATAGAAATCCCACACGTTGCCTTCGTAAGGAACGCCGACCGCAACTGCTTTTGCTGCGTCAATCACGCTGCCGCCGCCCACTGCCAAAATCCAGTCGACGCCTTCAGCGCGGCACAGGTCGATCCCTTTTTGCACAGTGCCAAGACGCGGGTTTGGCTCGACGCCTGGAAGCTCCAGCACGCGATTGCCAGCAGCTTGAAGCAGCGAGACAACCTTGTCATACAGGCCGGAGCGCTTGATGCTGCCACCGCCGTACACGAGCAGAACCGTGCTGCCAAGCTGCTTCGCTTTATCTTCCAGATGGGCCAGTTGGCCTCGGCCGAAAATGAGTTGAGTCGGGTTATAGTAAACGAAGTTTTCCATCATGTCAGCTCCTTCATCGTCTTGCATAGCTACATTTTAACGAACTGCCCGGATGCATGCCAGCCAGCGATGTGCTGAGGCTTCGCCAAAAAAGTTTGGCTTGGTGGCGTTTCGTAAACTTTTCGGTAACAAATCGTGTCGGATGGAAGAGAAAACGCGACGCTTTCGACAAGAAATAAGAGATTTAGTGGATACCATCCGCGAAACAGGGTGGTATAATAAATAAGATGGGTAATCTCGCTGTTTTTCAACATCGAACAACAGAGGTTGCCAGAGGGAAGAGGGGTTTTGTCGATTTTGCCTGAATCAGCAGCATTTCGGCAGAGAAATAAAAATCAGGATCAAGAGAATATAGAAGGATCTGACTATGTAGGATGTGATTTGCTTGATCGAGATGTTTGATGTTTGGAAAACGTACCCGAACGGCACGAATGCACTAAAGGGTATCAACATTCGGATTGAAAAAGGCGAATTTGTGTATGTGGTTGGGCCGAGTGGAGCAGGGAAGTCCACGTTTATCAAGCTCATGTACCGCGAAGAGAAACCGACCAAAGGGCAAATTTTTCTGGGCGGCTTCAACGTAAGCCGGATCAAGGAGCGGCAAATTCCGCTCGTTCGCCGCAGCATCGGGGTTGTCTTCCAGGATTTCAAACTGTTGCCGACACTCACTGTATTCGAAAATGTCGCATTTGCGATGGAAGTAATTGAAAGCAATCCAAAACAGATCAAGCCGCGTGTCATGGATGTGCTGGGTCTGGTCAAATTGAAGCACAAGGCGAAAATGTTGCCAAGCGAGCTGTCCGGTGGCGAACAGCAGCGGGTGGCACTGGCACGGGCGCTGGTGAACAGCCCTGGCATCATCATTGCCGACGAGCCGACAGGGAACCTCGATCCCGAGACGTCGTGGGAGATCATGAAGCTGTTTGAAGAAATCAATCAGCGCGGCACAACAGTCGTCATGGCTACGCACAACCGGGAGATTGTGAACACCATGAGAAAACGGGTCATTGCCATCGAAGCAGGACAAATTGCCCGTGATGAGCAGAGAGGGGATTACGGTTATGAAGATTAGAACGCTGGGACGCCACGTCCGTGAAGGGGTCAAAAACCTCAACCGGAACGGCTGGATGTCGTTCGCGTCAGTCAGTGCCGTTACGTTTACTCTGTTCATTCTTGGCGTCTTCCTGATTTTGGCGATGAACGTCAACTATTTTGCGAAATCAGTCGAAAAACAAGTGGAAATCAGGGTCTTCATGGCGGATCTTACTTCCAAGGAAGACTTGCAAAAATTTGAACAAAGCGTGCGCAACATGCCGACAGTGGAGTCTGTCGAGTTTATTTCCAAGGACGAAGGCTTGAAGCAGTTCAAGGAGAGTATGGGGGACAAGGCGTACCTTTTTGACGGCTTGGAAAAAGGGAACCCGCTTCCCGACTCGTTTGTCGTCAAGACGAAGCTGCCGCAGGACACGCCTGCTGTCGCCAATCAAATCAAGCAAATGAAATCGGTCAGAAGCTTGAACTACGGGGAAGGAACAGTCGAAAAGCTGTTTGCTGCCACTGACACGGTAAGAAACGTAGGGATCGCCTTCATTATCGGTCTGGGCTTCACCGCCATGTTCCTGATTGCCAACACAATCAAGCTGACCATTGTAGCAAGGCGCAGAGAAATCGAGATCATGAAGCTTGTTGGCGCCACGAACTGGTTTATTCGCTGGCCGTTCTTTGTAGAAGGATTGCTCATGGGTGTAACCGGGGCATTAATCCCGATCATTTTGCTGGCAGTTGGCTACTACTACCTGCTGGATGCCATTCATTCCAGCTTTGAAGCTTCCCAACTGTTCAATCTATTGCCATTGTTCCCATTGGTGTATCAGGTAGCCCTCGCTTTGCTGGCGATTGGCGCGTTTATCGGAATCTGGGGAAGCCTGGTGTCAGTTCGCCGCTTCCTGCGAGTTTAACATTGGAAAACGTGGGAGGAGTATCATGAGAAAGAGGATGATCCTAGCAACACTCTTGATCACTGGCCTTTTGGCCGGTTCAGCGATCCCGACTAACGTGAGCTGGGCAGCCAGCAAAGCATCTTTGGACAAGATCAATCGAGAGTTGAAGGAAATACAAAAGAAGAAAAAGCAGCAGCAACAGCAAATGAAGCAAGCTGAGCAGCAAATCGGTGCCGTGCAAAAGGAGCAGCAAGATTTGCAAACACAGCTCATGACGATCGACTTGCGCCGCAATGAAACACAAAGCAAGTTGGACAAGCTGGAGCAGCAAATGAATGAAACGAAGGAAAAGGCTGCCAATGCGCAAGATGAACTGGATGAAGCAAAAGATCGGGTGGCAAAACGGGAAACCTTGTTGAAAACCCGGGTAAAATCCATGTACGAGCGCGGAAATGTCTCCTATCTGGACGTTCTTCTCGGATCGTCCGATTTCGGCGACTTCCTGACCCGCATGGAGGGTTTGCAGTTGATTCTTGAGCAGGATACGCGTATTCTAGAAGACAATATTCGCGACAAAGAAACAGTCGAGACAAAAAAGAAAGAGATCGAGCACCAGCTGACTGTTTATGCAGGGATGCTTGACGAGGCGGAAGCACTCAAAGCCGAACTGGACAAGCAGTACAAGCACAGTCTCGTGGTCAAGGCTGAACTGAAGAAGAAAGAAGCTGCTCTGGAAGAAGACCTGGAGCAGTATGGACAGCAGTTGATCGAGTTCACGAAGCAAGAATCCGCCAAGTACGCGGAGCGGGTGCGGGCGATGAGCGCGTCGAGCACAGGCTACAAGGGCGGCAAGCTGGCCTTGCCGGTTGCAGACGGACAATTTCGCTTCAGCTCGGGCTTCGGGGTGCGAACCGACCCGTTTACAGGACGTTCAGCTGGGCATAATGGTGTAGACATGGCAGCTCATAAAGGAACGACGATCATGGCTGCGGCTGACGGTGTCGTAATTTATGCCGGGTATTACAATGGTTTTGGCAATACGGTCATGATCAGGCACAGCGCTGATCTGGTCACTCTCTACGGACACATTCGCGAGGGCGGAATCAAAGTGTCTACGGGACAGTCTGTATCGAGAGGCCAGAAGATCGCAGAAGTCGGCTCCACAGGCCGATCTACCGGAAATCACGTTCATTTTACCGTCTACAAAAATGACGTTGCTGTCAACCCAATGCCGTACCTGAAATAGTCATGCAGCGGGCAGCCAGACAAATATTGCTAACGGGGAATGCATACACTAGCAGCATATCTTTTTGCCGGTAGCACAAAGGATGGTGACGTGAGTAGTGAGATGGAAAGGACGTACTGTATTAGCGCTTGTGCTCATTTCGATGGTAGCCAGCAGCTTTTTGACCATAGCGCTGATGAAGACTTCAGCCAGCGCGAACGCAACACAGAGTGGCGCCTTGACGGCTTCTACCAGCACAGTGTTTTCGGGAAGCTCGGAATATCCGCAGGAGTTCAAAAAGCTGTACGAAGCTTTTACAGCGATTAAAAAAGATTACATTCAAACCGTCACCAACGATCAGTTGGTAGAAGGCGCAATCGGCGGCATGGTTGGGGCTTTGGAAGATCCGTACAGCGATTACATGGACCCGAAATCGGCCGAAGAGTTTACCTCTACACTGCATTCGACCTTCCAGGGAATCGGGACAGAGGTAACGATGCAAAATGGACGGGTTACCGTCGTCTCGCCATTCAAAGGCTCCCCGGCTGAACGGGCAGGTCTCAGACCAAACGACCAGATTTTGAGCGTCAACGGCGAATCGCTGGAGGGTCTGGATTTGCACCAGGCCGTGACGAAAATTCGCGGGCCAAAAGGTACGAAGGCTGTACTGAAAGTCGTTCGGGCAGGCGTAGCGGAACCGCTGAACATCGTGTGCATCCGTGACGATATTCCGATCGAGACAGTGAACAGCCAAATCCTTGAGAAAAACGGCGTAAAGGTTGGCGTGATCGCCATTACCCAATTCTCGACGGAGACAGCGAAACACTTCAAAGATCAATTGGCTTCCCTGGAGAAAAAGGGGATTGGCGGACTCGTCATCGACGTGCGCGGCAATCCGGGCGGTTACTTGCTCGCAGTCAAGGAAATCGGCGAAGTGCTCGTGCCGAAAAAAGGAGTCATCGTCGCCATTGAGTACGGTACTGGCGGACAGCAAAAAGAAGAGTATCGTTCTATGACAGATGCGGCCAAACCGTATCCAATCACCGTCCTGATCAACGGGGGCAGCGCAAGCGCCTCGGAGATTTTGGCGGGCGCGATGCGCGACAGCGGACACTACAAGCTGGTCGGTGAAAAGAGCTTCGGCAAAGGAACTGTCCAAAGCACGATGGAAATGACAGACAAGAGCCAGTTGAAGCTGACTATCGCCAAATGGGTTACGCCAAGCGGCGAATGGATTCACAAAAAAGGGATCGAACCGGACTTCAAAGTCGCGCAGCCTGAGTATTTCAATGCGACGCAACTGCCAGCGGACAAGGAGCTTGCCAAGGACATGGCGGGCAACGACGTGAAGAATCTGCAACTGATCCTGACCGGACTGAATTTGTCGCCAGGTCGTGATGACGGCTACTTCGATGAGAAGACGGAGCAGGCAATCAAGCAGTTCCAAACCGCGAAGAAGCTTCCTGTAACCGGGAAAGTGGACGCTGCCACGCGCAGTCAACTGGAAGACAGCTTGCGCGAGACCATGCGCAAACCGGAGAATGACCTGCAATTGCAAAAGGCTCTGGACGTTGTCAGCGGCAAGTAATGAAAATAACAAGAATATGGAAGCAGGGAATCCCCTTGTTTCCGTAGAAATGATAACCACGGCAAATCACATGTCGTGGTTTTCTTTTTTCTATTTGAGGTGAGGCATTTGGCGATTCAGGCAGATATGCTTTCCATTGCATATGGCTTTGCCGCGTTTTTTCTCAACCCCGTCTTTTACCTGTTTCTCGGCTTCATTTACTTGCACTATCGCAGGCAAATGAACCTGGAAAGGCAGCTGTTTGCCGCACGCATGCAAACACCGCTCCTTTCGACAATCCGGGCGGCAGGCATGGGCGTAGTAGGGGGGCTTTGCATCTCTCTTCTCGCCGCAGGACTGGGAGTAGTTGTACAGGCGCAAGATTTATGGATTTTATGGGGATTGGCTCTGCTGTTGGCGCTGATTCGTTTACGTTTTCTTTGCTTCGCGTATGCCGCAGGCTTGCTCGCGATTTTGCACACAATTGCCCAAGTAGCTCCGGGGCTGAAAGACGTCGAGGTAATCGGTCCTGTCTGGACAATGTTGCTGCAAGCCAAGCCAGTGCCGCTGCTTGCCTTGGTGGCGATCATGCATTTGATTGAAGCGATGCTCGTCCGCTGGAACGGAGGCAGAGATGCTTCGCCGCTGTTTGTCGAAGGGCAGCGCGGGCGCATTGTCGGTGCGTATTTGTTGCATTCTTTCTGGCTGACTCCGCTTGCCCTGTTTGTTCAGGTCGAGCCGGGAACGATCAGCGGCACTTTGTATCCGGGCTGGCCGTTTTTTTCGGGTGAGCTTGCTTCCTTTGGCTTGTTGCTGTTGCCTACGGTCACCGGTTTTTCCGATATGACCCAAACGATGACACCACGCAGCAAGGCAAAGCAAATTTCCAAAAGCCTTATCTGGTACGCTATCGGGCTTTTGGCGCTTTGCGCCTTGTCGGTGTTGTTCATGCCGCTTGTTCTGCTCGCCGCTTTGTTCGCGTTATTCGGACACGAAGCGTTATTTTTCTGGAGTCAGCTAAAAGAGCGGCAGCGGTCACCGTATTTCATCCAATCCTCGCGCGGCATCAAGGTGATGGGAGTCATTCCGGGCACGCGGGCGGAAGAAATCGGGATTGCTCCAGGGGAGATCATCGTGAAAGTGAACGGCATTCCTGTGCGGGATAAGACGGATTTGTATCCGGCCTTGCAAGCCAACTCGGCTTTTTGCAAAATGGAAGTGCTCACGCGCGATGGAGAGCTGAAGTTCGTGCAGTGTGCAGTCTACGCTGGCAACCATCATCAGTTGGGCATTATCGTAGTGCCGGATGCAACCACTCGCGTATTTGTCGATTTGAAACGCTCCAGCGTAGTTGAGCTGATCAAGCAAAAGCTTGAAAAACTGAATGTAGGCGCTTGAGCAAAGGGGAAGAGAAGGTGTGCGACAGATGTTGCACGCCTTTTTTTCATAAAAGGGACGGATTCGATAAAAATTTTTTTCTTGATATGTTTGTCTATTCAGAAACTTATGCGGAACTGGAACGTCTTAATGTACGAGGAAAAAAGGGGAGTGAGGCATTTGTCCGAAATCAAAAAAACGGTCCTGTGTGTCTTGACTGGAGCATTAGCCGCGACAAGTCTGATCGTGGTGCCACTTGCGGGAGCCAGCACTAGCCCTGACAAGGCGGCTGCGTCAGGAGCAGTAGCGCGTGCCCAGGAAGTTGTTGCTGTCCCTGTTCCTGTAACAAAAGGGGTTCAAACACTGGTTCGCCTTTTGCCTGAACTGTCTGCACGGCACGTTGTGTACGTTGGGGATGTGGATGGTCCCGGAGTCAGTGGAGCAAAGGTTTCTTTTGCGCTTTCCGCTGCTGAGGCAAACAAGGCAGTAGACGGAGCCATCTTTGATTCGGCCACAGGTAATTTGCTCAAACTCGAACTTGCTCCCAAAGCGGCTACGAAGCCGGCTTTTCCTACCGAGCAGCAGGCGAAGGCTCGGGCGCAGGCGTTTGTCGCGGGCTTGGCTGCATCAGGCAGCACGTATCAGGCCAGAGAAGTGACGAACGCAGGCGGCAAACTCACGGTCAGACTCGTCCGCAAAGTAAACAATGTAGCGTTGGACGACGCCTACGACAACTTTGTCAATTTTGACGCAGCGGGACGGATCATCGCGTTTGAAACATTTGACGGACGCTTGTACGAAAAAATAAATCCTGCGACGCTTCCTTCCGCGCAACGCGTCTTGTCTCCTGCACAAGCTCTGACGCAATGGAAGGCGAGCCGACCGCTGGAGCTGGTCTATTTGTTGCCGGAGCAGGACCAGCCAAACCGGACGGAAGCGCAGCTTGCCTATATCGTTAAAGGCGGCATCATTGCGAATGAACATACAGGAAGCGCAGTGGATGCCACGAGCGGTAAAAAGTTGGCCGCACCTGACAAATTGCCGCAAATTTTAAATGTAACCGGTACAGGAGAAAAATGGACGGCCCAAACAGAGAAAGAGGCACGCAACTTGCTGCGCATCCTGTTCAAACTGGAAACGGCAAGATTGCCGATGACCATTTTGGAGGAGAAACACGACAACGGTGAGGCTGTGCGCTATTTTATCTGGGGCCACTTCCAAAAGGACGCAACTGACCAGGACAAGAAATACCAAATCGGCCAGTTCCCAGAGGGCGTCAGTAAGGCTGAGGGGCAGCACATCATGCTCGTAACAGATGCCAAGACGGGACAGATGCAGCAGTTTATTTACAGACAGGCGAATGAACCAGGGGCTGCTGCCAAAACCGACAAAAACCGCGATCGCAAAACAGTGGAAATGCTGTTGAAGCGGCTTGTTCTTTCCGGCAGCAACCAGCTGCGAGTGACGGATATCGGCGACGAGAAGTACACCTCGCTGGCTCTTGATCCACTGCTGGGAAATGTCCCGGTCTACCGAATCGGACAGAGTGAAGAAGCTGGCATGTATACGGTCAAAGTAAATTCATGGACGGGCAAAATCGAAGAAGTCAGCATAAACCGTCCGGAAAACGTGGTGTACCCTGCAAGCTCCAAGGCGATCAAGGAGCAGGCTGCCATGGATCGGTTGCTCGGCGTATTGCCGCTTGAACTGAACTACATTCACCAGCGGGATGCGCAGACGAATGCGATTACCTTTAAACTGGGCTACGACCTGTCTTTCCGGCAAACTCGCTCGCACTGCTTCTGCGGAGCAAATGCCAAGATTGACACGACGGTGTATGTTGATGCTTTGACGGGGCAGACCATTATCAAAGAATAAGCAAAAATAAGAAGCCGCCTTCTTTCTGCGTTACAGAAGAGGCGGCTTTTGTGTGTAACTAGACTAGGCGCTCGCTTCAAATCCGGTGATTTGATTCAGCGCAATTTTTTTGTCATCAGCCAAGACGAACTCTACGATGCCGTTTTTCATGCTGACAGCCTTGATGACGCCATTCAGGCTGTTGTTTGAGCTTGAACCGTCCGTGTTGGTTTGGCTTTCTGTGTAAGTGACGTTGAAACCGATCATTTGCGCATATTGCAACGAGTTGCTCATGGCATTGTTTTCCGGCTTCACGCTCATGCCGACGACCTGATCGAGCTTGACCGTCTGACCGTTGTTCAGCGAGAACTGAGTGATTCCGTCTTTTGTTGTGAACCCGGTGATGACGGCGTTGGCGATTTCGTCGACTTTCGTGATGTCGTCCGTAGTAGCCGGGTTTCCGTCTTTGTCTATTTCTTTGGTCGTTTTGTACGAAACGTCTTTGCCGATCATGTTCATGAACTTGAGGCTGCTGTCCAGCGCATTCCCCGTCATGCCTTGCGACTCCAGTCCTTTGATGTCTGCAAGCGGAATCGGGTTAGTCTCTCCGGTAATGCGGAAGTATATTTTGCCTTTGTCCATGTAGACGGCTTCCAGCACGCCTTCTTTTGTTTGAGTCGCAGTTTCTCCCGTTACTTCGTCTTTGGTCGTGAGGGAGTAGGTTGCGGTGCGACCCGTCAGCGCTTCGTATTTTTCCAGCGTCAGCATGCTGTTGTTGGATTGCTCCATCAAGGTGGACATCTTTTTCATTTGCTCCACCATGGTCATCATGCTCGTTTGCTGAATGAACTGCGAGTTATCCATCGGGGATGTAGGGTCCTGGTGCTTCAACTGTTCCAGCAAAAGCTTCATGAACGCATTGTTATCCAGCTCTGCCGAGAACTCTTTTTTGCCCTGGTAGCTCATGTGTGGCTGTATATAAGGATTATTTTTAACGGTGGTTCCGATATCTGACATGTCGATCCTCCCTGAAGGTGGCGAGTCTAACCGTACATACTTGTGCACTACTACTTATTATCGGTATAATCTGTCGAAGGATGAAGACAAACATTTGTTCGAATTTCTGGCTTATCAGAGCTTAAATTGTGTTATAATGGAAATAGAACAGTCTTGCAACGAGGAGATGAACGAGGGAATGGAGCGTTTTGAATTGGTATCGGAGTATCAACCGTCCGGTGACCAGCCGACCGCTATCGCCGAACTGGTGGCAGGCATCCAGGCAGGCAAGCGGCACCAGACACTGCTCGGTGCAACAGGTACGGGAAAGACGTTTACGGCTGCCCAAGTAATTGCCCAGGTGAACAAGCCGACGCTGGTGATGGCGCACAACAAGACACTGGCTGCCCAGCTTTGCGCAGAGTTCAAGGAGTTTTTCCCGAATAACGCGGTGGAATACTTCGTCAGCTACTACGACTACTATCAGCCAGAAGCATACATTCCCCAATCGGATACATTTATTGAAAAAGACTCCAGCATCAACGACGAGATCGACAAGCTGCGTCACTCGGCGACCAGTGCGTTGTTTGAGCGGAGGGACGTCATCATTGTCGCTTCTGTCTCTTGTATTTACGGTTTGGGTTCGCCTGAAGAGTACAAGGAACTGTTGCTGTCGCTGCGAGTGGGGATGGAAAAAGGCCGAGACGAGATTTTGCATCGCCTGGTCGACATTCAGTACACGCGCAATGATATCAACTTCACACGCGGGACCTTCCGGGTTCGTGGAGACGTCGTGGAGATTTTTCCCGCGTCGCAGAGCGAACAGGCTATTCGTGTGGAGTTTTTCGGGGACGAAATTGAGCGGATTACCTCTATCGATGTGTTGACCGGAGAGATTTTGGGACAGCGCGACCACGTAGCCATTTTCCCTGCTTCTCACTATGTCACCCGCGAAGAAAAAATGAAGCTGGCCGTTCAAAGCATCGAAGTGGAGCTGGAAGAGCGATTGGCCGAGCTTAAAGCGGCGGGAAAGCTGCTGGAAGCGCAGCGACTGGAACAGCGCACGCGCTACGATGTCGAAATGATGCTGGAGATGGGCTTTTGCTCCGGGATTGAAAACTACTCGCGACATTTGACAGGGCTGCCAGCAGGGCACGCTCCGTACACTTTGATGGACTACTTTCCAGAGGACTACCTTTTGCTGATCGACGAGTCGCACATGACTTTGCCGCAAGTGCGGGGGATGTACAACGGCGACCAGGCGCGCAAAAACGTCCTGGTTGAGCACGGATTCCGCCTGCCGTCTGCGAAGGACAACCGACCGCTGCAATTCCAGGAGTTTGAGGAAAAGGTCAACCAGGCTATCTACATTTCTGCAACGCCCGGCCCGTACGAGCTGGAGCATTGCCCGGAAGTGGTGCAGCAAGTCATCCGTCCAACAGGGCTGATCGATCCGACGATCTCGGTTCGCCCGATCAAAGGACAGATTGACGATCTCATCGGGGAAATCCAGGCGACGATTGCCAAAAACGAGCGCGTACTGGTCACGACTCTGACGAAAAAAATGTCCGAGGACTTGACGGACTACCTCAAGGAAATCGGGATCAAGGTACGCTATCTGCACTCCGACATCAAGACGATCGAACGGATGCAAATTTTGCGTTCCTTGCGTTTGGGCGAATTTGACGTGCTGATCGGGATCAACCTGCTGCGGGAAGGCTTGGACTTGCCGGAAGTATCGCTTGTGGCGATTTTGGATGCCGATAAAGAAGGCTTCCTGCGCAACGAGCGTTCGCTGATTCAGACGATCGGCCGGGCAGCCCGTAACGCTGAGGGGCGCGTCATCATGTACGCCGACAAAATGACAGATTCGATGAACTCCGCGATTCGCGAGACAGAACGCAGGCGAGCTATTCAGATCGCTTACAACGAGAAGCACGGAATTACGCCGCAGACGGTGAAAAAGGCCGTGCGCGAAGTGATCGAGGCGACCAAGGTGGCAGAGGAAAAAGCGGACTATTTGCCACATGCGGACTTCAAGAAGATGCCGAAGAAGGATCGACTGGCTGTTATCGAGCGTATGGAAGAAGAAATGAAGGAAGCGGCGCGCAACTTGATGTTCGAACGTGCGGCCGAACTGCGTGATTTGATTTTGGAACTGAAGGCGGAACTCTAAGGAGAGGTATTTTCATGCCATTGGAACATATTGTCGTCAAGGGCGCTCGTGCCCACAATCTGAAAAATATTGATGTAGTGATCCCGCGGGACAAATTCGTCGTTTTGACGGGTTTGTCCGGTTCGGGGAAGTCCTCGCTTGCTTTTGACACGATTTATGCAGAGGGACAACGCCGTTATGTCGAGTCCCTGTCTGCTTATGCCCGCCAGTTTCTCGGGCAGATGGACAAGCCGGATGTCGATTCGATCGAAGGGCTGTCTCCTGCGATCTCCATCGATCAGAAGACAACGAGCCGCAACCCGCGCTCTACGGTTGGTACGGTCACGGAGATTTACGACTACTTGCGCTTGTTGTATGCGCGTGTCGGCCGGGCGATTTGTCCCGAACACGGCATCGAGATTCAATCCCAGACGATTGAACAGATGGTCGATCGCCTGATGGAGTATCCGGAGCGCACCAAAATGCAAATTCTCGCTCCGATGGTTCAGGGGCGCAAAGGCGAGCACGTCAAGCTGTTGGAAGATATCCGCAAGCAAGGCTTTGTTCGCGTGCGCGTAAATGGCGAGATTACCGATTTGTCCGAGGACATCAAGCTGGAGAAAAACAAGAAGCACAACATTGAGGTTGTGGTGGACCGCGTTGTCGTGAAGCCGGATGTGCAGTCCCGCCTGGCGGATTCCCTGGAAACGGCCTTGCGTCTGGCAGATGGCAAGGTCATCGTCGACGTGATGGAACAAGAGGAGCTGTTGTTCAGCGAGAAGCACGCTTGCCCGATTTGCGGATTTTCCATTGGCGAGCTGGAGCCGCGGATTTTCTCCTTTAACAGCCCGTTCGGTGCGTGCTCGGAGTGCGACGGGTTGGGAGTAAAGCTGGAAGTAGACCCGGATATGGTTGTTCCGGATGCCACCAAGACGTTGCACGAAGGGGCGATCGGTGCATGGGAGCCGAAGTCGTCGACGTATTACCAGCAGCTGTTGGAATCGGCTTGCCGCCACTTCCATATTCGCATGGATATCCCGTACGAGGAGCTGACTCCTGAGCAGGTGCAGATTTTGATGTACGGCAGCGAAGGGGAGAAAATCCAGTTCCGTTATGAAAATGAGTTCGGGCAAGTGCGGGAAGCAGTCGTGCCATTCGAGGGCGTCGTGCCCAACCTGCAAAGGCGTCATCTGGAGACCAGCTCCGACTACATTCGCGAGCAAATCGAAGGCTTCATGAGCCAAAAGCCTTGTCCTGTCTGCAAAGGGCATCGTTTGCGCCAGGAGAGCCTCGCTGTGAAGATCGGCGAGCGCAGCATTTCGGAGCTGACGACTTTGTCTATTCTCGATGCCCATCAGTTCGTTGACGGACTGGAGCTGACGGAGCGGGAAGCGAAGATCGCCAATCTGATCGTCAAAGAAATCAAGGCACGGCTTAACTTTTTGATTGATGTCGGACTGGATTATCTCACCTTGAGCCGGGCGGCAGGGACTTTGTCCGGGGGAGAGGCGCAGCGGATCAGGCTTGCTACCCAGATCGGCTCCAGCTTGATGGGCGTCCTCTACATTCTCGATGAGCCGAGCATTGGTCTGCATCAGCGGGACAACGCCCGCCTGATCAAAACGTTGGAGCATATGACCAAGCTGGGGAATACGCTGATCGTCGTCGAGCACGACGAAGATACGATGATGGCTTGCGATTATATTATCGATATCGGTCCGGGAGCAGGCATCCACGGCGGTCAAGTAGTGTCTGCCGGCACACCGGAAGAAGTGATGAAAGATGAGAACTCGCTGACAGGCGCTTATTTGAGCGGCAGAAAGTTCATTCCTGTTCCGCTGGAGCGCAGAAAGCCATCTGACAAATGGGTGAAGATCGAAGGCGCGAAGGAAAACAACCTGAAAAACGTTACGGCCAAATTTCCGCTGGGGCTGTTCGTTGCTGTGACAGGGGTATCAGGCTCCGGGAAAAGTACGCTCATCAATGAGATTTTGCAAAAGGTGCTGTCGCGCGATCTGAACGGCGCCAAAGTAAAACCGGGCGAACACCGCCGAATCGTCGGGCTGGAGCATTTGGACAAAGTGATCGACATCGATCAATCGCCGATTGGCCGGACGCCGCGCTCCAATCCGGCGACGTATACGGGTGTTTTTGATGACATTCGCGATTTGTTTGCCTCGACGAACGAAGCCAAGGTGCGCGGTTACAAAAAGGGCCGTTTCAGCTTCAACGTCAAAGGCGGCCGTTGCGAGGCGTGCAGCGGTGACGGGATTATCAAAATCGAGATGCACTTTTTGCCGGACGTGTACGTGCCTTGCGAAGTGTGCCATGGCAAGCGCTACAACCGGGAGACTCTCGATGTGAAATACAAAGGCAAGAGCATCGCAGACGTCTTGGAGATGACGATTGAGGATGCGGTTGAGTTTTTCCGCAACCTGCCGAAGATCGAGCGCAAGCTGCAAACGATCGTGGATGTAGGTCTTGGCTACATGAAGCTTGGACAGCCTGCGACGACTCTCTCCGGCGGCGAAGCGCAGCGTGTCAAGCTCGCATCCGAGCTGTATCGCCGCAGCACAGGGCGTACGCTGTACATCTTGGACGAACCGACGACAGGGTTGCACACAGACGATATTGATCGTCTGTTGAAGGTGTTGCAGCGTCTGGTGGAAAATGGCGATACGGTACTGGTCATCGAGCACAACCTGGACGTCATCAAGACAGTTGACTACATCGTCGATCTGGGGCCAGAGGGCGGTACGCGCGGCGGTCAGATCGTCGGCTCGGGTACTCCGGAAGAAGTGGCGAAGCTGGAAGGCTCGTATACCGGAACATACCTCAAGCCGATTTTGGAAAGAGACAAAGCGAGAACGATTGCCAAGCTGGAACAGCTGGTGTCGAAGTAAACCAAAGACTGCCTCTCTGATTGTTCAGGGGGGCGTCTTTTGCTGTTTAACAAAGAAAACGAGTGACTGGCAACTGGCACATGGTCGTGCGGTGATGCAAGGGCGAGACGGAGGAGGAGAAGCTATGGATTACGCAAAGCAAGCGATAGCTGCGCTTCCGGCCGATTTGGTTCAGGAGGCCGAGCGCTGTTTTGACGGGCAGGACCCGGCTCATGACTGGCAGCATAATCTGCGCGTCATGGCGATGTGCGAGCGGATTGGCTGCGAGGAAGGGGCGGACATGCAGGTATTGCGGCTGGCAGCGTTGCTGCACGATGTCGGAAGGGCACAAGAGCGCGCAACCGGCGAATGCCATGCCGAGATCAGCGCGAGGGCAGCAGGAACATGGCTGCAAGAGCGAGGAATGGAGCAAGCAGAGATCAAGCGAGTGCAGTCGGCTATATTGGCTCATCGCTTTCGCAAAGACCGTCCTCCAGCATCGTTGGAGGAGAAAATTTTGTTTGATGCAGATAAACTCGATTCAATAGGCGCTATTGGAGTCGCCAGAGTTTTTGCTTATACTGGTGTTATTGGAGGTCCTATCCAATCTGACGACGAGGAGCAGCATACTCCGGCAAAAGAATACGAATGGAAGCTGAGACGCATCAAAGACAGGCTGTACACGCAAACAGCCCGGCAAATTGCCGAGGAGCGTCACGAGTTCATGGTTCGATTTTTTGAGCGCTGGGACTTGGAAGGAAAAGGGCTCTTGTAGACACTGGTGACGCCAGCCAAAGGAGGAATGAGAATGATCCGTTGGATAATCAAAATGCTGCTGAACGGCGCGGCCTTGCTTCTGATCAGCAAATGGTTTACGTCTATCTATGTTGCCAATTTCACCGTGGCCTTGTGGGCCATTCTGATTTTGGGTGTCGTGAACACGTTGATCCGCCCCGTTTTGACGTTTTTCACCTTGCCGCTGACGATCTTGACGATGGGGCTGTTCTGGTTCGTCATCAACGCCCTGACGTTTGCTTTGACAGCCTACTTCATCGACGGTTTCGAGGTAGGACCGTGGCCCGACAACATCGGCATCGTGATGGTAGCCGCTGCGCTGATGAGTATTTTCGGCTGGCTGATTGAAATGGTCGTCGGCATGAAAAAAGAGAAAAGGTAGCAAGCATCAAAAAACCCGCGTGCTCGTTGAGGAGTGCGCGGGTTTGTTAGTGGAAGCGGGTTATGTCTGATGTTTTGAGCTTTCTTCTCTCATGTGCGGGGGAAGTGGTTCGTAAAGGAAGCCAGCTTTTAAAACCCCTGCAATATTCAAAGCAGAAATGGCTCCAAAGAAACTACAAAAAGCTGAAAGAATTTTCTTCAATGGTATCATCCTCTCGAAAAAGATTTTTCTAGGAAAGATACAAGATGAAATGAAAAGGGGGTAAGAAGAAGAGACTGATATAAAACTGCTAGTATGTAAATCATAGGTAGCTTGTAGGAATATTGTACCAATATAATTGACAGAAAACAACTAATAAGGATGATGATTATGACGATTCTTCGAAGCTTTTCTCGAGCTTTGCTATCTTCGTTTATGTAGGCACGTTTTGCAGGGCCATATAAATAATTGATCACAAGGGCTATTAAGGTCGATGCAAGTATCATAAGCATTAAGAGAGAATCGGAAACAACGGGGGAGTAATTGATAATGGCACCACCTGAGATCATAAGCACAATCGTGGCGGCTAAACATGACCACGGGTTTTTTAGGTGTACTCCGCCCGTTAGTAATCGGAACAAAAAGAATAGACACAGCAGAGGAAAAACTTCCCCCGTTAAACCGAATCCAGCCGATATGAGAAGAATGACGAAAAGATTGAGAGTATTAAGCAAGAAGAGTTCAATTCCATGTGCCAATTGCTCCACTGTGTAAGGAGAGTCGCTCGTTTTAATGAAATGGGCAATTCTTTCGGATATCCGCTGTGTCCAAGTCATTATGTTGCCTCCTGTTATCGATTGGCAAAAGTAATGCGAAAACTGGTGATACCATCGACGGAACTGACTTTTATTTTGCCGTTGTAACGCTCTGCAACATTTTTTACGATGGCGAGACCAAGTCCACCTTCACCATTCTTTTTCGTGGTATACCCAACTTGGAAAATCTCTTGCAATTGATTTTCAGGAATTGTTGGTCCACTATTCTCGATATACAGGTAATGCTCGTCCTCTGTTTGTCCCCATTCAAAAAGGATATAACGATTTTCTTCTAGCTCATACGAGGTGGCACGAATTGCATTATCAAGCAGGTTACCTAAAATCTTGACAAGATCGTACGTTTTGTATTGAGAGAACTGAGTAATTTCTTTTATTTCTAGTGTGAGCGAGATTCTCTCAACCAGACAGACCACCATTTTGGATTGCAGTAAAGAGGCAACAGCCGGATTTTTGATTTGCTCCAATACTTGAACACTGGAGTCAGCTGATCTTTCAATCAGGACGGTTTCTTTTAGCAACTGTTCTACGTATTCTTTGGCGTAGCTATGTAAGTCTTTCTTCAAAAAGCCATTGATTGCTGTGTAATGATTTAAAGAGTCATGCTTCATGGAGCGAACAGCGGTAAAAAGATCATGAATGCTGTTTAAATAAGGTGTTCCGGTTTCTTCTTCCACTCGGTTAATCGTTAAATTGAGATAAATCCTGAATAAGACAACAATGACAATAAACAAAGCTAGAATGGCTAGTTGAATAAACATTTGGAACTGTGGTGTATAGATTGCAAATAGTGATGAATTATTTTCTCTTAGGAAAAAGGAGGTATTCATGAACAATATAAGCAAGAACTCGATGCTTCCCAGTAGAATCAGCAGAAGCAAATACCGATTTAAGCGATTTTGTCTGAAGAGCTGATGGATATCGAACTTATTGACACGTAACACAACGGCTATAGTCAGGAACATACCCAAGTAAAATATGCGAGCAAAGACAGTCAGCATAGTGGTAGACAAAATCTCTTCTAAAAAATATTGCTGACTGTTGAAAATGGCGAGAATGATCGATTCGGTGAGAATCATGACGCCAAGATCAACTGTCCCCATAAAAACTGCTTTAAGAGTATTAAATCGGTAGATGGTGAGGAAAAGCAAAGTTGCAGTAAGAAACATCAATATTACTTTTGGCTGATACGGCACCTCCAACAAAGCAAGCAGTTCACCAGTCACGGCAAACAACAGGCTAAAGAGAATAGCTTGTTTTTTCTTCTCAAACACCGACAGGTTGAAAAAAGCTAAACTAATCGTCAGTAGCAAGAAGGCTTCGGGTAGGTCTACGAGTAAGAAACGGAGTAAAAAGTCCAAGTTGTTGCCTCCTCTTTTTGTCCGACATTCGGAAAAACAGTCTATATATGAACTGTAACTCGGATTTTGCCTGATACCAACCTCATTTTCTATCTTATGAAATAACAAGAAAAATGTAAATGATACGACAAATTGATCCGATAGACACGAGGACTTGCCTGGCAAAGGTTGTCGGAGGCAAGACGGTTTCGATACAATAGAAGAACTACCGGGGACGGTTATCCCAGACAAGGGGGAAGCTTTGATGCGAAGGACAAATGTAAGCCACATTGTGGATCATTTCAATATGACGATTTTGAGTGGCGAGGAAGGGCTGGGACGCGAGATTACAGTGACGGATTTGAGCCGTCCCGGATTGCAGTTGGCTGGCTACTACTCCTATTACGCGGAAGAGCGGATTCAGCTGTTTGGCTTGACGGAAATCAACTTTTTCCAAACGTTGAACCGAGATGAACGACTGGAGCGGATGAACTTTTTGATGCAAGGGCAGACGCCATGTTTTTGCGTCACCCGCAACCAGCCTGTACCTGAGGAAATGATCGAGGCGTCGAACAACTGGGGCGTGCCTGTACTTCAATCCCCTCTGGCTACGACTACGCTTGTCGGCAAAATGACCAACTTTCTGGAGAATCGCCTCGCGCCTACTACCACGATTCACGGGGTGCTCACAGACATTTACGGCGTCGGGGTTCTGATTATGGGATCGAGCGGAATCGGGAAAAGCGAAGCGGCTCTGGAGCTGGTCAAGCGCGGGCATCGCCTGGTTGCAGACGACGCTGTCGAGATTCGCCAGACGCAAGGTGGTCAGCTTAGCGGCAGCGCCCCCGAACTGATTCAGCATCTGCTTGAAATTCGCGGGGTGGGGATCATCAACGTGATGACCATGTTCGGAGCAGGTGCGGTCCGCAATGTGAAAAATATTGAAATGGTGGTTCAACTGGAGCTGTGGGAGCCACACAAAATGTACGAACGTCTGGGGCTGGACGAAGAAACGTTGAAGATCATGGACACGGAAATTCCGATCATTACCGTTCCAGTGCGCCCAGGACGAAATCTGGCTGTCATTATCGAAGTGGCGGCGATGAACTTCCGCTTGAAGCGGATGGGCTACAATGCGGCGATGCACTTCTCGCGCAAGCAGTCCAACGCGATTTTGGAAGATGCCGATTCGGACTTGTAGGACGAGGAGCAGCGCATGAGAAAGACAACACGTTATCCGGTCCAGGGAGCGAACCCTCTCTGGCAAATGTATCGCACGGTCAGCTTTTGGAAAGTCATGAAAAACTTCATTGTCATCCAGCTTGCCCGCTATACGCCTTTTCCGGCCTGGAAAAACTGGATGTACCGTACTTTTTTGCGCATGGAGGTCGGGCATGAGACTGCCGTGGCGTTGATGGTCATGATGGATACGATGTTTCCGGAGTTGATCAAAATCGGCAAGAACAGTGTGATTGGCTACAATACGACCATCCTCGCTCATGAGTATCTGGTCGAGGAATACCGCTTGGGCGAAGTAATCATCGGCGACAGAGTGTTGATTGGAGCCAATACGACTATCTTGCCAGGCGTGACGATTGGGGACGGAGCGATCGTAGCAGCAGGAACCGTGGTACATAAAGACGTAGCGCCGGGGGCTTTTGTCGGCGGCAATCCGATGCAAGTGATCCGCGCCGGAGGGCTTGCGGACCATTAGGGAGTAGGGCTGTTCGTCAGCGAGTAGAAGAATTAGGTAGAAAAGGGAGTCCGTTGATTGGCGGGCTTCTTTTCTATATTTTATGTAGCGCAAGATCATGGTAAAGAATTTTTCGACTATTCTTATCTCTGTTGACCTTAAACGGAGCTTCGTGGTAATCTTCTTCATAACACTTTAGTTTGTTACCATATTAGCAGAGTAAAGCGAATGGGTGGAGGGAATGACGATGGCGAAGCCGTTGGGATTTGAAAAACCGCTGGGGATGCGGGACATATTACCGGAATCACTGGCGAAACAACGGCATTTGGAGCGGTCGTTGCGACATTGTATCGAGCGTTGGGGATACGAGGAAATCTCCACGCCTTCTCTGGAGTATTACGATACGGTCGGGACGGCGAGCGCAACATTGACGGACCGAATGTTCCGGCTTTTGGATAAACAGGGGCATACCGTTGTGCTTCGGCCGGATATGACTACGCCAATCGCTCGCGTTGTTTCTTCTTTATATAAGGATGTGCCGCTGCCGATCCGGCTGTTTTACCAGGCCAATGTATTTCGGGCGCAGGAAAAGGAAGCTGGCCGGAATGCGGAGTTTTTTCAAACGGGAATTGAGCTGATCGGGGATGGCTCAGTTGATGCGGATGCCGAGGCCATCGCGCTTGCTGTATTTTGTCTGCGTGCGGCAGGGGTAGAGACGTTCCGCATTGCCATCGGACACGTTGATTTTGTTGACGGGCTTTTGGAGGATGTGATTGCCGATGAGGACACGCGCCAGCAATTCCGCCAGTTTTTGTACGAACGCGATTTTGTTGGTTTTCGCCAATTGCTGGAGACGATCGGGATCGATTTCGAAGCGAAGAAACGGCTGGATGCCTTGCTTCGTTTGCGCGGCGGAAAAGGCAAGATTGCCGAGGCGAGAGCCTTAGCAGGGGATGGAAAAGCGGGGCAAGCGGTAGAAACGATTGCTTCGCTGTGGGACTCACTGGAAGCTTACGGCGTCACCGAAGATTTGCTGTTGGACTTCAATTTGATTATCAATCTGAATTACTACACGGGTGTCGTGTTTGAAGGATACGCAGCCGATCTCGGCTCTCCGCTGTTGGGTGGCGGCCGTTATGATCAGCTTTTGGCGCAATTCGGACGTTCCGCTCCTGCCACCGGGTTTGCGATTAAAATGGATCGGCTTTTGACCGTTACTCCCTCTGTAAAAGGGGAAACTACCGAACGAATTTTGCTGCTGTATACGGAAAAACGGCGTCAGGAAGCGCTGGCAAAGGCACAGCAGCTGAGGGCGGAGGGAGTCGTGGTTATCACGAGACTCGTTGGCGGCAGGGCAGAGATCGCGGCAGAAAATGGTCAAGGATACAGCAGGGTGATTTGCATGACGGAACAGGAGGATTAGCAGATGGCGTTTTTCGCAAATGAGCAAAAGCTGACGATTGCCATGCCCAAGGGGCGGATTTTTGAAGAGGCTGTGCACTTTTTGCAGCAAGCTGGCCTGGAAGTAACGGCTGAGTTGCAGGACTCGCGCAAGCTGGTCATTCCGGTGGAAAATGCCAGTCTTGAGTTCATCCTGGCAAAGCCTGCCGATGTCCCGACATATGTGGAGTACGGAGTTGCTGATGTGGGTGTAGTCGGCAAGGATGTTTTGCTCGAAGAAGAACGGGATGTGTACGAGCTGCTGGATTTGCAGATTGGCTACTGCCGCATGATGGTGGCAGGATTGCCCGATTGGAAGCCGACCGACTCGCCGCGAGTAGCGACGAAATACCCGAAGATTGCTTCCCGTTATTTTCGCGAGCAAGGGCAGCAGGTCGAAGTTATCAAGCTGAATGGCTCGGTTGAGCTGGCTCCGATGATCGGACTGGCTGACCGCATCGTGGATATTGTCTCTACGGGGCGGACGCTCAAGGAAAATGGCTTGGTGGAGCTGGAGCATATTTGCGAGATTACGACTCGGCTGATTGCCAATCGAGCGAGCTATCGGATGAAAAGCGAAGCGGTCGATGACATCGCCGGAAAATTTCTTGAGGTCATTCCAGGCAGAAAATAGAGACGGGGAGAGGAGAGCGACCATGCGGATTATGGCAGCCAGCGAGTTTGACGGGAAGCGGTCAGTGGAGTCGGGTACGAGAGAACAGCAAGAAGCTGTCAGAGCCATTTTGACGGATGTTCGGGAGCGCAAAGATGAAGCATTGCGGGAGTATACAGAGAGGTTTGACCGCGTGCGACTGGAGCAGTTTCGGGTGACGGAGGCGGAATTTGCCGAGGCGAACGGGCAAGTATCTGCACAGGTCAAAGCTGCACTGGAGGAAGCGGCAGAGAACATCCGCGATTATCATAGTCGTCAGGTGCGCCAGTCGTGGTTTGTGACAAAAGAAAGCGGCACGATGCTGGGGCAGCTGGTTCGTCCTTTGCAGCGGGCGGGACTGTATGTGCCAGGGGGCACGGCAGCCTATCCTTCTAGTGTGTTGATGAATGCGATTCCGGCAAAAATTGCGGGCGTTCCAGAAGTAGTGATTACAACGCCTCCCGGAGCGGACGGCAAAGTAAACCCGGCGATTCTCGTCGCAGCGCAAATTGCGGGGGTAACGGAGATATACAAAGTGGGCGGAGCGCAAGCCATTGCGGCACTCACCTATGGAACGGAGCAAATCAGGGCGGTAGACAAGATCGTCGGACCGGGAAATATTTTTGTCGCTCTGGCAAAGCGGGAAGTGTTTGGGCTGGTCAGTATCGACATGGTGGCAGGACCGAGCGAGATTGCCGTATTGGCTGACGAAACGGCCAATCCGCGTTATGTAGCTGCGGATTTGCTGTCGCAGGCTGAGCACGATCCGATGTCTGCTGCCATCCTGGTCACTGCGTCGCAGGAGTTGGCCGAGCAGGTAGCTGTTGAGGTAGAACGGCAGTTGGCGGATTTGCCCCGCCATGCGATCGCCGCGGCAGCCATTCGCGACTACGGAGCCATTTTGCTTGTCAAGGATTTGGACGAAGGGTTTGCGGTCATCAACCAGATCGCTCCCGAACATTTGGAGATCATGATTGCCGAGCCATTCGCACAGCTTGGGAAGGTACAAAATGCCGGGGCTATTTTTCTCGGCCCGTACAGCTCGGAGCCTGTCGGGGATTATTTTGCCGGAACGAATCACGTCATTCCGACCAATGGCACTGCGCGTTTTTCCTCTCCTCTGTCAGTGGATGACTTTATTAAAAAGTCCAGTGTCATTTCCTACAGCAAGCATGATTTGCGAAAAAACGGACAAAAGATCGTTACCCTGGCTGAACAGGAAGGGTTGGCAGGACATGGGCGCGCCATAGCGGAAAGGCTGCGCGACTTTGAACGCGAAGAGCAGGAGTGTGGCAAACGATGAGTGAACGTACGCTGCGTACAGCAGAAATAGAGCGCAACACAAATGAGACGCAAATCGCCCTTTCCTTTGGGGTGGATGGTTCCGGGGAAAGCAGTCAGGCTTCAGGCGTACCCTTTTTGGATCACATGCTTGACTTGTTCACGCGTCACGGGCATTTCGATCTGGCGGTAAAAGCAAAAGGGGATATCGAGATCGACTATCACCACACGGTGGAGGATATCGGCATTTGTCTCGGACATTGTATCCGCGAGGCGTTGGGGGACAAAAAAGGAATCAAACGGTACGGCAACGCTTTTGTTCCGATGGATGACGCGCTGGCCCAAGTGGTGATCGACATTAGCAATCGGCCGCATCTGGAGTATCGGGCTGCCTATCCGACGAACATGGTTGGGCAATTTCCGACTGAGCTTGTGCACGAGTTTTTATGGAAGCTGGCGCTTGAAGCGCGGATCAACTTGCACGTGATTTTGCATTACGGCCACAATACGCACCATATGATCGAAGCCATTTTCAAAGCGCTCGGCCGCGCTCTGGACGAAGCGACGACGATTGATCCGCGTGTCAAAGGGGTCCCGTCTACCAAAGGGGTTTTGTAGCATGATTGGCATCATCGACTATGGCATGGGCAACTTGTACAGCTTGAGCAAGGCTCTGGAGCGGCTCGGTTATTCGTACGAATTTGTGTCCGCCCCTGAGCGGTTGCAGGAGTATAGCGGGTTGATTTTGCCCGGAGTAGGGGCTTTTGGCGACGCTATTGCGAACATCAGAGAGCTGGGGCTGGATCAAGCCATCCGTTCGTACGCGGCTACAAACAGGCCGATTTTGGGCATCTGTCTGGGGATGCAGCTCTTGTTCGACAAAAGCGAGGAGCATGGGGAAAATACCGGGCTTGGCTTGATTGGCGGAGAAGCAGTCCGCTTCCAAGGGGATTACAAGGTGCCGCACATGGGCTGGAATCAGTTGCGTCTGCACCGCGAGCATCCGCTTTTGGCGGGAGTTGCAGAAGGCGATTATGTCTACTTTGTCCACTCTTATCATGTGAAGTGCAAACCAGAGGCGCTGCTTTCGACGAGCGACTACTATCAGGATGTGACAGCGATTGTGGCGCAGGGCGAAGTGTACGGGATGCAGTTCCACCCGGAAAAAAGCGGCGAGACCGGAATGCGGCTGCTGCGCAATTTTGCCGTTCAATGCGAGGGGGTTTTGGCGTGAGTTTTATCATTTATCCAGCTATTGATATTCGCGGTGGAAAATGCGTGCGGTTGTTTCAAGGAGATTATGCAAAGGAAACGGTGTACGCCGATTCTCCGCTTGCCATGGCAAAGCGTTGGGTGGAACAGGGAGCATCCTGGGTACATCTCGTTGATCTGGACGGCGCCAAGGAAGGGAAGCCGGTCAACGTTGCGATCATCAAGGAAATTGCCCGCACGATTTCCGTACCTGTGCAAGTCGGCGGCGGCATCCGCACGGAAGAGCAGATCAAGGACTACCTTGAAGCAGGTGTGGCGAGGGTGATCGTCGGTACGGCGGCGATTGAAGACGAGCCTTTTACCAAGCGGATTTTGCAAGCTTATGGCGACCAAATCGCCATCGGGCTGGACTGCCGCAACGGCATGGTGGCGACGCGGGGGTGGCTGGAGACGACTGACGTGTCAGCGACTGAGCTGGCCAAGCGGCTCGTCACGCATGGCGCGGAAACGTTCATTTATACAGATATCGTCCGTGACGGTACGATGACAGGGCCGAATGTCGCGGAAATTGCTGCACTTGCGCAAGCGACAGGCAAGTCGGTGATCGCATCGGGAGGAGTAAGCCAGCTTGACGATCTTCTGGTGTTGGCCCAGCACGCAGCCGACGGCGTTTCCGGGGCGATTGTCGGAAAAGCGCTCTACACGGACGCTTTTACATTGGAAGAAGCGCTTGGTCGGATGGAGGGACGTGAAAGCAATGTTGGCTAAACGAATCATCCCTTGTCTCGACGTAAAAGACGGTCGTGTCGTAAAAGGGGTTCAGTTTGTAGGGCTGCGCGACGCCGGAGATCCGGTCGAACTGGCGAAAAAATACAGCGAGGAGCGGGCGGACGAGCTTGTTTTTCTCGATATTTCCGCTTCCCACGAAGGGCGCAAGACAATGGTGGACGTCATCGAGCGGACGGCAGCGAATATTACGATTCCTTTTACCGTTGGCGGCGGGATCAACAGCGTGGAGGACATGAAGCGGATTTTGCGGGCGGGTGCGGATAAAATCTCGTTGAATACGGCTGCGGTGTTTCGACCGGAGCTGGTTCGCGAAGGGGCGAGTGTGTTCGGCTCCCAGTGCATCGTGGTTGCGATCGACGCCAGAGCGGTGGGAGAAGGGCGCTGGGACGTGTATACGCACGGCGGGCGCAATTCTGCGGGAAAAGATGTCATCAGCTGGGCGCAGGAAGCAGAAGCGTTGGGAGCTGGCGAAATTCTTTTGACCAGCATGGATGATGATGGCGAGAAGAAAGGCTTTGGGATTGAATTGACCAAGCAAGTGTCGGAAGCGGTAAACATTCCGGTGATTGCCTCTGGGGGAGCGGGAACGAAGGAACATTTTTACGATGTGCTGACAGCGGGGAAGGCCGATGCTGCTTTGGCAGCTTCGATTTTTCACTATGATGAGACATCGATTCAATCGGTGAAAGAGTATCTCCAGACAAAAGGAGTTGTCGTGCGGCCATGACAGTAGAACTTGCACTTGCAGCGCAGAAGTTGCGGTTTGACGAAAACGGATTGATTCCTGTCATTGTTCAAGATGCACAGAGCAAGGCTGTTTTGACGCTTGCCTATATGAATGAGGAGTCGTTTTTGCGGTCGGTGGAGACGAAAGAAACGTGGTTTTGGAGCCGATCCAGGCAAGAGCTGTGGCATAAGGGAGCGACGTCGGGAAATACCCAGCGGATTGTTTCCATGCAGGTGGATTGCGACAGCGACGCGCTCGTCGTGCAAGTAGTGCCGAATGGTCCGGCTTGTCATACCGGGGCCTACAGCTGTTTTTCCGGAGAGCTTTTGGCAGGGGAAAAGGAGCTTGAAAAGGGAGAAGCAGGCGAGCGGTTTGCGATTCTGGGCGAATTGGAGGAATTGATCGCGAAGCGTGAAGCGGAGCGGCCGGAAGGTTCGTATACGACTTACTTGTTTGAAAAAGGCGTCGACAAAATCTTGAAAAAGGTAGGGGAAGAGGCAGCGGAGGTCATTATTGCGGCCAAAAATCGCAGCCACGAGGAATTGCGCTACGAAGCTTCCGACCTGCTTTTTCACTTGCTTGTCTTGTTGCGGGAACAGAAGCTGCCTTTGGATGATGTGCTTGCTGAGTTGCGGGGCAGGCGTTAAGCGTTCCAGGCGCTCATCTGAGTTTGTTTGGAAGCCACTCTATGTACGGTAGGGTGGTTTTTTGTTATGATTCCAATATCTGACTTTCGAAAGGTGTGATGTCTTATGAAGACAACAAGCGTCAAGCATGAACGACTTGGTAACGAAAACAATCACCGATTGAAAGGCAGGGAACGATTTGATCAAAGGAAATGTAGTGGAACTGCGCCCGGTAGCGGCGGAGGATATGGAGAGAATGTATCTGTGGCGCAATGACGAAGAGGCAGCAACATTGGCCGCCGGAACGTCTATGGCGGTGTATAGCAATGTCTCGCTTGATACGCTGCGGGTTTTGTATGAGGAAAGCGTAAAGACGTCTCGTTTGGATGATAAATGGAATCGGTTCGCTTTTTCGATTTACACGCTTGAAGGTGTTCACATTGGCAATTGTGACTATCGCAATGTCAATCCGGTCACGCGGACAGCGACGATTGGCATCGCGATTTTGGCAAAAGAGTATTGGAGCAAAGGGTACGGGGTACGGGACAGATACGTTGAAGACTTTGCTTCGCTTTCTGTTTTTGCGGTTGAATCTGAATCGTGTGCAACTCGATACGTGGAGCGGCAATACCCGGGCGATTCGCGCTTATGAGAAATGCGGGTTTGTTGTTGAAGGACGGCTTCGCCAGAACGAGTACGTGAATGGGCAGTATTACGATACGATTATGATGGGAATTTTACGCGAAGAGTTCGCTTTGAGCCATTAGGTGCAAAGGAGCTGTTAGCCGCTGTATGTAGCGGAAACAGCTCTTTTTTGTTTGGAGAATGCAGCCATCAGAAAGGCTCTATTGCGGGCATAGATTGCACAGGAAGAAAAAAACTTTGAAATTTACTATTGATTTCATTTTTTATATGTGATAGATTATTCCTTGTCGCCAAGAACGACGACAGAAAACGAGAAAAGATAACAACTTTCGATAAAAAAGTTCTTGACTCGCAAATGACGAACGTGATAAGATGTAAAACGTTCGACAAAAAATGCTCTTTGAAAACTGAACAGCGAAAGCGTTGATGAGTCTATCATTAATGATTTGCCAGCTTTGAACCAGTAACAAACTTTATTGGAGAGTTTGATCCTGGCTCAGGACGAACGCTGGCGGCGTGCCTAATACATGCAAGTCGAGCGAGGGTTTTCGGACCCTAGCGGCGGACGGGTGAGTAACACGTAGGCAACCTGCCTCTCAGACCGGGATAACATAGGGAAACTTATGCTAATACCGGATAGGTTTTTGGATTGCATGA
>NZ_RHHV01000019.1 GCF_003710905.1 Brevibacillus parabrevis
TTTCCCTATGTTATCCCGGTCTGAGAGGCAGGTTGCCTACGTGTTACTCACCCGTCCGCCGCTAGGGTCCGAAAACCCTCGCTCGACTTGCATGTATTAGGCACGCCGCCAGCGTTCGTCCTGAGCCAGGATCAAACTCTCCAATAAAGTTTGTTACTGGTTCAAAGCTGGCAATCATTTAATGATAGACTCATCAACGCTTTCGCTGTTCAGTTTTCAAAGAGCATTTTTCGTTGTCGCCCAGAGACGACTTTTTTAATTTACCACAGATCCACTTATTAAATCAAGTGTTTTTTTCACTTTTTTCGCTGTCAGCATTTCCTTGCGCAGCAGCGACGTTTGTTAATATAGCATGTAGCAAAACCAGAAGTCAATAGTATTTAAAAACTTTTACCTGAGCAATATTACTCCTGACTCTCTGTCGCCATTTGCCCCCTCTGTGAAAACGACTTCTTGAATCAATTGCCTTTGCAGCATTTTATCAATAAGAAGAGGGACATCAATTTGTGCATCTACAATGGCCGGATGGTTCACAAGCTCCTCCAGGCGCCACGGACCTGCCTTTGATTCCATAACCTCCATCAAGAAAGTGACGGACTCTTTTACTTTGGACGTAATCCAAAACTCGATCGCGAGAACAAGCAGCTCGATGCGCTTTTCCAACGCTTCTCCATTAATGGACAACTCCTCATACAGCTTGAATACCGATGAGTCCATCTGTTTTACCTGGGACCACAGCGCAGCCTGCGGATGTTCCCCCGCTTCGTACACGATCAGCCTCGCCCACGAATGCAGCGATTGGATGAGCGCATGATGGGCATCCAAGATCAGTCCTTGCTGAAGAAACTCTTTTGTCTCGTGGAAAAAACGGAGGAGTTGGGAATACTCCCTACAGATAAACTTTTTTTGCAGCGCAACAGGCAGACGACTCAGCCGAATCTTCATCTGCTTCATATAACCGTCTTTGTCCCAGACAATATCCGCTCTCCAAAGCAACGCAGCCAGACGTTCATCCAGACCGCTAACCGCCCCTTTTTCAAGCTGCCAGGTACTAATCTGTTGCTCCATGACCACTCGTCCCTGAATGTGCAGACGGCGGATTTTTCCCTCTGCTTGCGGCTGGTTGACCACGACAAGATAAAAGGCGCCATCGCGAAACGGAACCAGCAGATCCGAAACAGGCAAAACCAGCACAGCTTGTACATCCGGGCGCTGCCGCAGCTTATTCAGATACGTTTGCTGACTCTCCTCTCGCTTCATTGCCATGTCAGTGTTCCTCCCTGCCCCTGGGTTGAACTTATGGATTCTACACGATTTGTCCGTTTCCTGCTTGTCAACAGACAAATCCTTTGTATGCTATACTGTATAGTAGGAGGAATGATGATGAAAAAAACTGAACGCCTGAGCAAAATCAAACGCATGCGCACATGGGGTAACTGGAGCATGGTGATCGGCATTTTGCTGATGTATACAGGGTACGCTTTTTTCGGAGGATATCTGGACTTTATACCTTTCCTTGGCAACCTGTTAAAAGGCTCTCACATCTTCATGACGCTGCTTTTGATCATCGGCTTTATTTTGACGATGGGCAGCACCGTCTTGTTTATGATCTCCGGCATGGTATCTACCTCTGCTCCTCAAGTAGAATGTCCTTCGTGCCAAAAAGTAACGAAAATGCTTGGGAAAGAAGATGCCTGTATGTTTTGCGGACAGCCTTTGCGTCTGGAAGACGGGCAGCCCCAGCAAAACCAGACATGATCGATTTCTCATTCGTTCGAGATGCAATAAGCCACCTGCACTTTCCCATTCGGGCAGCAGGTGGCTTCTTTTTTACTGAGCGGTTATAGCGTTTTTCAAGCCTTCCTCGATGGTCGGCCAAATCTCCGGCACTTCGAAGCCTCGCCGCCACGAGGCGACTCCAGCCAAATCGTATTTCTTCACTAACTCCATCCGCTTTGCCATGGACGAGACGTCCTCCAACCACATCTTGTAGACATTCCCGTCTTTGGGATCGCGGTATTCCACATACTGCTGACCAGATGCTTTATCCAGGACCGGAGTCAGCTTTCGCTCCGCTATCCACTCCTGCGCTCTCGGCATGGACAGCGCCTTGGAGCTTACCTTGACTGTTCCGTCAGCCTGCTTGGCTTCTGTCCACAATCTTGTGTAAAAAGGAACACCCAAAAGCAGCTTTTCGTTCGGCACTTCTTCCAATACTCCTTGCAAGCCTGCTTCGACCCATGGCAATGACGCCACCGAGCCTGCTTTCGGGCTTGCCGCCCAATGCTCATCGTAGGTCATGACAGCCATGTAGTCGACGACTTCGGCCAATGCTTTGCGATCCAGAAACATCGACCACGTCTTGGCGTTGGACTTGATTGTCACATCGATGGAAACGGTTAGTCCTTGCTGATGCAAGTAAGGCGTCAGCTCGCGGACAAACTGGACGAGCCGCTCCTTGTCCTCATAATACACGTTTTCAAAGTCGATGTTGATGCCGTCCAAATCATACAAGTGGGCATAGTGGATCAACTGGACAATCAGCTTGTCTCGCTTGTCGTAGCTGCCGAGAACGGATTGGGTCCAGTCCGGGTTGAAGCCGTTCGTGACCAGCCCCCACACTTGGTAGCCGCGCTTATGCGCCCATTTTACATACGCCGAGTCCGCTCGGTTTATAAGCGTTCCTTCTGCATCTTTCAATTCAAACCAGGTAGGTGCGATCACATTGACGCCAGGCAGCGTCTCGATCTGGGCGACATTCGGATTTTTGCTGACGACGTGCTCCCAAACCATGTTCACCTTTTGCCCATCAGGCTTCCATGCGACTTGCTCGCCAGAAGACCCGGCATGCTGCAAGCTGACCTTTCGCTTTCCGGACATCTCAACGCTTTTCTCCGGAAGAAAGCCTGCAATCCCGGATGCTGTCAACACGCGGTAATAGCCTTCCTGTTCTCCGAGAACATCAACTGTATCCCCGGAGGATAGCTCGCTTACGATCGGTGTCCGGTGAGAGGCTCCAACACGGACGAGCTGCTTTTCCTCTCCACCGATCACATGCGCCTGCTCGATCTCGTACCCTTCCTGCTCTACAAGGAGCACGCCTGTATCGGCTTTTCGCTCGAAGGCAAACGGATACAGCTTGGTGAGCGGATCAAGCGGCACATAGCGCTTTCCTTCCACTTCCTTCACGGGCACCTGCAAATTGACTGGCTGCTTGTTCAGATGAGCTACGACTTCCCCGCTCTCCATCCGCAAAACTTTGTCCTTCGTCGTCACGATTACAGAACGGGTAGGCTCATCCCAAAAGATCGCCGGGTCGATTTTCTCTTTAATGAAATCAAAAGGAAGCAAGATTTGCTCCCCGTCGAGCAAGTAAGTGGCATCCATGCGCTTTCCTTCAAAGACGATGACATCTTTGGCGCCGTCGTACGGCTGCACATGTTCCGTTGATGCCCGCAGCACGAAAAACCAGTAAATGCTCCCAAAGATGGCGAGCAAGAAAAACATCAGCATGAAAAGTCTGCGCAGCGCTCTTCCCCTTCTGCGTCTGGGACGAGGTACTGTATTAAGCTGCATGCTCACGGTTATACCCTCCTCCCAACCAACGGGCTTTCGCCACGGTTCCGATCATCTGTATCATTCCTGCAATATTTCGATCATAGCCTTGGTTCAAACGATTCACAACCTTTTGTATACTGGAAAACGCAGGACGAGCCGTTCTCCCTCCAAAAAAAGACGTTTGAAACAGCCAAAACGTTACACATTTCAACAGAAAAACACCTTCTGCCTCAACTCTTCGACATTCGTTGAGGCAAAAGGTGTTCATCCACATAACTCAATTTAGGGTACTCTTTTGACAGGACTCGCAGACGCCATATACTTCCATCCGATGGCCGGTGACTTTGAACCCGATATCTCTCGCCGCAGCCTCTTCCGCCTCCCGCAAGTACGGGAAATGGAAGTCCCGGATCGCCCCACAGCTAGAGCAGATCGCGTGGTAATGGTCTTCTTCCACATTGGCATCGAAGCGGCTGGAAGCATCCCCGTAGGTCAGCTCAATTACCAAACCCGCATCTTTAAAAACCCTGAGGTTGTTGTAAATCGTCGCGACGCTCATATTGGGGAATTTGCCTTCGAGAGCTTTGTATATTTCGTCAGCCGTCGGGTGAGTCATCGTCTCCAGCAAATAGGTTAAGATTGCATGGCGTTGAGGTGTCATCCGAACCCCGGTGTTTTTGAGGATTTCTACAGCTTTTTCTACACGCTGTGCCATATTGTCACACCCCACAGTCTTCGCAAGACAAAAGATCAATCAACTCTGTTTGTCATTGATTAGAATTACTTTAAATAAGTGTACGTCTATTCGGCGAAAACTGTCAATATCCATTCCGCCGGATTGCGGAGAAAGAAATGGAAATCAAGCTTTTGCTGCCTTTTTCGCTTCGGTCAAAGCGTATTTGCACATGGATTGCAATTGGCATTGATCGCATTTCGGATTGCGCGCCGTGCACACTCTTCTCCCGTGCCAAATCAGCCAATGATGCGCATCCGACCATTTTTCGCGCGGAATCTTCTTCATCAGCTGGCGCTCTACTTCGTCCACATTGTCGCTCTTGGCAAGGCCCAGGCGATTCCCGACACGAAACACATGGGTATCGACCGCAATCGCCGGAACACCGTACGCATTGGAGAGTACGACGTTGGCCGTTTTTCTACCTACTCCCGGCAACGCCTCCAGCTCGGCGTGCGTTCGCGGCACCTCTCCATTGTACTTTTCGTACAAGATTCTACAGGTCTCCAAAATGTTTTTACTCTTATTCTTGTACAAGCCCAGCCCTCTTATATGCTCTTCCATTTCTTCCTGCGTCAGATGCAAATAGTGTTCCGGCTGGTTCAGCTGTTTGAACATCGGTTCTGTAATTTCATTCACCCGCTTATCCGTGCACTGCGCCGAAAGAATCGTGGCGATCAAAAGCTCAAACGGGGTTGTATAATTCAACTCGCAGTGTGCATCCGGGTACATCTGCTGAAGTGTGTCCAGAATGTCTGCAACGGGTACTTTGCGTTGTGCCATAAATATATCCCCCCTTTTTCCTACATTATACCGATCTTGAACAGCTCGGCAATCGTCGCAAGCCATGGAAAGCAGTTCGTGACCTGATGTACAATAAGCTTGGAATCATTTAACAGGGGGCGATATGAATGAAAGTTTTCCTGACAGGAGCTACCGGCTTTGTCGGCAAAGGCGTGCTGGATCGTCTGATTGCAGAAGGCTACGATACCGTTTGCTTGTCCCGGCCAGGTCGGGCAGATTCAAAAGGCAAACTGCTCCCTGAGGTGACTGGTCCTGGAAGCGTGACGGAAGTGGCTGGGGATATACTGGACGCTGAATCGCTGAAAACAGCCATGGCAGGCTGCGACGCCGTCATTCACCTGGTCGGAATTATTCGCGAGCAGCCGGGAAAAGGAATCACTTTTTCGCGGATTCACGTCGACGGCACGCGCAACGTACTGGAAGCAGCCAAACTGCATGGCGTAAAACGCTTCGTCCACATGAGCGCACTCGGTTCAAGAGAAAACGCGACGAGCCAGTACCATCTTACGAAATACAAAGCGGAGCAACTTGTCAAAGCAAGCGGCATCCCTTACGTCATTTTTCAGCCATCGGTCATTTTCGGGCCTGGCGACGAGTTTGTAAACATGCTGGCCGATCTTGTTCGCATGCCAGTCACTCCTGTGCTCGGAAACGGCTCTTACCTGTTGCAGCCTGTAGCGCGAAAAACAGTAGCGGACGTCTTTGTCCAAGCCTTGAACCATCGCGAGGCAACCAATCAGACGTACGAAACAGGCGGGCCTGCTCCCGTCTCCTATGAACAAATTCTCGATACGATCGGCGAGGTGCTCGGCAAGCAAAAAGTGCGCAAAATCCACATCCCGCTCGCCTTCATGAAACCAGTCATCAACGCAATGGAGGGCTTCTCCTTTTTTCCGATAACCAACACCCAGCTGACGATGCTGCTCGAAGGCAATGCCTGCCGGGACGCCGAACGGCTGTACGACACGTTTTCCACAGAAAAAATCGCCTTTCGCCCGGGAATCTCCACCTATCTTTCATAACGATCCGCCAAAAAGAAAAAGCCCCTGAAAAATCAGGGACTTTTGTTTATTCATGCAGTGTTTTCTCCACAGAACCCGTCTCTTTGTTCACGTGACGGGCGACGACGAACAGATAGTCAGACAGGCGGTTGAGATATTTGACCACCGACGGATTCACCTGTTCCTGCTGGGCAACGTGGACGGCTTTTCGCTCTGCGCGTCTCACCATCGTGCGGGCGACATGGAAGGCAGCAGCAGCGGGATGTCCTCCCGGCAAAATAAAGTTCGTGAGCGGCGGCAGACTGGCATCCAACTGGTCAATCTGCCCCTCCAGGAACGTAACATCTTCCTCTGCAATCGGCCAGCCGACCTTTTTCCCTTCCGGCGTGGCAAGTTCTGCCCCTACGTGGAACAGCTTGGTTTGAATGATGTGGAAAACATCCTGCAGCTCTTGCCACGCATCGGACGCAGGCAACAAGGACAAGGCAAGCCCGATCTGGGAGTTGGCCTCGTCGCACGTTCCATACGCCTCGACGCGATCTGCAAACTTGGGCACGCGCACTCCCGCTACCAATGAAGTTTCGCCTTTGTCTCCCGATTTCGTATAAATCTTCATTCCGATCCCGCCTTCATTGGTTTTTGTCTGGAACAAGTAAGCTACACAGACTCACAAACGACAATCAGCTCCGTACTGCTCGCATCAAAAGGCGCTCTGGCAAACGTTCCGTACCGTTTGGTCACTTTCAGTCCGTTCAACCGCAACAAGTGATGAAATTCGGACGGATAAATGTAGCGCAAGGCAAAACGTCCCTTCAGCCGCTCGGTTACCACTCCGTTTGCATCTGTGCGCTCGTAGATGCGGGTCACTTCGCACAACTGTTGGAAGTGATCGTAGCGGGTGTAGTCCCACATCGACAGTTCTTCTCCCGAAGGCAACATCTGTGTGCCGCGCAGGGACATCTTTTCGTTTTCTTCGTAAAAATGATTGATTTTCGGTACAAAGACGTTCATGACGAGCTTGCCGCCTGGCGCCAAATGCTTGCGAATACAGGCAAGCGCCTTCATTTGTTCCTGAACGTGCAAGAGATGTAAAAACGAGCGAAACGGGATCATGATCAGCGAAAAGGTTTCCCCCAGCTCGAAGTTGCGCATATCTCCCTGCAACAGCTTCAATCCGGCGCTGACGCCTTGCGCATCTGCTTTTTCCTGCGCTTTTGCCAGCATCTCCTGCGACAGGTCGATCCCCGTAACCTCGATTCCGGCCTGAGCCAGCGGAATTGCAATCCTTCCCGTCCCGCAGGCCAGATCGAGCACTTTTCCGCCAGCTTGCTTCGCTTCTTCCAGATAAAATTCAACATCGCCAGCAAGTCCGCGCTGCATCAGGTCATAGTAATCAGCCCATTGATACATATTGCTCATGCCGCCCTCCTATGCTTGCATGTCCTCGGAAGCCAGGTAAGCCATGACGAGCTTCGCTGTATTGTCGAGCGCTTCTGTATGCGTGCGCTCATGGGAGTGGGAGGCGTCCACGCCAGGACCGATCAAGCCGTGAACAATGTCGTATCCGGCCCTGAGCGCCGCGCTCGCGTCTGATCCGTAGAACGGATAAATGTCTACCGCGTAATTCAGTCCATTTTGCTGCGCCAGACGTGTCAAGTGGCTGCGCAATCCGTAATGGTACGGCCCGGAGGAATCCTTCGCGCAAATCGAGACGCAATATTCATCGGTCGTCTGTCCGTCGCCGATCGCGCCCATGTCAACCGCCAAATACTCGACGACGTTGGCCGGAATGCTGGAATTGCCGCCATAACCGATTTCTTCGTTGTTGCTGATGAAAAAGTGGGTTGTATACGGCAGTTGTTGGCCCGTCTCGCGAAGCGCTTTCAACACGCCCAACAGAACGGCAACGCTCGCCTTGTCGTCGATGTGACGCGATTTGATAAAGCCGCTGTCTGTTATCGTCACGCGCGGATCGAACGAAACAAAATCGCCAACCGAAATGCCCAACGCCTGTACTTGCTCGCGGTTTGTCACTTTCTCGTCCAGACGAACTTCCATGTTGGAGTCGGTTCTTTCTGCCTTGCCTGCTTCGCGGCCATAGACGTGAACAGATGCTTTCGTAGACAAAATCGTCCCGGTCACCAGGCGGCCACTCGCTGTTTCCACTGTGCAGTGCTCGCCTTCCACAGCATTGAACTCAAAACCGCCGATCAACGTCAGCTTGAGGCGTCCGTTGCTTTTGATTTCTTTGACCATGGCTCCCAGCGTATCAACGTGCGCCGTCAGCAAACGCGCCTTGTCATCACGCGCTCCCGGCACGGTAGCGACAATCGCTCCCTTGTTCGTCCGTTTGTACTCCACGCCAAGCTGCTCCAGTTCCCCGGCGACCCACGCCATTACTTTTTCTGTGTTGCCAGACGGACTCGGGATATTCGCCAATTGGCAAAAAGCTTGAACGACATACTCGGTAGACACACCCATGAGAAAATCCTCCTTTTATGTACTATGACTATGTATCAAACGCCGATTTTAGCTTTGCAGCTCTTCCTTGATAAACTGAAGCACTTCCTGTACGTGCCCTTTTACTTTCACTTTCGGCCACACCTTGGCGATGTTGCCTTCCTTGTCGATCACAAAAGTGCTCCGCTCAATTCCCATGTACTCGCGGCCGTACATTTTTTTCAGCACCCAAACGCCGTACGCCTCCGCAACTTCATGCTCCGGATCGGCCAAAAGCACAAACGGAAGCTCGTGCTTCGCAATAAACTTGTCGTGCGACTTCACGGAATCCGGGCTGATTCCGAGCACGACAGTGTCCAGCTCCGCGAACATCGGGTGATAGTCTCTAAAATCGCACGCTTCGGTCGTGCAGCCCGGCGTCATGTCTTTTGGATAAAAATAAAGCACGACATTTTTTCCGCGGTATTGCGAAAGCGAAATCGTCTGTTCATTGTTTGCCTGCAAAGTAAATAAAGGCGCGGCTTGTCCGGTTTCGATCATGCTCATCCCCCCGTAAAAATCACTGGTTTCATTTTACCACAAGCTTACAGGTACTTCATCCGCATATACGTTGCGCTTTCTAGCAGAAAACGATAGAATTAATTAAGAAAAATAAAAAAATGGCCTAGTCAGTTGGATGGTGAGAATTGGCATGAAAGAGTTTTTTGAAGTAACGGATCCAGAAGCGCTTAAATCCCTTGCCATAGCAGAACGGGTTAAGATTCTAGAACTCTTCGAGGATTTGGAGCCGCGTACGGCCAAACAAATCGCTACGGAACTAGGCGAAAATGCTGCACGTCTTCACTACCACGTGAAGGAACTTGTGCGTGTTGGTTTGCTCGAACAGGTAGATACCCGCGTCAAAGGTTCCATCGTGGAGAAATACTACGAGCCAGTCGCCAAGGTGATTCAGGTTAAGCTTCAGCTTATGATTGAAGAAAATGCACAGCAATTGAGTGACGTCATGTTCACTCCGTTTCGCACCACAGAAAAGGATCTCATGAGGACACTCAATCGTTTCGTTGCAAGCGATCAGGATGTTCGCAAGGAATACCAGAATACTTTCGCTTTCAACCTGACTGAATTTTATTTGAGCCAGGAAGAACGCAATCAGTTGGTGGACGACATCAGCGACCTGTTGCAAAAGTACAAAGGCTTCAAAAACGAGCAAGGCCGCCGCAAGTTCAAGTTTTTCGATGTCTTGTTTCCGCTGACGCCTGCTGAGCCGACAGACGATTCGGAAGAGCAGTTTGAGGAGCAAGACGACCAGAACAAGCCGCTGTAAAGCTGTAAAAAGGAAATCGACCAACACCAGGAAAACCATCAGGAGAGATGGTTTTTCTTTTTTTATTCCAAAGGAGGGGCAGCCATGCGCACGATTTTGTTTGATTTTGACGGTACAGTCGCCGATACGCTCCCACTCATTTTCACGGCCTTTCGCTCTACTTTTCAGCGCTTTTTGCAAGAGCACTACTCCGATGCGCAAATCGTCGCGATGTTTGGTCCAACCGAAACTGGCATTTTGCAAAACAAGCTGCCCGCCCATGAACACGAAGCCGCTCTCGATCATTTTTTCCATGTGTACACGCTTGAGCACGCTCAGGTGCAAAATCCTCCGCAGCTTGCAAAGATGCTTGAACAGTTGCATTCTGCGGGCATTCAGATGGGAGTCGTGACGGGAAAAGGGCGCAGAAGTGCAGATATATCGCTGCGCGAGTGGGGATTGGAAAAGTATTTTTCTGTCGTGATCACAGGCGATGAGGTGACCGAGCCGAAGCCGCATCCGGAAGGCATTTTCACAGCGCTGAAACAGCTGGGAGCTACAGCCGAGAATGCGATTTTTGTGGGCGACAGCGACGCAGACATCATCGCGGGACGCGCCGCAGGGCTGACTACGGTCGGCGTTGACTGGCTGCTTGTCACCCAGAAGGCCGGGAGCTTCGATCCTGAGCCGGACTATCGCTTTTCTGACGCGCAGGCGTTTGTTGACTGGGTGCTTGGCCGCTGATTGATTCGGGTTGCCTAACCTGCTATTACTTCGTTAATAGACAGTCTTGCATGGCTGAGATTTTTTCATATACGGATTTTGACCGCATAATACGAAGGGGCTGCCTCAAAAGTCGATTGCTCGACGAAGAGACGCCCCCTTGTCATTTTATTGATTTATATTGTTTCGGATTTGTTGCAAAACTTCTTCGGAATCGAGTTGAACGTGAGGAGAAAGCTCCAGAAACCGAGCAGCGCGTTGATCGAGCCACAAGCTTTCCTCCCCTTTGTTATCAGTAGCAACAAAAACAAATCCGCCTGCATAACTAAAGTACATAATGTTGACATTGTCACCAAGATCGTTTTTTATTTTTTCATGAAGGTCAAACAATTCAGGGCCGGTTTTTTCACCACCTGCCATGATTGGCTCCGTATCTGTTGCTATAGCGATACCTTTTACTTCATCACCTTCCATAATAAACGAAAGCTTCTCATCATGCGCAGTCAATAACTCATGAACGTTTGAACCTTTGTATTTGCTGATTTTATCCGCTTCTGACAATAAAGCTCCTGGAATTGAGAAGTCTGACAGCGTAAAATTATTGCTCGATTCGTTCAAAAATTTGTTCTCTTGATTCCGGGCTTGTTCCATTTTCTTGTATGCATTTAGTGCTTCCTTGTTCCCTTGATTGGATGCACCAGCCCAAGTAGCCAATGATATTCCAGCAACTATAACTGCACCGAACAATGTCCAAACATATCTCTTCATACAACTGCCCTCCTTAAATTATTCTGACTCAAAACCATACAATGAGCCAATCCATTCTTGTCTTGAGCTATCCAAGAAAGAGTCATAGGTCATAGTAAAATGTTGACCATCCCATGGGTCCATGTACATTACATACTTCGTGGAGTCGTTTCTATAACCATCAATAAAAATACAAAATATTCACTTTTATGTATATACTTTTTACTCGAATGATAAATTGCGTTAATGGAAATACTTTACAACTTGCCCGCACACGCTGACTTCTGTGGATACAAAAAGGAGTGCTCCGTTACGTACGGGGAGCACTCCCTTTTTTGTTTTGTTTATTAAATGAAACCTTAGTACGAGCGGCCAAACCAAACTGTATGCTTCGCCTCTTTGCCGCAGCAAATGCAGACCGATTTTTGTGCAGGCGGTTCAAACGGAATGTTGCGGGACGTGAACTTCGTCTCTTCCTTGACCTTGGACTCACATGCGTCGTCTCCGCACCAGCCTGCGAGCACCCAGCCGCTTAGCGTGTTTTCGTTCTCACATTTTTCGATGTGCGCGGACAGCTGCGCGAGCGTATCGATTCCGAGATGCGAATGGGCTTCCCGGAAGGCCAGCGCTTTTTGGAACATGTTTTGCTGGATGTCTTCGAGCAATTGGGCAATCGTCTGCGCAATGCCTTCCAGTGGCACGGTTATTTTCTCTCCGGTATCGCGGCGGGCGAGAATCGCCTGGCCGTTTTCCACGTCGCGCGGTCCAAGCTCCAGACGCAGCGGCACACCGCGCATCTCCCATTCGTTGAACTTCCAGCCCGGAGTTTCCTCGCGCAAGTCTGCCCGGACGCGAACGCCTGCCGCTTTGATCTCGTCAAACAGCGGATCGAATGCAACCATGACCTGATCGCGCAGCTTCATCGGTCCGACTGGGATCATGATGACCTGAGTCGGTGCCATCCGCGGCGGCAAAGCCAGACCGCGGTCGTCGCCGTGCACCATGATCATCGAGCCGATCAAGCGGGTAGAGCTGCCCCACGAAGTCGTATGCACGTATTTGAACTGATTGTCGCGATCCAGGAACTTGATCTCAAAGCCGCGCGCAAACTTGTCGCCCAAGTAGTGGGAGGTTCCGGCCTGCACCGCTTTGCCATCCTTCATCATCGCCTCGATGGAGTACGTGTCGACTGCTCCTGCAAAGCGCTCGCTTGGCGTTTTTTGCCCTTTCCATACCGGAATCGCCAGCTCCTGCTCCACAACCTCGCGATAAATCTCCAGCATTTGCATGGTCTCCTGGCGCGCTTCTTCCTCGTTCGCATGGGCGGTATGGCCTTCCTGCCACAAAAATTCTGAAGTACGCAAGAATGGCATGGTGCGCTTTTCCCAACGGAACACGTTTGCCCACTGGTTAATCAGAATCGGCAAGTCGCGGTAGCTCTGAATCCACTGCGCGTACATATGTCCGATGATCGTCTCCGAAGTCGGGCGCAGGGCAAGCTTTTCCTCCAGCTGCTCTCCTCCCGCTTCCGTCACCCAAGGCAGCTCTGGGTTGAAGCCCTCGATGTGCTCTTTTTCTTTTTGGAAAAAGGACTCGGGAATCAGCATTGGGAAGTAGGCGTTGCGGTGTCCCGTCTCTTTGAACCTTTTGTCCATCGCCTCCTGGATGCGCTCCCACAGCTCGAAGCCATCCGGTTTGAAGACGATACAGCCGCGCACTGGCGTGTAATCCATCAAATCCGCTTTTTTGATCGCGTCGATGTACCAGCGCGAGAAATCTTCCGACTGCGGTGTCATTTCTTTTACGAACGCTTTGTCCTCTTTCATCCTTCTACGCTCCTTTTTTCTTACATGAAAATGCAAAAAATCCCCCATCCCAAAAAAGGGACGGAGGATTCACTTCCGCGGTACCACCCTGATTGACCATGGCACAAGCCATAAGTCCACTCAACAACCCGATAACGGCGGGCAACCGGACCAGCTCGTCGCTGGCGGCTTCAGGATGGGGTGCAGGTACGCCTCGTATCAGCCTTCCAGACTAGGGCCGACTCTCTGGAACCAGGATATAGCTGCGGGTCCTTTCATAGCCTTTTCGCTAAACTGCTTTTTGTTAGGGAATATCTTAGCAAGTCGCGCAGCCGTTGTCAATTTGTGGTTCTGAGGGCAATGCGCGCACCAAGCTTGGCGTAGACCGGATACGCGACCAGCGCGAGCACGACCCCTTTGAACAGGTTGAACGGAACGATACCGACCATGACCAGGGACCAGACGCTGGTTGCGTTGAACATGGCCAGCAGCTCTGCCATCGGCATCTGATAAAGAGCGGCGTATGCCGGGAGCAGGACGTACGCATTGGCAACAGCCATGACAATCGTCATCAGCAACGTTCCAAGCGCGAGGCCCGATAAAAAGCCTTTTTTCCCTTGACCGCTGCGTTGCAGAAGGACAGCTGGCAAAATAAAGCTGGCGCCCGCCACGACGTTGGCAAGCTCTCCGATCAACAATCCGTCTGTATTTTTAAAGAGCATGTGCAATGTATTTTTCAAAACTTCGATGATGATGCCGGCTACAGGGCCGTACATGAGTCCGCCGATCAGCGCTGGCAACGTACTGAAATCAAGCTTCAAAAAGCTCGGCATCAGCGGAACGGGAACCTCCAAATACTGCAAGATAAAAGCAACGGCTGCCAGCATCGGAATCGTCACGATCCGCTGGGTTGCTCTGCGCGATGTGTGCAGGGCTGTTTCTTTCATGTGTACCATCTCCTCGTTTTTTCTCCTTCTGAGGAATGGCAACAGCGGTCTTGCCCACACGTGCCAAAATGTCTACGCTTTTGCAAACACAAAAATACCCTGAGAATAATTCTCAGGGCAGCTTACAGGCGTATGACAAAGCATGTGCAATAAATCCAGGTTCAAGAAACAACGAGGCGGCTCATCATGCATGCCTCATCGCATCTGTCCTGCCAGCACAGGCAAACAAGCACGTGTGTGGTAAACGTACTGTCGTCATCCTTCTCCCATCCAGACTGTACTGTCGGCTCTGGAATCTCACCAGATCCTGCACTCCGTCGCTGTCAACAGCTCGGGAGGCTCGCGGGCTTGACGTGCTGATTGCACCATCACCGCCGGTCGGGAATTTCACCCTGCCCTGAAGGAATTGTGTAGTTGTATACAGCATATTATACTGCGCTTTTTCGATTTGACAATAGACGAAACTGTTAAATCGACATTTTATTGTTATTTTCCAATTGATTTAGTTGGATATATTTTAAAAAAAATGGGGCTTCTCAGCCTAAAGTCGCCACGTGCTATAGGTAGTTACCTGGACCAAAAAGAAATAGACCGCCCTTGAGTTGACTGCTCCTCGGCGGTCTATTCTTCACCAAATTTTGAGCCGTCCCCTTTGAGGGAAGCCTCGTTTGTACAGACCAGACCGTTCCGGTAGCCGCCGGACGGTCTTTTTTTCTTTCAAGCTCGTTACCTCTAATATTACCTGCTCCTGCCTACCAAATCGCACCAAAAGTAGCTTCTGCCACTACGACCCCGCTCCCCGATACTTGGTGACGCCCCAGTTCCAGACGAGCAAGCCGATGCCAAAGAAGATGACCGCGACTACCGGAGTAAGTGCTGCGTACGTATACCACACTTCTTTTCGCAAAAAGTAAGCCGCCGGGTAAATCCCGACAAAAGCAAACGGCAACACGTAAGTCAGCACGAAGCGAATCGCCTTGTTGTACACATCCACGGGGTAACGCCCGTACTGCTGGATGTTGTAAATCATCGGGGCAATTCCTGTCCGGGAATCGGAGAAAAAGCTGACAGCGGCAATCGCCGTGTACACCCCGCCGTAAATCAGGGCGCCGCTGATCACAAGCCCGATGAAGATGAACAGGTCGTACCAGTAAAACGTCAAATCGAGCTGAAAAGCAGCATAGCCCATGATGATCAGCCCTGTGATGACGCCGAAAATCCGGTCCGGTGCGATCGACTCCAGACAGACCTGTGCCAGATTGTGGATCGGCCTGGTCAAGATGCGGTCCATTTCGCCCCGGATAATATAGCGTTCGTTGAAGTCCCAAAACCCGAAAAACATCGAGAATAAGGCATACGGCACCAAAAAGAAACCGTAAATGAAAATGATTTCGTCCCGCGTCCATTCCTTCATCAACGGCACATGCGTGAAGACGACGATGATGAACACCAGATTGATCAGCTCGGAAATCAAGTTGGACACAAAATCCCCGAGAAAGTCAGCCCGATAGGCAAGTCTCGTCTTGAAATACTGGCCCAGGTAGTCGGCGAAAATACCGAAAATGTGTTTGACGTTTTGCATATGCTACCCCCCTTGCACGACCAGCCGATTTCGGGCCATGCGCCACAAAATCAGAATCGGAACCAGAATAACAACCATCCAGATCGCCTGGAAGCCGATCAACTCCCAGGAACGCCCCGGAGTAATCGCTCCTGTAAAAATCAGGCTCGGATAGTAGTTGACGGCCTGGAATGGCAAAAAGCCCATAACCGTTTGCGCCCAGCCCGGGAAAAAGCTGATCGGCAGCACCAGGCCCGACATCAAATCAACGACGACACGCTTCGCCCGCATCATCCCGTCGTTGCGGAACAGGAAAAAGGTGAACAGCCCCGTCAGCAGGTTGATTTGCGTGTTGATCAAAAAGGCAAACATGAGACTGATCAAATACAATCCCCAGCCAGTCGCTGTCGCGGGAAAATGAAACGGGATAATCAGGCTGATGAGAAAAATTCCTGGCCCTGCGAAAAACAGGAAGCGGAATATCCCTTCCCCAAATGCTTGCGCTGTCTTGACCGACAAGTAATTGTAAGGGCGGATCATCTCGATCGCGACTTTACCCTCCCGTACGTCCTGGGCAATTTCCGTATCGATGTTGTTGAAGTAAAAGGCGCGCGACATCCAGGCAATCGCGACGTAGGAAGTCATTTGCTCGACCGACAGGCCGCCAAGCTGCTGCTGGCCGCCGTAGATTGCGCCCCACAAAAAGTAGTACGCTCCGATGTTGATCGCGTAAATAATGATCCCGCTGTAGTAATTCACCCGGTAAGCGAGCATGGTCAAAAAGCGCATGCGGATCAGTTCCATGTAGAGCTTATGCATGGCCCCGCACCCCTGTATCCACCTGGTAAATGTTGCGGACAATATCTTCTGTGCTCGTCTCCATGATTTTTACGTCGCTGACCTCGAACGTCGACATGACCGTTGACAGGACAAACGGCAGCATTTCCTGGCTCTGCGGCACTTTCACACTGATTGTATATTCGTTTACCTGGGAAATTTCGCACGGCATCTCGCCAAGCGTCTTGCGCAGCTCGTCGGCGGGTGTGCGCTTTTTCATCTGGAAAGACACCTCTGTGCCATTGCCCCACTTTTCCTTCAGGTCACTGAGCAGGCCGTCAAAAATCAGCTTGCCTTTGTCCATGACCAGCACCCGCTTACAGAGCGCTTCAATATCGGAAACGTCGTGGGTCGTGAGCAGGATGGTCATGTTTTCCGTTTCGTTCAGATTGCGCAAAAACTCGCGAATTTTTTGCTTCACCAAGACGTCCAGCCCGACTGTCGGCTCATCGAGGAACAACAGGCGCGGCTTGTGAATCAATGACGCCGCTACCTCGCAGCGCATCCGTTGACCCAGGCTCAGCTTGCGCACTGGCTGGCTGACAAACGGGTTGATTTCCAGCTCCTCGATCAAGCGGTCTAGCCACTTATCTCCCTCTGGCCCGTCGACTTTGTAGACGCTTTTCAGCAACCGGAACGACTCCATCGGCGACAAATCCCACCAGAGCTGCGAACGCTGTCCGAATACGACACCGATGGAGCGCACGTATTCCTCGCGCTGTTTGAACGGAACGTAGCCGTTGATGACGATCTCGCCCTCGCTTGGCGTCAAAATGCCCGTCAGCATTTTGATCGTCGTCGATTTCCCGGCGCCATTTTCCCCAATCAAGGCGAACATTTCCCCTTCTTCCACGGTAAAAGAAAGGTCATTCACTGCCTTGACGGTCTTATACTCGCGACTAAACAAATCACGAAAAGCACCCCCGAGACCCGCTCTGGCCTGGTGGATGCGAAACTCCTTTTGCAGGTTCTTCACTTGAATCATGGATAACCATCCTTTTTTTAGTGGAAAAACGCCTTGACGTTTTTCATGCAAAGAGATGTGACCGCTTGCGGCTGGCAAAACGGTCATGAACAACTGTTAGTGTATATGAGCGCATGAAATTGTGCAAAAGGCAAACTGTAACAAACTGTCAGCGCAAATTCACGACAATGCCCGTCTTGTCGTCCGACTTTTTGAAGCGGGCGTAGCGGATGCATTCGGGATCGTTGTTTTCCAGTGCGATCAGCTCATCCGTGTAACGTTGCAGCCCTTTGTGGACGATTGGCAATACCGTTTCTTCCCACCCCGGTCCTTTTCCGCCTGTTGGTCGTGGCATGAACAGACCGTCTGTCGCCAAAACAAGCGCCTTCAATCCGATCCGATTGATCCGTCCATACTCTATGAAATCCGCACAAGCCGCATCTCCGTTCAAAACGCCATATCCTCCTGATTCGTTCGCCTGATAGCGGTTATGAATCAGGATGTCCTTACATCGCTCGTGCAGCTCGGCTCGGGTAGACAGCCCCTCGCGAATCCCGTCTTCCCACCGGGCAATGGCGTTTTGCTCCAGCAGCGAAACTTGCGGAAACGTCAAAGGCCGCACCGTATCGTCTTCATAGACCGCAAAAATCATGCAATCGCCAGTCTGGGCATACTCGATGTGCTGCTCTTTCACCCGAACGACTGCACATGCCGCTCCCCACAATGCTTCTTTTTGCTTCCAGTCAATCTCGCTCTCGCGCATCACTTCCCGCAGCTTTTCGTTGACAAACGTCAGGTAATCGGACAGCACAGCGTCAGGCGGCATGATTTCCAGCTTCCTTTTCACCAGCTCGGCTGCAATCGCTCCTCCTGTCTGCCCGAATCGGTTTTCGTACGGAACGAGCGACGAGACGCCGTCGATCACCGCGTACACCTGATCGGCTTGCGAGATCACATAGGCGTCCTCATTGGTATTGCCGGTTCCTTTGATGGAGATGCACTCAAGTTTCATGGTGGATTACCGCCTTTTACGTGAAGTGATTTGCTTGAAAATTGTATCATTTTTCCTTTTCCCCAGCTATAGCTCCCCATCCATATCCAGGTGACTTTTGCTGTGTTAAGATAATGAAGGACTTTTTTGAAAAGAAAAGAGGGAAAATCGCATGAAACGTGAACGATCCGCGCAACTGCACGAACAAGCCATGGATGTTATTCTCGGCGGGGTAAACAGCCCTTCCCGTTCTTTCAAGGCCGTAGGCGGGGGAGCGCCCGTTACGATGGAGCGTGCCCAGGGCGCGTATTTCTGGGACGTGGACGGCAATCGATATATTGACTACTTGGCGGCGTATGGCCCGATTATTACCGGACATGCTCACCCGCACGTCACAAAAGCCATTACGGAAGCGGCGGCCAACGGAACGTTGTACGGTACGCCAACTCCTTGGGAAGTCACTTTTGCGAACATGATCCGCGAAGCGATTCCATCCATGGAGCGCATCCGCTTCAACAACTCCGGTACGGAATCTGTCATGACGTGCATTCGCGTGGCACGCGCCTACACCGGACGCGTGAAAATCATCAAATTTGCGGGCTGCTACCACGGTCACTCCGATCTCGTGCTGGTTGCGGCAGGCTCCGGCCCTTCCACACTCGGCATCCCTGACAGTGCGGGTATTCCGCAAAGCATCGCCAGCGAAGTGATCACGGTTCCATTCAATGACGTTGCAGCGTTCGCCGAAGCGATGAACAAATGGGGCAACGAAACGGCTTGCGTCCTGGTCGAACCAATCGTCGGCAACTTCGGTATCGTCACGCCGGAGCCAGGCTTTTTGGAGGAAGTGAACCGCATCACGCACGAGGCAGGCGCGCTCGTTGTGTACGACGAGGTCATCACCGCATTCCGCTTCTGCTACGGCGGTGCGCAAAACTTGCTGGGCGTAACGCCTGACCTGACCGCGCTCGGAAAAATCATCGGTGGCGGCTTGCCAATCGGAGCATATGGCGGACGCCGCGAGATTATGGAGCAAGTCGCGCCGCTCGGTCCTGCCTACCAAGCGGGCACAATGGCGGGCAATCCCGCATCGATCCGTGCCGGAATCGCATGCCTGGAAGTGCTGAAACAGCCTGGCGTGTACGATGAATTTGAGCGACTCGGCGCGCTGCTGGAAAAAGGCATCCGCGATGCAGCGAGCAAGCACGACGTCACCATCCAGCTCAACCGCGTCAAAGGGGCCATGGCTGTGTACTTTACAGACGAGCCTGTTCGCGATTACGATGCAGCGCAAAAAGCAGACGGCGAGCTGTTCGCCCGCATGTTCCGCCTTTTGCTGGATGAAGGCATTTGCCTCGCTCCTTCCAAGTACGAGGCGTGGTTCATCACCACCGCGCACACGGAAGATGACATCCGGCAAACAATCTCGGCTGTCGACCGCGCCTTCGCACAATTGAACGCGTAGCGTAGCTTAGCTGCGTACGTGAGCCTGACGCCGAGACAAGCATTGCCAAGCCCGGTTTCCTGCCTTTTGGAGATACTAACGATTGCAGTGAGTATCATCGCGAGGAGGAGATCTAGGTGTCAAAAGGCGAAAAAACGTACCCGCAAGCTCCGGAAAAGACGCTGGATTCCAAAGAGAGCAGCAAAATGCTGGAGGTCGTCGGCTTCCAAAACCCGCGCAAAACCGAGCATCACAAAACGCAAAACCACGATCGGTAAACGGCGAAAAGACAGACACATTCTTCACGGATGTGTCTGTTTTTTTATGTGAGGAAAAGCTGGCTTCACATGTAGCAAGAGTCAATCTGCACATATAAGCAGGTGGTGATATTGTCAAGAATGGTCAGAGATTGTACAATAAAATTAATGAAACTGCCCTGACACTTATTCGTATACATGGATATGGGACAAAATGTGTAAGGAACTGCTATTGTGTTTCTTCATGCAGATAAAAAGGAGTGATTGTTCAATGTTTTTTCACCCGATGGATTTTCTGATACTCATTGCATTCGGACTGTCTCTCTGGGCTCAATTCCGAGTAAAAGGCACCTTCAACCGCTATGCCGAGGTCCCTACTTCTTCCGGTTTGACCGGGGCTGAAGCGGCGAGACGGATGCTCGATGCAAACGGTTTGACCAACGTTCCCGTCGAACATATTCCAGGTACGCTGACTGACCACTACGATCCGATGTCCCGTGTGGTTCGCCTGTCCGATCCTGTATACTTTGGCAACTCCATCGCTTCGCTGTCTGTTGCTTGTCACGAAGTCGGCCATGCGATCCAGCATAAAGTTTCTTATCCGATGCTCGTAGCGCGCCACCGCATTTTCCCGGTTGTCAATCTCGTATCGGGTGTTGCGCCGCTTTTGTTGCTCGCCGGTTTCTTCTTCCATATGTCCGGTCTTTTGCTCCTGGGGATCATTTTCTTCTCCGGTGCCGTTGCCTTCCAGCTCATCACGTTGCCAGTCGAGTTCAACGCCAGCAGCCGTGCCAAAGAGCTGATGGTGCGAATGGGCTTTATCCGCAACGAAGAAGAACGCGGGGCAAGCAGAGTGCTCGGTGCTGCCGCCCTCACTTACGTCGCCGCCGCTCTGATCTCTGTACTCGAACTCGCGAAGTACATCATGATCTTCCGAAGCTCGGACGACTAATCGCATCGCTTTTGACAAAGCCAAAACCAATACAAGCTTAGTACAAGGTACAGTCTCTTCCCTACCGGGAGACTGTACCTTTTTGCGTAGACTTACGATACAATGGGACGGGAGGTTTTGCACATGCGCATCGGGATTATCGGATTAGGAAGTATGGGGCAAATGCTGGTGAAGTCTTTTTGCAAAAGCGCAGTGATTTCCCCTGAACACATCGTCGTTTTCAACCGCACGCGGGCAAAAGCGGACGCGCTGCAAGCCCGTTTTGGAGTAGCTGTCGCGGATAGCGCCCAAGCGATTTGCGAGCAGGCCAGCCTGATTTTCATCTGTACGAAGCCGCTGGACATCCTGCCTGTTCTGGAAAAGCTGACGATTCCTCGCGAGAAGCACATCGTCTCTGTCGCTGCCGGAGTCAGCATCTCCGACCTGGAGAGCGTTCATGCCGGGCCAGTCAGCAAAGTGATTCCTACCGTGACGTCATCCGAGCTGCACGGCGTTTCGTTGTATACGGCAAGCGACAGGGTGAGTTCAGAGGAACGAAGCCGCTTGTTCACCCTGCTGTCCGCAATCGGCGAAGTGCAGGAAGTGACAGAGACGAATATCGAAACAGCCACAATTTTGAGCAGCAGCGCACCCGGACTGATAGCCGGGATACTCGATTCGTTTGCACAAGCAGCGGTCCGCAAGACGCCGGAGCTTGATATTGCGACAGCCAGAACCATTCTCGTGGAAACGATGCTCGGCACCGCTTTGCTTTTGAAAAACGAACAGCTTGGCTTCGACCAGCTAATCGAGCGCGTTGCGACAAAAGGCGGAATCACCGAAGAAGGGCTGCGCGTGCTCGCCAAAACATTGCCGGGCGGCTTCGACGAGCTGTTTGCCATGACCGAATCGAAACACGCTGCCTTGAAAGAGCTTGTGCAAAAGCAGGTCGGAAAACAAATGGATGAAAAGGAGTAATCAGACATGATCATAGGTTGGATTGGCTTGGGCAACATGGGCGTACCGATGGCAAGCAACTTGCTGTCCACAGGCTACGCTGTCCGCGTCTGGAACCGCTCACCCGAAAAAGCGGCTCCGCTCGTTGCGCTCGGCGCGAAGCAAACCGAATCACTCGCGCAACTGGTCGATGAATGCGATGTGTTGTTCACCATGGTAAGTGATGACGAGGCTGTGAAAGCCATTTATACAGGAACAGACGGCTTGCTATCTGCCCGCGTTTCCGGCAAGCTCGCGATCGACATGAGCACGATTGCACCAGAGACTTCCCGCTTTTTGGCGGAGCAAAGCAAAAAAGCCGGACTGCGTTTTCTCGACGCTCCCGTCTCTGGCAGTGTCGGTCCGGCGAAGGAAGCGCAACTGGTCATCATGGTCGGCGGCGAGAAAGCGGATTATGACGTAGCGAAGCCGATGCTGGACAAGCTCGGCAAAGCAGCTGTTTACCTCGGGTCGCATGGAGCGGGAACGTCTGCCAAGCTGGCGATCAACCTGCTGCTCGGCATCACGGTACAAGGAGTAGCGGAAACGTTGCTGTTCGCCCGCTCGCTTGGCATCGACACCGAGCAAATGCTGGAGATTATCTCGCAAAGCGCAGTAGAAACCCCGCTGATTCGCGGCAAAGCTGCCTCGATTCTCGCAGACGACTTCCCTGCCGCTTTTGCCTTGAAGCATATGGCAAAAGATTTGCGGCTTGCCCGCGAGGCTGGCGTAGCTACTCCTTTGGCGGAATCCGCGCAGGCCACCTATCGCCACGCCCTGGAGGAAGGGTTGGGCGAACTCGATTTGATGGCGATTTTGCGCCATCTGAAGGGCGCGACTCCGACCAGCAAATAGCTTTTTAAAAAGCAAAAGAAACCTCACCATGTGTGGGGTTTCTCGACAATCTGGGACCGGATTTCCGGTCTTTTTTTCTGCCTTATTGCTGCGATTTCAGCCACGCATTGAGCTGCTTAGCCGAAGCCACAGCCTGCACATCCGCGAGAATATCCCCCGGCTTGTTGCCCTCGCCAATGATGTAGCCCGCATACGGCATTCCCACAAAAGAAAAGACGTACTGAAACTGCTGGATCAGCGGCAGCCCTTTGATCCTCGGCTGGTCGCCGCCCGTCGTGATGACATAAGCCTGTTTGCGCCCGAGCGATTCCTTGAAGGCGTAACGTTTGTCCCGCAGGCTTTGCGACCAGCGATCCACGTAATTTTTCATGTAGCCGGACATGCCGTACCAGTAGATCGGGGTGGAAAAGATCAAAAAATCGTGGGCCAAAACGGCTTCCGTCACTTCGTCGTAATCATCTGCTACCGCCGTGAAGCCACCTTCCACATGCCGCTGATCGTGGATCGGCAAAATGTTTTTCTCCCGCAGGTGAATGCTTGTGTGCGGGATTCCTTCCAGCGCGATATTCGTCAGCTGCTCGGTATTGCCACCCTCTCTTGAGCTACCATGCAAAACGAGAATGTTCATGCGGCTCACTCCACTCCTAGTTTTCTTACCTGTCATTGTATCAAAAAACCCTCCGGCAATCGCCAGAGGGTTGCATGTTTTAGACAGTTTGCTTGCGCGCACTTGCGAGTTGCTTTTGCCGCAAACGCCAAACGAAAAAGGCTGCGCCTGCCAAAAGCACTGCGGAGAGCAAATAAACCGCTCTCGGGCCAAGCGACTGCGCCAGCGCCCCCATCAACAGCGAGGAAAGTCCAAACACCAGCGCATCGATGGTCCCTTTTGCTGACAGAACGTACGGCAGCATCGGCGTCTCTGTCTCCTGCTGCAAAATTGTCTGCTTGCTCACCAGGGCTATCTCCAAAAACGGCCCCAGCGCAAAGGAAAAGAGCAAGGCAGCCAGCGGATACGTCGTACTGCCAAACAGCAAGGTCATCGCAGCAGCCCCGCCAACACCTGCCAGCAGCCAGCGATACAGCTGGCGATTCATCTTGTCGGCGTACTTCAGCAGCAGCGTGCCCCCCAAAATGGAGCCGAGCAGGTAGCCTGCATTGATGTAGCCCCACCACTCTTCTCCTCGGCCCAACGCTTCCAGCGCGTACGGCAACAAAATAGCCGCAATCCAGACCGCTCCCGAGACGCCCATGACGACATCCAGTGCGACGAGCTGCCGCAAGAGCGGCACATCGCGAATCGCTTTCCAGCCTGTCAGCCAATTTTCCTGCGGCGGCTCGACAACCGTCATGTCTGGATCAGCTTTTTCCGGCTTGACCGCGAGCATTGCCAAAGATGCCAACACATAAGCCGCTACCGTTCCCCACAAAACCGCACTTGCTCCGAGGAACGCCATGAGCAGTCCACCCGCTGCCCAGCCGGCAAAATGAACCGTCTGATCGGAAGTCGCAAGCAAGCCGTTCGCCCTGATCAGCTGCTCGCGTTCCACAAGCTGCGGCACCAACGCATTGCGTGCGGGATTGGCCCAGCCATCCATAAAGGCAATCAGCCCGCCCAATCCGAACAGCAGCCAGATCGCCTGACCGTTGGTGCCTGCTGTCCTGTCGACAAGCACAGCCGCTGCCGCAAGCAAGCACGTCTTCAGCGCTTGCGACAGCACCAGCATGGACGGAAGCGACAGTCTGCGAAAAAGCAACGGCGCTGTCAAGCCGCTGACCGATTGCGCCGACAAAATGACCACCGGAACAAACGCCGTGTACATGACAGAACCGGATACGGCGTAAATGACCGAAATGAACGCCACAATATAAAAAACATCCCCCAGATTGGCCAATGTCTGACCCGCCCAGAGGAATAGAAAACGTCTATGCCACACGATGCACAACCTCCTGTCGGTTCAGGACATATTTCCATCGCCCTGACGGAATATGCGATTATTCCTGCCGACCGATCATCACAATGGAGGTGCACCTCTTTTCATCCAATATGTTTTAGTCTATTCCAGAATCTGTAGATTGTACAGTTTTGTTGCGGAAAAAGCTGTAGTACACCCAGCCTGCATTGATGAACAAAAAAGCACTCGTCATAAAAAACACGCCGTTGATGCTTACGTAGCCAGCCATAAAACCGCCGATCATCGGCCCGAGCATGCTTCCGATGCTGACGAAGCTGTTGTTGTAACCGTAGACGCGACTGACCATATGAGATGGCGTGGCCCGCCGCAAAAGCGCATTGACTGACGGGAGCAAGCCTCCCAGCGACAAACCGAGCAAAAACCTTAGCACGACCAGTTGCCACACGGTCCAGACAAGCCCCTGCGGAATAAACAGGATCGCTGCTCCAAGCAAGGCGAACAGCAGCACCTTTTGCGAGCCAAAGCGATCACCCAAGCGCCCGAGCTGCGGAGAAGCAAACACATTGGCAATCCCCATCGCCGCCTGGACGATTCCGGCCCACAGCGCGACTTTTGCTCCTTCTGATTGGACCAACTGCGATATGTAGATCGGCAATACAGGCACGATGCTGAACAAGGCAAACTGGATCATCACGGTTACAAAAAAGAGCGCCGGCAGCTCTTTGGACGAAAAGATCATTTGAAAATCTTCCTTCAGGCTGGACCGGTCCTTTTTTTCAGGTGGAACGAAGCTCTCTTTTACCGTAAACGTAATGACCAAAGTCGCCAGCAACAGCAGACTGCCTGTAATCAGGAAGATCATGCGAAAGCCGATTTGATTCGCCAGCACTCCGCCAAAAAGCGGTCCCATAATCGTCCCTGCCGTGATAAACGATTGCAAAAGCCCTTGCGCCCAGCCGATGCGCTCTTTCGGAACGGAAGAGGCAACCAGCGCCGTACTGGCCGGGATGATTCCTCCCACCAGTCCGTTGATCAGCCGCAGCGCCAACAGTTGCCACAAACTGCCTGCAAAGCCTGTCAACGCTACCGTGATCGACATGAAGTAGCCGGATCGCAAAATCATGATCTTGCGTCCGTGCTTGTCAGCCAAGTTCCCCCAAATGGGAGAAACGAGTCCGGCGGTCAAAAAATTGGCCCCGAAAATAATTCCCGCCCATGCTGTCACCTGATGCGGATCGTCAATTCCGAAATCTTGCTGAATGTACAGCGGCAAAAAAGGCATGATCATACTCATCGCCACCATGACGACAAACAGCGATCCGCATAACACGTATAGATTGCGGCGCCATATTTCCATCAGATTCCCTCCATTCCCCCTCGATCAATCCCCAAATCCTGGACGCTCCACAGGCCATAGTACACGCCTTTTTGTTCCAGCAACTCCTCATGCTTGCCCTGTTCCACAATTTGTCCCTCGCGCATGACGATGATTTTGTCTGCATGGGTGATCGTGGACAGGCGATGCGCCACAATGAGCGTCGTGCGCCCTCTGGTCAGGCGATTCAACGATTCCTGGATCATATGCTCCGACTCCAGATCGAGAGCAGAGGTCGCTTCATCCAAAATCAATATTCCCGGATCGCGCAAAAACACCCGGGCGATAGCGACCCGCTGCTTTTGTCCCCCCGACAGCTTCACGCCCCGCTCGCCCAGCTCTGTATCGTATCCTTCTGGCAGCTCGCTGATAAAATCGTGGGCATTGGCGGCGCGGGCAGCTTCCTGAACCATATGTTCATCCGCTTCCGGATTCCCCATCAAAATATTGGCTTTTGCCGATTCGCTAAACAAAATGTTGTCTTGCTGCACCAGTCCGATATGATAGCGCAAATTTTGCTGCTTCAAGTCGCGGACATCGACTCCATCGATGGTAATCCGCCCTTCCGTCACGTCCCAGAAGCGCGGCAAAAGGCTGATCAAAGACGATTTCCCGCCACCGGACATTCCGACGATGGCGACCGTCTCGCCAGGTTGAATCGTCAGATTGACGTCGCGCAAAACAAGCGGCCCTTCTTCCCGGTAACGAAACGATACATGCTCAAAGCGAATTTCTCCGCGAATACGTCCCGTCGCCGGATCAACAGGCAGCTCGCGAGCGTTTGGACTGTCCTCAATATCGTACGATTCATCCATGAACTCGAACATTCTGTCCATCGAAGCAATCGCTTGCGTCAGCACCGTGCTGGAGTTGACCAAGCGCCGCAACGGGGTATACAAGCGTTCCAAATAAGCGTAAAAAGCCACCAGTGTCCCTACGCTCATGCTTCCGCCGATCACCTGGTAGCCTGCATAGGCGATCACGAGCAACGGCGCGATATCCGTGACGGTATTGACGACAGAAACCGTCCGGGCATTCCAGCGGGTATGCTCCAGCGCTTTGTCCAAAAACTGGTTGTTTTCCTTTGCGAAGCCTTTGCTTTCGTGACTTTCCAGAGCAAAACTTCGGATCAGCGCCATCCCGTTCACTCGTTCATACAAATACCCCTGGAGTCGCGCCAAAGCGGCAGAGCGTTCCCGCGTCAGCTGTCTCAGTTTTTTGTAAAAAAATTTGACAGAGAGACTATACAGCGGAAAAACGACGATCGCTACAAATGTCAGCTCCGCATCCATGGAAAACATGATCAAAAGCGTCAGTACGATCGTAATCAGATCGAGCCACAAGTTCATCAAGCCTGTTTCCACGAAGCTTTTCGTCGATTCCACGTCGTTAATAACCCGGGAAATGACCTCGCCCGTCTTCGTGTTGTTGTAGTAACGCATCGACAACCGCTGCAAATGGGCGTACAGCTGGTTGCGGATATCAAACAAAATGCGGCTGGACACCCACTGCGCGAAATATTGGCGGATATACTCGACAGGCGCCCGTACGACCGTAAACATCAAGAACGTCCCAAGCATCAGCCAAAACAATTGTGTCAGCTTATCCTCGCGGGGCATCGAGCTGGGGAGCAGGTCGTCAATGACGTATTTGATCAGGAGCGGCAAGGCAAGCGGAATGGAAAATTTGATGATACCTATCAATATAGTGCCCAAAATTTGTTTCCAATAGGGCATGACATATGCCAAATAGCGGCGTATGCTCAACCAGCATACCTCCTTCCCATAGCAAACTTGGCTGTACCCGATATGTTCAGGCACAGCCAAATTGGTACGATCTTCTTCGCCATTTCCAACTTTCTGACACTACAAGGAAATCCCTCCCCCGAATAACGGGAAAGGGATTATTCCTCATCGTCTCGCACTAAAAGATACCGCTCGTACCAGCGTTGCACGAAGCCGTTCTGAAAAGGGCCGCGGCGCGCGCTTACCCAATCCAGTACCTCTCGCAACGCAGTCTGTACCTTTTCCACGACAAACGGAGGGTAGTTCATCTGTTTGCTGTGCAACAGAAACTCCTCTTCATCGAGAATCGAATACGTCATGTCGGGAAACACCTTTACATCGAGATCATAGTCTATGTAGCTGAGCAGCTGTCCCTTCATGCTGAAGGGCGAACCAATGTTGCAATAATAGTAAATGCCGTCGTCGCGAATCATGGCAATGGTATTGAACCATTGGCCCCGACCAAATGTGCAAATGGCCGGTTCACGCGTACGCCACTCCCGCCCGTCTGCTTCTGTCACCTTGACCCGATCGTTTCCCCCAATCACCACCGCATCACTGGTATGAATCAACGTGGATTTGTCCCAAATGCGGTGCAGCGAATGATCATGTTTATAACTTTCAATGCGGATATTGGAGCCCGGAGTTGGTGACATGACTCTCCCCTTTCTTCTCTTCTCTTTTGAATGGGGACAAGCCTCCTTTAGGAAGAGAGCTTTTTGGAAAGTGTAACAAATTTTTGTACTTCGTAGCCAAGCGAAAGGTAAAACGGAAGGATCTCCGGATTTGCCTGATTGACCATGATCAGGACGTTATTGACGCCTCGCTGTTTGAAGCGCTTTTCGATGGCAGCCACGAGTTCGCGGCCGATACCGGAACCTTGCATCTCGGGAAGAACAGCCAGCCGGTAAAAATAGGCTCGTGCTCCGTCGATCGTGCCGACCACGACCCCAACAACTTTGCCGTCTTTTTCCGCAACCATAACCAAATCGCTGTCCCATGCCAACTGTTGGGCCAAATCGTTCAACGACACCGTGTCCGATTGGTCCAAGCCCGTCTGTTGCCAGATACTTGTGATAGCCGAATAGTCACCGAGTCGAAACGGACGAATCAGCATACGTTGCCTCCTTCGTAACCTTCTTCCTCTATTGTACAACACATGGACAACTTTGTCTTGTGTAGTGAGACGTCAAAGTCGCCAACTCCTTGTCACCGCTCCTAAAAATCAACTAGGTCAAAAGAGAGATACCGCCATCAACGATCAAGGTTTGTCCGCGCACCATCCAAGCCTTGTCGGAAACGAGGAACATCACGGCATTCGCCAGATCTTCCGGCTCGACAATCCGGCCTGCCGGCGTGCGTTCTGCGGAGCTGCCCAGCAGTTCTTCGCGGTTCGGGAAGTGTTTGAGCGCATCTGTATCCACAGCGCCGCCAGATACTGCGTTGACTACGATGTTATGCGGAGCAAGCTCCACTGCCAAATAGCGCGTAATCGCTTCTACAGCTGCTTTGGACACGCCGACTGCCGTATAGTTGTCCAAAACGCGAATCGAGCCGAGGCTGGACAGGCTGACGATCTTTCCGCCGTTGCCACCCTTGATCATTAGTTTTGCCGCTTCTTGCGCGCAGAACAACAAGGCTTTACTGTTAATTTCCATCGTCCAGTCCCAATGGCTTTCTTCCAGCTCCATCAGCGGGCGCAAAACCCCGGAAGCTGCATTGTTGATAAACACATCGAGACGGCCAAATTCCTGGTCAATCTCTGCGAACAGTTCCTTGATTTTTGCCACGTCGCCAACATTGGCTTTCACCAGGTGCACGCGCGCTCCTTTTGCTTCCAGCTCGGCTGCCGCTTCTCTCGCAGCAGTCCGGTTGCGCAAGTAGTTCAAAACCAGGTCGTACCCTTGCTCAGCCAGTTGCAATGCAATTGCTTTTCCGATACCGCGCGTTCCGCCGGTAACCAATGCTACTTTTTTTGTATTCATAATCAGAAATGCCTCCTACTCACCAACTATTAATAGCAGGTACTAATCAATCAAAATCACATTTTTCATTATACAACTCCCCTTCCGCTTTTGCTACCGGAAGCCAAAATCTCGTCTGACTCATTCCTCGCTGAAAAAGCCATACTAAGCACGCGCAAAAACAGAGGGCAGGCATAAGATCAAGGAGGAATCAAACGATGTACATAGGACGCGACCTGTCCCAATTGACGATGGTCCCGCTTTCCCAGTGGGAAATCAACGAGCTTTTGTACTTTCACGATACGTTTTCCCAGCTCGCCGCATACTTGAGCGCAGAAGGGGCTTCCCTGCACGTGAAGGTCATCCGCGAATTGGAATCACGCGGGCCAGTAGGCGGCGACAGCGGTGCCTGGGATCACGCCTCCAAACCTATTTACGATTGATGTTTGATGCTTGAAAAGGAACGGGCAATAGCAAAAAGCCCGGCGGCAAGAGAGCGAATCACTCCTGCGCCGGGCTTTTTCCCTATATCTTGAATTTGCCAATCTGATCTTGCAAATCTTCTGCCAGTCGCTCCAACGACATCGCGGAAGAAGCGATCTCTTCCATCGAAGCCAGTTGTTCCTCGGCTGCTGCGGAAACGCTTTGCGTCCCATCGGAAGCTTGCATGGTGACATCGGAAATATGATTGATCAATTCGACCACCAGTTGCGTCTGTTCGGATATATCGTGCGACGCTTGCGAGACTTGTTCGATTTTGTCCGCCACATCTTCCACCGCAGACTGGATTTGTTCAAATGACTTCCCGGCCTCATTCACTTTGCCGATTCCTTCGGTTACTTCGCGTTTGCTCTGCTCCATCACATCGACGGCATGGTCGGTCTCTTGCTGGATCGCTTTGATCAGATGGCTGATTTGCTCCGCCGAAGCAGATGACTGCTCAGCCAGCTTTCTTACTTCGTCAGCGACGACAGCGAATCCGCGACCAGACTCTCCGGCGCGTGCGGCTTCGATGGCTGCATTCAGCGCGAGCAAATTGGTCTGGTTGGCAATCGCCGTAATGACATCTACGATTTTGCCGATTTCCTGCGAGCGTACCCCCAGGCTGTCCACCACTTTTGCCAGGCTGAGAATCGACTCGTTGGAAGCGTTCATTTGCTGAACCGCCGACTGTACGGAGCGATTGCCTTCTGCTGCGATGCTTGCTGTCTCTTTGGCTGTGTCGGACACCTCATGCGTATAGCTGGCAATCTGGGCGATTCGCTGCGACATCTGCCCGACTGCATCGGTGCTTTTTTGTGTATGCGATACTTGCTGTTCTGTTCCCGTCGCCATATCCTGCATCGTCGTGGCAATCTGCTCTGTCGCCTTGCTCGTCTGGTCAGCGCTTGCCGACAGCTCCTCTGCGGAGGCTGCGAGCTGCTGAACGGAATCATTCACAGAGAATAAGAGAGAGCGAAGCGATTCCGCCATATGGTTGAACGTTTTGGCCAAAACGCCCAACTCGTCGTCGCTTTTCACTTCCACCTGCTGGGTGACGTCTCCCTCGCTCATTTTTTTCGCGGCTGCTGTCAGTTGTTGCAACGGGCGAAGCAAGGAGCGCAAAATGCCAAACACAAGCCCTGCCCCAATCACAATCGTGATCGCAATTACCAGCATTGTCCGGTAAAAAATCGGGCTGGCCGCATCCGCTGCTTCCGTCCTGTACATGACGCCCATCAGCTTCCATCCCGATTGATCATTGGTGACAAAAGCTGCTTTGGCTTCCTTGTTCTCATCTGTGAAGTCAAACGTCCCTGCCGCTTTGGCGTACAGATCGCCAATCCAAGGCGCTGTCATGTCTGAGCCAGGTGTTCCTGTCGGATGGATCAACAGCTTGTGGTTGGCATCGAGGATGGTCATATAGCCATTCGTTCCGATTTTCGCCTGCTTCACCGTTTCGTTCAGGGCGGTGAGCTGAATATCGATCCCGAGCACGCCGGAGCGGTCAGGCAAAGCTTTGGCTACACCCACGATCACATTGCCCGTAAATGCGTCGATATACGGGTCGGTAATAATCGATTTGTCAGGCGTCTTCATCGCTGCTTGATACCACGGACGCTGGCGCGGATCATAGCCGTCGGGAAGCTTGGCGCCAGTCGCTGTCAGCATGTTCCCTGTTTCATCTCCGACGTACGCTTCCCCAATATCCGGGTGCAGCTTGAGGAAAGTTTGCAGCTTCTTATGCAGTTCGTCTCTCGCCTGATCCACCAGGTCAGCTTTTGTCAAATCGGACACGATGAATTGCAGGTCTCTGGATTGGGCTTCCATTGTACGGTCAATCAGCTCGTCCACCAAGCGCACATTTTCCGATGCTGTCGTCAGCAGTTGCTCTTCAAGACGATCCTTTGCGCTCTGGTACGAAAGCAGACCAAGAGCGAGTACAGGTATAATCAAAATAAGGGAGAACGAAGCAATCAGCTTGGCTCTGACAGTCAATCTTGGCATTTTCATCTGCATTTCCACACCTTTTCGCATAGTCTCGTTGTCAGATATACTTACCCATTATAGCAAGCATTTTAAACCAAAAATCGCCCGCAACTTTATTTTTTATTATATTTTATTATTTTCAGAATTAACTTTCTTTAGAATTTAGGTAAAAAGTGCTTTACAGCAAGAAAAAAATGCCATATTCTAAGGTTACGTTTTACACCACTACTACTCGAAGGAAGGAGGATGCAACATGATGATGAATGTATGGGATTTTGCATATGATTTCGCTGATCGTCTTATCGTTGCAAAAACTGCATATAGAAGCGCCTCCTGGTCCGACGAATTGTAGATGCATTCGTATCTTCAACATTCTCTTTCGTCAATTACCAGACCATGGGCGTAGTAGCTTGTGGTCTTTCCTTTTCTTCGTGCGCCCAAAAGACCGCAGGCATCAGCCCGTGGTCTTTTTCTTGGCGACAAACATCCAATTTTTACCAATGAGAGGAGGTGATTTGGTATGGTACTGAATTTCTTGTTTTTCACCATCAAGATCGAACGCAATCACGTTCAACCAGAACAACGCCTGGCTGCCTATGCGCGCACGCGTTATTTGGAAGAACGCGCTGAGGCTCACGCCTTTGAAGCAGCCCAACACGTTAGCCGCATCTAATTTCGTCTTCGCATTCCAAACCAGGAGGGATTTCAATGAAAAATAAACAAAGACGTCAGATGATGAGATTTACAGGAGTCAAAGCGATAGATGGCGACTAACTGCACGATTTATCAGGGATGGGAGGTGGATTTTCATGCACATTCCAATGATTTTCTTCACGATTATTATCGAGAAGCGGAAATTGACCCCAGAACAGCGCGAGGCGCAATATTTGCAACAACAAGCAATCGCTGAGTGGGAACAACGGAAACATCAGATCGCAATGCAGTTTCCGGAATTTCTGTACAGATAATCGACAACGACAGTCCATGAAAATAACGAGACGGCCATGACATACTTGCATGGTCGTCCGAATGAAAAAAGCTGCCGAGTTTATCTCGACAGCTTTTTGGCTTCCTGTCCTACTTGCTTTTTTGTCCGAGCAATTCCCTGATTTTGTGATGGGCCATCGGAAACGTGTACGTGTCCAGCTCACTCCAGGCCGCAAACCTGGCATGAGCGGGCAGCTTGTCTCCGTCAATCCAGTCACAGGACCAAACCTGCATATTCCACTGCAAATGCGAAAAGATGTGCTGCACGGCACCGAGCGGTTCCAGCACTTCGATATCGATTCCGAATCGTTCGCTGATTCCGCTGGCGAGCGCCTCTGCTTTGGCACTGTCTTTTTGCTGCTCCGTCTCCACCATGGGAAACTCCCACAGGCCAGCCAGCAGCCCTTGCTCCGGCCGTTTGTTAATCAGCACCTTGCCATCGCGAACCACGATTGCCACCTGCAAATCGACAGGGCGCGGAGGTTTTGCCTTCCCTTTGATCGGCAGTTCCTCCTGTACCCCTTCCTTGCGGGCCATGCAGTAATCGAACACAGGACAGGTCAAGCATTGCGGCGAGCGCGGCACACAGACCATCGCGCCCAGCTCCATCAAAGCCTGGGTGAAATCACCTGCGCGCCCCTCCGGAATGACTTGGCGCACGAGATGCTCAATCTTGATCCGGGTGGCGGGCTTGGCAATATCATCCGACAGGTACAGCAAGCGGGAAAAGACGCGCATGACGTTTCCGTCGACAGCCGGCTCCGGCTTTCCGTAGGCAATGCTTAAAATCGCACCCGCTGTATACGGCCCCACGCCTTTCAGCGTGGCGATCTCTTCAGGCGTGTCAGGCACGACGCCGCCATAGCGAACGGTTACCTCGCGAGCAGCAGCCTGCAAATTGCGAGCGCGGGAGTAATAGCCAAGTCCTTCCCACGCTTTGAGCACTTCTTCTTCTGGTGCATTTGCCAAATCCGACACCGTCGGAAATTTCTCCATGAAATTCGCATAATAAGGTTTAACGGTTTCTACCCGCGTCTGCTGAAGCATGATTTCCGACACCCAGACACGATACGGGTCGCGGTTGATCCGCCACGGCAAATCCCGCTTTTGCGAGTCATACCAGGCCAACAAATCCTGGGCGAAACCGAACACATGAAACTCTTCGGGAAGAGTGTACTGCAAGCTGTTGTCTTTTTTTCTTGCCATGTCTTTCTTGTCTGCTCCTTTTATTTTGGATACTCGGCGGGGCGAAACGCCCAGACGTGCAGCTTGGCCGCTCCGCCCGTTATACAGTCGCAAAACTGCTGATCCGCCAAACGGTGTGCTTTGATTTGTTCATATTCGTGTACAGTGGAAACGTCAAAAGTTTCCACAAACAATCCCGGCTGGTCAAGCCCCTCGAAGGAGCGATATTCGCGTGCTCCCCATGCTGCAAGCCGCGAAGCCATGGATGCAAGCAGTCGCAAAGCCTGCTCCCGTTTTTCCGGTTGCAGCTTGTATTCGATAAAGACAGTTAACATACGACTTGTCCCTCCTTGATCTATTCATCATACCCTTTTTGCAAAAGCGGGAACAAGCTCACAATTTTTTTCAGCAGAGGGGGGAATTATGTCATCTCTCACGCTATAATAAACATAACAACAGCCTGGAAGAAAAGGAGGAAGACAACGATTCCATGGATACAGCCACTCACTTTGCCATGGGCTTCGGATTGGCCGGGCTCGCCTACCTCGATCCTGTCGTAGCTTCTTCTCCATCGCTTGCAGCCGCCGTGATGATTGGTACGGTCATCGGCTCGCAAGCACCTGATCTGGATGGGTTGGTTCGCCTTCGCGGCACTGCGGCCTACATTCGCAATCATCGAGGCGTTTCCCACTCTGTACCTGCCCTGTTTCTCTGGTCGGGAGCCATTTTTGTTCTCATACAGGCCCTGATGCCGCAAGCCTCCTGGCTCCATTTGCTGGGCTGGATCTTTTTGGCCGTCTGCCTGCACGTTTTTGTCGACTTGTTCAATTCCTATGGCACAAAGGGTTTGTATCCGTTTCGCGATAAGTGGGTTGCCCTGAACGCCATTTTCATTTTTGATCCGTTCATTTTTGCCGCTCATCTCGTCGGCTTCATGCTCTGGGCAGCGGGCGCGCACCCTGGCCGATCCTTTTTGCTGATTTACCTGGTGATTGCGGGCTACTACTATTGGCGCTGCCAGGTGCAAAAGCGGACGACAGAGCAAGTTCGCGCGCGAATCGGCAAGCCGGGCATGTACACGATCATTCCTACCCTGTCCTGGACATTTTGGACTTTTGTTGCCAAAACGGAGCAGCACTGGTATGTAGGCGAGGTGAACTCCGGCGATGTCAGTATTTTGGACACATTTGCCATCAAACCCGAGAGCGAAGTCGTTGCCGCTGCCAAACAAGATTCCAAGGTGCAATCGTTCCTCGCCTTCACCCACCACGTCCACGTGGAAACAAAGGAACAGCCCTTCGGCTATGAAGTCAAATGGATCGACTTGCGCTATCGCTCCCGCTTCCAAGGAAAAAGCCATTACATGTTCGTCGCCGTTGTCCATCTCGATCCTCAACTGAACATCCGCGATTCCTTCGTCGGCTGGATTCACCGCGGGGAAGAGCAGCTTGCCAAGAAACTCGATTCCAAGCGACAGCTGGGATAATCGCCCATCGCACAGCAACTGAATACTGAATCAAAACCGCTCTTGAGAATGGAGCGGTTTTTTTATATCTGAATCTGACCTGCTCGATTAAGCCTAAACTGCACCTTTTTCCCAAGTCAAAAACCGACTACGATCAGGCTACATCGAAAAACAGAACTGTCTGACTGGGGGATTACCAATGATACCTATCCGCTATTCCAAACGCACCATTACTGATCAGGAGCAGATCGCTTCGTTTTTGCACACAGCAAAAGTCGGCCACCTCGGAATGTCCAACGAGCGCGAGCCGTATATCATTCCGCTCAATTTTGCCTGGTGGAACGGCTGTATTTACTTTCACGGCGCAGACTCTGGGCGAAAGATCGAGATGATCAACGAAAACAACCGCGTCTGTTTCAGCGTTTGCGAAGAGCACGGCACGATCGCTTCGCCTGTTCCGGCGCATATTGATACCGCTTATATGAGCGTGTTTTTGTCGGGTACGATCGAGCGCGTGCAGGAGCCGGCTGAAATGCGCGATGCGATGCAAGCGATGATCGACAAATACGTGCCAGGCTACTTTTCCGATCCGCTGCCTTTGCAGCACGTGCTGAAGTATCGCTCGTCCATGGGCAGCGTAACCGCTATTTTTCGCATCACCCCGGATACGCTCACGGCCAAAGGCAATCCAGGCTCGGAAGAAAATCAATTTTATCCGGGTAAAAAAGTAGAAATGGATGTGTAACAAAAACGACACGCCCCTTCCTTGGGAACGTGTCGTTTTCATTCGTCTGTCCGCAACGTATTTAGCGGTTGTACGGGGCAAACATGCCTGTCGAGATGGCGATGCGGTTCCAGCTGTTGATCGTGTTGATCGCCATGATCATCGCCGTGTACTGATTCTCGTCGAAATGCTCTCTTACTTGCTGGTAAAGGGCGTCGGGAACGCCGTCTTTCGTAATCAGCGTCACTGCCTCGGTCAAGGCGAGAGCCGCACGCTCGGCATCCGTATAAACAGCGGACTCGCGCCAAACGCTGAGCAAATAAATGCGTTGCTCTGTCTCGCCGAGTTTGCGCGCGTCTTGCGTATGCATATCCATGCAAAAGGCGCATCCGTTTATTTGCGACGCACGAATTTTGATCAACTCGATCAGCTTTTTGTCGAGGCCGCTTTCGTTCACGAATTTTTCCAGTTGCAGCATGGCTTGGTACGCTTGCGGGTTCGCCTGGCGATAGTTGAATCTTGTTTGCATGTTCATCTTTCCTCTCCACTCGAATGTGATCTTTCAACCTCAAAGACGAGTGGCTTTCCGTTTTTGTGACCGATTGGAAAAATTACTTTTGCAAATGCGCCAATTTGTCCGGATTGACGACCATAAACAGTCGCTCGATCCGGTCTTCCGCTTGATTCAGGCTGATTTGAAGCGTCATTTTCACTTGGCCTTCGGAAATGACGACGATGCCATCCTGGCCGTTGATGGAGCGAATCTCCATGTGCGAATGATCCGCCCAGCGCGGCCAGACACCTTTCCAGAACGAGGCCACGCGGCGATTGGTGAAAATCGGGCGCAGCGCAGCCCTGGCTTTTCCACCCCCGTCGCTGACAAGCACAGCATCCTGTGTCAAAAGCTGTACCAATGCACTCGCGTCTGCTTTGGAAATCGCATGCATCAGCTGTTCAATCAGCTTTTTGGCTGGGGCGGGTACTGCTGTGACTTGCAGGCCTGGCTCTTTCAGCCTTTGCTGTGCGCGGCTGTACAGCTTGCGGCAGCTCGCCTCTGTTTTTTCCAGCAGGTCAGCGATCGTTCGGTACTCAAAGTCGAGGGCTGCGCGCAGCACGTAGACGGCCCGCTCCGCCGGAGACAGCCGATCGAGCAAGACAAGCAAGCTGTAGGATACGTGCTCCTGCGCGATCACGGTTCGCAACGGGTCATTCTCGCCGCCGTCGTCAAACAGCGGTTCGGGCAGCCATTCTCCTACGTACTGTTCGCGTTTCCAGCGCGCTGATTTCAACGTGTCCAGGCAACGGTTTGTCACGGCTTTGCACAAATAGCTTTTGACGTGTTGAATATCGTTGATGTCAACGCCCGCAAGCGCAACAAACGTCTCCTGGACAATGTCCTCGGCCTCCGCGACAGAGCCTGTCATCTGGTAGGCGAGGGTAAACAGCAATCCTTTGTATTGGAGATAAACTTCTGCGATCCCCACGCTCATTATTTGGCTTCACCAAACTGCCAAATCGTATGGCTCAGGCTGCCGTAACGAAAACTCATGTGCAGTCGCTTGGCGGTGCGCTCGTCATCTGCTGCTCCCATCACGTAAAGGAGCGGCACAAAATGTTCGCTGCCATAGGCAGGAACCGCTTTTTCCGCGTGCGGCGCAAGCTCGCGATAACGGGCCAAATCGTCCACTTTCCATCCGCTCAAGGACTGATGCAGCCATTCTTCAAACTCCAAGGCCCACTCGAAAGCGCGTCCTTGCGTTTCACGCATGTCGATGTATGAAAAGTTATGAACGGTTCCACCCGAGCCAATAATCAGGACGTCTTTTTCCCGCAGCGGGCTGAGCGCTTTGCCGATCATGTATTGCTGCGCAACAGTCAGATTCGGGTTGACGGACAGGGCAACTACCGGGATATCTGCGTCCGGGAAAATATGGCGCAAAACTACCCAATGCCCATGATCCAGACCTCGTGTCGTATTTACCGTGACAGGCACGCCTGCATCACGCAGCAATTGAACCGTCTCATCGGCAATCTGTTGGTCGCCTTTTGCCGGATATTGAATTTCGTACAGTTCTTGCGGAAACCCGCCGAAATCGTGGATCGTCGGGAACGTCTCCATCGTGCCGACCATCTGGTCAAATGCTTCCCAGTGCGCAGAAAACATGACGATAGCGCGCGGACGGCGCGGAAGCAGGCTGGAAATCTGATGCATGGCTTGTGTATAGGAATTGTTTTCGATAGCAAGCAGCGGAGCGCCATGTGCAACGAAAAAGGATGGCATCATGAGAAACACTCTCCTCTATAGTTTTTAAATAAGGTTACTTTTAGTAAGTATTATAACTGATATTTGTTCTCATGGCTATCCTTTGCGGAAAATAAGTTTTCTTGTTTCCTTGATTCTGCGATTCTGCAGCCGTTCGGGGCAGATGGCTTGAATTGGCTCGTGTTATGGACAGCTTACACTTTTTCTTTGCATGATAAAAGCTTGCTCGGAGTGATGCTTTGTAGTCTGCTTCATCGATACTTTAGGCGTGGCGAGGAAAGTGACGAATCGCTGTAGCTTCTTGGGATACCCTCTGTGGGCCTGGACTGCACGGCTCCGGGGAAAAAGCGAAACCGCGTCAAAAGCAGCTCGCTCACAGATGCAGATTCACGTTGACGCTTAAAACCGTGTTTCGCTTTTTCCTCGGAACCTCGGTCGGTATCCCAAAGAGCTTTCGCGGATTTCGTCTCTTTCCTCGTCAGCGGCTGGGTATGGTCGGCGCGAGTTTTAAAGAAAATGCTAAAGGCTGAATACATAAAAGTTGGCTTGGGTAGCGATTTGCAGTTTGCTTCATCAGTACTTCAGGCGTGGCGAGGCTGGTTAAGGGGTGATGGAGGGTTTCAAAAAAAGACATAGAAACAATGATTAAGATTCTCCTTGAAGACGGTTGCTTCATGCCACCAGTTCGGGGAAAGCTTGCTCACTTCCTGCCCTGGATTTCCCCCCCTTGAGCAACCTCCAAAAAACAATATCCGACCAAAGCTTACCGTCGGCCGAGGAAACAGGAGAAACAAGCGAAAGGGCTTTGGGACTCCTTCCGAGGCGGAGGCGAAAAAGGAAAACACGCTTTTAAGCGGCAACGTGCGTCCGCTTCTTCGATCTCGCTGCTTTTGACGCGGTTTTCCTTTTTCGCCGGAGACGGAACCCAAAATAAAAAGCTTGCCGCCCACAATCGAGCAACAAGCTTTTATCATTGCAAAAAAACAAGCTTACTTCGCAGCAGCAAAACGCTTGCTTACTTCATCCCAGTTCACTACGTTCCAGAACGCGCCGATGTAGTCAGGGCGTTTGTTTTGGTAGCGCAGGTAGTAAGCATGCTCCCATACGTCCAGGCCGAGGATAGGTGTTTTGCCTTCCATGATCGGGCTGTCTTGGTTAGGAGTGGAAGAGATCGCTACTTTGCCGCCTTCAGCAGTCAGCCAAGCCCAGCCGGAACCGAAGCGAGTAGTTGCTGCTTTTGCAAATTCAGCTTTGAAGTTGTCGAAGCTGCCGAAAGCCGCGTTGATTGCGTCAGCCAATTCACCAGTTGGTGCGCCGCCGCCGTTCGGGCTCAGGATTTCCCAGAAAAGAGTGTGGTTAGCATGTCCACCGCCATTGTTGCGCACAGCTGTGCGGATGGATTCAGGCAGAGCGTCCAGGTTGCTGATCAGCTCTTCCACGCTTTTTTCTTGCAAGTCTGCATGAGCTTCCAAAGCTGCATTCAGGTTGTTAACGTAAGTAGCATGGTGGCGTCCGTGGTGGATTTCCATGGTTTGCGCGTCGATATGAGGCTCCAGTGCGTCATGTGCATAAGGCAATGCTGGAAGTTGATGTGCCATTATAACATTCCTCCTCAAAAATATGTATGGTTCAAGCTACGAGCTTATTATACTACAAGACAACCACTTTTACAACAAATCAGTATGCAAAGTATATTAATCTATCAGCCATTTTCAGAGATTTCCAGCTTGCATTCAAAAAAGAGAGTGCTAGACTTGTTTTATTGCATACATACTTAGAGAATCAGGTGATCATGAATGGAACTGGACTTATTAACGGTAGTGTTTCTCGCTTTCTTCGGATTCGTCGCAGCCTTCATCGACAGTACAGTTGGCGGCGGCGGATTGATTTCCTTGCCCGCTCTGCTCGGTCTGGGCATGCCTCCCTATCTCGCGCTCGGCACGAACAAGCTCGCCGGCACGATTTCCTCGGCAACCAGCTCATTCACTTTTATCCGCTCGGGAAAATACGACAAGAAGCTGATGCTCATTCTCTTCCCCGTCTCGCTCGTCGGTGCCTTTTTCGGAGCCAAGACGGTGCTGTTCGTTCCCCAGGAAATGTTGAAAGTATTGGTCATCGTCATGATGGCGCTGATTTTCGTCTACACCTTGTTCAATAAACGGTTCGGTCAAGACTCCAACTACAAAGGGATGACCAAGTTTACGCTTGGGCTAGGCATTCCTTTTACTTTTTTGATCGGTTTCTACGACGGCTTCTTCGGCCCGGGAACGGGTTCTTTTTTCGTGTTTTTGATGGTACTTCTGTTCGGTTATGACTTCGTAATTGCAGCAGGCAACGGCCGGATCTTGAATTTGGCCAGCAACCTCTCCGCGCTGTTTGTTTTCCTAGTAGAAGGCAAGGTCATTTTCCTGACAGGTCTGGTCATGGGGATTGCGATGCTGCTCGGTGCCAGCATCGGTGCGAAAGTCGCCATCAAAACCGGCGTTCGCTACGTCCGCCCGCTGTTTTTGATCGTCTCGATCACCTTGATTACGAAAATGATTTACGAGCTGATTTTTACCCCCTAACAACAAAGACGACCAGCCGGATGATCGCACAGGTGATCCGACTGGTCTTTTTTACGAAGCGCCAAAATAAAAAGCCTGGCCAAAGCCAAGCTCCCCCTACTCGTCTTTTCCTTTTCGTTGCTTCATGCGCAATATGATGCCGTCGATGAGAAGACCTATGCCCGCTCCATAAAAAGGGGCTGCGAATCGGGTCCCTTCCCCCATAGGCAGATCTTTCAAATACACGATCAATACACCCACAATAAAACCGATCATCGTGTAGCGTAGACGGGTCGGTCCCATAACGACACCCCCTTCGCACTACTTCCCGAATTTATTTGGCATTTTCATATTTTTCATCGTGCGGCTCATTTGCTTCAGCTGTTTTTGGTTGAGATTCATTCCCATAGAACGGGCCATGGCTTGCAGCTGTTTGTCGTCCATCTGCATGTTGGACATCTGTTTTTTCAAATAATAAGTGCCTCCGGCAAAACCGCCCACGAGGCCGAGTAACAATGTAACGATCGGGATTACCCAGTTGTACCAAGCCATCAATACATTACCATCCTCTATGCGTAATTAAGAACTCTTTCATTGTACCATAGATGGGCTTTCTGTACATTGCAACGCGCGAAAATGATGAGACTGCCCCAAGCCATGTCGGCCTTTCCAAGCATATTCTAAGAACAAGAGGTGATGCATAAATGGCTCCTATCCTGATTGTGGACGCCGGGCACGGGGGAGTCGATCCTGGCGGCGGAAACAATGCGCAGTTTCTTGAAAAGAATATGACCTTGCAAATTTCCTTGTACCAGTTCAACCGCTTCAAGGAACTGAACATTCCGGTCGCGATGACGCGGACCAGCGATACTACGCTTTCAAGCGATGCACGGACTGCCCTGGTGCGAAACAGCGGCGCCCGTTACTGCATCTCCAACCATATCAATGCAGGGGGCGGCAGAGGCTCTGAAGTCATTTACTCGATTTATGGGTCAGCCGTATTTCCCCGCATGATCCAGGAAGAGCTTGAAGCAGAGGGAATGCCGAACCGCCGGATTTTCACCCGTACGCTCCCCAACAACCCGAACCGCGACTACTACTACATGCACAGGGAAACAGGAAGCGTGGAGACGGTCATTATTGAGTACGGCTTTGCAGACAATCCACTGGACGCAGATACGCTCGCCAAGGACTGGAAAAAACTCGCCGAGGGGGTTGTCCGCGCTTTTTGCGAATATGCCAAACTGCCCTACCGCCCTCCAGTAGCTCCTACACCTACTCCCGCGCCAACACCGACGCCCACGCCCACACCTGCGCCTACTCCCACCCCGACGCCTGCGCCTACCGCTTCCCCCAATCCCGGAGATGGAGGTGGAGGAACAGTGCCCGACTGGAAACAGGAAGGGATCGACTGGATGTTTGACCAAGGCTTGTTGACCAACGAAGACTGGCGCAATCAAGCTGACAAGCCTTTGCCGCTTTGGGCCGAGGCCATCATATTGAAGCGCCTGTATGAGCAATTGAAAAAATAAGATTTGGAGGTAGTGCCCCGTGGGCTTCGATCTCGGTTTAATCATCGCCTTTGCCCTGGCCGGAACCGCTACCTTGTCCGATGTGCTTCGCATCCCGAAAAAGCTGCGCAGTTGGGTAGCCGTTGTCTTGATTGTCGGGCTGTACATGGCCAATCAATGGCTGTACTATCCCGGATTTGACTGGAAAACAGCGCTAATGGAAGGCGTAACAGCGGGCTTGGCCAGTGTAGGCATTCACTCTTCCGCCAAAAACACGATCGAGCAAGTAAGCAACAGCAAAAACAAGAAAAACGATTCTCAATCTGCCGTATAACGCGTCAGCGGCGTATCCGACAGACCTGAATAATTTTTTCTCGCCGGCACACTCAATACATCGTCCTCCGGGAAGCGATAGGCGGTCAGCATTCCGCCGAAAACGCAGCCCTGGTCGATATTGATTGTGCCGTTTTTGCGTTTCGGTTCCGGGTGCGGATCGTGTCCCCAGACGATCGTCGGACTTGAGACTCTGCGTTCTTTTGCCCACTCTCTGCGAATAGGGCGGCCATCAGGCCCAGTCCCGGCCACATCGCCGTATCGGCAAAACGTATGCACCGCAGGAGATTCCATGCCAATATAGTCATCCCTGATCCCGGCGTGAACAGCTACAGCAGCCAGCTTGTCATGACGGCGGATCATCATGTGCGACGGCGAGGAAAAAAGCAGCCGCCGACTTTGCTCCCGCAGCAAAGAAGCTTTTTTCGGCCCAAATTCATGCTGATAAAGCTTCAGCTCCTCTTCCACTTTTTCGTCGCCGTGCGCCAAGGTAACCGGCCTGCCATCCAGCCAGCGGGCGATCTTCCAGCCGTGATTGCTGTCTACCATCTCTGCCAGCCCAGCCGTGACGTGGAGGTGGAAAAATTGCAACATCCTGATCGAATGCGGTCCGCGGCTTGTTATGTCTCCGAGGGAAAGGAGCTTTCGGCCCTTTGGATGTCGGTAGGCACCGTCTTTGCTTTGTTCGTACCCGAGCCGCTGGATCAGCTCCATAAACTCGTCGTAACAGCCGTGAACGTCTCCGATGATATCCACGCCGTTGTCGGCCGAAAGCACCTTGGAGCGTGTCTGAGGTTTATGCCTCATAGCGCGTTCCCTCCTTTCCCAATCTGTTACTTACTATCTTTACCATAACGGCAAAAAAAACTCAAAAAAGCCCCTCATCATGAGGAGCTTTTTTACGACAAAATCAACCGAGATCGTGCGTGTGAACGTAAATCGCCGCCTGCGTCCGGTCCTCTACATTCAACTTGGCAAGAATGTTGCTGACGTGCGTTTTGACCGTTTTGATGCCGATAATCAGCTCATCGGCGATTTCCTGATTCGACTTGCCCTGACCGATCAGCTTCAGCACTTCCAGCTCACGCGGTGTCAGCTGTTCGTGCGGATGCGATTCCTGGCCGTGCCGGAAACGGGCCATGATTTTCCCTGCCACTCGCGACTCCAGTACAGGTTCTCCGGCCGCTGCCGAACGGATGGCCTTCGCGATCTCCGCCGCCCGCGAAGTTTTCAGCAAGTAGCTGAAAGCCCCCGCTTCAATAACCGGATATACCTTCTCGTCATCAATGAAGCTGGTGAGAACGATGACCTTGCTGGCCGGACATGCTTCGCGAATGCGTCTGGTCGCTTCCACGCCACCAATGCCTTCCATGACCAAATCCATGAGGACAACATCCGGCCGCAGCTCGACAGCCATCCGCACACCTTCTTCACCACTGCCCGCTTCTGCCACAACCTCGATATCATCCTCTGTTGACAGGTAAGCCGCCAGTCCCATCCGTACCATCTCATGATCATCTACCAGTAATACGCGAATCACAGCATTTTCACCCTTCCCGTTCCGGCTGTAGCATCAGGGGAATCCGCACCTCTATTTGCGTTCCCTTGCCGACCGCTGAATAAATCTCCATCGAGCCGCCTACTTCTGCCACTCGCTCCTGCATACTGCGCAGTCCGTATGACGTCATCTTTTCCCCATCCGGGTCAAAACCGACACCATCATCTGTCACCCGCAATCGCACCTGCTCCTGCAAAGTGAACAGCTTAACCGCGATCAGGCTGGCCTTGGCGTGTCGCAGCGTATTGGACAAAGACTCCTGCAAAATGCGAAACAAGTGGTCTTCGATGCCGCTTGGCAGCCCTTCGACGTCTTCAATCTCCCACGTCAGTTCCATTGTATTTTTACGAGTCAGCTCTTCTAAAAGTTCCATCATCGCTTCTTTCAGCGATTTGTTTTGCAGCGTGGCCGGGCGCAGATGCAACAGTAACGCCCTCATCTCAGCCTGAGCCGCTGCTGCCATCTCCTCGACCAGCTCGATTTGCTGGGCTGCCCGTTGCGGATTTTTCTCCACCAGCCGCTTCATCGCCGCTGTCGTCATCGCGATGGCAAACAACTGCTGACTGACTGCATCATGCAGTTCCCTTGCCAAACGCTGGCGCTCCTCTGTCACGGCTGCCTGTTTGACTTGCTCCGCCAAAGCAGCATTATGGTTGGAAAGTCGCTGCAAAGACGCGACCTGCTCCTCCCACTGCGAAGCCAGGCGGTTCAACTGCCACCCCAGTTCGCCGACCTCGTCGACGCCCAGATCGGGCACACGGTAGGACAGCATTCCCCGTCCCAGCTTCATGGCTGCTTCCCACAGCACGCCAAGCCGTTTTTTCAACAAATTCCCGAAGATATAGGAAATAATCAGGGCAACCAGCACACCGACAGGAAGCGATATGACAAAAGCGACTAGCTGGACCAACCCGTCAGGCTGTGTGGGCAAGGCCAAGCCCAAGTAATCCTGCATCCACAAGACGACTCTCGGGTCACTGATCAGCCTGCTGTATGCGCGATGAACCTCCGGCATGTCTTTCCAGGAAAAATAGAGCCAAAAAAAGCAAACAAACGAAACCGTAACTGCACTTGCGGCGAGCAGGACGCCGTAGCGCACATATTGCCACTGAATACTCGCTAATCGCTGTCGACGCATCCGCCAGTACCTCCTAGATGTACTTGACTTTTATATCGCCGACAAGCAGCGAGATATGCAAATTCACTTTTTGAGCCGCCTCCTCGTATTGCTCGGAACGAATCATCACACTCCGGTTGATCCCTCCCTGGCGGTGGCTCAATACTTCCAGGTCGCCCAGACTCAGCTCGGCGTTCACAGAAACCGGAAGATCGACAGGGACATAAACGGTGACATCCCCTACCCATCCTTCCACAATAAGAGCGGCCTCGTCCTGCATCAAAACCGCGCGGGACAGATCAATCACCACATCCCCGATCCCGTGCCACACATGCAGGGTGCTCAACTCAAAACGCCCGGAAGTCAGATGATAATCGCCAATCAACGAACTGCGAGAATCTTTGGGCAAAATTCGTTCACGCCCAGTTTCCTCTTCCTTCTCAAGCAGCTTGCTGCGGGAAGGCTTCCACTTGCTCAAGCTGTCCAGCCATTGTGCAGCGTCATGCCGAATGCCGTTGTGTGTATGAACAGGCTGATCCTCGCTAGTCATAGCCGGACCAGAAGGCTCTTCCCGTTGTTCCGGAAACGGGGGAAAAGAAGCTCGGTTTCCGCCCCCCCTCGTTTTGCCGCGAATCAATCGGAAGCCAAAATAAATCAACAGGATGGGAACTGCCAGTTGGAACAAGTCATCCACACCGATACCGAACCACATGTCCAGAGCAATAATGATTCCCAAACTGAACAGAATGCCGCCGCCAATCCGTTTGTTCTGACCCCAGAGGCGAACGCCGAAGTAGACGAGCACCATCGGCCACAGATCAAACAGACCGAACGAAATGATATGCAAACTGTCTAATAAAAGGCCGATGCCTGTCAAAATGATCAGGACGCCAGCCAACATTGTGTGCAAGCGGGACAGTTTCACAAAAGTCTCCTCTCTTACGCCCCATGCCGATCTTTTTCACTTTGTCTGTTTCGACACGTATAAATGAATGCAGGTGGGATATTCAGCAAGGTGAAGTCTGTCTCTACCCAAGGAAAACGCGCCTGCAGCTCAGCCTGGAGTTGTAGCGAATATTGGAATGTAATGAACAGGCCGCCTGGTTTTAATACGTTTTGTACTTCATCCAGAATGGCTGCTCGCAACTCTTGTGGGAAATTGGCAAACGGCAGGCCGGAAATGATGACATCTGCCTTGCCAAGCTCCATCTCCTCCAAATATTGTCCGAGTCTCGTCGCTTCCTCCCTGACAGGAAGATCAGGAAAGCGTGATTGAAGGATGGATCGAAACTGGCTGTCACGCTCCACAAGCACATAGTCGGTATCCGGATTGATATTTTGATAAATGGTTTGGGTAAAAGCTCCTGTGCCAGGTCCCAGCTCCAGAATAACATCCGTTGAAGCCCAATTGACGCTGCTCAACATTCGCTCACATAAAAACCGCGAACTCGGGATCACGCTGCCGACACGCCCAGGCTCAGCGATGAACCTTCGCAAAAAGACCATGAAGTCTGCCAAGAATCGTACCTCCTAGGGGAAAAGCAGCCTGCTATACAGGCTGCCTGATTGACACACTCTATTCTACAACCAATCCCCCAGTTCCTGTCCAATCAAGATTGTTCCGGCTGGGCGGACACTGGTTTTTTCTGTTGAAGCGATGCCTTGATGTTTGCCAGTTCTGTATCCAGATCGTCTTTTTCCAACTCAGAAAGCGCGTTCTCCCAAGCGAGGTTTGTCTGGCGCCATTGACCGCTCATTTGCGCTTCGGCTTCCATGCGCAGCACTTTTTCCTCCATGCGAGCAAAGCCGCGGCCTGCGGACTGATTTCCGATTCCCACTACGGCATGATTCACTTGCTTTTGTGTACGAGCTACCTGTGCCCGAGCCATCAGCGTGAATTTTTTCGCACGCATTTTATAGAACTCTTCCTTCAGCTCAGCCAGCTTCTCGCGCATTTGCGTAGCTGCCTCGGATGCTGCCAAGTACAGTGTCTCATACTCTGCTGCACGCGCTTCGTATTGCTTTTTGTCTGCAAGTGCACGGCGAGCAAGTTCATCTTCCCCTTCTGTCAGAGCGAGCTTCACTTGACGATCGCGTTTGTCGATCAGTGTGTTCGCTTCATCCAGTTGTTGGCGGAATTTCTTTTCCAGTGCTACCTGACGAGCGACAGCCACTTCGACTTGTCCGATTTCCACTTCCATATCTCGCATGTATTGATTCAGCATGACTACCGGATCTTCCATCGAATCCAAAGCGTCATTCACCGAAGCTACTGTCAGGTCACGCAAACGTTTAAAAATACTCATGTTTATTTCCTCCTCATCATATCACATCGTGTTATTTCATCCAAAAGCTCTCGCGACTTGAGCAACTCTATGGCTGGCGACGGGTCACATCTTTTTCCCAGGCGTCCAGCGCGTCTTCTTTCAATACTTTTTGGGCCCACTGACGCTCCCAGGCAGGTGGCGCTTCTTTGGGGACATGACTGGGGCGCAGTAAGCGATACCCCAGATAAATCACACCAATGGCCAGTAAGCCGTGGAACAGCAGATGGAGCTTGCCAATCAGCATCAGGAACCCGAAGAGGAAGATCACGATTCCCCAGAAACGCGAACCGGATTGTCCCATAATCTTTCGAGCGCCGTACAGCATGATGACCCCGGGAATCAAAAGCCCGAGCAGGTCACCGAAGTCGATTCCGATTTGATCCAGCAGAACCAACCCGCCGATTAGCAAGAGAACCAGCCCGAGCAAAACCTTTCCAGACCGTTCACTCATTGCTCGCTTACCTCCTATTCTCTTGTGCATGTGGTGCTTGCTAACTTATGCCCTTATTGTAGCCCCCCGGATAGGCTTTCCATAACGGGCGTGCGGTTGGTTTTTCCCTCCGTCCTTGGACGGAGAGCACTTCCTGCCATAATCGGACGAGCCTGTTTTCGCCCCATTCCAACCGCTCTTGCAATGTCGAAACAAAACGTTACACCTTTAGACAGGATTTTGTGACAAAAATATGAACAAGCAGTCAAAAAAAAGGAAAAATCGGACAAGCAGCGAATCTTCGTAGAGTGCGTGTAAAAAAACATCGAAAAATAGCCGAATTCCGCATGTCGGAAACGGGGGAACCAGTTTTTTGGGGTGAATAGTTGCGTTAGGCAACTTAGGGCGTCCTTTCGACCGAACCCTTCAGCTAACTTCGTAGGCTCACGAAAGGAGCAGTTTCTTTTGCGCAAGGTGGTACTATCTTTATTTATGGCTGGATTGCTTGCTATGGGAGCGGGCGCTGCACATGCGGCGGAGAACACGACACTCGAAGAGGTTGTCGATGATCTGTACGGCGTTCCTTACAAATCTTCAGGCACATCCAAAAAAGGCTTTGACTGCTCCGGTTTCACACGCTACGTATTTGACGCGTTAGGTGTAGACCTGCCGCACAATTCTGCCTCTCAATATGAGTACGGTACAGAAGTTGCACGGAAAGACTTGCAACCAGGAGATCTTGTGTTCTTTAATACAAACGGACGAAGCATCTCTCACGTGGGCATCTACATCGGGGACGGCACATTCGTGCATTCGGAATCCGGCCGCGGAGTCGTCAACACCAAGTTGAACGACCCGTACTACTGGAGCAAGCGTTTTGTTGGTGCCAAGCGCATCAGCTCGCCTGTTCTGGAAGCAAAGGCGGACACTCCGAAAAAGGAAAACGCGGTGCAAGCTGCATCGTTGCCGGAAAATCAACCAAAAAAGAAGTAGTTCGGCAAAAACATAAGAGCCAGGGACAATCGTCTCTGGCTTTTTCTGACGAAATTTAGTACCAGGTCTAATTAGGTGCCCTTACTTATAAGGAAATAAGCATGAATGAAGGGATACTTGTTCCTATTCTGTGAAAGCATGTTATGATAGACAAGGCTGATTCTTTTTTTGCCATGACACTTGTCCATTTATTAATAGAAGTAACTGGGGGTAATTCCGGTGAAAGATCACATTTTAATCGTTGACGACAATCAGGAGATTATTGAACTGCTTGAAGATATTTTGGAAAACGAAGGCTTTCAGGTCTCCTCTGCGGAAAATGGCGAGGATGCACTTGCCCTGCTCGGCCAGGGAGAGCGGCCAAATCTCATTCTGCTCGATATCATGATGCCTAACATGAGCGGCTACGAGCTGTGCTCGCAAATCCGTCGCGAATGGGACTTGCCTATTTTGTTTCTCAGCGCCAAAAGCAAGGCCGTAGACAAAGTAGTCGGTTTTGAAATCGGGGCCGATGATTACATTACGAAGCCGTTTGACACGGAAGAACTGCTCGCCCGCATACGCGCCCATCTGCGCCGCTACGAGCGCATCCGCAAGCATACCGAGGAGCAGCCGGAAAAAGACGCCTCCGGTTCCCCGATCACGGTCTTGAAGTTCAAGGATTTGGAAATCCATAAAGAAACGTATTCCGTCTACGTCAACAACCAAAAGATCGAGTTGTCCACGAAAGAGTTTCAACTGCTGACTTTTCTCGCTGAAAATGCGGGTATCGTCTTCACGCGGGAACAAATTTACGACCGCGTCTGGGGCTATGGCTACGGCTCGCTCAATACGGTGACGGTACACATCAAAAACTTGCGCGAGAAGCTAGAAACAGAGCGGCAATTCATCAAAACTCAGTGGGGGACGGGCTACGTATTCATCGGGGAGAAGCTTTAGATGAGCCTCCGCAAAAAACTGTTTCTTTCTTTTATCGCCTTGATTACGCTCAACATCCTGCTGTTCAAGTTCGTTTTTCAGGACATCATCATCGACCAGTTGAAAAACGACCGTCACAACCAGTACCAAGCAGAAAAGGATGCGGCAGAAAAGGTCCGGGTCAACCAACTGCTGCGCTCCAGCAACTTCAAGGACCCGATCGAGCGCCAGGAGCTGGAGAAACAGTTGCCAGAAGACGTCATGTACCGGATGGTCGTGAAGGACGCGAGCGGCAACACGATTTACCACAGGCCGTCAAAAGCCTACTCCTTGAAGCTGTCCCTCCCTTCCACCACGAAAAGCGACCTGAAAGTCGTGGCAGAATACCATTTTCAGCAAGAGCCTCCCCGTGAAGGCGAGATTGTCATCTATTTCTACACGGACGATTACGACATTATGGGCACAACCGGAGTCTCGATGATGCTCTGGTTTATTTACGGAAGCCTCGTGCTGGTCGGCTTGCTGTTGCTCACTCTGTTCGTCCGCTGGATTTTGCGTCCGGTTAGCGAACTGGCCCGTGTCACGCAGGAAATTCGCGAAGGCAAGCGGCTGGTGACGTTTACGTATCGCTCCCATGACGAGTTCGGACAGTTGTTTCGCTACTTTGGCGACATGGTCGATGAGCTGCGTTTTTCCGAAGAACGGCAATCGGAGATGATCGCTTCGATCGCTCACGATTTCCGCACTCCGCTGACTACGATCAAAGGGTACGCCTCCTATATCGGCTCTGGCCGCGTCACGGATTTGATGCGCATCCAGAAGCAAATGGGCAAGATCGAAGTGAAGACGAGCGATCTGGAAAAGCTGCTGGACGAGCTGCAAGACTTTACCGTGCAAAGCACAGAGGTGCGGCTCAACATTAGCCGCATTCACGTAAAAGGCTTTTTGAAGGGAATTATCGAGGACTACCTGGCGCGGGTGAAAGAAGCCGGATTGACTTTTCACTGGAAACTGCGCGTCTCCAATGAGCTGCACATCGAGGCCGATGAAACCAAGCTGCGCCGCGTCATGGAAAACTTGATCAACAATGCGATTCACTACAACAAACCGAATGGCTCGATTTTGATTACATGCGATCAGCGAGAAGGTCACGTGCTGTTCTCCGTGATCGACAAAGGGGAAGGAATTGCTGCCGAAGATTTGCCGAAAGTCTTCAACAAGTTTTACCGCGCGGAGAAATCCCGCAACCGCAACAACGGCGGCACAGGGCTCGGACTGACGATCTGCCAGAGCATCGTGCGCCGCCATGGCGGAGAACTCACGGTAAACAGCGAACAGGGAATAGGAAGCAGCTTCTCCTTCACCATTCCCTTTTTCCACGGATAGTTTATTTAGATTTATTGTCAGTTAATTTATTCTTTATATTTCTCTGTTAAAGTATTTCTTGTAAGCATGTTGCTTTCAGTGATAAATAACCCCCAGTTCGGTATCTGACACATCACGGCGAAACCGTAGTGAAAAGATGCCTCTTTTTTTTGCCTTAATCCCGTTTTTCCAGGCGCATGGGCAGTCCGTTTTTCGGACGCAGCGTAACCAGCGGCTCTGGCTCCACTACCTGTCCAGGCTCCGCAAGCCGCAAGCGATATCGCTGCGCAATCGTCGCAAGCAACAATGCCGCTTCCATCAGGGCGAAGTTGTTTCCGATACAAACCCTTGGCCCGCCCCCAAACGGAAAGTAGGCATACGCAGGGTTGCGTTTCAGCAAGTCGCTGGCGAACCGCTCCGGGATAAACTCATCCGGCTTGTCGTAATACCGTTCCAGACGGTGCATGACAAACTGGCTCATCATCAGCGTCTCCCCCGGCTGATAGGTGTGTTCCCCGATCTTCACTTCTTCGACAACTTCCCGATTGATCGTCCAGGCGGCTGGATACAGCCTCAATGTTTCCGAAACGATAAGGCTCGTATAGGTCAGTTTGGGCAAATCCTCCACCGTAGGCAGTCTGCCTTCCAGCACCGTTGCCAGTTCTTCATGCAGCTTCTGCTCGACGTGCGGATGCGTAGCGAGCAAATAAAACACCCACGACATCGTGTTGGCAGTCGTCTCGTGACCTGCCACGAAAATCGTCATGACCTCGTCTCTTACTTGCTCGTCCGTCATGCCTTGACCGTCGTCCTCGTCCCTCGCAGCGAGCAGCATTCCCAACAAATCGTCTTGCTGAGCTTCCGGATTTTTTCGCCTTGATTCGATCAAAGAATAGATCGCTTCGTCAAGCGTCTCATTCGATTCCAAAAATTGTCGATTGCTTCTTGTCGGAACCGACAGCGGAATGTCGATAAAGGAAGCGGCTTTATTCGCCACATATTTCAGTCCGACGTCGATAGCATGGCCAATTTTGTCAGCGCCCTCCTTGATGCTTTTGCCAAACATCGTCTCCGTAATGATCGCCAACGTTACTTTCATCATGTCGTTGTGAATGTCGCGGACTTCTCCCATCTTCCAATCGTCCATCAGCTCGACCGCATGTCTCACCATCACCTGACCGTATCCGGCGATGCGCTCCCGATGAAAAGCCGGCTGCATCAGGCGTCTTTGCCGCAAATGCTTTTTGCCTTCACTGGTCAAAATCCCGTCGCCCACTACAGCTTTGGCGATCTGCAAGCCTTTGCCCTTCTTGAAGTGATCTTGCTTGGTAACGAGCACTTCTTTGATCTGATCGGGATTGGTCAGCAAGTAAACATGGCGCTTCGGACCAAAGCGAAAATGAACGACCTCGCCATGCTCGGCGACTGCTTCACGGATAAACTGGAGCGGGTTTTTGCGAAAAGCGAGCAAGTTCCCGGAAATCGGCAAACCTCTTGGTCCTGTGATTGTCACACCCATCTGAATCCCCCTCATGTGCTTTGGCTAGGTTATGGATAGTATCCGGCACGAAAAGGAGTTTATGCGAAAAAAAGCCACCCGAAGCAATCAGGTGGCAAATCAGGTATAGCTATTAGCGTGTAACAGGCTGCTCCGTACGCAGCAGACGAAAAGCGATCAGCCGCTCCCGCACCTTGATCCCGATCACGGCGGCGAGTACAGCTTTGATCACGCCTACAACCAAAAACGGCGTAGCGCCGAACGCAACCGCTTTGTCCCAAGGGATATCCAGAACGAATTTGAGCTGGACGGTTCCAAAAGCGAGTGTCACGAACATGCCGATGACGTTGGCAATAACGGCGCTTTTCAGAGTGAAGCCCATCTTTTCCAAATACCATCCCGTCACAAAAGCAGTCGCGATGAATCCGAAAATGTATCCGCCAGTCTTGCCGACCAATACTTGCACGCCACCGCTCGCTTCCGTAAAGACAGGCAGGCCGACTGCTCCGAGCAGTACGTAAATCAAAAGCGCAAGTGTGCCGTAGCGGCTGCCCAGAATCGTCGCCGTCAAACCGACAGCCAGCGTCTGTGCCGTGATCGGAATGAGCGGCAAAGGAATCGTCACCTGCGACAGCACCGCTGTGACAGCAGCAAAAATGGCGGACAACAGGAGCCATCTCAAACGTTCGTTTCTCATGCGTAGTATCCTCCAATGTTAACTAAAAGTATAATAAGGTTAACAAAATGATAATACGCACGAAGAGAAATGTAAATCCCCTATGTTTGATCGACATGTCGTTGCAGACCCGCAAGCGATTGAATCGTGTGCTCGATCAGCTCGCGCAGGTCGTCAATGTTGCCTTCGTCGATCTTGCGGTGAAAATCCAGGGTGATGCGGTTCGTTACTACCGTTGGCGGCCATTCGATCCGATGCTCCGGCAGTTTGGCGGACAGTGTTTGCGTAATGTAGGGGCGCTGACCCCAGATTTCATTGAGCAGCGTGGTGATTTTGTTCGCTTCGCTCGGGATGTCGTCCGGATTTGGCAGCTGCAAATGAAAATGAATGCAGATCGTGCAGCCGACATGCTCCACGAGCGGCTGTTCCAGCTGTTCCGAGGCGATGTCGCCGAGGCTCGTGCGCAGCTGCATTTGCGCCCGCACGGCTTTTTCGCCTGCCGCCTGTTCGGCCAGCTTGAACTCAATCTGGAACAGCCGCTGGAAAGTAGCCATATCCATGACATCTGATCGTCCGGTAATGGTGATCGCTCCGTCAAAATCGCGGTCGTACACCGCTCCTTCCAGCACCACCCGGATGTTGTCAAAGATGAGTGGATGAAACACGAAGCATCCTCCTTTCCTTTTCCTGACTTGATTGATATATCCTCGAACAGCTCTTCGTATCTAGCATGCCTGCTTTCTTGCGCTTTTGCAAGCGAGAGACGACTTCGCCATAGCGAAAAGCAACCCGGGAATGTTACCATGGAAAGGAACCAACGTCAGAGGTGACCCACATGTTTCTCATTGGAATTTTAGTCGTCGTTGCGATTTTCGGTGAACTCTTTCACAGATTAAACCCTTGGAAAAAGCCCGAGCCGGCCTATGACGAGCTGGTCGCCCAAATCAAAACAACTGATTGGTACAGAGAGCTTGCCAGCGACGAGGCTTGCTGCCGTGTGCTGGAGAACGATCCGCACGTCCAAGCCTATTATGCCAGCACTTACGAAGCCCAGCGCCTTTTGACACAGGAGGGCTTTCAACTGGGCCTGATCGACTACGTCAAGGAACAGGCCGCCAGCACCTCGCCCAAATCGCACTGAACGGCAAAGCGCCGCTGCCAGGAGAGCAGCGGTTTTTTTGTATGCAATTTTAACGAAACGTTTGGAGTGGCAGGCAAGAAAAAGCCATTGCCTGAGCAGTCCTGCCTGTCCTTTACTTGTCTTTGATTAAGAGGAATTTAATGACAATCGAGACAAAAAGCTTTCTTGAAAAGAAAAAGGTACACCTTCCGGGCTGCCGCCTCGTGGTATACCTGTTCTATCCTGTATTCATCTGCTTACCGTTTTTGGTGATAGTGCTTGTAAGCATCGAAGGATGCCTCTTCTTGGCAAGTGAAGCACTCGTTTGCGTACGATTCAGCCTGTTCGTTGATGGTTTGGCCGCAAGCAGCGCAGCATTTTGCTTCGAGATTTCGGTAAAAAGAAGTGATTGGCGTCATAATTTTTAACCCCCCGTGTGTTGTTATCTGTATTGTATTACAACAGCACCTGTTTTATAAAAGTTTGTTATAATACATTATGGCGTTTTATCTTCATCTCTCGCGCAAATGCTCCCGCTCGCTTCATTTTTCGCTGTATTCATACATTTTTGCAAATTCACCTTCTGTTGTAACACAATCGCCTTAGATCAACAGATTGAACAAATACGGATCGTTGGTAATCTCCACATAGCGGATGCCGTGTTGTTTCATCCGGCTGATCAGAGGCTGGTAGTCCTCCTGGCACTTCATTTCAATCCCGACGAGCGCCGGGCCGTTATCCTTGTTGTTCTTCTTCGTGTACTCAAAGCGCGTGATGTCATCGTGCGGGCCGAGCACCTTTTCCATAAACTCGCGCAAAGCTCCGGCGCGCTGCGGGAAATTAATGACGAAATAATGCTTCAGCCCCTCATGCAGCAAAGAACGCTCTTTGATCTCCTGCATCCGGTCGATGTCGTTGTTTCCTCCGCTAATGATACAGACCACATTTTTCCCCCTGATTTGGTCCCGGTAGTAATCAAGGGCGGCAATCGACAAGGCACCGGCAGGCTCTACCACGATCGCACTGCTGTTATACAACTCCAAAATCGTCGTGCATACTTTGCCCTCCGGCACCAGCACAACATCATTCAACACATCGCGGCAAATGCTCATAGTCAGTTGTCCCACCTGCTTGACTGCGGCTCCATCCACGAACTTGTCGATTTCATCGAGCGTCACGACGTCATCTCGCTCCAACGCCGCTTTCATCGACGCCGCTCCCGCAGGCTCCACTCCGATGATTTGCGTATTCGGGCTGATTCCTTTTACATATGTGCCCACCCCGGCAGCCAGACCACCGCCACCGATGCTCATGAACACAAAATCCGCAGGCTCTTCCAAATCGTTCATGATCTCCAGCCCCACCGTTCCTTGTCCAGCCACTACCAGCGGATCGTCAAACGGATGGACAAACGTCCGGTCTTCCTGAATGCAATATTTCATCGCTTCTGCGAACGAGTCGTCAAATGTATCCCCGATCAGCACAACCTCCACGTAGGAGCCGCCGAACCGTTTGACCTGGGAAACTTTTTGCCGCGGCGTTGTCGTCGGCATAAAAATCGTGCCGAGGATTTGCAGATGCTGGCAAGAGTAAGCTACCCCTTGCGCGTGGTTGCCCGCACTCGCGCATACAACGCCGCGCTCCCGCTCCTGCAAAGACAAGCTCCGCATAAAATGGTAGGCTCCACGAATTTTAAAAGAACGGACGACCTGCAAATCTTCCCGCTTCAAATACACGTTGCAGCCATAGCGCTCAGACAGGACATTATTTTTTTGCAGCGGCGTCTTCTCGACAACATCTTTTAACCCGTGGTTGGCAACCACAATCTCTTCCACTCTCACTATAGACATATCTCTCTTGCTCCTCCCAAACGTTGGTTGTCTCTTTTTTCACTTGCCCAGTCAAAAGAAAAGCCTTCACCTCGCCAGCGTCGCTTAAATGCGCACGGCTGGCTGAGGCGAAGGCATCGCGGTACCACTCAGCTTCTCTGTCTTCCTCACGAAAAACAGACTTAATAGAAGTTCCACGATGGGAACCCCCGTCCGGGTAACGGAGACGAATCCGTTGTCCTCTACTTGCAGCTTTTTGCGACTGCGTTCTAGGGCACTGCTCCAAGGTGATTTTCAAAACAGGCTGGGCGTCCGTTCTTTCAGCACGGGGAACGGCTCTCTGCACGCTGCTCTCTGCTCCTACTCTTCCTTTTCTACGCAACTGATAACAAACTATTCAAATTATTAGTTACAAATTATAATGCGAGTCTGTTTTCTTGTCAAACAAAACCGATATTCCATTTGGTCTGGTTGCATGCAAAAAGAAGGAGAAAGCCCGCTTGCGAGTGGCTCTCTCCTTCTTTTTGGTGGGTCGCAAATTTATACCGCTTCGTAAATCGCTTCGTAGCGCTTGCCGATTTCTTCATCAGTCAAGCCAGCTTCACGCAGGCGTCCAATCAGTGCATTTGCCCAGATTTCTGTGCGTTGCGCCATTTTTGCGTATTTTTTCGCTTCCTTCACTTTGCGCTTGGAGCGATCTTCACCGTTCGATTTGAGATTGTCCAAGATAAACAGCATGCGCATGCTATCTTCCTCGTTCAACTCTTTCCAGTTGTCGTTCAAAAACGCGACTACTTGTTTGTAGTACCCGTCAAACTCATCGAAGGAAATCTCGGTATCCATGTTGAGATACTCTTTCATTTTGTCGAATAGCTCTTGCATCTAGCGTCACAACTCCCTCAGTATTCTCCGCCCCATTATAACAAAAACAAGCCTGCACAGGAAGTTGCCATTATTTGTGAACATATCGGCAGATCCGATCTGCGCCCTCCCCATGCAACAAGTCCGGGAATGGACTATAATGAGGAGATACTGAAATGCTCTGAGGAGAACAAAATGACTACATCGAAAAAGGAACAAGAAACAAGCATACGCGTCGGCCAGCAAATGACGCTCACCATAAAAAGCCTGGGGATCAACGGCGAAGGAATCGGTTATTTCAAAAGAAAGATCGTATTCGTAGAAGGGGCGCTCCCAGGAGAGGTCGTGCACGCAGAAGTGACGGAAGCGCGGGAAAAATTCGCGACAGCTCGGCTGCTTCGCGTGGTGGAAAAATCAAAAGATCGCGCCACTCCCCCCTGTCCGGTGTACAAGGAATGCGGCGGATGCAGCTTGCAGCATCTGGACTATGCGGCACAGCTTGCAAGCAAGCAGGAAATCGTCATCGAGTCGCTGCGCAAGTACGCCCGCCTGCCTGAACCGCCTGTCGCCCCGACTATCGGGATGGACAATCCGTGGTCGTACCGCAACAAGGCACAATTCCAGGTCGGCAAGCAAAACGGGAAGCTCATCGCCGGACTGTACCAGACAGGCAGCCACAAGCTCGTCGATCTGGAAGGCTGCCAGGTGCAACATGAGGCGACGACGAAGATCGTGCAAGCCGCTAAAAAAATCATCGAAGAGCTGGGCATCCCTGTGTACGACGAAAGAAAGCGAACAGGCGTCATCCGCACGATCGTGGCGAGGGTCGCTTTTGCCACAGGCGAGACGCAGTTGACGCTCGTAACGGCCACAAAAGAAATTCCCCGCGTCAAAGAGCTGCTCCTGGAGCTGCGCACCCGCCTGCCCGAGCTGGTCAGCATCGCGCAAAACGTGAACGCGCAAAAAACATCGCTTGTCTTCGGCGACCAGACGCTCTCCCTATGGGGCAGACCTTCTATCGCGGAAAAGCTCGGGGAACTGTCGTTTGATTTGTCCGCCCGCGCCTTTTTCCAACTGAATCCGGAGCAGACGCAAAAGCTGTACGATCAGGTCAAAAAGGCGGCTGCCTTGACGGGCAAGGAACTGGTGCTCGATCTGTACTGCGGCACCGGAACGATCGGCCTCTGGCTCGCCCCGCACGCGCGCGAGGTGCGCGGCATCGAGCTGATCCCGGAAGCCGTAGAAGACGCCAACCGCAACGCCGTGCGCAACCAGGCCACAAACGCAAGCTTCCACGTAGGCCGCGCCGAAGTGCTCATGCCGAAATGGGCCAAGCAAGGCACCCGCCCAGACGTCGTCGTAGTCGACCCGCCCCGTACCGGGCTGGATGACGCGCTGATCCGCTCTTTGCTGGACGTGCAGCCGAAGAAGATCGTGTACGTGTCCTGCAACCCATCGACGCTGGCGAAGGACATTGCGAAGCTGATGCAGCGGTATGAGTTGAAAAGCGTGCAGCCGGTGGATATGTTTCCGCATACGGCGCATGTGGAGAGTGTGGCTCTTCTTCAACTTAAATGAGTTACTATAACCCTTGTCAAATCAAGGGTTTTTCTTTTTTCTATGCTCGTTTTAAAGTCGAGGATACCAGCATGACCACATATTGACCACAATAACTCTCGTATCAAACAGAATTGGCAAACACCATAATGCAAAAAGCCACTATCCAGTGGTAAACTGAATAGTGACTTCCGTCCGCCAAGCACTATGTTTCTAGAAATATATTACCAGAAATATATTTCATAACCCAAATATGAACTGTAATATATCTTAACTTTCCGCCAAATGATTTATGGCGTATAATACGAAGAGATTGGGGTAGGGGTATTAATTGATTTCCACTGTTGTAATTGCGGTGGTCTATAGGAATGTCAGTAGCACATTCCGTTGTACTAGTTAACTTTATCGCGTAAATTGTTTTATCTGTATCGCGCTAATTAATAAGGTAGAATTAACCCTCCCCTTTCTTTCTGTTAATAGAATATGGAGTGTATATAAATGTCATATTTCCGAGCCAAGCCAACACTGCAAGCAAGTGATGCTAAGTTAGTATCCTCCCTTAAATCCCTGCAAAACTTTGATGACGTAGCTTCTTTGCTGGAAGTAACCCCCAAACATCTTCGTTACATCCTTTTCGAGAAAAAGGTTTCTGGCTATTATAAATGTTTTGATATTCCCAAAAAATCCGGTGGTTCTCGTAAAATATGGGCTCCCCAGGGCTCGTTAAAGATACTTCAAGAAAAGTTGAATAAAATCTTCAGTTTGACTTACAAACCAAATATCACATCACATGGGTTTGTAAAAGATCGTGGTATAGTTTCAAATGCCACAGTTCATCTAAGAAAGCGTCATGTGTTAAATTTTGATATTGAGGACTTCTTTCACAGAATAAACTTCGGACGTGTTCGAGGTGTACTTAAATCATTTTTTGGTATGAGTTGGGATGCCGCTACTGTGATAGCAAATATCTGTTGCTACAATAATGTACTTCCTCAAGGAGCACCAACATCCCCAATTATTTCTAATATGATTTGCTTTAACATGGATATGGAAATGAGGAAATTAGCAAAAAAACATAATTGTCATTATACCCGTTATGCTGATGACCTTACATTTTCTACAACTCGCCAGACCTTTCCTAGTGCAATTGCACACTTGGATGAGGAAAGGGTGGTATATTTAGGTTCAAAAATTCAAAAAATCCTTGATAACAATGATTTTGCAGTTAAGAAAAGCAAGACTCGTTTAAACAATCGTGACCAAAATTTAAGTGTTACCGGCATTACAGTGAACAAAATCACAAACGTGGAAAGAAACTATATTAAAAAAGTTCGTGCGATCTTAAAATGTTTAGAATCACACCCACTTTCGGAGGCACAAAAAATATTTGAAAGCAAGTACTATTCAAAGCCGGGGAAAAAGAATGCGGAAATCATGAACGTCGTAAAAGGAATGATTTCGCATATCGGGTATGTGAAAGGTAAGCAAGATCCGATTTATGAGAAGTTGGCCCGCAGATACAATCGTCTGGCAGGCATAGAAACTTTGAAAGTTGGCGAAGCATTTTTAAAAGATTGGTCACAAAACGTTTTTGTTATAGAAGTGGGTTATGATAATTCTGGGGTTTTTGATCCCCAGCAACAAGGTACTGGTTTCTTTTTAAAAGATGTTGGTTTCGTAACCAATCATCATGTCGTAAAAGAGTATATCGATGATCCTGATATATATGAAATTAGAGTGCACAGATCGAGATATAATAAAAAGTGCTTTCAAGCAAAGGTCAAGATGTACTGTAAGGAACGTGATATTGCAATATTAGAGATAGATGGGTTTAACATAACTGGATTTGACTATGATTTAATTAATTATGACGGTCAAAGTATAAAAGTAATAGGATATCCTCGCTATGGTCACGAGGATTCATTATTTGTTGATCAAGGAACTATTGTCCAATATCGATCAGAATTTATGCGAACCATATACAATAAAAAAACACAGGAACTAGGGCTTTATCAGGAACGAATTATTTGTAGTGCAAGAATTATTTACGGAAATAGTGGCGGTCCAGTCATAAATACGAGAGGGCAAGTTATCGGAATTGCTACAAAAGGGTTCAGTAATGTAAGCAAAAAAGAGGAAGATGACGATTCATCAGCTGCGAGTTATCTGGTTAAAATCGGAGATGTATTCGATATGATAGGGGAAAAGGAGGAGTCAGTTCCCTCTCCTGTATCAGCAATATAAAACTGTATTATCTCAGGAGCTGCTTCGGCAGCTCCCTTTTTTTACTCAATGGTTGCAAACAGCTTTATTAATTTTCGGTACCTATCCCTTGCGGAGGATCAAACTCCGTATCAAAAATTGTGACGGGACGGATTCGGGCTATTTCATCATGCCCTAGAAATGTTACCTTACCAATCCTTGTACGGCGAATCCAGATGCCATCAAATGCTTGTTTGGCCAACGACATGGGTAGTCCAAAGCGCTCCTTATAGAATTGAGCATTTGGTTCTGTTTCAATTCCGATTAGTCTATAGCCTTGAACAGTTTCATATACTTTTTCTTGCATTTCCTAACTCCCCTTTCATCTTGATGCTTCGTTTCGCATCACATCGCACCGATCAAACAAACCAAAGGCTTTTCTTGCGTTCTAACGATCTTCGCCTTTTGTTCAATGCTACTTCGATAGCATCCGGATTTAACTTTTGTGGATGCTTTTCAACGTTTATCTGATAATAGTACAAGCATGGATCATTACGCTCTTTAAGCTCTTGTACCTTAAATCTCTTTACACCGCTATGGAATCCGATTGCTTGTAACCTTCCTGACGCTTCGTTAAACTCGTGTACGGTTACGTTAAGAGCGCTACGCAGTTCCGCTGCTCGCATTGTCGAGATACCATTAACCGAACTATCAATCATTAAATCAGCAAGCTTTATTACCGTTTCTTGTACTCTCTGTTCATATATTGCTTTGCGATCCGACTTCAAAAATTTCACTTCCTATCCCTGTCTAAAATTCTTCTTGGTCAATAAGACCTTCCTTTTCTGCCTCTAAGACTATTCTGGAATTCAACGAGTACTGAATAAATTTTTGGACAACCTCGATGTTTCTTTTTTCTTCGAATGGTGCCCCCAAAGCTATAACGCTTCCGATGGTATCCAGTATAGATAACATGTATCTATCAAATAGTTCATGATCTCCGTCTGTATCATGTTTTAAATCTATAGAACGAATCAAATGCTTTATTGCTGCTAACCTAAGATCCGATCTCCAATAGTTCTCTCGTTCCCCCTGTATAATCAATGAAAGCGTCAAACCATTCTCATTTCCCGATCCTGTTATATCAAACGGTTTGTTAATGTCAAAACCCATTTCAGTTATCATAGAAACAAAATTCGATCTATTTCTCATTTTAGCCTCCTACGTAAATAAATTAATTGGATCAGTCACACCCAAAGGCGTCGTTTAACGCCGCCTTTGGGGCTTGGCCCTGTATTCCCCGAGAGCAAATACAAGGAACCCTTAATCTGTCCTGCTCGAATATCAGAACTTAAAGCATTAGAATACTCCCTACAGCAGCATTAACCTACTGTCCACTATCACCTCATCATTCGTAATCTCTATACTCCCATTCTGCATCATCTAAATCGAGTTGTTCCAAAATCTTACTCCTTTCATCAAAAAAATTAACATCCTTATACCAATAGTCCTGATATTTCAAAATAACTGCCTTCGCTCTACGATGTACTTCAACATCACTAACAGAATTTAAATCCGTTCCTGACATAAGTTCGAGATATGCAAAGATAAGAAACTCCGTGTAACCTTCAAAACCCACATCATCCATAGTTTCTAAAAAAATTGCTTGCTCTCTAGTCATCATTTGATTTTCCCTCCGATTTCAATGCTGTTTCAAACTTTCTTGCTGCCTCTTTTTGCATGTCACTTGTCACATGACTATACACATTCATCGTCATCGCTGCGTTTGAATGCCCTAAACGTTCTGAAACAATCTTTACATGTTCCCCTATCTTTAGGAGTATCGTAGCGTGTGTATGGCGTTGATCATGAAAGCGAATCTTTGGCACATTAGCCTTCTCTATGGTTCGTCGAAAGTGTCCTGTCAAACTTCGCGGATTAATTGGTCTACCTAATTCATTAGCTGCAATTAAGTCGTAATCTTCGTATGCAGTTCCCATTTCTATTTTGTGGTTCTCCTGTTCAAAACGATAGAACTTTAATATCTCGACCACTGAATCTGGTATGGACACCAAACGGTTTGAACGACTTGTTTTAGGCTCTAAGAAATGAAATTGCTGGTTAGAGTAATACAGCGTGTGACAGACACTAATTTTTCCCTGATTCAGATCGCAATCCTTCCAACGTAGTGATAATATCTCTCCCCTTCTAAGCCCCGTATACAAAGCTAATAGATACACAATGTAGTAGGTCTGGTTATCCTCTTTAGCCACTTCTAAAAAACGGACGGCTTCGTTAATTGACCACGTCCTTTGTTCTTTACGTCCGATCCTCGGTGGAACAGCAAGTGCGACTGCATTTTTCGTAATATTCTGTAGTCTGACTTGATAAGTGAAAAAACTCTTTAATATGGAATGCAGATACCGAATATATTCTGGTGACAGTCCTTCTTTCACCAACGTCAAATAGTAAGATTGAATATGATCTACTTGAACGTCTTTTAGTTTCAAACTACCCAATGCAGGGATTATTCGTTTCAATATTGCCTTAGAGTAATTCTCATAGGTTGAGATACGCAAGGTTGACTGTAATATAGTCTGAAGCCATGTTTCCATAGCTTCCTGTACCGTCTTTTTACTTGGCTCCAGATAATCTCCCTTAGTTAGTTGCGTGATCAATTCAGCACACGCTTGTTCAGCCTCTCTCTTGGTTTTGAAACCGCCTTTTGTCTTCTGGTTTCTTGTGCCGTCCGGCTTTCTCCCAATATCCACTGTGAATGACCAATAACTGCCACGCTTGCGAAAGTAACCTTTCATGACTTACTCCTTCTAGGTGTATTGCTCATTTAACCATTTGAACAAAGCTTCTCTTGTAACTCGCTTGCATCGACCTATACGAATTAATGGAAAACCCGATTTCTCCATGATTTCATAAGCCACTCTTTTGGAAACACCGATGATTTCAGCGATATGAGTTGCAGTTAATACCAAAGGATATGCTTCAAGAGTCGTCGCTTTATTGCTCATTGATTTTTCCTCCAAATCCATATAAGCTAGTCATTGAATAAGTATTTTTTTCTTCTACGTTCTTTCTCTTCTTGGAAAGACGTATTTTTTTTGTTTAAACCGATCTCAGCCCAGGATTGAAATAACCTTGCTGTATCCTCAATTGAATCATGGTTCCCTACAGCAGCAATTGAAAGTAGTATACCTGCTCCCTGATCCAATAACTGTTTCATACTGCCTTGTTTAACAAGCTCTCTAGTTAATGGTGATGCCATGTATTCCATGCCTGCTTTTTGAATAACAGCCCACTTCCGTTTTAATTTCCAACGGGAAACATTGTCTTGTGTCGGTTGCCTGATAGTCAGCCATTCACGAGTCAGGTATGCCCATAAACCACTCTCCTTCTCCAGCAAATCATCAATAGTGTGAATCGCGAATTCCTTTAACACCTCCCTTCGCAGTTGAAATTCTACTCTCCAAACATCTTTATCATCATTCCATCCGTGCTCTCGCCAGATCTGTTTGAACCAATCCTTTCCAGACTTTTGTATCTCCATCGTTTTGTTGTAGATTCGCGCTAATAATGGGCCGCCTATACCAACTCGGAAACCACTGAACTTTCGTCCGTTCGTGTATTCCCCACTTACAAAACAATCTTCCTTTTTTCTCGCTCTAGTTATCACCCCTTTTGTATCAATTTGTTTAAACGTTACTGAATCACTATCGGCGCATATATCCACACGAGAGATTTGATTTCGATAGTAGGAATCTGTTAATGATTCAAACCATCCTGCAAAGTTTTTATAAGCACCAGCCAAACCAAATGACCATATGTAACCAGATAAAAAATGAACAAATACAGGAGGATTCGTTTTCAATTCCTTATCGGCGAAAAAAATGATAAAGTCATCACAAGACAATCTATAGGGATATAGACGCTTTCCAGTCCTGTGAACGGTCAATGCAACGTTGTTTATGAAAAATGTCTGTTCTATCCCTGATTCTTGTGCCTCCTCCTTTAGCTTCTTGAACACATCCAGATGAGGTCTGAGACTAGATTCGTAGTTTTCAATTTTTAAACCAAATTCGATAGTGTCAAAACCCTTTACTATCAAGGCATCTACCACCTTTGGGTTGTAATTAGAGCCTAGCATGTTATATGGGTTGCTAGGCTAAGCGATAGGCTAACGCCTCAGCCCTGACATGGAGCCTCTGCGAGTGTGCAGGACAAGGCTTAGCGGTCAAGCCAAGTGCGGGCTTGTCCGCTAAACCAGCCTGGCACATCTCGCTTCTCCATATCAAGGCCAAGCCAGTACTCCGCTTCGCTCCATACTGGTATCGGCTGCGCTACTTCGTCGCTTGCCGGGCTATCGCAATTTTTTCTAAAATCTTTTTCTCAAGGCCAATTTGAATTGCCCTAGATTTTGCAAGCATTTGTAAGTACTTTTCAACTTCGGTAAAACAAGAGTCGAGTGAATGGTTATTATTCAAAATCAAAAATTCACCTCACTTACATTCCGTTGTATAATCGAACCAATAGCTTAATGAATATTTTTCCTACAAGCACATAGTATATCTTATTGTCAAAATGTGCAATATGAAATTGTGTAAAGAAACAATTTCATTGTCCTTTTTATAAACGAATCATTGTTTGGAGTGGTTTTATGGGATATTATGAAAGTCTTTCAAACATCATAAAAGAGAGTGGTAAAACCCTTAAGGAGCTATCAGAGGAATGTAGAAAAGAAGGGGTTAAAATTGATCCTTCATATATCAGTAAATTACAGACAAGAAAACTACCTCCAGCTTCTGAAGAAATTAATACCGCTATTGCGAAAGCTTGTAATGCTGATGTAGACCTTTTACTTTACGAAGCTTACATGGAGGAAGCTCCCTTATTAATAAAATCATATATCACCAAATCATTAGCGAGTTTCAAACAAGTTAGCAAAGCAATTCTATCTACTCAGCTTCCTGAAAACATGCTCTCTTTAATAGATGAACAGTTAAATAAATTACCCGATGTATTTTTTATTAAACAGTTCTTAGAACAAGAGGTTCCCCAAGTTGGGCATAATGATTTTTTTATTGCTAAGGACCAGAACAATACAGATGTAAAGTATCTATTAAGTCATTTGCTAGATACTAAGATGTTAGATAATTCAATGGAGCCTCGTATACCTATGGGCTCAAAAATACATTTGGATAATCCTGATAAAGTTAAAAGCGGTGACTTTGTGGCTGTTAAGTTGGATGATGACATTCATGTTGTACGTAGATTAGTTATAGTCGATGACCAGATACTGTTATTGAGTGAAAATCTGGAGTATCCTCCGATAATCATATCCAATAAAGACTCATTACAAATTGTAGGTAAAGTAAAAGCGGTGACTATTGACGTTTAGCTTATCAATAAGAAACACCAATCTGGTTAGAAATTACAAACGTAGTTGTATATGTGTAGTATGTAATATCATACAATTACAACATACTACAGGAGACGATACGGAAAGAGGCGCGGGGCAAAGCCCTCGCGCCATCTAGTGCGTTACTCCATTTCAATACGCAAGGCATCCCTATAATTGCCTGCTCCGATTCACTATCATCTCAAAACCACTCTTACATTAGATGTGTCAACAGGACGACATTGACCACATTTTTGACCACACAATTGCATTATTTAATGTGATCATTGATAAGCTTGGATAAATTGCTGATGCAATTAGCTGCAATATAGAACACTTTAATAAAACATGTTCACCTAGAGTTACAACCATCCCGAAACGGCGCATGTGGAGTGCGTAATATTGATGACGTTAAAGGGAGCTTCAAGTTAAGCCCCCTTTAACATCGGATTCCTGAAGTTGTAATGAATTTCAATGCGCCCATCCTCATAGACATATACCTTGTCTATGAGCTTGTGGAGCAACTGTCGGAGTGTTTCTTCATCAGGAATCTCCAATTGAGTAAATAGTTGAATTTCCCTCTGAAAGGCACTGTGACTCGTCTCGGTGTCTTTTTCCTTGGAGAGCAGGTCTTCCAGTTCCATTTTTCTTTGAAGTAGTACCTTGTAGTCTTTATCAATGAACTGGAATTGATCTTCATATGTTGCTTGGTCGATGACTTGGCGGGTGAGGAGTCGCAATAGCTCGTTCTTCTCCCGCCTTAGCGATTCAAGCTCGCGTAAAATTCGTTGTAACTCATCAGTCGCACTAGCCATTTTATTCCCTGCCCTTTTTAATGCAAGCTGTACAAGTGACTTCATATTAAGGGAGTTGGACGCCAGTTCGCGAATATCCATGAGTACTCGCTCCTTTAGAAGTTCATGCTTGATGTAATGCTTCGAGCACTTCTTGCTTCCGTTCTTCTTGTACGTTGCACAGATATAGCCTTTTCTGTCATGCATGTAGTTTAACCCCGCACCACAATCTGGGCAAAAAGCAAGGCGGGCAAAGAGGGATTTGGTGCCGCGACCTCTAAAGACTTTCTCCGCTTTTTTGTTAATCTTCTCTTGGACGGCTTGAAACTCTTCCTTGGTCACAAGGGCTTCATGGGCATTAGGAACAATTATCCATTTATCCTCCTCAAGCACTATCCGCTTCTTGTAGCCTCTCTGTTGATTGCATACCTTGTCTTTAATGTCCACCTTTGACACCCCTTGAACAAGGTCTCCCGTGTAATTCGGGTTCTTCAGAATGATCTTCACTGCTGTATCATGCCATTTGTCTCCCGCATTCTTTGCACCCAATACGGAGCGGGGGGTTGGAATGTTGTGGGCATTTAGATAGTTTGCGATCTTCTGCATTCCCCATCCTTCTTCGAGATACAGGCGAAATATTAGCTTCACTGTCGGAGCGTGTAATGGATTAGGAACAAGTTGTCCCCTAATCTTGTCGTAACCATAAGGCGGGGTACCGTGAAATACACCTTTCCGCGACTTCTCGACAATACCAAAGCTAACATTTGTTGAAATATCTTCACTCTGGCTTTGCGCCAGCATAGAGAAGATGGTTAGTCTCAACTCCCCGTCATCTTCGGATGAATTGTAACCGTCTTTTGCTGATATTACAGTTACCCCAAAACTTTTAAGTTTCCTGACAAGGGTTAGAGAGTCAACAGTATCTCTAGCCCAACGAGAGATTGATTTAATGAGAACAACATCAAATCCTCCCTGCTCTGCATCCCTCATGAGCCTTTGCAGTTCCTTCCGCTTCACGATGCTTGTTCCGCTTTTGCCCTCATCGGCATAAATCCGAACGAGTTCCCAACCTTTTTCCTTTATGAAGTTTTCAAAGAACGATACCTGATTTTCCAAGCTGTCTTTTTGACTATCCAAACCCGTACTTACTCGGGCATAAACCGCGCATCTCATATAAATCCCTCCTGCTTCGATCTATACGAGACGCACTACCAACTGTTAAGGGATTGTAGCACTTAACACCTCAATCTGGAAGTCGTATAGAGAAAGCGAGAATAATTTTTGTTTTTCCTTACATGTACCTCCCCCCGATACCTTGGACTTTGTATTGCCCAGCAATTAGGTGCGGGGGCGTTGTGATACGGACAGGGAAAAATTGACCAACTTTGATGCGGAATGGAGGAGGAAAAGGGATGAGTAAAGTAACGAGAGTGTTTAGTGGTACAGGAAGCATACAGGATTTGATGGAATCAGCCATCTTAACCTGTTGGAATATGGAGAAAAGGAAAAACGATTCTTGTGGCGGGGAGAATGAGGATGCTGTAACACCATCAACAACTACACCAAATTTGAATAAATCGACAAATAAGCCATGATTGATACTGTAAGAATGTATGGAGACTATCTGATTGATTACAACAAGATAGATTCCCTGCCATGGACTCACACCTATACTTATGAGCATCCTGATGACACAGGGATGCTAGGTGAAGTTCGTGAGTATAAAAAGAAAGGCTCTCTGCTGTACATTAAATTTAATGTTAATACTCGTCGCCTACTTGTTGAGGTCTCCATTCCGAAGTATTTGTATGGGAACAATGTACGAATGATTAAGGATAGTGACATACCGATTTTCTTCCGTAAGCTGAACAATCACCTTTGGGAAGCCTTCTACCTTCTTCCCCGCCATGACTCGGCGTATTGGACAGTGACACGAATGGACGTATGCTGGAATTTTCAAGTTGGCGGGGCAGTCAGAGAGTACATTGATGTATTCGGACAAATACACGTTCCAAAATATACGACTAGAGTTTACGGGGATAGAGAAACCGTGGAATGGATGAACAAAAGTATTAGAATGAGTTTTTACGATAAGGAAAGGGAGGTATTGGCAAGGAATGCCTCTAAAGAGATCGTTGAAGCGGCTAACGGGATGTTACGGTTTGAGTGTAACATCAGGAACAGCAGACTACTAAAGAAATTCAGCGCGAACAGATGGGCGGGGGAGCTACTGTGTGAGAAGGTTGCCAAGCAAATACTAGCAACCTATTTACAGAAGATAGGCGTGGACAAAGTATTCCAAACCTCCAATAAACTCGAACAGGCAGACCAACTCATTGATGCCTATGGAATAGTAAAAGCTGAGCAATTGATGGGGTTTATTCTTCTTAATGATCTATACGGACAGGAATTTGTCAGAAAGAGCTATACGCCTTCTACATTGACGAGAAGGATGGACGATTTGAAAAAAGTAGGGATAGCTCCATTCTTTTCAGACAAAGAACTACCCCCACTTGATCTTAGTTTCTTGAATTTGTCCTAGCTTCGCTTTCTCAATAATGCCTAGAAATCGGTGCGTGGTGCGGTTTCTGGGCATTTCCCATGTATTAGCATCCACACCAATACGCATTCTATCCAAAATAGTGGGAAAGGTGCGCTATAGTAATCGTTTATGGAATGGAAGGAATCAACAAATCGAAGTAGAACTATATTTTGGGAGAACTTATAGAATGGAGGCAGTTACATGACAAATGATAAAATTACAAACGAAAGGAATATTTTCTTATTTGGCTTCTTTTTATTGTTAGTTATTGGGGTATCCTTCAGAATTATGCAAATGACTGCTACTGAGGAAATGATCTTAACTATTCAAAGTTTTGCAATTATCGCTACACTGGCTGGAAAGATATTATTTATCTATTTTGTATTTCGACTGTCTCGCTTCCTGAAGCAATCCTGGTGGCTAACTATATTATATTGTGTACTTGCTCCCTTTTCCTTGCTATATTTAATCCCATTTGTCGGCTTGTTGCTTGGTGTTAAACAAGCTCGAAAAAACATAAATGGATACAATGCTTAATTGGGTGGGGAATATGGGAATGGGAATTCTATTGCAAGCTGCATGTTTTGGCTTTGGATTATACGGATGGTTAGGTAAGACAGAGTGGGCTCTCTATGTAACTGCAATATTATTGTTGATTATACTTTTGTTAGGAGTGTCGTCGGGCCAACTAACGAATGGCTTGATTACATATATTATTTTTGGAGTATTTGGTGCCTTTTTTACAACTCCATGGTGGCATGGAGCGGTAATTGCAAATGCAATAGTTGAAGGATTTCAGGTAGTCTTTATGATAATAATGGGAATGTTTATGGCGAAAAAAGATCAAGAAAAAAATATTTAATTTCCACCACTTGATAGTGATTATATAGTTGGTAGTGCATCTCGGTGTTCTAATTGCACACTTTAGTCATGTGGAGTCGGTGACGTTGTAGACTTTGAAATAAGCTAAAAGGCTAACTCCCTTGATTCAATCGGCAATGGGAGTTTAGCCTTTTTCTTTTTGCTGGTGGATCAGACCATTGCGAGAAGCAGATTGGCGCTGACCCCGAGTTTCCTCCAACACAACATTCACCATTCTTTCATTTGTTTGGCAGATTTCAACATGATTTAATGTAGGTAATCAGCAATGAAAGAGGGTGGCCATTTTGTCATCGGTCTTGCTCGTAATCTTCTCCATCAATTTCTCTCTCCTGCTCTTGCACGAGATGGACGCAATCAGGGCCAAAGAATGGAAAATGTTCGCCATCCTGAAAGATATGGACGATGGCCGCGCCTTCAAAGTATTTACCATCCTCCATCTTCCCCTGTATGCCATCTTATTGTATTCGTTTATCAGTCAACAAATCGTTTCCTTCATCATCATAGATGTGTTTCTCATTTTTCACTCGATCATCCACTATTTCTTTGAGAAGCATCCGAACAATAACTTTACGAACACGTATTCAAGATTGCTCATTTATCCAATGGGCGTATTGGGAGTCTTGCATCTGCTCGGGTTAATGCTGTTTTGACCTTACCGCGCCATCCGTCACGTCAAGTCGCGCATACGCCCTCAACACCTGCAGAGTCTGTCAGTTTGCGGTGAAAAATACAAACCAGAAAGGTGGCTAAACCTCTTGAAGCTTCTCGGGTTTAACCACCTTTTTCGTTACTTCATGAACATTCGCCAGCGCAGCAACATGATTTATTGCATCGGATTGGCAAGGTTATTCACGAGAATCTGAGCCTGGTCCCCCAGCTTGATCGTGCCGGGACATTCGACGGCACAAACAATCCCTCTGCGCTTGAATGCCGCTTTTACAAAGCGTCCGGCCAATTTTGGGTGTGCCTCTGCATCGTAATTTTTTTGAATTTCTTCTCCGGGATGGACACAGGGAAGATTTTCTCCCATACAAATAAGACCCGCTCCACTCGGCAGCAGGATTCGCGAGCCCATCGTCAGGCTTGTCAAATCAGGAAATCCGCTTATCAAAAGATTAGCCCCCAGCCACTCGGGCAAAACAAACGGAACTTTCAAGTTTTCGGCGATGATGGCGCAATCCTCTTGGGACACCACCGTGATTTGGCGACGGTTCAAGATTTCGGTTCCACGCGGATACATCGTCTGACGGGAGTCTGCTCCGAAAGTCACGCCAAAATGTCGGTCACCCGGTATGCCTCCGAACTCCAGCTTTGTCTCGGGGATACGGCGTGTGACGAAAGTCTCGGGATTGTCAGCGATAAGTATAGCTTCAACTGATGCTGCGTATGTTTTCATACAATTCTCCTCTCAGTGATCGGCGATTATGCTCCGAATGCTTGCCGCAAATGTTTGAATATTTCCCCCACAGTCTTCTGGCTAACCCCTGTTTCGCCCCATTCCTCACAGTGTATCATGAATGGCTCCTTTTTTAGGAAGAAAAAGCATAATCGTGAAACGATACTCCTCCCTAAGACTGATACAAAATTACATCGGGTGCAGGATGTCCCTCCAACAAATTGGTATATTATGGATTCATATGCATTATTCATGGAGGGCACTCAATGAAACAGCTAATCCAATTCAAAGCCGTCACAAAAGAATACAAAATCGGCGAAGTCCCGATCAAGGCGCTAAACGGGGTTGATTTTTCCATCGCGGAAGGCGAATTTGTCGTGGTTCTAGGGGCAAGTGGCGCGGGAAAAAGCACGATTTTGAACATACTTGGCGGCATGGATACCGCTACTTCTGGCCAGGTGTTTGTCGGCAACCAAGAAATTACGAGATTCGACGAGACAAAACTAACGCAGTACCGGGCTGAAAAAGTTGGCTTTGTGTTTCAATTTTACAACCTGATCCCCAACTTAACTGCGTTGGAAAACGTTGAATTTGCCACGGAAGTATGCAAAAACCATCTGAAGGCCAAAGACATTTTGCAACTGGTCGGATTAGGCCATCGGCTCAAAAACTTCCCTTCCCAGCTCTCTGGCGGCGAACAGCAAAGAGTTGCCATTGCCAGGGCTGTTGCGAAAAACCCGCTGCTGCTGCTCTGCGATGAACCGACTGGGGCTTTGGACTATGAGACGGGCAAATCCGTCCTGAAACTCCTGCAAAATTTGAACCAGGAAACCAAAAAGTGCGTCGTGCTGGTCACGCATAATTCTGCAATCGCGCCGATGGCCGATAAAATCATCAAGGTAAAAAGCGGAATGATCGAGAGCGTGACCGTTAATCATCGCAAACAAAGCGTTGAAGGGATCGAGTGGTGATGATGAAATTATTTTGGAAGCTAACAAGGGATATCAGGCAATCCATCGGTCAATTTATCGCCTTGGTCTTGGTAGTAGCGGTTGGAGCTTTTTTCTATGCGGGGCTGACCACGTACAGCGATAATCTGAGCGCTTTTGTGAACAGCTATTTCAAAGAACATCATGTAAGCGATTTATATGTGTCGTACAAACAAATCTCCAAAGACGAGTTGGCCGATTTAAGCAGCATTGCCGGAATCAAGAAAATCGAAGGACGCTACACCTTTGACGCCACACAAGTGATTGCAGGTCATAACACCTCGCTAAAAATTCACTCCATCCCTGTGCGAAATGAAATAAACACGCCCACTTTGATTGCAGGGCGTATCCCGGACAAAAAGAATGAAATCATGCTAGACTCCCATTACGCCAAAGAAAATCAGCTGCAGATCGGTGAGCAAATCCATTTGCGTGCGAACGAAAAAAGTGTGAGCTTTACCATCAGCGGCTTGGGCGAGAACGTCGAGCATGCGAAAAAGAACGACATTCAAGATCATCAAGCGTACGGAATCGGCTATATTGCCGAAGCGACGATACCCGAAATCGCAGGCGGCTTTTCTTACAATGAGGTGATGATCGATGCGCAGGATGGCTACGATATCGACAGCTTGGGCAAATCTATCGAAGCGCAGTCCAGCCACCTTGCTTATGTGGATCAAATCAGTAAAGAGCGGACTTTCAGCTACTCAAAAATTAATCAGACGATTCACAACAACAAATTAATGAGCAAAGTTATCCCTTTTGTACTGTTTTTGATTGAAGCTATTATTCTTTTTCTGACCATGTCGAGACTGATTGATTCGCAAAGAAATCAAGTTGGCATTATGAAAGCCTTGGGTGTCCCGACAAGAACGATCATGCTTCATTACATGGGGTATCCCGTCCTGGTCGCTATCGCAGGTTCCATCATCGGTTGCGTCGTTGCCGCTATTGTTTTCGTTCCCTTAGTAACTGCTTCGAGCGCGCGAGCCTACTCTCTGCCTGGTATCACCTACTCCATGTCTGTTTTTTCTGTCCTCCCGCCCCTCCTCTTTTCCAGTGTTTTTGGCATGTTGTCCTGTTATTTGAGTGGCAGAAGCATTTTAAAAGAACGCGTAGCCGAAGCCATGCGTCCCAAACCGCCCAAAACGATGCAACAACTGTGGATAGAAAGGTTCCCGGGTGTTTGGAATCGGCTGTCCTACAGCTACAAGCTCATTTTGCGTAATATATTTTTAAACAAGCAAAAGGCTTTGGCAAGCTCGATTGGCGTTGTGATCAGCACGGTGTTACTGATCGCTGCTTTCGGCACGCAGACAGCTTTGCTGCAAGTAGCAAGCCAAATCGAAGAGGTTTACACGTACGATTTGCGCGTCGATTTTGCAAAAGGCACGTCTCTAGAACAGCTAAAGTTGCCTCCTGGCAGCAAAAGCGGCTATTTTTTGGCAACTTTTCCTGTTGCGTTTAGAAAAGGCACTGAAACAGAAAATGCCACTTTCGTTGTTACGGAAAAGAGCAACAGCCTGCTTCATTTCTTCGACGAAAACGGGAATAAAATTTCTCTGGAAGATCACGGCGTTCTCGTACCCAAATCGTACGCGGACAAATACCGTATTTCCGAAGGCGATACCATCCAAGTGCAATTCACCGCACCCGAGTTGAAAAAAATGTGGGTAGATATGAAGGTTTTACATGTATCAACACAGTATTCGAATCCGGCGTTTTATAGCACGCCAGCCTATTTGCAGAGCTTTGGCATAGACTACAGCCCGAACACGCTTTTGGTGGAAGGAGCCAGCCCGACAAACCTGGCAACGGTTCGCACCTTTTTTGAGCAGGATCATCGGGTAGATGCGATTGCGGATAAAAACGATCTGAAGAAATCGGCACAATATATTTTGCAGCAAAACAGTTTTGTCTTTATCCTGTTTATCGTTTGCGCGATCATCCTGTCTTTTGGCGCGATCTACACCATATCCTCCATCAACATTTACGAACGGAACCGCGAGCTTGCGACCTTGAAAGTATTGGGCTATCCGAAACATAAAATCAACCGGCTGATCTTTTGGGAAAACATGATCCTGACCGCCTTTGCGGTCATTGTCGCTCTGCCGCTCAGCGGCTATGTTTATCGGATGATCGTGAAAGCACTGTCCAGCAGCCATCAACAGATTCCTGATCAATTGAATGTATTTGTGCTAGTCGCTTCTGTTGCGCTTGCGTTTTTGCTTACGCTTTTGTCTAACTTGCTGCTGAAACGGAAGGTTGGCAGGATTGATATGATCGGGTCGTTGAAGAGTGTGGAGTAGCTTGAGAACGCACTGCAATAGGTAGGGCAAATTAGAAGCCTAGACTACTCAGGTTTCTTTTTTGTCATTTTACAGAGGGTATGGAAGATTTTTGGCGAAATAAGGTAAATTAGACCATATCTTATAGAGGAGACAACTATGATTTACATTTTAATCAGTATTATTGTTATTGCTCTAATTTTAATCGTGTTTTTCATAAGCAGGAAACGGACACAAAGCCCAATCACGCAGCCTTTTAAAAAGGAAATCGATCCTTTACTTATCGATATCAATCACATTGATCAAATGGAAGATGGTTCGGAATTTGAGATGTATTTATATCGATTGTTCCTAGCTTTGAACTACAAAGGCGTTTATAAGACGATTGGAAAAGGCGACTTTGGCGCCGATCTAGTTTTCACTGATCGCTCAGGCATTCGAAATGTCATTCAAGCCAAAAGGTACAGCATCGATAACCACGTAGGGCTCGACGCTGTACAGCAAATTTACACTTCTATGCGGTACTACAAAGCAAAAAAATCGATTGTAATTACTTCTTCAAGCTTCACAGGTCCAAGTGAAACGCTTGCAGGAGTTAACTATGTTAAATTAATTGATCGCCATGATCTCATTAAAATGATTCAATTATTCAAAGCAGGAGAGATCGAAAAGGTAAAAGATATAATTGAAGCTGAACCGCGCGTTATTTTAGAGTCGTGGTCAGAATATACAAACGATGCTACCGAAATGAAGAAAGATAAAAAAGCCGAAAAAATGGTGTTAAATCGTTAAAAGCCCAAGCACGATCCCCTGCTTGGGCTTTCGCACACAGCTTTTCTTTCCTCCCGGCAAACACCCCATCACTTCCGATACTTCGCCACCAGCATATCCGCGATTTCTTCGGCTTGGGCAATCGTCGTGATCGGGTCCCAATAGGAGTAGCGCTCCGATTCGAACCAGTAGACCTTGCCTTCTTTGACCGCTTTCAACTGCTTCCACATCGGGTTCGATTCAAACTGGCGGTTGTCTTTGCCACTGACGATAAAAATGTGGTCGCCAGCGTATTTGTCCAGCACTTCCTCGGAGATGGACAGTTGCTGGGTGTCGCCCCACAGCTCCTGCTTCACGATCGGTGGCGGGTTCAACTGCAAAATATCGTAGATCGCCTGTCCACCCCTGCCCCATCTGTTGCCGAGAATGCGGAAGTCGGATTCCCAGCGCATGAGCGCAAAAGTCTCTCCGGCGGGGAACAGCCCCTCGACTTTCTTTTTCGCTGCTTCTGCCCGGCGGTCGTATTCGGCCAGCCACGCTTCCGCCTCGGCTTCACGCCCCAACAGCTTGCCGTAATAGCGGACTTCCTCATGATCGTTTTTGAACGTCCCGAACGGAACGGCAACGGTAGGGGCAATTTTCGCGTACTTCTCGTATTCGCTCTTGTCGTTCGTATCAATAATAATCAGGTCGGGAGACAAAGCAACGACTTTTTCCAGCGATACCGTCCATTCCTCACCGATGCTTTCGACACCAGCCACATCCTGGGAGATGAACGGGTTGTCAATGTAAGGCTTTAGTGCGCCGACTGGTGTTACTCCCACAGCTAAAATCGACGACAACAAATTGTTCGTGACAATTCGGTTCGCCTTGGCGGGAATCACTACGTCTCCGAAAATCGTGCTGACCGTTTTCGTTTGCGCCACCGCCTGCTCTGCCGATTTTGTCTGCGCCTCTGCACTGCTCGCGTTTTGACTGCTGACAGGCTGGGCATTCAGGCTTGCCCCGCCCGAGCACGCGGACAGGAACAGCAGCAGGCTCAACAGTCCGGTTAAAGGCAAGGAAGATCTCGTCATTTTGTACATGGAAGAAGGGTCCTTTCTTTTCACAAGATAATGATAATGATTCTCGTTATTAACATCATCAATATACCAGTGAGCCGAAAGTGGGACAATAGACGATTCTGACCTTGCAGATGGATTATGCTGACGTTGGGACATTTTAAATTCGATTGGCGACAGTCCTGTGCGTTTTTTGAACAACCGGCTGAAATAATACACATCCTCGTACCCGATCCGCGAGGAAATTTCTTGCAAGGAAGCGTCTGTTTGCGAAAGCCATGTTTTCGCTTGCTGAATGCGAATCTGAATCACGTATTCGATGACGCTTGTTCCTGTGCGACTTTTGAAGCGTCTTGCCATGTATCCAGGACTCAAACCGAACATGTCTGCCAGAAACTCGACTGTGATCGGTTGGGCAAAATGCGTTTTCATATACGTCATGGCTTGTGTGACGGGATCGGTTGTCGTGACTCGGTTGTGATCGTCCCGCAGTTGTCCGTATACTTCCAACAGAAATTGATAGAACAACGACTTGATCCGCAATTTTTCCCATTGGCCCTCTTGCCCGACAAGTCCCTGCATATTTTGAACGATATCAAGCAACGCGAGAGGGGAACGCGGCTCCATGGCAAATGGGGCATGAAAAGGCCGATGTTGTTCCAATGCCTGAAGCAGCTCGCTTTTGCAGGAGAGCGGCATTGTCGCCTTGTAGCAAATCAGATAGTATTCCAGTGCCTCAAGCGTCTGGACGATCTCCAGTTGTGTCCCTTTGCCACCGTGCACAACCTTGAACGGTGCAAACATTTGCAAAACCCCGTCCACGGCTGCATAGGCGCGTCCACGAGTGACCAGGAGAAAAAAGCTGGCGGGCAGCCTGTAGGCAGATCGCTTCTCGTGCGGGTCCAGCATCACCTGCCGGACATCCAGTATTTTGACAGTAGCGTGATCCCAAAGCCGCAAATGCTCGTCTATATCCACCAAGGCCCCTCCCCTCAAGTCCACTCGTGTTTCTGTCTGTTTTGCTTCTTAGTCTACTAGACCTTAGCCAGCGCTGTCCAATTGATTGTAGCAGCAGCTGATTGGCTGCTTGCATCGCCCAACACAAAGAACAGGCCAAGCACCGTTGGAAGCGGGGGCTTAGCCTTTTTCTGCATGCATACTTATAGCCTTACAGATTTTCACCAAAGAACGCCGTCAATTTCGTTACCGCTTGCGCGACATACTCAGGAATGTCGTACATCGCGATATGTGTTGCGCCGTCTACCCAAAAGAGTTCTTTCGGCCCATTCGACAAAGCGAAAAATTGCTCGCTGTAGCTGCGCGTATCTGCTTCGCTTCCTGCAATCAACAGGAGCGGCTGCGTCAAAAAGGTGCCGATATTGGTCGTTGCCGAGAACGCCATGAGCTTGTCGAGACTGCTGAACAGGAAGCGGTTTGTAGAATTTGGGTGTTGCGCACGAGGAGTCCGGTAGTAGTCGTAAGCTTCCTGCATGAGCACGGAAGTTGCTTGCGCTCTTTCTTCAAGCGAGTTCGGCGCCCAGTGCAAAAACATCGCTTCGGTGCCTGTTGCTTCTGCCGTGCGCTGTTTCCCTACTGCTTCGAGTGTTTGCAATGCCGCGGCACTGTCTTCCCCGCGGAACATCGCACCGATATCGACCGCACTGACCGTCGTCACCGCTTTGATCCGGCGTTCTGTTTGCGCCGCCGCTACGGCATAACCGCCGCCTGCGCAGATGCCAAGCGCCCCGATTTTTTCCGCATCGACAAACGGAAGCGTGGTCAAATAATCTACCGCGCTGCGAACATCCTCCACTCTGGCAAAAGGATCTTCCAACAGGCGCGGCTCGCCACCGCTTTCCCCTTGATAAGACGCATCAAATGCCAGTGCAACATATCCTTGCTCGGCAAGCTTTTGTGCATACAGGCCAGCCGTTTGTTCCTTGACGCCTCCGCCTGGATGCACAGTCACGACCGCAGCATACTTTTTCGCTTCGTCAAAATCGGTTGGCAAGTACAGATCGCCTGCCATATGCAAAAGACCATTTTTAAAAGTGATCGATGTTTTCATGTCGAAGTCTCCTTATCGTTCGTCTATTATAGAAGGTTTTTATTTGAATACAGTCAAGCTCTTCCAGCGCCCTTCCTTCCGTCAGTAACTTTCGTGCGGCAAAAGATAATAAACGTTGATATATTATTAAACATATGTCTATTATTATAAATATGTCTAGCAAATCTACAATTGTTAGATTCCTGCCGTTTGTTTAGTACTGAACAAATCGATATCATTTGTACATGATCGATAGAAAGATGGGTGACAACTCATGGCGAAGGTGGATAGACGCATCCTCAAAACACAAGAAGCCGTAAAAAAAGCGGTCATTGAGCTGATGGCGGAAAAAAGTTTCGATGCCATTACCATTCAGGACATTTCCGACAAAGCCAACGTAAGCCGGGGCACGATCTACCTGCACTACATGGACAAGTACGACTTGCTGGACAAGCTGATCGAGGCCCACATCGAACAGCTCCGGACACTGTGCGAATCTTCTTCCGAACTGGAGTTTATCGAAGCCACCGAAATCTGGAGCAGATACTTTGAAGAACACTACGCTTTCTTTTCGCTGATGCTCACCAGTAAAGGAGCACCTTATTTCCGCACGCGATTTCTGGACTATCTCATTGATGAAGTAAAAAAAGAAGTGAATGTAACCGAGGGGAAAAATCAGGGGTTTGATCAAGGAGTGATCATTCAGTTTGTAGCTTCCGCCCTGGTCGGGCTGGTGGAATGGTGGTTTGCAAATAATCGGCCTGTCTCGCAAAAGGTTTTGGCTGAACAAATGGGGAGATTGTTGGAGCGGAATTTGTGAGGAAGCGACTTGAAAATGTTGCTGCTGGCTCCTGCGCAGGTCGCCCGTATCCACTCTTGCCCTTGCAGCTATAAGAAAAAGGGAAAAGCAGAAGCCGTCCTCCTGCCTTTCCCTTTTTCTCTGCCAAACTCAATTGCGGCTGGCGTGAAGCTCATCCAGCCATTTCTCAAATTTATTTCCGCTCCATATCTCGTGCGTAACAAACTCTCCGTTGTAGAACAAGCCGAAGGTCGTCCATATCGTAGGGGCTTGTTGCGCCTCTGCCCTGGTGGTAATCCGCTCAGCACGGAAAGGAACATTTTTTCGGCTCGCCACTTTCGCAAGCTCATCCAATACGCCCACAGCAAACGGACATTGCGCCGTGTAGAAAATGACCACGCCTTTCTGCTGTAAAAAAAGCGGTTCCCGCTTCGCAAAAGCTGGAGCGGCAGCCTGCTCGTTCCACTTCCAAGCCAACAATTGAAAATACGGCTCCGCTTCGTCGACGACCGCGAATCCCATATGTGTAAAGAAACGCTTCTCGCTTAAATACGGGTAATTTTTCCGCCCCGCGACATGCACGATGCCGTCCATCCCTCGGCTGACGGCATCCGCTCTGCAATGATCCAGCAACTGCTTGGCGTATCCTTTGCCTTTATACCTGCCTGAAACCCACAAACAGTTGATATACATGTAATTGGGCGCTTCAATCGGTGCCCAGGCCATTTCCGCAGGCAAGTATTCAATAAAAACCTTCGCCCGTTCGTTCAGGCGGTAAAAAACGAGCCCTTCTTCCATGCGCGCGGTCAGCCAGTCCTTTTTTTCCGCAACTGCCTGCTCGTATTGTTTGGCACCCAATGCACAGCAGATGTGTTCAGACTCTATGTTATGTTTCGTCAATGACAGAAACTCCACCGTAATCCGCCTCCCTTGTTTCGCTCCTCATCCATGAGTGGCTAGTCACGAAATGAAAGACTAGAACGAAAAGCGATATGGAAATACAGGGATATTTTAACATAGAGCGAAGCCATCTGAAATCTGCTGCGCAAAGACACGGGGCACCGCGAAATCAATCCATCCATGTATGCTGGAGGGGAACCATCTGCCCGCATTCCCCCAATGCCCTTTCGATACTTCGACAAGCTCAGAATGCTCCAGGTTGTACTTGTCCACTCCCGCCTGCTCTTCCACCAACACTCTCTTCTTCTTCGCCTCAACCTGCGGATCGGGAATCGGAATCACCGCCAACAAAGTCTTCGTATATTCATGCCGATGACGACGTGATTACGTCCAAAGGGTCGAGCCTTTCCCTCAAGTATTGAACTATTTGGCTCACCAGTCGGGAGGCATCGTATCCAAGCAGCAAGTCGAGAAAATCAACACGTACGACGTGGCCACTTTTGATAAAAACAAAGACATCCCGTATGGCGATCAAAATACGGTAACGGAAGGCGACAAGTACAACAACACGCTGTATGCAAGCGGCCCGTATATTTTGGCTTACAAAAACGACTACGAAGGCGTCTTCTACAAAAACCCTGGCTACATGAAGGGCACCGAGCATGAACCGCGAGTCTCGCAAATTACCGTCCGCTTTATCAAGGATGCAGACAGCTCGCTTTCCGCCCTGCGCAGCGGCGAAATTCATGTGTACTACGGCGTGCCGGAAACGAAGTACGATATTGTCAAAGGCGAAAGCAAGCTGAAGCTGCAAACTCTGCCAAGCAACGGCGTGACGTATTTGCTGTTCAACACGAAAAACCGGGAAGTCGCCAAAAGCGAGGATTTGCGAAAAGCTGTGCTTTATTCGATCAATCAGGATGAAATCTTACAGTTCTATAAAAACAACAAACTCAAAGCTTTCTCGACCGTCAGCCCGCTCGTGAAAACAGGCAATGAGCTGAAAGCCGATCCGACAAAAGTGAAGGAGTACCTGACCAAGTATATTGAAAGCGTGAAAAAATAAACGGCGCGATAGGCTGATCGTTTCCCTTTATACCTTTATATATAGAAGTAACCGACTCGCTGGACTTTGGCGGACGGTTACTTCTTGTTTTTTTGAGACACATGGAATGCCGCGCCCTCATTGCAGAGGAAACATCCGCTTCCCGGCAGCCAGGCATTTTCAACCAGTGGCAGCACTTCCCGCCATAATACACCGCTCCCCCTCTTTCCCCTCCTATGTTACTATGTGAGGTATACCTGCCTACTAACAAAGGACAACTGGAATGGAGACACGATCTTGAAAACATTTAAAAAAGTTTATATAGAGATCACGAGTATTTGCAATCTCGCCTGTACGTTCTGTCCGCCGACCGAGCGCAAGGCTACGTTTATCTCGGTGGAAAACTTCGCAAAACGGCTGGATGAGATCAAGCCGCATACCCGGCATATTTACTTGCATGTAAAAGGAGAGCCGCTCCTGCATCCCAAAATCGACGAGATGCTCGACGTGAGCCACGAAAAAGGCTTCAAGGTCAACATCACGACCAACGGCACATTGATCGCGAAAAATCGGCATAAGCTGTTGGGGAAGCCTGCCCTGCGGCAAATGAACTTCTCCCTGCACAGCTTTGACGGCCATATCGGTTCCACCGACCGCGAAGGCTACTTGCGGGAAATTCTCTCTTTTGTCCGCGATGCTGCGGAACACAACGTCATCTTTTCCTTTCGCCTCTGGAATTTGACCCAGGACAACATCACGAACATTCAAAAGAGCAGAAACCGCCAGACGCTGGAGATGATTGAAAAAGAGTTTGGCCTGGACTACCAGATTGAAGAAAAAGTCGTGCCCGGCAGCGGCGTAAAAATCGCCGAGCGCGTATATTTGAATCAGGATCACGAGTTTCAGTGGCCAAGCATGACAGCTCCAAGCGACGAGGGCCGCGGCTTTTGCCACGCGCTGCGCAGTCAGGCTGCCATTCTTGTCGACGGGACAGTCGTTCCTTGCTGTCTAGACGGCGAAGGAGTCATCAAGCTGGGCAACATTCAGCAGACAACGTTTACCGATATTGTGGAAGGCGAGCGGGCCAATGCCATCGTCGAAGGGTTTTCACGGAGGGAAGCTGTCGAGGAATTGTGCAAACGCTGTGGGTATCGCCAGCGTTTTGGCGCATAAACACTTATCCGGATACGGATCAGAAGGGGCGATTCGATGAATTTCACAATGCGTGAGGCTACCCGAATGCTGGAGCGCACACCGCAGACGTTGCAGCATACTCTCGGAGGACTTTCGAGCGAATGGCTCAACTGCACGGAAGGCGAAAATACGTGGAGCCCGCTACAAGTTCTGGAGCACCTGATCGAAGCGGAACGAACGAATTGGATACCGAGACTGGAACATCTTTTGCTCGCGGGCGAGAGCGAGCCGTTCCCTCCGTTTGACCGTTTTGCCCATCTGAACAATCAGGCCGAGACATCTTTGGAAGAAAAATTGCAGGACTTCAAGACGATTCGCCTGCAAAATATCGCCAGACTGACCGAGCTGATTGATCCCGACCAGCATCTGGAGCTGACCGGCTTGCACCCGGCATTCGGTCCGGTAAAAGCGCGGGAGCTGATCTCCACCTGGGTCGTCCACGACTTGACGCACATCGCCCAAATCGTTCGCGTGATGGCAAAACGATACACGACAGACGTAGGCCCGTGGAAAGAGTACCTCGGTATTTTGCAGGACAAATAACGGAAAACTTTTTCGTGAGGGGGAGCCGTTCCCCCTCTTTTTTCATGACTCACTCTCTGATCGGAATGTTTTCCATTCTTTCACAACGGCTTCCGCTCTATGTTAAAATGCTAGTTAGTTTCCAACACCCGATGGCTTCAGACAGCCTTGCACCATGCACGCATCATCGAGTCTGATCAAGGAGAGCACAACCATGAAAAAACAAGAGCAGCTGCAATTGGAGCATTTTCGGCAGATGGAGCAGTTGGAGCTTGCCTACTATGACGCCGAGTTCATCACGCCGTACGAGGAAAGCTATAACTGGTATCGCTATCGGCCTGACAGCATCGTCGCCATGGAGGATGACGGACGGATTGTCGCTTTCATGAATCTGCTTCCAGTCAAGAAACACATCTACGAGCAGATCGCAGCGGGGCGTTTCAACGACAGCCTCATGACCACAGCAGATATCGACGATCCGAAGCTGCCTGGCGAGTCAGCCCATTACTATTTGTCCTGCGTCGTTGTCGCCGATGCTTATCGGAAAAGTGGCGCCCTGCCTATCATGCTCCGCCATTATCTCGACGTGCTGGATGAGGTCGAACGAAGCGGCACTCGCGTCCACTCGATCATCATTGATACGTTGACAGCTGCCGGCAATCGGTTTGCCCGCCGTCTCGGGATGACTCTTCTGTGCGAAAGCGACCACGATTCCCATGTATACGAGTGCAGTTATGCGACCTTCAAGCAACATGTGCTTAGCCACTATCCGTTGACGGAAACCCGTCTTCGGTAAAAAACGGCTGCCATTCCTTGGTGATCCGGCAAGATCACGATGCCGTCGCTGAATTTTTACGCACAAAAGGAGCACAGTTATGACAATGAACACAACCAATGAAACCCTGCCCCGACTGGGAGTAGGCGCGGTCATCCGCAATGAGCGCAACGAAATTTTGCTTGTATGGCGCAATCGGAATCCGCAAAAGGACACCTGGAGCATCCCCGGCGGAAAAATCGATCCGTACGAGCAGTTGGAAGCCTGTGTTATTCGGGAAGTAAAAGAAGAAGTCGACCTCGATGTGGAAATCGTCGGCCTGCTCTGCATGGCGGAAACGATTCAGGCTGACGCAGGAGAGCATTGGGTGTCCGCCATCTACGAAGTCGTGGTCAAGGACGGGGTCGCTCGCAACATGGAGGAAGGCGGGGCCATCGGGGCAGTCAAATGGTTCGCTCTGGACAACCTCCCCGCAAATCTCGCTTGCTTTACGCTGCCTGCCATTGAAGCGCTGCAAAAAAGAGCGGCAGCGCCAAGCCATATGTAATCGATTGCCAAGCAAAACAAGGCAAAGCAAAAAGCTGCGCCAGTAAATCAGCGCAGCTTTTCCCAAACCAATCCGAGCCTTACTCCGCTTGTCCAAGCAATTGAGCGATCTCTTTTTCCTCGCGTTCAAGGGCAATATCGAGTGGAGTCTGACCACGATCGTCCTTTTGCGTTTTATCCGCTCCGTGCGCAAGCAGCACCTCGATGACATCCAGCCGTTCCTCCCCGTCAGACACTTGTGTGTGCAGCGGGGCACTTCCGTCATGCGCCGCAGCGTTGACATTCGCCCCATGCCGAATCAGCAGGGCGGCAATCTCCGGGTACAAGACGATGTGCAGCGGCGTGATGCCTTCATCGTTTTTGGCGTGAACGTCGGCACCTTTTGCGATCAACCATTCAAGCAGCTCTTCGTCTTCAGTCATCACCGCCGCATGCAAGATGGAAAACTCATACTCATCCTTGCCATGAATCAAATCGGGCTGCTTTTGCAAGATCCGTTTGACCTCATCGAAATCGTCTATTTCTGTTGCTTCGTACAAATCTTCGAATGTATATGCCATTGCGCTCTCTTCCTTTTCCTTTGGACTTCTTCTGCAAAACGCTTCGGCAAAAAAATGCAATATCCTGTTTTTTCCACAAAAAAACCAACTCCCATTACAAGAGTCGGCCTTCCTTTTTGATTTCCAGCAATTCTTCGCTCGGTTCTACCTGGCCAAAGCCGATGCTGTCCATGACATCTGCCAGCGTATACCGCCCGAGGAACAAGATTAGCTGCTGCTCAGCCTGATTCATCAATGACTCCAAATGCCGATCGAGCTGCACGCCAACCTCGCCGCAATCCAGCTCTTCCTGGCTGTCTTCCTCGCGTTCTTCCGGGAGAGAACGGTAAATATCGGCCAGCGTCAACTCTTTCGGGCACTTCGTCATATAGTAGCCACCAACGCGCCCCTCTTTTGCCTCCACAATACCGGCACGGGTCAACTGGGCCATGACACGCCGCAAAAAAGTTGCATGTGTCTTGACTTGGGCCGCAATCGTCGCGCTCGACAGCACTCCGCCACTCTGGGCGAGCCAGACCAGTACGTGAACAGCAATCCGAAAGCGCGGCTTGGCTATCTGATCAATTCGATTCAGCTTCATGCTCACACAACCTGTCGTTTACAGCTTGCAGGAACCGTCCGCGCAATTGTCCCCGGCTGTCTTTTCTTTTTCATCCTGGCCGACAAACTGGAGAGGGGCAGCAGCCTGTTCTTCCTCCCATACTTTGTTCAGCGCTCCCAGGAACACTTCTCCAGGCTGCGCGCCGGATACCGCGTATTTGTTGTTGAAAACGAAGAACGGCACGCCGTTGATGCCAAGATCGGCACCTCTTTGCTTGTCTTCCTGCACCTTGTCTTTGTACTCGTCTCCGGCCAGCATGGCGAGCGTCTCCGCCTTGTCCAGTCCAACCTCGGAAGCGAGCTGCGCCAATACTTCGTGATCTCCCAAGTGCAGCGATTCCGTGAAGTACGCTTTCAGCAGTCTTTCCTTCATCTCCGTCATTTTGCCGTGAGTAGCCGCATAGTGGGCGAGACGGTGCGCATCAAACGTATTCGTCGGAATCATCGTGTCAAAGTAATAGTCCAGACCGACACCTTTTGCCTGTTGAGCTACACGGTCATTCATGCCTTTTGCTTGCTCAAGCGACATGCCGTATTTGGACGCCAGCACCTGATGCATGTCCATGTTCGTATCGCGCTCCATGGTTGGATCGAGCTGGAAGCTGCGGTAAACAACCTCGACTTGATCCTTGTTCGGGAACTGCGACAAAGCTCCTTCCAGTTGACGCTTGCCAATATAGCAAAACGGGCAGGCAAAATCAGACCAAACTTCTACTTTCATCGTACATCCTCCTCTTATTCAACGGCTCTTGCCGACAGGCCAACCGTAAACTGCAATCGTTACAAGCACATTATACACCATCTATTTGCTGTATGCTGCACTTTTGAGGAGAAAGCGACACTTTGCCCGTCACCGAGCCAGTCGGATGATCCGGTCACAAATCGTTTCCGCATCCTCCTTGTCATGGGTCACCAATATCGTCGTGATGTGCGCGTGGCGAAGCAGCTGCTTCAAATCTTCCCGTATTTTCTTTTTCAAATCCGCGTCCAGGTTGCTGAATGGCTCATCCATCAATAAAATCGCGGGACGCGGCGCCAAAGCCCGGGCAAAAGCTACCCGCTGCTGCTGTCCGCCGCTCAACTCGTGCGGATACCGCTTTCCGTAGCCCTCCATCTGTACGAGAGACAGCATTTCCCCCAGACGTTGTTCCCGTTCCCTTTTGGTCAGCCGATGCAGTCCAAACAAAATATTTTGTTCGACGGTCAGATGAGGGAACAGAGCGTAATCTTGAAAAATCATCCCGACCCCACGATGCTCAGGCTCGACAAACTGCCGCGGATCGACCAGCACTTTTCCAGCGATCAAAATCCGCCCTCCCGCAGGAGCTTCCAGCCCGGCGATCAAGCGCAGCAACGTGCTTTTTCCACAGCCGCTGCTTCCCAGTATCCCGACGATCTCCCCTTGCTCCATGCGCAGCGAAAAATCGCGCACGACAGGCCCGCTCCCCGTATCATAGCCAAATGTGACGTTCTCCAATTGAAAAAAGCTCATTTTGCCTGCCTCTCCCCCAGCCAGTGATAAAAGTAAACCGAAACGATGCCGACACCGATGATGAGCAGCGAAGGAATCGACGCCTGATGAATCTGCTCATCGCTGGCGTATTGGTACGCTTTCGTCGCCAAAGTTTCGAAGTTGTAAGGACGAAGCAGCAAAGTAAGCGGCAGCTCCTTGACGATCTCCATGAACACGAGGATGAACCCGGTAATTACTGCGCCCTTGATCAACGGCAAATCCACTTTGAAAAAAGTGCGCGTCATCCCCATGCCGAGCAAGCGGGACGCCTCCGCATAACGGTTTCCCGTCTTTTCAAACCCCGCTTCCACTGCGTTGTAGCCGACCGCGAGAAAGCGGATGATGTACGCGAAAATGAGCATGAACAGCGACATGCTGATGACCAGCTTGCCTTCCGCGAAGCCCAGCCAGGCGTACAACGGCGCAAGCTCTTTGTCGAGTGAAATCACGACGGCAAGCACGCCGATGGACAATACCGCTCCCGGGATCGAATAGCCCATGGAGATCAGCCTGGTCATGACCAGCGAAAATACGGAGGTTCGCGAGTAGCGAATGACGTTTGCCACTGTGACCGCCAAAATCATCAAGAGCGTGATGGAAATACAGGAAATCAGCAATGTATTGGTCAAAAGCTGCACAAATACGTCGTTCAGCACTTCCTTGTACGTCCACGTCGCCCAAACTGCCAATTGCGCGACCGGAATGAAAAAAGACAAAGCTGCGACTGCGACACAAAAGCACAGCACCGCGTACTTGGACAGTCCCTTCAGCTTTCTCCTGCGCAATGGCGTCATGCGGTTGGTCGGGGAACTGAACTTTTTGCGTCTGCGCACCAGCCGTTCGACCACAAAAATCCCGATAATCAAGCTCATGAGCCAGGCCGCCAGACGAATTGCAGAATCGACGTCATACATGCCGAACCACGTCTTGAAAATGGCAGCCGTAAACGATTGAATGCCAAAATGCTTCGTGACGCCAAAATCGTTCAGCACTTCAAACGCAACGAGACTTGCCCCGCCGGCAATCGCAGCCTGCGAGAGTGGCAGCACGATGCGCCAAAAGATGTGCAACGAATTTTTCCCCAGCAAGAGGGCGTTCTCGATGAAAGCCGCGCTCTGCTTCTCCATGAATGTTTTCGCAATCAAATACACGTACGGGAACAAAAACAGCGTGAAAATAAAAATAGCGCCCTTCATGGACATGATGTCAAAATAGCGCTGATCGGGAGCCAGCCCCCATTCATTTCGCAAAAAAGTTTGAATACTCCCCGTATAGCTCAGCATGTTGCCGTACGTATACGCGGCAATATACGGCGGGATCGCCAGCGGCAGTACGAAAGCGAACGAAAAAAAACGCCGCAGCGGAAAGTCGTAGGCAGCTACCAGCCAAGCCAGCGAAACGCCTACGACGATCGTACAGGACACGGTTCCCAGCACAAGCAAGAGCGATTGCAGCGCGTAGTCCAGCAGCATGTATTCCTGAATATGCTGCCAGTTCTCGGTTGTTCGAGCAAACAGTCCGAGCAAAATATAAAGAGACGGGAGAAGGGCCAAAACGGCCCCTGTCACGCTCAGCGCTACCCACCCGTTCCACTTTCGTTTCAGGCTTCTTCGCAACGCAGCTCCCGTCATCTTTTATTTCCACCCTGCCTTGTTCATCAGTTCAACGGCTTTTTTGTTGTTCTCGCCGAGCTTGGCAAAGTTCAGTTCTTGTGTTTTAAACTCTCCCCACTCTTTCAACAGCGCTGGCTGCTCTGCCTCGGCGTTGACAGGAAATTCAAAGCTGCCTTGTGTCAACATCGTTTGGCCTTCTTTGCCCGTGATGTATTCCACCAGCTTGATGGCATTGTCTTTGTTTTTGGCGTGCTTGGTCAGGCCGATGCCGCTGATGTTCATATGTGTGCCAGTCGTAGTTTGGTTCGGGAAAAATACGCCGATATTTTCTGCGACCTTCACTTCTTCGGCGTCTTTGGAGTTCAGCATTTGCCCGACGTAGTAGGTGTTCATGATCGCAACATCGCCGATCTTGGCAGCGATGGCTTTTGCCTGATCACGGTCGCCGCCCTCTGGCTTGCGAGCCAGGTTGTTGACGAGGCCAGTTGACCAGTCCTGGGCAGCCTGTTCGCCGTTCAGCTCAATGAAAGAAGCGACCAGCGATTGGTTGTACAAGTTGGAAGAAGAACGCACCAGCACTTTGCCCTTCCATTTGTCGCTCGCCAAATCTTCATAAGTAGACAGCTGCTCCGGCTTCACGCGGTCTTTTGCATACACGATGACGCGAGCGCGGGTCGCCATGCCGATCCACTCATTGTCGGAATCGCGCCATTTGCTCGGCACGTTTTTATCTACCTCGGCGGAAGTGATTGGTTGAAGAACGCCATTTTGTTTGGCATAGTTCAGCACGCCGCCATCCACGGTGATGAACAAATCCGCTTCCGAGCTTTCCCCTTCGCGCTTCAGGCGTTCAACCAGCTCCTCGGCAGTTCCTTTTACTTCGTTGACCTTGATCCCGGTTTGCTTGGTAAACTCGCTGAACAACTTGCTGTCGATCTCGTAGTGTCTGGCCGTAAATACGTTGACAACCTGATCCTTGCTTGCCTTCTCGTCCGCTTTTGGCGCTTCCGTGCTGGCTTGCGGCTGATTCGCGCTGCCTTCGCCTTGCCCTTGTCCGGCACCGCAGCCTGCCATGAACGGCACGGTCAGCATCGTAAAAAGCATGAGACCGAGCATGCTTGTTTTTCTCATCTTGATTCGTCCCCTTTACTCCGGTTGTTTTGATAATGAATATCATTTCCAATCGACAAGGCTTATTCTAGCGAAACAAAATGAGAAAACGATGAGAAAATCAAAAAAACATTTTTCGTCCTCATTGCACGCCCGCGCGAATCGGCAAGAAGACGTTTACAGTCGTCCCTTCCTGCTCGATGCTCTCGATGGACAAAGCCCCGTTGTACCGCTCGACCAGCCGCTTCGCGATCGACAAACCAAGCCCGTTCCCTTCTGCGCTGCCGCTTTTGCGGTTTCGTGCCTTGTCTACCCGATACAGGCGATCTGTGACAAAAGGCAAGTCTTTTGCCGGAATGCCAATCCCTGCATCCTTGATGGCCAGACACACTCTTTCTTTTTGCACCGTCGCCTGCACAGCGATCCGTTTTCGTTCCCGCGAATACTTGACGGCGTTGTCGAGCAGGATCAGCAAAATCTGCTCCAGGTGCTCCACCGATATCGCAAGCCTCACTCCTGACAACTCTCGCAAGTCACGCTCCATGATGAAAGCCGGATGCAGCACATTCACTTTTTTGATCGTCTGCAAAATGACTTGCTCCGGCTCGCACACAGCCGTTGCTTCATCCATTTGCAAGTTTTCCGCCCGCGTCAGTGCCAGCAGTTCTTCTACCAGCGCTTTTAACCTCGCCAGCTCCTGAATCGAGATTTGCAAAGATTCCTCCAGAACGGCAGGGTCATGCTTGCCCCAGCGATGCAGCATGCCCAAATGCCCTTCGACGATCGCGATTGGCGTCCGCAATTCATGCGAGGCATCCTCGACGAATTGCCGCTGCTGTTGAAAAGAACGTTCGACCTTGTCCATCATGACGTTAAACATGTTCATCGTCGTAGCAATCTCATCGTGGTTGTCGTAAAAGGCGATCCGCTCAGCCAGCCCTTTTTGCTTCACATTTTTCATCGTCTGATTCATCGCCTGCAGCGGCTTCACCAGCTGGCGAGCCAGCATCCGCCCCCCGAGGCCGCTGATGATAACCGCAACGAGACAGCCGATCGCCATAAATTGAAACAGCGCTCCGCTCAGCTGCTCAAATTCGTTGATGTTTTTTACAATCTCCACCGTGCCGTCAAACTGAAAAATCGTGATCGGCCGCTCCATCAACAGCAGATTGCCTTTGACGTGCATGCTCCGCCACTGTTCGTGCGGGGAGCCTGTGATTGTGGCTGCCAGGCTGTCCTCGATGCCATTGGACACGGCAGCGACCGGGTTTCCTTGTTCGTCGAGGATGCGGATTCGCTGGTCTTGCTGGTTGATTTTTTGCAGGAAGCCGCGCATTTCGTCGAGATCGGCCCCCTCAAAGGAAATCTCCCTTTCCAGAGCAAAATTGAGAATCTCGCGCATCGTTTTTTCGGTGGCTTGTTCCTCCTGATGGATCATCCATTTTTCCACAAAAAAGTATTGGACGGTATTGTAGACGATGAACACACAAAACAGCAGCACGGACGACCAAAGGGTCAGCTTCCATTTGATCGGAAGTCTGGACAGTCGCGACGGGGTGTATTTTTTCATTTGCGCATCACGTATCCGATTCCGCGAACGGACTGAATGTAGCTGCCTTCCTGTGCCGAGTCGATTTTGTTGCGCAAGTAGCGCACGTACACGTCGACCACGTTCGTTTCCACCGCCGACTCGTATCCCCATACCGTGTCCAGCAGCACATCGCGGGGCAATACGCGGTTGATGTTTTTCATGAACACCACCAGCAGATCATACTCTCTTTTGGTCAGCTCGATGGTTTGGCCGGCTTTTGCTACCGTGCGGGCTTCCAAATCTGCGACAAGCTCGCGAAAAGCAAGCTTCGTCCGCGCCAGGTCGGTCTGTTCCTCCTGTCTGCGGAACACGACCCGCATTCGCGCAAGCAGCTCCTCAATGGCAAACGGCTTCGGGATGTAGTCGTCTGCGCCGCTGTCCAGACCCGAGACGCGATCATCGATACTGTCCCTGGCCGTCAGCATGATGATCGGCGTTTTTTTGCGTTCGCGAATGGCGCGGCACACTTCGATCCCATCGATTTCCGGCAGCATCAAGTCGAGCAGTACGAGATCCCACTCTTCCTTTAGCGCAAGCTCCAGTCCTGTTTTTCCGTCATCAGCGACAACGACGGAAAACGATTCGTGGCGCAATTCAAGCTCGATAAATCTTGCCATGTTTTTTTCATCTTCAATCAAAAGCACTCTTTTCATCGTTTACTCACCTTTTGTCCCTCATGGGGAAGTCCATCTGATTGTAGATGATAATAATTATCAGCGTCAACATAAGCGACTCGTTCGTCGATGAACCATCCGCCCATTTGCTACATAGGATGATCATCGTAACCATTCCATCGTGAGGGGGATGTGAAAATGAACGGGTATTCGCCTTATTTTTACGACGCGAGAATGATTTCTTCCTCATACCCGGCTGCGCCGACACAAGCCTATGCGCAAATTCAGGGCGGGCCGCTGGCTCCGAACCTGAACGGCTATGTCGTCTTCACGGACGTTCCGTACGGGACAGAGGTGTATGTGGAAGCGATCGGTTTACCGCCCTACAAGCCTGCATCCGGCAATCAACAGCCGATCGGTCCTTTTGGCTTTCACCTGCACGACCACGGCGTGTGCACAGTCGGCAATGCCGACGATCCTTTTACCGCAGCGGGAAGCCACTGGAACCCGACCAACCAGCCGCACGGCAACCATGCCGGCGACTTCCCCGTACTCTTTTCCAATGACGGGTACACGCGAATGAGCTTTTTTACCAACAAGTTCAGGGCAGCAGATGTCGTCGGAAGATCAGTGATCATTCACCAAAATCCCGACGACTACCGGACACAGCCATCCGGGAATAGCGGAAAAAGACTCGCCTGCGGCATCATCATGCCCGCCTAGCCCCATCACAGCTCAACTCCATGACAAATGCAGCGCTTCTCCGCAATCTCTCCCCCGCTCTTCCTGCCATGGACGCCAAAAAGCACAGAGACGCAGCCCCTGTGCTTTTCGTTTTCTTTTTTCCTTGCCTGTCTATCCGCGCAGCAGCGACAGATCGAAGCGTGGGACAAGCCCTTCCTCCGCTGCACGACCGAGCAAGGCAGTAATCGCCGCATAGCCATCTTCGCCCAAGTCTCGGGTAAATTCGTTTACGTACAAGTCAATATGTGCCTTGGCAACCTCAACAGACAACTCTTGCGCATGGCACATGACATACTCCTCGGATGCTGTCGGGTTCGCCCAAGCGTACTCCACCGATGCCCGCGTCCAGTTCGCCAGCGACTCCAAATCCATCGATCTGCGCGCGATGATCGCTCCCAAAGGAATAGGCAGATTCGTATCCGCCTCCCACCAGTTGCCGAGATCGGTCATGAGTGAAAGACCGTAGTTTTGATAAGTAAAGCGCGCTTCGTGGATGACCAGCCCCGCGTCGATTTTGCCGTCTCGTACAGCTGGCATGATTTCATGGAACGGCATCACGACGATTTCTCCGACGCCTCCCGGGACGTTTTGCGCTGCCCATAAGCGGAACAACAAGTAAGCTGTGGAACGCTCGCTCGGTACCGCCACCCGTTTGCCGGACAGCCGGGCCGGATCGTTGGCACTCGCGCCGGAATCGCCTTGCGTCAGGACAAGCGGGCCGCACCCTCTGCCCAAAGCCCCTCCGCACGGAAGCAGCGCATACTTGTCCAGCACCCACGGCAAGGCGGCGTAAGAAATTTTCATCACTTCCGGGCCTTCCGCCCGCGTCGCAAGCGTATTCGTAATGTCAATGTCTGCGTACATGATGTCCAGTTCCGGTGCGCCAGGGATCAAGCCATGCGCCCAGGCGTGAAAGACAAATGTATCGTTCGGACACGGTGAAAATGCAATCTTCATCTACAGCACCTCCCGCAATACTGCGCTTCCTTTTTGCAAAGCTTCCAGAGCGTCTTTGATCCGCCAAGCCGACTTGTCGCGCGGACCAATCGCATTGGAAACTGTTCTGATCTCCAGTACAGGCACTCCGCTTGCTTGCGCGGCGATGGCAACGCCGTAGCCTTCCATTGCCTCCGCGAGCGCCCCCGGCATTCTTTCTGCCAGTGCCTGCGCCGTTTGCGCCGTTCCCGTCACCGTGGACAGCGTCAAAATTTGCCCGCGATAAATAGGCAAGCCCGCCTGCAACATGGCTTGCTCCACCTGCTCTGCCAGCTCATCCGGGACTGGTACGCGCGCAGAACCAAACCCTAGCTCGTCCACACTGTGAAAACCATCCGGTGTCTCGGCCCCCAAATCGGCGCACACAATCTCGCTGGCAACCACGAGCGAACCGACATCTGCGCGTCCGACGAATCCGCCGCATATTCCGGCACATACGACCAGATCGTAGCGAGCTTCGGTCAAAGCCCGTGCTGTGCTGGCAGCCGCAGCTGCTGGCCCCACGCCTCCGATCAAAAAGGTGAACCGCTCATCTTCACCAATACCTGCGATGACCGCATCCCGTTCAACCGCTACCGATGTAACGATCAGGATGCGCTGCTTTTTTTGCTGATCAAGCATCTTTTCGCCTGCCCTCCTTCCGCTCTCCCTGCTTGTTTTCATCCTGTTTGAAAAAACTTTTTCCTCCTCCACGTTATCGCTACTTTTCTTTGCTGTAAAGTGTTTGACTTGTTTGTATAGCGAAAGGAAATTACTTACACTGAGATTGGGAATACTGATAGTGAAACTGCAACTTCCTTGCCGGAAAGGTATTGACAATGTGCTTCTAATAAAATATATTAGGTTACGAAACGTAAGTTAATTATGTTGAATAAGTTCAACTTTTTTCATCCACTATGTAAATAAAACACAATCTCCTGGAGGTAAATGATCATGAGCAAAGACTTTTTTACAGCCGTTAAAGACAGAAGAACTTATTATGGAATCAGCAAGGAAGCCGTTGCTTCTGACGAGCGCATCCGCGAGCTTGTTGAAGAAGCCGTAAAGCATACTCCATCTTCCTTTAACTCGCAAAGCGCCCGCGTTGTTGTGCTTTTGGGCGAACAACACGATAAACTGTGGAACCTCACAAAAGAAACATTGCGCAAAATCGTTCCAGCCGAAAACTTCGCTCCTACGGAAGAAAAAATGAACGCATTTGGCAATGGCTACGGCACGGTTCTGTTCTTCGAAGACCAAAGCGTAGTGAAAGGTCTGCAAGAAAAATTCGCAGCCTACAAAGACAACTTCCCGGTTTGGTCCGAGCAATCCTCCGGCATGCTGCAATTCGTCGTGTGGACTGCCCTGGAAACAGAAGGATTCGGTGCATCCCTGCAACACTACAACCCGCTGATCAATGAAGAAGTCCAACAAACATGGAACCTCCCAAGCGAGTGGAAGCTGATCGCGCAAATGCCGTTCGGCAAGCCAACCGCGCAGCCTGGCGAGAAACAGTTCCAGCCAATCGAAGAGCGCGTGAAGTTCTTCGCCTAATTTTTTCACGGCTCATGACAAGACGGCGCGAAGCCATTTCAGCTTTTCGCCGTCTTTGTCTATATTTTACCGGGAAGATATTAAAGTAAGCGATTGATTTCCGCATTTGTCTGTGGTAGTATTAACTTAAACAAAAGATGTTTCAAAAAAGCGTTCACATATTGTAAAGGGTTTACAGTTATGTTTGAACCTTTCACAATGTGTGAATTTTATTTTATCCACAAATAAAAGTTGCATATTCATTTTAATATTGTTGGAGGTAACACCCATGCAAACAGGTACAGTAAAATGGTTCAACGCTGAAAAAGGTTATGGTTTCATCGCAGTTGAAGGCGGAAACGACGTATTCGTTCACTTCAGCGCAATCACTGGCGACGGCTTCAAAACTCTTGAAGAAGGCCAACGCGTTGAGTTCAACGTAGTAGAAGGCAACCGCGGCCCACAAGCTGAGAACGTTGTAAAACTGTAATTGACTCACGAAGCTGCCCTTGCTGCATAGCGGGGCGGCTTTTTTTATTGCCTTTTTCAGGCGGAAAAAGTCGGTTTTTGTCGATCAGCGTTATAAAATTCGGACTTTGTCCCTAAAGAGCTGTTGACAATAGTCAACGCTCCCCATATAATCACGTTATAATGCAGCGAAAAGCAATGGCGCTTTCCAGCATGAAGTTTTCAAAATTTTACGCAATGATAGTGGTTCCTTCGCTTATTTTCTAACTTTGTTTGAAAGCGGTTCCAGATGGTTAGCAATCATAAAGCTGTTTAAACAAGTCCATACAAAATAAGCAAAGGCGCTTAGGTACATCCTGTTTTCAGGGATTCCTAAGCGCTTTTATTGTTTACATCTTTCAAAAAGGTGGGGTTGTCCATGGAGCACATTGGAAGTGTCATTATTTACATCATCATGCTATGCGCAGTCATCGGTGCGATCGCAGCAATCCGCAACAGCGATGAAGGGCTTGGCAAGGAGTTCATGGAAGGGATTCACTCAACCGGTTACATCTTCGTACCTGCTGCCGGTATCATGGCCTCTCTCCCTTATATTTCCTGGTTTGTAGAAAAAGCCGTATCGCCGATTTTCCACAAGATTGGTGCCGACCCTGCCCTGGCAGCGACCGCGATTTTGGCCTCTGACATGGGTGGATACCAATTGGCGAACATTTTGAAAAGCTCGACCGAGGGTTGGGTAATGGCAATGGTAGTCGGTCTGATGGCTGGTGCCACGATCGTATTCTCCATTCCGATGGGACTTGCCATGCTGGACAAGCGCGACCACAAATACATGGCGCTTGGCGTCATGTCCGGGATTTTGACTGTTCCGATCGGCGCTTTTATCACCAGTGCCATTCTCTCTTTGACAAATGCGCAAGTGCGTGCTGAAATCTCTACGAATGCTGACTCCACCTACGCTTTTGCAATCGGAATCGGCCAGGTTTTGCTGAACTTGTCTCCTATCCTCATTTTCGTAATAGCGATTGCCGCTGGTCTGCGCTTCATGCCTGACCTGATGATTCGCGGATTCATGATCTTCGGTAAAACAATGGACGCTGGTATCAAACTCGTACTCGTGTTCTCGATCGTGCAATACTTTACTGGCATCTTTACTACCCTCTTTGGCGCTTGGGGCTTCGATCCGATCATCGCCGACCCGAAAGACCAGTACCGCGCCCTGGAAACAGCCGGTTATATCGGTATCATGCTTTGCGGTGCGTTCCCGATGGTATACTTGCTGCGTAAATACGCGGCGAAGCCACTGGAAGCACTCGGTAACAAACTGGGGCTTAGCCCAACAGGCAGTGCGGGGCTTCTGGCAACTGTCGCAAACATTTTGGCGATGTTCCGTCTCGTGCGTTCCATGCCGCCAAAAGACAAAGTGGTAAACATCTCGTTTGCCGTATGTGCAGCGTTCTTGCTGGGTGACCACTTGTCCTTCTCTGCGAACTTCCAGCCTAACATCATCTTGCCTGTCATGCTCGGCAAGCTCGGCGCAGGTGTCATTGCAATCGCGCTCTCTTACTGGCTGTCTGTGCCAAAAGCACTGGAGCTGGAGAAACAAGATCGCGCAGCTGGCATCATCGGCCCTGATGAATACAAGGATCACCATGCATCCAATAAAGCTGCTTCTGAAGTAGCTGCTACGAAAGAATAAAAAGCAAGGCCGTCCATCAAGGGCGGCCTTTTTGCTGTTTGTATGCAGTATATATGTCAAGTCATCGTCACGGCGCCCGCAAAATGATGCTCACACCGCCAAGACAGCCTCATGACACCGAGCCAGTCGGACAAATCCGCTGCTTTTTTGCGCCATGCCTTGCGCAAAAAAGCAACACGTCTCAGAACGTCCTGCTGTACATACGCTGTACTGTATTGGCAAAAATGCGACAAGGAGCTGATTTCTGGATGCATTCCCCTGTCTATTTGGGAAACAATCGGCTTTTGCTCACGACTTGCTATGGCAAAAAGCTGCTTAGTCCCTCGGAAGACTTGAGTGTGGGCGTCGAGCTTGCGGCAAACGGAACCCATGAGAGCCCGCTGACCCGCTATTTTTGCCAGCAGGTGAAGCCTCGTCAGGTCGTTGTAGAGCTGGGTGCCCACATCGGCTATTTTACCATTTTGCTCGGTCAATTGATCGGACCGACCGGAAAGCTGTTTGCGCTAGAGCCGCACCCGCGCTGCCATGCCTTTCTGCTGGACAATCTCTCCATCAACTATTTTCACGACCGCGTACAGAGCTATCGGCTGGCGGCCTTTTCCCGGAAGTCGCGCATTTCGTTCTACGCCTCCCGTCGCTTCCTCGGCAACAGCTCGCTGCAACAACACAATGAAGCTTACCACAAGCACTATCTGGATGAATTTGACCAGCTCGAAGTGGACGCTGTCGCCGTCGACGATCTGCTTCCGCCAGACCAGAGCATTGATTTCGTCAAAGTCGATATTGAAGGCGGCGAATACCAAGCTTTTCTCGGCATGGAACGGGTACTCTCCACCCAGGCGAAAAACGTCGTCTTTGAGCTGAACCGCAACATGCTGCAAGCGGATTGGGAGCCGTTCGCCCAACTGCTTTGCCACTATCGCCAGACGTTCTCCAAGCGCTTCTTCGTCCTCAATAGCGAAGGCTCAACGGTAGAAATCGACCTCGATATCGTGCTGGCGACCGGAGAGTGCCCTTATTTGATTATGACCGATTGATCTGCGGCCAAAATTCAATTATACATATCAGAATTTGCTTATTTTTTTTGTGTAATGTGCAATTGAGCAGTAGTCAAGCAAAAATGAATGTTATAATAAAAAGGTACAAAATTTCACAATGGGGAGAGAAACGATGGAACAACTCAATGCACAATCGACTCATCAAAAATTACCCATTGGAAAGTTGCTGAAGAGAATCTTCTTTATTCTCGTCGGTGCTTCCCTTGTATCTGTGGCTCTGGAGATTTTTCTGGTGCCGAACAAGATCATCGACGGAGGAATCGTAGGTATCTCCATCATTGCCTCGCATCTCACATCTCTGTCTCTTGGCATCTTCCTATTCTTGCTTAACTTGCCTTTTCTCATAATCGGCTATAAGCAAATCGGAAAGACCTTTGCAATCTCTACGCTTTTCGGGGTAAGTATCATGTCCCTCGGAACCACTCTGCTGCATCCCGTTCCCGGACTGACGGATGATCCGCTGCTTGCTGCGGTGTTCGGCGGTATTATCATGGGGATTGGAGTGGGACTTGTTCTGCGCTACGGCGGCTCTCTGGATGGTACGGAAATTATCGCGGTACTGTTTAACAAAAAGTCTCCGTTCTCCGTTGGTGAGATCGTCATGTTTATCAACCTATTCATTTTGAGCAGTGCCGGATTCGTATTCGGTTGGGATCGCGCGATGTACTCGCTGATTGCCTATTACATTGCTTTCAAAATGATCGATCTGACCATCGAAGGCTTCCAGGAATCCAAATCCGTTTGGATCATTAGCGAAAACCACAAGTTGTTGGGAGACGCCATCGTTGCCCGTTTGGGACGCGGTGTCACCTACTTGAAAGGGGAGGGTGGTTATACCGGAGATGACAAGAAAGTCATTTTCTGCATCATCACCCGTCTGGAAGAAGCCAAGCTGAAGCTGATCGTCGAGGAGCTTGATCCGAATGCCTTCCTGGCAGTCGGCAACATCCACGATGTACGCGGCGGGCAGTTCAAGAAAAACGCCATTCACTAAGAAGCTCTGCAAAAAAAGTGCCGCCTGACTATCAGCGGCACCTTTTTTATGTCTTTGTCGGCAGGCTGCCATGACTTGCTGTCTGCGTCTGGCAAGGAAACATCATCACTACCTCTGTTCCCTTCCCCGGCTCGCTTTTGACCTCGATGTTCCCGGCGTGGGCGAGAACAAGCTGTTTGGCGATAGCCATCCCCAGTCCGGTTCCGCTCGTATCCTCTTTGGTGTGCCCCCCGCGATAATAGCGTTCAAACAAGCTCGCTTTTGTTTTTTCGTCCATCCCCGGACCATTGTCCGCGATGCGAACTGCAAAGCTGTCAGGGGCAGCAAGACTGACCTCTACGCGCACAAGCGTCCCTTTTGGCGTATGCCGGATCGCATTGGTCAAAATGTTGATGACGATCCGCGAAAACCATTTCGGATCGAGCAGCGCCACGATTTTTTCCTCTTGAGCCTCAAACTCGATCTCGTGCCCAGACGCGCTCGGCTCGTTTACCAGGTCAGCTGTCATTCTGCGGATCGCCTCCACGACAGACACTGGCTCTTTCATCAGCGGCAGCGCGTGATTTTTTAAACGGTACGTCAAATTCAAGTCTTCGATCAAGCCATTCATGTAATCGGCTTTCTCCCGGATCGTTCGGCCAAACTGGTTTACTTCCGCCCTGCCCCACTCGTACTGCTCCGACTCCAGCATGGTCGCATAGCCAAAAATCGAGCTGAGCGGCGTCTTCAAATCATGGGAAAGCCCGGATATCCATTCTTCGCGCGTTTTCTCGATGTCTTTTTGCCGTTCTTCATTGGTCTGTAAAGTATGGCTCAGCTTCGCCAACGCGTCAAAAATGTCCTGAAAGACGGCGAACGACTTTTTCCGCTTGCCTTTTCGCGTCGTTCCGATGCGCCGACCGTTTTTGCCAATCGGCTCTGCATAGCGTCCTTGCGCCAGGTTGCCCAGCCAGTTCACCATGTGCAAAAGCGGTTTCCCGACCCGCAGCGCATACCAGCTGCCCGCCAGCAGCACAGACACAATCAGGACGGCGCCCACCTGCAAAAACGAATAGGCAATCATGTTGTCGACGGACTCTGCCGCAGCTCCCGGGCGATACCACGGGTTGGCAACACCCACGATATACGTAAAACCGCTCGCCTTGTCGTAGCGGCTAGTGGTGATGACAGGGACGTTTCGGCTTTCTTTGCCGTTCTGCAAAATCGGGATCAGGTCGAGCTGCTTAGCTGCATCTGCTGCGTTGTACTCCGCGACGAGCTTGCCTTGCCGATCATAAATGGCGTACCAGCCCTTTTCTAGGGAGAAGCTGTTCGCAAGCTCGGCAGGAACCGGGGAGCCAGCTGTCGGTTTTGCTGCCAAAAGCTGCGCCATCAAGGCGTTTTCCGGAGCTGGCGTCCCGTACAGCACGATTACTTTTTGCTCCGACAGCTCCTGTTCTACCACCCAATGCTTCACGTAGTAAGCCGAAGCCTGGTCGTTTTGCGTCTGCGTGATCCACTCTCCCGGCTCATACGCTTGCGGGATAGTCGCCGGGGTGCGATACGCATACAAAAGCGTCCCTTTCGGATCGATAATCTGCAGCCAGCCGTTGTGGCTATCGACGCTTTTTTTCACTCGGTCGTTGACACTTATCTTGTCTTGCTCCCATTCGAGCTGCATGCGCAAATCGGAAGCGACCAGGCGGGACAGATCCGTTTCCAGCTCCTCGTTCATGAGGCGATAGCCCAAAACGATGAGCGAGCCGATCAGGCACAGAAGCAAAACCAGCAAAAAGCCGAAAAACTGGCGAACGTATTGGATGATCAGCTTTTTGCGCAGATTCATGCCTGTCTCCCTGGCGTCACCAGCTTGTACCCCAATCCTCTGACGGTAAGCAAATACTTCGGTTGTCCCGGATTTTCCTCGATTCGCTGGCGCAGCTTGTGGATGTGCACCATCACCGTATTTTCATCGAACAGCCCGTACTCGTCCTTCCAGACGTGATCGTAAATTTGTTCTTTGGTGAACACGCGATTCGGATTCTGGCAAAAAAACACCAGCAAAGAAAAGACTTGCGCCGGACAGTCAACCTGCTCGTTGTTCACGGTTAACTCGGCTGCCTCCGCATTGACCTGAAAACGGCCGAAGTCGTAAATTTTCGCTTCCGGCGCAGGTGCTGGCCCTCCCAGCGTTCGGCGCAAGTGCGCCTTCATCCGGGCGACGACTTCCAATGGATGAAAAGGCTTGGTGATATAATCGTCTGCCCCGTGAGCAAAGCCGCTCAATTTGTCAAAGTCGGTTCCTTTCGCCGTCAGGAAAAAAATCGGCGCTTTCGTGCGCTGGCGAACAGCGGAGCAAAGCTCAAAGCCGTTTTTGTCCGGCAGCATGACGTCGAGAATCAGCAAGTCATATTGGCGTTCCTCGACCATCCGCAGCGCCTGTTCGGCTCTTGTGCATGTATCTATATGTACGAAGCCTTCTTTTTGCAAAACGGTTTTTAGCATGTGCAAAATCGCTTCCTCGTCATCTACCAGCAAAATTCTCGCTTCTTGTTCCACATTCTCACTCCCTTTTCTCCCTCATCATATCACGAGCGGGGGCGGCCATTATAAAAGATAAGGTAATGGTAAGGTTGCGTTTTCGTAGAGGAAAGATTCATCCTCTATGCTGTAGAAGAAAGGAGCGAATAACACTATGTGGGCTATTTGCAGGCATGAATATTTTCGTTTGTTCAAAAGTATCAAGTCACTGATTACGATCGCCTTTATCGTCGGCGTGTCGTATTGGGTTTCCGATCTGGTCAATCAAGCGGCAACTTTGATCCCCCAACAAGAACTGGCGAAGGGACACGCCTTGGGCGTTTTTGTATTGATTATGCTTTTGGGACCGCTCTTCGTCTTTAGTCTGTCGCATGACGTCATCAACCGTGAGCTGGCAGGCCGGACGATTCGCTTTCTCGTCACCCGCACTTCCCGGAACAAGATCATCCTGGGGAAATTTCTCGGAATCCTCTGCTTCTGGCTGAGCTGTCTCGTGATTACTTTTGGCGTCGTACTCGCTACTGTGCATACGTTTGACGCCAAAACCTTTTTGCACTGCTTGTCTCTGCTCGTCTACTGCATTTCGCTGGCTCTCTTGCTGTCTCTCGTAGTTCCGCGCCCGAGCTACACGATGTTTCTCGGAATTGTCGTGGCGATGCTGCTCCCGGGACTGGGATTGTGGAGCACGTTTTCCGAGCAGCCTGCTGCACAATGGATCGCTTACTTGACTCCGTTTACTTACCTGGAAAAAGGCGGCGCGTGGGTCGGAGTCATCTGGGGCTATGTCGTCCTGTTTCTCGGCGCTTCCATGTACTTGTTCCAAAGGAGGGATTGTTAATGGCCGTCTTTCAAACGATGGAATTGAGCAAACGTTTCGGTGACCGCACCGTCGTCGATCAAGTAAGCCTGTCTGTACAAGGCGGGGAAATCTTCGGGTTTCTCGGGCGAAACGGAGCCGGGAAGTCTACTTTTATCAACATGCTGACAGGGATTATTCGCCCGACTTCCGGACAAATCGAGATGTTTGGCCAGGACGTCCGCAATGAACAATGGAAACGGCGCATTGGCGTCTTGCCGGACTATTCCACTTTTTACGACTCTCTGTCGGCTGCCGATCATCTGCGCTATTTTGCCCGTGTCAAAGGGGTTGCCTTGACGAATGAGGAGTGCATGCGCATCCTCGGAGCGGTAGAGCTTGCTGAACATGCTTCGCGCAAAGCGAAAACTTTTTCTTTCGGGATGAAAAAGAAACTCGGAATTGCCCAGGCAATGATCGGCGATCCAGAAATTTTGTTCCTCGATGAACCTACCTCTGGCGTTGACGTCGAATCCGCCCTGCACATTCAGGAGCTGCTGCGCCGTCTGCACGAGAAGGGCAAAACGATTTTTATGACCTCGCACAACTTGCATGAGGTAGAAAAGATTTGCACCCGCATCGCCATCATGAAAAGCGGAAAAATCGCTTCGCTCGGCAGCCTCGACGAGTTGCAGGCAGCGCAGCAGACATGGCGGCAGGTACAAGTTCGCCACTCCGCTTTTGCCACTGACGAGCACCCTGCATTGCACGCATTTATCGCATCGCTCGGTCGCAACCTCAGTTGGGGGGATGGTCGCTTTTCGCTTCAAGTGGATGAGGAACAAAAAGTCGCCGCCCTGGTACGCGCGCTCGTACAGGAACGCGTGGATATTTACGGCGTGAATGTGGAAGTTCCCTCTCTGGAAAAAATCTTTATGCAGGATGCTGATACCTATGTCTAGCAAAATGATTTTACTGATTTTGTCCACTGTCTTTGTCTATCGGATTATCTTCAAAAATGACGACTTGTGGACTCCCTCCACATGGCTCCTGATCGGAGTGATTACCGTGAACTTGATCATCATCGTCCGGAAGAAATGGACAGAACGCGGTACAGGCGAGTAAACGAAAAAGACAGCTTTTATCCCGACATTTTTCCGGGACGAAGCTGTCTTTTTCGGCGCAACAGATCACATGAATGATAAGTAAGACGGCAGTTGATCAAGGCGTTCGATCACGGCCAGCGGCTTGTGGTCTGTGATCGCCGTCTTTCCTTTCGGGTTGAGCCAGATCGCGCTAAAGCCGGCATCGATGGCTCCGGCGACATCTGCTTCCCACGTATCGCCGACAAACAAAACTTCGCCGCTCGCTGCTTCCAGCCGTTCCCGTGCCGTGGCATAAATGCGCGGGTCTGGCTTGTGATAGCCCAAAAGCTCGGAAATAATCACCCGATCTTGCGGAAAATAGGAGGACAACCCTAAACGTTCGAGTTTGATAAACGCCATATCAACCGGGCCGTTGGTGACGATGCCAAGCTTGTGCTGCTCCGCCAGCTGCGCAACGATTTGTTGCACGGATGGATCAGGCTGTACGGCATCGAGACACGCCGCCTGGTACGCACGCTGAAAATCGTCCACGTCCCGGGCTTCGATGATCCGGTTGAAATCAGCCATTGCCCTTTGCATCCGCAGTTGGCGATACTGCGTGAAATCGTATTTTTTCGCAATGACGTCGATCCACAGATCGTCACCGTGGCGACGCAGCGCCGAGAGCAGTCCGGCAGCATCCATGCCTGCTGTTAATGCATGAGTGGCAATCGTTTGCTGCATCCCCTGCTCCCAGCAAGCGGAAAAGTCAAACAGCGTATCGTCGAGATCAAACAGGATCGTACTGAATCGAGACAATGTAGGTCACTTCCTCTTCCATTTTTCCTCTAAATAATACCTGCGCAAGGCTCTGTCTTTTGCTAAGATCATTGTAACGGATTATGAGAGCCGCCATCACGTTTTTGGCATCATTTGCGAAAAAGGAGGAGGATTGACATGTCAGAAGAGAAGCTTGACCAGCTGCTGGAAGGAATGAATGAGCTTCGTTTGGTTACTCGCGCTCTTTTGGATCGAAAGGATAAAACAAACGCCAAACTGGATGCTTTGATAAAGGAAGTGCTGGAGCTAAGGGCACTGTTTCGGAATTGAAACAAGATATCCCTGTGCTCAAGCAGGATTAGCCTGGCCGATCAGCTTTTTCATCGCCGATTGCCGTACGGTTTACTTCGCAGCTAACTCTTTTTCCAGAGCTTCTCTCAGTTCCTCCGGCAGTAATATCGACCGCCTCGTGTTGGCATCGATCATCACCATCGTGACATCCGCATCGGCCACCAGCTCGTCATGTATGTTGAACAGCTCATGGCGAATCACGAAGCTTTTTTCTTTCACCCGCAGCGCTGTCGTAATCGCATAAACCTCTTCTCTCATCCGCAGCTCTTTGCGATAGTTGATATTAATATTCACGACTACAGGCATAATGGCCCGCCGCTTCAATTCATCGAGTGTAAATCCGAGCTGCCAGATCCAGTCAAAACGCGCCCACTCCATATACTCCAAATACTTGGCATTATTCACATGACCGATTACATCAATATCCGTAGACTGCACGGTAAACGCAAAGCGATGGGCCATTTTCTCTCACTCCTTGGCTGTTGTTTTCTTTAGTATAACGAAAATCGGCAACTGAGTGAATATTCATTCAAAATTTTCCGAATGATCACGCTGTTCTTTCCCGTTGATTCTCCTATAATAAAAGAAAGGACAAGCGCCTATTACGGTACGTGAAAGGATGGTTCCATGTTCGAGCAAGAATTGCTGCCTTCTCTGCAAACAGCCCGTTCCCGCTATTTGAACACACTTTCGAACCTTAAGGCTGACGAGCTGCCATTGAAGCTCGCTCCCGAATCAAACTCCATTGGCTTTTTGATTCGCCATATCGCCGAGGTCGAATTTCGCTTCTGTACCATGTTTTTTGCGCGTCCGCTTCCTGATTATATCTCCTCTCTGGCCACGATTGGTCCAGTCAAGGACGAAGGCAATTTTACTGATATGAATGAGCTTTTAGCTATTTGCGAGGCGTCTTACGATTATCTCGTCGATGCTTTGACCACTCTGCCACAGGATGCCTGGGATGTGGCATGCGAAGCTCCCATCGGCACGCTGACTCCCCGTCAGGCTCTCGGTCGCCTGATTTATCATATGGGGTATCATGGCGGACAAATCGGCCTGATTCGCAAATACGGCGGCGCAAGATGACCTTGTCCTTTTCCGGAAAACAACTCGTCATCCGCGAGATGCAGCGTGCTGAGCTGCCGTACGTGCTCGATATGTACAACAGCAATCCACAGTACAACTTGCTGCGCTCCCGTACCGACACCATGAACCTTTCCGAGTTGGAAGCGGAGTACCATTCTGCGCTGGCGATCCCCCATGGCTATTGGCTCCTGCTGACGGTAAAGGAAGCTCCCGTCGGTGTGATGCACGTCGTCCTCTCCAGCGAGCACGATGCGAAAAGCTGGGTCAGTTTGCTCGTTCTGCATGCGTCCTGGCAACGAAAAGGGCTGGGAACAGAAGCGGTGAAGCTGTTTGAAGACTTTTGCCTATTGCGCGGCACCAAACACATTCACCATGGTATTATCGCGTACAATGAACCAGCGCTGCTTTTTTGGGGCAAGCTTGGCTACGAGCAGTATCGTCAAGTAGAAGCACCTGTCGGGCAGTTGACACAGCCTGTCCTGCTGGTCGCCAAATGGCTTGAAGCTTGAACTCTCATCCCGATAACAAGGAGGTGAATCACAATGAAGCGCCACCTGTATGAATGTGATGTGCCTGTCCTCGCCTAGTCGGTGAGGAAGCGTCTTTTTTCCTGCCTCCCGGCTATACAAGCCTATTTGTACGGATCAGATCATTCCGGGAGGGATTGTTGTTATGTCGTATTCACCATGGAAACAGTCATTGCTTGGCGCCATCTGCCTGACACTTGCGGCAGCGATTTGGGGCGGCGTGTATGTCGTGAGCAAAGTCGTACTGGAAGTCATTCCGCCGTTTACTTTGTTGATCCTGCGATTCGGCATCGCTTTGCTCGTGTTGGGGGCATTCGCTTTGGCCCGCAAGGAAGTCGTTCAGAAAAGAGATTATCCGTTGCTCATGGGCATTGCTTTTGTCGGGGTCACGATCTCGATTGCAGCCCAATTTCTCGGCACCAAGCTCTCTACGGCGCATATGGGCGCCCTGATTACTTCCGCGTCTCCAGCTTTTATTGCGATTTTTGCCGTCTGGCTGCTGAAAGAAAGCATTCACTTCAAGCAAGCCGCCGGAATCGTGCTTGCAACGGTTGGCGTGATCATCGTAATCGGTGTGCCAGATCAGGCGGATGCCCAATCGTCATTGACGGGAAACCTGATTCTGTTGGTCGCAGCAGTAAGCTGGGGGCTGTACACCGTCCTTAGCAAAAAAGCGACGCAGCGTTATTCCTCGCTGCTTGTCACAACGTATGTCGCTTTGTTCGGGCTCGTCTTCACAAGTCCTGTCATGCTCTGGGAGCTATCTGTCACCCCGATATCGTGGCAATTTGGCTGGGAGATTTGGGCGGGCGTCCTGTATATCGGGCTAATCTCGACTGCCGGAGCGTTTTATTTGTGGAACAAGGGCTTTGAGCTTATGCAAGCTGGCAGTGGCGCAGGCTTCTTTTTCGTCCAGCCGATTGTCGGAGCTTTTCTCGGCTGGCTGTTGCTCCACGAACACCTGGGCACCAGCTTTTTCGTTGGAGCTGCCTTCATTTTTCTCGGCGTAGCCTTGTCCAATCTGCGCAAGCGCACTGCCACTGAAACCGCCGATTCAGCGAAAAGATCATAAACAAACGCGAAAAAGGACAGCTGGCAACTCGCTCGCTGTCCTTTTTTCCATGCCGCTACGGACAAAAATGTTGCGTAACCTTCGCTCTTCCCTCAGCCATATCGACCGTGGCTCTCGCTCCATTGACAAACGTCATTTGCGGAGGCATATGTCCGCAATCAATATCGTACAAAATCGGGATTCGCAGCTCATCCGCCAGCTCCTGGTACACGTCCTCTGCTGTATAGCCCTGAACAGCGTGATTCGCTGCACTGCGTCCAAACATGATCCCGGCACAGTGAGCGAACCAGCCTGCCAGCTTCATCTGGACAAGCGATCTGCGCAAGTCGGCAGCCGACAATTCACAGTTTTCCAAATACCACAGCAGTTGTTCATTTTGAATCATCGTTTGTTGAAACCGCGCTACATCCCCGTAGGGTGTTCCGATCACATGCCGGATCGTGTCTATGCAACCGCCAAGCAGCCGTCCCGTTATATGTACTGGCTCTGATTCGGTCGTTTTCCAACGAGTCGGCTCAGTAAGGTGAAACACATAAGGTGATGGGTTGTCGTGCTGCCACTCTGCCTGGTAGTATTCGGACGCCTCTTGTACAACCTGCTCGCCTGTTTTGGTCGAAAGTACAGCCTCCCATTGGGCTGTCGTCGCATCCATGTTCTCCCCGCGCAAGTCGATCAGATTGGTGCCATGAGCCGTGGCTACACCCGTTTTCAATGTAATCGCAAGCAACAACAGACTGATATCGGAATAGCCAAGCACCCATTTGGCCGGAAATGCTTCAAAATCGAGCTGATCGAGAATTTCAATCAACAGTTCGCCACCCCATGGAGGGATGATCAGATCGATGTTTTCGTCGCGAAGCATGGCATTAAATTCTGCTGCGCGGATGGCTGCATCAGCAGACCTTGCTTTTTGCTGCGTCCATGCTGTGTCTTTGCAAACGGTTGAATAGCCCCGTTCCTCCGCTCGTTTGCAGGCAAGTGTAAGCAGTTCATGCAATTCAGCCGGCACCCCGGACGATGGAGCCGTTACGCCGATTGTGCTGCCTTTTTTCAAGACCGGATATGTAATCACAATGTTCCCCCCTCGCCTTTTTTCCATTTTATCGTAAAATCAGACAAAAAGCAGATGGATATGGATGACGCGCTTTGCTCCCTGACCATTTGAAAAGCCGACTGCTATCCATGTTGGAACAACACCCAGTGAAAGAAAAACGATCTCGAAAAACGGATTTTCTCCAATACATATGCGTGTATCGAAACCAGCTAGGCTGTGCAGAAAAAAGGGTTACTCCACTTTTGATGGAGTAGCCCTTTACGCGTGCGCTATAGTGACCCATGCTGGACGCTCTTTCTCCGCCGGATGATTCCCGTTCAGCCAGATCAGATGCCACAGCAAAAAAAATAGCTGCCGAGACTTTCTCGACAGCCGGGACAGCACGGAGCCGTCAACCATTTATATAAAACGGGAGGGAAGTAGAGGAGTTTCAACAAACATTACAAACGTGATTCCAGTTGGCGAATCGAATCGTTACTGCTTGCTCGTATCAGTTGATGTAGACTGATCGGCTGATCCGCTGTTTTCCGTTCCTGTCGTTCCAGCAGCGCCTGCGTCAGACTTGCTGTCTGAGCTGTTGCTGTCAGCCGCTGGTGCGTCAGATGACGTGCTTGTGCTATCCGAGCCGCCTGTTGTCGCATCAGAGCTGTTGCTCGATGCATCAGACGTCGATTTGTCCTCCGAAACCGAGTTGTCACTCGATTGTCCATCACCTGTAGCTGGTGTCGTTTGACTGGTGCCTTCTTGTTGTGTCGCTGGTTCAGGCGTCCCTGTTGTGCTGGAGCAGGCAACCAGGCTTCCAGACAGGAGTAATGCGACAGCTGCAATGGAAATCCATTTTTTATTCATGCTCATTCTCCTTTCATCCTTGGCTTCGTGACCTTCTCGCCGTCACAAGAACATCGTAACGGGCAAAGATAACCATTCTGTAAGGAGAATAGGAAAAAACCATGATCTAATTATGAAAAAAGTATGACCATGACCGCAAGCAGCGTCATGGTCCCTGTTTGACGAGCGATACGGGCGATACCGGCATGATCGGCAACAAAATAGTAAAGGTGCTGCCTTCCCCCGGCACACTTTCCACGCGACACACGCCATCGTGCAGTTCTACCAGCTCTTTGACGATGGCAAGTCCAAGCCCTGTACCTTTATTGTTTTTGGAGCGACCGCGATCCACCTTGAAAAATCGCTCCCAAATCCGGTCGAGATCGTCCGCAGCAATCCCCATCCCCGTATCCTGCACCTGGATGCGCATCCATTGCTCCTGCAGCCCGGCGGTCATCCGGATTTCGCCAGCCGTAGTGAATTTCAGCGCATTTTTCAAGAGGTTCTTCAAAATTTGCGCGACCCGATCCTTGTCCGCGTAAATGCGCGGCAGTTCCGCTTCGGCCTCGACTACCAGTTGAAGCCCTTTTTCTTCCGCCTCTTGCCGGAATGAAAAAGCTACGCGGTTCATGACCTCTGCCACGTCGACCGGGAACTTGGCGAGATTGACCTCGTTGTTCTCCAGCTTCATCAAATCCATCAAGTCGTCGACCAGACGATTCACCTGCATCGTCTCCGAGTACATGACGGCGTAATACTTTTGCCGCGCTTCCTCATCTTCTACCAGCCCGTCCTGCAATGCCTCCAAAAATCCTTGCATCGCCGTCAGCGGCGTGCGCAGCTCATGCGACACATTGGCGAGAAAGTCGTTGCGCACCTGTTCCAGATGGTGCCGCTCCTGTTCGACCTTTTCCAGCTTTTCCGCCATCGTGTTGATCGTGTGAGCCAAATCGCCGATTTCATCGTGCGTATCGACCTGGACGCGCTCTGCGTAATTGCCCCTGCCGATCTCCGCAGCCGTCCGCTCAATCGTGCGCAACGGGCGGGAGATCGACCAGGACAAGTAGGAAACCATCGCCGTAGACAGCACAACGCCGAACAGCGTAGCCCATAAAATCGACTCGCGCATTTGCCCGAACGTTTTCTCGATCCCTTCGATTGGAGCATGCAGGATGATTCCCCCGTACACCTGCTCCCCCTCGCCCCACGGCACAGAGACTGAGAGCATCGGGTCCTCCAGTCCTTCGATTTTCAATTCCGTGACCGCATTTTTGCCTTTCAGCACGTTATCTGCGATCGAGACAGCGACCGACTTTCCGGTGAAAACTTCGTCCTTCATCGAAGTCGCGACAATTTTCCCCTCTTTGTTGAACAGCCATATCCGGGTGTCAAACGATTCGTCGAGCATCGCCAGCTTGTCCAGCAACTCCTTGTTCACCCGATTGCTGTCGTGAATCGCGACGTTGACCTTTTTCGCCATCCGCAGCAATTCTTCTTCCTTGGAATTGTAAATGTACTCCCTCGCAAAAAAGGAGAGCAGGATGCCGGAAATGCCCAGTCCGACAAGCACAGTAGCCAAAAAGCTGAACAGCAGACGGCGGAAAATGCTTTTGGAAGTGCCCAGCATCAGCTCTCCACCCCAAACTTGTAGCCGATCCCCCAGACTGTGTGGATGCACTCATACGGGAGATTTTCCAGCCGTTGTCTGATCTTTTTGATATGAACGTCGATGGTGCGGACGTCTCCGAAATAATCGAAGCCCCACACTTGTTCGAGAAGTTGCTCGCGCGACCATACGCTGCCTGGCGATTTGACCAGCTGCACGAGTAAATCAAATTCTTTCGGGCGAAAGCTGACCTTTTCTCCCGCGACGATGACCTCCCGCTTGTCCAGGTCAATCGTCAACTGCTCAAAGCTGAAAATGCGCGGCGCATCCTCCTCGACCTTCGGCTTTGGCTGCAGGCGGCGCATGATCGCCCTGATTCGCGCCACCAGTTCGCGCGGGCTGAACGGCTTGGTCACATAGTCGTCCGCTCCCAGCTCCAGACCGAGCACACGGTCAAATTCCTCATCTTTTGCCGTCAGCATAATAATCGGCGTATCCCATTTTTTGCGAATTTCCCGACACGCCTCAAAACCGTCCATTTGCGGCATCATGACATCCAGAATCAAAACATCGGGTTGTTCCGTCTCTACAAGGGCAAGAGCTTCCCGTCCATCCTTGGCGACGACAAGCTCGAACTGTTGTTTTTCAAAATAAAGGCGAATGATTTCGCGTACATTTGGATCGTCATCAGCTACGAGGACCTTCATTTGGGCCATGGCTAACAACCTCCTTTCCTTTGAACGGCATAGGAAAAAAGTGCCGTTGCAGACGCTACAGCTTTTTCCCATGGTAACACAGATCATCCTCGTTGTGGACGGATAGAAGTCCTAACTGTCCGGGAATAGCAGGAAGTGAACAAGCGACAAAAAACGCGCCAGACCCTTTTGCAAGGCGGCGCGTCGTCTTTTCTTCATCTGATCGATCGGCAAAGCAAAGCCTACACCTTGCCCAGTTTTTGCTCCAACACTTTTTGTCCGTCTTTGCGGCCGGGACGCAAGCTGCCCCATAGATAGCCGATCAGCCCTCCGGCGATGGCAGGAAGCAGCCAGCCGATCCCTTCCTTGTGCAGCGGCAAATGCTCCAAAATCGGCGCGAGCGCCGCGATCTTGATGCCAGCCTGCGCAAATCCATCCAACAAACTGACCACCGTTGTGGCAATAATCGCCCCCTGGTAAACAGCGGCGTAGCCTTTGAATGATTTGTGGAAAAACGATACGAGCATCAAGACAATCGCCAGCGGATAAATCGCCATGAGCACCGGAACGGATATCGCGATCAGCTGCGTCAGCCCTACATTGGCAACAGCCGCGCTGAACACACTCAAAATGATTGCCATTGTCTTGTAGGAAACACCCGGGATATGCTGGGAGAAAAAGCGGCTGCATGCCGTCACCAGCCCGACAGAAGTCGTCAGGCAAGCGAGTGATACCGCGCCGCCGAGCAACAGATTGCCGAGCGGACCAAACAGATGCTGGACAGCGCCCGTCAAAATTTGTCCGCCATTATCGGACTGTCCCAATGAATAGCTGGTCGCCCCCATGTATCCCAGCGCCAGGTAGACAAGCCCCAAGCCGATCGCTGCAATGACAGCCGCCTTGATCGTCGACCATGTCAGCTTTTTCGGGTCAGTGATGCCCTTTTCCCTTACCGCAGCAGTGACGACGATACCGAATACCATCGCGGCCAACGCATCCAGCGTAAGATAACCTTCGACAAACCCTTTGAAAAAGGCGGTATGCTGGTAATCTCCCATCGCCACTCCTACCTCGCCCATCGGTTGAAGGAGCGATTTGAAAAACATGATGCCAATAATGATCAGCAAAGCAGGAGTCAGAACTTTCCCAATTCGGTCTACAAGCTTGCTCGGATTCAATGCCAGCCAAAACGTGATCGCAAAATAAACAATCGTGGTCACAAGCAGCGGAAGCGGGCTTCCTTTTGCCGATTCAGACAAAAACGGCAGAACGCCCATTTCGTAAGTAACCGTACCTGTTCGCGGGATTGCCATGAATGGCCCGATCGACAAATACACAATAAACGTAAAGATGGTTGCAAACAGAGGATGAACTCTCCCTGCCAACGCTTGCAGATTGCCGCCGCCCAATCCTACGGCGATCACCCCGAGGAGCGGCAAGCCCACCCCGGTCACAATAAAGCCGAGCATGGCAATCCATACATTTTCACCAGCAGCCTGTCCAAGCGCTGGCGGGAAAATCATGTTTCCGGCTCCAAAAAACAAAGCAAACAGCATAAGTCCTACAGTAATGGTTTCTCTCTTTGTTAAATCTCTCATGTTACTCCCCACCATATTGTTGGTTTTTATAAAATTTTTATTAGTATAACTTAATTTTTCTTCATTTATCAACTGTAATTTGTTGAAAAGTAAAGAATTTTTCGTCAAAGGTGACAACTATTCCTCCCAGACCTCTTTGCGCTTGACGGCGCCTACCGCTTCCCAAATGTATAGAGAATATATGCTTCGCCACGGTTCCCAGCGTTCTCCCATGCGGCGAATTTCTTTCTCATCCGGCTTTGTATCTAGTTTATATACAAGCGAAATCCCGTTGCGCAGTCCGATATCGGCGGCGGGCAGCAAATTGGGACGGCCCATTCCGAACATCAAGAGACACTCCACTGTCCAGCGGCCAATTCCGCGCAAGGCAGTCAGATGAGCCACAACTTCCTCGTCTTCCATCGCCCACAGCCGCTCCAGCTCCACGGTTCCATCGACAATCGCACGCGCGTAGTCGATGATATACTCCGCTTTGCGCTGGCTGAACTGCAAGGGACGCAAATCTTCCACAGCGAGCCTGGCGACTGCTTCCGCGGTAGGAAAAGCGAGAAACTTCACCCCGCGCTCGTCCACGACCTCATCGCCTGCCAATGCCAGCAACCGTTGCGTCAAATTCGCCGCGAAGGTCAGATTGATTTGTTGACCGATAATCGTTTTGACCATCGACTGGAACAGATCGGAGTCGTGCATCAAGCGCAGGCCGCGAAACCGTTTGACCAAAACAGCCAGTTCAGCTTCTTCCTGCATTTGTTCATAAATCGGCAAAAGGTCGAGGTCAGCGCAAAAAACGTGACGGATCGTGCGCACCAGCTCGTCTCGTTCCTCTGCTGACAAAGCCGAAGTCGTCCCGACCTGCAAGACCGGCTGATCGATACTTCCCACAAATTGCAAGCTGGTCAAAACCGGGCGTGACCCGACCCGAAAAACGCGCCTGAGCAGATTGTTTTCTGCTTGTACTTCCAGTTGGGGATCAGGATGAGTTTGCAGCCGTTGAAAAAGTCGTTCGAAGGAGTACGGAGGCATAAGCGGGATCTGGAATGCGTGCACGAAAATAACCCCTTTCACTCAAAGGCAGATTCTTGGCTCCATCCTAACACAAAACACCCCTGAAAAGCTCCAGGGGTGTGGTTCACGCGTTGTATGCGGTTTACTTCGAGAACATTCCTTTGAGCACGAACTTCACGTTTGCCGGGCTTTCTGCCAGACGACGCATGAAGTAGCCGTACCAGTCATTTCCGTATGGCACGTATACGCGCATTTTGTAGCCTTCGCGAGCCAGATCGATCTGGGATTGCGTGCGGATACCGTACAGCATTTGGAACTCAAACTGTGTACGCGGAATGTTGTATTCTTTTTCCAGTTGTTTGACATAAGCGATAATGTTGTCGTCATGTGTGGCTACGGCAGCATATCCGCCATTCAGCAGGTGTTGCTTGATGATTTTTTTGTAGTTCTCATCTACATCCGGCTTGTTCGGGTAAGCGACTTCCGCGGACTCTTTGTAAGCGCCTTTTACCAGACGGAAGTTCACCTTTTTGTCTTTCAGGCTGTCGATATCATCGGAAGCCTTGTACAGGTAAGCTTGAATAACCGTTCCGACATTGTCGTATTCTTCCAGCAGCTCATTCAGGATTTCCATCGTCACATGGTTGTGTGCGTAATCTTCCATGTCGATCCGCACGAACAAGTTGCCGTTTTTCTTCGCTGCATCGAGGATGCGTCTCATGTTTGTCATGCACAGCTCGCGGCTGATATCCAGACCGAGCGAAGTCATTTTCAGCGACAGGTTGCAATCGACACCGGATTGGTGAATCGCTTCCAATGTTTTGATGCAGTAGTCAGCTGACTCGTTTGCTTCTTCCAGGCTGAAAACAAATTCACCCAAGTGGTCGAGTGTGCAAACAAGACCTTGCTGGTTCAACTTGCGTACGGCAGCGATTGCTTCTGCAATCGTGACACCGGATACAAAACGGCTGGCCCCGAAGCGCAGCCCCCATTTTTTCGCAGCCGCATTCATCGCTTTATTTTTGGATAAGAATAAGAAAAAATCCTTCATAGCTTGTTCCATCGTTGACTGTCTCCTCCTCAACGTACTCTGCATCATTTGTACTAGCATAAACCGTGCCAACACAGCCTGGTTCGTGATATCTTGACTTTGCCAATCATGATGGAGCACGACTGCTGTACATACGCTTCAACACATATGTACATTTCGTGTCTATTCTTGTACACTTCTGATTAGTTACAATTACTGACGGGTAAGGGCTAAGCAGATGACCAGTCCCTTTTACCTGTTAGTGTGGATAGGAAGTGACGATTTGAAACCTCTATTCTCACTGGATAGTGTTGTCTCGGACTTGGCAATTCCAGTCAATCCTCTTGATATTAAATTACGCGACGGCGAAAAGGAGGGTGTATGGCGCAACGGCGAGCGTGATGTAGCGGTGATTTGTGTTCCCGCGACCGCGACGCTTGCCCAGTGTCTGGAACATATCCGCCTGGCACTCGCCACTACTCCCACGCCCACATTGGTCACGGTCGATAGGGAACGACGGGCAACAGGCATTGTTTTGCCGAATCAATTGCTGGCCGCCTTTGTCAATTTGACGCAAAACCAGTCTGTCCTGCTCAGCACCTTGATGGACACGATGAGCGAAGCCATTACGATCGTCGACTCCAACAATATCGTCCAGTATTGGAACCGGGCCGCTGAAACCATTTACGAGATCGACCGGGATCAAGTGCTTGGCACCTCGCTTGACGAGCACTTTGCCAGCGAGTCCATCCGCCTTTTGGACGCCTTGCGCCAGGGCACGTCTGTTCAACGGGTGTACCATATTCCCCGCCCGGACAGCCACGTCCTGATCAATGCCGCACCGATTCGCCAGGATGGGCAGATCATCGGGGCGATCTCGATTGAACAGGATATTACCGAGCTTGTCCGGCTGAATGAGGAGCTGGCGCACACGACCGCCCACCTGCACAACTTGCAGCAGGAAATGAGCCGATTTCAGGCGGCGGATGATCCTTTTTACGTGATTAAAGGGCATTCCGCTTCCATTCAGGCCGCCATCAGCTCTGCGAAAAAGGTCGCCCAAACCGACGCCACCGTGCTGATTTACGGCGAAAGCGGCGTGGGCAAAGAGCTGTTTGCCAAAGCGATTCACCAAGCCAGCAGACGGCGGGAGAAGCCTTTTGTCGCCATCAACTGCGGAGCGATTCCGGCAGCGCTGTTTGAAAGCGAGCTGTTCGGCTACCAGGGGGGCGCTTTTACCGGAGCGGAGAAAAAAGGCAAGCCAGGCAAGCTGGAGCTGGCCCATGGCGGCACGCTTTTCCTCGACGAAATCGGGGAGCTTCCGCTGGAGCTGCAAGTCAAGCTGCTCCGCGCCCTGCAAGAGCGGCAATTTTACCGCGTAGGGGGAACCGAGCCGATCACCGTCAACACCCGCATCGTAGCAGCAACCAACCGCCAACTGGAACAGATGGTGTCAGACGGCCGTTTTCGCGAAGACTTGTATTATCGGCTCAACGTCTTTTCGCTGGAAATTCCCCCGCTGCGCGCCAGACGCGAAGATTTGCCGGAGCTTGTCCAAATCTTCATCCACGAGTATTCTGTCGTGCATGAGCAAGCCGTGCCGCGCATCGCGTCAGAGGTGATGCAGGCTTTGTTCGACTATAGCTGGCCAGGCAATATTCGGCAGTTGCGGAATGTCATTGAACGCCTGTCGATCCTGCAAGAAAACGGCGTCATCTCCCCGGAGCATTTGCCAAGCGCGATTCGCTCCCAGCATGAAGAGATTCCTCCCGCTGCTTTTGCGTCCATAAACAGTACGTACAGCGCCCCGGCAGCAACGCGTCCTGTGCACGTCCCGGCAAATCCGTTGGCGATGCATCATCCCCCCGGACAGACGGAAAAAGAGCGCGTGATCGCAGCTCTGGAACGCACGTACGGAAACAAAAAGGCGGCAGCCGAGCTGCTCGGCATCTCACGGGGCACCCTTTACAATAAGATGAAGAAATACGGTCTTGATGAGGAGTCGTTCAGATGGAATTGATCTCATGGCAGGATGACCAGCTTGCAGTTCGTTACGGCGGGGAAAACGTTGTTCTTTTGCCAAAAGAATACACCTTGCTGAAATACATGTACAGCTGGAAAAACCGGACCTTCAGCCGGGAAAATTTGCTCGACGCCGTATGGCCGCTGGAAAATCCGACAGACCGGACGATTGACGACCACATTTATCGGCTGCGCAAAAAGCTGCAAAAATGGTCCCATCTATTCACCATCGACACAGTGCGAGGGGTAGGCTACCGCCTGACATGGAAGCAGCATCAGCCGCCGCCCCAGCTCCATGCTTTGAACGAAAATTTTTCCGATCACATCCGGCAAATGCTGTCCACCTACCATGGAATGGGGATGGGCGCAGCCCTACAGACTCTCGCAGCCAATCAAGAAATTCTCGGATTTCAGCTGGACCCTTTTTACGCCATGTACATCCGCTTTGTCGTCGGGGATTTTGCCTGGTTTATCGAGGACACGGATTCACCGATGAGCGAAAAGCTGTTTTATTTGTTCCACCTCTACCACATGACGGAAATGGATGGGCGCAAAACGATCCATGTGTTTCAGGAGGTAGTGAAAAGACAAGCGGAGATGCCGGAAATATTTCGCGACGAAATACAAATCAACGCCGTCGCCCTCTACATCCAGGCGGGTGAAGAACAGCTTGCCAGAGAGCAGGCGGTCCGCGCGCGAAAAATCGTGGAACAAATGGATTCGGAAAGCTTCACGGTTTTTTTGTTGGCAGAGGAAGCGTGGCTGGAGCTTTTGTCCGATTCAGTTGAGATAGCCGAGAGCAAGCTGGCGAGAGCTTCTGTCATTTTGCAAAAGGTTCCGATGCAACGGGAGCTGGGCAGCTTCAAAGTGCTGCAAGGCTTCTGCCAATATCACCGTCAAGAGACAGCTCAAGCGAGGCGGCTGGTCGATGAAGGTGTCGAAGTCATCCGGTCCACCCAATTTGTCCCGCACCTGATTTACGCCGTACACAACATTCTGCTGTTTTTCCGCCGCTTCCCCTGCGATGCCAAATGGGAGAGCCGCTATCAGAAAATGTGGGACGATTTATCCTCGCAATACCAATTCGAGCAGTTGAAAAAGTCGATCATCCACAAACTGTCCGTCCGCTTTTGATAATCCTCTGACAAATCCCTTTTATCATCAAATCAGCACGATGCGATGGAGGGATTTTTTTGTTACAGAAAAACAAGGCGTTTCGGACACTGCTTACTGCGTACGGTCTTTCCACGCTGGGAGACTGGTTCGATTTTATTGCTGTCGCCATTTTTTTGGGCTACGTCTGGGAGGCCGATCCGATGACGATGGCTCTCTTGCCGATTGCGTATGCTGCTCCCGGTATTGTGCTCGGACAATTTGCTGGAGTGCTGGCTGATCGGGTGCACAAAGTCCGGATGATCATGACGGCCAACATGGTTCAGGCCAGCCTCACCTTGCTTTTGCTCGCCATGCCTGACCCGCTGTCGTTTCTGCTCGTCATCGCCCTGCGCTCCTGCGCTTCCGTCTTCAACGATCCTGCCCACCAGACATTGACGCGGCAAATTGTTTCTCCTGAACATCTGCTGCGGGCAGCTTCCTTGAACGGAGGCATTTATCAAACCGCCAAGCTGATCGGGCCGTTGATCGGCGGGACGATCGCCGCGATCCTGACACCCGCGATTTGTCTCATGATCAACGCCGCGAGCTATGTCGTCTCTACTTTGCTCATGCTGACGATTCGCAATGTGGAGAGACGCCTTCCCAAATCCGCCTCGGACTCGGGAGAAAAAGCCGTTTCGCTTCGCGTCGCCTGGCAGGAAGGCTGGGCTGTCTTTTTGCAAAATCGGGTCTTGCTCGTAAGCGCGCTTTTTTCGCTGCTCGCCATGATGGCGATTCAATTGGCAGACGCGCAGCTTCCTGTCATCTTCCGCGAAAAGGTGCCGAATCGTCCGGAGATCGTCGGCTACTCGGTCAGTGTCATCGGACTCGGTGCGCTTTTGACGATCACATGGCTGCATCGGCGGGGCCAGATTCGCTCGTACGGCTGGGTGCTTGGCGGCGGCGTTCTGCTGATTGGCATCTGCTTTTCCTGGATCGGCCTCTTCCAGCCAGGGTCGGCCATCTACTGGCTGCTGCTGGCTTCGTTGCTCGCCGGCATCGGGACAGGGTTGACTTCCGTAGGGCTGAACTACCTCATTCAAAAAGAAACGCCCATACACGCACTCGGACGCGTACGGGGCATTATTGATTCGCTTTCCAGCGTGACATTTATCGTCGCACCGCTCATGGGCGGCGGTTTGATGACCTGGCTCGGTCCGGCGAAAAGCTTTTTATGGATAGGCTTGCTCGTCGCAGCTGTCGGGGGAATTGCCATTGTGCTGCAACGCTGGATTTGGGGAAATCGGGCAGCAAATTCTTCTCCTGCCTCTTCTCGACAAGCGGGATAACTTCGTTTAGGCCCTGACCGTCGTCAGCAAAATAATCATCGCAAACCCGTTCGTATCTTGCCGTTGATCCTTTGCCAGCAACAACAGGTTCAAAGAGGTCGGCATCCCGAACATCAGGATCATCACCGCTCTCTCTACTGGATTCTCGCTCATCCACATGGCGAGCGGCCAGGCGATCAGGACAGGCAAGACCAGCCAAACCGAAGTAACCGACATTCGCCAAAGTAGCAGCGAGCACATTCCATTTTAACGCGTCATCCCGCCAGCCCAGTCGTCCGGCCACCAGCCTCAACAGCCCGTATACGAGCAGCGTTGTCAAGAAAAAATGCAGAACAATGACAGCCAGCGATTGCACTGACACTTCCGAGTGAACAAATGACTGAAAGATCAGGGATCGGAATGAGGTAGTAACGAATGGAAAGCCGTTGTCAATTGCAAAAAAAAAATTGGTCCCGCTGACCAATTCACGAAATGAGTTATTCGATTTTCACTTTTCGGCGCTCCTCAATCTGCCTGTGCAAAATGTATTTGCGCAAATTGTGGAAATGTCGCGCGTTGATCCCTTTGATCGTGCAGCCGTAAAAATAATGCGGCGCTTCAATCCGCTCATGAATAATTTGCAACTCGGAGATTACGACCCCATCCGGTCTGTTGCGCCCGTACAACTCAAAGGAAAAGACAAGCGCCTGCTCGACGGGAACAGGTTTGTCCGCCCGAAATGCCAGTCCGCCCAGGCTCAGGTTCACCAAATACACCATTTGGCTGTATACGGAAAAAAACGAATCCGGCTCTTGGGTCGGATATTGAATCCAGCCCTTCACTTCCATATCGAAGCGGGGATAGCGCCTGCGTTGCTCGCGAAACTCGCTGGCCGTTGGCGAATGGAACAAAAACAGCCGATTTTTGTCCCGCGCCACGACGACTGCTTCAAAGTTGCTGATGGTTTCATAATCAGCGGTCAACAGACATGGAATCTGATCACCGACCGTCACATCCAAGTGTTGGGGGAAGACCGCTTCGATTAAATCTCCTTCTTCGTATGTCACGTGGCCTTCCACCAATTGATTCCCTTTTCTAATTTGTATAATGCTTTCCATCTACGTTCTCCACCACTTCGTACAAAAATTTACTAGGTTTTCCGGAATCTTTCCCTGGATGCTTTTCGCGGAAAATAAGGTATAATGGGAACATTGACAGATAGGAGGTTACAAACCGATGAATCGTTATCAAATGGTAACACTGGCTTTGGCATTTTGCGTAACCGCCTGTCTCATCGGAGTTGGCATTTCCATCGGGGAAAAAAGCCCCCTCGGTATCCTTGGTTGTATCGTTGTTGCCTTCTCATTGATGGGATTTGGCTTTTCGTACAAGCGCAAGCATATGCGCTAACCTCTTCTCCGTTATCGCCGTACAAGCAGGCTGTTCACGTAAAACAGGACAGAAGGCAGTCCTTTTGCCTGTTTCAGCAGCTGTCTAGCGATGGTATATATGTGTGGCTGGCTGCGGTTTACTTTGCGATCTGCCAGATAAAATGCGACCAACCCGTCCACGATCATACGGTGAAATGCAGGATTTGGCAAGCGTTTAACGCTTGCCTTTGCTTGTTTTATGAAAAACTGCAAGCGCTCCGTCGCTACCTGCTCGGATTCGTAATAGCTGACAAAATTCAAATCTCCGCCCAGTCTGTCTTCTTCCAGATCGATCAAGTAATCAAGCAAAATATGTAATCCGCAGAGCCAAGGAAAATACGCTTCGCTGACTGCTTCGATTGTTTCCTCGTTTACCTTTTCATCTGTCGCCAGGCAAAACAAAGCGAAAATCCCGATCGTCGAGCCAGTGACCGCCGCAAATTCTTGCCATTGCAAATAGCTGAAGCGTTCCTTGTGATCGTCCCACCAATCGAGCAACGCTTTCTCACGCAAATGCTGCGCGATATGTTTGTGCACCTGCAAATCGCTGTACAGACAGGAGAAGGTCAGTACCTTGGATTGAATTTTGCTGTAAGCAGGCAGTTTGGCCGCATAACGTTGACAGGTTTGCACCAAATCCGCCAAAAAGCCGCCATCATTCTTGTCTTCCCGATATAAATAGTAGTCCCGCAGAGGCGCGCCAGGCGTCAATGCATCCTGCATGGAATAATGCAGCTGGCGAAAGTCCTCGGGGTCTAGTGACGTGCTTCGATCACACAAATTGTCCAAGTAGTCGCTGATCGTCTGATAAGCTACGATCAACGGCACAATCGTCTCCACGTAAGGAATGACCTGTGCGGCGTACACACATCCACCCTGACAGTGAAACTTTTTGGAGTTCATGCTGTCTTGCGCCTGTTTTCCCAGCTCAGGATTCGGAATGGCCTGCGCTTTTCGGTACCAAGCCGCAAACTCCCGCTCCAGAACAGGTTGAACGTGACGATAGACCCGGTATAGTAACTGCCATGGATTGCGTAGTTCGCTCACATGCTTCCCTCCCCAAACAACAATAGAAATATCTTACCACATTTGCATCCTCACTCCAAAAGTCACCCTTGCCATATCCTCGTCTTCTTTTTGCTTTTCTATGAAGGGAATGGATGAACTTTTTTTGTCTGAAAGCAAACGGAGGAAGCATGACAGCGCGAACTGACAATGCAGCAGCTTAACGCACAAAAGCACAGCGCTTTGAGCGACCCTCTTTTTCTAAATAGATAGACAATTGCGTCAGGCAATCCGCCTGCCTACTCTTCCACTCACCTACGTTGCCTTTCCTATTTTACTATATTTTTCAATGGGAATTTGCAGTTTTTTTAGTCAAGTGTTACAATTCTTTCCATTCTCTCGCCACAATAACAAAAAACCCTCTCTGGCGCTTGGCTTCGGCTTGAAGCAGTGTGCGCACCTGAGAGGGTTTCGCTTTATTAGTCTTCCTCGTGACGAACGATTTTCGTCCACCCGTCTACTTGTTCCACCCGACGCTCTTTCATGAGCTTGCCAAGCGCACGTTTGAAGCTGGATTTGCTCATCTGGAACTTTTCGCGGATGATATCCGGTTCGGTACTGTCTGTATAAGGCATGGCTCCGTCCCGATTGATCAAATAGCGCAGCAGCTTGTCGGCATCTTCGCCGTACTGCACTTCTTTGCGTTCCTTCATGGAACCGTTCAGCCTGCCGTCTTCGCGCACATAACTGATGCGGCTGGTCACAGTCTGGCCCAAACGGAGTCGGCCAACCATCTCATCGCGGTGAATGAACAAAATATGCTCGTCCTCCGTCAGCAAAAACGCGCCTGCCGCTATGACTTTGTAGACCGTGCCTTCCACCTGCTTGTTCAGCATCTCTGCTCCTGCCATGGCGGCAATTTTGGTTACTTCATTTTCTGTCACAGGCTTGGCCAGCAGACGTCCGAGCTTGTCCTGTTTCAACGTAACGAGAATCTGATCCCGCGGGCGCGGCCACTCATCGCTCAGCTTGGGCAGGTCGTCGACGAACAGAAGCAAATCTTTTTTGATCCCGTTATCGAGGAAAACTCCCATGCGCGGGGAAATGTCCACAACTTCCAGCCAGCCATACTCGCCCATGCCGACATACGGCATATCCATCGTCGCGGCCAATCGATTCTCGTGGTCGTGGTACAAAAACACTTCCACCTCATCGTCCAAATGCAACCGTTCGTGCGCTTCCTTTTCGTGCAGGAAAACTTCGTCGTCGCCCGCGCGAAGGAAATAGCCGATCTCGGTCTTTCGCGCCACCTTCATTTCCAGTGTCATGCCCGCCTGCAAATTGCCAGTAGCAGCAGTAGCAACCTTCTGCGGCTCGCGTTTTGTCTTTTTGTACATGCTTCTTTCTTCCTCACTCTCTTCCTATATGCACACTAACTATACCCATCCCGGCCAGGAAAATACCACTACTTTTTTCTCGCGAGAACAAAGCTTCCGCCTAAAAAAAGGCAAGTCTCGTCTTCGCGAACATACATATGACAGTAAGACCCGGCTTGTACCCCGGTTTCATTTTGCCAACAGACAGGAGTGACCGCTATCCATGCTCGTACTTCTTGAACATATTTTTCTCGGGATTGTTCAAGGCTTGACTGAATTTTTGCCGATCTCCAGCACAGGCCACCTCGTCTTGTTCCGAAAGCTGTTTGGCATGCAGGAGGTCGGGCTGCTTTTTGACACGATGCTCCATTTCGGCACGCTGATCGCTGTCGTCATCGTGTTTTGGCCGCAAATCCGCTATATCGTCTTGAACCCGTTGTCCAAGCTGACCAAGCTGCTCGTGGTCGGAACGATCCCGACTGCGGCGATTGGCCTGTTGTTCGAGGACTATTTTGAAGAAATTTCCCGCAGCGGAATCACCATCGGCTGGGAGTTTCTCGCGACAGGGGCGATTCTTTGGGCTGTAGAGTCCATGCGGCGCGGTCAGCGAAAGTTTGACGACATCAGCTATGCGGATGCCTTGATCATCGGCACTCTGCAAGGAGCGGCGATTCTTCCCGCCATCTCCCGTTCCGGACTGACGATAGCCGGAGCGCTCATGCGCGGGATTGATCGGGCTGACGCTGCCCGCTTTTCCTTTTTGATTTCCTTGCCAGCCATCCTCGGGGCATGTGTGCTGCAAACAGCCAAGCTGGCGGCGGCGCCACTCCATACCGCCCTCCTGATCCCGATGCTCGTCGGAACAATTTGCGCCGGACTAGCCGGGTACGTCGCCATTCGCTGGATGCTGAAAATCATCAGCACAGGCTCGATGAAAGGCTTTGCCGTTTACGTCTGGGTACTGGGGGCACTGATTTTGGCGATGCAATATCTCGGCTGGTGAAGCCAAAAGGAAAAAAGCCGGCTGCGCCATAGCCGGCTTTTTATCTGCTCTCTTCCTTGTCAGGATAACGACTGGCGATCAGTTTGCCTACCAAAAGAATAATCCCGTAAAAAGCGGTCGCCAAAAGGGAAGTTGCCAGCCACGTAGCTGTTCCCAAGGCGAGATAAAGCAGCGCATGAGCGATAAAAATACCCACAAGCCATACCAGGATGTTCATCCTGTTCAAAAACGTCATCAAGCCGCGCAAGTGTCTTTGCACCTCCACCAATCCATTTACTACTGTTATAGCCGATCGAGGGAGGTTTTATCCCCTGATCTCTGTACCAGATCAAGGAGCCGGCACGATCACGGCAAATCCGGCCCGTTCCAATATTTCCGCCAGAACAGGAAGTGGCGTGTCTGCCACTTCCCGGTACATTTTCGGAGTGTGCAGATGTCCGGCGTGCGGGAAGTCTTCGGATAAGCTCGCCCGCAATTTTTTTCCGCTGTCATCTTCATCTGTAAACAAATACACTTCTTCCGCCGATTCTGCCTGGGCCAGAAGCTGTTCGCCTTTCTCCTGACTGTAGGAGCCAAACGTGCAAAAGATGGTCACAGGCTCGGCCAGTACGCGAAGCAATCGCTCCTTGTCTGTCTTCCCCTCCACGATGATGACACACTTCCCCATGCCATCCCCTCCTTTATCACTCAAGCATTTTCTTTCTATAGTATACCTTGCGCCTTTAGGAAAGACAGTCGCCCTGCGGGAAAATGTGGGGCGAGTAGTTATGCCGCAAGCTAGACATCGTAAATAAAGAAGCCACGTTATGAAGGGGGAACACGCGATGTCCAAATTCAAAAGCGCGAAAAACTTGAACCAAAAAGGATTGGCTGTCAGCGGACTGACCAGCAGCACGGTGGCGGATGATACGCATACCGAAAGCAACCAAGGCTCTTCCCAGCAACACAATCAGCACAATCGCGAAGACAACACCACACAAGGGTAACGGTGTAACGGCTTCTTCCACAGAAGCCGTTTTTCCATGCGTCCACGTTTGCCAAAAAAAGCACACCCGCTGGCTCCTTTACTTTCCTCCTCCGCCTTGCTACGCTAAGATCAAAACTTTCTGATTACGGAGCGATTACTTGTGGACCCATCGGCATCATTATGGAAGAATCCGTCTTTTTTGAAGCTGTGGCTGGCGCAATTGACTGCGAACATCGGCGACCAATGCTACAGTTTTGCTTTGCTCTGGTACTTGCTGCAAGCGACCAAGTCAGGGACGGCGCTCAGCTTGCTGGCCATACCGGAAATGGTGGCCGGACTGCTTTTTTACCTGATCGGCGGCGTGCTGGCTGATCGGTACAATCCGCGCCTGCTGATGGTCGGAGCCGACGTCGCCCGTATTTTTGTGGCGATCGGAGTTGGCATCATGGCCGCCATGGGCATCGAGCAGTTTTCCTTTTTTCTGGTCGCGCAATTTTTACTCGGCTTGTTCTCCAGCCTGTTTCAACCAGCCCGCACTGTCGCGCTGAAAACCGTCGTGTCACTCGAACAGCTTGGACGCGCGAATGCCATCCTGGACACGACTTTTCGCACCGTTCGGATCGCAGCGCCGATGACAATCGGACTTATCGCTTCCATCGTTCCGCTTTCCGCTCTGTTTTTTGTCAACGCTACGAGCTACTTGCTGTCTGTCGTTTTCTTGTATGCGATTCGCGTCTCTTTGACCGATACGCGGAACGGTCCGGCTGCCAAAATGACTCCCGGACAGTATGTGCGCGATATTGCCACAGGCGTGCGAGAGTTAAAAAAAAGCCGGATGTTGTTCCTGATTTTGCTGTTTAGCAACATGGGCTTTCTCGTCTGGCAAGTTTGCTACAGCGTCGGCTTTCCTTTTCTGGCCGAGCGCATGCAACAAGGCAACGGCAGTACGCTCGCGATGCTGATGGGCTTTTACGGGGTGGGCAATCTGCTCGGCAGCCTCTACATGTCCCGTGCGTACTACACGAAGTACCTGCTTGTCATCATGATCGGCTGGACGTTGCAAGCTGGCGGGTTCATGCTGCTCGCCGCTGGCGGGGCGATGCACTGGGTCGCTTTTCTCGGAGCCGCAGTAGCCGGGGTCGGCGGACCGTTTATCGGCATCCCGACCGTCACGGCCATTCAGGTCAAGGCCGGAGCGAGTACAGGGAAAATTTTCTCGATCAACATGCTTTTCTTTACCTTTTTCTCCATGCTGTCCAGCAGTCTTGGGGCCATATGGCTTGGCAGCTGGCCCGTTGAGCAACTGTTTTTCGCGAGCAGCCTGTTCCTCGTCGTCATGTCTGCTGCAGGCTTTGCCATCATCAAACGAACATCCCGTGAGCAACACCAATCCGCTTCGCTATGAATGCGCGATTGGTGTTTTTCTTTGTGAAAAAACAATTGCATTTCCAATTTTCACGTCATATAATCTGACATAAATAAAAATGATGTTAGATTATCTAACACAAAAAAGGAGTGGAATGAATGGAACCGACTCTCACTGAACTCTCGTCCGCCATTGATGCCACATGGGTCATGATCTCAGCCATCCTCGTCATTCTCATGCAGGTAGGTTTCGCCCTGCTTGAGGCTGGCTCGACCCGGATGAAAAACGCAGGCCATGTGGCAGGCAAAACCGTCCTCACCTTCGGCATTTGCTCCCTTGCTTTTTGGGCATTCGGCTTTGGCCTGACTTTTGGAGACGGCAATTCTTTTATCGGTCTAACGGGCTTCTTCTTCGACGGCTTGCAAAAAGACGCCTTCTCCGCTTTTTCCGCCGCTTCGGTTCCCATTTCCATTCTCTTTCTGTTTCAACTAGCCTTCGCCGCGGTTTCGCTGGCAATCGCCTGGGGCGGTTTCGCCGAACGAGCCAAGCTGTCCGTTTACTTTATTTTCAGCGTCTTGTTTACCGTCCTCATCTATCCGGTCGTCGGTCACTGGGTATGGGGCGGAGGCTGGCTCGCACAGCTCGGGATGCAAGACTTCGCTGGCTCGACGGTTGTCCATCTGCAAGGAGCCATCGTCGCGCTCGTCGCTACCGTGCTGTTGAAGCCGCGCATCGGCAAGTACAATCGCGACGGCAGCTCCAATCTGATCCCCGGCCATAACCAGGTTTACTCCGTGCTCGGCGTCCTGTTTCTGTGGATCGGCTGGTTCGGCTTCAATGCCGGCTCCACGCTGGGCAGCACTTCCGGATTTTTCGGTTACATCGCCGTCACTACCAATCTCGCTACCGCCGCAGGTGCAGTAGCCGCGCTCGCCATCTCGTGGATCGTCATGGGCAAAGCCGACATCCCGAGCATGCTGAACGGCGTGCTGGCTGCTCTCGTCGCCATTACAGCTTCTTGCGCCTTCGTCGATCCTTGGGCTGCTGTTGTCATCGGAGCTGTGTCAGGTATTCTTACATTTTATACATCCATCTGGTTTGATCGCCTGGGCGTTGACGATCCGGTCTTTGCCTTCTCCGTTCACGGTGTGGCAGGAATTTGGGGAACTTTGTCCACTGGTTTGTTTGCGACGCCGGAGCTTGCTGAAAAAGTCGGCGTCGGCGGTGCCGGACTGTTTTACGGCGGAGGCTTGCACCAATTGGGCGTACAGGCGCTCGGCCTCGCCGGTTCCATGGCTTACGTCTTTGTGGTAGCTTATGTGATTTTGTCTGTTTTGAAAGCGACAATCGGGCTTCGAGTCACAGAAGAAGAAGAGGTGGTTGGTCTTGACCTTAGCGAACACGGGGGATATGGTTATCCCGAACTACTGCAACCTGAGCGCATGCGCCCGGCAGCATCCCACCAAAGCAGCACCTCTCACACTCTCACCTGAGCAAATCGAGCGGATTAGACAGGTTAATTCATTTGCTGAGCTTGCGCTGATTCGGCATGAATTGTTGGACCCGTCTCCTATGCGCGACTTGAACCGGGCTGGCGAGATGGCTCCCTTTTCCATTGTCGTCAATTTGATTCACGACAACCTGATTCGCCAAGGCGTTCTGCTCGCTGTCGATTCCTTGGCGAAAAGGGGGCTTGGCACCCCGCCTGTGCCGTTTGCCTTTTTGCAATTCGGCAGCGGCGGGCGGTTCGAGCAAGCCATCATCAGCGATCAGGACAACGGGCTTGTCTACGATCTTCCTGATCACCTCAACGAACAAGAGATTGAGGCCGTTCACGGCTATTTTCAACTGCTGGCAGCCGCTGTCGTCTCCGGTTTGGAGGAAGCGGGCTATCCGCCTTGCCAGGGCAACGTAACATGCCTTTCCCCCAGATGGCGCGGCAGTGTCGCTCAATGGGTCGACCAGTTGGACCGCTGGATCTCGCATCCCGTCTGGGAAAATGCTCGCTATCTGCTTCTGGCAAGCGACGTGCGCGTGCTGTACGGGGAATCCGCTATTTTCACCCCGGTATTGGATCGATTCAGGCAGCTTTTGGCTGGCAATACGTTTTTGTTGGATCGGCTGGTCAGCAACACGTTGCACTACCGGGTGCCGCTTGGTCTGTTCGGGCGCGTCCTGCCTGAAGTCACTGGCCGTTTTCGCGGAGCCGTCAACATCAAATACGGCATCTATTTGCCGATCGTCAACTGCGTGCGGCATTTCGCCCTGGCGCACGGCATCTTCGCCAGCTCGACGCTGGAGAGGCTGGGCCAACTGGCGGAAAAAGGCGTGTGGAGCAAAAGCTTTTGCGACGAAGTAGCGGCACATTTTCGGCTGATCCAGGGACTGCGCCTGATCGCCTTTCTCCATTGGGAGGACGGTCTGTATACGAGCAACAGCTACATCAAGCTGAGCAAGCTTTCCCCCGATTCAGCCGTATCGATGCGCGAGGCGATGAAGCTGGCTATCCGCCTGCAAAAAATGACGGCCAAACTCCCGTCCAGCTTCAAAGGATAGGGGGGAGACGCGCTTGGCAAAATGGGATTTCATCGGCCGCCTGTGGAACATGAATCGCGGCATGACAGGCGTACCGGGCGACTGGAAGTGGGGGCTTGGCGAGGACGACAAGCAGCATCAAGCGTACTTGCGCTCCATCTCCAAAGAAGCCAGGCGTGTCGATTCCAGCGAAAACATACCGCTTGCCGATTTGGAGGTAGTGGTGGTCGATCTGGAAACGACGGGCTTTTACCCGGACCACGGAGACGCGATCATCTCGATTGGCGCGGTCGCCATGCGCGGCGAGAAGCTGCTGCTTGGAGATTCGTTTTACACGCTCGTCAATCCCGGGCGGACGATCCCGCCACACGTCAGCTCGCTGACCGGAATCTCCGACGAAATGACCGCAGACGCCCCGGAGCTTCTGGAGGCGTTGTCGCGGTTTTTCCGCTTCGTCGGAGATCGTCCGCTCGTCGCCCATCACTCCCGCCACGAACGCGAATTTTTCCGGTCGGCCCTGTGGAAAACGAGTCGGCGTCCGTTGACACACCGGATGCTGGACACGATGCTGCTCATTCGCCTGTTGAGCAACCCGATCGGCAACGGATCGCTGGATGCCCTCTGCGCCCTGCACGACATCCCGATCTCCCGCAGGCACCATGCCTATTGTGACGCCGTAGCTTGCGGGACGCTCTGGGCGACGTATTTGACAAAAGCACAAAAAGCCGGATACACGAGTCTCCGGGAGGTATATGAAGCTTTGCGCTAGAATGTGACTTTTATCGTTTGGATCTCAAAGGAGACGGTTCCCATGTTGCACATCAGAGACGCTGTTTTGGGCGATTTGCCTTCCATGCTACGCATCTACAATCATGCGATCACTCACCTGGTCGCGACATTCGACTTGGAGCCACAGACCATTGCCCAGCGCGAAGTCTGGTTTCACAAGCACAACAAAAACCATCCTTTGATCGTCGCCGAATGGGAGCAAGAAGTCGTCGGCTACTGCTGCCTTTCCACTTTTCGCGAAAAACCCGCTTACAACCAAACGGTCGAGCTGTCCGTCTACATCGATGCAGAACAGCGAGGACGCGGCATCGGAACGGCCCTGCTGAGCGAAATCTTGCAGCGGGCAGAACAACTGGGCTACCATACCGTCATTAGCGGAATTGTCGGCGGCAATGAAGCGAGCGTCAAACTGCATGAAAAATTCGGCTTCACGCTTGCCGGAAGGTTTCAAGAAGTAGGCTTCAAATTCGGCGAGTGGCACGACGTTTATTTTTACCAGCTGCTGCTTGGGCAAGAACATTCCTCGCTCAGTCGTTAACAGGCTCGAAACAAGAAAAAGGAAGCTTGCGAGAGCTTCCTTTTTTCACGCTTATCTACGCTACTGGCTACGGAGCTTGCGGGGCCTGCGCCACATCTACTTCGACGGCATTGGTCATCGCTAGCAACGCCTCATACGTGACTGGCAAAAGCGACTCGGCAATGCCAGCGGCGGTATAGACGACAGGGAAGCGCCGCAGCGAAGTGTCCACGATTACAGGCACTTCTTGCTCCAACGCAAAGGGACAGACAGCCCCGACACGATAGCCCGTCACCTTTTCGACTTCCTCCATGGAAGCCATTTTCGCTTTTCCCGAACCGAGCGCAGCTTTCACCTGCTTCGGGTGTATCTTGACATCGCCTGCCGCGACAAAAAGCGCAAACTGGTCGCCGGAGCGAAACAGGATCGACTTGGCGATTTGTCCTACCTCGCTGCCCAACGCTGCTGCGGCCGCTTCCGATGTAGGAAGAGGCTGTTCATACACAATCGGCTCCAGCTGCGGATCGTACCGTTTGACAAATGCGCGAACTCTCTCCAAGGGGCTTGTCTCTTGCATAGCTGCTCTCCTCCTTGCACACTACTCTTCCAGCACGTACACATCGTCACCGCAGGATACCGTGCCTGTCTCCACCACGGAAGCGTATACTCCGAAGTGATTGTCGTGGCGCTTCACGCATGCCTTCAATACTTCCGGGGTCCTCTGCAGCGTATCCGGGTCAATGTTTACGTACACACAACGCACGCAATGCATCGTTACTTGCAGCGTAACATCGTTGATTTTCAATTTTTTTCCTATCCATTTATCTTCTGCAAACGGCTCGTCGTCATCCAGCACAACGATCAGATTGCCGCGAAAGCGTCTCGGGTCAACCCATTCGCTGCCGATCTGGCGGGCAATCTCGCGCAAGGAAGCGTCTGTCACCAGCAAAATATGTTCTTCCCAGTCCTGCTTGCCCTCCGAAGGAATGCTGCGCAAAGGCGTAACAGGTCGCTTGGCGGTGTCCGCTACATGGGAAAAAAGCGATTCCCCCCACTCGTGAACGCTGCCGTCGCTCGCTACGACTCGCACCTGCGGATACTCTTCCTCGCTCTGTTTTGCCTCCATGGTTGCAGAATAGCCAATAAGAGCTGGAACTTTGTCTGCGCCCAAAAATTTTCCGGGCCGTGTATCATCCCAAAAGCGATACACGCGATCCCCGTACAGCCCAAAAGCATCGATCTCGGTTGATGTAAGTAGTTCCCCGCGCATTGCCTTCACAGGATGGCGATAGATGCTTTGCAATGCTCCTACCTTTTTCATGCAACCCTCTCCCTCTCTATCTAGCCTTTGATAAACGAGTTGCGTACCCTGCCCCAAAAGGTCAGGCGCTTGTAGCGCGCGAATTTCACTTTGCCCTGGCCCACGCGGCAAGTAATGGAACGAACGCCTGTCCACACGCCTTGTTCGCGGTCCAGCCCGATCATGATCTCCGGGTTCATGACAATCAGCTCTACTTCATGATGCTTGGGCAAAACAAGCGAGCTGTTGATCGTCCGGTATGCCTGGTTGTTGATCGAGGCGATCTCCGAAAGCTGAATGGCCTCAATCGACGGATGCACAATCGCCCCGTCTACAGCCTTGTTGTATGCCGTGCTGCCTGACGGCGAAGAGACGATCAAGCCGTCTCCGCGAAACGTCTCCAGCTCATCGCCGTTAATGTAGACGCAAGCAACCAGCGTCGACAAAGACGCATTGCGCAAGACAACTTCATTCAGCGCCCATTTATCGTATTGCTTGCCATCAGCGGTTTCAATCCGGCATTGGACGGTCGGATACTCCGAAATCGCCGGCTGGGCGTGCAGCAACCTGTCGACAAATTCGTCCAGCTCCTCCGGCCGCCAGTCTGCATAAAATCCGAGGTGGCCTGTATGAATCCCGACGTAAGCCGGCTCCATCCCGTATTGGTGAACGGCTTCCAGCAGTGTTCCATCTCCGCCAATCGAGAGCACCATATCCGGCTCTTCATCGGTTCCATTCACAAAAGTATACGAGCTGCCAGCCTCCTTCAGCTTTTCCTTGAGCAAATTCTCTACTTCCCGTGTATAATCGTCATTTCGCAGTACAGTCGCAATCTTCATGCTGGTCTGCCCTCACTTTTATCCTTCGAAGCGGTCAAGTACGCTTGTTTGTTGATCTCACTATACCACATGAAAAAAGGAGATGCATGGAAACCGAAATGGATTTTACCAGCGTTCTTCCTGGAACGATCCCGCGCGAAATTCCCCCGGAAAAGAAAAAGCGGGCCTCATGCAAGGCCCACCCGTCATCCAAGGCGATTTTCCAGCTCTTTCACGATTGCCTCCGCCTTGCGAATCCATCTCGGGTCAATGTCGGCATCCTTGTCGATCGGCTCCTGAAACTGGTTCATCACTGCCGAAGCGACAGGCGCGTAGTAGCCGATATCTTCTTCCACTCCTGTGTTGTACACATGACGCAAAACAAACGGCTCGCCAAGCTCCAGCCACGCATCCGGGCTGTCCAGCTCCCCTTGCAAAACTTTTACAGGCAAGCGAAGGTAGACCCTGTTTTGATCATCCAGCGTCCGGTCAAAAAAGCCTTGCTCATAGTCCCAGTTAGCCAGCGTAAAATGCGGCTCAAGCGACTCGCGAAAGTAGCCGAACGTCGCCTTCGTTCCGGGGAGACTGCTCTGTATTTTTTTCATCTGGTAATCCTCCTGCCTTCGTCACATTTTATGGATAGTGTGCGACAAAAGGGCAGGTTGTACTCGCACAGCCGTGCTCTTCAAACACACAACAAGCCCCGCTGCCAATCATCCGCTGGCAAAGAGGCTTGCATGCTCCCGATTTTAGAGCAGGGCGATCGTAAGCAATGTAAACAAAGCGAGTGGAATGATTCTTTTGCCTCTGCGGCAAGGACGACGGCGCCTTCTTTTCGGCACGACAACCGCAGCCGGAGGAACTGGCGGTGGCGGTGGTGGCGGCGGAAACGGATACCATGGCTGCGGCGGGAAAGGCGGATAAGGGCTCATGTACGGGTTGAATCCGCCGTACGGACTAAAAAATGGATTGCCGTCCGGGAACGGCTGCATCTGGCCGTACGGAAAACTCGGGCTGCCGAACGGGCTGACTTGACCAAACGGCTGACTCGGACTGCCAAACGGACTCACTTGGCCGTACGGTTGGCTCGGACTGCCAAATGGTCTCATCTGGCCGTACGGTTGACTCGGGCTGCCGAACGGACTCACTTGGCCAAACGGTTGACCCGGACTGCCAAACGGAACCATTTGACCGTACGGTTGACCCGGGCTGCCAAACGGACTCACCTGACCAAACGGTTGACCTGGACTGCCAAACGGAGTCATCGGAGCGTAAGGATAGCAGTCATCGGCGTACGGACTGACTTGCCCCCCTGGAGGTCGCCGATTTGGCTGGCTGCTGCTGCTAAACGGACTGACATCGCCGTACGGCTGATAGCCGCCGTAGGGGAGATACCCTCCGTAAGGATTCCAATCTTGATGCATTCCCCAGTCGCCGGGCGATTTCCGGCTGGCTACCTCTTCGATTTCATATTCATAGTCGTTTTCTTCCGCATCCGGGTCGTCCACTTCAACGTATACATTCTGATCGTCAAAATCCACGATCACGCCTTCAAAAATCTGGCCGTCTATCGCTTCAATGCGCACTTTTTTCTCGACGTGTTCTTTGCATATGTTGTGCACATTTTCGCGCATATCCTTGATCAGACTGACCGTCTGGACGTCAGCCTGGTACAGGTTTTTTTCATCCTGCATGGAAACTCCTCCCCTTCTGGTGCTCTTTATTACCATATACATGTGCCCATGGGGAGGTGTTCCGGTTTGCAGGCAAGACTAGCCCATTTTATGTGCGCTGACGTTTTCTTCTGTTACGAAGCGCGCAGGCAAAAACGGGGCGAGCTGCTCCCGCTCTCCTTTTTCCAGATAGTCCGCCATCCACTTCGCTGTGGCGGGCGAGAGCAAAATGCCGTTGCGGAAGTGCCCTCCGGCAATCGACAGCCCTTCCCATCCAGGTACAGGCCCAAGCAATGGCTTGCCATCCGCCGTAGCTGGCCGCAATCCGCCCCACGCCTCCAGAAAAGCGGCTGAATGCAAGGCCGGAACGTACGGCATGACCCCGTTCAGGATGCTGGCTAACCCCGCCATCGTCACTTCGCGCTGAAAGCCGCTCTCGTCTTCTGTTGCGCCAAGCACGATTTTGCCGTCTTTTTTCGGGGTCACATATCCCGTCGTGCCAAAAATGACGGTGCGCAGCGGAATGCCGACAGAGGAAACAGCGGCAATCTGACCGCGAACCGGACGCACCGGAACCGACACACCCAGCAAGTCCAGCATGACACCTGCCCACGCTCCCGAAGTGATCACCGTATGCGCGGCGCGCAACGGCCCGAGCGAGCTGTCCACGCCAACTACTTTCCCGCCTTTTACCGCGATGCCGCTCACGACACAGCCGGAATGCAGCACAACTCCTTGCAGCTTGCACGCTGTCACCAAAGCGCGAAGCAACATGCGATTGTTGATGTGCCCCTCGTACGGGGAGTAAATCGCTGCCTGCGCTTTGTCTGTCAACAGCGGCTCCACCTCCGCCAATTGCTGCCTTTCCGTCAAAAAGTGCACGCTATGCCCCGCGTCCTTTTGCCAGCGAAATTTCTCTGCCAACTGTGCTTGCTCACCATCGTCGAGCGCGACTGTGAGCAGCCCCTCCAGGCTGAGCTGTACATCGCCCCCGGTAAACTCCTCCAACTCTTGCGCCCACTGCGGATAATAAGCCAGCGACGTCATGCCGAAATCGAGCATGGGACCGGGCGCTGTAAACTCCTTCAACGGCGCGAGCATGCCCGCTGCTGCCGAGGACGCCTGTCCGCCCCATTCTCCTTGCTCAACCAACGTGACGCCCATCCCTCTGCGTGACAATTCATACGCCAGACTTAAACCGATAACTCCTCCACCCACTATGAGACAATCGCCCACGTTTTTCTCTCCTCGCTGTTGTGATCTCTCTCCTGATCCAAGTTGAACAGGGCAACATACAAAAAGCCCACCCGTTCCCAAGCAGGAAAAGGTGGGCTTCATACGCCGTATAGCCAAAGAAAAAAGCGCTGTTCGCCGGCAACCGTATCCCTGCGCCGGCATGATCCGGATCAGGTGCAATGGGTCGACGGTCGTATGCTTCCATCCTCTCAGCCCCGCGTGAAGGACTCCCCAAGTTGCTTCTTTACATATTCATTTCACCAACCAAGTATAGTCCTCCTGGCCGCCAGTGACAAGATGCTATACGCTCAATCCTCGTCTTTTACATCGTAGCTCTCCGGAACCGTCTCATGCCGCGCTGCCTCCTCGAACTCGCGGAGCTTGCGCATTTCTTCCATATGATGGTTGAACTGTTCCTTGTTGATGACGTACTCGTAGCCGTCGTGCAGAGCGCGAATCTTGCCCTGGTGAATCTTTTCCAAAATAAACGTTTCCGGAAGCTCCAAGTACGCTGCTGTCTCTTCCACGGTCAAATATGTCTTGTTATCGCGCAATCTTGCCTCCAATTCCGCTTTCTGCTGCTCGAATCCAGGTTTGCCCAAAAGGGCGAACATGTTGGCCTTGTACGCCTCCACCCCGGGCTGGTCAAACGGATTGACGCCCAATAAATAGCCGCTGATTCCGCACGCCTTTTCAAAAAAGTAGATCAAGGCACCGAGGTGATACGCCGTCGCCTCTGGCATCTCGACAAGCAGGTTCGGCACGCCGCCATCCACGTGGGCGAGCACCGTCCCTTCGAAAGCCTTTTTATTGACAAATCCCATCCGCTTGCCGGACAAAAAGTTCAGTCCGTCCACATCAAGCGGGTCTTCTTCTACCGTGACATCGATGGCTGGCTTGTTTACGGTTACCACTGTCTCGAACAAGTGTCGCATGCCGTCCTGTATGTACTGCCCCAAGGAATGCAAGTCTGTGGAAAATTCGGCAGCGGCGGGAAAAATTCCTTTGCCATCCTTGCCTTCCGACTCGCCGAAAAGCTGTTTCCACCATTCGGCGAAAAACCGGAACTGCGGCTCGTAGCTGACCAGAAGCTCCACCGTTTTGCCTTTGCGGTACAGGGCGTTGCGAATCGCCGCATACTGGTAGCACGGATTTTCGGCCAAATCCATGACCATGTACCGCTCGCTCGCATCTTGCGCTCCTTTCATCAGGGCATCCATGTCGGCGCCGCTCACGGCGATCGGCAATAGTCCGACTGCTGTCAGGACAGAAAAACGCCCGCCGATGTCATCGGGAATGACAAAGCTCTCGTAGCCCTCATCTTCCGCAAGCTTTTTCAAGGCCCCCCGCGCTTTGTCCGTCGTAATGTAAATTCGCTTCTTCGCCTGCTCGCGGCCGTACTTGTTTTCCAGCCAATTGCGCAACAGCCGAAAAGCTATAGCAGGCTCTGTCGTCGTGCCCGATTTGGAGATGACGTTGATGGAGACGTCTTTTCCTTCCAACACGTCCATCAGATGAGAGATATACACCGGACTGATATTGTTGCCGACAAAATAAATTTCCGGCGATCGCCGCTTCGACTTCGGCAGCAAGTTGTAAAAGCTGTGGCCCAATACGTCCAGTACAGCTTTCGCTCCTAAATATGAACCCCCGATTCCAATTACCAAAAGCACATCTGAGTCAGCCTGGATACGTGCCGCCGCCTGGCGAATCCGCTCATACTCGACGCGGTCGTATTTGTTCGGCCAATCTACCCAGCCAAGATAGTCTCTGCCTGGACCCGTTCTTTTGTGCAACATTTCATGCGCCTGCCCGATTGCTGGCGCAAGCTGCTCCCATTCATGCTGTCTCACAAAGCCGCGTGCATTGGAATAATCAAATCGAATCGCTTGGTTCATGGCTCCCCTCCCAAGGAACGTCATCTATTTTCTTATCTTATCACGCAAAAAGCGAGAAAGTTACTTTCCGTCAAAACATCGCAAAATGTGAGCAAATCGTGAACGATTCGGCAAAAGTGTTACCTTTTTCCATGCCTTCCGTAAAACTACTTCGAGCAATGAAATAATGGTTTCTTTTTAGAACAACAAGGGGAAATGAAAATGAAAAAACGGTGGTGGATCATCGGTTCCGTTGTCGTCCTGTTAGGGGCAGGGTTCGTTGGACTCAACATGATGGGTTCTCAGCAAGCCATGGGCATGCCCGTCAACATCGGAACACCGACCAAATCAGCTCTGGAAAGCAAAATCTTGACCTCCGGAATCGTCATCGTGGAGGACAAGCAGAAGCAGTACGCCAATGTGAACGGCACGTTGCGCGAGTTCGTCGTCAAAGAAGGCGACAAGGTCAAAAAAGGCCAGATCATCGCCAAAATTGATACGACCGATGTGGACAGCAGACTGCTTGATCTCGAAGCGCAGATGGAAGTCGCAAAAGCCAATCTTGCCAAAGCCCAGATCGGCGTAGAACCGGAAGAAGTAGCACAGGAGCGCGAGCGGGTCACGCAGGCACAGCGCGAGTACGATGCGGCCAAGCGAGAATACGACCGGATGAATCAATTGTTCTCCTCAGGCGCTTCGACTCAGCAGGAAGTCGACAAGGCGAAGTCTATCTTGGACAACGCGCTGTCCGCCCTCAATGTGGCGAAACAGCAGTCCGCCCTGAAACAAAAAGGGCCGCGCAAAGAAGACATCGCCGCTCAGCAGGCACAAATCAACAAACTGGCCGTCGAACGGACTCAACTGGAAAAAGAACGCGTCCAGAGCGTTGTCGTCGCACCTGCGAACGGAACCGTTATTGGCGTCGCGGCGGACAACGGCCAATACGTCAACAAAGGCACGGAAATTTTGACACTGGCTAATCTCGACAACCTGCTCATTCAGGCTGACATCAACGAATCGGATGTCGGCAAGCTGAAACTCGGACAGACGGCGACCATCGAAGGCATTACGCTGGGCAAACAAATGCTGAATGCCCAGATCACCCGAATCGCCCCGATCGCAACCACCAGCCAAAGCAGTTCGGGCCAAAGTGAAAAGACCCGCGTCAAAGTCATCCTCAAGCCGCAAGGAGATTTGAGCGCGCTCAAGCCAGGCTTCCACGTGGACATCAACATCTTGGCGGAAAAAATCGATAACGCTCTGCAAGTTCCGATCGAAGCTATCCAGCAGGAAGCGGACGGCAGCACTTTCGTCTGGATATCCGAGAACGGAATCGCCAAGAAACAGAAAGTCGCCACAGGCACCGAAAATGAACTGTTCTCCCACATCAAGCAAGGTCTGAACGGAGACGAGCAAATCATTTTGGGACCTGTTGAAGCGCTGAGTGAAGGAGCGCCTGTCATGCCGATGAGCGGCGGTCCCGCACCAATGGGCATGTAACGACTGGATGTGTTCCACGTAAAAAGGAGGTCAGCCGACAATGCTTCAGGTAGAAGGCTTGACGAAATCATACAAGACTGGCGATAGCACCCTCCCTATTTTGAAAGGTGTATCCTTGCTGGTGGAACAAGGCGAGTTCGTCGCCATCATGGGACCATCAGGATCAGGGAAATCGACGTTCATGAACATGCTGGGCTGTCTGGATCGCCCGGACACGGGAAGCTACATTCTCGACGGGATTGAGGTAAGCAGCCTCAATGACAAGCAGCTCGCCTACGTACGCAATCAAAAAATCGGCTTTGTGTTTCAGTCGTTCAATCTGCTCGCCCGCTCCACTTCCCTGCACAACGTAGAGCTGCCGATGATGTACGCCAACGTCAGCCGTTCGGAAAGGCGCAACAGGGCTACAGAAGCGCTGAAACGAGTAGGGCTGGGCGAACGCATGCACCACAAGCCTACTCAACTGTCCGGGGGTCAAAAGCAGCGCGTCGCCATCGCCAGAGCGCTGGTCAACCGTCCCGCCATCCTTTTGGCAGACGAACCGACAGGAAACCTCGATAGTCGCTCCGGTGTCGAGATCATGTCGATTTTTCAGGAACTGCACGCTCAAGGCGTCACGATTATTCTCGTCACGCACGAGATGGACATCGCCCAGCATGCCGAGCGAATCGTCACGTTCAAAGACGGCATCATCATCCGCGATGAGCGGGTAGAGGAACGCGTTTTCTCTACCCCGAATGACGAGGTGATTGTCACGTGAATTTTATGGAAAGCTTTTACACCGCACTGGAGGGCATCTGGGCCAACAAAATGCGCTCGGCCCTGACCATGCTCGGCATCATCATCGGGATTACTTCTGTCATCGCTGTTACCGCGCTTGGAGAAGGCGGACAAAAAGCAATCAACGACGAGATGGAAAAATTCGGGCAAAACACCTTCAACGTCTTCATTAACTGGGAGACAAAAGAAAAAATCGAATCCGACGACCTGACTATCGATGACGCTGCTGTCCTGGGCAGAATCAGTCCGGCAATCGAGTACATCGTCCCTTACAGCGGAACGACAATCGAGTTGAAGGGGCCGAAAAAAGAAGAGCGGGCCAACCTGACCGCCACCACGGCGGATTATTTCAACATCCAGAAAAGAATGAAAGTAACAAAAGGCCGCCTGTTCAGCGATACCGATGACAAGGAACAGCGCGCTGTCGTCGTGCTGGAGGACAAGCTTGGCGAGAAGCTGTTCGGACAAATGAATCCGATCGGTCAGCGCGTTCGCTGGGGAAACAATTCCCTCGTCGTCATCGGCACGTACTCAGAGGAAAAATTCAAGTTTGACATGGGCCAGGAAACATTCGGCGCCGTAGTTCCCATCCAGTATTACAACTCCCTGTTGGAAGAACCGTCGATCCATTCGTTTATGGGGACGGCTGTCGACAAAGCTTCCGTCAACTCGGCCATGCAGCAGGCCAAGCAATATTTGACGCGCAAACACCAAAAGAACGACCATTACATGGTTCGCAGCATGCAAGAATCGGTTGACCAGTTCAATCAGCTGACAGGCACGCTCACCTTGATTTTCAGCATCATCGCCGGGATCTCGCTCGTAGTCGGCGGGGTCGGCGTCATGAACATCATGCTCGTCTCCGTCACCGAGCGCACGCGGGAAATCGGGATTCGCAAAGCGCTGGGGGCGCGGCGAAGCGATATTTTGATTCAGTTTCTCATTGAATCCATCATCGTCTGCCTGATCGGCGGATTGGTCGGCGTCCTGTGCGGACTTGGCATCGCCGCCTTGATCTCGCATTTTGCCAACCTTCCACCGCTGCTATCGTGGAACAGCGTATTTATCGCGTTTGGCTTCTCCAGCGCTATCGGCATCTTTTTCGGGCTTTATCCAGCCAACAAAGCTGCCAAGCTCGACCCGATCGAAGCGCTGCGTTACGAATAGACCGATACAAAAAACATGCACCTGTGCAACTTTCGCCACAGGTGCATGTTTATGTTGGAAACGTATCTGTCATCAGCTTCAAAAGAAAAAAAAGCGCAATCCCGACGCTCGCGACTGTCCACCAGAGCGTTTTGCTGTCAGTCTTGTCTGCCTTGTAGATACCGCTCAGCTTCCAGGTGCCTACAGCTACACAGAGGAGACTGATCAGGAGCAGGATTGTCCCCATGATCTCCCTCCTTTCCCCTCTCCTAGCTATATGGGGATGGAGGGAAAAAAATCACTCCTTGGGCTGCTTTTTCCCCAACCGGCCGAGCACCTGGCGACCGCGCTGCTTGAGCGCCTCGTCTTTAAGCGCAAGCTGCCGCTTTTTCATCAGGCCGTTTTTCGAAGTATCCGGACGATCCGGTTGTTTGTCGTCGCGCATCAGTTGAACTTGCCTCCGCCTTTTTTCTCATAGTCATCCAGCAGCTCGGCAAAGCTTTTGTTGCGCTCGCGTGCTTCCTGTTCGTGGCGTTTTTGTTCCTCAGCTTCCTTTGCCTTCCGCTCGTTTTCTGACTTCATGTCTTTTTCCAGCTGCTTCAGCTTCGATACCGCATCTGCGTTCAGCATGTCCTTCAAGCTGCCAAGCGAAGCCTTCGCTTCTGTTGCTGCTTCCTGCGTGTGACGCTGGTTTGGTTGCTGTTTTTGTTTTTTCTTTGCCATTTGAACTGCCATCCTTTCCCTATCGAACTAACGCCCTCATTCTCCGTCCCGTTTTGGGTCATACTACTTGTAAGCTTCGCATTGAGAGGAGGACGAAACATGGTGCGCAACAAAGCAAAAGACTTTGGAAAAACCGCAGAAATCCGCGGCCCGAAAGCTCAATCCGAGGCCATCCGTTCCAACGGTTCCATTAATAGTGAACCACAAGAAAGGTTAAAAGAAAACCGTTAGGCCAAAAGTTTAACCGCCGGGCTTGGTATCACGCCCGGCGGTTTTTATTGGGAGACATGCTCTTCGGACTGGCTCTTTTTTGCACCGACTCTTGCCTCAGGACGGTCAGCTTGTCATCCAGTTGAAAGCGGCAACCGTTTTTGACCAGCCTTTTGGCCAAATCCCGCTCCATGGCGATGCGCGGCAGCTCCTTGAACAACCCGGCCCGAAGCAAGTGTTCCTTGCGCAGCGAGACGTGGTGGGTATCAAACAGCGCCCATGGCGAGCGATAACGGGTAAGGTGCGGCCCGTATTTTTCCCGGATTGCCAGCCGCTTCTGCGCCATCGGACAAGGCAAGCCGATATGAAAAGGCAATTCGTTTACGATCTGGCTTTCTTCCAGCAGCGGGATCGGTTTGACAAGCGTATGCGGCCGTTTGATGTGCGGGTATTGCTCCAGCCAAAGCTGGCACTCCGCGTGCTGGATCTCTGTAAACCCTGGCTCATACACGGAATATATCCGCTTACGATCCTGTCCGAGCAAGACAAGCTGACTGGCTTTCTCATGCGCCTGCTGATGGACGCCGATGAATGAACGCGGAACAAGCATGTGGCTGGCCAGAAACACAATCAGTTCGCCTCGCGCAAGCTTGATCCCCGAATTGAGCAAATAGGCGAGCGGCTTTTGTTTGCGAAGCCGCACATAGTTCAACGAAAAATGGGCGGTAAATCGGGACAGTTTTTCCGCCGTCTCGTCCGTTGAAGCGTTGTCAAGGACGATCACCTCAAACTGTTCAAACGCGCAAAATTGCAGGTTGAAGCCGAACAGGGTATACAAGAGCTGATCGTCTGCATCTTTGGCAGGAATGACGACACTTGTCAGCATCGAATCTCCCCCCTTTTTCTGTGAAAAACGTCAAGCCGCTTTTCATGAAAGTGGATGTTACCGTTTTGTTTTGTAGCATATGCGGCAGACCATCATTTGGGCTGGGCTTGGCTCACGACCCGACCGCCACCGTATAAGCAACGAAAGTGTGATGCATGCTAAAAATGATGGCTGCCTCTCTTGGCGAACCTTTCGGCTGTATGGATAAGTGGATAAAGGAGGTTCAACGAATGGACAACGACCAGAAGCATCGTGAAAAAACAAAGGATATTTCCCTCGACGGAACCTTGCCGCATCAGATCAGCGCCCCTGATTTCAAAAAATCGTCCCGCTCCATCCAGCGACCTTTTGTCAACGAATTTGGCGTCGTGATCGGAGACAGCTTGTACGAGTCCAAAGAATCCCCGTTGAACAACTGGAGCACGGACACGGACCCTTCCATCATGGCGGGCGACCAATGGGTGCATCCAACCAACGATATCGGCTGGAACTCCTACGAAAACAAGGAGCTGCTGGAAGACAAGCCCATAGGCAATGCCCGCTTTATGCATCCGACGAAAGATGTCAGCAAAGGCAAGGATTGATTGAGCTGTCTTGAAAAAAATCGCCCATTCGGAAAAGACACACTGACCGAATGGGTGTTTTTGGTTTGTATGTTACAATGGGGCTTGAAGAGACAGAAAGGAGCTGGCCCATGAGCATCACACTTGCGATAGCGCCTGCATTTTCGCTCGCCTATCAACGATATTCCGAATTTCGTCCAGGTGACACGCTTCGCCTGTACGTGCGGACAAGCGGTCCTGGAACGGGCGGGCTTTTCTACGCGATTGAAAAAGATGAAGCCATGCCTGACGACGCCATTTTCGAAGTGGAGGGCTTGCGCTTTGTCATCCGCCCTGCCGATTTCTGGTACTTCGATGGCGGTCAGCTTGACTTTGACCCTACATACGGCGAATACGGCTTTCGCTTCTTCAACCCGCGTCTGGCGGACTAGCAGAAACTTTTCTGGGCGTCATCCGTATGAAAGAGAGACTGCCATGACGTATGGGAGGAGCGTTTCATGAAAAAGAGCGGTTCGATTCTTTTGGCCGTCGGCGCTTTTTTGCTGGCCAATTTCAAATGGTTAATCGGTATTTTGAAGTTCTCCAAATTCGGCGCAACCCTTTTGTCGATGATCGTCAGCCTCGGGGCGTACGCCATGATTTACGGCTGGAAGTTTGCCGTGGCGATCGTCTACCTGATTTTCGTCCATGAGATGGGGCATGTCATCGCTGCCAAGCGCAAGGGCATTGCGACTTCGCCAGCCGTCTTCATCCCGTTTGCGGGTGCTTTTATATCGATGAAAGACATGCCGCGCGATGCGAAAACAGAAGCGTATCTCGCTTATGGCGGACCGCTTGCCGGGATGATTGCCTTTTTGCCTGCCCTGCCGCTTTACTGGTGGACGCAGGACCCGTTCTGGGCATTGGTTATCTACCTCGGTGCCGTACTCAACCTGTTCAATCTGTTGCCCGTCTCCCCGCTGGATGGCGGACGGATTGTCTCTGTGCTTTCCACAAAAATCTGGTTCGTTGGACTGATCGGTCTGGGGATCATGCTGTTTACCAATCCAGGCCCGATTATGGGACTCATCTTCATCCTCGGTCTGATTACTTGGTGGAACCGCCTGCGTGAAAACTACCAGCATCAGGTGCTGCAATACGAACGGGAACAAATCGAAAAGTTCATGCACGATATCGCCAAATGGCCTGAACTGGAAACGACATGGGACATGCGCGTCAGCATGAACGAAGAGGTAAGCGCACTGAATCAGGCTGAGCCGGACAAACGCTTCCTCGTCCCGTTCCTGCATGACGAAAAGCGGCTGGCACGCGACCAGAAGCGGCTGGATAAAGTGTATATGAACAGAAAATGGGAACTGTTCAAGCAATGGGAGCGCGAGCCGATCATGTTCATCGAGTCGGACCCGCTGCGTCCCGCTCCGTCCCAGGCACTGCAAGAAGCCGAGCAGGCAGCTCGCCAGCGGCTGGCGGAAGTCGATGAGCAAATGCATCGGCTGACAACGTATTATGTCGCTCCGGCCTCGACCAAGTGGAAAGTGCTGGCTGCTTACCTCGGGCTGGCCGCTGTTTTGTCGGCGTTCTTCGTCTACGGACAGCAGCTTTTGCACCGCTAATCCAGGCTTTGCTCCGACCGTCCGGTTCGTTTGGACCGGACGTTTGACCTTCTGTGACCTTCTGTGGGCGCAAAAACGTGCGCTACGCATACCTGAGAGTCGCTCTTCCCCAGCAAGAGGTCAGAAACGCCCGCCATGGTGATTTATCGCTTTTGAGAGTTGGCGCCAAACAGAGTAAAATAGGAGTGTACTTTCATAAAATTCCAGAGAGGATGACTTTTTACTTGGACAACGTCCCGATAGTGCTCAACCTGCTGCTTGTGATATTTCTTGTTTTTCTGAACGGCTTCTTCGTCGCCGCAGAGTTCGCTCTCGTCAAAGTGCGGCAAACGCGCTTGACACAATTAGTGAATGAAGGAAACAAACGCGCTGTATACGCTCAAAAAGTAACGCAAAAACTGGATGGCTATCTGTCTGCCTGCCAGGTCGGGATTACTCTCGCCTCGCTCGGACTGGGTTGGGTCGGGGAACCGGCTATCGCCCATATGATCGTCGAACCGCTGCTTGGTTCAACAGGATTGCCTGCCTATGCGATTTCTGCGATATCTTTTGGTATAGCGTTCGCGATTATTACCTTCCTGCACATCGTCTTGGGTGAACTGGCTCCGAAATCATTGGCTATTCAAAAAGCAGAAGAAACTTCGCTGTGGGTTGCCGCGCCATTGATGTTTTTCTATAAAATGCTTTACCCGGCGATCTGGTTTTTGAACGGAACCGCCAACGCCCTGATGAAACGACTTGGATTCGAAGCGATCTCGGAACATGAAGCAGCTCATACCGAAGAAGAAATCCGCATCCTCGTCAACCAAAGCCACCAAAGCGGTCATATTGACCAGACTGAATTGTCGCTGGTGGAACACGTTTTCGACTTTTCCGAAACCTTGGCCCGGGAAACGATGATCCCGCGAATTGACATGGTTTGCTTATATAGCACGAATACATTTGAAGAAAACTTGGAGATCATCCGCACGCAGCGACACACCCGTTTCCCTGTAGCGGCTGAGGACAAAGACAACATCATCGGTTTTGTCCACGCCACCGATTTTTACCTGGCGGCCCTGCAAGACGGACGTGTCAAGCTGGATTCGTTGCTCCGCCCTGTTCTGACGGTTCCGGAAACCATGGAGATCAGTACAGTCCTGCGCCTGATGCAGAAAAAGCGCTCGCAGCTCGCAATCGTCATCGACGAGTACGGCGGTACAGCTGGTCTGGTAACGATGGAGGACATTCTGGAAGAAATCGTCGGAGATATCCAGGACGAGTTCGACGAGGAAAGACCGGAGATCGAAAAGCTGGATAACGGCCTCTCCGTTTCCGGCATGCTGACGCTCGCCGATTTGAACGATCATATCCCGTTCGAGCTGGAATCCGAGGATGTAGACACGATTGGCGGCTGGCTGTACAGTCAGCTGGAAGAAGATATCGCGGTAGGCGCTACAGTCGAGTGGGAAAACTACTTGTTCACCGTCAAGCAAATGGATAATCACCGTGTCACCCGCGTGTTGATTACGCCGATTAAAAACGACGAATCGCCGCAGCAAGAAGAGCTTTTGACCGTTTCCTGATCAACGAAAAGCCACTCCCCTTAGCAACTAGGGTGAGTGGCTTTTTTTGTGTGAAAAACGCCTCGATGTTTTTCTAGATATTGGATGATTCTGTTTGCGGTCAACAAAACGGTCACAGCTGTATTGTTATGTGCATCTCCGTTTTGGTTTCGGCTGAGTCAAGTCGTTTCCAAGCCATCCGACTGCTTCCAGTCTTGCACGCCGTTGTCCTCCAGTATGCCCATCGTTACGTCACTAATATCAGGATCAGTCAGCAGACTGTCGCGAATGCGGTATTTAATGTCGTCCGCTACCGCAAGAGTCAGACCCGCTCGCAGCTCGACATAGCATTCTACGTGGTAAAAGCGGCCTTCCTGGACAATTCGCAGGCGATTGATATCCGTCACATCCGGATCAGCAAAAATAATCGCTGCCACCCGGTCTTCGACTTCTTTTGGAGCGGCGACCCCAATCAAGCCGACCATGTTGTCGTATCCTACCTTGAACGCCACTCCGACCATCAAAATGCCGATCATGATCGTAGCGATACCGTCGAGCAAGGCAAACGTCGTAAACTGTGTCACCACTACCGCGATCAGAGCCAGGAGCGCTCCCGTCGTCGCTACGATATCTTCGTAAAAGACAAGCCGTGTCGGCGGCGCCGCACGTCCCACATGGCGAAACGCAGCAGGCACAATCCCCCAGCCTTTTGCCTCGACGCGAGTCTCGTGCACGATTTCTTTCATCGCCTTGACCAACACCAAGCCATCTACGACAATCGCCAGAAACAAGATGATAAAATTAAGCCAGAAGTGGCTGGCGTGCGCAGGCTCTTTGAGCAGATGAATGCCTTCCATGACCGTCTCGTACGCCATGATCGTTACGACAATGACTGCGATCATGCAAAACAGGTTGATGACCCGACCAAATCCGGTCGGAAAGCGCGGCGTCGGCTTCTTTTCCGCCAGTACGCTGCCGAAAAACACAAAGCCCTGGTTGACCGCGTCCGCAATCGAGTGCATAGCCGAAGCGAACATCGCCCCGCTGCCGCTGTAGGCTGCGGCAAAGCCCTTGACAATCGCCAGGCCGAGATTGCCCAAAGCTGCTGTCGCTGAAGATGTGTTTCCCTTTTTTAACGTTGTCCAAAAAGAACTCATCCTGCCCGTATCCTCCTCGGGAAAAATCCTGTTTCTTCGTTTATTATTCCCCGTGAAAGCACGTCGTTCCTTTTTCAATAAAAGGAAAAAGGCAGCGCCGCCGACCGCGTTGGCAGCCTTTACGCCAACAATTTCAGCCCCGCCACGGACACGATGACCAGCCCAATGAAAACAAGCCGCAGCGCATCTTTTGGCTCCCCGTAAAACAGCATTCCGACCAAGGCGCTTCCTACCGTGCCGATTCCCGTCCATACGGCGTAGGCGGTGCCCATCGGAATCCCGTTCATCGCGATCGACAGCAAAATGAAGCTGAGCGAAAATCCGCCGAGCAGGACAGCCCATGAACGCAGCGACGGCCGCTGGTTCACCTGCGAAATCCCCATGACGCCTACCACTTCAAACAACCCGGCAAAAATCAACGATACCCATGTCATGCAACTTCCCCCTCCTTGTGCGAATCTCCTCCATGTTCATGCGTGACCACCTTCAAGCCGATGATGCCCGCCAGCAAAAGAGCAATCAGTCCGACCTTCATCCAACTGAACGGCTCCCCGAAAAAAGCCATCTCAACAATCACTGTGCCCGCCGTGCCCAACCCGACAAAGACAGCGTACACCGTGCTCGTCGGCAGCCTTTTGCCTGAGTAGATCAACACAGCGAAGCTGATCATAATGGCAATCGCCGTCAGTGCCCACTCCCACAATTGGTCCGCGTATTTCAGCCCTGCTACCCACATCACCTCAAACACGGCGGCAAGCACGACCAGCAGCCAGTTTTTTTGCATCGTAACCCCTCCTTTTTATATCGTTCCCCAAGTGCAACTCGCAGGCTCACCCGGGCTTTTTCCCACATGCAAAAAAAGCCACGGGCGAATACCGTTACAGATATTCTCCCGGGCTTTTATCCCTCCGTGTACACGGCAAACGCCGTGGGTTTTCTCTCGGTCCAGTCCGGCCACTATCTGGCTCGCGGAACCCTAGAAAACTCAACATATGCAATTTGACTCATGGGCAACTGGCTCCTATTGTAGCAAAAGCCAAACGATTTTTGCAAGATTTTCGCAAGGGCAGCTACTTGTGCTATTCTAACTTACGTAAAGCAAAAGCTCGTCCCAAACGAAAACAAGCAAGGAGAATAAGCCGATGACGAATGTATTGTTTGTGTGCCTGGGAAATATTTGCCGCTCCCCGATGGCAGAAGCCGTTTTTCGCCATCTTGTCGAACAGGAAGGGCTGAGCACAGAAATCAGCATCGACTCTGCCGGGATCGGCGGCTGGCATGCCGGAGAGCGTCCGCACAAAGGCACCCAACAGGTTCTCGACGAAAAAGGGATCGCTCACGACACGTTGCGCGCCCGGCAAATCAAGCACCACGATTTTTCCGAGTACGACTATGTCGTCTGCATGGACGAAGAAAATTTGGCGGCGCTCACCCAAATGGCTCCGTCAGGCAAAAATGTGCACCGCCTGCTGGACTTCGCCCAATCCGTACAGGAGCAAAACGTGGAGGACCCTTACTACACCGGGCGTTTCTCCTACGTATACGACTTGGTGGAAGCTGGCTGCCGCGGCCTTTTGGCAGAGATCAAAAGCAAAAAGGGATAGCCCTCCGTCTGGGGGCATCCCTTCTTTTTTTACACAGCTACGGTCTTTTCCTCCCACAGCCTGCCCAGCCAGCTTACCGTGCTGCCGATCAACTTGCTGTAGCTGTCTGCGGAAGAAAATGTATGATCGCCGCCGACAATCACTTCTTTTTCGCACGTTCCCCTTCTGCGCAAGTGCAGCTCCCGCTCGTAATGAAACATCGCATCGACTGCAATGACGTCATCGCGATTGCCGTGCAGGATCAGCACATCTCCTTCAAACTGCTTGACGTGGCGCAATGGCTGAGCACCGTTCAACGACTGGAAGTAGCGTCTGGAAAGCAAGTAGCCATTATGGTCGGTGCTCCCCAAAGAGAGTGCTTCCTGATACTCTTTTTCCCCGACGATCCGCACGATGTCTTCAAACGGCTGGGCTACCGCAGCCCACAGCACCATGGAATGAATCCGTCTGTCCTGACTTGCCGTCAAGGCCGAGACAGCCCCGCCAAGGCTGTGCCCGAGCAAAATAATCCGTTCCTGGTCTACCCGTTCCAGCGCAGCAGCGTAATCGAGCACATCGCGTGTCTGCTTGAGCAAAACGTCCAGCCCGCCTGCTCCGTAATCCCCGTCGCTTTCTCCGCATCCGCCATAATCAAAGCGCAAGACGCCAAACCCGTGAGCGGCAAGCTCTCTGGCGGCTTTTACAAACAAGCGGTTGACGCCGACTCGACTGCCGATAAAGCCATGGCAGATGACAACCAATGGGTATTTCGCAACCGTCCTGCCGTTTTGCTGCTCTGGCTCATGCAACGTTGCCGTCAACATAACTGTCTCGCTTGGAATATGTAATGTCCGTTCCAAAGAACTCACCTCTTTTATTTATAGTATTCCGAGTAGTTTACTTTGTTATCGACTATATTATCTCCTGTCCTGGCGAAAATGTCAAGAGTCGCCTGCGTTTTGGCACAGGCGACTCTTTTTATGGCTGAAGCGCTTTGCCGATTCTTGCTTGCAGCACTTCAAGCAGCTGCATCCATTCCCGTCCTTGCTCGGATTCTTCGTTGCCAGCATACTGATGCTCGCTTGGATAGAGCGAGTAGAAAACGCCCTCTTTGTTCTCCCCGATTTTCGTCAGGAAAGGATGCTCTTGATAATAAGGCAGCTTCGCCTGCTCCTTCGTCAAGCGGACAACCGTCGCCAACGGAACGTCTTTTTTGGCTGCTGTGTCCTTGTAGTAAAACTGCACGCTAGACGGGTTGCCTTCTTCGTTCGGCAATGTCGCTTCCACGATTTTCAGCTTGCTCATCACTTTTTCCGGCAACAAAATCCGGTAGCCGAGCTTGCTGTCGTAAGCCTTCATCGCTTCGAAAGTCTTCTCGATGTTTTGATCGTTCAACGACTCAGGCGTATTCCAGATGCCTACCGATTTGTCCGATGCAGGTGCAACACTCTCGACAAACCATTGGTCACCCTGCTGGCTCACGACGAGAATCGCCCGATCCGTGCCGAATTTGCCTGTGGAAGTCACCAGGTCAAAATCGATCTGGTATTTCAGCTTTTGATTTTGCCCGCTGCCAACAGAATCATCCGTTATGCTTGCGACCGTAAAGCCTTCCACCCACGGACTGGATGCGCCTGTCACCCAATGGGCGTTCTCCAGAGGAGCTTTCAGCCCAGAACGCGCCTGCTCTGTCAAGAGCGCGTATTGCAGCGCACCGTTTCTCAGTTTGACAGCCTTTGCCCAAGTCTGGGCCGTATCGTATGCAGAAGTAGGAATAATCCCGCTCTCCAGCATTTTCAATTGCTCGCTCACTGAACTTTGAACAACTGCCGGTTTTTCCACTGCTGCGGCGCTGGATGGCTGCTGCACAATCGTCACGACGGAATAAGCCGTAACCCCGATTGCCAGTGCCGAACCTAACACGATGATTTTTTTCAACATTTCTGAACGCCTCCCAGTTGATCCCATGCCTGTATCGTACAGGCGAAAAATTGACTTGCACCTATTAGGACGCAACAACTGCCGTTTTGTAACGCAATTGCCTGGAAAATATTTGTGTTCACTAAAAATGAAAAAGCCAAGACCCGTCAGCTAACGGGAATCGGCTTTTCTCTTCGCTGTATGGTTACGCGTTGACCTGTTTGATAAACTCTTTCATCAAAGCAGGCAGATCGTTCCAGGCGTGCCCGGAAATCAAGTTGCGATCTACGTGGAGGCGCGTCTCGATGTACTTCGCTCCAGCCGCTTCAACCTCTGGACGGCAGGCAAAATATGCGGTCATCTCGCGTCCTTTGATTTCGTCTGCAATTACCGTAAGTGCCACACTCGCATGACACAAAATCATAATTGGTTTATCATGTTGGAAGAAATGACGGGCGATCCGGGCAAAATCTTTGTGCAGCCGGATATGCTCAGGGGCGCGTCCGCCGGGAATAATCAGGGCAGCGTACTCCTGCGGATCAATCTCTTCGAACGACGCATGTGCTTCGATCTGGTAGCCGCGTTTTTCCGTGAAAGTTTGCCAGTCTTCAAAATCGTGCACAACGGTATGAAGCACCTTCTTATCAGTTGGCGAGGCAATCGTCACTTCCAAGCCTTCCTCCAGGCAGCGATAATACGGATAGTAGGCTTCCAGCGCTTCCACTGCGTCGCCTGTCAGAATCAATACTTTTTTAGCCATGGCGGCTTCCACTCCTTTATTTATAAGCAATGAGGTTGTTGCGTATCAACAAGGCTTATTATACAGGCGTGCGCCAGCCAACATAAGAATGCACTTTTTTGTGCGGTAGTTACCAAAAGGATACTTATGGACAATGCTGTAGCAAAGGGAGAAAAACCATGCTTGATCTGAGAAAAGAAACGATGGAAAAAATCCGCAACGGCGATTTCACTTGCTCCAAGGAACTGACGCTGTCCATGTTCAGCGGGAAGTGGAAAGTCGTCATTTTATGGCACTTGGGCGTAGAAGGCCCGCATCGCTTCAGCGAGCTGCAACGCCTGTTTCCGAAAATTACGCATAAAATGCTGACGAGCCAGCTCAAGGAGCTGATCGAGGACGGGATCGTCCATCGCGAGGTTTATCCGGAAGTTCCGCCACGAGTGGAGTATTCCATGACCGAGCTGGGAATGACGCTGTTGCCGATCATCGAGCTAATGTACGAGTGGGGCGAAAAACGGATGGAGCAGCTGAAACTGGAATTGGGCGAGCAAACCACTCCTGCCTGCGAATGCCCGGTATCGCCCCAAAATAAAGAAGGATAGCACCCGACTGAGGCGCTATCCTTTTTGTTTACGGATTGACACTGTTTTTTGGCGGGGAAGCCAAATCTCGCAAAATGGCGACCTCTACCCGTCTGTTTTTTGCCCGGCCTTCCGCCGTCGTGTTCGGAGCTACCGGATGGTATTCGCCCATGCCAGTCGCGCTGAATTTCGTCGGGTTCAGGTTTTGGTTTTCCAGAAGCACCTTCAAAAAGTTGACGGAACGCTTGGCAGAAAGATCCCAGTTGGACGGGAACTCCGCACGATGAATCGGCACGTTGTCCGTATGTCCGGTCACGGTTACTTTTTTCGGGTGAGGAACGAGCATCGCTGCCATTTCGGTAGCAAGCGTTCTCGCTTCCGGCTTCAGGACAGCGCTTCCCGAATCAAACAAGGCGTTGTCCAGGATCGTGATGAGAAGTCCTTCCTCGGTCAGCTTCGTCTGGAGCTTGTCCTGGAGTTTGTTTTGCTGAATGTAGCCTTCCAGCTGCGTTTGCAGCTTTTTCAAGTCCTCTGTTTCTTTGCGGACTGCTTCTTCCAGCTTTTTCTCTTCTTCCGTCTTCTGCTTTTCCGCTTCCTGTGCGCCTTTATGTACGGTTTGCTGCATCATGTTCGGGTCGAGTGGAATCGGGCTAGGCTGATCCAAAACGCCCACGCCGCCGTTCAACGCAACGTTAAAGGAGCGAACCATCTGGTCGAACTTCTTGGCATCCATTTCGCTGGAGGCAAACAATACGATAAACAAAGCGAGCAGGAGGGTGAGCAAGTCCGCGTACGGAATCAGCCAAGACTCGTCCATATGCTCTTCGTGCTGAGCATGTCTCTTTGGTCGCTTAGCCATTTACCGCAGCTCCTTCCTCCCTCTTCTCTTCCTTCATTTCTTCTTTCATCTCGCTGCGCTCGTTGTACGGGATGTACACCAGAAGCTTCTGCTCGATGGCAGCCGGAGAAACACCTGCCTGAATGGACAGAAGTCCTTCCACCATGATTTTCTTGATTTCGATTTCTTGCTTGGATTTTCTTTTCAGCTTGGTGGCGAATGGGTGCCACAGCACGTAACCGGTAAAAATACCGAGCAGAGTCGCTACGAACGCAGCCGCGATCGATATACCGAGGGCGTCGATATCGCTCAGGTTACCCAGTGCCGCAATCAGACCAACTACCGCTCCCAATACCCCGAGGGTCGGAGCGTAGCTGCCCGCCTGGCTGAAGACGAGGGCGCCAGCCTGGTGGCGTTCTTCAATCGCGTGAATTTCCTCGTTGAGAACATCGCGGACGAAATCCGGCTCGCCACCGTCGATGATCATCTTCATGCCATTGCGCAGGAACGGGTCTTCGATCTCATCAGACGTGTTTTCCAGAGCAAGCAAGCCTTCACGACGGGCGATAGATGCCCAGTTCATGAATTGACCGATCAGTTCCCTTTTGGCAGGGAGTTTTTGCTCGCTAAAAATCACCTTGAAAAGGGCAGGAATCCTTTTGATTTCCGACATGGGAAATGCATTGAAAAGGGCGGCAATCGTACCTACGATGATAATCATGAACGCTGCTGGATTCAGCAGGGCCGAGGGACTCGCGTGCTTCAAGATCATCCCGACCACTACTGCGACAATACCTAGGACTATACCTATCAAGGTAGACTTTTCCATCGTGACACTCCCTATTACCATAATCGAAATTTATCTATATTATGGTTTCGGTATTTTTCGCCACTTTTGTGAGGGGTAGTTACATAAAATCCGCATCTTTTCGCAAGAAACTAATAGAGAGGACAAAATGATCGTAGATGTGGGCTTTGACCCGTTTAACCGAAGTGCTGCACCAGGCCGATCATGACCAGCAATCCTACGATAAACGAAAAAGTCGCGGAACGGGCATGGCCGTCTCCGTGGCTTTCCGGAATCAGCTCCTTGTACACGATAAACAGCATGGCGCCAGCGGCAAAAGCCAGCCCGTACGGCACCAGCCCTTTGACCACCGCCGTGAGATAATGGCCGCAAATCGCGGAAACGATTTCGACGGCTCCGGTCATCGTCGCAAGCAAAAAAGCTTTGAACCGGCTCACTTTTTGATTGATGAGAAACAGCGCCACCAAAAAGCCTTCGGGCGCGTTTTGCAGGCCAATCGCAAACGCGATCAAGCCGCCAAGCTCCGACTGCTCGCTGGAATAACTAACCCCGACGGACAGTCCCTCGGGTATATTGTGCAAAGTAATCGCCATCAAAATCAGCAGCGCCTGGGAGTCCATCGAAATGTTGACCCTCGTATGCTCCAGATCAATATGCGGGATTACGCTTTCCAGGACAGTAAGAAAAAGCGTCCCGGTAAGCACGCCCAGACAGACGATAATGAACGGGGCGTTGGACATCGCCTGGGGAATCAGGCTGAACGTCGCTGCCGCCACCATGATGCCAGCGGTAAAGGCCAGGAGAATATCCCGCCAACGGTGTGTGACCGTACGGAAAAAGAGAATCGGCAAAGCCCCGACTCCCGTTGCCATCGCGGACAGAAAGCTCCCCATTAAAAGCTGCTCCATGCAAGGTTCCTCCACGAGTCGTTTGTTTGTCATCTGTTCTTGTCCACGTTTCGAAGGGGCGTGAGTATCCCTTTTGTTAGCTTATAATAAAATCAGGGGAAACATGTTAAAAATTTCACTTTGTCGCTGCAAAAAAACGCCAGGAGCACTGGCGTTTTTCTCAAAAAAGAACCTTATGTTTCCGAGCGGTACGTTTTGCCCAGCTCGTCTCCCAGCCCGAAGTAGTGACGGAAATTGTAGATCAACGGATTCCACGCCGCAGGATCGATATGATTCGTACCGAGCACAATTCGTCTGTCCGCATGCACGCGCTTGACCTCTGTTTCCACGATGGCAAAAAAGTCGGCGTAGTCGGGAATGCGGATGTTTTTCACGACTGCTTCCAGCTGGAGCGGGCAATTGCCGACCCGCTTTGGCCGCACAAGCTCCGACTCCAGAGCGAACAGGTCGGCAGCCTGGAACTTGTCCGCTTCGTGGCGAAAGCCCAGCTCCTGTTTGTACGCTGGCACCGGATTGCGGCCCGTCAGCGGGGCTAACGCTTCTACTTGCCGCCACATGGACGCTTCCGGCAAATTGATCACGCACTCTTTCGTGCGGCGCAAATTTTCCAGTCCTTGCGACCCGTATCCAAGCCCGAGAATCACATGATAGCCGAGCGCCCACGAGGAGGAGATGGGACTGATATTCGTCGTCCCGTCCTCGTTTTCGGTAGTTAACAAAACAACAGGTGTACCGTAGTACAAAATTTTTGGCTGGATCGCAACATGGCTCGTCATCGACGAAACCTCCTTCATACGAAAATAAACGCTTTATGCATTCATTTTAGTAGAAGAACATTTCGATGGTTCTCGAAGTATGCTTGCAAGTCTCTTATACTTTGAATCGGCTGATCATATGTTGCAACTCTTCTGCCATGTTCGAGAGCGCAGTCGCGGAAGACGTAATTTCCTCCATCGCGGCGAGCTGCTCTTCTGTAGCCGCCGAGACGTTTTGCGTACCGTCTGCCGCAATCTCGGACACTTCGCTGACCAGCTCGATTGCCTTGATGACTTGTTCGGAGTGCGCGGATACTTCCTGCGCTGCTGCGGACACATCCTGCATCTGATCCGCTACAGACGTGATCGACATCTGGATTTGCCCGAAAGTCTCGCCTGCGTGGTGCACGACGAGAATCCCTTGCTGCACTTCCTTCGTTCCTGATTCCATCGATTCTACTGCCAGCTTTGTATCTGTCTGGATCGTTTTGATCAGTTGCGCGATCTGCTGCGCCGATTGGGACGACTGCTCTGCCAGCTTCCGCACTTCATCGGCAACGACCGCAAAGCCGCGCCCATGCTCTCCTGCCCTGGCAGCCTCGATAGCGGCATTGAGCGCAAGCAAGTTGGTTTGCTCCGCGATGCCTGTAATCACTTCGATAATTTGACCGATGGCTTGCGAATGGCTGCCCAGTCCATCGACTACACCTGCCAATTCGCGAATCGAATCGTGAATGGCGTTCATTTGCAAGACGGCGGCCTGAATGGACTGATTTCCTTCTCCCGCCATTGTCGCAACCTGAATAACCATGTTGGATGCCTGTTGGGCGTTCCCCGCGATATGACGAATGCCCCGGGACATATCGTCGATCGCCCGCGCTCCCTGCTCCACGCTTTTCACCTGGCGATCCGTACCGGCAGCGACTTCCTGCACCGTCACTGCAATCTGCTCTGTCGCCCGGCTTGTTTGCTCAGAGCTTGCCGTCAGCTCCTCCGCCGATGCGGCTACCTGCTCCGATGTGACGCTAACCTGACGGATTACGCCTTTGAGGCTGTCGGTCATCTCGTTGAAGGAATTGGCCAGATCGAGGATTTCGTCGCGGCTTTTGACAACCATTGGCTTCACCAGCAGATTTCCTCCTGCTACTTCCTTCATTTCCGCAACCAGACGCAAAATCGGGCCACGAATGCTTCGCGTCAGCCAGAGGGCGAGAAGCAGACACCCTGCGACCGAGATGGCAAGCGTAATGAGATTATCCCGTTTGAGCGCCTCGTACAGTTCGGCGCTTTCTCTTCCCGCGCGCTCCGTCCCCATTCTGTTGAACTCGATCATCGCATCGATGTACTTCTTGCGCTCGCCGAACAGCTCGCTCGCCTTTTTGCGCACATTGCCCAGCTCGGCCAGCTCCTCCGGCGTCGCCCCGCGCTTGACGTCCATCTTCTTTCCGATCTCCACGTATTCCTTGTTGAAAATCTCGTACTTCTTCATGGTTTCTTTCAAACCATCGAAATTTTTCCGGTCTTCCTCGTTGTAAATCGTTTTTTCGTAACTGGTCAAAAGCCCGTCGATGTATACGAAGTGTTCATCAATTTGCCCAGCGTATTTGTTTTTTTCTGCAATCGTCTCCGCGTTGAGAATCGTCTGATCCAAGCCGTAGATCGTTTCCAGCGTGGAATTGATTTTCAAAATCTCTTCCATGCCCGGCTGCCAGACCGCTTTCATCTCTTCCACTTTGCTGTTCATTTGGCTCGTCTTGTATGTACTCATCGCTCCCATGTATGCGATTACAATGAGAATTAGTGCAAACGCGCTGCCGAGCTTTTTTCCGATCGTCCATCTCATAAAAACACCACTTTTCTTGACGTTGTATGATCTCGTTATGACCCTATTCCCGTTTGAATTTCGGGGTAAACATGTCCGTTCAAATTGTACCCGCTCTGACACAAAAACGGAACGCGAAATTTGGAAAAGAATATTGTCTGAATCGTCTTTTTATTGCCGCTATGAAAACACAAGCTCTATATTATAATGGATGAAAAGCAAAAGCTCGTCGGTCAGATTCACAGAGGAGGAGAACTTTATGCAAACATACGAGGTGATTATCGTCGGAGCTGGCTCAATGGGAATGGCGGCCGGGTACTATTTGGCCAAACGCGGGGTCAGCACGCTGATGATTGACGCTTTTGACCCGCCGCACACGATGGGCAGCCACCATGGAGATACCCGCATCATTCGCCACGCTTATGGAGAAGGCAAGCAGTATGTCCCTTTCGCCTTGCGGGCACAGGAGCTTTGGAGAGAGCTTGAGGAAGCTTCCGGGATGAAGCTGTTTTCCCAGACAGGTGTGCTTAGTGCTGGCGCGAAAGACTGCGCTTTTTTACAGGAAGTGCGGGAAAGTGCGGAGCGCTACTCCTTGCCGCTCGAAGTGCTCTCTGCCCGGGAAGTCCGGGAACGGTGGGCCGGGATCAACCTGCCTGACGATTTTTACGCCTGTTTGGAACCTGCTTCCGGATATTTGTACTCGGAAAATTGCATTCGCGCCTACCGCGATCTCGCCGTAGCTTCCGGCGCCGAACTGCTTGTCCACACCAAAGTGACCAGCTTGCAGACGGATCAAGAAGACGTGATCGTGCATACAGACTCGCAGAGCTACCGCGGGAAAAAGTTGCTCGTTTCCGCCGGAGCCTGGAACTCACCCTTGCTGCACTCGCTCGGCTTGTCTGTTCCGCTTGTGCCCACGCGCAAAACCGTGGCCTGGTTCGGAGCGGAAGAGAGCTTGTACAGCTCCGATCGCTTTCCTGCCTTTGTTTTTCAGCTCAGTGATTCTATCTACTACGGCTTCCCCAGCATCGATGGCAGCGGCGTCAAAATTGGCCGCCATGACGGCGGACAAGCTATCGACCCTGACACACTGGAGCGGACATTCGGCAGCTTTTTGTCTGATGAAGGGGATGTCCGGGGGTTTCTGGAGACGTACATGCCGCAAGCGGCGGGGGCGCTGCGCCAAGGCAGGGTCTGCATCTACACGATGACGCCGGACGAGCATTTTGTCATCGATCGTCATCCAGAGCATCCAGGCATCGTCTTTGCCGCAGGCTTTTCCGGTCACGGATTCAAATTCGCCAGCGCTGTAGGGGAGGCGACGAGCCAGCTGCTCCTCGACGGAACTTCCACGCTCGATCTGTCCATCTTTTCGCTCAGCCGCTTTTCTTCCTGACGATCAACAAAAAGCCTCTCGCCATGTTAGCGGCCGGAGGCTTTTTCGTTCACCATTCCCAAAAGAGCGAACCGATGCGAGCTGTGATCCGACTGCTCATCTCCATGGCTTGCTGTTCGAAGCGAACCTGCGGGCGCTTGTTGTCATACGGGAACAAATAGGCAAAGCCCGGGCGCGTCGCTTGCGGCACCAAATAAGCCGACCTGGTAGCGCCATACCTGCGCTGTTCATTCAAAAACTCGATCATCGATTCCGCGTCGCGGATTCCCGCACCGTGTCCATAGTACATCCCTCGGCCGAGATCAACGGCGTTTTCTCCCTGCCACTGCGGCTTATCGGGATTGTGGTCGGGATTGGCAAAATACAAAATATCGCCGGGCAAAAAGGTGGTCGTCCTCGTCGTTCGCAAGTCCAAATCCTGGTCATAGCGCCAGTCATAGAGCAGGATGTCTGCAAACATTCGCTCGAAGTCTTCCCGCCGGATCGACTGGAGCACGGCGTGATACAAAATGATGACCATCGCCGTCGCGCACTCTGTCGCGTATTTTCGCCCTTCCTGAAAAATGTTGATAATCCCTTGCGATGGCGGGACGCCCGTCCGCAGACGGAATCCGCCAAGCTCGGTTCGATCCCAGTAGACGGGATTCGCCCGTGAATTTTCAAACGTGGAAAAGGCAATTCCGCTCTCGTACAGCGCGATGGCTGACCGCACCAAATGATCTCTCATCTTCAGCTCGAACTGAAGCAATTCCGGCGACGGGTAGACAAATTCCTCCCCGCTCGCAGCCATCCGCTGCACGACTTCTCTCTGTACCCGGTTCAATCCCCATTCGTCTGCCAAAACGGCAGGGTTGGCCTGTCTGCCGCTGATGATTAACATGGGCAACCTCCTCTACACACACTGTCCTTCGTATGTGTATGCAGTCGCCCATGTCCATGTGTCAGCCTCTTGCCTGCTCCAGCACTCCTGCCGCTTTGGCCGGGACATGCTTGAGCTTGGAAAACAGGTAGCACCCGACGATGACAATGACGCTGCCCAGAAGCTGGAGCAAGCTCATCGTCTCGCCCAGCAACAGAAAAGCGAGGATCGCGGTGAACACCGGATTAAAGTTGAGGAACATGCCTGCCGAGGTCGCCCCGACTTTTTGCACCCCGACATTCCACATGACCATGCTGACGACTGTCGCCAGTACCCCGACGTAAAACAGCGACAGCCAAAAGGTCCAGTCCGTACGCTCGACAGTGAATGTCGTTGCGTTAAAGGGCAGCATCAGCATAACGCCAAATAGCCCCGAATACAGGGTAGACATCATCGGCGAAACGGTTTTCATCGCCCAGCGTCCGCAGACGGAGTAAATCCCCCACATCGCAACGGCAGCGAGCATCCACAAATCGCCTGTGTTGAAATGCAGTTGCGACAAATGGGCAAAGTCGCCTTTGCACAGGACGACGAGCACCCCCGCGAAAGAAATCAGCATGGCGACGATTTGCAACAGACGAATTTTTTCTTTCACCAGCAAAAAAGAAAAAATGGCGATCGAAACCGGATTGAGCGTGGACAAAAGCCCGACGTTGGTCGCATCCGTCCGCTCCAGTGCCCAGAACATGAACAAGTTGAACAGAGCTACACCCGTAACGCCCATCAAAATCAAGGGGATAAGCGACTGACGCGAGGGCAGAATCCGCTTTTCGCGAATCCAGACCACTGGCAGCAAACAGGCTACGGCGATCAGCCAGCGCAAGTTGGTCAAGGTCAAGGATGACGCATGTCCCACCAAAAATTTACCGACGACAAAATTGCCTCCCCAAAGGAAGCTGGTACAAAGTAACAATCCGACGTATAAAGGTCTCATGATTCATGCTGCCTCCTGCCTAGCTGTCTAAACCCGCCCTCTATCATACACCTTTCTCGTCAGATTTGGGGGCATCGATCCATTTTTCCATGAAAATCAGCTCGTCAGCGGTAAAGCCCAGCTGTCTGTAAAAAGCTTGCACACCGCTGTTTTCCGGCTCGATCAACAGGTTGATTTTCTCACAGCCTACGTTCGCCAGCCGCCGTTCCAGCTCTTGCATGAGACGGCTGCCCAGTGCCTGTCCCTGATAAGCCGGATCGACTGCCAGGTGATTGACCCAGCCGCGCCGCCCGTCGTAGCTGCCCATTACCGCCCCCGCGAGCTGTCCTGCCTCGTTGATGGCTACCAGAAACAGCTCCGGGTCGCGCTCCAGCTTGTGCCGCAATCCCTCCAGCGAATCCGAGCGGGACAGCGCCAGCCCTGCCCGCTGCCAAAGCTCGACGACCTCTTCATACTGCTCCAATGAAAATGACTGTAGTTTCATAGCGCGTCACCTTTTGTATTTTTATAAATTTATATTAATATTTATACGATTATACGCGTGAAAAAGGAGCTTGCCAAGAAGCTCCTCATTCTCCATGCCGTTATACCGCAAACCACGACATGATCAAAGGCATCAATGTAAATGCCCACACGACGGTAATCATCGCCCCGGCTATGACGGCCAAAGTAGCGCTGCTGCCTTCCGTGTCGCCGCGTTCGAACGCTTTGACCATCCCCAGCATGTGCGCTCCCATGCCGTACATCAAGCCAATCGAGACGGGATGGCGCAGCTTCATTCTTTTAATGACCCACGGTGCCAGAAACACTCCGGCAAAGCTCGTCAGCATCCCGAACACGGCTGTCATCGTCGGCATGCCGCCAATCGCTTCCGATACACTGAGCGCAATCGGCAACGTAATCGAGCGGGGAATGACGCTGATCGCCGCCGATTGGCCCAATCCGACCAGCATGGCGGTAGACACGCCCGCGAGAATCGCAATCAGCGAGCCAGTCGCCAAGCTCAGCAAGATCATTCTTCTGTGAGCCATCAAAATCGCCCAGTTCCGGTAGAGCGGCACTGCGAAAGCGACTGTCACCACGCCCATCATCTCGCTAATCCAGGAAGTCGCCTGGCTGTACTCGACGTAAGGCACGCCTGCCACGAGCAGAAACACAATCATCGCCGCCGGAGCGAGCACGGCTGGTGAAAACAGCAAGCTCGGCCGCTTTTTGTTCAGCCGCTTCGCTGCGTAAAAGAACAGGATGGTCAGCAGGACGCTACACGTTTTCAACAGGATCAAGCTGCTTCACCTCACCACGTTTGAACAACCGCTCAGCAACAACGCCTGTCGAAACCATCACCAGCGCGCATCCGCTGACGACGACGATCAACACGAGCAATCCTTTTCCTCCGAGCAGCCAAGGATACTGCATCATGCCGACGAGCGAAGGAACGAAAAACAAGATCATTTGCGAAAACAAAAGGGTGGCTCCCGCCTCGACCCACTTCAGACGCACCCAGCCATTATGCAGACAAATGAACAAAAGCAAAAGCCCGATCAAGCTGCCGGGCACAGGAATAGGCAAAAACGAAGCGATTCCTTTTCCCACCCAGGTAAATCCAAACAACAGCAAAACTTGCCCAAAGAGCAAGAACCATTTTTTCATCGAGACCACTCCGGTTCCTTCATGTTGGTACCTTCATTCTAAAGCGTCCCGATTCCATTCGTACAATACATATATATCATGATTTCTATTCCATTTGGTTATGGTGATAAATGCTGCTTCACGAAGTCGATAAAAGCCCGTGTCGCATGGGACAAATAGCTGTCTTTCCGATAGATTAAGGCGTATTGCCAATCAATCACGGGCGACGCGATGTTCACTGTATGCAGCTGGCTATTGTTCAGGCGTCTCACAATCGAACGCGGCAGCAAGGAAATCCCCAGCTGTGTCGCTACCATTTCCCCGACAAAATCCCACAGGGAACTCATATACGCCACTTTCGGTTCAAAGCCGCTCTTCATGCACGCCTGGCGAACCACATCATGAATGGCGTACTCCTCGGTGAACAAAATAAAGTCCTCGTCTTTCAACTGCGCCAAATTTACCTCATCCATCCCCGCCAGCCAATGCTTTTGATGAGCAATCGCGACGACGTCTTCGGACACTAATGGGACAGCGGCAAATTTCTCCGCATCTGTCGGCAAAACGGTCAGTCCGAGATCGACACTTCCCTGCTCCACCTGAACTTCCAGCAGCTTCGCACTGTACTCCTTCATTTCGATATCGATGCCCGGATATTGTTTTTTGAACAGGGCGATGACATTTGGCAGCAAAAAGGAGCCTACCGTCGGCATCATGCCCATTTTTACCCGCCCACGCTCGACATTGCGAATCTCGGCTATGGACGAGGACATTCCTTCCATCAGTTGAAGCACTTTTGTCGCATAGCCGTACACCAGCTCTCCCGCCTCGGTCAGCTCCATTTTCCGCTCCGAGCGATCCAGCAAAACGACGCCAAGCTCCTCCTCCAGCGCCTTCATCATCTTGCTGATAGATGGCTGAGAGACGTGAAGGGCATTGGCTGCTTTTGTAAAATTTCTTTGTTTGGCTACTTCCACAAAGTATTGCAGTTGTCGAATATCCATCCGCTGCCTCCACGCGATCCGTTCGTTCGATCCTTGTTTATGTACAGCTTACCACAGGTGGCGAATCCATGAAAAAAAACCAGGACGCGCTTGGCGCCCTGGCTGCTTTGCCTGCTTTATTTTACAGTGACCTGAACCGTCAGCATCTTGCCGCCGTATGTAGCGACAATCGTCGTGCGGCCTGCTGCAAGAGCTGTAAGCTTGCCTCCTGCCACAGTTACCACGCGCTTGTCTGCGCTCATCCATTCCGCTTCAGCCGTTACATTGGCCTTCGTCTTGTCCGAGTAGATGGCAGCCACTTGCACATCCTTGGATTCGTTGACTTTCAGTTGAAGCTGTTTTGCGCTAAGCTCCAGTCGGGAGATAACCGCAGCCTCGACCGGAATCGCGATGGTCTTCCCGCCGTAAGTAGCGGTAATTTTGGCTTTGCCTGATCCGGTAACAGTGACCACACCGTTTTCGACCGTTGCTACCTTCACGTTGTCAGACGCCCACTTCGCTTTGCTTGTGACGTCTGTCTTTTCTTTGTTGCTCATTACAGCCGTGAGTTTGACCGCCTGCGAGAAGCCAGGGCGTGTATACAGCTTTTTCTGATCGGCTTCCAGCGTGGAAACGATGTCTACCTCTACCGGAATGACCACGTTTTTGCCGCCGTATACTACTTTGATTTTCGTTTTGCCGGAGGAGATAGCCGTCACCAGTCCGTTGGCCACTGTCGCGATCTGTGGATCGGCGCTCGTCCATTCTGCCCCTGTCGTTATATTCGCTGTCGACTTGTCCGAATACGTAGCGGTTGCCGCGATTTGCTTGGCAGCTCCCGATTTTAACACAAGCTTTTTCTGGTCGGCAACGAGCTTCGTGATCACTTCTACTTCTGTCGTCACAGTTACGAATTTGCCGCCGTAGCTGGCTTTTACTTTTGCCGTTCCGCTGCCTGTCGCTCGCAAAAGTCCCGCTTCTACCGCCACGATGCTGCTATTGGACGTGGACCACTCCGCTTTGTGCGTCACATCTTCCGTCGTCTTGTCCGCATACTGCGCGATCACGCTCAACTGCTGTATACCGTCTTTTTTCAACCGGACCGTCTTGTCCTTGATCGTCAGCTTCGACAGTTTCTTGGTCTGATTGGCTGTTGTCTCTGCTTTTGCCATCTCAGTTACAGGACTGATGCCGGAAAGAATCGTTCCGACTGTCAGGGCAAACGTCAGCAAAACCTTTTGCCAGCCGCGCATGTACGTGCTTTTCTTCGCCACGGTTTTCTCTCCTTCTTCTCTATATCTATTTTCCACTATTTACTATATCGGCATATTAGAGAGGGTTGATAAATGTTTTTTGCCAAATGTGCTCTAGTCTTCGCTCCACGTTCCTGCGAGTGGCGCAAAGTGCTGCATCGCCAGAGCACCTGCTCCCATGACGATCGCCGTTCCTCTCAGTTCGGATGGAATCACCCGGAATTTCCCGCGAAATGGCTCCCAGATGACTTGGTCGCTATGCTCCTCGACCAGCTCGACAATCTCGCGGTAATTTTCCACCAGGTCGCCGCTGAGAATGACCGTATCGGGATTGTACATGCAGACGATATTGTTGATCGTGATCCCGATGTACAGCGCTGTGCGGGAAACGATCTCCTTCGCCCAGCGCTCCCCGTCTCTCGCAGCGGCAAATACCTCGCGGACGTCTGCCACTTCCTTGACCCGCCGCGCTTCGAGAATCAGCGCGTTTTCATCGATATACGTTTGCAGGCAGCCTCGCTTGCCGCACTCGCACAAGTTGCCGTTCGGATCGAGCGTTGTATGTCCCAGTTCGCCCGCACTGTTCGAGCCGCCGCGAAACACTTCGCCGTTGATGATCAAAGAAGAACCGATGCCTGTCCCGATGCCGATCAGGGCTGTCTTGTTCGAGCCTTTTGCCGATCCGTACAAATATTCGGCGAGGATTTTGACCTTCAAGTCATTGTCAATTACCGTCTTGATGCCCAGCTCTTTTTCGATCAAGCCAGCAAAAGCTACGTCCTTCCAGCCCAACGTAGAGGAAAGCTCGACGACTCCCCGCTCGTAGTTGATCACGCCAGGCACGCCGATGCCTACTCCGATTACTTTTTCCGCTGGTACGCCTTGCTGCTCAATCATCCCGCGAATTTCCTGGCAAATCAGGGCTGCCGTCTCTTCGGGCGTCCCTGCCAACGCCTTGTGTTCTACGCGGTGATGGGCGATGATCGTCTCGCTGAAGTCCATCATGCCGAAGCTGATCCGCTTTTTCTCGATGTCGACCCCAATCGTATAGATCGCGCCTGGCTCAATGTCGAGCATGATCGCCTTCCTGCCGACGCCGGACGATGTCAGCTCCGTCTCCCGAATTACGCCCTCCTCGCACAGCTCGCTGACAAAACGGCCGATCGAGGTCGCGCTCATTCTCGTAATTTTCGCGATCTCGGCCCGGGAGATCGGCCGCTGCTTTTTGATAATATCGAGAATCATCAGCTTGTTGTGCTGCTTGATAACATCCTGGTCCTGTTTCACGATTTTTTTCATCACAGAAACTCCCACCTTGCTTGTATATGAGATGCCGCTGGCTTTTCCTTGATTATTACCCTCACACTACCTGTCAGTCACTACTACGTCAACTGATAAAAAACCACCCGATTTCTCGGATGGTTGTGCGTGTGTCACTTGTTGTTCAGGTCGTACGGAGTCTCCTGGTAGACGTAATAGTTCAGCCAGTTGGAGAACATCAGATTGGCATGGGCACGCCAGGTGACGATCGGCTCCTGACTCGGATCATCTCCGGGATAGTAATTGCGCGGAACAGTGATGTCCAGCCCCTTGTTCACATCCCGCTGGTACTCGTCCTGCAACGTGGTAGGATCGTACTCGGAATGACCCGTCACGAAAATTTGTTTGCCGTCCTTCGTCGCGACAGCATACACTCCCGCTTCCCTGGACTCGGACAAAATCTCCAGCTCGGCCACCTTCTCGATGTCCTCCCGGCGGTTTTCCGTATGACGCGAATGGGGAATGTAAAAGTAATTGTCAAAGCCGCGGAACAGCTTCACATTTTTCTTGTTCAAGGTATGAGGGAAAATCCCGAACATTTTTTCCGGCAAAGGATGCTTCGGTACGCCAAAGTGGTGATAAAGTCCAGCCTGCGCTCCCCAACAAATATGCAAGGTCGAAGTCACGTTTGTCAGCTTCCAGTCGAGGATGGTCTTCATTTCCTCCCAATACGTCACTTCCGTAAAGTCGAGCTGCTCGACAGGCGCGCCTGTAATCACCATGCCGTCAAAGTATTGGTCCTTGATCTCCTCAAACGTTTTATAAAACATCGACAGATGCTCTTCCGATGTGTTTTTGGATGTATGGCTGGACATGTGCAGCAGAACGATTTCCACCTGTAGGGGAGTATTCCCCAGGAGGCGAAGCAACTGTGTTTCCGTTGTTTCCTTCACGGGCATCAGGTTCAGGATGACGATTCGCAGCGGCCGAATGTCTTGTGTAAACGCACGGCTCTCCTTCATCACAAAAATATTTTCGCGGGCCAGCACTTCCACCGCTGGAAGCTCGTCGGGCAGTTTGATTGGCATAAAGATCCCCCTTTCCATTCTTTGCAAAACAGGTAGAAAAACAATAATCCGACTAATTCGCCAAAAATACTTGGCTTCCTGCTTGAACCAGAAGCGACATGGAAAAATCGCGCGTGGGAAACACAGGAAAGCGGCACATGTAACGAGCTTATATATGTTTTAATATTGCGCAACTTTTTCGTCAAATCATTATACCTTTATTCCAGGAAAAATAGCAGGTCTTTTTCTGCAACGGGATGGAACGAAAAAACCTCCCGCCAAAAAACATGCGAGAGGCTGCTTCGGTTCCGTATGCCCACTTGTCAAATCCAGCCGCGTGCCTCCATCGCTTCCGTAATGCGCAAAAGCGAGATCATGTACGCTCCTGTGCGCAGGTCGACTTTGTACTGGTCCGCCAGCTCCGCCACCGCGCGATAAGCGTTGACCATGGCCGTTTGCAGCTTGTCGTTCACTTCCTGCTCGGACCAGTAGTAATTCATCAAGTTTTGCACCCACTCGAAGTAGGAAACCGTCACACCGCCTGCATTCGCCAAAATATCGGGAATGACCACGACTCCTTTTTCGCGCAAAATCGCATCGGCATCAGGGGTCGTTGGGCCGTTGGCTGCTTCTGCAATCCACTTGGCCCGAATCTGACTCGCATTTGCCGCTGTAATCACATTTTCCAGGGCGGCAGGGATCAAAATGTCCACTTCCAGCTCCAGCAGCTGTTCATTGCTGATCACGGTAGCGCCCGGATAATCCAAAATCGTGGACGCATCTTTGCATTGTCCGACTTTCGGGATATCCAGTCCTTTTTCGTGGTAGATGCCGCCGCGCGAATCGCTCACGGCGACGATTCGGAAGCCAAGCTCAGTCAACAGCCTTGCCGCGATCCTGCCTGCGTTTCCGTACCCTTGAATGGCTACGGTCGTCTCCTGCGGCTTGCGGCCAGAGTCTTTCAACGCCTCCAAAATCGTGAAGACGCAACCGCGAGCCGTCGCTTCGTTTCTGCCTTTGGACCCGCCCACTGCAAGCGGCTTGCCTGTAATGACGCCCGGCGAATAGGCGCCCTTCAATCGGCTGTATGTATCCATCATCCAGCCCATGATTTGCGGTGTCGTATACACATCCGGCGCAGGGATATCTGTATCCGGTCCGACGATGTCTGCGATTGCTTCCATGAAACCGCGGCTCACTCTCTCCAGCTCGCCTCGGCTCAGCTCGTGCGGATCGCAGATGACGCCGCCTTTTCCGCCTCCATAAGGCAGACCGACCACTCCACATTTGAACGACATCCACATGGAGAGCGCTTTTACTTCATCCATCGTGACGTCAGGATGAAAACGGATGCCCCCTTTGGTTGGCCCCACCGCATCGTTGTGCTGGGAACGGTACCCTTCAAAAACGCGGACGCTGCCATCGTCCATTTTGACGGGAAAATGGACGGCAAGCACTCGCTTGGGTCTTTTCAAGATTTCGACGGCTTCGCGCGGCAAACGAAGCAACGCCGCGGCTGCATCGATTTGCTTCTGGACAATCTCGTATGGATTCAGACTCTCTTTTTCTACTGTCTTTTGCATGCTTGATCCTCCCCACCTATCGTGCATCACCCTGGCACAGAGCTAAAGGATGAATGGAGTCATTATATACGAAAGGACCAAATTCAGACAATTTATTTTTTTGTGTTTTCACATTATTGTGTTATTTTCGTCAAAAATAAAAAAAGCCCGATGCATGTTTTGCTGCACCGGGCGGCTGCTCCTATTTTTTCAAATACGCTTTCATCAACCTCGTTTTTGTTTCCCACATGTCTTCGCTAATATGCAAACGGTAATGCTCCGGGTTGAGCATCCGCAAATATTCCGGCCAGAACAGCTTGAGCTGTTCACGATGGTACTCGCGGATTTCTGCAAGCGTCGGCAGTTGATACACCAGCTCCCCGGCGACAAACACCGGGATGAGCAAAGCTTCTGCCCGGTAACGGGTCAATTGCTTGTTCAAATACGGATGGCTTGGATTCAACAACTGGACAGGTGCGCCTTGCGCAATCGTCGTTTCCTCCGGGAAGCACACGTAATCGGCAATCGCCTTGCCCGTGTCGGGGTCGATCAGTCTGTACATATCCTTGATGCCAGGGGTCGTCACTTTCTCCGGATTGCCGGAAATCTTGATCGTCGGCTGGAACACGCCATTGGCGTCCTCGCGCGCCACCAGCTTGTACACACCGCCGAGCGTCGGCTGATCTGCCGCCGTGATCAGCTGTGTACCTACGCCCCAGCTGTCGACTTTGGCTCCTTGCACTTTCAGGTTCATGATCGTATGTTCATCCAGATCGTTGGAGGCGACGATTTTTACATCGGTCAGCCCGGCTTTGTCCAGCATTTCCCGCGTCTTGGTGGACAGGTAAGCGAGGTCTCCGCTGTCCAGACGCACGGCTGTCAGCTTTTTGCCTTCCTGCGCCAGCTTTTTCCCGACCGATATCGCGTGCGGGACGCCGCTTTTCAGCGTATCGTATGTATCCACCAACAGCGTCACTTGGTTCGGCAGAGCGTCGGCAAAGCGCTGGAATGCTTCTTCTTCATCCTCGAAGCTTTGCACCCAGGAGTGAGCGTGTGTTCCTTTTGTCGGGATGCCGAACATTTTTCCCGCGAGCATATTGGAGGTAGCGTCAAATCCGGCCAAATACGCCGCTCTCGTTCCCCACAGGGCAGCGTCTGCTTCCTGTGCCCGTCTCGTACCAAATTCCATCAGCACGTCGTCGCCCGCCACGTTTTTGATCCGGGAAGCTTTCGTCGCGATCAGTGTCTGGTAGTTCATGTAGTTCAACAGGGCGGTTTCAACCAGCTGCGCCTCCATGACGCGTCCTTCCACGCGGATCAGCGGCTCGTTCGGGAAAACCATCGTCCCTTCTTTGACGGAGTACAGCGAGCCTTGGAAACGCAAGTTGCGCAATTCCTCCAAAAAGGCCGGGTTGTAGTTTTCTTCCTGTTCACGCAAATAGTCCAGGTCGCTTTCTTCAAAGCGCAAGTTTTTTATATAGTGTACGATTCGCTCCAGACCAGCGGAAACAGCGTAGCCATTTCCAAAAGGCAGCTTGCGGAAAAAAGCTTCAAAGACCACCTTCTGATTGTGCGTTCCGTTTACCCAGTGCGCGTACATCATGTTGATCTGATATTTATCTGTGTGCAATGCCACACCAAATGATTGCATATCGCGTAAGCCTCCTGTCAATTCCTTTCCAACATCATACCAGAACCTTCCCATGGTGCCCATCTGCCTTGGAGCCTAGAAAAAATATGATATAGTATGGAATAATGAAAAGAACCAAACGTGCGACCGGGAGTGGAAAAGAGCATGTCAGACCAAAAAATCGTTTCATTGTGTAAAGGGCTACCGAAAAATTTGAGCTACAACGGCAAGGACTTTCTCTCCGGAATCGGGAAAGACGAAGCCAGCGAGCTGGTTGTCCGCTTTGCAAAAATCGACGAAGACGACGTAGCGAATCACGCCTATCACGGCGGGCCTGATCGCGTCGTGTGCGCGTATCCTTTTGAACATTATGCCCATTGGGAAAAGAAATTCGGCCAACGCTTGACGCAATCGGCCTTCGGCGAGAATTTGACTATGTCCAACATGACAGAAGAACAGGTGTGCATCGGAGATATTTATCAAATCGGAGACACCATCCTGCAAGTGTCGCAGGGCAGATACCCTTGTGCCACCATCAACAAGCGCAACAACAACAATCTTTTGCTCAAGGCAGTCGTGGAGACGGGCTACACGGGCTACTTCTTCCGCGTTTTGCAGGAAGGCACGATCAAACCGGACTCAGCCATCACTCTATTGACTCCCCATCCCAAGCAAGTGACTGTCGCCTCCATTCACCATTTGTACTTCCACAACCAGTCGCTCTCGGAAGAAACGATTTCTACCATGCTGGAAATCGAGGAGCTGTCTTTGCCGTGGAAAAAGAAGCTCATAGAAAAACAACAGCAATTAGCGAAAGGAACTGTCCATGCGAATTAACAAGTTCATCAGTGAAACGGGCATCTGTTCGCGGCGGGAGGCCGACAAGCTGATCGATGCCAAACGAGTGACAATCAACGGCCTCGTTGCCGAGCTGGGGAGCACCGTCTCGCCTGGCGACGATGTGCGCATCGATGGCAATCCGCTCGGCGCGAAGAAAAAGCACGTCTATATCGCCCTGAACAAGCCTGTCGGCATCACGTGCACTACAGAGCTGCACGTCAAAGGAAACATCGTCGATTTCGTCAACCACCCGGAGCGCATTTTTCCCATTGGCAGACTGGACAAAGACTCGCAGGGACTCATCCTGCTTACCAATGACGGCGACATCGTCAACAAAATTTTGCGTGCGGAAAACAACCACGAAAAAGAATACATCGTCACTGTCGACAAGCCTGTGACCGCCACATTTTTGCAAGGAATGGCAAACGGCGTGCGCATACTCGGCACGGTAACCAAGCCTTGCAAAGTCACCAAAGTAAACGAGCGCGTCTTCAATATCGTTCTCACCCAAGGCTTGAACCGACAAATCAGGCGCATGTGCCAGGCATTCGGCTATCAGGTGCGGCAGCTGCAACGCGTCCGCATCATGAACATCAGACTGGGCAATTTGAAGATCGGGCAATGGCGCAACTTGACCAGCGAAGAGCTGAAGGAACTGAACAAAAATCTTTCCTGATTGCTGTTTGCCGAACGGCGAAAAAAACCAAAAACAGACTCCGTTGCAGGGGTCTGTTTTTTTCACGCTCTATTCCTCAGCCTGCGCCGTCAGAGAACGAACCTCGCTGACAAACCGCCTGATCCCCTCGCGCAGCTGCTGTTCATTCAGATAGGAAAAGCTGAGGCGAATCCACGAGGCAAGCTCCCTTTGCGGATCGCAAATGATGCCGGGCACAAACGTAATCGATTGCTCGATGCATTGGCCGAGCAGCTTTTCCATCGGCGTGGAATCCGGCAGCCTGATCCACAAGTTGAAGCCGCCTGTCGGACTGCTCCATTCCCAGTCTGTTGCGGCCAGCTCCTCCTCCATAATGTCTTTGCGCACTGCCAATGCCGTGCGCAGCTTCAGCAAATGCTGCTGCATCCGCTCCGAGAAGAAATAGTGCAAAAATATTTTTTGGTTCAAGAGCGGCGTCCCGCTGTCCGACAACGCTTTGGCGCTGAGCAAATACGCCATCAGCGAAGGACGGCAGGCGATCGTCCCGATGCCGAGTCCAGGAGCGACATATTTGCTAAAGCTGCGCAAATAGATGACATACCCGGACGTGTCGTAGGCAAACATCGGCAAAGGCGGCTCTTTCCCAAAGTAAAGATCGCGGCACGGATCATCCTCGATCAAGAGACACTGATACATCTCCGCCAGCTCTACCAGCCGCTTGCGCTGTGCAAGTGGAACCGTAAACCCCGTAGGATTGTGGAAAGTCGGATTGAGATAGAACAGACGCGGCTTGTGCGTCCGCATCAGTTGTTCGACCTGCTCCAGATCGTAGCCGTGCTGAGTGATCTCCACCGCCAGAATGTTCGCTCCCTGGCGCAAAAAGACGTCGATGGCCGGACTGTACGTGGGCCGCTCCAGCAAAACTACGTCTCTTGGCTTGACCAGCACACGCGCAATCAAATCAATCGCTTCCTGCGACCCGGACGTGACCATCAGCTCTTGCGGGGTCAAGTAAAAGCGAAACCGTTCTGTGTAATAGCGGCACAAAGCCTCCCGCAGTTCCTCGTCTCCTTGGGTAGTGGAATACGTGCCGAGCACTTTCGGATACAGGTCGAACACTTTTTTCACGTATTCCGAGAAGTACAGATTGGGCAGGAGATTCGGGTCAATCAGCGCTTTGGAAAACTGATAGGTCGCCTGGACCTGGTGAATTTCCGAAAGGTGGCTCCTCTGCACATAAGCAGACACAATCGGGTCATGCAGCGAGGCCGTCGCCAGCATGCCGCCCGGCTGAACGAAATAGCCGGATTTATCTTTGACGTAGACATAGCCTTTTTGCTTGAGCAGCTGATACGCCTTGAAAACCGTCAGGCGGTGCACATCCAGCTTCAGGGCCAATGCCCGCACAGAAGGGAGCTTTTCGTGTTCCTTCCAGTCTTTGCGTCTGATTCCGTCCAGCACGTAATCGTACACTTGTTCAAACAGCTTGTCGGCGTGCACGCTTGACAAACCTTCTCTTTTCATCCCAGCCAGCCCCCTCCCCTGCAATTGTAACGTCACTTTTCTTCAACTGTTCTATTCGATTTCATCTGTTCTATTCCTCTCCCTTTATGATGGGGAAAAGGAGGAATCACCATATGGTACTCGTCAATTATATCGTGATGTGCTTGATCTTCGGGACGACATTTTTAGCCATCAAAGTAGGGGTAGATGCCGGAGCGCCACCCTTTTTCTCGGCAGGCATCCGCTTTTTTCTCGCGGGACTGATCTTGTTTGCCTTCATGGTCTGGAAAAAGCAGGCCCGCGTCTCCCTTTTGTTGCGAAAAGAAATGCTGCTCACGGGATTGTGCCTGACCTTCGGCACGTTTGCCACCTTATACTGGGCAGAACAGCATATAAGCTCTGGCATCGCGGCAGTCTTATCCGCTACCGCCCCATTGCTGGTCATGCTTTTGCAAACCCGGCTTTCGCGTCAAAAGCTGTCCGCCATCTCCTGGGCTGGCTGTCTGGCAGGCTTGGCAGGGGTCACGCTGCTGCTGTTGCCCGGTCTGACTTTTTCTTTCAGCGTGCTCTGGATCGCGGGCTGCGTCGCCGTCCTGGTTGGACAGCTGTTTTATTCCGCAGGTGCGGTCTACTCCCGGCGCGTCTCCCAACAGTTCAAGGACGTCTCGCCCATTACGTTAAATGCCGCCCAGATGATGTACGGAGGTGTTCTGCTGCTTGTGATCTCTGCTTTTACCGAGCAAGTGCACACAGAGTTTCTGTTTTCGTCCCAGGCTGTGTTCTCGCTGCTTTACCTGATCTTCGTCGGCTCGATGATGGGACATTCGATCTTTTACTGGCTCGTGGCAAAAACCAATCCGCTCTTCCCATCCACTTGGCTGTATATATCGCCGCTGATTGCACTGACGCTTGGTGCCGTTCTTTACCAGGAGCCGCTTCACCTGTCTTCCCTGGCTGGAGGCTTGGCGATCATCGCCGGAATCGTCATGATTAATTTGAACGCGCTAAAGCAGCTTGTCAGCAAAAAAGCGCCGCTGGAACACGCAGAAAGCCCAACAAAGTAGCTTCACGGCCTTTGTTGGGCTTTTTTTTACTTATGCTCGTTCAATTGTTTGGCAAGCTTGATCAGCTCTTCCTTGGAAACCGTCGTGGCCTTGGCGCGAACGCTGTACTCCAGATCGCTCCCGTTTTTTATCCATACGATCCAGTGAAAATCGGGCTGGTTGTCCTCTTTGTACGTCATCAGAGCAGCTTCGTTTTTGCCAAGCATCACTTTTTCTACCCCAGTCGCATTGGAGCCAGTCTTTGCTCCAAGCTCTGCCTGGCGGACTTCGACGGTGATCCCGCCCTTTGCGCCTCTGTAGGCGACATGCACATAGTCAAACTTGTCAGAGGTCGGAATTTCCTTGACGACGTATTCTTTCTTGTTCTTGATCGCTTCTGCCTTCATCGCCGCCACATCGTACTTGTCGCTCGGCTTGTACTCGATTTCCCCTGATTCGAAGCGGAAAGCGCCGTTCAGCTCGGTCGGGAGTGCGAACCGTTTATCCGCGAGTTTTTGTTCCAGCTCCGCAAGCGATGTGTAGGTGATCGCCTTGTAAAAGACATCTACGTTCGGATCGCGCAAGGAAATCTCTTCTACGCTTTTGTCCTTTTTCTCCTGTTTCGGCAGCCAGTAAATCGCGGCTGATGTTCCCGGCTTGAGCTGGTCAAGAATCTCGTTGATGATGTTGCTCCTGCGCTCGGCATCCGCTTCTGCTTGTGCCAATTCATTTTGCATCTCCACAGGAAGTCCTTCTGTCTTCGATGTAATCTCTGTTCCTTTCCCCGTATCCATTTCCATCACGACTTCGCCTTTTTCGTTCTTCAACTGGATGACTTCCATGCCCGCCCATACAGACGAGGCTCCCGCCAACAAGCCAATCGTCAGCAACACCCCGATTTTTTTCTTCACCTTTTTGTCCTCCTCGATTTTTTTCGCTGCGATGGCAGCCATCACTTTCTGTTTCACATCGACTTTCGGGACTGGCTTGGCGGCTAAAAGCTCGTGCAGTTGTTTATACGGATTGTCGCCCATCATTTGCCACCCCTCCCATCGCCGGAAAATAGCGCTTGCATTTTTTCAGCAGACGTTCGAATTGCTTGCGCAAAGCTGCCGGCTTTTTGTCCAGCAAGACAGCTATTTCCTCGTAATCTTTTTCCTCCAGCACCCGCAAATACAGAAGTGTCCGCTCTTCCGCCGTCAGCTTCGACCAAATACGCTCCAACGGCTCTCCCAAATAGTCGTGGTCGATTTTTTCCTCGACAAAATTTCGCCCCTGCTGCTCGCCGCTGTACAAAAAGGGCAGCACGCGAGCCAGCTTTCTGCGCTTGAGGACATTGGCGCAATGGTTAAATGAGATTTTATAAATCCACGCTGAAAAAGACAGCGAGTAAGTGTATTGCTCCAGCCGCTCATAGGCGCGAAACAAAATTTCTTGTACAGCATCTTCCGCATCCTGCCGATGGCCTAGCATGTGATAGCAGTAGGCAAAGATCGGCTGTTGATAATGATCGATAATAACTTCGAATTGCTCCATCGCACCCGCTTTGATCTCCTGGAGCAAATATTCGATTTGCGCTTTCTCCACACTCCTGCCTCCCTTCCCTATGAATAACAATCGGGATCTCTTGTTTGTGACATGAATTTTTTGAGAGTAGAAAAAAAGGGCGCTTCATCCGTCTCGTACTCTCGGATGAAGCGCCCTTTTGCAACTGTGTTTGCTCTTCTCTTGTCGAATCTGTCATTTCTTTCCCGGGAAATCGACAGCGGCTGTCAGCTTCCTAAAAATGCTCGCCGTTGGCATAGTAGCTTTCTTTTTGATAAGGGACAAAAGCCATCTCGACTTCCGGAATGCCGAGCGAGAGAACATGCCGGGTCACAATCCTAGCAAACTGGTCGCGCGTTTCTTGTCCGCGCTCAAACCAGCCAATCTCGATAAACGGAAAAGACTCTACTACTTTCCCGCCAAAAACGCCTGTCGTCTGCAAGCATTCGATTGTAAAATTGTCGGTACCGCATTGGCATAAAGCGGCAAGCTCCTCTGTCAGCAGCTCGCTGATCGTCGCCATTTGCTCGGCTTGTATGCCGCGAACGATGAGATGTGGCATGCTTGAACCTCCTGTTGGTCAAAAAGCGATTTCTTCTATCATACCGTTCGGCAAGGAAAATGAGTAGTCTGTCCCGAGTTTTTACAAAGCGGCAACAAACCTTTTCAAAAACGAAATGAAACGTTTACGATTTGTCCCAAAATGTTAATCAAGGCTCTTTGCACAAAGAATGTTGCTATTGACATCGCTGTTACATTATCGCCACAATAAGATAGGCATCTTGACCATGTCTATAAGAGCATAAACATAAAGCACGCCAATCAGAAAGGTGAGTACAGTACATATGGATTTTTGGAATATTTTCGTAGCCTTCGTGCTCGGGCTTGTCGAAGGCTTGACTGAATTTGCTCCCGTGTCTTCTACCGGGCATATGATTATTGTGGACGATACGTTGCTTCACTCCAAAGAACTGTTTTCTTCGGAAGTAGCGAATACCTTTAAAGTCGTCATCCAGCTCGGCTCGATTTTGGCGGCTGTGATCGTGTTCAAAGACCGTTTTCTCAGTTTGCTCGGATTGAAAAAAATGTCGCCAGATGGCAACGGCCCCGGGCACAAGCTCCGTCTCTCGCAAGTCATTGTGGGACTGCTGCCGGCAGCTGTACTCGGACTGATTTTTGAAGACTATATCGACGAATACCTCTTTTCGATCAATACCGTGCTGATCGGGCTTGTCGCAGGTGCCCTCTTGATGATCGCAGCCGACTGGTTCAGACCGGGACGTCCGAAAGTAACCACTGTTGACCAAATGACGTACAAGCAAGCGTTCTTCATCGGACTGTTTCAATGCATCGCGCTCTGGCCCGGCTTCTCCCGCTCCGGATCGACGATTTCCGGCGGCGTGCTTCTCGGTCTCAGCCACAGAGCCGCATCCGACTTTACTTTCATCATGGCGGTTCCCGTCATGGCTGGCGCCAGCTTTTTGTCGCTGTTGAAGCACTGGCAATACATCACTGCCGACTCCTTGCCATTTTTCATCGTCGGATTCATCAGCGCCTTCTTGTTTGCCTTGCTTGCGATCCGCTTCTTCCTGAAGCTGATCAACCGGATCAAACTCGTGCCGTTTGCCCTGTATCGCATCGCACTGGCTGCTGTCATCTACTTCTTTATCATGTAGAGGTCGCCATCCAAATAAAAAAGCTGCCTTTGGCCGTTGAAGCGCCCCCTGAAAGCTGGACACAACAGGGGGGCTTCCGGCAAGGCAGCTTTTTCTTTTCCTCAAGCTGGCGAACTGTCCAAACGCGCAGCGTTGGCAACCAGCGGCTGCGTTTCCTTTTGACCGTGCTGCAATTGATACATCTGATAATACTTGCCGCGTTTCTCCATCAATTCATCGTGCCTGCCCCGCTCGACAATTCTGCCCCGATCCAGCACAAGAATCTGATCGGCGTTTTTGATCGTGGACAATCGGTGCGCGATGATAAAGGTCGTGCGTCCTTTTTTCAGCACTTCCAGGGCGTTTTGAATGATGCCTTCTGTCTCCGTGTCAATGCTCGCCGTCGCTTCATCCAGGACGAGAATCGCCGGGTCGAACGCCAACGCTCTGGCAAAAGAAATCAGCTGACGCTGCCCCAGCGAGAGCGTGCTCCCTTTTTCAATGACCGGCTCATCAAAACCGCGCGGCAATGTGCGCAGCAGTTGATCTGCTCCGACGTCCCGGAGCGCTTTCTCCACTTTTTCCGCAGTAATGTCCGGATCATCGAGACTTACGTTGGAGCGGATTGTCCCGGTAAACAAAAACGGGTCCTGCAACACGATCGCCATATGCTGGCGAATTTGCTGCTTGGGCAAATCGAGGACGTTGCGCCCGTCGATCGAGATCGTTCCGCGGCTGGCATCGTAGAAGCGGAACAGCAAGTTGATGATCGAGCTTTTCCCCGAGCCTGTGTGGCCGACCAGTGCCACCGTTTCGCCCGGCCATGCCTCGAACGAGATGTTTTTCAGCACGTACTGGTCATCCTGGTAGGCAAAGGAGACGTCGTCGAACCGGACGCTGCCCTCATAGCACGGGATTGTGCCTGTATCGACCTCGATCCCTTTCTCATCCAGCAGCTCGAAAACCCGCTGTGCCGCAACCAGCGATTGCTCGAAGTTCGCCAGCTGATTCACGATTTGAGTAATCGGCTGGAACAGGCGATTGAGGTAATCGACGAATGCGTAGAGGACGCCGAGCGAAAACAGCGTGCCCACGCCAAGAGACGCTCCGCCGAAGTACCAGATAAACAGCACAAACGCCGCATTGCGCACCAGTTGCACCAGGTTAAAGGAAGCCGTAGCGTTGAGGCGCAACATTTTGTTTTGATACGAAAACAGCTCTTCGTTCAATTCGCCAAATTCTTGCATCGTCTTTTTTTCTCTGCGAAACGCCTGAATGATCGGCATCCCTTGAATCGCTTCGTTGATCATGCCGTTAATGTCGCTGATCCTCGCCCGGATCACATGGTTGAAGGCAGAGGCTCGTTTGCGATAATACACAATCCATACGGCCATAATCGGCAAAATCAGCAAACAGACGAGGGCGAGCCTGACATCGAGCAAAAACAGCGCCACGAATATTCCGATCAAGTAAATGCCGCTGGTGAAAAAGGACGCGAGCACGTTGGCAAACAGCTCGCGAATCGCTTCCGTGTCATTCGTCACACGCGCCACGATTTTTCCCGCAGGCAAATTGTCAAAATACGTAATCGGCAGCCGCTGGATATGGGCAAATACATCAACTCGCAGCTTGCGGATGACCAGATTGGCCGATTTTTGCAGCAAGATTTTTTGCCCGTAATGGAACAGACCCGCGACCACCAGCAAACCGAGATAAGCAGCAGCCAAAACGAGCAGACCGCTCGTCTCCGGTCGAAAGAATCCGAACAGCTCCTGATTGCTGAGCGGCAACACCGGATAGACCGCTTGCCGGGAACCGCTCTGAATCGTCAGCTTTCCATCCGCTATCGTGCGCTGGCCGTCAAAGGCAAGCGGCTGTTCGAGAAAGTAATAGTCTCGCCCTACTTGCAACACCCGCACTTCCTGCCCTGTGCGCTCTCCTTCTGCCAGGTGATCTTGCCGTGTATACCATTTCTCCCGGTACAAAACGGAATCGGAGCGCTGCTCTGTCTCATACCAAGGAAACTCGATCCCCAAAATATGCGTGTCGATCATTTTTTTCGCCAAAAACGGCCCAGTCAGCTCTGCGCCTACGGCAACTGACAGCATCAAAAGTGCAAGCAAAATCGTCTTTTTAAACAGCAATGCATAGTGCAACAACCTTTTTCCCGTGCTCATCCACTCACCCGCCTTCTGTCAACTGCGCTTCGATTTGCTGCTTCTCAAACTGCTCTTTATACCAACCGCCCCGGGCCAAAAGCTGCTCATGCGTCCCTTCTTCGACGACTTTTCCCTCATCCATGACGAGAATCCAGTCGGCATGGGCAACAGCGGACAGGCGATGCGTGGCAATCAAGGTGGTCTTGCCTGCCCTCTCGCGGCGAATGTTGGCGATCATCTCGGCTTCTGTCTTGCCGTCTACGGCTGACATCGCATCATCGAGAATCAAAATCTCCGGGTCGGTCATCAACGCTCGCGCGATGGACACCCGCTGCTTTTGACCGCCGGACAGTGCCACGCCTTTTTCGCCTACCAGCGTGTCGAGTCCCTCCGGCAAAAACTGAACGTCTTTCGCGAACGCTGCCAGCTTCAGTGCTTCTTGCAGCTGCTCTTCGGTGCCGTCCTGCTTGCCGAACATCACATTTTCCCGCACGGATCTGGAAAACAAGATTTGCTCCTGCGGCACGTAGCCGATCCAGCTTTTGATATTGTCCAGCTCAATCTGCGCCAGCGGAATTTGGTTGATGGTGATTGCGCCTTGCCCCAGCGGAAATTCCCGGAGCAGTTGCCGAAGCAGCGTCGATTTGCCGCTTCCGGTTCGCCCGACAATGCCGAGTGTCTGGGAACGGTTCAGAGTAAACGAAATGTTCTTCAACTGATCTTGTACCGTTCCCGGATAGCGAAAGCTCACTTGCTCAAAACGAATCGCCTCCGGTTTGGCAAGCCTTGCCGGCTGTTCGTGATCGGTCACATCGGCTTCGTACGCCAATGTCTCGTTCACGCGATCCAGCGAGGCGCTTCCCCGCTGCAAGACGTTGATCAGCTCGCCAATCGCAAACATCGGCCAAATCAGCATCCCCAGGTACACGTTGAACGAAACCAGTTCTCCCAGTGTCAGCTCCTGCCGGAAAACGAGATAGCCGCCGTAGATCAGCCCGATCATGTAGCTGATGCCAACCAGTATTTTCACAGTCGGCTCAATCAGCGAGTCGACTTTGGCGACCTCCATATTTTTTTGAAACACTTCCCGCGTTTTGTTCGAAAAGCGCTCCTGATCCGCCGTCTCCTGCACATAGGCCCGAACGACCCTGACGCCCGCGACGGATTCCAGCACCCGGTCATTCAGCTCGCCAAAAGAGTCTTGCGCCTTGGAAAAGCGCTCGTGAATTTTTTTGCCGTACTGATTGATCGCATACGCCATGATCGGCAAGGGCAAAATGGCAGCCAGCGTCAGCTTCCAGCTAATAAAAATGCCCATCGTCAAAATAATTACACCCGTGAAGCTGGCCGAATCAACCAAGGTGAGAATGCCGAAGCCCGTCGTCATCGAGACGGCCTTCAGATCGTTCGTCGCCCGTGCCATCAGGTCGCCTGTGCGATTGCGCTGATAAAAAGTCGGGGTCATGCGCAAAAAATGGGTCATCAGCTTGGAACGAAGCGTTCGCTCGGCCAGAAAAGCCCCGCCGAACAGCTTGCAAATCCACACGAAGTTGATGAGGTACGTCACGATAGCAAGAACGATATAAAACAGCAGGATGCTCCACAGCCGCTCCCCCGTCAACGTGCCCAGCTGCATTTCGTCGATCGCCACTCCGATAATTTTTGGCGGAATAATTTCCATGATGCCACCCAAAATCAGCAGCAGAATCGCTGTTGTGTAGCGTTTCCAATGCTCCTTGAAAAACCAGTCCAGCTTTGTTAAAACCGAAAACATCTGCCGCTCTCTCCTCTCGTCTCAACCGGGTTTTCTCCTTTTGGAGGCGAAAAAAGGCATATCGCCACAAGGGGCAACATGCCTTTTTATCCGACCAAAAAGAATCAAATAAAAAAGCGCAGGCTACAAAGACAGTAACCTGCGCCATTTGATGGAGTTAGGGAAAAACTACATAGCTTGCATCAAAGGAGGGGTTACGTCATGTATGCAGTTGTTCATTTGCTTCATTACACTGCGTTTCATGACAGACCCACCTTTCTTAACATTTTTCGATTTCCAATTAATACATTCTGAACTTTATCACCGATTTGCCTGAATTGTCAACAAATATTTTTGGATGGATAAAACCGTCTCCTCCGCAAAAATCATGAAAATGTCAAAAACGGGCATTTTTGCTCGCAATCTTTTTTTGGTATGATTACCTTCATGAAGTTTATTCAGGAGGCCATTTATTTTGTTATCTTCCAATCAAAAACGTCGCTTGACTTCCGTACAAATCATCGTGTTTTCCTATGTCGCGCTGATTCTGGTCTCGTCGTTGCTGCTCTGCTTGCCGTTTTTCCATAACCCCGGAATCTCGCTCTCGTACATCGATTCGCTGTTTACGGCTGCGAGCGCCATCAGCGTGACCGGGTTGACCGTGATCACGATTCACGAGGTGTTCAACCAGTGGGGCATTTTGTTTTTGACCTTGCTGTTTCAGGTCGGCGGGATCGGGATCATGACGTTGGGCACGTTTTTCTGGATGCTGCTGGGCAAGCAAATCGGTCTGGAGCAGCGTATCTGGATCGCGACGGACCACAACCGCTCCACGTTGTCCGGGCTTGTCGACCTGATGCGCAACATTCTCGTCATGGCACTGATCATCGAGTTGATCGGCACGATCCTTTTGGGGAGCCACTTTATGATCGCCGGTTATTACACCGATTGGTACGACGCGTTTTACCACGGCTACTTTGCCTCCGTCAGCGCTTTTACCAACGCGGGCTTCGATCTGCACGGCAATTCCCTGCTCGGCTTTACGCACGACTACATCGTTCAGACCATCGTCATGCTGCTGATTATTTGCGGGGCGATCGGCTTCCCGGTACTCGTCGAGCTGCGCACGTATTTTTCTTATCGCCGTGCCAAAGCACGCTTCACCTTTTCCCTGTTTACGAAAATTACTACGCTGACCTTCTTTTCCTTGATTGTCATCGGCGCTGTGCTCATCTACGTTTTTGAACGGCAGCATTTTCTCGCCGACAAATCGTGGGATGAATCGTTGTTCTACTCCTTGTTCCACTCGGTTTCCTCGCGAAGCGGCGGCTTGTCTACTACGGAAATCAGCCTGTTTTCCACGCCGACGCTCATCATGCTGTCTGCGATGATGTTCATCGGTGCCTCGCCGAGCAGCGTGGGCGGCGGGATTCGGACGACGACGTTTTTCGTGCTGATCGCAACCGTTTTCGCAAACATGCGCGGCTACAAGGACGTGAAAGTATTCGGACGGGAACTGGTCGATGAAGACATCATGCGGTCGTTCGTCGTCTTTTTCATCGCCATCGTCCTGGTGTTTATGGCCGTCATCATGCTTGTCTGGCTGGAAGACTTGCCGTTCCAGCACATTTTGTTCGAGGTCTGCTCGGCGTTTGGTACGACCGGGCTGTCTACCGGAATCACGACCCAACTGGGAGCGCCGGGCAAGCTGATTCTGATTATCATCATGATGATCGGGCGGGTCGGCATTATCAACCTGCTGCTGTTCTTAAAGCGCGATGACCGCATCGCACGCTATCACCATCCAAAAGAACGGATCATCATCGGGCAGTAAGCAACTCTCGCTTCAACCAGCAAGAGCCTGGCGCGTTTTTTGGCGCACAGGCTCTTCGGCTTTTTTCTACTTTTCCCACTGGCTGTTGTACAGGGCAACCCGATACGGATACAGCTCGGCTGTCATCACTTCCTGTTTGACAGCGGGATCGTTTGCCATGACAGAAGCAGCCGCTTCCTCCGATTCAGCCAGAAAAATCGCGATGCCAAATGTCGTCTCGTCCATGTTTTGCGTGCGCCCGGCGAGGATCAGCCGATTTTCTGCGAGCAACTGTTGCAAATAGCGGAAATGCTCTCCGACAATTTCATGCTCTCTGTCCGTCCAGTTCGCAGGCTCCAGCAGCCGGGGCACGAGCTTTAGCTTGTACAAAAACTGTTGCAGTGAATCCATCCTCTCATCCCTTTCCTATTTCTTCTTTGTCAGCTACGGCCTTGTTCAGCTTTTGCAGCATGAAGCCGATGCCTTTGCAATCCGCAAGCGGAAAATGGCTCCGCTCTTCGCCAAACACGGCATGCATAATCCCGGTGAACTTTTTCCCGCCGAGCATGACGACCTCGTCCACATCGTCTAGCTGCTTGTCCTGCGCTTGCCGGATCAGCTCGTCAATCGTCACGATCTCCTCGCTCTTCGTTCCGAAAGCCAGGTCGTAGTTTTCCGGGACGATATCGCTCGGCAATAAAAAACCGTGCTTGGCCGACAGGATGGCCCATTCCTGAAAAAACGTCCGGGCGTATGCCTGGCTTGCTTTGTGAAACGCGCTTTGGTAGACGTGCTGCGCCTCTGTCGCTTTCGCCTCGGGCAGCACATCCCAGATTTTTTTCGCTCCACAGGCGATGATGCACAACCGTCTCACTGTTGATGTTCTGTCCTTTCCTCCCGCCTGGCGCTCGTCCGCCGTGCAGCGTGCTTTCTTTACTTAGTATAGCAAGAAACCGCCCATGCTGCGGCTGTTGGCTATTGTATCCAAATAAAAAAAAGCTTTGCCAAAACATGCTGGCGAAGCCGTCTGTCTATGAACTTTTTTAAATGGCTTGAACGTCATCTTCCCAGCGCGGGCTTTCCGTTGCCGGATGCGCCATGGGCCAAACAGGCAGTTCCAGTACGTGACGATGCTTGCCCGGACCATAGTAATCTTGTTCGGCGCGCGCCAGGCGAAAACCGTGGGCAGACAAAGCGCGAACGGAAGAATGGTTCGTCTCGCTCACCGTAACCAGCACCGTCCGCAGCGTCGGGAAGCGCCGCAATGCTTGCAATCTGGCTTCAATCAGACGTTTGCCGATGCCTTGTCCTTGAAAATCTTTGCGAACATTGCTGAACAACAGCCAGCCTGTCGTCTGGTACATGTCGATGCCTGCACAGCTGAAACCGATCAGCTCGCCACCGCTTGTCGCTTTGAAGATCAGCTCGGGAAACAGCTCCATATATTTTTTCAGCTCATGCAAATTCATGCGATCTGGCAATGTCAGGTCGGCCAGCGTAATCATCTCGGCAAAATCTTCTTTTTTGGCGCATTCAATCCGTACTTCCATCCATTCTTCGCCCCCTGTCCAGTTGCCTTCGTCTATTCCACTCTAGCAAGCGGATATAAAGCAGGGATGGATAGCGTGTGAATGAAATGTAAATTCGTGTAAGTTGATCGTCTGTGCTGTTTTTTTAAAAGGAGAGGGCATTAGGTCGTTCTTCTCTCCACGAGAATCGGGGCCAGCTCTCTTGACTCTTTTTTGCTCGACGGATGCAAAATTCTTTCGTACAGCATTTCAAAAGCGTAGTTTCCCATCAAGGTACTCGGACTGGAAACCGTCGTGATTTCCAACAGCTCGCCGACAGGCTGGTCGTCGCAGCCTACGATGGCGAGGTCAGACGGGATGCTGATCCCAAGACTGCCAGCCTCTTTCACAATCCCTGCGGCAATATGGTTGCAAGACACCAGCAGGGCAGACGGCGGCTCTTTCATTTGCTGGATATGGCGAGCGACGTCTTTTCCGTCCTGCACGATCAGACAATCTTCAAAAGCCCAGTCAGCCGATGGCTTCACATCTACTGAGCGAAGCATGTCGTGGTAAGCGCGCTTGCGATGAGCGCTGTTGAAGCTGTTTTTTCTGCCGATGCAGTAGCCGATTTTCCGATGTCCTTTGCTGATCAAATACTCCATGCCGATTTGGAAGGTCAAATAGTGGTCGATGTGGACGCTGGACACGCTGGCTGTCTGGTTGGCTTCACACGTGATGATCGGCCCGTATTCGGCGTACTCGTCAAGCAGCTCGCAAGAAGTGGACCGCGAGCACATGATCAGCCCGTCCATTTTCTTGTTTTTCAACAGGCGTAAAATGTTGTGCTCCTGTTCAGGTACATTGTTTGTTTGGCAAACCATCAGATTGTACTGATGACGGGCTGCCTCTGCGGCAATGCCTTCGATGATCGAGCTGTAGTATTGATTGTTGACGAGCGGCAGCGTGACGCCGATCACTTTCGTTTTTCCGGTCGACAAATGGACGGCATTGCTGTTTTGCACATAATTCAATTCCGCGATAATCCGCATGATTTCCGCGCGTTTTTGTTCATTGACGTACGGATGATTGTTCAGGACGCGCGACACCGTGGAGACCGATACTCCCGCCAGCCTTGCTATTTCTCGAATGTTAGCCACTCCCAATTACCCCTCTGTTCATTCGAACCGTTCTTCTCTCCATCATAACGAGAATCCCCTCCTTTGCACCAGTTGAAAAGCTTGCCGGATCGCTGTGAAAGTGCAGCCAACTTTTCCGGGCAAATTTTTTGCTTGCTCTGAAAAGCGTTCCACACCGTATTCTACTTCCAACGATCTTGAAAGGAGCCATGCCCTCGTGTTTCGCTTCAAATTTGAGTATCTGCTGTTTGTCGCAGGCTTGCTGATTCTTGCCCTCGGCATCAATATGATGACGACCATTACTTCGTTCGGTCTCAGCCCTTATGATTCCCTGTTTATTGCCCTGTTCCAAAACTTCGGAGTGTCGATTGGCTTCTGGATGTTTGTGATTAACTTTACGTTTGTATGCATCGTCTTTTTTATGGATCGGCGTTATATTACGATCGGGGCCGTCGTCGTCATGGTTTTGATTTCTGTCTTCGTAGACATGATCGGCTCGATCGATGCGCTGATGGACGGCATCCGCTCGCTCCCGCCGCTTCTGACCTTGATCCTGGGCAACCTGTGCATCGGCAGCGGCATCGGACTGTATGTGTGCACACAAGTATGCACCGCACCGCAAGAAGCTTTCGTGCTCGTCGTCTCGCAGCGAATGAAGTGGACGTTCAGACGGACAGAAATCTCGCTCGCCTGCCTGTTTTTGACGCTCAGCTTTTTGCTGGATGGACCGATTTATTACGGAACGATCGTGCTGTCGTTTACCACCGGCTACATCATCCAGGCAGCGATCAATGCCGGAAACAAGCTTCTGTCTTTCGTCAATCGCGGGAAAGAAGGGCAAGTGCAGCAAGGAATGGAGTGAGTGAACAAGTGAATGATAGAAAGACATCCAAAAAAGCCGTCAGCCAAATGACGGCTTTCTCGCGCCTGCGCAAAACTATCAATCGCGCCGGCGTGATTTTTTATTTGTGCCGCTCGCTACCTACTTGCACTGCTCAGGCAACGACCTCGTACTATCAGGCTTGTCATCAATCTATCCCTGCCCACCGAACGCTTTTTTCTTCAAAAACATGCCCTACCATGCAAATAAAAACACGTAGCTAGCGAGTACGAAAACAGCCCAGAGGGAGCCTTGCAGCAGTTCCATGACAAAATGCTCGAACTCGTCCATTTCTTCTGCCCTGCCGATGCTTTTCCACAGACTGACGACCGGAAGCAACAACGCCAAGAGCATCGCGGCAACGGACATCCGCTTGTTTTTCTTGCGCGCGAGGCAAAAGACGGCTGTCCCTGCTGGTATGAGGAAAAATAGGTAATAGATCGCCCAAAACCATCCGGGCAGGCTCTCCCAGTCATGTTGTCCCTCCTGTCTCCGTGTTTGTACACGCTTATTCTGAAAAAGCTACTCTGCACTTTCCAATGATATTATATATTTTCCATTTGTATCCTTGTTGGTATGATATTGCACTCGCCATTTTCCCTTTATAGGCGTTACCTCGAGTTTTTCAGCATAAATCTGGTCTTTGGTCACCTCTCCAGACTGAACCAATCTGTTGTTTGGATCGAACAGTTCAAAAGTAAGGCTTCCACCATCCAAATTAATCTCATGTTTGACAAGCAGTGTATCGTATTTAGTTTTGTTAACGGTAATTTCCCTAATCACCTGTTTATATTTTTCCTCATATTCATTGGACAAAAAGACACCTTCTGCTGACCGCATAAAATGTTCTTGATAAAAAAAGGAGTAGTAGCTGATTCCCACCGCCAAAGCGATAAAGACGGCAATTAAAACGATCCTCCATTTCCTTTTCATACCGTTATCTCTCCTTCTTTCGATCTTCTGTAATGACTCCATCTACAATGTTGATGATTCGTTTTGTATATCCGGCGATTTTTTCATCATGGGTAATGACAACAATACTTTTGCCTTCTTCATTCATTTGACAAAGAAGCTCCATTAACTGCGCTCCATTTTTTTGGTCCAACGCACCTGTTGGTTCATCAGCCAGGATCAGCTCTGCTTCAGCAGTCATAGCACGTGCAATGGCAACTCTTTGTTTTTGGCCTCCCGACAGCTTGGATACATTTTTATCGCTCAAGTCAGCAATCCCGAGTTTGTGCAAATAATAGTCTACTTTTTCCTTCTTTTCCTTGAGGCTCATTTTTCGTTTAAACAAGGGCAGTGCCACATTTTCATATACGCTAAAATTGTGCATTAAGGCGAAGTTTTGAAAGACAAAGCTGACCGTTTTGTTTCTGATCTGGCTTAATTCTCTATCGTTTAATTTTTGGATCAAAGTGCCATTTAGCCTGTATTCTCCTTCACTCGGTATATCCATGCAACCCATAATGTTCAAAAGGGTCGATTTACCTGAGCCAGATGGACCCATGATAGAGACAAATTCGCCTTTATCCATGCGAATAGTCACTTGTTTTAAGGCTACAGTTGCATACTCTGCTTGCCCGAATACTTTCGAAACATTATCAAGTTCGATGAATGCCATTCAGTCTCTCCCCCCTACTAACTCTCGAAGTTGGAGTTTTTTTATCCGAAGCAACGGGATGAACACGGAAGAAAGAATAACCAGGATGGATACAAGCATGACTTTACCGTATAAAGGGAAAGCAAACATCTCCAGCTTTATATTCGCTACCGATGAATCTTCGAAAGCTTCCGTCACGTAATTCAGCATAACCCCGGAAACTGCTGAAACCGTTACTATCCATACAAGTTCCATGAGAATAATCATGGAAATATCCCTTTTGGTTGCACCTGCCACCATCCTGACTCCCAGTTCATGCTTTCGGGCGTGAATCGACGAAAGCGTCACCGAAACGATTCCAATGATGGAGATCACTAAAAAGAACATCCCCATGAACAGGGAGAAATTGCTGACTTGCTTCCTGTTTTCCCTGTAAGCCTGCAACTCGTCACCAACTGTTGCCAGCGTTGGATTTATGCCTAATTCTCTCCCCTTTTCTAAAATGGCCGCCGAGACTTGATTGAACATTTCTGCGGAATCCAGTTGGATGAAGGTGTTATGCATTCTCACCGCTACATCCATCGGCTCGCTTTCCCTGACAATCGGAAAAAACGGAGCAAGAAAAAAGTTGTCCAGGTTATCGACCGGATCAGCAATGTAATCATTTCCAGATAACCATTCACTCCTCTGCTCAAGAACTCCAACAACTTCGTACACGATTTTCTTTTCATGGATGATGGTCTCAAACCGATCACCAAGATTGATGACATCCCGGTAGTTATATCCGATCAAAACCGGGATAACGTCACCGTCCTTTTTGGTGAAATCCGCTTCACCCAGTGGCCTTCCGTTAATGATCTTGAATTTTGCATATGAATAGATGCCTTTATCTAAAAAAACGATCTTGCTATTTTCAATCGCATTCTCCAACCTTGTTCCGGCATACTGTTTTTTGTTTTGTTCAAGAAAAGCACGTTGGTTCGGCAAATTTTCCGGTGTGATGGAGGTCGTATCAAAGGAGCCGTACCTCTGCACTCCAGGCGTTTGTTTGATAAAATTCTCCAAGTGACTAAATCGTTCTGCAAACCATTCTGTGTCATCCACATCCGCAAAAGACAACCGCAACGTTGTATCTTTATCCATCTGCATTACCGCAAATAGCTTTTTCTCTTGATAGTGCACGACGTCCATGGAAATAAACGCATGGTTCATCACCCAAAAGGAAAGCACAAGCTGTGTCATCATCAGAAAAACAGACAGCTTTCTTTTCCACATGGATGAAATAGCAATGGAAAGGTGCTCCATTTCTCTTCTCCTTATCCCCTGATAGCCTCAACTGGCTGTATTTTTACCGCCTTGCCGGAAGGGATGGCAGTAGTGAAAAATGCTGTTGCAAAAACAAACAAAATCGCGGCAAAGATAGTGGTGGAGGTAATCTCAACCGGATAATCGAGCCATTTGGAGAGCAAGCTTCTTATCATCCATTGAATAGAAAAACCTATGACAACCGCTATCAGGTTGATGACGCACATCTCCCAAAAAAGCATGGAGACGATATCCGCATTGCTGTAGCCAAAAGCTTTCCTGATACCAATTTCGTACTTTCTTTCATGAATCCAAAAGGCTGTAAGGTTAATCGCGTTGATGATCGCCAGAGCGTAGACCATTATGGATATGTAGATTTCGCCTCCCCTGTTGGGTGCAATAATCCCCTCTGTTTCTCCGTACGGGGAGGCTGTACATGTCACTTCCGGAAATAGACGCTTGGCATTTTGTTTAATCTGTTTTTCGTCTGCGTATGTATTTGTATAAATATTGTGGATCAAGAAAGGAATCGTTTTCGTGCTTTGCAATTTGCTCAAAAGCGTTGAGGAAAGCGACGTGGCCGGAATAACAATTTTGTAATCAATCGCTTTTGTTGTTTTTCCTTTCACGCCGATTATTCCGATCACTTCGTATTCTTCGTTATCCAGCAAAATGTACGGTTTTCCGTTCTTGGTGCGTACACCTTTCCCTCTCGCTTTGCCAACTAGGGCTACTTTTTCTCCATGGATGATATCCGTTATATTCAGATATCTTCCTGTTTCTAATGGAAATCTCTGAACAACCTGTTTTGTCCAATATTCAGGCGTTACTGGAGCCATGAGACCATTGTGAAACATTTTTGCTCGGTCCAGAATAACTCCAGTTTGATCTGATATCCCGTCAAAAACCTTGAACAAAGCGTGTACATCTTGTTTGTCCGAAAGCTCCAATTCTATTTTAGTAGCATTCTGGGGTGCGTAATGAACCTGTTGCTGGATGAGTAAATGCGTATTCCTCACACTCGATATACCTATTGAAATGAGTACAATGGATATGGTCAGACCCAAGATAATCAAAGCGGTTGTGACAGGATGGGCTTTAAACTGATTTTTTATCGAGCTTATTGTCATGTATAACCGTCTCCTGAGTTTTTCAGCATTGAATATGGTTTGCGGCAAGCTACCGTCGTAGCCAAACAGAAAATAAACCGGCTATTCAACCGGTTTATTTTCTGTTTGAATGTTACGGGATCCTAGTCATCGGAGAAAGTATCAACGACAAGTTCTTTTTTCCGATCAGAGCTGTCAATCGAGTGTCTACTTTTGAAATACTCAGCTCCCGCATAAGTATAGCGGCATTCAGCAAGGCTTTTATCTCGATCATATTTGCTGCCAGAAACTCCAGAGTCGTCTTTCCACATTTCAAGTCTGACTGCAACATAGTTACTATTGTTTGGATTAATGAAGTCTGTTTCGGCTTCTGCCTTATCTTCATCTAAAAGATTCCAATCGACATCCAGTTTGATATCAGCCCGCAAATCTTTATATTGAAGAGTGTCGGTTTGTGTCTCCGCATAAGCAGAATTAGCTGCCGTCAACAAAGCGAGTGTTGCAGCAATACCAAGAAATTTTTTTCCCAAGTTCCTTTCCTCCCAAACTTACTTTGTCTATATACCTTGGCCAAGGGTAATAAGGAGAAAACAACAACAAATTTAGTGGGTTTTTCCTTATCGACTTTTATTATACTTATCATTTTTGTCATTGTTTGTAGAAATATGTAAAATATAGAAATTTATACTTTATTAATTTTTGTATTTTTTTGTAAATCGCATGCATGAGGCACGCTTCCATCTTCTTGCCTTGTTCCATGAAAAAAACCGACGACAGCCGCATTCAAGCGGTCTATCGTCGGTCTTGTCACGTAAAACCTTTACTTTTTCACCGAAGGCATAACCCCGTCAGGAATCGGGCACACATACTCTTTGCCGCCCAGACGCTCCTTCAGCTCCGCTTTTGCCTTCGCGATCAGCTCAGGGTTTTGCAGCATGTCCACCGCCGTAGCAGCCATGACCTTTCCGGCGTGCAGCATGCCTTTGTGTGCCATCGAAGTAGCTCCCAGCGCCACCCATTGCCACGAGTGCAAAGTCGAACCGTTGATAAAGCAAGCAGTCGTACACTGGGCGGTCGGAGTGATCCAGCTTACATCGCCAACGTCTGTCGAGCCGTTCAGCGGAATCGTCCCGCCGTTGTACGGGTTCAGCCATGTCACCATGTCCGGGTCAGGCGTACCCGGCGACTGTCTCTCCGCTGTTGCCTTTTCCTGTTCAGACAGCGTGGCACGCATCGCTTTGGCCAGTTGCAACTCCGCCTCGTCATGCACGGGAACACCCAGCTCCTGGTAGTTTTTGTACATGACCTCTTCCAGCGTCCGGTTTTGCACCAGATTGGAGCAAGCCTTGTCAAACACGATCTCGACTTCCGTTTCGGTCATCATCGCCGCGCCTTTGGCGATTTTGCACACGCGCTCGTAAATTTCTTGCACCTGATCGACTTTTGGCGCACGAACGAGGTAGAGCACCTCTGCGTATGGCTGCACGACGTTTGGCGACAACCCGCCAGAATTGGTGATCGCATAGTGCACACGCGCATCCGTGATGATGTGTTCGCGCAAGTAGTTTACGCCGACGTTCATCAGCTCGACTGCGTCCAGCGCGCTGCGGCCCAGATGCGGACTCGCTGCCGCGTGAGCGCTTTTGCCTTTGAACTTGAAATACACCTGGTAGTTCGCCAGCGACTCGACTGCCATGATGCTGTTGTAGCCCATCGGATGCCAGCAAAGGGCGAAGTCCACGTCGTCAAACAGCCCGGCTCTCGCCATGAACGACTTCCCGGATCCGCCCTCTTCCCCTGGGCACCCGTAGTAACGAACCGTACCTGGCAAATTGTTTTCTTCCATATACTGCTTCACGGCTACTGCTGCCGCAAGCGAAGCGGTTCCCAGCAGATTGTGTCCGCAGCCGTGTCCGTTTGCCCCCGGCACCTCCGGCTCTTCCTTGGCCTGGCCTTTTTTCTGGCTCATTCCCGACAGCGCGTCAAACTCGCCCAGGATCGCCACAACCGGAGTTCCGCTGCCGAAGCTGCCGATGAAGGCCGTCTGAATCCCGCCTACTCCGCGCTCCACCTGGAAGCCTTCTGACTCAAGCGTCTGCGCCAACAGCTCAGCCGATTGGTACTCCTGAAAGCGCGTCTCCGCGAACTCCCAGATGCGGTCGCTCACTTTGATAAAAGAATCCCGTTTACTTTCGATCATTTCTGCAATGCGTTTGGTATCCATCAAGAAACATCCTCTCCAGGTCGTAGTTGATCAAAGCATGAGAGCGATAGAGGGTTTCTTTTACGTAAGAAGCCGTCTTGCAATCCGATTCAGCAGCTCGACGCTGCGCGGCAAAATTTCTTCCTGAATATCGAATTTCGGATGATGGTGCGGAGCCGGAATGTCGGTTCCGATCGCCATGTACGTTCCTTTTCCGCCGCGATCCTGAACGCGCTTGATCATGAAGCTCGCGTCCTCGCTGCCCATCGAGTTGTACTCGCCCATTTTAAAAGAAGTAAAGCCCTCGACTTGCTTGGCTTCCTCCAAAGCCAACACAGCCATTTCCTCGTCGTAGTTGATCGGGATCGCTCCCCCCACTACTTCGATTTTGTGCTCCAGCTCATGCATGGCTGCACTGTGCGCGATAATCGTGCGAACGCGCTGTTCCACCTCGGCGTTGACCTCCTCTGACACCGAACGGGTTTCGACAATCATCTTCGCGTAAGCCGGAATGATATTTGCCGCTGTTCCCCCTTCCAGCACGCCCACATTCACGCGAGTCGCCCCTGTGCTAAAACGCGGAATCGCATGAATGTTGAGCAAAGCTGTAGCCGCGCCGAGCAGCGCATTTTTCCCCTGCTCCGGCGATGCGCCCGCATGGGAAGAAACGCCGTAAAAATGAGCGAGCATTTTGGTCGTAGCCAAAAACCCGTAAGAGCCGCCATGCACTTCGCCAAGCGGGACGTTAACCCCCAGATGGTGGCAGAAAATGTAGTCCACGTCGTCCAGCATCCCTTTTTGCACGATAGAGTACGCGCCACGAACGCCTTCCTCCGCAGGTTGGAAAATCAGCTTCAACGTCCCGGCGAAATCCCCTGCTGCCAGCGCGGATGCTACGCCAAGCCCAATCGTCGTATGCCCGTCATGGGCACATGCGTGCATGTTGCCTTCATAGCGGGAGCGGAAATCGTGCGCTTGCGGAAAATGGTCTGCATCGGTACTCTCCAAAACTGGCAAAGCATCCATGTCGAAGCGAAAAGCCACCGTAGGTCCGGGCTTGCTGCCTTTTTTGACGCCGATCACCGCCGTGTAGCCGCCGCGCATTTTCGCAACGATCTCCGGGTTGGCGCCGTCCCGCAACGCTCTTTCGTATGCGGCTTCCAGCACTTCCTCGGACGGCAATCCCCTGCGGGAATCGCCATCCATCGCGTCTTGTCCGTAAATGACGTCATAACCCATGGAAGTCAACAACTCTACCACTTTGGAAGCGGTGCGAAACTCTGTGAAGCCCACTTCCGGATGCATATGAAAATCTCTTCGAAGGGAAACCAGATCCAACATATCAATTCCTCCTGTTCATTCTGGAGTCATCTCTACTTCATGATCGGATAAACTCCAGGACCGATTGGCAGACCCAAGAAATACCAAACAACTAAGAGCAATGTCCACAAAATAAAGATCGCGATCGGATACGGCATGATCAAGGCGTAATAGGTGCCCAGCTTCGCATCCTTTTTATATTCCTGCAAAAAGCCGAGGAACAGCGGGATAAACGGTGAAACGATCGCAAACGGAATGACCGAAGAGTCGGCAACCCGGAACGCCACCTGCGCGAATGCCGGATGGAAGCCAAGCGCCATGAACATCGGTACAAACACCGGGGCAAGCAACGACCAGATGGCGGAACCGCTGGCGATAAACATGCAGAGAAACGCGGACAAAAACATCAAGCCGATAAACACAGGTGCTCCGCTCATGTTCATTTGCTCCAGCAAATCGGTAATCGAGAGCGCCAGGAAGCTGCCCATGTTGCTCCAGTTGAACATCGCCACGAATTGGGACAGCGGGAAAATCATGATGATGAATCCTGCCATGCCTTTGATTGGGTCAGTCAAGAGAGCCGGGATGTCATTTTGCTTTTTGATCACTCCGACTTTAATTCCGTACGTAATCGCTACGGTGAAGAAAAAGAGCAAAATGATCGGAACAATCCCTGAAATGAATGGAGAAGGTACGACTGTTCCCAGCTTCGGATCACGCAAGAGCGCATTTTCCGGCACGACCAGCACAACCATGACGGCAATGAACGCCAGCGCTGCAATACCAGCGGCACGCAAGCCTTTCTTTTGGATATCGGACAAATCTTCCAGTTTTCTTTCGTTTTTGCCTTCGCTTTTGTAAACACCCAGACGCGGCTCCACAAATTTGTCCGTGATAAAACCAATCGCCGCGGAAAGCAGCAGGACGGACGCGGACATGAAGAACCAGTTGTCGAGCACGCTCACAGTGATGTTCGGATCGACCGACTTGGAAATTTCCGAGCTGATCCCGGACAACAACACGTCTGTCGTCACGATCAGGATATTGGCGGAAAAGCCTGATCCAACACCTGCAATCGCGGCGAGCAACCCTGCCACCGGATGACGTCCGACAGCCAAAAAGATCAACGCGCCAAGCGGCGGCATAATCACGAACGCAGCGTCAGAAGACACGTGGCTGAAAAACGCGATGAAAGCAACGAGATAGCTGGCATAGCGCGCACTGACGCGCAGCGACATTTTGCGAATGACTGCTTCCAGCAGACCGACCTTCTCTGCCAGCCCTACGCCAAGCATCAGCGTCAAGATCGAACCGAGCGGCAAGAACCCGGAGAAGTTTTTAATGATGTTGGGCAAAAGCCACTGCAAGCCTTCCTGGCTGAGCAGATTTTTTACCTGGACTTGCTCATTTTTGATCGGGTCGATTGCTGTGACGTGGAAAATAGACAAAACAGCAGTGATGATCATCAAAGCAGCAATCAAATAAAGGAACAGCATGAACGGGTTCGGCAGCTTGTTTCCCACTCGCTCTACCCATTTCACCAGGCCGATTCCTTGCGAATATTGCTCATTCCGATCGATTTGTACGTTGTTTGCACTCATTGAGCATTCCCCCTAGGCCGTTTCTTTCTGTTGGTAACCATCATTCTCGTTTGTTTCGTTGGCGAAACAACGACGTTCTGAATGAGTGATCAGTCTGGATGCTGGCATTAAAGTGAAAGCCCTTTCATTTTAATCTCAACGCAATCCATTCATTCAAAAACGCAGTAAAGCTTGTCGTCGTGCCGATACTCCTTTCCTGTTCTTTGTTTCAGTCACCATTCACAATATACGAATACAAAAAGACAATTTCGTTTAATTGAATTATATAACCTGAGTAACTTTTTTTCAATAGAGTTGTTTGACTTCTTGAAAAATAGAAAAGCTTCCATGATTTATCCGGGACTCCAGACCTGACTACATCAGTGCTTTAGACCTAAGTTATTTTTCCTTCCAACGGCACTTCCCACTGGTTTTTTGCCATAAGAAAATGATTTCGTCTGCTTTTTTACATACAAAAAAGCAACCACCCGTTGAGTGGTTGCCTCTTTGCCATGCTTTATTGTTTAGTTCACGCCTACCGCGCTATACGCTGCATTCACAGCAGCTACTTGCGGAGAATTTGCACCGAACAAGTCAGTGGCCGAATGAACAGCAGCTTGGCGCATCGCAGAGAAGTTGGAGTACGGCGTCAGGTAATGAGTCAGCGCGTGGTAGTAGATTTTCGCTGTGTCTTGGCGACCGATCCCGTTCACGGTTACCCCGTGATGCGTGCCCCCTTCTGCCAGCAAATACGCAGCTTTGTTGTTGATTCCGCTGTTGATGTGAACGCCGCCGTTATCCTGGGAGCCGGTATAGCGGTTGCTGTAGTGATCCGGGTCGCCATACTCTGTTGGGTCTTCCAGGGAACGCAGCGCATCTCCATTTGTTCCTGGGGTGTAGATGTCTTCTCCCATCAGCCAATCGTCGTCGTCGATCATCGCACCGAAAATATCGGAGAGGGACTCGTTCAAAGCTCCCGATTCGTATTGGTACACCAGCCCCGCTGTCTTTTCGGTTACAGCGTGGGTCAATTCGTGAGCGACTACATCCAGACCTCCGGACAACGATATGAATGTGCTGCCGTCGCCATCTCCATACACCATTTGCGAGCCATTCCAGAATGCATTGTTGTAATTGTTGCCGTAGTGGACAGTAGAGCGGATCAAGGCGCCTTTGTTGTCATAGCTGTTGCGATTGTGGACGTCTTTGTAGTAGTCGTACACTTGCTGCGCATAGGCGTGCGCATCGACTGCCGCTCCGTCCGTCCAATTGTTGTCGCTGTCTGACATAAGCGTGCCAGGAAGCGTGGAGCGGTTTTTGGCAGTATACGTCTCGATACCTTTTCCGCGCGTCGTGTCTTTCATCACATATTTGCCGCTTTGCAGCGAAGTCTCGAACTGCTTGCTGTCGCCGAGCACGCCTGTTCCGATTCCTGTTGCGTGGTCGATCGTATTGTACTTGTTGATCACGTCTCCGCTATGCGCATCGATGAAATACATCCAACGACCTGGTTCCGGGTCCAGGAAGCTCAGCTCAACCGCATACGCCAGGTAAGCTTCGTTTTCATGTACGTAAATATACAGCTCTGCCTCCGGATCATTTACGAAGTCCGGCTTTTCGCCCACTTCGTCTTCCACATCACTGATCGCTTTCTTCAACGCTTTTTGTGCGTTAAGCTTCGGTTTCTTTGTCAGATCATCATTGTTATCGAGATTGGGAATGAACTGCCCCAGGTAAGACGTGACAGAGCCATCAGCGTCTATGTGAACGGTTTGCTGGAAACCGTAAATCGGAATCCCGTTATAGACCTCCTGCAAACGGTAGTGCTTTGTGTCCGTTTCCTTGTTGCGAACCTCATTCACAATTTGAAAATGATCGGCGACATCTCCTTGAATCTGGAATTGATCTTTGTAATTTTCGAGGTAGGACCAGACGATATCGTCGCCTTTTTCTCCATCCGGTTCCCACTTCTCCCCGATGTACTGCGGTGTTTCCCACTCCTTGCTGTAGTCGATGTCTTTGGATTTGGCCAGCGCCGGAACCGATGCGAAGCCAGACACGCCCACGGCAATACTAAGAGTCAAGCTGGTTGCAACATAAGACTTTTTCATTCTAAAAAACTCCCCCAATCAAAATATTATGAATGTATGAAACATTTTATCTTATTTGCTTTTTCTGGAAAAAATCCCTTTTTTTCTCTTTTCTTTTTTCTCGACAACTTCTTACTTGCTTCTACATGATTTGACGAAACCTCGCAGCCAAAAACGCTGCCCTCCGAACTCTCGCCACGAAATGACACGAAAGTCGCTTCCCATCGACAAAAAAAAACACCCGAAATGTCGGGTGTTGTCTACTTTTTCAGCGTATATATTTTCTTCGGCCTGCCGCGCATAGCCTGTTGCTCCTCGCCTTTGTATTCCGCGAGATCTACTTCGCACAGACTGCCCATGATTCGCTGGGCATTTCGCACCGTCATGGACAAATACGCCGCGATGTCTGTTGTCGTGAATGATTTCCAGCCCATGCGCTGGACAAGCGCCCTCAGCTTGTAATACGTTTTGACGCTGACGTTGGCCTTGTTCAGTTTTTCCAAAAGCTCGCGGTCGTTCGAACGGTAGGCGTACTCCAGCTCCTCCGCTTCGCCCACCGATTCCATCATCACGCCGTTATCCTGCACGACCACAATCCCAAACTGCGGCCGTTCTTTGGCATGCTGGACCGCTTTTCGCGCATTGTTCTCCGCTGAAAAGGCCGTGTCTCCGAAGCCTACGCCGACTGCCACGGGCACGTCCGCTTCCAGCGAGAGCTGCTCTACCGTATGCCGAAGCATCTCAATTTCCCGCTGGATCGCGCCGCGCGAACTGAAAATTTGATAGCGCCCGTTGCCGTTTGCCATCAGGGAGCCATCGAGCCGTTCGCAAAGCAACAGCAAGATTTCCCTGATTTTCAGCTCCAGATGCTGGAGATGGAACCGCGTCTTCGCCCGCTCGGCAATTTTGTCAAACTGCTCCAGCTCAATGATTTCCACGCCGATTTGGGTATGCTTGAAATACGAACTTTTCGCTTTTTCGATGACGATCTTCATCGCCTGGCGAATTTCCATCTTCGTCATCAACACGCGATAGACCGGGATGCCTGCATCGCGCAAAGCCCGTTCGACGGAAAACAAGGTCGTGAAAGCTCCCTGCGTCTTCCCTTCCCGCCACAGCGAGAGGTGGAACTGCGTAATGGCCTCCGGGTCGTAATGCTCGTCGTAGGTCATGACGTGCATTTCTTCCGCGGGAATATCCAGCTCCGACATGGCCTCGCGCAAATACGTCCCTTCCGAATCGATCATATCGACGGAGACACGCTTCACAACCTCGTCATGGTCGATCGACATCTGAATGAAGCAACGGTACAGATTGGAGCCGGTTGGCGGGCAGTAGACGATATTCGCATCCGGGCTCAGCACATTTTTGGCGATCGTAAAAGGAATCGGGCCAGAGAAAAACCATCCGTTAAACTCCGGATTATGCTCCTGCACAATCTGGCTAACTTCTCTCGCATCTTCATAGGTAAAAGGAACAAACTCGATTTCATGCTCAAACTCATTGGCAACAGCCAGTATCCGCTCTACTGAAGGGGGCGGACCCACCACACCGATTTTATACATAAGGGCGTTTACTCCTACCTGGTTTGATAGCTGCTAAAATGATTAATTACCTCATTCTTATCATTTGCCGTGTGCTTTGTCTACTGCTGTCATCATTCTGCCCGCTAAATTAGTTAACTGCCTCATTGCTTGCACGAACATGAGTGTCTTCTACTATTAGCAGCAAATACTTTGTTAATCAGCTAAACGAAAAAATTTTTTACCGGGAAATATAAAAATTACCTTTGCTAAAAAAAACGCCAACAAATATTCTGAATATATGTTTCTATCATTTTCAAGGGGGATTTACATGAAAAAGGGCATTGCGCTTGCAACCTGTCTTACCTTGCTTTTCGGGGTAATCACAGGCTGTTCCAACTCTTCGACGCCTTCCCAGCCTGCGGGCCAAACCTCGCAACCCTCCGCCACACCGACTGAGGCTACAAAGACAGAGCCGATGGTGCTGCGGTGGAGCATCAACAGCGAGCCGCCTTCCATGGACCCTGGCATCGCCGTCGACGCCGACTCTTTCGACATGATTTACGCCGCTTTTGAAGGCTTGACCAGCTACGACCTGAACGGACAGCTGACCAATGCTACGGCGGAGAGCTTTACCAATACACCGGACTATATGAACTACACCTTCAAGATTCGCAAGGACGCCAAATGGAGCAACGGCGATCCGGTCACTGCCCACGATTTCGTGTACGCGATCAAACGCAATCTCGATCCCAAGACGGCATCCGAGTACGCCTATCAGCTTTACTACATTAAAGGAGGAGAGGAATACAATACGGGTAAAGGAAAAGCCGACGACGTAGGTGTAAAAGCGATCGACGATTACACCGTTGAGTTCAACCTGAAATCGCCTACTCCATTTTTCCGTGAGTTGACCTTCTTCCCGACGCTCTTCCCGCTCCATCAAAAAACAGTCGAGAGCAGCCCGAACTGGGCGGCAGAAGCGAAGACGATCGTGGGCAACGGCCCATTCATCATGGATACATGGGAACACAAAAGCAAAATCGTCTTCACCAAAAACCCGAACTACTGGGACAAATCAAACGTGAAGCTGGATCGCCTGGAAATCTCCATGATCGAAGACAACAATACAGCTTTCTCCATGTTTGAAAATGGCGATATCGACTGGGGCGGCTATCCTGCTTCCACGCTGCCGACAGACGCGATCCCTTCCCTGAAGGACGCGGGCAAGCTGATGGTCGCTGACAACCCTGGCACACAGTCTGTCGTCTTCAATACGACCAAGCCGCCTTTCAACAACAAAAAAATCAGACAAGCCTTCGCTTACGCCATCAACCGTCAGGAAATCATCGACAACATCCTGCAAACCGGCGTTCCTGCCGCCTACGGATGGGTGCCGACCTCGATGGGCCTGAAACCGGACGGCTACTTCAAAGAAGACAACGAAAAAGCGAAGCAGCTTCTGGCCGAAGGAATGAAAGAGCTTGGCCTGACAGCCTTCCCGACCGTGACTTACACGTACGACACTACCGACACGAACAAGAAAGTGGCAGAAGCTTTGCAAGACCAGTGGAAAAAAGTGCTCGGCGTAAACGTCAAGCTGTACAACGCAGAGTTGAAAGTATACCGGGACATGCGCTCGCAAGCCAACTTCGACCTGATCCGCTTCCAATGGGGCGCCGATTTCAACGATCCGATCAACTTCCTGGAGATGTTCCGCGACAAAACAGGCGGCAACAACCATCCAGACTGGGAAAACGCCAAGTTCAAGGAGCTGATCGACAAGAGCTACAACGAGCCTGACCTCGACAAGCGCAAGCGAATTTTGCTGGACGCCGAAACGATTTTGATGGACGAAATGCCGCTCGCTCCGCTCAACTTCCGGGGAAGCCCGTATGTGAAGAACGACAAGGTGAAAGATTTCATCATCTTCCCGCTCGGCGGGGCGTACTTCAAGTACACATCCGTCATTAAGTAAGCATGACGCAACATGAGCAACAGGCTGTATCAGTCCTTCGCAGACGGTACAGCCTGTTGCTTTTTTTCGGCACTCTTCCTTACAAAAACTTTTTCATTTCATCAAATGCCAGGTGACAAGCACCAGCCTGACAATGCTGCTCGCCGCCCGTTTCTGCATCTGTCAGTCTTGGCACGATCGTTTGCAAATCGCTGCTGGCCCGTTCATCTTCCTCATAGTAGTCCTGGATAAAACGATTGATTTGCAAATTGAACTGTTCGTTGTCCAAGTACATGTTAAACATGGTATCCCTCCTCTGATCGGTTACAAAGCCCAGCGTATCGGGATTGCCTTGAACGAACCATAAGCAACAATACTTCATTCGTACGAAATCGGACGATCTGCCCCCTGATGGTTCAAAAAGCGACTTTTGAAAGGAGATTGACTGGATGAAGGAAGATGTTCGCGTCTATAAAACCAAAAAAAGCATGGCAAGAGCGCTCGTCAGTCTGCTGCAGGAAAAAGATTTCAGTCAAATTACGATCAAGGATATTTGTACCCGCTCCCTCAGCAGCCAGTCCACTTTTTACAGCCACTACACGGATAAGTACGACCTGCTGGAAAAAATGGTCAAGCACCAGGCCGACTTTTTTCAAAAAGAAATGGCGCAGCGCTTCGTGTCCATCCAGCATGGCAACATGGCAAAAGTGATTGAACTGATCATCGATCTGACCGCGGCGAATAAAACGGAAATGGCCACGCTGTTAAACGTGCATGTTCCCTCCGCTGATTTGAGCAAAGAAGTTGAGCTGATCTTGTACAACGCCTGCTATGCTTACTTGGACAAGGCACTGTCTTCACCAACTGTCTCGGTTGACTATCTGGCCAAGCTCTACGTGGCAAATGCCATGGTGCTTTTAAACTGGACGCTGCAAAATGAAAAAGACATGGGCGCGATTCAATTGGCCAGTACCATGCAACAGTACATTTTTGAATGGGTGCAAAACGGTCATCCGAGTGTCGGGACACATTCATGAGACATTGTGCATTCAGAAAAACCCGGATGCAATCTGCCGCAGAGGCAGTGCAACCGGGTTTCTTTTTTATACAGTCACAGACGATTGTTGCTCTGTGCCGTTGTATACTTTTGTATCCAGCTCTTTGGTCGCCCTGCTCGTCAAAAGACCTGCTGTCATGCTTCCGCTCACGTTGAGCGCTGTGCGTCCCATGTCGATCAAAGGCTCGACAGAAATGAGCAAGCCCACAATCGCTACAGGCAGGTTCAGCGTAGACAGAACAAGCAGTGCGGCAAAAGTAGCTCCGCCCCCTACTCCGGCAACCCCGAAGGAGCTGAGAGCCACGACCACGATCAAGGTCAGGATGAAAGAAGGCGTCAGCGGATCGATACCCGCGATAGGCGCAACCATGATCGCCAGCATGGCTGGGTATGTTCCTGCGCAGCCGTTTTGCCCGATCGACAGACCGAACGAGCCGGCAAAGTTGGCGATTCCTTCAGGTACGCCCAGGTCTTGCGTTTGCGTTTTCACGTTCAGCGGCAATGCCCCTGCACTCGTGCGGGACGTAAAGGCAAAGGTCAGGACAGGGAACGCTTTTTTCACGTAAGTGACCGGATTCAGCCCGGCGAACGCCAGCATCAGCAAGTGCACGATAAACATGAGAATCAGCGCCGCGTACGAAGCGATGACGAATTTTCCAAGCTGCCAGATGGCATTGTAGTCGCTCGTCGCAGTCACCCGCGTCATGATCGCCAGCACACCGTATGGGGTCAGGCGCAAAATCAGCGTCACGACGCGCATGATGATCGCGTGAATCGCATCGACGATTTTGGAGAACAGTTCGGCCTGCTCCGGATTTTTCTTTTTCACACCCAAATAGGCGATGCCGATAATCGCGGCGAAAATAACGACGGCAATCGTCGAAGTCGCTCTGTCACCTGTCAAGTCCAGAAACGGATTGGCCGGGAGCAGCTCCAAAATTTTCGCGGGCAACGTCATGTTCTGGATGTCGCCAAGGCGTTGCTCTACTTGCTCGATGCGGGCGGATTCCGCATCTCCTTGCTGGAACTGCGCTCCGTCCAGATTGAAGGCAAAAGTGGAGGCAATCCCGATCGCTGCGGCAATCGCGGTAGTGCCTACCAGCAGCCCGATGATCAGCGAGCTGATTTTGCCGATGTTGTTGGACAATTTCATTTTCGTAAACGCAGCCAGGATCGAGATGAACACCAGCGGCATGACGATCATTTGCAGCAGCTTCACGTAGCCTTTTCCTACGATATTGAACCAGTCAATCGAGTCTTTCAAAATGTCCGATTTGACTCCGTAAGCAAATTGCAGCACAAGACCGAAGACAATCCCGAGCCCCAGACCGACAAATACCCTTTTGGAAAAAGAAATATGTTTCTTTTGCAAAGCGTACAAACCGCCAATGAATAAAAGCATAAGGACAATGTTGACAATCGTAAGTATCGTTGACATGTTTTCCCCTCCTGTTGCATCAAATACTCTCTCTGTCATAAGTATCGGCCTAGATATAGTTATATTACCAACAATCCCTACTGGTCAAGTAAGATTTTCGCAAAAACTGCCCAAATGTACACTTTCGTTCGTGCCGCTGATTTTGATTGTGCCCACGAAAAAAAGGAACCGCCACAGGGACGATTCCTTCCTGCTTTTATGCTACTTCGCCTGTTTGCTGAGCAAGTTCCACAGCCAGGTGAGGACGACCGCCCCGATGACCCCGGCAATGACGTTGAAGCCAGCCCACAGCCACAGCCAATCTCCCAACACCAAATCCCCAAGCCAGCTGCCCAGAAGCGCAGCGATGAGCGAAGCCCACCAGCTTGTTCCTGCCGCTTTACCTGTCATGATACTGTTCATTGCCCACCAGACAACGACACCGACGACAGCCCATACGAACCAGAACATTCGCACACACTTCCTTTCGCATGATGGTAACGCTTGCATAAGGGCTCTAAAAATGAAGAATATCTACTATAATCCTATGAAGGAAAAACGAAAATGTGCCTGACCACTTTTCTTTTCCCAAACAAAAAAACAATCAGCCCCCACGTTGCCCTGTGGTGCGACTGACTGTTCTTTTACAGAAATCCCATGTATTTAATTGGTGTACAGCTCTGCGCGGCGGTTTGCTACACTCGGCAGCTTCCCTCGCACGCGTTGAATCCGATCCAGATCCAATTCTGTGATCAACAAAGTTTCTTCTTCTCCGGCGCTGGCGATGACCACTCCCATCGGATCGACGAACATGCTGCGTCCCGCGAAGATGTTGCCTACCTGGTCGGCTGCGCATATGAACATCGTGTTTTCGATCGCCCGCGCACGCACCAGCGTCTCCCAATGATCCTCCTTCATCGCACCCGCTACCCAGCCAGCCGGCACAAACAAAATATCGGCTCCCTGCAAGGCAAACTGGCGGGCGATCTCCGGAAAGCGCACCTCGTAGCATACCATCAGCCCGATTTTGCCAAACTCCGTCTCCACCACCTGATACGGATTGTCGCCCGGCGCGATAAAATCGGATTCGATATAGGAAAATGCGTCGTACAGATGCGTCTTGCGATACGCGTGAATCAGCTCGCCCTCGCGATTGAGGAAGACTGTCGTGTTGTAAGCGCGATTTTCGTCGCCCTCGATCGATTCGAACACACCGCACACGACGTAAATCCCGTGCTGTCTCGCTGCTGCTGAAAGTCCAGAAACGAACGGTCCGTCCAGCTTCTCCGCCACCTCGGCTGGCGTCACACCCGACTTGGGCGTCGCTGGAGCGCTGTACATCTCAGGCAAAATGACAAAGTCAGCCCCCGCTTTTTTGGCCTTCTCGATATACTCTTGTGCTTTTTGCAGATTGGCCGCTTTGTCCATCGTCGCGGTAAGCTGTGCTATGGCTACTTTCATCGGTATCGTATCCCCCTGTCTCATCCCGTTCTTCTACTGCTAGTATAACGGATATTCGCCCAGTTCCAAGCAATAATGCTTTACCGACTGTCTTCCTTGTATATAATGGACTTGTCATCTTTTGTACACCCCAGCCACCAGGAGAGGTGAGTCTTATGTCCATCCGCGTCAAGCTGCTGCTCTCCTACACGGGGATGCTGGTCATCAGTTTGCTCATGTTTTTTCTCGCAGCCAGCCTGTTTACGATTGCAGCGACAGGCGACATTCACAGCTTTCGCGATTTTTATAAAGTGCACTATCAGCTCAACCCGCTCACCGAACAAGAGGAGTCGATTTTTCTCGAACTGAAATACTTCGCCAAAAACGAGCCGGATAAGCTGCTCGACAAGTCGTTGCTGCAAGACTACGACTTCAAGCTCAAAACGGTACGCGCTGGCCTGTATGTGCGCAGGGAGAGCAACCAAGTGTTCGAATCGCTCACGTTCAACCAGCCGGAGCTGGAAAAAAGCCTGCCTCCCTACGACCTGAACAACAGCCAGATTCGCAACACGTTCAACATCGGGGAGCGCTTTTACGCCTACGCCAAGTTCGATTTTCTCTACTCGGACGGGGCAAAAGGCAGCGTGTTCGTCATTCGCGAGCGCAGCCCGTTCAGCGAAGTAACCCGCAGGCTGCTGCCGATTCTCGTCTGTCTGCTGCTCGGAGTGCTCATCGTCGCCAACGTGCTGCTGTACCGCTGGATTACCCGCAGCGTCGTCAAGCCGCTGGACAGACTTCGCCACTCTGCGGAGAACATCAAGGAAGGCAATCTCGACTTCGCCCTCCCGGAGAGCAGCAAGGACGAAATCGGTCAGTTGAACGAAGCGTTCGAGAACATGCGCAGACGGTTGCAAGAGTCCGTACAGCTTCGCTTGCAGGATGAGGAGAGCCGCAAAGAGCTGATCTCCAACATCTCGCACGACCTGCGAACGCCGATTACAAACATCAAAGGCTACATCGAGGGCATTCGGGACGGCGTCGCAGATACGCCGGAAAAAATGGATAAGTACGTCAACATCATTTACGCCAAAGCAGTCGATCTCGACAAGCTCGTAGACGAGCTGTTCCTCTACTCCAAGCTCGATCTGAAACAGGTGCCGTTTACGTTTGAGCCTGTTGATATTACCAGCTTCCTGGACGACTGCATCGACGAGCTGCACTACGACCTGGAGGAGAAAGGCATCCGCCTGCAATGGGAACAGCGCCCGCAGGAAAGCGTCGCGGTTATCGCCGATCTGGAAAAAATCAAGCGAACCGTGCTCAACATCATCGAAAACGCCCAGAAGTTCATGGACAAACCGGATAAACACATTCTCGTCTCGGTAATGGCTGACCCAAAGTGGGCGACCGTTGAAATCAAAGACAACGGAATCGGCATTCCCGAAGAAGCCATTCCTCACCTTTTCGAACGGTTTTACCGAGCCGAGCAATCGCGCAATTCCTCGACGGGCGGCAGCGGCCTCGGTCTTTCCATCGCGCGCCAGATCATCGAAGGACACGGCGGCGAGATTTGGGTGAAAAGCAAGCAAGGCAGCGGCACGAGCCTGTTTTTCAGCTTGCCGCGAATGAATCAGCAAGGAGGAGCCGACACATATGACGACGCGCATCCTCATCATTGAAGATGAGACGACAATCGCCCAGTTGGAACGCGATTATTTTGAACTGAACGGGTTTCAGGTCGACTTGTGCCACACCGGAAACGAAGGCTTGCAGCTCGCCTTGCACGACGACTACAGCCTGATTATCGTCGATTTGCAGTTGCCCGGCATGGACGGCTTCGAACTGTGCAGCCGAATCAGACAGGCGAAAGAAGTGCCGATTTTGATCGTCTCTGCCAAAAAAGAAGAAATCGATAAAATCCGCGCTTTCAACCTCGGAGCCGACGATTACATCACCAAGCCATTCAGTCCAAGCGAGCTGGTGGCCCGCGCCAAAGCTCACCTGACGCGCTACGAACGGCTGACATCCCACAAGGAGCCTGCAGCCAAGTCCGAGATTCACATCCGCGGGCTGGTCATCGACAAAGCTTCGCGCCGGGTGTTCGTGCGCAACGAAGAAGTCATTTTTACTACACGAGAGTTTAATTTGCTTGAATTTTTGACTACGCATCCGAACCGGGTGTTCAGCAAAAACGAGCTGTTTGAACGCATATGGGGGATGGATTCCAGCGGAGATATCGCAACCGTCACCGTGCATATTCGCAAGCTGCGGGAAAAAATCGAGGTCGATCCGTCCAATCCGCAATATATCGAAACCGTCTGGGGTGCCGGGTACCGTTTTACCGTCTGAGCATTTCAGGCGGTTTTTTTATCTTTTTTTAAGAACCTTTTTAGAAACTGTTAATCTCGCGTTTCTCGGGAGTTTAGACCCCTCGTCTATCATACAGGTAAGCCAAACAGAAACACCTAACCTGATCTTGACCGAGGAGGACTATACATGAAAAAGGTATCCAATAAACTGGCAGCTGTGCTGCTCGCTACTACTCTCGGAGCGACATCCCTTCCCTTCGCCGCTTTGCATGCACAGGCAGCAGCCGCTCCGCTCAGCGCCGGGGAAATCCAGCAAGCCGTCAGCAAAATGACCCAGCTTCGCGTCATGCAAGGCTATCAAGACCGCTCGATGGGCATCCACCAGCAAGTCACCCGCGCCGAGCTGGCGAAAATGATCGCACTCACATTCGGCTTGCAAGGCAAGGCAGAGCAAACCGTCAGCTTTTCCGATGTGAACCCGGGCGCATGGTATTACAACTACGCTGCCGCACTGGTTGGCAAAGAAATCATGCAGGCGAAAGACGGACGTTTTGACCCACAAGGAACGGTGACAAGCGCCGAACTGGTCGAGATCGTCTCCAAGGCGCTCGGACGCGATACGAAATCCGTTCAACATTGGGCAGAACGCCTCTCCTCCACCAACGGAAGCGTCACCCGCGGCGAAGTTGCCTTCCTTTTGCAAACCGCTCACAAAGCGATCCCTTCCGCCAATGCGAAAGTGACCAGCGTACGCGCGCTGAATGCCATCACCCTGATCGTCACCTTTGACGCGCCACTGACGGCGCAGGATGAAGTATTCGCAAAAGCCAAGGAAGACTTTGCTTTCAACGACGGTCTGACCTTGACCAACATGCCGCGTCTGAAAACTGGCTCTGTCGCAACCTATATCGTGCCGACTTCCGTACAAAAGCCTGGGACAGTTTACACGTTGACCTACAAAGGGAACAAGGCAGGAACTTTTGCTGGCAACGCAACGAAGCTTGACATGACCCAGGCAAGACAGGTGACAAACGACACATTTGAAGTCGAAGCACTGAAAGCAAACGGGGTCGTCGACTACGGATACATCATCTCCGCTTACAGTGCAGGACGTGGCGCAAACGCCTTTGTGCTTGACGACAGCAACAGCGCAGACGGCAAAACGTATCAAGTCATTTCGTCCATGCAGGCAAGACAAGTGACGATTACCCCTGCTGGCGGCGAGCCGATTATCGCGAAATACGTGCCATTCACACAATCGACTGACGGAGTCCAGGAGCCAAAATTCCGTCTGCCGGAAGGTCAAGTATTGAAACCGGGCGTCACGTACACCGTCACATCTGACTGGGCCAATATCGCCAACCCGACTTTTGTCGCCCAGGAAGTCGCTCCGCTTGCGTTGAGCGAAGCAGAAGCGCTCAGTGACACATCGATTTCCGTTACCTTGACTGCCGATCCAAAAGACGAGCTGTTCTCCGGCCGCAGTGTAGAACTGACTTCGGCAGATGGCGAAAAGCTGCTCGCCACCTACAAATATTCCAGCCGCAAAGGGGCAACAGGCGTGTTTGACCTTCAGCAAGATGGTAAACTGAAAGCAGACACAACCTATACGGTAACACCTGTCGGCGATTGGGCTGGCAAATCCCAGGCCAAGCTGACAGTCGAATAAGCCGCTGGATATGCTGGCAATGAAAACGAAAGAAAGGGGCGGGTTCGCCATGCTGCAAGCAAGCTTTTTGACTGTCGCCCTGTTCCTGTCAGGCTGTGCGGCCAACATGGACACCCTGCTTGCGAGCGGCGAGCAGCAAGCGACCCAGGTGGTGAAAGAAGAAATGGACAAGCGAAACCAGGCACTGCTTGCAGCAGTCAAGCAAGGAGACAAGGAAACGATCCAAAAGCTGCTTGCTGACGGAGCTGACATCAATGCAACAGATGAGCGCGGCCGCACTTCAGCCATGATCGCCGTGCACACGGATCAACTGGAAGTATTCAACCTGCTGGTGGAACATGGCGCCAACATCAACATTCGCGATGACCGCTCCGACAATCCGCTGCTGTACGCCGGGGCAGAAGGCAAGCTGGACTTCGTCCGGGCAAGCATTGCCGCAGGGGCCGATACGACGATCACCAACCGCTTTGGCGGCACCGCCCTCATCCCTGCGGCTGATCGCGGTCATGTAGAAATCGTCCGCGAGCTTTTAACCACCTCTGATGTCAACATCGACCACGTCAACAATCTCGGATGGACAGCCTTGCTGGAAGCAGTCATCCTCGGAGATGGCGGCAAAAAGCATCAGGAAATCGTCCAGCTTTTGATCGAGCACGGCGCGAACGTGAATCTGGCGGATTCCGACGGGGTCACCCCTCTGTCGCACGCGAAAAAACGCGGCTTCCGCGAGATGGTCGACATGCTCGCAAAAGCGGGCGGAAAGTAAGCGACCTCCTCTGCGCTTCATCCAGCCAAAAAGGACAGGAACGTCAGTCACGCTGGCGCTCCCGTCCTTTTTTCTTGCTGCTTCCCTAGTCCAAAAGACTTGCTTTCTCCCAAAACTTTTTCCCCACTCGCGCGTCTTATACTAATAATATCCAATATTCAAGTGCCCCTGGTCTTGCATTCCCTACATATGATTGAATCTTTCGAATAGGAGTCGGCGTAACATGAATACTCTCGCAAACGTATCCATGCTGGAAACAGACAAGCCCATTCGCAAAGCGTCACCAGACATCGATCCTCACATCGAAATGTACAAGCTTTTCCTCACTTCCAAAGAGGCCATCGAAATCCATATCAGCAATGTGACGCACCCGTCCTCCGGTATTGAAGTGTACGATATGCACGGAACGAAACTGTGCGAAGTCCGCTACACGCCGGGAGGCAGCCTCATCCTGCCTTTTTTTCCTCCGGAAGACGGCTTTTATTACATTAAGCTGACCATTGGGCCAGACCCTGACCCGCAGCATTCCTGCCAGCTTCACGTGGACAAGTACGTCCGCCTGTGCGGAACTATGGAAGATGATCGCGAATTTACTGCCGCTGGCGGGCCGTACATGATTGGTCCGACAGACGTAACGATTCCCGCAGGCGTCTGCGTCAGCTTCGAAGCTGGCGCCTCCATCAATGTCCGCTGCCAGCACAAAATCATCGTCGAGGATTACGGCTCCATCGCGTTCAACGGACAAAAAGATACGCCTGTCGTCATCATCGGAGCCATCGACAACGGCACGGCTCATCACTGGGGCCAGCTCGTCTTGTCTTCCCAAGCCAAGAGCAGCTTCACGCACATTCTTGTGCAGTACGACAACGATGAAGACGGCGTCGATTTTCTCGCCTCCTCTTCGCCGTTTGTCGCCCGTTCCACCTCGATCGAGCAGTTTCAGGCAGACATCGCCAAAACCAGCTACCTGGAAAGAGCCATCGTCGTTCCCCCGTCCTCCCGGCTCGCTTTCATCAAAACCTGGTTTCAGCAGTCCAGCCCTTACCGCTTCCATTTGCTTGGCGATCTGCTGCCTTTCGAGCTGTACTTCGGGATTGACGTCACGACTTTTGCCCACTGGGAAACGGAGACGAAGCGGGTCAACGAGCACCGCTCCCAGGCCGGAGACGTGAATTACTGGGACTTCGTCAATGGCAACTTTACGGCTGACCTGCTGGAAGCGACACATCTTTTTTCCAACAACCAGCAAAGCTCGGAGCCGCGCATCCAGCGGCTGATCGACTTCTTGCTGCTTGCCCAAAGCTGGCGACAAAAGCACGGCTATTTCAAATGGTACGACTTGATCGACCCGTTCAGCGAGCACGATCAGGATTTTTTCAAGACGTTCGAGGAAATGTCGTCCTCGTTCTGGTTGGCGCACAACACGTCGATCATTTACTGGGATACGATTGCCCGCGACTTGGGAATCTGGCAAAAAGAAGACTTTTTTGAACAGCAGTTCATCAATTCCGTCATCGTGCGCCTGCATTTCGCAGCCGATTTGCCGTTCTCGCTCACCGGGTACGGGAACAACATTCCGCCTGTCGGCTTTCTCGGCATCTCCATTCATTACGGGCCGTTCCGTTACCCAGAGCAATATCCGGCTCCCGGGCCGGAATTTGATGTGAACTACGGCCAGCTTTCGACAGCGGAGTATTTGAAGTTCATGCTGGAATCGTTGCTCAAAGGCCAGACCAATCCTGTCTATACGTGGTGGATTCCTACTCAGGCAGACAGAGACTTGTTCCACATCCTCAACGAAAAAGGCATATCGCTCGAATCCCCTCCCGAAGACTGGGATCGGGAATTTATCCAGCCCGCCCAGAAGACGCTGGACGAGATCCGGGCGCATTATCTCGGTCATTTCCAACTGGAGCATGTGCGAAGCTCCACGGCATACGTGCAAGCCCAGCAAGTGTTGGCTACCTCCTGAAACGGAGTGGGCAGCAAAACAAAAAAGATGAGCAGACATACAGGCGGTGCAGCACCTGTTGTCACGCTCATCTTTTCTTATTGCCCATGCTTGTTACACGCTTTGCAAAAACCAGCGCACAGCACGACTGATCAGTACAGGCAAAACAGAGATATGGTTTTCCCGGGCAAACTGTTCAAAAGACACGTTCAGCCCGCAATCGCCAAACACTCCCAGTCGCTCGGCCACACCTCGCGCATGCTCGTTGATTCGCGTCGGGTGAGTCTCTTCCTCTTCGCCAACTCCGATGAACAATTGTTTTGGCTGGCCGCCGCGCTGCAAACGGGAGACAAACTCCTGCTCCTCCGCCAAAATCAGCCGCTTGTACCAATCAATCGATGGACTTCCGGCTATGTAGGCGAAAAATGCATCCGGGCGCGTGTACAAAGTATGCAGGGCGAACAATCCTCCCAGCGAATGACCGAATATGGCCTGGCGCTCGCGATTGATTGCGACCATGCTCTCCACCACGGGCCGAACCTCTTCCAATACGAAGCGCAAAAAGTCGTCCGCTCCGCCCTGCCGCGGCCACTCTCCCCCTCGGGAAAAAGGCGGAAGCTCGTCAATCGGCATAGGCAAGGAGTAATCGGTAAACCGTGCAGTGGCAAAAGGAATCTCCTCGTCGTAACCGAGCCCTACGACGACGGCTGGACTGCCTTGGCCATTCCGGCTTCTGCCTTGCAGACGAACCGCCTCCACTACCGTTCCGATCACCGAATTGGCATCCAGCACATACATGACCGGAAACCCTGCTTCTGGCGCCTCTCCTGGCGGCACTGCCAAATAGATGCGATATGCCTGCCCGCTGCCAGTCGCTGTCATCGTCAACTGCTTCGTCCAGGGAATGCCCGCTGTTTTCCACTCCAGCTCACTCATTGGTTCAACGTCTGCTCAAGCGTATCGAGCAGAAGCTCCTTGCCGATCGGCATGTAAGCCTGGTTGTAGTACGGATTTGCTGGCAGGTAGTAAATTTTCCCGTTTTTGTATGCTTTCAGCCCTTGCCATACAGCGGAATCTTTGTAAGCTTGCTCGCCGCCTTCCGGGTGCAGGAGCACGATGCGGTCCGGGTTGATCGTCGTGATGCCTTCCAGCGTCAGGAGCACCATCGTCTTTTCCTTCGTGTCAGGCGACGTCGCTGGCTTCGGCAGTCCCAGATCATCGTAAAGCACCGAGCCTGCCCCTTCGCTCCCCAACAAATACGGCCCTTTTTTGTGCGCCAGGAAGATGGAGAACGACTCATTACCTGATTTCGCCTTGATTTGCTCGCCGATTTTTTTCGCTTTGGCATCGTAGTCAGCCAGCCATTTTTGGACGTCCTGTTCTTGTCCGAGAATCGTGCCGACTTCTGTAAACCGCTCCCGCCACTGCTCCAGGCTGTTTTTCAGCACGACGACAGGCGCGATTTTTTTCAACTGCTCGTAAATTTTTTCCTGTCTGGCATTCATGATGATCAAATCAGGCTCAGCCGACATCACTGCCTCGATATTGATCGTGTCCATCATGTAAAAACCGACGATCTTGGAATCTTTCAGCTTGTCCCGCACATAGAGCGACGGCTTCTCATGGTCGTATGAATCCGTGTTGGCAGTAGCGACAGGCGTATGCCCCAAAATCAGCAATTCCTCGGAAGCGCCGGAAATATCCGCAATCCGTTTGGGATGAGCCGGAATCTCCACTTCCCCTTTTGCATCCTGGACTTTTCTGGTCTGGCTCGCTTCCGCTTGCACAGGCTCCTCTTTTGGCGCTGCTGCCTGGCCGCATCCGACAACTGTCGTGGCGAGCAAGATGAGCATAAATGTATGCATAAGTGCCCGTTTCATTTGTATCCTCCCTGCAATTCATCGTTGATAATGATTTTCACTAGGAGGATTATAAACGGTTTGCTCCACGCCCGACCATAGACAATCCTGCCATCTAATTTGGATGATACTGCGCGAACAGCCGCAAGCTCTCCTCCATGATCCGTTCATGGCCGATCGCGGAATATTCCAGCCACGGATCAGGCGTCACCTCGTATACGTGCCTGTTTTGTACGGCTTTCAAGGAAAACCATTGCTCTGTTTTTTGCAGCTCGCTCCAAAAATCCCGCGATGGCTGATCCTTTTTCACGATCACGATCAAGCGGTCGGCATGATAGTGACATAATTCATCCAAGGTGATTTGCTCGTAGGCAAAAAGCGACTCCACTTGGGCAACAGGCCGGAGCTGCAAATCGCTGTACAGTACCGACCCGGTGCGCTGGCTGCCGCATACATACAGCGTAGACTGGTTCACGTAGAGCATAAGCAGGGAGTCGTCGCCAATCGCCCGCCGGAGCGTCTCCCGTGCGGCTGCCGATTTTTTGTCGTAAGCCAAAAGCCACTGCTCGGCCTCCTTGTCCCTGCCGAGATACTCGCCGATCATTTGCAAGTGCACGCGCCAGTCTTTTTCTTTCCACGGGATAAACAGGGCATTCGCCATATGTCCCAGCTCTTGCTTCACAGTCTGATCGAGATAATCGCTCGTAATGATCAGGTCAGGGCTGAAGTCGCGAATCGCCTCGCGATTGACCGCCCAGTTTTCTGCCACAAACGGATCGCGCAAATGAACGGGGATATCGATGGCGTACTTTTGCCGATAGTACGCGGACCACTTGGGATCAAGCGGCGCGGCGCCGGGAATCGTCTGCAAAGCCAAAAGCTGTCCGGTAATCGCCGTATGGTACGTCGCGACTCTGTGCCGCCTGCTTTTCATGTAGACAGTGGGCGCCACGCCTTGCTGCTGCTTGAATTTCCGGCTGAAATAATACTCGTCGCTGAAGCCGACCTGTCTGGCGATTTCCCGTACCCGCTCCCTGCCTTCGCCCATCAACTGCTTTGCCTTGTTGATCCGCAACTGGTTCACGTAATCCATCGCGCTTTTTCCGTAAGTCTTTTTAAAAAGATGCATGTAATAGTAAGGGCTTAAACCAGCCATGGCGGCCAATTTCTCAATCGTCCAGCTTTCCTGGTAGTGGTTGTCCAAATACAGCCGCGTCTGCTCCAATGTCTCCAGCGAATCCTCTACGGGTGCGCTGTCTGCATGGACTGCCAGCTCGTACATAAGCTCCTGAAACCACGCCTGCGCCCGAAAGCGACTCCGCTCGTCCGCCTGCTGCCACACATCCTCCATCGCACGACAGCGGGTGAACATGGATGACGGAGCTGTGCATGCCATGCGACCAGCCAACGGCCAGATCGCACGCCGCAGCGTGATCGTCTCATCGTCTTCGCCCTCCTGCTCGCGATACGCATCAAAAGCGAACACATGCAGGCTTAACTGCCGGAAAGATTCTATATAGAAAGAACACCGCTGCCCCGGGAGAAGCACCCACACGTCTCCTTCCTTGACGGGCTGACATTCGTCGTCTGTCTCCATCGAGCCTTTGCCGTCCAGGACGACGATCAGTCGGTGCTTGTTGTCCAGTTCTTGACCCGCGTGAGGGATATCCTGTTTGATTCTGATCTCTTCACAATGCCGCAGCTTCATCCACAAGCCTTGAAATGACTCGCCCCTGCTGTTCCCGTTGCTTCGCTTGCTCTGCATAGCTGGCTGCCACCGTCCTTTAGCTCTTATGCTCCCATTATGTTTGATAATGATTATCACCGTCAATGCAAGAAAAAAGCCCTCACTGCTCAGCGCGGGCTTCCTGCAAAAGACTTGCTAAAAAATACAGCCTTAGTGGCGAATAATATTTTTTCCGTAGTAAATCTCGTCCATCTCCAATTGCAGCCGCTCGGTTATTTCCAGCTGTTCTGCTGGCGTCAGCTTGTCTTTCGTATAGCCGAACAAGTAGTTGTTGAGATCGAACTGCCTGCGTTTGCATTTTGTATGGAAAATATTGTCCTGATAAACGTTGACATCGATCATGTGGAACAGTTCTTTGATTTCCTCGGGAATATAATTTTGAATCGAGCTGATGTCGTGATCGATGAACAGCTTGTAGCCGTGAATGTCCCGAGTAAAGCCGCGCACCCGATAATCGATCGTCATCAAATCCGTATCAAAAGAACGAATCAAGTAATTGAGCGCCTTCAATGGTGAAATCTCGCCACAGGTGGAGACGTCGATGTCTGCGCGAAATGTGCTGATTTCTTCATCTGGATGGTATTCCGGATAAGTATGGACGGTGATATGGCTTTTATCCAGCTGCAACACAACGTTCTCAGGCAACGGGCCTGGCGATTCCTCGTACGATTCCGTCGGCACCTCCACCACAGGGCCTTCGGAAACCAAAAACGTCACGCTCGCCCCTTGCGGCACATAATCTTGCTGCGCCACGTTCAAGACGTGCGCGCCAATGATTTCCGAAACATTTTTCAAGATGCTGGTCAGTCGCTCGGCATTGTACTGTTCATCTATGTACTCGATATACGCTTCCCGCTCCGCCTTCGTTTTCGTGTAGCAGATGTCGTACATGTTGAAGCTGAGCGATTTCGTCAAATTGTTGAAGCCGTGCAGCGTAATATGCTGATCGTTCGTTTGTTCCAAGTGTCGTGTCCTCCCCTGCGATGAGCGAATTTCCGCCATGATTTCCTTTTTTCAGCTTGCCCATTCCTTCCCATAAAAATCATCGGATGCAGCACGATATGCTGTTCATAAATAAGGAACGTTACTTTCTGCCTAACCTCACCTGATACCATCGAACCAATTGGAAAAATTTTGACTAACTCCCTATCTTTCGCTTGGAAAATGATGCTAAAATAATGATGTGTGTAAAAATTTTCAAAGAAATGGAGAAAAAGGCCATGGATTGGTATCTTAAAGTTTTAAAGAATTATGTAGGCTTCAGTGGGCGCGCAAGACGCACAGAGTATTGGATGTTTACCTTGTTCAGTGTAATCATTTCTTTGGTACTCATGCTCATCGAATACCTCGTCGGCTTGCCGCAATCTTTGTCTTCGCTGTACTCACTGGCTGTTTTGCTCCCTAGTTTGGGAGTAAGCGTTCGTCGCCTGCACGATGTTGGCAAAAGTGGCTGGTGGCTCCTGCTCGGGTTGATTCCGCTTATCGGAGCCATTATTTTGCTCGTATTCTTCTGCCAAGACAGTGAATCCGACAACAATTACGGTCCAAACCCGAAAGCAGAAGGAAGAGCATTGGTTTAATGCAAAAAGCCTCTCCTCAACTTGCGGGAGAGGCCCTTCTTTTTTCCTCTGCTGATCACGCTTCTTCCCAGAACCGCCGCAGATTGTCCATGCCAATCCGCGAGCCTTCGCGACAATCCTCCATACCCTCGAACTCCACTGTGATGTAACCGTCGTAGCCAGACTGCTTCACCAGCTTGACCACCTCGCGAATATTGATATCCCCTTGACCGACGATGGCACCGCGCAAGAAATTGCCGTTGACCGTCTTGAACCACTTGCCTGCTCCCGGGTCCTGGTAGTACGGACGGAAGTAAAAGTCTTTGAAATGCACCAGTGACGCATACGGAAGATTTTTCTTCACGCCCACCAATGAAGCTTCGTCGGCGCACATGAAGTTGCCGACATCGAGTGTCGTCTTGAAATTCGGACGGTTGACCGCCTGCACGACGCGTTGTACGCGATCGCTTGCCTGTACGAGCCACCCGTGATTTTCAATCGTCGTCGTAATTCCGAATTGCGCCGCATAATCAGCGATTTGCCGGCTGCCTTCAACCATCGCGTCCAGATGGCTTTCAAAATAAGCAATCGTCGTCTGCTCAACAGGTACGGTAAACGTGGAGACATCGTGGCGCATGTGGCGAATCCCCATGCGATCCAGCAAATCTACGTGCGTTTTCAAACGCGCGACCTCTGCTTCAAACGCTTCCTGGCTGTCGTGAATGAAGTTGGCTGGCATCGAATAGTTGGACAGCTCGATCCCCAGTGCTTTCGCCTTGTCTCGTACGGCATCCGCCAGCTCGTAATTGTCCACCAGCGTAAATCCGTACGGCACGATCTCCATATGCTCGCCGCCGTTGTCGGCAATCCATTGCACAACATCCAGCACATCCATTTCCCCAGCGCGAATCGCAGTCAACAAACTGTACGTGCTCAATCCGATTTTCATTTGTTCTCCACCTCATCATCGTTTTTGGTATGCGCTCTCATTTTTGAAAAGTAAGCTAGGCAAGCAATGCTCGGTCGATGAAAACGGTTTGCTGCAATCGGTTGGATTCGTAAGCGGCTTTGACCACTTCCAAAGTCCGCAGCCCATCCAGCCCTGAAATGGACGGCGCCCGTTTTTCCTTGACCGCTTGTACAAAATCGGCAATCAGCCGCGCGTCCATATCCGCAGCCCACGGAAGCTGATTCAGCTTTCCTGCCTGGTCGTTGTAGTGGAGCAAGTGCTGACGGAAGACGTCTACTTCGACCGTTCCTTGCGTGCCCACGATCCGCATCGTCACATCGCCCCACGTGGGGAATGTTTTGGGACGCGACCAGCTTGGATCGATCCCGACGATCACGCCGGATTCCAATACCAGTGAAACCATGCCGCAGTCTTCTACCGCCAACTGATGGAACCGCGTATCCAGCTCGGCGTAGACGCTTTTCACCTCATCCGCAAGCATCCAGCGTACGAGATCCATCAGGTGGACGATATGGTCGGTTGCCGCCCCGCCGCCTGACTGCTCTTCTTCCACAAACCAGCCGCCCGGCATCTGCCCGTGATTCGTGCTGTTGATAGCGAGAATTTCCCCGAGCGCTCCCAATTGCACCAGCTCTTTTACACGCTCGATCGCGGGCGCAAAGCGAACCGGATACGCCACTTGCAGAATCACCGCTTCCGCTGCGCACACCCGAATCATTTCCTCGGCATCCGGGACGGTCGTTGCGATCGGCTTCTCGCATAACACATGCTTTTTGGCTTTGGCGCAGGCGAGCACGTGCGCTTTGTGTCTCGCGTTTTCCGAGCAGACTACGACTGCTTCGATCGGAGACTGCAAAAACGCGGCCAGATCGCGGTAATATTTTGCTCCATAAGCAGCGGCCATCGCTTCACCGCGAACGGGATCGTCGTCCCAAATCGCGTGCAGCTCCGCATCTGGATGATTTCGCAGGTGTGCGGCATAGCTTTGCGCGTGCATATGAGCAAAGCTCAATATTCCTACCTTCATTGGGCAACCTCTCCTTTTGCCAGACTGACAGGCTTTCCGGCCTTCGCTGACTCGCTGGCTGCCTGGGCGATTTCTTTTGCCAGCAACCAATCGCGTACGGTCATGCCAGCAGCCGCTTCGCCTAAAAGGTGTCGGACGAGCTGCTCCCGCTGCTTCTGTAAAGGATCAATCCCGGCGTGACTTCCTTGTTCCGTCTGACCTGCAACCGCCTGTCCGTCCGCGCCACCCCTGCTCCAGCGGATCGGCAAACTGTCGCGGCTGTCGTGCAGCAGCATCCCTGCGTCACCCGTCAGCTCGAAAAACGTGTGCTCGGACGAGTCAGCCTGAGACAGCTCCACCTGTGCGATCGCACCATCACGCATCCTCAGGATGATTAGCGCATACTGGAGCAGCTGCCCTGTTGCCACCTCGCGCGCCACCTTGTTTGCCTGCACGCGCTCCACCTCGCCGAACGTCCAGCGCAGCCAGTCAAACTCGCGCATGCCCAAACGGGAAAAGATGCAGCCATCCACGCTTGCATGGGTTCCTCGCCGCAGCCGCAATACGCCTGGCTTGCCAATTGCCCCGCTTACAACCTGTTCACGCGCCTGCGCGTACTCCGGCGAAAAACGCAAAGAGTCCGTCAAGTACATCACGCAGCCATTTTGCTCGCACAAGTCTGCTGCCGCCACAAGCTGCTGATCGGACATCCCGGCGTGCTCGTCCAGGAGTATGTTTACGCCTGACCGAGCGGCATGCGTGACCCATGTTCCTTCCACTGTTCCGGCAAATTCCACAAGCTCCACTTTTTCCTCCGCCAATAAACAACGCAGCTCCTGCAAGCTTTGCGCATGGCCAGCCACCTCTACTCCGTGAATTTGCGACCAGCTTGCCTGCCGCTCTTTCGCAGAGTCATCGGCCCCGGCCACTGCTACCTTCACCATGACGCCAGACCTCCTTTTCCCCTGATCCGCTAAAGCGAAAATTGGAACACATCCTGCAACAAAATGGCGGCTGCCCCTACGACCTCGACATCCTCTCCAAGCGAATTTGGCCGGATTTCCAACTCTTCTGTCAATATGCCGTGGGCGTACTCGCACACGTATTCGCGCACCTTTTCGATCAACAGCCCGTTTTCAAAAGCGATCTCGCCGCCCAAAATGATGACCTCCGGATTGAACAAATGAATCAGGTTCACCATGCCAGCAGCCAAATAAGATGCGGTTTCCTCCAGGATGCTGACAGCGAGCGCGTCTTTTTCAGCCAATGCTTGCCGGAACATTTTCGCGTTGATTTCGTTGAGATCATCGTGGGCCAGCGCCATGATGCTGCTCGCTTTCCCTTTGGCGAGAGCGGAAAGCAGCTTCGAGTAGATCGCGGGCCAGCTGACGTAATTTTCCAGGCAACCGATGTTGCCGCAATCGCAGCGCATGCCTGCCCGATCAATCGTCGTATGCCCAAACTCTCCGGCGCCGCCTTTGTAGCCGCGATAAATCGCTCCGTCCATCAACAAGCTCGCGCCCAGCCCGTCGCCAATCGTCACGTACAGCATGTTTTGATAGTGCCGGAAATGTCCGAGAGTCTTTTCCGCGAGCAAATAAGCATTCGTATCATTGTCCACCCACGTGTCTACCCCGAACCGCTGCTCAACCATTTCCTTCACAGGAGCGTCCCGCAATCGCAGCTTTGGATTGTAGCGAATCACGCCCTTTGCCGAGTCCACGATTCCTTGCGTCACAATCGAGATGCCCATGCAGTTGTCCAGGCTGCCTGCCCGGGACAAAAACCGCTCTATGACGTCCATTAAAAATGCCAGCACGCTGTCGCCTTGATTCAGCTTGATCGGATAAGCTTCCTTTTTCCTGATCCGCGCCTCCAAATTCATCTGGGCAATCGTCAGCTTGGAGCCGGAAATCGAGATTCCGATCAAAAAGCGGCTGTCCGGCGAAAACTGAACCAAAATCGGCTTTCTTCCCCCGTTCGATTCACCGACTCCAACCTCGCTCACCAAAGCGTCGCGGATCAGCTCGCTGACAGCCGAAGTGACCGTTGTCGGGCTTAGCTTGTTCCGCTTCGCGATTTCACTTCGGGAAATGGGGCCGTATTGACGGATGGTGTCCAAAATAATCGATCGATTCAACTCCTGGATCAGCTTCAAGTCGCCCGTCCTTCGCTTGACTCCATCCCTTTTATTCATCGCTATCTCCCCTGCCGCGCATGCCGCTCACAGATGGCACGCGACCAGATGATCGTCTTCGGCCGCCTTTCGCAAATCTGGCGGAGTTGTCCGGCAAATCTCCATCGCGTATGGACAGCGCGTATGAAACAGACAGCCGGACGGCGGATTGACCGGGCTTGGCACATCCCCTTGCAAAATGATGCGCTCCCGCTTGGCACGCGGATCGGGGATCGGAACGGAAGACAGCAACGCTTTCGTGTACGGGTGCTGCGGGTTGGCAAAAAGCGTTTCTTTGGGCGCGGACTCCACGAGGCTGCCCAAATACATCACGCCGATTTTGTCGCTAATATGCTCCACGACACTCAGGTCGTGCGAAATGAACAAATACGTCAGTTGGAACTCTTCCTGCAAGTCTTTCAGCAGATTGAGGATTTGCGACTGAATGGACACGTCCAGCGCGGATACAGGCTCATCCGCCACGATCAGCTTCGGTTTCAGGATGAGGGCGCGGGCAATCCCGATGCGCTGGCGCTGCCCCCCGCTGAACTCATGGGCGAACTTTTCCGCGTGGTAGCTGTTCAAACCGACGACTTCTAGCATCTCGGCGACAGTCCGCTCCCGTTCCTTGACAGACAGCTTCGAATGGATGATCAGCGGCTCCGCCACGACATCGCGGATTTTCATCCGTGGGTTCAGTGACGCATACGGGTCTTGAAACACCATCTGCACTTGCTTGCGCACCTCGCGCAGCTTCGTCTCGTTCATTTGCGAAATCTCTTCGCCATTGATCCAAATTTTGCCCTCATCCGGGGTCAACAGCCGCGTAACCAGCCGCCCTGTCGTCGACTTGCCGCAGCCGCTTTCGCCGACGAGACTGAACGTCTCGCCCTCCTTGATTTCAAAAGAAACGCGGTTGACCGCCTTCACGCTTTTCTTGCTGGAGAACAGGCCGCTGTCAATCGGAAACGTCTTTTTGATCCCGTCTACCACAACCAGTGGCTTACGCATTCGCCCCCCTCCCTTCCTCGCCGTAGAGCCAGCAGCGGCAAAAGCGGTTCTCGCCCACGCCGGCAATCGCAGGCTCCTGCTCCCAGCAGATCGACATCGCCTCCTTGCAGCGCGGGGCAAATTTGCAGCCTTTGGGCATGTTGTTCGGAGTCGGTACATTGCCTGGAACGGAATCCAGCCTGTCGCGTTTTTGTCCGATTTTCGGCACAGAGCCAATCAAACCTTTTGTGTATGGATGCTTCGGCTCGTCAAACAGGTCGTAAACGGACGCTTCCTCCACTACCCGCCCGGCGTACATGACGACGACACGATTGCACATCTCCGCCACCACGCCCAGATCGTGGGTAATCAACAGCATCGACATATGCTCATCGGCCTGGAGCTGCTTCATGACGTCCAAAATCTGCGCCTGGATCGTCACGTCGAGCGCCGTCGTCGGCTCGTCGGCAATCAGCAGGTTGGGGCGGCAGGACATCGCCATCGCGATCATGATGCGCTGCCGCATCCCCCCTGACAACTGGTGCGGATACTCTGCCAAAATTTCTTGGGGGCGGGGAATCCCTACTTTGGTCAACATGCTGACCGCGTGCTCCCGCGCCAGCTTATCCGAATAGCCGAGGTGCAGCCGGATCGCTTCTGCCAGCTGCTCGCCGATTTTCATCACCGGATTGAGCGAAGTCATCGGCTCCTGAAAAATCATCGAGATTTCTTTTCCGCGAATCTGCCGCATGTCGTTCTCTGACATGGACAACAGGTTGGTGCCGTTATAAACAATCTCGCCTTGTGTGATCTCGCCCGTCGTATCCTTGAACAAACGCATGATCGAAAGCGAAGTCACGCTTTTGCCGCAGCCCGATTCTCCGACCAGACCGAGCACTTCGCCCTTTTTTATATGAAAGCTGACGTTGTCGAGTACGACCGTCTTGCGGTCATCCCTCGTGAACTGTGTTTGCAGATGCTTAACCTCGATGATGTTTTCACTCATCTGCCCCAACTCCCTCGTTTAGTTCTTCGTTTTCGGGTCCAGAATGTCGCGCAGGCCATCCCCTACCAGGTTGAAAGCCAGTACAGACAGGAAAATCGCCAGACCGGGAATCATCACCACGTGGGGAGAAGTCGCGAGGTAATCGCGGCCCATGCTGAGCATCGCTCCCCAGTCGGGACTTTCCGGCTTTGCGCCCAGACCGAGAAAGCTGAGACTGGAAGCAGCCAGGATAGACGTGCCGATCCTGAGCGAAAAGAAGACGATCATGCTGGATACCGTCTCCGGAAAAATGTGGCGGAAAATGATCCGGCTGCTTTTGGCCCCCATGGAGCGCGCCGCTTCCACAAAGACGGCTTCTTTGGCTGCCAGCGTATTGCCGCGAATCAGCCGGGCAAAAGACGGAATGCTGAACACAGCCACGGCCACCACGACGTTTGTCAAACCGGGGCCGAGAATCGCGACGATGGCAATAGCCAGGAGCAAGTCAGGAAAAGCGAACATGACATCGCTGCCGCGCATGATCAGCCGATCGATCCAGCCGCCGTAGTAGCCGCTGCACAAGCCCAAAATCGTCCCGATGACAGCCCCGACAAACACAGAGGTAAAGCTGACGCCGAGTGAAAGGCCCGCCCCGACAATAATCCGGCTCAAAATATCGCGCCCGTACTCATCCGTTCCCGCCCAGTGCGCCAGGGAAGGCGTCTGGAGCGTTGCATCGTAGTTTGGCTCGTACGGATCGTAAGGAGCGATCACTGGTCCGAAAATCGCGACCAGCACTAAAAACAGGATAAAAAATCCGGCCCAGAACGCCGTCTTTTGCTTTTTCCACTTTTTCCAAAACTCGCGCGCCCTGGAGCTTTGCTTGTCCAGCGTGACAACAGTCGTCTGGCCGACTTCATTTACTACCTCCATTTCCTTCGCTCCCTTCGCTTAGCTTTCATAACGGATTTTCGGATTGAGCGCCTTGTACAGGATGTCTACCAGCAAGTTCACGAGGATAAACTCCAGCGAGAACAGCAAGATGACAGCCTGCACGACCGGATAGTCGCGAAAAGCGATGGAATCGACCAGTAGCCGCCCCATGCCCGGAATGCTGAACACCGTCTCGACCACGACCGAACCGCCCAACAAAAATCCGAATTGCAAGCCAGCAATCGTCACGACGGGAATCATCGAGTTTTTCAGCGCATGCTTGCGAACGACGACCGACTCCTTCAAGCCTTTCGCCCGACCTGTACGGATAAAATCTTCTTTCAATGTTTCAAGGAGAGACGAGCGGGTAAACCGGGCCAGCATCGACATGATTCCCGCCCCCAGCGTCAGCGAAGGGAGAACGTAGCTTTTCCAGCCATCCACTCCCCCGGTCGGAAACCAGCCGAGCGTGACGGAAAAAATTTGTATGAGAATGAGCCCCAGCCAGAAGCCGGGCAAGGAAATGCCGGAAATCGCGGTCAGCATTCCGACGTAGTCCGGCCATTTGTTGCGAAAGACTGCGGAGACGGTTCCGATGAGCAGCCCCAGAACGAGCGCCCAGCCCAGGCTCATAAATGTCAAATTCATCGTGATGGAAAAACGGTTGGCGAACATGTCGCTGATCGGCAGACCTGTTTTCAAGGAGTGGCCCAGATTGCCCGTGAGCAAGTTCTGCATATAGGTGGCGTACTGGGAAAGGAGCGGCTTGTCCAGCCCAAGCTCCTGACGGACGCGGGTGATCTCCTCCAGCGTAGCGTCTTTTCCAGCCGCCAGACGCACAGGGTCGCCCGGAACGAGATGGATGAAGAAGAAAATCAAGAGAGACACGACGAAAATGATCGGGATGATCTCGATGAGCCTTTTTACGATGTAACGGAACATTGAGCGGTTCCTCCTAATGGATGGGAAAGCCACACGGCATGCAGCGTCATGCTTTCCTTCTCCCCAAGACTTTTCTTGCAACCAAGACGTAATAGGAAAGCAGCGTTGGGCTGTGAGCAGCGACCCAACGCTGCCAGAAAAACCTTATTGGAATGCCGCTTCCCTCACATAGATGCCGCCGCTTGGCGTGATGTAGACGCCGTTTACGTTGGCGCGTTTGCCGTACAAAATCTCGTCGACAGCCAGGAAGATCCATGGCGCATCTTTGAATACATTTTCCTGAACGGCTCCGTACAGCTCTTTTTGCTTGTTCTGGTCAGACGATTGGGTCGCTTCCTTGATGCTCTTGTCTACGATGTCACTCTTGTAAAAAGCGGTGTTCGCTCCTGCTGGCGGGAAGTTTTCGCTGCTGAACAGAGAGCGCATCGCGTTGTCCGGATCAGCGGAAGACCAGCTTACGTACCACATGTTCATCTTCGCCTCTTCCGGAGACTTGATGCCGTAGATTTCATCCGAGAGCGTCGCTTCCTCCATCGACTTCACCTCGACGGTTACGCCGATTTTTTGCAGCTGTTGCTGAATGAATTGCATGCCTTTCATCGTATCGGAGTTCGTGTTGCCCCAGATTTCCGTGGTGAAGCCATTTTCGTAGCCTGCTTCCTTGAGCAGTTGCTTCGCCTTTTCGATGTTGTACTCATAAACACCCTGCTTGGCGTAATGTGCAATCGTCGGCGACATGATCGATTCGAGCTGCGTGCCATACCCGGCTTTGACGACTTTGATGAACGCGTCCTTGTCGACGGCGTAGTTGATGGCTTGACGTACACGCAAATCATCGAACGGCTTTTTCAGCATGTTGATCGAAACGTAACGGGTGATCGTGGAAGGCGTGCGCTCTACCTTGACGCCCTCTGCTCCGCCCAGCGTCTCCGCTTGCTGTTCAGGCAACGGATAGATGACGTCTGCTTCGCCCGTTTTCAGCATCGCTACGCGCGAGCCGTTTTCCGGTACGGGCTTGTAGACGATTTTTCCTACTTTGGCTGCACCTTTGTTCCAGTGATCCTGGTTCAGTTCGACGGTCAGATGGTCGCCCTGCACCCATTCCACAAATTTGTAAGGGCCGGTCCCGACCGGATTTTTGGAAATTTCCTTGCCGTACTTCTCCAACGCTGCCGGGCTGATGATCCCTGTCGTGAACTTGTTGATCATCGCGGAAAATGGCTGGTTCAGCGTCACTTTTACCGTGTAGTCGTCCACCACTTCTGTGCTCTTGATGTATTTGTAGTTGCGGTAAGCCCGCAGGTTGTTGTCTTGGTTGCTCATGCGGTCAAAGTTGATTTTGACAGCTTGCGCATTGAACGGCGTGCCGTCATGGAACTTGACGTTTTGACGAAGCTTGAACGTATACTCGGTGGAATCTTCGTTCACCGAATATTCAGTCGACAAACCCGGTATAAGCTTCAAGTCTTTGTCGTAAATCAGGAGTCCTTCAAACATGGCCGACTGCACACCGCTGGACAAGGCGTCTCCGGTGTTTTGCGGGTCCATCGTGATGAAGTTTTCGTTTACGGCGATCACCATCTGATCTTTCTGCGGTGCTCCCGTACTCGCCCCTGAGTCGGGCGACGATGCTGCCGGAGTCCCTCCCCCTCCTGAACTGGAACATCCAAAAAGTAATGCCACTGAAAAAAGTAAGACAGATGCTGCTCGCAAATACGCTGCTTTTTTCATTTCCTTTTCCCCCTTACAAGGTTCTCCTTATGGTAGCAATCTGGATGTCCGTCATTGGGTACAGCATGGATGCGGTTTCACGATTTACGGCGTGAAAACGACTTCGCGGCCGGTCTGTGCCGACTCGTAAATGCCGCAGAGAATTTTCATCATCTCTACGCCGTCTGCGACTGGGCTGAGCGTCTCTTTTTCGCCCAAAATGTATGCGATAAAATGATCGATTTCATTTTGAAAGCCTTGCTTGAAGTCAAAAGACAGCTTATCCATTTGCGGAGTGACATTGAGGATGGTGTTGTGTTTTTCCGCAATGATGGACAGCTCCGGCTCTACCTCTGCTCCGCCCTTGTCGCCGTACAGCTTGACGGACAGCTCTTCTTTTTTGGCGTGCAGCGTGTAGCTCACATCGACGAACAGGGACGCGCCGTTTTCAAAGCGGATCAAGGCGTTCGCCATGTCTTCCACCGTGTTTTTGCCGGGATCGTAGTCGGCCGCCTTGTAAAAAGACAAATGCTTGACGTTGGCCCGGTTGCCGAGCTTGTTGTATGTATTGCCGCTCACCGTCGCAACTTTGGGACAGCCCATCATGTACCAGCACAGATCAATTACGTGGACACCGAGGTCAATCAGCGGCCCGCCGCCCGATCTTTCCTTGTCCGCGAACCAGCCGCCGGGATTGCCCAATCGGCGCAGGCAAGACGCTTTGGCGTAATAAATCTCGCCCAAATCTCCTGCATCGATGAACTGTTTGAGCAGTTGAGCGTTCGTATCGTATCTTCTGACGAAGCCCACCTGGAGCAGCTTGCCGCTTCGTTTGACCGCTTCTTCAATTCGCAAAGCAGATTCTACCGAGGTGCTAAGCGGCTTTTCCAGCAGTACGTGCTTGCCAGCGTCCAGCGCAGAGATGGCGAGGTCTGCGTGTGTGTTGTTCCAGGTGCAGATGCTTACTGCGTCGATTTGCGGATCGGCGAGCGCTGCCTCGATGTTGCTGTAGTAAGTCGCTGCCTGGTACTTTTCCGCTTTTTCCTTGGCGCGCGCTTCGTTGAAGTCGACAACAGCGTGAAGCTGCACGCATTCATTTTGCTGATACGATTGCAAATGCATGTCCGAAATGGAGCCTGCCCCGATCACCGCAACCTTTACTTTTTCCATGCGGATGTATGCCTCCTTGCGTTAGCAAATTGCTAATTTATTTTTTCAGTGGAGTTATTAATTGAATGATACGAAATAATCTTAATTTTGGCAATACATATTCTGCTAGTAAGCAGGAAGTTTTCCCGCGGACTGCTTCGCTGCAAACAACAGACCTGCTGCCCCGATTGCTCCAGCCTGAATCCCGACTTGCTGCCGCTCGATTCGCACCTGCCGCGCCATGGACTGGATGCTCCGCTCCCTGACGCTGCGCTTGACCTCCCGGAGCAAAATATCCGAAGCGTTCATCACGCCGCCGCCAAAAACAACCACTTCCGGATTGAACAAATGAATCAGACTGGTCGTGCCGATCCCCAGACAATACCCGGCACGCTCGATAATCTCCACGCTGTAGCGATCTCCCGCCAGCGCCGCTTCCCCGATTTCTTTTGCCGTCGGAAAAGCGCCCGCCGCAAGTGAACCGCCTGTCCACTCGCGTTGCTCCTGCTCCAGTTGGTGTTTGACCAGATGTTCGAGCGCCGTACCGGAGGCATACAGTTCGAGACAGCCCCGATTGCCGCAGCTGCACAACGGACCGTTCCAATCGATCGAGATGTGTCCGAACTCCCCGGCGCTGCCGTCTTTCCCCTGCACCAGTTGGCCGTCACTGATGATCCCTGCACCAACGCCTGTGCTGACTGTGACGTAAATCATGTTTTGCGCGCCCCGGCCCGCTCCCCACATCCACTCCGCTACTGCCGCGGCGTTGGCGTCATTGATGAGCTGCGCCGGAAGAGCGAATTTGTCTTCGATCAGCTTGCCGATCGGAACGTGCTCCCAACCGAGATTGCCGGCGAAAATGACCTCCGCAGCCTTGCTGTCGATGACTCCCGCGGAAGCTACGCCGACTCCGCGCACCTTTTGCCGATCGGCATTCGCTGTCCCAAGCACGCCTTCAATCGCCGCCAACACTCTGTCGATCACGGCCCGCTCGCCGTCTTGCGAGGAAGTGGGCAGCACTGTGCTGTTGATCATTTGCCCGCTCTTGTGCACCAAGCCCGCCAATATTTTCGTCCCGCCCAAATCAAGCCCAACCGCATACTCGTCCTGTTCCACGCGAGTCCACTCCTTTTTGTTGCTGCGTCTGTTGCAAGATGATTGCTGGCACTTTATTATTTTCTCCATTGGCTTTATAAAGTTACTCACCTCTAGTTGTATCACAAGCGAAAAAGAAAATAAAGGATTCGCACTTTTTAAAATATTTTTTGTGCGCAAAAAAACCCTTCCTGCCAGACCGCAGAAAGGGCTTCCTTCGTTGCTGTTTACTTGAACCAGCCTTTTTCCTTGAAGTGCATGATCGCTTCAATCCGGTTGCTCACGCCGAGCTTGTCGAGAATCACGGAAATGTAGTTGCGCACCGTTCCCGTCGTAATGAACAGCTGGCTGGCGATTTCCTTCGTGTTTTTGCCGTCCGCAATCAGCAAAAGCACTTCCTTTTCCCGCTCTGTCAGCGGGTTTTCCTGCCCATACGCTTCATCGACCAATTCCGGGGCATAAATTCGTCTGCCCGCCATGACGCTGCGGATCGAGCTTGCCAGCTCTTCGCTGGGGCTGTCCTTGAGCAAATAGCCGTTCGCTCCGGCCTTCAAGGCGCGCTCGAAGTATCCCGGACGGGCAAAGGTCGTCAAAATCATCACTTTGCAGCCGCTGCCCTTCAGCTCCTCAGCAGCGTCCAAACCGCTTTTCACAGGCATTTCGATATCCATGATGCAAATATCCGGCTTATGCAGGTGGACGAGCTTGACGGCATCCTCACCGTTGCTCGCCCTGCCGACGACCTGCATATCCTCTTCCAGATCGAGCAGAGAAGCCAGAGCACCAAGCAGCATGCGCTGATCCTCTGCAATGACGATGCGAATCATGCTCACGCCTCCTTTTCCGGTTGTTTGAAGCTGTTGGGCACCCGCAGTACGACTTGTGTCCCGGCCTCCGATGATAAAATGTCCATGCTGCCGTTCACAAATTCCAGCCGCTCACGCATCCCGCGCAGTCCATTTCCGCGGCAAGCCGCTTGCTCCACCATCCCGCTGCCGTTGTCCGCCACGCGCACAATCAGATCCGTACGAGACGGCTCGATGGTGATGGAACACCGGCTGGCGTTGCTGTGCTTGATAACATTTGTCACAGCTTCCTTCAAACACATGCTGAGCACCGTTTCCGTCATCAAGGACGTATTGTTCAAATCCGGGTCGCCTTCCAGCGCAAACTCGATTTCAGCCGCCTTGAGAATTTGCCTGATCCGAAACATTTCCTCGGTCAGCCGCGTCCCGCGCATTTGCGTAACCATTTCCCGCACTTCTTTCAACGCAATTCGCGCCGTCTGCCTGATTTCCTCCAGCTCAGTCTGTGCCCGAGCCGGATTTTTGTAGATCAGCTTGCTGGCGAGATCGCTTTTCAGCCCGATCAAAGACAGCTTTTGTCCCAGCGTATCGTGCAAGTCGCGGGCAATCCGCTGGCGTTCCTCCAGCTTGACCAGTTCGGAAATCCGCTTGTTGGCGTGATTCAGCTCACCTTGCAGCTTCTCCCGCTTGTTCCAGTTGTACGTGGTCACTGGCAGCAAAATGACAGCGATCAGGCTGACGAGCACAAACGGAAGCTGGTTGAAAAGCTGCGCATTTTTCGAAAGGAAGCCCATGTTGATCGTCGCAAAGGTGCTGATCAGATGGATCGTATACAGCGTGATGAACCCGATCTTGTTCTGGATGTTCCCGATGAAAAAGGCCAGGAACAGCGCGAAGTAGACGTAGCCGAACATGACGGTCATCGCGATCGAGATCACGATCTGCAAACTGGTCCAAAAGTAGATCAGCCACCCTTTGGAGAGAAACGACAGGACGTAGCAGACGAAAAACAAAAGAATCATCACGATTCCGCTTGCGACCTCGTACGTAGACGACGAGCGGAAAATGAAGTAAAACGGCAGGATGTAGAAGACAACCCACACATAAGGGCTAAGGCCCGTGTTTTTTTGCAGAATGTGATACCACTTTTGCATGTATGCCCACCTTTTTCTTCGCCACTACTTATCAGTGTATCGGAATGAAGGAGTTTCGGGCAGGCTTATTTTCCTTCCAGACTCGTTTTTTGGCTGTGCAACGCGTCCATAATCGCCCCGGTCGAAGCTTGAATCTGCTTGATTTCCTTGAAGCTCACAAACTGCTTTCTCTCTTCGTCCCACAGGCGGAAGCTCAACGATTTCAGGCTGGAAGACAATGTAATCGTCGTCGCCATTTGCAGCGGCGGCGTCCCGTTATGTGCCTTTTCCAAATTGTAGTTTGGCACCTTTGGACTCAAGTGATGCACATGGTGAAAGCCGATGTTCCCCGTGATCCACTGCAAGACGCGCGGCAGTTTGTAGTACGAGCTGCCTTCCACAGCAGCTTTGACGTAGCTCCACTCTTCTTCGTTTTCAAAATACGAATCCTCGAACTGGTGCTGCACATAGAACAGCCAGATTCCGAGCAACCCCGAGATAAAAAAGACAGGAACCTGTATGAGCAAAAACGCTTGCCAACCGATCGCCCAAGCGAGAAGCGCATACAAGCCGACCAAGAGCACGTTGGTCAAGTACGTGTTCAGCCGCTCTTTGCGGCGTGCCCCTTTGCGATTGAAGCGATATTGCAGCGCGAAGACAAAGAACGGGCCGATCCCGAACATGACGAGCGGATTGCGGTAGATGCGGTAAGCGATTTTGCGCCAGAGCGGAGCCGCGAGGTATTCGTCCACGGTCAAAATCCAGATGTCGCCGACACCGCGCTTGTCGAGGTTGCTGCTCGTGGCGTGGTGAATCGAATGGCTTTGCTTCCACTGTTCGTACGGCACGCAAGTAATCACGCCCGTAATCGTGCCGAGAATGTCATTGGCCCGCCGGCTTTTGAAAAAAGACTGATGGCAGCAATCGTGAAAAATGATGAAGGTGCGAATGACAAAACCAGCTGTGATGATGACCAGCGGCAACGTCAGCCAGTACGAGACGGACAGGCTGAGATAGGCACCGTACCAAAGAAAAAGCAAGGGAACAATCGTGTTGATCATTTGGCGAATACTCGATTTCGTATCCGTTTTTTCAAAGGGAGCCACATTCTTTTTCAACTGGGCGATGTTCGATTGATGCATCAATTGGTTCCTCCTCGATATGAAGCGCGTATGACTGGATGACCAGACGCAATTTTCTATCTTTATTGTAGAAAATGCGCTCGGTTCGCTGTAGTCATAAACGTCAAGTCGAGGGTATGACAAATGTCATGGTTGAACAAATCAACTGGAAATTTTAGGATATGTGAACACTCACGAAAAATACTCCAACAAGTAAACCGTCTGCTCTTCCGGCTTGAGCAAAGCAAACACCGTTCCGCCGCCGATGACCGACATGAAGCGGAAGCGCTCTGTCGCGCCGCATACCATGCTCTCCTCGATCCCGTAATCGTGGGTGACATTCCACTGCAAGTTCATGAAAAACTCTCCGCTCATCTCCCGGGCTGTCTCCTGATCGATCAGGACGTCGGAATCGTCGTGCCCCCAGTCCTCCGTCAGCTCCGTGATGTGCCGAAACTCGCCAGTCAGCTCGTAATGGTACTTCGTAAACTCATAGCTGTAGAAGCCTTCGACATAATAGTCCACGTCAAAATCAGCCAGCTCGGCCAGCCCGTCCATGATTCGTTCCTTATACGCCTTGAGCGTTACTTTATCCTTCAAATATTCCTGCTTGTTTTGGGCAAAATCAGCCTGCAAATAGGCGTGGACTTCCTCCACATTTCCTCCGCCGAAGACGTCCAGGTTGCCGAGAAATTCGTACTTGCCCGCCACGTAACGGAAGCCGAAAAAGTTGTTCTCGGCGTGTTTGTACTCTTTCTCGCAGTAAAGGCCATCTGTGCCGAGCAGATGAAGCTGGTAGACACTTCCCTCGTGCAGATGAGAAAACGTGAGCAACGGCCGGAAATAGCAAGCGAGCCGCTCATCCACAAAAACCTCGCTCGCTTTCGGATACATGATCACTTTTTGTTCCTGCTGATTTTTCTCCATGTTTCTCTCCTCCACTTCTCTCTTTGGCATTTTTGTCTCTATCTACATCCACGTACCGAAAAGGTCTTGTACTGCCTGCCTGGAATAGCCATCCTCGCCCCGCCAGTTGACTACCGCGAAAAAGTCGTTTTTTCCGCCGCGGCCCGGCCTGTCTTTGGTCGTCGCCAAAATGCCTGCCGACGCGAGAATTTCCATGAATGCGTCCCGCTCATTTTTGCTGGACGGAAAAAGCCCGGCAAGCCGCTTCTCCAGTTGACGTGCAGCATCTGTAGGCTCGCAGCTTTCAATCGCGGCAAGCACCTGGCGCCAGATCGCCACGTCTGCCACTGTGACTTCCAGCTCCAGCTCCGGCTCCTTGCTCATGAGCTGCAAATCTTGCAACACATACGGAAGGTAATTCAAACGAACGCCGCCCCACTTGTGTCTTTCAAAATTCAGCACGTTCATATCTTCCTCCGTGTACGATTCCAGACCTGCGATATGATAGCTGTCGCATACATAGCAATCTCCGTACATGGCGTAGGCAACCCCGTTTGCTGGAGCGGTGTAGCGGCCTGCATTGCTTTCAAACGAATGCTGCACAAACTGACGGGTCAATACCCAGCTTGCGAGTGCGCTGCGCAAGTGAATTTTTCGGGTGGACAAGCTGTGCAAAAAGGCTTTCGCCACCTTCTCCTTCGTCACTTGTTCGTGCAATTCCACGATTTGCCGCACCGCCTCATCGTGATGAATCGTGAGCGGATCGAACATCATCCCTTTGCTTTTTGCATAAACAAAATCTTCCCCCTCGTATACATAAGGACGGTCTTTCCAGCCTTGGCTGCTCCAGAATGTCTTCAGCAAAATTTGCTTCGCTTTTTTATCCATAGAAGGTTTCCTCCGATTTGTTTTTCCCTTCCATATTTTAGCGCATAATTTGTTCCTGACTATCAGACTATAAGCCTCATTTTCCAAAATTTATCGTCTGGGACTGCCATTCCCAAATAACAACAAGACCCCATCCAGCTGACGGATGAGGTCTTGTGTTTTTGTTTTGGCTTTAAGCCGCTATTATTTTACGTCGAGGCGCTTCATGATGTCGTCGAGCAACAAGTTGGCTGCTTTGACGCCGCCTGCTGTGTTCCAGATCGTTTCGCTTACTTGGAATACTTGATTGTTTTTCGCCACGTTCAACGATTTGAATACCGGGCTGTCCATCCATTTTTTCGACATTTCGGTGATCGCTGTGTCGCCTTTCGCTTCCGATACCCAGTAGAACAGGACATCCCCGTCCATTACAGACATGCCTTCTTCGGAAACAAATTCCGCGAAGTTGTCTACATTTTGCGAGTCTGGACGCGCTACACCCAACTGGTCGAGCAAAACGCCGCTGAACGTATCTTTTTGATAAATTTGCACGCCTTTTTTCGAGTATTTCACTACAGATACTTTCGTTCCGATCTTGGAACCGAGCTTCTCTTTCGCAGCTGCTACGCGATCGTCGAACTCTTTGAGCACTTTCTCGCCTTCTGCTTGCTTGTTCAACGCTTCTGCGTACAGCTTGAAGTTGGTTTTCCATCTGCCGGACAGCTCTTCGGAGAACACGGTTGGCGCAATTTTGGACAGTTGATCGTACACTTTCTCGTGACGAACTTTGTTACCGATGATCAGATCAGGGTTCAGTCCGACGATGGCTTCGAGGTTCGGTTCATTTTCAAAGCCCAAAGCCTCTACTCCTGCCATCTCATCCTTGATGTGATCGTACCAAGGCTCGCCATCCCACGATTGCACAGCAGCAACTGGTTTCACTCCCAGCGCCAGCAAAGCTTCTGTACCTTCGTTGGTCAGGATGACAACGCGTTGCGGTGTCCCTTTGATTTTGGTAGTACCCATGGCGTGCTTGACTTCGCGCTCAGCGTTGGCATCTGCTGCCGGAGCGGTTTGAGCTGGCGCTGTGCTTGTTTCTGTCGTCGCCGCTGGCTGGGTTTGCGTTTGTTGCGCCTGGTTGGCTCCGCCTCCGCAACCTGCCAGAACAACCAACATGCAAAACGCGAACAAGCTGGTCATAATATGGCGCATGGAACGTGCGCTAGTCTGTCTTTTCATAACGAGATATGCCCCCACTTCTATCGTTCACTTGATTGATAACAATTATCAATTGATAGTATATAGAGACTGCTCGCGCTTTTCCATGCACGCCATTGTCCGTTTTATATGGACGGGATTGCCTTCAAAAAATACGACATGCAATTGTGGATCATGTACTCCCTGCCGAGCGGTCCCCACGGGTCCCAATCTCTTGTTTCCGGATAGTAGACCTGTTTCTCGCGCACGGCGCGCAAGCTTCTCCACAACGGATTGTGCCAGAGACGCTCCACATGCTCTTTTTCGCTCCAGAACAGGATGATTCTCTCCGGGTCCAGCTCAAGCAGCGTCAGCAGGGCATCGGGTTTGTACGAAGCGTGCGTCACGCGAGGATCGGGCTGGAAACCGAGCTTGTAGTAAAACAGGTCAGTCAACGCATGGCCTTCCGTTCCGTACAGCCGCACCTCGTCTTCCAGCACTCTCACGATCGTCCAATGACCTTTTCGCGTAACCGGGAGCAGCGCGTCTTTTGCCTGTTTTTCCACTTTGTCTACATGGTGGATCACCCGTTCGGCCTGGCTCTCCTTGTTGAAGACGGTCGCAAGCTGAAGCTGGTACTCGTACCATTTCAAATAGCCGTTGAAAATGACTGCCTCGCCCAGCTTCGCCCACTGCCGCTGCTCCTTCTCCGCGCCCGTGTCAATCTGCACGATTACATCCGGCGACAAGGACAAAATATCTTGCGGCGTAATGCTCTGCTCGGCATTGAGCGCCTTCGTGCCGCGCAGACGCTGCTGCAAATAAATCGGGAATCCGGTTCTCGTCGAAAAATAATTCGGAAAAGAAGGAGCCGCAATCGGCTGGATGCCAATCGCCAGAAAATGATCCTGCAAAAACAGCTTGCTTGCCACAGCCACTCGCTGTCCTGCCTGCTTCATGTAGATTTGCGGCGACAAGCCTTCGCGCTTTTTGAACAGGCGGCTGAAATACAGCTCATCCGAGAAGCCGACGCTGCGCGCTACATCCTTGACCCGATTGGCGGAGGAAGATTCGCAGAGCATCGCTTTCGCCTCGTCCATTCTCAGCTGCGTCAAATACTCTCCGGGCGTCATTCCCACCGCCCGCTTGAACGCGCGGCAGTACGAGCTTGGCGTAAGACCAGCCAGCTTTGGCAAAGCGCCAAGATCCAGTGCTTCGCGAAAATGCTTTTTCATATAGTCAATCGTCGCGGCAACAGAGGTGTCGCCTCCCTGCTGGCGAGCTTTTTGCTCCTCGCAGGCGGTTGCAAGCAAATCGCAGAACAGCGCCTGCGCACGCAAATACGAGACGCAATCTTCTTCCGCTTCCTGTCCCAGCCGGAACAGCTCCTCCAGCTTCGCCGCGAACGACACCGCCGAAGAGACAGGGAATACTTCCGCTCCTGTCCACTGTTCGGCTGGATGCGGCTGCTCTGTGTGCAGCGCCACTTCCTCATCCCTGCCAGTGCTCGTGACAGCTCCCAGCGCTCCCGTCCGTGCGTACTGCAATCGGTATATGTGAACCGGCCCTGCGTGGAAAACCAGCTCGTCTACGTGCATCGCAGGAGTCAGCATGATGAGCTTGCCTGCTTCCAGCACATGCTTTTTCGCGTTGACGGTAATTTCCCCGCTTCCCTCCGCCACGTAGCACAGGACGTAATCACTCACTCGCAGCTGCTCCAGACGAAACCCTTTTTTCAACCGATGCTTGCGAAAAGCTGTCCATACATATGCATGACAATTCCGGCCATTCCTCATCAGACTCACATCCCTGCTTTCGTCCCAACATCGGTCCTATACAAGAAAAAAGTAGACAAGCATGATTGAAAATCTTTTGCCTGTACTACTTTTTCCCGTTGGATCATGTTGGGTTTCTATTAGCGTATTTTTGCTGCACGAAACATCAAGATGAACAAATACGGCGCTCCCAGCAGCGCAACGACGATGCCGGAAGGGATGTCTTTGGGGATCATCACGACTCTCCCCAACAGATCAGATGCAGCCAGCAATACCGCACCCAATAATGCGGAAACGACGACGGCTTTGCGATGGTGGGCACCAACCAAAAGCCGCGCCGCATGAGGGGCGAGCAGGCCGATAAAGCCGACGGCCCCCACGCTGGCGACTGCCGCAGAAGCGAGCAATACCGCAATCGTTGCTACGGCCAGCCTCGTCTGGCGCACTTTCAGCCCCAAGCCGACTGAACTCTCGTCGTTAAAAGCGAGCAAATCGACACGTCGTCCCAGCCACCACGCGAGCGGCGTCAGGATGACGATTGCGGGGAGCAGCCGACTGATTTCTGTCCAGCCGCGGCCGTATGTACTGCCTGCCATCCAGGCGAGCGCCGGAGCCGCCAAAAGCTGCGCTTTGACAATCAAAATATTAATGAAGGCCGCGCCAGCAGCGGCTACCGCGATACCTACCAATGTAAGAATAACCGGGTTTAACCCTCTGCGCCACGATACCGCGTACACAATCGCAGCGGCGGCGATCCCGCCGAGCATGGCTCCAAGCGGCATCCAGGAAGAAAACTGCGGGAACACAAGTAGCAGCAAAATCGCCCCTACGCCCGCACCGCTCGTCACCCCGACGATTTGCGGGTCTGCCAGCGGGTTGCGCACAGCGCTCTGCATGAGACTGCCGCTGATCGCCAAGGCTACGCCCGCAAGCATCGCTGTCAATAACCGCGGCATTCTCAACTCAAACAACAGCTGGCTGTACATCTCGTTGCCTTGCCCCATGAACACGGCGATAATCTCGGACCACGGCAAATACAGATTGCCGATCGCCAAACCGGACATCCAGACGATAGCAAGCAGCACACAGAGCAAAATTACAATTAGCGGATATGGAACAGAGCGCTGCCAGCCACCTACGCTCATGGATGTCTGCGCCCCGGAGCCAGTGCTACCGCTCAGCTTGCGAGATACTCGCATAGCCAGCCAAATCAGCCACGGCCCGCCAATCGCTGCCGTCACAGCGCCAGCTGGCAATTCCCCATAGGCGTTGATAAAAGTACGCGAGATCGTATCGGAAGCAACGAGAAGCGCGGCCCCCCAAATCGCGCTGATCGGCAACAGCCAAATGTGCCGTGTCAGTCCGCTAAGCCGCACCAAATGCGGAGCTACCAGACCGATAAAGCCGATCGGCCCGACCACGCTGACGCTGACACACGTAATCAAGATCGCGATGAGCATGGCAAAAAGACGCGTTTTGCCTACTTTTTGCCCAAGCGATTGAGCCGTTTCTTCGTTGAAGCTGAGGACGTCGAGTTGTCTTGCCATCAGACAGCTTAACATAATTCCAAGCATAATCAGCGGCCAGCTGAACTGTACCCCTGACCAGTCGTTTTGCTTCAAAGAGCCTGATCCCCAGATGAAGATGCCTTGTGTCGTTTCTTCATTAAATAAAATGATGGCGCTGGTCAACGATGAAAACACGAGAGTCACGATCATCCCGGATAACGCCACGCGTATCGGTGTTCCTTTTCGCCCGCCCGCCATGTAGTACACAGCGGCGGCAGCCAGTATTCCCCCTGCCATGGCAAAAGGCAACGGATACTGGTGCAAAATCGCGGGCCAGAAAACCAGTCCGCAAACGACAAACATGTAGGCACCCGCATTGACGCCCAAAGTCGTTTCCGAAGCAAGCGGGTTTCGCGTCACGGTTTGCATCATCGCTCCGGCGACCGCCAAAGCTGCGCCTGACAAAAGCCCCATCACCGTTCTGGGCAGTCGTACGCCCTGAATCATCTGATGGTCCGCAATATCCTTGGGAGCAGTGATCGCCTCAATGACGGTGCGCACCGAAATATCCGCCAAGCCTTGCGTCAGGCTGACAAACGTGAGCAGCACCAACAGAACGAGGCCGCCAAGCAGCATCCATAACGGCCTCAAGCCTCCTCTTGAAGAAGAAGGGGCTTGATGGACGCCGCTTTGGGCATAGCTTTCACGCTTGGCGAGACTCATTTCGCCAGCAAATCAGCAGCTTTTTTCGCCATGATCTGTGCGGACAACGGACCGCCGTATGGCCACATGTCTCCGCCCAATGCGTAAATGCGGTTTTCTTTTACAAATTTGAGACCGTTCCAGACCGGATTGTTTTTCAGCTGGTTCTCGATGACGTTATCATCATCTTGAATGATGTGCAGGAAGTTCGCATCCTGGAGCGCAGGCAGAGCCTCGACATCCGTCGTGGTCATTCCGTTCATTTCGAATTTCTTAGCCTTGTAAGCGTTAGTCAGACCGACGCGGTTCAAGATTTGAATCGCTGTGGAGTTGTCTGTGGACAGACGAAATTCTACGGCATTCTGGTTGCTGTAGCCCATCGCCAGTACGATTGGCGTTTTGTCCATGCCTGCTTTGACGATGCGCTCTTTTGCTTCGGCATACGTCTTGTCGAGGTCTTGCAATACTTTTTCTGCTTCGGCGTTTTTGCCCAAAATATCCGCGATTTCTTTGAAAGTGTCGATCATGCGGGTATACTGATCGCCCTGGCCTTCAGCCGGATTGGAATCAAACGCGATCGTCGGAGCGATTTTGCTCAATTCGTCGTAGTTGGCTTCCACATTTCGTTTCATCCCGATGATCAGGTCAGGCTTCGCCAGCATGATCGATTCCAGGTTTGGTGCGACGCGGCTGCCGACATCTACTACCTCTGGGGCAATTTCCACAGGGAGTTTCACCCATTTTTTCATATTCGGAATATCTGCAATCCCTACAGGTTGTACGCCGAGAGCCAGCACGTGCTCAGCGCTGCTCCATTCCAGTGCGACAACGCGTTTAGGAACACCTTTGATTGTTGTTTCTCCCATCAAGTGCTTTACCGTACGTACTTGCTCGGCAGATTTGTCTGCTTCCGGCTGCGGCGTTGCCGCGTTTGGCTGTGCCTGTCCGGAACCGGATTGCGTATTTTGGTTAGCGGCTCCTCCGTTCCCGCACGCTGCCAGCAAAAGCATAGCCGACAAAAAGACGAGCAGGATCGGCAATTTCATGAAACGCATGTAATGACTCCCCCTTTTTCTTTGCAAGCATTCTAAAGATGATTACTGGTGATGGTCATGTCTTCCACTATGCATGATAATGATTATCATTTTCCTTGTCAATATTAGAATATGCAAATAAATCAATAGCCTGAGTCATTTACTACATGAAAAAAAGACACCTGCTCAGTCAAGAGACAAATGCCCTTTTTCTTAGAATTGAAGACACTTTTTTAATGCCTGCATGAAGGTAAGTTGATCCTGATTACTTTGTAAGACCTTTTATTCTTCGACAACTTTTCTAATAAGTACCTTCCATTCGCCATTAATTTTTTTGACTTTCATGGTTTTCTTTTGCTCAACATTTTTATAGTTCATAACGAATTGAATTTCTGCTAGATCCTTATTTTTATAATTTACTTCCTTTATGTGATAGTCAATTAAGCCCCCGCTTTTTACTGAATCGATAAACTTCTCCCTGTCAGGATATTGTCCAGGATTGCTTTGATCAATTAAATCATACGCACTTTCTGCTTGTCCTGTTCGAACCATTTCCAGGTACTTATCAAGTGTTCCTTCTGCTGTAGCATGCCATCCAAAGTATTGAAAATAAATAAATGCTGCGAAAATGATTGCAACAATGAGTGTTACATATTTAAGAATTTTTTGTTTCAACACAAAAACCACCTTCCATTTTTACCCTTAAATGTGTTGTAAATAGATTGTAGCATGAGTTCATAAAATTACGATGTTTTTGATATTATGCAGTTTAGTCCTAAACTAAAAACTTTACTTTTAACATCTTTAGCTATACTTACACTTGCAACTCCTATGGCTTTAGCCAAGCCTGGGGATGTTATCAAAACACCCGAGTCAGGAAATGCTAAAGTCCATGAGTCAACGATTACCCCACTGATGGAGGAAAAACTATTATTTAGTGCTGATTTCGATGTGACCACGCACTATCAAATTAAAAAAAGTTTCAGTATTCCCACAGGTAAGTATGGACTTAAGATCGCATCTACCGCAAAAACCAGAGGTCTAGGCTCTAGCTATGACATTGTTCTTGAAGAAGAACAGGCGTGGGCAGATGGTTGGGCCGAAGTTGAAACAAATACGTTCAAATCAGGTACTTCAACTAAAACCTATTATGACGCTGGGCAAGGTCATACTTATCGATTGAGGGTTGTGGGAAATGTCTCAGGTACGTTGTTTACATACGCGTTTTAATAATCCTACCTTGTCAGGGAGAGGTAGACTATGATAAAGCGCTTCGTTAAACTTGAGACCACTAAAAAAGTCATTTAACCAAAGAAGGTACTGACACCCAAAATGAGATGGGGAGCAGTACCTTCTTTGGTGTATCACGAAAGTATCTAGGCAATAAAAGTAACGTCCATTGTTACTGTCTCCAAGCAAGGAGGGAGGATTTTTCCGGATTTTACGCTTCTTTCGGCAACACAATTCCCCGGTAAAGGCGAACCGTAATCAAATAGTACAACGCGTAGATCACAACGAAGATAGATGTCGGAATCCAGATGTTTTTATACGGCTCAAGCAAAATGATCGAAAACATCTCCATCCCGATCAGCACATGCAACAAACCGATGACAGCCGGGAAGATGAACACGATGAACAGCTCTTTGTAAATGGAGCCGACGAGCATTTCCTTGCGAACGCCGATCTTCCGCAGCATGCTGTAGCGGTCTTTGTCACGAGTCGCCCCGGACAAAATCTTGAACATCAGGCAGCTTGCCATCATCGCCAAGAAGGCTACGCCGAGGAAGAAGCCCATGAACAGCGTTCCGCTTGTGAATGCATACGCTTGCTCATAGACGCTGTATTTAGTCTCAAGCGAAAATTCCTCGTCGTTGTCTGCATCCTTGTCCATATACTCAGGCTTGAGCAGTTCCTTTTGCCGGGCATCCATGGCCTTCAGTTGTTCTTTGTACTTGACAAATTCGTCCAGCTTCACCAAAACAACTTTGTGCTCGCTGCCCTTGACTTGGTTATAAATCGAAGGGTCTACAACTTGCACAGCGTGCGACCTTTCCATTTTGTAGCTGCTCATAAATTCTCGCGAGATTGCCTGGCTCCACTCTTCTGGAAGCTCTTTAGGCTGTTGCTTGTCGTCCTCATCGCGGTACATGATATATGCTTTTTCCGTCAAAGGCTGACTTGCCCGTTTCAAGCTATTTTCCGGCGAGTAGCTCTCCATCGTGTTGGCAGAAATCAGCGGAGGGTGCGCCAGCAAATCATCCTTGAGGTAATAGATGGTTTTTCCGTCTTTTTTGTAGCGGTACTCGTTTTGCTCCAGGACTTGCATGGTAGCAAGCGCCTGAAAATCTTCATGGCCCGGGTCTTGCAGTGTAACGTCGTAGCCGCGTCCGATGCTGGCAACCAGCTCTACGTTTTGCTGGAAAGCCATACCGCCCGCCATCGCTCCGACCCCGAGTGCGATCAGCATGGCGACCGTACCCAAAATTTTCGTCAAATTGTTCACGCGAAAACGCAGTTGGGCAAACGTGAAAGCATTCAGCTGACGATCGTTCAGCTTTTTGTTGTTTTTCAAAATTTGCACGAATACCGGAAGCAACGAGATGAAGACGAGATAAGTTCCAATCGTCGTCACGACCGCCCCGACAATGAAGCCTGGAGCGACATAATCTCTGAGATGCGTCAGCAAATAGTAGCCGAAAGTGACCAGCAAAATGCCGAGGATCGCAACTACAATCGTCCCGATGCCTTTTGCCTTGACCTGGTCGTTTTGCTGATCGGCGCGAATCAAGTCCAGCTCGGTCGCCCGCGCCAGCCGAATGGCGTTGATCGTCGAGGTGAGCAGAAACAGCACGAGGAAAAAGCCCCATGTCATCAGCAAAGACGGTACGTAAAATGGAAAGTACCCTTCTGTGGAAATATCGAGCAAGCTCATCAGCAATTGCCCGATTCCGCTGGACAGCGCGATGCCGACGAGGCTACCGATCAGCAGGGAGACTATGCCCATCAGCAATGTTTCCCCAAACAACATCTGGCTGATCTTGGCTTTTTTCGCCCCGAGCACCATGTACATCCCGAGTTCTTTACGCCTTAGCGCAAGCAAAAACGAGTTCGCGTAAAAGATGTAGAAGATCGTAATGAACGCCAACAGAAAGGCCCCTACATTGAAAACGATGCCGATAGAGCGGATCATCGAGTTCGCTTTCACATAATCGGAGTTCATGGCTAGCGTCTGAAACATGTAAAAAATCGAGATGGAAACGACCAGACCTACCAGGAGCACCAGGTAGTCTTTCATCATTTTCCGCATACTGGATAACGATAACTTCAACAACATGGATGTTCCCTCCTAGCGCACATCATGAGATGCACCCAGCTCGGCCAGTACATCCAAAATTTGTTTGAAAAATTGCTGACGGTCCCCTGTGCGATGAATCTCGGTGTACAAGCTGCCATCCTGGATGAAGAGGATGCGTTTGCAGTAGCTGGCACTGAAAGCATCGTGTGTGACCATCATGATCGAGACTTGGTGTTTTTCATTCAGATCGGTCATCGTCTCCAGCAGGCTTTTGGCGTTTTTGGAGTCAAGGGCACCTGTCGGCTCGTCGGCAAGCAAAATCGCAGGCTCATGCACGAGCGCGCGAGCAGCGGCAGCACGCTGTTTTTGGCCTCCAGAGATTTGTACTGGGTACTTTTGCAAAATTTCGCTGATGCCCAACGTTTGAGCCACTTTGTCTACTTTTGCGCGGATTTCTTTGGATGCCACTCCTTGCAGCGATAGCGGCAACGCAATATTTTCGTATACACTCAAATTTTCCAGCAGGTTAAAATCCTGAAAAATGAACCCGAGCTTCTGCGAGCGAAAATCGGCAAGCTGGTTTTGTTTCATTTGTGTAATGTTGGTTCCGGCGATCTGGATAAAACCTGACGATGGCCGATCAAGCGTGGAGATCACGTTCAAGAGCGTCGTTTTTCCCGATCCGGACGGCCCCATGATTCCTACAAATTCTCCCTTTTCTATCGTCAGCGATACTCCTTTTAGCGCATGCGATTGACTCTCGCCTTTTGATCCGTATACTTTTTCAACGTCTTTGACTTCCAATACAGCTGTACTCACGCGTTGTTCCTCCATTCGTTTTTCCGCGCCAAGCGGTCTTCCGTGTTGCTCTTCCCTATTAACTGTAACCAGTTTCCAGTTTGAGAGCTATTGAACTACCTTACAGTTTGCTTTCGTTTTTGTAAGGTGGGGGGAGGCAACTGAAAGATTGCACAGACAAAAATGCCGCGGGAGATGGCGCGGGAAAAACGCCACCGCTTTTGGAGTGCCTGTCGAGCGGCTGCACTGGACGCTTGAAAGCACAAAAAGCCATCCGTAGTGGAATGGCTTTTTTGGCTCTTATTTCTTGCTTTTGTTCTCCTGCTCCCTTTTCACGATCATGTCGACGAACAGGTCGATTTGCGCCTTGATCGCGATTGGGTCGTAGCGATAGAAAGTATCGAAATCGTTGTAGAAAATCCGGTTGTTTTTCGCTGCCGGAACGGCTTTCCAGACAGCCGAGTTTTGCAAGTTTTTCAGCGCCTCGCTATTTTTCTCCGGGTCGTAGAAAGTCAGGAACATGTAATCAGCCGCGTACTCTGGCAGTGTCTCCATGGACAACTGGAGAGTCTGGTTTTTAGTGGTGTCCGGGTGCGGCATTTTCAGCTTCAATGCGTTATAGACCGCTTGTCCGCCACGTCCGGCGTTGTCGCCAAATACCCACAAGTCGCCTTTGTTGGTCAGCTCGTACAGACCGACAGTGGCGTTCTCATCCACGATGCCCTTGATCTTCTCACGGCCTTCGGCAGCCTTTTTGTCAAAGTCGGCAATGAACGCCTCTGCCTTTTCCTTTTCACCCACGAGGTCGCCAAACAGCTTCACTGTGTCGTAAATGTTCGTCGTCGTGCCGTAAGGGAGAAAAACGGTCGGCGCGATTTTGGACAGGGCTTCGTAGTTGTCGTCATACATGACGACGATCAGGTCAGGTTGCAGTTCCAAAGCTTTTTCCGGGTTGACCCGCTCGCCTACATCCTGGGCACTTTTCAACTGCTCGATGATGAACGGGTTCTTGAACGCCATCGTTTCCGCTCCGATGACGTTTCCGCCTACTGCCAGCAGTTCGCCTGCATAGTAGTCCGTTACGATTCGTTGCGGCTTTTCAGGAATCTGGATAGCTCCTTTGGATGTACCAAAGCTGCGCGTTTTTTTCTCTGCCGCTTTGTCCGCAGCTTGCTCTCCTGCGGGTTGATTGGCAGCCCCGCTGTTGTTCGAGCTGCCAGTTCCTCCGCATGCTGTCAGCAGCAGCGAGAGCATGAAAACCATGGAGAGGACGGCAATGACCATGTTGTTTTTTCTCACGATGAAACCTCCATTATGTAAGAATAAGCTCGATATTCTGGTATTGATTCTCATTATCACCAAAAATCATAGCAAGTGTAACTTTGACTGTCAATCGTTGCGTACGCCCAACACAAAACAACAACGCACAGGTTCGCCCCATGCGTTGTTTGTTAAGCTTTGCTCAGCAGCTTTCCAATAGAATCAGAATCAGAACCGACAAACAACTCCTTCAAAAACCAGCCGTCACAAGCAGGGACGGGGCCTGCCAGTTCCATTCATGCCGAAGTCGTTTCGGCCAGCTCGGCAAGCCTTCCTTTTATATCTTTCGTACAGACGCCGCCATGATAGGCAATTACGCTCCCGATATCCAGCTTGGCAAGCTTCGCGATTGATTGCACCGCGGCTGCCCGGTCCGGGGTAAAATCCGGATTGAATGACAGGAGGACGCCATCCTCTGCTGTCAAAGCATCGCCTGAAATCAGCGTTTTGCTCGGGATGTGGTACAAAGAAATGTGGTCCGGGGAGTGGCCAGGTGTGTAAATCACTTGAATCCCGCCTGCATACGGAAGAATATCTCCATCATGAAGAGCTTGATCCACTTTTACCGGAGTAGCAAAAGCACCGCTTTTCAACAGAGCAGTTTCCCCTGCCAGATAAGGAATCGCCACTTCATGGGCAAGCACCTGGATTCTTCCCTCGCCGTATGAGACAAGCTCGGACAGACTGCCGATATGGTCGCGATCCTGGTGGGTAATGATGATCTTCGTCAGCTTTTCCAGAGGGATATCTGCCTTGGCGAGCGTGTCCCGAATGAGCGGCAGCTGACCTGCAAGCCCTGTATCTATGAGCACCACTTCTTGCTCATCCCACAACACAGCCGTGTGGACGACGAATGGGCTTCCTCCTGCATCCATCTCCAGTTTGATTGTTTGTATTCCTTCGCGTGCAGCCACATCAAACACCTCCCGCATCTAGTCAAATGGAAAAATCTCCTCTTTTATGTTCCCTGACCGCCAGCAAGAATCCTTTTGGCCGCGAGAGTCGGGACGGACATGCTACTTGCATCGGGCGTCAACTGACTAAAAGAAAAATGACCGTCGCTTCATGGACGGCCATTTCTTTTCCTTATTATTTCCCTGCCTTTTGGCTGTACACTTCTTTTCCTTCTACTAACGTCAAAATGACCTTCGCATTCTTGATTTCAGTGGCCGGAATTTCGAACAAGTTTTTGTCCAGAACGATGAGGTCGGCTTTTTTGCCCACTTCGAGCGAGCCTGTAATGTCGTCTACGTGGTTGGCGTAAGCCCCGTCAATCGTAAAGCTGGCGATCATGTCAGGCAAAGTGGCGCGTTCATTCGGGTTGGCGATTTTCGCCGGGTCTGTCACGCCGTCTTCGATCCGGGTGATGCCTTGCTGGATGCCGTGAAGCGGGTTGAACTCCGGCGTCACGATATAGTCGGAAGAAGAAGCGATATGCACGCCTTGATTCAGGAAGCTTTTCATCGGGTATTCTTGCTCTGCGCGCTCATGACCGAGGTATGGCACTTCGATCTCATCGTAGTAGCCTTCCTCTTGCATGAACCAGAACGGTTGAACGATGCCGACAGCACCGAGCTTTTTAAAGCGGGCGATATCATCGCTGTTGACGAGCTGCAAATGAACGAGAGAGTGGCGAGCATCGTGCTTGCCGTTTTGTTTTTCGGCATATTCCATGCCATCGAGCGCGACCCGTGTGGAAGCATCACCAATCGAGTGCACATGCAATTGGAAGCCTGCCTTGTCGACAGCCGCTGCCGTTTTGTTGTAGACGTCCGGCTTCCAGATCAGTTCGCCGTTTGTATGTTTATGCTCATACGGCTTTTCCAGATAGGCCGTAGCACCTTCGACAACGCCGTCCATAAAGATTTTGACCGCGTTCACCTGGAACAACGAGTTTTGATTGCGTTCACGGATTTTGACAAACTCGGCAATCTGCTCCGGCCCTTTGTCCGGGTTAGCCGTGATCGCATTGCGGAAACGGATGGTCAGCTTGTTTTCGCGGGACAGTTCCTCGTATGCTTCCAGCACGTTTGGATAGCGCAGCATGTCCGGGTCGCGAACCGTTGTAACTCCGCGTTCAACCGCTTTGTGCTGATATTCCTCGATCCCTGCTTTGTACTGCTGCACGGTGTAGCCGCCGATTTTGGACAGGACCAAATCCATTGCTTTTTCGCGCAGTGTCCCGGATGGCTCGCCCGTTTTCGGGTCGCGCTCGATGATGCCGCCTTCCGGATTTTTCGTTTCTTTTGTAATGCCAGCAAGCTTCAGCGCAGCCGTATTGACCCACAACGAGTGTCCGTCATCGGAAGTCAAGGCAATCGGAATCGCAGGGACGATCGCATCCAGCACTTCTTTGCGCGGCCCGATGCCAGGTGCTACCGGATTGCTCCAGCCACGGCCCTGGAAAGCGACTTCTTTCGGATGCGCTTTGGCAAACTCGGAAATCACTTGGGTGTATTCCTCCATCGTGCCTGCGTCAAACAGGTCGATGGAATAGATCAGTCCTGTTGTCTTGCTCGCATGGGTATGGCTATCGATGAAGCCTGGCAGCACCATTTGCCCTTTCAAATCGGTCACTTTCGTCGTTTTTCCGATGTACGCCTTGGCGCCTTCGTTCGTGCCGACATAGACGATCTCGTTTCCACGAATGGCGACAGCCTCTGCCCAGTTTCTGTTTCTGTCTACCGTATATACGGCACCGCCCGACAGGACGACATCCGCTGGCTGTACCGCCGCTTTTTGCACAGGAGCACCCGCTTGTCCGGCTCCCTGGCTTGTCCCTTGGGCAGCAAAAGCAGGCAGTGGCAACATCAATGCCGTTGCCAGCAATGCGCTGGTCCATTTTTTTGCAAACAACACAATCCCCACCTATCTCTTTATCTTTGGTAAAAAACACGACAAACCTGATTGTAGCATCGCAACTCAGAAAATTCCATGAAATCCCTTGTGAAAACTCGTATTTTTCCCCGATTTTTGCCGAAATTGCTCGACTTTCATCGAAATCGCTCGCCAATTGGAAAAAGGTTGCTTTGACATCGCACGAAGGAACATTTACACTAATTAATGTTTCATGTGATTAATTATTAACTAACGATACTATTAACCATGGAAAGCAGGAGCGATAAACATGTCCAGTCAGTCTTCCCTTACCGATTTCGAACAGCTCTACATCCAGGTGCAGCGAAGTGTATCCGCCAATTGGCACAAGCGCCTGGACCCGCTCGTATCCGCTTCCCAAGCCATGATTTTGCGCATGCTCGACAAAAACGGCCCGCAAAAAGCTTCCACTCTGGCAGAGCAGCTGCGCATTACTCCCGGAGCCGTCACCAGTCTTTCCGATAAATTGATCGCCTGTGGCTATGCCAGCCGAAGTCGTGTCAGCCATGACCGTCGGGTGGTCTATCTGGAAATAACCGAGCGAGGCAGCGAGGTTTTGCAGCAGTACAAAATCGAGCTGAAGCGGACAGTGGCAGATTTGTTTGCTGGATTGTCAGACGAAGATCTGGCGCATCTGAACCGTATCTACCGCCAAGTTTTGCATAACATCGAAAGCGCAAGAGAGGAGAATCAAGCATGAGTGAGTTAACGGACAAGAAGAAAATTACGATCATGATTGCGATCATTACCGCCATGTTTTTTTCAGCTATCAACCAAACGATTATCGGTGTCGCCATGCCGCGCATCATCGCCAAGCTGGGCGGGATGGATTACTACTCGTGGGCGATCACGATTTACTTGCTGACGTCAACAGTCGCCTCCGTACTGGTCGGAAAGCTGTCGGACATTTATGGACGAAAGCCGTTTTTATTGGCCGGGATTGGACTGTTTAGCATCGGGGCCTTGCTGTCTGGCTTCTCGGGAACGATTTTTCAATTGATCACCTATCGGGCGATTCAAGGCGCTGGTGCCGGGATTATTATGTCGACCGCTTTTACCGCCATGGGCGATTTGTACGAACCACGGGAAAGAGCCAAATGGACAGGGGTCATGAGCGCTGTGTTCGGCGTCTCCAGTGTGGCTGGCCCGCTCTTGGGCGGGTATATCGTCGATCATCTGGACTGGCATTGGGTGTTCTGGATTTTCTTGCCGATTGGCGTGATCGCTTTTACTTTGATCCTGCTTCACTTCCCGCGCGTGGAAAAACGTCAGGGTGAATCGGTGGACTACTTCGGCTCCCTGTTTTTGACGACGACCATCGTGCCGATGCTGCTTGCTTTTTCCTGGGCAGGAGACGGCCCGAACAAATACGCCTGGGGCTCCTGGCAAATCATCAGTCTGCTCGCTGTCACCGTCGTCTCTTTGGGCATCTTCCTGTGGACAGAGACAAAAGTAAAAACGCCCGTCCTGCCGCTTGGCTTGTTTAAAAACAGCGTGTTTACCGTTTCCAACCTGGTCGGCTTCTTCCTGAACGCCGGGATGATGGGTGCGATCATTTACGTGCCGTTCTTCGTCCAAGGGGTAAAAGGCATCTCGCCAACCATGGCCGGCTACGTCGCCATGCCGATGTCGATTGCCATGCTCGTGACCTCGGCACTCGCCGGTCAATTGATGACGAAGACAGGCAAGTACAAAAAAATGGCGATCAGCGGACTGCTCGTCATGACAGCCGGGATGGTGCTGATGTACTTCATGGTGCCAAGCACCCCGATTTATTTGCTCGTCCTGTACATGATCATTCTCGGACTGGGCATGGGGATCGCCATGCCAGTATTCTCCCTGACGGTGCAAAATGCCGTCGCTCCGAAAGAGCTTGGGGTCGCGACCGCCACTTCCCAACTGTTCCGCAACCTCGGCGGTACGATCGGGATTGCAGTCATGGGCAGCGTCATGAGCGCCAGCATGACCACGAAAATGACCCAGCTCTCCGCTGGAATGGGGCAAACAGGCGCGATGCCGAACGATCCGGCCTTGGCCGAGAAGCTGGCGCTGTTTAGCAATCCGCAAAATCTGCTCGATCAGCCGAAGATCGAAGCAGCTCTGCACAGCTTGTCGCCGGAATCGCAAGCCGCCTTTGTTCACGTGCTGGATATGATCCGCGATGCCATGAGCTACGGCATTACCACGACCTTTTTGACAGGAGCAATCGTGGCTGGCTTCGCTGTCGTGATCGCTCTGTTCCTGAAAGAAATCCCGCTGCGCGGCCAAAGCCAGAAGCAACCGGAAAAACGCGCAGCTGACAACAGCAGTGAGTGGGACGGCGTTCAGCCTGGAAAAGCTTGATCATTGATCATAAACATGGATCATTCGCCGCGTTTTTCGGAAACGGAGACGCCAAAAAGACGCCAGTATCGTGCTGGCGTCTTTTTGCGTTGCATCGCGCTCCTCAACCACAAGCAGCCAACCCCTCGTCGCACCGCTTGCTCCCTTACAACTCGGCTCGCCCGGTACGAATGGCATGGGCGTAATCCATCCAGCCCTCCGCTTGCTGCATCGCGCTCCTCAACCACAAGCAGCCAACCCCTCGTCGCACCGCTTGCTCCCTTACAACTCGGCTCGCCCGGTACGAATGGCATGGGCGTAATCCATCCAGCCCTCCGCTTGCTGCATCGCGCTCCTCAACCACAAGCAACAACCTCTCGTCGCACCGCTTGCTCCCTTACAACTCGGCTCGCCCGGTACGAATGGCATGAGCGTAATCCATCCGGCCCGCCGCTTCCGCTTTTTGGGCCGCCTGTTCACAGTCGTACGGAAGCAACACCTGCTCCAACTTCCACCCCTCATCCTGCTGCTGCAAAACGGCGTATTTGGCATGCGGCGTCATCGATTCCATCGAGTGGGGATAGGGCGTCTCCTCAAAATAAGCTGGCAGCCCCACGCTTCCCGGATTGACGATCCACTTTCCATCCGGCAGCCACATGGACCGCTGCACATGCGTATGCCCGCAAACGATGATCTTTTGCGGCACAGCAGCAAGCTCAATCATTAACTCAGTCACGCTTTTGTCGTCAGTCCCGTACGGCGCCACCCTTTCCATCAAGTAGGCATCGTCGGCAAAAGGCGTTCCGTGGCAAAACAGTGCATCCTCGTACACATATGACTTTTGGAAGGTCCGCAGCCAATCCAGCACCTCCTGACCAAGCAGCGGCTTCACATACTCATAGGTGGGAGATTCGAAATGATCCTGCAACAAATACCGATCGCAATTGCCCATGATGGAAACGATTGAAGGGCGGTTCATCAAAAGCTGTGCCGTTTCGACCGGAGCAATCGGGCCGAACAGCGTGTCCCCCAGATTCACGATAGCTTGAATCCCCCGTGAATCGATGTCCTGGAGTACAGCTTCGAGCGCATAAACGTTGCTATGTATGTCAGAGATAACGGCTATGGAATGATTGTGCTTCAAGACAGATCGCTCCTTCTCACATAGTGCTTATCATCCATCATACCGCTCCACACCTGGATGCTCCAGCAAAATGAAGAGAACAGCCGGGTATTCAAACTTTCTGTAAATAGTATGTCACTTTCGTTAAATAGATTGATTAAATTCCGAAATTAGCTAATATTAGTATAACACATTTAAAGAACCTGGCTCGGACGAACCTTTTGCAACAGGAGGCTGCTGTCATGAACTATGTCAAATCGGTACTCAAGCAATTCTCGATTCCGTCTTTGCTTCAGTTGATTTTGAACATCTCTCTGATTGTTTTGGCCGTCATCCTCTGCGTCCTGCTCGTCAAGGAATTGATCCACTTTGGCAAAATGATGCTTTCTGCCGATTCGACCTTGAATGAATTTCTGGAAGCCATCATCGCCTTTTTTCTCTACTTCGAATTTATCGCCATGATCGTGAAGTATTTTCGCGAAAACTATCATTTTCCCCTGCGCTACTTTTTGTACATCGGCATCACGGCGATGGTTCGCCTGATCATCGTCGATCACCACAATCCGCTCAACACACTGATTTACTCCGGCGTGATTCTGATTTTGATTGTCAGCTATTACATCATCAACAAAACTCCGGTCGAGCGGCCAGGGAAGTAAATAACGCATCATGCCTGCAAATCGGGGATGTCTTTTTCACGGAAAAGGCATCCTCTTTTTTCTTTTTCAAAAAAAGTTTGAGAGGGGGCACTGCTGCTGATCGTCTATAGTAATGTAAGCAAGCAAAACGGTCATGAACGTTTTGCCAAGTGCTGCGCAGCACCTTTTTGCAAGGAGGATTGCATCATGCAGGACGATCGGGAGGTCATTGCGGAGGTTCTTGCAGGCAATAAAGAAGCTTATGCTCTGATCGTCAACAAATACAAAGGAAAAATCGCATCGATACTCCGGCGAAACTTGAGCCCTTCCCTTGAAGTTGAAGATATTGTCCAGGAAGTATTTATCAAGGCGTACTACAGCTTGCCCGACTATCGCCCGGGCCACTCGTTCCCGGCCTGGTTGTACCGGATTGCCATCAACCGGGGAATTGACGAGTTGCGCAAACGAAAGCGCACGCCTGCCGTAACGGAAATGAACATGGAGCTACAGGACGAATGCCCTGTCCCGCTGGAAGAGTATTTGGCAAAAGAAGAACGCCACACTTTATGGCAGCAACTGAAGAGACTGGATCAGTCGTACAGGACGATCCTTGATTTGCACTATCTCCAGCACCTCAGCTACAAGGAAATCGGCAGCAAGCTGTCGTTATCGCCAGATGCCGTACGAATGCGCTTGTCCTACGCCCGCAAAAAGCTGCGGGAACAGCTTGAAAAGCAGGAGAAAAAAGGGGGTGCCCCGCTGTGAATTGCCTTTCGCCGCAAGAACTGGAAGCTTATCTGGACGACCGTTTAGCGCAAACAGACAGACAAAAGTGGGAGCAGCATCTCGATCATTGCCCCCGCTGCCAGCAACAGCTTGAAGCGTACATCGACTGTCTCGCCCAAGCGAATGAACCATGGGCTGAAACAATCAGTGCGGACCTGGAGCAAAAAGTCATCCAGTCACTCTCGCCGCATCCTGTGAGCATTTTAAGCCGCACTGCCGATGCCCGTGCAGCTACACCCGCTCGCCAGAAAAAAAGGAGTATGACTATCATGAAAAATGTATCCATTGCCGCTGCGGCATTAGCGCTTGTCGTTTCAGGAGGAATGCTCGTTTCTCCTACTTTTTCCAGCTATGTCAATGCTGCCTTTGCAAGCAAGCCGCTAAACAATCAAGCTCCCGCGCTTGCTGTCTCCAAAACCATCCTGGGTCAATTTGGCGACGACGGAATACGCCAGGCAGTCCAAAACGGATTCACGCAATTCCCGCAGGCACAAGTGACTGATCAAGGAATCACTTTTGCCGTTCAAGAGGTAATCGCAGACCCGCTTCGCATTCAACTGGCAGCCTCCATCACCGATCAAGCGGGAAAACCGCTGGAAGTATTCTGGCAGGATATGTATCAGCAAGGAGCAAAAAAACCCGTCGTGACGTTGAAAGACAAACAAGGAAACATTTTGCAGCCTGCTGATCTCGCTGAGGCAGGACGCTGGGAAAACCCGAACGACGAGTGGAAAAGCCAGCGAAACATGGCTGGACAACTTTTCCTGGAGCGCGAGCTGAAAACGTATTTCCCGGATGCAAGCAAGATTCCTGACGAACTTGTTGTCGAGTTCTCCATCCAGCAAATGGACGTGACAAAAGGAAACTGGAAGCTGTCCATTCCCGTGAATATGCAAAAGGCAAAAGCGGCGACGCGCTCACAGGCGATTCACAAAAGCTACACGACGCCGCAAGGAATTACTTTTACGTTGCAAGAGATGACGTTTGCCCCAACAGGGATCGAGCTGGTCATTGACCGGAGCGCAAACACCGACAAATCGGCCAGCTACAGCTACGAGCTTGTGGATGATCGCGGCACTGTTATTGCCGCTCGCGATCCCCAGATGTTTACCGCGAGAGTGAACCAGTCACAAAACGACATTCGTTCCATGTCAGACGTCCCGTTCCAGTCGATTGAGGGGGGTTACCGAAACTTCCACTACTTCCAGCCAATCGATCCCAAAACGAAGCTGTCTTTCAAGCTAGGCTCCGTCTACACGGAGGAACCGACTGATTTTCGCGTCAAAATCGACCTGGGACAACTCGAACAACAGCCTGTGCTCGCCGCGGATCACGAAGACCGCTTCACCTTCAAAAAATTTGTGAAGGACCCTGATCGAGCCGTTGATGTGGAAGGATACGACGATGGCGCATACAAGGTAAACCCGGATGGCACTACAACGAAAATAGAAGGGCACCATATCGCCTATGACATCACGCTAGGCAAAAATACCGCGCCGCTCTTAACAGCTCCTGCGTATTGGACAATCACAGATGAAACCGGAAAAGAGCATGACACAGACTTCTACACCGACAAATCCGAACTCGTAAACGGCCTGGCGCATTTTGCTGGAACGATGCTGGTGAAGGACAGCGAACCACTTCCGAAAGAGCTGATCATTACTTCAACGAAGCGCATGGTCAAACATGACGATGCTGAATGGCAAGTGCGGATTTTGAATGGCAAGTAAGTAAACATTCATACGAAAAAGGCTGGCAGTTCAGCGGACTGTCAGCCTTTTTCTATGGAAGTGTCCCGGCGTTGTTCATGAAAGTGGCTGCGGGCACTTACGGTCTTTTGATTGAAAGAAATTTGCGATGAAAAGCGATGCAGAATGCCTTCTTTTTATGCCTATTTGACTTGATCGCGGATCACAAACGACACCGTCGTCCCTTCCCCCGGCTTGCTCTGGATGGACAAGCCTTTGCCGTACATTTGCGTCAGTCTGCGGTGCGTATTGGACACGCCGATTCCGCCTTTTTCCTTCGTGGCGAGGTCCAGGATTCGCTCCACGATTTCCTTGTTCATTCCGACACCGTCGTCCTGCACTTCAAACCGGGTAGCGTCTTCCTGCCGCACGATCCGTATCCGCAAGGTTCCGCCCTCGATCTGGCTCAAAAGGCCGTGGTTGACGGCGTTTTCGACCAACGGCTGGATGGTGAGCGGCGGGATGAGCACGGTTTCGCAGCCAGAGTCGACCTCCCACTCGATGGACAAGCGCTCGCCGAACCGCTCCTTTTCGATGTACAAGTACGACTCGACCAGTTCCAGCTCGTGGGAGAGCGGCACCCGTTCGCCTGTGTTCAAGAAGTCGAAGCTGATCCGCAAAAACGAAGTAAACGCGTCTCCGAGATTGCGCATCTTTTCTGTATCGATGTCACTCAAAGCCAAAATGGAGCTGAGTGTGTTAAACAAAAAATGAGGGTGGATTTGCGCCTGCAAATACGCTGCCTCCATGCGCAAGCGCTCATCGACAGTTTGTTTCAGCGTCGTCAGCGACCAGACCCGGTATTTCAGCTCCATGCCGTCGACAGGTTTGCAAATATAATCGTTGGCCCCGGCCAAATATCCGGTGTATATGTCTTCCGGCTGGCTTCGCGCGGTCAAAAGCAAGATCGGCAGTTCAGACAGCGTGAAGTGCTCCCGGATTTTCTGTGTCAGCTCATAGCCTGACATATGCGGCATCATGACATCCATAATGATCAAGTCCCACTGCTTTGCGAAAAGCAGATCAAGCGCGTCTCTCGCTGACGTGCACGTCGTAATCTGATACGGCGACAAAATTCGCTCCAGCACTTTGAGATTGACCGGATCGTCATCCACAGCCAAAATGTTGGCACCTCGTTCGGCAAATGAACAGGCCGCCGTGTGCAGGGAAGACCAGGAAGGGTGAAACTCGTTGCGCACGGACTTGGTTAATACAGGCACCTGGTACGCCTTTTCGCCCGAACGCTCCCGCTCCCGGTTGTTCTCCACGCTTGCCATGCTTTCCGGCTCTGCCACCACCGGAAGTAGAAAGCTGAAATGCGAGCCTTTGCCCGGCTCGGAATGCACATGCAGCTTGCTGTCGTGCAATTCTACTAGCTGTGCGCAAATGGCAAGCCCCAGGCCAATTCCTCCGCCGTTGTTCACTCTTTGGCCACCTTGCTCATACGGCTTGAATATTCGCGCCTGCGTCTCCTCATCCATTCCGATTCCCGTGTCCGACACGCGAATTTCCACCTGATTGCCTACTGCCTCGGCAAAAACGGTGATCGCTCCTTGTTCCGTAAACTTCAAGGCGTTGTGAATCAGGTTGAACAAGATTTGCACGAGACGCTTTTCATCTGCGAGAATCGGCGGCGTCGAATCGGGAACTTCCATCTGCAACTGGATTGGCCTGCCCTCGGCCATATAGGCAAGCATGCTGATCACACCGGAAGTGACCGCCTGAATGCGCAGCGGCTTTTTGTCCAGCACAATATGCTTGTCCTGCAAGCGGACAACATCCAGCAAATCGTCCAGCAGGTGGGACATTCTGCGGCTGATCGTGATGAGCAGCTCCATGTCTTGTGTGCTGCGGCTGCCCATGACGTGTCTTTCGCTCATGACGACCGTCTCCGCAATATTCATGATGCCGTGCAAAGGCGTTCGCAGCTCGTGAGATGTATGCGCGAGAAACTGGTCTTTTTGCTTGTCGGCTTTCTTCAATTGCTCGGTCAGCATCGCCCGCTCTTCGGCATGGCGGAAATACCCTCTGAACCAGTACGCCGAGAAGCTGACGAGAGCGGCGATCAGGTCAACAGGATAATAGACGTTTTTCATGTCGATCAGCTGATACTGCTGCAACACGCCCCAAATCACGTTGGAATACACACTGACAGCGGCGATGAGCAAAAACATCGCATCCTGCTGACTGCGCATCAGCATGCGGACAATGATAAAAGCAAAAAGCAGCAACGGCCCTAAATAATACAAGGAAAGCAGCTTGGAAGAAAGGTACACCCACTCGGACGATGCCAGCAAAAGGAACAGCGAGTACAGGCTGAGCAAGAACAGGTAAACCCGGAACAGCCTGGAGGTTGTCTCTCCTCCCGCATTGGACAGTCTTCTCACCAGCAAGATCATGAGCAAAGGCTGCCAGATGTAAGACAGCAGTTCGATTTTGAGCGCCCACGCGTACGGAATCGGGAACCAGAGCAGCATCAGGTTGTCGTAGTCAATCACTGTCTTGATCGCGACGCAAAACAACAATAGTAAGAAGAATAAAAATTCCTTTTGGCGCGGCTTGAAGACAAACAGGATACCCGCGTACAACCCGTGCAGCAGCAAAATCAAAAAGGTCGCCATTTGCAGGCCAATCGAATACCACCGTTCCGTATCAACCGCCGCCTGCGAGCCGAAGTAAATGTCTTTGATGATTCCTCCGTTGTGCGGCCGCTGAAAATTGGCGCTCTGGATCAGCAGTTCAATGACCTTGGCGTCTCCTGCCGTATACGTGGCTGTGTAGGAAGCCTTCCACGGCTTGGTCGTCTCTGCTGTTGTTGCAGGCACGCCAAGTCCACCGATATGCTCTCCGTTAATCTCAATACGGGAAGCTGCCTCGATTTCCTGAATCCAGAACGTATACGGTTGCTCCAACTGCTGATCGACCAAAATCCGCAGCCGATACGTTCCATAGCCGTACGAATCAGCAGCATTCGGAAAAGCGCTGCTCCAGTCACCGGGTACTTGAACGTATTGCCGCTCCCTTTCCGGCACTTGCTTCAAATCTTTTTGGCTCAGAAAAGCATTCGGGTAAAACTCCCACTGCCCTTTTAACGAAATGGAAGGAGAACGCTCAAAGTCCCATCCACGCATGTCCAGGACACCTTGCTCTACATCAGGATGCTTTGGGTCTGCATTGAGCGAGTACCACATCCAGCGCAGTCCCAAAAGCAGCGCAAGAAAAAAAGTCAGGATGATTGCATACTTCCAGAGAGGCGCTGCTGCGTAATGAGGTATGGTTCGGCTATGTCGTTTCATCATAGTTGCATATTTTCGACATCAACATGTTTATCCCTTTATCCGCCTACGCAAACCGCTCCCCCGAAAAATAGGCGACAAGCGTCCCAAAAGCGATCCACGGTGCAAAAGGCAGCTTTGACTGACAGCTCGCCCGCCCGGCTATGAGCAGCGCCAAACCGTACAATCCCCCCGAAACAGACGAGTAGATCATCGCCCACACAAGCAAATCCGGCGGAAGAAACAGGCCGATCGCCCCGTACAGCTTGACGTCTCCTCCTCCGATTGCGCCATCCGTCACGACTGCGATCAGCAACAACAGCAGAAACACGCCTGCCGCTCCGATCAGCTGAGCGCTAAAATCGCTGCCCTGATAAGGAAACAAGCCGCGCAGCAAAAGAACGGACAGGCAAAAAGGAAGCAGCACGCTATTGGGAATGCGGCGGTCAGCCAAGTCTGCCACCGTGACGAGCACGAGGAAAGAAACAAGCGATAGGCCCAGCAGCAATTCCGCTGTCCAGCCGTATTTCCAGTACGTAAGGGGAAAACACAGCCCTGTCACTGCTTTCATAAACCAAGCGCCTCTCTTGAATCGCTCGCGATCTTTTTGGTCACGCATGCCAACCGCCCGCATCCCGAGCGCTATGCAAGCAGAACCAATCAGCAGACCGCTCCAGCCCAAGCCAAGCGCAAGCAAGATTGCAGACATCTCATCACCTCACTCCACGGAATCCGGAATTATTTCCCTCATTTTAGCTTTGCAAGTTGAGACAAAAAAAGCCGCTCGCTCCCCTCTCTTCCATGCGCAAGCTGATAGCGGTGATACCTTTTCTTTCTCCCGTAGTTTATAGTAAGGAAGGAAATGCACTGTACACCCTTCATGAAAAAGGATGCGAACCATGCGAAAAATCATTGTTGTAGGTGCCGGAATTGTTGGCGCTTCGACGGCGTATCAGTTGGCAAAAAGAGGCGCAGAAGTAATGATTGTCGATCGAAAAGATAAAGGACAGGCAACCGATGCCGCAGCCGGGATCATTTGCCCGTGGCTGTCGCAAAGACGCAATCAAGCCTGGTACAGGTTGGCCAAGGAGGGGGCGCGTTTCTATCCCTCGCTGATTGCCGAGCTGGAACAAAGCGGAGAAACGAACACCGGGTATGCCCGGGTGGGAGCACTCAGCATCCATACAGACAAAGACAAGCTGCTGACTTTGGAAAAACGGGCACTCACGCGCAAAGATGATGCACCGGAGCTGGGGGATGTCTCCACGCTTTCAGCTGACGACACAAAAGCGCTGTTCCCGCCCCTGGACGAAAGCTATGCTTCTGTCCATGTCACAGGAGCCGCTCGCGTGGATGGCCGCGCCTTGCGGGATGCTTTGCTGCGCGCCGCGCAAAAACACGGAGCGTCCCTTTTGTACGAAAGCGCTGAACTCGTTTACGACGGGAACCGGATCACAGGGGTAAAGGCTGGAACGGAGAGCATCACAGCCGACTCTGTCGTGATCTGCGCCGGAGCGTGGGCCAATCACATTTTGCAGCCGCTGGGCGTAAACTTCCAGGTCACCTTCCAAAAAGGGCAAATTGTTCATCTGGAATACGCAGACAGGCAGACAGACAACTGGCCTGTTGTCATTCCTCCAAACGACCAATATTTGCTGGCATTCGATGAACATAAAATGGTGATCGGCGCCACACACGAGAACGATGTGCCAAGCTTCGATACACGCCTTACGCCAGGCGGCTTGCACGAAGTTTTTGCCAAAGCACTGGACATCGCTCCCGAGCTTGCCAACAGTACATTCGTCGAAGCGAGAGTGGGATTCCGTCCGTTCACGCCAGGGTTTCTGCCTGTCATCGGCCCGCTGCCCGGCTGGGAAGGCATTTTTGTTGCCAACGGCCTCGGCGCATCCGGCCTGACGATGGGTCCTTATATCGGCTATCAGATGGCGAAGCTCGCTCTCGATCTGGAAGTGGACATACCGTTAGAGCATTACGACGTGTCAGGTGCCATTGCGGCACAATCCTAGCTAACAGCAACGAGGTCTTATCCTGTAAAGGGATAAGACCTCGCTTCATTTCATACCGCTCAGCTTTATACAAACTGCCTGCTGTCATTGTTTTTCCCGAACCGATAAACCGCGATCAGGGCAAACACGAGGGCAAATCCTCCGAGAATGAGCAAATTCACATACAAGCTTCCCAAGCTCTGGCCTTGCTGTAGCTGATCGATGCTGTCCAAAAGCCAATGCTGCGGCAAAAAGCTCGATATTTTGCGCACGGTCTCAGGCATGATGTTCACCGGGAAATAACAACCTGCGAGCAGGCAGCTCGGGGTAATGATCATATTGCGCATGGCTCCTGCTGCCGATGTGCTTTTGGCAAATGCGACAATCGTCAGCGCAAGTCCGATTGCCGTGAGAGCAAACAGCAGCAGGACAACAATCAACGGGAAGGTCGGCATCCCCGCATCGATATGAAAAATCAGCTTCATCGCCACCAGCGTGACAACAATCTGCAAAAAGATCAGCAGCAAACTGACGACGACATTGGACAGCACGTACGCTCTCGCTGACATCGGCGAGGAAAGCAGGCGCAAGAACGTCCGGTTCTCTTTTTCCTTGAGGATGATCTCGGACAAGTTGGCCGCAGAAAACATCATGAACGTGATCAAGTAGCCAATCGTTTGGTACGACATCATTTTCTCATTCGAGGTGTCAGGCTGCGCCGTCGCTTTAAGCTTGAAAGGATGTTGGCTGTAGCTGTCGTAAATGCGGGCAAAAGCCGCTTCATCGCCTTTTGTCTCCTTGCCGATCGCAGCTACGTTGCCAATATAGCTTTGCAGCATCGCTTTGATGTATGCCGTGACTGACTCGCCTTTGACGGACATGATGCGGATGTGCCCTGGCTCGCCTGTCTTCACACGATCCGCAAAGCCTTGCTCGAAAATGATGCCGCAGTCCAGATCGCCCGAAGCGATGCGTGCACGCAGCGTCTCCTCATCCAATGGAGTTACCTGAACTTGACCAAGCCCCTCCAAGTAACGGATGACTCCGCTCGTAACCACCTGACTGCCATCTTGATTGACTACCCCGGCCCGGATCGTTCCTGTACTTGCATTGCTGTAAAAAAACAGCGAGATCAAAATCCCGACAATCGGCAGACCAAAGTACAAGAACCAGTTCTTTTTCTTGCGGAACGTATCTTTCAGCGTTTTGCGAATGAGCCACACCATTTCATCCATGTTAAAATGCCTCCCGTCTGCGAATGGAGATGACCGTCAAGACCAGAAACACAGCTGCGATTCCAAGATTCAGTCCGATCACTTTCCAGACGGCGGCGATATTGTCCATGTAGATCAGCTCCAACAAAGCCGTATTGATCCAACGCAAGGGAGACAAGTTGGTCAGAAGCGTCAAGATGCCCTCCGTGTTCTCAATCGGAAAATACGCGCCGCCAAAAAACGAAGCGCACTGCAAGAAAATCATCACTACCATGTACGAGCCTTCCTGTTTGGTCAGCAGAAACCCGATGCCAAGTCCCAGGCTCACCGCCAAGAGTACCTCTGTCAACAAAGCAAGCAGAACCAGCCAAAAATGATTGCCCCAGTAAGCATGATAGACAAATTTGCTAAACAGCACGACGACCAGCACACAGAGCGTATTGATGAACACATTGCCGATCATTTTGCCAACCAGAATTTCTCCCTTGCTGATCGGCGCTGCCATCAGGCGGATTGCCGTCTTCCGCGCCCGTTCCGCACCGAACAAATAGTTGGCGGAAATGATCGAGAACAGGGCGATCATCGTTGTCATCGACACGGCGTAGTAATCGATGGAGCCTGGTTTTCTGACTGCTGCCAGCGTTGTTTCCTGAATAAAATCTTTGCTTTCCGCTGCATGTTTCAAAATGTTTGTGCCGACACCCGGACTCGCCTGAAAGGCGGCCGTGCCGAGTGCATAACGATCGGCAAAGGCGACCAGCATCCCTTGCAAAATGCCGCTTTCCACTGTGTTTTTGCTGCTGCCGAAAAACGCAATGCCCTCCTTGTCAATCGTCGCATAAGCCGTATAGCGCCCGGAGCTGACTTCCTGGCGCCAATCCATCCCCGGCCTGATCGGGACGACTTCCACTCCTTCTTTTCCGATCGCTTTCGTAAAGCTGTCCCAGTACGCAGACATGTCGTTTTCCGAAAAAGTCGCTTGGTACAGCAGGCGAACCTCCCCGACCGAATGCTTTGACGAAAAAGCATTGGACAAGCCCGCACCCAAAATCAGCATCAGGATGATCGGCAGGGCGAGCATGAAGAGAAACGTTTGCCGATTTCTCACGCTGGAAAGAATCTCTTTTAACGCAATTCTCCAAATAGCCATCTGGCATCTCCCTTTCTCTAGTCCCGCAAGTTTCTGCCTGTCAATGTCAGAAACACCGATTCCAGATTAGGGGCTTGCTCTTCGACAGAGCGAATCTCTACCTGGTCTTTAATCAACTGCTGGATAATCCGGTTCAAATTGTTGACTTCCGACTTCGACACGATCTTGAGCGTGTTTTCTTCCTGGCGCACGGCAGTGACCCCAGCGATTCCTTGCAGCGATTCGATGGAGATCGCTCCATCCGCGCGAAAGCCAATCCAGATTTCTTTCGTGTCTGTAATGATCGATGTCAGTTGCTCTTTTGTGCCTTCCGCAATGATTTTGCCGTGATCCACGATGGCAATGCGGGTACAAATCTCTTCGACTTCTTCCATGTAGTGACTCGTGTAAATGATCGTGCAGCCCATCTCGTTGAGCTTGCGAACCGACTGTAAAATGTAGTTGCGCGACTGCGGATCGATCCCGACTGTCGGCTCATCCATAATGATCAGCTTGGGAAGGTGAGCGATGGCACAAGCGATGTTGAGCCGCCGCTTCATCCCGCCGGAAAAATTTTTCGGGAAGCTCTGGTGCTTGTCGCCCAATCCGACGAACGCGAGCGCTTCTTCCGTCCGCTCCCGCAGCATCGCTCCCCGCAGACCGTACAAGCCGGCAAAAAAGCTGACGTTTTCATACGCGGTCATGTCTTCGTAAATCGCCAACTCCTGGGGGACGATGCCCGTATTCATTTTGGCGAACTTGCTGTCCTTCACGATGTTTTTGCCGAGCAGAACGATTTCTCCTTTTGTCGGCCGCAACAAGGACGCAATCATGTTAATCGTCGTGCTTTTGCCCGCTCCATTCGCCCCCAAAAAGCCAAAAATCTCTCCTTCCCCGATGTTCAATGTCATATTGTCCACAGCGATAAAATCGCCGAATTTTTTGGTCAAGTTGCGGATTTCGAGTACATGGCTCATCCGACTCAGTCCCTTCGTGGTTATGCCTGTATTGTAATCAAAGAGGATGCCCCTATGTCAGTGCATAAGTTCATCCCCTCGCCGTGAGATTTTTCACTTGTTTTCATGAGAAACATCATTCGTTTCTGTGCGGCAAAAGGGTCGTGACGCGAAAGCCTTTCGTCCCGTCAACGATGACCGTGCCTCCCGCAGAAGCCGCCCGCTCCTCCATCCCCAAGATGCCCAGTCCCTTGACGACCTTTGCCGTGCCGACTCCGTTGTCCTCGACAACAGCCTTGATGAACTTGTTCAGCACCCGCACCTCGATGGAGATGGCTGTCGCCTTGGCGTATTTGAGCGAGTTGGTTACAGCCTCGGTCGCGTTTTGCTGGATGATTTTCCACTGAATCGGAGTGACAGCGTCAATATCTCCTTCAAACGTGAGCGTAGCTGCCACCGTTCCTTTTGCCGACAGTTCGTCCACGAACAGTCTGAGCCGATTGATCCCAAGCTCCTCCGGCCTCGGCTTCACTTCCTTGAGCGTCAGCCTGATGCGCTCCAGCCCTTCTTTGGAAATCGCAATCGCATTGCCCAACAGCTCATTGGCCTTTTCCTGGTCGGTAGCAAGCATCATGCGCGCCGCCCCCATCTGGATCAAAGCGCCAGCCACCGCATGTCCGACATCGTCGTGAATTTGCTGGGAAAGCCGATTACGCTCCTCCAGCTTGATCGTATATTCGGATTGCCTGATGTATTCGTTGTTTTCGCTCAATGAACGCGACAGCCGCTGCAAATCCGCCCGCAGCCGCTCCCGCTCGCCCTCCAGGGAACGAATTTTTTCCGACAGCATGCTGCTGCATGTGAACAACAAATAGCTGAGCAAGCCGCTTAAAAGGTATACAGGAACCAGTTCCAGCGGGAGCAAAAATCCGCCTGCTCCGATCAGGACAATGCCCAATCCCTTGCCAATGGTTGACGAAGGAAGCAGTTCACATATGTTCATCGGCAAAAGCAGCCAGAGTAAAGGCTCCCAAAAAACCGCACCTGCCGCCACGAGCACCAGGGACAAAGCGGACAGCAAGCGCTTGAATTGCGGCTTTTTGAAAATCAGCAAGGAAATGTTGAGCGCAACGTACAGCAAATAGATCAGGATGAGCCACGGGTTCACTTCGGAAGCAAGATGGGCGAGAAACGAAGCGATCATGATATAGCCAAGCACCGTTGCCTTATTTCCAATCGTCCAACGATCCATCGATGAATCTTCTCCTATTCTCCAGACATTCTCGTCTCGCCTGTCAGATAGTAAATGGCGATCTGTGTCCTGTGCTCCAGGCCTGTTTTACTCAGGATGGAAGTAATGTAATTCGCGACTGTCCCTTCCGAAATGAACAGCTTTTTGGCGATTGCCTTGTTCGACAATCCCTTGGCAATCTGCTCGATGACTCCCAGCTCCCGCTCCCACCACTTCAAAATCGGAAAAGCTCGTCAAAATGATTTTCATGCCTTCTCGTATAAAAGAGTGGTCGTCCGCGATCAACACCTTGATCTTCATCGTGGGCTGCCCCCTGTCCTTCAAGCCCCTCACCGCACTGGCTGCCGATTCCGGCGTCTGTATGATTGGATGAAGCCGCATTTTTAGCAAAACTATTATAACAAAAAAAGTAAATGCAGATGCCATGCATTGGAAATGTATGACGGTTCGAACGAAAAAAACAATTGCTTATAGACTGACGGTCAGTCATATGGTAATTTACAACCAACCACCGTCCGTTTTCCAAAAGGAGGAAATCATGAGACGCATCGTCAAAGACCCCGTTACTCGTCGCGCCGAGATACTCGAAGCAGCCGGAGAGCTTTTTCGGCAGCAAGGCTATGTCCATACAACCGTGAACGCCATCATCCTGAAAGCTGGCGTAGCGAAAGGAACGTTCTACTACTACTTCAAGTCGAAAGAAGAGATTTTGGAAGCTTTCGTCCAAGGAATGGTCGATCGGCTCGCTGCCGCATATCAGACACTGGCAGACGATCCAAAGCAGGCTGCCCTGGAAAAGCTGCGGCAGATGCTGCGGGGGCAAAGCCGGATCGCGCAGCACGAACAGGAATGGATGGACAGCTTGCATCGTCCGGAAAACAGAGAACTGCACGAGCGGCTGAATGTGGCGATCGTGCAAAAAATCGCCCCTGTCTTCGCGCAGGTCATTGAACAGGGCAACAAGGAGTCCGTGTTTGATGTAGCAGCCCCTCTGGAAACGATCCAGTTTTTGCTCGCAGGCTCGCAGTTTCTCCTGGAATCGAATATTTTCGGCTGGGATCGGGAAGAACAGCTCGCGCGCAGCCGGGCCATGCAGACGATCATTGAGCGAGCATTGGGTGCCGAGCCGGGCGCGTTTGCTTTTTTGGGAGGTGCCACTTGAGCGCCCAAACCAAAGCATTTCGGCAATTTCTCGTCGTCTGGTCCGGGCAGTTTTTGTCGGCGGTCGGAAGCGGGCTGACCGCTTTTGCCCTGGGTGTCTACGTCTTTCAGACGACCCATTCCAGCACGAGCTTCTCGCTGGTCATCCTCTTTTCCTTTTTGCCGAGCTTTCTGCTTTTGCCCTTTGGCGGGGGGCTGGCAGACCGCTTCGATCGCACCCGGATGATGATCATCGGTGATATCGGCTCGATTATCGGCATTATGTTCATCTGGTTTGTCATCTGGACCGGACAAATGGAGCTGTGGCATATATACGCAGGCGTCGGCATCAGTTCGATCTCGACTGCGCTCCAGACGCCCGCCTATAAAGCGGCGGTGACGGACATGGTTTCGGAAGAGCAATACTCGCAGGCGAGCGGCCTGATTCAACTTGCAGGTTCTGCGCAGTATCTCCTGTCGCCGATCCTCGCAGGCTTTTTGCTTGGCTTCTTTGACATCCAGATCGTGCTGCTGATCGATATGCTTACGTTTTTGCTGGCGGTTGTGGCTGTGCTGCTGGTCATGAACAAGGGCAGCAAACCACAGCCCGCGGATGAAAGCCGCGATTTTTTCGGCGAGCTGTCCGAGTCGTTCCGATATCTGCTCTCGCAAAAAGGCGTGTTTTTGCTCGTCCTGCTCATGTCTGTCGTTTGCTTTTACATCGGGCTTCTGCAATCGCTGTTCAGTCCGATGATGCTGACGCTGACCGACTCCAAAGTGCTGGGAATCTCGCTTTCCTTGGCGGCGTCCGGGATGCTCGCCAGCAGTCTGTTCATCGGGGTGAAAGGACTTGGCAACAACAAGCCGAAGATTCTTTCCTTTTCACTGGCGCTTGCCGGGCTGTTTTATGCACTGATGGGTACGTTTCCGGCAGTCGTTCCGATCGTCGTGTTCGGCTTCCTCTTTTTCGCCGCGCTGCCTTTCGTCAACACCAGTCTGGAAGTGTTGATCCGAACGAATATCGACAATGAGAAGCAAGGGCGCGTCTGGTCGATGGTGTCAGCCATATCCCAAGTAGGCTTGCTGCTCGCTTTCGGTTCGGCAGGCTTTCTCGCCGACCATTTTTTCTCTCCCCTGCTCGCGCAAAATGGCGCACTTGCTGACACGGTTGGACAGCTCATCGGAACAGGAGCAGGCAGAGGGATCGGCTTTTTGTTCATGCTTTCCGGTGTGATGGTTTTTGTACTCGCTATCGTGATCGGGCGGGTGCAAAAAATCCGGGAGCTGAAGCTGGGAACGGTGGAAGAAAAAGCGTAGCAGACAATCGAACGCAAAAAGCCGGACCCCCACTTGAGGCGGTTTCCGGCTCGTTTCTTTTTACGGCTGACTACCAAAAATACAATTCCTCTGGCAAAACTTCGTCGAATTGTGGACTATCGCTCTCGTCTATCTCCACCTGGATGCCTTTTTTGGCCAAAGTGGCCAGCTCCTGCTTCGTTTTGGCACTGGCTTTTTCCAGCAGTGGATTCATCGACAAGCATATATAACCTTTGGGGGCAAAGCCGCCTTTCTGTACATTGAGCAGCAGTCCATCCAAGTTTTTGACCTGATTCTGTTTCAGATTCAGCCAGATCAGCTTCGTCATGGATTGCAGCGGTGCCGTCTCCGCAATGTTATTCTCGCCCACGTCGAGATAGCGCAATTGGGTTACTCCTTTCAATGGCTCCAGGTCGCTGATGTTTTGCTGACGGACGATGAGGTACTCCAGTTTTTTCTGCTGCCGCAAAAATTCCAGACTGGTGAGCGACTTTTCACGAGCGGATAGCATGAGCGCCTTCAAATTGCGCAGCCCTGCCAGCGGCTTTACTGTTTGATCATGTAGCGGATTGTCTATGACGAGTTGCAGCACCTCCAGATTTTTCATCTGACCAAGCGGCTGCAGGTTCGTCACTTCGTTGTCAATTACGTGGATTTCCTTCATTCGTGTGCTGTTTTGCAGGCGTTCCAGCAGTTGGCTGACATCGGTCGCTCCGCTATATCTGTATATGAACAGCTTTTGCAGTTGCTTCAATTGTTTGAGTGAATCAATATTTTTTACCTCCGCGTAGTGCATGCTCAAATCCTCAATACGCTGGAGTGGACTGACATCGGCAATCGCCACAACACTGAACGATGCCTTTTTCAGCTTCGGCAATTTGGCAAGCGGCTTCAGATCGAGAGCTTGAAATCCTTGCAGATCAATCTCGGTCTGACGTTGCCATCCCCGTTTTCTTCACTCCTTTTTGAGAAAAAAACAGCCGCCGCAACAAACGCTCTGTGCGACGACTGTGGAGCTGGCTTCATCCTATTCGTTTTGGCTAAATCCATATGTTTCGTACACGTTTTCGCAGGGCTTGCCCGGCGTCAATTCCATCGTGCCCGCCGTCAAATTCATCACAATCGAGAATAGCGTGCAATCTACCATCTCGTCTGACTCGCTTGTTGTTGCTTCCCCGTGACGGCATATTCCTTCGGGGGTTCCGGCATGATCTTGAAAAATATGTTTGAAGCAGTCGGCATCTATGCTTCCTTGTCTGGCTGCCAGCAGCTTGGAGGCGCGGCCCAACCGCAAATACGTGTCAGCCGCCCCCATGCGGACGCAATCCTCTGCTTGCATGCGCGCTGCGACAAAATGATTGGTGTGGACGATATAGCCGTCTGGCGGATAAAACACCTCGTAACGAACCGGGGCAGTCTCGACTCCGACCGTCTCGCCCTCCCGATGGGCGATCAAATAGTTGGCTGCTGTCCCTCGCGGCAGCCTTGTCACTTGGCGAATGGCCTGCGGCAGCGTGCGACTGTTTAAAATGCCCCGCAAAACGATGTGGATCGGCACTCCGAGCGCTTTTTCATTCGCTCGCAAAAAATTCAGGCACACGCCGATCCCGTCTGCGTTCATGCCGATTTTCCCGACTATTCCCGCTTCGGTGATCATCAAAATGGTTGGGCGCGGCGGCTGCTCGATCTCTACCACGACAAGCCCGGCGCCCACGAGATTGATCCAATCCCAGTTTTGTCCGAGCAGCGTCTCCCGGTTCTGCGTAGCTGGCGCAACAGCCGCGATGCACGTACAACCGTCCGCCTTGTGTGAGGTTGAGGTATCTCCCAGATTCGTTATGATCTCGCTGCGCACGTTCAACGCCAGCACGTCGAGCAAATCAAGCTCGGCCCCTTCGCTGATGCCCCTGATCTCCTCCATGATTTCCTGATCGTACTGCTCGATCCAGGGGATGAACTGCGCCGCATACGCTGTGGCGTCTTTCCATTGGATCGCGGCTCCCTCGCGAAAAGCACGCTCGTACGCCCGAACGTTGCTCCTGATTTGCTCACTCGCCAGTTGGCCGAATTGCCGCCCGCGCTCGCGCGGCGTACCGCTGATCCGAAAGACAGGAAATCTGTTCATGGACAGTGCTCCCCCTTTTACAAGCTCTTTTCCATATAGTAGCGATCGTTTCCGCTGCCATATTCGGCAATGCGTGTCTCCACAATTTGAAAACCCGCCTTTTGATACAGCGCAACCGCGCCTTTGTTGTCCGGGCTGACCGTCAGGCACACTTTGGCAAATCCATCCTTGCGCAGCCGATCCAGTATTTGCTCCAAGAAAGCAAAGCCGTACCCCAAGCCTTTTTTATCCGAGCGAATCAAATATCCGTACATGTAAACATGATCCGGGTTGCGAAAATCACGCATCAGCTCGCAGACACCGACAGGCTTCGCATCTCCTTCTTCCTGAAACAGAATGAGGCAGCCGTGTCTCGCCAGTGGGACCAGCACCCATTCGTCGATCGCTCCGTGCACGCCAAACGCTTCCTGCTCCAGCTCCTTCAGCATGGTCAGCTGCTGCTCTGTCAGTGTCTCTACAATCGCAAGCGTTGTCGCTCTTGTTGTATGCATAGCGCCGATCTCTCCTTTTCCCTGGACATGAGGGGCGATTTTAGGAAAGCGTTTCTTGGCGGACTGTCAATTGTGTCAATACCGCTTCGTCAAGCTCCACCCCGAATCCTGGCTTGTCGGACAGCAAAATTTGATTTCCTTGGCAGGTCAAGTTAGCGACGTCTTTGGCAAAAATGAACGGTCCGGCCAGCTCGTTGGAAACAATATTTTTCTTCGCGATCGACAAGTGCGCCCCCGCCGCGCTCCCGATAGACGATTCCGGCATCGACCCGATTTGGCATTCCATCCCGGCCATCTCCGCCTGATGAACCAGCTTGGCCGCAGGGTAAATCCCGCCGCACTTCATCAGCTTGATGTTCACTTTATCGGCTGCTTTTTTCGCGATCACCTCGCGCATTTCGCTCGCTCCCAGCAATCCTTCGTCGACCATGATCGGGATGGATGTCTGTCTGCGAATGTCGGCCAATGCGTCCAGATCGTGGGCGACGACAGGCTGCTCCATCCAGTCAATCCGGCAATCTTCTACTTGCTTGAGAGCCGTCAATGTATTCGTCCGATTTTCCCAGCCCTGATTGGCGTCTACCCGCAGCCTTATATCAGGGCCGACGGCTTCACGAACGGCACGAATGCGCTCGATGTCCGTCGCCAAGTCGGAGCCTACTTTTATTTTGATCGAATCAAAGCCATCCGCCACAGCCTGCTTCGCTTCTGCCGCCATCGTTTCAGGCTGCAAAATGCTGAGCACGTACGGAAGAGTGAGCACGCTGTGGTACTTGCCCCCGAGCAACTGATAAACAGGCTGACCTGTCGCTTTTCCCATCAAGTCATAGCACGCCAGGTCAATCGCTGCTTTCGCTGCTGGCGCTTTGTACACGCATTGATCGAGCAAATGGTGAATGCGTTCCAGAGCAAACGGATTTTCTCCGATGATCGCCGGAGCCAGGCTGTGAACGAGCATGGCGTACGTGCTTTCCCATGTCTCCCCCGTCACGTGCTGATCCGGCACCGATTCGCCATAGCCGACCAAGCCTTGATCAGTCTCTACTTTTACAATAATGGAAGGCATCTCGTTGTAAGAAGCGTACGCCACAATAAACGGGCGCACCAGCGGCAACGTAATGGCATGTATATGGACAGACGTAATTTTCATGTTCTTCTTACACCTCCGGCTTGGTTAAGGAAACTCTCGGGATTTGCCGGTAACCGACGGAGACGGCTTTTGCCTGTCCATCTGCCTGGTTCGCAAATCCAACGGTCAGCTCGCTGCCATCCATCTGTGCCAGGAAATAATTCTCGGCAATCGGCAGCAGCGGGTACTTTAAGCCTTTTTCATTCGGGAAAAGAGCGGTATGATTCGTCAACACAAGCGCGCCCTCCTCGACGGTCACACTCACGTTCATCCCTTCGCCGGAAGCATAGTCGCCGACATACGCCTGGAAACGCTCCGGGGATACACAATAATCCTCGTACTTGGTCAAAGGCTCTGCGGCTGCTCTTCCCTCGATCAGGTTCAGCGCAGTCAATGCCAGCTTTTCGACAGGCGTGCCGATTAGATTAGCCAACACGACTGCTGTCAGCCCTCTTTCCGGGACAATCGCCAAATGCGCCGCCACTCCTTTGATCGCCCCGCCGTGCTTCAACAGCGTGCCCCCGTAATAATTCGGCTCCACCATCAAGCCGTAGCCATAATGCTTTTTATAGTTGCAGACCACATGCGGAAGCGTCATTTGCCTTACGCTTTCGGCCGACAAAATCCGTTCCTTGCCCACGCATCCTCCCGTGCGGAAAATTTCCGCGTAATTCAACATGTCGCGGACGGTCGAGTTCAAATGTCCCGCAGCCATCACCGCTGGCCCTTCTTCCCAATCAAAGTCGGGGTACACTTCCAGCTTCCCGTGATTGTCCCTTTTGTGATAGATCGTGGTGACCTCCGGGAACCGCGGCAGATCGCCGAGCAAAAAGGTACTGCTTCGCATATCGGCAGGTGCGAGGATGTGCTCCTTGACGTAGACGTCATACGGTTTTCCGCTCACTCGCTCGACAATCGCCCCGAGCAGGGCATAGCACTCATTCGAGTAGCTGAAATGCTGGCCCGGCTCGCCCAAAAGCTCATATTGCACGTGGGCTAACACCTCCAGCAAATCGGCATGCGTGCGGATCGGCTTTTGCTGCTCCTTTTTGATAAAACGGTGAATCGGGTTGTCTTCCTCCGGGATCGTATCAAACAAAGAGTTTTTGACGGCAAGCATATCGACAGGCAGCGGCGGGATTCCCGCTGAATGCGTCATGAAATGATGAATTGTCATCCGTTCGGTACACGCCTGATCCGGTGTCCGAAACTCGGGCAAATAAGCGACAACCGGGTCGTGAACGGACAGCTTGCCCGCTTCTTGCAGCTGCATGATCGCCATGCACGTAAACGACTTGGTGACCGAAGCCAGCCCCATGACCGTGTCTGGCGTTATCGCCCATTTGCGCTCCGCATCCCGATAGCCGTATGCTTTTCGGTACAGACTGTCGCCGTGTTGATTGATGCCGATGATCACCCCCGGAGCCTGGCTCTCTTGGACCGTCTGTTCGGCAAGCGCCTCGTATGCGCTTACCCAAGCTGGTTGATGCATGGTTCACACCTCCTTCGGCAAGCGGACGACGCCTACGGACAGACTCGTTACCTGGCCGCTCTGATCGCGGTGGAACCGGATCGCCTGCTCCTCGATATCTTGTTTCATGACGAAATAATCGTCCCCGATTGGGCGCAAGGCAAGCTGCTTGCCACCCAGACCGAGCGTCAGCACATCGCTGTCAACCGTCACTGGCAGCTTGCGGTCGACTGTGACTCGATACGTCCCGGTGTACGCCTGCAAATCAGCCGCAGCGACTGGTTGCTCCGCGCCAAAAGGAACAGACGGTGCGTCAGCAGGGCGACCTTCCTGCGTGTTGATGGCAAAATTCAGCAGCTCGACAATCGGTGTCTCCGCCAAATTGGCGATCGCAATCGCTGTAATGCCGCGCTCTGGCAAGATGACCATCTGCGATGCGACTCCTTTCAACCCGCCGCTGTGCTCCAGCTTGGTCGTTCCGTAGTAGTCCGGCGTGACGAACAAGCCGTAGCCGTAATACTGACCGTATCCCATGCGAACATGCGGGTAAGTCATCTGCTCCACGCTCGCTTTGGACAGAATCCGCTCCTCGCCGACCAATCCACCAGTCCGGTATATGTCCATGTAGCGCAGCATGTCGTTGACCGTCGTATTCAAATGGCCGGATGCGAGCACGACTGGCCCTTCCTCCCACTGCGGATCAGGGTACACTTCCGGCCCTCCCTCTTTTTCCGCCAAACGGTAAATCGTCGTCACTTCTTTGTACTTGGACAGCTCCTGCAAAGCAAAGGAGCTATTCGCCATGCCCGCAGGCAGCAAAATGTGGTCGATGATGTACTGCTCGTACGTTTTCCCGCTGACTCGCTCAATGATCGCGCCCAAAAGGGTATAAGCGTCGTTGGAGTAACTGAATTGCGCTCCGGGCGGCCCCAACAGCTGGTAGTCGATGTGGCTCATGACCTCCATGAAGTCTTCGGGGGTGTTCACCCATTTTTGCTGTTCTTTTTTGATTTGCTTGTGAATCGGATGATTCTCGTCTGCAATGTCGCCGTCCGGCAGCCCCTTGATCGCCAAATAATCGGTGGGCAGCAGCGGAAATCCGGCTGTATGGGTCATGAAATGATGAATCGTCATCCGCTCGGTGCACGCCTGATCTGGTGTAACAAGCTCCGGCAAGTAGGCCAAAACCGGATCGTGCACCTCCAGTTTTCCAGCCTCTTGCAACTGCATGATCGCCACGCATGTAAACGACTTGGTAATCGAGGCGACACCCATTACCGTGTCAGGCGTAATCTCCCAGTGGCGCTCTTTGTCCCGATAACCGAATCCGCGGCGATACATGCTCTTCCCGTCCTGGTTCAAGCCCACGCACACGCCCGGTACCTGGCACTGGTCGATAATCGGCTGCGCTGCCTGTTCAAATTGCTCTTGCCAATCCATTTTCTCCACCCCGTTCCCTTCTGTTTACGGCTGCACCCAACTGTCTCCCAGCATGATTCCGTATAGCGAATCGAGCTTGACGCCATGCACCCGCTTGTTTACGGCAAGGAATGTCTTTTCTTCCGAGTAAGGAATCCAGTAGGCTTGTTCCACCGCGATTTTTTGGATCTCGGCAAAAATTTGCTTCCGCTTCTCCTGATCGCCGACAGTGCGGCTCTGTTCGAGCAGCGTATCCAGTTGCTCGTTTTTGATCTGGGCGTGATTCAATCCGCCGATCTGGCTGGAATGCATGAACAAATACAAAATGTCGGGATCAAAGTCGGTGTAGCCGAGCACATTCAAGTCAAACTGCCCTTTTGCCGACAAATCCAGTACGCTGCCCAGCTCCGCGTTTTGCACCTTGATCTCGACGCCGATTTCCTTGAACATGCTTTGCATCAGCGGAATGCTTTGCGAGCTCATTGCTGTGAGCAATTGCAGGCTCAAAGGCTGCCCGTCCTTTTCCCGGATGCCTTGTCCGCTTTCCTTCCATCCAGCCTCTTCCAGCAGCTTTTTGGCTTCCTCGATGTTGAACGGGTAGCCGTATGTTTCCACAGCGGGATCGTAGCCGAACATTTTCCGCGGCAATGGCCCGAAAGCACTCTCTCCCTCGCCTTGCAGGTCAGCCTGGATGATCGCTTTTTTGTTCAAGGCCATGTTCAGCGCCTGACGCACACGCAGGTCGCCGAGAATCGGGTTTTCCAGGTTCATTTGAATAAAATTCACCCCCAGCTTCGTCGCTTCCAGCACTGCGAATTTGTCGCTTTGCTTGTACCCGGCTGCTTCCCGCGGCGAGATGGAAGCGATGTCGATCGAGCCGCTTTCCAGCGCGGCAATCGTCGTCTGGGCGTCTTTGATGAATTTGAACACGATTTTGTCCGGCATCGGCGGCCCTTGTGTTTGGACAAAAGGCTCTGCCCACTGGTACGCTTCATTGCGCACGAGCGTGATCGACTCCCCGGTCTTCCAGCTCTCGAATTTCCACGGCCCTACCCCGACCGGGTGCCGTCCATACTCGTTGCCGTATTTTTGCACCGCCTCCATGGACAGCGGCTGCGTCACGTTCGCTTGCACGAAGTAGGACAGCAGCGGAGCAGACGGTTCTTTGAGCTGGATGACGAGTGTCAGCTCATCCGGGGTAGTGATGGAGGCAATCACACTGAGCAGCGGTCCCACTCCTGGCGATGCGGTCTCTGGCGCCATCGCCCGCTCGAACGTCTCTTTGAAAGAAGCAGCCGTCAGCGCCGTGCCATCGTGGAATTTCACCCCCGGACGAATTTTGAATGTCCATGTTTTTTGATCGGCGGAGATGTTGTACGACTCCGCCAAATACGGCTTGATTTCATTTGTTTGCGGATCGAGCGACAGCAGGGAACCGCCAATCAGCCTCGACACGACTCCGCTCACGTCCATGTTTGTTTTGTGCACGTCGAGCGTATCCGGTTCTGCGGATAGCCCCAGCGTGATCGTTCCCCCTGCCTGCGGCGCGCCCTCCGCCTTTGGCCCGGTTGCTTCCGGCGGCTTCGACGGAGTCGCTGACTGGCTGCAACCGATGACAAAGCTGATTAGCATGCAAAAGGTGAACAGGCACCCGATGCACCTGGCAACTGCTTTTCTTTTCCCCACAATGATCCCTCCCTCATGAACAATGGCTATTCGTTTACCCACATATCCTGGATCGTCAACGTTCCCAGCGGATTGGCTTCCACGCCTTGAATGCGGTTGCTTACGACCTGGAACGTTTTTGCCGAATACAGCGGAATCCAGTACGCCTGATCAACGACCAGTTTTTGAATGGCGGCGTACGCTTTCTTTCGCTCACCCGCGTCCGTTGCCGTGGAGCCTTTTTCCAGGAAATAGTCCAGCTCCTTGTTTTTGATGCGGAAAAAGTTCAATCCGCCGATCTGGTTCGAGTTCATGAACAAGTCCAAAATGTTCGGATCGATGCTGCCATGATCAGTTGCCATCAAGTCAAAAGAGCCTTTCACCGCTTGGGCATGCGCTGTCGCGGATTCGTAATTTTGAATATTCAGTTCTATTCCGATCTCTTTGAACATGCTCTGGATGAGCTGATGACCAGGCTTGGGATCATCGACGATCATCGTGAGGCTGAGTGTTTTGCCGTTCTTTTCGCGGATACCTTGTCCGTTCGGCTTCCAGCCCGCTTCCTCCAAAAGCCGGATCGCCTCTTTCTTGTTGTACTTGTAGCCGTACTGCTCCACCGCCTGATCGTAGCCAAACATCGTGGGCGGAATCGGCCCGTAAACAGGCACGCCTTCTCCCTGCAAATCGGCAATGACGAGCGCTTCCTTGTTGATCGCCAGATTGAGTGCTTTGCGCACCTCCAATTCCCGTAAAATCTCATTCTCCATGTTCATGCCGATGAAGCTCTCCACAGGCTGCATTCCTTCCAGCACGGTGAAGTCTTTGTCGTCCTTGTACTTCTTCACGTCTTTGGCAGGAACGCCGGCAATATCAATCGTGCCGCTGTCCAGTGCAGCGATCAGCGTCTGGTTGTCCTTGATAAATTTGATGACGAGCTTGTCAGGGCGAACTGGTCCCTGGTTTTTGACGAACGGGGCTGCCCATTGGTAGTCATCGTTGCGGACAAGCGTGATCGATTCTCCGGTCTTCCAGCTCTCAAACTTCCACGGCCCAACCCCTACAGGATTTCGTCCGAAGTCGCTGCCGAATTTTTGCAGCGCCGCAGGCAAAATCGGCTGCTGATAGCCTGCGTACGACAAGGAACCAAGCAGTGGCGAGGTCGGCTGATCCAATTGCAGAACCAAAGTTGACTCGTCGGGAGCAGAAATTGAACGAATCGTGGTCAGCTCCTGTCCGGTTACCGGAGACGCGGTTTTTGGATCAATGGCCCGTTCCATGCTTTCTTTGAAAATGGCAGCGGTCAGCGGCGTCCCGTCGTGAAACTTCACGCCTTTTCGCAGCTTGAACGTCCATGTTTTCCCGTCCTCCGAGATCGCATACGACTCGGCCAAATGCGGCTTCAGTTCAAACGTGTACGGATCGAGCACCATCAAGGCTCCGCCGAGCAAACCGCCGACAAAATTGCCTGCGGAGAGCGCGGTCTTTTGCGGGTCGAGCGTGTCTGGCTCCACCTGATAACCGATCGTGATGGTGCCGCCCGTTTTCGGAGTTAGGCTGGCGGTCGGTTTTGGCTGTTCCGCACTGCCTTGTTCAACTGGAGCTGTGGCAGAACTGCATCCGACTGCCGACAAAGCGAGTAAACAGACAAGCAACAAATACGACATGCGGCGATCCAAAAGCTTCTGTAGCATGGGTGCCCCCTTTTATGGTCTTGGTCATTTTTCATTGTCGCTATATAGTCGCTAATTGCCGCTGAGATTTCCCTGTTGAGCTGGCGGACAGGAAACTAGCAGCCTGACAATCGCTCCGGCTTTCGCACATTTCGCATAGGAAAACCGGAGCCTGTCGGGTGTACGCTTACTGGTAATTCAACCGATAGACAGCGCGAGGACGTCCTTGTTGATACGGCTGTTCTTCGCCGATGACTTCCACTACCTGGTGGTCGATCAGCTTTTTCAAGGTGCGCTCCGAGCTGCGGCGGCTGATCTGCAAATAATCCGCCAGGTCGGTAGCTGTAAAGCGATTGTCGCGGCGCAGCCTGACATACTGGACGAGCTTGTTGATCGTCGCCACGCTCGACCCTGTTTTCTCGGCGATTTCCAAAATGGTCTTGTTCTCGCTTTTGAGCTGGAACGTCTTCGCCTGGGCGTTGACCGGGCCGATCACTTCTTTTTCATCCGTGACCAAATAGGCGCTGTTCTCATTCTGCTTCCGGGCGTGGTAAATCGCAATTCGCGCATTCGCCTCCGCTTCCTTCGCCGTCAGGCCAAACCCGAAGCCCATCGTCACTGTTACTTTGCTCAGTTGTTCGACGTTTTCCAACACTTGCACGATCTTGCCGTACTCGATCATTTGCTCGATGCTGCCGCGCGTGCCATATATGATGAACTGATCCATCCCCAGCTTTTGGATCGAAGCATCTGTCTCCTTGACCAGTTCGAGCAGCTCTTGCAGCAAAATGATCGCTGCGTCCTGCATCTGGCTTTCCGTCTCGTAGCTTGCCCGCTCCTGCTGATGAAAAGTCGCGATCCCGACGGCAATTTGCGAGTTTTTGCTGATTTTCAGCTGACCGAATGCGACGGCCTGATTGATCGCGTCCCGGATGTTCTTGTCCGGAACGATCAGCGGCGCACACGGTATGCCCAGCTCGCGCAGCCGAAGGTGCACATAGTCAACGCCAGTCAACGCGAACTTGCTCTCTTGTTTCTCCCAATGCTCCCGGTGAAACCGGATCACTTCCTCGACGTCGAACTTCGTGCCTCCGTCTTCCACAATCTCGCTGTAATCCGTCACATGCCAGGAAGTCGGCTGCAAGTCCAGCTCTTCTGCCACTTTTGCGATATACGCAGCTTTGGGCATGTCGATGGAAATATGCTCCAATCCCCCCTCGACATTGAGCATGGTATGAAACAACGACAGTGAGATCGTGTATTCATCAAAAGGAATGTACACCGCTGGCCATTTTTTTTGCTCGATCTTGTCTCTGGCGAAAAAATACGGCAGCGGCCCGGCAAACAGCAGCACATCGCAATCGTCAACAAGATCGAGTATAGCTGCACTCTCTTTTGGATTCTGGTACGTATACGATTTCATCTGGATATTCGCGTCTGCGTTGACGTTTTTCAAGATTCTTGGCAGAAATTCTTCCGAAGAGATTGCCGCTATTTTAATGAGCATAAGTCCATTCCCTTTTCTGTCTTATTTCCAGACTTCCCGATAGACTCTGAGGAAGTTTTTCGCCATGATCAGCTCGATTGCCTCGTCCGTATACCCTCTGCTGGCAAGACCGCGCACGATTTCCGGCACCTGGATATGTCCTTTCACGACGTCAAAATCTTTGCGCGTCAGCGAAGTGAGTGCATCCGGCGACTCGTATTTCATAAAAGGCTCGATAATATCAAGGCCGATTCCGACGTGCTCGACCCCGACAAGCTTGGTAATGTGGTCCACGTGGTTCAGCAAATGTTCGAGATCAGACTGTTCATCCCGATCCGCGACAAAAATGTTGACCCCATTCATCCCGATGACTCCGTTCGTGGCAGCAATCGCCTTGATTTGCTCATCGGTCAGATTGCGCATGGAGCTGGCGAGTGCCCGACAGTTGGAATGGGAAGCGATGATCGGCTTTTTCGCGATTTCCACGACATCCCAAAAGCCTTCGTCGTTCAGATGGCTCACATCTATAATCATCCCCATCGCTTCCGCTGCTTCAATCAGCCGCACGCCGAACTCGGTAATCCCGCCTTTTCGCCCTTCACGCACAGGTGTAAAATGACTGCCGTCGCCCACGAAATTGCGCCTGCTCCAGACGAGTCCCAGAAACCGGACCCCCAGCTCGTAAAAGACGCGCAGCATACTCAAATCATTGTACAGCGGCTCCGCCCCTTCCAGCGAGAGGACGAAGCCGACTTTCCCCGCTTTTTTCGCCGTCTCGATATCCGCCACGCTTTTGCATACCATCACTTTGTCCGCAGACTCGTCCGCTTCTGCATGCAGGGCGCTGATTTGCTGAAGCGCTTTGCGCAAGCCCAGCTCAGGCAAAAACTTGCTGTCGATATAAATCGCGGAAACAACCGTCTGTACCCCGCCTGCGATAAAATCCGGCCAATAATCCGCTGCAATGACTTGTTTTCTGCCTAGCTCACGCTGAATCGCCACATCCATCAGCAGATCAAAATGAGCATCGATCACATGTGTCATACGCCGTGTCTCTCTCCTTTTCCCAAAGGCTCTCTCATATCTCTACTATTTCAATGCCTCAGGATTGAGCGCTTCCAGCTCAGCCAAGACAAACCGTCCATCTTTGCGAATCAGCCGATCGTCGAACCAAATCTCGCCGCCACCGTACTCGGGACGCTGAATCGAAACCATATCCCAATGAATCGTCGAGTTGTTCCCGTTGGAGGCAGCGTCGTAGCATTGGCCCGGGGTAAAGTGAAAGCTTCCGTCTATTTTTTCATCAAACAAGATGTCGCGCATCGGCTCCCGGATGTAAGGATTGACCCCTAGCGCAAATTCTCCGATGTATCTCGCGCCTTCATCCGTATTCAAAATGTCTGTCAGCCGCTTCGTATCATTGGCTGTCGCTTGCACGATCTTGCCTTGCGCAAACTCCAGGCGAACATGCTCAAACGTAAAGCCTTGATAAGGAGAAGGCGCATTGAAAGTAATGACGCCGTTCACCGAATCTCGAACCGGGGCTGTGAATACTTCCCCGTCCGGAACGTTTTTGTCGCCAGCACACAGGACAGCAGGTATGCCTTTGATAGAAAAGGCAAGCTCCGTGCCTGGTCCTATTATTTTGACACGGTCTGTTTGTTCCATCAATTCCTTTAGCGGCTGCATCGCCTTCGCCATCCGGGCGTAGTCCATCGTGCAAACGTCGAAGTAAAACTGTTCAAAAGCTTCCGTGCTCGTATTCGCCAACTGCGCCATGGCAGGATGCGGATAGCGGAGATACACCCATTTTTTATGGAGCCGCACTTGCCGTACTTGGCTGGCAAAAGTCGCCGCCAGCTTCATCTGTTCCTCAGGCACATCCGCCAGCTCATTGATGTTGTGACCGCCTTCGATGATGATCACCGCGTCTATCTTTTCCATCTGATACCGATCAATTTCCGCCTCGTCCCTGAACTGCTCGGCAGTCCCGCCTAGCAAAAGTTGGCGTTGCACCGTGCGATCCCGCAAGTTTACAAAAGGATGCCCGCCCGCTTGCTGTACCGCTTTCACCAGTTCTTTGACCATGGACATATCCACTTCAATCGCTTCAATCAGTACGCGGTCTTCCGGCTGTACGCGGGTAGAGTAGTTGACCAGCACATTCGCCAGTCTGGTCAGTCGTGAGTCCAGCATCGTTTCCTGACACCTCCGTCATCTGTAAAATTTTTTTCTTTTGCCTGCCTCATCACCCGTTCCTTTCATAAAGATGACAAGCAACCAGTCGCCCCTCTACCTCTTGTAAAGCAGGGGCGGTCGTCTTGCATATATCCATGCACGCCCAGCAACGCGGATGAAACTTGCAGCCGCTCGGCGGGTTGGACGGCGAAGGCAAATCTCCCTTTAGGAGAATCCGTTCCCTTTTTTCATCGGGATCAGATACCGGAACGGCCGACAGCAGCGATTGCGCATACGGATGCAACGGTTTGGCAAACAGGTCTTCCTTGTTCGCCAGTTCGATCACCTCGCCCAAATACATGACGGCCACTCTGTCCGCGATATGCTCGACCACGCTCAAATCGTGCGAGATGAACAAATAAGTGAGTGAAAGCTGCTCCTGCAAGTCTTGCAGCAAATTGAGAATCTGGGATTGAATCGACACATCGAGGGCGGAAACCGGCTCGTCGGCGATGATCAGCTTCGGTCTGAGCATCAGTGCGCGGGCAATTCCGATCCGCTGGCGCTGTCCGCCGGAAAATTCATGCGCATACCGCGCCAGCTGCTTTTTGCTCAAACCGACGAGTTCCATCGTGTCTTCGATCAATGCTTGTCGCAGTTCTTTCGGAATGCCGTGGGCGATCAGCGGCTCGGTCAGGATGCTCTTGATCGTCAGCTTGGGATTGAGCGTATCAAACGGATTTTGAAACACCATCTGCATATTGCGTCTGACCTGGTGCATGTCCGCTTTTTTGAAGGGGCGAATGTCTCTGCCTTGAAACACGATTTCGCCTTCGGTTGGTTCAATCAAGCGCAAAATGCATCTGCCCAGCGTCGATTTGCCGCAGCCCGATTCCCCGACGATTCCCAGCGTCTCCCCTTCCGTCACCGTCAAGTTCACACCGTTTACGGCGTGTACGCAGGTCGGCTGTTGCAGCCACCCTTTTCCGGTGAGAAACCGCTTTTGCAAATTTCTCACTTCCAACAGCGGTGTTTTCATGCATTCACCGCCGTTCCCTTGGTATGCTCCTGATACAGCCAGCAGCGACAATCAGATGCTTGGTCGACAGCCAAAAGTTGCGGATTTTGCTCCAGACAAACTGGCATGGCTTTGTCGCACCTGGGAGCGAAGCGGCAGCCTTGCGGGTACTCCTCCGGGGTCGGCACGCTGCCCGCGATGCTGTACAGGCGCTTTTGCCCTTTGGACCGATGCGGGGTCGACTGGATCAGCCCGATCGTGTACGGATGCTTCGGGTTGCGCAGCAACGTACGGACGTCAGCTGATTCGATGACTTGTCCCGCGTACATGACCATCACCCGGTCACACGTCTCTGCCACCACTCCCAAGTCGTGCGTGATCATGATCAAGGACGTGCCCCGCTCGGTACGGACGTTTTGGATCAACTGCAAAATTTGCGCCTGAATCGTCACATCCAACGCTGTCGTCGGCTCATCCGCGATCAGCAGCTTGGGGTTACAAGCAATCGCCATCGCGATCATGACGCGCTGCCGCATTCCGCCGGACAAGCGATGCGGGTATTCGTGGTAAATTTCATTGGCGCGCGCAATGCCTACCTGTGTCAGCAGCTCGATCACTTTTTCCTTGGACTGGGCCCGCTTCATCCCCTCGTGCTTTTCCAGCCCCTCGCTCATTTGTCTGCCGATGGTCAGGACAGGGTTCAGCGATGTCATCGGCTCCTGGAAAATCATCGCCATTTCTTTGCCGCGAATGTTTTGCATCTCGTGTTCGCTGCACGACAATATTTTTTGCCCGTTCAGCAAAATGCTTCCTTCCGTCTTGCCGTTCTTGCCCAAAAGGCGCATCAGGGACAGGGACGCTACGCTTTTGCCGCACCCCGATTCTCCGACGATGCCCAAAGCCTCGCCTTTTCTGACGTACAGCGAAAGATCGTCTACGACTTTGAAAGCCTTTTCATTTTTCGTAAAAGTAGTTGTCAGGCCGGATACCTCCAGCACATGGGTCATTTTGTCTGCACTCCTTTCCAGCTACAGCACTCGCTGCCTTGATTGCTCCGACTCATGCTTTCGGGTCAAAAATGTCGCGCAAAGCATCTCCGAGCATGTAGACGGTAAAAACAACGACGGTAATCGCGATCCCCGGAAAAGTCGCCAGCCACCAGGCTTCCCGCAAGTAATCTTTGCCTTCGTTCAGCATCGTTCCCCACTCCGGGGTAGGTGGCTGTGCCCCAAGTCCGATAAACCCGAGCGCAGATGTGGACAGAATCGCTCCGCCGATGAACATGGTCGTATACACAATCAGCACGTTGGCGATATTCGGAATCAATTGGTTGATGATGATCCACCAGTTCGAGCTGCCGATGGATCTGCTCGCTTCCACGTACCCGGACTCTTTGATGGACAGCGCTGCTCCGCGGACCAAAATCGAAAACCCGGGAATGGAGGCGATTCCGATCGCAATCATGGCATTTTCCTGGCTTGGCCCCAAGGCTGCGACGATTGCCAGAGCGAGCACAATCCCCGGCAAAGCCAGCAGCACGTCCATGATTCGCATGATCAGATTGTCAAAAAATCCTCCGATGTAGGCGCTGGTCACTCCGATGAGCGTCCCGACCACAAAGGTCATCGCCGACGCCATGACTGCTGCCGTCAGCGTCACCCGCGTGCCGTACAAAAGCCGCGATAAGATGTCTCTGCCGATCGCATCCGTCCCGAGCCAAAACTGTTTCGACGGGCCTTGCATGAAAGCTTCGTAATACGTTTTGGTCGGATCGTGCGGGGCAATCCACGGGCCGATAATCCCGATCACGATAATGCCGAGCATCATCAAAAAGCTGTATTTCGCCTTTTTTCTTTGCATGATTTTGCCGAGCAATTCGAAGCGGGGAAGCTGGCGTTCTTTGCGCCACATGGAGCGAACGGTTACGGCCTTGTTGATCTCGCTCATGTCATGCACCCTCCCTTTTGGCGGAAAAATTGATCCGGGGATCGAGCAGAGCGTACAAGACGTCAATTACAATCACGACAACGACGTAAATCGCTCCGATGAACAATGTCGTTCCCTGGATCATCGGAAAGTCCCGGGAGCTGATCGCCTGGATGGCCAGAGTGCCGATTCCCGGCCAATTGAAAACTTGCTCCACGATGACGGCTCCACCCAACAGGCCCGCAAACTCCAGGCCAATGACGGCGACAATCGGGATCATCACATTGCGAAAAGCGTGGCGGAGCAAAATGATTCGTTCCCCCATGCCTTTTGCCCGGGCGGTTCGGATGTAGTCGTTGGACAAAATTTCTACCATCCCCGCGCGAGTAAGCCTGCTGAGTGCTGTCGCCATCAAGGTGCCGAGCGTGAGGGCAGGCAGCACGATATCCAGCAATCCGGTTCCGCCCGCAATCGGAAACCAGCCCAAATGCACCGAGAAGACGAGGATGACGAGCAACCCCAGCCAAAAACCGGGCAACGCCATGCCCAAGGTGGAAAACATCATGATCATCCCGTCGATAAACGTGTCCTTAAATCTCGCGGCAATCACACCCAGCCCCACTCCGACGATCACGGCAACGCCCAGGCTTGCCACTGCCATTTTCGCCGTTGCCGGAAAGCGTTCGGCGATCTCGGTACTGACCGGCCTGCCCGTTTTGAGCGAAGTGCCCAAGTCTCCTTGAATCAAGCCGGATGCATAGCTGACATACTGGGAGACGAGCGGCTTGTTCAGCCCAAGCTCTTCGCGCAAGGCTTCGATTTGCTCCACTGTCGCCCGCTGTCCAAGCATAATTCGCACCGGATCGCCCGGGATGAAATGGATGAGCATGAAGGTAAACACCGAAAGTCCAAAAAGAACGACGACGCCAGACATCAATCGTTTGAGAATAAATTGCGTCATGAGGCAGGCACCTGGTTGCAAAGATAGATGAGATAACTGCCGTTTTGCTTGCCGGCAAGCAGTGAGCCAAGCCCGACTTTTTTGCCATGCATTCTGGTGATCGACACGTTCCGCCCCTCCCTGTTTGTTTTTCAGCGACATTTGTCGTTATATAGTCGCTATTCGTTTGAGTATCAGTCTATTCTAAATTGATAGAAAGTTCAATATGTGATTTTGATTCTTTCTGATAGTGGTGGGAACTAGGCGGGCAGCCTGTGGGCGGACAAGTATTGCCAATCAGCTTTTTCATCTTCAGGCAAAAAAAGAGAAAACCCGCTTTCTCCTGCATGGCAGAAAGCGGGTTTTTATGCGTGATTAGTCCCAATTCGGCAAGTTCACGTCTTCGTCTTTTATCAAAATTTCTTGGTATTTCACGATCTTATTGTTCGCGTCAACCTCGAACAAAATGAACCACATGCCGGGCACTCCGCGGAACTCCCCTGACTCGTGCAGTTGTTTCGCATCATCTGGAACGGCATCGCCAGCTTTGTACTTATCAGTTGGCTGTCTGTCCGACATCGTGTTCAAGTAGCGCACGTTGTTAAAATCAATTGCGGAAGGCAGAACAACTTTGGAGAAGTACTCATCTGACGAAGCTTCCAAATGGGCACCAAGCTCTGGCAAAGGGGTGGTCGATGTTCCCGGATCGGTTGGTGTACCTGGATCGGTTGGCGTTCCCGGATCAGTCGGCGTACCTGGATCAGTCGGCGTTCCCGGATCAGTCGGCGTTCCCGGATCAGTCGGCGTTCCCGGATCAGTCGGCGTGCCTGGATCGGTCGGCGTGCCCGGATCAGTCGGCGTGCCCGGATCAGTCGGCGTGCCCGGATCAGTCGGTGTGCCTGGATCAGTCGGGGTTCCCGGATCGGTTGGCGTGCCTGGATCAGTCGGCGTGCCCGGGTTGGTCGGCGTTCCGGCGTTTTCCACCGTTACGGCCAGATGCTTCTCGCCCGCTTCTTTCGCTTCGAACATCAGCGAATTTGCGGAAATCGCGACATGATAGATGCTGTTCAATTCGAAATCGTCAGCGACTGCCTGTCTGATTTTTTCCGCCACCTGTTCGGCGCTGTCGTTTGCCTGTACGGCAACGGCAAGTTTTTTATCAACTTGGCCGTCCGCAACGTGCAGGATGGCCTTCCCTGTAACGGCAGCTCCTGTGGTCACTCTAACCCGGAAGATCGCATTTTCGCCCTTATGCCCGTAATGCCCTTCTCTTACTGTGGTGAACGACCCCCACGTCAAGCCTTCTACAGCCGAGCCGGAGCCATTTTCCACCACGCTCATCAGCACAGTCGCTTCATCGCCAGCGCCTGGCATTTGCTTGATGATGATTCCCGCCGGATCAGAAGACATGATTACTTGGTAGTTGTTTCCTTCCGGGTGATGTTTAAGCGCTGCTGTCAACACGGATGCTACTTCCGAAAGCATTTGCTCTGTATCCCATCCGACATACAGCTTCATGTTCAAAGGTAGTTTGCGATTCAAGTAATCAATCGTGTTTACATCCGTTCCGTTGATCGACATGTTCAGTACGAGCAGTGCGGTTCCCGGGCCGTTGATCGGCTGTCCGTTTGCTCCTGTAACCGTACCGGAAAGCGGCAGGAAGTATTCTCCGAGAACTTCCGTTGTCGCCTCTCCTTCCTGTCTGGTCACCACATCTGACAGAACCACCCCTGTGCTGTCCGCAAGTGCAACCTCTGCGTCTACATGAACCGTTGCTTCAACATGCACAGACTGATTTGCCTTGACCCCTGTCGGCAAGTTCAAAAGACTGCCTGTTACCGTTACATTTTGTGCATTTTTATCTTGTTTTTGGTAATTGACCGATTGCAAATCCCACTTCACGTCAGCCTGAATCGTGCTGTTGTCCGTCAGGTTTACCGTTACATGTGTCGGCAGATTGAAGCCTTTTTCTGTTGCGTTCGTCCCGTTGGCAATGCCGCTGATGGAAACGGAATCGACACTCTCTACATAACGAACTGCTTGAACCGTAACATTTGCCGTCGCAGTCTGATTGTTCTCCGCTACTCCTGGCGGTAGGTTTACCAGCGTACCTGTCACGACTACCGATTGTTCTTGCTCATCGGAATCATTGTAGGTCGATCCCGCTACATCCCATGTTACGTCTACTTTCGCGTTTTTGCCGTCCTGCAAAGTTACATCCACCTGTTTCGGCAAGTAAGCGGCCAAATACGTTTTGCTGATTCCGCCCGGTACATTCGCAACAGTTACAGTCGCTACATTGGTAATCGGCACGGCATCTCCAGTCGCAACGGTAGCCTTCGCTTTCAGTGTGCTGCCTGGAACAATTCCATCCGGAATGTTCGTCAGGTTGCCTTCGACCTCGAATGTCTGCGCTGTTGCTTTGGCAGGATCATAGGTTGTGCTTGCTACGTCCCACTGAACAGGCACTGCTACTTTTTTGCCCCCGGACAACACGACTTCAACGGTTTCCGGCAAGCCCAATGCTTTTGCCGTTTTCGCCGTTCCGCTCAGTACACCTGTGAGTTGGACTGGCGTAATGCTTTCGATTTCCCGTGCGGCATTGACAGAAATTTGGATTTCCGCCTCGACATTTTGGTCGTTCTTGATCCCGCGCGGCAATCCGTAGCGATCTCCCAGACGGCCTTTGATCGTGACAACATGGGCTGCCAGATTTTGTGGATCATAATCGCCTTGCTGCCATGTAACACCCACGTTTTGGGTACTGTTATCACTGAGCGTAACCGTTACTTCATTCGGAAGACCAAGCTGATAGAAGTTAGTTCCGTTTTCAACGTTCGTCTTCATCGGCACGGAAGCTACGCTCATGACTTGCATCGCACCCTCAACCGTGATTTTCGCCTGTGCTTTGAGGTTTTGCGCGTTTTTCACACCTGTTGGCAGCTCTGCGCTCCAAGAACTTCCTCGCAGTGTACCTACGGCTGTAAAGGTCTGTTTGCTGGACAAATCAGGATCGTACGCGCTAAAGTCCCAACGCACATACAATTCTGCTTTTGTTCCATCGCTCAAGGTCACTTCTACCCAGCTCGGAAGCTCGAAGTTATAGGCAGGGGTGTGGTTTTCGTACGATTTTTCCGCAACCTCTGGTACGCTAACGATCGTTTTATCCGTGTTCGGTACTGGCTGTCCTTTGGAAGCTGCATCAATTTTTGCTGTTTGCGCATCAATGCGAGCTTGCCACTCGGCAATGGTTGTGGCTTGCGCCATTGTTTGCTTCGCTGCATCCAGTGCCGCTTGCGCTGCCTGTCCGCCATCCTGAACCGCCTTCTGAATGTCTTCCGCGGTAGCGAGTGCGAGCGATTCGTATGCTTCGACTGCCGTTTTCACCAGAGCGAGCTTGTCCAAGGCTGCTTTCAGATCGTTCAGGGAGTGCGCTCCCATTTGGATGCTTCCCAGATCGACATTCGGTGTTGCCGTCAGTTTTTCGATGAGTGCCAGCAGTTCATTTGCGTCTTGGTTTGCAAATGTCAGGCTGCTTGTACCCAGACTCAGCTCTCCCAATGCGCCGCGAATGTCCAGCTTGGCATCTGTTACCGTGCTTCCAACTTCCAGCTTGCCGACTTTCGCCCCAGTATCGAGCTGGACAAACGAGTTGCCATTGACCACAACATCCCCTGCGATCGTTCCTTGCAGCTTGATCGGTTGCTGCGTGGAACCGGACATGATTTCCAGTCGCTGAACGGAAGAGTTCGGGTCCACTTTCACGCTGCCGCCATCCGGGTCCGTAATCGTGATTTGCTGGATCACGCTTCCGGCTCCTCGTACATCGAGCGTTCCCACCGCAACGTTTTGCACTTGCACGCCGTTTACTTTGACGTTTTGCAAAATGACCGTAGCATTCTTCGCATCAACAACCAGACTGCCGTTGCTTCCGCCCGTTCCGCGAATATCGAGATTTTGCAGAGTAATGGTGCCTGCTGCGTTCGTGCTGATGCCAATGTTTCCGTTCACTGTAGTCAAACCGCTGTTAGGCCCATATGAACCGAGGCTGGAAAGCTGGAACGATTTGTTGAATGTGCCTGCGGCTTTGTTTGGCGCAAGCTCGCTGTTCGGATCAACCGGGATGGTTGGCGTAGTCGGAGTCGTTGGCGAAATGACCGCATCCAAAAATTGAACTGCAAACGAATCGGTAGTCAAATCACGGGACGCGCCGCTCACTTTTTCTTTCGCTACGGTTACTTTGAGCTGGGAAACGCTATCGCCAGCTGTGTGTCGCTCTGCTTTTCCCGTGAAGCTGATGCGCAGCTTCTGGTCATCTACGCGGACAACATTCGCTTTCAAGCCAGCAGGGAGCTTCGCTACCGTCACATCTTCGTTTGCAATATCTTGTGCAAACGTTCCAGCTGTCAATGTTACTTCCAACTGTTCAGCAATTTGCCCGTCATTGGACGCGGACTCTGTCACGCGAGATTGGCCCAGCACCAGCTGCGGTCTTTTTCCTGCGCTCACTTCAATCGCGAACGCAGCAGAGACTCCCGCGATCGTCGCCGTGACTTCCGTTGTTCCGGCTGCCTTCGCTGTAACGACACCGTTTTCGCTAATCGTCGCTACCGCGTCGTCCGCGATTTTCCAGTTCACGTCGTTTCCGCTCACAACCCGACCCGAACGATCGGTTGCCACAGCCCACAACGCAAGGGAGCGATCCTCGGCATCACTGTCATGCAAAATCGCGTCGTGGCCAAAGTGCATGATTTCTACTTTTTGCGGCTTCGTGCCTGTTCTTGCCACCGTAAATGGCTTCGCGCTGGCCTCGTAATCTTTATAGGTTACAGCCATACCTACTTCCTGATCTCTTTTGGCAGGTTCAATCGGCTCGAATACTAGCGTAGCGGTCTGTGTTTCCTCGTTCCAGTCTACACGGGAGACGGACACATTTTTCTGTTTCTTGTTAATGGTGGTCGCAAGCGTAAAATCATCGGCAGATGGCATGCCGTCAGCAGCATCATGCACTTTCATGGAGACAAATCCATTGGCTGCTTCCAAATTCGTCACCAATGCATCCCCCGGCGTTACCTCCAGCTTGAGCGAAGCGGTTTTCTTGCCGGATGTCGCTGTAATATTTACCGTTCCCACACCTACCGCGCGCACATTTCCTTTTCTGTCAACGACAGCGATCTTCTCGTTGCCCGATTTCCAGACAACAGACGGATCTTTCACTTGTCGGCCAGCTTTATCTCTGGCAACAGCCACCAAAGACATGCGGTCATCTTCGGTTCCAAGTGCCAGTTCGGCGTCTGCCCCGATGTACTCGACAGACAAACTCTCCATGCGCTCTTGCCTGCGGGCCAGCTCATAGCTGGTTGTCACGGATTCATTGCCTTTGTAGGAAATAGCGATATCTACTTTTTGTTCCTTCGTGGAAAAAGCAAGCGGACTGAAGGAGATCAGCGCAGTGGATGTCTGCTCATCCCAGGCAAATTTGGTTACCTTCACTGTTTTTTGCCGTTTGCCGTTCACGTCCAGCGCCAGACTGAAATCGCCTTGCACAGGTTTTTTCTCCTGTTTGCCCGTGAATGCAACCTTGATCAGACCGTTTACCGCTGACGCAGAAGCAATCGCGAACGGCTTCTCACTGGAACTGGGCGCAACGTGAGACTCTACAGCACTTGCATACGTCTGGGCACTCTTCGACATGCCAAACGCAGTTACTGGTGACAGTGGCGCAACTGCCGACAGGAGGAAGCCTGTCGAGATCGCCACGTGACAAATCGTTTTCTTTTTCATTTCTATTGCTCCTTTTTCATAAATAATGATCAAGAGTGAACATATAACGATAATCATTATCAATAATGCCGCAAAAAAACAGGGCTCGCAGCGCGTATCCCTGTCATTTACTGAAAATGATAATCCTTCTCAACTACAGGCATGAATCATTATGCTCCTGTCCTCAACATCCGTCAAGAAATATTTTACATGTAAATTTTTTGCTTTCGAAAAATCTTTCTTGACAAATATATTGACCTTGTATAAAAATTTGGATGTCCCGCGTGAATGATAATACTTTTCAACTACGGCAATTTTTTCAAATTCATGCCGGGGTGATTTTTTTGAAGCAGTCAGCAGCGCTGTTCAAGCTGTACGCGTTTCCGTATCTCGTTCTATTGATGCGTATTTTATTCGGAGTAGGCTGGTTTTTGGCCGGGTTGACCAAAATTACGGAAAAATCCTGGTACTCCAAGCCAGGCATATTTCTTCACGACTATCTGGTTCAGGCCGCACAAAAACCGCAAACGCCCGATTTTTACAAAGTTTTTATCAATGAAATTGCCCTGAATCACGTCATGTTTCTCAACTACGTCATTCCGGTCGTTCAGATTGCCATCGGCATCTTGTTAATGGTCGGTTTGTTTATCAAACAAGATATTCTCTTTTGTCTGTTCATGCATATCAACTTTATTTTGTCAGGAAATATGAATCTGACCAGTCTCGTGCTCTACACTAGCGCCTTCGGTTTGTTGCTGTGCCGAAGCTACACGTATGCGTACAGCCTCGATCGGGCTTTTGGCCGGGCACCATCTGAACGCGAAAAAGACCCCGCGCTTTTCCTGTCTCATCATCCATAATCTCGAAGCTTAAGGCACAAAAAAGCCCCGCTCTGTCCTAGGCATCTGCTCTAGGCAAGAACGGGGCTATTCAGTCATGCTTGATATGCTATCTCGTCGTCGTGAACCAGCCAAAATGCACGTGCTCACTGGCGTAATAATCGGTCTGTCCCTGGAAATAGCGCTGCTGGATCACTGCTGGACTGGCATGCTCGTGGAGGGAAAAACCGAGGCGGGAAAGATCGCGTGCAAGCTCCTCCGGGTCGAAGCTCGTCTGGAACGGCTCGCCGATTTTTCGCAATTCAGCCTGCATAATCAGCTCTGTATTTATGGGAGTAAAGTAGTCAAAAATGACCGAGCTGCCCGCAGGTGTCATCTCGGCTATGGAGCCCAGTGTCGCAAGCACTTCGTCTCGTGACAGGTACATCGTGACCCCAAGCCAGCTAACAACCGTCTTCTTTTGCGGATCATATGCTGTACGGCGAAGCGCTTCTGCCAGGCTTTCTTTGGCGAAATTCACCGGAACGAAATGCAGCTGAGGAGACATCTCCCACCCCAGTTCAGCCAGCCGTTCCTGTTTGAAAGCTTGCGTCGCCGGATGATCGACTTCGAACAAGTGAAGCTTCTCCAGCAGTTCTGGACGCCGGAAAGCAAACGTGTCCAGCCCTGCACCCAGGATCACGTACTGCTCTGCTCCTTGCTCTACAGCCTGCTCCAAAATCTCCTCTGTATACCGTGCCCGGCTGACCACCTGAGGCAAGCCCATTGCTTGCAGCAGGGCAGGCAGCGTAGTCATTTCCCCGGCGCCCGCTCCTGATGTGGGACCGCTCGCGAAGCCTTGCTCGATAAGTGTACGGCGTTCCTCCGGGATCAGAGCCAGAGCCAGAAAATCGTCAAAAATTTTAGGAGTCTCGTTCATGGCGTGGTAACCGCGAATGTAGGCAGAGATGATTGCAGTCAGGCTTATCTGGTTTTCTTTCATCAGACATCCTCCCTTTTGCCAATCAGGTTTGTATGCTTCAAGGAGGAGTATAGCAGGGACGGAAATATAATCAATGTTTCAAATACTAAATTATACCATAAAAATATTTTTATGTCAAGATATCTTATTTGTCTGTTTGTTGACATTTTTCCGTTTTGTCGCTGTAAAAAGCAGGTGATCGTGCTGGGCGTTAGGGCTACGTTCATGAAACAGCTTTGCTGAATCATCCGTCCTCTCCCAAAAAATGGGGCTTCCCACTAAGGGCAGCCCCATTTCTCGTTTCTCGTTTCTCGTTACATTGTCCAAACGTCCCGTTTACTTCTCGCTTGTATCTGCGAGTTGCTCCGTGCCGTCTGCGGTCTGGTATGCGGCATGTGGCATGGTGGCCTCCGCAATCTCAGCAAAAGCCCAATGCGTCTGTGGAACGTCTTTCCAGATCATCTTCGTCATGCCTTCAAGCGGTCCCCTGCCCGTTACGCGATTGAACAGAGCCGTTGCTTCCGCACGAGTCAGTCCCTGATCTGGATGGAATAATCCATCGACATATCCTTTCATGATGCCTTGCTCGACAACAGCGGCAACCTGCCATACGGCCCAATGACCTTGTACATCTGCAAAAGGCAGATCCCTTTTGGCCGTATACAAGTTTTTCCACTTGGCGATAATACTTGCCATTTGCGCGCGTGTCACAATTGCCTCGGGATGGAACAAACCATTGGCGTCTCCACTCATCAATCCGGCATCGCGCACCTTTTGAATCGATGCTGCAGCCCAGTGGCCAGCTTTTACATCTGCAAATACGCCGTTCTCTTGTGGAACAGATTGACCTGTCTCTTGCAGGAAAGACGCTAACATCGCAGCCATTTCCGCACGAGTCAAGATTCGGTTTGGCTGGAATGTCCCGTTCGGGTAGCCGACCATATACGCCGGATGTTCTACATACAACTGTTTGCCTTTCAAGGAGAGAATCGTGAACGTGCTGAACTTGCTGATTTCAATCTCGATACCGACAGGCTTTCCGTTTTCGTCGTAACGAATGGTTCCTGTCTTCAGCTCCTTCTCATCGTCCGCATGCTCTACAAAAACGGCAAGCGTAGAGAGGAAAACCTGCAAATCATCCTGATTTTTCGGCAGCTCGACATCCTCCAACGGGAAAGTGACACGCGTTCGGTGGTTGCTGTAGTTGGTTTCAATAGTCATCGGCTTGCCCACGACTTGTACTTGCTGTCCACCCGTTGCTCGCTGGACGATCTCGTCGTCAATCGCTTGCTGTGCTATCTCTTTTTTGTCTTGTGAATTGGTAATCGGTACAATTCGGAAATACAGCTTGTCTGACAACATCGCCAAAGTTTCTCTTGGAATGGTAATGACGACATCTTTTGTGCGAATCTCAAGCGCAACCCGCTGCTGCTTGATCAGCTCAAGGGCATTTGTCGGCACTGTTACCAAGATTTCATCAGCCGGACTGCCCGGTAGATCATCAATCGCAATTCGAATGATGTCTTTTTTGTTTTGCTCTGCTCTTTGCAAAATGGCTTTGGCTGTTTCCTGATGCAAGACGACTTCGTCTGCTTTTTTGTTTTTGGAGGTGGTAGTGCGTACGATTTCAAGCGGCTCGAACACAATTCCTTCGTTACCTGCCTCGACTTTGACAGTTCGCGTCTGGTCCTGTGGAGTTGTTTCCGGCTGCTTGCGCCGCTCCTCTTTATCTTTTTTGTCATCGTCACGCTCTCTGTCCCGCGTCGCTGCCCTGACCGTCACTTTGACGCTGGCCCCCAAACGCTCCGGATTTTCTACATCATCCGGCAGGTTGACCAAAATCCCTTCCACGGTGAAACGCTGCTTTTCCTCGCTGTCAGGATCATAGTCGGCGCTGTCGACATCCCAGCGGACTTCGACTTCAAGTGTGCTATCGTCATCCAACGTTACCCTGACCTCTTCGGGGAGTCCCAAAGCAGAGGCTGTTTTTCTTGTGCCGTTTTTTACATCATCGATCGCTTCCGGGTTTCGGACTTTGACGATTTTGCGGACCTGCTCATTTTCAGCACGGACTCGCACCTGAATGCTGGCTGTGAGATCTTTGCTGTTGGTTACCCCTTTTGGCAGCTTCACCAATTCTCCTGTTACGGTAAAGCTTTGACTTTCCTTGCTTTCGGGATCGTAATCAGCTTCAGAGACAGCCCAATCGACGCTGACAGAAAGCTTGCTGTCGTCATCGAGCGTCACTTCGACCCGCTCAGGCAGTCCCAACGCTTCTGCCGTTTTCGGCGTCCCATTGGAAAGGCCCGTGATTGGCGCCAGTTCAGCCACGCGGACAATATCGGTTTCTTTTGCCGAGTCTGCTAAAACGGTCACCTGAATGCTGGCTGTCAAGTTTTGCGGGTTGGTAATGCCGCCTGGCAGATGAACCAGGTTGCCTTGAACGGTAAACGTCTGCTTTTCTTTGCTGTCAGGATCGTATGAGGCATCCGCTACCATCCAGTCCACATCTACTTCGATCGTTGCACCGCTATTCAACGTCACTTCTACCTGCGAAGGCAAGCCTAGCGCGGAGGCTGTTTTCGCCGTGCCGTTTGGCAAGCCAGTTATCGCCGGAGCCGGTTTGACATTGGTCACCACGATGCTTGGTACGTAGATGGAGTAAGATTCTGTCATGACCGAGCTGTCTGTCATGCCTGACTTTGTTGCCATGGCTTTGATCGTGAGTGCGCTGTTTACAGGAATTGCTGTGCTGTAAACGTCGCTGCTTGCTGTCGGTGTGCTGCCGTCTGTTGTGTAATAGATGGTCGCTCCCGGTGTGGTAGTTTTCAGGGTGACAGGTGTTCCCGGTGTGACTACTCCACTGCCTGGTGCTGCCGTTGGCGTCGCTACTTGCGGTTGCGGCAACGGGGTTATGGTATAGCTTTCGCTCATTACTGTGCTGTCCGTCATGCCTGCTTTCACGGCAATTGCTTTGATGGTCATCGCACTGTTGACCGGAATGGCTGAGTTGTTGTACACATTGCTGCTTGTTGTTGGCGTGTTGCCGTCTGTCGTGTAGTAGATCGTCGCTCCTGGTGTGGTTGTACTCAACGCGACCATCGTTCCTGATGGGACTGCCCCTCCGCTTGGCGCTGCTGTCGGTGTCGCTACTTGCGGTTGC
>NZ_RHHV01000002.1 GCF_003710905.1 Brevibacillus parabrevis
CAGTTTTCAAAGAGCATTTTGCGCTTTTTACTAGCGCGGAATTTCATTCTATCATATCTCTTCAAGTGAGTCAATGACTTTTTTGAAGACGATTTGATATTTGTTCACTCGCTTTAAACTACTCATTTGCGAGCGGATTTTTAATATAACATCTTTCAAATGTAATTTCAAGAGGTTTTTTAAAACTCATTGAAATTTGTTAGTGGTGCGGTCGGCGAGACTCGAACTCGCACGGGTCGCCCCGCCACCCCCTCAAGATGGTGTGTCTGCCAATTCCACCACGACCGCATGTAAAAACGTCTCAGGAGAGGTTCGAACTCCCGACCGTCCGCTTAGAAGGCGGATGCTCTATCCAGCTGAGCTACTGAGACATATATCGTTATTTGAAATAAAAATGGGGCGATCGATGGGACTTGAACCCACGAGTGCCGGAGCCACAATCCGGTGCGTTAACCCCTTCGCCACGACCGCCATAATTGATTCAATATGTTCTTTTGGCAGGGGCAGTAGGAATCGAACCCACACCAAAGGTTTTGGAGACCTTCGTTCTACCGTTAAACTATGCCCCTATGGTAGCGGTGGAGGGGATCGAACCCCCGACCTTTCGGGTATGAACCGAACGCTCTAGCCATCTGAGCTACGCCGCCACGAACATCAGGTAGTAATTGAAATGGCGGAGGGAGAGGGATTCGAACCCCCGTGAGCTTGCACTCTAACGGTTTTCAAGACCGCCCCGTTATGACCACTTCGGTATCCCTCCGCAAAAAATGGAGCGGGTGATGGGAATCGAACCCACGCGACCAGCTTGGAAGGCTGGAGTTCTACCATTGAACTACACCCGCAAAAATATGGTGCCGGTGAAGGGACTTGAACCCCCACGGTTTCCCTCACGATTTTGAGTCGCGCGCGTCTGCCATTCCGCCACACCGGCATATCAAGTTAATAAAACTGGTCGGGAAGACAGGATTCGAACCTGCGACCCCTTGGTCCCAAGCCAAGTACTCTACCAAGCTGAGCTACTTCCCGACTATAAGGTAAAAATGGCGTGCCCTGAGAGATTCGAACTCCCGACCTTTTGATTCGTAGTCAAACGCTCTATCCAGCTGAGCTAAGGGCACATGTTATGGAGCGGACGACGGGTCTCGAACCCGCGACCTTCGCCTTGGCAAGGCGACGCTCTACCAATTGAGCTACGTCCGCATATTTGTTTAAGAAAATATGGTGCGGTCGAGAGGACTTGAACCTCCACGGTGTTGCCACCACTAGAACCTGAATCTAGCGCGTCTGCCAATTCCGCCACGACCGCATATTCACTTTGTAAAAACTGGTGAGCCATGAAGGACTCGAACCTTCGACCCTCTGATTAAAAGTCAGATGCTCTACCAACTGAGCTAATGGCTCTCATTATGGCTGGGGTACTAGGATTTGAACCTAGGAATGACGGAGTCAAAGTCCGTTGCCTTACCGCTTGGCTATACCCCAATAGCCATGAAGTAAAGATGGTGGGGAGAGACGGATTCGAACCGCCGAACCCGGAGGGAGCAGATTTACAGTCTGCCGTGTTTAGCCACTTCACTATCTCCCCATCTTGTCCTTTTTCAGCATCAGTATTATCAGCTGAAAATTAAAGGTGGTGCCGGCAATAGGACTTGAACCCACAACCCCCTGATTACAAGTCAGGTGCTCTACCAATTGAGCTATACCGGCATATTTGATTATTTCATGGTGGCTCGGGACGGAATCGAACCGCCGACACGAGGATTTTCAGTCCTCTGCTCTACCGACTGAGCTACCGAGCCTCGTGCATATGAGATGCCACCATTAGTTTGAATAATGGCGGAGCTGACGGGACTCGAACCCGCGACCTCCGGTGTGACAGACCGGCGTGAACTCCAACTTCACCACAGCTCCATATTATCATTTTGTAAAAATGGTGGAGGCTGACGGGATCGAACCGCCGACCCTCTGCTTGTAAGGCAGATGCTCTCCCAGCTGAGCTAAGCCTCCGTACTCCCCGACTTTTGTCAGGGACCCAACAAAGTAGTTGGGATTCATAGGTGACCCGTAGGGGATTCGAACCCCTGTATGACAGCGTGAAAGGCTGCTGTGTTAAACCGCTTCACCAACGGGCCATGCTTGTTAGGATGACTTCTGGTGCTCCCGACAGGAATCGAACCTGCGACCTCTTCCTTACCATGGAAACGCTCTACCGACTGAGCTACAGGAGCATCATATGGCTCCTCGGGACGGACTCGAACCGCCGACCGATCGGTTAACAGCCGATTGCTCTACCAACTGAGCTACCGAGGAACAATACAATATCCAGGCCAATTGCCTTTAGGAGTCTATGGTGGAGCTGAACGGGATCGAACCGATGACCTCCTGCTTGCAAGGCAGGCGCTCTCCCAACTGAGCTACAGCCCCATTTTCAAATGGGTAAGCGATCTTGATTTTGCTGCTATCGCCTTATGTAAGTGGTGGGCCTAGGCTGACTCGAACAGCCGACCTCACGCTTATCAGGCGTGCGCTCTAACCAACTGAGCTATAGGCCCGTATCGCTTCCTGGATCTTTAATCTAGCATAGATTTTTATTCATTGCAATAGAATTTTTGATTTTTTTATCGGGTAAAAGTGAATTTTTTGCAAGAAGGCTGGCCCAACTACGAAAAAGCCAGCGAAAAACCCGCTTCGATCCGCAAAACAGCGTGGTAGAAGCCTTTTCCACACCTGTTTCATAGCTGAGCCTTCCTGCAATCAATGTCTATATGGAGCCATCAAGGTCTTAAATATCCAAATCTCTGACAGTCGCTGCGTATTGCTCAATAAACTCTCTGCGCGGCTCAACTTCATCGCCCATGAGCGTCTCAAACACCATATCGGCATCCATGGCGTCTTCCAGGTCAACTTGCAAGAGTGTACGCATCTCTGGGTCCATTGTAGTTTCCCACAATTGGTCCGCGTTCATCTCACCCAACCCTTTGTAACGCTGCACATTTGGCTTTGGTGTAGTCTTCAGGGTAGCGAGTATTTCATCCCGCTGCCTGTCGTTGTAAGCATAATGCAGCGTTTTGCCCTGCTTGATGCTGTACAACGGCGGCTGCGCAATATAAATATACCCCGCTTCGATGAGCTGACGCATGTAGCGATAGAAGAACGTCAACAGCAACGTACGGATATGTGAGCCATCCACGTCGGCGTCCGTCATGATTACGACTTTATGGTAGCGCGCTTTGGTGATGTCGAAGTCTTCGCCCACCCCTGTGCCGAGCGCCGTAATGATCATGCGAATTTCGTTGTTGCCGAGAATTTTGTCCAAGCGCGCCTTTTCTACGTTCAACACTTTTCCACGCAAAGGAAGAATCGCCTGGAAGTGACGATCGCGGCCAGACTTCGCAGAACCGCCCGCAGAGTCTCCCTCAACGATGAACAGTTCGGATTCGGAAGCGTCCTTGGAAGAGCAGTCGGCCAATTTACCCGGCAGCGCACTGACTTCGAGCGCGCTCTTGCGGCGAGTCATTTCCCGGGCTTTACGGGCAGCCTCACGGGCACGCGAAGCCATCAGAGCCTTCTCGACCACTTTTTTCGCTACGCCAGGGTTTTCCTCCATAAAGGTGCTGAAACGATCGCCAAACACGGACTCGGTAATGCTGCGCGCTTCCGAGTTGCCGAGCTTTGTTTTCGTTTGCCCTTCGAACTGAGGCTCCTGGATCTTCACCGAAATAATCGCCGTGATCCCTTCACGCACATCATCCCCGGACAGGTTCGCATCCTTTTCCTTGAGGAGATTGAATTTGCGGCTGTAGTCGTTGATCACGCGGGTAAGAGCTGTCTTAAACCCGGTTTCGTGCGTACCGCCTTCATGCGTGTTGATGTTGTTGGCAAAGGAATAAATATTGCTCACGTAGCTGTCGTTGTATTGCAGGGCAACCTCAACAAGCAGGCCGTCTTTCTCCCCTTCGCAATAAATGACTTCTTCGTGCAGCGCTTCGCGGTTTTTATTCAAATATTCCACAAACTGAACAATACCGCCCTCATAGTGGAACGATTCTTCCTTTTCTTGTTCGGGACGGGTATCTTTCAGCGTAATCCGCAGTCCTTTGTTGAGGAAAGCAAGCTCGCGAATACGTTTTTGCAAAATGTCGTATTCGAAAACGGTTGTTTCTGTAAAGATGGTCGGGTCTGGCTTGAACGTGACTTTTGTTCCCGTCTCTTCTGTCTCGCCAATAACAGCAAGATCAGCAACAGGTGCGCCGACCGTAAAACGCATATAGTGAATTTGATTGTTCTGCTTTACTTCTACTTCCATCCACTCGGATAGCGCGTTTACAACCGAGCTACCTACCCCGTGAAGACCGCCGGAAACTTTATATCCGCCGCCGCCAAATTTTCCGCCGGCGTGCAGGACAGTTAAAACCGTTTCTACTGTCGACTTCCCGGTTTTCTCGTGGATGCCGGTTGGGATTCCCCGGCCATTATCAGTTACAGATACGGAGTTGTCCGGATGAATGACCACCAAGATGTTGTCGCAATAACCGGCAAGCGCCTCATCGATGGCATTGTCGACAATCTCCCATACCAGGTGATGCAAACCGCGGCTGCTGGTTGAGCCGATATACATGCCGGGGCGTTTCCGAACCGCTTCCAGCCCTTCCAGAACCTGAATCTGACTCGCATCATAGTTTGTATCGTTCGTCGTCACTTGATCCACTACTCTGTCAACTCCTCCACTTCAGCTTGTACAAAGGGAAACTGATCCAAGCTGTCCACGAACTGAGCGCGTCGCTTTAGCGTCAGAGAAGAAATAGGTGAACAGTAAATGGCATCCTTGGTGATTACATACGATTTTGTTTCTTCTACGCTGTGGTCGACGATCGTCTTCCGCTTTTCCTGCAAGAAAGCCTTGTTGACCTTCGAGGATTTCACGGTTTGATGATCGAGGATGGAAATGACTTCCTTTGTGCTCACCACAGTATCTCCACCAATGTGAATAAACATCCCTGATCCCTACCTTTCTCCCGAGATTGTCCCTTCCTTCACGTAAAAACGAGAGGCTTGCTGGAGAACCTGATGCTTTAAGCCTTCCACACCTGTCGTGCTCACAAACGTCTGAACCCGATCCTGAATGGTTTCGAGTAACAGGGTTTGCCGATGTTCATCCAACTCTGACAAGACATCATCCAACAAAAGAACGGGGTATTCCCCCACTTCTTCTTTAATCAGTTCGATTTCGGCCAGTTTGATGGACAGTGCGCTCGTGCGCTGCTGCCCTTGTGAACCGTACGTTTGGACATCCATGTTGTTCACTTTGAGCGAAAAATCATCGCGATGCGGTCCGATCAAGGTGCTTCCGCGCATGATTTCCCGGTCGCGAACCTCTTCATAGGCAGCCAGCATTGTATCAACAGCCTGCTCGACCGACATTTCTTCCGTAACTGGCGATGAGTTTACATAGTGCAAGGAAAGCTTCTCCCGGCCATTGGTAATGCCCGTATGGATCTCCTGCGCCCATACTTGGAGCTTGCGCAGAAACTCAAACCGCTTCCTCAACAATTTTACCGCTAAATCGGCTAGTTGGGTATTCCAAATTGCCAACATTTCCAGCGAATGGATTTTTTTCATCGCCAAGTCCTTCAGCAGTTGATTCCGCTGCGCCAGCACTTTGTTGTAATTGCTTAAATAATACAGATAAGTGGGCGATACCTGGCCGATTTCCATGTCAATAAAACGTCTGCGCTGAGCGGGTGCCCCTTTTACAATGGACAAATCCTCCGGCGCAAACATGACTACGTTCAAGGCTCCCACATAGGCGCTCAGCTTTTGCTGCTCCATCCCGTTGATTTTGGCCCGCTTTCCTTTGCTTGTCAACTGTAGCTCCAAACGAACAGAACCGTAGCGACGAAGAACATCGCTACGGATCGTGGCGAAATCGGCATCCCACGTAATCAGCTCCTTGTCTCGGGGCGTACGGTGGGATTTGGCCAGAGCCAGAACGTATATCGATTCGAGTGCATTTGTTTTCCCCTGGGCGTTGTTGCCAATAAACAACTGGATGGGGCCATCAAAATCCAAGGACAGGGATGAATAGTTGCGATAGTTGGTAAGCGACAGGTTCTTGAGAAACAAGAATCACGCTCTCCTCTCAGCGGCGTACCACTTGAAAGCGGCCATGGCCTTCAATCGCCACTTCATCGCCAGGATATAGCTTGCGGCCTCGTCTGTTGTCCAGCTCGCCATTGATTTGAATCGGCACCTCTGCCAAAAAAGCTTTGGCCATGCCTCCGGTATCGATGACGTCAGCCAGCTTTAAAAATTGGCCGAGAGCAATGTATTCGGTGTTGATGGAAACCTCACGCATGGCTTGGCTCCTTTCTTTTACGAAAAAGAACTTTTTTACGAAAAAACCCTAGTAAGTACGGACTGGCAAGATCAAATGCAGCATCCAATCGTGGTCCGTCGGACGAATGACAAACGGACTCATCGGGCCAGTAAAGCTGGCTCTGATTTCGGAGCTGTCAATCGCACGCAAAGCGTCAATCATGTATTTGGCGTTGAAGGAAATCTTCAGCTCTTCGCCTTCCATCGCTTTCGGGCTCAAAATATCCGTTACTTTCCCGATTTCAGGGGCGTTGGAGGTGATCTCCACAGTGCCATCCGGCAGCGTAACGAGCTTGACTACATTGGATTTGCCTTCGCGGCTGAGCAAGGAAGCGCGCTCGATCGACTGCAAAAATTCTTTGGTGCTGACAGTGATCTCTGTTTTGCTTCCTTGCGGGATGATTCTGGTCGTGTCTGGATAAGTTCCCTCCAGCAAACGCGAATAGAACAAAATGTGCTTGGACTTCACCAAAATTTGATTGTCGGCTACGACGATATCAGCAGGATTTTGGTCATCATCCAAGATTTTTACCAATTCGTTGCAGCTTTTTCCTGGTACGACTACGTTGTGGAAGGAAAGGTCATCCGGGCATTCTACCATGGCAGTACGGCTGGCCAAACGGTGACTGTCAGTCGCAACAAAACGAAGCTTGCCTTGTTCCAGGGACCACATCAATCCAGTAAGAATCGGGCGCATTTCAGAAGTGGATACGCCAAAAACAGTCTGACGGATCATTGCTTTTAGCAAGTCACAGGGAACGCTGAATACTTTATCCTCTTCGAGATGCGGCAATTGCGGATACTCGCTGGCATCCATTCCGTTGATGGTGAACTCAGCTTGTCCGGAACGGATTTGGGTAACAAGGCGATCGTCTACCTGGATATGGATTTCGTTGCTTGGCAGCTTGCGGACGATTTCGCTGAAAATGCGAGCTGTCAAAACGATGCTTCCAGGCTGATGGATCGTTACTCCCCATTCTCCCGCTTCTTCCAAAGGAATCTGTACTTCGATGGATACGTCCGAGTCGCTTGCAGTCAGAGTAAGCCCCTCGTCATCTGTTTTTATCTTAATCCCGGTCAAAATCGGAATGGTTGTTCGGCTGGAAACGGCTTTACTGACATGTGACACGGCGTTAGACAGCTTGTCTCGCTGAACGGTAATATGCATCAACGTGATCCTCCCTCTATCTGCGCCATTTTTTTAATGGACTATGCATAATGGCTGCGTCTTTATCATAACTTATTAGGATATATCTTTTTAACAGAAGTAGTAATAGGACCTGTGGATTTGTGGATATGTGGACTGATAACGTAAAAGATAGCCTATACACATGTGGGTAAGTTGTGTATAGGCTTTTTGCGTTATGCACAGGTTTAGTGGTTTGCTTTTAACTTTTCAATGAGCGACTGAATCGTAGTTTGCATCTGCGGATCACTTGCCAGTGCCCGCGAGATTTTTTCATGCGCATGGATGACAGTTGTATGGTCGCGTCCGCCAAATTCGTCGCCGATTTTTGGCAAGGAGGCGTCTGTCAGCTCCCGAGACAAATACATGGCGATTTGGCGAGGAAAAGCGACGGTTTTGGTCCGCTTTTTCGCTTTGAAGTCTTCCAGCTTCAGACTGAAAGCTTCTCCGACAGCACGCTGAATGTCCATAATGGTAATCACGCGCGGGCGAGAAGACGGAATGATGTCTTTCAAAGCTTCGGCAGCAAGCTGCGTATCAATGTCGCGATTGATCAAGGAAGAGTAAGCAACGACACGGATCAGCGCACCTTCCAGCTCGCGGATGTTGCTGTCGATTTGATTCGCGATGTAAGCCATTACTTCGTTCGGAATGTCGAGGTTTTCTGCCTTCGCTTTTTTGCGCAAAATGGCAATCCGCGTCTCCAGATCAGGCGGCTGGATGTCGGTAATCAGTCCCCATTCGAAGCGGGAGCGAAGCCGGTCTTCCAGCGTCGGGATCTCTTTTGGAGGCCGGTCGGAGGAAATGATGATCTGTTTGCTCTCTTCGTGCAGAGCGTTGAACGTATGAAAAAACTCCTCTTGCGTCGACTCCTTGCCAGCCAAAAACTGAATGTCATCAATCAAAAGAACGTCTACACTCCGGTACTTGTTGCGAAATTCGACGGCCTTGTTGTCCCGAATGGAGTTGATGAACTCATTGGTAAACTTCTCGGACGACAAATAGACCACTTTTGCCGATGGATTGTGTTGGATAACATAATGGCCAATTGCGTGCATCAAGTGGGTTTTGCCAAGTCCGACTCCTCCGTAAATGAAGAGGGGATTGTAAGCTTTGGCAGGAGCTTCTGCGACTGCAAGCGAAGCGGCATGAGCGAAACGATTTCCCGCACCGATAACGAAAGTGTCAAAGGTGTACTTGGGATTCAAAATGCTGGGTGGCTGGTCATCCGCTGCTGTGGGCGGAGCGCTCATTTTCACCCGTGGGGTAGGTTGTTCCTCGGCAAATGCGGCATCCTGATTTTGCAGGGCGACGAATTTTACCTTCATATTGATACCTGTCACTTCATATAGTGTATCGGTAATCAGTTGAGCGTACCGGGTTTCGAGCCAATCTCTCGCAAAGTCATTGGGCGCCACGACGATCAGTGCATCCTCTTCCAGGGTGGTTGCCCTGGTTGCTTTGAGCCAGGTATCGAAACTTGGTTTGCTTAGCGATTTTTCTATCTTGGCGAGAACTTTGCGCCATAGTTCGCTAATCGCTGCATCCAACCAGAATCCCTCCTTTTGGGCCATCCGAAAAATAAAAATCACCGATAAAAAATAAACGATAACAATTGCAAAAACCGCATATGTGTGACCCGATTGTCAACACGGTCGTATTTGACGACTGTGGATAAAAAAAGTCGAAAAATAGGGATTCTGCTCGCAGAAGAGAAAAAAAGCAGACGGTTATCCTCATCCCTGTGTGTAACGACATACACATAGGAAGGAATCTGTCCACAAACTTATCCACACCCTGTGGAAAAACCGATTAGCCTATCGGAGTTATTCACGCTTCAAAACAAAAACATAATAACAGATATAAGGCATGGCATCAATGGTTTTTTCATACTTATCCACAAACACAACCACTGGTACTAGCCACATATTCACATATCTATATTTTGTGTACAAGCTGTAGATAAAGTTGTCGAAACCTGTTTTTGTGGATAAAACGATATCCACAGACCCGGGAAATAGTTTTGTGGGGATATTTGCCTTGGAAAGGAAATTCCATCGCTGCTTGACTTTTTTTATATATGTCCTTATAATGCAAAAGAATGTCTGTGCTAGACGGAGGTGTATACGATAATGAAACCATCATTCAACCCTAACAATCGCAAGCGCAAAAAGGATCATGGATTCCGTAAGCGCATGAGCACAAAAAACGGCCGTAAAATTTTGGCTGCTCGTCGTCAAAGAGGTAGAAAAGTTCTTTCCGCGTAGGCCACATTTCCAGTGGCCTTTTTGTTTGCCAGATGATGTCGGAAAATTCTTTTTTTAGGTGGAAAGAGGAAGTCTCGCCGCGGCGTGGAACCTTTTGGTGGAGAATCATTACCTAGCTACCAAAAAAGTTCTTGATTCATGCTGTTTGAAAAGAGCGGGAGGGACGATGAAGCCTAATGAAGAGAATTTCACCGACTTTTTTATTGGGGTAGGCCGTGATTTTGTCCATGAGCTGGCTTTGCCTGACTTAGTTTGCGCCTATGCAGGAGGTTCGGTTGGGAGAGGGGAGGCAGACGCCTTCAGCGATCTCGACTTGAACCTTTTTGTGGAGGGAACGAGGGAACACCGCAGCGAAAATCATTCGTTTCGCGGTCAACTGATTCAGCTGCACGTCCATCCTGTGCCGACTGCGGATGATGTACGCGACAATCCTTGGCGTTGGCGCTATTTGCAGGAAGCACGGCTGGTGGCAGATCCAACTGGCCGCTTTGCAGACTGGTTTCCACAGATGCGTGCTTATCTCGAATCAGAAGAGGCAAAAGCGAAGATGATTGCACAGGCGAGGGCGGCGGTCGAGGAGTACGAGCGCATCGCAGATGAGGCTTTGGCAGAAGGGCGCTTGTACTCCGCTGCTTTGCTCGAATGGGCAGGGTGGCTGGAGGCCATGCAGCTGATTGCTTTCGTCCCGCAAGGACAGCTCAGCGATCGTGCGCTTTTCCAGCTCGTGAGTGAGTTGGACGGCTGGTCGGAGCTTGAGCGGCACTTTTCCGTGAGATACGCTGCAAGAGAAGCGCTTATGGAAGGGCTGGCGGTGCTTTCCGATTATCGTGCCCACTTGCAAACGAAGGCTGGTCCAGAGGCGTTCGCACTCGGAGCGGAAAACGATGTTCTTTTGCAGCAGAAGATGGGAAGACTTTTGCAGAAGGAGCAGTATGTCGAAGCGGGGTTCCTGCTGTTTTCCGAAGCGGTTTGGCTGTATTCGAGCACAGACGCCGACAACTGGTGGGAGGAGCATCGACAAGAGCTTCCGCCAGGGCTTGGGGAGTCGCTGCTGGAGCTGGGCTTTTTCCAGATGGATCAGGCGAAGGCGGCAGAACTGCGAAGCGCAAGAGCCGAGCTGATCGCGAAAATCGGCTAAATTTCTTGCAAAGTATGTGTACTTTGGGAAAAAAGTGGACGAAACAAGGATATACTGGTAGATGCTGTTTGCGTTTTCTACTATAATTGTGATGTTAGGGGTTGTTTACCTTGCATCGTTCACACCGGCTCAAAAAAAATGAGCACTTTCAAGCGGTTTTTCAACGAGGAACTTCTGCTGCCAACAAGCAATTTGTCCTGTATTCAGCCAAGCAGGAGGGACAAGCTGCTTTTCGCGCTGGAATTTCCGTCAGCAAAAAAATTGGTAACGCTGTTATCCGCAACAAAGTCAAGCGGCTGATCCGAGAAGCGGTAGCGCGGTTGGAGTCAGTCATTCCACTCGGCCTCGATCTAGTCATCATCGCCCGTCCGGGAGTGGAAAACATGTCGCTTGAAGCCATTGAGCAATCTTTGTTGCATGTGATGAAGCGGGCCAAAGTGATCAAACGGGCACCCGTACATAATGGAAAAAGAGGGTGAAACGATGGTTGCGAAAATCATGGTTTGGTTGATTCGGGGATACCAGCTGTTCATATCTCCGTTAAAGCCTCCTTCATGTAGATTCGCGCCCACCTGCTCACACTATGCGATCGAGTCGGTTCGCCGATTTGGCGCGTGGCGTGGAGGCTGGCTGGCTCTTCGTCGCATCCTGAAATGTCATCCGTTCCACCCGGGCGGGTTTGATCCAGTTCCGGATCAACGCAAATAGCATACCTCACTGAAGCGGGGAAAAGGAGGACCACCCTTGAGTAGACGTACCCTCAGCATAATTATGCTGACTATGCTGGTTCTTGTTCTGTCAGGCTGTAACCCGACGACTGCTGCACCAATCGGGCCTGACGCAACCGGCTTCTGGGACAAATATCTCGTATATCCCTTGTCCTGGTTGATTAAAGAAAGCGCTTTGATCCTTGGCAACAACTACGGCTTTGGTATCCTGGTAGCGACGGTCATCATCCGTTTGATCGTACTGCCATTGATGGTCAAGCAAATCAAGAGTTCCAAGAGAATGCAAGAGCTTCAGCCGGAAATGCAAAAAATCCGCGAGAAGCACAAAAACGATCCGCAAAAGGCTCAGCAAGAAACAATGGCTCTGTTCCAGAAAAACGGCGTCAATCCACTCGCGGGTTGCTTGCCGATGCTGGTGCAAATGCCAATCCTGATCGCCTTTTACCACGCGATCATCCGAACAGAAGAAATCAAGACTCAAACCTTCCTGTGGCTGACGTTGGGCGAAAAAGACCCGTTCTACATTTTGCCGATCATCGCCGCAGTTACGACTTACTTGCAGTCGAAAATGATGGGACAGGCTACACAGGGCAACCCGCAAATGCAAATGATGCTGATCATGATGCCGCTGATGATTTTGGCTATCGCAGTAACCTTGCCATCTGCGCTCTCCCTGTACTGGGTATACGGTAACCTGTTCACTATCGTACAAACGTATTTCCTGTATCGTGATAAAGGCAATAAGCTTACTCCCAAGGAGGGAACCTCCAAGTGAAAAAGGTGGTAGCTACGGCAAAAACGATAGACGATGCTGTGCAAAAAGCTTTGCTGGAATTGGGTGTACCGCGTGAAAAGGCGAGTATCCGCGTCCTGGAGGAACCTAGCAGAGGGTTGTTTGGCCTGATTGGGGCGAAGGACGCCAAAGTGGAAGTGGAATACCACTACGACCCGGTTGCACAGGGACGTGACTTTCTTCAAGATGTTTTGTCTAACATGAAGGTGAACGCCAAAGTGGAGACTCGTACTAATGAAGAGGGCATCCTGTTTGATATCCAGGGCAGCAACCTTGGAATCATCATTGGCCGCAGAGGGCAGACTCTGGATTCCTTACAGTATCTCGTAAACGTCGTAGCGAACCGTCATGCGGACAAACACGTACGCATCACATTGGATGCCGAGAATTACCGGATGCGCCGCAAGGAAACGCTGGAGCAGCTGGCTGACCGGGTGGCGAAAAAAGCTTTGTCGACCAGACGGGATGTGCGGCTGGAGCCAATGTCGGCTGCCGAGCGCAAAGTAATTCACGCCTTCTTGCAAAAAAGAGCGGACGTCGTTACCTTCAGCGAAGGAGACGAGCCAAACCGATACATCGTCATTGCACCGAAAGAAGCCTCGCGTTAGGCTTCTTTTTTTTGTGTCAAAAGGAACGGGTTATCGACAAAAGTCGACGTTTGCGCATGCAGGCGCAGCTTATGTCGAAGCAAACGGTTGTCCACTGTGGATAAATCAAAGCGAGGGTTGAGCTTTTCGAAAAAAGATCATACTGTGGATAACGAGAGCGGACAGCAACCTTGGACGGCAGGGTTGCTTTTTCCTGTTGATGAAGAGAGGGTGTAAAATTTACACTTTCATTTGGAATTTTTCAAGGCGATCTGTTAAGCTAATAAGTTAGTGGCTGACTTGTCTGATTGGAAAGCTTGAGGTGAAGGTCATGAAATTCGATACAATTGCAGCGGTTGCGACGCCGATGGGGGAAGGTGGCATTGCCGTCATTCGGGTAAGCGGTGCGGAAGCGCTCGAAGTTGTGGATAAGATATATAAAGGAAAACAGCGGTTGTCCACTGTGGACAGCCATACGATTCATTACGGGCACTTGTACGACCCGCATACAGGAGATCGGGTGGAAGAGGTACTGGTGTCTGTTATGAGGGCTCCGCGAACTTTTACGCGGGAGGATGTAGTGGAAGTAAACTGTCACGGAGGAATCGTGTCCGTTGAAAAGGTGCTGGAACTGATTCTCGATAACGGAGCCAGACTGGCGGAGCCGGGCGAGTTTACGAAGCGTGCGTTTTTAAACGGACGCGTTGATTTGTCCCAGGCGGAAGCTGTCATCGATCTGATTCGGGCGAAAACGGACAGAGCGATGAAGGTGGCACTGAATCAGGTAGAGGGGAAGCTGTCGCGTTTGATCCGCCAGCTGCGCCAAAATTTGATTGAAGCCATGGCCCATATAGAAGTAACGTTAGATTATCCCGAGCATGACGTGGAGGAGTTTACGCAAAACTTCCTGCGCGGAAAATGCCTGGAGGTAAAAAGCGAGATTCAACGTCTTTTGCAGACCGCAAAGCAAGGAAAAATCTTGCGTGAAGGCTTGTCGACAGCGATTATCGGGCGGCCAAACGTGGGGAAATCCTCTCTTTTGAACAGCCTTGTTCAAGAGGAAAAGGCGATTGTCACGGATGTAGCCGGGACGACTCGCGACGTTATCGAAGAGTACGTCAATGTGCGCGGGGTGCCGTTGCGTCTGATTGATACGGCAGGCATTCGCGATACGGACGATATCGTGGAAAAAATCGGGGTAGAGAAATCGCGGCAGCTTTTGCAAAAGGCGGATCTCGTCTTGCTCGTGATCAACTACAACGAACCGCTCACTGCTGATGATTATGCGATTTTTGAAGCGGCAAAAGGGTTTCAGGTCATCGTGATTGTGAACAAGTTCGACTTGCCGCAAAAAGTGGACCTGGAAGAGATCAAACGCCATTTTCCACAGCAGCCGCTCATCATGACGTCGGCGCGCGAAGAAAAAGGCATCGATTTGCTGGAGCAGGCGATCGGAGAAATTTTCTTCAGCGGCCGTGTACAGCAGGATGATTTGACGTATGTCAGCAATGCCCGGCATATTCAATTGCTGCGCCAGGCGGAAAGAGCGATTGACGAGGCGCTCGGCGGCATTGACGATCTGATGCCAGTCGATATGATTCAAATTGACATCAAGAAGTCGTGGGAGCTGTTGGGAGAAGTCATCGGCGAGAGTGTCGGTGAGGATTTGATCGATCAGATTTTCTCGCAATTTTGTCTGGGCAAGTAGGCTGGTAATAGAAAAGAAACAGTTCGTCATTCGCCGCAAGCAGGGGATGCAGGCATGGCGATGGTGCGTAGTCGGTTAGAGCGAGGAAAGCTCGCGGCATAGGCAAGAAAGAAGTCGTACTGTATTGGCAGGACGCAATCGTTTTTATGAAAAGAAAGTTAGATGCGAGATAGCACTTATGAGCAAGGGGGAAAACAAAATGAACGCTGTACCTGCGTATGAAGCAGGCTCGTTTGACGTCATCGTAATCGGGGCAGGTCATGCGGGGTGTGAGTCAGCTTTGGCTGCGGCACGCATGGGCTGCAACACGCTGCTTTTGACGATCAATCTGGATGCGGTCGCTTATATGCCCTGCAATCCGTCGGTAGGTGGTCCGGCAAAAGGCCACGTTGTACGGGAGCTGGATGCACTCGGCGGCGAAATGGGACGAAATACGGATAAAACGCATATTCAAATGCGGATGCTGAATACGGGAAAGGGTCCTGCTGTACATGCTTTGCGTGCACAGGCAGACAAGTTTGCCTACCAGCACGAAATGAAGAAAACGATTGAAAATACGCCAAATTTGATCCTCCGCCAAGCCATGGTCGAGGAGCTGCTCGTCGAAGATGGAGTATGCGTAGGGGTCATCACCCAGACAGGCGCTCGCTACAAGGCTAAATCCGTCGTGTTGACTACCGGAACGTACTTGCGCGGAAAAATCATCCTTGGCGACTTGCAGTATGAGAGCGGGCCGAACAACATGCGCCCGTCGATTCGCCTGGCGCTGCATTTGAAAGAGCTTGGTTTTGAAATGACTCGCTTCAAGACGGGAACGCCGCCTCGCGTTCATAAAAACAGCGTTGATTTTTCCAAAATGGAGATTCAGCCTGGCGACCCTGTTCCACGGGCATTTTCTTATGAAACGACAGAATTTATTATGGACCAGCTGCCTTGCTGGCTGACGTATACCAATGAAGACACGCATGGCTTGATCAATAGCAATTTGCACCGTGCTCCGATGTACTCCGGCATGATTGAGGGAACCGGGCCGCGTTACTGTCCGTCTATTGAGGATAAAGTGGTGCGTTTCAACGATAAGCCACGCCATCAAATCTTCCTGGAGCCGGAAGGGCGAAATACAGAAGAGATGTACGTACAAGGCTTGTCCACGAGCTTGCCGGAAGACGTGCAGCTGTCCATGTTGCGCTCGATGGCCGGAATGGAAGAAGTCAAAATGATGCGCCCTGGCTATGCGATCGAGTACGATTCGATTGTGCCGACACAGCTTTGGCCGTCGCTGGAAACGAAGAAATTGCCGGGATTGTTTACTGCCGGGCAAATTAATGGAACATCTGGCTATGAAGAAGCAGCGGGCCAAGGTTTGATGGCCGGGATCAATGCTGCACGCCGCGTTCAAGGGAAACCGCCTGTCATTTTGGGCAGGGAAGAGGCGTATATCGGCGTGCTGATCGACGACCTCGTGACAAAAGGAACGCATGAGCCGTATCGGCTGCTCACTTCCCGGGCCGAGTACCGTTTGCTTTTGCGCCACGACAATGCCGACTTGCGCCTGACTGATATCGGCTATGAAATCGGCTTGATCAGCGAAGATCGCTACAGACGCTACAACGAAAAACGCCGATTGATCGAGCAGGAAAAGGAACGTGTGGAAAATACGCGTGTACGCCCTGATATGCAACATGTGCAGGAAGTATTGCGCGCTGCCGGTTCGCCGGAATTGACAGAAGTGATCGAGCTGGCTCAGTTGTTGCGTCGTCCAGAGATCAACTACAGCCATATTGTGGCGATGGTGCCAGCCCCGGAAGTTTTGCCGGACGATGTGACAGAGCAGGTAGAAATCCAGATTAAATACGATGGCTACATCAAAAAGTCTTTGCAGCAAGTAGAGCGGATGAAGAAAATGGAGGAACGCCGCATACCAGCCGACATCGACTATCATCAAATTTCCGGCTTGTCCAAAGAGTCCCGCGAGAACATGTCCAATATCCGCCCGCTGAACATCGGGCAAGCAGCGCGTATCGCCGGGGTTACTCCTGCGGACATCTCGGTATTGATGGTGTATCTGGAGTATAAACGCGTAGGGGCAGCGGAGTAAGGAGATTAGCCAAAATGACTAAAGAACAGTTTGCCGAGGCGCTTGCCGCACAAGGCATTTCCTTAACAGAGCGTCAAAAGGAGCAATTCGACCACTTTTTCCGTTTGCTCGTGGAATGGAACGAAAAAATGAATTTGACAGGCATTACGGAAGAAGGACAAGTGTACGTCAAACATTTTTACGACTCGATCACCCCTGCCTTCTACTTTCCTTTTGACCAGGTAAAATCGGTAGTGGATATCGGAGGAGGAGCCGGGTTCCCCAGCATCCCGCTGAAAATTTGCTTCCCGCATGTGAAAATGACGATTATTGATTCGTTGAACAAGCGCATGGGCTTCTTGCAGCATGTAGCGAGTGAACTGGGGCTGGAAGATGTTCATCCGGTGCATGGACGGGCAGAGGATCGCGGGCAGGAAGCCAACTATCGGGAAAAGTTTGATCTGGTCGTAGCACGGGCTGTAGCCCGCCTGAATTTGCTTTCTGAATTTTGTTTGCCATTTGCTCAGCCAAAAGGTCATTTTATCGCTCTCAAAGGGGCAGATATTACGCCGGAGCTGAACGAAGCGAAAAAGGCAATCAAGACGCTGGGCGGCAAAACACGAAAGGTCGAGACGTTCCAACTGCTGGAGGAAGCAGGAGAGCGCAACATCGTGATTATCGAAAAGGTTGAAGCTACACCCAAGAGCTATCCGCGCAAAGCGGGCGTTCCTGCGAAAAAACCGCTGGTATAGTGACTGTATAGGCTCAAGGAACGATGGAAAGATCGCAGTTGGACGCTGCGGTCTTTTTTTCTGTGAAAAAAATCTCGATGTTTTTCATGAAATGGGATGGGACCGCTCGCGATCAACAAAACGGTCATGACCGTTTTGGGGGCAAAAGCCTTGGTGTGTTGCTGTAAAAAGGGAAATGCGATTGAGTGTCGATTGCCGCCTAAAACAGTCATGGGTGGTGTGGTTTCGTTTCGTGGAAAAAGCTTGTGCCAAGGAGAGGGAGGTTTTGGGGGCTAATGACGTGACGTGTATTTCCACCTTTTTCTCGAACGGGGGTTTTCTCGTGGCAAAAGTAGCGGATATCTTTTGGCAATCTATTGATAGGAGCAGAGGAAAGGTGTCTCTGTGTGTGTATCGGCCACTGACCGATTGGGGAGCGGGCCGACTAAACGAATCTACTTTTTCAAGCATGGAACTCTTTCAGAGGGCATATACATACCAGTAACGTTGCAGGGAACGACAACCGTTCTGAGAGGATGATAGACATGGAAGAAGTGTGGATGTCTCTTTTTCCATCAGAGCTTCCGACCATATTGCTGAGGCTGTTTCTCGCTTTTTTGGCTGGAGCCATCATGGGGTGGGAACGCGAGCGTTTTATCAAGGATGTGAGCAGACAACGAGGAGCGGGTTTTCGCACGTACAGCCTGGTTTGCTTCGGATCATGTCTGTTTGGACTAGCTTCGATTTACGGCTTTCAGTCCAGCGGGGTAAACAACGACCCGGGCAGGGTAGCTGCTCAGGTGGTGACTGGCATGGGCTTTTTGGGAGCGGGAGCCATCCTCAAATTTAACGGTTCCGTTAAAGGCTTGACTACGGCAGCAGGGATGTGGGTTGCGTCTGCCATCGGATTGATGTTTAGTGCCGGAATGTATATTACGGCGATTGTCGCTGCCTTCTTTGCCTACCTGACTTTGGACTTTCATCGACTGTTTCCGAAGCTTTTTGCTGTCACCAAGATTTCACATCCTACAGATGAGAGCATAGGAGGAGAGGAGCGGGGCAAACACAGCGGCAGAGCCAATTTCTATGACCATGATCACGATTGATGTTTCACGTGAAACGTTTTTCCCAAGCAGGAATTGGGCAAAGCTTGCAGAATTACTTATATAAAAGAAAACCGAAGTCATTTGCCTAGAAAATGACGATAGGTCAAAGGGGATTTTTCAAAACGATCGGATAGGCAAGAAGCGTCTTTTAGGAAGGACAGTCTGTAGGGCCTGAGAACCTTGTAAGCGAGATTTATGCGCTATCCTCTAAAGGAAACGGAGGAAATGAGGGAAAGAGACATTTCTGAGGGAAAGTGGCTGACGGTCTGAAATGCGAGGAGGACGGAAACTAGCTCTGAAGAACTAGCCTCCTTTCACAGTGTGAACAGAACATCTATCTCCACAAACATTTTCGAAAAGACTCGATCAGGTCCGTGCATGACTGAATGGTTGTCATTCACAGCAAGCATGTACTCTTCTGGCAAAACCTTGAAAGCGCACACACCGATGGATTTTGTCATGGAAGCGGGGATGACAAACTGTAGGCACAAGGAAATTGGGTATACGGTGAATAGTCCCTTCCAGCCGATGTATAAGAGAGACAGACAAATAGCTTCATGAAAAGATTCTGTCGTATGCATCATGCATAGACAGGGCCTTTTTTTCACGTGGAGGATTGCCTGCGCCTTCGCCAAGCAAAAGGGAATGGAAAAGATGATGTCGCGAAACGATTGGGGTGTTGTCAGCAAACGCTGCCAGGAGGTTGCTTTTTGCTGGCGATTGTTTCAAAAGACTCATCTGGTCGAGTATGCGTGGTAATGAGGTTGGAATGACTGATGAAGAAGCCCGTGCCATTGTAGCAGCAAGATTTTTTGTGAACAGCTTGGCGATGTTGATTTTTCCAGAGGCAATCACAAGCAGCACCGTAAGGATTACCAATAGTACGGATGGAACGGGTAGAAGTGGGGGATTTTTCTATGGCAGTAAGGGATTCATTTTCTCGGATTTTTGGATTAACGGACAAGACAGAGAATGAAGAGATCAGGCAATTACCAGTCGAGGAGATTGTACCGAATCCATACCAGCCTCGAACAGTATTTGATGACGAGAAAATCGATGAGCTGTGTCAAACGATACGCACTCACGGGCTTATTCAACCGATTGTTGTACGGTTGAGAGATGGTCAGTATGAGTTGATTGCCGGAGAACGACGTTTACGGGCAACAAAAAAGCTGGGCATGGAAAGAATCCCTGCGATTATCAAAGATTTCAATGATGCGCAAACAGCTTCCATTGCTTTGATTGAAAATCTGCAGCGAGAGGGATTAACAGCAATTGAAGAGGCGGTTGCCTACCAAAAGCTGATTGATTTGCACGACCTGACACAGGAAAGCCTGGCTCAACGCTTGGGAAAAGGACAATCCACCATTGCCAACAAGCTGAGATTGCTGCATTTGCCGCAAGAGATTCAAGATGCGCTGTTGATGCGACAAGTAACCGAGAGACACGCGAGAGCCTTGATCCCGTTGAAGGATGCGGAGTTGCAAAATAAAGTGCTGGCCGAGATCGTCGAGCGAGAGTGGAATGTCAAGCAAACAGAAGTGCGAGTCAAACAGCTTCTGGAAGCAGCAGAAAATCCAAAAGCGGAAAAAGAGTCGAAGCCGCGTTGGAAGGCATTTTCCCGAGACGCTCGTATCGCCATCAATACGGTGCGGCAATCGATTGATATGGTCATGCAGACGGGTCTGCCCGTAGAGACAAATGAAGAAGACCATGATGAATTTTATCAATTTACGATTCGGATTCCGAAAAACAACAAGTAGGAATGCCGCTTAGATTGGAGCAGATGACAGCGAGGGGGTCTTCGCTGTCTTTATAGAACATAGATAGCAAAAGCAGCAAGGGGATGGCGACAAGGTCGCCTTTCTTTTTGGGCAAATGTTGAAAGTAGCAAAACATGATGGTAGGACAAAAGGAGAAAAGCAGGTAGGCGGGCAGGGAGTTTTTTCTGTTCAAAATCGATTTGTCTGTAAACGTTTGTCAGAATCAGGCGCATCTTTTCCAGCAAAAAGGGGTCAATTGGAACTGTTCGGGCAAAATTAAAGACAAATTGTCTCAATATCAAAAAAACAGCGTACGGGCAAGCATTAAATCTGGTAACATGGGTATTACCGAGCCAGATCATGCGATTAATGGCTGTTCACTTCTGTAAAATGGAAGGGCGTCTTGCGGTTTGTTCGTATCCATAGCCCAGAGGATGAACGAGTTTTTGGGCACCATGTAGCGGATGGCAGAAAGAGTGCGTAATTATAGGTAACGAGGATCACTTTTCATGGTGGAGCAGGCTGATGTTTGCAGAGTACGTTATGTGTCAGACGGCGGGATTGTTGCACGAATGGCAAGCATCGCCCTGAACTGAACGTTCAGGCTGTACAAGCAGCTGGCCAGGCAATGAAAATGATCCATTTATGAGTCAATGAGCGTAAATAGATATTGATATGGGCGTTCCGGAAGGCTGTCGATTGTTTCATGGCATAATCAGCGGCATTCCTACACGAAGAGAATGAGGTGGAGAAGTTGGGTAAAATCATTGCGGTTGCGAACCAGAAAGGCGGCGTCGGAAAAACGACTACGTCCGTCAATCTAAGTGCTTGTCTGGCCGCATTGGGGAAAAAGGTGCTGCTGGTGGATATTGATCCACAAGGGAACGCAACCAGTGGTATCGGGGTAAACAAAGCCGATGTGCGCTATTGTATTTATGATGTTCTCATTAATGACATCAGCCCCGTAGATGCGACTTTGCCTACCGAGATCGAAGGATTGATGATCATTCCGGCTACGATTCAATTGGCGGGAGCGGAAATCGAATTGGTTCCGACCATTTCCAGAGAAGTGCGTTTAAAAAAAGCGCTGGAAGTAGTGAAGGACAAATACGATTTCGTCATTATCGATTGCCCGCCTTCTTTGGGGATTTTGACAGTCAATTCGTTGACTGCTGCTGATTCCGTTTTGATTCCGATTCAATGCGAATACTATGCATTGGAAGGTTTGAGTCAGTTGTTGAATACGATCCGACTGGTCCAAAAACATCTCAATTCGCAGTTGTCGATCGAAGGGGTCGTGCTGACGATGCTGGATGCACGCACCAACTTGGGGCTGCAAGTCATTGAAGAAGTGAAAAAGTATTTCCAGGAAAAAGTATACAAAACGATTATTCCACGCAATGTTCGCTTGAGCGAAGCGCCATCACATGGACAAGCCATTATCACGTACGATCCACGTTCGCGTGGTGCAGAAGTTTATTCTGACTTGGCGAAGGAAGTGGTTGGGGTATGAGTAGAGGTTTGGGAAAAGGGCTGAATGCGCTTATTACCTCCAATCTCATTGAAGAAGGGGAGCAAGTGAAAGAAGTCTCCGTCAGTGAGATTCGTCCCAACCCGTATCAGCCCCGTAAAGAATTTGAACAATCGGCTATTGATGAATTGGCACACTCCATTCGGGAGCATGGCATTATCCAACCATTGATTGTTCGGAAGAGCATCAAGGGATTTGAGCTGGTAGCGGGAGAAAGACGTTTGCGCGCCGCAAAGCTGGCGGGATTGAAACAAGTCCCTGTAGTGGTCAAAGCTTATACGGATCAGCAGTTGATGGAAATCGCCCTGATTGAAAACCTGCAAAGGGAAAACCTGAACCCTTTGGAAGAAGCCGAAGCGTACGAAAAGCTGATCGCACACCATGAGTACACGCAGGAGCAGCTTGCACAACGGATCGGAAAAAGCAGACCGCACGTAGCGAATATGCTGAGGTTGTTGCAGCTTCCCGAAAGCATTCGCAAGCTGGTCGCAGCTACAGAGCTGACGATGGGGCACGCCCGTGCACTGTTGAGTGTATCGGATGAAAACATGCAAATGCAGTTGGCAAAGGATGTCGTGGAAAAAGGTCTGAACGTCCGCCAATTGGAAGAACTGGTCAAGCAGTTGAATGTTTCACGTGAAACAAAGAAAAAAAAGCCGGCAAAAAATGAGCCGATTTTGATAGAGATGGAAGAACGGTTGCGCAGTCGCTTTGGAACCGCCGTCAAAATTAAAAAGGGCGCAAAACGCGGCAAGATCGAAATTGACTTTTATTCGCAGGAAGATTTGCAGCGAATCATTGAGATACTGAATGATGAGAAGTAAGTCCGGGAGGTAGTCATGGCGATCATCTATTTGGATAACGCAGCGTCAACTTGGCCAAAGCCACCAGGCGTGAAGGAGCGAATGGCTGAGGCCATCGAAGATTTTGCCGCTAACCCTGGTAGAGGTGGACATACCTTGGCGATGAAAGCGAGCAAGACCGTGTTTCGGACACGCGTGCAGTTATCGCGGTTGTTTGGGATTCAAAACCCGAATAACCTCTTTTTTTATCTAAATGCGACACAAGCACTCAATCAGGCGATCAAAGGCTACCTGAAAGCTGGCGATCATGTGATTGCTTCTTCCGTGGAGCACAACTCTGTCAGACGTCCGATTGAATATATGCGCCGTGAGCATCAAGTAGAAGCGACTTTTGTCGAGCCGAGAGCGGATTTCCTTTTTCATGTAGAGGACTTTGTCAAGGCGATTCAGCCGAATACGCGCTTGCTGGTAGTCAGCCACGCTTCCAATCTCACAGGTGTGATTTTGCCGATCGCTGAATTGGGGCAACTGGCAAAAGAAAGAGGTATCGCCTTTTTGGTAGACGCTTCTCAAACAGCCGGGGTACTGCCGATTCACGTAGAGGAAATGAAGATCGATATGCTGGCGTTTCCTGGGCATAAAGGGCTGTATGGGCCACAAGGCACGGGCGGTTTATACGTGCATGGCGACATCGATCTGGAGCCTTTGATTCATGGGGGAACAGGAAGCCAATCGGAAGCGATTGATCAACCGACTACACGCCCTGACCGATATGAGAGCGGTACGCTGAACACGGCTGGTTTGGCTGGCTTGCAAGCTGGCGTCGATTTCATTCTCGAACGAGGGGTGGATCGCATCCGTGAGCACGAGTGGGAGCTGGCGAAGCAAACGATCATTGGTTTACAGCAAATTCCCGGCGTTCAGGTGTATGGTCCAGGGATTGAGACAGAACGGGTTGCCGTCATCGCCTTCAATATCGGGGAAGTGGATGCTTCTGAAGTCTCGTTTATTCTCGATCAGCAGTATGGAATCGCTACGAGATCAGGGTATCATTGCACACCGCTTGGGCATCAAACAGCAGGGACCGAGCAGCGTGGAGCTGTGCGTGCCAGTTTTGGGATTTTCAACACAGAGAAAGACGTAGAAGCGCTTATGAACGCCGTGAGAGAGATAGCATCCGCGTTTTCGTAATGCAGCTATAGGGGGACACAATCGTGATCTTGTTAGGCACCCTGGTAAACGCTGGCGCCATCATCGTAGGAGCCTTGTTGGGCAGGCTTCTGACGAAAATTCCTGATTCGATACGACATACTGTCATGCAGGGCATCGGTCTTGCTGTCATGATTTTGGGAGTCAAAATGAGTCTTGGATCGGGGAATTTTTTGTTGGTGATCGTCAGTATTGTGTTGGGGGCAATCGTAGGAGAATTGATTGGGATTGAAAAAGGCTTGAATCATCTGGGGCATTGGCTGGAACGAAAGGTTGGCGGAGGCCAGGGAAGTATTGCCACAGGCTTTGTGACAGCGACTTTGGTCTATTGCATCGGTGCGATGGCTGTGCTCGGAGCCATGGACAGCGGATTGCGAAACAACCATGATATTTTGTTCACCAAAGCACTTTTGGACGGATTCTCCGCCATCATTTTCACTTCGACACTAGGAATTGGCGTCATGTTTTCGGCTGTGCCTGTATTTGTGTACCAAGGTTTGCTTACCTTGCTCTCAACGCAAATCTACAACTTTGTGAGCCAGACGATGCTCGATGCGATGTTGGCAGAAGTAACGGCAGTAGGCGGCTTGATGATTATCGCTATCGGGATTAACATTTTGGAGATTAAAAAGATCAATGTGGCGAACATGCTGCCAGCATTGTTGATTGCGGCTCTCGGGGTTCCTTTTAGCGAATGGTTGTCCAAGTTTTTATAAGAGAGTGGAAAAAGATTCTTCCTGAACGGGAGAATCTTTTTTTTGTAGGCAAAATCAGCTTTGCATATGGGACTGAGGCAGTCAAACAGTGGGGTGGGCGCGGACCTGCTGGTACGGGCAACAAAAAGCAAAGGAACAAATGCCGATAATAAAAGAGTCGATGAAATACTGGCAAGCGCACTGCCAAAAATGTTAAGAAGCTTGTAAGGGCCGGCATGACATAAAAAACCGCTATCATCAAAAGAAAATGTCGTGCGATAATGACGAGTAGAACAGAAAGCGCGTTATGGGGAGAGAAAGTCAATGGTAGGTTTTATCGTCAATCCTGTGGCGGGTAATGGCAAAGGGAAGAGAATCTGGGAGAGGATAGAGCCTGCTGTAAGTGGTCTGGGAGCTGTTTTTGTCGTCAGGGAGACATCTGGTGACGGGTCAGCTGAAAAACTGGCAAAAGAGATGATTGAAAAAGAGGGAGTAAATAAAATCATTGCCGTAGGGGGAGATGGAACCGTTCACGGTGTATTGAACGGAATCTATCAATCGGGCCAGTCATGCAAGTTTGGCTTGGTGCCGGCGGGATCAGGAAATGATTTTGCCAGAGCGCACGGGATTGCCACAAATCCTGTCGTGGCAGTAGAGCGGGTTTTGTCAGAGACAGCGGAAAAACGAATTGATTTGATGTGGATGAACGGGCGTGTTGCGGCAAATTCGATTGGTGCCGGATTTGATGCGCAGGTAGCAAGAGCGACTGATCAGGCAAAATACAAGGCATGGTTGAATCGGTGGCGATTGGGCGGTTTGGCGTATGTGATTTCCGTGTTGCGTGAACTGCGCAAATTCCAGCGCAGCAATCTCGTCATGCAAGTGGATGGACAAGTCATCAAGATGGAGGCAGCATGGCTCGTAACAGCTGCCAATATTCCGAATTACGGCGGGGGAATGAAAATTTGTCCCATGGCTGTAGCAAACGATGGTTGGGCCGATATTTGCGTCGTCAGCAATGCGAGCTGTGGGGAACTGTTGCGCGCCTTTGCGAAAATTTATTTTGGCTCTCATATTCATCATCCGAAAGTTTCATTTTATCGAGGGCGCCAGATCACGATTGAGACCGTTAGACCGTATTTGGTTCATGCAGATGGAGAGTTGGTTGGTGAAACGCCGATCGAGATGAAAATGCTGCCGGATCAGCAAGCGATTTTTGTATAAAAAAGGGACCTGTCATCCACATGGGAGTAAGACAGGCCAAAGCAATACGTATAGATGTTGAAAAGGTCGAGGGAAGATGGTCAGTCGTGCAAAACACTATCCAAACGGTTCGGCGAAGCAGCCATTGAAGTGGCTTTGGCCAAACCAGAAGCAATAATCTCTGCCATGTTCATGACGACGGCAAGACGGGTGTTTTGGAGAACGAAATACTCCATGAAGCCGCCGACATTGACGATTCCCGTGATATGGAACGTACCGACAGGCGGCAGTTCCTTTTTAACCCCAGCGCCAGGCTTTAGAGGCCCGCTGATGACGTTGATGTTGCCTACGTGGCTGAATTGGCCGAGACAGGCATCGACGGCAATCAGGGTAGATCTGGGGTGAGTTTCTTGGATGGAATCGAGCTTTTCTTTGAGATTCATCGCATGCACTGGATCGTCCAGCGTGCCGTAAATTTGCAAATGGCTTGGTGCGGCCGCTTGCAGCTTGGTTCCGACAAGAGGACCGAGTGCGTCACCCGTGGACCGATCTGTTCCAATACATACAATCACAATGTCTTCTTCATACGGTTTTAAGCGAAAGCGCTGCGCAAGGTGTCTAGCCAGATGATCCTCTGCGTTTTCACTGCGGTATTCCACTTTAAAAGGTGGCAAAGAACAGTTTTTGAGATTTTCAAATGTACTCATGGCTACCCCCACTCTTGCGGTCTTGGCTTAAAAGTTATAGAAGAGTATTCACAGTATAGTACCGATCCGTCATTTTTATACCTGCTAATGAGAAGGTTGTGTAGGTTTTGAAAAATCAGGGAAGCTGGCAAGCGGGATTTTGAACAGGTAAAATAAGAAGTGCACGAAGGAAAAGCTTTGCCAATAAGAAAGCAAAAATCCGGGAGGGAGATGGATGGAAGGAGAGACTGTACTGATTGCGTTTGATTCCACGCAGCAAGCTTTACGTGCAGAGATGCTGCTGGAGTACGAAGATATTGATATTGACACAAGACCGACGCCAAAAGAGATAACAGCCGGCTGTGCCCTGTCCATTGAATTTCCTCTGCCTGATTACTCTCGTGCCAAAACGGTCATGGAAGAGCAGCAAGTAGTCATCCGGGGATACTTTCGCCAGTTCCTGGGCAAGTACCAGGAAGTCGACGAAAACGGCAACCAGAAGGAGAGGGCAGAATGAATACAGAAAGCTTTTTTGAAAAAATATACGGTGAAATTTACAACTACGTAGCAGATGCAAACATGTGGGTAAGTATAGGGATGACGCTGCTGAAAATCGTTGGAATCATCATCGCATCGCGAATTGTGGTGTCGCTGGTGCAAACAGCAGTCAATCGCGTTTTCCAGCATCGTCAGGGAGCCAAGATACACCTGGATCAGCGCCGCGTCGATACGATGCGCGTGCTCGTCAACAACATCGTCCAGTACACGCTGTACTTCCTGGCGATTTTGATGATTTTGCAGCTGGTCGGCATCGATTTGAAGCCTGTTTTGGTGAGCGCAGGGGTGTTGGGGCTGGCAGTCGGTTTCGGGGCACAAAGTCTTGTCCGTGATATCATCACCGGGTTCTTCATTATTTTTGAAGACCAGTTCGCGGTTGGCGATGTCGTAACGATCAATAACATGACAGGTACTGTACAGGAAATCGGCTTGCGAATTACCCGTGTGCGCAGCTGGACTGGAGAGGTTCATATTTTTCCGAACGGCACGATCACGCAAGTAACCAACTTTTCGCTGCAAAATACGTTGGCTGTCGTGGATGTTTCGGTAGCGTACGAAGAGAATCTGGGTCAGGTGGAAGAAGTTTTGAAGGAAGTGCTGGCAAAAGCGCAAACCGAGCTGGACGATATCGTGGCAGAACCGCAAATTCTCGGAGTGCATGCATTGGGGCCGTCTGAGGTCGTTATGCGCGTAACAGCCGAGTGCAAGCCGAATACCCACCACGGCGTCAACCGCAATCTGCGCGCCATGATCCGCACCGAGTTTACAAAGCGCGGCATCCAGATTCCGTATCCAAAAATCGTTACGATGTCGGGTAAGGCACAGGGGCAAGCATAGGCAGAGAGGAGAAGAGAGATGGAAAGGAAGCAATTTGGACTGGGGGACGTTGTACAAATGAAAAAGCCGCATCCATGCGGCACAAATGCGTGGAAGGTCATACGCATGGGGATGGACGTACGAATCAAATGTACGGGATGCGACCATAGCGTAATGATTGGGCGGCTGGAGTTCGAGCGCAAACTGAAAAAAATACTGGTTCGCGCAGAGGAAGAAGCGCAGGAGCAATAGCCATTAGCGATAGCGAAAAACTTTTGAAGGACCTGTCTGTCTTTTTCTACAATGCCCGTAAACGGTGATGACGGCCAAAAGCAGCTGCACCGTTCAAACGGGAGGGATTTTTGCGATGGATGTCAGACGGTTTTGGATGCAATGGGTAGTGATGCTGGGGATTTTGCTGGTGTTTTCACATTCAGCTGCGGCGAAGGAGCCGAGCAGCTGGAAAGTGAACATCTTGCCCCAGGACAAAGCGGTCGGAGTCGCTGTGGATGATGTGATCACGATGACTTTTTCCGGGGCGATCCAGTTGAAAAATTCTCGGGACATCACTGACAAGTCGTGGTTGTCGCTCGTCCAACTGGTGGATGAGAAGAAAAAGAAGGTGGCTTTCGCAGTCAAGTGGAACGATTCAGCGAAAAGCCTCGTGATCGATCCTGTGGGCAATCTGGAAGCGGGGAAGACGTATCGCGTCACCCTTTTGGCGAAGAAGCTAAAGGATGCGCGAGGAGAGCTGAACCCTGAGCTTTCCGTTGCTTTTGCGACAAAGGCTCCCGTGGATAACATTGCGCCACAGGCGGTGATTTTGCCAGGGCATGGAGCCAAACAGGTGAAAAGCGGTGAGAAGGTGACGCTTCAGTTTGCCGAAGAGGTGGCATTGGTGAGCGGAGAGACGCTATCCAGCAAAACGGCGGGCAAATTGGTGCGAGTGACAGATGAACAAGGCAGGGCTGTCCCGCATACGGTCACCTGGAACAAAAGCAAGCGGACACTGACGGTCAAGCCAAAAGGAAAATGGCAGCCGCACACCAGCTATCATGTTCATCTCGTTGGCGGGCTGCTGCAAGATCGTGCGGGCAATGCGAATAACTCACAATCGTCCAGTTTCACGAGTGGCGCGAAGTAGTGAAAACGGACTGTGGATAAGCAGAAAAAAAGGATGCAGCCTTATGATGAGGCGCATCCTTTTTCCTTTTGTACGATCAGATGTATCTCCCGGTGATTGTACGAAGGTTATGACTGATCATTGTTTATCGGCTGCATAGCCTGCTAATGATCTATGTGGAATGGGGAAGGTAAGATGCACTCTTGTGCAAGCTTACCTTCAGATAGGCCGGATGGCAGCGGGAAGCTTAGTTGCAGTCACAACCTACGATTACGAGGAGAATGAAGAGAACCAAGATCAGCGCGAAATCGTCAAAGCCGTTAAAGATACCCACTTGCTAACACCTCCTACCCTAGTTTCAATACTCATGCTATGTAGGAACATGAAAATGGGTATGGGCGAATGCCCTGGTTCCGACGAAAATAAGTTATCCACACTGTATCCACAGAAAATGTGGACAACTTTTTGTCGAAAAAAGTAGAAAAAAATGGCGAGTTGAAAGCGGAGTAGCTGTGGATAGGTAGTTATCCACAATCTTATCCACAAAACTGAATTTTCTCTGGATAAATTGACTGTTGTTAATAAATATTTAAAATATTTTTATTAATAAGAAGGAGTTTCAAGGTGGAATAACGTAATTACTCTAACTAGAAATTGGAAAAGCTATATAGAGAAGGAAAAGGGGCGATTTGGATTTGAAAAAGCAAGTATTTGCATCTGTTACTGCATTGGCCATTGCACTTTCAACTGTGTCGGTACCATTCATTCCGTACAGCACACCGGCAGTCGCTTTTGCTGCTGAAAAACCAAATTATCAGACTCGCGCAGACATTCCCGATGAGTACAAGTGGAAATTGAATCATATTTACCCAACCGTGCAGGATTGGGAAAAGGACGTAGCCAAGGTGGAAGCTTTGGCGAATGCATTTACCAAGCATCAAGGCAAGCTGGGAACATCTTCGGCAGCCATGCTTGCGGCTTTTGATGATTACGTGGAGATGATGAGGCTCAATGACAAGGCGTATGTGTATGCCAACATGTCTCTCGACGTAAACTCGGCAAATGCTGATTTGCAGAAGCTGGGAGACCGTGCTGAAAAAATGTACACGCTTGTCTCGGAAAAAACCGCGTGGGTGCAGCCAGAAATCGTTGCGATCCCGGATGAGAAAATCAAAAGCCTGCTCGCTGACAAGTCGCTTGCGCCGTACAAGCTGTTCATTGAAGACATGCTCCGCACCAAGCCATACTCGTTGTCCAAGGAGATGGAGGAGCTGCTGGCGAAGTCTTCGCCGCTCGGCAATGCGCCGACCAACATTTACAGCATGCTGTCCAAAGACGTGAAGTTCCCGAAAATCAAGGATGAAAAAGGCAAAGAAGTCCAGCTTACGCGGGCCAACTTTATCTCGTATATGGAGAGCAAGGACCAACGCGTGAGAAGAGATGCGTTCAAGGCGTACTACAGTGCCCTGATTGACTTCCAGGATTCTTTTGCACAGACTTTGGCGGCAAAAGTGAAAGGCGACAACTTCTACGCGCAAGCACGCAAGTACAACTCTGCGCTGGAAGCAAGCCTGACGCCGAACAACATTCCGACCAAAGTATACGATGAGCTGATCGATACCGTTAACGACAACTTGCCGCTGTTGCATCGCTACATTGCATTGAAGAAAAAAATGCTCGGAGTGAAAGAGCTGCACATGTACGACATCTATGTGCCGATCGTGCCATCCGACGACAAATATATTTCCTTCGAGGAAGGGAAGAAAATCGTCACCGACGGTTTGAAGGCTATGGGCGACGAGTACGTGAAAGTGCTGTCTGACGGACTCAACGGTGGCTGGGTCGACGTTTACTCGACCGACGACAAACGCACAGGCGCTTACCAGTGGGGAGCGTATGACACGCATCCGTACGTGCTTTTGAATCATCAGGGCACGCTTGATGACGTATACACAATCGCTCACGAAATGGGTCACGCGATGCAGTCGTACTACACGAACAAAAATCAGTCGTACATCTCGTCCAACTATCCGACTTTCACGGCGGAAGTGGCTTCGACAATGAATGAGACATTGCTGTTCAAGAGCATGTACGCGCAGGCGAAGACGAAAGAAGAGAAGATGTATCTTCTGAACCACTATCTGGAGAACTTCCGCTCGACCTTGTTCCGCCAAACGCAGTTCGCCGAGTTTGAAAAAGCGATCCACGACAAGGAACAGGCAGGAGAATCTCTCAACGCCGAGGCGATCAAAAAAATCTACCTCGACATCAACAAAAAATACTACGGCAAGGACATGGTTTCCGATGAGGAAATCGGCATGGAGTGGGCGCGCGTATCCCATTTCTACAACTATAAATACTACGTATACCAATACTCTACGAGCTTTGCGGCATCCCAGGCGCTGGCGAAGCAAATCATCGACGAAGGACAGCCAGCCGTTGACCGCATCCGCAAAAACTTCCTGGAAGCAGGCAACTCGGCACCTCCGATCGAAGTGCTGAAAGCGGCAGGGGTAGATATGTCTACATCCAAGCCGATCGAGCAAGCCATGGAAATTTTCGAAGAAACATTGATAGAGCTGGAGAAATTGGTGAACGAGAAGTAAAATCGTGTAAAAACAAAGCAAAGGCTCCCTGCTGGTTGATGGCAGGGAGCTTTTTGTTGATGATGAGTTTTCGCCAGAGAGTAGACGTTCTGCGTTAAGACAACATCACGGTAACTTTGACAGACGTTTAGCGTTTAATGATGAACTTGCAAAAATCAATGACATGCAAAAAAATCCAGAAACAGCCATAAGCGTATTGTATTCATGGTAACTGTTCATGAAAGACTGGACCATAGAAAAGCCCCATAGGAAAGCGGGGAAAACAAGAAAATAAAACAATTCAGTGCTGGACGAAAGTTTAACATAGAGCAGGACTGTGATTGTGGAAATGAGTAATGTCAAAATCATATTCTGCATTTCAGCGGAAGAAATGGACATGGGAATATCACTGGAAAGCATCATCTTATACAGCCAGAGAACAACGAACCAAACAGCAATGACAGCGTTAGCACAATACATCAAAAGCTTTTTCATCATGCTCCCTCCAGATAAAGCCAGACCGTAAGTCTGAGGAATAGGCTAATCGTTATAACGGGAAAAAAAGGAAAAGGTTTCAATGAATATGTGGTGCGTCATTGCAGTATCAGATATGCTCCTTGTTCACTAAATGGCAGCTTCCCAGCCAAAACAACACCTAATAAGCAATCCCCACCCGCATCCGCAAATAATCCAAACTGTCGAGCTGCTTGTACGCAAACTCGGCTGTATCGGGAACGGAAATTTGCATGCCGTCTACAGGCAGGTGGTGTGCTTCCACCCGATAGTTGCCTGTGTAGCTGCCGTCTGGCAAGTAAGTCGGGCAAACAATCGTCCAGTCCAGCCCGGATTGCGCAAGCAGCAAGTATGCCTTGTGGTGTTCTTCGGCGGCGCGGGTCAGTTTTTGCCGGGATTCACTCGATTGGTAGCGCAGCAGTTCAGGGGAGACCCGGCTTTGCAAAATTCCTGCCGTACCTACCGTGACAATCCGGCTGACGCCTTCCTGCTTCATGGCATCCAGGATGAAAGGCATGCTCTCGGTGAGAGTTGTGGTTCCGTCCGTACCGAGAGCGCTAATGACTGCACTGGCTCCCGACATGGCCTGCTTGACATCGTTTTCGTTGCAAACGTTTCCGGCAAGTACGCGCACAGTTTGGGGCAAATCGTGAGGGAGTTTGTCTACAGAGCGAACCAAAACGGTCACTTCATGGCCGTCTTTCAATGCATGCTGCAAAACATGGCTGCCGACGCGTCCTGTTGCGCCGAGAAGCAGAAGCTTCATTATGTATCCACCTCATTAACGTGTGATCGGGTCAAGTGCTTTTTGTAAAGTCTAGCATGTCTTTTTTTGTCCCACCAGCTTCAGCTATCGTAGAGCTTGAAAGGAGGGAGGATTTCACGCAAGCTGCTTCCAGACAGGGTCTAAAGTTGCCACAAGGAGACAATTGTATTCTTAAAACCAAATCTATATACTTAAAAGGATGTTAGGATGATGACAAGGGAGTGTATATAGATGGGTGCATCTTGCGGGATTGTTGGTCTCCCCAACGTAGGGAAATCGACACTGTTTAATGCCATTACACAAGCGGGCGCTGAGTCGGCGAACTACCCGTTCTGTACGATTGACCCGAACGTGGGGATCGTAGAAGTTCCAGATCCGCGTCTGACCAAGCTGACCGAGATCGTGGTTCCGAATAAAGTCGTTCCGACTGCATTTGAGTTCGTGGACATTGCCGGTCTGGTAAAAGGCGCGAGCAAAGGCGAAGGACTCGGCAACCAGTTTCTCGGACACATCCGTGAAGTAGATGCGATCGCACACGTGGTTCGCTGCTTCGAGGATGAAAATATTACGCACGTGGCAGGCCGTGTCGATCCCCTGAGCGATATCGAGACGATCAATCTGGAACTGATTTTTGCCGATCTGGACTCCGTTGACCGTCGGATCGACCGCATCGCGCGCAAGGTGAAATCCGGTGACAAAGAATCGAAGCAAGAACTGGACGTGCTGGAAAAGCTGAAGGCTGCTTTCGAAGAAGGTCAGTCTGCACGCAGCGTAGAGCTTGACGATGAAGAGCGCAAATGGATTCGCGACCTGCACCTTTTGACAATCAAGCCGATGCTGTACGTGTGCAACGTAGCGGAAGACGGCATCAACGACGCAGACACCAATCCGCATGTGCAAGCGGTTCGCGAGCATGCGGCAAATGAAGGGGCAGAAGTAGTTGTCATCAGTGCCAAAGTCGAGGCGGAAATCGCCGAGCTGGAAGGCGAAGACAAAGAAATGTTCCTGGAGGAGCTTGGTTTGGCTGAGTCCGGTCTGGACCGTTTGATTCGCGCTGCCTACAAGCTGCTCGGTTTGGTTACCTACTTTACCGCAGGGGTACAGGAAGTTCGCGCATGGACCATTCGCCAGGGCACAAAAGCTCCAGGAGCGGCTGGCGTAATTCATACCGATTTCGAGCGCGGCTTTATTCGCGCAGAAGTGATTGCCTACAACGATCTGGTAGATGCTGGTTCGGTTGCAGCAGCGAGAGAGCGCGGAAAGTACCGTCTTGAAGGGAAAGAGTACGTTGTTGCCGATGGAGATGTCATGCATTTCCGCTTTAATGTTTAGTACGAAATAGTTGATTCGCCATAGGCATTTTGCTATAATACGATAATGCGAGTATTTATGGAGTGCATGTTATGCGTTTCGTTTTAGCACTCGCTCCTTGCCCGAACAGGGCCGCAAAGTCCATAAGGAGGTGAAAAGGTATGCGTCAATACGAAGTTATGTATGTATTGCGTCCAGACCTTGAAGAAGAGAAAGTAAAATCCAATGTAGCTCGTTACAGCGAAGTTGTGACTAACTACGGTGGCGAAATCTCTAAGCTTCAAGAAATGGGTAAACGTCGTCTTGCGTACGAGATCAATAAGTTCCGTGAAGGTTACTACGTTCTGATGAACTTCAAAGCGAACTCCGATGCTGTTGCGGAAGCAGAGCGTTTGATGAAAATCAACGACGACGTAATCCGCTTCATGTTTGTTCGTGATGAGAAGTAATCATTGTCGCGGTCAGAGGGGGAACCAAGATGAATAAAGTTATTCTCATCGGCAACCTGACGAAAGATCCTGAACTTCGCTACACGCCAAATGGCGTTGCCGTTGCTACTTTTACCGTGGCTATCAATCGTCCTCGCACTAACCAGGCGGGTGAGAGAGAAGCCGATTTCATTAATATTGTCGCTTGGCAAAAACTTGCCGATCTTTGTGCAAGCTACTTGCGCAAAGGAAGACAAGCTGCCATCGAAGGGCGCCTTCAGACGCGTTCCTACGATAATAAAGAAGGAAAACGCGTATACGTAACGGAAGTCGTTGCTGAAAACGTTCAATTTTTGGGCGGACGAGGCAATGAAGGCGGCGGAGATAACGCAGGATACGATCCAGGACCGGGCTTTGGTGGCGGTAACAAGCCATCCGGTCAGAGAAACAATGACTTTGATCCGTTTGGTGATCCCTTCGCGAGTGCAGGCAAGCCGATCAACATCTCTGATGATGACTTGCCGTTCTAAGAATCGTACAACTTTCACATTCCTAAGAAGGAGGGACTATCATGGCACGCAAAGGACGTCCTAATAAGCGTCGTAAAGTATGCTTCTTTAAAGTGAACAAAATCAAGCACATCGATTATAAAGATGTAGACTTGCTCAAAAAATTCATCAGCGAACGCGGCAAAATCTTGCCACGTCGTGTAACTGGTACTTCTGCGAAGTATCAACGTGCTCTGACAATCGCGATCAAACGCGCTCGTCAAGTAGCATTGCTGCCTTACACGGCTGAATAATTTACACAAGTGATAAAAAGGGGGACACAATTGCGTGGCCCTCTTTTTTCCATATTTTTTGCTAATCTCAAACGAGGTGCTGACATGCCTTCCAAAACAAAGCAATTGGCTGAAAATGCCCTGATGCTGGGTATTGCACTGGTGCTGTTGTTCCTCAGTACATATACCGTGCTGGGATCACTGGTCAGTTTCCTTTTGCCGCTGCCTTTTATTTTTCTGGCCGTAAGCCGAAGCGTGTCCAACATGGTGTGGATTTCAGTCGTATACACCTTCCTTGGGTGGATTCTCGCAGGGCCGATTGCCGCCACGATCGCATTGATGGGCGCGGTCTGGGGTTCTGCCATGGGGATTGTTTATGCGAAAAGAGGAAAGGCGCTTCCTGCGATTGTGGCCGGAGCGGCGGTTGTTTTCCTCAGTACCGTTTTTGGACTGGCTTTTATGGCGTACGGGATGAACTTCAGCTTTCAGAACATGCTGGAAGAAACCGCCCGCATGCGCCCTTCCTTTGTGACCAAGGAACAGTTTGATCAGATGCTGGCTTTGGTCAAGATGGTGTTGCCTACGAGCATCGTGATGTTCAGCTTTATTTCCAGCGCCATTACCCATGGTCTGGCTGGCCTGATTGGAAGACGGATTAAAAAGCCGATTCCGCTGCTCAAGCCGATCCGGGAATGGAGCTTCCCGAGATCTTTGATGTACTACTATTTTATCGCCATGATCAGTATTCTGGTCTTCGGCGCCAGTATGCAGGGAACGTTCTGGGAAACCGCAATCATGAACGTAAAAGTCATGCTGGATGCGATTTTTACGCTTCAAGGCTTGAGCTTCTGCCTGTTTGCCGCGTACTTGTACGGGTGGAAGAGATTGACTCCAGTGCTTGTTGTCTGTCTATTTATTTTTCCGTTCTTAAGCACTATACTTAGTCTGGTAGGGATATTTGACTTAGGGCTTCGTTTGCGTGAAAAACTGGAAACAAGAGTGAAGAGGGGCTGAGGAAATGCCCAAATTCCTGTTAAAGCGTTGGTACGGGATGCATATGGTCCTGGCACTCAGCTTTAGCTTGCTGTTGTTGGGGATTTTGACCCTGCACCATTGGATGTACGGGGCGATCGGCATTATCTGCTTGATTGGCCTGATTCTATACGCCCTTCAAGCGGAAAAAGGATTCCAGCGGGACTTGCGCCTGTATTTGGCGACAGTTACCCACCGGGTGAAAAAGGCCGGAGAAGGCGTTATTCAGGAGCTGCCGATCGGAATACTCCTATACAACGAGGAAAAGGCAATCGAGTGGGTCAACCCGTTCATGACACATATGTCCGGGGATGAGTCGATGATCGGGAAAAGCCTTCAAGAGGTATTTCCCCAACTCGTGTGGAAGCCGGAACAAAAACGGCTGGAATTTACTTATAATGAGCGGGTATACGAGGTCATGGTTCGGTCCGATGAGCGTCTTTTGTATTTCAAGGACATTACGGACTTTAAAGAATTAACGACGCGTTACCATCGAGAAAAGGCTGCTCTGGCGATTATTCACCTCGACAATCTGGACGAGGTTGGACAAGTCATGGACGATCAGAGCCGCACGCTGCTGTCGACGAGTGTGGCTGGCGTGATTACAGAGTGGGCCAACAAACATGGCATATACCTTCGCCGAATCACGGCTGACAAATTTTTGGCGCTGATGGAACGGGAAGCACTTGATAAATTAGAAGAAACACGTTTTGACATTCTCGATGTGGTGCGGGAAATGACAGCCGACAACAAAATTCCGATTACGCTCAGTATCGGGGTGGGAGCGGCTGCAACTACGTACATCGAGCTGGGGCAAATGGCCCAATCGAGCTTGGATATTGCCCTTGGCCGCGGAGGAGACCAGTGCGCGATCAAGATTGGCAACAAGCTCACCTTCTACGGAGGAAAATCGAATGCCGTGGAAAAACGGACGCGCGTTCGCGCACGGGTGATTGCCCATGCGTTGCGTGATTTGATCCACGAGGCTGAGCATGTGATCGTAATGGGCCACAAGCAGCCGGACATGGATTCCATCGGTGCTTCTCTCGGTGTGCTGAAGGCTGTGCAATTGCACAACAAGGCAGCTTATATCGTCATGGATGAAGGCAACAATTCTGTAGAACGACTGATGCGGGAGATTTACGCCAATGAAGAATTGGCAGAAACATTCATCACTCCGGAGCAGGCGATCAGACTGGTAACGGGCAGAACGCTGCTCGTGGTTGTCGATACGCATCGTCCGTCTTTGGTCATTGAGCCGAAACTGCTTGGTGAGACAAGCCGGATCGTCGTCATTGACCACCATCGACGTTCGGAAGAGTTTATCGAGCCGGTTCTTCTGTACCTTGAACCGTATGCTTCTTCGACATCAGAGTTGGTTACGGAGCTTTTGCAATACCAGAGCGAGCGCTTGAATATTGACAATCTGATCGCTACGGCTCTTCTGGCAGGGATCGTCGTCGATACGAAAAGCTTTGCCTTCCGTACGGGTTCGCGTACTTTTGAAGCAGCGTCTTTCCTGAGACGGAACGGTGCCGATACGGCTGCTGTTCAACGTTTGCTGAAGGAAGATTTGAGCCAGTACGTGAAACGGGCTCGCATCATTATGAATACAGAGACCTACAGAGACAACATGGCGATTGCCATGGGTGATCCTGCCGAGAACTATACGCAAGTCCAGGTCGCACAGGCAGCGGAACAGCTGCTCACACTTTCTGGCATCCAGGCATCTTTTGTCGTTGCCGAGCGAGGCGATGATACGATTGTCATTAGCGGTCGTTCTTTGGGCGACATCAATGTACAGGCGATCATGGAGCTGCTTGGCGGGGGCGGACACCTGACAGGGGCCGCCACCCAAATCCAGGGCATTTCCGTCAAGGAAGCGACCCGACGTTTGAAAGAAGCGATTGATTCGGTCGTGTAGGCCAATATGAAAAGGGGGAAACGATGATGAGAGTCATTTTTCTTCAAGATGTAAAAGGCCAAGGTAAAAAAGGCGAAATTAAAGATTTGTCTGAAGGCTACGTACGCAACTTCCTGCTGCCGCGCAAACTGGCAAAGGAAGCGACAGATAGCAACGTGAAAACATTGGACGCTCAAAAGCGCAGCGAAGAGAAGCGTAAGGAGCAGGAAAAGCTGGAAGCGCAAGAGCTTGGCGTGAAGCTGGGCGAGCTGACAGTGAAAGTAGCAGGAAAAGCTGGCGAGGGTGGACGACTGTTCGGAGCGATTTCCAGCAAGCAAGTCGCACAAGCGCTGGAAGAGCAGTTCAAAATCAAGCTGGACAAACGCAAGCTGGAGATGGATGCGATCCGTTCCCTTGGCGTAACCCAAATCAAAGTGAAGCTGCACAATGAAGTAACGGCGACACTCAAAGTTCACGTGGTGGAAGAATAATGACGCAAACTTGGAGGGTGTGACGTGAGCGACCTGTTTTTGGATCGTGTCCCGCCGCAAAACAAGGAAGCGGAACAATCGGTACTCGGTGCCGTGTTCTTGTCTAAGGAAGCTTTAATCACGGCTATCGAGATTCTCCGTCCGGAAGATTTTTATAAGACAGCGCATCAGCGTATTTTTCAAACGATGGTGGACCTGTACGAGAAGGGCGAGCCAGTCGACCTGGTTACCGTAACCGCAGATTTGCAGGACCACAAGCTGTTGGACGAAGTTGGCGGCGTAACGTATTTGACGGAAATCGCCAGTTCCGTTCCGACAGCAGCGAATATCGAATACTATGCCAAAATCGTCGAAGAAAAAGCTTTGCTGAGACGATTGATTCATACGGCAACCAAGATCGCCAACGACGGCTACTCCCGCGAAGACGATGTAACAGAGATCATCGCGGATGCCGAGAAGTACATCATGGAAATCGGGCAAAATCGCAACAGTGGCGGTTTTACACCCATTCGTGATGCCCTGTTGGAAACGTATGAGCGGATCGAGTTTTTGAGTCAACGCCGCGGAGACATTACGGGTATTCCATCGGGATACACCGATTTGGATAAAATGACCGCAGGATTTCAGCGCAGCGACCTGATCATTTTGGCGGCGCGTCCTTCTGTAGGGAAAACGGCTTTTGCCTTGAATGTCGCACAAAATGTAGCTGCACGAGCTGGAGAGACAGTCGCCATCTTCTCGCTGGAGATGGGTGCTTCCCAGCTGGTACAGCGTATGATCTGTGCGGAGGGCAATCTGGACGCTTCGCGCATGCGTTCCGGGACGTTGGAGGAAGATGATTGGCAGAAGCTGACGATGGCGATTGGGACACTGGCGAAAGCGCCGATTTTTATCGACGATACGCCAGGGGTAACCGTTCAGGACATCCGGGCAAAATGCCGCCGTCTGCAAGCAGAGCGCGGCCTCGGCATGATTCTCATCGACTACTTGCAGCTGATTCATGGCCGAGGCAAAGGCGACAACCGTCAGCAGGAAGTATCGGAGATTTCCCGTACGCTCAAAGGGATTGCCCGTGAGCTGAATGTGCCCGTGATCGCCCTGTCTCAGCTCAGCCGTGGTGTAGAGCAACGGCAGGACAAGCGTCCGATGATGTCTGACATTCGTGAGTCCGGTTCGATTGAGCAGGACGCCGACATCGTAGCGTTTCTGTACCGTGATGACTACTACGACAAGGAATCAGAAAACAAAAACGTGATTGAAGTCATCATTGCCAAACAGCGTAACGGCCCTACCGGAACAGTTGAGTTGGCGTTCCTCAAAGAATTTAACAAATTCGTCAGCCTGGATCAGCGCTTCCGAAACCAGGCAGGGTAATAGAAGAAAGAGAAAAACCGAAGCCGGAGTAAATTCCGGCTTTTTTTCTTGGCCAAAAAGATTGACAAGGCCAAGTTTTCTAAATTGAATTGCCGAACATATAATCTTTCCACTATTTAAATGTTCGTATTTTCCGTTGACATGCAAGAAATGGTTTAGTACACTTAGATTGTTTCAGGCCCAAAAGGACATGATGATATCAGGAGGTGTTTTTCGATGTCAACAGTCGTTGTCGTCGGAACCCAGTGGGGCGATGAAGGTAAAGGTAAAATTACAGACTATTTGGCTGAAAGCGCAGAAGTAGTAGCTCGTTACCAAGGTGGTAACAATGCAGGCCATACCATTATTTTTGATGGTAACAAATATAAGCTGCACCTGATTCCATCCGGAATTTTCTATACTGACAAGACCTGCGTAATCGGAAACGGCATGGTAATCGATCCGAAGGCATTGGTAAAAGAACTGGAGTACATTCACAGCTTCGGATTCTCTACGAAAAACCTGAAAATCAGTGATCGTGCGCATGTCATCATGCCATACCACATCAAGCTGGATGGCGTGGAAGAAGATAGCCGCGGAGCTAACAAAATCGGTACAACCCGCAAAGGGATTGGCCCGGCATACATGGACAAGGCAGCTCGCATCGGTATCCGTATCGCTGACTTGCTCGATCGTGAAGAGTTTGCTCGCAAACTGGAGCGCAACCTGGCAGAGAAAAACATGCTGCTGGAAAAGCTGTACAATACAACTGGTTTCGAACTGCAAGAAGTGCTGGATGAGTACCTCGCTCTGGCTGAAATCATTCGTCCATACGTAGCTGATACTTCTGTTGTACTGAACGACTCTATCGATAACGGCAACCGCGTTCTTTTTGAAGGCGCACAAGGGGTATTGCTCGATATCGACCAAGGCACGTATCCGTACGTAACGTCCTCCAATCCGATTGCAGGTGGAGTGACAATCGGTTCCGGTGTGGGACCAACCAAGATCAACCAAGTAATCGGTGTAGCAAAAGCATACACCACGCGCGTAGGTGACGGTCCGTTCCTGACTGAGCTGACTGACGCTACTGGCGATCACATTCGCGAAGTTGGCTTCGAATACGGCACCACAACTGGTCGTCCGCGCCGCGTAGGCTGGTTTGACAGCGTAGTCGTTCGCCACGCTCGTCGCGTGAGCGGTATTACTGGCTTGGCGATCACCAAGCTGGATACTTTGTCCGGTATTGAGACTCTGCGCATTTGCACAGCGTACAAATACAACGGCGAAATCATCGAATCGTTCCCTGCAAACCTCAACCTGTTGGCAAAATGCGAGCCGGTTTACGAGGAACTGCCAGGCTGGACAGAAGACATCACAGGTGTTCGCAACCTGAACGACCTGCCAGAAAACGCTCGTCACTACATTGAGCGCATCACCCAATTGACTGGTATTCCAATGTCGATCTTCTCCGTAGGACCAGATCGCGAGCAAACCGTTGTTGTACGCGGCATTTGGGGATAAGCATCACGTCAATAGCATACGTCCTCGCCAGTACATGTGCTGAGAGGCGATAAGAAAAGCTGTCGATGATTCGGCAGCTTTTCCTTTTTTTACGGACAGACAAGAAACGACACCCTCTGGGCATAAGGTTAGACATAAGGAGAAATGGAGAGGTGATCGTGATGATGGGATTTGATCAAAAAGCCAAGAAGCTGCTTGGGAAAAACGTACAGGTGAAGATGATCAACGGCGTCGTGATCAAAGGAACCATGACACATTTCAACAACGGTTACCTTTGCTTCATCACCACTTACAAGCAGCAAAATGACGCTGAAAAGACAACGATTCGCAGACTCGCACTCAAAGATGTAACATCGATGCAAGAAGTGTAAGTCTGGATGTCCGCGACGAAATAAGCCATCTTTCCGTACGATCAGGAAAGATGGCTGTTTATTGTTTGCCTCAGGCTATTGCTCTCCCAGTAATGAAAATATCCCCCAAATGTTTGTCCATCTGGTGAATATTCGCTCGTCATAATTTTTATTCGACAGCAATTTACACTTGATGTTGTCGTGAAACTTATGGTAAAGTCGACATAGTTGGTTTCTTTGGGCATTTTGGCAGATAATTGGAAACTAAATTTTGGGATATATGACCTAGTCGGTATTTTTAAAATTTTCGGAAATGGAACGAGATAGTTGTATCTGTTTTCAGGAGGGACAAGTTATGCAATGGTCTGAGTGGACGGCCAAGCTGCAAGAACGGTCAGAACGTATCGTTCGAGATTGCAGCGATCTGGCGAAACGCGCAATGAAACGTACAAGCTCGTACATCCAAGAACATAAAAAGCAGACACTTTCCATCGCAGCGGGATTGGTCGTTACGGTGGCAGCGGGAGCTTCTGCACAATACTATTACACGAGCAATGTCACATCCGTTTATCATGTCATCGTCAACGGACAGGAAATCGGTGTGGTGAACGACCCGAAAGTCATTCATGACTGGACGACAGCGAAGCTGGAAGAGGAAAAAGCAAAAAAAGGTCTGAACCTGACGCTCGCTGATTATGTAACATTCCAGGAAGAGCGTGAATTTAAAGCATCTTACGACAACGATGCAGCTGTCAAAGCACTTGCTTCGATCGCAGACATCAAAGTTCAGGCAGTGAAGCTGATCATTGACGGAAAAGTAGTCGGTTACTTGCCTGATCAGGAATCAGCTGACAAAGTGCTGGCTGACGTGAAGCAAAAATATTCCGGCGTACCAGCTTTGACTGGCAAGCAAGCGGCAGTAGCAGCAGCTTCCATGTCTGAAGTGAAAGCAAACCCGGTAAAAGAAGTAACATTCAAAGAAAACGTAGAGTTGCAGACCGAACCAGTAGCTGCAGCTCAAATTTTGCCTGCCGAAAAAGTGGAAGAACTTTTGGTCAAAGGCTCTTTCAAAGATTTGAAACACACCGTAGTTGAAGGAGATTGCATCGGCTGCATCGCCAAAAAATACGGCATTACTTCAAAAGACATCTATGCCAACAACCCGGGCATTACGGAAAATACACTTTTGCAGCTCGGTCAGGAAATCAATGTGACAGCGATTCGTCCGTTGGTTACCGTACGGGTAAAGGAAGAAGTATCCCAGCAAGAAATGATCGCGTTCTCTACGCAGATCAATAACAACGAGAAGCTTCCCAAAGGGGAAACAAAGGTTATTCAAGAAGGTAAAAACGGTACGAAGCTCGTTCAATACGAAGTAGTGAAAGAAAATGGACAAGTTGTCGATCGCAAGGTTATCAAACAAGATGTAGTTGCACAGCCTGTAGCAAAAATCATGGAACGCGGAACAAAAGTGATTCCTTCGCGCGGGACAGGCCGTTTGAGCTGGCCAGCCAGCGGATATGTGAGCAGTGGCTTCGGTTCTCGTTGGGGCAGACTGCATAAAGGAATTGATATTGCCGGACAAGGGTCTGTCATGGCGGCAGACAACGGCCGCGTAAAATTCGCGGGCTGGGACGGCGATTACGGAAAAGCAATCATCATCGACCACGGCAATGGCATGGAGACGCTGTACGGTCACCTGAACACGATCAGCGTAAAAGTCGGCGATGTTGTTGAACAAGGAAAGAAAATTGGCGTTAAGGGTTCGACAGGAGACTCCACAGGTGTCCATCTTCATTTTGAGGTTCATCAAAATGGACGAGTTCAAAACCCGATTCGTTACTTAAAATAGACATGTAATTTTTGGATGAAGAAGGGCGACTCTTTGGAGGAGCCCTTTTTGTCGTATCAGGATGTTTTTGCATACAAGGGCAGGGAGTGTCTGGCAGGGGTTTCTATGCAGCCCGGACATGGTGTATTGTAGAGGAATAGCGATGTGCGAAGTGGAATTGTTATAAGGAAAAGGAGGGAGCGGGATGGCAAAACTCCTCGTGGTAGATGATGAAAAGCCGATTGCAGATATATTGAAGTTCACTTTTGAAAAAGAAGGGTACCAGGTCGTGTGCGCCTACGATGGCGACGAAGCGCTCGTTGTCGTGCAGGATGAGAGACCGGACCTGATTTTGCTGGATGTCATGCTGCCTGGCAGGGACGGGATGGATGTATGCCGCGCTGTCCGTCAAACACATGATATCCCGATTATCATGCTGACAGCCAAAGACTCGGAGCTGGACAAGGTGCTTGGATTGGAGCTGGGGGCGGATGATTACGTCACGAAGCCTTTCAGTACGCGCGAGCTGGTGGCACGGGTGAAGGCTCACTTGCGCCGCAATCGTCCGAAAGCCGAAGAGAAAGACAGCCAGCATCTGTTGCGGGTACACGAGCTGGAGATCGATTTAAATTCCTACACGGTGGAAAAAGTGGGAGAGCTGCTGGATTTGACTCACCGCGAGTTTGAGCTGCTGATGTACTTGGCCCGCCACCAGGGACAAGTGATGACGCGGGAGCACCTGCTTCAGTCTGTTTGGGGCTTTGACTATTTTGGCGATGTGCGGACAGTAGACGTTACGATTCGCCGCTTGCGTGAAAAGATCGAGGACGATCCTAGCCAGCCGAAGTACATTATCACTCGTCGCGGCTTGGGCTACACGATGCGCAATCCCGGAGTGGGAGGCACGCCTGGATGATGAGGCGGCTGTTTAAAACGATCCAGTGGAAAATGGTCGTCATCTACATGCTGCTGATCCTGCTTGCTATGCAGTTCATCGGCGCTTATTTCGCCCGGGAAGTGGAAAGCTATTACATAAATAACTTTTCAGAGGCGTTGAATGCTCAAGCGAGTCTGTTGGCGAGTCTTCTGGAAAGCGATTTGCGGCCGCGTGACGGAAAAGAACCGAGCGTGGAGCAAAATCGCCAGGACATCGACAATCTCATCAACAACCTGGTGAAAATAAACGGTGCCAACGTCCAAGTCATTGACCAGACGGGAACGGTGGTCAGCACGACAGAGGACAAGAGCACGATCGGCCAGCGTACCTCGCAGCCGGAAGTTACGGTGGCATTGCTCGGAACGCGCAGTGAATCGATGCGGATTGATCCGCGGACCGGAGCGCGAGTCAAAGTGCTGGTACTGCCTGTAAAAGGCGATCAGATTGTCTACGGCGCTGTCTACATGATGGCTTCCATGGAAGGAACCTATACGACGATTCGCAAAATGAACGGGATCTTGGCGACGGGCACGATGTTTGCGCTCGTCATCACAGCGGTGCTTGGCGTGGTGCTCGCCCGGACCATTACGAAGCCGATCAAGGAAATGACGAAGCAGGCCAGGCTTGTTGCCGATGGTGATTTTAACAGCAGTGTGCGCGTGTACAGCGACGACGAGATCGGACAACTGGGGATGGCTTTCAACCATATGACGCTGCGGTTGCAGGAAGCGATTTTGCAGCAGGAAGAAGAGCGAGAAAAGCTCGCCGGTATTTTGAGCAACATGACAGACGGCGTGATTGCGGCCAACCGCAGCGATCAGATTATTTTGTTCAACCGCGCTGCGGAAGAGATGCTGCAAGTGCGAATGGCTGACGTCCTGCGCAAAAAGAGAACGTTGGCTGATTTGCTGGGGCTTCCCCCGGAGGACGAAATGTCGTTGTACGCCCAAGAGGAGCCGCTCTTCATTGAAATGCGCCTGCCCAATCAGGAAGAAGTTATTTTGCGCGTGACGTTTACGCCGTTGCAGCACGACAGCGGCAAAAAGGGCGGAATCATCGCAGTAGTGGCAGACGTGACAGAGCAGCAGCGGCTGGAGCAACAGCGCAGGGAGTTCGTCGCCAACGTATCGCACGAGCTGCGCACTCCACTGACGACGATCAAAAGCTATGTAGAAGCTTTGCTGGATGGTGCGGTGGACGAGCCTGATCTGTCCAATCGCTTCTTGAAAGTCACCATGTCCGAGACGGAGCGGATGATCCGTCTGGTCAACGACTTGTTGCAGCTAAGTCGCTTCGACTCGCAAGGTGTGCGCCTGCATTGCAAGGAGGCGGACCTCGGCCGACTGTTGCGCTATGCGGCGGATCGCTTTTCCATCTTCAGCGAGCAGCAGGAAGTTCAGCTTGCCGTTGATGTGCCGAGCAAGCTCCCGCCTGTTTACATCGACCTGGATGCGATCAATCAGGTGCTGGACAATTTGTTGTCCAATGCGATCAAGTATACGTCCCAAGGCGGCACGGTCGTGCTCTCTGCCAAAGAAAACCGCAGCTTGAACCGTGTGCAAATCTCCATCAGCGACACTGGGATCGGGATACCTGCCCGTGATTTGAAGCGGATTTTCGAACGGTTCTATCGGGTGGACAAAGCCCGCTCGCGGGGACAGGGAGGTACTGGTCTGGGACTGGCTATCGCTCGTGAACTGGTACAGGCCCATGGCGCAGATATCGAGATTACCAGCGAATGGAACGTGGGGACGACGGTGACGTTCTGGGTCCCATTTGCCCAAGGAGGTAGTGCGGGATGAAGCGGATGCTGGAGCCTGCCAAGACCGTCTTGCTTATCGTGCTGGTAGTGTCCAGTTTTTGCCTGACAGCGATGCTGTGGGCGAACCAGCCCAATTTGCAATTTATCGAGCCTGCACAATATACAGAGTCCAAGCCCGTCAAGGAAAAGACGTTGGAGCAACTGGTCACTCCGGAGTCGGTGGTCTTTCATTACGGGGAAGAACGCCATACGCGGGCAGTAGCGACAGATGCTCCGTACAGCTTGATCGTGAGTGAGATGTCCAAGTGGATTTTTCTCGATTTTTCTCCGTATGCGTTGTCGAATGACAAGTGGGGGGAAATTGCCCGGGAAAAGTTAGGGATCGAGGTTCGCTTTCGCAGCACGATTCCTTTGTCGATTGTTGGCCGCTTGGTAACGTTTCGCGACGAGTATGACCGCGAAATCAAAGGAATCGACCGGATTTGGCTGTACTACGAAAAAGACGAGGATGTCGTCTATGCGCTATTTCTCTCCACAGAGGAAGGCCGCATGATGCGTTCCCGCACGTCGATCAGTCCGAAAGATTTGCGAGAGTCGTATCTGGCTTCCGGAAGCTCCATGCCGGAGCAAATTATGAAGGTGGTCAAACCGGAGCGAACTTTTACAGCGATTGAAGGGCCGGCGCCGATTTGGAGTACGTATTATTTGCCGAAAAATCAGTCGCGCATGCAGCAATTCCGCTACAGCTATGTGCCAGTCACCAACGATCGTCTGATGGAAGCGTATTTTATCGACCAGTCGCTGGTGAGGCAAATCATGGAGCGGGACAAGACGGTTATTTTTACAGACGGAAGCAGATCCATTCAACTGAGGGCAGAGCAGCAGGCGATTACTTTTACGGACCCGGCTTACCAGCAGCGGGCGCAAGAGTTGTCTGATGAGGAAAAAGTCCAAGGCGCAGTTACTTTCATCAACAAGCATCTCGGATGGCTCGATGACTTTCATTTTGAGCGGATTAAAAAAAGCTACAATGAAAAGGACCTGATTACGTTCCGGCAGTATGTGGGCGCCTATCCGTTGATCAGCACAAGTGTGCCGATTCAGATTGATACGATCCAGATTACTTCGGAAGCGGGACAAGTTGTGACAATGAATCGCTCTCTGCTCGATTTGGACAAATATATTGGCAACAGCGAGCAGACCATCCTGTCGGGACCGGAGCTGTATCAGTTGATCAGGGACAAAAAACTGGCGGATACGGAGCAAATCACCAATGCGTATCTCGCCTATCAAACGGTCATCGGAAACGGTTATGTCGACTTGATCCCAACCTGGATCGTCGAGCTGGCGAATCAGGGGAATCTCTATATTCTCGCACGGGTGAAGCAGGGAGGGGGAGAGACGCATGGATTGGAGTAGAACCAAGACCATTCTGATCTGGGCCTTCCTGCTGCTCGATCTGTTTCTGTGCTACCAGGTGTACGTGACGCGCATCAGCTTGTGGAATGACAAGGAAGTGGCGCAGGGCGAGAAGTGGAATATGGAGATGTATCTCAACCAGCAAAATATTTCCCTGGACACGGAAGTGCCTCAGGAAACGCCCGAGATGGCTTATTTGGACGCTGAATACGTCGGGATTAATCCGATTAACCTGCATGATTTACCAGGGATTCAAGCTACGGTGGAAAAGATGTCGCTTGCGGCAAGACTTGATCCGCCGATTCAGCTTCGCGGTCAGCTGACGCCAAATGAGTTGCTGCGTCAGATCGGGCCAAAACTGATGTACGCCGATCAGTACGGGCCGGATTCGTACCAGTCGAACCAATCACGTCTGCTGTACTGGCAAGTTCACGAAAAGATGCCGATCTACATTGCCCCTTTGGAAGTGTACTTGGAAAGCGGGACGATTTTGGGATACAGGCAAACCTTTTTCCATGTACGGGAACAAAAAGGCGTGCGCCAGGTCATCTCCGGTTACAAAGCATTGCAGTCGATGGTGGAAAAGAAAATCATTCAGCCGGGAGAACGGATCGAGAATGTCAGCTTGGGCTATTACGGTTCATATGACGCGGACATTCAGGCGCTTGCTCCGGTATGGCGAGTCATTCACGACGGCAAGCAGCATTTTGTCAATGCGTTTACAGGTGCTCTGGAGCGCGCGATGGTTACGAACAGGTAGCAGATATAGATAGACTGTCAGGGAAAGTTACGGGAAGAGGGATGTTCGGTGAGATTTAGTGTGTTGGCAAGCGGGAGCACAGGCAATGCCATTTACGTAGCGACAGATCGTGTTTCCGTGCTGATCGATGTGGGGATTACGGGCAAACAGGCAGAGGCGGCGCTTCAGACGATCGGCGTCAATCCAGCCGATTTGAGTGCGATTCTCGTTACGCACGAGCACGTCGACCATATCAAAGGGGTCGGAGTGATGGCGAGGCGATACGATCTGCCGATTTACGCCAATGAAAAAACGTGGGCAGAGCTGAACGGGCAGATCGGCACGATCAAGGAAGACCAGAAGCGGCTCTTTGCCGTAGGAGAGAAGCAAGAGCTTGAGGATTTGGGCATTGAATCGTTTGGCATCTCGCACGATGCGGCGGAGCCGATGGGCTTTTGCTTTTACCATGGCAAAAAAAAGCTGAGTGTCGCAACAGACCTGGGCTATGTCAGCGATCGGATCAAGGAGACGATTCGCGGTGCGGATGCGTATGTATTTGAATCCAACCACGATGTGGAGCTGCTGCGCATGTCGCAATATCCGTGGAGCATCAAGCGGCGCATTTTGAGTGATGTGGGCCACTTGTCCAATGAAGCGGCAGGCGACGCCCTGATCGATTGTCTCACAGGGGGAGCAGAGCGAGTGTATTTGGCTCACTTGAGCAAGGAGAACAACATAATCGACCTCGCCAGACTGACGGTGAAAAACATTTTGGAGGAAAAAGGTCTGGCGGTCGGCAACGATGTGCATTTGCGCGATACATACCCTGATCGGCCGACCAAGCTGGAAGAGCTATAGGAGCGGTTTGGTCTGGGTTTGGCGACGGCTGATGGCGTTCGAAAGCTGGGCGATCGTATCGAGTTGAAAGCTCAGTTGACTATCCAGCTCGATTACTTTTTCTGTCAGCTCGTCATGTGTCAGCAAGCCTTTGGCAACGAGGATATCGATGAGAGCGTGCAGGACAAGCGTGTTGCGGTAATCGGTTTCTTGCAGATCGGCAAGCTTGGCGATGATCTGTACCTCTTTCATATCTATCAACCCTTTCATATTGGATGGGGTCGTAAAAAGCTTCTAATCTAGCATATCCGGGCTCTCGGTGAAATATTCCGAGGGCTTTTTGCATTCCACAACCTTTCCATATTTCTCACGCGATTTTGCCGAAACCAAGACGTATACTAAGGGTGTCAAAAGGAAGCAGTCAACCAGAACTCATACATGCAAACACATACAAACCTGTGATGCAGGTGTATAGGAGTAACGCAAACCTGTAACCCTAGTATTAGTAGAGGAAGAAGGAGAGTGTGAATCATGGGGTACTATGATGATTTGACTCATGTGGAGCGGAAAAAACGAAGCGGTTCAATCGGTCGTACTGTTCTGACGTCAGTAACGTCAGCGGTGATTGGGGGAATGGTCGTCCTGCTCATGCTGCCGACTCTCTCCAACTCCGGATATATCAACATGGTCAAGCCAGGGACAACGAATGTCATGAGCAACCCGGCAGCCAACCTGTTTGCCCAGCCTGTCTCTGTAAAGGTGGAAACGGGTACAGTCAACGCAGTGAAAAAAGTGGAGAACGCAGTAGTCGGCGTGATTAATATCGGACGAACTCGAACCAACTGGTTCAGCAATACACAAGATGTCGAGCAGGGCGAAGGCTCTGGCGTCATTTTCGAGAAAAAGGGCGGAAAAGCCCACATCATCACCAACTACCACGTAATCGATCAGGCGCAGAAGCTGCAAATTGCTTTGCCAACTGGTGAAAAGGTAGACGCGAAGGTTTTGGGTGCCGACCCGTACGCTGACTTGGCTGTTCTGGAGATCGATGGAGCGAAAGTAACGACAGTAGCCGAGCTTGGGGATTCCTCCACGCTGCAAGTAGGCGAGCCGGCCATCGCGATCGGGAACCCGCTGGGAATGAAGTTTTCCCGCACAGTGACGCAAGGTATCATCAGCTCGCTGGAACGCTCGATGCCAATGGACTTTAACGAAGACGGCCAGGACGACTGGGAGCTGGACGTTTTGCAAACGGATGCCGCGATCAACCCGGGCAATAGCGGGGGCGCACTGGTCAACATCGAAGGCCAGGTCATCGGAATCAACACCTTGAAGATTTCCAAAGAAGGCGTGGAAGGCTTGGGCTTTGCCCTCCCAATCAATGATGTAAAAGTCATCGTTAGCGAACTGATGGAAAAAGGCAAGCTGGAGCGCGCTTACCTCGGCGTGCAGCCATTCGACCTGACGAACGTGCCGCGAGTGCATTGGAAAGAAACACTGAATCTGCCGGACGATGTGCAGGCAGGGGTAGTGGTTCAAGGCGAAGTAGGCAAATTCTCCCCAGCAGGGCAAGTCGGCCTGAAGCAATACGACGTCATCGTCAAACTGGACAACAAGGACATCTCGAATGGCGCCCAGTTGCGCAAATTCTTGACCTTGAACAAAAAGCCAGGCGATTCGGTGGTCATCACTTACTATCGCGATGGTGTTAAGAAGACAGCTACAGTTAAGTTGACGAAAACACCGCAGTAAGTAGAGGCAAAGCATCGATTGGAATGACTCGTGAAATGACCCGCGCTTGCTATGGCGGCTGATGGCTTACGTATGCCGGATGCCGCTCCTTTTTCAAGCGAGGAGAGACGGATGGTAGATGTAAGCCGGATGCCGTTCCTCTTTCAAGCGAGACAGACAGATGGCATATGTAAGCCAGGCCGTGTGAGTGTAAGCGTTGCGGCAAGAAGGCAGTATGTTGGTGCTGGTGGCTTGTGGCGGCATGAAAGCCCGCAAGACGAGCAATCATTGGTAGCAATTCCGGGACGAATTTGTCCCGTTTGCATATATGTTCCCCCCTCTATCTATTTTTAAATAGATCCCTTCATTGAAGAGCGTCGAGCTGAGATCGGCGCTCTCTTTTTTTGCTTTTTAGCATGTTTGTGCTGGGGTATCTCCGCACTCTTTTGTGCATCTTTAGCTATGGTTCAGGAAGTGCCGGGATTCTGGGGTTCTGGTGCTCTGGTGCAGGCTTCGGGCTAGGTGATGACGTGAAGGAGCGTCCACGAAGACAAGTCAGCTTAGCTCGGTTCGAAGCAGATGGATTTGTTTTGCTGGCGTTCTGGGGTAGAATAGGAAACGACATGAAAATGCGCGGAAAAGAGGCAATGGACATGGACAAAGGCAAAATGATGGACAGCATTCAAATAGATGGGCAAAAGGTGGAGTTGGAGGCGGGGTATCCTGTACGGTTTTCTTGCATGGAGCATATAGAGCAGGAACTGGACGACTACGTAAACGACTTCGAGGCAGCGCCGGACACCTATCCGGCAAAAGCAATTGACGACGACGCAGCAGACAAGCGCTGCCGAGTATGCGGCGAGCCAGGCCAGATTGCGCTTTTGAAAGAGAAAGGAATGTAGACGATCGTGCAAATCACAATCATTACGGTAGGCAAACTAAAGGAAAAATATTTGCGCGAAGGCATCGACGAGTACAGCAAGCGCCTGTCTGCCTACTGCAAGCTGCAAGTAATCGAAGTCAGCGACGAAAAGGCTCCGGAAGAAATGAGCGCCGCCGAGATGGAGCAGGTGAAGCGCAAAGAAGGCGAGCGCATCCTGGCGCAGATCAAGCAGGACCAGTACGTAATCGCGCTGGCGATCGAGGGACAGATGTGGTCATCGGAAAAGCTGTCGGCGGAACTGGACAGGCTGGCCCTGCACGGGCGCAGCCAGGTGGCATTTGTGATCGGCGGATCGTTGGGACTGGCAGACACGGTTCTGAAGCGTGCGGATGCGTTGTTGTCGTTTTCAAAGATGACGTTTCCGCATCAGCTGGTGCGGTTGGTGTTGTTGGAGCAGGTTTATCGGGCGTTTCGGATTAGTCGGGGGGAGCCTTATCATAAGTGACGCAAATTTAAAGTGAGATAGCTTATGGGAGATATGTATTTGAAGATAAGCTAGGGTTATAATTAATAAGAGAACTTTTGAGTGGGGTGAAAGAATGTCCAATCTTACTGGCCAATTATCTCTTGATGATTTTTATAGAAGCAGTGATGTTGAAAAAACAGATGAATCAAGCGATATGTTAATAACAAATCCATTCGATCCAGCAAAGATTGATATAACTCAAAAATCACTAACAATTGATTTGCTCATTAAAAGATTGAAAGAAGACGAAATAAATCTCTTAACTGACTTTCAAAGAAAAGGGGGGTTATGGGACGTCGGACAACAGAGCAGGTTGATTGAATCATTAATCATTAGAATTCCTTTACCAGCTTTCTATTTTGACGGCAGTAACGACAATAACTGGTTAGTTGTTGATGGGCTTCAGCGCCTAACTACATTAAAGAGGTTTTTTATTGATAAAGATTTAAGACTGAACAGCATGGAATATGTTACACAATTTGAGGGTTTTACTTACGATCAGTTACCAAGGCATATTCAAAGAAGGGTTGAAGAAACCCAAATAATTGCCTTTATTATAAACGATGGAACACCTGAAGAAGTAAAGTACAATATTTTCAAAAGAATCAATACCGGTGGGGTTCCTTTGACGCCTCAAGAAATTCGCCATGCTTTAAATCAAGGGGTGGCATCTGCTTTCCTAACAAAATTAGCAGGAAGTGAAGAGTTTTTACAAGCCACTTGCCACTCTATTAAATCAGATAGAATGGAAGATCGTGATTTTGTGTTGAGATTTTTAGCTTTTACTATGACGCCTTATCAAAATTATACTCCGGATTTAGAAAACTTTTTGAATTCCTCAATGAGTCTTCTTAATAAAAAAAGTGAGAAGGAATTAAAGCAGTTAGAAGAAAAATTTAAAAAAGCCATGGTTAATTCGATAAGGATATTTGGTGACGATGCTTTTCGGAAAAGATATAACGTTGGTGATACACGAAAGCAAATTAATAAGGCTTTATATGATACTTGGTCAGTTAATTTAGGCGGTCTAAATGACGAGCAAAGCGAGATGGTTGTTAGCTGTAGTGGTTTAGTAAAGGAAAAGTTTATTAACCTCATGAAAGATAAGAATTTTGATGGTGCCATTTCTCAGGGAACAGGTGACCCTCGAAGGGTCCAATACAGATTCTCAAAGGTTGAGAAACTAATAAGGGAAGTGTTAACGTGATAACGGGAGTTCGTTTAAAAAATGTAAAGTGTTTTCAAGACCAATTTATAAAGTTTGGTCCTCTAACATTATTTACAGGATTAAACGGAGCAGGTAAATCGACTATTCTTCAATCCCTTCTTTTGTTAAGACAGTCTTATTTGCAAGGTACTATATTTAATCAGGGTTTATCATTGAATGGTGATTTAATATACTTAGGTACTGGTCAAGACTTACTAAACGAGAATGCAGAAAGCGAAGAAATCGGTATTGAATTGCAATTCCGTAATGATGAGAAGATAAGCTGGGTGTTCGATTATGAAAAATCGGCAGATTTATTACCAATCAGAGAAACGAATTATGATAACAAAATGATCGATATTTTCTCTGAAAAATTCCAGTACCTGAGTGCAGAAAGAATTGGGCCACGAACATATTTCAATCGGTCTAATTACAAAGTAAAACAACAAAATAACCTGGGGATAAACGGTGAGTATACCACCCATTTCCTTTCTGTTTTCCAAAATGAAAGTATCCAAAATAATCACCTCATTCATCCAGAAGGTGTTTCAGACAATTTAAAAGCACAAGTCGATGCTTGGCTAAGCATAATAACACCGGGTACAAAGATTGTTATTGGTGAACATACAGATATGGATATTATTAGCCTAAGGTACCGATTTACTGGCGATAGGGATTTGAGTAACACTTTTAGAGCTACAAATGTAGGGTTTGGATTAACATATACATTACCTGTTCTAGTTGCCTTGTTAGCTGCCAAGCCAGGTACAGTTTTGCTAATTGAAAATCCAGAAGCACATTTGCACCCTAAAGGACAGTCCATAATTGGAAAGTTAATGGGACTTGCTTCAATGGGGGGAGTTCAAATTCTTACAGAAACTCATAGTGATCATGTGCTTAATGGAATTAGATTGGCTATCCACGGCGGACATGTATCACCGGATAACGTTTCCATCAATTTCTTTGCAAAACGAGAAAAACAAGGAAATATTTTGCATTTAGTCGAAAATTTAAAAATTGATAAGAATGGTCGAATTGATAGTTGGCCGGAAGACTTCTTCGATGAGTGGGATAAAAGCTTAGACCAACTACTTAATATTACTGATTAAAGGAGGGAAGGGAAATTTGGACTTAGTATTCAATGAGTTATCCCTTTCCAAACCATTAGATAGTCTAGCCGAAGCAAGAAGTAGGATGGGAAATTTCGTAGAAATTATTCAACACTTATTTCGTGACGGATTAAGTAAGGACTTAAGAGTTACAGATGATTTTCTACATTTGTTATTGGCAAACGACTATAGGATAGTACAATGGTTAAATGATAGCGAAGTTGACAGGGAAATCAAAAGATTTTTTAAAGCTAGGATTTCAAGGAAACCATACATCGATGCACACACTGAATCACATTTATATAATCATTTTGTAAGTTCTGAATTCATGTACAATGGATTTAACAGCAGAGGGTTAGGGGTTGCGTTTCTTTTAGATGGAGTTGGGATTAGTGTGTTTTCTCATGAACAGTGGAATACACATTCAGTAGAAGCAAGTTTTATTGAATTAGATTCTCAGGGTGAACTATACGAAGAAAGAATTCAAATTCGTCATATTAGCACTTTTTCACATTTCGAATTTCATAAACCATACTACGAACAAAGAAAATGGTTAAATATTGAGCAGTTAGATTGGAGAAATTCATTAGAGGAGTTATTTCCGTCTTTAGAGTTTTGTGAACGTGCTGTAGCTCAATTGTATGAGTACGGAAAAGGTGAACATATACTCAAACAAATAAAAGGTAGATTAATTGAACTTGAAGAATACTTCAATGCTTGGAGTGAAGGTGGGTTTGATAGTTCGTTATTTTCTTTTAAAGTAACCCCTGAAAGTCAAAGAACTCTAGAACACTTTAAAGAAGAACATACTTTCTTATGCCCCGACGGGCAATATAGGGTTTTTTCTTGGCATTTAAGGATGACGCCTGGAGCAGGACGTATTTTCTTTATACCAGATGAAACTACTCGAAAATGTATTATAGGACATATTGGAAACAAATTAAAGACGGTGAATGACCCAACTTAACATCCCTCCTACTTGAAAGGAACCGAGTTGTTTTTAAGAAAAAACTCGGATTCTTTTTTTAATACATTTCTTACTGCAAAAAAAGCAAAGTTGCCTAAGCAGCCAAGACAGATAGCGATTTAGACATATTGATGTAATTTCGCATTAGCGATGATACGGTGAACCATACCACAAGTAAAGAAAGTTTCTACAGAGACGGAATTAGGAAAAATTTGTCTCCCCAACACCATACCATTTATACCCAAAAAGCCCCCACATTAGCCAGGGGGCCTTAAAACTGTCTATTCACATTACCGCCATTTAGAACCAAACATGACTACTTCGTCTTCGCAGTATCAGAATTTTTCCAAAACAATTTTCCCAATGGTCCGTCCGGATTCCAACTTTTCATGCGCGAGACGAAGGTTTGCTGCATTAATAGGCTCCAGTCGTTCAGTCAGTGTAGTTTTTATTTTTCCATCGTCGATTAAGTTCGCCAGTTCATTCAACAATTCGTGTTGTTTCATCATGTCATTGGTATGAAACAAGGACCGTGTAAACATGAACTCCCATACAAATGTTACACTCTTAGAAAACAGCAAGTCCATTTTCAGGCTCCCTGCCCAGGTAGCCTTATTTACAGGAACGATCGAGCAAATTTTACCTTGGGGCACGATGACTTCCGCCATGTTTTCAAGATGTTGAACAGTATCATTCAAGCAAAAGATATAATCTACAGCGTCAATGCCAACTTCCTTGAGTTGAGGGTGAAAAGCGTTGTTGTGGTTTATGGTAAAATCTACACCGAGATTTTTGACCCATTGGATTGACTCTGGACGTGAAGCCGTACCGATGACGGTCAAACCTGCTGCTTTTGCAAGTTGAATGGCAATCGATCCTACTCCTCCAGCTGCACCGATAATCAGTATGTTTTTGTTTTCACCTGTATTTGCGCTAATTCCCAAACAATCAAACAGGCCCTCCCATGCAGTTATCGAGGTAAGCGGCAATGCAGCGGCGGCTGCGAAATCCAAACTTCTTGGCATATTTCCCACAATACGTTCATCAACCAAATGAAATTCACTGTTACTGCCTGGACGAGACACGCTGCCCGCATAATAGACCTTGTCCCCAGGTTTAAACAATTGGCAGTCTGGACCAACCTGTTCTACGATTCCAGCGGCATCCCAACCAAGAATTTTCGGTGACTCGGCTTCGTAGTTATGTGTTTCGCGAACACCTACGTCGGCAGGGTTGACTGAGATTGCTTTTACACGTACAAGCAAATCGCGGCCTGTAGGTTCTGGTTTATCCAAGTGCAGATCAATAAGGCTTTCCGGGTTGGATATGGGGAGGTATTGGTAAGCACCGACAGCTTTCATCTTTTGGTGAGTATTCATGGGTATCATCCTCTCAAATAGGAAATGTTGTATAGTTGCATTGTAAATCGATGCAATTACTTTAAGTAAGTACGCATATTTTTATGGTATAGTATTAAAAATCAAACCATTGGGGGATAAGCTGATGGGAGACCGGAGAAACAAATATGGAGCAAGTCCGGATATGCAAGCATGTCCGGTTGAAACAACGCTGGATGTTATTGGTGGAAAATGGAAGGGGATTATTCTCTATCAGCTCCTAAACGGAACGAAAAGATTCAATCAATTAAGGCGCCTCAATCCGGGAATAACGCAGTTTATGCTCACATTGCAGTTAAGAGAGCTTGAACGGGATGGCGTCATTCATCGCGAAATATATAAAGAGGTTCCTCCGAGAGTGGAATACTCCCTTACTGATTTCGGAAGGACTTTGGAACCGATCATTATGTCAATGAAAGCATGGGGGGAGTCTTATAAAGTACGGCTTACTGAAAATCGAACGATACAAGAAGAGGAAAATTAAGGCGGTGGGTACAAGGCCACAGCTACGGGAAGGAAATCAGATATATATCATTTGAAGGCCATCCCCGCAAAGGATGGCCTTCGTAACTTGCTGTTACAGACAGCGCGGAGAACCTTACTATGAGTAAGGGATCGTTTTTGCGGAATGCCTTGCGGGGCATGGATCTTCAGGGAAAGAGAACGATGGATTCGTTGGAGAGGTGAATAGTGCCATGAATTATATCGAAACGAATTTAGCGGACAATATCTCATATGATGACATAGCTCAGCTCGCCTGGTGCTCTACGTATCATTTTCAACCAATGTAATCGTATGCGCGCATACAACTTGGACAAAATCAATCGTCCGTTTTTAGTTTGTCCATTGAGTACGGCACAGTTATCCATTACGATTACTTTTATACTGATAACGATTATCATTTTCTTTGATAATTTTCGGGGGAGAACTTATATGCATCGAGGATCCAAAGCATTCGTTCTATTAAGCACTTTTGCGCTGATGGGGGGACTATTGTTGGGTTGCGGCAACAACGAGGCGAAGGAAAGCCAATCGGCAAGTCCTAGCCCTGTCGCTGAAACGGCGAAAGCGTCTGCCGCAACGACTCGTATGTTCACGGATTGGGCGAAGCATGAGGTCGAAGTTCCGCTCACACCGCAGCGCGTCATTTATCATGGAGAGACGACGGGGGATTTGCTTGCCCTTGGCGTCGAACCGATCGGAATCATGAAGCAGGCTATTGAGGGCACTGTGTTGGAAGACAGGCTGCCGGCTGCCCAGGACGTTGGATTTCCGCTGAACGTAGAGAAGGCTTTGACGCTTAACCCGGATCTCATTATTTTCTCTAACTCCGACACACAGCAATACGAAGCGATTTCCAAGGTGGCTCCCACCGTCACCTTCAATACGTTCGATACGTTGGAAGTACGGATGCGCACCTTGGGCGATCTATTGAATAAGAAGCAAGAGGCGGAGGAATGGTTGGCGGCTTATACGGTTAAAGCGGCGGATATGTGGGCAAACCTGCGTGCAAACGGCATACAGGAGGGCGAAACGGCCTCTGTATTCACGATGTACCCGGGCAATCGTCTTTTCGTAATGGCAGGGGCGGGCCTCCCTCAATTCTTGTATGAAAAGGGCGGGTTCAAACCGTTGCCGATCGTTCAAGAATTAATCGACCAGCAGACCGGATTCATCGAGATATCCACGGAACTCCTTCCGAAATATGCGGCCGACCGTATCTTCATTCTGAATCCCGTCGATTCTGCGGCGCAGGATTCCACGAAAGAACTTCGTGCAAGTGAAGTTTGGCTGAATCTTCCCGCAGTGAAGAGCGGTAAGGTCTACGACTTCGATATTTTGAAAGCAAACAGCGATGCGACATCGAGGGAATGGATGATTACGGAATTGCCCAAAGTATTGTTAAACCAAAAAGGGAATCATTAACTCCCGAAACCTAAAGCCAACATGAAGAAGCTCTTCAACGCTTGTTGAAAAGCTTCTTTTTTTTATTTATAATGTCCTCAATTGATAATCGTTCTCATATATGGAAAGAAGGTGTCCTATGACTCCGTCTCCGACAGTCCCTATACCGCTGCATTCCTTGTTGTTTCATTATATAAATGTCGAATTGCTCAACCATGGCGCCGACGCGGTATTAGCCGAAGAAGTTACTTCAAGTTATACGTTATTCGTGTTTAAGAGTGGTAAAGGGAGAATCTATACGGAGTCGTTCAGCGCGGCCTTCTCGACGGACAGTGTTTTTCTACTTCCGCCTGCCGCCGTTTACCAATTCGAGAGCATGGACGATGGGCGAATCGAATATTTTCGGATCGCCTTTGGAGTGTTCCATATTGAGGACGGCAAAGCTGAGCCTTACAGTCAACCTTTATTCCCGGACCGCCAAGAGCTTCGCGTTTATCCGCAGTCGCAATGGAACGAATTGTTGGCCCAGTTGTATGTTGGCCATGCAAGCCGGCACGGCATAGAGGCGTACCGTCAACAATTGCAGTTCCAGGAGGTCATTGCCTTTCTGCTGGAGCATAATATGGGGGGCGATCAGTTGCAGGGTCCCACCCAAGCGGTAGAGCAAGCGATCCAATACATGCGAACGAGCTTCCAGGACCCGATCACCGTTGTCCAGCTCGCGCGCATGGCCAATGTTCCTTCGTGGCAGTTCACGTCGATCTTCAAAGAGCTGACCGGAAAAAACCCGCTCGATTACTTGACGGAGCTGCGTATTAATTGCGCCAAAGAGTTGTTAATCCGCACGGAGAGCCCCCTTCGGGAAATAGCTGAACGTGTCGGCTTTACCGATGAATACTATTTCAGTCGGCGCTTCAGGCACATGACGGGTTTCTCGCCTAGGCAATATGCCGTCTCCATGAGACAGAACATTCTCGTTAAAGATTGGAACGGCCACGAAGTACGAATCCCTTCCAACCCGCGCCGGATTCTGTACTGCGGGGAAACCGCGGGCGATATCAGCGCGCTGGGTATTCCGTTAATTGAGAAGCAGCTCTTCTGTAAAGATACACCGCTTAATCAGGAGCTTGCTTCCAAGCTCTCGCCGGACTTAATTATCGTCGATCATTCCGATGAGAAGCTCTATTCGCAAATTTCGCGGATCGCACCCACCCTCGCCTACAATTCCCGCGGTTCGCTGAACGACCGGATGCTCATGCTCGGCGAGTGGTTCGGCAGAAAAAAAGAAGCCCAGCAATGGCTTCTTCATCATAATAGCGATACGTTGCTGATGTGGCGTCAGCTTCGGCCGCTCATACGTCCCGAGGAGACGGCTTCCGTGTTCGTCTTCCATCGGGGAAAGCGGTTGTTCGTGATGGGGAATATCGGTTTGTCCGCCATCTTGTATCATCCCGATGGCTTCCGACCTGCGGGCAAGGTCCAGCAGATCATGAAATCAGGCAGGCCATACAAGGAAATCACGGCCAAGACCATCCATCACTACGCTGGAGATCGCGTGTTCATGATGCTCCCGGAAAGCGCCGAGTCCAGGACTGCGATGGAGGAGTTCATGAACGGCCCGATCTGGAACAATCTCCCCGCCGTGAAAGACGGGTTCAGCTATGTGCTGGACGAGAGGAGTTGGAACTACGAGGACGCGAGAACGAGGGTCAAGCTGCTCTCCCTACTGCCTACGCTCTTTACGCGGTCCTCATAGTATCACGGAGAGATAGATTATCCGGATTCTTTATCTAGTTACTTTGGCCGGAAAATATGGACTACAACGATTCAGGTGGACTATATCACAAGTGACAGCAAGCTTTCGGGAATAACCCCGTACAGAAATATTCGATAGCAGTTAGACCGAGATGTCGTGAACACGTTGCGGACGATCGGCGACATTGTGAACCGCAAAACGGAAGCGGAAGCGTGGATCGCCAAGTTTGAGGAAAAGCTGCAACGCATCCCGCGACCAGATCGACGTGTAGGCACGACGGCGACGAGCTTCATTTTCTATGAAGGAGAGTTTCTGATCGGGGGAACGGGTGGCACGTTCGGCAAGCTGAAATGCCCAAGAACCTGAAAAAGTTCAAGGACGGCGGCACGGGGCTTTCGATCGAGGCATTTGTAGCCGAACCAGCCAATTACTTCTTTACACAGATGACCGAGGCAGAATTGCCAAGTTTGCTGGAGCGCTTTAAGGAGCCGCTGTATCAAGGAATCCCGGCGATCAAGAACAACCGCATCATCAACGTATCCCGCGAAAACTGGAACTACGGCCCTTACCTGGTGGATAAAGCGGTTGACGACCTGATCTCGCAAATGAAAAATCTGCAATTATAAATGATAAGGGGTCGAGTGTTGCTGGCGTGAAGCTTGGCAAATCGCAATGACCCCTTCCTTTCTCTTCCGGCATCCGATTGGGTGCCTTTTTGATTCGCTAGACAACACCTAACAGTTGGAGGTGCGGTTTTTTGTGCGTGGCGCCAATCAACCATGAGCGGGCTGTGTGTGGCCACCGTTGATCGGCTTATGCGCACATCACATTTATGCGTGATCAGATGACGGCAGCAACGGAACAGGCATGAATCGACGCTGATCTTGCTAGTGTCGGCTTCGAATGAGGAAGATGAGGAGGAGAATGCCGATTAGAATGAACTACAGATTCGTGCTTACGGTGTCGCTGTATCTGAACCCCAACCTTTTTGACACGACTATAACTGTCAGTTGCATGATAGCCTGTCTTCCCAAAACGAACACAAATGACGAAATAGCCGTAGCCTTCACTACATTCATAAGAATATAATGAGAATAGTTATCATCTGGTGAAGGGGTGCAAAGATGGATGAGGACGACGAACCTTACAAATAAAGGTCATGAGGACACAAGCTCTTATTTGTTCAAATTAATCAAGGTAATTCAAATGGACGATGCGAGTTTGTCCGCAGCGCTGAGTAGAGAACACCATGCCTTGCTATATGTCCATCAATCCCGGAACGGTGAAGAGACTGCTCAGATGCACTATGCTGCGCCATACACTCCCTTCGTCTGGAAGCCGGAAGCTGCTGCTCAGCCTTCATCCTGCTATGAACTTCAATTTGCGTGCTACTCACCGAAAAACAATAATTATGAGCCTCATTTATCGCCGATCCTGCCTGCCCATGTGCCAATATCGCCATTTGCCGGCATTACCGACCTCGTGAAAGAGCTGGTACAACTGCAAGGTCATGCAATGGCGATGCAGTTGGAGCAAATGAAAGCCAATATCAAGTTTCAGGAATTATTGCTGGAGCTAATGGCAGGGTCAGCTGAAGAAAAGGATGGGCTTACCGAGCAGGGCATCGAGTATTCCCGCAAGTACATAGAGCAATTTTATGCTTCGGAAATTACCAGAGAGCACCTGGCAGCATTAGCTGGTCTAAATCCGGATTACTATTCACGCGCTTTTAAAAAGAAGTACGGCAAAACGCCGATCGAGTATGTAAATCAAGTGAGAATCAAGCATGCGAAGCAATCGCTTTTGCTGTCAAATGAGTCGTTTCGCACAATCGCCCATCAAGTAGGATATAGCGACGAATTTTATTTTAGCCGCAAGTTCAAGCTGGAGACGGGCATGTCGCCCACTTTTTACATCAATAAAATCAAGATGACGGATAAGATTGCTTCGTTAAAGCATTTAACAACCGGGCATCTGGTAGCTTTGAACGTTCAGCCTTATGCTGCGGTTAAAAATAATATATACCCGATTGAAGATCGTCTGGAAGACACCATTAACATCGGACAGAGCACCCCTGAACTGGAAAAACTATTAGAGGCGCGTCCTGAATTGATCATCATGCGAGAACATACCCATGAAGACTTGTCTTTGAAGGAACAATTATACAACCAGATAGCACCAACCATTACCTTGCCTTATCACCAGGACTGGCGTATTCACCTGCAATCCATCGCCAAAGCAATAGGCAAGGCGTCAGCCGCTAATGCATGGCTTGAGCAATACGAGGAAAAAGCAGAGCGAATCCGGCGGAAATATGCACAAAAAATCGAGGGCCAGACCTTTCTGATTGTAGGGATTGGAGCGGGGGAAATGTGCATTTACGGAAAACGGAACGTCGGGACTGTCCTGTATGGCGATCTACAGCTTGCTGTACCTGCTGGTGTCGAACAAATTGCCCACTATCAGGAAACGAATGTACAAGCATTGAAACAGTACGACCCGGAACATATTATTTTGACGAGCTATAGGCACGACGGATCAGAGAGGATGAATTACGCGATCAACCGTGAAGTCCAGCAATTGTTTAGACAAGCGGATTGGCAGGAGTTGAAAGCAGTCAGAAATTCATCTGTTTATCCGATGTACCAAAGGCAGCATCTTTACACTTGCTATACCTCTTTATCCCATGATTTGCTTTTGGATCAAATGGATCAGCTGCTAGAGTCTTATATCTCCAAATAACAGTCGGATACGTCCATGTTAAAAAGAAGATAACTTCATATAATTGATAATGAGAATTAATATCGGACAACAGTAGAGGAGACTGATGTATGCAGCAGAAACCGAAGTTATTGCTATTACTGCTTATGACGATGGTACTTTCGATTTTTACAGCAGCGTGTGGTAGTGCGGATAACAAGGTATCCAATAATTCGGAGGCTAAGCCAGCCGAGCAAACTCGCAAAATTACACATCCGCTCGGCACTACAGAGATCGTGGGAACGCCCAAGAAAGTTGTGACTTTATTTCAGGGAGCGACAGATGTAGCAGTTGCCCTGAATGTGAAACCAGTTGGCGCCGTTGAATCATGGTCGCAACAGCCTGTCTATGAATACTTGCGGGACAGCCTGAAGGATGTTGAAAATCTCGGAGTAGAAACACAACCTAATCTGGAACTGGTATCCAAGTTGAAGCCGGATCTCATTATCGCTTCTATTTCACGGCACGAGAAAATCTACGATCAATTAAGCAAAATCGCTCCAACCGTTATGATCGATCCATTATACGATTTTAAAAATACGCTGGCTGTCGTGGGTCAAGCACTGAATAAAGAGGCGGAAAGTAAAGTTTTGCTGGATCAGTGGGACAAGCGCGTGGCAGATTTAAAAACAAAACTTCAAACCAAGCTTGGCAGCGCTTGGCCGCTCGAAGCAACCGTATTGAATTTCCGGGAAGATCATGCGCGTATTTACGTGACTGGATTTGCAGGGGATATCCTCGATGAGCTGGGGTTCATTCGCTCCAAGACGCTACAGGCTGAAGCCGATAAAGGAACGGTTCACATGAAGCTGACGAGCGTGGAAAGCATTCCTTCGATGAATGCAAAGGTCCTTTTTGTATTCAAGTTTGACGATTCTGGAGCAGAAAAAGTGCAAAAGCTGTATCAAGAGTGGACGAATCATCCGTTGTGGAAAGGTCTGGATGCAGTAAAATCGAACAATGTACATCTGGTTGATGAAGTCACATGGAATGTCGGTGGAGGGATCATTGCCGCCAATCTCATGCTGGATGATATTTACCAACGGTTCGGATTAGAGAAGTAACATGGCGCATCTATTGTTTGACCAATCGAAGAAAATTTGGGGGTGTGTGGCTGCGTTCGTTTTGTTTATTCTGGCTGCTACAGCCAGCGTATCTCTCGGACAGATCACCATTCCCTTTTCGACAGTCGTGGATGCGTTCGTTCACTTTGACCCAGCCATTACCGAGCACATGCTTGTTCGTACAACCCGTTTAACCAGAGCGATTATTGCCATGGTTATCGGAGGAGCGCTTGCTGTTGCCGGAGCCTATATGCAGGCGCTCACTCGAAATCCGTTAGCCTCTCCGAGTATATTTGGAATTAATGCAGGTGCGATGTTTTTTATCGTACTTGCTCTTTCCATTTTTCCGGCAGCTTCGATGCTGGTCTATATGTGGGTCGCCTTTCTGGGTGCTGCGGTGGCCGCCGTCATTGTCTACTTTTTAGGCTCTTTGGGCCGAGACGGGCTGTCTCCTGTAAAAATGGTGCTGGCGGGTTCAGCCGTGGCGGCTCTGTTTGCTTCCTTTACGCAAGGGACGCTTGTCTTAAATGAAGAGAACTTGGAAAGCGTGCTGTTCTGGATGGGCGGCTCTGTCTCGGTTCGTACAATGGAGAACGTCCAACCGCTGCTGCCTATTATGGGTGCGGCTTTTATTCTTGCCTTGTGTCTGGCTCGTCCGGTGAATGTGTTGATCTCCGGGGATGACGTTGCGCGCGGTTTGGGACTGAGGCTGGGATGGGTGAAATTTGCCCTTGCTGTAGTAATCGTCGTTTTGGCAGGCGGTTCGGTTGCGATGGGAGGAACGATTGCTTTCATTGGGTTAATCGTTCCTCATATCGTCAGAGGATTGGTCGGGCAGGATTATCGCTGGATTGTTCCTTACTGCGCGCTAATGGGAGCAAGCCTGCTGCTGTGCGCGGATGTGTTGGCCCGCTTCATCATCATGCCGCAAGAGATGCCGATTGGCGTCTTGACGGCTTTAATGGGAACCCCTTTCTTTATTTACATTGCACGCAGGGGGTTTGTGAAGAAATGACAAGGCATCAGCGGATGATAGTCGTAATGGCAGCAAGCTTGGCATTGCTGGTCTGCATGGCGGGATTAACATTGGGGTCGACCCTGCTTTCTCCTTTGGAAGTGATTGCGGAGCTGTTCGGTTTAGGCGACGGTGAAAATGCTTATATTGTCATGACACTGAGACTTCCGCGGGTGCTACTGTCTTTTCTGGCGGGTGCGGCACTCGGGATATCGGGTCTTATTTTGCAAAGCGTCATTCGGAATCCACTGGCTTCCCCGGACATTATCGGGATTACGAACGGAGCGGCCGTAGCCGCTACGCTGTATACGGCGCTGTTGATGGGAAAATGGGGAGTGGCTGGCTTACCTTTTGCCGCCATGCTCGGCGCAGGAACGGTATCTCTCCTTATTTATCTGCTCTCCTGGAATAAAGGCGTGACTCCGATTCGGCTCGTTCTGATTGGGATTGGGATGGCAGCGGCAGCAGGAGCGGTTACGACGATGATGACTGTGCTCAGTCCAACTATGGTCGCTTCACAAGCGTACATTTGGATAATCGGTACTGTTTATGCGGCAAATTACGCGGAGGTTGGAGCAATGCTTGTCGTCATCGGCGTTTTGGTGCCGTTGACCCTGATACTGACTCGACCGGCGCACGTTCAAGAACTGGGAGATGATGTTGCTACAGGCTTGGGTGACGCCGTGCAGCGCCATCGAACGCTTTTTATCGTGATCAGTGTAGCGTTGGCTGGCTCTGCCGTGGCATATGCGGGTACGATCGGTTTTGTGGGATTGGTAGCTCCTCATATTGCCCGAACCTTGATTGGGCGATCGTTCTATCTGCTTGTGCCTGTAGCCGGGTTATTAGGCGGCTTTCTTGTATGTGCGGCAGATGTGATCGGAAGAACGCTGTTTTTGCCGTATGATATGCCGGCGGGAATCTTTACCGCAGCGATTGGCGCGCCGTTCTTTATCTATTTGTTGTACCGAAATCGAAACCTCTAATACCGCTCGGGAGGAGACTATCAGTTTGCAGCTAGAGACGAAAAGTTTGACTTTAGGATACGGTCACAAGACAGTCATCGATGCATTAGATCTTCAAATTCATGAAGGCAAAATCAGCGTGTTGATCGGCAGTAATGGCTGTGGGAAATCGACATTGCTGCGTTCGTTGGCACGGTTGATTAAGCCCGAAGATGGAACGGTTTTATTGGATGGCAAACAATTGGCCCAGTGGTCTACAAAAGAGCTGGCGAAGCAGTTGGCGATTTTACCGCAAGGCCCCATTGCCCCCGAGGGATTGACCGTCAGGCAGCTGGTCGAGCAGGGAAGATACCCGCATCAAGGCTTGTTGACGCCAAAGTCCGCACAAGATGAATGGATGATTAACCAAGCTTTGGAGGCGACACAGCTGACCTTGCATGCGCAGCGAGCGGTTGATTCCTTGTCAGGAGGACAAAGGCAACGAGCGTGGATTGCCATGGCCCTTGCCCAAGATACCCCGATCTTGTTGCTGGATGAGCCGACGACCTACCTCGACATGACGCATCAAATCGAGATTCTGGACTTGCTGTTTGAGCTGAACCGCCAAGCTGGGCGTACGATCGTAATGGTCTTGCATGATCTCAATTTGGCGTGCCGTTATGCCGACCATATAATTGCGCTGCGCGATCAGCGAATTTATGCGCAGGGCAAGCCAGAGGAAGTCATATCGGCAGCGGTTGTCAAAGCGGTTTTTGATTTGGACTGCGAAGTGATTCGCGATCCGCTTTTCGGCACACCACTGGTTATTCCTTACGGGAAACGAAAGAGCTATGCTGAATAAAAGCCCAAGAGCCCCTAGAGCAAGGGGGTTCTTGGGCTTTTGTGGTGTAGAGATATTGTAGAGAAGAGGTTGCGTCTTCCTGGAGCATCGCTGGGCTTTTTTACACGCAGTCTGTTCCCGTCCTTGCAACTGGTGCCTGCAATCCATGTGGAGCATTGTTCGGGGCGCGCAATAGGGACACAAACCAATCACCCGCGCCGATTCAGCTCTGCAAACCGTTGTATATTGACCTCAAACTCCGGCACGGATTGAGTTTCCTCAGCCTGCTTGACCAATTGCACAACGAGGTCGTTGTAAGGCGTCAAAATATCTTTGCCTGCCGCGAGCCGGGGAATGACACCGTTGATGCAATCGATTTCCGTTTTGCGTTTTTTCTCCAGATCTTGCAGCATGCTCGCTTTCAGCAGGCGGGAAGCCTTCATCAGCTGGAGCAGCTTTTGCGTGCTTGGGGAAATATCCTCTTCGCGGTTCAGTTCCAGTGATGCCGGATCAAATCCGTTCATGGCCGCGAACTGCACACCGTTGGCATGGCCGACCTTGATTGTTTCATCGGCAATATGAGCAGCGCTGATCAGGCTGATTTCATGATCGAGTACCCCGCCGAATGTAGTGTTAAGCGCCGCTGACAAGCCGCTGAACGCGTTGTTAATCAGCAATTTGGACCATTTTGTTCCGACCAGGTTGTCGGAAATGTGAGTGCCTCCCACGAGGTTTAAAATCGCTTGAATCTGCTGTAGCCGCTGTGTGGTGCTACCGTCCAATTCGCCGATTTGAAAAGCATACTTTTTAAAGTGACGATACTCGGTGGTAAGCTTGGAAACGCCCGGCTCCATAAACGTAGCGCCAAATTCGACCGACCCGGCAATGACGCGCTCGCGGCCTACGATAGAAGCTACCTTTTCTTCCGGTATCCCGTTTTGCAAAGAGAGGACGACGCTTTGGTCATGCAAAAAGGGCAGCAAGTCTCGCAGGACCGAATCGTTGTGCAACTGCTTGGTCAATAGCAGCACGAGGTCGTAGACGTCTGACATGTTGTCCGGGGTGACGGCTTTTACTTTTGCCTGGAAGTCCGTCGTACCGACAATTTTGGCGCCTGACTGATTCAGAGCATCCACATGCGCCTGGTAAACGTCAATCAACTCCACCTCTTGTCCTCCGGCAGCAATATAAGCTCCGGCAACTGTTCCCAAAGAACCTGCTCCTAGTATGGCAATGCGCATTTGAATAACCTCCCTTTATTTATTAGCTAAGTAATTATATGCGATTGTTGGAGAAGCCAATGACAGCTCGGTATCATGTAGCCCATCGTCGCAGAGGTATTCATTCGATTAACCTGGGCTGCTAATCCCTATTTTAAGGCGAGTTTATTATTTAATATAATACATAATAAACTATGAATTTATTTACGATAATAAATATAGGGGTGGCATTAATCGATGGAGTTGCTTCAACTAAAATACTTTCAAACGGTCGCCTATACCGAGCATATTTCCAAGGCCGCCGAGCAGCTGAGGATTGCTCAGCCTTCTTTGAGCCTGACGATCAAAAGACTGGAAGACGAATTAGGCACAAGCTTGTTTCACCGCAAAGGAAGACACATCGAGCTAAGCCCATCCGGACGTATTCTTCTAAAGCACGTGAACAAAATTTTTACCGCCATTGAAGCCGCAAAAATGGAGATTCAATCACAGACTGAACAAGCTGCGCGGACGATCAAAATATCGATCTCGAACCCCCGATTTCTTTCAGGACTGATCAGCGAGTACATTGCTTGCCATCCAGGGGCGAAAATCCAGCAAGGAATCGGATCGAGAAGTGTCATACAGACAAGCTTGAAGAAAGGAGAACTTGATTTAGGGATCGCGGGGCCGCCGATTGCCGATGAAGAGATTGAGAGCTGCGTGCTGGTGGATGAAGATATCGTGCTGGCGCTGCCCTCCAGCCACAAGCTGGCAGGCCAGACGGCGGTAGCGTTAAGCCAAGCGGCCAATGACCCGTTTATTGCCTTGGCTAACAATGAAGAATATCGCAGCTTTACCATGGCGCTTTGCGAACGGGCAGGATTCGTTCCTGCCATCAATTTTGAACTGGATTCCGGACTGTTGGCGGAGATTGTCAAGCTGGACCAAGGGGTAGCGCTGCTCCCGGTTTCCGTGTGCAGAAAATTGAATTTAACTTACGTCAAGATCGCCGATATGGATTCCACCTATACGATCGGGTTGTCCTGGCTGAAAGATCGCCACTTGCCACCGGCAGTAATCGAGCTGCGAGACTTTATCATTTCCTACTTTCAACAACGATACGAAGCATACAAGGTGTACTGACCGTTTCCGCTCGATCCGGTGTCTTAGAAGAAAAAAAGAGTAGGAGAGGAATACTTCTTGGCACATGATTCACCGAAATACCACATGAAAAAGAGCCATATTGTCCTGCTGCTAGGGTTGTTAGTGGTTGTCTTGTCCGTGTCGCGCATTTTGTGGATGGATTTGTTTCGGTATCACCAAGTGTCGATTCAGAACGGACAATTGGATTTGCGCGACTGGAACGCAGAAGATGGCGACATTGTGCTGCTTGATGGGGAATGGGAGTTTTTCCCCTCGCAATGGTTGATGGGGAGTCGATCCAACCAAGTAGCAGGCGAGAAGAAGCCGGCACTTATCTACGTTCCAGGGGGCTGGAATGAAGCGTTGAATGGCGAAAACCCAACTCCATACGGCTTTGCTTCTTATCGCTTGCGTCTTCATGTCAATCCGGAAAAAGAAAGGCGTTACAGTATTCGTGTACCAAGCGTGCGTACGGCATGGGAACTATATGTGAATGGCCGATTGCTTGCCAAATCGGGACGGACAGCGGAATCGAAGGAAAGCTATGTTGCCGAGAATTTGCCTTATTCCACAACCTTTACGGCAGATGAAAACGGCGTAATTGAACTGGTCATTCAGGCCGCCAATTATGTAGATGGGCGAAGCAGCGGCATTGTTCGATCCATCAAGTTTGGCTCAGAAGAAACCATTGCTAAGGAAATGAAAGCATCTGTTTTTACGCAGCTTTTGGCAGCGCTGATCTTTTTGATGCATGCCGTTTATGCGCTGATTTTATATGTACTAGGAAACAAGGAAAGAAGGCTGCTTTATTTTTCGTTGCTGGCATTAACGACGGCTTTTAGCACGGTGTTAAGCAATGATGAAAAGTTGTTCCACCAATTCTTCTACATGGGCATCGATTGGGATTTCCGTCTGGCTAATTTCTCTTTCATGCTCGGAGCTTACGCTTTGCTTGCGTGTACGAGCCATCGCGAGCTGCCTTATTGGAGCAGAATATATCCGGTTTACAAAATAGTCAGCCTGGGGATTGCGGGTATTACGCTGGGTTTAAACCCCGATCAAATAACGATGCTATTCCCGGTCTATCTTTTGCTGAGTGCGATTGCCGCAGCAGTTGCGATGATCTCCATTTTGAAAAGACTGATCAAGGATGTCATGGGCAATCTGCTGCTGCTTTGTGCTTTGCTCGCGCTCATTCACCATCTGATCTGGATGCTGGTCTGGCGGGAAAGCGGCTTGAGCCTGGTCTACTATCCGTTTGATCTGATCATTTCCGTCGGGTGTATTGCTTCGGTATGGTTTAAAGGTTATTTCATCATGCATGCCCAAACAAAAGAGCTTGCTGCAACCTTGCAAAGAATGAATGACCACAAAGATCAATTTTTGGCGAATACTTCGCATGAATTTAAAAATCCGCTGCATAGCATGTTGAACATGTCGCAATCTGTTTTAAGCAGGGAACGGCATTCGCTGCAGGAAAGGAGTGTCAAAGAGCTAGAGACGGTTTTAGCTGTAGGACGTCGGCTGACATTGATCTTGAACGACTTGATTGACGTGATGAGTTTGCGGGAAGGCAATCCGCGTCTGCAAAAAACCGTCATTTATATTCAGCCGATTGTGACAGGTGTGATTGATATGCTGCAAATTAACGCAGAAGTGAAATCTGTGAAAATGATCAATGAAATTCCGGAACAGTTCCCTCCCGTCCACGCGGATGAAAACCGGGTGATTCAAATCGTGTTCAATTTGCTGCATAATGCGGTGAAGTACACGAACGAAGGGATGATTTCGATTCAGGCTTTTTCCAAGGAGGGAAGGGCTTATATCGTTATAAAAGATACAGGGATCGGCATGGATGAAGACATGCTCAAGCGCCTGTTCCATCCGTATGAGCAAGCCAGCACGAGCGAAACGATGATTGAAGGCGGTTTCGGGTTAGGGTTAAGTATAAGCAAGCAGCTGGTTGAACTTCATGAAGGGACGCTAGAAGTGTTCTCTGTGTTGGGAGAAGGTTCAACCTTTACCTTTTCGTTAGAGCTGGCCAATGTGCAAGAGCAGGAAGAGGTCTTTGTCCCGGCCATGTCGATTCAGGAAAAAGCGGAAAGCTTGTCGACTACGAAACGAACAGCAGTAGTCAAAGCGAAAAGCGGCCGCCCCAGCCTGTTAATCGTGGACGATGATCCGATCAACCTGCAAGTGCTCGAAGCGATCCTGCCTCCAGAACAATACGATCTAACAATGGCGACGAGCGGAAAAGAAGCGTTGGCTTTATTGGATACCAAGGAATGGGACTTGGTCATTTCCGATATTATGATGCCGCAGATGTCCGGTTATGAGCTGACGCAGATCATTCGCCAGCGGTTTACGCTCACTGAACTGCCTGTTTTGTTGCTTACGGCAAGAAGCCAGCCGGAAGATATTCAGAGCGGTTTTTTGGCGGGAGCAAACGATTATGTGACGAAGCCAGTAGATGGAATGGAGATCAAATCGCGGATTGAGGCATTAACTACGATCAAGCAGTCTGTTCGGGAACAACTGCGCTTAGAAGCTGCCTGGCTGCAAGCGCAAATCCAGCCGCACTTTATATTCAATGCGTTAAGTGCTGCGACAGCTTTGAGTGACATAAATCTCGATAAGATGCGTGAATTGCTTTATGAGTTCAGCAATTTTTTGCGGTATAAATTTAAATTTGAAGACATGGGTGGACTTGTGCCGATCGAAACAGAGCTGAGTCTGATCCGTTCGTATCTGTATATTGAAAAGGTGCGGTTTGAAGAAAGGCTGGAGGTTGTTTGGGAGATAGATGACTGTGAGGAAGTAAAAATCCCCTATCTGACGATTCAGCCTCTCGTTGAAAATGCGATTATACATGGCGTGATGAAGCGCAATTCCGGGGGGAAAATCCTCATTCGGATTGCTGTCCACGAAACGCAAGTGGAGATAACCGTTGAAGACGATGGGATTGGAATGGACGAAGCCCACTTGCGACAACTGCTGGAAAGAAAGGCTAACAGCAAGTCAGGCGTTGGACTGATCAATACGGACCAGCGATTGAAGCGGCACTTCGGGACGGGACTTCATATCAAAAGCGCGCCAGGTATAGGCACGAAGATAACTTTTTATATACCAAGCACAGGATAAGTGGTTATTGGCTTCACCGAGCCGACAAGCGGGAATCGCGCTGAAAATGAACAAGCCATCCTGATAGGGGATGGCTTTCATGCTGTAGTGGCATGTGTCTATTACTCAAAAAACCGCACCAATTCAATCTCGCGCTCCACATGCGTCGTGAGAATATCCAGCTTCGGTACAGGCACGTCGGCTTTTCCGGTCAACAGCAGCTTCAGCGCCAGGTACGGGAAGTTCACCCCGGAGCGGCAAGATGCATACATTCCGCCGGAAGCACGCGGATTGATTTCCAGAAGCTTCGGTACGTTGTCCTTGTATTTGATTTGCACATTATACAGGTAGGAAAGCTGGAGCCGCTGCTGTACTGCTTCGGCTATGCTCAGCAACTCTTCGTTATGTTCCAGCTTGCGAATACGGCCCTCGACTTTTTTGCGCGGCACTGCTGCCAGCAATTGTCCTCCGTAGGCGAGGCAGTCGATGCTGTATTCATACTGGTCCAAATACTCCATAACCATGATGTCGTCAAAAGTCTCGCGCGTGGACAGCACGCGGAGCGCTTCTTCTGGCGTGATCTGATAGTGGGCTGATCGAAACAGGCGATCAAACGGATCGAGCTGATCTTCCACTACATAAAATCCCGCCCCGCCTTCGCCACGGGCAGGCTTGAAGCACACCTTGTCGCCATTTTGCTTGAGCTGTTCATAGGCAGACTGGAACTGCTCGGCTGTGTTCACAATTTGATACGCGGGAAGCGGTACTTCCGGCACGTCATGGAACAGTTGAAACAACTTGCCTTTATCCGAGATGTCCTCCAACAACTGGTGTTCCTGAGCGATCATAACCTGTGTGCCCAGCCGTTCAAATTCCTCGATATGCTGGGAGATTTCCACGAGGCGATAGTTGGGGAGAAATACGTCAATCTTGTGCTTTTGACAAAACGACAGGCAATAGTCGATGTATTGCGGTACATCGAGTGTCGGCTCCAGTTCAGCATAGTCTGCGATTTGCAGCATCACGCTATGGCGTTTCGGGTGAGTCACAAAAATCTCGAAGGCGATATTGTCAGGGTTATTGCGAATCATTTCAACGATTGGATACGCCGTAGCAAAAGTCCGATTGAACCAGAGCCGTTTTTTCATTTAAGCCAAAACTCCTTTTTGTTTTGCTTCTTCCAGCCAAAGCGGGAACTCGTTCAGCAGCAGGTCGTAGAGAGCTGCGTTTGAAATCGTGTCGATGTTATCGATTTGAAAAAAGTTGGCGTTATCGACAAAGCGTCCTTCGATTGTATCGAGCTTTTTCAACACGCCGAAATCTGCGTTGCCGATCCCTACGAATTGCCAAAACAGCGGCTTTGTGGCTGACTCGATGATCAGCTTTTGAACGGAATCGCCAGCTTCATTTGCCCCTTTTTTCACGCCGCCATCGTTGATGAACGTGATGTAGGTGGGCAGACTGCTCGGCTCTTCTTGCGTATATTTGGCGATAATATCGCGCATGACTAACGGCTCGTCGTTCCGGCCGAACTTTTCAACAGCGGCGTTTTCGAGGATGGCACGGTTTACGTAGTTTTCAAAGTCTTGCTCAGTTACGGATGGAAGTCGGGAGAAGCGATGATCATAGACCCATACGTCGAGTGTCTGGTCATCGTCAAACTGGCTGGCTACTGCCAAAATGCGTTCTACTACCTTTTGCACCGTCCCGTTTTTATAGTACGGACGCATCGAGCCGGTTATATCGAGGACCAGGGCAACCCGTGCCTTCACCTGTTGCAGCTTTTTCTTTTCCAGGACCACCTGCACGTCTTTAACAAACGATATCATCATCTAGCCTCCTTTTTTCGAAAAGAAAAGCGAGTGTCTGTTGACCTCGCTTTCTGCCTTTCCTATCATGCTGTTTCCGCAACTTTGTCTTTTGAAGCATCTTGATCTCCGTGTTTGCGCTTTTTCGCCCTATGCACGATGAATGTAGCGAGGAAGGTGAGAACGAGAACACCGAAGAAGATGTAAGACTCGATGTGGAAGCCAGCTGCGCCCAGGAACATTTTCACAGAGATGAGCGCAATCAGTACGAACGCTGTCGTCTCAAATTCAGGAATACGTGCAATCAGCTTCAGGAAGATTTGAGCGACACCCCGCATCATCAGGACGCCGAGAATCCCACCCAGGAACAGTACCCAAACCTGGTTGCTGACACCAAAAGCAGCCAAAACAGAGTCGATGGAGAAGGCAATATCCATCATCTCAACAGCAAGTACCGTTTTCCAGAAACCTTTTCCTTTGTTCTCGATTTCTGGTTCGTCGTCGTTGCCACTTTTGAATACGCGGTAGAGCAGCCAGACGATCAGCAATCCACCGAGGATTTGTACCGCCAGGATTGGAATGAAGTACAAGCATGCCGCCATTCCCAGATAGAGCAATACATTGATTGCTTTTTGTGCTTTCTCGTTTTCACCAACGAAGTAATCGGCCGCGATTTTGAGCAAGTAGAGGGCACCCATTACTTTGATCGCCGTCATTTTGACTAAGAAGACCCCTAAGCCGATCGCCAGGAAACGGAATAAATAGGCGCCGAGCAAGCCGTAAAACAAGGCGCGTTTCTTTTGTTTTTCTGGCAAATGATTGACCATGACTGCCAGTACAAGTGCATTGTCTGCTGACAGCAAACCTTCCAGAATGACCAACGAGAGAATAATGGTCCAGTTGGCAGGGTTCGTTAATACTCCTTGCAAGACTTCCCACGAGAAAAAGCTTGAATAGGTTTCAATCAGCCCATTCAAAAATTCCATTTTGTCTTCCTCCTACGCTATTTGCTGCCTGCGGCCCAACGCATGTTCCAACCATAGTGGCGATCCATTTGTTCGTGTCCATTGAAGTATTCGACCAGGCGCTTGATTTGGAACGTATCGTCTTTTCTCTCAATCATGGCAATGGCGCACATGATCTTGCGCGGGTCATGAACATCCATGCGGACGACGATTTCCGGGTTGTCCGCTTGTTTGATCGTGACAACACCGTCTGTTTCCGCCCATTTTGCCACACCATCGTAAATGTAGGCAAAGATCAGAACCCGACTAAACTCGCGTACTTGGTTGCCGTTAATGCGGAGGTTCTCCCCATCTGTTCTGGCTCCCGTGCGGTCGTCACCATCCAGCTCGATGAACGGGAAGTCCGTATATTGGCCAAACTTCCTGCCAAGCGCTTGAATGCACCCTTTGTATCCGTCTGACAACTCATACAAGCAACCGAGGTCGAGATCGATGCCAGAAGATTTGTCAAAACCTAAAAACCCGATAGATTTTTTGACTTTTCTGTTCCAGTTCAGGTTTACGCTGATTTGCCCAAGTGCTCCGCTCGATTTGCGCAGGCTGATCGTTTCGCCTTTTTTGGTCAGCTCTACTTTGGACAGATTGATAGGCGGTTCCGGCGGTTGCTCAACCTTTGGCGGCGCTGGAGGAGGTGGTGGTGGAGAAGATGGTTGTTCCTGTGCCACTTCCACGCCAAAGTTTCCGCACAAGGCAGCCAGCCCGCCGTTAAAGCCGCTCCCGATCGCATTGAACTTCCATTCACCCTTGTAGCGATACAATTCACCAGTCACAATCGAATTTTCCGTAGTGAAATCAACCAATGGGAACCGGATCATTTCAACAAAGGTCACGGGGTGCATGATCCGCAAATAAAGATCGGAAACCTGACGGAACGTTTGTCCGCGTGTAATGGCATCGTAAATCGTAATGGTAAAAGCGATCTTTTCCACGTCGGATGTTATTGCCGCAAGGTCCAGCTCGAATTGCTGATTATCTCCAGAGCCGTCGCGCAAGGAAACCGCTCCGTTTACTGATCTGGGGTTTCCGTAGAAAATGAAATCTTCCTCACGATTCACTTTCCCGGACGCGCCCAATTGAAAAGCCGATGCATCCAGCTCAATTCCGTTGCCAGCGCGCCAGCCAAGGCCGACAATTACTTTGCTCAATCCTGGAAACTGCTTAGTAATATCGACTTTTTGCCCCTTCACAATCGTCATCGTCATCACTATCACCTTTATCTTCGAAAACTTGGCTTCGCCAAAAGCATGGCGTCGCCGCATTGTGTCCAGCTTAAAAAAGCAAGAAAGGATGCTAGTCCCTACTATCAAACTAGCATCCTCAGGTTGACGAATTACCCTGCTTGTAATCCGAAGTTATTGCAAAGCGCTTTAAGTCCGCCGGAGAAACCGCTGCCTACAGCAGCAAATTTCCATTCGCCCTGGTGGCGATACAGTTCGCACACGACGATAGCCGTTTCTACGGAGAAATCCTCGCCCAGATCGTAGCGGAGAACTTCGCGGTTTGTCGTTTCATCAACGACGCGAACGAAGGCGTTGGAGACTTGTCCAAAATTTTGTCTTCTCGCTTCGGCATCGTGAATCGTGATAGTAATGGCGATTTTTTCGATCTCCGCTGGTACTTTGGTCAGATCGATTTTGATTTGCTCGTCGTCCCCGTCGCCCTCACCTGTCAGGTTGTCGCCTGTGTGCGTAACGGAGCCGTTGCCGCCTTGCATGTTGTTGTAGAAAACGAAGTCTTGAATGCCAGTCGCTTTGCCGCCTGCACGGAGCAAAAACGCCGCAGCGTCAAGGTCGAAATCAGAGCCACCATTGTATTTGTTCGTGTCCCAACCAAGTCCAACGACTAATTTGGTCAGGTTAGGATTACCTTTCGTCAGATCAATTTTTTGACCTTTGGATAAGCTGATTACTGACATGGGGAGTTCATCCTTTCCACAAATCGTAATGGGTTATTAACCGATGTTTACACCGTAATCGCGAGCCAGTCCTGCGAGACCGTCTTTGTAGCCTGCACCCACTGCGCTGAATTTCCATTCGCTTCCATGACGATACAGTTCGCCAACAACTACAGCAGTTTCAACGGAGAAATCTTCGCCGAGGTCGTAGCGGATCAGTTCCTCGCCGCTGCTTGCGCTCAGTACACGCGCATACGCATTGGATACTTGACCGAAGTTTTGGTTGCGGGTAGCCGCGTCGTAGATTGTGATGGTGAAAGCAACCTTTTGTACACTTGCGGATACTTTGGACAGGTCGATTTCGATTACTTCGTCATCGCCGTCTCCAGCGCCAGTGCGGTTGTCTCCGGAGTGAACCACGGAACCGTCAGGGCTTTGCGGGTTGTTGAAGAATACGAAATGTTTGTCGTCTTCCACTTTTCCGAGTTCATTCAGCAGGAATACGGATACATCGAGGTCAAATTCGCCGCCGCCATCGTACTTGTTGGTGTCCCAACCAAGACCGACTTTGATTTGGGTCAAGCCAGGGTTTGTTTTGGTCAAATCTACTTTTTGTCCTTTTTGCAATGAAACGGCCATGTGTGATTCCTCCTAATAATTGGGGTTTTATTGTGATGGGAAGTACAACCGGCAAAGAGCTATGTGTATCGTCCGACAAGATGGGAAATCGAAGTATCTGCTGTTCCTTCACCAATAGCAGCAAATTTCCATTCACCAGAGTGGCGATACAATTCACCCACGATTAGCGACGTTTTCCCTGCGTAGTTATCTGTCAGGTTGAATTTGCACAGTTCCTGGGTGGTAGATGGATTCATGATGCGGATATACGCGTTGCCGATCATCCCGAAATCTTGGCGACGGCTGACGCAATCGTAAATATTTACAACGAAAATGAGTTTGTGTACATCGGCAGGGACGCGGGAAAGCTCGACAGAAATTTGTTCATCGTCTCCATCGCCATCACCCGTCAAATTGTCTCCGGAGTGAACGACGCTGCCACAACCACTTCTCTTATTTCCGAAATAGACGAGATTTGTTTCTTTTGTAAATTTTCCGTTTTCGTTCAGCATGATGACAGAAGCATCGCAATCGATGTTGGCTTGTCCACCACCAAACAGTCCGCCAAGCAGTCCTCCCGATTTTTTCACCGGGTCCCAACCAAGTCCAACCAGCACTTTGCTCAAGCCAGCATTTCCTTTGGTCAGGTCAATTTTTTGCCCTTTTTGCAAACTGATAACTGACATGTACACCCTCCACTCTGTCCGGGTTTTCACCCATTCTTTTGCAGATTACAATTCGATTATTTCATTGCATGACGATAAAATCTACATAAATTTGCAAAAAACTTCAATTTATGCCTGATTTGTAACTTTTTCGGTCGATTTCCCGCGTTTCTTGTCTAGCGTGCTCGCAGCTCCTGGCGCAAGGAGGCGAGAACCGTCTGCAAAATCTCCTCGGAAGCGCTCATTCCTGATGCTTGCGTAAAATGAAAGCTGGCTACGGCATCATTGTGGCCGCGAAGCTGATAGATTTCCCCGTGCGGAGGAACGACAGCGAGGTGTGCTGCTTCCAAAAGCGGCATGTCCAGCAGGGAATCGCCGGCAGCAATCATCCGATCGTCTTGTTCCAATGCGCACACGTACAGGGAAGCATCGCGCTTGTTTACGGCTTGCGGTACGAGGTAGAGCTTTCGGCCTTGAATGGACATGCTCCAGTTTTGCTCAGTGACCCACTGTTCGAAGTCGCGCAGTTCGTCGACAGGCATTTTTTCGCGATCGATGATGCTGTAGAAAAACAAATCTTCAGCCATTCGCTCGCGGATGACCCATTGCTCGTGGCTGATCCGGGCGAAGCCTGCCAGCATGTCGTGGATTGCTGCGCATTCGTTGATCATTTTACTGCGCACCTGACGGCTCCATTGCTCGTCGATTTGTCCGTCACGAAGCACATGGCCGCCGTTGCTCGTAATGGCATAGCGCGGTACAAGCTCGTTTTGGAAAATGGCAATGCGTTTATACTGCTCAATCGTTCTTGTAGTTACTGGTACAAACAAACACTGCAAGTGCACCTCATGAAGCAAGTGAATCGCCAGGTCAGACATGTGCGAGATAGGCGCGCCGTCCAGCACCTCGACCACCTGAAACGGTTGTGTATGGTCTGCAAGGAAGCGCGTTCCGTACAGGAGCGTCTGATCCAGATCGCTGGCAAAAATCATTGGTTTTCCCCTCTCATCGGTCGGATAATGCCGCAGCAGGAATAGCTCATATCCGAACGTTCCTCCACCAATACACCCCTGTCTTTGGCGAGCATGATGATATGGGCAAGATTCGGGTTGTCGACTGAATCGACGAGGATTTTCCACGGCACTCTGCGCAAGAGTACGCGAGTCGTTTCACCAACCCCCGGTTTGATCAAATTGACATCATCTATTTCCAGCTCCTGCTGAATCCGCGAAATATCGTGCATTCCTTTCCAGGTTGGCACGTAGTCGTCTTCATGGCGGATCAATTCGGCTGCTTGTTCCTTGGCTTCGGCGGCAATATCGGCAAAATGGGCCGAGATCGTATCGACGAACAAGTTCGAGACATCTTCTGCGATCCATTCCCGATAAAATTTGGCTCCATGAAATTCGCCAGTTGCAAGGAGATCATCGCGGTGGACGGTACGGCTGATCAAGCCGGACACAGTCGAGTTCAGGCAAGCGCTGGGGATCAAAAAGTCTTCGCGGGTGCCAAATGTTTGGACGCAATGCCCCGGGTCAGCGAGTACAGCCAGATCGGCATCAAGCCGCAGCAGGTACTTTTGATTGAAACGGGATATCGCCTCGTGCAACACGGACGTAATCGCCCCTTTTCCCGTCCAGCCATCCACGAACTGAATCTTTTTGCCCGGATGCTGTTCCAGAATGTAGTGCAGCGCGTTTTCGTCAATGCCTTTGCCGCGAATGATCGAAATGCTGTAGTGAGGTGCATCGAGCTGATGAATTTGGCGCAAATAGCGGCGGATCAAAACACCAATGGGCGTCCCGGCCCGCGCCAGCGAGGCCAGCACAAGCTCCCTGCCTTTTCGCGCCAGAATCAATTCAGCTACGACTGCTGACGCCAGCGCCACTTTGCGTGCCGTCGTCTGCAAGGCGTGATGAAACAAGGAGATGTACTCGGCAGAAGGCTGATACTCAACAGGAAGCATTTCCGAATAGTGGGTGCCTGCCTGAATCAGTTCTTCGCGGTCTTCCGTGTTGGTTTCTTCCATCAATTCGCTGATATCTTTCAACAGGAAGGTAACATCTTCTGCTGGATAGCTCCCCATTTGGGGCGGCTTCATAAGTTCTACAGCGTATACTGATCCTCGATCCATGCGGTTTCCCCCTCTCTTGGCTGTTAGCAAAACATGACGACATACTTGTGCGGAATCGGCAGTTGAGCCAAAGCTGCGTACAAACTGTTCAGCCGCTCATCGCTCGTCCCGCGTTCAAGGAACAGGAACAACTCGCTATATCGCTGCTCCGGGATGTTGTAAATAAAGTTGGGAATGGCAGGATCATCGGGGCTCTCGTAGGAAAATGCATTTTGCACGGCATAAGCCTCTTTTGCTGCCGGATGGATGGGGCTTCGCGTCGTCGATTGATACAGGACGTCGTCGCCCATAAAAGCGGCGATCATCATCGGAACGTACATAAATTCGCCCGTTCCCATACATAAGGCCCTGCCTGTGCGGTATTGCTGCAAAGCTTGTCCCAACTCGCGAAGTGTGCCGTGCAATTCACGCTGCTGCTCGGCTGTTATTCCGAAGCGGCCCGTTTCCAGCAAGTATGGTTGTGTGTTGATGAACCCTGATGGAGTGATGGAAGAAAAGGACAGCTTGGTCAGCGCAGCCGTTTCCAGCGGGATAACAACCGGGGCTGTGCCTGCGTGGGCAGAGGCAACGATTGTTTGCTGTGTCGGTTGCTCGCCTGTTGCTCCGTTTACTTCAATCTCCCCTTTGAGCAGGGAAATGGCCGTGATTTTGATGTCCAATTCGGCTTCAAGCTCCTGGAATTTGCGATGATCCTCTTGCGAACGCCAATCCAGCAAGGAAGCGACGATGTATTGCTTTCGCGGGAAGTGACGCTGAATCTCGCGAATGATGTTCAACGCTGTCTTGCCAGTCGTAATCTCATCATCTACTAATACGATTGGGCACTCAGAACGTAGCAAGTTTTTATTTACCGGATAAAAGTGATGAGCTACTGCGTGGGAATGCTCTTCTTCAAAGTCAATCGTGGACGGAAGCTCATTGATGCGCTCCCTGGTCGTATGAATGTATTCGGTCTTGCTGCCAAACGCACTGAACATGCTGTGTCCAAGTGCCGTAGCCGTCTCCGCAAAGCCGATGAACAACAACGGTTCGGGCAATTCAAAAGGATGCAGCAGCAGCTGGTGAAGAATCTCATCGCTTTTTTCCTGGTGGACGATCCCTTGCACAATCGCGGGCAGCTCTGCGACTTCGAGGGAGTACCGTTCTTCGAGGAGCCGGGCGGCCAATGCCATTCCGCTCAGCACAGATGTGGCGGGACGAACGGGCAAATGCTTGCCGAGAACTTTGCTGACAAACAGAAAGCTTCGTTTTTTGTTAATGCGGGCAGCCATCTGAAACAGTGCTTCCGGCGGGAGTTGATACGGATTTTGCTGAACGCGGATGGTGATGTCCAGATTACCGAGAATATTGAAGTTGAATATTTGATGTTCGGGCGAGGAGGTTGATAAAGTTGTTATGTTCATGGAACACCCCGTACACTTTTGATTTGATCATGATTTTTTTCGCCCAGCTCGTATGCGGCTTGATTTCGTTCATCTTGTTGGCATATTGGCTCTTGGTCACGCCGTTTGTCTGGCTTTGCAGGATGGTACAGGCATCCTCGTATTCTTCTCGTGTAATCACTGCAAGGGAGTGGACAATTTTGATGTGGCTCGGGTGAATAATGGTTTTGCCAGTCAGGCCGTTTTCCTTGTCCAGCAACACTTCCTTGATCAGCCCGTCCTGCCAGTGATTCAACAGTTGTTGGCGAAGCCTTCTCCCGGATGAACCGCCGAGTTTTTGTTCAAAAGGAGACTGGCGAAGTTGCGGTTTCAGCAATCTTTCTCCGGTTCCAAAATACTCCCAGACCGGACCTGATACGACGTGCTCGCTGCCCTGGCGGGTAAACATGTTGACGATGTCGCCGATGCAGTCGCGAATCGTGGAAATATCGTAAATCGACACGTCCGGCCCCCGGCGTAATCCGAACAGGCTGGAAAAGTCGGTTGCTCCCATGCGCACGTTCAGAACGAGGTGCCGATATTTGTCTATCGTATTTTTGATAGAGAGCAGCTCGGCTGTCCGGGTCTCTTTGTAAATAACGTCGGCAGATTCCAGAATGGGCATGCCGTACACGGGAAAGGAAACATGCCGATTGCAGGATTCCAGCGCCTCCAGATACTCTTCTGCGTTGCGGCTGGTAAACTTCGGGAACACAAACCCTGTCAGGCAAATCAAGTCTTCTTGCAGCTCATCGACAATCCGGTTCATTTGGGCGACATCCCGTACCCGCACGAACATGATCGGAATATCGTCCTGGTGGATCAAGCCGTGCCGCATTTGGCTGGAAATATCGCGCACTTGCCGAATCAGCGATTGCTCCGCCTCAGGCACCTCATGATCACCGATGGCGTCTTCCAGGCAAATTACCATCGAAATCAAGCCTTCGTGTTTTTTGGTCATGACGTCCTGGGAGATGGTAGCCCGCATGGCTGGCATATAGAGCGTTGCTCCCAGTGCGTGGGCCAGCACTTCCTTTTCGGTACTTCGATTGATCGGAAGAGGGTGTATACTGAACAGTTCTGCTCTTTCATCTTCTAGCAAGTAATCAAAATGCCGCATAAAAAGAAACGACTCCCCTCTTCATCCCAATTCGCCATACGATAAAAAAACAAGACTGCCTCTGGTATAAGGCAATCCCGCTTGTTGGTTACAGCTGGAAATCGCCTGGATTCAAATTAACGGTCTGGCAAATTTCCCGAACTACCATTTTTTCTTTCTCATCAAAATCGCCGTCTGCTGCACCAATGGCACAACACACACTGATGAGAACTCGTGCTGCTTCCGAATTATTTTTGATTTTTCCGATTGCTTTGAGCGCTTCCATCTTGCCTACGCCATGATCAAATTCAAATCCGCTGACAAAATGGTTGAACCGGGCGATAACATCGTTCATATTAAAAACTTTCAATTCTTCGCTTCGGTTGATATAAGCGGCCATCTTTTGTTTTTCTGTGGAGTCTATTTGTCCATCGGCTGCGGCAACCAATGCGCATCCCGCGACGACTGCATCCATAAAGTCACGATTCTGAAACTTTTTAACCTGGTCCCGCAAGGTCGATTGCGTGCTTTTAAGCCAGTTCGAAAATGTGCCAGAAATTGACATTTTATTACCTCCATCAACAAACTTCTGAAACTATGACGCCTATGCTACAATCTTACAACATTTGATATAATTTGGCAAAATCATAACGGATTTGTAAGAATTCCAGTATTCTCTTAAATTATTTATTGTTGGTGAAAGTCTATTTTTGCATGATTTTTGCTTAATACCGTTCGACAAAAACAGATAAATTTCCACAAACAACCAGCCTATATGTAAAAATTGATCCTTTTATACAATTGTGTGATCAAGTTCCGACTGACATAGGCTACTTGTTGCAGGCCATCGAATGTAACAATGTATGTTTGACCAGACGGGTAGATGGCATGAATATCGTGGGGGGCGAAGCAATTGTACACATCCCCGAACGCTTTTTTGCGATGCGATCATATAATATCCCGCTATAAGGCAAAATAACGGAAGAACCCTGCCGATAACCCCGCAAAACTCATCGAGCAGTGGCTTTGGTTTTTGTGCCTTTATAAGGTTTTATGACCGTTTTTCAGTATGTCTCTATTAAAAGTGCATCATTACTAAAATTTAAGGCACCTTTAATAGCATATAACTATCAATATATAGCAAATATTTTATTCTAAAGATAAAAGTGTTACACTATATACAGGTTGTAATTATTCCAGAAAAGGTGTGTACTAGGTAGCACCCTGACTTGCAACGGGGCCAGATCAGGAGCCGCCTGCATCTTTTCTCCAAATACCAGCGAGTTAGGACGGTAAAAATGAGTAGCAGACAAATGCAAACAGACGTTATCTTAATTGGTGCCGGCATCATGAGTGCGACCCTAGGGTCACTGCTGAAGGAATTAGTACCAGACTGGAAAATTACAGTGTTTGAAAAGCTCTCAAAAGCAGGAGAGGAAAGCTCCAACGAGTGGAACAATGCAGGAACTGGGCATGCTGCACTCTGTGAGCTGAACTACACCAGCGAAAAGAAAGACGGATCGGTCGACATCAGCAAAGCAATCAAGATCAATGAGCAGTTCCAAGTTTCCATGCAGTTCTGGTCTTATCTGGTGAACAACAAGCTGATCAGCAATCCGCAAGATTTCATTATGCCATTGCCCCATATGAGTTTGGTGCAAGGGGAGAGAAATGTATCGTTTTTGAAGAAACGTTTCGAAGCGATGGCAAACAATCCTTTGTTCCAAGGCATGGAGTTCTCCGATTCTCCAGAAAAACTGAAGGAATGGATTCCGCTTGTGATGGAAGGCCGCAACTCCGACGAGCCAATTGCTGCCACAAAGATCGACTCTGGAACGGATGTCAACTTTGGGGCCTTGACGCGTATGCTGTTTGATCACTTGAAGAGCAAAGACGTTGAAGTGAACTACGAGCACAGCGTTGATGACCTCAAGCGGGCCAGCGACGGTTCTTGGGAGCTGAAAGTGAAAAACCTGCATAACGGCAGTGTTCAACGCCATAAAGCGAAGTTCGTCTTTATCGGCGGTGGGGGCGGAAGCCTGCACTTGCTGCAAAAATCCGGTATCCCGGAAGGAAGACGCATTGGCGGCTTCCCGGTAAGTGGTATTTTTATGGTCTGTAAAAACCCGGATATTGTGGCGCAACATCATGCAAAAGTATACGGTAAAGCCAAGGTCGGCGCTCCGCCGATGTCCGTACCTCATTTGGACACACGTTATATCGACAATAAAAAATCGTTGCTGTTCGGGCCATTCGCTGGCTTCTCGCCTAAGTTCCTGAAAACCGGCTCCATGTTCGATTTGATCACTTCTGTCAAACCGAACAACGTGATGACGATGCTGGCAGCAGGCGCGAAAGAGATGTCATTGACCAAATACCTGATTCAGCAAGTCATGCTTTCGAAAGAACAACGCATGGAAGAGCTGCGCGAGTTTATTCCGAATGCGAAAAGCGAAGACTGGGATATGGTTGTTGCCGGTCAGCGCGTACAGGTAATCAAAGATACCGAAGCTGGCGGCAAAGGAACGCTCCAGTTCGGTACGGAAGTCATCACGGCTGGCGATGGTTCGATCGCAGCTTTGTTGGGGGCATCTCCGGGTGCTTCTACCGCAGTATCTGTCATGCTGGAAGTCCTCAAAAAATGCTTCCCGCAACATGTAACCGAGTGGGAAGCGAAGTTTAAAGAAATGATTCCTTCTTATGGCATGTCTTTGATGGACAATCCAGAGCTGTTGCATGACATTCATGTAAACACAGCAAAGACGCTGGGGCTTGACAATAAACTGGTTGCTGTCCAGTAGACGGCAGACGGTTCTTTAATCCAATCATAAGCAAGCGGCCTTTCTCCTGCACATTGCGTTGCGGGAAGAGAGGCCGTTTTATTTTGGCTGTTTGCTTGGTCAGCCGCTCGTCTGTTCGTGGATGACAGGCTGGCATGGGACTGCTACGGATAGGCCGCAAGTAGCATTTTCAAAGACTTCCCTGATTTCAAAGGAATATGTTGGAGAATGGTGGAAAAAGAAAGAGAGTCATTTCGGGAGACAATTTTCAGACAAAGTGGTGAACCGCGTGGAACCTGTATATTCGCAAATCGATGCTATCCTTTCTCAGATGCGGTCAGTCGTGCAAGCAATGTGCGAACAAGACCCTGACTTTTACGCGAAACATCCGATGCAACTGCTTGCCGAAGCAGACGAGCAAGCAATCAAAAGCGTGACGGAAACATGGACGCTGCCTGAGGAGTACGTGTATTTTTTACAGCACTATGTTCCACAATCTGTGTCCTGGAGCACGGATGATTATATCAACCTGGATATATACGGGGCAAAGGATTTGCCGGATGGCCAGCTCGGGTACAACTACAATCCGGTGACAGATGAAGTGATAGAGGACTGGCCGAGAAGCTTTTTGGTGATTGCTAACGACGAGGGCGATCCATACTGCATCGATCTGTCCAGAGGCGACACCGTGATTTATACCGCAGAACACGGCAGGGGAGTCTGGGATTTTGCTGTCGCGTACGACAATCTGTCGGAGTTGCTGCGCAGCGCTCTGCGACCGCGGAGCATCACGGAAACAGACGTAGAAGAGATGGAAGACTTTATATACAACAAAGTCATGATCACAGGTGCGGGTGCTGACAAGCTCAAGACGCTGCTGTTCATCAAAAAATGGTTCAAATGCGATTACGGGCAAGCAAAAGCTCATCTGGAAGCTGCTCCTCTGCTCGTGTTCAAAGGACTGGAGTCAGTCGCTGCCAAGGTCGCAAACGAGCTGGCCAGCATAGGTGCGGAGTACGAGGTAAGCCAAATCAGTTTTACGGAATTTGTGCAAAGATAGGCTGGTGGGAGCATAGGGCTTTCTTTTTATTTACCCGCATGAGCACTTGATGTATACTCTTTTAGTGATAATGATTATCATTTTCTTTATTGATCGTTATTCATTAATGGAGAGGGGCTTTGATTCAGCTATGTTTAAAAAGGAACGCCTGCTTTCTCTGCTCGGTCTGCTGCTCGTGATGGCGTTTTTGTCAGCTTGCGGCGCAACGACTGCACCTGCCGCACCTGATGCTGGAAAAGCGAATGCGGGTACCGAGACAAGCAAAGACGCTGCTCCCGATACAAAACTGGCTACAAAAGTCGTAAAAGACGTGCAGGGACGCGAAGTGGAGGTCCCGGTTCAAGCGCAGAGGGTTGTTTATGTCGGCAGCAATCCGGGGGATTTGCTGGCGATCGGCGTGAAGCCGATTGGCGCCACCTTGAGCGTCATTGCGAGTCAGATTGCCTACCCTGAACAAATAAAAGGAATCGAAGACGTCGGTTATCCATACTCGCAGGAAAAAGTATTGGCGTTAAATCCGGACCTGATCATTTTCGACGACTGGGATGAAAAAGGGCTGGCGGCTCTGGAGAAGATTGCACCGACTGTCGTCACGGGGCTGGACGATGCCACACCGACCAAAGAGCGCGTGATGTTTACGGCAGACGTGCTCGGACGGACGGAGGCGGCAGAAGCTTGGTTCAAAGCGTACGAGGAAAAAGCAAAAGCGACCAAGGAGAAGCTGCAACTGAAAGGCGATGAGACTGCCGTATCGCTGCTGCTTTTGGGCAAAGAGATGTATGTGATGGGGAATCAAGGGCTGAATACGACGGTATACGGCCAGCTCGGTTTCAAGCCGTCACCAGGAACGCAAAAACTTGTAGACAAAAACGAGCGCTTCGTGGATGTCTCGAACGAAGTTCTCCCTGACTATATGGGCACCGATATTTTTCTGCTGACGGATGGTGGCAACGAGACGGTTGCCCTCCAGCAACAGTTGATGGACAGCTCCGTCTGGAAGACGATTCCGGCTGTGCAGCAAGGTCGCGTGTATATTTTGGATAGCAAATTCAACTACGATGACCCGCTGACCTTGGACTTGCTGCTGGACGAAATCGTCTCAGTCATGTCGGCGAAAGCAAACAAAAAATAACGGTCAACCGACCGGGTTATCAGAAGCTGCTCGCCACTTTTGCGGGCAGCTTTTCATTTTTCACCCGCCGCATAATCAAAGCGCAACAGGCAGCGGATCATCCGCGATGGAAATGATAAGACAAAAAGGAGTTCCCATGCAGATGCAGCTCGGGGTGGCCGGGAGTGGTATTTTGCGGGGAGGGTCGCGTGGTCGCTACCCGCGATTGTCTTCGATAAGGCGATGGACTATAGTAATAATATGAAAATGATTATCAATATCATGAATAAAACCGATTTTCTATGAAAAAGCGCAGGAGGTGGCTGAGCATGTTCAGGAATGAACGGAATCAAGGCAAGGAAAGCGGCATGGCTGCTCGTTTGTCGCTTGCGGAAGTCCGGGAGTATATCGCCAGCCGTTTTGCCGAACCTATATCGATTCATGAGCTGGCCCAGTTGACCGGACTTAGCCCCAATTACTTTGGAGATGCGTTCAAAAAAGCGTACGGACAGAGCGTGATGGATTATGTGACGGAGCTGCGCATCGGGCGTGCCAAGCAGCTTCTGCGCGATTCCGATTTGTACATGCACGAAGTGGCGCGAAAAGTCGGCTACACGGACGAGTTTTACTTCAGCAGAAAATTCAAGAAAGCAGTCGGCGTATCGCCTTCCGCATACAGCAAGGAGACGCGAAGGCGGGTAGCGGTCACGTCCACGGCCGGGACGGGAAATCTGCTCGCGCTGGGAATTGTTCCGGTTGCGGCTCCGCTTGATCCGAAATGGAGTCCTTTTTACCACTATTACTATCAAGACCGGATTCCAATTCATTTAAGCTCACCGGAGACGGAGTTGGACGAGGAAAGCCTCAGAAAGCTGAGCTTGGCCAAGCCGGATTTGCTCATTTTGCACCATGAATACGACCAGGCGATTCGCAGTCAGCTTGAAACAGCCGGGATTAAGTGCGTCGAAATCAAAGCAACCAAATGGCGGGAGCAGCTTAGGGAAATGGCAGCGATGGTGGACAGACAATCAGATTGTGAGCAATGGCTGCAAGCCTACGAGGAAAGCGCAGGGCAAGCCAGGCAAAGCGTGCGCGAAGCAGTTGGAAATGACGTTTTCGTCACTTTGCGTATCTCCGGGGAGGACATCTATCTTTACAGCAACAGGGGGATTCGCGACATGCTGTACCAGGATTTGGCCCTGGCAACGATCCCGGAGCAGAAAAAGCTGTGCAACGAAGTGATTTCGCTCGACCAACTGTCTCACATTAATCCTGACAGACTGCTGGTATTGATCTGCCCGGACGCGCGGACGCGAAAATTTTGGCTTTCCTTGCAGTATCACATGCAATGGAGAAGTCTTGAGGCGGTCAAAAACAGCAAGCTGTACGTCATTCCGTCCAACCCGTGGTTTGAGTATTCCGCCCTGGCGATTATTCGGATGATGGAAGAAGCGACGCTGATGCTAACAGGGAAAAATCCAGCCTCTTCTCTTGTTCCTGTCCATGGAGTCACCTGATGTTTTCTTCTATAATCCTTTCTTGTGAGAATGGTTATCATTCAAGGAGGGGGACTTATTTATGATAAAGAGATGGAGCAAGCGACCAAGTCGCGCCCACAAAACAATGGCCCTGCTGTCAACCGTGCTGCTCGTATCCGTGCTGCTTGCCGCATGCGGTACAGAAACAGCCAAGCCACAGGACAGCAAGCAACAGACGGCAGCCGAGAGCACTCCGACCGATTCGGCAAAAGGTACTGCCCAGACAGAGGTTGCCTACCCGTTGACGGTAAAAGACGAGCTTGGTCATGAACTGACGATTCCAGCCAAGCCTGGCAAAGTATTTGCACCTGTCATGGAGGATTCTCTGCTGTCACTCGGGATCAAGCCCGCGATGCAATGGTCGAACGGGGTAAGCCCGCAAGAATACTTGCAAGACCAGCTTGGCAGCGTGCCGCAGATCAGCTTCGCTGGCGGAACCCCTTCTTTTGAAGTCATTTTGGAATCGCAGCCGGATCTCATAATTTTGCACAATTCGTATTCGGCGGAAAACGGCGCGTATGAGAAATACGCCAAAATCGCTCCCACCTACGTTTTCAAAAGCGCCTCTACTGATTTGAACAGCTCGGTTCGCACGTTGGGAAAACTGCTGGGGGTTGAAGACAAGGCGGAGCAAGCTTTGAAAAACTACGCGGACAAAGCAGCCGATGCAAAGGCAAAGCTTGCGGCAAAAGCAGAGGGTAAAAAAGCCGCGATCATCCGCTTTAACGCAAAAGGAATGTTTTTCATGAACAGCGATTACTTCAGCGGCTATGTGCTTGCCCACGATTTGGGCTTTGAACCGAGCAAGCTGGTCAAAGACGGCGCGTTTGAAGTATCGATGGAAATATTGCCTCAACTGGATGCCGACTACATTTTTCTCGTGAACGACGGCAACCAGGGGGATGCATTTTTAAAGGAATTGAAGGACAGTGCCGTATGGAAAAACGTCCCGGCAGTGAAAAGCGGCCACGTATTTGAGACATCCAATGACTACTGGCTGAGCGGCGGTTTTATCGCCCAAAGCAAAGTGATTGACGATGTGGTGAGGTTCATGCAGCCATGAACAAGATGATCGAAACACCTCATATTCCGGAGCGTTGCTACGAATACAAGCTGACATCGAAAAGACAGCTGGAATACCGGATTTTGCTCGGGAATCCAGCAGATGAGGCACCTCCCGGCGGGTATGCTGTCATCTACGCCCTGGACGGAGATGCGCTATTCCAGACGCTTGCCGAAGCAGTCAAGCTCCAGACTCGCAAGCCTAAAGGCTTCGACCCCATTTTGGTTGTCGGCATCGGGTATCCTTCACGCGAGCCGTTTGATGTGGAGCGGCGATGCCGTGATTTTACGATGCATGTCGACGAAGCGTCGCTTCCCGAGCGGCCTGATGGCAGACCGTGGCCACCGCATGGCGAAGCGGATCAGTTTCTCGATTTTCTCGAATTTGAGCTGATGCCGGCGATTGCCAAGGAATGGCCGATTGATCCGAACCGACAATTGCTGGTCGGCCATTCGTTGGGTGGATTGTTTGCCTTGCATGCTCTGTTCACCAGGCCGCAATTGTTTACGCATTACGTGGCGGGCAGTCCGTCTGTCTGGTGGGCCAACAATGAGGTGCTCAAGGAAATGCAGCAGTTCAAAGCGGGCTGGCAAGGCGAGTATCAGCGTCAACTGTTGTTGACCATTGGCGCTGACGAGCTGGAGGATATGCTGGAAGGCGCAGAAGAAGTCGCCGCGGGTATGGCGACGCTTGCCGAGCAAGGTCTTCATCTGGAGTGGATAAAGTTCACAGGGGAAGACCATGTGACGGTCTTGCCTGCCATGCTTAGCCGTCTGCCGCGTTTTGTGTGGTCCGGCAAAGAACCGAAGTAAAGACAAGAAAGAAAGCGGATTGGCTGTCAAAAAGATGACAGCTGATCCTTTTTTGCGTTGCACGCTGACGAGCATCTATGATAATTTTTGTAAGGTCAACCGAGACAGACTAACCGTACAGCTGGGCGGGCGTCAATCCAGTGGCGCAAATGGCGTCCAGCGTCCAAGACTATTAAACGAGGTGCAGCATGTCGGCATATTTCATACCGATTCAAACGGCATTTATCGCATTCATCCTGCTGGGATTCGTGCTGGTCATTCCCTGGCTGATCTACAGCTATCGGAAGTACGGCTTTTTGAGCCTGTGGGCTTCCATCGTGGCCTATTCTTTTATGTACTATATGTTGTCTGCTTTGTTTCTGGTGCTGTTGCCTTTGCCGGAGTCTCGCAACACATGCGCCTACCAATCAGCGGATACCGTGTATTACTCGCTGATCCCTTTTTCCTTCGTCACAGATACGTTGAAGGATGGGGCGATCGTCTTGTCCAATCCGGCGACGTACATGCAAATTTTCAAGCAGAGCGCTTTCTGGCAGGCAGCCTTCAATTTCTTGCTGCTGCTGCCGTTCGGGGTCTACTTGCGCTATTTTTGGCAAGACAAGCGGTATTGGAAAAAGGCATTTGGCTTCGGCTTTGCCCTCTCCCTGTTCTATGAAGTCACGCAGGTAACCGGGATTTACGGCATCTACAATTGTCCGTACCGCATTTTTGACGAGACGATTTGATGCTGAACAGCACAGGCGCGCTTGCTGGCTACTGGATTGGCCCGATCATTCTCGCCTTGTTCCCGTCCAAAAAGACGCTGCTTGCGAAAAAGGCAAAAATCGAGTCTAGCCGACTGGTGCCGCCGCTGTCGCAATTGCTGGCAGTGTGGGTCGACTATTTCTTGATTCAGGCAGTCTGGCTGGTCACGATCGGATTGTTCTCGTCCAATGACGTGATGGAGCTGGTGTACACCACGGTCGGTTTCCTCGTTGTGTACTTCATCCTTCCGCTACTATGGGGCGGCCAGACAGTCGGAACGAGATTGCTGCGGTTCAAGCTGGCAGGCCCGCAAGGAGAGGTTCCTTCGTGGAGGGCGCTGTTAAAAAGGGCGTTTGCCTTGTACTTGCCTTGGGGATTATCGACTTTCTTTGGAATCCTGAATCGCGTCGAGATCGATATGGATTCGGCTCTTTACCCGATCCACGTCTGGATGACCGTCGTCCTCTTCGTGTGCATGGCGATCATGGTCGCTGTGCTCTGCCTGCACGTTTTGCTCGTGCTTCTGAAAAAGGGAGAGCGTACCTTCTACTTTGATGCCGCCGCCGATATCGTTCCGAGCAAAAAGTGAATATGTCCTGCAACCGCAACAGCAAATCTCTCAGCGAGGTTTGCTGTTCTTTTTTTAAGGATTCGTTAAGGTTCGGATTAAAACGCTGTAAGGTACGGGCAGCTATAATCGGCTCAGAAGCAATCAAAAGGACACGAGGTTGGGAGAGGAAGTCATGAAAAAGAGCATGATTACGTGGATCGTCATTGCCGTCATCCTGATTGCTGCCGTGCCGCTTATGCAAAAAGTGAATTTGAACAGGCTGGGAGCAGACGTCTACTATACGCAAATTCAGGGAGAGGGCAAGAAGCTGGTCGACAAAATCGGCAACGGAGAGACACTCGTCCGCTACGAATATGAATTGCCCGCCTACGATCAGGACGGCAGTCAAAAGACATTTACTTTCACCGCAGATAAACAGCTGAGGGAAAAAGCATACTTGAGTCTGTTTGTGAAAGAGGGCAAAGGCGTGACTTCTTATCAGGAAGTAACGAAGGAAGAATTGCCAAAGAAAGCGGACGAAAAACTGCAATAAAGAAAGGAGCACAAGCTAATGAATCCCTCTGTCCCGCAAAAGGAACGGATTGTCGCTTTAGATATTATTCGGGGTCTTGCCTTGTTCGGCATTTTGTTTATGGCTCTTTTCGCAAATTTTGTTGCTATTGCTGTTGTGGAAACGTGTGTTCTATAATGAAAATCAGGAAGTCTATAGGATTTCCATTTACCGTGAATGCACGCTTCGCTTGGTACTATAAATATCAAGCAACTCACGGCTTTTCTAAAAGCAACAATTTCTTAGAAAAGAGCGTTGTTTATTAACGTCAAAGGCTATATTGTCCTGACGGAAGGAATGAGCATTCCTGAATTTACAGGAGTGAACCAATGGATTGATACGCTTACCCTCATTCTCATTGAAAAGAAATTTTTCTCGATTTTCTCGTTTCTGTTCGGAGTAGGGTTTTACATTTTCGCTTCACGGGCCGAGATGCGGGGAGACAGGCCGCTGCGCCGTTTTTCCCGGCGCTTGCTGATGATGTTTTTGATCGGAATTGTGCATGTGTTTATTTTTTGGGGCACGATCTTGCCAGCTTACGCACTGATTGGATTTCTCCTGCTGCCGTTTTACCGGGCAAAGCTTGCCACGATCAACAAATGGCTCGCCGGAGTTGTCGCTGTGTACGTAGTGGCGCTGATTGCCAAGCTGATCGGAACAGAAGGTGTCCTGTCTACGGTGCTTGATGTGATCATCGGTGATTGGACTTTGATTTTCACTATGTTTTTGGCTGGGTTCTCTGTCGCAAAGGCTGATCTGATCAGACGCGTCGGTGAAGGCAAAAAGCAGCTGCGTCTTCTGGCAGCAGGTTTGTTGCCTGTCGTCGCTGGTTTTGCGATCTGGACGTGGTTTGCTTCGGCAGGAGCAGCCGAGAGTTTGCAGCTGATCGTTTCGCTTGGCACGATTCCAACGGTCTTGTTCTATGTCGCTGTGATGTTTTTGCTTCTGGAGCATGCGGCGATTCGCGCTTTCTTCGCGCCAGTTGCCCGGGTCGGACAGATGGCGTTGACCAATTACGTGGCGCAAAGCTTTATCGGCTTGCTGATCATTTCGATCATGGGGCTGGAGTATGTATCTCCGGTGAATGTCGTCATCATCGCCAGCCTGATCTTCGTCGTCCAAATCATTTACAGCAATGTGTGGTTCAAATTTTTCGCGATGGGGCCATTGGAGAAGATGTGGCGCTTTATGACGTACGGCAAGCAAAAGGCGAAATAAGCAATCATGGCGCGCGCAAAAAGGCTGGCAGCAAAAGTCTTTTTGCGCCTTTTCTCTATGGAAGAACGGCTTGGCTTGCTAAATGGAGGGCGGTCAGGCATACTCTCACATAAAAAGGGTTCGGTTTTTAAAGGAGGCGAAGCGGCAATGTCCGGGAAAAAGGTACTGATCATTGACGACGAAGAAGATATTTTGAAGCTGATTCAAACGGTTCTGAAAAAAGAAGGGATCGAGCACGTCTGGACTTCGACCACCGCCAAGGACGGCCTGGCTCAATTTCAGGAGAAAAAGCCTGACCTCGTGCTGTTGGACATCATGCTGCCAGACGGAGAAGGTTATGAAGTATGCAAACAAATCAGAGGCTTTTCCAAGGTGCCGATTTTGTTCATCTCCGCTAAAACCGAGGAAATTGATAAAATTTTGGGCTTTGCCATTGGCGGCGATGACTATATTACGAAGCCGTTCAGTCCCAAGGAGCTTGCCTACCGGGTCAAAGCGCAACTGAGAAGAGCCGATTATGCGGTCGTTGAGCCTGTAGTCGAGGAAGATCCTGTGCTCAAGGCTGGGCCGTTTGAGTTGGACCCGCAAAAAGCAGAGCTTTTGAAGAACGGCAGTCCGATTGACTTGAAGCCGAAGGAGCTTGGGCTGATGAAGGTTTTTTTGGCAAACGCCAACAAAGTCATCAGCAAGGAAAAGCTGTACGATACGGTCTGGGGCGAGGATTTTATCGGGATCGACAACACCGTCATGGTGCACATACGCCGACTGAGGGAAAAGATCGAGGACCAGCCTTCTTCTCCCGAATATTTGATTACCGTGAAGGGTTTGGGTTATAAACTGGTGATCGAGGAGCAGTGATGGATGAAGTGGAAGGTCACAGGACGGTATTTGCTGTCCGTTGTCTTGGTTGTGATTTTGGTTATTTTCATCAATTTTTTCGTTATGCTGGGATTATTTATTGCGCAAAAAGGCTTCGACGTCCCGATTTTTCAGGATCAGGCGGCTTCTCCCGAGCAATTTACGAGAGAGTTTGAGCAGCGGCTCGATCTAGCGGGAGACAGCATCGCGATAACCGCAGAAGGAAAAGACGAGCTGCAAAAGAAAAACGCCTGGCTACAGGTTCTGGACGAAAACGGCAATGAAGTGTTGACTTACCGAGTGCCCGCCGGACTAAAGAAGCACTACACGCCCGCAGACATGATTCAAATGTACAAATACCAGGAAGTAGATGGGGATACGACCGTTTTCGTCGGGGAAAAGGCAAGTGCAGCAAAGCGCTACAGCTACTTGATCGGGATTGAAAATCGCGACTTGAACAGGTACGTCATTTTCTACGACAACCAGGTTATCTTGCGCGCATTCAATGTGGGACTCATCATTTTTATGATCGACATCCTGATCGCTTTGTGGATCGGCTATTGGTTCAGCAAGCGGCTTACGCAGCCTATGCATTCGCTGATCGACGGGATCAAGCAGTTGGCGAACAATCAGTTTTACGTCCATTACAAACCGGAAGGCGTCTACCAGCACGTATTCGATAACTTGAATCAGCTGTCGCACCAGTTGCAGGCGAACGAAAAGGAACGCAAAAAGCTCGATCGATTAAAAGAGGAATGGATCGCCAACATTTCCCACGACATGAAGACGCCGCTTGCTTCGATTCAAGGCTACTCGGAAATGATCAAGGACCCGGACTATCAGTTTACATGGGACGAGATCAGGGAGTACGCAGGAATTATCGAGAAAAAGTCAGTGTATATCAAAGAAGTCATCGAAGACCTCAATTTGACGACCCGCTTGCGAAACAAAGAGCTGTCCATTCAAAAGAAGACGGTCAACATCGTTACCCTTTTGCGCGGCATCGTGATCGACATCCTGAACGATCCCAAGTATGCGAAGCGCCACATTGAGTTTACGGTAACCGAAGAGTTCATCCCCGTGGAAGTCGACGAAATCTTGATGGTGAGAGCGATCAACAATCTGATTTACAATGCGATCGTCCACAATCATGACGAGGTGAAAATCGAGGTGAGCGTGGAAAAGCAAGAACGCGTGCATATCTCGATCAAGGACGACGGGAAAGGGATCAAGAAGGCGGAGCTGGAGCGGATTTTTGACCGCTACTACCGGGGAACGAACACAGGCGATGCCCACAAAGGATCGGGGCTTGGGATGGCGATCGCACGCGATATCATCGACGCACACCAAGGCGAGATTGTCATCAGCAGCGAAGAAGGACAGGGGACGTCGATTGAGATTGTGTTGTAAGACGTAGACTAAGGCGAGACACCTGCATAAGGTGTTTTCTTTTTGTGCAAAAGAATTTATTTTATCTATCATATATTTTTTAATTTTATATAATCCGAATATATTGATTTACCAGCTATTTTTCCAGGGAATATAATTGTTATTATCAAAAAAACGTATTACAATAAACAAGTGTTGCTGAAGTAAAGCATTAATAGGGAGAAGAATAATCTGACCAACTATTAGGAATGCTTTACAAGAGCTCACATGAAGTGGATGGTTTGCCCATGTTCCACAGTTTTCTGAGCATACGCTAGCCAAGGCAGAGAGGAAGAAGAACCGAAGTGGAAAACAAAGAATTGAAAAGGGGTCTGGAAGCTCGTCACATTCAGATGATCGCTTTGGGCGGCACGATTGGTGTAGGGCTATTCATGGGCTCTGCAAGCACGATCAAATGGACAGGTCCATCCGTAATGCTTGCTTATGCAATTGTAGGAATTTTTATATTTTTTATCATGCGCGCCATGGGAGAAATGCTGTATGTGGAGCCAAGCACTGGCTCATTCGCAACTTTCGGGCATAAGTACATTCATCCGTTAGCTGGTTATTTGACGGCCTGGAGCAACTGGTTTCAGTGGGTAGTCGTCGGGATGTCGGAGATTATCGCGGTCGGGGCGTATATGAAGTATTGGTTCCCTGATTTGCCAGCCTGGATTCCCGGGATTATTGCCATGGTGATTTTGGGCGCAGCGAACTTGTTCTCGGTTAAATCGTTTGGTGAGTTTGAGTTCTGGTTTGCCATGATCAAGATCGTTACGATTGTGTTGATGATTATTGCCGGACTTGGCCTGATTTTCTTCGGAATCGGCAACGGCGGTCATGCGATTGGCTTATCCAATCTGTGGGAAAACGGCGGTTTCTTTACCGGCGGCTGGACAGGCTTTTTCTTCGCTTTGTCATTAGTGATCGGGGCTTATCAAGGGGTTGAGTTGATCGGGATTACGGCTGGTGAGGCAAAAGATCCGAAGAAGACGTTGACCAGCGCGATCCAGAGCATCATTTGGCGGATTCTGATTTTCTACATCGGTGCGATTTTTGTAATTGTAACCGTTTACCCGTGGGATCAATTGCAGTCGATCGGCAGTCCCTTCGTAGCGACGTTTGCCAAGATCGGCATTACCGCAGCAGCGGGACTGATTAACTTCGTAGTCATCACCGCAGCGATGTCTGGCTGTAATAGCGGGATTTATAGTGCAGGCCGCATGCTGTATACACTCGGTGTCAATGGACAGGCGCCGAAAATTTTCACCAAGCTGTCCCATAATGGTGTACCGCTTTTGGGAACGATCGGTGTTCTCGTCGGCTTGGGTGTCGGCGTCATCCTGAGCTATATCGCGCCGGAAAATCTGTTTGTGTACGTGTACAGCGCGAGCGTGCTTCCAGGGATGATTCCTTGGTTTGTGATTTTGATCAGTCAAATCAGATTCCGTAAACAAAAAGCGGCCGAACTGGGCAACCATCCGTTCAAGATGCCGCTTGCTCCACTGACGAACTACATTACCATCGCCTTTTTGCTGATGGTGCTGGTCGGAATGTGGATCAACGATGACACGCGCATCTCGCTGATTGCCGGGATCGTGTTCCTGGGGATCGTGACACTTAGCTTTTACGCTTTTGGCATTAACAAAGCCGTTCCGCTGGATGAGCAAGCACAAAGCGGCGAGCGAAAATAAATATGCAGCAGAAAGGGACATCAGCGACGATGTCCCTTTTTTTATTCAGACGCGACATGTACGACACGCATTCGAAAAGCGGAAAAGTGGAAGGCTGATGGAGGGAATGCAGTTGCAGACTTGAAATTTAAGATAGAGATTCTTAAAATAAAGATATTATTCAGAGCGAGAAGAAGAGGGAGGGCTTTGTGGTGGAGATTGGCATTAGCACGTTTGTAGAGACGACTCCTGATGCACAGACAGGTGAGGTCATCAGCCATGCGCAACGATTGCGGGAAGTCGTCGAGGAAATTATTTTGGCCGATCAGGTAGGACTGGATGTATTCGGCGTGGGCGAGCATCATCGCGAAGATTTTGCGGCGTCTTCACCTGCGATGGTGCTTGCGGCTGCTGCGCCACAGACCAAACGGATACGGTTGACCAGCGCAGTTACCGTGCTGTCGTCTGCTGATCCGGTGCGCGTTTTTCAGGATTTTGCTACACTCGACGCGATTTCCAACGGTCGCGCAGAGATTATGGCGGGTCGAGGTTCTTTTATCGAGTCTTTTCCGTTGTTCGGTTATGACTTGAACGATTACGACGAATTGTTCGAAGAAAAGCTGGAGCTGCTGCTGAAAATCCGCTCGTCGGAAAAGGTGACCTGGCGAGGCAAGCATCGTCCGGCCATTCAAAATCTCGGCATTTATCCACGGCCAGTGCAGGACCCGTTGCCCGTCTGGATTGGCAGTGGCGGGAATACGCAGTCGGTGATCCGGGCAGGACTGTTGGGACTTCCGCTCGTTCTCGCGATTATCGGCGGGCGTCCGGTGCAGTTTGCGCCGTTAGTCGAGCTGTACAAGCGAGCAGCGATCCAGGCAGGCCACGACCCGCGAAAGCTGAGCGTGGCTTCCCATTCACACGGTTTTGTCGATTGGAACACAGAAGCGGCAGCGGACAAATTTTTCCCGCCAACCCAGCAAGTGATGAACGTACTCGGACGTGAGCGTGGCTGGGGGCATTACGACCGATCGAGCTTTGACGCGGCGAGAAGCTTTGAAGGCGCGCTGTATGTCGGCGACCCGGAGACGGTGGCAGCGAAAATCATTCACCTGCGCAAACAGGTCGGGGTTACCCGCTTCATGCTGCACGTACCTGTGGGCACGATGCCGCACGACCAGGTTATGCAGGCAATTCGGCTCCTGGGCAGCGAAGTCGCACCGCGCGTACGCGAAGAGGTTGCGAAGTGGGAAGCGACCCAGTGAGTACATTCGGGAAGAGCGCAAGGCAGTCGTTGCATCAGGCAACAGGCTGTCTTGTTCTTTTTTTTCGTCCAAATGTTTTTTCGAGCGAAAAAGGGAGAGACATAAATGGCAGATGAATCGTATAACTTGTAAGCAAATTCCAATCTGTCCATAAGGGTGAGTTTCCAGTGAAAAAAGCGCTCATCGTCTGCTTTGCGTTGGTCGTCGTGGCGGGCTTGCCAGGTTGCAGCCCGGAACAAGCCGCCAATCAGAGTCCAGTAACCATATCGGAAGGCAAAGGCACGTCCCAAGTGGAGGAAGCACAAAATTCTCCCGAGTATAATCAAATCTTCAACTATATGAAGGAAGAATCGAAAAAGGCTTTCTCCGCGCATTACGAATTGCTCGGTTTCGAGTTGTCTGATTATCAGGAGTCGAATGTGGCAGGAAAGGTGGAAGCTACTTTTGGCTACAAAGTGATGTACAAAAATTTTGACAAAGACCCGGACACCGTCGCCTACATCAAGGAGGCAAAAGAAAAGGGCGATCCCCACTACCAGCAGCTTCACGATGAATATTTGCAGCAAAAAGAAATGAATTTTCAACTGAAAGCCGTCATCGAAAACGCCGATTCGGTCACGCTTTATACCAATGTGAATCCGAAAGGGATACAATGGGAGAAGGTTGTCATGTCTGATTTTATTTTGGAGAAGTAAGCGAGTGCGAGTAAACCGATTGTTATCCATGCTGCTCATTTTATCGCAAAAAGGGATGGTCACCGGAAAAGAGCTTGCCGACCATTTTGAAGTTTCCTTGCGAACGATTTATCGGGATATCGAAAAAATAGGGGAAGCAGGCATTCCCATTGCTTCGCTTGGAGGACGGGGCGGAGGGTACTACTTGATGGAACATTATCAGGTAGACAATCTGTTTCTGAACAAAGAAGAAGCCAATCTGTTTCTGGCAGTAGTGAACGATCTTGATTTTCTGTTCGGCAAAAAAGAGGCGTTTAACGATGTGCTGCTCAAGCTCGGGCATACATGGAAAAGGGACAGTGTCGCCGCAGACAAGTGGAGCGTGGACATGTCCCATTTCAGCATGGAAGAGGAGCTGAGAGAGTACCTGCTGCTCATGAACCGGGCGATCACAGAAAACAGGCTGCTTCACTTCGAATACATCAACAGAAACATGGATGCTGCGTGCCGAGTGGCAGAGCCTGTGCAGATCGCGTTTACGTCCGGGCACTGGTTTCTCGTTGCTTTTTGCCGGATTCGCAATCAGTACAGAAGGTTCAAGCTCGTGCGGATGAGGAACCTGACCATCGGGGAAGTTTTTGCAAAAAGAGCGGCTTCCCGAGAAGAGATCGCAAAAACGATCGAAGCGAGCTATCAGGAACGCGGGGTTACGGTGACATTGCGGTTTTCCAGCCGGATTGGTGAACAGCTCACCGAGTATTTTTCCAAAGAGAGTATTACTAAAGGAACGGACAGTCAGTACATCGTAGTGAAGTCGTTCCCGTATGAGGAAGGGCTGCTGAAGTTCATTCTGGGCTTTGGCAAGGACTGCGAGATTGTCGAACCTCACTTCCTGCGGGAAGAATTAAAAGAATACGTTCGGGAACTGATGCTTTCCTACAATGGCTGACAGACTGGTGTCAGTCATTTTGTTTTATAGTGGGGGTGTGAAGACAATGGCTGGTGAAACGGATGTGATCAGGCATGACAAACTCGCTTTCCTGCACAACAACATGGCTGCGGCGTCAGGGGCGCATGTTTTACTGTCGCTACTCGTTGCGACAAGACGCTCCTGCGGTTATTTTCATAGCGGGTTTGGGAGATAGCTGCGAGACGTGGGATAAGGTGCAAGCCCGGATCGCGCAGATGGCATCGACCTTTTCCCATGACAGGGCGGGCATCGGCAAAAGCGAGGCGGCCGCCAAAGTTCCCCGGACTTGTGTTGACTTGGTGGAGGAGCTTTGTGAGCTGGCAGCGCAGACCCCCATAAAGCCGCCCTATATTTTGGTCGGCCACTCGTTTGGCGGATTGGTCGCCAGGCTGTTTGCCAGCCGCTTCCCGAAACTGGCAGCAGGCATGGTACTGGTCGATGCAGCCGCCGAGTATAAAGAGCTTGCTTATGAAAAAGTGCTGCCCGCCGCGTTGATCGCGGAAAATCGGGCGTATTTGGAAAATCCGCTGTTGAACCGGGAGCAGATTGATAAACCGCAAAGCTACAGGCAAGTCTCGGCGCATACAGGCGTGAGCCGTATGCCTTTAGCGATCTTGATGCGGGGTCGGCCAGATTACGCACAAAATGATTGGCCCCACGAGGAAGTCTTGCAGATTGAACAGCAGTTGCAAGCCGATTTTCAAAGACTGTCGACGGCGAGCCGGATCAAGGTAGCCAAGGATAGCGGACACGAAATTCATCATGACGACCCTGATCTTGTGGCGGAAGAAATTACGATAATCGTGAATGAGGTGCGAAAAATGAGCGAAATCAAGCAGCAATTTGTCCGGGATATAGAGAGAATCGCAGCGAATCAGTATCAGCTTGATGCAGGTGAAAAGCCGGGGGACTTCGTGGAGCTGATGCTGCAATACATCGGCGACCCCGATCCACAGTTGCGGGATGAATCGATCTATCCGACGTTTTACGCCTGGATTCATCGCGAAAACAAGTTCACAGAGGGCGAGCTGCGCCGTTTGCTGCTCGTGTTGACGGATGAGCAGCATTTGTTTTATCAGATTGGCAGCGCCGGGGATGACAGCGTGTTTACGCGAACTTTTTCTGTCCTGCCGATCGCTTTGATTTTGGGACAGCATCGGAAGCAGCCTTTTCTCGATCAGACCGATTTCGAGCATGTCAAACGGGCGCTGCTGCGGTATTACAGGGAGGAGCGGGATTTGCGCGGCTATGTTCCCGAGGGCGGCTGGGCGCACAGCGCGGCTCACGGAGCGGATGCGTTGGACGAGCTGATTCAGTGCCCGGAGAGCGATGAGGCGTTGCAGCTGGAAGTGTTAGATGCCATTAGCGGGATGCTGCACAACGGCGCGCATATTTTTTGCGAGGAAGAGGACGAGCGGATGGCGACGATTGTCCATACGATGCTTGGAAAAGAGTTGCTGCCGATTGAGCAGATTGCCGATTGGATAAACAGTTTGACTGAGTGTGGCAACTGGCCGCGGAGCCGCAGCCAACGCATCGCCCAGGTGAACAGCAAGCAATTTTTGCGTGCGCTCTTTTTCAGAAAAACAGGGCCGCAGGGCTGCGATCAGCGTGTCGCAAGCGCAATAGTGGGCGCAGAAGCGAAGCTGAACCGATTTGCGGAGTGAGGGGCTTGGGTAAGACAAAAACACAAGGACACTTTCGATTCCATGCGGAGGTGTCCTTTTGGCATGTTTGCCTCTGCGCAAAATGATTATGTGAAATTTTCTGAATACGGTTTGACATTCTTTTTTCTCGGGTGATATGATCTAAATGAAATAAAACGAAAGTATACAAAATAAAACGAAAGACAAAATAATCGCTGTAGTAAGGAAGTGAAGCATCATGCTGGCAGCTGAACGGCACAGCAAAATACTCGAGCAATTGAGAGCGGAGCAAAGCGTGACAGTCAGCGAACTCAGTCAGGCTCTCGATGTATCGGAAGTGACGATTCGCAAAGATTTGATCAAGCTGGAAAACGACGGGCTGTTGACGCGCATACACGGAGGGGCGACGATCACTGACTTTCTCCCTGTGGAACGCAGTTTTACCGAAAAGCTCGCGGAGCGCAGCGAAGAGAAGCTGGCGATTGCCCACCAGGCGCTATCCCACATCCAGCCTGGCGACACGATCATGATCGGCGCCGGAACGACGACGATGGAGCTGGCCAAGCTGCTGCGCGGGATGAACGATCTGACGGTAGTCACCAACGCGGTCAATATCGCGATGGAGCTGAACAGCCAGGGAAAACATCACGTCATTTTGATCGGCGGGGAGATGCGGCACAAGTCGTTTGCGCTCGTTGGCTCTGTTGCCGCAGAAAACTTGCGCAATCTGTCTGTCTTCAAATGTTTCATCGGAGCCGATGGCATCCATCCGGAGCATGGACTGACCACATTGAACCTGGCCGAAGCGCAGATCAACCAAGTAATGATGGAGCGGGCGAGAAAAGTGTACGTGCTGGTCGACTACAGCAAGTTTGGCGAAACGTATTTAGCCAAATTTGCCGGAGTGTCTGACGTGGACCGGATCATTACGGATGCAGCCGCACGCCCTTTTGTGGAAAGGTACGTAGAGCTTGGCATCAACCTGGAGCTGGCCAGTCCGCAAGGGGTATCGAGATGAAGCTGAGCAAGGGAATGGGGGAATCGTTATGGCGTTAGTATCATCGACACAAATGCTTGGGGAAGCGCGGGCGGAAGGGTATTGCGTCGGGGCGTTCAACGTTCACACGCTGGAAATGCTGCAAGCGGTAGTGGAGGCGGCAGAGGAAGCGAACGCGCCGCTGATTTTGCAGACAACGGTTGGGACGGTGCGGCATCTGGGACCGGAGTATGTGGCTGCGATGGCCCGGGTGGCGGCTGAGCGCGCTCGGGTGCCGATTGCCCTGCATCTCGACCACTGCCAGGAGGAGGAGCTGATCGCCCGGTGCATCAAGGCCGGATATACATCGGTCATGATTGATGCCTCCATGCACCTTTTTGCGGAAAACGTGGAGCGGACGCAGCGGGTGGTGACATTGGCCAGGGCTTTTGGAGTCAATGTGGAAGCGGAGCTTGGCAAAGTCGGCGGGGTCGAGGACGATCTGGTCGTGGATGACGCAGACGCTTCTCTGGCTGACCCGCTCGAATGCGAGCGTTTTATGGAGCTGACAAAAGTCGATACGCTCGCACCAGCGATTGGGACGGCTCACGGAATCTACAAAGGGGAGCCGCGCATCGATTTTGTCCGCTTGGAGGAAATTGCCCGGCGCGTCCTGGCACCGCTAGTGTTGCATGGCGGCTCCGGGATTCCTGAAGCGCAAGTCAAACGGGCTGTCGCGCTGGGGATGGCGAAAATGAATGTGGCGACAGAGCTGCGCATCGCCTTTTCCAATGCGATTAAAGCAACGTTCGAGGAGCACCCAGCAGAAAACGATCCGCGCACCTACATGAAGCGGGCCAAGCAAGCCGTGAAGGAAGTGGCGCTCGCCAAGATGGAGATGTGCGGTTGCACGGGAAAAGCGTTGGTCAGGTAAGGGTAAGCCAAAACAAGCGATAGCGAGGAAAGGGACGATTGGCATGCGTATCAATCTGGATGATGTGAAGGTTTTGCAAGAGCTGGATACGATTCGGGCGTTGCAGGACACAGAAGCGTATGAGGAGCAGTTCCAGGCAGGCTTGAAATTATCTGATGATTTTGATGTATCAAACATTTCTGCTCCGATTGAAAATATTTTGGTATTGGGCACGGGCGGCGGCTCGGCTGCGAGCGTCAACCTGATCAAATCGTATTTGTTTGACGAGCTGCAAGTCCCGCTGCAACTGAATCAAGGCTACACGATCCCGGCTTTTGTCAACGAGCGCACGCTTGTGATCGTCGTCAGCCACTCCGGCAACACCGAGGAGGTGGTTAGCGGGTATGAGGCCGCGATTGCCAAAGGCGCGCAAGTAGCTGTCATCACCGCAGGCGGAACGGTGCTCGACATGGCGCGGGAAAATGGGCATGCATACTTGCTTGTGCCGGGCGGAATGATGCCGCGGATCGTGCTTGGCTATATCTTTTTGCCGATCCTCGCCATCCTGACCAAGTTGCAGCTTGTTTCCGACAAGCGCGCCGAGGTAGAGGAGACGATTGCCCTGTTTCGGGCCTGGAAGCAGGAATACGGGCCAGATTCGCCGATCGAGCAAAACGAAGCGAAGCAAATCGCGGTGGAGCTGGATGGGCTGGTGCCTGTTGTGTACGGAACGCTGCCTTATTTTGATGCTCCGGCCTGGCGCTGGAAAAATCAGTTGGGGGAAAACAGCAAGCTGATGGCTTTTTGGAACGCCATTCCGAGCTTGCATCACGACGAGGCGGTCGGCTGGGATTCTCCTGCGGCTCTTTTGAAAGGCTTTCATTTTACACTGATTCGAGATTGCGAGGACAGCGAAAAGACGGTGAAGCGGGTAGAGATTAGCGCGGATATTTTGCGAGAGCGCGCAGGGGCGGTGCGGGTTGTGCATTCGCGCGGCGAGTCACGTTTGGCCCGGTTGTTTTCCATCGTCTATTTGGCTGACTTTGTCTCCCTGTATGCTGCCTTGATTAGAGGTGTTGACCCTACCCCTGTGGAGGTCATCAATTTGTTTAAACAAAAAATGGGGCAGCCGCTCGTGACCGTGCAGGTGAAATAGCCATGCTCGTCACAGTGACGCTGAATGCGGCGATCGACAAAACGTACCGCCTCGCTCATTTTCGCGCGGGGGAACTGCATCGCACTCAGGAAGTATGGAGTTTGCCGGGGGGAAAAGGCATCAATGTAGCGCGGGTCGCGAATACGCTGGGCCAAAAGGTAGTGACGAGCGGGTTTGTGGCGGGGCATAACGGGAGGTTCATCGCCGAAGGATGCAACCGCGAAGGGATAGCCACCTCGTTCGTCGAGGTGCAGGGAGAGTCGAGGCTGTGCCTGACTTTTCTCGACGAGCAGGCAAAAACGGTGACGGAAGTATTGGAACCGGGGCCAGCGGTTGGAGCGGATGAGCTGGCTTTGCTGCAAGCGAGGTTGACGCGCTTGGCACAGCAAGCGACGTATGTGGTTTTTTCCGGGAGCTTGCCGCGCGGACTTCCGGTGAACACGTACGCCGTACTCATAAAAGGGCTGGCTTCCTCGGGAGCCAAATGTGTTCTCGATACGAGCGGTGCGGCGCTGGCAGAAGGGATCGGGGCAAAGCCTGAGTTGATCAAGCCGAATCAGCCCGAAGCGGAGGCGATTCTCGGCTACTCGCTGGACAGTGACGATGCCCGGTACCGAGCCGTTCGCGAGCTGTGCAGGCGGGGCGCCAAGCGGGTGCTGCTCTCGCTGGGACAGGAAGGAGCCTGGTTCGGCGATCAAGACCAGACATGGCGCATTTCGGCTGTCCCGTTGGCCGAAGCAGAAGTGAACAACACGGTAGGGTGCGGCGATTCGCTGCTTGCCGGAGTGCTGACCGGGCGCATGCGCGAGCTGGCATGGCCGGACGCGATCCGGTTGGGCATGGCTTGCGCTGCTGCGAATACAAGCTCGTTTGGGGCAGGCGTGGTGACGGCTGAGGCCGTTCAGAGCATGATGAACAGGCCGATGCATGTGGAGCAGGTTGGGTAAAGGAAAGGAGGGAGTGTCATGCGTCATGTAATCGGGCTGGATGTCGGCGGCACCACCATGAAAGGCGCGGTTATGGACGAGGCAGGGCGGATTTTGGTTCGGGGAGAAAAGGAGACGCGGGTGTACAACAATTTGCCCATCCTGATCGAGCGAATGGCTGGGCTCATTGATGAATTGCGGAAGCAAGCAAAAGGGAGCGTCGAAGCGGTAGGCATCGGCTTTCCCGGTCCGTTCGACGCCGAGCGCGGCATATCGGTACATTCGCCCAATTTTCAGCTCCATCAGGCCGACATTCGTACGCCGCTCGCCAAGCTGGTCGACTTGCCGCTGTTTTTTGACAACGACTTGCGCACGGCTACGCTCGGGGAAGCCGTATTCGGAGCGGGACGGAACGCGTCTCACCTCGTCTTTGTACCACTCGGCACAGGCGTGGGAGCGGGGATCGTGAACGAAGGACGGCTCGTTACTGGCAGCAGCGGGTTTGCGGGAGAGATTGGGCATGTCCATGTTCCCGGGCTGACCGCTGCCTGCAATTGCGGCAAGATCGGCTGCGTCGAGACGGTCGCTTCTGCTACGGGAATCGCGAGGCTGGCCCGCGAGCGACTTGCTCGGGCGCTGGCGGAAGGAGCGCCAAACGCGGAACCGTCGTCGGTCATGCATGCCTTGTGCGGCGGTGAGCTGGAGCGTCTGACAGCGGAACACGTGGCAAAAGCGGTTGCGCAGGAGGATCGGCTGGCGATCGAGGTATGGGAAAAAGCGTGCGACGTCATCGGCTGGGCGCTGTCTGTCCTGATCAATGTGTTCAACCCGCAGCTTGTGGTGGTAGGTGGAGGCGTTTGCCGTGCCGGGGAACTGCTGCTTGCGCCTGTGCAAAAAAGCGTAGCGCGCTATGCCATGGATGTCGTGGGACAGCAAGCCAAGGTTGTTTTGGCGCAGCTTGGGGCAGATGCAGGAATGTTGGGTGCGGGAGCGTTGGCGCTGCAAGCGATGCAGCGGGAACAAGGCACTTGCGAATCGTTACGAGGATAAAGGAGTGGACGCAGATGAAACAACTGAATGACTGGGCAAACCATCAACTGCTGCAAAGGAACCGCTTGCCGGCTCGGGCTTACTTTTTATCGTACCCGGAGGCGACGCAAGCATTGACTTACGACAGGGGCGCGACCCCGTGGTTTCAGCTGTTGAATGGGCAGTGGCAATTCGCCTATGCGACATCGCCGCTGAGTGCCCCGGATGACTTTTTTGCCGACGACTATGACGCTGCGGACTGGGGGCGAATCCAGGTTCCGGGTCATTGGCAGCTGCAAGGCCATGGGAAGCCGCACTACACCGACTTGTACTACCCGTTTCCCGTCGATCCGCCGCATGTGCCTTCCGATAATCCGACTGGCTGCTACTTGCGCGAGTTTACCGTTTCGCCAGAATGGGAACAGCATCAGGTCATTTTGCGGTTTGAAGGGGTGGACAGCGCTTTTCACGTTTGGCTGAACGGCGCAGAGGTTGGCTACAGCCAGGGAAGCCGCCTGCCGTCCGAGTTCGATGTGACGGAATTGCTGCGTACCGGGAAAAATCGTCTCGCGGTTCAGGTGTATCAATGGTCGGATGGAACGTATCTCGAAGACCAGGACATGTGGTATTTGAGCGGCATTTTCCGCGACGTGTCGCTGATTGCCCGGCCCAAGCTGCACGTCAGGGATGTGGCGGTCGTAACCGAGCTGGACGACAAGTATCAGGATGGCATCCTGCGTGTGCGCGTACATGTGGAAAACAGCGGGGCGGAGCGACTTGGCGGGGTAAGCGTGACAGCCAAATTGCTCGATCAGTTCCGGCAGCCTGTGGCGGCGGAAGTGCAGCGGATTGGCGGTACGGTTGAAGCAGGCCAGGAAACGCTCCTCGATCTGCGGTTGCCCGTGTCAGGGCCGAAAAAATGGTCAGCGGAGGAGCCGAATTTGTACCACTTGCTGCTGGAGCTTGGGCAGGAGGCGAGCGGAACGGTGGAGGTCATTCCGATTCGCGTCGGCTTCCGTTCGATTGAGGTAAAAGGGAACAACTTTTTCGTCAATGGCGTGCCCATTCGTCTGAACGGCGTCAATCGGCACGATCACCACCCCGATCTCGGGCGCGCCGTTCCTTTTGAAACGATGCGCGAGGACGTGCTGATGATGAAGCGCCACAACATCAATGCCGTTCGCACCGCGCATTACCCGAACGATCCGCGCTTTTACGACTTGTGCGATCAATACGGTCTGTACGTCATGGATGAAACGGATTTGGAGACGCATGGCTTCCAGTTGACCGGGAACATCAGTCAGCTCAGCGACGATCCCGAGTGGGAGAACGCCTATGTCGAGCGGATGGAACGCATGGTCGAGCGGGACAAAAACCATCCGTCGATCATCATGTGGTCGCTCGGCAACGAATCCGGCTTCGGCTGCAATTTCCGCGCGATGGCGGCGTGGTGCCGACAAGCCGATCCGACCAGACTGATTCATTACGAGGAAGATCGGGAAGCGGAAGTATGCGATGTGTTCAGCACGATGTACTCTTCCGTCGAAAAAATGATGCAGCATGGAGAAAACGAGCAATTGCAAAAGCCGCATATCATGTGCGAGTACGCTCACGCGATGGGCAACGGTCCTGGCGGCTTGCGCGATTACGCCAACGTCTTTGACAAGTATCAACGCCTGCAAGGCGGCTTTGTCTGGGAGTGGATTGACCACGGTCTGCGTCAATGGACGGAAGATGGACGGGAGTATTTTGCCTACGGGGGAGATTTTGGCGACTACCCGACGAACGGCAACTTTGTCATCGACGGTTTGATCCGTCCTGACCGCACCCCGTCGCCTGGTTTGCTCGAATATAAAAAAGTGATCGAGCCGATTACGGCAGCCGCAGTCGACTTGAAAGAAGGCGTCGTCACTCTGCACAATCGCTACGATTTTTGCACGCTCGATCACGTGCGGATGGTCTGGAGCATCACCGCAGATGGACATGTTTTGCAAAGCGGAACGATGAGTCTGCCTGACGTAAAAGCAGGAAGCCGTGCAGACGTCGTGATCCCGTATGAAGTGCCGGAGTTTGCGGCAGAACAAACCGATTATTGGCTTACCGTATCATTTGTGCTTGCCCAAGATGAGACATGGGCGCACGCCGGGCATGAGCTTGCCTGGGCACAATTCGCTTTACCAGTGTCCGCACCGCAGCCAGCAGCAGCGGTTTCCCGGAAAATCTCGCCTGGACATCTGGAAGCGGCAGAAACGAAGCGAGAAATCACACTTGCAGGCGGCGACTTCCGGTTTGTTTTTGACAAAGCAGACGGCGTGCCCAAAAGCTGGGTGTTTGCGGGCAAGGAATTGCTTGTTGCGGGGCCGCGGCTGACTTTTTGGCGGGCGCCGATCGACAATGACATGTACGTGGTAGAAGACTGGCGCAAGGCGTTTCTGGACCGTTTGCAGACACGGGTCGACTCGGTCGCTTTGCAGCAGGAACGCGATGATCGCGCCGTCATTGTTTGCGATGTGCGGATTGGCCCGCCTGTCTACGCCTGGGCATTTGCCTGCCGATACACGTACACGGTATTCGGAAACGGCGAAGTGCATGTTGAGGTGCAGGGAACACCGCACGGCACGCCGCCAGCCATGTTGCCGCGAATCGGCTTGAAGCTGTTGATTGCCAAAGATTTGGAGCGCGTATCCTGGTACGGCCTCGGCCCAGGGGAGTCGTACAGCGACAGCAAGGAAGCGAATCGCGTCGGCGTATACCACGCCAGTGTCGATGAGCTGTACACGCCGTATGTGTTCCCGCAGGAAAACGGAAACCGCACGGACACGAGATGGATGTCGATCACTGATCAGCGCGGGATAGGTTTGTTCGCGAGCGGCCAGCCGACGATGGATTTCAGCGCCCTTCGCTACGATACAGACGATCTGGAGCAGGCCAAACATGTGACCGACTTGGTGAAAAGGGACTATGTGACGCTGCATCTGGATTATCGGCAAAACGGTCTGGGAAGCAACAGCTGCGGTCCCAAGCAATCGGAACAACATGCGTTGCGTCCAGAAGCATTCCGCTTCCAGCTACGCCTCGCTCCCTTTTTCAAAGACGCCATTTCGGAAATCCAGTTGAGCAAACAGCAAATAAGTGACTAAAGCACACCTATTAGCCACCTGAAAAACGTTGTACAATTTAATTAAAGATTGAATAGTGCAACTAATCGAATAACGGTGGTGGTTCTGTCACATGAAATCATGGTTGCTCGTTCCGCGCAGAAGTATCCACGCCAAGCTGCTCGCTTGTATGCTCATCGCCGCCATCATCCCGCTGTTTATTCTCGGCAGCATGGCTTACTGGAAGTCGTCGATGGTCGTGCGGGAGCAGTTTGGCACATCCGGGGAGTACATTGCGACACAGCTGCAAATCCAGATCGACAACTACCTGAGTCAAATGCGCTACATCGCCTACGACATCAACACGTACTTGTCCGACCCCACGCTGATCGTCATGCGCGAGGAGCAGCCGAAAACATACGCGGGCTTTCTGGAGCAAAAAAACTTTGAACGTTTCTTGGGGGCGTACAGCACGCAGGATACGAAAGGCATCTTCATCGTGACGCCCTCGGGGTATTTTTTCGGGAAAAATGTGATCAACGGACAAGACTTGCAGCGCGAACAATGGTGGAAGGCGTTGCCCGCGAAGCTCACAGGAGAGAGCTGGATCGGTTTTTACACCCCTCGGCATTACGTCGGGTTTGAACAAACCGAATTTCGCCATAGCGAAAAGGTGCTGGGACTGGTCGTGCCTGTTCTCAGCGGTTACGGCGTGCTCAAGGACAGCCGGATTTTGATTGAAATGAAAGCCGGGAAGCTGTTTCAGCTGTTTCAAAAGCTGGAAGACGACATGAAGGCGTACGTAACGATCACCGATGAAAACGGCCGCCTGATTTACCAGACAGCGGGCCGTTTTACCGAACAAAAAGACGACATCGTCTGGAACAAGCCGCTGGAATCGAACAACTGGATGATGCAGGTGCGCTTGCCTTACGAGCAGATGAATCGTTCTGCCGATGTGATTGGCTCTTTTTTCGTGGCTGCCCTCGTCTTGTCGGCAGCGCTGGCAGTCATGCTCGCCTATTTGTTTTCCCGACGAATCACCGGAAAAATTCGCAGGCTGGAAGAAACGATGCGGCTGGTCGGCACAGGCGAGCTGCAAACGCGAGCGACAGTCGATACGGAAGACGAGCTGGGCAGGCTCGGCGTGAGCTTCAATCAGATGGTCAGGAAAATCCAGACGCTGGTCGCTGAGGTGAGCAAAACCGAGCAATTGAAAAAAGAGGCGGAGCTGCGCGCCGTCCACTACCAGATTAACCCACATCTGTTGTTTAATACGCTCAACTCCATCCAGTGGAAGGCAAGGCTCTCCGGAGCGAATGAAATCGGCAGCATGCTCTACCACCTGATCAAAGTGCTGGAAGGCAACCTCGACATCTCGCAGGAGCTGGTGCCGCTGGAAAAGGAACTGAAGACAGCCGGGCATTTTTTGGAGATTCAACAGTTTCGCTACGGGCCTGTCTTTTCGTTTGAGCAGGACGGCGTGGAGGCGTGCAGCCGTTATTTGATTCCGCGCATGACGCTCCAACCGCTCTTGGAAAATATTTTTTTCCACGCTTTTGAAGACGGAGAAGGGATCATCCGGATTGCGGTTCAGGAAGAAGCAGGCATCGTGACGCTGCTGTTGCGCGACGATGGCGCGGGAATCGAGCCGCAGCGGCTTGCCCAGCTCTTGGACCCGGAACTGCAACGCTCCAGCAAGCGGGGTCTTGGCGTGTTCAATGTGGATCAGAAATTCAAGCTTCATTTTGGCAAGGAATACGGGTTGAACATCTCGTCAGTCAGAGGAGCAGGAACCACGATTCAGATCACATGGCCGAAAAGGGAGGAAGTGCCTGATGAGCATCAAGGTAATGATTGTGGATGATGAGGTGCTGGTGCGAAAAGGTCTGAAGGCGATGGTGCCGTGGAGCCGTTACGGTATGGAGGTAGTCGCGGATGCCCCGAATGGGCGCAAGGGCTGGGAAGCTTTTATGCAGATTCAACCTGAGCTTGTGATTACCGATATCGTCATGCCGGAAATGGATGGTTTGGAGCTGTGCAGGCGGGTCAAGGAACAGGCGCCGCAGACGAAAGTGCTCTTGCTGAGCTGCCACCGCGACTTTACTTTCGCCCAGCAGGGAATCTCTCTCGGTGTGTCTGGCTATTTGCTCAAAACCGAGTTTCAGGATGATGAGTGGGATTCCCTGCTGCAAAGGATGAGAGCTGAGCTGACAGGGGAGAAAAAGCAACCGCCTCAACCTCGCGAACGGCAAAAGGAGTGGAGGCTCGAATTTGGAACATGGCTGACGGGCTTGAATCGCGGCTTTGAGCAAAGCCTGGCTGCCATGCTGGAAGCGCAGTGGGGCTGGATGAACGATGCCACGCGCGTATGGTTGCTGGCAGGCATGGGCGAGTATCGGGAAGAGCAGGAACGGGTAATGTTGTCACGGGAGCTGGATACGACCTGGGAATGGATTCCGTGTGGAGATCACCGCTTCCTGTTTTGTCCCGCTGATTCGTGCAGGCAGGTGGAATCGCTGCTGGTGGAATGGAAGCTGGCTGGAACCGTGACAAGCTGGGAAACAGCGGGTCCTTTTAGCGGGCGCGAGCAGTGGCTGCTGACGGTGCGCACGCTGTACAAAAAGACGGAATGGGCGAAAAAATTCGGCGTGATGCAGGATGCGTGGCAGGAGCCGATTCGCCAGGCCGTTCACTATGCGCTCGATCGGCTGGACACGCCGCTGACGGTAAGCGAGGTCGCTTCACAGGTCGGGCTGAGCCGCAGCCACTTTAGCGTGTTGTTTAAAAAAGGCGTGGGCGAGAGCTTCGGGGAGTTTCTCGACAAGCGTCGCGTGAGAATCGCGCAAGGCATGCTTGGCGAGACAACGATGTCGATCCAGGAAGTGGCGGAACGCGTCGGTCTGCCTGACGCCAAATACTTTAGCAAATGGTTCAAAAAATACACAGGCATGAGTCCCAGTCATTACCGTTTCAAACAAAAAGAGGAGTCTGGCCGAACAATCGTCCACTCCACCGCGCAAACTTGATTCGGCCCGGAAAAAGGAAACAAATTCGCGTACTAATTACGAACAGATGGCGGTTTCCCCATATTTTTTCTTTCATTAGAATGGAGAAAAATCAGGCTGTAACTCAAGGGGGGGCACAGATGAAAAAGATGGCGTCAAAATGGATGACAGCCGGGATGGCACTACTTCTCGCTGTAGTGACGGGTTGTTCGCAAAGCCAGCCAGCAGAGACACAAAACACGGGCAGTAACACTGGCAGCACAACGCCGACATCGTCTGAAAAAAAGGAAACGGTTACATTGCGCTTTGCGACATGGGACACGGATGAAATGCTGAAAATTCAGCAAGATATCGCGAAGAAATTCGAACAAAAAAATCCCGGCGTGAAAGTGCAGGTCGAAGCGTATGCCGATGGTTTTGACCAGAAGCTGGTCGCGGCATTCGGTGCGAAAAACCCGCCGGATGTCATGTACATGTGGGATTTCCCGACTTACCATGCGTCGCTTGAGTCGCTGGATGAATTTGCAAAAAAAGATTCGACAGTCGCCATCGACGACTTTTATCAAGGACTCCTGAATTACAACCGCTACAACGGGAACTTGTACGGATTGCCTGCCGGGTTCTCGACGCGCGTCATGTTTTACAACAAAAAGCTGTTCAACGAGGCGAATGTGCCACTGCCGACAGACGGCTGGACGTACGACGACTTTAAAGCAGCAGCCAAACAGCTGACGGTCCGTGAGAAGAAGCAGTACGGATTTGCCGTTCGCTCTGAGCCGGATACGTACGACCTGCAGGAAGTGGTCTGGAGCAATGGCAGCAGCTTTATCAGCCCGGATGGAAAATCGATCGATGGATTCATGAATAGCAAAGAAACCGCGCAAGCTTTGCAAGTTTTCAGCGATCTGACGAAGGAAAAGAGCGCGGTGCTCGTCGGAGGCAAAAATCAGCAAAGCGGAAACGACTTGTTCAAAGCTGGCAAGCTGGCGATGTATGACAACGGCGTATGGTCGCTGGAGTCTTACAAAAAGGCAAACGTCGATTTCGGCACGGTTGTAATGCCGCAGTTCCCTGGCAAGCAGGGCAAAGGTGTCATCGCCACTTCCTCGGTGTCGATCGCCAAAGACTCCAAGCATAAAGAGCTGGCTTGGGAGTTCGTGAAATACTTCGTTTCCAGCGAAGCGATCAAAATGCGCACGTCCGATCTGCCTGTACGGATCAGCGTGGTTCAGGAGAAAAAGCTCGATCAGGACGCCCTGTACGCTCCGTTTTACAAGATGCTGGAGAAGTCGAACGATACGCCAGCGTTCCTTTTGCACCCGCATTGGAACGAGATCAATCGCAATCTCTCGGCGGCGGTCAATGCGATCATGCTGGGCCAAAATGCCGAAGAGCTGCTGAACAAGGCGGTCAAGGACTCCCAGAAGTACATGCAAAAATAAGGGAAGGATGTCAGGGACGTGAAAACAGAGACAATCGTGACGCGTGAGCAGCCTGCCATGACCGTACAACCCAAAAAAATGAACTGGGGGGCGCTTCTCACCCCCTATCTTTTTATCCTCCCATGGATCATCGGCTTTCTCGCTTTTACGCTGGGACCGATGCTGTTTTCGCTCGTAATGAGCTTTTTTGACTGGCCTGTAGAGGGGGAGGTTACCTTTGTCGGGCTGGACAACTACGTCAACATGTTTACCGATGACCCGCTGTTTTGGCAATCGCTTTGGGTAACGATCAAGTTCGCCCTGCTGTTTGTGCCGCTCAATCTGATCATCGCCCTGTTTTTGGCGATCATGCTTAACCAAAAAGTGCGGGCAAGCGGCTTTTTCCGGACGGTGTTCTACTTGCCGAGCGTGATTTCCGGCGTGGCGCTGGCGATGATCTGGGCATGGGTGTATGACGGCGAGTACGGCATTTTCAACTACTTGCTCAGCCTGATCGGAATTACCGGGCCGGATTGGTTGAATGACACCTCATGGGCGCTCGTCGCCATGGTCATCGCCAGTCTGTGGGGGCAAGGCTCGATGGTGCTGATTTTTCTCGCGGGGCTGAAAGGGATTCCCGAAAGCTTGTATGAAGCTGCATCCATTGACGGCGCGGGTACAGTGCACAAGTTTTTTCGCATCACACTGCCGATGATCAGCCCGACGCTTTTGTTCAACCTGATCATGACGATCATCAGCGCGTTTCAGCAGCTCAGCCTGGCGCTTTTGCTCACCGGGGGCGGGCCGTTGCAATCGACTTACTTTTACGCCATGTACGCGTACGACAACGCCTTCAAATACTTCAAGATGGGGTATGCGTCGGCGAACTCGTGGTTTATGTTTTTGATCATTTTGGTGCTGACTTTCATCGTCTTCAAAACATCCGGAGGCTGGGTGTACTACGAAGGTGACAATCGCAAGGGAGGGGAGGAAGCTTGATTCGCAAAGCGATATCGTATACGAGCTTGATCTTTTTCTCCTTTCTGTTTCTGGCTCCGTTTTACTGGATGGTCTCTACTGCGTTGAAGTCGGATCAGGAGATTTACACGTATCCGCCCAAATGGATTCCTGACGTCTTGCACTGGGAGAACTTCGCCAATGCGTGGATGTCGCAGCCGTTCAATCTGTTTTTGCAAAATTCGTTGAGCGTGACGCTCTTGACGACGATCGGCCAGCTGATTTCCTCATCGCTGGTGGCATACGGGTTTGCCAGATTTACGTTTAAAGGCAGGGACTTCCTGTTCATGGTCGTGCTGGCGACGATGATGATTCCGTGGGAAGTGACGATGATTCCGCTGTACATGGAATTTAATTACTTGAACTGGATTAATACCTTGAAGCCATTGATTGTGCCCTCCTTTTTCGGGGCGCCGTTCTATATTTTTTTGATGCGTCAGTTTATTTTGACAATTCCTCGCGAGCTGGATGAAGCGGCACGCATCGATGGGGCAGGCCCGTTCCAGATTTACGCGCGCATCGTGGTTCCGCTGATGATGCCTGCGCTGATTTTGATTAGCGTCTTCAATATTATGAACACCTGGAATGATTATTTGGGGCCGTTGATCTTTTTGAATGACCAGAGCCAGTACACTTTGACGCTCGGGCTTGCGCAATTCAAAGGCATGTACGACGTGGAAGCGACCGGGCTGATGGCGGTCACGATCCTGATCTCGCTGCCGCCGCTCGTGCTCTTTTTCCTCGCCCAGCGGTATATCGTCGACAACGCGGCAGGGGTCGGCATCAAGTGAGGAGGCGTGGCAGGTGAAACATCGGGAGAAATGGGAAGGGGCATTCTGGTCGGTTCATCAATGCGGAGAGTGGCTGTTGCGGCTGGCAGTAGCCCACCTGCTCTGGATCGGCGGCACGCTTTTGGGAGGCGTCGTGCTTGGCATTTTTCCGGCGACCGCAGCCATGCATGAGGTGCTTGGCGGGCAAGGCTCAGGCGGAAACAGGGATGACAGAGGAATCGCAGCGGCTTTCTGGTATGCGTACCGCCGTTACTTTTGGCGAAGCCAGCTATTGGGATATGCCCTGTTGCTGTCGGGAGTCGTGTTGTGGGGCGACCTGATTTTTTTCCTTGGTTTGGGCACAAAATGGAGCCTTGTCTGCGCAGCTTTGTTGGCAGGAATCAGTCTTCTGCATACCGCGATTTGCTGTCACGCTTTTGCCTTGCTTGTGCGCCTGGATCGCGGCTTTTGGGCAGGAATCAGGCAGTCGTTCTGGGCGGTGGCGGCTTTTCCCCTGCACGCTATGGTGACGGTCGGCGGCGTGTTTTTGTGCGTGGGCATCATGCTTGTCTTGCCTGCGCTGCCGATCTTGTTGGGGGCAAGTGCGCTTGTCTGGTGGATGGCAGTGCGGACGGTTCGCTTGCTGGAAAAGTGCGAGCGCAAAGCAACTACACAGCAACTACGGGGTGAAACATATGCAGTTTGATTTGGGAATCGTTCCTTTTAGCCGATACGGGTCTTTTCTCGTCGTTTCCCGGCTTGGCAGCGACAAGCGGGCAGAGGGACTGTACTTGCGCAACGTGCGTGGCGGAGACAATCGTGACGGAGCTGTATTTCGCCTGGAGCTGGTAGACGGCGGGGTGGCCGTTCCTTTTGAAGCAGTCGCTACGCCAACTGTGCTCGTGCTGCGGGCAGAGCAAGGCGAGCTGGAATTGTGCATGGGCGAGCCGCAGCTTGTTCAGGTTCGCGGACGGGGTGTCGGCTTGCGGCTGGTGGTGGAATCGGAGGCCGCGGATTACGTCATGCCAGCACCAGCCGACTGCCTGGTAGTCAACCATTTTACGACCGAGCTGTACTTTCGACTGACACCGCTTGCTGGAAAAGTGGCGGTAGAAGACGCGTGGAAGGCGACGCGAGACAGTCAGGTCAAGCTGTCGTTTTTGCCTGACGGTCAGACGGGTGAGCTGGAGGGCGTAATCGAGGAATTTCAGACGGTGTGGCGAGAGCGCAGCTATCCTGATTTTGCTTCCGGTCGCGCTCGGGTGGAGCAAGAGTATCGCGAATGGCTGGGACAGACTCTGCCACTTTCGGAAGCTGCTCGTGAAGACGGGCTGGCAGAAGCGCGCGAGCTGGCAGCGTATATAACGTGGTCGTGTGTCGTAAGGCCAGAAGGGTATTTGCCGCGTCCGGCGATGTACATGTCGAAAAACTGGATGACCAACATCTGGAGCTGGGATCATTGTTTCAATGCGATGGCCTTGACTCGCTGGAATTTGCCGCTCGCCTGGGATCAGTTGATGGTGTTTATCGACAGGCAGGATGAGAGCGGCGTGTTCCCCGATTTTATCAACGACAGGTATGCGCTCTGGAACTGCTGCAAGCCGCCGATTCACGGCTGGACGCTGGGCTGGATGCTGGCGCGCAACGACGATGTTACCGATGAGATGCTGACAGCGATATACGAGCCGCTATGCCGTTGGACGGACTGGTGGTTCCGCTACCGCGATGATGATCAGGATGGCATTCCTCAATACAATCACGGCTATGATTGCGGCTGGGACAACAGCACGGTTTTTCTCGACGGGACACCGATTGAAAGCCCGGATTTGCCCGCGTATCTCGTGTTGCAAATGGATGTTTTGGCGGGAGTGGCGAAGCGGTTGGGTCGGGATGACGAGGCGCAAGCCTGGGAAGAGAAGTCGGAAGCGACTTTGCAGCGATTGCTGGCACAGCATTGGGATGGGAAGAAGTTTTTTGCGACACGTTCGGGGAGCGACCAGCCCACCCGAGGTGACAGCTTGATCTGCTACATGCCGCTTGTGCTCGGCGAAAAGTTGCCCAAAGAGCTGCGCGACCAGTTGATCGCAGATGTGCGGGAGCGCTTTTTAACGGACCACGGACTGGCTACGGAGAGCCCGGCAAGCCCGTTTTACCGCAGCGATGGCTACTGGCTCGGCCCGATTTGGGCGCCGGTGACCATGCTGTTGGTCGATGGTTTGCGCCGTGCGGGCGAACAAAAGCTTTCCCAGGAAATTGCCCGACGCTTTTGCCGGATGGCGGCGGCAAGCGGGATGGCGGAGAACTTCGATGCCCTGTCGGGTGCGGGACTGAGAGACAGGGCGTTTACGTGGACGTCCAGCGTGTTTTTAATGTTGGCGCATGAGTATGTGTGAGTGACAAAAAAGGACGATGGCTGCTGGAAAAGAGCGTAGCCATCGTCTTTTTCACCTTCCTTGCTAAGGAGTAGGGTTTTCTTTATAAGGATAGGTAATTTTCAAGCGGTAATAATCGTTACTCAAGTACTTATATTGTATCTTTAGAATTTTTCCTCCTTCATAAACTAAAAAACTTGATTCATTGACCAAAGCATGAAAGCTGCTAATCTTTCCTTCGTTTTTCAATATTGGCAATACTTCATTGTAAAAAGCATTAAACTCATTCTCATTGGAGTACGTCCGATAAAATGGTGAGCAGCTGTCTGTTATACCTTCAAAAACTGTACGTTCAGGAAGTGGCAGTTTGAGTTCCTCACACTGGAAGGAATGGCTAGGGGCCAGATAACTTTTTAGAGCATGTTGAAATTCTCTGTCCCAAAAAAACAATTGAATAAGGATGAGCAAGGAAAGAGCAAATACGATCTGCCACTTCCTTTGGCGCCATCCTGCGCGGCGAAGTACCAAAGAAAAGTAGATTAGGAAGATGACAAGAAAGAACAGGGAGTAAAAAATGTGGGACAGGGGAATTGGCATAGATCCTCCATGGTGAGCGTGTATTGCATTTTGAAATACAAAGTCATAACAAACCGCACTTCACTATCTGAAATACTATTTAGTTGTGTTTTATCGAAACATAGTAGGTAGACAAATAAATGGGGCGGATATAAGCGTCTTTAGAAGTCGCTCCCCAGTGATCATTTATCCTAAGAAACTCGTAAGTCCATACGTGGCGTGTATCATTGCTATCTCGAAAAGTTGCCTCGTATTCTTTGGCTCCCTTAACAGTGACTGTATGATCATAGTAAGGTTTCGAGTCCATGCTATAATACCCTGGCCCATCACTATCTAAATAGTTTTTAATATCGTCGTAATCTGGGGTGACTATTTCTTCATCATCACTTGTGGATTGAGATGAATCCCCTACTGCGTTAGCTGCAATTTTGTATAAGTTAGCATTATCCCAAGGATAGACCCCGTTGTCCGGTTTAACAAAGTATTTTGATTTAATCATTGCGTCGTATGCTTTCTTTTTATTGGAAGAGGATAAGTTAGAGTGATAGTTCATAATTTCTAATGTGCTAATTAATGCGCAATCATTATCGTAGTTATCCCATGGACTATCATCCTGATTTATTTCAGGAACATAGTAAGATTGGCTATACTCTTCGGATACTTTGACATTTGTATATCCATCATTTTCTAAGTATTTTTTTAACCATACGCCTGGATCTGTAATATAGTCGCCGTCGTATCCTTCGTTAGCACCTGAAAGAAAAGTTGAAAATAGTGAATCTAGCGTATCTTCAGTGGTATTCTCCCATTTATTCTGCATCTGAGTAGTGTTTATAATTCTCTTTTTGTTTGGCTCGCTATTGTTTTCCCTCTTCAATTCATCTATTGACTTTCCTTTATCCTTACCTTCAATTACAACGCCATCGTGATTAACTGAAAAATGCTGAAACTGGTTAGAATATAAAGTTTTGTTATTATCGAAATATGAAGAATCAATCTTTTCAAAGGAGAATTGAAGCAGCTCGCCGCTATCGGAGTCCACAATAACGAACCCTTCTGTGAAAATAACAAGAACCTCTGATAAGCGATCTTCCAAGTCATGCACAGGAATAATTTTCTTTACTTTAAACATGCCTTTCTTTATTTGTTCAGCCCAAGGGGATTCTGTATCGACTGCGGAAATAACCATACTCTCCATTAGAGCTTGAGCGGTGCCATTTGCTATTTTTTCAAGATCGTTTGTACTAAGTATTGATTTCCTATTCTTGGGAATATATTTTCCGATTTCTTTTACAAATCGCTCGTTACTACTTTTACTGATGAGCATAGATGAAGAAGACTCTTTTGCTACTCCGGTATCTGGATAAGCTAAAGTTGATAAAAGAAGTGCGCCAGCAACTAGTAAGAGATTTTGTTTACTCATATTACCTTCAAAGTAAAAAAATGTAATTAAATCACTTTGAGTATATTTATTATACATTTTATTGTCAATATTTTACCAATCTTTAACATTCATTAAAAATTGTAACACATTCCCTTAACATTCAAGGCTTATAGTAAAAGCAACAAGCAAATAGCTTCGGAACCATTGGGTGGAGACATGTGAAAACCCATAGTTTCTTCGTACGTGCGCCAGGTGGCATGCGGAAGGACTATGTGTTTTTTTGTGTCTCCCTTTTTGTGTTCCGCTCAAAACGACAGGAGGAATCAGAGGATGAAACGTGGTTGGCTTGGCTTGACCTTGGCAGTGGCAATGGTGGGTATGGTCGGTTGCTCTGCGGCGGGAAGCGCAACTGGAGCAGCTGGGGGCGCCGGAAAAATGGCGATTGTGTACAACAACTCTGATGAGTGGGCGAGCTTTGGCACGATTCGCCAGGCGTTCAAGGAAAAGACCGGGATCGAAGTACCGAATGACAATAAAAACAGCGGCCAATCCGTGACAGCGATGATTGCGGAAAAAGACAGCCCGATCGCCGATGCGGTCTACTACGGAATCGTCTTCGGCTCTCAGGCGGTCGAGAAAGATTTGGTGGAAGGCTACAAGCCGCCGCATTTTGACGAGATTCCCGCAGCGTTGAAAGACCCTGACGGCAAGTGGATGACAGTGCACTACGGCGCGATCTCGTTCATCGTCAACAAGCAGGCACTGGGCAGCACCCCTGCGCCACAATCGTGGGCAGACCTTTTGAAGCCGGAGTACAAGGGCAAAGTCGGATTCCTCGACCCGTCCTCGGCTGCCGTAGGCTACAGCGTGACCGTAGCGGCCAACCTCGCCATGGGCGGCGATTTGGACAACTGGAATCCGGGCATCGATTACTTGAAAAAGCTGGAGGCAAACGGAGTCATCCATCCAAAAGGAACAGCCAATGCCAAAGTGATGAAAGGCGAAATTCCGATCATTATCGACGCCGATTTCAACGGCTACAAGATGAAGTACGAAGAAAACGGCCCAATCGATGTGGTCATTCCAAAAGAAGGCTCGCTGAAGCTGCCGTACGCCATGTCGATTATCAAAAATGCGCCGCATAAAGAGGCCGGACAACAATATCTCGACTTCCTGCTCTCCGACGAAGGTCAGCAAATGTTCGCCAAAGGCTTTGTCCGCCCGATCCGCAACGTGCAGATTCCAGGCGAGGTCGAAAGCAAGTTCTTGCCAGCGGCTGATTATGAGCGCGTCCGCGACGTTGACTTTGCGAAAATGAATCAGGTTCAAAACGCTTTTATCGAGCGTTGGAAGAGTGAAGTTCTTGCCAACTAGAGGAGTTTGTCTATGAAAAGAATGGGCGTTGCCGTCTTTGTCTTACCGATTTTCCTGCTGTTTGCGTTCTTTTTCCTGTATCCGCTCATCGTGCTGGTCGTAGCGAGCTTTCAGCGCGGCGGCGAGCTTACGGCGGGCAATTACGCTCAGATCATCACCAACCCGCAGTATTTGCACTCGCTGTGGAACAGCTTGTGGCTGTCTCTGTCCGTGACCTTGGTTGCGCTGGTTTTGTCTGCTGTGCTCGCCTTCTTTTTGGCCCGGCATTCGTTTCCGGGGAAGACGCTTTACTTTACGCTGCTGACTTTTCCGATCTCTTTTCCGGGCGTTGTCGTTGGCTTCATGATCATTATTTTGTTTGGTTCGACGGGCATTTTGCCGATGTTGTCCGAGCTTTTGACCGGGGAAAAAAAGCTGGTGTTTGCCTACACGATTGCCGGAATTTTTTTGGCCTACCTGTATTTCGAGATTCCGCGCATTGTGATGACGCTGTACGGGGCGATCAAAGATTTTGACCAGACGCTGGAGGAGGCTGCCCGAACTATCGGGGCCACGCCATGGCAGGCGATCCGCTATGTGGTGCTGCCGACGCTTTATCCGATCTTTCTCTCGGCGGGAGCACTTGCCTTTTCCACGTCGATGAGTGCATTCGGCACAGCTTTCACGCTGGCGAACGACTTCGATATTTTGCCGATCCTGATGTACAACGAGTTCACGCTCAATTTCAACATTGAAGTAGCCAGTGCGATCGCGGTCGTCATCGGGCTTGTCTGCGTGGGAATTAACCTCGGGTATCGCGTGCTGGTCGAGAAGGAGGGGCGTTCTTGATGCAAACAGCAGGAAAAGCGTTGGTTTACGTGCTGGTTTTTCTGATCAGTGCGCTCATCCTCTCTCCCTTGTTGTTTACCGTTGCCGGATCGTTTGCGGTGTACTGGGGCGCTGACATGTATTCGGCGGGCGTAACCTTGTCCTGGTATGCAAAAGTATTCGAGAAATTTGGGCATACGATTGGCTTTACGCTGGTGCTCGCTTTTTGCACGGTGCTGGTCAATACGGTGCTGGGCACGATGGCCGGCTACTGGTTTTACCGTTGGAAAAGCCGCTGGGTGTTTGTGCTGGAGGAACTGCTGTCTTTGCCGATCGCCGTACCAGGCATTGCGATTGCCCTGGCGCTGATTCAGACGTATCCCGCGATGCGCGCATCCGGTGCCTTGATGCTGGTCGGGCATGTAATCATTACGTTTCCGCTGATGTTTCGGACTGTGCTCGGCACGCTGCGGACAAAAGATTTTCGCACGCTCGACGAATGCGCAGCTACGCTGGGAGCCGGGCCGATGTACCGCTTTTTCCATGTGATTTTTCCGAGCATTCGCGGGGCGATTCTCTCCGGTGCCGTCATGGTATTCATGCTGTCGCTCGGCGAGTTCAACATGAACTTTTTCCTGTACACGCCGCTGACGGTGACATTGCCGATCGGGCTGTACGAAGCGTACTCGACGCTGCGGATTGAATTGGGCAGTGCGTACACGACACTGTTTTTGGCGATGGCGATTCCGCTGATGTACTTGCTGCATCGCCTGAACCAGAGTTCGGCCTTTTCGCGAAACGGAGGGGTGTAGATGGAGGAGAGCACGGTGCAATCGATGGAAATTGCCATTCGTGGCGTATCAAAAACTTTTCAGGATGGAACGACGGCCTTGCAGCCGATCGATTTGCAGGTAGCGGCAGGCGAGGTGCTGGTGCTGCTCGGGCCATCTGGCTGCGGGAAAAGCACGCTGCTGCGGATGATTGCCGGGCTGGAGCAGCCGACAGCCGGACGTATTTTGATCGGGGATCGCGACGTTACCCAGCTTCCGCCGGAAAAGCGGGGGATCGGCTTTGTTTTTCAACAGTACGCCTTGTTTCCTACGATGACGGTGGAAGAAAACATCATGTTCGGCATGAAGCTGCGCAAAATCGGCAAGCAGGAGCAGAAGGCCAAGCTGGAGGAACTGCTCGCCTTGATGAACTTGACGGAGCTGCGCAAGCGACTGCCTATTCAGTTGTCTGGCGGGCAGCAACAGCGTGTGGCGATTGCCCGCGTGCTGGCGACTGACCCGATGATTTTGCTGATGGATGAGCCGTTGACGGCACTGGATGCCAAATTGAAGGAGCACCTGCGGTTGGAGCTGGCCCAGTTGTTTCGCAAGCTGCACATTACGACGGTATACGTGACGCATGACCAGACAGAAGCGATGGCGATTGCCGACCGGATTGTTGTGATGAACAAAGGGGTCATCGAGCAGAGCGGTACGCCGAAAGAGATTTACCTCAAGCCGAAATCTTCATTTGTGGCCCAGTTTGTCGGGCAAGTGAACCGCTTGCGGGCAAAGGTCAAGACAGCGGAGCGTGGCAACGTCCTCGATTTGGGATTTTACCAGCTTCCGTACAAAGGGGAGAGCCGGGCAGTCGCGGACATCGACGTGTTCCTTCGCCCGGAGGACGTATATCTCACGCAAGAAGCAGGCTTTTCTGCACGCGTGCAGGACGTGATTTTTCTCGGCGATCATTACCGCGTCATTGCCGAGTCCGGCGGGCAAAAGCTCGTTATCGACGTCGGAAACGACACGCTGATCCACGAAGGAGATCAGGTGCAACTGGAAATACGCGAAGACAAAATCATTTACGCATGAGGTGACGGGGATGAAAAAAGAAATTTGCTACTCCGACTTGGCGCTTTTGACGCAGCCGATTGAGGCGAATATCGAGTTGCTTCTGGAACACGGCGCAGACAAAATCGAGCTTTTGATGGACGGGCTGCAATGGGATGCCATGGACGATCAGATCGCCCGCATGAGCAAAGTGTTGCCCCAGTACAACGCAGGGTACACGGTGCACCCGCCAGCATGGGACACCAGCTTGACCAGCGAGAACAAAGCGATTCGCGAAGCGTCTTTTTCCGAGTACGCGAAAGCGATCCAGTTCGCGCATAACATCGGGGCAGAGCATGTCGTGATTCACCCCGGCTTTTGCTTCTCGCCCGTCTTTGACAAGGAAATTGCCCAGATGCGAGCGGCTGACGCGATTCATCGCCTGTGCAAAATAGCCGCGCCGCTCGGCGTGAAGCTGGCTGTGGAAAATGTAGGTTACAAAGGCGCGTCGATTTTCAGCGAAGCGGAGTTTGCGGCTTTTCTGGATGGAATGGACAGCGTCGCAGGGTACTTGCTCGACACCGGACACGCTTATTTGAACGATTGGGACATTCCGGCACTCATTCGCAGTATTTCGCACCGACTGCTTGCCGTGCATTTGCATGACAACTACGCAACAGGAGACGATCATTTGCCGATTGGAGAAGGCGGCATCAGCTGGGAGCCTGTTTTTGCCACACTTGCGCAGACCGCGCCGGATTGCCAGCTGATTTTGGAATATGCGCCGGGCACAGAGCTGGTCAAGCTTCAGCAAGGAAAAAGCGTGCTGCTGGAGCGATTGCAGCTCGTGTAAGCAAGCAAACCGCACTACTACCATGATCAAAAGGAGTGGAGAGGGAGCATGAAAAGAAAGCAGACGAAGCAAACAGGCAAAACAGGAACGCAAAAGAGGGCAGCGGCAGCATCTGTACTTGCGTTGACCGTCCTGCTCAGCAATGTCCCGGTGCATGCCGAGAATGCGACAGCGGTCACTGAGACAGAAGCAGGAAGCAGCACAGCAGGCGACACGAAGGCAGAAGAGACTGGGACAGACGCGCCAGAAACCGGAGCAGCCGAAGACGCTACCGCCGGAGAGAACGACCCAGCAACTCCGGAAGCGCCAGGGGAAGTGCCCGCAGGTGATGCCGAGACGACACCAGGAGAAGCTCCTGCCGAGGTGCCAACTGATGCGCCAGCTCCAGAGGAAATTCCTGCTGTACCGAGCGTGGAAGCTTTGCAGATCATGCAAGACTCGCCGATCAAAATTACGGAAATTTTGTACGATGCAGACGGCTCCGACGATGGAACCGAGTTTCTGGAGATTTCCAATCTGGGAACGAAAACCGTCGATATTAGCGGCTACATGATCGGCGATGAGGAAACAAGAGGCGGCGGCGAGGGAATGTTCGCTTTTCCGCAAGGCACGAAGCTTGCTCCCGGACAATCCATCACGATTGCCCAATCGTCGCTGATCAACAAGGCCAAATACCGCTATACTCCCGATTTTGAGCTTCCGCCTGTCGAGCAGTACAACCCGCAAGACGACCCGGATGTGCCGAATTTACTGCCGACCGATTGGGCAACAGGGACGATTGTCATGGCAAACGGCGGCGATGACGTGCTGCTGATGGACGACAAGTACAACGTTCTCGACTATGTTCCATACATCAAAGACACGACTTTTAACGGCAAAAAAGTTAAGGCGGCCAAGCCGTTGAACAACTTGGGCGAATCTTTGCAGCGAATCAAGCAAACGGGAGATGCTTCGGTCGACTTTTACTCGCTGTTCCCAAGTCCGGGAACGTGGAGCGACAAGGAGCCGGAAGAACCGGACTTTGGTCCGAGCGACTCTTTGATCATCACAGAGGTTATGAATGATCCGCTGTTTGATGAAAGCACGGGCGAATTTGTCGAGATTACGAACATATCGGATAAAGCTATCGACATTAGCGGCTATTTGATTGGAGATGAAGAAACAAAAGGCGGCAGCGAGGGAATGCACGCGTTCCCGCCGGGGACAATCATTCAACCGTACCAGCCAATCGTTGTCGCCCGTTACGCGGATGGCATCGTAGAGCGTCACCAGACGAAACCGGACTTTGAAATTTTCGAGTCGATGGACGATGTACCGCAAATGCTGCCGACGAAGTGGGCTACTGGCAGCCTGTATTTGGCTAACAGCGGCGATCATGTGATTTTGGCTGATCCAGAGCGCGCGTCATTGACGCCATGGTATACGGCGATGCCAAATTCCCGCAAGTAACGGCACACCCGGGAGTGGCAGGCGGTCACACGATGGAACGCTTGACAGGTGAAGATACGAACGACGCTTCCAAAGATTTTGTCGACCAGCCTAATCCGACTCCGGGAGGTCTTCTGTTCGGCCCGGATGCTCTCGTAGACAAAATTCCGAAATCCGATTTGAAAGACAACGTCCTGATCGTGAAGGAGCCAGAGACTGGTGTTGTATCGCCAGTGACAGTAATTGGCTGCTATCAATCCGGCGATGTCTCGGCATTGGCTTCGTCCGGTGTTTCCTCCGTATTTTTGATCGTAGGCAAAAATATTGACGGACAACTGATTGTGTCGGCGGGAGACAGACCGCTTTTGGCCGATGCCCTCGATCAATTGGCGAACAAAGCGATTCCGATTTTGTCCATCGAATCGAAGGAGTTGGTGCCAGCTGTTGACCAGCTTTTGACAGAGCGTTCCTTGACCGATGTGCACATCGTATCGAGCAACCCGGAGATTGTCCGTGCAATGCGGGAGAAAAACGATGAATACCGCGGCGCGATCCTGGACGGTGTGGACGAGCTTGATTTGGCCAAGCAAAAGCAGTTGGTAAAAACCGTACGCGCCAGCAAATCGAACGTGCTGATTTTGCCTTACGACCGTGTGAATGCGGAAGTGGCTCGCTATTTCCGTCTGCGGGGAATTACGGTATGGGCAATCGAAAAAGCCGGAACCGTGCAGCATCACGATCTGGTCAGCATGGGTGTGCGCGGAATCATCTCTGCACAGCCAGAAACGGTGTTGTCTGCTCTGGCAGCCTATCCGACCGAGACGTTGACACAGCCGCCGATCGTCTACGCGCACCGCGGCATTCCGTCCAAAAAGCCGGAAAACACGATGTATTCGTTCCAGGAGGCCATTGACCTGGGAGCAGATATCGTGGAGACGGACATTCATAAGACGAAGGACGGCAAGCTTGTCCTGATTCACGACTTTGATCTGGAGCGCACGACAAACGGCACGGGAAAAGTAAAAGACTACACGCTGGCAGAGCTTCGCGCACTGGTTGCCAACAAGCAAGACCCGGAAAACCCGGACTGGTACCAGCCTGAGATTACAGATGCCCGCATCCCTACACTCGACGAGCTGCTGGAAGCGGCAAAAGGCAAAGCCGTACTCGATCTGGAAGCAAAAAGCATCGGCTACGAAAGAGAAATCATCGAAGCCATTGAAGCGCATGACATGGTGGAAGACGTCATTCTTTGCAGCTTCAGCTCGGAAGTATTGAACCGTTTTGCCGCGTTGAATCCCGAAGTCGGGCTGGGCTATGTGCTGAGCGGCTCCAAGCCGGAAACGAAGAAGGATCAATACGCGGAGAAGCTCGTCACAGATGCGATCCAGCTCAATGCCCAATACTTCCTCGACCAGGCGATTTTGACACCGGAGCTGGCGCGCTACGCCAAGCATCGCGGATTGCCGCTCGGCGTGTACACCGTAAACGAAAATGCGCAGATTGAGGAAGCGTTGCGTACAGGTGTGAGCGGGGTTGTTACCGACTACGCACAACGTTTGCTGACAGCACCAATTCGCGTCGATGCGCCGCAAAGCTCGCTGGAATTGACCGCAGGTGAAGTGAAGCCGCTCGAAGCGATCATCGACTATCGCGTGGCGGAAGACCAGTTGGCGCCAGCCCGCATTCGCCTGATTGACAACCATGACGCGGCAGTGGAAGTGGCAGCAGACGGCAAGAGCCTGATCGCCAAAAAGGCTGGCACAGCCAAGGTTCAACTGAGTGTGGAAGTGCCATCTGGCGGCAAGACGTGGAAAATGGTCACGACCGTGATCGAAGTGAAGGTCAATTAATTGTTTCGCGAAACAGGAGGGGGAGCTGCTTCCCTCTCCTTTTGCTACTATGACGTTTGTGCGAAATCAGAGGACAGACCTTGAAACTTCTGAACATTCGGGATACTCTTGATGAAAAGGCTTGATTCGTAGAGCGGAGGGTGGTTGATGCATGCTCGAGGAAAGCGTTTCGTTGCGGATGTGGAAACGTTTTGTTCAAGAAGGTGTAATTGACTCAGCACGAATCAACAAACGGATTACAGAATCGTGGCATCGCTGCAAAAGCAGCCGGGTAAACCCGTATGCAGGCACAGGGCAGGTTGTACTCGCCGGGGATGCGCTGAAAAGACAACAGGAGAATAGTCGCCTGCTGCTGGAGCTTGCCTTGCCGCAAATTGACCGACTGTCGCCTTTTATCCACGACGTGGGGATGATCGCGCTCGTGATTGACCCCGAGGGCTACGTCTTGAGCATGCGTGGCGAAAAGCGGGCGCTTCACGATGCCAATGCGATCAATTTTGTCGAAGGGGTACGCTGGACAGAGGATGAGGTGGGCACGAACGCAATCGGCACGGCGCTTTTGGCAAAAGAAGCGATCATGGTCAACGGAACCGAGCACTATTCGGTTGCCTCGCATCGCTGGAGCTGCTTTGCGGCCCCCATCCGGGACGACAGCGGCTCGCTGCTCGGAATCATTGACGTATCAAGCCCTGTCGAGCGCAGTCACCCGCAGACGATGGCGACTGTCATGACGCTTGCTTACTCCATCGAGCAGGCTTGGATGAAGCAGCGGCAGCAGGACGAACTGGAATTGCTGCAACGCGCCATGATATTGCCAGGCGAAGGACAGCGGCCCATCATTTTTTGCAATCAGGAAGGCCGGGTAGTGTATGCGAGCGCAGATATACGCAAGCGAATCGCCAACTGGACCAATCTGAGAAGACATGAGGTTGCGGAGTACGGTTTTTTCGAAGCGCGGCAAGCGCCGTTGTTTTCCGAACGTCATCCGGGCTTGATTGGCTGGGTGATCGAGCTGGCGACAAGCGATGCGGGACTTGCGCGGATGTTTGTGAACCGTTCCTCCTCATTCCGCTTCCAAGGCGAGCCGGGAACGAGCGCAGCCTTTTGCAACGTCCTGCGGGAGCTGGAGCGGATCGCGCCAACGGACGGGAACGTGGTGATCTATGGCGAAAGCGGCACGGGAAAAGAGTTGGTCGCACAAGCGATACACGACAACAGTCCGCGCCGGGAAGGGCCGTTTGTGGCAGTCAACTGTGGCGCTATACCTCGCGAGCTGATGGAAAGCGAGCTGTTCGGGTATGTGGAGGGGGCATTTACCGGAGCGCGCCGCCGCGGATATACAGGAAAGCTGGCGCAAGCGAACGGCGGCACGTTGTTTTTGGATGAGATCGGGGAGATTCCCGCTGCCATGCAGGTCGCTTTGCTGCGCGTCCTGCAAGAGCGAAAAGTCACGCCGATCGGCAGTACGGAAGAGCATGCACTGAATATTCGCGTCATCGCCGCTACACATCGCAATTTGCGGCAACAGGTGAGTGAGGGCAGCTTTCGCGAGGACTTGTACTATCGGCTGCACGTCCTCCCTGTAGCGCTGCCGCCGCTGCGGGCGCGGAAAGAAGATATTCCGCTGCTGATTCGCCACTACTGTCACAAAAACGGCTATCAGCTTGATTTGCCAAAAGCGTTGCTGGATGAGTTGATGGCGTATGACTGGCCGGGCAATATACGCGAGCTGTACAACGTTGTTGAACGTCTGCGAGTCCTTCCCCGAGAGGATTGGAAGCGGTTACTTTGCGATGTGATGCAGGCAGGAGCTGATTATGAGCTGCGTCCGCAGGCCAGACAGTCGATTCAGCAGCCGTCTTTTTACGAAGCCGACTCGCTCTGTTACCGCGAACAACTGGAGCGGCAGACGATCGTGCAAGCTCTGGAAAAAAGCGGCGGCAGCGCTTCTATAGCGGCTGAGCTGCTAGGTATTCCGCGCAGCACTTTTTACCGCAAGCTGAAAAAGTATCGGCTCTGACGAAAGAGCACGAGAGGGGGATCACGCATGCCATTTTATTGGTGGGAGCAAACGCCTGTTCAACTGCTTGCTACGGTCTCCCGGCCGTATCGCGGGGAGGTGTTGATCCCTTTTAGCGTTGACGAGGCGTATGCCCGGCTATGTTCACAGGAGCCGACGACTGCTCCTGTCATTCACTTGTGGCGGCATGAAAAAGCGATTGTTTTGGGCGCGCGTGATGCCAAGCTGCCGCATGCGGCTGAAGCTGTGCGACAGTTGGAGGCAGCGGGGTATCAGACCGCTGTCCGTCCATCAGGCGGGGCTGCCGTTCCGCTGGCGCCGGGAGTGATCAACTTGTCGCTGGTGATGCCTGTTGCCGCTTCTGACTTGAATCCCGAGCCGTTTTTTCTGCGGATGGTGGAGTTGATTCGTGCGACGTTGGGCGACGACGGAGCGAAAATGAGCAGCGGTGAAGTAGAAGGGGCTTATTGTCCGGGCACTTACGATCTCGCCATTGCTGGATATAAATTTTGCGGGATCGCTCAGCGGCGTTTGACTCGGGCGGTTGCGGTCCAGGCGTTCATCAATGTCGAAGGCTGCGGGCGCACGTACGAAGAGATCATCCAGTCTTTTTACGAAAAGGCAGCTATGGGCGCTCCCGGCGAGCAGTTTCCGCAAGTACAGCCGGGGCGGATGGCAAGCTTGTCCGAGCTGGGAGTGTCCGGGGGAGTGGAAGGGTTTGTCCTGCGCTTGCAGGAACTGCTGCACGCACACGCGGAGTCATCTGTTGCGGTGCTGGATGCTTGTCCAGACTCGCTTGCGCACGAGGCGAAGCAGGCGCTCGATTTGTTAAAAGGCAGGCATCGTCAACTGGTCGGTTCTTAAAAAGAACCGGCTTTTTTTGTGCGTGAAAATCGGTTCGGCTTTTTCATGAAAAACGTATGAAAGCTCATGAACGCGGATGTACCTTTTCGCGTGCAATCACACGGTCATGACGGCTGGATCGTATCTGTACAGTCGGGAAACCGATCTCAAGTGAGCCTTCGCTCCACAAGCTGCTGTGAGAAAAAATGAGACAAAACGGGACGATGTCTCACTTTGTACTACCTGGTGCCGACAGTCCAAGCAGAAAAAGCCGCAAACACGCGCAGATTGAGGCTGGCACAGAGATTGCACATAAGAAAAGGGCAAGAGCGATCGACCGGGTCGTTCCAAACAAGTCACGATGGAGGAGGCGTATCTGATGAAAGTAATCCAGGCGGAAGAACAGGTGCTGTCCCGTGAACAGGCGAAATGGATGTACCGCAAAATGCTGGAGATTCGCAAGTTCGAGGACGCTGTTCACGTATTGTTCGGACAAGGCAAGCTGCCGGGGTTTGTCCACTTGTATGCAGGGGAGGAAGCGATTGCGGTGGGGCTTGGCGTCCATCTGAACCAGCAGGACAGCATCACCAGCACACATCGCGGCCACGGCCACTGCATTGCCAAAGAATGCGACTTGAATGGAATGATGGCAGAGATATACGGAAAAGCGACTGGCTTGTGCAAAGGAAAGGGAGGCTCCATGCACATCGCTGACCTGGACAAAGGCATGCTGGGCGCGAACGGGATCGTCGGAGGCGGTTTCCCGCTGGCATGCGGCTCTGCCTTGACCGCCAAGCTGAAAAAGACCAATGCGGTCAGCGTTTGTTTCTTCGGAGACGGAGCCAACAACCAGGGCACCTTCCACGAAGGCTTGAATTTGGCGGCAATCTGGAAGCTGCCTGTCGTATTTGTAGCGGAAAACAATGGCTACGGAGAGGCGACGCCGTTTACATACGCCTCCAGCTGCACACATATCGCTGATCGTGCAAGCGGTTACAATATGCCGGGAGTGCGCGTGGACGGAAAAGATGTGCTGGCTGTTTACCAGGCGGCCGAAGAAGCGGTTGCCCGTGCGCGGCGGGGCGAGGGGCCGACTTTGATCGAATGTGTGACCTACCGCAACTACGGCCATTTTGAAGGGGATGCGCAGAAGTACAAAAAAGAGCTCGACAAGCAGGAGCATCTCAATGAAAAGGATGCGATCACTTCTTTCCGCAATCATTTGACGACATCGCAAACCATGTCTGACACAGAGCTGACAGAAATCGAGCAAGCCGTAGACAGTGCGATCCAGGAAGCGATCCGCTTCGCCGAGGAAAGTCCGTATCCGAGTGCAAGCGAACTGCTGACTGACGTCTACGTGTCGTACTAAGAGAGGGGGATGGAGGACATGACGAGAAAAATCAGCTTTTCCGCAGCGGTTAATGAAGCGATGAAACTGGCGATGAGAGCCGATGAAAACGTGATTTTGCTGGGCGAGGATGTGGCTGGCGGGGCGCAAGTCGACCATTTGCAGGACGATGAGGCGTGGGGCGGCGTACTTGGCGTGACCAAAGGGCTTGTGCAGGAATTTGGCCGCGAGCGCGTTCTGGATACGCCGATTACCGAAGCTGGCTACATCGGCGCTGCGATGGCAGCGGCGGCAACAGGCATGAGGCCGATTGCCGAGCTGATGTTCAACGATTTTATCGGCAGCTGTCTCGACATGGTGATGAACCAGGGGGCGAAATTCCGCTACATGTTTGGCGGCAAGGCACAGGTGCCGATTACGATCCGCACGATGCACGGAGCAGGCTTCCGTGCGGCAGCACAGCACTCGCAGAGCCTTTACGCCATGTTCACGCACATCCCCGGCATCAAGGTGGTTGTGCCGTCCACACCTTATGAGGCAAAAGGCTTGCTGCTTGCCGCCATCGAGGACAACGATCCCGTCATTTTCTTCGAGGACAAGACGTTGTACAACACGACAGGAGAAGTTCCGGAAGAATATTACACCATTCCGCTCGGTGTTGCGGATATCAAGCGTGTGGGCAGCGACCTGACGATTGTCGCCATTGGCAAGCAAGTTCAGACGGCGCTTGCGGCAGCCGAGCAATTGGCGAAAAAAGGGATCGAGGTCGAGGTGGTCGATCCGCGCACGCTGTCACCTCTCGATGAGGATACGATTCTCGCCTCTGTCGCCAAAACGAATCGCCTGATTGTGATCGACGAAGCGAATCCGCGGTGCAGCATCGCAACCGATATCGCCGCGTTAGTCGCCGACAAAGGCTTTGATACGCTGGATGCACCAATCAAGCGGATTACTGCGCCGCATACACCTGTTCCGTTTTCTCCGGTGTTGGAAGATTTGTATCTCCCATCGCCGCAAAAGGTCATTCAGGTCGTGTCGGAAATGATCGGAGACGAATCGATCACGGTCGTTTCCTGATCGACTGGGAGCACTCGGCGTCGGCAGCAGCTAATGCCGGGTGCTTTTCGCGCTGAAAAGGGACAGACAAAATAGGAGAGGAGAGAGCGGGATGGCAGAAAATATCATCATGCCCAAGCTGGGAATGGCGATGGTGGAAGGAACGGTGATCGCCTGGAAAAAACGGGAGGGCGAGGCGGTCAAAAAAGGAGAGGGCATCGTCGATATCAGCTCGGAAAAAATTGAAATGGAAGTAGAGGCTGCAGCAGATGGCGTACTGCTGAAAATTGAAGTTCCCGCGGGTGGCGTCGTTCCTTATGGCACCGTGCTGGGGGTAATCGGGCAGCCTGGCGAATTGGCAGCCACTCCTGCGGTCGTTGCCGAGGCGCACGCCAAAGCCGAATCGGCTGCAACGCTGGCGACCGCTGACGGACAGAGCGCTGCGACAGGTACGAGTGCAGGTGCATCCATAGCCGCGACAGCTGTTCTGGAACGCCCGCGCGATGGCGTGAAAATTTCTCCTGTAGCTCGCAAAATCGCCGAGGAAGCAGGGTTTGACTTCACCACGATTGCCGGGACAGGGCCGCAAGGAAGAATCACCAAGGAAGATGTAGAGCGCGCGATCAAGGCTGCGCAGGAAACCGCAGCACCGCCAACGGCAGCCCAGGCAGCTCCCGTAGCTATCGCAGTAGAAACAAGCGAACGGGCAGCCGACCGCGCAGCGGAAAGCCAGCCGGAACGCATCCCTGTCGCTGGCATGCGCAAGGTGATTGCCGAGCGAATGTATCAGAGCCTCCAGCAGAGCGCCCAGCTGACCATCACGATGCAGGCGGATATTACAGAGCTTTTGCAGCTAAAAGAGAAGCTCTCGCCGGAAATCGAGAGCCGCTATCAGCTCAAGCCGTCTGTCACGGACTGGATTGCCCGAGCAGTAGTCTTGGCGCTTGCCAAGCACAAGCAAATGAACAGCGCGCTTCTGGACGACCGGATCGAGCTGTATGACGACATTCATTTGGGTGTGGCGGTAGCCCTCGACAAAGGTCTGGTCGTCCCGGTCGTCCGCCACGCCGGAAAAATGACGCTCGTGGAGCTGTCGCGCCAGCTGAAATCAGTGAGTGCGCGTGCCAAGCAAAATCAGCTCGCACCGGAAGAAATGAAAGGCTCGACTTTTACGATTACCAATCTCGGCAGCTACGGCGTAGACACGTTTACCCCTGTGTTGAACCCGCCGGAAACCGGAATATTGGGCATTGGCGCGGCAAAAGACACCCCCGTGTTCGTCGGTGACGAGCTGCAGCGGCGAAGCCTTTTGCCACTCTCGCTGACTTTTGATCATCGCGTACTCGACGGCGCTCCGGCAGCGGCGTTCCTGGCGACAGTCCGGTCTTATCTGGAAGCGCCGCACAGTCTGCTGATCTAGGAGGGAAGAGCATGTACGATATCGCGATCATCGGCGGAGGCCCTGCGGGTTACGTAGCTGCCATCACAGCGGCGCGTTCCGGGAAACAGGTTGTGTTAATCGAGAAAAAGGAACTCGGCGGCACTTGCCTGAACGAAGGCTGCATGCCGACAAAAGCGCTGCTGGAGTGTGCGGACACGTATCAGCACGTGCTTCATGCCGAGCGCTTTGGCATCGAAAAAGCTGCTGACCACGTGCAGGTCAATTGGGCAAAAATCAACGCCTACAAACAAAGCATCGTGCAAAAGCTGACCGGCGGCGTGCACTATTTGATGAAGCGCAATCAGGTACAAGTGATACGTGGCAGCGCAGCCTTTGAAAATGAGCGTGCGCTCCTGGTGGAGACAGCCAACGGCACGAGCAAAATCGAAGCAGAGAAGTTCATCGTAACGACAGGGGCGGAGCCGATCGCCCTGCCTTTTGCCCCATTCGATGGCGAATGGATTATGCACAGCAGCCATTTCCTGTCGCTGGAGACACCTCCGCCTGTGCTCGTAATCGTAGGCGGGGGAGTGATCGGCTGCGAGTTCGCTTCCGTATACAGCAGGCTGGGGAGCCAGGTGGTCATAGCGGAGATGGCTGAGCAGCTGTTGCCGGGAGAAGACCCGGACATTGCGGCGTTTCTGGAACGAAGCCTGAAACAGCAAGGAGTGCAGATTCATCTTTCCAGCAGTGTCGAGGCGCTCGATCGCACGACGCGGACGGCGCGCATCCGCACACCCGAAGGAACGGCGGAAATAAAGGCCGATGCTGTGCTGGTTGCGATCGGAAGGAAGCCGCGTTTGGACGGATTGCTGCTTGAGCGGGCAGGAGTCAAAGCTACAGCGCGTGGGATAGAGGTAAACGAGCAAATGCAGACAAGCCAGCCGCATATTTTCGCGGCGGGTGACGCTTGCGGTGGCATCCAGCTTGCCCACGTGGCCTTTCATGAAGGCGAAGTCGCTGCCCGCAACGCATGCGGGGAAGAAGCCATGCTTAACCTGCGCGCGGTGCCGCGCTGCATCTATACGTCGCCAGAGGTCGCTTCCGTCGGATTGACCGAGCGTCAGGCCAGGGAGAAATACGCTGGGCTGCTCGTGGGCGAGTTTCCTTTTTCAGCGAACGGCAAAGCGATGATTTTGCAAGAGACAGCGGGAAAAGTAAAAGTGCTGGTGGAGCCGACGTATCACGAGATCGTAGGAATTACGCTGGTTGGGGCGCGGGCAACGGAACTGATCGGCCAGGCCGCGCTCATGATGCATGCCGAAATGACCGCCGACGCGATGGAAAACTTTATCGCGCCGCATCCGACACTATCAGAGATTTTGACAGAAGCCGTACGCGGTGCGCTCGGGCACGCCATTCATGGCTAATGGGTCAGGGAGCAATTATGCCTCCACCATGCAGGAAAGCTCATCCTATGTTAAAATGAGCCGTAATTGGATGGAGGTATGAAATGCATGAGTAAATTGCCAAATTGCCCAAAATGTAATTCCGAGTACACGTACGAAGACGGAAGCATGCTCATCTGCCCGGAGTGCAGCCACGAGTGGTCACTGCAAGGGGATGCCGAGGATAGCGGAGAAAAAGTCATCAAGGATGCAAACGGAAACGTCTTGCAAGACGGCGATACCGTAACAGTCATCAAAGATTTGAAGGTAAAAGGCACTTCCCTGGTAGTGAAAATCGGGACGAAAGTAAAAAACATTCGCCTCGTTGACGGCGACCACGATATTGACTGCAAAATCGACGGCTTCGGCGCGATGAAGCTGAAATCCGAGTTTGTGAAAAAAGTATAGAGATTGCCAGGCCAGCTTCCGTGGGGGAGCTGGTTTTTTCATTCTTGTTTGCGGGAGGCACTATGATTCGCTAAAATACACGTATGCATTTCCAATAATAGGATGATTTCAGCGATTTCATCAGAAGTGATGAGGTGAGTGTCGATGCAATTTCTTGATGCCAACAAGCAATGGACGCCAGAATTTATGCAATATATCGAGCAAACAGCGAAGCCATCTGTCAAGTTAACGCTCTCCAAAGAGCCTGCGACGATAACCGACAGCAAAGTGGGAGGAACGCCGTGGCTGCCTCCGCAGCTCGCGATCCCGCAGGACGAAGAGGGAAGAGATTATTTGTTCATCGCGCAAATCAATTGGGCACAGATGCCACCGCTGGAAGGGTATCCGACGAGTGGACTTACCAGCTTTTTTGTAAAACAGGACGATACTTTCGGCTTGCTCGACCAGGCTTTTCACGTCTGGCATTTTCCTGACGTGATCGACTCGGAGCAGATCGATCCATATCAGCCCGAAGACCCCGACTTGTACAGTCCCGTTTTGGGCGGCCCGTACAAGCTGACGGGCAAGCTGGAAAAACAGCTGATTCCTTACAAAAATCACAGGGCAGATCAGTACCAGCTCCCTACCGATCAGGATGAAGTGGCCTATTCGAAATACTGGGATTTGACAGATGCAAGCGGGTCGCGGATCGGAGGCTACCCTTACTTTTCGCAGGACGATGTCAGAGAAGAAGAAATGGAGCTGCTCTTTCAGCTGGATATGGAAGGCGATCACAAGAGTTACTACGTCTCTTGGGGCGACAGCGGGGTAGCGAACTTTTTCATTCGCAAGCAAGATTTGCTTCGCTTGGATTTTTCCCAAGTTTTTTATACGTGGGATTGCTTGTAATTATTTTGACCAAAAGGGGTGAGCACGCAATGGTGCGTATAGCGGATGTTCAGACTTTGATTCAGGAAGCGAAAAAAACAAGATTCAAATACTTGCTGTTCTGGGGCCACACACCAAAGCAGCAGGGCGTTGTCGATAAAGCGTGCTTCAGCCAGTGGTATCCGGCTGCTTTCGAGGAGGATGGCGTCCGCTACTTGACGGCAGAGCACTACATGATGGCAAAAAAGGCGGAGCTGTTTGGCGATCATGCAGTACGTGAGGAAATTCTCCGCGCACAGCATCCGAAGCAAGCGAAAACATTGGGACGAAAGGTTCGCTCCTTTGATGAAAAAATTTGGGATGCGCACAAAAGCGAGATCGTCCGCCAGGCGAACCTGCTCAAATTCGCGCAACATCCCGATTTGAAACAGTTTTTGTTGAATACGCAAGACCGGGTTCTGGTTGAAGCAAGTCCGTACGATCGAATTTGGGGAATTGGTCTGGGGGCGGATCATCCACATGCAGAGCGTCCTGAGCATTGGCGCGGTGAAAATTTGCTCGGTTTTGCGCTGATGGAAGCAAGAGAACAGCTGCGGTCGTGATCAGCCTTCGGGAAGGAGCAGGGGCATGCGAATTACAAAAATGGCGCAGGAACCGATCGAGCAATTCCCCTACCTGACAGCGGGAGCGGGCGACAAAGGAGTCATCCAAAGCTGGCTGCCGATTTATTTGGGGGAAATGGCTGAGATGCCAGATTGGTGCGATGCCGTTATCGTGACATCTGATTTGCAGGGGGTGACGGAATCTGACGAGCATGAGCAAGTGTTGCTGGGAGAAGTGCTGCCAGCCTTTGTTTCGCTGTTGCTGCAAGTCGAGAAGCCGTCGGTACGTCCGGAGCGCACGCTAGTATTGCTGTGCGGCGATTTGTACGCCGATCCGCTAAAAAGGGGAAGCAGCGGCGATCCACTCTCCGTGTGGACTGCTTTTCGCCAAGAGTTCGGGCATGTAGTCGGTGTGGCGGGCAATCACGATTTGTTTGAAGCTGATTCTATCGGGAAGCTGCGCAATATGGAGCGGGTCACGCTCATTTCTGAACCGGAAATCGTACTGGCGAATCAGCTTCGCATCGCGGGTTTGGGAGGAATTATTGGCCGTTCGGACAAAGCGAATCGCCGGGATTTGCCGTCATTTTTGCAATCGCTTGCGGCGCTGCTGCGAAAGGAGCCGGATGTGTTGCTGTTGCACCAGGGGCCAGACGAGCCTGCTCTGGGGCTTCCGGGAGTGGCGGAAATCAGAACGAAGCTGCAACAGCACGCTCCTACGCTGGTTTGCTGCGGGCATGTGCATTGGGCGGAGCATTTGGTCGAGTGGACACAAGGGACGCAAGTATTGAATGCGGATGGGAAATTGTTTGTGTTTACGAGGGCAAACGAAAAAAGTGATTGAGCAAGGTTTCCCGTTGCCAACCACTTTTTTCAATTGGAACGGTTTAGGAAAGTCAGAACAGCTACGACAAACATAGCTTGTTCAGCTTTTTGGCGTTACTTCGCGGAAGAAGCAGCAACGCGCAACTGCTCATTTTTCATCAGAAGAGTAGAGAAGTTTTGAACAGAGGCAGAGAAAGGCTTTTTGCCACCTTTACTTTTAAAAGTTGGGACCATAACCATCACGTAGTCCTCCTTTCCTATGGTATGGGAATATCTTCTATAGGATAGCATTTAAGTTTCTTTACCGTCAATTGGCTGTTTGGTCATGCCCAAATAGGCGACAAGTCGGGATAGCTCCACTCTGTAGATGTTTTCCTGACCAAAATGCCCCTCTTGCTCACCGACAACCTGCGCGAATTTGGAATAAAGCCGATTCAGGTAGTCATCTTCACAACGCGCACAAAACTCAACATATCGCGCTTGATGATTGACGGCTTGAATCTGCTCTGCGAGATAGCGAAACCCCCGCAAAAACACTCTGCTGCTTCGATAGTCCAGGGAGACGAAGACAGAGTGGATGAAAGCAGTCTCCCCGTCTGGAGCTGCTTCCCGCTCCGCATTCATGAATTGATAATGCCCCCAGCCAATCACTTTGGTCGACCCCTCCTCGATCAAAATGACTTGCGAGTCGGAAAGAAAACCAAGGAGATGAATGAGAGAGTCGGCGAGCGAAAAGGACGGGCTGAATGCATGACGGTTTTGCAGAAAAAAGAGCGTAAACCTGGCGTAGTCAAGATCGCTGTTACAGCTTCTAAATTGGACGAGCATCCCGTTCCCCTCCTGCTATTTTTTTCGTTCCAGTATGATTTGTCTGACATGGGCATCAATCTCAGGATGTTTGGTCAGGATGTAGAGCAATACTTTGCGTTGCAGCGTCAAACATACGCAAGGCGCAAGGGCCGTCACGGTTGCTGTCCGGGGAACATCCTCCAGGAGAGCGATTTCGCCAAAATGGTCGCCATCTTCCAGAACGGCAAGCCGGATGCGGCCTGACTTGGCCTCGCCAGACTGTTTGCTGACTTCGACACGCCCCCGGGCGATCAGGTAGAACTTTTCACCTGTCTCGCCTTCCGTGATGATCGGCTGTCCGGCTGCGAACGTCTCTGTATTGAACAGATGGGAAATATCAGCCAGTACGTCGGAACCGACACCGCGGAAAAACGGGAGCATGGACAAGCGCGCCGGATCGATGGTTGCTTCCTGGCCGCTATCCGAGATGGACAAGCCGCTTTGCTTGTCCCACAGCTCTTTGTAGTACCCGTCTTTTGCCAGAAGCTGCATGTGGCTGCCAGCGTCGACGAGCCTGCCTTGTTCAAACACAAAAATTTGATCGACTCCCGTGATGGAAGCGAGGCGGTGTGTGACGGTAATGACTGTCCGATCGCGGGCCAGCCGTTCAAATGTCCGGTTAATCGCCGCTTCCGCTATCGGATCGAGGGCAGAAGTCGCTTCATCGAGCAAAAGCAGTCGCGGATTGCGCAAAATCGCGCGGGCAATCGCCAAGCGTTGCCGTTGACCGCCTGAAAAATTGCTGCCTTCGTCCAACACCATCGTGTCGTACTGATCGGGCAGCGTCATGATGAAATCATGAATTTCCGCCTGTTTGGCGGCTTCGACGATTTCCTGCTGCGTTGCATCCGGTTTGCCGAGCCGAATATTTTCAAGCAGCGACCCGTGAAACAAAAAATGATCCTGCAAAACAATGCCGAGCTGTTCACGGTATGAGCCGCGGTTTAACGATTGCAAGTTTTGGCCGTTTAGCCGGATCGCTCCGGAATCAGGCTCGTAAAAGCCGAGCAAAAGCTGGAGCATCGTGCTTTTCCCTGAACCGCTGGCACCGACAAAGGCAGCTTTCGTCCCTGCGGGGATGTGCAGGGTCACATCGCGGATCACCGGATGGTCGGACTGGTAGCCAAACGTAACACCATCTACAGTCACGTCCGGCACAAGACTTGGGAGCGGCGGAGCGTGCGGGTTGTCGAAAGCTTCGCGCTGCTCCGAAAACACTTTTTGGATGCGCTCCATGCTGACTTGCGCATCCGTAATGATCGGGAGTGTAAAAGTCAGGTTAAACACAGCGTTGCCCATCGATGTATACATGGTGAAGAAAGCGACGAGCGAACCGATTGTAATATGGCCTTTGAGGGCGAGATAGGAGCCGAAGCCAATAATCGTGAAGTTGATCAGCAACAGACTGACCATCGGGAGCCGTTCCAATTGCGCGTTCATCATATTTTTGCGGTAGCTGCTGAGCAATAGCGACTGGAGCCTCGTGTTGAACTTGGCGATCATGGCTTGTTGTAGGTTGAAGCCTTTGATGACTTTTTGCGCCTCCATGTTTTCCTGCACGTCGCTGGTCAGTGCGGCCAGAAGCTCTTTGTAAGCGGAGTTGATCGCTTGGGCGCGCTTGCCAAGCAAATACGGTCCGAGAAAAATCACGATTGCTCCTGCCAAAATGCACAAGGCAAGCGTCCATTCGAGATAAAACAGGACAATCGTGCTGATGATGACAACCGCGAGAGACTGCAACCCTGTCGTGAACAGGACGCCTATAGCTCCTTCGATGGCGGGGAGATCCACGGAAAAATGCGAAACCAAATCACCGGAGCGGGACTTTTGATAGAAGCCGATCGGCAGATGCTGCATGTGAGCGAACAGCTTTTTTCGCAAATCATTTTGCACACGGGCATTCAGTTTGGCGAGGGCGTAGTCACTGACTACTCCTGCGGCAAGGCAGATGACACCCGTGATGCCGAGCACGAGCATGATCAAGCTGAAAAAGCTCATATCTTTTGGCTCAATCGCTTTGTCGATAATGATTTTGAAACTGAGGGGAGCAAAAGATATGAAAGCGAGGTCAAGAGCGAGCGTGAGGAAAAACAAAGTGGCCAACAACTTGTGGGGACGTATGTAGCCCAGTAAGTTTTTGAGAACAGCCAGCATGGTAACGTCTCCTTCTATGAGTTGAAAAGCGCCGTTTGACGGAATTGGGAAGCATAGCTTTGCCACTCGGAAAAAGAAGCCCGATACTCATCGAGCGGACCAGAGTCCGTTTCCAGGCTGGCAGTGAGCGAGGATATTTTGCTGAACAGCCTGCGCAAAGAGTCGTCGGAAGGGGCAAAAAATCGGAACTCCTGTACCTGTTCCTCGCCATGGGCAAGATACTGCGTGAAATACTGTAAGGCGTACAGAAACAAACGAGTGCAGCGGTGCTCTTCTGCGATGCAGGCAACTTGGATTTGGACAATATGCCGATCTTCGTACTGGCGTTCACCTGTTCCGCGAATGTACGAAAATGCCCCGATCACCTGATTGTCCTCGTTGCAAATGAGAAAAGCAGCTTCCCCCATGAGCAGAGGGCTGGCAAGGAAGCTCAGCGTAACGGGGAAAGGGTAAGGCAGGCGAATATGCGCGTAATTCTCCAACAAAAATGCCAAATAGGCATCGTAATCCAATTCAGAAGAACAGACGGAAAAGGAGTAGTTCATTTGCTCCAATGCGCCTCCTTGGTTATGTCATTGGTTAAGAATACCGTATTTTGTACGCATGGTAAATTGGTCTGATCACAGAAGCGCTGACCATCTGGCGTTCTTTTTGCAAATTTTGACGCAGATAAAAAGGAATTAGGAGGAAAGGCGCAGAATATTCGATTACCACGATTTTCCCATCCAGCTATCCCGCCTGTTTTCCCATCCAACATGTCGCATCCCATGAAGTGAGGTTACTGCATTGATCAAAGACGTTGTGAGTCGTTTGTTCACGCATGGACAAACGAAGATCGAAGGGCCGCTTTTCCGGCAAGTTTTGCTGCTGACGCTTTTTTACACGCTCATCATGATGGCGACTGTCATCGGGACAACTACGGCAGACACGCTGTTTTTGAGTCACTACGACACGAAGCAGCTTAGCTACATGTATTTGTATATTACGATAGCGGTTGTGATCGCGGGTATCCTTTTCCAGAAGCTTTCCGAACGAATGCCGGCGCATCGCTTGCTGAATCAATCGATTTTGTATGTCGGTCTGTTCAGTGTTTTGACGGGACTGGCGTTGAAAACAGGAGCCGCGTGGATTTATCCGGTGATGTTCGTGGGGTATGAAGCGAACAGTGTGTTGGTTACGATGGCATTTTTTACGTTTATGGCATCCGTACTTGATGCGAGGCAAGCAAAGCTCCACATCGGCACCGTGGCAGCTGGTGGTGTCGGCGGTGCGATTGTCGGTGGCTTCGTGACCAGTACCATGGCTCCCCTGATCGGCACCGAACAACTGGTTTACGTCTTCGCAGCCCTTGTCTTGTCCGGTTTGTGGTTTGTCAGACGACTTTCTGCGGCATATGATACGCATGAAAAGCTCACTCCTCCTGATAGCTCTCCTGGAAACGAGCAAGCACCAGACCACCCTCAAGGAAATTTGTTCAAACAAATCCCCATTCTCAAATACATTGCTGTCATCATCGGGACGATATCCGTCGCCATTACCCTTAGCGATTATCAGTTTAAAATGACGCTGGCGCAAAGCTTGACAGAAGAAGAGCTGGCCCGGTTTCTCGGCCAATTTTACAGTGTAGCTGGCATCATCTCTTTCATCTTTCAGATTTTTATCTCGACTCGTCTGCTTACCCGTTATGGAATTGTCCCGTCTTTTCTTGTCATGCCGCTTTGCATGCTGACAAGCTCAGTTGCCTTCTGGTTTGCGCCCGTTCTCGCCGTCGCTGTTGTCATGAAAGGCAGCTACAGGGCTTTTGCCGAGACGATTCACCAATCGGTCAGCGAGCTGATGTACTTTCCGATTCCGGCTCATTTGCGGGGCAGAGCAAAAGGACTGGTCAACGGCGTGATCGACTACGGGATGAGCGGTGTGGCAGCCATCTTGCTCATCGTTTTGGCAGACCGCATCAGCTTGACCAGTTTCAGCTTCATCACGGTGCCCATGCTTGCTGTCGCTGTCATCGCCATTTTTCCCGTGAAAAAAGAATACGTGCACATGCTGCTCGCTACTTTGCGCACCAGACAGGAAGCGGCGGAGCTTGACTTGTCCGTGTTGCAGGCTCCGTATCTCATCAAGGTGATGGAGGATCGCAGCAAAGAGACGTCTGACATGGAGCGGCTGCAAGCATTCCGACTGTTGGCGCGGCTTCCGGGGATTTCGCTGACACGGCATCTGGAAGCGCTTTTGCGGGAAGCTCCGCCCGTGCTGCAAATCGAAGTGTTGCAGTATATCGAGCAAGAGAGAGTACCTTCCTGGAAACCGTATGTGTTCCCTTTGCTCCACGCGGAGAATCGCCAACTGCGCGCGCAAGCTATTCAAACATTTGCGGCATATGCCGATCAAAGTGAAAAAAGAGTGTTGCTGGATTGTTTGCACGACCCTGCCATGGAGATTCAGTTTGCCGCCATTTATGGACTGCTCAAGTATTTTGGCCCGGATGAACAGCTGTACGCTTCGCTCCAGAGCTTGCTGCACGATGTCAGCCCATCTGTGCGGCGCCTTGCACTGGCAACAGCGGGTAAACTGGCCGATGAGCGCTTGCTCCCGGATCTTTTCCAGCAGCTTGCGAACTCCGGATTGAAAAAAGAGGCGCTCGCCGCTTTGTCCGGGTTTCCGGTGGAGACGTTGCTTATGCAGCTTCAAGCCGAATGGGACCGACCGGAAGCCGACGAGACAATCTCCCATTTCACTGCGCGAATCGTAGGACAGCAGGCTGATGCAAAGACGTACCCATTTTTACTGCAAGCGTATGAAAAGGCACCGACGAGCATCCGAAGCGAGATCGCAGATGTGCTGGTCAAGCTGAAGACGGAGGAGCCGCAGGACAGTCAGCGGCTTGCGGGGTTGCTTGAATTGGAAGTGCGGCATGCCCACAATGGACTGCGCGCCTTGCAGGAGCTGAGTCCGCATCCAGACACGGCATTGGTTATGGATGCTTTGCAATACGAAATAGAAGTGAGCATGAAAAATATGTTTGCCTTGCTGGCGCTGCATTACGAGAGAAGATCGATGGAAATGATCCGGTTCAATCTGGAAAGCGGCGACGAGCGGCAAAAGGCAAATGCACTGGAAGCGCTGGATCAATGGCTGTCCAATCAACTGCGTGCGCTAATATTGCCTGTTGTTCTCGCGAAGTACGACAAGCAGTCGATGCTCAAAAAGGCAGATGCGCATGTATGGCAGTCTCTTTTTGCAAAAGGAGATGCTTGGTTGCAGACTTGCCTGACTTATTTGTCCCATGCGGATCGATCCTTCGTCTGGCAGAGCGAAAGAGACTTGACCGAGGAGGAGCACAAACGGCTGACCATCGTGGGCTTCCTCAAACGAACAGGCTCATTCTCCGATTTGCCAGGCGGCATATTGGCAAAGCTGGCTGCGCGCATGTCTCATCGCGATGTGGAAAACGGCACGGCGATCATTCGCCAGGGCGAAATGGGGCAGGCGATGTACTTGCTGCTTCGGGGCGAGGTCGATGTCGTCAAAGATCACCGCGTCCTGCAGCATTTGCAGGAAGGCGAACTTTTTGGCGAGATGTCCCTGTTTGACAGGGAGGAACGCTCTGCCAGTGTAATCGCCGCTTCTCCGGTCACCATTGGCATGATTGACGAGGAAGAATTTGCGGATTTGCTGCACGGCAACATGGAGTTTGCCCTGCGCGTAGCGAGTGTGCTGAGCAGGCGCATCAGGGCGATGAATGAGACGGGCGGGGGGCGGAATTTGCAGAGCAGGGATGTTCCCGAATTACCCGATCAAGCCAGCCGGACGATTCCGGATGAAGCGGAGAGAGCTGCCCCATCATTGACAGAAAAGCTCATGGTTTTGTTCAAGGTAGATATGTTTGCCTCCTTGTCCCATAGCCAATTGGCAGCTTTGGCCGAAGGAACCGCAGAAGTGAGGTATCGCGCAGGTGAAACGATCGTCCATTACGGTGAGACGGGGGATGCCATGTACGGCATTATCGCGGGCAGCGTTCGTGTGGAGCGCGAAGGACGAGCGATTGCCGAGCTGCACCAGGGGGATGTTTTCGGCGAGATGGCTCTGTTGGAGCGTTCCCCGCGCTCGGCAACCGTAACAGCGCTGGAGGATGCGAGACTGGTGAAAATCAGTGATGAGCTGTTTTACGATTTTTGCCTGGAAGACGAGACGGTCATTACAACGATTATCGCGGCACTGGCGGCAAGACTTCGCCGGATGACCGCAGAAGCGGCAAGCGAAGGGGCAGATGTACGTTGAAGCTGAAAATGAGCATGGCACAGGAAGCCGCCCCCGGTTGCTGATAAAGGAGACGAAGGGAAAGTGAGTGCATTTAGCCAGTTTGACGTATTGTTTCTCGCCCATTTGATCGGCGACTATTTGCTGCAAACAGAGTGGATGGCCAAGTACAAGGCGCAGCAGTGGAGACCGCTTTTGGCTCATTGCTTTGTGTATACGCTGGTCGTGGGCATTGTAGCGTTTTTGTTTTTGCCGGGAGGACTTTCCTGGTGGGCGATTGGCCTGATTTTTGTCTCCCACGTCATTTTGGACCGCAGAGGGTTCGTCGGTTTTTGGTATCGTCGCGTAATGGGTGTGACAGACGAGAAGAGCAAATGGCTGATGATTATGGTCGACCAAATTTTCCACCTGATCATTCTCGCAGCAGCGGTAAGCATTTCTGCCTGAGTCTGAGTGCAGCGACGATGGAGTAAGGAGACGAAAGAGCGATGAATAAAAAAATCCGGAATTACTTGCTTGCGGGTAACGTCCTGACGTTCCTGCTTTGTCTGGCTTTGCTGTTTACCGGGTCATTGCAGGTGCTGGGCCGGGCCTTGTACGACTACAATCAGCAGACGACGATGACCCACCAGCCGAACGAAGATATTATCGTGATCGAGATCGATCAGGAGTCGCTTGATTTGATCGGCACGTTTCCCTGGCCGCGCGATATTTACATACCGCTGCTGGAGCAGATCGCAGGCGCCAAGGCGATCGGCTTTGACATCACGTTCACGACGAAGAGCGAAGATCCTGCTGTCGACCAGGCTTTTGCTGCCGAGCTTGCCAAGCATAACAATGTCATTATTCCTTCCTATGCCGAGATGGAGAACTTTTTCCGCAAAGAAACCAAGGTGAAAAAGGACGAGCTGGTGAAGGGGCAGGCTCTGTACAAGCCGATACCCGAGATTGCCGCCGCTTCTCAAACCGCGCATATCAACGCGTTGCTTGACGAGGACGGAGCTATTCGGCGCACGTGGCTGATGCTGGATACGCCGGAAGGGCCGATCCCGTCGATGGCGTACAAAATGGCGGAGATGGCCGGGGCCAACGTCCAAAACTTTTTAACCGACAATCCGCAGGCGGAAATCCCGATCAAGTACAACAGCACGACAAAAGATTTCATGAGCATCCCGTTTTACATGGTAGTAAACGGTGAGGTGCCGCCGGAAACTTTTCAGGATCGGATCGTCCTGATCGGCTTTGCGGCAGCAGGAACAGACGCCCATCCTACTCCTGTCGACAACCATATGTACCTCGTATACGCGCACGCCAACATTATCGATCAACTGCTGCGTCACGAAAAAATCGCGATAACCGATCAGTGGTACGTGCTGTTGCTGATGCTCGTCATCATGGTCTGCTCGGTCTGGGTAACGTGGCGGACGAAAACAGTAACGAGCATCGCGCTGCATTTTCTCGGTACGGTGGCGCTGCTAGGCGGTCAGTGGCTGCTCTATTCCTCGACTTTGCACCACTTCGACGTGATTTACCCGCTTGTGGCGCTGTGGCTTGTGTACGTGGTGAATCTCGCGGTGAAAACCTTTTTCGAAATGAAGCAAAAGCAGTTTATTACCAAGCAATTCGGGCGTTATCTGTCGCCAGAGCTGGTGAAAGAGATCGCCAAAAGCGATGCGGAGCTGCCCCTTGGCGGCGTCAACAAGGAACTGACGATTTTGTTTTTGGATATACGCGGATTTACCCCGTTGTCTGAAAAGCTGAAGCCGGAGGAGATCGTCGATTTTCTCAATATGATGTTTGACATGATTACCAATCAGGTGCTGGCGAACAAGGGCACGATCGACAAGTTCATCGGGGATGCGGCAATGGTGTTGTTCAATGCCCCTTTGGATGTCGCCGATCATGAGTATTGCGCTGTGAAAACTGCTCACGAGATTCAGAATGGGATGAAAAGTGTGCAGGCACATATTTTGCAAAAATACGGCGTCGAGGTCAGCATCGGCATCGGCATCAACACGGGTAATGTGGTAGTCGGAAACATCGGCTCTTACTTGCGGGTGGACTACACAGCCATTGGAGATGCGGTGAACACGGCCGCGCGCATCGAGTCCAATGCTTCCGCCAACCAGATTCTCGTGTCGGAGGAGACGTACAGGCGGACGAAAGATTTTTTCCACTATCGCGATGTGGGTGAAAAACAGATGAAGGGCAAAAGCGAGGCTATACGGCTGTACGAGGTCGTAGACTTCCTTGCTGCGCCCCGCTAACAAAACGTGAGAGGTGAGTGACAAGTGATGGATCAGCCGATCAAACAACCTGTCGGGCTGGCAAAAGTGTTGACGGTCCTTGGCATGCTCTGTTTCCTCCTGCTGGGAATGGCTACAGGGACAGAGGCAGAGACGGCCCGGGTAGCCAAGGTCGAGCAAGTGACAGGGACTGTGATGGTGAAAAAGGCAGGCGGCACGAAAGAGTACAAAGCGTTCAAAAGCATGAGCCTGAACAAAGGGGATCAAATATCAACAGGTCCCAAATCAAGTGTAGTGCTCTCCATTGTCGATCGCGATGATGAGATTACCGTCAACGAAAATACGGTCATCTCGCTGGCGAAGCTGCAAGAGGCGGCAAATGGCAAGCAAACGAGCGTCCAGGTGACATCTGGTTCAGCGTACATCAAAGTAAAATCGCTGACGAAGCAATCCGATGAGTTTTCCATCCAGACGCCGACTGCGATCATGGGAGTGAGAGGGACACAGTTGCAGGTGACTGTCGACCCGCTGACAGGGAAAAGCAGTGTTTTTGTGGCAGCAGGGAAAGTCCAGGCAGAAAATCGTACGGACAGCAAGCAGGTCATGGTGTACCCGTTGATGCAGCTGTCCATGTTCGATGGAGGCAAGCAACAGCCGCCAGCCTCCCAAGTCGCTTTTATTCGCCCGGAAGATTTGCTCAATACGATGTCGCCTGCGCTGCTGGAAGCGATGATTCGCAACAAGGCGATGATGGATCAGGAAAACGATGAGTGGATCGAGCAAATGAAGCGGCATTTGACTGACAAAGCAGCAACAGGAGAGCTTCCGGGCCTTCCGTTGAATGAACAAAGGGATTTGGAAGAATACGCAAATAACATGAACGTCTGGCTGAATAACTTGGTCAAAGAAGCTCTGGCAAACAACAAGGTGTCAGAGAGCGATATCCGCGATCTGGTCAATCAAGTCAACAAGGATTTGCAGCGGAAAATTGAACTGAGCGGGAACGTTCCTCCGGTCGAGTGGAGCGAACGGCAGCAGCAAGAAGCACGAAACAAGCTGCTGGAATTGGAGCGGGAACGGCAACGAAAAGCGCTGGAAGAACAAAAGCAGCGCAATGCTGCTAGAGAAAACATTTTGCAGAAAATCCAGGAAGAGCAGGAGCGCCTTGAAAAGCTGAGGGAAGCAGCGCGTCAGCAGGAACTGGACAAGCTGAAAAATAGCATACCGACGGTTCCGACAGGATCAGGTACAGGAACTTCCGGAGGCGGAGGCGGTTCTGGCTCAAGTGGCTCCGGTTCGGGAGGTTCGGGAGGCTCAGGAGGTTCCGGCGGTTCTGGCGGCAAGGACAAGGACCCGGGAAAAATCGTGCGCATCGCTGATCTGGAAGAAACGATTCGCGCAGGAGTCAGCTATCATTTGCCCGGTACAGTCCTGGCTCAAATGGAAGATGGCACAAAAAACAAAGTTTCTGTGACGTGGGAGCAAACGACAATCCATACCGACAAGACGGGAAGCTTCTCTTTTATCGGGAAAGTGAGCGATTACAAAAACGACGTCCGTCTCCTTCTTCACATCTATGCGCCGTTTGGGAAACCAGTCAAGCTGCACAGTGGAACCATGTTGTTCGACAAAGGCTTCGAGCTGGATATGGGAGCCAATCCACTGCCGGAACAGGCAACGGTAACGATTCGAGAAGTGAAGCAGGGAAGTGCATTGGAACAGGCTGGTCTTGTCCTCAGCTTTGCCTTTGAAGCGATTGAAGTGAAGCAGCCTGTCACATTGTCTTATCCGTTGAAGGCACGAGAGAGCGGGGCGGACGTCGGCGTCTTTTACAAGCGCTCAGATGACCGTTGGGAATACGTGCACGGAACCAGTGTAGTTGATGGCCGGGTCATTGCCAGTGTGGAGCATTTCTCCACGTACGGCGTGTTCCATGCTCCACAGGCAGCGCCAGTGCTTGCTTCGCCAGAGGCGGGATTGGTGGACGGAAATCCTGATATTACACTACAGACAAATACGCCGGGTGCAACCATCTACTATAAAAATGGCGGTCGCTATGAGCGCTACGAGCCGGGTTCGACCATTCATCTGACCACAGGAGCGGTAGAGGCTTATGCCACCGCTGACAACATGCGGGACAGCGAGGTGGCGAGATATGCCTATACCACGGTGTCAGCGAGCGTAAAAGACAGTCAGCATGTCGAGCTTACTTTTTCTGAACCGATTCAAAGCGGCTCGGAAGCTGGCGTTACTTTGCAAAATGGCCGATTCTACCGTTTTGACATCCCGGCAGTGAACGGCTCGCAAACGTTGGCAGTCGCAAGTGGAACGCAAATTTCAGATCACGCCGTTCTGTTGACGCTGGCAAGCGATACTTCGACGATGCTGCAAAATCGTTATGTCGTGAAGTTTTACGATGAGTCTGGTAGCTATGCGGCGCAGAGCAATTCGTTTTTGCTCGGCTACGTGCCCGAGCAGCCCAGACCACAACCTGAGCCGGAAGTTGGCACCATCGATATTGATATCGGCCAGGACGGATGGGTTTATATCAGATGGGATCAGGTGCAAGATGCAGAAAGATATGAAATTTGCCTGACGGACAATGCGTGCGAGACGCTTTTGCAGCCCGCAGGCCCAGGTCAGCTGGAGTATGAGTTCAAGGACTTCTCGTATCGGCAAAAGTATACGGTGGACGTGACCGCTTACAATGCGCGCAACCAGATTATTGCCAAAGGAAGAGACTTTTTCAGAGTAGTAGCCGAACCGGAATATATGAACGTAGGAGCAACAGCCACCGGATCATCGGTCAGAGTCACCTGGAATGAGGTGAGCGACACGGTTAAGTATTCGGTTTGCCTGGAAGATACGTGCGAGGAAGTTAGCAATAGTCAGGAATACACCTTCGCCAATGTGTCAGCAGGGAGCTATGAAGTCAAAGTAAGGGCATTTGATGAGTTCGATCAGGTGGTGGGCAGGGGATATGCAGATGTCACCGTGGAAGAGCCGGGCCCAGGTCCGATTCCACCACCACCGCCGCCACCTGTCGAGCCAGGTCCAAGCCCGCTCGTTCAGCTCATTCAAAACAGGCCGCTGTTCAGCCAGCTTTTCTAGCAGAGATCATCGAACAGCGGACAAGGAGGGACTTTCGCATTGATACGTAAAAAGCGAAGCATATCGAAGGCAGCTGTGTTGGGCGTGTTTGCTCTGGCTGTATGGGCAGGTGCTGTCCCGGCATTTGCGGCGACAACAGAACCTGCCCCCGTGGCAGACAAAAAGATCGTGGCTGGCTCAGGACAAACGGGCGATGAAAACGGTGCCGCCCTGTCCGCATCGTTTCGCGAACCGTCGGGGATTGTCGTCTTGCCCGACGGCGCCGCCTATATCGCGGACTCCGCAAACCACAGCATTCGCAAGCTGGCTGCCGGACTCGTATCCGATTACGCCGGGCTGACGGTATCCCGCGATGCAAAAGGCTTGCCGGAAGGAATGTGGCTCGATGGCCCACTGAATCAATCGATGTTTCAACAGCCTCAAGGCATGGCAGCAGATGCACAAGGAAACCTGTACATCGCAGATACCGGCAACCATGTCATCCGCAAAATCACCACGCAGGGGACGGTCGCGACGCTTGCCGGGGATGGCGTGCAAGGACACCAGGATGGGACAGGAAAAGCAGCGCGTTTCTACTCCCCTGGCGATCTCGCTGTCGCTGCTGACGGAACGATTTACGTGGCAGATACGTTAAACCATGCGATTCGCAAAATTACCGCGGATGGCAAAGTGACGACCTTGAACAGTCTGTCAGAGCGGATTGTGCAACTTGCCCCGGGATATGTGGAACGAGCGGGTGATTTTCGCGACGGAAAGCTGAAAGAAGCCAAGTTCAATGAGCCAACCGGAATCGCCATCGATGGACAAGGCAATCTGTACGTGAGCGACACGGGCAACCAACGGATTCGCTATATCGATCTGAAAAACGGGACGGTAGCTACCGTAGCGGGGGCTGCCACGCTGACTTATCCGCAAGACAGCCTGTACGCAGAGGGAGGTCAGGCAGATGGCGCAGCAAGTTCCGCCCAATTCCAGTTCCCAAAAGGCATCTCAGTAACGGCCGAGGGTGGACTGGTAATCGCCGATAGCCGCAACCATGCGATTCGCTACTTGCATAATGGCAAGGTCACTACGCTGGCTTCCTCGTTTGATCAGCCAGTCGATGTTGCAGCAACAGGGCAAGGGAGCATCTGGGTAACAGATTCCTCCGCCCAGACCATTTTTCAGGTGAGCCTTCCGCCGCAGAGCAAATAGACGTAACGCTTGCAACGACCTCTGATTCATGGAGGTCGTTTTTCTTTTTCAAAAAATCTACGTCTACAGGCGAAAGAACTCCCTGCACAGGTAGAGGAGGGCAAGCTTGATTATTACTATCAAAAGTAACCCCCTGCTATCGTCACTCACCTGTACAAATGACCGAAAAACAAAATGAGCTGAGAAAGGGAGAGGAAAATGGAAATCAAACAAATGGACGGGCAGCCGATTTACAAAGCTGTCGCTGCTACGACCGTAGACGTTCACCAATTCACGCAAGAGCTGGATGGCATTTTGGCAGCGCAAAAGCCTTTCGGGTTGATGATGGTCAAGCCTGCGGAAGCGGGCGAGGAACGCAATCAGGAGGCAGACCGCGAGTTCAGGAACACCATGGCAAAGTGGCTAAAAGCAAACAAGCCGAAAATGAGCACGTATTGCGTCGGCCTTGCGACGATTGCCTCGAACGAAGCGGAATGGCAAAAGTACGCCGAGTCAGCAGCGAAAATGACCAGCAGCATATACGGCTGCCCGGGAGCCATGTACCTGGAGGAAAATGAAGCGGCGGCCTGGTTGCAAGAGCAGATCAACTACTACGCGACCAAATGGAAGCTGAACGAATTTTAACAAAGAAGTGCCGTGAAAGCTTGTCTTGAAAAAGACAAGCTTTTTGCTGTTTGCAGACAAGCATGCCCTGGTCTGTGGGCGCAGCTTTGCCGTAAACAAAATGACGTTAATTATCGCAATGAACTTAAAAACGTTAATCAGCACAATATTTATTTTGAAAATAGCGGTTGTTACAATAAACCCGTCCTTCATCAATAATAATTCTCATTATCATCAAGAGGGGGTAAACAAAGAAATGAGCAAAAAAAGCAGATTCAGACAGTGGGGGCATCTCGCTTGGAGTCTTGCCCTGGCATGCGCGGTCGTCCTGACCGGATGCGGCAGCAGCGAGACAAAAAATCAGGCTGCCAGCCAGGACAGCGCACAAGCTGCACAAAAACGGACAATCAAGCATGAGCTTGGCGAAACCGAGATCACCGGAGAGCCGAAACGTGTCGTGGCACTGGAGTTTTCTTTTGTCGATGCGTTGTGGGAGCTTGGTGTAACCCCTGTGGGCATTGCTCACGAAAAAGAAACCGACGTAGAGGGACTGCTCGGACAAAAGATCGAATACACGTCTGTCGGCACGCGTCAACAGCCGAATCTTGAAGTCATCAGTACGTTGAAGCCTGACTTGATCATCGGCGATTTGAACCGCCACAAGGACATTTACAAGGAGCTGCAAAAAATTGCTCCGACAATCATCCTGAAAAGCCGCAATTCGACTTACCAGGAAAACTTGAGCTCATTCACTACAATCGGGGAAGCGCTGAACAAGCAAAAAGAAGCCGAGCAGCGCCTGGTCAAGCATAAGGCTGTCATCGACGAGCTGAAAAAGAACATTCCTGCCGGAGATTCCCGCACCGTGATGCTCGGCGTGTTCCGCGCAGACTCGCTTTCGGCACACGGAGCGAAATCGTTTGACGGTGAATTGCTGGAAATGGTCGGGATCAAAAACGCCATCCAAGATGCAGCAGAACCGACCGTGAAAATCAGCTTGGAGCAAATGGTGCAGTGGGACCCGGACGTCATTTTCCTCGTGGAAGCTGACGATACGCTGCTCTCGGAATGGAAGCAAAACCCGCTGTGGAACAACATCACCGCCGTGAAAAACAAAGAAGTGTACCAAGTGAACCGCGATCTGTGGACGCGTTACCGCGGCTTGAAATCGGCGGAAAAAATCGTCACAGAGGCCAGCGAGATTTTGTACAGCAAGAAGAAGTAAAGGAAGCGCGCACGACACATGGAAAGGAAAGGGGCCGGATTGCGATCTGGTCTTTTTCTGTTTGGTTCTGATGAGAACGCATGAGGCTGCCAGAGCTTCGCAATGGCGCTGCCAAGCCTTCCATGGATCGCGTGCGCAGGAGGTGCTTACTAGCTTGATGACCATGAGACGAACGAATAAACGTTCCCTCGTTCAGACGTGTATTTGCCTGACAGTGCTGCTCGCTATCGGATTATGGCTCAGCCTGTTTACGGGTGTAGCCGCGATTCCGCTTCAGACCGTCCTCAAGCAGTGGAGCTTGGCGGAACCGTCCAAGGAGCTGCTCATTTTTCAAACGATTCGCCTGCCGCGAGCCGTTCTGGGAGCGTTGATCGGAGCGAATCTCGCCGTAGCCGGAGCGTTGATGCAAGCCATTACCCGCAATCCGCTCGCTTCGCCGCAAGTTTTTGGCGTCAATGCCGGAGCGTCGCTTGTCGTCGTCCTGGCGATCCTTTTTTTGCCTAGCATCGGTTCGGCAAACTTGATTTACTTCGCTTTTGCCGGAGCGATCCTCGGGGGCTTTACTGTACTGGGGTTTGCCTCTTCCAGAGGAATGACCAACTTGAAGATTGCGCTGGTCGGGATGGCGGTACATCTGCTGCTGACCTCCATTACAAAAGGATTGATCATTTACAATGAGCACATTTCCGACGTCATGTTTTGGCTGTCCGGCTCGATCAGCGGAGCGACTTGGGCGGATGTCCGAATGATTTTGCCCTGGTCTGTGCTTGGGCTGGCGCTTGCAGCGGGCTTGGCCGGGTCATTGTCGGTCTTTCGGCTCGGCGAGGAAGTAGCGATGGGCTTGGGGCAAAAAATAGTGGTCGTGCGGCTCTTGGCTTGTGCAGCTATTGTAATACTGGGCGGAGCGTCAGTAGCTGTCGCGGGGGCTGTCGGGTTTATCGGGCTGATGATCCCGCACATTGCCAGAAAGCTGGTCGGCACAGATTATCGCGCGGTCATTTTTGTCTCTGCCTGGGGCGGGGCTGTTTTGGTGACGTACTCGGATGTTGTCGCCCGCCTGATTTCGTTCCCGTTTGAGTCGCCGGTCGGGATTGTGACCGCTTTGCTCGGCACGCCCTTTTTTCTTTACTTGGCGCGAAAAAAAGGGAGGGAGCTGGTGTGAAGGTGGATACAACAGCAGCGAGCAGCAAACGGAGTTCGCGTAAAGCCATCGCTCTGTTTGCCCTGGCAGCGGTGACGATTGTGGCGGCGTTTCTCGGCATGAGTGTCGGTTCTGTTTACGTTGCTCCCGGCCTGATCGTGGCGATTTGGACCGGAGAGTCGTCCTCGCTGTCCTTCATTGTAGAAAACTACCGCTTGCCAAGGGCGATTCTGGCGATTTTGGCGGGAGCGGGCTTCGCGATTTCCGGAGTGATTTTGCAAGGGATGATTCGCAACCCGCTTGCTTCCCCGGATGTGATCGGAGTAACAAAAGGAGCGGGCTTGTTCGCCGTAGCGATTATTTTATTTTTCCCCCATGCATCTCCGCTCGTGCTTCCGCTGTTCGCCTTTCTGGGGGCGTTGGCCGTTGCGCTTGCCCTGATCGCGTTTGCCAGAAAGAGCGGGGCGCAGCCGAGTACATTTGCGCTCGTCGGTCTGGGGGTAGGTGCGGTTTGCCAGGCATTGACGGAATTTGTTCTGGTGAAATACCCGATGCAAGCCAACGATTCGCTCGTATGGCTGGCGGGAAGCTTGTGGGGAAAAGGCTGGGATGAAATATACGGCTTGCTGCCCTGGCTTTGTGTCCTGATTCCTGCCGCTTTCGCCTTGCATCGGCAACTGGATATTATCAGCCTGGACGAGCACAGCTCTACGGGGCTTGGCCTTAGGGTCAGCCAGTCCCGCTACGGATTGTTGCTGCTCGCAGTCGCATTGGCAGGCGCTTGCGTCGCTGCGATTGGCTCCATCGGTTTTATCGGGCTGCTCGCTCCGCAAATAGCGCGCAAGCTGTTTGGCAACCAGCACCGGATGTTGTTGCCGGGAGCGGCGATCATCGGGGCGCTGATTTTGCTCATCGCAGACGCGATCGGGCGGGGAGTGAATCCGCCAGTCGAGATTCCCGCGGGAATTTTGACAGCGCTGATCGGTGTGCCCTACTTTTTGTACCTGGTGCGGGTGGAAAAGAAGCGAACATAGCACATGCAGGCAAAAATAACCCAAGAGGAGCCGTCTGTCTTGCGAAACTAGCAAAACAGGCGGTTTTTTCGCTCTATGCGCCGCTGCCTGATCGCCAAAAGGCACAGCCCGCAAAATCATAAAATGACGGACAGGGCCAATGCTACTATTGGCAGCTTCCTTCCCGCTAATTTCCTTTTATGGTAGACTGTCATGTAAGTGTTTGACGCCCTTCATTCCTAATTAATCAGGTGGTACACACATGCGCTCTATATGGCAGATTTACAAGACGGACTGGATCAATATTTTCAAAGTACCGACGGGGATTTTCCTGATCATCGCGATCATCCTGCTTCCTTGCCTGTACGACTGGGTGAACATCAAGTCAGTCTGGGACCCGTACGCCAATACCCAAGGGGTAAAGGTTGCGGTGACGAGCGAAGACAAGGGCGCGACAGTGATGGACAAAGAGATCAATATCGGGGAAGAGCTGCTAAAAAGCTTGCAGCACAATGAAAAGCTGGGCTGGACGTTCGTGACGAAGGAAGAAGCCGAACGCGGCGTGGATCGCGGCGATTATTACGCCAGCATCCTGATTCCCGCCGACTTTTCCGCAAAGATTACCGGAATCGTCAATGGTCGGCTGGACAGGCCCGAAGTCATTTATACCGTCAACGAAAAAGTGAATGCCGTGGCTCCGAAAATCACCTCTTCGGGTGTATCGGCGATTGCCAAGCAGATCAACGAGAGCTTCACGGAAGCGGTCAGCGAAGCGCTTTTGACCAAGCTGACGGAGATTGGCGTGAAGCTGGAGGAGCAGCTGCCGACCATTCGCAAGATCGAGAGCGGCATTTTCGAACTGGAAAGCAAGCTCCCGGAGATTCATGCGGCAGGTCAGAAAGTGTTGGAGATCGAAAAAAAGCTGCCGGACATTCATGAAAAAGCGCAAATCATCCCGGAAGTGGAGAAGCGCATCCCCGAGATTAACCAGGCGGCCGATGCTCTTTTGAAGATTCAGCAAAACTGGCCGCGCATCAACGACGCTGCTTCCGCCGTCATCGCGATGGAAGAAAAGCTGCCGATGATCGATCAGGCGGTCGGGCGCATCGTCGAGCTGGACCAAAACTTCGGCAAAGTGACCAATGCGGTGACTACGGCCACGCAAAAGGCCAGTCAGGCAATTGAGATTGTTTCGGCGGCACAAAATGCCTTGCCGCGCATCGGAGAATTGGCTGACAAGGGAGTCGATTTTGCCGATCGGCTCAATCAATTTTTCACGGCGCATGACGGCGCTTTTGAAACAATCGCTCCGCTCATCAAGCAAAATCTCATTTTGGCTCAGCAGGCGTCCGATGCGCTTGTGCAACTGACAGACAGGCTGCTGCAAATCAATCCCGAACGGTTGCCTACAGCTGCCGAAGTGCAGGCTGTGTCTGACAAGCTAGGCAAAGCTGCGCGTATCGTCGAACACACCTCTGCGCTGGTCGACAAGCTGAACCGCTACATTCCGGGGCAGCCGCTGACGCCTTTTTCCGAGCGGCTCCATAAGCTGGAAGAGAAAATGCATCGGCAAATCGAGATTCTCGATACGATAGCGAAAGCGTTGGCAGACGGGAAAAAGCCCGCAAGAGACTTGATCGAGAGTCTGAATCAGTTGGCGAAAAACACGAGTGCGGAGCTGGGAGACATCCTGGCGCGCTACGATAGCGAAATCGTTCCGAAAATCGCGGAGGGCATCGAAAAGCTGAAAACAGTCGTGGGCGATTCCGCCGAACTGCTGCAAAAAGCAAAAGACAGGCTGCCGGATATCGAGGCGATTTTGAAAGAGACAAAAGCCGGACTGGAGCTGGGGCTGGCCGAACTGAAACGAATCGAGCAGGAGCTGCCGCAGATTCAGGCGCGGGTCCATGAACTGGCGCAAACGTTGCAAAGCAAGTCCGAAGCGTTTGCCAAAGCGATCCACACGGCAGCGCCGTTCCTCAAGCAGCATTTGCCAGAAATCAAGCAAAAGCTCGACCAGGCGGCTGGCTTCATCCAAAACGATTTGCCGCAAGCCGAGGCGGAGCTGACCAAGCTGGCTGACTTTGTCCGTAACAAGCTGCCGGAGGTGGAGAACGGCGTCCACAGGGTAGCCGAGCTGGTGCGCGATGATCTGCCCAAGCTGGAGAGTGCGATTGCGCAAGCGGCGGACAAGCTGAGAGAGGTCGAGGCGAACAATCACTTTGCCGATCTCGCCAAGCTGCTGCGCGGGGATATCAAGCGAGAGAGCGAGTTTTTGGCAAGTCCGGTGCAGATCAAGGAAAACCGCAAATATCCGATTCCCAACTACGGTTCGGCAATGTCGCCTTTTTACGGAGTATTGTCGCTATGGGTAGGAGCGACCTTGCTGATTTCTTTGCTCAAACCAGACCCGGAGAACCCGGACGGACGCTACAAGCCGTACCAGCTGTACCTTGGCCGTCTGGGCACATTCGTGACAATCGGGCTGTTCCAGGCACTGTGTATTACGCTCGGTGACTTTTACATTTTGGAAGCGTATGTGGCGGACAAAGTTCCGTTTGTCCTTTTCGCGATGCTCGTCAGTATGGTGTTCGTGACGATCACGTATACGCTGTTGTCGGTATTCGGCAATGTCGGCAAGGGTATCGCGATCATTTTCATGGTCTTCCAGTTTTCCAGCTCCGGGGGCACGTTCCCGATCAGCATGACGGCGCCTTTTTTCCAGGCACTCAATCCGTTTATGCCGTTCACCTACGCGATCAGTTTGTTGCGTGAAGGGGTCGGGGGCGTCCTCTGGGAGACGGCGATTCGGGATATTCTCATGCTGTGCGGCTTCATCGGCATCAGTCTGTTTATTGCGCTGGCCTTGAAACGACCGCTGAGCGGGCTGATTCAAAAATCGATGGAAAATGCGAAGAAAACGAAGATCATCGGGTAATCCGCTCGGCCATGATGCCAGCCTGTCAGTAGATGGGCTGGCTTTTTCTATGGCTGAAATATCCAATATTTAGCAAAGAAAAGAATTGTTAATTTTCAAAATAACTGATATATTGAGAGCAACTTCATACGTGTACAAACAGGTGCAGATAAATTCAACACTTTTATCTGCTTAAAAGGGAAGTTCGGTTCGAATCCGACGCTGTCCCGCAACTGTAATTGGGAGCGATTCGAAGATACCACTGTTTTCGCCAGCCGAAAATGGGAAGGTTCGAAAAGCGATGATCATAAGCCAGGAGACCTGCCTGTTTGAGCGCAACATCAATACCTACGAGGATAGGGGGTGTTAAGTGCGAGATGGATAGGCGTGTTTTTGATTTTCACAATCAGCATGCTTATTTCGGTATTCATTCGCCTCTTAACAACTTCTGCGGAAGTTGTTTTTTTGTGCGGATTTTCAGGAGGGTACGTGACGGATGAGTGATTTTTTGTTTGGAACGGTGGAGTATTTCACCAACGATTTTCAGGCGTGCATTATGAACAACTTGACGATAGAGAACCCGAGCGCGATCAAAGCGCATTACGCGAAATTAAAAGCAGAGGTCATCAGGCGAGCAGAAAATCAGGCAGATCAAGAAAAGCTTTTGCACAATCTCGACAAGGCTTATCAACGTCTAAAGGTCAACTTAATCGGGGCGGAGGATGAAGAGAATGGGAGCTGAAGAAAAGTTTTTTCCAGGTCTGGAAGGTGTAGTCGCTGCGGAAACGAGCATTTCCTTTTTGGATACGAAGCAAGGGGAAATCGTCATCAAAGGATACGATTTGATCGAGCTGTCCAAAGCGCATCGTTACTTGGATATCGTCCATCTTTTGCTGGAAGAATCGTTGCCGAACGAACAGCAAAAGCGAGAAGTGGAAGAAAAGCTGAAAGCCGAGTACGACATACCGAACCAAGTATTCGACATGCTCAAGCTGCTGCCGGAAAAAACGCATCCGATGGACGGCTTGCGCACCGGGCTTTCTGCGCTTGCCGGATACGACAGCCAACTGGACAACTGCACGGCGCAAGCCAACAAGGAGCGGGCTTACAAGCTGCTGGGCAAAGTGCCGAACATCGTCGCCAACAGCTACCGCGTGATTCAAAAGGAAGCGCTGATCGCGCCGCTGCCGGAGCTGTCGTACAGTGCGAATTTCCTGTACATGATCACGGGCAAAATCCCGTCCGACTTTGAAGAAGCCATCTTCGACCGCTCGCTTGTTTTGTACAGCGAGCATGAGATGCCTAATTCGACGTTTACGGCACGCGTCATTGCCTCGACGATGTCGGATTTGTACGGGGCGTTGACGGGGGCGGTCGCTTCCTTGAAAGGGAACTTGCACGGCGGCGCGAACGAAGCGGTGATGCACATGCTGCTTGAGGCAGGCTCGGTCAAGGAGTTTGAAGCTTTGCTGGAGTCCAAGCTGGCCAACAAGGCGCGGATCATGGGCTTCGGGCACCGCGTGTACATGAAAAAGATCGACCCGCGCGCACTGATGATGAAGGACGCCCTGAAGCAATTGTGTGATGCAAAAGGCGACGACTTGCTGTACCAGATGTGCGAGGCAGGCGAAAAAATCATGGAGCGCGAGAAGGGCATTTACCCGAATCTGGACTACTATGCCGCTCCGGTTTACTGGATGCTGGGGATTCCGATTCCGCTGTACACACCGATCTTTTTCAGCGCAAGAACAGTGGGGCTGTGCGCACACGTCATCGAGCAGCATAGCCACAACCGCCTTTTCCGTCCACGGGTCAACTACATCGGCCAACGCCACGCCTAAATCCAATCCAAGCAGAAAGGAATGAGTCGCTTGTTGAAAATGAATGATCGCACGAAAACAGACCAGTTGCTGGAGGAGATCGCAGACTATGTGCTGACGAAGGAGATTACGGGCGAGGAGGCGTTCCAGACCGCGCGCTACGTACTGTTGGACACGCTCGGATGCGGCATTTTGGCCTTGTCCTATCCCGAGTGCACGAAGCTGTTGGGGCCTATCGTCCCGGGCACAGTCGTTCCGAACGGCAGCCGTGTTCCCGGCACAGCGTATGTGCTTGATCCTGTGCGCGGAGCGTTCAACATCGGATGCATGATTCGCTGGCTCGACTACAACGATACGTGGCTGGCAGCCGAGTGGGGACATCCGTCCGACAACCTGGGAGGCATTTTGGCTGTAGCCGACTATGTGAGCCGCGTGCGCCTGGCAGAAGGAAAAGAACCGCTCGTCGTGCGCGATGTTTTGGAAATGATGGTGAAGGCGCACGAGATTCAGGGAGTGCTCGCGCTGGAAAACAGCTTGAACCGCGTGGGGCTTGATCACGTTCTGTTCGTCAAAATCGCTACGACTGCGGTCGTGACGAAGCTGCTGGGCGGGGGCCGGGAAGAGATCATTAACGCCTTGTCCAACGCATGGATCGACAATTCCAGCCTGCGCACTTATCGCCACGCGCCGAATACGGGATCGCGCAAGTCATGGGCTGCGGGAGACGCGACCAGCCGGGGCGTGCATCTGGCATTGATGGCGCTAAAAGGAGAAATGGGCTACCCGTCCGCACTGTCTGCGCCAGGCTGGGGATTCCAGGACGTTTTGTTCAACAAAAAAGAACTGAAGCTCGCTCGACCGCTCGACTCCTACGTGATGGAGCACGTGCTGTTCAAAGTATCGTATCCGGCAGAGTTCCACGCCCAAACCGCAGCAGAGTGCGCCGTAACGCTGCACCCGCAAGTCATCGACCGACTGGAAGAGATCGATTCCATCACGATTACGACTCATGAATCGGCTATCCGGATTATCGACAAGGTCGGCCCGCTGCACAATCCGGCTGACCGTGACCACTGCCTGCAATACATTACCGCCATTGCTCTGCTCAAAGGAACGATTACAGCGGAGCATTACGAAGACGAAACCGCCAGCGACTCGAGAATAGACAGTCTGCGCGCGAAAATGAAGGTGATCGAGAACAAGCAGTACACGTACGATTACCTCGATCCGAACAAGCGCTCAATCGCAAATGCGCTACAGATTCACTTCAAGGATGGAACGAAGACGGAGAACGTCGAGTGCGAATATCCGCTCGGACACCGTTTCCGCCGTCAGGAAGCGATTCCGAAGATCGAGGAAAAGTTTTCGGATACATTGCGTACCCATTTCCCAGCCGGGCAGCAGCGCAAAATCGAGCAAGTCTGCTTTGACCACGAGCAATTGGGGCAGATGCGCGTGAACGAGTTTATGAATCTGTTTTTGATCGGATAAGGAGGCGTTTGGCTTGGCGTGGATCGTGGATCAACCTATGACGCAAAAGGAGCTGGCCGAACGACTGCGCTCGCTCATGTCGGCGCCTGACATTTTGCAAATACCCGGAGCGCACGACGCAATGGCTGCTATCGTCGCCAAACAGGCGGGCTTTTCGGCTCTGTACTTGTCAGGGGCTGCCTATACCGCGAGCAGGGGCTTGCCGGATTTGGGCATCGTCACTTCATCCGAAACGGCTGAACGCGCGAAAGACCTCGTACGAGCCACCAACTTGCCTGTGCTGGTCGATATCGATACGGGATTTGGCGGCGTGCTGAACGCGGCCCGCACCGCGCGGGAAATGGTCGAAGCTCACGTCGCGGCGGTGCAGATCGAGGATCAGCAGCTTCCGAAAAAGTGCGGTCACTTGAACGGGAAGCAGTTGGTCACAACCGAAGAAATGGCGCAAAAAATCAGCGTCATGAAAGAAGTTGCCCCTACTTTACTGATTGTGGCACGGACAGATGCGCGTTCTGTGGAGGGACTGGAGGCAGCGATTGCACGAGCAGCGGCGTATGTGGAAGCGGGAGCGGATGCCATTTTTCCGGAAGCGCTGGAATCGGAGGGGGAGTTCCGTTTGTTCGCGGAAAAAATCAAGGTGCCTTTGCTCGCCAACATGACCGAATTTGGAAAAACGCCGTACTATTCGGCGCAGCAGTTTGCCGAGATGGGCTACCAAATGGTCATCTATCCCGTGACGTCGCTTCGGGCAGCCGCGAAAGCGTATGAACGCATTTTCTCAATGATCAAGACGCACGGGACGCAAAAAGCAGCGCTGTCCGACATGCAGACCCGCAGCGAGCTGTACGAGGCGATCTCGTACTACCGATATGAGGAGCTGGACAACCGGATAGCCAAGACGGTTCTCACAGACGAACAATAGCGCCAGGCACATCGTTGACGGCACACCATAAGAGGCGATGATACGCATTCTTGAGCAAAATGACTGCTTGCTGTGAATCGGATCATCGCCGTTTTTCTCGTTTGTTTGCAGGTGAAAGGAGGGGGCAGGATGGAAACAGCCGAGCTGCGCTGGTATCAGGATGGGTTTACGCCCGAAGATTTTACCGAGGAAGATCAGCTTATCGCCAAAACGACCGAGTTGTTTGTCAAACAAGATGTGGCCCCGAAAATGACGGCGATCGAGCAACACGATTATGCCGCAGGGAGTAAGTTGTTTGGCAAGGCAGGCGAGCTTGGCCTGCTCGGGATCGAGGTGCCCGAGCAATACGGCGGGCTTTCCCTGAACAAAAAAGTCGCGGGACTGGTCGCGGAAAAGATGGGGTTTGCCGGGTCGTTCAGCGTGTCCTTCAACATTCATGCAGGTGTGGGAACTTTGCCGTACGTCTATTTTGGCACGGCGGAGCAGAAGCAAAGCTACTTGCCCAAGCTCGCCGCGGGAGAATGGATCGGCGCGTACGCATTGACAGAGTCCAATGCCGGATCTGACGCGCTGCACGCGAGAACGAGCGCGGTGTTGAACGAGGATGGAACTGGCTGGATTTTGAACGGGGAAAAACAGTGGATTACAAACGCGCAGTTGGCGAATGTGTACGTTGTTTTTGCCAATACGAGCGAAGGCATGACGGCGTTTATCGTGGAACGGATGTATCCGGGAGTGTCTGTCGGGCCGGAAGAGAAAAAAATGGGGATCAAAGGCTCGTCCACGGCTACGTTGCTGTTGGAGGATGTGCATGTTCCGCAGGCAAATGTCCTCGGCAAACCGGGGCAAGGCCATCGGGTCGCGCTGAACATTTTGAACATGGCGCGGCTAAAGCTGGCGTTTTCCAACATCGGCTCGGCCAAACAAGCGCTACAACTGGCGGTCACGTACGGAAAAGTCCGCAAGCAATTTCAAAAATCGCTCGTCGACTTCACGATGATCCAGGAGAAAATCGCCAATATGGCGGTGTCCATCTACGGAGCGGAAAGCGCAGCCTACCGCACAGCCGGGGCGCTGGATGACGCTTTGCAAGCCGTAAACGACAGCGAAGACATGCTCAAAAAGCTTGCCGATTTTGCCATGGAGTGCGCGATCAATAAAGTGTACGGCTCCGAAGTGCAGGATCAAGCCGTGGACGAGGCTGTGCAAATACATGGCGGGTATGGCTACATGCAGGAATACGAGGTAGAACGTCTGTATCGCGATGCCAGAATCAGCCGGATTTTTGAGGGAACCAACGAAATCAACCGATTGACGATTGGCAAAATTTTAATGAAAAAATATGCAGGCAGCCCCGAATCACTTCCACTCTCTCCGGTGATCGCTGGCGGTGAAGCCGGGCGAAACGAACGGTTTGTCGCGTTTGCCAGACGTTTGTGTCAGCAGTCTTTGTACACGATTGGGCATTCCGCGCTACAGGTTGACCAGGAGCAAGAGTATTTGCGCCTCTTGGCTGACATCGTGAAGGACTTGTACGTCATGGAATCGGCACTGCTCCGTACGCAAAAGGCCATCCGTACGAACGGTCCGGGTAAAGAAGCGATCAAGCAAGCCGTCGCAGATGTATTGTGCGAGGAAGGGTATCGGCGGGTAGAGGAAGCGGCGATATCGCTTGTATCCGGCGCGGAGACGGATGCGCAGAAGCGGGCGGAAATCCTCCAGCAAATTCGCAATCTTCCGGTGCCCCTCTACGAAAATCTGTTTGTAAAAAAACGGGCGATTGCCAAAGAGATCACGAATCGCGCGCGTTATTTTGTGTAGCGGGAAGTGTGCAGAACGAAGGGAGGAAAGATGAACATGTACGCATTTGCCAAGGTCAAAAAGGACGCCGGAGTCACAACGGTGGAGATCAATCACGCGCCAGCAAATACGCTATCGTCGGCGTGCATTCATGAGCTGCGCGCCCTTTTTCGGGAGCTGGACCAGGATGAAGAGACGAAGGCCATCATCTTGACGGGAGCGGGCCGCTTTTTTGTAGCAGGGGCGGATATCAAGGAATTTGTTTCGGCATTCGGCGATCCGGAAAAAGCGCTTGCTCTGGCCGCGGCCGGGCAGGCTCTGTGCAACGAAGTCGAAAACATGCAAAAGCCTGTCATTGCCGCAATCAATGGCCCTGCACTGGGCGGCGGGCTGGAATTGGCGCTTGGCTGCCACTACCGGATCGCTGCACAAAATGCGATTGTAGGCTTGCCTGAGTTGAAGCTGGGCTTGATTCCGGCTTTTGGCGGAACACAGCGGCTCAGCAAAGCGGTCGGCACGGCGCTCGCGACGCAGCTCATTTTGAGCAGCAAACAGCTGACGGCGGAGGAAGCGGCCAGCCTCAACCTGGTGCAGGCTGTCGTGCCTTTGGAAGAGCTGCTGCCTACAGCGACGATCGTCGCCCAGTCGCTCATCGAAGGGAAGAGCATGACAAGTGTGACGCGAGCGCTTGCGTGCATTACGCATAGCGGTCAAGGCAGCTTGGCGGAAGGTTTGGAGAAAGAGCGGGAGAAATTCGCCGAGCTGTTCGCGACCGCAGATGCCAAAGAAGGCATCCAAGCTTTTATCGAGAAGCGGCAGCCGCAGTTTACTCATTCCTGACAGGAGGAGATTTGATGACACAAGACGTTCTGTTTTCCGTTGGCGAACACGGTCTGGCGACGATCACGCTGAATCGTCCCAAGGCAATCAATTCGCTTACGCACGAGATGATTGCAGCGATTGGACAACGTTTGCAAGAGTGGGCGAGTGATGAGCAGGTTCGGCTGGTGGTTGTAAAAGGCGAAGGGTCGAAGGGGCTTTGCGCTGGCGGGGATATCAAAGCGCTGTACGAAGCGAATACAAGTGCAGAAGCCATGGAAAAAGCTGTCCGATTTTTTGCGGACGAATATCAGGTGGACCAGTTGATTTACGAGTTCGCCAAGCCAGTGGTCGCCGTCCTCGACGGGGTGGTGATGGGTGGAGGCGTAGGGTTGACCTACGGTGCCAGCCACCGCATTGTGACGGAACGCACGAAGTGGTCCATGCCGGAAATGAATATCGGCTTTTTCCCTGATGTAGGCGCCGCCTATTTTTTGAATCAAGCGCCAGGACAAATCGGCAAGTATCTCGCCTTGACTGCCGCGATCATTCAGGCTCCCGATGTATTGTACAGCCAGGCAGCAGACGCGTATATGGCGAGTGAGCGGCTGGAATCGTTTCTGCTTGCGCTGGAGCGAAAGGATTGGTCAGCGGCGGGAGACGGAACGGAGGCTGAGTTGAACAGGCTTGTGGCTACCTATGCAGAAAATCCGGCAGGGGCAGGGAGGCTTGCCGGAGTGCGCGAGCAGATTGATCGTCATTTTGCTTTTGCCACGCTGGAGGAAATCGTTGCGTCCCTGGCAGCAGAAGAGAGCGAGTTTGCGAGAGAAACAATCGAGGCTTTGCTGTCAAAATCACCAAGCTCGCTGAAAGTCACCTTGAAGCAGCTGATTGACGGAAAAGGCAAGACGAGAGAAGAATGCTTTGCGACTGACCTCGTGCTTGCGCAAAACTTCATGCGCCATCCCGATTTTTTTGAAGGGGTGCGCTCGGTGCTCATCGACAAGGACCGCTCTCCGCGTTATGCGTACCGCACGTTGGCAGATGTTTCGCCAGAGCTGGTGGAACGGTTTTTTCAGGCGAGTGACAGTGTGGCGTCATCTTGATCGAGAAAAGTGTCTGGCTGGGAAGGAAGCTCCCGGCTGGGCACTTTTTTGCGTGCTGCTTATCCCGCTACGGTTGGATCGCAATGGGTGCAAGCTCCTTTTTATCGCCTGCCTCATATAAATGTACATCGTATGAAATGGCAAAAAGGAGCGTCTACATGTTCATCTACACAGTAAAACCGGGTGATTCTCTCTATTCTGTCGCCGCGAAATTCGAGGTTCCGATGGCGGTCTTGCAATCGACCAACGGTTTGACAGTAACGACGCTCGTGCCCGGGCAGGATTTGGTTATCCCGACAAAAACATACATCGTCCAGCCAGGCGATTCGCTGTATGCCATCGCCCAGATGAGTTTTGTGACTCCAAAGGCGTTGCAGGAAGCGAACGGACTGACTTCGTACGCGCTTACTCCCGGCAAAAGGCTCAGACTGCCAGCCAGAGCCAAGTATCCAGTGGAAAACTTCAGTTATTTGCTGCTGACGACACCGGAAAATGACGAGAAAATCATCGTCAATTCAGCCGCGAACAACACGTATTACGGCATTTTCGAGCACCATCTTTTACCTGGCGGTGCCCTTAGCCAGCTGGACGATGCGGCTGTCATTCGTGCCAGCAGACGGCATCGTGTTGCGCCGCTGGCCGTCATTACCAATCTGACGGCAACGGGCTTCAATGCAGAGCTGGTTCGGCAAATCCTGAACAGTCGCGAGCAGACCCAACGTCTGATCGACAACATTTACACACTGGTGCGGACGAAAAATTACGCGGGCGTAAACATTGACTTCGAGCTGGTTCGCCCGCAGGAACGCGATTTGTATACGAACTTCCTGCGCGCTTTGCGGCAGCGGTTGAAGCCGCACGGTTACTTTCTTTCGGTCGCGCTGCCTGCGAAGACAAACGATGAAGTCGAGTGGCTGAAAGGCTACGACTACAAAGGGATCGGCGCGGCAGTGGACTTCGTTTTTCTCATGACGTATGACTACCATGAAGCAGGAAGCGAGCCTGGCCCAGTCGCCCCGATTGGGGAAGTGCGCCGCACGATCGAGTACGCCATTTCCCAGATGAACCGGAAAAAAATCATTTTGGGAGTCGCGCGTTACGGCTACAACTGGATGATGCAGGGAGACAACGTCGTGAGCGCGCAGCCTGTGAGAGTAGCCGATGCTGTCCAGCTATCGATGCGCTACTCGGTGCCGATCCAGTTTTCTGCCGAGTACCAGCAGCCGCATTTTACGTACTGGGATGAAAATGGGAGGAAGCACATTGTCTGGTTCGAAAACGTGCGCGGCCGCGCTGAAAAATACAGGCTGGTTTACGAGTACCGTCTGCGCGGTGTAGGCGCGTGGCAGCTCGGCTTCGAGTTCCCGCAATCGAAAGTGTTGATTCCGTTCTTTTTCACGGTGAAAAAAGTGATCTAACCAAGCTGGTATGAGACAACAGTCGTCTGTGAACAGGGCGGCTGTTTTCTGGATTTTGCGTTATTATAGGCACCTTGTTTTACATCGTCCACTTGTTGAAGACGGAGCAGCCGCGAATCATTGAGCAGCGACTGCAAAGAAGCTTGCACCGCCCGCCTGACCGGAGCGACAAAAAGGTTGAAGAGCAGGGCATGGATGAACAAATTTGATCAGATCAAACATGGTTGGGACGATTGTCAAATTACCGTAAAGCTCTTGTGAAAAGCGGTTTTTCAGCAGGCGAATCCGCTATGATAGGGGAAGAAGCGCGAGAGAGAACGGAGTGAATCAACATGCTGGCACCTGATCAGGAATGCACCTTGACGATTTTGCAAACGAGTGATTTGCACGGGAGCATTTTCCCGCATTCTTATGCCAATCATGAGCCAAAAGAGCTGGGATTGGCCAAACTGGCAGCCCGAATCAGGGAAGAGAAACAGCGGGCGGATCAGTTGCTTGTCATCGACTGTGGCGACCTGATCCAAGGTACGCCGCTTGCCTATCACCATGCCCGCATCAGCCACGAGCAGCCGAACCCGATGATTCTCTGCCTGAACGAATTGGGCTATGATGCCGCTATACCGGGAAACCATGAGTTTAATTACGGGTTGCCGTTTTTGCAAAAGGCGATGAGCGAAAGCCGCTTCCCCTGGCTGTGCGCGAATTTGACCGATGCGGACGGAAAGCCCTTTTTTGGCCGAGCGTACACAGTCAAGCGCTTCGCAAACGGGCTTGCGATAGGCATAATCGGCCTGACTACTTCTTATATCCCGCATTGGGAAAATCCGGCGCATATTGCTGGCATTCAGTTTCGCGATCCGGTCGAAACGGCCCGCTACTGGGTGCGCTTTTTGCGCGAAGAAGAAGCGGTCGACGTTGTTGTGGTCGCCTATCACGGCGGGTTGGAACGGGATGCCGAGACAGGGGAACCGACCGAACCGCTCACTACGGAGAATCAAGGATACGAGCTGTGCGCATCTGTCGAGGGCATCGATGTTTTGCTGACGGGACATCAGCATCGGATGCTCGCTGCCACTGTTCACGGTGTCGCGATCGTGCAGCCGGGGCACGAAGGACGGATGGCGGGAAAAGTCGTCCTGAATTTGCGGGCAAAGGAGTCGCGATGGGAGATTAGGCAAAAACAGGTCAGTCTGCTGTCGGCAGAGGGCGTGCAGCCAGATGCGTCCCTGCTGGAGCTGGCAGCGGATTACGAGGCAGAGACGCAGCAATGGCTGGATCAGCCAATCGGTCGAATTGAAGGCAATATGCGCATAACTGATCCGCTGGCGGCGAGATTGCAGGAGCATCCGTTCATCGAGTTTATCAATCGGGTGCAGATCGAGATGTCAGGGGCCGCGATTTCGAGTACGGCGCTGTTTGACAATGCCGCAGCCGGATTTGCGGAAAACGTGACCATGCGCGATATCGTCAGCAACTACATTTATCCGAATACGCTAAAAGTATTGCGTGTGACCGGACAGGATATCAAGGATGCATTGGAGCAGACGGCAGGCTACTTTGATCTGAACGAGACGGGAGAAATCGTCGTCAGCCCGCGCTTTCTCGCACCAAAGCCGCAGCACTACAACTATGACATGTGGGAAGGCATCGAATACCGGATCAATGTCGCAAAGCCGCTGGGACAGCGAATCGAATTTTTGACGCAAGAGCACAAGCCGCTTGAGATGGCTGCCGAGTACGAGGTCGTCATGAATCATTACCGTGCGGGTGGGGGCGGCAACTACACGATGTTCCAGCACAAGCCAGTCGTTCGCGAGCTGGCGATCGAGATCGCGGAACTGCTGGCGACGTACTTGCTGGAACGAAAAGTGGTCAAGGCGACTGTCAATGCGAACTGGAGCGTGGTTGCGATTGGCGGGCAGGGGAGCGGCGGGTAAAGCGGAGTATAAGGAAAAAACGTAACGAGATAAGGAGTTCCCATTCGTATGGTTGATATGAGGTTACATATTGCTGTACCTTCAGATGACATCGATTTTCGCTTTATCGAAAGAGAAGCAAACACTTCCTTTTTCTCTATTCAGAACAAAAGTGGAATTCAGAGAGCCATAGATCCAAGCGATAGCAATTTTTTAGAGGCACTTTTGATCACGTATCAAGGTAAGTCAGTATCTGATTTCCGTTTTTGTGATGTCAGGCTGCTAACGCAATTGATTGCCGTGGTTGAGGATTACTACTTGAGTGCCAAAAAAACAATTAGCGAAGACATTTACGGTCTTGGCGTAATTACAATCGGTCTGAGACAAACGGGTGAAAACAAACTGTTGTTAACAGCTGTAAAAGACGGAAATACGATTGTACAGGCTGAATTGCCAGAGAAAGAATGGATAGATAAGTTGTTTGCATTATGTAGAGAGTATTTTTCTTGCCTTATTCAATACGGAATTGCTGAATCGTTTCATACAAAGCAACTATCCGTTATATGTGAGTATGAAAAAAGATACAAGGATACATACAGAAAAAACCTTGGGTAAGAAACAACCAGTGTGGTTCCTTTCGTGGAATCACACTGGTTGTTTTGTCTAACAAAACAATACGAGCTAAGGGTCCTGCTGGAACACCATGAAGAAATCAGGGCGCAGAACGCCCTATTCCTTATCCGTTTTTTTCAAATAGGCTCTCCATGTAATCGCCCACTGTTCGGGATCGTCCAGCACCGATTCGATGACGCGGTGGCCTGTGCTGTTGTGGGGGGCGGTTTGGACGATTTCCGGATTTTCGTATGCTTCCTGGGAGATGTGGGTCAAGGCTGCGATGTATTCGTCCAGCTCGGCTTTGGAATACGACTCGGTCGGTTCCAGCGTGAACGGCTCCGGCACGATATAAGGGTGATGGCTGGTCCAGTAATGGTGGGCGAAGTCAGCCATGCGCCGCTGGACATCGTAAGTCGTGACGCCCGTGTCTTCGGTGAGCTTCTGCCAGCTGTAGCGAACCTGTTCCAGGCGGCGGCCCTTGATATACGGGGCACTGGCGCCGCGAATCTGCAAAATTTTGTGGTACAAGTAATTGTTGTTGAGGCAGGCGATTTTCGCTGCTTCTTCCAGCCCTTCCGCTCCGAGCGCCCGAATCCAGGCGTAGGCGCGCAGGACAGCCGGCGGCACACCGTAGAAGCTGCGGACTTTGCCGATGCTGTTTTTCAATTCTCGCTTGTAGTAATAACGCTCTCCGTCGAAGTCTACGAGCGGACCCGGCAGGAACTCCTCCAGCTTTTCCGTCACGCCGATGGCTCCAGTCGCAGGGCCGCCGCAGGCATGGGGGATGGAAAAGGTTTTGTGCAGGTTGAAGAAGCACATGTCGAAGCCAGCTTCCAAGGCGCGGGTAATGCCGAGCAAACCGTTGGCGTTTGCCTGGTCGTAGCAGCAAAGCCCTCCTGCGGCGTGAACCACGTCGGTAAATTCCTTGATGCGGGAGTTGTAGATGCCAGTGTCTTCCGGATTGGCTACGGCAAAAGCAGCCGTCCGTTCCGACACAAGCCCTTTCAGCGCCTCCAGATCAGGGTAGCCGTTTTCGTCGGCAGGCACGTAAATGATTTTGAAGCCTTTGACTGCGGCGGTTGCGGCTTGCGACGGGTGCGAAAAGTGCGTTGTCAAAAACTCGTTGCGCAGCTCGCCTTCGCCGCGGGATTCGTGGTATTTGCGGACGATAGAGGCTTGCGTAAGCAGTGCCTGCGTGCCGCTGCCCGGCTGGAAGGAGAATTTGTCCATGCCGGATACTTCGCGCAAAAACAGGTCGAGCTTGTAGGTGATTTCCAGCATGCCCTGAACGGTGGACTCGTCTTGCAAAGGGTGCAGCTCCGCCATTTTGGGCGAGCGGGCGAAGCGCTCGTTGATTTTCGGCGAGTATTTCATCGTGCATGTGCCTTGGCCGATCTCGACGTTAAAGTCCGCGCCGAGCACCTCCTGCGACAGGCGGGAATAGTGGCGAATCACACGGAACTGGCTGATTTGCGGGAGATTGGGGCGCTTTTTGCGGCGCAGACTGTCTGGAAGCTGAGACACACCGTCTCCGACAGATGCGACAATCTCCTGCTCGACGCGGGGAACCTCGACTCCTCGCTCGCCGGGCTGGCTCAGTTCAAAAATGACAGGCTCATCCCACTTGGCCTGGTGGAAGCGTCTGACTTTGTGATCGCGGGGAATCCGCTTCATTTTCCCGATCGTTCCTTCGGATGTTTTCATCGTTGATCTCCTCCTTTTCCTGTTTACACGATGCTTGCAAGCGCAGTAGCGAGCGCGTCGATCTCTTCTTTGGAATGGACTTCTGTCACGCAGAAAAGGGCGCATTGCTCAAGCTGCAGATCGTGTGTGGTCAGGTCGACGCCGCCGAAAATGCCGCGAGAGAGCAGAGCCGCGTTGATCTCCTTGACCGTTTTGCCTGTTTGCGAAAAGTCGATGACAAATTCTTTGAAAAACGGACCAGAAAACTTCAGCTCGACGCCAGGCAAGGAGGCGAGCTGCTTCGCGGCGTACTGGGAGCGTTGCATGATGCCCTGTCCAAGCTCTTCCATGCCGTCCGGCCCCATGGTCGCCAAATACACGCCTGCGGTAATTCCCCACAGGGCGGTTTGCGTACCGACAGACTCTTTGCCTTTTTCCCGTTTGGCAAAAGAGGTGCGGTCGTACGCCACATCCCCGAAGCCATACTCGCCTTCGACTTCTGTCGGCGCGATGCCAAACAGGCGGGAAGGGTATTCCATGACGAAGGTTGGATCGTCGTGCGTCGCGATAAACCCGGATTGACCGCCGCCGTAATGCATGTGGACACCGAGTGGTTGCAAATCACCGCACACGATATCCGCTCCGTAGTTGGCGGGCGCTTCCATGACACCGAGCGAGCTTGGATCGACACCGACGACACACAATGCCCCGGCAGCGTGGGCGAGGTCTGCAATCAATTGCCCGTTCGTTTCCAGCGAGCCGAGGAAGGACGGATTTTCAAAATAGACAGCGGCAGTGTTAGGGCCAAGCTTCGCCTGCAAGTCTGCCAGATCGATAGCTCCGGTATCTTCCGTGAAGTCCACCAGTGTAAGCGTCAGATCAGGGGAGGTGTAGTTTCGGATGATCAGCAGCTTGTCGGGATGGATGTTTTTCGGGAGCAACAGCTCGGTGCGCTTCGTAATGCGCGCTGCCATACGCAGCGCAGTAGAAGCAGCCTGCGCCCAGTCAAAGGTCGGAACGTTGACGACATCCATGTCGACCAACTCGGCAACCAGGCTCTGGTATTCAAACAGGGCTTGAAAGCGTCCTTTGTCCTCGTATGGCTCACCTGCATAAGCGGTCAGAAACTCGGCGCGCGAGTTGATTTCGTCGCACACAGCCGGAATGAAGTGAGGCCAGCAGCCAGCCCCGAGAAAGCTGATGTATTCTTTCGTCGTAATGTTTTTGTTCATGAGCTGGTTGACGTGTCGCTCCAGCTCGTATTCGGTCAAAGCAGGGGGAATGTTCATTTTTTCTTTCAGGCGCAGCTCCTGCGGAATGTCAGCAAAAATCTCCTCAATGCTGCCTAGCCCGATTTCCTTCAGCATCTGCTCTTTGACAGCGGGCGCTGAGTTCGGGATGTACGGATGTGCAAAAGGTTTGGCGCTCATGTATGTGTCCCTCCATTTTTTCATACTTTTCTGTCATGTAAGAATGTAAGAACGGAAAGCCGCTTCTAGGCCAGCCCGCCGCCATCTACGACCAGCACGGAGCCTGTCACCCAAGTCGAGAGGTCACTGGCAAAAAACAGGACGGCGTTGGCGATATCTTTTGGCGTGCCAAGACGCTCCAAAGGTCGGCCCTGCGCGGAGGAGACGAGGAAAGCCCCTTCTTCCTTATTCAGCTGGCGAGCTTCTTCCCGCAGCAGTGGCGTGTCCGTATCGCCAGGCGAAACGCAGTTGACGCGAATGTTCTCCGGGCCGTGATCGATTGCCATCGCCCTTGTCAGGTTGACGATGCCTGCTTTGGCTGCGCAGTAGGCTGCTGCCTTGTCGCCGCCTTTGATGCCCCAGCCGGAGCCTGTGTTGATAATGCTGCCGCCGCCGTTTTTCGCCATGATCGGAATGACGAATTTGGACAGGTTGTACGCCCCTTTGAGCGATACATCGATGACGAGATCCCACTCGTCTTCCGCCAGCTCGACGACCGTTTTGCGCCGGATGACGCCAGCGTTGTTGAACAAAATATCGATGCGGCCAAAAGCTTGCTCTACCGACTCGGCCACTTGCTGACAATCAGCTTGGGAAACGACGTTGCACATAAAAAACTGGGCGAACCCGCCAGACTCGTTAATCTCGCCTGCGGCTTTTTCTCCAAGCTCCTGATTGATGTCGAGCAGCATGACCTTGACGCCGAATTGAGCGAGACGCTTTGCAGTGGCAAGGCCGATGCCGGAAGCGCCGCCTGTGACCAAGGCAATTTTTCCATCCAGTTGAAAAATATCGTTAACGTTTGGCAAGGTTGATCGATCCTCCCTGGCTGTTTCATTTCTTTTGCTTTTGTGATCTTACATGTTGCAAGCTCTGTGCCAATATTTTTTTGGCAACGATTTTCCGAGTTCCGCTGCCAGTCTGATGCCAGAAATGGCGATTATGCCGTTCTTCGCCAGAAGCGCAGACACGTATTGTTTGCCACGATTGACAAACGATTTGCCATTTTTGACACGGCAAAAGGCAATTTGATTGTAAGGTATCTGAATTTTTAATAAACTAAAAGGAAGAGGAAACAAAGGGGGATGCGCATGCTTTCGCTGGAACGCTACAAGCCGGCTATCGAAAAAGTGATCACTGGCATTTCGGACATTTTAAACGTCGATGCAGCCGTCATCAACGAACGTGGTTTGCTGGTGGTCAGCACAGAGCGCTATCTGAAACAGAAGGGCAACCATGTGCATATTCCTTCGCTGCAGTTCATCTTGTCAAAAGGCCAGTTTCTCGTAGACAAACCGGGTTTTATGGAAATGTGCGAGGGCTGCCGTTTTCTTGACAGTTGTCCGGCAAAGGTCGAGCTGCTCTCGTCGATCAAGATTGCGGATCAGGCGATTGGGATCGTTTCCCTCACGTCTTTTACAAAAGAAGGGCAGCATCGCCTGTCCAAGCATACAGAGAAATACCAGCAAATTTTGCTGGAAATAAGCGAGTTGATTACGACGATCGTCCAGACTCATTCGGCTACCCAAACCAGCTCTGCCGATGAAGAAAAGCTTTTGCTGGAAGGGGCGCTTGATACGCTGAACGACGCGTACCTGACTTTTGACCGCAGCGGCAATATCATCCATACTAACACCAGCGCCCGTATGCTTTTGGCCCAAAACGAGCTGCTTCCCGCCGACATCTCGCGGATGTTTTTGCCGTCCTTGTCAGGCATGGCGGCGCACTATTTGCCAGTCGCCAACTGTCTTGTCGACAAGCTCGATGCTTCGGCGGAGGCGACGCCAATCGTTGTCGACAACCAACTGATCGGCGGGGTTTTGCGCGTCCCGCGGGAGTCTCCTGCGACTGCGCTGCCGCAAGCGGGGCAGCGACGTTCACTGTCTCTGAGAGATGAGGGCTTGGATCATCTGGTTGGCAGCAGCGAGGCGATTCGCGAGGTCAAGGAAATCGCAAGGAAGATCAAGGACAGCAGCTCTACGGTGCTGATCACAGGTGAAACAGGAACGGGAAAAGGGCATCTGGCCAAAGCGATCCATGATTCCGGCAACAGGGCGTTTTATCCGTTTGTAGCGATCAACTGTGCGAGCATTCCCGAGAGCTTGTTTGAAAGCGAACTGTTTGGCTATGAGGACGGAGCTTTTACAGGGGCCAAAAAAGGCGGCAAGCCGGGACGATTCGAGTTGGCAGATGGCGGGACGCTGTTTCTCGACGAGATTGGCGATATGCCGCTGTCTTTGCAAGCGAAGCTGCTGCGCGTATTGCAGGAAATGGTGGTGGAGCGTGTCGGTGGAACGAGAGCGTTTCCGATCAACGTTCGCGTCATCGCGGCCACGAATCAGAATTTGGAGGAGCTGGTGGCGAACAAGGCATTTCGCGCCGACCTTTACTATCGGCTGAACGTCATTCCGCTCCACGTTCCGCCGCTTGCCGAAAGACGGGAGGATATCGAGCCGCTGGCGAATGCCTTTTTGCAAAAATGCGTGACGAAAACGGGGCGCAGCTTTTTCGGCTTTTCCCCCAATACGTTGGCTGTGCTCAAGGCGTATGACTGGCCGGGAAATGTCAGAGAGCTGGAAAACGCGATCGAATATGCGATGAACATGGAGAGCGATTCCGTCATCACGCCAGGCAGTTTGCCACCCCGGCTGCGCAGTCGGTTGGTCACTGGCCACTCTGCTGCGACGACTGCGATCAAGGCGCGCGTCGCTGATGTGCAAGCGGACGCGATCCGTGCTGCTTTGCAAAAGCACGGAACCGATCTGAAAGGAAAGCAGAAAGTATCGGAAGAGCTGGGAATCGGAATCCGCACGCTGTACCGCAAGCTGAAACTGCTGGGCATATAGCTGGCATATAGGAGGGCGACAAAATGGGTGAGTTCGATACTTTGTTTCGGCAACGAATTGGCATTCCAGAAACTGAGACGATTCCTTTTGAAAAGCTGGACTTGGTTCTGGAAAAAGCAGCGCTGGCTATCCCTTTTGAAAATATGCGCGTCATCGAGCAACAAACGAAAGCGATCACCAAAGAAAATGTGATGAGCAAAATATTGGTGGAGCGGGAAGGCGGGCTGTGCTACGAGCTTAACTCGCTTTTGTATTTCTTTTTGCTGGAAAACGGCTTTGATGCCGTTTTGACCAGAGGGGTCGTGTATAAGCCTGCGGAACGAGCCTTTTTGACGATTGGACGCACGCATCTGACGATTGTGCTCCGTCATCAAGGGCGGCAGTATCTAGTGGACACCGGGTTTGGCGGGAACTTGCCGCTGAAGCCTGTTCCGTTGAGCGGTGAGACGGTGACTTCTGCTAATGGAGAGTTTCGTGTAGGCAGAACGGACAGCGAGTATGGGAGCCATGTGCTGGAGATGAAGTTGAAGCACAAGGATACCGAGTGGAGAATCGGGTATGCTTTCGACCCCGAAAGGCCGATTGCCGGGCTATTCGAATGCGATGAGATTCAGACGATTATCGCTGATCACGCCGAGTCTCCTTTCAACAAAAGCCCATTGCTGACGCAGTTGACGCCTACGGGAAACATCACTTTGACGAATGCCACGTTTACCGAGTGGGTCGATGGGCGTGTGACGAAGGAGAGCATTGACGAAGCTAGATTTAAAGCGTTGGCCAGGCGGTATTTTGGCTGGCGGGATTGGGATTGATGACTGTTAGGCTTTGGGCGGATCGTGGTTTTTTGAAAGATTGATCTGGGGTGGAAATTTTCAGTACGGTTGTTGATCGCGGCTGTGGTGGAGAGAGGAAACAGGAGAAACCGCGGCAGGGACGTGGACCTCTCGCAGGGAAGCGTGGACTGCCCGTCTCCGGCGAAAAAGGAAAACCGCGTCAAAAGCAGCGAGATCGAAGAAGCGGACGCACGTTGCCGCTTAAAAGCGTGTTTTCCTTTTTCGCCTCCGTCTCGGAAGGAGTCCCAAAGCCCTTTTGCTTGTTTCTCCTGTTTCCTCGGCCAACGATAAGCTTTGGTCGGAAAGTGCTTATTTGAAAGTTGATCTGGGATGAAAATTTTCAGTGCGTTGTTGATCGCGGCTGTAGTGGAGAGAGGAGACAGGAGAAACCGCTGTAGGGACTTGGGCCTCTCGCGGGGAAGCGTGGACTGCCCGTCTCCGGCGAAAAAGGAAAACCGCGTCAAAAGCAGCGAGATCGAGGAAGCGGACGCACGTTGCCGCTTAAAGGCGTGTTTTCCTTTTTCACCTCCGTCTCGGTAGGAGTCCCAAAGCCCTTTCGCTTGTTTCTCCTGTTTCCTCGGCCAACGTGTGGCTTTGGTCGGACATCGCTTTTGGATGGTTGATCAGGGGGGAAAATCCAGAGCAGAAATTGAACAAGTTTTTTCATGAACGGGTTGTATGAAGCGACCGTCTTCAAGAAGACTCTTGCTCATGTTTCTGTGTTTTTTTGAAATCCCCGATCACGCAGACTACAAAGCGTCAGCTCAAACAAGCTTTTTGGCATTGGCATTTCCTTTGAAACCCGCGCCGACCACAACCAGCCCCTGACGAGGAAAGAGACGAAATCCGCGAAAGCTCTTTGGGATACCGACCGAGGTTCCGAGGAAAAAGCGAAACACGGTTTTAAGCGTCAACGTGCCCCCGCTTCTCTGAGTCCGCTGCTTTTGACGCGGTTTCGCTTTTTCCCCGGAGCCGTGCAGTCTAGACCCACAGGGGGTATCCCAAGAAGCTACAGCGATTCGTCTCTTTCCTCGCCACGCCTAAAGTACCGATGAAGCAAACTACAAAGCGTCAGCCCGAGCAAGCTTTTTGGCATTGGCATTTTTCCTTGAAACTCCCGCCGACCACAACCAACCCCTGACGAGGAAAGAGACGAAATCCGCGAAAGCTCTTTGGGATACCGACCGAGGTTCCGAGGAAAAAGCGAAACACGGTTTTAAGCGTCAACGTGCCCCCGCTTCTCTGAGTCCGCTGCTTTTGACGCGGTTTCGCTTTTTCCCCGGAACCGTGCAGTCTAGGCCCACAGAGGGTATCCCAAGAAGCTACAGCGATTCGTCTCTTTCCTCGCCCCGCCTAAAGTACCGATGACACAAACTGCAAAGCGCCGCCCAAAAAAGAAAAAAGGCTTCGCACACAACACCGTGGCGGAGCCTTCCATCGTATGTTCTATCAGTTAGCAGCTTGTTGCGGCAAATACTTCAACGGATCAACAGGCGCTCCATCTTTGGTCATCTGGAAAAGAAGATGCGGCCCCGTGCTGCGGCCCGTGCTTCCCAGCAACCCGATAAGCTGGTCTTGGGCGACGAGCGCGCCTTGCTCGACCTCCAGTTTTTCCAGATGCGCGTAAACGGTTTGGTAGCCGTCTTCATGCGCAACGACAACGTGATTCCCAGATTTTGCATCATAAGCGGCTTTGATTACGGTTCCGGCGGCAGACGCTTTGACAGGGGTGCTCTCTTTATTCATGATGGAAATGGCGTACTGCTCGCCGCCACTTACAACCTCACCCGCGACAGGCAGGTGGAACAGCGGCTCTTTGCCCCATGTTTCCTGGGCGCCTGTCAAAGTGAATGCGCCCAAAGCGATAATGGCGCTTATGCTGAAAGCGGCCCATGCATACGTGGTCCTTTGAAATCGACGGATCATGTGGATTCTCCTTTTGATGTATTTTTTTGAACTGGCAAATCCGGCGGTCAGGGCGCTTTGTTGTGGGTTCGCATACAATTCCAGCGCTTTGACCATGGTGTAGCCGTACGCTGTCACTTCCGATTCGCGCAAACAAGCAAGGGTCATGGCGTCGCAAGCAACCTCCTGATCTTGCCTCATGCGGAAAACGGCGTACCACATCAGCGGATTGAACCAGTTTAGAATCAGCAGCGCGTGTGCCAGGCCGTTCACAGCGATGTCATGCCGTTTGTAGTGACAAAGCTCGTGCAAGAAAATATGGCGCAATTCGTCTGCATCGAGCTTTTCCAAAAACAGCGCGGGCAAAAGAATCCGCGGCCGCCAAATCCCCAGCAAGGCAGGACTTGTCACGGCGCTGCTGATCGACAACGGAATAGAAGCGGCGATACCTAGCTGCTTTTTGCAACTCGCATACAGTTGTAAAATCGCAACGTCTTGCACTGGCTGAATGTCCAATTTGCGTGCCGAAAAGCTGCGGGCGGACCAGGCTGTCGCAACAGCAAAAACAATGACCCCGAGCAGCCACAAAAAAGAGAGCGGGTCGAACCAAAAGAAACGTGCCTCTTCCGGCATGTATGTATATGTATCTGGATGCGCGACAAAATGCGGCGGCTGAAGAGGAACATCGACTTGCAAAGCAGCGGTTCCAGCTCGGGAGGACGGATATGGCACGGGTGTGGAAAAGGCAGCTGGCAGCCAATTAAAGAGACTGAGCGGACTTGCGAGAGACAAAGGGACGGCCAGCTTGATGATCAGCAGAAACCAGACGCCATAGTGAAAGCGGGCAGGCAAATATCCGCCCAAAATCAGCTTGAACAGCAAAATCACCAGCACCAGAAAGCTTGCTTGCAGGGAGTTGAGCGAAATCCAGGAAAATGTCGCGTGCAGGAGCGAGACTAGCCATTCCACAGAGCTATTTCTCCTTCTCCGCCAAAATATTTTTCAACTCTTCTATTTCCTTGGCTGAGAGTTTCTCTTCCTGCAAAAAGTGGACGAGCATCGGCTTTAGCGCTCCCCCGTAGACGCGCTGCAAAAAAGACTGCCGCTCGGTTCGCTTGCATTCTTCTTCGCCGAGCACAGGCGAGTAATAATAGACGCGATTGATTTGTTCAAACGAAATGACGCCCTTTTGCAAAAGGCGGCTGAGCAATGTCTTGATGGTCTTTTCCTTCCAGGTCTTGTTGTCGCGCAAGGCAGCAATCACATCAGATGCCGCAGCCGGGGATTTGGCCCAGAGGACCTTCATAATCTCCCATTCGGCATCGGAAATTCGCGGATGATCATCCATTAACGACAGTCCTCCTTGGATTACAATTGTAGTCGATCGACAGTTATAGATTACACTTGTAATCTTATGTTGTCAACTCTCTCTGTTGCATATGAAATCTTTTAAATCCGACAAACGAAAAAGCCTCAACAGTCCCTGTGATCTGTTGAGGCGAAGCATGGCAGCCGTCTTTTATCGTAAAGTAGCATACAAAAACGCAGGAGGGATCGGGCATGGAAGTAATCGAGCAGTTTGGCAATATAGACATTTATTTGTTTGATCAGTTGCTAAAAGGGCGGATACAAAAGCAGATGCGCATTCTCGACGCAGGCTGCGGCTCAGGGCGCAACCTCGTTTACTTTTTGCGCAATGGCTATAAGGTTTACGCCGTGGATCAGTCCGCCAAGGCAGTAGAAAGCGTGCACAAGCTCGCAACGGAGCTGGCGGCGAGCGATTGGGCAGCAGATCGTGCGCGCGTAGAAGCGGTTGACAACATGAGCTTTGCCGACGAGCAGTTCCAGTTTGTCATCAGCAACGCTGTCCTGCATTTTGCGGAAAATGATCAGCATTTCCGGCAGATGCTGCAAGAGCTGTGGCGGGTGCTTGCGCCAGGCGGCGTACTTTTCATGCGTCTGGCTTCCTCGATCGGGATTGAGCATGCCGTGCAGCATTTGGGCGATGAGCGGTATTTGCTCCCGGATGGCAGTACGCGTTTTCTCGTAAACGAAGAGCGGATGCTCCAAGCGACAGCCGACTTGCAGGGCATTTTTGTGGAGCCGATCAAAACGGTAAATGTAGCCGGGCAGCGCTGCATGAGTACGTGGTGCATACAAAAGCCCGCGCTCTAAAAGTCGCGCAATTGGTCAAAACGCTCGAACAGAGGCGCGAGGTCGATGGCGAGTCCTTGTGCGGCAAGGCTTTGCTTGGTCGAATCCAGCAGGTCGTGCAGCACGACATAAATTTCTTCCCGCTCGACTGTTTCGATAAAGCCTGTGCGCCGATCCATTTTGTTAAAGGCCAAAGTGTACGCTGCAACCAGCTCAAGCAAGGCAGCTTCGAGGTCGGCCGCTTTCGGAAGCTCGCTGTCCTGTTTTTGCAGGGCGGTGAGGGCAGTTGCTGTCTTTTTGTACTGATCAGCCGCTTTTTTGGCTTGTGCCGCCGTAATATTCTCCCTGCCGTCCCAATCGCGGAACGGGTTGGTCAAGTTGTTTGCGAGCCACTCCGGATTGCGCGGCTTCGTGATGGACAGATTCAGGCCGCGTTTGCTCTTCTGTTTGTAGGCAGTCTTGATGCTTTTGGCGGCATCTGCTGGCAAGCTGGTCATCCACAGTGTCGAGAGCCTTGGCAATTGTTGCGGCGGCGGAAACTGGTCTGCTGAAAAGCCGAATATGTCGTACGTCGAAAAGGAAGCAAGCTTGCTCAACTGACTGATGCTGTCGAGGTTGCTGATCGTTCCCGGTTTCCCCCACAGACGCATTTCTTGCAATTCCGGAAAGCGTTGGACGATAGGCAGCAAGTCCAGCTCCGTCACCTGATGCAGGTGAAGTCCTGCCAAACGGGGCAATCCGTGAAAGTCTGGAGGAGATGAGGTAAATCCAGCACTCAACCAATAGCCGTCCTCGTCCGCCTCTATGTGCAAGTCGGGTGAGATGTCGCTGCCTATCGTCAAATTGGTCAGCCCTTTGTTGAGCGTCAGCTTCTCCAGTCCTTGGGCATTTTGTATAAACAACTTGCGAATCTGGCTGCCGCTGAGGTCGATGGACGACATCAGCGTTTTGCCCAGGTGAAGCTCAATTATAAACGGATTGTTTTTGACAAAAGCCAGCAAGGAAGCTGATGCTTCTGCTGCATGGATTTTGGTGAGGCACGGGAGTTTTTCCAGCTCGGAAACATCATCAAGCTCGGCCAGCATGTCTTCCCAAACGACATTGGTGGAGCGGCGAAGGCTCCTGGTTCCCAAGGTGATGAGCGCGTCATCCTTTGCGGCTTGCTTGAACAGTTGGCGCTTCTCTGCGGGAATTTGCTCCCACTGCCATTGACGGTAGATGCTGCCGCCGACATTCCAGGTGCCGTAGCTGTTTGTTTCTCCCGGAAGAAGCGGCGGGATATTCCCTGCCTTGATGTAGTCTTTCGGTACGGCAGCCTCGACATAGCTGTGCTGCAAGTTGTTGTTCCAAAAATAAAAGTCGCAGGATAGCGGCTTCATCGTCAATAACTCAGCGTCGTCAGGGAGCGTGTCGCTCAGCCAGTCCAGTTCGAGCAGGCTGATCAGCTTGGAGGATTTGCCGGACTCGGACTCCTTGAACGAAGTCACCTGGCACGCTGTATATTTTTGCAGCTTTTCTACGAAAACGCAGTAAATATCTCCAACTGCGGGGATCAAACGAATCATCCTTTCCGTTTTGGGAGTCTTAACCCATTTGGCGCTTCTTAGCGTATTTTTACATATTGCCAAGATTTTGGCTATGCGACGAAAGTGCCTGTATGGGCAGCTGTCGTTGTCGTGGCAAGCTGCATTTTCTATAATGGAGGGAACGAAAGCGGCACCAGTTTGGCTGGCGCAAGAGGAGGCGGGCGAATGAAGAAAGATGAGAGCCGACAGCAGTGGATGAGCCGCGTTCTGGAAGGAATCGTAGAAACGTCCCGCGATCACCTGCTGATTACGGACCCCGAGGGCTACATTCAACTGGTCGGTGATTCCTCCTATGACATGTACGGAATCGGAAAAGAACAACTGCTGGGGAAAAATGTGATCGAGCTGGAAAAGGAAAAAGTATTTTCCCCGTCTGTGACGCGCAAGGTGATGGACACAAAAACACCGCAGACGATGATGCAGGAAATTCCCGGCGGCAGAAAGCTGATGGTCACAGCCTATCCCCTCTGGAACGAGGACGGCAGCATGCATTCGGTGATCAGCTATTCGCATGACCTGACAGAAATCATGGAGCTGAAACGGCGCTACGAGAGCCTGACCGAGCAATTGAAGCAGTTCGAAACAGAGATTGAGGAGCTGCGCGAAAAAAATCAGGAAGGCTTCGTCGCAGTCAGCCAGCCGATGCGCGACATTGACCGTCTCATCAAAAAGGTCGCCATGGTCGATTCTACGGTGTTGATCCTCGGCGAGTCCGGGGTCGGAAAAAACGTCATTGCCAGCCAGATTCACCGCCATAGCCGCCGATCCGCCGGGCAATTCGTGGAGATCAACTGCGGCTCGATTCCGGAAGGGCTGTTGGAGTCGGAGCTTTTCGGCTATGAAGCGGGAGCTTTTACAGGCGCTGGCAAGCAAGGCAAACAAGGAATTATCGAGCTGGCGAACCAAGGCACGCTGTTGTTGGACGAGCTGGGGGAGCTGCCGCTGACGTTGCAGGCCAAGCTGTTGAAGGTGATCCAGGAGAAACGGTTGCAGCGCGTGGGCAGCATGCAGTATCGCGATGTCGATTTTCGCCTGATCGCTGCTACCAATCGCGATCTGGAGAAGATGGTGAAGGAGGGCAAGTTTCGCCAGGACTTGTATTTCCGGCTGAACGTCGTGCCAATCCACGTTCCTGCTTTGCGAAATCGCCCGGAAGATATCGCCGCGCTCCTCAAGCTGGTCGTGCGCTCGCTGAACGAGCGATACGGGATGAACAAAAAGCTGGACGCCGCAGCTACTCACGCTTTGATGCACTACGATTGGCCGGGGAATGTGCGGGAGCTGGAAAACGTGCTGGAGCGGCTGGTGGTAACGGCAGATGAAGAAGTAATTACGTCGCAGCACTTGCCTGCGGAAATCAAGGCGGCAGGGGAGGAGCAGACGGCAATGGAGCCGAGTGTTGCGGCCGCCAAAATGTCGCTGCGGGACGCGATGGAGCAAGTCGAGGAAAAGTGGCTGCGCCATGCGGCAGAGCGTTGCCGGACTACAGCGGAGATGGCCGAGTTTTTGGGAATCAGCCAGCCATCTGTCGTGCGCAAGCTGCAAAAATACCACATCCGTCCCCGTTAATTCAAAAATGAATTTTTAATTCAAAAATGAATCGAACTATTTACAGGTTTCGATTCATTTTTGAATTAACGGAGATTTCTGCTATGCAAAAAACGCGCACCACAGCAGGCTTTCTCGTTTGGCACAGGTATTGCTACATATCGGAGTCGAAAGCATCACCTAAGCTGTTATCATTCTCATACAAGGAGAGATTACGATATGTCCAAACAACGCAAATTCGCCAATGTAGCTGCTGGTGTTCCAGGTCCGAAGGGGACCGCTTTGATTGAAAAAAGAAAACAGTTCGTGCCAAAAGGCATCGGCAACAACACGCCGGTTTTTGTAGAGACGGCATCCGGGGCGCTCGTGACAGACGTCGACGGCAACACGTACATCGATCTGGCAGGAGCGATCGGAACGCTCAACGCTGGTCACTGCCCGCAAGAAGTGGTCGAGGCGGTAAAAGCGCAAATGGACAAATACATTCATCCTTGCTTCCACGTCGGCATGTACGAACCGTATGTGGCGCTGGCAGAAAAACTGGCTGAAATTACGCCGGGCAGCTTTGAAAAGAAAACGATGTTTGCAAACAGCGGCGCAGAAGCCGTAGAAAACGCGGTGAAGATCGCGCGCAAATACACAGGACGCCCTGGCATCATATCTTTTAGCCGTGGATTCCACGGACGTACTTTGCTCGGCATGTCGCTCACGTCCAAAGTAAAGCCGTACAAATTCCAGATGGGGCCGTTCGCGCCAGCTACCTACAAGGCTCAGTTCCCGTACCCGCTGAACAAACCGGAGTCCATGACAGAAGACGAGTACGCACAATTTTGCGTCCGCCAATTCGAAGACTTCCTGCTGACAGAAGTCGCGCCGGAAGAAGTAGCGGCCGTCATCATGGAGCCGATCCAGGGCGAAGGCGGATTCATCGTGCCGCCAGTATCGTTCGTGCAAGGCGTATTCCAAATTTGCAAAAAGCACAATATCTTGTTCATTTCCGACGAAATCCAAACAGGCTTTGGCCGGACCGGGGCGATGTTCGCTTCCACTCATTTCGGAATCGAGCCTGATATCATTACCATGTCCAAATCGCTTGCAGCCGGTTTGCCCATCTCCGCTGTCACAGGCCGCGCAGAAATCATGGATGCGCCGAATCCGGGTGAAATTGGCGGCACGTATGGCGGCAGCCCGCTCGGTTGCGTAGCGGCACTTGCTGTAATTGAGAAAATGGAGCGCGAAGACTTGTCCGGACGCGCCAGAGAGATCGGCAAGGCGATCAAGTCGCATTTTGAAGCCCTGCAAAAAGAGTTCCCTGTCATTGCAGATATTCGCGGATTGGGTGCCATGTGTGCGGTAGAATTTATTGATCCACAAACCAAACAGCCTGCAAAAGAACTGGTAGCCGGGCTGACCAAAGGTTGCTACGAATCCGGTGTCATCGTGCTTTCCGCAGGGGTACACAGCAACGTGCTGCGTTTCCTGTCTCCGCTCGTGATTACCGATGAGCAATTGCAAGAAGCGCTCGACATTATGACCGATGTGTTGAAAAGCCAGTACGTGACCCACTAATTCACCAGGGAGGTACGCATGAAAAAGCATCTGTATATTAACGGACAATGGAAAGAAGCAAACGAGTACGCGCCACTCTACTCTCCTTATTCCGGTGAGCTTTTGGCGGAGATCGCACAGGCTGACGAGGCTGACGTCGATGAGGCGATCCGCGCAGCGGCTGCGGCGGCAAAAACGATGGCAAAGCTGCCAGCCAGCCAGCGCGCACTGATTTTGGAAAAAGCGGTGGCGATCATGGAAGCGCGCAAGGAGGAGCTGGCAGTGATTCTCGCCCAGGAAGCTGCCAAGCCGCTGCGCACAGGACGGGTAGAGATCGCCCGCACGATTCAGACGTACAAATTCGCGGCTGAGGAAGCGAAGCGCATTCACGGGGAAACCGTTCCGCTTGATGCGGCTCCTGGCGGCGAAGGCCGACTTGCTTTTACCGTTCGCAAGCCGATTGGCGTAGTCGGGGCGATTACACCGTTCAACTTCCCGTTCAACCTGGTGGCGCACAAAGTCGGCCCGGCGATTGCGGCAGGGAATACGGTCGTATTGAAGCCTGCGAGCCAGACCCCGCTCAGCTCCTTGGTTCTCGCCGACATTTTTGCGGAAGCCGGATTGCCGGAAGGGGCGCTGAATATCCTGCCAGGAAAAGGCGCGGTCGTAGGCGAGAAGCTTGTCAGCGACAGCCGCATTGCCGCGATTACGTTTACAGGCAGTCCTGCGGTCGGAATCGCGATGAAAAACAAAGCAGGTCTGAAGCGCGTGACGCTTGAGCTTGGTTCGAACTCTGCCGTCATTATTGACCAGACGGTTGAGATTACGCAGGCGCTGGTTGATCGTTGCGTGGTGGGCGCATTTTCCTTTAGCGGGCAGGTGTGCATTTCGCTGCAACGCGTCTATATTCACCAGAGCAAGTACGAGGAGTTTCTCGATAAATTCAAGACTGCGACAGAGAAGCTCGTCCTGGGCGATCCGTTGCAGGAGGCGACAGACATGTCCTCCGTCATTTCGGCAAAAGACCACGAGCGGATGGGAGCATGGGTACAAGAAGCGGTTCAGGCGGGAGCGCAGGTCGTGACAGGCGGCAAAGCAGTGAACGAGCGGCTTTTCGCTCCGACGATCCTGACGAACGTAAGCGCCCACTCCTCTGTCTCTTGCCAGGAAGTATTCGGCCCAATCGTCGTAGTCACGCCGTTTGAAGCAATAGGCGAGGCGATTGAAGCCGTGAATGACTCCCGTTTCGGGTTGCAGGCGGGCATTTACACGAGCGACATTCATGCAGCGATGCGCGCAGCCGAAGAGCTGGAAGTGGGCGGCGTGATGATCAATGACATCCCGACCTTCCGCGTGGACAACATGCCGTACGGTGGTGTCAAAGACAGCGGATTTGGCCGCGAAGGAATCAAATACGCGGTTGAAGAGATGACAGAGTTGAAGTTGATTGCCATCAAGCTGTAAAAAGTTTTGAGCGAGAAGCAAAGACGAGCCGTTATGCGCTCGTCTTTTTTTGCGTGATAGCACGTCTTGCGATCGGTTTAATGTTCGATTTATAACGGATGTTAATATGGGAAATAACTATAAAAGCAACGAATTACCGATTAAAAACGAACATTAATTAGTTTTCGTTTGAAAAAGATCGCCTTTTATGTTACCTTAACTCATGTGAAAAAGCGGTCATTTGTATACAGCAGCGAAGTGAGGAGAAGGACAACATGGAATGGAAAGACATAGTAGCGGCCCTCAGTGTCGTATTGAACGGCTTGCCGCAAGGGCTGTTGGCATTGTCTCTTGGCTTTGCCTCCGTGCCGACGGCTCTGGCCTTTCTGGTAGGCGCAACGGGCAACGCTCTGACAGGCTCTGTCGCGGTCGTATCCTATCAGGCGGAAACGATTGCCTTGGCGGGAACGATCGGAAAAAGCATGAGAGAACGACTGTCCATGATTTTTGTTGGCGGAATTATTATGACCATCATCGGTCTGTTTGGTTTTCTGGAAAAGATCGTCGATTTTATTGGCCCGGTCATTACCAATGGCATGATGGCAGGTGTCGGCATCATGCTGGCGCGGGTGTCGTGGGAAATGGCTCGCAACAACATGCCTGTTGGTGTCACTTCGATGGGGAGCGGGTTGCTGACGTATTTCATCACAAAGGATCTCGTCTACACCGTGACGATCTCGGTGCTCATCTCCAGTCTGGTCGCCATCCTGCTTAAACAGGGAAGCTCGATCAAGCCGATTGCGAACGACCGTCTTGTTCTGCAAAAGCTGACGTTTTCCCCTGGCATTTTGCGCGGAGCGATGGCGATGGTTTGCCTCAATATCGGGGCGAACATCGCTTTTGGACAAATTAACGGTGAAATCGCCAAATCCGATGTGAACATTGACACGCTCAGCGTAATCTCCAGCGTGGCCGATATGGTGTCGGCACTGTTCGGCGGAGCGCCGGTAGAGGCGATCATTTCCGCTACGGCCGGGGCGCCCAACCCGGTTGCGTCCGGTGTTTTGATGATGGTGCTGATGGCGGCGATTCTGTTTGCAGGTCTTTTGCCGAAAATCGGCCGCTACATCCCGAGTGAATCGATTGCCGGGTTCCTGTTCGTGCTCGGGGCCATCGTGACGGTGCCGGGGAATGCGACTGCCGCTCTGACAGGGGGAGAAGCTTCGTCCGGTTTGATTGGCGGAACAACGATGGTTGTGACGGCGATTTCTGACCCGTTTTTCGGGATGCTGGCAGGCTTGCTGATGCGAGCATTGATCCATGCATTTGGCATGTAGGGACGCAAATCAGGAGGGATTTTTTGTGGATAAAACATACACGCTGGAAGTGGCAGGCGTAACGCGCGAGCTGCCGATTATGCCGATAGCGGACAACCTTAGCATCGCGAGCTTCGTCATCCTGGGCGATACAGAGCTGGTGACGGCAGCGGCACCACTGCTTGCCGAGAAGCTCCCGGAAGTCGATGTATTGATTACGGCGGAAGCAAAAGGCATTCCTTTGATTTTTGAAGTATCCCGTGTATTGAAGATGAAAAAGTATTACGTTGCCCGGAAAAGCACGAAGCCGTATATGGATGCTCCGCTGATCAATGAAGTCGAATCGATTACTACGCAGAAAAAGCAAATTCTTTGCCTGGATGGCGCGGATGCCAGAGAAATTTCCGGCAAACGCGTCGCGATTATCGACGATGTCATCAGCACAGGCAAGTCGCTGCAAGCGATTGAAGATCTCGTAGTCAAGGCAGGGGGCCATGTCGCAGCGAGAGCGGCTATTTTGGCGGAGGGAGACGCAGCCAAGCGCTCGGACATCATCTTTTTGCAAGAGCTTCCGCTGTTTTTCCACGAATAGAAGTAAGTTCAGCGCAACATAAAAAAACCTTCTCAACGATTGCTGAGAAGGTTTTTTGCTTGTGGATATAAGGCAAGGTTGAAGGCTGCATTCGCATGAGTCACGCGCAACTACTGCAAGTAGTAAATCGCCCGCGAGCTGATGATTCCTTTTACTTCTTGCCCTTCGGCGACCTTTTGCTCGATATACGGGATACCCGCCTCTTGCAGACGGATGCGATTGGCGTTGAAGTGGCGGAAGTCGACGATCATGGTCTTGTTGCTCGCCTTGATTTCCTGAAGCTGTTGCTCGGCCATTGCGTTAATGGACCTTTGTCCCAGCATGTGGGCGCTGCCAACGAGCAGCATGTTGACCAGCATGACAGCGAGCAGGATGCGGCTGCCGTAGCGGGTGAGCGCAGCTTGTGCGTCCCAGCCTGCCAGCGTGACGAGAAGCGGGATGAGCCAAAGCTGCGGAACGTACCGCGCCCACCAGCTTTCCGGGTTGATCAGGACAGTGATGAGCAAGATGATGCTTGCGACGAGGAGCGGCAAGGCTTTCCTGCGCTCGCGACCGAAAAGCAAAGCAAGCACGATCAGGAAGGCAAGCAGCACCGCGCCGCCAAACCATGGCCCAAAGCCCGCCACTCGCACGTCCGGAGCCAAAAACACCTTCAGTTCCTGCTCAGAGAAGGTAAAGGGCCATTTCAGCGTCGTTTCTTTTGGCGTAGCGATATTTTCCGATTGGGCGAACAAGGAAATGCCAAGCTTGCTCAGCGAGTTGATGTCTTTAAAGTCGTGCGGGCTGTTCGAAGTCATAATATCCACCGCGCCCTTGCCCGCCAGCGGGTAGAAAGGATGTCCCTTGGCAAGCGTATTGGTGACGTATGGATTGTAGCCGACAACGACGACGGTAATGACCAGACTCGCGGCGAGCCACGCCAGAACGGTTTTCCAGCGTTTTTGGCGATCGCAGAAAAAGAACAGCACCAGCAAAGCGCCGCCAAGCAGTACGGCATACACCAACGCTGTGAACTTGATCTGCGCAAGCAACATCAGGGCAGAGCAGAGAGCGAGCATGGTCCAGGTGTGGTAGCGTTTGAGCAGCAAATACCCGAGCGCGCAAATGATCAGCACGAGCGAGCCAAGCTGTCCGTCAATGTAAAAGGACGTCGCCTGCGACACGACGACCGGATTGCAGGCAGCCAAAATCGCCAGAACGACCGCCAGCCCCTTTTTCGCAGGAAAAGCCGTCCGCAGCGCTGCCAAGCTGAGGAAGAAGGACGCAGCCATGAGCAGCAGGTTGAAAATTTTCCCGACTTCAATCTGGTTAGTCACCTTGTACATGACCGCATCCAGCATCCAGGGCCCTTTGGCGTAATGGTTGATCCACAGGTGGAAGGCAGACAAGATTTCCTTGTTGTCCATTTCTTCGATCGGCTTGCCTGGCGGCTTGAGAATCGGGGCATCGTGCACCGGATTCCAGCCATTCGTAAGCAAGATGATGGCTTCCTGGTGATACGTTTGTCCATCAAAAGACAGATCGAACGTATTGGCGCTAATGTACCAGCCGCCCCCGATGACGATGGCCAACCCTGCGAGCAAGGCGACCAGCCAGGTCGGGCGGCGCAAAGGAACAAACGTGGCCGTCATGGCCAGCAGGCAAACAAGAGCGGCCAGGACAGACAGCCAGAAGCTGACCGCAGTAACCGGGATGCCCAGCAAAAAGAAAGTCGACGTAACGAGTACGATCGAGGCGATAAAAAACAGCAAGGTCGCCCCGATTACAAACGAGTAAGTAGCGGTACGGTTATTCATGAATGTAATCTCCTGTTTTTGAATCTACAGAACAGGGAGGTTTGCAGCCAAAAGGTGCAGGACGGTGGCGAGAATGATCCCCAGCACCAGCCCCCCGGCAATTTCCCATTTGGTATGACCCATGCTCTCGCGCAACGGCTTGGACAAAAGCTGCTTGTCCGGGTGTTCTTTTGCCAGCGCATTGAGAGCGGCGGCATGCTTGCCTACGGCTCTGCGCAGTCCGGTGGCGTCGATGATCACGATAAACGTTACGGCGACCCCGAGCCCGAATGCCGGATGAGTGAAGCCCTCCTGCAAGCCGATCAAAAATACGGTGGTGACCATGACCGTTGTATGCGTGCTGGGAAACCCGCCGTTCCCCACCATGTTTTTTGCTTCTTGCCCAAATCGGAGGTAATTAATCAAAAATTTGGTTATTCCAGACACAAGCCAGCCGATAAACGGCGCCAGCGCATATAACATGACTACGCTCCTCTTTCGTGATGATTATGACTGGGAGATGACAACGACGCCTACGACGATGATTGCCAGCCCTACGATACGGGTGAGCGACAACGGCTCTTGAAAGATCAGAAAAGAAAGTCCGGCTACCAGGACGTACCCGAGGGCCGCCATCGGATAAGCGTAAGAAAGCTGAACTTTTTCCAGCGCGGCAATCCAGATAAACGCGGAAAGCCCGTAAAGCGCCAAACCGACCATGATCGGCAGGTTCGTAAAATAGTGCAGGAACTTCAACACCAGCGCGTCATTGTTGCCAGAGAGGGAGGACGCCCCCATTTTCATGGCAATCTGACCACTTGCGCTGAGAATGACCGAGATGAGGATAAGAACGATGGATGGCATAGTTTGATCCACAACCTGTCTGTGCAATTAAAATTCAAAGGTGTAAATAATGCCGGCTACGGCGATGACGTAGAGCAGTACCGTGATGAGAATCGGCTTGTCCTGGAGCAGAACTTTTTCAGGGCTGCCGCCTTTGTCCGTAATCGTAATCAGGTACAGGTAGCGGAAAATGCCGAAGATCACCAACGGAATCGTCCACATCAAATGAACGGTTCGCCCGGAGGTAAAGGTGAACAAGCTGTAGCTGATAATCGTGGCTGTCGTGACAATCGTATTCAGTTGATTCAACAATTCGGACGAATAGCTGTCCAGTACCTTGCGATGCGTGCCTTTGTGGGCTTGCAGCAAAAGCAGCTCATGGCGTCGCTTACTGATCGCAAGAAACAGGGCAAGCAGCATGGTACAGAGCAAGAACCATGGCGTAAACGGCGTGTTGATCATCAGACTGCCCCCGATGGCCCGCAAGACAAATCCGGACGAGATAATCATCACGTCGAGGATGACGACATGCTTCAGCTTGAGCGAATAGGCGACGTTGAGCACAAAATACACCGTGAGCACGACGCCGAACAGTCGGTCAAAATAAAAGGCCGAAAACAGCGAGCCTGCCAGCAAAAATACCCCGAACGACAAGGCGAGCGCAGGCGGCAGCGCGCCGGAAGCCATCGGACGGAATTGCTTCTCCGGGTGGTTCCGGTCGTTTTTAATGTCTACGAAATCGTTCAAGATGTAGACACAGCCTGACACGAAGCAGAACAGCAGGAAAGCAAACAGCGATTTGCCGATGACATCTGTGCTGACTTTGTGCAAAGAAAAGAGCAGTGCCGCAAACACGAGCAAATTTTTGGTCCATTGGTGTGGACGAAGCTGCCGAATTAACAGATAGACCATATTTTGGCGGACGCGCGAAGTCGTTTTGACGTCGACTTTTACAGAGTTTGATGTTGCCCCCATATTTCTCTCCAATCCATAAGGAATCTTACCATCCTACTAATGACGAATCATGTAAAACGAAAGTTACATCTGTTGCAAGATAACGTTTAATTCTGTCGTAAAATGGGCGGGTTGTCTATACCTTTTTACAGCATTTGTGAGATTTTGGCAGAGGGAAATGAGAGAATGCATCATTTGAAGGTTGTATGTCCCTATGAAAAACGCAGCTTCCGGCACGGGTGTCATGCCAGTGAGCTGCGTTTTATGCTTGTATGCTTAATTTGTCCGCGGAACGCCTTTCGCTGGCTTTTTCCACGAATACAGCGACAGGTTCACCAAAATGATGGCGAGAATGACAAGCTGCGGAATCGTCGTTTCCCAGTTCGCGTAGATGCCCAGATCAGGCAAATGGAGCAACAGCTCCGAGCTGTGCGCCGGCAGGCTGCCCGTGACTTGCAGGGCGTGTACGCTGACCCCGATGAACTTGAAGGCCATGTAATAGAGCAGCAGGCTGGCAACCAAAAAGAACGGACGGACGGGAATCCGCGAGCTGAGCCTGATGAAAGCGAAGCTGATGATGGCGAGCAAAAGCAGCGCGCCACCGATCCCGAGCAAAAGGTCTGTCATGGAAATCGATGCTGCCATCCCCATGTAAAAAATGATCGTTTCCGCGCCTTCGCGAACAACTGCGAGGAAGGCCGTGAAGGCAAGCGACCACAAAGCGCCTTTTGCCAGAGAGGAACCGATTGATTTCTGCACAAACTCGTTCCAGGCTTGCAGGTTGGACTTTTTATGCAGCCAGGCGCCGATTGTCACCATGAACACGACAGCAATAAGTCCTGTAATGCCTTCGATCGTTTCCCGCGAGCTTCCTGTAGTGAGATTGGAAAAGACGATGCTGAGCACAATCGCGAGCAGCGCGGAGGCAACGATACCAAGCGCAGCCCCTGACCAGACCCATTTGCGCTTGTCCGCATTCCCCGACTTTTGCAGGAACGCAAGCAGCGACATGATGATCAGGATCGCTTCCAAGCCTTCGCGGAACAAAATCAGTCCTGCGTCCCACGCTGTATAGGAGGCGGCGGTCGCAAACGGCTCAAGCTCGACTTTCATTTCGCCCAGCAGAGCCGCTGCTTTTTCCCATTGCGGCGGGTTGGACAAGATCAAGGTCGGCACGGAAACCATCTTTGCTTCGATGCTGCTGTAGGTGGCTGGCGACTTGGTCATGACCACGCCTTCTACCAAAGGCCACGAGGCAATAAACGTGTCCATTTTTCCTGCGGCGTCGTCGGCCTTTTGGCTGGCGATGTCCGTTTCTACCGAACTGATCAGCTGCAAAAGCGAGGAGATCGTTGGCTGTTCCCCGGATGCGACGGCACTGGAGCCAGGCGCCACTGATTTTCCTGCTACGTAGTCTTCGACGGCTTGCTTCAACGTTTGCAGTTTTTCCGTGCTTTTTTGTGCATTCGGCGGCTCGGTATTCAAGGCGATGCGGGCGCCGCTAATTTTTACTTCCATATCACCATAGACGGAGGCGTTTTCTGAGCGAACCAGACTCTCCGCCTTGTACCAGCCTGTTACGAAGCTGTTGTACGATTGCTTGGCCTGGGGCCAGTTGTTTTCCGAGATAGCAGTCAGACTTTTCTCCAGAAAAGGCAGCAAGTTGGCGATTTGCTTGTGCGCTTTTTCCTTCGGCTGACCAGCTGATTCCTTGCTGGTCACGTAGCGGTCGGCTGCTTTTGCCAGATTGGAGATGGCAGCCGTGGCTGCTTCGGGATTCGACTGTATTTCGCCGAGTGCCTGCTGGGCTTGCTCAACCGCTGCCGACAAAGCCTGAGCCTCTGCTGACGTATCGTCGGTGTTCGCGTCCCAGACGGCTTTCAGGCTGGTTACGGCTTTGGTAACCTCGTCCCAGTTCTTGTCTCCGCTGCTGATCAGCGCATCGCTGGAGAGCGCGATCAGCTGTTTGAGCTGATCAGGTGCGAGCGGAGCGGCGATGACAGTCGACAGCCCGGAGATGAGCAGCAGGAGGCAGAGGAAAACGGAAAAAAGATAGCGTTTCAAAGTATTCACTCCATCCATGCTAGTTGGTTAGAACAGTGTGTCTCCGATGTAGCCGCCTTCGCTTACACCCGGAAGACATGCATAAAGCCCACTGCCGACATGGGTGATGTATTCGTTCAGCAAGTCGACTGACGCGAGTTTTTGTTGCATCGGGATGAATTGCTTGCGCGGGTCGCGGTTGAAGCAGATGAACAGCAGTCCGGCGTCAAGCTGCCCGGTGCGGACATCGAGTCCGCTGGAATACGAATAGCCGCGGCGCAGAATTTTGACTTTGCCTTCCATATGCGCCAAGGCTACGTGAGAATCAGCCGGAATGACCAGGTTGCCCTTGGCGTCTTTGCGATTCAGCTCCAGATCGTCGAACTCGTTTGCTTTTCCGAGCGGTGCGCCAGAATCGCGATGTCGGCCAAACGTGTTTTCCTGATCGTCCAGGGCTGAGCGGTCCCATACTTCGATTCGCATGCGGATTCTGCGCATGACCATGTAGCTGCCGCCAGCCATCCAGGCCGGATTGTCCGACGGTTGCGCCCAGACGATTTCATCGGCAGCGGCCGGGTCGTCGACTTTCGGGTTGTTGCTTCCGTCTTTAAAGCCCATCAGATTGCGAGGGGTAGAGCCGCTTGGATCGGCTGCGCCCGTGCGCTGGAAGCCTTCCTGAACCCAGTGTAGCACAGCTTTTCCGCGCGCGATTCGAGCCAGGTTGCGCAGCCCATGGAAAGCAACTTGAGGGTCGTTGGCGCAAACCTGGACCACGATGTCTCCATCTGACCATTCCTTGCGAATTTCGTCACTGTTGAAGCGAGGCAGATCGACCAGGGCGGCGGGCCGCTTGGCAGACAGACCGAATCGTTCGTCGAAAAAGGAAGCGCCCAGCCCAAAAGTAATCGTCAGCCGCATCGGGTTGAGCCCGACGCTCTCTCCTGTATCGACAGGCGGGAGGTGCGGGCTGCCGCTCTCCTCATCTACCGTCTTGCCAGCCGCCAAACGGGCTGCGGCGGCCGTCCAGCTTTGGAACAGCTTGCGGACGTCGTCCAATGATGTCGTCGTTAAATCAAAAGCACCCATGCAGATAAAATCCTGCATAGGTGTAATGATCCCGGCCTGATGCTTCCCGTAAAAAGGGATAATGCCGTCGGAAAGAACAGGGGTCGCAGCTGCTTTCTCGCTGGAAGGAGCTGACGGCATGAACGATTTCATGCCAGTCGCGCCCAGAATCAGCCCGAGTCCTCCTACGCCAGCGAGCTTCAGCGCTTCACGACGAGTAAATTTTGTCTGGTCGTTTTCGGGATGCTTGTTGTTCATCAGTTAGCCTCCAATGATGGTGCCCATTTTGGACAGTGGCTCAGCCAATGCATCCAGAGCTTGGCTCAGTTTTTTCACTTCGTCTGGCTTCAATTCTGTGTAAAGCACATATCCGCCATCTTTGCGGTAAGGAGCGAGGGCCGCGTCCAGCTCAGCAAAACGGGTTTCGATCTCTTTGGACAGAGCCGCGTCTTTGGCATCAACAGCAGGCTTCAGCACTTTGAAAATCTCGTTTGCGCCTTCTACGTTTGCTGCGAAATCGTACAGGTCAGTGTGGGAGTAACGCTCTTCCTCGCCTGTCACCTTGCTGGTAGATACTTCATTCAGCAGTTCTACAGCGCCTGTTACGAGCATTTTTACATCGATCTCTACGCTCTCGACTTTTACGCGGAGTTGTTTGACGTCTTGCAGCAGCTGGTCTGCTACAGCGCCCGAATCAGCAACCGATTTGGTTTCCCACAGAGCTTTTTCCAGTTTGTGATAACCGCGCCACTCGTTATCTGGAACATCGCCTTCGCGAGCATCGATCCAAGGGTCGAAATCACCCAAAGATTCAGCGATTGGTTCGATGCGCTCGAAGTAGGCGCGAGCTGGAGCGTATTCTTTTTTCGCTTTCTCCATATCGCCAGCTTTAACAGCTGCGGTAAAGCTTTCGGTTGCTTTTACCAGTTGGTCTGTCTGTTCGATGACCCATTTGCGGTAGTCGTCGATCGGAGCTTTCAAATCAACAGCGGTAGTAGCTGCTGGCGTTTCAGTAGCAGCAGGTGCAGCAGGTTGAGTTGCCTCAGGTTTTTTCTCTTCTTTTGGCGTCTCAGCGCTTCCGCAAGCAGATAGCATGAGAGACGAGCCGAGTACAACTGCGGACAACGGATAACCCCATTTTTTCATCATGTGAAAACATCCCCTTATTTATCATATAAGTGTGTACTTATTCGTTGATAATAAAAATCATTATCATCCCAGAAAGTAATGTAAACCTTTCATTGTATCTTTGCAATATTTTTTTACAGCTTGGTCAGTGGTTTATTTCGCCTGGCGAAAAAAGAGAGCAGAAAAAAGATGAACAGCCGCCGAATCGCTCGACAGCTGCTTTTTCGTTCTCTCAATTAGCCAAATATTTCAGAAGAATTTGTTCTACGTGGAGCAGGTGTTCAGTCATTCTGGCTTGGGACGCTTCCGGGTCTTGTCGCTTCACGGCCTCGTAGATCGCTTTGTGTTCGAGAAAAAACTGTTCGGAGACAGAGCGGTTGGAGTAAATCTCGACTCTTCTCGTCTCGCGAATGCCAATCTCCATCTGCTTGGAGATCGATTCAAACAGATGCACGAGTATGGAGTTGTGCGTCGCTTTGGCGAGCGCCAGGTGAAAGAGCAGATCGGTGCGCTCGCCTATGTCCTCGTTTCCGATATGCTGCTCCATCTCGCTCAAAATTTCTTCCAGGGCGTGCAGGTCATGTTCGTCCCGTTTGCTTGCAGCGATGGCAGCGTTGGCGACCTCCAGCGATTTTCGCGCTTCGATCAATTCAAGAATGGTCTGGCGATTGTTGCGCAAGCCTTGCAGATCAGGCAGCAAGCTTTGGACAGGGGAGCAGGTGCTTTTCACTGTGCAGTGGCCGCCCTGGCGAATCTCGATCAGCCCCATTGCCTTGAGGGCACTAAGCGCTTCGCGGGTGGTAGAACGCCCGACACCGAATTGCTCCGACAGCTCCTTGGTGGAGGGGAGCTTGCTCCCGGCTTGCAGTTCGCCGCTGAGAATGAGCGTTTTCAATTGCTCCGTAATGTGTTCATAATGGTTTTTTTTCGCGAGCCTGGAGAGATCCATTTCAACACTCCTGTACAATCCGTTTTTTTCCAAATTCATTGTAACACAAGAGAAAATGCGAGAAGAGAGGAGGGTTGAGGTTATGAAGAAGCTTGTGTAAACTGTTCATCAACAAGGGTGACTTCAAACGGTTCATCGCAGGAAGAACGAGGGGAGCGTAACGGATGGCGAGACAAAAACTGCACATCGATGAACTATATGAGGTATCGGGCAAAATTTTGGTGGAAAAAGGGTACGCGGGCTTTCACTTCAAGCTTGTGTCCGACCAGTTGAATGTGAGCCGCAGCACGATCTACGAGTATTTTTCCAACAAGGATGAATTGATTGCTTCTTTAATGGTGCATCTCATGGATACGATTATGGCCGAGTACAAAGACATGGATGAGATCGCGCGGCCGCTTGCGAAGCTGCGGAACATGTACGATTCGTTCATGAAATACGCAGACATTCACCAGATTTTGTTGTTTGCTCCTTTCGTGAACGGGGCTGCATCGCCGAATGTGGAAAAGGCGATGACGACGCTCAGACAACAGCACTATATATTGAACAAACTTTTGACAGACGTCATTGAAGCTTGCAAGGAAGAAGGCACGATTCGCCGCGAAATTCCTAGCGAGCTGATCGCGGGCTTGCTGTTTCAATCGATACAAATTCCCCAAAGTCGCAAGGTCGCGGAGGAGGAGTGGCACAACCTGATTTTTCAGGTGATGCTGGATGGATACGGCGTCAAAATGTAGGGTAGCGCCTGGGCATTCGCGGCCTTTATTTTTTGTCCTTTTTTCGACACTTCTGTCAGACGTAGTGCAATGACGTGAACAACTGCAATAAGATTAGAGCGTCTACGAAAAGAATGATTCTGAACATTCGGCATACATCTGGAGGTTTCTATGATGAGCTTTACACAAGTAAAGTTCATGGGCGAAGGAAGGGATCGATTTTGAATCAGATGAAGCAACGCGTGATCGTGCTTTCCAGTGCTCTTTTGCTTGCTGCATGCAGTCCAGCTGTCTCTGATAAGGCAGCAGTGGAGCAGACCACTGTCAAACGAGTGGCAGTTACCCAAGTGAAGGAAGAGGCTTTTGGGCAGGTGGCGAAGTGGTCCGGCATTTTAACGCCAGTGGAAGAGACGCAGGTGTCGTTTGAAATAAATGGCCGCATCGTCACGCTGCTGGCAGAAGCAGGCGACTATGTGGAGACGGGGAGTGTCCTTGCCAGTCTGGATGGACGCGATTTATCGTTACAGGCTGCAAGCGCGGCGGCATCGGTTCAGCAGGCCAAGGCGCAATTGGCGCAAGTGACGAACGGCGCTCGCGCAGAGGAAGTGCTGCAAGCGCAAAACAATCTGGACAAGGCCAAGGCGCTCATGGATAAGGCAAAAGCGGATTTGCAGCGGTCGGAAGTGTTGTTCCGCCAGGGCGCTTTGTCGACAAACGATTGGGAAAACGTTCAGAACAAGGCGGCATTGGCCGAAAAAGATTGGGAAAATGCCAAAGAGACGTATGCCCTGGTTGCAGAGGGGCCGCGCCAGGAGCAGAAACAACAAACCGCTGGCGTGTATCGGCAGGCGGTAGTCGGCCAGCAGCGGGCCGCTTTGACGCAGACAAAAGCAGATTTGACCGCGCCCATCTCCGGTGTCGTGCTGGAAAAGCTGGCTTCGGTCGGCCAACTGACATCTACGAGCACACCCGTATACCGGATCGGGAATGTAGATGCGCTGCTGATCCAGCTCGCCGTTCCGGATCGTGACATCGGCTTCTGGAAAAAGGGAGACGAGGTTACCGTTACTTTGTACGATCAGAAACGAAGCGGAATCGTGCAGCGCGTGTCGCCCGCAGCCAGTCAAGGGAGCGGGACTGTCCCTGTCGAGGTGCGGGTAGAGAATCCCGACCACGCTTGGCTTGCAGGGCAAGTCGCTACGGTCGTTCACGAGCATCAAGGACCAAAGGGCATTTTTGTCCCTGTACAAGCGGTGCAAAGCAGGGGAGAAACGCAGCCGTACGTTTTTGTTGTCCGGGATAACAAAGCGGCAAAAGTTCCCGTGACACTTGGCATGATCGTTGACAACCAGCTGCAAATCACATCCGGTCTCACCATTGGCGAGCAGGTGGTTACCAAAGGGGCGGAGCAATTGTTCGCGGGCGATACGCTGGAAGTCTCGACGGGTGAGCGGCCATGATTGACTTTTTGATCCGCAAGCAAAAAATTACGCTGCTGTTTTTCATCATGGTAGTTCTGGTCGGGGTGTTGAGCTTTTTTCAACTGCCGCATCAGGAAATTCCGGAGATTGCTGTTAATCGCGCATCTGTCACGACGGCGCTGCCAGGCGCTTCGGCAGAGCGAATCGAGCAGACGGTGACGAAGGAAATCGAAGCCAAAATCAAGGAAATGCAGGGGCTAAAGGCTATCACCTCGCAATCGCAGCCCGGCCTTTCCATCATTACGGTCGAGGTGAACAACGGAGTAGACCAAAAAGAAACGTGGGAGGAGCTGCGCAAAAAGGTCAAGGACGCAGAAGCCTTTTTGCCGGCAGAGGCGAGACAGCCTGTCGTGAACGACGACATGGGGAGAATGTTCGCCCAGACGTTCATGATTACGGTGGACACGGCTTCCCGGCTCGATGAGTTGCGAGAGCCGCTGACCATGTGGGAAAAGCAACTGAGCAAAATTCCGGGCATCTCCAGCGTGACGATCGAGGGGCTGCTGGAGCAGGAAATCCAGATTAGACTCGACCCGCAAAAGCTTGCATTCATGCATTTGACCTGGGCACAAGTGCAAGCTGCGATCAAAGCGGCAAACGAGACGGCTCCGCTCGGCAGCTATCAAATCGATCAGCGGACGTACGAGCTGAGAATGACGGAATGGAAAGACATCAAGCAGCTGGAGCAGGTAGTGGTCGGCTACGGAAAAACCGGGAGCGCGATCTATCTCGGACAGGTGGCCGATGTGCAATTTACAGCCAAAGCCCCTGCCTATCTCGCCTATCACAACAACAAGCCAGCCGTCTCGATCAGTTTGATGACCGAGTCAAAAGCAAACATCACCCGATTGCAACAGCAAATCGATGCAAAGGTAGACATGCTTCGCAGCACCTTGCCTGCCGGGGCGCAAGCAGAGTCTCTCTACACGCAAAATGAGCGGATTGACGAGATTTTCTCAGACTTGTGGCGCGAGCTGTTGATTGCGGTTGTCGCCGTTCTCCTTGTTTGTACGCTCGGCTTGAATTTTACGACTTCATTAATGGTCGCCCTGGCGATCCCGATTTCGCTTGCGACCGGAATGATTTTTTTGCCGTTTTTTGAAGTGACCTTGAACCAGATTACGATTGTCGGCTTGATTATCGTTTTGGGGATTCTCGTCGATGATGCGGTGGTCGTGAACGACAATATCGAGCGAAGACTCGTCAAGCATGGCGAGCAGCCGCAGCGGGCGGCAGTGATGGGGGCGAAGGAAGTAGCGGTCTCCATTTTGACGGCTACCTTGGCAACGGTTGCTTCGTTCGGTCCGTTGCTGTTTCTCAGCGGCGGCTCGGGTGCTTTTGTCCGCCCGATTCCGGTCGTGATCATTGTCTCGATGCTGGCTTCCATGGTCATGTCACTGACGATCGTTCCGATTTTTCGCAGATGGAGTGAAGAGCGCAGACGCAAGAAGCTGGACATGAGAAAACCTGCGGGGCTGTTGGGCAAACAATTGCTTCATCTGTCCAACTGGTACGCCAGAACGGTCTTGCCGCGCTTGTTGAAAAGGCCGCTGGCGACAGGCGTTGCTGCCGTTTTGATCAGTACAATGGCTTATCTTTTGATCCCGTTGACGCCGATTCAGCTGTTTCCGGTGTCTGATCGCGACGTCTTTCTGGTCAATGTCAAGTTGCCAAACGGAAGCAGCCTGGCAGAAACCGATCGGGTCGTCAAGCAGGTGTCGCAGGACTTTTCCGCTACGGATGGGGTTTGGATGGTCAGTTCCTTTGCCGGAGGAAGCGCACCGAAGATTTTTGGCAGCACTACGGGGGCGGGCAGCGGCGCAAATGTCGGGCAGTTGATTGTGCGCCTGGACAAACAGGCAACGTCTTTGCAAAAGCTGCAAAACGAGACGCTGGCTGAGATTCGCCAAAAGTTTCCGGAAGCTGTGATCGTCCCGCGCGATTTGCAAACAGGCCCGCCTGTGGGCAAGCCGGTGGTCATCCGGGTGTACGGCGAGAACATTACGACACTGCGTCAGTTGTCTTTGCAAATACAGGAGCAAGTCGCCAAGGTGAATGGCATAACCGAGGTGCAGGACGATTTGGGAGTGGACAGCTACGCCATCGCTTTTGAAACCAATCAAGCGATGATGGAGCAAAATCGCGTCACGGCGGCAGAACTGTCGCGGACGCTGCGGCTGGTGAGCGAAGGCATCAAAGTAAGCGAGTTTGACGACGGCAAGCAACTGACGGACATTACTTTATATGTGAAGCAGGATGGGGAAGCGGGCGTCAATGCTTTCCAGCGGCTGTTTGTCGCCAATGCAAAAGGCGAGCAAGTCCCGCTCGCTTCACTGGTGAGCGTTCAACCGTCTTTTAGCGTGCAAAACATCCCGCATCGCAACCTCGACCGGACGGTGACGATTACAGGCGAGGTAAAGGGACGGACAGCTACAGAGGTGATGAAGGAAATCAAGCCTGAACTCGCCAAAATGGCTTTGCCTGACGGCTATTTTTTGGAGTATGACGGAGAGACATCAGCGCAAGTCGAAGTCTTCCTCGATATGGGCAAGCTGTCGGTGATCGTCATCTTTTTGATTGTCATTTTGATCGCCATGCAGTTCTACTCGCTGCGGATTCCCGTTCTTGTCATGAGCACCGTCTACCTGGCGATTTCCGGCAGTCTCATCGGTTTGTTTGTCACGCGGACTCCGCTGGGCTTCATGTCCATGATGGGGATTGTGTCTTTGTCCGGCATTGTCGTTCGCAACGGGATTGTGCTGGTCGAGTTCATCGAGCAGGCTCGCAACAGGGGGCTGGCCTTGCAAAAGGCGGTGATTGAAGCGGGAGAGGCGAGATTCAGGCCGATCTTGCTGACGTCGATGACAGCGATTGCAGGTCTGCTTCCGCTGGCGATTTCCGGCGATGTGCTGTTCAAGCCGTTGGCTGTGACGATCATTTCGGGCCTGTTCTTTTCCACGGTACTCACGCTCGTGGTCGTCCCGGCGTTTTATACCGCGATGGAACTGAGGAGAAAGAAGAAGCAAGAAGCACGCAATCGCAAAAGAATGGAAAAGCTGGACATGTGACTGGTCTCTGATTTTCACACAATCGCAAACGAAGCTCAACAATTCCTTAACACTCGCTTGTTATACTCGTTACAGTATCAATAGAATAACGTCTGTAGTTGGGCCGAGACGTGGAGAAAGCCCTCATACAGCAACAGCTTAGGCAATACAGGCCGATTGGATCGGTTTGTTCATGCATGCTGTTGCCCGTATGAGGGCTTTTTGTGTTTCCCAAGGAAAGGAGCGGCAAGAGGCTTTGCTAGATACAGCTTTTTATGACGCGTATTTTTTTGATTTGGACGGGACGATCTTCATTGGAGATCAACTGTTGCCTGGCGTGGAAGAAATCCTCGCCACTTTGCGGCAAAAAGGGAAGAAGATCATGTTTTTGACCAACACGACGGTGCAGACGCGAGAGGGCTGTCGGCAGCGGCTGGAAAAGCTGGGGCTTGCCGTAGAACGCCATGAGATCATGACGGCAGCTTACGTGGCGGGCCTGTATTTCAAGCAGCTGGCAGACCATGAACAAGCGTGCGTGCTGGTGGTCGGCGAGCCTGCGCTTGAGCAGGAGATGGCCGAGTTTCACATTCCGCAGACAGCCGATGCGATGAGCGCCACACATGTGCTGGTGGGAATGGACCGGGCTTTTACGTACGAAAAGTTGCAGCGGGCAGCCGATGCGGTGCGAAACGGGGCCAAGCTGATCGTGGCAAATCCCGATTCGGTATGTCCGGTGCCTGGCGGAGCGATCCCCGATACAGGGGCGCTGGCGCGAGCGATTGAAACGGCAGGCGGTGCGAGCACGTGGGCGATGACGGGGAAACCGTCCCGCTTTTACGCTGACCAAGTCTTTTTGCAGCTGGATGTCCTGCCTGAGCGCTGTTTGATGGTCGGCGATCGTCTGGAGACGGACATTTTGCTCGGGATCAACAGCGGGATGAAGACAGCGCTGGTGCTGACCGGAGTGACGACAAGCGCGGAACTCGGTCACGCCAAAATTCAGCCCGATCTGGTCTTGCCGACGATGGACGGCGGGCAAATGTAGATCAAAGCTTTACAGTTTCCAAATATTTGCTTATCACGCGGTTGGTATCATCGGATGATGAAGGGCAAACGCCATAGGTTTTAGGAGGGATGGTCGTGGCGGAAGTGGAATTGCGACGCATTTCCAAAATGTACGAGCGGCAACAGGTTGTCAACGAAGTGAGCGCGATCATTGCGCCCGGGGAGTTTTTCGTACTGGTCGGGCCTTCGGGATGCGGCAAGTCGACGACGTTGAGAATGATTGCCGGGCTGGAAGAGATCAGCGCCGGAGAGCTGTTGATCGGAGGCAAACGGGTAAACGAGGTTCCGCCGAGTGGCCGGAATATTTCCATGGTGTTTCAAAATTACGCCTTGTATCCGCATTTGACGGTCAAAGATAACATTTTGTTCGGCTTGCAGGTGCGAAAAGTGAGCAAACAGGATCAGGTCAAGCGGTTGGAGCACGCAGCCGAGATGCTGGGCATTGCAGCGCTTTTGAACCGAAAGCCAAAAGAGCTGTCGGGCGGACAACGGCAAAGGGTCGCGCTCGGGCGGGCGATCGTCAGCCAGCATCCGATCTGTCTGATGGACGAGCCGCTGTCCAATCTCGATGCCAAGCTGCGCGGGCACATGCGGACAGAGATTCGCCAGTTGCAGCAGGAGCTGGGAATTACGATGATATACGTCACCCACGATCAGGTAGAAGCGATGACGATGGGCGATCGAATGATGGTGTTGCGCGATGGCGAGGTGCAGCAAGTGGGCAGACCGCTTGACGTCTACAACCACCCTGCAAACTTGTTTGTCGCTGAATTTACGGGCGCGCCGCCGATGAATACGACGCAGGCGGTGTGGCGAAGCAATGGCGCGCAATCAGGCGTGGAGCTGAGCGATGATCCGAGCAGACGTTTTTTGCCGCTTGCGCTTGGTTTTGGCCCACAGGCAGGCATCAAGGACGGCACTCCTGTTGTCCTCGGCTTGCGTCCCGAAGCTTTGCAGCCGCTGGAACCGGGCGCGGTCGCGGATGAGAGCCGCTCGTTGCTCGTCAGTGTGCAAGGCGTGGAAATTCTCGGTTCCGAGACAATCGTGGAATTTAAGCTGGGAGACAAGCTGTGGAAGGCAAAATGGAACGGGCAGTGGCCATGCCGCCGGGGAGATCTTGTTCGCGTAGGCTTTGCCCTGGAGCATGTCAGTCTGTTTGATTCGCAATCCGGAAAAAATTTGGCCATCACGGCCGGAAGAGAAAAAGGAGAGATACTGCGATGCGTACAGTAGTCAAAAGTCTGTTTTCAGTCGCGATGAGTCTGGCTCTACTTACAGGATGCTCCAGCGGGACTTCCACCACAGGCAGCAGCCAACCAGGGCAACCAGCACAGCCGGGCACATCTGAAACGAAGCCTGCGGGCAATACAGAGCTGTCTTTCTTCTATCCGGTAGCTGTCGGCGGCCCCCTGACCAAAATCGTCGACGGGATGGCGGAAGAGTTCAACAAGGAAAATCCGGGCATTACAGTCAAGCCCGTCTATACAGGCAGCTATCAGGACACGACCACGAAAATCCAGGCTGCCGTGCAAGGAAAAACGCCGCCTGACGTAGCGGTCATGCTTTCCACCGAGCTGCACACGATGATGGACATGAATGCGATTTTGCCGCTGGACGAGTTTATTGCCAAAGACGGCGGCAACGAATACGTCAAAGATTTCTTCCCGGGCTTCCTGGCCAACTCCCAGGTAGACGGCAAAACGTACAGCATCCCGTTCCAGCGCAGCACGATCGTGCTTTACTACAACAAGGCAGCGTTCAAGGAAGTCGGCCTCGACCCGGAAAAACCGCCTGCGACGTGGGATGAGATGGCTGAGTATGCCGCCAAGCTGACAAAAGACGGGCGTTGGGGCATTGAAATTCCTTCCTCCGGCTTTACGTACTGGATGTACCAGGCTTTGGCCCTGCAAAACGGCAAAAACTTGATGACAGAAGACGGCAAAAAAGTATTTTTCGATACGCCTGAAAATGTTGAGGCGCTGCAATATTGGGTCGACCTGGCGAAAAAGCATAAGGCGATGCCAGAAGGCGTAATTGAATGGGCGACGGTGCCATCCGATTTCCTCGAAGGCAAGACGGCGATGATGTTCCACACGACCGGAAACCTGACCAACGTGAAAAACAATGCGAAGTTTGACTTTGGCGTAGCGTTTTTGCCTGCGAAAAAGAACTACGGCAGCCCGACTGGCGGCGGCAACTTCTACATGTTCAAAGGCACGGATGCGAAGAAGCAGGAAGCGGCGTGGAAATTCATCCGGTTCATGACCGAGCCTAAGCGCGCGGCACAGTGGAGCATCGATACGGGCTATGTCGCGACGCGCAAGTCTGCTTACGAAGAAGAGATCATGAAGCAGTACGTCAAAGATTTTCCAGCGGCAGCAGTAGCGCGCGATCAGTTGGAGTACGGCCATGCCGAGTTTTCCACGCACAACAACGGCAAAGTGACAAAAGCGCTGAACGACAACCTGCAAGCTGTTCTTACCGGAAAGGCAGACGCTGCCGCAGCGCTGAAAAAAGCACAGGAAGAGGCAGACAAAGTGCTGGCGTCTTTCAACAAATAATCGAACGAGGCAAATGGAGGAGCGACGATGGGGGAACTACGAGCAAAATGGAAAGTGAACGTGTACGCCTGGCTGCTGCTCCTTCCCTCCCTCATCTTCCTGCTGCTGTTTACTTTCTATCCTGTTTGGCAAACGGTTATTCTCAGTTTTCATCAAGCGGATCTGGGTTCCCCAGAGCCGTTTTTTAACGGGATAGACAATTACAAACAAATGCTGGAAGATGACGTGTTTTGGAAGGTGCTGACCAACAACCTCTGGTTCGCGTTAGGAACCGTTCCGACAAGCGTGGCGTTGGCGCTCGGGATGGCGCTGTTTGCCAACAAAGCGTTGCGGGGCAAAGGCTTTATCCGTACCGCCTACTTTTACCCGACGGTTGTCCCGATGATTGCCGTCGCCAACATCTGGCTGTTCATTTACACGCCGGAGTACGGAGCGCTTAGCCATGTGATGGACTGGTTTGGAAAAGGAGATATGAACTGGCTCGGGGATCAATCGAACGTGATGTGGGCGATGATTTTCATGGTCATCTGGAAGGAAGCGGGCTACTTCATGATCTTTTACCTGGCTGGCCTGCAAAATATTTCGCAGGAGCTGTACGAATCTGCTGCCATGGAGGGCGCGTCGGCCTGGACGGTTTTTCGGCGGGTGACGTTCCCGCTGCTCATGCCGACGACCATGTTTGTCAGCATTATCGCTTTTACCAATTCGTTCAAGCTCGTGGATCACTTGGTCATCATGACGAAGGGCGGCCCGGACAACGCCAGCAATCTCTTGCTGTACTACATTTACGAAACGGCATTTTCTTTCTGGGATCAAGGAATGGCATCCGCTTTGACGATTGTGATGGTCGTGCTGCTTCTGGCAGTGGCTGCTGTGCAGTTTTTTGGTCTGGATAAAAAAATTCACTACAACTAAGGGGGATGGCAGATGGTCCGGAAATTGACAAGCGCTGGCATGTACGGATTGGCTGTAGTCTGGCTGTTCCCTCTGCTTTGGGTGGTCTGGACATCCGTTCGGCCCAGGGAACTGGCGACATCATGGACGTTCAGCGCAGACTTTACGCTGGCAAACTTCGCGAAGGTGTGGGACGCAGCTCCTTTCGCCCAGTATTACTTCAATACTTTCTTGATTGTCACAGGAGTATTGGTTGCACAGATCGTTACGACTACGCTGGCTGCGTACGCTTTTGCCAAGCTGCGTTTCTGGGGCAGGGACGTGCTGTTTGTCTTGTTTCTCGTGCAGCTGATGGTGCCTGCCGACATTTTGATTTTCCCGAACTACAACGTGCTTCGCGACCTGTCCTTGCTCGACACGAAGATCGGGATCATGCTGCCGTACTTTGCTTCCGCCTTTGGCGTGTTTCTTTTGCGGCAAACGTTCAAGACGATCCCCCACGAGCTGGAGGAAGCTGCCCGCATGGAGGGCTGCTCCTGGCTGCAAATTTTATGGCGGGTGTACGTTCCTTTGGCGAAGCCGACATACATCGCGTTCGGTCTGGTGTCAGTCAGCTACCATTGGAACAATTTCATGTGGCCGCTGATTATTACGAACTCGGTGGAGAATCGGCCGCTCACGGTAGGGCTGGCTATTTTTGCGCAGTCGTTTGAGACAGGAGCGCAGTGGGCAGAGGTCAGCGCGGCTACGGTGATGGTCATTTTTCCGCTGGTGCTTGCGTTCTTGCTGTTTCAACGGCAATTTATCAACAGCTTCATCCATTCCGGGGTGAAGTAGGCAAAAGGGGAACGAGAGATGAGGGACAAAAGCGGTTTTGCCGTATCCAGCTATGCCTTGTTCGAGCTGCCGCTGTCAGAAGCGATCGACAGGCTGATTGCCGATGGCTGGACAGCAATCGAAATCATGTGCGAGGACGGTCACGCCGAGCTGTTGGGCTGGTCGAAAGAGCGACTGACACAGCTGCAACAAAAAGGCGTCGAGTATGGCATTAGCTGGTCGATTCACGCGCCGATTTCCGGCTGCAACCTGGCGGCGGAAGCGGGTGCAGTCCGGGAGCAAACGCTTGATACGATGAAGCGGTGTCTGGAGATCGCGAGCTTTTTGCACAGTACGCATGTGGTGATGCACGCGGGAGAAATCGCGGATCGGCTCGATCACACAGAACGGGCGAGAGGCGGGGAAAATGTCACCCGGGCGGTACAGTTGCTGCTGCCCGAGGTGAGTCATGGAAGCACCGTGCTGACTTTGGAAAATGTGCCGCCTTATTCAAAGCTGTTCGGCTGGGATGTTGGCGATTTGCTTGAGGTGTGCAAGGCAGTGGACTCCAGGCAGCTTGGTCTTACTTATGATGTGGGACACGCCCATCTGATTCGCCACGGGTATGCGCTCGAAGCGTTGGAGCAAGCGCTGCCGTACTTGTCTGCGCTGCATATTAGCGACAACCGGGGCGAGGCAGACGAGCACTTGGCGGTGGGCGAAGGAACGATTCCTTTTGCGGAGATATGGCCTTTGCTTGCCCGAAACGGGTTTGCCGGGAGCTGGGTAATCGAGACGCGGCAGTTGCCAAGTGCCGGAGTGAGCGTAGAGCGAATTGGATCGCAACGATGAGAACAGGAGGCGCTGACTATGGATCTGGGTACGATGTTGAAAACGAATCGGATTATCGCTGCGACTGAACAAGACCGTTTGGGAGAGGCGCTCGATTCCGCAGCTTGCGCCATTTTGCTCATGTACGGAAAGCTGACTCGCTTGATGGAGGAAGCAGAAGCCATCAGCCAGTCGGAAAAACCGATTTTTTTGCATACTGATCTGATGAACGGCTTGTCCAACGACAAAGAGTCATTTCGGTTCCTGTCTTCTTACATCAAGCCGACCGGAATTGTCACCACAAAAGGGCCGATGATTCGCGCAGCCAAAAAAGAAGGGATGCTGACGATCCAGCGCGTCTTCCTGATCGACACGACTTCGCTGACGACTACGATCAAAAACGTGCAGGAAAACCAGCCGGATGCGATCGAAATCATGCCGGGCATCGCGCCGTCGATCATCTCGTACATAAAAGATCATTTGTCGCAGCCGATTATTCTCGGCGGGCTGATCTGGAATTTGCAGCAGGTGGAAGAAGCGTTGGCGAGCGGTGCGGACGCGGTTTCGTTGAGCAGGCCGGAGATGTGGAATCATCTGACAGGCTGACGGTAGAAGAAAGCGGCTGTTGTTTCGTCTTATGCGGACGGGACGGCAGCCGCTTTTGCATGGTCATGCACGATATGCACATTTGAGCATGGACACTTTTCAGCAGATCAAGTAAACTTTTAATTGATAACAATTATCATTTTCAACAAATGACCAGTTATGGTTACTGTGCGTCATTCGCGGGGTGCTGCCTATGAATACACTGGAAAAAATGGAAACTTTCATCGTGCTTGCCGAATGCGGTTCTTTTACCGAGTCGGCGAAGCGGCTGTTTTGCTCTCAACCAACGATCAGTCACCATATTCAGCAGTTGGAAGAGCTGTTCGAATCGCCGCTTGTTCAGCGTTCGGGGAAACAGGTGCAGTTGACGCAACAGGGGGAAATTTTGCTCAGCTATGCCAAGCGGATTTCCCATCTGGTCGAAGAGGCTGCGGTGGAGTTGAAGCGGGTGAGCGAGCAGGAGCGGGTATTGTCTGTCTACGTCAGCAATTATATTGCGGGCTACTTTTTCTCCGATGTTCTCAATGAACTGCATACGATTTTGCCGCAGAAGCCGCTGGAGATCAATACGTATTGCTACAGCGATCTCATTCGCTGCTTTCAGGAGGGCAGGACGCACTACGCCTTGATGCCAATCTACCCCGAAGATGACTATATACGCAAAAATTTCGAGACTTCTGTTTTGTTCGAGGAAGAGCTGTTGCTTGTGCTGCCTGTGGATCACCCTCTGGCCAAAAGAAGGCTGCTGTACGCACGCGACTTGCACAATGAATCGATCTTGCTGCCCAAAAGCGAGTATTTGCAGCAATATGTCATCAATCATTTGAATAGTCGCCAGGTGAAGACGCGCTTTTTGCAGATGAGCAACTTCGAGACGATCAAACAGGCGATCAAGTCGCGCCATGGCATCGCTTTTCTCCCTTCCGGAGCGGTCAGGGAAGAGCTGAACAGAGGCGAGCTGGCGACTGTGCCTGTGTCGTCCATGCAAATCAGACGGCAAAACGGGTTTGTCTTCCGCAAAAACGCCGAGCTGAGCCAGGCGGATCGCGCCTTTTGCAAAAACGTGGAGCACTATTTGCGGACTGTTTGACTGTTTCCTTGTTGAATAGATACGTCCATAAAGCAAGCGGGCCAGTTCCCTGCACGGGTCAGTGTGGGGGCGGGCCTTTTTTTCATGCCGGCTGTTTGCAGGTAAAGGGCTGGAAACATTTATGCTATCAAGAAAATGAATAGGTAGATTCAAAAATATTATGTGAGAATGGGCGCTGTTGAGGAGAGCGGGTTTTCGAAAAAGCGGGCGTTCAAGTGGGATTGATATTCATTATCAATCGGATTAAGATGTACCTAGTTTTCAGATACAAACACATACAAGTCAACGATGGAGGGGTTTTTTCATGTCTGTGATCCGTGTTCGAGATCGCAACCAAGTATTGGAACTTAGCTTTCACGATGTGACCAAATACCATGGAAGTCTCGCCTTGATGGCCGTAGCGGTTGGGTTTCGGACGCTTCAGGCGGCTTTTGCCGAGCTGTTTGGCGAAGAGGCGCCAGAGAGAAAAGAATTGTCGATTCTTTCCGGTCACGCCGGGCCAGGATTTCGCGACGTCTTTGAATACGTGACTCGTGCAGTGACGCGGGGAGCCTATCAAGTCGATGTGGACTACCCTGTCGCTCAATTCGATCCTCATCGGCCGCAGTCGTATGCATATGTCATTACGGCCGCAGATGGACGGGCGGTTGAGGTCGCGCTGCTGGACAGCTTTTTGCCCGCTGAATTTTACGATTACTTGAAAAAAGGTCGGGAGCAAACCATGACCGAGCAGGATGTGCACGACTTCGAGAAGCTGAAGCTTGCGCTGTCGGAGCGAGCGTTGGCATTGCCGCAGCATGAGCTTTTGACGATCAAGCGAATCGCCTAAGAAAGCAACTGATAAATTGGAAAGCAGGAGGTTGTACACGTGTATACACGCAAGTCTTTCGGACTTTTTCTCAGTTATTTGTTAGTCCTGTCTGTCTTCGTGCTGGGCTGCCAGTCGAATCAAAATGCGGCACCTGGTCAAGCTGACGCACCCAAAAACGGCGAAGCTGCGGGTGCGGCTAATCAAACAGTGCCCGAGCTGAAAATCGGCTTGCCGTCGGACGCAGGCCCGCTGAACATCTACACCGGAAACATCGATTATTTGACAGAGCTTGTCTTCGATAAATTGTTCTCGCCTTCCCCCTATGTAGAAAAGCCGCAGCCTTGGCTGGCGGAATCCGCGCAGCAGCTCGATGACGTGACATGGGTGGTCAAAATCCGCTCCGGCATCAAGTGGCACGATGGCAAGCCGTTTACAGCTGAAGACGTCAAATTCACCTATGAATACTATCGCGACGGCCCAGCTAACCGCCACACCCACCACGTAAGCGAAGTGCCGCACATCTCCAAAATCGAGCTGGACGACCCTTCGACCGTACGCTTCACATGCGCTTATGCGTGCCCGACTTTGGAACGAATCACCTTTGCCGACCTGCCGATTTTGCCGAAACACATCTGGGAAAATGTGCAAAATCCGCGCAAATATACCGACCTGCCAATCGGAACCGGCCCTTACAAGCTGGTCGAATACAAGGCAGATCAATACTACAAGTTCGAAGCAAACAAAGACTATTTCATGGGCAGCCCGATTGTCGACAACCTGGTGATGCCTGTGATCAAAGACCCGACAGCGATCTTCAATGCGCTGCGTGCGGGTGAAATCGATATTTCTGCACGTCCGGTTCCCGCTGAGCTGGAGGCTTCTTTCCAAAATCAGGCCAACATGAAAGTCGTTCAGACCGCTCCGTTGTCGCTGATCGAGTTGAAGCTGAATTACGAAAAAGCGCCATTCAATCAGGAAGCGTTTCGCAATGCGATGTCGCTCGCCGTGGATCGCCAAGCGATTACAGATACCGTGCTGCTCGGAAAAGGACGACCTGGCTTGAAAGGCTATCCTCACCCGGATTCGCCGTGGACCAATCCAAACCTGAGCACGCCGTACGATGTGGAAAAAGCAAAAGCAGTGATGGATGAATTGAAGCTCACCGACCAAAACAATGACGGTGTCCGCGAGACAGCAGATGGAAAAGCACTCGCGTTTTCGCTGAAAGTACCATCTACAGAGCCGGCGTGGATTCGCGCTGCCGAAATGCTGAAGGAGCAGTACGCCAAAGTCGGCATCAAAATCAACGTAGAAGTGCTCGATTCCGGAACGATGGCGACCGTTTCCCAGACGCGTGATTTTGACCTCGTCATCGGTACGATCGGCGCTCACGGCGTTGCTGACCCGGATCAATTTGTGATGTCCCACCGTTCGTCTTACTTGTGGAACAAAAAAATCCCGTATCCGGCCATGGACGAGCTGACCAAGCAATGGATGGCGGAAACGAGCGTAGACAAGCGCAAAGAGATCGCGTTCAAAATGCAGGAGCTGTTCAACAAGCAGCCGACCAGCATCGTCTTGTACTACCCGGAAGAGAAATTCGCGTACAATGCGCAAAAATTTGACCAATGGGTAGAGTCGCCAGGGTTTGGCGTCATCAACAAATTTTCCTTGCTGCCAGATGGCGTGAAAAAGGCAGTAGCTAAAGAGTAAGACGGGGGGAGCTGTCATGGGTGGGAGCTGGTTCTCCTCTGCATTCGGCAAAAAATGCATTCAATATGTGCTAGTGCTGGCCGTCGCGCTGACGATCAATTTTGCTCTGCCGCGGCTGGCGCCTGGCGACCCGCTGGAATTTTTCTTTGGCGAGTCGACCATCAACGAGCTGACTCCGCAGCAACGCCAGCAAGTCGAGCATGAACTTGGCTTGGATCGCTCGCTTTGGCAGCAATACGCTGATTTCATGACAGGTGTGTTCCGGTTCGATCTCGGCAGCTCCATCAAGTACGGAAAGCCAGTAACAGAAGTATTGGCAGACAGACTGCCGTGGACGTTTCTGCTGGTAGCTCCCTCTCTCATCGTGAGCGCAGTCATAGGCATCGCCATCGGTGCCTATGCTGCGTGGAACCGGGGGAAGCGCCGCGACCTGCTTTTTCTGACGGGGATGCTCACGATCGAATCGATTCCCGGCTTTTGGATCGGCATGCTGCTCATTGCGGTTTTCTCGGTCAGCCTGGGCTGGTTCCCTTCCTTTGGAGCCGTGCCAATCGCTTTTACCGGGGGCGGCATGGAGTATGTGCTCGCCCTTCTCAAACATATGACGCTTCCCGTCATCACGATTACGCTTGCGACTATCGGGGGTAATTTTTTGCTCACCCGTTCGTCGATGCTCGATACGCTGGGGCAAGATTACGTGCTGATGGCGGAAGCCAAAGGGGCGGTCAAGCGCAGCCTGATTTTCAATCATGCGCTGCGCAACGCTCTGTTGCCCGTGTACACGCACATCACGATGAGCCTGGGGATATTGGTGAGTGGCGCTGTCGTCGTCGAGACGGTCTTTTCCTATCCGGGGGTTGGCAGGCTGCTCTATGAGAGCGTAATTGCGCGGGATTACCCGATGATGCAAGGCGTCTTTTTAATCATCACGCTAGGGGTCATCGCGGCGAATTTGCTGGCGGATTTGACATATCCGCTGTTTGACCCGCGTGCCCGTCAAAGAAAACAAGTGGAGGAGTCTCCATGAGTCGTATTGGTTCCAAAATGATTGGTTGGCTCGGCGCGTTTTTGCTGGCGATCGTTCTGCTGCTTGCCTTCGTGGGACCTTACCTGGTGCCGTACGACGCCAGCGAGCAGTCTGGTGCCCCGTTCCAACCGCCTGGAAAAGAGCATTGGCTTGGAACGAATGACATGGGGCAGGACATTTTGGCCGAGCTGGTAGTGGGCGCGCGCACCTCGCTTACGGTAGGGATTGTCGCAGCTTTGCTCGCTACCTTGATCGGCACGGTTGTCGGCCTGGTTTCGGGATATTCAGGGGGGTTTTTGGACGCCTTCTTCATGCGGATTGTAGACATTTGCCTGACTTTGCCGTTTTTGCCGCTCATGATCGTGATCGGGGTGTACATCGGGCCGAGTCTGTTGACGCAGGTGCTCGTCATCACGCTCGTCATGTGGGCAGGAAAAGCGCGGAAAATTCGCGCCCAGACGCTGTCGTTTCGCACGCGAGGAGCGGTCTTGGCTGCGCGATCGATGGGCGCGGGTCACTTCTATATTTTGCGGAAGCACATTTTTCCCAGCATCCTGCCGCTGGTCATCCCGCAGTTCGTGCAGGCTGTCAATGTCTCGATCTTGATGGAATCTTCGCTCAGCTTTTTGGGGATGGGAGATCCGCTGTCCAAAAGCTGGGGAAGCATTTTGTTTTACGCCAACTCGCGCAGCGCCTTTTTGACTGAGGCGTGGATGTGGTGGGTGATTCCGCCTGGCTTGTGCATCGTGATGACCGTGCTCGCCTTTTCCTTGATCGGCTATTACCTGGAGGAGCGGGTAAATCCGCGCCTTCGCGCTTATCAGGCGCCTGCTGCGAAGAGAGATCGGCGACTGGCGCAAGAGAAGCTGGCCGCTGTGAAGCCTGCGGCGGCAGACGCTTTGCTGGACGTGCAAAATTTGACCGTACAGTATCCGAAAGACGGCGGTACGGTTCGCGCAGTGGATGCTGTCAGCTTTGCTTTGCGCAAAGGGGAAGTGTTGGGGCTGGTTGGCGAATCGGGCAGCGGCAAAAGCACGATTGCGTCGGCTGTCATGCAGTTGTTGAAGCCGCCAGCGCTCGTTTCGCAGGGAGCAATCTATTTTGCAGGCAGCGACTTGACGCAGCTCTCGTCCGAAGAGGTGAGACGGCTGCGGGGAAATCGGATTGCCTGGATTCCGCAGGCGGCGATGAACGCGCTCAATCCTGTGATGAACGTGCGAGAGCAGTTGGCAGAAGCGCTCCGTTCCCATCAGTCCATGTCCAAAGACGAGATCGCGGAACGAATTGACGAAGTGCTTGCGCAAGTCGGACTTGCTTCCCGGTGGGCCGCTGCTTTTCCGCATGAGCTGAGCGGAGGCATGCGCCAGCGTGTCGTGATTGCCATGGCGCTTGTGAACAAGCCCGATTTGATCATAGCTGACGAGCCGACGACTGGTTTGGACGTCATGGTTCAGGTGGAGATTATCAAGCTGTTGAAAAACTTGCAGCGCACGCTCGGGCTGTCGATGGTGTTTATTTCGCACGATCTCCCTGTCGTACTCAGCCTGGCTGACCGCACCCTCATCATGAATCAGGGCAAAATCGTCGATCAGGGGAACACGCTCGCTTTGGCGAAGACGTCGACACATCCGTATACGCGCCGCTTGATCGATTCGATTCCAAGGCTGACGCCAGCCCTTGAGCAGCGTTCCTTGCAGGGACAGGGACAACGATAATTTCACGGAGGCAAGAAGGATGGGAGTGCACAAACAAGAGCGGGATACGATGCAGCAAAAGGTGTTGTTGCAAGTATCCGGGCTGTACAAAACTTACGGGAGCAAGGGCGCATCGAGGCAGGCTGCTCCGGTTATTGACGGCGCCAGCTTTTCCATTCGGCAAACGGAAACGGTCGGCCTGGTCGGTGCGAGCGGAGCGGGAAAAAGCACGATTGGGAGAATCATCGCCGGGATCGAGCAGGTGGACAAGGGGAAGCTGATCTACCAGGGCCAAGACTTGCTGGCGATGAAAGCCAAAGAGCGCAGAGCAGCCACGAGGTCGATTCAGATGGTTTTCCAGGACCCGTACGAGTCGCTTTCTTCGCGGATGACGATTGAACAGCTGGTCGCAGAGCCGCTGGTGATCGCCAGGCTGCACAAGAACGATCCGGCCAAAAGGACGGAGCTGGTCCGGGAAGCTTTGCGGGAAGTTGCGCTGTCACCGGAGCGTTACATGCACCGTTACGCTCATGAACTGTCCGGCGGGGAGCGCCAGCGGGTGGGCTTGGCTCGCGCGTTCATCACCCGGCCGCAGCTCATCGTGGCTGACGAGCCGACTTCCATGCTGGACACTTCCTTGCGTCTCGATTTGCTGGGGCTTATGCGAGAACTGAGCCAGCGGCATGAAATCGCTTATTTGTTCATTACGCATGATCTGGCGTTGACGCGAGGTTTTTGTGATCGGCTGCTCGTGCTCAATCAGGGGCAGATCGTGGAGACGGGCACGCCAGAAGAAGTGACGGAAAACCCGCAGCATCCTTTTACGTTGCGGCTGATCGAGGCGTTGCGGGAGCTTGACCAGTTTTGAGCGGGGATTACTCGATTGCTTGATGGAAAAAAGGAACGAGGAGGCATACATGGATCAACGAACCGATTTTTTGATGCTCGATTCGGGCTGCTGCTTTGGGGAGCCGCGTCTGAAAGACCCGAATTATCAAGATTTTTTTTCCTTCATCGATGTGTACGATTTGCCGGAGCACGATTTGTCGCCATACAAGTGCCTGGTGATTACCGGGCTGATCGACCAGGAGCTTTTGTACAAGCAAAAAGAGCAGATTCGTGATTTTCTCGACGGAGGAAAAGTGCTGGTGTTCAGCGGCAATCTGTTTTTGCCGTGGCTGCCGGGCGCGTCTGCTTTTGTGCCAAAAGAAATTCGCAATCATTCCGACTATGATGTGACGATCGCCAAGGAGCATCCGATTTTTGCCGGAGTGCAGACGTACGACATGACGTACAACAAAGGTGTTGCAGGCTTTTTCGCCAGAGGCCATCACCCGCTGCCGGACGGGGCTGAGGTGTTGTTGACCTTGCCGGGGGGAGAACCGATTACGTATATCGACCGGAACAGTACGAAGGGCACGATTCTCGTCCATTCGGGAAATGACTTGTTCGGCTACAATCACCCGGGAAAATCGACCGGACGAATTGCGCTGCAACTCACCGAGTGGGCGCGGAACGAATATCGGCAGCTTCAGGAGCCTCAGGAAAGGGGAGCGTACGCATGAGAAAGATCGCAGCTTTGTACGGCGGCAGCTCGCAGCATTTTCGCAGTTTGAACGAGCCGAAGTACCGCAAGTATTACGACAGGCTCATCTACTTGCCTGATCTTGAGAACACGTCGCTGGATGAGTTCGATGCGCTGGTGGTTCCCTCGCAGCTGCACATGGGACTGGTGATGAAATCGCGCGAGAAAATCAAACAGTTCGCGGAAAAGGGCGGGATTGTCGTCGCTTTCGGTCCGCAGCCGCGCGAATGGATTCCGGGGCAAAACTGGGAGCTTCGCCCGACGAACTTCTGGTGGTGGCTGGACAAAAACGCGAAGAGCGGGCTGGTGCTGCAAAAGCCGGACTACGATCTGTTTTCCTACATTACGCTGGCAGATGCGACCTGGCATCAGCATGGGGTGTACTGGCCGCCGGAGGGTGCCGAGGTGCTGATTTCGACCGAAGACGGGGGAGCCGTCCTGTATGTCGACAAGGTGAGCACAGCGGGTACGTGGATCGTCACTACGCTTGATCCGGACTTTCATTTTGGCTCGTACTTCATGCCTGCGACAGAACGCTTTCTCGACGGCTTCCTGCCGTGGCTGGCAGAGGGGAACGTCTGATGATCCGGCTGCAAAAGCTTTGCAAGAGCTACGGGGAGAGAGTCATTCTGCAAGACCTCGACCTGCATCTGGAAGCAGGGGAGTTCGCCTTTTTGCAGGGGCGGTCGGGTTCGGGAAAAAGCACGCTGCTCAAGCTTTTGTACCGGGAGCAAACCGAGTTTGCGGGACGCATCGATATTGATGCCGTCCCGATCGAACAAATCCGCAAATTCGAGTTAAGGCGAATGATGGGCGTCATTTTTCAATCGTTCGAGCTGCTTCCGCGAAAGACGGTCATGGAAAACGTGGCGCTCGCTGGCGAGGTCGTCGGAAAACGGTGGGGCGAAATCGAACCGGAAGCGCAGCGGCTGCTTGCAAGAGTCGGGCTGCTGGATCGGAAGGATGTCTTTCCTGACCAGTTGTCGGGGGGCGAGCAGCAGCGCGTTGCGATCGTGCGTGCCCTGCTGAATCGCCCGCGCATTCTTTTGGCAGATGAGCCTACCGGGAATCTGGATAGCGAGACAGCGTTTGAAGTGATGCAATTGCTGAAAGAACTGCATGTGGAGGAAAACATGGCGATGTTGATTGTCACCCATTCGGAGCGGCTGGTTGAACAATTTCCGGCAAAGACGTGGATGATGGAGCAGGGGCGGGTACGCGTCGTATGAACAGACAATCGTGCATGTACATGCTCAGGGATGCGCGCGAAGGCATTCAGCGAAACATAGGGGCTGCGGCGGCTGCGGCAGTCTTGATTTTTGTCGCAGTGCTCATCGCGGGCATCCTGTTGCTCGGAAGGTTCGGTGTCGGGGATTTGATGGGCTATCTGGAGTCACAGGTAGCCATGAAGCTGTATGTAGACCCTGCTGCGGATACGAAGGCTATCGCGGCCATTTTGCAGGAAAAAAGCTTCGTTCAATCCGTCGAAATCGAGACAAAGGCGCAAATGCTGGAGCGATTGGCCGGATTTTTTGCCGGGCGGGAGCACCTGCTTGTCTCTTTTCAGGAGAGTCAAATTCCGGACGCAATCCGCCTGGAGCTGCGCGACAAGACGCAGATCAAGCTCGTGGCGGAACAATTGCAGACGATGAACGGCATCACAAAAGTCGTCTATCCGCAGGAATTTGCCGAAACGATCTTGCGCTGGTCGGCCCAACTGAACCAGTACGGCTTGGGCTTGCTGCTTGGTCTGGGCGCGCTCGCTTTCGGGATGGTGTTTATCGCGATGAATCTGGCCATGTATCAAAGGCAGCAGGAAATTCGCGTCCGGCTGTTGCTTGGTGCGAACCCGTGGCATGTCAGGGGGCAATTTTTGTTTGAAGGCTGGCTGATTGGCTTCGTTGGCAGCTTGCTTGCGGCCGTAGCGATTTATTGGCTCTTTTCGGGCATGCTGTTGCCTTTGCAAAAACAGTTCCCGCTGGTGTTTCACTTCTCGCAGCAGCTGGTGTACGAGATGATGGGAGGCATGGCGCTCGCAGGCTCTTTGCTAGGGCTGTCAGCCAGCTATGCTTCGACAAGGAAGCTGATCAATCATGCGTAAAAAGCTGATGCTGCTCGTGGCGGCAGGGCTGTTTTTAGGGGCGACAGGGGCGTATGCGCATTTGACAGGCGCATTTGCGAATTTTCTCGTGACCGTCAACGACGAGAGCACCACCGAACGGCTGAAAGCAGAAGTGGCTCAGACCAAAAAAGAGATCGCCAGGCTTGCGCCGCAGATTGCCAAGCTTGAGAAAAGCTATGTTGCGGATCAAAAGGTAGCAGTCGACAAGCTGCAATTTTACAGTGAGATGGGATTGGATACGTGGGTTAGCTTGTTGCAGCAGCAACAGGAGCCTGTCGATATTCTCGGCAGTCAATGGCTGATCGAGCGGAATCTGGACGCATACATGGAGGAGCTGGACAAGCTGTATCTGGCTTACAAGCAACTGGTCGCCACGAAAGAAACGCTGGAAGGACACGAGAAGCTGCTTGGCATGATTGAGCAAAATCTTCAAGCCAGAGGCGCATTTCTCGCCGACAACCCGGAACTGCCGATCGAGCAGCTCGCCAATTATTTGGATATCGACTGGATGGCGGAGGTGGAGCCGGCTTTGCTCGCCATTTTGGCAAAAGACCGCGCTTTGACGGAGCAGCAGGCAGCCACCTGGGCTTCCACTCAGACGGGCACCGCTTCCCAGCCGTATCGTCTGGACGAAAGCTGGATCAACGAACGCAGCGAGCTGCGCTACTTTTTCCGTTCGGATCACGTGTACGTGGTGTTTCAAAAGCCTGACTTGCACGTGATTTTGATTGGACAAGTGTTGAAAGATTCTTCGGATGCGGCTGCCCTGGTTTTCGAGGCGGGATTTTTCAACGGCTTTTTGATGCCGGAAACATTGATTGAGGAATTGCAGGGCTTCCGCATTCCTTATGCACAGCTTTTGCAATTGCCTCGTGTACAGGCGCCCTTTTATCTCCAGCAAACAAGCGGAGGGCTGATCGTACGAACCGGAGATAGCCAAAACTAGCAGATCATCTGGATGGGAGAGAAAGACATGAGAAGGAGCTTGTGTTTGTTGGCGATGCTGGTATGGCTGTTGCCGAGCCTGGTATCGGCGCACATCGTCAACGAGCAAAACTTGTACGACGACCTGCAATATTCCAAGGCGACGTCGCAGATCGTGTATTTGAGCGGCCTGGGAGTGATTCCTTACGATCATCACGGCTCGACGCTGTTTTCCCCGCAGGAGAAGCTGACGCGTGAAGAGCTGGCGTATTGGGCGGGAACGTTCGGGAAGCTGCAAGAGAGCGGAGCGGCCCGTACAGAAGTGACAGCGGCAGCTTTGGCAAAAGGACTCGTGCCCTCTTTGGACGGCAATGCCACGTATGCGGACGTCAATCAGGCTTACTTTGCAGGGAAGCTGGCTGTGCAGGATGCCGGACGTGAGCTGACCCGCGAGCAATTTGCGTTGTTTGTGTTCGAGCACAGAAAAGATGAGGCCGAAGGGAAAAGCTTGTACGACCGGGGCGGCTTTCTCGCGGGGCCAACAGGCAAAGTGGACAAAGTGAGCGTTCGCGAGGAAAAAGATGCAGAGGGCAAGGCTGCAAAAGTGTATTCGCTTACTGTATCTGGCACCGCGTATGACGTGTCGGCGCATCCGCGCGTGCTGCAAGCCGCCGTTGACCCGGCAGAGTGGGAAGGAAGGGCGATTCAGGAAGCGTGGCTGATGAATGTCGCAGGCAAACCGCAGCCGCAGCTCCAGCTGATTCAGTTTGAACAAAGCGCCAATGCTTCCGCACAACCGAAAAAAGCGGCGAGTGCAGACCACGAGCATGAACACGCTGGTCATGAAGCGGCAGCCAGCAGTGACGAGTCGGGGTCATCGCTCATTCCTCTGGTGATCGTCGTTGTTTTGCTCGTGCTTGTCGGCGGCTTTTTGTTCACGCGAAAACGGAAATAAAGCCGCAGCCGCTATATGGCGCTATGGATAGCTATAGGGAAAGCGAACGAAACAGGGCTTTGTCAGGGGCGGTCTGGCGAAGCCCCTGCTTTTTCTTGCGAACCGGACCGAACAGATCAAGCCAATCTAATCCATAAGTCGAAAATGGATTGACAGTGGTGCAGGCCGCGCCTTAGGATAGACAGTAACTCAGCATGTTTGGATGGAGGTTCTGTTATGTGGTATGTACGCATGCGCTAATCAGGCACGGACGACTCGCCCGTTTTTCGATGGGTTATTTGTCATGCCTGCATAGTCAGCTTGCGTATTCCTCCAAAGCTCCCTGCCTGATTCGTTGTTAGGCAGCTCTTTCAAGTGCTTTGATGCAGCAAGCTTTCGCACGGATGACACCCCCTCGGACGGGACGTTCTCCGTGCTTTTTTGCGTCCAAAAACGGATGCCGCACTTGAATGTCCACATGAGGAGGATGTATATGAATACGAAAAAAGACAGTTGGAAGAGAACTTTTTATACGATTTTTGCCGGGCAGGCTTTCTCGCTTCTGGGCAGTGCCGTTGTTCAATTCAGTATCATCTGGTGGCTGACAGAGGAGACAGGATCAGCGGTGGTGCTGACCATCGCTTCGATGGCCGGCTTTTTGCCCCAGGCTTTGATCGGGCCTTTTGCCGGAACGATTGTGGATCGGCTGGATCGCAAAAAAATCATGATAGCCGCAGACATGTTCATTGCCTTTGTCAGTCTTGTCCTGGCTATGTTGTTTTTCGCCGGGATGGAGCCGCCTGTTTGGGCCTTTTACGTGATTCTTGGCTTGCGTTCGATCGGAAGCGCGTTTCACATGCCGTCCATGCAAGCTTCCATCCCGCTGATCGCGCCCGAAGATCAGCTGATGAAGGTGCAAGGCTGGATGCAGACGCTGACCTCTGCCGTACACATGGCGGGTCCGATGCTCGGTGCCTTTTTACTGGCCTATTTTTCGATGGAAGCAGTGCTCTTGCTCGATGTTTTGGGGGCGCTGCTGGCAAGTGCCGCTTTGCTGATGGTGCATATTCCGAATCCTGAGCGCAGCGCGCCGGAGGAAGGCGCGAGCGGCATGCGCAGCGAGATCAAGGCAGGGCTGCGCGAACTGATGAAGTCAAAAGGCTTGCTGGTGATCACAGCGGCAATCGGGTTCACGACGTTTGTGTATGTGCCTGTTGGGGCATTGTTTACTCTTATGGTACTGAATCATTTTGGCAAAGGGGCGTGGCATGCCGGAGTGGTCGAGTTTTCTTTTGCAGCAGGTATGCTCGTCGGCTCGCTGCTTTTGGGCAGCTGGGGTGCCAAGCGAAATCGCGTGTACTTGTTGACAGGCGGGATTGCGTTGCTGGGAGCGGGACTGTTCTTCGCGGGGCTGTTGCCTGTGTCCGGATTTGTCGGGTTTGTGCTGCTGTCGGGCTTGATGGGGGTATCGGGACCATTGTTTGGCGGGCCGTTTGCGGTGCTGTTGCAAACGACGATCGACCCGGCTGTTCAGGGACGAGTGATGTCTCTTGTGAACAGCCTGATGCTGATCGCAACGCCGATTGGTTTGTTGGTGGCAGGCCCGGTAGCTGAGGCAATCGGGGTGGACAGCTGGTTCTCGCTGTCCGGTATTGCCATTGTGCTCATCGGCTTGTGCCCCTTGCTCTTTCCGGCAGTGAGAGAGCTGAAGGCATCCGCAGCGAGCCAGTAATCACGTGCATACAAGCAGCCAAGGTCACGCATGGTGGCTTTGGCTGTGTTTGTGTCAACGGAGTGGATGGAGGTTTTACAGTTATGTGTCGAAATGCCTGTGAGATTGGTAATGCAAGCCTTGTAAATTTATAATGAAGGTGTACATGAACAGCGAGGAAGCGCCTTTCAGCGGGAAAGAGGGTACTATGGAACCAGATCAACGGATTGAAGCAGCTCAACACTTTATCCGCACCTGCTACAGCGAATTGAATAAAACGGAGGCCGAGACGGAGCGACGTTTGCAGCAAGTCCGGCAGCAGATGGAGTCACAAGGCTACTATGAGCATACAGAGGAGGAGTTGCGTCACGGGGCGAAAATGGCCTGGCGCAACAGCAATCGGTGCATTGGCCGCTTTTTCTGGGAGTCGCTGATTGTGTTGGACGAGCGCCATGTCCAGACAGAGGAAGAGATGGCGCAGGCGTTGCTGCGACACATCGAGTTCGCGACGAACGGCGGAAAAATCAGGCCGACGATCACCGTCTTTGCAGCGGAGACACCAGAGCGCCCAGCCATGCGCATCTGGAACCATCAGCTCATTCGCTATGCCGGATATGAAACCGAGTACGGCGTACTGGGCGATCCGATATCGATTGAATTGACGAAGCTCTGTATGAGCTTGGGCTGGCAAGGCGCTGGCACTCACTACGACATTTTGCCGCTCGTCGTACAGATCGGGGATCGCAAGCCGCAGTTTTTCGAGATTCCACCTGAACTGGTCATTGAAGTGCCGATTACTCATCCGGAAATAGCAGGCTTCGCGGACCTTGGCTTGCAATGGTACGGCGTGCCGATCGTGGCTGATATGCGAATGGAGATCGGCGGCATGAATTACTTGGCGGCGCCATTCAACGGCTGGTACATGGGAACGGAAATCGGCGCGCGCAATCTGGCAGACGAATATCGCTACAACATGCTGCCGAAAGTCGCAGAGGTCATGGGGCTGGACACGAGCCGGGAAGCGACGCTTTGGAGGGACAAGGCGTTGGTCGAACTGAATGTGGCCGTCCTGCATTCTTATAAGGAAAAAGGCGTGTCGATTGTCGACCACCATACAGCCAGTCAACAATTCAAACGTTTTGAGGAAAGAGAAGAAAAAAATGGCCGGGCCATTACAGGAGACTGGACATGGCTGATTCCGCCGATTTCTCCTGCGGCTACGCACATTTTTCACAGCGCGTACGATAACAAGCTGGAATCGCCGAATTTTCATTACCAGACCAAACCGGAATGGCCCCAAAATAAGTGATCGAAGATGTCGCGGACGACGGTTCGCGGCATTTTTTTGTAAAGAGGAAGCCTCCGTAAACAGATTGCCGAACCAAAAATCCAAAGGTTTTTACTGGATGTAAAGGCGCGATGCGGGCAGAAAAGCACCGCCATGAAGCTTGCACAGCATTAGAGCTGTATGGGATTTACAGTGATTTTCTTCGACAGAACAGTGGCGAAATCAGTAAGATGTGATAAAATTATAACGATAATGATTATCATTATTACAGAAGATGGGGGAGATTCACTTTGCGCAAAACCGGGTTTTACAAATCAAGCTTGCTGGCGATCATGCTGGTTCTCGTAGGGATTTTGTCGGCTTGCGGACAAGCTCCAGCCAATAACGCCGCTCAACCAGCGCAGGAACAAAAGGCTGCTCCGGCGGCGACCGAAAGTAACAGTGAATTTATCACGTACCAGGCTCCGAATGGAGAGGTGAAAATTCCGAAGGACGTGAAACGATTAGTTGTGCTTGCCGATATTTACGCCGGAGATTTCCTGGCTTTGGGAATCAAGCCGATTGCCGTTACCGATCACGTCTTGCAAAACCCGTACATGAAAGGCAAACTGGACGGCGTGGAAAGCGTTGGCGACGGTACTTCCGTTGAGAAAGTGCTGAGCATGAGTCCAGATTTGATCATCGTGTTTGAAGGCGATGCCAATACGGCAGAGTTGTCCAAAATTGCTCCGACCGTTGCTGTTCCTTACGGCAAGAAAACGTTCCGCGAGCAGCTTCAAGAGTTCGGCAAAATGACAGGCAAAGAAGACAAAGCCAATGAATGGATTGCGGCTTGGGACAAGAAAATTGCTGATCTGAAACCGAAAGTACAGGCGGCGGTAGGAGACAAAACCGTTGCCATCCTTCAGCCTTACGCCAAAGGGATTTACGCCTTCGGACACAACTTCAGCAGGGGCGGCGAAATCATTTACGGCGAATTTCAGTTGAAGGCTCCGGCTGCTACGCAAAAAGTTGCCATCGACACTGGTACGGGCTGGGCAGATGTTTCGCTGGAAACACTTCCCGACTTTGCGGGTGATATCATTTTCACCAGCGGATGGTCTGGAGATGATACCAATCCGGATGGCGTGTATGAGAACAGCGTATGGAAAAACCTTCCTGCTGTAAAAAACAATAAAGTATTCCAGCTCGACCGCGTCGGCTCGTATTTTAACGACCCGATTTCGCTGGACGCGCAGCTCGATTTCTTTGTAGAAAAACTGACGCAAAACTAGGCCAATTCAATAGAAAACCCCCGAACCGGACAGCGGCAGAACGCTGATCCCGGCTCGGGGGTTTGTCTGTTTTTAACGGTTGTAGTAACTGCTGAGAGCTTGCAGCAGACCGAGCGGATTTTTGCGCAAATCTTTGGCGCTAAAGAAGATGCTGCCTTGCACTTCCGGAACGGATGCGTTGAAGTTCAACTGGTTGATAATTTCCTGAGAGCTTTGCCAGCCTGCCTCGGCTGTTCCCAGCTTGTAAGGAGAGTGGCCGATGAAAAGCTTGACGTTGGTTCCGCGCACCTCGTCTGCCCACCAAGTAACGAGCTTGTCGTACTGGGCTGGTGCAAAGGAAAGGCTCCAGTAAACTTGCGGCGTTACATAATCCATCCAGCCTTGCTTGATCCATGTGCGCACGTCGGCATACATGTTGTCGTAGGCGGTGACCCCTGCTTTCGTGTCCGAGCCTGTCTGATCGACGGCGATGTTTCGCCATACGCCGAATGGGCTGATCCCGAACTGGACGCGAGGCTTGGCACTTTTGATCGACTGGTTCAGCTGTTGGACGAACTGATTGATGTTGTCGCGGCGCCAGTCGGCTTTGGTCGCGATTTTTTTGCTGTTATAGGCTTTGAAGGCCGCGTCGTCATTGAAAGTGCCGTTGGACGGATAGAAGTAGTCGTCCAGGTGGACACCATCGACGTCGTAACGCTGCACGACCTCCATGATTTCGGCAATGATTTGCTGACGGGCTTGCGGAATGCCCGGATTGATGTACAGCTTGTTGCTGGAATTGACAATCCATTCAGGATGCTTTTTCGCTACATGCGTAGCGGCCAGCTGGTCGGTTTTGGCATCTACATTGGCGCGGAACGGATTGAACCAGGCGTGGAACTGCATGCCGCGTCTGTGCGTTTCCTCGACCATAAAAGCAAGCGGGTCATAGCCCGGATTTTTCCCCTGGGTGCCAGTCAAGTATTTGGACCAAGGCACCAGTGAAGACGGGTACAAGGCGTCTGCGGAAGGGCGCACCTGCACGAATACGGCATTCATGCCCATCGCTTGCAGCTCGTCCAAAAGTTGTATGTATTCCTGCTGCTGCTTGCTCTGGTTGCCGTAGGAGCCAGTCGACGGCCAGTCCAGATTGTAGACAGTAGATACCCACACACCGCGCAAAGAACCGTTCTGGACAGGCGGGGTTGTCGGTACAGGTACAGAACCAGAACCGTTATTGCCGCCGGAAATATCTGCGGGCGGCGGTGTAACGACAGCCGTGCTGCCCGTCAACAGCGTAATCGTTCTTGTTTCCTGCGCCCAGTTCACTTGCAAGCCAAGCTGTTCGGAGACAAAACGGAGAGGAACCATAACCCGGCCCTGTCTGTTTTGAACCGAAGCATCCAGCGGGATCGTGCTGTCGTTTACGAGCGCGTAAGTCTGATTAATGGTCATGGACAGCACCGTGCTGTCTTTTAAAATCGTGGCTGTCTGGGAGTTTTGATCCCAGTATACTTCTGCGCCAAGACTTTCGCTGATGACCCGCAAAGGAACCATCGTGACGTTTACTTTCGGGATGATGTACGGAGCGACGTCGCTTCTGATTTGCTGCCCGTCCAATAAGATGCTGATGCCAGGAGCTGCCTGCGCTGTTTGCACAGATGTCCCCATCGCTGGAATACACAACACGAACATAAGCAAAAGCATGAACCACTTGCGTAACTTCATTTTGTGAATCCTCCGACACGTAATATTTGCGGCAAAACTCTCACTAAACGTTTGACGTCTTATTATATCGCTTTGTTACGGCGGAATGGGAGGAGAATTGAGTCGATTCGGTTCATTTCGACAAAAATAAGGTCGTTGGAACCACCCAAGCTGATGAGGAATAGGCAAAGACATAGCCATTTTTTAGGGAGAGGAATAACTGCATGAGTTTGTTTCTTTCACAAAAGGTGCCGATTGTGTTTGTTCCGGGGCTGTTTGGGTCGATGAACGATCAGATTATTCCGGGAACCGGAGACTGGAGCTTTGGACTTGCGCGAACTGCATATGAACCGTTTGTTCGTATGCTGGAAAATATGGGATACCGTTTAAACGAGCAGCTGTTTGTTGCCTTTTATGATTGGCGTCAACCTGTTGGCCTCTCCGCCGAGCAATTTCTTGTGCCTGTTATTCAATGGGCGAAGCAAAAGACAGGCTCGCCGTATGTCAATCTGGTTTGCCACAGCATGGGCGGGCTGGTAGCCAGGTCGTATGTACAAGGGGATGCGTATCAAAACGATGTGGATCAGCTGCTTGTTTTTGCCACGCCAAACGCAGGTTCTCCGATCAGTTATTGCTATTGGGCTGGCGGAAAGCTCCCGCGTTCGGTCCATGCCAAAAGAAATGTAGTCGAGATTTACATGAATGTATATCTGGCTTATTTGGAGCACGGAAGACCGTTCAAGCGGGTGCAGGCGATCCAGAAACATTTTCCGAGCCTGCTTGATTTGGTGCCTGCGGCTGACTATGGGGATTACTTGCTGGAGAAGAAAAACGGGGTCGAATCGTTCGTCCCGTACAGCAGCATGGTGGTCAGAAATGAGTATGTCGACCTGCTCAACCGTACGATGGGGATTATTTACGACCGCAACATTCGCGTCACGGTTGTAGCAGGGGTCGGGCACGAAACGATTCATTACTTGCGCACTGTCCCATCGCTGTCCCCGACAAAATGGGTCGATGGCAGAGTAGTAGGCTCGATCAACAGCAAAGCCGGGGATGGCAGCGTTATGGCAAAAAGCGTTTTTGCCTTGGAAGGTGACAAATATTACGTGGAAGCATCGCATCTGGATGTTTTGTATAAAAGCGAACCGCTCCTGTGGCAGCTTCTGGGATAGCAGCATGTACGGGGACGGGGGCAAGCAAGAAAAAGAGGACTGAGCCAGGAGAAGCTGGCCCAAGTCCTCTTTTTGAATTATACGGCGCTCTTTCTGCGATACAGCAGGATGGAAAGACCGATCAGCAGGGAGGAGATTCCGGCGAGCAAATAGCCCGTTGGTGCTTCCTCGCCAGTCTGTGGCAGCACATTTCCGCTTGGGAACGCTTCGTCCGCGTTGTTTTGTACGTTGGCGTTTTTCGAGCCTGCGGATTCGGTTGGCTGGGCAGGAGTGCCGGGGCTTGCTGTCTGCCCGGCGTTGTTCGTCTGCTCAGGGTTGCCGGATTGTTCGGGTGTGGCAGGTTGCCCAGGAGTACCGGATTGCCCAGAAGTGCCCGGCTGTCCCGGAGTGCCCGGCTGTCCTGGAGTGCCTGGCTGTCCCGGAGTGCCTGGCTGTCCCGGAGTGCCTGGCTGTCCCGGAGTGCCCGGTTGCTCAGGAGTACCTGGCTGCTCAGGAGTATCTGGTTTGTCCGGCTTATCCGGTTTGTCTGGTTTATCCGGCTTTTCGGGTTTTTCAGGTTTGGTCGGCTCTTCCGGATCTGGATCGGTACCGCCGCCTGTTTTTACCTTGTTCTCCACAACGACTTCCACGTGGTTGCCTTTGGTTTGCCCTTTTTGGACAACAAAGGCGATCGGCGTGCTGTCTTTCTCATAGCCAGCTGGCGCTTTTGTCTCGATGAACTCGTATTTGCCAGGGTTGAGGTTCTCGACGATCAGTTCGCCGTTCTCGTCAGTTGTGAGATTGTCCTGCACGGTCCGGCCATTCTCGTCCTCCAAGGTGAAGACCGCTCCTGCCAGCTTGCGATTCGCGTTTCCAGCCTTGACCTTGATCAGTTTGACTGAACCTGGAATCAGCTTGTTGGTCAGGGTGAGGGAGAGCGGATCGCCAGCGGTCAAGTCGAAACGCAGAGGGTCTGCCAGCTGATAGTCGGCAAGCGCCTTGGTTTCAACGAATTTGTACGTTCCAGGCTGAAGGTTCTCAACGTGGATTTTGCCATTCGCATCCGTAATCAATCCGCTTTGTACCACTTTGCCGTCTGCATCAACCAGATCGAAGGTGACACCAGCGAGTGGTTCCTTCGTAAAGTGATCGATTTTCAGCAATTCCACGGAGCCTGCCTGCGGGATTCCTGTAATGACTTGGTTTTCCGCGATGACTTCCACGTGTTTGCCTTGGACCTGGTTTCTTTTGATCTCGAAGGCGATTGGCTTGCTTGTTCTCATGTAGCCAGCCGGAGCTTTCGTTTCGACAAACTGATACTTTCCGGGATTGAGGTTCTCCACAATCAGTTCGCCGTTGTCATCGGTCGTCAATTCTTTCAGTTCCAGCCCGTCTTTATCTTTGACGGTTTGCCCATTTTCGTCCTCCAGGGTGAAAACGGCTCCCTTCAGCTTGTGGTTGGGATAGCCTGCTCTTACTTTGGTCAGTTTGACCGAGCCTGGAATCAGTTTGTTGGTCAAAGTAAGCGTCAATGTGCCTTCGTCGACCAGATCGAATTTCAGCGGAGTCGCCAGCTGATAGTCCGGGAGTGTTGTCTTCTCCACGAACTGGTAGCTTCCGGCTTTGAGATTCGGAACGGTAATTTTGCCTTCCGCATTCGTTGCCAATCCGCTTTGCACCACTTTGTCGTCTGCGTCAAGCAAGTCGAAGGTGACGCCAGCGAGAGGTTCCTGCGTGAAGTGGTCGATTTTTAACAGTTCAACCGAACCGACGTTTTTCTCGTTTTTCATGGTGAGCTTCACGATTTCCGTCTGGTTGGCAACGATGGTGAATGTTTGCGGAGTGGTATCCAGTTTGTACCCTTTCGGCGCTGTTTTTTCTACCAGACGATAGTCGCCTGTTGGCAGATCACCTTTGAACAGCTTGCCGTCCGGTCCTGTCGTCAGTTCAGCGACGTCTTCGAATGTGCCGTTTTTATCGAATTGGAGCAGGAAAACGGCCCCGTCCAGTTGCTTCGCTGCATTTTCCGAGTCCACCTTGGTCAGCTCGAAACCTTGCCGCAGCAGTTTGTTTTCCACGGTGATTTCCAGCGTGTAAGGGACGGCGGGATCGGGCGTGCCGGAAGCTTTCAAGATAAGCTCTTTTCCGCTGCGGTACTCATCCGGGATGACGTAGCCAGCTGGCGCGGAAATTTCTTTCAGCTTGTAAGTTTTGTATTTGTAATTTTTGAAAAGGGCAAGACCATCGGCATCTGTCACGATTTTTTCCAGCAGGGTCGCTCCCGATTTGTCGTAAAGCCCGAACTCTGCCCCGGCCAGAGGCTCTTTCGTGTCAGCGTCTTTTTTAATGACCTGGATGTGGCCTTTGCCCGGTGTGTTTGCCCCGCCGCCTGCACCGGACAATTTCACCTTGATGCCTTCATTCCCTTTATCGTCGACCCCGACAACGGTTTTGCCTGCAAAAGAAGCTTTATTGTCGATTTTTTCGCCGTCGTCAGCGTTGATAAACGACTGGTATTCGAGGATGTAGGCTGTGTGCAGTTCATTTTTGAACGTGATGGAAAACGAATTGCCTTCTGTGTGCAGCGTGTATTCAGCCGCATCCAGTTCAGTCGACTTGAACAGCGCTCCGTTGGCAGAGACATCGGTTGTGTACAGCTTGAAGGAGTCTTGCAGCAAAATTTGATTGGCAGACAAAGTATCCTTCAACTGGGAAACTGCCGCGATTTGCGACTGGCTCGGGTTGATCATGATGCTCCAAAATGCGTATTCAGATTCTGCTCCCGTACCTTGGCGGCCTGTTTTCAGCAGGTAATCTCCGCCGTATTTCGGCTTCACAGTCGTTGATCCTGTGAAGAGCGGAGGGGTAGAGGTGTCACTGTCGTGCAACGTCGCTTTGTTTGTGTATTCGCTTTGGACCGGGAGATTTTCCAGGCTGGTTTTGTAGGTAATACGGACAGCGGATTTGATTTCGCCGAGGTGTATTTCAAAACCGTCGTTGCCGTTTTCCTTCAGCTTTTGGAAGTTGGAGAACGGAATTTCCTCGTCCACGACTTCTACACCGTTTGCTCCACCCGTCAGCTTCAGCTTGTAAACCTTCAGCGAGTTGTCCACGAAAGTTTGCTCGCCGCTGTAAAAGTCGCGCACAATCGCATTGGAAATCTGGTGAAGGTTGTAGTTCACATCGATTGTCCATGTAATTTCTTTCGTCTTGGCGTTGTATGTGCCCGTCTTGTTTCCGTTGTTCGTGGTGTAGCGGTCTGGAGTGACCGTAGCCGATTTGGTGATCGGTGTCTGTGGCGTACCGTTTTCGGTCCAGTTCAACGTCGCTTCGTTTTTGTAAGCGGCCGGACGGTCTTTGGACGTTGGATCGAATCTGGTTTCGTACGTGATCACATGGCTTTTGGTCAGTTTGTTCATGAACGTGATTTTAAAGCCTTTTGCGTAGTCGGGATTCGGTTCCAGCGTGTAGTCTGTGTCTTTTTGCAGCTCGTTCGTCCAATCGCTGACTTTCACACTTTCCGGGATGAGTGTCAGCCCCTGGCCTGCGTAGTTGTCCGTGATGAACAGGCCCGCGTCCATTTCCCAGTTGTCGCCGTTGAGATAGAGGGTCCATTCAATCGTTTTCTTGTCGTAATTGACCCGCTCTTTTTTGGCTGATTTCCAGAAAATTTCCTGGTTGATGTCCCTTGGAGCTTCCGCTGTATCGCCTGCGCTGTTTTCCACTTTGTTGATCACCGTGTATTTGTCTTCATGGACCCGCTTTTTCGCTTTGGTTTGGTAGACGATCTCGTAAGCTGTTGTCACGTCTTCGGCAAACTGGAGCTTGAAGCCAGTCGGAGTGTCCGTTACGGTGTAGTTTGTAACAGCTCCTCCCGCCTTGGTTGCCTTTCCGTTATCGTCGATGCTCATTTGATAAACGGCGAAAGAGCCAGGCAAAAGCTCCTGATGATTCGTATCGAATGTGTCCGCGATCCAGGCGTTGGCCTGCGGGATCGTTTTCTCATTGTAGTTGTACTGGATCGACCATGTAATGGTTTGGGTTTCCGATTTGTAGTCAGGCGCACCTTTGGTCAAGGGCTTGCTGTACTTGACCGAGACGCTTGCCGAGTCTTTCAGGGCATCAGGAAGATTGCTTCCTGTGACAGTGGCCTGGTTGGTAAACGTTTGATCTTTGCTTTCCGTGATCTTGGTTTTGTACGTGACTCGATAAGCGCTGTTGATATCGCCGAAATTAATTGTAAATCCGTTGGCTGTCGTCAACTTTTCAGGGGTAAAGGAAGTGATTTCGTCCTTTTGATTGACGAGGCCGTTCAGATTTACTTCCAGCGCGTACACTTTGATGGACGTCATGTCGATTTCCAGACCGTTTGGAAGTTCATCTGTAAATACGGCGTCTTTTATCGGATGCTCCCCTTGGTTAAAATCAACCGTCCAGTCGATTTCGCTGGCGTTCATCCCTTTGTTTGCTTTGGCTGCCTTTTTGATTTGGGTGTCGTTTTTGTTTTTGAAGTGAACCTGAATCGGGGCGACTCCGTCCAGTTTGAAGTCAATTTCCTGTCTGGTGCCCCCTTCAAACTTCAGTTCATCAAACTCGCGCCAAACAAAGAAGTAGCCGTTATCTACCTCTTGCCCGTCGTTGATGGAATCGTTGAAGGTAAAAGTGACCTGTCCGTCTGTTGTCACCTCGTACGTTCCGTAGCCTCCGTCGAGGTCTCCGGTCAAGACGCGGTCTGTTTTGAATTTGTCCGGTAATGGAAAGGAGAAAGTAGAGCCTTCGGAATAAGCATGGCCTGCTTCCAGCTTCCATGTGAAGTCGATTTGAACGCGCGATCCCTGGTCCGGTCGGATTTCCTCGATGTTGTTCCCGTTTTTGTCCTTCATAACCACGCTGGTGATGATGTTCTCGGTTATGACGTCGCCTTGTGGGACAGGCACTTCAAGGACAGGCGGGGGAACGGGGGGAGCGCTTGGCGATGGCGGGACAGAGCCGTCGCCCGGGACGGGACCCGTGCCTGTGCCGGGATTTGTGCCGGAGCCGTCACCGGGGTTGGTGCC
>NZ_RHHV01000020.1 GCF_003710905.1 Brevibacillus parabrevis
AGTTGCTTTCATTTTAATTTCTACGGGATAACTAACTCTAGTTGCCAACGCAAAAACACCTCCAAGGTTGTCCCCATATCTTACGACATGGTCAGGTTCTCTTGAAGGTGTTTTGATTTGTCTCACATTACGGGGTCAGTCCCAGCCAGTGCGAAGGGCTGTTTTGTTTCGGGCAAAGCTTACAAGCGGAACGTATCCACTTTTCTGCGCAACTCCTGGATGCTTTCGGTAACGTCCTGAATTTCGACGACAAACTGGTCCACGTTGCCGCTGACGTCATGAATCGTAGCCGACACCTCTTCGGTCGCAGCGGCTGTCTGTTCGGAGATCGCCGTTACGGTCAATACGGATTCGTTCACCTTGTTTTGACCGTGCTTCATGGTTTCAACGCTTGCAATCACATTGGCCAGCGAAGTTTTGAGCGTGTTCGTCATCGTGGACAGCTCGGTGATTCCTTTTGCCACCGAATCGAGGCGCTGTGTTCCTGCATTGTAACGGTTCAAAGTTCCGTTCGTTTTTTCGGCTGCCTGCTTCACCTGATCCTGGATGTCCTTGATGCTCTCCTGAATGACCAGCGTTGCCGCTCCTGTCTGCTCAGCCAGTTTGCGCACCTCGTCTGCAACCACGGCAAAGCCGCGACCCGCTTCCCCGGCCCGGGCGCTCTCGATGGCAGCGTTCAGCGCGAGCAAGTTCGTCTGTCCTGCAATTTGCTGGATCGTTTCAATTACGTCATTGATCCGGCGCGATTTTTCCTCCAAAATCATCATCGTGTTTTGGACATCGTGGAACTGATTGTTCGTTTCCGTGCCGTCAGCCAAAAACTCCTGCAATACTGTGTAGCTGCTCTGGCCGATGTCAGCTACCTGGTTAGAAACGGCGTCCATCGCTTCGATCGCGCTGTTCAGCTCGGACAGCTCGCTCAAAAATTCTTGAACCGTTTGCACGGTAGTTTCCATCGCCGTTGCCGTTTGTTCATTGCCAGATGCGATCTCCTGGCTCGTAACCACGATATTTTTATTTTGCTCGCGAACAGAGGAAGCGCCTTCCCGAATAGAAACAGCCATATTGTCGATGCGCTCTGTCGTCTCCTTGACGCCGCCGATAATTTGGCGAAGCTGTGTTGTCATCTCGCTGAAAGCGACAACGATCCGGCCGATTTCATCATTTCGCTTCGTGACGGCGATCTTCGCGTCTGTCAAATCGCCTCCAGCGATCCTCGCCGAGGCTTCCTGTACGATTCCCAGCGGACGCAGCATTCTTTTCACCACGAAGTAGACCGCAATCAAGGCGACTATCGTCACCGCAGCCATGGAAATAATGATGCGCGGCATCGTTTCACTCAGTACAAGCTCGTTGATCAGCTCGACCTTTTCCGCAGCGGTATCGACACCGAGAATAGCCATAACTTGCCCGGACTTGTCCTGGATCGGTGCAAACGCACTCAGATACGAACCGTAAACCGGATCATTGACGATTGGCGTATTGCTCGTTCCGCCTTGAAGCACGGGCGCGATGTCTGCAAAGGTGGTCGAAGTCGTAGGCTGTCCGATCGTGAAGCTATCCTCGACCATGCCGTCCGCCATGATTTTGACCTTCTCTCCATCTGCCTGGAGAATGTATACGTATAGCGCTCCCGTCTTGTCCATGTACTCTTTCAGCGTCTTTTGGATGGACATGTACTCGTCATTTTTCTCGGGCTTTGCCAAGAAACTGGCGAGCTTCTCTGTATCGATGCCTGCCGCTACATGCATCGCGGTTCCAATACTTGAGCGTGAAAGCGTCCGTTCGATCGTGGTTGCGCTGTTTTGATTGATCATGAAGACGTTGACTGCCATCGTCAAAACGACAATCACAGCCACGAGCGCGACCACCCGACTAGCCAAGCTCTTGTTCATCCTTTCTCACTTCCCCTTTTCTCTGTACGATAGATTAATAGATCGATAATTCCCCCACAGAAGTTTCTTCAAACAAAAAACGCCCCAAAGGGCGCTTTTGTACTGAACTCCCTATTTGTCTTATCGACAAAAAGGAGCCTATTTATTAACTGAATATGACCCTAATTTTGCCAAAATCATGAAACGATGGTTAGGAATATCCACATAGCCGATCGGCTCCATTTTCTTTTGCAAAGCAAGCAGCGCTTCCGCGTATTGCTCTACCGCGAAGTCGCGAATCTGCCATTCGATCGCCTTCAAATAGTAGACGATTGCCCCGACGTCATAGAAACGGGTGAAGCTCATTTCCTCTTTTTGCTGCAAAATGACAAAGCCTGCGTCCTGTAGCTCGGCAGCTGCAAAAGCCAGATTCCAGTGCAAATAATCGGATGGGATCGGCGCTCCGAGCAAACGGTTCAACTCCAGGTTGTCCTGCCCGCCGACCTGCTGGGTTACGAACGTCCCGGTCGGTTTCAGCAAGCGCGACAGCTCACTCGGCAAATACGATTCATGACGATTGATGATCAGATCAAAAGTGCGATCCGCGAATGGCAGCACATCTTCTCCGTCCGCCTCGACCACCTCGATGCCCAGTGGCGCAAGATTGGCCCGGGCTACTCCTACGTTGGGCTGGTATCCTTCTGTCGCAAACGTTCTCGCCGGATGCGGCTGCAAGGAAGCGAGCAGTTCTCCCCCGCCTGTTCCCATATCGAGCATCGAGTCAATCCCGTTCATCAGCGCTTTGACGATACTCGCATAATTCCAGGTCAGCGGAGCTTCCTGCATTCTCCCTGTCTGGGTGAGCCGCTGAAAATTCCATCCGGCAAATGGCGCTTCTACCTCTCGCTTGAAAATCTCCCATGCTGTTCTTTGTTCCATGATTGATGTCTCCTCCTGTTTCTGTCGTTTGCCTCGAATTGGCTGGATGACGATGATCCAGGTGGAGAACGACAGCGTTCCGAGCGTTGTTATGTCTCGAAAAAGTCAAAAGACATGCCTTCTGCACTCCTTTCACTCACATGTATCCGTCCCGAGACGGAGGGAAAATACTGCCCCAGTACGTTTGGCTGATCAGCGATGCTCTCTATCATGTAAGAATGGAACTGTTCACGGGAGGAATTATTTATGGCAGATTTTGCGGTGCTCGCCGGAACCCACCAAGGCTTGTTTCTCGTTCTGGTCCTCACGACACTCATCCCGGCCCTTATCGCCCATACGCTCGTCTATCAGCCAACCAAACGAGCGCTTGCAAGAAAGACCCGCTTGACTCTGCTGTTTGTCTGGATATCGCTGTCTGTATTCGCCGGACAACTGCTTTTGACCTGGGCGTATTTTCAATCATTCGGTTGGCTTTACATAAAGGACAAAACAATCGGCTTTCTCCCGCTGATCGCTGTCCCTGTTATTTGCGTGCTTTTTTTCTCGCTTCCCCGCTTGCTGGACCTGGCAGCAAAGCTGGGCAGATGCAGCAACAAGCCATCTTATATTGTCGATAATCCCGACATGTCTCTGATTGCGCAAGAGGTTGCTTCAGCAGACATGAGTCTTTTGCGGCAAGCAGACCCTTTTTACACTACAGATCATGAGCGGGTGGATGAACATCTCCGAAAAATGGTTTCGGCGCCTGAGCTGATCGTTCCCTTGCAGCTTGCCGTTCTGGGCAGTGTCACAGCCTGCTGCCTGCAGCTTACCTTCCCTGCTGTCACGCTGGAGCCATCCACGCTGCTCGTCGCCTGGGTGGTAATGGTGGCTGCCACCTCAGCGCTCTGGATCGTTCAATCATGGCAGCAGCAGCGTTGCTCCCACCCAGGAGAATGGAAGCGCCCTGCGCCGCTTTTTCGTTTTTTGCGGGCAACGGGTGTATTCATGGTCCTGTCCACCGGACTTGTCGCGTTTGGCAGTCAGGCCCTTCAAGCCAGCCTGCTTCCGGAACAGTTCAACATGACCAGTCATACGAACGTCGATACTGGGCTAAGCACAAAGCAACTTGCCCCTCATTCGCACGCTAGTCATGCGCCGGACAGCGGCACTGCGCCCTCGTCGAATGCCAAAACGGTCAGCGTAGCGGACTTGACCGGGCCGCGTGCGGGCACGGCAGAGCGGAAATTCGCATTGACGGCGCAAAAAGCGACGATTCGGCTGCCTTCCGGAAATACGCTGGAAGCCTGGACCTTTAACGGGCAATACCCCGGGCCAGAGCTGCGGCTCAAGCAAGGCGAGCTGGTTGAGATCGTCCTGGAAAACAAAGATATCGCTGATGGCGTCACCATTCACTGGCACGGTCTGAACGTTCCCAACGCCGAAGATGGCGTAGCCGGAGCGACACAGGACGCTGTACTTCCTGGCGAAAAGCACGTCTACCGCTTTCGCGCCGAGCAAGCCGGAACCTTTTGGTACCACTCGCATCAGCAAGCCTCTGTCCAGGTGCGAAAAGGGCTTTTTGGCGCTATGGTGATTGAGCCTGCTGCCAATGCAAATGCATCTCGGTCAGAGCCCGCCATCCGCGATCTTGCCCTCATTCATCACAAACCAAAAGGAGAGGGACCGACGCTGAATGGCGCAGACATGCTTGCCAAGCAAACGGTTGCCCCTGGTACTCCTGTAAGACTTCGTTTCATCAACGCGGAAAACCTGCCCGTCACTTATCAGCTCCTCGGCACTTCTTTTCAAGTGAGCGCCATTGACGGAAACGAAGTCAACGAGCCGAATTTGCTTGCCAACCAAGCGCTAAAGCTTGCTGCCGGAGGGAGATATGACGTCTCCTTTACCATGCCGAATCGCCCCGTCTTGTTCACACAAGCGACCCAAGGCAAAAACCGCGGCAAAGGATTGCTGCTCAGCCCGGACGGAGGCGATGCCTTGCCGAACCTGCAAGCAGACTTGCCGCTGTTCGATCCTGCTCGCTACGGCGCTCCGCTGCCTTTGCCTTTTGATCTCGCCACATCGTACGATCGCGAATACGTTCTGCTGTTTGATGTCGCCTTCGGGATGTACGATGGCCGCATCGACGGTCTGTGGACGATAAACGGCGAGGTGTTTCCCGACACGCCGATGATGCTCGTCCAGGAGGGCGACCTGGTGAAAATGACTTTCGTCAACCGCAGCTTCATGGATCACCCGATGCATCTTCACGGTCATCACATGCTCGTCCTCACACGCAACGGCAGACAGACTACAGGAAGTCCCTGGTGGACGGACACGCTGAATGTAGCGCCGGGCGAGACGTACGAAGTCGCCTTTCGCGCTGGCAATCCCGGCCTTTGGATGGACCATTGCCACAATCAGGATCACGCCGCGCTTGGCATGAGCATGCATCTTTTGTACGAAGGAGTAACCACTCCCTACGAAGCAGGTCGCGCTACCCGCAATCATCCCGAATAATAGAAGAAAAAGCAGCCTGGTCATGTACCGGGCTGCTTTTTCGCTGCTCACGGTTTGCTTCGCCGCTTTTTCGCCGCGAGCAGCCTGTTGAGCGTATCATCCGAATCTTGCTGTTCCTCGCGGGACGACGGCTGTTGTCCCGATACCGCTGCTGGTCTGTTTTTCAACGGTTCCTGCACGGTCTTGGCTGTGCCTTTTGCTTGGAAAGCAGTCAAATCACTGTCTTTGCGAATGTGCGCCGGGGCGTCTGAACGCGAACGCTGGGTCGCGGAACGTCTGTCTGACAGCTGCGTCCATACCGTTTGCTGCGGCTGCGACCCGGCTGTTGCAGGCGATGCTGATCTGCGCCACAGGCCCGCGAGCCTTGTCCACCATTGATCGGGCAGTTGCAAGCGGCGCGCCGCAATATCTACTGGCAAAAGCAATGCCGCAAGCATCAACAGCCACTCCCCGATGGATTGCGTGTCCCACTTGGCGGGAAACGGACCGCCGTAGACTTCCTGCGGTTCGCTGATCTGTTTGCCGCCACCTGCGAGCAGCCAGGTGCGCAGCTCTGTTTCTCCGTCCCGCGACATTCCGTATTCGGGAGAGTAAGATACGGTCAGTCCTGTCGTTTGACTCGCGAGTACGCGTCCCTGACTCTTTTCGGATATCTGGATCATGTACGTACCGGGGTCTGCCGTCTCGAACTTGCCTTCCATAACCCCTGGGGCAATCGGTTTGAGCTTGATGATCTCCCGCTGCATTTTCTCGTTGAGGACAACAGCTTCCAGCTCTTGCGGCAAGCTTGCCCCGGCAGGCATCGTCACTTTTACACTGCCAGCAGCTCCGTCCAGGCTTGTCCGCGCTTTCCACTTTCCTTCCGCGATTTGCGGGAATGTCCAGGCGACTACCTCATTCCACAGACGGCCAGTGCCACCCCAACTCACCCAGTCAGGCGCCCATTTGCCTTCGAGATCGCTCGTCCAGACAACGGCGCGTCCCAGCCCGTACTGCCAGCGGGTCAAAATCGGGTCGTCATCCATGCTCATCAGTGACGTCTCCGCTGTCTGTTTGGCTGTTGTCGCCACATACGCCCTTAGCGGCGGCAATGCCTGCTGCAAGGTCGGCCACATGCCGACTCCTGTCACTTCGGGAATTTGCGGCTTTTCGACGATGAATGTCCGGCTGGCCAGTGCCGTCTCCTTGCTGAAAATTTTCGGAATCGATTCGGCGTCATTGGCAAAGTAATAGCGGCCATTGCCTGTTTTTGCGATCATTTCCAAAAGCGTATGATCCGCATCATCTCCCACCGCGACTGTCGACACCGTAATATTTTCGGAGGTCATTTGCTGCAATAGCCCCTGGTAGTCATCCTGCATGCCTGACTGTCCATCCGTCAGCAAAATCACGTGCTTGCGCTGCGTATTCATCTGTTTCACCCGATCGTACGCCAGCTGCAGCGCGGGGTAAATATCTGTTCCGCCATCGGCGCGAATGCGGCCGATTTGCTGGTGAATCTCTTCTTTGTTGGCGACGGTCTGCGGGGCAACCACTTCCCACGGATCACCGTCAAACGCGATGACTCCGATGGAATCTTGCTGATTCATCATGGTCGTAGCCCGAATCGCGGCTTCCTTCGCCAGCTCCATTTTATCGACACCTCTGGCATCTGAGCTCATGCTGCCGGATTTGTCGATCACCAGTTCCAGCCCGAGAGAAGGAAGCTGTTGTTTTCCGCGCAAATCCATATGCACCGGAAGCGCTTCTTCGATCGGCGTCTGGAACCAGCCGCCCATTCCGAAGCTCTCGCTTCCTCCGGTCATAATCAGCCCCAGCCCCAGGTCGCGCACCGCTGTCCTCATGCGCTCCATGTCAGCGTCACTCATTTGGGTAGCGGACACATCGGACAACACGATCGTCGCGTATTGCTTGTAGCCCGCAAGCTCCTTGGGCAAAAGCGCAAGCTCGCGCTGTTCGACCTGCATCCCGCCTGCCCGGAGCGCCTGCACGAGATTTTTCGCCGCGCCCGGATGTCCTTCCAGCACGAGGACGACAGGCGCTCTGGCTACTTGGGTATAAGCCGTTGCCTGATTGTTCGCCTGAACGGTATCCTGGCGAGGCTCGATTTCCACCCGATAACGGTGAAAGCCTTGCTCCATCGCTTTTTGCGAAAAGACAAAGCGGTTTTTTCCTTTATCGATTTGCACCGTTTGCTGACCAGCTGCTCGGTTGCCTTCGTACAACCGCAGCGTCGCTTCTGTGGCAAGCGAACTCTCCACATCGACTGTGATCGCATACTCTTCTCCGGCGTACAACCTTTGCGGAACTTGCACAGACGAGAGAACGACTTCATCTCCTTGCGGCTGCTGCAAGGACACAGCCTCTACGCTGATGCCGCGTTCTTGCGCCAGCTTCGTTTGCCGGGAAGCATCGCCGTTCGTCGCGATCCCATCGGTGAGCAGCACGACTTTGCCTCTCGTGTTGCTCCCAATCATCGCCGCCGCAAGCCGTATTCCTTCTTCCAGATTCGTCGCGTTGCGGTTCACTTCGACTCCCAGCGGCGCAAGCTCTTCGCGCGATGTCAACGGCTGGTCGACAGCGGCGTCAGCTCCGACGGCAACGACTGCATACTTGTCTTCCGCACGCTTTTGTCCGATAGCGTCTCGCAAAAACGAGAGCACCCGCGGATCGTCCTTCATCGAGGCTGAACGGTCCACGACAAAAACAACCGTCTTGGCTTGAACAGGCGTGAGCAGCTGCGTCCCTGCCAACGCGAAAATGAGCAGCGCGAACAAGACGAAACGAAGGGTGGCAATAACGGTTTTTCTGCTTGCGGGCATTTGCTGTTGCTTTTGCCACCACTGGATCACGAGGTAGGCAGCAGGCAACAAAAGCAGCAAAAGCCACGGCTGTGTAAAGTTAATACCCACGTTGGTACACCCTCCATTCCACAAGCAAAACCAAGAGCACAAGCGCTGCCAGCCAGTACGTCAACTCCCGCGTGCCTGTGCCCGCTCTTTGCTGCTCTGCTTCGCCTTGTCCAGCCTGCGAACTGGCAACACTGAGCGTTTTCGGCGTAATATCCGACTCGCTCTCACTCAGGCGCACGGAAAAATACTTGCTCACAGCTCCCGCGTCCAATGTCTCGTCCAGTTTGTACAAGCCGATCTGCTCCGGCACCTGTATCGTCAAGACCGTTCCGTTTGCCTTGATCGCTTGCTGCTGACCATCGGGATACGTCAAGCTTCTCTCCGTTGCCCCCGGCGTGAGCGGAATGCTCAGGCTCTCTCCCGGATGACTGGTGGCGATGGGTGCCGTTTGCGCTGGCGACAGCCAGTTCACAACATTTTGCATGAAAATGGGAAAAGCCGGGCGCAACGGAAAATCGGAGTCGTGCAAGTCAAAAGCAAACACGACGATGCGCCTGCCGTCGATCACGCCAGCCTTGACCAAATCCGCGTCACCGGCTCGCACGAGTGTCTTCATCCCGGGCATTTCGCCTAAAACCGCCGCTTTGGCAATATGCACCTCGCGCCAATCCACGTATTTGAGCATCGGATCATCTGCGGAGACGGCTTGCGGTCCCTGCTCCAGCTCCTGCTCGCCTGCAAGCGGCAGCCAATCCGTTTTCCTGTCTGGCGCGATCAGCAAAATATTGCCCTGCGGCAGCTTGTCCGGCACTTCGCCGTCGAACACCCACAAATCGCGCGCCTCGGCATTCGGCCCGGGAGCGTTCTGGACGGTTTCCACCTCCAGGCTGCCAACGGTCTGCATGACCTGATGCAAAAAGCGATTGCCCGCCGGAGTGTACAGCACGGCTTTTCCTTTGCTCGCCGCAAATGGCACGCTCCAGATTTCATTGTCTTGCGGCAAGCCGTCCTGCTCCGGCGCAATGACAGCGCGATAGGCAGTCGAGACAGGCAGCTCTGTGAACGAAAACGTCCCGGAACGTGCTGTCTCGATGGCAAACTGGTTCGTGTCCAGCAGCTTGCCTTTGTCATCAAAAATCGTGACGGTTCCTCGCGACTGGGCGCTGCCATGGTTATCGATGCGCAAAAGGGCTTCGACACCGTTTGGCCCGGCCTGTGTCACAAAGGCGGCAATCGCCGCATTTTCACGCGTTCTCCCCATCTGCATGAAGCGAAAGCTTGCGGACGAGGCGGACAATGACTGGGTCGCCAGCTTTCGCTCCACATTGCCATCCCCGATCCAGATGACGCCGCTTCCCGGTTCATTCGCCGCGATCGCTCCCGCCAGCGACAGCGCAGACAGCGGGTCAGACGTTCCCATGTTGGCTGTCAGCTTTTGCAGCGCCGCTGTCAGCTCGGTTTTGTCGGCGCTTTTGGACACCAGCACATTCGGCTCGCTCCCGGCGGCAATCACGGTCATCGTCTGAGCGCTGCCGAGCTTCTCGACCAGCGCCTTCGCTTCGGAGACGGCCCGTGACAGCCTCGTCTCTTCTCCCTCTTTTGCCAGCATGCTGCCTGATGTATCGACGACAAGCACGGTGTGGTCAGCCGTGATCCCTTCCGTTGGCATGGCTGGTCTGGTCAGTGCCAGAACGAGCAAGCATGCCGCCAGCAGTTGCAGGAACAATAGCAAGTTGCGCCGCAGCTTTTCCCATGGCCGCACCGCTTCCCAGTTTTGCAACGTTCGCTGCCAAAGCAGCGTGCTCGGCACGACGCGATCCTCTACTTTTCTTTTGAGCAGGTAGAGGACGATGATGGCCGGGATGATCAGTGCAAACCAGATGCTGGAAAGTCCCATCCACTGCATGAAGTCTCTCTCCTCTCTAGCGAATCATGCCCGCCTGCCGAAATACGTGAAAGACGACCGATTCCAGCGATTGCTCCGCTTCGATCTCTGTGTAAGCGATGCCTCTTCCGTAGGCAAAAGCAGCCAGCTCCTGGCGAAAATCGCGCAAGCTTTTCGCGTACTCGGCCAGCAACAAGGCAGTCATCGATGCTTCTTTTGCCTGTCCGGTCTCGGCGTCGATCAACCGCAGCTCGCCTGCGTAATCCGGCTGCCGTTCCTCCTGGGAAAGTACCTGCACAAGCGTCACCTCTTGCCGCGCCGCCTGCAAGTAGGCCAGCCCTTCCGCGTAGCCGTCCGGGAACAAAAAATCGGAAAGCACGATCGAAATACCTGCTTTGCCGCGAACTGCTCCAGGCTGGCGGAGTGCGCCATGCAAATCCCCCGGGCCGCCTTCCCCGATCGCCGATAAAAAGGAAAGCAGCCGATGCGCCTGACCTTTGCCCTGCAACCCTTGCAAGGACGCTACGATGCGGTGATCGAATGCGTAGACGGATACGTGATCGAGGTGGCACAGCGACAAGTACCCCAAAGCCGCGGCAATCTGCACCGAGCGCGACAGCTTGCTCGGCTGCCCGTAGCCCATGGAGCGGCTGCAATCGATATACAAGCTCACGTGAAGCTCGGTTTCATCCAAATACTTTTTCAAAAACAGCTTGCCGGAGCGCGCATACGCATTCCAATCCAGCTGGCGCAAGTCGTCTCCCGGCACGTACGCCCGGAAGTCGGCAAACTCCATCGAGCTGCCCAGCTGTCTGGCCCGTCTCTTTCCCGCATGGCTGCCGCTGACGGCTTTCCTGATGGCAAGCTGCATCCGTTCCAGTCTGGCAAGCCATGCCGGGTCAAGCAGGTGCTGACTCATGCTTTCTGCCCCGACAGCGCGTCCAAAATATCGCGGATGATCTGATCGGCCCGCACTCCGCTCGCCTCGCCTTCAAAATTGAGGAAAATGCGATGGCGAAGGGCTGGCAAAGCTACCGCTTCCACGTCCTCGTAGGCGAGATTGTAACGCCCGGAAAGCAGCGCCCGCACTTTTGCCAGGGAGACGATTGCCTGCACCCCGCGCGGCCCTGCCCCGTTTCGCACGTACTGATTGACAGAAGCAACAGCCCGCTCGCCAGGGTGAGTGGCAAGCAGCAAGTTGACAGCATAGTCCAGCACCGCATCTGCCACCAAAATGTCGCGGGCGGCCTGCTGAATTTGCCCGATTTGCTCGCCGGATGCCACCTTTTCTACCGGAATCGCTTGCCCGGTCGTCGTGCGCTGTACGATTGCCTTCAGTTCGTCAGCTGTCGGGTACGGCACGTCGATTTTCAACAAAAAGCGGTCCATCTGGGCCTCGGGCAGCGGATAAGTCCCTTCTTGCTCCAGCGGGTTTTGTGTCGCCAAAACGAAGAACGGCGCAGGCAGCGGTCGAGTGACGCCCCCTGCGGAAACCGTGCGCTCCTGCATGGCCTCAAGCAGCGCGCTCTGCGTCTTCGGTGTTGCCCGATTGATTTCATCGGCGAGTACGACATGGGCAAAAATCGGTCCGTGCTGGAACTGGAACGACTGCTGCCCCGTCTCGTCCACGAGAAGAATGTTTGTCCCTGTAATATCAGTCGGCATCAAATCAGGGGTGAACTGGATGCGTTGAAAAGACAGTTCAAAAGCTTGCGACAAAGTTTTCACGAGCAGCGTCTTCCCCAGACCGGGTACGCCCTCCAAAAGAGCATGGCCTCCCGCGAACACCGCCCACAAAAGTTGCTCGACGACGTCTTTTTGTCCCACCAATACTTTTCCGATCTCTTGTCTGACTAGCTCTACTCGCTGCAAGCAATCTTCTAGCGTTTGCTGTGCCATAGCCGCGCCCTCCTTTTCTAAGGCTCAATTTTGCTGAAATAGTCTTTGACGATATCTTGATAGTCGCCGGGAATCGTGCCTTTTTCCATGCTCTCGCGGGCGAACTGCTCGTACTGGCCGTACACTTCCTCATACGGCAGCGTTCCGCCGGAGGTCACCTGTGTCTGGCTGCTTTGCTGCGACTGGGAAGGACCTGCTCCCAAAGGGCCGCCTACCGTTTCGGAAGGGCCATTTTCCCCGCCGATGCGGCTGGTCGGAATCGTGACCAGCTCGTGCTTTCCTGCGCCCAGTCCGCCTCCCGGCCCTTGACCGTTTCCGCTTCCGCCGCCTGCGCCTGCTCCGGCGCCATTTCCCGAACCATTGCCCGCGCCGTTCCCGGCACCTTTTCCTGAGCCGTTGCCTTGACCTGCTCCTGTGTTGCCGTTTGCAGGCGGATTCGCCTGATTCGTCTGATTGGCCGCAGCGTTCGCATTGGCTGACGCTCCGCTGCCCGTTGCTGCCTGGTTGTTTCCCGGGGTAGTCGACGCAGGGACTGCCTGGCCTGCTCCGGTTCCACTCGCCCCGTTATTGCTTCCGGCAGCTGCGGCGCTTGCCAGCGTCATCTGCGACTGAGTGAGCGAAGCTGCCGCCTGGGAGGCCGCGAGCATCGCCTGCTGGGACTGCTGGGTTGCTCCCATCGCTTGCAGCAGGCTGTTTTCCAGCGCCTTCATCGCTTCCGGGTCTTGCCCGGCTGCGATTTCCTTGGCGGCCTGTGCCAACTGGTTGGCCGTATCCGCCAGCTCTTGCGCATTGGCGGATTCCGCGTCCTTTTTCAACTGTTCTGCGGCTTTTTCCAGTTCCCGGGCCAGCTCAGCCCGCTCCTGTTCTTTCATCTTTTCCAGCTCTTTTGCCATCTCGGCAAGCGCCGTTTTCAATGCTTCGCGATCGCTTTTGGCCAACGCGTCGGCCACTGATTTTGTCGACTTCTGGCTGCCGAGACTGCGTTGCAAGCTTTGCAGCGATGCTGTCTTGTTCTGCTCCGCTGCCCGCAGCTTTTCCAGCTGCTTTTCTGCCGCCCGCAGCGCGTTGAGCCGTCCGGCGGGATCGTCTGCTTTGGCGATGCTCTTCTTCGCTTGCTCCAGCATCTCTTCCAGCTGTTTCTTCTGAGCCTCGCTCAACCCTTCATTTGCTTTCGTTTTCGCCTTGATTTCCTCGATTTCTTTTTCCACCTTGGCGATTGCCTGTTTTGCCTGCTCCATCTGAAGAAGCCGCACATCTTGCGGATTGGGCCAAACCAAGAGCAGCAAGCACAGCAAAAGCAAACCGCCTGTGACGAACAACCTGTTTTTCAGCCCGGCCCAAACGCGAATGCTCTCGATGATGTCCGGCAAGTTTTTGCGCAAATGCCGCAGCGCATCTTCCCGCTGCATGACCGCGACGGAGGAGGTGCTTTCGCGATGCTCCCACGCCGTTTCCACGCGCTGGGCAAGCCCGTTGCCGTCTGCCGCCTGCGCACTCTTTTGCCAAGTCGTTTGTCGCCACCTCGTGCTCATCCAGCCAATCGCCAGCCCTAGAGGAAACATGGCTACCGCCAGCCAGGCGTAATACGGGATCGGCCAAAAACGGGCAGCGAGGAGAAGCAGTCCGCTTCCCCCCGCCCCCCACAAGCCGTACAACGTGATTTGTTGGATCAGTACCTGGTTTTGCAGCTTTCTGCGCACTGGCTTCAGCAGCGACTTCAGCTCATTGTCCGGTTTCGCGGTAAACATGGCTTACTGCTCCCCGGCTGACGCCTTGCGCTTCCGTCCGCGCACAGGCTGGATGAAGTAAATCGCAAGCAACAAGCAGACAACAGTCAATCCCCCATAAAACAGGCAGTAATTCCAAAATGGATCGACATTCGCCCAAAAGCTCTGGGCGTTGGTGAAGCTGCTCAAATCCTGGACAGGCCCTTCTTCAAAAATGTTCAGCATGGCAAACACCGGATTGATGCTGTGCAACAGATCGGGCCAGATGGAGTTCGGCGGAGAAGTCACCTGATTCATCCGATTTTGATAACGGATGAACTGGCGAATAATTTCCGCCAGCACGCTTGTGCCGATCGCCACACCGAATACGACTGCATAACTGACGACCGTGGCAATTCCCGTCCGTTTGATCAAGGTCGATATAAGTACGCCGATGCTGCCGACTACCAGCATGGTAACGACGTAGAAGCCGAACACTTTGATCAGTTGCAGCGGAGACACCCCGCCATACAAAAAGACAATCGCGTACAGCGGGATGGTGGCGAACACGAGAAACATCATGAAGCTGAGCGAAGCCAGCCATTTTCCCAAAATCAGCCTCGTGGCGCTTATGTTTGTCGTCAGCAGGATGCTCAGCGTCTGCCGTTCGCGCTCTCCCGAGATTACCCCTGCGGTCAGACCCGGAACGAGAAAGCCGATCATGCCGAGTTGAAAGATCGACAGCATCATGAACAGCTCCCGCGTCTCGCCAGGCTTGTAGTAGCTGCCGCCATTCGTCATGAAAAAGATGGCGAGCAACGTCATAGTTCCCAACACCAGCAAGTAAAACAAAATGATCCACGGGGCGCGGTTCGTCCGCATCCGCAATTTCCATTCGTTGAATAACACAGGGTTGCGCAATCTTCTCAGGACGTTCATGAGCCCACCCCTTTCGTAATTTCCAAAAAGATGTCTTCCAGATCGCCCACCGCTTCGTTGAAGGCTGCCACCGGATAACCAGCTGTCGTCAGTTCCCGCAACAGCTCCACCTGCTGCTCGTCGTTTCCGGCAAACCCGGCGACAACCCAGCTTCCTTCGCGCGTTACGCTCGTGATCACAGGCATTTCACGCAACCGCGTCATCGCTTCCTCAAGCTGGCCAGTCAAGCGAATGCGCAGCACGCGCTGCTCCTGCATTTTCGCGTAAATCTCATCGACTCGTCCAAATGCGACGAGATTCCCTTCTTCAATCACCCCGATGACATCGCACATCTCTGCCAGCTCAGGCAAAATGTGCGAGCTGATGATGATCGTCTTCCCCATATCGCGCAGTTCCTTCAAAATCTCGCGCAGCTCGATCCGCGCCCGCGGGTCCAAACCGGAGGCGGGCTCGTCGAGAATCAGCACTTCCGGGTTGTGCACCAGGGAGCGGGCCAGCCCAAGCCGCTGCTTCATCCCCCGCGACAACGAATCAACGTACGCGTCGCGCTTGTGGCTGAGATTGACCAGATCGAGCAGTTGCGGAATGATCTGTTTTCTTTCCGCAGCCGGAATATCGTAGTTCGCACCGTAAAAGTCCAGGTACTCCTCTGCCGTCAAGTTGTCGTAGACGCCGAAAAAGTCCGGCATGTAGCCGATCAGTTTGCGGACTTCCTTCGGGTGACTCGTCACCTCGTAGCCGCCCACGTACGCTTTGCCGCTCGTAGGGGCAAGCAAGGTAGCCAAAATGGACATGGTCGTAGATTTTCCTGCCCCATTCGGACCGACGAAACCGAAAACCGTGCCCTTTTCAATGTCCATTGTCAGGCCCTTCAACGCCTGCATTTTCCCGTAGCTCTTTTGCAAATTGCGAATTTGGATCACTGCTGGCTCACCTTCCCTTCCACGCTCACATTCGGAATGCCGATATGGCGTTCATCAGGCAGCTGATTGGCAAACTTGATGCGCATCATGCCGTCTGCCGACACGTACAGGGCAGCCTTGTCGCCTGACATGACGGTGTTGTTGAACGCTTTTTCAAACGGCTCGTAAGCTTTTGCCTTCCAGTTGTACACTTCCTTGGAAAATGGCGTGTTGTCATCCGACCAGGTGTACAAATACACGTTTGTGATCTTCAGCTTCTTGTTTTCCTGACTCAGATTGAAGTCAAAGGTAATGTCTCCTGCCGGCAAGCGGTAGCCGTCCCCTTCATCGCCAACCGGAACGGAGCTGCCCGACATCGTGACATCGAATGTACCTGTCGGATAGTAGACATGTCCGTCTTTGGAAGGCTGCACCTTCAGTTCGGAAGTAATTAGTGTAAGGCTCTCCAGCTTGGTGTTTTCGTTTTGCACGACAGCATCGACAACCGACTGATTGGTCCAGCCTGCGATTCTCACGATTTCGTTCTGATTGTTTCTGCGATCAGTCATTTCCAGCATTTCGATCATGACTTGCTCACGCGTCTGCTCTGTTTGAATGGAGCGCAGATGCGCAGGCAGCGCCGTCGTAGCGTACGATTGACGATTGCTCCATCTCGCCTGGGCTGCTGGCTGGAACGGCAGATTGACTTCAATGCTTGCTCCAGGTGCCAGCTCGCTAATTTCCTGCACTTGGTTACCGGAAAAAATCGTCAAATCGCGCAGGGCAAACTTGGTCTTGTTCGTAACCGTTCCTGTTAAGGCTCCTTCTTTGTAGGACAAGTTCGACTCAAAGCTGCCTGCATCGGAAATCGTATGCTCTGTCGCCACTTTGCGCGTCGACCAAAATTCTACGTCGCGGAACTGAATATCCGTTTGATCCGCCTGGGTGGAAGTCCAGATTTTAGGAATCACATCTGTCCGCTCCCGATCTGCAAGCGGTTGGGCTTGTCCTTGCCCTTTTACAGTCAGGCGATACTCACCGTTTCTTGGCACAAAAAAGGAGGTAAGCCCGTTTACTTTTGCCTGTCCATCGTTTTGCAACTGGACGAAGCTCACTTGATGGACGAGGACGCCCGTACCACGCTGCAAAGCGCCAAACGAGAAAATCCCGATCCCCGTGAGAATCGCCAAAGCTGGCACGATGCCCCACATGTAGCTTTGTTTGCGCCATGCCCGCAAAATGAAAAACAAAATAGGTCCGGCAATCAGGGCATATATCCCGAACAACAGGGCAAACCAGCTTACTTCCGGAATTTTCAGGTCCGGATTCATATCTGATGCTTCGCGCAGTGGCCAAATGCCGTCAAGCGAAGACGACTTGAAGTCGCCGAGCGAGGAACCAAACGCTTTGATTAAAAGGTCAGACCAGAAGCGGCTGTTCCCGGCCCAGCTGGCGACAGGCTCCTCCGCCAGATCGTAGGCTGCGTACAGCACTTTGCCCTCCCCTACGTTATGTACGACAAACAGCGGGATTGTTCCCTCGCTGTACAGCACTTTCCCGGCTTTTACTGTACCGTTGCTGACCGTAAACGGAGCCGTCAGCTCAACGGGCTTCGTTTTATCCGTCTTCAAGTTGGCCAGCGACTTCACGCTCGTAGTCCCGGTCACTTCCACAGGAGAGAGGTCAGCGAGCGCTCCTGCGGTTTTCTTGTACTGGGCACCACCTGCCAGAACGAGCTTGCCCCCGGCTTTTGTCCAGTCGCGTATCGCCTGAATTTGCTGCTCATTCAACGAATCCAGGGCAAAATTGTTCAGGATCAGCATGTTGAGCATTTGCAGCTGCACGCCCGAAGTCGGAACATTCTCCGGCTTCATCGGCACTGCTTTCGCCGGATTCGGAAACGTGTCCCGCGGCAGCGCCGAGAGGAAATTCGCGGTATCTGCGTTTTGCCCCAGCACCCCGATCATTACCATATCGTTACTGTAGCTTTGACCATTCAAGGGCGCTTGCGCTACGATCTTGTCGTTTACCATCATGGCTACATACGTACTGTTGTACAGCTCTGAACCAGGCACCATGATCGTTACTTGCTTGGTCACGCCTTTGGCAATCGACACTGGCTGGTAATAGGCGGCGGAATACTGATTGTTCCCTCTGTTCCCCGTCGCTACCATCAGGTTGCCTTCCGTATCAGCGCCTCCATTTGTTACAGTCACCACAATCGGCACTTGCCCTGCTTCCTTGTACGCGCCATCGATCCCTGCGCTCACCCTTAGCTGGATCGTGCCCTCTGCCAGAGCGACCGCCCCTTGGTGCGCAGGTCCCAACACCAGCAGCAACAGGAGCGCGAACATGGAAAGCAGCCATCGCTTGCCCTTCACCATTTTCATTCCCTCAATACCTCCATGGTCAATTCGTTTGCAGTCTATTCGTCTTTTTCATACAAATTAAGACGCGATTGACGGGAAAAAAGCTACAGTTAATTTTGCACAGGGGAACGATTGGCCTTCATCGCAGGTGGAGTGTATGCAAAAAGCTGCCCCGCACGGAAAGGAGGCAGCTTTTCGTCTCATGCTTCGACTCTGGTTGTGTCGTACTCGGAATCGCGAATCCGGGTCGGATCGAACATGTCCGCGATTGCCTGATGCACATGCGCCGGATGCTCGGCAAGCCTGTGGCACAAGTACAAGTACCACTCGGTTCCATACGTCAAATACACCCGCACGGGCAGCCCCTTTTTGCGCAGCTCGCGGGCCAATTCGGGCCGCACGCCGTAGAGCAGTTCCAGCTCCACATTCGGCCGCTGCAAGTAACCTCGCTCACAGAGGGCAGCCACAATCGCCTGGTCATGCGTTGCCAATGCGCAGTCGTGACCAGCCTCCACGCACCGCTCAGCCAGTTGCAAATACCGCTCGTTCAGCTCCGGCGACCTCGGCAGCGCCAGTTGTTGCGGCTCCTGGAACGCTCCTTTGACGAGGCGAATTTTTCCTGGCAGATGCAGCAGTCGCTTGAGATCGTCCACGGAGCGGTGCAGATGGGCCTGAAGCGTGATGCCTACGTTAGCGTGGCGCTCTGTCAGGCGCTCGTATATTTGCAAAATCGCCTCGGTTTTCTCCGACTCCTCCATGCTGATCATCAAATACTGCCCGTGCGCTTTGGCGCATTCCGCCATTTCCTTTACGTGTTCCAGCGCGGTCTTCGGCTGAATCAACAGCCCCAGATGCGAGAGATCAAACGAAATGTTGGCAGCGGTGTCCAGCCGGGAACAGTCTTTCGCTACCTGCAAAAATTCCCGCTTGGCAAGCTGTGCCGTTGCTTCGTCCAGCGTATTTTCCCCGATGTACTCGATGGATGTCTGATAGCCCCACTGCTTTAGTTTGGCGGCAACATGCATCGCTTCTTCACGAGTCTCGCCCGTTACATAGCGCTTCGCGGCGGATAAAAGCAGCTTGTACAACTGGGGGGTGCTTTGGACAAATTGCTTGATGCTCTCATCCCGGGCGATGGTTTTCAATACGTGGGCAGTCTGCTTTTCCTGGTTGTTCACATGCACTCTCTCCTTTGACTGGGCAATCTTCTCTTCCCTCACCCTAACATGATAAGCTGGAGACGATCAGATCCAGTTTGGGCCTGTTTGGACAGGACCAGTTGGAAAGGAGGCGCATTCGCCATGCTATGGGTGCCCATCGATCGGGACAAGCCGATTCCTTTGACCCGGCAAATTTATACAGAATTTCGCGACAAAATATTGCGCGGCGACTGGGCAGCCGGCTTCAAGCTGCCTTCCACCCGAAAAATGGCGCAAGAGCTGCGCATTTCCCGAAATGTCGCGATCGAAGCCTACGACCAGCTTTTCGCTGAAGGATATATCGAAAGCAGACAAGGCTCGGGCTATTTTGTCGCCGCAGGCATTTATTTGGAGCAGTTCGCTCGCGGACAGGAACGACCGCTCCCCTCGGCAGGCGATCAGCCGGAGCACCTCATTGATTTTCGTTCAGGCGTGCCTGCGCTCGAACAATTTCCCCGCAGCTTGTGGGGCAAAACCGTACAACAGGTGTGCCACGATGCCCCCTTGTCGGCTTTCGGCTACAATCGGCCCGAGGGACGCGCTGAGCTACGCGATGTACTGAGCCGCTATCTGTACCGGACGCGCGGCGTGCAATGCACTCCTGAGCAAATCGTCATGACCTCCGGCGCGACTCAGGCGCTTACTTTGATTGCCAAAGTTTTGCTGAACCGCGAAAGCTGCGTGCTCATCGAAGACCCGATCACCCAGGATATCCAGTCGATCTTCACCTCGACAGGAGCCAGACTTTGTCCGGTTCCCGTTGACGAGTACGGCATGAACATGCACAGTCTGCCTTCGCCACTCGCTGGCAGCAGACCCCGTTTTGCCTTTGTGACGCCATCCCACCAGTTTCCGCTCGGCACTACGCTGACGATCCAGCGGCGAATCCAGCTGATCCAATACGCGCGCTCAGTCGATTGCTACATCGTCGAGGACGATTACGACAGCGAATTTCGCTATGAGAGCCCGCCCATCAGCTCGATCCAGGGGTTGGCCCCCGAGCGGGTAATCTACATCGGCTCCTTCAGCAAAATATTGTCGCCTGGCCTGCGCCTCGGCTACCTTGTCCTGCCGGAAACATTGGTCGAGCGGTATCACAAAGCCAAATGGCTGTCCGACCTGCACACGCCTTCGCTCGAACAGCTCGCTCTCGGTCGCTTCATCGAGGAAGGCCATCTGGAAAAGTACATCAGCAAAATGAAAAAGCTGTACAAAAAACGGCGCCAATGCCTGATAGAGGCGCTGCGCCGCACGTTTGCCGATCGCGCCACCATCTGGGGAGAAGCTGCCGGGCTGCACATCGTCGCTGCTTTTGACGGCATCTCCTTTACACCGGATGTCTTGACTGCACTGGAAGCTGCTGGCGTGCGCGTCTACCCTGTGGAGGAACATGCGATTGGGAAAGGCAGACATGAAGACAAGATTGTGATTGGGTACGGCAATGTTTCCGAGGACGGCATAGAAGAAGGTGTCCGCAGAATGGGAATCGTTCTCAGCCGTTGACCTGCAACGGACCAAGCCATGCAGCCCCGCATTGAAAAAAGCCAATCTCCCGCTAATGTGGAAGATTGGCTCTTTTTAAGAGAGAAATTACCAATGACGACGGCCGCAGCATTGGGGCGGACAGTTGCGGCAACGGTCAGGACATCTGCGTCTGCGGTTCCAGCCTTGCGAGCTTCCTCCGCCGCGATGATCCCAGCCAGGAGGGCGTTGACCATCCCGCTGCCATGGATAATAGGAAGATTGCCCAGTCGAAGAAGAATACGAGGACTGCCATTGCGAACTTTGATAATTCATGCTGTCGCCTTCTTTCCTCTTGTTTTTGGATGACTATATGTATATATGCCAGAGGAGGTAAAGCCGCATAGACAACTATCTTTCCCAGAGGAAAAATCAGGTATCTACCTATGTTTTCTACTACCTTTCCCAGCTGCATGCCTAAGACGCCTGACGCGCCAAAAGGCAAAAAACCGGAACATTCCCCGCTTGGAATGTCCGGCTTTTTGCTGGATTCGCCCTTGTTATCCTATGATTTTGCCCACAGCTCTCTGCGGGAGGTAGTGACAGAGGTCGCACCTGCCTGCAAAGCCCGATCCACGTCTTCCTTCGTACGGATGAAGCCACCTGCGATGATCGGGATACGGGTCCGCTCCATGATCTCCTCGATCAAATGCGGGATGATCCCCGGCAGCACTTCCACGTAATCCGGTTTCGTCCGCTCCAGCTGCGTAAGGCTGCTGTCCAATGCCATCGTATCGATCAGGAAAAGACGCTGGATGGAAATCAGCCCTTTTTTCTTCGCGGCCAAAACCACACTGTTTCTCGTCGTGATGATTCCGTCAGGCTTCACTTCCTGCGCAAGAAATTCCATCGCATACTCATCCGACTTCAATCCGTCGATGAGGTCGGCGTGAATGAGCAGTTTTTTTCCAAACGCTCTCGCCCGCTTGCCCAAAGGCTTTACTTGCGCTACATGGGCGTTCAGCAAAATAATGCGTTCGTAGCACGTCTCCATCAGCTCGTCAAATTCTTTCAGTGTTCGGGCAGCCGGAAGAATAGGCTGATTAATCTGGTTGGCCAATCAGGAGTCACCCCTATTGAAATGTTTTGGCTAGATGGTATTCCTCGGCAAAAGCTTTCAAGTCCCGGTCTTTTTGCTCTGCGTCCGCATGCAGCTTGTTGGCCAGCTCGTCGGCCACCATCGGGTATATGCTTTCCAATGAATCGCGTTCAAAAAACAGTCGGCCTGTGCGACGGATCAAAAAGTCGCTGACAGTCATGACCATTTCTTCTTCCAGTGCGTAGTGCAGCTCAGCCAAAAGCAGCGCTTCCGCCGCCGACTGTGTCTCGTTGTTGGCAATGTATTCAAGACACGCCGTTACTATTTTTTCGCTATTGCTGCCGAACTTTCCTACAAGAACGCGAATTTGCTCTTCCGAGATGCCAAAATCGCGCACTCGCTCTGCTTGCTTTTTCACATAGGCAGGGATCATTTTCCCGGAGGCGAACTCGCCGCCCGACAGCACGATTGTGTCCGTTTGGCACGGCTTGAACGATCTTCCTTCTTCTGTCGTCAACTGTTTGGCGACTACGTCCACGATGCGCTCTGCCATCTTGCGGAAGCCAGTCAGCTTGCCGCCCGCAATCGTGATCAGGCCGCTTTTGGAATAAAAAATCTCGTCCTTGCGCGACAGCTCGGAAGGCGATTTGCCATCCTCGTGAATCAGCGGTCGCAGCCCCGCCCAGCTGGAGCTGACATCCTGCTCGGTCAGTTTGGCAGTCGGGAACATTTCGTTGGCGGCGCGAAGCACGTACTCCATATCTTCACGCGTCACCGTCGGGCGCTCCAGCACTCCCTGGTAGTTCGTGTCTGTCGTGCCGATATACGTGCTGTTATTCCTTGGAATCGCAAACAGCATGCGTCCGTCGGAGACATCGAAGTAAACGGATTGTTTGAGCGGCAGTCGGTTGTACGGAACAACGAGGTGGACGCCTTTGGTCAGGTGCAGTCTTTTGCCGTACAAGGAACGGTCTTTTTCCCTGAGTTGATCGACCCATGGACCTGCGGCGTTGACGATTTTTTTCGCGTACAGCTCGTATTCGCTGCCGGACAGCAAATCTTTCGCACGAATGCCTGTCACTTTGCCGTTCTCGTAAATAAACTCGGTTGCCTCCGTGTAGTTTGTGCACAAAGCCCCGTGCGCGCGCGCTGTCTTCATGACTTCGACCGTCAGACGGGCATCGTCGGTGCGGTATTCGAAGTACAGTCCGCCGCCTTTTAAAATATCCGTGCGCAAAAGCGGCTCTGCTTCCATCGTCCGCTGTTTGTTCAGCATGATGCGGCGCTCTTTGCGCTCGACGCCCGCCAACACATCGTAAATGTACAAGCCGACGGACGTAGCCAGCTTGCCGTACGTCCCTTTTTCCACGATCGGCAAGATCATTTTTTCCGGAATGACGATGTGCGGAGCATTGCGATACAAAATGGCGCGCTCTCTGCCCACCTCGCGCACGAGCTGCACATCGCCCTGCTTCAAGTAACGCAATCCTCCGTGGACGAGCTTGGTCGAACGGCTGCTCGTACCTGCGGCAAAGTCTTGCTTTTCTACCAGTCCTACGGTAAGTCCGCGCGAAGCGGCGTCAAGGGCAATCCCCGCTCCGGTGACGCCTCCTCCGATGATTAAAAGATCGAGGCGCTTGCTCGCCATTTCTTCCAGACATGCCTGACGCGTAAATGATGACAATTTTCGTTGAGCGTTCATCGTTGATCTCATCCTTTCTGACGAAAAAACAAAAAACAGCCAATATCCAAAAGAAGCAACGACATTGTCCATTGCCCTTTTGATACTGGCTGTCTCCACGGTCTCCACAGCAAATGATTAACTTATCTTTACTCTATTCCTCTTTGGCGCAAAAATCAATGCCTAATCTTGTAACCCATCGTCGCCTTGACAGCCTGCTTCCAGCCCTCGTACAACTCCTGGCGTTTTTCCTCGGCCAGATCAGGCACAAACGAACGCTCGACGACTTTGTTGTGCACGATGTCTTCCTTGCTGTTCCAGTAGCCGACAGCAAGCCCTGCCAAGTAAGCAGCACCGAGTGCAGTCGTCTCGTTGACGCGCGGGCGCTCTACTTCTGTCGCCAAAATATCGGACTGGAACTGCATCAGGAAGTTGTTGGCTACCGCTCCGCCATCAACAGCCAGCTTTTGCAGCTTGATCCCGGAATCGGCTTCCATCGCTTCCAGCACGTCACGCGTTTGATACGCCAACGATTCCAGGGCAGCGCGAATCAGATGATCCTCGGTCGTACCGCGAGTCAAACCGAAGATCGCTCCTCTTGCCTCCATGTCCCAGTATGGCGCTCCCAAACCGACGAAGGCCGGAACCATGTATACTCCATCCGTGCTGTCTACTGCCATTGCATGCTTTTCCGAGTCGGATGACTTTTCGATCAGCTTCAGTCCGTCGCGCAGCCATTGAATCGCCGCGCCCGCCACGAAAATGCTGCCTTCCAGCGCATACTCGACTTTGCCGTCTACTCCCCAGGCAATCGTCGTCAACAGCCCGTTTTTCGAAGCAACCGCCTTTTCACCTGTGTTCATCAGCATGAAGCAACCTGTGCCGTACGTATTTTTCGCAGCGCCCTCGGAGAAGCACGCCTGCCCGAACAAGGCAGCCTGCTGATCGCCCGCGATTCCGGCAATCGGGATCTGCACCTGGAACACTTTTTCATCGGTGTAGCCGTACAACTCGCTGGATGGGCAGACGCGCGGCAGCATCGCTTTCGGAACGTGCAGCATGGCGAGCAGCTCGTCGTCCCACTCCAGCGTGTGAATGTTGAACATCAATGTGCGCGAAGCATTGGAATAGTCGGTCACGTGCACGTTGCCGTTTGTCAGCTTCCAGATCAGCCACGTATCGATCGTGCCGAACAGCAGGTCGCCGCGCTCTGCTTTTTCTCTCGCACCTTCCACGTGTTCGAGCATCCACGCTACTTTTGTTCCAGAAAAATACGCGTCGATCAACAGTCCGGTTTTTTCCCGCACGGTTTGCTCGTAACCTTGCTCCTTGAGCTGGTTGCAAATATCGATGGTCTGTCTGCTCTGCCAAACAATCGCATTGTAGATCGGCTTTCCGGTGTGACGATCCCAGACAACGGTCGTTTCCCGCTGGTTCGTGATCCCGATGCCCGCGATTTGCTCCGGCTTCACGTGATTTTCCAACAATACCGCTTTCAATACTTCCAATTGCGACTCCCAAATTTCCTCCGCGTTGTGCTCCACCCAACCCGGCTTCGGATAAATTTGCGTGAACTCTTTCTGGGCAACCCCGATGATTGCACCGGATTTATCGAATAAAATAGCGCGAGAGCTTGTCGTTCCTTGGTCGAGCGAAAGCATATATTTGTTGTCCATAGCGGCTATTCCTCCTTATAATAGAAGCATCGGATCTTTTCTATTTAGCTACAGGCAGGGTATTTTCCCTGCTTCTTTTTTTATGGGTGAAAACTTCTATATCGTCAATGCGATTGGGAACGCGCCCGGTCTGTCACCAGACGTTCTTTGCCAGTCGCACTTGCTGCATTCGATTTTTTGCTGGCAGCGCCTACGGCTATGGCGATGACCATAAATACAGCCAAGCCTACAACCCCTGTCAAGCTGTGATCAGTGAACGTCCATTTGTAAAAGAACGCGCCGCCCACTGCTCCGATGATCGGACCGACAACCGGAATCCACGCATATCCCCAGTTGGAATGACCTTTGCCATGAATCGGCAGCAGGGCGTGCGCGATGCGCGGCCCCAGGTCGCGGGCAGGGTTGATCGCGTAACCAGTCGTTCCGCCGAGAGACAAGCCGATTGCCACGATGAGGAAACCGACGACAAACGGATTCAATCCTTCTGCAAATTTATTCGCTCCAATCGCCAGAAGACCAAGCACGAGGAAGAAAGTACCTAAAATTTCGCTAAACAAGTTGGCTACTGTGTTTGGAATCGCTGGACCTGTGGCAAAAATCCCCAATTTGGCTGCTGCGTCATCTGTTTCGCGCCAATGCGGGTAGTAAAAAATCCAGACGAAAGTCGCTCCCATAAATGCCCCGATCAGTTGCGCGATGACGTAGCCCGGCACCTGCTCCCACGGAAATTGACCGATGCTGGCCAGTGCGATCGTAAGCGCCGGATTGAGATGCGCGCCGCTAATGCTGCCTACGGCGTAAGCACCGCATGCGACTGCAAGACCCCAGCCGAGCGTGATGACAATCCAGCCTCCATTTTGCGAGTATGCCTTTTTCAAGCTTTGGCCGGCGCATACACCTGCCCCCAAAATGATCAGGATCATCGTCCCGATCAACTCTCCTACGTAAACAGACATGTCCCTTACCCCCTTATTTGGAAAACACCTTGTTCTAAGAGACTGCACATCGCGTCGCGGGCAACCCAATTTCGAAGCGCTTACATTTCGCCCAACTCCTTTGCGTCGTTTATAGAGAAAACAAAAAAGCCAATACTCGCAAAAATGCAGGGCGCTGCCCTCTTTTTGCAAATATTAGCTGATCTCCCAATCTCCACAGCACTATTAACTTATGTCCTACTATATAGTGGACATATAAAATCTGTCAAGAATCCGTTTTCTTTTCAATCGCAGCTTTTTTGGTTCATGGCTGGCTTTGCGCTTCGCACTGCGGCTTGCAGCCTTTTCGCCCCACGCTTTCCGCCCTTAGAAAGCCCGGCAGAAAAAACAGGGGATAGATCAGCAAAAACAAGTTCGGCAACCACCACGACCAGTCGAAGTCAGCCTTGAACGCCCAAAAGGCGATCGCCTGCAAGCCGGAGCACGATGTGAGCACGAGCGAAACGATGGCGAGCGGCTTCCAGTTGTCGCTCCCCCTCCGGTAGCTGTAGAGGCTCGCGAACCCCGTGAGCGAAACCAGCATATCCAGAGGAAAAAAGGACAAGTTCCACGCCACTAGGTTCGGATCGCGATAATCCTGGTACATGTACTCCGCAGGCAACAGCCCGAAAAACACAATCGCCCAGTAGACGATGAAAGCCACATCCGTCAGCCAGAAAAACCAGAACAGCTTGGGCTTCGCTCTGCTCATTTGACCGTCAATCCCCCGTCCTGCTGCGCTTTTGCAGGCTCTTGGGCATGTGCGCCGTCACCGAGATTCAGCAGGACGCAGCCCGCAATAATCAACCCGACCGCCACCATCTTTTTCACGGTAAAGGCATCCTTGAAGATGATGACACCGATCAGGGCAATAATCGCCGTGCCCAGCCCGGACCAGATCGCATAGGCAGTGCCCACCTCCATCTCTTTGAGCGCGAGGCTCAACGAAGAAAAGCACAGCACGTAAAAAACAAACATCAACACAGTAGGGATCGGCTTGCTCAGCCCTTCCGACAGCTTCATGGAAGTCGTTCCCGCTACCTCCAGCAAAATCGCCAGCAGCAAATACACCCAACTCATTCTCCCTGATCCCCTTTCTCCGCTGACGAAGCCAGCACACCGCCGAGCAAAATATCGATAATCGCATCCAACGCTTCCGCGATTGTCATCTGGTAGCTGGCTGACAACTGTTGGTCAATCAACTGTTCGAGCGCACCTGTATACATCAAAATCAAGATGGGCAGCTGCACGCGGCGGAACACGCCTGCCTCGATGCCTTGCTCCAAAAGCACGCGGACATGCTCCCACTCTTCTTGGTAAACCTCTTCAATCATTTGCCACTGCGCAGGATAATAGCGCTTCAACTCGTACCAGACGCGCAAGTCCGTCCTGGAAAATCCGCCCGGCACCAAAGCCAGCAGCTCGCGCATTTTTTCTTGCAAACCGAGGTTTGAATCGTACAAAATCCGGTCTTCTTCGGCCTTCAATTCCTCGATGCTATCTGCAATGATCCTCTCGATAAGCGCTTCCTTGGAGGGAAAACTTGCGTACAGCGTCTTTGTGCTGATTCCCGCCCGGCGAGCCAAATCGGCCATCGTAAAACGGATGCCTCTCGTTTCGATTTCCTGCTGGGCGCATTGTAAAATTCGCTCTTGCATGTTCAGGAAAGCTCCTCTCGAAAACTCAGGAAAATATTTTGTTTTCTATATTTTCCTGTGACTACAACAAGTAGCATACTTGCCTGCTTCCTTGTTGTCAACTTGTCAACTGTCGCCAAACCACGCCTGGCACAAAGCGGCAATTCCCGATCGAAATGAACTGTCACAGAAAAACATTCCAAATTTCCTACGAAAATGCGCTCTAGCTATTGCTTGAACACTAAGCAAATGATCGAGAGAAGTCTGAACTGATCCGCTAAGTGTAAAGAGTCTTACGAGAAGGCTTACTAAAACACATGTCTCCATTAGCCTAGGAACATATCAACTTCCTTAGAGAGTATGGTTTTGATCCGAAAGAAGTTACTACCTTAGAAACATTGAGACCATTGAACATTCGTATTTTGCAGCTCCCTCATGCGCTAGAAGACTGGAAAAACAAAAAACGCACAGGTACCTAAAGAGGTTTTCGCCCCTAGAACTGTACGCCATAACTGCACTATTGAATTTCCACTTAAAGATGGATCTAAACAGCTCATTACAATGCGCATATTTCGCTGTTTTATTAGTTGGGGTAGTACCAGCGTCGCTGACACCACCCTCAACTTCATCGATTAAACCGGAAATTTGCTACATTTTGATCGAGCCAGGCTTGCATACCACCGTAAAACTTCCAAGCTTAACACTAGAGTCAACTAGAAAAAAAAGTTATTAACGATTCATTACTTATATAGGTAATCATAGTCGACTACAGTACTATAAGTAGTGTCACCTAATTTGACTCTATCAACATCACCACTCCAAGTAGTCACCGGCCCATAAAATTTTCCGTATTTATTCTGCGTTACAGTAAACTTTACAGGACCACGCTCAGATCGATCCCGAATTTCAGTACCAAAATCACTATCGTAAATCGAAGTGAGTACTGCAATACCAGCCATGTACGGCCCCACAGTTGGAATTAAGCCCATGAGATATTCAGCAGCTGCCTCTGCATAGCCTGTATCGTAATTTTTTGCAAATTTACGCGCTTGTGGGGCCATCAAATAAAACTCATAATCTGTTTGCGACCAGTTAGCCTGACTCCATTGAGATTTATGATATATTTGCCTTTTTACTACTACACCAACAACATCTCCTTTTGCTGCTTGAGCAACATTTGAAGAAGCGCCGAATCCTGCAACCCCCACTAACATTAGAGCAAAAGTCATTACCATCGCTAAAAGTCTTTTCATTTTCAACATTTTTACAGTCCCTTCAATTAATTTAGTTTCGAAACAAAAAAGTTGTCATTCCTCCCCTTTCCCGGCAGAAATTAACCTCTTTTTTGTTGCAGTAAAAGGGACTTTTGTTGTTTAATTAAAAGGATGTAGCCCTTTTTCACAACAAGAAAGGGGTTCACGCTAAGCCGCTACCAAGGGTGACTCGCCAAAGTTCTACTTGGTACGGCTTTTTTCTACATTTCTACAGAAATAATTGTAATTTCTTCTAATTTTATCCTTTTTAGTTAATTTTTTGTATTATTTTTATATTTTTAACAATACACATATAATTTTCCATATAAATAAAAAAATGTAAGAGCAAATTAAAATACTCTTACATTTTTTGTCTCCGTTATTCTTTTAAACTTTTTTTATCCTGAAAAATCCAGTTACCCAATGAGTTACTATGTGAACTATTATGGAGATTAAATATATCTTAAGAAAACTATACTCTTTTAACCATTCAATATTTTGACTATACGCAAGAATAAAAAGAATTATCAGACATAATATTGAAGCGCACAAACTAATTAGATATCTTCTTTTCATATGGTTAGACATTAAAGCATACCCCCATAAAATTACTTTTAAGCTTTTGTAAATTCATTAAAAATTACAATTCCCGACTTTACCCTATCACTTAATTTATATCTCCAAAAAAGTGCTATTTCGATGGCGTTGATAAGCGCGTTCTACATTAGTGAGAGGCTTCTCTTTTAATTAGCCTTCAGAACGTTTTTTAAGCCATTCATTTACTAATTGAGGGCCAAACAAGTTTTACGTGCCGACAGTCTATAAACTGGCATACCTTGTTAAATGTACCTCGTCAGTGTTGCTTTAGAAATTCCCAAATAGTCCATGACCTCATTTGATTTGAGATACTTTTTTTCAATCATTTGCTATTTCATTTCCCCCTCCACGCCAAAGGGTTTTACATACACAAAAGGATTAAATTGGTATTGATTTAATTTTATGTGAAGGCTCAGTAAAAATCAACAAAGATCATAAACAATCAATCATTACCTCATTTTCACTCAACTCGTACCTGACGCGCAAATCCGTCCTGGAAAATCTGCCCGGCTGGCCAAATCGACCATCGTATCCCGCTTGCTTGTTGTCAACTGTCGCCAAACCACGCCTGGCACAAAGCTGCAATTCCCGGTTCGATCTGGTCGAGGGCAATGCCTGAGAAGCCGAGGAAAAATTCTTTGGGCATGTCCGCAGGCGGCTTGAGCCATGTAAAAGCCGCAGAAGACGCCCGCACTCCCGCCTGAATCGCCAGCCGTTTCAGCTCTTCTTCCGACCGCTCGCTGTAGACGCGCAGCAATACGTGGAATCCGGCATCTGCTCCGATCACTGCGGCCCGCTCGCCAAAATGCTTTTGAACGGCGGCGAGCAGGGCATCGTGCTTTTTCCGGTACAGGCTGCGCATTTTGCGGACGTGCTTTTCCAGATGGCCGTTTTGCATGAATGCTTCCATCACGCGTTGATGCAGCCGCGACGCTGACTGCTCCAGCAAAGTGTCGCGCAGCAAGGTGTAGTAGACATCCAGCAAGGAGCTTGGCAAAACGATGTACCAGATGCCGAGCGCAGGCGCCATGACTTGCGCGAAGCCGCCCATGTAGATGACATTATTTTGCGGCAACAGCCCTTGCAGCGCAGGAATCGGCCTGCCGTGGTAGCGAAACTCGCCGTCGTAGTCGTCTTCGATGATGTACCCGTTGACGTTTTGCGCCCACTCCAACAGCTGCAACCGCTTGGAGACAGGCATGATCATCCCGCGCGGATATTGGTGCGAGGGAGAAACGACGGCGAGCCGCACCTGCGACTCGTACAGCTCGGAAACATCGATCCCGTCCTCCGTGAGTGAAATCGGCACCGTCTCATATCCATGCTGGCGGAATGTATTGGCATAGAGCAGGTAGCCCGGATTTTCCACGCCGATGCGCTCCAACTGCGGCTTGAGCATCAGACAGATGAGCGAAAGCAGCCCGAACTGATCGGCTCCAACGACGATTTGATCCGGCGAACAGGTTACTCCGCGATACCTGTGCAAATAATCGGCGATTTGCCGACGCAGCCCCGGCTCGCCCTGCGGATCTCCATAGAACAAATCTTCTTCCCGCGCCGGGCACAGTAGTTGATTGTACAATCGGCGCCAGAGCGTGTACGGAAAAAGAGAAAAATCGTTTTGCGACATATGAAAATCGTATTGGTAGTTTCGTGCATCACGCACAGTCGGTCGGTTCCATCCTAAGTGTTCATGCTGCCTTTTTTCTTTTGGCGAAAATTCGGGATCGGGCAGCTTTTCCACGAAGTAGCCGCTGCGCGGTCTGCTCTGAATGAATCCTTCGGCAAGCAACTGCTGGTAGGCCATTTCTACAGGTGTCGTGCTCAGGCCAAGCGAATCTGCCAGCTTGCGGACGGAAGGAAGGCGAACTTTCTCCGCCAGCCTGCCCGCAATGATTTCGTTTTTGATATACGTATACAGCTGCACATATTGCGGCTCGTTTGTCGCTTCATTCCATTTGGGTGTCAACAGCAGCATCGTGTATGCTCCCTCATCTGTCCTTTTGTTTTTTAGCAAACTGCGCATTTTCAAGTATACACTTGTCCACTATGCTGTTAAAAAGCGAATCTGGCAAGGAGGACAGCAAACATGTCTACTCATAACGAATACAGCGCCCCCGTCCGTTTTCTGGAGGGACAGCGCGTCTATCTCCGCCCTTTTGGACAGGACGATGTGGACTTTTACTATCATTCGCTCTACAGCAGCGATACACGAAAACTGACAGGCACGCAAAAGCACTTTACCCGCGAGCAGATCGAGCAATATTTTGAGAGCAAAAGGCACGATTCTACCAGCGTGCTGCTTGCGATCGCCTTGTGCGAAAACGATGAGGTGATTGGCGACGTTCAGCTCGGCGATATCGATCCTTTCAACCGCAACGCCTACATTCGCATTGCCATCCATCAACCCGCCTACCAGAGCAAAGGCTACGGCAGTGAGGCGCTGCTGTTGATGCTCGACTACGGGTTTGGCATTCTCAACCTGCACCGGATCGAGCTGAACGTATTCGCCTACAATGACCGGGCGATCCACACTTATGAAAAGCTCGGCTTCCAGCGCGAAGGCGTGCAGCGTCAAGCGCTCTTTTACAACCATGCTTATCACGATTCGATCCTGATGTCCATGCTGGCGGAGGAGTATCGGGAGAGATATGTTAAATAAACGGCAAGACCCTCCAATCAGAGGGTCTGTTTTTCATTACACGGTCATGAGCGTTTTTTAGCGGCTGTTTTGTGCAGGATTCATCTCTTTGCTGTAGAAACGCAAAAGAATAGAAAATATTGTAAAATCAAGCGTATATAGCCGAAAAGGAGCTGTTATGAAAAGGAACTTCCTTGTCTCTATCTTATTGAAGCTGCTTCTTCTAATTCAACTGAGCGGGTGCAGCAACGAAGCAGCCTCTTTTCAACAAACCGACAGCGCTGTGACGGAAGTGGGGGAAGCACTAACCTTTGTCTTTGACTCAAAAGAATATGATTTACCCGTCAATCAAATTCAAGGGCTGCAAAATTATTTGAACGAGTACACCCCCGAAGAGCAGAAGATTGAAATGGAACGAATCGTGGTTGAGCCATTCTGGTCTGGAAAAAATGGATTGCTTGCCGATGTGGCCTACGCCTGCGGCACCAAATTATGCAGTCATGTTCTGGTCCACCTGCAAGACGACCATGTCAAAAGTCTTCCGTTAGACCCTTCCAGCATCTTTCAGCAAGCGATTTTATCGCCTGACGAAAAGTACGCAGCGATCCTCCTTGGCAGAAATGAGGGGAATGAAGTGATTCGGCATCATCTGTCGATCATCGATTTGATGAAGCTGGAGCTGCTTCCGATCCACAATGCCGAGGAAAAGCTGCGGCCGCTGCTATCACCGGAGTCTTTTGAGCTGCCCATCACGGATTTGGCATGGGTCGACGCGCACACGCTGGAAATATCGGTACCAGTGCTGACTGATTCTTCGTACGAATCGGTCGCCAAATGGTTCAAGGAAGACGGGCCAGTAACGAAGCTTCGTTTTGACATAGAAAACTGAGAAAAGGCCTCCCCCGGTTTGGGGACTGACCCCGTAATGTGA
>NZ_RHHV01000021.1 GCF_003710905.1 Brevibacillus parabrevis
GAACAATCTGGCCAAAGGAGCGGTGGAAGTCGCCACCAACACAGCCGAATATGTAGAGAAAGTGGCTTCGGGCAAAAAATCATGGCAGGACGTAGCCCAAGATGCAGGCGACGCAGCCGTCTCGATCGGGACAGGATTATACAACGATTACATCGACCCTTTTGTAAAAGACGAGAAGTACAAACAGGATAATTTGCACGGCGGTCTGTGGACCCGTTCGGTCGACGAAAGCTACGCAAAAGGGCAAAACGAGTTCAAGAAAGACATGGTCGTAGCGGAAGCCGTGCTGACGGTGTATAGCGTTGGAATGGGCACAGCAGCATTAAAAGGCGGCAAATCGGTGGCGAAGCTGGATGTGGACGCGCCGCATGGCAAGCAACCCCATACAGATGTGGATGCGGACGGCGGAAAAGGGAGAGGCGGTCTCTTGCACGGGTCCGGTGTAGATGACCTGCTGGAAGGCACGCCACTTAAGGACGGGAAACTCAAGACGAAGGCCAAGCTATTTGATGATGTGTTGAAGGATTTTGATTTGCTAACGGAAAAGTATCAGCATAACATGCTGAAACAAATCTTCGAGAAGATCCGAATTAAAGAGGAGGTAATGGTCGATCCGGTTTTTGGGCAAAGCTTTTCGGTTTGGAACATTTCTTTCTTTAAAGACAAAAAAGGTGGACATGGGCTGCAGCATATTGAGACGTCAAAGGGCCATGTCAGTGAGGCTCCTCGTAATAAGGACATTCCACATGAAACAACGCCGCCAAAAGGAGGAAAGGCAAGCGGAGATTCCGGGCATTCTCAGCATGATGAGCCAGTTACTGATAAGAAGGGGAATGATGCTAATAAAAATCAGCCTTATGAGAAGGAAAAGGCAGGGGCTGAGGGGACGGGTGATGTTAATCTAACAGAACCGTCTCTACCTAAAGGTGGAAAACCTAAAGGAAACTATACCAAAGGTGACTCACACGGTATTAAGAAAGAGAGCGAAACAGCCAATCTAATGGCAGATCAAGGATATGACATTGAAATGCTAGATGAAGTAAACGGTGGTAATGGATACGGAATAAAAGAGTCGTCAAATCCAGATTTCGTTATTGAAGGTAAAGTATTTGATTGTTATGCACCAACAATAGAAACAAATGTTGATAACATTCTTAGAAACATAACCAAAAAGACTAAAACACAAGCAGAAAGAATAGTTCTTAATTTAGATCAATTCCCTTCTGAAAAAGTGACCGAAATTATTCAAGGGATTTTAAGAAAAGCAAATCCAAACGGTGATTTAAAGAACTTAAAAGAACTATTTATTGTGAAAGATGGGGAAATTACAAGGGTATTTGGGGGATAGAAATGAATGGACTATGAATTGTTTTTACGATCTAATGTAGGTAATAATTCATTAGGAGAGATGCTAGAAAGATTTACTACCGAGTTTGCGAACAAGAAGGCATCATTTAGTTGTAACGATGAGGAAATAGTTATCGGGTCTGAGCTATTTTCATTGGCTCTTGAAATTGAAGATGTCTCTGATATCGTTTTTGTTAGAAGGCATTATAACTTAGATGTTAATGTATGCATCAGAATTCAATTGTTTGGTAATACATTTTATCAAGGACTAGAGCTTTTGTTTAAAGTTATGGGAAAGCTTATAAGACATATTGATGGAAATCTATTATTTCTAGAAGATGGTTCAGCTCAGTTGCTTAGAATTGAGAATGGTCAGCTATTTGTCAATAACGCTTTAGACCAGTATCAAGCGAAGTATTTAACCACAAGTCTACTTAGTTTACTTGATCGTCCTTATATTGAAAAAGAATTGTCAAACTGAGATGTATATGTGAATAAATCCGTGGGGCCACCTAGTGCCGGATGAGCTCATCATTTAACCAATAACACATCTAACCTATGTAATGCCCGTATGAAGATTTCGCAATTTCATTTGTACGCACATCAAATGCTTTAATTTCATACCCTAAATAACGTACTAGCGTTACATTGAACAGGTTGATTATGGTCAGATACCACCATGATATAACATAATTATTGATACAAAAAAAATGGTGCCTGAGCATATTGAACAACTGATGAAAGCAATTGATGAAGCAGGAATAGCAGATAGAATATTGTGGTACCCTTAAGGAGTGAGAAAATGGAAGAAAGAAATATTCTTAATATGTTTGATTTGCATAAAAAGTGGGTTGAGACAATTGGTAAAGAAGGTGAGATGTTAAAGTTAGATGAAGTGGACTTAAGAAGTTTTGATTTATCCGATACATTTCTTGAACAAGCATATTTAATAGAGTGTACTTTTGATGATCTCAAACTGGAAAATATCGATTTTTACACATCATTATTAGCCTCGTCAACATTTAAAAATGCATATTTAGATAAATGCGATTTTTATAAATCAGATCTTAGATATACAGATTTTTCTAACTGTGTCATTAAAAACAGTAGATTTAGTAAAGGTGATTGTTGGGAAGCAATATTTAGAAATGCATATTTAGTAGATTGTAATTTGATTAATGCATCGTTCTACTTAACGGATTTTAGTTGGGCAAGACTAGAAAATGTAGATATAAGTGTTTCGACATTTAAAGAAACATTGTTAAACGGAGTAACATTAAAAAATATTAAAGGTATAGAAGAAGCCTTTATTGAGAGTATAAATATTGGTACATCGGAGAAACCAATATTGTTGGAATCAGAAAAAGCAAGGGAATGGATGTTAGAAAAATGCGAATAAGCGAATAAGTATGTAGTGATCTGTAAATAATTCCAACAAATGCATATTACTTCGCGATGTAGCTTCTTTTTTCTGATATCACATGCTAAGGCCTTGTTTAAAATTTTGTGTAAACCCGGTTACAACTCCAATAACAAGATCGTACAATACAACCTACAAACAAATGCTAAGCAATGCAAACACTTGATAAACTTTCAAGAGCTCTTTCCACTTGAATTACGAGTAGGAATGAGCTTTTTGGCATGTAGAAAACGATGAATAATCAGATATTATACACTTCATGCCGAACTCAAGCTATACTTCCCTGGCGACGAAGACGACGGCATGGTCATGAACTCCGTGCGCAACACCCCGCAAGGCGACGAAACCGTCCAGAAGCAAGCGAAAAAAATGCAGGACCCAGGAGACCAATCGTTTGGCAACCCTCAAGGCAAAGAGTTTACGCTGGGCGGCTGTTCATTTGTCCGGCACAGAAGGATTGACGGTCAAAACGGGAGGAGATGCCTTGGAGCTAATCGAAGAAGCAAATGCGAGCAGTGAAAACATTCAGCTGGAAGCGAGTGCCCGGCATTCTTGCCCGCAACTGTTAAGTGCGTTTGAGCAAGATGTAGCGGCCAACGGGATTCTCGCTGTCATGACGAAGCGCACCTCGGATAACCAAATCGCCGAGGTGGAAGGGAAGTTTTCGGCTTTTGGGGATACGCTGGCTGGTTTGTGGGGCGCGGCGGTAGATGCGGGCAACCTGGTTGCAACGGGTGTTTTGGGAGGCGATGACGTCAAAAGCTTTTATAAGTTTGTTTGGAGGATGGAAAAATCCAACTACTGGAGAAATAGAAAGAGTACACCCTGTATTAGAGGGAAGAAATTATGGTAATTAGGAGGGTTTATGTTGATAGATAAACAGCCAGTCATTCAAGATTTTTTTCCTTTTTGAAGAGCGATTTACTTGATGTGCCAGAGTGTTTATCCAATGGAGAGCCGTGGCAAGATCATATGATGGGATATGAACTTCCAGAGCATTCTGAGGAGATTGAATTTAAAGAAGGCATAATGATCTTCATTAACACTTCTTCGTATAACGAAATCATTATGAAAAATATAGATTTCTATGATTGCTTGAAAGAAACATGTGTGGAATTTATTAGGGATAACCCGGAACAAAAAGACCAAGTGAATCTACATATTGACAAGATAAAGGTTGTTTTAAATTTGTAAAAACTCCATCCAGTGCTAAATAAACCAACAAAAAAGCCAAGAAAAATAGGCGGGGTTGACATATTACACATAATATCGAGCAAGAACTAATAAATCCGTTCATAAACCAAACCATAAACACAAAACCAAACAACCAACACAAACAAAAACAGGACACTCCCCCAATCCCACCAGAAAGAATGCCCTGCTCCATTACATCTGTACTACCTCCATCCTACACAACCAAACTCAATGCCATAATCAAAATAATCGCCACTACCGACAAAATCGTCTCCATCACCGTCCACGACTTCAGCGTATCTTGCACCGACATGTTGAAATATTCCTTGATCAGCCAGAAGCCGGAATCGTTCACATGAGACAGGATCAGCGAGCCGGAGCCTGTTGCCAGTACCAACAGTTCCGGGCTGGTTCCGGGAACTTGCAGGGCGATAGGCCCGACAATTCCTGCTGCCGTCATCATGGAGACGGTAGCGGACCCGGTAGCTACGCGGATCAAGGCAGCGATCAGCCAGCCCAACAGGATGGGCGAAATCGCGGAGGCTTTGGCCAATTCAGCGATGTAATCGCCGACGCCGCTGTTCAGCAGAACTTTGTTGAACGCGCCACCCGCACCGATGACCAACAGGATTGTCGCGGTAGGAGCGAGGCAGTCGTTTGTGAATTTGAGAATGTCGTCTTTGGTAAAGCCGCGATTGAAGCCGAGTGTCCAGAACGAAATGATGACGGCAATCAACAGGGACGTGATCGGGCTGCCGATAAAATCAGCCCATTGGCGCAAGGCGTCTTCCTTCGGCAATGTTACATCGGCGACAGTCGCGAGCAACATCAAAAACACAGGCAAAAGCACGGTAAAGACAGTGATTCCGAAGCCAGGCAATTCGCGCTCGTCCTTTGGCTCCGCCATTTGCGCTGCAAGCTCAGGCGAGATGCTCGTCTGGATGCGCTTGCCAATCCAGCTGCCGTAGAGCGGCCCGGCGATGATTGCAGCAGGCAGGGCTACGATGATGGACAGCAAAATCGTCTTGCCGACATCGGCCTGGAACAGATCGACCGCTGCCATGGCAGCAGGGTGCGGAGGCACGATGCCATGCACGATGGACAAGCCGGCGATGAGCGGAATCCCGATTTTCAGCAAAGAGACGCCCGTTTGTCTGGCAATCGTAATGACGAGCGGAATCAACAGAACGAAGCCTACTTGAAAGAAGACCGGAATCCCTACGATAAAGGCGACGAACATCATGGCCCAGTGCACGTTTTTTTCACCGAACAGCCGGATCAGGGTGCGGGCGATTCGCTCTGCGCCGCCGGATTCCGCCATCATTTTTCCAAGCATGGTGCCAAGCGCGAGCACGATCGCAATAAAGCCGAGCGTTCCGCCCATCCCGTCTTTGATCGAGTCGACGACTTTGACGAGCGGCATCCCGGAAGCGATTCCGACAAACCCGGCCGCGAGCAACAGCGCGACAAACGGGTTGACTTTGAACCGCGTGATGAGAACGAGGAGGAAGAGAATCGAGATCAACGTAATGAGAAGTGGCATGATAGAACCCTCCGTTTGATGTGTCTAGTTGTTCAACTGTTTTTGGAACTTGGCGATTAGCTTGTACTCCTCCAGGAGGTTGTAGTAAACGCGCTCGTAAATGTAAAACAACTCCAGATACATGCTGGATCGCTCCAGGTCCGGCTCATGCCTGTGCGAAATGTGAATCATCTTTTTCACATCATGCAAATTGTCCAATGCTCCAAGCGCGTGCATCGCTAAAAGGGCGGCGCCAAAGCTGGAGCTTTCGTGACTCTCAGGAATCAGCACCTCGTAGCCGAACATATCGGACATGATTTGCCGCCATTCCTTGGAACGGGCGAAGCCGCCGGATGCGCGAATTTCCTTGGCGCCGCCAGCCAGATCGCGGAGCGCGATGCCAATGCTGTATACGCTGAACAAAATGCCTTCGAGGACGGCGCGGATGAAATGCTCCCGTTTGTGGTGCAGGCCGATGCCGAAAAAAGAACCTCTCGCCTGCGCATTCCAGTAGGGCGCGCGTTCGCCGGACAAGAAGGGGAGGAACAGCAACCCATCTGCGCCGGGGCGTACATGCTCAGCTGCCTGAATCATGACGTCGTAAGGATCGACGCCCAGCTGCTTCGCTTTTTCGACTTCCGGCCAGCTGAACTCGTCGCGGAACCAGCGGAGCATGATCCCGCCATTGTTGGACGGGCCGCCGATGACCCAATGATTCTCCGTCAGCAAGTAGCAGAACGTGCGGCCTTTCGGATCGGTGATCGGCTCGGGCACGACTGTCCGAACAGCTCCGCTCGTCCCAATTGTAATGGCTACCTGACCGTTGTCGATGGCACCGATGCCGAGATTGGCCAGCACGCCATCACTTGCCCCGACCACAAAAGGCGTGTCGGGATCAAGCCCGATCTCTTCCGCATAGCGTACCTTCATTCCCCGCAGGATATGGGTAGTCGGCACTGGCTCGCTCAGGTGTTGCTTCGTGATGCCGGCAACCTGCAGCGCGTCGTCGTCCCAGTCCAGTTTGCGCAAGTTGAACAGTCCCGTAGCCGAAGCGATGGAGTAATCAACCACGTACTGACCGAACAGTCGATAGATCACATATTCCTTGATGGAAATGTACTTCGCTGTCTTCTGGGAAATATCGGGCTGATTCTCTTTGAGCCACATGATTTTGGGAAGCGGCGACATGGGGTGGATCGGCGTTCCGGTCGCCAGGTAGATCGAATGGCCGACACCTTCCTCCTTGAGCCGCTCTGCCTGTGCCGCGCTGCGGTTATCCGCCCAGATGATGCTGTTCGTCAGGGGATTTCCGTGCGCATCTACGGCAATCAGGCTGTGCATCGCGGTGGAGAAGCCGATGCCGCCGATTTCGTTCTGCCCGATGTCCGCTTGTTCAATCGCCTGTTTCAATGCGGCAACGACAGCGGCGAAGATCGTTTCCGGGTCTTGCTCAGCCCACGATGCTTTCGGCACCAGCAGGGGATAGTCGATATTGCCAGTCCCGCGAACGGCTCCAGATGCTGTGAAGACAATCGCTTTCGTACTGGTTGTCCCGATATCAAGACCGATAAAGTAGCTTTGCTTCATGTGCTTTCACCCTTTTTTCGCGAAAAACGTCTCGATGTTTTCCTAAAAGTAAGATCGGACCGCTTGCCGCCTGTTCTTTTGGCTCCGAAGAGAATGGAAACAGTCACGATCATTTGTATACGCTTTCAACCGAGTGGCGTGTTGATAACGAGATTATAGCGAAATTTTTTTCATTTGTTAATATAAAAGAAAAAAATTATTTCATTTTTCATATTCACATCGATAGTATTACCAAAAATAGCCGTTTGGTGGTTTGGGAGGGAAAAAGAAAAACGCCTGATCACAGGCGTTTGAGCGAGATAGCTTCTCGGATATGCTGAATGTTGGAGATCGTATCGTCCTGTCTGCGCAAGGAAACCGCCACGTACAGCAAATCGATCAGGCTGAGCTGGGCGAGGCGGGAAGACAAAGCTTCCGTGCGAAAAACGGTTTCCCGCGAAGTCGTGTACAAGCACATGTCGGCGAGACGGACGAGGGGAGACTTGCCGTAGCTCGTAATGCCAATCGTTTTGGCGCCGCGCTCCTTGGCTACGCGCAGGGCTGCCAAAATATCTTTGTTGGAGCCGGAGTGGGAGAAACCTACGGCTACCGCGCCTTCCGTCAGCAACGAAGCGGACATGACCTGGTAATGGGCATCCGAGTGATGAATACAGGGAATGCCTGTCCGCATGAATTTGTGGTAGGCGTCCTGGGCGATCGCAGCCGAGCCGCCAGAGCCGTAAAATTCAATGCGAGTCGCTTTTTCCAGGCAGGAGACGATTTTGAGCAGCTCATCCTTGTTGATGATTTGCAGGGTGTCCCGCAATGTTTCCAGATTCGCGGTGAAAATTTTTTCGGCAATCGCGCCGATGTCGTCGTCGTCCAGATTGATCTCCTGGTAGATCGTTTGTTTTGGATTGGTCACTTCGCTGGCCAGCGCGATTTTAAACGCCTGGTACCCGCGAAAACCGAGCCGCCGACAAAGCCGAAAGACGGTTGCGTCCGCGCACTGGCACTGATCGGCCAGCTCGGTAATGGAGAAATGAACGATTTGATTGGCATGCTGCAAAATGTAATCGGCAATCTGCTGTTCTTTGCCGCTTAACTGTGTGTAAATGGCGCGTAGCTGCGCAAGCACACTGACAGGCGTGTGCGAAGTTGTATCTGGCATGAAATGCGACCTCCTGAATTGAATTGAATCGTACTGGAATGCCATCTATATTTCAGCAAAAGATATTGCCAAAAAGGCTCGTACAGGACAAATGCAAATGATTTCCTACTTGCTAGTATAGGAGAAACAGACGGTCGTTTCCTAGTTTCGAAAAAATTTTCTTCATTTCTGATGAAAGATGAAAATTTTTGTCTTATAATACAAACTAACAGAGTTCATCCCAAAAGGAGTGACGTACGCGAATGAAACTTGCGATTCTCGGTCTAGGTAAAATGGGGTACAATCTGACACTCAATTTGCTTTCTCATCAGCATGAGGTTGTCGCTTACGACGTAGATAAAAGCCGTGCGGAAGAACTGAGCCGCGAAGGAGCGATTCCGGCTGCTTCTGTCGAGGATGCGGTAGCGAAGCTGGATGCGCCACGCGTCATCTGGCTGATGGTTCCGGCAGGGGAGATTGTCGACCAGCTGGTTGATCAGCTGTCTGCGATTCTCGCTCCCGGCGATATCGTCATCGACGGTGGCAACTCGCATTACAAGCAATCTGTAGAGCGCTACGAACGGTTGAAAGCCAATGGCATTCATTTTCTCGATGCGGGCACAAGCGGCGGAATGGAAGGCGCTCGCCACGGGGCATGTATGATGATCGGCGGGGATCGGGAAGCGTTCGCCCACATCGAACCGATGATTCGCGACATTAACGTGGACAAGGGCTACTTGTACACGGGCGATGCGGGCAGCGGTCACTTTTTGAAAATGATTCACAACGGGATCGAGTACGGAATGATGCAAGCGATCGGGGAAGGCTTCGAGGTGCTGGAAAAAAGCCAGTACAACTACGATTTCGCCGAAGTGGCCCGCGTGTGGGCGAACGGCTCTGTCATCCGCGGTTGGCTGATGGACTTGACGGAGCGTGCCTTCCGCAAAGACGCCAAGCTCGATGACATTCGCGGCGTCATGCACTCTTCCGGCGAAGGAAAATGGACGCTGGAAACGGCGCTCGACCTGCAAGCAGCCACTCCTGTGATCGCGATGTCGCTGCTCATGCGCTATCGCTCGCTGGACGAGGATGCCTTCCACGGCAAAGTTGTCGCTGCGCTGCGCAACGAATTTGGCGGACATGCGGTAGAAAAGAAATAACAGCACCAAAAAGGATGACGATGTCGTCAACGCCCTGGCGAAGAAATAACGACGCAAGAACCTGTGCAAGCAGGTTCTTTTTTTGTGCCTATCGCTAAAAGGAAAGGTGAATCGTAATACTTCTGCCCTGTTCACGTCCAGCCAAATAGAAGAAGATGGAAATACAACAAAGCAAGCTTGGCTGGAAGGAGAGAGAACAGATGGCTATCGTATCATTGCAATCCACCAATCCGGATTTTTCGTTTCTGATCAAAAAAAATCCGGCGACCGGACTATCGCTGCGGTCGGTGCGCAAAGGAATCGCCTACGGGTGGTACTCGGATGCTTCCCGCTACCACGTTTATTTTAAAGATGCCGACAACGAAATATCCTATAAACAGTATGAACACGAGCATTTCGAATACTTGAACCTGTCGCGCTATAACACGCCTTTGTTTCCGCTTCATGCGATTGGCGAATACTTTTCGGCACCGTTGAAATCGCGGGATGAACGGGACGTTGCAGGCTACACGCATACTTTTTTCATCAACATGGTTCATATCGAGCTGGTGCGCTACATTGCCTTTTTTCAAAACCACGTCAAAGACTTTTCCTTCGAAATCGAGCACAGGGCCGACAAAAGCTACGCGTTGACCATTCGGACGCAAAAAAGCTTGCACGACCTGCTGCAAGTGACTAGCGTGCTCTGCCTGTTTTTGGCGACGTTCGGCAAAGAGCACCTCGATATTTCCGACAGCTTGCTCGACAAATACATCAAGAGCATCCAGGCGATGGACGCGCCTTTCTATATTCGCAGCCTGTTCTCGCGAAACTTTTTGCCCAAGCGGGAGCATTATCGCAAATACAAGGCTGCTCTCGAACAGACGGATCGTTACGAGATGCATCTGGAGTATGGCAGCACGGGCATGCAGCGCAGAAACTTTATTGCGGGACAGCTGCCCTTTTCGCGCCCGATTTTGGATGTCGGCTGCGGCGAAGGATTTTACGCCCTTGCTTTTGCCGGGAAGCTGGCGCATTGCTATTACGCGGTCGACATTGACGAAGAGCGGCTGGAACTGGTCAACCGGAAAGCCGTGGCGAAAGAGGTCGACAATATCGTCCTGTTTCCTTCCGTCGATACGTTCTTGCTCGAATACAATGGCGAGCAGGTCGACATCATCTTGACCGAAGTGATCGAGCACATGAGCACGAAAGAGGCGAGAGCGCTGATTTTGCAGCTTTGCCGCGAGGTCGATTTTGCAAGCTTTATCATCACGACACCGAATGCGGATTTCAATCCGTACTACGAATTGTCCGGTTTTCGGCACGACGACCACAAATGGGAGATGGGCGAGCAAGCTTTCCAGACGTGGATGAACGAGATCATGCAAACGGCTGGTGTCGAGGGCGAGTTTGTCAAAATCGGCGATCAGGTCAACGGAATGCCGACGACACAAGGTGTCATTCTCAGAAAAAGGAGGGCGTAACCGATGCGTATATCGACGAACGTCCATACGATTTTCATGCTCGTCGGCCCGACCGAATGCGGGAAGACGACATTTGCCCAGCAAGTGCTGATCCCGCAGCTTGGAATCGCGGATGCGGGGAAACGGCTGCAAGCCAATGTGGCGTACATCTCTTCGGATCAATTGCGCCAGGAACTGCTCGGGTATGCGTACGACAAGTACGATCAGGTCATGCTGGAAGCGAGTGAACAAGCGTTTCGCCTCCTGTTCGAAAAGCTGCGGCTGGTCACGTCTTTCCCGATTAACGCGCCTTTCGTGGTCGTCGACACGACGGGCCTGGCCGAAGATTTTCGCGCGCGTGTCCGGGAGATCGCGAAGGAAAATCATTACAACGTGGAAGTCATCTTATTCGATTACCACAAGCGCGAGGATTATTACGCCTCCGAGCGGTCGAAAAAGCTGATTTCGAGCCACATCCTGCGGCTGAAAAAAGAAGTGCTGCGCGCCTTGTCCAAAGAAGGGTACGCCAAAATACACCGAATCCGGGCCAAAGATTTTGCTGCGGCAGAGCACGGGACAAATGGCGCGACTTCCTATGAGGTGCACATCGAAAACAAGGCAGACTATTTGGCTACGATTCTTGCCCCAGACAAAAAGTACATCATCGTTGGCGATGTGCATGAGTGTGTCCAAGAACTGAAAAGGCTGCTTGTCGCCTACGGATACGAGCTGGAGGACAATCGGCTTGTTCCGACAGACAAAGTCCGCGACACGCAGGTGATACTCGCTGGCGACTGGATTGATAAAGGCAAGCAAACTCGCGAGATCATCGAATTTTTGTACGACAATCAGGAGCATTTTCTGTTCGTGCTGGGCAATCACGAGCATTTTGTCTACCACTTTTTGCAAGGAAAAATCAAGGGCGCGGAGCCGACGTTGTTGGAGACGTACTTCGACTCTGTCGCCGTATTGCGCGCCGATCCGCGATTGCACGAAAAGTTCAACCAGTTGTACGCGATTTCGCAGCCGTTTTACCGCGTCCAGTCGCTTACAGGTCCGTCCTATTACGTGACACATGCGCCATGCGCAAACAAATACATCGGCAAGCTCGACACGATTGCCGCTCGCAATCAGCGCAACATCCGGATTGACCGGACGGATGCGCTCGAACAACAACTGACCTTTTTGGCTGAAGAAGCGGTGAGCAACCACCCGTATCACTTGTTCGGACACGTAGCGGCGAAGCAGGCGTTTCGTTTGAAAAACAAAATTCATCTCGATACGGGATGCGTGCACGGAAATGCGCTGACCTCCGTCATGATCACACACAGACCGCAGTACAAAACAGAGCGCTCCACACATGCGGCGATTACCGAAGCATTGCCGACCTTGTTCCAGGCGAAGCGGGAGGTGTCACTTGCCGAGCTTGCCAGCGAAGAAGTTCGTCGACTTGATTACTGCCTGCAACATAAAATCAATTTCATTTCCGGGACGATGCCCCCGGCAGACAAGGACGAAGCGACAGGCGAGCTGGAGTCGCTGCAAGCGGGACTGCGCTATTTTGCCGAGCGCGGGGTAAAAGAAGTGGTGCTTCAGCCTAAATACATGGGCTCGCGCTGCAATGTGTATTTGCATCGGACGATGGAGCATTGCTTCGCGGTCAGCCGCAACGGCTACAAGATCAAGCAGGTGGATTTAACCCCGATTTATGAACAGCTGCTTGCCAAATTCGCAGCGTATATGGAAGAAAATCAGGTAGAGATGCTGCTGCTTGACGGCGAATTGCTGCCATGGAGGGCAATCGGTGAAGGGCTGATCGAAAAGCAGTTCAAACCGATCGGTGCCGCTCTGCAAAGCGAGCTGACTTACTTGCAGGAGCACGGTTTTGAACAGGCGCTCCACAAGCTGATCGGGGAATACGACGCCAGCGGATTTGCAAAAGAACAGTTTCATCTCCCGAAAAACGCGTTGGCAGCCCAGTACGGCCCGACGTTGTACCAAAACTACAAGCACGTCCGCGAAATCAAAGACAGCTTGGTTCCGCTCGATCAGCATCTGGCTGCCTATGCCACTTATGAAAAGCAGCTCGTCCTGTACGGAGAGTCTGGCGAGCTTGCCTTCAAGCCGTTTGCTGTGCTCAAGCTGATTGATGCCAACGGAGAAGAGCGGCTTCCCGATGGCCGAACTTCTGAGTGGTACCGCTTTGTCAGTGAAGATGCGTGCGCCGTGATTGATCTGGACGACGCAGACAGGGCGTATGAACAAGCCGCCCGTTTTTTCCAAACGACGACACTGGAGCAGCAAATGGAAGGGATCGTCATCAAGCCCGAACTGCCGAACGGCAAGACAGTTCCGGCGATGAAGGTGCGAAATCCCGAATATTTGTCGATCATTTACGGCTACGATTACCGTTTCCCGCACAAATATCGCAAGTTGGTGAAACAGAAGCACATCGGGCAAAAACTGCGCACCGCCCAAAAAGAGCACGAGCTGGGCCAAAGCATGCTGCGCGTCAAGCTGGCGGATATTTCACCAGAGAACAAAGCGTACCAGCAAACCGTGGCGACGATGCTGTTTGAAGTCGCGCAGGAGAAAGAGATCGACCCTCGTCTGTAGGGGGAGGGCGCATACGAAAAGAAGCAAGTCCGCCTTCGAGCAACGAAGGAGCGGCGCCTCATTTTGTGGCAACGACATGGCATGCGGACGAATCAGAGGGAGAGTTGGTTGTCCCCGTTTGGTGGATTTGCCTGAGCGGATACAAAGCTTGAACGAGAAACATGAAAAAGAAGCCTGTCACATGATCAGGCTTCTTTTTGTTAGTGGAAAACGGAAAAGTGGTTAGCTCGCGTGCTCGTTTTTCTTAGCAACAGGAGCGGCTTCCCATGCGTCCGCATTTTCCAGACCAGGGATGCTGTCTTTGTAGAACACAGGGTCTTTGCCTGCTTTTTTCTGTTCCTGATAATCGCGCAAGGCGGCAAAGGCGACTTTGGAGAGCATGAAAATCGCAATCAGGTTGACCACGACCATCAGCCCCATGAACAAGTCAGCCAAGTCCCAAACGAGTTGCACTTTGGCGACCGCTCCGAACAAAACCATTGCCAATACGCTGACACGATAGAGCATGAGCCACAATTTGCTCGTTTTCAAAAACTCGATGTTCGTTTCACCGTAGTAGTAGTTCCCGATCAACGTACTGAAAGCGAACAGGAAGACCATGACAGCGAGAGTAGCCGACGCCCAATCGCCGAGGTGGATGGACAGAGCCGCTTGGGAAAGCTCGATGCCGCTCAGATCGGACTGCTTGTACGCGCCGGAAAGCAAGATGATGAAAGCCGTGCTTGTGCAAATGATCAGCGTGTCTGTCAGAACGCCGAACGCCTGAATCAGACCTTGCTTGACAGGATGGCTCGTCGTAGCCGTAGCTGCGGCGTTCGGTGCGCTACCCATACCTGCTTCGTTGGAGAACAAACCGCGTTTGACCCCGTGCATGAGCGCAGCTCCCAGCGTACCGCCAGCAACCTGCTCCAGGCCAAAGGCACTTTTCACAATCAGGGCAATCATTTCCGGCATTTTCGTAATGTTCATCATGACGATAAACAGGGCAACGCCAATGTACAAAATCGCAAGCACGATGACGATATACTCGGACATTTTCGCGATGCGCTTCACTCCGCCGAAAATGATCGCAGCAAAGGCGATGGTCATGATCAGGCCGATCGTCAGCCGATCTGTTCCGAACGAGTTTTCAAAAGCGAGCGTAATCGTGTTGGACTGCACCGCGTTGAACACCAGACCGAAAGACAAGGTGATCAATACCGCAAACAGGGCACCCATCCACCGCTTGTTCAGTCCTTTTTCCATGTAGTAGGCAGGACCGCCGCGGAAACCGTCTTTGTCCTTGATTTTATACACTTGCGCCAGCGTGCTTTCCACGAAGGCAGAGGCAGAACCGATGATCGCAATGACCCACATCCAGAAAACCGCGCCAGGACCACCGAGCGCTACAGCGATGGCGATTCCCGTAATGTTTCCGGTACCGACACGCGCGGCCATACTGATACAGAAAGCTTGGAAAGGAGAGATGCTGTCGGCAGACCCTTTTTTCCCTTCGCGAATCGCTTGGAGCATGTCTTTGATCATGCGGACTTGCAGGAAACGGCCTTTGAACGAGAAGAACAGACCAAGCACAACCAGCATGACGATCAGAACATAAGACCAGAAAAAATCGTTGATGGACGCTGTTACATCTAACAGAAATTGTTGCATGTTGTCACCTCGATTGGATAGATGGATTAAAAAATGCTGATATCCCACTCATGCACGATCTGCTTCAACAGGGATACACCTGCCACGCTGTTTCCGCATGAGTCGATGGCCGGGCCAAAAATGCCGATGCCGCAGCCGCCGGGAAAAGGGGATTGTGATCTCAGGTTGGGAGGAACGAGTGTCATAATTCCGCCAGACACGCCGCTTTTGGCCGGAAGTCCCACATAGGCAGCAAATTTGCCGGAAGCGTCGTACATGCCGCAAGTGAGCATCAACGCTTTTGCCAAGCGCACGACTTCTTTGGGCAAAACTTGCTCGCCGCGCAACGGGTGATAGCCGTCCAGCGCCAAAACCAGGCCGATCAGCGCGATCTGCTCCGTATTGACCTGAATGGAGCACTGTTTTAAATACACTTCCAGCGCTTCCTCGACTTCGCAATCCAGATACCCTGTGTCTTTCAGGTAATGCGCCAGCGCACGGTTTCGGTGTGAATGCATCCACTCCGAGACGAACACTTCCTCGTTAATGACAGGAGCCGAATCTGTAATCTTTTGGAAAATTGCGTATAAATAGTGCAGTTTTTGTTCCGGCGTACTTCCTGGCAAAAGCGAGGAGACGGTAATGGCGCCCGCATTGATCATCGGGTTGAACGGCTTGCCTGGCTTGTGCATCTCCAGACGGATAATCGAGTTGAACGCATCTCCCGTCGGTTCCACGTCCACGCGATCGAGCACGTAAGCCATGCCGTGGTGGCAGCAGGCTGCGATAAAGCTGACGACCTTGGAAATGCTCTGCATGGTGAAAGGAACTTCCCAGTCACCAGCCGTCACTTTGTTTCCGGAAGGGCCGACCATGCAAATGCCGAGCTGTGTCGGGTCTGCTCGCCGCAAAGCGGGAATGTAACTGGCGCATGCACCCTCTGAAGCTTGCTCGCGATGGTAGGCGACCCACCGTTGCAGATGTTCTGTCACCTGCTGTGCTTCCCATTTGTTTGCCGATGTTGCTGTTTGAAACAAACCCCGTTCCCCCCAAATCCTGTACTGTAAGCCTGTTTGTCAAGGAGCGAAAGCGCTTCCACGCCACGCAAAAATCGTATATTGAACACTTTAAAACCAACCTACAAAATCAAACAAAAACCAACAAAAGCTTTCACGCATTTATATAAATATTTTTTCTATACTTGTCGTTTACGTGTTTTATGGATAAGAATAGTAAGGGGAAAAAAGTGACAAACCCTACAGCAATCCAACAGGGAGGGGGAAGTGGCGCATGCATTCCCCATTAAAAAAGGATGGCTACATCCTGGCACTCATGCTGATCACGGTTCCGCTGGCAGGCGAACTGAAATTTTATCCGGTCAACGAGACGTTTCGGATCAGCTTTGGCGCGCCGACCTTTTTCTTCTTCTTGCTTTTGTTCCAGCGGCTTCCGGCGGTGTTGCCCGGGTTTTTGACCGGACTGTCTGTCGTCGGCTTTCGCTTGCTGCTCGACTCGTACACGCACAGCCCGTTTCATTTGGCTGCTTCGATGCAAGAGCACTATTCGAGCTTTTTTTTCTACTTTTCGTATTCGCTGCTTTTTTATGTGATCCGAATGGAGCGGTTCCGCGAGCGGACATTGATCATCGGCGGAATCGGGATGGTCATTGAGGTCGTAGCCGATCTGGTCGAGCTGCTATCGCAGTATGTGCTGTTTCACATCGTCGTGACCTGGAGTTCGCTGCAAGAGATGTTCGTGATTGCGCTCTCGCACAGCTTCGTCGTGCTCAGCTTTCTGAATATGATCCGACTGTACGAGACGCAAGCCCGGGAAAAACAGACCCGCGCGCAGCACGAGCATATGTTGATGCTCATTTCCAATCTGTACGAAGAGTCGATTCATCTGAAAAAGACGCTGCAAAATGCGGAGAACATCACGGTCAAGTCGTTCGAGCTGTACCAGCGCCTGCAAGCGCAAAAAGACGGGCTTGAACAAGCTTCCGTCGACTCGTTTGCGCGACAGGCGCTGATTATTGCAGGAGAAGTGCATGAAATCAAAAAAGACAACCAGCGAATTTTTGCCGGGCTGCAAAAACTGATTACCCACGAAAATCGGACGGATTTTATGGATATTCATCAGTTGGCAGACATTATCGTGCGCTCCCAGCGGAAGTACGCGAGCCTGCTCGGGAAAAACATCGAGTTTACTTGCCTGATTTCTGGAGAACACCCGCCCTATCACGTGTTTACCTTGATGTCGTTGATCAACAACATCGTAGCCAATGCCGTCGAGGCGATCCAGAAGACGGGGAGCATCTTGATCCAGGTGAACCGGGACAAAGAGTTTGTCGAGATCAAAATTGCCGACGACGGTCCGGGTGTGCCGCCCAGGCGCAAAAAGCTCCTGTTCAAGCCCGGATTCACGACCAAATACGACGACAAAGGAGCACCTTCTACGGGAATCGGTCTTTCTTATGTAAAAGAGATGGTGGACGAGCTACAAGGGGAGCTGGTTGTCGGAGACGGCGCAGCGGGAAAAGGAACGGAATTTGTCATCCGCTTGCCGATCAATCTTGTGAGGGAGAAAGAGGGAGACGATGCACTTTTACTTAATCGATGACGATGAAGCTGTGCGCCTGATGCTGACAGAAATTATCGAGGATGAGAACTTGGGGGAAGTGGTCGGCGAGGCCGAGGACGGAGCGCTCGTTGACGGTCATATGCTGACGATGAAACATGTCGACATCGTCCTGATTGATCTGCTCATGCCCGAGCGCGACGGGATTGAAACGATTCGCCAAATTCGGCCTGTCTTCAAGGGCAAGATCGTGATGATCTCGCAGATGGAGTCAAAAGATTTGATCGCCCAGGCTTACTCGCTCGGCAGCGAATACTACATTATTAAGCCAGTCAACCGGATCGAAGTGGTGACGATATTGCAAAAAGTCATCGAAAAAATCCGGCTGGAAAAATCGATTCAGGATATCCAAAAATCGCTGCATTCGGTCTTGCAACTGGATCAAGGGCTTGGCAGCCAGAACCGGGCGAGCAAAAGCGGCAAACAGTTGCGCGAGGCGGGGCAATTCCTTTTGTCCGAGCTGGGGATTGCCGGAGAGAACGGCAGCAACGATTTGCTTGACATTCTCGACTACTTGAACGAATGGGAGCAGAAGCATACGCTGAAAAGCGGCTTTCCAGCGCTCAAAGAAATTTTTGTCGCGGTTGCCCAAGCCAGACTGGGAACTGCCGCGGATGAAACACAAGTCATGAAAGTCGTCAAAGCGTCCGAGCAGCGGGTCAGAAGAGCGATCTATCAGTCCTTGAATCATTTGGCATCGCTAGGCTTGTCCGATCTGTCGAACTGGAAATTTGAAAATTACGCTTCCCAGTTTTTCGATTTTACGTTTGTGTGGAAAAAAATGGCCGAGCTGAAAAATAAAACGGCCACTGCTTCGGACATTCGCATCAACATGAAAAAATTTATTCAAGTTCTTTATGCCGAAGCCAAACGAATCCAGGCAGAAGCATAGCAAGCGTAAAGACGCAAAGCGACGGCACAAGAAGCCGTACTTGCCGTGACATGTCACGCAAAAAGCCCTGACCACTCGATCAGGGCTTTTTGCTGTCGGACAACCGGACACGCGGACTCCCGTCTCGACTGACTCTTACGTCCCGTCCTTTTCCATCAGCTTTTTCAGCTTGCGGTAGACGGTATTTCTGCCAATTCCGAGAATGCGCGCCGTCTCGGAGATGTTGCCGCCCGTCTGCAAAAATACGTCGACCATGTCGCTCTTGCCAGATTGGGTTCGTTCTTTTTGAGCATCGCTTATTTGTCCCTCGGCGGGCTTGGCAGAAAAGCTGGACAAAATGTAGGCAGGGAAGCGCTCCCGCTCAATTTTGCCTCCCTCCGACAGAAAAGCCGCTTCGCGCAGGGCGGCCGCAAGCTGACGCACGTTTCCCGGCCAACTGTAGCTCTCGATCAGCTTTTTGGCACTGGTTCCAAGCGCAAGCGGCCCTGTGCCCAACTGGGCTTCGATGCCGTGCAGCAGCAACTGGGCGAGCTGTAGCCGATCTGCACGCTCCCGCAACGGCGGCAGTGTGACCTGAACGCCTTGCAGTCGGTAAAACAAGTCAGCGCGGAAGCTGCCTTCCTGCACTTTTTGCCACAAATCGGTGTGCGTAGCCGTAATGATCCGCACATCGACGTGAATCGGCTTCGTTCCGCCTACCCGATAGACGGTGAAATCTTGCAGCACGCGCAAAAGCGCCACTTGCATCTCGGACGGCATCTCGGCTATTTCGTCGAGGAACAGTGTCCCTTGGTGAGCTTGTTCGAATTTTCCCGGCTGTCCGGTCTGTTTGGCTCCGGTAAACGCTCCCGGCTCGTAGCCGAACAGCTCGCTTTCTAGCAAACTTTTCGGAATCGCCCCGCAGTTGATCGCGACAAAAGGCTTGTCCGCACGCTCGCTTGCCAGATGAATCGCCTGGCTGACGACGTCTTTGCCTGAGCCGCTTTCGCCAAACAGCATAACCGTATATTCCGTTTTGGCTGCCCGCTTGGCAAGCCGAATGGCCGCGAGAAAGGCATCGTCTGTGCCGTATAAGTCATCAAAAGAGGTGAGACCTGTCCGATTTGCCCGGAGCGGCCTCGCCTTCGGTTTGGAGGATGGAGGGCTTGCGGCGATCTGCGGTGGACGCGTATCAAGCAGAACGGAAGCCTGCCAGTGATGTTCTCCGCCCCCTTTTGTGAGCAAGGGGAGGGAACGGGGAGTGGAAATGTCTTTTTGCCTGCCTAGCAAAGACTCGATGTCTGCTACTAGCTCTGTCACATGCACCTGTCCCAGCCGCTGTCTGTTTCCGCGCAGCAGTTGGTGCGCTTCGCGGTTGCCGCCCGTGACGATTCCGTCCTGATTGACGGCCAGCAGCGCGTGGTGCTTGGCGTTTTTCTCCGGATAGAGCGAGATGACCATCTGCCGATCGGGACGATGGATGAGCAGCCAATCTTCCACTTTGCGCGCCATCACATCGACCATGCCCAGTAAGGAAGGGTGGTACATCGCCGCATGTCCGCTAATATCGAGCACAGCTACCAGCTCGCCCTGCGGTCCGAAAATCGGGGAGGCGGCGCAATACAACATATGGTTGGAGTCAAGGTAGTGGTCTTTTCCGACGACCGCCAGCGGTTTTTGTTCCACAATGACTGTCCCCGCCGAGTTGGTTCCGCGCACCTGCTCAGACCAGCAGGCGCCGTGATGGACCTGGATTTTTTCCGTGTCCTTGAGGAAGACAGGATCGCCTTTGCTCTCCAGGATGTAGCCCGACGTATCGCAGAGGGCGACGATCGAGTAGGAGCTTTTCAGCCAATAAGCCAATCGCTCCATGGTTGGGTCCATCGTTCTCATAAACTCTTCTTTTTGTTCCCTGTATTGCCGAAACTGGGTTTCTTCCAGTATGGCATCCTTTGCTGTCAACGCATTAACCCCATTGATCCGGCTTCGCTCCCACGACTTTTTCAGCAACGCATTGGTGGGTTCCAGCAAACGATTTCCCCCTCTAACAGAGAAAATAAGACCTTCCTTTCTATATTACCACAATTTTCAAACTACAATGGGCAATGGAGCAATTGTATCGCAAAAATGGAGCAACTGTTCCAAAGCAAGATTGCTAGATTCATAGAAAAGCCGCTGTTTGTAAGCGTTTTCTATTTGGCACAAAACATGCTTCTAGTAAGGGACGAATGCACATAAGCGAAAATGAGGAGGGGCTTACGTGGCGCAAACGGCAAAAATCACATTGGACCCGCGTGTCGAAGCTTTCTTGGCAGGCGGTCCGAAAAAGCTGTTCATTGGTGGGGAGTTTGTAGCGTCAGCATCGGGAAAAACGTTTGACACGATTGATCCGGCTACTGGTGAAGCGATTACGTCTGTTTATGAAGCCGATGCGATCGATGTCGATCTCGCGGTGCAAGCCGCAGAAAAAGCTTTTGCGACAGATTGGGCCAAGGTGACGCCTAGCGAACGCGGGCGGATGCTCTGGAAGCTGGCTGATTTGATGGAAGAGCATGCAGAGGCGCTCGCGCAGCTGGAGACGATCGACAACGGCAAGCCGATCACCCACGCCCGTTTCGCTGACGTAGCATTGGCGATTGATCACTTCCGCTACTATGCAGGCTGGTCGACGAAGCTGGCTGGCGAAGTGATCAACAATTCTGCCGGGCGCAACATGCTGACTTACACGCGCCGCGAGCCGATTGGCGTGGTCGGGCAGATCATTCCGTGGAACTTCCCGCTCTTGTTGGCTGCGTGGAAGCTAGGCGCGGCACTCGCTACAGGCAACGTCGTGATTTTGAAAAGCGCCGAGCAAACGCCACTGTCCGCGATCTATTTGGCGGAATTGATCCAGCAAGCGGGATTCCCCGATGGCGTCGTCAACATTATTACAGGCTACGGGCCGACAGCAGGCGCGGCGATTACGAACCATCCGCGCATTCGCAAAGTGGCTTTTACCGGATCGACGGAGGTCGGCAAGCTGATCATGCAACAAGCGGCGGGCAATTTGAAGCGCGTGTCGCTGGAGCTGGGCGGCAAATCGCCGAACATTATTTTCCCGGACGCCGATTTTTCCAGAGCGATTCCTGGCGCGTTGATGGGCATTTTCTTCAATCAAGGCCAAGTGTGCTGCGCAGGCTCGCGCTTGTTTGTTCATAAAAAAGTGTACGACAACGTTTTGGCTGACATGACGAGCTATGCGGCCAAAATGAAGCAAGGCAACGGCCTGGACGAGTCGACAGAGATCGGGCCGCTCGTATCGAGCGAGCAATTTGAGCGGGTGACAGGCTACTTGCAAAAAGGGCACGAGGAAGGCGCGACTTCATTGACAGGCGGCGCACCGTTGGAAGGGCCGGGCTATTTCGTTCCGCCTACGATTTTTGCCGATGTCAATGAGCGCATGACGATTGCCCGGGAAGAAATTTTTGGCCCGGTTGTCGCAGCGATGCCTTTTGACGACGAGGAGCAAGTCGCAGATGTCATCCGGCGGGCGAATGATACGGAATACGGGCTGGCAGCAGGGGTGTGGACGACCGATCTGCGCAAAGCGCACAAAGTCGCGCATGCCTTGGAAGCAGGCACTGTCTGGGTCAACTGCTACAATGCGCTCGACGCTGCTGTACCGTTTGGCGGCTACAAGCAATCCGGATACGGCCGGGAGATGGGCTCGTACGCCCTGGATTTGTATACGCAGGTGAAGGCGGTCTGGGTCAACCTCGATTAAGACGTGGGCAAAAAAGCAAAAAACAGAGAAAACAAGGGGGAATCAAGCATGAGAGCGGCGCAAATTTTGGAGCAGCGTAAACCTTTGCGTATTGGAGAGGTGCCCGATCCGACACCAGGTCCGAAAGACGTGATCGTCCGGGTCGAAGCGTGCGGCGTTTGCCGAAGCGACTGGCACGCCTGGATGGGAGATTGGGACTGGATCGGACTCAGTCCGCAGCTGCCGATCATTCCGGGGCATGAGTTGGGAGGTGTCGTCGAGGCAGTCGGCAAAGAGGTGAAAAATTTCCGTCCGGGCGATCGCGTGACCACGCCTTTTCATGAAGGGTGCTCACATTGCGCCAATTGCCTCTCCGGCCATTCCAACCGTTGCGACAACTTGGCGATTTTCGGCTTCAGCTACGATGGCGCCTACGCCGAATACGTCCGCGTGCCAAACGGCGACTTCAATCTGATTCGCCTGCCAGACGAGGTAGACTCGCTGACAGCAGCGGCGATCGGTTGCCGTTACATGACAGGCTATCACGGCGTCATACGCGGAAACGTACAGCCGGGTAACTGGCTGGCTGTGCACGGTGCCGGAGGAGTCGGATTGTCCTCGGTTCAGGTGGCGAGCGCAGTCGGCGCGATGGTCATCGCTGTAGACGTCGATGACGCCAAGCTGGCCAAGGCAAAAGAAGAAGGCGCCGTTGCCGTCATTAACGCCAGAAAAGAAAATGTCGTCGAGGCAGTCAAGGAAATTACGAAGGGCGGAGCGCACGCCTCCATCGATGCACTTGGCATCCGCGATACGATTCTCAATTCGGTGTTGAGCCTGAGAAAAGGCGGCAGGCACGTGCAGATTGGCTTGACTACCAAGGAAGAGGGCGGCATGGTCGGATTGCCGATCGATGCGATCACCGCGATGGAACTGGAGATCGTCGGCAGCATCGGCAATCCGCATGCGGCTTACGAAGGATTGCTTACGCTGATCGCCCAAGGCAAGCTGAATCCGTCTTCGCTCGTGTCCAAGGAAGTCGCTCTCGATGACGTGTCGGGCATTTTGGAAGACATGACGAACTACAACACATTCGGCTTTAATGTGATTACGAAATTCAGATAGAACAGATGAACCAGTGCGTCTCTGAGTAGGACGAGAGACACACTGGTTCATTTTTTCTGGGGGCCAGTGTGCTTAAAAAATGTTTCATAAAAAGGAAAATTGGGGTAATTGTCGAAATATTTATCCGAATTGTTGTTCCCTCACTTTTATATCTGGAGGATGGAGATCATGAGTCAGCGGATAGCTCTGGATAGATATGCGAATCTTTCACAAGAAAGAGTCAAACTGGAACAGGAGTGGGAACGATTTGTTTCTGGAGTGAACGAAAAACCGGCCATTCGACCGCTGATGTACGAATCCTGGCAGCGCTGTCAGGAGCAAAATATCCATCCTCTGCGCACGAGAACGACGGTCAGCCTGTCCCGGGCGCAAATCGAGGCGTACTGGGAAGAGGATACGCTCCAGCATATTCTCAAGCCGCTTTTGCTGAAAATGAAAGACGCTTCGCTCGACTCGGGCCATTTGGTCACCTTCTGCAATGCCGCAGGAGACATCGTGCATTTGGACGGTGACTTGTCGCTGATGCTGAAAGCAGAAGACATGAATTTTGTCGTCGGCTCCTCCTGGGCGGAGCATCGGGCAGGGACGAACGCCATCGGAACTTCGCTCGTGACGGGGCGACCGGTACAGGTGTTTGCTGGCGAACATTTTTGCCAGGAGGTGCAAAAATGGACGTGCTCCGCCGCGCCTGTTCGCGATCCTGTCACACAGCAAATGATTGGCGTGTTCAATTTGACAGGCTTGTGGAGGGTCAACCACCCGCACTCTTTGTCAGCTGTTACCTCGGCAAAGCAAATCGTGGAAAAATATTTGCGCGGTCAACTGGAACAGGAGAGGTTCCGCTTGACAGAGCGTTTCTCGCTTCTCGTCTCTTCGGCTGTGACGAGTCCTTTTCTGGTACTCGATCGCGGCGGGAAGGTCATTAATGCGTCCAGTATCCTGTACGAGCAAGGGTGGGTTGATCGCCAGCAAAATTTGATCGGGGCGCCTCCTTCCGCTTTTGCCATTATCTCGAAAATGCAATGGGAGGCCGAACATGTGAGGGGAATATGGCGCTTTGAACTTATTCCGTATATATATGGCGGCAGGCCGATCGGCTCTGTCGTGTACGCAATTCCCCCGAACGACGAGTACGGCGTGCGGGAAGCGACGGCGGCGCAGCCTGTTTTTGCAGGGAGCGGAGGGGCAGATGGCTCCGCACGCGAGCCGTTGGCACCCGACTTTGCCGAAACGGCGAAACCGTTTATCCGCAGCGAGCGATTTTACCGTTCGCTGTTCGAAGACAACCCTTCGGCGATCATCTGTTACGACTTGCAAGGGAACATACTGGAGGCCAATCCGGCCGCCGAGAGATTGATCGGCTATACCGCAGAAGAACTGCAAGCGAGCAACATTATCCAACTAATCTTGCTGGATTGCGCCGAAAAAAAGCTCCATCCGTTCAGCCTGGAAGGAATGGGACGACCGCAGGAGTTTGAAATCGCTGTCAAACATAAAAATGGACACAGCATCGACGTCAGCATCAACAACTTCCCGATGTATGTAGACAACGAGATCAGCGGCTTCTACGCCATCGCCAAAGACATGACTCGCCACAAGCAGATCGAGGCGGATTTGCGTTCGACGAAGGAACAGCTTGATGTGTACCTGCGCAATACGGACGATTCGGTCGTTGTGCTCGACGTCGGCTTCCATATCGTTAAAGTCAACCGGGCGTTCGAGCAGATGTTTGGCTGGAGTGAACAGGAAGTCATCGGGGCCGAGCTGCCGACGATCCCTGACTTTTTGCAAGCGGATTTCCAGCTGCTGCAACAGGAAATTGTCCGAAATCGCCACGTGACATCGTATGAGGCGCTGCGTCAGCGAAAAGACGGGACGCTGCTCGATGTCAGCACCTTCATCTCGCCGCTGTCTGATTCAGAAGGGAACCTCATCGCCTTCGTGGCGATTCAACGGGACATAACCGAGCATAAGCGGATGGAAGCGGCCTTGATTGAAAACGAAAAGCAACTGCGAACGCTGATCAACGCCATGCCGGATTCCGTCTGCTTCAAAGACAGCGAAGGCCGCTGGATCGAGGCGAACGATTGCTGCTTGCGCGTGTTCCGCCTGGAGAACGTGCCGTATCAGGGAAAAACGGACGGGGAGCTGGCTCTGCTTTCCCCGGATTATCGCGAGGCATTGCTGCAATGCGCCGAATCGGACAAGCGGGCATGGGAAGAAGGCAAGCCCGTCCGGCTGGAAGAGGTCGTTTACCTGGACTACGGCGATGTGCGAATTTTTGATGTGAGTAAAATTCCGCTATTCGACCCGGAGGGCAAGCGCACGGGCTTGGTCGTGATCAGCCGGGACATTACGGAGCTGAAAAAGACAGAAGAGCTGTTGCGCAAGTCGGAAAAACTGTCTGTCGTCGGTCAATTGGCTGCGGGAGTCGCGCACGAAATCCGCAATCCGCTGACTTCCATTCGCGGTTTCATTCAATTTATTCAGGAAGGCCATTACAAGCAGGAGTATTTTCAAACGATCTTGTCAGAGCTGGATCGGATTCAATCAGTTGTCAACGAGTTTTTGGTGCTCGCCAAGCCGCAGGTCATCCATTTTACGCCGCGCAATCTGCCGCCTTTGCTGCATCAGGTGGTAGAGCTTTTGCAGACCGAAGCGATCTTAAACAATGTCCAGATTGTGCTGGAGATTGACCCGGTCGCCACGATGGTCAATTGCGAGGAAAATCAGTTAAAACAGGTCTTTATTAATATTTTAAAAAATGCGATCGAGGCCATGCCGTATGGCGGGCAGATCACTATTCAGCTCAAGCAGCAGGGAGAAGCTCTGTCGATTCGGATTTTGGATCAGGGAGAGGGAATAGCCGAGGAGCGAATACCGAAGCTTGGGGAACCTTTTTATACGACCAAGGAAAAGGGCACAGGTCTTGGCCTGATGATTAGCTACAAAATTATTCAAGCCCACCAAGGAACGATGAAAATTAATAGCCAGCGAAACAAGGGGACGACGGTGGAGATTCATTTGCCTGTGTGTGAACCTCTTGAATGAGCGTTTGTGTAAAGCCCGGGGGAGAAGAGATGCCTCTGGGTTTTTTGGTGCGGGCAGCGGCGTGAATAGAACCGTTTTTTCGACAAAAACCAGCAGAAAACATGCGAAAAAAGTAAAAAGACAGAATATTGACAAAGATGATACAGGATGTTAATTTTTGTTTAGGAAAACGTTTACCCGAAATGAGAGAAAGTGAGTGAGAAACCATTTCTGTCACGATAAAAGACATCGCCCAACTCGCCAACGTTTCTATCGCCACTGTCTCGCGTGTCCTGAACAACTCCAAGCCAGTCAGACCGGAGCTGCGGGAAAGAGTCCTGCGGATCGTCCAGGAGACGGGCTTTCAACCGAATGCGATAGCCAGAAGCCTCGTCAGCAAGGAAACCCGCATCATTGGAGTTATGATCCCCGACATCAACAACAACTTTTACTCCAACCTCACCTACGGCATCGACAGCGTGCTTAGCGAGGACGACTACAGCATGTTTTTGGCTATTTCCGACGAGATCGTGGACAAAGAGCTGAAGTATTTGCGGCTGTTCAAAGAAAAGCAGCTGGATGGCGTCATCATCGCGAGCGTGCATTTTTTGGAGAGCAACTTCCAGACGCTGCTCGACATGCAAGTGCCGACGGTCGTAACCGGCCATGATTTGCCCGGCTACCAAATTCCCACGGTCAACGTCAACAACGTACAGGCTGCGTACGATGCGACCGCTTATCTCATCTCGCAGGGCCATCAAAAAATTGCCTGTGTCTCCGGGCCTTTGTGGGACCCGCCGTGCGGACTGGATCGCATGGGAGGGTACCGCAAAGCGATGCGCGCACACGATTTGCCGATTCATGAAGGCTTTGTCGTCGAAGGGGATTTCACTGCCAAAAGCGGCTATGAAGCGATGCGCCGCATCTGCGAGGAGAAGGTGCGTCCCACGGCGGTGTTTGTAGCGACAGACCTGATGGCCGTCGGGGTGCTCAATTACTTGCACGATCACGGGATTCGCGTCCCGGAAGACATTTCGGTCATGGGCTTTGACAATCTGGAGCTGGCCTCCTTTACCAGACCGATGCTGACTACCGTTCACAACGACCCGTTTATGTACGGGAAGGCTGCCGCGGAGCAATTGCTCAAGCAAATCAGAAACGAGCCGGTGGAGAGGATGAGCATCGTTCCACACCACCTCGTCGTCCGGCAAAGTGTAAGCGTGATTTACGAGCGTACACCATGAATGGCCCATAGATGTGATCCAAACAGAGAGCTTGGCTCGAAAAAGGAGGGAAACGCATGAAGCTCGGCGTGTTTACTGTGTTGTTCAGCGACAAATCGTTCGAGGAAATGCTCGACCATGTGAAAGAGGCAGGATTGGAGGCAGTCGAAATCGGGACAGGTTGCTATCCAGGCAATGCGCACTGCCAGCTGGATGAGCTTTTGGAAAGTGCAGGGAAGCGCGAGGCGTACCGAAAGGCCGTAGAAGAACGCGGGCTGGTCATCAGCGCATTGAGCTGCCACGGCAACCCGCTGTCGCCAGACAAAGAATTTGCCCAGCAATCGCATGAGACGTTCGTCAAAACGGTGCAACTGGCCGAACAGCTCGAAGTCCCTGTCGTCAACTGCTTTTCCGGCACGGCAGGCGATCATGAGGGCGCGAAGTATCCGAACTGGCCTGTTGCCCCTTGGCCGAACGAATATCGGGATGTGCTGAACTGGCAGTGGAACGAAAAGCTGGTGCCGTACTGGAAGGAATGGGGCCAATACGCCCACGATCACCAGGTAAAGGTCGCGCTGGAGCTGCACGGAGGCTTTCTCGTCCACACGCCCGGGACGCTGCTGAAGCTGCGCGAACAGGTGGGAGAGGCGATTGGAGCCAATTTTGATCCGAGCCATATGTGGTGGCAAGGCATCGATCCGGTGGCGGCGATCAAAATATTGGGCAAAGAACAAGCGATTTACCATTTCCATGCCAAAGACACTTTTATCGATCAGGAAAAAGTGAACATGTACGGCCTGTTGGACATGAACTCCTATGCGAATCTGAATGAGCGGGCCTGGTACTTCCGCACAGTCGGCTACGGACACGACCAGAAGACGTGGGCAGACATGATGAGCGCCTTGCGCATGAGCGGATACGATTACGTCATCAGCATCGAGCACGAGGATGCCATCATGTCGATCGAGGAAGGCTTCCAGCGCGCCGTACAAAACTTGCAGCAGGTGATTTTGCGCGAGCCGCTCAAAAATATGTGGTGGGTGTAAAAGGAGGGAGCTTGTATGAGCACATGCAAGATCGGATTGATAGGAGCAGGCGGTATTGCCCTGGCGCATCTGGAAGCAGCCAAAGGCGAGCCGAGAGCTGAGATCGTTGCCATTGCAGATGTGTCGAAAGAAACAGCCGCAGAAAAGGCTGAGCAGTACGAAATCCCGCACGTCTTTTCCGATTACCGCCAGATGCTGTCCGAAGCGGCACTGGACGCTGTCATCGTCTGCGTGCCCAACTATTTGCACGCGCAAGCTGCGCTGGATGCATTGGCTGCGGGAAAGCACCTGCTGTGCGAAAAGCCGATGGCGATGAACAGCGGTCAGGCAGAAGCCATGATCGAAGCAGCGAAGCGAGCGGACAAAATTTTGATGGTCGCGCAAAACAACCGCTTCCGCAGCCAGGCCAAGCAGATCAAAAGCTGGCTGGATGAAGGGAAGTTCGGCAACGTGTACCACGCGAAAACAGGCTGGGTGCGCCGCAACGGAATCCCCGGCTGGGGAAGCTGGTTTACGCAAAAAGAATTGGCAGGCGGAGGTCCGCTGATTGACATCGGGGTACATATGCTCGATTTGACCTTGTGGCTGCTTGGTCATCCCAAGCCAGTGTCGGTACTCGGCCAGACGTACGCAGAGTTCGGCCCGAAAAAGCGCGGGCTGTCCGAGTGGGGCCGGATCGATGAGAACGGCGTGTTTGACGTGGAAGACATGGCGGTTGCGATGATTACGTTTGAAAACGGCTTTTCGCTCACGCTTGATGCAAGCTGGGCGTCGCACATCGAAAAAGAAAACGTTTTCCTGCAACTGTACGGGCAAGAAGGGGGCGTATCGCTTGGCTTGCTGGATGAGCAGCTCGCTCTTTACCACGAATGGGGCGGCGTCATGGCAACGACTGAGCTATCGCCCAAACCGTGTCAGGAACGAGTCGCGCTCTTGTCCAACTTCCTCGATGCCATCGAAGGGAAAGCCGAGGCGCTGTGCACGCCGGAGCAAGCTTTGTACATTACCCGTCTGATTGAAGCGATCTATCAGTCGGCTCGCACCGGGGAGGCTGTCCGCTTTTCGTAAACGGTTGAAGTGCCTGCGAAAGCAGGCTTCAGCATTCACCAAAAGAGCATAGGGGGTTAATGGCATGAAAGTTATGAAAAGGCTTACATCAATGGGACTTACCTTGACCGTGGCACTCTCGCTGGCAGCATGCTCCTCCACTCCGCAGCAATCCGCACCCGCACAAGGACAACCTGCATCACCAGAAGCGCCGAAAACAGAACCAACTCCGCAGCCAGCCGCCGAAAAAGTCAAGCTCGTCTACGCTCGCGGCAAAGACGCCACCGATTCCACGAAAAAGCTCGTGGAAGCTTTTCAGAACGCTCACCCGAACATCGAGGTAGAAATCCGCGAGATGCCATCCGACACCGGACAAAGCCACGATCAGTACGTCACCATGTTCAGCGCGCAATCGTCCGAGATCGACGTGTTCGACCTGGATGTAATCTGGCCGGCTGAATTTGCCCAGGCAGGCTATCTGCTTCCGCTCGACCGCTTGATGGAACAAGACGGAATCGAGACGGGCAAATATATCAAAGGCGCGATGGACGCCGGAAATTTCGGCGGTCAGCAATGGACGATGCCCAAATTCATCGATGCCGGACTGCTCTTTTACCGCAAAGATTTGGTCAAAGAACCGCCAAAAACATGGGATGACTTGATCGCGCAAGCAAAAGCCACAAAAGGTCAGGGCGGCACGAAGTTCGGCTACTTGATGCAAGCCAAGCAGTACGAGGGACTGGTGTGCAACTTCGTTGAATTTAGCGCTGCCTACGGCGGAAAAATTCTCGACGAGCAAGGCAACGTGGCGATCAACAACCCCGCGACGATCAAAGGATTGCAAAAAATGATCGAGATCGTCAAATCCGACATCGTCCCAAGCAACATCACTACCTTTATGGAAACCGAATCGCATACCGCATTCCTCGAAGGACAATCGGCCTTCATCCGCAACTGGCCGTATCAGTTCGCCCTCGCGCAAGATCAGGCGCAATCGAAAATCGTCGACAAAGTGGCGATCGCTCCGCTCCCGGCAGGGGATGCAGGCTCTGCCGCAGCACTCGGCGGCTGGATGGGCGGCATCAACAAATTCAGCAAGCATCCGAAAGAATCGTGGGAGTTCCTCAAGTTCATGACCGGAGCCGAAGGACAAAAAATTTCGGCCGTGCACGGCGGTCTGGCTCCAACCTTGCTGCCTGTGTATGAAGACGCTGATGTGCAAAAAGCAAGCCCGCTGTTTGCGAACAAAGACTTCGTCGATGGCGTGAGCGCTGCCGTGTCCCGTCCGACTACGCCGATCTATCCGAAAATCTCCGAAGTCATCCAGATTGAAGTGTCCAAAGCGCTGGCCGGACAACAATCCGCAGAGCAAGCCGTACAAAACATGGAAGCAAAAATGAACGAACTGATGAAAAAGTAACGCGGGTCCAGCGACATAGCGACACGCGCCAACAGGTCCAGGCGGCTTCCGGGAGAGGGGGACTGTCTCTTCCGGAAGCGAATGGGCCGCGGCAAGCAGAAGATGCTCTTGTGATTTTCAATCAGGAAAGAAGGTGGTGAACGGATGAATCGACAAAACAAAGGCTCTCTTTCGGAAAAGCAAATGGGCTATTTGCTGATTTTACCCGCACTGCTGATTATCCTCATCATCGCGATTTGGCCTGTCATGCGCTCATTCTGGATCAGTCTGCACGATATTCGGCTGAATGACCCGACAAAGACCGAAGTTCATTCCTCGTATGGGCTGGATATGGAGCGCTACGTCAGTACCTTTCCCAACCTGCTGCGCTATGTGAAAAAAGAAGCGGAGGCCGCCCAGGGACCTGCAAAAGACAAACTGGAGGCGATTCGGCAAGAGATCGAGCAAATGAATCAAGCGCTCCAGCAATCAGGCGAGATCGCGAGCCGTTACGAAGCCATCGACCAGTTGCTGCTGGAGTTCAAGCCGATTCCGAACGAACTCAAATACGTGACGTTGACAGGGGAAGCGACAGACGCGATCCGGACAACCTTGGCGCAGACGGAATCTACCCTGCTGGAAATGGGGGCAAACAAACAGCTGGCGAAGCCGGAAGGAGCCGTCGGGGTGATGGCCGGGATCACGTCCGCAATCATCGAGCCGAACTATGTAGGTTTTGCTTACTACCAGCATTTTTTGACCGACAGCCGCATGTGGGCCGCCTTGTATAATACATTCTTTTTTACGGTCGTCTCCGTGGTCATCGAGCTTGTGCTTGGCATAGCCATCGCCCTGCTGATCAACCGTCCGTTTCGCGGCCGGGGGCTGGTGCGGGCAACGGTGCTGATTCCATGGGCGATCCCGACCGTTATTTCCGCGATGATGTGGAAATTTTTGTACGACGGCCAAAACGGGATCGTGGCTCATCTGTTCGAAGTGACGGGGCTGGTATCGGATATGGGCGTGCTGCTTTCGACAAAGGCTGGCGCGATGTTTTCCGTCATTTTGGCGGACGTCTGGAAAACGACTCCGTTCATGGCTCTGCTGCTCTTCGCCGGCTTGCAGACCATCCCGCACAGCTTGTACGAAGCGGCTTCCGTCGATGGAGCGAACCGCATGCAGCAATTTTTCCGCATTACGCTGCCGATGCTCAAGTCGACGATTCTCGTGGCGCTGTTGTTCCGTACGCTCGATGCGTTTCGCGTATTCGATCTGATCTACGCGCTGACTGGCGGCGGACCTGCCAACTCCACGGAAACGATCTCGATTTACGCCTATAAAACGATGTTTGCGCAGATGAGCTTTGGCGAAGGCTCGGCGCTCGCAGTCCTTGTGTTCTTGTGCGTCGCGCTCATTTCGATCGGCTACATCAAAATTTTGGGGGCTGACCTCCTCGGTGAGGGAAACGGAAAATAAGGAGGAAAATGTCATGCAAAAAAAGGCGGGTCCTTTGTTTTACATCGGATTGCTGCTGTTTGTCTTCGTCGTGATGTTCCCGTTCTTATGGATTCTCCTCGCCGCGCTGAAGCCGCCAGGGGAGCTGTTCGGGGAGAGGGCCTTTCAGTTCATCATTCAAAATCCGACCTTGGACAACTTCGTCCGGGTATTCACGGAGCGTCCGTTTGCCAGATATTTATGGAACTCCACCGTGGTTGCGACGCTGACGACTCTGTACTCCATCACGATTGCGTCTTTTGCTGCCTATGCGATCGCCTGGCTGTCTTTTCGCGGCAAAACGATCATTCTCGGCATCGTGCTGGCCGTCTCGATGTTCCCGCAGATCGCCACGATTTCCCCGATCTTCATGTTCATGCAATCGATGGGGCTGACCAACAGCTATCTCGGCCTGATCATTCCGTACACGACTTTCGCCTTGCCGCTTGCCATCTGGAATTTGACGATCTTCTTCCGCAAAATCCCGAGCGATTTGGGCGAAGCTGCCAAAGTGGACGGAGCGAGCATTTGGCAGACGATGACGCGAGTGTTTTTTCCGCTGGCCATGCCGGGAGTATTCACGACCGCGATTCTCGTTTTTATCGCCGCCTGGAACGAATTTTTGTTCGCGCTGACGCTCAATACGCAGGAAGCGATGAAGACTGTGCCTGTAGGGATCGTCATGTTTCAAGGGATGTTCACGATTCCGTGGGGAGAGATATCGGCCGCCTCGATTATCGTTACCGTGCCGCTCGTCGTCATGGTGCTGATTTTCCAGCGCCGGATTATTTCCGGTTTGACTTCCGGGGCGGTGAAAGAATAAGCGCTGCGAAAATGCGCCGCCAAAAGCCAAGCGAGCGCCCTTCGTACATGTGGCTGGCAGGATATCTCCCGTGCCGGGGCGAAATCAAACGCCTGACAGCAAGGAATGAGGGGGAGTCCGATGAATTTGTCGCCAGTTGAAATTCGCGTGCAAGCGGAAGCGATCCGCGAGGGGCATGTGAACAACGTCAAGTACATGGAGTTTTTGGAGCAAGCCCGCCAGCCCTGGTATGACTATTTTTTGCACCTGGGCTTCCGCTCTTTTGTCGCCAAGCTGCAAGCGGACTACAAGCAGGAAGCGTTTCTCGGCGACGTCCTCGTCATTCATACGGCGGTAGAGCGAGTGGGAAACACGAGCTTTGTCCTTTCCCAACGGATGTACAACCAGCGGGAAGAGCAGGTGCTGGATGCCGAGGTGACGTTTGTCGCTATCTGCGCCAAAACAGGCGAGAAAATCCGCGTGCCGGATGAGCTGCGGACAAAAGCGTAAGCAGGACGGCAGAGCAGCGCAGGAAGGGGTCCGATCCGAAAAGAATCGGGCTTTTTTGGCGTGGAAAGGGGTTCCCACGAAGCGGCAGGCGAGAAGTGGAGCCAAAAATGAAGCAGTCCGTGACAGGAAGACATGACAAGTTAGTACAAAAGTAGCTGATACGGAAAAAAGAATGTTGAAATTTGTGGAAAATTTGACTAAAATACACTTTGCGTACAAACTTTCCTCACGATTCGCTGTTGGTTTTGCCTCGTTTCGACGAAAATCAAATCTGACGGGAAGGGAGCGCGGCGCCACTACATCATCCAATCGGTGCAGCCGCGATACAAGCTATGTCGAGCACCATCAAAACGAATCAAATATCGCTTCCGAAAGGGGGAGGCGCCATTTCGGGAATGGGCGAAAAATTTCAGCAAAATGAGTTTACCGGAACCTTTTCGTTCAGCATCCCGCTCAGGCTTACTCCCAGCCGGGATTGTTCGCCCGAACTGCATCTTTCCTACAGTTCAGGGGAAGGCAACGGCATTTTTGGCCTTGGTTTCCATCTTTCCCTCCCCACAATATCACGAAAGACAGCAAAAGGCATCCCGCGCTATGACGATTCAGACATTTTTCAGCTCTCCCATGCAGATGACCTGGTTCGCCAGCCTGAACAAGGCGAGCGGCACACGGTCCGCGCAGGAGAAGACACGTATCAAGTTACGAAGTACCGCCCCCGCGTGGTCGACGCCTATGACAAAATCGAGCGCTGGGTAAATATAGCGACAGGAAGCACGCATTGGCGAGTGACCGATCGCGAACAGTTCGTCCAGCTGTTTGGAAAAACCGAACAAGCAAGAATCAGTGATCCCGATGACCCTGCCCGCATTTACCAGTGGCTGCTGGAAGAAGCATTCGACCCAAAAGGCAACCACATTTCCTATGACTACGAGTCCGACATTGTCTCCTCCAAAACCCCCGCGCACCAAGACGAGAAACGTATCCCATCAGCCAACAAGTATATCAGCCGCATACGTTACGGAAACAAAGTCCCTTATCAGGAAGGGGAGTCGCTACCTGACGTCTATCATTTCGAAGTTGTCTTTGACTACAGCTCTTCCGCAGATGCACGCCCTCTGACTTCGTTTGCAAACAGACCACCCGTTGCGTACCGAAGCGATTCCTTTTCCCAGTACCACGCCGGATTTGAAGTTCGGACAAGCCGCCTGTGCCGCAAAATGTGGCTGTTCCATCATTTCGAAGCCTTGGACCGCAGTCCGCTTCCCGTTCAATCCTACACCTTTTCGTATGAGCAAGCATCGACTGTATCGCTGTTGTCCAGTGTCGAGCTGACGGGTTTTCGCTGGGCGAATGGCGAGTATGCGCAAGAAAGCTTGCCGCCGCTTCTGTTGAACTATTCCCGCTTTGAGCCGACAGCGCAAACGTTCCAGTCGCTGCACGCGCTCGATCTGGCTGCTCTTCCCGCAATGGGACACGATTCTTCCGCAGAGCTGATCGATCTGTACGGCGAAGGAATCCCCGGTATTTTGTATCAGGATGAGGTTTCCGCCCTCTACCTGGAGCCGATATTGGCGCAGGACGAACAGGGAAGCGATATCGTCGCGTATGCGCGTCCGAAAGAACTGCCGACTTTCCCTGCGGCGAATCATGTACCGTCGTCCAGTCAGCAGCTGATGGATTTGGCTGGAAACGGGGAGTTGGCACTGGTCGTTGCGACACTTTCGGAAGCGGGGTACTTTGCCAGCGGGCCAAGCAAAACGTGGCGTCCATGGAAGCCGTTTGCTTCGTTTACGAACGCTTTTTTTCAGGATGGACACGCGCTCGTTGATTTGACCGGAGACGGACTGGCTGACTTGGTGCACATCGATCAGGAGACGATTACGTACTATCCGAGCAAGGGAACGGAAGGCTTTGGCGAGCCGGTGCGTGTATGGCGAAGAAGCGATTTGCCTCTGCCCCGACAGGAAACGAAGACAGAGGCAGTCAAGTTTGCCGACATGTTCGGCAGCGGGATGCAGCATCTTGTCAAGGTTGCCAACGGCAGTGTCCAATGCTGGCCGAATTTGGGCTACGGACGCTTCGGTGAGCCTGTAAGCATGGAAAATGCCCCGTATTTTGCCGACGGACTGGACGAATCCCGGTTGTTTCTCGTCGATGTGGACGGTTCAGGTACAGCGGATTTGATCTACGCCTATCCCGATCGGATTGATGTTTACTTGAACCAGAGCGGCCATTCCTTTCGCGAACCGTTCAGTGTCCCGTTGCCAGCCAGCTGGGACAGAATCAATCAGCTACAGTTTGCAGACGTGCATGGAAACGGCACGACTTCGCTCGTTTTCAGCGAAGAATACCCCACGACCAGACACTGGTGCTACGATTTTTGCTCTCGCCAAAAGCCGTACCTTTTGACCCGCATTGAAAACCAGTGCGGAGCAGAGACGCGCATTTCCTACCGCTCCTCCACTTATTTTTACATGAAAGACAAAGAGAATGAGTTTTTCTGGCAGCAGCATTTGCCTTTTCCCGTTCAGGTCGTCGAGAAGGTGGAGAGCATCGACTGGATATCCCAGGCGACGATGTGCACGCGGTACGCGTATCACCACGGCTACTACGACAGCGTGGAGCGGGAGTTTCGCGGCTTTGGCATGGTGGAACGGACAGACGCCGAGACACTTTCGGCAGAGGCGGAACCAACGGATGTGCCCCCTGTCTGGAGCAAAAGCTGGTATCACACGGGAGCGGTTGCCGAATCCGGCGAATTGTCCCGGCAGTTTGCCCGCGAATACTACCAGGGCGACCTGCAAGCTTATCCGCTTCCGGACAGCACACTCGTACAGGCAACAGCAGCAGGACAGCCCCCTCGCGATGTGATTGATGGCGAGACATTCCGGCAAGCCAGCCGCTCGTTGAAAGGCCAGCTTCTGCGCAGGGAAGTGTACGCGCCTGCTGCTGCGGTCGCCTTTGACGATCAGGACCCGGCTGCGCCGTACACCGTGGAGGAGATGAACTACTGCGTCCGTATGCTTCAAGTGCCTGAGCGAAGCGAGTATGGCGTGTTTGCGATCGAACCGCAAGAATCGATCTCGTACCATTACGAGCGCAAGTGTGCCGATCCGCGCATCGAGCACAGCTTCGTTCTGGAAGTCGATGCGTATGGAAATGTCCTCAAGTCGTGCGCGGTTTCGTATGGACGAAGACAGGGCGCCCACACTTTTCCCGAGCAATTGACGGGAAAAGTCGTGTACGAGGAAGCGACGGTGCTAAACAGCATCGGACAAAACGTGTACCTGCCGGGAGTTCCCGTCGAGCATAAAGTGTTCCACCTGAAAAATGTGACGCTCTCCCAAGAGCGGCCCTATGTTGCCAAAAACGAGCTGCTCAGCGCGATTGCCTCCATTCGTCCGTCTGAGGCTACGCCGCTCATCGGATGGGAACGGCATTATTACTGGGACCCGATTCGCCAGGAACGCTATCCGCTGGGGGAAGTATCCGCGCAAAAGCTGCTTTGCCAAACAGAGACAGCCGTTGTAACGGAACAGCAGATCGTGGAGCGATTTGCCGAGGTACTGCCAGCGTCGCAACTGAACGAGTTGCTGCAACAAGAGGGCGGCCTTTTCTCGGACGGTGATTTTTGGTGGAATCCCGGTTTGCTGGAAGTTCATTTGGAGGCGGCAGGATTTTATTTGCCGCAATTCGCCGTAGACCCGTTCGGCAATCGGACGACATATCGCTACGACTCGTCCTACTTGTTCATCGAGCAGACGACAGATGCGCTCGGAAACGCGACGAGCGTGCAAAAGCTGGATTATCAGACGATGAAGCCTGCGCAAGTCCTCGATCCAAACGGCAACTGCACAGAAGTGTTGTTCGACCCGTTCGGACGTGTGATCGCGATGTCGTACTACGGGACTGAAGGGGGAGTGGCGACAGGCTTCCAGCCGCTGTCCGCCTATGTGGAGCGCGGACGTCCCGATCTGGATCGCCTTTTGCACAGCCCGGATGGCGGTCGCTTTTATGTGCAGGGAGCGGCGTGCTTCTTTGCTTACGACGACTTCGCCTGGGCAGAGCGCAAACAACCGATCGTTTCGATCCAGCTCAACGCGCAAGATTATGCATCGAGCGAATCTCGACCTGCTTTTACCCAGTTGACGTACCTCGACGGATTTGGCCGCGAGCACCAGCAGATGGTGAAGGTCGAGCCGGGAGCGGCGTACGGCCCGGACGGAAAACTTTTGCCTGACCCGGTAGAGCCGCGATGGCTGGCGACGGGACGTACTCTCTACAACAACAAGGGCAAGCCGGTAAAAGAGTACGAGCCTTACTATTCGTCCTCGTACGTCTACGTCGACGATCCGGTGCTGCGGACGTTCGGAGTTTCTTCCACGCTCACCTACGATCCGCTCGGGCGCGTCATCCGGGTCGATACGGCCAAAGGCTTTTTTACGCGGGTTCGCTTTACCGCATGGTCCGAATGGCACGAAGACGAAAACGATACGATCCTCGAATCCCGCTATTACCAACAGCATGTGGACGACGAGGACCCTGCTTTTCAACAGGACAGGCTGGCGCTGCAAAAAGCAAGCCTGTTCGCCGGGACTCCAGTCGAAAAACAGCTCAACTGCGACGGCAAAACGATCCGCTTGATTCAAAAAGCAGAAGGAATAGTTGCTCCTGACGATTTTACTGCGCTGGGCTTGTCGATCAGCCAGGCAAAAGAATTGTTCCAGGAGCTGCAAACAAAGCAATTCGTCGATTTTCGCGGGGCTTTGACTTATTTGTTCCAACCTGAACGGGCAGGCTTCACCCTCGGACTCAGCGCTCCATACGCTTCACAGGAAGCGGCTGTGATCAGCAAGCTGTCGTCCGTTCAAAAGACAGGCGCAGAGCTTGCGGCTTGCTACGAATGGGACGTCCGGGGGAACCAGATCAGCGGCGCTGACCCGCGCCTGGCCAAGTCCGGCGAGCGCAACTTCTTCACGCAATACGACCTGGCGGGCAACATTTTGTACAAAAAGAGCGCAGACGCCGGGGAACGCTGGCAGCTTTCAAACATGTTCGGGCACGTCATTTTGACGCGAGATGCGAACAATCAGCTTTTGCGCTACAAATACGATGCGCTAGGGCGGCTGAGCGAAACGATTCGCCAGGATGAAGGGAAGTCTTTTGTCCTGGAACGGATCGTGTACGGAGACAGCCCAGCAGCCCAGCAGGCTTTAGCAGGGGAAGATCCGGCGAAGTTCAACCTGCGCGGGCAAATTTACCAGCAGTACGACCAGGCAGGATTGGTTACGCATCACGTGTACGATCTGGGCGGCTCCATGCTTCGGGCAAGCAGACAGCTGTGCACCAGCTATCGCGAGCAGACCGACTGGGGAAGCGGGCAGGAGCCGAGCACGCTTTTGGAACCAACGGTGTACACGACTTCCTACGAGTACGATGCGTTGGCGCGTTTGACTGTCGCTACCGCTCCCAACGGGCTTGCGCAGCAATACGAATACCATTTGTCGGGGCTGTTGGACAAGCTGCTGGTCAAACAAACTCCAGAATCGCCAGCCGAGCCGTATGTGGCAGGCATTTCCTACGACGCAAAAGGCCAGCGCACCCGCATTCAATACGGAAACGATGTAGTGACCAAATACGAGTACGAGCCTGCGACATTCCGCTTGCTTCGCGCGATCAGCACGCGGCAGGCGGACCGCAAGCTGATGCAGGACATTGTCTACACGTATGATCCCGTTGGCAATATCGCATGCGTAACGGATCAGGCGCTGTCCACTGTTTTTGCCAATCAGCAAGTGGTAAAACCGCAGTCTGTCTACACGTACGATGCTCTCTACCGCTTGATCGAAGGGACAGGCCGTGAGCATCCGGGCATGTCGCCGCAAGCGGAGTCTGCCGGGGCTTTTGCCGATAGCGGCTTTGTCCCGCTGTCAAACGTACCGCTTAACGACCAGCAGCAACTGCGCAACTACACTCGCCGCTTCACGTACGACGCTGCCGGAAACTTGTTCTTGACCAAGCATCTGACCGGGACTGATTCCGGCTCGTGGACACGGCAAATGACCGTTTCGGAACGCTCCAATCGGGCAGTCGAAACCGAACTGTTGTCCGCCAGTGCGACTGGGCTTCCGCTGACAGCCGGGCAAATCGATGACTTTTTCGACCGAAACGGCAATGCCATCCGCATGGTCGGGATCGACGAGATCGCCTGGAACGAACGGAACAACATTCGCCAGGTGACGGTCATCGCGCGGGAATCCGGCTTTTCGGACAGCGAGTATTACGTGTATGACAGCGGCGGAACCCGCATTCGCAAAGTGACAGAGCGCTATGCGAACAACAACACAGTCGTGCACAGAGAAGAAACGATATACATGGGAACTTTTGAAATCAGGCGCACGCTGCAAGGAAGCCAGCTCAAAGAGGAAAAGCACACGCAAAAAATCATGGACGGGCAGCATTGCATCGCCGTCTGCCTCTCCTGGACAGAAGGTCTTCCATCCGACGTGACCAGCAATCCGCAAATCCGCTTCCAACTGGAAAATCATTTAGGCTCGGCCGTGCTGGAGACGGATGCATCCGGCAAAATCATCAGCCTGGAAGAATATTACCCGTACGGCGGCACGTCACTCATCGCAGGCACCAGCCTGCAAGAAGTAAAGCGGAAGCTGTATCGCTACGGCGGAAAAGAAAGAGATTCGCTCACTGGCTTTTATTACTACGGCGCCCGCTACTTTGCGCCGTGGCTGGGCAGGTGGATCAATCCCGATCCGGCGGGGGAAGTCGACGGCTTGAATTTGTTCGTATTCGCCCAAAACAACCCGTTGGTCTTCCGCGATGCAGGGGGCTACGTGTCGATCAAACAGGCCAAAAAGAATGCAAACGGCGGCAAATCGAAACCGAAAAAGAAAAAGCTTTCGGTCAAACGGGACACCGACAAATACTTCCGCTTTTCCGGGCGGCCCGATTTCGACTCGGCGGGGAAAAAGATCAAGCTGAAAAAGGAACAGGATCGCCGCCACGTCATTGGCTACGACGATGTGATCAGACCGTCCTACGAGCGCATCATCAACCTGGTGATCAAAAATGCAGGGAAAGAGAAGTTCATCAAGTGGCAGATGAAACGCTATCAAAAATATAAAATCACCCGCGCTCCCAAAGAATCCGCACCAGTGGAGAAGCATTTGACTTTTGGTTTAACCAAGCTGAACAGTACGCCAGGCAACCTGAATCCAGAAAACGCTCACGAAAACCAGGCGATCGAAAAAGTGCGGGAACAGGCGCTTCTCGTAGAGGAAAGACTGGGGAAAGCTTTTTCGGAGTCCATCCCGACTTTGGACGAAGTGAAAACGATCATGAAGACGGGCTTCAAGCTCAGCGACGGCGGCACGCCAATCAAGGACTATGCCGATTCGGTGCGCAAGTTCGTGCACAAGCGGATTGACGAAGCGACAGATGTGATTCAACTGAGCAGAATCTTGCATGAGACCAAAGTATCGACGGGCGTTGATTTGAATAAAGGAAGCGGCACCAAAGAACAAACTTCCTTCGCCTTGAGCTATATCGAGAAGGTGACGGAAGCGAGCGATCCGAACAGCACGATGACCGATGAGGAACGTCTGGATGTGGTCTGGTCATTGCGGGCTATTCCGAAGAATTAAAAAACAGGGAATGAGGAGAATCGTATGAATGACCAATCGTTTTCCCCCATTGACAGTCCTTCTCTCGCACGCTTTTTTGCACAAAACCCGGATATACACGCAGCGACTTTTCCCTTTCATAAAGAAGAGGCTGTCGCACAGCTGAACTGGGAGGGGATCGACCGGCAGGAAGCCATTCCGGAACTCCGTGCCTATCAGCGGCTGCTGCAAATTTACCCAGATCCACAGGTGGCGAAACTGTTGCTGCAAACAGATGTCACGGATGCGCCGCCACCCGCCCTGCTAAAAAGCGCCGCGGCTGCTTCGGCCCGTTCCGAGCGATTTGATTCTGCGCACAAGATCACTTCGCTCAGCCGGGAGCATTTTCTCGCCAAAGTCGGGCCGCAACTGGGCGAGTCTGGCCCGCAAAAAGCGGGAGAAATCTACGATAACGCAGCGCATATCCGCAATCAGACGATGCACGTGTGGGCGAATCTTGTTCAGCTGCAAGCGCCGCACTATCAGGCGCTTTCCGTGAACGCGACCTCTCCCGATATTTTGGACCATTACACCTCCTTGCCGAGTTACGACGAGCTGTTCGGCAGCTTGAACTATTGCGAGTGCCAGGATTGCCAATCGATTTTTGGGCCTGCCGCCTACTTCGTCGATTTGATGCGGGTGATCGAACAGTACGTGACCAAGCCGAATGCAAAAGAGATCGACAAGGGGATGTCCCTGCTGGAACGTCGAGCCGATTTGGCAAAGATCGAGCTGACGTGCGAGAACACGAACAAGACGATGCCGTACTTGACGATCGTCAACGAGCGTCTGGAGGAAGCGGTACAAGAGGCGTGGGGAGGTCAGGACAAACTGTACCCGTCACTGGCGAAGGCGAGCTATCCGTCCGCGCTGCCTTTCCATTTGCCGCTGGCGAAAATCCGGATTTACTTGCAGCGATTGTCCGTTCAACTGGAAGCTGTGTATCGCACTTTGCCTTCCCAGCCAAAAGATGTCGCAGCCCATACGCTGGGCTTGTCGCCAGAAGAGTGGCAGCTGATTGCTACAAGCGAAAGCGACGTGCAAAAGCTCCAGACGTACTTTGGTGTCAGCGATTTGGCTCAGTTGACAGACGCTTCGGTTTTTTGCAAAAAGACCGGATTGAAAGTGACCGACCTGCGGCAGTTGCTGGAACAAGACCTCTCGGCAGACGAACAGAAAGCCGGGATTGCCAATAACTTTTTTATTAACCGCGATCTCGCAGCACCTGTTGCCCTGGTGCTCGCCGAAGATTCCTCGCAACTGCAAAACCTCGTTCCAAAGGCGCTGGACCGCATTCATCGCTTTTTGCGCCTGACCCGCAAGCTGGGGTGGAGCTACGCCGAGCTGGATTGGGTTTTGCATGTGCTCAACCCGGATACGGTGGCGCTCGATGAGGCGGCCTTGATCGGGATCGCTGCCATCGAGAAGCTGAGAAGAGACACGGGCTTGTCTGTCCTGGCAGCATGCGCTCTGCTCTACGACTTGAAGACATACGGCGATGCTTTATTTGATCAGGTTTACAACGGGAGCGGAATGAGCGTCTACCATCCAAAAGATGCAGGCAGTGAAAACTATCGCTGGAACCAACTGTACAAACAAGACGCAGCGGTATGGAAAATCGGGGCGACGGACGAAGCAAATCGCAAGCAGGCGGGGCGGATTGCGGGCGGTTTGGGGCTTCAGCAGGACGATCTCAGCGCACTGGCAGAAGCTTTGTTTGGAGCAAGCGCGGAAGTAAGCCTGACCGTCGCCAATCTGTCCAAGCTGTACCAGCACGTCAAGCTCGCGGCGCTGCTGAAGCTGCCTGTAGCCCAGTACATCAAGTTCCGCCAGCTGACAGGCACTTCTTTCGCGGAACGGCAATCAGCCGCACAAATTTCTGATTTGCTTGGACAAGCCAGCCAGCTGCGCCGGATGAATCTGCAAGTGTACGAGCTGGACTACGTTATGAACGCGGTCACAAGCCCGTTTGTGCAAGTTGCGTATCAGGACAAAGATGTCGACCCGTGGCTGAAAAATCTGCCTGCTCTGACGGCGAGCACGGCGGAAGATGCCGACCAGCAAAAGAAAGAGCAGGAAGAAAAAATCAGGCAGCAAATCGCTTCTTTCCTCAGTGCGCGAACGGAGCAGATCGATCACTTGCTGCATCTGGCCGGGCGCCAAGAGGTAGCCGATCTTTTCCTGAGCGAGAAGAGCAAAAAGGAAGCTGTGCAACTGTTGCAGCTGCTGTCTCGCTGGCTGTTGCTGACGCGAAAACTGCGACTGACCAACGACGAGCTGGACAATCTCGGTGACGCCAAAGCGGCGTATGGCATTGCCGATGTCAGCGCATTAACGCTGAAAAACATACTCGATCTGGGCAGATGGAAAGAGCTTCGAGCAAGCTTTGCGGATACGACTGGCAATCTGTTTGCCTTCATGAGCGCTGCGAGTGATGAACAACGGGCAAGCGCGCTGGCTGATCTGACGGGACGGCCGTTGGGACAGATTTCCCGCCTTCTCGGTTTGTTTGCTGCGGCAGGCAACCGGGTTGACCAATTGGCAGCAACGAGCCGCGCCATCGACCTTTTGGGAGCAACAGGCGCAGACCCTGAGTTTCTTTTGCACCTGCAAAGTGTTTGCACAAAAGGCGTGGACGAAGCATGGGACGATTATGAAAAGACAGCAGATGACCTGCTTGCGCTGGTGCGAGCGCGACTGGCGGTTGCCAACTGGGACGAATGCTTCGCCCAGATCGACGGGGAAATCCAGGAGCAGAAACGCACCGTGCTGATCGCAACGGCATTGGTGGAGCTTCCGAAAACGCCGGAGCGCGCCTGGATTACCAATTCGCGCAGGCTGTACGAGTATTTGCTGATCGACGTGGAGATGGGCGGGACGACACGCATCTCCTACATCAAAGAGGCGCTGAATGCAGCGCAGCTGTATTTGAGTCGTTGCCGCGAGCTGCTGGAGCCGGGGATTGTCCACTGGAACATCCCCGACCCGTGGTGGGAGTGGCTGCTGAACTATCGGACATGGGAAGCGAACCGCAAAATTTTCCTCTATCCCGAAAATTACCTCGATCCGGCTTATCGCAAAAGCAAAACGAGCCTGTTTGAAGAGCTGGAAAATACGCTCAAGCAGGGCGAGGTGAACGCGCAAACCGTCGAGCAGGCTTTTACGAAATACTTGGATCGCTTTGCCGAACTGGCCAAGCTGAAGTACGTCGATGCGTATTACGGACATATCGTCGGGGCAGACAAGACCGAATCGAACCAACTGTTCCTCGTGGCGCGAACCGAAACGCAGCCGTACAAGTATTACTACCTCATTCGCAATCAGGATACGACCTGGTCAGAGTGGCAGGAGATGGACGTCACGATCAGCGCAGAGACGGTCACGCTCGTCCACGCGTTCAACCGACTGTTCGTCTTTTGGGTCGAGCAAAAGAAGTTTGACAAAAACAACGGCAATGAATCGGCGAAAAAAGCGACAAAAGCCGCAATCAAGTACAGCTTTTACAACTTCAGCGGCAAATGGGTCCAACCCCAGACGCTCGCCGACGACATCATCATCAACGTAGAAGGCAGCGCCTATCAGAAAAAGTATGAGAGCTTGCTGCCCGGCTCGTTGTTTGCGCCCAACCAGATCGCCTGGCAAAAAGTGTACCCGCTCACGATTCAGAAGGATCAGTTCTGGGTACCGGGCGCAGGGACAAATTCGTTTGAAAAAGTCATTCTGCTTTACGGGCCGATGCTCGATTTGGAAGCCAGCCCAGCTCTGAACAAGGTCGATGCACCTGACCGTTCCGATGAAACGACCCAGCAGTTTGAGAGTGAACTGTACCAGACGCTGCGCTACTTCTCTCAGGCAAAATCGCTCTCTTACGACGGCTTGCTTCCGTTGCAGAAGCCGATCGTGATCAACGACGACTTGCAGGTCGGCTTTTTGGCCAATCCGAACGAGTTCCTGCTGTTTGCCAAAGATTCGGACCAAAGCACGCCACAAGTGCGGACCGAAATTGATCGCAGCGCGGGACGACTCAATCTGATCCAGACGAACCAGCTTGTGTACGACAACGATTTGGCCGAGCAAATAACCGTTCCTTCGCCTGTGCTTCGTCCTGTGCGCCTGACGGCAAATTCGTTCGTGTCCAGCGAGGTCGGTATTGAAAGCGCAGGCTCCACCGCGATTTTCAACCAGTTGGTGGCAGAGGGCTACGTGACAAAAGACGGCTCGATCGATCTGTCGATTCCGTTTGATGACGTCGCTTCGTCACTGGAGCAAATACTGGACGGTCAGCCTGGCAAAGAAGACAAGCTGTCGGCTTGCATCAAAGTCGTCGGCAGGGCAGTGGGCACGCCATGGCTGTCTACCGCGATGCGAAACAAAGATTACGGCTTGTTCCCGGTCAAAAATCACCCGTCTGCCTTTGTGTTCCGCGGAGACAAAGAATTTATCCTGCTGTTGGACGGCGAGCAGCAAACGAGTGCCATCAATCGCTCTCTCTTGAACAACGATACGCTGTTTACGCCTGATTCGTTTGTCTCGGCAGCAGTGGGCATTGAGAAAACAGGGGCACAAGCGATCTATCAAGCATTGATTACATCCGGTTTCCTGGATGCGCGCGGTCGCCTGGATGAACAGACAGAGCTTGAGGACTTGACCGAATTTTTGCAGACGCAATTGGCTATTGAAGATCAGATGTACGCCGTGCGCAACATCCTGATGCACCGCCCGGTTTTCAGCAAAGACGACTTCATCGCCGCCGCTCCCATCGATATCCAGCAAAGCGGTTCAGAGCTGATTTTCCAGCAACTGATCGCCGCCGGGTATTTGGACAAGACAGGCCGCCTGGATGCCGATACGGATTTTTACGAGCTGGAAGAGAGCGTCGCCGATATTTTTCAAGGCCAGCTCAATCCGGACAAAAAAACCCGCTATGTGGTCGATACGCTGTATCAACGTTCTTTTCCGACGACGGTCGGGTACCTCAATACCGATCCGGCTATCGGCGGCATATACCGCTTCCGGTTCGAAGCGATCCGCCTGACGACAGCTGCCGTGCATCGGTTGAGCAGCAGGCTGTTTACGGGAGGAGTCGACGCCTTGTTGAGTCTGTCTTCCCAGCAAATTCCGCTGGAGCAAGAGCTGCCTTTTGAACGTTTTCAGTTTTCGGAAAGCTGGGTCGCGGCACCGGAAGCGCTCGACGGCGCGCAAGTGGACTTTTCCGGGGCATACGGTCCGTATTATTGGGAGCTGTTCTTCCACGCGCCTTTGTACATCGCCAATTTGCTGAAGACGAACCAGCAGTTCCAGGAAGCGGCGAAATGGTATCAATTCATTTTCAATCCGACCGTTCCCGTGCAGCCGCTGCAAACCGACTCGTTCCAAAGCTCTACGTTGGGATTGCGCGATTCGCAGCGCATTTACCGGGTGTTAGTCGATCAAAAAATCATTACGGCAGATGGGCAAGTCAGTGCGACGTACAACCGCAAGACCAATCTCGCCAAAATTTTGCCGTTTTTAAAAGACAGCCAGGTGACGACGGTCAAAAACATCTTGTGCAACCATCAGCTAAGCAGTCTCGTCGCCCGCTTCTGGCAGTTCCAGCCGTTCCGCAACCGCACGCTGGAAGCTTTGCGCGAGCAGCTTGGCAATCCGAACGAAATCAAGGCGTACAATGATGATCCGTTTGATCCGCATGCGATTGCCCGACTGCGCAACGGCGCCTATGAAAAAGCGGTGGTCATGCAATACATCGACAACTTGTTGCAGTGGGGAGACTCGCAGTTTGCCCAGTACACGTGGGAATCGATCATTGCAGCTACGATGCATTACGTGTACGCCTACAACCTGCTCGGAGAAAGACCGCAAAATCTCGGGAAATGCCCGGATGCCGCGCCGCTTACCTTTGCGGAAATCTACAGTCGTTACCAGGAAAACATTCCGCAGTTTTTGATTGAGCTGGAGCACGATCAGGACAAGACGGATTCGCTGTTTGCTTTTGCGCCGATCAATGCGCTGGACACGTATTTCTGCGTGCCGGAAAACAAACAATTCAGCGGGTATTGGGACTTGGTGGAGGATCGTTTGTACAAAATTCGCCACGGGCTTAATCTGCAAGGCATTCCGCAGCCGCTCGCCCTGTTTGAACCGCCGCTTGATCCGATGCAGCTCGTGCGTGCGGCCAGTGCCGGACAGGATGTGCTCAGCGCTTTGACGCAGTCCCGGGCGGAAATTCCGTTTTACCGCTTCAGCTATCTGCTAGAGAGAGCGAAAAGCATGACTTCCACGCTGATTCAGCTGGGGAGTACCTTGCTGTCGACGCTGGAGAAAAAAGACGCCGAATCGCTCGCGCTGTTGCGCTCTGCCCAGGAAAAGCAACTGCTCAATCTGACCACGATGATCAAAGAGAAGCAGATCGAGGAGCTGGGCGAAATCATCGCTTCGCTTGAACAGAGCAAAGAAGGAGCGAAAACCCGGTTCGATCATTACTCGCGACTGTTTAATGAAAACCTGAACGCCCTGGAAGTAACCGACCTGACACTGCGCAGCACAGCGATTTACCAGCAAATCGCCGGAGTTGCCCTGAAAGGCTTGAGTATTCCCGGCTTCCTCGCTCCGAAAATTTTCGGACTGGCGAACGGCAACATGCAGTTTGGGGATGCGATCAATGCGGGGGCGCAAGTGGCGGACGGAACGGCGCAAATTCTCGACCATATGGCAGGCTTGATGAGCACGGGCGCGCAATACATGCGGCGCAGGGAAGAGTGGGCGTTGCAGCGCGATGTGGCATCCTACGAAATCGCCCAGATGGACAAGCAAATCGCAGGCTCGAAAATTCGCCAGGACATGCTCCGCCGGGAACTGGAGATCCACCAAAAAGGGATCGAGCAGGCCAAAGATTACGAGGATTACTTGAAGGCGAAATTCACCAACGAAGAGCTGTACCAATGGATGGTGGGACGCCTGTCCTCGGTCTATTTCCAAACGTATCGCATCGCGCTCGATATGGCGATCTCTGCCCAAAAGTCGTTCCAGTACGAATTGAATCGCAACGACCAGTTTTTGCAGTTTGATTATTGGGACAGCCTGCACCGGGGCTTGACCGCAGGCGAAGGCTTGCAGCTCTCGCTTGCGCAAATGGAAAAGGCGTATATGGAGCAAAACTCGCGCGATTACGAGATCGAAAAGACGATTTCGTTGCTCCATCTCGATCCGGAAGCGTTTTTGGCCTTCAAGGATGGCTCGAAAGGCGGCAAGAAAGGCGAGCTGACTTTTACGCTGTCGGAAAAGCTGTTTGATTTCGACTTCCCCGGCCACTACAGCCGCAAAATCAAATCGATTTCCGTGACGATTCCGGCGATTGTCGGTCCGTACCAAAATGTGAACGCCACTTTGACTCAAAACAGCTACCAAATTGTCCGCGATGCGAAGCCAGGTGCCGTCCAGCACTTGATCGATCCGAACCAGCCTGCGCCAACCGACGGCTCGCTTATTTTCGGCACGTCGCCTTACCAGCGAATCGCCCTGTCGCGGGGGATGAACGATCCAGGCTTGTTCATGCTTGACTGGCGGGATGAGCGGTACTTGCCTTTCGAAGGCACCGGAGCCGTATCCAACTGGACGCTGAGCTTGCCGCCCGAGACGAACCGGATTGATTTCGGCAGCATTTCCGACATTTTGCTGAAAATCCAATACACAGCCAAGGACGGCGGTCAAGACTTTGCCAACCAGGTGAAGAGCATGCTTGCGAGCCAACAGCCGCCTTACCCGTATACGCCAGCCAAGATTATCGATTTGAAGCAAGCTTTCCCGGGTGACTGGTCGCGTTTTTGGACAAGTCCGCCGCAAGCGGGCGTCAAGAGCATCCGTTTTGCGCTCGCCGATGCCGTTATTTTGCCGAACTTGAAAGATGTGCGCTTTTTATCGGCGGCTGTCTTTTTGCAAACGCCAGACGGCAAGCTGATCGCGGACAAGGATAGTTCGACGCATTTCTTGCAATTGCAAATCGGCGACGAAGCTGCGAAGCCGATTCCAATCGCGAACAATTACGGTTCAGTCGATCTGTCCGATGTTCCGCTGTCGGCGTCTTCTGCCCAACTTCAATTCCACCTCGCTGAGCTGCCGGATGGCCTTGTTACTAGCGATGCGGCGAGCGGAGAAAGGGAGGTGGATCGAAACAGCTTGCTCGGCATCGTCGTGATTTTTACGTACCAGTCCAATGTTTTTGCAACGAAGTAAGCGAGCGTAACAAGATGTTTTTGCGATGAAAAAGGAGGAAACAAACAGATGGCATGGGAAAATTGTCTGGAAAATTTGCGGGTATCACTGGCTCCGAAACAAGTTTTGGACATGGATACGATCGATTGGAAACAGGTCAATCAAGATGCTTTGGACAACGACGGCTTTAAAAAAGGCGATCCGTACTATCTCGCCTGCCAGGGCCGCCATTGCACGGAGAACGTCAACCAGACTCCTCAGGAGCACGCTTTGTGCCAGTGCAAGGACATCAATGGCAAGCCGTTGCCGGATTGCAAACCGCCAAGCTTTTTGTATCCGTTCAACGCGTCCGTGTGCGTGAACATCGAGACAAAAGAATTTAACTCCAAAAGCGGACGTTCTTGCACGAAGCAAGGAGATAGCTGGTATCAGCTGACGTGCTATTGCTGCTGCTCGTGCTTTGCGTACGGCACACAAATCGGCATCCCGGAAGGCTCCAAGGCAATCGAGCAGTTCAGCATCGGCGATCAGGTGCTGACGGCAAACGTAACGGCTCATGGTGACGGTGTGAATCTGAGCTGGACTCCGGCAACGGTGTCGTTCAGCAGCGGAACCGGGCCGGACGGCTATCAGCCGACGATGGTATTCATCCGCCACGGCGGCGCAGGCTCGATCATCGTGACGCCTGACCATCTGTTCTTGATGCCAAACGGAAAGCTGAAACGCGCGAACCGACTGGTGCCGGGAGTTGATTTCCTCGTTTCCGCGGAAGGCGTGCCTGTGGAAATCAACGAAGTCAGCCTGGGAGAGTACCGCGGAGGCGTCCACCACATCGCGACAGACAAGGAGTTTAGCGGAGAAATCAGCGGTCACCTGCTGATCTCGGAAGGTATCGTTTCCGGCGATTTCAACTTGCAAATTCACGCGGCCGCCTTGAAAGAAGCCTTTTTCGTGGACGATCACGACGAGCTTCCAACGATTGGCCAACCAGAATACGAGCAAACGAACACAGAGCTGTTGAGCGACGAGTACACGAGCTTCCTGCTCATGGCTGGTGACGATGACGAGAAAAAAATCGTTCCGCATACCCGCAAGTTTTATGTACACGGCAAACATACGACAGTCATCCCGAATGACGCGGCATCGTATTTGAGCCAGGCGCAAGCAGTAGACGTCGGCAATCATGCACCGAAGTACGACTTCTCGGAAGTGGGCATCGGCTATGCGACTGTCTCCTATGCCTTGAAGCTGTTCCAAGGCTTCTATCCGGACATCGTCTTCCATCACGATGTGGGCCGCATGGAAACAAACGCGTATGCTTTCGAACAGTACGGCAAACAAGTGGTTGTCATCACAGGCGGAATGACGAGAATCAAGGGGTTTGGGCTGGAAGGAATCGTTACGATTCTCGCGCACATGATCGCCCGTCTGCAAAAAATCCAGCCGCAAGACGAGCTGGGCTACACGTCTGTCGCGATGGCGGATTACTACAGCACCAGCGTGCTGCGCAACGTCTTCTTCGGCAATATGTACGTGACGACTTTCGAGAGCGGAATCAAGCAAATCGCCGAGCTGGTGCTCGACAGCATCGATGAAGAAAATGACGCATACGAGGGAGATCCGTTCGCGCCTACCCGCGAAGTGCGGATCGATTCCATCACAGCCGGAAATACGATGAATTTCCCGCCGGAAGAAGCAGGCGGCCCTGTTCTCGAAGGACTGGAAGTCACGGCGGCAACTGCGGTACTGCCTGTTTTGACACCGCGTCACTTCGTTACGGATGACATCTCCGAGGAGATGGCCGAAGAGGTGTATCAGTCGCTTGTTGCGGCCAAGGTGCTCAGCGAAGAGGGCGAGCTGACAGCCGAAGTATCGGTCGACACGGATTTGTCCGCTTTGTTCAGCGAGCAGTCGGAAGGTTTGAAACGATTGTTGACGGAAGAAGTCCGCTACATTTTGCTGCATGCGACGTCGACGGTTTCCGTTACGTTCAACTTGCCGCTGTCTACCGGAACGGCATTCGATCCGAAGGCGTTTTTGATCAGCCCGGAAGCCAAAGTGAAATTCGTCCGTTTGGGCGAGGATACAAACACACTGCTGATCTCCGCTTCCTTGCAAAAAGAGGTGGAGTACACGATTACGGTTCCACGGATTCTCAAATCGGATAATGGCTCTACGCTGAACCCAGACAAGAAAACGGCGACATTCACTCTGGCCTAACCCGGCATCGAGAATGAAAGAAGACGGAGGAGAGGAATTATGGGAGCAATCGAGGAACTCCGTGAGCACCAGGGAACAGTAGCGGACAAGTGCCGGGAAATGGGCGAACTGCTCGGACTGTCCGAGCCGGTTTCCGAGCTAGTTTTGCAAGCTGCGCTACACGACTCATCGTACGCCCACAACTTGCTGGCGACTCGACGGAACGCTGCCTTTTTGCAATACTTGCTAGCCAATCCTCCTGCTGTGCCCAAGCAGCAGGAGGTGGAAGCGAAGACTTCGCTGCAACTGGTCAAGAAAGCATCGGAGGCTATGTGGAAATGGGCCAAGACCGGCTTTTCCACGGTCGATGAAGCTGTGTTGCAAAAGCGGTACAACACCTGCATGCAATGCCCGAACCTCCAGGATCAAACGGAGCAAATCGTCTACAAAGTCTTTTCCGGCACCAAGCAAGCAGAAGAAAAAATATGTAGTTTATGCGGATGCGTGGTAGCAAACAAAGTGCGCTTGCCCACCGAAGCTTGTCCGGATCGTCATCCGCATTTGCCTGGCGTCAACCGCTGGGAAGAACCGATCGAACAAAGAGGCTAGTTGTTGAAAAAGCGAACAGCGGTAGTCCATTTTGTTGCGATAGCAAGGCGAAAGGAAGCGAAAAGGCACTCTATGCGGAGTGCCTTTTTGATCGTGCGGTTTTCATGCTTTTCTTGTGTTTTTCTCGTGCTTTACGGAATGAGATTGCCCGCTGCTTTGTAGATGCGGTACCATTCTTCTCTGGTCAAGGTCAAGTCTGCGCCTTTGCACGCATCTTTCAGCCTTTGGACATTGGTCGTTCCGAGCACTACCTGAATCTTGGCCGGATGGCGCGTAATCCACGCTACGGCGACAGCGGTATTTGTCACCTCGTATTTTTCTGCAATGTTGTCGATTACTTTGTTCAGTTCAGGGAACCGGATCAGATCGCCGAGAAACGGACCGTCGAACATCCCGTGCTGGAACGGCGACCACGCTTGCATCGTCATGTCGTGCAAGCGGCAGTATTCAAGAATGCTGCTGTCGCGGTTAAGCGATTGGTCTGTCTTCATATTCAGGGAGATGCCCGAATCAATCAAAGGCGTGTGCACGATGCTGAACTGAATCTGGTTGACGACCAGCTTTTGCGGTATGTACTTTTGCAACAGTTGAATTTGCGCAGGATTGTGGTTGGACACTCCGAAGTGTCTTACTTTTCCCTGGGTTTGCAACTGCTCAAACGCTTCTGCGACTTCTTCCGGCTCCATGAGCGGATCAGGACGATGGAGGAGGAGGATATCCAAATATTCCGTTTTCAATCGACGCAAAATGCCGTCGACGGACGCAAGAATATGCTCCTTGGAAAAATCGTAGTAATTTTCTTTGGAACGGATGCCGCATTTGCTCTGCAAAATCATGTTCTCGCGGATCGACGGGTTCATCTGGATCGCTTCGGCAAAATGCTCCTCGCAGCGGCCTTGTCCGTAAATATCTGCGTGGTCAAAAATATTGATGCCTTCTTCAAGCGCTGTGTGGATCAACTTTTCCGCATCGGGGAGGGAAAGCTGCGTCAGCCGCATGTTGCCCATGATCATGCTGGATGCGTGCAGTTCGGTATGTTTGATCGGATAAACCTTCACTCGGATTCCTCCATCCATGTTGTGTTCTTTACTCATTTCGGCAAAGTGCCCTGTTGTACCTACCGCTATTTGATTCCCAGCCCGCGTTTTTTGCGGACAAGCGTAGAGATGTTCACGCCCAGCTTATCGGCACATTCTTGCATCGTACTGGATTCATGCAAAATTCGCTGGATGTACTCCCGCTCAAACCGTTCGACCGCTTCTTTGAGCGGAAGAGCTTCTTCCATTTTGGCGAGATGCAAGGGGAGCGTGCTATGCTGCGCGCTGCGGATCGAGGCGGGAAGCTGGTCGTACGTAATCCGTCCGTTTTCACACATATGGTAGGAACGCTCGACTACGTTTTTCAGCTCCCGGACGTTTCCTGGCCAGTCGTAATCGACCAGCGCTTCGAGCGCATCTGTTTCCAGACGAATTTCCAGTTGGTATTTCCACTCCAGCTTTTTTAAATAGTAGAAAATGAGGGCGGGTATATCCTCTCGCCGTTCCCGCAGGGGAGGGATGGTCAGCGACAGCACGTTCAGCCGGTAATACAAATCTTGGCGAAACGTCTTCTGCTCGACCATCGCCTCCAGATCGCTGTTGGTCGCCGCGATGATCCGCATATTGACCTGCCGCTGTGTTTTCCCTCCAAGTCTCCTGATTTTGCCGTCCTGCAACACGTTGAGCAGCTTGACTTGCAAGGGAAACGGCAAATCCCCGACCTCGTCGAGAAAAATCGTGCCGCTGTGCGCCAGTTCGAACAAACCTTCCTTCGCTTGGCTCGCCCCGGTGAACGCTCCTTTTTCATATCCAAACAACTCTGATTCCAGCAAATGATCGGGAATGGCTCCGCAGTTGATCTTGATAAACTCTCCCGGACGTCCGCTCTCCGCATGAATGTAATTCGCCAGCACATCTTTGCCGACGCCAGACTCGCCGAGCAACAGAACAGGAGAATCGTTCGCCGCAAACCGATTGGCGAGCGAGACAATCCGATGCATCATGCTGCTGCGGTAAATGATTTGCCCGCCAGAGTCGAGATCGCTCTGAATCTGCTCCAGGGCGCGCTGAAAGGAAGAGTTGATTTGCCGCGTTTCCTCCAGCTCCTGTTGCAGCATGTTCAGCTCGGTAATATCGCGGACATTGCCGACGACGAACAGCAGCTCCTGATTTTGATCGAGCAGCGGCGTCGCCGTGTTGATGGCGGTGCGCCCATTTCCGTAGTGGATGACGACGCTGTGCGTCTGCTTGGTTGAGATCGCTCTGGCGGCTGAAGAGTCCGGCACCATGTGCATTTCTTTTTGCTCGATATAGCTGAAGTTGTTCAGGATGTCAGCGGGAATGCCGGTGATGTTCAAATACGCGTCATTGTACAGCAGCACGTAGCCGTTGCGGTCGCATATCGCCAAGCCGTCATGAGACGTTTTGAAAATCGTGGTGATCAGCTGGACAAGCTCTGTGTTGTCGCTTCCCTGAAAAAATTTGGTCTGATACATGGTGATGGTGTTCCCCCTTGGGCGGTGCTTACGGCTTGTATACGAAATAATCAGAATTGATCATCTTTGCGCAAAAATGCATATGCAAAAATGATCATCGGCATCTTTCGGTCTGATGAAACCGCTTTCAGTCACTTGGCACGCAACTTGCTTATACATGATGGTGAACGATGCAGAAAGTGAGGGATGTTTGCATGACTTCATTATATCAGGTATTGGCTCCTACGGGAGAGTTGACGCAAGACATCGAAGGGCGACTGGATGAATCCGTGATGATAAAGATGTATGAAAATATGGTGCTGGTGCGCTTGTTTGACCGCAAGTCGATCAATTTGCAGCGCCAGGGCCGGATGGGGACGTACGCCCCTTTTGAAGGACAAGAAGCTTCGCAGGTCGGAAGCGCGTTGGCACTTACACCGGGCGACTGGCTGTTTCCTACTTATCGCGATCATGCCGCCGCAATCGTGCACGGGCAATCGATGGCGCGCGTGTTTTTGTACTGGATGGGTCATATGGAAGGCAGCATCAGTCCACAAGGCTTGAACGTCATGCCGCCCTGTGTCCCAATCGCCACGCAAATGATTCATGCGGTCGGAACGGCGTGGGCGAGCAAGCTGCAAAACGAGCAGCATGTCAGCCTCGCTTACTTTGGCGATGGAGCGACTTCGGAAGGCGACTTCCATGAGGCGTTGAACTTCGCGGGTGTTTTCAAAACGCCGACGATCTTTTTCTGCCAAAACAACGGCTATGCGATCAGCGTGCCTTTTTCCCAGCAATCGGCTTCGAAAACGATCGCCCAGCGTGCCGCCGCTTACGATATTCCCGGCGTGCGCATCGACGGCAACGATGTGTTCGCCGTCTGGCTGACGATGAAAGAAGCGATGGAACGCGCCCTGAACGGCGAAGGACCGACGTTGATCGAAGCGATCACGTACCGTTACGGCGCTCACACGACTGCAGACGATCCGAAAAAATACCGCGATCAGGAAAAATTGGCGGAGGAGTGGCGCACGGAGCGCGATCCGATCCAGCGTTTGCGTACGTTCCTCGTCCAGCGCGGACTGTGGAGCGATGCACAGGAGGCACAGCTGGTCGCCCGGGCGAATGAGCAGATCGATGCAGCATTGGTGGAAGCAGAGAGCTACCCGAAATCGCGGCCGGAAGACATGTTCAAGCACGTGTACGCAGAGCCGACATGGATGGCGGAAGAGCAGGAGGGCGAGCTTGTGAAGCCAGCGAAAAAGGAGGACATCCCGGCATGATTCGCAAATTGACGATGATTCAAGCGATTACCGAAGCGATGGACCAAAAGCTCGCGGAAGACTCACGCGTCATGCTGCTTGGCGAGGATGTCGGCGTGAATGGCGGCGTTTTTCGCGCGACGGAAGATTTGATTCACAAGTATGGAGCCAATCGGGTCGTGGACACGCCGCTGTCGGAAGCTGGCATTATCGGGGCGGCGATCGGGATGGCGATGAACGGATTGATTCCGATTGTCGAGATTCAGTTTTTGGCTTTTATTTATCCGGGTTTTGAACAAATCGTCTCACACGCTGCCCGCATGCGTTACCGGACGCGCGGACAGTATCATGTGCCGATGGTGATTCGCACCCCGTACGGAGCAGGCATTCGCGGCCCCGAGCTGCACTCGGAAAGCGTCGAGACTTTTTTTGCCCACGTACCGGGTCTGAAAGTCGTTGCGCCGAGCACGCCGTATGATGCAAAAGGACTTTTGATCGCTGCCATCGAAGATCCCGACCCGGTTATTTTTTTGGAGCCGACCAAGCTGTACCGGGCGTTTAAAGAAGAAGTGCCGGAAGAAATGTACCGCGTGCCAATCGGCAAGGCGAAAGTGGTGCGCGAAGGGACAGATATCTCGATTTTTGCCTGGGGAGCCATGCTGCGCGTAGCGGAGGAAGCAGCCAAACAGCTCGAACGGGAGCAAGGAGCGAGCTGTGAAGTCGTCGACCTGCGAACCATCTATCCGCTGGATCGGGATGCGATCGTCGCCTCGCTGAAAAAGACCGGGCGTGCCGTCGTCGTCCATGAGGCGCACAAGACAGCGGGCATGGGGGCAGAGATCATTTCGATCATCAACGATGAAGCGCTGATTTATTTGAAAGCGCCTGTGAAGCGGATTACCGGCTTTGACGTGCCTGTTCCGCAGTTCAGCATCGAGGACGATTATTTGCCGACGCCAGCGCGCGTCAAGAGCGGAATTGTGGAAACGCTTACGTTTTAGCGTAAAGGAGCGAGGGACATGGTGGAGTTTAAGCTCCCGGATGTGGGAGAAGGCATGCATGAAGGCGAAATTTTGAAAGTGCTGGTGCGCGCTGGCGACTCTGTGGTGCATGATCAGCCTGTCATTGAAGTGCAAACGGATAAAGTCAACGCAGAGCTGTCCGCTCCGGCAACCGGAGTCGTCCAGGAAATTCGCATTGCGGAGGGCGATACGGTTGAGGTGGGAACGGTGCTCCTCGTCATCGATACAGGCAGTGCTGCGGGGGAAGTGAAGCAGAAATCGACCGGAAATGCGCCAGCCGCACCGGAGCAAGTTTCGCCCCCTGTCGTACCATCCAGACATCAGGCACGCCGTTCCTTGGCTACGCCATATGTGAGGCAGTTGGCGAGAGAAATGAAAATCGACATCGAACAAGTAGTCGGCACAGGTCCGGCGGGGCGCGTAACGGAAGAAGATTTGCGCTTGTTCGCCAGTGCCGGGCAAAAGCGTGCCTTGCAGGAAGTGTCTGCGACGTCGTTTGCAGTGGCGCCTCCCAAGGGAACAACAGCTCGCGAGGCGGAAGTTGTGGCGACTGCCAGCACTAGCACTACCGATACAGCACCAGCAGCGGAAAAAGGGACTGCACTGGGGAGCAAGGAAGCTTTTGCCGCGATGCCGGGAGAAAGCGCAAACAGCATCGAGCGAATCCCGCTCAAAGGCATTCGCAAAAAAATTGCCGAGCACATGGTCAAATCGGTCACGATCATTCCACACGTCACTTCCGTCGATGAACTGGAAATGGATCAGTTGCTGGCTCTGCGGGAAAAGCTGAAACCGCACGCGGAGAAAAAAGAAGTCAAGCTGACGTTCCTGCCGTTTTTTATCAAGGCACTGGTCATTGCGCTCAAAGAATATCCGGTGATGAATGCTTCCATCGACGATGCCACGAACGAAATTTTGCTGAAGCGCTTTTACCATATCGGCATCGCTACCGATACGCCGGACGGACTGATCGTGCCTGTGATCAAGGACGCGGACAAGAAGTCGATTTTTCAACTGGCAAAAGAAATCAAACACCTCGCCGAACTCGCCCGGGAAGGCAAACTGACGCTTGCGCAAATTACAGGCGGAACGTTTACGATCAGCAATGTCGGACCTGTAGGCGGGCTGCAGGCAACGCCGATTATCAATCATCCGGAAGTGGCGATTTTGGCCTTGCACAAAATGGAGAAGCGCTGGGTCGTGCGCGAGGATGAAGGCGTGATTCGCCAGATGATGAACATGTCGCTGTCTTTTGACCATCGCCTGATCGATGGAGTGACAGCCGTTCGCTTCACGAACCGGATCAAGGAGTTGCTCGAAGACCCAAATTTGTTGTTTGCGGAGATGGTCTAGATGGTAGTCGGAGAAATCGCAATCGAAACAGACGTAGTCGTGATCGGAGGCGGACCGGGCGGGTATGCAGCTGCTATTCGCCTGGGTCAGTTGGGGCAATCGGTCGTGTTGATTGAAAAAGAAGCGTTGGGCGGGGTGTGCCTGAACCGGGGCTGCATTCCCTCGAAAGCACTGATTCACGCCGCAAGCGAATTTCATAAGCTGGCTGGGTTGGGAAAGTTGGGCATCAGGCTGCCGGAAGGAAACGCTTCGTTTCAGTTGGCTGACTGGCATACATGGAAAGAGTCTGTCGTTTCTCAATTGAGCCAGGGTGTGGAGCAGCTTTGCAAAGCGAACGGAGTGACTGTCGTCAAAGGCTCCGCGACTTTTCTCTCAGCGGATCGGATCGGCGTCGAGACGGGGGGAGACTTCGAGACGTACAAATTCCGGCAGGCGATCATCGCGACAGGATCACGGCCGTTTGTACCGCAGTCTTTGGCCACGGATCACGAGTCGATCCTCGATTCCAGCGACCTGTTGAACTTGCAGGAATTGCCGGGGACGCTTGCGATCATCGGCGGCGGCTACATCGGGATGGAGCTGGGCATGGCGTATGCCAAACTGGGAACAAAAGTAACAGTCGTGGAAGCCGCCAACAGCATTTTGCCACAAACGGCTTCGCATCTGACCCAGGAAGTGCGCAAGCAAGCGAAACAGTTGGGAATCACCTTGAAAACGGCGACAAAAGTCGAGAGCATGTCGCGCGGAGATGGTGGTGTGACCGTAGCGCTTTTCTCGGAAGCAAACGGTCGCGAAGAACTGACCGTCGACAAAGCAGGCGTCACCATCGGACGAGTGCCTAATACGGGCGAAATCGGGCTTGGACAGGCAGGCGTCAACGTCGACGAAAGAGGCCATATTCCCGTCGATGCTTTTTGCCGGACGAACCAGCCGCACATTTTTGCCATCGGCGATGTAACTCCTGGGCCTGCTTTGGCGCATCGCGCGTCCAAACAGGGCATCGTCGCTGCCGAGGTGATCGCGGACTTGCCAAGCAGCATGGATTCGCCGTACGTCCCGTATGTCATTTTTACAGACCCGCCGATTGCAGGCGTAGGCTTGACGCGAACAGAGGCGGAAGGATTGGGCCATCGTGTCAAGGCTGCTTCCTTCCCGTATCGGGCAAACGGCAAGGCGCTGACTTTGGGGGAACGGGAAGGCTTTGCAGAGGTGATCGTCGAGGAAGACACGCATTTGTTGTTGGGGATGCACGTAGTAGGGGCCGATGCGCCCAATCTGATCGGGGAAGGCGTCCTGGCGCTAGAGCTGGCAGCGCGAGTCGAGGATTTGGCTTTAACGATTCACCCGCATCCGACTTTGAGCGAGGTGTGGCTGGAAGCAGCAGAAGCCGTCCTCGGGCACGCCATCCATATGGTCAACAAAAAATAGGGGAAGACAACCTCCTTCGCTCAGCAACGGGCGGGGAGGTTTTTTGCTGCTATTCATGGGTTTCCCCCGCTTGGAACAGCTCAACAAGCCAGCTGCCAGGCTGAGAGTGACACTCCCGTCTACTTTTGCGAGGGTCAAAAGTATATGTTTTCCAATCCTAAAGCAGACTAAGGAAGAAACGGTTTTTTCGACTAGCGGAACAGAGGGGGTGACCACAATGGAGAAATGGATGACGATTGGCATCGGCGCAAGCATGGGAGCGTTCCTCGCCCTCGTTTTGTTGGCGATGGTCGCGTTTGCCTGTTCGAGAACGGTGATCAGCTGGGTAGTCGGCCGCTTTACGAAAAGGCTGATGAACGATCGCTACCCGGAAAACATTTGGGAGATCGTTTCCGCGCTGACCAAAATCTCTCCCGCGAAAGTGCTGGAAAACAGTTTGCGCGCATCGGAAGGAATCGCCATCGAAAGGCCGTTCGGCAGCCCGCGAAAGTTTCTGAATTACGACGGTCTCGTTTTTTCTCCGGCGCAATTGGCTGTCCTGCCTGCTCACGAGGATGCACAAGTCGATACGCAGCTTACGATCGGCCCGATGGCAAAGAAGCCGTTGACCTTGCAAATCCCGCTTTTGTCTGGCGGTTTGGGATACGGGGTTGGCGTCTCGGAAAAGGCGAAAATCGCCATCGCCAAGGGCACGGCTGCGGTAGGGACGGTGACCAATACGGGAGAAGGCGGATTCTTACCCGAAGAAAGAGAAAACGCAAAATATTTGATCTATCAATATCACTCGGCGACGTGGTCGAAAAGCCCGGAGATTCTTCGGCAAGCGGATGCCATTGAAATTCGGATGGGCCAAGGCGCTACGGCTGGAGCGGCTACGTTTATCCCCAGTTGGGAGCTGAAAGGCAAGGCCAGTCAAATCATGGAGCTTCCGGATGTAGAATATGCCGTCATTCCGTCCAAACATAAGGAGGTTCAGCAACCACAAGACTTGCGCAAACTCGTCGATCAGCTGCGTTCCTTGACGGAAGGCGTACCGATCGGGGTGAAGATGTGCGCCAGCGCCAAAATGGAAGCCGACCTGGAAGTCGCGATTTCCGCCGGGGTGGATTTTATCAGTCTCGACGGAGGACAAGCCGGATACAAGGGAAATGCGCCGATCCTTCAGGATGATGTTGGCTTGCCGACGATTTATGCCGTGACGCGTGCGGTTCGCTACTTGCAACAGCGCAAGGTCAAGGACAAAATCACGCTATTGAGCGGAGGCGGTTACGCTACGCCGGGGGAGTGCCTTAAAGCGATGGCATTGGGGGTCGACGGGGTTTACTTCGGAACCGCGCTGCTCTGGGCGATGACGCACGATCAAGTGATAAAAGTCGTTCCGTGGGAGCCGCCTACCCAGCTGCTCTTTTATTCCGGCCGTTTTCAAAAGGAGTTCAACGTGCAAGAAGGAGCCAAGTATTTGGAGAACTTTTTCCGTTCTTTTATCGATGAAATGCGGATCGCGACCCTCGCCCTCGGCAAAACGTCGTTTCGTCAGGTGAGCATCGAGGATTTGGCCGCTCTGGACAGCATGACCAGCAAAGTCACACGCATTCCGCTCGCTTGCTACCCGCGTGTCCACCGCAGCCGTTAAATGAGACAAAAATAGTGGCTGAATCCAGTCAACAAGGCTGCAAATTTATGGCAGAGGCCCCCTCACCCGAGCGTAACCAAGGCATAGTATGTAGCAAGGAGGTGAGGCATGATGACCTTTACACTTGCTGACTGGATGATTTATACGATATGGGCCATTTTTGGACTCATGATGATCGATTTTCTCATCGTCCTGTTCCGTTCGTTCTGGGCAGGCTCGGTCAACCCGTCCTTTGTCTTGGGCTATTTGAAGGACATTCTTTATTATGTATTGCCATTAAACATTATCGTTTCCATGATTGTCATCGACCCGAGCGGGTATATTCTTGTCGTTTGGTACTTCATCTGCGGCTTGGCTGTCATTGTGAAGTACCTGCTTGACATTATCAAACGATTTGCATAAGCAACAGGTTGGCCTTCCATCCCGGTGGGCTGTTCGTTCTTTTTGAAACACGACCTTGATAGTGAGAGAAGAGGAGCGTCAAAGAGTACGATCGGTTTCCTTCTGGCTGGATAGACCTCCTTGCGACTTTCCAACAAAAATTCAAAATTTTCCGTAAAGGAAGTAGGTCCATGAGAAACTATCAATGGATCAAGTGGCGGAAAGTCCTCCTCTGGGTAGCAGCCATCGCCTTTTTAACGATCGTGTTGTACACAGGAGGGCCGACTTACTGGTCAATCGCATTGGGCATCCTTGGCTTGCTGTTTCAATTGCTGTTTGCCGTTATGTTCATCATCATCCAGTTTGTTGCCCTGTTCTGGTTTTTGGCGCGTGGGCGGACGTATTGGATTTTGCCAGGGGAAACAGGAGCGACGTGGAATGACTATCGCGGCAATCCGGAAATTGTGGAAAATGCTGAGCGAATCGTTACCTTGCTAAAGGGTGTGAAGGAATTTAAGGAAATGGGGGGCGAAGCGATCCGCGGTCTTTTGCTGTGCGGCCCACCGGGTACGGGCAAATCGTATCTCGCGCAGGTCATTGCCAACGAGGCCCAGGTTCCGTTTGCCTACGCCTCGGCCCCCAGTTTTCAAAACATGTTTTTCGGTGTCGGCAACCTGAAAGTCATGGGATTGTACAGAAAAGCGCGCAAACGCGCCAGGGAGTACGGCGCCTGCATCATCTTCATCGACGAGATCGACGCGATCGGCATGCAGCGCCAAGGGGGAATGGGCGGAGGCGGGATGCTGGGGATGGGCGGCACAGGCTTGTTGAATGAGCTGCTTTTGCAAATGGACCCGCCCAACCTCGACAGCTCGAAAATCGCCAAATTTTTGCGCTCCCTCGGTCTGCGCCGCAAAAAGGCTGAGCGCCCCGCCGTCATGACGATTGCCGCCACAAACTTGCCGGACGTGCTCGATTCCGCGCTGTTGCGGCCCGGCCGTTTTGACAGACAACTGTGGGTCGACACTCCGGACTACAATGGACGGATCGATATTTTCCAATATTATTTGGAAAAGGTGAAGCACGACGAATCTCTCAGCCCGGAACGTGCTGCTTTGGATACAATCGGCTACAGTCCTGCCCAGATCAAGCATATCGTCAATGAATCGGTCGTCATCGCCCACCAGCGTGGAGCGCAAAGCGCCAGCTACGACGACTTCCGGGTCGCCATGGAAACGTACGAGTGGGGATTGAAACAGCCGCTGCGCTCCATGAGTGAGGACGAAAAACGAAACGTAGCGTACCACGAGGCAGGTCATGCCGTCGCGCAATATTTGCTCAAGCCGCACGAACGGGTCTGGAAGGTGACGATCATTCGCCGCGGCGGCGCTCTTGGCCTGGCCGCAACCAAACCGACGCATGAGCGGTACAATCGCAGCGACAGCGAAATTTTGGCTGCGATTCAGGTGTGCCTCGCTGCCAGAGCCGTCGAAGAAGAGTTTCTCGGCAAAAAATTGAACGGAGTCACCTCTGATTTGCAGCAAGCGACCGAGCTGGCAGGCGCTTATCTCGGCATGGTCGGCATGGGCGACGAGTTGTTCAGCTGGCTCGCTACAGGTGCCCGGCAGGAGGCGCTCAAAACACTTCGGCCAAAAATCAACGAACTGCTGCATGAGCAAATGAAACAGGTGAAGCAATTGGTGCGCCAATACGCCGATTTCGTGCACGCCATCGCGGAGGAGCTGTTGAAGCGAGGCGACCTGACCGGAGAAGAAATCGAGGAACTGTACGTGCAGTTGTACGGCGACAAGCGGCCTGCTTTGTCGTAAACTTTCATCCATGTGCCTTCGGGCCGTATCGAACCGCCAGTCACTTCGGTGTCTGGGCGGTTTTTTGTGTTGATCGACAACTGCGAGCATACGTCGGTTTGCTCAGGGGTTGGAAAGTTTTATCACTTTTTTAGGGAAAATGGGAAAGAAAATCGCGGGATGTTCGTTATACTTGGTGAACATGTCAAAAGTCTGGGAAAATTGGCAACCTGCAACCAGCCCGAGCAGTGGGAGAGTCTGGTGAAAAAACAGACAGACGTGTTTGGACCAAAAAGGCACAAGCTGCGCAGCAAGCCTTTTACATGGGAGGAACAGAGGGAAGATGCAAGACGATAACGAGCTCGTTCGTCTGGTGCAGGGCGGAAATCAGCAAGCCTATGCACGACTTGTCGACAAGTATAAAGGAAAAATCTTTGCCCGCCTGTACCGGATGATTGGACAGAAACAGGATGCCCAAGATTTGGCCCAGGAGGTTTTTACAAAAGCGTATTTCCAGTTGGAAAAGCTTGAGCCGGACGGTAATTTTTCCGCATGGCTCTACCGGATTGCCATCAACCATTGCCTGGATGAACTGAGGAAACGGAAGCGAAGCGTCAAGACGTCGGACGAAGAGGTGGAACTGATCGGGTCAGAGACACCGGAGGAAGCTTTCCTGCAAAAAGAGCAGCAGCAAGTTCTGCTTCGTCACATCATGGGGCTGGAAGAGGAATATCGCGCGGTCGTTGTCCTGCGCTACATCGATCAGCTCAGCTACAAAGAGATCAGCGAGATGTTAGTGCTGCCAACGACGACGGTGCAGATGAGACTGCATCGGGCGAAAAAGAAGCACTCGCCGATCCAACGCGGATCGCTCTGATTTTTGATTTTGTCGACAAGGACGGGAAAAAGCTCGCTTGCAGCCTGGATGACATTGATGTGGACTTCACGCTGACAGACGAAACCGGCCAAGACTTGAATCCGGAGGGAGACGGCTGGACATTGGGAGAATACGGGGGCTACATTTTGGTCGAACAGGAAGTGATCGAACTGTTCAACACCGCACAGAAATCCCCGGACACACTGACGGTCGGAGTCCAGTTCAACGATATCAAAGGGAAGGGCGGTTCTTGGAAGCTGGATGTTCCTATCGACATGAAAAAAGCAAAGGAAGTCGCGAAGACCGTCGCAATCAATCGCGAGTACACGTCACCTCAAGGAGTCGTGGTCAAGCTGGATAAACTGACGAACGTTCCAAGCAACAGCTTATTGTCGCTTACGACCAGTTGGAACGAGCAGCGCAAAAAGGAGTATCAAAGCATGGCGGAAAACGCTTCTGGTGAGCTGGGCGACTATTTGAACCGTCACAGTTTGGCATACGAAATTCTTGACGAGAACGGAAAGCTGCTTGCCGGTCGGGATGACACCGTGCTCGATTCGCTGAACGGCATTCGCAAAAATGCGGTAACGATTACCACAAAAGGCGAAGGAGACAGCGATGCGATGATGTGGAGGTGGTGGGACGGATTTACGCCATTTGCCGACCAGAAAAAGGTGACCTTCAAGCTCCACTCGATCTACATGAATGAATTGGCAACTTTCCAGGGCAAGCTTTCGCTGGATGCGTTGAGCAAACAACCCGTCACGGTAGAAAGCAGCGGCAGCCGTTTTACCTTCCACAAGTTTCATCTGAAAACGAACGATCAGCAGGAGAAGATCGCCGGACGGTACGAAGTGAGAAACAAAGGCGGGATCATTGAATTTGAAGCACTGCTGCCAAAAGACATCATCTACATCACGGAATGGAGTGCAACAGACGAGACAGGGAAAACATACAGAGTGAGCATGGACAACGGCGATGGAGAGTACGTCCGCGATCAAGACGGACGGGTGCGGATCAAAAGCGCTCTTTACATCAACGGGTTGGAAAAACAGCCGAAAGAACTGACGATCTCCTACGCGATCCAGGAGCGCCAGTACCGCGATGTGGATATGGAGGTTCCGATTCAGTTGGGCAACTAGGCTGTATGTTTGTGAGAGTTTAATTGGCTTTTTTACAAGCTGGAAGACCGTCAGAGAAATGTTCTGGCGGTTTTTTTTGTGTGCGAACAAGTAAGGCTTTTATTGTTAATGCAACCAATATTTAAGCCAAGGCAATAGCTGAACGGATTGATATACTATCGTATGTTGTTTTTGATAGCTGAGAGATATAGCTGAGGTGGTGGAATACATAATCCTTTTCGTAAAATAGCACGTCGCTGACCCAAATATGCCCTTCATTCATTTCGTTCAAGTTCAAGGAAAGTAGTGAGCAAGAAATGTCCAGCAAGATCATGAAAAGCACAAGTGCAATCCTTCTTTTCCTTCTCTTTTTTCTCGTTTTCGTTCCTCTAGCGAGAGCTTCTGCCGAAGAGAATCCCGCGACAGCGATTCCTCAGATGGATCAAGAGATTTACGGTTTGCTGAACACATTGACTTTCTTTCAAGAGCTTGCCCTGCAAAAAGGCGACAAGAAGCTCGCGAAAAAAATCGAAAAACAATCAGCTGCCTTTTCACAGAAGAACCTCAAGCTGCATCAGACACCGATTGATTCCAACAAGCAAATCCGCCAAGAGAAAATTAACAAGTCTTTGCAAAAACAAGCAGCACACATTTACTCCCTGCAAAAACAACTGGAAGAACAAGTTGATAAATATTGGGAACAGTTAATCCCCGAACTTTCGCTGAAGCAAAAGCCGCAGGAACAGGAGCTTCAACCTAAGCTGGCAAGCAGAACCGCAACCGCTTTTGCCGCTGCTGCTCCTGTCTTGGACCCGTTTGAACCGAACGACGATGTAGACACAAGTTACCCTGTAACAAGTGGAAACTTTTACAATTCGAAGCTGTCTACAGCTAAAGATCTCGATATGTACCGTTTTGATTCAGGGGCGCAATCTGGCGAGCTTACGGTGACATTGCGCGTTCCCGAAGATAAAAACTTCGACCTGGCAGTCATGCAAGCGCCGAACAAAGTAGTGGGCATGAGTACGCGAGGAGGAGTTGGGGTAACGGAAAACGTCACTTTTCAGGTGCAACCGAATACGACCTATTATTTCTCTGTATTTAGCATGAGCCGCGATTTTAGTGAAACGACCTCCTATTTATTGTCATTCAGTAAGATTACGACTGTACTCAATCTGGCTAAACCTATTGATATCAGTCTTCCTACCGGGGAAACCCCTGGCTACCGCTTTACGGCTCCTGTAACTGGTACTTACCGTTTTTATACAAGTCCATACGGAGGATTTGGCGCCCCGTTTGATACGGTTTTGTCCGTGTTTCGTGACGAGCAGTTGCAGCAAGCCCTGAAGTTTAATGATGAGGCAGTCGATGGTTCTCTCTTTTCCGAAATTAAAGTGTCACTGGACGCAGGCGTGACCTATTTTGTTCTGGCTACTTCTTTTGATTCGACAAAAGGACTTCACGCCCGGTTGACAGCTGCTTTGGATGCCAGTGCCAGTGTCGTTTCCGCTGCGCTTCACGAGTCTTCTGCAAACGATGGGACGCTGACAGAAACGCAGACTGTCGTCTTAAAAAATGGCACCTTTACTTCCGATGCAGCCTCTTTTGTGACAGTACACAACGTCCCAACTGGTTTGCAGCCGCTTGTTACACGTGTCAACAGCACACAATTAAGCATTCAATTTACGGGAAAAGCGGTTGAACACGAGCAGAAACACCGCGCAGCGAATCTGTTTGTGACGATTCCGAAGGCAAAAATAGCTGGTGCAGATGCAGATGTGACGACAGACACATTCGCGCTGGAGTTTACCAATACAGACTCGTTCACGCTCGCAGCGCCGCCCGATCTCGATCTTGCCAAAGGCTCCAAAAAAATCTACAAATTTACGGCGCCTTCCTCTGGAGATTTTGAACTCTCAACCACCTATTTTGGGGGAGTGGAAGGGAGCGGGCCAAGCAATACCAAGCTGGCAATCTATGAAGACTTCGGAGAGACCAGGCTGCTTGCCGCCAATGACGACGGGGATCACCCGCCATTTTCCAAAGCGATTGTATCCATGGAAAAAGGCCGGGATTACTATGTTGTCGTCTCTTCCGCTGACAACAATGCCGTTCACGCACGTTTGCTCGCCCGCTATACGGGGGTCGAATACGTGTATAACGCCAAAGGACAACTGACTCAAATCAGGCAAAATGAACAAGTCCTCTCCGAGTTTACGTATGACAGCAACGGAAATCTCAGCAAGAAAACGGACTATTAAGTGAAGAGGAGCATTGGCGCTATGAGAATCAGGTACGGGTGGTCAAAAATGATCACAATCTTGTTGGGGCTTTCTTTGCTGACCCCCAATCTGGCATTGGCGAAGACAGAGGCCGTTCAAGCCAATCCGGAAGCGGCACAACAAGATGAGAATCAGAAGGCGGCGACCAAAAAATGGCTTGCAGCCTATCAAAACGCAAAGCAGCAAGGCAACGCACCCAAACAGCAAAATCCGGACGAGCAACCGATTTTTTTGCAAGAACAAGTGACGAGTAAAGAGTGGGACTCGATCCGCCCCGAAGATGCTTGGAAGCTCTATCAATGGAAGGATAGAAGCGTGTTGCAGCTTGCAGCCTATTTCTATCCTCAATTCGATCGCTTTTTGTCGCATCACGAGCAAGTAGAGAAATATGGATGGTCGGATGATACCGTCAATCAAAAGTTGGACAAGCTGACAAAAGCACAAATGACGAAACTATCAACACTCCTTCCAGCAATCAAGACGTATCAGGAGCGTCGCAACGAACGAGCAGCCGTTCCGCAAGCCAGAGCTTTGGCTGCGCAAGCGACCACGCTTCCAGAAGACGCCATGTTCGAAACGGAAGGCTTGACCTACAAATACCAGCGCACCAATACGGACAATCCGGTGGACGAGCTGTACCGGGCGGCAAACGTGCAGGAAGTGGATGTGCAGCTGGAAGGCAAGCACGGCATGGACTTGACGGTCGAGCGCCGCTACTCGTCGCTGGATGCGATGACGGAAAGGATTTACTTTTCCACATCAGGCAAAAACAAAACAGCTCCGCTGCAAGGGAACAACGATGGGTTGCCGGAAGGCTGGAGCTTTAATTTTCCGCAGTTTCAGGAAGTGTCCAAAGAAAACGCGAAGTGCACGTTCCGGTCGGATGATTCCAAATATACATGCGGTTCGGTCAGTGAGGGAAAGCGCTACATTTTTACGTTGGAAGACGGGACGATTCTTGAGTCTTCTTCCATCAAAGGGGAATGGGTGAATACGCCGTACAAGCCAAATGCCGGCATGTTATCCTACCGCCAGCCTTCCGGGGAGTTTGGCGAGAAGCATATTGTGACGCTCTCCGTAGATGGCAACACGTATGAATTTGGCGAAGATGAAAACTATCGCGGTGATGTCATGTACCGGATTTTCCTGGTCAAAAAGACGAATGCCTACGGAGATACCATCCGCTACCGCATTCCCGAAGACTACCGATTGCCGATTGAAATAACAGACAGTGTCGGCCGCCTGATCGTCATGGAACGAGGCGGGGGTGTCGTTCTCAAAGTTTACCAGGATGCCAGCGAGACAAAGCTGCTGAAACATCTCGAATACGACTCAGATTACGCTACCAACACAGATCGGGTTGTCGAGCATAGCATCACAGGGGGAGAGAGCAAGGTCATTGCCGAGTACAGCTATCTCGATCCGAAAACATACGGAAAAGCCGAGTTCGATCTGCATGCCGGATATGGCTTCCCGGCTCCGAATGGCGTGATCGACTTCAACGACGGCGGCCTGGAATCTACTGCGTACACCGATCTCGACAAGGAACGAAGAAACACCGTCGAATACAAGCTGCTCAAGCAAGTCAACTATCCGGTCGAAGGTTTGTCCATGACGTATACGTACAGCTTGTACCAGCCGGATGCCCCAGGGTTTCTCGACCGGGGCGTGACCCGGATTTATCACGACAAGGAAGCGCTGACGTACACCAGCTATTTGCCTGTCACAGCGGTCAACTTCCGTTTTGCGAAAACGCCGCATCCCGATCAGCCTGGCACAGAATGGTATTCGTATACGAAGTATTATCCGCACATTACAAAAGAAATCTGGAAGTCGCCCAAAGCGCAATCAGTTCGGTTTGCCAAGCAGTCGCTTACCAGAGACGGGGCATTGGTCGTGTCCAGAACGTTGCAGGACGGGCTGCCAAGTGAAGACAAAAGCTACACCCCTAATCAGGATCGCAATTTCGTGCTGCAATCGGTAAAAAACTACGTGGGCAACGGAGGAGACAACGAGACGATTCCGGGAGAGCTTTCCTTCACGGAAGAGGGCAAGACCTATCGCTACAACCCGGTTAGTTACACGAGCTATTTGTACAAGGAACGGGATACAAAACCGTCTTACGTCTACAGCTTCTTAGGGCGTCCAGCCTCCATGACCGCCGATGCAGATGTGTATGCGTTTCTTTTGTCGCCAAGCCTTAATCGATTATCGAAGGTGCAAGCACGTTTGGATCGCTACGCGCAAACGATACAATACAATTACAACGCTTACGGTGATGTCACCAAAGAGATAGATCCGAAAGGCAACATCACAACGAGAGAATATGTAAATCCGCTTCTCCTTTCTGCGCTGCGTATGCCTGCCAGTATAACGAAGACGGCCGCAGACAATCCGGAGCACTACCACAAGGAAACGTATACGTATAATTCCAAAGGGCTTTTGGCAACGGAAAAAATCATCGATTCTTATCCGGATGGCGGATCAGCAAAGGTCATGCAGGTAGACAGAGCTTATACGTATAACGATAACAAACAGCTGACCTCCGCAACGGAAACGAGTACGGGACCAGACGCGAAGACAGTGACGCAAAATATTACCGGGTACGATCCGCTGGGGCTGTATCCTGTTGACATCAACCTGCGAGTCGAAGTGTCGACTGGGCAAATGCAAACTTTGCACCACGGCTTCGCCTACGATGGAATGGGCCGACTGACAAATCGTGTTTACCCGGATGATATGGCTGTCTTGTACGAATATGATTTGCTAGGCCGTCGAACGAAAGAAAGCGTAACGAGCAAGGAACAAACCAGGACAACTACCTACGCCTATGACGATACGGCGCGCAAGGTCACAATGGTACTCCCGAACGGCACCAAGCTGGTCACTCAGTTCACGCCATTCGGAGAAATCGAATATAAAGAGCAAGTTGCAGCAAACGGAACTTCGCGTCCTTTGCTGTACAATACCTACACGCTAGACGGCAACCATCTTTTGTCCAGTGCGCCATACGCCGATCAAGAACGTGCGACCACGTATGTCTACAATACAGACGGAAGCATCTGGCAGAAAAAAGACCCTGTTGGCACCACCGTATACTTGACTGCCAATTCGATCAGCGATGGTACCAGCTTCGCACCCGCACTCACCCGTATGACACTTGCGCCAAACGGGTTGCAAACAGTTCAATATCACGACCGACAAGGCCAGCTCGAAAAAGAAATTCAGCGAGCAGGAGACGGAGCCAAAAACCTGACCGCCGAGCTTGTCCGAAACTCGTTTGATCAAGTGAAGCAGAAGACAGAAAAAGACCAGTCAGGCAAGACACGCGTTTGGGAGTACCGCTACACCAATGACGGCAACCTTACCTATTTGCTGGACCCGGAACAAAACAGCTATCAGTACGAATACGATGCGCTCGGAAATTTGTTGACCGTCACTGAAAATCAGATGCAGACAACCAAAAATCATTACAATGCTCTATCCTGGAAGCTTAGCGAACAGGATGTGCCATCGGGAGCAACTGAATCTTATTCTTTTAGTCAAAATGGCACGCTGAACACCTTTACCGACAAGGCAGGAAATCGCCACGCTTATCGATATACGCCGTTTAACGAGCTGGCAAGCCTGATGACCCGCAATGCTTCCGGTTCCGTGACCAACTTGGAAACCAGAGACTACGTCCCGAACACGTCACTGGTCCAGAAGGAAACAAACAGCAATGGGGCGGACATCAACCCGGCGGCCAACAACTATCGGGAGATCACGTACAGCTACGATGCGTTTCAGCGGTTGAAAAGCCAAACGGTATTTGGCCGCACGTATCAATTGGGATATACGGACAATGACGATGCGAAAGACTCACTGACCTATCCGGACGGAACCGTAATCCACTATGAATATGATCCGGCAGGGCGGTTACAGGAAGTAAACAGCCCGCTGACAGGAAAAATTCAGTACGACTACCATATGAAAGCCAGCGGGGAAAGCTATCAGCTTGCGTATCCGAACGGTTTCAAAGTAGAACGGGATTTGGACTCGTTTGGGCAAGTAGAAAAAATGACGCATCGAAAAGAAAGTCCCGTGTGGAGTGAAAACAACGAGTATTCGTTCGGCAATGTCGTTTCCAGCGAAAAAAATGGAACGCTGTACCGATACGATTATGACAAAGTCGATCGTCTGACCAAAGAAGTTGTTCCAGGAACCACGAACCAGTATACGTATGACGGTCGCGGGAATCGCTCCGCTTTTGCAGGAAAACGACCTGCCGACAAAGGTGTGACCACCTATACGTTTGACGAACGGAATCGACTGCGAAGTGCGACCAACCATACGACCGGATTGGATGCGACCTACACGTATTTCGGGAACGGACTGCGTGCCACCAAGACGGAAAATGGTGTGCAAACAAAATACGTGTACATGGACGGAAACGTCTTGGAGGAGCTGGATGCGAACGGCAATGCGATTGCCCGCAATGTTTGGGGCAATGAGCTGCTGTTCCGCAAAGACTTCCTCACCGATAAAGGCGGATATTACGCGTATAACAGCCATGGGGATGTCGTCTCGATTTTGGACGAATCAGGACAAGAACAAAACAAATACGAGTACGACACGTGGGGCAATGTCATCTCCAAGACAGAGGGAATGTCCAACCCGTTTCAGTACAGCGGAGAAATCTACGACGAGAAGAGCGGCTTTTACTATTTGCGTGCCCGGTATTATGATCCGAGGGTCGGGAGGTTTATTTCGGAGGATACGTATAAGGGTACGGTGGATAATCCGTTGTCGTTGAATCGGTATACGTATGTTCTTAACAATCCATTGATTTTTATTGATCCTACTGGACATGCTGAGATTTCTTTACGAGCAGTTTGGCTTGGAATGACCAAAGCTGGTGACGAATTACCAGGGGCTTTGAAAAAAGCAGGAGTCGAATATGTAGGAGTAGAAAATGTTAACACACTTTCAAACGGGAACTGGGATTCAGATGATGCCTTTGCAGCTGGTAGTGTTGCCATTAATATTGTTCCTGTAGGGAAGTTGCTTAAAACCACTAAAGCAGGAACTAAAACTGCAGTAAATGCATTTAAGAGTTCAAAAGGATTACCACAAAGTATTCGCGATATGATGAAATCCCAGAAGATTGCACCTGACATTTTAGATAAGGGAGTCCATTTTAATGTAGGAAAAATCGAAATAACTGTTGTTCCTACAAATCAAGGAGGTATTGCTTTTAAACCGACTCATCCAGGGATGGCAGCAAAAAATCCTAGTCAATATAATTCTGCTCTTAAACAAGCAGAAGAAGCTATTCAACATCCAGAATTTAGAGAATGGTTATTGAAACATGCTCAAAGAGGATTGGAGTTATCTAAATCGGGAAAACCAGGGAAAGGAGCAGAGTTTAATTTCCTGATAAAAGCATTGGAGGATATGAAGTGAGGATAACAATTGACTTTATGAAATTACTAACAACAGGTAGCCTAGGAAACTTTACAGGAGGAGAAACGGAAGAAGAAATCATAAATTTGATTGGACAACCTGAAATTTATACACCCGAAAGAAAGTCATATCCCGCTTTTGTTATTTATGGGGACTTGGAATTTCGACTCCGTAAAAATAAGATAGAAACAGTAGTGATTACTCTTAATAATGGCACTATAAACATGCCTAATAGTATTGAAATCAAAAACTTCAATGGAGGAAATGAACTAACAATTGATTTCATTAAGGGACTATTAAGCGAGAATGGTGTGTCGTGGACACTAGATAGTGTAATGTCCGATCAATATCAAGCTAATTATGTATCGGACAAAGGTGTTCACTTTGCATTTGATTTAGAAGAGTCAGGAGTTTTAACTAAGATCGGTATCGAGTATAAATTGATGGCTAATTCTTAATCAAGGTATCCCAAACGAGTAATTTACGCTCGTTTGGGGTTCTTTAATTTTTCCTAAAGAAGCAAGGTGAAAATTTATAGTATTCCTGTTTCATGAAGACAGGTGTGTGAACATGTTTAAGCCCGAAACAAAAACAGCCATTCTTCAAGGATACAAAGTAAATACTCAAAAAGCTTATTCAAGAGTTTTTCAACCTAACAATGAAGTTCGAAGTGGAACAAGATAAGGATTTGCTCATAAATCCCTAACGCCAAACCCTCACCGGCAGCCTCACCAGGGCTTGACCAGCAGCGGAAGGTTGCAAATTCGCCTCCAGATCGAAGCCCGGAACAGGTTCAATGCGCGAGAACGCCTTGATGAAGTGGTGAAAAGCTTTGTTTGCTTCCATTCTCGCCAAGGGGGCACCGAGACAGATATGCGGTCCATTGCTGAACGATTGATGCCGATTGTTGTTTTTCCGGTGGATGTTCAAAGCAAAAGGGTCTTCAAACACAGCCTGATCAAAATTGGCTGCGCTCATCCAGGCAATCACGACATCTCCTTTTTTCAACTCAACACCCAAGACATCGTTATCTTCCTTCACCGTGCGATCCATTTTGCTAATGTGAAAACGATAGCGCAGCATCTCCTCGACAAAAAGCGGGACGAGGTCGAGGTCGCTTCTCAGTTCAGCGTAAAGGTTCGGATTGTCGTACAGCAAGGAATAAAACGAGTTGGCCAACAGGAGGCTGGTTGTCTCGATGCCCGCCCCCAAAATAAACATCGTGATGGTAACAATATCTTCATCCGTCAACTTGTCTCCCTCGTATTCTGCCTGAATCAGATCAGAAATGATGTCGTCTGCAAGGTGCGTTCTTTTATCGACCACGAAAGGGTGCAAGTAAGCAAAAAACTCTTTTGCCGCCTGTTCCTTCTGTTGATGAACTTCCTCGTTCTTTTCCTTTTGAATCGGCATGAACAAAAGATCGACCCATTTTTTGAACAGCCATTTGTCTTGATGCGGCACGCCAAGCAGCTCGGCCATGATGATGATAGGCAGCGGAGTGGTAAAATCTTGGACGATATCCACTTCTGTTTTTGCTTCCATTTCGCGAATCAGCTCGTTCACGACTTGTTCGACACGCGGCTCCCACTCTTTTAGGCTGCGCGGCGTGAAAGCAGCCGAGAACAAGGAACGCGCCTTGCGATGTTCGGGAGGATCACTGTCGTGGATATTGAGACGTTCTGGAAAAGAGCCTTCCTTAGTACCAGCCCCGACATTGACAAGCGTCCGTTGGCGTACGCTCGAAAACAGGGCATAGTCGGTCAGCACCCGCTTCACATCTTCATAGCGGAACACATTCCACGTATTCGTGCCCGCATGATAAAAAACGGGCTGCTCTGCAAGCATTTTCTTGTACCATGCCACCGGAAAAAAATGTTCGGATTTCGTTTGGAAATCCGTTATCTCAGACGGTGAATACGCCTGCTTTTCCATCTACATCACCTCTTGAATTTGTCCATTATAGGGTGGATAATAAAGGGAATTTTATGCGCAAAAGCTTTTCAAAAGGGAATGGAGAAGGACAAGGAGAAGAACAAACATGACGTTAAAAATAGCTTTGGACAGCGTAGTGATTCATGAAACACCGCTGGAAGAAATCCACTTTGACACCAATACCATTGCGGTTACATTTGATGACGCAGATGAAAAAAGGTGGAAACTGACGTTTAAACCTTACCAGGCGATCCAAACGACGACAATCGATTGCTACCCGTTTTCCAATCTGGTCATCGACGAGGCGATTGACGAGAACGGATATTTCCAGCGCTATTTGCTGGAAGTGACGGATTCCCAATGGATAAAAGCGTTACAGGATGAACTGAGGTTGATCGACCCGCATGCTACTTTCCTGGAGAAAGCGCATCATTACATTTTCCCATTTCAAGATATTGTCGTGGAAATCATAGCTTGGGGCTATCAGCTGGAGGAAGTGTACTGAGTCTTTTGCACACCTGACCACATTTTTTATCGACAAACAATTCCAATCCGAGCAAAGAGCAAATCCAAACCCAAACCCTCCAGCAGACCAAGGCGTGGTCTAGCTTGCGGGTTTCTTGGGGAGAAGTCGTTCCTACTTGAAAGGAGAGGTCATCATGAAAGTTGCGATCATGCTTTTCGATGGAATCACCGCGCTGGATGCGATCGGCCCATACGACGTTTTTGCTGCTACCTTGCAGTGGGAAGTGAAGTTTGTCGCCAAGCAAAAAGGATTGGTCAAACTGGACTCGAACATGGGCTACCTGCACGCGGATTACGATTTTTCCGAAGTGACTTCCGCCGACATCCTGGTTGTGCCCGGATGCAGCCCGCCTCACTATAAAACGCCGATGAATGACGAAGAAACGTTGGCGTGGATTCGCCGCATCCACGAGACGAGCAAATGGACGACGTCGGTGTGCAACGGCTCCCTGATTTTAAGTGCCGCAGGGCTGTTGAATGGCGTCGTTGCCACCAGCCATTGGGGGTCGTTCGATTTGCTCGCATCACTTGGCGCCATCCCGACGGAAGAGAGAGTCGTTCGCCAGGAGAAAATCGTCACAGCAGCGGGCGTTTCCTCCGGGATCGACATGGCCCTCCAATTGGTCGCATGGGAATTGGGCGAACAGATGGGACAAGCTGTACAGCTGATTTTGGAATACGATCCCAAGCCGCCGTTTGACACAGGTTCACCGCAGAAAGCGCCAGCGCAATTGGTGGAGCAGATCAGAGCAATGCTGCAAGCGTTTGCCGAAAAGGAACCAAGCATGTAAATACAAAGACCAGCCAGAAAAGAAGGAGCATTCAGCGCTCCTTCTTTTTTGATTGCTCGTTAGCTCCGTCTTTCCACATAATAAACTCTTATATGATAAAACCCGATCGGAATGATATTATTTATCGCAGTGATAGAACAGTCGCTTGGCAGCAACCGCAACGAGGAGCTGGCAAAATGGACGATCTGTATGTTTTTGTCATTTTCCCGGGAACCAGGGCTTTCTGTTTTGCATAATACAGGCAGAAAACAAAGGAGGTGGTTCAACTGGATGAGAGTCAATTAGAAGCGTGGGTGGAGGCGTACACGGACCGGCTTGTGCGGCTTGCCTATACATATGTGCGCGATTGGGCGCTTGCCGAGGATCGGGTGCAAGATGCGTTTCTCAAAGCGTACTGCCAATACCACCAATTTCAGCCCGGAAAAGACCCGTTTCCTTGGCTGGCCCGTATTACGATCAACGAATGCAAGATGTCCTGGCGAAGAACGTGGCGCGAAGTCGTGACAGAAATTTTTCCGCCCCGCATGAGCAAAAGCGCCGAGATCATCACGATGGAAAAGCTGGATGCAGCGCTCTGCTACCAGTTTGTGCTAGACCTGGTGGAACCATTTCGCACGCCTATCATCCTCTACTATTTTGAAGATTTGTCCATTGAACAAATCAGTGACATCCTCAGCGTAAGCAAAGGCACTGTCAAATCCCGTTTGGCCCGGGGCAGAGAGAAGCTTTACCGGACCATGGTGAAGGAGGGTAGCCATGGAAAAGCAGTTGAAAAATGCGAAACATCAATATGAGTCACATTCAGTGGACATGGAAGCTTTCAAAAAGAGGTTGAACCAAAAAATACAGAAGGCCGAAAGGGAGGGACTGTCCCGTAAAGGGGATGGGTGGACGTTGAAAAAAATAGCGCTTGTGAGTGCTGCTGTTCTGGCAATCGGATTTTCGGGAAGTGTGGCCGTGTCACCGACTTTTGCCAGCTACATCTCGTCTTTGTGGACGAAGAAGATTGACCCGGGTGTCCAGGAAGCCGTGAACAAAGGGTACGCCAAGCTGGCGAAGGCGAGTGTGACAGACCAGGGCATTACAATTGAAACATCTGAAGTGATCGCCGACCCCGCCCGGCTGATCGTCGCCATTTCGATGAAAAATGCGCAGGGAGAGTTTATTTTCCCTGATCCCGATATCGCCGCGAACGAGAACAAGCTGTTTGTGACAGATGAGAACGGCAACGTGATCGCAGACGACATCCAATCGTATTATAAAGAAGGAGATATCGGGTATTTCCAGTTTGTTTTAAACGATGCTGTCTCCAAAAAGATGCAGCTGCGAATGGACGTGAAACGAATCCGTCTCAGCGGCAACCAATACAAGGAAGGCTCATGGAAGCTGACTGTGCCGATCGACATCGAGCAGAGCATGGCGGCAACCACAACTGTCTCTTTGAATCAGACATACACCACCCCGCAGGGAATCACCGTTGCGGCTAAATCTATTGTATATTCGCCAAGTGCGACAAGACTTACGTTTGAGACAAGCTGGACAAAAGCGGCGCGGGAGAGAATCGAGCGAACTGCAAAAAGCGTGGGAGCAACTGCGCAAGAGCGTGAGCTGCTGCATCATCAAAGCCTGGTTTTCCGGATTCTCGATCAAAATGGAAAAGACATGGTGAAGCTTGACGATCTGCTGGTTGTAAGCGAGGGGGATTCTCCAGCGCCGACCGTGTACGCAAGCCAGAAAATCGTAAAAGAAGGCAGCACAGAAAAAACGATCCATGAATACGTCTTTTTCTCCGGCCAGACTGAGAAACCGTTGACCTTTGTGCTGACTGGCGTGTCGACGTTTGAACCAAACGATTTCCGCCTTGCACTCGATCCGGCAACTTTGAAAACAAAGCCTGTCTCTGGCACGAAGGGAAACCATGCCGTCACCGTTACCGACTTGTCTGTGCAACAAAATCCCGCAACGGGACAAAAAGAGGTCGCTCTGCGAATGAAGGAGCAATCCACCAACTTGCGCATATGGAAGTGGTATTTGACAGACGACAAGGGCCAAGCGTATGAGCTGGTGGAAAATCGCGATGGCGAAGGGGAATGCAGCGCGAGCAAAGGGGCGGATGGCGTCTATGTAGAGCAATGCGACAATCAATACTTTGCCAAAGGAATGACCGCCTTGCCCAAAAAAGCGGCGCTGACGATCCGCTTAGAGCCGGTTCAGCACAGCGATTCCCAGTGGCGAGTCGAGCTGCCTGCTGCCACGCCTGCGAAAAAGTAATCGGCTACGCCTGGCTTGCCTTTTTTCCTTGGACGGAAGCGGAGCATTCTCTCCATTCGAAGTCCACGGCAAGAGGAAAAAGCTCTTTTTCGCAACTGTCGACCAATTCATACTTTACAAATAGGATTTATGTGTTTTAAACTGAAACTATAGAAAACCACTCCATCACATCAATCCATTCGGCCGATCAGTCCACTGAAGGCTCCCGCGTCTGTTTTGTTCAAGCGCGCGGGAGCCGTTTTGTATTCGGAAACATTTTTCGATTCGACAGGGGGACGCACGTGGAATATTATTGTCTGACTTGCCGCCATGTCTTCGCGCCCGGACAAGAGCTGTGCGGACATCTGCAGCAGCTGTTCACATCTGTGCAAGGGGAAAAAATATGGCGGATACGCTTCTTGCATCGGTTTGCGTATGAATTTTACAGCGATGGGCAAATTCAGGAGCTGATTCGCGACCAGCCTCTGATGGTTTCCGAAGTGCTGTGCGTCGATCAGTTTGATACGAGGACGCATACGGGCCTGAACGCGATTGGCCAGCGGGTGTCCATTTTCGAGTAGCTGTTTCCTGTCATTGACAAACAGAAATCACCGCTTTAGTATAGTTTTATGACTATCAAACAATCGAACGAGGATGAAAAGCGCGTCAAAATCTTCAAAGCGTTGGCGGATGTGAAGCGGATTGAGATTGTTCGATTTTTGTATCGCGCAAAAGCAATGCATACGTGCGGTCACATCGGGAATACGCACGGGTTGAACAAGTCCAATACGACGTACCATCTGAAAATTTTGCATGATGCCGAGCTGATTGACATTATCCGCGACGGGCAATTCAAATTAATTCAACTGAGGGAGGAGACATTTCAAGCGTTTTTGCCGGGTTATTTGGACACGCTGTAGTGCCGGATAACCATTTTTTTTGGACGATAGTTAAAGAGTTTTAGAACTATCGCAAAACACGTAAATGCGTGCAAGTACAAAGCGTGCGCATTGTCTGTTCGTCGGTACTTTAGTTTGAGAGTTTTAATACTATAAAATTTTTGGGGTGTCCATGATGCTTGAACAAAAGAAAAGCTTGTATTCGACTTGGCTCGTTTTGACCTTATGCTTTGTGATCATGCTGGCCGTGATCAATGCTGTCCTGTTTAATGTCGCACTCGCGGATATTTCCGGAGAATTGTCAATCGGTCCGTCGCAGGTCAGCTGGATTGTGGTCGGATACTCGATGATGGTCGCGATCGGTTCGATTACGTATGGCAAACTGGCGGATCGCTTTCGCGTCAAAAGCCTGCTGATCTTCGCTCTCGTCTTGTTTCTTGCCGGGTCGCTGATCGGTTTTGGTTTTTCTTCCTTTGCAGCGGTCATCATCGGGCGGATCATTCAGGCAAGCGGCGGCTCCGCGTTTATTTCCTTGTCGATGATCTCGGTAGCGAGATTTTTGCAGCCGGAGAAGCGGCCTGGCGCTTTGGCGATGTTCAGTGCGACGATTGCGCTGGCGGCGGGGATCGGCCCACTGGTTGGGGGAGCCGTTACGCACACGCTGGGATGGCGGTACTTGTTTTTGCTCATGGTCATCGCTATCGTTGCCATCGCTCTTTTGTTCAAGTTCATGCCAAAAGAGGAGCAGCAGTCGTCAACGTCGCTTCCGTTTGATTTTGCCGGAGCAGGGCTGTTGTTTGGCGTCATCGTTTCCGTTTTGTTTGCGGTCAATCTGAACGGACTGTTCTTTCTTTTGGCGCTCGCGTTCGCTTTTGGCTTCAAATGGTGGCTGCCCAGGACTTCTGCGCCATTCGTGGAACGCGACTTGTTTGCCAACCAGGCTTACTTGCGATTGATCGGAATCGGCTTTTTGATGAATGTCGGCGCGATGGCCAACATGTTCCTTGCGCCGCTCTATTTGATCCATGTGCACAAGCTTTCGCCGTTTGTTGTCGGTTTGCTGTTGTTCCTCGGGGGCATTTCGGGCGTTTTGTCCAGCTTTGCCAGCGGAAAGCTGCTGCCGCGAGTCGGAGGGGGAAAAATCATTTTCGCGGCGACCGTGATGATGATGACAGGCTTCCTCGCGATGGGGGTGATTCCGCGGCCAGATATTATCGTCGTCACGATCTTGTTACTGCTGACCATGATGAGCTACTCCGCGATTCAAGTTTCGCTGAACAATCTCGTTCCGCGAACATTGCTGCCAAGCAAAATCGGCGTAGGGCTAGGCTTTTACAACTTGCTGAACTTCGTCGGGATGGCCTTTGGTCCGGCGGCAGCGAGCAGACTTTTTGAGAAAACGGGCAACTACAGCCTGATTTTTCTCGGCATGGCCGTCGTGATTTGCTTGCATTTCCTGTTAGTGGCGAAACCTACGGCAGTACAACAGCAGTCTCATTGACAGGCTTACTGGCGCGATAGCGATTGCAGACGCAGATGCTTCACAACCGCAACAAAAAAGCCGCTCTTTTCCTGCGAAGGAGCGGCTTTTGCTTGGCTTATTTGGCTGGCGTGCTTTCGGCAGGCCCTGGATGTGCTTTGACGTACTCCAGCGCATTGTAGATGATTTCCGCTGCTTCTTGGCGCGTAATCGCATCGCGCGGGTGCATTTTTTGCCCGTCATCCAGCTTGGCGATTCCGAGAACGAGCGCCCGCTGAATCGTGCCCTGGTAGCTTGGGTTCAGTTGCTCCAGATCGGCGAAGTCGCGGGGAGCGATTTTGATCATCGGCAAATCGTAGTGTGTTTCCATCGCCAGCATGAGCTGATGAATAAACTGTTCTTTCGTCCAAATCTGCTCCGGTTCAAGGTCGGCTGGCAGATCGAGTCCGTTGTTTGCGGCGATGATCAACACGTTGGAGTACCAGGCATCGTTATCGGCCTTGGCAAAATAGTCGGTTGCTTTCGGCTCTTTGATAAAGCGAATGTTGTCGATGTTGAGACGGAACGCACTGACGATCAACTGGATGCCTTGGGCAGCCGTAATCGTCGCATCCGGCATAAAGCGATGATCGTCCACGCCCCGTAAAATTCCTTGTTGTTGCAACGCCATGATTTTATCTTTAGCCGCTACATTTTGCAAATCGGTAAACGGAGCGGAGGCGGCAAAGCCTTGTTGGGCCATAGACAGTGTCAGTAAGGCAAAAGTAGAAAAGGCGAGCAGTTTGCGAGTGGCTTTCATGATTATCACCTCGGCTGTTTTTGAAAAGCTTCACCTGTAGGACGACGGTTTTTCGCGAATGTTTCACGGAGTCATTTTGCAGAATAAATAGACTGCCTTTTCTGTTTATTATATAATGTTATAAGACGTACTAATTAACTCACAGGGGGAAACGTGATGAAACTGATTGCGATTGGCGATAATGTGGTGGATTACTACAAAGACCGCGGCGAAATTTTTCCCGGGGGCAATGCGCTGAACGTAGCGGTGCTGGGCAAACGGTATCAGGCAGATGTGTCCTCGTACATTGGCATCATCGGCAACGACCAGGCGGCTGATCATGTCAGACAGACTCTGCTTTTGGAAAAGATCGATATTTCCCGCTTGCGTCAAGCGATCGGCCCGAATGGAGAAGCGATCGTTTCCCTCAACGCCGACGGTGATCGCGTGTTCGTCGGTTCCAACAAAGGCGGTGTGCAAGCGTACATGGGGCTAAGGCTGACCGATGACGACAAGGCGTACATAGCCAGGCATGAGCTGCTGCACACGAGCATTTACAGCAATCTGGAGCACGAGTTGCCCGAATTGCACAAAGCGATCCGCATTTCCTTCGACTTTTCGACGCGCTGGACGCCTGCCTATTTGGAACGGGTATGCCCTTATGTCGACTACGGCTTTTTCTCGGGGAGCGACCTGACAGAAGACGAGTGCCACCAGCTCATCCAGCAAGTGCATCGTCTGGGAACAAAAGTTGTCGGGGTGACGCGCGGCGCGCAAGGAGCGATTTTTTCCGAAGCAGGCAAGCTGTACCGCCAAGAAATTGTTCCGACCGAGGTCGTAGACACGTTGGGTGCGGGAGACTCGTTTATCGCCATGTTTTTAATGAAGTACCATCCAGACGGCGACATGCAAGCGGCGCTGAGGCAGGCGTCAGTAGCGGCGGCCCAGACGTGCGGACATTACGGCGCTTTCGGATACGGCGTTCCCAAAGTTGGTTGATCGGTCAAAAAAAAGAAGCTAGAGACATCTTCTAGCTTCTTTTATCCTTTTATGCCCCCGCTCGTCAGGCCCCTGACGAAGTATTTTTGCATGAACAAAAAGAGCAGGATGATCGGCAGCGCAGAGATGGTCAAGCCAGCGAGCAGCACGCCCCAATCGGTTTGCAGCATGTCCCGGAACGCCATCAAGCCGGAAGGGATCGTCTTCAGCTTGTTATCGTCAATGAAGATGATGGAAAACAAAAACTCGTTCCAGGAAAAGTAAGCCGTCAACAGCGCAGACGTCAGCAGGATCGGGGTGCTGAGCGGCAAAAAAATGCGGGTGAACACGCTGAAGCTGCTACAGCCATCCATGTAAGCCGCTTCCTCGATTTCTTTCGGGATCGTCAGGAAGTGCGCGCGGATCAACAGCACGGTAAAAGGAAGCCGGTAGGCGACGTACGGGATGATCAAAGCCCAGTACGTGTTGAACAGCCCGAGACTCTGGATCAGTTTGTAAAGGGGGATCAGGCTGACTTGCGGAGAGAGCATCAATCCGCCGAGAATCAAAATCAGCACGAGCCGCTTGCCGCGAAACGAAAAGCGGGTTAGGCCATACGCCCCGAGAGCGCTTAACAGCACGGTCAAAAAGCAAGTCAGGCTGGTGACGATGACGCTGTTTAAAAAGTAGGCGGAAATCCCTTGCTCCCAGGCTGTCACGTAATTTTCGAACAGCCATTGTGTCGGAAGCGCCCAGCTGTCGCTGAAAATCTCGGAAGATTCCTTGAGCGAGTTCATCACCATCCAGAACAACGGGTAGGCGATGGCGACGAAGTACAGCAGCAAAATGACCAAAAGGCTGGAACTGCCCCATGTCAAGCCTCGTCTGCTGCGCTGTTTCTTCGCTGTCGGCAGGAGGGGAGCTGCGTTTTGCTGTGAAACCGTTTCCATATTTTGCTGCATGTCGATTACTCCTCTCCAGTCTTGGATAGCTTCATTTGCACGAGTGAAATCAACAGCGTGATAGCCAAAATGACGTTGGCGATCGTCGACGCGTAGCCCATCTGGTCGTGAACGAAGGCGGACTGGTACAAGTAGGTGCCGAGCACCTCGGAAGCGTGACCGGGACCACCGCCCGTGAGTATGTAGACTTCATTGAAAACGGTAAAGGCGCCAGCCAGCGTAATCGTGGAGGTAACAAACGTCATCTCCCGCACTTGCGGAACCGTGACGTGAAAAAACATCCGGATTTTGCTTGCGCCGTCGATTTCGGCGGCTTCGTACAGCTCTTGCGGGATTTTCTGGATCGCGACGATGAACAGCATCATGATGTAGCCGATGCTTTGCCACTGGGAGACGGCAATCGCCGCAAAGATGGCTGTCGCAGAATCTCCAACCCACGCCCGTGTCCAGCTCTCCAGTCCGATGGCGGACAAAAAGCCGTTCAGCAAGCCGACTTGCGGATGGTAGATGAAGTCAAACAGCAGAGCGATGACGGTGATCGAGATGATGACAGGCGTGAAGTAAATCGTGCGAAAGAGCGGGGAGATTTTGCGAAACACTTTGTCTTCCAGAACAGCCGCCAGGACAAGCCCGCCAAAAACTTGAAAGATGAGAGAAATGACGGCGTAGTAGATGTTGTTCACAAGCGCCTGGTAAAAGATCGGGTCGTGAAACAGCTTCGCGTATTGGGCCAGTCCGACGAACGTTTTGTCCGCGGAGAAAGCGCTCCATTCAAACAAGCTGAACTGGATGTTTTGGACAATCGGGAAGTAAATAAAAAGGAGGATCAACAAAAAGCCTGGAAGGACATACAAGTAACCCGCATATTTTCGCTGGAGCATATCGTTCCCCCCTAAGTGTATGAAGAGACAGTGGAGCCGCTCGGGACTCCACTGCCGTGCTTTTTGGGCGCTTACCTTGTTACTTGGACTGTTCCCGCACCTGCTGCGCTGCCTTGCGAACATCTTGCATGATTTCCTCCGGCGATTTTTCCCCGTTGAGCATTTGCTGCGTGCCTGCGAGATAGGCGTCGACAATTTTGATATCGAGATCGGTATCGAGCCACAAAGCCAAGCCTTCTGCTGCGGTCACGCGCTCTACAGCCTCGATGCCGAGCGGAGTGGCGGTATTTGCGTTGACAGCCCCTTTGACGGCGCTATACTTGCCGACATCCTTGACGAATTTTTCGGCTTGCGCTTTCGAGGTCAAAAATTGCAGGAACTTCACGGCTTCTTTTGGATGCTTCGTGGTGGCCGAAATCATGAAGCCCTCGGGAGCGCCTGTCAAAAATTTCGGATTGCCTTTGCCGCCTTCGATCGCTGGGAAGTCGAGGAATCCCCATGGAAACTTCGTCTTCGGTTCTACCAGCCGCACTTCTGCGGTCTCGGCGTAAAAAATCGCCGCTTTCTGGTCGATGAACAGTTGTCTGGCAAACTCATGATCCAGGCCATTGACATCTTTGTTGAAATAGGGGATTAGCTCCTGCATTTTTTTCAGCGCTTCTACATAGCCTGGGTCTTCAAATGTTCCGGTGGCGCGGTTGTAGTCTTTTTCCCGCGTGCTTTCATCGACCATGCGCTGGTTCAGCGTGCCGATGTAGTGGGAAGATGCCCATGGCGCCTTGTTGCCGAAGGTGATCGGAGTATAGCCGTTGTCCTTTAGCGTTTGCAGGGTGGAGAGGAACTCTGACCAGGTGGTTGGGACGGCGAGATTCAGCTTGGCGAAAATGTCTTTGTTGTAGAAAAACGTTTTGCCGTCGATCGTGAGTGGCACGCCGTACAGCTTGTTGTCCAGCGTAAACGGCACGAGCTGGGATTCCATCAGCTGATCATGCCAGGCTTTGTCTTCCTGGGCGTAGCTGGTCAAATCGAGCGCTTTGCCGCCTCGCACAAACTTGTAGGCGTATTCGCCGCTCCACGAAAAGTAAATGTCAGGGGGATTGTCCGTGCCGAGCAGGACGCTGATTTTTTCCTTGTAGGCGTCGTTTAGCACCGCCTCTGTTTCAATCTTGATGTTCGGATTTTCCTGTTCAAACGCTTTGACGACTTGTTCGAAGTAGGTTTTGTCAGGGTCTCTGGGCCAGCGGTGGAAAAAACGCAAGGTGACCTGCTGATCCGCAGCGGGGGAGACTTGATTTCCGCCAGGGTCTGCAGAAGCTTGCTTGGGCGTATCAGCAGTCGAGCAGCCAGTTGCGAGCGAGAAAATAAGCAAAAGACCAGTGGCGAACCGAAGTATCCTTTTCAAGACATTGCCCCCTTTTATCTTGTAGGAATCGTGCAGGAAAATTTTATATCATATTATGACATTATATTATGATATAAAATTAAGAATTGTCAAACAACAAATGTTCTCCGCGTCTTAGTAAGCGACTTTCCACATGTAACGTCTGGTCGAAAGCGGGTGGTTGCGGGCATCTGCGAGTTCATTGGCAAACTGGCGCAAAACGTAATTCAATACGAGCGGAGCGATATAGCCGCGCAGATCGTCGGCGATTTCGGACAGGTCGAACTCTTTGGCATCCAGCGTGATCAGCTTTTCGCCGTACTGCTGATTGAACGTCTGCACGCGCTCTTCCAGCGGGCGAGTCTCGTCCAGCCCAAGCAGTTGAATGACGGGCACGTTTTTGTCGAGAATTTCGAACGGACCATGGAAATATTCTCCGGCGTGGATCGCATGCGAGTGAATCCACTGCATTTCCATCAGGATGCAGATCGCGAAGGAGTAGGCTACGCCGAAATTGGCTCCGCTGGCGATGGTGTAGATGATGTTTTCGTCCTTGTTGGCTTCCCCGAACGCTTTTGCCTGGTCCATAAACTGACTTTTCGCCCGATCATACACGGTTTGCAAGCTTTGCAGGGACTGGATGAAGCGGTGGAATTTGGCGTTTTCTTCTTTGACGTAGAGCAGTCCTGTCACGAGTTGATACATGATCGAGTAGTTGGTTTCAAAAGCGGGCGCGTCCGGGCCATAGCTGTACGTGATGACGTGCTCCGACGCTTCGGCCAATGGGGAGGACGGTTCGTGGGTCAAGGAAACGGTGAGGGCGCCTTTGCTGCGGGCAAATTTGGCTGCTTCGGCCGTCTCAGGCGTATTGCCGGAGTGGGAGCACAAGATGACGAGCGACTTCGCGCCGAGCGTGGCGGGGTTGCGGTGAATAAATTCATTGGAGCTGTACAAGTCCGAGTAGATCGTTTTCGCTTCGCGGTCGAGCCAGTATTTGCTTGGATACATCAAGGCCGATGATCCGCCGCAAGCGACGAGAAAGACGTTTTCGATCGGACGGGAGCTGATTGCATCCAAAGCTTGCTGAACGTAAGGATGTAACATGAGAAGACCTCCTTGAAATGAATGGATTGGTTATATAACAATATATAACATCTTATAAACGGACAATCAACTGATTTTTCGAAAAATTTACCAAGAAGCCGTCCACAACAAAAACACTGGATGCTTCGTCCAGTGTCATTGGCTGCGGTTTTGCCCGGTATTGATGGTAAACGTGACGCGATCGGTCGGGATCAGCGAGCTGGAAGAGTGGAAGGGACTGCCTGTGTTATCGTAAGCTACCTTGTCGATCTGGTAGAGCGGCGTGCCGATGGAACAGCGCAGCAGTTCGGCTTCTTCCTGGGTTGCCATGATCACATTCAGCGTTTTCAGGTTGGAGGCAGGCTCGACCTGGTAGTATTTTTTCAGCACCTGATACGTCGAAATCGACTCGGCAATATACTTTTCCAGTTGGGGGAAGCGCGTCAGCGGATAGTAGACGGTTTCCCAAACAAGCGGGGCGTCGTTGACGTAGTGCAGCCGCTTCAATTGCAGGATCGGCGTCCCGACGGCTATTTGCAAAGGGGACGCGATCGCTTCGTCCGCCTCGATCAGCGCGGTTGAAATAATTTGCGGCTGCGGCAACTGCCCGGTCTGGGTGAGAAACTCGGAAAAGCCGTTGACTGCGATCAGCTCACGCTTCAATTTGGTAGCCGTGACGAACGTGCCTTTTCCTTGCTGGCGCTGCAAAATGCCAGCCTCGACCAGCTCCGTGATGGCTCGGCGGGTCGTAATCCGGCTCACCCCGTACATTTCGCACAGTTCTCCTTCCGGCGGGAGTTGCTGACCTGACTTGTATACACCACGATTGATATCTTCTTTGATGACTTCCTTGAGTTGGAGGTAGAGCGGCTTGTGACTCGCGTTATTTAATTTCATCGCTTTTGTCTCCGATCAAAAAATTTTAAATCGTCTTATAATAATATATCATATTTCGGTCATGCAAGCATTTTCGCAAAAAGGCGCTTCACTGGCATTACGCTTGACGGGACGCTATGATAAACATAATTGTTGGTGGAGAGGACTGGTACATATGGCTCGTGTCTTATTCGTTAACGGCGGCTCGGAAGGACATGTCAACCCGACAGTCGGCGTGGTCCAAGAGCTTGTTTCGCGCGGGGAAGAGGTCGCGTACGTTGCGATTGAAGCTTATCGGGAGCGCTTGGAGCAGGCGGGCGCTACGGTACGAACTTTTGACGGACAAAAATTCATCCAGGCGTTCATCTCAGGGGGCAGAAATTACTTGCTGCAGAGAGTCAACGGACTTTTGCACACAGCGGATATCGTCATCCCGAGCGTTTTGGAGCAGATAAAAGGCGAGCAGTTTGATTATATCATTCACGACTCCATGTTTGGCTGCGGCCGATTGCTTGCCGAGATGCTCCAGCTTCCGGCGATTAGCTCTTGTACTTCTTTTGCCCAGACGAAAGCTTCTTTCGAGGAGACGCTGGAGCAGCTTTCGCGCGAAATGCCTCTAGAGTTGAGGAAAGCGAGCGAAGCTGAATTTCAACGCCTGACAGCCAGCGTGCAGGAAAAGTACGGGGTACAGATTCATTCGCCTTACGAAGTGTTTTGCAATCCGGCACCATTGAGCATTGTTTACACATCAAGGGAGTTTCAACCTTTTGCAGAAGCGTTCGACCATACATACAAATTTGTCGGCCCATCGATCGCTCCGCGCTACTCGCAAGATCGCTTCAATCTAGCGCAAATCAAAGAGAAGCGTCCGATTTACATCTCATTGGGCACCATCGTGAATCATTCGATTGACTTTTATCAGCTTTGCTTTCAGGCATTCGGCAATACAGAGCATACTGTTGTCATGTCCATCGGGAACAAAGTCCAGCTTGCTGATCTGGGAGACATCCCTGAAAACTTCTTGGTGAAAAGCTATGTTCCCCAGCTCGATGTGCTCCAGCATGCCAAACTGTTTATTACGCATGGCGGGATGAACAGTGCGAGCGAGGGGCTTTACTACGGGGTGCCGCTCGTTGTTCTCCCGCAAGGCGCGGATCAGCCCGTCATTGCCGGACAAGTTGCCAAGCTGGGGGCAGGACTTGCTTTGGACATGCAAAACTTGACCGCAAGCGAACTGCGCGAAGCCGCCGAGCAGGTGCTGGAGCAGCCGTCCTTCCGCAAAGCTGCTGCAACGGTCAGCGAATCGTTTCAACGAGCAGGCGGTTATCGGCAAGCGGTGGATGAGATTTTGCAGTGGAGAGGTCGGTAGCGGTTGGAAGGAACTCGCAGACGACCAGAGCTTGTATCGCAATGGACGCCTGAGAGATTGCCACGACATTTTCTCGTCACAAGTTTGTCATTTCTATAAAAAAGTGGAAAAAGATTGAAATTGACTGGCGGATGGATTAAAATTTTTCTAAAGGAATTACGGACGTTAGCAAACATGCGATCATGAGAAGTCAGGGAAGTATTCGTTCGAAAAAGCCCCGTTTGAATCTAATAGCACAGCAACCTGAGTGAATCTATTGAAGCTTAGGCACTTTAGAGGAATGAAGGGGTCATACGGCAATGCAGCGCAGTGGAGTGTATCGGCAGATCGATACATGAAAGGGCGAAGCATTGCCGTTTTTGGTATGTTTGCCATTCAAAAGCGAAAGAAGTTTCAAAGATGATGGAGGAATCGCTAGACATGGAGCAAATCACGTACTATCCACTGACTCATCCGCAAAAAAGAATCTGGTCAATCGAGCAGATTTATCCCGACACTCCTTTGCACAACATTGGCGGAACCGTAATGATAAAAGGCACTGTACAGATGCCCGCGCTTGAAAAAGCGATTCATCTGCTTATGGAAAAACATGAAGCTTTGCGGCTGCGAGTTTTGAACCGCAGCGGCGAGCCGCTGCAATACGTGAGTCCGTTTGCCCCGTTCCCACTGGACTATATCGATTTCTCAACAGGCAAAGAGCCGCGAAAAGATTTTGCCGATTGGGTGCAAGCGGAAGCGAGAAAGCCGTTCGTCATCGAAAACGAGAGGCTTTTTTATTTTGCCTTGTTTCGCATCTCGGACGAGGAACATGGCTACCTGGTCAAGTTGCATCACATGATCGCCGATGGCTGGTCGATCAACATTATGACCGAGCATATTCGGGAACATTACGGCAAGCTTGTGCGCGGAGAGGAAGTCTCTGACCATCAGTCTGCTCCGAGCTACCTGGCTTACATCGACCACGAGCGGGACTATCTTGCGTCGGAGCGCTTCTGGAAAAACCGGACGTTTTGGAACGAGAAATTCCGCGATCTTCCTGACGCGTATGTGGAAAAAAGCTCAGACACGTTGCCGGGAAACCGCATCACGCATGAATGGAGTGCCGAGCTTTCCAATCAAGTAAAAGAGTGGGCAAAAGCAAACAACTGGTCGCTGAATACCATTTTTGTGGCGCTGTACTTGCTGTATGTACACAAGTTTACCGGGCGCGAGGATCTCGTGATTGGCACGCCGGTGCTCAATCGATCCGGGAAGCAGCAAAAGAGCATGTTTGGCATGTTTACCAGCACGATGCCGTTTCGTTTTACCATCGACGATCGCTGTTCTGTCGCGGACATGGTGGCTCGGGTCAACAGGGAGCTTTTGGATTGCTTTTTCCATCAGCGCTATCCGTATGACTTGCTGATTCAGGACGTGGAGCTGAAAAAAAGAGGCTACCATCAGCTGTTTGATGTGTGTATCAATTACTACAACACAGCGCTCCAGACGGTTTGGGACGGCTGCGCGGTCGAGAATGTCGAGTTTTACAGCGGGCACCAAATTTATTCGATGCAGCTCGTCATCAAGGAATGGTCGGACTCCGGTCGCATCAGCATCAGTTTTGACTACAAAACGAGCGACTACGCGGAAGAGCAGATCGAGGATTTGTTTGCTCGTCTGACCGCTTTGACCCGGAAAATCGTGGCCCGGCCCGACGAGCCGATCAAGCAGCTTACGCTTTTCTCCGAGGAAGAGCAGCAAAAACTGGTAGTGGAGTATAACGGGACAGATGCCTTTTATCCGCGCGACCAAACGATCTATCAGCTTTTTGAAGCGCAGGCAGCAAAAACGCCGGACAAGCTCGCCGTCCAATATGGCGAAAAGTTTTTGACCTACCAGCAATTGAACGAGAAAGCCAACCAGCTTGCCAGATATTTAAAAGAACAAGAGGTTGGGCGAGAAACGATCGTAGGCTTGTTGACCACGCACTCTTTGGAAACCGTGATCGGGCTGATTGCCGTCGGAAAAGCGGGCGGCGCCTTCATGCCGATCGATCCTGACAATCCAGCCGAGCGAACTCGCTATTTGCTGCAAAACTCCGGCACCCAGCTTTTGCTGACGAATGTGGACCCGGCGGACGAGTGGGGCTTCACTGGACAGATCATCCGCCTGCCGGACGTCGACTGCACAGCGTATGCATCCACTAACTTGCAGGCTGAAAGCGGGCCTGCCGATCTGGTGTACATGATTTATACATCCGGTTCTACGGGCAGGCCGAAGGGCACGATGGTGGAACACCGCGGGCTGGTCAATTACATTTGCTGGGCGAAAAAGATGTATGTCAAGCAGGATGACGAGGTGTTCCCGCTCTATTCGTCTTTGGCGTTCGACCTGACGATTACCTCCGTGTTTACTCCGCTGATTAGCGGCGGCACGATCATGGTCTACAGCCACACAGAAGACGAGTATGTGCTGTTCCGCATTTTGCGTGAGAACAAAGCGACGATCGTCAAGCTTACGCCTTCGCATTTATCTTTGTTAACAGATCGTGACAATCGGAATTGTTCGGTGAAAAGGTTCATCGTGGGCGGTGAAAATCTGAAGGTCAGCCTTGCCAAAAGCGTCTGCGACAGCTTCGGAGGAAACATCGAGATTCTCAACGAGTACGGCCCAACCGAGACGGTGGTCGGGTGCATGATTCACGCTTTTGATCCCGTGACGGACACAAGAGCCGCTGTGCCCATCGGGAAGCCGGCCGACAATGTCCGCATATACGTACTGGACAAACAGTTGGCTCCTGTCCCGACCTACGCTGTCGGGGAAATGTATATTGCGGGCGACGGAGTGGCGAGAGGGTACTTCCGCAATGAGGAGCTGACCAGAGAGAAATTTATCGACGACCCGTTCGTTCCTGGGGAGCGGATGTACAAGACGGGAGACCTTGGCAGGTTTTTGCCGGATGGCAAGCTGGAGTATTTGGGCAGGGGCGACCAGCAAGTCAAGATCAGAGGCTACCGGGTTGAATTGGGCGAAATCGAAAACCAGTTGCTCCAGCACCCGCTTGTAAAAAAGGCGGTTGTCCTCGACAGGGAAGACAAGCAGCAAACCGTGATGCTGTGCGCCTATTACGTCGCGGCGGGCGAGATCGCCAGTTTTGAGCTGAAACAGCATTTGGCACGGCAACTGCCGGATTACCTTGTCCCGCATCATTTCATCGAGGTAAAAGAAATCCCGCTCACAGCCAACGGCAAGGTCGACACGCGCTCCTTGGCTGAGATCGAGTTGCCAAGCACGGAACACATCGAATATGACGCTTATTCGAGCGAAAAAGAAAAGCAGTTCATTCAGACGGTGGAAGAAGTTCTTGGCGTCTGGCAGATCGGTCGCAAGCACAACTTTTACCATATGGGCGGAGACTCGATCAAAGCTATTCAGATCGCTTCCAGGCTGAGTGGAAAAGGCTACCAGATCAAGGTCAAGGAGATGCTGTCCACCCCCATCATGGAGGAGATGGCCATGCTTGTCGAAGAAGTTCAGCTGACTGTTGTCGAGCAAGGGCTGGCGGAGGGCAGCATTTTGCCTACGCCGATCGTTGCCTGGTTTTTTGCCCGGTCATTCCCCAGCCCGCAGCATTATCATCAGACTGTTTTCGTGGAAATCAGCCCGGCCGTTACGGTAGAAATGCTGGAACGAGCGCTGTTCAAGCTTGTGGAGCACCACGACAGCTTGCGCATGAACGTCAGAGCTGCTCACGGCGATTTGTTCTACAACAATGACCACTTGCTGGCCCCGTATCCAATCGAACAGCGCGAGTTTACGGACATTGCTCATTCCGAGCGCTATGACAGGCTAGAGCAGGTGGCGCATGAACTGGCGGAGCGCACAGACTTGTCCCGCGACCTTTTGCTGAAAGCTTGCCTGATTCATCTCGGAAGCACGCGCCATTTGCTGCTGTCTGCCCATCATCTGCTAGTAGATGGCGTCTCCTGGCGAATCATCCTAGAAGATTTGAACGCGCTGCTCAAGCAAATTTGTCTCGGACAAGCGGTGGAACTTCCTTTGAAGACGCATTCCTATCAAAAATGGGCAGAGTCTTTGGCTGGCTACTGGCGCAGCGAGAGAGAGGCGGGGGCAGAAAAAGAAAAAGCGTACTGGGAAGCGGTCTTGCAAAAGTTTGTGCCGTTTCCGACTGACCATGATTACGGCGCAGACCGTTTGGCTGCCAGCTGCACCCTTTCTGCCGAGCTGAGCAAGCAGGAAACACTGGCACTTTTGACCGAAGCCAATGCTTCCTACAATACGGAGCCTGTCGATCTGCTGTTGACGGCTTTATTCATCGCGATCCGCGAACATACAGGACAGACGGATATCGTAATCGAGACGGAGGGGCATGGGCGAGAACAGCTTGCGGAAAAGCTGGATATCGGCAGAACGGTCGGATGGTTCACGAGTCTCTACCCGTTTGGCCTCTCGCTCACAGACGGAGCTTTGTCCGAGCAGATCAAGCATGTCAAGGAGACGCGAAGAAACGTACCAAACAACGGAGTTGGTTACGGCATTTTGCGCTATTTGGCAAAGACTGTCCCGGACTACGCCCCCCAGACGGTCAGGTTTAATTACTTGGGCGAGTTTGCCCAAACGTTTGACGGCGGCTACGTGAAACTGCTCGGCGGCGCTTTCCAGCAAAACACCAGCCCGGACAACCCGCTCACTTGCCTGATCGATGTGAACTGCTTTGTTCTGGATGGTCAGTTGCAAATACGGCTTGCCTTTAGCCGGAACAAGTTTACGGAAAGCAGCATGCAGCGCTTTTTGGGCAACTTCCAGCGCCATCTGGGCGAGATCATTCTGCATGGCAGCCAGCACGGAGCGAAGGAGTTTACCCCTTCTGATTTTGACACGGTAGAGCTTACGCAAGAAGAGTTGGACAATTTGTTCATTTGACGGCGGAAAATTCGGGATGAGAGGTTAAGTGTATGAGAAAAGGAATCGCGGCATGGCTTGTCCTGCTTTTGCTCACCATGACTTTTCCCTGGAAATTACAGGCGGAAACAGCGGCAACAACCAGTCTGGACGAACAAAAAATCGCAGCCATCGAAGCTTGGATCGAGGAAAAAATGCAGGACGGCAAAATACCGGGGGCATCTGTCGTCATTGTCAAAGGCGAAGAGACGATCTACAACCGCGGGTTTGGCTATGCGGACGTGGCCGCGCAACGCCCGGTGACGACACAAACGCTGTTTGAGCTTGGTTCTACGAGCAAAGCGTTTACTGGCCTGATCATACTGGCGCTGGAAGAACAAGGACTGCTCAGCTTACAAGACCCGGTGCAAAAATATCTCCCGTGGTTTCAGATGAAGGATGCCAGAGGAAATACGCCGCCTATTACGCTGGAACAATTGCTCCACCATACTAGCGGAATCCCGTTCCGCTCGATTGGCGAGATTCCGGCAGGCGAAGAGGCAGACGCGCTGGAGCGGACAGTCAGGGCAGCCGCAGGACAGACGCTCGATTTTTCTCCGGGAGAACGCTTCCTGTATGCGTCGATCAACTACGATGTCCTCGGATTGGTCGTAGAAAAAGTGACGGGGAAGTCTTTTGAACAGGTGGCAAAAGACAACGTGCTGACGCCGCTCGGCATGCAGCATTCCTACCTGTTCCGTCAGGAAGCCGAGCAGCATGAAATGGCCAAAGGCTATAAAATCGGCTTTTTGGGAGCGCGAGAATACGAGGCTCCTGTGTATCGGGGCAATACGCCAGCCGGATACATCATTTCCAATAGCGAGGATATGGCGATTTGGCTGAAAAAGCAGCTCGGCTCGGGAGCAAACGAACAGGTGAGCAGCGAGCTGATTAGAAGGTCCCATCAGCCGGATCGCTCTGTTTTTCCGGGCGGCGACGGCTCCTCGTATGCTGCGGGCTGGTTCGTCTACCAAAAAGGCAGCGGCGAGCTGTCCCACGGCGGAAGCAACCCGAATTACTCTTCCTCGGTCGTCATTCGCCCGGGCGAGCAGCTGGGAGTAGCGGTATTAACCAATATCAACTCGGCTCACACACAGGCGATGGGTCAGGGAATCATGGAAATTTTGCAAGGCAAGCAACCGCCGGAAAACGTTTCCGACCTTTACAGCAGTGTCGACAAGGTGGCGGTTGTCATTTTGTGCATCGCGATCCCGTTGATTGCGGTTACCGCCTGGTTTGCCGCCAAGGCGCTCGGCGAAATCGCCCGAAAACAGCGGCGTCCATCCGCAGGGTTTGTGAAAAACGCGTATCGCTTTGCCGTGCTGCTCGTCTGTTTAGGGCTGTGCGGATACTGTTTTTGGCAAATTCCTTCCGTCTTGTTTGACGGGCTGTCCTGGAGCTTCGTCGACGTCTGGGCGCCTGCAAGCTTTGTGGTCGCCATCCTTAGCTTGTTTGTCGGGATTGTGCTGTTTTCCGTCTATTACTGGATGACGGTTGTGTTTCCAAAAGCGAATGACCGGACCTTTTTTCCGATCATCGTCCTCAGTACCGTCAGTGGATTGGGCAATGCGCTGATTATTTTTATCATCAACGAGGCGCTCAACCATACTGACCGTTTTCAGGGCGGCTTGTTTTCCTTTTTTATCATGGGCATCCTCATCTACGTGTGCGGACAAAGGTTGGTCAGGGCCAAACTGATTACGATCACAAACGAGATGGTGTTCCAAAAAAGAACAGAGTTGATCGACAAAATTCTCAACTCTCCGTACCAAAACATTGAAGCCATCGAAAAAGAGCGCATCTACTCCGTGTTGAACAACGATACGGAAACGATCAGCGGCGTGTCCAACATCTTGATTTTCGGGGTCACCAGTCTGGTTACTTTGCTGTGTTGCTTCATTTATTTAGGCATGGTCAATCTGTATGGCCTGCTCATTTCCATTGTCGTGATTTTGGTCGCCGCCGGGCTTTATTTTCTCGCAGGTCGGTATGCCAATCGCGTGTGGGAAGAGACGAGGGACATACAAAATGCCTTTTTCAAGTTCATCAATCACATGATTGGCGGTTTCAAGGAACTGAGCATCCACAAAGGAAAGAAAGGGCAATTCCAGCAGGAGTTGCAACAAAGCTGCGATACGTACCGGATCAAGCGGATTCAGGGGGATTTAAGTTTCGCCAACGTGTTTGTGATGGGCGAGCTGCTGTTCACCTTCGTGATCGGGGTCGTTGCGTTCATTTTCCCTGTCGTCTTTACGGATATTGCCAGCAGTTCCTTGCGAGCCTACATTTTTGTGTTTCTGTATATGACAGGCCCTGTGCACGGCGTTTTGGATGCGATTCCGAATTTTATTCGCGTCCGGATTAGCTGGAATCGGTTGAATGAACTATCGAGACAGCTGGAAGTCGGTGAGGACAAACAGGAGGGGCAAAAGATAGAGGCACTTCCATCTGGCGAAGACATTCATTTGGAGGCCAGAGCTGTTGAATATCATTATAAAAACGCCGAGGGCGAGCAGTTTACTGTCGGTCCGGTCAACCTGAGCTTCCATTCTGGTCAGGTCACTTTCATTACGGGCGGGAACGGGAGCGGGAAATCGACATTAGGCAAGCTGTTGGTGGGATTGTACAAGCCCGACCGGGGTGAACTGTTGGTGAATGGTCAGCGCCAGGAAGAGTTGGGGCAACATTTTGCTGCCATTTTCAGCGATTTTCACTTGTTCGAGAAGTTGTACGGCATCAACGTCAATCAAAAAGAACAAGAAATTCAAGAATATTTGCTGAAACTCGGCATCGACCATAAGCTGCACATCCAGAATGGCGGCTTCAGCACGGTCAATCTGTCTACGGGCCAAAGAAAACGGTTGGCCTTGTTAGTCAGTTGCATGGAGGATCGACCGGTCTATTTCTTTGACGAATGGGCTGCCGATCAGGACCCTGAGTTTAGAGAATATTTTTACAACACACTTCTGCCTGAGATGAAGCAAAAAGGCAAGTGCGTCATTGCGATTACGCATGACGACAGGTATTTCCATGTAGCCGATCAGCTTTTGAAAATGGAAGTCGGGCAGATCGCTCATGAACATGTGAAACAGCATGCATGAGAATCTCTGGGTAATGCGGGAGAGGAGGGGAGGCGGTAGAGCGCAAAATGAGAGAAGCCACAGGATAGGATGAGTTCGTTACGCTGTCTACTATGAGAAAAGGATGATTGCTGAAAATGAAAACATTCGAATCGATTGGGATTGTCGGAGCCGGGATAATGGGCTCGGATTTGGCTTTGGACCTGGCTAGTCACGGATATCGCGTCATTTTGAAAGATTTGCATCCCGACATTTTGGAAAAAGCGAAGCAGAAGATGCGCGAAGACTTCAAGCTGGTCAAGCTGATGAAAAAAGAGATTCCGGTAAAAGACATAGAGCAGGTGCTCGCCAACGTATTGTTCACCACGACTTACGATGATTTTTCTGCCGTGCCGTTCGTAATTGAAAACATCACCGAAAATTGGGAGGCCAAGAAGCAGGTCTACCTTGAGCTGAAACAATACTGCCCGGAAGACACGATTTATGGCGTCAATACAAGCTGCATCTCCATTACGAAGGTCGGCTCGCTGCTGCCCAAGCCGGAAAATGTCATCGGGATGCACTTCATGAATCCGGTGCCGCTCAAGCAGATGGTGGAGATCATCCGTGGCTACTACACGTCCGAGCAAACGATCGAGAAAATCAAAAGCTTCCTGAAGTCGGTCGACAAAAAGCCTGTACTGGTCAACGACTCGCCCGGCTTTGTCACAAACCGCGTGCTGATGCTGATGATTAATGAATGTATTTGGGCGATTCACGATCAGGTGGCGACGCCGCAGGACCTCGACAAAATATTCCGCTTGGGGTTCAGCCATAAAATGGGTCCGTTGGCAACCGCGGACTTGATCGGGCTCGATACGATTTTGCACTCGATTGAAGTGCTGTACGAGAGCTTCAACGATCCTAAGTATCGCCCGTGCCCGCTGCTGGTCAAAATGGTCGACGCCGGACTGCTTGGCAAGAAAAGCGGGAAAGGGTTTTTCGATTATACGGCGGCGTCTCCATTGGCGCACAGTGCCAGATAAGCCGTGTGCCGGACGAAGCCGATCAAAATTTCATGTAAAGGAACATGCAAATGGAGCTGAAAAACGGGATTAAATGTGTCGTCTGGGATTTGGACAACACGGTCTGGAAGGGCGTTTTGTCGGAAGGAGACGATGTTGCCCTCTATCCGCAAATCAAGGAAATCATGGAACAACTCGATCAGCGCGGCATTTTGCAGTCGGTGGCAAGCAAAAACAATTACGCTGACGCGATGCGCAAGCTGAAAGAGTTTGAGATTGACCACTATTTTTTGTACCCGCAAATTCATTGGGAGCCGAAGTCCAAATCCATCGGGGCGATCCAGCAGGCGATCAACATCGGGATGGACACGCTGTTGTTCGTCGATGACCAGCCTTTTGAACTGGACGAAGTGAAAAGCGTGCACGATTCGATCAACTGCCTGCACGCCGAGCGCTATACCGAGCTGCTGACACATCCTTCGCTGATTCCGGCTTTTATTACGGAGGACTCGAAAAAACGGCGGTTAATGTATTTGCAAGACATGGAGCGTCAGCAGGAGGAAGAGTCTTTCACAGGCACGAGCGAAGAGTTTTTGAAAACGTTGGACATGAAGTTCATAATCAGCGAGGCGCAGGAAGATTGCCTGAAACGCGCGGAGGAGCTTACGGTCCGCACGAATCAGCTGAACTCGACGGGGCGGATATACAGCTACGACGAGCTGAATTATTTCCGCCATTCGCCCGACCACAAGCTGTTCGTGTGCGAGCTGACCGATAAGTATGGCTCGTACGGAAAAATCGGAATCGCCCTGGTCGAAATGAACGAGACGCACTGGCATATCAAATTGCTCATCATGTCTTGCCGGGTGATTTCCAGAGGCGTTGGCACCGTATTGCTGGCACACATCATGCAGCAGGCCAAGCAAGCCGGCAAACGATTGCTGGCCGACTTTAAAAATACGGAAAGAAACAAAATGATGTACGTTTCCTATCGTTTTTCCAACTTTAAGGAAGTTTCCAAAGAAGAAGATGGCTTTGTCATCTTGGAAAACGATTTGACCCAGATTCAAAAATTCCCGCCTTATATCGATGTGCTCGTTTCGTAGGAATGACTATTCAATCAAAAAAAGGAGAGTTTACACATGCAACTTCAAGAACAAATTCGCAACTTTATTCTGGCCAATCTGGTTGTATTCGACGATGAAGTGGAATTTAGCGATGACGACAATATTTTTGAACTGGGCTTCGTCAACTCCTTGTTCGCGATGAAGCTGGTCACGTTTATCGAAAGCGAATTTCAGCTGACGATTGAAAGCGACGAAATGGAAATTTCCAACTTCAATACGATCAACAACATCGTGAATTTTATCCAGTCCAAATCGGTGTACAAATAAGTGAAGCAGATGATTTACACGACGAAAAATACAAGTGCTGATTTCAATTGGACGGAGTATTTTACCACGCTTAACAGCGGAGAGACACCCGGTGTCGATGCAAACCTATATTTTCAAAACGTCCGGGAACTTTTGCGCGAAAATGCTCACTTGCTCGGCTTGGTGCTTGGCGACGTGCTTCGAAAGCTGTTGCGAGACGTTCCGGTCAAGCCCGAGCCGAGAGTGCTGGAGCTTGGCGCAGGCACCGGATTTTTGACGCGGCTTTTGCTGACGATGTACCAAGGAAGCGGGGTTTTGGTCGATAATTGCCAAACCTCCTTCGACGCCTATAACCAAGTCGCGCATAACCATGCGGATCGCATTACGTACTTGCTCGAAGACTTGTTCACGCTGAAGCTGACAGAAACGTTTGATCTTGTTTGCAGTTTTGGTTTGATTGAACATTTTAAAGAGAAGGCCGAAATCTTGTCCATCCACAAACAGTTTTGCAAGGAAGATGGATATTTGATTTTGATCGTTCCGATGGATAGCTTTTTGACGCGTGCTTATTACGAAGTTCACCCAGAAATCAACCTGGGATACCGGGAGCTGCTGACCAAAAAAATCGCTTTGGAGCAGCTCAGAGCCAGTGGTTTGCAGCCGATTCGCGCAGAAGTCAGTCAGGGCTATGTCTACGATTTTTTGACGATTTTATGCAAATAAGCAAAGCGTAGACAGAAGCACATTTTGAATGATGGGGATTGAATAAATATGACAATAACAAGCCCACACAGCATTCTGGAAGAAGTAAAACAGTTTGCAGAAGAAGAAATCAGACCGTTTGCTGCCGAATTTGAACAACAAAAAGCGCTTTCACGCGAGCTGATCAAAAAAATGGGGGAAAAGCGCTACTTGGCTGCAAGCTTTCCAGCACAGTACGGGGGCTTGCAGCTGCACCCCCTCGAATACGGGAACCTGGTTGAAGAGATCGGAAAAGGCGCTCTGTCTGCCGCGATGCTGCTGACGGTTACGACCGGGCTGGTAGGCGAAACGCTCATCCGTTGGGGCAGCGACTACCAAAAAGCACAGTACGTGCTGCCCATCGCAAGGGGCGAGAAGGTCGGGGCTTTTGCTTTAACCGAACCGGGAGTAGGAAGCGGCGCCAAGGATGTGAAAACTTCCTATGAAAAAGCGGGCGACAAGTATCGGATTACCGGGCGCAAAAAATGGATTTCGTTTGGGGAGATCGCCGACTTTTTTATCGTCATTGCTTCCGATCCGACGACGAACGCGATCAGCGCTTTTCTCGTCGACCGCGAGCAAGAGGGTGTCCACATTCGCAAAATCGAAGGGCTGCTTTCCTGCGCAGCTTCCCAGCTTGCCGATATCGAGCTGCACGATGTGGAAGTGGACGCGGACAAGCTGATCGGCAAGGAAGGAATGGGCTTCACGGGCATTGCCAACTTCGCGCTCGACCAGGGGCGGTTTAATGTCGCCTGGATGGGCGTCGGACTGGCGCAGGAAGCCCTGGAAGTGATGGTTACGTATGCGCGCAAAAGAAACCAGTCCGGGCAGAAAATTTTCAACTTTCAACTGATCAAAGGCATCATCGGCGATGCCGTGACGAACGTTCATGCTGCTCGCTCGCTCTGCCGGGAAGCCGCTCGCATGCGAGCCGACAATCATCCGGACGCGATTGTGCAAACGACGATGGCGAAATACTTTTCCTCGGTAGTAGCCAACAAGGTTGCCTCCGATGCCGTTCAGGTGCTTGGCGCGAACGGCTGCTGCAACCTGTATCCAGTCGAACGTCTTTTCCGGGAGGCGAAAATTTTGGAGATCATTGAAGGGTCTTCGCAAATTCAGCAGCAAATCATCGCCATGCACGGCGCGAACCGCTACTATCAGCCAAAAAGGATTACGGAAGTATGAAAAAATTAGATGCCAATCAAGTCAGCGACATCATTTCTCTCAGTCCGATGCAAGAAGGGATGCTGTTTCATTACTTGAAAGAACCAGACAGCTCCCTCTATTTTGAGCAAATCAGCTTGCATGTTTCCTCGGCTGTCCATATCGCTGCATTTCAACAGGCATGGCGGCACGTCGTCTCCGTCAACGAGATGCTGCGTGCCGTTTTTCGATGGGAAGGGGTCAAAACGCCTCTTCTCATCATCCTCAAAGAGCTGCCGGACTTTTTGCGCTATGTGGATGTATCGGCACAGGTGACCGCGGACCGCGACACGTTTGTGGCTAACCTGCTGGACGAAGATCGGGCAAACAAGTTTGATCTGCGGGAAGGTGCGTTTCGCGTCAGTTTGTACAAATTGGGAGACGAGGACTATCAGCTGATCCTGAGTCACCACCATATTTTGTTCGACGGGTGGAGCACGGGCATTCTTTTGGCTGAGTTCATGGAGACGTATCAGCAGTTGCTGGAGCAGCGCCAGCCGACCGTTGCGGCGAAGCGAAAATTCAAAGACTTTATCAAGTCGGTCCAGCAAAAAGACAAGGCAGAGCAAGAAACGTTCTGGAAAACTTATCTGCAAGAAGTAAATCCGCTCTGGTTGCAAGAGATTATCCCAGCCAATCAGTCTCGTGCAAGCAAGCACACCGCGGAGAAAAAACAGGCCCGGCTGGACATCCCGCAGTCGCTTCATGCTGAAATCAAACGCCAAGGAAAACATGCGATCAGTTGCTACCTGTACGGGGCATGGGCGTTGCTCCACTATTTTTATGCAGACAGCAAAGACGTGGTTTTTGGCACGACCGTTTCGGGGAGGGAGGAGTCTCTCGATGGCATAGACAAGATGGTGGGCTTGTTTATCAATACGTTGCCGCTGCGATTGGCGATCGACCCGGACGAATCCCTCCAGGCATTTTTGGAGCGGGTGTTTGCTTCCATGAATGCCCGCAAGCATTATGGCTCCACACCGTTGCGGGATATTAAAAAATACAGTGGACTGCCTTTTGAAAAAGAGCTGTTTGATACGGTGCTCGTCATTGAAAATTATCCGCTTCAACCGCATTCGAAAAATCGGAATTTCGTTATCGATTCCTTTTCATATAGAGAAGAAACCAATTATCCGCTCACGATCTTTATTACGTTGTGGGAGACGATCGAGCTTGTTGTCGACTACGACTGCCGCGTCTATAGCGAAGCGTTCGTGCAGGAGCTGTGCGCGCGCTACAAAATGATTTTGACGTACCTCGTGGAGCAGCCACTGGAAACGATTCGCACGGTTGATTTTCTGTTTCCCGAAGAGAAACAGAAGCTGCTGGGCGAATGGGTCAATACGAAAGTGGCTCTGCCCACGGGGAAAACGATCCATCAGCTATTCGAAGAGCAAGTGGACAAAACGCCTGAGCGCATCGCCCTGACATACGAAGGCCGTTCTTTTACGTATCGGCAAATGAATGAGCAGGCGAACCAGTTGGCGAATTTGTTGCAGGACGCGGGCGTTCAACCGAACCAGGTCGTGGGCTTGTTCATGGATAGGCGGCCGGAGCTGGTGATCGCGCTGCTCGGTATTTTGAAATCCGGTGGCGCTTATTTGCCGTTGGAGCCGACGCTGCCGCTGGAACGCTGCGCGACGATGCTTTCCGACGCTAGTGCCAATGTGGTGGTGTCCGTCCAGAAATTCACGGATGTGTTGGCTGGGCTTAAAACCAAGTGTCCGCTACTCCAAACCGTTGTGTGCATGGATCAGGCAGAAAGCGAAGCAGAGTACAGTCTGCGCGACTTGCAGCAATACGCTCGGGAAGTGGCGGTAACAGTCCCTCAAGCGACTTCCGATGATTTGGCATACGTGATCTATACTTCTGGATCGACCGGAGTGCCCAAGGGTGTCATGATCTCGCATGAAAACGTCGTGAATTTTCTGTACGCAATGGAACGGGAAATCGGTTTTGAACCCGAACATACCGTTCTGGCGCTCGCTGCCTACTCGTTTGATATTTTTGTCCTGGAGTCATTGGCGCCGCTCTGCTGGGGAATGAAAATGACACTGGCGAGCGATGCGGTGCTCAAGGACCCGGATGAAATCATGAAGCTGATCGAAGCTGAGTCGGTGACGATTCTCCAGGCGACGCCATCGCGGATGAAGCTGCTTGTGCAATCGGCGCGAGCGAGCAGTCTGCAGCAGCTGCAAAAGATTTTGATCGGCGGAGAAACGTTATCGGAAGATTTGTACAAATCGTTGCGCGCGATCACAAAGCAGTCTATCTACAATGTGTACGGCCCGACGGAAACGACAGTATGGTCTACGATCCAGCGGCTTGAAGAAACGATTTCTGTCGGCAAGCCGATTGCCAATGTAGGCATCTATCTTTTGTCGAATGAGAGAACGCTGCGCCCGCTTGGCTATCCGGGAGAAGTGTGCATCTTCGGGAAAGGTCTGGGGAAGGGGTACTTGAACCAGCCGCTGCTCACTGCGGAAAAGTTCATAGCCAACCCGTTTCAGCCGGGCGAGCGGTTATATTGTACGGGCGACTACGCCTATTGGCTGCCGGATGGCTCCTTGCAGTTTGTCGGGAGAAAAGACCATCAGGTCAAAATCCGCGGGCACCGCATAGAGATGGCCGAGGTGGAAAGCGCCTTGAAGGATTTTTCCCCGGTCAAAGATGTCGTCGTCATCGAAATAAAAGAAAAGAACGAGTCAGCCCTGGCTGCCTACTTGGTGGTCGACAGCGGTTTCAACTGGACAGCTTGCAAAGCGTTTCTCAAAACGAGGCTGCCGCATTACGCCATTCCGTCTGCTTGCTACCGGATACCGGAAATTCCGTACACCCGCAATTTGAAAGTGGATCGCAAAGCGTTGGTGCAAATGCAAAAAGAGCCGCTGCATTTGTTGGAACATACGATCGAGCCGAAAAGCAAGCTGGAAGCGAAGATTGCTGAGACGTGGAAAAACGTGCTGGAAATCGAGCGGGTGGGCATACACGATCGGTTTTTTGATGTCGGCGGCGACTCGATCAACGTCATCCGCTTGTGCAATGAGTTGAAAGCGGAAATGAACACGGACGTTCCGGTGCAGACCATTTTCACCTATCCGACGATTCATGAATTGGCAAACTACTTCCACGCAAAAGCAACAGGGGAGAGCCGGACGGCCAAGCCTTCAGCCGAAAAGCCCAAAGCGGCCAAGCCCCGCACTGTGGATATTCAAGACACCGATGTTGCGATCATCGGAATGGCAGGCCGATTTCCGGGAGCGGCTGACAAGGAGCAGTTTTGGCGCAATCTCGTCAGCGGCAACGAGGCAATCAAGTTTTACAGCGATGAAGAAATGGAAGCGCTCGGCATCGATCGCGAACTGTGGAACAATCCGCATTATGTCAAGGCGAAAGGAAAGCTCGACGATATCGATTGCTTTGACGCCGAATTTTTTGGCTATACCGTAGCGGAAGCCGAGTGGATGGACCCGCAAATTCGCTTGCTGCATGAGTGCGCGTGGCATGCCCTGGAGGATGCGGGGTACGAGCCGGAAGCGTATCCAGGCTCTATCGGTTTGTACGTCGGCTCTGCCTACAATATTTACTGGGTGCCGGAGACGTTCTCTCCATCGCTTTACGCTTCTGAGCAATACCAAATTTATCACGTCAACAGCAATTCGTTCGCGACGCTGATTGCTTACCGGATGAATTTGCGCGGGCCAGCGATCACTGTCCAGGCAGCCTGCTCGACTTCGCTCGTGGCAGTTGATCGGGCTTACAAGGACTTGCTTTTTGGAGACTGCGACATCGCCGTTGCAGGGGCGGCTGCGGTTACTTTGCTGGATGAAGCCGGATATGTCCATCAGGAGGGGATGGTTTTATCCAAAGACGGACATTGCCGCGCCTTTGACAAGAAAGCGACCGGGACTGTCACCGGAAACGGGGTTGGGCTAGTCGTCTTAAAACGTCTCAAAGATGCGCTGGCAGATGGAGATCATATTTACTCTGTTTTGAAGTCCACGGCTGTCAATAATGACGGAAACCGCAAAGTGGGCTATTCGGCTCCAAGTGCGGAAGGACAAGCGGCCGTGATTCAAAAAGCGATCGAACGGTCCGGGATCGAAGCGGCGCAGATTCACTATGTCGAAGCGCATGGAACGGGAACGGCATTGGGCGATCCTGTTGAAGTGGAAGGGCTCAAACTGGCCTTCGACACGGACAAGAAAAATTACTGCGGGCTCGGCTCCGTCAAAACGAATATCGGGCATCTGGAAGCGGCGGCAGGGATTGCCGGACTGATGAAAACATCGCTCGCGCTCAAAAACCGGATGATCCCGCCGACGATCAATTGCGAAGAGGTCAATGGGCAGATCGATTTCGAAAATTCCCCGTTTTACCTCAATACACAGCTGCTCGATTTGCAAAACGAAGACATGTTTCCGCTGCGGGCAGGCGTCAGTTCATTCGGGCAAGGAGGCAGCAACGCTCATGTGATTTTGGAGGAAGCGCCGCCAGCGATCGAGACGCCAGCGAAAAGGCGGTACCAAATGATCGCGTTGTCCGCTCACAGCGAGGCAGCGTTGAAAGAGATGAAGGGACGGATTGGCGAGCGGTTCAAGCGCGACGACAGCATCCAGCTGGCCGATGCCGCCTATACGCTGAAGGTAGGGCGCAAACGTTTTTCGCACCGCTCTGTCTTGCTTTGCACAGAAGTGCGGGAAGCGATTGAAGTTTTGACGGACAAAAACTCCCGGAAATCATGGGATTTTGTCGCTTCCGAGCAAAGCCCTGCGCTTGTGTTCATGTTTTCGGGGCAAGGTGCGGAATATGTGAATATGGCCTTGGATCTGTACCGTCACGAGCCGCTTTTCCGCGAGAAGCTGGATGAATGCTTCGCGATTTTGCAAAACATCTCGGGTGTCCGCTATCAGGACTATTTGTACCCCGACCAGCCTGACGATCAGATAGCGCGGGAGATACACAGGCAGAGCGTTTCCCAACCGCTGCATTTTGCCATCGAGTATTCGTTGGCCTGGATGCTGATGGAGTGGGGCGCTGCCCCGTCGAACATGATCGGATACAGCATCGGCGAGTATGTTGCCGCGTGCATAGCCGGAGTTTTCTCGCTGGAAGACGCTCTGGTTTTGACTTACCACAGAGGCAGGCTCATGGAAAAACTCCCGGAAGGCGTCATGCTGACGGTTCCTTTGGCGGAGGAAGCTTTGCTTTCCATCTTGCCGCATGAGCTGTCGATTGCAGCCGTGAACGAGGAATCGTGTATTGTCGCTGGAAGCAAGGAGGACATCAGCCGATTCGAAGCCGCGTTGAAGGAGCAAAAGGTCATCAGCATGCGGCTCGCTATTTCCCACGCGGGGCATTCTAACATGCTGGATTCGATGCTGGCAGAATTTGGCGAATACGTACAGAACGTTTCGTTCCAGCCGCCTGTGCTGCCGTTTGTGTCCAGCTTGACGGGCAATCCGATTACGCCAGAGGAAGCGGTCGATCCGGGCTACTGGGTGCGGCATTTGCGCGAGCCTGTCCGCTTTGTGGCAGGGTTGCAAAAGCTGGCGCAGCAGGAGCATACGTTATTTATCGAGATTGGGCCGGGGCGAAATCTTTGCATGCTCGCCCAGCGGTTTTTGCGCCCTGAGCGCAACCAAAAGCTGCTCGATACGATCCGGGTGGAGCGAAAGCAAGTGGCGGACGACGAACAGCTTTTGAAGACGGTGGCGCAATTGTGGCTGTATGGGGTCGACCTGGACTGGAAACGGTTTTACGACGGCGAACGGCGCAGAAGAATTTCTTTGCCGGGATACCCGTTTGCGAAAAAGCGTTACTGGAACCATGCGTTTCGTTTTGACACCAGCCAGTTTGGCAAACGGGCGAAAGGCAAGCGCTTGGCAAGCGCAGCGCTACAGTCCGCGGCGTCGCTCTCGTTTTCGCCTGCGCATTCGCAGGAGCGACTGTCTGGACAGGTGGCCGAATCGGCTCCAGTCGTTCATACGTTTGCAAGTGAAGAGGGAAGCGTGATCTCGCGGTTAGTAGGGGAGATCATCGGCGGTCCGAATGTAGGGGAAGACGAGGACTTGTTTGAAGCGGGATTTGACTCGCTCAAGGTTGTATCGTTTATTTCCAAGCTTGTGGATGCGTTCCAGGTGCAACTGACGATGCACGAGGTGTTCGCGCATCCGACGATCCGCGAGCTGGTGCCGCTCATTCGGCAAAAAGCGCCGCAGGCGGCTGTCGTGATTCCGAAAGCGGCAGAAGCGCCGTACTATCCGGCTTCGTCCCAGCAAAAACGGCTGTATGCGTTGCAGCAGTTTGACGAAACGAGCACGGCGTACAACATTCCGGGCGTATTTTTGCTGCACGGGTCTGTCGACCGGGAGCGGATGCAGGCTGCGTGTGAAGGGGTGCTGCAGCGGCATGAGGCGTTCCGGACTTATTTTGAGCTGGACGGGCAGGAGTTGGTGCAGAGGATTGTTGCGGTTGCTTCGCCCTTTGCGCTTGAATGGCGGGAGATGCCGGGCGCGAGCGTGGAAGAAGCGATGGAAGGCTTCATTCGTCCGTTCTCGCTGCACGAAGCGCCTTTGCTGCGGATTCGCCTGGTGAGCGTAGGCACTGACCGCCACGTCATGCTGATTGACATGCACCACATTATTTCCGACGGACTGTCGATTGAACGGCTGGTCAGCGATTTCCTCGCTTATTACGACGGGCAGACGCTGGCGGAGCCGAAGCGGCAGTACAAAGACTTCGCCGTCTGGCAACAAAGCCGGGATGCAGCCGATTGGCAAAAGGAAGCGGACTTCTGGCTGCAGCAGTACAGGGACGGCTACGAAACGCTCGATTTGCCAACCGATTACCGCCGTCCGCCGATCAAGCATTTTGCTGGCGACCTGAGGCGGTTTGTGTGGACGGACGAGCAAGCGTCTGCGCTCCGCGAATTTTGCCGCGCGCAGCAGTTGACGCCGTACATGCTGCTGTTCGGGTGCTTCTCGATCCTGCTGGCGAAATACAGCGGGCAGCAAGCAATCATGGTCGGGACGCCAGTGGGCGGACGCATCGGCGCGGAGACCGAAGAGACGGTCGGGGCTTTTGTCAATACGCTGGCGCTGCGCAGCTACCCGGCAGGGGAAAAGCGCGTAGTCGACTACTTGCAGGAGTTGAAAGCGTATTGCTTGCAAGCGTTTGAGCACCAGACATACCCGTTTGAAGAGCTGGTGCAGCAGGTGGAAAAAGAGAGAGACCTCAGCCGCAACCCGTTGTTTGACACGATGTTCGCCTGGGAGCAGCGCGATCGCAGCCAATTGCGCATTCGCGGGCTGGACGTGCAACGCCAGGATATCCACAGCGGCATCGCCAAGTTTGACCTGATGCTGCAAGCGTGGGAAGAGCAAGGGCAGATGGGCTTTGCGCTGGAATACGCGACGGCGTTGTTTGCCGCCACCACGGTGGAGCGCATGGGCAAGCATTATACGCAAATCCTTCAAGAAATTTTGCAGGCTCCTGAGCAGCCGATTAAAGAAATTCGCTTGATTTCTGCGGAGGAAGAACAACTGCTGCGGGACGGTTTCAACCAGACGCAAGTGGATGAGGACTGGAGCCGCAGCGTGATGGCGCTCATCGAAGAGCAGGCAAGCGTGCGCGGTGACGAGCAAGCGGTGATATGCGAAGGGCAGAGCCTGACTTATCGCGAGCTGAACGAGCGTGCGAATCAAGTAGCGCGGTTCTTGCTTGAGCAAGGCTGCGAGAAAAATGAGATCGTCGGCATCATGGCAGAGCGCTCCTTGGCGATGATCATCGGGCTGCTGGCGATTGAAAAGGCAGGCGCGGCCTACTTGCCAATCGACCCCGCCACGCCAGCCGAACGGATTCAGTATTTGCTCGAAGACAGCGGCGCTCGTCTCGTATTGACCCAAACAAAGCTGATCGAGCAAATTGCTTTTACAGATTCTGCTGAGATTGCCGTCTACGATCTGGAAGACGAAGTGCAGTACGCCAGCTATGAACGCACCAACCCCGGTGTACCGCTTTTGCCGGATGACCTGGCGTATGTGCTCTACACATCCGGCTCCACAGGCCAGCCAAAAGGAGTCATGCTAACGCACGGCGGCATGTCCAATCGCTTGTGCTGGATGGCGGCGCATTACGGCATGGACGAACAGGAAGTCGTGCTGCAAAAGACGACCTATACGTTTGACGTCTCCGTGTGGGAGCTGTTTTTGCCGCTCATGATCGGAGGGGTACTCTGCTTCGCCAAACCAGGCGGAGAAAAAGACCCCGAGTATCTCTATCGTCTCATCAACGAACAAAAAGTGACAACGCTGCACTTTGTACCGTCCATGCTGGCAGCGTTTCTCCACACCTTGCCGGACAACGCGGATGAAGCTTCCTTTTCTCGCCTCAAGCGCTGCATTTGCAGCGGCGAAGAGCTAAGCATCGAAGTGAAGGACCGCTTCTTCCGAAAAATGCCGGGAGTAGAGCTGCACAACCTGTACGGCCCTACCGAGGCGTCGATTGACGTGACGTTCTATGAAGTGCGGGCAGAAGATCGGCTAATTCCGATCGGCAAGCCAGTAGCGAACACCCGACTGTACATCGTCACCGAAGAAGGCGGCTTGGCGCCGATTGGCGTGCCGGGAGAGCTGTGCATCGCTGGCATCCAGCTGGCAAAAGGCTACCTCAACCGCCCGGAGCTGACCGCAGAAAAGTTCAGGGAACTGCCGCTGCTCCCCGGAGAACGACTGTACTTCACGGGCGACCTGGCCCGTTGGCTGGAAGACGGAAACATTGCCTACTTGGGTAGAAAAGACACGCAAATCAAACTGCGCGGCTTCCGGATTGAACTAGGAGAAATCGAGTCAGCGATCCAGTCCTATACAGACAAGATCGAGACGGTTGTCGTGGTCAGCCAGGGAACACAAGCGGAGAGCAAGGTGCTGTGCGCGTTTTTCAGCGCGACGGAGAAGGTCGACATTGGCAAGCTGAAAGCACATTTGCAGCGGCATCTGCCTGCTTACATGGTTCCGGTGCACTATCAGCAGCTCGCTGCGCTTCCGCATACGTCCAGCGGCAAGATCGACAGAAAAGCTTTGCCACGCATAACGGCGAGCGACGATGTGGACATGGCCGCGTCGGAAATGTTGGCGGGGGAAGATGGGCAGCTTCTTGCTTCTATTTTCAAAGAAACATTGGGCATCGAGAACATCTCCTCTAGCGCTCACTTTTTTGAGTTGGGAGGCAATTCGCTCGCTGCAATTGTGTTGAAAGCGAAAATTTCCGCCGCCTTCCAGGTGCAGCTGACGATGCAAGAGGTGTTCGCGCATCCGACGATCCGGGAGCTGGTGCCGCTCATTCGGCAAAAAGCGCCGCAGGCGGCTGTCGTGATTCCAAAAGCGGCGGAAGCGCCGTACTATCCGGTTTCCTCCCAGCAAAAACGGCTGTATGCGTTGCAGCAGTTTGACGAAACGAGCACGGCGTACAACATTCCGGGCGTATTTTTGCTGCACGGGGCTGTCGACCGGGAGCGGATGCAGGCTGCGTGCGAAGGCTTGCTGCAACGGCATGAGGCGTTGCGGACGTATTTTGAGTTAAACGGGCAAGAGTTGGTGCAAAAGATTGTTGCGGCTGCTCCGAGTGGTTTGGCAGTTTTGGGTACTCCGGCAGTTCCGAGTGCGTTGGCCGCTCCGAGTGCTTCGGCTACTCCGAGTGTTTCGGCAGTTCCGAGTGAGTTGGCTGCTCCGAGTGGTTCGGCAGTTCCAGGTGATTCGGTTGCTCCGAGTGATTCGGCAGTTCCGGGTGCTTCGGCAGTTCTGGGTGCTTCGGTTGCTCCGAGTGGTTTGGCAGTACCGGGTGCTTCGGCTACTCCGAGTGCCCCGGCTGCTCTGACTACTTCTGCTACTCCGCCCTTTGCGCTTGAATGGCGGGAGATGCCGGGCGCGAGCGTGGAAGAAGCAATGGAAGGCTTCATTCGTCCGTTCTCGCTGCACGAAGCGCCTTTGCTGCGGATTCGCCTGGTGAGCATTGCGCCCGACCGCCACGTCATGCTGATCGACATGCACCACATCATTTCCGACGGACTGTCGATTGAACGGCTGGTCAGCGATTTCCTCGCTTATTACGACGGACAGACGCTGGCGGAGCCGAAGCGGCAGTATAAAGACTTCGCTGTCTGGCAACAAAGCCGGGACGCAGCCGATTGGCAAAAGGAAGCGGATTTCTGGCTGCAGCAATATAAGGACGGCTACGAAACGCTCGATTTGCCAACCGATTACCGCCGTCCGCCGATCAAGCATTTTGCTGGCGACCTGAGGCGGTTTGTGTGGACGGACGAGCAAGCGTCTGCGCTCCGCGAATTTTGCCGCGCACAGCAGTTGACGCCGTACATGTTGCTGTTCGGTTGCTTCTCGATCCTGCTGGCGAAATACAGCGGGCAGCAAGCAATCATGGTCGGGACGCCAGTGGGCGGACGCATCGGCGCGGAGACTGAAGAGACGGTCGGGGCTTTTGTCAATACGCTGGCGCTGCGCAGCTACCCGGCAGGGGAAAAGCGCGTAGTCGACTACTTGCAAGAGCTGAAAGCGTATTGCTTGCAAGCGTTTGAGCACCAGACATACCCATTTGAAGAGCTGGTGCAGCAGGTGGAAAAAGAGAGAGACCTCAGCCGCAACCCGTTGTTTGACACGATGTTCGCCTGGGAGCAGCGCGATCGCAGCCAATTGCGCATTCGCGGGCTGGACGTGCAACGCCAGGATATCCACAGCGGCATCGCCAAGTTTGACCTGATGTTGCAAGCGTGGGAAGAGCAAGGGCAGATGGGCTTTGCGCTGGAGTACGCGACGGCGTTGTTTGCCGCCTCTACGGTGGAGCGCATGGGCAAGCATTATACGCAAATTCTTCAAGAAATTTTACAGGCTCCTGAGCAGCCGATTAAAGAAATTCGCTTGATTTCTGCGGAGGAAGAACAACTGCTGCGGGACGGCTTCAACCAGACGCAAGTGGATGAGGACTGGAGCCAAAGCGTGGTGGCGCTCATCGAAGAGCAGGTGAGCAAGCGCGGCGACGAGCAAGCAGTGATATGCGAAGGGGAGAGACTGACTTATCGCGAGCTGAACGAACGCGCGAATCAAGTAGCGCGGTTCTTGCTTGAGCAAGGCTGCGAGAAAAACGAGATCGTCGGCATCATGGCAGAGCGCTCCTTGGCGATGATCATCGGGCTGCTTGCGATTGAAAAGGCAGGCGGAGCCTACTTGCCAATCGACCCCGCCACGCCAGCAGAACGGATTCAGTATTTGCTCGAAGACAGCGGCGCTCGTCTCGTATTGACCCAAACAAAGCTGATCGAGCAAATGACTTTTACAGATTCTGCTGAGATTGCCGTCTACGATTTGGAAGACGAAGCGCAGTACGCCAGCTATGAGCGCACTAACCCGGGTGTACCGCTTTTGCCGGATGACCTGGCGTATGTGCTCTACACATCCGGCTCCACCGGCCAGCCAAAAGGAGTCATGCTAACGCACGGCGGCATGTCCAATCGCTTGTGCTGGATGGCGGCGCATTACGGCATGGACGAAAACGAGATCGTGCTGCAAAAGACGACCTATACGTTTGACGTTTCGGTATGGGAGCTATTTTTGCCGCTCATGATCGGAGGGATACTCTGCTTCGCCAAACCAGGCGGAGAAAAAGACCCCGAGTATCTCTATCGTCTCATCGACGAACAAAAAGTGACAACGCTGCACTTTGTACCGTCCATGCTGGCAGCGTTTCTCCACGCCTTGCCGGAGAACGCGGACGAAGCTTCCTTTTCTCGCCTCAAGCGCTGCATTTGCAGCGGCGAAGAGCTAAGCATCGAAGTGAAGGACCGCTTCTTCCGAAAAATGCCGGAAGTAGAGCTGCACAACTTGTATGGCCCCACCGAGGCGTCGATTGACGTGACGTTCTATGAAGTGCGGGCAGAAGATCGGCTAATTCCGATCGGCAAACCAGTAGCGAATACCCGCCTGTACATCGTCACCGAAGAAGGCGGCTTGGCGCCGATTGGCGTGCCGGGAGAGCTGTGCATCGCTGGCATCCAGCTGGCAAAAGGCTACCTCAACCGCCCGGAGCTGACCGCCGAAAAATTCAGGGAACTGCCGCTGCTTCCCGGAGAACGGCTGTACTTCACGGGCGACCTGGCCCGTTGGCTGGAAGACGGAAACATTGCCTACTTGGGCAGAAAAGACACCCAAATCAAGCTGCGCGGTTTCCGGATTGAACTAGGGGAGATCGAATCGGCGATCCAGTCCTATACAGACAAGATCGAGACGGTTGCCGTGGTCAGCCAGGGAACACAAGCGGAGAGCAAAATGCTTTGCGCGTATTACAGCGCGACAGAACAGATCGATTCAGGCCAGCTACAGGCGTATTTGCAGCGGCACTTGCCTGTTTACATGGTTCCGCTGTACTATCAGCAGCTCCCTGCGCTTCCGCATACGTCCAGTGGAAAAATCGACAGAAAGGCGCTTTCCCGCATGCCATTGAACGTGGAAAAGGAAAGAGCCGTTCTGCCCAAAACCGAGCAGGAAAAACAACTGTCGCTGATCTGGAAAGAAGTGCTGCAAGTCGAGAAGGTCAGCATCCGTGACGACTTTTTCCAGCTCGGAGGAAACTCGCTCAGCGTCATCCACTTGCACAAGCGCTTGACGGAGCAGCTCGATCCAACTATTTCGATCGCCAATCTGTACCGATATCGCACCATCGAATCTTTCCTGGCTTACACGAGTCAGAAGGCGCACGCAGGCAAGTCGCAAACGATGACAGTGCCGGAACGCAAAGAGCGATTGCTGCAAGGCAATGCCAAACGATCACAGCGACTATCAAAAAGAAAAGGGACAAATAGCGATGAGTAAACAAGTAAACGGACTTGAGATTGCCATTATCGGCATGTCGGGAAGATTTCCGGGAGCGCTGGACATCGCAGGCTTTTGGCGCAATCTGGTCAATGGCACAGAAGCGATCGCGTTTTTCTCCCGGGAAGAACTGGAAAAGAGCGGCATCGACCCGGAGCTGCTCGCCCATCCAGACTACGTTCCGGCAAAAGGCTACCTGGAGAACAGCGAATATTTCGACGCCTCCTTTTTCAACTATTCACCGCTTGAAGCAGAGGTCATGGACCCGCAGGTGCGCATTTTTCACGAATGCGTTTGGGAAGCGCTTGAAGATGCGGGTTATTGCACTGACACGTACTCTGGTTTGATCGGTCTGTACGCGGGAGCTGCCAGCAGTCTTTACTGGCAGTCCCTCGCTTTTTTGTCAGAGAGCGCCCAACTGCTCGGTCCGTTTTCGGCCAATCAGCTCGCAAACAAAGATTTTATGTCGATGCAGATTGCCCATCGGCTGAATTTGAAAGGGCCGAGCATGACCGTCAACACAGCCTGCTCGACATCGCTTGTCGCGGTCCATCTCGCCGCGCAGGCATTGCTGAACGGCGAGTGCGACCTTGCTCTGGCTGGGGGTGTCAGCATCTCCTTGCCGTTGAAGTCCGGCTACCAGTATCAGGAGGGCATGATCCTGTCGCCGGACGGGCACTGCAAGCCGTTTGACGCAGATAGTCAAGGCTCCGTGCCAGGCAATGGGGCAGGGGTTGTCGTCTTGAAGCGCTATGAAGAAGCAATCGCGGACGGGGATCACATTTATGCGGTCATCAAAGGTTCCGCGATCAACAACGACGGAGATCGGAAAAGCGCCTACACGGCTCCAAGCGTGGAAGGGCAAGTCGAGGTGATTCAGACGGCCCAGCAATTGGCCGAGGTAGATTTTGCCGACATTCACTTTGTCGAGACGCACGGCACAGGAACCGTACTCGGCGATCCGATTGAGCTGGAAGCATTGCGCACGGCTTTTGCCAGCGAGGAAGGCACGTGCCTGATCGGCTCGGTCAAGTCCAATATCGGCCACCTCGACGCAGCGGCAGGAGTTGCAGGGCTCATCAAGGCAACGCTCAGTTTGCAGCATAAGTTACTGCCGCCGACTTTGCACTTTCAAAAGCTGAATCCGAAAATTGACTTGTCTGACTCGCCCTTTGAGATCAATGCCAGGCTGTTCGATTTGACTGCCATCCAAGACACATTGCGGGCCGGAGTAAGCTCTTTCGGGATCGGCGGCACAAACGCCCATGTCATCCTGGAGGAAGCGCCGCCGCTGCCTAAGTCCGCGAAGGGCAGAGACTCGCAGCTTATCCTGCTTTCGGCGAAAAGTGAAACCGCCCTGGACCAGTCCAGCCTGAATTTGCTCGACTATATCCGTAAAAACCCGGATGTTTCCTTGGCAGATTTGGCGTTTACTCTCCAGGTTGGAAGAAAGGCTTTCGAGCACAGGCGCTTTGTCGTCGCCAGCCATACGGATGAATTGACTGAGGTTTTGCAGTCCGTTGGAAACGAAACAGGAAAGCGCTCGCGGAAGCTGTTTACAAGCGTTGTCGAGCAGGCCGACAAGAAAATCGTCTTCATGTTTCCGGGGCTGGGCAATCAATACGTGGAGATGGGTCTTGGGCTGTACCGATCTGAGCCGTTGTTCCGCAAAGAGCTGGATCAGTGCTTTGCGATACTCGACCGTTACTTGGATGTGCCGAGCAAGGAGTGGTTCTTTCCACAAACGGATCGCGAGCAGGCCATGCAAAAAATCAGGCAGATCGACATTAGCCAGCTTGTGGTCTTCATTTTCGAGTACGCTCTCGGCAAGTATCTGATGGAGCTAGACGTCAAGCCTGATTATATGATCGGCTACAGCTTCGGGGAATTTGCGGCCGCCTGCCTGGCAGGGGTGTTTGCGCTAGAGGACGCCATTCGCGTGATTATCCGAAGAGGCCAGCTCATCAAGCAGACCGAAGAGGGAGCCATGCTGAGCGTCCCGCTGACAGAAGCAGAGCTTTTGCCATTGCTTCCGGAAACGCTCTCCTTGTGCATCGTCAACGGGCCGTCTTGTGTCGTCGGAGGAACGAGAGCAGCGGTGGAGCAGTTTGAGGAACAACTGAAGTCCCAAAAACAGCTAGGCATTCGCCTGGATACTGCCCATGCGCTGCACTCGGCTTTAATGGAGCCGATCAGACAGGCGTTCGAGGAGGAAATGCGGCAGATTCAGCTTCATCCCCCTCATATCTCGTTTATTTCCAATATGACCGGGGAGTGGATCACGGCTGAACAGGCAACAGACCCTGGCTACTGGGCGAGACAGCTGACGGACCCGATCCGCTTTGCTCGCGGTCTGCAACACATTTTGCAAGAAGACGCGCTAACTTTTGTCGAAGTGGGACCAGACCGGAATCTGAGTGCTCTGCTGCGCTATTTTGTTCAACGCGACTCGGCCCATACGATTCTCAATATCATCCGAAATCCGCAGGAAAAAGTAGACGACCTGTATTACTTGTACACCCGTCTGGGCCAACTGTGGGGAGCAGGCCATACTGTCGACTGGACGAAGCTGTACCAGTCCGAGAAGCGAAACAGACTTTCCTTGCCGACTTATCCGTTTGAGCGTGACTATCATTGGCTAGACGGCAATCCGTTTCACATGCTGCACGACAAGCAAGCATCTGCGAAAAAGAACTTGCAAAAGAAGCCGCAGATCGAGGATTGGTTTTATGCCCCTCTTTGGCAGCAAAAAGTGTTGCCGCTTGCCGCTCAGCCGCCAGCTCACCAAACGTATCTCGTCTTCGCCAATCGGGACTCGCTTTGCGACGAGTTGATTCGCCAGCTGTCGTCTGCCGGACAAGTTCCCATCGTCGTTTACAGCGGTGCGGAATTTGCCGCGAGCAGTCAAGGATATGTGGTAAATCCGGCTTCTTCCGCGGATTACGAAAATCTTTTTGCCAGCATGCAAGAGCAAAAGCTGCGAATCGACCATGTGCTGCATTTGTGGAGCGCCGGACAAAAGCCGAGCGCCCCTCTGGATGTGTTTGCCTTGCACAAGACGCAGCAAACAGGCTTTTACAGCGTCATGCATACAGCGCGAGGCTTGCAGCGCCTGGACAGGCACAGAGTCGTCCGCATGGCAGTCGTGACGAATGAAGCCGTGGCTGTGACCGGACAGGAGACGCTGTTTCCCGAGCACTCGCCGCTGATTGGGTTAGGGCACGTCATTCCCCAAGAGATGCACAACATCCGCCAGCTGACCGTTGATATTTCGACCGCCGAGCTCGAAGCCGGGGAAGCTGCCAAACAGATGGCCCAGATGCTGCTGGAAGAGCTTGCGCACGAGTCGGCAGATCGATTGGTCGCGTACCGTCATTTCCAGCGCTGGGTTCCAAGTTATCAGCCTGTCAAGGTGACAGAGCCGAAGACAGAGCCTTTTCGCCAAAACGGCGTTTATGTAATTACCGGGGGCGCAGGCATGATCGGCTGGATGATCGGCAGCTATTTGGCCAAGCATTATCAGGCGACGATTGCCATCATTCAACGATCATTCCCGGTGAAGCAGGAATGGGCAGCATGGCTTGCCGAGCACGGAGAAAAGGACGAGCGAAGTATGCGCATCCGCGAAATGCTCGACGCAGAGCAAGCGGGAGCCACTATCGAAGTTTACCGGGCGCAAGTCGACGACTATTTGCAGATGTCCAATGCGATAGCCGAGATCGAAGCCGCTCACGGGACGATCCATGGCGTCTTCCATTGCGCAGCGAGCATGGGAGATCACTTTTTCCATGCGATTGACCAGCTGGACGAGGGGCTTTGCCAGGCGATTTTTCAGCCGAAAATGGACGGGGTGCTCGTCCTCGATCAAATATTGGAGCAAAAATCACTTGATTTTTGTCTGCTTATGTCCTCGACAGCGGCTGTGCTGGGCGGGTATGGCTTTGCTGCGTATGCGGCGGCGAATGTGTTCATGGATGCCTATACGAACAAGCGAAACAGACAGCGCAGCGTGAAATGGAAAACGATTGACTGGGAAGCATGGCGGAGCCGTGAGAAAGCGGCGGCGAGGTATCAGTCTTCGATCGGCGATCTGGCCATGACGCCGGAAGAAGGGATCGAAGCTCTCCGCAGAGTATTATCAATAGATCGCTTGCACCATCTTGTGCATTCCCCCGGTGATTTGGAAGCGCGGCTGGATCAGTGGATACGGTTCCTGGAGCAGCCCGCAGGAAAAGCCAATGCTGTCGCCATGCCGAAAAGCGCTCGCCAAAAACGGAAAAGCACTTCCGCGATGGTCGACTATGAAAAGCCGTCCAATCACGTCGAACAAAGAATCGCAGAAATTTGGGAGACGTTTTTGGGGATTGAGGAGATCAGCACCAACGACAACTTTTTTGAGTTGGGTGCCACCTCTTTGACATTGATTCGCATCAAATCGCTTCTGGAAGAAGAGTTCCACAAGCCGATCCCGATTGTCGACCTGTTTGCCAATCCGACCATTGCCAGCTTGGCGAAAAGCATCCAGGCAGGTGAAACCGGAACAGGCGATGAAGGCGAGGCAACAAGGCTGAAAGAGCGGGAAGTCGCCGGAAGGGAGCTTTTGGCCAGACAAGCAGAGCTGAGAAAGAGAGAGTGAGAACGAGAACGAGCTAATCCATGGGCATGTAAACGGTCAAGACGTTTTCCCCATTTAACCAAAAAGGTGATTAACTGTGAGCGCAATCTTAGATATCATTCCCCTTCACCACGATTCACGAAACTGCAAAGAGGACACCATCGTTACCGTCGCCACTTGGTGGAAGCGTGACTACGCCTTGATGTTTTTGGAATCGTGGGGATTTGCATTTGATCAAACGCAATGGAAACAATCAGGGAAGCTGTACCAGAGCATTACGTCAGGCATCGGAGACATGTTGAACTTACTCAGGCACCTTCACGGCATCGAAATCTTTGTTAAGGGGAGTGTATCCTTGCAGGACACAGTCGCTTTGGTGGAAAGCGAGCTGCAAGAATCAAGGCCGGTTGCCATCGATTTGGATTCTTATTACTGCCCGTGGAGCCACGGCTATCAGAAGTACCACTCGATTCATACGTGTTTGATCGTAGGAGCAGACAAGGCCAGCCAGACTTATACGCTGGTAGATTGCTTTTACGAAAGGCAAAACGTCACGATTTCGATCGCGGATTGTTTTCGGCAAGAGTGCCGAGGGATCGCGCTTTTCCGCAAGCTGCCAGAACATGAGCAAGCCTTCGACTGGAAACAGACGATCCTGTATGCGCTGAAACAAACGCTGTATCGGGAGCGAGAGGCGACTGCTTTTGAGAAGATGCGAGAGTTTGCCGATGTGTTGCAGCAGTTGCCAACAGTCGCTGGCGAGTTTAACGATTCGCAGCAAGTATGGATGTCGCCGCTCTTGTCCATCTTGCACGCAATCAGCAACGGCAGAAAGCATTTTGCCTCTGCCTTGCAATATGTGCATGACCGCTTTCAAATAGACAGCCTTGCTCCACTGATCCAGGACTTGACTTACTCGGCGGCTCAGTGGAGCACGGTGCTGTCCATGCTGACGAAAGCGTATTATCAATCGGGCGACAGCAAGCTGATTCAGCGGGCGGCCAGCAAAGTCCGGATGGTTGCCGAACTGGAGGAAAAGGTTGCCGATCAACTGCAAAACATCTGCGGAGAGAGGCCCCATCATCTGGCGGACGACAAGCGCGAGCGATCGAAAGCGGGTGCGGGCTACAGCAGGATGACGTTCATCGACCTGGCTGATTCCTGCAATAACAAAGGGTTCAGTCATGTGGCTGCGTCTGCTTGTACCGCCGATTTGACGCTGATGGGCGAGGTTTTCTTGCTAGAGGATGTGCCGGAGCAACCGATCTGGAATGTAAACGGGATGGAGTTTTCTCTGCCCGCGCTTGCGGAAAACAGAAACGATAACATCTCCTGCGCGGGACAAGAGATCAACGTCCCGGAAGGCTACTATTCCAGCCTGCTGATCTTGGGCTGCTCAGAGTGCGGGAGCTACACGGAGAGAATCGAGATTTTGTACGAGGACAACGTCGTCAGATACATTCCGATTCAATTTACCGACTGGTATATGGAGCCGATGTTCGGGGAAACAACCGCATGGGTAGGCAAGGGCGCGGCGCGAAGAGAGGGCCAGGTGGAAATCCTCGATTTTCCGGTCAGACTGCTGGTGCAGCAATACTATTTGAATCCGAGCCGAAAAATGCTGCGGATCAAATTGCCTGATTGCCCCAATATACATATTTTTGCCATGACCTTGATGGCAAAGGGATAAGCATAGCTTGTCAAACCGCCACCCTTGGTGGACAAGCAATTTTGGCTTGATTTGGCCAGCCGCCTGGAAAAGAAACCGGGAGAAAAGGAGGGGAACCATGAACGAGAACGCAAGAACAGGCTTGGAAGTCGCCATCATCGGGATGTCGGGCGCTTTTCCAGGTGCGAAAAATCTGGAGCAGTTTTTTCATAATATGAAAAATGGCGTGGAAAGCATCTCCTTTTTCTCGGACGAAGAATTGGAAGAAGCGGGCGTACCGGCAGCGGTGTACAAGGCGGAAAACTTCGTGAACGCAAAAGGTCACCTGGAAGAGAGCGACTATTTTGACAACAACTTTTTTGGCTATACCCCGAACGAAGCCCAATATATGGACCCGCAGACCCGCTTGCTGCACGAGCATACGTGGAAAGCGCTGGAGGATGCCGGTTATCCGCCAGGTACGACCAATGACGCTGTCGGCGTATATGTGGGAGGGCGCCCGCACTTTCGCTGGGAGGCGTTGTCCTTATCGGTAGGCTCGCATAACGGGGCCGAGGAGTTTGAGATCGCCCACCTGAACGATAAAGATTTGATGAGCACGAGAGTATCCTACAAGCTGCATCTGACAGGGCCGAGCTATACGCTGTTTACCGCCTGCTCCACGTCATTGGTCGCGGTGCATGTAGCCTGCCAAGGCGTGCTCAGCGGGGAATGCGAGCTTGCAGTGGCTGGCGGCGTATCCATCACCAGCCCCTTGAAAAACGGATACGTCTATCAGGACGGGATGATTTTGTCAGCCGACGGTCATTGCCGTGCTTTTGCTGCCGACTCTAGCGGAACGGTGGTGGGCAATGGGATCGGACTGGTCATTTTAAAGCGGCTGGAAGATGCCTTGCGCGACAACGACCATATATACGCGGTCATCAAAGGAACGGCGATCAACAACGATGGCAACCGCAAAGTCGGGTACACCGCTCCAAGCGTAGACGGACAAGTCGAGGTCATTCGTGCCGCTCATCGCGTGGCCAGAGTAGATCCGGCGACGATCAGCTATATCGAGGCTCACGGAACCGGGACAGCTTTGGGTGATCCGATCGAAGTCAAAGCGCTGACCCGGGCTTTTCAGACGGGAAGAAAAAATTACTGCGGGCTAGGCTCGGTCAAAACGAATATCGGACATCTGGACAGTGCGGCGGGGATCGCGGGATTGATCAAGACGGTACTGGCAATCGACAACAAATGCTTGCTGCCTACGCTGCACTTTTCCAAGCCGAACCAAAACCTCGAACTGGAAAATACCCCCTTTTTCCTGGTGGACCAGCCGACAGAGTGGGATCATTCGGCAGGCCCCTTGCGAGCAGGGGTCAGCTCGTTTGGCGTTGGCGGAACGAATGCGCATGTGGTGCTGGAAGAGTCGCCTGTCAGACAAGCAGCCAAGTCAAAAACGCATGAGAGCAAGCTGCTTGTCTTCTCCGCCAAGACCCGGGAAGAGCTGGAGCGTGCGACGGACGACTTTGTGACATTTGTCAAAAGGAACCCAAGTGCCGAGCTTTCCGACATCGCCTACACCTTGCAAATGGGGCGGGCGCATTTTTCCCATCGTCGCTATGTAGTCTGCGCTGCCATGTCAGATGCTTGCGCTGCGCTTGAGCAAAACGAGCCGCAAGCTTTTGGGCTGGTGGCGAAAAAGGCAGTCCCGCCGATTGCTTTTGTGTTTTCCGAGATGGGCGCGAAGGAAGCGTCTTTGCTCTACCAAGCTGGTTTGCAAAGTGCGTATTGCCGGGACGAATTTGAAGCGTTGCTGCTACAGGCAAGCGAAGTGCAAGGAACCGCAGGCTCGCTTCTTCTCGATGCTCCTACGCGGTATGGGCAGATGCTGCCTTTTCTTTTCCAGCTCGCCACGGCCAAATGGTTGCTCCGCATGGGAGTACAGCCTGCTGCTGTCACGGGAGTCGGAAGCGGAGAGTACGTGGCAGGGTGTCTCGCCGACGTGTTTTCCTTTGAGGATGCGTTGCTGCTTGTGGGAAAAAGGGACGAGCTATTGGAAGAATGGAGCGGCAACGAAGGCGATCTGTTCTTGCTGGAAGCTCTCCAGAGCGAGCTGTTTGAAGCTGTTCACACCGTCCCACTCTCGCTGCCATCAATCCCTGTGGTGTCCTACGATGCGGGGAAAACGATTTCTCGCGAAGTGACGCTTCCTGACTACTGGGTGAATCGCTTCGGGGGAGGCAGTGAAGGACAAGGGGCGTTTGTTGCCTGGCAGGAAGCTGCCGAGGAAGTTCAGCATCTGTTGTTTGGCCCAGAGCGGGAAGGCGGAGGAACAGGGCTTACAGCAGGGGGAGCCGAAAGTCAGCCCGCCTTTTTGTCCCTCGTGACTGGCCCTTCCGGTATCGAGCAGCGTCTTCTTGAAGCGATCGGTCATTTGTGGTCAAAAGGTTGCCCGATCAAATGGGCCGAGCTGAACAAGCATCTCGGGCAATTGCGTGTCTCGCTTCCTACCTATCCGTTTACTCGGAAAAATTACGGGATGGACCCCGAGCAGCTGAAACAACTGAACGATTTGCTGCAAGGTCAAGCGCCAGCGCAAACAGCGGGCAAGGCGGAGGAAGTAAAGCAGAGCAGGGAAGACTGGCTGTACATTCCATCATGGACCCGCTCAGATTACGACGAGGCAGCAGGGGAGCTTGCGCCTTGTCTCTTTGTCGTTTTCGCTACCAAAAACTCTAGCGTGATCCGGTGGATCGAGCAGATCGAGACATCAGGTCACACCGTTGTCCGCATCGAAACAGGCGAAGGCTTCTCCAAGCAAGCGGAAGCGACCTATACGGTAAACCCGGACAATCCCGCCGATCTGGTCAAACTGCTCGAAACGCTGGCGCTACCCGCTGACCAGCCCTTGAAATTCGTTCATTTTTGGTGCTACGACCAGCAGGTGGACGCTGACGACGCCAAGCGGGCGGCGCAGCAATGGAATCGGCTTGGCTATCACACTTTATTGAACCTGGCAAAAGCGATCGGACAGCTCCGGCTCCAGCAGAAAATTGCCGTCGATATCGTCGCCAGCGACGTTTTTGAAGTCATTGGAGACGAGGCGGTCGTGCCAGCCAAAGCTACTCTGCTAGGCCCGGTTCGCGTCATTCCCAAAGAGTACGAAAACATCAGTTGCAGGCTGATCGATGCCGACCGCCGCGAAAACCAGCGCGTAGCTCGCTTGCTGCAACAGTGGATGGGGGAGAGCTTCGCTGACGTGCTGGCCATTCGCCATGCGTACATTTGGGAGCCTGCCTTCAAGCAAATTCAGCTGCCCGCTTCTGCCGCTCCGGCTTCCCAGCGTCTCAAGCACGGGGGAGTGTACGTCATTACCGGAGGTCTGGGAGCCATCGGATTGCAAGTAGCGAAATTTTTGGCGGAAAAGTACCACGCGACGCTCGTCCTCATCAATCGCTCGCACTTTTTGCCGGAAGCGGAATGGGACAGGTGGCGTGCGCTCCACGGAGAGGACGATCCGGTCAGCCAAAAAATCGCGTTGCTGCGGGAACTGCAGGCTTCTGCGAAGCAGCTTTTCTTGTATCAGGCGGATATTGCCGACGAGGAGCAGATATTGCGAATTTTCAGCCAGATCATGGAGGACAATCAGTCAATTGACGGGATCTTCCATATTGCTGGCGTTCCCGATGGAGCTGTCATCCAGCGCAGAACAAGCGAGCTGTGCGAAGCCGTGTTTGCGACAAAAGTTTACGGAACGGCGGTCTTGCAAAAAGCGATTGAGCAGTTGGCGCTACCCGTCGACTTCCTGTTGCTCTTTTCCTCCTTAAGCTCGGTCATCGCTCCACCCGCGCAAGTAGCGTACAGCGCTGCGAATGCCTTTTTGGATGCATTTGCCTTGACGAATACGAAAAACGGCGTTTTCACCCAGGCGATCAACTGGGATACGTGGGAAAATACCGGAATGGCCAGCATCTCGGCGACATTCCGTCCGGACAGTTCCGCGCTTCCCGGCATTTCGTACCACAAGTTGGCGCATCCGTTTTTCCAGTACGCCGTGAAAGAAAATACAGGACGCACGACGTTTTTGTCCCATTTTCAGACGAGCAAAGACTGGATTTTGGCTGAGCATCGGGTAGGAGACAGAGCGGTATTGCCGGGAACGAGCTATGTGGAAATGGCCTGCGCCGCCTACGCATCGCTGCATCCCGGCATGGAAGCAGCCATGCGCCTTCAGGACGTGTTCTTTTTGACGCCGCTTCTCCTTGAGGACGGGGCTGCTGTTCATGTGCGCACCGTGCTGCTGCGGGAAAATCAGGGCTATCGTTTTTCGATCGAAAGCTGCCCGGACGTGCAAGAGGCAAGCTGGATTACCCATGCTCGCGGCTATGTCGGTGCGGGGCAGAGCCAACAACGCGATTATCAGCTCGCTGCTGTTCGCGATGTCTGCGCTCAAAGCCAGTACGGCCCAAGCGACTACAACAATCTGCGCGACAGCCAGTTTACATACGGGCCGCGCTGGAACAGCTATTGCTGGGGAACGTTTGCACAAGCGCAAGGACTGTCGCTGATCGAACTGCCAGCGGAGTTTGCGGAGGATACCGCTATTTATCGTTTCCATCCGGCGATCATCGACGTGGCATTGGTCTATATGAATCGCGCTGAAACGGTTGGCGGCCCATACGTACCGTTTTCTTACAAAAACATCACAATCCACGGCAAAGTGCCCTCCAAAGTGTACAGCCATATTCGCTGCCGGACAGCTTCACGGCCGGACAGCAAAATCGTCGAGTTCGACCTGACGATTATGGATGAACAGGGGCGGGGGATCGTCGAAATCGAAGGCTACCAGGTGGCGGCCGTCTCGGCTCATCAGCCGGACAAGGATAGCCATGGGATGCCACAGCCAAAGTCACAACCGCAACCGCAGTTGCCGTTGCAGACGAAATCGGCTTCTTTACAGGCAGAAGATGAGGCGGCGCTCGTCACTTCGGCCCCGTCTTTGACGGTGGAAGAAGGACTGCAGCTGCTCGATACGGCGCTCGCCGCCAGTTACAGTCAACTGCTCGTCTCAACCGTGGATTTGCCTGCGCGGTTTTTGGCGTACAAGCGCCAGCGGGTGAGCGCATTGGCTGAAAGCAGCAAAGAGTCTGCTGCTGAGCCGCTGATGGCCAGCAAGCCGCGCCTGTCGCTTGCGGAGGCGGAAAAGCTCATCGCGAGCATTTGGCAGGCGATCTTGGGCCATGAACACATTTCCCGCGACGACGACTTTTTTGAGCTTGGCGGAGACTCGCTGAAAGTATTGACTGTTGCTGAGCGGATTTACCAGGCCAGCAGCATCAAAATTCCGATCACGGTCTTCTTCCAGTCAACTACCGTCGAGAAGCTGGCCCGCTACATTGCGGATACGCATGATGACGGACAAGCGTACACGGCGATTCCAAAAGCAGCGCCGCAAGCGTACTACCCGTTGTCGTCGGCGCAAAAGCGGCTGTATTTTCAGCAGCAAGTCCAGCCGGATAACGTCGCTTACAACATTCCGGAAATCACCTACATGGAGGGCGATTTCGACCTGGACAAACTGCAACACGCCTTCGAGCAGGTCATTCAACGCCACGCCATTTTGCGTACAGGCTTTGACGTCATCGATGGCGAGATGGTGCAGATCATTGCAGACGAGGTCGAATTTCAAGTGGAGTACCAAGAGCTGGCCGAATCGGACGTGCAGCAGACGGTCGAGCAGTTTATGCAACCGTTTGACTTGCGGCATCCGCCCCTGATGCGGGTAAAAGTCGTCCGCTACGCTGCGCAAAAATACGTGTGGCTCTTTGATATCCACCATATCGTAGCCGACAATATCTCGGTTTCGCTTTTGCAAAACGAGCTGATCCATTTCTACAACAATCAACCGGAAGCGCTTGACCCCGTTTCGTTGGAGTATGCCGATTTTGTCGCGTGGCAAAATGAACGAATTGAGCGCGGAGATTATGACAAACAAACCGAGTATTGGCTCCGGCAACTATCAGGGAAGCTCCCGGAGGCATTGCTTCCGACCGATTTTCCCCGTCCGTCTGTGCTGAGCTATCGCGGCGACATTTATACGTTCCATCTGGAAGAGGAGACGACGGCCAGGCTGAAAGCAGGCATGAAACGCAACACGACCACTTTGTTCATGAACATGCTCGCCATTTTCCATATCTTGCTGCACAAATATACAGGGCAAGAGGAAATGATCATCGGAGCGAGTCTCGCCGGAAGAAACCACGCCGATTTGGCAAAAATGGTCGGAATGTTTGCGAATGTGCTGCCGTTTTATTCGCGACTGGAGCAAACCGCCACGTTTGAAGATTACGTAAGCGGAGTAAAAGAGAAGAGCTTGGAACTGTTCGAGAATCAGGACGTGCAGTTTGAGATTTTGGTGGAGAAGCTGGGGTTGACTCACCAGTTAAGCGCCCATCCGCTGTTTACGGTCATGCTTGTGCTGCCCGATTTCAAGCCTGCCGAGATCGCGATGCAGGGGCTTGTGTTGAAGTCCTATCCTTTCCGCAACCCTTCCGCGAAATTCGATTTGACTCTCTGGGTGTACGATTACGACAGCAAAATCGAAATGCGCATGGAATACTCGACAGATTTGTTTACCCGCAAGACGATCGAGACGATGGCGGGACATTTTCTCGCCATTGCCAAGCAAGTCGTCGACAACCCCGACGTGCTTGTAAAAGAGATTGTGTTGGATACGAGACTTGCCAAAGCAGCAGCAGAAGCGTTGCTGGAAGATGGAAACGATTTTGCCTTTTGAGCAATCGAGAGCATAGGAGTGGTAGCGTATGGGAGGTCATTTCGATACGAACGTGTCGTATTTGAATGACATGTATAAAAAAGAATATGAGTATTGGCAAAACAAGCTGGCAGGCGCAGCAGAGAAAAGCTGCTTTTTTGCCGGAGCGCATGACACAAAAGCAGAGGAACTGCGCATGGAGACGGCAGACTTTGTCCTCCCGAGCCATTGCGCCAATCGACTGGTGCAAATCAGCAACCACTCCGATGGCAGATTGCACGTGCTGCTGCTGGCTTATACAGCCGTGTTGCTGATGAAGCACACGGGGCAGACGGATATCGTGCTCGGAACCAGCATCTACCGTCAGCAAGCGAATGAAGAGTTTATCAATACGGTGCTGCCGATCCGCATTCCGCTCACCAACGAAATGCCGCTGCTTGACGTGATTACGGACGTCAGGCAAACCGTTTCCGAGGCTATCGAGCATCAAAACTACCCGATTGAGCTGATCTTGAAAAATGCGAAGCAGCCTGCGGATTTTCTGGACGTCTCTGTTATTTTGGCGAACATTCAGGAGCTGTCATACTTGGACAGGGCCTCGTCCAACCTCATTCTGGCTTTTGACAGACAGCACGACGAGCTGCGTGTCCGCATCCATTACAATGCCTTGCTTTACCAAAAAGAGCAGGTCGAGCGGCTGGTGGAACAGCTCTCGATTTTGTTGGAACATTCACTCGACAATCCGCGAGTGCCACTGAAAGAGCTGTCGATCCTCACCGCGAGAGAGCAGGAGCTTTTCGCTCGGGTCAATGAGACGGCAGTGCGTTTTCCAGAAAAGGCGACGATCTCGTCGCTTTTTGAGGAAGCTGTGCAGGCGTATCCGCAGCATACAGCTGTTGTGTTTGAACAAAAGCGGCTGTCGTATGACCAGCTCAATCAAAAGGCGAATCAACTGGCCCATTGTTTACGGGAGCGGGGCGTAACCGCCGAATCGATAGTAGCCGTGTTGATGCCGCCGTCCGTGGACATGATCGTCGCCATTTTGGCCGTATTGAAGGCGGGCGGCGCGTATTTGCCGATTGACCCGGATCTTCCCGCGCACAGAGTTGAGTACATGCGACAAGACAGCCAGGCGACCTATGTCGTGACACTGCAAGCGCAATCGTTGGCCAGCGGTTTTGCTGACGTGATCTTTGCCGACGACGAGCGACTCAATCATTATTCTGTTGCCAATCTAGAGCCGATCCACCAACCGAACCAGCTTGCCTACATTATTTACACGTCGGGAACCACGGGCAAGCCCAAAGGAGTCATGATCGAGCACAGAAACGTAGTCCGCTTGTTTTTTCATGACAACAATCGCTTCGCTTTTTCTTGCGACGATACGTGGGTGCTGTTTCACTCGTTCGGCTTCGATTTTTCCGTTTGGGAAATATTCGGGGCTTTGCTGCACGGAGGCAAGCTTTTGCTGCTATCGAACGTGCTGAAGCGGGATTATCGGCAACTCGTACAGCGGTTGCGAGAAGAACAGGTGACCGTCTGGAATCAAACACCTTCCTCTTTTTACCAGTTTATCGAGGAAGAGCTGAAACAGCCGGACAAAAAGCTTTGCTTGCGCTACGTCATTTTTGGCGGGGAAGCTCTGCTGCCTGCGAAGCTCGCCGCCTGGCATGACAAATATCCCGAAACAAAGCTTATCAATATGTATGGAATTACAGAGACGACTGTCCATACGACTTACAAGGAAATTGCCGCAGAGCAGATTCGCTCGAATGAAAAGCGGATTGGCGTGCCGTTTTCCACCGTCCACTTGCACATTTTGAACAGGCAAGGAGACGTCGTGCCCACAGGTGTCGTCGGTGAAATCTGCATTGGCGGCGAAGGAGTCGCGCGTGGCTATTTGAACAAACCGGAATTGACAGCGGAACGGTTTCAGCTATGCCAGCTTGGCGGCCAGATGCAGCGGCTTTATCGCTCCGGCGATTTAGGGCGGTATTCGTCTGACGGAGAAGTGGAATACATCGGGCGCAGGGACAAGCAAGTGAAAATCAGGGGGTATCGCATCGAACTGGATGAGGTGCGCTCCCATCTGTTGACGATGGAAGGCATTCAAGAGGCTGTGGTGATGGCTCGGGAAATCGAGGAAGACGGCAAAATTCTTTGCGCCTATGTCGTGATGAAAGAAGAACAGGCAGAGCGCTTCGATCCGGTGGAAATCAGGCAGTATATGCAAACGCGCGTCGCCGACTATATGATCCCGTCCTTTATCCTTTTGCTCGACAAAATACCGTTAACGATCAATGGAAAAGTGGACGACAACCAATTGCTCCAGGTGGAGTTCAGACAGAGCGGCAAGCGCGATGTTGTTCAACCAGGCACCGAGCTGGAAAAACAGCTCGCAGAGGTTTGGGGCAAGGTTCTCAAAACCGATTCCATCGGCATTCATTCCACGATTTTTGATTTGGGCGGGACTTCTTTTGACGTGCTCAAGATCAGCAAAGAGCTGACGGATCAACTGGGGCGAGAGGTGACTGTCGTGACTTTGTTTACTTATCCGACGATCAGCATGCTGGCAAACGTACTGGAAGCAGAAGTCACTACCCGGAAGCTGCAAGCCGACGCCCGGCTCGACTCGATCGAGGACGGGAAAAAAGCCCGATTGCAAAAATTACGTCTGTTAAAAAAGTAGGGATGATATGGGACACGAATACAATGGCCTGGAAATAGCCGTAATCGGCCTGGCAGGAAGGTTTCCGGGAGCAAGCAATGTCACGGCGTACTGGGAAAACTTGAAAAACGGCGTGCACTCCATCCAGACGTTTTCCGAAGCCGAGCTGATCGAGGCGGGGGTAGACCCGCAAGCCGTCAAAAGTGCAGAGTACGTCAAGGCAAAAGGGTATTTGGAGAGCGGGAATCGCTTCGATGCCCGTTTTTTTGATTATACGCCACTGGAAGCGGAGCTTATGGACCCGCAAATGAAGGTGTTTCACGAGTGCATTTGGGAAGCGCTGGAGGATGCCGGCTATGCCGCGCAGGTCGAGCAGAAGCTGATCGGCTTGTTCGCAGGAGCTTCCCCGAACCATATGTGGGAAGCGCTGATGAGCCTGTCGGGAAAAAGCGAGGCGATCGGCCACTGGGCTGCCACCCAGCTTGTGGACAAGGACTATTTGAGCCTGCGGATCGCGCATAAATTAAACCTGAAAGGCCCTGCCTTAACGATTTATACCGCTTGCTCGACTTCGCTTGTCGCTGTGCACATGGCGGCCCAGTCGCTGTTGAACGGCGAGTGCGATCTGGCATTGGCTGGCGGGGTTACCGTGACGCTGCCAGGAAAAAGCGGCTATGTCTATCAGGAAGGAATGATTTTGTCGCCAGACGGCAAATGCAAGGCGTTTGATGCGAATGGACAGGGCATTGTCGGCGGAGACGGGGCGGGCGTCGTCGTATTGAAGCGGTTGCAGGATGCCATCGATGATCGCGATCAGATTCACGCCGTCATCAAAGGCTCCGCTGTCAACAATGACGGTATGCAAAAAACCGGGTTTACGGCCCCGAGCACAATCGGACAGGCGGAAGTGATTCGCACCGCGCTCAAGGTAGCGGAAGTAGCGCCAGAGAGCGTCGCTTATATCGAGTGTCACGGAACAGGGACACCGCTTGGCGATCCGATTGAACTGGAAGCGCTGGAGCTGGCCTATCAGCCTTCGCAAAAACACTCGTGCGCGCTCGGCTCGGTCAAGACCAACATCGGTCATCTGGACAGCGCAGCCGGGATCGCTTCCTTCATTAAGGCGGTGCTGGCTATCAAGCATCGCCAGCTTCCGCCTTCGCTGCATTTTCAAAGCCCGAATCCGCATTTGGACGTAATTGAGAAAGGCTTTTACATCAATGACAAGCTGACGGAGTGGGAAAAAACGCATGAGCCGCTGCGGGCCGGGATCAGCGCATTCGGAATCGGGGGAACCAATGCCCATGTGATTATCGAAGAAGCGCCTGCCGTGCGGGAAGCAAGCGCTGGCCGAAGCTGGCAACTGATGTTGCTCTCGGCCAAAACAGAGCAAGCCCTGGAGCGATATAAGCAAAATGTTGAGGAATACTTGCATGCTAATCCAGATGCACGTCTTGAAGATGTTGCCTATTCGCTGCAGGTGGGACGAAAGCATTTTCCCGTTCGAGAAATCGCGCTTTGCAACCAGACGCTGGCACAGCCGCTCCGCTTTATCGGGCAAGATTCCAAAGCTGCTTTCGCCAAGGAAAAGCTTTCCGTCGCTTTTGTATTCCCTGACTTTGCCGCAGACAACTGGGAGGAGGGCGAGCTTGCAGAAATCGTCCATCTGTGCCAGGAAGAGCCTGCCGTCCAGCAAGTAATGGCACAAGCGCTGCGCTTGTTGAATCAGCAAGTGTTTGGGCAGGCGGCTGTGTCCATCGCGGAGCAGTTGCGCGCGCCGAAGCACGGGCAAGCTTTGCGCTTTGCGCTCTACTATGCGATTGCCAAACTGTTCAAAGACTGGGGCGTTGAACCGCAAAGCATGTGGGGATACGGCAAAGGAAATCTGCTAGTGGAGTGCCTGGAGGGGCGTCTTGCTTTTGGTGATGCGATTCACGCGCTCGTGGGTCGCGATCGGCTTGACCACTTTGCGCAAACAGAAAGCAATCGCCCTGTTTCCAAACCGGATGGGCTGTGCCTGATCTTTGGCTCGGCACAGGCTGGGGAACCTGGCATGGAACAAGTCGCGGCTTATGGTCACCAGCTCAGGCTGGAGCGCATCCATTCCTACGCCATTTTGGAAGCGCTGGGAACGATGTGGTTGTACGGTCAGGAGATCAATTGGACTGCCTATTATCAACACGAAGAGCGAAATCGTGTGTCTTTGCCAACCTACGCCTTTGACTCGCAGGAATTTCCTGTGGATAAAAGTCTGTTCAACTTCGGGCAGTTCGCCAGCCGTCTTCAGCCCAGCGAGAGCAGCGCGGCGCACAGAAGGGAAGACATCCGTTCATGGTTTTACGTGCCTGCATGGGAAAGCTCTGCTTTGCCAGCCTATGCAGAAAAAGCGATTGCCAGCGAGGCGACCTGGCTCATTTTCCAGGATCAGGCTGGCTTGGGGGAAGCGCTGGCGAGCGAGCTGAAAGAGCGCGGCGCCACGTATATTATCGTCGAGCAGGCCGAGCGCTACCAGCGAGTGACGTCTGCCCACTATCGACTGAATCCGCAAAAGCCGGAAGAGTTGGACAGCTTGCTGGACGATTTGCAGACGGTACCGGATTGCATCAGCTATCTATGGACAGTGACGCCGCCAATCGAACCGGAGCTGGTGGCCGTTGAGCCGAGCCAGCAGCAGTTTTTTTACAGCCTGTTGCAGCTTGCCCGGTACATCGGGAGCAAGGCTGGCAGCAAAAAGATGCACTTGCAGATCGTGACGAACGGACTGTATTCCGTTACCCAGGACGAACCAATCTGCCCGCTGAAAGGGGTCGTGCTCGGGGCAAGCAAGATCATTCCTTACGAATACCCCAACAGCAAAGTTTGCACGGTCGACATCGAGCTTCCAGCGGGCGACAAGCAGACAGGTAACCATATGGCGCTGGCGGCGAATCTGCTTCGGGAATTTCAGTTTGATTTTCCGCACAAGCAAGTGGCGCTCCGTGGCAAAAGCAGGTGGATTGAAGCCGTGCGCGAGCCTGTGCTCGTGAAACAGCCGGAAAAGCTGTCGCTGCTCAAAGAAAAGCTCGTCTGCCTGATTACCGGGGGACTGGGCGGAATGGGCTTCGCCTTGGCCGAGTATTTGGCGAAGAGCTATCAGGCGCGGCTCGTCTTGATCGGACGCTCTGCTTTTCCGCCGCGCGAGCAATGGACGCAATGGATCGAGGACAAGCCCGATCATCACTTGTCCGGCAAAATTCGCACGATCCTGTCGCTGGAACAGGCCGGGGCGATGATCGACGTTTACAGCGTGGATATTTCCGATTATTCCGCCATGCAAAAGGTAGTTCGTGAGGCGGAGACGCGGTTTGGGCCGATTACTGGCGTTTTGCACACGGCCGGGGTTCCTGACTACGCAGGGGTGATCCAGCGCAGGACGAAGGAAATGACCGACCCGATCTTGCTGCCCAAAGTACAGGGAACGATCGTGCTGGATACGCTTTTTGCAGAACGCACACTCGATTTCTTTATCTTGTTTTCCTCCATCGGCAACTACATTTACGGGCGCAAATTCGGTCAAGTCGGCTACAACGCAGCGAATGAGTTTTTGGATGCGTTCGCCGCGTATCGCTTGCAGAAACGGGCTGGCTACACAGCTTCGATCAACTGGAACGACTGGGCAGAGGTAGGGATGTCCGTCACCGCGATGGAAAAAAACCGCAGCATGAATCGGCAAGTCAACGAGCGGCAATTTGCCGAAGAGGCGATCTCGCCGCAGCAAGGGGTAGAAGTGCTGCGCTACCTTTTGGAAAACCAGTTTCACCGGGCCATCGTCTCTGTCCTTGAGCTTCCTGCTTTAATGGAAGAAAGCAATCAGCTCAGCGAAGAGTTCATTTTGGAAAAAGAAGCGGCAGTCGCCGTGCAGACTGAGCTGGTGCCCGCCAAAATCAACCGCGCAACGCTGTCCGAAGCCGAGCTGACAGAGATCATCGCGGACGTATGGCGCAGTGTATTGGGAATCGCAGCGATCAGGAGCGACGAGGACTTCTTCGCTCTAGGCGGAGACTCGCTGAAGGCGATCACGATGATTGCGCTTCTCTATAAAAAGCTGGATGTCAAACTGCCTCTGCCGACCTTTTTCAACAAGCCGACGATTGGCGAGATCGCCTGCTTTATCCGCGGGGCGGACCGGACAGATTTCTCGCAGATTCCCAAGGCGCAAGAAAAAGCGGGCTATCCTTTGACTTCCGGACAAAAACGACTGTATTTCCTCAGCCAAATGGAGGAAGCGAACAAGCAGTATAACAACATCATTGCGTTGCGCGTGAAAGGTTCGCTTTCCTACGAAAAATTGGAGCGATGCCTGAACGAGCTGATTCGCAGACATGAAAGCTTGCGCACCTCGTTCCAGCGCATTGATGGGGAGCTGCTGCAGGTCATTCACGAGCCGTTCCCGTTTCCTGCCGACTACAGAGAACTCAACGAGCCAATCAGCGATGCGCACATCGAAGCGTGGATACAGCCGTTTGATCTCGGCGTTGCTCCTGTATGGAAGGTGGGCATTTTCAAGGAAAGCGAGCAAAGCCACGTGCTCGTCTTCAACATTCACCATATCATCACAGACGGCACCTCCAACTCGATCTTGATTGACGAGTTTACGGCTTTGTACCAGCAGGATGGACAGTCTTCTGGACTTCCCGCTTTGTCTGTTCAATACAAGGATTACGCAGAGTGGCAGCAGGAAAAGACAACGCTCGCCGGACACCAGGCGGACCAGGAGTATTGGACCGGGATGTTTTCCGGCGAAATTCCGCTGCTTGACCTGCCGACGGACTTTTCCCGCCCGCCTTACAAAACGTATCGCGGAGGCATGGAGATGTTTTCCATCCCGCAACGCCAAGCCGACGAAATCAAGCGGATGGCCACGAGCCATGAAGCGACGCTGTACATGGTTTTGCTGGCGGCATGGAACGTTCTTTTGGCGAAGCTCGGCAATCAGGACGAGATTATCGTAGGGATTCCGACTTCGGGACGGAATCACAGCGATATTCAAAATGTGATCGGCATGTTCGTTCAAACGCTTCCGCTCAAAAGCACCGTACGCAGCGACATGACCTTTGCCGAGCTGCTGAACGCGATCAAAGGAAACATGTCCCACGCCCTGGAGCACCAGGACTATCCGTTTGAAGAGCTGGTCAGCCAGATCGAGCTTTCCCGGGACTTCGGGCGCAACCCGTTGTTTGATGTGATGTTCGCGTTTCAAAATGTCAGCCGTCAAGGGAGCGGTGAGAACCATTCGTCTGCCGGGCTGCAAATCGAGCCGTATTCGTTCAAAACAAACACAGCCCGCTTTGACTTGACCTTGGATGGCGAAGAACGGGAAGGCGAGCTGTTTTTTACCGTAGAGTACGCAAGCGATCTGTTTACAAAAGAAACGATTACCCGTTTTATCCGCTATTTCCAAAAGCTTTTGCAAGATGTGATCGCGCAGCCGCAACAAAAAATGAGCCAGCTTTCCTTGCTGGATGCCGACGAGCGGGAGCGGCTAGTCAGCGGGTTCAATCAGACAGCAGGGGAATATCCCGAGCAACTGCTGGTGCATGAGCTTTTTGAAGCCATGGCCGAAAAATGCGCTGATCAGCCTGCGCTAACGTTCCACAACCAGACGATGACGTACCGTGAACTGGATGCGCGGGCCAACCAGCTCGCCCATGCGCTCAAATCGCATGGCGTCGGCGCGGGCCAGGTCGTCGCCCTCATCGCTACCCGATCGTGCGACATGATTGCGGGACTACTGGCGATCGGCAAGGCGGGCGGCGCGTATTTGCCTGTCGATCCGAGTTTGCCAGCCAATCGAGTCGCCTATATGCTTGCGGACAGCCGTGTCCGGGTCATTTTGACCAATACGACCGTGGAGGCAGCAGGCGAGCGGCAGGTCATTGACATGCGCGATCCTTACGTTGCGGCGCAGCCTCAAGAACGGCTGCCGCTGGAAAACAGCAGCACCGATGTGGCGTATTGCATGTATACCTCAGGCACGACCGGATTTCCCAAAGGAATTTTGATCGAGCACCGCGCCTTGATCAATTTCCTTCACGGCATGACCGATGTGCTTTCTTTCGGCGAAAACGAGAAGTTTTTATCCTTGACGACCGTTTCTTTCGATATTTTCTGGCTGGAGAGCATCCTGCCGCTGTTGACAGGCCATCAGGTGGTGATTGCCGATGAAGACTGCCAGCGAGATGTGCTCAAGCTGGCAAGCCTGGTCAGACGTGAAAAAATTACCGTGATGCAGACGACGCCATCGCGCTTGAAGTTGTTGCTGGCGGAGCCGGAATTGGCCGGGCAGCTCAGTCGCCTGCGCTACTTGCTGATCGGGGGAGAAGCTTTGCCGCAGCCGTTGGCAGATGCAGCCGTGCGACTGTTGCCGGAGGGTCGAGTCTACAACCTGTACGGTCCTACCGAAACGACCATTTGGTCCACGATTCAGGAAGTGGCGGCGACGCAGCCTGTGACCATCGGCAGACCGCTCAAAAATACTCAAGTCTATGTTCTAAGTCCAGAGCTGATGCCGCAACCTGTCGGCGTCCCTGGCCTTTTGTATATCGGCGGGCACGGTTTGGCCCGTGGGTATCAGAACAATCCAGAGCTGACCCGAGAGAAGTTTATCGACAACCCGTTTCGACCTGGCGAAAAAATGTACGCGACCGGAGACATGGCAAGGTGGACGCGGGAAGGCTTGCTCGACTATTTGGGACGAACCGATTTTCAGGTGAAAATACGCGGTTACCGGATTGAGCAAAGCGAAATCGAAAATTTGCTCGATGCCCATCCTGCTGTTGAAAAAGCCGTGGTGCATGTCCAGCAGGACGCTCAGCACGAACAGCTGCTGGTCGCGTACTATACGGCTGCCTATCCGGTAACGAGCCAGGAGCTGCGGGACTATTTGCGCCAACAGCTGCCGGAATATATGATTCCGTCCTTGTTCATGCCGCTTGCGCAGATTCCGCTGACCATCAACGGCAAAATCGACCGGAAGTCGCTTCCGGAGGTAACCGGGGTCGCAGCAGAGCAAAAAGAACTGGTCGAGCCGAGGGACGAAGTGGAAGCGAAGCTGTACGACATTTGGCGAAACGTGCTGCGCAGCGAAAGCATGAGCGTCCGCGACCGATTTTTTGAGCTGGGCGGAAACTCGATTCAAATCATGCAGCTCGTGTATGAAATCAACAACAGCTTTGCATGCTCTATGCAGTTCAAAGACTTTATCGAACTGCAAACAATCGAGGCGATTGCCGGTTTTATTCGCGAAGCGATCCACGAAGAGCGCGTAGCCGACTTGCCAACCCTGATACCGGAACCAAGCCAATTGCATGAACCGTTTCCGTTAACGAATGTGCAAATGGCCTATTATTTGGGCAGAAGCAGCAGCTTCGAGCTGGGCGGAGTCTCGACGCATTCGTATCAGGAGATTGTCACCAGGCTCGATATCTTGCGTCTCAATCATTGCCTGAATTTGTTGATCCGCAGGCATCCCGCGCTGCGCACGATCTTTTTGCCCGATGCCCGCCAGCAAATTTTGGCAGACATACCCGAATACGCTATCGACATCCGCGATTTGCAAGGATGCGACAAGGAAGAAAAAGCGGCGATTCTGGCAAAAGAAAGAGAGCGCATGTCCCATGCGATTTTCCGTCCGGGACAATGGCCGCTTTTTGAAATCAAAGCGTTTCGCTTGAACGGGCAAGAAAGTTTGCTGTGCATCAGCTTTGACTTGCTCATCATGGATGCGTACAGCCTGGAGATTTTAGGGAAAGAGCTGCAAAAGCTGTATGAAGGCGCTGCGGACGAGCTGGATGAATTATCGATTTCCTTCCGGGATTACATGATCGGCTACGAGCGACTGAAGACCAGCAGCTTGTATTTGCAGGACAAGGAATACTGGATGGCAAAGCTGGACGATTTTCCGCTGGCACCGGAAATCCCGGTGCAGGTGCAACCGTCCCACGTCAAAAACCCGTACTTCCAAAGAAAGTCGAAGCGATACGCCAAAGAAAGCTGGCAAGTTTTGAAAAAGGCGGCCCAGAAGCACAATTTGACTCCTTCGGCGGTTTTGTGCACGGCATATGCCGAAGTGCTGGCGAATTGGAGCAATCAACTGGACTTTAGCCTGAATTTGACCTTGTTCAATCGTCTGCCGTTGCACCCGGATGTGGATAAGCTGGTCGGAGACTTTACGTCCGTTGCGCTGGTCGAGGTACGGCTGCATCCAGCGGATACGTTCTGGGAGAAGGCAAGAAAAGTTCAGCAATCGCTGATGGAGGCGTTGGCTCATCGCCATTTTGACGGGATCGATGTGATGCGGGAGATCAGCAAGCAGCGAGAGTTGGGGAACAAGGCTGTCTTGCCCATCGTGTTTACGAGTGCCTTGTTTGAAAATGAAGACATTGTCCAGCAAGCGACTGACGATGCGGAGTACACATCCGAATGGGAAAGCGATACAAGCGGCATCACGCAAACTTCCCAAGTCTATCTCGACAATCAGGTGGCGCTCCTTGACGGAAACATCGTCATCAACTGGGACTACATCAGCGAGTTGTTTGACCCTGTAGTGATTGACACGATGTTCGCCCAGTACCTGACCCGGATCGATACGATCTTGAACGACGAGGCTGAAAAGGAGTTGCCTTCGGTATCCGCCAGTGACAGAGCTGCGATTGATGCGTACAACGATACCACCGTGGACATTGCGAGCAAAACGTTGCACGGGCTGTTCGAGGAAACTGTGGCACAAACTCCTTTTGCCGTCGCAATCGAGGACGGCGAGACGCAGATCACGTACGAAGCGCTGAACGAGCGCGCAAACAAAGTCGCGAGCTGCTTGCGGCACATCGGCGTCGCTCCCGGCGATCTGATTGGCGTCATTGCCAAACGGGAAATCGCCACCTTTGCCTATTTGCTCGGCATTTTAAAAAGCGGCGCTGCCTATGTGCCGATTGATCCTGACTACCCGGCGGATCGTGTGGACTACATCCGCAGACACAGCCAATGCAAGCTCGTGCTTGAGTCTGACTTTTACGAGCGGAACGAGCTGGAGCATGCTGCAAAAAAATACGAGGCTGCGGCTGTTCAGCCGGAACAGTTGGCCTACGTGATCTACACCTCGGGAAGCACGGGCAATCCAAAAGGAGTCATGATTCGGCACGTAGCCGCCTGCAATACGATCCAGGATATCAATCAAAAATTCCATGTTGCCGCTCATGATCGGATTTTGGGCGTATCTTCGCTCTGCTTCGACTTGTCCGTCTATGACATTTTTGGCGCGTTTGCCGCCGGAGCGACACTCGTGCTTGTCAAAGACCAAAAGGACATGGCCCAGCTTGCCGACACGATTACGGCGAAAAACATTACGATCTGGAACTCCGTCCCTGCAATCATGGATCGCGTGGCAGCGGAGAAAAAGGAGCGCGGCGGCGAGCAGCGAGATGAGCAGCTTCGTCTGGTCATGCTGAGCGGCGACTGGATTCCGCTCACGCTGCCGCAAGCGATTCGCGAAAGCTTCCCTGGGGCGGAAGTCATCAGTTTGGGCGGGGCTACCGAGGCATCCATCTGGTCGATCTACTACCCGATCGACGAGGTTGGCCCCGAGTGGAAGAGCATTTTTTACGGAAAGCCATTAGCCAACCAGCAGTTTTACGTGCTCAACTCGCGGATGGAGCTTTGCCCGCTTTCTGTACCGGGCGAACTGTATATCGGAGGAAGAGGGGTTGCGGACGGTTACCTGCATGACGCGGAAAAGACCAATCGCTCCTTTGTTCATCATCCGCAATTCGGCTATATATACAGGACAGGGGATTACGGCGTACTGCACCGCAACGGGCTGATTGAGTTTTTGGGCAGAAAGGACCAGCAGGTAAAAATTGGTGGATATAGAATAGAATTAGGAGAGGTAGAATCACGTCTGCTGCAAATCGACACGGTGAGAAATGCGGTCGTGCTGGTGGCGGGAGAAGCAGACAAGCGATTGTATGCGTATCTCGTGCCGGAAACCGAACCGCACGACCGGGATGCTTTTATAAATGAGATCAGGAGCAGGCTTGCCAAAGCTTTGCCCGATTACATGATACCGTATCATTTTATCGTCGTGGAGCAACTGCCGCTGACGGCCAACGGAAAAGTGGATGTACAGGCTCTCTTGAAGCTGAAACCGACTGGCACGAGCACCGGAACGGCATACGTCGCTCCCCGCAATGAAGTGGAAGCGAGCATCGTCGCTGTGTTTCAGGAAGTTCTGGAGACTGATCGTGTAGGTGTGCTCGACAACTTTTTTGAGATGGGCATTCATTCGTTGCAGATCGGAATGATTAACAGCAAGTTGAAAGACGTATTTGCCAGGGAAATCCCGATCCTCGCCATGTTCGAGCACGCCAATATCCATGCGCTGGCTGCCTATTTGACAGCGGAAAACGACGACCAGCCAGACGAAGGACAGGAAGAGACGATCAACGTCCGCAACCAGGGAAGAGAGCGGATCAAGCAAAGAAATGCGAAAAGAAGGAGGAACTCTGAAAGTGAATAAAGCCGAACTGCTGCATTTTTATACGACATTTACTCCCAACACCGATCCCGGTGAATACGGCTATCTCTTTCATGAGTTGCCCCAAGGCTTGCCAGAGCTGTGCCGATTAATCAAGTGCCAATTGATCCATCCCACGATGATCAAAAAAGTGAGGCATTTGCTGACCGATTATACGCGAAATGAAGACGAGAAATTTTACAAGATCACGGAAATGCTGGAGGCTCTGGTCGAACGCAACGCAGATGGCCTCACGTTTGAACGTTTGCCAAGCGAGCGGCTGCTCATTTCTTGCCGCTTTCATTCGCTGCTGCTGATTTCCATGCTGCGCTCCCGGGGACTCCCGGTGCGCAGCCGGGTCGGCTTTGCCAGCTATTTGTCCGAGAACGGCAGGAAATATATCGATCACTGGATTTGCGAAGTGTGGGAAGAAGCCGAAAAACGGTGGATCAGGGTCGATCCCGATTGGGAACTCATCGATATTCAGGGCGATGAGTTCCTGATGGCGGGTGACGCGTGGCTGATGGCACGCGACAAAGAAATCAATCCCCAGCTTTTCGGGGTCAAAAAATCGTGGGGGATGCACTACATCCGCAACAACTTGTGCTATGACCTGAATGCCGTTCTTGGAAACGAGCTGTGCTACTGGGACTATCCTCCGCTTTGCCAAAAAGAGATGGACGAGCTGGACTGGGAAGAGCTGCAACTGCTCGATGAGATCGCTCTTTATTTGCAAGACCCCGATGAAAATTACGCACAACTGCAAGCGTTGTTTTCCGAGCATAAGTTCCTGCACTTCAAAAGATAGGGCAGTTGTTCGATTAAACTCTAAGCGGTGATACGAAGATGGATAAATTGAAGAAGTACATTTACGAGCTGGTCGCAGCCAAGAAGCTATCGGCCAAGGAAGCGACGGAATACATCACGAGCCTGCAAAAAGCAAGCGAAGCCAAGACGGACGAGATCGCGATTATCGGCATCTCGGGACGCTTTCCCAAGGCGAATACGGTACAGCAGTTTTGGGAAAACATTCGCTTGGGAAGAGAATGCCTCGACGACTTTCCTGTCCATCGCCGCGAAGATGGACAGGCGCTGTTTTCCGACCAGCGATTTGCCCATAAACGCTTTAAAAAGGCCGGATATTTGGACGAAATCAGCTTCTTTGATCCAGACATGTTTCGCATCTCGCCGAAAGAAGCGCTGTCCATGGAGCCTTATCAGCGAATCATGCTGGAGCTTGCCTATGAGACTTTGCTCAATGCCGGTTACGAGACGCGGGATATCATCGGCTCGAAGACAGGCGTTTTTATCGGGAAAGACCATGTGACAGGGATCGAGTACCGCCATTACGTCAGCCCGGATATTTTTAGCCTGACTGGCTCCTGGCCGGGGATTTTGGCGAGCAGAATCTCCTATGTCTACAATCTGAAAGGGCCGAGCATCGTCTTCGATACATCGTGCTCCTCCGGTTTGGTAGGGCTTCATTTTGCTTGCGAATCGTTGCGCAGAAATGAATGTGACATGGCATTTGTAGGCGGCATAAGCGGCCTTTTCTATTTTCCGCCAGTCAAGGAAGACGGGTCGCTGGATCAGGTCGAATCCGCCGAAGAGAAGATTCGGGCGTTTGACAAGGAGGCGACAGGCACCGTATGGGGCGAAGGTGGCGGAGGGCTGCTCCTGAAGCCGTTGTCAAAGGCGCTTGCGGACAACGACGTCGTGTACGCGGTCATAAAAGGCAGCGGGATCAACAACAACGGTCTGTCCAAAGGCATTACAGCTCCGAATGGAGAGGCGCAGGAAGAGCTTCTGAAAAGCGTCTGGAAGCAGGCCCAAATCAATCCGGAAACGATTCGTTACATCGAAGCCCACGGGACAGGCACGGTATTGGGCGATTCCATCGAGCTGCAGTCGATTATCAACGCCTTTCAAGCATTTACGTCCAAAAAGCAGTTTTGCGGGGTTGGCTCCGTCAAAACGAACATTGGGCACCTGGTGGGCGCTTCCGGGATTGTCTCTTTAATCAAAGCGGTCATGATGCTCCAGCACGGGGAAATACCGCCTTCGTTGCATTTCCAGTCGCCCAGCCCGTACATGGACTTGGCCAACTCAGCCGTCTTTGTCAATGACGTGCAGACCAAATGGCAGCAGCAGGATCATCCTGTCCGCATCGGAATTAATTCGTTTGGATTCAGTGGGACCAATTGCCATGTTTTGCTGGAGGAGCCGCCAAAGGCTGTCCGGCAAGCCAGTCACGGACAAGGCAGCTACTTGCTGGTTTTATCGGCGAGAAGCGAGCACAAGCTTCAGGAGCTGGCAAAAGAATACCAGCAGTTTTTGCTAACAAACCGGGACGTCGACCTGGGGGATTTGTGCTTTACCGTCAGCTCGTCCCGCAACCATTACTCCCACCGGGCCACGATTAGTTTCGACAGCTACGAGGATTTGCTGGAGAAGCTAAACGAGCTGAAAACGGCGAACAGCGTATCCGCGTGGACGGAAAACCCGGCGATCAGCTACCAAAGGCACGAGGTCGTGCCGGATAACAAACAAGCGGTCGAAGCGTGGGAAATCAGGGAACGAGAGAAAAAATCGTTAGATAGGCAAGCAAACGAAGCGATCAAGGAATGGCTCGGGAAGACTACTGACGGGAAAATGATCCGGGAGCAGGTTGCGTCGTTTTACATAAAGGGAGCGAGTATGGACTGGAAGCTGCTGTACCAAGGCGGCCGCAAGTTGTCATTGCCGGGAAATATACTGGAACGGCAAAAGTTTTGGCCTGTTGGCGTGCAGCCCAAGAAAGCAGAAGCAGAGCTTTTTTATCGTACTGTCTGGAAAGAAGAAGCTCTTGCCGACATGGACAACCAGCAGCCCGCTGCTCGCGATACCGTTCTGCTGATCGTCGATGCGGCAGATACAGCCAGTTGGCGGCCGCTTTTTTCGGAAAAATACCAGGCCAAGCGATTGATTACGGTCGAGCTGGGAGCATGCTCTGCACAAGTGTCGCCGGACTATTTCCAAGTTTCGCGCACGCTTGAAGACATCGTCGCTCTTTGCACGCAGCTTGATTTTTCGTCACTGGAGCAAATTTTATTTATGCCCCCGGCTCTCGCTGAACTGCCGGAATCACGTACGGCGTTTCAAGCGTCCATGAATCAGACAGCAGGGTCGCTTTTGCTTTTCGCCAAAGCGCTGGCGATGACGGGGAAGCTGACAAAAGAACTGGATGTCGTCCTGATGACGCAAAATGCCCAGGCCGTGCAGCCGAGCGATGCGGTCTGCGATCCTTTTCAGCATATGCTGGGCGGACTCGGGAAATCGATTCGCCAGGAAAACTACGGCTTGTCCATGCGCCATATCGACATCAGCCCGGACGGCTTCGAGCCTGAGCCGCTGTTCGCGGAGCTACAGCGGAAGGGTACGGATTACTCCGTAGCGCTGCGCCAGCACCGCCGCTACATCGAGATTATCGAAAGAGCGGCGGAGGCGGGTGCACAGGAAGACGCATTTACTGTCAAAGCGGGCGATGTGTTCCTGATTACGGGCGGCTTGGGCCAATTGGGAACGGAAGTGTGCAAATACCTGAGCCAGAAAAACAAAGTGAAGCTGATCGTGCTCGGCAAGACGATGCTGCCGGACAAAGAGACATGGCCAGCGGCAGTCCGGGAGCAGACAGACAAAAGTTTGGCGGATAAACTCAATGCGGTGCTGGCTGTGGAAGCGCTCGGCTCCACGCTGGACTATCACTGTGTAGACATATGCGACGAAGCAGACATGAAACGAACGATTCAGACGATCCGCCAGACGCACCAGCGCCTTGACGGAATCATTCATTGCGCGGGAGTCGGCGTTGGCGATCTCGAAGATTTGGCGATGAGCGAAACGGAATTTGAGCGCAGACATGCCGTGAAAACATACGGAAGCTGGCTATTGTACACCCTCACGCAGGAGCTCGACACAGGATTTTACCTGTTCTTTTCCTCGGCGGTTTCTGTTACCGGGGGACGCGGGGCAATTGGCTATGCCACTGGCAATGCCTTTTTGGACGGCTGGGCAGAAGTGATCAAGCGGCAAGGCAAAAAAGTGCTTTCGATCAACTGGGCTACGTGGGAAGAGACGGCGGCAAGGCTCTCCATGCAAGAGGACAGGCACGTTTTCCGCTTCCTGCCGACCCATCAGGCGCTGCAAGCGCTCGACTACATTCTCCGCCGCCAACTGTTCAAAACGATCGTCGGCCAGTTCAATCATGCCAACGAGCTTTTGGAGCTTTCGCACATCTGGCCGTTCCGTCTGGCGGATGACGTGAAGAAAGACGTGTTCAAGCATACGGCAAAACCGGGGCGCACAGCTGCTGCCGCACCTGTACCTGTGGCGCTCAAGGAGCAGGACGGATTTACAGCGACGCAAAAAGAGCTGGCGCAATTGTGGGCAGAGGTGCTCGGACTGTCGTCCATCAGTCTGTTCGACACGTTCCATCAATTGGGCGGCGATTCGATCCACGCTGCGCAATTGTACAAGCAATGGAACGAGAAGTACCCGGGCACGCTGCACGTGGCAGACCTTTATTTGTACCCGACCATTTTTGAACTGGCGAATTACTTGGACAGCCAGAAGGCGCCGGAACCTGCCACGCTTACAGTCGAGTCGATCCTGGAAGGGTACAAACAGAGCAAATATTCGCAGGAAGAGACGAAAAGACTGCTGGAACAGTGGACCGCATTCTCAGCAGGCCAGACTGTGCCGTCTGAGCAAAAGGACGAGTACGCCATCATCGGCTATGCCTGCCAATTCCCGCTGGCGGAAAATGCCGAGCAGTTTTGGACCAATCTGACCGCGGGCATCAATGCCATCCGGCCGTTTCCCGCCTCCAGAAGAAAGGACACGGACCGTTATTTGAGCGCAGCCCAATCCTACTGTCAGGGCGGCTACCTGGAAACTATCGATCGGTTTGATTCTAGTTTCTTCCATATTTCGCCCAAAGAGGCCGAGCTGATGGACCCTGAACAGCGCCTGCTTTTGCAAAACGTGTATGAAGCTGTGGAAAACAGCGGGCTTGGCGGGAAAAGCCTGTTCGGGACGAAAACGGGCGTGTACATTGGCAAAGATACGACTGGGCGCAATGAGTACAACAATATGATTGATATTCAGCATCCTTTGAAGGTTACCTCTGGCTCGACAGGGATACTGGCAAGCCGGATCGCGTATTTCCTCAACTTGAAAGGACCTTGCCTGGTCGTGGACACGGCGTGCTCTTCCAGTCTCGCAGCCATGTGCTTGGCTGCACAGGCTTTGAAGGCAGGAGAAATCGATGTGGCGATTGTAGCAGGCGTTTCTTTGGCGTACTTGCCTACCCAGCACAATTCGCTGATTGATTCCGCAGATGAAACGATACGCCCGTTTGATGCGCAGGCGAACGGCACGATGTGGGGAGAAGGAGTAGGCACCGTCGTGTTGAAGCGCATGGATCAGGCCGTGCACGATAACCATCTGATCCACGCTGTCGTCAAAGGCTCGGCCATGAACAACAACGGAGCGTCGAACGGAATTACCGCACCGAATGCGGAAGCGCAGGAAAAAGCATTGATCGAGGCGTGGAAAGCAGCCGACATCAATCCGGAAACGATTTCGTATATCGAAGCGCACGCCACCGGAACGAGATTGGGCGATCCGATCGAGATGAAGGGCATCGCCAACGCCTTCCGCAGATTCACGGACAAAAAGCAATTTTGCGGGGTAGGTACGGTAAAAGCCAATATCGGCCACCTGGTGGGAGCGTCGGGGATGGCTTCGGTCATCAAAATGATTATGGCCTTCAAGCATGGACAATTGCCTCCGGTCGCAAACTTCCAGCAGCCGAATCCATTTATCGAATTTGCGGATTCCCCCGTTTACGTCAACGACAAGCTGCAGGATTGGACCGCAACGGAGTCGCCGCGTCGATGCGGCATCAGCTCGTTTGGGTTCAGCGGGACGAACTGCCATGTTTTGCTGGAAGAGCCGCCTGCCGCCCCTGTGCAGAGCGAGGACAAGCAAGGCTGGCACCTGCTGGCTTTGTCGGCGAGAACAAAAGGCTCCTTGCGTGCGCTAATCAGCCGCTACGCCAACTATCTCAACGATACGACTGCGGTCGATGTGCAAAATTTGTGCTATACAGCCAATGCGACTCGCGGACATTACGAGCATAGGATCGCGATCTTGTTCCGCGACCAGGCCGAGCTGCGGGAAAAATGCCAGTACGCGGATGCGACAGGGCTGGAAAATAGACAGCAGGCCGCCGAGCAAGGGATTTTGTACAAGGTGAGCCGCGTCATCCTTGACCAAAATGATCCGTCCGAGCACGGACTGCTGGAGGAAGAAAAAGTAAAGCGGACGGCGATTGCGGAAAGGACGATCCAGCAATACAAGGAAACCGGGACAGCTTTTGCGCTGGACAGCCTACAAAACATCGCTGCCATGTACACAGACGGGGCAGATATCCAGTGGCAGCGCCTGTATGAAAAAGCGCAGCATCGAATCATCGAATTGCCAGCCTACCCGTACGAGTCGGTTCGGCACTGGATCGGGGCGCAAAACCACGAAGGTGCTACGCGAGCAGATGTAACTTATCGCCTGCAATGGGTGCGCGACGACAAAGCGAAAGCGCCGTTGCGGCAAGCTGGCGCGAAAAAGGGCACGTGGCTGTTTTTGAGCGGAACGGGCAACAGGAGTCATCAGTTGCTCCAGGAGCTGCAAGCGCGGGAAGCGGATGTCATCGAAGTTGCTTTCGGTACTGCTTTTCAAAAAGGCAGCGATCATCGATACGAGGTCGGCTCGGCGGACGATTTTTCGCGCTTGCTGCAAGAGCTTGCGCATCGGGACATTCGCCATATCGTCCACTGCATGGGCGTGACGGAGGAGAAGCTCGCGTGTGCGGACGACTTTCATGAGTGGGAAAACCGGAGCGTCTACAGCTTCTACCAGCTTGTGTGCGAGCTGTTGAAACAGTCGTATCACCAGGAGATCAACCTGTATCTGTTGGGCGACCACGCGTTTTCCGTAACCAGGCAGGAAGCGGTCTTGAAGCCGCAGCATGCCGTTTTGTTTGGCATGGCAAAAGTGATCGCCCAGGAGTACCCGCAATGGAAATGCCGCTGCCTCGATCTCGATAGCGCTACTTCGCCGTCTACACTTTGGCATGAGCTGGTGTCGGAACAGGAAGACTTCCAGGTGGCGTATCGGGAAAATGTCCGGTATGTCGAACGATTGGAAGCGCAGACGCTGCAACAGGCAGAGCGTCAGGACATATCGATCCGGGAAAACGGCGTCTACCTGATTACGGGCGGACTTGGCGACATCGGGCTTGCAGTCGCTCACTATCTCGCTGGGAAGCGGCCAGTACACCTGTGCTTGCTCGGCAGAAGTGCTTTTCCTCCACGCGGACAATGGGCGGAAATCGTCCGGGAACAGCCTGATTCCGCACTAGCGGGCCAGATCGAACAAATCCGCAGCCTTGAGGAAAAGGGAGCCTCTGTAGAGGTGTATACGGTTGATGTGGCTGACGAGCGCAGGCTGGCAGCTGCTTTGGCCATGATTCGCCAGCAGTACGGGGCGATCCATGGCATTTTCCATTGCGCGGGTGTGGCTGGTGAAGGTCTGCTTATCAACAAAGGGCAAGCCCAAATAGCTCACGTGCTCGATCCAAAGGTCGTCGGCACCTGGCTTTTGGATCGTTACACCGAGCAAGACAACCTCGACTTTTTTGTCCTGTTTTCCTCTGTGACCAGCTTGCTTGGCGGGCTTGGACAGGCTGATTATACGGCTGCCAACGCTTACTTGGACGCTTTTAGCGATTACAGGCACGCCAAAGGCCAACGGAGCGTGACGATCAACTGGCCTGCCTGGAACGAGACTGGCATGGCGGGGAGATACCGCATTCAGAAAGAAGCTTCGCCGTTTCACGGCATGCATCCAAACAAAGCGATCGAGATTTTGGATGCCGTTTTAACGAGAAAACTTGCGCGCGTAATCGTCGGCGAGCTGAACGAGGCGCATTTTCAGACGCACAGCTATCACTTGCCGTTTGCGATTTCGCCGGAAATCAGCAGCTTGTTCACACAGACGGTTGCTGCGCAGACGCCGGAAGTCCAGCCGCTTGTGCCGATATTGAGCGGGCGAAACGACCACAGATACAGCGCTGTAGAAACGCAACTGGCCGCTGTTTGGCAAAAAGTATTGGGGATACCGGAAGCGAATGTGTACCAGTCTTTTCAGGAGGCGGGAGGAAACTCCATTCTCGCGACGAGTCTCGTCAAGGAAATCGAGCAGCTGTACCCGGGGCGGATCAACATCGCCACGCTGTTCGCCTATCCTTCGATTGCCAAAATGGCGGAGTATCTCGAAAACAAAGACAAGCCGAATGCACCCGAACCGTCCCGCAAAGTCGGAGAGAGCGAGAGTGTTCCCTTGCAGGACAAGCTGAGCGACTTTATCAAGGGCGATGTTTCGATGGAAAACATATTGGACTACCTAGACAAGAAAGCGTGGGGAGAAGAAGATGAGTAGCCGAAAAGAGATGAATGACAGCATTTTGCAGCTGCTGAAATCGGGACATCTCAATCAGGAAATGGCGATTTCCATGTTGGAAAAGCTGAATCGCAGTCCAGAGCGAAAGCACCGTCAGGACATTGCCGTCATTGGAATGGCCTGCCGCTTCCCCGGAGCAAGCAATCCCCAGCAGTTTTGGCACAATTTGGTCCAGGGGGTAAACAGCATCGGGTATTTTCCGGAAGAGCGGTTGCACGATTTATCCGGCTTCGTTCCAGAGCTGGAAGAGCTTTTGGCAAACGCCAATCATCAAGCTGGCTACCTGGATCAAATTTCCTGCTTCGATCACTCTTTTTTCCATATCGGACACAAAGAAGCGATGGCGATGGAGCCGTATCAGCGACTGTTTCTTGAGACGGCCTACCATGCGATCGAGGATGCCGGGTATGGGGGAGCCAGACTGAAACATTCCAACACGGGCGTATTTGTCGGATTGGAGACGGCCTACCAGTCTCATTACCGCTCCCTGCTGCAAAACGAAGATATTTCGTCGCTTGTCGGTTCCCTGGTAGGACTTTTGTCCAATCGGATCTCGTATTTTCTCGACTTGCGCGGGCCTGCTTTCGTGCTGAACACAGCGTGCTCATCGGGGCTGGTCGCCTTGCATCAGGCGTGCACGGCTCTGGCGAACAACGAGTGTGAAACGGCGCTGGTCGGCGGGGTGAATCTGATGGTCATTCCGCAAGTGACCGGAAAGCTGCACGATTTGGAGACGTCCGATGGAAGAGTGAAGGCTTTTGACAAAAATGCCGATGGAACGATCTGGAGCGAAGGAATCACAGCGCTCATGCTCAAGCCGTTAGCGAAGGCGCGGGAAGATCGCGATCCCGTCTATGCGGTTATCAAAGGAAGCGGCGTCAATGCAGACGGCGCTTCCAACGGCTTGACCGCGCCCAATCCGGATGCCGAGACGCAACTGTTTTTGCGCACGTGGGAAAAAGCCAAAATCGATCCACTGTCCATCTCCTATATCGAAGCGCATGGCACAGGCACGCTGTTGGGCGATTCGATCGAGTTGCAGGCGATCAACGACGCGTTTCAACAAGCTGCGTCCCGGCCTCATGTGTGCGGGGTCGGTTCTGTCAAGACGAATATCGGCCATACCGTTGCCGCATCAGGTCTGGCTTCGCTCATCAAAGTCGTGCTGGCTCTCCGGCACAAAAAAATTCCTGCTACGCTGCACTATCAGTCTGCAAACCCTTTTCTCGATCCGCAAAACGCTGCGGTCGAAATCGTCGCCGAGCTGAGAGACTGGAAAAGAGCGGATGGGGATGCACTGCTTCGTGCCGGGGTCAACTCGTTTGGCTTCAGTGGAACCAATTGCCATGTCGTCGTGGAGGAAGCGCCGGAAAGCGACCGTCTGGAAGCGGAGACAGAAGCAGAGCTTTTGCCGCCAGTTCATCTTTTGACGCTCTCCGCCAAGAGCAAGCCAGCACTGGTTGAATTGCTGAAATCCTACCATTCCTATTTGCATACGCATCCATCAACCAATCTTGAAGATCTTTGCTATACAGCGAACACAGGCAGAGGGCAATACGAGAACCGGATCGCGTTCGTGTTCCAGTCCGAAGAACAATTGCTGCAGCAGTTGCGCCAGGCAGATTTGTCCCAAGCAGAAGCGGCGAGAGACAAAGGAATTTACCTCTATCTGCGTGCCGAATCCAGCCGTGACGGCGGCAATCCCGCCAGCTCTTTTGCTGTCCCGGACGTGTCGGCCACGACCGACCGTGACGGCTGGCAGACGAGAGCGTCACTGGAAAAGCTGGCGGAGCAATACGTCGCGGGAATGTCGATCCCGTGGGAGTTGGTATACCGTCAGCCGCGACAAAAGCTGAACTTGCCTGTGTATCCATTTGACAAAATCAAAATCTGGCCAAAAGCGGACAAACAAGCGAACGGCTCCGTGCCAAATGCAGCGGGAAGCAGCGCGCTTGCGAGCGAAGCGCCATCCGTACTACCCGCAGCCGAGCATGCTCTTTATCAGCGCATCCAGTGGGTCCCTGCCGAGCCTTTCTCCGCACAACCGGAGAGAACAGAGAATGTGCTGGTCATTACCGACTCTACCGATTGGGGCTGCGAGCTGGCTGACGCCATCGCTGCGCGCAGCCAGCATGTCGTTCATGCCCGGCTGACGACGACAGCCTATCGCCAGGAGAACGCCTCCCGGTATGGACTGGCATGCTCGCAAGCCGATTTTGACCAGCTCATTCGCGATACAAGCCAGGCAGCACTCAGCAAAGTCGTCTTCGCTGTCGCCGTCGGAAAAAGACCCGACTATGAACATGCCGATGCCGGGCAGCTTTTGCACGCGCTGTTTTATTTGACGAAAGCATTAGGAAAAACTCGCTCTGCTCCAATCGAGCTCGTCCTGGTCGGGAAAAACGCGCAGCGAGTCCTGGCTGACGATGTCAGCGTCCAGCCGGAATTTGCTGCCTTGTTTGGGCTGGGAAAAGTCATTCGGGAGGAAAACAGCGGACTGCCTTGCAGATGCATCGACTTCGATGATGCTACAACTGTCAGCGATATCGCGGCGGAAGCTTTGGGAAGCACCGGACATTATCAGATCGCGCATCGTGTTGGTCAAAGATACTATCCCCAGCTGGCGCCGTTGGACTTGTCAGCGGTTGACGACAGCGGCCTGCGCTTCAAGGAGCAAGGCGTGTACGTCATTACCGGCGGCACGGGCGGAATCGGCCTGGAGCTTGCCAAGCATATTGCCCTCACGTACAAGGTAAAGCTGGTTCTCATCAGCCGCACCAAATTGCCCGAGCGTGGCTTGTGGGACGAGTTCAGCCAGCACGAGCAATGGGGCAAGTTGCTGCATCAACTGAAAAGCTTGGAGAGCAACGATTCCCAGGTGTATACATACAGCGCCGATGTAGCCAACCGCGATGAGATAGCCTCGGCCATACGCGACATCTACCGCGTCCACGGAAAAATCGACGGCATCATTCACGCCGCAGGCTTGCCGGGAAGCGGCATGCTCGTGGACAAGGACGAAGCGGCATTTTCGGCCGGGCTGGCTGCGAAAATTAGCGGGACAGAGCATCTGCATGCGTTGACGCGCGAAAATCCGCCTGAGTTTCTCGTTTTGTTTTCGTCCATCGCGGCGGTAGTCGGGGGCATTTACTTGGGGGATTACGCGGCGGCCAATAGCTACCTCGATGCTTTTTCCGGAGTCGCAAGCTCGCCTACGCGGATCATCACGATCAACTGGACGACGTGGATGAATACAGGTATGGCAAAACATTCGGGCGCCAGCCTTGATGCTGCTTTTCGCTCCATTTCGCCTCGCCGGGCGATCAAGGCATTCGAGCAAGTCCTGCACAAGAACCTGACAAGCGTCGTCATCGGGGAAATCAATACGGACAATGACTTGTTCTGGAACAACGCGCTGCCGATCGCCTTGGCTCCCGAAATTCGGGCGAAGATCAAATTGCCGGAGGTCGAGATAAACGTAGAGCTGACGGGCAGAGCCGATGACACCTATACCGATCTCGAACAGCAGATTGCACAAATCTGGGGCAACGTCTTCCGCATGCCGACCATCGATATTTACGATCATTTTTACGAACTGGGCGGAACCTCGATCATGGGCATCAAGATTGCCAACCGGATCAACGAGCAATGCCAGGTGACCTTGTCGGTACAGGATGTGTTTACGCATTTGACCATTCCCGATTTGGCCGAGTTTGTCCGGCAGAAGCAGCAGGAACGCAGCGGGGGAGAAGCAGCCAAGCCAAGAGAAGCGGTTCCAGACAAGCGGGTCATGCCGCTGTCGCACGCGCAGAGACGCATCTGGTTTTTGCAAAAAATGACTCCCGAGCTGGTCGCCTACAATCTGCCGTTTATTCGCACGTATGAGATGGCGATTGACGTTGCGCTCCTGGAACGGGCTGTCGCTTATCTCGCTGCCCGACACGTCATGCTGCGCACACGATTTACGCTCAAAGACGGAAGTCCCGTGCAGGAAGCGTTGCCGGAGTACCGTCCGACTATCCAGGTGATGAATCTCACTGAACAGACAGACCAGGCGCTTTTGCTGGAAAAAAGCATCCACGAGCAAAAAATGAAGCCGTTCGACCTGGAGTCGCCTCCGTATCGCATCTATCTTTACCAGCTTGCCAAGGAGAGGTTTTGCCTCTACGTCAATTTTCACCATATTCTTACGGACGGCTGGAGCATCGATATTTTTTACCAGGAGCTGTTCGGCGTTTACCAGTCGTTTTTGCAGCAGCAGTCGCCAAGGCTGGCCGAGGCGAAGCACGATTACTTTGACTGGATTGCCGCACAAAAAGACTGGGAAAACAGCGGGGAGTTCACGGAGCACGAAAGCTACTGGCTGAACGAACTGGCGAAGCCGTTGCCGACGTTGGCGTTGCCTGCTGACAAAAAGCGTCCTTCCGTGCAAACGTACAACGGCAGCTATTACAAGTTCGAGATCGGCGGCGAGCTGTATGAAAAGCTCAAGACCCACACGGAGCAAGAGCAGATTACGTATAGCAATGTTTTGCTGAGCGCCTACTTCCTGTTGCTGCACAAGCTGTCGCAGGACGAAGACATTATCGTCGGTGTGCCTACTGCTGGAAGAAACCAAAAGAAATGGGAAGAAGTAGTGGGGATATTCATCAACACTTTGTGCATTCGCGTTTCTTTCAAGCACATCTCTACGTTTTCACAGCTGCAGCATGTCGTACAGCAAAAGGTTTGGGCGGCGATCGACAAAGCGCAATACCCGTTTGATCTGCTGGTGGAAAAGGTCAATCCGGAGCGTGATTTGGCGAGAAATCCCGTCTACAATGTGCTGTTCCAGTTTTTTGACAAGCTGCATCTGGAAAATGACGGGATCAGTCAGTTTGAACTGAGTTGCCTCGCGAAGGAAAGCGATCAGCGAATCGAGATTTCCTTTGAGTACAATTCGGACTTGTATACGGACAGCACGATCCGGCAGTTTGCCCGCTTTTTCCTGCACATACTCGCACAAGTGACGGAGCGCCCGGAAATCCCGCTCAAAGAAGCGGCCCTGCTGACTGGCCCAGAGGCGGAGGAGCTGCTGCACCGTTTTCAAGGGGCGCAGATGGACTGGCAGGAGCCTCTGCCGATCCACAAGCAGTTTGAAGCCCAGGCGCAAAAAACGCCGCATGCGATCGCGCTAGTATGCGAAGACGAGCAAATGACGTATCAGACACTAAACGAACAGGCCAATCAGCTCGCCTGGCTGCTCATAGACAAGGGCGTCGGCAAAAATGTGCCCGTCGGTATTTTGGTCGACCGAAGCTTCCAGACAGTCGTGGGCATTTTGGCGATTTTGAAAGCGGGTGGCGCCTACGTGCCGCTCGATCCAGGCTATCCCGAGGAGCGCATTGCTTACATTCTCGCGCACAGCGGAGCCAAGCTGTTGCTGACCGAAAATCGCTTGCTGGAAAAAGCGGGGCGAATCGGACAGGAGCAACAGATCGAGCTCGTCAATCTGAGCCTGTTCCAAGAGGACCATGCTGCAAGCGCGATGGATGCCGCTCGCCGGGAGCAAGCACTGTCCACGTCCAATCCGCCGACAACGAGCAGCGGAGCTGACTGGATGTACATCATGTACACTTCTGGTTCAACAGGCAAGCCAAAAGGCGTGCTGGTTACCCATGCCAACGTCCATAATTTTTTGGCGTGGAGCATAGCTGACTTCCGGCTCCGGGCCGACGATGTGTTCATGCTGGTCACCTCGATCAGCTTTGATATCTCGGTCTTTGAACTATTCGGGGCGCTGTTGAGCGGAGGGCGTCTTTGCATCTTGACGCAAGACAGGCTCAAGGATACGGACCGATTGCTGGCGTACATGGAGCAGCAGCAGGTCTCAATCTGGCATTCGGTACCGAGCTTGATGGTGCAGCTCACGACTTATTTGAAAGCCAACAAGGAGCGGCATGGTCATTCCTTCGTGCTGCCATCGATCAGACACGTGCTGCTGGGCGGAGAAGCGTGGAGCTTTGCCTTGGCCAAACAAGTACGGCAAGTGCTGCCGTCCGCTGACATTCGCAACATGTACGGACCGACCGAGACGACGATCTGGGTGTCCAGCTACCAAGTGGAGCCAGAGGCAGACGCAGAGGCTCCGTATGGGGCTGTGCTCATTGGCAAACCGATTGCCAATAATCAAATCATGATCTTGGCGCCGGATGGCAACGTTTGCCCGCCGGGAGTGATCGGTGAAATTTACGTAGCCGGGCAAAATGTGACCAGCGGCTACTTCCAGGACGAGGAACGGACGAGTCAAGCATTCATCCAGCGAGCCAGCGGCCAGCTTTGCTACAAAACAGGCGATCTCGGTCGTTACTTGCCGGATGGCAACATCGAATTTATCGGCAGAAGAGATCAGTTGGTAAAAGTGCGCGGTTACCGTATCGAGCTTGGCGAGATCGAACATGCGCTCCGGGATGCGGCGGCGCTGCAACAGATCGCCGTGACGACGGTAAAAGACGGGGAGACAAGCAAAATCGTTTGCTACTACACAGCAGACAGGCCGCTCCCGATGGGTCAATTGAAGGAGTACGCGCGGAAAAAACTGCCGGAATACATGGTTCCCGCCCAATTTTTCCACGTCGAGCAGTTCTGGTTGACCCCGAACGGCAAAATGGACTGGAAGGCAATGGAGCAGCATTGCCAGTATGCAGAGGCCAGCCCTCTGTTTGCAGAAGCCCGGGATGAGGTCGAGAAAAAGCTCGTGGAAATCTGGAGAAAGCTGCTTGGCGCGCCTAACATCGGGATTCACGAAAACTTTTTTGATATAGGTGGAAACTCCTTGCTGATCGTGCAATTGCAGGAGCTGATCCAGACGGAGCTGTCCCACGACATGTCGATTGTGGAGCTTTTCCAATATACGACGATCGAAAAGATTGCCGAGCAGATCAAAGCAACTGCCGTGAACCGTTCAAGCGTGGAAGCGGGACAAAAAAGAGCAGAACTGCGAAAAAGACGAAGAACCATGCGAAGCTAAGGAGCCGTTTGGGGGAAAGGAAAATCGCGATGGAAAATGCTCATGCGCTCAGCGAGAAAATCGCCATCATCGGCATGGCGGGAAAATTTCCGCAAGCGGAAAACATTCAGCGGTACTGGCACAATCTGGTCGAAGGCGTGGAAGGAATCCGCTTTTTCACAAAAGAGGAGCTGTTGGAGTCGGGCGTAGACCCGGCTCTGCTCGATCGGCCGGACTATGTGCCGGCTTGCGGTCAACTGACAGAGATCGAATGGTTTGATGCAGCCTTTTTCCAATATACGCCGCGAGAAGCGGAAATCATTGATCCCCAGCAGCGCCTGTTTCTGGAAGCTGCCTGGAATGCGCTGGAGGATGCCGGACAAAGCGTGTCGCAGCTTGACGGAGCGGTAGGCGTATTCGCCGGGATCGGGGCGAACAAATATTTGACGCATGTGGTCAGCCGTCCCGACTTGCTGCGCATTTTGGACCATCGCCAAATCGAGGTCGGAAACGACAAAGATTTTTTGACGACACGCGTTTCCTACAAATTGAATTTGACTGGCCCGAGCTTTTCTGTACAGACGGCTTGCTCCTCCTCGTTGGTGAGCGTGCACCTGGCATGCCAGAGCTTGCTGAACGGGGAGTGCGACATGGCCTTGGCGGGAGGCGTGTCTGTCCAGTTTCTCGGCAAGCATGGCTATTTGTACAAGCAAGGGGGCATCGAATCGCCGGATGGACACTGCCGCTGCTTCGATGAAAAAGCGGAAGGAACTGTCTTCGGCGATGGCGTGGGCGTGATTGTGCTCAAAAGGCTGGATGAGGCCATCCAGGACAAGGATCATATTTACGCAGTCATTAGCGGTTCGGCCATTAACAACGACGGCGCAGGCAAAGTGGGATACACCGCTCCCGGGTTCGAGGGCCAGATTCAAGTCATTTCCGAAGCGATGGAAGTGGCCGGAGTGACTCCGCACGAGATTGGCTATGTGGAGGCACACGGCACAGGAACGAAATTGGGGGATCGGGTAGAGATGGCGGCCCTCAAGGAAGTTTTCAAGGAGCGCGATCCGGCCGATCCATGCTACATCGGATCGGTCAAAGCGAATGTGGGACATCTGAACACCGCTTCCGGCATCGCTGGCCTGATCAAAACCGTTCTCGCCATCCACCACGAAACGATCCCGCCGCTCTTGCATCTGCAAAAGCCGAATCCGCAGCTCGAATTGGAGAACAGCCCGTTCCGGTTGAATAACACCCCGGTGAGCTGGCGTGCGGAGGCAAGCAAAAGGGTGGCTGGCGTCAGCTCGTTTGGCATCGGCGGGACCAATGCGCACGTAATTGTCGAAGCGCCTCCAGCGATGCACTTCCGGGAAGAAGCGAACGAGTGGCAACTGCTGACGATTTCGGGGAAAACAAGTGCGGCGAGACAGCGCAACTATGAAAATGTGCTCGCTTTTCTGCGGGAAAATCCGCAAATTAACCTCGCACAAGTAGCCTACACGCTGCAAACAGGCCGGGAGTCGTTCGATTTTCGCGGGATTGTCCTGTGCCATGGGCAAGAGGCGCTTGCCCATCCAGAGAAGCTGCGGTTCGTTTGCAACGAGATAGAGGGGAGCGCGGAAGAGAAGGCGGTCGTTTTTGTCTTTTCACCAGCAGGGAGCGCCACGCATGGCGACTTGTATCAGCAAATCCCTTTCTTGCGGGAGCAGATGAATCAATGCTTCCGGTTCGCGGAACGCATGTTTCGGCTGGATGCCAACGCGATGCTGGACAATGATTCGCCCCATGGCACAATCGCACTGTTCATCCTAGAATACTCGCTGGCGCAGCTATGGCTTCACTGGGGAGTGGCGCCAAAAGCGATGGCGGGGGATTGGCTCGGGGAGTACGTCAGTGCGTGTCTCGCAGGCGTTTTGGCTTGGGAAGACGCTTTGCAGCTGCTGTTTTTCCGCGGGGATTTCCATGCAGACATCGCGCTTGCTCAACCGACGATTCCGTTCTTGTCGAATCGAAGCGGCACGTGGATAACGGAAGAACAGGCGACCTCCTTGGACTATTGGCGGGAGCTGCTCGGCTTTTCCGGTCAAGGGATGGATGTCGCCAGCTTGCCTGCACTTGCCCAGGTGAAAAAGCCCGTGTTTCTCGAAGTCGGTCCAGGGAACAAGCAGCTTGAACGGCTGGCAGCAAGCGAACAGTTCCACTCCGCGCCATTGCTGCCTTCCTTGCCTGCTTCCACGGAAAGCGAATCCGCCTGCAAAACGCTGCTTGGCTCGTTAGGGCGACTGTGGCTGTACAAGGCGAGCATCAACTGGAAAAACGTCCATGCGCCACAGCACCCGCGCCGACTGCCTTTGCCGACGTACGCTTTTGACAGGCAGTATTACTGGATTGAGCGATCGTTCGCAGCGCCTGTGGACACATCTGGCAGCGAAAAGCGGCTGTCTCCATCTGCGCTTCTGATCAAACAGGGCGACCAGTTCATCCGGGACGGACAGGCCAGCTACACGCTAAATGCGCTCCAGATGCGGCAACTGGAAGAACTGCTGGCGAGCTTTTCTACTGACTCTCCCGCAGAAAAGCTCGCACCGCTCGTCAGCGCTTCGGCTCCCGCGCAGCCGCCGCGTCAGCAGCGACAGGAGGACATGGCCGCGTGGCTGTGTACCATTTTAGAGGAACTGCTCGGCAAAAAACCAATCGGCGTCCATGACGACTTTTTTGACCTGGGCGGCGATTCCGTGACGGCCATCCAGTTCGCTTCGCGGTTGAAAGAACAGCAGATTGAGATTGCCTCCGATCTGCTGTTTGATTACTCGACGATGGAGGAATTGGCGAAGCAAATTCGACTGGAAAGCGACAGCCAGCCGTCGACGGAAGCAGTGGCGGGGGAAGACCTGACCATACAGGAGCAGCAGGCGAGGCAGATCAGCCTGGAAAGCAACAGCGAATCATCCGGGAACGCTCTGCCAGATGTCACGCCAGGCACGCTGTTTTTCAGCATCGGTCAGGCCGATCAGGAAATTTTGCGGGGTACAGTGGATGCGCAAGAAGTGGAAAGCGTCTATCCGCTGACCTTCATGCAGCTGCTTGTCTTGAACCACAATATTCTTCACGCCAGACAAGGCACTGTCAACGTGCTCTCGTTCCCGATTGCGGAGGAACTGAGGCTCCACGATTTCCGGATGGCCTGGCAGAGAGTGATCGACCGCCATTCTGTGCTGCGAACCGGGTTTATCTGGAGAAGGATATCCAACCCGGTGCAATTCGTGAAAAGACAAGTAGAGGTTTCTATCGACGTGCTTGATTGGACAAAACTGTCTGAGGCAGAGCAGCAGCGCGCTTTGGGCGAATGGATTGCAGAGGAACGACAACAAAACTTCAAGGTGGATGAAGTTCCGCAGATGCGTTTCCAGCTCATCCAATACAGCAAGGCAAGCTATCAATTTGTCTGGACCTATCAAAATTCCCTGTTTGACGGCTGGAGCATGAATCTCATTTTGCAGGAAGTATGGGCAAACTATCAGCTTGGCGAATCGCTCATCAGCGAGCCGCACATGCAGGCGACTCCTTTCCTCGACTATGTGAAGTGGCAAAAACGGCAGGATGACCAGGAAGCGAAGCGTTTTTGGACAGAGGAGCTAGGCAAGTTCCGCTATCAGGAGCAGTTTGTGCAGACGACACCAAGCCAGCGAAACAGCTACGTGAGTGCTGTGAAAAGTGTTGCCCTTGCGCAAGACGAGGTCTATACTGTAAGAGAATTTTCCAGAAAGAACCAATTAACGATAAATACGGTAGTCTTAGGTGCGTGGGGATTGGCGCAAGCGCGCTTGTTCGCACAGCATGACGTGCTGATCGGGATGATTACATCGGGACGGGTCCCGGAAATCGAGCAAATGGACAAAATGGTCGGATTGTTCACAAACAGTCTGCCAGTCCGGCTGACCTACAGCGACACCGATCAGGTCAAAGCGTGGTTTGTCGCCTTGCAGAAAAAAATCGTGACCATCAGGCGCTACGAGTACATTACGTTGCAGCAAATTGCCCAGTGGTCGCAAATCCCGCTCGATTTTTTGCAAACGGTGATCAACACGCGAAGCCTCGTGTATACGCATTTCCCGTTTCAGGGGCAAGCTGGCGAGCAAAGGCCGTTTCAAGCCGAGAGCAGCGGTCAACTCCATCTTCCGCTGCGCCTGTTTGTCAACCCGGGAGAGGAACACTTTACGATCCGGGCCGAATACGACAGCAACCAATTTGCCCACGACACTGTCGCGCAATTGTTGGACGAAGTGAAACGTCTGCTGGTGGCTATCCCCAGCGCTGACGGAGTCGCCGATTTGTGGGCAGAGGCAAAAAATCAGATAAAGTAGGGCGCATGCCACGTAGGAGAATGATTAACGATATGAAAATTGCCATTGTCAATGGACCGAACATGAATCTGCTCGGATTGCGGGAAACCGGAATTTACGGGACCGTCACCTGGAAGCAAATCGAGGACAGGCTGAACAAACTGGCTGGTGAATGGCAAGTGGACGTCCTCTTTTTTCAATCCAATCACGAAGGGGAAATTGTCGATTTCATTCAACAGCAACTGCATGCCCTGGACGGTGTGGTTATAAATCCGGCGGGTTTCTCCAAGACCGGATACTCAATACTGGACGCGTTGACCGCAGTCGGCATTCCCTATGTCGAGGTGCACATGTCCAATATTTTTGAACGGGGCGGCTGGCATGCTGAATCGATCTTTTTCGCAAACGCTGTGGGACATGTGATCGGCTTGAAGGCCAATGTGTACGAGCTTGGTTTGCGAGGGATCATGCAGCACGTCAAGGAACAGCGAACATCGATCAGTGGGAAGGAATGGAGAACGGGTGCACATTGAAGTCTACAACGCCAAGCTGCATAATCTGAAAAACATTACAACGACGATTCCCAAGCAGCAATTTATCGTGGTCACGGGAGTCAGCGGGTCGGGGAAATCCAGCTTTATTTTTGACACCTTGCATCACGAGGGACAGCGCATTTATTTGGAAGCGCTGGGCATTGCGCACGATGTGCTGCACTACGACTCGTTTGACATGATCCAGGGACTGAGTCCGACGATTGCCGTACAGCAGAGAACGGTCAGCAATCTGAACCCGCGATCGGTCGTCGGCTCCGTCACCCGCATCCTCAACTTGTTGGCGATCATTTATGCCCAGGAGGGACAACGAGCGGGCAAAGAGGCAAGCCCTTACCAACTGGACGAATTTGTGCCGGGGCTGTTCATGTTCAACTCTCCGCACGGCTCATGCCCGGCTTGCGGAGGGCGGGGCAGCGTGGTCGAGGTGAACGTGGAGAAGATTTTGCCGTCTGAGCGCGAAACGATTGAACGCTGGCATCAGTTCGCCTACCAATTCCCCAACGCGAAAAAAGAGGAAAAGGAGTACGTGTACAAGCGGCTGGACAATTTCACCAAGCACTTTCAGTTGAGCGCGGACACGCCTTTTGCCGATTTGCCGAGGGAAGCCAAGGAAACGTTTTTGCATTATCGCCCCAAGCGGACGCAGAGCAAAGGCCACCTGATCTTTTACGGAGTCAGTGTCGTCATTGAAGAAAAGCTGAAAAAGATCAACGTACAGCAAATTCCCGATCTACAGACGACGCGGCCGTGCACGAGATGCCAAGGGTTCCGGCTTGGACCAAAAGCGCTTTCCATCACGATCGAAAACAAGCATATCGGACAGCTTAGCCAAATGAACGTAGGCGACCTGGCAGCGTTCCTCCGGCATTACCAGACGGCGCGGCCGCATACTCCTTTTATTGCCCATTTGCTTGGAGAGATTTTGCGCAAGCTGGATTGTCTGGAGACGGTCGGCTTGTCCTATTTGAACCTGTATCGCGAAATCCCGACGCTGAGCGGAGGGGAGACCCAGCGGCTGCACATCATGTCGCATTTGTCGGCTAAGGTCGATTCGATCATCTACATTTTTGACGAGCCTACAGCCGGATTGCACGAAAAGGAAAAAGAAAAGATCATCGAAAGCTTTCATCGGTTAAAGCAACAGGGAAATACGGTCATTGTCGTAGAGCATGATGAAAGCGTCATCAAGCATGCCGACTACATCATCGACTTTGGCCCTTTGGCTGGCCAGCTTGGCGGTACGATCGTCTATCAGGGGAGCTTCCCCGGCTTTCTCCATTCCCGCAATTCGATCACTGCCCAGTATTTGCGCGAGAAAAAGCATCCTCGCAAAGAATACGCATGCGGTGTGGACGCGTCCGCTGCCAAGCTGTCGATCCGAAACGCGCGAACAAACAACCTGAAAAACATCGATGTCGATATACCGCTGCACGCCATCGTCGGAATCAGCGGACTGTCCGGCAGCGGCAAAAGCTCCTTGGTGATCGATACGCTCATTCCCAAGCTCCAGTCATCGTTCAAGGCAAAAGCGGGCAAGCAAAAACCGCTGGTGGAGGAAGAAGAGGAGCACGACGACGACTTTGCCCATGCGCAAGCCGACGCCAAGCTTTCCGGAGCCGAAAACATTGATGGCTGCATCGTCGTTACGCAAAAGCTGGCACGCCGCCATGAAAATTCTTGCGTAGCCACGTTTTTGGGGGTGTGGGACCACATCCGGCATATTTTTTCCATGCAGGAGGAGGCCATCGCCCTTCAGTTTACGCGCAGCTCTTTTTCGTTCAACTCGACAGGCTCGTGTCCGGTTTGCAACGGAAACGGGCATATCAAAAGATGGCTGGGGCAGCTGACGTTCAGCGATCCGTGCCCTTCCTGCCGAGGCAAGAGATTCAAGCAGGAAGTGATGCAAGTTCGCTACAAAGAGCGCACGATCTCCGACATTCTGGAAATGTCGATTTCCGAAGCGCACGAGTTTTTCCAGGATCACGCCAAAATCAGCAAGATGCTCGGCACAATCGAAGAGCTTGGCATGGGCTATATCCTCATCGGGCAAAGCCTCACTACATTGAGCGGCGGGGAAGCCCAGCGCTTGAAATTGGCGAGAGAGCTGGGGAAAAGCAGCAAAGGAAGCTACTTGTACATTTTGGATGAACCGACTGTCGGACTCAGCTACTATGACACCGAAAAATTGCTGGTGATTCTCGGCAAGCTGATCGCAAGCGGGCACTCTGTCCTGCTCATCGAGCACGATCCGTACGTGCTCTCCTATTGTGACTACTTGATCGAGCTGGGACCAGGCGCGGGCCACAAGGGCGGCGAAATCATCGCCAAAGGAGCGCCCGCAGAAATCAAGAAGCTGGCTGGCTCGATGATCGCTCCCTTTTTGGAATAAAAGGCACAGCTTGCTTGTAGCCATGCACGAAAAATCCTGATTCGAAACGGAAAAGAGGAGATGCTTGTGAAGAGCGTAACGCTGCCAGTCGTCCAGCCGCCCATTTACGGCTATCAATTTTTTGCCTTTCCTCTATGTATCGTCTTGCAGGACAAACGAAGTCTGCCCTGGCTATACAGCAATTTTATCCAGGTGTGCTTCGACAAGCGCCCTGATCCGCCTGTTCCGTTTACCTTTTACATTCACGACTACACGCTGAATCCATGGCTGCACGTCGAGCAATTGCAGCGGGGCACGATGGGCATCGTCAACAGAAACATCGTCGATTTCGTTCGCGATTGCCTCTTGGAAGGCTACTATGTGTACCTGAATGTCGATGAGTTTTACATTCCCGAGCGCGCGGTCTATCAAAAAAGCCATTTCTCCCACGATGTGCTGGTGCACGGAGTCGATCTTCAGAACGAAACCTTTCAATTGCTCGGCTTTACAGACAAACAGATGCTGGCCACGACGAGCGCGTCCTTCCAAGACTTTGCGCTGGCGTATGACAGCATCGCCCAGATTGATCACCAGGCCGTTTGCAATCGTATCTACTTGTACAAGGTGAAGGATGCGGGAGCGTATGAGTTTGATCTGGCATTGGTGCAGGAAACGCTGGAAGAATATTTGAAGTCGAGCAACACGTCCAGGCGATTTCGCATGGTTGCCAATCCGTGGGATCATTGCGCCTACGGATTGGACACCTATCCGTGCCTGCAAGACTATTACGAGCGCTTGCTTGCGGGCAAGGCCAGCCTCGACGTTCGTCACGTCCACAGCTTGTGGGAGCACAAAAGCTTGATGGTAGCCCGGATCAAGTACATGGAGGAACACACCGACTATCTGACCTCGCCCAATCAGCTTCGTGCGGCGTATGGCGAGATTGAGCGCAAAGCGCGGAATACGCGCAATCTCATGCTGAAATTTTACATGCAGCAGGAAGAGGCGACCTTGCATAAAATCATGCGGTATCTCGATGAACTAGCGGAAGCGGAAGCGCTGGCGATCGAGGAGTTTTTGAGCGTGCTGAAAAGGCATCAGCCGCAACTATTGTAGTTTTTCGCGTTTCCTCGGCCGTTTGCCCAAGCAGAGCAAAGTCTTTTCTATTTTCCAAACAATGAACGGAGGATACTTGGATGATAACCAAAAACGAAATTGAAGAAAAATTGGTGCACATCTACATGAGCCAGATGCAAGAGCTGCAAGTAGGTCCAGAACAAGTGCAGCAGAGCGGAATTGATTTCTCTTCCCAGCACATTCGCTTGCAGGATGTCGGGATCAACTCGCTCGGCTTTATTCGCTTGGTGGTAGCGATTGAAAACGAATTTGGGTTTCAATTTGACGATGACATGTTAAATGTCGAACTTTTTGAAACGATCCAGCAGTTGATTGCCTACATCGAGGGCAAAGTGAGCCAGTAAGACGCCAACCGCTCGGCTCTTTTGCCAGAGCATATCATTTCTTTTGAAAGGTGGAAAAACCGATGAAATTTTATGCAGATTTACCGATGTGGCTCCATCACAATGACCAAAATCAGCTCCAGATCATCCATGAGGCCGCGAATTTGCTGGAGGCAAACGGCTTTACCGGGTCCTTGCTGTTTTATCAGCACACGACTCTCGATCCGTGGATTGTGGCGACCAGCACCTTACAGGCTACGAAGGAGCATTTGCCGATCATCGCCTTGCAGCCAAATACGATTCCGCCGTTCACAGCAGCGAAAATGATCCACTCGCTTGTTCATTTGTTCGGGCGCAAGGTGGCGCTAAATATGATCCCCGGTCAATCGCCATCGGAGCTTAGACAAGTCCATGATACGGTTCCGGCCGAAGAGCGGTTTGATCGGCTGGTCGAATATATCGAGATTTTGCGAGCCTTGCTCGACTCGAATGAGCCTTTGACCTACGAAGGCAAATACTTCACCTATCATGACCTGCAAGTGTTTGCCAAGGTCGAGGAAGATTTGAAGCCGATTATTTTTATGCCAGGCGCTTCCACTTTGTTTCAAAAGGCTGCCCACCAGTCGGTCGATGTCGCCATCCAGTTGGCAAGCCCGGTCTCGCAGCTTGTCAAAAGCTTTGACATTCTTTACGACTCCCATGTGGAATTGTGTTGCCGGCTGGGGATTATCGCGCGCCCGACTTCTCAGGAAGCGCTGGAGATTGCCAAAGAGGAAGTTCCGATGCGCTTCATGCAAATTGTGAAAAAGCAGGGGAGAATGGCCGGATTTTATACGGAAGAAGAAGAGCGGATTTATTTTCCTGTCGAGCAAGGCAAGGCGTTCCGCGGACCGTTGCTGGTCGGCTCTTACGACGAGGTGGCGAGCTATTTCCGCCAATACAAAGAGCTGGGAATCAAGCATGTCATTTTAAGCTGCATACGTTCCCAGGAAGATTTGCATCATGTGAGACAGGTGCTTGATCGAGCAGGCGTGATGGACGCGGTTCAGCCTGTTTCCTAAAAACAGCCAACCTTTCCTCGCATTGACAAGGAGGACGGGCATGAGGTAGTATATTCGTAATGGTTTCCATATAAATGCATTTTTGTTATTTTGAACTATACATGATATACGGTGATTTTAGAAAGATAACTTTAGCCAGACAAAAGTTATCTTTCTAAAATTTATTTGTGATAAAACTTGCCCTGCCAGATGAAAGCGAACGAGAGGGAAAGTTTTTTCCTATATCCTCGTCAAAACAACCTGATGTATTTTATTGAAGCTTAGGCACATTAGAGTAACTCAGGGGCCATACGACATGGTGTAGTGTATACAGATTCGATACACGAAATGGCGGAGCTATGCCCGAAAATAGGCTTGATCAATCATGCTTGGCTTGAACAAAGGGGAAAACAAAGTGGAAAATAATAGCGGCTCTATGGATTGCATGAAGTTGTTTTGCTTGCCGTATGCAGGCGGATCGGCCACTGCTTTTAGCAAGTGGAAACGGGGGCTGGACCCAAGAATTGAGCTGGTGCCAGTAGAGCTGGCGGGAAGAGGGCGGCGTTTTCGCGAACCTTTTTATCCTTCCTTGCCAGATGGTGTCAAAGACATTTTTCCGTTTATCAGGGAGCAGAACGGCGATGGCGAATACTCGTTGTTTGGACACAGCATGGGAACGCTGTACATTTGTGAACTGATGAACCAAATCTGCGAGCACGGCTGGAAAAAGCCGCGCCATCTGTTTTTATCCGGGATGTATCCCCCGCATATTCGCGACAAGAAAAAGATTCATCACTTGCCGGATGACGAGTTCATCCAGGAAATCATCCAGCTTGGCGGCACGCCCAAGGAAGTGGCGGAAAACCGGGAGCTGATGCAAATTTTCACGCCTGTTCTGCGGGGCGACTACAAAAACGTCGAAAACTATTTGCTGGAAGCGGCCCCGGAAATGTGGGACATCAATGTGACGGTTTTGACAGGCGATGACGATGACCTCGTGACGGCAGACGATATTAGCCAATGGAGAGCGTACACAAGCGAATCCTGTACGATCGTGACCCTCCACGGCGGACATTTTTTCATCCACGAGGAAGAAGAGAAAGTGATTGAAATTATCAATCGCACCTTAACTGCATAAGACGCGCGTATGCGAGCAGCTAACCCTTGCCAGTGACTGGTGAAGGGTTCGTTTTATTTTGGCTGTAAACAAATTTGAAAAGGGAAATGGGAGTTTACCATGGGGCATAAATACGACGATCAGACGTATACAGGGCTGGAAATCGCTGTCATTGGCATGGATTGCAAATTTCCAAAAGCAAATGATGCCAACCAATTTTGGGACAATCTCAAAAATGGAGTCGAAGGGATCTCGTTTTTTTCCGAGGAGGAAATGCTGCAATCCGGAATCGATCCAGCGCTATGCAACGACCCGAATTATGTAAAAGCAAAAGGGTATCTGGAAGGGATCGACCAGTTTGACTCGGCCTTCTTTGATTATACCCCCCGTGAAGCAACCGTACTGGACCCGCAAATCAGAGTTTTTCACGAAGTGGTCCTAAACGCCCTGGAGCATGCGGGCTACAATCCTGAGGTGTACAAAGGCCAGATCGGCTTGTACGCAGGAAGTACCGAAAATGTAAACTGGCTGCTGAGACAAATGCTCGCTAATGAGAACCCCACTTTCAATGTAAGCTTTCGCGAGTACCTGTGCACATCTATTTCCTACAAGTTAAAGTTGAAAGGTCCAAGCGTCTCCGTGCTGAGCGCTTGCTCGACGTCGCTGGTTGCCGTTCACCTGGCCAGCCAGGCTTTGCTAAACGGCGAGTGCAGTATCGCGGTTGCGGGCGGTGTCCACATCTCCCTCCCGTCGAAAAAAGGCTACTACTATTCCGACGACCTCATTTACTCGCCAGATGGTCATTGCCGCGCCTTTGACGCCTCTTCCGCAGGGACGCTCATCAGTGACGGCGCGGGAGTGGTCGTCTTGAAAACGTTGCAGGACGCGATCAAGGACCAGGATCATATTTACGCCGTCATCAAAGGATCAGCGATCAATAACGACGGCCATCGCAAGGCTGGTTTTTCTGCCCCGAGCATTCAAGGGCAAAAAGAAGTCATCGAAGCAGCGCTCCAGATGGCGGAAGTGGATGCGGAATCCATCACCATGGTAGAAGCCCACGGGACCGGGACGAAAATTGGTGATTCCATCGAAGTCGAAGCGCTCAAACGAGCTTTTCAAACGAATAAAAAGGCGTACTGCGCGATCGGCTCGGTAAAGTCGAGCATTGGGCACCTGAATGAAGCGGCTGGGATTGCAGGCTTGATCAAAACGATTCTTTCGTTGGACAACAAACAAATTCCCCCGTCGCTTCATGTGCTCAATCCGAATCCGAAAATCGAGTTCGAGAATACGCCGTTTTACATCAATCATTCCTTGCGCGACTGGAATCAGGCAGCCACTCCGCGCCGGGCAGCCGTCAGCTCCTTTGGCATCGGCGGGACGAATGCGCATGTCATTTTGGAAGAAGCGCCCATACGCGAAAAGCGAGCAGCCACAGAGGAAGCTCGCTTGTTTGTCTTTTCCGCCAAAACGAAAACGGCTTTGCAGGAGCAAATCAGCCGCTTCAAAAGCCACCTGAAGCAACAGCCCAATATCGACCTGCGCGATGCCGCATATACGCTGCAAGCAGGGAGAATGGCTTTGTCCAATCGTGCTTATTTGATTGCGCGAAGTTATCAGGAGCTGCTTCTGCAATTGGATGCGAAAAGTCTTCCGCTCCGCACCGTGGAAAAGGGGGAAGCGACTGCCCTGTATCTCGTGCCGGAGATTAGCGGGGATGCGCACATCGCGCAACTTGCGCTCGCACTGTACCAAAACTACCGACCGTTTCGAGAGGAAATGACGCAATGTCTGGGCAAAATCGGTTCGCACAGCAAGCTGGATTTGCAACAGTTGTTTGCTCCGGGGGTAAAGGACGCGACACAGCTTCGAGCGATCCACTTCCTGTTTGTATATGCCTTTGCAAAAGTCACGTTCGCTTGCCAGGAGCAGCCTTTCGGAATCGTTGGCTTCCGAAGCGGAAATTTCGTAGCGGTCACGCTGGCAGAGGCAGTAGCGCTTGAGCATGCTTTTGTTGCTTTCCTGGATAACGAGATCACAGCGATTACGGAGAACCCGATTTCCCAACCGCGCATCCCGCTGTTTTCTGCCGGAAACGGCGAAAAGCTGTTCCGCGAGCATTGCCAGGATCGCAGCTTTTGGCATGCAGCGCTGACTGCGCCGCTCTCGTTTGCAGCCGGGCTTGCCGCTCTTTGCCAAACGCCGAAGACGATCGTCGCTTTCCTAGGAAATAACACAGAAACGGCAGGCGATTACGCTGGCTTGCCTGTGCAGGAATGGGTTTCGTTGTCTGTGTGTGAAGCTGCTGTTTGGACATGGATCGGGGAGCTGTGGAGCAGGGGAGCAACTATCCATTGGGAAGCGTTGCATAAACGAGCGGAAAAAGGGCGGATTCCGTTGCCTACGTATCCTTTTGAGCGGAATCGCTACTTTTTGGATGATGACCCGGTAAAGCTGGGGAACGCGTTTTTGCAGCAAATAAAGGAGCAGGCGTCGGCGCAAAAGGATGCCGCCGATTGGTATTACGCACCGACATGGAAACGGGCGGCGTTTTCAGAATCGTCCGCAAAGTCTGCGCCAAAGCTGCGGCGGTCCGCAATCATTTTCCACGATACAAGGCTGGACGAAGCGGTTGTGGAAGCGTGCAAGCGCCATTTTGAGCAGCCCTTTTTTGTAGCCCGGAACGGCGCTCCTGTCGCTGGGGCTGACAACGGATACGGGCTGGCAGATAACAGCAAAGCAGCCTACCAAGATGCTTTGCAAGCGTTTGATCAGAAAGCGCAAGCGGAACCGGATGCGATCCTGTACTTCTCGCTTTCAGAAGAAGACTTCGTGGAAGAGGATCAGGAGCAAGCAGAGCGCATGCTGGAAGCAACCTACGACAGTCTCCTGCATCTCGTACAAGCGCTGGATGAACGGGATGGCTCGACGGCGATTCAACTTGCTGTCGTGGCGAATCGTCTCTTTGATGTGCTCGGCAGCGAAGAGATTAACCCTTGGAAAGCGACGCTGCTTGGCCTCGTTCGCGGCATTCCGTTGGAGTTTCCCGATCGAAGCTGCCAGTTGATCGATATTTCCGGCCAGGAGCAGCTTGTCGCTTCTGGTCTGGTCGATCAGCTTTTGCAAGAGATCGAGGGAAGGCAAGATGAGCTGTTCGCTCTGCGCGGAAAGGCGAAATGGCTTCCCCACTATGATCGGACATCGCCCGTATCCCGTTCGGGGGCAAAGCTCAAAGACGATGGCGTTTATTTGCTTACCGGGGGAATCGGCGGCATCGGACTGGAGCTGGCCGATTACATCGCCAGCCAATGCAAGTCCAGCATCATTCTTGTAGGGCGGTCGTTCTTCCCTGCAAAAGAAGAGTGGGGCAACTGGCTGCGGGATCACGGCAAGCAAGACCCAATCTCGGTTAAAATCGCCCGCATGCAAAAGCTGGAGCAAAAAGGAGCGCGAGTTTTCGTCTATCAGGCGGATGTGTCCGACTTCTCCGCGCTTGCTGCGACACTGCGGCGCGCCCAGCAGGAAGCAGGAGCGATTCAAGGTGTGATCCATGCCGCCGGGCTTCCGGGCAGCAGCTTGATCCAGCAGGCAACCAAGGAGGCGACGCACCGGGTCATTCACTCCAAAGCCACGGGTTGCCTGAATTTGAGCCGGATTCTGCGGGAAAACGACCTGGACTTTTTTGTGCTCTGCTCGTCCATCAGCACGATTTCCCCGATGATCGGGCAGTCCGATTACAATGCGGCCAATGCCTTTTTGGACGCGTATGCCGACTATCGCAACCGGGAAGGCAAAGTGGCTTTCACCAATCTGAAATGGGATATATGGAAAAACGTAGGGATGGCCGTCAAGTCCGGGATCGCGCCAGCTTCGAAGCAAGCGCTGGAGCATCCGCTGTTTGACTACAGCTTTCAGGCGGGGGGCAAAGAGCTGTTTTTTGCCAGACTCAGCTTGCAGCAGCACTGGGTTTTGCAGGATCATCGCACAGAGGAACATGGGGTGCTGTCGGGAACGGCACTGATCGAAATGGTGCGGGAAGCTGCCGGCAAAAGCATGCTGAAAAAGCCTTACGTCCTGCAAAACGTGCATTTCCAGACGCCGATAACGGTACGCGAGCAAGAGGAAAAAGAAGTGCTGCTTCTGTTCACTCCGAATAGTAGTGAAGGCTATTCGTTTACAGTGTACAGCCGTATGCGTCCAGAAGCAGATACATGGCTGCCTCATGTTACCGGGACAGTCGAGACGGTCGAGCAGCCTCTTGAGACCGTCAATCTGGAAGCGCTGAAAGAGCGTTGTGCCGATAAGGATGTGCTGTTTACCGACGCGGATCACAAGAAGCACGGAGGTTATCTGATCTTCGGGGAAAGATGGCGCAATATTCGCCAGGTCATGGCCGGGAAAGCAGAAGGACTAGCGGTGATTGAGCTGCCCGAAAAATATGCAGCCGATCTGGACGACTATCACTTGCACCCGGGGATGCTCGACTCGGCAACGAGCTTTTTGCTCGGCTTTATCGACAAGACAGAAATGTTCATTCCGCTGTCCTACGAATCGCTTGCCGTTTATGGCAAAATGCCGCGGCGCATTTACAGCTACTGCAAGTATTTGGACGTAGAGTTCCCGCAAGACGGCCTGGCGAGCTTCGATATCCAGATCATGGACGAGGCGGGACGTGTGCTCGTTGAGATTCGCAACTACACGATGATCGCCGTATCCGGTTCGGTCGCCGAACGGATCAGCGACGGAAACAGGCAAAGCATCACGCTCGATCTCGCCAAATGGATGACGGCAGGCACATCTGGACATGATCTCGGCCAGGTCGGCATCTTGCCGGAAAAGGGACGTGAAATATTCGGCAAAATGCTCGCGTCTGGCGCTTCTACCGTCATCATTTCCACGACAGACCTCGAAAGCCGTGTGCAGAAAAGGCGCGACAGCAATCAGGACGGATGGGGCAGGAGCGACGAGCAGCAATCGACGAGCGTACGGATTCAGGGAAAAAGGCCGCCGCTATCCGTAGAGTATGTCCCGCCGCAAACTGACTTGCAAAAAGCACTGTGCGCCATTTACGAAAATGATTTAGGCATAGCCCCAATCGGGATAGCGGATGATTTTTTTGAACTGGGCGGCGATTCGCTCAAGGCGATTCACGTCAGCACGAGCATCCGCAAGCAGTTCCATGCCAATATGACGCTGACAGACTTTTTTCAGGAAAAAACGATTGAGCACATCGCGGCATTTATTCAAAACAACCAGCAGGCAAGACAGCAGGCCATAGCGCCAGTTGCTGCCAAGCCTCATTACATGACCTCGCTTGCGCAACAGCGGGTCTTTTTCTTGCAGGGGCTTGTCCCGAATACAGTGGGATACAACGAGTCGACCGCTGTTTTGCTGGAAGGATCGATTGAACCCGAAAAAATCGAACGCATATTTGCGAAAATCATCGAGCGACATGAAAGCTTGCGTACCTCGTTTCAAGCAGTGGACGGCGAGATTGTCCAGATAGTGCACCCGCACGTTGACTTCCGGGTAATCTCGCTGACATCGGATGAGCATTCCGTGGAGCGCGATGTGGAACAGTTTATTCAGCCGTTCGATCTGACTCAGGCACCGCTGTTCCGCGTAGGGCTGATCAAGCTCGGGGAACAAAAAAGCGTTCTGGCACTCGACATCCATCACATCATTTCCGATGGAACGTCCATTAATTTGTTGATAAAAGACTTTGCGGAACTGTACAGCGGCAAGTCGCTTCCGCCATTGGCCGTCCAGTACAAAGATTACGCCGAGTGGCAGCACGCGTTTGCCCAGTCAGCCGCTTACCGGGCACAGAAAGCGTACTGGTTGCAGCAACTGGAAGGGAAATTGCCTGTCCTGCATCTGCCGACAGATTTTCCCCGCCCGGCTTCGCTTAGCTTTGACGGCAACCGGATTATTGTAGAGCTGGATCAACAATTGAGCGAGAACATCAAGAAATTTTCCCAGGAACAACAGGTTACCTGGTTTATGACGATGCTTGCGGCTTATTACGCCTGGCTGGCGAGACTCAGCGGAGAATCGGACATACTGGTAGGCATTCCGCAAGCAGGCCGAAACCACGAGGACGTGAAAGAGATCGTCGGCATGTTCGTCAATTCGCTCGTCCTGCGCAATCGACCGGAGAGGGAAAAAAGCTTCCGCGGCTTCCTCCACGAAGTAAAGGCGAGCCTGCTGGCAGCTTTGGAAAATCAGGACTTCCACATTGAACTGATTTTGGATCAGCTCGACGTGAAGCGCGACCCGAGCCGCACCTTTTTGTACGATACGATCTTCAACTACCAGAGCATGAAAAACCGGGCAGAGGATGCAGGAACGCATGACGGAGACTTGCAGCTCTCTGCGTATCCGGTCACGGCAAAAACAACGAAAGCCGATCTGAATATCCATTTATACGAGACAGGCGCAGGCATTTGTCTGGAATGCTTTTACCGCACAGACTTGTTCAGGCAGGAGACGGTCGAGTACCTGTTTGCCGAGTACCGCAAATTGCTTGCGAGCATCACGCAAAATCCGGACTTGCTGATCGGCGAATTGCCGATTTTGCAACAAAGCGAAGTGCGGGGCAGGGAAAAGGCGGTTGTGCCGTCTTGCGAGTACCAGCCTTTTTCCTTCGACGAGCCTGCTGCAACGGTCGTGTCGCGGTTTGAACAGCAAGTCGCGCAGTACCCCGACCAGATCGCCGTCAAACACGGCTCCGCTGTTCTGGATTACAGACAGCTCAATGCCAGGGCGAATCGCGTTGCCCGGAAAATCGCAGAGCGTACGGCTCAAACAAGCGGACACGCACCTGTTGCCCTGCTCTTTGGCAACACGCTGGACATGGCCGTTGCCTTGATCGGCGCGCTGAAAGCAGGGGTGCCCTTCGTGCCGCTGGATCGAAGCGCTCCAGCAGAGCGGTTGGCTTACATGCTCGGCGATGCGCAATCGGCCATCCTGCTGACCGATTCGCAAAACCTCGCTTTGGCAGCAGAAGTGGCGGGCAAGGCGATGCTCGACATGACCACGATCAATCTGTCGGAAGAAACTGGCGGTGCTTCGGAAGAGAACCTGGAACTGAGCATCAAGGGCGAGGACATCGCCTTTATCCTCTATACGTCAGGCTCCACGGGAAGGCCAAAGGGAGTGATGCAGAGCCATGCAAACGTCTACTACTATCTGGCGCAGCTCAGCAAGGAACTGCGGCTTCATTCGCAAGATCGCATCGCCTTGCTGACTTCGTACAGTCACGCCATTGGCATTCTCGATATTTTGGGCAGCCTGCTGAACGGGGCTGCGCTGCATCTTTACGATTTCAAGCTGGACGGAAGCATGCCGCGATTCGCGCACTGGCTGAATCAGGAGCAGATTACGCTGTTCCATTCCGTCCCTTCCGTCTTCCGCTTTTTCATGAAGAATCTGGACGATGCTGTACAGCTTCCCCATATCCGCATGGTTTTGCTGGGGGGCGAGGTCGTTTCCGGCACCGACTTTGAGTTGTACAGGCAAAAATGCGCGGACGACTGCCTGTTTGTCAATTTCCTGGGTTGCTCCGAATTGATGGTCATTTCCTTTTACATCATGAACAAAAACATGGCCGTCCCGCAGGCCAAAACGCCAGCCGGATATGTCGTGGATGGCATAGAGCTGCGGATTCTCGACGAAAGCGGCCGGGAAGTGAGCATTTTCGAATCGGGCCAGCTTTTTTATCAAAGCGACTACTTGTCTCCGGGCTACTGGAATCGGCCGGAAGAGACGGCCAACGCTTTTGTCGGCGATCCGCGAACAGGGACGGGCAGGCTGTACAGAAGCGGTGACTACGGTCGACTGTTGCCGGACGGCTGCCTGGAATACGACGGCCGAAACGATTCGCAACTGAAAATCCGCGGCTACCGCGTAGACCTGAACGAGATCGAGAGCGTGATCGACGGGCTGGATTGCATGTTGAAAAGCGTTGTCAAAGCGATCGATGACGAGAACGGCGAGCCGGTGATTGTCGCCTACTATGTGCTGAAACAAAGCGAAGCGGAAAAAGCGATCATCGGCCAAGTGAAGCAACTGCTGCCGAGCTATCTCGTTCCGTCCTTTTGGCTGGAACTGCAATCGTTTCCGATGGTCGGCCCGAACAAAATCGACCGCAATGCTTTGCCAGCCGTTGAGACCAACAGACCGAGAAGCTCGCACATCGTTCCTCCGCAAAATCGCATGGAAGAGCTGCTCGTGAGCATCTGGCAAGACATATTGGGAAAAGAGCCTGTCGGCGTAGACGACGGATTTTTTGAGCTGGGCGGACACTCGCTGTTGCTGATGCAAGTGCAAAACCGTTTGGAAAAGGAATGGCAAACGACGATTGAGATGGCCGACTTGTTCAAATATCCGACGATCCGCTCATTGGCTTCGTTTTTACAGGACAAACAGATCAGCAAAACCGATTACTTGCAGCAAAGCACGCAGCGGGGCGAGCTGCGGAAAAGCCTGCGCCAGCAACGGGGAAAACGGTAAAAATCCATCGGGGAGACAGCTGTCCGGAGTGCCTCGCGCTTCCGATGGCTGCTCCCGCTTTGGACAATGACAGGATTAAAGGAGAAGCGTATGCAAAAAAGTGTCGTGTTTGACTTCGATGGAGTGATTATTGATTCGCTTGAGGTGCAGCGCAAGGCGTTCTATGACAGCTTTCAGCTCGTTTCCGACGGTCCGCTCCCTTCCTTTGAGGAGTTTCTTGGACACAGCGGCGATTCTATTCCGAATATTTTCGCCAAAATGAACCTGCCCCAGAGCATGGTCGAGCATTATCGCAAAATCGCCAGCTCCAACATCCACCTGATCGAGATTGTGGCGGGGATGGAAGACGTGCTGCGATACATTCAACAGGAAGGCTGGAAATGCGGATTGTGTACGGGAAAAGATCGCAAGCGCACCATCCACATCCTGGAAGAATTTCGCTTGATCGATTATTTTGATGGGGTGGTCTGTTCCGATGATGTCACCCATCCAAAGCCGCACCCGGAAAGTCTGCTTGTTGCCATTGAGCAATTGCAATCCGGTATTGATCACTCCGTCTTTGTTGGCGACGGGAAAAACGACCTGATCTGTGCCAGGGAGGCGCAAGTGAAAAGCATCGCAGTCGCCTGGGGCCATAATTCGGTAGAGGTGCTCCAGCAGGAAGCTCCTACTTTTTTTGCGTACAGTGTCGACGAACTGAGACAGGCATTGCAAACCCTTTTTCAACACCCGAGAGTGTCATTATAAATAAACGGGAGTGAGTGGAGTGGTGGATGAAGAGTTGATCCATTCAAAAATCGCGATCGTCGGCATATCCTGCCGTGTTCCCGATGGCGATACCCCTTTGGCTTTTTGGCAAAACATCGTCCGCGGTGTGGAATCGATCAAGACGTTTACGGATGAGGAATTGAGAGAGGCAGGTGTTCCTGCTGATCTCCTTCACGACCCGCACTATGTAAAAAGAGGGGCCGTCCTGAACGATACAGCGTATTTCGACGCGGGCTTTTTCCGTTATACAGCCAAGGATGCCGAGATTACCGATCCGCAGCATCGCGTCTTTCTCGAATGCGCCTGGGAAGCGCTTGAGGATGCGGGCTGCGTCCAGGATATCGAGCGTCTTGTCGTGGGCGTGTACGCCAGCTCGTGCATCAGCAGCTACTTTTTGCGTCTGTACGAAGATCAGGAGTTGGTAAAAAGACTTGGGCACGTGCAAATCGGCATCGGCAACGAAAAAGATTTTCTCGCTTCCAAGGTGTCGTTCAAGCTCGGCTTGCGCGGCCCTTCCGTCAATGTGCAGACAGCGTGCTCTTCCTCCTTGGTCGCGGTTCATTTGGCCAGCCAAAGTCTGCTGAATGGCGAGTGTGACATGGCGCTGGCAGGGGGCGTGACGATCCGCAGTGAACAGACAGCAGGCTATGTCTACCAAAAAGAAGGCATGGTTTCTCCGGATGGACATTGCCGTGTCTTTGATGCCGACTCTGCGGGAACGGTTTTTGGCAATGGCATCGGCATCGTGGTCTTGAAGCGGTTGGCAGATGCGATTCGCGATCGCGACAACATTCAGGCGGTCATCTGCGGCACGGCGGTCAACAATGACGGAGAAGAAAAAATCGGGTACACCGCGCCGAGTCCAATCGGTCAGGCGCAGGTCATTCACGAGGCGCTCACCGTCGCCAACGTTTCGCCGCGGGAAATCAGCTATATCGAAACGCATGGAACCGGAACCGAGCTGGGCGACGCGATTGAAATAAAAGCACTCAAAGAGGTTTTCCAGGCCGAGGCGACCTCGCGCCAATTTTGCGCCATCGGGTCTGTCAAACCGAATATCGGCCACCTGGATACGGCAGCGGGCATCATCGGTCTAATCAAGACAGCTCTCGCGCTGAAACATCAAGTGATCCCGCCTTGCATTCACCACGAGCAGCCGAACCCGAAGCTGGCATTGGAGCATAGTCCCTTTTACGTCAACACACGTCCGCGTTCGTGGAAAGACGTCAGCGATTCGCCGAAGGCAGGCGTCAGTTCGTTTGGCATTGGCGGGACAAACGCCCATGTCGTTCTGGAAGCAGCTCCTGTCTATGCTTCCGATGCTTCTGCGAGACAGCAGCATCTGTTTTTGTTCTCAGCCAAAACAGAAAAGGCATTGGCGAATACGTGCCGGAAAATGGCGCAATTTTTCCGTGCCCAGCCTGCGCTTTCCCCTGCGGATGTGTCGTATACGTTGCAGACGGGGCGCGCTCATTTTTCGCATCGGAAAATGGTGGTTTGCTCTTCCGTAGGAGAAGCTGCTCGCTTGCTGGAAGCAGCCGCAATCGGCACGGCAAGCGAAAGCAGGCAGGAGGAGCTTCGCGCGGCTTTTTGGTTTTCAGCGCAAAACCAAGCGCTTTGCACGATGGCGCGCGAGCTGTACCAGACTGAACAGTGCTTTGCCCGCATCTTGGACGGTTATGTCCACGACTTGTCCAAAGCTGCGTTGGCTGCGCCCAGCCTGGATCGCCTTTTGACGGGTGCCGACCTGCTGCATCATGGCGACGCTTTTGACCCGATGTACGGGGAACTGAGCCAGTTTCTTTGCCAAAGTGCCTTGGCCGACTTTTTGGTTTCTCTCGGAATCAAGCCGCAGGTGGCGATTGCGGACGGGGCAGGCTTGTTTGCGGCTGTCTATCAGGCGAAGCTGGCAACCGTGTCCGACCTCGCGAAAATCATCGTCCTGAAACACAAGTGGCTTCGTGCAGCAGAAGAACAACAAAGCCGGATCGAAGCAGAACTGGCTTCGCTGTTGCGGGCAATGCCAGCGGGCAGCGCGGATCACGCTATCTTGTCCGGCGGGACTTCTGTCACGAGCGAGCTGGTTGGTCAGACAAACTTTTGGCTGCACACCATGCAAGCATCCACTTTGCCAGCGACAGCAAAGGCTCCGCTCACGGAGAGCGATGTTCACCTTGTCATTGGGATCGGGATGAAGCAGCCATCCTGGGCGGAATGCAGCCTTCCTGTCATCCATCTGTTGCCTGCGCATGGAGAGATGGAGTCGGCGGAGTGGCGTTTTGCCAACAGCTTGGGCGAGCTTTGGCAGCAGGGGGCTGCGATTGATTGGCAGGAACGGTACTCCGGCGAGAACAGAAGCCGCCTGTCCCTTCCGACGTACGGGTTCGATCGCGACAAGTATTGGTTTGAGAAAAAAGCGCGTACCGCCGCCCCTCAGCCACAGCCTAATCTTTCTCGCAAAAACGAACCGGAGAAGTGGCTGTATCGGCCTGTGTGGAAGCAATACAACGGATCTGGCCGTACCCGTACAGACGACGAGCAGTCTGACACCTACCTGCTGTTTATCGATACGGACGGAATCGGCGAAGCGGTCAAGCAAGCGCTGCAAGCAAAAGGAAAACGCGTGTGCACGGTAAAGGCAGGGCAGCACTTTTCCAAGCTGGACCCGAATGCGTACGAGATTCATCCCGAAGAAACGGAGCAGTATCTCGCGCTGTTGCGGGAAGTGTTTACACCGGGCCAGACCTGGAAAATCGTGCACTTGTGGAGCCTTGCAAACGAGTGCGCAGATGCTGCCCCGGCTGCCGGGCCGTCTGTGTTTTACCGTCTGCTGCACTTGGGCCAATCGTTTGGCATGCTCGATCCGCAGCAGCAAATCCAGCTTTTCGTGATTGCGTCCGCGTCTCAATCGATCACCGGGAACGAAGCTTTGCTGCCACAGCAGGCTATGGCGCTCGGGGCGGCTCAGGTGCTCACGCAAGAATTTGGCAATGTCCGCTCGGCTTTCCTGGAAATCGAGCCGGAACCATTCGTGAAACAAGGGCAGCCTGGCATGACGCTGCTTGTGGAGGAGTTGCTGAAGCAAGAGCCGGAAAACTTGCTCGCGATCCGCAACCGTCATAAATGGGTGCGCACGTTTGAACCGCTTCGCTTGGACCCGCCGACAACTGCACAGCCCGAAGCGGGCGGCGTGCATCTGATTCTCGGCGGCTTGGGCGGAATTGGCTTGACCGCAGCGGGGGCGTTAGCCCAGCACGGTCCAGCTACGATCATTTTGACAGGGCGTTCGCCATTTTTGCCGGAAATGCAGTGGGAGAAATACGTATCCACCACTCCCCCAAGCGACCCGCTGCACCAGAAAATTCGCGAACTGATGCAGTTGCAAGCATGGGGCGCCCAAATTCATCTGTATCAGGTCAATGTAAGCGATGAAGCACAAATGAAGGCTCTTTTGGAAGAGATAGAGGCGACGATCGGACGAATTGACGGAATCATCTTTTCTGCTGGCAGAGTCGTGAGCGATTTCTTTCAGCACGCGATCCCCCATATCCGTCGCGACATGTGTGAAGCGGAGTTTACGGTCAAGCAAACAGGGCTGCTCGTTCTGGAAAAGCTGATCCGGGAAAAAGAGATCGGGTACTGCCTGGTCAATTCCTCGCTGTCCTCGATACTCGGCGGAATCGGACTCGTTGCCTATACAGCGGCTAACCAATTCATGGACAGCTTTGTGCAAAAGATGAACCAAGGGCAGCAGCGAACGCGATGGATGTCTGTCGGTTGGGACGCCTGGAACTTTTCGCTTGCCGATCCAGGCAGCCGCACAGCGACAAGCGAACGGCTGGAGCAATTGATTTCGCCCGCAGAAGGCCGACAGCTGTTTGCGCATTTGTTTTCCCTTCTGCACCAGGAAGAGCATGTCATCGTGTCCACGACAGACCTGGAGCCGCGGCTTGAGCAGTGGGTAAACCGCCCTCGCTACATAAAAGCAGGCAAGCAAGAGAGCCAGAAAGAGATTCCCCTGGAGCAACTGCTGCAGGAGACGATTCAGGACGCGATTGGGAATGCGAACATGGGACTGGACGACAATTTCTTTGATGCAGGCGTCACGTCGCTTGATATTGTCGGGATCAACGATATTCTCCAGAAAACGATTCAGAAGCCTGTTCTGATCTCTTCCTGGTTCGAATACCCGACCATCCGCAAGCTGGCCGGGTACCTGAAAGCGGAAGACAACGATACGGCGGCAAACGATCATGGCTTCGATCGCTCTGAAATTGTCCATAAAGGGATGGATAAATTAAAGCTGCTGCGCCAAAAAGGAAAGGAGGTGCGAAATGGCTGACACGCGAAACTTCAACGGCCTGGAAATCGCCGTGATCGGCTTATCCTGCCGCTTTCCGGGAGCGAACAATCGCCAGCAATTTTGGAACAACCTCAAGGACGGGCTGGAGTCGATCACGTTTTTTAGCGACGACGAGCTTAGAGCAGAAGGAGTACCACAAGAGCTGATCGAGCATGAAAACTACGTCAAGGCTGGTGCGATCATCGATCAGTTTGAATATTTTGACGAACGCTTTTTCGGGTACAGCCCCAAAGACGCTCTGGTCATGGACCCGCAAGTTCGCCTGTTTCACGAGGTAGCCTGGGAAGCTATGGAAGACGCCGGATACGTCCCTGACCATTATCCCGGATTAGTGGGTGTCTTTGCCGGAGCATCGAGCAATTACAGCTGGAATGCCAGAGTGTATTCATATGAAGGGGAGCACCGGGATCTCTTTTCCGAAATCCAGTTGAGCAACAAAGACTTCCTCGCCTCGCGCATTTCCTACAAGTTCAATTTAAAAGGGCCGAGCTTGACGCTCACCACCGCATGCTCGACTTCGTTGACCGCCATTCACGCCGCTTGCCGCAGCTTGCTCAGCGGCGAATGCGACATGGCGATTGCAGGTGGCTGCTCGATTTTGATTCCGCACAAGAGCGGATATATGTACGAAGAAGGGCACTTTCTGTCAAAAAACGGCCAAATTCGCGCTTTTGACGAAGCGGCATCCGGCATTCTGTTTGGGAACGGCGTCGGGGTGGTCGTGTTAAAGCCGCTGGAAAATGCGCTGGCGGACAAAGACCATATATGGGCGATTATCAAAGGCAGCGCCGTCAACAACGACGGCAACCGCAAAGCAGGATACATGGCGCCGAGCGTCGAGGGGCAAAAAGAGGTCATTCAAAGCGCCTTGCAGCTCTCCGATGTAGAGGCGGAAAGCATCTCCTACATTGAAACGCACGGGACTGGAACACAGCTCGGAGATTCCATCGAGTTTACGGCGCTCAAGCAAGTGTTTCGCGAGCGGCAAAGCGAGTGCGTCCTAGGCTCGGTCAAAAACAACATCGGCCATCTCGATGCAGCGTCAGGAGTAGCGGGTTTCGTGAAGACCGTCCTCGCCCTGAAACACCGCCAGATCCCGCCGATGATCAATTTTGCCAGGAGCAACCCGGCTTTGGACATGGAAAACAGCCGCTTTGCGATCAACACCACACTGCGCGAATGGCAGCGTGGAGCGTATCCGTTGCGGGCGGGAATCAGCTCGTTTGGCGTCGGGGGGCAAAATGCGCATCTGATCGTCGAGGAAGCGCCAGAGGTCAGCGAATCGGTGGATACAGAGCAGCAGCCACAGCTCGTTTTGCTGTCCGCGCAAAACAGCGAATCGCTGGAACAAATGGCAGACAATCTGGCAAAGCATCTCGAAGAGCACCCCGAGATCAAGCTGCAAGATGTCGCCTACACCCTGCAAAAGGGCCGGAAGTCATTTGAATACCGCAAGCAAATCGTTTGCAAGAGCCGTACCGAGCTGATCCGCGCCTTGACGGATAAAGGCTCCCGGCAGGCACAAGCTTACCGTGCGGATGGAGAGCCTGGACAGATCGTATTCATGTTCTCCGGCCAAGGCTCGCAATACGTCAATATGGGGCGCGAACTGTATGAACAGGAGCAAATTTTTCGAGAGAGTCTCGATCATTGCTTCTCTCTGCTTCAACGATATTCCCCGGTCGATTACCGTTCCATTTTGTTCCCGCGTGACGAGCAGCAGGAACAGGCCAAGCAGGCACTCGCCAGCCTCGATCACGGGCAAGTGATCTTGTTTGTGTTCGAGTACGCACTGGCCCGGCTTGTGATGGAGTGGGGAGTTCAACCGGATGCCGTGATCGGCTACAGTCTGGGTGAATATATCGCGGCTACCATCGCCGGACTGTTCACGCTCGAACAGGCGCTGCAGCTCGTACTCAAGCGCGGGGAACTGTTTCGCAGGCTGCCTGATGGCAAAATGCTGAGCATTCCGCTCTCTGTGGCGGAAGTGGCTCCGTTTTTGTCTGACTCGCTGGAAATTGCCATCGACAATCAAGCTTCCTGCGTAGTCGGCGGCCCGACACCGCTCATTGTGGAGCTGGAAGAGAAGCTGAAACAGGACAAACGGATGTGCACGCCGCTGCCGTTCCCCAAAGTGATTCATACGTCACGGGTCGAATCGATACTGGACGATTATCAGGCCGCTTTACAGCCGGTAGCCTTTCAGGATATGCAAATTCCTTTTCTCTCCAGCGTGACAGGAGAATGGGCAGAGCAGGCAGACTTGGCAGCCCCTGACTATTGGCTGCGCCAGTTAAAAGACACCGTGCAGTTTACGAAGGCGCTCCAGTTGTTTGCAAACCAGCGCGCCGTATTTATCGAAATCGGGCCAGGACACGATTTGAGTGCGCTGGCAAAACGGACGTTCGACGCTGGAACCGTATCTGTTTCCGGGCAGAACATACTAAACCTGATCCCGTATGCCAACAGCACTGTCTCGGAGCAGCTTCATCTGTACAAGCGGCTCGGCAAGCTGTGGCAGTACGGTGTGAACCTGGACTGGGACAAAGTCAACCCGGATGGAACGCGGGTTCCGTTGCCCACCTATCCTTTTATGCGCAAAAAGTTCTGGCTGGAAGCGGCTTCGTTTCAGCCGCAGGCAGCGAGTTCGCAGCAGTTGGCGAGGAAGCCGATCGAGGACTGGTACTACGTTCCGTCATGGAAGCGGCATACCCCCGTCTTTTCAGCCAAAGACAGTACGTACAAACAGAAGCGGCGGCTGATTTTTGCCGAGCAGTCGAAAGTCAGTGAGCTTTTGACGCAAAAAGTACAGCAGTTGAGCGAGCAGTGTATTGTCGTTTGCAAAAGTGCGCAGCGGCAGCAGATTCGCGGCAACGAATTTGCGATCAATCCGGGCCAGGACGAAGATTACGACTGGCTGTTTCAACAATTAAAAGACAGTTCGTTCACGCCGGATGAGGTCATCCACATGTGGAGCTTAGAAGAGGCTGGGGCGTTGCCGAGCCTGGAGACGACGCTGGACAACGGCTACTACAGCTTGCTCGCGATTGCCAAGGAATTTGGCAAGCATTTTGACGGACATTCGCTGGAGCTAAAAGTTTTGGCAAACGGAGTCTGCTCGGTGGCCGATGTTGGCAAGCTGAACCCGCAAAAGTCGATCATGCTAGGGCCGATCAAAGTTATCCCGCTGGAATACCCGACGATTCGCTGCCATTTGTTTGACAGTGATTTCACATCGGAAGCGAACGCTCTGGACAAGGCGCTCGATTCGTTCGTCCGCCCGCTTTTGTCACAAACCTGGAACGGTATCGTCGCCTATCAAAACAAGCATTTTTGGCTGCCGACGCACGAGGCCGTCTCCTTCGATCCCAGTGACAGCATGGAGCTGAAACCGGGAGGAACGTACTTGATCACGGGCGGTTTGGGCGGAATTGGCCTCGCCATCGCCGACTTTTTGGCACAAAAGGCGCAAGCCACCCTGATTTTGGTGGGCAGGACATTGTTCCCGACTAAGGAAAAATGGCAGGAGCTGCTTGCAGACAACAACGCAGACGACAAGCTCAAGCAGACGATTCGCCGACTGTGCGCAATCGAGCAGGCAGGCGGGAGCATTCACCTCATCCATGCGGACATCAGCGACATGCGCCAAGTGGAAGAGCTGCTGCAAAAAGCAGACCGCCTAGGCGGGGAACTGAATGGAGTGATCCATGCTGCTGGCGTCGCCGATGGGGAAATGATCCAGCGTTCCACAAGAGAAAGCGGCAAAAAGATGCTGGCAGCCAAGGTCGAGGGCACATCGCTGCTTTATGAAGCTGTGCGCGACAGGCCGCTCGACTTTTTTATCCTGTTTTCTTCCTTGAGTGCGTACATCCCCTCCATCGGGCAAGCAGGCTATTGCGCTGCAAACGCGTTCCTCGACTCGTTCGCAAACTATTGCCATGGAAATAATAGTCAGTTTCCCGTTTTGTCGATCAACTGGGAGAGATGGAAAGCGACGGGAATGGCAAAGGAAATCGAGGAGAAGCATCGGCAGTTGACGGGTGAGGAGCTGGCGCATGCGATCACGGAAGCGGAAGGCGTTCACATCTTTTCCAGGGTCGGGGCGATCTCGCTTCCGCAGGTTGCCATCTCTGCCTATGACTTAAACGAGCTGATTACCCGGTACCAGGACGCGCAATTCCCGCTTGTCTCAGAGGGTATCGCCTTTGATTATCCGCAGCCTGACAGCGCTGTTAAATACGAGCGGCCCGATTTGACAACGGAATATGTCGCGCCGCGAGATGAACGGGAACAGCAAATTACAGCGGTATGGGAAGCGCAGTTTGGCATGCAGCCAATCGGTGTTGACGACAGCTTGTTTGAGTTGGGCGGAGACTCGATTATGGCCCTGTCGATTGTGGGAAAAATCCAGAAGCTGTACAACGAACGCATCCCTATGGCTTATTTTCTTCACCATCCCACTGTCGCCGGACTTTCTGCCTATTTGCAGCAGACGAGTCCGAGCCAGGTGGGAGGGGTTCGCGTCGCACCGCGCAAAGACCACTATCCGCTGACGTCCGTTCAGAAGCGAGTGTACTTCCTGCAAAAGATGCACCCGTTGACAACGGTCTACAACAATCCGGGCGTGTACCAATTGGACGGGGAAGTAGAGCCGGGCAAAATCCAGCACATTTTTGAACAGCTCATCGGGCGTCATGAGATTTTCCGCACCTCCTTTGGCTTTGTGGGGCAAGAGGTCGTGCAGACTGTTCATGAGACGGTTCCGTTCGCCAGCGAGGAGCTGGTGCTGCCGGAAGAAGGAATGGCGGCGGCGATCTCCGCTTTTATCCGGCCGTTTGACCTGGAAAAAGCGCCGCTCATTCGCGTTGGTTACGAGCCAAGCAAAAAGCTGCTGCTCATTGACATGCATCACCTCATATCAGATGAGACGTCGTATCAGCTGCTGATCAAAGATTTTCTGGCCTTTTACAAGGGCGAGGAATTGCCCGCATTGCCTGTGCAGTACAAAGATTACGCGGAATGGCATGCAGCCATGCGAGGCACCCCTGCCTTTGAAAAACAGAAACAATACTGGCTGGCGCAATTCGCGAATGGCGAGCACGAAACGAAGCTGCAGTTACCGACCGATTTCAAGCCTCCGCTTGTCCAGAGCTTTGAGGGAGATTTCGTGTCCTTTCATATTGATCGCGAGACAACCGAGCGGTTCAAAAGCATGCTGAAACAGGAAGCGGCTACAGTCAACATGGGACTATTGGCTGTATACGCTGTCCTCTTGTCGAAAATATGCCAGCAAGAGACGGTCATCGTCGGAACCCCCGTATCCGGGCGGAAGCAGACGGAGCTGGAAAATCTCATCGGGGCCTTCGTCGATACGGTTGCCTTGAAACTGAGCGTCGATGCTGCCGACTCCTTCTCGCAGTTGCTGCAAGCCGTCAAGCAAACGATTTCTGCTGCGCTCGACCATCAGGACTATCCGTTCGAAGAGTTAATTAACAATCTGGATATTCAGCGGGATCTGAGCAGAAATCCATTGTTTGAAACGATGTTCAGTTTCCGCGATGTGTACGACAAGACCGACCAAATCGGCGGGGTCCAGGAGATTACTTCGTTTTACAAGCATAAAACAGCCATGTTCAGCATCCGGTTTACCGCTTGGGAGGAAGGGCCGCAAATCGGGTGCGAGATTGAATACTCCACGAAGCTGTTTGCCAAAGAAACGATGGAGCGCATGGCGCGCTACTTCGCGCAGATTATGCAGCAGGCGGTAGCCGAGCCGGAAGCTGCCTTGGCAAAAGTCGAGATCATGCCCGGGCAGGAACAACAGCAGGTGCTGGTCGGCTTTAACCAAACGCGGCAGCAGGTGGACCCAAGCGCTAACGTCTTGTCGCTGTTTGAGCGCCAGGTGGAACAACATCCGGACAAAGCAGCCGTATCGCTGGGAGCAGCGTCCCTGAGCTACCGGGAGTTGGAGCAGGCGGCAAACAAGCTGGCCCGGTACTTGCAAAAACGAGGGGTGACGCGGGAACAGCCCGTAGGCATATACATCGAGCGTTCGCTTGACATGGTGATCGCCATGCTGGCTGTCCTGAAAGCAGAAGGCGCTTATGTTCCGCTCGATGCCAGCATTCCGTTGCAGCGCTTGCAGCAGATTCAAGAAGATGCTGGTGTCAACGTGATGATTTCCACCAGCGATTTGCTCGCAGACGGCAAGCTCCGCTGCCAAAGCCTCGTGCTTTTGGATCAGGAGTGGAGCGAGATTAAGCAAGAGTCTTCCTCGCCGCTGTCCGCCGCAATCGAACCGTCACAGACGGCTTACATCATCTTTACATCCGGTTCTACAGGAAAGCCGAAAGGGGTCATGGTTCCGCATCGCGCTTTGGGCAACTTTTTGCTGTCCATGTCGAGCCAACCGGGCATGACAGCCGCAGATAAGCTGCTGTCCGTGACGACCTTCTCCTTTGACATTTTCGGGCTGGAGCTGTATTTGCCGCTCATCACTGGAGCGACAGTCGTTCTTGCCAGCAAAACGGAGATGGCGGATGGCAGGCAGTTGAGCCGCTTGCTCGAAACGCACGGGATCACCGTGATGCAGGCGACGCCAGCCACGTGGAAAATGTTGCTCATGTCCGGCTGGACAGGCAATCCGCAACTGAAAGCGCTATGCGGTGGAGAAAGCCTGCCGCAAGACTTGGCGCGAGAAATGCTCGGCAAGGTCGGCTCCTTCTGGAACATGTACGGGCCGACTGAAACGACGATCTGGTCGACGATTGCCGAGATTACCGATGCAGAGCAATTGACAATCGGCAAGCCCATCGCCAATACGCAAATTTATATTTTGGACCGGGACAAAAAGCCCGTTCCCGTGGGCGTCTACGGAGAAATGTACATCGGCGGCATGGGTGTGGCATCCGGGTATATCAACAATCCGGCGCTAACGGCCGAGCGGTTTGTTGCCAATCCGTTCGACGGCGAGATGCAGCCTACGATGTACAGGACAGGCGACATCGCGCGTTTTATGGCGGATGGCACGATTCAGTGCGCGGGCAGGATTGACGATCAAGTAAAAATTCGCGGCTTCCGCATCGAACTGGCTGAGATCAAGGCGGTCATTTCCGCGTATCCCGGGATTCGCGACAATGTCGTCGTGCTGGAGTCGCTGGCGGAACGTTCCGGGAAATCCGCTGCGGATGACGAGAAAGGCTTGACGAGCTACCTGGTACTCGCGGCAGAGGCGGCGATCGAGATCGATGAGCTGAAAGGGTTCCTGCTGGAGCAGCTGCCCGCTTATATGATCCCGCAGCAATTTTTCGTGATCGAGCAAATTCCGTTGAACCATAACCAAAAAGTCGACCGCAAGAAGCTGAAGTCGCTGCAGCAAACACAGCTGGTCAGCTCCAAACCGTTCAGGCAGCCGACTACCGAGGTGGAAGAAAAGCTGGCTTCCATCTGGAAAAAGCTGTTGCATCTGGAGCAAATCAGCGCCGCGGATTCGTACTTCGATCTGGGCGGAACATCGCTTACGGTGGTGCTGATGCAGGAGCAGATCAAAGAACAATTTGGACTGCAAATCCACGTAGCGGATATTTTTACCCATCCGACCATTGAGCGGCTGGCTGCGTCCATCGAAGCGGCGATCTTTGCCTCGCAAGGAGCGGGCAAGCGCGGGGTTTCCCTGCCGACTCACTACTTCCTGTCGGCAAGCGATTCCGGCGAAAGCTTGCCTTTGGCGTTGGAGCTGCCCCCTGCCACGGCAAAGGGCTTATTCCAAATCGCCCAGCTTCATGAAATGCGCATCGAGGAAGTCATGCTTGCGCTGCTGTTTTACTTGCTCAAACAGGTGTCGAACGAAGCGAGCATCTCGATCCACCTGTTGAACAAACGCGAGCAGCTCCAGCTGGTTACGCTTGACTTTTCCGGCATGTCTGACTTTGACTCGCTGTTCATGACAGTCAAGGAAAAGATCGCCCAAGCGGAGCAGCACCAATCGTTCCCATCTGTTCCGCCGTATCGGATCGGACGGGAGCAGGACAAAACGATGATTTTGCTGTACCCGTTGGTTCCTGCTGTTTCACAAGCCGTATCGTCTTCTTTCAATGCCGTCTGGGGCTGGGAAGTCGACAGCGAGGAGCGGATCAGGATTCATCTGGAGTACGACAGCCTGCTGTTCAAAGCGGCCGAATTGAAAAAACTGGTGCAGGGCTTTGCCCATTTGGCGAAGCAGCTAGTTTCGCGCGTCGTTCATACGTAAACAGTGCCAGTCGTCGCGCATCCGGGCGACTGGTTTGTCAATTCAATAAACTGGGCGTGCTCCCGCGAAAAGCGCGTCCAGTCCCAAGCTAACCAAAAAAGGGAGGATACAGTTTATGATTAAGATCGCCTTGCTATTTCCAGGTCAAGGAAGCCAGTACAATATGATGGGAAAAGCTCTTATTGAAAGCTCTCCCGAGGTTAGGGACATTTTTCAGCGCACCAACGAGATTCTCGGCTACGATTTGCTCGCGATCATCAACGAGGGCAACCTGGAGCAACTGACGCGCACCGAACATGCGCAGCCTGCGATTTTTGCCTACAGCTATGCCATTTTCCAATCGATCTGGAAGGAGAAGAAATTTTTCCCTTCCTTTATGGCTGGACATAGCCTGGGCGAATTTACGGCTTTGACATGCGCCGAAGTGTTCCGCTATGAGGATGCGCTGCGGCTCGTAATGGAGAGGGCGACAATCATGCAGCAAGCTACCGCAGACGGATTTGGCGGCATGGCTGCCATCAACGGCTTGCACCCGCTGCTCGTCGAAGAGGAATGTGAGCGCGTATCGAACGGCGAGGACAAAATTGTCGTAGCCAATTACAATTCCTCCAACCAGGTAGTGATTTCCGGCGCAAAATCGTTGGTGAAGGTCGCCATGGAAAACTTGGCGAAAATCGGTGCGATTACGATTCCCCTGCAAGTCTCGGCGCCTTTCCACACCCCGTATCTGGAACTGAGCAATCAAATGTTCCAGCGGGCCATCGCGCAGACACCAATGTCCATGCTCAAATGGCCGGTGATCTCCAATGTGGACGCGAAGCCGTACTACCAACCGACAGAAATTCAGGAGCGGCTCAACGTGCAAATGATCAGCGCAGTCAGATGGAAAGAAACGATCGAATACATGCTGCGCCAAGGCGTAAACACTTTTATCGAGCTTGGGCCAAAATCCGCTTTGACCAATTTGCTCAAACGCGACTATTCGCACGTGCGCGCCTATTCCTATGAAGACAACTATCAGGAAATCATGGCGGTCATTGACGAGCAGACAGCGGAAAAGCGTCCATCTGTCGTTTCCCGTTCCTTGGCCATCGCCGTGTGCACAAGAAACCAGAACTGGAATGAAGAGGAGTACCAAAAAGGGGTCATTGAGCCGTACAGAAAGATACAAGCTTTGGGCAACAAGCTGGAGGAAGAGGGACGCGAAGAGTCGATCGAAGAAATCAAGCAGGCGATCGAGATGCTCCGTTCCGTGTTTGTGACGAAAAAAGTGTCGCTGGAAGAGCAGCGCGAGCGGTTCACGCAAATTTTTGACGAGACGAAGAAACGACACCTGTTTGCTGACCTTGCCCCGGTCATGTTTGCCGAAAAGGAAGCTGTCAATGAAAAGTAAGCCGCTGTTCGAGGATATCCAGATCGACCTGGAGGAGGAGAGCGCAGGTACCTGGGAGGACTTGGGGAGGGCGGCAGAGGCTCCGAAGAAAGACGTAGCGATCATCGGAATCGCGGGGAAGCTGGCGGATGCGCACAATGTCGGAGAGTTTTGGCGCAATCTCGCGCTCGGCAAAGATTCGATCCGCCGCATTCCTTTGTCGCGCAAGCACGACTACGAGGAGCTGCTGTCTGCTTTTTTGCAGAAAGAGGTGCGCAAAGAGCAGAGCGAATACGCGGAAAGCGGGTATTTGGAGCAGGTTGATCGGTTTGATTGCGAATACTTTTCTATCTCGCGCAAAGAAGCCAAGCTGATGGACCCGAATCAGCGGCTTGTTTTGCAAAGCTGTGTGGCTGCGATGGAAGATGCGGGGTACGGAAAAGCGCGGTTGCGCGGAACGCAGACAGGCGTTTTTTTAGGGTACAGCAGTGACTTTGGCGGGGAGTACAAACATTTTCTCGCCGGGGAAAACGCTGAGCTGGCGGACTTGGCGATGACGGGGAACATCAAGTCGATCATGGCGGCAAGGCTGGCCTATTTGCTCGATTTGCACGGACCGAGCATGCTGGTCGATACCGCCTGCTCATCCTCGCTGGTTGCCGTGCATCTCGCTTGCCAGTCGATTCGCCGCGGTGAATGCGAGCAGGCTTTTGCCGGAGGGGTGAAAATCCAGTTTCAACCGTTTGAAAAGACCCAGACCGGAATCGGCATCGTATCCCCAACCTTTCGGGCGCGGACTTTTGACAGCGAGGCGGACGGCACCAGTCTGGGCGAAGGCGTCGGAATCATCCTGCTGAAAGATGCGGCAAAGGCGATTCGGGACGGCGACCACATTTACGCCTTGATCAAGGGCAGCGCCATCAATCAGGACGGGCAATCACTCGGGATCACCGCGCCGAACTCCAGGGCGCAGGAAGACCTGATCGTCCGGGCGTGGCAAGATGCAGGCATTCATCCGGAAACGATCTCGCTGATCGAAGCTCACGGCACGGCAACCCGCCTGGGTGATCCGGTAGAGATCGAAGGAATCAAGCGAGCTTTTGACCGATACACCACGAAAAAACAGTTTTGCGCAATCGGCTCGGTCAAAACCAACATCGGACATCTGGATCACGCTGCGGGAATATCCGGCCTGCTCAAATGCATTCTCGCGCTGAAGCACGAAATCATGCCGCCGACGCTGCATTTTCATAGCCCCAACAAGGAAATCGATTTTGTCGACGCGCCAGTCTTTGTGAACGACACAGCCCGTCCGTGGGAACAAGCAGAGCACCCGAAAAGATGCGGCATTAACTCTTTCGGGTTGAGCGGAACGAACTGCCACCTCATCCTGGAGCAATATCAGCAGGCTGAGATGACTTCGCTCGAAAATCGTGGCGAAGGAGAGTGGCACCTGCTTGCGCTGTCAGCCAAAACTCCCGCTGTGCTCGACCAGCTGGTCAGCGCCTACTATCAGGCAGTCAACCAGAGCGGACAGCTCGATCTGGCGAGCTTGTGCTACACAGCGAATGTCGGACGCGATCATTTGGCGCACAGACTGGCAATCGTGTTTAACGACAGGACGGATTTGCTGCAAAAGCTCCAGGCTGTTCGCAAAGCGGGAGTCGAGAAGCTTGCCGTGAAGCATGTGTTTTATAGCGGAACTCCCCGCAAGGACGCAAGCCATGCCAGCCAGGGCGGGAAGGATAACGCACGCTTGCATGAGCTGATTCGTTTGGCGTTGCAGTATGCGGCTGGCGAGACAGTTGCCTGGAAGGAGCTGTACGCGGATCAACGCCATTTAGCGATTAGCTTGCCGACGTACCCTTTTCAGGACATTCGCTGCTGGATCGAGCCGAAAGACTTGGAGAAAAAGTTCGCCCCGCTCGTCGATAAACGGCTTGTTGGCAGCAACGGCATCGATATTTATGAGACGAGGTTTGCGGTCGAGACGCATTGGGTGCTGGCGGAGCACAAAATCGCGGGGCATTGCGTGCTCCCAGGCACGGCCTATCTGGAAATGATGAGCGAGATTGTGCGCAAAAACATGCCTCAGCAAGCCGCGCTCGTGCTGGAAAACGTCATGTTTTTGCAGCCGCTTGAGGTCAAGGAACAAGAACCGAAGAGCGTCCACATAATCTTGCAAAAGCAAAAGTCGTCGCTTGATGTCATGGTGACATCGCCTTCTGGACATTCGGACGATTGGATCGTTCACTGCCGCGCAAAAGTGCTGCTTCAACCTGAGCTGCCCAAGCAAAAGCAACTGTCTCTTTCGGAGCTGCTCAGTGAAGCAAACAGGCAATCGGTAAGCGGCTACAAGCCAGACGCTGATGCCCCTGTGCAAACAGGCCCGCATTGGGAGTGCATGAAGGAAATTTATTTGGAGCAGGACAAAATCGTCGCCTTTTTTGAGCTGCCTGCGCCCTTTACATCTGAACTGCACGCGCATGTTCTGCATCCTTCTTTGCTGGATTGCGCAGTGAACATTCCGATCAGCCAAATTCGCGACGGGCTGTTTTTGCCGTTTGCCTATAAAAAAATCGTTTTTGCCGGACCTATGCCTGGCCGATTTTACAGCGTGCTGCAAAGGACAGACAAAGAGACGGCAGACAGGCAGGAAGCGATCTCCTTTGACATCTTGCTCGTTACGGAAAAAGGGGAAGTTTTTGCCGAGATTCACGATTACACGCTAAAAAGGGTGCCGATGGAAGCCGCACCGTCTGCCGTCTTTTCTCCCAAAGGGCTGTTCCATCAAATCGTCTGGGAAGCCATGCCTTTGCTGGCAGAAAACAGACAGCCGGACACAGCGCAGCCGCTTACGCTTGTTTTCGGCGGCCATGAGCCTGTCACGCAGCAACTGATTGCGGAGCTGAAAAAGAACGGGACTCCTGCGATTGTCGCCACGCTAGGCAAGCAGTTTGCCAAGCTCGCCCATGATCAATACGAGCTAAGTGTCGATCAGCAAGCTTTTGATGCGCTATGGGAGGACATCGGGAACAAGGGCGTGCAGCGCATCGTGCACGGTTTTTCCCTGTCTGATGCTGCCGAAGAAAGGGCAAGCGACGAAGGCTTGTTCAGTCTGTTCCACCTGGCAAAAAGCTTGGTTGCGCAAAACGTGCGACAGCCGATTGATCTGGTCCTGCTAGGCGAACTGGCGCTTCCGGTTACACAGACGGAGCCTGCCGTCCAGCTCCAGCCGATGCACAACGCTTTGTATCACCTTGGCAAAGTGGTCAGCAGCGAATGGTCGCATCTGCGCTGCCGTTGCATCGATCTGGATGCCGCTACCGCGATCCCGGACATCCTCGCTGAACTGGAACATCAGCCAGACAGCTACATCGCAGCCTACCGGAACGGACAAAGATACGGGCAAAAAATGGTGGAACTTGATCGCCAGCTGCCCACAGGCCAAACACTTAACTTGACTGAATCGGGTTGCTATGTGATTACTGGCGGAACAGGCGGCCTGGGCTTGACCATGGCTAGACATTTGGCAGAAAAGCAGCCGGTTCATCTGGTGCTGATCAGCAGGTCAGGCTTTCCCGCTGAAGACGAATGGACAGACATTTTGCAAAAAGGCGAGCAGCAAGAGGTCATGCGAAGGATCGAGATGCTGCAACAGATCACAGCGTCAGGCAGTACATACACCATCTACAAGGCAGATGTCGCCAGCAAGGAGCAGCTTGCGCGCGCGCTTGAGGAAGTGCGGGCAGCACATGGCAGCATCAATGGCGTCATTCACGCGGCTGGAGTCGCCGGGGATCAATTTTTGTTCAACAGGGAAGAGGAACGTTTTCGCGAGGTGCTGCAAGCCAAGACGGCGGGGAGCCTGAATGTGGCGCAGCTGATTACCGAGCCGCTGGAATTTTTCGTCTGCTTTTCATCTGTCGCCACATTGGAAGGGACGCCGGGACAAGGTGATTATGTGGCGGCGAACGCGTTTTTGGACAGCTTCGTCTACAGCCTGCCCGCCCAGCAAAACGGCATGACGCTCAACTGGGCACCGTGGGCTGAGATCGGCATGGCCTACGATTATGGAACGTTTCAAAAAGAACTGATCTTTCACTTGCTGACGCCACAGGTCGCTGTCGCTGCTTTTGATGCTGCGCTTGCCCTTGGCGAAAAACAGGTCGTCATCGGCAAAATCAACAAGGAAGTCGCGAGAAAGCACTTCCGCAGCAACTTCTTTTACGCAGGAAACAGGCTGTTGATCGATTATGTGGACGGGGCGGCGGCAGCACCTGGAGAAAGCCAGCCAGTCCAGCCAGCTACTGGCGTGTTTCACGGCGATCCGCAGCACGCATCCTTGCAAGAAATCAAAGCGTTGATCCGCCAGCTATGGAGCACACTGCTCGAATCCGATTCGATTCAACTGGACGACAATTTTACGTCTCTTGGCGGCAATTCGATCTTTGCGGTTTATTTGCTCCAGGAACTGGAAAAGTATTTTCCGGACCAACTGGGCATCTCGGATATTTTTACGTATCCCACGATTAACAAGATGGCCGAATATGTGCATTCCCGGATGAAAAAAGAGCAACCGTCTTCCTCTGGCAGCGTGAGTCAGGAGGAGGAAGACCAAAATCTCGATCAAATCTTGCAGCGCTTGGCCAATGGTGAACTCGATGTGGAAGAGATTGATCGATTGCTGGGAGAAGAAGAATGAAAGAAACGCGAAAGTACATTTATCAGCAGATCAAGGATCAACAGTTAAGCATTGAAAAGTCCAAGGTCATTTTAAAAGAGATCAAGCAGGCGGGAGCGAAGAAACATAAGGACATCGCGATCATCGGGATGTCCGGCCGCTTTCCTGGCGCTCGCAACCTCGATGAATACTGGAAAAATTTGCTGGCAGAGGTCGATTGCATCACGGATTTTCCGGAGAGCCGACAGGCAGGCGTTGCAGGGTTTGTGAGCAGGCTGCAACAGGAAGCTCCTATGGAGGTCGCCTATGAAAAAGGCGGCTACCTGGATCAAATTGATGATTTTGACGCGGAGTATTTCAAAATATCGAACAAGGAAGCCGTCATGATGGACCCGATGCAGCGCCTGCTTTTGACCACTGTGATGGAAACGGTGGAGGATGCCGGGTATGGCGGAAACCGGATCGTCTCGTCCAAAACGGGCGTTTTTATCGGCAGGGACCACACCGTCGGGAACATGTACACACACCTGCTGGATCAAACAGACGAGCTGGCATTGACTGGCTCGTATACGGGCATTTTGGCGAGCAGAGTTTCCTATTTTCTCGACTTGAAAGGACCTAGCGTCGTCGTGGATTCTGCCTGCTCGTCGGGATTGCTCGCGATTCACAACGCTTGCCAGGCGATCAGGAACAACGAGTGCGACATGGCGATCGCTGGCGGGGTGTGCCTGATTTTTTTCCCGGTGAAAAATCCGGCGTTTGGATTGGTCGAATCGAAGCTGCATCTGGTCAAACCTTTTGACAAGCACGCGGATGGAACGCTGTGGGGCGAAGGGATCGGAGCGTTGCTGCTGAAGCCTTTGGATAAAGCGATTCAGGATCGGGATCACATTCATGCCGTCATCAAAGGTAGCGCGGCCAATAACGACGGGAAATCGAACGGGATCACGGCACCGAATGCAATCGCCCAGGAAGAGGTGTTCACCAGAGCCTGGACGAACGCCGAAATTCCACCCGAGACGATCGGTTTTATTGAAGCGCACGGGACAGGAACGGTACTCGGCGACCCGATTGAAGTCCAGTCGCTCGGCAATGCCTTTAAAAAATATACGTCGCGAAAACAGTTTTGCGGGATCGGCTCCGTCAAGTCCAATATCGGCCATTTAGCCGCAGCGTCTGGAACCGCCTCCGTCTTCAAGGTCATTTTGTCGCTCAAGCATAAAAAGCTGGTCAGCACGCTCCATTTTGACGATCCGAACCCGTTCATCGACTTTACGGGTTCGCCGCTCTACATGGTGGACAGGGTGGAAGAATGGCCACGCGATCAGGACGATACCCCGCGGCGGGCGGGCGTCAGTTCGTTTGGCTTTAGCGGCACCAATTGCCACCTCGTACTGGAGGAAGCGCCAGAAGAACAACCGGGCGCAGCCAGCGCTCGTCCTTGCCATGTTTTCACGGCTTCGGCCAGGGACAAAGAGACGCTGCTTGAACTGCTTTCGCGTTACCGCCATTTTTTGAGCGAGCAGAAAAGTTTGTCTTTGGAAGACCTTTGCTTGACTGCGACAACGGGACGCGGGCATTATTCGTGCCGCCTTGCCCTCCTCGTGCGCAGCTTGCCCGAGCTGCAAGAAAAGCTGAACCAGGTGATGACGGAGCAGCTGCCATCCGGCCAGGAGCATGCCGGAATCTTTTGCAACGAATTTAAGGTCGTTCCCGAGAGCAAGCTGGATAAAGCGGTCGGAGAGATTACCGAATCCGCCTTGCAGCTGCTGCTGGAAAAAGCGCAACAACAGCTCGCCCGCACCTCCACTGATGATGAGCACGGGATGGCGGAGGTTTGCAAGCTGTATGTTCAGGGAGCCGACATCGACTGGCGGCACTTCTACGGAACAGGGGAGCATCGCCGTCTGGCCTTGCCAGTCTATCCTTTTAAAAAGACTTCGTTCTGGCCGCAACCGGATGGCGGGCTGACTCCGCAGCATCAGGAAGTCATCCCGGGACGGAAAGTGTTTGAATCGTATCGGCAGAGCGTCTATGAAATCCCTTTGCGAGTGGAGAAGCAGTGGATGTTGCAGGAGCATCTCATGATGGGCTTTCCGATCGTCCCGGCGACTGCTCTGATCGAATGGGCGAGAAAAGCTGGAGGCAATCATTATGGAGACGCCTCATTCGAGTTGCGGGATTTTCGCTTTATCAGTCCGTTGGTCGTCCCTGAGGGGGAAGAACGGATCGTCCATACGATCATGGAAAGTCAGGAAGACTTACTGCAACTGCGGATTGTCAATCGCAAGGCAGCGGATGACGGTGGAGCGGGGCAGGACTGGCAGTTGAATGTCGAAGGCAAAATCGTTCCTGGCGCGACTGCTGAACCAGCATGGATGGATATTCAGCGCATCAAGCAGGACAGCGCCTGGGAGCAGGTGGATGCGGATTTTGCCACGGTGCGAGGGCGTACGAGATTCGGGCCGCGTTGGAACAACATTCGAGCTTTGGGCAAATGCGAAGACCGTGTGCTGGTCCACGTGCAGTTGGCGGAAGCCTACGCGGACGACTTCGCCTTGTACGGCTTTCATCCGGCCTTGCTCGACACAGGGCTGAATGCCGTGACTATGTTTGTTTTGTCTGACCTCTATCTGCCCTTTTCCTTTAAACGGATGAGCATCTACAACCAGATGCCTGCTTCCTTTTACAGCTACCTGCAAAAAAGAGAGACGCGCGGCGACAGCCGGGAGACGGTGTCCTACGACATCAGCCTGATCGACGAGCAAGGAAACGTGTTTGCCGAAGTCGAGAACTACACACTGAAACGCATCTCTGCCGCTATGGTGGCGCACGATTTGTTTTACCAGATTCGCTGGGTGAAAGCGCCGCTGGAACAGCGCGGAGAGGTCGCGGCGGGCAGCGTGCTGTTGTTTGGCAACAGCGACAGCGAAGGCGGGAGCGGACGTGGAAGTGGAAGTGGAAGTGGAACAACGCGGGAACTGATTCGCCAATGGGAAGCGCGCGGCATCGAGCTGATTCAGGTCGCTTACGGGGATGGCTACCGCAAAGAACAGGAAACGAAGTACGTGGTAGGAGATGCGGAAGCGGATTACCAGCAGCTTTTTGCCGACTTGCAGGAGCGGGGCATCAACCGGATCGTCCACGCTTATGCGCTGGATGAGCAAAAGGGCGTGGACAGCCTCTCCCGCCTGCAAACGACGCAAGCTCGCACGATCCAAAGCCTGTTTTCTATCGTGAAATCGCTCGTGCAAGCCAAGTACAGGCAAGAGATAGAACTGGTTATACTCGGCCGGAATGGCTGGGAAGTGACAGGCACCGAAACAGAGCTGGAGCCGTGCCATACAGCGTTGTTCCAGTTGGGGAAAGTAGTCAATGCGGAGTATCCCCATCTGAAATGCCGCAGCATGGATCTCGACGACGAGACGGACTGCGGCAGTCTTTTGGCGGAAATGTACGGGAAAACTGGCACGTATCAAGTTGCCTATCGCGGCAATCAGCGGTATGTCGAGGAATTTGCTCTCTGCCAGGTCGAAGAGTCTGTCCAGCCGTTGGAGCTGCAAGAGGACGGGCTGTATCTGATCACTGGCGGCACGGGCGGGATCGGGCTGGAAATCGCCAAGCATTTGGCTTCCCGCAAAAACATTCGCCTTGGTCTGCTCAGCCGCAGCGGTCTGCCACCGCGTGCAGACTGGGAGACAATCAAACAGAAGTCGAGCGAAGCGGACAGCAAAACGCTCCGCATCATCGCAGGCGTGGAAGAAATCGAGCGGTCGGGCAGCAGCGTCACGGTTTGCGCGTGCGATATCGCTGACGAACAGCAGGTAGCAGACACTTTGAAGCAGCTTTGCGAGGCATACGGAGCGGTCAAAGGAGTTATCCACGCGGCAGGCGTGGCGGGCAGCGGTTTCCTGTTTACGAAAACATGGGCCGAGTTTGCGAGGGTGACCCAGCCGAAAATCGAAGGCAGCTACTTGCTGTACCGCTTGCTGGAAGAACGTCCCGACTTTTTCGTGCTGTTTTCCTCAACTGCGACGATAGAGGGCAGTCCGGGGCAGAGCGATTACGTAGCGGCGAACGGCTACCTCGACGGCTTTGCTTCCTACCTGCGCCAGCAAGGCATGCGCGCCACGACGATCAACTGGTCGGCGTGGGCAGAAACCGGGATGGCGGCGGACTTTGGCGTGACCACCAGCAACGCTCTGTTCAAACCGTTGCAAACGAATGAAGCGACCGCTGCTTTGGACCAGGCGCTGGCTATGGATCGCAAGCAAGTGGTGATTGCCTCTCTCAATCAAGAATGGCTGCAAACCAGCGGAGAAGACCTGTTTTTGAAAGTAGAGAGCGGGCTGATCGGCAAGAACACGAGCAAGCGTCGCTCCAAAGCTCCGTCTGCTCCTGCCAGCGCGCAGCGTGCTTTTACGCTCACGGGCCGCAAAGATGAAACTTATGACGACGTCGAGCAGACGATTTCCCGCATCTGGGCGGAAACGATGCACTTGTCGACTGTCAACATCTACGACAGCTTTCTCGCACTGGGGGGCGATTCACTGATCGCGACCCAACTGCTGAAAAAGCTGGAAACCGAGTTCCCGGGCGCACTCGACTTGCCTGATCTGTTTACGTATTCGTCTGTGGCGGAACTGGCTGACTACATCAGGCAGGGCCAAAGCAGCGAGCCAAAAAGGCAAGAAGAAGCGAAACAGCAGGACTCCTTCGATTCGTTTGACCAACAGCTACAATCCATTTTGGACAACCTTTCTTCCGGGGAGCAATCTGTAGAAGAGATGGTGGACCTTTTGTCGCAGCGGAGGAATCGAACAGATGAATAACATCGACCAAATCAATGCGCTGATCTTGGAAAGTGTAAAAGAAAATCGCCTGGACAAAGAGCTTGCCCGCAAGCTGCTGCACCAAGTCAATGCAGCTTCGCCCAAGCCCGAAAAGGACGCTGTTGCGGATATCGCCATCATCGGCATTTCTTGCCGGCTTCCTTTTGCCGACAACCTGGAGCAATATTGGACGAATCTGCTTAACGGGACGAATGGCATCACCGATTTTCCGCCCAAGCGGCGCATGGATACCGATCCTTTGCTGCGCAAGCTTTGGGGAGAACCGCACTATGCCAAAGGCAGCTATCTGGAAGAGATAGACCGCTTCGACGCCGAATATTTCCGCATCTCGCCCAGGGAAGCCGAGTTTATGGACCCGCACCAGCGCTTGCTTTTGGAAGTCACGGCAGAAGCGATTGAAGATGCGGGATACATGGGCGAAAAAATCGACGGCACCGATACGGGCGTCTTCATCGGAAGAGATCACCATTCTTCCGGCCTGTACCAGCAATTTATCGATTCGTCGAACGAATTGGCGATGACTGGCAATCTGCCCAGCTTCCTCTCGGGCAGGATTGCCTTTTTCTTTAACCTTTTCGGGCCGAATATGGTGATCGACACGGCGTGCTCCTCCGGGTTGGTGGCGGTGCATCACGCTTGCGAGTCGCTCAGGAAACGAGAATGCCGATTGGCTATCGCTGGAGGCATCAGCTTGAATCTCGTGCCGATGGCTAATTCGTCGTTTAAAATCGTGGAAAACAGCGACGGCATCGTCAGGCCATTCGACAGCCACGCCAAAGGCACCACCTGGGGCGAAGGGCTGTCGGTCATCCTGCTGAAGCCGTTGCACGATGCCTTGCAAGACAAGGACCGGATTTACGCCGTGATCAAAGCCAGTGGCGTAAACAGCGACGGAGCTTCCAATTACATCACCGCTCCCAATCCGCAAGCCCAGGAGCAGCTCTTGACGGACGTGTGGACAAAAGCGGGCATTCACCCGGAAACGATTTCCTACATCGAAACGCACGGCACCGGAACCGTCATCGGCGATCCAATCGAAGTAAAGGCCATGAAGCAAGCTTTTCAACCCTACACGCGCAAAAAACAGTTTTGCGGGATCGGTTCCGTCAAATCGAACATCGGTCATCTCGTAGGAGCTTCGGGGATGGCTTCGCTGTTAAAAGTTGTGTTGTCCTTGAAGCATAAACAACTCGTTCCCACGATCAATTTTGCGGAGCCAAATCCGTATATTCCTTTCTCCGATTCGCCCTTTTACTTGGTTGATCGGCCTCTAGCCTGGGAAACTGGAGGTGTGCCGCGCCGGGCTGGCATCAGTTCTTTCGGCTTTAGCGGCATGAACTGCCATGTGCTGCTGGAGGAATGGAATCAACAGCAGACGGAGAAGAACGAGCAGGAAACGCTTCGGCTGTTTACGCTATCGGCCAAAAGCCGTGCGAATTTGTCGGACTTGCTGCGACGCTACTGCCAATTTTTGCAGGCCAATCAGCAGGTGAACTTCTCTGCTCTCGTCTATACGGCGCAGGTTGGAAGGGAGCATTTTTCCCACCGCTTGGCGATTATCGCCCGGAACACAAGCGAGCTGTTGCAAAAAATCGCGGCGATCATGCCGCTGGATTTGGACAATTTGCCTGAGACGCTTGGGTATTACGGGCAATCCGCCAGCGCCTGGAAAGCGAAAAACCATCTGCTGCATCCAGATACAGTGGACAAAGCAAATCGGCCGCTTCATGAAAAGGCCAATCAACTGCTTTACGCCTGGGCAGAACAAGGCTCGCTGGCCAGCGTCGACTCTCTTCGCGAATTGGCGACATCGTATGTGCAGGGAGCACGCATCCAATGGACAAAGTTGTACGAGGGACAGGCTGTGCAAACGATAGAGCTGCCTGTCTATCCATTCAGCAGAGTGAGGCATTGGCCGACGCCGACGGATGAGAGAACGGCAGACGCGGCAGCAAAAGGGCAACTGCCGGGAGAGTGTGTCCTGTCTACATCCGGGTTGCGCGTATACGCAGCAAAGGCAGCGATGAGCGAGCTGTGGATGCTGCAGGAACACCGCATCCTCGGCAACGGGGTTTTGCCGGGAGCGGCCTATCTGGAGATGGCCGGGGCAGCCAGCAAAGCCTTTTTCGCGCAACAAGGCGTGGTCATCAAAAATGTATCTTTGTCCCACATGCTTTCTTGCTCGCCGGATGAAACGAGAATCGTCCATACGATCGTCCAGGCGGAGCACGGACACGTCCGCTTTACGATTGCCAGCCGAGACGAAAGCGATCCGGAAGCAAGCTGGATCACCCATGCAACAGGAGAAGTACATCCGCTTGCGCCGCGCACAGGCAAGACGCTGCCGATTGCGTCCATCATCCGCGAAATGGAGCAACAGGACGCTGGCAAGTTTGCGCCGCTCTACTCGGGATTGATTCAATACGGTCCGAGATGGAGAGGCATCGAGCAGTTTTATGAAAACGACCGCGCTGCCTTGCTGCATATCCGACTGGCCGATGAGCGGGAACAGGGCACGTACTCGCTGCATCCGGCGTCGCTCGATACGGCATTGAGCTTTTGGCATCTGTTGAGACAGAACGAGGCGGAGCATGAATCGTACTACTTCCCGTTTTATTACCAAGCGCTCCATCTGTACAACGACATGCCTGCCTCCTTTTACAGCTACCTGCGGAAAAGAGAAGCGCGCAGTGACAGCCGGGAGACGGTGTCCTACGACATTAGCCTGATCGACGAGCAAGGAAACGTGTTTGCCGAAGTCGAGAACTACACATTGAAGCGCGTTTCTGCGGCTATGGCTGCCCGCGATTTGTTTTACCAGATTCGCTGGGTGAAAGCTCCGCTGGAACAGCCAGGAGCGGTCGCTGCGGGTAGCGTGCTGTTGTTTGGCAACAGCGACAGCGGAAGCGAGAGTGGAAGTGGAAGCGGAACAACGCGGGAACTGATTCAACAATGGGAAGCGCGCGGCGTCGAGCTGATTCAAGTCGCTTACGGTGACAGCTACCGCAAAGAACAGGAAACGAAGTACGTGGTCGGAGATACAGAAGCGGATTACCAGCAGCTTTTTGCCGACTTGCAGGAGCGGGGCATCAACCGGATCGTCCACGCTTATGCGCTGGATGAGCACAAGGATGCACCCAGCCTCTCCCGCCTGCAAACGACACAGGCACGCACGATCCAAAGCTTGTTTTTTACGGTGAAATCGCTGGTGCAGGCCAAGTACAAGCAGGACTTGGAGCTGGTCGTACTGGGTCGGAACGGCTGGGAGGTCACTGGTGCCGAAAAAGCGCTGGAGCCGTGCCATACAGCGTTGTTCCAACTGGGAAAAGTAGTGAATGCGGAGTACCCGCATGTGAAGTGCCGCAGCATTGACCTCGACGACGAGACGGAGTGCGGCAGCCTTTTGGCGGAAATCTATGGCGAAAGCGCTGCGTACCAAGTTGCCTATCGCGGCGATCAGCGGTATGTCGAGGAGTTTGCTCGCTGCCCGGTCGAAGAGTCTGTGCAGCCGTTGGAGTTGCAAGAGGACGGACTGTATCTCATTACTGGCGGCACGGGCGGAATCGGGCTGGAAATCGCCAAGCATCTCGCTTCCCGCAAAAAAATCCGCCTTGGTCTGCTCAGCCGCAGCGGACTTCCGCCGCGTGCAGACTGGGAGGCAATCAAACAGAAGTCGAGCGAAGCGGACAGCAAAACGCGCCGCATCATCGTAGCCGTGGAAGCAATCGAGCGGTCGGGCAGTAGCGTCACGGTTTGCGCGTGCGATATTGCCGACGAGCAACAAGTAGCGACTACTTTCCAGCAGTTGCGCGAGGCGTACGGAGCGGTCAAAGGAGTCATTCACGCGGCAGGCGTGGCGGGCAGCGGATTCCTGTTTACGAAAACATGGGCCGAGTTTGCCAAAGTGACCCAGCCGAAGATCGAAGGCAGCTACTTGCTGTACCGCTTGCTGGAAGAACGCCCTGACTTTTTCGTGCTGTTTTCCTCGATCGCAACGGTGGAGGGCAGTCCGGGGCAGAGCGATTACGCAGCGGCGAACGGCTACCTCGACGGCTTTGCTTCCTGCCTGCGCCAGCAAGGCATTCGCGCCACGACGATCAACTGGACCGCATGGGCAGAAACCGGGATGGCGGCGGACTACGGCGTGACAAACGGCAACGCTTTGTTCAAGCCGCTGAAAACAGCTCAGGCAGTCCAGGCATTTGCCAGCCTGCCAGACGTTCCGCGCGTAGTCGTGGCGGATATCCGCTTCGAGCAGATCGCTGTGTCGCTGGGCAATCGCTTTCCGTTGCAGCTCGCTTCTGAATTGCGTGGAAAAGTCGCGGAGCGAGCAGCAACGACCGCACCAGGAGAAGCTTTTTCCAGCGCTGTGCCGATTGTCGGAAAACAGCAGGACGAGCTTACCGAGACCGAAAAACAATTAGCGCAAGTATGGGCAAAAACGTTTGGGCTGGCAGAGATCGACCTGCAAAAAAGCTTCTACGAAGTCGGCGGAGACTCGATTATGGCGACGCAAATGGCCAATCTGCTGAACACGCACCTGAACAAGCCGATCACGATTGCGGAAGTTTTTGAATTTCCCACGATTCCGGAGCTGGCGGCTTATTTGGACGAAAACCTGCTGCCCGCACAAGAGACGCCCGCAAGCCAGGAAGCGACAACCGAACAACAAGCCGGGCACGATCTTTCCAAGGCGCAATACCGGATTTGGTTTTTGCAAAACTACGATCCGCACACGACAGCCTATCACTTGCCTGTCATCAAACAGTTGAAGCTGGACATTGATCTGGATGTGCTGCAACAAAGCCTGGACATGCTGACCCGGCGCCACGCCTCGCTGCGCACCGTCATCAACATGGTCGATGGCGTCCCGAAGCAATTCGTTTTGCCGGAGTGGCAAAACGTCATTCAGTTCAGCGATTATCAGCAGGAATCGTCAGGCGCAGCCATGTCGGCCCGGCGATTGGAGGAGCACAATGCGACTCCGTTTGATTTTGAGCAGCCGCTGTTCAGGATGGAACTGCATCGTTTGGCTGATGATGAGCACCGTCTTTGCGTCAGCATGCACCACATCATTTCCGATGGCTGGAGCGTTGGGCTGTTTTTCCGGGAATTGATGGAACTGTATGAGAGCATTCGCTCGAACCATCCTGTCCAGCTGCCAGCTGTATCGTTGCAATATGGCGATTGGGTCGAGCAGGAGAAAAAGTGGTTGGCCTCTGCTGAGTTCCGGAACATGGAGCAGTACTGGATGAGCGAGCTGGCGAAACCGCTGCCAGTGCTGAATTTGCCGACCGATTTTGAACGGCCGCACTCTCTCGTCTACGACGGCAGCTACATCAAATTCACGGTTTCCAAAGAGAAAACCGAACAGTTGCGTTTGCTTGCGAGAAATCGCTCGACGACTCTCTACATGACGGTTCTCGCCGTCTATTTTTTGTTCCTGCACAAAATTAGCCAGGAAGAGGACATCATCGTCGGGTTCCCGGTGTCTGGCAGGGAGCGACAAGAATGGGAAAACGTCATTGGGCTGTTCATGAACATGGTGTGCATTCGCGTCGATTTTCGCGGACTTTCCCGCTTTGACGAGGTTTTGGAGACAATCAAGCACAAATGCGTCAAAGCGTATGCCAACGGCCGCTATCCGTTCAACACGCTCGTAGAAAAGCTGAACCCGGAGCGAGATCAGAGCCGCACGCCTGTTTTCTCCACGATTTTTCAGCTGTACGATAACGTCCCGCAAGACAACGACCGGATCAGTCTGTACGATCTGAGCTGCATTTGCAAAATGGAGCAGGAGCAAATGGAAGTCAGGATGGAGTACAAAACGACTCTGTTCGCCGAGGAGACGATCCGCAAATACGTTGACTATTTTTCATTTTTAATTGACCAGGTGATCGACAATCCGACGGCAATGCTCGGCCGCTATGAGCTGTTGGATGCCAAACACAAGGCAGCCTTGCTCGAAAAAAATCCGCAGCCTGTTGCTCTGGATGCTCCCGGACAAGTACACCGCCTGTTTGCAGCGCAAGCGCAGAAAAATCCTGCGCAGACAGCAGTCGTTTTTGAGGGGCGGAGCTTGACCTACCAGCAGCTGGATGAGCGCTCCAACCAATTGGCTGCCTTGCTCACGAGCACAAGCGGTCAGGAATCACAGGAGCCAATCGGCGTTTACATGCCGCGCGGTATCGAGATGATTGTCGCGCTGCTGGGCATTCTCAAGGCTGGACGTCCATATGTCCCATTGGATGTTGATTTTCCGCATGAGCGCATCGCTTATATGATTCAGCACAGCGAGATCAAAACCGTTTTGGCGGAACAAAGCGTCATGGCGAACTTGGAAACAATCGCAGGGACGCATCTGGAGACAGTAGTGGATTTGTCAGAGGATGCTCTCCAGCCAGAAACGGTGGGGCAAATTCGCTACTACGGCAGCGAGCATATCCGTACACAGTCCGCCGCTCCTGTGACAGCGCCGCCAGCTGAATTGATGTACATCATGTATACATCTGGCTCGACCGGAACGCCAAAAGGCGTCATGGTTACCCAGCAAAATGTGATCCATTATCTTTTGTGGAGTCAGCAGCAATTTCAGCTGGGGCCTGCGCGTAACATGATGCTGGTCACTTCGATCAGCTTTGACATTTCTGTCTTTGAAATTTTTGGCTGCCTGACAAGCGGTGCCACCTTGCACGTCCTGTCGCCTGAGCGGCTGCGTGACCCGGCTTTGCTGTTTTCCTATCTGGAGGAGCAGCGGATCGATGTATGGCATTCTGTGCCGACTTTAATCAGCCAATTCATTCTCGGCCTGTCGCAGCAAGATGAACAACTCTTGGCGTGCTTGCGCCAGTTCGCAACCGTCCTCGTTGGCGGCGAAGCCTGGAGCCCGGCATTGGCAAAAGACATTAGCAGCCATTTCCCAAACGCGAAACTGTACAACCTGTACGGACCGACAGAAGCGACCATCTGGGCTACGTGTTGCGAAGTAAACCAGGAGCTGAAAGGCAAATCGGTCGTTCCGCTTGGCCGACCGCTCGGACAAAACCAGGTCTATATTTTGGACAAGGACGGAAACTTGTGCGGTCCCGGCGTGCCCGGCGAGATTTGCATTAGCGGACCAGGGGTCACTCCCGGGTACTTCCGCGACAGCGAGAAGACCGCGCAAGTATATCGCTTCCATCCGTTTACCGATCAGCTCGTCTACCATACCGGAGATTTGGGCAAATACGGGACAGATGGACAGCTTGAATATATTTCCCGCAATGACGGCCTGGTCAAGGTCAGAGGATACCGGATTGAAACCGGAGAAATCGAGCAGCGGATCGCAAGCGTACCGGGTGTCACGGCTGTTTGCGTCGTGGCAGTCAAAGAAAGCGAATCGAACAAATTGATTGGCTACTATACGTCGACCCGTGACATTGCCGTGCAGGAGTTTCAGGATGCGTTGCGCAAAGCGCTGCCTGCTTACATGATTCCAGCCCGATTTGTGCGTCTGGAAGCGATGCCTGTCACGTCCAACCAAAAACTGGATCGAAAAACGCTGCAAGCCATGTCTCTTCCTGCTGACTCGATGGCGCCAGACACAGAGCAAGGCGAGCTGCATGCTCCGAGCAGCGATGTGGAAAAGTTCCTGCTTCAGCTATGGCGCGATCTGCTCCGTCTCGAACAGATCGGGACTCGGCAAAACTTTTTCGATCTCGGTGGAAACTCGCACCTGATCGTCCAGATGCAAGCCAGAATCGAAGAGAAATACCCGCAAAAAATCAAAGTGATCGATCTGTTCGAATGCAAAACGATCAGTGCCATGGCGCAGCACATCGAAAGAAGCTCGTCAGCTCAAGCACAACCGGGTGTGAAAAAAGCAGGGCAGCCAAGCGACATCGACAATATTTTGCAGCTGTTGGACGATTTTAGCGAGGGAGAGGCATCGGTAGAAGATATCCTGAAAAAATTAGGAGAGTAACGCTTATGGCAAAAAAAGAAGAGATGTACTCCTATATATTGCAGCAGGTCGGCTCCGGGCAATTGGACAAAAACATTGCCGCACACCTGATTCATTATTTGCGACAGGATCAGCAAAAGGAGACGGATAACGACATTGCCATTGTGGGGATCGCCGCCCGGCTAGGCCAGGCCGACACGGATGCCCGGCTGGAGCAGCTTCTGCACCTGGGCATCGACTCCATCCAGGATATCCCGGCAAACAGGCAGGAAAATGCTGCCCTTTTCCTGCCCATGCTTCCCATCGACCAAGCCAAAGCGCAGTTTGACCGAGTTGGATATTTGCCCGAGATCGATCAGTTTGATCCGGGCTTTTTCCAAATATCCCCACGCGAAGCAAGTCTGATGGACCCGAATCAGCGGCTGTTTTTGCAATTGGCCTGGGAAGCGATCGAAGAGGCTGGCTATGGGGGCGCGAAGCTGGCAGGCAGCAAGACAGGGGTGTTTATTGGCTACAGCACGGATTTTGGCGAAGTGTACAAAAAAGGTATCCAGTTGCTGGCACCGGAAGCGATGGGGATCGCGATCCCCGGCAACATCCAATCGATTATCGCCAGCCGCATTTCGTATCTGCTCGATTTGAAGGGGCCAGCCGTCGCCATCGATACGGCTTGCTCCTCCACTTTGGTCGCGATTCATTTTGCCTGCCGCCAGCTCATCGAAGGTTCTTGCGATCTGGCATTGGCAGGCGGAATCAAGCTGCACCTTTTCCCGCTGAAAAGTCATGAGCACGTCAAAATCGGGATTGAGTCCTCAGACGAAAGAACGAAAACGTTCGATGCCAGCTCCGATGGCACCGGAAAAGGCGAGGGCATGGGAGCCGTTCTGTTGAAGCCGCTGAAAAAGGCGCTGGAGGATCGCGACCATATCCATGCGGTGATTAAAGGCAGCGCGATCAACCAGGACGGCAATTCGATCGGCATCACCGCGCCAAACTCGAAAGCGCAGGAAGAAGTCATTTGCGAGGCATGGGAGATAGCTGGCATCGATCCCGAGACGATCAGCTATATCGAAGCGCACGGAACGGGCACAAAGCTAGGCGATCCGATTGAAATAGAAGGAATCTCCCGCGCATTTTCGCGCTATACGAAGAAAAAGCAATTTTGCGCCATCGGTTCGCTCAAAACCAACATCGGCCATCTCGATCATGCCGCCGGAATTGCTGGCTTGGTAAAAGTAATCCACGCCATGAAAAGCAAAAAGCTGTTTCCTTCGCTGCATTTTCAAAAGCCGAATCCAAATATTGATTTCAGCTCGTCCGCGGTTTATGTGAACGATCAGCTGCGCGAATGGAGCACAGCCGGAGCGCTGCGCACGGCAGGGATCAGCTCGTTCGGGTTGAGCGGCACGAATTGCCATATGGTTTTGCAAGAAGCTCCGCCCGCTTTTGCCGAGCGACAGCAAGCAGCTTCGCTTCATTTGCTTCCGCTGTCCGCCAAGGAAGAACAGGTGCTGTTGACACTTGTCGCGGAATATGCCGCTTATGTATCCCGCAATCGGCAAGTTGATCTGGACGATTTGTGCTACACGGCGAGCACAGGGCGCGGTCACTACAGTCATCGGCTGGCGATCGTTTTTACCGACTGCGACGATCTGCTCAGCAAACTGGAACAGCTCAAGAAACACGGTCTTGCCTCGGGAGAAAACGTGCGCTACCAGGTTCACGAAGGGGAAGCGGGCGCCGACACAACCATGGGGCGGGCTGGGGCTGGCGTCTGGCGAAGAGTGACAGAGGAAGAAAAGCAAGTACGGACGCTGCAGGCTGAGCAAAAACTGCAAGACATGAAAAGCGCTTTGCCAAACAGAGAGTTGCCTGCCTATGTGTCCTTGGGAGAGCTGTACGTCGCAGGCGCCGAAATCGACTGGGAGCAACTGTACGCGGGGATCGCTTGCAATCGCATCAGCCTGCCTGTCTATCCTTTTCAAAAAGTTCGCTGCTGGCTCAACCAGGAGGACTTCGCGGCCTACAAACAGTCGCCCGCACGTCCACAAGAGCTGCGGCATCCGCTGCTCACGAGCTTGCCTGCAAGGGAAAGTGTTTCCGGCGAGGTGACGTATACCGTCGGCTTGTCGGTCAAAGACGATTGGGTTTTGAACGAGCATCGCGTGGGCAGCGAGTATGTTTTGCCTGGCACGGCCTACATCGAGCTGCTGCTGGAAGTGGGCAGGCAGCAAGGCGGGCTTGCCGTCATCAAGGACCTCGCCTTTTTGCAACCTTTTTCGCTTCAGGACGGGGAGAACTGCGAACTGCACATCGCGGTGAAAAAAGCGGGCGAAGAAAAGCATTTTTCCATCGCCAGCAAAGATCAGTTGGACGGCTCGTGGCGCAAGCATGCAGAAGGAAAGCTGTGCCACCCGACGCAAGAGCAAAAACGTGTAGACCTGCCGGCTCTCATGCAGAAGCTCCCGGTGGCTGCCCGCGCAGCCGATCTGCAAGCAAGCGGAGCCTACATCGCGACAGGCGCTCGCTGGGACAACTTGCAGGAATTGCGATTGGCAGGTGAAGAATGTCTGGTTGCCATCCAGCTTGCCGAGCCGTATCGCGCAGAAACCGCTCGCTACCACTATCACCCGGCGATGCTGGACAACGCGGCAAATATCGCGATTCGCAGCATCGATGAGCAACTGTATTTGCCGTTTTACTATCAGGAAATTCGCGTCCACGCCCCGATCCCTTCCGCCATTTACAGCTATGTGCGCCAGCGGGAGCAAGGGGACGACAACCAGACGGCGACCTTTGACATCGATATCGTCAATCCTGCTGGCGAGGTGCTTGTGGAAATCGAAGGATACACGATCAAGCAAGTGCGGACACAGTTGACGGCGGCGAGCTATTACGAAAAAGGCTGGATCGTGCAAGAAGCGCAAACGGTATCTCCTTTGCCAGCAAAAGCGGACGAAACGGTCGTCGTGTTCACAGGGGAAGGCGAGCTGGCGGAGCGGCTTCGGCAGCAGCTTGGCGCTGTCTACGGAGACGTGATCGAGGTCGCCTTTGGAAAAGAAACAGAGCAGGTCAAAGATCGCGAGGACTACCATCACTTGTGGCCGCAATGGCAACAGCAGGCGAAAAAGGTCAGGAAGATCATTCATCTGCTGAGCATGACGGACGCCAGCACCACAGCGGCAAAAGGACTCGATGACGCCGAGCAAAGAGGCTTTTACAGTCTGTATTACTTGCTCGACAGTCTGTTTGCCCAGCCGAGTAGCGGCGAGGAATGGGAAATCATCCTCGTCGCCGACTACGCCAACCGCGTGACAGGCGACGAGATCACCCTGCGGCCGGAGCACGGCTGCTTGCTTGGCCTTGGCAAAGTGGCACGAGAAGAGTTCCCGCACGTTCGCATCCGGTTCATCGATGTCGACGCCCATACCGATCCGCATAAGGTCGTGGAGGAATTTGCGGTCGCAGCTGCCCCGTACCAGGTAGCGTACCGCCACAACAAGCGATATGTGGAACGTTTGCAGGAAACCACACTCGCACCAGCAGAAGACAGGGACGCAATCAAAGCAGACGGCGTCTACCTAATTACAGGCGGAATCGGAGGACTGGGCCTGGAAATCGGCAAAGAGATCAGCCGCTTGCATCCGGTAAACCTCCACCTCATCAGTCGCCAAGGCTTGCCTGCGCGCGAGACGTGGACGGAGATCGAAGCGGCAGGAACAGATCAGCAGCGAATCCAGCAGATCGCTTCTATTCGCGAGATGGAAAAACAGGGTGCGAGCGTGCAGATTCACGCGGCAGACATTAGCGTAGAAAGCCAGCTTCGGCAAGTGCTTGAGAACATTCGCAAAGAAGCTGGCGCGATCCATGGCGTGATTCATTGTGCGGGCGTAGCAGGAGATGGGTTGCTTGTGCGCAAGCCGGAAAGCCGCATCCGGGAAGTGCTGGCTGCCAAGGTGCAAGGCACTCGGCTGCTCGATCAGCTCACCGCAGCGGACAATCTCGATTTCTTTGTGATGTTTTCCAGCATGAACACGGTGACTGGCGGTGCAGGCCAGAGCGATTACGTCGCGGCCAACAGCTACCTCGACCTGTACGCCTCGTACATGCGCCAAGCAGGCAAAAAGGCGCTGACGATCAACTGGCCGCTCTGGCGAGATGTAGGAATGGGGCAGGCGTATGATGTGGACAATCGCCACAGTCCTTTCGAGAGCCTTGCGCCCAGACAAGGGGCGGCGATCTTTGCAGAGCTTTTGCACGCCGACCAAAGCCAGATCATCGTCGGTCAATGGAAGCGCCGACTCACGAAAGAGACGATCGGACACAGCCTGGCGCACGATTACGTCCTGAGCGATTCGCTGGCAAGCTTTTTCCGCGGACAGCTCGAAGCTCCACGCGAAGAAAAAGCGGATCGTCCTGGCGAGCAGCAGCCGCTGCGCATTTTGGATCAGGACGAAACGAGCTTGTCTGCGACAGAAAGAGAAGTCGCGAAAATTTGGGCGCAAGTTCTCGGCGTCAAAGAAATCAGCGTTTCCGCCAAGTTCAACAGCATGGGAGGCAATTCTATCCTGGCTGTCTATTTGTTCCGGCTTCTCGAAGAAACGTACGGGCCAATTCTCAATATTTCCGATGTGTTCACTTATTCCACGATCTCGGAGATGGCTGATTACATAGATAGCAAGCAGCAGCCTAGTGCAGGTGCCGCAGATGCCGCCAGCGAAACGACGACGCTGGATTTGCTGCAGCGGCTGGCCAGCCGGGAAATCTCCGTACACGAAGCGCTTGGCGCCTACAAAAACAAAGGGGGAGGTGTGTAATGACGGCAGTAGAACAACTCATTTTCGAACTGGTCGCTTCGCAAAAAATACATCCGACCGATGCTGCCGCGTTGCTTGCGCAGTGTCAAAAGCTGACCGAGCCGATAGCGGACAAAGAAATCGCGATTATCGGCATGGCAGGCAAATTTCCAAAAGGAGAAAACCTCGCCCGCTTTTGGGAGCAACTGAAGCATCAGCAAAATTGCATCGACGAGTTTCCCGATTCACGCGTTCGCGATTGCATCGACGAGCGTTTATGGGGCAAAAACGACAAAAATCAATGGTTTTTTAAAGGCGGGTATTTGGAGCGAATCGATCAGTTTGACCCCGGCTTTTTCCAAATCTCGCCTGTCGAAGCGAAATTCATGGACCCGATGCAACGATTGATGCTGGAAACGTCCTATCAAGCGATCGAAGACGCCGGATACTACTACAAAGAGCTGAGCGGAACGAATACAGGCGTCTACATCGGCACGGATCATACGTGGGGGCAATGGTACCGGGACAATGCGGCGGAAAAAGACCCGCTGCTGTTGTCCGGCACCTGGTCAGCGATCTTGTCGAGCCGGATTTCGTATTGGCTGAATGCAAAAGGGCCAAGCCTGGTCATCGACACCTCGTGCTCATCGGGACTGGTCGCCGTTCATGAAGCGTGCCGGGCGATTCAGTCCGGCGTTTGCGACATGGCGATTGCCGGAGGGATTCACCTCAATTACAGCCCGATCAAAAATCCGATGCTCGGTCTTGTCGAGTCGGAAGATTATCTCATCCGCACCTTCGACAAGCGGGCAAACGGAACGGTTTGGGGAGAAGGAGTCGGCGTCGTCATCCTCAAGCCGTTGCAGCACGCGCTGCGGGATCGGGACCACATTTACGGTGTGATAAAAGGAAGCGCCGTAAATAACGACGGAACATCGGACGGAATCACGGCACCAAACTCGCGCGCGCAGGAAGAAGTCATTTGCCAAGCGTGGCAGGAAGCCGGAGTTGCCGCCGAAGCGATCTCGTACATCGAAGCTCATGGCACCGGAACCAAATTGGGAGACTCCATCGAGGTTGACGGACTGGTCAAAGCGTTTTCCCGCCATACGAAGAAAAAACAGTTTTGCGCGATCGGGACCGTCAAGACGAATATCGGACATACGGTTGGGGCATCGGGGCTGGCATCGTTGCTCAAAGTGATGCTGGCGATCCGCCAGGGCCAGCTTCCGGCGAGCATCAACTTTTTGGAAGCGAATCCGTTCATTGATTTCTTTGCTTCCCCTGTCTATGTCAATGATCGTCTCCAGGAGTGGACGACTGCGGGCGAACCGCGAATCGCCGGGATCAGCTCGTTTGGCTTTAGCGGCACCAATTGCCACATGGTCGTAGGAGAAGTACCCGCCAGGCAGCAAAAGCCGGAGAGTGTCGATCCTTCGCTCTATTTGCTTCCGCTGTCTGCCAAAGACGAAGCGGTGCTGTTCAAGCTCGTCGAGGAATATGTCGCGCATTTATCGCAAAACCGGGAGCTTGATCTGGAAGATTTGTGCTATACGGCGAGCACGGGACGCGGCCATTACAGCCATCGCTTGGCGATCATTTTCACCAGTTACGACGATTTGCTCGCCAAGCTGGGGCACCTGAAACGACACGGTCTTGCTTCCGCTGAGCAGGTGTTGTACCAGGTACACGAGATCGTCGTCAGCGGAGGAGCGACAGAGCAACAGCACGGCGCGAAGAAAAAATGGACCGAGCGGGAGAAGCAGGAGCTGTCCCGGCAAGGAGAGGACTTGCTGACAGCCAAGACTGCGCAAGGAAAAGACGCTTCCTTTTACTTAGCTTTGGGCGAACTGTACGTCTTGGGAGCAGCGATCGACTGGAAACGGATGTACGACCCAGCCAGCTGCAGCCGTCTCAGTCTGCCCGTCTATCCGTTTCAGAAAACGCGTTGCTGGGTGGAAAGCAGCAGCCAAGGCTATCGGCAAGCCGTGCCGCAAACGACAGGGCACCCGCTGCTTCGCGGGACAACGTGCGACAGCCTTGAACAGACCGTGTACACGACCTCTTTTTCTGTGGCGACAGACTGGGTCGTGAGCGAGCATCGAGTGGGCAGCGAGTACGTATTGCCTGGCACAGCCTACATCGAGCTGCTGCTGGAGGTCGGCAGGCAGCAGGGCGGGCTTACCGTCATCAAGGAGCTTGCCTTTTTGCAGCCCTTTTCGCTTCAGGAAGGGCAGAGCCACGAGCTGCAAATCACGCTGAAAAAAGCGGACGGTGAACATCACTTCTACATCGCCAGCAAAGATCAGACAGATGGCTCGTGGCGCAAGCACGCGGAAGGGAAGCTGTGCCGCCCTATGCAGGAGCAAAAGCGCGTAGATTTGGCGGCTCTCCAAAAGGCGTTCCCTGCGGCTCGCGACACGCCGGACTTGCAGACAGATGGGGGCTTTATCACGACAGGAGCGCACTGGAACAACATCAAGGAGCTGCGGGTTGGCGAGAAGGAGTGCCTGGTTGCCATCGAGCTTTCCGAGTCGCAACGCGCAGAAGCAGCGCACTACCACTATCATCCGGCGATGCTGGACAACGCGGCGAACATTGCGATACGCAGCATTGATGAGCAGCTGTATTTGCCGTTTTACTATCAGGAAATTCGCGTCTATGGCCCGATCCCTTCCGCCATTTACAGCTATGTGCGTCAGCGGGAGCTGGGGGAAGGAAATCAGACGGCGACTTTTGACATCGACATCGTCAATCCCGCTGGCGAGGTGCTTGTGGAAATCGAAGGATACACGATCAAGCAAGTGCGCACGCAGTTGACGGCGGCGAGCTATTACGAAAAAGACTGGATCGTCCAAGAGGTGCAAACAGCATCCCCTGCGCCAGAAAAAGCGGACGAAACGGTCGTCGTGTTCACAGGGGAAGGCGAGCTGGCGGAGCGGCTTCGGCAGCAGCTTGGCGCTGTCTACGGAGAAGTAATTGAAGTCGGCTTCGGAAAAGAAGCGGGGCAGGTCAAGGAGCGCGAGGACTACCATCACTTGTGGCCGCAATGGCAACAGCAGGCGAAAAAGGTCAGGAAGATCATTCATCTGCTGAGCATGACGGACGCCAGAGCCACAGAGGCAAAAGGATTCGATGACGCCGAGCAAAGAGGCTTTTACAGTCTGTATTACTTGCTCGATAGCCTGTCTGCTCAGCCGAGTAACGGCGAGGAATGGGAAATCATCCTCGTCGGCGACTACGCCAACCGCGTGACAGGCGATGAGATCACTCTGCGGCCGGAGCATGGCTGCTTGCTCGGTCTTGGCAAAGTGGCACGAGAAGAGTTTCCGCACGTTCGCATCCGGTTCATCGATGTCGACGCCCATACCGATCCGCATAAGGTCGTGGAGGAATTTGCGGTCGCAGCTGCCCCGTATCAGGTAGCGTATCGCCACAACCAGCGGTATGTGGAGCGTTTGCAGGAAACGACACTGGCAGCAGCAGAAGACAGGGACGCAATCAAAGCAAACGGCGTCTACCTAATTACGGGCGGAACCGGAGGACTGGGCCTGGAAATCGGCAAGCAGCTCAGCCGCTTGCATCCGGTAAACCTCCACCTCATCAGCCGCCAAGGATTGCCTGCGCGCGAAACGTGGACGGAGATCGAAGCGGCAGGAGCAGATCAGCAGCGAATCCAGCAGATCGCCTCTATCCGCGAGATGGAAAAACAGGGTGCGAGCGTGCAGATTCACGCGGCAGACATTAGCGAAGAGAGTCAGCTCAGGCAACTGCTGGAAACGATCCGCACCGAGTCTGGCACAATCCATGGCGTGATTCATTGTGCGGGCGTAGCCGGAGAAGGGCTGCTAGTGCGCAAACCGGAAAGCCGCATCCGGGAAGTGCTGGCTGCCAAGGTAAAAGGCACCCGGCTGCTCGATCAGCTCACCGAAGCGGACAATCTCGATTTCTTTGTGATGTTTTCCAGCATGCACACCGTAACAGGCGGCATCGGGCAGAGCGATTACGTTGCGGCCAACAGTTACCTCGACCTGTACGCCGCGTACATGCGCCAAGCAGGCAGAAAGGCGCTGACGATCAACTGGCCGCTCTGGCGAGAAGTGGGGATGGGGCAAGCCTACCAAGCCGACAACCGCCAGAGCCTGTTCGAGAGCCTTACGCCCAGACAAGGGGCGGCGATCTTCACAGAGCTTTTGCACGCAGAGCAATGCCAGATCATCGTCGGCCAGTTGAAGCGCCGACTTGCGAAGGAGACGATCGGGCACAGTCTGGTGCACGATTACGTGCTGGGAGAAACCATCGAGAGGGCCGTCACGCAGGCGATTGGTAGCGGCAGCTATCCGGCAGACTCGTCAGCCACAGAAACTACGATCATTAAAGAAGCAGACCATCAGGAGATTACGGCGTGGGACCAGGAGATCGCGCACATCTTGGCGAGAGTGCTGGGACTTGAAGAGATCAGCATTTTTGCCAACTTCGAGGACTTGGGCGGCAATTCGCTGCTCGCGGTCAGACTGCAAAAGGAGCTGGACGCAGCCTATCCCGGCGTCTTCATGATTTCGAATATTTTTTCGTATCCGACCGTTCACGATATGGCGGCTTATTTGGAGCGAAAGCGCGCCACCCCGGCAAAACGCAGCATGACGATCGAGCAAATCATGAATGATTTGGAGCAAGGCACAATAACGGCGGACGAAGCCGATCTGCTGATCAGAGAGATCAGCGAGCAAGTCTAGCATGATCGCGGAGGTGAGAAGCATTGGAAGCGTTTTCGCTACCCGTTGAGCCATTCAACGGCACATGGGTGAATTGTGTTAACAACAATTTGATTTCGATATTGATGAACCACGACAAAAACTTCGCGTACGCCCCGTGCCTGGCGCAAGCACAGTATCAGCTACATTCCGTCGCAGACGACGGCAGTCAGGAAGCGGCAGAGCACAGCAGCCAGGCGCATGAAGAAGGAAGCCTGCTGCTGGACGTTGTCCGCGCGCTGGATTTTTCTTCTGTGCTGGATTTCCAAACCCACTCCTTGGAACCAGCAGACAGTGTGCACTTGGCCATCAAGCAGTTTTTGCACAGCGGATATTACGTGTTTGTCGATTTGGACCGCTTTCATTACCCTTCTGGCGTGGACGCGGAAAAGCACCGGCAAATTCACCCTGCTTTTCTGTACGGCTACGACGAACAGACGAAATCTTATCTGTTGATCGAGGATTGCATGCAGCCGAGCAAAATGGAACCATACGCGCTTCCTTACGATTGCTTCGACCGGGCCTTTGCAGCCGCGCAGACGTCTTCCCTGATTGTCACGCGCGTAAAGGAGCAAGAAGAGGTGGCGTTTTTTTCCAGGTGCACAAAAGAGCTGATTAGCGCGAATCTCCAGACGCTTCTGCGGGAAGAGTGCAAACCATACAAAACCGATCATGCAGGAAATCCGCTCATTTCCACAACGTACGGACTATCTGCGATCAAGCAATTCGCAGACAGCCTGGAGACGAGATTGTTCGGGATTTCCCTTTCGCAGTTTCAGCGCAAGGCAGTGGCGCTCAAAAACCCGTATTTCTTTCGCAAGTCTACCGTTCATTTGCCTTTGATCTTGCATAAGCAGAACTGGGTGAGCGAGCAAGAATTTCAGCAGCTGAGCAGCGAGTATCAAACGCTGTGCCACGAGTGGGAGTTATTCGGAAACTCGCTGATCAAATGTTATTACAAGAGCTGCTACAGCAAGGCTTCCACCCCGGCGCACCAGCGCGAAATCGAGTCGTTGCGAGAGCTGCTCGGCGGCATGTACGAAAAAGAAAAGCGCGTAGCGTCGCTCACGCTTGAGCTTTTGACATGCTCGACAGCATCGGGACAAACAGGAAATTTTTGATAAAAAGCGGATAAAAAGGAAGGAAAAACCTTTCGCATAAACGAATGAGTCAGAACCAACAGATGACAGATGAAGAGGATGAATGCTTTGGCCGAACAACGTCACATGTCCATAGGGATTGTCGGAGCCGGGTGGATCGCTGAACACGCGCATCTCCCGTGCTTTTTGTCGCTTGATAACGTGTCCGTGCGAGCGATATACGATACAGACGAGGCACGGGCTGCGCGCCTGGCCGAACAGGCGGGAGCGGCGGCGTGCTCACGTCTAAGCGAGATCGGACAGGTCCCTTTGGATGCCGTCATTTTATGTACACCCAATCACACTCACTACGAAATCGCCAAGCACTTCCTGGAAAAAGGCATCCACGTGCTGTGTGAAAAGCCGATGACGACCACAGCGAAAGAAGCGGAGTCATTGCGCCGTCTGGCAGAAGAAACCGGAACTGTTTTGATGATGGGCTTTGTCAACCGTTACCGTGACGATATCCGGGAGCTTCGTTCACGAATCGCAGCCGGGCAAATTGGCGAGGTGCAAATCTGCGAAGTCAGCTGGCGCCGCAAAAGAGGGATTCCCCGACCGGGAAGCTGGTTTACGCAAAAGCAGCTTTCGGGAGGGGGCGTCCTCATCGATTTGGGTAGCCATATGCTCGACCAGATGCTTTTTTTGACGGGTGCCGAGGAGCCTGTTGCTTGCCTGGGCAGCTTCCATTCCCGTCCGGTTTTCACTCAGGAAGGGTACAGCAATTGGCTGGGCAGCTCTGAATCGGAAAAGGTTGAAGTGGAGGATACGGCAGTAGGCATGATTCAGTTTGCCAACGGTATGCTCGGCAAGGTGCAAGTAAGCTGGCAGGACGATGTAGCAGGAGATTTTGTGCAAATCCATCTGAAGGGCGAACGGGGAAGTTTGACGCTGAATACCTTGTTCGGCTTCAGCGATCAAGGATTGTACAAACAGCCGCATTTGCTGCTGACGTTTGCTGGTCAAGAGGTCCAGTATTTTCCCTTGCCTGCAAAGCCAGATCCGCTTGTTGCTTTTCAACGCCAGGCGGAGCAGTTTGTGGCGGGTATCCGCGAAAAAAGCCAGCCCGTTCCCTCTGCACAAGATGGCGAAAAAGTGGTTCGACTGATCGAGCTTCTCTATCAATCGGTGCGCAAAGGACTTGTTGTCACATGAGAGCTGGACTCGTCGCTGTTGATCTTGGCGGTTCCACGGCGAGAATGGCGCTCTTCGCTCTCGATGGCGCCACGATGCTGGAAACTGCCCGGCTGGAATTGGGGCAGGAAATCGAACCGCTGCAAGCCATTTCGCAAGTCATCAGCGTCATCGAAGGCTGGGAACAGAGGGCGCAGATGGAAATACGCAGCATTGTAATCGGGCTGGCTGCTGTGCATGATGCCGCAGGAACCATTGTCACTTGGCCAAATCGTCCGGAATGGAACGGCTTTGCCTTCCGCGATACTTTCGCCGCCTTGGCAGGCAAGCCTGTCGTGCTGTTTGACGATGCCAATCTCGCGGCGCTCGGCGAGTATGCTTTTGGCCTTGAGCACTCGGTCCAACATCTGCTGTATACAGTAGTCGGGACCGGAATTGGCAGCTCGCTTGTATGGCAGGGCAATGTGTATACAGGGGCAAGGGGAGCAAGCGGAGAACTGGGCCATATTACGGTCGATCCTTGGGGAGAAAAATGTCCCTGCGGAGGGTTCGGCTGCTTGCAAATGTACGCGTCTGGCCGGGCGGTGGAACGCATCGCGCAAGCCAAAGGGCTGTCGGTTGCAAAAGCGAGTGACGTATTTCATTTGGCCGCTGCGGGAAACGCAACAGCACAGGCAATCGTCGACGATTCCTTGCGAATGCTGGCGATCGGGATTGCCAACGCTGTGCGCCTGTTCGACCCGGATATGGTTGTCGTCGGCGGCGGCATGGCAAGCAGATTTCCGGAACATTATCGCTCCCTGGAAAAACGCGTTCAACAGTTCCTCGGCACCCTGCCGCAGCAGAATGTCCGCGTAAAACTTTCCGCCCTGGGAGACGATGCGGCACTTTGGGGCGGGATCGCTTACGGTTTGCAAATGTTTGAAAAAAATAAAGAAATGGAAGGTGTTCGCAAATGAGTAACCTGACAGAAAGATTCCCAAGCTGGCCAATGGCAGATGAAAACCAGGAAAAAGAATTGTTGGAAGCGTTGCGCAGCAATCAATGGTGGCGCATGTCCGGCACAAAAGTAAAAGAATTTGAACGAGTATTTGCCCAGATGCACCACGCCAAGCATACGCTGGCCGTTACAAACGGAACACACGCGATCAAGCTGGCTTTGCATAGCCTGGGAGTCAAGCCGGGTGATGAAGTAATCGTTCCGGCTTTTACCTTTATCTCGACGGCGTTGCCAGTCATCAGCTTGGGCGCGATCCCTGTCCCTGTAGACGTCGATCCTGGCACCTTTTGCCTCGATCCGGTAAAAGTGCGGGAAGCGGTTACGCCGCGCACAGTCGGGATGATTCCTGTGCATATGGCGGGACACCTGTGCGATATGGACCAGCTCCAGCAGATTGCCGATGAGTTTCATCTGTTTATTATTGAAGACGCCTGCCACGCGCACGGCGGTGAATGGAAAGGAAAACGCGCAGGCAGCATGGGTGATGCCGGGGTGTTCAGCTTCCAGCAATTTAAACTGATGACGGCGGGAGAAGGCGGCGCGCTCATCACGAATGCTCAAGATTTGTATGACCAGGCTTTCCTGTACCACAATGTGGGCCGTCCAGTTGGCGACAAAAAGTATCAGCACCTTGTCGAAGGTTCCAACTATCGGATTTCCGAATTTCAGGCTGCTGTCCTGCTGCCGCAAACCGCGCGCCTCGCTGAGCAAAACAAGCGCCGCGAGTACAATGCGCAAGTTCTCGATGCGGAAATGAAAGAAATCGATGGCATCATTCCGCAAATCCGTCAAGAAGAGTGTACGATCCATACGCACTACATGTACATGTTCTACTACAATCCGGTCGAATTTGGCGGGATCACAAGAGAGCGGTTTGTGGAAATGCTGAACGAACAAGGCATTCCCGCTTACATTGCCTACACGCAGATTCACGATACGCCAATCTTCAAGCAGTTCGTCGCCGATCTGGGCGATAACTACGCTTTCCCGAACCAGTTGCACTGCCCTGTCTCGAAGAAAATTGCCGAAGAGGTCATCTGGATTCATCATCGGGCACTGTTGGGTGATGCGGAATCGGTCAAAGGGATCGCCCAAACGGTCAGGGAACTGCAAGCGAGCACAAAAGCAAAGCTCGTATAGCCCAGCCAGGGCCGAAAAATTTTCTCGATAGCTGATGTGGAAAAGGACGGGTACCGGAGCACAAGCGCCGGGACCCGTTCCTTTTTATCCAGAAGGGGGAAAGCAGACGATGAACGGAACCACCCAGACGAGGCTTGACGATGTCGAAGAAAGACTGAAAGCGATTTGGCTGGATGTCCTCCAGCGAAGCGACGTGGGCATTGACGACAATTTTTTCGAAGTCGGCGGCCACTCGCTAAAAGCGCTGGAGCTTGAGGTCAGAATCGGCGTGGAGTTTGATAGCGAAATCTCTTTGGAAAACATCTTCAACCATCTCACCATGAGGGAGCTGGCGGCATACATCCGCAGTTCGCAGGACGACGCGATTTCTTTCATAAAGCCTGTCCCGGACAGACCTTACTACCCTGTTTCCTGGACACAAAAAAAGATGTTCTTTGCCTATTTCGACGGGCTTGAAAATGCCGTTATCGACATTCGCAGAGTGGAGCATGAGATCGAGCCGTCTGAGCTGGAGCAAGCTTTTCAATACATAATGAAAAGACACAAATTGCTGCGCACCACAGTCGGCATTCAAGCTGACGCAGTCGTTCAGTTCGTTCACGACGAGTCGCAAGCGGATTCTTTTCGCCTGCTTTACTGGGAAGCCCCGGCGGAAAAAGCGTTGCAGGAGGAGTTCATTCGAAAATGCGTGGCCGAAATCAATCGGCCGTACACACTTGACCAGCTCCCACTCTTTCGGATTGGCCTGGTTCGCTTGCCGGGAGAAGGCAGTCTGTTGATTTTGCATTTTCACCACATTATTTTCGACGCCTCTTCGCTTCGACTGGTGTATCACGAATTGGAGTGCATCAGCAAGGGAGAGCTGCTGCCCAAGATGCAACTGCAATACGTCGATTATTGCGTATGGCAAAACGAATTGGAAAAGTCGGAAGCGTATCAGGAAAAGAAAGCTTTTTGGCTGGATATGTTTGCCGACGAGCTGCCCGTTTTGAATCTGCCGCTTGATCGTCCTCGTAGCAATGGCCTGATCTCGACGTATGGCAACAAAAACTTCTATTTGAGTGAACAGACGACAGAGGCCATTCAGACCGTCGCCAAACAGCATCAAGTCACACCAAGCATTTTGCTGACGGCCGTTTACGGCCTGCTTCTCTCCAAATATTGCGCGCAAACCGATATCACCCTGGGGATGCTGTCTTCACGCCGCTACAGTGGGCTTGAAAACAGCATCGGCGTGTTTTTGCGAACCGTTCCGATCCGGTTTCAGGCTGTTCCGGAACAAGCGCTTCCGGAATATTTGCAACAGGTCAAAAACAGCCTCATCCGTTCGCTGGAGCATCAGGAGTACGACGTCGATGAGCTGGAGGAAAGCATTTGCCGACACCATGGCGTGTCCAAGACAGACCACCCTTTGTATCGCGTCTCGCTGAATATTCACACGGAGATGGATTCTGTGACGGAATCGATCATCGGAGCGGAAGGCGATACATTACAGAGCGGGAACAGTCAAGATATTGCCTGCGGCATCTACTTTCTCGATTCAGGAGCTATCTGCCTGAACATGGAATACAACATGGAATTGTTCGATCCCGGCACGATTCAGCGAATGGGCGAACACTTCACCATTCTGCTGGAAGCGGTCCTCTCGCAGCCAGCGCGCAAGCTGGAAGAGTTCAGCTTGCTGACAGAAGCCGAGCGACACCATATTTTGCACCTTTTTAACAAGGAAACGGCTGATTTGCCTACAGAACAAACGTTGCAAGCGATCTTCGAGCAGCGAGTTGAGCTGTATGCGGACAAGCTTGCCGTTAGTTGCGCAGATCAATCGCTCACATATCGCGAGCTGAACCAAAAGGCCAATCAGCTGGCGAGAGCGCTCGTGGACAAAGGCGTTGGCCCTGGCGTAACGGCAGGCGTCATGCTGGAGCGGTCTGTCGACATGATGGTATCTCTGTTGGCGATTTTGAAGGCGGGCGGCGCGTATTTGCCGATCAGCCCGGACTATCCGCCAGATCGGGTGACGTTTTTGCTGGAGGACAGCCAGGCCAAGGTCGTCCTCGTTGATCGGGACGTGCAGGACAGCAGCCCGCATGTGAAGTCGCTGTACGTGGACGTAAAAGAGCCCGCCTTCTACGCCCAGGACGATTCCAATCTGACGCCGAGAAGCACTCCTGCTGATCTGGCCTATATTATGTACACCTCTGGCTCCACTGGCCAGCCAAAAGGCGTCATGATCGAGCATCGTTCCGTGGTCAACCGGATTGCCTGGATGCACAAACAATTTCCGATCACAGCAGATGACTGCGTTTTGCAAAAAACACCGTTTACCTTCGATGTTTCCGTCTGGGAGCTGTTCGGATGGTATTTCCACGGGGCGCGAGTCTGCTTCCTGGCGCCTGGCATGGAGAAAGATCCCGAAGTCATTCTCGCCACGCTCGCTCGCGAGCGCATCACGCTTATGCACTTCGTTCCCTCCATGCTGAGCAGCTTTCTTTCCTATATAGAGCCGCGCATCGAGCAGGAAACAGAACGGCTGTCCAGTCTTCGCTTCCTGTTTGCGAGTGGGGAAGCGCTGCTCCCGAGTACCGTCAACACCTTCAACCGGATGATCCATGCGCGAACCGGGGCGAGACTCATCAATTTGTACGGCCCGACCGAAACCACTGTCGAGGTGTCGTGGTTCGATTGCTCCGCTGACTACGGAGTGCGTCCTGCGCGGACGATTATTCCTGTGGGCAAGCCCATTGACAATATCCGCCTGTACGTTGTGGATCAAAAAGACGGCCTCCAGCCGATTGGCGTGGCAGGCGAGCTGATGATATCCGGGATCGGGGTAGGAAGAGGGTATTTGAATCAGCCCGAGATCACGGCGCAAAAATTTGTCGACGATCCGTGGAGTCCTGGCAACAGAATGTACCGAAGCGGAGACCTCGTCCGCTGGATGCCGGATGGCAACATCGAGTATCTGGGCCGTATTGATGAGCAGGTCAAAATCAGGGGCGTGCGCATTGAATTGGGCGAAATCGAGAATGCGCTGCTGGAGCTTCCCGAAATTGAGTCAGCCGCAGCCGCGATCAAAACGAGTGCGGCCGAAGAGAAGCTGCTCTGCCTTTATTACGTAGCCCGAGACGAGATCAAGCCGGATGAGGTGAAGAGCTATCTTGCCAAAAGATTGCCGCGCTTCATGGTGCCGGATGCGATTGTGGCGATAGAGGAAATCCCGTTAACGGCCAGCGGAAAAGTAAACAGAAAGCTGCTGCCGACGCCTGTTGTAGAGGTGGAGTTCACTGCGGATGAACTGCCTGAAAGCGAGCTGGAAAAGAAGCTGGCGGACATTTGCCAAAAAGTGCTGCATGTCGAGCAGCTTGGCGTTCGCACCAACTTGTTCTCCGTCGGGGCCAATTCGTTGAAAATCATTTTGATTGCTTCGCAAATTCGCCGGGAGTTAAACATGGATGTTCCCGTTAGCGCCGTTTACACCAAGCCGATGATCGCAGAAATCGCCGCATACCTGCAATCGGAGGCGTCGCCAGCATCAGCAGACGGCAATCACGACCTGGTGTTAATCAACAAAGGCTCTGCCGAAGCCCCGTCCTTGTTTTTGATTCACGATATAAGCGGCAGTATCGACGCTTATTTGGAACTGGTCAACTATCTTGGCGACAGATTTACGTGTTATGGCATTCCGGCAGAGGTAAACCATGACGCGCAAAGTCAGGAAATCAGCATCGAAGCGCTGGCGCAGAACTATCTGGAAAAAGTCAAAAAAGTCCAAGGCGAAGGTCCATACCATCTGGCAGGCTGGAGTCTGGGGGGATTGCTCGCTTTTGAAATCACGAGACAGCTGGAGGCCGACGGAGATGAGGTAGACATGCTCGTCCTGATCGATTCTTCTCCGCCGCTATTGCATCAGCACCTCCAGCAGCCTGACCCGGCGGTCGTGGCCTCAGTCAGACAGCAAATGGCACAAGTAGTGACAGCAGCAGAGTGGAGCGCCCAGCTGGAGCAGGAAACGACGTTGTACGGCTTGTACAAAAAGGTGGCGCAGTACATGGAGCAGCACAACTTGACGCATGAAACACTGGAAGCCGTGATGCCGAAAGAGATCATGCAGGCGATTCCGGGTTATGCCCACGGCCAGCAAGTTGATTTTTACCGTTATGTGCATCTGTTTATCGATTTGCAGCATGCCTATGTCCACTATCAACCGCCGCGAAAAGTGTTTGCCCAGGCTCATTTGGTCAAAGCGCAGAAATCGGCAATCGAGGAAAACAAGTGGAACGCCTTTTTCTATCGTCCCATCGCCTTGCATGAAATCGAGGGAGATCATTTCTCCATTTTCAAAGAGCCTGCTGTTGCGGAAATGGCTTCTTTTTTTGCAGCGATTGCCCCCGAGCGCGGGTGATGTGAATCCTCTTATTTTGATACAAAAGGAGCGCAACTCATGATGCAGAAGCTTGCTGGTGCTGCCAACAGGAACGACCAACGACCAGGAGACGGCGAACAGTCGATGTCTGATTGGCAAGGTACACATGCACTAAATTTGCCGTTGGATTTTGTACGGCCAGCCGTTAAAGGCACGCAGAAAGAAGTCGTCGCGCACAAGACTGGGCTGGAGTTGAAAAGCAAGCTGGAGCTTGCGGCAGAAAAGGAAACGGTATCTGCGGAAGTCTTTCTGCTTGCTGCTTTCATGCTCCTGCTCGCGAAATATACAGGCCAAGAGCATGTCGTCGTGGGCTGGTCGTCTGATTCGCTTCAACAGGCTGGAGGTAGCGAGACAGCCCGCACCGCCGTTGCGACTGGTCATGTGCATCAGGACAGGACATGGCGCGAATTTTTGCTGACAGTCGAGCAGACATGCATGCAGGCTCATGCCGCCAAGCGATTTTTTTACGAAGAACTGCTGGCAACCATGGAGTTGCCCCAAGATCCGAGCAGAAATCCGCTCTTTGATGTACGCATCAAAAAGCGGCATACAGATACAGCCGGGGAAAAGGACGACTTCGCGCTCGCATTCGACTTGGAACAGGACGGCATCTTTTTGCAAGTCGAGTATGATGTCCAGCTCTTTTTGCCCAGTACGATGGAGCGGATGCTGAGCCACTACGTCAATTTGTTGGCACAGCTTGCGCAGGATGCCGACCAGCGCCTGGCGGACGTGGACATGCTTTCTGCCGCCGAGCGCGAGCGGCTTGTCTACGGCTGGAACGAGACAACTACAGCCTATCCGGCAGAGCAGAGCATTGCGCACATGTTGAAGCAGCAGGTCGAGCAGCGCCCGGATGACATCGCTGTCGTGTTTGGCGAGCAAAGCCTGACGTACGCGCAGTTGCACGCCCAATCCAACCAGATTGCCCACGCCCTGCACCATAAAGGAATCGGCAAAGGGGATGTCGTGGTCGTCATGGCGGAACGTTCGCTGGAGCTGGTTACGGGCTTGTTTGGCGTGCTAAAAGCGGGTGCTGCCTATACGCCTGTCGACCCCGGCTATCCGGCGGAGCGGCTGCGCTACTTGCTGCGTCATTCCAAGGCGAAGCTGCTGCTCGTCCAGCGCTCCGTGCAAGATCGCATCACCGATTCAGAAGCCGAGGTCGTCGCGGTGGAAGACCTGCTGGCGGCTGAGTGTGCGTGGCCCAGCGAAGACTTGCCGCTTTCCTACGACCCGGAACAGCTGATGTACGTCCTCTACACGTCCGGATCCACCGGCAATCCGAAAGGCGCCATGATTCGCTCGCATTCGTTTGTCAACTTGCTGCATTGGTACACGCGCGAATTTGCGCTGGGTGAAAACGACCGGATGCTGCTCATCGCTTCTGCCAGCTTTGATCTGGCGCAAAAAAACCTGTACGCGCCGCTCATCACCGGAGGGCGGCTGGTGCTTTTCGAACCTGGTCTCTACGACTACGAGCAAATGTCAGCGACAATCGAGCGCGAAGGGATTACCGCGATCAACTGCACGCCTAGCGCTTTTTACCCGTTGGTAGAAGCCAATGCCGACGACGATTATCAAAAGTTGAAAAGCTTGCGCTGGGTATTTTTGGGCGGCGAACCGATCCATATGAATCAGCTCGCGCCGTGGCTGCGCAGCGCCCAATGCCAGGCGGAAATCGTCAACACATACGGCCCGACCGAATGCACGGATATTGCGTCCTACTACCGCTTACACAGCAAAGACTGGCAAGGAGAAACAAACCTGCCGATCGGCAAACCGATCGACAACGTCCGGCTGTATGTCGTGGACAAGGACATGCGCCTGGTGCCGGAAGGGCTGGAAGGTGAACTGTGCATCGGTGGTGTCGGGGTAGGTTTTGGCTACTATAACGCCCCGGAGTTGACGCAAGAACGGTTCGTGCAGAGCAGGGAGCTGCCTGAGCAGGTCGTGTACAAGACAGGCGACGTCGTGAAAAGGCTGCCGGATGGACAGATCGTCTTCATCGGCAGGGTCGACCATCAGGTGAAAGTTCGCGGCTTCCGCATTGAGATCGAGGAAATCGAGAAAAAGCTGCTCGACCATCCGCGAATCAAGGAAACGGTCGTTACCGCGCTACAGGACGCCGGGGGAGACACGACCTTGCGCGCTTATGTGGTGCCAGCCCAGACCTTGACCACAGAGCAAATTTACGATTATTTGCAGGCTGAACTGCCAAGCTACATGATTCCACAGTTTGTGATCGTGCTGGAGGCTTTGCCGCTGACGCCAAACGGCAAAGTCGACCGCAAAGCGCTGCCTGTACCTTCCGAGGAACTGGCACAAGCGGAAGAACAAGCTGCGGAAGCGGAGCTGCAAGACGAAACCGAGCAACAGCTGCTGAAGCTCTGGCAAGAGGTGCTGGGCATTCGCAAGGCAGGTCGCAAGGACAGCTTCTTTCGCTTGGGTGGTCACTCCTTAAAAGCAGTTGCCCTGCTCTCGCGCATCAAAAAAACATTTGGTGTGGCGATCCCGATCCACACCTTGTTTCGTCAGCCGACGATCCAACAGCTTGCAGAAGTCATCCGCCACTCTCCGAAAACGAGCGTCGCCTCGATTCTGCCAGCAGGAGGGCAGGAGTATTACCGGCTTTCCTCGGAGCAGGAACGGCTTTATGTGCTGGAACAGTTCGAACATGTCGGCACCGCTTACAACGTCCCGTGGGCGGCTCACGTGTCTGGACCGTTCGACGCAGCCCGCTGCCAGCAAGCTTTTGCCGCACTGAGCCTCCGGCACGAGACGCTGCGCACCTGCTTCGAACTGATCGGCGACACCGTGTTGCAAAAAGTGCTGCCAAAAGCAGACGGCTTTTTCACGTATGAGGAAGCGAGCGGAGCAGCGCCCGATCAACTCATCCGCCAATTCGTCCGCCCGTTTGACCTGCGTGTCGGTCCGCTGTTTCGGGTGAAAGTAATCCGACTTGGCGCAGAGGAACACCTGCTTTTGCTCGATATGCACCATATCATTGCCGACGGGATTTCCCTTCAGATTGTGTTGCAAGAGTTTGCCGCGCTATACAACGAAGGCAAGACGCTGGAACCGTTGCCGATGCAGTACAAAGACTATGCAAACTGGCAGTGCAAGCACCGCGAGACATTGCAGAGCCAGGAAAAGTATTGGCTCGATGTGCTGCAAGGGGAGCTTCCGGTGTTGAATCTGCCGCTGGACTATCCACGGCCGCCGCTGCAAAGCTTCGCGGGAGACAAGATAACTGCGCGCCTAGATACTTCTTTGGTCGGCAAACTGAGGCAGGTGGCGGAGGAAACAGACACGACCCTGTACATGGTGTTGCTGGCAGCCTATCATGTGCTGCTGCACAAATATACGGGCCAAACCGATATCATCGTCGGCTCTCCGATCGCAGGCAGACCGCAGGCTGAATTTGAACATCTGGTCGGCATGTTCGTCAACACGCTCGCCTTGCGAAACTTCCCGCATCCAGACAAGCCATTCCGCACCTTTCTGGCCGAAGTCAGGGAGAGTTGCCTGCAAGCGTACGAGCACCAGGAATGGCCGTTTGAAAAGCTGGTCGAGAAGCTCCAGCCTACGCGTGATTTAAGCCGAAATCCGCTGTTTGACACGATGTTCGTCCTGCAAAACATGGAAAACTCTCTTCCGAGTCTGCCAGGAGTAGAGCTGGTTGCCCTGCCGATCAACAGCCAGTCGTCCCAGTTTGATCTCATGCTGGAAGCCGTTGAACAAGCAGGCAGTTTGCAACTGAATCTGGAGTTTTGCACCAAGCTGTTTGCTCCGCGCACGATGGAAAAGCTGCTGAGCCACTACGTCAATCTGCTGGCACAGCTCGTCCAGGATGCCGACCAGCGCCTGATCGACATGGACATGCTTTCTGCCGACGAGCGCGAGCGGCTTGTCTACGGCTGGAACGAGACAACTACAGCCTATCCGGCAGAGCAGAGCATTGCGCACATGTTGAAGCGGCAGGTCGAGCAGCGCCCGGATGACATCGCTGTCGTGTTTGGCGAGCAAAGCCTGACGTACGCGCAGTTGCACGCCCACTCCAACCAGATTGCCCACGCCCTGCACCATAAAGGAATCGGCAAAGGGGATGTCGTGGTCGTCATGGCGGAGCGCTCCCTGGAACTGGTTACGGGCTTGTTTGGCGTGCTGAAAGCAGGTGCTGCCTACACGCCTGTGGACCCGGGCTATCCGGCGGAGCGGCTGCGCTACTTGCTGCGTCATTCCAAGGCGAAGCTGCTGCTCGTCCAGCGCTCCGTGCAAGATCGCATCACCGATTCAGAAGCCGAGGTCGTCGCGGTGGAAGACCTGCTGGCGGCTGAGTGTGCGTGGCCCAGTGAAGACTTGCCGCTTTCCTACGACCCGGAACAGCCGATGTACGTCCTCTACACGTCCGGCTCCACTGGCAATCCGAAAGGCGCCATGATTCGCTCGCATTCGTTTGTCAACTTGCTGCATTGGTACACGCGCGAATTTGCGCTGGGCGAAAACGACCGGATGCTGCTCATCGCTTCTGCCAGCTTTGATCTGGCGCAAAAAAACCTGTACGCGCCGCTCATCACCGGGGGGCGGCTGGTGCTTTTCGAACCTGGTCTCTACGACTACGAGCAAATGTCAGCGACAATCGAGCGCGAAGGGATTACCGCGATCAACTGCACGCCCAGCGCTTTTTACCCGTTGGTAGAAGCCAATGCGGACGACGATTATCAAAAGTTGAGAAGCTTGCGCTGGGTATTTTTGGGCGGCGAACCGATCCATATGAACCAGCTCGCGCCGTGGCTGCGCAGCGCCCATTGCCAGGCGGAAATCGTCAACACTTACGGCCCGACCGAATGCACAGATATTGCGTCCTACTACCGCCTACACAGCAAAGACTGGCAAGGAGAAACAAACCTGCCGATCGGCAAACCGATTGACAACGTCCGATTGTATGTCGTGGACAAGGACATGCGCCTGGTGCCGGAAGGGCTGGAGGGCGAGCTGTGCATCGGCGGTGTCGGGGTAGGTTTTGGCTACTACAACGCCCCGGAGTTGACGGCAGAACGGTTCGTGCAGGGCAAGGAGCTGCCTGAGCAGGTCGTGTACAAGACAGGCGACGTCGTGAAAAGGCTGCCAGATGGACAGATCGTCTTCATCGGCAGAGTCGACCATCAGGTGAAAGTTCGCGGCTTCCGCATTGAGATCGAGGAAATCGAGAAAAAGCTGCTCGACCATCCACAAGTTAAAGAAGCGGTCGTCACCGCGCTACAGGACGCCGGGGGAGACACGACCTTGCGCGCTTATGTCGTGCCAGCCCAGACCTTGACCACAGAGCAAATCTACGATTATTTGCAAACCGAACTGCCAGGCTACATGATTCCGCAGTTTGTGATCGTGCTGGAAGCCATGCCGCTGACGCCAAACGGCAAAGTCGACCGCAAAGCGCTGCCAGTGCCGTCCGCAGAACTGGAGCCAACAGAAACCGTCCAGCTGCAAGGGGAAATCGAGCAGCAACTGGTGAAGCTGTGGCAGGAGACGCTGGGCATCCGCAAGGTAGGTCACCAGGACAGCTTTTTCCGCTTGGGTGGGCATTCGCTAAAAGCGGTTGCGCTGCTCTCGCGGATGAAAAAGGCATTTGGCGTATCAATCCCGATTTCCACCCTGTTTCGAAAGCCGACAATCCAGCAGCTTGCGGAAGTCATTCGCCACTCGCCGAAAACGAGCGTGGACGCGATACCGACAGCAGGAGGGCAGCAGTACCATCGGCTTTCCTCGGAGCAGGAGCGACTTTATGTGTTGGAACAGTTCGAGCACGTCGGCACGGCTTACAACGTCCCGTGGGCGGCGCATGTGTCTGGACCGTTCGACGCAGCCCGTTGCCAGCAAGCTTTTGCCGCACTGAGCCTCCGGCACGAGTCGCTGCGCACCTGCTTCGAGCTGATCGGCGACACGGTGGTGCAAAAAGTGCTGCCAAAAGCAGACGGCTTTTTCACGTATGAAGAAGCGAGCGGAGAACAGCCCGACCAGCTTATCCGCCAATTCGTCCGTCCGTTTGACCTGAGTGTCGGTCCGCTATTTCGGGTGAAAGCAATCCGACTTGGCGCAGAGGAACACCTGCTTTTGCTCGACATGCATCATATCATTGCCGACGGGATTTCTCTCCAGATTGTCTTGCAAGAGTTTGCCGCGCTGTACGAAGGCAAGACGCTGGAACCGTTGCCGATGCAGTACAAAGACTATGCAAACTGGCAGTGCAAGCGCCGCGAGACATTGCAGAGCCAGGAAAAGTATTGGCTCGATCTGCTGCAAGGGGAGCTTCCGGTGTTGAACTTGCCGCTGGACCATCCGCGGCCGCCGCTGCAAAGCTTCGCGGGAGACAAGGTAACTGCGCGCCTAGATCCTTCTTTAACCCGCAAGTTGAGACAAGTGGCGGAGGAAACAGACACGACCTTGTATACGGTGCTGTTGTCGGTCTATTATGTACTGCTGCACAAATATACGGGCCAAACCGATATCATCGTCGGCTCTCCGATCGCAGGCAGACCGCAGGCAGAGTTTGAACATCTGGTCGGCATGTTCGTCAACACGCTCGCCTTGCGAAGCTTCCCGCATCCAGACAAGCCGTTCCGTGCCTTTCTGGCCGAAGTCAGGGAGAGTTGCCTGCAAGCGTACGAGCACCAGGAATGGCCGTTTGAAAAGCTGGTCGAAAAGCTGCAACCTACGCGCGATTTAAGCCGAAATCCGCTGTTTGACACAATGTTCGTCCTGCAAAACATGGAAAACTCTCTTCCAGCGATAGAAGCCATCAAGCTGGTCGCTCTGCCGATCCACAACCAGGCGTCCCAGTTTGACCTCATGCTGGAAGCGGTGGAACAAGAAAAAGGTCTTCAGTTGAATCTGGAGTTCTGCACCAGTCTGTTTGCCACAAGCACGATGGAGCGGCTGCTGGGCCACTACATTCATCTGCTGACAAAGCTTGCCCAAGATGCCGACCAGCGCCTTGCGGACATCGAGCTGCTCTCCAACGCAGAGAATGACGACCGGACCCAGCCGAACACGGCTTACCCGGTAGAACGAAGCTTGGCACTTACGCTGGAGCACGAGCAACAGCTCAAGCAGCGTGCGGAGAAACTGGCCGTCAAGTTCGACACAAGCTACGCGGGCATGAATACACTGCCTGCTTTGGAAGCAGTGGAAGAACGTCCTGATTACCCGGCCTCATCAGCGCAAAAGCGGTTGTTCATGATCGATAAACTGCTGGGAAGAGGAACCTCTTACAATGTTCCCGTCATACGCAGAGTGAACGGAAAATTGGACAGCAAGCGGCTTGAACAAGCCATGCGGGACTTTGTCCAGCGGCATGAGTCACTGCGGACGGCGTTTCAACTGGAAGTGGAGAGCGGGGCACTCCGGCAAAAAATAGATTCCGCTGTCTCGTTTGCGTTTCCGGTGTATGCGCTGACAGAAGCAGAAGCGGCAGAGATGATCCGCGATTTTGTCAGACCGTTTCGCCTTGACAAGGCACCGCTGTTTCGCGCGGCGCTGATCGAGCTGACGGACAGGGAAGAGAGCATTCTGATCATCGACATGCACCATATCATAACCGACGGCATGTCCGTAGCGATCATGCTTAAAGAATTGGCAGCCCTGTACGAGAAAAGGCAACTAGAGACGCTCCGTCTGCAATACAAAGACTACGCCGTTTGGGAAAACCAGCTGATGAAAACGCAAGAATGGCAAAAGCAGGAGCAATACTGGCTGGACGTATTCAAAGAACCTGTTCATCCGGTGCGCCTGCCATTCAGTCGCCCTGCGGCCTTGACAGCAGAAGTGAAATCCCGAACGCTTCATGTTTCCCTGGAAGAAAAACTGGCCACAGAGCTGCAAAATCTCGCTTACTCGACAGATACAACCTTGTTTATGGTCATGCTGGCTGCTTTTACCCTCCTGCTGTCCAAGCTGTCTGGGCAGGACGATATTGTAGTCGGCACTCCCATTTCGGGAAGACATCATGATGGACTGGAAAATATCGTAGGGATGTTTGTCAACACGTTGGCCATTCGCAACAGGCCACGAAGCAGCCAGTCTTTCCTCGCGTACGTGAGCGAGGTGAAAGAGCGTCTGCTGGAAGCATACGAAAATCAGGACTACGCCTTCGACCATCTTGTAGACAAACTGAACGTCCCACGCGAGATCAACAGCAACCCATTGTTCAATGTCATGTTCCAATTCGCGCAGCAAGATGAGGCAGAAAAAATCGACGGTCTCAAGCTGCTGCCTGTCGAGTATGACGGCGCTCCAAGCAAGTTCGATCTGCACGTTGTCGTCGTACAGGAAGATCAGCGCACCATGCATCTGGAAATGACGTACCGGGAGACTTATCTTCCAGACGACACAGTTCATGAGTTCCTCTCACATTTTTACGACCTGGTTCAGCAAATCGTCGAGAATGCGAATCGCGATCGAGAAGAAATCGCGACAACCAATCCATGACAACCGAAGCATACGGACAAAATCCCGCCTTTCACTTAGGCGGGATTTTTTTTTGCATCCACGCTAATCTGAAACAGATACGAGGGCGTGCTTTAGCCAACCACGTCTGATAAACAAGTCGCTTTTCCTGTCTATTTTTGGCATAATATACCATAACAACCAAAAGCAACGACAGCTCATCCAGATAGGCTAGGCTGAGCGGAAAAAGCAAACTCGGACAGGAAAGGAACTGGAGAATGAATAGTAGCGCTCTATTTCAGGAGTTTCCGGTGTTGAAATCGGACCATTTGATACTGCGAGAGATTGAAGATTGTCACCTGGAAGAAGTGTTTGAAATTTACAGCAACGATAGCGTCTTTGAGTATTGCGGCATCATTCCCAAGCACAAAAAGGATACCGTTCTGACCATGATCGGCCATTTTAAAAGAGATTACCTGAAAAAATCGAGAGTGAAATGGGGGATTTTCCCCGTTCAGCAGAGCGATACATTAGTCGGCATTATCGAAGCCTTCGAGTTGAATCAACGCGTAAACATGGCAACCATCGGTTACTTTTTGGCGGAAGCGCACTGGGGAAAAGGGATTGCCTCGGAAGCGGTCAAAATGGTTGTGCGCTTCCTGATGGAAGAAGTCAACGTGAACAGAATCCAGGCAGAAGTCATGCCGCCAAATGAAGCGTCCAAAAAGGTGTTGCGCAATAATGGCTTCCTCATGGAAGGAACGCTCAGACAGGCAGCGCTCTGGTCAGGCAAAGGAATTGTCGATTTAGAAATATACGGCTTGCTGCGGGAAGACTACCAAAGCCTGCAAACGAGGTAGACAGATCGTGCAACGAGCAGTTATCCGCTGAATTGAGCTGTTTTGTCGGCCGCAAGCGGTCACATCCCATTTCAAAAAAGTCGAGTCGAGACGTTATTCACAAAAAAAGGTTTCATCCCCGGCAGCGAAGAGGGGATGAAACCTTTTTTGTTGCCGCGCTGTCAATCAACGGCTGAGAAAATACGAAACGAGCGTATCCATCGGCACGATTTCCACGGTTTCACAAAACGAATCGTTTGGCGCACAAGCAGTCAAGGTGTATTCGTCATCCAGAAAGTACGTCTTGAAGTGCCACCTCGCTTGTTCAAATACGCGCGCGCCCTCGACAGTTCCCTGGCTGACAGTGGAGAAGCTGTTCAGCGGAAGCGAAAGCCCTTTGCCGATCGCTTTGATGTAGCTTTCTTTCGCCGTCCAGACCGCAAAAAAACGTGCTTGTCTTCGTTCGCTGTCCGGTTCTTCCTCGATATACTCGTATTCCTCTGGCGCAAAAAACTGCCTGGCAATTTGCAAGTCAATCTGATGCTTTTTCTCAATATCGATTCCTACGGTACAGTCACCGGTGATACAGACCACCCAGTCGCCCGAATGGGAAAGGTTGTAGTGCAAGCGGTTCAACGGCCCTTGCAGGGATGGTTTTCCATAGGCGTTCGTGCCAAACGAAATGCTTTTCGCAGAAACGGCGAACGTTTCGGCGGCAATTTTTCTAATCAGCAGATCGGCCAGCAGTCCGCGGACGCGATCTTCGCGGCGGAAGAAAGCACCGAGCCGCTGTTTTTTGTCTTCGGCAACAAAGGACAGCAGGTGAGGAATGTAATCATCTGAAAAATCGGCAATAGAGACTGCGTATATGGGCATCATGCTGAACCTCCAACTCTGTATGCAAACACACTTTCTGTAAAAGGACGCGCGTGCAGTCTAGCTCATGTGCGGGTGTGGGCATGGCCTGATGACACCATTGGCTCGATCAGCTCAATGCCAAGGTCGATCATCCGCTCATCGCCCATGAGCGACACGAGCACTTTTACCCGCCGTTTGTGCTTGTCCACTTTTTTTACAATTCCTTCCATCCCTTTGAGTGGGCCAGACTCCACATATACCTTGGAATCTTGCGTGTAGACCTGGGAAAAATCAATCTGCTCATCGTGATTCAGCAGCCTGAGAATGATCGTGATTTCTTCCTCGGGAATCTTTTTGAAACAGAGCGCCTCTTCCCTGCTTTCCACCGGATCGCGGCTTTTCCGGGGAGAAGTCGATCTGTCGTACATCAGGTCGATTTTATTCAGATAGTTCAACATCCGAATAATTTTGGAGTGACTTCTAATAAAGTAATATTTCGAGAAATTCATGTCCGTTTTTACAAAAATGTAGCCTGGAAACAAATCCTTTTCAACCCGCATAATCTCGCCGTTTTTCTTCTCGGGAACGATACGTTGTGGAACCATGGAATACAGTGTTTCTTTGTCAAAAGATTTATTCAACCAATTTTTCACAGAATGTTCATAACCCGTTTTCACATAGAACGCATACCAGTTCATAAAAATGCAAGACTCCTTTTCATAACGTTTCTAAGATCATTGGCAGGTGCAGCAGCTCAGAAATCCTCAGCCTTCATTAAACTCGTCGCTCTCTAGTTGGTTCCTGACTCGGCTCGTTGAAGCTCTTTTCCTGTAACAACCATTGGGAAACCTTATGTCTCGCTTCGCATACATGAACCGGATTTTCGGTCTGCAAATGGAAGCAACATCAGCCATGCGCAATAATGTGCGATATAAGTAGTTATTTACATAATATTATTTTATTTTACAAATAATGGTAACGAAAAGTTTACTCATCGTCAAGGTCATCCAGAAACAGTAGTCGTTCTGGTCACTATTCGGGCTTGCATTTTCCATAGGCTGAATGTAGAGCTTCTGTAGGTGAGCAGGGAACGAAAGAGAGCAAATACTGACGAATATGTATAGACAGCTGGTGGATCGCAAAGTACATGCCAAACTGCTGGTGGATTTTCCTTGAACCAAATTTCGCTGGCAGCCAGCATGGTTCAAACCTTTTCTCTAAAAAGCTGCGTACGTCAAAAAAGAGGGGGTAGGAATTGTGCCTTTTTATCACATGCCTTTTTACGAAAGTCTGCGGACTGATCAGGACAATAGCTGCTGATCCAGATAGGCAGCACACAGGAAAACAGCCTCTCGTTTTTCCGTAGAAGAAAATTCCTGTTTTCCCAGTATAAAGCATTATATGGCTTGTGAACATATAAAAATTTTAATGTTATGAAAATATTTATCGTCAAAATATAGCCGCTACGCTTTCCTTTTTTATAGACACGTTGAAAAGGAAAAATGTTGCAGCGCCGAAACGAGCCAATCACTGGCTTCGCCAAAGGGAAAAACACGTATGCCGCTTATTGATTACGCAAGCGGGAGCAGGTTTGCCAAGCAAAACTTAGATTTACGTAAAAAGGTTGTAAAAAAACTTGTTGAACTTTTTACAAAATATCCCTATTTTTTAATCGACTTCCAATTTTTCTCTGCTATAATGAGTTTCAGCGTCAGTAACCTAGTGCTTTCAGCCTGTCAGCCGATCGGGGAACTTCCTGTGATTGTTTTCATGCAAATCAGTTTTCCTTCGTTCGCAGGCGGTAAGCAGGGCCGTATCCGGCAGGCGGGAATACCAGCACCCATTTTCCGCTACAGCATGAGCAAAATATGACTTTAGTATGAAGGAAAATTCCCAGAAACAGGAAATTTTCTTGTTGTTAAAATTACCCAAATGATGGAAAATGGGAAATTGGGAATGGAACGTTGACCTTGCCTGTCTCTTGTTGGCAACCATTTCGTCACACTTCATGATAAGCAGAAGTAATTCCATTATCGGAGGGGACATATGTTAGCAAATCAGGCCAATCTCATCGACAACAAGCGGGAACTGGAGCAGCATGCGCTAGTTCCATATGCACAGGGCAAGTCGATCCATCAATTGTTCGAGGAACAAGCAGAGGCTTTTCCAGACCGCGTTGCCATCGTTTTTGAAAACAGGCGGCTTTCGTATCAGGAGTTGAACAGGAAAGCCAATCAACTGGCAAGAGCCTTGCTCGAAAAAGGGGTGCAAACAGACAGCATCGTCGGTGTGATGATGGAGAAGTCCATCGAAAATGTCATCGCGATTCTGGCCGTTCTCAAAGCAGGCGGAGCCTATGTGCCCATCGACATCGAATATCCCCGCGATCGCATCCAATATATTTTGCAGGATAGTCAAACGAAAATCGTGCTTACCCAAAAAAGCGTCAGCCAGCTCGTGCATGACGTCGGGTACAGCGGAGAGGTAGTTGTACTCGACGAAGAACAGCTGGACGCTCGCGAGACTGCCAATCTGCACCAGCCCAGCAAGCCTACGGATCTTGCCTATGTCATTTACACCTCAGGCACGACAGGCAAGCCAAAAGGCACCATGCTTGAACATAAAGGCATCGCCAATTTGCAATCCTTTTTCCAAAATTCGTTTGGCGTCACCGAGCAAGACAGGATCGGGCTTTTTGCCAGCATGTCGTTCGACGCATCCGTTTGGGAAATGTTCATGGCTTTGCTGTCGGGCGCCAGCCTGTACATCCTTTCCAAACAGACGATCCATGATTTCGCTGCATTTGAACACTATTTGAGTGAAAATGAATTGACCATCATCACACTGCCGCCGACTTATTTGACTCACCTCACCCCAGAACGCATCACCTCGCTACGCATCATGATTACGGCAGGATCAGCTTCCTCCGCACCCTTGGTAAACAAATGGAAAGACAAACTCAGGTACATAAATGCATACGGCCCGACGGAAACGAGCATTTGCGCGACGATCTGGGAAGCCCCGTCCAATCAGCTCTCCGTGCAATCGGTTCCGATCGGCAAACCGATTCAAAATACACATATTTATATCGTCAATGAAGACTTGCAGCTACTGCCGACTGGCAGCGAAGGCGAATTGTGCATCGGCGGAGTCGGCTTGGCAAGAGGCTATTGGAATCGGCCCGACTTGACCGCAGAAAAATTCGTAGACAATCCGTTCGTACCAGGCGAAAAAATGTACCGCACAGGTGACTTGGCCAAATGGCTGACGGATGGAACGATCGAGTTTCTCGGCAGAATCGACCATCAGGTGAAAATCAGAGGTCATCGCATCGAGCTTGGCGAAATCGAGTCTGTTTTGTTGGCACATGAACACATCACAGAGGCCGTGGTCATTTCCAGAGAGGATCAACACGCGGGACAGTATTTGTGCGCCTATTATATTTCGCAACAAGAAGCAACTCCTGCGCAGCTCAGAGACTACGCCGCCCAGAAGCTTCCGGCTTACATGCTGCCATCCTATTTCGTCAAGCTGGACAAAATGCCGCTTACGCCAAATGACAAGATCGACCGCAAAGCGTTGCCCGAGCCTGATCTTACGGCAAACCAAAGCCAGGCTGCCTACCATCCTCCGAGAACCGAGACAGAATCGATTCTCGTCTCCATCTGGCAAAACGTTTTGGGAATTGAAAAGATCGGGATTCGCGATAATTTTTACTCGCTCGGCGGAGATTCGATCCAAGCGATCCAGGTCGTGGCTCGTCTGCATTCCTATCAATTGAAGCTAGAGACGAAAGACTTGCTGAATTACCCGACGATCGAGCAGGTTGCTCTTTTTGTCAAGAGCACGACGAGAAAAAGCGATCAGGGCATCATCGCTGGAAACGTACCGCTTACACCCATTCAGAAGTGGTTTTTCGGGAAAAACTTTACGAATACAGGCCATTGGAACCAATCGTCTGTGCTCTATCGCCCGGAAGGCTTTGATCCTAAAGTCATCCAAAGTGTCATGGACAAAATCATCGAACACCACGACGCGCTCCGCATGGTCTATCAGCACGAAAACGGAAATGTCGTTCAGCACAACCGCGGCTTGGGTGGACAATTATACGATTTCTTCTCTTATAATCTGACCGCGCAACCAGACGTCCAGCAGGCGATCGAAGCAGAGACGCAACGTCTGCACAGCAGCATGAATTTGCAGGAAGGACCGCTGGTGAAGGTTGCCTTATTTCAGACGTTACATGGCGATCATTTGTTTCTCGCAATTCATCATTTGGTCGTGGATGGCATTTCCTGGCGCATTTTGTTTGAAGATTTGGCAACCGGATACGCGCAGGCACTTGCAGGGCAAGCGATCAGTCTACCCGAAAAAACGGATTCTTTTCAAAGCTGGTCACAATGGTTGCAAGAATATGCGAACGAGGCGGATTTGCTGAGCGAGATTCCGTACTGGGAGAGTCTCGAATCGCAAGCAAAAAATGTGTCCCTGCCGAAAGACTATGAAGTGACTGACTGCAAACAAAAGAGCGTGCGAAACATGCGGATACGGCTGCGCCCGGAAGAGACCGAGCAGTTGTTGAAGCACGCCAATCAGGCCTATCAAACGGAAATCAACGATCTGTTGTTGGCGGCGCTCGGCTTGGCTTTTGCGGAGTGGAGCAAGCTTGCGCAAATCGTCATTCATCTGGAGGGGCACGGGCGCGAGGACATCATCGAACAGGCAAACGTGGCCAGAACGGTCGGATGGTTTACGTCGCAATATCCGGTATTGCTCGACTTGAAGCAAACCGCTCCCTTGTCCGACTATATCAAGCTCACCAAAGAGAATATGCGGAAGATTCCTCGTAAAGGGATCGGTTACGACATCTTGAAGCATGTGACTCTTCCAGAAAATCGCGGTTCCTTATCCTTCCGCGTGCAGCCGGAAGTGACGTTCAACTACTTGGGACAGTTTGATGCGGACATGAGAACGGAACTGTTTACCCGCTCACCCTACAGCGGCGGCAACACGTTAGGCGCAGATGGCAAAAACAATCTGAGTCCTGAGTCGGAGGTGTACACCGCTTTGAATATAACCGGATTGATTGAAGGCGGAGAGCTCGTCCTCACATTCTCTTACAGCTCGGAGCAGTATCGGGAAGAGTCCATCCAGCAATTGAGCCAAAGTTATCAAAAGCATCTGCTTGCCATCATCGCGCATTGCACCGAGAAAAAAGAAGTAGAGCGAACGCCCAGCGATTTCAGCGTCAAAGGTCTCCAAATGGAAGAAATGGACGATATCTTCGAATTGCTTGCAAATACACTGCGCTAAACAGATGTTGGCCACCATTTTCAGGGGAAACTGCGTGCTTTCATTACCATTTTTATACATTTATAACAAATAAAGATATATCCGAGGTGCCGTAATGAGTGTATTTAGCAAAGAACAAGTTCAGGATATGTATGCGTTGACCCCGATGCAAGAGGGGATGCTGTTTCACGCCTTGCTCGATCAAGAGCACAACTCGCATCTGGTACAGATGTCGATTTCGTTGCAGGGCGATCTTGATGTTGGGCTATTTACGGATAGCCTGCATGTGCTGGTAGAGAGATACGATGTATTCCGCACGTTATTTCTCTATGAAAAGCTGAAGCAGCCTTTGCAAGTTGTCTTGAAGCAACGGCCTATTCCGATCGAATTTTACGACTTGTCTGCCTGCGACGAGTCCGAGAAACAACTTCGCTATACGCAATACAAAAGGGCGGATCAGGAGCGGACGTTTCATCTGGCGAAAGACCCGTTGATGCGGGTCGCCCTTTTCCAAATGTCCCAGCACGACTACCAGGTCATCTGGAGCTTTCATCACATCCTCATGGACGGCTGGTGCTTCAGCATTATTTTTGATGACTTGCTTGCCATCTACTTGTCCTTGCAAAACAAGACGGCACTCTCCCTGGAGCCCGTACAGCCATACAGTCGCTTTATCAACTGGCTGGAAAAACAAAATAAACAGGCCGCTCTCAACTATTGGAGCGACTATCTGGAAGCCTATGAACAAAAGACTACCTTGCCGAAGAAGGAAGCTGCCTTCGCCAAAGCATTTCAACCAACCCAATACCGCTTTTCGCTGAACCGTACCTTGACCAAGCAGCTCGGGACCATCGCCAGTCAAAATCAAGTGACGCTATCGACGGTGATTCAAACGATCTGGGGAGTTCTCCTGCAAAAATACAATGCGGCCCATGATGTGCTGTTCGGCTCTGTTGTATCCGGACGCCCGACAGACATCGTCGGAATCGACAAAATGGTTGGCTTGTTTATCAATACGATTCCATTCCGGGTGCAAGCGAAAGCTGGTCAAACGTTTTCCGAGCTGTTGCAGGCTGTGCACAAAAGAACTTTGCAATCACAGCCGTATGAGCACGTGCCTTTGTACGACATTCAAACTCAGTCCGTCTTGAAGCAGGAGCTGATTGACCACCTGCTGGTCATCGAAAATTACCCGCTGGTAGAGGCTTTGCAGAAAAAAGCCTTGAGCCAGCAGATCGGCTTCACGATTACTGCTGTGGAAATGTTCGAGCCGACCAATTACGACTTGACTGTCATGGTGATGCCAAAAGAAGAGCTTGCCTTCCGTTTTGACTACAATGCGGCTCTGTTTGACGAACAGGTCGTGCAAAAACTGGCGGGGCACCTCCAACAGATCGCGGATTGCGTGGCAAACAATTCGGGAGTCGAGCTTTGCCAGATTCCGTTGCTGACAGAAGCAGAAACTAGCCAGCTGTTGGCAAAGCGTACGGAAACAGCGGCTGACTATCCTGCCGCAACCATGCACGAGCTGTTTTCGCGGCAGGCAGAAAAAACGCCTGAGCAAGTGGCGGTAGTCTTCGCGGATCAGCACCTGACGTATCGGGAGCTGGATGAAAAATCCAATCAGCTCGCCCGCTTTTTGCGCAAAAAAGGCATTGGCACGGGCAGTCTTGTCGGCACGCTGCTGGATCGCTCGCTGGACATGATCGTCGGAATCCTCGGCGTCTTGAAGGCAGGCGGCGCATTTGTGCCGATCGACCCGGAGTTGCCTGCCGAACGAATCGCTTACATGCTGACGCATAGCAGAGTTCCATTGGTCGTGACGCAAAATCATTTGCGGGCAAAAGTGACCACGCCTACAGAAACAATTGACATCAACACAGCGGTGATCGGGGAAGAGAGCCGCGCCCCTATCGAATCGCTCAATCAGCCGCATGACTTGTTTTACATCATCTATACGTCCGGAACGACAGGGCAACCGAAAGGCGTCATGCTGGAGCATCGCAACATGGCGAACCTGATGCATTTTACGTTTGATCAGACGAACATCGCTTTTCATGAAAAAGTGTTGCAGTATACCACGTGCAGCTTTGATGTTTGCTACCAGGAAATTTTCTCCACGCTGCTATCCGGGGGCCAGCTCTACCTGATCACGAACGAGCTGAGACGGCATGTGGAAAAGCTGTTTGCTTTCATCCAGGAAAAGCAGATCAGCATTTTGTCTCTCCCGGTGTCCTTCCTGAAATTTATTTTTAACGAACAAGACTACGCGCAAAGCTTCCCGCGTTGTGTCAAACATATCATCACGGCCGGGGAACAACTCGTCGTCACACACGAGCTGCAAAAGTATCTGCGCCAGCATCGCGTATTTTTGCACAATCACTACGGCCCGTCGGAGACGCATGTGGTGACGACCTGCACGATGGACCCGGGACAGGCGATACCAGAGCTGCCGCCCATCGGAAAGCCGATCAGCAACACAGGCATTTACATTTTGGATGAAGGGCTGCAATTGAAGCCGGAAGGGATCGTCGGGGAGTTGTACATTTCCGGCGCAAACGTAGGGAGAGGGTATTTGCACCAGCCTGAGCTGACCGCGGAGAAGTTTCTCGACAATCCGTATCAGCCAGGCGAAAGAATGTACCGAACGGGTGATCTGGCGCGTTGGTTGCCGGATGGCCAGCTCGAATTTTTGGGCCGAATCGACCATCAGGTAAAAATCAGGGGCCATCGCATCGAGCTGGGAGAGATCGAATCGCGCCTGCTCAACCATCCCGCCATCAAGGAAGCGGTGGTTATCGACCGAGCAGACGAGACAGGCGGCAAGTTTTTGTGCGCCTATGTCGTCCTGCAAAAACCGCTCAGCGACGAAGAGATGCGGGCATACTTGGCGCAAGCGTTGCCGGAGTATATGATCCCTTCCTTTTTCGTGACGCTGGAGCGGATTCCAGTCACGCCGAACGGAAAAACAGACAGGCGAGCTTTGCCGAAGCCGGAAGGAAGTGCCAAGACGAAAGCGGATTACGTCGCCCCGACGACTGAGCTGGAACAAAAGCTGGTCGCGATTTGGGAGCAAATTCTTGGCGTGTCGCCGATCGGCATTCAAGATCATTTTTTCACGCTGGGCGGCCATTCGTTAAAAGCGATTCAGCTCATTTCCCGCATCCAAAAGGAATGCCAGGCGGATGTCCCGCTGCGCGTCCTGTTTGAGCAACCGACGATTCAAGCGCTGGCAGCGTATGTGGAAGGCGGGGAGGAAAGCGCGTATCTCGCCATTCCCCAGGCCGAGCCGCAAGCGTATTATCCCGTGTCGTCTGCGCAAAAACGCATGCTCATCTTAAACCAGCTCGATCCGCACAGTACGGTTTACAACCTGCCTGTCGCGATGATCCTCGAAGGAACGCTGGATAAAGCTCGGCTGGAGCACGCCATTTCCAGCCTGGTGGCTCGCCATGAGTCGTTGCGCACGTCGTTTCATACGATCAACGGGGAGCCAGTTTCGCGCATCCATGAGCAAGGCCACTTGCCGATTGTTTACTTGGAAACGGCGGAAGAGCAAGTGAACGAGGTCATTTTGGGGTTCATGCAGCCGTTTGATCTGGAAACAGCTCCGCTATGCCGGGTTGGCTTGGTGAAGCTCGCAGAGAACCGTCACGTCCTGATCATCGACATGCACCATATCATTTCGGACGGAGTCTCTTCTCAGCTCATCCTGAATGACTTTTCCCGTTTGTATCAAAACAAAGCTTTGCCAGAGCAGCGCATTCACTATAAAGACTTCGCCGTTTGGGAAAAAGCGTGGACACAAACGAACGATTACCAAAAACAGGAAAAATATTGGCTCGATCGATTTGCGGGCGAAATCCCGGTTTTGAACCTGCCGATGGATTACCCGCGGCCAGCTGTTCAAAGCTTTGAGGGCGAACGTTATTTGTTCCGCACAGAAAAACAGTTGTTGGAAAGTTTGCAGGACGTAGCCCAAAAGACAGGCACGACCTTGTACATGGTGCTTCTCGCAGCCTATCATGTGCTGCTTTCCAAATACTCCGGGCAGGATGACGTGATGATCGGCACCGTGACTGCCGGCAGGGTGCACCCGGATACGGAGAGCATGACGGGGATGTTCGTCAACACGCTGGCGATGCGCAATCAGTCTGCGCCGACCAAAACGTTCCGGCAATTTTTGCTGGAGGTAAAAGACAACACGCTGGCCGCTTTTGAACACGGGCAATATCCGTTTGAAGAGCTTGTCGAAAAGTTGGCGATCCAGCGAAACCGGAGCCGAAACCCGCTGTTCGACACCTTGTTCATTTTGCAAAACATGGATGCCGACCTGATCGAGCTGGATGGACTGACCGTGACTCCTTATGTGCCAGAGGGGGAAGTCGCCAAGTTCGATCTGTCGCTGGAAGCAAGCGAAAACCAGGCGGGACTTTCCTTCTGCTTCGAATTTTGCACCAAGCTGTTCGCACGCGAGACGATCGAGCGCATGTCGCTTCATTACTTGCAAATTTTGCAGGCAGTCAGCGCAAACACGGAACAGGAGCTGGCGCAAATCGAGATGCTGACTGCGCATGAGAAGCAGGAGCTGCTCGTTCACTTCAACGACACGGCCGCCCTGTATCCAGCGGAGAGCACGCTGTCGCAGCTGTTTGAAGATCAGGCACAGAAAACTCCTGAGCAAACCGCCGTCGTCTTCGGCGACAAACGACTGACGTACCGCGAACTGAACGAGCGGGCCAACCAGCTCGCGCACACTTTGCGGGCAAAAGGCGTGCAGGCTGAGCAAAGCGTAGGGATCATGGCGCAAAGATCGTTGGAAATGGCGATCGGAATTATCGCTATTCTCAAAGCGGGCGGGGCGTATGTGCCGATCGATCCGGATTATCCGAATGAGCGGATTGCTTACATGCTGGAAGATTGCGAAGCCCGTCTGGTGCTGACCCAGCAGCAGCTCGCCGAAAAGCTGGTCGCAAACGTGGAATGCCTGTATCTGGATGAGGAGGGCAGCTACTCGCCTCAGACGGAAAACATCGAGCCGATCCATACCGCTGCTGATCTCGCTTATATCATCTACACATCCGGTACGACAGGCAGGCCAAAAGGCGTCATGGTAGAGCATCGGGGAATCGTCAACAGTGTGACGTGGAACAGGGACGAGTTTGCCCTTTCTGTCCGGGACAGTGGAACGCTGTCGCTATCCTTTGCCTTCGATGCCTTTGCCCTTACTTTCTTTACGTTGATTGTATCAGGCTCCACGGTCGTCCTGATGCCGGATCACGAAGCCAAAGATCCGATCACGCTGCGCAACCTGATTGCCACTTGGGAATGCAGCTACGTCGTTTTCGTGCCCAGTATGTTCCAGGCGATATTGGAGTGCAGCACTCCGGCAGACATCCGCTCTATCCAGGCAGTCATGCTCGGGGGCGAAAAGCTGTCGCCGAAGCTTGTTCAGCTGTGCAAAGCGATGCATCCGCAGATGAGCGTGATGAATGCATACGGTCCGACGGAGAGCAGCGTCATGGCCACCTACCTGCGAGATACACAGCCAGATCAGCCGATCACCATCGGGCGGCCGATTGCCAACACCGCCATTTACATCGTAGACCAGCACCATCAACTGCTGCCTGTCGGGGTGGTAGGGGAAATCTGCATCGGCGGTCACGGCTTGGCGCGGGGCTATTGGAAAAAGCCGGAGCTTACTGCGGAGAAATTCGTGGCCAATCCAGCTGTTCCGGGAGAGCGCATGTACAAAACAGGCGATCTGGGCAGATGGCTCCACGACGGCACGATTGATTTTATAGGCCGCGTCGATGACCAGATCAAGGTGAGAGGATACCGGATTGAGGTCGGGGAGATTGAAGCGATTTTGCTCGCTTATGACCAGACGAATGAAGCTATCGTCGTCACTTATCAGGACGATCGCGGCGATTCCTATCTGGCTGCGTATGTCACGGGAAAAGCGGCGATAGAGGAATCCGAGCTTCGCGCGCATCTGTTGCGAGAGCTTCCGGCCTACATGGTGCCGACCTACCTGATTCAACTGGACGCTTTCCCGCTCACGCCAAACGGCAAGGTCGACCGCAAGGCACTGCCCAAGCCGGAAGGAAAGCCTGCAACAGGAGCAGCTTATGTCGCACCCGCTACAGAAGTGGAGGCGAAGCTGGTCGCCATTTGGGAGAATGCGCTGGGGATTTCCGGCGTCGGGGTGTTGGATCACTTTTTTGAGCTGGGCGGTCATTCCTTGAAAGCGATGACGGTTGTGGCGCAAGTGCATCGCGAGTTTCAAATCGACCTTTTGCTGAAGCAGTTTTTTGCAGCGCCAACCATCCGGGACTTGGCCCGCTTGATCGAACATAGCGAACAGGCAGCCGCCGCCGCCATTCAACCGGCAGAGCCGCAAGCGTATTATCCGGTATCTTCTGCTCAGCAGCGGATGTACTTGCTCCATCAGCTCGAAGGTGCCGGAATCAGCTACAATACGCCAGGCATCATCATGCTGGAAGGCAAGCTCGATCGCGAGCAATTGGCGAATGCGCTGCAAGCGTTGGTAGATCGTCACGATATTTTGCGGACGTCTTTTGAGATGGTCGGGGACGAGCTGGTGCAAAAAATTCATGACCGCGTGGCCGTGAACATGGAGTATGTGACGGCAGAGGAGCAGCAGATCGATGACCTTTTCCACGCGTTCGTCCGTCCGTTTGATCTTTCTGTGCCGCCATTGCTCCGCATGAGCCTGGTGAAACTCGCGGATGAGCGTCACCTGCTCCTGTACGACATGCACCATATTGCTGCCGATGCCGCATCGATCACGATCCTGTTCGATGAACTGGCTGAATTGTACCAGGGAAGAGAACTGCCGGAAATGCGCATCCAGTACAAAGATTTTGCTGTCTGGCAAAAAGCCTTGCATGAGTCGGATGCCTTCAAGCAGCAGGAAGCGTATTGGCTGAGCACGTTCGCTGGAAATATCACCGCTGTCGATGTGCCGACAGATTTTCCGCGCCCAGCCGTGAAAAGTTTTGCAGGGGGGCAAGTCACCCTGTCCATGGACCAAGAGCTGCTCAGTGCTTTGCACGAGTTGGCTGCGCATACGAATACGACGCTGTTTATGGTTTTGCTGGCCGCCTACAACGTGCTGCTCGCAAAATACGCTGGGCAAGACGACATCATCGTGGGAACGCCGATCTCCGGCAGGTCACGCGCCGAGCTTGCGCCTGTCGTCGGCATGTTCGTCCATACGCTGGCGATCCGCAACAAACCGACCGCCGAGAAGACATTCAAGCAGTTTTTGCAGGAGGTCAAGCAAAACGCGCTCGATGCTTTCGACCACCAGGACTACCCGTTTGAAAGCCTTGTGGAAAAGCTGGGCATTCCGCGCGATCCGGGGCGCAATCCGCTGTTTGACACCATGTTCATCCTGCAAAACGATGAGCTGCACGCAAAAACGCTGGATCAGCTCGTCTATCGCCCTTATGAATCGGACAGCGCGCTTGACGTGGCGAAATTCGACTTGTCGTTCCATCTGACCGAGCGGGAAACCGACCTGTTCTTGCGCCTGGAATACTGCACCAAGCTGTTCAAGCAACAAACCGTAGAACGAATGGCGCACCACTTCTTGCAAATTTTGCGGGCGGTCACGGCCAATCCGGAAAATGAATTGCAAGAGATCGAGATGCTGACAGCAGCAGAAAAGCAAATGCTGCTGGTGGCGTTCAACGATACGCACAGAGAATACCGGGCAGATCAAACGATCCAGCAACTTTTTGAAGAGCTGGCGGAAAAAATGCCTGAGCACACGGCGCTCGTATTCGAAGAAAAGCGCATGTCGTTCCGGGAGCTGAATGAAAGAGCGAACCAGCTCGCAGCCATTTTGCGGGAAAAAGGAGTCGGGCCAGCGCAGATCGTCGCTTTGCTGGTAGAGCGTTCCGCCGAGATGGTCATTGCCACGCTTGCCACGTTAAAAGCGGGCGGCGCCTTTTTGCCCGTCGATCCTGATTATCCGGAAGAGCGAATCCGCTACATGCTGGAGGACAGCCAGGCAAAACTGGTGGTGACCCATGCGCACTTGCTGCACAAAGTGAGCAGTCAGTCCGAAGTCGTTGATGTGGATGACCCTAGAAGCTACGCAACACAGACAGGCAACCTGCCGTGCGCAAACACGCCGTCCGATTTGGCTTATATCATTTACACGTCCGGTACGACGGGCAAGCCAAAAGGCGTCATGCTGGAGCACAAAGGGGTAGCGAATCTGCAAGCGGTATTTGCCCATCATCTAGGCGTCACGCCGCAAGATCGGGCAGGGCATTTTGCCAGCATCTCGTTTGACGCATCGGTGTGGGATATGTTTGGCCCGTTGCTGTCGGGAGCGACCTTGTACGTCTTGTCCCGGGACGTCATCAACGATTTTCAGCGATTCGCCGAATACGTTCGCGATAACGCGATCACCTTCCTTACTTTGCCGCCGACGTACGCGATTTATCTGGAGCCGGAGCAGGTGCCGTCGTTACGCATCCTGATTACAGCCGGATCGGCTTCCTCCGTTGCATTGGTGGATAAATGGAAAGAAAAAGTCACCTATGTCAATGGATACGGCCCAACAGAGAGCACCGTTTGCGCGACACTGTGGAAAGCCAAACCGGATGAGCCAGTCGAAACGATCACGATTGGCAAACCGATTCAGAACACCAAGCTGTACATCGTGGATGACCAGTTGCAGTTGAAAGCGCCGGGGCAGATGGGAGAACTGTGCATCAGCGGCTTGTCGCTGGCGAGAGGCTATTGGAATCGTCCAGAGCTGACCGCCGAGAAGTTCGTCGACAACCCGTTTGTGCCAGGAACAAAGATGTACAGGACAGGCGACCTGGCAAGATGGCTGCCAGATGGAACTATCGAGTATCTGGGCAGAATCGATCACCAAGTGAAAATTCGCGGACATCGTGTGGAACTCGGCGAAGTGGAAAGCGTGCTGCTGCGGTACGACACGGTCAAAGAGGCAGCTGCCATCACACACGAGGACGACCGCGGCCAAGCTTACTTGTGCGCCTACTACGTGGCGGAGGGAGAAGCCACGCCTGCGCAGCTTCGAGCCTATATGGAAAACGAGTTGCCGAACTACATGGTTCCCGCCTTCTTTATCCAGTTGGAAAAGATGCCGCTGACACCGAATGACAAGATTGACCGAAAAGCGCTGCCGAAGCCGAACCAGGAGGAGAACCGGACTGAGCAATATGCAGCGCCGCAAACCGAGCTGGAACAGTTGCTGGCTGGCATCTGGGCAGATGTACTGGGGATCAAGCAAGTCGGAACGCAAGACAACTTCTTTGAATTGGGCGGCGATTCGATTAAAGCAATCCAGGTATCCACCCGCCTGAATGCGTCAGGCTGGACGCTTGCGATGAAAGAACTGTTCCAGTACCCGACGATTGAAGAAGCTGCTCTGCGCGTCATCCCGAACAGCCGAGAGAGCGAGCAGGGTGTCGTAGAAGGCGAGATTGCCTTGACACCGATCCAGAAATGGTTCTTCGCGAACAACTTCACGGATCGTCACCATTGGAATCAGGCTGTCATGCTGTTTCGCGAGGACGGCTTTGACGAGGGACTCGTGCGGCAAGCGTTCCAGCAAATCGTCGAGCATCACGATGCGCTGCGCATGGTCTACAAGCAAGAGGCCGGGGCGATCAAGCAAATCAACCGCGGGCTGACCGACGAGCGCTTCCGTTTCTACTCTTATGACTTGAAAAATCACGCGAACAGCGAAGCTCGCATCCTGGAGCTGTCTGATCAGATCCAGAGCAGCATCGATTTGGAGCACGGCCCACTCGTTCACGTGGCTCTGTTCGCCACAAAAGACGGGGATCATTTGCTGGTCGCGATCCACCATCTTGTCGTGGATGGCGTCTCCTGGCGCATTTTGTTCGAAGATTTTTCCTCAGCCTACTCGCAGGCTCTCCATCAGCAGGAGATCGTCTTGCCGAAAAAGACGGACTCCTTCAAAGACTGGGCGGCTCAATTGCAAAAGTACGCGGACAGCGACGAGCTGTTGCGGGAAGTGGCATATTGGCACAACTTGGAGACTACAACGACGACTGCGGCACTGCCAACAGATTTTGTCACGGCAGATCGCAAGCAAAAACATACGCGGACACTGTCGTTCGCGCTGACAGTCCCGCAGACAGAAAACCTTTTGCGTCACGTTCATCATGCCTATCACACAGAGATGAACGACCTGCTGCTGACAGCGCTCGGCTTGGCCGTAAAAGACTGGGCACATACGAATGGCGTCGTCATCAATCTGGAAGGCCATGGGCGCGAAGACATCCAGAACGAAATGAACGTCACGCGCACGATTGGCTGGTTCACTTCGCAATATCCGGTGGTGCTCGACATGGAAAAAGCCGAGGACTTGCCGTACCAGATCAAGCAGACCAAAGAAAACTTGCGGCGGATTCCGAAAAAAGGGATCGGCTACGAGATTTTGCGCACGCTGACGACAAGCCAGTTGCAGCCGCCATTAGCCTTTACGCTGCGGCCGGAAATCAGCTTTAACTATCTCGGTCAATTCGAGTCGGACGGAAAAACAGGCGGGTTTACATTCTCGCCGCTCGGAACAGGGCAGTTGTTCAGCCCGGAATCGGAGCGAGTGTTCCTGCTGGACATTTCCGCCATGATCGAGGACGGCGAGCTGAGGATCAGCGTAGGGTACAGCCGTCTCCAATATGAGGAAAAAACGATTGCCAGCCTGGCAGACAGCTACCGGAAGCACTTGCTAGGCATCATCGAGCATTGCATGGCAAAAGAAGAAGGCGAGTACACCCCGAGCGACCTGGGGGATGAAGAGCTGTCCATGGAGGAGCTGGAAAACATCCTGGAATGGATTTGATCCGGCGACAACAAAATTGATTTTCCTCCAATAAAAGTGGGGCACGCGGCGCTTTTATTGGAGGAACCCTCTTTGAACCGATAAATCACAGAGTTGAGGTGCCAAATGAAAAAGCAGGAAAACATCGCAAAAATTTACCCGCTAACCCCATTGCAAGAGGGTATGTTGTTTCACACTGTCACAGACACGGGCAGCAGCGCCTATTGCCTCCAGATGTCTGCAACGATCGAGGGCGATTTTCACCTGCCGCTTTTTGAGCAGAGTCTGAACAAGCTCGTGGAAAACTACGAAGTATTGCGCACGGCTTTTGTATACCAAAACATGCAGCGACCTCGCCAAGTCGTGTTCAAGGAAAGAAAAGTGACCGTTCCTTGCGAAAACATCGCGCATTTGCCAAGCGCAGAGCAGGACGCGTACATACAAGCGTACACGAAGCAACATCATACATTCGACCTGACAAAAGACAACTTGATGAAAGCAGCCATTTTTCAAACGGCCGAGAACAAGTACCGATTGGTTTGGGCCTTCCATCATATTATCGTGGACGGTTGGACATTGGGCGTCTTGCTGCATAAGCTGCTGACCTATTACGCAGCGCTGCGAAAAGGCGAGCCGATTCCGCGGGAAGCGACGAAGCCGTACAGCGAATATATCAAGTGGCTGGATAAGCAAAACAAGGACGAGGCCCTCGCTTATTGGCAAAACTACCTGGCAGGATATGACCATCAGGCTGCTTTTCCGAAAAAGAAGCTTGGAACGGAAGCAAGCCGCTATGAACATGTCGAGGCGATGTTCACGATCGCTCCCGAGAAGACGCAGCAGCTGATCCAGATCGCGAATCAAAATCAGGCGACGATGAGCAGCGTGTTTCAAGCTCTTTGGGGCATTTTGGCCAGCACATACAAAAATGCGGACGATGTCGTTTTCGGCTCGGTCGTATCAGGCCGCCCGCCGCAAATCCAAGGAATTGAGAGCATGGTCGGCTTGTTCATCAACACGATTCCGACCCGCGTCCAGACGAACAAACAACAGACGTTCAGCGAACTGCTGCAAACCGTGCAAAAGCAAGCCCTGGCGTCTGCCACCTACGATTTCGCGCCGCTGTACGAAATTCAGAGCACAACGGTGCTGAAACAGGAATTGATCGATCATTTGGTCACGTTTGAAAATTACCCCGATCATTCGATGAAGCATCTGGAAGAATCATTAGGGTTTCAATTCACCGTAGAAAGCGGGGATGAGCAGACCTCCTATGATTTGAACGTGGTCGTCGCCCTCGCTCCCTCGAACGAGCTGTACGTGAAGCTAAGCTACAATGCCGCGGTGTATGATTCGTCATTCGTAAACAGAATCGAAGGGCATCTCCGCACCGTCATTGACCAGGTGATCGGCAATCCGCATGTACACCTGCACGAGATCGGCATCATCACCGAAGAGGAAAAGCAGCAACTGCTCGTCGCCTACAACGACACGGCTGCTGAATATCCGCGGGACAAAACGATTTTCGAGCTGATCGCGGAACAAGCGAGCCGGACACCAGCGAAAGCAGCAGTTGTTTGCGGCGAGGACACCCTGACCTATCAGGAGCTGATGGAGCGTTCTGCCCAGCTTGCCAATGCTTTGCGCGAAAAAGGAATCGCCAGCGGCAGCATCGTCTCGATTATGGCGGAACATTCACTGGAGCTGATCGTGGCGATCATGGCTGTCTTGCGGTCAGGTGCTGCCTACTTGCCGATTGATCCCGAGTACCCGCAAGATCGCATCCAGTATTTGCTCGATGACAGCCAGACCACGCTGCTGTTAACCCAGTCGCATCTGCAACCAAACATCCAGTTTGCAGGCAGCGTGCTTTATTTGGACGATCGTTCCTTGTACGAAGGCGGCAGCACATCCTTCGCACCCGAGAGCAAGCCTGATGATTTGGCGTACATGATCTACACTTCCGGTTCTACCGGCAATCCAAAAGGGGCGATGATTACTCATCAAGGCCTGGTCAATTACATCTGGTGGGCCAACAAGGTGTACGTCCAAGGCGAAGCGGTGGACTTTCCGCTGTACTCATCTATTTCGTTCGATTTGACCGTCACCTCGATCTTCACGCCGCTTCTGTCCGGCAACACGATTCATGTGTACAGAGGGGCAGACAAGGTACAGGTCATTTTGGACATCATCAAAGATAACAAAGTCGGGATCATCAAGCTGACGCCGACACACCTGAAGCTGATTGAACACATCGACGGCAAGGCCAGCAGCATCAGGCGGTTCATCGTCGGCGGCGAGAACTTGCCGACAAAGCTGGCGAAGCAAATTTACGACCATTTCGGAGAGAACGTGCAAATTTTCAACGAGTACGGACCGACCGAAACCGTTGTCGGTTGCATGATTTACTTGTATGACCCGCAAACAACGACCCAGGAGTCGGTGCCAATCGGTGTCCCGGCAGACAACGTCCAGCTTTATTTGCTCGATGCTTCCATGCAGCCGGTGCCCGTCGGCTCGCTTGGCGAAATGTACATAGCCGGAGACGGCGTAGCCAAAGGGTATTTCAACAGACCGGAGCTGACGAAGGAAAAGTTTATCGACAACCCGTTCCGTCCGGGAACCAAAATGTATCGAACAGGCGACCTGGCAAAATGGCTGCCTGATGGAAACATGGAGTATGCAGGCAGAATGGACTATCAAGTGAAGATTCGCGGCCATCGGATCGAGATGGGCGAAATCGAAACGCGCCTGACGCAGCATGAGGCGGTCAAGGAAGCGGTCGTGATCGTGGAAAAGGATGAGAGCGGCCAAAACGTGTTGTACGCGTACCTTGTTTCCGAGCGGGAACTGACGGTAGCTGAGCTGAGAGAATTTTTGGGGCGCACGCTGCCTTCCTATATGATTCCTTCCTTCTTTATTCGCTTGGCGGAAATTCCGCTGACCGCGAACGGAAAAGTAGAGCGAAAAAAATTGCCGAAGCCAGCTGGCGCAGTCGTCACAGGCACGGCGTATGCAGCTCCGCAAAATGAAATCGAGGCAAAGCTGGCCGAGATATGGCAGCAAGTGCTGGGCATAAGCCAGGTAGGGATTCACGACGATTTCTTTGACTTGGGCGGACACTCGTTGAAGGCGATGACTGTCGTTTTCCAAGTCTCGAAAGCGCTGGAAGTGGAATTGCCCGTAAAGGCCTTGTTCGAACATCCAACCGTAGCGGAGCTGGCCCGCTTCCTTTCGCGGTCGGAAAAAACCGAGTACACCGCGATTCAACCCGTGGCAGCGCAGGAGTTTTACCCGGTTTCATCTGCGCAAAAAAGAATGTATATCCTGCAACAGTTCGAAGGCAACGGAATCAGCTACAACATTTCGGGTGCGATTCTCCTGGAAGGAAAGCTGGACTACGCCCGGTTTGCCAGCGCTGTGCAACAGCTGGCAGAGCGCCACGAAGCTTTGCGCACCTCGTTCCACCGGATCGACGGCGAGCCTGTGCAAAAAGTGCACGAGGAAGTAGAAGTGCCGCTTTTCATGCTGGAGGCTCCCGAAGACCAGGCGGAGAAAATCATGCGCGAGTTTGTCCGTCCGTTTGATCTCGGGGTCGCTCCGCTGATGCGAACAGGTTTGCTCAAGCTGGGCAAAGACCGCCATTTGTTTTTGCTCGACATGCACCATATCATCTCGGACGGCGTTTCTTCGCAAATTTTGCTGCGTGAATTTGCCGAGTTGTACCAGGGAGCAGACTTGCAGCCGCTTTCGCTGCAATACAAAGATTTTGCTGCTTGGCAAAATGAGCTGTTTCAGACGGAGGCATACAAGAAGCAGGAGCAGCACTGGCTGAACACGTTTGCTGATGAAATTCCGCTCTTGAACCTGCCGACTGACTATCCGCGCCCTAGCGTGCAAAGCTTTGCAGGCGATCTCGTCCTTTTTGCCGCCGGAAAAGAACTGCTGGAGCGGTTGCAACAGGTAGCGTCAGAAACAGGCACCACCTTGTACATGATTTTGCTTGCCGCCTACAATGTGCTGCTGTCCAAGTATACCGGCCAGGAAGACATCATCGTCGGGACGCCTGTCGCTGGACGTTCCCATGCGGACGTGGAAAACATCATGGGCATATTCGTGAACACATTGGCGCTGCGCAACCAGCCTGCCAGCAGCAAAACGTTTGCGCAATTTTTGCAGGAAGTGAAGCAAAATGCGCTTGCAGCCTATGACCATCAAGATTATCCATTTGAAGAACTCGTGGAAAAACTGGCGATTCAGCGGGATATTAGCCGAAATCCGTTGTTTGACACGTTGTTTTCTTTGGAAAACGCGAACCAGCAGTCGCTTGCCATCGCCGAGCTGACAGCGTCGCCCTATGAGCTGTTCAACAAAATTTCCAAGTTCGATCTCGCTTTGAACGCAAGCGAATCGCCAGCGGACATTCAGTTCCAGCTCACATTCGCAACCAAGCTGTTCAAGAAAGAAACGGTCGAGCGAATGGCCCGGCATTACCTGGAAATTTTGCGCTGGATCAGTGAGCAGCCAACGGCAAGCCTCGCGGACATCGACATGATGACGGAAGCGGAAAAACGCACACTCCTTCTGAACGTGAACGATACGTTTGTCGAGCGTACCGCCGCGACCGCCTTGCATCAATTAGTGGAGGAGCAAGCAGCACGCACGCCTGATGAAGTGGCCGTCGTGTACGAAGAATATGCCTTGACCTATCGCGAGCTGAACGCCAGGGCGAACCAGCTGGCCCGTTTGCTGCGCAGTCACGGAACCGGACCAGATACGTTGATCGGCATTATGGTGGACCGTTCGCCAGGCATGGTCGTCGGGATGCTGGCTGTGCTCAAAGCAGGCGGCGCGTACACGCCAATCGACCCAAGCTATCCGCCAGAACGAATCCAGTACATGCTCAGCGACAGCCAGGCGCCGATTTTGCTGACGCAGCGTCATTTGCAGGAGCTGGCTGCTTATCAAGGGGAGATCATCGACGTAGACGAGGAAGCGATTTACACCGGAGCCGACACGAACCTGGACAACGTCACTGGCAAGGACGACTTGGCCTATGTGATCTACACATCGGGATCGACGGGCAATCCGAAAGGCGTCATGATCTCCCATCAGGCGATTTGCAATCACATGTTGTGGATGAGAGAGACGTTCCCGCTGACGACCGAGGATGCTGTCCTGCAAAAAACGCCGTTCAGCTTCGACGCTTCCGTATGGGAGTTTTATTTGCCGCTCATCACCGGAGGACAACTGGTGTTGGCAAAGCCGGACGGGCATCGCGACATCGCCTACATGACTCGTCTCATTCGAGATGAGAAAATCACGACCTTGCAGATGGTTCCGTCCTTGCTGGATCTGGTCATGACCGACCCGGGCTGGAGCGCATGCACGAGCTTGCAGCGAGTGTTCTGCGGCGGAGAAGCATTGACGCCTGCCCTCGTCTCGCGTTTTTACGAGACACAGCAAGCTCAGTTGATCAACTTGTACGGCCCTACAGAAACAACCATTGATGCGACCTACTGGCCTTGCCCGCGCCAGCAGGAATACAGCGCAATTCCGATCGGCAAACCGATCGACAACGTCCGGCTGTATGTCGTCAATGCCAGCAACCAGCTTCAGCCAGTAGGCGTAGCGGGAGAGCTGTGCATTGCCGGAGACGGTTTGGCCCGCGGCTATTGGCAGCGCGAGGAGCTGACGAAAGCAAGTTTTGTCGACAACCCGTTTGAGCCGGGCGGCACCATGTACCGTACCGGAGATATGGTCCGCTATTTGCCAGATGGCCATATCGAGTATTTGGGACGCATCGACCATCAAGTCAAAATCAGAGGTCACCGCATCGAGCTGGGGGAAATCGAAGCCACGCTTTTGCAGCATGAAGCGGTCAAAGCGGTCGTCGTCATGGCCCGCCAGGATGGCAAAGGGCAAAACAGCCTGTACGCCTATGTCGTAGCGGAGCAGGACATCCAGACAGCGGAGCTGAGAACGTACCTGTCTGCCACCTTGCCAGCCTACATGGTTCCGTCCGCTTTTGTTTTCTTGGAGCAGTTGCCGCTTTCAGCGAACGGCAAAGTGGATCGCAAGGCATTGCCTCAACCGGAGGATGCCGCCGCATCTGCTGCCGTGTATGTGGCGCCGCGCAACGAATGGGAAGCCAAGCTCGCAGCGATATGGGAAAGTGTGCTTGGAGTCAAGCCGATCGGGGTTCACGATCATTTCTTTGAACTGGGCGGACATTCCTTGAAAGCGATGCACGTCATTTCTTTGCTCCAGCGCAGCTTCCAGGTGGACGTACCGTTGAAAGTCCTGTTTGAATCGCCAACGATCGCGGGCCTGGCCCCACTTGTTGCGGCTGCCCGCAAAGGCACGTACACAGCAATCCACCCTGTCGAAAAGCAGGAGTATTACCCGGTTTCCGCGGCACAGAAGCGAATGTTCATTCTGCAGCAAATGGAAGGGGCAGGCATCAGCTACAACATGCCAGGCTTCATGTATCTCGACGGCAAGCTGGATACAGAGCGGCTGCAACAGGCGCTGAAAAGTTTGGTGCAACGCCACGAATCGTTGCGCACCTCGTTCCACTCCGTGCAAGGCGAGACGGTTCAGCGTGTGCATGACGATGTCGAACTGGCCATCTCGTTTGGCGAAGCGACCGAAGCAGAGACCCGGCAAATAGCCGAGCGGTTTATCCAGCCGTTCGATCTGGGAACAGCCCCGCTGTTGCGTGCCGGACTCATCAAGCTGGCGCCAGAGCGTCACCTGTTCATGCTCGATTTGCACCATATTGTCGTCGATGGCGTCTCCATCGGCCTGCTCATCGAGGAATTTGCCCAGCTCTATCACGGGGAAGATCTGCCAGCGCTGCGCATTCAGTACAAAGATTTTGCCAAGTGGCAGCAGGACTGGTTCCAGACCGAGGAATTTGCCGCGCAGGAAGCCTACTGGCTCAACACCTTTACGGGAGAAATCCCCGTGCTCAATCTGCCGACGGATTACCCCAGACCGTCTGTGAAAAGCTTTGCGGGAGATCGCTTCGCCTTTGGCTCCGGCACTGCTTTGCCAAAACAATTGCATCAGCTCGCCCAAGAGACAGGCACGACGCTCTACATGGTTCTGTTGGCCGCCTACAACGTGCTCCTGTCCAAATACTCCAGGCAAGAGGACATCATCGTCGGCGCTCCTACGGCTGGCAGGTCCCATGCCGAAACGGAGTCCATCGTCGGAATGTTTGTCAACACACTGGCCTTGCGCAACGAGCCAGCCGGGAGCAAAACTTTCCGCGACTTTTTGGCCGAAGTGAAAACCAACACGCTGGGAGCGTTTGAGCATCAAGATTATCCGCTCGATGAACTCGTCGACAAGCTGGACATGCAACGGGATTTGAGCCGCAACCCTTTGTTTGACACGGTTTTCATTTTGCAAAACATGGAGCAAAAGCCGTTCGAAATGGAGCAATTGACGATTACTCCTTATTCGGCAGAGGTGAAACAGGCCAAGTTTGACCTGTCGCTGGAGGCGTACGAAGAAAACGCGGAAATCATCTTTAGCCTGGATTACAGCACCAAGCTGTTTTCGCGCGAGACGATCGAAAAAATAGCGACCCATTTTATCCAAATCTTGCGGGCGGTCATTGCGGAACCGGAAATGCCGTTGTCCGAGATCACCATGCTCACAGAGGCGGAAAAGCAGCGCTTGCTGGTCGACTTCAACGGTGCGCACAAAGATTTTCCGCAAAACAAAACGCTTCAGGCGCTTTTTGAAGAACAAGCGGAAAAGTCGCCGCAGGCAACAGCCGTGGAAATCAGCGGGCAGCCCCTGTCCTATCAGGAGCTGAATGAGCGAGCCAACCAGCTTGCCGCTACGCTGCGGGAGCGGGGAGTACAGCCTGACCAACCTGTAGGGATTATGGCGAACCGCTCTGTGGAGATGGTCGTCGGCATCCTCGCCATCTTGAAAGCAGGCGGAGCTTACGTGCCGATCGACCCGGAATATCCGGAGGAGCGTGTCGCCTACATGCTGACGGATTGCCAAGCCCGCCTGGTGCTGACGCAAAAGCATCTGGGAGCGAAGCTTGGTTCCAGCGTGACCGCGGAATGCCTGTATCTCGACGACGAGAGCAACTATGGTGTGCACCGCTCGAATTTGCAGCCGATCAATACCGCTTCCGATCTGGCTTACATCATCTACACATCGGGTACGACTGGCAAGCCAAAAGGGGTCATGGTCGAGCACCGGGGCATCGTCAACAACGTGCTGTGGAAGAAAGCGGAGTACCAAATGAAGGTTGGCGACAGAAGCTTGCTGTCTCTGTCCTTTGCCTTTGACGCTTTCGTTCTGTCCTTCTTTACGCCTGTGCTTTCCGGGGCAACTGTCGTACTGGCGGAGGATGAAGAAGCCAAGGACCCAGTCTCTTTGAAAAAGCTCATCGCCGCTTCGCGCTGCACCTTGATGACAGGCGTGCCGAGCTTGTTCCAGGCCATTCTGGAATGCAGCACGCCAGCGGATATCCGTCCGCTGCAAACCGTCACACTCGGCGGAGAAAAAATTACGGCGCAGCTTGTTGAAAAATGCAAGCAGCTGAATCCCGATCTGGTCATCGTCAACGAGTACGGCCCGACAGAAAGCAGTGTCGTCGCCACCTGGCAGCGCCTTGCGGGTCCGGATGCTGCCATCACCATCGGGCGGCCGATTGCCAACACCAGCCTGTACATCGTGAACCAATATCACCAGCTACAGCCAATCGGCGTGGTCGGGGAGATTTGCATCGGCGGCCGCGGCTTGGCACGAGGCTATTGGAACAAGCCAGCGCTCACGGAAGAGAAGTTCGTTTCCCATCCGTTTGCGGCAGGCGAGCGCATGTACAAGACGGGCGATCTTGGCAAGTGGCTCCCGGACGGAACGATTGAATACATTGGGCGCATCGACGAACAGGTCAAAGTCCGAGGCTACCGAATTGAAATCGGCGAGATCGAGTCGGCTCTGCTGGCTGCGGAAAAGCTGACAGCGGCTGTTGTGGTCGTCTATGAGGATCAGCTTGGCCAGTCGGCTCTGGCAGCGTATTTTACCGCCGACGAACAGCTTGATGTCACGAAGCTGTGGTCGCATCTGTCGAAGCGACTCCCGTCGTACATGATTCCTGCGCATTTTGTGCAGCTCGATCAGCTTCCGCTTACGCCAAACGGCAAAGTCGACAAGAAAGCCTTGCCGAAGCCAGAAGGCAAGCCCGTAACCGAAGCGCAATATGTCGCGCCGACAAATGCGGTGGAAAGCAAGCTGGCAGAGATTTGGGAACGCGTGCTCGGGGTTAGCGGCATCGGCATTCTCGACAACTTTTTCCAGATCGGCGGACATTCCTTGAAAGCGATGGCTGTCGCTGCACAGGTGCACCGCGAGTATCAGGTTGAGCTTCCGCTGAAAGTGCTGTTCGCGCAGCCTACGATCAAGGCGTTGGCCCAGTATGTCGCCACGAGCGGAAAAGAGACGTATGTGCCGATCGAGCCTGCACCGTTGCAAGAGTATTATCCTGTTTCTTCCGCGCAAAAGCGGATGTATGTCCTGCGCCAGTTTGCGGACACAGGCACGGTTTATAACATGCCGAGCGCGTTGTATATCGAAGGCGATCTGGAGCGGAAGCGTTTTGAAGCCGCCATCCACGGATTGGTCGAGCGGCACGAATCGCTGCGCACATCCTTCCATACGGTAAATGGCGAGCCTGTCCAGCGCGTACACGAGCATGTCGAGCTGAATGTGCAGTACGCGGAAGTGACGGAAGCGCAAGTGGAGCCAACCGTCGAGTCGTTCGTGCAAGCATTTGATCTGACAAAAGCTCCGCTATTGCGGGTCGGACTTTTCAAGCTGGCAGCGAAACGGCATCTGTTCCTGCTGGATATGCATCACATCATCTCGGATGGCGTCTCGGCCGGAATCATTATGGAAGAGTTCTCGAAGCTGTATCGAGGCGAAGAACTGCCTGCGCTTTCCGTCCATTACAAAGATTTCGCCGTCTGGCAGTCTGAACTGTTCCAGAGCGACGTCTATACCGAGCATGAAAACTACTGGCTGAACGCGTTTTCTGGCGACATTCCGGTGCTTAACTTGCCAGCCGATTTTTCTCGTCCGCTGACACAGAGCTTTGAAGGAGATTGCGTTTCGTTCCAGGCAGACAAAGCATTGCTGGACGATCTTCACAAGCTCGCTCAGGAGAGCCAATCGACGTTGTTCATGGTATTGCTGGCGGCTTACAATGTGCTGCTTGCCAAGTACAGCGGACAGGAAGACATCGTCGTCGGCACACCGATTGCGGGCAGATCGCACGCCGATATCGAGAACGTTCTGGGGATGTTTGTCAACACGCTCGCTTTGCGCAACTATCCGGTCGAGACGAAACACTTCCAGGCATTTTTGGAAGAGGTCAAGCAAAATACGCTGCAAGCATACGCCCATCAAGATTATCCGTTCGAAGCACTGGTCGAAAAGCTGGACATCCAGCGGGATCTCAGCCGCAATCCGCTGTTTGACACCATGTTTATTTTGCAAAACCTGGACCAAAAAGCTTACGAGCTGGATGGGCTGAAACTGGAGGCATATCCGGCACAAGCAGGCAACGCCAAATTCGATCTCACGCTGGAAGCGCACGAGGACGAGACAGGCATTCATTTTGCGCTCGTCTACTCGACCAAATTGTTCCAGCGAGAATCAATCGAAAGAATGGCGGGTCACTTCCTGCAAGTGCTGCGCCAAGTCGTTGCCGACCAAGCAACTGCCTTGCGCGAGATCAGCCTGCTCAGCGAGGAAGAGCGCCGAATTGTGACCGTTGATTTCAACAACACGTTTGCCGCGTATCCGCGCGATCTGACGATTCAGGAGCTGTTCGAGCAGCAGGCAGCAAAAACTCCGGAGCATGCAGCGGTCGTGATGGACGGACAGATGCTGACGTATCGGGAGCTGAACGAAAAAGCGAACCAGCTCGCCCATGTCCTTCGTCAAAACGGAGTCGGGAAAGAGAGCATCGTCGGTCTGCTCGCAGATCGTTCGCTGGAAATGATTACAGGCATCATGGGGATTCTCAAAGCGGGCGGCGCCTACCTGGGCCTGGACCCGGAGCATCCGTCCGAACGCCTGGCTTACATGCTGGAAGATGGCGGCGTGAAAGTTGTCCTCGTGCAAAAGCACTTGCTGCCGCTCGTCGGCGAAGGGCTGACGCCAATCGTTTTGGAAGAGGAGAGCCTGCACCGGGAAGATTGCGGCAATCCGGCGATTGTCAACGGTGCGAGTGACCTGGCTTATGTGATGTACACCTCAGGCTCTACAGGCAAGCCAAAAGGAGTCATGGTCGAGCATCGCAACGTCACCCGCTTGGTTACGCATACGAATTACGTGCAAGTGCGCGAGAGCGACCGGATGATTCAAACCGGCGCGATTGGCTTCGACGCCATGACATTTGAGATTTTCGGCGCGTTGCTGCACGGGGCCAGCCTGTATTTGGTGAGCAAGGACGTCTTGCTGGATGCCGAAAAGCTGGGCAGCTTCCTGCGGACGAATCAGATTACGACCATGTGGCTGACCTCGCCGCTCTTCAACCAGCTTTCGCAAGACAATCCGGCGATGTTTGACAGCTTGCGCGCCTTGATCGTCGGTGGCGAAGCGTTGTCGCCGAAGCACATCAACCGAGTAAAAAGTGCCCTTCCTGACCTGGAAATCTGGAACGGATACGGCCCGACCGAAAACACGACCTTCTCGACGTGCTATTTGATTGAACAGCATTTTGAAGAGCAGATTCCGATTGGCAAGCCGATTGCAAACTCCACCGCATATATCGTCGACGGCAACAATCAGCCCCAGCCGATCGGCGTGCCGGGTGAACTGTGCGTCGGTGGTGACGGTGTCGCAAGAGGCTATGTGAACAACCCGGAATTAACCGCCGAAAAGTTTGTGCCCAATCCGTTTGCGCCTGGCGAAACGATGTATCGCACCGGAGATTTGGCGAGATGGCTGCCGGATGGGACGATTGAGTATTTGGGCCGAATCGACCAGCAGGTCAAAATCAGGGGATACCGGATCGAGCTTGGGGAAATCGAGACGGTCTTGTCCCAGCAGGCACAAGTAAAAGAAGCAGTCGTGGCCGTGATCGAGGAGGCGAACGGGCAAAAAGCTCTCTGCGCTTACTTTGTGCCAGAACAGGCCGTCGACGCCGCCGAGCTGCGAGAAGCGATGTCCAAACAGTTGCCTGGCTACATGGTCCCTGCCTACTATGTGCAAATGGAAAAGCTGCCGTTGACCGCGAACGGAAAGGTTGACCGCCGGGCATTGCCGCAGCCATCCGGCGAGCGGACGACAGGAAGCGCCTTTGTCGCTGCGCAAAATGATACCGAAGCGAAGCTGCAACAGATTTGGCAAGAAGTTTTGGGCATTCCGGCAATCGGCATTCACGACAACTTCTTTGAAATCGGCGGTCATTCCTTGAAGGCGATGAACGTCATCACGCAAGTCCATAAGACATTCCAGGTGGAGCTGCCGTTAAAAGCACTGTTTGCCACTCCGACGATCCATGAGTTGGCTGCGCATATTGCCGAGAGCGCATTCGAGCAGTTCGAGACGATCCAGCCAGTCGAGCCTGCCGCGTTTTATCCCGTGTCGTTTGCCCAAAAGCGAATGTACATCCTGCATCAGTTCGAAGGAAGCGGGATCAGCTACAACGTGCCGAGTGTGCTGGTGCTGGAAGGCAAGCTCGATTATGACCGCTTTGCTGCTGCCATCCAGAGCCTGGTTAGACGGCATGAATCTTTGCGCACCTCGTTCCATTCGGTAAACGGGGAACCGCTGCAACGAGTCCATGTGGATGTCGAGCTGCCTGTCCGCCTTTTGGAGGCGACAGAAGATCAGAGCGAATCGCTCATCCAGGAGCTAATCCAGCCGTTTGATCTGGAGATAGCCCCGTTGTTCAGAGTGAATCTGATCAAGCTTGGCGCAGAGCGGCACTTGTTCTTCATGGATATGCACCACATTATTTCCGATGGCGTATCGCTTGCGGTCATCGTCGAGGAAATTGCCAGCTTGTATGCAGGAAAACAGCTTTCCGACCTGCGCATCCAGTACAAAGACTTTGCTGTGTGGCAGACCAAGCTGTCTCAGTCGGATCGCTTCCAAAAACAGGAGGATTTTTGGACCCGGACGTTTGCCGGGGAGATTCCTTTGCTGAATCTGCCCCATGACTATCCAAGACCTTCTGTGCAGAGCTTTGACGGTGACACGGTCGCGCTTGGCACCGGACATCACCTGCTGGAACAACTGCGCAAGCTCGCTGCCGAGACTGGCACGACCTTGTTCATGGTGCTGCTGGCTGCCTACCATGTGTTGCTCTCCAAGTACGCCGGACAGGAAGAAATCGTCGTCGGCACACCGATCGCAGGCCGCTCGCACGCAGATGTCGAGCGCATTGTCGGGATGTTCGTCAACACGCTCGCTTTGAAAAATACGGCCGCTGGCAGCCTGAGCTTCCGCGCCTTTTTGGAAGACGTGAAGCAAAATGCGCTCCATGCCTTCGAGCATCAAGACTATCCGTTCGAGCATCTGGTCGAGAAGCTGCAAGTGCGGCGCGATCTGAGCAGAAACCCGCTGTTTGATACGATGTTCAGCCTGGGGCTTGCCGAATCAGCCGAAGGAGAAGTAGCGGATCTGAAAGTGTCGCCTTATCCGGTGAACGGCCACATCGCCAAATTCGACCTTTCCCTGGATGCGATGGAAAAACAGGATGGACTTCTTGTTCAATTCAGCTATTGCACGAAGCTGTTTGCAAAAGAAACGGTTGATCGACTGGCCGCCCATTACGTTCAGCTTTTGCAAACAATCACAGCCGATCCCGACATCGAGCTCGCCCGGATCAGCGTGTTGTCCAAAGCAGAGACGGAGCACATGCTGCACAGCTTCCTCGCAACCAAAACGGCCTATCCGACGGACAAAACGTTCCAGAAGCTGTTCGAGGAGCAAGTGGAAAAAACACCGAACGAGATTGCCGTTCTGTTCGGCAATGAACAGCTGACCTATCAGGAGTTGAATGCAAAAGCAAACCAGCTCGCCCGCGTCCTGCGGCGAAAAGGCGTCAAGCCGGAGAGCACCGTCGGCATCCTCGTAGACCGCTCGCTCTACATGGTCATCGGCATGCTGGCCGTGTTGAAAGCAGGCGGAACATTCGTCCCGATTGATCCGGACTACCCGCTGGAGCGTCAAGCGTTCATGCTCGAAGACAGCGAGGCGAAGCTGCTGCTCACCTTGCAAAAAATGAACAGTCAAGTTGCCTTCCCTTATGAAACCTTTTATCTGGATACAGAGACAGTGGATCAGGAGGAGACGGGCAATCTGGAGCACGTTGCGCAGCCGGAGAACGCCGCTTACATCATCTACACATCCGGTACGACGGGCAAGCCAAAAGGGGTCGTCATCGAGCACCGCAGCTATGCCAATGTCGCGTTTGCCTGGAAAGACGAATATCACCTGGACAGCTTCCCGGTCCGTTTGCTGCAAATGGCGAGCTTCGCCTTTGACGTCTCGACGGGCGATTTTGCCAGGGCGCTGCTGACAGGCGGGCAACTGGTCATCTGCCCGAATGAGGTCAAAATGGACCCAGCTTCGCTGTACGAGATCATCAGGCGTCACGAAATTACCATTTTCGAAGCGACACCCGCCTTGATCATGCCGTTGATGCACTACGTTTACGAAAACGAACTGGATATGAGTCAAATGAAGCTGCTGATTCTCGGAGCAGACAGCTGCCCGGCGGAAGACTTCAAAACGTTGCTCGCGCGCTTCGGCCAGAAAATGCGCATTATCAACAGCTACGGCGTGACAGAGGCGTGCATTGACACCAGCTACTACGAAGAAACAGACGTCACCGCCATCCGCTCGGGAACGGTGCCGATCGGCAAACCGCTTCCGAACATGACGATGTACGTGGTCGATGCGCATTTGAACTTGCAGCCTGTCGGCGTCGTGGGCGAATTGTGCATCGGCGGAGCAGGGGTTGCCCGCGGTTATTTGAACAGACCTGAGCTGACGCAAGAAAAGTTTGTGCCGAATCCGTTCGCTCCAGGTGAACGATTGTACCGTACAGGTGATCTGGCGAAGTGGCGCGCAGATGGCAATGTCGAGTTCCTGGGACGCAATGACCACCAGGTAAAAATCAGGGGTGTCCGCATCGAGCTAGGGGAAATCGAGACACAGCTGCGCAAGCTGGACGGAATTACGGAAGCAGTCGTGGTCGCAAGAGAAGATCACGGGCAGGAAAAGGAATTGTGCGCATACGTCGTGGCGGACCACAAGCTTGACACCGCAGAATTGCGGGCGAATTTGCTGAAGGAACTGCCGCAAGCGATGATTCCAGCGTATTTCGTCACCTTGGATGCGCTGCCGCTGACTGCCAATGGCAAAGTAGACAGACGTTCCTTGCCAGCGCCGGATGTCACCATGCTGAGAACGACCGAGTATGTAGCGCCGCGCTCCGTCTGGGAAGCCCGATTGGCCCAAGTATGGGAGCAGGTGCTGAATGTTCCGCAAGTGGGTGCGCTGGACGACTTTTTCGCGCTCGGCGGTCACTCCTTGCGTGCCATGCGTGTCATTTCCAGCATGCACAACGAATACCAGGTCGACATCCCGCTGCGCATCTTGTTCGAAAAACCGACGATTCAGGAACTGGCGGCGTTCATCGAAGAGACAGCCAAAGGGAATGTCTTCTCGATCGAGCCTGTGCAAAAGCAAGCGTACTATCCGGTTTCCTCGGCACAAAAGCGCATGTACATCCTCGATCAATTTGAGGGAGTCGGCATCAGCTACAACATGCCGTCGACCATGCTGATCGAAGGCAAGCTGGAGCGAACACGGGTGGAAGCGGCGTTCCAGCGCTTGATTGCGCGACATGAAAGCCTGCGCACTTCGTTTGCCGTCGTCAACGGAGAGCCTGTGCAAAACATTCACGAGGACGTTCCGTTTGCGCTTGCCTATTCGGAAGTCACAGAACAGGAGGCGCGCGAACTCGTTTCTTCTCTCGTGCAGCCGTTCGATCTGGAGGTCGCACCACTCATCCGCGTGTCGCTGCTGAAAATCGGCGAGGATCGTTACGTGCTCTTTACCGACATGCATCACAGCATTTCCGATGGCGTATCCTCCGGCATTCTTTTGGCAGAGTGGGTGCAGCTGTACCAGGGTGACGTTTTGCCGGAGCTGCGTATCCAGTACAAGGACTTTGCTGTGTGGCAACAAGAGTTTTCCCAGTCGGCTGCCTTCCACAAGCAGGAAGCGTACTGGTTGCAAACGTTTGCCGATGACATTCCTGTGCTGAACTTGCCGACCGATTTCACCCGCCCCAGCACCCAAAGCTTTGCCGGGGATCAGTACACGATCGGCGCGGGCAAAGCGCTCACGGAAGGCTTGCACCAGTTGGCGCAGGCGACGGGAACGACTTTGTACATGGTTCTGCTCGCCGCGTACAACGTGCTGCTCGCCAAGTATGCCGGGCAGGAGGACATCATCGTCGGCACGCCGATTACAGGCAGATCCCATGCCGATCTCGAACCGATCGTCGGCATGTTCGTGAACACGTTGGCGATGCGAAACAAACCGCAGCGCGAAAAGACTTTTAGCGAGTTTTTGCAAGAAGTCAAGCAAAATGCGCTGGATGCGTACGGCCATCAGGATTACCCGTTTGAAGAACTGGTGGAAAAGCTCGCGATCGCGCGCGATTTGAGCCGAAATCCGCTGTTTGACACCGTGTTTACGTTCCAAAACAGCACGGAAGAGGTCATGACGCTGCCTGAATGCACGCTTGCGCCGTTTATGACGGACGAAACAGGCCAGCACGCCAAGTTCGACTTGACTTTCAGCGCTACGGAAGAGCGGGAAGAAATGACGATTGGCGTGGAGTACAGCACAAGCTTGTTTACGCGGGAAACGATGGAACGGTTCAGCCGCCACTTCCTGGCGATTGCAGCGAGCATCGTGCAAAATCCGCACATTCGCCTGAGCGAGATCGACATGCTTTTGCCAGAAGAAAAACAGCAGATTTTGGCCGGGTTCAACGATACAGCCGTCAGCTATCCCCTGGACAAAACGCTGCACCAGCTATTCGAAGAGCAGGTCGACAAAACCCCGGATCAGGCAGCGCTTCTCTTTAGCGAGCAATCGCTGACGTACAGCGAACTGAACGAGCGAGCAAACAGACTGGCAAGGGTCCTGCGCGCAAAAGGAGTCGGACCGGACCGTCTGGTAGCGATCATGGCGGAGCGCTCACCGGAAATGGTGATCGGTATTCTCGGTATTTTGAAGGCAGGCGGCGCTTATGTTCCCGTCGATCCCGGCTATCCGCAGGAGCGCATTCAGTACCTGCTCGAAGATAGCAACGCAGCCCTGCTGCTCAGCCAGGCGCATCTGTTGCCGCTGTTGGCCCAGGTGTCAAGCGAGCTGCCGGAGTGCCTTGATCTGAACGCTGAACTGGATGCCGGACTGAGCGGCTCCAACCTGCCAGCTGTCAACCAACCGACTGACCTTGCCTACGTCATCTATACATCCGGTACGACCGGCAAGCCGAAGGGTGTCATGATCCCGCATCAAGGAATCGCGAACTGCTTGCAGTGGAGAAGAGACGAATACGGGTTCGGGCCGAATGACAAGGCGTTGCAAGTGTTCTCCTTTGCCTTCGACGGTTTTGTAGCCAGCTTGTTCGCTCCGCTGCTCGGAGGGGCAACGTGCGTGTTGCCGCAAGAAGCAGCTGCCAAAGACCCGGTCGCGCTGAAAAAACTGATGGCCGCAACGGAAGTCACCCATTACTACGGCGTACCGAGTCTGTTCCAGGCCATTCTCGATTGCTCGACGACAACCGACTTCAATCAGTTGCGTTGCGTCACGCTGGGCGGCGAGAAGCTGCCTGTACAGCTTGTGCAAAAAACAAAAGAAAAGCATCCGGCAATCGAGATCAACAACGAGTACGGCCCGACGGAAAACAGCGTCGTCACCACCATCTCGCGCTCGATTGAAGCGGGGCAAGCGATCACGATTGGCCGACCGCTTGCGAACGTCCAAGTCTACATTGTAGATGAGCAGCATCACTTGCAGCCGATTGGCGTGGCCGGTGAGCTGTGCATCGGCGGAGCCGGGCTTGCCAGAGGCTATCTGAACAAACCGGAGCTGACCGCAGAGAAGTTTGTCGCAAATCCGTTCCGACCAGGCGAACGCATGTACAAAACAGGCGACTTGGTGAAATGGCGGACGGATGGCACGATCGAGTACATCGGCCGCGCTGACGAACAGGTCAAGGTGAGAGGGTATCGCATCGAGATCGGCGAGATCGAGAGCGCCGTACTCGCTTACCAGGGCATCGATCAAGCGGTGGTCGTTGCGCGAGACGATGACGCTACGGCTGGTTCCTATCTTTGCGCCTACTTTGTCGCAGCAACAGCCATATCCGTATCCGGCTTGAGAAGCCATCTGGCCAAAGAGCTGCCTGCTTACATGATTCCGAGCTATTTCGTCGAGCTGGATCAGCTGCCGCTTTCCGCCAATGGAAAAGTGGATCGCAAAGCTTTGCCGAAGCCGCAACAGTCCGATGCGACCGTGCGCGAATACGTAGCGCCGAGAAATGCGACCGAACAGCAACTGGCAGCCATCTGGCAAGAAGTTTTGGGAGTAGAGCCAATCGGCATCACCGACCAGTTCTTTGAACTCGGAGGACATTCCTTAAAAGCTACGCTGCTGATTGCCAAAGTGTATGAGTACATGCAAATCGAGCTGCCGCTGAATCTCATCTTCCAGTATCCGACGATCGAAAAGGTGGCCGATTTCATCACGCATAAGCGCTTTGAGAGCAGATACGGCACAGCCATTTTGTTAAATCAGGAGACGGCGCGAAACGTATTTTGCTTCACGCCGATCGGCGCCCAAAGCGTGTACTACCAGAAGCTTGCGGCGGAAATTCAAGGCGTCTCTTTGTACAGCTTTGATTTCATCCAGGATGACAACCGGATGGAGCAGTATATCGCGGCGATCACCGCAATTGATCCAAGCGGTCCGTACACGCTCATGGGCTACTCCTCGGGAGGCAATCTGGCTTTTGAAGTGGCGAAAGAACTGGAGGAGCGGGGCTATGGCGTCACCGACATCATCTTGTTCGACTCGTACTGGAAAGACAAGGCGATTGAGCGGACTGTCGCGGAAACAGAAAACGACATTGCCCAGCTATTCGCCGAGATTGGCGAAAACACCGAGATGTTCAACATGACGCAAGAAGACTTCCAGCTGTACGCCGCCAATGAGTTTGTCAAGCAAAGCTTCGTTCGCAAAACGGTCAGCTATGTGATGTTCCATAACAATCTGGTCAATACCGGAATGACGACTGCCGCGATCCACCTCATCCAATCCGAGCTGGAAGCAGACGAGGAAGCTCCGGTGGCAGCCAAGTGGAACGAATCAGCCTGGGCAAATGCAACGCAACGACTGCTGACGTACAGCGGGCACGGAATCCACTCGCGCATGCTGGCAGGCGATTACGCGTCGCAAAATGCTTCGATTTTGCAAAACATCCTGCAAGAACTGTTCATCCTGAAATAAGACGGCAAATGTGTAAGGGATTCCCCTTGGGAGAAAGCTGTTCCGAGGGGAGTCCATCCCTAACATCCTTGGAGAGGAGCCGCACATGATTGTTACCAAGCAAGATCCACAGACAAGGAAAAGGAAAAACGCCGTATTCGGCTGGGTATTGTCGTTTGTCAAGCCGTACCGAAATTGGGTAGTCATCTGCATCCTTGCTTCACTGCTCGTCGCGGTGGCAGACATTTTGATGGGGGTCCTGATTCAGCGCATGGTCGAACATACAAACGACTTTGACAAGCTGCTCCATATCGCCCTGATCATTTTTTGTCTCACCATCGTCGGTTTTCTTGCGAAGTATTTTATTACATACTCAGCCGCGCGGTTTAGCGCCAGAGCCATGCGGGATTTGAAAAACAAAATGGCGGCGCATCTCGAAAAAGTCCCGATGTCCACGATGGATCAATATCATTCGGGCGATCTCGTTTCTCGCTTGACGAGCGATGCGCAAATCTTGCAAAGCTTTTTGCAGCAGCACTTTTTCCAACTGTTCTATTTGCCGGTTGTGTTTGCCGGGGCACTGACCTTGCTGCTGTCGATCAATTGGAAGCTGATCATTTTCAGCGTCGCGATTCTGCCCATTGCTATCGTGATTACAGGGAGAATGAGCAGACCTTTGCAAACGTATGCCGAGCGCATGCAGGAGCATTTGGGGCAAGCCAATACCGTTGCCCAGGACACTTTGTCCGGGATTCACATGGTGAAAGCTTTTCAACTGGAAGACGTGATGTACCGCAAATACGCAGCGGGCATGAAGCAGGTGCTGAAAAACGGCATACTGGCTGAGAAAAAGCGCGCCTGGATGACCGCTCCCGGAATTTTGCTGTTTTCTGCGCCGATCCTGTTTTTTGTCGCCTACGGTGGCTACTTGATTCAGACCGGGGAGCTGAGCTTGGGCAGCCTGGTCATTTTCAGCTATTTGCTTCACTTTATTATCGAGCCGCTGTCACTCGCCCCTGTGCTGTTTGCCCAAGTCCAGGAGACTTCCGGGGCAGCCAAGCGCCTGCAAGACATTTTTTTGCAGCCTGTGGAGGAAAATGGCCGGACAGCTATTCCGATTGATCCAGCAGCCGTTCCGGTCGAGTTTGAGAACGTCTCGTTTGCCTACGAAAAAACGAAGATACTCGAAAATGTAAGCTTTGTGTTGCCGCCAAACAAAACCGTTGCCTTGGTCGGAGCGAGCGGCAGCGGCAAGAGCACCATCCTGAAATTGCTGTGCGGGTTTTACCGCATCGAGCCAGGCAACGGGTGCATGAGAGTGTTCGGACACTCCCTGAACGACTGGAATACCGCGGAGATGCGCCATTATTTGTCGCTGGTTTCGCAGGATACGACGCTCTTCCCGGTATCGATTGCGGAAAATATCTCGTACGGCCGGGTGCATGCGACGCGAGACGAGATTATCGCAGCGGCGAAAGCGGCCAATGCGCATGATTTCATCCTGGAGCTGCCCCAGGGCTATGAAACAAAAGTCGGGGAACGAGGCTCCCGTCTCTCCGGCGGGCAAAAACAGCGCATTGCCATTGCCCGCGCGCTTTTGAAGGATGCACCGATTTTGCTGCTGGATGAACCGACGTCAGCCCTCGATACGGAGTCTGAGGCACTCGTTCAGGAGGCGCTGGAAAATGTAATGCGCAATCGGACGGTACTGGTCATTGCCCATCGTCTCTCCACGATCAAAGATGCGGATGAAGTGCTTGTCCTGGAGCAAGGGCAAATCGTCGAAAGAGGCACGCACTACGAATTGCTTGCCCAAGGCGGCGTGTACACCCGCTTGTATCAAAAACAGTTTGCTACAGATGAACAAAGAGCGCTGGCAGCAGAGGGGGTATAGGGTTGTGTTCATCCAGAAGTTAACGCAGGAGCTGCTGCAACTGCTGTCGCTGATGAAAGCGAAAAAGCGCGCGTATTTTTTGGGGCTACTCGGTGATGGAATCGGTCAAGCCGCTGTTTTGGTCGCTTTGCCATTTGTGTTTAAGGATTTGACAGACTTTGCGAGCTCGAAAGACCCGGCACTGCTCACCAGAGCGATCGTGACGATGGCTGCGATGTTTCTTTTGTTCAGTCTGCTGTCGCCTTTTTTCAGCTACATATATCGGCGCTGCGTCCGCGAGGTGGTTGCCAATATCCGGCTGCTTGTTTTTCAGCGATTGAGCCGCTTGCCTTTCGCCTACTATGAGCAGCATCATTCGGGCGATACGATGTCGCGGCTGGGCAACGACGTCCAGCTGATGGAGCGGGCGTATGCCGAACAGTTGAAAACGCTGTGCATCATTATGTTGTCGCTGATTGGTTCGATCGTCGGGATGTTTGCTTTGGATGGGAAAATTGCCACGGTTCTTTTGCTCGTGAGCACGCTGACCCTTTACGTGAATGCGCAGTTTGCCAAGTCGGTGCGGCGCATTGGCGACCAAATGCAGCAGCAGCTTGGAACGGGCACAGAACGGCTGAGCGATTTTTTGGCAGGCTTGCCCGTCATCAAGATGTTTCATTTACAGAAGGTTGTGACGGCACGCTACACGGAAGCCAATGAACAAGTGACCTTGTCCGCGATCAAGCAAGGACATAAACACGCGCTGTTGGAAGGAACCAACTTTTTCATCCAGTTTGTCAGCTTCGGGGGAATGCTTGTGTTTGGCATCATGATGGTCGCCAAACAAATGATCGGACTCGGTGTGCTGGTCGCGATGGTTCAGCAGCAAATGCTGGTGACACTGGCTTTTTTGCAGCTTGGGCAGGTCATCACGACATTGCAAGGCTCGCTGGCAGGCGCTTCGCGGATTGTCGGCTTTCTCCAGGAACCGCTCGAACCGAAACGGTACGAACCAGCTTCCACCCCTACCGCAACCCGGATATACGACAGCATGCTGACAATGGAGCAGGTCGACTTTGGCTACACCGCCGATACAAAGGTGCTCCAAGGTGTGTCGCTGCAAGTCGGGCGAGGTCAAATGGCTGCGCTGGTAGGGACGAGCGGAGGCGGAAAAAGCACGGTGATGAAGCTGTTGTTAGGCTATTACCCGCCTTCTGCCGGCTCGCTTTCCTTGCTGGGCAAACCGATCGGCCAATATTCGATCGCGGAGATGCGGAGCCTGATTTCCTACGTGCCGCAGGACGCCTTTTTGTTCGAGGGAACCATCGAAGAAAACATTCGCTACGGTTGCCTCGACGCCACGGAAGAAGAGGTGATAAGAGCGAGCAAAGCCGCCTACGCTCACGATTTCATCATGGAACTGCCGGACGGCTATCAGACCCGCACAGGCGAGCGAGGGGCCAAGCTGTCGGGAGGACAGCGCCAACGCATCGCGATTGCCAGAGCGATCCTGAAAAATGCGCCGATTCTTTTACTGGATGAAGCAACCTCTGCTTTGGATACGGAATCGGAGTTCTGGGTGCAGCGAGCGTTGGCGGCTCTCATGCAGGAAAAAACCGTCCTGGTCATCGCTCATCGCCTGTCGACCATCGAGCATGCGGACATGATTTACGTGCTGCACGAAGGAAAAGTGATGGAACAGGGACGGCATGCGGAATTGCTGGCGCAAAACGGCTTGTACGCCAGCATGTATGAAGTACAGCAAAGAAAGGACAGACCTGCTCCCGCCTTGTCGGCGCCGGAAAGCAGCGCAAGTCTCATCTGACCCTGTTTTCCATCTGCCAAACTATCAATCGATCAATCAGCAAAGATGGGAGGAAAGAAATGAAGCTGTTTTGCTTTCCGTACGCAGGCGGACTTCCCGGCATCTACTACAGCTGGAAGTCGAGACTTCCGCCGACCTTTTTGGAAATCGACGCATTCGAGGTGCGCCCACACATTCCCCAGCCGAACCGGGACGTGTTCCTGCCAACCAGCTTTTATGAGCTGCTGGAGGATGTATGCGACCGGATCACGCCCGCACTGGCTGAGACGCCGTTTGCCTTTTTTGGCCACAGCATGGGCGGACTGGTCGCATTTGAACTGACCCGCAAGCTGATGCAAAAGGGCGCACTGTTGCCACAGCACTTGTTTCTGTCCGCCTCTCGCGCACCGCATGCGTATGGCAAACTTGCCAAGACGTACCACCTGCCGCATGACGAGTTTGTCGAAGCGCTGCGCAAGCTCGGCGGCACTCCTGACGACGTCTTGGAAAATCAAGAGCTGCTGGAGCTGTTTTTACCGATCCTGCGTGCCGATTTTCAAGCGGTGCAGACATACGAAATGAATCCCGATCTTCCTCGCCAGGTGCCTGTCAACATGACCGTGCTGTACGGTACGGAGGATACGATTGCACTCGAAGATATTTGGGCGTGGCGCGACTACTGCCAGGGAGCGTGCCAGTTTTTCCCGGTGTCTGGTGGCCATTTTTTCATTCACCACCAAACAAGTTCGATTCTCGAAATCATTCAAAATGTCCTGAAGGAAGAAAAAACGGTGGCAATCCATTCCTCTTTCTAGCAAAGGGGAATGGCACAAATAAATTCTATGTTAAGGTTGGTGTTATGATGAAGAACCGCAAAGCTTTGTCCCGAATGCTGGCAGCCGCTACGTTAACGACGGCACTGGTCTGCCCAACTGTCGCAAGCGCAGCAGCTCCGGCTCCTGTGCTGCATGACGACAATCCGAACGGCCATTTTGGCGACTGGTACACGGGTGCTGTCCCTCCCAACGCGTCGAATAACAAACCCGTGATTCTTTTTGTGCAAGGCTTGCACTCGACTTACAACACCTGGTACACGACAGACGGGTTTTACGATGCCGCGTATAACGCCGGGTATCGTACCGCTTTTGTCCAATTGAAAGACGCAGACGGCACTGGCGGAAACATGTGGACAAACGGGGCCAAGCTCGCCGAAGTGATCAAAAAGGTGGCGGATCATTACGGCGTCTCGAAAATCAACATCATTGCGCATTCCAAAGGCGGCATCGATACGCAGACCGCGCTCGTCCACTACGGGGCACATCCGTATGTAAACGTGGTCCATCAGCTGTCTACGCCGAACAAAGGTTCAGAATTGGCAGACCTGGCCTACAGCAACTGGGCAGGGTGGCTCGCGGATATTCTCGGCAAAAAAGACGACGCCGTGTACTCCTTGCAAACGTCATACATGGCGAATTTCCGCTCCCAAACCGACAACCGCAGCGAAAATCGCTCCACGACCACTTATATGGCTGCCGGAACAGGCGACGACGGCTGGTTTAGCGCTACGTGGTTTGCCCATGCCGTTTTGCCCGGTGAAGACGACGGCGCCGTTTCTGTAGACTCTGCTCTCGGTTTGCCTTACGGGATCAAAAGCTTTACGAAGGACATTTCCCACGGTCAAATCGCGAAGGCTTCGCAAACATGGAATCTGGTCGAGCCCAAATTGAAAAAAGCATCGGCAACGCTGCGGGAACAGCCGAACAAAATCAGCAAAACGAAAGCAAAAGCTTCCGCAGAAGAAGAAAGCTCCTTCATTTTGCGCGGGGGCGAAGTAGAGGACACCGCTACAGAAACGTTTTTCCTGGAGAGCGGGATTGAAAAGCTGAATCTCGACACCATCACTTCTTCGCAAGCGACAAAGGTGACATTGATCAGCCCGTCCGGCGAAGAGTACGAAGCGGACTTGCGCGATCAGAGCGAATCGGAGGACGAGCCTCTCATTTTCGCCGAAGCTGTTCATCATTTCATTGAAATCGCTGAGCCTGAAGCGGGCGAGTGGACACTTGAGGTCGAAGGAGAGGACGATGCCTTCTTCATGGTCGCTTCGATTGAAGGCGGCGAGCAGGCGAAGGTAAAAGCGAGCAAAAAAGTATTCGAGCAGGGCGACAAAGCGAAAATTTCCGTGGAGCTGGGGGATAGCGAAATTGATCCTTCCTTGCTGCAAAAAGCAAATGTGACGCGTTCGCTCAACGGCGAAAAGGCCAGCGTGCTCGATCAGGTGAAGTTCGCGATCAAAGGCGATGAGCTGACAGGCAATTTTACCGTCCCAACGAAGCCTGGCGTGTACAATCTGTCTTTTGACGTAACGGGCATCAATGAAGACGGCGAGCCATTTACCCGCTCGATCAACTACAATTTTGCGGTAACGGATGACGATGGCGAGTTGGAAAAGTAAGCGGCAAAACATGGACGACCCTTTTTCCAGGGTCGTTTTTTCTGTGCACAGGAAAAGCAGCTTTGTCCGAGCCAGGCACATGACCGATCTTCCCGGCGAGAAAAACAACAAGACAAACGCGTCTTGCTCGACTATACACACCCAAGAAATGGTACAATGAGAAGATGAGCAAAAATGAAACGATCGGGAGGGTGTTGCGCATGAGCGAAGCAAATCAGGAGTATATCGTCATCTCGGGTGCGCGAGAAAACAATCTGAAAAACGTATCCTTGCGCATTCCCAAGCGGAAAATTACAATCTTCACCGGAGTATCCGGCTCCGGCAAGTCATCCATCGTCTTCGATACGATCGCCGCAGAATCGACACGACTGCTGAATGAGAACTTCAGCATGTTCGTGCGCAATTTCTTGCCGCGCTATCCCCAACCAGATGCGGACGCGATCGAGAACTTGAGCATGGCCGTGATTGTCGACCAGAAGCGGCTGGGCGGGGGTTCCCATTCCACGATGGGCACGATTACCGATATTTCGCCGATTCTCCGTCTGCTTTTCTCGCGAGCGGGGCAGCCGTACGTGGGACAAGCGCACCTGTTTTCGTTTAACGACCCGCAAGGCATGTGTCCGGAGTGCAACGGGATCGGCCGCAAATTGGGCGTAGACATGAGCAAGGCCATCGACATGTCCAAGTCGTTGAACGAAGGGGCTATCATGCTGCCGGACTATAAAGTAGACAGCTGGGATTGGACGTTGGTCTTGCAGTCAGGCTCGTTTGATCCGGACAAAAAGCTCTGCGATTACACGGAAGAAGAACTGGAGCTGCTGCTGTACGGCAAAGCGAGGAAAGTGAAGATGGACTTCGCCGGGAAGCTGACGAACATTACGGTCGAAGGCGTCATCGAGAAGTTCACCAACAAGTACATCAAGCAGGACGTGAAGACGAAGTCCGAACGCACGCAAAAAGCGGTGGCACCGTACATCTCCGAAGGTCCATGCCCGAGTTGCAAAGGCGCGAGACTCAGTCAAGCCACGCTCAATTGTCGGATCAACGGACGCAACATCGCGGAAATGTCCGCCATGGAAGTTGGACAGCTCATCCTCGCCATTCGCGAAATCGACGATCCCGCCGTTGCGCCGCTCGTCAAGTCGCTGACGGAGCGGTTGCAGCATCTGGTGGATATCGGACTGGACTATTTGACGCTGGACCGCGAGACGGACACGTTGTCCGGCGGCGAGTCGCAACGGGTTAAAATGGTGAAGCATCTGAGCGGCAGTCTGGTGGATGTCACGTACATTTTCGACGAGCCGAGCGTCGGCTTGCACCCGCGGGATGTACACCGCCTGAACGGATTGCTGCAAAAGCTGCGCGACAAGGGCAACACCGTCATTGTCGTCGAGCACGATCCCGATGTGATCAAAGTGGCGGATCATATCGTCGACGTCGGGCCTCACGCCGGAAGCCGCGGCGGTACGATTATATATGAAGGAAGCTATCAGGGACTGCTTGCCTCCGGTACACTGACAGGCACCCATATGAAACGCCCCCTCCAGTTGAAAAGCGATTGCAGACAGCCGTCTGGCAAACTGTCCATCAAGGACGCTACGCTGCACAATTTGCAAAATGTGAGTGTCGATATTCCGACCGGAGTGCTGACCGTCGTGACAGGCGTGGCCGGATCAGGCAAAAGCACCTTGATTAACGAAATTTTCCTCAGCCAGCATCCAGATGCCATCGTCATCGACCAATCGGCGATAGGCGTATCCACGCGCTCGAATCCTGCGACCTACACAGGGATTATGGACGATGTGCGCAAGGCGTTTGCTTCCGCGAACAAAGTCAATCAAAGCTTGTTCAGCTTCAACTCCAAAGGAGCTTGCGAGAACTGCCAAGGGCTGGGCGTTGTGTACACCGACCTCGCCTTCCTCGACAGTGTGAAGCTGCCATGCGAAGTGTGCGGCGGGAAACGGTTCAAGGAAGAGGTGCTCGCCTACAAGCTGAACGGCAAGTCCATCGCAGAAGTGCTGGAGATGACGGTAGAGCAGGCGCTGGAGTTTTTCGAGCTAAAAGAAGTCGTGCGCAAGCTGCAGGCGATGAGCGATGTAGGTCTGAACTACATCACACTGGGACAGCCGCTCAGCACGCTATCAGGCGGGGAATGCCAGCGCATCAAGCTGGCAAGCGAGCTGCACAAGAAGGGGAGCATTTACGTCATGGACGAGCCGACGACAGGTTTGCATATGTCGGACATCGGCCATCTTCTTGCGATCATGAATCGGCTCGTGGACACCGGAAATACGGTGATTGTCATTGAACATAACCTCGACGTGATCAGCCAGGCGGACTGGATTATCGATATGGGGCCGGACGGCGGCAGCAAGGGCGGCCAGGTAGTGTTTGAGGGCACACCGGAGCAAATCGTCGAAGCGGAGCAGTCGATCACAGGTAAATATTTGAGGTAGTGTGTAAAACAAAAAGGAGCAGGGAGAAGCAAGCCCTGTTCCTAAATGATTCCCACTTGTCCAACTTTGTAGTATGCTTGCCAAACAGGGAGGAGATGAATATATGACAAAACAACTGATCTTTGGCGACGCTATGCGCGAGCTGACTGCTACGCGCCGTATTTTGGAGCGCTTGCCCGAGGAACATCTGGACTGGAAGCCGCACGAGAAATCGATGACTTTGGGCGGACTTGCTACACACCTGGTCAACTTGCTGAACTGGCAACTGGCGATTTTGCAATACCCGCAGTTTGACCTTGCGACGGTACCGCTGCAGCGGGAGGCTTTGCAACGACGAGAGGAATTTCTGGAGGAGTTCGACGGGAACATCGGCAAGCTGGAAAAGCTGCTGGACGAATGCGACGAGAAATGGCTCAGCGAAGAGTGGACGTTGAGCCACGGCGATCATATCATCTTCTGTCAACCGCGGGCGATCGCGCTTCGCACTTTCGGCTTGAGTCATATGGTCCATCATCGTGCCCAGCTCGGGGTTTACTTGCGACTGCTCGACGTTCCGGTGCCTGGTTTTTACGGCCCTTCGGCTGATGAGCAAAACGGAGCTTGAACCAACCAACTGTAAGCGAGAGCTGAGCCTGGACAATCACTGGAGCGATTGAAGCAATTGCCGGATGGTGAACAAAAAGCGGGCGAAACAAAGCGCATGATCGACCTGCTCCGCCAGTTTATCGGCTATCGGGAATATCCAAAATACGGCATAGTCAGGCGCTATTTTGTGTATAAACAGGCTTTGCTGAAAGAAGCCGAACAGCTCGTACAAGCTGGCGTGATTCGTGAAACAGAAGATATGTACTACCTTACGTTTGCAGAACTGCACGAAGCCGTACGCACAAACAAGCTCGATTACCGGATCATCAGCACGCCGCATTCGCGTGAATGGGACGGAAGGGTATATTGAAATAGTGTAGTTGACTTAAAAAAAGGTATTCAGGTGCGCATAAGTACGCCTCTGAGTACCTTTTTATTTTCCGATGCGTTGAATGCAGGAGCACGTTAGGGCGTTCACAATTATAGCGTTCTCTCTAACAGTGCTCCCACTTTTTTAGCCATGGCTTTGGGAGGGTAAGGCATTCCATTTTTTATCCACCATTCTATTACACCTACATAAGCGTTCCCGGCGTATTGCAAGACAACATCTTCACTAAAATCCGGATTTCTCCTGCTTTCTGTGTCAATCTCACCTTTAAATCCTTCGATAATCAAATCAAAAAGCCGTATGCGGAAAGAGGGCGCCCCTTTACTTGCTAACATCGTCGCAAAAAACACATAGTTTTTCTCAAAATACTCGAAGAAAGGTAAAAGGCCATTGCTCCAATCCAGCTTGCAAGCCCATTCGCCCATATCGCCCAGCTCATTCATGTGCGCCTCTATGAGTTTGTCTAATAAATCAAATTTATCCCGATAGTGGAGGTAAATGGTCCCTCGGTTTATGTTTGCCCGGTCGGCAATATCCTGAATCGTAATTTCATCGAAGTTTTTTTCAGCCATCAGTTCAATGACTGCCTTTTTCATCGCTTCCTGTGTTTTAAGAACTCTCCGATCTACTTTTGCCACCGTATTTTAACCAACTTTCTTAGATAATCAACATTTTCGATCGCTGTGTTGGAATATCAACAAATTCCGTGATTTTAACCATTGAATGTGCTTCCCTGACATCTATAATAATAGACATGAGTTGATTAAACAACTTGTTTTGTTTATGTAATCCAACACTGACCAGAAATGCAGAGGAGCGAAAAATATATGTGCAAAACTCATGTTCTAAGTGTCCCAAGTGCAAAAGCACCGTTTGAGAAGATTGTTATCGAAAGAAGACATCTTCGCCCGAATGATGTGCTAATCGATATTAAGTTTAGCGGCGTATGTCACTCCGATATTCACAGCGCTTACGGCGAATGGGCGAATGGAATCTTCCCCATGGTTCCGGGTCACGAAATCGCCGGAGTTGTAACAGCAATCGGATCGGAAGTTACGAAATTTTCTGTCGGTGATCGCGTTGGCGTTGGCTGCTTTGTTGACTCTTGCGGAGAATGCGAATATTGTCTCAGCGGAGAGGAGCAATATTGTACGAAAGGCGTTATCAACACGTATAACCAACTAGACTACGATGGTAATCCAACATACGGAGGATACAGCCAAAAAATCGTTGTAAAGGAAGGGTTCGTTGTCCATATTCCTACTGCTTTGAATTTGGATGTGGCGGCGCCGCTTTTATGTGCAGGTATCACCACGTATTCTCCCTTGAAGCACTGGAACGCTGGCCCGGGCAAGAAGGTTGCGATTGTCGGAATGGGGGGACTTGGCCACCTGGCCATTCAATTTGCGCATGCCCTTGGTGCAGATGTAACGGTTTTGAGTCGGTCGATGAATAAAAAGGACGAGGCCCTGGAATTGGGTGCAGACCAGTATTTTGCCACCAACGATCCCGCCACGTTCGCTGAATTGGCTGGTCATTTTGACCTCATATTAAATACCGTTTCTGCAAACCTTCCTGTCGATGCATACTTGTCGTTGCTTCGCGTAGATGGAACCCTTGTCAATGTTGGTGCGCCTGCCGAGCTTGATAAGTATCATGTGTTTTCCTTAATCATGGGCCGTCGCAGCATTGCCGGTTCGCTTGTCGGTGGCATTCGCGAGACACAAGAGATGCTCGACTTCGCCGCAGAACATGGCATTGAACCAAAAATCGAGATCATTCGCGCTGAACAAATAGAAGAAGCTTATGAGCGTGTTTTGCGCAGTGATGTGCGCTACCGATTCGTAATGGATATATCTACTTTGTAGTCTTTCATGATCCGAAATACATGTTCCCTAGGAAAAATGGGTTAGCCACTTTGCAGGTTAACCCACCTTTTGTTAAGAGCTTCCAAGCAATGAAGATAGGCGGTGTTTTTTTGGCTAAACGAAATCATTTATTCATTTTCATCTTAGCCATAGGGGCTTTCGGCATCATCAATACCGAAATGGGAGTTATAGGAATATTACCTTACATGGCTGATCACTTTCATATCAGTATATCTAAGGCCGGGTGGCTGGTGAGTCTCTTCGCACTTGCTGTATCCATCTCTGGTCCAACTATGCCGTTGTTATTTTCGGGGGTAAATCGCAAGACGGCCATGTTGCTCGTCCTTGGTATTTTCGTGCTGGGTAACATTGTCGCTATATTTACAACGAACTTTGCTATTGCAATCATTGCGCGAGTGATTCCCGCTATTTTTCACCCCATCTATTTTTCAGCAGCTTTTACAATGGCCGCCAGCTCCGTGCGCAAGGAAGAAGCGCCAAAAGTTGTTTCAAAAGTTTTTATTGGAGTATCTGCAGGCATGGTACTTGGTGTACCCATCGCAAGTTTTCTGGCCAGTGCCGTTTCGTTTCAAGTATCCATGTCCTTTTTCGCAATCGTAAACGCTATCGTCTTTATCGCGATATTCGTATTTTTCCCTTCCATGCCTGTTCAAGAAAGACTTTCTTACGGCGCTCAATTATCGGTATTGAAAAAATCAATTACCTGGCTTTCCATTGTAGCTGTCATTTTACTAAATTCCGCAGTATTTGGGGTGTACAGCTATCTTGCCGAGTATCTGAAAGCCGTTACGAATACCTCCGGGAATGTAATCAGCGTCATGTTAGTCATATTCGGAGGAGCGAACATCATTGGAAACATTATAGCAGGGAAGTTACTTTCTCAAGCTGCGATCAAATCTGTCGTATCGTTTCCTTTTGCGTTGGGAGCCGTTTACATTGTTTTACTTCTACTTGGACAGTTTACCGTACCTATGGCTTTCATTACGCTGATTTGGGGAATATTGGCTGGAATAGGGGCGAATATAAATCAATATTGGATTATGTCTGCAGCTCCAGAAGCACCTGACTTCGCTAATGGTTTATTTTTATCATCCGTGAATTTAGGAACAACAATTGGTACAGCGGCAGGTGGATTATTTATTTCCGAATTAGGTACCCAATACGTCGTATTAGTGGGATTTTTATCGTTACTATTGAGTCTGGTATTTATATTCATGAGAAATCATATGAACAGTCCTGCAAAACAGCAGTCTAGGTGAGAAAAAGGAGTCAAATCGTATGAGATATGCTCCCAACACTATCCATTTGGGACAACGTGAGATTGACTTCCGCTACGAAAGAAGCAGCTTGCCTAAAGGCGTCTGCTTCTTTTTACATGAGATGGATTTGCAATGAGTTTACTATACATTACAGATTAAAATGTTGACAAATTTAAAGGTCAGTGATAAATTTATTCGAAAATACAGAATATTAAGGAGGGCTCAACATGCAACAACCCCAAAGCCAGCCCTGGATCAACGCAGGTACACTGGCGTCGATTCAAGAAAAGGGCCACAAGTTAATCCACGGCGGGATCGCCGTGTTTTATCATGAGCAGCAGGTTTACGCGGTAGACAATCGCTGTCCGCACTTGGGATTTCCCCTGCATATGGGCAGCCTGTGCGACGGGATCCTTACCTGCCATTGGCATCATGCGCGCTTTGACGTCTGTAGCGGCGGAACATTGGACCCGTGGGCGGACGATGTTCCATCCTATGCAGTCAAAATTGAGAATGGAGTAGTGTGGGTAAATCCGCACCCTAAACAGGCGAACAGCATTGAGAAACATATACTTCGGTTGCAAGAAGGTCTGGAGCAAAATCTGGGGCTGGTGATTGCCAAAGCTGTCGTCGGATTGGTGGAAGCCGGCGTTCCAGCAGCGAAAATCATGCAGGTCGGCATCCATTTCGGTACCGTCTATGGAAGAGGATGGGATTCGGGGCTTACCATCCTGACCGCGATGGCCAATGTGCTGCCAAAGCTAGATAAGGCAGGGACGATCCTCGCACTCTATCAAGGACTGCTTCATGTGGCTCGCAACAGCTCCGGTGCCGCGGCGCGGCATCTGCTCAAGCCGCTGCCGGAGTCTGACGTTCCGTTCGAGCGGCTGACGGAATGGTACCGCAACTGTATCGAGGTTCGCGACACACAAGGAGCTGAAAGAGTGTTGCTCACAGCGATCCGCCAAGGGGCTTCCCTGGAGCAGATATCGGAAATGATGTTGATCGCGGTGACTGATCACTTTTATTTGGATGGCGGGCATACATTCGATTTCCATAATAAAGCCTTTGAAGCGATTGACCTTATTGGCGAAGAGCATACCGAGCAGACACTGACCTCACTGGTTCGGCTTCTCGCCAATCCGACGCGGAGCGAAGAACTTCATCAATGGCAATCGCCAGTGAATCTAGTCGCTCCACTGAAGGAAGTGTTCGCCCAGTTGGATAGTCTTCCTCTGGCCGCGCCTTATACAAATATTTCCGCAGAAGACGAGCAAAAAATGGTGAAGCAGTTGTTAAGCGACGAACCTCTTGAAACGGTGAATCTTGTGACAGAGCTTTTGAAATCCGGCGCACATCCGGCCCAGTTGGCCCAACTGGTTGCTTTGGCCGCGGCGGAGCGGATTGTTGGCTTCCATACCCAGAATGACTTCGGGGATTGGCTCTCCGTTTTGCATACGTTTACCTATGCCCACGCCGTGCACGAACGTTTGCGCCGCTCAAGCCATCCATTGCTCATCCGCGCCATCTACCACGGGCTAATCAGAATTTATTTGGATCGTTTTTTGAATATCCCTGCGGCACGCCGCCCAGATGGCTCGGCCGTACCAGCCGTCGACACTACTTGTCCAGAGCGGCTGCTGGAAATTTTGGATCAACGCCAGCAGGTGAAAGAAGCGGCGCGCTGGACAGCCGGCTACCTGCACGCTGGCGGCAATCCCGACGCCTTGCTTAACACTTTGGGTCATGCGCTTTTACGCGAAGACGCCGAATTTCATTCGTTTCAAATGTACGAAGCGGCAGTAGCCGAATATGACCGCTGGGCGATGCGTAGCGACGCTTTTGCCACTCGCGCTGGTGAAACGATGCTTCTGGCAGCAACCCGCTATTTGGCTGCCCATGCACCAACCCCGCGCGAACAGCCGCATATGGCCCAAATAGCCGTACGGCTGCATCGGGGAGAGCGGCTATTTGAAGAAGCGTAATCCTAACATGAAGCTTTGATTGAAGAGATGACTTACTTGTCATCTTTTTGTTCCTGAATACCTCTTTTATCTTCCAATTACATTAATGACGAAGCGACTAATGCCGGATGTTTGACTTCCACAACGGTCATTATTGTTCCTGTTCCCCAATTCCGGCCAAGCACGGCCCATTCTTACGTATTCGATGTCACAAGTCAGAGCCTTACGTTGTTATATGTGCAAAACGTTAAGGAGCTGAGGAAAGATGAACGACTTAACTTGCGTAATCATTGGAGGAGGCCATGTAGGTCTTCATTCGCTTAAAGCGATAAAGGAAGAAACACATGGAATGGTGAACGGACGTCGTCTTCGGTTTGTTCTGATCGACAAGCAATCCGGTCATATGCGCAAAATGCTGTTGTTCCGGCCGGCTGTTGGCCAGGAAGACATTATGGTTCCATGGACACATTATTCGTTCTCAGAAGGTGTCGAATTCGTTCAAGGCAAGGTTACGTCCGTGGACAGCGGGGCAAAACAGATTCAATATGAAGATACGCATGGTAATCATGCTCTCATGCCATATGATATTCTGGTCGTGGCGGTCGGGAGCATCGTTCGGAGACCGGAACCTGATCGGGGCGGCATCGCCTTGACCGATCCGCTAGCTGCGGCGGCCATCCGGGAACGCTGGCATGCTAACTTGCGGAAGGCAGTTAGTGAGATGAATCCTGAGGAACGAAAGAGATTGATGTCGATCGCGGTTGCGGGCGCGGGCATCAGCGGCGTTGAGACATCTGCCGAGCTGGCGCTTGAGATGCGGAGAGAAGCATCGTCACTAGGGCTGAACCCCTCAAATATCTCTGTTTATTTGTTGAGTGGACAAAAACGATTGTTCATGGAAGGGCCCGAAAAAGTCGGGATAAAATTGGATCAGGCTCTCAGCAATTGCGGCGTAAAAGTTCTTTACAATCGTAAAGTGACAAAGGCGGAAGAAGATGCGGTGCAGCTCAGCAATGGCGACCGTCTGCCCGTTGGTCTATGTATCTGGACAATTGGTTTGATTCCGAATCCCGCCCTTCAAAGCATGGGATTGCCGCTTACTTCGGATGGTCAAGTGCTGGTGGATGAATGTTACCGCGTCCAAGGAGCGCAAGGCGTGTACAGCATCGGAGACTGTGCAAGAATCGTTGATCCGAGTAATGGTAAGGCGGATCTGATGAGAGCCGGAGAAGGTGCGCTGCAGGCAGATAAACTGGGGAAAATCGTAATGGCCGATCTGGAGGGCCGCCCTGCCCCGGTTCACAAATCCCCTAGCTCGATAATCGATTTCTTCTGTATCGGCTTAGGAGAAGATCGCGGGTTTGTATGGGGAAGAAAGTGGGGGCTTAATATGTTCATAACGGGAAAACTGGGGTGGAAAATCAGAAAACTGGCGTGGGACAAAGGCAGCATGCTACGCTAGCAAATAGATACCACAATCAACAGCCGAAATGAGTGAGATGATGGATGGAGGAATTGTTCGTTCAGTATAGAGCGCTTATGTTCACTCTGGCATACCAATTGACAGGTTCCGCAGCAGATGCGGAAGATGCGGTGCAGGACGTGTTTGTCAAGGCGTGCCAAGTACATCCCGAACGTCTAGATGAGCCTAAGGCTTATTTGTGCAAAATGGTAACCAATCGTTGCCTCAATCTGCAGAAATCGGCACGGAAGAAGAGGGAGTTGTACATCGGTCCATGGCTCCCCGAACCGGTTCGGACGCAGGAGGCGGAATCGCTCGAGACGACAGTCATCCGCCGGGATCTGCTGTCATACGCGATGCTTGTACTGCTCGAGCGGCTGACGCCGACAGAGCGGACGGTCTTTGTCCTACGTGAGGCGCTAGGCTTCGACTACCCTGAAATTGCGGAACTGCTCGGCAAGCAAGAGGCGAACTGCCGCAAGCTGTTAAGCCGGGCAAGAAACAAAATGGGCATCGCCGAGGATGAGCAGGTTGCGGCCGAAGTAATCGAATTGGAATGGGTTAGCCGATTCCTCATCTCTCTGGAGCAAGGGAACGTTGATCATCTAATGTCGCTGTTGGCCGAAGACGTCATGTTCGTCGCCGACGGAGGCGGGAAAGCAAAAGCGTTCAGGCATCCGGTGAAAACACCCGAGCTTGTGGCTCGAGTTCTATTCGCCGGAATCCAGAAGTTAAGGTCCTATTCCCAGGGAGATTTCCGTTTCGAGGTTGTCCCTCTGAACGGGGAGACCAGCATCATAATCCGTTTGGGGAGCGAAACCGTGGCTGCAGTATTCATCCAACTCCGACACGGAAAGCTTACGCGAATCTATGCTGTACGTAACCCGGATAAGCTTGCCCAGGTTTAGGTAGTGAAATGAAATTTTCATAAACCATACAACAAACAGGAAACGTTAGATCAACAATACAGCGGCAGTCTATAACTTTATTTTCTCGTTCAGGCCTGCCGCCGTTTGAAATACTACTATAAATTGGACACTTATACACAACGACTCTTTGGGCGAACACTTCTACGGTGTTCGCTCTCTTATATGGTTGTTCATGAGAGTGCTGGGTCTACCTGTTTACCTAACAATATCATTATTATTCAAGTCTGCATCGAATAGTATGTTTACAGGGAGGGGTAGGTTATACAAACACTATTGTCTGTCATCCGGGATTCCCAGAGCGTAGCGGGGGTTTTGGTCAATCGGTAACAAAACCATTAGGGGAAATTGGTGAGCAAAGGAAAGAATACGTATAAGAGGCATAATTAATGAAAAGAATCATCCAAAAATTTAATTATGCTAAGCACGATCAAAAAATAAAAGTTATAATATGATTGAAACTCAGTTCATGAAAATGCTATTTCATGAACTGAGTTTAATAAGAATGAACTTAAACGGCACTAATTAAGACATACATGCGCAACCATTCTATATAACGAAGGAAATGCAGATCTACTGGCTATTTCTGAACTTCTTGGCCATAAAGACCCCAGTACTAATAAAATTTATACGAAGATCAAACAGGAAAAAATGCGTTCAGTGCTTGAATCCAATCCATTAAACTATTAGAGATTTCCTTCTTTTCAAGTTCAAGTGGTTGCACAAATGATGCAACCACTTTTGCTTTAATGTACAGATGTTGCTTTTAAACTCTTGTACCAATGGAGTAATGTTTACGTTAACAGACAACAGTCTCAACGATTTCTGCTCTTTTTATCAGTTTACATAATATATATTATCGGACTCAAAATAATATCAAGCAAAACAGTAGTGAAGAACCACCTATCCCAGCCGAAAATGACCAACCAGCACCAACAACAAACTCAAATCAGGCCAACCGTGCATAACCAGCCATTTGCCATACAGCCGCCACAAATAACCGGCATGATCCAAAGTGTTTTCATTCGACAAAATGCATCATCCGTCAAAGTCTCACATCAAATAGCTAATAGACGTAAATGCCCGGCATTGCCGATTTTCCGCTGGCTCAATAAGATTCATCCATGACAACAAATCCAAGCAAGCTTTCACAATAGCTTCAGCAGCTCTGGATCTGTAAAAGCTAAAGCTTTATATCTATGAACCGTAAACCATAAACCACCACGCTCTAAGACATGTCCCTCAGACAACACCACAAAAATTCACTCACACGAAAAATAATGAAATATTTTTAAAATTATATATTTACATTTATTGTAAATTAAATTATAGTATAATTAAGATCACTATGACTAAAAAACAACCACACTCACCTGGAGGTCCCGACATGACAAAAGTAAAAACAAAATCGACGGCAGCCACCACCTCTTCCAAAAAAAGATCCTACGAAGATACGCTAAATAACCTGGCCCACTACTTGGAGAAAAAACCAGGCAAACGAAAATAAAAACAAAGAGTGCCCAGCAAAAGCGGCACTCTGTTTGGCGTGAATCGAGGCTACGCCATCCTCTCTCTTCTCTTCCTTGCTCCACTACCTCTTGTCGATCCCCTCAGCCAATCGCTACTCTTCTTCTGGAGACTCCATCCAGCCTACCACGTAAAAATCCGTCAACAAGCGAACGATTTTCCCATCTGCATCGTAACCGATATAGCTTGCGTAGCTGCCATCGCCCCAGCCGGACGAAAACATGGCAATGTTTGCGCCATCCCCCATGTCTTTCACCAGCCAGTTTCGCGTGTGTTTGTACGTCTGATCCATTTCCTCCATCAATGTTTCGAAATATGTATCGTCCTGCTCCATTTTGCTCTCCAGTTGTTTGCATGCCACTTCGTCCATAAAGCAGCCTGTGCCTGCGTCAACGCCGTAGCCAAAAAACTCATGAGGTGCGAGCTGAGAGACGTCCGAGTTTTCCCAGACCGCCATTTTCCAACTCACTACCGGCTTATCTGCAAACACAATCCGGGCCAAAGCGACGCGCTCATCCGGTTCCAATTCTTCCTCTGGCGACTTCGCTTCACCCAAATGCTGTACTTGTGCAATCGCGAGCTGAACCGGGAAGCTGCCTGTCGGGAATGTTTCCGTAAATGGTTCCGTCTCAAACATGACTAGCGGGTCATTGGCGACGATTTTTCCTGTTTGAATCTGGAGCTGGCCGATGTCTTGGCGGAAAAGGCGGTATTCATAGCCGTCCTGTTCCGTACGAAATCCTGCTGCAAATGCGCTCTCAAAAAAATCAGGATAATGCTCTCTCACACGTCATTCCTCCTAGCAAATCCATTTGGTATCGCTACAGAATGAAGCAACCCACTGTCAGGTAGTTGCCAGCGGGTTGTCAGTCTTCGCATTCGTTTCTTGCTTGTTTATTTCGTTAAAGCTGCGTCCAGCGCCACTTCGATCATTTCGTTGAACGTCGTTTGGCGCTCATCTGCCGAAGTCTCTTCTCCGGTCAAAATGTGGTCGCTTACGGTCAAGATGGACAAGGCGTTGCGCTTGTGCTTGGCGGCCAATGTGTAGAGTGCGGAAGACTCCATTTCGACGGCAAGCACCTGGTAAGTCGCCAGTTTTTTGTACAGGTCAAAATTTTCGCGGTAAAAGCTGTCGCTGGTGAAAATATTGCCGACTTTGACTGACAGATTGCGCTCAGATGCTACTTGGTAAGCTTTGTGCAAAAGTTCAAAGCTCGCTGTCGGAGCAAAATCAATCTGGTTGAACAGCAAGCGGTTTACTTGCGAATCAGAAGAAGCGCTCATCGCGATGATGACGTCGCGCACTTTGATGTCTTCCTGGATCGCTCCGCACGTTCCGACGCGAATCAAGTTTTGCACGCCGTAGGACTCCATCAGTTCATTCACGTAAATCGAGATAGACGGAACGCCCATGCCTGTTCCTTGGACGGAGACGCGTTTGCCTTTGTATGTACCTGTGAATCCGAGCATGCCGCGCACTTCATTGTAGCACTCGGCGCCTTCCAGGAAAGTTTCCGCAATGTATTTGGCGCGCAACGGATCGCCAGGCAGCAAAATCGTTTCTGCGATTTGTCCTTGCTTCGCTCCAATATGTATACTCATAATCGCTTGCTCCTTCTCTTACAAAAAATTTCCTACCTGACTATCGTACTACAAAAACCGAACGATGCAAAATGAAAAATAGAGAGCGATACTATGGCAGCATCGCTTATTTGAACCGTGTATGTCATTCGTCTGGTTGCTGTAAAAAGGAGATGGCCTCCAGGTGATCTCCCAAGTCTGTCAACTTGCTTTGCGCATCGCGTTCCGGCGTGATTCGCTGCTCCTTGCCTGAAAGCCGCTCAATCCTCGTGCGGATAGATGTCACGCGCAGTTCTTTTTGCAAAGCGATCGCTTGTGCTACGGCTGGGACGAGAAAATAGTGGGCACCGATCGAGGAAGCAGCTTCCCGCGTGATGGCAAAAGGAAGATCGTTCATCGACGCACCGCCAAGCTCACTGCGATTGAGCAAGCTATTGAGGAATTGTTTGGCTAACTGCACCGGGTACTGTTCTTCCTTCACCCTTACAGGTGAACAGGCGGCGTGCCGTACAGCAATATCACCGCCGCGATAGCAGGAACGGACAAACGGCTGAAGCTCGTGGGCGGCGACGATTTGCTCCGCCGCAAGAAACAGCCACACGTCGCCCGTCGCTTCGCGCGCTCCCACTGTACGCCACACATCTTCCCCGAGCGCAAAAGGATAGACGAAGATGCGCAAGGCGCTGCCAGAGTAGGAAAGCACCTGTTCCAGCGAGCGATCTTGACTGCCGTGCACGACGACGACGATTTCCAAGGGGCAGAGCTTCTCAGCCTGTTTGAGCACCTTGAGCACCGTTTTTTCATCCTGTTCGACTCCGACGATAATGCTTAGTCTGCCCTGATTCTCCCATTTTTCCACATGGCTAATGCGGACGCCTTTTGTGTCTTTGCGCTCTCTTGCGGATTCTCTTGGTCCTTTCTTTCCGTTTGGCACCCCATCCATCGGCCTCCTTGTCGTCTGATTCCTGGTAGAACACAGAACGCAGATGCAAAAGTCCTGTTTCTTGCGCCAAAATCCGGTGCCGTTCCCCATCCGGCATGGCTCCGCGCTCATTTTTATCTTGGAGGAGCATGTGAATCGCTCGCGCATGTTCCTCGAATAAGACTGATTTTGGTTTGGCTAAAGCCTGACTTGGCGGCAATCGCTTTCGTGCGGAGCGCTCGATTGGCTCACAGGTGATGGCAAGACCTTTTTTGACGGCTTTCACAAGCGCCACGGCCGGAATGCACAAGGCTCGAAAGTCGATCGTCTCCAACGCCTTGCGGTTCAGTATGAACGGAGCCTTTTCCAACGAAGCCGAACCGAACTGCCGATGACCGAGCAACTGATTCAGGAAGGAAAAGGCGTAGCGGACAGAGCCCGGCTTCGTTTTTGCCTGTCCAAAGTCGTCTGCGCACATGACGACGTCATAGCCTTGCTGGACTTTTGCGATCCACTTTTTATAACAAGCCTGTGACAAGCCGTTTCGCTCGTCCAGAAAAAGCAGAACGCTTCCTGTGGCGTGCTTGGCGCCAATCGCCCGGCATTCGCTGCTGCTGGCATTGCTCTCGGCCGCAATCACTTTCGCTCCCCACACGTAAGATACAGAGATATCGTCCGCATGGGGCTGCAACCCTGCGCAGACGATGATCATTTCCGCGCCAGGAGTCACTTGCTTTACAGCGTGAACCAAGCGCTCTACATTCCTGGCCTGGTCATGGGTCGGGATAATGACGGACAAAAGACCTTGTACATCGTGTGTAGCGTCCATCGGCAGTTCCCCCCATCGACAGAAATGTAAGGCTTTACCCATATTGTACGTTTCCCGGCAACAATAGGACACGGCTGCTATCCCCGCGCGTTCTATCCAAATCCGCATGCAAAAAAGCAGGACGATGGAAGCGTTGTCCGTCGCCCTGCTTTTGATTGCCTGCCTTGCATTCCCTTTTGTCAATTTACGCGGCGCTGCCAATCGCGCTGCCGGACTCGACGCGCTTTGCGCGAGCGGGCGATGGCACAGCCGATCAAGAACAAATTCATCCCCAGCCAGGCGATCAGCACGCTGTACCGCGCCACGGGAGGACTGTCGTCCAATGCTAACGCCGAAGCGATTACTGTCGGTTTCGGTTGCACAGGTGGATCGTGGCGCTCTAGCGGGTAGGAAACCGCAAGTGCCCCGGCCGTGACGGAGAGCTGTCCGTCTGAAGCGAGCTGGACGAGCGGCTCCGTGCCTTTTGGAACAGTCGCATACAAATCATCCTTTGCCGAGTAAGTCACTTGGCTGTCACTGCCCGGTGACGACACCTCTGTGTAACGCTCTCCTTTGGCGGCAATTTGCTTCGTCTCATAGCCGTTCAACCCGAAATCAAGCAGCTTGACTACGTCTTTGTACGCATAGTTGCTTGAAGCCGCTTTCATCGTGACAGCGATCATCTCCGTATCGCCGCGTTTGGCAGAGCCAACCAATGTATGCATCGCCTGATCGGTAAAACCATTCTTGATCCCGGTTGCCCCGGGATAATCGCGCAGCAGCTTGTTGTGATTGATCAGCTCCGATTTCCATTCCTTCCCGTCCCATGGCAGGCGGTTTGTGCCGACGATTTGCCGGAAAATCGGATTTTTCATCGCGTACTGGGCGATTTTGGCCATGTCGGCGGCTGTCGTGTAATGGTTCGGGTCGTGCAAGCCGTGTGCGTTGGCAAAATGAGTTTCTGTCACGCCCACTTTTTCAGCCAAGTAAGCGTTCAGTTCCTGGGCGAACTGCTCGGTAGTGCCGCTCATATGCTCCGCGATCGCGGTCGCAGCGTCATTTCCCGAGTGCATCAGCAAGCCGTATTCCAGCTTGCGCAGCGAAACTTGCTCGCCTTCTCCCAGGTAAACCCGCGTTCCTTCTTCAAATCTGGCTTTTTTGGAAACCGTGACGGTATCATCCGGATTTCCTTTTTCGATGGCGTAAATGCCGGTAGCGATTTTCGTTATGCTGGCAGGGTATAGCCTGACATGAGGGTTCTTTTCAAACAGGACTTGTCCCGTTGTCGCATCGATGAGGATGGCCGATTCGCCAAACAGTTGGTCTGGTGCAATCGCAGGCGCTCCCTCAGCAAAAGCCACAGGCACGTCGAGATTGACCATCACCGTGACCACAACGAGAAGGTACGTGAGTAGAAAGCGCATGTTAGTCTAAATCCTTTCCTTGCTTGTCGGGTGTTAACGTATGGCTTTTGACTATTTGACTGTATGAAGCTCGGCTTTGGCCGTTATTTCAACCGCTTGCCGAGCAAATCGTGAATCATTTTGAACTTCGGATTGTCCGCAAAAGCTTCCTCGAAGCCGCTGACGTGCTCGCGGTACAAAGCTGCGGCAGACTCCAAATCTTGTTTGACGTAGAGCGAAAAAATTTCTTCCAGCTTTTCTTCAAGCGTCGAATCCACTTCCGCCGGAGTCAAAATCTCCTGGCGCAGGTTGTTCATCAACACATCGAGCTGATGGGTGATGACAGACGCTTCATGCAGCTGTTGCAGCACATCCTTCGGAATATTTCCGTCGTATTTGTAGCGCAGCTCGTGCTCGTTTGTCGCCCAGAAGTTCATGCCGAGTGTACGAATTTGGATTTCACAAAAAAGGGTACGCTTTTCGCTCCCGTGATATACGGTATAAGAAACAATCATATGGATACTGCGGTAACCGGAATCTTTCGGGTTAGCGATGTAGTCCTTGATGTCGTGAATGACGATATCTTCCCGCTCATACAACAACTGCTGTACTTCTCTGACGTCATCGACATAGCGGCAAACTACGCGCAAGCCCGCGATATCCTGAACTTCCTTGCCGACTTCCTCTTGCCAGTTGGCTTGCTGAAAATCGATTCCCTTCTCGTTCGCCTTTTTGATGAGACTGTCCACTTTTTTGACTCGCCCCACCACAAATTCAATCGGAGAATAGCGGCCGCTTTTCAAAAAGCCGTACTTGATTCCTTTCAGTTTGAGCTTCAATTCCTCTACTGCCTGTTCATACGGTGCCAAGAAATGGACCATATTGTTCAAGACTTTGCTTGGCACATGGGTACCTCTCATAAAAAACACCTCCAATTACTTCCAGAGGAAAGGTGATGCATCAAAAAACGGCTGCGGATTTACGTACGTATTGCCAATCAACATGCCGTAATGAAGGTGAGGGCCTGTAGAAAAACCCGTCGTGCCCATTTGCCCAATCACCTGACCCTGTTTCACTTCCTGCCCGGCCTTGACGGACAGCTTCGACATATGTGCGTAGATGGAAAACACGTTTAGACCGTGATCAATAATGATCGTGTTGCCTGTCAAATAAAGCGAGTCTGCCAAAACGACCTTGCCGTTGTTGCTCGCCCAGATCGGCGTTCCTGTTTTGTTCGCCAAGTCAATCGCTGCATGGCGATTGGCAGGCACTCCGTTGACCACGCGCTGGTAGCCAAACGGGGTTGTCAACGTTCCTTTCGTCGGTACGATAAATGGTTCGGTAAAGTACGGAGTCGCCCGTGAGCTTGCGCGAGCGGCGTTGATTTTTTTCTGATCGGCATCGATGCGGGCCGTATCCTGACGCATGGCATTCATTTGCTTGCTTACCGTCAGCTTGTCCACTTCGAACTTTTTCGGTTGAACCGTCACGGCAACAGACAGCTTTTTGTCTGCTGATTGCAGCTTGTAGTCTCCCGGCTTCACGTCAAATGGAATCGGGATAAATCGGGCATACTCGTTAGAAGAGGACTGCAAACGGTATGTTCGCGAAAAGAGCGTGACCGTTTGAGGCTGTTTGCTGCGCACCAAAATCACATCGCCGGGATACGTCTTGGCTGGCGTCACGCTAAGCGATGGTTGTTGTTTCTCTGCACTCGCGTAAGCGCCTTCCAGTACCTGGCTGTAAACGGTCGTTCCAGACGTGAGCGTCAACGCAACGACCATCATTAAACTGACCATCGATTGGAACATAAGCACGCTCCCTCCCATTTTCTAGTATAACAAAACCGAACTTGAAAGGAAAAAGAAAAAGAAGGCTATCCGACTAGCCTTCTCCAGTCACAGCAGCTTTTTTACAGTTTCTTCGTGTAGTCTGCCATCATGTCCATGATCGATTGCACTCCGGTCAGCATTTCGCTGGCCCGTTTCGTTTTTTGCGAGATGTTGTCAAAATCAAGCCGCCCTCTTTTGCGATCATTCCAGCGTTTGAACAATTCTTCCGCCATGCCGGGATTGCTCCTGACTGCCCGGACGCGCATGGAGTCTTCCACGACCCACGCTTCGAATTCAGGATTTTCCTTCAGAAGCTTTTTCACTTCTTTTTTCTTCATCGTCGAAACGTCACTCCTTTCGCATGTACAAACAAGAATAGAGAGCTGTTCGTTACACCATATGACTAGTCCGCGAATGTGCTTGTGTGTTTGCACCCTGTCTAAAAGAAAGGGCTGCAACGCAAAACAAGAGAGGCCCCGTAGAAGGGACCTCTCTTCATCCAGCTATTTACTTGTCCGAGCGATGAGCTTAGCGGCCAGCCATTTGTTGCTCAGCGAAACTTACCAGACGCTTCGTAATTTCGCCACCAACCGAACCGTTTTGGCGAGAAGTAGTGTCTGGGCCGAGATTTACACCAAATTCAGATGCAATCTCATACTTCAGTTGATCCAGAGCTTGGTTCGCTTGAGGAACTACCAGGTTGTTGCTGCTTCCGTTGTTGTTAGCCATGATTGATTCCTCCCGACGCGTTTTTTTCTCCCGGGACGGATTTGAACCGCCTGCTGCTCGCCTCTCACCGACTGAGACCGGAAGATGATTTTGAGGGCCAAGAGGTGGTTGTCAACCTCTTGTGATACTATCATCCCACGAGATCGCATCTCCATACGCTCCAGCGAAATGTAAAATCTGACAAAGTTGTCCCGGCCCTTTATGCTATAATGAGGCGTATAGTTTGGAGCTGAGAGGGGTTAGCTTTTGTGAGTGAATCAGGAAAAGTATTGCTCATCGACGGCATGAGCTTTTTATTTCGCGCGTTTTACGGGTCTGCCTGGGGCGGTGCCTATCGGCAAACCTCCACAGGTATTTACACGAATGCGGTGTACGGTTTTACGAAAATGATGCTGGATTACGCCGAGCTGGTGCGCCCGACCCACCTGATCGTCGGCTGGGATGTGGCCTCACGCGAATCGCTCGTGCGCAGCCAATGGTTTGACGGCTACAAGTCCAATCGCACGGCGCCGCCGGACGAGCTGATCCCGCAATTCGACCTGGTCAAGGAACTGACCGCTGCCTTTTCCGTCCCGAACATTGGCTGTCCGGGATACGAGGGTGACGATGTGCTCGGCACGCTGTCCACGCGTCTGTCTGACGAAGGACATGAAATCGTCATTGCGACGGGCGACTATGACAGCTTGCAGCTCGTCGATGAAAAAGTCAGCGTGAAAATCCTGAAAAACGGCGGCAAGCATGAGCATTACAACCCGGCGAGCCTGCTCGCTTTGCGCGGGATTTCTCCGGAGCAGGTGGTGGACGTCAAAGCATTGATGGGCGATACGTCCGACTGCATTCCGGGCTGCCCGGGAATCGGGGAAAAAACGGCGACGAAGCTGATTACGGAGCACGGCAACCTGGACAACCTGTACGAAAACTTGAAAAACTGCACGCCAAAAATGCGCAGCAAGCTGGAAGAACATCGCGATCAGGTGTACTTGAGCCAGAAGCTGGCGACGATTATTCGCGACGTGCCTGTGGAGTTTTCCATGGAGGAAGCGGCCTGGACGTACGATTCCTCGACTGTGCTTGGCAAATTTGAAGAACTCGAATTTGGCCGCAGTCTGGCGACAAGAGTAGGTTAATCATAAAGCCGATAACCGCTGCGCTCCGACTTTTCCCGTAGAAGTCGGAGCGTTTTTTCCTGTTTACCTGTCTCGGCGACACAGTGAAAAAACACCTCGCTGGCTATCAACGAGGTGTTCGCTTGTATGGATTTGCTTTTTTCGCTTGCTCCTGGCGGGAAGACTCAAACACGTCGAGCAATAGCCCGGTATTTTCTCCCCCTTCTGCCTCCCAGCTCGTAGCGAAGCGAACCCGATGGGAGACGCCAAACAAATCGTACGTCTGGACAAGATGCTGTCTGGCGGAACCGACAATCAGGCTGTGCAGGCGCACTTGTTTCTTTTGCCCGAGGGCAACCAGCTTTTCCTGCACGTAGGGCGAGATTCCGCCAATGCCGTCCGTGATCATCACAAAATCGGCGCCTTGCCACGCTTTTTCCGTCTCGACAAGCTCCATCGCCCGCTTCATCGGCGCATCAAAATGCGTCCCTCCGCCAAAGACCATTTGCGCCAGACTGTAAAAAGCCGCCCAATCCGGCTTGCGATGATACAGCGGCTGCTCCTTCAACTCTCCTTTTGCGCCGAACAAAAGCAGGACGAAATCCCGCTTTTCCAGCATGGACAGGGCGGCAAACGTCATGAGAAAAATTTGCGCCAGCCGCAGCTTCGCGCCGCGCATCGAATGAGAGGTGTCCAGCATGCAGATGACAGGCCCTTTCGGCGGTTCCTCTACCCAACCGGATGTATCGTACGTCATCAGTTTTTGCTCCACCCATTTGAGCAGGAAGTAGTTCTCGAAGTCCGGATCGGCGAGCAGTACGGCTTCGCCTGGCAGCATGTGGGCAATATCGCCCGATTGCCACAAATCGTAGTATTCCTCCGGCAAATGACGGGAACGAATTTCTTTTCGCCGTACCCGAAAGCGATGCACCTGACGACCGACCTCGTTTAAAAAGGCAACCAGATCGGGATGGCGCTTCAATTTTTCGATCCACTTCAAATACTGCTCAAAGCTTTGCCTGCGCAGCTTGCCCAAGTCGTGACCCCAACTGCGGTTGGCAAAACGCTGGCTTGCGGCGAACACTTCATCGACAAACAGCGTATCCAGCTCTTCTGTGGAAAGCGTTCCTTTCAAAGACTGCTCCAGCCACTGGCCGAGCTCTTTTTCCAGCGCGTCCATGGCGTCTTTTTCCTGCTTTTGCAGACGATCAAGCTGCTTTTCCCGCTGCGCCAACTCTTCCTCCAGCTTTTTCACTTTTTGCAGCAGTTTGGCTCGCTTCGTGAACTGCACGCTCATTTCCTCGCGAAGCTGTGCGATTTTCGTTTGCAGAGCGAGAATTTCCGCACGCACGAGTGGCTTGTTGTCCAGCGCCTCCTGCTTGTCTTCCACCACACGCTTGCCTTGTTGCAGCGTATAGCCGACAAGCTCCAGCTTTGCCTTTTGCTTTTCCGTCAGCAAATCAGCCAGCTGCGCCTCTTTTGTCCCTTCCTGTCCCTCCTGCTCTTTCAGGCCAGCGAGCAGCGGAGTGAGTTTGCGGTCTTTTTGGCGCTGCTTCACTTCGTCCGCGAAAGTCTCCGTGAGCCACAAAAGCGACTTGATCGCCGTCTTGAAGGCGGCACTTTCGTTGCCCATCGTCCGGGGATGGATCATTCGCGTAAAATACTGCTTCATCAGCATGCGAATCAGCCAATGGTGAAAAGGGATCGATTCCTGGCTTGCATCAATCTCGGGCTTTTCCAAGTAAAACACGAGAAAAAAGTCTGCGAGCAGCTCGCGATCAAACCACTCGGCACGGGTTTGCGCTTCTAGTACCCATTCCTGGGCTGTGCGCGAAGCAGCGAGATACGTCTCAAACAGATAGCGATCGACCCCGCTGGCACGAATCATCATCGTCGCTACCCCCTATAACGTAAAATCGTACTCCGCTCCGGCAATGTCTTTATCGAAAATCGTCCGGTACGTCTTCTGCAACTGCTGCAAAATGCGCTCGCCTTCGATACGCAAGTACGAGTATTTGACCGTGTATTTTTCCACGTTGTGAATCAAGCGGTTTTTTTCCAGCACATACGCCCCGAGATCGTGCTCGCGCTTTTCCCACTGGATCAGGCGGTTGCGCAAATCTTTGGCCGTCTCTTCCAGCTCGGCCCGACATGCTTCCAGCAGCTGTCCGTTGCGCTCCACGGCTTCTTTGCCCAGCTTGGCGCCGACTTCCTTTTTGAACTGGAAAGCGTGCAGTTCCGATTCCTTTTCCTTCCATTTATCTGCGGTTTGCTGCAAGCGCTGCAAAGGCAGTTCGTTTTCCAGCTCAGTCTTGAGCATTTGCGTGAATTGCTGCTCGAACAGCTCGCGCATGACCGGCAAGTCTTCCGGCAAGTCCCACAGCATGTGCGGCGTAAACACCGTATCCCAGATCGTCACCTGCTCCCGGCCGTGCAGGGCGGCAGACGTGCGCCACACCCCGGCGATTTTGCTCCAGCGGCGGTCGGACAGCACGTAATCTTTTGCTTCCATGTCCTGTTTGATCCGGTACAGGAAGTAAATCAGCGCCTCCGGGATGGTCACTTGCTTCGCCGCTGCCTGAATGTCTTTCATATCGTACAGCGAGAAAACGACGGGAAGCGGGCCGCTCGGCAAGGAAAACATCCGCTCGTAGCTCGACGCCTGCTGCAAGTAATGAACTTCGTAACGGAACAGAAAACGGTCGTACAGGGCGCTCAACTGCTCGTCATCTTCCGGCAGCTCGTTGGAAGCCGCCATTAAAAATTGCAGCGGGACTTCTTCCCGCTCCCGGCCGTTGAAGTACAGCCGCTCATTCAAAATGGACAGCAAGGCGTTCAAAATCGCACTGTTCGCCTTGAAAATTTCGTCGAGAAAGGCAAACTGCGCATTCGGCAAATAGCCTTCCGTTTTTCGCACGTAATGGTCGAGCTTCAACTGTTGAAGCGACACGGGGCCAAAAATCTCGTCTGGCGTGGTAAAGCGGGTCAACAAGTATTCAAACCAATGCTCAGAGCCGAACAGCTGTGCCACGGAGCGAGCCAGCTGCGACTTCGCCGTTCCCGGCGGGCCGATCAGCAGCGCGTTTTCCCCGCTCATCATGCCGAGCATCAAAAGGCGTATCAATTCACTTCGCTCCAAAAAACGGCGCTCCAACAGCTCGATCGCCTGATCCATTTTTCGCTGGATTGGTGTTGTCGTATTCATCGTCGTTTGGCGCACTTTCGCATCCTTTCGCATCATCACGAACGGCGCCGTTCCCCCTCTCTTGCCTCGTGCCCTCATCATCGATAAGTAGATCGTGCTTGGCTTGCCTCTTGCTCATTTAATAGTGGCATATTGTGGACGAAAATGCCAGTTTTCGAAGCGTCAGCCTTCTTAGGCGCACGGGCTTTCACCCATGAATTTGCTTGTGCATATGGTGTGGCAAAAGGGTGTAAGCGACTCGAAAAAACGAGAGGAGGTACAGCATGGGGATTGAACTTGCGTGGTTGCACGGTGTGTATGTGTTGTTCGTACTCGGCATCATTTTCATGATGGTTATGCGCAGGGACACCAGCTTGATCAGTATCGTCGGAATCGCGCTGCTGGGTCTGGTTGCCACCGGATCAGTGACGTCAGCCATCGGCGGGATTTTCGGCAGCTTCATTTACGCCATAACCGAGCTTTTGCCGACGATTTTGGTCATCTGTATTATCGTGGCGATGAGCCATGTGCTGACAGATACAGGGGTCAACGAAACGATGATCCGCCCGATGACCCATTTGATTCGCAATGCTACATTGGCGTACTGGGTGATCGGGATTGTGATGATGGTCATTTCCTGGTTTTTCTGGCCATCGCCTGCCGTCGCCCTGATCGGTGCGGTCATGCTGCCCGTTGCCTTGCGCGCAGGACTGCCTGCGATGGGCGTGGCGATTGCGATGAACCTGTTCGGGCACGGGATCGCGCTCTCCGGCGACTTTGTGATCCAGGGAGCGCCGACGTTGACAGCGAAGGCGGCGGGCTTGCCTGTTCAGGACGTCATTTCCGCCAGTGTTCCGCTCGTGATCGTGATGGGCTTGGTCACGACGATCATTGCCTTCTGGTATTTGAAAAAAGACATGCGGCTGGGGAATATTCCGGCGTCCACAAACGACACGCCAGCAACCGCTCACGTCTTTAGCGCGGCGCGTGTTCCGCTGCCAACAGGCACCCGGCGTTTGCTTGCAGCGCTCGTTCCGCTTTTGTTTGCGCTCGATGTGGCCGCGATGTTCGCCTTCGATTTGCGCGGCGGCGATGCGACAGCGCTGGTCGGGGGAACCGCTCTCCTGATCTTGCTGATCGCGACGATGCTTGCCCACAAACAAAAAGGGCTGGAACAAGTGACCAGCCACCTGATTTCCGGTTTTCAGTTCGGATTTAAAGTGTTTGGGCCAGTCATTCCGATTGCCGCCTTCTTTTACATGGGCGACAGCGGGTTTGTCAAAGTGTTCGGCGAGGTGCTTCCGGCAGGCTCGCAAGGTATCGTCAACGATTTGGGCGTGGCACTCGCGCACACGATTCCGATCAGCAAAGAAGTAGCGGCGCTGACGGTAGCGGCTGTCGGCGTCATCACAGGGTTGGACGGTTCGGGCTTCTCCGGCATTACGCTGGCAGGCTCTCTCGCCCAGCTGTTCGCGACCGCGCTCGGGGCAGGCGCTGCTACCTTGACCGCTCTCGGACAGATTGCCGCCATCTGGGTAGGCGGCGGAACGATTATCCCCTGGGCCTTGATCCCCGCTGCCGCGATCTGCGGCGTCGACCCGTTCGAGCTGGCGCGGCGCAACTTGTATCCGGTCGCAATCGGCCTTTTGGTGACGACAATCGTGGCGATGTTCCTTTTGTAGCTATCAAACAGATTTTGATCCATAAAAAAAGACGAATGGCCTAGTAGCCGTTCGCCTTTTTTTCTTCTGTTTTGGCCCAAGCTTCATACACTTGTACTAGCATCCCATTTGGAATGGAAAGGAAAAAACGCTATGAAGCTGTGGGGAAAAAGTATCCAGGTCGCGGCGACTTACATCGGCACCGTCGTGGGAGCCGGATTTGCGAGCGGCCAGGAAATTCTCGCGTTTTTCACTTCATACGGCCATGCTGGCACCGTCGGCATTTTGCTCGCCACGTCGCTGTTCGTCTGGCTTGGCTACAAAATGATGCTTCTCGCCCATCAGCTGCGGACCCCTTCGTATGAATCGTTCAACCAAAAGCTGTTTGGCCCGATGATCGGCCGCACGATGAATGTGCTGGTCTTTTTGACCTTGTTCGGCGTCACGACCGTCATGCTTGCCGGGGCTGGCTCTGTATTGGAGGAGCAGTTCGCGATTCCGTATTTGGCTGGAACAGCCGGGACGGTTTTGCTCTCGCTGTTGATCTTGAGAAAAGGACTGGATCAGCTTCTCTTGGTCAATGCGATCGTCGTCCCGTCCATGCTCGTCTTCGCCCTGCTGATTTTGCTCGACAACAGCGTCGAATCGCCCTTGCCGCTCGCCAAGCCCTCCAACTACGCCTTCCTCTGGAAAACGATTCTTTACGTGTCTTTCAATCTGGCGATGGCCCAATCTGTCCTGATCCCGATTGGTTATGCGATCCGCGAAAAGGTTGTCCTGTTCCGGGCCGCCGTCATCGGTGGAGTCGTGCTCGGTTTCATGCTGCTCGTCGTGCACACGGCCATGTTGGCAAACTGGGATGACGTGCGCTTCATGGACATTCCGATCTTGTTCATCACGGATCGCTGGAACGAATGGCTTCAGCTGTTTTTCGTGTTTGTCCTCTACTCCGAGATTTTTACCACGCTCATCTCCAACGTGTTCGGGATCGGTCAGCAATTGCGCGAGCTGGTGAATGTGCCGGAGTCGAGACTTTATCTGTTTCTGTTCGTGGCGGCTTTTGTCTTGTGCCTCATCGGCTACAGCCAGCTGCTTATGTTTTTGTACCCGTTGTTTGGCTATTTGGGGCTGTCTACGCTGTGCCGCATATCGGTTCCTGCGATACGGTTGCCGCGCGGGAAGTGGTGAGTGGTGTGTTCATGGATGGATGACGCGGATGGAGCACAATGCCTCGGAACGGTCAGTGTCGTCTGTCTGTCTACGCCCCCGACTTTTTGCCGATGATCGTGCAATCCGCGAGCACGAGCCAAAAGTTGTCTTCTGCATAGCCTTGGATTGTTCCCTGCACGATATAGCCCGGGTACATTTCTTCCCGTTTGGACTTTGCTCGAAGCGGCGCATCGTCTGCTACTGCATACACCTCATCGCTCACCTTGATGATGACGCCTTGCGGATAGAACATGGCAATCGTTCCCGTCACCGGATCACCGGGCAAAAAGCGCTGCTTCGCTTGCTCAAAAGCCGCCTTGCAAGGCGCTGTTGCCTTTTGCCAAATCGCCTGAAACGCTTCACGGGAAATATCCTCATCGCCTTCATAGCGCTCCACGACTTTTTCGCTCAGCATGAAATCGGGTGCCGCAGACACAAGCGACTGCCCGTCAGTAACCGTCACTTGCCGATAGGCGATCCCATTTTCATCCAGTTCAAAATAGTACAGCTCATTCTCTTCGACGCCATGCGCTTGGAGGTACAGCATCTGCCTCCCCCTTTTATGACCGGACATACGCGTGCCAAATTTCGTCTTCCTCGTCTGTCATATTGCCTGTGATCGTCGAGAAATCGATTTTTCGTTCAAAGCAGTCTTTTAACCGGGCGAATTGCTGGTACGAGCCTGTTATTTTGCGCAAAGAAGCCGATTTGCCCAGCTGCTCCAGCTGCCCAAGCTCGTCGCAGCCGCTAAATTCCAGCGATTGGAGGTTTTCCAGCTCGGCCAGGTGCGAAATATCGGCGATGGCCGTTTTTCTCAGCTTGACGGTTTTCAATTGGCGGCAACCGCGCAAGAACGCCAAATCGGCGAGCGACATGTCTTCCAGGCTGATCGTTTGCAGATGGACGAGTTTGCCCAGCACCTTAATCGCGTCTGCGGCATTTTCGCCAAGTCCGGAAATTTTCAGCTCGGTGAGCGCCGCAAGCTCAGCCACACTGTTCAACATGGCCGCGTCCGGACGACTGATGGCGAGGCTTTGCAAGCTTTTGACACGAGCAAGCGCGGAGAGATCGGAAATTCGCGTCTCGGTCAGGTCCAGCTCCGCCAGCCTGGGCAAACACGCAAGCGGCGACAAATCCGTTACGTCTGTCTGAGCCAGATTGAGCATTTGCAAGTACGGCAACCCTTCCAGCGGAGTAAGATCCGCGATCGGGTTTTTCCCCACGTACAATCGTTTCAGTTGCTGGCAGCCGCTGATCGCTTCAATAGAAGTAAGCTTGTTTGCACTCAGCACCAGCTCCCGGACTTCGCGGCAATGCTTGAGCGGAGTGAGATCAGTCAAGCCTTCGTTAATGAAGTAAAGCTGTTTGGCGCGCAAAAATGGCTCTGGCGAATCCCCATTTGCCCGGATGCGCTCTCGCCAGCTTTCCGAAAGACTGTCTAGCCATGCTTGCGGGTCTGCGATACCTGGATCGATGCGCACTGGATGGTAGACCGGAAGCTCCAGTTTGCGGATGGCATCGAGAAAATGAACGGGACCTTGTTGACCGAACGCCCAGAAAAGCTGGTCTTCTTCCTCGTGGATGGAGTAGTTTTTCGCTTTTGCCGTATCATGGATAAATTGCAGCATTTCGGTCAGATTATGGGCAATTACGTATTTGACATGTTCGTCGCGGCCAAAATTGATCACTTGCCCGCTTTTGCCCTGCTCGTCCGGATCGAGGTCGAGTCCAAGGTGGTTTCCGCCCCAATCTTTGCTGATCGGCAGCCAGCAGCGGTTAATATAGCGTTCTTTGATCCAGCCAGGCGGAACCGAGTAATGATCGCCCTCGATTGCGTAGTCGCTCTCCAGGTCCGCCCATATTTTCCATTCCGCCACCAAATCCGTTAACGAGAGAAAGGGCAGCCCGAAAAATAGACCTGGCCCGTTCTCCTTTTCTCCGTTGCAGACCTGGTATAGTTCTTTCAATTCGCCAGGCAGTTTCATGCCAAGCTCGGCTTCTGCTCGCTGAATCTCCTCTAGCGAAGCTGGTGGATGGAACGCTTCCGCTATGCCCGGCACCTCTGTGCGCAGCAGCCCAAATATATCCTGAATCAATCCTCGCATCATGGAATCTCCTCCCCAAGCAAATCCAATCGGCGCCTGCACCAAACTTGGCTGCGCCGCTGGAATATTTTCTCTTTTCAACCAACCCATTTTAGCATACCGCCTATTAAAAAGAATGTTGCTATTGGCATAGATCACGCACGAAAAGAAACAGGGCACAAAAGAAAAAACCTCTGCTTATAAGGGACTGACCCCGTAATGTG
>NZ_RHHV01000022.1 GCF_003710905.1 Brevibacillus parabrevis
GGGAGCCACGGGAGCGACAGGAGAGACGGGATCAACCGGAGAGACGGGAGTAACCGGAGCCACGGGGTCAACTGGAGCTATGGGAGTAACCGGAGCCACGGGGTCAACTGGAGCTACGGGAGCAACAGGGGTTACGGGAGCCACCGGGGTTACGGGAGCAACTGGAGCTACGGGAGCAACTGGAGCCACGGGAGCAACTGGAGCCACGGGAGCAACCGGAGCCACGGGAGCAACCGGAGCTACGGGAGCAACTGGAGTCACGGGAGCCACAGGAGAGACGGGAGCAACTGGAGCTACGGGATCAACCGGAGCCACGGGGTCAACCGGAGTTACGGGATCAACCGGAGCCACGGGGTCAACTGGAGCTACGGGAGCAACTGGAGCAACTGGAGCAACTGGAGCAACTGGAGTCACGGGAGCAACCGGAGCCACAGGCGCCACCGGAGAAACAGGACCCACCGGCCCAACAGGCGCCACCGGAACCGTCTTCACAAACATCAACGCGTTCGGTGCAAATACAAGCGGGGCGCTCATCGCAGTTGTATTGGGCGGCACGAACGTACCTTTGCCCAACAATCAGATCCTGAACGGTGTAACCGTCAATGGCGCCAACACCACTTTTACCGTGCCATCAGCGGGGAATTACCTCTTGTCGTATTCGATCAATACGACAGCCGCTTTGCTGGTCAGTACACGTCTTGTCATTAACGGCTCTCCATTCACTCCGTCAATCGTTGCACCAACGCTGTCCCTCTCTTCCTTCCACAACACAATCATTGCCCCGTTGGGAGCGAACTCGACGATCACGCTTCAGCTCTTCGGCCTGTTGGGAGCAGCTACGCTGTTGACTGGCGCCGGGGCCACGCTAACTATTGTCAGACTAAACTAAAGCTTTACAGGCAAAGGGACGGAACGAGCAACCGTCCCTTTGCTTTTTTATTCGAAAAAAACAGCGCACCGATTCTGTCGCCCCGTAAAAAGTTTTCTCAGCTGTTTTCTCAATAAGAATGACTTTCAAATGTAATTCAGCGTCGAACGGTGTACAATGATAGGAGTAGTAAAAATATTTAGTCAATAAATGTTGAATCGATAGTATAATATTATCGGAATTAGTATGCCGATCATTCGGAGTGGCGATAGATGGCGATGGACGACTTGGCACTATATTTGGACGAGCATGAGGATGCGGCAGTGGAAGAGTTCAGGAGACGGATTAAGGTGGCTGAGCACGATCAGTTCAACGAGATTATTCCTTTGAACGGACAAGCCATGTATCGCATGGTGGCCGGATATCTTCGTTCGAAGATTACTCATGAGGACATCAAGGATCTTGCCTATAAAGTAGCGCATGAGCGGAATCAAGCCCAAATTAACATTGGCGATTTTGTTTTTAACGTCTGCATGGGGCGTGAGCTGGTGATTGATACCTTGCAAAAAGGCCCCTTTTCTCCAAATGTTCTGCTTCCAGCACTCATTAAAATAAACGAATGCTTCGATGTCTTTCTGGTGCATGCCGTGTCCAAATATACCGAACTGAAAGACAGCGATCTGGAGGAAAAGAAGCTGTTTATTGAGCGGTCTCACAAAGACAGGCTGACGATTTTGGGACAGATGGCTTCGAGCTTTGTCCATGAATTTCGCAATCCGCTAACCTCCATTATGGGATTTTCCCGATTGCTAAAAGAAGATTACCCGAACCTGCCGTACGTGGATATTATCGAGAACGAGCTTCATCAGCTGAACTACCGTGTCTCCCAATTTTTGCTTGTATCCAAAAAGGGAGCTGTACATAAAAAAACAGAAGTCTTTAGCATAGCTCTACTGTTCGAGGAGATTTTGTCCTTCCTCTATCCAAACATCGTGGATGTCAACGCGCACATTACGTGCTCGATTGACCCTGCCCTGCTTTTGGTCGGCTACAGGGACGAGATGAGGCAAGTGTTCATCAACATCATTTCCAATGCCCTGGACGCGCTGCAACGGAAAAACGGGGAGAAAGAAGTGGCGATCAAAGGGGCCCAAACCGAAGAAATGGCCGTGATCACGATTTCCAACAATGGCGCTCCCATCCCGCCCGACCTGCTGTCAGTCATCTTCGAGCCGTTCTTTACAACGAAAGAGCTGGGAACGGGGATCGGGTTGTACGTTTGCAAGGAGATCATCGAGCGCCATGGCGGGATGATCGCATGCGAGTCGTCTGATCAGCAGACGGTCTTTTCCATGTACTTCAGACATACTTGATCAGCCAGCCCAATCCAAACGACCTGCATTTGTGACTGAGCTCATGCGCATCTCCCTGTCGAGTGGACAACGAAAAAGGCTCGAATGATACGGCGGTCGCTTCCTTGTAATCTGCGGGGGAGAGGTCGCCGAGTTTTCTGAACGCGATTTTTGTTGTAAAATTGGCTAGAGTCTGCAAGGAACATCCGGGCTTTTGTCCCGGTTACAGGCTTTTCAAGAGAGCGCTTCTCGGTTAAGATGGGCAAGAATCCCCAAAAGCAGTTTCCAGGATGGGAATGGCTCACGCTCGACCAGCGCCAATACGTGCGCCGATGAACATGCTGACTACAGCCAGAGCTACCTTTTCTCGACATGGCAGTAACTCCTGCTAGATTCAACATTTCCCATATGCATACATGTCGACCTGGACCGCATTAACCAGGAAGAATAGAGAAAAAGCACTAAGGGCAAATGAGCGATCAAGACTGCATTCTTTTATACAATAGGTAAAATTATGAAAACAAGCTATGAAAACGACATTCCCTATTGAAATTCCGATGAAGTAGGGGGAAAATATACCTAAGGTAAACAGAGATAGAGTGCTGAAAATAGGTTAAGATAACTAATGTCGATAGTTGGCTAATACTGTAAAATTGATCGTAGCAGCTACGTAGCACTCTATTATGGATATGTATACCAATTCAATTGTAATGCATGTTTATACCATACAAAAGGGGGATGTCTTTATGAAAAAAATAGTTTACGCATTTCTCCTCGTTGCGGCAATCGTAGGAGCAACATCTGCAAACTGGCATATTACATAACAGCGTGAATGAAGTAAGAAAACACCGCTTCTTAGTGGTGTTTTTTTACTGTATCGGAGGATGGTTCTATCATGTTGCTAGATATTATATTCATCTCTTTTGTTGTGGCATTGATACGAGGAGGCAGAATAAAAGAATTACCAAAATTTAATAAATTTTCTGTTTTTGGAATCGCTGTGCTCTTGCAGATTCTATCCGCGCTCATGCCAACGTGGGGAAGAGTTTTTGTCTCAGTTGCGTATTTGTGTCTACTCATCTTCTTCTATTCCAACAGAGAGCATGAAGATATCAGATTTTTCATGATTGGCTGGTTCTTTAATGCGATCGCAATCTGGTCGAACTTTGGGAAAATGCCCATTGACCTCGAACTTGCAAAGAAGCTGAAATACTCGGTCGATCCGATTGTAAACGGGACCGATTTCAAGCACTCGGTTTTGGATAATTCAACCAATTTGCCATTTTTGACAGACATAATGTTTATGCCGTTCCCAATTGCAAGAGTCATCAGTATTGGCGATATTTTCATTATGATAGGCGCGTTCTTGCTTGTACAACGCGTAATGGGAAAACCAATATCTCTAATCAGACTCCGCGAGGGTAAAATCCATGAAACCAACCAAGAACTTTAGTCATTTTGCTCTAGGATTACTTGTTCAATGCTTATTTCCGGTAGCCGGGCTGCTGGTGATCATTTCAATCATTACCTCTTGGGGTGTGAATGAACATTGGGGAGTCATGGCGACTTACACCATTTTGACCTTGGTCAGCTCGTTTACTCCCATTCGCACGCTAAATTCGCCTTTAACCTTGAACAATGCCGTGATATTCTCGGGAATTGTCCTGTATGGCACCTGGATCGGCGTCTGGTCAGCGCTTTTGGAGATTATCATCATTTCGTTTATATTCAAATCGAAAGTATCGAGAGCTCTCGCGAATAGTGGCCAAGTCTTGATTACGGTTTGGCTGGTGGGAACTTTGGATCAGTTTTTCCGCACCTATTATCCCGACTATTGGTTTCTGACGGATATCGGGCTGATCCTGGTCTACTGGCTGAGCAACACTCTTTTGGCCGCGGCCGGCATTTCCTATTTTAGAGAGGTGTCTTTTCAAGTCATTATAAAAAGCATGTTGCAAGGCGGCAGCATGACTTATCTCCTGCTCATGGCAGTGGGGGAGATAGGGGCGCGATTTGTAGGAGCTTACGAGGGGTATTCCTTGACGATATTGCTAGGGACGGTTTTGCTGCTTCGCTCGGTTTTCCATCAGTATTTTGCGAGTATAAGCGATCAGCAGAAAAAGATGGAAGAGATCAAAAACCTGAATGATTCGTTTTTGATCGCCCTGGCGGCATCGATCGATGCGCGCGATCCATACACGCTCGGACACTCGTTTCGCGTCGCGCACTGGGGGAGAGAAACAGCAAAATTCATGGGACTTCCGCCAAAGCAGTCGACGGAAGTTTACTATGGCGGGATCATTCACGACATTGGCAAAATCGGTATAGAAGACAACATCTTAAACAAGGAAGGCGCTCTGTCCAAAGAGGAGTTTGAACGCATCAAGGAGCACCCGGTCATCGGGTACGAGATTTTGAAAAGGACGTCGGTTTTCCCCGAGCTGCTCCCTGCCATTCGCTGGCATCATGAGCGGGTTGACGGGACAGGATATCCCGATAAGCTCAAAGGAAACGAAATCCCGCTCATAGCCCGCATACTGGCTGTCTGTGACGCGTTTGACGCCATGGTTTCTGATCGTCCTTACCGGAAAGGCATGTCCGTGGAAGAAGCTTTGAGGCGGATTCAGGAAGGAGCCGGCACCCAGTTTGATGCTGAAATCGCAGCGAATTTTGTGACCATGATCAAGAGCTTGAATGAGGAAGAGCTGCAAAAAATCATTCGGGCAAATAACCGGAACCAGGAAATCGATGTCTCCTTAACCACGTAAGCGATCAGGAGAGTCAAGTTTACATAAGATTCAAAGCAAGGCGATACGTATCATACAAAAAAAGCTATCAACTTTGATGGCTTTTTTTATTTTCCTCCACACGATGCAAGTGGATGGCCCCCAGCGTAGTATCCTCCTTTTTCCTGACAAAAAAAGCCCCACCCGGTCGACAGTGACTGAATCCATGACAGCATGAACCCTTTGTTTACTGTCTACCGAATGGGACAAAAAGCAAGCAAGACACACGCTTACTGTAGCCGCTCCCGTCGCGCTTTCCCGGCGAATCGGCCCAACTGCTCCAGCCCTTTGACCAGCCAGACCAACAGGAGGGAGAGCAGGAAGCTGCACCCGAAGATCAAGCCCAGGTACAAAAGCGAGTACCAGGTGTTTTGGAACACCCAGGCGACTTCGCCGTACTGCTCAAACAGAAAATCTTTGAACAGGATCAAAAAAGCGGAGTGAAACAGGAAAATAAAGTACGTCAAACCTTTGCGAAACTTGAGACGCAGATGATCGACCAATTCCAGGAAAAAGACCATCAGCACGAGAAAAGACAGCAAGGTAGCAAAGACAAAAGTCAGATGCACCGCCACGTACAGCTTGCTGGAAACGACAAAAAACATGGCGGCAGCGGTCGCGATCCCTGTAAGCAGCATCAGGATCGAGCGGTTGTTTCGCAAAAAGGACAAAATCGTCTCCCGGTACCAGTACAGCAGATGGCCCATGTACAGCGTGAAAATCCAGCTGGGCAGCATGTGCCGCGTCGACAGCTCCAGCCAGCCTTTGTGCAAGTAGTTGATGTAGACGTATTGCACGGCGAGCAGAAGCCAGATGACATACAAAATGTTGCGTTTGGTAATCCAGTTGCGGAAAAAGTAAGCAAACACGTAATACTGGCAAATCATGAACACAAAATAAAGATGATCGCCGGTTTTCCCCATCAGGATGTTTGTGAAATCAAGGGTCGTCTGCGGCATCTCTTTTTTCAGCAAATAGTGGTACAGAATACCGGAAACCAGGTAAGGCAAGAAAATGTACAGGAGCTTGCCCGTAAAAAAGTCGCGGGGCGTCGGGCTTTTCGCCTCAAACGAGTAAGCGGTCAAATAGCCGGTGGCGATCGTCAAAAGCACAGTGCCGTAGCGACTGATCTGATTGAGAGCGACCACCCAGAACGGATCGTTGAAATACAGCACAGAAGCAGTAAAATGGCCGACCACGACCAAAAAGCTTGAGAACAACTGGACGTAAAACAGCGATTTCAAAATTTTCGAATCGGTATACATAGGCATTCTCCATTTACTTGTTCGTCGTCTGGCGAGTCGTCTGCGTCCAACCCTGCGGACAGCCAACACAATAAATTGCGAATGCGTCTATCTTAGATAATGAAATTTTGAAAGAGATTTGATCTTTGTGATCTGTGCAAGCCAATGTTTGGGAAGACAGGAAAAAAGCCACACCTGTGCGTGGCTTTCGGCCTTATTTTTGCGGCTTGTTCCGCTCCTCAATCGCTTGGCTGACCACGAAGGCCAGATCATCGTTGCCAAAGAGCGACAGGACACCGAGGATGGTGGCATCAGGGATTTCTTCTGCTTCCTCTTTCGGCACCGTGTTTTCCAGCATTTGTGCGAGCAGTGGATTTTCGCCTTGAGCGGGATAAGCGGCCCGATACAGCTCACGTGCATCAAGCCCATGGTTGACACACCATTGGGCAAAGACGAGAATCATCATTCCTTCGTCGCGCTGGTAAGCCTGGATGACTTGATCTTCCATCTCTTTTCGGTTCATAGATATGCTCCTCTAACAATCAGTCGTACACGTTATGTGCTTAATTGTAGAGAAGAGGGCGGGTGCCCGCAAGAAAAAAGAGGGGAGAGATTAGGAGTTTCGCTTGCTGTGATTGGTCAAAACCGGAAGCACCCGGGTATCTTTAATCATTTCGGAATGGCAAAAAGGGCAGCTCGGGCTCTTGTCAAAGGAAAAGTTATCTCTCATCCAGCACGTACACCCATCATTGCTGCACGTCCATACATCTGTTTCCTCTTCTTCGACCGGAACAATTGCTTTTTTCGAGAAATACACATGAACTCCTCCTTTGCAGGGCATCGTGCTTACAGTAACACCTCTATTAATGTGTGATGGAAAGTCCATGAATATACCAAGATTTTCTGCCCGACTGCATAAAAGAAAGGAAATAACTGCCCAAAACGGTCATGACCGTTTTGTTGACCGCAAGCGGTCACATCCCATTTCATGAAAAACATCGAGACGTTTTTCACAGAAAAAAGGCAACGGAACGCATCCGCTGCCTTTTTTCTATGAAAGGATTACAGTTGATCTGGGATCAAAATTTGCCCGGTCGTTTCATGGCTGGTCACAGCGAGCAAGATCGCTTTCGACAATGTGTCGGGGTGGTAAGGCTTGATCAAGTAGCCCTTGGCCCCCAAGTCAAACGCTTTTTTCTTCTCTTCAAAAGCGCTGGAGATGACGATCGGGATCGTTTGCAGCTCGGGATTTTCCCGCATCGCTTCAATGACTTGCCAGCCGCTTTCTCCATCTTGCAAAATCAGATCGAGGACCACGGCGTCCGGACGCAGCTCCGAAATGGCGGCGAGCGCCTCTTGGGCCGTGGAACAAGGATAGACCGTAAAGCCTGAGCTGAGCAGTTCCTCACGCAAAAGCTCGGCCAGATTCATGTCGTCCTCGATAATCACGACTTTTCCGTTGGACTGGCCGGAAGGAGCGAGCGCCGCGGCTGCGTTGTTCGCCAACAGCTCGGCCCGTACCGCCGGCTCCGGCAAAGGAAGGGCGACCGTAAACGTACTGCCTTTTCCAGCCTCGGAAGCAACGGTGACCTCGCCGTGGTGAATGCGCACGATCTCCTGAACGATGGCAAGCCCGAGGCCCGTACCGCCAATCTCCCGGCGATCGGAATTGTCTACGCGATAAAAACGGGTAAACAGATGAGGGAGAGCTTCCGCAGGGATGCCCAGCCCTTCATCGTGAATCTCGATCAACAGCTTTTGGTTTGCTTCGCGAATAACGACGCGGATGCTTCCGCCGTCCGGTGAATACTTGACTGCATTGCTGATCAGGTTGACCAGCACCTGGCGAAGCTTGTCGCGATCTCCGCAGATGGTCGTTTGCTCCGTTTGCAGCTCAAGCTCAAACGAATGCGGCGTAGATTGGGCACGGTACATCCCAAACACTTCGCGGGCGAGGGAGTCGATCTCGACTTTTTCAAACTCATAGCTTTGGCGGCCGGATTCCATGCGCTGCAAGTCAAGAAAATCGTTGATCAAGGTCGTCAGTCTCGTCGCTTCCTGATAAATAGCCGTCATGTAGCGCTGCTGTCTTTCCGGTTTCAAGTCTTTGTGCAGCAAAAGCTCGGCAAAACCGAGCACGCTGGCGAGCGGAGTGCGCAACTCATGGCTCACTGTGCTGACAAATTCCGATTTCATCTGGTCAATCTCGTATTCCTTCGTGATGTCCCGATAGACCAAGAGAGTGCCCCATTTGTGGGACGCGCGGTACAGATGCTCGGCATACAGCTGAATATAGCGCTTGGTAGGGGAGGTCAGTTCGAAAACAATGCTGTCCTCCTGCGGATCTCCCTCGTTCAGTGTGACCGCTTTTATATACTGGGCGAGACGGTTTGGTTCCGCCGTACAGCTTTGCAAATGGGCGAGAAACGGATCGATGTTGAAATCCGCTGTTGAGTGCGAGTTATCAAAGCCGATAAGGTCGCGGAAGGTGCGGTTGACCTGTAGCGTTCCGCCGTCGAGATCGAGCAACTGAATCCCTTCTTGCACCGAATCGAGCATGTCTTGCGTGACTTGCCGTTGCCGTTTTGTCTCCTCGAACATGGCGAGCTTGTCCAATGACAACGAGACTTGTTTGGCCAAGCCGATTGCCACCTGTTGCTCATGCTCGGAGAACTTGCGGTCAATCCGGGCAAGAATGATGCAGGCCACGACTTCTTCGTTCGAGTCCAAAACAGGCAGATACAGCTCGTACGTGCGGGAAGGGGTCATGAGGAAACCGCGCTCTCCCATGGTGCTTTCGCGATTGATGACATACGGTTGGTGCGTTTCCTTGATGCGCACGAGCGGACCGTCTTCAATCCCTTGCAAAAGCTGCTCGATTCCTTGCGGAGACACACCGAAACTGGCAACAGCCCGATCGGCATCGAGCACGAGAATGACGCCTTTGTCTGCCTCCATGCTGTCCACAGCGTTGGATACAATGCTCGACAGAAGCGTTTGCTTGTCCAATGTATTCGTGAGCGCGAGAATAAACTGGTTCTTTTTCTCCAGATGGCGCTCGTTCTCCGCCATTTTTTCCAGCGCTTCCGTCAGTTCCTCTTGCTGCATCACGAGTTCATCCTGTTGGGCTTGCAGCTCTTCGTTTTGCGCCATCAGCGCCTCTTCTTTGTTCTGGATTTGCCGCATCATGTAGTCGAGAGAGCGGGAGAGCTTGCCGATCTCATCGTCACGCTCCAAGCCGTTCAACTGCGGCGTCTCCCCAAGCGAAAAGCGGTTGGCATCGGCAGTCAGCCGCATCAACGGTCGGCCGATATCGCGCGTCGTTTTGATCGTTACCCAGATCAATACCAAAAGAGCCATCAGCACGTAAATGATGAACCACAAGCTTTGGGCAGACAGTTCCTGGAACAACTGCTGGTTTTGCATCGAAATGAGCTGCTCATTCGTTTGCTGATAGCGGGTGGCATAGCTGATCAAATTGTTGACCTCCATGTTTACCCCGCTGGACGAAAATTTGCGCAAACCTTCGTAATCACCCGACTGTGCATACCCTGACGAGGTAGGGAAGACGCGGGTGAAAAAATTGTCTACAAATGATTCGATGGATGTGGCAATTTTAAGTTCTTCGCTGCTGAGCGGAAGCTGCTTGAAAGCATGAAGCGACTGTTCCAGCTTTTTCTTTTCGAGGAACAATTCATTGTATTCATACGGGCTTAAAAAGGCATAATAGCCGCGGGCACGAAAGAAAATCTGGTTCGTATGCTCCGAGATTTGCGTAATCAGCTCCTGCTTCTGTCTGGACGTTTGCGCGGCTGATTGAAAGTTTGTAAAGGCTTGATCGTTCAGCATCTGCACGACCATCGCCCCGGCGACCATCAGCGAGAAAAAGAGAATCATCATGATGGCGAAGCGGCGGGTAATGCTTTCCCTTACGTATTTTCGAAATGAAGTCATGCGAGCATGTCCTCCACTTTGCGGACCAGCTCCAGCGGGCTGAACGGCTTGGGCATGAAGTCGTCCGCCCCGGCAGAGCGCATTTTTTCCTGTTCGGCATGCTGGCTTTTTGCGGACAGGATGAGCACTTTCACAGACTGTTTCTCAGGCATTTGTTTCATCTGCGTCAAGACGTCAAAACCTGTCAGCTTGGGCATCATGTAATCGAGAATGACCAAATCGTACTGATTCTGGCCAATTTTTTGCAAGGCTTCCTCACCGTCGCAGACGATATCGAGCTGATGGCCTTCATCTTCAAGCGTATCCCCGATCAGCATGCGCAGCACTGCTTCGTCTTCGGCTAATAAGATCGTTGCCATTTTTCTTCCTCCATGTCATTCCTACATCATTCGTTTGATCAAACGTTTGATGCGCGCTTCCAGCTCTTTTATGCTGAAAGGCTTGGTCATATAGTCGTCAGCACCCAGTTGCAGGGCGCGGGCAATATCCTGTTCGCCGCTGCGTCCCGTCAGCATGAGCACCGTGTACTGCTTGCTGTTGGGCAGGGCGCGGATCAGTCTCAGGACATCAAGCCCGTCCATGTGTGGCATGATGCCGTCCAAAATGACAAGGTACGCTTCCGGACCTTGATGCCAGGACGATTCAAAAAAGGCGGCGCCTTCGTGGAACGTTCGGATGTCTGTATGAATCCATCCTTCCAGACTGGCGCGAGCGCAGTCGGCGAGCAAAGTGCGGGTCAAGGAATCGTCGTCGATAATCGCCACTTTCAGTCTCACGGTGCGCGTATCTGGATCGTCGTTGCGCTTGGCCATCTCTACCCGGCAACGCCCGTTGTTTTTCGCAGCGTATAAAGCCGTATCAGCGGCGTCTATCCAGTGCGAGAGAGGCTTTTGTCCATCCTCGATTTGCACGACTCCTGCCGAAAAGCTCAAAGAAAAGCTGCCTTCCGCCGATTCAAAAGAAAGTGCCTGAAAGTCGACCAGCAGCTGTTTGATGCGCAGCTTTGCATCTTGTCCGGACGTTCTTGGCATGAGCAGCAAAAATTCTTCCCCGCCATAACGGAAAAAGATGTCGTACTTCCCGGAGTTTGTCTTGATGAAAGAGGCGAAGCGGCTCAAGACAACATCGCCTACGAGGTGCCCGTGCGTGTCATTGACCTTTTTGAAATGATCGATGTCCATAAAGGCCAGCGAGAACGGGGTTGAATTTCGCAGCGAATCGGACAGCAGCCGTTGATACGTGTCCGTAAGAGAATTGCGGTTGAACGCACCCGTCAATTCGTCGATGAACAAGATTTTATCCATCCAGCGTTTTCTGCCCAACTGCCGTTCCAGCCGAACCGTCAATTCCTCCAGGTCAAGCGGCTTGCACATGACGTCGTCCGCCCCCAGACGAAAAGCGCGCATGCGCGTGTCCCGGTCGCAATCAATGCTGATGATCGTCGTCGGGACGTATTGCTTTTTAATTTTCTCGCTGAGTGTTTGCATGACTTGAAAACCGCCTGTTTCCGGGATGTTCAAGTCGAGTATCAGGCAATCCGGGTTAAGGTCGTGGAAGTAGTCGAGTGCCTTGTGCGGATACACAGTGGCGATGACGGACCAGTTTTGCTTCTCCAAATATTCCTTGAGGTACATCAAAAGCGTCACATCATCATCTAGAATGAGCAAAAGAGGCTGGTTTTCGTAGGTGGATTCTTGCGGCAATGTGGGGTCCTCTAATAAAATCTCTTGCTCGGGCCGATGCTCGTAGCAGAGAGTGATCAGCTCTCGCAAAAAATCGCTCCACTCGTGTGTCGGCCAATCCTTCGCCTCCAGCTTGTCCAGTTGTTCCAGCAAGGATTGGGAAAGCTCGGATAAATCGTGCAAACCAATCGTTCCGGCTGTACCCTTCAGCGAGTGGACAAAACGGTATAATTCTTCATGGGAGACAGGCTCTTCCTGAGCGAGCCAGCCTTCCAGTTGTTTGTGAATTTGAAAAAGAAGGGTGTCCCTGTATTTGATCATTCCGAATTATCCCCCTGTTTTCGGGAAGGCCCTGCGCAGTCTCGAAGACTGCCGGGCCAGATCATAATAGGTATTGTACATCTAGCTAGGTGGAAGTGTACCATATTAAGAGGGGTTCTCCAACGAAAGGATTGCACTGGGAGGCAGGAAAAAAACAGGACGTGACAACTCTGTTACAAGCGGTTTACGAAAGAGAAAAGCCTTCTTCCTTCAAATATTGCGCCGCTTCCACGTAAGACTCAAAAGAAGCTTCCAGGTTCATGCCGTGGTAGACATTCCACAGGGAATCTTCTTGCTGCAAAAGCAGCGTGCGGTTTTGCTTGTCGACCCAGGTTTGTTCGACTTGTTCGCTGGCATCTGCTGCTGGTTGCTGCGGCTCGCGCTTGACGGAGAGCGACTGGATGGAAGCTTCGATTACTTGGCGCAGCTCGTCTGCGGAGAAGTCGCGAATGTTTACGTAGCCTTTGTCGTCTTTTTGGTAGCCCTTCAAAAACGCTGCGAACACAAAGCCGTTGCCGTTCGGATGCAGATGGTAAACGACTGTCTTTTTGTCGTGAAGACTTGCCTCGTAGTGAAAATTAACCCGTTTGAGCGAGACGTTGTGGCGAGACAACTCCGGGAATGATTCGATAATCGCCAGTTTTTGTTCAAAAGTAAGCATGGATTCCTCCGATGTGAATAAGGTTATCCGTCGATTATATCATAGGTGGAACAAAGAACGAAAAGGCTATACAGACAAGAGAGGAAGCGATGACGATGAACGGAAAAAATCGAAAAGATATCGTAGCAGGACTGGAAGTGGATATCGTCCTGAAGCAGGATCAGCGCACAGGGGTGCGGACGCGGGGAATCGTCAAGGACATTTTGACCAATTCCAGCACGCATCCGCACGGGATCAAGGTTCGCTTGACCAATGGCCAGGTCGGACGAGTGCAGGAGATTATTCGAAAAGGCGAGTAAACGTAAAAAACGGGATGCCAGCGAGGGCAATCCCGTTTTTTGATCGCGAGCGACAGGCAGCTTCTTCCGGAAAAGACGAGCCTGATCGATCAGCGATATGTATCGTGAGCAGGTGTAAGCACATCTTCCGTGGAATCGCGCACGAGGATGAACGGCCCGATGTTCCCGAGTCCATGCATCGATACGTTGTGATGGGCGATAATTTGCTCTGCACGCAGCACGGTGTTGTCGGTTGTGGAATGACCGTCACTGACGAGTGTGACGTCATAGCCCAAGGTGGTCGCTCGCTTGCAGGCGCTGTCTACGCAAAATTCCGTTTTGCAGCCCGTCATGACGAGATGCGTAATCCCGAGCGATTGCAGTTGTTCATGCAAATCGGTCTCGTGAAAAGCATCCGTCGCTTGTTTGAGAATCACGGTTTCCGTCGGGAGCGGGGCAAGCTCGGGGTGGATGGCGTAAGCGTCAGCGCCAAGCTCCGCGACATCTGTGTCCTGCACGTACAGGACGGGAATCGCTCTTTTCCAAGCGTCTTCCCTCAGCTTTTTGATCGTCTGAACGAGCGAGGTCTTTTGATAAACAGGGCCGATCGGGCCTTCCACAATCCCTACTTGTACGTCAATAATGAGCAGAGCTGTTTTTTGCGTCATTCACGTTCCTCCTCAAAATGCAGGGGCTACCGGGGCAGTCCCCCCGTTTCTTTCTTGGTTGTTTTCATCGATCTATGAGCATGCCGTTGCATATTTGTTTTCATATTTCATCAGCTCCTTCGCTTATGGCAGCGGGACAGCCAGAGGCGGCTGCATCCGCTGGAACCATTGTAACACATCGCCCGTTTTATCATTCGGATTTTTTTGAACAATCGAACGGAAGGTAAAAACAGCCCCCATCCTGCTGGCTGCCAGTCAAGGATGGGGGCTGTTTGTGTTGCATGTGTCAGAAAGCTGTCTTTACGAGTCGCTTTCTTTTTTCGGCACAAACTGAAAAATTTCATGGGATTCAAAAGAGTCGATCAGGCGCGATAGCCACAAGTAGTAATCCAGTCCGTTTTCAATCCGGCGGATACTAAGCTCCACGCGTTCTCGCAGCTCGTCCGTCAACTCCTCGGATTGCTGGAGGGCGCGCAGCTCCTGAAGCGACTTTTTCAGGCTGTGCACATTTTGCTCGCTGGCATGGCGCCACTTCACGGAAAACAAGTCGATGAAGTTTTGGTACCAGTCCAGATTGACCTCGTAGTGGTCTTTGCGAGTTCCTTTTTTCCATATCTTTTCTACCATATTTAAGTCCATCAAGGTGCGAACGCCGGTGCTCATGCTGGTCTTGCTCATTCCCAGCGCTTCTCCCATTTCATCAAGCGTCATCGACTTGTCCTGAAACAGCAGCGTGCCATACAAGAGCCCCGTCGACATGGTGATGCCGTACAAATCCATGTTGCGGGCAAGTGTTTCAATCACGCGTTCTTGAGCCTTTTCGAGGATTCTTTCCTGATTCGTATCCATTTTGAAAAAAGCAGCTCCTCTAGTCATATTACCTGACTAGAATTGTACGTTCCTTACAGCAAAATGTAAATGGAGATATCAAACAGTATATACGAGATAAACTGCGAATACAGAAAGAAAAGTACGTAAAGTTTTTTCTGAACGCTGAAAATGCCCGATTATCGAGCCTCACCCAGTTTGAGGTAAAAAAGTGGGCTGGTTACAATTGTAAGGGTAAAGAACAGTCCGGATACGGGCGTAAAAGTTGGAGGTGACCATATGCCCAAGATCAAAGTAGAGAATTTGACCAAAATCTTTGGACGACAGCCCCAACGCGCATTGCCCCTCGTGAAACAAGGGAAGGCCAAGACAGATATATTGAAGGAAACGGGTCTTACCCTTGGGGTTAATCAAGCGAGTTTTGAGGTGCACGCCGGCGAAATTTTCGTCATCATGGGGCTTTCGGGTAGCGGGAAATCGACATTGGTTCGACTCTTGAACCGACTGATCGAACCGACGGAAGGCAAAATCCTGATCGACGGTACGGATATCGTCAGGATGAACACAGAACAGCTGCAACAGGTCAGAAGAAAGAAGCTCGGGATGGTATTTCAAAAGTTTGCCCTGTTTCCGCACAGGACCGTCCTGGAAAACGCAGCATATGGCCTGGAGATTCAAGGAATGGCCAAAGCAGAGCGCGAGGCCAAGGCGAAGCAATCGCTGGAACTGGTCGGACTGGGCGGCTGGGAAGCGAGCTATCCTGACCAGCTTAGCGGAGGAATGCAGCAGCGCGTCGGTCTGGCGCGTGCACTTGCCAATGAGCCGGATGTGCTGTTGATGGACGAAGCATTCAGCGCACTTGACCCGCTCATTCGCAAGGACATGCAGGACGAACTGCTGGAGCTGCAAAGCACCATGCAAAAGACGATCATCTTCATTACGCACGATCTCGATGAGGCGCTGAAAATCGGTGACCGGATTGCCTTGATGAAAGACGGAGCGATCGTCCAGATCGGCACACCGGAAGAAATTATGACCAATCCGGCCAACGAGTACGTGGAGCGCTTCGTGGAGGACGTGGATCGTTCCAAGGTGCTCTCCGCAGAGAACGTCATGAAGCGGGCCGAGACGATTACGTTGGATAAAGGGCCGCGCGTTGCCTTGCAGTTGATGAGGGATCGCGGTGTATCCAGCTTGTATGTAGTAGACAAGAAGAAGACGCTCCTCGGCGTTTTGACCGCAGATGCGGTCAGCCAGGCAAAAGAACAGGGCCAATCGTTGGAGTGGGTGCTTCGTACCGAAGTTCCGAAGGTAGGGCCGCAAACGCTCCTGAATGAACTGTTTGACTTGGTCGCTTTTTCGGATATTCCGGTGGCAGTGACAGGCGATCATGACCGCCTCCTGGGTGTCATCGTAAAAGGTGCCGTGTTGGGCGGATTAGCGGGAAAAGTAAACCAGGAAACGCCACTGCCGGTAAATGAAGAAGGGCAGGTGGATGAATGATGGATCAATTTTTTCCGAAGCTGCCCCTCGATAGTTGGGTAGAAACGATTGTAGATGGACTGGACGAACATTTGGGCTTTTTGTTCGATTTCATTTCGACATGCATTGGCGGGACGGTCGACTTTTTCAATCTGATTTTGACCGGACTGCCGTTCTGGGTGATTATCATCTTGCTTACACTGCTGGCGTATCGGGCTGGCAAGCTGTCTATCGCTCTTTTTACTTTCATTGGACTTCTTTTGATTCAAAACTTGGGTTATTGGGAGCATTCAATGGAAACACTTGCGCTGGTGCTGACAGCCGGACTCATTTCCGTCATTATCGGGATTCCCGTGGGAATCTGGTGCGCGAAAAGTGATTCCGTGCAAAAGGTCGTAACGCCGCTGCTTGATTTCATGCAGACGATGCCCGCGTTTGTGTATTTGATTCCTGCGATCTTTTTCTTCGGACTGGGGAAAGTGCCGGGCGTAATCGCTTCCGTCATTTTCGCGATGCCGCCGACGATTCGTCTGACCAATCTGGGGATTCGCCAGGTGCCGGCGGACTTGATCGAGGCTACGGAGGCGTTTGGTTCGACTTATTGGCAAAAGCTGACGAAGGTGCAACTGCCGATCGCCAAAACGACGATCATGGCAGGGATCAACCAGAGCATCATGCTGGCGCTGTCCATGGTCGTCATCGCCTCGATGATTGGGGCGAAAGGACTGGGTGCCGACGTATACCGCGCCGTGACGCAGATCAAGATCGGGGAAGGCTTCGAAGCGGGACTTGCCATCGTCATTATGGCGATTTTGCTGGACCGCATCACGCAAGGAGTAGGAAAGAGAAAAAAAGCGTAGGAGGGGTTTTCATGAAAAAAGCAACGTGGAAAGGTTTGGCTGTCGCATTGGGACTTGGATTGGTCATGGCAGGCTGCTCAAGTGCGGGCAGCTCCGAGGGTAACGGATCAACCAGCAGCAACAACGGTTCGGCTGCATCCAACGGTGTAGGCGCCGCAGTCGATCATAAAATCATCGGGATCGACCCAGGGGCAGGCTTGATGAAAGCGACCGAGAAAGTGCTCAAAGACTACGAGCTAAAAGACTGGGAGCTGGTCGAAGGCTCCAGTGCCGCGATGACGGCAGCTTTGACCCAAGCCTATAAAGACAAGAAGCCGATTATCGTGACGGGCTGGACGCCGCACTGGATGTTTTCCAAGTTTGAAATGAAATACTTGGAGGACCCAAAAGGAGTTTACGGAAAAGATGAGCAAATTCATACGGTCGTGCGGAAAGGCTTGAAGGAAGAACAGCCAAGCGCGTACGCTTTCCTCGATAAATTTTCCTGGACGCCAGCCGACATGGAGAAAGTGATGCTGGACATCGAAGGCGGCAAAAAACCGGAAGAGGCAGCAGCAGAGTGGGTGAAAGCAAACGAAGCTACTGTGAGCAAATGGGTGGAAGGCGTACAGCCAGCCAATGGTCAAAAGCTGACGCTTGCCTATGTCGCCTGGGATTCCGAGATTGCCAGCACGAATGTGGTGAAAACTGTTCTGGAGCAAAAGCTGAACTACAAAGTTGAACTGAGCCAAGTAGAAGCTGGCCCGATGTGGGTAGGCGTATCCAACGGCGATGTGGACGGCATGGTTGCAGCTTGGCTGCCAACAACACATGCTGACTACATGGAGAAGCTCGGAAAAGACGTAGAAGACCTCGGCCCGAATCTGGAAGGAACCAAGCTGGGTCTGGCTGTTCCGACTTACATGGATATTACGTCGATTGAGGATTTGAAGAAGTAAAAAAGCGATAAAGCCAATGGCGCAACAACGAAGAAAGCCAGCGTCGCAGGGGGAGTCATTCCTGCGAGGTTGGCTTTTTTTATGTAAGAAGAAAGGTGAGTTAAAAATTTGTAATTATTAATTTATTTTTCTTTTATTTACAAAAAAAGATTACTTTTTTACTATTTAGTTGATGGTATTTTTAACCATCAATAACTTTTATTAGGGGTGAAAGAATCGTGGAAAAAGAAATTGTTCGCGGAGCAAACAAGGAAATCATTGGGGATGGAGGTATGTTAGGAATTTCGAAGTTTGGAGTTGGTTCAAATTTCAATACTATTCAATCTCTGACAGATAAAAATAAGGGGGGCCGATTGTGCGCTTCTTCCTCTTCTTCAAGTAGTGGTGCTGCCACTATCGGTAAAAATAACCGATAATTCTTATTTTGCCGGGGAAGACATCGTTTCAACATGAAGTTTATTTAAGCCAAATTCAAAATGGAGCTTATTGACAACAATAGTTACCCGCTATTTTGAATTTGGCTATCTACATAACTTTTAAAAGAGTAGAACAAAAAATAAAATGATGGTGAATTAATATGACTTCTAATTATCGGATCAACAGATTTCTGTGTCATTCCTTACAGAATGGAGATGTAGTAGTTCAAACTGCAAATGGAGTAATGAAGATTCATGATAAAGATCTCATTGATTTAATTCAATCGTGGGATCGAACTGGCAAGAAAGAAATTTCAGAGTCTGTGCTTGAACAAATTTTCAAAGAAGAAAAAGAGGAGGTTATTGGTTTTCTAGCAAGCAATGGGTTAATACGTACAGTGAAAGAAAAAATGCTCCGAATAGATTCCGTTACTATTATGACCAATGATGATTTTTTAAGGTCAATATTAATGAATACATTAGTTGAAGATTTTCAAGAGAATCTGGCAATCACGTCACTTTCAGTTGATGACATGCAGCCTTGCGAGGAAAATGAATTATCCCTTGTATTTCTAAATCCCTATAACAAAAGTTTAGGAAAAAGAATCAGGGATAGACATATGGAATCAAGCAACTCTTATTTATTGATGAGTTATATATACAACAATAAATTTTATATGGACTCGCTTTATAACCGTAATTGGGTTAATCCATGTCATTGTTGCCATATAGGTCATATTGAATCGCATATGAGAATTGGAAGTGCTGATAATTTAACTTATCAGCAAGTCATTGACATGCTGTATTCTCTGGAGGAAGACATCAAAATCGGCGTTCCTTTAACCAATAGCCAACGAGTTATTATTGCATCATGTTTGATTAAGCGTATGCAATTACTTTTTCATGATTTTACTTACTCAAAAATTCATCATGAAGATATTAATAGAGCGATGGTCATGAAACTGGATAATTTTAAAAAATATGAAGATACTTCGATTCATTGGGAGTTGTGTGATTGTTATGAATAACATAAGTGAAGATTTATTAGTAGAGCAGAGAAGAAAGAATGATTTTGCGAATCATTTACAAGCAGAAGTTCTCTCTAATAGTTTATTGGATCAAGTTGTTAAGATGCATCAGGAAGGATGCTGGATATCAGAAATAATGTATGAATATGAGGAAGAGCTACTAGAGTGGATGGAATTAGTGGAATTTACAGATATTATACCGAAGTATTACGAAAAATCATTCCAATTTCAAATTGAACAAAAAACTATTGAACGCACTAGGAGCTGCCGAACATTTAAAGAGAATTGGAACATAAATGCGGATGATTTTGGGACCATCCTTCGAGACTCATTCGGCAGATTTTCCAACACTTTAACCAAGAACTATCCTTCTGCTGGAGGCTTGTATCCGGTTTTACCGCTCGTATATGTATTTGACGAAGGTGTCTTAAAAGGGATTTCTGTTAAAGGATGCTATTTGTTTCATTCCTCGAAAAATGAACTGATTTTACTTAAAGAATACGATGAGGAACTTTTAAATTTAGTAATCAATCAAATTAACCCTTCTGACCGAAGTTTATTTTCTAAAATCGCTATTGGCTATGCCATTGATTTAAAAAGAGCTATCACCAAATACAGAAAACGAGGGTACAGATACGCATTAATTGAAATTGGCGCAATGTGTCAGAGTTTCAGGGAGACATTAAGTAGGTTTGACAGTAGCTTAGGTGAATTTTGTTTTGCGGGGTTTAATGACAATGCCTTGACTCATTTATCTGGCTTAAACGCAAGATTAGCGCCAGTAACATTAATTCAGTGGTTTGGTGAAAGAAATGATATTTGATGTGTCGAAAAGAAACTTTGGTTACAAGGACTCACTCTTCAACAATAGACCAGTTTATTTAGCGACTTCAAGAATCGGAACATTCAGGAGGGAAGACGGTGGAATAGGACCAGTAGATTGTGGCGCTATTTCTCAAAGAAAAAGAAAGTCAGTTTTAAAGGCGTTTTCTGAATCAATAGAGCGCAGAGCATTAGTAATTGGAGCTAGAGGGGACGCCATTGAGGGTTTGGCAGAATCGTTTGACATAATGAATCGTAAGGTTGCAAAGATCCCTAGACGATTTACGCAACTATGCAAGGAAGATTCTATCGTTTGTGATACCACGGGTACAGCAGCACACTTTAATAGTAAGCTGGCTCAATCAAATGCAATTAAAGAATTATTAGAGAAAAATTCAACGTTTCTTTTTTGGTATGGGAGACAAGGGAAAAAAATTGATTTATCTCAACACTATTCTATATACGTTAGTCTTTTTCAAGCAGAAGGATATCAAGTACAAGCATACGTAGAAGAGACATTTAAACCATTAAAAGTAGTATTTGTTTTTGCAAAGAATGCAAATCACATTACTCCCTTTACTTTTATGACAGGAGTAGGCTCAAGTATTTCTCTTTCGAATGCTATTCACAAGGGCTTGTCAGAAGCATATTTACTAAAAAACGTTTATGATGACTATTTTTATAGATACCAACTTGAAGGGCTTGAACCGAGTTCGTACACGGCGATTGTCCTAAAAGCCCAAACTGATAGCGAATGTCTAAAACACCTTGAACTGTTCAACAAGCTGGATACTTATCAAGAAGTGGACGAAGATATCACGCTGTCTGAAGCCGAGGTAGAAACTGATCTGATTGTGAAAAATTTACCAGTTTGGGTCAAAGAGTTGCACACTACAGTTTTATATCAAACCGTAAATAAAAATCTAATTATCATTAAAGCATATTCGCCTAATCTCTATAATCATGTTGCACTGAAAACGTATATTGATCTTGATAGAGATGTGAACAGGTATACAGTTAATTTAACTCAGGATACTTTGAATCATATACCAACGTGTCCAATATTATAAAGGAGCTTTTCCATGTATTATGTAACGAATAGTCCCAATCATGGACATGCTTTTGTGGCAAATCGAATATGGATAAACAAAGAAATATTTCAGTGCGGGTATTCCAATTGTTATGTAGATTGTGCAATACACAAAGCTGCCTATGGAAATTCAGTGAAGAATAACAGCAGGAAAGCAATGGCTGCTGCAATTGGGGAACACCTTGAAAGGCTAGCGCTTTTTGCCCCAAGGATGAAGGCAATTCAGGAAAATGGTAGCGCCAGCACAGAAGCCTTTAATTTAATAACTGGAGATACAATAAAAATACCTTTGGATTTTGTCATTTTAGAGTATGGCCATCCGATTTTTAAAGATAAAGATATGCATAGCTCTTTCAGTGATACTTGTGGAGTAGCTTCACATACTTCCAGTGCTTATGCAATAGAAGCAGCATTTTTAGAATTTATCGAAAGACAGTCGCTAATACATACATGGTTAACTAAGAAAGCAGGAAGATTACTATCATTAAAATTATTGGAAAAACAAATCGTTTGCAATATTATACAAATGAGCAAGACATATAAAGGAATTCAGGAGTTTTACTTGGTTGATATTTCAATAACGGATGACGTCCATGTCGTACTAGCTTTAGGTTTTGGAAAAGAGTCTTTCAGTATTGGGGCAGGGGCACATTGGAATCTGTTAGATGCGGTTAATCGAGCCATGAACGAGTATTTTCAATTTATGACTGGTTTTTGGGGAAGGGAGAACGAGGGGGAAAGTATAGACGGCGACTTGTATTATGACTTTTGTAACTCATTAAGCCCAGAGAAATTTCGAGAAGAATACGCATTCTTGACTGATAATAAAAGGCAGCTTGAGGAGAATATTCCCTTAACGAAAACATCTCAAATAGACACGTTCATTGAAAGAGTTCAAAGAGTGGTAAATGATCTAGATATTTCTGTTTACGCAACGTGTGTTCCTGAAACAATGGAATTCAACACAAAGGTTGTTAAAGTATTCTCACCTGATTGTTATCCGCATATGAATACGGCTTTACTTGATCCACAAAAATATCGCTTCTCCAGAAAATTTGATCGATCTATATATAAAAACTTGAACAAGCTGATTCCGTTCCCATAAGAAACACTTACATGGTTTGCTCAAGGATTCATTACGTTCAAAAATGTAAAAAAAATCAAAAAGAGAAAGGAAAAGGGACCGAATGCTTAGAAAATCATACGAATTTTTTATCGTATTTATCAAGTCGATGATCGATGAAAAAATTGCGTTAGCCTGGTCGATCCTGTTGCCTCTGTTGTTGTTTTTTTCTATCAATTACAGTTGGTTTCACGCCAAGCCGGATGTTTCGAAAGCTGTTTATTACTACGCCAGCTTTTGGGCCTTCTCTGCGGTGCTGGTAGTGTTTAACGGGATTGGGCTAAGATTAACCGATTTTCGAGAATTAGGCATCCTGAAAAGTTTTGTCTTCATCTGCGGTTCAAAAGTTCCTATTATCGTGGGACTTTTACTCAGTCAAATTGTTTTTGGGCTGGTTAGTCTTGCTTTGTTTACGCTTGTTATTTCCATCGTCTTTGATTACCCTATTTTTCTTCTGTTTTTCACGGCTGTGTGTACCTATCTAGTTGTTTTACTCCCGCTGTTTATGTTGTCGCTATCAATCGCAAGCTTGTCGGTAAGAGCGTCGTCTGCCTATACGCTTGTCAATATGCTGATTTTTCCGGCGACGTATTTGGCTATCTATCGTGGCGAGTCTACCGATTTTTTCACTACTATCCTTTACTATTTAAATCCGGTTGAATATGTGTTTCGCTTTTCCGTGTTTACCTATGATGCATTGACCAATAACCTTCACCTGAATAGTAACCACCTGTTTCTTTTGGTCATTTCGCTGGTCTACATCGCGATTGGGGTCATTGCATGGTCGAAAATAAAAATCGCTTCAACCGTAAGAAGAACCTAATCTAAAACAGGAAAGAGTGGAGAACAGATGATTGAATTAAAAAATATATCGTTTTCCTACCCGAAGAGTGAAAAGAAAGCGATCAATCAACTGAATATGAAACTGGAAGCAGATAAGGTCAATGTGGTCATTGGCCTGAATGGGGCAGGGAAAACAACGCTTTTTGATTTGCTGACGGGAGTGTTGGCGATTCAGGAGGGCGCGATTGACGGAATCCCGCAAGCGACAGAAATCGTATATCAAACGCAAAGCTTGTACTTTTCCCCCATTTTGAAAGGCAGGGACATTGCGCGACTTATTTTACATATAGCGGACAGAGCGTTCGATAAAAATCCGGAGAGGTGTTTGTCTCTGATGGATGACCGAGAAAGAGAACTGGTCAGGGAGCTTTGGAATCGGAAGTTTGGGCAAATGTCTGTTGGCGAAAGGAAGTGGCTGCTCGTCACCTTGTTTGCCGAGATTAACAAAAGCTTCTATTTGTTTGACGAGCCAACGAGTGGGGTTGACCCTTCGGCCAGATTAAAAATATTGAACAAGATTGCGGGCATAGCCAAAAAAGCCGGGCACACCGTTATGATGTCGACTCATCAATTGCAGGAGCTGGAATTTATCGATTGCAAAATTTTCATTCTTCATGCGGGGAATGTGAAGTATGCAGGCTCCTACCAGGATTTGCTGACTACGTACAATACCCCTAATCCGGACAAGGCGTTTCAGTACTGTATCGAAAGCGATGACCGCCCCATGGGAATTGCCCATTACTAACTCCATTCGCTATATAAGCAAAAGGCATTGTCGGCGGAAGAGAGACAATGCCTTTTCGCTGTTCAGGCTGAACGCAAACCGGATTTGCTGCTTAACGCTCCCAAGTCTTCGTTAGTTCAATAGCGGGCCAGACTTGCTGCTTGCGGAAGCTGGCGGGACCGATGGCTTGCGGGTCAAAAGCCTTTAGCCGCGCTGATCCCGATGAGCGCAAACTGGTCGAGCAGGGTGCGGTCGCATTCCGGGGGCGGGGTGCTGCGAAGCATCTCTGCCATCACTTGAAAAAAAGCCAAAGATGTCCACGCATCTGGTTGGGTAGCGAGGGAGAGCGACAGGGCGGGCGGCTCTTTGGCTGCGGCCAGCGGTGCTAGAGCAAACTGCTTCTCGAAGGCGACAACCTGCGGCAAGTCGGCGTCCCTCTTCACCTCCACACGGCCGATGAGCCAGACGTTACGGGTCGGGGCCGTATCACGGGCGTATGCGGCGGAGGATTTCCTTTCCAGTTCGGGCCAACGAGCAAGTAGCGTGCTGCCTCCTGCCGGGTTGAGCGGTTGGAGACGTTGCGAAACGTATTCGTGTACACGTCCAGCATTTGCATGGTAAAGTAACGGTTTTGCGGATTGGCGGGCACGCTCAGCAAGACAGGCGTTCGGGACAAGTCAAGCCAGGCGCTCATGTACAGCGTATCGGAGTTGGGCGTGACGATATCCCGGTAGGGGGGAGTCGCAAGCGAGTAGTCTGGGGAATAGTGCTATTTTTCTGCACCGTGCTGCGTTTTTATACCAAATCGAACAGCCACCTAAAAGCCGCTCTCCATGGTGGCGCCCCACTGTTCCCCCATCATTCATGGCTTCACCCGATTCATCCGTAGTTCACATGGAGAACAGCATAAGTGCAGCCAGGCTTTTGTGTGAAAAACGCCCTATAGATAATGAGGAAAAAGTAACAGAAAAACAAATCATTAACCAATTATATCCAGTTAATTTGAATCAATTTTCCCTGTAATTTCTAAATTTTCTTTGAAATAGGAAAATGATCCCGGTAAGATGAGGAGGTTCTTGAATAAACAGGATTGAGGGGTCAGGCATGAAAAGACGAAGTTGGCTATCATTTTTAGTTGTAAGCATGTTTATGTTCGGAAGTGTCCTGCCTGCGAGTGCGGCAGGGAACTACAACGTTGTCGAGAGCGGAACGAAAGTAGAAATGGAAGGGAAGTTCTCCTTCACAGTCCCGGAAAATATGATCTTTCTCAATAAAGACGACACGATCAAAATGGAGAAAGAAAATGGCGACATCCCGACCATGAACGAAATCGGGAGCGTCCATCCGATCGAAGACAGCGAAAATTGGGCGTTGTTTATCGAATACGAAGACACCGGACATATTAGCGACGACGAGCAAAACGAAATCAATGCCGAAGAACTGCTGCAAAGCTACAAGGACGGCACCGAGGAAGCGAACAAGCAAAGACAGCCGGAGGAGCAGTTTCATGTGATCGGCTGGAATGTAAAGCCGTCCTATAACGCGGCGACGCATGAACTGGAATACTCCATGCTTGCGGAAACCGCGCAGAAAACCCAGTTTTTGAACTACAAGCTGCAAGTTTTGACGCGTACCGGCCATGTTTCTTTCATTCTTGTGACGGACGTTCCAGCGCTCGCGAAGGACAAGCAGACATTGCGGGAAAAAATCTTGAAAAACTTCGTTGTAAAAGAAGGCCAGCGCTACAGCGATTTTGACGCCAAGACAGACAAGGTCGCTGAATACGGGCTGACTGGCTTGATTCTCGGAGGCTTGGGCGTTGCCGCTGCGAAGAAGCTGGGCTTCCTCGCCCTGATTCTCGCCTTTGCCAAAAAAGGCTGGATTATTATCGTCGTGCTGTTGGGCGCGATTGGCGGCTTCGTGAAAAAGCTGTTCAACAAAAAGAAAAACAACGCTGCACCGACCGATTCGGACGAGGAAAAACCGTCCGCGTAAAAGCTCGACAAAACAAAGAACGATTGCCAAAAAGACAGCCGGATTTTTCGCTTTGGGCGAGAACGAGGCTGTCTTTTTCATGCGGAAAGGGAGAGCGGGAAGGGACGAATCTCGCAAAAAAATCGAGAATGACAAGCAGGCAGGAGGGAATACAATGGAAGAGGAAAACGTTTTTTTGGAGGTAGCCGTGGAACAGCACCTGGACTTTTTTGTGATGAAATACGGATATGTGGGCGTGTTTTTTTCGCTTGCGCTTGGGGTGATCGGGCTGCCGATTCCCGATGAAGTCTTGATGACGTATACCGGATACGCTGTGTCGCGCGGAGTTTTGCAGATGCCGTTTGCCGTGCTGAGCGCTTTTTTGGGAGCGGCGGCAGGCATCACCGTCAGCTACTTGATCGCGTCCAAATGGGGGTTGCCGCTTTTGCTCAAAGTGGGGCCATATTTGCATTTGAATCCGAAAAAGATCGAGTCCACGCAAAAGCTGTTCGCCAAGTACGGCACCTTCTTGTTGATTGTCGGCTACTTTTTGCCGGGTGTCCGCCACATCACGGCTTACTTGGCAGGGATGTCCGGGATGAAGTATCGCGTCTTCGCGGTGTTTGCCTATACGGGAGCTTTTTTGTGGAGCATCACTTTCTTGCTTTTGGGCAGAGCGCTGGAAAAAGAATGGTTCAAAGTCACCGTCTATGTCAGGCATTACGGCTTGACGTTTTTGCTGATTGGCGGGGCGATTGCCATTGCGTGGTACTTGTTGGTGAAGTACAGACAAAGCGTGAAGACATGACAGGAAAAAAATGTTGAAAAAAGGCTTTACAAACCGACGGTCGGTTTGTATTATTAGATCAGAAAGCAATGACTGATTCCATCATTCATAAAAAAGGTGACGAGGAGAGTTGTACCGTGATCATGACTTTGTTCTGGATCTTTATCGACTTGATCCCATTTATCGTAGCGTTTCAAGTGCAGCCGCCGACACTCGGGTTTGCCATCGGCTTCGTTCTCGCCCTGCTGATCTATTTGTTTCAGAAAAAGCGATTCGGGGAAGTGACGACGATTATCGCGATCAAAGTATTTTACTTCTTTTGCGGCTTCTGGATTGCCTTGTTCTTCCCTGTGTTTCATCTGTTCGACTTTACCCAATTGTTCATGTACGCGATTCTTGCCCTGGCAGCCATCTGGTCGCTGTGCATCAAAAAGCCGTTTACGCTTCAATACGCGAAAAAAGTAGTGCCGGAGAGCTTCACCACGCATCCGCTGTTTCTCGCCTCGAATTTTTGGTTGACACTTATCTGGGCTGTTGTGTTCGCACTCTCGCTCGTTTGCTCCGTACTGTTTGCGCTCGCGATGATTTCCGGAGAAACAGGCGTTTTGCTGGTCAATATTTGGAACATCGTCGGGATCGCCGCTACCATCCTCGTGCGTCCAGTAGTGAAGCGTTACTTTTTGAAAAAGCAAGCCTGAGACGAGGCATCGCATGAACGTGCGAGCCTGATATTTTACCCACTAACAAACCGACAGTCGGTTTGTTAGTGCGAACAAGGAGGCAATCACCTGTTATGGAAAAGAAAAAACGCAATCCGAAGCTGATTTTGGCCGCCGTTTTTCTGCTGGTCGTCGCTGTAGTCGGCTACTACGGTTACCAGAGCTATTTTTACGTCAAAACGGAAGATGCTGTCGTGACGGGCGAGATTTACAAAATTGCCCCCAAGGTGGCCGGAAAGCTGACGCATGTGACGGTCGATGTCGGCAGTCAGGTGCAAAAAGACGAGATCGTGGCTGAACAGGAGCAAGTCAACGCGGCAAGTCCGACCCAGGTGGACAGCTTGATGGTCCGTTCCCCGATCGACGGCGTGATTTTGCAAAGAGCCGCCAAGGAAGGCGAGGTCATTGGTGCGGGCAACACGTTGGCGCTGGTCGTCGACAAGCGGAAGCTGTACGTGGAAGCGCATGTGGAGGAAGCAGAAGCGGGCTATATCCAGGTCGGGCAGCCGGTCGATATCGTGCTGGATAAATACCCGGGGCAAACGTTCCGCGGAACGGTCAATCGCATCGGCGAAGCTACCCAGTCGACATTTTCCTTGCTGCCGCCAGTGAATGCGAGCGGAAACTTCACCAAAGTAACCCAGCGTATCGCTGTAAAAATTACGTTTGACGAGGGGCCGTACGACTTTCAGCCAGGTTTGAATGCCAATGTGTCCATCCACGTGCGATAAGGATGTGTAGCGATGAGTCCTCAAGAAAATTTTTGGCCGGGTGTGTTTGCGATCGTGCTTGGTACGTTCATGGCTGTGCTCGATACGAGCATCGTCAATGTGGCGATTCCGGAAATGATGAATGTGTTCGGGGCGTCGACGGAGGAAATTCAATGGGTCGTGACCAGCTATACATTGACGATGGCTGCTGTCATTCCGCTGGCCGGGTTTTTGGGTATCCGGTTCGGCATCAAAAAAAGCTATCTCGCCAGCCTGTTCCTGTTCACACTCGGTTCGCTGCTGTGCGGCCTGGCTGTCAGCAACGGGACGATGATCGCGGCGCGAATCATTCAGGCGGCAGGCGGCGGACTGATGATGACGATCGGGCAATCGATGATTCAATTCGTCGTCCCGCGCGAAAAAATCGGCCCAGCCATGGGAGTATTCGGCATCTCGGTCTTTGTCGCTCCCGCTGTCGGGCCGACGTTAAGCGGCTATTTCGTCGAGCATCTCGACTGGCGATTCATTTTCACGGTGAACATTCCGTTTGGCATTTTGGCGATGTTTCTGGTGTGGCGCTGCTTGCAGGAAAGCGAAGCGAATCGCAAACAGCCTTTTGATCTGCAAGGGTTTGTCTGGTCGGCCGTTGCGCTGGTGAGTCTTCTGCTCGCCGTGACGAAAGGCGAGGAGTACGGCTGGGACTCTTTTACGATCGTATCGTTGCTGATGAGTGCCTTGATCTGCGGGTACATGTTCGTGATGCGAGAGCTGTCGACGGCTCATCCGCTGGTCGATGTACGGTTGTTCGCCAATCGGCAGTTTACGCTCGGACTTTTGGTAAACAGTCTGATTATGGTCGGCAATTTCGGCGTCATTTACCTGCTGCCGATCTACTCGGAGAACATGCTCGGTCGCACGGCGATGGATACCGGGCTGATGATGCTGCCGCAAGCGATTGCCTCCGGGATCGTCACGCCGATATGCGGCATGCTGGCGACGCGCATCGGTTTGAAGCCTTTGATTGTCGGCGGTCTCGTTTTATGCATCGTGCCCGGATATTTTTTAACCCAAGTCGATTTGAACACCAGCATGTCGACGATTCACTGGCTGCTTGCCTTGCGCGGGATCGGACTCGGCATGTGCCTGATGACTTCCATGCAAATTCCGCTGGTGGCTGTATCTGAGCCGGAACGAGTGCCCGCAGCTTCGGTGATCACGAATATTTCCCGGCAAGTGGCTACCTCGATCGGCATTGCCGGATTGATTTCCTTGTTTACCAGAAGAGGCGCGGTGCACGCGGCACAAATGGGCGAGCAGGTCACGACCACGCGGCAATCCGTCGTGGAGACGCTGTCCCAATGGCAGCAAATGTACGTGGCAAAAGGCATGTCGCTTTCGGAAGCCTATTCGTCGGCTGTCGGATTGCTCGGTCAACTCGTGCGAAAATACGCGGCAATCGCTGCGCTGCAAGACAGTTTGTTCGTGGCGGTTCTCGTGCTGGTAGCGGCGTTTTTGACCATGCTGATTGTGAAAGAAAACAAGGCCGCGCTGCAAGCAGGCCAGGAAGCGAGTCGTTCGGCGATCGTAGATTGATCGATTTTTCCCCATCACTTATCAGGAGGGTTTCCCATGAAAAAGTATAAACAGCGGCTGGCTGTATTGGCTGGAAGCGTCGCAATGATCTGCCTGGCTGGTTGCGGATCGGTGCAGCCTGTGGCATTGTCGACAGACACTGTCCAAGGGGCGCAGGCGACAGCGAAAGAAGCGGGGACGCATGTGTTCAGCGGAAAAATGGTCGGGATTGAAGAGGTGACGATTTTCCCCAAGACAGCGGGCAGAGTGAAAGCCGTTCTTCACGATACAGGCGACCGGGTAGAAGCAGGTGCTCCGCTTGTGGAGATGGAGACAGTCGAGCTTGCGGCGAGTTTGAGCATGGCCAAAGCGGAGCTTGCCATGGCACAGGCGAAGTGGGAGGAAGCGAAAAAAGGGCCGAGGGCGGAAGACTTGCAGTACGCAAAAGCGGGCTGGCAACAGGCTGCAAGCAAGTATGAAGAAGTGAAAAACGGCAAGCGGCCCGAGGAGCTTTCCCAGCTTGCAGCGTCCGAACAGTCGGCGAAATCCGTCTACGAATCTGCCAAAGCCAAGTATGCGCGGGCCAAAGCTTTATACGAGCAAGGCGGCCTTTCCAGTCAGGGGCTGGACGATGCGCAGACCGCTTTGGCACAGGCAGAAGCGCAGTACGTGCGAGCCGAGGAAGAGGTAAGGCTGGCCAAACAAGGGGTAACGAAGCCGGCGCTGCAATCGCTTGCCTCCAATGTCGACCAGATGAAGGCGATGTACGACAAAACGAAGAACGGGGCGACCAAGGAGCAGATTGCCCAATACGAGGCCAGCGTGCAGAAGGCGCAAGCAGCGGTAGCCAATGCCCAGTACCAGTTGGATAACGCTACGCTGAAAAGTCCGATCAGCGGCTACATCAGTACGAAAAATGTGCAGGCAGGCGAAATGGCGAATGCAAACACAGCCGTTATGAGCGTGGTCAACACGGATCGGCTGTATGTCGTCATCGGCGTTTCCGAGACAGACATTGCCCGTTTTTCCCCTGAGCAACAAGTCGATGTGGCGATTGAGGCGATCGGGCAGCACGTCCAGGGGAAAGTGGCGCGAATCAGCCCGAAAGCAGACCCGGGAACGAACATGTACACGGTGAAAATTGTCGTGAGCAACGCAAAAGGCAACCTGCGCTCAGGCATGACAGGGGTCGTCTCGCTTTGATCGCATCGGAAGGAAGTCGCGAAAGGTACGAAGAAAGCTCGCAGCAGCGTGAAGGCAATAAACGCTGCTGCGAGCTTTTTTCCTTGCCTGCTGTCCAGACATCTTGTAAAATTAGGAAATATTTGTGGTGTGACGGTCGCTAAAGCCAATGGAATACACGAAGGAAAGAGGTCGATTGCCGCTAACATTATTCGAACAAGAGAGGTATTGGAATGAATCTAGCCATCAACGTAACGCAAAATCAACTGATGGACGTGCTGCTCAATGTAGCTGTGGCCCGTCCCGTCTTTATTTGGGGAGCGCCGGGGATCGGGAAGTCCGCCCTTGTTGAGGCGTTTGCCCAGCAGGTAGGCTTGCCCTGCGTCTCCCTTTTGGGAAGTCAGTTGGCACCGGAAGATATTATCGGCGTCCCGCAAATTGTGGACGGCAAAAGCCGCTTTTGCCCGCCTGCCCAAATCGCGCGGGAAGAGCCGTACTGCCTCTTTCTCGACGAGCTGAATGCGTGTTCGCAAGAGGTGCAAAAAGCGTTTTACAGTCTGATTCACGAGCGCAGAATCGGGGATTACCACCTGCCGGAAGGGTCGATTGTGATCGGGGCGGGAAACCGTGCCCAGGACAGCGCGATTGTCAAGCCGATGTCGTCGGCGCTGATCAACCGGATGTTTCACGTGCAGCTGCTGGTTTCCCACGAGCAATGGCTGAATTGGGCGTATACAAACGGGATTCACTCGTACGTTCTGCAATTTTTGGAGGTGCGTCCCGATTATTTGTGGTCGCAGCCGCCGAAGACGGAAGAACCGTTTTCCACCCCGCGTTCCTGGCATATGCTGTCGGACGCGCTGCATGAGTTTGGCGATGGCCTGACTAGCGAAATGGTCGGTGTGCTCGCGTACGGTTGCCTGACGCCGCAGCATGCCGCGCAGTTCAAGGCTTTTCACAAGAACCTGCAAGGGAAGTACCAGCTTCATCGCATTTTGGAAGGAGAGACTTCTTTCCCGAGTGCGCCTGAGGATCGGGATGTGCTGTACTTTTTGGCCGATTCGTTCCGCGCCCAGATCAAAAAAGAGCTGCCGCAAGACAAAGCTTCCGTAAGCGATTTGCACAAGCGGTTTGCTCACCGGGCCAAAGCTTTGCTCAAGGATCTTTCGGCGATCTCGCTGGAGATGGCGCAGATGGTCGTCGCCCGCCACGACGACGGGGATGGGCTGCCGGACTGGTTTGTCGTTGAAGTCATCCGCGATTTGCCGCGCCTGGCTCTGGACAGAAAGGGCAAGTAGCCGATGGGAAAAGGAGCGAGAGCAAACACCGATCCCGCGACGCAAAACTATCAGCAAGCCGTCCAGTTTTTGGCGCATCATCCGATGTTCGGGCCGCTGTTCTCCCGCGCCGACCTGTTTCGCAGGGAGCACAATTTATGCCCGGACAACGGCTGGGCAGTCGTGACCAAGCACGGGAGCATACACGTCCATGCGAAGCGCAGGGGAGAGGTTGAGGAATGGATTTACGTCCTCGCCCATGCTCTGCTGCACCTTGGGTTTGGGCACTTTGTAGAAAAAAAGCATCCTGCTCTGTGGAACATCGCTTGCGATTGTTACGTCACCCGCTTTTTGAAGGACATGAAGCTGGGGAAGCCTCCTGCCGAGATGTCCTACGAGCTGGAGCTGTCCGGCAAGAGCGAGGAAGAGCTGTACGAATGGTTTGTCGAGCACGGCGTTCCCGAGCATTTGAAGCTGTTCGGAACAGGCGGGGAAAGACAGCCGGATATGCTGTTCACGGATAAATACGTGCGGTACAACTACAACCGGGACGTGAAGTGGGAGCGGCTTCTCGGCATCGGGCTATCCCAAGCCGTCCAGAGCGCTGTGAGCGTGGCGGGAGGATATGCCGATGCGCTGGGCAGCGAAGCGGTCAAGCTGACGGATGCGCAAAAAGCCAAGCGCTGGTTCATCAATCACTACCCGTTGCTTGCTTCGTTGGCCAGCCATTTCACGATTATCGAGGACTCCCTGATCTGTCAGCGCCTGCAAATATCGGTGGCTGCCATCGATGTGAACGCCGGAGAGATTTTCATCAATCCGGCGGCAGGGCTGGACGAGGAAGAATGCAAGTTCGTGATGGCGCATGAACTGCTGCACGCGGGCTTGCGCCACCATGAGCGTTGTCAGGGCAGGGACCCGTACTTCTGGAATGTAAGCTGCGACTACGTGATCAATCAATGGCTGATGGAGCTTGGAGTGGGGCGGTTTCCGCAGATTGGCGGGCTGTACGATCCCGATTTGAAAGGGCTGTCGGCCGAAGCCATCTACGATCGCATCGTCACGGATATGCGGACGTACCGCAAGTTGTACACGCTCAGAGGAATTGGCATGGGCGATATTTTGGACGGAGATGATCCGCGCTTTTGGGAAATGGGGCCGGGCACGACGCTGGATGACTTTTACCGCAGTGCCATGTCGCAAGGTCTGATCTATGACCAGGAGCGGGGCAGGGGGCTTTTGCCGGCAGGATTGGTGGAAGAAATCCGCGCCCTGGGTCAACCGCCGATCCCGTGGGATGTGCAGCTGGCACGCTGGTTCGACGAGCATTTTCCGCCATTGGAAAAGAGACGCACGTACGCTCGCGCCAGCCGCAGGCAATCCTCCACGCCGGATATTGCCCGCCCGGCCTGGGCGCATATGGAGACGGAGCAGTTGGCGCGTACGTTCGGAGTCATGATCGACACGTCCGGATCGATGGGAACGAAGCTTTTGGGAAAAGCGTTGGGAGCGATTGCGAGCTACAGCGAGGCGCGCGATGTTCCGTATGCCCGTGTCGTCTTTTGCGATGCGCAAGCGTACGATGCCGGGTATCTTTCGCCCGACGACATCGCGGATCGCGTAAGTGTCAAGGGGCGCGGCGGTACGGTTTTGCAGCCGGGCATCGACCTGCTGGAGAAGGCCGACGATTTTCCCAAGGATGGTCCGATTCTCATCATTACAGACGGGGAGTGCGATCGGCTGCGGATTACGCGCAGCCATGCGTTCATGCTGCCAAAAGGAAGTCATCTGCCTTTTGTGGCGAAAGGCCCGATTTTTCGGATGGAATAAGGAAGCAGCATTGAAGCGGGACTGACCCCGTAATGTGAGACAAATCAAAACACCTTCAAGAGAACCTGACCA
>NZ_RHHV01000023.1 GCF_003710905.1 Brevibacillus parabrevis
CAGTTTTCAAAGAGCATTTTGTTCTTCTTTTTGTCATCAGCACCTCGTGGCGCCGACCTTTTAAACTATATCATGTCTTCTTTTTAAAATCAAGGGTTATTTTTAGAAGTTCATGTTTTTTTCACTCTGTTTAAAAACCCTTTCAAAAGCGACAAGAGTTATCTTATCAAGTTCACGATCAAAACGCAAGTATAAAATCACTGGAATTTTAACCCATAAATCCACTGCGGAAAACCATGCGCAGCTTCTCCGCAAAACGGCTACAGCAGAAGATAGAAACGGTTCCAATCGTTCTTGCATTTGCAATGGCTGATCTATAGAAGATTGCTCCCGCACCTGCACTCGACCAGACAACAGCTGAAATGTCTTCTAATTGGGCTACTAAGTGCCCGTACAGCTATGAGTGATATTCTTCCGTAACCCCCTAGCAGCCATCACAAGGGCCTTAAAACGCATAGAAGTCATACTCTGGCTTCTCCCCCTCAAAAGCTTCACAAGCTCTCCTTGCTTCAGCAGATGAACCGGGGTGCAATACATAATGCCTTTTTACAGGCGACTCGCTATTCAAGCTCGCCACAGCACCGAGCGAGCAGCAACAGACAGATGAAGCATCACCGCAAATGTATGCTTTCAGCGCAAACAGTTATATCGCAACACTCCGGCAAGAAGCGGAACAACAGTTGCCGACACGAGCAAAGAGAGCCTTTCCAATAAAAAAAGAGACAGACATATGTCTGCCTCTTCTTGCAGAAAACGGCGAGCCGCTTTCTTACATCATGCCCATACCGCCCATGCCACCCATATCTGGCATGCCCATAGGAGCTTTGTTTTCTTCTGGTTTGTCAGCAATTACTGCTTCTGTAGTCAGGAACATAGCCGCTACAGATGCAGCGTTGGACAGTGCGGAGCGAGTTACTTTCGCTGCGTCAACGATACCAGCTTCGAGCATGTTCACATACTCTTCGCTCGCTGCGTTGAAACCAATGCCAACTGCTTCTTTTTTCAGACGCTCTACGATTACAGAACCTTCCAGCCCTGCGTTCGCAGCGATTTGACGAACTGGCTCTTCCAGGGAACGGAGTACGATTTGTACACCTACAGCCTCTTCGCCGTCTACTTTGATCGCTTCAACCGCTTTGATTGCGTTGATCAGAGTAGTACCACCGCCAGGTACGATACCTTCTTCTACTGCTGCGCGAGTAGAGTTCAGAGCGTCCTCGATGCGGAGTTTTTTCTCTTTCAATTCGGTTTCAGTAGCTGCACCGACTTTGATAACTGCTACGCCGCCAGCCAGTTTAGCCAGACGCTCTTGCAGTTTTTCGCGATCGAAATCGGAAGTAGTATCTTCGATTTGTTGACGGATTTGCGCTACGCGGCTTTCGATAGCTGCCTTGTCGCCAGCACCTTCAACAACAGTTGTGTTTTCTTTGGTAACCACGATTTTGCCAGCGCGGCCCAGTTGCTCCAGCTTGGTGGATTTCAGATCCAGACCGAGCTCTTCTGTAATCACTTCGCCACCAGTCAAAGCAGCGATGTCTTGCAGCATAGCTTTGCGGCGATCGCCGAAGCCAGGAGCTTTTACCGCTACAGCTGTGAAGGTACCACGCAGTTTGTTCACTACGAGAGTAGCCAGCGCTTCGCCTTCCACATCTTCAGCGATGATCAGGAGTGGTTTGCCGCTTTGTACTACTTGCTCCAGTACAGGCAGAACTTCCTGGATGTTGGAGATTTTTTTGTCAGTGATCAGGATGTAAGGGTTGTTCAGAACCGCTTCCATCTTGTCAGTGTCAGTGATCATGTAAGGGGAAGCGTAGCCGCGGTCAAATTGCATACCTTCTACTACTTCCAGTTCCGTTACGAAACCTTTGGATTCTTCAACGGTGATTACGCCGTCTTTACCCACTTTTTCCATAGCTTCAGCGATCAGGTTACCAACTTCTTGATCGTCAGCGGAAATCGCAGCTACTTGTGCGATAGAAGATTTGTTTTCAACTGGTTTCGCGATGGATTTGATTTCTTCCACAGCAGCGCGAACAGCTTTTTCCATACCGCGACGGATTACCATCGGGTTAGCGCCAGCTGTTACGTTTTTCAAACCTTCACGGATCATAGCTGCAGCCAGAACAGTTGCAGTGGTTGTACCGTCACCCGCGATGTCGTTTGTTTTGGTAGCAACTTCTTTAACCAGTTGCGCACCCATGTTTTCGTAAGCGTCTTCCAGCTCGATTTCTTTCGCGATGGTTACGCCGTCGTTTGTAATGAGTGGAGAACCGAATTTTTTCTCCAGAACCACGTTACGGCCTTTTGGACCGAGGGTTACTTTAACCGCATTTGCCAAAGTTTCCACACCGCGGAGCATGGAGCGGCGAGCGTCTTCAGAGAATTTGACTTGTTTTGCCATCTAATCTCTACCTCCTGATATGTGTTTTGTCGTTCGACTTCCTATGTCAAGAGCCTTAACCGATGATCGCGAGGATATCGGATTCGCGCAGCACGAGGTATTCTTTATTGTCTACCTTAACTTCAGTACCAGCGTATTTGGAGAAGATTACTTTATCGCCTTCTTTTACTTCCAGAGCGATGCGCTCGCCGTTGTCAGCAACACGGCCAGAACCAACTGCGATTACTCGGCCTTCTTGCGGTTTTTCCTTTGCAGAATCAGGCAAAACGATACCGCTTGCAGTCGTTTCGTCTTTGGAGATAGCTTCGATTACCACACGGTCACCCAATGGCTTAAGCACTAAAAACACCCTCCTCAAAAAATGTAGGTAAACAAAGTTTCTGTTGTTAGCACTCATAACAGTTGAGTGCTAACACCCAATTCCTATAATAATGAATCGCTATGTACTTTGCAAGTAGTTTCCCTCATTTTTTCCCAACCGCTCGTCTCGATTTGCCGTTCTTCTACTAGATGACTTTTTCTAGCAGACGGTTCTAGCAATCAGTCTGTCTCATATAAATCAAACATACGATCAGACAAGCCTGCCAAGGAGGGAAATGTTCCATGCAAAAATGGCTCTGGATCGGCTTGATTGCCCTCGGTGTGCTGGGGATCAGCCGTTTGTTCTCATCGGACACCACTTCCTTTATACGGGTAAATATCTACCCTGCCGACATCTACTGGGACGGACGCAAAATCGCCACAGGCAATGCGCAAGGGTATTATGTAGAGAGAGGCCAGGAGTTGCCCGCTTCCCTGGAATATCGCGGAACGCTTTACGTCCCTCTTTCCATGATCGGGCGGCATCTCAACAAACCTGTCGGCTGGGACGAATCCTCGCATTTTGCCTGGGTTGGTCAGCCTCCGACAGTCCCGACCGAGCTGTCGTCAGAAGTCAGCGGCTCCCCTGCTCCATCGTCTCCCAAAGCGGAGGACGCCATACCCGCTACCGCACCAGCTCAAAACGCTCCGGCAAAAACGGCCGATTCGGGAGATGCTTCAATGAAATCATCTGCTACGCTTTTTGGCATGACAATCGGCATGTCCTCCGATGAGGTCAAAAAGCTGTTGGGCGAACCGGCTCGCAAAGACCCGAGCAGTCTCGGCTATGAATGGTGGGTGTACAATCGCGATCCGGCCAAGTTCGTGCAGGTGGGCATCGCAAGCGGCAAAGTCGTCGATCTCTACTCTCTCGCCCCGGATGCAGCACTTGGCAACATCGGCGTGGGCAGCAGCCTGCAAGCATTGGAGCGCCAGTACCCTCTGCAAAATACAATCACCTTTTCCTATATGGGAGCGAACATCCAGATCACCAACCAAAAGCAGCAGCGCCCGCTCGTCATGAAAGACGGAGTCCCGCACATTTTTTATTTGGACAAGCAAAATGGCAACAAAGTGACCGGGTTGCGCATGATCGACACGCAAATGCTTTTGCGCGGCGGATTTTACGAGACGAAATGGTCCTACCAAGGGCAAGCGCCTGACTTCGATCCTCCAGCCCTGAATGTAGGCCAACGGGAACAAGTCAACCTCGCCAACGAACGGCAGACCATCGATCTCGTCAACGTCACCCGCTACCGCTACAAGCTGCCTCCCCTGCAATGGAACGAGGAAGCTGCCCAGGTTGCCAGAGGGCACAGCCTTGATATGGAAACAAACGATTACTTCGACCACATCTCCCCGACGACCGGAAGCAGTCCTTTTGACCGTCTGAAGCAAGCGAATATCACCTACAGCATGGCGGGGGAAAATATTGCGGCAGGTTACCCCGACGCCATTGAAGCGCACGAAAGCTGGATGAACAGTCCCGGGCACAGGAAAAACATCCTGGAAAAGGACTTCACCCAGCTAGGTGTCGGGGTCATCACTGATTATTTCACCCAAGCGTTCCTTACTCCCAACAAGTGATCCTTCCTCAGCGCAATTGAACGTTCGCCCGCAACTGATCCACCGCGCCTGTAAACTCGACCACGACCGTCTCGTACTCTTTCGTGTGCAAAATCAGCCAGGGACGTCTTCCGCCTTTTTTGGGCATGATGACGAACATCTCGGCAATGTCGGTATCCAAACTAGCCGAGGCAAGCTTCAACCGCTTGGGAGGAGCCAACGGTATTTTCACAATCATCACATGGTCCAAAGACGGGTTCAGTTCCTGCACTCGCCCACTCACTGTCGCAAGCAGCTGCTCCGCTTCTTTTTGAAACACGTCTGAATTGGCAAACGTGGCGACAACCTGCTGCTTGTCGGAATCGAACAACTCTACCTGCTCTGCACCAACTGCGGAACCGGACGAAAAGAACAGAGTCAAACATAAAATCAGCCACATGGTTTGCAAGCACCTCCCTTATTAACTTTTCTAGTATCTCCCACCTGTTTGCAAAGTCATGCCAACCGCTTGGCAATAAAAAAAGACCCGCTGCTATCCATTCCATAGCACGGGTCTTCTTTCGTATAAGTTATCGTACCAGCTCGTCCGTTTCGTAGCTGCCGTATTCTTTTTCCCACTCGGCTTCTTCGCGCAGCTGCTTGCGGTACACGATGCGCGACAGCCAAATGCTCATCTCGTACAGCAGCAAAAGCGGAATCGTCACCATGATGTCGCTGACAATCTCAGGTGGCGTCAGCGTAATCCCGACTACAGCCAGTCCGAAATAGGCCAACCGTCTTACTTTTGCCAACCTCATCGGGTTGAGGATGCGCAGACGGGTGAGGAACATCACGATGATCGGCAGTTGGAACAAAATGCCGAACGGGATGACCATGTTGAACAGGAAGCCAAAATACTCGGCGATTCCGTAATTGGGGTCAGCCCCGATCGTCGCAGTCATGCCGGTCATGAACTGCATGATCATCGGAAATACGACGTAATAACCAAACAAAATGCCTACGATAAAAAGCAAACAGGCCGCCGGAATAAAGTAAAGCGAACCGCGTCGCTCACGTTCCTCCAAACCTGGCGAAACGAAGCGCCAAAGATGGAACAAGGCGACAGGCAGCGCCGCCACCGCACCAATCAAAAAGGCAAACTGCATGTACACGCGAAGAGCATCGGATGGATGCAGGGAAATAATCGGCACTCCATCGGCAATCGGCTCTTGCTTCAAGTATTCAATCAACGGACCGGCAAAGTAAAAACCGGCTATCAGCGCGACGACAAACACCGCCAGCACCCATATGATGCGCCTGCGCAACTCCGTCAGGTGTTCAACCACTGTCATTTCACGATCTCTCATGGCAACCACCTTACCTGATTATGCCTTCTGCTGCTCTTTCTCCATCTGAAGGCGTTCCAATTCCAGCTTTTCACGAATTTCCTTTTCCAAGCGCTCGCGCTCCAGACGTTCGCGAACTTCACGCTCGATTTTTTCACGATCAAAAGCGTCCTTCTCGGTCACGACTGCCGCTTTCGCCGGAGCTTCTTTGGCAGCCAGCTCCTTTTTCTTCGCTTCGTCGTCCTCATCGTCATCGCTAGTCAAACTGCGCGTAGCGTTTTTAAACTCTTTCAGCGTGTGTCCCACGGCGCGTCCAAGCTCCGGGAGTTTTTTCGGGCCGAACAGCACCAACGCCAACACGAGAATCAGAATCAATCCAGGAATCCCAATCGAACTCATTTTCTTCACTCCTTTTTCCTGTTATTTGCCAGTCTAACCAGCTAACACTTCCGTAAACCGCCATAACCGAGTCTCGTCATGTCAGAAGCAACAATTCGTTCTCCTGCAAGAATCCGCGGCAAAAACACATCAAATGAAGTGAACGGCTCATGCATCACAGCTCCAGGAAGGCCGAGAATTGGAACTTCCCCTTTATAGGCAACCATCAGCATGGAGCCAGGCAGCATCGGCGTTCCGTATCGAACCACTTCCGCTCCTACACCTGCGATCGCTCCCGGCGTCCTGTCATCCGGATCGACGGACATACCGCCCGTGACGAGCACCAGATCGACGCCTTCGTCGAGGAACGAGTGAATTTGCTGTTCAATCGCTTCCTTGTCGTCAGGAGCAAAACGTTGGTCCACAACAGTAGAGCCGAGCGCTTCCACTTTGTTCCGAATCACCGGGCCGAACTTGTCCGCAATTCTGCCGGAGAATACTTCCCCTCCGGTCGTAACGAGACCGACTCGCTTCTCCTCAAACGACTTCACCTGAATAATCGGGCCGTCAAACTGCTTGACCAACTGTTCCAGTTCAATGATGCGCGTCTCCTCGATGATCAGGGGAATAATTCTCGTGGCAGCCAAAGTATGCCCCGGATGCACGATTTGATCACCGTACATGGTGGAAAAGGCAATTCCCTCCAGCGTGTTCAAGGCATGCACCGCTTCTTCGTTGATCTTGGCAAGGCCAGTCCGCGATGCTTTCATCGATACTTTGCCCTCGTACGGAGGCGTCAGCGTCAAGCCTTGCCCGGATACGGCCTTGGCAATCCGAATGCCTGCCTCTTCTTCATGAATGAAGCCCTCAGGCATTTCCAGCACGTAAATGTGCTCCTTGCCGATGGACAAAAGCGGCTCAATATCCGCTTCGGTCACGACATGTCCTTTTTTAAACAGGCGGCCTTTAAACTCGCCAGGCAAAATTTGCGTCATGTCGTGCGGCAGCATCATGCCGATGGCTTCCCGCACTGGAACTTCCCGCATTTTCGGTTTTTCTACCAACCCAATCCTCCCCAATCTTCGTTGGCTTCCCCTGTTCCTTGCAAAATGTGCAAAGCGTCCGCGAGCATGTCGCCGATCGCATTAAAACAGATTTCGACCCCTTTAGGGTTTCCAGGGAGGTTAATGATGAGCGAGTTGCCGCGCGTACCCGCAACAGCGCGCGTCAGCATCGCACGGCGGGATTGCTGCAAGCCGGCACGGCGCATTTCTTCCGCCAGCCCCGGTACAGGCCGGTCGATGACCCATTCTGTCACTTCCGGCGTAACATCGCGCGGGCTGAGCCCTGTCCCGCCAGTGACGATCAGCAGGTCGCATTTTTCACGATCCACCAGCTCAATCATATGCTCCTGCAAGTCTTCCATATCATCAGTAACGGCACGGTAGACAGCAACATCTACGTCCAGCCAATCCCTTGTCAGATTGCGGATGATGGGAATCCGATCATCTGCCCGATCTCCTCTGGCAATCGAATCACTCGCCGAGATAACGCCTACCTTCCATTTACCCACAGTTCATTCCTCCGTTTTCTCATTCGTTCATATTGTACACTTTTTTGTCCATAGTGTAGAGAGAATAGCGCGAAAAAGGAAGCGCCTGACACAAAACCTTCACGATTGAAAATAGCCTTTTTCCGTTACAATCCCGTCAAGCCGGATGTCGTGAGGCTCCAGCGGGACATGCTCCACGACCTGCATGGAGAAGCCAACCCCTACTAAAAACGGCAGTCTGTCCAGTCCAGCCAAAAAGCGATCGTAAAACCCGCCGCCGTAGCCCATTCTGCCGCCATGCCTGTCAAAAGCGACACCTGGCACAACTACGGCCTCCAACAGAGACACATCCGCTTCCTCTGCTTTTTCCGGGTCCGGCTCCATAATTCCGTACACGCCCTGCTTCAGCATATGTTCTCCGGTAAATCGGTAAGGGATTAATCGGCGCTGCTCGACCAAAGCAAGCGGCAGCCAAACTTCCTGGCCTCTGTTCATCGCTTCCCGAATGAAAGGCAAGATGTCTACTTCGTCGCCAAACGGATGGAAGGCAAAAATCGCCCTGGCACTGGCAATCCGCTCATTCTCCAGAAGGTGACGGCATATGTGCGCAGAATACTGCTCTCGCTCACTTGCCGGAAGCGCTTTTCGCCTCTCCAAAATATGGCTTCGCAGCTGCTTTTTATTCGTTTTTTGGTCCATGGCGGCTTGTCCCCTCTCCTTTCGCACAAGGACCGCGTCCTGAAGGCTTGTCCCGTGCGCTCTCTCTAGGCTACACTTGCATTACTATATAAAGAGGTGAATCAGATGATTTTGCTACAGGCTGAACATATAGAAAAAACGTATGGCATCGAAACCATTCTACAGGACATCTCTCTGCAAATACAAACAGGAGAACGGGTCGGACTGGTCGGCGTAAACGGCGCGGGCAAATCTACCCTGATGAAAATACTTGCGGGCGAGTTGAGCTATGACAGCGGGCTGGTTCGCATCCCGAAAGACGTAACGGTCGGTTACCTGGCCCAAAACGGCGGCCTCGAATCGGAGCGATGTATTTGGGATGAGCTGCTGAGCGTGTTCGACCACTTGCGGGCGGAGGAAAAGGAATTGCGCGAGCTGGAAGCCAAAATGGGCGACCCGGCCGTGCTGGCAGATGAAAAACGATACCAGCAAATTTTGGAGAACTACTCGCTGCGCTCAGAAGCTTTCAAGGAAAAAGGCGGTTACAGCTACGAAGGGGCCATTCGCGGCGTCCTGCACGGCTTGCGCTTCGCGGACATGGACTACCAGACTCCGATCAAGACATTGAGCGGCGGGCAGAAAACGCGGCTGGCGCTTGCCAAGCTGCTGCTGCAATCTCCGACGATTTTGCTATTGGACGAGCCGACCAACTACCTCGATATCGAGACGCTCACCTGGCTGGAAACGTATTTGCAAAACTATCAGGGAGCGATCCTGGTCGTATCCCATGACCGCTACTTCCTCGACAAGCTGGTGACTGTCGTCTACGAAATCGAACGGACTCGCGCTACGCGCTATGTCGGCAACTACAGCCGCTTCCTCGATGAAAAGGCTGCCCGGCTGGAGCAAGATTTGAAGCGATTCGAGAAGCAGCAGGAGGAAATCGCCAAGCTGGAAGATTTCATCGCCCGCAACATCGCTCGCGCCACGACAACCAAACGGGCGCAGAGCAGACGCAAAACATTGGAGAAAATGGACCGTCTGGACAAGCCAATCATGAACAACAAGTCGGTGAATTTTTCCTTTGAAGTAGCCAAAATGAGCGGAACCATCGTCATGAAAGCAAGCAACCTGTCTGTCGGCTACCCGGATGCCGTTCTCTCCCGCGGCCTGACTTTTGAAATCGAGCGCGAGGAACGCGTCGCACTGGTCGGGCCAAACGGGATCGGCAAATCTACTTTGCTGAAAACGATTGTCGGACAGTTGCAAGCTCTTGCCGGAGACGTACACTTCGGAAGCAACGTCACAATCGGCTACTACGACCAGGAACACCGCAACCTGAACGAGCGCAACACTGTGCTGGGGGAAATCTGGGACGAGTATCCGAACATGCTGGAAAAAGACGTGCGGACGCTGCTCGGCAATTTCTTGTTCAGCGGCGACGATGTCCAAAAGAAAATCAGCGATCTGTCAGGCGGCGAGCGCGCGCGTGTCTCCCTGGCCAAACTGATGCTGAAGCAAGCCAACTTCCTCATTTTCGACGAGCCGACGAACCATCTGGACATTTTCAGCAAAGAAGTGCTGGAAAACGCGCTCTACGACTATCCGGGCACTATTTTGTTCGTCTCCCATGACCGCTACTTCCTGAACAAAATCGCCAGCCGCGTGCTGGAGCTGACAGGCAATGGCGTGACAAGCTATCTGGGCAACTACGACTACTACGTGGAAAAGAAGCAGGAACTGGAGGAGCTGGCCGCCGAGCAAGCCGCGCAGCCAGCGAAAAAGCAGGGAACGACTACAGCCGCCCAGGCGGAAAAATCGTCCTACGAGCTGGACAAAGAAGCAAAACGGCGCGAGCGCCAGCGCCAGCGCCGTCTGGAAGAGATCGAGGCAACGATCCAAAAGCGGGAAGCCGATATCGTCAAGTGGGAGGAAGAACTGTGTCTCCCGGAAATCTACAGCGATCATATGCAGGCCAAAGAGCGCAACGATCTGATCCAGGCCGCCAAACAGGAGCTGGAGCAGCTGTATGATGAATGGAGCTCGCTGTCCGAGGAATAAGCGAGGCAGACGCTCTGTCTACGTGGAGCAGCGCTTTTGCTCAGGCTCCTCCAAAGCCGCGTAAAGCGCTGGAACGATCAGAAACGAAATGCAGGTCGCAGCCGTCACGATCCCGGAGTCATTCAACGCAAGACCTGCGAGCGATCCGGCGATGACTCCGGCGAAGCCTTTTACCAAATAAGGCGTGTCTTGCGCCAGATGCCGGAGAAAGCGGTCATTTTTCAAAGAGAGCACGCCCAGTGCAATGAGCGAGACGGCAAAGACTTTGCTCCAGATCGAGACGCGAATCAGCCGCACGTTCATCGCCAGCTTTCGCTCGATCATCTGTCCGACCTCGCCCCATTCACCTGCGAGTATTTGCTGCGAGACTCTCCCTACATGGGTGAGCGGCTGGTCGGACAACAGACTCGTCGCCATCAACCCGATTACCCCGAGAACGAGGCCGCCTGTTAACAGCAGGAGGCCTTTTTTGCCGATTCGCAGGTTATGCAGCCGGGCAAACGCGACAAAAAGCCCGATCAAGCCTGCCAGAAAGCCGCCCGCATCTGTCCCCAGGTTCGGCGCGACCATGTAGTAGAGCACAACCGCACAGACGAGCAAGGAACCGCCGGGCAGTGCCAAGCCAGCCACAGGGAGCACTCTCGTCCGCTCCCGATACAGCTGGTACAAGGAAGCGACAAGCATGACCGTTCCTCCGATGATCACTCCCTCGTATTCATTGCCCAATCCGTAAAACCGCGCCCCGATCACCGGATCATAGCCGAGAAAAGACTGCCGCATCAACGTTGCTCCCGTCCACCCGTCGAGACATACAACTGCCACCGTGACCGCACTGACACCCAGCGTTATTTTTGCGAGCGATTGATTCTCCTGCCAAAAGGCAATCGCCAGAGCAGCCATGATCAATACTCCCAGTATCAGCGAGCCGTGCACCTTCCAATCCAGCGCCGCTTCCAGCAAAAGCAACGCAGGGAACCAGAGCAACGCCAGAAGCGCCAGGCGAACTCCTCTGCGCACGCGCGACAGCCCCACTCCTTCTCTTCTTCTCCCCCACATCCACAGCAGCGCTGCGCAGCCTACCGTCACAATTTGCAGCATCACGTAAGTGTACAGGACAGACGGCCTTGTCGCGTACGTATGATGAATCTGTTCCACTTGGCTGAGCAGTTGCGACAGGTCGCCTTCTGTCCGGTAAATGGAATGACCCGTCAACCCTTTAGGGACAGGCACGTCCAGCCAGGTCAGCACTGTCGGCAACACATCCAGCCCGCTCACGAGACCGTTCTGGCGCGTCGTTGCAGAAGTCAGCAGCCCGGAAGACTGATCCGACCACAGCAAAAGCGGCGAGAGCAGCGCCTTGTCTTTTGCCGCCACGGAATTGACGGCGGGCGATACCAGCATGATCATCTGGTTAGCTCTGCGCAAGGAAAGCAACTGGTCGAGAAACTGCGCCAAATCGTTCTGGACGCGCTGATATTGTCTCGCAAACTGCCCCGGCTCCATGTCCGGCCCCAGCTGATACAGGCGGGACAAATCAGAAAGCTGTACCGCAATCAACCCGGATGAACGGTCTGCGCGAATCCGATCGAGCAAGTAGGCCGTATTCGTTTTCACTCCGTACGGGTATCCTCTGACAGACAGCGAGTTTGCTTCCGATACGTCTCCGGCAGGAACTCTCCCTTCCTGATCCATAGCGAAAAGCACAGCCTGCCTTTGCCTGGTTTCCTCAAAGTCTCCATTGCCGTAGGAGGCGATCCGAATCTTGTATGCTGCCAGTGTCGTGCCCAACAGTCCAAGGCGGGAAGTATACGGCTTGTCGCGGTTGTCCTCATGCAGACGGAATATACCGGGAAAAAGGATCGCTGAGCGCGCCAAGTCGTGCGCCCGATAGCCTCCCAACTCCTGCATCCGCTCTCCTGCCGTCTCGCGCGGCGAAAAAATTTCCGCGGGGTGATAGGCTGTGCCGCTTCGCTCTGTGTACAGAGCCTGTCCTCCGCTCCCCATCAGCAAGTAGCCATTCGCAGCCGTTCGCGGCCCTGGCGTGCGCAAAGAAAGAGCTGCTGCCCCCGCTTGGCTGATCCACTTATCCACAAGCGGCAAGCTTTTGAGCTTTTCCAGATCGGCAAAAGACATCCCTTCCACAAACAACAGGATGACTTGCGGTTTTTCTTGAACTGCCAGCGTTTTTCCGGGATTTGTATGTGCAAACAATATCAGGATGAGCAAAAAGAGCAGCACGATTTTGGACTTCATCGGGTTCCTCCTGTTGATAACCAGAAATTTTTATCCACATATTCCACAAAATAATCCACAGGCTATACGTGAATTTCCCGGTCATTTTCTCGTGTTATCACCAGTATTCACAGGGGGCTGTGAGAACAACCCGGAAAGTTATCCTGAACTTGTGGATAATGTCGAAAAAGCTCGATTTCTGGGAGTACGAGGGACGAAAAAAAGCCCATTCCCGGGAATGGACTTTTCGTTTTAAATCGTTTACTGTTCGTTTTCATTCAGCGACAAACCAGGGACGCCGTTCAGATCGAGAGCGGCAAACTGCCCTTTTTCATACTTGATATAGCCTGCTGCCGCGATCATGGCAGCGTTGTCCGTGCAAAGCGAGAGAGGCGGGATGACAAGCGGGATTCCCTCAGACTCGCAACGTGCCTGCAAACGTTCCCGCAGGCCGCGGTTCGCAGCTACGCCGCCTGCCAAAAGCACTTGCTTCGCCTGGCAAGCGCGGACGGCGCGAATCGTTTTTTCCACCAGCACTTCGGTCACCGAGTCCTGGAAGCTCGCGGCCAAATTCGCGGGTTCAATCGTCTCTCCCCGTTGCGCTGCGTTGTGCAACGTGTTGAGCACGGCTGATTTCAGACCGCTAAAGCTGAAATCGTAGGAGTCCGGTTCCAGCCAGGAACGCGGCAACGGGACGTTCGGTTCCCCTTCATGCGCGAGTCGGTCAATGTGCGGTCCACCCGGATACGGCATGTTCAGCGCCCGCGCTACCTTGTCATACGCCTCTCCGGCAGCGTCGTCTCGCGTCTCGCCCAAAATTTCGAACTGTCCGTGCCCCTTCATCCAGACAAGCTCCGTATGACCGCCGGAAACAACGAGAGCGATCAACGGAAAGTCCATCTCCTCGACAAGCCGGTTGGCGTAAATATGTCCTGCGATATGATGGACACCGATAAGCGGGATTCCCCTTGCCAGCGAAATAGCTTTTGCCGCCGCTACCCCGACCAGCAGGGCGCCTACAAGACCGGGCCCATACGTTACCGCAATGGCGGAAATGTCCTCCAGCTTCTTGTCTGCCTCAGCCAAAGCTTGCTCAATGGTCAGCGTAATGTTCTCCACATGTCTGCGGGATGCGACCTCCGGCACCACGCCACCAAAGCGCTTGTGGATGTCTGCTTGTGAAGCGATGACATTGGACAGCACCTCGCGGCCATCGCGCACGACAGATGCCGATGTCTCGTCGCAGCTAGTCTCGATTCCTAAAATATACACGGGCGCGCCAGACTTTTTATGCGCCTCATATGCTTCTCGTACGCGCATCTCGTAGCGCGATGTAGTCGTCTTGTTCATTACAAAGTCACCCACATAATGATTGCGTCCTCATTGTTATCTGAATAGTATCTTTTGCGCACGCCATGCTCGCGAAAACCGAGCTTGGTGTACATGTTCCGCGCCACAAGGTTGGATGGACGGACTTCCAGCGTCATGCTTTTCGCCCCAAACATCCTCGCGACTCCCATCATTTTGATCATGAGACCCAGCCCGATTTTTTTCCCGCGGAACAATGGATGGACGGCCACATTGGTAATATGGGCTTCGTCAAGCACGATCCACATGCCGCAGTAAGCGACGATCCGGTTCTGGTGGACAACGACGACATAACGGGCGTTCGGGTTCTTCGTCAGCTCATTGACGAATGCGTCGTGCGGCCAAGGAGTGGAAAACGACAGTCGCTCCAATTCAGCCACAGCCCCGACGTCCTGCATCGTCATGAAACGATATTCCAAATCGATTGGTTGGCTCATCCTTCTACTCCTTTACGGCCCCCGCCTGCTTTTGGGCAAGCCACTTCGCTTCGGCTTCCGCCAGTTGCAAATACTCGGGCACTAGCTCGTGCGCACTGCCCGCTTGCTGCAGTCGGCGCAATGCCACGTATCCGATATGAGCGGCACGAGGGTGATTGGATGCGGGAGACGCAAAGCGGGCCTGCTCTCCCAGTTCTTGTGCAATCGCTTCCCGGTGAATCCGCACATCTTCGCCCAGAAAAAGAATCGGCTGTCCTTGAGCCATATCCCTGAGCTGGGGCAACCAGTCCTGGAGCAAGATGATTTTTTCATCCCCCTGCACGTCAACCGCGTCCAGACCGTTCGCGCGGTAGCAGCCTGTGTACACCTGTCCCCGGCGAGCGTCGAACAACGGTACGATCAACCCGGGAAAGCCCAAAGCATTCATAGCCACTACTTCCAGGCTGGAAACGCCGATGACTGGCACGTTCAACGACCATGCCATGCTTTTGGCCGTAGCCACTCCAATGCGCACTCCCGTATAGGAGCCTGGTCCATTCGCTACTCCAAAGCCGCCAAGCTGCTCAGGAGAGGTTCCGGTCGCATCCAGCAACTCGCTTACGCAGTCCATCAGCCGAATCGAATGGTTTTTTTGCTGATTCGTCGTCATTTCGGCAAGGACGCGTTCTTCCTCCACCACCGCTACACTTAACACCAGATTGGATGTATCAATCGCCAGTACGCGCATCAAAATCAAACTCCTCACACAATTTCACGTAACGCTCTCCCTTGGGACACAGCTCGATGCTTCGCTCATCCTCGCCAGATGTTCGCAGGAAAACCGTCAGCCGATCCGCCGGCAAGTAATCCTCAAGCAAGGAGGCCCACTCGACGACACAGACTCCCTCGCCAAAAAAGTAATCGTCCAGCCCAAGCGAATCAGGATCATCCCCTACCCGGTAGACGTCCATATGATAAAGCGGCAAGCGCCCCTGATATTCTTTTATGATCGTAAACGTCGGACTGTTCACTACTTGGCGAACGCCAAGCCCTCGTGCAAGCCCTTGGGTAAACGTCGTCTTTCCGGCCCCCAGATCGCCTTCCAGCGCCAAAAAGTCACTCGGGGCCAGACACTGTGCCAGTTGCTCTGCAAAACGCTGCGTTTCCTGCGCGCCTGCAAGCTTCCAGATATAGCCCATTTTATCCACTCCTCGCTTACTCGCGCCGCTTGAAATGATTGTAGCCTGCTTTCGGCAGAGCCGTTCGGCTTTCGCCAGTCCGCAGCGACAGCTTGGGTGCAGCAGTCTGCTCGGCTTCCACCGCACCGATTACAGAGAACAGGATGCCCGCTGCCGCAAAACGTTCGCGGACGGCATCAACCTCGCTCGCTTCGATTGTTCCGACGAGCTGGTAGTCCTCTCCGCCGTAAAATGCCCACTCCACCGGGTCTTTTCCGAACTGCAAGGCGCAGGCCCGCGCCTCTTCTTCGATCGGGATCAGGGCAGCGTCTACACAAATGCTGACCGAGCTTGCCTCCGCGATTTCCCACAGCTCAGAAGCCAAGCCGTCACTGACATCGTTCAACGCCCCGCAGACACCGGATTCCAGGAGCAGACGCCCAGCTTTTACCTGAGCGACCGGGCGCTGGTGAGCTGCTATCAGTTTCGCCCAACGCCCTGACCATTCAGTCACAGACTGCTGTTCTTGCCGATCTTGTAGCAACACATGCAAACCGGCGGCAGAGCTGCCCACATGTCCTGTTACAAAAACAGCTTGCCCCGCGCGGGCGTGCGAACGCCGAATGGGGCGTCCTTTTTCCACCTCGCCAAGCACGGTGACAGACAAGTGCAACGCATCCGGTGCGGATACCGTATCCCCGCCGATGACTTTCACGCCGTACATGTCACATGCCGCGTAAATTCCATCGTATATGCCCTGGCACTCTTCCGGCGTCCAGTGCGGTGCCACTGCGATGCTGACCAACGCATAGCGGGCGTATCCGCCCATCGCCGCGACGTCGCTTACATTGCTCGTAACGGCTTTGTAGCCGATGTCACTCGGCCGCATCGTTTCTTTTAAAAAGTGAACGGTCTCGACCATCGCGTCACAGCAGGCCACAATTTCCATCTCTGGCGAAGGAGAAAAAACGGCGGCATCATCCCCCAGCCCGACAGTCAAGCCGTCTCCTTCCTGTCCGTCCGAACGGCTCGTCCATTGCCGGATCAGGGAAAATTCGTCATGTGCCACCTCAAGCGCTCCTTTTTTGCATAGTCAGTCCATTATACCTCTCGTGTCAAAATGCACGCAAGAAAGCCGCGTCTCGCTTGCTACTTCAGTTCTCTCAGCTGCAACGTTCCCCGGCATCGTCCGCAGCGGTAGCGGGAAGGGTCCATTCGCCTTTTTCGTTTATACGTCATCCCGCACGAATGGCAGGCAAGCTCGTAGCGATAAGGCATCACCGCTCGTCCGCTTCCTACCTGCTGGCAATACCGGCTGCCGCCGACCTGGGCAAGCAGTCTGCGAAAGTCCTGGTCTATGTGGCGATAGCCTTTCTTCTCCAGATGCAAGTGATAGTGACACAGCTCATGCTTGATGATCGCAATCAGCTCGCCTTCTCCATGCTCCGCCAGATGTTTGGGATTCAATTCAATGTCGTGGGAGCGCAGCAAATACCGTCCGCCTGTCGTGCGCAATCTGCTGTTGAAGCGAGCCCGATGGCGAAATGGCTTGGCGAAAAATTGAGTGGAGATTTGCTCCACCAGCTCTTGCAATTCGGTATCGGTCATGTCCTCTCTAACGCTCCTCTCTCCTTTTCACCATAGCAGTTCCTGTTGAAAAGTGCCAGACAGATAGGCTACACTGGGTGGAAGAAAAGTAGATTGGTTTGGAGGAGCTTATGCGCTATTTGATCTTGCAGGAAAAAGACGGGTTGACGTTCGTTGCGCTGCCTGAAACGCATATGTATCAGCTTGTTGCCCTGTTCAAGCGACTGTACAAGGAAATCGACAAGCTAACCATCGAGGATCGGCCACAGCTGCCGACCGTGCTTGCGGAATGCGCTGACCTGGAGCTTTTGGGAAGCGGACTCGCCGTTGTGGATGGACTCGATTACGTCAGCAGTCTGGAAGAACGCTTTGCCGCACTCCCCGAGAGTCAGTATCCACTGATCTCCTTGTTGACCGAGATTCGCGCTTTACAGGCCCAACTTGAATTTTTGCGCGACGAAGAGTAAGTTTTTTGGAAAATAAGTACCTCCTGATCGTCTTTGTGCATACATTGCCAATAGGCGAATAATTCCAGGAGGTACCTACATGCCCCAATGGATGCGTAAGCAGTTGCAGCGTGCCTTCAACGGGAAGGACATTCGACAAATTCGTTTGCTGAACAGTTGCTGGTTCTTATATTGGGAAAAACATGGCGGCCGTCCCGAGTAGCAGGAGGCCGCCTTTTTATGTTTACGCTTCGCCCGGGGCGATCATGGTCAAGCCCACGCGCTGGCGCTTTTCATCGATTTCGACAACCCACACATCCACGATGTCTCCTACGGTCACAACGTCGAGCGGATGCTTGACGAAGCCTTTTTTCAGCCGGGAAATGTGAACAAGCCCATCGTTTTTCAGACCGATATCCACAAACGCCCCGAAGTCTACCACATTGCGAACCGTTCCTTGCAGCTTCATCCCTACTCCGAGATCGGACAGTTGCAGCACGTCGCTGCGCAAGAGCGGCTTCGGCAGCTCATCGCGGGGGTCGCGTCCCGGACGCAACAGACTCTCGACAATATCCGTGAGCGTCGGAACCCCGATGCCAAGCCGCTCGGCTGTCTTCTCGATATCGAGCGATTGCAGGCGCTCTTTGCAGCGCTCGCTGCCGATTTCGCTCGGCGCAATTTCGATCATCGCCAAAAGCTTGTGCGTAGCCGCGTACGATTCCGGGTGAATCGGGGTCTTGTCCAGCGGATCGCTTCCTCCTGTGATGCGCAAAAAGCCGATGCACTGCTCGTACGTCTTGGCTCCCAGTCGAGGAACTTCCTTCAACTGGCTGCGAGACGAGAACATGCCGATCTCTTCCCGCTTTTTCACGATGTTGCCCGCCACTTGCTTGCTGATTCCCGATACGTACTGCAACAGCGACGAGGATGCTGTGTTGACGTCCACCCCGACGTGGTTTACCGCCGATTCGACGACAAATTGCAAGCTGTCGGCCAATCTCGACTGGGACACGTCATGCTGGTATTGGCCCACGCCAACCGATTTCGGGTCGATCTTGACCAGTTCGGCAAGCGGGTCCTGCAAACGCCGGGCGATCGAGGCAGCACTGCGCTCCGCTACATCGAGGTCCGGAAACTCTTCTTTCGCCAAAGGTGAAGCTGAGTACACCGACGCTCCCGCTTCATTCACGATAATGTACATGACCTGGCGCTTGAGTTCCTTGAGCAGATTGGCAATAAATTGCTCCGTCTCACGCGAGGCCGTACCGTTGCCGATCGCGATGACACTGACATCGTACGTCTCGATCAACTGGCGAACTTTTGCCGCTGCTTCTGCCACTTTGTTTACCGGAGGAGTAGGGTAGACGACCGCTACTTCCAATAGCTTGCCCGTCTCATCGACTACAGCTAATTTACAGCCAGTCCGGAATGCCGGGTCGACCCCGAGAACGACTTTGCCTTTTACCGGAGGCTGCAACAGCAGATTGCGCAAGTTCTCCGCGAAAATGTGGATGGCCCGCTCTTCTGCCGCCTCTGTCAGCTCGGCGCGCACCTCCCGCTCGATCGACGGCGCAATCAAGCGCTTGTACGCGTCCTCGACCGTCTGCTCCATGAGTGAGCGAACGACCGTCTCGCCGGGAACCATCCGCCTTTGCACCCAGGCCAAAATCTCGGCGACTGGCGCTTCTACGGTCACCTTCAGGATGCCTTCGCTCTCTCCCCGGTTGATGGCGAGCACGCGATGGGGCACAACCTTTTTCAAAGGCTCGCTGTATGCGTAATACATCTGGTATACGTTTTTCTCGTCTGCTTCTTCTGCCTTTTGCTCGGTCACCAGCAGCCCTTTTTGCACGGTGCGCTGGCGAACCCACTGGCGGATGTCCGGATCGTCGGAAATGTGTTCGGCAACGATATCCATCGCCCCTTGCAAAGCTTGCTCGATCGTTTCCACGCCTTTTTCGGCATCCACGTATTTTTGTGCTTCCTCTTGCGGATCACCTTTTTTCGGCAGGCTCAACAAGTACGTGGCGAGCGGCTCCAATCCCTTTTCCTTGGCCATCGTCGCTCGCGTGCGGCGCTTTTGCCTGTACGGTCGGTAAAGGTCTTCCACTTCTTGCAGCTTCGTGGCCCGCTCAATTGCCGCCTTCAATTCATCCGTCAGCTTGCCCTGCTCCTCGATGAGCCGGACTACTTCTTCCTTGCGTACTGACAGGTTGCGCAAATAACGCACGCGTTCCTCGATCGCCCGAATTTGCGTTTCATCCAACTGCCCGGTCATTTCCTTTCGGTAGCGGGCAATGAAAGGAACGGTATTGCCTTCATCCAAAAGGGCAACCGTGCGTTCCACCTGATGAGGTTTGACGCCCGTATCCTGGGCGATTGTCTGGATCATCAATGTAAGCTCCATACATTCCTCCTGCGCTCGTACTTCGCCGTTTATTGTACCATATTTGCTAGCAACGTCTGGAAACGGGCAAAAAAAAGAGGTGCACATGCCCCTCCTCCCAAGCTTCCCTGTTAGGTTGCTGTTCTCGCCGTTTCCAGCTGTTCTACCCGCAAAGCCTCTCTCAACTTGCCCAATGCACGACGCTGCAAGCGGGAAATATGCATCTGGGACATGCCCATGATGTCTCCGGCCTGCTTCTGGCTCAAATTTTGATAAAAGGTTAAATGAATGATTTCTTTTTCCCGCTTGTCCAGAACGTGCAGCGCCCGGTCGAGCATCAAGTTTTGTTCGACTTGTCCGTAGCCCACTTCTTGCTGGCCGACGAGATCCAGCAGTGTGATCGTGTTGCCGTCGTTGTCTGCTTCCAGCTCGCTGTCCATGGAAAGGGAATGGTAGCTCCGCCCCATTTCGAGCGTCTCCAATACGGCTTCTTCCGTTACGCCCAGGCAGTTCGCAATATCGGATATTTTCGGCGAACGTTGCAGCTTGGCTGTCAGCTCATCCACAACGCGCTTGATCTTCGGGCTCAATTCTTTTACACGGCGCGGCACGTGCACACTCCACGTCTTGTCCCGGATGTATCGCTTGATTTCTCCGACAATCGTCGGGATCGCAAAGCTTTCAAACGTTCTGTCAAAAGAAGGGTCAAATCGGCGCAGGGACGCAAGCAGCCCGATCATCCCCACCTGGACAAGGTCTTCGTACATGACTTGTCCACGCACAAACTTTTTGGCCAACGTTTCAACTAGCGGAGTATAGGCGGTCACCAACTGCTCCTGCAGGCTTTCGTCCCTTGTCTGCCCATACAGTTGAATGAGCTGCCGGAGCTCCTCCGGACTATACTTCCGTTTCCGAGATTGTCCAGTCATCGCCAGCCACCCCATCCCGCCGAACATACTTGGTCATGGAGACCATCACTCCTGATTCGGAGCGAATCACTACCTCGTCCATCAGTGTGTGGATGAGATAAAGGCCAAGACCTCCTTCATCCAGATCCTCAAGGTTTCTTCCTGCATAAATCGGTGTCAGTTGTTCTGGCAACAGCTCTTCGGCAAATCCTACGCCCTGATCGCTCACCTCGATGCACAGACGATCGGAGCAAACCTGACATTCTATATGGATAAAACCAGCTTCTTCTTTATCCTTGTACGCGTGTTTTACTGCATTCGTGCACGCTTCCCCTACTGCAAGCTTGATATCCTCAATCTCCTCATAGGAAAAGCCCATGCGATTCGCTATCCCCGACACAGTAAGCCTCGCCACGCCCAGGTAATCCGTTTGATTTGGCAAAGTCAACCGAATCCTGTCAGCCAGAGGTTTTTGTTGAGCCATTACTCGCTCTCTCCTTTGCGGACGGCAATATGTTCGTACAAGCCTGTGATGCGAAACAGCCTTTCCACGCGTGGAGACAATTTTTGAACCTCAAACGCGCATCCGTTTTGCTTGCACGCTTTCATGGCCGCGATGAAAATTCCGATTCCTGTGCTGTCCATATACTCGACCGCTTCCAAATCGACCAAAATGCGGCTGGCGCCAGGCTGATTTGCGAGAGACATGAGTGTCTCCTTTACTTTTGGTCCTGTATGGGCGTCAATATCTCCCCCAAGGACCACCAGATGCTCTGCCTCCTGGCTAGTGGTGTTCATGAACAGATCCATCGCCATCTCCCTCCCTTGCATTGCTTCATGTTCTTCGAAGTACAATCATGGTGTAGTCATCCAGCAGTTCAAATTGGGAGAGCGTAAGCAGCCTGTTGTACAGGGCGTTCGCCATTTTTTGGGCATGGACGCCCACTTCGGCTTGCATGTGGAGAATTAACTCATCCCTTTGCAAATAGTATCGGTTTTTTTTGCATTCTGTTACACCATCTGTCAGAAGAATCAGAACATCTCCCGGTTCCAGGCGAACTTCCCGCACTTCGTATTCGCTACTCGGGCATAGCCCCAGTGCTGAGCCTTGTCCTTCCAAATCGGCAAACTTTTTTTCTGAAGCCCGATACAAAAAGCCAGGTTCATGCCCCGCCACAGCATAGCGGAATGAATGGAGCCGCGTATCGTACGCTCCGTAGAGCATCGTTACAAACATGCTCGGATCGATGTTTCGACCGACAATCCGGTTGAGATGGTGCAGCATCTCGTCAGGGCCAAGCGGCATCTCTCGCAAGCTGTCAATCGCGTACTTGAGCATGGACATGCACATCGCTGCGGAAATTCCTTTTCCCGTAATATCCGCAACGCTCAGGCAAAAGCGCTCTTCGTCCTGACAAATAAAGTCGTAATAGTCTCCGGACATTTGCTTCGCTGCTATGCTGACAAGGCCGATCTCCAAACCGGGATAAGCGGGTATTTCTCCAGGCAAAAGCGTCTGCTGCATCGCCTGGGCCACTGCCATCTCCGCTTCCAACTGTTGATGCCTGCTCCGCCAGCTATGTACGGACCGATGTTCGTTGCCGTATTCAATCATTACTTCGGTCAGGATGGAAAAGGACGCACGCACAAATTCCGGGACATCGCCCAGCTTTTCCAATGCCCGCCCATGCATATCTGTCAATTCTTCCGGCGAAATATTGCGGGCGAGCAGCCACTTGCCCATCTGCTGGGCTACGTACAGCTGATCCTCGCCAGGGCCGTTCAGGTAATCCCGAAGAAGCTTTACATACTCTTCCTCCAAGCTTCGGATTACCATTTGTCTCTCCCCTCCTCCAGCGGGCTGTTCCACTTCACGACGACCACTCGCGTTCCTTCTTCTCGGGAGCTGTGGATTTCAAATTCATCCATCATGCGCCTGACTCCTGGCAACCCTGCCCCGAGTGCGCCGGAAGTCGAATAGCCGTCTTCCAAAGCTTTGCGGATATCGGGGATTCCCGGTCCCGCATCTATTGCGGTCATTTGCAAGCCAATCACACCGTTTTTTTCAATCGGCTCAATCGTGATTGTCCCGCTACCTGCGTACAAATAAATGTTACGGGCCAATTCGGAGATGGACGTGGCGATTCGGGACTGCATGATTGTACCGAAGCCGAGCTGTCTCGACATATTTCGCCCCACTTGTCTCGCTGTTACGATGTCTGTTTCTTGTTTGATCTTGATTGTCTCAGGACTACAGCTCTGCCACAATCAAAAAACCCCTTCCGCCCTCACTTAATAGGTAGAAATAAATGAAAATGAATGCGATCGAAGTTTTTTCTCTACCTCGGAAGTAATAGCAAATCGTGTCACTTTTTGTCTACTATTCACAACAAACACATTCGCTACAGACATGGCAATTCCCTGCCCCCACAGCAAAAAAACCACTTGCTTCACCCAAGTGGCTTTTCCTCTCCCAGCGCTTGATTCATTTTTTAGAAATCAATGAGGCCCAAGCTGATTTGTAAAGACTCATTGACCCGATCCATCATCTCGTCATCGAGATGGGTAATCTTATCGGTCAGCCTTTGTTTGTCAATGGTTCGTATTTGTTCCAACAAAATGACGGAGTCACGATCAAATCCATATGTTTTTGCGTCAATTTCCACATGCGTAGGCAGCTTTGCCTTCTGAATTTGCGCCGTAATGGCTGCGACGATGACCGTCGGACTAAATCGATTTCCAATGTCGTTCTGAATGACTAAAACAGGCCGCACGCCTCCTTGCTCAGAGCCAACGACCGGTGACAGGTCCGCGAAAAATACATCGCCACGTTTGACAATCACAGGTCACACCCCGCTAACTAAGCGGACAAGAGTATGGTCAGCCTCTTCCTCAGCGCCAAAAGCCTCCGATGCCATTTTCAGATTAATCTTCGCCATCTCCATATACCCTTTTTGCATTGTCTCCCGGATCGTACGTTTTTTACGCTCCTTCAAATACAAATGCATCGCCTGACGAATAAACTCGCTGCGATTGGATTTCTCCTTTTGAATGACGCCATCCACTTCCTGTAGCAAGTGTTGCGGCAAACTGATCATGATGCGTTTCGTGTTTGACTTCGACAAGACAAATCCACCTCCAACCATGACCGTAACTTCCATCTACCATGCCAGTTCTTGAAAGAACAGCCAGTATGAACAATACCATTATGTCGAAACCATTGCAAAAATATACCTATCCGTAAGCGTTTCAGGCAAAAAAGCCCGCATTTGCGCTTAACTAATATTCGCGCTCCACTAGAAAACTCCTGCTGATTTTTGCTTGCTAGTTATTTACACTTTTTACAGGCACATGCTTCATCGCCAGCGGATGAAACACCTCAGTGATTTCCTTGTTGCGGACATAGACGCGCGGAATCCGGTAATTCAGCATGCAGGGGACTTCATAATTAATCGTTCCAAGCAACTGAGCAACCTCATCCAGAGAGATTTCCTCATCCCCCTGTTTGCCGTATAGAACGATTTCATCGCCGACCTGCCCAGCCTCCGGTTCCAGTCTGATCATGGTTTGATCCATGCAGACTCGCCCTACGATTGGATAGCGGGAACCATTGTACAACACTTCTCCCCGATTGGACAAGAGGCGGGAATACCCATCGGCGTATCCAATGGGCACAGTGGCGATTCGCTCACCTGGTTCTGCCGTATAAGTCGCGCCATAGCTGACCGTAAACGGCTCCACTGCTGTTTTTGCATGGGCAATTTTGGTTTTCAGGGAAAGGGCAGGGACAAGAGTCACGTCCGCACGCTCTTTCATGTACGGTGAAGGATACAATCCGTATAAACCTATGCCTAAACGGATCGTATCATACCCCCAATCGGGAAAAGCGATGGCGGCAGCTGTATTGCAGCAGTGTACTGTGGGCAACTGCTTTCCCGCTGCGCGCAGTGCTTGCAAAAAAGATTGAAACGTCTCGTGTTGTCGTCGCACATGGGTCGTGTCCGGTTCATCCGCGCAGGCAAAGTGGGTGAAAATGCCTGTCCATTCCAGCTTGGGGCTGTCTTCGAGAGCGCCTACCACATCGAGCAACGCCTCTGCTGTCTGGACGCCCAAACGCCCCATGCCTGTGTCCGTTTTTACATGCACGCGGACGGGATCGAGGCCCTTTTGTTCGAGCAGTCGGTTCGCTGCCCGAATCCAGTCCGTGCTGTATGTCGTCAGTTCAACATTCAGTCTGCTGGCACTTTCGAGCGAATCAGTCGGCGTATACCCGAGCACCAAAATCGGCGCTTCGATTCCTGCCTGTCGCAGAATAATCGCTTCATCGAGCATCGCCACCGCCAGAGTGTCGGCACCGCTCGCAAGCGCCTCCCTGGCTACGTGCACAGCGCCGTGTCCGTAACCGTCTGCCTTGACGACAGCCATAATGCCCGTGTTTTTCGGCAAATGGCCGCGGAACGTCTCAACATTGGTCCGGATGGCGTCCAAATCAACCTCAACCCAAGTGTCACGACAAAACGGTTTCATTCCTATCTCCTCTTGTTCCCTTTATTATAGTAACTCAAGCGCTCATTCAACTGATTGAGAAACTGCCTGGAAACCATCAACGATTCTTTTTTGCCTCCCAAGCGATAGAAATGGCGGCCTTCGTAAACCTGCTCCACTTCTGACAAAGGATAGCTCGTTTCTTTTCCGGAGATGCTGACGATCAGGTGAGTCTTCGTCAGCTTGTACACAGGACGCATAATCGACTTGTACAGGAATGGAGCAAGACCGACGACTGCTATGGCAATCGCAATAGCCAACACTTTGAAGGTCGCGTCATTCCTCGGAAAAATTTGTGCGAGAATCATCATCCCCAAAACGAAGGTGATGGTCTCGGCAATCCGCATGCTCCAGCTTTTGCGCAACAGCATGTCCTTGTAGGTCGACTCTTCCTGGTACAATACATCGGTAGACGATTTTTTCATCTTGCTGCATGCCACCTCATTACGGTATAAGTTACCTTGAATGTATCGTGTTTTCCCGGTGCGTGTCAATTCAGGGTTTGTCCTTTTACCTCATGCGTGCACGCAATTACCGCCGCCATGCGGCTAACTGCGGCCTATCCCAGTGTTGTTGGCGGACTGCTCGGCTACGGAAAAAAGCAGGCGAGAAGATTCGCCTGCTCTTTTGTGCGTTCGTTTGCGGACTATTGTTCGCCCGCTTTGTCCTGTTCTGCCTTTTTCTCGCCGTGTCCTCGGAATGCCCCTTTTGTGAAGCTGCCTTCCACCATTTTTTGCACGCGATCTGCTGCGTTTTCGTTCATTTTGTCAGCTTGTTCTTGCGTCAGCTTGCCTGCTGTGACCGCTTCTTTCAGCTTCGCTTCTTGTTGTTCAACCAGCAAAGATACGAGGTCGTCTACCGACACGCCTTGCGCTTCTGCTACTGCTGCCAGCGACTTGCCTGCTTTCAGTTCTTCGCCCAGCTTGTCTGCATCCAGTTTCAGCAAGGAGAGCAGCTCTTCGTTTTTGTCGAAGCCGCCGCCGAAACCGAAACCAAAGCCTTTGCCCGGTCCTCTGTCCTGATGCGTGTTTTGCACCATTTCTTTGACGCGCTCCGCTGCGTTTTCGTTCATTTTGTCAGCTTGTTCTTGCGTCAGCTTGCCTGCTGTGACCGCTTCTTTCAGCTTCGCTTCTTGTTGTTCAACCAGCAAAGATACGAGGTCGTCTACCGACACGCCTTGCGCTTCTGCTACTGCTGCCAGCGACTTGCCTGCTTTCAGTTCTTCGCCCAGCTTGTCTGCATCCAGTTTCAGCAAGGAGAGCAGTTCTTCGTTTTTGTCGAAGCCGCCGCCGAAGCCGAAACCAAAGCCTTTGCCTGGTCCTCTGTCCTGATGCGTGTTTTGCACCATTTCTTTGATGCGCTCCGCTGCGTTTTCGTTCATTTTGTCAGCTTGCTCTTGCGTCAGCTTGCCTGCTGTGACCGCTTCTTTCAGTTTCGCTTCTTGTTGCTCAACCAGCAAAGATACGAGGTCGTCTACCGACACGCCTTGCGCTTCTGCTACTGCTGCCAGCGACTTGCCTGCTTTCAGTTCTTCGCCCAGCTTGTCTGCATCCAGTTTCAGCAAGGAGAGCAGTTCTTCGTTTTTGTCGAAGCCGCCGAAGCCGAAACCAAAGCCTTTGCCCGGGCCTCTGTCCTGATGCGTGTTTTGCACCATTTCTTTGACGCGCTCCGCTGCGTTTTCGTTCATTTTGTCAGCTTGTTCTTGCGTCAACTTGCCTGCTGTTACCGCTTCTTTCAGCTTCGCTTCTTGTTGCTCAACCAGCAAGGACACGAGATCGTCTACCGACACGCCTTGCGCTTCTGCTACTGCTGCCAGCGATTTGCCTGCTTTCAGTTCTTCAGCCAGCTTGTCTGCATCCAGCTTCAACAAGGAGAGCAGTTCTGTGTTTTCTTTGAAGGAGACGCCTTTGATGCCCCCGCCGTGATGATTCATTTTGCCGCCGAAAGCGAATTTCACCTCTGACGGTTTCTCCAATTTTTGCGCTTGCGCCTGTGTTTGTGTTGTATCTGCTGCAAAGGCGCTGCCCAAGCTCCCAATACTCAGAACTGCTGCCATCGTGCCCAAAAGCATTCCCAATTTTGCTTTGCTAAACATATTTGCTCAACCCTTTCACTCGGTGTAGTTATGTACCGCTTCTTCCGGGTACATGCTCAGTCTACACAGGCTATTTTAGATTCCCTTTTGAGAAAAATGGAAAAGTTGCGGGAAAGTAAAGGAGGATTGGTAAGAGACAAAGCTTCGTCTGGACACAACAAAAAGAGGACGGTCATAAGCCGTCCCCTCTCCCTATTTTTATTTCCCGCCGAGACCGTAAGTCGACTGAGCGACATTGACCATCTCTTCTTCTGGCAAATCTCCGGCGATTGTAAATTCGACACCGTCCAGCTCCCATGTGAGCAGTCGTGTTTTTTCACCCGTTTGTGCCAGCACCCCGACTGTGAAGCCGAGATTGACAGGCATGCCTTGTTCATAAGATACGGAAGCTTCTGTCGGACGGGCTTCGATCAGCTTGTAGTTATACGCCCCTTTGTAGTTGAGGATGACTGTCCGCACGCCATCACGCGTCACTGGCTCGATATCGCCCTGCTTGACTCCCTCAGGCACGTAAGTCGGCACGATCACACCGAACTGGCTGTTCGGAAGCTTGGCGACCTGTCCGTTTGCGCCTGCCATCGTTGGAATTGCTGGCAAAGAGCTTGTGCTCATGTTGCGATCTCTGTCAAACGCATCCTTGTCAAAGGTAGGGTTGAACGAAAATTCGGTAAAGTCGATTCGCACCAGTGGCTTCATGCTCGAATCCATAATCTCCGCATGAGTTGGCTTGAAGTCTTCTGTCAGCCAAATCTTTTGCTTGGTGAGCGAGCGATTGCCGCTGTAGTTTGCTTTCACTTCAAAGACGTACTGCTTTTCCTCCATCTTCATTTGACGCTCCGCATCGTCAATAATGCTCTTCGCCAGCGTCTCATACAAATAGAGTGGGCCATTGTTCTCCGGCCAACCGCTCTGGAAGCGGAAGCTTTTGTTCAGGTGCGGAGTCAGGACAAAAACTCCTTCGTTATTGCGCAGAATGATCTGGGTAATTCCACGCTGCTTGGAGGTGAGCGCCACCCGATAATTCGTGGGCTTCTCATACCAGACCTGGACGTCATACTCCATAGGTGTAGAGCCCGTCTGCATAGTCAAAACCGCCTGAGACTTGTATCCGCTCATTTTCCCCAGTGCTCCGTTCAGGTCACTCACCACATCTTCTGGTGTTTTCTGACCGAAGCAACCGCCGAGCATCAACGTAAAGACCAACAATAACACCAGTGGTAAAGCTGCCCTTTTCATTCAATGAACTCCTCCTTGTCAACTTTTTCGACAAAGAAGGGCACCCCTGTCTATTTCCTGGGAAATCTGTCAGTCTTTCGCCTCTTGCAGCGCTCATCGTGTCAAAAAGCTGTACGGGGTACAAAGGACGCGATATCGCTTGATCGGCTGAAGACTTACCCTTCCTGTGTCAGAGCAGGTAGTCCCTCCTGATCTACGCGATATAAATGTATGTCCATCCTCGTCCCAATATGCAGACAAGTTTACAGCTCTTCCACAACCACCTGTGCCATAGCGTGTGTCTGACTGTGCGAAATGCTTACGTGTACACGAATGCGTGCCGGTTCCAGCCTCAGTCGGGTCAGTACATCCGGATTGATCTGCATCAACGGCTTGCCCGTTTCGCTCGGAGTAATTGCCATATCGAGAAAGCTGAGTGCCTGTCCGATCCCCGTCCCGAGTGCTTTTGCCCCGGCTTCTTTGGCCGCGAACCTGCCAGCCACCATCTCCGCCTGCCTGTGCGCCGATTTTCCCGTCAGCAGCTGCTTTTCTTCATCGGTGAGAAAACGGTTGATCGCATTTTCCCTTCGCCCCATCAATGTTGCAACTCGTTCAATCTCTACTATATCCACGCCAATACCGACAATCATGGGCAAAAGCCCTCCCAGCTTGTAGATTCTGCTGTCACAGTACCATCCTCTTCCCCCTTTTTGCAAGCCAAACGAAAAAACCCCCGCAAGATGCGAGGGTTGTTGTTGTCCACAGCTACTACTCAGTAGCTTGACCTGCTTGTTGGCCGGATTTTTGAGCGGATTGTTGGTTTTGACGACGAACTTCCGCTACGTTTGTTTCGCTAGCAAATTCAGTAGCAGTGTTTTGCGCCTGAGCCGCTTGGTTAGCTTTGTTCATTCCTGCTTGCTTGTTTTGTTTAGGCATCGTTCCATTCACCTCCTCGACGTCACTGAATATAATTTGTACCGCCCCCCTCACTCATATCCATCCTAATTTTTCCAGACCGTACAAACTCGCTCCGATTGCTTCTGTCCTGTTTTCACCAGCGAACCGGGGTATCCTATAAGTGCAATACCGCGCAGGAAATCCATAAGCAAGCGCGAATTAAGTGATCGACTACCACTTGAGAGGAGCGTTTTACATGGCTCAAACCGTTATTGTTTACACCCAGACGACATGCGGCCCTTGCCAGGAAGAAAAAATGTGGCTGACATCCCAAAACATCGCTTTTGAAGATAGAGATATCCGCAAAAACGACGCCTTTTTCCAGGAAGCCATCAACCTCGGGGCCAGCATGACTCCCGTTACTTTCATCGAAAAGGAAGGCGGCGAACAGTTTGTCATTCACGGCTTCGACAAGGAAGAATTAAAAAAAGCGCTGGATCTCATCTGATCCAACGCTTCCTAAGACTGATCAGCCGAACGAAGGTTCATCGGCTGATTTTTGTTTGACAATCGGTGACATATCTGGCAAGTGAGACAAAATTTGCTTAACGGCAGGAGAGCATTCTGTATTAACAGAGTAAAATACCCATGGTCCCTTGCGACGCTCTTTGACCAAACCATGTGTCTTTAGCTTAGCTAAGTGCTGGGAAACAGAGGGTTGGGAAGTTTGCAGAATCTCCACGAGATCACGGACACACAGTGATTGGACTTGCAAAAGAGCCATGATCGTCAAGCGCGTCTTGTCACCAAGCAGCTTGTAAACTTCGGATAAAAACAATACCTGCATCAAATCCGTTTCCATACGAACCCACCTTTGCCTTGCATATCTGTTTCCCAGTATACTATATGGCTTATATGATGGGGAAGATATGAACGTAAAAGTTCCTTGAACACTTCTTAAACATCTCGCTGCTGCATCGCTTCGATCAGCTTGTCCGCTGTGCGCGCAGCCAGCGCCATTACTGTGTTTGTCGGGTTGCTGCCACTCGATGTAACGAATGTGGAAGCACCCGCTATGAAAAGATTGGGAATGTCATGAGATTGCCCAAACTCGTTCACAACCGACTGCTCGGGGTTATTCCCCATTCGGCAGCCCCCCATCAAATGAGCGGTATCCGAGACGACATGCTCCGGCTTTCCGCCCATCGCTTCCATGATCCGGTTCATCTGCCCGATGGCATGCTGGTACAGCTTGCGGTCGTTTTCCTGATAGCTGAAAGTGACTTTCGGTATCGGCATCCCGTTTTCATCTTTTTCCCCGCTAAGCGTAACGGCATTGTCAGGATGAGGGAGCACTTCCCCTACCAGCGTAATTCGCGCATACATGTTGTAATCAAGCATCGTTTCCCGCAGTTGTTTGCCCCACAAAAAGGTTTTGTCTTCCCGCTCCGTCGCGATTGCTCCCGCCATGCCGACTGGTCTTGATCCATGCGCACTCAGCGTGTACCCTCTGGCGAAGCCGCGCTCCCGCTCCGTCTCATAAAAGTGCTGGGTCAAGGCAAGCACTGGCGTTCCTTTGTACAGGCGCACTTCTTCCGGGAGCCGCCCGTAGACGTCATGACTTGAATGAGGCATGATCGCTTTGCCTACCCAGCCGCTGGAATTGGCCAATCCTTGGGGGAACCGCGATGTCGCCGAGTTCAACAGCAAGCGTGGCGTTTCCACAACAAAACCGGCGAGAATAACGACCCGCGCCATCTGCCGATGCATCAGCCCCTGATGGGAAAACAACACTCCGCTGACTCGGTCGCCCGCCATCAATATTTCCGTGACCGTGCAGTCAGACAATACTTCCGCTCCTTCTGCGATCGCCTTTGGAATATGATGAATCAGACCACTGTACTTGGCATTCGGCATACAGCCCTGGTTGCAAAAGCCGCGGTTGATACAGGGCGGACGTCCGTCAAACGGAGCCGATAAAATCGCGAGGGGGGCAACTACGCTTTCGATCCCCAGCTTGTCGCAGCCTTCCCGGAACAATTGGGCGTTGGCGCTGATCGGTTCGCGAACCGGGTAAGGATACGGCCCCTGAAAAGCTCCCCACGGAAAATGATGCGGGCCTGACACGGCAATTTCCCGCTCGATCTTGTCGTAATACGGAGCCAGGTCATGATAGGTGATCGGCCAGTCTTCCCCGACCCCATCTGCTGTCCGGGTCATAAAATCGCTTTCGTGAAATCGTAAAAATACCCCTGTAAAATGAACGGTGCCTCCGCCGATTCCCCGCCCGGAGTTGTTATGACCCAGCCGCAAAGGGTCGTTTCCCGCAACCAGCCTCGTCTCCTGCCAGGCAAGCCGCTGCATGCTCAACTCGTCGCTGGCAAAGTCGCGCTGCGGGTCCCAGAACGGCCCTGCTTCCAGCACGACCACGCGCAGTCCTGCTTTCGCCAATTCGTACGCCAGCACCCCTCCTGCCGCGCCTGCTCCGACGATGCATACATCTGCTTCTTCCGCGTATTTTCGTACCAGGCCATCCTGGGAGGAACGTGCCCGATCCGCTTCGTTGGGATGCCGCTTCTCGTCGTTATTCGCCATTTGCCTTCGCCTCCCATGGGTCTGTCAATCCTTTTTCCACCCGCACATAACCGCGGGGATAAGCTGGCCCGCCGTAACCGATATCCGACCAGACGAGCGGGTGCGAATAATAGGCTTGCACGGTATCGTGCAGCAGCTTTTTGAAAAAATCGACGGCCGCAGCATGCGTCCACGCCTCTTGCTCCTTCACGCTGCCGCCAGAAATCCGCTTCAACACCTGCTCCTGATCGCCAGCGGAGAGCGCGCCAAACTCGCAACCGAACTCTGCGTGACTCTCAGCTTCCACACCTGCCAGGCCGAGACGATACAGCTGTTTTTTCTCCGGAACACCGACCTTGCGCTGCGATTCTCCGACGGGACTCGCGAGCGACTCATCGATATGCGCCACGACAAAAGTCAGCACCTCCAGCCTGTGGTCGTCTACAAGCACACTCACAATCGCTTGCAGCAAAAGGGCCTCGGCAGGCAGCAAGTAGCTGTGGGCGACCTGCGGCATTTTCCTGGCTCCAACAATTTGTCGCGTGTGAACATCCCAATTGGCGTGCTCTTCCCACACATCATAGGCAGGGTAACGTCTGTGCTTTGCCATCTGCCCTCACCCCCAGAACAGGGCCAATAGCCCCAAAGCAGAAATCGCCGTAATGAGCAGAGGAAGAATAACCGGAGGGCCGACCAAAAAATTTTGCGATTGCGAAAATCCGCCTACGCGCTGTTTGACTCCTGCGGCGTGCAGATAAGCCCCGTACACGCCTCCCCCCATGCCGACGAACATCATCAAGGCAAACACCCACCTGAGCCATCCTGCATTCACGAACGACAACACAATAGCGGCAACCGCAAAAATCGGCAGTTCAATCACAGGCACCCACATCGCCCAATGCCGAAAGTTTTGTCTGGAATGAAACAGAGTGACTTGAACGGCAATCAAAATGAACGACAGTCCCGCAAACAAAATAAGCACACGCTCGATCGGCCAGCCCTGCCACATGGAAACATCCTCCTTTTGCTGTATGTTGCGCCTATTTTTCCCTTTGCTTCTGCTGTCCTATTCGAGTAAAAAAGCTATTTTCGGAAAACACCCCTCTTCGCGTCCATAAAAAAACAAGCCTGCTGGTCCAATCGTCAGCAGACTTGCTTTATCCGTTTCTTTTAAAGGATCAGTGTCAGGTACAACCCGAGCAAAGTAATGATGAGAGTTGGCACCGTCAGCACAACCCCTGTGCGAAAATATTGACCCCACGTAATTTTCACGCCTTTGCGGCCCAGTACGTGCAGCCACAGCAAAGTGGCGAGCGAGCCAATCGGCGTTATTTTGGGTCCGAGATCGCTCCCGATGACGTTGGCGTAGATCATCGCTTCGCGGAAGACGCCTTCTGCTTGCGTGCTGCCAATCGCCAAAGCGTTGAACATGACGGTCGGCAAGTTGTTCATGATCGAAGACAAAATGGCGGAAATCAGCCCTGTGCCTAGCGTGGTTGCAAGCAAGCCGCAATCCATGAGCGCAACAAGCGCCGCTTTCACCAAATCCGTAAGCTGCGCATTGTGCAGTCCCCAGACCACTACATACATGCCGATGGAAAAAATGACGACCACCCACGGCGCTTCCTTCATGATCCTGCCCATGGCAATCGCCTTGCTTTTTCGCGAGACGAGGCAAAACACGAGAGCGGCGAGCGCGATGATGAACGAAACAGGCACATGGATCGACTCGCTTAGAAAAAAGCCGAGCAACAGCACGCCGAGAATCGGCCACGCCAGGCGAAACAGTCGCTGATCGCGAATAGCCTCTCCCGGCCGCCGAAGCTGGGACAAATCTACGTGACGCGGGATGCTTTTGCGATAGTACAGAAACAAAACCAACAGGCTGCCGCCGACAGAAAACAAGGTGGGCAAAACCATTTTCAGCGCGTATTCGGCAAAGCCGATGTCGAAATAGTCAGCGGAAACGATGTTGACCAGGTTGCTGACCACAAAAGGCAAGGAACTCGTATCAGCGATGAAGCCGCTCGCCATGACAAATGCCAAAACCATCCCGCCGTCGAGCTTGAGTGCGCGAACCTGGGCGAGTACGATCGGCGTCAGGATCAGCGCTGTTCCGTCATTCGTAAACAAAGCAGACACCAGCGTCCCGAGCAAAATGACGTAGGTGAACATCAAGCGGCCATTTCCTTTTGCCAATCGCGCCATATGCAGGGCGGCCCATTCAAAAAAGCCGATCTCATCCAAAATGAGCGAAATGATGATAATGCCAACCAGGGCAAACGTGGCATTCCAGACGATCGACGTCACTTCCGCCACATCAGCGAGTGACACTACCCCTGTCACAAGAGCCAACACAGCTCCCCCTACCGCCGGATAGCCGATCGACAAACCTTTTGGCTGCCAAATAACCAATGTCAGCGTAACGATAAAAATCAACAATGAAATCCAGACCACCGCGTATGTCTCCCCTCCACGCCAAAAAGAGCGAACCCGCAATCGGTCCGCTCCTCTACCTTACTACAAACTTGCTTTATCCGAAACGGCCAGTAATGTAGTCCTCTGTCCGTTTGTCGCGCGGGTTTTGGAAAATCGTTGGCGTCTGGTCAAATTCCACAAGCTCCCCGTTGAGGAAGAACGCCGTTTTGTCAGAAATTCGCGCTGCTTGCTGCATGTTATGCGTCACGATGACGATCGTATACGTATCTTTCAGCTCTTCCAGCAGCTCCTCGATTTTCGCCGTGGAGATCGGGTCCAGCGCAGAAGTAGGCTCATCCATCAAAATGACTTGCGGCTGGACAGCCAGCGCGCGTGCAATACAGAGACGTTGCTGTTGTCCGCCAGACAGTCCGGTAGCAGGCTTTTTCAACACGTCCTTGACTTCGTCCCACAAAGCAGCGGCCTTGAGACTGTTCTCCACGATCTCGTCGAGCTTGTGGCGATCCATCATGCCGTGAAGTCTCGGTCCGTAAGTGACATTGTCGTAAATGCTTTTCGGAAACGGATTCGGATGCTGGAACACCATTCCGATATTTTTACGCAACCGCTCGACTTCCACGCTGGAACTGTAAATGTCTTCATCAAACACCTTTACAACTCCGGTGATTTTGGTGTTCGGAACAGAGTCGTTCATCCGGTTCAACGTGCGCAAAAACGTAGACTTCCCGCAGCCGGACGGCCCGATCAAAGCTGTAATGGAATTTGGCTCAACATCAAGATTTATATGATAGAGGGCTTGTTTGTTACCGTAGAAGAGATTTAACTCTCTTACCGAAATAACACTCATGCTTTCCTTCGCTCCTTCGCGGTTGTAGCATCTGATTACTCAACCACTATAGCTCGCCAATGTTATGCTTTGATGAGGACTATATTAAGTTTCCATAAAGTTTTAAAGCTAGGTAAAGTTATGGTAAATGTTTCTTGCAAACCATATACGCCCCCAATAGTACACCCTACAATAAAGCTGAACGTTTTGTCGAATAAGGGGAGAGCATGTAATGCCGAGAAAAAAACGTATATTGGGCAACGCGTCGTTTCATTACCGATCGATTTTTACCAGATTGTTTTTCGGGATTTTGACTATGGTAGTCAGCATGATGGCCATTGCCGCATTCTTTATCAGTTATCAATCGGAAAGCACACTCAATGAAAAAACGAAGCAGCAGCTCTTCGATGCATCCGGGTCTGCCTTGCAGGAAGTGAACAGCCGCGTACAGTCAATCATCACCGCTCTTTCCTCCTATGCTTCTACTTACAAAAACAGCAAAATCACAAACAGTCAGAGCTTCGGCATCTTTACCGACATGGTTAACAGCAATCCGACGATTTCGGAAATTCAGGTCGTTACAGCAGATGGGCGTTACTTGACCTTCCCAGGCTCCCCGCTGGACAGCTCTTATGATCCGCGGGCAGCAGACTGGTACAAAGGAGCGTGGGACAAGCCAACCGCTTTTGTTTCGGACGTGTTTCAATTTTCCGCAACCGAGTTTCCCAAAATCGCCGTGTCGATGGCTTTGCGCAACGACGAGGAAGAACCTGTCGGGGTAGTCGTAGCGTTCGTCTCCGTGCCAAAGCTCAGCGAGTCGATTGGACAAATCAAGCTGGGAAATACCGGGTACGCGATGATTGTCGATCAGCAAGGGAAGCTGCTCGCTCACCCGGATAAAACGTACGCCTTGCAGCGCCCCCTGCTCACGGAGCTGCCCGTCGTCTCCAATGTGATCGCAGGCAAGTCAGGCTTTGATTCGTTCCATATAAACGGCATGGATGCGTTCGCTGCCTACAAGTTCGACCCGGCGCTCAAATGGGGAATGATCGTCGTTCAATCCGTATCAGAGGTCAAGCAGGAGGTCCGCCGCTTGCAACTGACGATTCTGGTCATCTCGCTCGTCGGTCTGATTTCACTGGCTTTGCTGCTCTATTTGTACGTTCGCAAAATTATCAAGCCCGTCAAAGAAGTCCAGCAAAAAATGACGGCTTTCAGCGAAGGCGACTTGTTCCAGACGATGCACGTCCAAACCAATGATGAAATCAGACAGCTCGCCGACAGCTTCAACCGGATGAGCGGACAGATCAGAACGATCATCGGCAAAATCCAGTACGTCATTTCCGATGTCAAACAGGTGGCCGAGCATGTCGGAACAGGCTCGCGACACTCCCACGCCATGCAGACAGAGGTCGTCTCCGTCACGGAGCGACTCGCCCTGGAAATGGACAACCAGCAAGCCCAAATCGATGATATTCACCAAACTATGGCAGACATCACGCAAGAGTTGGGCCGCGTCACCCAATCGATGGAAACAGCGATCATGCAAAATCAGAAATCGCGGGAACAAAGCGCCAAAGCCGCAACCTCAATCGCCCTGTTAAAAGACAACATGCAAAAAATCTCGACGGATATGAAAGCATCCCTTCAGGCGATGGGTTCGATGCGAGAAAGCATGGATGACATTCGGGACATTCTCGGCTGGATTTCCTCCATCTCGCAGCGCACCAGACTGTTGTCTTTCAACGCCCGGATTGAAGCATCGCGAGCTGGTCAGGCTGGACTCGGCTTCGGCATCGTGGCTGACGAAATCCGCCTGTTGTCGGAGCAAACCGAGGAGGCCACTACTCGCATCCAACACGTCATCACGTCCGGCGAGAACCGGATGGAGCGCGTAGAAGCTTGTCTGGCAACTACCGATCACGCGACCGTCGACGGGATTCACACATTGCATCAGGCGACAGATATTTTCCAGCAGACGATCTCGATCAGCGAAGTTTTGACGACGCAGTTTGAAGCGATCAGGCAGTTGGCCGAAACGATCTCCAGTCAAAGCCAGGTCATTTTCCGGCGCGTCGACAGCCTCGCGGATTCCGCTCAGGAAGTGGTTGCCGGCACCCAGCAAGCCGTCGCCGCCAATCAGGAAAGTCTCTCGCTGTCTGAGCAGTTCCTGCACGATTCAGAGCGACTCGCTGGCATCGTAGAAGATTTGGAGCACGAAATCCGGTTTTTCCGGGCAGTAGAAAAGCCTTCTGCATAGAAGGCTTTTTTTGTTGCCTGTTTTGCTGTCTAGCGGACTCGTCGCACGGCGCAGCAATCATCATCAACGCTTGGGGAGTCATGCTGCATTTCGTGGCTCTGGCTCCGGCGTTGTCCTTGCCCTTGCCCTTGCCCTTGCCCTTGCCCTTGCCCTTGCCCTTGCCCTTGCCCCGAGACTGTACAAGAAAAGGCCCTCCTGCGCAAGCTTGCTGCCAGGAGAGCCTTTTCTTTTCCTTCGTTTTCGCGATTCAGCCAAAGCGACCGCTGATGTACGCCTCTGTCTTGTCGTTTTCTGGCGAGGTGAAAATTTTTCCCGTTTCATCCATCTCGACCAGTTCGCCGAGCAAAAAGAACGCCGTCTTATCCGAGATGCGCGCCGCCTGGTGCAAGTTGTGCGTCACGATCACGATTGTGTACTCTTCCTTCAGTTGCATGACCAGCTCTTCGATTTTCATCGTAGAAATCGGGTCGAGCGCAGAAGCCGGCTCATCCAGCAGCAAAATGGTCGGCTGCATGGCAATGGCGCGTGCGATGCACAGACGCTGCTGCTGTCCGCCTGACAGAGACAGGGCGGAATCGCGCAGACGGTCTTTTACTTCGTCCCACAAAGCCGCTTTGCGCAAGCTCGTCTCCACCAATTCGTCCAGCTTGCGACGATCCGTCAATCCGTGAAAACGCGGGGCGAACGCGATATTTTCATAGATCGATTTGAAAAAAGGGTTGGCCCTCTGGAACACCATTCCGACGACCTGGCGCAAGCTCTCGATGTTGACTTCCTCACTGTTGATGTTGATTCCATCCACGACAATCGAGCCTGTCACGCGGCACGAAGGAACGAGGTCGTTCATCCTGTTCAGGCTGCGCAAAAGCGTCGATTTTCCACAGCCGGACGGCCCGATAAAAGCCGTCACCGAGTTGCGCTCGACTTCCATCGAGATATTTTTGACGGCTTGCTTCTCGCCGTAATAAACCGAGACATTGTTTGTTGAAATAATCGTATCCTGCATGGTGAGTATGGACATCCCCGTCATCTCTCCTTAGTTGGACCCTGAAGTCATCTTTTTGTATACCCAAGTACCAAACCAACGGGCCGAGAGGTTAAAGAGCAACACAGCAATGATCAGAACAGCTGCCGCACCGTCTGCCACATCGCGAGCGTCTGGCGTCAGCCCCTCGCTGTTTACTTTCCAAATATGCACGGCCAATGTTTCAGCCGGGCGGAACGGATTCAGCGGAGAGGTCGGACTGTTCAAGGAGAAATCAGCAAAGTTCAGGTTCGGCGAAGACATCCCTGCCGTAAACAAAAGCGCAGCCGCTTCCCCGAAAACGCGGCCAGAAGCGAGGATCGCCCCGGTGAGAATGCCCGGGAGCGCTGCCGGAAGAATGACGGAAACGATCGTCCGCCATTTGGTGATGCCAAGCGCCAGGCTTGCTTCTTTTTGACTGCGCGGCACGTTGCGCAGCGCATCCTCTGTTACGCGTACGAGCAACGGAAGGTTGAAAACGGTCAAAGCCAGGGCACCGGAGAACAAGGTATACCCCCAGCCCGTCATGTTTACGAAGACGAGCAAACCAAACAGGCCAACAACGATAGACGGCAACGAAGAAAGCACTTCTATACTCATGCGGATAAACTGTGTGAACTTGTTATCCGGCGCATATTCAGCCATATAAATTCCTGCTCCGATGCCAAGCGGCAAAGCAATCAGCATGGTCAGAACCAGCAAGTAAAACGAGTTGAACAGCTGCGGTCCGATCCCGCCTCCTGCGTTGACGATATCAGGCGGAGAAGTCAAAAAGTCCAGGTTCAGCTTATGCCAGCCTTGCGTCAAAATGAAGCCGAGCAAGCCGATAAGCGTACCGATAATCAAAGCGGCAATCAGAGTCAGCACAACAGTCGCAATACGGTCCATCAATCTCGCTCTCATTTACTTCACCAGCCTTTTTCTGCCCAAAAAGCGCAAGATCATAATGAAAACGAACGACATCAGAAGCAGCAGAAGAGCCATGGACCAGAGCGCATTGTTGTAAGGCGTTCCCTGAATCGTATTTCCCATGTTAAGCGTAATTCCGCTCGTCAGCGTGCTGATTGGATCAAGCAAGCTGCCTGGAAGCTTCGTCGTGTTACCGATCACCATTTGTACCGCAAGCGCTTCGCCAAATGCGCGCGCCATCCCCAATACGACCGCCGTCAAGCAACCCGGCAGGGAAGAATGCAGCACGACATTCCAAATCGTCTGCCAACGCGTCGCACCCAGAGCAAGCGATGCGTTCCGCAAATCTTGAGGCACAGCCTCGATCGCATCTGTCGCCACACTGGTGATCGTAGGCAAGATCATCAAAGCGAGTACGAGTCCCCCAGCCAACAGACTGAAGCCCAACACATCGAACTGTTCGCGAATAAACGGAACCAACAAAGTAAGACCTACATATCCGTATACAACGGATGGAATCCCAACCAAAAGCTCAATAACTGGTTTCAACACTTTTTTCCCGAAGCCCGGGAATATTTCCGTCATGAAAATCGCTGCGCCAATTCCGAGCGGTGCCGCGATCAATGCAGCGAGAGCCGTTACCAAAAACGATCCGAGGATGAAAGGAAACACACCGTAGAGTGCAGGCTCGCCCTCTGGGTCCCATTTCACCTGAGTCAAAAATTCACTGATACTGACACCGTCAACAAAAAAGGTGGACAACCCTTTGGAAGCGATGAAGTACGTAATCGACAAGACGACGATGACCAGCAAAGCCGCACATACCATGGCGATTGTTCGCCCGGTCATATTCTCTGTAAATTGGCGTTTATTGTATGTCAGCATTTTTCGCGCAATCAGTGATTGGCGATTTGTCCCTACCCCTTCAATACGATGGTTCATGTTCTCCCTCCTAGAAAGAAAACGGCTTTCGAGCAAGCAAAATGAGGGGTAAGGCCCCCCCACCCCTCTATTTTGCTGTTGACCCGTGAGTGTCTTATTTTTGCGTTACTTTGCCTTCTGCATCACGTTCTACTTTCATGTCTGTGATTGGCAGGAAGCCCAGTTCAGTAATAGTTTTCTTTTGTACTTCTTCAGACAGAATGAACTCCAGGAAAGCTTTTGCGTTGCCAGTTGGCTCGCCTTTTGTATACATGTGCTCATATGCCCACACTGGGTATTTGTTCGATGCAATGTTTTCTGCGTTTGCTTCTACATCGTCGAGTTTCAATGCTTTTACGGAGTCATTGAAGTAGGACAGAGCCAGGTAGCCGATTGCGCCAGGAGTTTCCGCGATGATTTTGCGAACGGTACCCGAGGAATCCTCTGTGATGCCTTCTGCTTCTTCTTTTCCGTCCAGTGCGAATTTGCTGAATGTTGCACGGGTTCCGGAAGACTTCGGACGGTTTACCAGCGTGATCTTCATATCGTCGCCGCCAACATCTTTCCAGTTGGTGATTTTGCCAGTGAAGATGTCGATCAGTTGTTGCTTGGTCAGGTTGTCTACTTTTACTTTCGGGCTAACCGCTGCTGCCATACCAACAACTGCTACTCTATGGTCAACCAGTTCGTTTGCCGGAATGCCTTTTTTCTCTTCTGCGAAGATGTCGGAGTTACCGATTGTTGCTGCGCCGCTTGCTACTTGGCTCAGACCTGTACCGCTTCCTCCGCCTTGAACTTGGATTTGCACACCTTGATTTTTTGCCATAAAGTCTTTGGCCGTTTGCTCGACCAGAGGCTGCAAAGCGGTAGAACCAACTGCAGTGATCGGTTCACCCGATGTAGTTGTTGTCGAACCAGAGTTGTTTTGTTCCGGAGCCGGGGTAGCTGGTTGCTGCGCCGGTTGTTGCGCTGGTTGCTGTGGTGCTGGAGCCGCATTGTTGCTTCCACAACCTGCGAGCAATGCTCCTACAAATGTCAGCGCCATTAACATTTTGCTGAGTTTTTTCATTGGATGAAAATCCTCCTTAAAAGGTTCGGTTTGTTTTTTCTCTCTTACAAGTACAAACTATACAGGTCGAATGTTGTAGGATTGTGATGCCATTGTTAAGCTTTTTTAAAGATGGTCGGGCAAATGTATAAAAGGCGGCACATCCTGTTCAATCAGGTTGTGCCGCCTTTTGCTTGCGGTTAACTATTTATTTGTTGCGGGTCAAAGGCTGCGATATATCGACATGCCCCATCAACGATTCCGTTTTCTTGCCGTCTTCCAGGATGACGATTTGTTTTACTTCCGGGAATTGAAAAAAGGTTTCTTTCAGCGAGTCCACTGCCATTCCTTCGCCGCTGGAACCGAGGTTGTACTGGTTTTTGCTATCCGCATCAATCGTCAACGTGCCGTCAGCAAACGTCAACGAATGGTACTGGAAGTCTTTCCAGAGCGGAAAGTGAGCATCTGCCTTCACTGGCTTCCCAAGTAGCGCGAGTGTTTTCTTGTACTTCTCGATGTCTTCTGCAAACGAGATTTCCTGTTCTTCTTTTTGCAGCTCCATCAGATCGCTGTCGGAGTAGTAGACGGTCACGACCTGTTTTTTCAGTGTCGGCTCTGTAGTCGATGGGTCTGTTTTATTGCCGGATGGCTGTTCAACAGGTGTTGTCGGCTGCGGTGCAGGCGTTGCATTTTGTCCGCAACCAGCCAGAAGCAACACAGCAAAAGCTGCCACCCCGATCATCAGACTTTTTTTCATCGTGAAAGCCTCCCTTACTGATAAGACTGATAGTATTCACGAATAGCCGCAGCAAGGGCTTTCGCGATTTTGTCCTGAAATTCCGATGAGGTAAGCAACGCATTCTCTTGCGGGTTGGACAGGAAGCCTGTCTCTGTCAGGACAGCCGGCATTTTGGTGTTTTTGATGACGTAAAAGCCGCTTGCCTTGACGCCCCGATCCGGGAACTGCGTAGCACCTTGCAAATACTTGTGAACGACTTGCGCAAATGTTTTGCTGTTTGCATTGTAATAGAACGTTTCCGTTCCGCCTGTCGTCGGTTTCGGGAATGCGTTGGCGTGGATGGACAGGAACAGATCCGCATCCATCTCGTTGGCAATCGCCACCCGCTCTGACAGCTCATAGAATACATCTGTCGTACGCACCGGAACTACCTGAAACTCCGGATATTGTTTCAACAAGGCTATTAGCTTGTTTGCGACAGCCAGATTGTAATCTTTTTCGTGGTTGCCTGCCACGCCCAACGTTCCAGGGTCTTTTCCCCCATGACCAGCATCGACTACGATGAGGTAGCCTGTCTTTTTAGGTTTTGGGGTAAGCTTCACTTCGATACCGTCTTTCGTATACGCCAGATTATACGCGCTCTTCTGGTTCAACTCAATGACGACGCGAACCGTCTCGGGAGAAGCACTGTACTGGCTGTAGCGAAGGCTGGCGATGAGCGGCTCTTCCTCCGGCACACTCGCGGCTGCCTGCTGCTCATCGTTATAAGAATCGGAGTCTTCTGCACTCTGTTCGTCCTCGTCATCTGCGGAAGCAGCCTGCTGGCGATCCTCAGATGCTCCCGTGCTCGCTGCTTGTTCCTTTTGCTTCAACTCTTCCACCAAATCATCTGTCAAAGCCGTTTGGGGAAGATCCAGCACAATGCGATGGGGGCCTGTCAGTACAAAAGCGTTCGCCTGTACAGGCAGCTTCATATTAATATGTACGCGATCCCCATCTTGCTCAACACCTGTCAGATGATTAAGTCTTTCAATCTCGACCAAGTTCTTTTTCTGGTTCCAGTCAATCGACCCGCCCAGTTCGTCTTCCACTTGCTTCAACGGGAGAACCAGCTGGCTGTCGATCGTCATGCCGCGCTCTGGGCGACTCCAGGCAAAGCCTTTTTGCCCGACTTGTTCTGCCACTGCATCGGCAGCCACATACATCGTGTCAGACACCTGGTACAGCTTGATCGCTTTTTCAGGAGCGCGTCCGTTCAATGTCACTTGCGGCGTCTCATTGGCAATGACGGTACGGGAACTGCTGTCCCAACCTACTGTGATTCCAAGCGATTCCCCGACAAATCGCAAAGGCAGCAGCATGCGCTTCTCGGAAATGACAGGGGCTGTATCCAGCTTGACCTGTTTTCCGTTCAGTTGCGCCGTGCGCGAGTCCAGCGTGAGGGAAAGCTGCTGAGATCCCTTCGTAATAACAGCTGTCCGGGTCGCTTCATTCCAGGCGACATCTGCGCCCAGACCTTCTGCGATGACACGGACGGGAACCAATGTCCGCCCGCTTTTGATCAATGGCGGTACATCCGGGGTAACTGCTTGTCCACCAATCATTAAGCTGACAGTCTCCTCAGTTGCACTACTTGCCGCAGCCGCCCAACCGGGGATAAGCAGCAGGACCAGCAGCAGCGCCAGAAGCAGAGGGTAAAATCGTCTTTTCATCCTGACCTCCTCCGTGATGTCTGATTTGTTATGTGGCGTTAGCCCATTGTGCAACGTTCACCATTCTATTAGACGCTAGTGAATCTGTAAAGTTTATAGTCTTTTCGTACCAAAAAGACAAAAGACTGCTCTTTTTTGACAAAGAGGCAGTCTTTTGAGAGAGAATCGTGTCTGATCCTGCTTGTTCTATCGAAGGAAGCGCGACAAGCCGCGCCTTTCTCTTCTGCTTACTTCCTGAACTGGTCCCTGCCCTTTCAGCATATTCAAGCCCCCGCTGGCAATAAACTGCTGAATCATGGACATGACAGCCGGATTTGACAGGACTTTGATTGAATCCGCTACTTTCGGGTTCTTCAGTTGGGGAATAGCCCCGCTCAAGTGCGGCAATAACGGCAGCAAATCTTCAATCGAGATCGCAGGCTTCGGTTTCTCCGGGGCGGACTGTACAGGAACCGGACGCTGGCGTCCACCGAACAAGATGCTGCGCCGCGGTCCCAGACTGGGCGTAGCCTTCAGTCTTCCAAGCGTGTCCTTCATATCCTGCAACTCTTGCTTCATCTGGTTCATCTCGCGCATCACCTGGGCATTGCTCACATCATGCGCATCAGCCAGCCTGTGCATCGTCTCTAACAGTTGGCCCTGGGAGACGGCCTGCTTCTTTTTCCTTCGGGTCTTGGCAGCGATAATCCCACCTCCCTCCTAGATAAGCCCCCCTTTATTTAAAGCGCTTTTTCAGGTTGTCGATGTCTTTGGAATTAACACCTTTTTTGGACAGCTTATTCAGCAGGCTCCCGACGTTTTCGGTCTTGGACATTTGCCGAAACTGCGCCACATATCCGTTCAGTTCCTTGTCTGAGAAGTTTTTGCCCGCTTTTTTGCCCAAATCGCGAATGACCTCTTTCAAGCCTGCGTCCGTTTTCAGCTTGTCTTTGGGAATTGACCTTACAATGCTGAGCAATTTGCCAATATCCACAGCGATCCCCCCTGGTTGCAGTTTGTTCCTTTTTACTCTATGTAGCCAGGAGCACAATGGATTGGTCATTTGTCCATGCGTTGGAAAAAAAGAAAGAAGGGCATCAGCAGATTAAGGCTTGATATCTGCGTATTTGAAGTCGATCATTCCCAAGCCGTCCATAACCACTCCATCGACCTTTTTGCTTTGCAGCCAATTTTGTGAATAGTAGTAGATCGGCATGATCGGCATTTCGTCCATGAGGATTTGCTCGGCCTTGGCGAGAATCGCTTTGCGTTTTTGCGGGTCCTGCTCTTTTGCCGATTGGTTCAGCAGTTCTTTATACTGCGGATTTTCCCAACCCGTGTCATTGTGCCCACCGTCTTTGTCCTTGAACATCTCCAAAAAGTTGATCGGATCGTTGAAGTCGGCGAGCCAGCCAGCGCGGGCTATCTGATATTTCCCTTGGTCGACGCCTTCCAGAAACTTTTTCCACTCGCTGTTTTCCAGCTGCACGTCTACGCCGAGGTTATTTTTCCACTGCAATTGAATCACTTCTGCGACGATTCTGTTGCCTTCGGAATTGTTGTAGTAGAGGGTGACGGGAGGGAGCTTGCTGATTCCCGCTTCTTTCATTCCTTCTTGGAGCAGCTTTTTCGCCGTTTCCGCGTCGTTGTCTTTGAAGTAGCCGTCCTCGTTAAGTGCCATGCTCGGCGGCACAAAACTTGTCGCGGGGAGGGAGTTGATCCAAAGAGACTCAATCATCATCTGGCGATCCAGTGCATAGGCAAAAGCTTTGCGGATTTTGGCATTGTTAAAAAGAGCTTGCTCGGTGTTGAAGCGATAAAAATAAGTCCCGGCAATCGCTTGCGTATTAACGATCACAGGCTCCTTCAACACATTCCCGATATCGATAGGAAGAGACGACAAAGGCGCACCAACCCAGTCCAGGTCGCCGTTCTCAAACATCGTAAGCGCCACTACTTCGTCAGTTATCATGGAAAAATGGATCTCGTCCAATTTTACGCTCGCTTTATCCCAATAGTTCTGGTTTTTCGTCAGAATCAGCTGCTGCTCAGGCTTCCAAGTCTCGATTTGAAAAGGGCCGTTGCTCACGATCGTTTTCGGATCATTCGCCCAGTGCTTGTTGGCTTCCACTACTTTTTTGTTGGCGGGATAGTAGGTGTAGAAAGCCGTCAGCTCCGTAAAAAACGGGGTCGGACTGGTCAGCTCCACGACCAATGTTTGCGCATCAATGGCTTTGACCCCTACATCTTCCGCTTTCCTGGTTCCTTTGTTGTACGCTTCCGCTCCTTTCAAATAGTACATCTGATAAGCGTACGTCGATGCTGTCTCAGGGTTCAGCGCGCGTTTCCAAGCATATTCGAAGTCATGAGCAGTTACCGGATCGCCATTGCTCCACTTAGATGGACGGATTTTAAATGTATAGGTTTTGCCGTCAGCAGAAACCGTATAGCTTTCCGCTGCTGCTTCATGAATTTTTCCATCTTTGCCTACACGGGTCAATCCCTCGAAAATTGCCCTAGTTACTGCTCCTGACGTTGAATCTTCCGCGATCCCCGGGTCCACAGTCGGCGGGTTCGAGTTCATATTCATCCTGAGCACCTTCGGCTCCGCCGCTTGTCCGGCATCCGCATACCCTGCCAAGCTTCCCCCAACAATCAGCATTGCGCTTGTAACTGCTACTACGCTTTTTTTCACGATCAAAACTCCTTATTTTTTTATATGGACTTCTACCATCAGTATACAAGCGAGAGGGATTTTTTGGGTGATTTTTCTAATAAAAGGATTGCACCATGCTCGCCGACCGCTTGCCGCAAAAAAAAGAAGAGAAGCGTTAAAAACGCCTCTCTTCCTTATATCAGTTGCATCTCTTCAATGATTACTTGATGTCAGCGTATTTGTAGTCAACAGCACCCAGACCGTCGATGATTACGCCGTCAACCTTGTCGTTTTTAACCCAAGATTGAGTGTAGTAGTAGATTGGCATGATTGGCATTTCATCCATCAGGATTTGCTCAGCTTCTGCCAAGATTGCTTTACGTTTTTCTGGATCTTGTTCCAGAGCGGATTGGTTCAGCAGCTCTTTGTACTTCGGATTTTCCCAACGAGTATCGTTGTTTCCGCCGTCTTTTTCTTTGAACATTTCCAGGAAGTTGATTGGATCGTTGAAGTCACCCAGCCAACCAGCGCGAGCTACTTGGTATTTACCTTGGTGTACATCATCCAGGTATACTTTCCACTCTTTGTTTTCGAGTTTCACGTCTACGCCGAGGTTTTTCTTCCATTGGTCTTGAATCGCTTCTGCGATCTTTTTGTGACCTTCGGAAGTGTTGTAGGAAAGTGTCAGGGTTGGCAGTTTGCTGATGCCTGCTTCCTTCATACCTTCTTCCAGCAATTTTTTCGCTGCATCGAGGTCTTTGTCCTTGAAGTAGCCGTCTTTGTTCAGAGCCATGCTCGGTGGCACATAGCCTGTTGCTGGCAATTGACCAGCTTGCAGGATGTTGTCGATCAGGCTTTGACGATCGATCGCGTAAGCAAACGCTTTACGGATTTTCACGTTGTTGAAAGGTGCTTTTTCTGTGTTGAAACGGTAGAAATAAGTACCTGCGATCGGTTGAGTTGTCATTTTTCCGGAATCTTTCAGAGCCGGAATTGCGTCTGTTGGCAATGCGGAAGTTGGAGCACCTGCCCAATCCAGTTCGCCATTTTCATACATGGACAGCTCAGTGTTCTCATCTTCTACCATGGAGAACTCGATTTTGTCCAGTTTTACGTTGTCTTTATCCCAGTAGTTGTCGTTTTTCACAACAACCAGTTTGCTCTTGTGTTCCCAAGTTTCCATTTTGAATGGACCGTTACCAACGATTGTTTTCGCGTCAGTAGCCCATTTGTCGTTGCCTTCAACTGTTTTTTGGTGAACTGGGAAGTATGTTTTGAACGCTACCAGTTCCAGGAAGAATGGAGTTGGGTTAGTCAGTTCAACTTCCAGTGTTTTGTCATCAATTGCTTTTACGCCTACATCTTCTACTTTACCAGTACCTTTGTTGAAGGCTTCAGCACCCTTCACATAGTACAGTTGGTAAGCGTAGTTGGAAGCTGTTTTCGGATCGAGCGCGCGTTTCCAAGCAAATTCGAAGTCTTTTGCGGATACGGCATCGCCGTTGCTCCATTTAGCATCGCGGATTTTGAATGTATATTTTTTACCGTCTGGAGAAATCTCAATTTTTTCAGCTGCTGCTTCATGTACTTTGTTATCTTTACCTACACGAGTCAAACCTTCAAAAGTAGCTGTGATGATCGTGCTGGAAGTTGTATCTTCCGCAATACCAGGGTCAGCTGTTGGCGGCTCGGAGTGCAGGTTCAATTTCAGTACTTTTGGTCCAGCTGCTGGAGCAGGAGTTTCCGTTTTGTTACCTGCTGCTGCATTATTATCTGCTGGCGCTGCTTGGTTACCGCCACCGCATCCTGCAAGTGCCGCACCAAGAACGAGGATAGAACTCATTGCTACGAAAACATTCTTTTTCATACAAGTAATCCCCCTTTTCTAAATCTTTTATCAATATACATGGTTTTATATTATTTTTAAATATGTTTTAGAATGATTTAATAAATTTTTATTTATTTATAAAGATGTTTAATCTTTTATAAAAAATAATTTATTGGAAAAATATAATAGCAAGTGCTCGACGTCTTTATTCTCATCTGGAAAACGTTGATTTGGCGCGGTTTTGTCGCACTTCTTCTCGCAACACTCTTGGCAATCCTGCCCAAAATGGCTTATTGATGCGTGTCGCTCTCAAACTCATTTTTTATTTGTAATTTTACAAATATTCATTTTTCTCATTGCCCTCTATTCTGTTTTCTTTATGGATGAACAAACTCGACAAGCTTTGACGGCGATTTCCCTCCGCATTCAACAAAAAAAGAGGAGCTGATCGCTCCTCTTTCGTTCTTTGCTATTATTGAATGTCTGCCCATTTCCAGTCTACGAAGCCCAGACCGTCCAGAACAACACCTTTTACCTTGTCGCTCTTCACGTAGGAATGAGTGTAGTAGTAGATTGGCGCAGCTGGCATTTCGTCCATGAACAATGCTTCTGCTTCTGCCAAGATTTGTTTGCGCTTCTCTGGGTCTTTTTCAACCGCAGATTTGTTCAGCAGCTCTTGATACTTCGGACTTTCCCAGTTGGTATCGTTGTTGCTGCCTTTTTTCAGCTTGAACAGATCCAGGAATGTGTACGGATCGTTGTAGTCGCCAGTCCAGCTGGAACGAGCGATTTGGAATTTACCTTGGTGCAGGTCATCCAGGAATACTTTCCACTCTTTGTTCTCCAGCTTCACTTCTACGCCAAGAGCTTTTTTCCATTGGTCCTGGATTGCTTCGGCAATTTTCTTGTGACCTTCGGATGTATTATAGGAAAGAGTCAGAGTTGGCAGCTTGGTGATGCCTTCCTCTTTCATACCTTCTTCCAGCAATTTTTTCGCTGTTTCTACATCGTTATCTTTGAAGTACGGGCTAGATGCTACTGCCATCGTTGGAGGCACCAGACCCATTGCCGGTTCTTGGTTTGCTTGTGTTACGTTGTCGATGATTGTTTGACGGTCGATCGCATAAGCGAACGCTTTACGGATTTTCGCATTGTTGAACGGCGGTTTCTCTGTATTGAATTTGTACAGGTACGTGCCCGCAATCGCATGCGTTTGCATTTTTCCGGAGTCTTTCAGAGCCGGAATCGCGTCTGTTGGCAGTGCGGAAGTTGGAGCACCTGCCCAATCCAGATCGCCGTTGTCAAACATGGACAGCTCCGTGTTTTCATCCTCGACCATGGAGAAATCGATCTTGTCCAGTTTTACAGCATCTTTATCCCAGTAGTTCTCGTTTTTCGCGAGAATCAGCTTGCTTTTGTGCTCCCAAGTATCGATCTTGAACGGACCGTTACCTACGTGAGTTTTCGCGTCGCCTGCCCAGTTTTGCGTTCCTTCAACCACTTTTTGGTTCACTGGGAAGTACGTGTAGAAAGCAGTCAGCTCCAGGAAGAACGGAGTCGGGTTTTTCAAAGTAACAACAAGTGTTTTGTCGTCACTTGCTTTTACGCCCACGTCTTCAGCTTTCGCTTTGCCTGTGTTGTACTCTTCCGCGTTTTTCAGGTAGTACAGTTGGTAAGCGTAGGTAGAACCGAGTTTCGGATCGAGCGCTCGCTTCCAAGCGTATTCAAAGTCTTTTGCTGTAACAGCATCGCCGTTGCTCCATTTGCTGTCACGCAGGTGGAATGTATAAGTAAGTCCATCTTCAGAAACGTCAATTTTTTCCGCTACGGATTCATGTGGTTTGCCATCTTCACCAATACGAGTCAAACCGTCAAAGGTCGCACGCAAAACAGCACCGGAAGTGGAATCCTCAGCCAAGCCAGGGTCAGCCGTTGGTGGCTCACTCTTCATGTTCATGCGCAGAACTTTTGGACCGCTTGTTTTTTCACTATTAGCAGAATTTCCTTGCTCTGCTGCTTTCTCGCCGCCGCCACAGCCAGCCAGCGCCGCACTCAGAACCAGGATGGAACTCATCGCTGCGAATACGCTTTTTTTCATTGGTGTTGACCCCCTTTTGTATGTGTAACACTCATGGAAAAGCTACTTCAACAAATATACTGCATTTTTAGTAATATTGAAGACATTTTAAGCAAGTTTAATTATGTTTTATTCAAAGATCAAATTGTATTAACGGAAATAAATTCACATTCTTCATTAAATGAAGTATGCCTCGCGACGGAAAAACTATGCGAACCGCGGAATTTTCGCCATTCTTCCCATGCAAAAACAAAGAAGCCTTCCCGTCTTGGCAAACGACGCCGGGAAGGCTTTCTTCAAAATTATAAACTTTGGATTTGTCGATATTGTTGTGGAGATACTCCGACAATGGAACGGAAGTCCCGGATGAAATGCGAGTGGTCGTAATAGCCAAGCGCTATGGACATCTCCAACCAGTCGCTCACTACTCCCTGATCAATCAGTTGCGCCGCTTCGTGCAGCCGATACCGCTGAATCACTGATTTCGGGCTGACGCCAACATAACGGTCAAACAGTCGCTGCATCGTCCGCAACGTCATGTCGGACAGTCGAACAGCATCCTCTACCTTCAGCACATTCCGATCCGCCTGAATCCTTGCGACCAACTGAGAAATTTTTTCTACATTCGGATCTTGCTGGGGCAGCCGTTCAATCAGAAACTGCTCGAATCGGTCAACCATTGCCTGATCGTCCGGCAACTGGAGTATTTCTGCTTCCAGTGCGGCCGTGTCCACCTGGAACACTTCTTCTATAGTAGTAGATGTACCGTATAGCTCCGAAACAGGTTTTTGCCAAAACGGAAAGAATCCCCCTGGCTTGAATTTTACACCGAATACATGACCTTGACCCGCAAGCATATGGGAGGACGTGGACGGAGCGACTCCGAAAATTCCCGATGCCCCCTGTTCAAAAACGAGATTGACGTTGGGGTGGGCCAACACTGTTTGCGAATAAGGAGCTTGTCCGCGCAAATCCCATCTGACTACCCAATAGTGCTGAACGAAGTATCCGATCTCCTTGCTTGGCTCATACCGTTGCAGCGAAAACTTTTTGCCGCCGAGCACGGCATGCAGCACGCCTTTTGGCAGCATATCCGGATTTTTTTCCATTTAGTCCGCCTCCTGTCGCGTTTTTACAATACACCCCTGTTTTGTCTGTCTATACTAAGAGTAGTAGTTGCAGCTGGGGATTACAATTTCAAAATTTATTGATAACAGGAGGCACGACATGGATCATATTTTCAATTTTTACATCGGAGCTACCCCAGAACGCGTATGGCACGTTCTCACTTCGGAAGAGGGAGTCAAAAGCACGTTTTTCAACTCCGTCATCCGCTCCACTTTTCAAGTCGGTGACGATCTGGCTTATGTCGGGCCTGGAAATGATGGCCCTGAGACAGTCCATGTGTACGGAAAGGTTCTGGCATTCGAGCCGCAGCAAGTCTTCAGCTTCCTGGAGCATCCTGGCCCGTCTTACCGGCCCAACCACGCTGAACTGCAGAGCCGCGTAACCTTCAAGCTGGAGCCTGTCGGCGGATGTACACGACTGACCTTGATCAACGACCAATGGACCGAAAATCATCCTTCCAACGCCAACGCGAGTCAAGATTGGCCGATGATTCTCTCCAACATCAAGACGTATGCAGAAACAGGAAAAACGTTGGATTTCGGCTACTAAGCCGGACAATTTGAAAAGGGAACCCCGGAAGCGGCATGCCTTGGCACTCTCGCTACCGGGGTTTTTGGCCTGCTACTCGACCATCTCTGCCCACTTCAGATCGATAAAGCCCAGTCCGTCTACCTGTACGCCTCTTACCTTGTCGCTTTGCACCCAGACGTCGACATCCGTAAAGAGCGGAATGACTGGCATGGCGTCCATGAAAATTTGCTCGGCTTCCGCAAACAGCTGCTTGCGCTTCTCCGGGTCACTCTCCAAGGCGGACTGTTTCAAAAGCTCTTTGTAGCGCTCGTCTTCCCAGCCCGTATCGTTGTTTCCGGTCTTCGCGTCGCGGAACATTTCCAAATAGTTGATCGGATCGTTGAAATCGGCATTCCAGCCCAAGCGGCCAATCTCGTAATTCAGTTCATGCAAATCTTGCAAGTGAACCTTAAATTCTTTGATCGCCAGCTTCACGTCGATGCCGAGATTGCGTTTCCACTGATCCTGCATGGCTTCCGCGATTTTTTTGTGTCTGTCTGTCGGGTTGTAGGACATCGTAATCGTGGGCAAGGTGGTCACACCCAGCTCTTGCATGCCTTCCGCCAGCAGCTTTTTCGCTGTCTCGACATCGTTGTCGCGGAAGTAGCCCTCCGGTTTGATAATCATCGATTGAGGCAGCATTCCCATCGTCGGCACTTGTCCAACCTGCGTGATGTTGTCCACGATGCTTTGGCGATCGACCGCATAGGCCAACGCTTTGCGGATTTTCGCATTTTTCAGCGGCCCTTTGGTCGTATTGATTTTGTACCAATACATCGTCGCTTTCGGATGAACGACCAGCTTGCCGGCTTCCTTCAAAGACGGGATCGCATCAGTCGGCAAACCGCCAAGCGGTTGACCAGCCCAGTCCAGCTCGTTGTTATCAAACATGGACAGCGCTGTATTGTCATCCTCAATCATGGCAAATTCGATTCGGTCGAGTTTGACAGCATCTTTATCCCAGTAGTTTTCGTTCTTTTCCAATACAATCTTGCTCTTGTGCTCCCAGCCCGTCATTTTGAACGGACCGTTGCTAACGTGTGTTGCTGCTTCATTCGCCCAGTTCGGATTGGCTTCTGCCACTTTTTTGTCTACAGGATAATAGGTGTAAAAGGCCGTCAATTCCAGGAAAAATGGTGTCGGGTTTTCTAGCGTGACTTCAAGCGTTTTGTCATCAAGAGCTTTTACCCCCAGCTCGGTTGCTTGCGCCTTGCCCGTATGCACCTTTTCCGCATTTTTGATGTAGTATAGCTGGTACGCATATTCGGCACCCAGCTTCGGATTGAGCACACGCTTCCAGGCATACTCGAAGTCGTGCGCTGTCACCGGATCGCCGTTACTCCACTTCGAGTCGCGAATCGTAAACGTGTACACGCGCTTGTCGTCGGATATTTTCACGTCCGACGCAACCGAGTTCATCGGCTTGGCGTCTTTGTCTAATCTGGTCAAGCCGTCAAAAGTAGCACGAACGACCGCGCCTGACGTAGCATCCTTGGCAAGCCCAGGGTCCGCCGTCGAAGGCTCGCTTGTCAGGTTGGCCCTGAACACTTGCGGCTTGCCAGCGCTCGCCGTCTGCTTGGCTTCTCCTGCCTTTTGCTCGGCAGGTGCAGAAGGCGGAGCGGCGGCCTGATTCCCGGAACATCCTGCCAAAATACTTCCAGCCACAAGCGACACGCCGAAAAGTAGTTTGAATGTTTTGTTCATCTGAATTTTCCCCTTTATCAATTTTTTCTATCGCCACCACAATATACTCGACAAAAATCGTCTTGAGAATGGGGTTCGGTGAGATTTAATTAAATTTTACGAATATTTATACTTTTATAAATGAAAATAAACCCAACCAGCCACACGGGCCAAATTGGGTTTATTTGTTGATTCATCAATTAGCTGTTCCTTAGAATGCAGGAACGATGGAACCTTTGTATTCATCTTCAATGAACTTTTTCACTTCTGGGCTGTTCAGTTCTTTCGCCAGCTTTTGGATCGCTTCGGAATCTTTGTTGTCTGGACGAGCTACCAGGAAGTTCGCATATGGAGACTCTTTGTCTTCAAGGAAGAGAGCGTCTTTTGTCGGCACCAGTTTTGCTTCGAGTGCGTAGTTGGTGTTGATCAGCGCCAGGTCAACTTCTTCCAGGACGCGTGGCAGCATAGCAGCTTCTACTTCTTTGAACTTCAGGTTTTTCTTGTTTTCTACAACGTCTTTTACCGTTCCGCTGATGCCAGCGCCTTCTTTGAGCTTGATCACGCCGTTTTTCTCCAACAGTGCGAGCGCGCGTCCGCTATTGGTCGGGTCGTTTGGCAAAGCAATGGTCGCGCCTTCTGCCAGCTCGTCAACGGATTTTACTTTTTTGCTGTAAGCACCGAAAGGCTCGATGTGCACGGCGATTACTGGCTGCAAGTCCATGTTTTGACCTTTATTGAACTCTTCCAGGTAAGGCTTGTGCTGGAAGAAGTTTGCGTCCAGTTGCTTTTCATTCAGTTGTACGTTTGGTTGTACGTAATCGGTAAACTCTTTCACTTCCAGGTTAACACCTTGTTCTTTCAGCTTTGGAGCGATGAACTTCAAAATGGCTGCGTGTGGAACCGGAGAAGCGCCTACTTTCAACGTTACTTCTTGCTGTTGTCCGCCTTGTGCGCCGCCTTCAGTTGGAGTTGGAGCTGTTTCCGTTTTGCTTCCGCACGCTGCCAAGGAAAATGCCAATACGGTAGAAAGTACAGATACGACTAATTTTTTCATAAATGATTTCCCCCTATTTTTTGGTCTGTGTTCTGCAAAGCTTATATGGAAAGACCTTACTTGCGGCTGAATCGCATAACCAGGCGATCCCCCAGCGACTGCAAGATCTGGACCAACACGAGCAAAATAATCACTGTAACAATCATGACATCTGTCTGGAAGCGTTGGTAGCCGTAGCGGATTGCCAAATCTCCCAGCCCGCCGCCGCCGATTACGCCGGACATCGCGGTGTAAGAGACGAGGGCAACTGTCGTGATCGTAATCCCGGCCACCAGACCTGGACGCGATTCAGGAAGCAGCACGTTCCAGATGATTTGCCAGTTGGAGGCTCCCATCGACTGAGCAGCTTCGATGACTCCTCGATCCACCTCTCTCAGAGAGGTTTCCACCAGCCGCGCAAAAAACGGGGCTGCACCGATGACGAGCGGCGGAATCGCTCCGAGTACCCCGAGTGAAGTACCCACAATTACTTTTGTCACAGGAATCAGCAAGATCATCAAAATGATAAACGGTACAGAACGCAGTATATTGACAACGAATGAGGCAATCGCATAAAACACCTGGTTTTGCAAAAGCTGTCCGCGAGAAGTCAGGAACAAAATAATCCCCAGCGGCAAACCAATCAGGATGGTAAACAGTGTCGAGAAGCCAAGCATCGTCAGCGTATCTATTGTTCCCTCGGCGATCTCCGACCAATCCACATTTTCCAAAGTCCAGTCCATCTATATCACCTCTACTTCCAAGCCACGCTGACGCAACGTCTCGATGGTTTTTTCGTTTTGACGGACATCGCCTTCCAGCTCGACGACCAGTTGGCCGTACGGCGTATCCTTCATGCGGGAAATCGTTCCTTGCAAGATGCTGAACACCGTGCCTGTTTCTTGCATCGTCTGGAACAAGATCGGCTGGTACGTCTTTTCCCCCAGGAATGTGACGCGGGCAATCGTGCGGTTTCCTGCCGCCTTTTCGTGCGCGACTGCTTCCCGCAGCTCGCTGGAATCGGCCACCTGCTCGACAAATTCCTGTGTCGTCGGATGCTGTGGCTTGAGAAACACGTCCAGAACCTCGCCCGACTCGACAATTTTTCCGCCATCGATGACGCCTACGCGGTCGCAGATGGAACGGATCACGTGCATTTCGTGCGTGATCAGCACGATGGTCAACCCCAGTTTGCGGTTGATATCGAGCAAGAGCGCGAGAATCGAGTTCGTCGTCTGCGGATCGAGGGCGGAAGTCGCTTCGTCGCACAGCAACACTTTCGGATCATTGGCCAGCGCTCGGGCGATGCCTACGCGCTGCTTCTGACCGCCGGACAATTGCGACGGGTACTTGTCCCGATGCGCTTCCAGCCCGACCAGTTTGAGCAGCTCGTCCACTTTTTTCTGGATTTCAGCCTTCGAGCGATTGGCGAGCTTGAGCGGGAAAGCGACATTCTCGCCTACGGTCGCGGAAGACAACAGGTTAAAGTGTTGGAAAATCATCCCGATCTGGCGGCGCTTTTCCTGAAGCTTGCTGTCATCGAGCTTGGTCAAATCCACTCCGTCGACAACGACTTGTCCTGACGTAGGGCGCTCCAACAGGTTGATGCAACGAATCAGGGTACTTTTCCCCGCACCGGAATGCCCGATGATCCCGTAAATTTCCCCTTTATCTATGGAAAGGTCAATCCCGAGCAATGCCGGAATCGTCTTGCCTTGTACTTGATAGCTTTTATGCAGTTGTTGCAATTGAATCAACGCATCCACCTCCCAGCAAAATCTGTCTACATGCCTTGTGAAAAACAGAAAGCCCCTTTTTTCATAAACGAAAAAGGGGCTGCAACGCATGTATACGTTCGCATCCACCCTTCTCATCTATCAAGATCCAACCAATCTTGTAGGAATTGGCACCGCGACGCTCATTTTCGAAAAAATGAACCGGTTGCCGGGCTTCATCGGGCCTGTCCCTCCGCCTCTCTTGATAAGAAAGATTTCCACGTATATTATGTTCGTTTTTCATATTTTCATGATACAAACCGGATTATATCCTTTTTGAAAATATCCCGTCAATAGCAATCCCAGGAAAAACTTTTTTAATCCATCACTCCGTTGCGGATAATGGTTGCCTGAACATGAAAACGAAAAGACGCCTGCCGAAAATTTTTTCTCCAGTCGCGGTTCGTCATCTCTTTCAATCCCCTCTGCTGGGCGCGATAGACGATGCCAAATCCTGCCGGATCGACGTCCAGTTGCTGCAATTTTTTGACGACTTTTTGCAGTTCTTTCTCGATTTCCTTTTCCAATGCGTCCTCCATCGTTTTCATCATTTTGCTGTAACGGGAGGAGATGCTGCCAATGCCTTTTTTCGCAAAGTGCTCATTGTACAATGCCACCCGTATTTGCCCGCCTAAAAGTTTTTTGTCTGATTGCAAATTCGCCTTGTCCCGCATGCCCTTGCTCGTTTCCCCAGTCCCAAGTGCCTTTCGACATGATCGATATTCAGTCTATCCTGATCGATTTCCCTCAGCTTCGGAATAAGCTCGCTGTACACGACTTTGGCATCCGCCATGCGAAAACCATCTATGCAGGAACTCCTGGTCCATCTCATTCACCCCAATGTGCCTGTACTGTAGAAAATCATGGATAGTGTGCCCAAATATGCAAAAAAACAGCACGCTACATTCGCGTGCTGTCTTTGCTGTCTGTACTGTCGTCTGTTTTGTTGTCCTCTTGTTGCATCGTTTCAGTCGGCGGCTCAAGCTTTTCCTGAATGAACGACTGAATCTGGTCTACGTCGGGAATGAGCACGGCTCCTGCCTTGTGCGATTCCCGGAACATTCCCATCGGCGGCAGCTGATAGTTGCCCGGTTGCATCGTATCGAGCTTCAAGCCGAGCGCGGACAGCTTCAGCATGTCCATGGAGCTGATGTTCGTCTGGATGTACGGCGCCACTTGTTTGAGGATGGACGGCAACTGGATCAGGGATGTGCCGCTCTTCATCTGGCTCGCTACAGCGGCGAGCAATTTGCGCTGACGCTCGGTGCGCGTATAGTCGGATGTGGCGTCATGGCGGAAACGGACGTACTGCAACGCCTTGTTGCCATCCAACTGCTGCACACCTTTTTTCAGATTGATATCGTAGACGCCTTTATCTGTCGGGTCATGGTAATACATGTTTTTCTCTACGTCGATCTCGACGCCGCCCACCGCGTCGATCAGCGCCTTGAAGCCTTCGAAATCGGTAATGACGTAGCGATCCACAGGAAGTCCGGTAAACTGGCTGACCGTCTTCATCGCCAGCTCAGGCCCGCCGTCTACAATCGCCGAGTTGATACGCGAGCTGCCATTTCCGGGAATGTCCACATACGTATCCCGCAAAATGGAGAACAGATCGTAACGCTTGGATGCCGGGTCGATACTGACCAGCATCATGGAGTCGGAACGGGGAAGCCCGTTATTTTTCATTCCCCTGCGATCCACACCCATCAGCAAGATGTTCACACGCTCTTGACCATCCCACTCGGGTATCTCCGCCGCTTTCGTTGCGGCTCCGCCATCCGGCGGGGCAGGTGTAACAACATTAGGAGCCTGGATATTTTGAGCAAACTCATAAAAGGAGTATCCGTAATAACCCGCTGTCGTGGCAATCACGACAAGCATCAGGAGCAACACTCGTTTCCATATTCGCATAAAGAACTACTCCACCTTTTATTCTCTGTATCTACTTGAACTCATCTCACCACTTGTTTAGTATACTCGAATCTTTACAATGTGGAGCAGCCTTTATTTGGGTAGCTTAACTTTTTATACTTTAACGTTTACAAAATTTGCAATATTCTTTATACTACCTTCATACTCGTTTCCAAGGGGTGACTTGTCGTGCTTTCTCCATCCGTATTTTTTCAGCGTTACCCGCAGGAAGCCCTGTTTTTTCTCGTTGCAAGCTTTATCAATTCTGCTGGCAGCGCTTTCATGTGGCCGTTGACTACTTTGTACGTACATACGATTCTCCAACGCTCCATGACCGAAGCCGGCTTTGTTTTGATGGTCCAGTCTTTGGCGGGCATTGCCGGGCAATTCGTCGGCGGCTCCCTGTTTCACCGCTTGGGCGCCAAGCGTCTCATCGTGGGAGCGCTGCTTTTTCAAGGATTGATTCAGCTGTCCATTCCGTTCATCAGCAGCTGGCCCGTCTATCTCGTGCTCATGACCTGTTTGGGCTTTACTTTCAACCTTTCTTTTCCGGCGATCCAGGCATTTATTGGCTTTCGCTGGAAGGAGCAGCGCCGAGAGCTGTTTAACATCGTCTACGTAGGCAACAATCTCGGCATGGCGATCGGCACTTCGCTTGCCGGGGTCATCGCTACCTTTTCCTTTCAGTTGACCTTTTTGTTCAACAGTACGAGCACGCTGTTGTTTGCGCTGTTCTTCTTCCTTTTATGAAACGCTCTTTTCTAAGAAATTGTTGCTTTTAGAAAAGCCGTGAGTTGCTTGATATTTATAGTACCAAGCGAAGCGTGCATTCACGGTAAATGGAAATCCTATAGACTTCCTGATTTTCATTATAGAGCACACGTTTCCACAACAGCAATAGCAACAAAATTTGCGAAAAGAGCCTTATGAAAAATATCTCGCACCAAGCTGGTTGGCGACCAGGCAAAAGAAAACCGGCGGCAAGGCGAGGCGAAAAATACGTTTGCCCTGCTTCTGCGCTACCAGCTTTACTTGTTCATGGCACTGGGAGCTACCTGTATTTTCTTTTCCAACATGGTCTGGAACATGGGTGTCGCCCCTTACATTACGGCGCAGGGCATGCCGCTGTCGGCCTTCAGTTGGCTGTGGACGATCAACGGCATCATCATTTTTGCGGGTCAGCCCATCACGTCCTGGATCAAGCGCATCCTGCAGCAAAACTTGTCCGCGCAGTTGGTGGCAAGCGCGGTGGCATACGCTCTCGGGTTCGGCTTCATGCTCATGTATCACGGCAGCTACTTTGCTTTTATCGCCGGCATGATCATTACCACTTTTGGCGAAATGCTGATCTCTCCGACCATCCCGACTTTCATTACGGAAAAGACGGGGGAAAACGCTCCCTTTTACCTGGGAGTCGTCGGGGCGATTACCGCTGTGGGGCGCTTGCTCGGCCCGCTGGCGATGGGCTATATGTACGACCACGGTGGCGTGCAGCCCACGTTGCTTTTGGCCTCTCTCGTTTCGCTTGCTTCCGTCTTCCTCTGTTTGCTCCATGCGTATGTCCAGCGCGAAAAACGAGTCTCGGCGACAAAAGCCAGTTGATTCGTTTACACATAAACAAGCCGCCTGCTTCCAGCTTGGAAAAAGGCGGCTTGTTTGCTATCCAGACCGTTCTCGATTGTCGCTTTCTTCGTAAACCCGGCTACCTCACTGGCGGGCATGTCAACGATTTGCCGTTGTCCTTCGCAGAAAGGCTCATGATGTACGGCACAGCTACACGGCTCCACTCTTGTGCGGATGGGGCTGCCGCCATGTCTTGCGGCGAACACGCTTGCAGCATGGACATACCGACGCTTCCTCCCGGGTCAAGCGCGACTGCCGCCATCCCCTTCGGCAATTCTTGCGCCAGCGATTGGGTCAGCCCTTCGACTGCGAATTTGGATGCGCAATACGGTGCTACATACGCTTCCCCGACTCGCCCCCAGTACGAGCTGATGTTTACAATCACTCTGCCCTCCGGATCGGGTACCATTTTCGGCAAAAAAGCGCGACAGACGTAAAACACGCCGTTTACATTGACATTCATGACTGTCGTAAATTCCTCTGGCGACAGCTCCATCAGCAGGCTATTGCGATTGATCAGGGAGGCGTTGTTGAGGAGAAGATCCGGTACGCCAAGCTTGCTGCACACTTCCTCTGCCCAGCTTTCCACCCGCTTCCCGTCGGAAACGTCGATCATCGAAAAATGATGCCTTTTTCCAAACTCGCGATTCAAGTTCCACACTTCTGCCATCGAGCGGCCGCATCCCGCGACGACCCAGCCCGCTTCATGAAACCGCTCCACCATCGCCCTGCCCAATCCCCGGGTCGCCCCTGTAATGACCACCAGCTTGCTTGCAGACACAACAATCACCGCCTTTTATAAACTTATTATATATAATAGTATAGTAAAAGACGAAAAGGAATCCCCTTCCAGCAAATCAAATCCAGAAGAGGTTCCTTCTCTTTACGGCTCAATCAAAATGGCAATTCGGGCAGCTGATACCATTCGCCAGACATCCATTCGCGGGCTTTCCAGCGCAGGACATCCGGCCGCACGAGTGGCATGATTTGTTGGAAAAGCTCCACGCGTTCGATATCGGTCATCGGCACAAAAGCGTCTGCCGCGGCCAAATCCGCCTCCAGCTCGTCCATTTTGCTCACGCCCAAGATCGCTGTTGCGACAGGCAAACTCCATGTATAGCGCAGCGCCTGCTCCGTCCACGGAGCCAGCTTGCCCAGCCCCATCACCTTCATCCCGATGACGGCCACGCCTTTTTCGACTGCTTGCGGCACGAAATCATGGGCAAAGCTGTAGATGAAGTGATCCAGAGCAGACAAAGCCACGAGCGCACTGTCAAAAGGAAAACGGCGAATCGCTTCTGCCAGCAAGCGCGGGTCGGTATGTCCGCTAATGCTGATTTTGCGGATCAGTCCCTGCTCTTTGGCTTCCAGCAGAGCTTCCAGAGCGCCGCCTTTGGCAAAAATCGCTTCCAGATCGTGCGGCTGCATGATGTTGTGCATGCGCCACTCGTCGACGTAGTCCGTCTGGAGCCGCTTCAAGCTGCCCTCCAAATCTTTCAAAGCCAAATCGCGGGTGCGTCCTCCCGTCTTGGTCGCGATCCACACGCGGTCGCGCAAGCCTTTTAACCCCAAGCCCACCCGGGTCTCCGACTGCCCGTCGCTGTAGCTCGGAGCTGTATCGAAGTAGTTGACGCCCGCTTCTACTGCGCGGCGAATAATCGCGATTGCCTGCTCTTCGCTGCAATCGTGCTCGTCCACGATCCGCTGCGCACCGAATCCGAGCAAGGAAACTTGATGGGGATCTCGTCCAAATGATCGGGTCTGCATGCTGGTGGTTGCTCCTTTCGGATGTAAAACAAGACGCCCGATTCCGAGCGCCTTGTCATGGTCATTGTTGTTTATTTGTATGTCTCGTAAGCTGTGGTCAGCAGGTTGGAGATGGTTTGCAGATCGTTGTTCTCGATCTGATGGCGCTCGATCATCGTCATGATTTTGCCGTCCTTCATGATCGCAAAAGACGGAGACGACGGCGCATAGCCTTCAAAATACTCGCGGGCTTTTGCCGTAGCTTCTTTATCCTGACCTGCGAATACAGTATAGATGTTGTCTGGCTTGGTGGAATGGCCCAAGGAATGAACCACTGCCGGACGAGCGAGTCCTGCTGCGCAGCCGCATACGGAGTTAACGACTACGAGAGTCAAACCTTTTGCATTCGGCAATGTTTGTTCAACTTCCTCTGCCGTGCGCAGCTCTTGAAATCCGTTGCGGGTCAATTCATCGCGCATCGGTTGAATCACTTGGCTCATATACGCTTCATAAGACATCATGGGGCAACCTCTCCTTTGTATCACGTTTCCATTTACGTATTATTATAACCTGATCGAGCCCTCGCGAGAACGCAGAAGTGCTTTCGTTCTACACTTCCATCAAAATGGTGAGGATCATCGGATTGCGTCCGGTCTTTTCATAAATAAACGGCTTGATTACTTCATTGATCTGGGATTTCAGCTCAGACCATTCCTTGATCTTCTTGTCGAGCGCTTCCTGGAGGCGCTGGCGAACCAGAAGCGTCGCTTCCTGAATGAGCGACTCAGAACCGCGCACATAGACAAAACCGCGGCTGACGATGTCTGGTCCCGTGAGAATCTTGAAGTTTTTCATATCGAGGCTGACGACGACGACCATCAGGCCATCTTCCGCCAAATGCTTGCGGTCGCGCAGAACGATGTTGCCTACGTCTCCGATGCCGCTGCCGTCGATCAGCACGATTCCGGCGTGCACCTTGCTGAGCCATGCCTTTTCACGGTTGCAGTTCAGCACTTCCCCGTTGTCCATGAGGAAAATGTTGCTCTCGTCAATTCCTACTTGCTGCGCCAGCTTGGAGTGCGTCTTCAGCATCCGGTATTCACCGTGAATCGGAATGAAGTATTTCGGACGAATGAAGTTGAGCATGAGTTTCAGTTCTTCGCTGCTTCCGTGTCCAGACGCGTGAATGTCAAACACGTGACTGAGCACGACGTTTGCGCCTGCCCGGTACAGCTTGTCTATCGTCCGGCTGACATTGATCGTGTTGCCCGGAATCGGCGAAGCAGAGATGATCACCGTGTCTTCCGGATAGATCGACACAGTGCGGTGCGATCCGGAAGCAATCCGGGTCAGCGCCGCCATCGGCTCGCCTTGACTTCCCGTGCAAATAATCAGCACCTGATTGTCTGCGTAGTTGTCAATGTGCTTGATATCAATCAGCATACCCTCAGGCATCTGGATGTAGCCCAGTTCTTGTCCAATCAGGAACACTTTTTCCATGCTGCGGCCGATGACCGCGACTTTGCGGTTGCACTGTTCAGCGGCATCTACCACTTGTTGCAGACGATGCACGTTGGACGCGAATGTAGCCAGGATGATGCGACCGCGCGCTTTGCGCACCACATCGAGAATCCCCTCGCCAACTGTGCGCTCTGACATGGTGAAGCCGTAGCGCTCACTGTTTGTACTATCGGAAAGCAAAGCCAAAACGTCGCCACTCGCGCCGAGTTTGGCAATTTTGCCGTACTCTGTGGTCTGTCCGACTGGAGTCATATCAAATTTGAAGTCGCCTGTATGGATAACCATGCCTTCAGGCGTGTGGAGCACAACCCCGAGCGAATCCGGGATGCTGTGATTCGTACGGAAGAAAGTCGCTTTCAGTCGATTGAACGGAATTTCCGTATCTTCCGAGATCGGAATCATCTTCACGTCATTTTGCATGCGATGCTCTTCCAGCTTCGCCTTGACCAAGCCCAGGGTCAGACGACCACCGTAGATCGGCACGTTAATTTGTTTGAAAATATAAGGAATCGCTCCGATGTGATCCTCATGTCCGTGCGTTAACAAAAGTGCTTTAATCTTGTGCTGGTTGTCCACCAAATAGGAAATATCGGGGATGACCAGGTCGATACCGAACATTTCATTTTCGGGGAACTTCACCCCGCAGTCAATGATGATAATTTCATCCTCATACTCGACGCAATACATATTTTTTCCGATCTCGCCGAGGCCGCCCATTGCGAAAATCTTAACGTCGCTCAAACTCTTTCCTCCTAACTTCATCGTGCATGATTTTGGGAACCCGAACCAAGCATGCCATTCTTATTGTAACACAACGCGAGGCGTTCGTTTCATCCTGTCTTGTTAATTCCACACATTCATCTTCGGTCAATATTAGAAAACTGATACGCGGTATCTCCAACTCGAGCAAAAGCTGGGCATCAAGCGACTGCTCCGGCCGCAAGCCCCCTTTTGCACGTGTAAGGATTTTCTACGAATGACCGCTTTAAAAAGACTTCAGACTACATGGCAAGCCCGTTTTCCAACACGAAAAAGGAGAGCCTCCGCCATGCATTCTTCCATGAACATGTTCCTCACGCGCAGCTTTCTCGCTACACTGGCCGCAAGTTTGCTGCTGTTCTTTTTCCAGTATGCCCCAGCAAATGCCCAGCCGCCATATGCCAAATGGGGCAGATTGGCGATGCAGGAAACGATGCAAAAATATCCGCACGCGCAAATCGTAGACTATTTGCATGTCGGGCGCATAGCAAAAACGCCCACCACGTCAGAGGAGACGTTCAAGCTCTTGCTCCAGCAGGGCAATCGCAGGTGGGCGCTTCTTGTGCATATTGAATTTGAAAACCAAACGGAACGAGTCGTGAACATCACGTACGAAGAAACCGTCTGAGTCTAGTCAGCGAGCTGTTCCATTTCTTTCATCATTTGCTCCATGTCCATGTCCGCCGCCATGCCGTAAGCACGGCGCATGTTGCCGTCACCGTCGACGAGGAACATGCGTGCGGTGTGGGCAAAAGAACCGTCAGGCTGCTTCAGTACCGCGATCCCGAAGTCTTTCGTTACTTTTTCCACCGCCTGGGCATCTCCGCGCAAAAACTTCCAGCCGCTTTGATCAGCCTTGAACTTCGCTGCATACTGCTGCAAAACCTCAGCCGTATCAAAGTCGGGGTCGAAGGTGATCGAGACAAACTCAACCTTGTCGCCGAACAGCTTTTTCTCCTTCAACTGATCCTGAAGCTTGGACATGTTGTACGTCGTTGCCGGGCAAATATCAGGGCAATTGGTAAACATGAACTCGACAAGGCGCACCTTGCCTTTGCCTTGCGAGAACGTATAGGAAGTTCCGTCACTGTTGTCCAACGAAAAGTCCGCGATCGGTTTCATCACCGGAATCGGATCTTTTGCCAAGTATTTGTAGCCGAACACACCTACAATCGCAAGGATAATCAAGCCTGCCAGCACCGTAAACCAATGGCGCTGCAACGCTGACCCTTGTTGCTGTGCTCCTTCACTCACGATTTCCTGCCTCCCCTGCACATCTCATGCGCCATCCCGCTTTGCTTGCAGCGGCGAGCAGCGCACATTTTCTCTGTCTTTCTAGACTTCTTTTTCCCCAGGCCATGCCAGCATTCCGCCAACCATATTGGCAGCGTCAAAGCCAAGCTCACACAAATATTCAGTTGCCCGGTGGCTGCGTGCGCCGCTTCGGCACACCATGATGACCGGAATGTCTTTGTCCAGCTCGTCGGTGCGATGCGGCAAAAAGCCGAGCGGAATCAGCTTGGCCTCTTTGATATGGCCTTCGTTCCACTCCTCCACCTCGCGTACATCAATCACCTGAAGCTGTTCTTTTGCCGCGAGCTTTTCCAGCAGCTCTTGTGGTGTAATTTCCTTCACGCCATGGCTCATCGCGTTTTTTCCTCCTATATGTACAATCGTTTAGTCGTTTTCTGCCATTTCCATCATATCATAGGCCCCAGGCGTTTTCTAACGGCGGGAGCTGCGAAAGCGCCGAGATATAGGGGCAATTTTGTGACAGCAAGGCTCGGTTGCTTGCAAGTTCAGAGAATTTACAAAAATGACCATAAAATTATAAAATTACAAGTAAAAAACCATGTCTGCCAGTTCATGAAAAAGAACGCTGATAATTGATGAAGCTTAGCGTGAGGGGGAGTTATTTCTATGATGTATGTCCTTGGAATTTTGGCTGTTTGCACTCTGGCTGCGGTCCTCTTGTATGCCAAAAAAGGAAAACAATCTCGTAAGGCAACTCATTTGGTTTCAGATGAAGGAAACCCTCATACAAACCATGTAAACAGAGCTTACCAGACAGGCTCTCTGGATCTTATGGGCAACAGCATGAACGGGTAAATCTTTAAAATCCACAAAATCCACCCCGATAACTTAATCATTTGATGTTGACAGCGAAGTATGGTTTTTCATACAATTATGACAACAACTGAAAGCTACATTTTCATCAAGAGCGGTGGAGGGACAGGCCCTATGAAACCCGGCAACCAGCAAGCGAGTCTTGCGCGGTGCTAATTCCTGCAGAATCCATAGATTCTGAGAGATGAACGCACACCCGTGCATAGCCGGAGCCTTCTTCTACTCAGGAGAACGCTCCGTTTTTTTATTTCCTTACCCCCATATAAAAAGGAGAGATGATCATGTCTGACCAACAACAATGGAAACCGGAAACGCTCGCCGTACACGGCGGACAGGAGGTAGACCCGGTAACAGGCTCGCGCGCGGTTCCGATCTACCAAACGACTTCCTACGTCTTCCGTGACACGGAGCATGCTGCCAACCTGTTTGCTTTGAAAGAGTTCGGCAACATCTACACGCGCATCATGAATCCGACCCAAGACGCATTTGAAAAGCGCGTCTCTCTGCTCGAAGGCGGCATAGGTGCGCTGGCAACCTCTTCCGGTCAGGCAGCCATCACCTTCTCGATTTTGAATATTGCGCAAGCGGGCGACGAGATTGTCGCATCTAGCAGTTTGTATGGCGGGACGTACAACCTTTTTGCCCATACGCTGCCACGCCTGGGCATCAAAGTACACTTTGTGGATCAGTCCAATCCGGACAACTTCCGCGCGTTCATCAACGATAATACCAAGGCGCTCTTTTGCGAGACGATCGGCAACCCTCGCATCGACGTGGCCGACTTGCAGGCAATTGCGGACATCGCGCACGAAAACGGCGTGCCGCTGATTGTCGACAATACATTCGCTTCGCCAATCCTGACCCGTCCGTTCGAGCACGGAGCCGATATTGTCGTTCACTCCACGACCAAATTCATCGGCGGACACGGCACGGCGATTGGCGGCATTATCGTAGATTCCGGCAAATTCGACTGGAACAACGGCAAATTCCCTGGTCTGACGACGCCAGACCCAAGCTATCACGGAGTCGTTTATACAGAAGCAGTCGGCCCGCTCGCCTACATCATCAAAGCGCGCGTGCAACTGCAACGCGACATCGGCGCTGCCGTAGCTCCTATCAACTCTTTCCTGTTCCTGCAAGGTCTGGAGACACTCCACCTGCGCATGGAGCGCCACAGCCAAAACGCACTCGCGGTAGCGAAATTCCTCGCCGAGCATCCGGCAGTGGAATGGGTCAGCTACCCAGGTCTTGAAGGCGACGCCAACTACGCACTCGCGCAAAAATATTTGCCAAAAGGCGCTGGCGCCATCCTCACCTTCGGCATCCGCGGCGGCGTGCAAGCAGGCAAAACATTGATCGAATCCGTGAAACTCTTCTCTCATTTGGCAAACGTAGGCGACTCCAAGTCGCTCGTTATCCATCCGGCGAGCACGACGCACCAGCAAATGAACGAAGCGGAACAATTAACGGCAGGAGTAACTCCCGGATTGATCCGTCTGTCTGTCGGAACAGAGGCGATCGAAGACATCATCGGCGATTTGAAGCAAGCTTTGGAAGCAGCTGTTGCCGTGAGCAAGGTATAGGTTTTCCTACAACACCATACCTTTTCATTCAAGCGAAAACGAAAAAACCACTCTCGTCAGGGAAGTGGTTTTTTCGTTTTTTTGTGTCTTTCACTGGATAGTCTCAACTAAATCAGCAGAGAAAAAAGAACAAATGCGAAAATCATTGAACTATTCATTCGAAATAACTTGAATTAACAGTTCGAATATTTTAGAATTTGATCTATGAAAAAAATGGGAAAAGGGTGATCCGCTTTGAAAATATGGAACATCGGCAGTGCACGCACCACCTACCAGCTCGACTTCGCTTGCTCACCGCTTTTTGAAGCCGCACTCGGAATCGCCGTCGCCACTTACGATCAGATTCACCACACGCTGGAGCATCCGCCTGAGCACTGGAGCAGCATGCTGAGCGCGCTTCCGCAATCCGTCGAGCTTGAAGTTGATTACGCCAAAAGGCACAACACTTGGAAGACGTTGCTGCAACTGCTCCACCACCAGCCTTTTGCCGATCTCGAATCGTTTTTGCATGTTGTCAGCGAGCTGTCGGCAGAAGAGTTGCGCTACCACGCCCTGCCTTTTTTGGGCCAGGAACGACAGCAAGCACGCGAAAATGCCGCGCAGGGCAGCGCAGCAGACGCCGAGCTTTTGCAAGCAGCATGCCGGGACCACCTCTTTTTTGCAGCGTATATTGCCCATATCACCTCTGTCGATACAAATGAACTGCGCCAGCATCTGCTCACCTTGATGGAAGGCTGGTATCAGACACACATCAAGCCGCAAGAAGCCAGCATCCGGCGTATGTTGGAAAAGGATTCGTCGCAAAAGCGCGCGATGCAGGACAAGCTCGATCCTGAAGCACTGGTGGAGTGGGCAACCGGAGCAAGCTATCCCCCTGAGCCAACCGTCACTCGTGTGCTACTAATCCCCCAAGCGATTTATCGCCCCTGGACGGTGCAGGCCGATGACGCGGGCACGAAAATTTTTTACTACCCGGTCGCCGATGAAAACATGAGCGAGCACATCGACCCGTACCAGCCGCCGCAGGCTCTGGTGCAAAGCTTCAAGGCGCTCGGAGACGAGCAGCGGCTCCGCATGGTCAAAATGCTGGCGGAAAAAGAGCTGAGCTTGCAGGAATTGACCGACGTCCTGCAAATGGCAAAATCGACGGTTCATCACCATTTGTCCATGCTTCGTTCCGCGCGTCTGGTAGAAGCGTCCGGCTCCCGGTTTCGCCTGCGCAGCCAGTCCGTATCCCAGCTTTCCCTCCTGCTCGATCAGTTTCTGGAAAGGGGATTTTGATGATTCCGCTCTGGAAAAACCGTTCCTACACCTGTATTTTGCTCGGTCAGCTGATCTCCGAGTTTGGCGCATCGCTTTCGACGCTGGCAAACAGCTGGTTGCTCTACCAAATCACCGGCTCCCAGACTGCTGTCGGACAAATGTGGCTGCTTTACTTTTTGCCTTCGCTGCTGGTGCAGCTTGTGGCTGGCCCTTATCTTGACCGCTTTGACAAAAAGCGCGTCATGCTCTTTTCCCAGTGGATGCGCTGTGCGGCTTTCGGCTGTGCTTTTTTGGCGATTTCCTATGCGCCTGACGCTCTTTGGCCGCTCTATCTGACATCGCTGATCAACGGTCTTGTTCAACCGCTGTACGTGCCAGCGAGCCAATCGCTGCTCCCGACTCTTGTCAAACAAGAATCGCTGCTGCAAGCCAACTCTTATCTGGACAGTGCCATGCGCATCGCGATGATTGCAGGCCCGCCGCTGGGCGGGATTCTCGTCGCGAGCATCGGCGGCACACATGTGCTGGGCCTGGTCGCCATCGGGTATGCCGTCAGCGGAGTTTTTCTGCTTTTGTGCGAAAAGACTTCGGTCCCTCCTGCCAAAACAGCAGAATCATGGCTTTTCATGTTCAAGGCAGGGCTGTCCGTCTTTCGGGAAAAACCGTTTCTCTTCTATTTGAGCCTGTACTCCGCACTTGTGCAGTTCGCGGTCGGTGTGACTCTGGTGCTCAATCTGCCGTTTGTGGCGGGCGAGCTGCACGGAACGGCTCTGCATGCGGGATTGTTTTTGGCAGGCTATCCGTTAGGCTACCTCATCGGAACTTTTCTGGTGCCCAAGCTGTTTAATCATCTGGAGCCCTCTTTAGTCATGCTCGTCTCCTTGGTGGCAGGCGGGTTGAGCTTTGTCGCTTTAGGCTTCACTCCGTTCATCGAGCTGGCAATCGCCATCGAGCTGTTGGCGGGTGTTACTGCCCCCTTTTTTCAACTGCACAGCACGCGACTCTATCAACTGCACGTCCCAGCCGGGATGATGGGACGCGTATTCTCAGTGCGTCTGCTGATCGTTCGCACTACAATGCCTATAGGGATCTGGCTGGGAGGAACGCTCAGCGACAGCGTCGGCATTCGCCCGCTCTATTTCGCGATCGGTGCGCTGATCGTGGCCGTTTCCATCGGCGGGATTGCTTTGCAAAAATTTGTAAAATATAGGATATTCCATGTATAATGAAATGCGTGGAAATGACATCACCCCATACCCTATCTACATAAAGGAGAAATCTCATGACTCATCCTGCTCTGGATAGCCTGCTTGCCACCGTAAACCGAGTAATCGTGGGAAAAGAAGATCAGGTCCGCCTGCTGGTAACAGCTCTTTTGGCGCGTGGACATGTGTTGCTGGAGGACTTGCCTGGCATGGGCAAAACTGTACTCGCCAAAACTTTGGCCCAAGCGATCGGCGGAACGTACAACCGCCTTCAGTTTACTGCCGATCTGCTCCCGTCCGATGTAGTAGGTTTGCATGTTTTCAATCAGCGCACGAGCGAGTTTGAACTGCGCAAAGGGCCTGTTTTCGCTGACGTGCTGCTCGCTGATGAAATCAATCGCGCGACCCCGCGGACCCAATCCGGCTTGCTGGAATGCATGGAAGAACGCCAGGTAACGATTGAAGGCGTTACATTGGCACTGCCTTCGACCATGCTGGTAATCGCCACCCAGAACCCGATTGAATCAGAAGGCACTTATCCATTGCCAGAGGCTCAGCTGGACCGCTTCCTGTTCCGGTTGTCGCTTGGCTACGGCACACGCGAAGACGCCAAGGAGATTTTGCGCAGATTTCGCAGCAGCTCTCCTCTGGAGACGATTCAGCCCGTAATAACGGTGGAAAAGATTGCTGCCCTGCAAAAAGAAGTCGCCGCTGTCCACGTCAGCCAGGCGGTAGAAGACTATGTCATCGATTTGACCGAAGCTACCCGCAGCCATCGCTCTGTCGACGTCGGCATCAGCCCGCGCGCCATGCTTGCCCTGCTGCGCTCGGCACAGGCTTACGCTTTTGTATCCGGGCGCACTTACGTTTTGCCGGACGATGTCAAAGCCGTGTTCCCGAGCCTCGCTGCCCATCGAATCCGTCTGTCGATGGAAGCCGAGCTGCATGTGACGGAGCAGGAAGTGGTTATGCAAATCATGTCCAGCGTGCCGGCACCTGTTGAGGAAAGCGTGTAAGCCTGATGGATACGAAGCAAACCTTTCATGTGATCGGCTTTCTCCTCCTGCTTTTCGGACTTTTTTCGGGCAGCTGGTTTCTCTGGCTGCTTGGCGGATTTTTCTTTTTCATGCCTGCTGCCCAAGAGTGGTGGGCAAAATCGATAGTCAAATGGGTCAAGCTGGAGTGGACGAGCGACCAGACCCGCGTCATGCCTGGCACACCCGTGAACATCACCATTCGCCTGCACAACCGCTCCTGGCTTCCCCTGCCAGCTACGTGGCTGCGCTTTTCCTTGCCTGAGCATGTCACGGTGGACGGTGGAAACGAAGTCAAAACAAGCAATCAGCGCACCATCGTGCGACTGCGCTTTGATTTGCCCATCCGCCAGAGCGCAGCCAGAACGTTGACGCTGACCCCGCACAAGCGCGGTACGGTCTGGCTGACGGAAATTCAGTCAGAGACGATGCCGCTATTCGCAGACGAAGTAACTTTCTTGCCGATGCCGTTGTCTTTCTCCATGCTGGTTTACCCGTTGCCGCTGCCGCTTCCTCCGCTCGTCCTGGAAGAGACGCAGCCAGACGGCAGCAAGCTTTCGCGCCAGCGTCAGCAAGAGGATGTCACTTTTTTGCGCGGGACACGACCTTACATGCCAGGCGATCGGTTCAAGCATATTCATTGGAAAGCGACTGCGAAGACAGGCACGCTTGAAACAAGGCTTTTCGAACATACTGCCCATCCGAACTGGCGGATCATCGGCCACATTTTGCCGTCCTATGAACCGCTTGCGCAACGGCATAACGATGAAGCCAATGAACGCATCATTTCTTGCCTTGCCGCCTTGTCCATGCTTTGCCGCAAAAAGTCCATCGGCTTCGAGCTGTTCCTGACCGTCAAGCAGCGTGGACGCGAGCATTTTCACCTGCCTGCTGGCAGCGGAAAATCCCATCATTTGCACGTCATGACCCAACTGGCGCAATTGAACCATTACGTGACGACGCCTCTGCCCTCCCTGCTCCGGCGACTGGAAGAAAGCCCGGCAAAAGAAGCGGTGATTCTCGTAACCGCGCGTCCCGATGAACTGCCTGTCGCCACCATGGAACAGCTGCTTCGCCGCGGTCACAAAATCGCCGTGCTGGATGTCTCGCAGGAACAGGTTGTATTCGCACGGCAAGAACTGGCACAAGCCAGGAAAAGGAGTGTGATGGCGCGGTGACCTTTTCTCTTCTAAGCCGCTGGACGCTCATTTTCTGGCTGGAGGCGCTGCTGATCGGTGGGGCACTGATGCTGTTGGGCTGGATTACGGCAAGTTTTGGTCAGCTGCTCTTCTTTTGCCTGGCCGCCTCCCTGCTGTTGCTCGCCGGAAGCTGGCTGTACCATCACGGTGGTCGGCACTCTCTTCTCCATCTGCTGCTCTATCCAGTCGTACTGGGGGTTGGCGTACTCAGCTATTACTTGTACGGCTCCTGGCTGATTGCGCTCGCTTTGACAGGCATTTTTTATTGGCGCGTGCAAACGGCAGTAGCCAATGGCCTTGGGCATAGCAGTATGCAACGCCGTTTCGTGCTGGCATTTATGGTCTGCCTGATTCAACTCGTCGTGGCCGCCTTGTACGGAACGATGGTTCATCCGGAAACGTTTACGCCTGCCCCGTACTTCGGCATGCTGGCCCTGGTTACGGGCAGCTACGTGTTGATTTCTCTCGCCGTTTTCCTGCTGCGGGAAGAGTCTCTGCCTGTCCGTCTGCCCGGCTCTTTGGGCGCTAAACTGGCTGCGCAGGTTGTCGGGACGCGGCTGGTGTTGACGGTTGGCTATATAGCGGCTGCCTCTGTCGTGCTCGGCCTTGTGGGATTTGTCTGGTCGTGGGTAAAAGGGCCGCTTGGCGCAGGGCTTTACATGCTCATCGAACCAGTCCTGCTCAAGCTTGCGGATTGGATCGGCGGCTTGTCGCAAGTGCTGAACAAAGACCAGCGTGTCCATAACGCCCTGGATGGTCAAGGTCAAAGCGAAAATCTCCCACTGGACCCGGTTCAGCAAGGTGAACCACTGTTTTCCGTGTTGGAGCCGTATTTGATTGCGCTCGTCATTCTCGCATCGCTCATTCTTTTGGGCTGGTACATGTGGAAGCGCCGCCGTCGCGCCGAACCCACAGCGGCACCCGCAGACAATACGGATTACGCGACAAATTTGTCTGCGCTTCCGCCGACTGTTGACGGTGACGCGGCAGCATGGGATGTCTCCCAATGGTTTAAAAAGCCGATTGGCCCGGAAGACGATCCCACTCGTTACGCCTACTATCAGTTTTTGCAGGCAATGGCGAAGCGCGGGGCCACCGTCCAGCCATATGAGACAACGCAGGAATTTTTCAAGCGATTGCAGTATCATCCGGTTATGACGGCACCAGCGCTGGAGCTGGCCGCCAAAATCACCAGTTTCTACGAACAGTATCGCTATCAGGAGCATTCGCTGTCGCCTGAGGAGCTTGCGGACATGCAGCAAGCTGTCCAGGCGCTGGCTGCCCACGCGGAAAATGACAGCCAGAGCCAGAACCCGAATCAGAGTCAGGCGCAAAACCAGTGACCAAACCAAAGAGCAACCACCCGCCATCGGCGTTCGTGGTTGCTTCTTTTTTTCTCTTGACATCCTCCCCTCTCTCCTCCATAATTTCCTCACTTTTGCCCGCTTCCAAATTGGATTCACCAAACAGTTAATCAAACGAAAAGGAGGGGGAACCATGCAAGATTTGCCGCTCTGGCTGCGCAAACACCTGTCGATTGCCTACGTGCCCGGCTTTGAGTTTTTTCTCAGCTTGCACGTCCTGGCAAGACCCGATCACCACACGTCCCGGTTGGGCTGGGCACAGGAAACACTCCAGGCGCTTCCGGCATCGCTCGTCAAGCAACTGCATCAGTTCAGCAGCATGTCCAACCAGTTTCTTGACGCCATGGACTTTCTTGTACCGTGGGAAGAAGGCTATGAGCATTCCGTAGAGGCCAGTCTGGAGCGGGTGCAGGCGCTGGACGCGGCACAGTTTGTCCAATTGATGATGGGGCCTGTCTATCATCCCCGGCAAATGCAAAAGTGGCTGCAAGGCTACACGGATGACGCATTCGAACAGCTTAAACCGGAGCATCGGGACTTGCTGCGGCATCCATTGTCCGCCAAGCGCAGCTTTCTGGAATTTTGCTACGCCTATCTGCCGTTTTTTCGCGCAGAAGAAAGGCGCATTGAGCCGTGGCTGGTGCGCGCCGTTCATGAAGGCCAGGAGCAGATTGCCACAGATCCGGTCGGGTTTTTGTCGCAGGTGCATCCCCGGCTGAAAGTACATGAGAAATTTTTGCAATTTCACAAGGCACAAACGTATACATTCGCCTATTCCGAGCTGGCCCGCATCCATTTGCGCGTCTCCACGTTTGTCTCGCCGCATTTGCTGCTTGGCATATACGGGGAGCACATCTCGGTAGGTTATTGCGTCGATGTGCCGGGGAGCACTGCCACCTCAGCGATTCCGGCAGATTTTACGCTGAAAATGAAAGTGTTCAGCGATCCGACGCGGACGGCTATTCTCAAGTCGCTGCTCGCTCACCCTTATTGCACGCAGCAGCTCGCCGACCTGCACGGCGTCAGTGAACCAGCGATCAACAAGCATCTGAAGCTTTTGGTAGACGCTGGCTTCGTCTGGAGCGAGCGGCGCGGTAGGTACGTGTTTTACCGCGGGATTACCTCCCGCCTGGAGCAGTTGGCTGTCGATCTGCACGAGTTCATCGACATGCCGACACCTGCGCTACCCATCTCTCCCCCGCAAAACGAAAGGAGGAATTGACTTGTTTCGAGTCGCCAAAGCAACCTTTGTCCGCAACACGCTTGTCATGCTCCGGGCTTATCCGTGGTCGTTTGTCATCGGTCATATTTTGGCTGGCGTGTACACGGTGCTGTTCGCCTACTTTGCCTATCATTATGTATTTGCCGGGCAGCTGGACAGCCGCTTCCAGCACTTGGCTGGCACAGCCGATTATTTGTCCTATGCGATTTTGGGCGGCGCTTTTTACGCTTTTGCCGTCTCCACCTTGATGAACGTAAGCCGTTCGCTCATTACCGAGCTGCGGGAAGGCACGCTGGAAGCGGTGCTGCTCACCCCGTCTTTGCGCCGAGGGTACTTTTTGGGCAATGTCGCCCAGCAAGTCATGCGCACGGTGTTTGAATTTTCCATCATCGTGCTGATCGGAGCGCTGTTCGGGCTGAATCTCGTTCATACACACCTGTGGAGCGCGATTGCCGTCTGGATTTTGTCTACAGGTGCGTTTTTCTGCCAGGCTCTCGTGCTCGGCTCGCTGATGCTGCGTTTTCGTGATACATACATCACGCAAAACACGCTGTTTGTCATCATGGCGTTCGTCTCTGGCGTCACGTTTCCCACTCCGTACTTGCCGGAATGGCTGCAGCCGCTCGGGGCGATCATGCCGCTGTCGCCTGCGCTGGACGCTTTTCGCCAATGCGTGATTCAGGGCAAGCCGCTGGTCGCTGTTGCTCCCCAACTGCTCCATATGGCCGTTTTGTCGCTTGCGTACCTCGTCATCGGCATGTGGGGCATGCGGCGAATGGAGAAGCGCGTCGTCGAATCGATATTTGCATAAAAGGAGGTCTTTTCCCGTGCTGATTGTGGAAAATGTGCGAAAAGTATATCACGTGAAGGAAAAAGGAAGCTGGCTTCGCCAACAATGGAAGGAAGTAGAGGCCGTATCGGATGTGTCGTTTCGGATGGTGCCCGGAAAAATCATCGGGCTGTTGGGAATCAACGGAGCGGGGAAAACCACGACGATCAAAATGTGCTCGACCTTGCTCACTCCTACCAGCGGAACGATTACGGTAGACGGGTATGACGCGGTCAAGGAGGATCGGTTCGTAAAAGCCAAAGTCAACATGATCGCAGGCGGCGAGCGGATGCTGTACTGGCGCTTGACCGGGCGGGAAAACTTGCACTATTTCGGCAGCCTGTACGGACTGCACGGCGGAGCGTTGCGCAGCAGAATCGATTCGCTGCTCTTGCAGGTCGGGCTGCTCGATGCCGCTGATACCCCGGTAGAGCGCTATTCCAAAGGCATGAAGCAACGGCTGCAAATCGCCCGCGGCCTGATTAACGATCCGAGCTATTTGTTTCTGGATGAGCCGACACTGGGGCTGGACGCTCCGATCGCCAGGCAATTGCGCAAGCATGTAAAAGAACTGGCTGTCGCGCACGGAAAAGCGATCCTGTTGACCAGTCACTACATTCACGAAGTCGAGGAGCTGTGCGACGAGGTGTACATCATCGACAAAGGCAAGCTGGTCGCACATGACACCCCTGCGCAGCTGACCCAATCGCTCAACCTGGAGACAGCTTTGCACGTCGTCATCCCGGCGCTTTCCGCTTCCCTTGATCTCGATTTGCACAAGCTCGCCGTGCGCTGCGGCGGCTCACGGGAAATTGCCGAAACAGATGAACACACATGGGAAGTGACCTTGCGCGGGCAAACCGATATGACCACGCCGCTGCTCTCGCTGTTAGCCGCCCATCAGTCGCCCGTCCTGCGCCTACATACCCAGCAGCCGTCCCTGGAGGATGTCATCCTGCACATGGCAGACAGGAGGGGCGCATGAAGCAGCTTACTGCGCTGTTGTGGGCGGAAATCCAGAAGGAGCATCGGCATTCTTTTCACAGCAAAATGGTGTACTTCAGCCTGCTGATCTGGCCCGCCATCATGTTCGTGACCGCGTACTATTCGTTTGCGCCGTTTCGCACAGGAGCCGATTCGCCGCTTGCCCGCTTCCTCTCTGCCGAGCAGCTCCCGCTGTTTTTATTGACCGGGTATCTCGGGTACATTTTTTTCTGGTGCCTGGTGCAATCCGCCTGGCAAATGAGCTTCGAGCGGCAGGCCGGGACGATGGAAATGATTTTTATCAGCCCGGTCAATCGGCTGGCTTTCCTGTACGGGCGTTCCCTCTCCTCGCTTGTCGAGGGCGTCTGGCTGTTCTTTTGCTTCACCCTGCTGGCGCTGCTGTTCGTCGGCGGGATGCATCCAAGCGGCTGGTGGGCGATCCCGCTCGCGTTTTTCGTCCTGCTTGTCTCAGCCATCGTCTGGGGCGGTTTTTTAAGCGTCCTCTTCCTGTTTTCCCGCGACGCGAGCTTCTTGTATACCGTCCTGGACGAACCGATGCTGATCTTCTCCGGCGTACGCCTTCCGCCGCTGGCTTTTCCGCTCTGGGCCAAAGCGATTTCGTTTTGCTTTCCGCTCACCTACGCTCTCCAGCTTGTGCGCGGCTTGTTGATGGAAGGCGCGCCTCTGTCCGCTTTGGCGCCTGAATTGGCGCTGTTGGCCAGCGTCTTGCTGCTGCTCGTGCTGGTGACGGTCGTGTTGCTGAAAAAGGCGGAAAAGCACATGAAAGAGACGGGCAACATGGTGATGTACTGAGTTTTGCGCACAAAAAAAACCGCTTGATCCGAATGGGAGCAGGCGGTTTTCCGCTATGGCATGACCAAGCGGTACAACAAGCTTCGACCGCCGCGCCATTTTATTCAAATACGAATTAGACAATCATACCAGAAAAATAGTAAAATTTGGACAAGTACACAGATACGGCTCAATCTTGAGGGTGGTCGGCTCATCTCCCCACGTCACAAACGGAAGGGAGGTGGGATCGTGGCAATTACTCACGAAACGCTTTCGCTTATGCTCCAGTTTGGCGGCTTTGTTGTCGGACTGCTGAGCCTAGTCGTAGCAATCGTTGTTGCCTTGTCCAAACGAAATGACCGCCCTTAAGCTTTGACGTGGCTAAGGCGGTCATTTCGTCCGTTTTACAAGTCACTTGAGCCGATCCCCGTAAAGGGGCCGTCTTTGTACCACCGACATGGTGTTACCAGCACCGTGTCGGTTTCTTTTTTATCGTTCCCGGTTGCAGTTATCGATATAACGATAACTTTCTAGCTTCATAATAGCACCCTCTCCCATCCATTGACAACGGGAGAGGGTAAAAATGATGGATTAGTCCACCGTCAGCAGCTTTTCTACGAAGCCGCCGATTTCCAATTTGCGATCGACGAAGTGTACCTCCAGGATCCAGTCGCGCGGATGACCATTGTGATCAGGGTCTCTCATCGGTTTGTTGTTGTCCGGGTGAATGTAGTTGACGATGTCTTCCCCCTGAATTTTCTCGTGCGGAAATTCGCCGATGAGGTGTCCGGCGTGTGGCCCGCCAAACTCCCAGCCGTTCTCTTCAGCGACCTGGCACATGTAGTGAAACAACTCGCTGCTCGTAATATCCGGCTTGGATTCAAAGTAAGCCTTGCCCAAATCCCACGCTTTTTCGATATCGTCGCGCAGCTTGATTTTCATCGGGTCATTGCCGAGTACGTACGTCCGCCCCAGATCAGCTTCCCAGTCCTCAAAAATCGGTCCGAAATCGAGGAAAATAATATCCTCTGGAGTGACAATCAGGTCCGGCGGATTCTCCCTGTATGGATGGAGCGTGTTTTTTCCGGCGCGCACAATTCGCTTGTGCCAATACTTTTTGATCCCGAACATTTGAAAGGCAAGCTCGTAAATCTCTTGATTGATCTGTTTTTCCGACGCCCCGCTGCGAATGATTCCTGTTTCTTCGATTCGGGCAAACAATTGCTCTGCTTTTGTTTCTGCTTCACGCAAAGCCCGGTGTCTTTGCACCAATGCCTGATTCATCTTCCATTCCCCTCCTCAATTTAATACGTCCGAGCAGGCTTGTACGCCACGCTCAGTTCCTGAATTTTGGAAACAATCACACTCTCGACCTGGCTGTCCACCGCGATTTTTTCAGTCGCCAGCGGCACGAGCGGCTCGTACTCGCCAATCAGGACACTGTGCTGCGCCTGTTCGAAAAGCGGCAAGTCGTTCATGTCATTGCCAAAACAAATGAATGGTTCATCCTGCGGGGCAAACCACTCCAGGGCAGCGAGCTTGTTGACACCCCGGCAGGTGAGATCGAGAATGTCCTCTGCGGAATGGTGGTGCATGGTGACGTCGAGTTCCTTCAGTCTTGCCGCCAGCTCTTTCGTCCGGTCTGCCGATAAAATCAAGATTTTCAAAACGGCATCCAGCTGATCGAAGTCGATGCGGCTAGCTTTGCGCCCACAGTCGATATTGCGCATGACCGGGTGAGCTTCTGTGCAGTTATGAGCGTAATCCCACTTGTCATCAATCAAAAACTGCGCTTGATGATCAGCCAGGATACGAATGATTTCTGTTGCCAACTGGCCGGGAATCGCCGTGTAGCTCTGCAACCGTCCCTGATGATAAGTCATGGCTCCATTCGCCCCGATCAGAAGATGGTTGGCAAACCGCTCATCCAAAACCGGCAGCATATCCCGGCACGGCCTGGCGGAAGCAAACCCTACGGTGTGGCCTTCCTGCTCCAGTTCAAGCAGACAATCCAGAATGCTCTTGGAGATAGGCTGCCCCTTGAAGCAGATCGTCCCATCCAAGTCGAAAATAAACCTCATCTGCTCCCTGTCCCCCTTTACTCTATCGCTTTCATATGTATCATCATAGAGTGCAAGAAGCCCTCTCTTGAAGGGACAGATTTCACAAAATGACCGGGTCAGATTCGCAAAAAGCGGCTTTTTACCCGAACCAGGCAGCAGCCAACTGCCGGATGCCCGCCTCGATTTCTTGTTCGTTCAAAGCCCCGTACCCGAGCAGAAACGACGGGTATTCCCGGATGTCCTGCACCCAGTACCTCGCTGTCCCGTACACTTTTACCCCGTTTCGCAAAGCGCGCTCCATCCACTCTGCTTCGCTGCCTTTTTCCTTAACGGTCAAAAACGCGTGCAGCCCTGTGTCCTTTCCTTGCACGTCCACGCGTTCCCCCATCCAGCGGGAGACAGCTTGAAGAAAAGCTTGCCGCTTGTCTGCATAGCTTTTGCGCATAGCCTGCACGTGCCTGTGCCAAAAGCCGTCGGACAAATACGCGGACAATGTCAGCTGATCCAGTCTGGCGACGGGCTGATCGTATTCCGGCACACGCTGGTAAAAGCGCGACAAAAGATCATAGGGGAGCACCATGTAACTCAGATTGCAAACAGGCAGCAACGCTTTGGACAGCCTGCCGATGTAGACCACTTTTTGCGGAGACAAGCTTTGGATCGCAGGAAGGAAGCTCTCTTCGTACTTGAACTCCCACTCATAGTCATCTTCCACGATATAGGCGCTGGTTTGTGCCCATTCGATCAGCTCGGTTCTTTTTTCAAGCGGCATCACAAGCTTGTTGATGAACTGCTGGGACGGGCTGACGTACATGACGGTTGCCTTGCTGCTCAGAAGCTCTGGTATGGAGACGCCGTCCGCGCCTACCGTGATGCCCCGGACTTGATAGCCTCCGTTGACAAACGTGTTTCGCGCGCCGTCATAGCCAGGGTTCTCCACGCCAATGATCTGTTTCTCCCTGTCCAGAAGCTGTACCAAAACGGAAACGAGCTGCTGGGGAGTAGCTCCGACGACAATCTGCTCCGGGGTCGCCATGACTTTGCGCGTCTCGTGCAACAGCTTTGCCAGTTCTTTTCGCAGCTCGAACTCGCCCTGGTCCTGACCCTCTACCATGTAGCGCTGCTGGTGGTCGGCAATCACCCGGTTGCGCAGCTTGCTCCACTGCTGAAACGGGAAAGCTCCCAATTCGATATTGCCGTAGCGAAAATCCGTATGAATGTTCAAAGGAGCTGCCTCTGTCGTGCTTGGAGTGTGCCTGGTCGCAGGGGCTTCCGCCTTGTAGACGACCTGATATCCCTTTTTCGGCATGCTGCTGACATAGCCCTCGGACATCAATAACTGGTACGCGACTTCTACCGTATTTTTGCTGACGCCAAGCGACTGCGCGCAACTGCGAATGGAAGGGAGAAATTCCCCGTGCCGGACTTGTCCGTTCACGATTTCGTCTCTTAGATGGTGATACATTTGCGTAAAAAGCGGTTCTTTATCGGTAAACCGGATCGTCGAAAATTCTCGCAAAAACTACCGTCTCCTTTCGGCCGTACTTTGTGCATTAGTCTATCACAGAAGCTGACTCTTCTCGACGCAGGATCGTTTTGTGTGAGGGCGTCTGCTTTTTTGAGCCTGTCTTTTCCGCACCTGTCAGATATGTGAAGCTGCGCTGTTGCAGGGATGATCTTTTGGCATGCAAAAAAGCAACCTCTCTGTCTGCGAATCACGAATCGCGAATCGGCAGCAAGAAAGGTTGCTTTGTTTTTAGGAGTGATTAAAATGCACGCGCGTATTGCTTTGGCGCGTCAAGCTCGTCGGCGGACAGCTCGCGGATGGCGTGAAGCGCCCAGTACGGATCGCGCAGCATGCCGCGTCCGACAGCTACCAAATCCGTGTCGCCATTGCCGATCGACGCTTCTGCCAGCCTCGGATCGTCGAGGTTGCCGACTGCAATCACCGGAACATCCAATGCCTGCTTGATCGCGCGGGCAAGCGGCACCTGATATCCTGGATGGATTCCCGGACGTCCGCCTGAACCGATCGGACCTTCGCCGCCACTCGACAAATGGAAAATGTCCACGCCCGCTTCTTTATATCTACGGGACAGCTCTGTGCTGTACTCCAGGCCATAACCGCCATCTACATATTCTACCGCGGAAATCCGCATGATCAGCGGCATGTCTTCCGGGATCACTTCTTTGATCGCCTTGATGATTTCTACGCCGAACAGCGCTTTGTCCCGTCCGTATTCATCGTCCCGCAAATTCGTCAGTGGCGAGTGGAACTGATGGATCAAGTATCCGTGCGCACCGTGGATTTCAATCGTGTCCACTCCCGCTTCCACTGCGCGTCTCGCTGCCTCCTGGAACTTGACGACCATCGCTTTGACTTCTTCTGTCGTCAGTGCCCGTGGCGTTTTGTAGCGAGAGCCAGGGAAAGGAACCGCAGATGCCGAGACAGGTACTTCGGCGTCCTCCGCTTTGCGGCCAGCGTGAGCAATCTGGATGCCGATTTTCGCGCCGTACTTGTGTACCTCGGAGATAATGCGCTTGTATGCCGGAATCTGCTCATCGGACCACAGGCCGAGGTCGAAGTTGGAAATGCGGCCATCCGGTTCCACATCTGTCATCTCTACGATGATCAAGCCTGTACCTCCTACTGCGCGAGACACGTAATGGACAAAATGCCAGTCGGTCGGCGTTCCGTCTTGCGCTTCCACGGAGTATTGGCACATAGGCGGCATCACTACGCGATTTTTCAAAGTGAGTCCTTTGAATTGAAACGGGGTAGACAACAGAGCCATTGATTCCACTCCTTACTTTTTTTCATTATCATGCCAAAAGTTAGCGACCTCTGCAATCCCCCTGCTGCACTTTCGGGTGGTGGAGTTGCAGATTAAGCGGAAAAGCTGGGTTGGGGGCGTGCTTGGGAGCTGGTGGTGATCGGCGGGAGTTTCAAGGAAAAATGCCAAATACGAAAAGCTTGCTTGGGTTTGACCTTCGTAGTCTGCTTCATCGGTACTTCAGGCGTAGCGAGGAAAGAGGCTGGTGAGTTCGACGTCAGTTTCAAAAAAAAACATGAAAACAGATTAAGGCTTTTCTTGAAGAAGATTGCTGTATGCGACTCTTTCATGCAAAAAGCTCGTTGCTGCCTGCATTAGATTTTCCGCCCCTGATCAACTTTCAAAAATCACTCCCCGACCAAAGCCTAACGTTGGCCGAGGAAACAGGAGAAACAAGCAGCAGGGCTTTCGGGCTCCTACCCAGCCGGAGGCGAAAAAGGAAAACGGCCTTTAAGCGGCAACGTGAATCCACTTCTCCGAACAAACTGCTTTTGACGCGGTTTTCCTGTTTCACCGCAGGCGGCCAGTTTAAGCTCCCCGCAAGAGGCCAGGTGCCCTGCTGCGGTTTCTCCTGTTTCCTCCCTCCACTACAGCTTCGCTCAACACCCACCTGGATTTTTCAGCAAAAAAAGCCATCCGCAACAACGGATAGCTTTTGTAAAAGGCAACGTCTATTATTCCGGCATCGAGCCGATGTAATTCGATTGCGGGCGAATGATGCGGTTTTTCGCAGCCTGCTCCAAAATATGAGCGCTCCAGCCAACCACGCGGCTCACGGCAAAAGTCGGAGTGAACAAGTTCTCATCCAACCCAACCGCGCGCATGACCGCAGCGGCGAAGAACTCCACGTTTGTGTTCAGCTTGCGGCCCGGTTTGTACTCGTCCAGCAGTTGCAAACCGACCTTTTCCACATGTGTCGCCAGGTCGAACCACGGATCGTCCGCCGACAGCTCGGAAGCCACCACGCGCAAAGCTGTTGCACGCGGGTCGATCGTTTTGTAGACGCGATGACCGAAGCCCATCAGGCGGCCGCCGCTTTCCAGCTTGCTGCGCAGCCACGGCTCCGCATTTTCCTTCGTGCCAATCGCTTCGATCATCTCCGTTACTTCCGACGGAGCGCCGCCGTGCAGAGGACCTTTTAAAGCCCCGATGGCTGCCACAATCGAAGAAATCAGGTCAGACTCGGTTGAACCGACGACACGGCCAGCAAAAGTAGAAGCGTTCATGCCATGCTCCTGCGTCAAAATCAGGTACGCATCCAGCGCACGAACATGAGCCGAGTTCGGCTTCTCGCCTTTTAGCATGTACAAATAGTTCGCCGTGTGATCAAGCTCCGGGCTAGGGGAGATCGGCTCGCGGCCTTCCAGACAGGCGAAGCGATACGCTACGATTGTAGGCATTTTCGCAGCCAGCGCAATCACCTCGTCAATCGTTGGCGGGAAGCCTTGGGAGGAGCTGCCCAGCGCGGAAACGCCTGTGCGCAGCACACTCATCATATCGACATCTGCCGGGATCAGCTTCAAAATTCCTTTGACATGCTCTGGCAGTTCGCGGTTTGCTTTCAATTTATTCTTTAATTCCGTCAGCTCCTGCTCGCTTGGCAAATGGCCGAACCAGAGCAAGTGCGCTACTTCTTCAAACGTGTGGTGAATAGCCAGATCGCGCGCCCAATAGCCGCGGTATACGAGCAATCCGTTGATTCCATCTACCAGGCTCAGGTCTGTCTCCGCTACGGCGATTCCTTCCAGACCGATTGCCAAAGGATGTTGTTTTGTCATGATCGCCACTCCTTTTTCTTCTCTTTTCCCTTCAGTATATCGATTATTAATATGGAAGGGAAATAAAAGAAAAACCCGTTATCAATCACATTTTATAATCATTTGGCCCTTTGCTCCCCCCTACTGCCTTCCCCCTTGCACAACCGAAGGCATCGGCGGATAGAGCGCCTGCAAAATCTCCATGAAATGCTTGGCTGGCTCGCTAATTCCCACTTTCGGCACGAGCAGGTAAGAAGCCACCTTTGGCAGCACAAGCCCCGGCGTCGGCAGCTCGATAAAGCGATTTTCAAACAAATCCCGACTGACAGCCGACCGGGGCAAAAAAGACACGCCAAGCCCGTCTTCAATGAAGCGTTTGGTGATGTCCACCTGCGATACCGCCATCGTGCGCAAAGCAAGTCCTCTCTGGCGCAAAAGCAGCAGCAAATCGTCCCAGTAGCCCGGGTGATTGTGGGTCAGCAAACGGTTCGCCTGCACTTCCTGCTCCCAATCAGGCAAAGGAGCATCCATGTCGCCTCCGCTATGCGGTACAGCGAACACCACCGGATCTTCATACAGCAAGTACGTATCCAGCTGAAACTCGCCTGGCACCATCCGGGTCAGTCCCAAATCAGCCTGTCCACTCTGCACGAGCGGGCCGATCTCCACCGATTCGGCAATTTTGATCGAAATGTCTACATCCGGATATTGCTTGGTGAAACGGTGGAGCAGATGGGAGAAGCGGGCGCGGGCAATAATCGGCGAGACAGCCAGATGAAGCTTCTCCCGGTATCCTTGCCGCCACGCCTGCAAATCTTCCATGCTGTGGTGCCACTGTTCCAAAAGACCTTTTGCATGCGGCAGATAGCGCTTGCCCGCTGCCGTCAGCCTGACGCGTTTCCCAACCCGTTCAAACAGCTTGATCCCCAATTCCTTCTCCAGTTGTCGAATATGCTGGCTGACCGTTGGCTGGGCGATAAACAACGCCTCAGCTGTCTGATGAAAATTTTCTGTTGTAGCCGCTACCAAAAACGTCTGCAGCACGCGAAAGTCCACACAATCTCCTCCTATCCATCCCCTTGTCTCTGTAGCCCGAAAAGCCGTCTGCCTTACCTGTTGTCGATTAGACAAGCTGTCCAGGGTGAAAAATTGGAACAAACACTTATATTTTTGGGTCTTTCTTCCTCATTTTTGAAAAAATTTACTGGAAATCACTTTCATCCTTCCCCCTTATGGTACAATACAAAATCGAGTGCGAAAAACCATTTACAGTTCGTACGCAAAAAAAAGAGAGAGTGTTACAAAGGGGAGGAACTCATGGAAACCACTACAAACGTGAACCCGCCACGCAAAAGCTCCAAAAAACCGCTGCTGATTGCGGGAGCAGCTGCTGTCGTTATTTTGGGCGGGCTCGGAACGGCCTACGCCAAATTCGACTTGTTCAAAAGCGCAAAAACGATCTACCTGCAATCGGAAGCGGAGAGCATGATGAAGTTCTCGTCCAACGTTTCCAAGGCTTATGGGGAATACGAAGAGTACATGAAGCCATATCTGGAAAAGCCTGTGCACTCCACAACCGAACTGTCTGATATTGCGATAGATGCTACAATCCCAGACCCGCAAGCACAAAAAATTCTCGATCTGCTGAAGAGCGCGAAAGTCGTCATGCAAAGCAACATCGACGAGCAAAAGCACCAGCAGCAAGGGAATCTCGAAGTTCATCTGAAAGACAAGAAGCTGGCTACGATTGAGTACTTCATGAACGACTCGCAGTTTGGCTTCCGTCTGCCTGATTTTTACTCGAAATACGGCTACATGGACTTGAAAGACCGCGATGCCCTCAAGCAAAAATACGGTCAAGAGATGCCTAAGCGTTTCCTCACCTATCGCGAACTGATGGAAGCAGTCCGCTTCAACCAGGATGAAGTGAAAAGCGTGCTGACTCCGTATGCTTTGCTGTACGCAGATTCGATCAAGGACACGCAAGTAGCAATCAACAAGGATGCTTCCTTCTCGGAAGAAGGCTTCAAGGAAAGCGCTCGTGAAATCACTGTGACCTTTACCGAAGAAGAGGCAAAAGCGCTCGCAACCAAGCTGGCAGAAAAAGCGAAAGCGGACACGAAGCTGTTTGATCTGATCTACACCCGCTACCACAACGTCGCTACCTTGATGGCTGACAGCGGTTATGTGGTAGATGAAGTTTCCAAAGAAGAGTTCAAGAAAGACTACGATCAAGGCTTCGATGACTTGCTGAAAGACATTAGCGACAGCTCTACAGCGAGCAAGGAACAAGTGAAAATGGTCGTGCTCGTAGACGGCGATCACCAAATCTTGTCCCGCAAACTGATGTTTACTGGGGAAGACAACAAACAGGAAAACCTGTTCTTCTCAAGCACCGCTTACCAAAAAGGCGCGGACAGCTACTATCGCTTCGCCATCCACAACCCGGAAGATCCGAAAAACGGCGAAGTATCCTACACGTACAAAGCGACTGAGCAAAGCGGCAAAACAAACGGCAAGCTGAATCTCCTGGTAAAAGAGAACGAGCAGCCAGCGCTTGATCTGTCGACAACATTTGAAACCGTCAAAGAAGGCAAAAAAGTAGACGGCAAGTACGATTTCGCAGTCGTTCTGGCAGACGAATACTCCGAGCCGATCGCTCTGAGCGGGAACGTCACTGTATCCGAGACATCTACAGATGCCGGGCGCGATTCCGACGCCAGCGTGAAAATCAACTTTGACCAGGCGACTCCAGACATGCCAAAAGGTATCAGCCTGAAAATGAAGTCCAAGCAAGAATTTGGCAAAGCGCTGGAAATTCCAGCCATGACAGCTGACAATGCCCTCAACCTGGCAACCATGACCGATGAGCAAATGATGGAAGTCCAACAAGAGGCAGGAGCCGCAGCAGAAAAATTCATGGCGGAAAACGCCGAGCTGGTCCAACAATTCATGATGCCATAAGCATCGCAACTGCGAGAATAAAAAGAACCTTGTCCACTGTGAAGTGCGGCAAGGTTCTTTTTCTTACATATATCCCATGTAGATGATGTAGACGATCGCCGCATAAAAGACGAGACGATCTACGGTACCATAAAGCGCGCGCGACAGGCGCACACCTACCCAGCCCATTCGCAGCGGCCAAAACAGCTGAATACGCCCCACCAGCATGTCGCTGATCAGGTGCGAAAGCAATCCCCACAAGGCCGCCCAGCCCTCCGGGGAATCGCCCCAAAAAGCAGCCGGAAGCAGCAAAATGACCCACGAATGCGTCAGCGTCCGGTGCCCAAGCCCTTTTTGCAGCATTTTGGACACAGGGCCCAGGAAATGCCCCAGCTTGCTTCTCGCCTGATCGATATCTGGCACCAGCGCCATCGTGGCACCGATTACGCTCCCCTTCCAGGAAGGGTACGCCCAGTATCCCGCGATTGCGCCAAGGAGCATATGTGTCTTCCACGTCATTTCTTTTTTCACACCGACTTTCTCAAGATGATCTTCCTCGTGCATGTGGAGTTGGCGTGAACCATTATGCTTCCAACAACGTCATGAAGCTGTCGGGATCAAGCTCCTCTCCCTCGATCACGATCGCTGTCATCCCAGACTCTGTTCCCGATTCGTGACCCTCGCCCGCCTGCCAAAAAGCCGCCTGGCCCGCCTGAATCGGAATCCGCTCGTCATCCTCTCCCCGCACCCAGCCCTCTCCGTTGACCACGAGAAAGAGCTGCGGGCAAACAGCCGGATGATAGCCTACTACCCCGCCGGCTTTTACATGAATACAGCCGATAGACACAGCGTCTTTCGTACGCAAAATGCGGGAAAACACCGCGCCGACAGAATCAAAACGCTCGATCTCTCTCCCAGCTTGTTCGTCAAATCGGAATCGTCTCATCGTCTCTCCCCCATTTTTCGCACTGAACTCCTATCTTATCGCAATCGCCACATTCGTGACAGACTCTGTTTCGGCGCTCTCCGTCATTCTGCTGCGGCGACATGCGCCTGTTTGAACCAGATGTCCTTGTAATTGGCTTGGCCCAGCGCATTTAACGAGACTCCGGCAAGTGCCGAGTGGTAAACCGAATGCTGCCTTGTATGGTACAAAAACAGCAGAGCGCACTGCTCGGCCAGCAGCATCTCGATACGCCGCAGCCTCCTTTGCTGCCCTTCCTCGCCCTGTCCCTCCGCCAAAAGCTCCAGTTCACGATCAATCCGCTCGCGCAAGGCCGGATTCCACAAGTTCCGGGCAAAGCTGATGTCCGAGCGAAAAAACTCGACCATCCCCAAAATCCACTGCTCATCAAAAACCTCTCCCGCCAAAACGAGATCGGCTTGAAGCAATACCTCCGGCTTTTTCAACGTTTCAATCGGCACAATCGTCACATCGACGTGGACACCATACTCTATCAGCTGTTGCTGCACCCACTCGACGTTGTTTTCATTGCCCGCGCCTTCGTATGTATACAGCTTCAAGCGCTCTCCCCTATAACCGCTGTCCTTTACGGCAGCCTGTTTTTCCTCGCGGCTTCCCGCTGCCAGAGCGGGTTCGATCCCCGGAACTTCCGGAAAAAAGCTGTAGGCCCGCCCGTAGCGGTTTCCTTTCAGTTCGGCAATCATCTGCTTGCGCGAGAGGATGCTATCCACAGCCTGACGAAAAGCGCGGTTTTGCTGCGGGCCTTGCCGATTCAGGTTAAACGCAAGGTAAGTAGCCCCTCGCTCCACTTGCTTCAACTCCTGCCAGCTGCCCAGCGGCTTCGGCATGCTCCAGGCTGTCTGGAAATGGACTTCTTTTTCCGTAGCAAAAAATTTCTCGCTGCGCTTGTCAAATTGCGGCACTACCCAGATTTCCACCCGATCCAAGTGTGCTCGTCCCTGAAAATAAGCGGGAAATGCCTCCAGAACAAACTGTTGCTCATCATTCGTCACCAGCCGAAAAGGCCCGCTTCCGACTGGCAAGCGACTGAACTCCTCGCCTTTTTGCTGCACCATGTCCACCGGAACGATGGACAGACGATCCGAAGCGAGACAGGCAGGCAGCAGCCGATTGGGCCGTCTTAGCCGGATGTGCAAAACGTTGGCGCCAAGAGCCGCCATTCGCTCCACATCTTCAAGCATCCAGCGATACGGCGATCCCGTCTGAGGATCAGCCACCCGCTCCAATGTCCGAACTACATCCTGCGCGGTCAACTCCCGCCCGTGATGAAACAAGACTCCTTTTCGCAAATAAAAGGTCCACTCCGTCCCTGCCGCATTCGTCTCCCAATGATGAGCCAAACGCGGCTTGTAGGCATGTTCCTTAGCATCGTAGCTGATCAGCGTATCGAAAATTTGCCTGACCATGTGCGACTCTGTGCGTCTGTTCACAAAAGCCGGGTCAAGACGGGGAATCGTTCTGTAAAAAGACATGCGCAGCGTGTCCAATGTCCGCTCTTCGACAATTTGACTGTGAAAGCCGAATTGCCCGGAGAGCCAGTCAAAAAAGCGTTCCCTGCCCCCGGCAGGAAGACGGGACTCTTGCAGCAACTGCATAGCCCGCTCCAGATCGCCTTGCTCAATCTGGGCTTTGGCGAGCGGCATGACAATCTGCTCGACACTGCGCAAAAAGACAAGCTGCGAGCCGATTCCCCGCCCTCTGCCCGGCGTCCATTCGATCCAGCCTTGTTCGACCAGCTGCTTGATGATTTTTTTGACGTTGCGTTCCGTACAGCACAAAATCTCCGCCAGCTCGTGAAGCGTAATCGCTTGCGCTTCGCCCTCCTGCCTGTTGGCAAAATGTTGGCGCAAGCGCAAGTAATGATACACAATCTGCAAAGTTGCCTCACTTCTTTCTGTAAAAAGGGGAACTGCCTCTGCTACTACTCTACCCTTTTTCTTCCCCTTTTTCCAACTACAATGGAGAACGAAAAGGGGGTTTTGATTTTCATGCCGATCTGGCGCAATCGACCGTTTCTCATCTTGTTTTGCACGTCCACACTGCTTGCTTGCGGCAGCAAAGTATACGAACTGGCCCTGCCGCTCATTTTGTACGACATGACGCAGTCAGCCATAGCGATGACCACGATGAAAAGCATCGAGTTTTTGCCCAACCTGCTGCTCGCCATGTTCATTGGCGTATGGGTCGACCGCTTTTCGAAAAAGCGCTGGTCGCAATGGATGGTCTTCGGGCAAATGGTGCTGCTGTTTTCACTGTACGCCTTGTCCGCGGCTGGGCACGCCCAGGTCATTCACTACTACATCGCCGGATTTTTTCTGATGGCGTTCAACTACGGCTTTCAAAATGCAAGGGTGAGCATGATCAAGCAAGTCGTGCCTACGCCGCTGCTCACCGCGGCAAATGCCCGTTTTTCGTTCATGAGCACGTTCATTGAAATTATGGGCCCGGCGATTACCGGATTTATTTTGCTGCTGTCCAGTCTGTACTCAGGGCTTCTGATCACAGGCGTAGCCTATATGCTCGCTTTCATCGCGATCTCGTTCCTGGAAAAAGCCGATCCACCTGCTGCGCAAAAAGCCGGGTTCTGGCAGGAGCTAAAAGCTGGCTGGGCCGAGCTGTTGAGCAATAAACCGCTTTGGCATATCACGCTGCTCGTCATTTTTCTCAACGCGACTTCCGGCATGTACGACGCCATGATCATTTTCTTTGCCAAAGATCATTTGCGTCTCGATACTTCTACATTGGGGCTGGTCTTGTCTGTCGCCGGGCTTGGCGGCTTGATCGGCAGCTCCATCGTCGCTCCGCTGCGGCGGCGCTTTCCGCTCGGGAAAATGATGGGCGTAACGATTTTGTCACTCGGCTTCTCCTCTCTGCTCATGGTCTTCGCCAACAGTACGTGGCTGCTCTGCCTGTCCCTGTTTCTCACCGGGCTGATCGCTACGATTGAAAATGTCTGTATCTGGACGTTTCGCCAGGAGACTACGCCCGCCCATCTGATCGGGCGGATTAGCGGCATTACCGGCTCGATTTTCAAGCTGGGAATCGTCTTCTCTATCTTCGGCTCCGGCTTCATGACGGTATCGATCGGCCCGTGGGCAGTCTTTCTTGTCGCTGCTCTCGGCAACATGCTGATCTTTCTCGTCTACCGCAAGCTGTCCTTGTGGCGGCTGGCCTGATCCGGCAATCACCGCACTCTCGCTTTATGTGGCAAAGAAAAAGCCACTTGCAGTTTTTTCGTGCCTGCAAGTGGCTTTGCATCTTCGCGCATGGTGTTTCGCTGCACGACAGCATTCCATTTGGTATCCTAGCCTTTATGCTTTGAAGCGGCTGATCATCTTCTCCAAATCCTCCGCCAAATTGGCGAGAGAAGCAGCCGAGGAATGAATTTCCTGCATGGAGGCAAGCTGCTGTTCTGTCGCCGCAGATACGTCCAAAGTCCGGCTGACAGCGGTGTGCGTGACGGAAGCGACCAGCTCCATCGACGCTGCGACTTTTCCCGTGCTCTCTGTCAAGGTACGCGAGGCTTCCGAAACGCTCTCCACGTCTTTTGCCACACTGACAACCGCATCGCGGATGTGCGAAAAGACTTCGCCCGCCGTCGCGACACCTTCCATCCCCGCTGCCACCTCGTCCGAGCCTTTTTGCATCGACGTTACTGCATCAAGTGTCTCTGCGCGTATGGCGCTAACCAGCTGGGTGATTTCCTGTGCGGACGCGGACGCCTGCTCAGCCAGCTTTCTCACCTCATCTGCGACTACCGCAAAGCCTCTGCCTTGCTCACCCGCCCGGGCCGCTTCGATGGCCGCATTGAGCGCGAGCAAATTGGTTTGACCTGCGATTTGCGTGATCACCTCGACAATTTGCCCAATCTGCTCCGAGCGGCTGCCCAGCCCGCTGACCGCATGAGCCAGTTGCTGCATCGTTTCACCGACGCCGTTCATCTGTTCTACCGCAAGCTGAATCGTCCGGGTTCCTCCCGTCGCCAGCTCCGAGGCGTTCAGTGCCGCAGCCGAGACATTTTGCGCACGCGCAGCGATTTGTCTGATGCCTGCGGTCATCTCCTGCACTTCCTTGTCGCCCTCTTCCACTTGATGCGCCTGCACATCTGCGCCTGTAGCCATTTCCTGGATCGTTTCCGCGATTTGCTCGGTTGCCTTGCTAGTCTGCTCCGAGCTGGCCGTCAACTGCTCTGCCGCAGCCGCTACTTGCTGGGCGTGCCCGCGAATCTGGGAAATGAGCGTGCGCAGATTGGCCAGCATCCGGTTAAAGGACGCAGCCAACTCGCCGATCTCGTCTTTGGAGGACACCGTCAGCTCCTTCGTCAGATCGCCTTCCCCATCTGCTATGGCAGCCAACTGCTCGTTAACGCGATTGAGCGGACGAATGATCGCCCGAATCAACAGTCCGCCAATGACGACAGCTACAAGAACTCCTGCGACACTAAAAGCAATCTGGATGTTGACGGACACGACTTCCCGTTCACGCAGCGACTGATCGTCGGCTTCTTTTTCCCGGCGAACATCCTCCATGAGCGTGCTTACCGTCGAATCAAGCTTCTTTCGCGCTTGCCGCTCCAATCCAAAATGATAGACCATCGATTCTTCCCGTCTGCCTTCGTCCAAAGCTGCCACGGCCTTGTCGCTTGCGGCCAAGTACCCTTGATAAAGTTTCTTCGCTTCTTGCAGCGTTGCTTTTTGCTGCTCCGTAATATCCTCGTACTCGTCCAGCTTTTGAAACAGCGCTTCGATTTTGCCTGCTTTCTCCTTCAACTCCTTGCGATACTCTTCATCGCCCGTGAGCACATAGCCGCGCTCGTCATTGTTTCGACCTGTGAGGGTAAACTGCATCTCGCGCAAATCGGTCAGGAACTCTCCGTCGTCGAGCATCTCCTCATAGGCAGATTTCAGTTGTTGCATATGAATGTACATATATGAGCCTGAGCTGAACATAACGGCCAAAATCAGGCTGAAAGCTAGAATGAATTTGGTTCTGATTTTCAAAAGAGTGCCTCCTCTTGTCGAAATGAATGTGATCATGTCGAAAATACTCGGATACCACCCTTTTTCTTTCCCTGTCCTTTTCCTCTTTAAACCAGGCTAAAAAAATATACGCATGTTTAGGGGCAAACGAAAAAGGCATCCTCGAAAACTAAGTTCCGAAGATGCCTCTGCGTCTATGTTTTACAAGCTTTTACAGCTTTTCAATGACTTTATCGATGATCCCATACTCAAGCGCTTCGGCGGCGGACATGAAGTAGTCGCGGTCGGCATCCTTTTCGATCTGCTCAACCGACTTGCCTGTACGCTGGGCAATGATCGAGTAAAGCAGATTCCGATGCTTCATGATCCGCTCGGCAGCGATTTTAATATCGCTCGCCTGTCCCTGCGTGCCGCCCCATGGCTGGTGAATCATGACCTCTGCATTCGGCAGGGCGTAGCGTTTGCCGGGCGCTCCTGCCACCAGCAGCATCGCTCCCATCGAAGCAGCCATACCTGTGCAGATGGTGGATACGTCGGGCGCCACGAATTGCATGGTGTCGATGATCGCCATTCCCGCTGTCACCGAGCCGCCGGGGGAGTTGATGTACAAATGAATGTCTTTTTTCGGGTCCTCTGCCGCAAGAAACAGCAACTGGGCCACAATTGCATTTGCTACCTGATCATCAATGGCGCTGCCGAGAAAAATAATGCGATCTTTCAGCAGACGGGAGTAAATATCGTACGAACGCTCGCCATAACTCGTCTGCTCAACGACTACCGGAATCAAATTCATGCCAAACCCTCCTTTATATCCTTTAGGCTTTTAGGCTGCCATGCTCATGCGCACGGACTGTGGCGGTACAGCCGCAGCCTTGCTTTTGCCAAACCCGGATGACACCTGAGTGATTACAGCAGGCTGGTCGCTCGAACCGATCGTCCACTCTGTCACTGCTGCTTCCCGTTCCACGTTGTTGCCGTTTGCCGGAAGCATGATGACGTTGTCTGCCTTCGGTTCGACCCGTCTTTCCCACACAACGACTGGTCTTGCTTTTACAGGCGCTGAAGCCTCTGCCTTCATGACGGCTCGCCTCCTTCTTTGGGATACACCGCGAGAATGACCTGATACGTCTCCTGTGCACTTGTCTTCGTCTGATACTTTTTGACGAGCTGATTGACGAGCTGCACGTATTCCTCGACAAAAGCTGCCCGCTGCTCCTCGCTGGCGAGGCGAATGCTCGTATCGAGCGTGGCACTCGGAATTTCTTTTTCCTGATCCGAGCGTTCCAGCAAAGCGAGGGCATCCCGCTTGATCCGCTCAGCCGTCTGGATCAAGTGCGACAAAGCTCCCTGATCCTTCATCTGCTGCACGGTGTCGTTAGCCCAGTTCAGCCCTTCGGAGAGCACGTACGTGCGAGCTATCGCCAAATACAGCACTTCAACCAGATTGCGGACCTGCCGACTCCCTACGCGCCTGACCAGCCCGACCTTTTCCAAAGCTTTCAGGTGATAATTCACCCGCTGTGGAATCTCGTTGATTCCCCGCGCTACTTCCGCCGCTGAAGCAGGCTCCGCCAATCGGCTCAAAATCTCGGCCCTGAGCGGATTCAACAACGCCATCGCCTGCTCGGGCGTTTCGACGATATACGTTTCCAGCTGTTCGTGCGCCACAACAACACCTCATGACATTAATCATTTACGTAAAAATAGTTTATTACGTGACAACTCGTTTGTCAAATGCTGGCCAAGCCCGAATTTGCTCGCAGACGAAAAAGCAGCTCCGCCCGTCAGCGAAGCTGCTTCCTTTTTCGATCACACCTTACCTCACAGGTCACAGGTGTGCAACGATCTCCCCGTCATTCGGCACAAGGACGCGTTTTTGCAGTTTGTGCTCGCCCAAAAACTCGCGAAGCTCGCTGCGCGACAACAGGCAGTGATTCCACGTCTCCATGTGGGCTACCAGCACGTGACTATCCGGTGCGGCTGCCGCCACAGATGCTATGTCCTCTTTTGTCATCGTGATCGGATCGCCCGCCAAAAACCTTGCCGCCCCGGCGAACACGACGATGGCATCTGGCGAGAACCGTTGAATCGTCTGCCCTACCTCGTCGCACCAGATCGTATCTCCTGCCATGTACAAGGTCGGTTCGCCAGGGGCTTGCAGGACAAAACCGGAAACTGGCCCCATCGCTTTTCCGATCTCGCCTGTCCCGTGCTGCCCGGCTGTCCGATTCAGGCGAATCCCTTGCCAATCATGTTCGTCCTTGATGGCGGTAACCTGTGAAAATCCTTGTTGCAGCAGCATTTCCTCGTCTGGCTGCTGGCAGAACACAGGTAAATTCCGTGGCAACAGGCTCATCGCTTTTTCGTCCAAATGATCGCGATGCGTATGGGTAATCACAATCGCGTCAACTCCTGCCAGCACTTCTTCCACAGAAAAAGGCAGGTCGACCAAAGGATTTGCCCGCTGATTCGGCGTATTCGGTACAGCAGGCAGCTCCCCGGCATCGCTGAACATCGGGTCGATCAAAAACGTGCGGCCGCCGTAAGCCACTTTCAATGTGGCGTGTCTAACAAGTTGAATGTGCATCTCTTCACTGTCCTCCAGTCCCGATCGTATAATAGAAATGAGCTTGCTTTTATTGTAAAAAACAAACGCCTCTTCCCGCGAAACAAATACAGCGCCCCACTTTCACCGTGAAAGGAGATTTCCATGCCAGACCAAACCGACCTCGCCATTTTGGCCTTGCTGCGCCAAAACAGCCGCCTTTTGTGGAAAGACATCGGCGAACAGGTGCATTTGAGCGGACAAGCCGTCGGCAACCGCATTCGCCGCATGGAGGAACAGGGTATTATTACCGGCTACACTACACTCGTGGATGAAACAAAGCTGGCTCCGTCCCTCACTGCCATGGTCACCATGTTCATGAAGACGACCGATCATACGAGCTTTACTCGCTTCGTCGCCTCCCGCAGCGAAGTTCTCGAAGCGCATCGCATCAGCGGAGAAGGCTGTTATACGATGAAAATCAACGTCCCTGACCAGTCCGCCCTCAACCGCTTTTTGGATGATCTCCTGCCCTTCGGCAACTATCGCGTCAACCTGTCTATCGGCAAAATCAAATAATCGGATCATTGGCAATGGAATCAATCCCCCTGCTTTTTAGGGTTGCTGGAATATGTGAACAGGAGTAGAATGATGGATACGAAAGGAGGAGGATCGCCGTGGAAGATATGCTGCTGCTGTTTTCACTGGATGATTTCTTCGCCTTGCTCGCCCTCCTTGTGGGTTGCTTCACGTCCGGCTTTTGCCTGAGACGTTGTGACCACCCGCAATTGCAGGCGTTTCGTTGGAGCACGAGCGACAGCTATCAACCCTCCATCAATCCTTGCTCGGTTGAAACTTATCCGATGGCAGCAAGGCAACCGCTGCGCTTCCGCATCATTCGGCGGATTCAGCACGCGAATGGCGACAAGGATACATACATCTCCCTTTTTTTGGATCGCACGGCTTGAACCACATCCAAAAGGAGGTAGATCTTATGATCGCCAAATATATCGGAGAAGTTTTGTTGTTCGTCGTCGGTTTGCCTATCTTCGCTTACCAAACCGGAGAAAGCTTGCACGCTTTGGCAGACGCATTCGCACAAATGTCCGATTTCGTTAACTGGAAATAAACGTGTCCGCTAGTGGGCAACGATACAAAAAGACCTGGCCGTCCTGCGACAGTCAGGTCTTTTTCTGCGGAAAAAACCTCGGCGTATTTCGTAAACGCAGATGTGCCCGCATGCAGCAGCATCTTGTCCTTCAAAAAAAAGGAGCGCTTGGTCATGACCACTTGTGTTACTTGGTATGAATGCGGTCGCCTCGCGTTGTCGGCTGGGAAATGACCAGAAATTCCACGTCTGCGCTACTCTCGTTTTTCATCTGATGCTTGGCCCCCGGAGGTACTTCTACCCCTTCCTGGACGCCAATCTCATACCGAACGCCTTCTACTTCAAGTACGGCCTGTCCACAGAGCACGAAAAAAAATTGCCGGGAACGCTCATGATAATGGCGCACCTCCGCCGTATTGGCTGGCATTCGCTCAAAAATGACGCTCAAATCCTGGCCTTTGACCAGATGCCAACCGTCGCAATTGTCGCCCCACATGTAATGCTCGGCATTGTGCTTGCTCACTTTTAGCGTATCGTTTGCCTGTTCCGCCACTGACTTTCCCCCTGTTTTTTACTTTCCATGATGACATGCCCGCAGTCTTGCTGCCACTGTTTCTTTACTTTTTCTCCCCGTTATGTTAAAATGTAATTGTATCGCAAATGAATATTCGTTTCGTTTATGGAGGAGCCTGTCATCATAGGGTTCTTTTTGTCTTTTTTTAGCTGACAAAAAGAAAAACCCCTTGATTACGGGCTCTTTTTGTTTTTTTTCAAAAAGATAAAGGGGGAAACCACATGCTTATTTTTCAGCTGGCTGTCATCTTGATCGCCTCCAAAATCGCCGGTGACATCAGTGTGCGCCTGGGACAGCCGTCCGTTTTGGGGAAGTTGCTCATCGGTATCGTTCTCGGCCCTACTGTTCTCGGGCTTGTCACTGACACGGAAATTTTGAAAGAAATCAGCCAGATCGGGGTCATTCTGCTCATGTTCATCGCGGGTTTGGAAACCGATATAGACGAGTTCAAGCGCACCGCCAAATCCTCCACCAGTGTAGGTGTGGCGGGCATCATCGCCCCTTTGGCTCTCGGGTATGTAGCCGGAATCACGATGGGACTATCCTCGATCGAATCGGTCTTCTTGGGACTCTTGCTCTCCGCAACCAGCGTGAGTATTTCCGTCCAAACGCTGAAAGAACTGGGCAAGCTAAAATCCAGGGAAGGCGCGACCATCATGGGTGCTGCTGTGATTGACGACGTTCTTGTCATTTTGGCCCTCGCCTTTTTGATGAGCTTTGCGGGCGGCGACGTCAACCTGGGAATGGTCGTTTTGAAAAAGGTCGCGTTTTTCGCCGTCGTCATTCTCCTGTCGTGGAAAGTGGTTCCATGGGTTCTGCGTAAATTCGCGCCGTTGCAAGTAACCGAATCCGTCATTTCCGCCGCCCTGATTATTTGTTTCCTGTTTGCCTACTTTGCCGAGTATACAGGTGTAGCCGCGATCATCGGCTCCTATATCGCTGGTGTGGCAATCAGCCTGACCACGTACAAGGAAGAAGTTACGCACAAGGTGGAAACGATCAGCTACGCGGTATTCGTTCCGGTCTTTTTCACCTCGATCGGGGTAACTGCGCAGTTTTCCGGTATTGTGGAAAATCTGTGGCTGATCGTCATCTTGAGTGTCATCGCCATTGTCTCCAAGCTCGTTGGCGGTGCCCTTGGCGCCAAAATGACCGGGTTCCCCTGGAAAAATTCAATGGCAATCGGAGCGGCCATGGTATCGCGGGGCGAAGTGGCGCTGATTATCGCCGCCATCGGGTTGGAAAACAATCTGCTGACAGACGATATGTTTGCCGTCTTGATCGTCGTTGTTCTTTTGACGACGATTGTTACCCCGCCGATGATGAAGTGGTTTTTTGCCGACAAGGACGGACAGGAAGAAAAGCTGTTGATGAAAAAGAATGCGTAACGACAAAAAAACAGGCTGCTCCGCGTCACGCGACGCCGGGGCAGCTTTTTTCATCGGCAGACGTTTCTTTGGCGAGTCGTTTCGGCTTATCATGAAGAAAAAAGGAGGGTGTCCCGCATGAAAGTCGTCATCGCCCCCGATTCTTTCAAAGGAAGTCTCACGGCCAAGCAAGCAGGTGAAGCGATTCGCGCAGGGGTACAACGCGCCTGCCCCCAAGCCGAAGTTATCGTCTCGCCCATGGCAGACGGCGGCGAAGGAACCATGCAGTGCCTCGTTGATGCCACCAATGGCACAGTTTTGACTGCGCAGGCCATGGACCCGCTCGGACGCACGATTGCAGCCCAGTTCGGCATTCTTGGCGACGGCGTGACCTGCGTCATCGAGCTTGCCTCAGCATCTGGTCTGTATCTCATCGCCAAAGACGAACGCAATCCGCTGCTCACTACTACATACGGCTTCGGCCAGCTGATTTTGGCGGGACTCGATCACGGGTGCCGACGCTTTATTCTCGGACTCGGCGGCAGCGCGACCAACGATGGCGGTGCCGGAATGCTGCAAGCTTTGGGCTACAGGCTGCTCGATGCAAACAATCAGCCGCTTGCTTTTGGCGGCGGCGAGCTTTCGCGGCTATCGCATATCGACGACAGCGACAAAGACAAACGGCTGGATGCGTGCCAATTTGTCATCGCCTGCGATGTCGACAATCCGTTTGTCGGTCCAAACGGTGCTTCCCGCGTATTTGGCCCGCAAAAAGGCGCCACCCCGCAAATGGTTCTCGCACTGGACGAGCATTTGCGGCATTTTGCCGACGTGATCAAACAAACGACTGGCACCGCCATTCACGACTTGCCCGGGACAGGAGCGGCAGGCGGCGTGGCAGGGGCGCTTTTGGCTTTTCTCGGCGGCAAGCTGCAATCCGGGATTCAGATCGTCATGGAAACGACCCGGCTCGCTCTCGCCATGGACGGAGCCGATCTCGTCATCAGCGGAGAAGGCCAGGTCGATTTTCAAACAGCGCAAGGCAAGACACCATGCGGCGTAGCACAGCTCGCGCAGCAATGCGGCATTCCTGTCATCGTGCTGGCAGGCTCTGTCGGGGAAGGCATAGAAGCTTTGTACGAAAAAGGCGTTACCGCTGTCATCGGGATCACCAACAAGCCGATGACGCTGGATGAAGCCATGCAGAATGGCGCTTCCCTGTTGGAACAAGCCGCTGAGCAAGTCATGCGCGTCTACGCCTTGGGCAAAAACGGCTGAAACCGTCCGGCCCGTGGCTGGTTCACACTGTTTGCAACTTCCTTCCATTCTTCAGCAAAAAAGCCCTCCCTCGCCTGCGAAGGATCGGTCCGGAACTGACCTGATTTTCGCAGCATGAGAAAGGGCTTTTTTTCATGAAATGGGATGTGGCCGCTTGCGGTCAACAAAACGGTCATGACCGCTTTGTTTACTTCGTCTCCCGGTGCAGCGTATGGCGTTTCAGGCGAGGCGAATATTTTTTCAGCTCCAGCCGCTCTGGATGCGTTCTTTTGTTTTTGGTCGTGATGTAGTTCCGATCTCCTGTTTCCGTACACTGCAAAGTAATGTTTACGCGCATGTGACGCTCCTCCTTTTTCCTTTTACATCGACATCTCTACGACGGTGCTGGCTGTAGGCAACGGATCAGGGAGCATGCCCCAGTCCGACTCGTATTCCTCGTCCGTCAAGAGACAGGCATCGAGTTGCTCTGTCACCGCTGTCTGATCCAGCCCAATGCCGATGAACACCACCTCTGTCATCCTGTCGCCGTGATTCGGGTCCCAATTGTGCTGCCAATCCGTCTCTTCTGCAAGCACCGCCTGCTGTTCCTCTGGCGGCAGCGCTGCCGTCCAGTACCCGGCTGTTCCCACTTCAATGGACGGCCCTGCCTGACTGAGCGTCATCGCCAGATCATTTCGCGTTGCCAGCCAGAAAAAACCTTTGGCTCGCACGACCTCTTCCGGCCATTGCGCAAGCCATTCGCCAAATCGTTCCGGGTGAAAAGGTCGGCGCACGCGGTAGACAAACGAAGAAATCCCGTACTCGTCAGTCTCCGGGGTATGCTCCTCTTTTTGCAGCTCCGCAATCCAGCCCGCCGATTGGCTGGCAGCTTCGAAATCAAACAAGCCTGTATTCAAAATCTCGTGTGGATCGACCTGACCGCGTACGGAGCGAATCAAGCGCGCCTTTGGCTGCAATTTTCTCAGCACAGCTTCCAACTGCTCCAAATCCTCGGGAGCTACGCGATCGCACTTGTTCAAGATCAGCACGTCGCAAAACTCAATCTGATCCACCAGCAAATCGACCACTTCTCGCGTATCGTCCTCGCCCACAGCCTGATCCCTGTCCAACAAGCTTTCCCCCGAGGAAAAGTCATGCCAGAAACGGTAGGCATCCACCACTGTCACCATCGTGTCCAACCGGGTCAACAGCGACAAATTAATCCCGTTCTCCTCATCAACATATGTGAACGTTTGCGCGACCGGAACAGGCTCGCCGATCCCTGTCGATTCGATCAGTATGTAGTCATACCGTCCTTCGAGCGCCAACCGCTCCACTTCTGTCAGCAAATCTTCCCGCAAAGTGCAGCAAATGCAGCCGTTCGACATCTCCACGACCTTTTCATCTACGCGGGAAATGCCTCCCCCTTGCACTACCAAAGCTCCATCCATATTCACTTCGCTAAGGTCGTTGACAATGACGGCGACGCGCAATCCGTCCCGGTTGTTCAAAACGTGATTGAGCAATGTCGTCTTCCCTGCTCCCAAGTAGCCGCTCAACACTGTTACCGGGATTCTTGTATCGTTCATCAGTTGCTCTCCTTTGTCTGTTTGTTTAATAAAACGTAATCATTACGATTCATGAATCATACTAAACCAACCGAAGTCGTCATGTCAACACAAAACGAAATAATTACGATTTAACGAACTCCCCACGGCCCAAAACACGTCCTCTTTCTGTTCCTTTATTTGGTATAATCGAACTATGTCGCAGTCGAAAGTAGGAGCAAATGTGACTTTATACGGGTTTTACACGGATGAGTCAGGAAACAACGGCTTCAACGATATGAAAAACCAGCCGGTACTCTGCTATGCAGGCGTACTTGTTCCGATCCATCACCAAATCCACTTGCACCGTGAAGTGCAGAAAATAAAAGACAACCTGGAAAAAGACATAAAAGCAGCCATCCACGGGATACCCGCCGAGCAATTTCCGCACATCGATTTCTTCAAAAAGTTCGAGATACACGGAAAAGCATTTATTGATGGCGAAAATTTTTACTATAATTTGTCAGATGCACAACGCTTCCGGGTCGTTGATGAATTGCTGTCTCTGGTGAAAGCTGCCGAGGTAAAAGTGGTGGCGGCCCTTGTCAACAAGCCGCTTTATCAGGCCAAGGCAAAAGAAACGAATCATAACCGGATGCACCTTCATGCGTATACGGAACTCGTGAAGTGCCTCTCAAACGAGATGAGTCATTCCGATTCTTACGCCTTCATCATCTGTGACGACGGCAAGCCTAGCGAACTCAACCATTTTCGTGACGCCTTGCGAAATCCGGCAAATCGCCGGGTGTACCCGGACCTTCAAATCAAATTGTCGCATGATACAAACGCAAACCTGATCCAGCTTGCCGACATGATCAACTTCATCACTTCCGTTTATTTTCGGGCGATCTACGGCTTTCCTCCGCGCAAACGGCACCAGGAGACCCTCTTCGCTCTTTACACCAGGCACCTGAAATCCAAGATCATCACATGGGAGTATAAATAAAAAGAGGAGAACGCACCCAACGTGCGAACTCCTCTTTTCGGTCGTACACAACGTGCGACCTGTTCCTACCCTATCCACAATCCGGCGCTTTTATGCCCAAAACAAATTAAGACACTCTGTTCATAGATCAAAAACTGAGCTACGCACAGAATGCCTTAATTTCATGTGGATTTAGTCGTACACAACGTGCGAGCAAATCCCTCGATTTCTATTGTATGCCTGGTTCCTTTTTTTGTCAAGGCTCATGAACAAGCAAGGAGAAGAGGATTTGCTCTTCTCCTTGCGCCAGTCGCTTTAGCGCAGTCTTTTCATCGCAACAGCTTCTCCATGCACGCCCATTACCGGCTGGTATACAGTGCGATTGTTCAACTGATCCTGCTCCACAACCGGACGAGGACGGTTCTCTTTCCAGGTGATCTGACTGTACACATTGCCTGCAGCCGTAGGCATGGTAACCAAAATGTCCTTCACCTGATCCTGATTGCCATCCGCGATCGCCAATTTTGGCAGCAATCCTTGATCGCGTTTGCCCACGGGGATGATCGTCTGTTGATGATCTTTTCCTTCCCGCACGACCAGCCGCAAATTTTTCGCTGTCTGGTTCATGGAGAAGCCCATTTTGTCTCCGATCAAAAGAATCTGGTCTTTTACCCCATCGCCCGTTACATCGGCATACTTCGTATCCAGTACATATGTACTGTCGCCCCGCATGCTAAAACCGCTATTAATCGAAACTTCCTGCGATGGCATGTTGTCTTCGTCCGCTTTTTCCACCGTCAGTGACAGCAGTTGCGGCTTGTTGTCAACGACATTCCACACGCTGGTCGCCACTGCAACGTAATCCTCGTTGTTGAATCCCCACATAATCTGTTTGCCTATCCAGCGCAGGTTGCCTTTGGCGTCGCGGAAAGGCACGAGTTCAACCAGCTTTTGCGTAAACCCGTCCATCGTCCTCAACAGCTTTCCGTCCGCTTGATAAATCCCTTTGTCCATATACTTCGTCTTGTTCGCGGACAAATCAATTGTCGTGACCGCTTTTGTGCGCAAGTTGGTCACCTTCGCCTGAAATCCAGCGGTAAACTGAACGGAAAACGGGATATCTTGCCCAGGCTGGAGCAGGACTACCGGAGCATATGCCTGCGTCTGGAAAGTGCTCGCATGAACCGGATCGGCTCCCACTCCTGATGCGATGAGAATCGCGCCGCTACATGCGATCGCTGCCATTGCCTTTTGCCATCGTTTCATAATTGTTCTCCTCCTCTGTAAATGGGCATGCTATTTCTTGCCAGATTGTTACACCCGTGTATTTCCTTCCCTCTATACATCTCTAACGAGGGGGACAGGGTAAATGTTGCTAGTAAATAATTCCTAAGTTTTCTTGCTCGTTTTTACCGATTTGCAACAACTTTACAGAAGCGGCAAGCTACAATAGAGTCAAATGTGAAGCAGCTACAGAAAGGAACAATCACAATGAAAAAGGCTTGGCTCTTGTCTGCGGCATTCTGCGCTGCCTTGTTGAGCGGTTGCGGCCTGACAGATACTCCAAATGAATTGATGCGCGCCCCTTCGGCTGACGGCGACCAGAAATCGATCAATCAGGCCGTCATGCAATTTTTGCCTGCCGGTTCTCAGCTGGCGGTCCCGCTGCACCCTGCGGAAGCAAGCGCTGTCTCCCTGCAAGACTTGAACGGAGACGGGGCTCCCGAGGTTGTCGCGTTTTACAAGTCAGATAAAACCGACTACGAGATCGGCGTGCTGGTGCTGACCCAAAAGCAGGGAAACTGGCAAAAGCTGACTTCTTTTACCGGGATCGGCAATGAGCTGGACTACGTTTCGTTCAACGACCTGACTGGCGACCATATCCCGGAGATGCTGATAGGATTGGGCGGCGGTGACGGCTTGAACAAAGAACTGTCCGTCTTTTCGATCGCCGATGACAAGACCCAGGAACTGATGAAGCAGTCGTATTCGGTAATGGCGGTTGGCGACCTGAACGGAGATCAACAGCCCGAGCTTGCCCTGGTCATGCACGATCACACCAACTTCACCTCCAAAGCAGAGCTGTTCGGCGCAAAAGACGGGAAAATTACCAAACTGACTGAGATCGCGCTCGACGGCTACGTAAACGGATACGAACAGGCGATTATCGGCAAAGCATCGCCTACGCGCAATGCGCTGTTTATCGAATCGGGTGTCGGCGCACATTCCTCTGCCACCGACCTGCTGCTCTGGGAAAATGGCGAGCTGCGCAATCCGCTGGCTAAAGTAGAGGGAGAAATGGATTTGACCTTCAAGGCTTATTCTTTGTACAGTGAGGATATTAACGGGGATGGAATTATTGAGGTCGGCACGATGATTCAGCCGCTTGGGACGGAAGATATGGCGATGGCCGAAATTCCTTGGATCTCCTCCTACTTTCAATGGGATGGAAAAACGGGGCTGAAACACGTGGAGGATCACTACCAGAACTTTGCCCAGGGCATCGATCTGAAAATTCCCGATAAATGGCGGGACAAATACTCACTCGCGACCCTCCCCAGCTCCAATTCGTTCACGATGCGCTTTTTCTACTACGGAGAAAACGGGAAAAATAAAGCCGAGCTTTTGACTCTCCAAAGCGTTCCGCAAACCGAGTGGAGCAAATTCGAGAACGGACTCAAGCAGAAGCAAGTTCCTTACGTCCTGCTGAAAGAAGAGGGCAAGCAAGTTTTGATCGCGATTCTGCCGCAAGCAGCACCTAACCTCGGCAAGTCTGCCATGCAGGAGTACCGTGCCATGCAGCTCACTGCCGACGAAATACGCCAGCTCTACAAGCCTTTATCCATTCCGTGATAAAGGCCAGCGCTGTTTACCCGTCCATCGTCTATGGATAGCTGAAAAAGTCGAAATCAGATCAAGGGGATTTGCCTTATGAAGGTTTTATTGCTGGAAGATGAAAAATCGATCCGCGATTTTGTGCGCATCAATCTGAAACGCGAAGGCTGGGAAGTCATCGAGGCAGCCACCGGAGAAGAAGCACTGGAGATCGCAGACGCCAATACCGATATCGAGATTGCCATTCTCGACGTCATGCTGCCTGGCATCGACGGCTTTGAAGTATGCGGGCATCTGCGCAAAAAATATCCGCGGCTGGGCATCATCATGCTCACCGCCAAAAGTCAGGAGCTGGACAAAGTAATGGGGCTGGAGTTCGGCGCCGACGACTATGTGTCCAAGCCGTTCAGTCCCGCAGAGCTGTTGGCTCGCGTCAAGGCGCTGCACCGCAGGCTCGCTCCTGTTCCCGCAGCTGTTGAAGACAAAAACGTCATTGATATTGCCCCGTTCACCTTGCTGCTCGATGAGCGGAAGCTGACGAAAAAGGACCAGGAAATTGTCCTGACCCCGAAAGAGTTCGCGATTATCAAGCTGTTGGCCGAGAACGCGAACAAAGCAATCAGCCGCGATGAGATTTTGACCAACGTCTGGGGCCAATTTTTCGTCGGCGACTTGAAGATCGTCGACGTGAACATGCGGAGAATCCGGCAAAAAATCGAGGATGATCCTGCTCACCCGACTTTCCTGGAAACAGTTTGGGGATACGGGTACCTGTGGCGAAAGGATGCTCCTCATGAAAGGAATTAAAAGCAGGCTTGTCCTCTACTTCGGCATGATCCTGCTTTTGATTGTGTTGTTGCTGGAAGGCCTGTTTTATTGGGCTGTCCACACTTACTACTTCGGGACAGCGACCGAAGCATTGGAAACACGCAGCACGACGTTCACCAATTTTATCAACAAATACGCTACCGGCTACCGCCTGAAGGATAAAGCTCGTTATATTTTGGAGAACATATCCAGTCAGGAGTATGCCAAAATCGAGGTTCTCGACCTGAATGGCAAAGTCATCCTCAACTCTTACGGGTTCCAGACAGGAGAGCTGATCCAGACTTCCGACGTCACAGATGCCATTCGCGGGCAAAAAGGACTGTTTGTCGGCAGAAGCCCGCAATCCCGCGAGCGGGTAATTGCCATCTCCAATCCGCTCACGTTTGCTTCTGAATACGTCGGGGTGCTGCGCTACACGATCTCCGCCGAGCCTTTATATCAGGCGGTTAATCGCATTGCCCTCTACGGACTGAGTGTTGGGGCGGGCGTAGTTTTGCTGGCTTTTGCTCTCAGCCTGCTCATGGCAAAACGAATCGTCGACCCGATCGAAGAGCTGACCAACGCCGCGAAGCAAATGGCCGAGGGCAATTTCACCGCTCGCGCCCCCAAACGCTACGATGACGAGGTAGGAACGCTGGCCGATACATTCAACTACATGGCAGCGGAGATCGGCAAAAACGAGAAGCTGAAAAACGACTTCATCTCCTCCGTCTCCCACGAGCTGCGCACGCCGCTCACTTCGATAAAAGGCTGGGGGGAAACGCTCATTTCTGGCGGCTTGGAGGAGCCGGAGGAAACGATGCTCGGCCTTGAAGTCATCTCCAAGGAAACGGATCGGCTCATCGGCCTGGTAGAAGAACTGCTCGACTTTTCCAAGTTTCAGTCCGGCGAGATGAAGCTTTCCCGCGAACGGATGGACTTGCGCGAGATTTTGGACGATATGCATGTGCAATTCGCCATCCGCTCCCAGGAGAAGCAAATCGATTTTCAACTCGACCTGCCCGCTTCTCCGCTGATCGTCATGGGCGATCCAAACAGGTTGAAGCAAGTGTTTGTCAATCTGCTGGACAACGCCTTCAAATTCACGCCAAAAGGCGGCACGATATGCGTAGCGGCAACGGCCTCGGAAGACAGGCTGACGGTCACCGTAACGGATAGCGGAGAGGGCATCCATCCGAACGATTTGCCGCATGTCACGGAAAAGTTTTTCAAAGGCACCTCCAAGCTGTCTGGAAGCGGCCTGGGGCTTGCGATCTGCAAGGAGATCATTCAACTCCACACAGGTCGATTCCTGGTCAGCAGCGAGCAAGGGCGCGGCACTTCCATCATGGTTGATTTGCCTCTGGCCCCTCCCCTTGCCGGACTTGCCGGAAGCGCGTCGACGGTGGAACGAACGGAGTGAAAACGGCAATCGCTTACTTCCTCGACGTACACACCCGGCACAGAGGTTTTGCCTCGCCGATCGGTTTTGATTCTACCTGCAATTGTACTCTCGCTTCCCAAAAGCTGTCCGAACAGCGCAGCCTGCTTGAATGCGAAGGTTGCGCAGCAAAAAGCTGTCCGATATCGCCAGGTACATGCATCGCTAATAAAACACGTGTCTATACCATACAAAAAGGCAGCGCTGTCCCATGACTTTTTCCTGTCCGGGACAGCCGCTGCCTTTTTCCTTGCTTGCCTTGGCACATGCACATGCGCTGCCTGTTCCGCTCGTTCCCTGTGCCATTTTCCTTGGTGTTTACAGTTACACGCTACACCCGCACCAGCTCCGGTTTTTTGCCTTGCAACGGATTCGTCTGCTCCACCGCGTAGCCCACATTCAGCACCAGCCCTTCTTGCAGAGCTGGACCAATGATTTGCAAGCCTACCGGCATTCCGTTCTTCAGCCCACAAGGAACCGTCAAAGCGGGCAGTCCGGTGAGATTGCTCGGCCCGGTAAAGCGAATGATCTGATTGATCAAGTCGACCTGTTCACCATTCAAGTCAGCGAACGCCTCTCCGATATTAGGCGCAATAATCGGCAAAGTCGGGGCAATGATCACATTCACCTTTTCAAAAGCCTTGCGGAAGTCGCGCTTGATTTGGCGGCGAAGCTGCTGCGCCTGCAAGTATTCGACCGCAGACGGAAGCTCTCCCAGCTCAAACAACAGGCGGATATCGCTGCCAAAGTCGTCCGGCCGCTTCAGCAAATTGCGATGATGGATGGTAGCGGCCTCTGACAAAATCGTAATCATCTCTGCGTACTCCGCGTAGGCAAGTGCCGGAATCTCGACCGCCTCCACTCTGGCGCCTTGATCTGCGAGTGCCTGGATCGCCTTCCTCACCAGCCGCTCCACTTCCGTATCCACCTGCTTGAAGAAATAGTCCTCGTTCACCCCGATCACCAGCTTGCTCACATCGCCAGTCAGCTCAGCCGTGTATGTAGCAACAGGCGCATTTACAGATGTCGGATCGTTTGGATCGTAGCCTGCAATGATTTCCAGCAAGCCTGCCGCATCCTTCACCGTTTTCGTCATCGGGCCGATATGGTCAAGCGACCAGGAGAGCGGAAAGCAGCCGTATTTGCTTACCCTGCCGTGCGTCGGCTTCAACCCGACAATCCCGCAAGCAGAAGACGGAATGCGAATGGAGCCAGCCGTATCCGTGCCAAGCGAAGCGACGCACATATCCGCTGCCACTGCTGCTCCCGAGCCGCCGCTTGAACCGCCTGGGATTTTATCCGGGTTCCACGGGTTCCGGCACGCGCCGTAATGCGGATTGTTGTTCGTAATCCCCCACGCGTATTCATGCATGTTCAGCTTTCCGGTAAAGACAGCCCCGGCTTCCCGCAGCTTGGCAATAATCGTCGCATCGTAATCTGGAACAAAATGCTGATGAATTTTCGATGCCATCGTCGTCACTTCATTTTGAAAGTACAAGTTGTCCTTGATCCCCATTGGAATCCCGTGATACATCCCGCGATACCCGCCGGAAGCAATCTCCGCATCTGCTTTTGCGGCCGCTTTCTCAGCCGCTTCTCTCGTAATGGACAAATACGCATTGATCGTCGGATTCAACGCTTCGGCGTGATCCAAAACAGCCCTCGTCAGTTCCAGCGAGGAGACATCCCGCTTTTCCAGCAGGCCAGCCAGCTCTTCTGCCGACTTGCCGATCAACTCTTTACTCAAGATGGTCACCCCCCGGGATATTTCGCAATGCGATATCGTGATCATCCAGCAAAGCCGCTTCTGTCTCTTGCTTCAAACTGACGATCCCCTGCCATCTCATCTCCAGTTCATCGAGATGCTCCTTGGGCACTCTCACGCCTTTTGTTTCCAGACTATCGAGAATGAACAATTTCAAAGCCATTCCCCTCCTTCCTTTTGCGCTTTTCCTATCGCAACTCTTATGCCAATCAAAAACAGAGGCAGGACAAGCATTTGCCGCGAAGAATCTGTTTCATTAACAGACTTCCACGCGTAATTTTCTGATTTTTCTATACAAAACTCGCGGCAAACACGCTCTTTCTCATTTTGAGACTGGTTTTCGCAAATCAAGACATGAAACGAGGGGATATTGTGCGCATCCAAATCGGCTTGCTTTTTTCCTTGACGGGAACTACCTCGCTCACCGAAAAAGGGCAATGCGATGCTGCCAGGTTCGCCATCGAGGAATACAATCGCGCTTCCTGCCAAGTCGAAGCTGTCATAGCGGATATTGGCTCCGATCCGCGAAAAGGGGCACAAGCAGCGGAAAAGCTGGCCCGGCAAGGAGTTCGCATCTTCGTAGGCTGCTACACGTCGACCTGCCGCCAAGCCATCCTCCCTGTGCTGGAAGCATACCATTGCCTGCTTGTTTATCCGACGTTATACGAGGGGAAGGAGTGCCACCCAAACGTCATCTACACCGGGGAGCTGCCGAACCAGCAAATTCATACGCTGCTGGACTATATGACCAGCCATTACGGCAAGCGCGTCTACTGCATCGGCACTGATTACTACTATCCGCGCGAAACGCATCGGCAGGTGCATTCCTTTTTGACGCAACGCAATGGCATGGTTGTAAAAGAGCATTACGTGCCGTTCGGACACCAGCATTTTCACGATGTCTTGTCCGATATCGCCGAAGAACAGCCGGATGCCGTCTTTTCCACGCTGGTCGGGAAAAGCATCGCGCCCTTTTACCGGGATTTTCACCGCATGGCGGCTCCGCGAAAAAAGATTCCCATTTTCAGTCCGATCACAAAAGAGACGGAACTGGCTGCAATCGGCACGCCATACCGCGCGGGTCATTACAGCTCCGCCAGCTATTTTCAGTCGCTGCCTGGCGAGGACAACAAAGCGTTCATCGCTACTTTCCAGCGGTTTCTCGGGGAAAAGCGCCCGATTTCCTCTGTCATGTACAACACGTACCTGGGAACCAAGCTCATCCTGGAAAGCTTGCTGGACACAAAAAGCATTAGCCACCGGGACATTGTGAAGCAGATCAAGGGCCGCACATTCCCGACCGTATGCGGCCCGATGGCGCTGGACACCTCTGATCGCCATCTGTCCAGACCCGTCAAAATCGGCAAATCGCTCCCCAACGGACAATTCGAGATCGTGTGGGATTCCAAGCGCAGCATCTCGCCTGCTCCCTTCCTGACAGATACGAAGCTTCCTGGCGCTTTGCCTGAAACGGTCTTGAACGGTTGGAGCCGGATCAGCGACGAAGCGCTTATCGTGGCCACCATGGACGGCTTGATCGTCTACATGAGCGAGCAGGCATCTGCTTTGACGCAGCTCTCCCCTGGTCAAACGGTGGCAAAAAACAACTGGGCTGACCTCTCTTCCCGCTATGAGGTGACATGCTCCGAGCAAGCGCCTTATCTTTTTTACTTGTTGAAAGCGAAAGCAAGAGCGACACCCACCGTTCAGCTTGCCAGTCCTGCCGCTTCCTTTGGCCGCGTGCGAACATCCCATCCCGGCTACCAAGCGGAGCTGAATGTCGCTCGTCTGGCGGCGGAATCGCAAGCCAATGTGCTTATTTTGGGCGAAACGGGAACAGGCAAGGAAGTTTTGGCCGAAGCGATTCACCGGGAAAGCGAGCGCCGCCACGGTCCTTTTCTTGCGATAAACGCTGCCTCGCTGCCGCGGGATTTGATCGCCAGCGAGCTGTTCGGGTTTGTCGACGGGGCATTTACAGGAGCAAAAAAGGGCGGGGCGATCGGCAAATTTGAGGCGGCCAACAACGGAACGATTTTTCTCGACGAAATTGGCGACATGCCGCTTGACTTGCAGGCTGTCCTGCTTCGCGTCATCGAATCGAGAAAGATCGTCCGCCTTGGCGATACAAAGGAACGAGCCATAAACGTCCGCATCATCGCCGCCACCAACCGCAATCTGCTGCAAGCCGTGGCGAATGGCGATACGTTCCGGGCCGATTTGTTTTACCGTTTGAACGTGCTGTCCATCACCATTCCGCCGCTGCGCGAGCGCAGCGAAGATATCCGGCAGCTCGCCCAGCAATTCCTGCACGACTTGTGTGCCCTTTACGGCAACGGGCCACATCTCATCGAAAAGGCAGCCTGGAATGCCCTCTTAGACTACCAGTGGCCGGGAAATGTACGCGAGCTGCGCAATGTCGTGGAACGGGCTTTTTTGTTAGCCAAAAGAGCAGGCGAACCGATTCGCCCGGAACACTTGCCCAGCCAGATTCGCGAAGATGTTCCCCTCCCGTCCGCTTCTCCTTTTTCCTTGAAAAAGCTGGAGCAAAAAGTGATCGAAGAAGCCCTGCAAAAATCGCCCAACGTGGAAGCGGCCGCGCAAATGCTCGGTATCGCCCGCAGCACCTTGTATCGAAAAATAAAAGAAGGCACAAAAAAACTGCCGGAAAATCCGGCAGCCAAGGAACCCTAAGTAAACATTAGAAGCTGTTCGTGATCACGAGTTCATCCAGTCCGAAGCGGGTAGTTGGGTACGCCTGCACACTCGCTGTTCCGATGGTGAGCATCAAGGTCGGCAAATAACGCGATGGGATGTTCAGCTCTTTGATCAGCGCATCGCGGTTGTATCCGCCCATTGGGCATGTGTCATAGCCTTTTGCTTTTGCTGCCAGCATGAGCTGCATAGCGGCATAGGAAGAGTTGCGGATGGCCTCGTCACGGGCGATCTCAGGGTTGTTTTTGTAAGCCCCTTCGATTTGTCCGATCAAGGTGTCGCGTACTTCCTGGGTGACGTAGCCTTTTTCCAGCGCGGCGTCATAAATCGTATAGGCGGACTTGTTTGCTTCCAAATCGCCCAAGATGATGATGGTCGCGTAAGCATCCACAACCTGCTGCTGACCGTAAGCGATTGGCAGCAGCTTTTCCTTGATCGCCGGGTCGGTTACGACGAGAAAACGCCAATGTTGCAAATTCCAGGAAGACGGAGCGCTGGCTGCGAGACGCAAAATCTCATTCAGCTCTCCTTGGGGAATCGTTGCATTCGGATCGTATTTGCGTACGCTGTGGCGTGCTTCCATCACCTGTTCAGCGGTCATTTTCAATTCTGTGTTCATACTCATTCTCCTCTCAGTATTGAAATACCCTTGTTGAAGTATATAACTTACTTTAATATAGTTACAAACATTATTCAATCATTTTTTCTTACACTTTACCGCTTTTCATCCCCTATTGTTTGGAGGCGCTTCGTTTGAAATACACGGATAACATTGTCATCGTCACTGGCGGCGGTCAAGGCATCGGTTTGGCTGTCGCCTCCATGTACGCAGCTCACGGCGCTCACGTCGTCATCGCGGAGCAAAATCCCGCAGCAGGCGAAGCCACTGTCGAAAAAATAAACGCTGCCCGAGATACTCCCGGAACGGCTTTATTTGTCCAAACAGACGTAAGCTCGCCCGAGCAGATCGAGCAACTGATGCAAACAGTCGACTCCCGCTGGGGGCGTCTCGATGTGCTGATCAACAACGCTGGCCTGTCCGTCTGGGAATCGCCTTACGACTTGGCTGTCGACGCATGGGATCGCATCTTGAACACCAACCTGCGCAGCGTCTTTCTCGCTTCGCGGGAAGCAGCCAAAATCATGCGTCGCAACGGCGGCGGCGCCATCGTCAACCTCGCTTCTACAAGAGCGCATATGTCCGAGCCGCACTCCGAAGCATACGCCGCTTCCAAAGGGGGCATTCTCGCACTCACCCACGCTTTGGGCGTGTCGCTTGGACCTGACGGAATACGCGTGAACGCCATATCACCGGGCTGGATCGAAAATGGCGATTACTCCGCCCTGCGCCCGCAGGATCATGCGCAGCACCCGGCGGGACGGGTCGGCACTCCCGACGATATCGCCCGTGCCTGCCTCTTCTTGACGAGCAAGGACAACGACTTCATTACTGGCACAGAGCTTGTCATCGATGGAGGCATGACGCGCAAAATGATTTACGAGCCATAAAGCTAAACCAATGCCCCTCCTCCTGAATACTTTGTGGGTAACAAGAGATAAAGGAGGAGTTCGATGTCTTTTGAAGAGGAAGACCTCAGGCTGCTTGCCCTCTGGCTGTTGGCGATCGGTTATTTGATTCTCGCCTTCACTGAGTTCGCCGCCCTTGGATATTGGTAAATAAGCAAAAAAGAGCCGCCCCCCTGCACGGGAAGCGGCTCTTTGTCTTTGCCTTTGTATCACTACCAGGTTCGGAACGGAGGCGAGCCTGGCGCCTGATGCTGGATTTGCTCCATAATCGGGTAACCGTAGGCCAGAATGATCAGGAATGCAACCAGTCCGACCCATACAGGCCAACGCTCCAAAATGCGGGGAACTTCTTGCTTCGTTTCGGTTTCGGCAATCGGATATTCCGTATTGCCTTTTGGCGCGTAGAACGTCAAGTACAGCAAAATGAGGATCAGCAGAACCGCCGACACAAACAGCAGTCCTCCACCAAAAGCCATGACGCGTTGGTAGTCCATCCAGCCGAGAGCGGTCGGATGATCCATGTACGTCGTATAGTCTGTGCGGCGCGGCGCTCCTTGCAGCCCCATCGTATGCATCGCAAGCGACATCAGGAACATCCCGACAGCCCAGAATACCGTCTGCACCATACCCATCCGGTTGGCTATTTTGGTCAGTTTGCGTCCGGTCAAGGCAGGGATCAGCCAGAAGCTGACTCCGAAGAACGTGAGGGCAACTGCCGCCCCGACCGTGATGTGAAAGTGACCGGTTACCCAAATCGTATTGTGAATAACCGCGTTGATCTGGTTACTTGCGTTAATGATTCCGCCCGCTCCCCCAGGAATGAAGAACAGCATTCCGACAAATGGAGCGAAGAAGCGAACGTCAGTCCAAGGCAATTTTTTGAGCCAGCCGAACAGGCCGCTTCCGCCTTTTTTGCGTCCCGTCGTCTCGAAGACAGCGAACATCGAGAAGGCGGTCATCAGCGAAGGAATAACGACAATCAAGGTCAATACAACGTGAATCATTTTCCAGCCTGCGGAAATTCCCGGCTCCATCAACTGGTGGTGGAAGCCGACCGGAATCGAGAACAGCAACAGACAGATGAACGCAAGACGGCTTAACGAATCACTGAACACATGTCCGCCGATAATTCGCGGGATGCATACATACCAAGCCATGTAAGCAGGCATCAGCCAGAAGTACACAAGCGGGTGGCCGAAAAACCAGAACAGCGTACGGCTGAGCATGATATTGATCGTCGGCACGAGTCCGAGTGACCACGGAATGAGTTGGAACAGTACCTCGACAGCTACCGGGAGAGTAGCGATAATCCACATGACGTATGTGGTAACTCCCATGAACACGAACAGCGGAGACATTTTACCCGGATTTTCTTTTTTCCATTTGCGATAGCTGGCAAAAACCCCGAAGCCAGCCAGCCAGCTGCCCACGACGAGCAGGGCCGAACCGATGTAAAAGTATGGAGAAGCTTTTAACGGTGCGTAAAACGTGTACAAGACCGAAGCTTCGTTCATCACGATCGTGACGACCGCCATCAGCGTTCCCGTCACCATGAGAATCCAGCCTGCCCAACCAAATTTCAGCGCTGCTCCGTGCAAGGAGCCGCCTGTCGTTCGGGCAACACCTGAGAAAATAAAGCCGACGATAAAGAACGTGGTAAAAATGAGTGCCATCAATACGCCATGAGCCGTTAAAATTTGATAGTAGTTCGTCCAGCTTGGCAGCTCAATAATACCGCCGCGAACCATCCCTTGGAGCATACCTGCCAATGCTGCCAGCCCAAAAGCCGCATACGCCACCCAGACATAAGCCAGACTCAGTGTGGCTGCAGAACGCTGTATCGGAGTGTGAGGAATTGCTTCATCCAATTTTCTTGCGATGACCATTAAGGTTCACCTACCTTTATTTCACAATAATTGTGGTTGCCATCACCTGATGGCCTGCGCCACAGTATTCGTTGCAAAGGATCAGGTATTCACCTGGCTTGTCAAACGTATGGGTAGCCGAGCTGATGTGCCCTGGCAAAACCATGAAGTTGATGTTTGTTTCCGGAATCTGGAATCCGTGAACAACGTCCGGACTTGTTACATGAAAATTGATGGTGGAACCCGCCGGAACCTCCATCTTTGTCGGTGAGAAACCAAAGGCAAACGCCGTCATGTAAGCGTCGTACTCCTTGTCTCCCACTTGCTTCAAGCCTGGTTTATCAAAGGGAGGAGTCTCCATCACTTTTTCCGGATCGATCATTTCCATATTGCTTGGCGGAGCCATCCCCATCGCAAACGCGTTGACACACAACAACACGATAAACAGCGCCAATCCGCCTGCACCAAGCATCAGCCATATTTTTTCATAACGGTGCAAATGCATACGTATCCTCCTTCTCTTCCTCTATTACGCCCGTTCCAGGAAAAGCCCGAATACACCTAGCCAGCCAACGAGAATGATGCCTCCCACAATTAGCACAGCAGCAAACGTTCCTTTGAGCTCTTCTTTCTCTGGTTGTGTCTTTTTTTCTTTTGACTTTTTGTTTTGCTCCAATTTGTCGATTTGCGTCTCCATCGCACTTTTCTCCTTTCTGTGTGCCGCGCAGGCGCATCACATCTATCACGCCTTCATTCTACCCTTGGGACCAGTTGGAAGTAATTCGGGGAAATCCCCTAAAATGGTCCGGGAAAATCCCCATTCTGACTCATTCACGACACAATTCCGACATAATATCCGCCACATTTTCGACAAAAAAGCCGAATGCTGCAAGAGCAATCGGCTTTGGGGCACGTTTAGCGATATTTGACTGTAATGATTTTTCCCGTAGTGGCGTCAATAAAGCGGTAGCTGTTCTTCTCTTTTGTCTGGTAGATCAACTGCGGTTCAGGCGCCCGCTGTCCTTCGTATTGGTCCCAGTAATAGTTCAGTTCCAGCTCTACTTCCTGCTGATACGCTTCTTTGGCTTCTTGCTCGCTCACGATCTTGCCCGCGTCTGGCAAAACGATGCCCGGCTGGATCGGATGAAGGTTCAGCCCTGCGATCGCCCCCGTCTCCTTGTTTATCTCCACTCCATAAAATTCGTCTGACACAGGAATCCCGTCGCGTTTGCCCTGGAAGTGGAACGAATACTCCTGAGGTTCATCCTGTTTGTGCAGCTTGCTCTTGTCTACCCAATCGGGGATTTCCGCTTCATCCGTTCGCACGAAAAGCGTCAGCTCGGCAAGCGATGGATCAACATACGGTTCCAATGCTGCAATCGCCTTTTTCTTTGCTTCCTCAATGCTGATTGTCTTCCCCTGTTTCCGCCCGTCCGGCAAATGCAGATTGAAACCGATCAGGCGGTCACTCACAGCGTCAGTCGTAAGCGAAATGCTGTCAAAGGACGAGGCACTCTTGCCGGAAAAGTTCAACCAATGATACGATTCGATTTGCTGAAGTCCATCCGTCAAGTTTTCCTTATGATCATCGTATTCAAAGTCAGCACCTGCGACATCAATGCCAAACTGCTCCTTCAGCCATTGCTCGCCCTCTGCTTTGGATGCGATTTTGACAGACTTCCCTTCGCCTTTCACTCGCACGCTTTGTTGCTCCGGTATTTTGTCCTCTCCCACTACCTTGCCTGTCACGGCGTCAATTCCGAATGGCTCGTTAGCCTGATAAATCAGCATCGGCTTTTTCTCGGACGGTCTTCCCGGCCCGGCATACGCTGTCGGTTGTTCAGCAACGTACTCCAGCTGCATTTTCAACTGCTCCTGATACAGCTGCTTCGCTTTTTCCGGCGAGATCGCTTTTTCTGGGGCGGGCCACTTGGTCTCGTCAGGCTGAATTTGGCGGTAAGCGTCGTAGCGAACAATATGTCCGGCATGGTCAACAGATACAACGAGAGAGTAGTCGTTCAGCGGAATCTCATTGATCAGGGTTTGGTAATAGACGCTCGACCTCGCCCACTCGATCATTTTGCCTGTTTCTCCGCTCCCCCTTCCGGCCTTCCCTCTGCCCATTGCCTGCGACTGTTTCAGAGAACTGGTTTCTTTTCCGAGCCATTTGTGCAGAAATTCGTCCGCTTTTTCGCGTGCCAGCTTTTCGTCCGGATAATTGGCTGACGCCCAGTCCGGATTGCGAATATCCAGGAAAAGCAGTCGCCCTGTCTGCGCATCCAGTTCAATCGAGGCAGTCGCATATTCGGTGCGATTTTTTTCTGCCCCTGTCTCTGGCCTGTTTGTCAGCATCACGTTCCAGACCGGATTCGGGTAGTCGCGGAAGTTGTTTTCTTTCAAAAACTTCTCTTCCAGGCGAAGTGTCTTTAATTCCGGCATCTGCTCGAACAGCTTGTCCAACGAGCTTTGCACTTCTTTTGAAATTTCACTCTTTTTCGCCTGTTGTTCTTTTGCTATATTGGCTGCTTCTGCCCGCGAAGTTTCCGTCCACATTGGCGTTGCAGCCAGCAAGCATGCCGCCACAATCGTCATGACCGACTGATTGATTCTTTTCATCTCGCGCCTCCAAAGTAACTGGATTATTTTTACACATAAGTAATGACGAGACGAACGGGCACATGGTTACATAATATTCCATTCCTGTCCAAAATCTTCGGAATAAAAAAACACGCCCTCAAACAGCTGCAAGGACGTGATGAAAGCATTCGGTCTGGTTTACTCAAAGTCGAGCCAGCCTTTTTTGATCGCATACCGCACCAGATCAGGCCGCGTGCGCAAGTGCAGCTTTTCCATGATATGCGCCTTGTGCGACTCGACCGTCTTCACGGAAACGGTGAGCTGCTCCGCGATTTCTTTGTTGCTGAAACCTTTGGCGATCAGCACGAGCACTTCTTTTTCGCGCTCGGTCAAAATCTCGTACTTCGCCTGTTCCTCGCCGTTTTTGACCATCTGCAAAAATTCCTCAATCAGCGATTTCGTGGCCGATGGATACAAATAAGCCATACCGCTGTTGACGGAACGAATGGCAGCGATCAGATCGAGGTCAGGGGCGCTTTTCAAAATATATCCGGCAGCTCCAGCCTGCAGGACACGAAACAAATACTCCTCGTCGTCGTGCATCGTCAAAACGAGTACCTGTATGTCCGGTGCTGCTTCCTTCAATCTCGCTGTTGCCGTCAAGCCGTTCTCCCCTGGCGGCATGCTCAAATCCATCAACACCACGTTCGGGCGGATTTCCAGCGCTTTTTCGCAAGCTTCCTTGCCGTCAGCTGCATAGCCGACAACATCCATGTCCTCCTGGGCATTGATCAGCATTCCCAGCCCGGACCGTACAATCGCGTGATCGTCAGCGATCAGCACGCGAATGGTCATCCAAAATCCCCTCCTTTGGCAACGGAACGCGGACAATGACTGTCGTTCCTTCTTGCGGTGCCGAACGAATATCGACGGTACCGCCAAGCAGTTGCGCCCGTTCCTTCATCCCGAACACGCCAAGTCCTTTGCCGACACTCAACGTCTTCTCCACTTCAAAACCGATGCCGTCGTCCACGATGGTCACGACGACTTCTTTTTCCCGATTTTCGAACATGATCGCCAGCTGGCTTGCCTGCGCGTACTTGGCGGTGTTGGTCATGGCTTCTTGAACGATCCGGTACAACGCGGTTTCCATCGCGGCCGAATACCTCCGCTTCTCGCCTTGTACGTGCAATTCGACTTGTATGTGAAAAGTCTTTTCCACTCGTTTCATCAAAGAGCGCAACGCGGGCAAAAGTCCGAGATCATCGAGAGCAGATGGACGCAGCTCCAAAGCCATGCGCTTGACTTCCTCCATCGCCTTGGATGTCATGTTCACCAGCTCTGTAACGTGCTGCATGACCTGTTCTCCGGGATTTCCCTGCCTGACCACGTTCAGTCCGACCAAAATGCTGTAAAGCGCCTGCCCTACGCCGTCGTGCAGCTCGCGAGCAATGCGCTTCCGCTCTTCTTCCTGCGCCTGAATCGCAAAATGAGTCAGCTTGTGCTGATAACGCTCTTTTTCCACACGCTGCTGAGCTGACATGTCACGCAAGATCATCACCAGCTTGCCACTTGAGTCGTCGGGCAGTCGGGCTGAGCTGGCTGCCACAGGATGTTCGTGTCCGTCTTTTGTACGGAGCCGCATTTCAAAGGACGGCATTTGCACCCGCTTGAAAAAGCAATCGGTGCAACTCGTCTCCTCCGTACAGGTTGCCATGCCCAAGCAAAGCTCGCAAATGTGCTTTTCCCGGACCAATTCTTCTTCTGTCCAGCCTGACATTTGTGCCAGCGCTGCGTTGGCCTTGACAATCCGTCCCTCATGGTCGATCACCAGGATGGCGTCACTGACGTTGGCAAAGATGGACTGCATCAGGGAAAAAGCTTCATTGGATGTTCCCAGATCTTCTTTCCACGTACTCATGCGCTCCTCCTTTGAGACAATCATCTACATGCTATTGTAGAGTTTACATGACCAGTTGTGTATCAGGGAATTCCCTTAACCTGCCCCGTTCCGCGCAAAGTCGGCATTGACAAAATATGACACTGGAATAGACCTTGAGACCCTTGACCGATTCACCTGCATGCCGTAGGTCGTCAGCGACATGCGTCAAAAAAACCGGGACAGCAGCTGCCATCCCGGATTCTCTCTTACTCTACTACGATTTTTTCGGCTACACCGATTGGCGGCAAGCTGCGCGTCAGTTTAGGACCGTAGAACGCGATTACGTTCATGTCTGCCTTCAATTCTTCCGGCTTGAGCGCCTTGTTGTCCTTGGCACTTACGATTACGGTTTTGTCGTTGATGATCAGCGCCACTTTTTCCGGAGATGTAGTGGTCAAGCCGTGTCCTTCTACCACCATTTTGTACGTGCCTTGCTGGTCAGGCGCAATGCTCGCTACTTTGCCTGCTGTTCCCATTACTTCCGCAGATTCCAAGCTTTTCTTCACCACGATGGTCAGCGCACCTGTTTGCGGCGGCATGCTCATCGCCATGTATTTGTGGTGAGTCGCTTCCACTTCCATGCCCAGCTTCAAGTCTTCCGGCTTCAATACTTTGCCCGCAGCGTCGGTGATTTTGGTCTCTTCGCTGATGTGCAGGATGATGCCTGTCTCATATCCGTCCAGCGCAATAGAGATATTTCCTTTTTCCGATTTGTTGATGGTAGAAATCGTACCTGTACGCACTGGCGCTTTTTCTGCTTCTTCGTCCACAACGGTCACCGCACTGTCTGTCACATTAACTTCGGCTTGCAAGATTTCATCTACAAACGCGACTGGCACATACGTGCTGCCGTTCAGCACGCGCGGCTCCGCTCCGAGCGTTTTGTACATTTTCGCGTATGGGTAGCGATCTTCGCCCGCTTTTGCGTAGCTAGAGATGGCGCCTTTTTGCACTTCTGCCGCTTTCAGATTGTCGTTCCAGCTTACTTTGAAGCCGAGGGATTCAGCCACCGGGCGAAGCGGAACCAATACCGTTTGTTGACCTTTATCAAAAATCGCTGCTTGCGTAATCGCGCTTCCGTTTACATTCACCGACAGCTCTTTAACTGGTTCGGAGGTAGCCGATACGATATTCGTGCCCAATACGGCGAGTGCCGCCAGAGTCATCATTCCTGTACGAATTGTTTTCATGTTGTATTCCTCCAATGTTTGTTTTTTCTCTTGTGTTGTGTTTCTATTCATTGGACGGAGCCATTTCGCAAACGTTTCAACAAATTTTTATGGATAGAAAAAAAGAAGGCAGCTTCGTCGCTGCCCCCTTCCTATAAACGGTTATGGCTGACTGATGATTTGCGTATTTTTCGGCATCGGCACATCCGGCTTCCCGGAAGGATTGTTGTACAAATAACTCGGCACCTTGCCGACAATGAGCGCTTCGCTGATCGGAATCTGCGTCGTCACGGTCTGCTGTTTGGTTGCAAACGGAATGACGACACGCAAATCCACTTCTACGTAAATGTAGACCGTGACGAGCACCATGTTGATGCCTGCCTGCTTCAATCCTGTTTCCAGCCGGGTTTTTACCGCGCCAATCGGGACAAACGAAACGGGGATGTCCGGACCCAAGTGCTCCAGAAAAACGTTCTTGGTAGCCAGCCCGAGCGGAATCGTCGTCTGGACGTTCTCTTGCTCGAACTCTTTCAAGCGATTCTGGATGCGGGCCGTCGTCTCCCCCACGATTCGGGAGTATTCGCGGAAATTGAAATTGACCGCCTTGATACTGCCTGCCTCGTCCTTTTCCATCATCACGATTTCGTTAAAATCGACTCCTTGCTGTGTCAACCGCTTCGTGACTGCATCTGTAATCGCCAGCTTTGCCACCTGATCGGCTTTGGCTTGCGCAATCAGGATCAAGGTTGGCTCTACTCTTCTTTCCACGACCACGAACAAGATCGCCAATCCGACGATGATCACCAAAAACGTAGCGAAAATTTTTCTGCCGCGCCTTTTCCAGCCTCCTTTTCGAAAACGCACGCTTTCTTCCACTCCCTCGTTTCGCCGTACGAAACTATATCAATGCTCAATCAGGACGTACCGTACGCATGGAAGAACGCTTTTGCTTGCCGCGACGCGGTCGGCCGCTTGCGAGCACGCCGCCGATGCCTGCCACAAAAGTAGGTACGCCGGATGTGACGAGAATCAGCGCCCAATCGCGGATGGACAAGTCTGTCGTCTTGAAGATGGGCTGAAGCGTGTCGATGTAGACGACACCAAGCACCAGTACCAACGACGAGATGACTGCCCAGACGAGGTATTTGTTTTCAAACACATTGCGATGAAACACGCTGTACTGGCTGCGGCAATCGAAAACGTGGATCAGCTGGGCCATCACCAAAGTGACGAAAGCGACCGTCTGGGCGTGGACCAGATCGTTTGGATTCTCGCGCAGCGTCAGCCAGAAAGCGAGCAGCGTCATGGCGCCGATCAAAAAGCCACGGCTGATGATTTTCCAGCCCAAGCCTCTGCCGAAAATGTTTTCCGCCTTGTTGCGCGGGTGCTGGTACATCGTGTCGGCCTCTGCCTGATCGACTCCGAGAGCCATAGCCGGCAACCCGTCCGTGACCAGATTGACCCACAAAATCTGAATCGGCACCAGCGGCAACGGCAAGCCGAGCAGCATGGCAAAAAACATGACGAGAATCTCGCCCACGTTGGAAGCGAGCAAATAGCGGATGAACTTGCGGATGTTGTCGTAGATGTTGCGCCCTTCCTCGACCGCGGCCACAATCGTCGCGAAGTTGTCGTCGCGCAGCACCAGGTCTGCCGCTTCTTTTGTCACGTCTGTTCCGGTAATGCCCATGGCGATCCCGATGTCAGATGTCTTGATCGCTGGAGCATCGTTCACGCCGTCACCCGTCATCGCCACCACATGCCCTTTGCTTTGCAGGGCGCGTACGATGCGCAGCTTGTGTTCGGGAGAAACCCGCGCGTACACCGTCACCCGTTCGGCGTGATCCGCGAGGACAGCATCAGACATCGCATCCAGCTCCCGGCCTTCCAGCACCTCGCCATAGCCGCGCATCAGCCCGATCTGGCGAGCGATCGCTTCGGCCGTCACCTTGTGGTCGCCCGTAATCATGACCGTCTTGATGCCCGCCTGGTGGCACAGATTGATCGCAGAGCGAACCTCTTCCCGCGGCGGATCGATCATCCCGACAAGCCCGACGAAAACGAGATTGTTTTCAATCGCCGCGATCGGTTGTCCGGGACGGTAGCCTTGCAACGTTTTGTAGGCAAAGCCGAGAACCCGCAGTGCTTTGCCCGCCATCACCTCTGTCTGCTCCAATACCCGGTGGCGAAGCGAGGCTGTAAGCGGCTGTAGCTCGCCTCCCCACAAAATGTGCGTGGATCTCGCCAGCACAGCCTCGGCAGCGCCTTTGGTCAGCAGCGAGTGCGCTCCGTCTGCGCCTTTTTCCACCACAGACATCATTTTGCGATCGGAGTCAAACGGCAGCTCCTCGACGCGCATCGACTGGCTTTTCTGGGTGCTGCGCTCTGCGGCATTTCCGTTTGCTTTGGCAGCGAGCACCTTCAGCGCTCCCTCTGTCGGGTCGCCCACTACTTGCCAATGCCGCGTCGCTTTGCCCATCCCAAGCAAGCTGCGTGTGCTCTGCTCTTCACAAATCAGTTGGGCATTGTTGCACCGCTCGGCGATACGGATGATTTGCGTGAGCGCTCCATCGCGGGCAGGAGACACCATTTTGCCCTGATGATGAAAAGCTCCTTCCGGCACATAGCCGCTTCCGCTCACTTCGTACGTGGCATCGCTGTGCCAAACATGGGTAACGGTCATTTTGTTCTGGGTCAGCGTGCCTGTCTTGTCAGAGCAGATGACGGAAGCGCAGCCAAGCGTCTCTACCGATGGCAGCTTGCGCACGATGGCGTTGCGTCTGATCATTCGCTGTACGCCGAGCGCCAGCGCCACCGTCACAATCGCCGGCAAGCCTTCCGGGATGGCTGCTACCGCAAGACTCACCCCTGCGAGAAACATCGTGAACAGTTCGTGTCCGTGCCACACACCAGCTACGATGACGACTATCGTCAAGAGCAGGGCGACAACCACGAGAATTTTGCCCATTTGCTCCAAACGCACTTGCAGCGGCGTCTCCGCTTCTTCGGCGGTATTCATCAAGTGGGCGATTTTCCCGATTTCAGTGGTCATCCCGGTTGCCACGACGATTCCGCTCCCGGTCCCCCCTGTCACCATCGTGCCCATGAAAGCGAGATTTTTCTGATCTCCCAGCGGCACGGTGGAAGCTTGCGCCGTATCGAGCGTTTTCACATTTTTTCCTACAGGGACAGATTCACCCGTCAGCGCCGACTCTTCTACCTCCAGCCGATTGGCAGTAAGCAGTCGCAAATCGGCTGGAACCCGATCGCCCGCTTCAAGCTGAACCAGATCGCCCGGCACCAGGCGAGAAGCAGGAATCATGGAAATGTGCCCCTCCCGGATGACGCGCGCCATCGGGGATGCCAGCTCCTTGAGAGCTTGCAGGGACCGCTCCGCCTTTGCCTCCTGAATGAACCCGAGTATTCCGTTAATGATGATGATCGCGATAATCGTAATCGCATCCAGATACTCTCCGAGGAAGTAAGAAATCAGCGTGGCGATGAACAGGATGAGTACCATAAAATCTTTGAACTGGTCGAGAAAGACCGAGTAGAGAGGCTTGCGTTTGTTTTCAGCCAACTGGTTGGCACCTTGCTTGGCCAGTCTCCGCTCTGCCTCCTGCTGAGTCAATCCCTGCGCCGCATCGCTATGAAGGGCTTCGGTCACGTCGGCCGCCGCCAGCGTGTACCATTTTCGAATTGGCTGTGTATCCACCTACATCTCCTCCATCCACTTCTCACTCCTTCTCATGTGTATGCAGACGAGCCAGAAAATAAAACAACCCGTCCTTTTCCGTGGACGGGTCTTCATGTGGAGAGATATTATTTCAAGCTTTTGACCAACCCGATGCAAATGAGCAAAATCGGCGGAAGCCATGTCAGTCGTGTAAGCCATCTGGCTTTTCCTGCGCGTCGTCCCATCGCCAGCCCGACGACAAGCAGCAGTCCGCTCATGATGGCGATACAGAGCGCGACGACGAGTGGAGAGTATCCTAAAAACGTAAGACTGATTCCCGCGCCAAATGCATCCAGCGAGAGCGCCAGCCCAAGCATGACCGCCTCCCAGCCCATGATGTGCCCCGAACGGTCCGCATCTGCTTTGGAGGGGTCTTTCAAAATTTGAATCATCACGCCGAAAATCCGAAATTGGGTCAAGACTGTGCGATCCAGTTCTACCTGATTTGCCGCTTGTGGTACAACGGACACTTCACCCGCAGCTGTCGATCCCCCGGCCTGAGCTGTCAGCAAACATGGCTGGGCTTGCTCTGGTCCCTTCTCCCCTTCTTGCCTGGAAAAGAAAAGTCGCCAAAGAGTAAACAACCCCATCAGGATTAGCACTGCCGCACCAATATGTTTGCCAATCTCAGGCGTCAGCCAATTGGTCAGGGAAGACCCTACAAGCATGACACCATACACAACGGCAAAGGAACATCCTGAAATGACGACCAGCGACAAAAAGGGCATTTTCATGTTGCGCAAGCCATACGTCAATCCTACGCTGACACTGTCCATGCTGATGGCCAGGGAAACGAGCAGGAGTGCGAGCCATCCGCTCATATGTGGTCACCTCTTTCCCATTGCCTATTAGGTATACGCGAGAAAGAGGAGTGTTGTGCCAACAAACAGGCAGGGCATGTTTGCACCAGTCAGTCCCTTCTTGGCTTTTTTATCCGGGCCAAAAGACTTGTTGCCAAATAAAAGAAAAGCTGCTATCCTTCAATTAAACAACGTTTAAAACATCGCTTAAAACGTTGTTCTGAACTTCCCCACCAGAAGGAGGTTGTCCGGCCAAAAATGGATAAAAACAGTGACACGAAAGCAAAAATTTTGCAGACTACCCTGGAGTTGATCAAGTCGGAAGGATTCGAGAGCGTCACGGTGCGCAAAATCGCAGCAGATTCGGGAACGAATGTCGCACTGGTCAACTATTATTTCGGGTCCAAGGATCGCCTGATCAACGAAGCTCTCAGCAGTTTTCTCGGCAGCTTTCAAGACACCTTTGATGTGCTCGACGATTTGACAGTCGCCCCAAAAGCGCGGCTCAGACAATTTTTGACCAGCTACGTCTCTGTCATTTCGCAATACCCCGAGCTGGTTGCGCGGATTTTCGCCATCGGCGGGGCCGTTTTTACCTCGCAATACCAATACGGACAGTTTTTGCGCAGCATCGGGTTCGTCAAGGTGCGCTCTGTGCTCCAGGAACTGACCGGGGAAGCCGATCAGGAGCTTTTGCAAATGATGATCATGCAATTGTTTGGAGCGATTTTCCTTCCGGCTCTGCTGAAATCGACGCTGTCGACAGGCGCTGGCATCGAGGTCGGCTCCGTCGAACAGCAAATGGACTTGTTGTTTGCACGCTATTTTCATGAAAATGCAAAATAGGAGTGAAAGAGTATGAACTTTCTGCGCTCGTATTGGCAAGATCTCGGACTACTCGTGGCAGCAATCGTGGGAGTTTATTTGCTGGCGGGGTGGGCGGACATCCCGGAGATTGAGCAAATTCTTTGGTTGAGCTTCATCGCGATCCTCGTGCACCAGTTTGAAGAATATCGTTGGCCTGGCTATTTTCCCGGACTGTTCAACGGACTGATTTTTCCCAGCAAGCATCCGGAGCGCTATCCGCTGAATCGACAGTCGGCCATGGTGATCAACCTCGTCATCGCCTATCTTTTCTATCTCGTTCCTGTCTTTTTCCCCACCGTCGTATGGTTGGCGCTCGGGCCGATTTTCATGGGATTTTTCCAGTTTGTCTGGCACGGCATTTTTGCGAATCGGAAAGCGGGCACCTTGTACAATCCGGGCTTGTTCGCCGTCATCGTCTTCCATATTCCGGTCGGCGGCTGGTACATCCAGCACATCGTCGCCAACAACATGGCTACGGTACTGGACTGGATCGTCGGAACGCTGTACTTTGCCGTCGCTGTGTACATTTTGATCGTCAAAGGCAACATGTGGCTGAAAGACGAGAAGTCTCCCTACGCCTTTTCCCGTCAGCAGCTTGGACCTATTCTTAGAAATCATGACTGGCGAAAAAGGAGTCGATCGGCCACGGTCGCTCCTTTTTTCCAGGCAAGACGGTCATGAACGTTTGGCACAACAAAAGCCGCCGCCCGCTGTCTTCCAGCAAGCGACGGCTCTTTTTCCTGTATGGGAATAGGTACGTTTTTACAGTTCGTCGTCAAAACCGCCAAAGTCAAAATCTGCTTCTTCCTCTTCGCTGCCATGCTCCTCTTGTGCATCGTCGGAAGCCATTTCCTCGTCTGGCGACATCAGCTCGCCAAGCAGCATGCCCCCGAGAAGCCCGGCTGCCATGCCTCCGATCATGCCGCCCATGCCGCTGCCGCGATGGCCGTGGTGACCGTAATGGCCCTGTTGGTAGGCAGACAGCTGCACGTACGGGATGGCTTGCGGGTTGTTGGCGTAATCGCGAATCTTCGCCAGCAAATAGCGGGACAACTCTTCCTCTTGTCCAGCGGCAAGCAATTCGTTTGGCACCACGATTTCTGCCTTGTACTCCTTTTCGCGGCGCAGAAAGCCACTAGCCAGATCAAGCTCCGCAAGCATGCGCAGTTCGTCAGGAGTCGAGAAGAAGATCACTTCCAGTTCTTTGAGCGGGATTCCGAGATCGACTGCCGGGAAAAAGGCGAACTCCTGCCCGTACGGCGTCAGCTTGCCGGAATCGGCTTTTTGCCGCAGATTTGCGCGATCAAAAGCACGCAACACGCGCTCCACCCGTTCTGGCGGCAAAATTTCCAGACGGTCAAAATCAGTCGGATCGAGCGCCATTTCTACATCCAGCTTGGTTTGCAATGCAAATTGAACGGCTGGAGTAGAGATAGCCAGTCCATCCGGCATGACAAAGGAAAAAGGGATCTCTTGCACAAACGGCTTCGGCTGTACCGTAAACTGGCGGCTGATCGGGTAAACCTGCACTTGTCTGGTTACTTCTTGCCCACGCACATTCACTCTCATGAGCAGGACAGCGCTCAGCTCGGAAATGCGCTGCTCTACGTTGCCGCCCTCAATCCGCACGACGCCTGTCACCTTTTCCCCCAGTCGGAATCCAGGTGCGTCTAGTTGCAAATCAACAGTTGCTGCTCCTACACCGAATTTTGCCATCAGCTTTTTGAACATCGGCTTCTCCTCCAAATATAAGCAATTACTTATATTTATAGTGTAGCAGAAAAAGTTCTCTTTCGTTATCGTATTCCAAATTTTCCATACAGACAGCAATATGATACAATCTTTTTATGAATAAATTTACTTAAAAGGGGGTTGTTTCCATTTGAAAATGATACTTACAGCGCTTTTGTTCCTGTTTAGTTTAACTGCATGTTCTTCTAACAATCCAGAAGAAGAACTAAAAGCGCAGTCACAGAAACTAATACTTGAATATAGTAAAATCCTTTACGAGGTTAAAAAAGAGGACTATGTCAAAACACCTGGCGACTTTACCGCCTATATACCAGTCATTCAGGATAAAGCCAAGCCTTATTTAACTAAGAAGGAAGAACCGGAAAGCTTGCTCAAGTTGAACATCGGTTTTGTCGCTGCTTACTTAGCATATAATGATATTTTTTTAACTGTAGAAGACGTAAAAGTTACCGATTTCGAGAGGGATGAGGCTTCAGGAGCGATTAATATTAGTTATACCATTTTATTTAAAGATTCATTGAAAAGTGAAACCAAACACCAAGCAGGCCGAGTAACCTTAGTGCCCGACGATAAAACTTTTAAGATTGATTACTATTGGGATGATGTCAGAACCAATCAATTTAAAAGCTGAGCTGGGTAAAGAAAACATACGGTTACGAAAAAGAGAAGCACTACTGATTCGATCAGAGTGCTTCTCTTTTCATTGATTTGCTTGTGTGATTAAGGAATGAAATCAAATCCTGGAAGGGTTCTTTTGGATGTATTGTTGATGTCAGACGGGTCAACATGGATCGTAATAATCCCGCTCTGTCCGGCACCGTTCATATAATGATTTGTTAAATAATCCAAAATAGGCTCGCCGAGCTGTGGAGCACCGCTACACGCAAATAAATCGCCACATCTACACTTGTAATAACTCCAATGTGAATTGATGGTATTTCCAGTGTATTTGTTCTTGATGATAGCCCTCGACACCATGTACATCTTATGAACCCCATACAAAGTACAATCTCCTGTCGCCATAAGTAATTCCTCCTTAATTGTAGTAGAGACAATAGATTTTTTGTCTCGTCATATAACAAGGAGAAATTAAGGGCAACATTTACAACCATCTTCACAAAAAAATCTACTCATTATGTTCTTTAGAGAATAAATGACTTTAATAGCTGGCGGTTCTGAAGTTTTAATTCCAACGCCATGTTATCCAGGTTCTTTATCCAGAAATGTCGTTGCGTGCCCCCGTAGCGCGAGTAGCCAATGCGCGAGCGAGCAATTGCGCCAAGTTGGCGGCGTATTTCCCTTCCGTATCCCTGAGAGCGGAAAACTCCGTCACTTCCAGTCCCGTGACGCGCCGATCGCTGACTACAGTCGCAAGCAGCATCTCCGCTTCCTCCAGGGAAAGCCCGATCTCGCTTGGCGAATAGGCCGCAGCCATCGCTTCCTTGTTCATCACATCCACGTCAAAATGAACGAGTATGCGGGCATCTGGCGGAATCTCCTGCATGATCCGGGTGATGGATTCGTGTACGCCTGCCCTTTTGAGCTGCTCCAGCAACGTGATCTCCACTCCGTACGTTTCCGCAGGCGGTTGCTGACAGCCCGCCAACCGGATTCGCTCTGCACGCCAACCGCTGCGTTCAATCCATTGCCCCTGATCTTGCAGCAAAAACCACAGTCCCATCCCTGCCGCTCCAATGCAGCGCGAAGCAGAAGGCACTACCGCGTCCAAATGCCCGTCGATGACCAACAAGTACGCCTTTTCTTGGTGACGCGCCTGGTGGGCCAAAGCCGTCCCGACGATCAGGCTACAGTCGCCGCCAAGCATCAGGACGATCTCGTCGTCGCTTGCAAACCACGCCTGCGCTTCTTTCCCAAGCACGTCCCACAGCATGCACGGCGCAGGCCAATTGCGAACAGGCGGAATATTGTGACGAGGCAAATAATCAGGTAGCCTCAAATCGCCGCTATCCGCCACTGTCAAGCCAGCTTGCTGCAATTGCTCGATGAGCCCCGCTTTTCTCAGTGCGTCCGGGGCCAGCTCCGTTCCAGACACATACGCTCCCGTGAAATGCGGGATACCAGCCACTTTTACGTTAATAGACAGCTCCTCCAGTACCTCATTTATTGGAAATCACCATCAGTATAGCACCTCGATTGGACGAACTGCATTAGTTCGTTGACAGAAGGTTTCAGCCAGCCATCAGGCATGACAGCAGGCTCGCCGCGCAACAATTGGCAGGCAAGCGTGTTCGGATGGGCGCCCGGACTCAAAAAATACACTTGCCCTCGCGGATTCGGTACGGCATCCATCGCTTCTACACATTTGCTGACGTACGTTTGCAAAGCTTCCCGGTACACTGGCGCAGTAAGGGCCGAACCGCACCAGACGTCGATTCCGGTCAAAGCCTTGGCGTGTTGGGCATCCAGACTTTTGGCGAGAGAGCACACCACAAACAAAAGCTTGCCAGGCGCCAGCTTGTAACGCTTTTCATACTGTTTGGCAAACCGGGCAATCGTCGCATTCCACGACGGAGTATCGTAGCTGCCCAAGTCGGGAATGCATTTGATCGCCGCGACCGTCTGTTCCTGCACTTGCAAAAACAGCAGGCCGTCCATCACTTGAAAAGAAATCCCTGCAATCCGCTCTGCCAGAAACGCCCCCATCCGCTCGTGCATGACGCGGGAGATTCGCTGGGACGATTTGCGCTTCAGCTTTTGCCTCACCCGGATTTCTTCTTCCTCGACGTAAATTCGTATCAGTTCTAAAAACAGCAATGCTTCTGTACTCGGCTCCGGCTGGCTCTTCTGGTCCTGTCCGGCGCACTCATTGATCAGGCACTCCAAACGGCTGTAGGCGTCTGCCAGGCTTTTCGCCCATTGCCCTGCTTTTTCTGTGCCCATTGTGATCCTCCCTTTACCTCATATCCGGCATCTGATCGGCTACGACGAGGACGTCCATGTGCCGAGCCTCGCGCAGCAATCGCTGGACGACCGAGCCTTCGCGTATTTCCTTCCACCTCGTCCGCGCCGATTGTCCGATAATGACCTGTGTCGTGCCTTTTTCGTTCATCTGCTTGATCAACTGGGTAAAAACTTTGCGCCTTCCCGCTGCTTCGTATTGTTCAAAGCGACCTCCCAGCCGCTTGGTCAACGCGCGCAGCTTTGCCAGTTGCGCCTCTTCCTCTTCGGTAAGCGGCTCGTGATCCTTGACGTACGCCACATGCCAAACGGCCTTGAGCCGATAGGCAAGACGAAAGCCCCTGCGAATCAGCCGCTCACTGTCGGAACGCAAATTGACGCAAACAAAAATGACCTCCTGTTGTCGCCACGGCCCCCTGAGCGTCCGCCGCTCCCACGCCTCCAGCCGCTCGTCAACGTCGTCTGCCACTTCGCGCAAAGCCAATTCCCGCAGCGCTATCAAATTGCCCGTCCGGAAAAAATTCGCCAGAGACTGCTCCACCTTTTCCAGCGCGTAAATGTTTCCCTCGCGCATTCGTTGCCGCAGCGCTTTCGGGGAAATATCAATCAGCTCAACCTCGTCCGCCTGATGCAAAATATGGTCGGGCACTGTTTCCCGCACACGTACTCCCGTAATTTGTTCGACGCTGTCATTCAGACTTTCCAGATGCTGAATATTCATCGTGGAAATCACGGAAATACCTGCTGCAAGCAGCTTCTCCACATCTTGATACCTTTTTTCGCGCTCGCTCCCGGGCACATTCGTATGCGCCAGCTCGTCGACCAGGACGACCTCGGGATTGCGCCGAATGATTTCGTCCGTGTCCATCTCCGTCAAGGTCACGTTTTTGTACGGGATGCGCTTGCGCGGAATCAGGGGCAGTCCGCCGACCTGCTCGATCGTTTCTTTTCGCCCGTGCGTTTCCAGCAGGCCGATCACTACATCGATGCCATTTTCGGCCAGCTCGTTTCCTTCCCGCAGCATCGTGTAAGTTTTGCCCACGCCAGGCGCTGCCCCGACGTATACCTTTAACGCTCCACGCCTGATTTTTCCGATCTCCTGCTCCATTTCTTCCTGCGACAGGCGGCGATACGGATTGATTGTTTCCGTAGTGTGGCGCTTGGCTGGCATCACTCGCTCCCCGTCGCGCTCTGAGCGGTCGGCGACAATTAAAATATCGATATTTTTCGTTTTCCGGAGAATTTTATGGACGATCGAGCCGTGCCAAATTTCTTCCCAGCGGGTTCGCTTCGACTGCCCCATGACGATCCGGGTTACATTGCGCGCCATCGCGTAGGCGACCAGCTCGCTTGCCACGTCCTTTTCCCGCTGCAAAGGCGTTTCCTCAAACGTACCGCCTACCTTGTCAACCAGCTTTGCAATCGCTCTGCGAAAAGTCGCTTCTTCTTTGCCCAGCTTTTTGGAGGCCGGACGAAAGCAGACGACCAACAGCTCTCCGCCGAGCCGCTTGGCAACCTGTTGTCCGCGCCGCACCAGGATGGAGCCGTTCCAATGATACTGGGCCGATACCAAAATGCGCTCGGTTGCCCCGGATGCTCCCACCATGCCGTGCTTCTCGCGGTACTCCTCCAAATCTTCGTTCACGCCTGTGGCTACGAACCGCAGCGCCAGCTCGCGCAGCACATGCAGATTGTCTCTGCGCAGCAAGGGATGGTTGCTGCGCATCGAAGCAGCACCATCCTCTTCCTGCAACCGTTTCAGGATCGCTTCCGGCGTCACGTCCAGTAGCTTTACCTCGTCGGCAAGAGCCAGCGTCTCTTCCGGCACGCACTGATCGATGTGCACCTGTGCGCGGGTCAGTCGTTCCGCCATCTCTTTCATTCCCGCCAATTCGTAAATGTTGACGGTCCCAATCACGCTGATATTGTGGTCGAGCAAATAACGAACGTCATCGAGCCGGGTCGGGCGTGGCGCATCCGGACGGTTCCGGTGAGCCAGCCCGTCCACCAGCACGACTTCGGGATCTCGCTCCAAAATTTTGCCGACATCCAGGTCATGCTTCGCCTCGCCTTGCGCATGCCAGAGAAGGGAAGGGATTTCCTCCAGACCTTCCCGCTTGGGAGCAAGCTTCGGCGATGCGGCCGCACCGGAAGCGGCGATGACTACGTCGATTCCTTTTTTTCGGAGACTCTGCCCTTCCATCAGCAGATGATACGTTTTCCCTGAGCCGCTCACTGCCCCCAGAATGATTTTCAGCCTGCCCCGGTGCATTCTGGAGATGGACTGCAAGATTTCTTCCGGGGTCTTTCGGCGAAACTGCTCGACCATCTCGCAGCCCTCCTGTTTATTTCAGCTGATCCAAAGCCAGATTCAGCTTCAGTACGTTGACTCGCGGTTCTCCAAATACTCCCATGCTTCTTCCTTCCGTGTTTTCCGCAACCAAAGCCTGAACTTTTGCCGGATCGAGATTGCGCGCCTTCGCAACGCGCTGCACCTGAATGGCTGCCGCTTTTGGCGAGATGTGCGGATCAAGGCCCGAACCGGAGTTGGTCAGCAAATCGGCCGGGATATCTGCTTGCGCGACGCCCGGGTTGGCAGCCAGGAAAGCAGCGATGTCTTTTTGCACGCGCTCGGTCAGTGCCGGGTTGGATGGCGCGTAGTTGTTCGAGCCAGAGCCTGCTGCATTGTTGTCGATAGACGAGATGCGGCCCCAGAAATATTGCGGATCGGTGAACGTTTGCCCGATCAGCTCGGAGCCGACTACTTTGCCGTTCGCATCGGCAATCAGACTGCCGCTCGCCTGCGTCGGCATGACGACCTGCGCCACCCCTGTCATCGCAAGCGGGTAAATCAGTCCGCATATGAGCAGTAAAACGACAGACAATCGGAGGTTTTTCAAAATCATGGATATTCACCTTTGCTTTCCTGTTTCGATTGTGGCGGTTTCGCCTATACGAGATTCAATCCGACCAGCACCAGGTCAATCAGCTTGATGCCGACAAAAGGCACCAGAATGCCGCCCAAACCATAGATCACCAGATTGCGGCTGAGCAGCTTGGTCGCGCTCATCGGCGAGTATTTTACGCCTTTCATCGCCAGCGGAATCAAGATCGGAATGATGATCGCGTTGAAGATCAGCGCGGACAAAATGGCGCTCTGCGGCGTAGCCAAGCCCATGATGTTGAGGGCGTTCATTTGCGGGATCGCCAGCATGAACATCGCCGGAATGATCGCAAAATACTTCGCCACGTCGTTTGCGATACTGAAAGTCGTCAGTGCGCCGCGCGTCATCAAAAGCTGCTTGCCGATCGCCACTACCTCAATAATTTTCGTCGGGTCGGAATCGAGGTCGACCATGTTGGCCGCTTCCTTCGCCGCAACCGTCCCGCTGTTCATCGCCAGACCGACATCCGCCTGGGCGAGCGCTGGCGCATCATTCGTGCCATCGCCTGTCATCGCGACCAGTTTGCCCGCTGCCTGTTCTTTGCGGATCAAGGCAATCTTGTCCTCCGGCTTCGCTTCCGCCACAAAATCGTCTACCCCTGCCTCGCGGGCAATCGTCGCTGCTGTGAGCGGATTATCCCCCGTGCACATCACCGTGCGAATCCCCATGCGTCGCAGTTCTTCAAAGCGCTCTCTCATCCCCGGTTTGACGGTATCCTTCAAATAAATCAGCCCGAGAATGACATTTCCCTCCACCACTGCCAGCGGCGTTCCGCCTGCGGTTGCGATCCGGTTTGCCTTTTCGTCGAGGTCTGCCGGGATACGGCCTCCCAATTCCTTGACGTACGTTTTGATCGCGTCTACTGCACCTTTGCGAATTTGCGTGCCGTTTGCCAAATTCGTGCCGCTCATGCGCGTCTCGGCTCTAAATTCCACGCCCTCTGCGCCCGGCAGTTCCAGCTCGCTTGCTGCAAGACCTTGCTTTTTCGCCAGTTCCACAATCGAGCGGCCTTCCGGTGTTTCATCGAGTATGGAGCTTTGTGCTGCCGCCCTGTTCAAAGCGTCTGCCTTGCTGTTGCCCACTGGCACAAATTCCGCTGCCATGCGGTTTCCGTGGGTGATCGTGCCCGTTTTGTCCAAAATAATCGTGTTGATGTCGCCCGAAGCTTCCACCGCTTTCCCCGACATCGCAATGACGTTGAACTGCGTAACCCGGTCCATCCCGGCAATCCCGATGGCGGAAAGCAAACCGCCAATCGTCGTCGGAATCAGGCAGACGAGCAAAGCCACGAGCGTAGCAATCGGAATGGCGGCATTGACGTAGCTTGCGATCGGCTGCAAAGTCGTGCAGACGATCAGGAAAATCAACGTCAAGCTGACCAGCAACGTATTGAGCGCAATTTCGTTCGGAGTTTTTTGCCGTTTGGCACCTTCGACCAAAGAAATCATCCGGTCGAGGAACGACTCGCCAGGATCAGTCGTCACACGGACGCGAATCCGGTCGCTCACTACACGCGTACCGCCTGTAACGGAGCTGAAATCGCCACCCGCTTCTTTAATGACAGGCGCGGATTCACCCGTAATCGCCGACTCATCCACGGAGGCGACACCTTCGACAATCTCCCCGTCACTCGGAATCAGCTCGCCCGCTTCGACGATAACCAGATCGCCTTTGCGCAGTTCCGTCGAGCTGACCATTTGGATCGAGCCATCTTTGGCGAGCTTTCTCGCTTTTGTATCCTGCTTCGTTTTTTTCAGACTCTCAGCCTGTGCTTTTCCGCGCCCTTCTGCCAATGCCTCGGCGAAGTTGGCGAACAGAATGGTCACAAACAGGATCAGGCTGACGATCCCGTTGTATCCGCGATCAGAGGCTCCCCCGAACAGATCGGGCAAGATCGTCAAAAGCAGGGTCACGACAAATCCGACTTCGACCACAAACATGACCGGGTTTTTGATCATGACCCGCGGGTCCAGTTTTTTCAGCGCCTCGACAAAGGCACGCTGGTACAAATCTTTTGGAAACGCAACCGTGCGCGTTCTGCTCATTGGAAATATCTCCTTTGCCTTTTGAATTATCGGATGGTCAACCACTCGGCTACCGGGCCAAGTGCCAGTACCGGCAAGAACGTCAGCGCACCCACGATCACGACCGTCGCGATCAAAATGACCAGAAACACACCATTGTCTGTGCGAAGCGTACCCATCGTTTCAGGTACAGGCGTTTTCGCGAGCAACGAACCGGCTACCGCCAGCATCGCGATGATCGACACGTATCGGCCAAACAGCATGACCAGCCCAGTCGAAATGTTCCAGAAAGGCGTATTGTCGCCCAGTCCTTCAAAGCCAGAGCCGTTGTTGGCTGCCGAGGACGTAAATTCGTACAAAACTTGCGAGATGCCGTGGAAGCCCGGATTGGAGATTCCGGCTGTGCCCATTTCCGAGGCCAGCGCAATCGCGGTCGGAGCCAAAATGATCAGCGGGTGGGCGAGAATCGCAATCGCGATCAGCTTCATCTCTTTCCCTTCGATTTTTCGTCCGAGAAACTCGGGCGTCCGTCCGACCATCAAGCCCGCGATAAACACAGCCAAAATCGCATACATCAAAATGTTTACCGTACCGACGCCATCTCCGCCGAATACGCAGTTCAGCATCATTTCCCCGAGCGGCACCAGTCCGCCCAGCGGCGTCAGCGTGTCGTGCATGTTGTTGACCGTTCCGGTCGTCGCCGCAGTCGTCACCGCTGTAAACAGGGCGCTCTGCGCAATGCCGAAACGCACTTCTTTTCCTTCCATGCTGCCCACGGCCTGTGACAAACCTGCACGTTCAAGCGCCGGGTTGCCATTGATCTCGCTTCCGTAGGCAATCCCGAGGAACACGAGAAACATCAAACTCATGGCGCCAAAAATGATCCAGCCTTGCTTGCGGCTCTTCGTCATGAAACCGAAGGCAAAAGGCAGAGACGCCGGAATGAGGAACATCGACAAAATCTCCAGCACGTTCGTCAAAGGAGTCGGATTCTCAAACGGATGCGCAGAGTTGACCCCAAAGAACCCGCCGCCGTTCGTTCCCAAATGCTTGATCGACACAAGCGAAGCTACCGGACCTCGTGCGATTTGCTGTTCAGCCCCGCTCAATGTAGTCGCCGTCGCTGTCGGTTCCATCGTCTGCGGCACGCCTTGCGCCACCAGAAGAAGTGTCACGACTACTGCCAAGGGAAGCAGCACACGCGTATGCGCCCGCACCAGGTCGACATAGTAGTTTCCGATGCTGCGCTGTCCGGTCAATCCGCGCATGAATGCCATGACGACCGCAATCCCCGTAGCAGGTGTCGTAAACATCAGGTAGATAATCACCATCATCTGCGACAGATAGGACAAACCGCTTTCTCCGCTGTAATGCTGGAGATTGGTATTCGTCAAAAAGCTTACCGCCGTATTGAACGACAGCAACGGGTCCATCGCCGCCACACCGCTCGGATTCCCCGGCAGCATCCCTTGCAAGCGCAAGAGCAGATAAGCAATCGCAACCATCGTGATATTGCTGACCAAAACCGCCGTCGCGTACTGCTTCCAGGTCATGTCTGCGATGCGAATGCCAGACCATTTGTAAATGACTTTTTCCACCCCGCCAAAAGCGCGGTCCAATCGCGTATTTTCCAGGGAAAAGGCCCGCGCCAGATAGCGTCCCGTCGGAATCGCCAACAAGAGCAGCACCACCAAAACCACCGATATTTGTATAAAGTCCACGGACAATTCCTCCTACTTCCTCTATGAAATGAATCGCTCGACCAATCCTTAATACTTTTCCGGATAGATCAGTGCGTGGCCCAGGTAGATCGCCAGTCCGGCCACAATCAACAGCAGCAAGATCATTTTTCTTTTCCTCCCTGTTCTTTTACTACCGCATCACAAAACTTGATCAGGGCAAAAAATGTAACAAACGAGATTGCCAAGAGCAGTATGGCAACTAAGTCCATGAAAAGTCCCTCCTTTTTCCGCTTGCAGTTTGCCGTTTTTGTCGCGCCAGCTTCCTTCAGGCGCCCACCTCCATCTACCTTGAACAAAGTCGTGCCGGTTCGCCTCTTTCGCTCACTTCCTGGTACAAGCTTTCTCCCCTGAAAAAACCTGCCATGGAAGCAAAAAAATAGACCAATGCTTACTCATTCCCCGAAAAGATCGCCACAATGGACCAGCAAAGCTCAACAGACAGGGCAAGCCCCGCGCGCACTTTAGCGGTATGAAAGACGATCACTTCTTCGGAGAAAAAGTACTCATTGGTCTACCGAACGCCCAGCCGACTTGAATGTGCCTTCTTTGCGTTTTGTCTCCCGTTTCCTTTTTCCGAAAAACGTGTATTCATTTTTTGGGCAAAACGAAAAGACCTGCATCTTTCGTTTCGAGCAAGCTTCTTTGCTCATCCCAAAGGACAACAAAAAAAGCCTCCTCAAACAGGCGGTCTTTAGACCTCCCTCGCTTTAGCCGACGAAGTTAGCTGACGGGTAGGATGGCGAAAGAGTTACTCATCCCTTCCACGAATCGTGGAATTAACCCCTACAAAATTGGGTCCTCCGTTCCCGAGTGCCTCGGGATTTGGCCAGATTTGCAATTGTTGGTTACGAGTCTCATTATACGTCTGGCATAATCGGTTGTTAATGTCTTGTTTCTCGCTTTTTAGCACGATTTGTGCAGTCTTTATCGATGTAAGCGATTTAATCCTGTCAGGACTCAGCCGCGCAAGATATTTCGTCGATTATCTCGCGTTTTCTCGCAACGCATGGACCGCGTTCGGAAATGCCCTGTCCGATTTTTTGCAGCCATTGCTTTATTTCTTCTGCCGACAAAGGCTTGCTGTAAAGGTATCCTTGCATTTCATCACACTTCTGTTCACGCAAAAAAGCAAACTGAAGCTCGTTTTCCACCCCTTCAGCCAAAACGCTGAGGTGCAGATTATGGGCCATGGCAATGATCGACTGGGCAATCACGGCATCGTCCTTTTCCGTAATAGCACTTACGAAGGAGCGATCAATTTTCAGACGATCTATGGGAAAATCGCGCAAGTAGCTAAGCGAAGAGTATCCGGTGCCAAAGTCGTCAATCGACAGCTTCATCCCCAATCGCTTTAACTCATGCAGAACACCGATCACCGCATCCGGATTTTTCATGACGGCGCTTTCTGTAATCTCTAGCTCCAGAAGCTCGGGCTGCATGTCCGTCTCCTGAAGAACTTGCTGAATCATCTGTACCAGATTCTCTTGTTGAAACTGACGGGCAGACAAGTTGACGGCAACTCGCAACGGGTCATATCCTGCCTGCTCCCAGAGCTTGGCTTGGTTACAGGCTGTTCGCAGCGCCCACTCGCCAATCGGTACAATAAGTCCCGTCTCTTCTGCCAGTGGAATGAAGTCTGCCGGGGAAACCAGCCCCCATACGGGATGCTGCCACCTCAGCAGCGCCTCGACTCCGACTATTTTTCCTGTCTGGCAATCGATTTGCGGCTGGTATTGCAGATGAAATTCCCCCCTCTCCAAAGCTTTGTGAAGTTCCTGTTCCATCGCAAGACATTCTGATGCATGATTGCTCATCGTAAAGGAGTACACAATGTATCGATTTCGTCCCTTCTCTTTTGCACTGTACATAGCGGGAGATTTGGGCGCTTCGTTCCTTCAGGTCTTTCGGGATTGTTCCTTGCCGCTCGCCCACGTAGTCACATATGGCGCGAACCGCTCCCTTCCGATATTGAACCCCTCTGTAATTCAGCCCGCTCATCCGTTCTTCTGCGGTAAACGGTACGACCTGGCCTTCGTATGCCTTCACGTCGCAAACGACATGCTTTTGCTTGGCGAGCATGAGGATCGAGCTGCCTTCTGGCGTATCGTCAAACAGAGAGGTAAGTACCGCTACCTCTATCAACTCCTTCTCCTCTGCTCCTGCGACTGGAACAAACTGCGCCGCCAGCCGATTGCCGTACGTGATCGTGCCTGTTTTGTCCAAAATAATCGTATTGACGTCACCAGCCGCCTCTACTGCCTTGCCTGACATCGCAATGACACCGAAGCGGGTAACCCGATCCATGCCTGCGATTCCGATCGCAGACAAAAGACCGCCAATCGTCGTCGGAATCAAACAAACTAACAGTACGACCAGGACAGAAATATTGAGATGAATGCCCGCATAGGCGGCGATTGGCACCAGTGTGACTACGACGATGAGAAAAATAAGCGTAAATACGATCAATACCGTATTCAGGGCGATTTCGTTTGGGGCCTTTTGCCGTTTGGCGCCTTCGATCAAGGCAATCATCCTGTCCAAAAAAGAATCGCCCGGGTTCGTGGTTATTTTGATCAAGATAGAATCACTCGTGACCCGCGTACCGCCAGTCACGGACGACTGATCACTTCCCGCCCGTTTGATTACAGGTGCAGATTCGCCTGTAATCGCTGATTCATCAATCGAAGCCAGCCCCTCGACAATTTCACCGTCGCCAGGAATGAAGTCACCCGTCTCTACCAGAACAAGATCCCCTCTTCGCAGTTCCTCCGCAGACACCACATGGATGCCCCCGTCTGCCTTCAGCCGTTTCGCCTCAGTATCTCTTTTGGCCCGGCGCAACGTATCTGCCTGCGCTTTTCCCCGCCCTTCTGCCAGTGCTTCGGCAAAATTGGCAAACAGGACGGTAACAGCAAAACCAAAAATACGCCTGTGTTCCAGCCTATCTGATTCTCTGTTCCGAAATAATGGGGGAAAAGGATCATGAGCAGGATTAGCACAGTTCCCATCTCAACCACAAACAGTACAGGATTCGATTTCATAACCAGCGGGTTTAGCTTGCGTACACTCTCCAACAAAGCTGTTCCGATTATTTTATTGTGGAATGTCGAATGCTCTTCTACTTGTTTCACGGCCATTCACCTTTCTATCCTATGAAATTCACAATTGTTCTACATGACATAAGGCGTGAACCAAATACAAAAAAATCCCCACGGCAAAAATCGTTACGATTACCACAAAATCATCCCTCCTCAGACGTGTTGACAGCCCAAAGTCGGCTGAGTAATATAAGGCACAATGATAAATAATGGGAGGTATGGCGTTTGGCCATCTCTAACAAAAAAAAGCTGGAAGCTGAAATCAGCGAAACTTTCATCAAATTTCAACGCGACTTGATCGGACGTGGCCCTCAAGAAGCAAAAACCTACATCGTCGGCGACATGGTCCTCGTTCGCTTCAAGGGAGTGCTCACCGTTGAAGAAAAACATCTCTCCAGCCACGATAAAGGCCGTCGCATTGTAAAAGAAATGCGCGAGGTGCTTCGTGAGATGTATAGCGAGGAATCAGAAGAAATCGTAGAAAAGCTGACCGGCTGCAAAGTGCTGTCCAGTCATAGCGACATCAGCACCAAGATGGGGGAGCGAATCGAGGTTTACGTGTTGGACAAGGACCTCGAAAAAATGCTGGGCTGATTCCTCAACTGAATACCTGTGCATCGAAAAGGCGGCTCCGCCTGCTTACTGACGGAGCCTTTTTCCAATCAACCGCTGAGTTGTTCTGCCAGCCATCGATATCCCTTGTACCCTGGCTTGCTGATGATGACATAATGGGCACCTAACCCTTTGTATAAACTCGCATTTTGCTGCTCCTGTGTCAGAACGAAAATGCGGCAAGTGCCCAACTGCCGAAACAAAGTAATGAAATCACGCCCTTCTGGCCATTCGTCCACAAACAGATAGACAGACTGATAGACTAACAACTCCTCTTGATGAAGATAGCTTTCATCGAAAGAAATGGGCGACAACTTTTCTGTGCAGGAGTGACGCTCTCCCCTGATCAGCGAATAGGCAACAGGACTTTTCCGGAAGAACAGAGAGTCACTGCCTCCTCTGATCGTCTGCACAAAAGACGTGAATGCCTCTCCCACCCCAATGACCAGACAATTTTTCATGCCAGCCCCTCCTCTTCCCGTTTATTTGAGCTCCTCAATCGACTGGATGTTCATATAGCCTGGAACCACCAACCCGATTTTGGTTCCGTCCAGATTGGGGCCAAGGTCTTCCAACTGATCCCCGAACTTTTTGAGGTAGCTCGCATCGGTAGAGGGAAGCCAGGCTGCTACCATCCCGTCCACATCGCCCATGGCTACGCCTGCCCACATCGGTCCAGCCTGGACCTGACTCAATTCCACCTCATATCCGAGCTTTGTCTCCAGCACTTCCTTCACTATGTGCGAACTGGCAATTTCCGAGTCCCATGCCACGTAAGCGATGGTCAGCTTTTCTTTTTGAACCGGAGCAAGCCCCTCTACCCACTTCCCGACCTTGTCTTCGTTGTTTTTCACCCACTCCGCAGCCGCTTCCTCTGGTTTTTTCCCGTCCAAAATATGTACCATCACAGCTTCCATGTCCGCAGGCTTCCATTGGAACGCGTCCAGAAACCGATAGGCGGCAGGGTGATCCTGCTTCAATCCTTTTCGAACGATGGTATGAATCTGTTCAGCTCCGCCAAAGCCGTTTTTCGGGTCCTGCAAATATTTCAGATCCAGTTTTTTGAACATCCAATGCGGCGTCCAACCCGTGATGATAATTGGTTGCTTCTGTTCGTAGGCACGCGTCAGCGCGGCAGTCATCGCCGCATCCGATCCTTCTACGAGCTGCCAGTTGTCCAGGCCGTACAGCTTCATGACTTCCTCAGTCTTCACCATCGAGCCGGCACCAGCGTCAATTCCGATGATTTTATATCCCACTGCTTCCCCAATCGCGTTCTTCGGCACCTGGACGGGATTCGGATTGTGCCCAATCGTCGCCCCTGTCGGTGTAGAGCCTTGCTGAGAGCAGCCTGCCAGCATAATAGCCGCAGCCACCACCCATGTCAGTGCATTTTTTCGCGTGAACTTGTTCATAACGCTTTTCTCTCCTTTTGTTTGGCATGCTGGGAAATGCGGTCCAGAACGATAGCAATAATCACGATCGATAACCCCGCTTCAAAACCTTTGCCGATATCCACCTGGGATACAGCCCGATAAACATCGGCTCCCAATCCTTTTGCTCCGATCATGGCGGCGATAACCACCATCGAAAGCGCAAGCATGATGCACTGGTTGACTCCCGCCATGATGGTCGTCTTCGCCAAAGGCAGTTGCACCTTCATCAACTTTTGCCATCTCGATGAGCCGAAAGCATCCGCTGCTTCTGCAAGCTCCGGCGGAACCTGACGTATGCCGAGATTCGTAAATCGGACGATCGGCGGCAGCGCAAAGATAACGGAAGCAATGACCCCTGGTACTTCGCCCAGTCCAAAAAAGAAAATGGCCGGGATCAAGTAAACGAATGCTGGCATCGTCTGCATCAAATCTAGCAACGGCATGACCAGCTTCGTGAAAGTATCGCTTCGCGCGCAGGCAATACCCGCAGGAATCCCTACAGTGATGGACAACAGGGCAGAAGCAATAACCAAGCCGAGCGTTTCGACCGTTTCATCCCAGTACCCCAGATTGGCAATGAGAAACAGCCCAAGCAATGTGAAAAACATCGAAGATCGCCCGCCAAATACCCAGGCCAGCGCCCCGAACAGCAAAATGAGAATAACAGACGGTATCGCAGCCAAAACCTCGGTAAAGTACGTGACCATTCCCGAAATGATGATCGCGATCGGATCGAACAAAATGCCTTTGTGCTGACCGAGCGCCTCAACGATTCGTTCCACCCACTCACCGATCGGCAACTTAGGCACGGAATCCATGAGGCATCACCTCTGCTCCCTGCTGCGGATTGACCTTGCCGACAAGCCCGCCGAGCACCGCTCCCTTGACAATGACGCCCAACAGACGCCGCTCCTCACCCACGACAGCAATCGGAACGTGCAAATCTGCCATCAGAGGAAACAGGCTGTTCAGACGGGCATCTGGCCCCACGCTGGGGATATCTTTTTTCATCATGGTTTCAAGCGACTCGCCCGTATTGATCGCAAGCGAAACGTCATAGGCGGTAACAAGCCCAAGCAATGTCCGCTTTTTGTCTACGATGTACAGACTGGATACCCCGTTGTCCATCATGAGCTGGAGGGCCACCCTCGCACCTTTGTCAGGAGTAATCGCTTCTGCCCTTTTCATCACGTGTTTTGCCACCAGCACTTTGGACAAGTCTGCATCCTCAACGAATTTTTTCACGAATTCATCCGCAGGATCGGTCATGATTTCTTCGGGACGCCCGACCTGGATGAAGCGACCGTCTTTCATCAGGGCGATCCGGTCACCGAGCCGCAATGCCTCATGCAGATCGTGAGTAATGAACAAAATAGTCTTTTTCATCGTTAGCTGAAGCTCTAGCAGCTCATCCTGCATGTCTTTTCGAATCAGCGGATCAAGGGCACTGAACGCTTCATCCATCAGCAAAATGTCGGGATTGTTGGCGAGCGCCCGGGCCAGGCCGACCCTCTGCCTCATTCCGCCGCTCAATTGATCAGGGAAGGCATTTTCCCACTCGGAAAGCCCGACGAGCGCAAGCGCTTCGCGTGCTTTTTCTTGCCTCAATCCATGCGGTACTTGCTGAATCTCCAAACCGAATTCGATGTTTTCCCGTACCGTTCGCTGTGGGAAGAGCGCGAAATTTTGAAAAACCATGCCGAGCTTTCTCCTGCGTACCTCGCGCAAATGAGCCGGCTTCATACCAATGAGTTCTTCGCCATCGATCTGAACGCTCCCAGTGGTTGGCTCAATCAGGCGGTTGCAAAGTCGGATCAAGGTAGATTTGCCGCTGCCTGACAGCCCCATAATGACGAAAATTTCGCCCTCTGCTACCGAGAAGCTGATCTGGTTCACACCGATCGATTGCCCTGTCTCTTTAAAAATTTGCTCCTTTGTCCATCCTTGCTCCAACAGCTTTAACGCTGCCTGCGGCTGCTTGCCAAACACTTTCGTCAATTGCCTGACTGTCATTTTGGGCATGAGCCTTTCCTCCCTTTCTTGTTTTCCCAAATGAAAAAACCTGCGAAGTTCCGCTTCCAACCGGACGAACCACCTGCAGACGCTGCCGCTTGTGTACGCTCGATTTTTGCAGAACTAACGCAGGCTTACCTAATACCTGGCGCCCCTGTGCAAAAGGCTCCCTGTACGCTGTCTTCCTGATTTCGCTGTTCGTTTTTTGGTTTCATGCACCGGGTTTATGCCGAAATTCATTTGCCGCCCGCCATCCTCGCACATCGACATGCACGCGTATGACAAAAGCCACACATGAAAATCGCCATAAAAAATAGACCTATTTCATCCTTTTTCTCAAGAACAAAGGTCCCAAAGAAAAAGTCTGAAATGGCCTATAAACGCGCCCGAAGAGGACCGCTCCTCTTTTTTCGCATCATTGCCCAGACTTCATCGCTTCATGAACCTTCCCTGCTTTGGCCGACGAGGTTAGCTGACGGGTAGGATGGCAGAGAAGACTTATCTCATCCCTCCTGATTGCTCAGGATTAACCCCAAAAGATTGGTTCCCCCGCTTCCGGGTTGCCCCGGAACTAGGCCGTATGAAATGTTTGAATCAGATTCGGTAATGTGATTTGATTATACGCCTGCTGCCAATTATTGTGAATGCTCGCTTCTGCCTGCTTGCCTCATGCTTGATCGTTCTTTATTTATATCCTGACATTAGCTATCGGTTGCTCACAAATGAAAGCTATTTCGCCTGCTTTCCAGCTTACACGCAAATGCTCACCAGTACAGAATCATCGTAAGCAAACCGCTCGCTAATATCGGTGACCACTTCCCATTCCTCTTCCCCGACGCGGATCGAGTAAATCAGCTCCCGGCCCTGAAACTGGACGTGAGCGACCTTGCCCATGATCCCGTCCGAGCCTTGATGCCAGACGGACAGCTTCAACTGGTCCGGGCGAACAGGCAATACTTGCTGATCGAAAAAAGCGGAAAAATCACGCGAAACGGTGATCGGCAACGATGACGCTCCCTGTTTTTCCAGCAAAAAGGTGTTCGCGGCAGCCCAGTTCCCTTTTAAAAAGTTGGCTCTGCCGACAAACTTGGCGACAAACGGCGACTCCGGGGCGTAGTAAATGTCGTGCGGAGTGCCTGCCTGCTCAACTCTGCCGCCCTTCATCACGACAATGCGATCAGCCATGGCCAGTGCCTCGGATTGATCGTGCGTCACATAGACAATCGACGTACCCAGTTCGCGGTGAATGAACTGGATTTCTTTTCGCATCTGCATGCGCAGCTCGGCGTCCAGACTGCTCAACGGTTCGTCCATCAGCAACAAGGTCGGATTGAACACGATGGCGCGCGCCAGCGCCACACGCTGCTTTTGCCCACCGGAAAGCTGACTGGGGAACCGCTCCTCCATACCGCCCAGACCGACCATCTCCAGCATCTGGGCTACCCGCGCTTTCGGGTTTTGCTTGTACGCTTCCGGCACCTGCTGTTGATGCTGCAAAGGAAACGCCACGTTTTCGTAGACCGTCAAATGCGGCCAAAGCGCGAACGACTGAAACACCATGCCAATCCGCCGTTCTTCCGGCGGCTTGCGCTTGGCCGCGCTGGCTACACACTCGTTGTTGATCCAGATTTCTCCGCTTGTCGGGGATTCGAACCCGGCAAGGAGCCGCAGCAGCGTCGTTTTGCCGCAGCCGCTCGGACCGAGCAAAGCGACAAACTCGCCTTGGCCGATCTGCAAATCGAGATGGTGGAGCGCCGTCACATTCCCGAATTTTTTCGATACCCCTATTACCCGCGCACTGTTCATTGTTCGATCCTCCGTTGCCAGTATCGTTTCCACAGACTGCCCGCCGCGAGCACCAGCAGGATGGCTCCTACGATCAAGGTCGAGAGGGCCGTGCTGTACGTTGTCGATCCCGCCTGCTCAAAGCTGAAAATGACGACACCGATCGTTTCCGAGCCGGATGACCACAAGAGCGACGAAATCGTCAGCTCTGTAAAAGCGGTGAGAAAGACCAGAAACAAACCTGTTGCCATGCCCGGCGCGTAGAGCGGGAGCAAAATGCGCCGCCATCTCGTCCAGAAGCGCCCGCCGTTGATCCGTGCTGCCTCCTCCACTTCTTTGCCCACTTGCATGATCGAAACCGTACTGCTTTTGACTTGCAAAATGAGAAAACGCGTCACATAAGCGATCATAATCAGCCAAACCGTTCCGTATATGCCTGGCTGCCAGCCGGGAATCGGTTCAATCCAGGTCAAAATCATCGCCAGTCCGAGCACCATGCCCGGAAGCGCATACGGCAGCGCTACAGCCCCTTCCATCGCTTTGCCAAGCGCAGACGGCTTATGAATGCGCCAGTAGGCGAACAGCGTGCCCGCGACGACGCACAAGACACCCGTCATGCTGGCAAGCATCAAGCTGTTGCCGATGGCTCCCTTCGTACCTGCGTGGTCGAACATTACGAAGGCAAAATGCTTCCACGTCAAATTTTCCGGGACAAACGGCAAGCCGTAAGCTTTGACAAAAGCGGTTGCGGCCATCGACAAAAGCGGAAGCAGGCTCGTCACAAGCAAAAACCCGCCCACCAAAACCTCCGCCGTCAAACGGTGCTTGCCCAAAGACCGCCGGATGGACTTGTCCTCGGCACTGGTCTGGTCTACCCGGCTTTTCCGCAGCAAAACCCACTGCATCCCTGTCCCTGCCAGCGCAATGACGCCGAGCAAAACAGACAGGACAGCCGCCCTGGCAAAAGCGCTCGGCCCAAATCCGATCACTTCCTCGTAGATCAGTGTACTGAGTACAGAGATATTTTCCGGGATACCCAAAAATGCCGGAATCCCGAAGTTGTCCAGCCCGGAGATAAACGCCAGCAGTCCGCCTCCCGCAATGCCTGGCAAGGCGAGCGGAAGCGTCACTTTGGCAAACACAGCCCGCGCACTTGCTCCCGAGGAATGCGCCGCCCACTCCAGCTCTTTCGGAATCCGGTACAGCACAGACAGCGTCAACATGTACACCAGCGGATAATGAGTCAGCCCCATCACGACGATGATCCCATCCAGCCCGTACACGTTCCACAGCTCGACCGGACTGCCCATCACCCAGCTCGCAGCCCTGTTCAGCACACCCTGCGGCCCTGCCAGCTGCGTCCAGGCCAGCGTCATTACATAGGACGGGATGAGCAGCGGCAAAAGGGCAAACGCGTGAATCGCACCTTTCCAGCGTATATCGGTATACGCGCACAGCCAGGCAAGCGCCACGCCTACGACTACCGAGATGACGGTGGAAATACCTGCTGCCAGCACAGTATGACCGACTGCATCCCACGTCCGGGCATTGACAAGCACCTCCTGAAAGTAGTGCAAGCCAAGCCCTGCTTCTGTCTGGATACTAAGAACAATCAGCTTCCACAACGGATAGACAAAAAAGAAGGCGACCGGCACCAGCACGAACCAGGTAGCCGCCTTATCCATGGACAGGGAGGCGGCGAACTTGCGCCGCTCCCCCATCTGTCTCTCGCTCACTACCGTCTGCCAGTTACTTGCCACCCATCATCTCTCCAAATTTCTTTTTGTCGGCTTCCCTGGAAGCTTCCAGTTCATCAATATTGGCGGAAAGCGCCTTGATTTGATCTTGTGCGTACAGTCCTTCCGGTGCTGCTACTCCTTTGCGGATCGGTGTATAGCCCAGGCCGCTGGCGAGCTTTTGTCCTTCTTCGGAGAGGACGAAATCGACAAACGCTTTGGCAGCCTCCTGGTTTTTGGTCGCTTTCATGATGCCGATCGGCTCCGTGATGACAGGCACGCCTTCTTTTGGATACACGATCTCGACGGGCGAACCGTCTTTTTTGGCGCGGGCAACCAGATAGTCGACGACCATGCCGTAATCTTTTTCGCCGCCCGCTACACTTTTGAGCACGGCGCCATTTCCTTTAATGACGGTCATTTGATTCGTTTTCAGCCCGCTGATGTAATCCCAGCCCAAATCAGGCTGGCGCGTAAACACCCCGACATTGTAAGCCGCTGCGCCTGAGTAGAGCGGGCTTGGCATAATCGCTTTGTTCGCCGCTTCCGGACTCGTCAGCACTTTCCAGCTGTCCGGGAGAGCTTTTACCTTGCTGGTGTTGACCGCGAGCACAGTCGCCATGACTTTCGTTCCGGTGTACGCGCCGTCCGCGTCTTTCCACTCCGCCGGAATGTCCGCCGCTTCAGGCGAAGTGTACGGCATGAGCAAATCTTGTTTTTTCAGGCTGACAAAAGTCGGCGCATCCGCGACCAACAGCACGTCAGCTTTTACTTGGCCTGCCTGTGCTTCGGCCTGCAAGCGGCTGATGACTTCCTCCGTTCCCGAGCGGAACAGATCTACTTTCACGTCAGGATACTTCTTGGAAAAAGCGTCGATCAAAGCAGCTGCATCCGCATCCGGCTGGGAGGTGTAGAAGCTCAAGGTTCCCGCTACTTTCGGGGCAGCAGGCTCCGTTGTGGCAGCCGGAGTCGACTGCGGCGCTGGCTGGGATGGGGTCGACGAAGAAGGCTGGGAACCGCAGGCAGCAAGTCCGAAGACCGATACGGCCGCGAACAAAGAAAGAGTCCATTTTTGCAACAGAACACGTTTCATTTTTTATTCCTCCTGATCATTAAGTAGGCTTATGAGTTAAGAGCTTTGCTTCGCACCTTGAAACCATTTTCCGATCTTCGTCTTCATGGCCGTGTTCGTCATGTTCAATTGCAGGGGCGTAATCGTGATGAAACCATCGCGCAGCTTGTAGTAATCCGATTCCTCATCCTCAAAGTTCAGTTCGCTCAAATGATCGGACAGCCAGTAGCACAGGTAGCCTTGCGGGTCGTTCAGTCCGACGTACTGATAGCGCAGCACGTCCATTGCCAATGGCGTCACCGCTACGCCTTTTACCATTTCTTTGGACAAGTACGGCAAGTTGATATTCAGTACCGCTTCCGGGCTGAGCTTGTGCCTGAACAGCGTTTCAAACACTTCGTAGGCCAACGGCTCCACGATCGAAAAGTTCGGGTTCGGCTTCAGCGTGGCGAGCGAGATCGCGACAGAAGGAATCTGGTACATCGCCCCCTCGATCGCAGCCGAGATCGTGCCCGAGTAAAACACGTCCCGCCCGAGATTCGGCCCGCGGTTGATCCCGGAAACAATCACGTCCGGCTTTTCTTTGAGAATCACCTCAATCGCCATTTTGACGCAGTCGGCGGGAGTGCCGTTGACAGCCCACGCTTCCAAGGAAGTATCGAAAAAGTTGACTTTGTTTGCTTTTACTGGTGATTTCAGTGTGATCGCATGGCTGATCGCACTGCGTTCCTGATCCGGGCAGACAATGGATACATTGCCGAACGGCTGCAGGGCTTGCGCCAGACACAGCACGCCGCTGGAGAAAATTCCATCATCATTCACTACGAGAATGTTCAAAATGATACAAACCTCCTATCCAAATGAGACACTGTGGCCTTGTTGCAAAAAGAGCAGGTTTTGCTTGAGTTGGGACAAATTCCGCGCATCGTCGAAGCCTTCTACAACCAGCGGCTTCTCTTCCGCAAGCAAGAGCGGCCAAATCGTCGGCAGGTCAATGTCCCCTGTTCCGAGTGGCACATGCAGCTTGGTTGCTGTCGCATCGCTCACATGGATTTTGTCGACTCCCTCCAGTTCTCCGAGAAACTGCGGCAGAGAACAGGTCAGGGGCACATGGGCGATATCCAAGGTCGCTGCCGTCGGATAGTTCAGCGCTGCACGCAGCCTGTTCAAATCCCCCGGCGTCACGATCAGTTCTTTTGGCAACGGCTCGATATGCTCGATGGACAGCACTCTTCCCAGACGCACAGCCTCTTGCGCCAGCTCGTTCAGGCTCTCGATGAGCACCGCTTCGTGCCATTCCCGGTTTTTGTGGGTCAAAGTCACTCGTCCCGGATGGATCGTCACGCTTTTCGCTCCGATCTCCCCCGCGAGAGCCAACGACCGCTTGATTTCCTCCACCGATTGTTTGCGAATGCCGCTATTCAGCGAGCACAAGTTCAAATCCCAGCTAGCCGCATGCAAAGTCAGCTTCATGCCGACGCGTTTGGCGGCCTGCTGAATTTCCCGCGGGTTGCTTTTGTGGAACCAGACGTGCTCGGCCCAGACCTCCATCCCGGCAAATCCGTACTGCCTGGCAATCAAAATCGCCGCTTCTACCGGGTAGGACCACATCAATGTCGATGAAACATACAGCATGTCCACCACTCCTTTACCTCTGCCGGGATCGGCACACTGCCAACCGGGTAAGGGTTGCGTGAGCCGTGCCCGTGAAAGTCGCTACCTCCCGAGCGGATCAGGTGATTCACCTTGGCTTGCCGCTCCCAAAATGCCATCTGTTGCGCGGAATGCTTCGAATAGTACACCTCGATGCCATCGATGCCGTAGGCAAGCAACGCATCCAGCTTCACTTCAAACGAGTAAATACCCGGATGGGCCAAAATCGCAATGCCGCCTACTTCATGCGTCAGCTCAATCGCTTCGCGTGCCGAGAAGGAAGGACGGGGCACATAGGCCGGGCAGCCTTTTCGCAAATACGTCTCGAACGCCGCTTGCGGAGTGGAGCAAAAGCCGCGTGCTGCCAAAACTTCTGCCACATCTGTGCGCACCAGCACGTCGCCTTTTGCCCGGGCTGTGCATTCTTCCATGGTGATCGCCATACCTAAACGATTGCAGCGTTCGACGATTTCGGCGATCCACTCGATCCGCTCCCGTTGGCGCCTGTCCATGACGTGCAGGAGCCGGGCATCCGATATATCGAGGCCGTAACCCAAAATATGCAACTCGTCTTCTGGGCCGTCCGTGTTCCATTCGATTCCCGGTATGAGCTTCAGACCGAGACGTTCGGCCTCATCGCGAGCCAGCAGATATCCATCGACGGTATCATGGTCTGTAATGGCTAGGTGAGTCACTCCCCGCTCGCTTGCCTCGGCAAGCAGCTCTGCGGGAGTGAGCTTCCCGTCAGAAGCGGTGGTGTGCATATGCAAGTCCATCATCTGACCACTCCTCCTGTTCTTTTCCGACTTGTTTGATTTCGTTTGATTTCATTGTAGCTGTCGTTTTTGAAGGGCGTATAAAGCAGGCGACAAGGTTTGATAAAGGCCAGACGCCTGTCCATGCGCCTTTTCGGTCGATCCCCTGCCGGATTGTTGAGGAGGTGTTAACGATTTACAAAGTCTTTACAAAAGCGAAAAGTTCGTGGGCAAACGGCACTGGTGGAGAGGAAAACGAAAAACCCCCACCCGAACTAATGTTCAGGCAGGGGCTTTGTGTTCAAAGAGACAGTCGCTATTTAAACGACATCGTATCCTTGTTCTTCGATTGCTTCCTTGATGGCATCCAGCGTCAGCGTGCTTTCGTTGAAGGAAACCTCTACTGTTTTGGCCGCCAGATTGACTTTGCCTTCTGCTCCCAGCTCTTTCAACGTTTTTTCCACGGTATTCACGCAATGGTTGCAAGACATGCCTTCTACATTCAGTGTTACGTTTTTCATTCTCAATCTCTCCTTTGAGTGTATGTGTATAAATGATGCGGACAAAGCCGCTTGTTGCTGTTTGTAAACGACAGATGGCAGATGGCAGCTTACAGCTTCACTCGCTGCAAGCGCAGGGCGTTGAGCACGACGGAGACGGAGCTGAAAGCCATCGCGGCTCCGGCTAACCATGGAGCGAGGAAGCCCAAGGCTGCAAACGGAATGCCCAGCGTGTTGTAGGCAAAAGCCCAGAACAGGTTTTGCTTGATGTTGCGAATGGTTCGCTTGCTCATTTCGATGGCGTCAGCGACACTGGTCAGCTCGCCGCGCATCAAGGTAATGTCGGCCGCTTCCATCGCCACATCTGTTCCCGTGCCGATCGCCATGCCGATATCAGCGGTAGCCAGTGCCGGAGCATCGTTGATTCCGTCGCCGACCATAGCCACTTTCTTGCCCTCTGCCTGAAGCTTTTTCACCTCGGCAGCCTTGCCTTCGGGCAGGACTTCGGCGATGACGTGCTCAATTCCTGCCTCGCGAGCAATCGCTTCGGCGGTTTGACGGTTGTCGCCCGTCATCATGATGACCGTCAGCCCCATCGCTTTCAGGCGTTCGATTGCTTGCTTCGAAGTCGGCTTGATCGTATCCGCTACGGCAATCAACCCGGCAAGCTTGCCGTCGATGACCGCCAGCATCGCCGTTTTACCCGCTTGTTCCAGCGAAAGCATCGTGTCTGAAACAGCCTGATACGATATGTGGTGCTGTTCGAGCAGACGGCGGGTCCCGACCAGCACTTCTCTGCTGTCGACGGTTGCCCGAATCCCGAAGCCGGGAATCGCTTCAAACACGCTGGTTTGCCCAAGCGCTATGCCTTTTTCCGCGATCCCGCGAACGATCGCCTGGGCAAGTGGATGCTCGGAGTTTTTCTCGGCCGCGCCTACCAGCGCAAGCAGTTCTGGCTCGGCAAAATCAAGCGAAATCACGTCTGTCAGCTCTGGCTCTCCTTTGGTTACGGTTCCTGTCTTGTCGAGGACAATCGTATCCAAATGGTGCGCCGTCTCCAGATGCTCTCCCCCTTTGAACAAAATGCCCAGTTCAGCTGCGCGGCCAGAGCCAGCCATAATCGAGGTTGGAGTCGCCAGACCAAGTGCGCACGGGCAAGCGATTACCAGCACGGCGATAGCCTTTTCCAGCGCCTCGGCAAAGTTGCCGGGAATGACGGCGAAATACCAGATGAGAAAAGTCACCACCGCAATTCCGACGACAATCGGAACGAAAATCCCGGAAATGCTGTCTGCGAGTCGTTGAATCGGTGCTTTTGTCCCTTGCGCTTCCTCCACGACTTTGATGATTTGCGCCAGCGCCGTTTCCTTCCCGACTTTGGTCGCTTTTACCTTCAGAAAACCGTTTTTGTTCAAGGTGGCTCCGATGACGGCATCTCCAGCCGCTTTATCTACCGGGATGCTTTCCCCCGTCAGCATGGATTCGTCGACCGCAGACTGCCCCTCCAGCACGATGCCATCCACTGGCACCTTGTCGCCTGGCTTCACGTTCACGATATCTCCAGGCCGCACTTCTTCAACAGGGATCGTGATTTCCACACCGTCGCGGACGACTACGGCTGTTTTCGCTTGCAAGCCCATCAGCTTGCGGATTGCTTCCGAAGAGCGTCCCTTCGCCTTGGCTTCAAACAGTTTGCCCAGCAAAATCAAGGTAATCAGCACAGCGCTCGTTTCAAAGTAAAGCTCCAGCATGTGGGCGTGCGACCCGATGGACGAGATCGCCACGTACAGACTGTAAAAATAGGCAGCCGAGGTGCCGAGCGCGACCAGCACATCCATGTTCGCGCTCTTGTTGCGAAGCGCTTTGTAGGCCCCTGCGTAAAACTGCGCCCCGATGATGAACTGCACAGGAGTCGCCAAGGCCAGTTGTACCCACGGGTTCATCAGGAAGTCCGGCAACCAGATGAACGAAGTGAAGGAAAAGTGGCTGACCATCGACCAGAGCAGCGGCAGCGACAGCACGAGGGAAATCCAGAACTTTTGCGTTTGCCGCTTGATCTCGGCCATGCGGCGGTCAACCTGCTCCTCTTCTTTGCCCTCTTCCTTGCGCGTTGCCTGGTATCCCAGCTTTTCTACCTGCCGCACAAGATCAGACACGCCCAGCTGAGCAGAATCGTATTCGACCGTAGCTGTTTCCATCGCCAGGTTCACGTTTGCCTTCAACACGCCAGGCATTTTGTTCAGACCCTTTTCGATCCGCGTCGAGCAGGCCGCACAAGTCATGCCTGTAATATTCAGCTCGACTTTGTCGGCGACGACGCCGTAGCCAAGCGCCTCGATCTTCGAGCGTATATCGTCGAGACTCGTTTTGGCCGGATCGAAGACGACTGTCGATTTTTCCAAAGCCAAATTCACATTGGCTGTTTCTACACCATCCAGCTTCTTCAAGCCTTTTTCAATGCGCAGCGCGCAGGCTGCACATGTCATCCCTGAAATCGGAACTGTAGCTTCTGCCGTTTTGGCACTCATACCAATTCCCCCAAATACCCTTAGAGGGTATATTTCATTGTATAGTTCCCCTTACGTTCATTTCTTATCACACTCTCAATATACAATACCCCCACAGGGTATATCAAGTGATTTTTTAAAAATTTTTCTCCTCTGCTTCTTTGGCTTTTCTCGACGCACAAAAAAAGCCCCCGATTTTCATCATCGGGAGCCTGGAATGACTGTTTATTTTCCTGCGTTCACTTCTTTTTGGTAGGCAGCAGCTACTTTTGCCGCTACTTCCGCATTGTGTCTTACGAGAGCGATATTCGTTTGCAAGCTTTTGCCTGCTGTCAGTTGTTTCACTTTGTCGAGCAGGAACGGTGTTACTTTTTTGCCTGCGATGTTGTTTTCCTTCGCTTCTTTGAGCGCCTGCAAAATTACGCCTTCGATTTGCTTGTGGTCAAGCGCGTCTGCTTCCGGTACCGGGTTGGCGATGATCAAGCCGCCAGTCAGACCGAGCTTCCATTTGGTGTTCATCAAAGTGCCGACTTCTTCTGGCGTATCCAGACGGAAGTCTACGCCAAATCCGCTTTCGCGAGCGAAGAAGGACGGGAACTCGGCAGTGCGGTAGCCGACCACCGGCACGCCTTGCGTCTCCAAGTATTCCAGCGTGCGTCCGATATCCAGGATCGATTTTGCGCCAGCGCACACAACCGCAACGCTTGTTTGCGCCAGCTCAGTCAAGTCAGCAGATACGTCCCACGTGATTTCGCCATCGCGGTGTACCCCGCCGATACCGCCAGTCGCAAACATGCGGATGCCAGCCAGATCGGCTGCGATCATGGTTGCCGCTACTGTCGTCGCACCGATTTTGCCGCTTGCGAGGATGTAAGGGAAGTCGCGGCGGCTCACTTTTTCCACCGATTTGTTGGTCGCGAACTCTTCCAGCTCGCTCTCGGTCAAACCGATTTTGATTTTGCCGTCCATGATTCCGATTGTCGCTGGCACTGCGCCATTGTCGCGGATGATTTGCTCTACTTCTTTTGCCATTTCGATGTTTTGCGGGTATGGCATCCCGTGGGAGATAATCGTAGTCTCCAGGGCAACTACTGGCAGGTTGTTCTCCAGCGCGTGGCGTACTTCCTCAGTAAAGGTCAGGTATTGTTTCATCTTTTATCGCTCCTTTTCGTATTGTTCAACGGTCAATTGCAGTTGTTCCGCTTTGAGCAAGGGAGAAACGGACTGCTCTGTCTGCAAAGTCAGAGCGGATGCTGCCAAACCGAGACGGCAAGCAGCCTGGAACGACTCCCCGTTCACGATGCCGTACAACAGGCCGGACGCAAACGCATCGCCTGCCCCTGTTACATCAACTACCTCAGTCGGATACGGCGCCATCTGCTCCGATACGTCCTCCGACTGATAAAAAATTCCTGCTTCGCCCATGGTGACGATGACGTGCTTGACGCCTCTCTCCCTGATTTTCTTGCACGCTTCGGCGCAATCCTCGATGGAGTTGATCGTCATGCCGGAAAGCAGCTCCGCTTCCTCCCGATTGGGCAGGATCGCTTCGACTCCGTCCAATTGCTGTGGGAGCTTTTTCGCTTTTGCAGAAGAGACCGGGTCAACAAAGAGTCGGATGTTTTCCTCCCGGCAACGGCTAATGATGTAGGCCAAGCAATCCTCCGGTATGTTCGTATCGATAAAAATCGCGTGGGCTGCTGCAATGTGCGACCATTTCTCGGCAAACATCTCCGGTGTGAGCGCGTCGTAAATATCCATGTTCGCCAAAGAAACGACCATTTCCCCATCGATATCGAGCAATGCGGTATACGTGCCTGTGCGCTGCGTAGGCAAGCGCCACACCTGGCTGATATCTACTCCGTGCTTTTTCGTCTCCTGCACGATCCACTCGCCTTCCTTATCTTCACCGATGCTGGTGAACAAGGATGTATTGCATCCCAGTCGTCCAAGGTTCTCCGCGATATTGCGGGCAACCCCGCCACACGATTCCATGATCGTAACCGGATTGGAGGAATGCAGACGCACGGCTTGCTTTCCACGCGCTTTTCGGTCGAGGTTCGCTCCACCGATGCAAGCGATCATGCCTTCGTCCCGCAATACGTACGCTCTGCCTTTAATCTCGCCGCGCTTGGTCAACTGAGCGATATACCCCGCTACAGCCGACCGCGAAATCCCGATCAAGTCAGCCAGCTCTTGCTGGGAAATGAACGGATTTTGCCGGATGTGATGAAGGATCAACATATCTTTCTCCACGGTCATCCTCCTTTCTTCTGATTAGCATTCACAGCTTCGTTTACAAACAAAAGTCTATCACAAAAACATTTGTTTTGCAAAGGATGATTTTATCCCCCTCTATTTGACAAACGGATGCGACTTCATGTAAAGTTATCTTAAATTCAAGATATCGAAAATTCGTTGGAAAGGAGGGTTTTTCATGGATCGCAATGATTCCCTCGATCTTTTTGTCGTATTATCGAGATCATATAACTGGGTCACTGCCCACTCCAATCGGCACATCCGCCTGCACGGGCTGAATCCTACCGAGTTTGGCGTCCTGGAAGTTCTCTATCATAAGGGTCCGCAGCCATTGCAGCAAATTGGCGAAAAGATCCTGATCTCCAGTGGAAATATCACCTACGTTGTGGACAAGCTAGAAAAGAAGCAACTGTTGATTCGCAAACCCTGTTCGGCCGACCGCCGGGTCATTTACGCCGAGCTGACGGAAAAAGGCCATGCGTTTCTGGCAGACATTTTTCCTTCTCATCAAGAGGCGATTGAAAAAGCGGTCGCGGGACTTACCCCCGAAGAACAACAGCAAGCGATTGCTTTGTTAAAAAAGTTGGGACGTGCTGCTCAGGAGAATTATTAGACTGGGCAGCACCCACCGAGGGTAAAAAAGGTGTTGACAAAACCTTCAACACGTAATAATCTTAAAATCAAGATTTACACATTAAAAGTTATCTGCTTACAAAAAGAAAGGGGAATATTTTTCTCATGAGCAAAGTACTTTTCATTAAAGCAAATGATCGCCCAGTTGAGCAGGCAGTAAGCGTAAAGCTGTACGAGGCTTTCGTAAAATCTTATAAAGAAACGCATCCAAACGACGAGATCGCCGAGCTGGACCTGTTCGCAGAAAACCTTCCTTACTACGGAAACGACCTGCTCACTGCCATGTTCAAAGCTGGACGCGGCATGGAGCTGACTGCTGAAGAACAAAAAGGCGCTGAACTGGTGAGCAAATATTTGAACCAATTCACTGATGCAGAAAAAGTAGTTATCGCATTCCCTATGTGGAACTTCACCGTTCCTGCTGTTCTGCACACCTACGTTGATTACCTGTCGCAAGCAGGCAAAACGTTCAAATATACAGCGGAAGGCCCTGTTGGACTGATGGGCGACAAAAAAGTAGCTCTCCTGAGCGCACGCGGCGGCGTATACTCCGAAGGCCCAATGGCTGAAATCGAGCTGGCTAACCGCTACGTTCGCACGGTGCTTGGCTTCTGGGGCATCAGCAATGTGACAGAAGTGATCGTAGAAGGTCACAACCAATTCCCGGACAAAGCAGAAGCAATCGTAGCAGCAGGCATCGAAAAAGCAGCAAAACTGGCGGAATCCTTCTAAGGCCCGCCAGCCTTTCTTGTCCTAATATCTCAAATTTGAAATACTATAATTTAAAATAATTAAGGAGAGATGAAAAATGATGGATCTTGGATTGTTGATTATTCGCTTGGTGATTGGGTTGTCGTTTGCAGGTCACGGTGCGCAAAAGCTGTTTGGCTGGTTTGGCGGCTACGGTTTGAAAGGCACAGGCGGCTGGCTGGAGTCCATCGGGGTCAAACCTGGCGTTGCCATGGCCCTGCTTGCCGGATTGGCTGAACTGGTCGGCGGCTTGCTGTTTGCAGCAGGTGTCGGTACATGGGTCGGCGCTCTCCTCATTGTCTTCACAATGTTGGTTGCGATTGTGAAGGTTCACGGTCAAAATGGATATTGGGTAACGCAAAACGGCTACGAGTACAACCTGACTTTGATCGCTGTCGCTATCGGTGTCGCTTTGATCGGTCCAGGAGCATACGTTTTGTTTTAAGCAACACTCGCTAAGCCCGTAAGCCAGCATTCCACCAAGGGAGGACACAGCAGATGGAAATCCGCGTCTATACACAGAATGAACAAGCAAAAGGACACTTTGGCGACGGTGAAATCGTAGAAAACAAACCGATTGGCTTCCCCCACGAAGGTTCCGTCGTAAAACGGGTTGGCCCGCTTTTTTACTGGGCATGGGCAAAATCACTGCAAACGTTTGAAATTCCTCTTCACCCGCATTCCGGCTTTGAAATTTTGTCCTATGTCTTGAAAGGCACAGTGGGTCATCGGGATACGCTGGGCAATTTGCAGCAAGTGACAACAGGCGGCGCTCAGATCATGCAAACAGGATCAGGAGCTTACCACGCCGAAGAATTGGGCAAAGATACGGAAATGTTCCAAATCTGGTTTGAGCCGCACCTGGCAAAAACCACAAAGACTCCGCCGACTTACAACCAGTATGATCACGAAGAGTTTCCAAGCGAAACGACGGATGGCGTATCGGTGAAAAGCATCATTGGTTCTCAAGCTCCCATTTCGCTCGTGACCGACTCTTCAATGAAAGACATTGCCATTCCGGCAGGCAAAGCTTTTTCGCTGGAGCTTCCGGCTGGCTACGCTCACGCTGTCGTCGTCGTGGAAGGCCGCGGGAACATTTTGGGCAGTGAACAGTCAGCAACTGCGAACACAGGCGACTTTGTCGTCGTTTCAACCGAAGCAGCGGAAACCATCACTTATCAGGCAAAAGACGATGCTCCCCTGCGCTTGGTGCTGATCCAGGTGCCGCTCGAAGTCGACTATCCGCTTTACCGCAAATAATTTCTTGTATCCAAACTGCAAACAAAAACCGCCCTTATGCATGAATATAGCCATAGCTTCACAAAGACCGTCACCTGCTCGTGGCGGTCTTTATTTTTTGTACATGAACGAAAGCGGCCCCGCCTGGCCTGGCTACAGCGGAGCCTTTTTTGCTGGGAAAACGCTCAAAAAATCTTCTCTTCCTCCAGCATCATTTTTTGTTCAAAAGGAGCCGTCAACACAATCAGCGTATAAGAGTAACCGAAATCTCCGGTGCGTTCCGAAAAAGCTACCAACTCCTCAGTAGAACGGGTGACGACCTTCAGCATGTAGTTGTACTCCCCGCTGATCCGGTACATGTCGGTCACTTCAGGCGCCTGCTTGCAAAAGTCGATAAAAGCCGCGCACTGCTTGGTGCGGAACATGACAAAAGCAGTCGTGTGCTTGCCCAGCTTCTCCTGCGAGATCGCCGCGTGATAGCCGGTGATCACGCCTTGTTCTTCCAGACGGCGCACCCTCTCCTTGACCGCTGGCTGCGTCATCCCGATGATTCGCCCCATCTCCGCCAACGGTATCCGCGAATTTTCATGCAACAGGCTAATGATTTTGTAATCGACCTGATCCACTTTTATCACCCTTTCGATTTCATAAGCGCTAACCTGCAAATAACTTGCTTCTATATAGAAATACAAGAAAAACACCTTGGTTCATGCATGTAAATTATAAAAATTGTTTCGTAAAATGTCACTACCGAGATGCTCACTGACCAGCGCGCGGGTCAGGCGGCATGAAAAGCTTGTTTTTCCAAGGAGTGAAGCCGCTTTGTCCAGACGTACACTGATTTTGTTGCTGGCACTGGGAGAATTTATGGTGGGCACCGCCGAATCGATCGTAACAGGCATCATCGGCATGATCGCAAATGACACCCACGTCTCCGTCTCCCTGGCTGGCCAGCTTGTTACAGCCTTTTCCCTGGCTTTTGCTTTCGGTTCACCGATTTTGATTGCGCTCACGGCAAAAATGGAGCGCAAAAAGCTCCTCCTCTGGACGCTTTTTGTGTTCATCCTGACGAATTTGCTCGCTTTCGTCAGCCCTGGGTTCTCCCTGCTGTTGTTCTCGCGTATTTTGCTCGGGCTTTGCGGCGGCATTTACACGGTGGTTGCCCTCGCGCAAGCCGCCAATATGGCCTCCCCCGAGAAAAAGGGCAGCTCCATTGCCATCATTCTCATGGGCTTTAGCCTCTCGCTTGTGCTCGGCGTTCCGGCTGGCACGATGCTCGGCGAACTGTGGGGCTGGCGGTCTGTATTCGCCCTGATCGGCGTCCTGACCATCATTCCGTTCGCAGCCATTCTTGCCTTTTTGCCAAAAGAACAAGGCGAGGCAGCCATCCCCTTGCGCCAGCAGCTGGCAGCGTTACGCAACCGCCGCGTGATTCACGCCCTGCTCCTCTCTTTGTTCTTCGTCACGGGGTACTCGACGGTTTACACGTACATCACCCCGCTCTTGCAGAGCACGACCGCCATGTCTACCGCCTGGGTAAGCGCTACGCTGTTCATGGCTGGTCTCGCCAGTGTCGCGGGTTCGCGAATCGGCGGTGTCGCCACTGACAAATGGGGCGTCCGTCGCACCTTGTACATCAGCCTGGTAGTGCATGCGCTCGTCCTGTTGTTTTTGCCCTTGTCCACCATGCTGTTCGCAGGCGCGATTGTGGCAGTCATGTTCTGGGTGGCTGCGGTTCAGACGACTGTCCCTGCCCAGCAGTATTACCTGATTACTTTGTCTCCGCACTCGTCCCAAGTCGCGCTCAGCATCAACACCTCGGTTTTTCAACTGGGGCTGGCACTTGGCGCAGGGCTGGGCGGATTGATCGTCAACCATGCGGCGATTGTGCATGTGAGCTGGGTTGGCGGCTTGCTCGTGCTCGCAGGGCTGGGCTTTGCCGTCGCATCCTTTTCTCAGCCAAAAGAAAGCGGAGCAGTAACAATCGCTTCCGCCAAAAGGTAAAGCAAGCACAGACACAAGCAAACCCGTCCAGGCATCGACGCCCGGGCGGGTTTGTTTTTTACCGCTGTTATTCTCCTACAACTCTTAAACTATACGAGAGCCGGCTCATGCGCAAGCATCGTGCCTTCCTGCGCGTACCGCACATGCCAGGAGAACGCTTTTTCCAATACGTGCGGAGTATGCCCGCCGCGTGTGAGCGCTTCTTCATAATACGCTCTCAATTGATCCCGATAGAGCGGATGGGCGCAGTTCTCGATGATTTTCAAGGCGCGCTCTCTTGGAGCCAGGCCGCGCAAATCAGCCAGTCCTTGTTCCGTGACGATAATATCGACATCGTGCTCGGTATGATCCACATGAGACGCAAACGGAACGATGCTGGAAATTTTCCCGCCTTTGGCAATCGACTTGGTGACGAAAATGCCGAGACGAGAGTTGCGGGCGAAGTCGCCGGAGCCGCCGATGCCGTTCATCATTTTGCTGCCGGATACATTCGTGGAATTGACGTTGCCGTAAATATCCACCTCAATCGCCGTGTTGATCGCAATCAGTCCGAGACGGCGGATGATTTCCGGATGGTTAGTAATTTCCTGCGGACGCAGCAACAGCTTGTCGCGGTATTGGGCAAAATGACGCGTGACGTGCTCCATTTTTTCAGCAGTCAGCGTGATCGAACAGCCGGAAGCAAACGAGATTTTTCCCGCATCGATCAAGTCAAATACCGCATCCTGCAATACTTCCGAATAAACAGTCAGGTCAGTGAACTCCGAGTCCAAAAAGCCGTTGAACACCGCGTTGGCTACAGACCCGATGCCCGATTGCAGCGGCGCGAGATTTTTCGGCAAACGGGAAGCTTTCACTTCCTCGCGCAAAAACGCAATCAGATGGGCGGCGATCTGAGCTGTCTCCTCATCCGGCTCCACAATCGTCGACGGCGAGTCGAGCTGGTTCGTCAACACGATGCCTTTGATTTTATCCATATCGACCACAATTCCCGCTGTGCCGATTCGCTGATCGACTGCTGTAAGCGGGATCGGCTCGCGCTCTCCCTGTTTCCCTGGTGTGTAGATGTCGTGAATGCCTTCCAGTTCAGCAGACTGAGCCAGATTCAGCTCAACGATGACATGCTTCGCATAATCGACGAAGATGTTCGAATTGCCGACGGATGTGGCCGGAATGATCATACCATCCTCCGTAATTGCAACCGCTTCCACAATCGCGTAATCAATGGCGGCCATTGCTCCCTGACGAATCAGCTCTGCCGTGTGGGACAGATGCTGGTCGACGAACATCATGCTGCCGTCATTGATTTTTTTGCGCATCACGGGATCGGCCTGAAAAGGCAAGCGTTTGCTGACGATTCCCGCTTCCGCCATCACGGCATCCACATCGGAACCGAGCGATGCGCCTGTATATACGTTCACTCCAAAAGGTTTGTTTTCTCTTTTGACCAGCTCGGCCAATGCGAGCGGCACGACTTTGGCATCCCCTGCACGAGTGAAGCCACTTAACCCGATCGTCATGCCATCCTCGATCCAACTCGCTGCTTCCTCAGCTGTCACGATTTTATCTGCCATTCGTTTATCGCGTAAGCGCTCCCACATCATTGTGACCCCCTATGCCATCTTTTCTTGCTCCTACACTAGCACAAGGAATCTGAGCGGGCACTCAATTTTCAACAAAGCAGAATATTTGAGCAGATAATTAGAAAAAAAGACAGCGAACCATTCTCAGCGAAACGGCGTTTTTGCCTGTTAAAAGCCGAGCAGTTGCCGGAACGCACTGGCATACGTCTGACTCACGGGCACTCTCGTCTTCTGCTTGTCCTTCATCTCCAGCAAAAACGTCGAGTGAAAATGCGGATGAATGAAGCCAATCGCCTCCATGTTCACAAAATACGAGCGATGGCAACGCACGAACCGCTCCGGCGGAAGCATGTATTCCAGCTCGGACATGCTGTACTTGTTCGCGTACGATCCAGTGGCCGCATGCAACAGCGTCTTGCCTTCATTCGAGCTGATATACACAATCTCATGCAACGGAATCGGCAGCCAGCCATCTTCCCCTTTTCCAATCAAAAACGACAGCCGCGGCTGCGGATTGGCAAGCGGAACGCTTTGCAAAGGGTAGATGGCGGTGATACAGCCCATGACCTCTCCACTTTTGAACAACGGAAGCGACAAACCGTAGTACGGCACTCCAAAAATCCGGCTTTCTACCTGATGCCCTACTTTGCCTCTTTCCATCAATGCCTTGTGAGTCGCTGAGCCAACCGGAACCTGATCGCCCGGTGCAATTTTCAAGTCTATGTTTGAGCTAGGCTGATAATACAAATATTGCGTTCCATCCGATATGGCAATGGACACTTCTTCTGGCACAGCTTGACCGATCATTTGCAGCATCTCTGGAACAAATGTGTTCTCCATGCTGAATCCCCCTGCTCCTCTTCTCGCTTTTTCCTTCTCCTTCTATTAAACCACACTTCCCGCCTGGCAGATCAATCCTTGTCTTTCCTTTGCAGACAAGGGAATCCATCCATCGCCGGACAGCCGTTGTGCTATCATTAGTAGCAACAGTTTTCCCAGAAAAGGCGGTGCACCATGGATCACACCATTGTCTTGATTGCAAAAGGAACCGATACGCTCGCTTTTTTGCTGAAAGAGCTGCGGGCGTACTTCGAACCGTATTGCAAGGTCATCGGTTATGCCAGCCACGAGCCAATCCCGGACCTCTCCGGGGTATCACACGTCTTCATCACGACAAGGGCACCCGAGTTGTATACGATCGCCCGTCAGGCTGTACCCGAGACGGTGCCGATTACCGTCCTCAACCGTTTCTTTGAATTGCGCAAAATCAAGGCGCTCATGCAAATTCCGCCCGGAACGACCGTACCTGTCATGAACAACTCGCCCGTCACCGCGCAAGAAGTCATTCAAAACTTGCGGGAAGCCAACATCGATCACTTGCACTACGTTCCGTTCCACCCCGGCTGTACGTTCGAAGAGGCGGAATTTCAGTATGCGATCATCATGAGCATTCCCGACGTTCCGCTGCCGCCTCATGTGGAAATCATCGACCTCGGCTTCCGCAAAATCAGCATCCACGATCTGATCGATACTGGGCGCAAGGTAGGGGTTCCGATTGAATGGGAGCGGCAATATCTCTCCGCTTTTATCGCCGAAATGTCCGAGTTGGCCAAAATGCTCGGAACTTCCTATGCGGAGGTGCAGAAGCTGAACAGTCAGCTGCAATCTACGTTTCAAGCTGTAAAAGACCCGGTCATCGCCTGCAATGAAGCTGGCTTGATCACGTTTATTAACGATGCGGCCGTCGAACTGTTCTGTCCACTCGAAACAGCGATCATCGGCAAACCGTATACCACGCTGAAAGAGTCAAGCCAGCTCGCCCCCTTTTTCAAGCAGGAGGGCCAGGAAGACACGCTCATTGCCATCGAGCAGAGACAATTCATTGTCCGCAGCCACAGCATTCGCAGAGGCCACGAGCAGCTTGGCTTCGTCTGCACGTTAAAAGACGTGACCGAGATTCAGCGCCTGCGCACGCAGCTCACTTTGCGCGGGCACACGGCTACTTATTCTTTTGCGGATATAAAAGGAGACAGCCAACCGCTGCTACACGCCATCGAGCTAAGCAAAAAAATGGCGAAAAACAACCAGACGATCTTGCTGACGGGGGAAAACGGCACGGGAAAAGAGTTGTTTGCCCACGCCATTCACCAGCATTCCTTGCAAAAAAACGGCCCTTTTGTCGCCATCAACTGCGCGTCGCTGCCGGAAAACTTGCTGGAAAGCGAGCTGTTCGGCTACGATGATGGAGCTTTTACGGGGGCGCGAAAAGGCGGCAAGCCAGGTCTGTTCGAACAGGCAGATGGCGGGACGATTTTCCTCGACGAGGTTGGCGATATCTCCCCAGCGATCCAGGTCAAGCTGCTTCGCGTCCTTCAGGAAAAGCAAGTGATTCGCGTCGGCGGCACAGGCATTTTGTCCGTAGACTGCCGGGTGATCGCGGCAACCAACCGCAATCTGGAGGATGCCGTCAAAGAAGGGGCGTTTCGCGAAGACTTGTTTTACCGCCTCGCCGTCTTGCCAATCGAGATTCCGGCGTTGCGGGAACGGATCAGTGACATCCCGCTGCTGATTGACGATCACCTCAAGCAGCAAGGCATTCGCAAAAGCTGGTCGCCGGAAGTGATGGAGCTTTTGCTTGCCCATGATTGGAGGGGAAATATTCGGGAGCTGAAAAACGTGGTGGACTACGCCATTACGGTAAGCGAGCATCCTGTCATTGGCGTATCCGATCTCCCCAAGAGGCTGACCGAGCGTATTTTTCAAAAGCAATCACTGGCTGCCGTCGTGCCGCTTGACGATGAACGAAATCTCGATATTTTAATCGCCCTGTATCAATATTACCTCTCCAACAAACCAGTAGGGCGCTACCAACTGGCGCATTCCCCCGCTCTGCAAGCGAACGGCTGGACGGAAAGCGCGCTGCGCAACCGCTTGAAACAGCTGGAGCAGCTAGGCTTGGTGCGCTCTGGAACAACACGTCAAGGAACCTTGATAACGCGAGACGGCATCGAGGTGCTGAGGAAGCATGGGAAAATCTAGGGAAAGATTTTTGAATATTAGGATGTATTAGGTCGAATAAATCCTAATAAACATTCCTAAAGAGTGCGTTTTCTATTGGAGGAGCACCTTCTTCGTCCGATGAAAACGCCTTTTTTCGTGAATTTTCGACACTTGGCATGCCACTTGCTTATAAAAAGCCAAAAAAAGCGAGGTGACCTCATGGCTACACAACATCCTTCTCCTCAAGCAACGCCAGCCAAGAAACGTTTTTCGGTCCCACACACTTATGCCATTCTCTTTATCATCATTATTTTGGCAGCGCTTGCTTCTTACGTGCTCCCTACTGGCGAGTTCGAACGCGTCAAGGACGCAGCCTCGGGTAAAACGATTGTCGTGAACGGCAGCTACCACCCTGTCGAAAGCAGTCCTGTCGGATTTTTTGACATGTTCAAAGCGATTCCGGAGGGCATGCAAAAAGGCTCGCAAATCATCTTCTACATCTTCATCGTCAGCGGCGTTTTCGGAATCATCCGTCAAACGGGCGCGATTGAGGCGGGCATCAACAAAGGCGTCCGCTATCTGGAGGGCAGGGAAAAGCTCCTGATCCCCGCTTCCATGTTCCTCTTCTCCATCGGGGGCTTCACGATGGGGATGGCGGAAGAAAGCATCATTTTCGTCCCGATCGGGATTGCGCTCGCCCGGGCAATGGGCTTCGATGCGGTAACGGGTACGGCCATGATCACGATGGGCGCGGCTGCCGGGTTCATGGGCGGTATGCTCAACCCGTTCACGGTAGGGGTAGCACAATCTCTGGCGCAACTGCCGCTCTTCTCCGGCTTGACTTTCCGCGCCGTAGTTTACGTTTTCGTCCTCGGCTTTGCCATCTGGTACGTCATGCGCTATGCCTACCGTGTCAAAGCTGACCCGACCCAAAGCGTGATTTACTCGATCGAAAAACAGGAAAGCACCGATCAGGTCGCTGTCGAGATTCCAGACCTCAACGGACGCCACAAGCTTGTCTTTTTGGTGATGGTCTGTGGGCTGTCCTTCAACGTCTACGGCGTGTTCGAGTACGAATGGTTCCTGACTGAACTGACGGCTTCGTTTTTAATCATGGGTCTGGTTGCCGGGCTTGTCGGCGGCCTGAATGTAGACAAGCTGTTTGACTCCTTTGTCGCTGGCGCCAAAGCCGTTACCTTCGGCGCCCTGATCGTCGGCTTTGCCCGGGCGATCACCGTCGTGCTGGAAGAAGGAAAAATTATCGATACGATGATTTACGCCCTGACTTCCGCCATCGGCCATTTGCCGGATGCGATCAACGTACTGGCTATGTTCCTGATTCAAGCGGTGCTCAACCTGTTCATTTCGTCCGGAAGCGGCCAGGCTGCGACAACGATGCCGATCATGGTGCCGATTGCAGACCTGCTTGGCATTCAGCGCCAGATCGCCGTTCTTGCGTTCCAGTACGGTGATGCGGTGACCAACTCGATCATCCCGACTTCTTCGGCACTGATGGGCTACTTGGCTGTCGCAGGCATCCCGTACGAGAAATGGGTCAAATTCATCTGGAAGCTGCTGTTGGGCTGGGCACTCATCGCCGCTGTCGCTCTGATCGTTGCTGTCACCATCGGCGTTTCCTAGACACGATTTTTGCCAATTGACTGGCTGGGCCATGACGTGGCGCAGCCCCGGTCGTAAACCTATGGAGGAACCATGCGCACAACTATCGAACAATTGCAGCCCGCCATTTTTTCTCTGTATGAGCACTTGCACCAACATCCTGAGGTTAGCTGGCAGGAAGTCGAGACGACCGCTTATATCGCCCGCTTTTTGCAAGAGCACCATTGCCGGGTCACTACTTTTGACGATGTGACAGGCGTAGTAGCTGAGTGGGGAAACTTGACCCCGGGCGGATTGACGGTCGGCGTGCGGGCTGACATGGACGCTCTCTGGCAAGAAGTAAACGGCGTCTTCCAGGCCAACCACTCTTGCGGGCACGATGCCCACATGACGATGGTGCTGGGAGTGCTCATGGTCTTGCAGGCGCAAAATATTCAGCTTCCCGGACGTCTCAAGCTGATTTTCCAGCCGGCTGAGGAAAGCGGAAACGGCGCTCTGGCTATGGTCAAAAAGCAAGTTGTCGACGATATCGACTACTTGTACGGCGTCCACCTCCGGCCGATTCAGGAGATTGGGCAAGGTACGGCTGCCTCGGCGATTATGCACGGCGCGGCAGGCACCATTTTTGGACAAATCAAGGGAGACGATGCCCACGGAGCGCGTCCGCATCTCGGGGTCAATGCCATCGAGGTCGCAGCCGCCATCGTCGAGCAGCTCAAAGGCATTCATCTCGATCCGCTCATCCCGTATTCCGTGAAAATGACGCAGCTTTCTGCGGGCAGCAAGAGCAGCAATATCATTCCCGGCTCCGCCCAGTTCCATCTGGATTTGCGCGCGCAGACGAACCCTGTCATCGACGCGCTCTTTTCCCGAGTCGAACACATTTTGCAACATGTAGCCCGGCTTTATGAGGTAGACTTGTCTTATGACATCACCGAGCGGGTGTACGCGGCCGAAGTCCATGAGGAAGCTCGGCAAATCATGGCTGATGCGATTGTCCAGACGCTTGGCGCAGACAAGCTGGAAGCGCCGATCCAGACGCCGGGCGCGGAAGACTTCCACTACTACACCAAAGAACGGCCTCATCTACGCGCAACCATGCTGGGGCTGGGCTGCGGCCTGGCACCCGGATTGCACCATCCGCAAATGACTTTTGCAAAAGAATCGCTGCTGGATGGCATCGAAATTTTGGCCCGAACGGTACTCACCACGTTTGAGCGGCATGCAGGCAAGTAATCTCGCCTGCAACCCGCCTTCGCTCATCCGAATACATGTCTGAGGAGAGATGGTCATGAAAATCGAACGCGTCGATCTGCAAAGAATCAAAATTCCCCTGACTGCCCCGTTTGTCACCAGCATGGGGCTGGAAACTCACAAGGAATGTATTCTCGTCCGCGCCTACAGCGGCAATCACGTAGGCTTTGGCGAGAGCGTCGCGATGGATGTTCCGGTTTACAACGAAGAAGATGTCGACACCGTCTGGTACATGCTTGAAAAGTACCTGATTCCCCAACTGTTTACCCGCGACATCGAGCATCCTGATCAAGTTTCGGAAATCTTCTCCTGGATGCGCCGCAACCAGATGGCCAAATCCGCTCTGGAAGGCGCTGTCTGGGACTTGTACGCCAAAATGAACGGGCTGTCCCTCTCCCAGGCGCTTGGCGGCACACGCACGACAATCGATGTCGGCGTCAGCATCGGAATCGAGCCAACCATCGAAAAATTGCTGGAACGAGTCGACGGCTTTATCCGCGACGGGTACAAAAAAATCAAGGTGAAAATCAAGCCTGGCTTTGACGTAGAGCCGATGCGCGCCATCCGTCACACCTTTGGCCCTGACGTCCCGCTGATGGCTGATGCCAACTCGGCTTACACGCTCGCAGACATCGACATGCTGAAACAGCTCGACGAGTTTGGCCTGATCATGATTGAGCAGCCTTTGGGACACGACGACATCATCGATCATGCGACATTGCAACGCGAGCTGAAAACGCCTATTTGCCTCGACGAGTCGATCCACACCGTCGCGGATGCCCGCAAAGCGATTGAACTCGGCAGCTGCCGCATCATCAACATCAAGATCGGACGCGTCGGCGGCCTGACAGATGCGAAGAAGCTCCATGACTTGTGTGCGGCAAAAGGCGTTCCGGTCTGGTGCGGCGGCATGCAGGAAGTCGGGATTGGCCGCGCCCACAACATCGCCATCGCTTCGCTGTCCAACTTCACCATCCCGGGCGACACGTCGCCATCTCACCGCTACTTTACAGAGGATGTCGTTACGCCGATGATCGATTTCGTTTCGCCGGGCGTTCTCTCCGTCCCTACCGGAGCAGGCATAGGTTTCACGATTAATGAAGCCGCCATTCTCCGGTCGCTGGTGGAGCATAAGAGCTACTACGCGAATCAAGAGTCCACGACGACCGTCATTCCGGGCTGGTAATGCATTGATGAAAATGAAAACAGGGACGCCACAGCGGCTTCCCTGTTTTTTCGTTATCGAGCGCTTTTAGTCCATAATCGTCAACAGCTTGCACAGGTTGCGCTCGGCGCCTGTCCTGTCTTCTGCCGGCAATTTTTTCAGCAAGTCCAGCGCAGCGTACGGCAGCTTCAGCGCGTGAGGGTCGCTATACGTCTTCTCCCAATACGCCGGCGCGAAAATCTCGGCAAAAGCTGGCTCTTTTACTTCATCCTCCAGCACAAACTCCGGTCGCTGACGGTCGAGATAGGTTTGAATCCGATGATTGGCGATTCCCGCCTTGACCATCTCTCCGTAGCCGAAACGCTCCAACTCAGTCAAAGCCTGGGCATGCGTCACGCTGTGGACGACCTCGCCTGCAAAGTGATAGCGCTGCCCATCAATCACCCGCCCGGGGATGACTGTATGTAGCTCGTCAAACGTCCTGACCGCCATCTCGTCGGTCGTGTCGTATGGCGCCACTTCCGAAGCCACGTCCTCCGTCCTGATCGCAAAATAGTTGGCGATGCCCCAATAGCGGGTTGGTCTGTCTTCTTTTGTCCTTTTCAGCAATTCAACCAGCCCGCTGACAATGCTCGGACGGATCAGATCGGGACGTTCCTTGAGCGCTTTCAATGCCAGCACGCCCAATGCCAAACCATGTCCGGAGGTGCGCAGCTGCTGCGTATTTTGCTTGAGTCTGTAAATGACGCTGTCCAGCAAGGCAGGATCAGCTTCTTCTTCCTGGTCCAACGGGGCGAACCATTCCGGCTTCAATTTCCGGAAAGCTTCACAGGTTCGCTCAATCCCCTCTATTACGTGACGAGGCAAATCATGCTCCTGATTCATGTAGTAGCCTGCCAGCAATGCCGCACCGTAATGACCCTCGAACCATCCTTCTTGCGCCGCGCGCGCCATTCCCACCAAGCCTAGCTCCAAATACGAATCGAGTAACCGCATGTAACATCCTCCTTTTACCAATTGGATCTTGCATTTATAATATAACATATATTTTAGTTTGTTAAGTGCAAAAATAAAAATGACTCCATCTCGCGGAGTCATTTGCTTCTCATCATTATTGTTCATCCAGACGGAAATCGACTTCGTCAGTCGCTAGACGGTAGTCCACGATCAGTCCTTTTCCGTTCATATACCACAACTCGTCTTGTTCCATATAAAAAGTAATGCCATCTATTACGGTAGACAGTCCGATTTCGTTCGGCAGTTCTTTGGCGATCCCCATGGAAAAGGAATCCTGAACCGTGCTTACCCCTCCATATCGGACAAAAAAGCGAATGCTGTCGCCCTCTTGGCAGCCCCACTCTTCTTTAAACCACGCTACAGCTGCTTCCGTTACCGTCATCTTCATCAAACGCCACTCCTCTCTTCCCTTGTAGTTTACCTTACTTTCTAAATATGTAAAGCAAAAAAGTATACTATCAGCACTTTATCCTTGTCTGCAAAAGAAAAACCGATTCCCTTGAAGTGGAAATCGGTTCTGCCTCTGTTCCTCTGCTTACTTTACTGGAAGTGTAACCAAAAAGCTGGTTCCTATGCCTTCTTCGCTGCTCACGTGAATTTTGCCATGGTGGGCGTCCACAATCCATTTGGCGATGGACAGGCCCAATCCCGTGCCTTCTGTGGAGCGGGAGCGCATTTTGTCCACGCGGAAGAAACGGTCGAACAAATACGGGATGTTTTCTTTGGAAATGCCGATACCGCTGTCTTTTACCAGGATGGCGACGCGGTTCCCGTCTTTTTTGCAAGAAACGTAAATGCTGCCGCCTTTGTTTGTGTACTTGAGGGCGTTGTCCAGCAAAATGACCAGCAACTGATGCAGACGCTCTTCATCTCCGGCAATTTCCAGCGGCCCTTCGATGTTCGTCTCCAGGCTGATTTCTTTTACGATCGCAAGCTGGGTAAACACCTGTGTGCATTTTTGCACGACCTCGTCCAGACGGATGCGTTTGCTCATGATTTGCAGCTCGTTGGAATCGCTGCGAGCCAAGGTCAGCAAATCAGCCACCAGCTTGCTCAGCCGCTTCGCCTCCTGCATGCCAATCATGATTTTCTCGCTTTCCTGCTCTATCGTATGGTCCGGGTGGCGAAACAGGCGCTCCAGATTGACCATGATCGCGGTCAACGGAGTGCGCAGCTCATGCGAGGCATCGGCGATGAACTGCTGCTGCTTTTCCCACGAAACCTGGATCGGAATAAGCGCGCGCCTTGCCAAAAACCAGCCCGCCACGATGGCAATGACGACGCTGACAGCACCACCGATCACGACGACGTACAACAAGCTGCTCAGCATGTTTTGCTCAGGTGCGAGATTGTAGATCAATTGAAACTGATAGGCGATTTGCACTCGATCGCCCACGACGACTTTTTTGGGCACAGTTACTGTCTGTACCCGATACATCTGGCCTCTGATGGATACCGTCTCAGTCCCGTCTGGTTTGTCGATGTGCAGAAACTCGGGGAAATCCTCCGGCTCCAGCCGATCTCCAAAGGCCGTTCCCATCACTTGACCAAAACTGTCCCAGACGAGCAACGTGTACCTGCGCTCCAGGTCGATATACTTTTTTCGCTCCATCCGGTTGTACGGAAAAGATTCATCGTCCATTCGCTGCAAGCGAGGCAAGGGATCTACGGTAAGACGCTGACTCACTTTTTCCAGTTCGCGGTCTACTTGCGAGTAAAGCCGATACTTCATCGTGTAGTAAACAGCGCCTCCTAGCAGGTTGAGCAGCAGAAATACCACGATGACATTCAGTGTCACCAGGCGAATCCGCGTTTTTCGAAACATTAACGTTCTTCCTTTTTCAAAATATAGCCCACGTTGCGGATCGTGCGGATAAAGCTTTCGTACGCTCCCAGCTTTTTGCGCAAATAGTGGACGTACAAATCAACTACCCCGTAATTCGCTTCTGAGTCAATTCCCCATACACGGTCAAAAATTTGCTGACGCGTCAGGATTTGCTCCCGATTTTGCAGAAAATACTTAAGCAGTTCGTACTCCTTGGTCGTCAGCTTCATCGGCTCATCATCCACGAAACCGTCGTATTCATTTACTTTTAAAGAAATGGGACCGTATGTCATTTCGCCTTCCGTACCCGTCTTCCCATTGCGGCGCAGCAAAGCTCTCGCTCTCGCTGTCAGCTCTTCCGCAGCAAACGGCTTGACCAGATAATCGTCAGCTCCTGCATCCAGTCCTTCCACTCTTGCCTTGACGCTGTCCTTTGCTGTCAGGAACAAAACAGGTGTCATAATTCCTTTGGCACGAAGCGTTTTTACCAGAGTCAGGCCATCCATACCGGGCATCATGATATCGAGCACCAGCAAATCGTAGATGTCTCGCTGCGCCAGCAACAAGCCGTCATCTCCCCGATCAGCCGTATCTACCTGATAGCCTTCATCACTCAAAACGCCAGCAATAGTCTGTAACAGGGCTTGTTCGTCTTCGACTGCAAGAATCAGCATGGAAATCCCCTTTCATGAAAAGTGCTAGCTGTGTGCGTATCCGTTGCGACTTCTTGTTCCATGTTCCTCTGCCGTTTTCAGCATGAATCACTATTTCATCCAGCATAGCATAAACAGCTGGAATCACAATGCACATAAATAGACAGACACTTTCATTACAGCACGCCTTTTTTTGAATTGGATTTGAAAAAAGAAACAGACCATCGTTTTTTGCAAATACGCGCAAACAAAAAAAGCTGCATTCTCCATTACTTGCAAAAGTAATCGAGAATACAGCTTTTCTGCTTGTTCCTTCAAAACTGAATACGCATGATTGCTAAGCATGTGTGGATAAGTCCTCGACCGATTAGTATTCGTCAGCTCCACGCGTTACCGCGCTTCCACACC
>NZ_RHHV01000024.1 GCF_003710905.1 Brevibacillus parabrevis
CCGTGCTGACGGTGTATAGCGTTGGAATGGGCACAGCAGCATTAAAAGGCGGCAAATCGGTGGCGAAGCTGGATGTGGACGCGCCGCATTGCAAGCAACCCCATGCAGATATGGATGCGGACGGCGGAAAAGGGAGAGGCGGTCTCTTGCACAGGTCCGGTGTAGATGACCTGCTGGAAGGCACGCCACTTAAGGACGGGAAACTCAAGACGAAGGCCAAGCTATTTGATGATGTGTTGAAGGATTTTGATTTGCTAACGGAAAAGTATCAGCATAACATGCTGAAACAAATCTTCGAGAAGATCCGAATTAAAGAGGAGGTAATGGTCGATCCGGTTTTTGGGCAAAGCTTTTCGGTTTGGAACATTTCTTTCTTTAAAGACAAAAAAGATGGACATGGGCTGCAGCATATTGAGACGTCAAAGGGCCATGTCAGTGAGGCTCCTCGTAATAAGGACATTCCACATGAAATAACGCCGCCAAAAGGAGGAAAGGCAAGCGGAGATTCCGGGCATTCTCATCATGATGAGCCAGTTACTGATAAGAAGGGGAATGATGCTAATAAAAATCAGCCTCATGAGAAGGAGAAGGCAGGGGCTGAGGGGATGGGTAATGCTAAGTACGATTATAAAAAGGTTGAAGAGGTAGAGAACAGAATTAGACATGAATCTAAAGAGCATGGGCAGTTTTTTGACAAGGATGGTAATTTAATTGGGGACACAGTTATTGGTACTGAGAAGGCAATAGATGTTAGTGATTATAGGGACAGAGGAAAAGATGCTGTGTTTACTCATAATCATCCTACTAATGGACCGTTTAGTTTGGAAGATATGATGGTAGCTGTAGACTTTGATATGCTAGAGATGAGAGCAATAACTCCCAATGGAAAGACGTTCAGTATGACAAGAGGAATTGACGGATGGAAAGTTGATGGCCAGTCAGTTCGAATGGTGTATCGATTAGTACAAGAGGAGTTAAGAGCAGATGTTAATTTCAATAAGCTATATAAAGAGGGACGAATGGATGAAGCATGGGACATGTTTTATGATAAGGTAGCAGAAAGAATTGGTGGGGAATATAAACGAAAATAGGATGGTGATAAATATTGAATAAGAAGTTTCTTTATAGTAAACCTAGTATTATAGGGGTATTGGATTCAGGGAATGATGAATTTAACGATATAGGTTCTTGGCTTTTTGATGATTCACCAGCATTACTCAGAAAAAAATTTAGGGAAGATTCTTTGGATGAATTAGTAATGGAATTAATTGATATTTTCCGAGAAGGAAATCCGAATTATCAGGAACTGGCTGGTTTATTTGGTTTGGTTAAAATAGAAGAGGATGAACAAGAAGGATTAAAAATATGGAACGTAAGCAATATTGAACGGCTAGCAGGTGATTTAAATAAAATTGAAATGCACATTGATGCTCAAAGTTTAATTATTAATAAGCTATATTTATATATAAACGAGTTGTCTAATTTACAAACAATTAAACAGAAATTAAATGATAAGTTTGAAAAGGTATCTTATCAGGATATTAACGGAGGGCTTATATTTAATGAAAAAGAGCTTATTATAGGCATTATTAAAGTACCAGAGGAGAAGTAAAATGGTGAAGCCTTAGCGTGATCATCAAAAAAATAGTGTAAACTTGGTTTACAATCCCAACAACAAGATCGTACAATACAATCAACAAACCAAATACTAAACAACTCAAACACTTGACAAACTTTCAAAAGCTCTTTCCAACTTGTTTTATGAGTAGGAATGAGCTTTTTTTGCATGCCCAAAATCAAAGGAGGACGAAACGAATGGCAAAACGCGAACAGGTAGTAGAGGAAGTCGTAGAGGAGACGGTACGCTCAATCACTCAGGCACAAGCGGACTATGAACAGCTTATGGATGAGATTCGAGGTTCTTGGCAACGGGCAAGGGACTTGCGGGAGAAGGCGGCAGAGTTGGAACTGTCGGGGCGCACAGATGCACAGGTAGGAGCCGAGATCCGGCAGTTATTAGATCAAGCTAAACGGTTTGAATTGTTAGGGGATCAGAAAGACCGTCATGAAAAGCAAGAAGCAATTCGTTACATTGAAGATTTACAGCGTGAAGCATCTGCATTGAGGGGAACTGTACAGCACAACCAAAGCGTGTTAGCTCGTCAGCGTAAGGAACTGGAGGAAGCAAAGGAAGAAGCGGTGGCAATGGTTCAGCGAGCAGAAAAACGAGTACAGGAAACAGAACGGCTTCTAGCTTACGAGATGGCAAAGCTTGCGGAATTGGAGGGCTAATCAGATGAAACATTCAATTCGTGTACAGGTCAAACAGTTAAAGAGTTCAACAGAAAATAGAGTTCTTAGGTTTATAGGCTCAACCGAAACAGAGGACAGAGATCGGGACGTTATTCGTGCTACTGGCTGGCAACTTGAAAATTACAAGAAAAACCCTGTGTTCCTCTGGGCGCATGACTATACGGTTCCCCCGATTGGACGAGCGCTAGATGTGCGAGTAGAGAATAAACAACTGGTATTCGACATTGAATTTCCGGTGAAAGGGCTGTACCCCTTAGCGGATACCGTCTATGAACTATATAAAGGCGGTTTCATGAAAGCAACTTCGGTTGGATTCCTAGGCAAGGAGTTTGAACCACGACAAAGCGGCGGCACCCTGTACAAGAAGCAAGAGCTGCTAGAACTATCTGCTGTTCCGGTACCGGCAAATCCAGAAGCTCTACAACTCGCCAAGATTAAAGGACTTGTTACGAGTGCAACAGAGAAGTTCTTTGGTGACGATGAAATCGTAATTGAAATCGTGGATGACGAAATTGAAATCGAAGGAATCGGCTCTACAGAAGAGTTGGTAGCTACCATTCAAGACGCAGTACAGGAAACGCTCAACAGAGCTACAGGAAAAGTGTAACCCAAGAAGGGATGAACATTATGGTGAAATTAAGTCCGGAAGCATTAGAAGCACGTCGGGAATATAGAAGACAGTATGAGCGAGAGTATCGGCGCAGATGGCGGCAAAAACCTGAAAACAAAGAGAAGCAAAAAGAGTACGAGCGACGATATTGGGAACGTAAGGCAAAGGAGCTAACGCAAGAATACGTGCAAACCAACGAGACGGGGGCAAGTATACGTTGCGGGAGGCTCATACCGTAATTTACTTGCTCCTGAAACAGAAAATACGAGACAAACCAATTTTGACGGTTACAGGAGGGGCATAACAAAGATGAACGAAATGACAGAGTATGAAAAGTTCCTATGGGAAGAACTAAGTGCGGCAAACGATATGTTGTTACGAAACGCTTACCTACTAGACGACTATATAGACTACATCAATGCAGCAGGACTACGTGAAGAGTTTGAAGCATTCAGGGAAGTAAAGGCACAGCAAGAAGCAAATGCGAGTAACTGAAATGCGATTAGTTGAAAAGTAACTGATAAACTTTGATGGATTGAGCGGCTGGGGGGGTGTAGACTCCCCCAGGTCGGGGAAACGAACCCCATGAATTGAGGTTAGGCGGTGAAAGGATGGAAAAAAAGCTGTGCGGAGCAAATACGAGAACCGGCGGACTATGTAAAAAAGCCGCTTTAGCAAACGGGCGTTGTAGGTTTCATGGGGGAAAATCCACTGGACCGAAAGACCCCAGTAAGCTAAAGGGTAATAAAAACGCATTAAAGCATGGACTGTATGAAATGATCTGGGAGGATACATTGACGGACGAGGAACGGGAACTGTTAGCCCATGTATCAACTGACCCGAAGGCACAAGTTGAAAGTGAGTTAAAGTTATCGGAAGTACGCATTCTTCGTATGATGCGGCGCATTAAACAAGAAGAGCAGAAGAAAAAGCCGAATCATGCCCTAATACGAACCATTGAAGAAGGAATAACGAGAATTGGAATGAACAAGGTAAGCCTTGTAAGGGAAAGTAGCAGGCTGTTAGAAATAAACAAAAGTAAAAATGATGGGTCATTAGATCGGTTGAATGAAATACTTGAGCGTGCAAGGAAAGATCATGCAAGGAAGGAATACGAACGCTAACAGAGGGGGGACAAACAGGTGATGAAGCTTGTTCGTTCCCTTTTTTGTGATTGAAGCGGTAGGATGGCAAAATTCAAAATAAATTTGTTTTACCACGATCACGGTAAAAGAACGGCAGGAAGGATAAAAGGAATTGTAATTCCTTTAATCTAGGTCGTATAGTGTTTACAAAAAAGGAGGCACTGGACATGGGTAACGTGAAAATGAAGAGAGTAGTTGGCTACGCTCGAATTTCATCAGATAGTCAGATAGAGAATACTTCGATAGCGGAGCAAGTGAAAAAGATTGAAGCGTACTGTATCAGTCAAGGCTGGGAATTGACGGGAATCTTTAAAGACGAAGGAGAAAGTGGAAGTACGACCGAACGTGAAGGATACAGAGACATGATGCAGTATGTTCAGCAGGCTGAAAACGAAGTGACAGGAATCGTAGTAGTGAAGGCAGACCGTATACACAGAAGGTTGAGAAATTTGATATTATTGATAGAGGATGAACTTGAACCAAAAGGAATAGCATTCATTAGTGTGTCAGAAAATTTCGATACGTCCACACTGTCAGGAATGATGTTTCTGCAAATGATAGGCTCTTTTTCAGAGTTTGAACGGAAGACCATTAACGAACGGACAAAAGGCGGACGGATTGCCACCGCCAAGGGAAATAAATATGCTGACGGTGCACCTGCCTATGGGTATCAGGTACATAATGGTATGATAATCATAAACGAGCAACAAGCACAAACGGTAAAGAACATATTTCAACTCTATGTAGAGGGGAATAATCCATACAAAATCGCTTGTAAATTGAACCGAGCAGGCATCCGCACCAAAACAGGGAAAGACTGGACTGTTGTACAGGTACAAAACATTCTGAACAATGAGACGTATACAGGGTTCAATACCTACAACGGGCAAAAAGAACGGAACGGCATCAGACAGAAAGATGTTTTCCCTCGTATCATTAGCCGCCAGTTGTGGAACAAGGCAAGGCAGGTTAGCTAATCGTCGATTAACAATGGGAGGTTAGACAAATGAGCAAATTTCAAGAAGCAATGATGATGTGTTCAGAGGACTACGACGAGCTAATAGATATGGCCTTAGCGCAAAAGGACAAGGAATGGTTTGAGGAGCTAGTCAAAAAGCAAAAGTGGTTACGTGAGCTGGAAATCGAAGCACGCCGCGAGTTAGGCGTACTCGACTAGGATACGATCATACTATACAGCAGACCCACGAGAACCGGGCGAGACGACGTTCTCATGTAGGATTACCACAAATGACACCGATGAGGGGAGATACAAACGAGAGCGAACCATCTCACAGGGTTAGACGTTATTGTTGACTCTAGATAAAGCATGTGTCATAATCTCCGTACAGTATTCGATTGTGGTTCAGGGATACTGCTAACTTGCCCAAACTTTGAAAGCTTAGAAAACACACACTTCAAGCACTTGGAAAACACTGTTATTGGTGATTTCAAGTGCTTTTTTGCGTTTAACAGTCAGAAACGGATAGCCGATAATTACTTAATTAGTCGAGTAAGTGTACATTTTTACAATCGCAAGTAGCCAAAAAACGTATGAGAACGGGAGTGTAGCGTGTGATGAGGGCAAGTGTATCCATAGACAAATTTGTCATGGAGTACAAGGATGTGCCGCTTGGGGCTTATTACGGATTGATGAGAGATGCGGCAATGAACGGTTTTCAAATCAAAGAAACGGTGTATTGGGGCGACTACTGTTACGAGTTACATATACGGAAAGGGAATCGAGCCTACCTGCATGTGTTTTACAAGAACTTTAGGGAGACGGAGGGACACTTGCATACATTGCGGCTAGAGACGCACCCCGAACATTACTTGCATTTTCGGGAGTTGGTGGAACCGATACGCAAGGTGGCAAGCAGGATATACTTTGTGGGCTGTGATGTGGCGTACGATGTGCGTACCTCACTGGAAAATGTGGTAGTCATCCCGATGCATGGAAGGAGAAAAATGACTCATGAAGGAACAACGAGGTACTTTGGATTACCTCATCAGCGCAAGACAAACGGATACTGCCGTATTTACGACAAAAGGCTGGAACTATGGGAAAAGCAAGGCATCGCTATTGACCACGAGTTGAGCCGGATGGAGATAGTATATAAACCAGACCAGAAAATATTGCTGTCAGATGTGGGCAGGTATCCGCCCGAGCAGAACGATAAATATTTTGCGGCGGTGGTAACAGATTGGGATACACTTCCTAGAAAACGGGCAGAACAGATTCGCAACATCCGGGACGGAGTAAAAATGTATGATCGTCGTATGCGAACAGTGGTAAAAGAAACCCTTGCAAACCCGTATCACGTAGATTTCAACAGGTTAGCAAGGGAACAATGGGTATCGCTAGTTGAAGTACCTTGTGCGGCATTGCTGAGGGCAGCATAAACCGCAGAGTCAAACAGCGATTGGTGTAACGATTTCGTATTTACAGTATACGACCTTCCCACAGAGGAAAACGACAGGAAACATACAGGGTTGTGCAGATTTTGGAAAATATCGTATACTGCGCATCACTGTTTACCCGTTGTGTAGGGAATGTCGAAAAATGTTTTCGTACGCTCCTTTCAAAACGTTGAAATTTTATTATATGTAGTTATACAGACGTTGAACGATTAGAAAATGGACTGGCTGGCGTCCCGTTGCGGGTCACTTGTTGACTAACGCTTGAGCTGAGGTTGCCGACATTTTTTTAGCTTTCAACGTACTTCATAGACAGAGGTGATGCCTTGCATGCACTACAAACAGAAGCATATTTACATTGGAGTTGACCTGCACAAGAAAACACATACGGCGGTAGTCATCAACTGCTGGTACGAGAAACTGGGGGAAATTACGTTTGAGAACAAGCCAGCCGCTTTTGATGAATTGACCACGTATGTCAAGCAGTTCAAAAAGCGAGGTATGACCCCTGTATATGGGCTGGAAGATGTAGGTGGGTATGGTCGCTCTTTAGCGGTCTACCTGACAGAAAACAAGCAATTGGTAAAAGAGGTGAACCCCTCACTTGTCAAAGACGAAAGAAAAAGCCATCCGAATCCACAAAAAAGCGATAGTTGGGATGCAGAGTGCATAGCCACAGTACTCGTAAGAAAGCTAGACAAATTGCCAGATGCAAACCCACAGGATGTATACTGGACGATTGGTCAACTGGTGACACGAAGGAATGGCTTGGTAAAGGCGTTGATCTCACTAAAAAACCAATTGCATACCCAATTGAGTTACCACTATCCCAGTTACAAGAAGTTCTTTAGTGATATTGACGGCAAATGTGCGCTGGCGTTTTGGGAGAAGTACCCTGCCCCGCATTTGTTAAAAGGTGTTTCGATTGAAACATTGGCAGCATTTTTGCGGAAGTCGAGCAATAACGCCTGCTCGACAAGGAAGGCAGAAGAAATACTCATATTGGTACAGGCGGACGGAGATACAACACGTAGCTACCAAGAACAACGAGATTTTTTAATCCAAAGCCATGTGCGAGACATTACCCACAAAAAGAAGGAAATTGCCCATGTAGAAGCAGAAATTGGTAACATGATGAAACTGCTAGACTACCAATTGGAAACCATGCCAGGAATAGACCTTGTAACAGCATCGGCATTGGTAGCCGAGATTGGTGATATTACGAGGTTTGCGAGTACTGATAAATTGGCACGCTTTGCAGGTATTGCACCAAAAATAGAGGGTTCGGGTGGAAAAGAGAAAACGAAAAAAACGAAGCTGGGCAACAGGGTATTACATGGTTTGTTTTACAACCTAGCCGTACAGCAAGTGCAAGTTTCAAAAGGTAGCAAAAAGCCACGCAATCCGCTATTTTACGAATACTTCAACCGCAAGAAAGAAGAAGGTAAAACGCCAACGCAAGCATTGGTATGTGTCATGCGCCGTTTAGTCAACATCATCTACGGCATGATGAAGAACAAAACAGCGTTTCGTCTCCCTGAACAAGTAGAAAAACAGGCAAGCTGACAGGTGGTATTGCTAGTACATCTAGCAACCACCGTTACTTTTCAATCATTCAGCTTTACAACTTAGGAGACGGGTAATCTTGTAAACGAGTATCTAGATGATATTGTTGATGCGTCAGGCAATATCAGTCATACTAAGATGAATAACCTTAAGAATGCTATTCAAAATAATAAATTCACCCCAGAAGAGCTTTCTCAAATTAGCAAGAAGATGAGTGATTTAGGTATTGCTTCGGAGTATTATGAAGTATTACTAAAAATTGATTTTGGTAAGTATCTCAGAGGACTAAAAGGTGATCCTCCTGTTGACATGGTAGATCCACATGCGCACCATACTTTATTCAAAAAGGGCTTAGGTGAAGCTCAACGAAAACTTGTTCAAGAAGGTCAAGATATATTAAGAAAGCATGGTATTGACCCAATAATTGGTGGAGAAAATTTAGTATGGGCACCCAATAGAGTAAGTGGGCAACATGGCATTGAAGCTTTAGAAAACGTTGTAAAACAATTGAAAGCAGTTGATGCTGCAGGTGGGGAATATGATGATTTTGTTGAAATATTGGAAGATCTTGGAAAATTAGCTGCTTCAAGAAGATGAATTTTATGGGGGAACTAGAATGGATAACAATCAAATTGCAAAAGAAATTAGGGGTGCTATAAAAAGTAATCAACTGGATATTTTAAGAGTTTTGCTTGAAAAAAATCCAGAAATGCTTGAATGGATGACGCCCTTTGGTACATGGTTACATGTAGCATCAGCCCATGGGCACTTAGAAATAATAGAATACCTTATTAATGCTGGGATAGATATTAATGCACAGGGTGGAACGTTTTCTACAAATGCCCTTGAAAGAGCAAGTGCAAAAGGACATTTAGATATTGCAGAATATCTTATCAACCACAATATTGAGATTGATACCAGTGAACCAGAAAGAAATCCTCTGTTTGCAGCAATATATGGTGGTCAATTTGAGATTGTTAAATTGTTAGTTGAGAGTAATATAGATATATCTATAAAATACTCTGGTGACAACATGAAAGATATGGATGCTTATGCTTTTGCTATTGAGAGAGGAGAAACGGTGATTGCTGAATATTTAAAGCAAAAACTGGATGAAAAAGAGTAAAAAAAGACAGTATAAAGGGTCTGGCAAAAGTTTTGTGTAAACTTGGGTTTACAATCCCAACACCAAGATCGTACAATACAATCAACAAACCAAACACTAAACAACTCAAACACTTGACAAACTTTCAAAAGCTCTTTCCAACTTGTTTTATGAGTAGGAATGAGCTTTTTTTGCATGCCCAAAATCAAAGGAGGACGAAACGAATGGCAAAACGTGAACAGGTAGTAGAGGAAGTCGTAGAGGAGACGGTACGCTCAATCACTCAGGCACAAGCGGACTATGAACAGCTTATGGATGAGATTCGAGGTTCTTGGCAACGGGCAAGGGACTTGCGGGAGAAGGCGGCAGAGTTGGAACTGTCGGGGCGCACAGATGCACAGGTAGGAGCCGAGATCCGGCAGTTATTAGATCAAGCTAAACGGTTTGAATTGTTAGGGGATCAGAAAGACCGTCATGAAAAGCAAGAAGCAATTCGTTACATTGAAGATTTACAGCGTGAAGCATCTGCATTGAGGGGAACTGTACAGCACAACCAAAGCGTGTTAGCTCGTCAGCGTAAGGTACTGGAGGAAGCAAAGGAAGAAGCGGTGGCAATGGTTCAGCGAGCAGAAAAACGAGTACAGGAAACAGAACGGCTTCTAGCTTACGAGATGGCAAAGCTTGCGGAATTGGAGGGCTAATCAGATGAAACATTCAATTCGTGTACAGGTCAAACAGTTAAAGAGTCCAACAGAAAATAGAGTTCTTAGGTTTATAGGCTCAACCGAAACAGAGGACAGAGATCGGGACGTTATTCGTGCTACTGGCTGGCAACTTGAAAATTACAAGAAAAACCCTGTGTTCCTCTGGGCGCATGACTATACGGTTCCCCCGATTGGACGAGCGCTAGATGTGCGAGTAGAGAATAAACAACTGGTATTCGACATTGAATTTCCGGTGAAAGGGCTGTACCCCTTAGCGGATACCGTCTATGAACTATATAAAGGCGGTTTCATGAAAGCGACTTCGGTTGGATTCCTAGGCAAGGAGTTTGAACCACGACAAAGCGGCGGCACCCTGTACAAGAAGCAAGAGCTGCTAGAACTATCTGCTGTTCCGGTACCGGCAAATCCAGAAGCTCTACAACTCGCCAAGATTAAAGGACTTGTTACGAGTGCAACAGAGAAGTTCTTTGGTGACGACGAAATCGTGGATGACGAAATTGAAATCGAAGGAATCGGCTCTACAGAAGAGTTGGTAGCTACCATTCAAGACGCAGTACAGGAAACGCTCAACAGAGCTACAGGAAAAGTGTGGATCGGCTACACTGAATTG
>NZ_RHHV01000025.1 GCF_003710905.1 Brevibacillus parabrevis
CCGTGCTGACGGTGTATAGCGGTGGAATGGGCACAGCAGCATTAAAAGGCGGCAAATCGGTGGCGAAGCTGGACGTGGACGCGCCCCATGGCAAGCAACCCCATGCAGATGTGGATGCGGACGGCGGAAAAGGGAGAGGCGGTCTCTTGCACGGGTCCGGTGTAGATGACATGCTGGAAGGCGTGCCCCTCAAGGACGGGAAGCTCAAGACGAAGGCCAAACTGCTGGATGATGTGTTAAAAGAGCTGAGCGAAACGATTGCAAAGTTCCTCGAAAAGATGAGCGAGCAGTTAAACGGAAGACTGGTCGTGATGGAAGATGCGATGACGGGCCAACGCTTTTTCTTCTGGGAGAAAGGGGAGGGCTATTCCTTTTCGAAAGATCGGACAGGGCAAGGCGGGTCGCATAGTTCGGGGACATCAAAGGGGCATGACGGTAAAGTTACGGATACGGATGTTCCCAGCAAGAATACGTCGCCAAAAGGAGGAAAGGCGAGCGGAGACCTCGGGCATTCTCATCATGATGAGCCAGTTACTGATAAGAAGGGGAATGATGCTAATAAAAATCAGTCTCATGAGAAGGAGAAGGCAGGGGCTGAGGGGACGGGTAATGTTCCTCCTGTCATAAAGACTTTTAACATTAGTGAAGAGGCCTTAGATCACGCTAATATTGGTGATTTTACAAAGAATCCTCGAACTGGTGCAATACAAAAGATGAGCGGAGGGGGGCATGGACAAGATAATATAGATTTTCTTGAACAAAATGGAATTGAGTACAATATTGAAACAACATTTCCTAATGGAGTTCGGATAGGTAATGTACCTGAACATAAGTCTAAAGGAAAAAGGACAGGTACAGGGCAAGCATGGTTTCCTTCTAATTGGAATAAGGAAGATATTAGGAGGGCAGGGGAGTATGTTGCAAACCTTCCCCAGAATCAAGGAATAGCTGATGGTGTTGGTGTGTTCGGCAATTATAATGGAGTTCGGGTAGGAGTAATTAAGACAAATGGTGAAATAGGAACTGTTTTCCCTGATAATTCGATGCAACCCTAATTATTTGGAGGTATAGGAGAATGTTCGATGAAAAAGTAAGAGCAATATTAGGTGCAAGAGCACTACTAGATGAGAATGACCCGAGAATAGAACAAAAGTGGATGGAATTGACCGATGCGCTTAGTGAGAATGAAGATTTAACATTAAATTTTTTGAAGAATTGTACAAAGATAGAACTTAGTTACTTAAGTGAGGTATTTGAAGATGTGGCGTACAATTTACAGAGTAAGAAGTATATCGAATTATTATATTTACTAGATAGTAGGTATCCTGACTTGGAATTGAAGAGACATATTCAGATTGCTGAGAGTTATATCGAATAAAGTAAAGGTGCTCGTCAAAAATTTAGTGTAAACTTGCTTTACAACTCCAACAACTAGATCTTAAAATACAAACCAAACACTAAACAATTCAAACACTTGATAGACTTTCAAAGCTCTTTCCCACTTGAACGATGAGTAGGAATGAGCTTTTTTTTGCATGCCCAAATTCAAAGGAGGAAAAGGTAAAATGGCGAAACAAGCACAAAAAGTAGTGGAAACATTGGGTTTGATTGCTCAGGTCCAAGCAGAGTATCAGGCAATCGTAGAGGAAGTGAGAGGTTACTGCCAGAAAGCACGGGAGTTACGGCAACAGGTGGACGAGTTAAAACGTTCTGGCAGTACCGACCCAAATGTAGCAACAGAAGTAAGGAAGCTACTCGAACAGGCTGATTACTATAACCATCTAGCAGATCAGAAGGACGGACACCCAAGACTGGAAATCCTGCGCCGTATAGATAGCTTGGTACGAGAAGCATCTGGATTGCGGGAGACTGTCCAGCACAATGAAAATGTATTAGCTCGTCAACAAATGGAACCGGAAGAGACAGAACGAGAAGCTGTGCTAATGGTAAAACGAGCAAAGGAACAAATACAGGAAACGGAACAGCTATTGGAGTCACAATGAGCAAAGCTGACAGAATTGGAGGGGAACAGAGTTGAGTAGGAAGTTGATAAAAGAATTTGAACCACTAGAGGATATTATTGAATTGGCAAAAGAAGAAGGATTTATAGAGATTGTAGATGATGAGGATATTATTGAATTGGTGATGGAGGACTAGACGAATGGCGCAACTAAGCCCCGAAGCATTGGAAGTACGTCGGGAATACAGAAGACAATACGAACGTGAGTATTGGCGCAAATGGAGACAGAAGCCGGAGAATCGTCTGAAAGTGAAAGAGTACGAGCGCAGATACTGGGAGCGCAAGGCAAAGCGATCTAAGAAATAACACATGCAGCCGGACTCTCTTAGGCAGCACACCTATTCAAACGTACAACCAAGGACATTTTACCGCAGCAGGCACGAAACCACGAGAGCAACCAAATACGAAAGTCACAGGAGGAAATAGCACAATGACGAAACATGAAGAATTCTTATGGGAACTGTTACTTCACGAGATCGAAACGAAGGCAGAACTAACACGTATGTACTTTGACTGCTTTACGTTTATTGCTAAAACGGAACAGCTTGAGGAGTTTCAGTTGCATAAGAAACAGAGGGAAGATAGTAGGAGGAAAGTATTAGTAGAATCCTGCTTTACGGATGAACAAGAATATTGAACATGTAATGAAACACGGTTAGAGAATATCCTTACGTAGCAGAAAACAGATGGATAAACAGCTTGAAGGCAAGAAGTCCTCCCCCCGGTCGGGGAAACGATACCCCATGAAATGAGGTTAGGGGATATAAAAATGGAACAGAAACAATGCGGAGCAAAGACGAAAAGCAGTGAAGCTTGTAAAAAAACGGCTCTAAAGAATGGACGTTGCAGGTTGCATGGTGGAAAATCTACTGGCCCGAAGGACAGGGCGAAGCATAGCGAACGTCTAAAAGGCAACAAAAACGCCTTGAGGCATGGACTGTATGAAACGATCTGGATGGATACGCTAACGGAGGAAGAACAAGAGTTGTACCATCAGGTTTCAATCGACCCGAATGTACAGGTGGATAGCGAGTATCGGCTTTCAGAGTTACGGAAACGGCGTATGCTGCTGCGTATTCAGCAAGAGGAACAGAAGGACAAGCCTGACCCTGCTGAAATCAGAGCGATTGAAGACGCCATCACCAAAGTGCAGATGAATGTCGCGGCACTGATTCGGGAGAACGGCAAGCTCAGGGATATGCAGAAGCAGAAAAGCGATGGCTCGTTAGACCAGTTGGTCGAGATACTGCAACAAGCGAGAAGCAAGTTTCAAGGATGAAGACAGGAGCAGACAGAGCACACGCTTTGTTTCGCTCCTTTTTACTACCGCAGAAGGCGTGGCATCTAAAAATGAATGTAAAAATGTCTTACCACGATCACGGTTAACGAGCGGCGAAAAGGATAAAGAGGGTTGTAAATGCCTTCCGTAAGGTCGTATGGTGTTACAAAAAACAGGAGGCATTTACATGAAGGAAACGAAGGTCAAGAAATGGGTAGGCTATGTGCGTATCTCCTCGGACAGTCAGATGGAGAACACATCCATTAGTGAACAGGTAAGGCAGATTGAAGCGTTTTGCGTGAGTCAGGGCTGGCAACTGGCAGCGATCTTCAAGGACGAAGGGGTTAGCGGCAGCACAATAGAACGAGATGGTTATCAAGAGATGCTGCATTACATTCAGCAGCCCGAACATGAGGTTGGCGGAATTGTCGTGACGAAATCAGACCGTATCCATCGTCAATTGAATCATCTGCTGGACTTGATCGAAGAGGAATTGGAACCACACGGCATGGCGTTCATTAGTGTGACGGAGCGAATGGATACCTCGACTCCGCAAGGGAAGATTTTCTTGCAAATGCTTGGCGGTTTTGCTGAGTTTGAACGTGCAACCATCAATGAACGTACCCGAAACGGACGAATCGCTACGGCTAGAAAGAATCAATACGCTGGCGGAGGTATTCCTTATGGCTACAGGCTGTGGAACGGAAACATTGAACTGGATAACCAGCAAGCCAGCACCGTAAAATACATTTTTCAGGAATATGTAGAAGGAACGAACCCTTATCGCATCGCCAAGTTGCTCAACAAGGCTGGTATCCAAACCAAGACAGGAAAGGCTTGGACAGTCGTACAGGTACAAAACATTTTGAACAATGAGACGTACACAGGGTTCAACATGTACAACGGGCAAAAAGAGAAGAATGGCATTAGGCAGAAAGATGTGTTCCCCCGTATCATTAGCCGCCAGTTGTGGAACAAGGCAAGGCAGATCAGCTAATCATTACGTACGTAGACATTGGGAGGCTGGACAAATGAGCGAATTCAAAGAACGGATGATGATGTGTTCAGAAGACTACGACGAAATGATTGACATGGCTCTAGCCATGGAGGACAAGAAATGGTTTGAGGAATTGGTTACCAAGCAAAAGCGGTTACGTGAACTGGAGATTGAAATGCGTCGTGAGTTAGGCGTACTCGACTAGGATACGAGCATACTCCACAGCAGACCCACGAGAACCGGGCGAGACGACGTTCTCATGTAGGATTACCACAAATGACACCGATGAGGGGAGATACAAACGAGAGCGAACCATCTCATAGGATTAAACGTTATTGTTGACTCCAAACAAAGCATGTGACATAATTCCTCATACAGTATTCGATTGTGGTTCAGGGGATACTGCTAACTTGGTAAACTTCAACTCTTAGAGCACTTGATTGTCTGTAATGGACGACAAGTGCTTTTTTGCGTTTAACATTCTCAAATGGACAGCGTCCGATAATTACTTAATTAGTCGAGTAAGTGTTACATTTTACAATCGCATGGAGCAAAAAAGCGTATGAGAACGGGAGTGTAGCGTGTGATGAATGCAAGTGTATCCATAGACAAATTTGTCATGGAATATAAGGATGTGCCGCTTGGGGCTTATTACGGATTGATGAGTGAACCATTTCACGTATGCCCCTAGTTCCTGCTTCAACTGTGCGAGTGACCCAAATCTTCGATTCTTGACAAACTCCGTTTTAATCAGCTTAAAAGTTGCTTCTGCGACTGCATTGTCATAGGGGCAGCCTTTCATGCTTAGCGAGCGCTTGATGTTGAATGTACGGACGACGTCACCAATCGTACGATTGGTAAACTCACTGCCTCGATCCGTGTGAAAGAGCTGAATTTGACGTAGGTCTCCTTTTACGCTTGCAAAAGCTTGGTAGACGAGCGCAGCATCTTTACTGGTTCCACAACTATACCCAATAATCTCCCGATTGAATAAGTCCACGAGCAGACAGATGTAGTGCCATTTGTTTGCGACTCGGACATACGTCAAATCACTCACAACCGCCTCGAGTGGTTCATCTTTTGTAAACTCGCGGTTCAGTTCATTCTGGATTGGTGAATCGTTACACGGTGACTTATGCGGTTTATACTGGGAAACCGTATACGCCGATACAAGACCATTCTTTTTCATCAAGCGTCCAATCCGCCGTCTGGAAACGATCCATCCTTCTTTTTGTAGGGTTGCCTTGATCTTTCTGGTTCCATACACGCGCTGATTCTCATCAAAAATATGGATGATTGCTTGCTCCACCTCATCATCGATAGATGGCTGCTGGCTACTTTCATAATAGTAGGTACTCCGATTCACCTTGAGAATGGTGCACATGGCAGACACGGGGTATTTATGTGCATTGTGCCGGATCACTGTTATTTTCGTCCGAAGATCAGCGCTGCTTGCTTTAAAATATCGTTCTCCATCTTCAACCGTTGATTTTCCTTACGCAACGCCATGAGTTCATTTTGTTCCTCTGTTCGGTTGTCCTTTTCTTTGAAGCAACCTGTGGTTCTACTCTGTTTGACCCAACGGTCAAACGCAGATGCACTCAGATCATATTCTCTCAAAATATCTGCACGTGGTTTGCCATTTTCATAAAGCTGAATCATCTGCTGTTTGAATTGATCTGTAAATGACCGACGCTCACGTTTCCCCACGACATTCTCTCCGTTCCATGTCGATTTGATTTCAATCTACTAGACCCTAAGAGAATTGTCCAATTCAGTGTAGCCGATCGATCCGGTTACAGCAGTAGGCAAGCAAGGACTCTGGAACTGGCACTATGGCACATGCATCAACTGTAAAGGTGACAATGGATCGGCTACACTGAATTGGACAATTCTCTTAGGGTCTAGTAGATTGAAATCAAATCGGTATGGAACGGAGAGAATGTCATGGGGAAACGTGAGCGTCGGTCATTTACAGATCAATTCAAACAGCAGATGATTCAGCTTTATGAAAATGGCAAA
>NZ_RHHV01000026.1 GCF_003710905.1 Brevibacillus parabrevis
CAGTTTTCAAAGAGCATTTTTGCAACAACTATTTCATCTTATCAGGTTGTCCAAGTCGTGTCAACCACTTTTTTAAAGTTGTTTAACGGCGACTTCACTAATCTACCACATACCTCGTAACAAAAGCAAGTACTTTTTTTGTTCAGGTCGTAATCGATTATGTAGGAAAAAGAAGAACATTGACTACTTTACCACTATACTTTTTTAAATGCAAGTAAAAAATAAAAGCCGTTTGAACAAAATTCAAACGGCTTTGTACTACTCTCGATTCTCGATTAATCACGCGCACGCATATGCGGGAACAGCAATACATCGCGAATAGAAGGAGAATTGGTCAAAAGCATAACCAAACGGTCGATTCCGATACCCAAACCACCTGTTGGCGGCATGCCGTACTCCAGCGCTTCGATGAAATCGTCATCCATTTCATGCGCTTCGTCGTTGCCTGCCGCTTTTTCCAGAAGCTGAGCTTCAAAACGCTCGCGCTGATCGATCGGATCATTCAACTCTGTAAACGCATTGGCATGCTCACGCGCGACGATAAACAGCTCAAAACGGTCTGTAAAGCGAGGGTCCTCATCGTTCTTTTTCGCCAATGGGGAAATCGCTACAGGGTGACCATACACAAACGTAGGCTGAATTAGCGTATGCTCCAGCTTCTGCTCGAAGAACTCATTCACAACGTGTCCAAAAGTATGATGCGGCTCGACAGCTACTCCGTGCTCTTTTGCCAGTGCACGCGCTTCGTCGTCGCTCATTTCCTTCCAGAAATCTACGCCGAGATTTTCCTTGATCAGATCAACCATGTGCACACGGCGCCATTTTGGCGTCAGATCAATCTCGTTGCCTTGGTATTCAATTTTGGTCGTGCCCAATACTTCTTGCGCAATGTGCGCGATCAGCTCTTCTGTCAGGGTCATGATATCCTGGTAGTCGGCATACGCCTCGTACAATTCAATCATGGTGAACTCTGGGTTGTGTCGTGTAGAAATACCCTCGTTACGGTATACGCGGCCGATTTCATACACTTTTTCCAGTCCGCCCACGATCAGTCGTTTCAAATGCAACTCAATCGCAATACGCATGTACAACTGCATGTCCAACGCATTGTGGTGCGTAATGAACGGACGCGCAGAAGCACCGCCGGCAATCGCGTGAAGAGTTGGCGTCTCCACTTCCAGATAGCCAAGGCTGTCCAAATAACGGCGCATGGAAGTCAAAATGCGGCTGCGCGTAATAAACGTATCGCGCACTTCCGGATTTACGATCAAGTCGACATAGCGCTTGCGGTAGCGCGTCTCGATATCTTTTAAACCATGGTATTTCTCAGGGAGTGGACGAAGCGACTTGGACAGGTACGTGAAATCTTTGGCTTTCACACTAAGCTCGCCTGTTTTTGTTTTGAAAACAACACCACGGATTCCGATCAAATCGCCAATATCGCTGATGTCGAACACTTTGTGCGCTTCATCGCCAATCGTGTCCTGGCGCACGTAGATTTGAATTTGGCCGGAACGGTCCAAAAGCTGGGCGAAGCTCGCCTTACCCATCGCGCGTTTTGCCATCAGGCGACCGGCGATTGTAACGACGTTTTCTTCGGCTTCCAGTTCTTCCTTGGTCTTGTCGCCAAATGCCTTCACAATATCAGCAGCGTGGTGGGTTTGCTCGAACTTTTTCCCAAATGGATCGAAGCCCCACTCGCGAATTTGATTCATTTTGTCGTGGCGCACTTGAAGAAGCTCGTGCAGCCCTTCCTGTTGCTGATCTTCCTGCTGTAGGTCTTGCTCGTTTGCCATTTTTGTTCACTCCTCTAAAAAATGCCTGATTTAACAATATTGTACAGGGCACTAAAATAGTGATACGGCGTACCTCACATAAGGTACGCCATGGATAAACTGCTTACAGGTTAATATCGAGAATCTCGTACTGGATCACGCCTGCTGGTACGTTCACGTCTACCACAGCACCTTTGGATTTGCCCAAAAGCGCTTGACCTACAGGAGATTCGTTGGAAATCTTGTTGTTCATCGGGTCGGATTCAGCCGAACCTACAATCGTGTAGTCGACGATGTCGCCAAACTCCAGGTCTTTCAGCTTTACTCTGGAACCTACGCTTACTACGCCTGTGTCCACGTCATCATTCGTGATGATCGTAGCCTTGCGCAGCATTTTTTCCAGCGTCAGAATGCGGCCCTCAATGAACGCCTGCTCATTCTTTGCTTCTTCGTATTCAGAGTTCTCACTGATATCTCCAAAGCTGATCGCTTCTTTAATCCTTGCTGCTACTTCTTTTCGTTTAACCGTTTTCAAATCTTCAAGCTCTTGCTCCAGCTTTGTTAAACCTTCTGGTGTCAGGAAAACTTCTTTTTCAGACATGGTTCAATTCCCCCGTTATTAAAAAATGATTCCATTTGTACTGGGTAAAGTACAAAGGATTATATGTAGTTGTTCTATACAATATACAGCAGAACACAACCAACTTTGAGGGTTCAAAGGTAAAGCTGCCAGAGTTGACTGGCAGCTTGGCTCCCAATATTACGGAGTATTATAGGATATGAAGGAACCCTTGTCAATGTCTGGAATAAACAACCAGTTTAGTAACTGACCGCCTCGTCACGAGTCGATTCCAAAGGCTCTTCAAGGTCTCCATCATAGTTCTCCACCCAGTCGACATAGTCAGTCAAAACCCGACGAAGCTCTTCTTCCGTCTCCACAGAGTTTACCAGGTTTTTCGTATGGGTCGAACCGCGCAGCCCCTTCAAATACCATGCTGCGTGTTTGCGCATTTCCAGCACACCTACTCGCGGCCCCTTCAATGCAATCAAACGCTCCGCGTGCAACAAACAGATGTCGATTTTTTCACGCACGGACGGCTCCGCAACCAGTTCTCCTGTCGTCAGGTACTGGATGGTTCGGTACAGCATCCACGGATTGCCGAGTGCAGCGCGTCCGATCATGACGCCGTCGCAACCCGTCGTATCGAGCATGCGGCGAGCGTCCTCTGGTGTCGCCACATCACCGTTGCCGATAACCGGGATGGAAACAGCTTCCTTCACTCGTCCGATCCAGCTCCAGTCCGCCTGACCCTTGTACATTTGCACGCGAGTCCGACCGTGGACGGCGATGGCTTTGCCGCCTGCACGCTCAACCGCCTTGGCGTTTTCCAGGACATACAAGTGCTCTTCATCCCAGCCCAGTCGCATTTTGACCGTAACCGGCTTTTCGACAGCATCGACAACAGCCGATACTACCTCGTAAATTTTGTCCGGGTCGAGCAACAGGCGAGCACCTGCATCACAGCTCGTGATTTTCGGAACAGGACACCCCATGTTGATGTCGATAATGTCTGCGTTCGTATGTTGATCTACATACTTCGCCGCTGGAACGAGCGTTTCCTTGTCACCGCCAAAAATCTGCAGGCTCAGCGGTTTCTCGCGTTCGTCGACATATAGCATGTCGATGGTCTTTTTATTGCCGTGCACGATGCCTTTGTCGCTGACCATCTCCGCACAGACAAGCCCCGTCCCAAATTCTTTCGCAATCAAACGAAAAGCAGGGTTGCAAACACCTGCCATCGGGGCGAGAACCACGTTATTTTTCAGTTCAATATTTCCGATTTTCATCTATTTCGACCTCCTTATTCCCGATATGCGGGGTCTTGGAGAGGTGAGACTCATCCAAACTGCCTATCCTTTATTTTATAGCACATAATTCTTCATAGTCGACCTGTAAAGTGCTGGCGATCTTGCGCAGTACAGGTTCTGTCGGCGTGCGAGTCCCCCGCTCCAGCGATCCGACGAACGACAGCGACACTCCCAGCTTTTCCGAAAGGGACTGCTGTGTATACCCTTTTAACTTCCGAAAGGATCTGATCCGATTTCCCAGTTGATTGCTCCCCACTCTCGTACCCCCTTGTGATCTTCTGCCAATAAGGAAAGATAATGGTCAATGGTCTGGCTGTAACCAGGCAAAGCATCGCCCTCCCAAATGTCTCGCAACGGAACCAGCACAAAAGCGCGCTCGCTCAAACCAGGGTGCGGGATAACCAGATGCTCCAGCGACACACTGGAGGTGCCATACAAAAGGAGGTCAATATCAATCGTACGCGGCCCCCAACGAATGGTTCGAACGCGACCCAGAACGCGCTCTACCGACAAAGCCGCATCCAATAGCTGCTCGGGAGAAAGGGCTGTCTCTATCGCCACAGCCATATTCAAAAACGCCTCTTGCTCGACGTAGCCGAACGGCTCTGTCTCATAAACGGCTGATGCGCGCAAAACCCGGATTCCCGGCTGCTCGTTCAGCTTCTGGATCGCCTGACGCAAATTTTCCGCACGATGGCCCTGGTTTGATCCAAGCCCCAGATACGCTACCACACTCATGAAGCAAAATCCTCTCTTCTGCGCGTCATTTCAATGGCAACCGACTCATAGTGGCCGTTGATCGGAGGATTGGGCTTGGTCACCTTTACTTTGGCTTCTTGCAACGGAAAAGTCGTCAAAAGTTGCTCGGCAATTACAGCAGTCAGCTTTTCAACCAGATTGAACCGTTCGCCCTCGACAATTTTTTGCACACAAGTAAAAATATCGGCGTAATTGACGGTATGCTGCAGATCATCGCTTGCCCCTGCCTGCGACAAGTCGACAAGAAGCTCCAAATCGACATAAAAACGCTGACCCAGCTCGGCTTCTGCGCCAAAGACACCATGATAGCCATAAAACGACATGCCATTAAAATAAATTTTGTCCATCGTTAAATGCCCCCCTTCATCATCGCATCCATCATCTTGGTGACCCGTTTCATCTCTTTTACATCGTGCACCCGAACCATATGGCAGCCTTTGGCTACGCCCAGGGCAACAGTCGCTGCCGTGCCCTCTACCCGTTCCTCTACTGGCAAGTCGAGGACATGTCCGATCATCCGCTTGCGCGAGGTCGCGAGCAGAACCGGATAACCGAGAGCAACCAGATCATCGAGTCTGCGCATGGTTTCAAGGTTTTGCTCGACCGTTTTGACAAAGCCGATCCCCGGATCGAGAATAATCTGTTCCTCACGCACACCCGCGCGCAAGGCAATCTGTACGGATTCTCGCATATCTCTGACATAATCGGAGAAAAAGTGCTGGTAGTCGGTGTCAGGGCGGTTGTGCATCAAAATGATTGGCACGCCGCTCTTCGCAGCTACTTCGGCCATGCGCGGATCGCGCTTTGCTCCCCAAACGTCGTTGATGATATGCGCCCCAGCGTCCAGTGCGCGCTCCGCCACCGCCGCCTTGTATGTATCAATCGAAAGAGGAACCGACAGCTCCTTTGTCAAAAGCCGAATGACAGGCAGCACCCGATCCAGCTCCTCAGCCTCATCTACAGGCATCGCTCCCGGGCGTGTCGATTCGCCGCCGATGTCAATGACATCCGCTCCTGCCTCCACCATGGCGCGCGCCTGCGACAAAGCTTGCTCCACATCCACAAAACGGCCGCCGTCGGAAAAGGAGTCGGGCGTTACATTCAAAATCCCCATCACCAATGTGCGCTCGCCAAGCGGAAGTGTGTACTGCCCGCAGTCCAGCTTTCGTCTGGCTCGAAGGCGAGACGGCAGCGCCAAAATCTCCCGTACCTCTGCCGCCACCGCGCCAGACTCGCCAGCGCTTTTTTCCAGTTGTTGCAGAGCCTGCTCCAACTGCTTGTGGCCCGCGAGCAAAAGCATCCGTTTTCGCTCAATCGTACCCGGTTGCCCAGACACAACCGCCTCGGCCCCGGTCGCGAGCATGTTCTGCCGCACTTGTTCGGCAAGCTCGCTGCTCATGTTTTCCACATGGATCATCAAACCTGCTCGCCACTCAGCCAACTGTTCAGCCAAATGGCCAAAAACGCCCCGATCGGCAAGCTCCGCAATCATTTCGTCGACGGTTGCCGCATGGATTCGAAATGGACTGTACTTCATGGACCTACTCCCTTTTTCCGTCTTCGCATGTTGATTAGTAGCATACCATAATTTACATGAAGGTCGCTACAGACTGACGGTAGGCGAGGTGCAGTTCGTTCGTGTATTTCCCGTAGACCGCTGGAACGAAAGTCCCGTCCACCTCCAGCACAGGCACGATTTCCTGCACAGAGTTGGTCGTAAATACTTCATCCGCCGCAAGCAGGTCTTCCAGCCGATACCGTCCTTCTGCTGTCGGGATCGCCAATTGCTCGGCCAAGCGCAAAACATGGCGGCGAGTCACCCCATCGAGAATGCCCGTATCCAGAGAAGGGGTGAACAGATGCCCGTCCCTGACCCAGAAAAGATTGCTGACGATGCCTTCCGCGAGAAAACCGTCGTGCGTCAAAAACAGCCCTTCCGTATCCGTGCGCGCCCCCAGCTCCTGGCGAGCCAATGCGTTGTTGAGGTAGTTGTGCGATTTAAACCGCTGGTGCCCCTCCGCCGTCTGGCGCGGCAATGCCAACGTCTGGAGACGCTTCGGCTTGGGCGGCACCTCAAGCGCGGCAACCGGCTTGGCAAATACAAACAAAGATGGGCGCTCGTAGCCGCCAGCTACCAAGCCTACCCCTTCCGGCCCCGCCGTGACGCTGAGACGTACATACGCGTCCCTCAGTCCGTTCGCTTCGACGGTTTGCCTGATGGCATCCGCCAGCTCTTCTTTTGACCAGACAAGCTTGATTTGCAACGCCAAAAGCCCGGAACTCAGCCGGGCAAAATGGTCGTCCCACAGAAACAGTTTGCCATCGTATACGCGCAACGTTTCAAACAGACCGATGCCATACAAAAAACCGTGATCCAAAATCGATACACTCGCCTCATGAGCCGGACAAATTGTCCCGTTTGCATAAATGTGCATCTGCGCACTCTCCCGATACTATTGTCGAGAGCATCATACCATATTTTCCGGGGAGAGCGCAGATTCGGAAGCACGCTTGCCATGAACAAAGCGCGAGATTGTGATCGAGATTTCGTACAAAACGATCAATGGAACAATCACCATAATATCGGACAAAAAGTCGGGCGGAGTAATCGTAATCGAAATGATCGCCAGCACCAGGTAGGCAGGCTTGCGCATTTTGGCCAATCGATGCGGATTCAAAATGCCCAGATGGCTCAAAAACAGCACGACCACAGGCAGCTCAAACAAAAGTCCAAACGGCAGGCACAAATTCAACATAAAGCTAAAGTAGTCATTTGCCGTAATCACCAGCTCAAAATTCCCGTTTGACAGCCCCAGCACGAATTGATACATCATCGGAAACAAGACAAAGTAGGCAAAAGACAGCCCGAACAAGAACAACAGAAACAGCGCCGGGATGTACATCAGCGCCACTTTTCTCTCCCGCTCCTCCAATGCCGGAACGACGAATCGCCACGTCTGATAGGCAGCCACAGGAATTGTGACAGCTACCGCGCCAACCGCAGACAACTTTACATAGATTGACAAAATATCACCCGGGCCGAGGATAGCCAGTTTTTCGCCGGAATGATTCGACAACGCCAGGTAAATGTGATCGACAAACAAAAAACAGATGATCATGCCGATGACCAGTGTCGCAGCCACGATCAGCAGTCTGCGGCGCAGATCACTCAGATGCTCCAAAACAGGCATCTCCTGATTCACAAGCTCTCCTCCTTACACGCTGCGCTGCAAAAAGGCAGTGCGCCAAATGAACGCACCGCCTTTTCCCACGCCGGAATTAGTTGCTTCGTTTTACCGCTTCTTCTCCGACCGCGCCTTTGTCTTTGTCTTTGCCTTCATCGTCGTCCTTGGTCAAATCTCTGGCAGCCGTTTTAAACTCCGTCAGCGTACGACCAAAAGCGCGACCGATCTCCGGCAGCTTGCTCGGCCCGAAAACGATCAGTGCGATGATCAAAATCAAGATCAGTCCAGGAATCCCGATGCTCGATAGCATGGTGCGCTACACTCCTTGTCCTAGAAACCAGTAATGGCAATCACGCTCGGCAAAGCTGCTGCATTTCCGCCTTTTGGCCAATGGCTGGTTGGCTGGCTGTAGTCCTTGAGGTTTTCGCCCGGATGCTGTACCGACAAAAACAGCGTTGTTTCATCAGGCGTAAACCAAGGCCCTGTCATTTCCGCGCCTACCGGAGCAGAGGCAAACTGTGCAGCCTGTCCTTTGTTGTTGCCCGTAGTCGGAATGAAAAATACCCCGTTGTTCCCAAACGATTTGTAAATCCCGCTGTTCATGGAGGAAGAAGAGATGTCCGTAACGACCCACAGGTTGCCTGCGCTGTCAAACGCCATGTTGTCCGGCGCAGCAAAACCGCTTTGCGGACCGCCTGCGGCAAAAATCTCAAACGTGAACTCGCCGCCTGCATGGTTGTTGTCTTTTTCGAACAAACGCACGATTTGCCCGTAGAAGTTGCCATGCTTGTCGTTGTTCGTCAGGGCGATGAACACGGAACCGTCAATCGGATGGACTTCCAGATCTTCAGGGCGATCCATCGGAGTAGCCCCAACCGCTTTGGAAGCTTCGCGGCAATTGACCAAAACGTCAGCCTGGGAAGCAAACAGCGGCTTGCCTTCCGCATTCACAGCTTTTTTCAAAGCGTCATTGGTGGCCAAATCCAGCGCGACCCATTTGCCTTTGCCAAAGTTGGCGACATAAAGCGTCCCTTCCTCCAGCAGCCGGGAATTGCCTTTCCCCGCCTTCGGATCAAACTTCGCTTTGGAAACGTATTTGTACACGTACTGGTCTTTGGCATCATCGCCCATGTATACGACCAGTTGACCTGATGGCGCCAGCACCATGGCAGTATTCTCGTGGGAGAAGCGGCCGAGCGCTGTATGCTTTTTCGGAGTCGACTTCGGATCAAACGGATCTACTTCAATAACCCAGCCATAATGGTTTGCCTCAGGCAGCTTGCAATCGCCTACGACGTCCATGTAGTTTTCCTCACAGGAAAGAACTGTATTCCACAGTGTCACGCCGCCAGAGCAGTTGGCAAACGTCCCGGTTACTTCTTTGGCGATCGAAGCTGCCGGCCCTGTCAGTACGTGTTTGGTCAGCCCGCTGACACGACGGCCGTACTTGGAGTCCGCAACCAGCTTCCACTTGCCTTGTTCCTTTTTGATTTCGATGACAGAGCCGCCCAGCGCGTACAAATACTTTTTGATTTGCTCGGGAGTGCGCTTGTTGTCTTCTGCGTCCGCTTTCAAGTAATCGTATCCGTTCACGTAATATTCCAACTCACCTAAATATTCGTGATTTACCCAAAGCAGTCCATGGTCTGATTTGCCCTCGATGGGCAGAAAACAGGTGAAGTCATTGTTGAAGCCAAAAGTGTCGCCAGCCGCGTTGATCTTGTCTCCATAGGAAGCGATCACATCGTACTTGAATCCCTCTGGCAGGACGACGTCGTCTTTCGTTGTCGGATGGATTTCCTTGAACTTCGGGTTGAAATGGTGGTTTTTTGTTTCGAGGCCAAACAGATGATCGGCTGTTTTTCTAGACAAGGTACTGCCTGCTGCCAAGGCAGGGATTCCGGTTGCCATCGATGCCAGTGCTGCTGTACCTGCTCCTAGATAAGTCAAAAACTGTCGACGATTTACATCCATTTCACTCTCTCCTTTTTCGCCATCTTTCGCTTCATTGTACAAGCCGAATGTCGAGAGAGAGTAAACGCTGTATAAAGAGTCTGTAAATGAAAAAACCGCCTGAAATAGGCGATTTTTGTCGTGTATGCATTCATGATCCTGTCGTATGTCGGGCGTAGGTGGTGAGGAAGTTTTGCAGTAGCTGTTTGCCGTGCTCGGTAATAATCGATTCGGGGTGGAACTGCACGCCCTCAATCGGATATTCCCGATGGCGCAATGCCATGATCTCGCCTTCAGCGGTTCGCGCCGTAATTTCCAGCTCACTCGGGATGGACGCTTCCTCCACAATCAAGGAGTGATAACGTGCCGCTGTAAAAGGGGAAGGAATGCCCTGAAAAATCGTCTTCCCGTCGTGAATGACCTCAGACGTTTTGCCGTGCATCAACCGTTCGGCGCGAATGACTTTTGCTCCAAACACTTGTCCAATCGACTGGTGTCCCAGGCACACTCCCAAAATCGGGATTTTCCCCGCAAAGTGGCGAATGGCCTCCATGCTGATCCCCGCTTCGTTTGGCGTGCACGGGCCAGGCGAGATCATCAAGTAATCGGGAGCCAGCCGCTCGATTTCTTCCAGCGTGATTTTGTCGTTGCGGTACACTTGCAGCTCTTCGCCAAGCTCACCTACATACTGCACCAGGTTGTACGTAAAGGAATCATAGTTATCGATCATTAAAATCATCTTACTCTCATCTCCTCTCAACTCATCGTTCTCTGCTCGCTAATCTCTAGGGCCTTCCACAACGCTTCTGCCTTTTTCAAAGACTCGGCGTACTCCGCCTCGGGGACAGAGTCGATCACAATGCCTGCTCCTGCCTGCACATGAGCCATTCCATCCTTGACGACCATCGTCCGGATGGCAATATTGACCTCTACATCGCCGTTAAAGCCAAACCAGCCGATTGATCCTGTGTACACGCCACGTTTGACCGGCTCCAGCTCCTCGATGATTTCCATCGTCCGAACTTTTGGCGCTCCGGTAATCGTTCCGCCCGGAAAAGTGGCCGCTACCGCATCGAAAGCATCTTTGCCCTGGGCCAGCTCTCCTTTTACATGGGAGACGATATGCATCACGTGCGAGTATTTCTCCACGACCATGAACTCGCTGACCTCCACGCTGCCAAAACGACAGACGCGGCCCAGGTCATTGCGTTCCAAATCGACCAGCATCACGTGCTCTGCGCGCTCCTTTTCGTTGTCGATCAGCTCACGCGCCAATGCCTCATCCTGCTCATCGGTTTGCCCGCGCGGACGCGTCCCTGCGATCGGGCGTGTATGAACTTCCCCGCCCTTGACCTTCACCAACAGCTCAGGGGAAGCGCTGACCAGCTGAAACTCCGGGAAGCTGAGGTAGCCCATGTAAGGAGACGGATTCAGCTTGCGCAGCACCTGATACACATCCGGCGCCGTCACCTGCATTGGTTTGCTTTGCCGCACAGACAGGTTCACCTGGAAAACGTCGCCTTGGGCGATATACTCCTGAACCCGACGGACGGCATCCTCGAACTGATCTTTGGCAAAAGACACCGCTGCTGGCGTCTCATGAACCAGCGGTCTTTTGCGCAATTGCTCCCAGTCTTCGGTATCCGTCTTCGCCACAAGATTTTCCAGTGAATTCAGCCTTTTTGCAAGGCGTTCCTCCGCTCGGCGATAAGTCTCTTCGCTCAACTCTTTTGCAGACAAATGAGTCAGACAGACGATCTCTCGCGTCTGATGATCAAAGACAACAAGGTCTTGCATTATCATAACATACAGGTCTGGCAACTGTAAGTCGTCCGTTGCGATCTCGGGAAGCGTAGGCTCAAAAAAGCGGTTCATATCATAGCTGAGATACCCCACTGCCCCACCGGAAAAATCAGGCATATCTGGAACGACTGGCGTGCGATAGCGGGCAAGCAATTTTCGCAATGCATCAAGCGGTTGGTCCGCTTCCACATTTTCTACCTGACCATCGGGGTAGACAGCGATCGTTTCCCCTCGCTGACTGCGCAAGGTAGCTACAGGCTGATAAGCCAAAAACGTGTACCTTCCCACTCGGCCGCTTTCCAAAAGAACAGCATCCTGCATGGACGGCTGCAAGGCAGTCAGCACCTGCCAAGGATCGATTTCGGAAGACCATTTACCGCGAAGAGCAAGAGGAACAAAAGGATATGTCAATGCGTACGACTGGCACTGGGCAAAGGTAGGGAACATCAATTTCGCTTCACGCTCCGGTTTTTTCACTATTTATCCGTTCATTATATAGTCGTCCCAGGCAAAAAGAAAAGACCACGCAGCCAAAATGGCATACCGTGGCCTCCCGTATTTTTTGCCAATCAATCCTCGAATTGGTACAGAGGAGTAGACAGGTAGCGTTCGCCGTTGGATGGGATGATGGCGATGACTTTTTTGCCTTTGCCCAGCTTGGCAGCTACTTGCAAAGCCGCATGGATCGCTGCCCCCGAAGAAATGCCGCCGAGAATGCCTTCCTTGCGAGCTACTTGGCGAGCTGTTTCAAAAGCTTCCTCGTTCTCTACCTTGATGATTTCGTCGTAAATTTGCGTATCAAGAATTTCCGGAACAAAGCCTGCTCCGATTCCTTGAATTTTGTGCGGTCCTGGCTTGCCGCCGGACAATACTGGGGATGCTGCCGGCTCTACGGCAACGATCCGCACGTCTGGGTAGTGCTCGCGCAAGACTTGACCGACACCTGTGATCGTTCCGCCTGTTCCGATCCCGGAAATAAAAGCATCAACGCCGCCAATTTCCTTTGCCTGCTCCAACAGCTCACGCGCTGTCGTATCGCGGTGCACAGCAGGGTTGGCTTTGTTTTTGAATTGTTGCGGAATAAAGTAGGTGCTGTCTTCTTTTGCAAGCTCTTCCGCTTTGCGAATCGCTCCGCCCATTCCTTCGGCACCTGGAGTGAGCACCAGTTCCGCACCATACGCGCGCAGCAAGTTGCGGCGCTCGATACTCATCGTCTCCGGCATGACCAGAATGGCGCGATAGCCTTTTGCAGCAGCGACCATCGCCAGGCCGATTCCTGTATTTCCGCTCGTCGGTTCAATGATCGTATCCCCTGGCTTCAGGCTGCCATCCGCTTCGGCTGCCTCAATCATCGCAAGCGCGATCCGATCTTTCACGCTGCTTCCCGGGTTGAAAAACTCAAGCTTCAAGTAAACATCTGCGATATCTTCGGTGACAACACGATTCAGCTTCACAAGCGGAGTAAATCCAATCAAATCAGTAATGGAATTAGCCACGCGCATATGTCCTGCCCCCTTATATTAATAAGCCGAGTAAAACGCTAGGATTTATTGTCATAATTATATCAACGGTCGCCCATTTGGTCAATGAGGCATTTGCCCAGAAATCTGAACGCCTACGGACTCGCGCATCCGCTCCAAAACCACATCGAGAGATTCCACTTGCGCAAAGGCAATTTCCCGGCGCAATTCCTCTTTTACCTCGGCAAAAGTTCTCTGTGTCGCATCCCGCTTCTGCTCCAGGTGATAGATGACGTATTGATCCCCGGTTTTGACTGCTCGGCTATTGTCTTTTGCCTTCAAGCTTTCTATTTCGTTCCACGCTTCATCAGGCAGCTTCGGGTCGCGCAGGGATACCCACCCCAAATCTCCGCCTGTGGTCGCCGTTTTTTGGTCGATCGAGCGTTCCTTGGCGAGAGTCTGGAAATTGGCCCCCTGCTTTAATTCGGCCGCTACCTGCTCTGCTTCTTTTTGGGATGCAACGGCAATTTGATACAGTCGCACCTGCATCGGGCGCGTATACCGATCTGCCCGGCTTTCATATACTTTCATCACTTCGTCGTCACTAACCGAGATATCTTTGGTAGCCAATGTTTGCAGCAAAATTTGATAAGTAATCTCCCGCTTCACCGCATCAAGGCTCGTTCCAGCCTGCTTTTGCAGCGCTTGCTGAAACTCGCTGTCCGTACGGCTGCCATAGCTGTCGCGAATTTGTTCCAGTTCCTGCTCAACCTGTTTCGGATCGGCGCTGACACCCAAGCGCTTCGCCTCCTGAAAAACGACCTCCCGATTGATGAGATCGTTCAGAACCTGCTCCCCGAACTTCTGTTTGAGCGCCGATACATACTCGGCTTCACTGATTTTCACCTCTCCGACGATAGCCGCAGGCTGCAGCTTGCCTGACGACTGGAACCAGGCCCAGGTCACGGCAAGCAACAGCAACACGAGCGCCCCAATGAATGCCCACAACCCTTTTACATTGGTCATGCCATCCTCTCCCTTAGTTGACGCCGCGCGATTGTCCTTACATGTCTTTCATGATGTTCTCTAACGCGGCTCTGTCATAGTGATAACGTTCATTGCAAAAATGACAGTGAACTTCCGCTTCGCCCTGCTCTTCAAGAAGACTCTCCATCTCTTCGCGTCCCATGCTGATCAGAGCCTGAACCACCTTGTCCTCGTTGCACTTGCAGTGGAATACAATGTCTGTGCGGCTCAGATACTTAGGCTCATCCAATACGCGCGCCAAAATTTCCTCCGGCGACAAGCCCTCGCCAATCATGCGGGAAACTTGCGGCAGCTGTCCCAAGCGTTCTTCGATTTTTGCCACGACCTCTTCAGGCGTGTTCGGCAAAAGCTGAAGAATAAAGCCGCCAGCCGCCAAGACGGAGCGGTCATCCGGGTTTACCAGCACACCTACGCCTACCGCTGACGGCGTTTGCTCGGACACGACAAAATAGTAAGTGAGATCTTCCCCGATTTCACCTGAGACAATCGGCGAGCTGCCTTGATAAGGCTCTTTCAGTCCCAAATCTTTTGTCACGTACACAAAGCCTTCCGTTCCAACGGCACGCGCTACATCCAGCTTGCCTTTTTCATTCAGCTCGAAGTGCACTTGCGGGTTGGTAGCGTAGGCAATCCCTTCGCCATCGGCATTGGCCTCAGCGACGATCTGCCCAATCGGACCTCCCCCTTTTATTTTGACAGAGAGGCTCTCGTTTCCTTTTAACATGGCTCCCATCATCAGAGAGACGGTCAAAGTACGTCCTGTCGCTGCCGTTGCCGTGTTCCACATATCGTGGCGGCGGCGCACTTCTTCCACAATATCTGTCGTCCGTGCAGCAAAAGCACGTACGTGTCCGTCAAATCCGGTTGCTCTTATCAAATAATCGCTCATCTGGCGATCCTCCTTCTTGCATCCAATGTTCAAATGGTCTTTATCAGTTTACCACAAGAAGCCAGACGTACGCGCTTTCCACTGACTAAACGAACACTTGCAGACGATCGCAAAAGCAAAACCCCTTCCAGTAGTAGAAGGGGTCGGTAATGACATCAAGTCAGATAGTCTTTCAGAACTTTCGACGCTTTTTGCGTTCGCAATCGGTCAATCGTCGTCGCTTCAATCTGGCGGATTCGTTCGCGGGTCAGGCCAAACATTTTGCCTACTTCCTCCAGCGTGTACACATGGTCATCATACAGACCGTAGCGCATGGAGATAATCTCTTGTGCCCGCGGGCTAAGCCGCTCCAGCGCTGCATGCATCTGGGAGCGCAAGTCCACCTTTTCAATCCAGTCATCCAGCGAGGACAGTCCATCGTCCATGATTTCAGCGTAGCTCAGACACTCGTCCTCATGCTCCGCCAGCCATTTTTCGCTGTCCAGTTCGGCATCAATCGACTCCATTTTCATCATCAACGCCTGCTCGATTGCATCGACCTTTTCCAGTGGAATGTCGAGCAGTCCGGCAATTTCGTGTCGATCCGGCGTCCGGTTCAACGCGTGAATCAGATGCAACACTTGCTTTTGATACTGGCGAATTTGCTCATGCATGTGGACAGGAATGCGAATCAACGCACCTTTGTCATTGATTGCGCGGGTGATCGCCTGGGAAATCCACCAGTGCGAGTAATGATAGAGACGTACGCCGCGTCCCACATCAAATTTGTCTATGGCGGTAAACAAACCAATCGTACCTTCCTGAATCAGGTCCAGGAACGGCATGCCTCTTCTCAAATGGCGCAAGGCTGTACTGACAACGTAGCGCAAATAGGCGCGAACAATCGTTTCACGTGCCTCCATGTCGCCATGCTTCTGATAGCGAACCAGGCAAGCCAACTCTTCTTCTTTGTCCAACATGGGTGTTGCAGCGACGCTTTCCAAAAACAGCAAGGCGGACGTGTCAGACCGAAGCGATCTGGGCACCACGATCCCCAGCTGTGTTTCTACTTCCCGCCAACGACTGGGAGTGGAATGGAATGAGGAGGTACTCAAAGTCATATGCAACCCTCACTTCTCTGGAATGGGAGTTCACGATGAAGTTAGGCGAGTTTACGAAGTTGTTTACTGTAACCGTATTTCGACAAAACTTGTTTGATTCCTGCCAGTTTACAGAATATTAACAGTTCTCCCCTTTATGCGTTGTTTGTAAACCTTCCTTAATATAGAGGCGAGCCTGGTCGACAAAAAAGCCATCCCTGAATGCGGGACGGCTGAAGAAACATGTCGAATAGTGTAAAAGGAGTCTGTGCTTTACTGATAAAGATGACAGGCAGCAAAATGGTTGGTGTCCACTTCTTGCCACACAGGCTTTTTCTGGGCGCAAACCTCTGTCGCGACAGGGCAACGCGTACGGAACACACAGCCGCTGGGCGGATTGATCGGACTGGGCACGTCGCCTTCGATAATCTTCCGCTCGCGGTTTTTCTCCAGGTCTGGATCGGGAACAGGAATAGCCGACAGCAACGCCTGCGTATACGGATGCTTGGGAGACTCATACAACTTTTCGCTCGTACTCATTTCTACCATGTTGCCCAGGTACATCACACCGATCCTGTCGCTGATATGTTTAACCATGGCAAGATCGTGGGCGATAAACAAATACGTCAAGTTTTGCTCCCGCTGCAAATTTTTCATCAAATTCACAACCTGTGCCTGAACCGATACATCGAGGGCCGAAATCGGCTCATCTGCGATAACGAACTTCGGATTGACGGCAAGTGCGCGGGCAATCCCGATCCGCTGGCGCTGCCCGCCGCTGAACTCATGCGGAAAACGGTTCGCATGCTCCTTTTGCAGGCCCACCATCTCCAGCAGCTCGACTACCCGCTTCATCCGCTCTTTCCCCTTGTAAAGCCCGTTCAATTGCAGACCTTCTCCGATGATTTCGGCGATATTCATCCGCGGATTCAGCGACGCGTACGGGTCCTGAAAAATCATCTGAATGTTTTTCGTAATCTTGCCTCGATCGGCAGCAGAAGCTTTGTGTACGTTCAGCCCGTCAAACAGCACCTCGCCGGAGGTCGGTTGATACAAGCCGATAATCGTACGGCCAGTCGTTGATTTTCCGCAGCCAGATTCGCCTACCAGTCCAAACGTCTCCCCTTCGTAAATGTCAAAGGAGACGTCGTCAGCCGCCTTCAGTGAGAGCCCTTTGCCAAGCGCAAAGGTTTTTGTCAGGTTTCTTACCTGGACCAGCTTTTTTCTTTCCATCTGGCTACTCCTCCCCGTTATCCTTTTACCAGTATCGTCTGGAGATCGCATGTTCCTTTTTCAGCTTGTAGCTGTCGAGCTTGACGATCTCGATGGCGCTTCGCGAATCCGGTGAATGGATCATTTCCCCGTTGCCGATATAAATGCCGACGTGATGGACTCTGCCTCTTCCTTCTTCATAGGCAAAAAACAGCAGGTCACCCGGGAGCAAATCGGCTTTTTCAATCAATTCCCCGGCTCTGGCCTGATCAGAAGCATCGCGCGGAATTTGAATGCCGACAGAGCGGTGCATATTGTAGGCAAAGCCGGAGCAGTCATATCCATATGACGACATGCCGCCCCACAAATAATGCAGATCGAGGAAGCGCTTGCCCGACTCCACAATGGCCTCGCCGCGATTTCCGGTCAGTTCGATCGGCTCGTTTGCCCGCACAATGGCGACATCCGCTTTTGGCAAAAGAGCTTCGCCGTTCGGCACTGCTACTTTCACCCACTCGGAACCGTCTTCTACGAGCGGCAGCTTCGTCAAGAAAGCAAGCTCGATCCCCGGCTCCTGCTCTGTGGAATGCAAATGGGTAAACGCCGCTGTAACCATCGCCAAATTTTGTCCATCCTGCACAGCAAAGGCGGCAGACCACGGACTAAGCTGGCGCGACGGCACCCAACCGGGATAGCCCGTTTCGTTTTTGCTGGTCGTCTGGTCAGGAATCAAAATGTGCGCCCAATCGCCCTGCTCTTCCACTACTTCTACGCGAGTGCCGAACAAAACTTGCGTCTGGATCGCGTTGTTGTCATAAAAGCCGAGCTTTTCCTCAACGGTCAGCGAATCAAGCCAACCGCGCGCATCAACCGGAACAGCGAGAGCCGCCTGGTCGATGTCACGGGGAGATTCGGGCTTCGTCCATACAGTTGCGACGGACACGGAGACGATTGCTGGTTTCATTTTCACTCTTCCCCTTCCCACAAACGGATCGAACGAATGCCCAGCCCCGGCGCATCCGGCATCGTCATCACACGGCCATCGTAAGTCACAGCACCATCGATGCCATCATGCAGAAGCATGAGCGGTGCGTCGAAGTCAAAGCGGGTAATATTTTTCTTGCTGGCTGCAAAATGCGCTGCCGCCGAAACAGCCAACCGCGATTCGATCATGCTGCCAACCATGCATGGAATACCGTGTTCTTCGGCCAATTGGTTGATCAATTGCGCTTTGAAAATGCCGCCCGCCTTCATCAGCTTGATGTTAATCATGTCAGCTGCCCGGTTTTGCAAAACTTGCAACGCCTGCGCCGGCGAAAATACACTTTCGTCAGCCATGATCGGCGTATCCACCGAATCCGTAACCCGCTTCAAGCCTTCCAGATCGTGAGCTTTTACAGGCTGTTCAATCAGTTCGATGCCAAGCCCCATGTCCTCCATTTTGCGAATGGATTGAACCGCTTCTTTCACATTCCATCCCTGGTTGGCATCAAGACGAATTTTCACCTGATTGCCCACGGATTTGCGAATCTCCTGGATACGCAAAATATCATCCTCGATGTTGTCCTTGCCCACCTTGATTTTCAAAACGTTAAAGCCTTGGTTCAAATAAGCAGCCGCATCTTCGCCCATCTCTTTTGGCGAATTGACGCTGACAGTATAGTCCGTTTCCAGCTGGTCGCGATAGCCTCCGAGAAACTGGTACAGCGGCATTCCCGCCCGTTGGGAAATCAAATCGTACAGCGCAATATCAACTGCTGCCTTCGCGCTTGTATTCCCTACCATCGATTGATGCAAAGTTTGAAATACTCGTTCGTAAGCAAGCAAATTCAGGCCGATCAATTGCGGCTTCATCGTGTTCATGATGGCAGATTCGATGCTTTCGATGCTGTCGCCGGTAATGACGACAGTAGCAGAAGCCTCTCCCCACCCTACCATTCCGTTGTCGCAAGTGATTTTCACCAAGACAGATTCCAGACTGTTCACCGTGCGCAAAGCTGTTTTAAAAGGCTTTTTCAAAGGTACAGAGATTCTCTTCACTTCGATGGCTTGAATAATCATGTTTTCCTCCATCTTTTCTAGCACGCATGCTTGCTTTATCTATTTTTTCGTTGAATCAAACTAAATTATAGCACTATTAAAACATTCGGCAAAAAAGGGGGAGAGTCATTTCATCCGCCTGAAATGACTTCTCCCGGCAAGCATGTTTTACTTCACGACTGCTTTTCGCAAATCGGTATAGCTGAGCGACGAGCTTTGGATTCCGCTGACTTTGTCGCTGGTGAGCAGCGATGTGTTGTAGAAGTACAGCGGCGCTACTGGCGCTTCGTTCAGCAAGATTTTCTCGGCGTCGTGCAGCATTTGCAAACGTTTGGCATCGTCTGGCTCTTTGTACGCGCCTTCAATCAGCTTGTCGTATTCAGGATTGCCCCATCCAGTGCGGTTGCTGCCGTTCTTCGACTGGAAGATGTCCAGGAAGTTGATCGCATCTCCAAAGTCAGGCAACCAGGAGGAACGGGCAATTTGATATTGCAGCTGTTTTTGCATATCGGTCAAAACTTTTCCTTCTACTTTTTGCAGCTTCACATCTACGCCCAGATTTTGCTTCCACATTTCTTGCGCTGCTTGAGCTGTTTTTTCGTTGGCTGTTCCGCTGCGGTAAGTGAGCGTTACTTCTGGCAGCTGAGTATAGCCTTTTTCCTTCATGCCTTGCTCCAGCAGCTTTTTCGCTTCAGCGGCATCGAACTTCACCAAGTCTCCGCCCACTTGACGGAAATCGCCCGAACCGTTGGCGTCTGGCAAGCCGAAGGAAACGAATCCGGTTCCCGGTTTTTGCTGGCGCATCAACACGAGGTCTACCAATGTTTGACGGTCAATTGCCAGGCTGAACGCTTTGCGAATGTTGACGTTGTCAAACGGCTCTTTCGTCACGTTGAAACGGTAGAACTCTGTGCCTGCGCCATCTTTTACGTATACTTTGCCATCTTTGAACAACTGGTCAGCCATATCCGCCGGAACGGTCGTGGTTCTGTGCAGCTCTTCATTCGTGAACATTTGGTACTCGGTATTTTCATCATCGATCATTTTCCAGACAGCGCCCGGCAACGTTACGTTTGCCGCATCCCAGTAGTTCTCGCTTTTCATCATTTTCAATTCGCTGTCATGCTTCCACTCGGTCAGCTTGAACGGCCCGTTGCCCACAAAAGTGCTCGCTTCGGCAGCCCATTTCGGATCTTTTTCCACCGTCGCCTTGTGAACCGGGAAGAACGCCGGGTTAGAAGCGAGAAGCAATGTCCAGGAAGCTGGCTGTGCCAAAACAACTTCCAGTGTCTTGTCATCCAACGCTTTTACTTTCACACCGTCTACAGGACCTTTTCCGCTGTTGTACGCTTCGGCCCCTTCGATAATGAAAGCGAGGAAGGCAGCTGGAGATGCCAGCGCCGGGTCGAGCATGCGTTTCCAGGCGTATTCAAAGTCTTGCGCCTTTACCGGCTCGCCGTTGCTCCATTTGTTATCGCGCAAGGTGAACGTATACGTCTTGCCATCCTCGGAAACTTTCCACTCGGAAGCTGCCGCAGGCTGAGGCTTCTGGTTCTCATCCAGTCGCGTCAAACCTTCCATCAAGTTGTTCAAAATGTTGTAGGATGGCTCGTCAAAGCCGACTGGCGGGTCGAGCGAGGTAGGCTCCTTGATGTTGTTCAAAAGCAAAAGCTTGGCTGCCTGATCTCCCGGTGCAGGAGTCTGCTGGTTGTTGGTCGCCGGTGGTGCCGATTCATTGTTCGCTGGCGCTTGACCCGAACTACACCCGGTTACGAACATGGAAACAGCAAGCGAAGCGGAAAGCAAAATAGTCGATAGTTTTTTCACTGTTTCTTCCCCCTTATGATTTTTTTATATGTCGTAAAAGGATAGCGCCGATAGACGACACCCTCTTTTACACCAGATGACCAACTCTTTTGCCCATGCACCCATGCCTGTAGCCTTGCCCGCTAGGTTCCTGTAGGAGCCTGCATGGCGGCCAGCATTTTTTTCGCTCGCGGATCTTGCAGCCAACAGGATACCGAGTGCTTGCCGTGGACATTCGACTCGGCTGGCTGATAATTCCGGCAAACTTCCAGCGCATAGTCGCAACGAGCAGCAAACGCACAACCGAGCGGCGGCGCAAACAAATCGGGCGGCGTTCCTGGAATTGGGCTGAGCGGTATGGAGCGATCCGCGTCCAGCCGCGGCATGGAAGCAAGCAGTCCTTTTGTGTACGGATGCTGTGGATTGTAGAAAATATCTTGCACAGGTCCAGACTCGACCACTTTTCCCGCGTACATGACGTTGACCCGATCCGCGATTTTGGCGACTACGCCCAGATCATGCGTAATGATGATGATAGATACACCTGTTTTTTGCTGAATGCTTTTGAACAGGTCAATGATTTGCGCCTGGATGGTCACGTCGAGCGCGGTCGTAGGCTCATCCGCAATGAGAATAGAAGGTCTACAGACAAGCGCTATGGCAATCATGATCCGCTGGCGCATCCCGCCGCTGAATTGATGCAGGTACTGCTTCAGACGGCTTTCCGGGTTGGCGATCCCCACCAGCGTCAAAATCTCGACAGCTTGCCGCCGCGCTTCGCTCTTGCCGACTTTTTGATGGCGAATGATTCCTTCCATGATCTGCTCGCCGATGGAAATGGTCGGGTTGAGCGAGGTCATCGCATCCTGAAAGATCATGGAGATTTCTTTTCCGCGTATCTCGCGCATTTCTTTTTCTGGCAGCTTTGCCAAATCTTTGCCTTTGAACATGACGCTGCCACCAGCAATTTTTCCGATATGCTCCGGTATCAGCCGCATGATGCTCTTGGCCGTAACGCTTTTGCCACAGCCAGACTCTCCGACGATGGCAAGCGTCTCCCCTTTGTTCATGGAAAAGCTCACATCACGAACCGCATTCACTTCCCCGCCGTGCGTCTTGAACGTGACACGCAGACCGCTTACCTCCAGCAATTTTTCCGTTTTGTCCATGCCGTCTACCTCCTTGCCTTAGGATCGAACGCATCGCGCAATCCATCACCGAGCACGTTGAACGCAAGCATCGTCAATGAAATGAAGAAAGCCGGGAAAAAGAGTCTCCACCAATGCCCTGACAAAATCGTCGAGAGTCCGTCATTGGCCATCACGCCCCAACTCGCCATCGGAGCCTGCACGCCCAAGCCGAGAAAGCTGAGGAACGCTTCCCCAAAGATCGCGGATGGGACAGACAAAGTGACATAGACAATAATGATGCCTATTGTATTCGGCAAAAGGTGTTTGCGAATGATGTAAAAAGGCTTCGCTCCCATCGTTTTTGCCGCCAGCACATACTCCGAGTTTTTCATCTGAAGCACCTGACCGCGCACGGTACGGGCCATCCCGATCCAGCCAGTCGCGCTCAAAGCGATGATAATCGTGCCAAGCCCAGGTCCCATAACGACCATCAGCAAAATAACGACCAACAAATAGGGCAATCCATACAGGATATCGACGAAGCGCATCATGATGTTATCGACCCGGCCTCCCATATACCCAGCGATACCGCCATACAAGACACCGATAAAAAAGTCGATCAGTGCTGCCATGAAACCAACGAACAAGGAAATGCGCGCCCCGTACCATACGCGGGTGAACACATCGCGCCCGAAATCGTCCGTACCAAACCAGTACGTCCCAGACGGCGCTTTATTTTTCATGATTATTGATTGCTTGGAGTATTCATGTCCTGAAATCATCGGACCGATCGTTGCCATAACCCCGAGAACAATAATGATGACGAGTCCCATCAACGCAAGCTTGTTCCCTTTCAGTCTCTGCCAGGCTCCCTGCCAAAATGTCAATTGAGGTCGCACAATCGCTTCCGAATTGAGGTTGTCTTTGCGCATTGGAATAAACAAGTCGTCAGAAACGATCATCCTTCGCTCTCCTTTCGATGCAGCTTGATTCGCGGATCAATAATGCCGTACAAAACATCGACGACGAACATCAAGAAAATCAAGAGGGCGCTGTAGAACACAGTAGTTCCCATGATCACGGAATAGTCGCGGTTGATGATGCCCGCCACGAAATACTTGCCCATGCCGGGAATGGCAAAGATTTTTTCAATGACAAAGCTCCCCGTCAAAACATTGGCGATCAGCGCCCCCAGCAAGGTGACGACAGGCAAAATGGCGTTGCGCAATGCATGCTTGATCACGATTGTCGCAGGCTTTAATCCTTTTGCTTTGGCCGTCTCGATATACTCCTGCGTCAATACCTCCAGCATGTTCGTACGCGTCAGGCGGGCAATAATCGCAATCGGGCCAAACGCCAGCGCCAGTGCCGGCATAACTACGTGCTGCCAGCTGCCCCAGGTCGCTGTCGGGAGAAGCTTCCACTCCACCGCCAAATACTTGATCAGCAAAGGCGCAACTACGAAGCTCGGTATGGATATCCCGAGAACCGCAATGATCATCGCTGCGTAATCGATCAAACGGTTGTGGCGCAATGCGGCAATCACGCCCAGCCCTACTCCTGAAATAATCGCAAAGAGAACAGCAATCAGTCCGAGTTGAAACGAAACCGGAAAACCGCGAGCAATCATTTTGTTGACGGTATCCGCACTGTTCGCAGTGGATGGCCCCAAATCAAATTGCACCAGCTTTTGCAAATACAGACCGTATTGGACAAAGAGCGGCTTATCCAGGTTGTAGTAAGCGTTGAGATTTTGCGCCACGGTCTCGTTCAGCGCTTTTCCCTCTTTTTCAAAAGGAGATCCGGGCACAGCATGCATCAGAAAAAAAGTAACGGTAATAATGAGCCACAACGTAACGATCATGGAGATGAATCTGCGGAAGACAAAAGATAGCAAGGAATCTCCTCCTTTAATCAAAATCCGGCAAAAAGGTTGATGGGCAAAAAGCTGTCGTTCGCATCCCGGTTGGAAAATGTCTTTCCTTTCCGTATAAGCAAAAAACCCAGCAAATGCGCGATTATCATGGCATTTGCTGGGTTTTACTTACGTGTATGCCGTGCATACGAATAAATAAAGCAGCTTGTGTGTATTCAATTCACTTGGTGACTTCTGCTTTACTTCTCGTGGAAACAGCCTGTTTGTACTTCTTCTGTGCATCCTTGAAGGCAGCAATCAATGTCTTTTGCGAAGATCCAAAATATCGATAGCGAATTTCTTCCCCAATCGCCTCCGACGCAAAGATGGAATGACCGATAAAAATGGATCGGGCAAAATCAGACGTCAGCTGCACCGTAGACGAACAAGCCGCATCTACGATTTTGTCGTTGGTAGTGTCAACGACAAGCCCAATAAAGAAGGCGCTGAACTGCTGCGTAATCGGATTGTTGGACGAAGATTGCGCGTCACCTACGATATAAATGGTATCCTTATCAAACAAGTGGAAAACCCCGCTTTTACTATGCTTAACGGGCCGGCCATGCGGGACGTTTGGAGTGCTACCTCCTTACAATCGCAAGCTGGCTAAGCACTTTCTTACATAGTACCAGACAAATTCGCAATTTGTAAATAAGTCTGACTAATCTTTCGTTTGTTTGGTGGATATGTTCGTATAATGCACGCAGACTGAAAATCGGAGGTTATTTTTCAGGTTTAATAAAACTTTAATTTTGCTAAAACTTCACTTCTTCGACAGAAACGACGGGAAAAGCATGCCCTGGAAGAATTGGCAAGAATGGCTTTTCATCCACATAAGCCACCATGATATGCGACGGTCCAATCATCGTTTTCGGAGCCATTTGCAAACGATCTCCGCGTTCGGTCACGACCGTGATCAGCAGTTGCCCGCCACCCTGCCGGACAGCCCCGGGAGTTGCACTCACTGGCACGAGGCTTTCTCCGTTGTATTGCAGCAACAGATGCAAGTCCTGCCGCCAGTTACGAAAATCAACGTAATGACGCACAAAATGAATCGGAGCGTTCGTCACGCCTTGCTCCCCTGGAACATATGTTTTTTGCTGCCGCGCATAACCGCCATTTTCGCTCATCCTGCGATCAAACCGCTGCATTGCCTCTTCTTCGACAAGATCGATTACGCCCTCTGTCTTGAGTACCGGGTCAACGGCAAACGTTGCGTGGTGATTCGCCAACTCCAAAAGCATTTTGACCTCTGTTTTTTTCTGCATGGCCAAATCCGCATCGACAACATATGTACCCATCAGCAAAAAAAGCAGGATGGCTGATATAGATAAAAGATTGATGCCCGTACAATTATCCTCCTACGTTGTTATTTTCTTTTTTCATTAACTTCTTTAGCTTTTTTTGTGTGGATGATTATCACTTGGACTACGTGCCGTAGCCCGTTACAAATCGTAATCCATGACGTTAATCGTCCCTTGACGCGTGACCTGTAAAGTATCGGTAGGCACGGGAATCCATGACGTAAAACCAGGATATGGAATGGTCAAGACCAGCGAAAACTCGTCTGCATGGCTCCATAAGACAGGATCGGCCGAATGAGTGCGCGTGACACGAACAGACATCTCCTGTTCCGACAAGGAGAACCGCTTTTCCGCAAGCTCCCGTGATATAATCGATCGCACTTCTTCCTGAAGCGCTCCTTCATTGCTTCCTCCATGATTGCTAATGTACTTCACCGCCGCAGCACTGACTTCCATCAATTCATTTTCCGTCTGCACGACAACATGAGCCTGTAACAATCCAATCGTCACCAACAATAACAGCATGATATTGAGAATAACCGCAACAAACTGTCCCATCAGGTCGCACCAAACCTCGTCACTTGCACAAGCAGATCACCGAAAAACTGTTGGCAAGCAGACATGATATTGCCTGGCCCTGTAAAAAGCACCCCAACCGTCAAAGGCAAGACGAGAACAAGCAACACCAACATACTGATCATTTTGTTCATGCGACTACCACCCCGGGTCAAAATATTCGGAGGGACTGCTTCCTGTAAACGAAAAAGCTGTATCTCCTTCTACAAATGCATTCAACCACTTTGCCACGTTTGACGGAGTAACTTTCATAGCGAGTGTGACAGACTCTTTTCTCTCTTTGCGTGCCCGCTCTCCTTCCCCTCGCGGCCAACTGCCCGCAAACACATCGGTAGAAACGTCCCAGCCAAGTCCGGCCATTTTATTGGTATAATAGTCGGCCAACGCTTGATTGAGGTAGCCGATATCCTGCATATCGTCAAGCACATCTGCATAAATACTGCGCGCAATGGCTCTCTCCATTGCGTACAAATGATACGCTCCCACGCCGGAAATCACGAAAAGCAGCGTTATCATACATACGAGAAATACTTTAGTTTTGACCATCTCTTCCGAGGCGACCGTTTTCTTTTAATGAAAGATAAACGTCGTAGCTCGATACACCCTTTCCTGTTGTGTCTCATGTAGCTGCTCTTCTGGATGCAGATTCCAGATGAACGCGCACAGACTCCCTACCATGACAATAATGACGAGAAAGACATGATGGTGCAGCATCAGTTGGACGTATATGCCGTGCCGTTTTGCATCTTGAAGTTGATGTTTTCATTTCGCGTGTCGTAATTAAGCGAGGTAATGGAACGGTTGATGCTTTCGGCAGAATCATTGGCAGCGGGCGACAATTCGTTTCCGTAAGAGCTGACGCCAATCCCCAAAACCATCACGCATGCAAGAAAGATAAAAAACATTTTTGACATAATTGCACTCTCCTTTTCTCTTCTAGAAATGAAATGATCAAGGTATCGCTTTATCGATCCACTGGACAGCTCGATCGCGCAATCCGCCGTCTTGAACGACCGCTGAATTAATCTGCGAGAGGCTCGACACAATGATTCCCAAAGTGAATACGATGCACATGATAATGGACAGCAGCTTGGTCAAACATTTAGCCTCCCTCTAGAGCAAATACTTGCTTAAAATTTCCGTAAGCAGCTTGTACCAGGGAAACATCGCGACTAACAGCCCCATGTAAAAAGCCGGATAGACGATAACACTGTAGCCGATACCGAGCGATTTGATTTTTTTGCGATGGCGAAACATTCTGCGCTGATCAACAGCCCACTCCATTCGCTGCATCGTCACACTGACTTGTCCGGCGCTTAGTTGCTCAATAGTGCGCATGCTTGAGACGAGTATAATTCCATCGTCGACCCCTAATCGGCGTTTGAAGTTTTCCAGCGCTTCATCAGGGTCTTTATTCCACTCGGACAATGTCGGTATATACTCTTTCAACTTCCGGGTAGGTCTTGCGGCTTTCACCATGGCATTGTAGATAGGCACCTGATTCTCCAGCAACGTCACATAACGGTTGATGAATCGTGCAATATCGGTACTCAGCATATCCTCGCGATTCCCCGCCCACATTTTCAACGCCAGATATGGGAACAAGTAGCCACAACCTGAAGCAATACAAATCGATAAAAAGGGGAATGACTCTACGCGGCAGACAATGACCCATACAAGCACCATCATGCAGACAGCGCTCCCGCATACTAATTGTGCAAACAACCACTCTGCTTTTCCCCAGCCAAATGGCCTGCCCGCGCGATTCAACAGTTGCTCCCAGTCATCGTCTTCCTTGGACGCTACCGTACTCTCCCACCTTCGCCACCACTTTGCAGAGATGAATAGCGCTGGTTTTGTGCCTTGCACCAAATACTTTCCAACGAAAAACGCTGCAAGGAACATAAAAATGGAGCCTGACCCCAACCATGTGTACATGACAAGCAACTGCATTATCGGTATCGCCTCCCCCATATGAATGCTAGCAGGATCGAGAACGACCAAACTGTTACCGCAAGCGCTAAAATAGATTGTCCATCAAGCGTGTAAAAATAGAGCCTGTACGAATCTTTCAGCAAGCTTTGGTTGTATGGAATCAGGCAGATACAAATGGCAATAACGATGATCAAACTAATCCATATGGAGTAAATTTCACTGTCCCGCTCGTGCTTCTCGTCCTGTTGAACGAACATTTCATTCGTCAATCGATTGAGCGGAATTTGTATATCCTCTGTCTCTCCTTCTAATCCACTGGATATATACATAGCAAAATCAAATGCCCACGGATGACTCAGTCTTTGTGCAAAACGTTCTATCGCCAAGATGGGATCGCCCCCATCTGCGAGATTGTTATTCAGCAGGAGTAACTCCGGCAACAGTTCTTTGGGGCATTCTTCGATCATCTCCCGGAATGTCAGAACAATATTTTTACGGCTGTTGTAATAGCGGGCAAAAAGCTCGACAAATCGGCAAAAGGATTTTATTTTCTTATTGATTCGCACTGTATAGCGAGCGTACAGCAACAGCGTAGGCATCAACAGAAACAAGAGAAACAAAGATAAAGAGACAATCAGATTGCCCAACAAAATACCCGACATAAAGCCTGCAACACTGCCAATCAAGGAAAGTACAAGATGAGCCTCTGGCGTTCCCCCACCGATTTGACACCAGCGGTCATACCGCTCATACAACAACCGCCTGGTTGCGTGTTGCATAAATTTTTCTCTCCAGACTGCAACCGTACGCGGGAATAAAACCCGGGGAGTAGTCCAAGTGTGATAAAAATAGTTGCCCATAAACATAAATCCAACAAACAGGCAGACGACCATCGGCACAAGCAGCAAATATGTCATAGCATCCTGCCCATATCTGTCAGACGTAGTTCCTTCAATACTCCCAAATCCGCTTTTCCTACGCAGCACATGTACTCGACCAAATGAGGGTTCAGTTGTCTTCCTGTCCATTCGTAGACACCCGTATGTACATTGCGGCTGACCAAAGGGATTGATTCTACACGATTGAAAGTGTCGTTCCAATCAGTGGCGTGAATAGCATCAATGAAGCGATGGCCGTTATTTCGGTAGGTCAGTGAATTTACAAAATTAACGGCTCTGCTAATCCGCTCTTGCGTCAACTCGATACTGCGACCACCGTATTGATACACCAGGTCAGTCAAGTCATGCAAAGCTTTATGAGGAAAACGTTCATGCATCGCTGCAATCGTCGCATCTGTGCCCCTAATTCCCGCATTAACAAAGTGGTAGGCTTCTATCGGCTCTCGTATTTCTCCAATTAAAATCGTGTTGGCTGTGGACCGATACATGTCTTTAAAGCAGCTACCCAAATCAATGCCGATCTCCTCGACGTTTTGCAGTTCAATTACTTCTCCTGGCCATATATCAGCGAACCGCATCTCATGCTCACTTTCGAAAATAGTGATGTACTCTGTAGACGGATCTTTCAGCTTCAACATGCACATCATCAAGGTCGTTTTTCCAGCAGCCATCGGACCAATAACGAGAACGTTTGCCCTCCCCCGTACTTGCTGTTCGAGCAGCCATTGCACAGGTTCATCAAAGGTGGGTTGAGACTGCAAGCGTAGCTGCTCAAGTGAGAAGGAAGGAGTTGTAAAGCGTCTTACAAGAATGGTAGGCACTCTGGAGTAAGGAAAAGTAAACATGGTCAGGCGTGCTTGCAAAGCTTGGAGATACCCGCTTAAACGAGGTTTTTTCTCGTTAAATGACAGCCCCGCGGCATTCGTCAATTTTTGTTGGAGCATCTCAACTTCTTTCCAGGTAGGCGTGTAGGAAAGAAATTTTTTGATCCCCTGCTCCAGATATGCGACTTTTCGATTGGCAGATATTCGCACCTCTTCGACCCACGGAGACAGATGCAGAACGGCATCCAAGATTCCCCAGCCGTAAGTTGCAAATACAAGACCTTCGTATCCATTGACATGCGGCAAAATTTCTTCAACAATCGGCCGTTTGACTACTTCTTCAAAATAATGCTGCAATCGTAAAATAATATGGTTATGGCTATCACGATCTCCTTGTTCGGCCAGAGAAAGAATATGCTGCATTTCCAGCTTCTCTTCACGAGTTTTGCCAAAATGATTTAAGTAATCCCGGGCTGCTTGCTTAATATCCTCTATGCTGTGCAGACTCTGCGTCCCCCTGTTTAATTCGATCGCGCTCATCAGTTGTACACCGCACTTTTTTCAATGTGGTCAGCCTTTGCCAGTTCTTTGAGGCTGCTTACGTACGATTTCGGAGGAAACAGCTCTTCAATGAGCACGCTGCGGCTCCGCTGGGATTGCATCAGCCTGCTTGAAGATATGTGAGGAACTACGCCGTAGACCGGGATATCCTCCCCGATTCGAAATGGCTGACCAGGCTCTTGATGACTTAACAAAACCTCGCAATGCACTTCTTTTTCTCGCCATTGTTTCAGCCACTCTTTGGCGTTCTCAATACTGAAAGGGTCTGCGCGTACAAATAACAGATTCCGATCAGCCGTATAAAGCAGCCGCTGCATGGCTTCCGACTCTGGAAAGCAATAGCCCCAATCAACGTAAATGTAGTCGAATTGCACACGAAACGCCGCAATCATGTTGCTTACCTCAGCACTCCTCCATCTGCTGGCGGCATGAGCGTAGTACAAGTTGGGCAAATGAACGCTTTGCTTGCAAGCCGTGCGCCAGTTACGCCTTTTCGCTGTCTGCAGATCCATTAAGTCTGGTCGAAACAAGGACAGCTGATGCTGTTGAAGCTTGAAAAAGCGGGTTAAGTCCGGCTTCTCGGTATTCATGTCCAGAACAGCAATGCTTTTCGTCGGGTTTTGTCTGGCTAGCAAAATCGGATAATTGATGCAAAACGTAGTGATCCCAGAAGCCCCAAAACTCATTAAAGCGAATACTTGCCCTGACCTTGCCTGATCCTCATTTTTCTGCCTTTCATTCATAAAACCTAAAATCATGCTGATATTATCCCGAATCTCTTCCTGTGAAAGCTGAGCAGAAAGGAGATACACCCTTTCAAGTCCAAGCTCCTCCGAGACTTTGGCAATGATTGCTTCATCCCGGTACAACGGAACGATGATTAGCAGGGAATCGTCAGGAAGCATGGTTCTCACGGATGGAAGCCATTCCCAGGATGGACTCGTAAACATTTCGGAAAAAACCACTGTTGCATCTGGCTGATAAAGACGAACAAGGCGAGGAAATTCCTCTGCTGATTCAGCCACCAATAACTCGCTTGATGTTGGCATGTACGTTTTGGCTAACGACTTCATTGGATAACAAACTAATATTTTCATGATGCTTGCTCCTTTGAAACCATAATATGTCCAACCTGAAGCATGCCGTATGTCATTGCTTCATTCAGGATCACGTACTCTTGATCCGTCAAATTAAATCCTAGAAAAGCAGGCAGTGATGTAGGCTGTACGCGATAGTCGTAGTATCTTTTTTCATTGGCAGGCTGAGTCTTTTTCCCCGCTCCATGAAATACGGCGTCCATCTGATCCGGAGAGGGAAGCAAGTTCGGCTTCAAAGTATAGATTTCGGAACCATTGCTATCCCTCACGCTGGCTAATTGGCTTTCGAAAAGGAGGTCTGCAGTATCATTGGTCTTTTTGAATTGGGCCGGTTCAGGGTAATCCTGTAATTCGGCGAAATTCTTGTATTTGACCCAGATTTTCACACGGTCCCCCTTACGCAGTTCTGTAAGAGGTTGGATAGAAAGCAGCGGAAACTCATAACGGGCTTCACCTTTCCCGGGCAAAAGCTGTGAATCAGTCAATTTGTTCGTTAGCAATTGTTCACCTTGATAAATGGTTTGCGTGCTCTTTTTTCCAATCACATCACTCAACGCACGCGCAGATTCAGGTAAAATTTCATCGACTTCTTCTTGTACGAGCACCACGTCATTCTCCGTAATCGGCTCAAAAGGGGCAATTTCTTTTCCCGCAGCTACTTTAACAACTGGCGCAAACAGTTTTTCTGTCGCCAGCGCGTCAATATACTGTGTCGCTGCATAAAATGACGAGCCTGCCAGGAGTAATGAAATCAGGCATATCACAATCATGGTTTGCTTTTTCATAGCATCCTTCCTTTATGAACATGCATCAGGGATTGAAACTCACTTTCCTCCTCCGGGAAAAGCTCTAGTAAAAAATTGGCTTTTACATGTGCCGCAGCAGCCTTTTCCTGATCAATGAGCGGAACTTGATAGTCTACTTGCGAAGAACTTGTACCCCAGAGGGACAGAGTACCCTCTACTTTTTTCAACACAGTGGTCCGGGCGAGTTGCGCGTTCCATTTGTTGGCGATGATTTTCACTTTGTTTTTTCCAGATAGCCACCAGCCTGGAACTGATTCGATCAAAAATAACCGAGTGAGACGAGCAATATCCGCGTCTAAAACAACCCAAATTTCATCGGCCAGCTCAAAAATCTGTTTTGCCTCGTTTTTATTCCAATTAGAAGATACATCTATGAATACAATCGAGCTTTCTTTGTTCAGTCGGAGTATCCAACTGGCTATATCGATTTGAGAAGATTCTGGATGAACATGAGAAGGAGTTTCGATCTGGATGCGAAGTTGATTATTTTGCATAAGGATCAATGATGTCGGAGATAAATTCTTGAATGATCGAACCCTGCGTTCGTAATCAAGAGCGAAGTAAAAGTAAGAAGTATGGTTGGGCAGTTCGCAGAGTGTAACGGGTATTCCTTTTGCGGCCCAGGCGTAAGCGACGTTGCCAGCGATAAAACTGGCGCCTGCCTGCGGATATAAACTTGTTACCGCAATACATTTCCGAGTGACCGTCTCTAATGGTTCTGGTACATCGGGTAAAGTCAGTTTTTCTTTGAGCAGCCTCCATTGCCGTTCTTCCTCAGTCGTATTCGTAAAATCCTGCTGTTCCAAATCACGGAACCTGGAGACGAAACGGCTCACTTGGTGAAACATGACTATCCCACCTGGGAATCGTTTGATTTATTTTTTCCCCTGATGTATTTCTCGAATTTCTCTACCATTTCCCTGACAGTGAGTGACTTGCGATGGTAGTAGTAAATTTTTCGCAAACGCTCACGTTCTTGCTGAGTCATTTCCGGCTTAACTTTGGCAGCCAGCTCGATAAGCAGTGCCAATTCTACGTTATTGGGCCTGCCTCTGCGTGGAGGATTGGCAAACAACTCCTGCTGTTTTTTGTCAAAGGCATTCGGGTATTCTAGCAGCCACATATCTACCAATGTCTCGATGTCTTCTTGAGTTCGAACCCCAAGCTTCATCAAGTATTTAAAGTAGTGAGACAATGAGCGCTCCTTCAGCAACCCGCTCCTCCATCTGACGACAAATCCGCTTGGCATGGTCAAAAGCTTGGTTACGTCCCGAATGAGTGCTGTCCGATTTTGTGATTGATACTGAACCACCGCTTCTTTTACCAAGGTGAACAAAATGTCGTGATAGTTAGCGTTGCTATAACCGCTACCGTATTCGACGATATACCATTCCTCTACCGCCTTATCAAAGTCTCTGCGGCAGTTGGTCAATTGCAGTTGATTCAAATGCTCATAAAACTCTTCGAGATCGTAGTGAACCGTAAACTCTTCCTGATAATCCCCAAAGACATACTTAATAAAAGCTTCTTTCAGTTCTTCCAATGACACCAAACTCAGTCCGTTTGTCTCCTGATAGCAGCGGTTGACCAATTCGATTGCACTCTTTGCCATCACGTTAAAATACCCCCCTATTTTTTTACAAATTATTATAATAATAGACATTTTGTAATATCTCTCGTCACTCGTCAAATCTTTTTTGTCACATTTTGTAACAGTATTGTGAATATTTGGATCGCCCTGCACGCAACCGTGCAAGGCGATATCCCGCACTATTCTGCGTTCAGATAAAGCTCTTCACCTGTAGCGAAAAGAAGTGCGATTCTACCTCCTCGCTCCATGACGGCCGGAGCATTCTCCATCACAATCAGCCCGTCATTGAGTACAACTCTGTCCCCAAATCGATGTACCGTCTCGATTCGGAAACTTCCCAGCGAGAGTCTTTCCAGTGAAAGATGCCTGCCGGGCTTGTGCTTCTGATAGCGTACCTGTCGCCCCAGAAGCTGCTCTACGGATGCAGAGCACTTGTGGTGAGCCTCTACTGTTGCCATGCGCAACGCCTCCTTCTCTCACCTGTAGAGTACGGCCGTTTCATGTGCTTATAAGCCAATGAAACTATCTCTACGGTAAAAAAAGACAGAGGGCGTTTGCAAATATTTTTACTCTTCTTCCCAGTAGGAGGGATGACTTAGCTCGGGATACATCTCTGTCACCATATCAAACGGAGAAAAGTACAAGGTATCGACGAGAATTTTCAATTTGTATTGCTTCAAGAGCGAATAAGCCCGCTCTGTCTTGCTAAACAACCTGGGGAGTTCACGCAAATCTGAAAGCTGCAACAGATGTTGGCACATGTAATCGACGCATATTTTGGCCCGCTCCTCGCCTTTCACACTTTGAAAATACGCCGGGGGAAAATGACGCCGGATACCTGATAGCACCTCCTGATAGACCCAAAGCGCACGTTGCTTTTCGGTTAGCCGCGGCAAGTAAGGATAGGCAAATTCGACAAAATAATACACATCCTCCGCTTTGGCTTCGATCGGCGGCTCAATATACTCTCGTATCAAATGCAGCTTCAATTGTTTGATATCTTCCAGGCTCAACTCACGTCTAGCTTGTTCTGGCGTCCATTTCTTCACATTTTCTATGGCGTAACGGACGATTAACTGGACCTTCTGCTTGCGGTACTGCGCATCTTCAAATTCATACGGGGAAAAACGTTTCTGCTCTCCGTTAAGAATGCGTTTGTACCGATCGACGATTTTTGACGGCACTGTCCCCTCACTCCAATCCCCATTTTTGGAATATACTCCTAAATTACCACGGGTGATTGGGACAAAAATAACAGGGATGTCGCCATAAAACGCGCCTTTAGTCATATACTCCCGACTGCGACACTCGTTCTATTTTTACATCGAGCTGCTCCCAAAACGCAGGAATCCTCTGGTCTACCTCCATTTTCAGATGGTAAATGCCTTGGCGGTACAAGTGGGAGCGCTCTCCCTTTTGATGAACAACTGAAATCTCTTCTGCTCTGCTTGCCAATGCTGATTGGTTCATTCTCCATAAAATAGCTGCCTCTTCACGCGCGCCCCTTATTACCTCGGCATTTTCCTGTTCGGCTTCCTCTGTGGTTGCATATAATCTTTTTTCTGGTGCGCCGTCAGAATTGGCGTACTCCCACATCCCTGCTGCTCGTGCTCCTTTTGTTATCAGATCAGCAGTATGTTGAACTTTCATTTCCAAATAGTCAGCCTGCTCCGAGAGCAACAGCAGAGCCAACAAACCGCCCAAGCAAAAAAGAAAAAAGAGCATCGTGATCATTGTCGCTCCGTTCTCTTCTCTTGTGATTGTCACAATGCGCCGCCACAAGCCGTTCATTTTTTGTCCTCCGCGTTTTCTATCATCATGTGATAGCTTTCGGACAACTCATACAAAGCTCCAGTAGCAAGCAGACGAAAAGTAATTTTCGCCTCTGATTTGAAATGGTTCCCTTTTTTCCAGCCGCCTTCATCCAGTTCAAGCACAACCTCTTTGTCCGCAACCTCCATCCCTTGATCAAGCTCGGCTGTTCCCCGTTCTCTGGCGTGGTATTTGGCCAAGCCGAAATTCGGTTGCACGGCTGCGATTCTTCCTGCTTCGTACGCGGCTGCCAAAGCCTTTTGCCGATTGTACAAAATCGTGAATTGATCGAAAGAAAAAACGATCAATAACCAAACCAAAGGGAAGATCAAGACAAACTCAATCAACTGACTGCCTTGTTCGTCGCGCAACCATTGTTTGCACTTGTTTCTCATCAGCTTTCTCCCAGCATACGCATGGCTTGGCGGAGCAAAAATGCGCACAACAAAAACACTGCATACGGGAACGAAAATCCTGAACTCCCCACTTCAGGAAGCCAGAGCTGCCGATGCGCCTTCCATCCCGCTGCCATCACATGGAGGTTCCTTGCAAGACGGGACCAACTGCGCGGGAAAAATAAAACACTCAACAGACATATACCCATCGATTGCAGAAAAAGCGTGTACACATCCATCCAGCTTGTCCATGCACCCAAAGCCATCAACAGCTTTTGATCGCCCATCCCCATGCCCTTTGCAGCAACAGGGAAAACCGTCAACACGAATGCTCCCAGTACGCCCATCGTTGCTGTCCATAGCGAGCCGATGTGCCACTGGTAGCATAGCCCCAGCAAAACTGCCGATAACGTGACTGCATTAGGAATCCGTCGATACTTCCAGTCATACCAAGCCGACGTAACCAGCAAACCTGTTAAAATCACATGGATCATTTGCTGATCTTTTCTTGCAGTTCCTTCAGTTTGGCGTCCTCCGCTTCCCCCAATGAAGCCAGCGTCGGGATGATCAAGATGAGAATTACCGCCACGATGATGACCATTTCCACAATCGTTACACCGTCTTCCTCGCGCCAAAAGCGCCGCAAATAGTCAGAGACAAATGACATCTCTTTCCCTCCTTTTTCAGATCGTATTTTCACTTTGCCAAAAGACAGTGCAGGGGTGCAAAAATATTTACAAACGCTCTCCGATGCCCATAAGCGCCGGGCCGATTACCAGAAATAGCAAAGGAACGCCCATGAACACAATCACAAGCGGGAGAAGGCGAACATTCAAGCGATTCATGCGAGCGGCAGCCTCATCTTCCTGCTGCCTTACCTGTTCTTCAATTTGCACAGACAACATGTGCGAGATGCTGACTCCTTTGCTTATTGCTTCGTTCATCTCCAAAGCGATCGTACTCAAGGAATCGACCTCCCAGCGAAACGCCAGCTCTTCCAACGCCTTTCTCCACGATCCGTGCCGCTTTTCTGCGACCTCAAGCCAGGAAAGCTCCTTGCCAAGCCTGGCATTGAAACGACGTGCTGTCTGTTTTACCGCGATTTGCAATGGCATGCCTGCCTCAACCAACGATTGGACAATGCCAAAAAAGATCGGCACTTGCTCGCGTATTTCGGCTTTGGCCCGTTTGTCTGCCCAATCAAGAGCCAATGTAGGCAGCAAATAAAGCCCTAAGCTAAGGATCAATGGATACCCCGTTTTTACTCCGAGCATCTCTCCTCCTGCCAGCTTCAATAGCAGGCTGAAAAGCGAAGAGGCGACCAGGCATACGCCGATCAGCCTCATGATTACCAACTCCGCCAAACTCATTTGCATGTGGAGCCTCAATAAGATTTCTTCCGTTTTTACAGGCTGTATGCCTGTCCAGCTGCATAATCGATGCAAAAGTGGGACGTTTCGCTCTAGCATGCGTACCAAAGCCCAGCGAGCTTGTCGCCGTTCAAAAGCTTGATCAAGCTCCGCCTGTTGCTCAATTTCAATTCGACTGAACAAGGTGGAAAAAAAGGAGTCTCCCTTGCTTACGCAAGCAGGGAGTCCGTAGAGGAACACTGCCAATCCAAGCAATAGCCCAATCAGAAGCACACTTCTTCATCCCCCTCTGTGTATGCTTTTGTGCGCGATGTGGCGAATGGCTTCTCCCCCCAACAAAATACTCGCCAGGCACACCCACATGAGCAAACGGCCGCCAAGTGTCGCTGTCAGCGAATCAAAATGATGCGGATTGTTTGCAAAAAGTGCCACGATAAAGACAAAGGGCATTACACTCAAAAGGTTCACTTGCGCTACAATTTGCGCCATGGCTGCTTTTTGCCGACGAAATGACTGTCTGCGGCGCAAGATGGCCGAAGCCGCCAAATCAAGTGTCTTCGCCATGTCTCCCCCCATTTCTCGCTGAATTTGTACGATAGTAGCCAAATAGTTGACATCAGCCGAGCCTGTTCGCTGGGAAAAGTCATTCATGACATGCTCAAGCGGCACCTGTGCGCGAAGCAGCTCCACAATTCTCTTGTACTCTGTTGTAATGCTCCCTTCCAAAAAAGGACTTGCAACCACCTGCTCAAAAGCGTGCAAATACGATGGCGACGTCCGCAAGGAGCTTGCCATCAAGCGAATGGCTTTTATATTCCCTGCTTCAAATTTGTCTCGACGCTTTGCTCCCCCAACACTAACCACTCGCTCTGTAAACAAAATACCAGCAAACAACGCAGGCGCGGCCAGCCACCATGATTGCAAGATTTGGCTGCTAAAAACAAAAGACACAGCCCCGAAGAAAAAGCACAGGGTCACATACTGGTTCACTCCCAAACCCGAGTGTGATTTCGCCAGGCGCTCCTCTAAGCGATTCCATACCGTTTTTCTGTCTTGTTGAAGTACGCCCACAATCGCATGCTTGCCCGATCTTCCCCGCGTGTAAAGCTTCGGCGGAATCATGAGCAACAATATCGCTACACCGATTCCCGTAGCGACAGGCAGGCTGATGTCTCCCAACGTCAGTCCCTCCTAGACGGATATTGGCGTTGTAAAAAATACCTGCTCGATCTCTTCGCGTGACATCCCCTTTTCCAGCCACCGCTTGATCATCCGTTCCGGCCGATAACCTGTCCATTTGAAGTGTCCTTTGACTTTTCCGTCATGTACACCCATCGGCTCGTATACAAAAATATCTTGCAAATACACTCTGTCCGGCAAAACCTGTTTTACGTTGCAAACCTTTTTGATCCACTCTTCATGGGATTGGCCTGTTCCGACAACTTCTGTTATCGCAACCACTTTGCGACTCCCATCTTCTTCAAACCGCTTTACCTGAACAATCAAGTCCAGTGCCGAGCCAATCATCAGATTGCGTTCTTGGGCACTGTACATTTCATCAGCCTTGCCAAACAAAATCGGCAATGTAGAATCAACCAAGGCACGTGGTGAATTTGCATGAGCTGTGCTCCAGCTCCCAGGGTGATCGGTGTTCATCGCCCATAGCATGTCGACAATTTCTCCGCCACGCGTCTCGCCTACCATAATGACGTCCGGCCGTTTGCGCAATGACAAGCGAACACAATCCTTGATAGAGAATCCTCCTTTTCCTTCGTAGTTAGCCGGCTTTGCCAGCAACCTTCTCACAAACGGATGCTGGAGTCTCATCTCCAAAACATCCTCGATCGTGATGATGCTTAAATGAGCAGGAACGTACTGAGAAATAAGGTTCAACATATGCGTTTTGCCTGAGCCGGTTCCGCCGCTGACAATCCCGGATGCTCTGGACAGGCCGACAGCTCTTTGCAAAAACAACAGCATCGGCTCACAAATCGATCCGTACCGCAAATAGTCGCTTTCGCTCAGCAGCTCGCGATGTTTGCGAATGGTCAGCGTGTGTCCATCGGGCGTAATCGATCGGTGCGTGGCAGCCACCCGCGAGCCGTCAGGAAGCTGTGTATGCAGCTCTGCTTTTGTTTCATTGAACTCGCGCCCCATTGTCGCAGCCATTTGCTCCAGCAAGTGCAGCATTTCTTCTTCGCTTCGAAACAGGATTGCCTCGTTTTTTTCCAATCGTCCCGTACTTTTCCGCTCAACTACCAGGTAATTATGGCGATGGAACATAATCTCCGTAATATCTTGGTCCTCTAATAGTTCATCAAGTGCTCCCCACCCCGTCAAGGAATGCAGCAAACGTTTGACCTCCGTCTCCAACTGAATGGACGACAGCGGCATTTGCGACTCTAACAGCATTCTGATGTCAGCTGTCAGCTCTTCTTTGAAGGTAGACGAATGTTTGTCCTCCCATAGACGCCTGCCGTGTTTCTCCACGATTTGAGTACGAATAAATGTCTCTGCCTCGCTGCCAATCCAACGCTCTTGTGAACGTTCTAGGGAAGCTGGACTTTCTAATTGCTTTTCAAAAAAGGCAGCGGATGAACTGGAATGATCACGCCCCATCGGCCGCGACTCTTGGCTTTTTTGTACGTGATTGGATATGCCAAGCAACTGTCGTTTATCGAACATTTCGCCCTCCTATCCCCACAGCCAGCGAAAAAGTGACGCTTTTTCATTCTTTTTCTCTTTTGCAGCAGGTGTTTTGGCTACTTCATCAACTGGAAACAATGCTTTCCCCAACGTTTCAATCGCATTCCTGGCTGCACTTCGCCCTGTTTGCAGCATGACTGGCACTCCTGTGTTAATGGACTTTTTGACTTCGCTGTCGTCAGGGATCGAAAAGATTTTTTTGCTTGGGTGAAGTTGAAAGTAAGCTCTGATTTCTTCCAACGTAAACATTTCTTTTCGCTGGAGACGATTCATGCACACTTGAATGCGCTCTTCGGGATACTCTGCTTCTCTGAGAAGTTTTAACAAGCGCTGAATATTTTCAATAGAGTCTACCACCGGATTTCCCACCATCACGACATGCTCGGCAAAAAACAGCGCCTGAATGGTAGCATCAGTCGTATCAGGAGCGGTATCAATCAAGATGACATCGTAGTTGCTGCGCTTGAGTGTCTCCAAAATGAGATACAAATGATAGTCGCGGATTTCAAAGCTCTGGCGTATATCTCTGGGGGAAGTGAGCACATCAAGGCCAGACTCCGAATGAACGACGGTATACCGTTCAATCTGTTGTGGTAATAGCGGCAATGATGAGGCAAGTTCTTGCCATTCCTCTGGTTTGATGGAATATGTGTCGAGCCCTTTGCTCTCTGCGTATGCATGAAGCTGGCGGTCAAGGTCTTGTACCCACGTATACAAGTTCGGTGTTCGTGGGAGGTTTAGTGTAGTCGCAAATGTCCCTAGATCGAGATTGAAATCAACTGCCAACACTTTCAAAGGCTGGCCTTCCCTTTTTTGTGTGGAAAAGAAGATAGCCAATTCGCGGGAAATAAACGTTTTTCCCACTCCACCTTTTGGGCCGTACACGGTAATAAGATGCTTCGGCTTTACGCGAGGATTTTGCTCGGATCCTGCCAAACCTTTCCAGTGTCGCTCGGAGTCAGGCAGATCGCGTACGTTATCGTGATGCTCTGATAAAATATTGTGTTGCAGTTGTGGCTGCCTGGAATCGGCAGTTGCTGCGATCTGGCCCTGAGCCATCATCGCTAGAGCTTCTACTTGTCCCAGTTGTATCGGTTTTGCAATCACCCAAATACCGAGATTGCGAAAAAACGGTTCCCACATCAGCTCACTTGCTGTGCACGCCGCGATAAAAGACAAATGCGGGAAGGCGAGACGAAACTGTTGGCTCAATATGCCTCTTTCCGTATCTTTGATTCCGCCCAGTAGAACAAGCTCTGGCCGGGTCGCGTGAAGTTTTGCCCATGCTTCCTCTGCGCTGGACGCTTCGCCGCATACTTCGATCAGATGACTGCACGCAAGCTGACTGATTAAAGAGCGAGTTGCTTCGCGATCATCGTCTACAATCAGCAATCGTCTTTTCACTCACGTTCCCCCTTTTCCAACGCCCATCGTTTTTTTGTTCGCATGAGCTCAGCTGCAAATCCTGCATCTCCTATTCCTGACTGCTGATCGTCCATGATTCCAGCCAGTCCCAACCTGATCTTGCCGTAATGCAATGCGTGTGTTAATAAAATGGCTTCCTCTCTTCCAAGAGACAGGGTGACCGCTTGCAGCTTCGGTTGATCTCCCTCCATTTCACGCTGAACAGCTAAAATAGGCATATTTTGCAGGAGAATACCGGAGTGCGCCCCTGCTTCGTCTTCGAAAGAAGCATAGACATGCACTCTTTCTCCTGTCGAAATGTGTGGCGAGACACCTGCCACATTATCAACAGGAATGCTCATCCCTGTTCTTACATCTTTCGGCGAAGCCTCCTTTCCTGTCTGATCAACCAGCTCCAAATCACCCAGCAGCAAAGGACGGCCGCCCTTTACCGAGCGCGAAAAGGGTAAACCGATCAGCCGCTGGCCCTCTGTCCATGGAATCAACCCTGGTATGGGATCAGAAGTTTTTTGAAAAAGTCCGCCCAATGTCAAGGTGAGCGGCTCCACATCTTTTGCTTCCAGCAGTTGTCCACTCTCTTTTTCTACGGTTGATCGCAACTGTATAAAGGTTATTTCATGCGGTTTCAAAATCGTGTAGGCACCGATCCCCATGCATGATGCCAACAGTAACAGAGCCAATAACCGCAGTGGATGCACAGACATTTTCTCCCTCCTCTCAATCCTGCTACAAGCGTAAAGGAGAGAACTGGGACAAAAAAAGAAACAACAAAAAAACCGTGTAGATTACCTACACGGTTTTCTCATACAAAAAGCTGCATTCTCCATTACTCGCAAAAGTAATCGGGAATACAGCTTTTCTTCTTGTTCCTTCAAAACTGAAT
>NZ_RHHV01000027.1 GCF_003710905.1 Brevibacillus parabrevis
CGGACGGGGGTCAGTCCCAGCACCGTAATGGCGGTGCTTTTTTGCGTGGAAAAAACTTGGTGCAGGCTTTTGCTGGAACACGGGAGTGGCATGAGCTATTCTGTATAATAAATCTGAAAATATCGTAAACGGGGAGTGCAGGGATGACAGGACAGGAGAGCAAGGACAGAAAACTGCTGCTGCAAGAAGTCGAAGGGCTGTTGACGTTCATCGGCCAGCCGGTGCTGGTTGTGGATGCAAACGGTCGCGTCATGCACGCCAATCATGCGGCCGAGCACGTATGGCAACGTTCCCTGGCTGTCCTTTTGACGAAAAACTTGCAAGCTTTCGCGCCTTCTGCCAAGCTGCTCGACTTTGTGAAAAAGGGCAAGCCGCTGCGCGATTTTCCCGTGGAGATTGTGGACGGGAGCGGAAAACGCCTGCCTTGCCTCTGCCGACTGCATCCGTTGTACATCGGGCAACAGCCGGAAGGAGCGATCTTGCAGTTCACAGAGCAGCGCAAGGAGTCGGAGCAGGAAAAAAATCGGCGGTATGTCACGCGCTATACGTTTGCCGACATTCGCGGAAACAGCGAGGCGATCCGGGCGCTGAAAGACTCGGCAGCCAAAATTGCCAAAAGCGATTCGACGGTTCTGATTCGCGGAGAGAGCGGGACGGGCAAGGAAGTGCTCGCCCAGTCGATTCACGATGCCAGCTCGCGCCGCAGCGGGCCGTTTGTCGCCATCAACTGCGCGGCGATACCGGAAGCCTTGTTGGAAAGCGAATTGTTCGGCTACGAGGAAGGGGCTTTTACCGGAGCGAAAAAAGGCGGCAAGGCAGGGCGGTTCGAGCTGGCTTTGCACGGGACGCTGTTTCTCGATGAGATCGGCGATATGCCGCCGTTTTTGCAGGCCAAGCTGCTTCGCGTCCTGCAGGAGCGGCGAATCGAGCGGGTGGGCGGCTCAGAAAGCATCCCTGTCGATGTCCGGTTGATCGCAGCCACGCACAAGGATCTCGACGCGATGATCGTCAGCGGTCAGTTTCGCGAGGACTTGTACTACCGCTTGCACGTCATCCCGCTGCACGTACCGCCGTTGCGCGAGCGAAAAGACGACCTGTACGACCTGATCCACTACTATTTGAAGCTGTTTGCGGACAAGCTGGGCAAGGAATCGAAGCGCTTTTCCGCCCAGGCGTTGAAATGTTTGATCGACTACCACTGGCCGGGAAACATTCGCGAGTTGGAAAACACGCTGGAATACATCGTAAACCTGGAGATCGGCGACCTGGTGACGATCAGCAGTTTGCCTGCGATCATTCGCGGGAATCGCACCAGTGAAGAAGCGCTTGCTGTCCTGCCGCAAGCGCCGTCCGTGGCTGCGTCTGCGCATGCGTCTGTCCCGCCAGACGCTGTACCCATCCGACTGGGCGATTCAAGCGAGCAAGCGGAGGTACAGCTTCTGTTGCAAGCGATCCAGCAATTTGGCAAAAGCACCGAAGGGAAGCGGAAGGCTGCGGAGTTTTTGGGCATTAGCGTCGCTACCCTGTACAGACGCCTGCAAAAAATCAATCGCAAGTAGGCTTCTCCCACGCTGACAAGGGCATGAGGATATTCAACGAGAGGGAGTGGAGAGTGGCATGTATCTGGAGGAAAAAGACGTGGACTCGATCGCGTGCGGAGCGATGTTTCTCGGCTCTGGAGGAGCTGGCGACACGACCGTTTTGCAAATCATGGCGAAGCAGGCCATTCACGACAACGGCCCGGTCCGGCTGCTCTCTCCTTTCGAGCTGCAAGACGATGCATGGGTCGTCTCGATGTCGATGATGGGCTCGCCCGCTGTCCATTACGAAAAAATGATGTCAGGGCATGAGCTGATCATGGCGCTTCGGCTGCTGGAAGAAGAGAAGCAGATCAAGGCAAGGGCGCTGATCGCTCTGGAAATCGGGGGCATCAATGCGATCACGCCGATACTGGCGGCAGCGCTGACGGGCTTGCCGCTGGTCGATGCAGACGGGATGGGCCGGGCTTTTCCCGAGTGCCAGATGACGACGTTTCACGCTTTTGGAGCCGAAGCCAGGCCGTTCATCATCTGTGCCGACAACGGCAAGTGCCAGCGCTACTTGCATCCGTCCACGATTGAAATCGAGCGGGCGGCGCGGATTTCCATGACGAACATGGGCGGTTCGGTAGCCTTGGCGAGCTTTCCCATGACAGGCAAGCTGTTGCAGGAAGCCGCGATCCATCATACGTTTTCCGTGTGCAAGCGAATTGGCGAAAGCGTACTGGCGGCAGGAAGCAGCGTGCAGCGCGTCTACAGCAGTCTGGCGGCGGAACTGCAAAACTCGATCTACGGCAAGCCTTGCAAGCTGATCGAAGGCAGGATCGTCGAGCTGCAACGTTATTTGCAGGACGGCTTTTTGCGCGGAGAGCTGCTGGTGGAAGGAAGCGGCTTTCACCATACGGAACAGGTCGAGATCGAGTTTCAGAGTGAATACTTGCTGGCGAGACAAGGAGAGCGGATTGTTGCCACTGTGCCCGACCTGATTTGCATTTTGGAAGCAGACAGCGGTCTTCCGCTCATGATCGACGAATTGGAAAAGCAGATGAAAGTCTGGGTGATCGCCATCCCGTGCCCGATCATCCTCCGTCACCCCAAGATGCTCGATTTCGTGGGGCCGTGGAACTTCGGGGTAGGAGACAGCTACGTGCCGGTGGAACAGCGGTTTTCCGAGGAAGGGAGCGGGTGAGCGATGCTGCGCTTGGGAATTGACGTCAGCGGTTTGCACACAGATGCCGTGCTGATGGATGAAAATGCAGCGATTGTCGCGACTGCCAAGGTGCGCACCTCACCGGACATGCTGTCCGGCATCGCGGAAGTTTTGCAGGCCATCTTGCGGGAAAACAAAGCGTGGAGCAGCCAGATCGCGGATGTCATTATCGGGACGGACTACTTTGAAAATGCGCTGCGCGAAGGAAAGAAGCTGGCAAAAGTATGCTCCATACGCATCGGCCAGGCGAAAAGCATGATTCCTCCGCTGTACGGTGCCCCTGTCCGGTTGCAGGAGGCAATCGGTCTGAGCTCTTGTCACGTATACGGCGGACATGAGCTGGATGGAAGTGTTTCTTTGCGCCAACTGACGCGGGCGGAAGTCGAGCGGGAGCTGCGCGACCTGGATGCTGGACAGGCAGAAGCTTTTGCCATAACGGGAACTTTTTCCCCTGTCAGTCATGCGCATGAAATCCAGGTGGCAGAATGGGTCAGGGAGATTTGCGGCGAGGAGCGGCCCGTGGCTCTGTCGCATGAACTGGGCAGCATCGGCTTTTTGGAAAGGGAAAACGCGACGATTCTCAATGCCGCTCTGTCAAAGCTTACGCACGACTCGCTGTCAGGCTTGCGGGAGCTGCTCGACAGGCAAAAGCTTGCGGCGGAGATTTTTTTGACGCAGAGCGACGGCTCATTGCTCACGTACGAATCGGCTTTGCGCCACCCGATCCGCACGTTTGGCGCCAGAATCTCGGACAGCTTCCGCGGCGCCGCGCTTTTGACCCGGATGAATGACTGTATCGTCGTCGATGTGAGCCGGGAAAAGGTTTGCGTCGGTGTGCTGGAAGGCGGCTTTCCCAAAGAAAGCAGGCGCAATCAAAAGCTGGTGGGAATCCGCCTCAATTTGCAGATGCCGGATACGGCGCTGATTGCGCGCGACGGGCATGAGGCGGTCGACGATGATTTGCTGGATGCGGTCTATCACGCGATCCAGCGTTTTCAGCCGCGCTTCGAGCCGCTTCCGATCGTGTTCGTCGGGCAAGAGAGCGAAGCCTTGGCTGCCTTTTTCAAATACCCGTGGTCTGAGGTGGTTCACCCGCCTGCTTATCCTCATGCCAGCGCGATTGGCGCATGTATAGCGCCCGTCAGCGGCAGCGTCGACCGGATTTACTGGCTGGTGGGGGAAGGAAAGCGGGAACAGATCATCGAGGTGGCAAAAGCGGAGGCGATCCGATCTGCGATCCAGGCTGGGGCTGTGCCGGAGACGGTGTTTGTGCAGTCGGCAGAGACGATCCCGCTTTCGTATATGCCGACGCGCGCCTTGCGCATGAGGGTGAAGGCGATCGGGCAGAGGCGGTAAAAGCGGAGAGAGCGATAAGAGCTGACAGGAAGCGGCTGGCGGGGCTTGGCCGTTCCCCGTTTTTTCGCACAAGCGATTTTCTCAAAGTGATAAAACTGCGAAAATGTGAGAAAGTATGAGAAATGAAGAGAAATAACGGTTTGTCATCAAGGAGAGCTTCGCTGCTTTTCCAGACTGCTCCCGAAATTTTCAACTATATTTTTACAAATATGATAAAAACAGATGCAGCGAATGTAGCTCGCATCTGTTTTTTTGTGCGTATAAGCGAAAACGGGTTGGCATGGGATTTGCTTTTATAAAATTTTCAGATAATACAAAATTCTATCCCTGATTCGTCAAAGGAGCTGCCGCAACATTATCGAGGAAAGCGAGGGCTGCATGAAGCAAGGCTGACAAAGACTTTTGGGCAACGGGCAACACTTTTTTCGCACTTATTCCCTTATTAGATGGATAGGCACACAAACAACATGAAGGAGGGTGAATGTGATGGCGGGTCATTCCAAGATGGCAGACGATTTCTCGCTCACGCGCGTGCCAAAAGAGGCGCGGGTGCCGATGTGGGAAATCCTGGTCATTCGCATCGGGGCTTTTACATCATTGAGTCAGTTTATTTTGGGGGCGGCGCTCGGATACGGAATGACGTTCTGGGATGCGGCACTGGCGAGCTTGCTGGGATGTATTTTGCTGGAGGTCATTACGTTTTTGATCGGGATCGCGGGCATGCGGGAAGGGCTGTCCACGAGCATGCTGACCAGATGGACCGGATTCGGCAAGTACGGCTCCAGCATGATCGGTTTGGTGATCGCCGTGGCGACGATTGGCTGGTTCGGGGTGCAAAACTCGATCTTCGGTCAAGGGCTGAACGATGCGTTGGGTGGGGCGCTTGGCTTTCCGCTGTCAGCCACGTTGACGGGGCTGTTCGTGACCGCAATCGTCGTTTTCGGCTTCAAATGGCTCGGGTTGACAGCCAAAATCGCGGTGCCAGGCTTTTTGCTCGCGGTTGCCTACGGGATTTACAACGTGTTTGAAAATCACTCGCTCAGCGAGTTGATCGCGTCGGCTGCTCCGGGACCAGCCTTGACATTGGGCACAGCGGCGACGATGGTGGCTGGCAGCTTCATGGTCGGTGCGGTACTCACTCCCGATATGACGCGGTATTGCCGAAGCGGCAAGGATGTCCTCTGGTCCACCTTGATCTCGGTTGTGATCGGGGAAATCGGAATCAACCTGATTGCCGTGCTCATGGCGCATGCGGTCCAAAGCAGCGACGTCGTGACGATTGCCTTGCAGACGTCCGGCTGGCTCGGCGCAGCCACAGTCGTGTTTGCCACGGTCAAGATCAACGATATCAACTTGTACTCGGCATCGCTCGGGATCACCAATTTTATCGACTCGATTTTTGGCAAAAACGTCAATCGCGGCTTCATTACGTTGGTCGTCGGTGTCGTAGGGACTGTGCTGTCTGTGCTTGGCATTTTGGATCAGTTCGTCAACTTCCTGATTTTTCTCGGGGTGTGGGTGCCGCCGATTGCGGGGATCATGGTCGTCGACTACTTCATTTTGAAGCGCAGCCGGGCCGTCTTGGAGGAGAGCCGCAAGCGAGGCGCCTTGCCTGACACTTGCGAATCGATGAATCCAGTTGCGCTTGCGGCGTGGGCGCTTGGCTTTTTCACAGGCTACTTGTTTGACTGGGGCATCCCGTCAATCAATTCGCTCGTTGCCAGCGGGATCGTCTACTACTTGGGCATGAAGCTGTTTGGCTCCGCACCAGACGCCAAGCTGACGAAATCAGATTTGAACCGCGCTGGCTGACATTTGCAGAAAAGGAGAGATTATCGTGAGAAAAATCGGTAAGCAAGAAATTGAAGACATCGCTGTCGGTGCAGCTTTATTGGGCACAGGAGGGGGCGGCGATCCGTACATCGGCAAGCTGATGGCCCTGCAAGCTGTAGAGGAACACGGGCCGATTACGCTGCTGTCTATTGATGAAGTCCCGGACGATGCGCTGGTGGTGGCGTCAGGGGGGATGGGCGCGCCGACCGTTTTGGTTGAGAAAATACCTTCCGGGCACGAGATTTCCCAAACATTCAAAGCGCTGGAAAAGTACATCGGAAAAGAAGTATTCGCGACTTATCCGATTGAAGCGGGGGGCATTAACTCGATGCTTCCGCTGGCTTTGGCCGCTCAGCTCGGCTTGCCTGTCATTGATGCGGACGGCATGGGCCGCGCCTTCCCGGAGCTGCAAATGACGACGTTTTATCTCGATGGCATCTCTGCTACGCCGATGGTGCTGGCGGACGAGAAGGGCAATGTGACGATTATGGACACGATCGACAATGCGTGGACAGAGCGGATTGCCAGAAGCGTTACGGTGCAAAAAGGCGGCGCGGCGACCTCCGCGATTTATCCGATGTCGGGAAAAAATTTGAAGGATAGCGGCATCCACGACATTTTGAGCCTGGAAGAACAAATCGGCCGCGCCATCCGCTTGTCCAAGGAAGCCAATCTTGACCCGGTGCAAGAAGTTTTGAAGCTGACGAACGGCTTTGAGTTGTTCGCCGGAAAAGTCGTGGACGTCCACCGCAAAACAGAGGGCGGTTGGGCGCTTGGCACAGCCCATATCGAAGGATTGCGCGAATACAAAGGCCAGACGGTCGAGCTGCGCTTCCAAAACGAACATTTGCTGGCGAAATCGGGAGAGCGTCTGCTTTGTGTCACTCCCGACCTGATCGCGGTCGTCGACTCGGAGACAGGTTTGCCAATCACGACAGAAGGCTTGCGCTACGGGGCGCGTGTCGTCGTCATCGGCATGCCATGCCACCCGAAATGGCGCACGGAAAAAGGTATTCAAACAGTGGGGCCGCGCTACTTCCGCTATGACACGGACTACGTTCCGGTGGAAGAGCTGGTCGGGAAAGGAAGTGTTGCAAAATGACGTACCGGATTGGAATCGACGTAGGCGGAACCCATACAGACGCTGTTCTTTTGGACAAAGATTACCAGGTGTTGGCCCAGACGAAATGCTCGACGACAGAAGACGTCAGTTCCGGGATTTACGCGGCGATGCGCGAAGTGATCGCGCTCTCGGGCGTTCCGCGCGAGCAGATCACGTACGCGATGCTCGGCACGACCCATTGCACCAACGCGATTGTGGAGCGGAAGCATTTGAACGAGATTGCCGTCATTCGCATCGGAGCACCGGCGACGCTGGCGATCAAGCCGCTGGTAGGCGTGCCGGATGACCTGCGCGGACACTTGGGCAAACGGGTCTACATCGTGGCAGGCGGGCATGAATTTGACGGCAGAGAGATCGTCAAGCTGGATGAAGCCCGTTTGTATGCAATCGCGGGCGAAATCAAAGGCAAAGTCGATTCGGTAGCGGTGACCTCCGTCTTTTCGCCAGTATCGAAAGAACACGAGCTGCGTGCAGCGGAAATTTTCCGCGATGTACTCGGGGATGACGTGCCGATCTCGCTTTCCTATGAAATCGGCAGCGTCGGCTTGTTGGAGCGGGAAAATGCGACTATCCTGAACGCGGCGATTGTGAACGTGGCAAAATCAACGGCTTTGGGCTTTTTGAGTGCGCTCAAGGCAGAGCAGGTGGAGGCCCGCGTCTTTTTCGGGCAGAACGACGGAACATTGATGAGCATCGAGTACGCGATGAAGTACCCGATCCTGACGATTGGCTGCGGGCCGACGAACAGCATTCGCGGCGCTTCCTACTTGTCCGGGCTGGAAAACGCGCTGGTCGTGGATGTGGGCGGAACGACGACAGACATCGGCGTCCTGGTCAATTCTTTTCCGCGCGAGTCCTCGCTGGCGGTCGAAATCGGCGGCGCACGGACGAATTTCCGCATGCCTGACCTGATCTCGATTGGCCTCGGCGGCGGGACGATTGTCCGCGTGCAGGCTGACGGGCAATTTTCAGTCGGGCCTGACAGTGTCGGGTATCGGCTGCCGCAAAAAGGGCTGGCGTTTGGCGGCGATACGCTGACGACGACAGATGTCGTCATTGCCCTGGGCAAAGCAAACCTCGGAGATGCCCAAAAGGTAGCGCATCTGGATCGGACATTGCTTGAACAGGTGTACAGCCGCATGGTCGAGATGGTCGAGGAAGCGATCGACAAGATGAAGACGAGCAGCGAGCCAGTGCCGGTCATTCTCGTCGGGGGCGGCAGCATTTTGTTGCCGGATACGCTCAAAGGCGCTTCGCAGATCATCCGCCCGGAAAACTCTGGCGTTGCCAACGCGATTGGAGCGGCTATCGCCCAGATCAGCGGACAGATTGATCGCGTCTTTTCCCTGGATGAAAAAGGCCGGGCAGAGACGTTGGAGCAGGCAAAAAGCATTGCCGTAGAGGAAGCGATTGCCGCTGGCGCCGATCCAGCGACGGTGGAGATTGTGGAATTTGAAGATATTCCGCTCGCTTATCTCGGCAATGCCACACGCATCCGGGTAAAAGCGGCGGGCACACTGGCCGGGGTTTTGCAAACGAGCGACAGCAACTAAGCTTCTGAACAACCTACATCACTAAAAAAGAGGGATGACGGATGAAGATCAGAGTGATATTGCCCACGATTATGGATACGTTTAACCAGGAGGTGCAGCAGGAGTTTGCGCAATATGTGGGGAAACAGGTCGAAGTAGACGTGTGCCACCTGGACTACGGGCCGGCGTCCGTAGAAGGCGAGTACGACGAGGCTCTCTGCATCCCGAATCTGCTGGAAAAGGCGATTGCTGCGGAACAGGAGGGCTGCTCCGGCGTCATCAGCTTGTGCTTTGCCGATCCGGGCGTGAAGGCTGCGCGCGAGGTCGTAAACATCCCGGTCGTGGGAGCAGGGGAGTCGTCCATGCTCATCGCCAGCATGCTGGGAAAAAGCTTTTCGGTTGTAACCGTACTCCCGCATGTGATTCACATGATCGAAAACGTCAGCAAAACGACAGGGGTCAACAGCAAGCTCGCATCTGTCCGCTATGTGGACATTCCGGTGCTGGATTTGGTGGACAAGGCGAAAATGGAAGACGCCTTGTTCGCGGAAATGGTGCGGGCGATTGAGGATGACAAGGCGCACGGACTCGTGCTTGGCTGCACGGGAATGCTTGGCGTCGCCGCCTCGCTCCAGGAACGGCTGAAACAACACGGCTACGAAGTGCCTGTCATCGATCCGTCGTTTGCCTCGGCGAAAATGCTGGAAAGCCTGATCGCCATGGGCGTCAAGCAAAGCAGGCTGACCTACATGCCTCCGAGACAAAAGTGGCGGAAATAATTTGCAGACTGGAAAGGGGACAAAGCCAGTGACACGTACCTCTGCTTTTCCTGTGCAAGAAATTCGCGAGCAGTTTCCCGCCTTGCAGCGCACGTACCAGGCCAAGCCCGTCGCCTATCTCGATGGGCCGGGCGGCTCGCAAGTTGTGGCAGCGTCCATGCAAGCCGTCTTCCGGTATATGGAGAACGGCGGAGCCAATCTGCACGGAGCGTTTCCTACCAGCCGGGAAACAGAAGCGATCATTGCCGACGCCAGGCAAGCGGTTGCCGATTTGCTGGACGCCGCACCGGAGGAAGTCGCTTTTGGCGCGAACATGACGACCTTGGCTTTTGCCATTGCGCGTGCGCTTTCCCGTTTCTGGCAGCCAGGAGATGAGATCATCCTTTCCGAGCTGGACCACCGGGCGAATGTCGATCCGTGGCTGACCGCTGCGTTGGACCGTGGGGTGCTCGTCCGGTGGCTCAAAGCCGATCCAGAGACGTTGACGCTTGCCACCGAGGAGCTGGATACGCTTTTGACCGAAAAAACCCGACTCGTCGCAGTCGGATTGGCATCCAATGCGGTCGGCACGATCAACGACGTGGCGCGGATCGCTCGCGCTGCGCGAAGAGTCGGCGCTGTCGTCGCGGTGGATGCCGTCCACGCCGCGCCGCATATGGCGATCAGTTGCAAGCAGCTCGGCGCAGACATTTTGCTGTGCTCCGCCTACAAATTTTTTGGCCCGCATGTGGGCATGGCCGTCATTCGCCAATCGCTGTTCGAGTCATTGAAAACGTACAAACTCGCTCCAGCGCCGGGCTACATTCCTGACAAGCTGGAGACGGGAACGCAAAACCACGAAGGAATCGCGGGCATCGCCCCGGCGATTGACTTCATCGCTTCGCTCGGAACAGGTGCCAACCGCCGCGAACGGCTGGTGGACGCTTTTTCCCGGCTGGAAAAGTATGAAAACCATCTGGCTGACGTCTTGCGAAGCGAGCTGCAACAAACAGCAGGCGTGAAGCTGTTCCAGGCTGGTGCGCATGTGCCAAAAACACCGACGATTGCCTTTCGCTTGGAAGGAATCGACCCGGAAGAAGCGTGCTTGCGAATGGCAGAGGAACATAGCGTGTTTATCGCGAGCGGCGATTTTTACGCCTCGCGTCTCGCTGAGCTGGCCGGACTTGCCGACAAGGGCGGGTGGATTCGGGCCGGGATTGCTCCTTACAATACGGAAGAAGAAATCCGGCGGTTGGCCCAAGGGATTGCGCAAATGGTGCGAGCGCGAAAAGAAGTCTGAATCTCCAGAAATGATCGGCGTGTAGGCGCAAGCTGAATCGACGCGGAGCATACCCGGATTCCGGTGAATAAAAAAAGCCTTACCCCGCAAACTATAGATAATCATCAGAAGAGGAAGCGGGGGGAAGGAATGCTCCACTACCCAGGGATTTACTATGCTATTTTTGGCCTGCTTTTTTTGATCGGGCTGTTTTGGACCATACGCTACGCCAAACGCCAGGAGACGAAAGAACTGGACAACAACATCAGCGAAACAACCGTCAAGCACAAGGTACTCGGGAATGTCGGGATGCTGTTTTACCTGGGAGCATTTGCGGTGCTGCTCGCGATATTGCTGATTTCCGTACTCGTATACTAGCGTTCGGGAGGCGAGAGTAACAATGGACAAAAAAAGATATTACGTCTCGGTTCAGGCAGGGACAATCATGGAAAATCAGGGCGATTCTGCCTACGAGTTCGAAATCGAGGCGACAGACCTGCAAGTACACGCTTTGAAAAGCTTGTTTGAGCAAAGGACAGAAACGGAATTTGACACGTTCATCCGCGGGCATGCCCTGGCTGTCCCGTATCATTTTGACGCGGAAAACGATCTGTACGACGATTGTTTGACGCAAATATACCGCGCCATTTACGAATGCGGGACAGAGGAAACGAAGCAGCATATCCAATCCATGGGCATTCTCAACGGATAGTCCAGATTCAGCTGATTCGTGCACGTACACAGCCCACTTTCATCCGCCAATCATCGGCGGATTTTTTGTTTGGTGGAAGGGATTTCCAATACCCGTGTCAAAGAGCTTGTTTGAAGCCTGACCTTGCGGAGAGCGCATAAAGGAGGAAGTGCTTGTGAACAAGTCTTTGGCAGGATTGCCTGATCGCGCGACAATCGCAGGTTGGCAAGCGTACATGAACCAGCTCGGGCCGAGGTTGACGGGAACGGCTGCGCATCAGCGTTTTATCGAATTTTTGCGGGAACAAATCACGGCCATCGGCTATCAAGTTGAAACAGATCGGCACTACTTTCAAAAGTGGGAGGCAGAGCAAGCAAATCTGCACCTGTTGGCGGCTGACGGAACGGAGCAAGAAATCCGCGTCGCCTCGATTTATCCGTATTCAGGCATGACTTCTTCGCAAGGAATAGAAGGAGAGCTTGTTTATTGCGGCAAAGGAAAAGGCAGCTACAAGCATGCGCGGGGAAAGATTGCAGTCGTCGAGGTAGCGGTGTGGCCTTTGCCCACGACACTTTTGATGAAACAGCGCGCCGTGTTTCCCGACGACGCGAAGCTGTCTTTTTTCCTGCAAAATCCGGTCTTGCAATCGTTTCTTGGCGTGCCGGATTTGAAAAAAGCGACAGAAGCAGGCGCCTTGGCAGTGATTGGCATCTGGCGAAATATATCCACGGCAAATGCGCGTGACCAATACTTGCCTTTTGGCAATGACTATCAGGGGCTTCCCGGCGTGTGGGTCGATCGCGAGGCGAGAGAAGCTCTACTAGAAGGCATCTCGAAAAAGAAGAGAGCGAGGTTGACGTTGTCCGCCAGTTTGCAGGAACAGGCTGCGAGCGAGACGATTTATGCAGTCGTTCCCGGAAAAACGGACAAGGAGGTCATCCTGGTCAACACGCATACGGATGGGCCGAATGGAATCGAGGAAAATGGCGGCCTGGGCATGCTGGCTATGATGCATTTTTTGCGGAATCAAGCGGAGAAGCCCGAACGAACGATGTTGTTTGTATTCGTGACGGGTCACTTCCAGCTTGAGCAATTCGGACTGAACCATCGTCAGGCGACATCCCGCTGGTTGCGCGATCATCCTGAGCTGTGGGAGGGCAAAGAGGGCCACGCCCGTGCGGTGGCAGGGCTGACCCTGGAGCATTTGGGCTGCATGGAATGGAGCGACAATCGGGACAAGACAGACTTTTTGCCGACAGGCCGTATTGCGCCGGAGCTGGTTTATACGGCGAACAAAGAGCTTGCGGCGTTGTACTTGCAAGCTTTGCAGGGACGGAAAAAGGTGCGGACAGTCTTGTTGCGCCCGCGCAATCGCATTTATTTTGGCGAAGGCCAGCCGCTTTTTCAGGAAGGGATTCCGACAGTGTCGCTCATCCCTGGCCCCGATTATTTGTGCACGGCCCCGGATCATGCCGAGGCAGACAAAATCGACGGAGAGCTGATGTACGAGCAAATCGAAACATTCGCCAAACTGATGATGGAACTGGATAAAACCAGCGTGGACAAGATCGGCAAGGTGGAGCCTGAATCGTTTGGCATCTGGTAAGGGAAGCTGGTTTTCTATCTTCTGTCCGGAGCGTAGCCGTATCCGGGGTATTTGCCGACAGGCCATTTTTGCTTGCGCGGCGCATCCAAAAGCTCCGGCCGGACATTGGCGTGGCTTTTATGTCAAAAAGGAACAGCGCCCCAGTGCTACGCACACTGGTTTCGCTGTCCCTGCATCATCGTATTTGTGCCAGCCCGGCTTTGGCTTTTGCCTGGGCGTCGACGGTTATATCTTTACGGTCACGAGCTGGCGCTTTTGCTCCGTTTGGGCCAGACGAAAAAGCTGACGGTAATCAAAAGGTCAATGCCGAGCACGACCGCCCATTGCAGTATCGCCCGCTCCAAAGCTCCGGTCCGCGAGGCATCTCCGACAAAAAAGATCATCGCGAGCAGCAGCCCCGCCCCGATGAGGTAGGCGAAGACGTGCTTGAACCAGCCTTTGGCATACGACCTGGCGTAAGCCATCCCGTACAGCTTCGGCTTTTTCGCCAGTGGCTGCTTTTTTACATAGGACAAAAACTTGTCGTCCGCCCAGCGAATCATGCCTTTGCCAAAAGCGATCGACACGCCGATATAGACAGCAGCCAGCGCATGAGCCATGGTCGCAGTCGCGCCCCGGTACAAGTCCACGCTGGTCACGGCCAGCAAAACGAGGTCGACCACGGGAGTCAGCGCCAGGATGAAAAGCCCCAGCCGCTCTTTTCCCAAGCCATACCGCACGGCCAATCCGAGGGCAATCACGACCCAAAAACCAATTTCACAGGCAACGATCATCCACGCGATCCAGTTCACGTTCACGCTCTCCTTTTTAATACAAATGTATTGTAAAAAGATTTTATCACCTGTTTTTATTTAATACAAGTGTATTGTTTAATTGCTCGTCCTGTTCGGGCTTGGTAAAATACAGCTATGCCAAAACAAATCGATCACGAAAAACGAAGAGAACAAATAGCCGAAGCGACCTGGCGGGTCATCAGCGAGCGGGGAATGGAGGGAGCGACGGTTCGCAATATCGCGGCAGAGGCAGGGCTGTCGCTAGGTGCGCTGCGGCATTATTTCAGCACGCAGGACGAGCTGCTGGCGTATTCGTTGAAGCTCGTGAAGGAGAGGGCGACGGCTCGCATCCGCGAGATTATTTCGCTTGATTTGCCGCCGAGAGAGAAGTTTATCAAAACGATTCTGGAGCTTGTGCCTACCAATCAGGAAAAGATGGCGGAAATGGAGGTCTGGTTTGCCTTTACCGCCTACTTTCGCCATAAGCCGGGCGGATTGGACGCGCAGTATGACGGCATTTACCCCGGCTTGCAAAAGCTTATGGACTATGCCGAGCAGTCCGGACTGCTGCCTGCGAACATCGACAAGGAAATGGAGACAGAGCGGCTCTACGCCTTGGTCGACGGGCTTGCGCTGCACGCCTATCTCGAACCGCAGCGCCTGGACGGGCCGAAGGTAGAGCGCGTGCTGATTCATCACTTGTCAGCGCTGATGGCAACGGAAGATTGAGCCATGTCAGGTAAACATGACACGGGGAGAACAGACATGAACAAAAACATCCTGATAGTCGAAGACGAACCGATTTTGCGGGAAATCATGAAGGATTACTTCGAAAACGAAGGCTATGCGGTGCTGGAAGCGGCAGACGGCAAAGAAGCGCTGGCGCTGTTTCAGGCGCACGACGTCCACCTGATAATTTTGGACATCATGCTGCCGGAGCTGGACGGCTGGTCGGTCTGCCAGCGCATCCGCAAAATATCCCGTGTGCCGATTATTATGCTGACGGCTCGCGCTGACGAGGATGACACGCTCTTCGGGTTTGAGCTGGGCGCTGACGATTACGTCACCAAACCGTACAGCCCGCCTGTTTTGCTGGCGCGGGCCAAACGGCTGCTGGAGAGAGAGGCTTTTTTGGCTCCGGCGGGCGAGCGCCTGTCTGGCAGCGGCATCACGATCGACTTTTCTTCGCGCACAGTGGCAATCGGGGAGAAGCAGGTTGATTTGACGCACACGGAGTTTGAAATCCTCGCTTATTTGCTGAAGCATAAAGGCATGATTGTGTCCCGGGAGCAACTGATTACGAAAATATGGGGGTACGACTTTGCCGGAGACGATCGCACCGTGAACAGCCACATTCGCAATTTGCGCGCCAAGCTGGAAGAGAAGGCGTCCTGTATCGTCACCGTTGTCCGGTCCGGGTACAAGTTCGAGGAGCGGGCATGAAAAGCAGTGTTGTCACCAAGCTGTTCATCTGGACGACTGCTTTGTGCGTCCTGATCCTCGCCGTGATTTACGTGGGACAGACCGTTTTTTTCAAGCAGTTTTACATCAACCAAAAAGTCGCGGACGTGCAGGCAAGCTTGCAGGCGTTTGAGCAGGAGTACGCCCAAAAGCGCAACGATATCGAAGCTGTCCGGCAACTGGAGCAACAGTTTTACCGCCAGCACAACACATGGGTCACCACGCTCGATCAGCTCGGCAACATTCGCGATGCGGCCGATTTTTCCGTCGAAGTCAGGCTGTTCCCGGAAAAGGGCAACCCTTTTGCCAATCGGACATTGGTCCTTCCGCTGTACGGCCTCTTGAACGCAGAAGACCTGTACCAGCGTAGCCGCTTCCTGCGTCCGGGCGAGATGGTCGCCATCGATGTGTTTCAGAGCGGCGAGGAGCTGGTTCCGTATCGGCTCGAAGTGGAGTACGACAAAGTCTGGTTCGAGAATAAATATTTTGTGAAAAAAGAGCACGAGATCATCTCGAAAAACCCCAATCCAGCCGAGAAGAGCGAAGAATTTCCAAATAGGCTGCTCTACGGGACCATCACGCAGGCGCACCTCCCGGACCAGGGGGAAACGCCGCGCTTTTTGTACAGCAATCCGGCCTTTGTCGACCGGATCAAGCAGTTTCAGGCGGACTTGCTGGTGAATCCGGAAAAGGCGAAGCCAGCAGGACCGCTGACGTATCAGGTCGCAGAAAACGCGATCTCGTACCAATTGTTCGTCCAGCCTGTGCATTACGCGAACGAGCAGCCGATTTACCTTTTTGCCATGACATCGTTGCAGCCTGTAGATGAGGCGATCAGCATGATCGAGGATTACTACGTGTATCTCATCCTGTTTGTGCTCCTGCTCATTCTGCTCAGTTCCTTCTACTATTCGAAGCAAATTGCCCGTCCGCTGCTTGCGATCAACCAGACGACGAAAAAGATGGCCAGCCTTGATTTCTCCGAGAAAATTCCCGTCGTCTCCCATGACGAGATCGGCGACCTCTCGCGCAGCATCAACCAGCTCTCGGAGCGGCTGCACGCCTACATCGAGCAGCTTCAACAGGATATCGAAAAAGAAAAGCAGCTGGAGCATACGCGCAAGGAATTTATCGCAGGCGTATCGCATGAGCTGAAAACGCCGCTGTCGGTAATCCAGAGCTGTCTGTCGATCGTCAAGGACGGGGTCGCGAGCCATAAAAAGGACTACTACTTCGAGGCGATGGAAAAAGAAGTGAACAGGATGGACTTGCTGATCATCGACATGCTGGAACTGGCGAAGTACGAATCAGGAACGTACAAGATGCAGCGGGAGCCGTTTGCGCTGCACGAGGTGATCGAGCAGGTTTGCGACAAGCTGCGCCCGGACATCGAGGGCAAACAACTGCATCTGCACAAACAGCTTGTGCCTGTTGTGGCAGTCGCCAATCAACTGCGCATCGAGCAAGTCGTCGTCAATTTCCTGACCAATGCCATTCGCTATACGCCGGAAGGGGAAGTCGTCGTCGTGTCCATCCGCGACGAGGGCCGGATGGCACGAGTCAGCATCGAAAACAAAGGCAGCCGTATTCCCGAGGAACAACTGGAAAAAATCTGGGATCGCTTTTACCGCGGAGAGCCGTCCCGCCAGCGTTCCACGGGAGGAACCGGACTCGGGCTGGCTATTTGCAAAAAAATATTGGAGCTGCATGACGTGCCGTTCGGCGTGTGCAATACGGAGGAAGGCGTCGAGTTTTTCTTCCTGCTCCCGAAAAACGAATAGCATTCAAGCGCAGAACACGTTTCTGCGCTTTTTTGTTCTGGTCGTTTTTATCCATTTTTTACGCCGCGTCGATTTGTTCTGCATCTGATCTTGATCTCGGCCCTGTACGCTCTTTGGGTAGACAAGGCAAGCATTGCATTGCGCATTGCGCGTCATTTTCAAAAAGAGAGGGAGAGAATCATGAAAAAACAAGCTTTGGTCATGTTGTTGGCAGGGAGCATCGGGTTGTCGCTTGCCGCATGCGGAAATCAACAGGCAGAGCAGCCCAAGCCTGCCGAGCGAGGAAGCGCGGGAACAGCCGCAGGGCAGACAGCGGAGCCGACGTATCGGTCGTTGTTTCAAACAAGCGTATTTCTCGGCGATTCGATCACGGAAGGCTTGTCCTTCCACGATGTTTTGGATGAGGCGAATGTAGCGGCAGGGGCAGGCAAAACGGCTGAATTTGCGCTGGAGGATGTCGAGGAGATCGCCAAGCGCAAGCCTGAGCGTATTTTCATCCAATTGGGATCAGATGACATCCTCTGGCCGACAGACGATCCCGTGAGCTATTCGTACAAGCATTACGCCAAGCTGATCGACAGTCTCAAGGAAAAGCTGCCCCAGGCGAAGCTGACGATCTTGTCCGTGACTCCCGTAACGGCGGAGGCAGAGAAACAGGAGCCGCGCTATCGCAACATTGCAGCGTACAACAAAGGGTTGCAGGAGCTGGCGGCCAAGCACGGCGTGGAGTTCGTCGACGTGTCTCCGCTGGTTGCTGGCAACGAAGACTTGTACGATACAGACGGGATTCACTTCAAGGGCAAATACTACAGGCTGCTGCTCGATTACTTGAAAGACCGCCTGAACTGACAGGCGCGTCTGCCGAGCGTTGCGGGCAGGGAGGGAACGAGCGTTGGTTTTTAGCAGTCTGTTGTTTTTCTTTTACTTTTTGCCGCTTACATTGCTGCTTTATTATATAGCGCCTGCGCGGCTGAAAAATGCGGTGTTGTTCGCGGCAAGCCTGGTGTTTTACGCATGGGGCGAGCCTGTGTACGTGTTTCTCATGCTCGCTTCCACGGCGTTTGATTATGCCAATGGTTTATTGCTCGACAAGTTCAGGGAGCGAAGGGGAGTAGCCAGGGCGATTCTCTTGTTCTCGCTCGCCGGGAGCTTGGGGGTGCTCGGGTTTTTCAAGTACGCCGGGTTTGTCGCAGACAACCTCAACCAGTGGCTGGGGCTTTCGTTGTCTGTGCCAGAGCTGCCGCTGCCTGTCGGCATTTCCTTTTATACGTTTCAGACAATGTCCTACATCGTGGACGTGTACCGGGGCAAGGTAGCCGCGCAAAAAAACATGCTGTCCTTCGGGCTGTACGTGGCGATGTTTCCGCAGCTCGTGGCGGGACCGATCATTCAATACGGCGAGATCGCGAGGCAACTTGTCGCCCGCACGGTGACATTCGGGCAATTCGGCGAAGGGGCAGCGCTGTTGGTCAGAGGACTGGCGAAAAAAGTGCTGCTCGCCAATAACATCGGGCTGCTGTGGTCTGACGTGAAAGCGACGCCGCCCGACGAGCTGACGACTTTTCTCGCCTGGCTCGGCATCGTCGCCTTTGCCTTCCAGATTTACTTTGACTTCAGCGGCTACTCGGATATGGCGCGCGGACTGGGGAAAATGTTCGGCTTTGACTTTATGGGAAACTTTCGCTATCCGTACATGTCCAAAAGCATTTCGGAGTTTTGGCGCAGATGGCACATTTCGCTAGGGAGCTGGTTCCGGGAGTACGTGTACATTCCGCTTGGCGGCAACCGCGCGGGGCTGTTGCGGCAGTCTGCGAATTTGCTGGCCGTCTGGTTTTTGACCGGACTTTGGCATGGGGCAAGCTGGAACTTCGTCATCTGGGGGGTGTATTTCGGGCTGTTCATCATCCTGGAAAAATGGTTGCTCCTGCGCTTGTTGCAAAAGGTGCATGCCGCTGTCGGGTACGTCTACACGCTTGTGGTCGTGCTGATCGGCTGGGTATTTTTCGAATGCGCGAGCCTGCCTGTGGCCTGGCAGTTCCTGCGGGCGATGTTCGGCTTTGCGGGACAAGGCTTCATGGACAACCAGGCGCTCTACTACTGGTCGACGAATTGGCTCTTGCTGCTTGTGCTGGCAATTTGCTCGACGCCGCTTCCAGAAAAGGCAGCAGCGCTGCTCAGAGACAGGCGGCACTTGCTGGGCGGGGCTGTGGCGGCGGCCGTGCATATCGGGCTGTTGCTGCTGTCTACGGCTTTTTTGGTCGATGAGACGTACAATCCATTCTTATATTTTCGTTTTTGAAGGATGTGGTGATTGTGAACAAAGCCAATCCGTGGGAAGGGCCTCTGGTCGCCCTGCTATTGGTCGCTTTTACCGGCGGGATTCTCGGCTGGAACCTGCTCGCGCCCGACCAGTCGTTTTCCGAAGCGGAAAATCGCAGCTTGAAGCAGCTCCCGATGTTTTCCGTGCACAGCTTGGTCACAGGAAAGCTCGCGACCGAGGTGGAGAAGTACGTCGCCGACCAGTTTGCGGCCCGTGAGTTTTGGGTCGGGCTGCGCTCGGAGGTGGAGAGCGTGCTGGGCAAAGTGGAGCGGCATGGCGTTTACCTGGGGCGGGACGGATTTTTGCTGCAAAAATTCACGCCGCCCGCGTCCGGCGACGCAGAGGCGAAAGCCGCGGCGATCCATGCGTTTGCTGATGCAGTGCCCAGCCTGCGCACATACGTGATGCTCGTCCCGACGGCGCAAAGCGTGCTGGCCGACAAGCTGCCGCTTTACGTCTCCGGCAGCGGAGAGCTTGTCTACCGGGACGAGATCAGGCAGCTTCTGGACGAGAGAATTGCGTTTGTAGATGTGTATCCGGCGCTGGCTGCGCAGCGAAAACAGGCGATTTTTTACAAGACAGACCATCACTGGACGACGAAGGGCGCTTTTTATGCCTACCAGACGTTGGCAAGGCAAATGGGCCTGGAACCGCAGAACGAGGAAGACTTTCGGATAGAGACAGGGTCGGACGCGTTTTACGGCTCGCTCTATTCCAAAAGCGGCTACAGACATGTGCAGCCGGACAGCATCGAACTGTATGTTCCGCGCGCGGCGCAAACGTACAGCGTCGAGTTCGTGGACGAACAGCGGCAGTCCCATTCGTTGTACGAGCTGGATCAGCTCAAGCGCAAAGACAAGTACGCCGTCTTTCTCGGCGGCAACCACGGCCTGCTCCACATTCGCTCGGACAATCAGGCGAAAAGGAAGCTGCTCGTCGTCAAAGACTCGTATGCCAACAGCCTGCTGCCATTTCTCGTGCCGCACTTTGCGGAAATCGCCGTCGTCGACCTGCGCTATTACGAGGGAGATGTTTCCCGGCTCGCCCGCGAGCAGCAGTACAGCGACATGCTGCTGCTCTACAATGTGCAGACGTTTGCGGAAGATCCGTCCATCCTCGCTTTGGCAGGACAAGGGCAATAAACGGGAGGGAAAAGCAATGACAAGTTTGATCTGGGGCAAAGGCGCCCGGAAGTGGCTGGCGGCACTGTTTGCCTGCGCCGCGCTGGTGATGGCAACTGCCGGATGCTCCGATGCGGAGCGCGAGGAAGCTGCCCCGACGATAGAGGAAATCGCCGAACATATCAGCCAAGCCGTGAACGTATCCGAGTTGAAGCAAGGCGATGCGGCCAAGCTGCAAAAGCTTTACCACATCGCGCCAGAGGAGGTCGAGGGCTTTATGCTGCTAACGTCACAGTCGAATGTGCGGGCAGACGAAATTCTCGTCTTGCAGGTGAAGGACGCGGCTGATCTCGGGGCGATCAAGGAAAACGTGCAAAAACGCATCGAGGCGCAACTGGTCAAATTCAGCGACTATCGTCCGGACGAGGCGACTCTCGTGGAAGAGCATGTGTGGAAAACAAAAGACAGATTCGCGCTGTTCGCCGTCTCGCGGGAGGCCGGGCAGGTCGAGCGGGCATTCGAGGAGGCTTTTTCGCTGCCGTAGACCACGCATAAAAAGGGGCGCGGGAAGCCGTGGGTCTGCCGACAGCCGGGACAACAGCGGCGTTTTCGCCAAGACCAGGCACTACCCATTTGTTAACGCAGCCTTTACCAATCCCTTACATTTCTTTACACAAAGCCCGTCCTATCTCAACAGAAGAAGACTATGATTGGTGACATGCTTATGAACATTCCTATTTGCAGGAGGTACAAAATGTTTCGTACATTCCCGAAAAAGCTTGTCCCAGTAGCTGTCATCTCTTCTCTGGCCCTGACGACGGCGCTGTTTGGCGGCACTCCCGGTCTGGTCAAGGCGGCAGAAAATAAAGCGGGCAACGCCCAAGTTAAAAACATTATCTTCCTGATCGGTGACGGCATGGGTACGTCCTATACAACTGCTTACCGCTACATGAAAGACGACCCGAAGACTACTGTGATGGAGCCGACCGAGTTTGACAAATATTTGGTCGGGGCGCAAATGACTTATGCCGAGGACGAAAAGCAAAACATCACCGACTCGGCTTCTGCGGCGACTGCCATGTCTTCCGGCGTGAAGACGTACAATAACGCGATTGCGGTCGACAACGACAAATCGGAAGTAGAGACGGTGCTGGAACGGGCCAAAAAAGTAGGGAAATCTACTGGACTGGTAGCTACCTCGGAGATTACGCATGCGACCCCTGCGGCTTTTGGTGCGCACGATGAGAGCCGCAAAAACATGGACGCGATCGCAAACGACTACTACGATCTGCGAATCAACGGCAAGCATTCCGTCGACGTGTTGCTCGGCGGCGGTCTGAACAACTTTGTACGCAAAGATCGCAACTTGACGGAAGAGTTTAAGAAAGACGGCTACAGCTACGTCACGACCAAACAAGAGCTTTTGAGCGACAAAAATGACAAAATTCTCGGCTTGTTCGCAACAGGCGGAATGGACAAAATGATCGACCGCACGGAGAAGTCTCCTTCGCTGGAGGACATGACGAAAGCGGCAATCGAGCGACTGAACAAAAACAAGGACGGCTTCTTCCTGATGGTAGAAGGAAGCCAGATTGACTGGGCTGGTCACGACAACGACATCGTTGCCGCGATGAGCGAGATGGAAGACTTTGAAAAAGCGTTCAAAGCAGCGATTGATTTTGCGAAAAAAGACGGCAACACACTGGTTGTCGCAACGGCAGACCACTCCACAGGCGGCTTGTCTGTAGGGGCGAAAGAGGAGTACAACTTCCTGGTAGGGCCGATCAAAGCGGCGAAGCGCACCCCTGATTTCATTTCTGCCGAAATCGCCAAAGGCGCAAACGTAGAAGAAACGCTGAAAAAGTACATTGATTTGCAACTGACCCCGGAAGAAATTGCTTCCGTGAACAAAGCGGCTGCCACCAAAAAGCAGGTGGACATCGACAACGCCATCGAAGCGATTTTTGACAAGCGCACCTTCACTGGCTGGACAACAGGCGGACATACCGGAGAAGATGTCAACGTATACGCTTACGGCCCAGGCAAAGAGCAATTTGCCGGACTGATCGACAATACGCACAACGCCGAAGTCATTTTCGAGATTCTCGGCAAGGCGAAGAAATAAGGATGCAAGAACAGAAGCTGCCAGGCTTATCTGGCAGCTTTTTCTTTTGCGCGGGCCAAGGGGGAGAGTCTCCCGTCCTGCCTGCATGTTTCTCGCGAAAGTCGCTTCGGCCAAAACAGCTATAGGGGTTTACATCCCGAACGTCCATTCGTAGAATAAGGGCAAGAAGGTGAGCCTGGTGAAGATGAAAAAAGATATGGCAAGTATTTTGGAGCAGTTGAAAACAGACGAGCGTTTTCGGGACAATATCGCCCACTGGCGGGTGATTCCGGCACGCGAGGCCAAAGCGGTTCCGTTTCCGCAGGAGATGGATGCGCGTATTCAGGATGCGCTGACGCGAAGAGGGATCACTTCTTTGTACACGCACCAGGAGACGTCGTTTCGCCATGTGCGCGGAGGCAAGCATATCGTGGCTGTCACGCCGACCGCATCGGGGAAAAGCATGTGCTACCATCTGCCGATTTTGCAGACGCTGGCCGAAGACACACAAGCCCGCGCGCTTTACCTGTTTCCGACAAAAGCGCTCGCCCAGGATCAGAAAGCGGAGCTGCACGAGCTGATTGGCGAAATGGGGCTGGCCATCAAGTCGGAGACGTACGATGGCGACACTCCTGCCAACATCCGGCAAATGGTGCGCAAAGCGGGCAACATCGTCATCACCAACCCGGACATGCTGCATTCAGCCATTTTGCCCCATCACACCAAATGGGTTTCTTTTTTCGAGCATTTGAAATACATCGTCATCGACGAACTGCATACATACCGCGGCGTCTTTGGAAGCCACGTCGCCAACGTGATTCGCCGCCTGAAACGGATTTGCGCCTTTTACGGCAGCGCGCCGCAATTCATCTGCACGTCGGCTACGATCGCCAATCCGCGAGAGCTGGCGGAAGCGTTGACAGAGGAGCAGGTAGAGCTGGTCGATAACAACGGCGCGCCGTCGGGAATCAAGCATTTTGTGTTCTACAATCCGCCAGTGGTCAACCGTCAGCTGAACATCCGGCGAAGCGCCACATTGGAGGCGCGGGACATTACCGAGCAGTTTTTGACCAATGGCATCCAGACGATTTTGTTTGCGCGCAGCCGCGTCCGCGTGGAAATTTTGCTGACGTATTTGCAGGAACTGATCAAGCGCAAGCTCGGCCCGAAAACGATTCAAGGATATCGCGGCGGCTATTTGCCGAGTCAGCGCAGGGAGATTGAGCGCGGCCTGCGCAATGGCGACATCATGGGGGTCGTCAGCACGAATGCGCTGGAGCTTGGGGTGGACATCGGACAGCTCCAGGCGTGCGTCATTACCGGGTATCCAGGCTCGGTGGCGAGCACGTGGCAGCAGGCGGGACGGGCAGGCAGGCGGCAAGGCGAGTCGGCGGTCATTATGGTCGGCAGCTCGACTCCGCTGGATCAATACGTGATCGCCCATCCCGAGTATTTTTTCGACCGGAGTCCGGAAACGGCACGGATCAACCCTGACAACCTGATTATTTTGGTCGATCATCTGAAATGCGCGGCGTACGAGCTGCCTTTTAGCAAAGGGGATACGTTCGGCTGCGCGGAAATTACGGAAGTGCTGGAATTTTTGACCGAGGAGCAAGTGCTGCACTACTCTCGCGGCAAATGGTTCTGGATGAACGATTCATTCCCAGCACACAACATCAGCCTGCGCTCGGCATCGCAGGAAAACGTGGTCATCATCGATATTAGCGAGCGCGGCAACGAGCGGGTCATCGGGGAAATGGACCGGTTCAGCTCGATGACGCTTTTGCATGACGAAGCGATTTACTTGCACCAGGGAACGCAGTACCAGGTGGAGAAGCTGGACTACGAGGAAAAGAAAGCGTACGTTCGGGAAGTGCAGGTCGACTATTATACAGACGCCAATCTGGCTGTGCAGCTGAAAGTGCTGGAGCAGGACCAGACGCTCCACCACGGGCAGAGTGTCGTTGCCTACGGCGAAGTCTCGGTGCACGCCATGGCGACGATTTTCAAGAAAATCAAGTTTGAGACGCATGAAAATATCGGTTCGGGGCCGATTCATTTGCCTGAGGAGGAGCTGCACACGAACGCGGCGTGGATCGGTTTTTCCGACTCGCTGCTTGCGGAGATCGGGACGGAGGACGTGGAGCGGGGGCTGGTTGGACTGGCCCACGTATTGCAGCACGTGGCGCCACTGTTTGTCATGTGCGACCCGATGGACTTGCACGTGATTCCCCAGCGCAAGGCGGTGCATTCCCAGGAACCGACGATTTTCCTGTACGACCGCTATCCGGGCGGCATCGGGCTATCGGAGCAAGTGTACAAGGAAATGGAGACGATTCTCACGCAGGCGCAGCGGCTGATCAGCTTTTGTGCGTGTACCTCGGGCTGTCCTTCCTGCGTCGGGGCGACTGATGACGGCAGCAAGGAGCTGGCGATGACCTTGCTGCGCATCGCTCAGGGGGGAAGCACATATGTCTCTTAAATCCAAGCTGCAACGGATGAAGGGACATATGGCGCTGGATTCGGAAAAAAGGGCGTCGCCCGCCGCAGCGAGGGCAGCTGAGGAAGCGCGGGGGCAGACTGCTGCGGGATTGGCGGCGGAAGCGGGCGGAGCGGGGGCGTTCCAGACAGCCGAGGCGTTAGCTAAAGCAGGTGGAGTGCTCGAAGCGGTGGAGGTGTCAGCCAGAGCAGGCGGAGTGCTTGAAACAGCCGAGGTGTTAGCTAAAGCAGATGGAGCACTCGAAGCGGTTGGGGTGTCAGGCGAAGCAGGCGGAGTGCTTGAAACAGCCGAGGTGTTAGCTAAAGCAGATGCAGCACTCGAAGCGTTTGGGGTGTCAGGCGAAGCAGGCGGAGTGCTCGAAACAGCCGAGGTGTTAGCTAAAGCAGGTGGAGTGCTCGAAGCGGTGGAGGTGTCAGCCAGAGCAGGCGGAGTGCTTGAAACAGTCGACGTATTAATTAAAGCACCCGGAGCACCCAAAACGTCCGAGGTGTCAGCAGAAACAATCGGAGTGTTCGTAGCAGCCGAGGCATCAACCGAAGTTACCGCACCCAGTCCCGCTGACGCAGAATCACTTTCTGCCATTCCCGCCCAAGCCGGGAAACCGCCGATTCCTTTTGCAGACAAATGGAGCAGAATGCAGGCGTTCCCCTACTTTTGGGAAGACGAGCATGTCATGATTCGCGAGGTTCGCTATCCGATCGGGCAACGCCACGGGGCGTACACTTTTTCCCAGTTGAACGAGGCAATCGCTATCTGGGAAGCTTCCGGCAGAGAGCATCCATTGTCCGCAGCGGGCAAAAAAGCGGACGAGTTGCTGTTTTTTGATACGGAGACAACCGGGCTGTCCGGCGGCGCCGGGAATGCCGTCTTTTTGCTTGGTTACAGTCGTCTGGAAGGGGAAGAAGTTATTGTCCGCCAGCATTTCCTTCCGGCTCCGTATGCGGAAGCGACTCTGTACCAGTCGTTTCTCGAACAGGCGCAAAAGTCTTCGCATCTGGTGACGTTCAACGGGAAATCGTTTGACTGGCCGCAGGTGCGGACGAGGCATACGCTGGTGCGCGATCAGGTTCCCGCCTTGCCGACGTTCGGTCATCTCGACTTGCTGCACGGAGCCAGAAGGCTGTGGAAGGCTGAGCTGGAATCGTGTCGCTTGGGAATCATCGAGCAGGAAAAGCTGGACGTGTTTCGCGAGGATGATTTGCCGGGCTTTTTGGCCCCTGTGCGGTACTTTGACTTTTTGCATTCGCAAGACCCTGACGTGATCGAAGGGGTGCTGCGGCACAACGAGAAAGACGTTCTCTCGCTGATCACGCTTTACATTCACATGACCCGGCTGTTGGCGGATCAGCCGAGCAGCGACGTTTCTGTTGCGGAACGATTTGAAATTGCCAGATGGTATGATGCGCTGGGTGACCAGGAAACGGCCATGGCGGGATACCGCCTGGTTGCGGATAGCGACCATGTTTGGAGCAACCGGGCCAAGCTCGCCATCGGCCATCTGTACAAAAAGCAAAAGAACTGGCAGCAAGCATTGACGGTCTGGGAAGCGTGCATAGCGTCGTCCGGCTATGTCCCGGAAGAGGTGTACATCGAGGCGGCGAAGCTGTGCGAGCATCAGCTGGGCGATGCGGAAAAAGCATTGCGCTATACGCGGCAAGCTTACGAGCAGTGGAAAAAGCGGGGCACCTTGCTGCGAAACCGTACCCAGTCCGAAGCAGCCGCGTACCAAAAACGGATAGACCGCCTGCAAGCGAAGGTACAGGGAAGCGCAGCGGAGCAGGAGAGCCTTTTGTCCGGGTTTTTGGATTGGTCGGATGAGCGGGAAGAAATGTAAATAGCGCAATAATGGTAGGCTCTGTCGGGGAAGCAGTAGCTGTCGGGAAAGCAGCAGCTATCGGTAAGCAGTAGCTACTGGGTAAAACAGCAGCTATCAGGTAAACAGCGACTACGGGATCAGCAGAAGCATTAGCTAAAAAGTGTAGCTTTCCGATAAAAAAACCAGCCTCCTTCCCAAGGGACTGACCCCCGTCCGTA
>NZ_RHHV01000028.1 GCF_003710905.1 Brevibacillus parabrevis
GTCGCCCGCGTCTACCGCCGCGCCCCACAAACCAGCCAACGTATCCCCAAAAGCAGCAAATTTCCCTTCCACCTCTGCGATCTGTTATCCAAGGTTCGTTTCGCCATGACCGCGAGAGTCTCGTTTGCCGCTACATCCCACTCATACCTGCTCCATATATGCTCTTGGATGACAAAAAAGCTCATTCCTACTCATGATTCAAGTGGGAATGAGCTTTTGATCGTTTATTAGTGTCTGAATGGTTTAATGCTTGGTTTATTGGTTGTATTGTATGATCTTGTTGTTGAGGTTGTAAATAGGCTTACAAAAAAATCTGGATTCTACCCATTATTCTTAAATACTATATTTCTCTTTAATTCTCAATAAATATTCGTTAACTTCATCTTTTTTGTCTTCGTTCTTTTCAATATAGAAATTACATGCTACCTGCAAGTAATCATATAGTTCTTTATAACTGACAATATCATAAGTATCATCTACACCATAATAAAACAAAATGCAATTTTCACCAAAATACCCTTCATCCCCTACATCGTATTCATCTGAATAGATAACCGCCATATAATCTCGTCTCTCAACGTACTCGTTTAAAAAACCTTCTTATACGACTTGTATTCGTCACGCTTGACCATTCCCTGAATCCAAAGCGTCAACTCTCGCTCGTTTACCTGCTTCCGTATACTCCTAATAAACTCATGAGTCTTTTCTGACATAAGCAGATATGGGTGGCAATGCAGATAATTTGGCAGGAAATACGTGTTGTTCTTACCCTGACTGACCAGAATCATCTTCTTGTCTGCCAATTCCTTGATATGGCGTTCTACTGACTTTGAACTGCATCCGACATTTCGGGCAATCATTTCGATGGTCGGATAGCATTGACGTTTGTCGCTCATATAAGCGATTAGGTCAATCAGAATCAGCTTCTCATAATGTGTTAAGCCGTAGCACCGATGGATTTTATGCGGCACTTTTGTAAACCCTTTATGCTGTGATGTGAACTGACTCTCTTGACTTACCTTGTCCATTTACTCATTAGCGGCTTGACAATTCTGAATTTGAACAAAATCCTTCATTCCCTTTACCTTCCTTCTCGCAATTTAGTTCCGCCTCGGAGCGGCTATGAAGTTAGGAAGGCGGCTAGCCTACACGTTACCTTACCTGTTATATGTCAACTGGTCGTCACCAGATTCATTTCTTCACAGTAACAATCGCGATAACTTGCCATTCAGTTGCTGATAAAATCAAAAATATTTTCGATGTAGCCCCCACTACTATTAATTGTCGTGCTACACATCCTTAAAGGTGCGATTGGTTAGTTTCTCATCCTCTCTAATAGGGCGACATACCGTACAGTTACGATTGAATTCAAAAAACTGCGAGAAAACGAAGCTAACAAAAAACAGATCAATCATGGTGGTATCTGACCATAATTGACCTGTCACCTGTTTAATGTATCGGAATAGCACTTTTTAGGGTATAAAGCCAAAGCATTGATGTGCGTACAAATAAAATGAAAAAATCTTTATTCGAATACAACTTGAGTTAAGTCTACTTAGATTCATCTGCCCTACTCATTCGGCACTGGGTGGGGTCTACCCATCAACAAACCGCAATAGGATAAAAGACCACGATACGTTCGGCTATCTCGCATTGTGGCTTAGTCGGTTCTATTGCATTATCTTTTTGTTGTTGTATAACTCCATACAAATATCTTGACTATAGTTTACTCAACACATCCTTAATTCGACTAGATAGGTCTCTCTTCTCATCTTCCGATAATTGTTCCCCAATATCATTCAAATCGAACTTCTCTAATTCACTTTTTATAATCCTAATATTTTCATTTGCTCGTATATTATTTAGTAATAATAATTCAGCTAAAGTTGTTTTGACAGTTATGTTTTCACTTGACGTATTTCTACTATCCCTCTTAAATCGTTCCAAGACATTATTAACAATATCTTCTCCACTACATGCTTCAAAATTTTGATTTTGAAAATACTCCCTAACGTTATTTGTCATTTCAAAATAATACCATCTTACTACAGGATAATAATCCAATGGCTTTGTATCTATTTCTTGTAAGATTCTATCTCTACGGATAAGTAAATCCTTAAATTGCTCATCTGTTACTACGTTTTTTAGCTTATTTAAATCTAGTGAAAGTAAATCTTTTTTTGTTGTTTCTTTAGCAGTAACTAGTACCTTTGATTGCTTTAGTAACAATTCTCCATATATAATGTGGATAATTGCCTTCTCCATCTCTCCTTGATTTTGGATTGCTTCATACACATTGTATGTTCTAGCAAGTGATTCAGAATCACTCATATTTGCGTTTTTATATGAAAAATAATCTTCCATAAAAGATTCAAATAACTCCTCGTATTCCCACTTCAAACTCATTCCAAAATTACCACCTTTTAATTTATTTTTCGGGTTTCGGAAGTTCTTTAGGAGGCACTAAATTGCCACTATTATGAATTACCTCAATTTCAATTCTCGGATATCTTTCTTTAAATTTACCGATTATATTGTTACAGCTTGCGCATGTATCTCTTTCGGTAAATATCTTCACTTTCCCTGTAGCATTAGGATTATATCCAATCTTTTGGGCTAAATCATTCATTATTTTGTATTCTGAATCTTCTAGTCTTTCAAAAACACTTCCCTTATTATCTGGTGCTTTTGTAGCATTAAACACAGGATCATCTGGTAAGAAAGAAAAACCATTTAAGTTCGGATTCCCTGATGAAAAATCAACTTGACTGGAGGCATAAAACTCTCTTTGATTTACAGTCGGAATGTCTACTTCAGCGTATCCAAAGTTTCCTCCCTTTTTTAATACTGTTTTAGATAAACGACTTTTCAGTTCACTTACTCTATCAATAATATAAGCATCGGCAACAGGATCAACTTTCCTTGTTTCTAGCCACTTAAAATTAATTAACTGGTCCGTATTCGGATCAAGTGCGTACCTATATTCAAGTGGTGTTGATCCATGTTCTACAATAGGTTCACCCGTCCCCTCAGCCCCTGCCTTTTCCTTCTCATAAGGCTGATTTTTATTAGCATCATTACCCTTCTTATCAGTAACTGGCTCATCATGATGAGAATGCCCGAGGTCTCCGCTCGCCTTTCCTCCTTTTGGCGACGTATTCTTGCTGGGAACATCCGTATCCGTAACTTTACCGTCATGCCCCTTTGATGTCCCCGAACTATGCGACCCGCCTTGCCCTGTCCGATCTTTCGAAAAGGAATAGCCCTCCCCTTTCTCCCAGAAGAAAATGGATCGGCTACACTGAATTGGACAATTCTCTTAGGGTCTAGTAGATTGAAATCAAATCGACATGGAACGGAGAGAATGTCGTGGGGAAACGTGAGCGTCGGTCATTTACAGATCAATTCAAACAGCAGATGATTCAGCTTTATGAAAATGGCAAACCACGTG
>NZ_RHHV01000029.1 GCF_003710905.1 Brevibacillus parabrevis
CTCGCTCGACTTGCATGTATTAGGCACGCCGCCAGCGTTCGTCCTGAGCCAGGATCAAACTCTCCAATAAAGTTTGTTGCTGGTTCAAAGCTGGCAAATCATTTAATGATAGACTCATCAACGCTTTCGCTGTTCAGTTTTCAAGGAGCAATTACTTGTTGTGAATCCGTTGAGTGTTCATCGTTTTTCGTGATGGCGTCTCAAGGACAAGAACTAATCTATCATGGCCACTATACAAGAGTCAATAGGTTTTTCAAAAAAGTTTTCAGGTGAAATGTTCTTCCCCCAGTTTTCTGCGTCTCACATACTTGGAAAGCTCATTGGGAGAGGCTATTCTCGCGTACATGCGAAACATGATGGAGTACCTCTCTTCCATAGCACGCTTCACCAAATAATCGATTCGTTTGTCGCTAAAGTCGAGCAGCATTTCTTCCAGCTCCCGCTTCAGCAAATACTCTAGTTCTTGCACTTCTTTGGCATTAAACAAAAACCCTAACAACGATATCGCCTCCGCCTTACGAGTCTCTCCTCTATCCTTTCCATCACAATTCAACCCTATTCAAATTAAAAAGCCTCCCGTTTAGGAAGGCTTCAATTTCTTGGCAAATCAGAATTATTTCAGCAAGTTTAATTGCTGCAGCTGCTCCCCGAGTGTTGCCTTGAGGATCAGTGGCGTAATCGAGCTCTCGACGACCGCTGCGATAAAGAGCGCGACAATTACAGTCAACACGGCAACTGGAAATTGCTTGAGGGTGTCATACCAATCATTTTTCACCCGTTCCCCATTATGCGGCGCAAACAGCAAACCGACAGAGCGCAAGCTGAGCAAACCGAGTCTGATCCCGATACCAGCAGCAAACAGCACAGCCGGCAGTTCAAATATCCCGTGCGGCAAAATTCCCGCGCTAAAAATCACCCATGGATCAACTCCGGCAGCACTGTACTTCGCGATGATGAATCCGAGCAGCACGCCATTCGCCAGCATCCCAATTATGGGAAAGAATGCAAAAAACAACCCGAGAGCCATCATCATCAAGGAGCTGAGCACATTGTTGGAAAAAATCATCCAAAACGTAGCCAGCACTCCCCCGCCGCTCTCTTTGATTCGCTCCGCTATTTCTTTCAATTGTCCCATCAAGCTCTGCACCACGGTTTCCACCGCAGGAGCCTGGAAGTAGCCAATTAAACCGCCCCCGAGAAAAATAAGACAAGCGGCCAAGAAAAACCGTTTGTTATCAAACCACAGATGCTGCAGTTTTTTCTTCATGAGCCACGCTCCTTTACTGCCTCTTACTTTCACTATATGCATTGTACCTCAACTATAGCCACGAGGCCAAAGAATATCCTTGTCTCCCCTGCATAAACTGTTATCGGACAAAGGAGGTGCCTAACGATGAAATTTATTTACGTCGTGAGCGCTCAGCGCTTGAAGCAAATTCTCATTATCGCTGCGGCCATTTTGCTAACCGCGGGCATCGGCTATGCCGAGCGCGATACGATTGCGGCTTTTTCCAGCAATGGCAATAAGCAAGGCCCCCAAGCCATCTACAAGGTGGATACCAAAGACAAAAAAATTGCCCTCACCTTTGACATCAGCTGGGGCGAAACACGCGCACTCCCCATCCTCGACGTGTTAAAAGAAAAAAATGTGAACAAAGCAACGCTGTTTCTCTCCTCCCCCTGGAGTCAGCGCCACCCGGAAATCGTCAAGAGAATCAAGGAGGACGGGCTGGAAATTGGCTCGCACGGTCATAAACACGACAACTACAGCAAATATACAGACGAGGAAATTCGCACGCAAATTACCAAAGCCGATTCCATCCTGACCGAGATGACGGGGAAAAAGCCGACGCTTTTGCGCATGCCAAACGGTGATTTTGATAAACGGGTTCTGGAAATCGCCAACCGTTTGGGTTACACGGTCGTTCAATGGGATACAGACTCCAAAGACTGGATCGAGCCGAAAAAGGATGTCATTGTTCAAAACGTCCTGTCAAAAGCACACCCGGGCGATATCGTCCTGCTGCACGCCAGTGACTCGGCCAAGGAAACACACCTTGCCCTCCCTATCATCATTGACCAGCTGCGCAAGCAAGGATACGAATTTGTCACGGTGTCCGAACTGATCGCCGGCACCAATATCCAGAGTAAAGAAATCAACTGATTGCCAGACTACTCCCTACAAAAAGCAAAAAAGCTGACTCATGTCCGATGAGGTCAGCTTTCTCTTTTTACCAGGCGGTGTAGATGCATCACTTGCCATACGTTGCAAAAAAGCAACGGAACCAGCATGGACAAGGTCGCATGCACGTTGTCTTCCTTCAAGGCCGGAATCCATTCCAGTGACGTCACCACAAACATGAAAAACATCGTGGGAATCCATGCCGTTCTGTTCGTCAGCTTCACTTTTCCGTAAGCGGTAGCCAAAGCAACGATCAAGAGCAGGATCGGCTCAATAAAGTATGTCCCGATTCCTTTTCCTTCGCCAAGCGACGTGTAACGGAGGTAAATCATATCAAAAAAGACAAAGAGGATCAAAAACACTTGAACGCTCTTCCACATGGACGGCGTTTTGAAAATCGTTTTGGCAAAATAATTAATCGTCATATAGGCGAAAAAACCCATTTGGGCCACAATGCTAATGGTCATCCCGTACAAAAGATACATCAGCGTGCCGACAAAAAAGTTGCCCGCGCTGCCTTCCAACAGCTTGTCCAAGTCAAAAATAAAGGCGACCAGGACTCCGCCCAATCCACCCAAGAGCAACGTGGTGACAAAGAGCCAGCCATACTTTCGCAAACTCACCAAACATTCCCTCCATTCCACATCGAATATGATTGTACCAATGGATACAAGAAAATACTAGCGTAAGAACAAAACAAAATGCGCACGTTACTCTTAGGCAGAGTAAAGAAGGAGGTGTCCACCCCATGAGAAAGAAGGCATTGTCTTTTTGGCTATCCGCATTTGTCTGTCTGGTCCTTTCCAGTTGCTCAAGCGGCGGACAAGCGCAAAGTTCGTCTCAGCCTGATTATAAGAGTGTCAAAGACATGGTGCTGGACATATTGCAGACTGACGAAGCCAAACAATCTGTTGGCAAAATGATGAAAGATGAGAAGTTCAAGCAAAACCTGATGATTGACGAGTCCACTGTTCGGACCACATTGATACAAAGCATGACCAATCCGAACAGCCCCCACATCAAGGAGGCCTTCAAAGATCCGAAATTCGCCAGCACCTTGGCCAAATCGATGAAGGATGAGCAAAAAACTTTGATGAAGGACTTGATGAAAGACCCCGAGTACCAAAAGCAGCTTATCAGCGTAATGAAAGACCCTGAGTTCGAAAAAAACCTCATGGACTTGATGAAAAGCGCAGCTTACCGCCAACAAACGATGCAGGTCATGAAGGAGTCTTTGCAAAGCCCGCTGTTTCAAGCCGAGTTGATGAAGCTAATGACCAAAGTCTCCGAAGACATGACCAAGCCGAAAGAACTGAAACCGAAGAAAAAAGGCAAAAGCGGCGGGGATAGCGGTGGAGATTCTGGCGACTCCTCTTCCTAACAAAAAAAGGTGAGCTCCCGAAGGGCGGGCCCACCTTTTTCCTGTCTTTTGTGCTTACTGCTGTTCACATTTTGCCATAACGCGTTTCGCCATATCCATATACAGCTGCCCGATTGCGCTGTCCTCGCGATAAACAGATGGAGAGTAATCTGGTTCGGACGGATGATTCTCAGGTTGTCCCAGCGGAATTTGCGCCAAAAGCTCGGTAGTCAGTGTCTCAGCCAGCTTCGCTCCGCCACCGCGTCCAAATACGTATTCTTTGGAACCATCTTTCGCCTCGTACCACGCCATGTTCTCCACGATGCCAAGAATCTCGTGTCCCGTCCGCTTTGCCATCGCACCGGCACGCGCCGCTACAAAGGCTGCCGTAGCGTGTGGGGTCGTCACAACGATCTCCATGCTCTGCGGAATCATCGTGTGCACATCCAAAGCCATGTCACCCGTTCCTGGCGGCAAGTCCAGCAGCAAGTAGTCCAACTCTTCGCCCCAGTGAACTTCCGTAAAGAAGTTGCGCAGCATTTTGCCAAGCATCGGCCCACGCCAAATGATCGGCGAGTTGTCCTCTACGAAGAAGCCCATGGACATGACCTTCACGTTTTGCTTTTCTACCGGAAGGATTGTTTCTCCGATAACGGTTGGGCGCTGGTCGATGTTCATCATGTCAGGCACGCTGAAGCCGTAGATGTCAGCGTCGATAATCCCGACTTTGTTCCCCAGGCGGGCAAGCGCGACTGCCAGGTTGACCGTCACTGTCGATTTTCCAACTCCGCCTTTACCGGAAGTAATCGCGATGAAGGTCGTGTTCGAATCCTTGGCCAAAATCGGATTGAGCAGAGGTGCTTGTCCCGGCGTCATGTTGTGGGTTTGACCTCCCTGAGTATTGCGGAGCTGGGCGCTGAGAGCCGCACGCTCCTCGTCCGTCATCGAGCCAAACTGGACACGTACTTCCTCCGCTCCAAGCGCTTTAACGGCCCCTATGACGTCGTCTTCGATCTTGGCCTTGAGAGGACAGCCGGAGATCGTCAATACGACTGTCAGGCTAACTGTAGCGCCTTCAACACGTATGTCTCTGATCATGTTCAACTCGACCAGGCTGCGATTGATCTCAGGGTCTTTTACATCGCGCAGCGCTTCCAAAATTTGTTCTCTGGTCAACATGCTTGTTCACCTCATCTATAGTCTTGGCAATTGATTTCATACCGTTCTTACAAGGTAGTTTGCGCGTTCATTATAGCACATTCAGACGAGCGGCACACAGTCGCCGCCCGCTCAAGGTGCAATTGGCGCTTTTTCTCCGGAATACTGCCGCAAAATCCCCTGGTAAATCGCATTCGCCATAGCTTTTTGGTACTCCGTGCTCTGCAGCCGTTTTGCCTCTTCTGTATTGCTGACAAACCCAACCTCGACCAATACAGCGGGGCAGTTCACCTCGCGAATCAAAAACACGTTGTTCGTCTTGCTTGGAACACGATCGGTATTGCCCAGCACCCGTTTGATCTCATCCTGAATCAGGTACGATACCTCTCCGCTTTTTTTGAAAGTCGGCGAGTAAAAAGTTTGCGCACCCGACCACTTGGGCGAAGGAATCGAATTTACATGGATGCTGACCAGAAAATCGGGAGAGCTGTCGTTCACCAGTTTCACCCGGTTGCGGATATCTTCCGACTTTCTTTTTTTGGCCCGATCAGCTTCCGGTGAAGCGAGATCCTTGTCTTCCTCCCTTGTCATGATGACAAATGCACCTGACTGCTGGAGAAAATCGCGCAAGTACATACTGATTGCCAGCGTCACCTCTTTTTCCACCACATCGCCTGAACTGGACGTAGCCCCGCCATCTTTGCCCCCGTGTCCCGGGTCGATGGCAATAACGGTTCCGGTCAACGGCAATGACCATGCCGTCCACGACGAACGGTCCGGCGATTCGTAGGTGAACAACACCACCAGTAAAGCGAAAGCCAGTATCCAGCCTACCCCTTTTCGTGTCACGGCGTATCGTCCCCTTTGTCCCATTCTCTCGTTTCATCATATGGACAAACATGGACAAATATTCCGTAGGTCAGCAGCCTGGAACCAAAAGGCTGATCAGGCGCTGGGACAAAATGCAAAAAAGCTCCCGAACCAAAAAGGTTCGAGAGCCTTGCCAAACAAAAATTAACGTTTGGAGAATTGAGGTGCGCGACGAGCAGCTTTCAAGCCGTATTTTTTACGTTCTTTCATGCGTGGGTCGCGAGTCAGGAAGCCAGCGCGTTTCAGAGCGCCGCGCAGTTCTGGATCTGCTTTCAGCAGAGCGCGAGCAACGCCGTGACGGATTGCACCAGCTTGGCCAGTTGTTCCGCCGCCGTTTACGTTAACCAGTACATCGTAACGACCAAGAGTCTCAGTCAGAACGAGTGGTTGTTTTACGATCAATTTCAGTGTTTCCAAACCAAAGTAAGTATCCATTTCACGTTTGTTGATCACGATGCGACCTTCACCTGGAACCAGGCGAACACGTGCTACGGAGTGCTTACGACGACCTGTACCGTAGTATTGTACTTGTGCCACGTATATTTCCTCCCTTTACCTTAACCGCGAATTTGCCAAACTTCTGGTTTTTGTGCTGCATGTGGATGCTCAGTACCAGCGTAAACTTTCAGCTTAGTGAACATTTGACGTCCCAAGCTGTTTTTAGGCAGCATACCTTTTACCGCCAGTTCGAACATACGAGCTGGTTTTTTGTTCAGCATGTCGCCAGCAGTAGTCTTTTTCAAACCACCTGGATACAGGGAGTGAGTGTAGTAAATTTTGTCTTGCAGCTTGTTACCTGTCAGTTTCACTTTGTCAGCGTTGATTACGATTACGAAATCGCCAGCGTCAACGTGAGGAGTGAATTCAGGTTTCAATTTGCCGCGCAGGATAGAAGCTACTTCGCTTGCCAGACGGCCCAGCGTTTGGCCTTCTGCGTCAACGATGTACCATTTGCGCTCAACTTCGAGCGGTTTCGCCATATATGTGGTACGCATTTTTGTCCCTCCTAAATATCTTACCTTTACATGTCCATCTACTTATAACCAAAACAACCGAAACTTGCAATGGAAGATAATTGCTGTTACGGGTGAGCAACTCTTCCAGGTGTTCCATTAATCACGATCTTGTCTTTCAATCCCGGGGCTAGAGTGGGGCTAGGCGGGGTTAAAATACCAAGGAATATCGTACTACATCGCAGTCTCGTAGTCAAGTGCCTCCACTTGGTCTAATAGTTGGAAATCTGTCTGTTAATAGACGACTTCCCACATCGTCAAACCTTTGGCTGGCGCTGTCTTCCCTGCCATTTCCCGATCGCGTGCCGCAAGAATCTTTTTGAGTTCATCGGGATGGCGTTTGCCCTGCCCGACTTCCACCAAGGTGCCCACAATAATGCGCACCATGTTGTACAAAAAGCCATTGCCCCGGCACGTTACCCATACTTCGCCGCCGCTGCGCTCTACTGTCAGGCTGTAAATCGTGCGGACCTTGTCCTCGACAAACGTTTTGGCTGAGCAAAATGACGTAAAGTCATGTTCTCCTACCAAATGACAGGCAGCTTGCTGCATGGCCGCAACGTCCAGCGGAAAACGAATATGGTCGGCATAGCGATGACGAAACACGTCCGGCGCAGGGTTGTTGTCGATGCAATACCGATACTCCTTCACCTGCACGTCAAAACGGGCGTGAAAGGACTCTGCCACCTCTTCCACAGAGCGGATCACGATGGCATCAGGCAACTGGTTATTCAGCACGAATCGCCATTTATCCAAAGGAATATGGCTGCCCGTATCAAAATGAATCACCTGGCCGCGTGCATGCACGCCTGCGTCCGTTCGTCCTGAGCCGTGAATCTGGATCGATTCCCCCGTAATTCTCGTCAACGCCGCTTCAATCTCCCCTTGCACCGTCACCTGGTCTGGCTGCACCTGAAAGCCGCTGAAGTCTGTTCCGTCGTATCCTAAAACACAGCGCAGCCGTCTCATGCTCGCCACCATCCAATCGTAATCGCCAGCAAAACGCCTGCAACGGCCATTCCTGCATCTCGCCAGGAAAAGGCAAGCTTGTGCAGTCGGGTCCGTCCGACACCTCCGCGATATCCTCTGGCTTCCATAGCGAGAGCAAGATCCTCTGCCCGGCGAAACGCGCTGACGAACAGCGGAATCGCGATCGGTATCAGATTCTGCGCGCGTTTTATCAGGCTGCCACTCGTAAAGTTGGCTCCTCTGGCAGTCTGCGCCTTGATGATTTTGTCCGTCTCTTCCATCAACGTAGGTATGAAACGGATCGCAATCGACATCATCAGGGCAATATCGTGCACAGGGACGCCAATCCGGGCAAATGGGCCAAGCAGACGTTCAAGCCCCTCCGTCAAATCGATGGGCGAGGTGGTCAGCGTCAGCAAAGAGCTGATGATCACCAGCAACCCAAGACGGAAGGAAATGAAGATTGCTTGCTGCACCCCGCGTTCCTCCACAGTAAACCAGCCCCACTGGAAGTAGACGGTACCGCCTTTGGTCATGAAAATGTGCAGGACGATGGTGAACACGATCAGTATCCAGACAGGCTTCAAGCTTTTCAGAATATAGCCAAGCGAGAGCCTGGACAGCAGTCCGGCATACAGCGTAAAAGCGATCAATACTGCGTACGTTAACGCATTGTTAGCCAAAAAGACTAACGTGGCAAAAAGAATAATAAAGAGCAGTTTGCTTCGCGGATCAGCGCGATGTAAAAAGGAATGCCCAGGTACGTATTGACCAATGGCTATATTTTGCAGCATGCCTAGCCCTCCTTTGGTACGGAAAGACGTTCCAGCAGATGGGCAATCAACTCTTCTTCCCGATAGACGGAGTTCGGCAGACCTTCCTTGTCCGGCAGCATCTGATTCAGCCTCGACACAAACGCAACCGTCTCAGGCACATCCATAGCCAGCTCGCGGAGTCGTTCTGCCTGCATGAAGACTTCATCCGGCTTGCCCTGCAAAGCCACTTTTCCCTGCGCCAGCACGAGCATATAGTCGGCATACCTCGCCGCCTCTTCCATGCTGTGAGTGACCAGGAGCGTCGTCAGCTTCTGCTCCTGATGAATGCGGTAGATCGCTTCGAGGATCAAATTGCGCCCTTCTGGGTCCAAACCGGCTGTCGGCTCGTCCAAAACGAGAACTTTCGGCTGCATGGCCAGAACACCCGCCAGCGCTACACGCCGCATTTGCCCTCCGCTCATGTGAAACGGGGAGCGATCCTTGACTTTTTCGTAATCCAGACCAACGATCTCAAGAGCTTCCCGCACCCTGGCATCCACCATCGCTTCCGGCAATTCAAAGTTTGAAGGCCCAAAGGCAACATCCTTCGCTACCGTTTCCTCAAACAATTGATGTTCCGGGTACTGGAAAACAAGACCGATATCCCGCCTTTGCTCATGCGGCAATCGCTGCTTCGCGGTGATTACCGTATCACCCAAGGTTATTTTCCCGGCGCTTGGCAAAAGCAAGCCGTTCAAATGCTGGATCAATGTCGACTTGCCGGAGCCTGTTTGCCCGATAATCCCTACAAAAGACCCCGATGGAATCATAAACGAGATGTCGTGCAAGGCTATACGCTCAAACGGTGTTCCTTTTCCGTAAACATGGCTTACCTGGTCAAAAGTAATCTGCATACGTGCTCCACCAGCTCCTCTTGGTGCAGTACAAACGGGAGATCAATTCCTTTGGAAGCCAGCACATGCCGAATCCGGACAGCGAATGGAACATCCAGTCCGACTTTCTTCAAACGCTCGACCTGATTAAACACCTCTTCAGGCGTTCCTTCCATCAGAACTTCTCCGGCATTCATCACGACGACCCGGTCTGAGTAGATCGCTTCATCCGGGAAATGCGTAATATTGATGATGGTAATCCCTTCGTCACGATTCAAGGTCTTCACCAGTTGCAGCACTTCCTGTCTGCCCTGGGGGTCCAGCATAGCTGTCGCTTCATCCAAAATGATGACCGATGGCCGCATTGCCATGATTCCGGCAATCGCCACGCGCTGCTTTTGTCCCCCTGACAAGCGGTGCGGCTGTGCCAGCAAGTACGCCTCCATCCCTACCGAAGCCAATGCCTCATCAATACGCTGCCGCATCTGCTCGGGATCAACCCCCATGTTTTCAAGCCCGAAGGCGACATCATCCTCCACGGTAGCCCCGACAATCTGATTGTCAGGGTTTTGGAAGACCATGCCTACATGACGGCGTATCTCCCAGACCATCTCTCCCTTGGCAGTATCCATGCCAGCGACAAGCACCCTCCCGCCTTCAGGAAGCAATAAGGCGTTCATCAGCTTCGCCATCGTAGACTTGCCGGACCCGTTATGGCCCAGTACGGACACAAAGGAACCTTTTTGAATGGTCAGATCGACATCCTTCAATACAAGAACGTGACTGCCATTCTCTCCATCGTAGGAATACGAAACATCTTGCAGTGCCAGCAGGCTCTCTTCATTCATGAGGTGTTTCCTCCCCAGCCTTCAACAGACCAGCAGGATTTCTCCAGACAGAAAGAAAAAAAGGGTTGAATCAGAGTCCAGCCTATGACCAGATCTGCCCCCACCCTTTTCACGGTCAATTACCACCGGTGCCGAGGTTGTGTCTCGCTCCCAATGTCAAACGACCAATTTCTATCCACTATTAAACAAATTCGATGTACGCCATTGGAGCAGCGTCGCCGCGGCGAGGGCCGGCTTTCAGGATACGAGTGTATCCACCGTTGCGCTCTTTGAAGCGTGGCGCGATTTCATCGAACAGTTTTTGTACAGCATCGCGACCTTCTGCGTTCGCAACTTCTTTACGAACGTAAGCAGCCACTTGACGACGAGCATGCAGATCGCCGCGTTTCGCGAGCGTGATCATTTTCTCAGCGATTGGGCGCAGTTCTTTCGCCTTCATCTCTGTAGTTTCGATACGCTCGTTGATGATCAGGTCAGTTACCAAGTCGCGGAACAACGCTTTACGAGCTGAACTACGACGACCCAATTTACGGTATGCCATTGTCTTTACCTCCCTTTTCAAGCTGGCAACACTACGTAGAAACCTCTACTGTCGGGAAGCCAGATCTGTAATCCCCCTAAAGGGACTGACTTGAGAGAACAAAAGCTTGCCTTTTGGAATTGCTACTCTAGTCGTCGCTACGCAGGGAAAGTCCCAGCTCAGCCAGCTTTTCCTGCACTTCTTCCAGAGATTTGCGACCCAAGTTGCGCACTTTCATCATGTCCTCTTCGGTCTTCTGCGTCAGCTCTTGCACGGTGTTGATACCGGCACGCTTCAAGCAGTTGTAGGAACGAACAGAAAGGTCCAGCTCTTCGATAGTCATCTCCAAAACTTTTTCCTTTTTGTCTTCCTCTTTTTCAACCATGATTTCAGCATCTTTCGCCTCATCGGTCAGACCGACAAACAGGTTCAAGTGCTCCGTCATGATTTTGGCGCCGAGACTTACGGCTTCTTCCGGACTGATACTGCCGTTTGTCCAAACCTCAAGTGTCAACTTATCATAGTTGGTCATTTGCCCTACGCGGGTATTTTCCACTTGATAGTTAACGCGCTTGATCGGCGTGTAGATCGAATCAATCGGAATCACACCAATAGGCAGATCCTCGGATTTGTTTCCATCTGATTGAACATAACCACGACCACGTCCAGCTGTCATGCGGATATGCAGACGACCGCCATTGGCCAACGTTGCAATATGAAGATCAGGGTTTAAGACCTCCACATCACTGTCAGCACGGATATCTCCCGCTTTGACAACGCCTTCGCCTTCTGCATCGATCTCGATTACTTTTTCTTCATCGGAATGGATCTTCAGCGCCAAGCCTTTGATGTTCAGGATGATCTCGGTTACATCTTCAACGACGCCTTCCACTGTCGAGAACTCGTGAAGAACCCCATCGATTTGAACAGTACGAACTGCCGCGCCTGGCAAGGACGAAAGAAGAATTCGTCTCAGCGAGTTGCCAAGGGTAGTTCCGTATCCGCGCTCCAGAGGTTCTACAACAAATTTCCCATACGAGTTGTCGTCGCTTACTTCCACAACCTCGATTTTTGGTTTTTCTATTTCTATCATTAAACAAACCCTCCTTCAAAACGTCGAAATCCTTGGGTGGGCCGCATACGTGCCCACTCAGGAATTTCCCCGGCGGTTTACCGTTTGCGTGCATGACAAGCTATAAATCAGAATTTACCATTCTAGTATGGACATGTTCTGAACAATATAAACCAGTTACACGCGGCGACGTTTTGGTGGACGGCAACCGTTGTGCGGAATTGGCGTCACGTCTTTAATCATGTTCACTTCAAGACCAGTTGCTTGCAGGGAACGGATCGCTGCTTCACGACCAGCACCTGGGCCTTTTACCGATACTTCAAGGGAACGCATGCCATGTTCCATAGCAACACGTGCAGCCGCTTCAGCAGCCATTTGTGCAGCAAATGGAGTGCTTTTACGGGAGCCTTTGAAGCCGAGGGAACCAGCGCTGGACCAAGAGATCGCGTTACCGTGTGGATCTGTAATGGTTACGATCGTGTTGTTGAAAGTAGAGCGGATATGTGCTACGCCGACTTCAACATTTTTACGATCACGACGACGGGTACGAGTTGCTGTAGCCTGTTTTCTTTTCGCCATGTCAGTTTACCCTCCTTTACTTCTTCTTGTTTGCTACCGTACGACGTGGACCTTTACGTGTACGAGCATTTGTTTTAGAGCGTTGACCACGAACTGGCAGTCCACGACGGTGACGGATTCCACGGAAGCATCCGATTTCCATCAAACGTTTGATGTTCAGGGAAATCTCACGACGGAGATCGCCTTCCACCTTAACGGTTTTGTCGATGTACTCACGCAGTTTGCTAACTTCATCTTCTGTCAGATCGCGAACACGAGTGTTCACGTCTACGCCAGTGGCAGACAGAATTTTTTTAGACGTGGGGCGGCCAATACCAAAAATGTAGGTAAGAGCAACTTCAACGCGTTTTTCGCGCGGCAAGTCTACGCCTGCAATACGTGCCATGTGTCAGAAGCACCTCCTTGTTTACCCTTGTTTTTGCTTATGCTTAGGATTTTCACAAATAACCATTACGTTACCTTTACGACGGATAACCTTGCATTTCTCGCAGATCGGTTTAACCGAAGGTCTCACTTTCATGGTTCTTGCCTCCCTTTTCTAGGGGTTTTGCTTACTATTTATAGCGGTACGTAATACGTCCGCGGGTCAAGTCGTACGGCGACAGTTCAACAGTTACTTTATCCCCCGGCAGGATACGGATAAAGTGCATGCGGATTTTTCCGGACACGTGAGCAAGGACTTTGTGTCCATTCTCCAATTCTACTCGAAACATAGCATTCGGCAAAGGCTCAATTACTGTGCCTTCTACCTCAATTACATCATCTTTTGCCATGGTAAACTCTCCTTTCTTCTGCTCTTCAGTCGGACCATGAGTTTTGCGAAATGATCACACAACGAACTTATCGTCGACACGTTGGACGACAATCCCGAATCACTCGGAACTCCCGCTTTATGTTCGTGTAAAAATCTCATAGCCATCTTCCGTAATCGCGATGGTGTGTTCAAAATGAGCACATGTTTTCCGATCCAATGTTACTACCGTCCAATTGTCCTCCAATGTGCGGACATAACGTTCGCCGGCATTTACCATTGGCTCAATTGCCAACACCATGCCTGGTTTTAACCTCGGCCCCCGATCAGGAGGACCGTAGTTAGGAACCTGCGGATCTTCGTGCAAGTTTTGCCCAATCCCATGCCCCACATACTCGCGGACGAGTGTGAAGCCGGCAGCTTCTGCATGAACTTGAATCGCATGTGAGATATCAGACAATCGTCCACCAGGAACAGCTTTTTCAAGCCCCTTGAAGAGCGATTCTTCCGTTACCCGCAACAGCTTTTCATTCTCTGCTGAAATCTTGCCGACCGGATACGTCCAAGCGGAGTCTCCATGGTACCCTTGGAACTGAGCACCGATGTCGATACTGATGATGTCTCCCTCTTGCAACGCCCGTTTCCCTGGGATCCCGTGTACGAGTTCTTCATTGACTGAAGCACAGATACTACCTGGAAAGCCACCGTAGCCTTTAAATGATGGAACTGCTCCCATGCTGCGAATAAATGTCTCGGCAATTTCGTCTAGCTGCTTTGTCGTGACACCAGGCTTAATTGCCTTGGCCAGTTCTTGATGGGTGAGTGCGACGATACGACCAGCTTCGCGCATAACCTCAAGTTCTGCTTTCGACTTCAGGATAATCATTCGGCAATTACCCTCTTAGCAATGACTTAATTTCCGCAAACACTACCTGGATATCTTGTTCCCCATTGATATCTCGCAGGAGTTCCTGTGCGGAGTAGTAGTCGATGAGTGGCTGAGTCTGCGCGATGTTGACGTCAAGACGTTGTGTTACCACTTCGATCTTGTCATCTTCACGCTGATACAGCTTACCACCATCTTTGTCACACACGCCAGCCTCTTTTGGAGGATTGAACATCGTGTGATAGCTAGCTCCACATACAGGGCAGATCCAGCGACCGGTCAGACGTTCAATCAATTGCTCGCGATGAACGTTGATATTAATCACATGATCAATTTCGCGTCCCAGCTCTTTTACGGTAGCTGTCAACGCTTCCGCCTGTGGAACTGTGCGCGGAAATCCATCCAACAGGAAACCCTTTGCGCAGTCTTCCATCGAGAGGCGCTCCCGCACAATTCCGATGACTACTTCATCGGGAACAAGCAAACCTTTATCCATAAAGGATTTGGCTTGCAGTCCGAGCGGCGTTTCGTTTTTAACCGCAGCCCGGAACATGTCGCCAGTCGAAATGTGCGGGATATCAAACTCTTTTACGATACGTTCTGCCTGTGTTCCTTTACCGGCACCAGGCAGCCCCATCAGAATTATATTCACGTCCATTCCCTCCGTCCCATAAAGAAAAGCTACAGAGGCTTTTCTGTAAACATCTAAGTCATTACTTGATAAACCCTTGGTAGTGGCGTTTGATCATCTGGCTTTCGATCTGCTTCATTGTATCAAGGGCTACCCCGATCACAATCAAGAGCGAAGTGCCGCCGATGTAAATCTGCTGCGGCAAGTTAGCCAGCTTACTGAAGAAGAATGGCAAGATAGCAATTGCCATCAAGAACAAAGCGCCAGCCAATGTAAGGCGGTTTAGTGTACGAGTAATGTAAACCTCAGTGTTTTTACCGGGTCGGATACCAGGAATGTAACCGCCATTTTTTCTCATGTTCTCTGCCATTTGCACAGGATTGATCTGAACAAATGTGTAGAAATAGGTGAACCCGAGAATCAAGATAGCGTACAACGTCATTCCCAACGGTTCATTGACTTGGAAGTTGCGATAGATCCAGTTGGCGAACCCTGTACCGGATGAATCCACCCAGAACTGTGCGATTGTCGAAGGGAACAGTACGAGCGAGACCGCAAAGATTACAGGAATAACACCCGCAGAGTTGATTTTCAGTGGAATGTGTGTGGATTGACCACCGTACATTTTACGTCCAACCACTCGCTTCGCGTATTGCACTGGAATTTTACGAATCCCTTGCTGCATAAAGATAACCCCGACGATAATAGCGAGGATCACCAGCAGAATGATCACAACTTTGACGATGCTGAAGAATACGTTTTGAGAAGGGTCAGCGAATTGCGTGGTGTAAATCGTCGTGATTCCGTGTGGAATGTTCGCGACGATACCAGCAACGATCAGGATCGAAATCCCGTTACCGATACCCTTTTCCGTAATCTGTTCCCCCATCCACATCATGAATGCGGTCCCAGCCGTCAGTGTCAACGCAATGAGTGCATAGCTGCCAACGGAAGTGTCCTTGAGCAAGCCAGGCGCCATATTATTAAAACCGATCGTCATACCAACAGACTGAATCAAGCCGAGGATGATCGTAGCGTAACGGGTAACAGTAGCAATCTTGCGACGGCCAACTTCCCCTTCGCGTGCCCATTGCGTCAGCTTAGGCACTACATCCATCGACATCAGCTGCATGATAATCGAGGCCGTAATGTATGGCATGATACCCATGGCAAAAATCGAGAAGTTTTGCAGTGCTCCACCAGAGAAGGTGTTCAACAAGCCCAACAAGTGGTTTGTGTTCTGCTGAAACAGCTCGACGTTTACGTTAGGAACGGGTACAAAGCTTCCGATCCGGAAGACGACCAACATCATGAGAGTAAAAAGGATCTTACGACGTAAGTCGCCAATCTTAAAAATGTTAGTTAAGGACGCTAACATTAGATCACCTCGGTTGTTCCACCGACTTGAGCGATCTTCTCAGCAGCAGCTCCGGAGAACTTGTGAGCTTTAACGGTCAGCTTCACAGTCAGTTCACCGTTAGCAAGAACCTTAACACCGTCGCGCAGCGCGCTGATAACACCTGTTTCTTTCAACAGTTCAGGCGTTACTACAGTACCCTCTTCGAAACGGTTCAGCGCGTCCAGGCTAACAATCGCAAATTCTTTGCGGCTGATGTTAGTGAAACCACGCTTAGGCAGACGACGGTACAATGGGTTTTGACCACCCTCGAAACCTGGGCGTACACCGCCACCGGAACGAGCGTTTTGACCTTTGTGACCTTTACCAGCAGTTTTGCCAGTACCGCTACCGATACCGCGACCGATGCGCTTACGAGTGTGACGGGATCCTTCTGCAGGTTGCAGTTCATGCAATTTCATACGTTGCACCTCCTAACTGATTGAGATGTTCAATTATGCTTCTACTTCTTTCACTTCAACCAAGTGCTTCACTTTGAAAACCATTCCACGAATTGCAGCGTTGTCTTCCTTCACTACAGTGGAGTTAATTTTGCGAAGACCAAGAGCTTTTACAGTATCTTGTTGGTCTACAGTGCGACCGATCAGGCTACGTTTGAGGGTGATTTGCAATTTTGCCATGTTCATTCCCTCCTTATTAACCCAACAACTCGTCAACAGTCTTACCGCGCAATTTCGCGACATCTTCCGCTGTTTTCAGGCGACCAAGGCCTTCCAGCGTAGCGTTGACCATGTTGATAGGATTGTTGGAACCAAGAGACTTACTCAAGATATCGCCTACACCAGCCAGTTCGAGTACGGCACGAACAGGTCCGCCGGCGATAACACCTGTACCAGGGGCAGCAGGTTTGATGAGAACTTTACCAGCACCGAATTGGCACATAACTTCGTGTGGAACAGTTGTTCCTCTCATCGGTACACGGATCAATTTTTTCTTAGCGTCGTCAATCGCTTTGCGAATGGCGTCTGGAACTTCTTGAGCTTTACCCATACCAGCACCTACGTGGCCGTTACGGTCTCCCACAACAACCAGGGCGCTGAAGCTCATACGACGTCCACCTTTAACCGTTTTAGCTACGCGGTTAACAGCGACTACTTTTTCTTCGAGCTCTAATTTGCTAGGGTCGATACGCATTCCTTACCCTCCTTGTTGTTAGAATTGCAGACCAGCTTCACGAGCTGCTTCTGCCAGTGCTTTAATACGTCCATGATAGATGTAACCACCGCGGTCAAAAATCACTTCAGTCGCACCTTTTTCTTGTGCACGCTTAGCGATCAGTGTGCCAACAGCTGTAGCAGCTTCCACGTTAGCGCCATTTTTCAGGCCCAGCTCTTTATCCAAAGAAGATGCAGATGCCAGTGTTACGCCAGTTGCATCATCAATCAGTTGAGCGTAGATGTGCTTAGAAGAACGGAATACGTTCAGACGTGGGCGAATGGCAGTACCAATCACACGTTTGCGGATACGCAGGTGACGTTTTTTCCGAGCTTTGTTTTTATCAGCTTTCGTAAACATTAAGCGGCCTCCTTTCTCATGAAGCTAGAAGCTTATTTACCTTTTTTACCTTCTTTACGACGAACCACTTCATCACTGTACTTAATACCTTTACCTTTGTAAGGCTCGGGTTTACGCAGCGAACGAATTTCAGCAGCAACTTGACCTACGCGCTCTTTGTTGATGCCTTTAACCACCAGAGTGGTTTGGTTTGGTACATCGATTTCGATACCCGCTTCTGGAGTAACTTCCACTGGGTGGGAGAAACCAAGAGAAAGAGTAACGCCGTTGCCAGTTTTGGCAGCACGGTAACCTACACCGACCAGTTCCAAGGTACGAGTGAAGCCTTCGGATACGCCTTTTACCATGTTGGCAACAAGCGCACGAGTTGTACCGTGCAGGGAACGGTGAAGTTTGTTATCGCTTGGACGCTCTACTACTACTTCGTTTTCAGCGATGTTGATTTTAATATCTTCATGGAAGTTACGAACGAGTTGACCCTTAGGGCCCTTTACCGTCAGCTCAGTTCCGTTCAGAGTGAGGGTAACGCCTGCAGGTACCACGATCGGTTTTCTACCGACACGAGACATGTGGTGCACCTCCTGTGCTTTTTACATTCTGTTGATTACCAAACGTATGCAAGAACTTCTCCACCAACATGAGCTTGACGAGCTTGCTTGTCAGTCATAACGCCAGTGGATGTAGAGATGATCGCGCAACCGAGGCCACCCAAAACCTTAGGTACTTCATTGTTTTTTGCATAAACACGAAGTCCTGGTTTGGAGATACGTTTCAGACCTGTGATGACGCGCTCGTTGTTCGCACCATATTTCAGGAATACGCGGATGATTCCTTGTTTGTTGTCTTCAACAAACTCCGCATCGCGGATGAAGCCTTCTTCTTTCAGAATGCGCGCGATTTCCTTCTTGATGGTGGACGCCGGGATTTCCACTTTCTCGTGGCGAACCATGTTGGCGTTACGAATACGTGTCAACATATCTGCGATTGGATCAGTCATAACCATGAGAGAAAACCTCCTTCCCGTTTCAAATTACCAGCTTGCTTTTTTCACGCCTGGAATTTGACCTTTATAAGCAAGTTCACGGAAGCAAATACGGCAGAGTTTGAATTTGCGCAATACGGAGTGAGGACGTCCGCAACGCTCGCAACGAGTGTACGCGCGTACTGCAAACTTCGGCTGCCGCTGTTGCTTGATGATCATAGATTTCTTTGCCACATTCTTCCCTCCTTACGAGTGGGTTTATTTACGGAATGGCATACCCATTTGAGTCAGCAACTCACGAGCTTCCTCATCCGTTTTCGCGGAAGTAACAATTACGATGTCCATACCGCGAACTTTGTCGATTTTATCGTACTCGATCTCAGGGAAGATCAGTTGTTCCTTCAGACCAAGTGTGTAGTTACCGCGACCGTCAAATGCCTTGGAAGAAATTCCACGGAAGTCACGAACACGCGGGAGAGATACGTTCATCAATTTGTCGAGGAAGTGGTACATACGCTCGCCGCGCAGGGTAACCTTCGCACCGATCGGCATACCTTCACGCAATTTGAAGCCAGCGATGGACTTCTTAGCGCGAGTTACTACAGGCTTTTGACCAGCGATAATTTGCAGGTCTTCAACCGCAGTATCCAAGGATTTAGCGTTGCCTACCGCTTCGCCAACACCCATATTGATGATGATCTTTTCTACTTTCGGCACTTGCATGATGGAAGTGTAGTTGAACTTGCTCATCAAACCAGGCACGATTTCGTTAGTGTACTTTTCTTTCAATCTTGTTGCCATCTAGGATATCCTCCTTTCCAACCTGACTACTTGTCGAGTACTTCGCCAGACTTTTTCGCATACCGTACTTTCTTACCGTTATCCAAAACTTTGTAACCGATGCGAGTAGCTTTTCCGGACTTCGGATCGATCAAAGATACGTTGGAAACGTGAATCGCTGCTTCTTGAGTCACAATGCCACCTTGCGGGTTAGCTTGGGACGGACGGCTGTGTTTCTTCACGAGGTTGATACCTTCAACCAGTACGCGTTCTTTCTTCGGATAAGCAGCGAGAACGCGACCTTTTTTGCCTTTATCTTTGCCCGCAATTACGATAACAGTGTCGCCTTTTTTAACGTGCATCGCTTGGTGCACCTCCTATCGAACAAACTGCCTGAGTTTTTCCGTTCAATTAGATAACCTCTGGAGCCAGAGAGATGATCTTCATGAAATCTTTGTCGCGGAGCTCACGAGCTACTGGTCCAAAGATACGAGTACCACGTGGGGACTTATCTTCTTTGATGACTACAGCTGCATTTTCATCAAAACGAATGTAAGAACCATCTTGACGACGAACGCCACTTACAGTACGAACTACAACTGCTTTAACTACTTGACCTTTCTTGACAACGCCGCCGGGTGTAGCGGATTTTACGGAGCACACGATAACATCACCGATGTTCGCCGTTTTGCGACCGGAACCACCCAGAACCTTGATGCACATGAGTTCCTTTGCACCGGAGTTGTCAGCAACAGCCAATCTCGTCTGAGTTTGGATCATTTACTGTTCCTCCTTTCGGATTTGATATCCGAAAATCTGACTTATACGATTACTGCCTCTTCGACGATACGTACCAAACGGAAACGTTTATCTTTGGACAAAGGACGAGTTTCCATCAATTCTACGATGTCGCCCACTTTTGCCGTGTTGTTCTCGTCGTGAGCCTTGAACTTTTTGGAGTATTTCACGCGTTTGCCGTACAACGGGTGTGTCTTGTAAGTTTCAACAAGCACAACAATGGTTTTATCCATTTTGTCGGAAACAACGCGACCTACAACGGATCGACGCATATTGCGTTCTGCGGTCATCGTTCAAACCTCCTTCCTTTAATTAGCCGATTCCCAATTCTCTCTGGCGCAGGATGGTTTTCGCACGAGCAATATCCTTACGCACTTGTTTAATGCGAGATGTGGTTTCGAGTTGACCCGTAGCCAACTGGAAACGAAGGTTGAACAACTCTTCTTTCAAAGAAGCGACGTTTTGTTCGATCTCGGCAGTGGTCAAATTACGGAACTCATTAGCCTTCATGTGCGTCACCACCCACTTCTTCACGCTTCACGAATTTGCACTTGATAGGCAGCTTGTGCATAGCAAGGCGCATAGCTTCGCGAGCGACTTCTTCAGGTACGCCAGCAAGTTCAAACATGATCTTGCCTGGCTTCACTACCGCTACCCATTTCTCAGGAGAACCTTTACCGGAACCCATCCGTACTTCGAGCGGTTTTTGTGTAATTGGCTTGTCAGGGAAGATTTTAATCCATACTTTACCGCCACGTTTGATGTAACGAGTCATCGCGATACGAGCAGCCTCGATCTGACGGTTAGTTACCCAAGATGGCTCCATTGCTTGCAATCCGTATTCACCGAACGCAACAGTAGTACCGCCTTTTGCGTTACCAGCCATTTTCCCGCGGTGTTGTTTACGGTGTTTCACGCGTTTTGGCGTCAACATGATTACTTGCCTCCTTCCTCAGTAGCGACGTTCTTTCTCGCTGGAAGGACTTCTCCACGATAGATCCATACTTTTACACCGATACGACCATAAGTGGTATGTGCTTCAGCAGTACCGTAGTCGATGTCAGCACGCAGCGTATGGAGCGGAACAGTACCTTCGCTGTAACCTTCAGAACGTGCGATGTCCGCGCCGCCAAGACGACCGCTTACCAAAGTTTTGATACCTTTTGCACCAGCGCGCAGCGTACGAGTGATCGATTGCTTTTGCGCACGGCGGAAGGAAATGCGGTTTTCCAGTTGACGTGCGATATTTTCAGCTACCAGAGTAGCATCCAGATCCGGACGTTTTACTTCGTTGATATTGATATGAACGCGTTTGCCAGTCAGATCAGTCAAGGATTTGCGCAGAGTTTCAACCTCAGCTCCACCTTTACCAATTACCATACCAGGCTTAGCGGTGTGAATCGTAACGTTCACGCGATTAGCTGCGCGTTCGATTTCGATAGTGGATACAGCAGCGTCTTTCAGACGCCCTTTTACAAACTTGCGGATTTTCAAGTCTTCGTGCAACAGAGTTGCGAAGTCCTTGTCAGCGTACCATTTGGACTCCCAGTCACGAATGACACCGATCCGAAGTCCTACCGGGCTTACCTTTTGACCCACACGTAATCCCTCCTTATTTCTCGTTTAGTACCACTGTGATGTGGCTTGTGCGTTTATGGATGCGGCTTGCGCGACCCATAGCGCGCGGACGGAAACGCTTCAACGTAGGACCTTGGTCTACGAAGATTTTGCTCACTACGAGGCTGTTTGGATCCATTTCGTAGTTGTGCTCAGCGTTTGCAATAGCCGACTTCAGGAGCTTTTCAACAACCGGAGAAGCTGCTTTTGGCGTGTGTTTCAGGATCGCCAACGCTTCACCTACTTGCTTGCCTCTGATCAAGTCAACAACCAGGCGGACTTTACGAGACGCGATGCGAATATTGCGAGCAACTGCTTTAGCTTCCATCTTTGTACCTCCTCTCTGTCAAGAGAAATTTAGCGCTTCTTGGATTTCTTGTCGTTGTCGACGTGACCCTTGAAGGTACGAGTTGGTGCGAATTCACCCAATTTATGACCAACCATGTCTTCCGATACGTATACTGGTACATGTTTGCGGCCATCGTATACTGCAAACGTGTGTCCTACGAACTCAGGGAAGATGGTGGAACGGCGAGACCAAGTTTTGATCACGCGTTTCTCGTTCTTTTCATTTTGCTCGTCAACTTTTTTCATCAAGTGGTCATCCACGAAAGGACCCTTTTTTAAGCTACGTCCCATTAGTGAACCTCCCTTCGCCAAAGGCGTTCGGTATTATATCAGCCTACCTTATTTCTTGCGGCGGCGGATGATGTATTGGTCGGACTTGTTCTTCTTCTTGCGAGTCTTGAGACCCAGGGTTGGTTTACCCCAAGGAGTAACAGGTGCTTTACGACCGATTGGAGCGCGACCTTCACCACCACCGTGCGGGTGATCGTTAGGGTTCATTACGCTACCGCGTACAGTTGGACGGATACCCAACCAGCGGGAACGTCCTGCTTTACCGATGTTCAGCAGTTCGTGATCCAGGTTACCTACTTGACCGATGGTAGCGCGGCATACGTTATGGATGCGGCGAGTTTCACCGGAAGACAGGCGAACGATTACGAACTCACCATCACGACCGAGCAGTTGAGCAGAAGCACCAGCTGCACGCACCAGTTGTCCACCTTTACCAGGTTTCAACTCGATGTTGTGGATGGTAGTACCTACCGGGATTTTCTCCAGTGGCAGCGCGTTACCGATTTTGATGTCGGCATCTGCTCCGGATACGATCTCGTCGCCCACTTTCAGGTTGTGTGGAGCGAGGATGTAACGTTTTTCACCGTCAACATAGTTGATCAGCGCGATGTTAGCGGAACGGTTTGGATCGTACTCGATAGTAGCTACGCGACCTACGATACCATCTTTGTTACGCTTGAAGTCGATAATACGGTATTTACGTTTATGACCGCCACCTTGATGACGAACGGTAATTCTACCTTGGTTGTTGCGACCAGCTTTTTTGCTGAGAGGCGCCAACAAGGATTTTTCGGGAGTCGATGTGGTGATCTCCTCGAAAGTAGAAACCGTCATTTGGCGACGACCAGGAGAAGTCGGTTTAAACTTTTTGATACCCATGTTATTACCCTCCTTTTCGGTAGTCGTCGAGGTTATACTCCCTCGTAGAAGGCCAATTCTTTGCTGTCATCAGTCAGCTTAACGATTGCTTTCTTCCACTCGGATGTGTAACCGGAGTATTTTCCGTAGCGTTTTGGTTTCGCAGGAACACGAACAGTGTTTACTGCTTCTACTTTTACGCCAAATACTTTTTCAACAGCTTGCTTGATTTCTGTTTTGTTAGCTTTGAGAGGTACTTCGAAAACGTACTTCTTCTCAGCCATCATGTCAGTGGTGCGCTCGGTAATGACAGGGCGTTTAAGGACATCATGAAGGCTCTTCATTATGCGAGCACCTCCTCTACTTTCGCAACCGCTTCTTTCGTCACGATTACTTTGTCATGCGCTACCAGATCCAGAACGTTAATGCCTGCAGCATCTACGAATTTGGCACCTGGGATGTTACGGGAAGAGAGAGCTACGTTTTGATCGTACTCGGAAGTCACGATCAGAACTTTGCGATCTGCTTTCAAGCTGTTCAGAACAGCTGTCATTTCCTTGGTTTTAGGAGCTGCGAAGTTCAGAGCTTCCAGAACCAGGAGTTCGTTGTTTTGTACTTTCGCGGACAGTGCGGATTTCAGAGCCAAACGGCGAACTTTACGGTTCAGTTTGTAACCGTATTTGCGCGGAGTTGGACCGAATACAACACCGCCACCTTTCCATTGCGGAGAGCGAATGGAACCTTGGCGTGCGCGACCTGTACCTTTTTGGCGCCATGGCTTGCGGCCACCACCACGTACTTCAGAGCGGTTCTTTACATCGTGTGTTCCTTGACGTTGGGATGCTTGTTGCATCACGATCGCATCGTACAGAACAGCGTTGTTAGGCTCAATCCCGAACACGCTATCTGCTAATTCGATTTCGCCAACTTGAGAACCAGTTTGGTTATAAAGAGCTACTTTCGGCATGTCAGTTCCTCCTTTCCTTAGTGTTTCTTGACTGCCGTCGATACGAGCACGCAGCTGTTTTTCGGACCAGGCACGGAGCCTTTAACGAGAATCAGGTTGCGAGCAGCATCTACTTTAACTACTTCCAGGTTTTGAATGGTTACGTTGTCGCCACCCATTTGACCTGGCAGGGTTTGACCTTTGAAAACGCGGTTTGGAGCGACAGCACCCATGGAACCAGGACCGCGATGGTAACGCGAACCGTGAGCCATAGGACCGCGGGATTGGTTGTGACGTTTGATCGCACCTTGGAAACCTTTACCCTTGGTTACGCCGGATACGTCAACGATTTCTCCCTCGGCAAAAATGTCTACTTTCAACTCTTGACCAACCTCGTAATCAGCGAGGTTAATTCCGCGAATTTCGCGAACGAAGCGCTTAGGAGCAGTGTTAGCTTTTGCTGCATGGCCTTTTTCCGGCTTGTTAGCGCGCTGTTCTTTTTTGTCTTCGAAGCCGATTTGGATCGCTTCGTAGCCGTCGTTCTCCACGTCTTTCTTTTGAAGAACCACGTTAGAACCTGCTTCGATAACCGTTACAGCGATCGCTGTTCCGTTTGGACCAAAAACTTGAGTCATTCCAAGTTTTTTCCCTAAGATTCCTTTGGTCATTTGTGCCACCTCCTGTGCTTATTTCAGTAAAACGTTTTTTATGTTGTATCAAGTCCCCATCGATGCGCAGGGGTGCCATTTTAAGGGTTTGTTGCTTGGTATAACACGCTTATCAAGACAACGTCTGCGCGTGTATCGCTTTTTGGGACCTTACAGTTTGATCTCGATATCTACACCAGACGGCAGATCCAGACGCATCAAAGCATCTACTGTTTGTGGTGTAGGGTTCAAGATGTCGATCAAACGCTTGTGAGTACGCATCTCGAATTGCTCACGAGAATCTTTGTACTTATGCACCGCACGCAGGATCGTATAAACTGCTTTCTCGGTAGGAAGCGGAATTGGACCGGATACGTTTGCACCGGAACGCTTCGCTGTGTCCACGATTTTCTCCGCGGATTGATCGAGGATTTTGTGATCATACGCCTTCAAACGAATACGAATCTTTTGCTTTGCCATTTTAGTCCCTCCTTTTTCGCCCATTTATTAAACAGACATTTCTCCGTGGAAATATCCTGCACCCCGGTCATGGCAAAGGGGCCGGGTGTGTCAGCAACCTCCCACATCATCGCAAGTCCATGACCAACATTCAATATTGTACTAAAAATATTTGGGCTACGCAAGTGATTTCTTAGTTTCCCGCACATTTTTTTGTACACGCGAGCCTACTGAAAGACTCACCTTGAACATCTTACTGATTTCTGAGCAGAAAGGCAAGCGGGATTCCCTGCCAACTCGCCACTGTTCTATCTATAATAGAAAGAACACGTTATACTTAAAGGGATTCGTCATTGCAAAGGAGGTTATTTGTATGTCTGAGACCATGCGCACTCCCTATGAGATGATCGGCGGGGCTGATACTTTGTCCCGTCTGGTTGATACATTTTACGACCTGGTTGCCCGGCACCCTGACCTTGCTCCGCTCTTCCCCGAAGATTTTACGGAAGTGAAAGAGCGCCAATATATGTTTCTTACCCAGTTTCTCGGTGGGCCTACCCTCTATTCAAATCGCCACGGACATCCGATGCTGCGTGCACGCCACATTCGTTTCCCCATTGGCCCTGTACAGGCAGAAGCCTGGTTGGCTTGCATGAAAACGGCGATGGACAAAACCGGACTTGAGGGCGAGATACGCGAGCAAATTTTTGAGCGTCTGCGTTTGACCGCTTATCATATGGTGAACAAGTGGGACCAAGAAGAAAAAGCGTAGGGATCTCCCTACGCTTTTGTTATTTTAGCCATCGTTTTTGCTGAGCTGGGCTTCGTCTTGACGAGATTTCTTGATCCGAGGTACACCCCGGCCACAATCATTAACAGCGCGAGCATGTGGACCAGCTTTAATTGTTCCCCCAGGAACAGCGCTGCAAAGAACAGGCTCGCCATTGGCATTCCGTTCAAGAACAAGGCAGTTCGGCTTGCTCCCAGCTGGCGAATGCCATAGTTCCAGCCTACCGAACCCAAAGCTGTAGAAAGCGCCCCGGAAATGAAGATCACCAGCCATTGGAACGCAGACACTTCAAGCGACAAGTAGTAGGATGCCGGTTGCAGCGTGAGAGCTGTCGCCCACAAAAACGCGATTCCGAACATTTGCGACAAGGCTGTGATCAGCAGCACAGGGACTCCCCGGACGACAAGCTTGCGAATCAATAAGCCGCCAGTGACGTACATCAGCATGGAGAAAAACATGATCGCATCTCCCCAGCCGTTCATATGGATTCCGCCATGTTGCGAAATGACGACAATCAACACTCCCGCAAACCCTACGCCAATGCCGAGTCCTTTTTGCCACGACATGTGTTCTCCGAGGAAAAGCATAGCCAGCAGAGCTGTTGCCAGTGGGTTCAATCCGAGGATCAGCGACGCATTGCCTGCTGTAGTCGTCTGCACGCCTGCTGCCAATGTGATCTGGTGCAACGCAATAGAGCTGGCCCCTACTCCGGCAATCAACAGCCAATCTGTTTTTTTCAACCGCAAGCTCGTTCTGTATTTATAAATGATTGGCGCCAAGCAAATTCCTGCGACCGTCATGCGAATAGCTGCTACATACAGCGGCGGAAACGACGTGAGATACTTTACCATTACCACGTTCAAGCCCCAAAGTATGACTACGCCAGCCAGCATGAAAAATAACAGCTTTTCATTGTTTTTCATTTCTCTATCCCCCATCCGCTGATCGTATTGTAGCACACGGTCATCTATTGGCTTATTGAATCATTTTGATGGGAGCCATGCAGAAAATCGATGAGAGTAAACAGGCAAAAAGAAAAACCCGACAACATATGCTGTCGGGTTTTTGTACGTATCAGTAAATCCTACGCGTCGATAGAAGCTACAACGCCAGCGCCTACTGTACGGCCACCTTCGCGGATCGCGAAGCGAGTACCTTGTTCCATCGCTACTGGAGCGATCAGTTCAACGGTGAACTCAGTGTTGTCGCCAGGCATGATCATTTCAACGCCTTCTGGCAGTTGGATGATACCTGTAACGTCAGTTGTACGGAAGTAGAATTGTGGACGGTAGTTAGCAAAGAAAGGAGTGTGACGTCCGCCCTCTTCTTTGGACAGAACGTAAACTTCTGCTTTGAACTTAGTGTAAGGCTTAACGGAACCTGGTTTCGCCAAGCATTGTCCACGCTCGATGTCTTTACGGTCTACACCGCGCAAGAGAGCACCGATGTTGTCACCAGCTTGAGCTTGATCCAGCAATTTGCGGAACATCTCAACACCAGTTACAGTGGAAGTTTTTGTTTCTTCAGCCAGACCGATGATCTCAACTGGGTCACCAACTTTAACGATACCGCGCTCTACACGACCAGTAGCAACTGTACCACGGCCAGTGATTGTGAACACGTCCTCAACTGGCATCAGGAAAGGCTTGTCAGTTGCGCGCTCAGGAGTTGGGATGTAGCTGTCAACAGCGTCCATCAGTTCAACGATTTTCTTAGCCCAGTCACCAGTTGGGTTGTCCAAAGCTTCTTTAGCAGAACCTTTGATTACTGGAGTGTCGTCACCTGGGAACTCGTATTGAGACAGCAGGTCACGGATTTCCATTTCAACCAGTTCGAGCAACTCTTCATCGTCTACCATGTCGCATTTGTTCATGAATACTACGATGTAAGGTACGCCTACTTGTTTGGAGAGCAGGATGTGCTCGCGAGTTTGTGGCATTGGGCCATCAGCTGCGGATACAACCAGGATAGCTCCGTCCATTTGAGCAGCACCAGTAATCATGTTTTTCACATAGTCCGCGTGACCAGGGCAGTCAACGTGTGCATAGTGACGGTTGTCAGTTTCGTACTCAACGTGTGCTGTGTTGATTGTGATACCGCGCTCTTTTTCTTCTGGAGCAGCGTCAATCGCAGCATAGTTCATTGCTTTTGCTTTACCTTGTGTTGCCAATACAGTAGTGATGGCAGCAGTCAGGGTAGTTTTACCGTGGTCAACGTGACCAATAGTACCGATGTTAACGTGTGGTTTATTACGCTCAAATTTTTCTTTTGCCATGAGAGCTAAAGCCTCCTTAAATGATAAGGGTTTTATAGGTAAGAAAGGTTTACCCTACCAAGGGTTGTACCTTAAATATTGTAAACCTTTCCTGATTCAAGATAAAGCGGAACCGTAAATTATTCGCCTTTAGATTTCTTAACGATTTCTTCAGCGATAAATTTAGGTACTTCTTCGTAGTGGTCGATCACCATGGAGTAAACGCCACGGCCTTGGGTACGGGAACGAAGAACTGTGGAGTATCCGAACATCTCGGACAGTGGTACCATTGCACGGATTACTTGTGCATTTGCACGAGCTTCCATACCTTCGATACGACCGCGGCGGGAGTTCAGGTCACCCATTACGTCGCCCATGTACTCTTCAGGCATTGTAACTTCTACTTTCATGATTGGCTCGAGCAATACAGCGCCACATTTTTTCGCAGCTTCTTTCAGAGCGAGAGAACCTGCTACTTTAAATGCCATCTCGGAGGAGTCGACATCATGGTAGCTACCGTCTACGATAGTAGCTTTGATATCAACCAGCGGGAAGCCGGCGATAACACCATTTTTCATCGCTTCTTCGATACCCGCTTGTACAGCAGGGATGTATTCGCGCGGTACCACACCACCGACGATTTTGTTTTCGAATTGGAAGCCTTGACCTGGTTCGAGAGGAGCGAACTCCACCCAAACGTGACCGTATTGACCACGACCACCGGACTGGCGAACGAATTTACCTTCCACTTTCGCTTCCTTCCGGAATGTTTCACGGTAAGCTACTTGTGGTGCACCTACGTTCGACTCGACTTTAAATTCGCGTTTCAGACGGTCAACAATGATCTCCAGGTGAAGCTCACCCATACCGGAGATGATCGTTTGACCAGTCTCTTCGTCTGTGCGGGTTCTGAACGTTGGATCCTCTTCAGCCAGTTTGGACAGGCCGATACCCATCTTGTCTTGGTCTGCTTTGGATTTTGGTTCGATCGCAACAGAGATAACTGGCTCTGGGAACTCCATAGACTCAAGGATTACTGGAGCCTTTTCATCACACAGAGTATCACCAGTTGTTGTATCTTTCAAACCTACAGCTGCAGCAATGTCACCAGAGTAAACGATTTGAATCTCTTCGCGGTGGTTTGCGTGCATTTGCAGGATACGACCTACACGCTCACGTTTACCTTTTGTGGAGTTCAGAACGTAAGAACCGGAGTTCAGTACGCCGGAGTAAACGCGGAAGAAAGTCAGACGGCCAACATACGGGTCAGTCATGATCTTGAAAGCAAGAGCAGAGAACGGACCGTTGTCGTCAGCTGGACGTTCAACTTCATCTTCAGTGTCAGGCAAAGTACCTTTGATTGCAGGAATGTCTACTGGAGATGGCAGATAACGAACAACGTTGTCCAGCATAGGCTGAACACCTTTGTTACGGTAAGAAGATCCGCACATTACAGGAGTCAGTTTGCACTCAACTGTACCTTTACGCAGAGCTGCGCGGATTTCGTCGTTGGTCAGCTCTTCGCCTTCCAAGTACTTCATCATGAGCTCTTCGTCTTGTTCCGCAGCTGCTTCAACCAGTGCAAGACGCAGCTCTTCGCATTTGTCTTTCAGGTCAGCTGGGATTTCGGTAGCGTCAGAAGTTTTGCCCAGGTCATCGGTATAGATGATTGCCTTCATTTCGATCAGGTCAACCATACCTTTGAATTGGTCTTCAGCACCGATTGGATATTGAACTGCTACAGGATTTGCACCCAGACGAGATTTGATCTGTCCCAAGCACATATCGAAGTTAGCACCCAAGATATCCATTTTGTTGATGTAGCACATACGCGGTACGCCGTAGCGGTCAGCTTGGCGCCATACGGTTTCGGTTTGCGGCTCAACGCCACCTTTTGCGTCAAAAACGGTTACAGCACCGTCAAGAACGCGCAGGGAGCGCTCAACTTCTACAGTGAAGTCTACGTGGCCTGGCGTGTCGATAATGTTGATACGATGGCCATCCCATTGAGCAGTAGTAGCAGCCGAAGTGATGGTGATACCGCGCTCTTGCTCTTGTTCCATCCAGTCCATGGTTGCTGCACCTTCGTGCACCTCACCAATTTTGTGAACGCGACCGGTGTAGAACAGAATACGCTCAGTCGTTGTCGTTTTACCAGCATCGATGTGAGCCATGATACCGATATTACGCGTATTCGGCAAAGAGAACTCGCGAGCCATTCAGGTATGCTCCTTCCATACTCGAGTTTTTGAATAAACGGGTATCCAAGACGGACACCCGATTCAATTTCCTACCAGCGATAGTGAGCAAACGCTTTGTTCGCTTCAGCCATCTTGTGCGTGTCTTCACGCTTTTTAACTGCTGCACCGGTGTTGTTAGCAGCGTCCATGATCTCGTTAGCCAGGCGTTGTTCCATGGTTTTCTCTCCACGGTTACGGGAGTAGTTAACCAACCAACGCAGACCAAGAGTGGTACGGCGCTCCGGTTTTACTTCGATCGGTACTTGGTAGTTAGCACCACCTACACGGCGAGCTTTAACTTCCAGTACAGGCATTACGTTTTTCAGTGCTTCTTCAAACACTTCCATCGGGTTGCGGCTTGTGCGCTCCTGAATGATGGTGAATGCGTTGTAGAGAATATTTTGCGCTACACCGCGTTTGCCATCCAACATCAGACGGTTAATCAAGCGAGTAACCAGCTTGCTGTTGTAAATAGGATCTGGCAACACGTCACGACGGGTTACAGGACCTTTACGAGGCATCGTATTCCCTCCTTCTTTTCGGTATAAATTCACGCCACTTCAAAGGCGCTTTTCTTATTTCTTTTTCGCTGCTGCAGCTGCTTGACCTGGTTTTGGACGTTTTGTACCGTATTTGGAACGACCTTGTTTACGGTTGTTTACGCCAGCAGTGTCAAGTGCACCACGAACGATATGGTAGCGTACCCCTGGCAAGTCTTTTACACGACCGCCGCGCACCAGCACGACGCTATGCTCTTGCAGGTTGTGGCCAATACCACCGATGTAAGCTGTTACCTCGATTCCGTTTGTCAAACGCACACGAGCGTATTTACGCAACGCGGAGTTCGGTTTTTTCGGAGTCATGGTACCTACACGAGTGCAAACACCACGTTTTTGAGGAGAGCTTTGGTTGGTTTGGCTTTTCTTGAAGCTGTTGTACCCTTTTTGCAAAGCTGGGGACTTAGACTTCACAACCTTGTCCTCGCGACCTTTACGCACCAATTGGTTAATTGTAGGCATGATGTTACCTCCCTTCTTAATACCCAATCTTCAAGACCACAGATCCAGGTGAGTCATTTTTAGGCCAAATAGAAAGTTCTTGTCCATCTTTTACGCATCGCGCAACAGACAAAAACATCGTTAACCACTTTTCTTAATCGCAGCGGTAGCCGCTCCCACTTCAATTCCGCACGCTTTGCCTAGACGGCGCATGGAATCTACATGAATGACTGGAACACCCTTCTCTTTGCAAAGGAGCTCGACTTTTTGGGTCAAACGTCTATCAGCATCAACCGCGATGTACACTGCTTCAACCTGCTGGTTTTCTACAGCTTTCATCGTTTGCTTAACACCGATCGTCAACTCCTTGGCCCGCTCTACTTTTTCATAAGACATGATTCTCATATCCTCCAAAGTACAGATATCAGGCACACTTGAATATAATATCAGCTGGGTTCGCTGTTGTCAACGCCCAACTCATATTTTTTATTCAGGAAGGCGCCCGCCAAAATCTGGCGGACGCCACCCCCACAATTACTCTACAGAAACCGCTTCTTGCTCAGCTTTGAGAGCTTCGAGTTCTGCTTCGTAATCAACCTGACTTGCTACTTTTACATTGCGATAGCGAGACATACCGGTACCTGCCGGAACAAGTTTCCCGATAATCACGTTTTCTTTCAGACCGAGCAGGCGATCCACTTTTCCTTTGATCGCTGCGTCTGTGAGAACGCGCGTTGTCTCCTGGAAGGAAGCCGCCGACAGGAAGGAGTCGGTTTCCAGGGATGCTTTTGTAATCCCCAAAAGAACCGGACGACCCACTGCTGGATTTTTGCCTTCGATGAGAACTTTTGCGTTCGCCTGCTCAAACTCAGGAACTTCCACATAGGAGCCTGGCAAGAGGTCTGTATCTCCGCTGTCGATGACGCGCAGCTTGCGGAGCATCTGACGGATCATAACCTCAACGTGCTTGTCGTTAATTTCTACACCCTGCATGCGGTAAACTTTTTGTACCTCTTGCAAAATGTAGTTGGAAACGCCGCGCATGCCGCGAACTTTGAGCATTTCTTTCGGGTCGACGGAACCTTCCGTGAGCTCGTCACCAGCGCTCAGCTTGACACCAACAGATACTTTGATGCGCGAGCCGTATGGAGCAGCGTACACTTTGTTTTCCGCTTCACCGCGAACTTCGATTTCACGACGGTCTTTACCTTCACGAATGTCGACAACTTCCCCGTCGATTTCAGAAATAACGGCTTGACCTTTCGGATTGCGCGCTTCGAACAACTCTTGAATACGCGGCAAACCTTGGGTAATATCGTCTCCCGCAACCCCACCGGTATGGAAGGTACGCATGGTCAGCTGGGTACCCGGCTCACCAATGGACTGAGCGGCAATAATACCAACCGCTTCCCCAACTTCCACTTCGGCTCCTGTTGCCAGGTTGCGTCCGTAGCAAAGTTTGCAGACACCATGGCTGGTGCGGCAAGCAAGTACGTTACGGATGTAGACACTTGTGATGCCCACTTTTTCGATATACTCGGCAACCTCTTCGGAAATTTCCTCGTTGCGGCCGATGATGACTTCTTTTGTTTCCGGGTGGCGGAGAGTCTCGAAGCATGTACGTCCAACCAGACGGTCAGACAGCTTCTCGATTTCTTCACGGCCATCCTTGATCGCTGTAACACGAATACCTTTATCTGTACCGCAATCTTTTTCGCGGACGATCACGTCTTGGGCAACGTCTACGAGACGACGGGTCAAGTAACCCGAGTCCGCAGTACGCAGCGCCGTATCGGCGAGACCTTTCCGCGCACCGTGCGTGGAGATAAAGTACTCCAATACAGTCAGACCTTCACGGAAGTTGGATTTGATCGGCAACTCGATGATTCGACCGGATGGGTTCGCCATCAGACCGCGCATACCAGCGAGCTGAGTGATCTGGGATACGTTACCGCGGGCACCGGAGTTCGCCATCATGAAGATCGCATTGAACTTATCCATGGACTTCATGAGTACCTCGGTTACCTCATCCTTGGCTTTGGACCAGATGGAGATAACGCGGTCATAACGCTCATCCTCAGTAATCAGACCACGGCGGAACTGCGTCATGACAGTTGCAACCTTTTGATCCGCTTCATCGAGAATGTCTTTCTTCTTGCCAGGTACGGCAATGTCCGCTACCGCGATTGTGATACCCGCTTTAGTGGAGTACGTGAAGCCAAGCTCTTTGATTCTGTCGAGAATCATGGAAGTTTTCATCGTGCCGAAGCGACGGAAGCACTCGGAAATGATCGTTCCCAGGAAGCCTTTTTTCACTGCACCCGGATCTGGCAGGTTGCGCACAAACTCGGTTACGTTGGTACCTTTGTCAAAAATAAAGTATTCGTCAGGAACCATGTTTTGCAGGTTCGATTTGGTCGGAACGTTGATGAACGGCAAATCTGGAGGGAAGATCTCGTTGAAGATCACTTTCCCTACTGTCGTTACGATGAGCGCGTTCTGTTGGCGTTCAGTAAAGCTGGTTTTGTTCAGGCGTCTCGCTGGCAAAACGATGCGCGTATGCAAGCTGATGAAGCCTTGCTGGTAAGCAGCGATCGCATCATGAGGATCGCGATAGATCGTACCCTCGCCTTTGTCGCCTTCACGTTCCAGTGTCAGATAGTAAGAACCAAGCACCATGTCCTGGGATGGCGTTACTACTGGTTTACCGTCTTTCGGGTTCAAGATGTTTTGCGCTGCCAGCATGAGGATACGGGCTTCTGCCTGCGCCTCTGCGGACAACGGAACGTGAACCGCCATTTGGTCACCGTCGAAGTCGGCGTTGTACGCTGTACAAACGAGCGGGTGCAAACGGATCGCACGGCCTTCAACCAATACTGGTTCGAAAGCCTGGATACCCAGACGGTGCAAGGTGGGGGCACGGTTCAGAAGCACCGGATGCTCGCGAATCACGTCTTCGAGAACGTCCCATACTTCAGGCTGAACGCGCTCTACCTTGCGTTTGGCGCTCTTGATGTTATGAGCGAGTCCTTTGGAAACGAGCTCTTTCATCACGAACGGTTTGAAGAGTTCCAATGCCATTTCTTTTGGCAAACCGCACTGGTACATCTTCAGATTAGGTCCTACAACGATAACGGAACGACCGGAGTAGTCAACGCGCTTACCGAGCAAGTTTTGGCGGAAACGTCCTTGTTTACCTTTCAGCATGTGGCTGAGAGATTTCAGCGGACGGTTACCTGGTCCAGTTACCGGACGGCCGCGACGACCGTTGTCGATAAGTGCGTCTACTGCTTCCTGCAGCATCCGTTTTTCGTTTTGTACGATAATGTCAGGAGCACCCAGTTCAAGCAGGCGCTTCAGACGGTTATTCCGGTTGATTACGCGACGGTACAGGTCATTCAAGTCGGAAGTGGCAAAACGTCCACCATCGAGTTGAACCATTGGGCGAAGCTCTGGCGGGATTACCGGCAGTACGTCCAGAACCATCCAATCCGGGTGGTTTCCGGAGTTGCGGAATGCCTCAAGCACTTCCAGACGTTTGATCGCACGGTTGCGACGTTGGCCTTGTGCTGTTTTCAGGTCTTCTTTCAACGTTTCCACATCTTTGTCCAGATCGATTTCCGCGAGCAGGCGTTTGATCGCCTCAGCTCCCATCATCGCTTGGAAAGAGTGGCCGTACTTCTCACGATAGTTGCGGTACTCTTTTTCCGAGAGCAGCTGCTTTTTATCGAGTGGTGTATCACCTGGATCAGTTACTACATAAGAAGCGAAGTAAATAACTTCTTCCAGGGAACGCGGGGACATGTCGAGCACCAAGCCCATGCGGCTTGGAATCCCTTTGAAATACCAGATGTGAGAAACTGGGGCAGCCAGTTCAATATGCCCCATGCGCTCACGCCGTACTTTGGCGCGGGTCACTTCCACGCCGCAACGGTCGCACACTACACCTTTATAACGTACACGCTTGTACTTACCGCAATGGCACTCCCAGTCTTTGGTCGGTCCAAAGATGCGTTCGCAGAACAAGCCGTCTTTTTCCGGTTTCAGTGTGCGGTAGTTGATCGTCTCTGGCTTTTTCACTTCCCCGAAAGACCACGAACGGATCTTATCGGGGGAAGCCAAGCCGATCTTCATATATTCGAAGTTGTTCACGTCTATCACAGGGCGTTACCTCCCTTTGTACCGGAATCTTACTCGTCGTTCAAGCTTCCACCTTCGAGAACGAGGTTCAGTTTTTCACCGTTGCCTTCATCCTCATCTTCCATTTCACGCATTTCAATCTCCTGCTCGTCGCCGGACAGGATTTTCACGTCCATACCCAAGCTTTGCAGTTCCTTGATCAGAACCTTGAACGATTCAGGAACACCTGGCTCTGGCACGTTTTCACCTTTGACAATCGCTTCGTACGTCTTCACGCGACCCACGACGTCATCCGACTTGACGGTGAGAATTTCCTGCAAGGTGTAGGCTGCACCGTAAGCTTCCAATGCCCAAACCTCCATCTCCCCGAAACGCTGTCCGCCGAATTGAGCTTTACCACCCAATGGCTGTTGAGTAACGAGAGAGTATGGACCGGTAGAACGGGCGTGAATCTTGTCATCTACCAAGTGAGCCAGTTTCAGCATGTATACGCATCCGACCGTTACACGACGATCGAACGGTTCACCTGTACGTCCATCGTACAAGATGGTTTTACCATCACGGTCGAGGCCAGCCTCTTCCAAAGTCTCGAATACTTCTGCCTGACGGGCACCGTCGAATACAGGTGTCGCCACATGGATGCCGAGAAGCTTCGCTGCCATACCCAAGTGAGTCTCCAATACCTGACCGATGTTCATACGGGAAGGTACGCCCAACGGGTTCAGTACGATTTCAACAGGAGAGCCGTCTGGGAGGAATGGCATATCCTCTTCTGGCATGATCCGGGCAATAACCCCTTTGTTACCATGTCGTCCGGCCATCTTGTCACCCACGGAGATTTTCCGTTTTTGGGCGATGTAGACACGAACCAGTTGATTCACGCCTGGAGGCAGCTCGTCGCCGTTCTCACGCGTAAATACTTTCACGTCTACGATAATACCGGAACCACCATGCGGTACGCGCAGGGATGTATCGCGAACTTCACGGGCTTTTTCCCCGAAAATGGCGTGCAAGAGGCGTTCTTCCGCAGTCAGCTCGGTAACCCCTTTTGGCGTTACTTTACCAACGAGAATGTCGCCGTCTTGAATCTCAGCGCCGACGCGGATAATACCGCGCTCATCCAGGTTTTTCAGAGCGTCTTCCCCGACGTTTGGAATATCGCGGGTGATCTCTTCTGGGCCCAGCTTGGTGTCGCGAGCTTCGGACTCGTATTCTTCAATATGGATCGACGTATAAACGTCATCCTTCACAAGCTTCTCACTCAGGAGAATCGCATCCTCGTAGTTGTAACCTTCCCACGTCATAAACGCGACGATTACGTTACGACCCAATGCCAATTCACCTTTTTCGGTGGAAGGACCGTCACCAATGATGTCGCCTTTTTCAATCCAGTCTCCGCGGCTTACGATCGGACGCTGGTTGATGCAGGTTCCCTGGTTGGAACGGATGAACTTGTGCATTTTGTATTTGTCGATATCGCCAGCAACTTTCTTGCCGTCGATTTCTTTATAGCGGCGAATCCAGATTTCGCGAGCCGTTACACGCTCAACTTGACCCGGATGCTTGGCAACGATCGCCACACCGGAGTCTTGCGCTGCTTTGTGCTCCATACCCGTACCGACGAACGGTGCTTGTGGAATCAAAAGCGGAACGGCCTGCCGCTGCATGTTTGAACCCATCAGCGCGCGGTTCGCGTCATCGTTCTCAAGGAACGGAATGAGCGCCGTCGCAACGGATACAACTTGCTTAGGCGATACGTCCATGAAGTCTACCTTGTCGCGAGGCACGCTCAAGATCTCGCCTTTACGACGGCAGATAACCATGTCGTTCACGAAGCGTCCATCATCATCGAGAGGCTGGTTCGCCTGCGCCACGTTGAAAACATCCTCTTCATCCGCAGTCAGATAGACGATGTCCCTCAGCACAAAGCCTGTTTCCGGGTCTACCTTGCGGCGTGGCGTTTCAATGAAGCCGTAGTCGTTAATGCGCGCAAAGGACGACAGCGAGTTGATCAAACCGATGTTTGGTCCCTCTGGCGTCTCAATTGGACACATACGGCCGTAGTGAGAGTGGTGAACGTCGCGCACTTCAAAGCCCGCGCGCTCACGCGTCAAACCACCAGGTCCGAGAGCGGACAGACGGCGTTTGTGCGTCAGCTCAGCCAATGGGTTGGTTTGGTCCATAAACTGAGACAGCTGGGAGCTTCCGAAGAACTCTTTCAGCGACGCAATAACAGGACGGATGTTAATCAGAGCCTGCGGCGTGATTTGGTTCTGATCCTGAATGGACATACGCTCGCGAACCACGCGCTCCATACGGGACAAACCGATACGGAACTGGTTCTGCAAAAGCTCACCCACGGAACGGAGACGACGGTTGCCCAAGTGGTCAATATCGTCAGTGGAACCAACGCCATGAAGCAGGTTCATGAAATAGTTGATCGCCGAAACGATATCCGCCGGCGTAATATGCTTGAAGGATTTATCCACATTTCCGTTTCCGATGACTTTGATGATCTTGCCATCTTCAATCGGAGAGAAAATATTAATGGATTGCAGATGAATCGTCTCTTCTTCCAAAACGCCGCCATGCGTACGAACATCAAGGAAACCAATGTTGGTTTCCAACGCAGGCACAATGCGATCCAGTACGCGGCGGTCAATCATTTGTCCCGCCTCGGCAAAAATTTCGCCGGTTTTGGTATCTACCAATGTTTCAGCCAAACGCTGGTTGTACAGACGGTTTTTCAGATGAAGCTTTTTGTTCATCTTGTAGCGACCTACAGAAGCCAGGTCGTAACGTTTTGGATCGAAGAAACGAGAGATCAAGAGGCTCTTCGCGTTTTCGACTGTTGGCGGCTCACCCGGACGAAGGCGCTCGTAAATCTCGATCAGCGCTTTTTCCGTAGAGTCGGTATTGTCTTTTTCCAGCGTGTTCTTGATGTACTCATCTTCACCCAGCAAGTTGAGAATCTCGATGTCGGAACCGAAGCCCAGTGCACGCAAAAGAACCGTTACCGGGATTTTTCGCGTACGGTCGATGCGGACATAAATTACGTCTTTCGCATCGGTCTCCAGCTCCAGCCACGCACCCCGGTTCGGGATTACCGTAGCTGTAAACGTCTGCTTGCCGTTTTTGTCCACTTTGGTGTTGTAATATACACTGGGGGAACGAACAAGCTGGCTGACGATTACGCGCTCAGCACCATTAATAATGAAGGTTCCCGTTTCGGTCATGAGCGGGAAATCCCCCATGAAGACTTCTTGTTCCTTCACTTCTCCCGTCTCTTTGTTCAACAAACGTACCTTCACACGCAGAGGCGCCGCATAGGTGACGTCACGTTCTTTCGACTCGTCAACATCGTACTTTGGCTCTCCCAAGCTGTAGTCGATAAACTCCAGCACGAGATTGCCAGTGAAGTCCTGGATTGGCGAAATGTCTTGGAACATCTCACGGAGCCCCTCATCAAGGAACCATTGGTAGGACTTTTGCTGAATCTCGATGAGATTTGGAAGGCCCAGCACTTCGTTAATACGTGAATACGTACGACGCTGGCGGTGTCGGCCACTTTGAATCACTTTACCTGCCAACTTATTCACCCCTCAGGTTGTGTTTTCACACATAGAAACTTGGCATTCGGCAATCTTGCAATTGCAGGCGAACACCTTAAAATAAAAATGGGTTAAAGCAGCATCAACCATTTTTAACCCAGAGAAACTCTATTTTAAAAGAATTCCCATGTTTTTACACAAACATTCCTCTTTCAGGAAAAAAGTAGAAACGCTTGACAAACAGGGAATTACTGAAAAATAGACATTTATCCCATATTGACATTTTATAATGCTACCACAATCAAATATTCACGTCAAGAAAAGTTTTCTAATGATTGTCGCTTGACTATTTGATTGCGCGAAAAATGGAGTAGCCCTTTTCCCGATCCACTTCTATCACTTCACGGTAGGTTTCTTGCAGCTTTTTCAATGCAGACGGGGCGCCTTGCTTTTTCTGAATGACTACCCACATCTCTCCACCTTCAACGAGCAGCTCATGTCCTTCAGTAAAAATGCGATGTACAATTTCTTTGCCCGCCCGAATCGGCGGATTGGTCAAAATGACGTCGTACTGCTCACCTTGCACGGCACTGTAAACATCACTGACCCGCACTTCGATATTTTTGATTCCGTTTCTTTCGGCATTCCGACGAGCCAGGTCAACCGCACGCTCGTTCACATCGATCATCGTCACTTTTCCCTGGTCAGCCAGCGTGGCAGCGGTCAAGCCAATCGGCCCGTAGCCGCACCCCACATCCAAAACCCGAGCGTGACTGCCGATCTCCATGTTTTCGATGAGCAATACACTGCCAAAATCAATCCGGTCCCGGGAAAAAACACCGGCGTCAGTGGTGAAGCGAAGCTCCCTCCCGCGAAGCACAAACGAAAATTGCTGTTCGTCATGCGCCGTTCCCGGTTGACTGGTGTAATAGTGATCTCCCACGTGTGATTCACCCTTCCTCATCGATTGAAAAAAAACTCGCCGTCCTCTTACAGAAAAACCCCCTGCCGCAGGCAAGGGGAATTTCTAAAGAAAGCTAACTTACTTCACTTCTACTTGTGCGCCAGCTTCTTCGAGTTTTGCTTTGAGAGCTTCTGCTTCGTCTTTGGAAACGCCCTCTTTGAGTGTTTTTGGAGCGTTGTCTACCAGGTCTTTTGCTTCTTTCAGACCCAGACCAGTCAGCTCGCGAACAACTTTAATAACGTTGATTTTGGAAGCTCCGCCGCTTACCAGGTTTACAGTGAACTCAGTTTGCTCAGCAGCAGCTTCAGCAGCGCCACCAGCAACTACAGCTACAGGAGCAGCAGCAGTTACACCGAATTCTTCTTCAATTGCTTTTACCAAGTCGTTCAGTTCGAGAACGGACATGCCTTTGATGGCTTCCAAGATTTGCTCTTTAGACATTTTGAAATCCTCCATTCAATGGATAGTTTTATTGAAACATCAGCCGATCAGACGATTAAGCGCCTTGACCTTCTTTTTGCTCGGCCACTGCTTTGACTGCCAGTGCAACGTTGCGCATTGGAGCTTGCAGGACGGAGAGAAGCATGGACAAGAGACCTTCGCGGGAAGGAAGAGTTGCCAGTGCATGAATTTGTTCAGCACCAACTACTTTGCCCTCGATCACGCCACCCTTGATTTCCAGCTTGTCGTTTTTCTTCGCGAATTCAGCAATAACTTTCGCTGGAGCGATGATATCGTCTTTGGAGAACGCCAAAGCGTTCGGGCCAGTCAGATATTGATCCAGTTCAGTCAAGCTTTCTTTTTCAGTAGCCAGACGAGTCAGGGAGTTTTTCAACACCTGGAACTCAACACCAGCTTCACGCAGTTGTTTGCGGAGCTCAGTAACTTGGGCTACAGTCAGACCGCGGTAGTCAGCCACCACTGTGGTTTGGCTCTCGCGGAGCTTGGCTGCGATTTCGTTGATCGCTTGTACTTTCTCTTCACGAATAACGGTTGGACGAATTTCTGCCATTGTTTACACCTCCCGTGCTCTAATCCTAGAAAATGAAGAATGCCCTCGCAGACATCACGAGGGCATAATGCTCTATCGTCAAAGGAAATCAATGTTTCCTCTTTCGTACATTACACGCCTCGGAGGGATATTAAGCGTTACTCTCGCAAGTACCGCACCTTCTGTCTACGGCATATTCTTTTCATCAACAGGGACTATCTTAACAACTTCCCAAAAGGAAGTCAAGTGTCATTATTTTACAGCTACGCGTACGCCAGGGCCCATAGTGGAGCTCAGGGTTACATTTTTCATGTAAACGCCTTTAGCCGCAGCTGGTTTCGCACGGTTCAGTGCTTCAGTCAGAGCTGCCAGGTTCTCAGCCAGCTTATCAGCATCGAAGGATGCTTTTCCGATAGGAGCGTGGATGTTACCTGCTTTGTCTACGCGATACTCAATTTTACCTGCTTTGATTTCGTTAACCGCTTTTGTTACGTCGAAAGTAACAGTTCCGGTTTTAGGGTTTGGCATCAGGCCTTTTGGACCGAGTACACGACCCAATTTACCTACTTCACCCATCATGTCAGGAGTAGCTACTACGACGTCAAAGTCGAACCAGCCACCTTGAATTTTCGCGATCATGTCTGCATCGCCTACGAAGTCAGCGCCAGCAGCTTCTGCTTCTTTTGCTTTTTCGCCTTTAGCGAATACGAGAACGCGTTGTACTTTACCAGTACCGTGTGGCAATACTACAGCGCCACGGATTTGTTGGTCAGCACGTTTAGGATCTACACCCAAACGGAATGCTGCTTCAACTGTTTCGTCGAATTTAGCAGTAGCTGCTTTTTTAACCAGCTCAATGCCTTCAACTACTTCGTATACTTTGTTTTTATCAACGAGCTTTACAGCCTCTTGATATTTCTTACCTTTTTTTGCCATGATTTAAATCTCCCTTCAATGTGGTCGTAGCGGTTAATCCTCCCACAGACAGGGGGGCACAACGTCTGTGCCCCCTTGCACTCAAGACAATTAGTCTTCGATTACGATACCCATGGAACGTGCAGTACCTTCCACCATGCGCATAGCCGCTTCCACGGATGCAGCATTCAGGTCAGGACGTTTCAGTTCAGCGATTTCGCGAACTTTATCACGTTTCAGCGTAGCAACTTTTGTTTTGTTCGGTACGCCGGATCCGGACTCGATACCAGCAGCTTTCTTCAACAGAACTGCAGCTGGAGGAGTTTTTGTAATAAAAGTGAAAGAGCGGTCTTCAAACACGGTGATTTCCACCGGAATGATCATGCCAACTTCGCTTTCTGTACGTGCATTGAATTCTTTACAGAACCCCATGATGTTTACACCAGCTTGACCGAGAGCCGGACCTACTGGAGGTGCAGGATTCGCTTTACCTGCTGGGATTTGTAATTTAATTACGCGGATAACCTTCTTAGCCACGTAAGACACCTCCTTACTTCACATGTGGTTATTACGGGGGAATGCCCCCTCCCACCTTATTAAGAAAGTCTCGTAAAAGACTTTCGATCTATAGTGAGAGTGCAAGAAACCCCAGATATTGTTGTGGGATTGTTAAAACAAAATGAAATGTACCACATAGCGCGATACTTTTCAAGTTGAATCCTAATCCAATTTTTGAACTTGTGTAAAGTCTAGCTCCACCGGTGTTTCGCGACCGAAGATGTCCACCAATACGCGAACCTTCTGTCTGTCCGGGTAAATCTCGATAATCTCCCCGGTGCGATTAGAAAATGGACCATCTGTGACGCGCACCATATCGCGGAGAGCAAAATCGACTCTGATCTTGGGAATTTCGATCCCCATTTGCTTGAGAATCGTATCGGCCTCTTCAGGACGCAGCGCTGTCGGCTTGGAGCCAGCGCCCGTGGATCCGACAAAGCCGGTAACCCCAGGAGTGTTTCGCACGACATACCAAGAGTCGTCCGTCATCACCATTTCAACAAGGACGTATCCAGGAAAAACCTTTTTCGTGACGGTGCGCTTTTTGCCATCCTTAGTCTCCACTTCTTCCTCAGTGGGAACGAGAACGCGAAAGATCTTATCTTCCATGCCCATCGACTCGACGCGCTTCTCCAGGTTCGTCTTAACCTTGTTTTCGTAACCTGAGTACGTATGAACGACATACCATGCTTTTTCCATATCCACCAGGACGTTAACCGTCCGTCCCTCCTAAGACTTGCAAAATTACTTTCCTAGAATCAAATCGATCAAGCGCGAGATTCCCAAATCAACGACGAAGAAGAATATTGCCAGAAGCACAACCGTAATGAGAACAACCAGCGTATACGTGGTCAATTCCTTGCGGTTCGGCCAACGGACTTTCTTTAGTTCGGACATTACGTCGCCAAAGAAATCACCGGTACGGCGAAAACTGGCTCCGATTCGTGCTAAAAAACCCACTTTGCCACCCCCTGACTTCGTCGCATCAACCATTACTTCGTCTCGCGATGAAGGGTTTGCTTCTTGTCACGGGAGCAATACTTTTTCAGCTCAACACGTTCAGTAGTGGTTCGCTTGTTTTTTGTGGAGATATAGTTACGCTCGCCACACTCGGTGCACGCCAACGTGATGTTTACTCGCATTTATTGCCACCTCCATCTCATTTCAAACCTGCTATTCGTTAAATGTACTCAATGACAAATAGTACGGGAAAACCGCTACTTTTTCCTGACCATTTCATTCATCAAAGTAACCATAGAACAGAGAGATAAGAGTCTATGGCTACCTAAATAAATTTATCATACCGAAATACCCATGTCAAACAAAATGACTTGACAAAAAGAAGGGCTTTTGCTTCCATATTCACCCGAAGTCTCGTTATGTACAAAGCTTTTTGGCCCCAATGACGCGAAAAAACAAAAAGAGATTCCCTGTTTTACAGATGAATCTCTCTGCCTTCCAGATAGCGCTCCAGCTTGCGCTTGACGCGTTGCAACGCATTATCGATAGATTTGACATGGCGCTTTAGCTCAACGGCAATTTGCTGATAGGATCGTCCATCCAAATAGAGCATCAGCACCTGCCGCTCCAAATCACTTAAAATTTCACTCATTTTCCCTTCGATGTCATCAAACTCTTCGCGATTGATGAACAGCTCTTCGGGATCGGTTACTTTGGTTCCGGAAATCACATCAAGCAGCGTACGGTCAGAATCCTCGTCGTAAATAGGCTTGTCCAGCGAAACGTACGAATTGAGCGGAATGTGCTTCTGCCTGGTCGCCGTTTTGATCGCCGTGATGATTTGACGGGTAATGCAAAGCTCGGCAAATGCCTTGAACGACGTGAGCTTGTCGCCTCTGAAGTCGCGAATGGACTTGTACAGACCAATCATGCCTTCTTGTACAATGTCTTCGCGGTCAGCCCCAATAAGAAAATAGGATCTCGCTTTGGCACGCACAAAGTTCTTGTATTTGTTGATCAAATACTCCAGAGCTTCGGCATCATTATCGCGAACCAGGTCGACTACTTCTTCGTCGGTCATTAGTTCATATTGGGCATGTTTTAACTCCTTGAGGTCAACGCTCACAAATGATCCCTCCGCCAACCGGTTTCTCCATAGATGACGCTATTATACATGATGCCATAAAAAAGCGTCAACCGAATCCAAGTTATTCCCTTCTCCATTTTTCGAATATTTTCGCTATTTCGTCATTCAGCACAACCCGTTTGGAGAAGCGTTCTTCATGCGTTTTTTGAACCTGTTGCTTGATTTCCTTGCCTGCGTTTTCCATGTCCAGCAATAACTCCCTCGCGGATTTGCGCAAGGCTCCCTGTCCAAAAATAACACGTTGGGATGTGTAGTCAGAAGTCGCTACATAAATTTGTCGATTTTTTTGGTTAAATTCGGAGACAAGCTGTTCAATTTTCTCGTCAGCCGTCTCCTTTTTCTTCGTGAAATAAATTTCAACCAGAAAGTCTTCCATCTGCCGACCGATACCCGGGACGTTGTACGCGTCGAACACGATAATCACTTTTGTCCCGGTATAGCTTTGGTACTCTGCCATTTGGGAGATTAACAGATCGCGCGCCTCAGCCATCCGTTCCTGATCCTTCAAAACGCGCAGCTCTGGCCAGGCACCGATGATATTGTAGCCGTCTACGATCAACAGCTGCTTGGCTTTTCTTTTTGCCATTTTACTTCACCCGCGTCGGAAGTGGACTCCTGGAGCGATATACTTCATACATCAACAAAGCAGCAGCTACAGAAGCGTTCAGAGAGGTCACATTTCCCGCCATCGGAAGGCTGTAAAGGAAATCACAGTTTTCCCGTACGAGGCGACTCATCCCTTTTCCTTCGCTGCCGATGACGATTGCGAGCGGCATCGTGTAATCGCCCTGGCGGAAGTCCTGCTTGGCACTCGCGTCTGTTCCTGCAATCCAGACTCCCCGTTCTTTCAATTCCTCCATCGTGCGCACGAGATTGGTGACGCGCGCAACCGGCACGTAATTGATTGCTCCGGCAGAAGCTTTTGCCACTGTTGCGGTCAGGCTGACCGATCTGCGCTTCGGAATGACTACTCCATGCGCTCCCACAGCATCCGCCGTACGCATGATCGAGCCGAGGTTATGCGGGTCCTCCAGCTCGTCCAGCAGCAAAATAAACGGCTGCTCGCCTTTTTCCTCTGCCCGTTTCAAAATATCGTCCACTTCCACATAATCATAAGCAGCTACCGATGCCACAACTCCCTGGTGGTTGTCCGTCGATACGAGCTGATCCAGCTTTTTGCGGTTGGCTGTCGTCACGATGACCCCGTTCTCTTTTGCCAAAGCAAAAACGGGTGCCATCAGATTTTTGTTGGTCCCTTCCGCAACCCAGATTTTATTGATAGTGCGCCCGGACCGCAGCGCTTCAATGACGGGGTTTTTCCCCAAAATCCACTCTTCACTCATGCCTTACTCTCCTTCCACAATAGCAAACGCCTGTTGCACAATTTCTGCGATCCGCTCTTCTTTTCCGCACAAATACAAGTAGCCAATCAGCGCTTCAAAGGCCGTGGCATGCCGATAGTCGATAATGTCGGCATTTTTGGCGGTAGAACCAGACTTCGCATTCCGTCCCCGCTTCACCACATTCAACTCATCCTCCGGCAATGTCGGCATCAGCGTAAGCAGCACATTGGCCTGTGCCTTGGCTGACACGTAACGATTGGCCGCCTTGTGGAGCTGGTTAGGTTTAACCAGCCCCTTGGCGATCAGATGGTACCGCACGCAATGCGCATAGGTAGCATCGCCCAGAAAGGCGAGCACGAGTGGATTTGTCAGGTTGGGATCTCGGGTCAATTCTTCTTTTTGCATCTTGTTTCTTCGGCCCCTTATTTTCGGCGCCAGCGAACACCTTGTGGCGTGTCCTCAAGCACGATTCCTTTTGCCGCGAGCAAATCGCGAATTTCGTCAGAACGGGCAAAGTTTTTCGCTTTGCGCGCCTCTGTGCGCTCTGCGATCAATGCGTCAATCTCGCTGTCCAACAGCTCTTGCTCTTCTGCAACGATCAGCCCAAGAACCTCTGTCAACTCCACGATCAGCTCCATGTAAGCGCGCACCTCGGCCGCCCCTACATTTTGATGGCGCAAGTACAGGTTCGCTTCCTTCACCACATCGAAAATGACAGTGATCGCGTTCGCTGTATTGATGTCGTCGTCCATTTCGGCGATGAACCGATCCCGCAATTCCGAAATGATACGCGCCTGCTCCCCGGATTGTCCGTTCGGCTCTTCTTCCCTTGCCGTATCCAGACGGTGGGAGAGGTTTGTATACGCTGTTTTGATGCGATCAAGGCCGTTCGCCGCTTGTTCAAGCAATTCGTAGCTGAAATTGATCGGGTTGCGGTAGTGCCCCTGGAGCATGAAAAAGCGGATCAGCTGGCCTCCGAACTTCCCTACCAGATCGCGGGCAAGCAAAAAATTGCCGAGGGATTTGGACATTTTTTCGTTGTCGATGTTGAGCATCCCGTTGTGCAGCCAGTAGCGGGCAAACACTTTTCCGGTAAAGCATTCGGATTGGGCAATCTCATTTTCATGGTGCGGGAACACAAGATCGGTTCCACCCGCGTGGATGTCAATTTCCTCGCCCAAGAACTTCAGCGCCATAGCCGAGCATTCGATGTGCCAGCCTGGTCTGCCGTCTCCCCACGGGCTGCTCCACGTAACTTCTCCTGGCTTGGCAGCTTTCCAGAGCACGAAGTCGAGCGGATGTTCCTTTTTCTCGTTGATCTCGACGCGAGCGCCTGCCTGCAAATCGTCCAGCGGCTGGTGAGAAAGTTTTCCGTATTCCTGAAAACGTCCGGTGCGGAAGTACACGTCTCCCTCACTCTCGTACGCATAGCCTTTTTCGATCAGCCCTTCGACAAACGAAATGATTTCCGGGATCGTTTGCATCACGCGCGGCTGAATGTCAGGCGGCAGAACATTCAATGTGCCGAGGTCTTGGTTGTATCCATCTGTGTAACGGTCAGCCACTTCCTTGACGGTCGTTCCTTCCTCGTTCGCCACCCGAATCAGCTTGTCGTCCACATCCGTGATATTTTGTACAAAAGTCACTTCATAACCGCGATACTTCAAATAACGGCGAAGCGTGTCGAAAACAATAGCCGGACGAGCATTTCCGATGTGAATGTAATTGTACACGGTCGGGCCGCACACGTACATTTTCACCTTGCCCGGCTCCAAAGGAACGAACGGTTCCTTTCGGCGTGTCATTGTGTTAGTCAGCTGAATGCCCATGGTTCTTTTTATCCTCCCTCAAAAGATCCAATTCTTTGCGCAAATGATCAATTTCCTTTTGCATGAGACGAATCGTGTCTGCAACCGGGTCAGGCATGTTGACGTGGTCCAGATCGTGTTTGACGCGTTTGCCATCCTGAATGACGATGCGCGCCTTGATTCCTACTACGGTCGAATTGGGCGGCACTTCCTGCAAAACGACTGCGCCAGCCCCTATCTTTGAATTATCGCCAATTTTGAAAGACCCCAAAACTTTTGCACCCGTCGCGATAATCACATCGTTGCCGATGGTGGGATGGCGCTTGCCTTTTTCCTTGCCGGTTCCTCCGAGCGTGACACCTTGGTAGATCGTAACATTGTCGCCGATTTCGCATGTTTCCCCGATGACCACGCCCATACCGTGATCGATAAACAATCCGCGGCCAATGCGTGCGCCTGGGTGAATTTCGATCCCTGTGAAAAAGCGAGCGACCTGCGAAACAATCCGCGCGAGTGTACACCACTCGGCCTTCCAGAGCTTGTGAGCAATCCGGTGCCCCCAAATGGCGTGCAAACCTGAATAGGTCATGACAACTTCCAATGCACTGCGTGCTGCCGGGTCTCTTTCAAATACAGCCTGAATGTCATCTTTCATCTGTGCGAACATAGTTGGGTGGCACCTCCTGCCTGGATTTTCTGCTAGATCTAAGGTCGGAAAAATAAAAAACGCCCCTACCCCTTCATCAACACGAAGGGACAGAGACGGGTTATACCGCGGTTCCACTCTGCTTAGATCGCTGTGGCCTCTGGCTAAAAACGGCCAGACAAACGATCTCGCTCTACATCCCGATAACGGCGGGAACCGATGTCACCTACTGGTGTCGTCCGAAGAGTCCGACATGTTCAGCTCACTGCTCACAGGCGCATTTCCGAACAGGGCACGCTGGATGGTTCTCACCCCACCATCCTCTCTGTAAACGTGTAACCTGACGTACTTCTCCTGATCGTCGCATTCGTTTTATATCATGTGCCTTGTTACAGGCTATTTTCCGTTTTCAATCACACGCTGCGCGCGCGCCAATACTTTGTCACGTCCGAGCAGGAATAAAGTCTCAGCCAAATCGCGGCCATGCGCCTGACCTGTTGTGCCAACGCGTACAGGCATGAACAGCGCCTTTCCTTTGTGGCCTGTTTCCTTTTGCACTTCCTTCAACGCCGCTTTGATGACATCCACATTATATGCATCTTGGGCTGACAGGTGTTTCACAAAAGAAGCGAGGACTTCCGGAAGCTGCGGTTCTTTCAGCACCATTGTCGCTTCTTCATCGTACACCACTTCGTCCAGGAAGAAAAGAGCAGCCAGCGGAACGATTTGTGCACAGTAGGACATTTGCTCCTGGTACAGGGCGACAATGCTGCGTACCCATTCCCGTTTGGCGTCAGACAGCGTCTCTTCGATGAAGCCCGCTTTTTGCAGGTGCGGCACGCACATATCTGTAATCAGATCGAGCGGTTGACGCTTCAGGTAGTAGTTGTTCATCCAGTTCATCTTGGTTGCGTCGAATACAGCCGGCGACTTGCTCACGCGCTCCATGGAGAACAGCTTGACCAAATCATCGATGAGGAAAATTTCCTCTTCGCCGCCTGGCGACCAGCCCAACAGGACGAGGAAGTTCACAATCGCCTCCGGCAAGAAGCCGAGATCGCGATATTGCTCGATGAACTGCAAAATGCTCTCATCACGCTTGGACATCTTCTTGCCGTCCTGATTGAGAATCAGCGCCAAGTGAGCAAAGTCAGGAGCTTCCCAACCGAAAGCTTCGTAGATCATCAGTTGTCGAGGCGTGTTGGACAAATGCTCTTCGCCGCGAATGACGTGGCTGATTTTCATCAGGTAGTCGTCGATTACGACAGCGAAGTTATAGGTAGGGATTCCGTCAGGACGACAGATGACGAAGTCTCCCATTTCGTTCGAGTTGAATATCACCTGTCCGCGGATCAGGTCGTTTACTACGTATTCGCGGTTGTCCGGCACAAGGAAATGAATGGACGGCACGCGGCCTTCCGCTTCATACTGCGCGCGCTGTTCTTCCGTCACATGGCGATGCTTCTCCAAAATCCGCGGAGTCTCCCCGCGCGCCAGTTGCTCTTCGCGCTCTGCATCCAGCTCTTCCTTCGTCGCGTAACAGTAGTAAGCCTTGCCTTCCGCAAGCAGTTGATCGATATATTGGCGGTAAATATCCAATCTCTCGGTTTGGCGGTACGGGCCATAAGGGCCGCCCACATCCGTGCCTTCTTCCCATTCGACTCCGAGCCACTTCAAGTTTTTCATTTGCTCTTCATCGGCATTTTCTTTATTGCGCGTTTGGTCTGTATCCTCGATCCGGACAATAAACGAACCGCCGTGATGTTTGGCAAACAGATAGTTAAAAAGCGCTGTGCGCGCACCGCCGATGTGCAAATGCCCCGTAGGACTCGGCGCATAACGCGTGCGGATTTCTTTCGCCATTGATAGCACCATCCTTGTGAATGTAAAAGGCTATGATCTTTCATGAATACGTTTCTAAGGCTTTATGTTACACCTTGCCCCTTTACTTGACAAGCAAGCATACAGCCTGGGCCGCGATTCCTTCTCCTCTGCCTGTAAAACCGAGCTTTTCCGATGTTGTCGCCTTCACGTTAACCTGGGAAGCATCTTCTGCCTCCAGTACACGAGCGATGACTTCGCACATTTGCGGTATGTAAGGTGCCATTTTGGGAGCTTGCGCGATGATAGTCGCATCGACGTTGCCCAGGCGATAGCCGCGCTCTTTTGCCAGCTTCCACACATGCTCAAGCAACACGACACTGTCCGCTCCTTTGAACGCAGGATCTGTATCAGGGAAATGGCGGCCGATATCGCCTTCGCCAATCGCACCGAGAATCGCGTCACTGATCGCGTGAAGCAGCACATCGGCGTCAGAATGGCCGAGCAGCCCCTTTTCGTACGGAATGGTGATGCCGCCGATAATGCACGGACGGCCTTCTACCAGTTGATGCACGTCAAATCCTTGTCCAATACGCATGAATTACTCTCCCCTTCGCTTTCGCATAATCTCTTCACCCAGCCACAAGTCATCCGGCGTAGTGATCTTGATATTCTCATAGCTTCCCTGCATCACTGAAACCGGATGGCCGAGCCATTCGACCAGCATGGCATCATCCGTACCGAGCTTGCCCGCCTTTTTGGCTGCCTCATGCGCTTCTTGCAGCAAAGACATACGAAAAGCTTGTGGGGTTTGAACCGCCCACAAGCTTTCCCGTGCCGGGGTATCTTCCACAAAGCCTGATGCCCCCACCACTTTTATCGTATCTTTGACAGGTACAGCCATGATCGTAGCCTGATCGCGCTGCACCTGTCTGATCATGTCACTGATCTGCTGCTTGGTAACGAATGGCCTTGCCGCATCGTGAACAAGCACGTAGGTACAGGAGGTTGCCAAGGCAGCCAAACCGTTTCTGACGCTGTCCTGCCGCTCATTGCCGCCCAAGGCGACCGTTACTGGCAAGTTTTCGGCCTTGAGCAAGGCCAGCACGTCAGCGTAGTCCGGCTCGCTCACTACCAGTACGATCTGGTCGATGTCCTGATGCGAGGCGAAAAGGCGAACTGTGTGAGCCAAAATCGGTTCTCCGGCAAGCGGCAACCATAGTTTGTTCCGGTGGCCGCCCATTCTTTTCCCCGAACCGGCAGCAACGATCACGACACCCGTACTCACTTTTTCATTCTCTCCCGTCTTGTGCTTCTCGTCTCTTCTTACAGTGCTCTTTCCAAGAGCTTCGGCTTCGCGAAAATCATTCGTCCCGCAGACGTTTGCAGTACACTGGTGACCAGTACATCCACGTCGTTGCCAATGTATTCGCGTCCGCCTTCCACGACGATCATCGTGCCGTCATCGAGATACGCGACGCCCTGACCGTGCTCTTTTCCATCCTTGATGACCTGCACGTTCATTTCTTCCCCTGGCAAGACGACAGGCTTCACGGCATTCGCCAAATCGTTGATGTTCAATACAGCCACGCCTTGCAATTCGCATACTTTGTTCAGGTTGAAATCGTTGGTGACGACTTTCCCGTTCATGACCTTCGCCAGCTTGATCAGCTTGCTGTCCACTTCGGATACTTCTTCAAAGTCGCCTTCCCAGATTTGAACCTTGACCTTCATTTCCTTCTGAATCTTGTTGAGAATATCCAAGCCTCGACGGCCGCGATTTCGTTTCAGTACATCAGAAGAATCGGCAATGTGTTGCAGTTCCTCCAGGACAAAGCCCGGAATGACCAGTACGCCCTCCAAAAAGCCCGTACGGCAAATATCTGCAATGCGTCCGTCAATAATGACGCTCGTGTCCAAAATTTTGTGCTCGACATTTGTTGCTGTTGCAGCCTGTTCCTTTTTCTTATCCTTGCGTCCAATCGAGAAAACCGACATAATCTCGTCCCGCTTGCGAAATCCTACCTGAAAGCCCAGATAGCCAAGCAACCCGGAAACAACCAGCGGCAACAGATCACCTATTACCGGAAACGGAATTTTACTGATGGGCAGGAATAATAAAAAGGCAACAATAAGACCACTAATCAACCCCATCGCTCCGAACATCACGTCAACAATCGGCATTTTGACGAGAGTCTCTTCTCCCCAGCGAACTACTTTCAAGACGTAGTCCAAAAGCCAATTAGCTAAAAAGAAGAACAGAATGGCACCAAGTACCGCCCCAATATATTGCGCTCCACCAACTACTCCAAAATTCAAAAGCGGGTTAAGCAGCGAAAACAGTTCGGCACCGTATTGGTAGCCCAAGCCACCGCCAACCAAGACAAAAAAGATTTTTCCTATGCGGCGTACCATGCCTTCACCTCCTTTTATTAATATAGACAGAAGCCTTTGAGTAAAACCCTGTAACTTTCCAAATAGCGAAATTGCTTCATTGTCGCTTTCCCTCACTATAGCAAAAATGATTTTACCATGTCAAATAGCCAAAAATTTTAACATAGTTGTCATTTTCCCGTCAACCTCAAACACCTGTTTCCTTCTCGGGCAAATTGACAGCGACCAGACTCCCTTCTTATAATGGCAGTAACACAATGAGCGAAAATTGTGACGATACGATCAGCCTAAAGCAGAGGTGAATTGATATGGACAAACGAAATGTAGACGACTTTCAAACGCAAGTATCAGAGCTTTTGATCCGACATCGAAGCGTACTGGACGTCATGTCCAAAGTTCAGGAGACGGCATCTCGCATCAATCGCTCCCTGACCAAAGCCATCACCGAATGCGGTTGTGTTGAAGTGGTAGCCAAAAAGCAAAGTTACGATTCCAGCAAAAACCTGGAGGAGAACAAGTCCCACCTGGACACTCACTTTAACGGCCCACTATGCGAGCATTGTCGCGATGTAGTCACAGCAGAGCTTGGCAAAAATCTTTTTTACCTGACCGCCTTGTGCAACATCACAGACATCAAGCTGGAAGACGTCCTGCAAAAAGAGGCAAACCGGCTGAATACCCTGGGCGTGTTCAATCTTTCTTAACCCCACACTCGTATTACGAATGAACCCTACGAAAAGTTGCATACAAAAACGAAAAACCCGCACATCGAAGTGCGGGTTTTTTCATTGTCTGGCTTATTCAAATGGCACAGATTCTTCTTCTTTGTTTTTCCGCTTGCGTAATTTTTTGACGAGAAAGTCAACGTTTTTTTTTATTCCGTACAGGGCGTAAAAGGCAAGCGGCAAGAAGACGATCTTCGGAAACTGTTGCGGATACTTGATCGCAACAACGACGACGATGGCGATAATAATGGGCGTAATCCAGTAAGCGGATTTTGGAATCCCGACCTTTTTGAAGTTGGGATACTTGACCTTCGATACCATGAGGAAGGCGAGGAGCAGCATGCTCACTGCAAGCAGTACCGGGTTGAAAACCTGGTGATAAAGCGCAAGAGTCGCCAGCACACCACCGGCAGCTGTGATTGGCAATCCGATGAAATATCCCGGAACCCCGGCCTGGACGTTGAATCTCGCCAGACGGAGCGCCCCACAGATCGGGAAGATGGCCGTAATGAGAATCCCCAGCAGATCGAAGTGCTGAAGGACAACAACATACATGATGAAAGCCGGAGCTATCCCAAACGTAATGACGTCAGAAAGCGAATCGAGTTCCTTTCCAAACTCACTTTGCGCATTCAACATACGAGCGACGCGTCCATCCAACCCGTCGGCCAGCATGCCGATGATCACCGTGATCGCCGCATAATCGACGTAATGATCTCCTCGAAACGCAAGAATAATTGCCAAGACTCCCAGAAACAAGTTGCTTACGGTTAGCATGTTCGGCAACGATTTCACGAACATAGACTACCTCCTGATTTCTTTTGCATGAGGAGACAGTGTATCCTGTCAAGCTGACTTTCGCTTTCAAGTCCCCTGGGCAAATGTTGAATAACAAATAATGCCTTTATCCTATTCTACTTTAAATGTGCCTGTCAATGAACACTTGTTCCTGAATCCGTTTCAGACCCTCTTTGATCGCCCTGGCCCGCACCTCTCCAATCCCCTCTACTTCGTCTAATTCCTGAATCGTTGCCATCATAATTCTGGGCAAATAATGGAAATGTGCGACGAGGTTTGTGATGATAGAAATTGGCAATCTGGGGATTTTGTACAAAATTCTGTAGCCCCTGGGCGACACCGACTCCTCCAGCATGCTGGCGCTTGCCGAAAATCCGAGAACGCGCAGGAAAGACCCCAACTCCAGCACTTCCTCCGAGCTTAGCTTTTTCATTTCGCCCAGTACAAGCTCAGGAGCGTAAGACGAATCTTTGGCGTAATCGCGAATAAGCATGTGCGCTTCTTCGCCAATATTCGACACAAGCTCCTCCAATTGCATGCTGACAAGTCTGCCTTCGACACCAAGTTCACATATGTACTTGGAAACTTCCGTCTTGATCCGAAGCACCATCTCGATCCGCTGCAGCACAGAAGCAACTTCATGCAGGGTGACCAGTTCCTCAAATTCCAGAGCGCCCAGGTTGGTCATCGTCTGATCCAGCACGGCCTTGTATTTTTCCAGGGTGGACACAGCCTGATTGGCCTTGGCTAAAATGACGCTGATTTCATTCAGCACATAGCGGAAATTCCCTTGATACAACGTGATGACATTGCGTCGTTGCGATATGGCGATGACCAGGTAGTTGGTGTGGATGGCCGTTCGTTGCGCCGTCCGATGTCGCGTCCCTGTCTCGCTGGTATGGATGGATGCCGGCGGGAACAGTTGCGTATTGGCGTACAAAATTCGCTTGGCGTCTTCACTTACTATAATCGCCCCATCCATCTTCGCCAATTCATACAAATGGGCAGGAGAAAAATCGCAATTGATGGAAAAACCGCCATCGACGATTTGCTTCATTTCCGGTCCGTAACCGACGACGATCAGGCCGCCGGTTTTTGCGCGCAAAACATTTTCCAGCCCTTCACGAAGCTGCGTTCCGGGTGCGACCAAACGAAGCACATCGCCGAACAGCGGAGTTCTTTTGGTGTTCTCCTGCATATCCCGCCCTTACCTCCTTATCACCTCGTTCAAAGCATCTGCGATATTGCTGACCCCGATCACCTGAATATCGTCAGGAGCATCCAGGCCGCGAATATTTTTCTCCGGGATGATTACGCGTTTGAAGCCGAGCTTATGCGCTTCCCGCACGCGCTGTTCGATGCGCGATACGCCACGCACCTCTCCCGTCAGACCGATTTCCCCGATCACCACGTCATGCGGATTCGTGGCGTGGTCGCGGAAGCTGCTGGCAATGCTGACCGCGATCGCCAAGTCGACAGCAGGCTCATCCAAGCGGACGCCCCCTGCGACATTGACATACGCGTCCTGATTTTGCAGCATCATCCCCATGCGCTTTTCCAAAACAGCCATGATCATCGCCACACGCTGATGGTCGACGCCTGTAGCCATTCTGCGCGGCGTAACGAAGCTGGTTGGGGCTACGAGTGCCTGAAGCTCGACCAGGACGGGACGAGTGCCCTCCATGCTCGCTACGACGGTGGAGCCTGCCACGCCAAAAGGACGTTCGGCCAGAAAAATTTCCGAAGGGTTTGCCACCTCTTCCAGACCGCGATCTTTCATCTCGAAAATGCCGATCTCGTTTGTCGAACCGAATCGATTTTTGACAGCACGCAGGATTCGGAACGTATTGTGGCGCTCGCCCTCAAAATAAAGGACCGCGTCCACCATATGCTCAAGCATGCGCGGACCTGCAATCGAACCTTCTTTGGTCACGTGGCCGACAATAAAGGTTCCGATCCCTTTGCCTTTGGCGATGCGCATCAGTTGAGCGGTAGCCTCACGCACCTGTGCGACACTTCCGGCTGCGGATTGAACCGTAGGATGGAAGACTGTCTGGATCGAGTCAATGATCAATACGTGAGGGTCTACTTGATTAATATGCTGCTCGATCAAATCCAAATCATTTTCTGCCAACACAAACATCGGGGGGGTTTGCATATGCAGGCGATCAGCGCGAAGCTTGATTTGTTTTGCCGACTCCTCGCCTGATACGTACAGCACTTTGGCCCCTTTATGAGCCAAGGCAAAAGAGGTCTGCAACAGCAATGTAGATTTCCCGATACCCGGATCGCCGCCGACCAGTATAAGGGAGCCTGGTACCAGCCCGCCGCCGAGAACACGGTTCAACTCTCCGATCGTCGTGTCCATGCGCGGTTCTTCTGCACTGGCGACCTGCGTCAAAGGAATAGCCGCCTGACGCGTACCGCCGCTGATTCCTTCATGACGAGGGGCTGCTTTCACTGTCACTTCCTCGACCAACGTGTTCCAACTGCCGCAGCCAGGGCATTTTCCCATCCACTTAGGCGATTCATAGCCACATTCTTGACACGCGTATTTCGTTTTATACTTTGACATAATCGCACCCTCACTTGGAATTTCTTTTCTACTTTTATCATAGTTACGCATTGAAAAAAAGAATACCTCCCAGAACAGGAGGCATTCTCTGCTATTTTGTGCTTACGATTTAGTTTTTTCCAGTCGCTTGACAACCAGCTTGCCATCTTCGGCTTCGATGTTGACCGTATCGCCTTTGCTGATGTTGCCTTTGAGCAGTTCTTCCGACAAATTGTCTTCGATATGGCGCTGGATGGCACGACGCAACGGACGCGCACCGTATGCCGGGTCGAAGCCCTCTTTTGCCAGCAGCTTTTTGGCTTCCTCGGTCAGTTGGAAGTCGATGCTCTGCTCTTTCAAACGCTTGCGCAGCTCGTCGGTCATCAAGGACACGATTTGCTCGATGTGCTCCTGCTCCAGGGAGTGGAACACGATCACTTCATCAATACGGTTCAGAAATTCAGGGCGGAAGCTCTTTTTCAGCTCATCCATGACTTTGTCTTTCATATCCTGATATTTCTTCTCGGTGTCGTTGGTAGTGAAACCGAGTGTCGTATTTTTCTTGATCATGCTTGCACCTACGTTGGAGGTCATGATCACGACGGTGTTGCGGAAGTCTACTGTGCGTCCTTTGGAATCAGTCAATCGGCCGTCATCCAGCACCTGGAGCAAAATGTTGAATACATCCGGGTGCGCTTTTTCGATCTCATCCAGCAGGATGACCGAGTAAGGCTTGCGCCGCACTTTTTCCGTCAGCTGACCGCCTTCGTCAAAGCCTACATACCCTGGAGGAGCCCCTACGAGACGTGCTGTAGAGTGTTTTTCCATGTACTCGGACATGTCGACGCGGATCATGGCGTCTTCATCTCCAAACAGTGTCTCAGCTACAGCGCGAGCGAGTTCGGTTTTCCCTACACCTGTAGGGCCGAGGAAAATAAACGAACCGATTGGACGTTTCGGGTCCTTCAAGCCAGCGCGGGCACGGCGGATCGCTCGGGAAATCGATTTGACCGCTTCGTCCTGGCCGATAACACGGTCGTGCAAAATATCTTCCATTTTCAACAGGCGCTCTGTTTCTTCTTCCTTCAGCTTCAACACCGGAATACCAGTCCAGCTGGCTACCACAGTGGCGATGTCCTCAGGAGTTACTTCCATGTTCAACTGGCCTTGACGCTCTTTCCAGTCTTTTTTCGTTTTGTCGAGTTCCTCGCGCAGCTTCTGCTCCTGATCACGGAGTGCAGCTGCCTCTTCAAACTCCTGCGATTGCACGGCAGCGTCTTTTTCCTTGCGCACTTCTTCCAGACGCCCTTCCAGCTCCTTGAGGTTAGGCGGGACGGTGAACGATTGCAAGCGCACTTTGGAAGCCGCCTCATCGACGAGGTCGATTGCTTTGTCAGGGAGGAAACGATCGGTAATATAACGGTCAGACAGCTTCACTGCCTGCTCGATAGCTTCGTCGGTAATTTTCACACGGTGGTGGGCTTCGTAACGGTCGCGCAAGCCGTGCAGGATGCGAATCGCGTCCTCGGCAGTCGGCTCATCCACCTGAATCGGTTGGAAGCGACGCTCCAGCGCGGCGTCTTTTTCGATGTACTTGCGGTATTCGTCCAGGGTGGTTGCCCCTACGCACTGGAGTTCACCGCGAGCCAGCGCCGGCTTGAGGATGTTGGAAGCGTCGATTGCGCCTTCCGCTCCGCCAGCCCCGATCAGCGTGTGCAGCTCATCGATAAACAGGATGATGTTTCCTGCCTGGCGAATTTCGTCCATGATTTTTTTCAGGCGGTCTTCAAACTCACCGCGATATTTGGTTCCCGCCACTACTGTTCCCATATCCAGCGTCATGACGCGCTTGTCGCGGAGAGTTTCGGGAATCTCGTTGTTCACGATTTTTTGAGCCAGACCTTCTGCAATGGCCGTTTTCCCCACACCAGGCTCCCCGATCAAGACAGGGTTGTTCTTGGTGCGTCTGCTAAGTACCTGAATCACACGCTCGATTTCTTTTTGGCGGCCAATGACAGGATCGAGCCCGCCATCGCGTGCAATCGCAGTCAAGTCCCGTGCCAGACCGTCCAGAGTAGGCGTATTCGCTGCCGGATTGCCGCCGGAAGGCTGATGCGACGCCATCATTTCGGAGCTTCCCAGCAATTGCAGCACCTGCTGGCGCGCCTTGTTCAGACTGACTCCCAAGTTGTTCATGATTCTCGCAGCGATGCCTTCGCCTTCGCGGATCAGGCCGAGCAAAATGTGCTCTGTTCCTACGTAAGTATGGCCGAGCTTGCGCGCTTCATCCATGGACAGTTCAATTACTTTTTTCGCACGAGGTGTATAGTTTGGGGTGTAATTACTACCGGACTGCTCTGTTCCCCGTCCGATCAACGACTCCACTTCGCTCTGGATTTTATCGAGACCAAGCCCGAGCGATTGCAATGCCTTGGCAGCAATACCCTCGCCTTCCCGAATCAGTCCCAGCAGTACATGCTCAGTCCCAATATCCTTGTGGCCGAGACGCACCGCCTCTTCCAGGGCAAGCGCCAGTACCTTTTGTGCTCGTTCTGTAAAACGTCCAAACATCATATCGTACACCTCCGTGTAACCATGTTTTTTCTCTATAGGTTAACTGCTGTGATGCCTTATGTCTGAGAAACAATCAAGCTGAGCCCGTCGTACTGAGCCTCTCCCGAATCAGCCGAGCCCTTCTCTCGTCCCGCTGGTCTGGCGTCAACTTTTGCCCTGCATGCTGCTGCAAGAAGCCAGGCTGGGTTGTTACCAACAGCTCGTTCATCACCAGTGGCGATACTCCCGAGATAATGCCCAGGTCAATGCCAAGGCGCACATCGGAGAGGCGTTGAGCTGCTTCCTTGGACTCCACAGTGCGTGCATACATCAAGATGCCGTAGGAACGGAAGATGCGGTCTTCCAAAGATATGCGTGTATGCTCCAGCAAATAAGTACGGGCAACGCGTTCTTGCTCGATAATTTGTCTGGCTACGCCATACAGGTTGGAGAGAATATCGCTTTCCGACATCCCGAGCGTGACTTGGTTGGACAGCTGAAACAGGTTTCCTAGTGCTTCGCTGCCTTCCCCGTAAATTCCTCTAACGACGAGGCCAACCTGATTGATGGCCTGCAAAATTCTGCTGATTTGCTGCGTCATCACCAGTGCTGGCAGATGCAGCATGACGGAAGCCCGGATGCCTGTGCCGACGTTGGTCGGACAGCTTGTAAGGTAGCCTCTCGTCTCGTCGAACGCGAAGTTTAAATTTTTCTCGAAAACATCATCTATTTTTGTTCCTATTTCCCATGCTTCGTTCAGGCGAAACCCCGGCAGCAGCACCTGGATTCGAATATGATCCTCTTCGTTTACCATGATGCTGACCGACTCGTCAGGACTCAACAGCACAGCACCTTTTCGCGATTCCTCCGCCAAGTGAGGGCTAATCAGATGCTTCTCCACCAGCACCCGCTTTTCCAACGGGTTGATCTGGTCCATGTTGAGGACTTGAAGCTGCTGGAGCTTGCGCATGGCCTCCGATTCGCTCACTTCCGTCACCTTTCTGACGACTTCTTCCCCTTGCGAGTCTGTCGCCAGTAACGGAAAAGGGTGCTGGCGCAGGTTTCGGGCGATGCGCAGCCGTGTGCTGATGACGATATCGGAATCAGGACCTTCTCCTTTCATCCAATTGCTCCACGGGTTTTGCATAAACTGCTGTTGTGACATGACCAGCTTACCTCCCCTTGTTACGATTGAGCGATTTTTTGTTCCAGCGCACGTATCCGGTCACGCATCTCTGCCGCTTTTTCAAACTCTTCACTGGCGACATGGTTTTGCAACGCACGCTTTAGTTGTTCCAGCTCTTTGCGGATTTTCAACTGTCCGCCTGTGCGCTCCGGAACCTTGCCGCTATGCTGCGTATTGCCATGGATACGGCGGAACAACGGATCGAGTCGATCGCCCAGGAAGGTGTAGCAATCGCTGCAACCGAAGCGGCCGCTTTTGCTGAACTGGGCATACGTGAGTCCGCAAGTTTCGCAACGGAGCGGCTTACTGGTGGCAGGCTCGCGTCCGTTTTTTTGCATGGGGTCAAATTTTAACAGTCCTGAAAGGAGATTGTTGATGCTGAAATTGTGAAATCCGGTAAAGACGTCCCCTTTTTCGGAAGCGCATTGCTCACAAATATGGTATTCGGTTTTCTCGCCGTTGACGATTTTCGTCAAGTGCAGTGTCGCCGGTCGTTTTCCGCATTCCTCACAGTTCATTACATCCTACCCCCTAACACATACATGCTTCGTTTACTTCAACAAGATAGCCGCAATCATCTGCTTTAAAATATTTGCCCGCAAACGATCTCGCAATTCAGCATCCAAAGTCAAAACATTTCGTGAGGTTGCGATTTTCATCAAGGTCGCTTCCCTGACATTGACCAGTCCTTCTTCGAACAGCCTTTCCACAATCGCGTTCCCCACACTCTGCGAAATGCTTTCTCCAATCAGTTCCTCGGTCAGCAATTCCTGCAATCGCGCCTTGCTCACAATCTGTACCTTGCGAATGCGGATGTAACCCCCGCCTCCACGCTTGCTTTCTACAATGTACCCTTTTTGTACAGTAAATCGCGTGTTGATGACGTAATTGATTTGCGACGGTACACATTGAAATAAGTCGGCAAGCTCACTACGCTGGATCTCGACCGAGCCATTAGGACTTTGTGTCAAAATGCCTTTCAAGTGCTGTTCAATGATGTCCGAGATGTTACGCAAGTCATCGCCTCCTATTCCATATGTGTCATCTACTGACTTTGACTATCTTTGACTTTAATTATAATGGGTTTATGGCGCCCTTGCAAGTGATCCATACACTTTCTAGTGTGGGCAAAATCCGGTCGCTTGAAACCATGCAAAACAGTCAGGTGGCGAGCCTTTTGTCGGGCATAAGCGACAAGCGTTGCGCTCTTTTTACGAAAATGTCGGGTTGCTAAGTATGAAAAAAACCACTCCCCTAAAGGAATGGTTATGTCAGGCTCTATGATTTGGTGTCGATCGCTGGCAAATGATCCAGCAATTGCGGGAAATCTGTAATGATCATATCGGCGCCATCCAGCTCTCCCGGTTTGGCAAAGCCAAAGTCGCAACCGATTGTAAACAAGCCGTTTGCTGTCCCGGCCTCGATATCCGAGTGACGATCCCCCACCATGTACGCGTGCGCGATGTCATAGTCAGAGAGGAGCTTTGCCACCAGATCATTTTTCGAGCGCGTACGGAACCTTCCTGCGGAGTACAAATCCGTCAACAGCGGTTTTAGTCCATACTCCTGGCATATGGCCTCGATGTACTCCTCTTGCCCGTTGCTCGCGACAAACAGAGGAATCCCCTGGGCGTGAAGCTGTTCCAGAGTTGACCTCACTCCTGGGTATAAATCGGTCACTTTTTCCTTCAGCAAGGCAATTTCATTTTCCAACAAAAAAGTATCTGCGGCGTGGACTGCTTCTTCACTTGCTCCTGGCAACAGCTTTTGCCAAACTTGCTCGATGGTCATTCCCAGTACATTGACCAGGTCTTCCTCGCTCGGCGTCTCGCCTTGCCACAAGCCTGTTTCTCTCAATCGTTCAAACGTCCGCACAAAGGCGGGCGTCGACAACTTTTCCGTTTGCAGCAATGTGCCATCCATGTCGAAGAAAATAGCAAACGGTATACTCATAGGCAACCTCCTGTCAGTGCTTCCGAGAACATTAGTCTGTTTCAGCCTGCACCATGCTCATGTCGTCCAAAATAAATTCGGCGATGCGCTGAGCGGCATCCGGCTTTGATATTTTTTGTCCCATGCGTCGCATATAGTCAACTTTTGATGGACTGTGCAACAATTCATCGATAAAGTAAATGAGCTGCTCCGACAAATTGGCATGTACAGCACAGCCGTTGTTCAACAGGAAGTGGCTGTTCCGTTCTTCCTGTCCAGGCAACGGGTTGTAAATAATCATCGGCACCCGTTTGCTCATGACCTCGGCTGAGGTCAGTCCGCCAGATTTGGTCACGATTAAATCGGCAACCTCCAGATACTCGTGAAAATTGTTGATAAATTTAAGCGGGACTACCTCGTGACGATAGCTTCTGTTCGTCACTTTTTTGTACAGCTTCTCGTTGGTTCCGGTCAACACAAACGTTTTCAGCGGAAGGTTGATCGCTTCCAGCCCATCGAGGACCTTTTCCATCGAACCAAGGCCAAGACCTCCACCAGAGAGAATAATGCATTTTTGCTCCGGTACAAGTCCAAGCTTTTGCCTGATCTCATTGGCGTCGAGTGGAGTGCGGAATTTATGCATAATAGGAATCCCCATGGGAATGAACTTCTGGTGATCTTGTCGGTAAATATCAACCAGATAGTACAGCTGTTCATGCCCAATGAAGTAGTAATTGATATGATGATTAATCCATGACGGGTGGATCGTATAGTCCGTAATGATTGTATAGATCGGCTCGGTCCAGTCATTTCTGCCCTTCAGTACGGACAGCATACAGCTGGCAAAAGGGTGCGTCGCAATAAACGCGTCCGGCTGAACACTGTTAATCAGTTTCTTCAACTTGTTTGCCAATAACTTATTCATCAGGACGTTCATATCAAAAAAGCGGCTTTTTTCGGTATTATGGTAAATTCTCCCCCACATTTTGGGTGAAAGTCTCAACAAGTTCATGTAACTTTCCAGCAAGATCTTGTGAAATGTGGGACTGATATATTCCAGCGTATCGATGATCATAGATGTACAACCATTCTCAGCCAGGCTTTCCTGCATTGCTCTCGCTGCCTGATTGTGACCGTTACCGATGGAAGCGGAAAAGATTAGAATTTTTTTCATGCCTATTCTCCTTCATAACCTTGCCTCGCCTACTCCAACGCCTGGATCAGGTACCTTCTCATGTTAGTCTACCCCCAGACCGATCTGCAAGAGGGAACTTGTCGGTCGATCGACCTAACTTGTCGACAAAAAATTCACTCGTTACCAATAGGCACTAAAGCTGTCGTACCCTTAAATACAAAAACCTCCTTACCCATTGTTGGGCAAAGAGGTTCGTTTCATTCCCTGAAAACTGAATACGCATGATTGCTAAGCATGTGTGGATAAGTCCTCGACCGATTAGTATTCGTCAGCTCCACGCGTTACCGCGCTTCCACACCGAACCTATCAACCTCATCGTCTATGAGGGGTCTTACCAGCTTGCACTTTGGG
>NZ_RHHV01000003.1 GCF_003710905.1 Brevibacillus parabrevis
CAGAGCCGTCGCCTGGGTTGGTACCAGAGCCGTCACCGGGATTCGCACCGGAGCCATCCCCCGGATTCGTGCCCGTTCCATCATCTGCTGTGGTTGCAACTTGCCCATTTGATGCCGCATGAGCTGTTGTTGCCATGTCAAAAAGGCTTTGCACAATGAGCAAGAAGGCCACAACAACTATCCAAGATTTCCTTCGCATAAGCTCCTCCTGTCATTTAAAAAAGCACTGCCAGAAGAGAAAACCAATGCTGCCCGGCATGGATGGTTGGTTGCATCATCGTCAACTTTTCGCGGAAAGCTTCGCCTGCACGATCAATCGCTCCCGCGGGTTTTTCGCTCCGACAGGCGTGCAGGTGACCAAGGTGAGCAATGGCTCTGCCTGATCGTCCAGCACCTCTACTTGAGTGCGATCGACGACAAACGTTTTGACGATGACAAAACGGTAGTTGGCTGTTTTCGTTTGAATGTCGATTTCATCATTCGGCGCCAGCTCATCCAGCCGATTGAACTGCTTGCCGCGTGTTGCTCCGCGATGCCCTGCCAGCCCGACGTTGTTTTTTCCAAATTCCTTATCCGGCTCGATCATCCCGGCCCCTTTATTCAGAACCAGGGAATCTGCGCCTGCAAAAATTATCATTTCCAAGTCAATTTTAGGAATCCGGATCACGCCTTTGGCCCCTGCAAGCAAGGCAGCGGGCGCAGAAGTCTGAGCAGTTGGCGCAGTGGTTTTTTCTGCTGGTACATGCTCGCTTACGCTACCCATCTGCTCGAAAGCGTAGATGAGTTGTTTTTGTTTTTGATCGTGCCGTTCCAACTCCCATTGCGGGTAGAAAAGAAAAGCCAAGCCTGCGAGGATAAATCCAATGCCAACGAGTACCCGCACTTGTCTATCCCCCTTCGTTAGCCATGCCTGTGTGCATACTCACTCCTTTCCTGTCTCGTTTGCGAGCCCGTTCCAGCGATGGCATCTTTTCGTACAAAGTTGTCGGGTTCAAAAAAGCTGCCCGGTTTGCGCCATGCAAGGAAGTAGAAAAAAATGCCTGAACCCATAGTAAATTTCCGCCCTATACAAATTCTCTACAGCACAAAAAAGCCGGGCGGAGAAAGGCTCCAGCCCGACTTGGCAGTTGGTTTTGTTAGCAAAAAACATTCACTTTTACGGAGTAGCTTTAGCACGCAGCAAGTTCAATCCCATTCCGATGAAGACAACTCCTGTGAGCTTGTTCAATACCACAGAAATCTTCGGATTGCTGCGCAATTTTGCGGTGGCAAATGACGCGAAAAGCGCGATGATGCTGCACCAGATTCCGCCTGTTACGGTAAAAGTCAGGCCAAGCAGGAGAAAAGGCAGCGCCCCGGCGTCTGACGTACTGACAAACTGCGGAAGGAAGGCAATGAAAAACAAAGCAACCTTCGGATTGGTCAGACTGGTGAGAACACCTTGCCAATACACTTTCTCGGTGTTGGCGTGCTGCGTGGCGGCACGATCCATCGACAGAGGCTCTTTGGTCAGGAACATGCGAACGCCGAGATAGACAAGATAGGCGACACCGAGAATTTTAACGATGGTAAAAAGCAAAAGCGACTGCGCCAAAAGCATGGACAAACCAAAGGCTGCGAGCAGCGTGTGGATCAGCGAGCCCGTCAATATCCCGAACACAGACTGGATTCCCGCCCGTCGTCCCTGGGCAATGCTGCGCGAAATAATGTACATCGTGTCAGTGCCGGGGATCAGATTTAACATGATTGCTGTGAGCAAGAACGCTTCATAATGAACGATGCCAAACATGGTGGGTCTCCTCGCTGTTTCCAAAAGTGAACAAAGAACTAAGGAGCAATTATAGAATAATCTGATTGTGGATTCAACGGAAAAAATAGAAAGCTCCCACCGCATTACAGAGCGTGCGATGGAAGCTGTTTCTTTTTCGATAGGCGAGGCACTGGCACTTCCTTACGGAGAGGGAGCGGAGTCAGGCTTTCCGGCGGGAATCCACCCGTCTTTTCCGTCAAACTCAATCCGATACCAGCCGTTCATCTCCTCGACAGGCTGAGGCGGCGCGTCTTTTGCTACCTGACCGATGACCGGATACTCTTGGCCTGGCCCTGCATACACCTGGATGGTCTGGGACGAAGAGCTGTTATCCGTTTGTTCACCCTCACTCGCGCCCTGATCGACCGACGAAGCATCATCAGGCTCGCTAGTCCCGGAGTCCGTGCTGTCCGGGAGCATGTCTGCCAGCTTGGAAATATACTCAAGGCCATCCCTGGTCAATTTGAACAAGGCGTATTCTTTCTCGCCTTTGCCGACCGCATTTTTCAAAACGACATGCTCGCGATCTTCCACGCCGAAATCATCTGCCTCTGCGAAAAACACCCGTGTCAACTTTTCCGCGGACAACTCCGGCAGCAGTCCGACATAGGCAAATGGGCGTTCTTTTCCGGCCGATTGCACGAAAATCAACGGAGCTTTCTCCGCTCCAAGCTCACTCGCCAGCTTGGCGGTAGCCGATTTCATGTCGACTTCGAGCGGCTGCTCCAGATAGAGCAGGGAGTCATTTGGCATTTTCGCTGCCAGATAGAGACGCTGGTCTGCTTCCACGAGTCCGAAAGCGTAGAGCTTGGCTCCCCACAGCTCAGTGCCGGAGATGATTTTGGTAAAAAGCTTGTCTGGATATTTCGCTTCCAGCATGTGGCCGGGATCGTAATCGAGCCAGCGATTCTCTACTTCGCTCACCAGCTTGCTTATATCCTGCAACGGATTCAGTTGCTGATACAGCTCAATCGCTTTTTGAAACTTGTGCGCTTTGACCAATTGCTCGGCCTGCTTGAAGTAGGCTTCCACTTGCTTGCTGATCGCTTCGAGCGTCGGCGAATCGGTGGGGAGGACATCCCCGATTTTGCGGTACGCCGCAGCCATGTCGACGAAGGCGGCAAGGTCTTGCTTGCGAATCGCTTCTCTCAATTCGTCCTTCGCGTATTTTTCCAACCGGGTAAGCAACCAGCTTGCATCGACACCTTGCTGCGCGTAGTGGCGCAAGCTCGACGCTGTTCGCGTGATTACTTCGTCAAAAGAGGCATTGGCAATCAAAGCACGCAGCTTCGCTTTTTCATAGTCGGCAAAAAGCGCAAGCAGCTCGTCCTGTTTCGCCTGTTTTCCACCGTAATACTCGTCAGGAATGGCGATCAGCGTGTCGATAAAGGACTCGTCCCGATAGCTTTGCTTCTCCAAATTTTCCTTGGACTGCGCCTTCGCCTGTTGCAGCGCCTGCTGATAGTAGTCGGCCAACTTTTTCTCCAGGTTGATCTGCGCAGTGAACTGCTGAAAAAAGGCAGAGGCTGTGCCTGCCGTGCCGTTGTACTTTTCCCGCATCGTCTGGTAAATCCGATAGGCAGCAAGCACGTTCTCGTCCTGCTTACCCATTATGGCCGTCTGCAATTTTTGCTGAAGCTCCTCCAGTTCACGGCGCATGGCGCTCAACCGGGTCAAGACAACAGTCCACTCTTCGTCTCCGTACGATAGCGTCGCCATGTCGCTGGCACGGGAAAAGCTTTCCTCGGCTTGAAGCAATTGATTGGCGTCATAAAAGGATTTCGCCTGATCGTACAGCGCAATCTGCCTGTAGCCGAGCGCCAATTTGACGCAGACAGCGACAAGTGCGAGCGAAAACAGGACGAGCGCTGCATTTCGGACAAAGAGCGATTTTTGATAGGAGGATATTTTCATCAAAGGCTGCTCCCTCACAATACTCCTTTAAAGTCAGGGTCAAATGCAAAATGAGTATCCACCCTGTTTTTAGCAAAATGGTATAATTGTTCCCAGTTCTCGTTGCGATGGTCCCTGATCATTTTGGCGAGTCGCAGCAGTCGCTCACGCGGCAAATAATCGATAAACTCGATGATCAAATCTTGATACTCTTCCACATACGCTCTCATCCGCAGCGCCGCACCAGCCACTTGTCCAATCAGTTGCTCGCCGTTTTCGAGCAGCAAAATTTGCGCTTTGTAGCGCCTGACATAATCGAGCACCGCTTTTTTGACGAGCGATGGCTGTACTTTGACTACTTCACGCAAATATTCCATAAAGTCTTTGTCATAAGTCGATGGGATGAGTGTTTCCAGCTCAAGCTCCATGTCTTTTCGCAGCACAAAATGGTTCAGAAACATGATTTTGCGAATTTTAATCGTATCAGAGTCAACGAAGTAGCCGATTTCCCGTGTTTTTTCGTAGGCTTCCTTGATCTGTCCTGCTTTGACGTCAGCGCCTACTTGTTCCAGGTGGTAGAGAAACGATTTTTTCAGAGCTTCTTCCTCCTGGCTGAAAAAGGTTTGCAGCTGAGCGTCCTTTTCATAAGAGCCGTACTTTTTTTGGATAACGAAAAACAGGCAGACAAAAAGCAGACCAACGCCTATGGCAATGGCGATCTCCGTCAGAGTCGTGGCACAGAGAATCGCGAGGCAGACGAACAAGCCCAGAAGCAAAAAGCGTGTCTGAACATACCGGCGAGTCACGGCAGCAGATACTTCCCGCACAGGAGTGTACGCTCGTCTGCATGTCTCGCAGTGCGTATCCCACAGCACGTGGTAAGTATGGCATCGCTTGCAGGCCTGGATTCGTTCAAAAGCGTGCTTTGTTTTGCGGGTTTTTCGGAATTGGACACCGATTCGTTTTTTCATGGCTGATTCCTCTTCTCGTTTAACAAGCGATGCAGATGCTGGTCGATTTCGGCTGCCGAGAGATTGCGCCGTTTCAGTCGCAGCAGCTTGAAAAAGCGCACTGCCAGCAGCAAAAAAGCGGCAAAGAGAAGAAAGTAAGTTAACATAAAAATTCTCCCTCATGAAAGTGTCGAAATCTGTAACAAAGAATCACGTCGTATCGTATTACGAGTAGGAGGACAAGCAATTATCTACTACTTTTTCACTACTCTTCAATCTAGTGGTAATAGTGTCACAGTCTTTCTTCGTTTGCAATAGTGCTTAAATTCTGTATGCAAGAGGGGTTCCCATGAAAAAGTTACGTTTTGGCATGTGGTATCGATACGCGCTGTGTCTCATGTTTCTGTTTGTCACAGTCATCTGGAGCGCTCATCCCGGCTACGCGCAAACCGTCGGAAACAACATGGACGCTGTACTGGTCGTCGATGTCAGCAATTCGATGACACAAAGCGACAAAAACAAGGTAAGCAATGAAGCAATGAAAATGTTCGTCGACATGACGTCCATTCAGGCGAACAAAATCGGTGTCGTCTCGTATACCGACAAAATCGAGCGTGAAAAAGCGCTGATTCAAGTTAATTCCGAGGAAGACAAGAAGGACATCAAAGCGTTCATCGACAGTCTGCAAAAAGGAGCGTACACCGATATTTCCGTAGGAGTGACGGAGGCGGTGAAAATTCTCGATGCAGGGCATGATCCGGCAAATGCCCCGATCATTGTCTTGCTGGCGGACGGCAACAACTTTTTGAACAAGGCTTCTGGCAGGACGCAGTCCCAATCGGATCAGGAGCTGCAAGAGGCAGTGAAAGCGGCAAAAGCGAAGGGCTATCCGATTTACACCATCGGGCTGAATGCGGATGGACAGCTCAACCGGACGACCTTGCAGCAAATTGCTACAGAGACGAATGGTAAATTTTTCGAAACAAGCACAGCGGACAAGCTCCCGCAAATATTAAGTGAAATTTTTGCCAATCATTTGAAGCTGAAAGTCGTTCCGGTGAAAAGTTTCACGGCGAACGGCCAGACCCAGGAAGTCCCGATTTCCATTCCAAACGCAAGCGTCATGGAAGCAAACATTTCCATCATGTCTGGAAAAGCAGTAGAAGTGAAGCTGTTCGATCCAAGCGGCAAACAAGTGCCGATCCCGTCTAATGAAGTGCGTTTGTCCAAGTCGAACGCGTACACCATGCTCAAGCTGGTGAAGCCGCAGCAGGGAGACTGGAAGCTGCAAGTAAAAGGCGTGCCAAAGGAAAAAATCGACATCAACCTGATCTTCAACTACGACTTGCAGCTTGCGGCGGAGCCAATCAAGGCAACCAGCTTCAAGGCAGGGGATGTTGTTCCGATCAAGGCAGCACTGGAGTCCAACGGCCAAAAGCTTGCCAGCCCGGATTTGTACAAGCCGATGAAGGCTACGTTGATCGTGACGGACAAGACAGATAACAAGACGAGTGAGCAGGCTTTGCAGAACACGGGAAGCGGGTTTGAAGGAAGCTTCACCATTCCTGCCGACCATTCGTACGAACTGAAAATCAAGGCGGAAGACAGCAGTTTTTATCGCGAGACGAAGCCGATTGCGATTGATGCAGCAAAGACAGGCACGGGAGCAACGACACAGCAGCCGACTACGACCAGCCCAGCCGCTGAGTCGAAACCATTTCCGTGGCTGACCGTACTAGGAGGTGCAGGGGTTCTTCTCCTGCTGGTTGGCGGCGGCTTGTACGCCTGGGCAATCTGGCGCAAGGCCAACAAAGGCTTCGCGGGACAGATCGCCATCGAGATCGTGGACGAGGATACCGGAGAGAAATCCAGTCCGCAGTACAAAAAACTGAGCGCGTTCAAAGGAAAAGTGAAGCTTCACCAACTGCTGCAACTCGCACCGGAGTTTGCAGAGACTGACAAAGTCATCTTTTTGCCCGGAAAAAATGACACGCTGATCATCGAAAATCGCTCCACCTGCCGGATCGAAAAGGCAGGGCGCGTGCTCGACGTCAGCCGGGGCAAGGAACTGAAGAAGAACGACCGCATCAAAATTTCATTAACGAATGTCAACAAGTCCGTTTTTGTAGACTACATCGTCTAGGAGTGGATCAAACATGAAAGCAGTAGTGAGAGAGCATATCCAACAATTGGACGTATCGCTTGGCGGCGGTATCGTCAGTGACAAAATACGTGTAGACACCATCGACAACCCGATGCTCGTCATCGGTCTGGGTGGTACAGGCATCGATGCGCTGCTGCGCTTGAAGTACCAGGTGAACAGACGCTTCAAGCTGCCGGTAGACGCGCTTTCGAAAAAGCGCAAGGAGAAGCCGGACAATATCGAATTTATCGCGTTTGAGACGAACGAGCACGACCGCAACAAAAAGTACAAAGGCATCGGGCTCGATCCGGTGACCGAGTTTGTGCTTTTGTCCAACCCGGAAATCGGCGGCGTGCTGCAAAACCGCAGCATTCTGGAGCCGTACATCACGGACTGGCTCTCGCCGGAGCTGACGATTACGGACGGGATCAGCGGTGCGTCCGGTGTGCGCCAGGCAGGACGATTGCTGCTGTTCACGAAAATCACGCAAGTCGTGCAAACGATCGAGAAAAAAATCAAAATGCTTTGCGAGGGCACGAACAAAAAGCTGACGGTCTTCCTGTTGAGCGGTCTGTCCGGCGGAACGGGCAGCGGCTGTTTCCTCGATATCGCCTACATCGTGCGCGGGATTTTGGAGCGGGATTTCGGCAGTGCGGGAGTAGACAAGGTCAACACGCTCGGCTATCTGTTTACGCCGGACGTCAATTTGTCGAACAAAAGCCTTAGCTCGCACACGCGCGACTACATCATGAAAAACGGCTACGCGGCTCTGAAAGAGCTTGATTACTGGATGAATGCGGACGAGCGCCAGGAGCGTTTCCGTCAGCAATACGGCAGTGTCCTGACCGTCCAGTCGCCGATGCCGCCGTTCAACCTGTGCCACTTGATTTCGGCGACCAACCTTGAGGGCAAAGCGCTGGAAAACGCCTACGACTACTGCATGAACGTCACCGCCGAGAACATTACGAACTTCATGGCGAGCGAAGAAAAGCGCTCAGGCGAAGAATTTGCGATTCACGACTACATCAGCAACATCCGTACGAACATCAACCAGATGCCAAAATCGTACGCGGCCAACTACCAATACAACGTCATCGGCGCTTCCTCCGCTGTTTTGCCGATTGAGGAAATGACGACGTATCTCGCATACCGCTTGTTCAAAAAGATGGAGAAAATGTTCCAGGTCGCTCCGACGCAAGAGGATGCGGAGAAATTCGCCCGCAAGCTCGGCATTGATATCGATTCGATTTCCCGCAAATTCGAAGAGCGGGTGCCAGAGCCGTTGCCAGGCTATGAGAACAGCGAACGGCTGAACTACAGCAACGTCATTTCGCAGCAAGTCGTGAGCATCGATCATGAGCTGGAACAAGGCTACCTGGCAAAAGCGCGGGAAGCGTACATCAAATGCAAAAAGCAGACGCCTGGCGAAATGATCGGCGTGTTCGGAGAAATGATTACCCGTGTTTTCCTGCATCCGCAGCAAGGGCCGTTTTACGCGTCCCGCCTGATTCATTCGGACAAAGGCTTTTGCCTGATGAAAATGATCCTCTCTTACGTGGAGAGCCTGAAAGCGACGCTGGAAAGCTACCCGCGGGAGATTGAGGGTGCGCGCGAGAACGCCAACGAAAAGCTCGGCGATGCGAGAAGCGCCTTTATCTCCAAGGAGAAAAAGAAAAACAGCTACATCGAAGCGAAAATTAACGAGTACCAGCTTTTGGCCGATCAGGAGAAGCTGGAGCAAATGATCGAGTTTTACGAAGAGCTGCACCGTTTGCTGAATGCGGAAAACAATCGCATTTACAACGTGTTCACAGAGATTTTGAACGCGCTCAACCTGATTTTTGAGCAAAACGGAGACATTTTGATCAACGGCGGGGAAGAGAGTGACCGCACAGGCAACAAAACGTACTACTGGAACATCGTCAGTGTGCCGGACATTGCCAAAGTAGTCGGGAACATTTTGGAGCAAAAGGATGCGGAGGACCTGATCCGCGACTTCACGAGCGAGCTGCTCCGCCATTCCGACAAGTGGGTAAAAGAACAGGAGCTGGATATCGTCAGCTCGATCTCGGAGTTCCTCTCGGAGAAATTCGGCGAGCTGATTACGAAGTCGATGGAAGAGTTCCTCGTGATCAAATACGGGCAGGACGAGACGCTTGACCGCATCGTGGAGCGCAAAATCGCCAGCAAGCTGGACGAAGAAGCGATTCCGGTCTTCCACCTGAGCAACAATCTCGGCAACATGCACTTCCCTTCCTGGGGCTTCGTGTCTGTTCCGTTGAAAGCACCGTCGATCTTGAAAGGAATCCGCAACTACCAGGACACAGCCATCAGCGGTTCGCGGTTCACGGTAAAAGAAAGCGAAGTCAAAAACCGGATTTTCTGGCTGAATACGAAAAACGGCGTTCCGCTGTTTGCCTACACGCCGCTGAAAGTGTACGAAGAAAGCTATGAGCGCACGATTCTCGACCGGGAAGGCATTGGCCGCCACCTCGTGCAGACCGAAAAGAACAACTGGGCGTACCTCCCGTCGCCAATTCCGGAAAAATCGTGGGGAGACACTTATCAAAACGACCGGATCAGAGCCTACAACGCCAAAGTGCGGGAACTGTTTGCCCGCGGACTGCGCTACGGCAGCATCCGGGAAAAAGGCGACGACAGCAAGACGAGCAACCGCTATGAGTGCGTCGTGACCAAACCGTTCTCCGTCGCCGCTTTTCTGGACAAGCATCAGGGAGGCAACGCCAAGCTGAGTCCCGGCGAGATCAAGCGAGCATTGGCTGAGCTGAAAGGCTTCATGAGAGACGGCCTTCCGGCAGAAACGGTGCGGGATATTTTCGGCAGCATCAACAAAGAGCTGGCGAAGGAAAACTTGATTCGCTCGCCGCAACTGATTCGCCTGCTGGAAGAAGAAGACCGCAAATACGCGGAAATCGAAGCGAAAATCCAGGAGCTGGAGCAGATCGTCAACGCCATCCAGGGCGAGGAAGAGATTTTGACCCGCTATATCGAGGCGCTCTACACAGGCACGATTTGCAAGCGCGGAGCCTTGTACGTCTACGACAAGGACGAAGAAGAGGAAGCGTGGGACCCGTTCGTCAACTTGATGAAGGTGAACAAGCACGTGGAATTTGCCATCTATGAAAAATTCCGCGCGCTCGACCACAAAAGCATGGCGACCCTCCAGCGCAAAGCGACAAAGCGCAGCGACGCGTTTGTGACGGCAGAAAATACCGAGCAGCTGCTGAATAAGCTGGACGAGATTGCAACGGCGTTCCAGGCTGTGAAAAACGATCTGGAGTACGACCGCGACGAGTATGTGAATGGCGAAGAGATGTACCAGTTCTACAAAAAAGTTTGGGCAAAAGTAAACGACATGCGCAAAACGCTGCAATAAGCAAGGAGGAAGCATGAGGGATTTGATTAACGAGTTCGCGACCCAATACGTGGAAGATTTGCAAAGACAGCTGGATAGCGGGTACGGACAGCGGAGCATTCAAAACCCCGTGCTGTTCCTCTTCGTCGGGGACAAGTGCGTGGAGGCGCTGCGAGCTGTCTGTGTGAGCAATGAGCGTGACTGGCAGAACAGCCGCGGCGTTCTCTACGTCCATGCTTATCAGGAGCAGACGTGGGAGCACCCGCAAGTGCTTGGTTGTCGTTTGCCCAAAGCCGATGTCGACAAAAAGACGATGCGTTCCTCCGTTCACGAACGCTTTTTGCAAGACGAAGCAGGGAAGGTAGAGCTGAACAAGCTCATGAAGCTGGCGAGCGTGCGCGTTGCCGAGATGGGCAAGCTGTTTTCGGCCTTTCAGCAAGTAAATATCGCTGTCGTGACCCGGGCCGATGATCCTGCTGCCATTCTTTTGCCCGAGCTGACATTGCTTCTGAAAAGCTACTTGAATGAGCTGTTCAAAAACGTGTCTGCTGATCTGTATGTTTTGTTGCAAGAGCGAAACAACGGGGAGGCATTCGGCTTTTCCTCGGCGCTCTCGGTCAGCTTTTTGGAAGAGCTGAACCATTATCAAAGCAGCGATTTCCGCTATCGGTCGCGTCTGCTTGTGACGGAAGATCTCGTCAAGCTGCCCGTCGAGCACGAGCGGGCGCCGTTGTTCTCGATTGCCTATCTGCTCAGTGACAAGACGGAGCAAGGCTTGTTTATCGAGGGCGGCATGCAGGAAAATTACGAGCTGGTCAGCAAGCTGGTGCTTTTGAACAACAAAAAGGCAGAACATGAGTTCAGCGAAGGCAACGAGGGCTACAGCAAGCTGCAATTCATTCGCAATATGGCAGGAGACGGCTCTGCGACCAGGTTTGCCACAGCAGGCTTGTCCAAAGTGAAGCGGCCGACGCATGCGATCGCGCTGACCGTGCTTGCGGCTGTGTTTGACCGCTATTGGGAGCAGTTGAGAGAGGGCGAGCTTGTTCCGAAAACAAAGGCGCGGGAAAAGCTGGGGCTGTCAGCGCATGAGCTGGAGCGCAAAATGGCGGCGATTTTGCCTGATCCACACGTGCTGGAGGAAATGTCGGGGCTGATGACGTCGGGGATCAGCTATGGGGAGCTGGCAGGCATGACGATGCGCGAAGCGGAGCTGGCGCTGTTCGATGGCAGCAGCCAAGCCTTTTTTGAAGCGAATATCGCTTCCGACGCGAAGGCCAGGCTGGAGCGGATGCTTGCGCAAGAGCCTTTGGCGGATGTAATTCAGGATCAGATCGTGGCAGATGAGCGCTTCGGCTTGTATGCCGCCTACCAGCTGACAGCGGAACTGGCCAACGGAGCGAATTTGCAGGACGAGCTGCGAACGGGAATCAGGGAAGCTGCCCGTCAGGTAGAGTTGATCCGTGCCGAGTTGAACGAGATTTATCAGCAGCGGGTCGATCGCCAGGACATTCGGTTAGGCGGTTTTTTCACCCGGGACAAGGAGCGTGTTCGTACGTTTACGCGCCATCTGCTGCAAGTCGTCTATGACAAGAAGCTGGAACTGCTGGAATGGGAGCTTTTGCTTGCCATGCTGGTTGACTACGAGCGACAGGCAGAGGCGATTCACAGGCAGATCGGGGAACAGGTCGAGCAACTGGAAGGGTTGCAAAGGCAACTGCGCGAGATCGCCCAGGCAAGCGTTCGGGAAGCGACCGATTACTTGGGGAAAAACGTGGACGAGTATTACGAGTCCGTCGTCCGCGACACGATGCGCTCGCTGGAAGCAGCAAAAGGCAGCGGATTTTACATGGAGCAGCGCTACATCGGCAGTGGCGCTCTTTTGTTCCAAAACCGGATAGCCGGTCTGGTGGAGCGTTTGTGCCAGTTTTGCCGCAACGAGATTTTGACCCGCTCGCCGTTTGCCCTGTCTTTTGAAGCAGAGCTGCTTGCGCGGGCCAATGTGGGAGCTGCTTACGATAACCGGACAGTCCTGACCCGTGACGATTTGTTTTTGGACTTGTCGCAAGTGCTGGAACAGCGGGCAGCGGTTCATATCGAAGTGTTTCATTTTCTGCAAAAGCACCGTTACGAGGAAAAGTATTTGTTCGCGGATATTCACAACGACTTCGTCCAGTACGTGCTGCGTCAGGATGAAGGCAACAGAACCTACAAGCAAGGTTGCATCCACGAAGAGCAAAAAAGCGGGATAGAAAAAATGAACCTGATGGGTGGATTCGGCGTGGAGGATTTGATGTTTTACCGCAACAACAAGAAGTACCACTCCTCCTATGAGGAGAGCGGCTTTGTATTTGGCCGCGTGGGAGAGGAGGGAACGTCATGAGTCAGAGGAAGCTGAGCCTGCTCATGGTTGTTTGCAGTCTGGTGGGCGGCGTCATCGGTTTTTTTGTAGGAGAAGTCATTCTGGAGCGTCTGGCTGGCGAGATGGCGCACTGGCTGTTAATTGGACTTTATTTTGGTCAATATGCTTTTTTCGTAGGGTTGATGTGCCTGCTCGCAGAAATGATCTCGCCGCGTTTGAACGGATTGGGCTGGAAGCAGCGCTATCTGGGCTTTTCCTGGAAAATGCTCGTGCCGAGCACCTTTGTCATGGTAGGTGTCGTGGCGATGCTGCTCCAATTGCTGTACGGCTCGTCTTTTCAAGTATCGAGCGGAGCGAACAACATCGTCATGCTGCTGGACACCTCTGGCAGCATGCAGCAGTCTGACCCGGACAACCAGCTGTTCAAGGCTGCTGCGGACATGGTGCAAAAAATGGACAGCGACATGAAGATTGCTGTCGTCACGTTTAACGATCAGACACAAGTGTTGCAGCCGCTCGTAGCACTGAGCAGCCAGGCAACCAAGGACGATGTCGTGCAAAAGCTGTTGAATTTTCCCCGCACAGATGGGGGAACGAGCATCGATCTGGCGTTGAAGGCGGGCCTTGACCAGCTTCTCGCGGCCCAGCAAGTCGAGAACAGCACGGTTGTGCTGATGTCGGACGGATACACCAGCCTGGATATTCCTGCTGCACTGGCGCCTTTCAAGCAGCATCAGGTGATCGTCCATACGGTCGGAATGAGCCAGATGGACGCGGACGGTACGCGTCTTTTGGAGCAAATTGCCGCTGAAACCGGGGGCCGTTATTTCAACGTCGAGCACGCTGACGAAATGACGGGCATCTTCGGCCAGATTTACGATATGAGCAGACAAGATCGCAATCTCGTTCTCGAACGGACGGGAGCAACCGCACAAAGCACGGTGTACGCGATTTTGCGCGTGGTCAGCTTGCTGATCATCGGCGGTTTGCTCGGCTTGGCTTTGGGACTGATTTTTGACAATCGTCATTTGGCGAAAAGCTTTATTATTGGCGGCGCGGTGTCCGGCCTGCTGGCGGGGCTTGTACTGGAAATGGGGCTGTCCTCGATTTACTTGCTGGATGTCGTGGTGCGCCTGATCGCCTGCGCCGTACTTGCCGTCATTTTGACGCTGTTTACGCTGTTCATACCGGCTGCGGCCAGTGGCGGCTCGTCTTTTCAACGGCGGAGAATGGCGACACAGCAAAGCCCGCGCGCTTTGGGAGCAAGAGGCGAGAGCAAGCGGTTTGATCTGTAAAGGGAGCATGATGAACGATGATCAATCGGGAGGAAACAACGGAAGCCTTGATCAAAAACGTCACGTGCCAGCAGCAGGGGAGTGACTTCGTGCTGAACTGGCATTGGGGGCAAGACGTCCCTTGCGTCTATGTGCACAAGTCTTTGTTCGGCGCGCCGTTTGATGTCAGCTTGATCGAAGCGCACGAATGGAAGCTGTACACGCGCGAGGAGTACAAGGTGCACAAAGGGCTGTGTGAAAAGGCGGATGGCATCGGCAGGTACACGTATCGCATCTTTCCTTGCCGCCTGGAAAACGGCAAGCCGATCCTGCTTGTTCCGCAAGGTGACGCTCATGTGATTCATGTCAGTACGGGGAAGGCAAAAATCTACTACTCATTCAAGCGCAGCGGTAGCTGGTTTCGCAAGCAGCAAGCCTTGCAAATCCGGATTTTTTCGGAGATACCGATTGCCAAAGACGTTTTGTGCTATGTGAAAAAGGAAGGCTCTCCACCTGCTCACAAGGATGACGGAATGCAGTACCCGTTTATTCGGGATTTGGCTCCAGGGGTTAATCTGCTGCCAGAAATCGAGGTCAGGAAAACGGACGTCATCCGCCTCTTTTTTACGGACGGGAAAAAATACGGGGAAATGTACGAACTGATTCCTGAATAGGAGGATGAAGCCATGCTGTCGTTTTTGAAAAACATGTTTGAGAAAAAGCCGCAAGTGAACGAGCGGTTGCCTTTTTACGATATCGTCTGCCCGTACTGCTTTGCCAAATACGGCCCTGAAGAGGTGGTGTTCCGGGCAACCCACTACCGTCAGGACGACGAGGACTACGCCCTGCAAGAAGACGAGATTCTCAATGCGTACCGGGACAAATTCGGTCTGGATGCCATCGACGAGTTGGAGGCGGTCATCGATCCGGAGTCGATTCCGCCGGAAAATCATCTGTATGTCGATCAGGTGCTCGTCGGTGTCACCGATCGGTACGGGATGGTTTCCAAGCGCAGACTGTGCCCCAAGTGCCACAATGAGCTGCCGATTACAGCAGGCAAAGCGCCGAGCAACATCATCTCGATTGTCGGAGCTTCCCAGGTGGGCAAATCGGTTTATATGACGTCTCTGATCCATACGCTGCAAAACTCGACAGCGAACCGCTTCCAGGCTGCCTGCATGCCGCTCAATGCCCAAATCAGCCGGAAGTTCCGCGAGAACTATGAAGCGCCGCTGTTCGAGCGCGGCCAGCTTCTCGATTCCACGCAAAAAGAGAAGCGGCAGGAGCCGTTCATTTTTCAGTTCATTTTCAAGGACAGCCAGAAGGCACCGTTGATTCTCGTCTTTTTCGACGTTGCCGGTGAAGGAATGGTCGATCGCGAGTATTTGGAGCTGTATGCCGCCCACGTGAAAAATTCGTCCGGCATCCTGTTTCTCGTCGATCCGTTGCAAATCAGGACGATTCGTGACCGCGTCATGCTCAGAGCCGGGGATGAACCGGGCGAGTTCACCGCGCGATACGACGAGCCGCGCGAGGTTGTCATCACCTTGTTTGAGAACTTCATTGGCTACCAGGAGCAAAGCAAGACGGATATTCCGACAGCTGTGGTGCTGACGAAAAGCGATATGCTGCATCTGATCAAGGAAGAGGACGGCGAGTATATCAAGTCCAACAGCAACGTGTTCCGCAATTTCGTGCATGAGGAATATTTGAACACGGCTGAGTTTGAGAACATCAACGGGGAAATCAGCCGTTTTATCGAGAAAGTGGATCGGCCGTTCAAAGACGCGCTGGAGGTCTACTTTACCAATACGGCCTACTTCGCTGTATCAGCGCTGGGCAGCAATCCGGTCAATCAAAAGGTGAGCGGTGTCGTGACACCAATCCGTGTGGACGAGCCGTTTATCTGGTTGATGCATCAGCTTGATTACATCGAGGGGAGGGAGCGGTAGTGAACCGTCAGCCCATTTTGCAGCAATACTACACACGCGGGCGACAGGGTGTTTTCCGTTCAAACGAAGGCTACGATACCGTGGCCAGGACGCCGGGGCTGGACAACCAATTTATCAAGAAGACACTGCACCCTTTTTGCGTATACGATGCGCCCAGACAGCTTCAGGAGCGGGGGGAGGGCGAGCTGTCTTCCTACCCGGAAGCACTCGTTTGCTTTCACGCAGAGTCGGGAGAGATGGTTCTGGGCAGAAGCGTGTTTGTCGGAGCTGATTTTACCGGCCAGCGAAATACGTTTTTCAGCCACAACTACGTCATTCCTGCCGCGCGACGGGACGAGTTTATTGCGAAGCCGGAGAAAGTTTTCGGGGTGCGCTCGTTCGCGAGCAGCCACGATGACGCGCACGGCAAAGACTTGCCTGCTGTAGACGATCTTCCAGGGCAGCCAGACTTGACGGTTGACCGGAAGCGGCTGCTTGGGCAGCTCGGGATTGACGAGCGGCTTTTCAAACAGCTGCTTTATGCCGTCATGACCTCGCTCACAGCGAAGAAAAAGGTGTTCATCAGTCTCGATGTCGACATCAGCGAAGCCGCAACCAGGGCAAGCCAACTGCTGGAAGTATTGTACAACTGCTTGCCTTACGAGCTGCGCAGACATTTTGGCTTTCTCACATACAGCAGCGAGCCGCAAAGCAAGAAGCATATTCACGTCATGTTCGTGGAAAAAGGCAGCATTCGCCCGGGCGGCGGACATAGCGACAAGGACTTTTTGTTTGATCTGGCGCTTGGACGGGTGCAAAATGTCGACTTGCAGGATGGCGGACACGAATATCTCGATTTTGCCTGGGAAAATGTGAAGGAGCCGCAGGATCTTGCCCAATTCCATTCGTTTTGCGAGGAAGTGCTTGCGGGGGCTGATCAGTCGCTGGCTTTGCAGTTGCGCACGTATTACGAGCTGTGTGCCCTCTACTTGATCGAAAAAGGACGGACGGCTGTCTATGAAAAAAATCGGGCAGGGGTATGGCAGGCGCTGGTGAGTTATTTGCGCCACCCTGGTCTTGCGAAAAACAAGCGGCTGCATGATTTGCAACTGTTGCTGTTTCGCATCGAGGTAGAAGCGCTTGCCGAGAAGAAGCTGCCCGACGGCGAGACGATCCGGCAGATGATCGAATCAAGTGATGCGAGCAAGCAGGATCGTCTGCGCGTGGACATGGTTCGCTACTTGCTGAATGTGCTGATGAGAGCGCAAGCAGCGGGACAGCGCGGGCTTTTGTCGGACGTGTTCAAGCATCTGGCTGCCAGCCCTGAGCTATTTGGCATGACGATGAAGACGATTTTTCAATCCGAGCCATTGATCAAGTCGCTGTTCGAACGGTATTTCAGCGAGCGGCTTGCGGCTGTGACGACGATGGACGGCATGCTGGGAGAAATCCGCTTTTGGGCGCAGATGGCCCCGGAAGCGATGCGCCATGCCTTTTTCGCGGCAGAGACGACCGAGAAGTTGCTTCGCTTGTTCGCGCGTGAAAAAAGCAAGCTGGATACCGCAATAGCCATTCACCAGTTTTTCGATAACCTGGACGGCGCGCGAAACCTTGCTGATTCACTGTTGGACGAGCTGGACAAGTCGCTTTTGAAGCTGATTGACCTGGAGAAGCTGTCGAGAGACGACTTTCAGAAGATGATCGCGCTCCTGGAGGAAAAGCCGCAAAGCTTCTTCGGCACGCTGGACGTAGCGAGCAGGCAAAAGCAGGAGATGCTCATGAATGTAGCCCAACTGCGGGAAACGAAGGGGGTTTTGCACCCGACCGAGTTTTTCCGCAAGTGGGAGCGAGAAGAGGTGAGAATCCAGCAGCGAATCATTCAAAACATGCTGGCTTCGCCACTCGATACGGAAGACTTCGCGCACGTGCCGCTCGTCTTTTACCATGAAGACCGCTTTGGCCAGGACGGCTTTCAGTTCACCGAGATGCTCGACTTTGTCCAAAAACACGGCGGGGAAGAAACGCTGTTCTCGTTTGTGCAATGGACGTTGGCACAGCGACTGTTTTTCGAAGGAAAGCAGCTGTTGCCAGCCTATCGACTTGCTCTCAGGCAGCTTTTTCTGGAAAACAAGGCTGAAAGGCTGCGCAACAAAGAATGGCGCAAGCGCTGGTCCGCGTTACGTCATGCCGATTTTCGCAAACTGCTTGAAGAGGTGCGCAGCGAGACAGCCAACCCGTTAGCCAAGCTGTTTCGGCACAAAAAGCTGATGCTTTCCGCTGTCGTCGTCCTGATGGGGGCAGGCGCCGTGGCAGGGTACATGCTCTCGCAGCAGAAGCCGCTGACGGAGCCGGAGCTTCCGCAGGAAAAGCCGGTGACTGAGCAGCCCGTCCCGGATGTGGTCCAGGCCGAATACGTTCCCGCCTACCGACTCATGCTGGAGGAGCCGCATATTCAGCCCGTTCGACAAAAAACAGCAGAAAACGGAACGCAAGACCTAGAGAGTACGGATAAGCCGACGGCGCCATAGAGACATGCTGCCTGGCTGAACGTGCTTTCATTGGGAAACAGGACTGATTTCCCGGTTTGTTTAGCGAGAGCAAACTGGTAAATCAGTCCTAGAAAAAATTTGAAGCATTGGAAATAGGTACAGTGTTTTGCTATCATGGAGGTATCAAGGCAAATTCAATCACTGAACCGGTAGTGCTCGATGAGCTAGGAATGTGTGAAAAGAATCAACATTTGCAGACACCCTACTGGAATGAACAGTCAGGGTGTTTTTTGCAGCGGTTGCTCGGGCAGGGCGTCTTCGACAGTGCCGATGTAGTATTTTTCCAGCGACTTGTCGGCGCCTGTCCAATGCGCCAGCTTTGCCAGTAAACCGAACAGCGCTTTTTGCAGGAAAAGAGGCAGGTAGGGAACATAAAATTCCCCCATTTTGAACAGAGTGCCCAAGAGCAAAATGTTTTTAGGCAGGTACTGCTTCAAAAATGGCATGTAGAAGCTGCGACCGTCCGTATCCAGGCCGTATCCGCAACGGACAAACGACTCGAAAGTGCCGGCAGGACGGATTTCCGCGGTGAAGCTGATGAACTCTTTTGAAGGATTGTAAAAGCCGTGAATATGGTCGCGAGGGATGTCCAAAGTCTCTCCCGGCTTCAAAATGATTTTTTTTCCGTCAATTGTTACCTCTAAATTTCCGCTTATCCCTTCAAAGGTTTCCGTAAGTTCGGTATGATAATGTAGAAAAATTCCATTGTCAGGCGGCAGGTCTGTTCGGAAAAGCAAATATTCCCCCTTGGTTTCTTCTGTTGTTTTCAGAAAAGTGACTGTCTCATTGGTGTAAGGGTTACTTACGCTACGACTCAACTTTGCCATAGAGATACCTCCATAAGTATTAGTAGAAAAATAGCAGTTTATGACAGAATATATATTCAATATAGATTATTTGACCTGAAGCAACAACATAAATGATAGGATGTTCTACCTAGATGGAGTGGATAGTATGAGCGGCATGATCGTGATTCCAGGATACAGAGTGACAGAGTTTCTCTCGACGCATTCAAATATGGGATTTTATCGTGGGTTCAGAAACAGCGATAACCTGCCCGTCATCATTAAAAAGCCACGTGAGGGTCCCACGCACAAGGAGTCGCTTTGGAGACTGAAACACGAGTACCGCATCTTGCAATCTCTCGAATCATACGCGGTGGAGAATGCTGTCGAATTGATTGATCACAATCGGGAGACTGCGCTGATCACGGAAGACTTCGGGGGAGTGCCGCTCTCCTTGCTGAGCAAAATGAAAGAGCTGTCGCTAAAAGACATCCTGACCATTTCGATCCGCATCGCTACATGCATCGAGGAAATTCATCAGCAGCGAATAATCCACAAAGACATCAATCCCGCTCATATACTGATCCACCCGGATACGTACGAGGTCAAGCTGATCAACTTTGGCTTGGCGACGAGGCGATATCAGGAATATCAAGGCGTGATGAACCCGAAAGAATGGCGGGGAAATCTGCGCTACGTATCGCCTGAGCAGACCGGCAGGATGAATCGGACGGTGGACTACCGGACAGATATTTACTCGTTTGGCGTGACGATTTACGAGCTTTTGACCGGGAAGCCGCCTTTTCTTACGTCGGACATGCTTGAGCTGGTTCATGCCCACATGGCCCGAAAGCCGATGGCGCCTTCGCAAGTAAAGCCGTCCATTCCGCAAATTTTGTCGGATATCGTGATGAAGTGTTTGTCCAAAAATACGGAAGACCGTTATTTCAGTATGGCTGGACTGGTGGCTGACTTGCAGCAATGTCTCGACCAGCTTGCCAAAAACGAAACGATCGGTCACTTTCCACTGGCGCAGCATGACCGCGCTGACCGTTTGCACATACCGGAAAAGCTCTACGGCCGGGAACAGGAAATCCAGATGCTGATCGATACGTTTGAGGAAGTGTCGAACGGAGCATCGCGCATGGTCATGTTGAGCGGCAGCGCGGGCGTGGGGAAATCTGCTCTCGTGTTTGAGGCGCAAAAAGTTTTCCTCAAAGGCAGAGGACGGTTTATTTCCGGCAAGTTTGACCAGTATCGTCAAGGCGTGCCTTATTCCGCGATCATTCAAATCTTTCAGGACTTGATCAAGCAGCTTTTGGCAGGCAATGAGAGAGAGCTTGCGACGTGGCGGGCGACGATTCTCGAAGCGATGCAAGGGCTTGGTCAGGTCATCGTGGATGTCATTCCTCAACTGGTGGCTGTGATCGGCAAGCAGCCGCCTGTGCCGGAGCTGCCTGCGGCGGAGGCCAAAAACCGTTTTCAACTGGTCATGCAAAGATTTATTCGCATCTGGGCCAGACCGGAGCACCCGTTAGTGTTGTTTCTCGACGACCTGCAATGGGCCGATTCTTCTTCGCTGTTTTTGATCCGCGAGCTTGTCGCCGACTTGCCGCTCAGCTATTTTCTGCTCGTTTGCTCCTATCGCGAGCAGGATGGGGGAGCGATCAATCCTCTGGTCGCGATTTTGACAGAAGCTGGGGTCAAGAGCAGGATGTTGCGGCAAATTACACTGTTGCCGCTGCGGCTCACGCAAATTAATGCCATGCTGGCCGATGCACTGCATACAGAACTTGAAGTTACGAAGCCGCTTGCGATGATTTTGATGCGAAAAACGGCAGGCAACCCGTTTTACTCCAGACAATTTATCAAGTCTTTGTACGATCAAAATCTGTTGCAGTATTCCCCGGAGGAGCGGAGCTGGAAGTGGGAGCTGGCAGAGATCGAGAAGCTCAACACAACGGAGAACGTAGCAGATTTTCTCGTGGAAAAAGTAAGGCGTTTGCCTGCGGTGACACAGAAGCTGTTGGCTTATGCGGCGTGCCTGGGCAACTCCTTTTACTTGAGCATGCTGGCAAAAGCACAGGGCTTGAACGAGCCAGAAGCGATTCGGGACATTTTGCCCGCCATGGAAGAAGGGCTGATCTATCCGCTGGAAGGCGCGGAGTATTTGAGCTATGCGGCGATAGAGGAAGAGGAGAACCTGTCGCAAGTGACGATCCAGTTCAGCTTTGTGCACGACCGCATCCAGCAGGCTGCCTACTCCTCGCTTTCGGAAGAGGAGCAGAAACAGGCACACGTCAAGCTCGGGAGAATGATATGGGACATGTCCGGTTCCTACGAGTCGGTGCTGCTGTTTGAAATATGCGAGCACATGTACCGGGGCGCGGACATGATCGAGGATGCGGCGGAAAGGATCCAGGTCGCTCATTGCCACCTGCTTGCCGGTCAAAAAGCGATGGCTTCTACTGCCTTTGACGCCGCCCTCCAGTATTTTCAGCGCGGGACGATGTTCCTCGGGGAGTCTGCCTGGGACCAGCATCACAACCTGTCGATGGAGCTGTACACGCTCTACGCCGAGACAGCGTACTTGTGCAACCATATGGAAGATGCGAATCGGCTGTTTTCCCTTGCGCTATCGCACGCCAAGACCAACCGCGAGCGAGTGCGCGTCCTGGAGCTGCAAATTAACATGTACACCCGTCTGGCCGACTTTTCGCGTGTGGTGGATATCGCCAGTGAAGCGCTCGGACTGCTCAAGGTTCCCATTCCTTTCAAGCCCGGGAAGTTAGATATTATCAAGGAAATGTGGCAGATCAAGCGCAAGCTCAAAGGCCACAAAATCGATGAGCTGCTGTACTTGCCAGATGTGCCGGAAGAGAATTACCAGATGGCGATGAGCATCATCAGCAATGCAGGACCATCCTCGTATTTCGTCAATCCGAACTGGTTTGCCCTGACGATTTTACGGGTGCTCCATTTGTCGCTCGTGCACGGGAATGCGGTTGCATCTGCCAACGGATACACGGGCTACGGGATTGTGCTCGGTACGCAATTTGGCAATTACCGTGAGGCGTATGAGTTCGGACAGCTGGCTTGCCGGGTAGCCGATGGCTTTGCCGACCCGATTGCCATGACCAAGGCGTACGGCGCGTTTGCCCTGTTGATCAACCATTGGTGCGATCACGCCCGAACGAACATCCCGCTGCTGAAAAAAGCCATTCAGCTCGGAATGGACGGCGGAGGAAACATCTATGCGGCGTATAACGCGCACGGTTTGCTGGAAGCCATGCTCTATTGCGGGCTGCCTTTGGAGGAATTGGAGCAGCAGATTGAAGAGTATGCCGATCTGATTTGTCAGATGAAAGTAGTCGATCATGACGATCGTCTTCTGTTGTTGCGCCAGGCGTTGAATACGTTTACGCACTGGACGGGAGCAGAGCAGACGGTATTTTGCCGGGACAGCTTCGATGAGACTCAATACGTAGACAGCTTGCAGGCGGAAGGCACCAGCTACAAGCGGTACATGTACCACTTTTACAAATCAATGGTCCACCTCATGTACGGCAACTACGAGGAGGCATCGAAGCTGCTGAGCGAAGCGGAGCAATGGATGGAGTCCGTCAGCGGCCAGGTGCTGGTCAGCCAGCATGTATTCATGCATGCCCTGGCATTGACGAAGCTGTACAAGCGCGTCAACCGCCGGGAGCAAATCCGCTATGCGAAAAAGATCAAGACTCATTTGAAAAAAATGAAGAGCTGGGCTGCCCATTGCCCGGAAAACTTCCAGCACAAATACTTGCTGATGAGCGCCGAATGGAAGCGAGTGAACGGCGAGCGCCAGGTGGCGGGCGAGCTTTACGACGAAGCGCTGCAACTCGCGAAAAAGGACGGCTTTTTGCAAAATGAGGCACTTGCCGGAGAGCTTGCCGCCCATCATTATTTGGATCTGGGGATGGAAACGATCGCCAGGGTGTACATGACCGAAGCTTACGAGGCGTACATGCAGTGGGGCGCTCTGGCGAAGTCGAGGGAGATTGAGGAGCGCTACCCGCACCTGTTGCAGCGCGGCAGAGGGCTGGAAGCATCGGCAGAGCTTGCTGCGACAGAGCAGTCGGCCGATCTCGTCGACCTGATGAGCGTAATCAAGGCATCGCAGACGATGGCGAGCGAGATCAGGCTGGAACTGCTTTTGGCTACGATGCTGCGGACGGTTATGAGCAATGCCGGAGCGGAGAAAGGGATTCTCATCCTGAAAAACGAGAGCGAATGGGTGATCGAAGCGGCGGGGTCAGTCGATCTCGATGTGGAAATCATGCAATCGGTGCCGTATGAACATAGCGGGATGTTGTCTGTCGCCGTAGTGAACTACACGATCCGCACCGAAGAAATGCTCGTTTTGCACAATGCTTCCGTAGAGGGCGTCTTTTTCCGGGACACGTACATCACGAAAAACAAGCCCAAGTCGATTTTGTGTTCGCCGCTGTGGCAGCAGGGCAAGATGATCGGCGTCATCTATCTGGAAAACAACGAGACGACGCACGTTTTCAACGAAAAGCGCTCAGAGCCGCTGCGGCTGATCTTCTCGCAAATGGCGATCTTTATTGAAAATGCCCGCCTGTATCACCAGCTGGAACAATGGAACCAGTCGTTGGAGATGATCGTCGCTGAACGGACGACCGAGATTCAATCGCTGTTGCAGGCGAACAAAAACTTGCTGAACAATGCAGGCCAGGGCTTCCTGTCGTTTTCCAAAAACATGCTTGTCCATTCCGAGTACAGCCGGGAATGTTTGCGGATGTTCGGGAGAGAGCTGGCAGGGGAATCGGTAGCCAGTCTGCTGTATCCGAATCGACCGGAAGAGCAGGCGTTTGTCGAATCTCTTTTGGAAAAGTATTTCGATACAAAAGATCAGGGGCAAAAAGAGCTTTATTTAAGCCTCTTCCCTACGGAAATTTGCATCAACCAACTGCCGCTCAAGCTGGAGTGCAAACCGATTCACGAAGATCGGCGTGACTCGCCAGAAGGTTTGATGCTGATTTTGACTGACTTGAGCGAGCAAAGAGCGCTGGAAAGCAAGATGGAGCAGGAATGGCAAAAGCTGAACATGATTTTGACTGTGGCGACAAGCTTGCCGCTTTTCCAAAAAGCGTATCGCGCCTTCACGACTTTCTTTGCGGAAGGGTGGAAAGTGCACTTCGCAGAAGGAATGGAGGAGTCGGAAAGCCTGATCAAGCTGGTGGAACAAATTCATCAGTTCAAAGGCGATTTCAGCCAGTTCCATCTGATTGAGACTCCGCAAAAGCTGCATGATTTGGAGACGTGGCTGTTAGAGCAAGGAAAGCATCAAGGGCTGCGAATGGACGACGCTTTCCACAATCAGTTGCCTGTTGAGCAAGTCAAGGCAGCCATGCAGCAAGACGTGGAAATCATTCGCAACAAGCTGGGCGATCACTTTTTGGATAGTGTCGAGGAAGGCATGACGATCGAAAGAGACAGATGGGAGCAGTTCATCAGCAAAGTCACAGACTTGTTGCCGGATGACTTGTCTGCCCGGGTGGATCAGCTTGTTCGTGAGCTGCGTCAGCAACCAGTCAAAGACATGTTCGAGCGCTATCACGATTATGTCGTCGAACTGGGCCAGCGTCTGAACAAAGCAGTTGCTCCGCTTCGACTGGAGGCGGAGGAGATCATGGTGGATCACGATCGCTTCGAGGCGTTTGCGAGCAGCCTGGTTCATGTTTTTACAAACGCGATCGATCACGGTTTGGAAACAGAAAGTGAGCGGCTTGCGGTCGGCAAGGCGAGTAAAGGCACGATCAGCTGCCGGATTTGGCAGGAGGATGCTTCGCTGTTGATCACCATAGCTGATGACGGCAAAGGCGTAGACCTTGAAAAGCTCAAACAGCATGGGCTGGAACAAGGCTTTGGAGCAGGATGGACAGAGGAAGAATGGCTACGCTCCTTGTTTGAAGAACAGATCAGTGTAAAAGAAGAAGCAGACATCTATTCGGGCAGAGGCTTGGGATTGCCGATTGTCAAACGAGAGGTAGAGCGATTGGGCGGAGAAGTGCAGGTCATTTCCGAACGGGGAAAAGGAACGTGCTTTTGCTTCCGGATTCCGCTCGACGCCGAGACTTTGCGAGGATAGAAAACATAAAAAAACTGAGGCGCCCGAGCAGCCCCTCAGTTTTTTTGTGTATCGGCCGCATGTTTAGAGGGTGTTCTGGATAGAATCCAAAAGGCGCTCTTCATCAATCGGCTTCGTAATATAGTGACGTGCTCCTGCGTTGATGGCTTCAAAAACCAAATGCTTTAAACCGTAGGTGCTGATCATGATGATGTTGGCATCGGGAAATGTGCTGATAATTTTTTTGACAGTCTCGATACCATTCATGCCTGGCATGTTGATATCCATCATGACTACGTCAGGTTGATGCGTTTTGTACTGCTGATAGGCGTCTAGTCCATTCGCCGCTTCTGCGATAACTTGATGTCCAGCCCGTTGTAGGATGAGTCTGATGTATTCCCGGACAACTATCGAGTCATCGGCAATTAGTATACGAGCCATAAAACCTCCTGTGTCGAAGCGGTATGATGTGTGTTTTCCTGTTTTACTTTGCCCCTACCTTTAACCATAACATTGGTAGGAAAATAGTCGCAATCCTATTATTAGAAAATTTCAGCGATCTTTGTGCAAAATTGTACAATTCACGAAAAAAAGCCCCCCTTTGTTAAAAGGGAGGTCAGTTGCCTTTTCATTCAGCAAAAGCATTGGGGAGAAGCAGGATCATCACGATAGGCGGCAAGCGCATTGACACCGTGGCTGAGAATGGCGCCGGCACGGGTTGTGGCGGCTACGAGCAACGCCTCCATGATTTCTTCCATGGTTCCGCCCAGTGCTTTGTACTTTGTTACGTGGACGTCGATGCAATACGGGCAGCCCGTAACATGAGCGACCGCAATCGCGATCAGCTCCTTTGTTTTCCGCTCGAGATGCTGAGAGTCCTGATAAACCAGCTTCTCGAACGCCAGATAGGAGGCGGCTGCTTCCGGGGCAAGCTTCATCAAGTCGGGAATGCGGGACAAGTTTGCTTTTTCGTAATACGACGGCGTGTTGGACACCTTCATCATCCTCTCGTAACGGGTAACTTCACGTTCATGTCCATTGTAGAGGAGAGAGGGCGTTGGCTTCTGTGACTTGCGCACATAACGGCTACAAATGTTTCAGGTGGTTTGCCAGGCTGGTCCGATCGATGTTGGTGATTCGCCCGCGGCCCAACTTGATCCAGCCTGCCGATTCGAACTCTTTGAGGGAACGGCTGACTACTTCTCTGGCTGTTCCCAGCTCAATCGCGATCGCTTCATGAGTAATGAGCAACTGATTGTCAGACTCAGTAGTGCAGCTGAGCAAAAATTCGGCCAGACGGTAATCAATCGGTTTGAAAGCGATATTTTCCATCAAGGTTGTCACGGAAGCCATTCGCTTGATCATCGTGCTGTAAATAAACTGGCGCACGTCCTTGTACTCGTCCAGCCACTGCTTGAACACTTTGACGGGTAGCAGCAACAGCTCGGTTTCTTCCTCCAGCTCGGCAGATGCCGCATATTCAAGCTCTCCAAGAATGCTTGCCATCATCAGGACGCATACGCCGCCACGGGTGACGCGATACAGCGTAATTTCACGCCCGGATTCACTGATCTTGTGGATGCGCACTTTGCCTTCCAGGACGAAGGCAGCATGGGCAAACAGATGGCCCTCGCCCATCACGAGCCGGGGAGAAAAGCGCTCCACGTAGATCTCGTTGTTCGACCAGGCGGGCAAAGGCACATGAGCGAAGCAAGGAAATGCCTGTATCACTTGTGGCAGGCGGGCTTTTTCCATCGTATGACCCCCTTTTCATAAAGATCTTGTAAAAAGTGTCGAGTTTTCTCCGCGCATTGCGGGTTACGGTGTAAAATGTCGCTATGCATAGAGAGAGGACCAGATGGGATAGGTGAAAGTATGGATATGACAGTAGCCGAGCGGCAAACAGGTCAACAAGATGGCAATGCGTACAATCTGTTCAAGCTGACTTGGCCGATCTTCTTAGAGCTGTTTCTGTTCATGCTGATCGGCATCACGGATACGTTCATGCTGAGCGGCGTTTCTGACGCGGCTGTATCGGCGGTTGGGGCAGCCAACCAATTTATTTTTATCGCCATTTTGATTTTGGAAGTAGCAGGACATGGCGCCTCGATTGTGGTCGCGCAGTATATCGGCTCCAAAAAAATGGTCGATGCAGCGAGAGTCGGAGCGGTTGCGGTCACGTTGAATCTGCTGATCGGCATCGCAATCAGCGTAAGCTTCGTTTTGTTTGGGAATGCACTGCTCGAACGCGTCAATCTGCAAGGGCAAATTTTGCAGATGGCCCAGTCGTATATGATCATCGTCGGGGGAAGCCTGTTTATTCAGGCGATTATCAATACATTGGCAAGTGTCATTCGTACGTATAGCTTTACAAAAGAGAGCATGTATATCTCGCTCGGCATCAATGTGCTGCACGTCATCGGGAACTACTTGCTGATCTTCGGGCACTTTGGTTTTCCGGCATTGGGGGTAGAGGGTGCTGCCATCTCTACGGTATTGAGCAGGGCGCTTGGGCTGCTCGTCTATTTTTGGGCGTTTTACCGTCTGATTGAGGTCAAAGTAGCATTCAAAGACTATGTTACCATCAAATGGACGTACGTCAGCAAAATTTGCAAGGTAGGCATTCCATCTGCGGTTGAGCAAATCATGTACCATGGCTGTCAGGCCGTCTTTTTGTACTATGTGACGTATTTGGGCGCGTCGTCGCTCGCTTCCCGGCAATACGTGCTCAATCTTTCCATGTTTATTTATTTGTTCAGCTTGGCAATCGGCATGGGCACGGCGATTATAACAGGCAGGCTTGTAGGTGCGGGCAGACGCGAAGAAGCGTATAGCCGCGTGTGGAAAAGCTTGCGCTGGGGCTTGCTTTACACCGTTGTAGTCAACACGGTTATCATCATTTTCCGCGAGCCGATCATGGGCTTGTTCACGACTGATCCGGAAATTTTGCGGATCAGCTCGCAAATTATTTTGCTCAGTATTTTGCTGGAAACCGGGCGGGTCTTCAACATTGTGTTGATCAACTCTTTGCGTGCGGCAGGAGACACGCAGTTTCCGGTGTATATGGGCCTGATTTCGATGGTCGGAATCAGTCTGCCGCTAGGTTATGTGCTGGTGTTTCACACCGAATTGGGCTTGGCGGGGGTATGGCTGGCCGTTGCGATCGATGAATGGATACGCGGAGTCATGATGTTTTTCCGCTGGAGGAGCAGGGTATGGGAGCAAAAAGCTCTCGTCGAACCGCTGGAAGGCAACGGCAGCAGGGTAAACGACAGCGCATCCGTCTAGGGACCGATGGAAAACAACTCCAGCGACTGATGCTATCTTGAGGCCGCTCTAGTACAATGATTTCAAGAACAAGCAAGCTTGGATGCATAGAGGGAGATAGAGATGAAGCGTTGGATAGGAGTTGGATTTTTGGTTTTGGCTCTCGGGCTTGCGGGATGCAGCAGCAGTCTGGAGACGGTGGAGGAAAAGCGTCATCTGGACTTGCCAATCGAGTCGATAGAGGCGTTGGAGATCGTTAATCAATCCGGTAATTTGGTTGTAAAAGGAGACGACAAGGCAACCTCGATCCAGGTAGATGCCATCATCGCCAGATCAGCCAATATCAAGCCGGAAGACATCATCGTGACGCTGACCAAGGACGGGAATGTCGCTCATTTGTCCTCCGATGTAGTTGGTCATTTCGGCGTAATGCGTCTGGAGCTGAACGTCGAGGTGACGGTTCCTTCCGCATTGAAGGTAGCGATCACGGACGACTCAGGGGATATTGATGTCTCCAAACTGGCGGGAGCGCTCACGATCAAGGATGATTCGGGTGATATCATCTTGAAAGATGTCACGGGCGAAGTGCAGATCAATGACCAGTCCGGCGATATCAAAATCAACAACGCGACCGCCCTCAAGCTGATCGAGGATGACTCCGGCGATATTTTGCTGGAAGATACCGGGGGCGACGTGGAGATCAAAGATCAGTCGGGTGACATGAAAATTGTGCGTCACAAAGGAAACGTGACGATATCCGATGACAGCGGCGACATCGACATTTACACAGTCAACGGAGACGTGAACATTGTCGAAGACGGCTCTGGCAAGCGCTCGGTGAAAAACGTAAGCGGATCGTATACGTCCAATTAAAAAAAGTGCTGTTGCTATCAGTGGCAACGGCGCTTTTTTGCGTTAGTGATGGACAGCGGAATATTCTCACTTTTTTCAATCCAGAGAAATTTAGTCGACTAATGAAAAAATGCTTTAAACCCGGATAAAGAAGTGCTAATATAACAAAGGAGATGCCAAGTGAGAATGAATCTCTTTATTATTGAGAATGAATCTCCTTCTTACTAAGCATGCTAAAAGCAACGCAGCACTCACGTGAACAAAGAGAAGAGTAGGGAAGCGATGAAAAAAAGATATTTGGTTGTAGCCCTGATTCTGCTTTCGATAGTATCCCTGTTTATTGGCGTAAAGGACATTTCGCCCCTGGAGTTGTTCAATCTCAGCGATGACAAAGTGCAAGTGATGTGGATTAGCCGGATTCCCCGATTGATCAGCATCATCATCGCGGGTATCAGCATGAGCGTGGTTGGTCTGATCATGCAGCAACTGACCCGGAACAAATTCGTGTCGCCGACAACGGCGGGCACCGAAGACTCTGTCCGGTTCGGGATTCTCGTTTCCTTGCTGGTGTTCGTAGATGCTTCGATTTGGGTGAAGCTGCTCGTCGCGTTTGTTTTTGCCTTGCTGGGGACGTTTATCTTCATGAAGATTCTCGACAGGGTGAAATACAAGGATTCGATTTTTATTCCACTGGTCGGGTTGATGTTCGGGAATATCGTCGGTTCGATTACGATGTTCTTCGCTTACAAGCACGATCTCATCCAGAACATGTCGTCCTGGCTGCACGGCGACTTTTCCTCGATCATGAAGGGAAACTACGAATTGCTATACATAAGCATTCCGCTGGTCATTATCGCGTACTTGTTTGCCAACAAGTTTACGATTGCAGGAATGGGCGAAGAGTTCGCGATCAATCTCGGACTGAATTACAAGCAAGTGGTCAATATCGGTTTGGCGATTGTCGCCATGGTTTCATCTGTCGTCATCCTCACGGTAGGGACGATCCCGTTTTTGGGGCTTATTATTCCTAATATTGTGACGCTTTACCTCGGCGACAATCTGAAGAAAAGCCTGTCTCATACCGCTTTGCTGGGAGCAGTGTTTGTCTTGTGCTGTGACATTCTTGGACGCCTGATCATTTTCCCGTATGAAATCTCAATCGGCTTGATGGTCGGAGTAGTGGGCAGCGGTATATTCGTGTACTTACTCATGAGAAGAAAGGCATATGAACGATGAAAGCTAAGATTGGTGTCATGGCGATAGTCGCCGTTGCTCTGATAGCCGTATTCATGCTGATTGATGCGGGCGGCAACTGGGATTACGTGCTTCCCCGAAGGGCCAAGAAAATTATTGCGATCCTGCTAACCGGGTGCATCATTGCGTTCTCGACGATGGTCTTCCAGACGATTACCAACAACCGCATTTTGACGCCCAGCATCATCGGTCTTGATTCCTTGTACATGTTCATTCAGACTCTCGTCATTTTCGTGTTTGGTTCCACGCACATGACGATCATGAATAAAAACGTGAACTTCCTGATCTCGACTGGCTTGATGGTTCTGTTCGCAGGCGTGCTGTACAAATTCCTGTTCAGGCGGGAAGGACAAAACATCTACTTCCTGTTGTTGATTGGCTTGATTTTCGGCACTTTGTTCGGCAGTTTGTCGACGTTCATGCAGGTGCTGATCGATCCGAACGAGTTTCAGGTGGTACAAGACAAAATGTTCGCGAGCTTCAACAACGTGAACACAGATCTGTTGATTCTCAGCTTTGTCCTGGTAATCGCAGTCGGCCTTTACTTTTGGCGCTACGTCAAGTATTTGGATGTGCTGGCACTGGGCCGGGATCAGGCAATCAATCTGGGGATTCCTTACGATTTTGTCGTCAAACGGTTTTTGGTCGTCATCGCGATTCTCGTGTCGATTGCGACAGCGTTGGTTGGGCCTATCACCTTCCTGGGGCTGTTGGTAGCGAATTTGGCTCATCAATATATGAAAACGTACCAGCACAAGTTTTTGCTGGCTGGCTCAGCATTGATCAGCGTAGTGGCTCTGGTAGGCGGTTTGTTGATTGTCGAACGCGTCTTTACGTTCTCGACAACGCTCAGTGTCATCGTCAACTTTATCGGCGGGGTTTACTTCATCTATCTTCTGCTAAAGGAGAATAAAGCGTGATAGAAGTCCGTAACGTCTCAAAACAGTATGGGAACAAAAATGTCGTGGAAAACGTCTCGGTGAAAATTGCCAAAGGGAAAATTACGTCCTTTATCGGTCCGAACGGGGCTGGCAAAAGCACATTGCTGTCCATGATCAGCCGTCTGTTGACGAAGGATCAAGGCGAGGTGCTGATTGAGGGGCAGGAGATTGGACAGTACAAAAGCAACGAGCTGGCCAAAAAAATCTCGATTCTCAAGCAGTCCAACCACATTACGGTGCGCCTGACGATTCGCGAGCTGGTCAGCTTCGGACGCTTTCCGTATTCACAAGGCAATTTGACAAAAGAAGACTGGAAGTACGTAGACGAAGCGATCCGTTATCTGGAGCTTGCGGACATACAGCACAAGTATCTCGACCAACTGAGTGGCGGGCAGCGCCAGCGGGCGTACATCGCCATGGTTGTCGCGCAGAACACGGAGTACGTTCTCCTCGATGAGCCGTTGAACAACCTGGATATGAAACATTCTGTCCAGATCATGAAGGTGCTGCGGCGTCTGGTCGATGAGATGGGCAAAACCGTCGTCATCGTCATTCACGATATCAATTTTGCGTCTGTTTACTCCGATTACATCGTTGCGCTCAAGGACGGAAAAGTCGTGAAGGAAGGCAGCACAGACGAGATCATCCAGCCGCAAACCTTGAAAGATGTTTACGATATGGACATCCACATTGAAGACATCGACGAAAACAAAATCTGCGTGTACTACGCATAGCGCCGCTTTACTTCCTTTCGATAAAATTATTTTGATAGCGTGCAGGGGGTCTTCAAAAACAAGCAAGCTATCAATAATTTTATATATATTAAAATACTTATAGAGGTGAGAAAAATGAACAAAAAAATCCTGATGCTGTTCATGGCCGTACTGTTGGCAGTATTTACAGCGGCATGCGGTTCCGGCTCCAATAGTGCAGCTCCTTCCCAAACTCCGGAAGCGTCCAACGGCGCTGCGAAGGAATCCGAAGAAATCACAATCAAACATAAATTGGGCGAGGCCAAACTGAAGAAAAACCCGCAAAACGTTGTCGTCTTTGACTATGGCGTGCTCGATTCCTTGGACAAACTGGGCATCGAAGTAAAAGGTGTGGCACAATCCAGCATTCCGCCTTATCTGGAGAAATTCAAAGACGCGAAATACACAAACATCGGCAGCCTGAAAGAGCCGGACTTTGAAAAGATCAACGCAATGAAGCCGGATGTCATCTTCATCTCCGGTCGTCAGCAAGACGCTTATGAAGAACTGAACAAAATTGCTCCAACGATCTTCCTCGGTGTAGACACTTCCAAGTACATGGACTCTTTCACAGAGAACATGAAAACGCTCGGAACCATTTTTGGCAAAGAAGCACAAGTAGATGAAGAACTGGCGAAAATCAACGAATCGATCAAGCAACTGAACGAAAAAGCAACAGCAAGCGGCAAAAACGCGCTGATCGTTCTCGTGAACGAAGGCAAGCTGAGCGCTTACGGTCCTGGCTCCCGCTTCGGTATTTTGCATGACGTGTTCGGGTTCGCTGCGGTAGACAAAAACATTGAAGTATCCACCCACGGACAAAGCGTATCCGCTGAGTACGTAGCAGAGAAAAACCCTGACTACCTGTTTGTTGTAGACCGCGGTGTGATTTCTGCGAATGAAGGTGTTTCCGCAGCTGCGAAAGAAGCGGTTGAAAACGACCTCACGAAAAACACTAAAGCATTCAAAAACGGTAACATCATTTACCTCGATGCGAACTACTGGTACTTGTCCGGTGGCGGATTGGTTTCGACTGCAAACATGGCAGACGAAATCTTGAAAGACATCAAGTGGTAACGAAAACAAGCTGATAACAGCAAAGGCAGCCTGGGGAGAAGATCTCTGGGCTGCCTTTTGCCTATATAAAAAAGCCATTCTCATTTACCGTCCATGAGAATGGCTTGATCGTTCGATGCAAGTGATGAGTTACTAGCGAGTGCCGACCAGCTTGCGTTCGTCTTCTTGCACAGCCTGTTGGCTGGATGCAGGCGCGGTACTGGAAGCGGCCTTGTTTTCTGCCGCGTGGCTCAGCTCGTAAGGGAGGCAGAGCGGCACTCCTGTGCGCGGGTCAGTCAAAATGTCAGCTTCGATGTTGAACACTTTGCGCAGCATGTCAGGTGTCATGACTTCGGCAGGAGAGCCCTCGGCGATGACCGTGCCGCGAGAGATGGCTACCATGTGCTGTGCGTAGCGAGTCGCATGGTTCAAATCGTGGACAACCATGACGATCGTACGTTTTTCTTCTTCGTTCAGCTTTTGCAGCAGCTTGAGAACTTCCAGCTGGTGCGCCATGTCGAGGAAGGTTGTCGGCTCATCGAGGAACAGGATGTCGGTTCCTTGCGCCAGAGCCATGGCGATCCAGGCGCGTTGGCGTTGACCGCCGGAGAGCTGGTCGACTGGACGGTCGTAAAAATCGATCATGCCCGTCATGGCAATCGCCCATTGCACGATTTCTTTGTCTTCCTTGGTCAGGGAGCCAAAGCCTTTTTGATGAGGGAAGCGGCCATAGGTAACAAGCTCAGACACGGTCAGGCCATCGGGAGCGGTAGGGTTCTGCGGCAAAATTGCCAGCTGCTTGGCGACTTCCTTTGTTGACTGCTGATGAATAGACTTCCCATCGAGAAATACCTGTCCACCTGTCGGTTTCATAATTCGGGCCAACGTTTTGAGGATGGTCGATTTACCCGAACCGTTTGCGCCGACCAGTGCGGTAATTTTGCCAGAAGGGATGCTGATGTTCAGGTCTTTGACAATGGAAAGCTCGCCGTAACCGATGTCCAGTTTTTGCGTGTATAAGCGTTCCACAATGGGCCAACTCCTTTATAGAAAAGTATGTACATGTATAAGCAAAAAAAGACAATGATAATCATTTTCATTAAAGTATATAACGTAACGAAGGCAATTTCAATACTTGATCAAGGGAAATGCACCCATGTAAAAAGCCAATCTGCCCACTGTGGTGAGCAAACTGGCTTGGGAAGTTCGAGCGGGTAAAGCAAGGGCGACTAGCTTTGGTACGTGACGTGGGCGATGATGCCTTCCTCGTCATCTAATACCAGCTCAATGCCGGCGGAGTAAGGGTTGCGCTGCATTTGCGTTTCCAGATAAAAGCGAATGGCTTCGATCAGGTTGATCTCGATGAACACTTGTTTGCGTTCGTTCGCGTATACTTCAGCGGAGAAGCCGTATTCTTCGTCCCACATCAGTTCGACTTCTACGTTTTGCGGCTGAATCTGTTTTTTGCTCGCCACATGCAGGCAGATGGCGTTAATCAATACTTGTTCGGACAGTGTTATCTTTTCCATGTGTTCAGTTCCTGTTTTTTCGCGCGTTGCGTTTTAAAGTAGACGAAGATTTTGCGAATCAAGACGATCACAGCGACAATCGCCAGCATGTTGATCAAGAAGCCAAAGATCGCTCCCAGTGCCCCCATGTCGCCAAACAGGCTGCCGAACAAAAGTCCAGCCAATCCCCCGACGAGAAGACCTTTCATGAATCCGCCGCTCTTGCTTGGAGCAGCAGTAGCTGGTGTATTGGTTGTCGTATTTTTATTGGTAGATGCATTTACATTGGAATCGGCTTTGTTTGGCGTCTGCGTGTTGGTTGGAGCCGTGTTGGAGTTGAACGATTTTTTGCCGGACTTATAACCTTTTGCGTCGGCATGATCTGTGAATCCTGCGGGAGCGAGTACGAGCATGACGGCGACTAGCATCATGATGAGTTTTTTCATGGTTATGGAGTAGCCCCTCTCTATTCGTGAAGTTACATATAAGTGTACATGAATATATGAGGCTTTTCCACCAAACATTCGGTGAACATTGCTGGATGGAAGAAGCTGTGAAGCGGCACGACAGCAGCAAAGACCGAACGAATATATGACTGAAAAATGTAAAAATGATCTAAATACGAATGTTAGCTTGCTCTAGCCTGAAATCATATGTATAATGGGAAACAACAAATCAGATAACAGCTCTCGCGGGTGATGTCATGAGTTTAGTAGACACGAATGAAACGAGAAAGCAGCTGTCTGCCATTTATAATGAGATAGCAAAAGAGTTGTTCGGATTTGGAACGACTTTGCTGAGAGTGACGATTGAGAATCAGTTGATTACTTTCCACGCCAAGCATCGCCGCTCTCCGCGCTCAGATGCGCTGGAAGGCGAAGCCCCGACTCTGAAGCTGGAAGTCGATTTTCGCATGTCTCTTCTTTATAAGAGGAAGCTGAGAGAACGGCTGGAGGAAGAGATGGGCCTGAAGCTGGAAGCTGTGCTTAGAGACTACGACGCGCCTACGCAGTGGGCGATCACGAATGTAATTGTAAGTGACTAGGAAAATTAAATACCTGAGCCATTCGTTCGGATTTTCTCTTTTGATCTATCTCAAGGGAAGACCGTGAAAATGGTGTGAAACGGGTGTCGCTTCTCTTTGTTTACGAAGAAAAGTGCTCTTGTTTAGAATGTATCGTTCTATTCAAGGGTGCTTTTCTTTTTGTTTTTTGCGCTTCTCATTCGCCTTTTAAGGATGTGGTTGATGAATAATATCGCTTGTTAACGCCTCATTCTATCTATGAACTGCAATGCAATCATTCATTATTTACAAGTTACAAGCTGAACTGGAGGAATCATACAATGAAAAAAATGCTGACAGGAATCCTTTCTGCTTCCATGCTGTCTTTGGTACTCGCAGGCTGTGGCGCAAGCGACAAACCGCAGGAGGGAGCAGCTGGCGAAGCGCCAAAAGGCGAGCCGCAAAAACTGGTTATTTCCACGTGGGGCTTCTCGGAAGACTTTTTCCGCAAAGAAATTTACGAGCCGTTTGAAAAAGAACACAACGTCAAAATCGTGCTGGAAATCGGCAACAACGCCGAGCGTCTGAACAAAGTGCGTCAAGGAAGCTCTGACGTAGACTTGATTTACTTGTCCGATTACTACGCGCAACAAGGGATCGACAGCGGCGCCTTCGAAAAAATCGATCGCAGCCGTATTCCGAACCTGAACGAGATTTACGATATCGCCAAAGCGCCGCTCGGCGAGGAGTATGGCCCGGCGTACACGATCGGACAATTCGGGATTGCTTACAATCCTAAGCTGGTCAAAACCGAGGTCAAGGACTGGAAAGACCTGTGGAATCCAGAGTTGGCGGGCAAGCTGACGCTGCCAAACATCACATCGACGACAGGCCCGATGATCCTCGACAGTGCCTCTGTAGTCGCAGGCAGCAAGGAGTTCAACGAAGATCAGGCGTTTGCCAAAATGAAAGAAGCTAACAAAGGCGTTGTGAAGTATTACGACAAAACTTCCGAGTATGTGAACATGTTTAGCCAGGAAGAAATTGCAGTTGGGCCGATCATGGAAATGTACTTCAAGGATATCCAGGCAGCTGTGCCAGAAGCGGTATTCGTCGCTCCGGAAAGCGGAGGATACGCTGTCATGAACACCGTCAACATCGTAAAAGGCAGCAAAAACAAGCAGCTGGCAGAAGACTTCATCAACTACCAGCTGAGCAAAGAAGTGCAGGAAAAATCAGCGAAAGCAAAAGTGGATTCTCCTGTTAACACCTCCGTGAAGCTGACAGATGAGGAAGCAAAAGGCGTTACTTATGGGGAAGCAACCGTCAACAAACTGCGCAAGCTGGACATGAAATTCGTCAATGAGCATTCCAAAGCGTGGATCGATCGCTGGAATCGCGAAATTACACAATAACGAGCAACCAAACAGGACAAGGGTATAGACGTCGGCGCGGATATACCCTTGTTTTTTTCAAACAGAGGAGGACCACTCGTGGAGCAAAAAATCATTCTTGATGTCGATACCGGAATTGATGACGCGCTGGGAATTATTTTGGCTATCAAGAGCGGTCAATGTGAATTGATCGGCATTACTACCGTGAACGGCAATGTATCTCTTGGCAAGGCTACAGAAAATACATGCAAAATCCTCGATTTGCTGCAAGCAGGCGACAAAATCCCGGTCGTCCGCGGAGCTTCCCAGCCGCTATTGCGTCCGCAGTTTTTCGAGCATCGCATCCATGGCGAGGATGGACTTGGCGGAGCGTTGCGGGATGTACAGGTGCATACGCAGCCAGCAGTTGGCTTTGCACCCGACTTCATTTGCGAGCAGGTGCTGGCTCAGTCCGGCCAGGTGACTCTCGTGATGACCGGGCCGCTGACCAATCTGGCTCTCGCTGTGAAAAAGTGCCCTGAGCTTGTGCAGCACGTCAAGGAAGTCATTTTCATGGGCGGAGTGGTGACTGAATACGGAAATGTGACCCCGGTGGCGGAGTACAACATGTACGTCGATCCGGAAGCAGCGAAAGTCGTCTTTCATGCCGGGTTTCCGCAATTGACATTGGTTGGGCTGGATGTAACACGCAGAGTCCTGCTGAACGAAGAGCATATCGCAGCGTTGGGAGATACGCCCATCGGCCGATATGTGAAGCAAAGCACGTCCGATTATTTGGATCGCTACTTTGAACGAAACGGCATTCGCGCATGCGCCATGCATGATCCGTTGGCGGTCGCGGTCGCGCTCGACCGTTCGCTGGTGCAGACGAAAAAGCTGTACGTCGACATCGAAACGAAAAGCGAGCTTTGCGACGGGCAGACGGTTTGCGACTTTCAAAACCGCCTGAAAAAAGAACCCAACATGAACGTCTGTCTGGACGTAGATGCAGATGCGTTCTTTGCGCGTTTTATCGGCGCATTGAAAGCCTGACGATACCGTGAACAGGAGTTAATTTGATGAGAAAAAAGGGCCTTTATTTATTGCTACTGCCTGGTGTGCTGTTTTTGACGCTGTTCATGGTCATTCCGATTGCAATGACGATTGCGTCGACGTTTTTCCATGAAGGAAGCTTTACGCTGCAAGGCTACATGCAGTTTTTGACGGACAAGTATTTCGTGAAAATTTTGCTGACCACGCTGCAAGTCAGTCTGGTGACGACGATTGCCTGCATTGTGCTCGGATTCCCTGCCGCGTACTACATTTCCAAGCTGGGACCGCGCAAAAAAGGGATTTTGCTGGCGCTGGCCATCTTCCCGCTGCTGACCAGCTCGGTTGTACGCTCGTTCTCCTGGATGATCATTCTCGGCAAAAAAGGCTTGCTGAACAGCTCGCTTCTGTCGATCGGGCTGATCGATAAGCCGCTGGAAATCTTGTATACCCCGACCGCCATGATGATTGGTCTGATTCATTTGTTCTTGCCGCTGATCATCATTACGCTTGTCGGCGTGATGGAAAACATCGATCCCGATTTGATCAAAGCGGCTGAAAGCCTGGGTGCTTCCAAATTTACGGCATTCCGTCAAGTAATTGTCCCACTCAGTGTGCCGGGTCTGATTATCGGAAGCATTCTCGTATTTGTCGGCAGCTTGACTGCTTACACGACTCCTGCGCTGCTCGGCGGGAAGCAACGCGTCATCTCGACGTTCCTTTACCAGAACGCGATTACTTTGAACGACTGGTACATGGCTTCGGTCATTGCCACGATCATGATCGTCATCACATTTGTCGTCATTTTCTTCATGAACAAGCTGGCGACGAAACTAAATCCTAAGGGGTAGAAGCTATGCAGGAGAAAAATCGCGGGTTGGCCCTGTTTACCCTTCTTGTGTTTCTGTTTTTGCTGGGGCCGCTCATCATCATATCCTTTACATCGTTTGAACCGGGAAGCGTCCTGAAATTTCCGCCGGAAGGCTTCTCCCTTCGCTGGTATGAAAACATCTTCAACGTGGAGATGTTCATGACGACGTTCCAGACGTCGATGATCGTGTCCTTGCTGGGCAATCTGCTGGCGCTTTTGCTGGGGATTCCGGCGGCCTATGCGCTGAGCCGCTTCCAGTTTCGCGGCAAAGGGCTGTTGAACGGCATCTTCATCTCGCCTGTGTTGATTCCGGGCATTGTCATGGGTTTTGCCATGCTGAAGTACGTCATCGTCGTCTACCATCTGCCGATTTACGCCGGACTCCTTGTCGGCCATACGGTGCTGATGCTTCCTTTCATTATTCGCGTCATCGCGTCCAGCCTGTCCAATTTCGATTTTGCCATTGAAGAAGCGGCGCTCAGTCTTGGCGCGGGGCGGCTGGAGACATTTTTCAAAGTCGTTTTGCCTAACATTCGCTCCGGGATTATTGCGGCGATTTTGATTGCTTTTCTGGAGTCGTTCAACAACGTGGACATTTCCGTGTTCATGACCGGGCCGGGAGTAAGCACTTTGCCGATCCAGATGCTGACTTACGTCGAGAACAACTTCGACCCGACGATCGCGGCGATCTCGGTTGTGCTCATGATGATTACGGCTATTCTCATGTTCGTCATTGAACGATTGATGGGGCTTTCCTACTTTACAAAACGATAACGGAGGCATCAAACATATGGCATTGCTCGCATTGGAAAACGTATCGGTTGCCTATGACAATCAGTACATTTTGCAAAACTTCAACCTGAACATCGAAAAGGGGCAGCTTATCTCCCTGCTGGGGCCGAGCGGCTGCGGGAAAACAACGACGCTTCGCCTGATCGCGGGCTTTCTCGAAGCGAAGGACGGCCGCTTCTTGTTCGATGGCAAAGATTACACGCGCGTGCCGGTCAACAAGCGCAACTTCGGCTTTGTGTTCCAAAGCTACGCGTTGTTTCCGCACTTGTCTGTGTTCGATAACGTGGCGTTTGGACTCAGGCTGCGCAAGGTGAATGAAGCCGAGGTCAAGCAGCGCGTCTTGCGGATTTTGGAGGTAGTCAGCCTTGGCGGCTTTGAAAAGCGTTTCCCCAAGGAGCTGTCCGGCGGGCAAAGACAGCGTGTGGCGATTGCCCGTGCGCTGGTCATTTCGCCTGACCTGCTTTTGTTCGACGAACCGCTTAGCAACCTCGATGCGAATTTGCGGATCAACATGCGGGTAGAAATCCGCCGCATTCAACAAGAACTGGGCATCACGACGGTATACGTCTCGCATGACCAGGAAGAATGCTTTTCCATCTCGGATCAGGTAGCGATCATGAACAAAGGCATTATCGAGCAACTGGACGATCCGGCTACGATTTTCAAATATCCAAAAACCGAGTTTATTGCTCGCTTCATCGGCTTTACCAACTTTATCGACTTCGCCGAGCGCTCCGAAACAAACGGAGAGATCGGACTGCGTGTGGGCGGACACGAGTTTGTTGCGGCCAAAAACCCAGGAACAGCCAGCCCAATGAGCAAAAAATGCGCCATGCGTCCGGACGATCTGCTGGTGACAACCGAAGAGGCTGATCAGGCGGGGATGAATCGTCTGCATGGCAGTGTCAAAGTCAGCACGTTTTTGGGGCGCAGTTATCAGTATGTCGTGGAAACAGAGCTGGGCGATTTTACCGTCAACCAGGAGATGGAGACCCCTTATCGGAGCGGCCAAAAGGTCAATCTGCTGTTCCCGAAAGACAAAATGGTGCTCGTGGACTAAAGACAGGAGGGCTTTTCGTGAAGGTTGATTTATTGATCCAAAATGTTCAAGTGTTTAACAGCTACTTCAAAACGTTTCGCAAAGGCAATGTCGCTGTGTTGGACGGGCGTTTTCTCTACGTGGGCGAGCGCAACAGCGAAACGTTTGAAGCGGGCGAGACGATAGATGGTCAAGGCCGCTACATGATCCCCGGCCTGATTGACATTCATTTGCACATCGAGAGCACAATGGTGACGCCCGAGACATTTTCCTACGGCTTGATCCAAAACGGCGTGACGACGATTGTGCCGGAGCCGCACGAGATGGCGAATGTGTTCGGGATCGAAGGAATCAAAGAGATGATTCGCGTAAGCAAAGATTGCGTAGTCGACATGAAATACGCGATCCCCAGCTCCGTGCCGGCAACTTCGATGGAAACAACGGGAGGTTCCGTGGAAATTGCCGATATGGATGAGCTGCTTGCTTCCTGCGAGATCATTTGCATGGGCGAGATCATGAACTATGTCGATATCATCCGCGATGAGAACTGCAAGACCAACCAAATTTTGCAGCACATTCGCAAAATGTACCCGACTCTGGTGATTGAGGGACATGTGCCCAAGCTGCTCGATCTGGACCTGCATCGCGTCATTTACGCAGGGGTGGACTCCGACCATACGCATCAGACGCCGGAAGGCATGGAAGCGCGCATAGCAGCGGGCATGTTTTTGGAGATCCAGGAAAAATCGATGACAGAAGAAGTCATGGACTATTTGATCAAGGAAGATGTTTCCGAGCATTTTTGTTTTGTGACGGACGACGTCATGACCGACTCGTTGTTCAAGCGCGGCCACCTGAACCATCTTGTGAAAAAGGCGATCAGCATGGGGATGCAGCCTGAGCGAGCTATCTACGCCAGCACGTTCACCCCGGCAAGACGCATGAATATGACGGATCGCGGAGCCATTGCTCCGGGCAAGATCGCCGATTTTGTGCTCGTATCCGATTTGCGCGAACTGAACATCGAGCAGGTCTACAAAAACGGCAAGAAAGCGTACGACGTTCGCGAAGAGTACCGCCAGGTCGTGCATACGAAGCAGTTCCCAGCGCATTTTTACGAAAGCATCAAGCTTGCCCCGCTTTCGGAAAGCGACTTCCAGGTAGCTTCTACTGCACCAGACAATCGCTATCCGTGCCGGGTGATGCTCGTACAAAACGGCTCCACTTTTACAGAGGATCATCGCGGGATCGTCGAGGTGCGGGAAGGGCAAGTATGCTGGGAGGAAAGCCCGTACGGACTGATTGCGGTGTTTGAACGCTACGGCAAAAACGGCAACCGCGGCTACGGATTGATCAGCGGCGACACGATCAAGCGCGGGGCGATCGCAACCAGCTACTCGCACGATAACCACAATTTGCTCGTCGTTGGTCACAATCCGCACGACATGATGGTGGCTGCGAATGAAGTCATCCGTAATCAGGGCGGCTTCTGTGTGGTGGAGGACGGCAAGGTGCTGGCGAACCTGAACTTGCCGGTCGGCGGCATTTTGACCGAGGAACCGCTGGAAAAGACAGCAAAAGAAGTCGAGCAGCTTCGCCGCGCGATGGAATCGCTTGGCTACGACCATTACAACCCGATCATGTCGATCAGCACGCATTCGTTGCCAGTGAGTCCGGCTTTGAAGCTGACCGATCTGGGGTTGATTGATGTAAACGCCGGGAAGGTAGTGCCGTTGCTGTTGATGTAAAAGTAAATAACACTGCTCAAGTGCCGAACAAGCTACTTGCTGAGGAGATTAATCATCAGTGAGTAGCTTGTTTTTAATAGCAATTAGCACGCTCAGTCTCCATCACCACCAGGAGTTCCGACATACACCGGAGAAGCCAACGAACTTGCCAATAACAAAGAGATAACGCGCTAGGTAGTAATGTTTTTCGGAAAATTCCTCCTGCTTTCGATTCCTTTTGTAAATTAATGTATACTATTGAAAAAATGGTTAATTGGGAGGGGGCTCGAAATGGAGGTCTTATTATTAACAGGAATCATGATAATTGGACTTGTTTTGGTATTTGCAAGTTTTTTCACAAAGGTTTTTAACAAAAACAACAATTCTAGTAATGATTTGCAGTCACAAATCAATCAACTAAAAAAGGAAATAGCCTATTTGAAGAAAGAAGAGAAATAATTTTTAAGAATCATCAACAAAGTATCCCCTAACGTTTTCCTTGAGAATGATCAAATATTCCTAACATGTAGATAAACAAAAGGAAGTACATAGGAACACACTCCTGAATCATCTCCATATTTTCTTGCTGGAATTAGTTTGGATTGGGTATTCAGAACCTGTGCTACTGGAAAAATTTTCTGTAACATGGTATTCGATCCTAATCCAGAAAAGAGGAGATAATACATGGATAACGTAGGGTTGAGAAACAATCTGTGCAGGAAAGGGCTGGCGCTTCTGTTCATGCTGGCAATGATGCTGGTGGCGGGCGCAGCTACTCTCGTGTTTGCTGAAAAAGCTTCGGCTCACGGGTACATCGAATCGCCAGCGAGTCGCTCTTACTTGTGCAAGACAGGGCAAAACAAAGGCTGCGGTCAAATCCAGTACGAACCGCAAAGCGTGGAGGGCATCGGCTCGTTCCCGCAATCCGGTCCTGCCGATGGTGAATTTACTGGTGCAGGCCGCTATCCTGAGCTTTACGCACAAACAGCAGATCGTTGGAGCAAGGTTACCTTGCAGGGTGGACAAAATACATTTACTTGGAAGCTGACAGCCCCGCATAGCACGGCGGAGTGGAAATATTACATCACGAAAAAAGACTGGAATCCTGACAAGCCGCTTGCCAGAGCGGATCTGGAGCTGTTCTGCTCGTTCCAGGACGGAGGGAAAAGGCCGCCATTCACGGTAACGCATTCGTGCAATGTACCGACAGATCGCAGCGGCTACCACATTATTTTGGGTGTTTGGGAGATTGCCGATACGGGCATGGCGTTTTATCAGGCGATTGACGTGAATCTGATTAACGATGGAACGGGTGGCGAGCAACAGCCAACTGTTCCGGGCAATGTGACTTCCGTATCGCAGACAGCTACAAGCATTGAGCTTAGCTGGAGCAATTCTGTAGCCTCTAATGGAATCAAGCAGTACGATGTGTATCGCGATGGACAAAAAATCGCATCCACCAAGGAAACTGCATACACGGACAAAGGCTTGACGCCTGCTACCGCTTACACCTACACCGTCGTGGCAGTGGATACCAGAGGAAAAGAGTCCAAGCCAAGCAAGGCACTGACTGTTCGCACAAAAGCGGAAGATATCGTGGATACGGAAGCACCGACCGCACCAACAGGTATCATGTCTCATCACCAGACAGAGACGGTGATTGATCTGATGTGGAGCCCTTCCCGGGACAATGTTGGAGTCGTGAAATATAAGGTTTACCGTGATGGCACACAAGTAGGGACAGTTGACCAGCCCTCCTTTGTCGATAAACAATTAACCCCGGGAACGTCGTATACGTATAAGATCAAAGCCGTGGATGCGGCAGGAAATGTTTCCGAAGCGAGCGCACCATTTGCCGTCAGTACGAAGAAGAAGAGTCCGGAAGTACCGGGTGAAATTGCTGCGTGGGATTCCTCTGCTGTCTATGTACAGGGTGATCGTGTCATCTACAACGGATTGGAATACGTAGCGAAATGGTGGGTAACAGGCGAGCGGCCGGATCGTTCCGATGCATGGAAGCTGGTAAGCGATGCCGTACTGTCATGGGATGCAGGCAAAGCCTATGAGGGCGGGGCAAAAGTGAGCTACGAAGACCAGGTTTACAAGGCAAAATGGTGGACAAAAGGCGAAGAGCCAGGAAAATCCGCTGTATGGGATCTCGCTGAATAATGTTGCAAAGCCCGGGTGAACAGCCTGGGCTTTGTTTTTTATGTACTGCCATTATTTTGCCGATTCCTGCTTGTTTTGTTATACTTATAATTTAAGAGATAAACAGTTCTCTGTTACATCGGTGCATGATTGTTTTCCCATCTTATAAGGTTAGAAGGAAACGAAAAAATGAATGAAACCTATTCGCTAAAAGAAAAATGGCGACAGTTTTTGACTGTATTGCTTCCTATCTTGATATCGCAACTGGCGCTGTTTTCCATGACGTTCGCCGATACGATTATGTCAGGGCATGCGAGTCCGACAGATTTGGCGGGTGTAGCGATTGGGGCGAGTCTGTGGACACCTGTTCAAGCAGGCTTGACCGGGATTTTGATGGCGGTCATGCCAATGGTTGCACAGATGGTTGGGGCAGGGAAACGAGATCAGGTGCCTTATACCGTGATGCAAGCCTTGTATTTGAGTGTAGCGATTGCAGTTGGTGTCATGATCGTCGGCGGTTTGCTGCTTGATCCGATCCTGAACTGGATGCAACTGGAGCCGGAGGTGAGCACGATTGCGCGTGGCTTCCTGCATGCAATTGGCCTCGGAATTATTCCGATGTTCCTCTATACTGTGCTCCGTTGCTTTATCGACGCATTGGGACAGACACGGGTAACGATGTTCATTACCTTGCTATCTTTACCCATTAACGTGCTATTGAACTACGCATTTATTTTTGGTCATTTTGGCTTGCCTCGACTGGGGGGAATCGGTGCCGGGTACGCTTCTGCCATTACGTATTGGTGTATCCTGCTCATTAGTCTGGTCGTCGTGAATCGCGTCCACCCTTTTGTCGAATTTGGCATGTTCTCTACATTTTATCGCATTTCCATGAAGGCATGGAAAGAGCTGCTGAAGCTCGGGCTGCCTATCGGATTTTCCATCTTCTGCGAGGTCAGCATTTTTGCTGCCGTCACATTGTTCATGAGTGAATACAGCACGATTACGATTGCGGCGCATCAGGCAGCGATGAACTTCGCGTCATTCCTGTACATGGTGCCACTGAGCATATCCATGGCGTTGACGATCGTCGTCGGCTTTGAGGTCGGAGCCAAAAGGTTTCAGGACGCGAAGCAGTACAGTTATTTGGGCATAGGGATTGCGCTTGGCATCGCCCTGATGTTTGGGGTCAGCTTGCTGATGTTTAGCAAGCAAGTAGCCGGTTTCTACACGACGGACATAGAGGTGTTGGAGCTTGCCCAGCATTTCTTGATGTACTCGATCCTTTTCCTGATCTCTGATGCTGTCGCTGCCCCGATCCAAGGGGTGCTGCGCGGGTACAAGGATGTGACCGTTCCCTTTATCGTAGCGCTGGTATCCTACTGGGTGATTGGCTTGCCTTTGGGATATATCCTGGCGAAGTTCACTTCGCTCGCCGCATTTGGCTACTGGATTGGTCTGATCACGGGATTGGCTGCCGGAGCCATCTTCCTTTTTGGACGTCTGCTGTCGTTACAAAAACGCATGATTCGCAGTCATTCATAAAGCAAAAGCGAAGCGGAAAATCCCTGGCGAGGGGGTTTTCCGCTTTTTGCATGAAGACAGAGGGGCCGGATTACAATAGGAGCAGCAGATGAAAAATTTCTCTCCTATTTTTCAGGGAGAGCGTATATACTTTCTAATAGAGTGATGGAAGAAAAGCTGACATTAAACGAGAGGGGAGGAGAAACGAATGGCTTATGATTTTTTGATGAAGCTGGGGATTGCGATGTTTCTGGGCTTGCTGATCGGGATGGACAGACAGTTGAAGCACAAGCCGCTTGGCGTGAAGACAAGCATGGTCATATCGGTGGCGAGCTGCTTGATTACGATTGTTTCGATTGAGTCTGTCCATCGGTTCTCCTTGCCTGGGCACACCAATATGGACCCGTTGCGACTTGCTGCACAAATTGTCAGCGGGGTCGGTTTTCTCGGCGCCGGCGTCATTTTGCGCAGAAGCAACGATGTGATTTCCGGGCTGACGACAGCTTCCATGGTCTGGGCGGCTTCCGGACTGGGTATTGCGGTGGGAGCAGGCTTTTACTTTGAGGCTGTGACCGCGACAGTCCTGATCATTTTGGCGATCAACCTGTTTCCGCTCATCCTCAAATGGGTCGGACCCGAATCTTTGCGGCAACGAGATTTGTCGATCAAGATCGTGGTCGAGAGCGGCGGCGATCTGGATGGCATTTTCAAGCAGATCAAGCACATCGACCTGCAGGTGAAGCGGGTCAAGGTCAAGGACCTGGAGAACGGACTGCAAAAGCTGGAGATGATGATTACCGCTTCGGAGAATACATATACGACTGATATTTACAGCTTGCTGAAAGCTGTGGATCACGTGATGTCCGTCGAGGTAGAAAGCAGATAAGCACTTGGACAAGAACCGCAGTTTGCCACACAAGAGGCGCTGCGGTTTTTTATATACACTTCTCCTCTTGATAACAAGAATGAAAATCATTATCATTTTAATTGAATACGTCTGCCTTTATTCCAAAAGGGAAGAAGTGGACATGATAAAAGAGGCAATCATTCATAGAGGAGGATGCGAGATGGAATTTCGTATTGAAAAAGACACGTTGGGTGAAATGAAAGTGCCTGCCGACAAGCTGTGGGGGGCGCAAACGCAGCGCAGCTTCCAAAACTTCGAGATCGGTGAAGAAAAAATGCCGCTGGAAGTTGTCCGCATGTTTGCCATTCTGAAAAGAAGCGCAGCTTTGGCTAACCAAAAGCTGGGCAAGCTGGATGCGGAAAAGGCCGAAGCGATCGTGGCAGCAGCAGACGAAGTCATCGCAGGAAAATGGAACGAGCATTTCCCGTTGGTTGTCTGGCAAACGGGAAGCGGCACCCAGTCCAACATGAACGTCAACGAAGTCATCGCGCACCGCGCCAACCAACTGCTGGAGGCAAAAGGCAGCAGCGCGCGCATTCACGCCAACGACGATGTGAACAAATCGCAAAGCTCCAACGATACGTTCCCGACTGCCATGCACATGGCTGGATTGGTCGCTGTCGAGGATCAAGTTTTGCCTGCACTCGCCCTGCTGAAACAGACGCTGAAAGAAAAGAGCGAAGCATACATAGACATCATCAAAATCGGCCGGACTCACTTGCAGGATGCTACCCCGCTGACACTCGGTCAGGAAATCAGCGGCTGGGTGCGCATGCTGGAAAAAACGGAGAAAATGATCAAGGAAAGCAACGAGTATTTGCGCGAACTGGCGATTGGCGGTACCGCGGTTGGAACAGGCATCAACGCACATCCGCGCTTCGGTGAGATGGTCGCTGCGGAAATCAGTGAAGCGACCAACAAAAAGTTTGTCACGGCGGAAAATAAATTCCACGCGCTGACCAGCCACGATGAGCTGGTGCATGTACATGGCGCGTTGAAGGCACTGGCAGCCGACTTGATGAAGATCGCCAATGACGTCAGATGGCTGGCGAGCGGCCCGCGCTGCGGCATCGGTGAAATCGTGATCCCTGCCAATGAGCCGGGCAGCTCCATCATGCCAGGAAAAGTGAACCCGACGCAAAGCGAAGCGATCACGATGGTAGCTTGCCAAGTCATGGGCAACGATGCCGCTATCGGTTTTGCCGCTAGTCAAGGCAACTTCGAGCTGAACGTGTTCAAGCCGGTTATCATCTACAATTTCCTGCAATCCGCACGTCTGCTTGCAGACTCGATCAAGTCGTTCAACGACCATTGCGCGGTAGGCATTGAGCCGAACCTTGCTGTTATCAAGGAGAACCTGAACAACTCGCTGATGCTGGTAACGGCGCTCAACCCGCATATCGGCTATGAAAATGCGGCAGCGGTAGCGAAACTGGCGCACAAGGAAGGCATTACGCTCAAGGAAGCAGCGATCAAGAGCAACCTTTTGACAGAGGAGCAATTCGACGCGGTAGTGCGTCCTGAGCAAATGATTCATCCAAAAGAATAGAAAGCAGTCGGAAGCTTGCGCACGCCAGTGTGTGAGTCGACTGATCCAGCCGATGGCGCGAGTGCCGTCGGCTTTTTTGTTTGGGAAGGCGTGTAGAAGCGGGCGAACTCGCTCCAGGACTTGCGATTTTCGCCGAGCATTTGGGCTGCCTGACGCAGCTTTAGCTTTTCTTTAAACATTTTTGCTATAGTGGTCAGTAACGACTCGGATTCGTGCGGAGGTGCGGACAATGAGAATTTTGATCGTTGATGACGACAAGGAAATTGTGGACTTGCTGGCGATTTATTTGGGCAACGAAGGCTACGAAATCGAAAAAGCCTACGACGGCTTGCAGGCGCTGGAAAAGCTGGCGCAAAAAAGCATGGATCTCGTCATTTTGGACGTGATGATGCCCAATATCGATGGACTGGAAGTGACAAAACGCATACGCAAAAATTCCACCATCCCGATCTTGATGGCCAGCGCCAAGACGAACGACATGGATAAAATCATGGGACTGATGACAGGAGCCGACGACTATGTCGTCAAGCCGTTCAATCCGCTGGAGGTCATTGCGCGGGTGAAGTCGCTCCTGCGGCGGGCGAACTACGTGCAGCAGCAAAAACAAGACCATGTGATCGAGGCGGGGCCGCTTATTATCGACAAGCAAAGCCACGTCGTCCAGACGAAGGACGGCATCCCGATCAAGCTGACGGCGCTCGAATTTTCCGTGCTGTTTTTGCTGGCGAGCCACCCCAACCGGGTATTTTCTTCCGAAGAAATTTTCGACCGCTGCTGGAAAATGGAGAACTACGTGTCCTACAAAACCGTCATGGTGCACATCAGCAACTTGCGGGAGAAGCTGGAGAAAGCGACGAAGGGCGAGAAGGTGATCCAAACGGTCTGGGGGGTGGGCTATAAAATTGAAGCTTAGTACCAAGTATTTTTTTCGCATTCTCGTCGATCTGTTGCTCAGCTTGCTGATTTTTTACGCCCTGTTCCAGACAGCCGCTTATTTCGCCAACAAATATTTGTACAGCATTCCCCAGATCAAAGAGTACGTCTGGATGCTGAGACGCACATTCGGGACAGATTCTTTCAAAATCCCGATCATTCTCTTGGCGACAGGCTTGTTTGCCGCCTGGACGATCGTCCGTATTCGCAAATACGTCGAGCAAAAGCAGATGGAGCAAATTATTTCCGAGCTGCACTACATTGCCAAAGGAAACTATGAGCACGTTATTTCCATACGCCCCGAAGGCAATTTGGGGAATGTCGTGGACAGCATTCATGCGCTGGTGAAAAGCACGCGCGATGCGATGGAGGAGGAGCGGCGGCTGGAGCAGTCCAAAGATGATCTGGTGACCAACGTTTCCCACGACCTGCGCACTCCGTTGACTTCGATTATTGGATATTTGGGGCTGATCGAGCAGAACAAGTACACGGACGAACAGCAGATCAAGCAGTACGCCCATATCGCTTATGAAAAGGCCAAACAGATGAACGTGCTGGTCAACGATCTGTTTGAATATACCAAGGTGCGAAACAGAGGAGCGCATGTGAGCCACACGCAATTTGATCTGGTCGAGCTGGTCGAGCAAGTATCGGTTGGTTTTCGCATCGACGCGCAGGAAGCGGGGCTGTCTCTGCACGTCGATACGCCGGATCAAAAAATCGAAATGACCGGAGACACCGACAAGCTCGTGCGCGTGTTGGAAAATCTCATTTCCAACGCGGTAAAATACGGGCGTGACGGTACGGACATTCTCGTGCGCGTATTTGTTGAGGGGCGGGGAGTGGCTATTACCGTTGCCAACAACGGGGCGCCCATCCCGGCTGAGTATTTGCCGAGCTTGTTTGAACGGTTTTTTCGCGTGGAAGGCTCGCGCTCCAAAGAAACAGGCGGATCAGGTCTTGGACTCGCCATCGCCAAAAGCATTATCGACTTGCACCAGGGCACGATTTCTGTGGAGAGCACGCCGGAGTGGACGACGTTCACCGTATGGCTTCCCCGCACTATAAGCGGAACGTTATAAATCCTTTACTCTTTCTTTACCATTGGTTGCGATTTTTTTAAATATGAAAGCCTATCCTTATCAGCATGGATGCAGAACGTGTCATGCGGGCAAGGAGGGCTTTTTTTATGAGGAGAGGCAATTTGCTGCTGTTGTTGGTGGCTCTGGTGGTCGGAATTGCGTTTTTTCGCGATACGATTTCCGTAGAGGCTGACCTGCGGCTTAATCAAGTCTTGGGGAATTTGCGGGTGCTGGACGCCAATGTAGATGCGCGGGCAGCCATCCTGATCGATAGTCAGACAGGCGAAGTCTTGTATGCGCAAGACGCCGATACAGCATATCCGGTGGCGAGTATGTCCAAAATGATGACCGAGTACCTGCTGCTCGCAGCGATCCAGGAACAGCGGGTAACGTGGGAAGACGAGGTGCCTGTTTCCGTCAATGCTGCCAGCGCCGAGGGAGCGAGAGTCAGTCTTGAGCCGGGGCGCAGCTATCCGTTGAAAGACTTGTACGAAGCCATGGCAGTCGGCTCAGCGAACAATGCGGCAGTGGCGATTGGCGAATATTTGGCAGGCAGCACCCCGGCCTTTGCTGAGCAGATGAATTTGAAAGCGGCGGAGCTTGGTTTGACAGCCTCGTCATTTGTGAATGCGACCGGACTGGATTATGATTATGGACAAAACGAAATGACAGCGAGAGACGTGGGAATGCTCGCTTACTATTTGATCCGGGATTTTCCCGAGATTGTGGATTTGACCGCGCAGCCGTCTGTGCGGCTTACAACAGGAGAAAGAGTGAAAAACACCAATCTGATGGTGCAAGCAGACGACCATTCGATGAGCGTGCTCGGACTGGATGGGCTGAAAACGGGCTTCACCGATCAGGCAGGCTACTGTTTCACCGGAACCGCCAAACAAGGCGATAAACGCTTGATCTCCGTAGTGATGGGCGCAGAAAATGAGGCGATTCGTTTTACGGAGACGAAGAAGTTGTTGGAGAGGGGATTCGACCTTGAGTCAGACCGAAAAAAAGGGTAACCCGCTGGGGCTGGTGACCATCGTTGGCTATATCGTGTTCGCCCTGTATTTGTTTTTGGTGGTCAAAATATTGCTGTTCAAATTCGGCAGCCTGGACAGAGAGCTGCTGGCAGCGCAATGGGAGATTGTGCGCAGCGACCCCGGAGCCATTTTGGAGCGTTTTCACACGCGAGCCAATTTGGTGCCTTTTCATGAAATCCAAAGCTATTTGCACGCGATTCAGCAACATCGCAGCGGGCACAGTCTGGTGAACTTTGCTGGGAACATAGTGGCTTTTATGCCGTTGGGCTTTTTGCTGCCGCTTTTGTTTGCCAAAAAGGCGAGCGGAATGGGAAAAGTCGTGTGGCTCTCGTTCTTGCTGAGCCTGCTGCTGGAGACAACTCAGCTGGTCATGAGTTGCGGGACATTTGACGTCGACGACCTTTTGCTGAACACGTCAGGAGGGTTTTTGGGTTATGTCATGTACAGGCTGGTGCGGCTGGCCTTTTTTCCGCGTGTCCAAAACAGGAGAAGCTCCGTGGCTGTTCATTCCACAAGAAATTAACCGATCAGGCAAAAAGCCGTTGACCTTAGGTCTGACCTAAGGTGTAAGGTTAAGGTAATCCTGGCCGGGAGTGGTGTTGCATGAAAAATGAAATCACAATCAGCGAGCTGGCGCGCATTATGAATGTGTCTGTGCATCAAATTCGCTACTTTGAAGAGAAAGGCATTTTCCAGCCTGCCTATATCGATGACAACCAGTACAGAATGTACAGCATCGAGCAGATTTACGAGCTGTCTCACATCTTGCTGCTGCGCAGACTGGGGGTATCCGTATCTGCCATCAAGGATTGCCTGACAGCTTTCACCGCAGATCAATATCAGCAATTGCTCCGCCAGTCGTTGCTGGAAACGAACGCGCAAATTCGCAAGCTTTTGGAACTGCAAGCATTCATTCAAAAAGTATTGCGAGAGCAGCATGATTTTGCGAGTCGGCCCGATTCCTTTCAAATAAAGCGGTACGAACCTGTCCGTCTCATGCGTTGGCTGGAAATGGACGAACAGGCACACATTCAGGCGAGACAACTCGCTGAACAGGCCAGGCTGGTGCCAAACCTGTTCGAGACAGACGTCCACTATTTGTACGACGGTTCGGGAACGGTGTCCTTGTGTCTGGAAGCGCCGGAGTCTGGAAACATTACGTTGCCTGGCGGCTCATACCTGTCTTTTCAAGGGCTGGCGAATGGCGATGCGGCAACCGACCAGTTGATCGAGCGCTTTTACGAGTATCTGGCGGCTCAATCTCTCGTCGCGACCGGACCGCTTGTGCTGATTGAAAAATCGTATTTGTCTTTGTTCAGCGGCCAGCACTTGCATTACGAGCTGCGGGTACTGCTGGACGCTGCTGACTTGTAAAAAGGAGGTGCAGGCATCATGAATGTCTCACCGATCACGCTGGAACCGATGCAGGCGAAGTACAATCAACCAGTCAGCCGTCTGCTTGTTGAGAGCTTTCGCAACAAGTTTCAGCCATTAACCAAAATGAGCGACAGTGAGTTGGCGCGGTGCTTTGAAATTTTGCTCCATCATTTTCCCGATGAACCGGCAAGTCAGCGAGCCGTTGCCGTTCAAAACGGAGAGGTTGTCGGGACGCTCTCGCTCAAATGGAAGACCGCCGAGGAAGCGAAGCAAGAAAATCTGTTTCCTCCGTGGGATGAGTTCAAAACATTCGGGAAATGGCAGCTATTGAAGCTGACTATCGGCCTGTACTGTCTCACCCATCAGTTGAAAGTGGGCGAGTGCTATATTGCCGATGTGGCTGTCCACCCGCTGCATCAGGGGAAGGGAGTCGGCAAACTTTTGATGCAATGGGCGTTGAATGAATGGCAAGACCGCCCGCAACTGGATCAGCTCAGTTTGCATGTCTCCGGGAAAAACCAGCGTGCCAAGCAATTGTACGAACAGCTGTCTTTTCGCACCCAAACCAGGCAACAAAGCTTGACCAGCTTGCTTTTGTTCAAGGAATACGAATGGGAGTATATGGTGCGAACACGGAGAGCAGGGGAAAGTGCATGAAACGCAAATGGATGATCAGTATCATGAGCACCCGCCGAGGTGCTCTTTTTTATGCTGACAGTTCCCCTTGTTTTGTCCCAACGCCTATGTTTACACTAATAATTAGTTGAAAGCTACGACCTATTCTATCGAAAGAGAAGGTGATTCTCTTTGCTGCATAAAGCGCAAGAAGTTTTGCAAAAATACTTTGGCTACGAAACATTTCGCGAGGGACAAAAGAAAATTATCGAAAGCCTCCTGGAAGGACACGACACGGTAGGCATCATGCCGACGGGCGGGGGAAAATCAATCTGCTACCAGGTTCCGGCGATGCTTTTTGACGGGGTAACCATCGTCATCTCGCCGCTCATTTCCTTGATGAAGGATCAGGTTGACGTACTGGTCAGCATGGGGATTGCCGCTACGCAAATCAACAGCTCGCTCGATTACAGCGAGGTGCGGGAGCGCCTGCGGATGGCTGCGCGTGGCGAATACAAGCTGCTCTACATTGCCCCGGAACGGCTCGAATCGGAATCGTTTCAACAACTGATCCGGAATATGCCGATCTCCTTCATCGCTGTCGATGAGGCGCACTGTGTCTCCCAGTGGGGGCATGATTTCCGCCCAAGCTATCTGGAAATCGCCCGTTTTTTGGACACGCTGCCAGAGCGTCCGATCGTCGCTGCCTTGACTGCGACAGCGACACCGGAAGTAACCGCTGATATCAAGCGCCAGCTGTCGCTTGCAGACGAGCGGCTTTTCATCACGGGCTTTGGCAGGGACAACCTCATCCTGTCCGTGCGCAAAGGGGAAAATCGCCGCGAGTTCATCCAATCTTATTTGAAGGCGAACAGACAGCAGGCCGGAATTATTTACGCTGCGACGAGAAAAGACGTCGATGCCCTTCATGCCGATCTGGCAAAGCGCGGCTTTCCGGTCACCAAATACCACGCCGGACTGTCAGAGGAAGAGCGTGCTGCCAATCAGGAGGCTTTCCTGTTCGACGACGTTCGCACGATGGTTGCCACCAATGCGTTCGGAATGGGAATCGACAAGTCCAACGTGCGCTATGTCATTCATTACAACATGCCGAAAAACCTGGAGGCGTACTATCAGGAGGCCGGGCGCGCCGGGCGTGACGGCGAGCCGAGCGAGTGCATTTTGCTGTACCAGCCGCAGGATATTCAGACCCAGTCGTTTTTCATTGAGCAAAACCAACTGACGGACGAGCGCAAGGATCACGAGTACAAAAAGCTCTACGCCATGGTCGATTACTGCCGGACGCCGAGGTGTTTGCAGCAGTATATCGTGCAGTATTTCGGGGAAGCCGATGCCCCGGAGTGCGGCCGCTGCCACAACTGCACCGATGAGACAGAGCTGAGCGACATCACGCTCGAAGCGCAAAAAATCTTTTCCTGCGTGAAACGCATGCGGGAACGCTTCGGCGCGGCACTGGTCGCACAGGTGCTCAAAGGTTCGAAAAACAAAAAGGTGACCCAGCTCCAATTCGATCAGCTTCCCACGTACGGTCTGATGAAGGAGTACAAGGAAAAAGAAATTGCCGACCTGATCCAGCTGCTGATCGCGGAAGGGTACTTGCAGGTGACAGAGAGCCAATACCCGATCGTCAAGCTGGGAGAGCGGGCATTGCCCGTTTTGATGGGCGAAGAGCGCGTCGTGCAAAAAATCTCGATCCGTCCGGTTGCCCTCACGGAAGATGATGAGCTGTTCGAACAGCTGCGAACGCTGCGCAAAGAAATTTCGCAAAAAGAAGGCGTGCCGCCGTACGTCATTTTCCACGACAGCACTTTGAAGGAAATGAGCAGCCTTTGCCCGACTGACAAACAGGCCATGCTCAAGATCAAAGGTGTGGGCGAATCCAAATTCGACAAGTACGGGCAGCTCTTCCTTGAGTGCTTGCAAAACTACGCTGCCGTCAAGCCGTGACTTCTTTTGTCGCGGCTTTTTTGTGGGGAGAATCAGCAAAAATCGTCCCATTCGCCGGCACTGCCTGCTATAGTTAGAGAGAAAGCCAAAACTTTCTTAGAATAGAGAACAGGAGGAGCGAAAAGCTTTACCAGCGCAAGGGATCTGACAGAATGAGAGAAACAGAGGGGAAACTATGAAAAAGAAGGTAGCTTTACTGGCAAAAAGCTTGATGAGCGTAGCAATGACCACTATGGTGCTGGGCAGTGCCTTGGCGGGAATCGCTGCACCGACAAAAGCGGCGGAAGCGCCGACCAAAATCACGCTGTTGGGCACATCTGACATCCACGGCCGCTTCATGCCATGGGATTATGCGCTCGACGGCCCGAATACAAACGGCAGCCTGACGCAGCTGTTCACCATGATCAAGGACATTCGCAAAGAAAATCCGAACACCGTGCTGGTCGATGCAGGTGATTCGATACAAGACAACTCCGCTGAACTGTTCAACGACCAGCCGCAGTCGCCGATGATGGTCGCCATGAACGAAATGAACTACGACGCCTGGGCGTTTGGCAACCACGAGTTCAACTTCGGGCTGGATGTGCTGGACAAGATCAGCGGCCAGTATAAAGGGGCAGTTCTCGCAGGCAACATCTACAAAGAAAATGGCGAGCGTTTCTTGCCTGCTTATACGATCGTAGAGCGCGCAGGCGTAAAAATCGGTCTGATCGGCATGAACACGCCAATGATTACCGATTTTGAAAAAGGCACCGACCATCTGGATGGCCTCGTGGTCAAAAATCCGGTAGAAGAAACGAAGAAAGCCGTAAAAGAACTGCAAGGCAAAGTAGACGTCATGATCGGCGTCATGCATATGGGCATCGAGAACGAAAACGGCATTCCAGGCACAGGCGTAGCTGATATCGCCAACGCCGTACCGGAGCTGACCGCCATTTTTGCTGGCCACATGCACAAACTGGTGAAAAAAGAAGAAATCAACGGTGTGCTGATTTCCGAGCCGGACAAATACGGTACGCACCTGTCGCGCATTGACCTGACTTTTGAAAAGAAAGACGGCAAAGTTGTGCTGACCAGCAAGGAAGCGACTGCTTTGCCTGTAAAAGGCGCTGACGGCACTCCGGCTGTTTCCGATCCTGAGCTGGAGACGAAGCTCAAGCCGTTCCACGAGTTTGCCCGCGCAGATGCGAACATCGTTGTTGCCGAGCTGAAAGGCATGAACCTGGTGCCGAAAAACGAGGTGGAAGGCATCCCGACTGTGCAAATTCAGGAGACGCCACTGTCTGACTTCTTCCACGAAGTGATGCTCTACTACAGCAAGGCAGATGTCGTCGCCCACCAGATCGACAACGACAAGGCCAAGCTCGATGTCGGCCCGATCAAGAAAAAAGACATCGCCTACAACTATCAGTACACATTCGGCGAAATCACAGTATACAAAGTGACCGGAAAAGATTTGAAAGATTACATGGAGTGGGCAGTAGGCTACTTCAATTCCACTCGTCCTGGCGACGTAACTGTCAGCTTTGACCCGAAACGCCGCGCTTCCAAATACAGCACCAACGACTTCTTCGGCGGCGTGAAATACGAGATTGACCTGACCAAGCCATACGGCAGCCGCATCACCAACTTGCGCAAGCTCGACGGAACACCAATCAAGCCAGAGGACAGCTTGAAGCTCGGCATGAATGCGTACCGGATGGAAGCCCTGCAAGCAAAAGGCGGCGCGCTGGAAGGACGCAAGTTCGATCAGCTGTGGACGTCCAAAGCAAATGATGCTTTTGGAGAAACAGGCGGAACAATCCGCAACCGCGCTATCGCGTACTTGCAAGAAGTGAAAAAAGGCGTATATGAGCCAAAAGTGCAAAACAACTGGAAGATCATCGGCGTCGACACCTCTGCTCCTGAGCGCAAAGACGTAGTAGAGCTGATCAATGCTGGCGTCCTGAGCGTTCCGAAAACAGAAGACGGCAAATACACCAATATCGCTTCGATCAACATCAAAGATGCGGTGACCAAAGAAGAAATCGCGGAACTGACAGCGAAGGCAAAAGTCGACGCAGCGAAATTCGCGAACGTGAAAACAAAAGGCGAGTTTTATCGCCTGCTGAACGAAGCGAGAAAAGCAGCGGCGGCCAAGGAAGCGCAAGCAACCCCGGCAACCCCTGCTGCCCCTGCGACGACTACGCAACAGAAGAAATAACGCAGCTTGGTCTCGAACCGCACCAAAAAAGCCGTGACGCTTACAGTCACGGCTTTTTGCTGTTCAGGCGGTCTTCTTTTCGCAGCTTTTTCAGGAACTAACCGACGATTCGCTTGCGATGCTTCACCAGATACAGCAGGAATACGAGCAGCAGCAAGCCTTGGCCGACAATCGCTGCGGAGATGGAAGCGCCGAGGTAAACAATCAGGTAGTAAATCCCCGAGCCAGCTGCCATCAGGAAATTCTCGATAAAATTTTGAATGGCGATGGTTTTCCCGGAGCCGACCATCTTTTTGCCTTCTTCTTGCAGGACGGTGTTCATCGGAATGATGAATACTCCTCCCATGAACCCGACCAAAAGCAGCAGGGAGATGGCGATGCCGATGACGTGAATCCACGGGAACAGCACGATGATGAGAAACATGCCGAAGCCGTAACCGACCGAGCGCGTGAAGCGGGACAGCGGAATCAGCTTCGGTGCGAGAAACGCGCCGATGATGATGCCGATGGAAGTCGTAGCCAAAATCAGCGAGACGGAGAAGCTTTGCGGATTGATCCCGAGAGCGACGGGAATCCAGGCCAGTACAGCTACCCGCAGCACAGCGGAACTCATCCAGAACGCCCCTGTGCCGATCAAAGAAAAGCTCGTTTCCGGGCGGTTCATCAAGTGCTGGAAGTCGATGAAAAAGCGGCGAGCTTCCGCACCGTATCGAATCAGGCTGTTTCCTTTGATGCGCGGGATGAAAAAGGTCATGCCCAGTGACAGCAAGTAGAGAGCGAGACAGATGCTCGACGACAAGAGCGGTGCGGTCGTGGAGGCAATCGCTCCGCCTCCGCCGATTCCGGTCAAAATGGCGACGATCGTATACGCTTCGATGCGCGCATTGGCCTGGAACAACTCATTTTCATTGCGCGTCAGCTCTGGCAAAATGCCGTACTTGGCAGGCGAGTATACGACGGCTCCCACGCCTACCGTAAAGTAACTGAGCATCAACAGCAAAATGCTCGAATGATCGATCACAAACAAGAGTACGACGCCGAGTGCTTTGATCAAGTTCCCGATCACCAGGACAAACGATTTGGCATGTTTGTCGGCAAAAGGTCCGACGAGCGGAGCCAGAAATACGTAAGGCAGAAAAAAGGAAATCGATACGAGTGCGAGCATCGCGGGAGAAAAACCGTTCTCCCGCAACAAGTTGGCGATGACAAACAAAATCATGTTGTCTGCAAAAGCCGAAAGGAATTGCGTGAAATACAGAGCTTGCAATGGTTGTAGTCGCGTTTTCACATCAGTTTCCTCCACTTTCTGCGAGTTGCTTCAGACTGACGTAATCGGTTTTCCCGCTCCCGAGCAGCGGCAATGTCTTGATGAACTGCATGGTGCCAGGGATGAGCAGTGGCGAGTATTGCTTTTCGGTCAAATACGAGCGCAGTTGACCGAGCGCCACATTTTCGTCTGTCGTAAACAGCAGGACGCGCTCGCCTTTTCGCTGATCATTGACGGTAATCGCAGCGAAGCCGGAATGTCCAAAGCATTGCATCGCCAATTCTTCAATCAGATTCAGCGAGACCATTTCGCCGCCGATCTTGGCGAAGCGTTTCAGTCTGGACTGGATGCTGAGAAAACCTTCCTGGTCGGCTGTCACCAAATCTCCGGTGTGATACCACTCTTCTGCCGGAACGAAGCCTTTTCCGTGGATCAGGTAGCCTTTCATGACGTTCGGGCCTTTGACGAGCAGTTCTCCGCCTGCGTCGATTCCGGCAACAGGGTCTAGGCGATACGACATGCCAGGCACCAAGCGTCCCACCGTACCGGGTTTGTTCGCCAGCGGCGTGTTCAGAGCGAGAATCGGTGCCGTTTCGGTTGCCCCGTACCCTTCAAAAATCCGCACGCCGAATTTCTCCATCCACAGCTTGCGAACATCGTCTTTCAGTTTTTCCGCTCCTGCGAACACATAGCGTAGCGAGTAAAAGTTATACGGGTGCGCCATTCGTCCGTAGCCTGCCATAAACGTCGAGGTGCCGAACAAAATCGTCGCGTTCTGGTCGTACACCAGCTCCGCAATCGCCTTGTAGTGCAGCGGGCTAGGGTACAAGTAGACGGGAATCCCTTTGACGACTGGCAAAAGCGTGCCGGCAGTCAAGCCGAAGCTGTGGAACATCGGCAATGCATTGAAAAACTTGTCGCGGCTCGTAATGTCGATCATGCTGGTCACCTGCTGGATATTCGCATACAGGTTGGTGTGCGTCAGCACGACGCCTTTTGGCTTGCTTTCGCTGCCGGAAGTGAACAGGATCAGCTCATTGGCGCCGTGCGCCGCTTTTTTGCCAGTCAGATAGGAGCCAAAGGCAGCCAGTTTGTCAAAAGCGGTCGCCGATGCTTTCAAATCTTCGAGATAAATCACTTGCATGCTCGGCGACAGGCCAGCGATGATGTGATCCAGCTTGCCTTTTTCGATGAAGGCGCGCGATGTCAGGATCGTGTCGATATGAGCCGTCTCGCAGCAGTCCAGAAGCGAGCGGATGCCGAGCGAAAAGTTCAGGATCGCAGGCGTTTTTCCGATCGAAAACAAGGACAGCAACGTAATCAGGTGACCGACCGAGTTCGGGAGGAACACGCCGACCACTGGTTTTCCCGTCAGCGGCTGCTGCAATTTTTTGCCGAGCAAGTAGCTTCCGATCAGCAACGTGCGATAGTTGATCGCTGTGGTCAAGTCTTTGGCGATTTCCATTTTTGATCCGTTAAGGCGCGCGGCTGCAATCGTTTCATCGAACAGGTTTACATTTTGCTTCATTCGGCTTTGAAAAATTTCATCTTGCAACGTACGGAGGATCAGGTCATTGGCTGCTGCTTTTTGCTCGCGCATCGAACGGTTTTCTTCGCGTGCGATGGTGAACGGGGTGCCTACGGTCATGGTGATGGTCGGGAACAGCAAGAGACGCAGCTTGCCTTTCAGATAGGAGAAGATCGAGCGCTCCAGTCCGTTGATCGCGATCGGATAAACAGTCGCGCCCGTTCTCATGGCGAGGTAGCCTACGCCGCTGTAAATTTTCATCAGGCCGCCAGTCGTCGTGATGCGGCCTTCCGGAAAGATCACCAGCGTCTCCCCTTTGCGGATCACCCGCAGCATATGGCGGATCGAGTAAGGGTTCAGCGGATCGATGGCGATGTGCTTGCGGAAGCGCAGGAAGAAGGCGAAGCGCTTGGCGATCTCCGTGTTGACGACGAAGGTCGCTCCTTTTGGCAAACAGAACGACAGGAGCACCGCGTCCAGCAGGGAGACGTGATTGGGAATGATCAGAGACGGCTGCGTCAGATCGATTTTGTTTAGTCCGTGAACGCGAGGTCGAAACCACAGCATTAAAATCATTTTCAGGAAGGAATGAATGAGGACCATGTGGACCACACCTTTACAAGGAATAATGGCGTTGCTTTATGTTTTCATTGTAAGGAGTGGGGGAAGTAAAAAAAGTACCAACATTCATTGGTACCTGGTAATAAGACCTAGAACAGCTTCTTTTGGCTGGCTTTGGAGGCCGCTTCCTTGCTCGTTTTCACGCCCATTTTTTTCAGGATGCGGTTGATGTGGTTTTTGATCGTGCGCTTGGTGATGTGCAAGGATTGTTCGATTTGCGTCTGGGTTTTTCCTTGGTGAATCAGTTGGAGGATGTCCTTTTCTGCCGGGGAAAGCAGCTTTTGGTTCTCCTCGTTTTTCAGGCGCAAAAACTCGTTGCGCAAAGCGGCTGCGGCGGTCGGGTGAATCGCCGACTGGCGGTTGTGGGCAGCGCGGATCGCTTCGGGAATTTCCTTGAAGCTGGATTTGCTGATGTAATTGACGGCACCAGCGGAAAAGGACTCGACGATGACGTCCTCGGCTGTCAATGACGTCAGCATGATGATTTTACAGTCCGCTTGCAGGGAAATCAGCTCCATGGCCGTTTCGATGCCATCGAGATTGTTTTCGGTCAGGTTGATATCCATGAGGACGATGTCAGCGCCTGCGTTCAAAAACCGCTCCACAGCTTCTGCTTTGGTCCCTGCCTCGCCGACCACGGCCAGACCCGGCTCTTTGTTCAAGTAATCGATCAGACCTTTTCGCCAGACGGGATCATCTTCTACGAGAAATACTTTGATGGCTTCCATGCCGATAGCCCCCTTCCTGCTTTCATCAATGTGTTATGACGCGTTTTTTCGGGAAGAACAGAAAGACGGTCGTGCCTTTTCCCTGCTCGCTGTATATTTCCAGCATTCCTTGATGTTTTTGCATGACATTGTAGCAATAAGACAGGCCAAGCCCGAAGTTTTGTCCGGTTCTTTTGGTAGAGAAAAACGGATCGAGGACATGCGGCAAATTTTCTTTGGAAATGCCTGTTCCCGTATCCGCAACGGCGATGACGAGATGCCGATTGGACAAAAAGAGCTGCACATGGAGCTTTCCGCCCGAGCGCATCGCTTCGATCGCGTTCATGCACAGATTGGTCAACACTTCCCGCAGCTGCACGGCATCGCAGCGCAGACGAAGGCTCTCATCCAGCTCGGCTTCCACTTGAACCTGATATTTTTCCGTGTACGGCTTCAAATTGTGGATGACTTGTGTGACGATTTCGCTCGGCGCAGTGGGGGACTCTTGCAGCTCCACGTCGCGCAGCTGGGTTTGGATGCGGTTCATCATGTCCAGCATGTGCTGGGACGATTGCAGGAGCACTACGGCATCTTCCTGTAAGCCTGGCTGGTTTGTTTCCTTTGCATACGTTTCGATGCGATCCGCGTACAAGGAGATTTTTCCTGCTTCGTTTTTGATCGTATGATTAATGATTTGCGCACCGGATGTGAGAGCACGCAGCGTGCTGTCCAGGCGTCTTTTTTCTACGCGCAGCCGGACGCCGAGGAACCCGTATTTCAGGCTGATGGCGACAATCAGAATGAACTGGATGGCGACGACGAGCATGTTGTACCGCCAGGCTTCGTAATCGTTTTGGATGCGCATGACGTAAATAAAAATAAAGACGAAAAAGAGCGGGACGATAATCAGCACGTTGGTGAAAAAGCTGTTCTTTTTGACCAGCGGGTCTTTCTCGCTCCGGTACTGTACGATGAGCAGCGTGCACGAAACCAGAAAAAAAGGAATGACCCAGGCGACCATGATCCAGTAGTTGAAGGCCAAAACCGGGTGGATCGGCGTAATGGCAAGCATCGAGACCGGGAAGCAGAGCGCAGCAAACTGCGTGATGAGTTTGGTTCTGCGCGCAAGAAACTCCGCCGAATGCACGGCGAACATGAGAAACGAATAAGGCAGTCCGACCTGACAAATAAAAGACGACAGGCGGCTGAGAAAAAGCAAGGTTTGTTCTGTACCAGGCGTCATGGTGAACATCTCCGCCCAAAGCGGCATGATCGTTTCATCGATGACCGCAGAGAGAAAGCCAGCCCCTCCGACAAATGCAGTGGCACAGGCCCAGCGGATCGACGTCCGTTTCGGGTCGGTGAAAAGAGCCAGCAGGCCCAATGCCCACATGGTGAACAAGGTGAAAACCATCATGGCAATCTTGATCTCCTGTCAGTCATGATAAAACCATTATATCGTACCTGCGGAGAATGAAACGAAAATTAATCAACTGTCCATGAAAAGCGAACAGAGACGATCTGCCGGGAAGAGTGAAAAAATTGTGACAGATATGGGTATTTTGAACTATATGCTCTGTTCCTGATTCCAAAAATCGCCTATGATGGTATTCATGCAGATAGTCATACAGAACTCATTTTTATTGATCATGAGACGCGGAGGAGAAGCAGACGAATGATGTCATTTATGAAAAAGCATCTGATTGTTCGTATTTTGTGTGTCATCATCTCCGTCTTGGTTCTGGTCGCTGCGGGAAACATTGCCACGCAGATTGTGCAGACGAGAGATGCGGTTGAAGAAGGAATCAACAATTACAACATGCGCATTGCAGAAAGCTATGCTGCTCAAATGAAGCCGGAGCAGTATGCTGATTTTCTGAAGCAGCCGAAGGAAACGGACCTGTACTGGGAGCTTAGACAGGAGCTGGATGTGTTCCGCACACAAATCGGAGCGATTTACGTCTACTTCGTGCGATTTGATGAGAATCAAGTGCCGAAAATTATGATTGATGGACGTCCGCCCAACGATCCGGCTGCTTCTCCGATTGATGAAGTGACAGATATGCCCCCAGATGCTGTGAAGGCGATTATGGCGGGGAACAAGGCAAGCTCGCCCATTATCGAAAATCCGGAGTACGGGACTTACATATCGGCGTATGTTCCTGTCAAAGACAAAAGCGGTGCAGTGCTCGGGGCGTTGGGGATTGATACCGATGTAAAGGTGTACGAGCAGTTGGCGACCAACGTGCTGTGGAAAAGCGTTCCGATCTACATCCTGATGCTCGTTGTCATGTTCGCGGCTGTGCTCGCGATTGTCTGGTTTGTCCAGCGGGCATTGCGTCCGTTGCATGTCGTCAAGGAGAGCGCGGAGAAGCTGGCTGAGGGCGATCTGGCGGCAGCCGGAGTCATTTTGCGTTCCTCTCCGGTAAAGTCCGTGGATGAAATCGGCACCGTCTATCAGTCTATGCTGACGATGTCCGAACATCTGCACAGCCGGGTTCGCGGACTGGTAGTGAATATGGACAAGACGTCCGATCATTTGGTCCTCTCATCGAAAGAACTGGCAGTGAGTGCCGATGAGATGCTGGAGATGGGAGAGAGCATGAATGACAGCGTCAAAGTCATTTACGACGGAGCGCACGCGCAAAAGAAAAGCGCGGACGACAGTGCGAATGCGATTGAAGAGATTGCACTTGGCATAGCGCGGATCGCTGAATCTTCCGCTACGGTGTCCGATGCTTCCATTCACGCTTTGGAAATCGCCCAATCCGGTGACGCGGCAATGAAACGGATGAGCCAGCAGATGCAAGACATTTCGCTTTCGGCTGAGCAGACTTATGAGATCGCCAAAAAATTGAAAGCGTATTCGCAGGAAATCGAGCATGTGCTAGGCACGATCCAAGGCTTCACGGAGCAGACGAAAATTCTCGCGCTGAACGCCTCGATTGAAGCGGCGAGAGCGGGCGAACACGGACTCGGCTTTACGATTGTGGCGCAGGAGGTAGGCAAGCTGGCGAATGCCTCGGCCGCTTCTGTCCAGCAAATCACTGCTTTGTTGGGCAACATCGGAAAAGATTCGGAGAAAATCAGTGTCGAGATGGAGACGGTCACGACAGAGATCAAAGAGGGCGTAGAGTTGTCGACTGAAGCAGAGCGATCGTTTTTGCATGCGGTCAAGGCGTTCATGCTGGTCAGTGAGCAGGTGCAGGAAGTATCCGTCACGACAGAGCAGCTGTCTGCCGGGTCTGAGGAAGTAGCGGCTACGGTCAACAGCATTGCGCACATCGCTTCCGGTGTGAGCGAGCAGACGGAACAGATTCGGACGATGACGAACAGGCAGCTGGAGATGATGAAGCAAGTGTACGATGCTTCTGCTGTCCTGAATGCCAACACGCTGGACATGAGAAAAGCGATTCAGCAAGTCAATGTATAGCGACTGTACACAGCCACCCTGTCTGTTTGGAAGGGTGGCTGTTTTTTCGTGATGAGGCATGTACATCCATCATATTCATGGGTAAGCAGGTTTTTCCAAAATATTGTTGAAATGAAAACGGACAAGTTGTGAGGCAGGTGATCGCAATGAAACGAGTGGATTTCATTTACCAGAAGCTGCTTGATTCAGGTCCTGATACAAAGCTCAGTGCAAGCGAGCTGGCTGAGCTGCTGGGTCTTAGCCGCGCCAACGTAAGCAGTGATTTGAACCGTTTGTGGAAGGAAGGCCGCATCGAAAAGGAGGAGGGGCGTCCTACCCTGTTTTATGTCAAACAGGCGAAGGATTCGCTCTACCTGGCGCAAACCGCATTGGACAGGCTGGCGAAGAAAAACAAAAGCCTGATTACGCGCATCGAGCAGGCCAAAGCGGCTGTGCTGTATCCGCCGCGCGGCATGCATTGTCTGATTCTCGGGGAGACGGGAGTGGGCAAGTCGTGGTTTGCGGGCATGATTCACGAGTTTGCTGTGGATATCGGGCGTCTGGACAAGGGGGCGCCCTTCATCGTCTTTAACTGCGCTGACTACGCCAACAATCCGCAGCTTTTGATCAGTCAATTGTTCGGAGTCAAAAAGGGCGCGTACACCGGAGCGGAAATGGATCGCAAAGGCTTGGTAGAGAAGGCGGACGGCGGCATTCTGTTTCTCGATGAGGTTCATCGGCTGCCAGCGGAAGGCCAGGAAATCTTTTTTACCTTCATGGACAAAGGGACATTTCGGCGGGTCGGCGAGACGGAAGTGGAACGTACGGCTCAGGTGCAAATCGTCATGGCGACGACCGAAAATCCGGAGTCGAGCTTGCTCAAGACGTTCATGCGCCGCATACCGATGGTGATCAAGCTCCCCTCATTGCTGGAGCGGGGGATGGAGGAGCGTCTCGGGCTCGTCATGGAAATTTTCCGTGAAGAAGCGTTTCGCTTGGGCCGGGAGATTCAAATATCAGCGAGCGTGTTGCAGGCGTTTCTTTGCTATCACTGCCCCAACAACATCGGACAACTGAAGACCGACATCCAGCTGACCTGCGCCAGCGCTTATGCCGAGTATATCTCCCTGAAAAAGCATGTTTTGCACATCTCCATTCAGGATGTGCCCCATCACGTCAAGCAGGGACTGCTCATGGCAAAAGACTACAGGCAGGAGCTGGACGAGCTGATTGGCACCGAGCACAAATGTTTTGTCGTGCAGCCCTCCGAGGAAAGCATCTGGTTTGGCGGCGAGCAGGAGGATGCTGCCAACAGCGTCTATGAAAAGATCGAGCAGAAAATATACGAGCTGCAAAATCAGGGCGTCAGCGAAGAAGAGCTGGAATTTGACATAGAAAACTACTTCACGACTTTTATCAAAGGGGTTCATCAGCGAATCAACAAAGGAGATATGGCACGTATCATTGATCCGATCATTATCCACCTGGTCGAAGACATCGTGCGCTATGCGGAAGCGAAGCTGGAGAAAATTTTGAGCCAAAAAGTAATCTTCGGTCTGGCGCTGCACATCCAGACGTCAAAGGAGCGATTGTCGCAAGGGAAGCAGATCGTCCATCCGCATATCAACAGCGTGCGGCTCAAGTACAAAAAAGAGTTCGCTGTAGCATTGGAATGCGTGCGGATGATCGAGGAAGCTTTGCTCATGGACTTGCCGATTGGCGAAGCGGGCTACCTCACCATGTTTTTCGTGCTGGATGACGAGAGCATGCAAGAGGAGCGGGAAACGGTGGGCGTGCTTGTCATTACACACGGCAGCGGAGGCGCGACAGCCATGGTCGACGTGACCAATCGGTTGCTTGTCACCCAATACGCGCGGGCAATTGACTTGCCGCTGGAAGAAGACTCCATGCTTGTGCTGGAGCAGGCGATCAAGACAGCGCGGGACATCGGTAGCGCATCCGGCCTGCTTTTGCTCGTCGATATGGGCTCGCTGCTCGGTTTTGGGGAAATGATCGAAAAGGAACTGGGAATCCCGGTAAAGGTAGTGCCGATGGTGAGCACCCCGCACGTCATCGAAGCGACGCGCAAGGCCATGCTCGGACATTCTTTGGAGGATGTGTACCGCGATGTCGTCAGCATATCGATGCTACATCGGGAGGAGCTGCCCAAGGAGCCGCCAGCCAAGCTGTCGCCAGCTTTGACGATTGTAGCAGCCTGCCTGTCGGGCGAGGGCAGCGCGCTATTTTTAAAACAACTGCTGGAATCGCGGCTGCGCTATGACGAAAAGCTGTTGGAATTTGTGCCGCTGCAACTGCTGGACAAAGCACAGGCCAAAAGTCGGCTGAAAAAAATCAAGGAAGAACGGACCGTTTTGTGCGTCGTGAGCAATTACATGCTCGATCGCGGCTTGCGCTGCTACAGCATGGATGATGTGATGAACGGCGAGGCGCTGTCCGATATCCAGCAGCTGATCGACCTGGAAGAAGCGTACGTGAAAATGAAACAATCGCTCAAAGAACATCTGAAAATGGTAAAAGGGCAGGACATTCTCGATGACGTCAGGACGTGTGTGACCCGCATGGAAGAAAGACTGGGCAACACGCTTACTTTTGATACGAGAATCGGAGCCTATTTGCACATTTGTTGTCTCGTCGATCGGCTGAAAGCAGGAGAGCATTCCATCGCGTATACAGACAAAGCCGTATTTTTAGCGGGCAATCGCACGCTGCACAACCTGATCCGCCATGAGTTGCAGCCGTTGGCAGACAAATACGACGTGACTTTTAGTGAGGACGATGTCTGTTTCGTCATGAATTTCTTCATACACAATAAAACACTGGTGTAGCTAGTGTTTTATTTTTTGCCAAATTGTCCCTGTTTCCCAAACACTATAGCGCTTTCATTCAAACACTTTTGGCGCAAGCTGACTTTGCGACTCTTAAAATGCGACAACGGTGCCCTTTTTGGTGAAAGCGCATACAAACAAGGTGTTTTGGCACGCGACTTGCTCTAGAAAAAGGACATAACCAACTGAGGGGAGGAAGTTATATTGAATATCTTGCTATGCTGCGCAGCTGGGATGTCAACGAGCTTGCTGGTACAAAAAATGGAGCAGGCTGCACGGGAAAAAGGGCTGGAAGTGAAAATCTGGGCGGTATCAGCAGATGACGTAAAAAGTCATATTGACCAAGCCGAGGTACTCCTGCTGGGGCCTCAGGTGCGCTACAAGCTGGCGGAAATGAAAAAAGTAGGGGAAGAAAGAGGGATTCCAGTCGATGTAATCCGTACGGTTGACTACGGTTCTCTGAACGGGAAGAACGTGCTGGAATTTGCTCTTCGTCTAAAACAGTAGAGGGGGATGCGTATGGCAGGGTTCAATTCTTTTCTGGAGGCCCGCGTGATGCCTGTGGCGGGCAGGATCGCGGAGCAGAAGCATTTGCAGGCAATTCGTGACGGGATCATTCTCACCATGCCTTTGCTGATTATCGGGTCTCTTTTTCTCATTATCGGCTTCATACCTATCCCTGGTTACAACGAGTTCATGGTTGGGCTGTTTGGCGACTTGTGGCGAACCAAGCTTTTGTATCCGGTGAATGCCACGTTTGACATCATGGCGCTCATCGTCAGCTTCGGAGTAGCGTACCGATTGGCTGAAAAGTACAAGGTTGATCCGCTGTCGGCAGGTGCGATTTCTGTCGCTGCCTTCTTGCTCGCGACCCCGTACAAGACGATGTTTACCCCTGAGGGAGCTACAGCAGCCCAAGAGGTAGGCGGAGTAATCCCGGTCGCCTTGATGGGAAGCCAGGGGCTGTTCGTGGCGATGCTGTTGGCGGTGCTGTCCACCGAGATTTACCGCAAGATCATTCAAAAGAAAATCGTCCTGTCGATGCCCGATGGTGTGCCTCCCGCTGTCTCCCGCTCCTTTGTCGCTTTGATCCCTGCTTCGGCCGTGCTTCTGGTCGTCTGGCTCTTGCGCATCCTCATTGAAAACACTTCGTTTGAAAGCATCCACAACATCGTGAAAGATTTGCTGGTCGGCCCGCTGAGTGCATTGGGCAGCAGCTTGATTGGAGCGATTGTCTGCGTGTTGCTCGTCCATCTGCTCTGGGCGCTCGGTCTGCATGGAGCGGCGATTGTCGGCGGAATCATGAGCCCGATCTGGCTCACTCTGATGGATCAAAACCGGGCGGCGTTCCAGGCGGACCCGAATGGAGATTTGCCGAACATCATCACCACCCAATTTTTTGATCTATGGGTGTACGCGGGCGGCTCAGGTGCGACCTTAGCGCTCGTGGTGCTCATGCTGTTCCGTGCGCGCAGCGAGCAAATGAAAAACATTAGCCGACTTTCCATCGGCCCAGGCTTGTTCAACATCAATGAGCCTGTCACTTTCGGGATGCCGATCGTCATGAATCCGATTCTGATTATTCCGTTTATTCTTGCGCCCGTTGTGCTGGTCATTGTCAGCTATGTGGCGATGTCACTGGGCTGGGTAGCAAAGCCAAGCGGCGTGGCAGTTCCCTGGACGACTCCTGTCATTATTAGCGGCTATTTGGCTTCCGGCGGGAAAATATCGGGCAGCGTCCTCCAGCTTGTGAATTTCGTCATTGCGTTGGTGATTTACTATCCGTTCTTCCGCTTGTGGGATAAACAAAAGGTGAGCGAGGAGCAGGCGAATGCCGCTTCGAACCAAGCCATAAACTTGTAATTTACCAGAGGAGAGGCGCTTTATGAAGCTGATTGTGAATGCGGACGATTTCGGTTATTCGAAAGGGGTGAATCTGGGGATCATCGAGGCGCACCGGGCGGGCGTCGTCACCTCTACAACGACCATGGTGAACATGGGCGGTTTCGAACACGCGGTACAATTGGCCAGGGAAACGCCAACACTCGGGGTGGGCATCCATCTGGTGCTCACCTGTGGCGCTCCAGTCAGCCACGATGTACCATCCCTGACAGATGAGCATGGGCGGTTTCACCGTGGATACGACTATTTGGGCACGACGTCGCCGGAGGATGTAGAAAGGGAGCTGCGCAGCCAAATCGAAAAGTATTTGGCGACGGGACTTACCCCGACGCACATCGACAGTCATCATCACGTCCATGCTCATGCAGCGATTTTGCCGATCGTTTTGCGCCTGGCACAAGAATATCGGCTTCCGGTGCGCAATCCGTGGGGGTTTCAAGCAGGGAAAAGGGAGAAGCAGCCGGATGTGCTGACCACGGAAGGCTTTTCCCACCGCTTTTACGGAGAGGACCTGTCTGTTCAAACTTTCTTCGATATTGTCGAGGAGCTGGCGGACTGCTCTGTGGCCGAGATGATGACCCATCCCGCATATTTGGATGAAGCGATTTTGACAGGCAGTTCATACGCGCTGCCGCGTACACGGGAGCTGCAAATTTTAACGGCAAAAGAGATAAAAGAGTACGTGCAAACACGGCAGATACAGCTCGTGACATTTAAAGAACTCGGATAGGTGGAGATCTATTTGGACCATACAGACGTTATTTTTCAGCTGATTTTACACGGAGGGAACGCGAGAAGCCTGGCGATGGAAGCAATCGCACTGGCGAAAAACAAAGACATGGCGGGCGCACAAGATGCGCTGAAACGAGCTGGCGAAGAGCTGAGCCGGGCCCATCACCACCAAACGACTTTTATCCAAAAGGAGATTGCGGGTGAGAAACCGGAGATCAGCATGCTGTTGATCCATGCGCAGGATCATTTGATGAATGCGATGACGATCAAGGATTTGGCCAGCGAGTTTGTCGAGCTGTACAGCCATGTCCACGCGGCAAAGGAGGCGGGAGTGTGAGCGGAATCAAAATCGTAACGATCGGTGGGGGATCGAGCTATACGCCAGAGCTTGTGGAAGGTCTGATCAAACGATACGACGAGTTGCCTGTACGCGAACTGTGGCTCGTCGATATTCCCGAGGGTGAGAAGAAGCTGCAAATCGTCGGTGCTCTGGCGAAGCGGATGGTGGAGAAGGCCGGAGTACCTATGAAGGTGCATCTGACGCTGGATCGGCGCAAAGCGCTCGCGGGCGCGGATTTCGTCACAACGCAAATGCGCGTGGGGCTGCTGGACGCCCGAATCAAGGATGAGCGCATTCCGCTGAAGTACGGGGTCATCGGTCAGGAGACGAATGGGCCTGGCGGACTGTTCAAAGGGCTGCGCACGATTCCGGTCATCATGGACATTTGCCGCGATATGGAAGAGCTGTGCCCGGATGCCTGGCTGATTAATTTCACCAATCCGGCTGGCATGGTGACGGAAGCTGTTCTGCGATACACGAACCGGAAGAAAGTAATCGGGCTGTGCAATGTGCCCATCGGGATGAAAATGGGAGTCGCGACCATATTGGGGGTCGATCAGTCGCGGATACACATTGACTTTGCCGGGCTGAACCATATGGTGTTCGGGCTGGGAGTCTACCTGGACGGAAACAACGTCACTCCGCAGATCATCGACAAGCTGACTGGCGAACAATCGGGGATTACGATGCAAAACATTCTCGATCTCGGCTGGGACAAAGATTTCATCAAAGCGTTGGGGATTCTTCCTTGCCCGTATCACCGCTACTACTACCAGACTCGCACCATGCTGGAGCACGAGCAGGAGGAAGCGAGCAAAAACGGCACGCGGGCAGAAGTGGTCAAGCGGGTGGAAGCGGAGCTGTTCGCGCTGTATGAAGACCCTGACCTGAACATCAAGCCGCCGCAGCTGGAAAAACGGGGGGGTGCCTATTACAGCGAAGCAGCCTGCAATCTGATTTACTCGATCTACAACGACAAACGGGATATTCAGCCAGTGAACGTCCGCAACAACGGGGCGATTGCGAGCATTCCTGACGACTCTGCTGTCGAGGTAAACTGCGTTATTACCCGGGAAGGGCCAGTCCCGCTTGCCGTAGGGGATTTGCCAGTGCCTGTGCGCGGGTTGGTGCAGCAGATCAAATCGTTTGAACGAGTGGCGGCGGAAGCGGCTGTAACGGGTGACTATCACCAGGCTTTGCTCGCCATGACGATCAATCCTTTGGTGCCGTCCGATGTGGTAGCCAAGCAAATTCTCGACGAGATGCTGGAGGCGCACAAAGAGCATTTGCCACAGTTTTTCAAGCCAGTGACGTAAGGATGGAAAACCGTGGAACAAGCTGAGAGAAAAAACGAGAGCACGAGATACAAGCTGCTCGCCCTGGATGTGGATGGGACCATTCTGATGTCGAATCATTCGATGGCAAAAGTCACGCAGCAAGCGATCAGCGGGCTTGCAGACAGAGGCGTGTTCGTAACGCTGGCTACCGGACGGGCGTATCCGTCAGCGAAAGCTTTGGCCCGACAGTTGAACATCAGCACTCCGCTCGTGTCGCATGACGGGGCGTATGTGGCTGATCCGCTGACAGACGAGGAACTGCACGTCAGTCGGATACCTGTTGAAACGACCGCTTCGGTGACAAACATTTTGGCGAAGTACGAGCTGGATGTCATGCTGCTGCACGAAGCTTATACGCTCACCAATCGGCGCTGGAAGTGGAAGGACTTGTATCCGTTGGTGAACACGCGCACCTTGCGCCAGCTTTGGCGGGAGCGCTATCCGGTCAAACTGATGACTTCCGCTGATTTGATCGGGCACGTCCAGGAGCATGCGGTGCGCGTACCGAAAATTTTCGTCATGGGCGAGGAAAGCGAGATTGCGGTAGCCAGAAAAGAGTTGGAGACAACCGACTTGCCGGAAATTCGGGTAACGACTTCCGGTGCACGCAATCTGGAGATATTGCCAGAGGGAATCTCCAAAGCGAGCGGGCTTGCGCTTTTGGCAAAAAGACTGGAAATCAGTCCGGAACAAATTGTGGCTGTCGGCGACAATTACAACGACTTGGAAATGTTGCAATTTGTCGGGATGGGCGTCGCCATGGGCAATGCTCCAGACGAAGTCAAGCGGCTGGCACGACATGTGACAGACACGAACGATCAACATGGGGTGGCGGCCGTCATCCAGAAATTTTTCGGCATACACGATGCAGAAAAGGAGGTGTGAAATGGTCCGATTTAATGTAGAAATCACCGTAAGCGGCGGCCTTCATGCCCGTCCGGCTTCTGTACTGGTCAACTTGCTCAATCAATACCGCTCGTCGGTCAAAATGATTTACAATGACAAGCAGGCCAACGGCAAAAGCATCTTGAGCGTCATGGCGCTGGGGGCGAAGACCGGCGATGAAATGACGTTTGAGGTGGAGGGCATCGACGAGCAGGAGACAGCGTCGGCTTTGCAGTCGCTGTTTCAGCGGAACTTTGCCGTATAAAAAATCGCAAAGCCAATGCCTGACAGTGCGGGCATTGGCTTTTTCATGTTCGGGCAACGGATTTTTATCGATCAGAGGCTTTTTCGAAACACGACCGTTACTTTGAAGTAATCGCCATCGATTTCCAGCAACAGCTTTCCGCCTTGCAGCTCCACGATGCTTTTGGCAATCGCCAGCCCCAGTCCGGAACCTTCCGTATGGCGGGACTGATCGGCGCGTTTGAATCGTTCAAACAGTTCCTGGGCATCGAAGTCGATTTCGTAGGCCGAGACGTTTTTGAAGGTCAGCACGACTTCATCCTGTTTTTCGATCAAATCAATCAAGACGCGCGTATTCGGCATGGAATACTTCAAGGCGTTGCCAATCAGATTCTCGAAAACGCGCCATGTTTTTTTGCCATCGAGCGGAGCCATGATTTTCGGCTGCTCGGTTTGGACGCGAAACTTGAGAGAGGATTGCTCGATCTTTTCGCTGAACTCTGCGATCGCCTGGTTGAGCAGTGCCGAGACGTTTACTTGCTCAATGTGCAGCTCGACAGCTCCGCTGGACATTTTCGCGGCATCGAACAGGTCATCAATCAGCACTCGCAAACGGCCCGCTTTTCGGTCCAGCACATCGACATAGCTCTTGATCTCTTCCGCCGACAGGTTATCCCGTTTCAACAGGTCCACGTAGTTGATAATCGAGGTGAGCGGCGTTTTCAAATCGTGCGACACATTGGTAATCAGCTCCGTCTTCATGCGCTCGCTCTTCATTTGTTCTTCCAGCGCGTGTTTTAAGCCCAGCTTGATGTTGTTGAGCGAGTGCGCGAGATCGGAGAGGCTCCCTTTATGGATTTTTTCAATCGTGGCCTGCATATTTCCCGCTGACATCTCGGAAGCTCCGCGCATGATGCGGTTCATGAGTGCCAAACGGCGAAAAATGTACGGAACGACGGTTGCCAGGTAGAACAAGCCGTACAGAAAACTGAGCACGAACAACTCTTCCGAGCCTTTCGCGATGGAGACGAGGCCGAGTGCTGCGCTCATGCCGAATCCGACAGTCAAAATGAACAAAAGGGAAGACTTGAAGAACAAGCCTTTGTGCGCGTAGCTTTCACGCAGAACAAGTTTCAGTCGGGCAAACAGGCTTCTTTGCCACTGTTGCGAAAGAGACTCAGGTTGCTGATACATATGCCATGCTTCCAGAACTTGCAGCAGCCAATAGGCGGTAAACAAAGACATGAATCCGAGAGTGAAGAAATGCTCGACATCCATCGGCAAAAAGAAGAAGCGCAGACTGAAAATCATAGCCAGGTAAGTAGCACCTAGCGGAAACAGCAAGAGGATGCGGATATCGAGCGGGATACGCCGGAACAGTCTCAGCGTTTTGCCGACAATCGGTTGCTCAATGCCTTTGTTCCAGTGCAAAAACCAGCAAAGGACAGCGGTAGAGAGCAATGTCACGATCAACAGGACGACTTCTCCGCGCAGCCGATCCCTTTTGGCATCGAAGTAGGCAGCATCTGCATGTACTTGGCTGTAGCCATCAGGAATTTTCGGAACAAAAAAAGTGCCGGACCATTGATTCAGTTGATACATGCGGTTAATGTCGGCAAAATCGCCGTACCTTTGATCTGAGTTTTCCGGAAAGCGGATTACGTAGCGGGCATTCTCGCTTAATTCTGCATCCGTTGGCGTGTGGCTATTGGAGTAAATTTTCCCTGTCTTGTAGTCGTTGACATAGTAGTGGAACGATGGGTTGCGAAGGGCAAGGCTGTTTTTCCGTTCTTCGTACTCCGCATCTTTTTCCGCGACCATTTGTTTGAATTTCGCATCCCATTCGGCTGTTGCTTCGTCAAGCTCGCGGATCATCTCGGACTTTTTCGCTGCAGCATCGTCGGGGTGCATGTCAGCATACCGCTGCCTGATCTCTTGATAAGCATTGTTGCGGTCTTGCTGGAACTGCTCTACGGCTGCTTTCCCCAGCTTTTGTTCTGGCGTCTTGCGTTCATAGTCGGCAAAGTCGACATGAACCGTTTTCACCAGACCTACAAACAGTCTGACTTCGCTATTGAAGCTTTCGCTCTGGAAGTAGTTGTCCCGTTGCAAATACTCGCGGTTGCGGTAAATATCCGCCATAATCAGTACGAGAAGCGCGACGCTGACAACCAGGGCGAGCAGCGCTGGCAGCGTGAAGCGGCTATTTTTCGATCTTGTATCCAATTCCCCATACCACCTTCAAATATTTCGGTTCTTTCGGGTTGATCTCGATTTTTTCCCGAATGCGCCTGACGTGAACAGCAACCGTGTTTTCTGCATTCAAATATGGCTCTCGCCAGACGCGTTCGTAAATTTCCTCAATGGAAAAGACCCGGCCCTTGTTTTCCATCAACAGCTCCAAAATCTTGTATTCGGTAGCGGTCAAGCGGACTTCGGTGCCATCTACAGCGACGGACTTCGTACTTTTGTTCAGCGACAATCCACGCACCTGAATCTCGTCTTCGGTTGCCTTGTAATTGCCGAGATTGGTATAACGCCTGAGTTGGGACTTGACCCGCGCCACCAGCTCCAGCGGATGAAAAGGCTTGGTCACATAGTCGTCGGCCCCGATGTTCAAGCCCAGAACTTTGTCGGTGTCCTCCGATTTGGCAGAAAGCATGATGATCGGGATATTTTTGTCCTGCCGGATTTTAAAAGTTGCCGTAATTCCGTCCATCTGAGGCATCATAATGTCCAAAAGAATGAGATGAATCTCTTCCCGTTCCAAAATATCCAATGCTTCTAGACCATTGCTCGCTTGATGCACAATCAGAGACTCGTTTTTGAGATAGATTTCGATCGCATCTCTGATCTCTGCCTCGTCGTCGACTACGAGGACATGATAGTTCGCCATTGTTTTCCCACCTTATGAATGCATTCATGTTTTTATCTTAACGAAAAGCTTTGACAAAACAGCATAGAAATCTCTTACAAATTTCTTAATAGTTGTCCGAGATAGGAACTGGACGAAAAATAGGGTAAGATGTGAGGAAGTAAAAACGAGGAAATGGTGATGACCTTGCTGGAATGGACCGGGGAGAGAATCATCCCCAAGCTGCTGAAGCCGACGAATGGCATGCTTCTGGAGCACATCGCCCGCTATTACTTTGCTACTCCTTATATTAAAGGAAGAGTGCTTGATATTGCATGCGGGACAGGATACGGCTGTCATATGGTTGCCAAGGATCGGAAGCGGGAATTGACCGAGTTGATCGCTGTCGATATTGATGACGACACGATTTTTTACGCGAATCGGGAATATCACCATCAAAAAATTACGTACCAGAAAGCCGACGCTCTCGATCCCGCCCTTCCCGAGAAGCTGGGCTTGTTTGATACGATTTTAAGCTTTGAAACGATTGAGCATGTAGCGGACGATCTGTTGTTCATGGACAACCTGTATCGCATGCTGAAACCGGGCGGAACACTGGTTTTGTCCAGTCCGTTTGGCCGGGGGAGAGGCAAGGAGACGAGCGAGCCGTTTCATGTGCATCAATTGACTCCCCAAGAGTTTGAGGAGCTGTTTGTCCGGTTTTCGCAGGTGGAGATTTACTATCAGCGAGGGCCGACGTTTGAAAAGCCGCGAGATGGCGTGCGCTACTTTATCGGTGTGGCTGTTTGTACGAAATGATCCTGCTCGGATACATGATGATTGGAGATGGCGAAACTGACGGATTTTTTTAGATTGGGCATACGAAAAGAATGGATAGATGCGCTGCAAGCAAATGGAATTACAGAGCCGACCCCGATCCAGGAAAAAGCGATTCCTGCGCTGTTGGCAGGCAAGGATGTGATTTCCCAGGCGCAGACAGGAACGGGGAAGACGCTTGCTTTTGTCCTGCCGATTTTGGAGAAAGCGGACCCGGACTCAAACGATGTGCAGGCGCTGGTGCTCACACCTACCCGCGAACTGGCTCTGCAAATTACGGCAGAGGTGAAAAAGCTGACGGCTGCCACAGATGATCTGCACGTGCTGGCCGTATATGGCGGACAAGACGTCGACCGGCAACTGCGCAAGCTGGCGGGCAAAAAGCAGGTGGTGATCGCTACTCCCGGCAGATTGCTGGATCACATGAGACGAGGAACGATCGATTTGTCGACCGTCTCCATGTTTGTTCTCGATGAGGCAGACCAGATGCTGCATATGGGCTTTTTGCCAGAGGTGGAAGACATCGCGGCGAGCCTGCCTGACAAGCGGCAGACGATGCTGTTTTCCGCGACGATGACGCCGCAGGTGCGCGCACTGGCGCAGCGCTTCATGCAAAATCCGGAAGATATCCGGGTGCAAGGCAAACGGATTACACTGGCGAATATCCGGCAAATCGCCGTGGAAACGACGGATCGTGCGAAACAGTCTGCCTTGCGTACCTTGATTGATGAAGAACGCCCGTTTTTGGCAGTCATCTTTTGTCGCACGAAACGCCGGGCGAGCACGTTGAATGCCGCCCTGCAAGGCTTTGGCTATTTGTCGGACGAGCTGCACGGCGATTTGTCGCAGGCAAAACGCGAGGATGTAATGAAGCGTTTTCGGGAGGCGAGAATCCAGCTACTGGTGGCAACGGATGTAGCAGCGCGCGGGCTTGACGTCGAGGGAGTCACTCACGTGTTCAATTACGACATCCCGGAAGATGTCGACAGCTACATTCACCGGATCGGCAGAACGGGCCGGGCCAAAGAAAAGGGCATCGCTTATACGATGGTGGCGGCCAAGGATCGGGCACAGCTCGCAGAGATTGAAAAAGGAATCGCCATGACTTTGGAGCGGCGTGCGAGCGAGCGGGCGGCGGATTACGGGGAGAACGAGGAGCATAAGCAGCACAAGACAAAGCATAAGGGGCAGGAGCGCGCAGGCAGAGGCGGTCAGCGTGGAGGCAAACCAGCCAGAACAGAAGGCGAGCACCGTGGGAGCAAGCCAGCCAGAGCAGAAGGCGAGCACCGTGGAAGCAGGCCAGCCAGAGCAGAAGGCGAGCACCGTGGGAGCAGGCCAGCCAGAGCAGAAGGCGAGCACCGTGGGAGCAGGCCAGCCAGAGCTGAGGGCGGTCAACGTGGGGGCAAACCACTTAAAGCCGAGGGTAAGCAACAGGCTGGAAAAGGGAAGCGCGAGACGGGAAAACGCGGGCAGCACGGAGCCGATCGCCAGCAGCAAACCGCTCGCTTGGCCCCAAAAAATGGGGATGACCAGCGAACCCAGGAACGGATGACGAAAACAGGGCAGAGCAGCGAGCGAGCGGCAGGCAGAAGCGATTTTGCGGGCAAATCCGCAAATGCTTCGCGCAAGCCGGGGGCTTTTTCCCATAAGCGAGCAGAGAAGCAGCATGGTGGCAGCGCTCGTTTTGATGGCCAAAAACAGACAGGCAAACGGCCAAGTCCGGCGCCAGCAAAACGCGGCAGCACCGCTCGAAGGACCAAGAAGCGCTGAATGAAATAAAGCGATGAAAAAGAAAGACCGTTCCGCCGGGAAAAAGGCAGGAACGGTCTTTTGTGTATTCCGATCAGCTGTCTGGAAAGACGCGCGAACGTGTAAGGAAACGCACTCCTTCGGGCCCTTCGAGCGAGAACATTCCGCCACGACCCGTGACAACATCAATGATCAGCTGAGTATGCTTCCAATACTCGTACTGCGCTTTTCCCATGTAAAACGGGCAGCCGCCAATTTCGCCCAGCAGCACATCCTGTTCCCCGACGAGAAATTCACCTAGCGGGTAGCACATAGGCGAGCTTCCATCGCAGCAGCCCCCTGATTGATGAAACATCAAGTCGCCATGCTTGGCGCGCAGCCGTTCGATCAGCTCCAGGGCAGCGTCTGTAGCGAGCACTTTCTCAGGCTGGCTCATCGATCAAAAGAAGCCCAATGCCTGCTCGCTGTAGCTGACCAGCAGGTTTTTGGTTTGCTGGTAGTGGGCGAGCATCATTTTGTGATTTTCGCGGCCAATACCGGACATTTTGTATCCGCCGAATGCGGCGTGCGCCGGGTAAGCGTGGTAGCAGTTGGTCCATACGCGGCCAGCCTGGATTTCACGTCCTACGCGGTACGCGGTGTTCACATCGCGCGTCCACAAGCCGGAGCCGAGGCCGTACAGCGTGTCGTTGGCGATAGCCAGCGCTTCGTCCGTGTCTTTGAAGGTCGTCACGGAGACTACCGGGCCGAAGATTTCTTCCTGGAAGATGCGCATTTTGTTGTGTCCTTTGAAGACGGTAGGCTGGATGTAGTAGCCGCCTTCGAGGTCTCCTTCCAACTGCGCGCGGGAACCGCCGATCAGGCAATCTGCCCCTTCCTGTTTTCCGATATCGAGGTAGGAGAGAATTTTTTCAACTTGCTCCAGGGAAGCCTGGGCGCCAATCATGGTGTCGGTATCCAGCGGGTTGCCTTGCTTGATGCTGGCTACGCGTTTCAGAGCGCGCTCCATGAACTGGTCGTAAATGCTTTCGTGAATCAGGGCGCGGGACGGGCATGTGCAAACTTCGCCCTGGTTGAGTGCAAACAGCACGAAGCCTTCAATTGCTTTGTTCAAGAAAGCGTCGTCTTTGGCACACACGTCCGGGAAGAAGATGTTCGGAGATTTTCCGCCCAGCTCCAATGTGACCGGAATAATATTTTGGGAGGCGTACTGCATGATCAGTCGACCTGTAGTCGTCTCTCCGGTAAATGCGATTTTGGCGATGCGGTTGCTGGATGCGAGCGGTTTGCCAGCTTCCAGACCGAAACCGTTTACGACGTTCACGACGCCTGGAGGCAGCAAGTCGCCGATCAGCTCCATCAGCACCATGATCGAAGCAGGAGTCTGCTCTGCGGGCTTGAGGACAACGCAGTTTCCTGCTGCCAGAGCGGGAGCGAGCTTCCATGTAGCCATCAGCAGCGGGAAGTTCCAAGGAATGATTTGTCCGACGACACCGAGCGGCTCGTGGAAATGGTAAGCGACTGTGTCGTTGTCGATTTCAGCCAGCGAGCTTTCTTGGGCGCGAATCGCTCCGGCAAAGTAACGGAAGTGATCGATCGCCAGCGGGATATCGGCAGCCAGCGTCTCGCGGACAGGCTTTCCGTTTTCCCACGTCTCAGCCGTTGCCAAAAGCTCCAGATTGGCTTCCATGCGGTCTGCGATCTTCAAGAGGATGTTGGATCGCTGTGTAACAGAGGTGCGTCCCCAAGCGTCTTTGGCTTCGTGGGCGGCATCCAGTGCAAGCTCGATATCTTCTGCAGTGGAGCGAGCTACTTCGCAAAATGCTTTGCCGTTTACAGGAGATAAGTTTTCAAAATATTCACCCTTCACCGGCGGTACCCAATTGCCCCCGATGTAGTTTTCATAGCGATTTTTGAAAGTCACCTTGGAACCGGCTTGACCGGGTTGAGCGTAGATCATGCGAACGCCTCCTCTAATATCACCTTTTTCTTTACGGCTTTTTCTAAAAGCAAATCCTGTACCAACTGCCGGGAAGCTGGAAATGACAGCGTTTTCGCAAAAGTAAGACAGCAAAAATGCTCCATAATGGAGCAAAAGTTGTTCCGTTTTGGGACACCTCGTAAATATTTGGGAGCGTTAGACAAGGAACTGCTTTTTCCGCCAAGATTCGCATACTTACTCGTGCTATACTGGTAGTGAATGATTTTTGGGGGAGGGAAGAGTGTTGTCAACGATTGTCAAGCAATCTTGGAAGCGCTGCCAGGAATCGAACCTCAATGCTTGGGAGAAAGCCAATGACCAAATCATTTCCAGCAAAAGAATCAAAGAAATCATTCAGGAGAATCACCCTCTGATTCAGGAAAGCCTCCCGCTGTTCAACAAGCTCGCTCCCTTTTTGTTGTCGACAGAGCACATCGCTTTGTTGTCGGATCGGGATGGCAATATCATTCACACTGTCGGCGACCCCGTGTTTGCCAATCAGGCGCAAAAAGTGCAACTGCAAATCGGGGCGAATTGGACAGAAAATTCAAAAGGAACGAACGCGATCGGGACGGCGCTGATCGCGCAGCAGCCTGTTCAAATACAAGGAGAGCAGCACTACTTTTTGGAGAACCGCTTTCTCACGTGCTCGGCGGCGCCGATTTTTTCACCGACTGGCGAGTTGCTCGGCGTCATCGACATCAGTACGCGCAAGGAATACTCCCATCCGTTTGCTTTGACCATCGCTTGCATGATTGCGGAAACGCTGCAAAACCGCTTTTTGTACGCCGATGCACAGCGGGTCATCGCGCTTGGCGAGAGTCCGGTTGTGAAAGGAGAGCCGGGAAAAGTGCCACTGGTCGGTCTGGATCGGGACGGACGACTGATCGGCTTCAATGAGCCTGCCAAGCAGCAGCTGGGAACGGAAGCACTTGGGAAAAGGCTTCCGCAAGAGTACGAGCGCGCAGGACGAGAGGTGCAGGACAAACGCCCGCGCCTGTTCACGTCAGGCTCATGGACAGATGCTTCATCCAAGACGTCGGATGCGGATGCTTTGAAAAGTTTGAAAAAGCCAAAGACGCAGCTCAAGCCGTTTCCTCGTCTCGCAGGTTCTTGCCCGCTGTTTTTGCAGGCGAAAATGCTGGGGCAAAAGGCGGCGCAGGTCGACTTTCCCGTGCTGATCCTGGGGGAGAGCGGCACGGGCAAAGAGCTGTTCGCGCAGATGGTTCACGAGACGGGACCACGGGCGCAGGAGCCTTTTATCGCCGTGAACTGCAGTGCGATATCAGAAAATTTGATCGAAAGCGAATTGTTCGGCTACGAAAGCGGGGCATTTACCGGGGCGAATCGCGAAGGAAGGATCGGCAAGTTTGAGGCGGCGAAAAAAGGCACGATCTTTTTGGATGAGATCGGCGATATGTCTTTGCGCGGACAAGCCGCTCTTCTGCGGGTGTTGCAGGAGAAGGTCGTCACGCCAGTAGGCAGCAACCAGTCTCGGCCGATTCAGGCGAGAATCATTGCGGCAACGCATCGCAATTTGCCGGAAGAAATCAAGGCGGGACGTTTCCGGGCTGACTTGTACTATCGGCTCAAAGGAGTCTCGATTCACTTGCCGCCGTTGCGAAAACGAAGCGATATCATCCAGGTGGCGGAGCATCTGATGCAGCAAATTGCCCCTGAGCAGCCAAGCGAATTGCTCCCGAGTGCGAAAGCGAAGCTCGTTGCCTATTCCTGGCCGGGAAATGTGCGCGAACTGCAAGGAGTGCTGGTGCAGGCCGCTTTTTTGTCCGATGGCGATGATATTGGCGAGGAGCACATCCAACTGGAGGGCTTGACGGAAGAAGCGGAGCATGAGCAAGGGATTCCGTCTTTGCGGGAGACCGAGCTTGTGGCGATTAGACGCGCGCTCCATTCGAGCGGCGGCAACGTCAGCAAAGCGGCAAAGCTGCTTCAGATCGGGCGGAATACGCTGTACCGCAAGATGGCGGAGTATCAGCTTGGGGCGCCTTTTTATATGGGGGAGTCATGACGAAGTGGTACAAGTTTGATAAAAACTCGATCAGATAGCATTTAGCAAATAACGTGAACTCTTCTGCATTAACTTGAAGCTGTAAAATCACAACTCATTGGAGTAGGGAAATGATAACTAAACAATACGATTTGCATTACAAAAAACGGCACCCGGTATTATCGGGTGCCGTTTTAGTATTGTATGGCGTCTTAACCAAGACTAATATTTTTTCTCCTGGTGCTTGAACACACTATTCGTTTTATCGGAGCCTAAATTAGCAGGTGTAGCATACTGTCTTACACCATCAGTGTCTTCTAAATAGAAGTACATAACTTCGGGTTCATCGGCAAAAATCACCCTTGCTCCAAAGGATGGGAGTTTGCCATAGTGAGTGGTAATAGATATGATGTCGCTGCTTTTATATCCCTTCATCAGAAGATATTCTTCAACATCTCTTTTTAACTTATATTTTTCGAAGTTAATGAAACCTACAAATAAAAGAACTGCACAAATCACAACTGATGCAGAAATGATTAACCATTTTTTCATAAATATCTCTCCTTTTTCTATCAATGCATGAATAGGTAGTATCGGCAATGGAAATGGCCCAAAATTAAGAAGTAGGAAGAAGATATGCGATGGGCATGGCCAACAACGAGTACAAAGATCACCGATGATTATGGTGATGTTGGTGACCGTTGGCATAAGGGAATTGACATTGGAGTTAAAAAGAAAGATGTATATTCAGTGGCCGAAGGTAAAGTCATTCAAAGCGGGCATTTTAAAGATGGGGTTACCTATGCTATTACCATTGAACATAACGATAGAGACCCAGATACCAATAAGAAGCTAATTACGAGATACCTTCACTTAGAACCTAAAGAGCTTTACTATACAACGAATGAAAAAGTAAAAAAAGGCACAACGATTGCTATGTCTGGAACCAGTGGAGCGACTGGATATCATTTGCACTTTGATGTAAATGCAAAAGGTTTGGAAAAACCGGGAGATCGGGATACTTTTTCTCCTTGGGTATTCTGGCCAGAAAATAGGCCAAACTTGTTAAGTGCTTTGGATTTACAAGGACATGGAGAACATGAACAGGAAAATGGGCATACTCATCCTGAAGATGAAGATTTCTTTGACTTCCTGGTTATTTCTTATGTCGGATCGGATGCGTTTTATAGTTGGTTCTATTCAGTCGAAGAGTCTGAAAGAACGACGGAAAATTTCAAAAAGCAATTTAATTTAAGCGATAATGACATTGAAGAAATTATGAACACGAAGTTGATACAAGAGGAAAAAGCAGAGGTTATTAACGCATCTGCAAATCAGTAAAAAATCTACACTCCCGTGATTTGAACATGGGAGTGTAGATTTTTCCAATATCAAGTAAGGAGGAATAACATGAAGAACAAAAAAGGGTACCTACTCATTTTCGGATTGCTGGTAGTTGTATTCGTTATTTTATATTCAACGGGCATTATTGGACGCTCCGTTAGCATACAAGAAACTCAGTCGATCAGTGCTAATGATGTGATTAATGAAGTTGAAAAAATAAAGAATGAAGTCAAGATCGGTCTAACGATGAATGAAATAAAACAGCTTTATGGTAGTAACTATACGTTAGTTAACGACAACGGCGATCTTGAGAATGGGAATGACGAGCATTGGACGTATCGATTCCTTGGAGATGTCAATTACAAGCCTGCGGGCCCGGATCATATGATAGACGAAGAAGGTATGTTAAGTGGAAAAGCAGGAGTGGAGCTATTCATCGGTTGGAAAAATGAAAAGATAACGTTGTTTACGATCACTTATCTAGGTACCGACAAGCATATTCATTTTTACAGTAACGTAAATGGAAAAATTGAAGAGAGTGTTATCAAATAAGCTGAAAGTGGAATGTAGCTTAATTTATAGCCTACGTTTGAAGCGCAACGTTTGAATGAGGGAACCCCTTGCAGGCTAAGTCGGCATTGTACGACGAATAGAGTGGGGTTTCATCGAAGTAAATCAACTCGGCGGAAATACTGACGAATTGCTTTTCTCTGCATGGGAGAAAAAGAGTTCGTCTTTTTTAGAATGAAAATCCAATGAGGGAGTGCTTCGCTTGAAAAACGACCTGCAAGTAAAATGTCAGATTATGGAATGCAGGAAAGGGCATGAACGGAGCTGCTTGACCAATTAAAAACTGCCGACAGTCTGAGTGTTGCAACATTTTGTTGCAACACTTTTTTAAAAAAGATAAGCATGACTTCCAAATTATGATATAAAAAATAAAAAGACTGAATGTTTCGGGTATTTCTGTGCAAAGATGAACGATTGGCATTAAAGGTGCATTAGATCAGTGCATCCGATTATTCTTTAAAATTGAATTAATTCAAGGAGGGAGACGATTGCTGCAATATTCGATCGCAGTCATACCAGGAGACGGCATTGGTCCAGAGGTGATGGACGAGGGATTGAAGGTGTTGACGGCCGTAGAGGAAGCGCATGGAGGGATTCGTTTTACCCGCGAGATCATGGACTGGAACTGCCAGTATTACCTCACGAACGGCAGGATGATGCCGGAAAATGGACTGGACATATTGAAAGACCACGATCTGATTTTGCTGGGAGCGATTGGAGCGCCAGAGGTGCCCGATCACGTATCGGTGTGGGAGTTGATTTTGCCGATTCGCCGCAGCTTTTCGCAATATGTGAACCTGCGGCCTGTAAAGCTGCTCAAAGGTCTGGAAAGCCCTCTGCGCTACAAAAGCCATGCCGATCTCGATTTTGTCGTCGTGCGGGAAAACACCGAGGGCGAGTATTCCAACATGGGAGGGCGGATGCACCAGGGGACGCCGTACGAGATGGCGGTGCAAAACAACGTCTTCACCCGGTATGGCACGGAGCGCATTCTTCGCTACGCGTACGCGCTGGCAGAGAAACGTCCGACAAAAAGCGTGACGGCAGCTACCAAATCGAACGGAATCAACCATTCCATGCCGTTCTGGGATGAGATCGTCAAGGAGATCAGCCTGGAGCACCCGGACGTTCGCACCAACTTGTATCATATCGACGCATTGGCCGCCTATTTTATCACCAGACCGGAGACGTTTGAGGTGGTGGTTGCGAGCAACTTGTTTGGAGACATTTTGACAGACCTGGGGGCAGCCATAGTCGGCGGGCTTGGGCTGGCTCCGTCGGCCAACATCAATCCGGAGCGCCAATACCCGTCGATGTTCGAGCCGATCCACGGATCAGCCCCTGATATTGCCGGAAAAGGGATCGCCAATCCGATCGCGCAAGTATGGAGCCTGAGCATGATGATGGATCATCTCGATTTGCCGGAAATCAGTGCTCTGATCATGAACGCAATCGAGCAAGTTGTCCAGGAGGGCAAGGTGCTGACGCCTGACCTGGGGGGCAAAGCGACCACCAGGGAACTAGGAGACGAGATCGTCCGGCACATTTATTTGGGGACGAGATAAAGAGACAAGGGAGGAAGAGAGTATGGAAGCGAAAGCGTATGATTTGTACATCGGCGGAGAATGGATCAAAACGGGCAGCTATATCCCTGTTTTGCACAAATACACCGGCGAGTGCATCTCGCAGATTGCCCGCGCCGAACGGCACCATGTCCAGACAGCGGTAGAGGCAGCGTGGGAGACGTTTCGGAACGATCGGCTGACGCCGTTTCAGCGCTATAAAATTTTGCTGAAGGCGTCTGAGCTGATGGAAGCGCGCCGGGACGAGATGGAGCTTTCCCTCATCCGCGAAGTCGGGAAAACGCGCAAAGATGCGATGAACGAACTGGATCGTACGATTAATACGCTTCGCTTGTCTGCTGAAGAAGCCAAAAAAATTCATGGCGAGATGATCCCGCTGCAATCGACGGAAGGCTCGGAAAATCGCCTCGGGTTCACGATCCGCGTACCGAAAGGCGTCATTGGCGCGATTACGCCTTTCAACTATCCGCTGCTGCTCAGCACGCACAAGATCGCTCCGGCTCTGGCGGCAGGCAACACGCTGGTGGTCAAGCCGGCGACTGTCACGCCGCTCGCGACCTTTTTGCTGGTCGAAGTACTGGAGGAGGCAGGGCTGCCAAAAGGCTATGTGAACATCGTGACGGGGGCTGGCAGCGAAGTGGGCGAGTGGCTTTTGGATGAAGAGCGCATCGCCATGTACACCTTTACCGGGTCGGGCGAGGTTGGCCGCCATATCAAAGCGCGCAGCGGCATGCGGCCTGTCGCTCTGGAGCTTGGCAACAACTCGCCCAATATCGTTCACTACGATGCGGATGTGGAGCTGGCGGCTCGGCAGACGGCTGCGCGCAGCTTTCATAATGCAGGTCAGGCGTGCATTGCCGTCCAGCGCATTTACGTGCACGAAGATGTGTTTCCGGCATTCAGCGAGCAGTATATCGCGCACGTCAAGCAGTTGAAGGTAGGCGACCCGGAGGACCCGGCCACAGATGTCGGCCCGATGATCAGCGAAAAAGAGGCAAAGCGGACAGAAGAGTGGGTACGGGAAGCGATCAGCGAAGGAGCGACAGCGCTTTTGCCCATCAGGAGGGAGGGCGCTCTGTTTTATCCGGCGGTGCTTGTGAATACGAAACCGGATATGAAGGTAGTGTGCCGGGAAGTGTTCGCCCCGGTAGTGACGATTATTCCGTACAGCGATCTGGAGGATGCTTTTGCCCAGGCGAATGATTCGGAATACGGCTTGCAAGCGGGGATTTTTACCCGCGATCTGAATGTCGCGATGAAAGCGGCGCGCACGCTGGAGTACGGCGGGGTAGTCATCAATGACGTCTCTACGTACCGCAATGACGTGATGCCGTACGGAGGCGTGAAAAACAGCGGACTCGGCAAGGAAGGACCGCGCTATGCCGTGGAAGAAATGACCGACGAGCGAATGGTGGTGATCAATCTATGAGCGGTCAACTGCTGCAAGGGAAAACGGCGATCGTCACAGGCGCTGCTTCCGGAATGGGAAAAGCGACTGCCAAGCTGTTCGCGGCGGAGGGAGCGAATGTCGTCCTGGCTGATTTGAACAAAGAGGCGGCTGTGCAGGTCGCTCTGGAATTGCCGGACGGGAGGGGCCATGCCGTGCAAGTCGACGTGGCCGATGACGAAAGTGTAGCCGCGCTGATTCAAGAGACAGTCGCCGTCTTCGGTGCGCCTGACGTGTTGGTCAATTGCGCCGGAGTTCCGCAAGCCTTTACGCCGATTGAGGAGCTGACATTGGAGCAGTGGGATCGGATCATGTCCGTCAACGCGAAGTCGCTCTACTTGACGGCCAGACATGCGGTTCCGCACATGAAGGCGAAAGCAAGGGGCAGCATCATCAACATCGCCTCCATCGCGGGCATCCGCGCGCGTCCCGGCCTGAATGCCTACTGCGCTTCCAAAGGCGCGGCGATCATGTTGAGCAAGGCTCTGGCAATCGAACTGGCTCCTTATCAAATCAGAGTCAATGTCATCAATCCTGGCCCGGCGGAGACTCCCATGCTGGGCAAGTTCATCAACGGAGACGAGCAAGAGGTAGAAGCCGGGAAAAAGGACATTTTCATCAGCAGCGTTCCATTGGGCATGCTGATTCAGCCGGAGGATATCGCGCAGGCCGCTCTGTACCTGGCTTCCGATCTGTCCAAGATCGTGACTGGGGAAGTCATGAACGTTGATGGCGGGAGGGGAATCTAGTCTATGGAGAAGCAGCAAAGGAGAGAGTGTGTGTGGATTATCGGCAGCAACTAGCAAGTTTGTTGGGAGAGGACAGAGTGACGACCAATCCGACTGTCCTCATGAATCATAGCCATGATGAATCGTACCATCCCCCTCATCTGCCGGATGTTGTCGTGTTTCCGCAGTCTGCGGATGAGGTCAGCGCCATTTTGCAGCTGGCTAATGAACAGCGTATTGCCGTGACACCGTTTGGTCTGGGCACCAGTCTGGAAGGCCATGCGATTCCGTATGCAGGGGGAATCAGTATGGACTTTTCGCTGATGAACCAAGTGCTGGAGGTGCGTCCGCAAGACTTTTTGGTCAGAGTACAGCCGGGGGTGACGCGCACTCAGCTCAATCGCGAGTTGAAAAAGCACGGTTTGTTCTTTTCCGTTGATCCGGGTGCTGACGCGACATTAGGCGGGATGGCGGCCACCAATGCGAGTGGCACCACTTCCGTCCGCTACGGTGTCATGCGCGACCAGGTCCGCGATTTGCAGGTCGTTCTCGCAGACGGGCGGATCATTCATACGGGCAGCATGACGGCCAAATCATCGTCCGGGTATCACCTGACAGGGCTGTTCGTCGGATCAGAAGGGACATTGGGCGTGTTTACAGAACTGACGCTACGTGTGTACGGGATTCCCGAGGCGACGATGGCAGCGCGGGCCAGCTTCCCAACCGTTCAAGACGCGGTAGATACGGTCGTGGATATTATGGGAGCGGGGATTCCCGTTGCCCGTATCGAGCTGGTTGACGAGCGTTCCATTCAGCAGGTGAATTTGTACAAGGAAACGAGCTATCCGGAAAACCCGACGCTTTTTATTGAGTTTCACGGCAGCGAGCAAAGCCTTGCGCATGACATTGAGTTCGCCCAAAACATCAGTGCCGAGCACGGTTGCACGCAGTTTCTGTTCGAGACTGATTCCAAAGCCCGTGCCGCGCTTTGGGATGCGCGTCACAATCTGGCTTACGCTTTTCTGCACAAATCGCCCGGCAAAAAAATGATGGTGACCGATGTATGCGTGCCTTTTTCCGAACTGGCGAAGGCAGTCGTGGACGCCCGGCAGGCCATTGACCGCTCAGGTTTGGATGGAGCCGTGCTGGGACATGTCGGCGACGGAAACTACCACGCGATTTTGATGATCGACGTACATGATGCACAAGAGATGGCCCGAGCCGAGGAGTTGAACGCCCATCTGGTAGAGTACGCGCTGAGCCGCGGCGGGACGTGCACCGGAGAGCATGGCGTAGGAGTGGGCAAAGTCAAATATCAGCGCAAGGAGCACGGAGCGGCGCTGGACGTGATGCGGTCGATGAAGCAAGTTCTCGATCCGAACGCCATCCTGAACCCGGGGAAAATATTCGCAAACTAGCAATGGCCTGCATTCTGATCTGGCATGATCGAATGCAGGTTTTTCTTTTTGGCGAAATATGGCGAAAGGTAGAGGAGAAAGGGCGAGGATGTGGAATGTAGGAGATTGGTAAATAAACATTTCGCAAGGCAGGGAGGCAGGCATGCATGAAGTCGATTGTTGAGATTGCCCAGGCAGCAGGGATCGATGAGCAGGATCTGGAGCTTTACGGAAAGTTTAAGGCAAAAATATCTGATGAACTATGGAATAAGATAAAAGATCGACCTGATGGCAAGCTGATTCTCGTCACCGCGATGAATCCGAATCCGGCCGGAGCGGGTAAAACGCTGACGACGATCGGTCTGTCGCAGTCGCTTAATTTGCTTGGGAAGAAAACGATTGCCGCTCTCAGGGAGCCATCTCTGGGGCCGTGCATGGGCATCAAGGGAGGCGCTACCGGAAGCGGCAAGGCGCAAATTCTCCCCGCAGATGAAATCAACCTGCACTTTACCGGAGACATTCATGCGATTACAGCTGCGCACAATTTGCTCGCAGCGATGATTGACAATCATATTTTCCACGGCAATCCGCGCGGCATCAATCCGAAGAAGATTGTCTGGAAACGGGCGATGGACATGAATGACCGAGCGCTCAGAAATATTGTGGTCGGACTCGGCGAAGGCAACGGCATGACACGCGAGGACGGCTTCATGATTACGACTGCTTCGGAGATCATGGCTATTTTGTGCTTGAGCGAAAACCTCGCCGATTTGCGCGACCGACTGAATCACATCATCATCGGCTACGATTATCAGGATCAGCCGGTTCGTGCGGAGGAAATCAACGCGGTAGAAGCAATGTGCGTCCTGCTCAAGGAAGCGATCAAGCCGAACCTGGTGCAAACGATTGAAGGCACGCCTGTCATCGTCCACGGCGGTCCTTTTGCCAACATCGCCCATGGGTGCAGCAGCGTGATCGGAACCAAAACCGCTCTCAAGCTCGCAGATTACGTCGTAACCGAAGCGGGCTTCGGCGCTGATCTGGGCGCAGAAAAGTTTTTTGATATCAAGTGCCGAAAAGCGGGACTGACTCCAGCGGCGGCCGTAGTGGTGATTACCGTTCGTTCGCTGAAATACAACGGCGGGGTGAAAGTGCCTGATCTGGCGGAAGAAAACCTCGCTGCATTGGAGGCAGGCTTTGCCAACGTCCGTCGCCATCTGGAGAACCTCCAAAAGTTCGGCGTACCAGCGATTGTAGCCATCAACCATTTTGCCACAGATACGCCAAGAGAGATCGACGCAGTCGTGAAGCTGTGCCAGGAGGCCGGAGCAGAAGCCGCGCTATCCAAGGCTTGGGCAGAAGGCGGCGAAGGTGCGGTCGAACTGGCTGAAAAAGTAACGCGGGCGGCAGAGCGTCCTTCGCAGTTCCGCTTTTTGTACGAAGAAGACCGCAGCGTGAAAGAAAAAATCGAGACGGTCGTGAAGGAGATTTACCGCGGTTCTGGCGTAGTCTTTTCGCCATTGGCATTGAAGACGATCCAAAAGATCGAAGACATGGGGCTGGCCCATCTGCCTGTCTGCATGGCGAAGACACCATACTCGTTTACAGATCGCGCTGACCAGCTGGGAGCACCTGTAGACTTCACCATTCAGGTGAGCGAGGTGCGGATTTCGGCGGGGGCAGGCTTTATCGTGGCGCTCACCGGAAGCCTGGTGACGATGCCTGGACTTCCGAAAAAGCCGGCAGCCGAGTCGCTGTACGTGGATGAGCACGGCCATGTAGAGGGACTGAGCTAAGCAACACAAAGGCAAAAAGCTGACACGGGCAACAAAGTGTCAGCTTTTTTTCGCGCTTAGGCAGAGCTAAACAAGCCTGCAAACCCGGTTGTAGTTGATCATGGGAGCTTTCTTTCGTTATCATAGAAGAGAACACCTATCTGTTTTGGAGGTTTTGCTGGAAACCAAAATTCTACCAAAAACAGACGGTGTTTTTCTATTTTTTTCTCGAAAGTTGGGAAAATTGCCTCAGATTATCGGTTGCATAGCGGAAAGGAGGCTCACAGCTACTCATTCATCCATCTTTTCCATACTTCTAAGATGAAGAGGAAGGTGCCATGTGGATCAAAAAACATTGATTACCAAGCAGCGCAATAAAATTGTCATTTGCATTGGATGGCTTATGGTAGTACTGCAAGTAGCGATCGATATAACACGAGGTTTAAGCCTTGCTTTTGTCATTCAGTGGTTCGTGTTTGCCGGGATTTGTTTGCTGCTGATGTGGATGAACCGCGCAGCGAAAACCATTTTGCTCATTCCGTATGTCTTGGTTGGCGTCCTTTCTCTTATTTGTGTTATGCATTTGCTTACTTTTCCCCGGACAGCCGAGAGGAGTATGCTAAATTTGTTCGAGTACCTCGCTCTTGTATCTCTTTATCCCAACTATCGCCCTGTTATTGCGATGTCAGTTGTAGCCATCATTACTGCGAATCTAGGTCAATATCTGAATGTTTATGCAGATGCAAATAATGTTCCGCTCGTCGTGGTTGCCATCATCACGATCTATGTCGCAAAGCTTAACGAGAACGTGTATTTGCAAGCGGAAAGCCGGCATAAGGAAACGCTGTTTGCTAAACAGCAAATCGAGCAAATTTTTGGTAAGGTGTTACATTCGGTGGAGACGCTTAAACAATTCAGCTTGTCGCTAAAAGATAATGTCCTTTTTACGGAACGCGTCTCTCGGGAAGTATTGACGTCTTTTTCCGAGGTGGCTAAAGGCGTGCAACTGCAGGCAGCAAGTGTCGGCGATATCTCCAACTCCGTACAAGATTCAAATCATGGAGTTCAGCGAGTAGCCGCCAGTTCGCAGCGCATGAAAGATTTAACATTAGCGACTGTGAAGGTAACGGAAGAAGGAAATGAACAGGTGTCGACGCTAACGAAACAAATGGCTCATATCAGTACGATCATCGATAAAACCGTGACGTTGATGAACGAGCTTCATGAACGAAATCAGCAAATCGGTTCTGTTCTTTCCAAGATTAGCGAGATCTCCAACCAAACCAACCTGCTGGCCTTGAATGCTGCCATCGAAGCAGCGCGTGCGGGAGAGCACGGGCGGGGTTTTGCCGTGGTTTCTGATGAAGTGAGGAAGCTGGCTGTCCATTCACAGCAATCGACGGAAGAAATAGCAGGCATATTGGTGGATATCCAAAATAAGACAAGCGACCTTGCCAAGCAAATCATTACCGGACAAGCCGCTGTTGTAGACAGTCAAAACGCTGCGCAGCACACAGAATCCATACTAAAACAAATTACAAATAACGCGAATAGCGTTGTGATTCAAGCGGGCGAGGTTGAGACGCTCATTCATGCGTTGGAGAATGGCTCGCTGCGGATTGTGGATGAAATCACCCAGATTTATAGCGTAACGGAACAATCGAGTGCGTCTGTAGAGCAAGTATTGGCGAGTGTAGACGAACAAACAGAACGGATTGAACAAATTGTGGCAAGCTTTAGAGAGTTGGAGCTGCTTACCGATACGTTAAGCAGCTTGGCTGTGGAGTCTGGGAAGTAGCTATGATCTGATAGCATCCCCTTTAAGTAGACATGGTGTGAAAAGCGCACAATGGTTTACTTGGAGGGGCTTTTTTGTAATTTTATGCAAGAAAAGTAGTTTAGCTATCAAACAAATCGGGTAAAGATTTCGTGTGGAAAAAAATCCAAGGCATTATTTGAAAGTTAACCCACATTTTTACTTTCGTGTGCTATAGTAAATTTATAAACAAAATACGACAAAAAATGACAAAGGCAAACCTGTTGAAAGGCAGGGACGCAAAGCCACGGGTCTAAGGCAAGCAGATTGCATTTCTCTGCTGCTACGATAGCCGGGTTGCCATGCCGAACGCAAAAAGGCTGTCCGGGTGGCAGTCTTTTTTGTTGTGAAAAAAAGGATAGGAGGTACACCGTGTGATGGAATCAAGTCTAAAGAAAAAGCTAATTGTCGTTATGTGCCTGCTTTTGATCATCAGCTTGGGCACGGTATGCGGGGCCAGCTACTACAGCTCTTCGCAATTGCTATCATCGAGCCTGGACAAAGAAGCTGAACTGACAGCCAGCAATCTATCCATCCGTATCGACAGCTTCTTCCAGGAAAAAATCGGAATCGTGGAAACAGTCGGGGAGATGATGTCCTCAGACAACAATTTCGAGCATGACTTGAGGCTGATTCAGGAAGCGCAAAAGAAAAACCCTGAGTTTGAAACGTTTTTCTTTTCCTATGACTTGAGCGGCAAAAAGGTCATCAACTTCAAAGGAGAGGAAACCAATCCTTCCGACCGTCCGCATTTTCAGGAAGCAGGAAAAGGCGAAGGGAAAATCATCGTATCCGAGCCGGTTGTTTCCCAACGGACAGGCAATAACATTGTGACGGTCATTTTGCCATTGATGAAAGACAACCGCCAATACGGCTATGTCGGCTCTACTATCCCAATCAATGAGATTCAAAAAACGGTTTCCGAAGAGAAATTCGGGCACAGCGGCTATGCTTTTCTCGTCAGCAAAAAAGGAACGTATATCTGGCATCCGAATAGCGAGTTTATTTTGAAGCAATCCGTGCTGGAAAGCGACATTCCTGAGCTGAAAACGGCATTTGAAGCGACGCAGCAAGGCGGGCATGGAATTATTCAATACCAGCAGGAGCAAACAGCGCAGTTCTCCTCGTACGCATCGACGAAACTGAACTGGGGCGTATTCATCACGGCTCCGGTCAAAGATTTGCACGCTCCGGTAAATGAGCTGTCGATCAAGCTGCTTGCGATTTCACTGGTTGTGTTGGCGCTCGGGATCATTTTCGTATACTGGCTGTCTGTTCGCCTGGTGAAACCGATTCAGCGTCTGAACCAAGTGGTCAATGTGGTGGCGCAAGGGAATCTCACGCAGACCGTTACGGTAGACGGCAAGGATGAGCTTGCGGTGCTTTCCCGTGACTTCAACCAGACTGTTGCCCACTTGAAAGGTCTGATTGAGGGGGTATCGCAATCTTCCGAGCAGGTGCTGCGCTTTACTCAGGAAGTATCGGCAGGCATTGAGCACGCGACGGAAAACGTCAATCGCATCGGGCAATCGATCAATCAAATTGCAGGCGGAGCGGAAGCGCAGGCGACCAGCTCCAAAGATGTCGCGCTGTCCATGAATGATATGGCAGCAGGGATCGTGAAAATCGCCGAGACATCTGCGCATGTTTCCGAGGCGGCGCGCGAGGCTTCGGAACAGGCTGAGCAAGGAACGACTGTCGTGGAGCAGGCGGTGCGGCAAATGGGCAGCATCGGCGAAGGAACGACCAAAGCAACTGAGGCCATCGAACGTTTGAACAGCCGCTCCAAGGAAATCGAAGGGATTCTCGATACGATCAGCCAGTTGACGTCGCAAATCAACCTGCTGGCTCTCAATGCGTCGATTGAGGCTGCGCGGGCTGGCGAGCATGGACGAGGCTTTGCCGTCGTGGCTGGAGAAGTGAAAAATCTCGCTCACCAATCCGAGGAATCGGCTGCGAAAATAGCGACACTGATTCACGAAATCCAACAGGATACCCGCCATGCCGTCGAAGTGATGAACACAGGCAACCGCGAAGCGCACGAAGGAATCACGATGATTGAAGAAGTCCGGGAAATTTTTGCGCATATTTTGGAGTCTTCCCGCAATGTTGCTGCCCATATTTTGGAGGTGTCAGCAGCATCGGAAGAAATGTCCGCAGGCTCCGAGCAGGTGAGCGCCTCGGTGGATGAAATGCATCACATCGCGAAGCTCGCTACTTCTGATGCCCAAAAGGTTGTGGAGGCAACAGCCGAGCAGCTTCAGGCCATTCAAGATATCGCCCGTTCCGTCGAGCATTTGAACGCCGTGACGGAAGAACTGCAACAAGGGGTTGGCAAGTTTAGCCTGTAGGTCCCATCCCTGTTAAAGGGGGGATGCGATATAAGGGATGAGACAGTTTGAACAAAGCAAGACAAACAAAGAGAGCAACAACCAGGAGGAGAAGAAACCGATGAACAAGTGGACCAAAAAAATGGTGGCGAGCACACTCGCTGCAACATTGCTGATGACTGGAACCGGAGCGTTTGCCGCAACTGCGGGAACACCGAATGGACAAGCCGTGGCGGTAGAAGCGGCCAAAAAACAGGACAATAAAAAGTTTGAGTCCCGCCTCGACGAGATCATCGCACGAGGATATATTGTGGTGGGAACGCCTGGGGACTACAAGCCATTCACATATTTGAATCCGAAGACGAACGAGTTTGAAGGCTACGACATTGACGCCATGAAAGAGTTCGCCAAAAGCCTGGGCGTAGAGGCGCGCTTTGTGCAGACTTCATGGCCGACGATGATGGACGATCTGCTGGCAAACAAATTCGACATCGCGGTAGGCGGCGTGACACGCAACACGGATCGGCAGAAAAAAGCGCACATGGGCGATCCGTACATCGAATTTGGCAAAGCGCCGTTGATTCGCGCGCAAGACAAGGACAAGTACAAGAGCCTGGCCGACATTAACAAGAAAGAAGTACGAATCGGGGTAAATCCGGGCGGCACCAATGAAAAGTTCGTGCGTGACTATTTGAAAAACGCGACCGTGACTGTCGTGCAAAACAATCTGGACATCCCGGGCCTTGTCGCAAACGGCACGTACGATGTCATGATCACCGATACGATTGAAGCGATGGTTTACTCCAAAGCAGACTCCCGCCTGTACGCTGCTTTGACCGACAAGCCGTTTACCCGCAGCGAAAAGGCGTACATGATTCCGCGTGGCGACTTTATTTTTGCCAGCTATCTCGATGTGTGGATGGACGAAATGAAGCTGCAAGGAAAATTCGATGAGCTGTTCCACAAATGGGTAAAATAAGCGTCGAGTCGAATAATCGATCGCAATGATGCAAAGCAGCAGCCCTGTCTGGAGTGTCCCGGCAGGGCTGTTTTGTTTTTTATGTGTTTCGCCGTATATTCTGACAAAAATCGGTTGATACTAAAAGGGAAATGGGCATAAATCCCGTTTGCAATTTTTCCAGATGCATGATACGATTACAGCTATGTTCTTTGTAGGGTGCTTATGTACAATCGGAGATAAAAGGGCATGTTCCGGCTGTAAGGAATAGTGCCCTTTTTTAGTGAGAATTTTATAGAAGAAGGTAAAGTAAAAGGAGACTGACGTTCATTGACTACTTTTTTTGATTTTGGATTGCATCATTCTATTGTGAGAGCTCTTGGCAACATGGGGTTTGAAGAGGCGACAGCCATTCAGGAGCAGACTGTTCCTGTAGCCTTGCAAGGCCGCGATTTGATTGGACAGGCGCAAACAGGTACAGGAAAAACCGCTGCTTTCGGTATTCCGCTGGTTGAGCGCCTGGATGAAAACAACGGCAATATTCAAGGGGTTGTACTGACACCGACCCGTGAGCTGGCTGTGCAGGTAGCAGAGGAAATCAACAAAATTGCCCAGTTCAAAAACATTTCCGCTCTGCCAATTTACGGCGGTCAAGACATTACCCGCCAAATCAAGGCGCTGAAAAAGCGCCCGCAAATCATCGTAGCGACGCCTGGCCGTTTCATGGACCACATGAGAAGAAGAACGATCCGCCTCGATGCGATCGAGATCGTTGTTCTGGACGAAGCAGATGAAATGCTGAACATGGGCTTCATCGACGATATCAAGGAAATTTTGCAAGAAGTTCCTGACAATCGTCAAACCTTGCTGTTCTCTGCAACTATGCCGAGAGCGATTCAGGAAATTGCCCAGCAGTTCATGAGCGAGCCGACGCTGATTTCCGTCAAACCGAAAGAAGTAACGGTGCCAAACATTGAGCAGCAATACATGGAAGTTGCCGAGAAGCAAAAATTCGACGTTCTGTGTCGTCTGCTTGACATTCATTCCCCTGAATTGGCGATCATTTTCGGTCGTACCAAGCGCAGAGTGGATGAACTGTCCGAGGCTCTGACCAAGCGCGGTTACGGCGCTGAAGGAATCCATGGCGATTTGAACCAGGCAAAACGCGACAGCGTGCTGCGCAAGTTCAAGGAAGGTACGATTGAAGTGCTGGTTGCGACAGACGTAGCTGCCCGCGGTCTGGACATCAGCGGCGTTACACACGTATTCAACTTCGACATTCCGCAAGACTCGGAAAGCTACGTTCACCGTATCGGCCGTACTGGTCGTGCCGGGAAGACTGGTCTTGCCATCACGTTTGTCACTTCCCGCGAGATCGACCACCTGCGTCTGATCGAGCGCGCGACAAACCGCCGTATGGAGCGTCGTTCTGTGCCTAGCATGAGCGAAGCGCTGGAAGGGCAACAACGTTTGACCGTGGAGAAAATTTTGGAGGCGTCTGGCCGCGATGACTTGAGCGCCTACAAAACATTGGCCGAGCAATTGCTGGAAGATATCGATTCCGTGACGCTCGTATCTGCTGCACTCAAGCTGCTGACCAAAGAGCCGGATCAAACTCCGGTTCGCCTGACAGAAGAAGCGCCTCTGCGTGTCGGCAAGAAAAAAGCGTTCCCGAAAGGCAAAGGCGGATACGGTTCTGGCTCCGGCTTTGGAAGCAAACGCCCACCTCGTCCACGCGGTGGAGAGTTCCGTCCTCGCAGCGGCGATTCCCGTCCGCGCAGTGGAGAATCTCGCCCACGCAGCACAGAGTCCAGCGGAAGACCATACAGCAACAAACAACGATAAGAATGCAAGAGCCGATGCGACGAAAAGCGCATCGGCTTTTTTTGCATACAAGCGGGGCGGCAGGGCAAACTACTGATTGATTTGGAGGAAGGAGTGAGTGCAATCATGAAAAAGTCGATTGGCTGGACCACAGCCATTGCGCTGGCAAGTATACTTGGAACAGCCATGCCAGCCCCGCTGCACGCTGAGAAAGCACAGGCAACAGACGTAAAGCCGATGCGAATTACAGAGGAGCAAGCGAAGCAAATCGCTTTGCAGCAAATAAAAGGACGCGTGCTGCACTCGGAGCTGGATACGGAAAATGGCGTGCTGGTCTATGAGTTTATTATTCTTACCGACCAGAACCAGGTGTACGAGGTAGAGGTCAATGCGGAAACAGGAAAGGTCATGAAGGTGGAGAGAGAAGATTTTTGAGGAAAAAGAGACTTCTGCTCGTCGGAGCGGGAGTCTCTTTTTTTGCTGCTATTAAGTTTTGGCAACAATGAGAACGACAAATGCGAGCTTTGATTTTGTTGTGGCGCGTATGTAAACGCTTTATATTTGAGGTGTGCACATTATCTGTTTAATCATGTCAACATTTTTATAGAAAAGGTAAAGGAGGGTCCAGTATGGAGAATTTGGCGACAAAGAACCAGTCTTCTGGTGGAGTGCGCGTCTCGGTACAAAAATTTGGACGGTTTCTCAGTGCGATGGTCATGCCAAACATCGGTGCGTTTATTGCCTGGGGATTGATTACGGCATTGTTCATCCCGACAGGATGGCTGCCTAACGAAAACCTGGCGAAGCTGGTCGGGCCGATCATTACGTATTTGCTGCCGCTGTTGATCGGATACACGGGCGGGAAAATGGTTCACGATGTACGTGGTGGTGTCGTGGGGGCTGTCGCCACGATGGGGGTCGTAGTCGGGTCAGATATCCCGATGTTTTTAGGGGCAATGATCATGGGGCCTCTGGGCGGTTGGGTCATGAAAAAAGTCGACCGACTGTTCGAAGGCAAAATTCGCTCCGGTTTTGAAATGCTGGTCAACAACTTTTCCGCCGGGATTATCGGTGCATTGCTGACGCTGCTCGCTTTCCTGGCGATTGGCCCGGTCGTGACGGGTCTTAGCAAGGCGCTGGCATCAGGCGTGCAGGTCATCGTCAATGCAGGGTTGCTCCCGCTGGCGAGCATTTTGGTCGAACCGGCAAAAATGCTGTTCCTCAACAACGCGATCAATCACGGTATTTTCAGCCCGATTGGTCTGGATGAAGCGGCGCGCACAGGAAAATCGATCTTTTTCCTGCTGGAGACCAATCCTGGCCCAGGTTTGGGAATCCTACTGGCATACTGGCTGGCAGGTCGAGGCAATGCCAAGCAATCGGCGCCAGGTGCTGTTATCATTCACTTCTTCGGGGGGATTCACGAGATTTACTTCCCTTACATTTTGATGAATCCGCGTCTCGTTTTGGCGGTAATCGGCGGCGGGATGGCAGGGGTCTTCACCTTTACGCTGCTCGGCGCAGGGCTGGTGGCACCGCCATCGCCAGGCAGTATCTTCGCACTCAGCGCCATGGCTCCGCGCGGCGGTTTGCTCCCGGTATGGGCAGGGGTCGTTGCCGCAACCGTTGTCTCGTTACTCATCGCTTCGGCTTTGTTGAAAATGAGCAGCAAGACCGAAGAAGACGAATTGGACAAGGCGACAGAGAAAATGCAGGAGCTGAAAGGCAACAAGCAGTCGGCAGCAGCAGGGCAAGAAGCTGCGGCAACAAAAGAAATCGCGGCAGCGGACGTGAAGAAAGTGGTGTTTTCTTGCGACGCCGGAATGGGCTCCAGCGCGATGGGAGCAGCTTCCTTGCGCAAAAAGTTCAAGGATGCCGGAATTGGTGAAATCACCGTCATCAACACAGCTATTAACGATATCCCCAATGATGCCGATATCGTGATTACACACAAGTCGCTGACAGAGCGGGCGAAGGCAAAAGCACCGACTGCCGAGCACATCTCGATCGATAACTTCTTGAATAGTCCGGAGTATGACAAGTTGGTCAAACGACTGGGGTAAAAGGGGATCAACGCTAGTGAAAGCTAGCGTTTTCCCTCTTTGGCGTTAAGGAGGGAACACGGCATGCAAGTATCCTCGCGACAGCGATCCATCATGGAGATTTTATTGCAGGAGGAAAAGGGCATCACCGTGGCGCAGATCGCCGAGCGAATCGGCGTAAGCACCCGGACCGTACACAGGGAGCTGGACGCATTGGCCCCGCTCTTTGCGAAAAACGAACTGGAGCTGGTGAGAAAGACGGGGGCCGGGGTGGAGGTCGCAGGGACAGCGGAGCAAAAGCTTGCTTTGAAAATGTCTGTTTTGCACCAAACGACGACCGAATTTACCGCAGAGGAACGCAAGGCGATTATTATGTGCTCCCTCTTGGCAGCCACGGAGCCAGTCAAGCTGATCTCGCTCGCCATTGATCTGAAAGTGACGACTGCTACGATCAGCCACGACCTGGACGACCTGGAAGAGCTTTTGGGACGGTACGACCTGACTCTTTTGCGAAAGCGGGGATACGGCGTCGAACTGCTGGGAAATGAAGCTTCCAAGCGAAGGGCGATCAGCCGTTTGATAGCCGAGCACCTCGATGATCATGAGCTGATCGGGGTGATCAAGGAGAACATTCAAAACAAGACGACACGGGACATGGATTCGATTTCCCGGCGTCTGCTCTCCCTGATCGATCGGGATAAGCTGATCAAGGTGGAAAATGCTCTCAGTCATCTCGAAGCCGAACTGCCGTACCCACTGGCAGACAGTGCCTACATCGGCCTGGTTGCCCATTTGGCCTTGGCGATCGAGCGAATCGAAAAAGGCGAGAAAATTCGCTTCGACGAGCATACGTGGAACGAGCTAATCGGAACGCCGGAGTTTGTGATTGCCGAAAACATCATGGAACGGCTGCGGCACATTTTTCAGATGGAGATTCCTCGGGATGAAATCGGGTATATTACGATGCATTTGCGAGGAGCGAAGCTGCGCCATTCCCACGACGATTACGTCTGGCCGGAAAATACGGAGCTTGCCGCTCTGACTGGGCGATTCATCGCTTTGTGCGAAGAACGGCTCGGGCTTTCGCTGCGAGACGACTCTTCCTTGTTTCACGGGCTGTTGACGCACTTGGAGCCAGCCTTGTACAGACTCAGGCGTAAGATGGAGATTCACAATCCGATTCTCGGTCAAATCAAGCAAAACTACCCGGAGCTGTTTGCGGTTGCCAAGGAAGCGATGGCAGCGCTTTTGCCGGAATTGCCAGTGCCGGACGAAGAGATCGGTTACCTGGTCATGCACTTGGGAGCGGCGCTGGAACGAGGCAGGCAGGAGCAGCAGCGATACCGGGCGCTGGTCGTCTGTTCAAGCGGAATCGGTTCTTCGAAAATATTGGCGACGCGCATCAAAAAAGAGATTCCCGAAATCGTCAGCTTGAAAAACTTGTCCATGTTCGATGTAGGAAGTGTGCCGCGAAGCGATTACGACCTGATTATTTCTACCTTGCCGCTGTCGTTTGATCCGGCGGAATACGTAGTCGTCAGCCCGCTTTTGCCGCAGGATGATATTCAAAAGATCAAGTTTCATTTGCATAACCGCCCTGTTCAAGTAGAGCCGATGAAAAAAAGCAAGGGAATGCCGCCAAAAGGGAAGCAAGCGCAGGCGCAGTTGAAGTCGATGCAGCTGTATGCCGCTTTTGCCAACCAGATCATCGACGGTTTACGGCAAAGCACAGTGAGCAATGTAGCGCGCGATATGCCCAGCGTCCTGCACGATATTTGTTCGGAACTGGAACAGCGAGGGGCGATATACGCTGTCGATCCGGTCGTGCAGCAGCTGATTGAGCGCGAAAAGCTCGGCGGACTGGGAATACCGGGAACGGCAATGGCCCTGTTTCACGGCAGGAATGAGGCGGTAACGACGGCTTCGTTCACGATTCATTTTCTGGAGCAGCCTGTGCGGCTAAGATCGATGGATGAAGAAGAGATGTCCGTTGATTTGCTGTTGCTTTTGCTCGGGCCAAAAGAAGTGCCCAAGGAAGGGCTGGAGGTGCTCAGCGAGGTCAGCTCGCTTTTGATTGAGGAAGAGATGCAGGAATTGTTGAAGACAGGAGAAATACAGCACATTGCTGATTATATAGCAGGCAAGTTGTATGCCTTTTGCCTGAAAAAGACTGGATGGGAGAGAGTGTAATGAAAAACATACTGACTACAGAAAAAATCATGCTGAATGCCAAAGTAGCAAACAAGGAAGAAGCGATCAGACTGACGGGCGAGCTGTTGGTGCGCGCTGGTCACGTCACGGCGTCTTACGTTGAAAAAATGCAGGAACGCGAAGGATTGGCAACTACTTATATCGGCAGCGGTGTAGCGATCCCGCACGGAACGAACGAAGCCAAGGCAGATATTCTATCCACAGGGATTTCTGTCGTGCAAGTGCCGGACGGCGTTGATTTTGGCGAAGGAAATGTGGCGTATTTGCTGGTGGGAATTGCGGCCGTAGGAGATGAGCATCTGGAGGTGCTGTCCAATATCGCTATTCTTTGCTCCGAGGAGGAAAACGTGAAACGGATCGTCCATGCTTCCTCTGCTGAAGAAATCATTGCGATGTTCACAGAGGAGGTGTAAGCGCTCATGCTGGCAGTCCATTTCGGAGCAGGGAATATCGGTCGGGGCTTTATCGGACAGTTGCTGAGCCAGGCTGGCTACGAAGTCGTGTTCGTCGACGTCAATACGGCATTGGTTGATGAGCTTAACCGCAGAAAAATGTATCAAGTGCAGCTGGCAACGGCAGGAAATCCGCAATCCGTCGTGGAAGGAGTGCGTGCGATTCACGGTCAGGATATGGAAGCGGTCGCTGCTGCCATCGCTTCCGCCGACTTGGTGACGACTGCTGTAGGGCCAAATGTCCTCGGCCCGATTTCCGGAGCGATTGCGGCGGGAATCGAGAAGCGGCTTGCCGACAATCCGCAGCCATTGAACGTGATTGCTTGCGAAAACATGATTGGCGGAAGCGCCAAGCTGAAAGAGCACGTTTTTGCCCGGCTTGCGGAACCGCTTCAGGCGAAAGCAGAGCAGTTGATCGGGTTTCCGAACGCGGCTGTAGACCGCATCGTGCCGATTCAGCAGCATGAAGACAAGCTGCTGGTTACTGTCGAACCGTTTTTTGAATGGGTCGTAGACCGTTCGCAAATGGTTGGAGAGGTGCCGCAGATTGAAGGAATCACTTATGTGGACGACTTGGCTCCGTACATCGAACGAAAGCTGTTTACCGTAAATACGGGCCACGCTGTAATTGCCTATATGGGCTACCAGTTGGGGATGACAACGATTGATCAGGCTATGCAACACGAAAAGGTCGCCAAGGCTGCCAGAGGCGCTCTGCAGGAAACGGGTGCCCTGTTGACCGCCAAGTACGGTTTTGACGCACAGGCACACGGGCAGTACATCGAGAAAATATTGGGGCGCTTTGCCAATCCGCTGCTCTCGGACGACGTTGTCCGTGTGGGACGCTCGCCGCTTCGCAAGCTCTCACGGCATGACAGGCTGGTTGGCCCTGCTCTGGAATGCATGGACAGAGGAATCCGTCCCGAGCATTTGGGGATGGCGATTGCAGCGGCGCTGCTGTTTGATTATCCACAGGACGAAGAGGCGGCGCGCATTCAGTCAGATTTGAAGCTGTACGGTTGGGAATATGCATTGCACAATTGCACAGGCATTCCGGCAGGCCATCCGCTTGAGGAAGTCGTTCGCAAACAGGCGCGGTTGATGCAGGAGTGGACAAGTACCAAGTAAAGAAGGGTGGGTGCGGGGGATGTCCCAGAAAATCGTAGGTGTAAAAGCTTCTGTGGGGATTGCCATTGGCAAAGCGTTTTTGCTTGCGGCTCCTGACATGCAGATCAAGACGGTGGCAATTGAAGATGCTGCCAGCGAAATTCATCGCTTCGAGGCAGCGCTTGCGCGGGCAAAGGCAGATTTGCAGGAAATTGCCCAGCGTGTGGAGACAGAAATGGGCACAGAGCAAGCCGACATTTTCAGAGCCCATCTGCTCGTCCTGGAGGACCCGGAGCTTGTCGATACCGTCAAGGACAAGATTACGCAGGAGATGACAAACGCGGAGAGCGCGCTGCATGATGTGGCGCAAGCGTTTATCGGCCTGTTTGAACAAATGGACAACGACTACATGCGGGAACGTGCGGCGGACATTCGCGACGTCACGAAGCGTGTATTGGCATATTTGCTTGGAGTGAACTTTTTTCAACCCAGCTCATTGACGGAGGAAGTCATTATCGTGGCGGAAGATTTGACGCCGTCGGATACGGCTCAGCTCAACCGTCAATATGTAAAAGGCTTCGTGACCGACATTGGCGGGCGCACCTCGCACTCGGCTATCATGGCGCGCTCGATGGAGATTCCGGCTGTAGTCGGGACGCAGAACATTACGAGTGCTGTCCAGGCTTCTACGCTTATGATTGTGGACGGGCATGAGGGCGTCGTCATCATCGATCCGAGCGAAGAAGAGGTCGCGCACTATACGCGCAAGCAAGCAGAAGACGCAGAGCAAAAGGCCGAGCTGGCAAAACTCGTTCACAACCAGACGGTTACGGCAGACCAGCATCACGTGGAGCTGGCAGCCAACATCGGAAGTCCGGCAGATGTGGCAGGAGCGCTGGCGAACGGCGCAGAAGGAGTCGGGCTGTTCCGCACCGAATTTTTGTACATGGGCCGGGATGATTTCCCGACCGAGGAAGAGCAGTATGTTGCGTACAAACAAGTGCTGACGAGCATGGGAGACAAGCCTGTTGTCATTCGCACGCTGGACATCGGCGGAGACAAGCATCTGTCCTATCTGGACATGCCGGAAGAGATGAATCCGTTTCTGGGCTATCGCGCGATCCGCCTGTGTCTGGACAGACAGGAGCTTTTCCGCACGCAACTGCGCGCCTTGCTTCGCGCCGGGGTGCATGGCAACCTGAAAATCATGTTCCCGATGATTGCGACACTGGAGGAGTTCCGTCAGGCGAAAGCGATCCTGGAAGAAGAAAAGCACGCCCTGCAAAATAGCGGTGTAGTTGTATCCGATCGCTTCGAAGTGGGTATCATGATTGAGATCCCTGCTGCTGCCATGATGGCAGATGTATTCGCGCGTGAAGTGGACTTTTTCAGCATCGGCACCAATGATCTGATTCAATATACGATGGCAGCCGATCGAATGAACGAGCGGGTTGCGTATTTGTACCAACCTTACCATCCGGCTGTCCTGCGGCTTTTGCGCAATGTGATTCAAGCCGGGCACAAGGAAGGAAAATGGGTAGGAATGTGCGGCGAGATGGCAGGCGATCCTGTTGCCGTACCGATTCTGTTGGGACTCGGCCTCGATGAGTTCAGCATGAGTGCGAGCAGCATTTTGCCCGCCCGCAAGCAGCTGAGTCTTCTTTCCCGAGAAGAAATGGAAAAGCACATCGACACCATTTTGCAAATGAGTACGTCCGCGCAAGTAGAGGCGTTCGTCAAAACAACGATCATGAAAGATGGCATCTAAGGAGGCAAGATCATTATGGTGGAGAAAAAAATCGTCGTTCAACTGGCGCACGGCTTGCACGCCAGACCAGCGGCCAACTTCGTGAAAACAGCCACGACGTTTTCCAGCGAGATCAAGATTGTCAAAAACGAGAAGACGGTCAACGGAAAGAGCATCATGGGCATCATGGCTTCGGCGATCGCCAAAGGCGAGGAAATTACGCTGATTGCTGATGGCGTAGACGAAAACGAAGCGATTGCTGCTTTGGAAGCGGTGCTGACTTCCCAGGAATAGTGTGAATAACGTGCAAAAGCTCCCTTATCCGGGGAGCTTTTTTGTTTGGTTATCTACTGCTGAAAAAGGGGTCAGGCGTTTGGCTTGTCGCTGCTCATCGAGCAAAAGCTCTAATTGGGTGCGGACTTGTTCGACATAGGGAGTGGACAGGGCAGGGAAGGCGAGGTTGTGCATTTCCCACGGGTCTGTCGTGAGATTGTACAATTCGTATTCCGGTTCGATCGGCGGGGGAGGCTGGCCCGGTGCAGAGGGTGCAGCAAAATAACGGGAGTATTTCCACAGCTCCCAATGCCCATCTGTGGGCAAGTAAGCTATTACGCTTTCCAACAAGTTAGGCTCGATCACAGAGTGGTAAGGCTGACCGAGCAGACTGACTTGATGCTGGCCTTTTGTCACATCATCCTCTGACATGAAGTAAAGCGGGCCGAAATCATCTGGCTGTATCTCGCCGCCACTGACAATCAGCGATGAAAAATTATTTCCCACGAAAGGGCGGGTTTCGCTGTGAGTCAGCTGCAATTGTTCGGCGAGTGCGGGCACGTCGACTTGCACGCAGCCGAGCAAGGTCGGGAGGATATCCACATGGCTTGTCAGCATTTCAGTAGACAGCGACTGTGGAAAAAGCAACGGATTGTGGATAATGAGCGGAATGTGGATGGCTTCTTCGTAGGCGCAATACCATTTTTGATGGAGATTGCCGTGGGCGCCGAGCAGTTCTCCGTGGTCCGCTGTGAAGACAACGAGCGTTTCCGGGTAAAACGATGTCGCCGTCAACGCTTGCAGCACGCGCATGACCTGCTGGTCGGCGTTTTTTTGCAATTGAAAGTACAGACGGCGGTAAAAGGCGTCGTCAGAGATGGGCTGGAATGCTTGTGGATAAACATCGCGGTAGCTCGCCTGGCAGCGAGGTTTCGTCAACAAAGATTCGTTTTGCGTCGGCGAAGGCGGAATGTCGGGGATGGAGTCATCCACATGAAAGCGAAAAAGCGGAACTTGAGCGGAGATATCCCCATAAAGAGCGATATCGTGTGGATTGACGAAAGAGGCGACGACAAACCATGGCTGATACTCATCAGGGTGCGCCAACTGTTGTTTCTCCTGTTCGAGCCAAAACAACAGATGGATCATCTCGCTGCCGTACACGACGTCTCGCCCGTTTACACCGATGGCAGCGGAGGAGCCGGAATTGTGTGGCGCTCTGCCGTGCGGTTCAGGGCCGATCCAGCCGGAAAAGCCGTATCCGTCCAGCCGATCCGCCAGCCAGTACAAGCTTTCTTTTTGCGGATCGGGAATCCCTGTGACGGAGTCGTAGCTCAGAACAGGGACATGCGTGCCCGGTATCCAAATATCGCCGTCGGAAATGTGCCATTTGCCTTTGTAAAACGTTCGATAGCCCGCCGCACGGAAGTAGTCGCCCATCGTCGGCACGGTGTTGGGATCGAGCCAAAACATGTCGCTGTCCGGGGAGCGTTTGGCGACGCCGCTCGTCTGCGTGACCCCGTGCAGAGAAGGGTATTGGCCTGTGAACAGCGTCGTTCTGCTAGGCGAGCAGGCTGTTGCGCCTGCATAGTGGCGCTTGAACTCCATGCCGTGCCTGCGCAAAAACGAGTGGGCAGGCAGAGCTTCCTCGCGCCATATGCGCAAGCTGCTCTCCTCGTACGCTGGCGGAAACCGTTCCTGGTCGACGATGATCAACAGGATGTTCGGACGTGTCTTGAAAGCACAACTCGACATATCGACGCCTCCAGATGAGATGTACACACTGTTATCAACATATGGGGATAAGCTTTGTCCTTATCCACAAAAAAATCGCCTCGCTGTGCGCAAGGCGACATGATTGTTCCACAGTTAAATCAACACGTAAGAGAGCAGTGACAAAAGCACGGAGGTGATCGACATGGCAATCAGCGGTTTCGCTGCTTTCGTGCGCAGGGCACGCAGATTGACGTTCAGCCCAAGGCCAACCATTGCCATCGTGAGGACGAAGGTGGTCACGTGGGCTACTCCGGCGTTGAAGGACTCGGAGACGGGAATTTGTTTTCCCAGCACATAGCTTCCAAACAGGCTCATGACGAGAAAGCCGATCAAAAACCAGGGGAACTCGACTTTTGCTTCTCCTTGCAGTTTGCCGCTGCGTTTCATCCAGAACATCAGGAGAAAACAGAGCGGAACCAGGAGGAGGACGCGGCCCAGCTTGGCTAAAAGCCCGATCGCCAGACCATCCTGCCCGGCGGGAGCGGCAGCGAGTGCAACGTGGGCGATTTCGTGCAAGCTGATGCCGGACCACATGCCGTAATCAATGGCAGTCAGCGGCAAAAACGGGCGCAGTACCGTGTAGAGAATCGCAAAAATGGTTCCGACCAAGGCGATAATGCCTACGCCGATGGCGGTGTCTTCCTCTTTGGCCTGAATGATCGGGGAAACGGCGGCAATCGCTGCCGCTCCACAGACTCCTGTCCCGACGCCGAGCAAGAGGGAGAGGGAGGCGTCGGCTTTCAGCCATTTGGCGAGCAGCACAGTAAGCGCGATAGCGAATACGATGACTCCGGCGTCGTAGACGAGCAAGCCAAGACCTTGGTGCAAAACGACATCGACATTCAGCTTGAGACCGTACAAGATGATGGCGAGCCGCAGCAAGCGTTTTGCCGAGAACTGAATGCCAGCGCGCAACGCCTCCGGATAGCCCCAAAACTGGCGATACGCCACCGCAATCAGGATGGCACAGGCGAGTGGCCCGACCCGGTCAAAGCCGGGAACTTGAGCCAAACCGTAGCCGAGCACGGCAACGAGAAACGTAAAGGCGACGCCCGCTATCCACAGCGGAAGCGAGGCGGGAGTGTTTGTATGCTTGCTTTTGGATTGAGCAGATGGATGATGGCTGTCGTTCAATGGCGCGCTTTCGTTAAGCGGGGAAGCCATTGCAATCACTCCTTGAAAAGTTTTGACAACCAAAGCATAAAACAACTGTTACAATAAGAAAAATAAATGATTGATATAATGACAATAAGTAATTTTGTATAGTAGAGACAATCGAGGGAGGGAGGCTTGCGTGGATCAGCAATTGCGTGTGTTTGTCACGGTGGCAGACAGGCAAAACTTTTCGCGGGCCGCAGAGGAATTGCACATGACCCAGCCTGCGGTTAGCCAATACATTTTGTCGTTGGAGCGGACGATCGGAACCAAACTGTTGGAGCGCAGCAACAAATACGTCCGGTTGAACAAGGCGGGCGAAATTGTTTACCACCATGCCCGGGAAATATTGGGGCTGTATACGCGCATGCAAAGCCTCGTCGATGACTTGATGAACACGCCGAGCGGGCATTTGACGATTGGCGCCAGCTATACGTATGGCGAGTACGTCCTGCCACATGTGATCGCCAAGCTGCGCAAGGACTATCCGCTGATCACTCCGACGATCACGATTCACAATTCAACCGTGATTGTGGATCTGGTGGCAACCCGGCAGCTTGATGTAGGGATCGTCGAAGGGGAGTACGTCAATGACAAAATGTGCATCGAGCCTTTTGCCGACGATCGCATGTACGTGATTATCTCTCCCGGTCATCGGCTGGCGAGCAAACAAGAAGTCAGCATCCATGATTTGATGGAGGAAACCTGGATCGTGCGGGAGGAAGGCTCAGGAACGAGGGAGGCGGCGGAAAAAATGTTTCGTCAGCTCCAGTTTCAGCCACAGAAGCGAATGGAGTTTGGCAGTACCCAAGTCATTAAGGAATCGGTCGAGGCTGGCTTGGGGATCAGTCTGCTCTCGTATTGGGCGATTCGCAAAGAACGTCAGCTCGGCACGCTCTGTACGCTGAAAATAGCGGGAACGCCCGTGACGCGGGACTTTTCGCTGGTGACGAAATCGAACGAATTTCAGACGCGGGCGCTGGAAATTTTCATGGACCTCATTCGTTCCCATCTGCCAGAAGGATCGCACGTATAAAAAGGGAAGCAGCACCGTCGATCAGACGCGCTGCTTCCTTTTTATACGTGCGATATATGCGCGACTTTCAGCGGGCGGGGGAGCTTTTCGGAGAGCAGATTGCTTTCACTCATGAGTTTCCGCCAGAGGGCAGAGCGAGCGTCAGGCGGAAGGTGGTGCCAACCGAGCCGCTCTGTACCAGCGTCCCGGAATTGTTTTTTGTATTTACTCCCAAAAATGGTAGACTGTAAAAATTGTGCTAATGACAAAACTTATGGCTACGTAAATGATAAAGTATCTTATGTTGAACAAAATCTTTAAATTATGTTGTTTCGTTAAGTATTCATAAAATGTAGTAACAAAGTGAACAAGCAAAGCGATTGACATAGCATAAAAAAATTTTTTCAAGAATACGCTTATCATGCTGAATCCTTTCTTGTCCCAGAATATTTATCCTATGTTATCATTTTATCCATTCTATCGGAAGAGCGGCGTGAGCTTTCAGTTTTCTCAGGTCTTTCTCTTTCTTTTTCCCTTCTTTCTTCTCTAAAAGATGTTTTATTATCGAGAGTTTCATTAGCATGAATTGGAGTAGTTATGATGGACTTATTGAGAAGCTCCAGTCCGACACCCTTTACGCCGTTTTGTTTGTAAGCATTCTCTAAATCTTTCACGAGAGGTTTTACAATGGTTTCTGCTCCTATGTAAACCCCTACTCCAACTAAGCCCCCTCTAATTCCTGATCCTACCGTATCAGGTTTTGGTACACGTGGACCAAGGTTCTGATTTATTTTAGATGCAGCCTGTGCAGTTTTTGACTTTTCATTATATATTTGCGTACTCTTGTAGATCTCTCTGCCAGCACCAACAGCAGCAGCTACACCAACCCCTTTATAATTCATGCCATAGGCTTCTTTATCTTTGTCGGCTTTAGAGTTTGACGAGGAGCTGTTTGTGTGTTGATTACCGCTTGGACTATATCCATGGGCTTCTTTATCGTTCGTAGGTTTTGACGAGCTACCACCGCCAGCAGATGTACTTTCAGCATTTACACGGGTTTGCACTGTAGGTTTTTCTAGTTCTTTCTTATAAGCTTGTTGAGCGGCTGGGCTAATTTGAACCGAGTCACTTTTCGGTTTTGCTGGCGTAGATGCTACATCATTTCGAGGTGGAGTACTAGTAGTAGGGCTAATAGCTTTAGAACTCTGAGGAGTACTATTCTTGCTTGGCGTTGGTGTGTAATCACGAATAGATATATTTTTCATGCGAATATTCACTTCTGTAATATTCAATTTAGATGTACACAAGGATTTTCTTATGAAAACCCAAAAATGTAAATATTTAGTTATCTACTAAATTCGACATTTTGTCCTATTTCATAGAATTTAACTAGCTTCCAGTAAGGTAAAATAGTATTGGTTTTGTCGAAGCTTGTCTAAGTTTTTTTGGTTTTTACAGTACTCAACTTTCGCAGTGCGAAAATCGGCTTAACTTTAGGTACAGCTTAGATTTAAGATCAATTGGATGTACTGCTTGAAAAATAGAAGGACACCGCTTCGTTTGGTAAAGTGATGCAGAAGTACGTGGACAGCCAACCGTTGTACAGACAGGAGCAGCAGTTTGTCCGCATGGGGCCGCCCATCTGCTCTACGATTACCGGACAACGCGCGGCGGTGAGCATCCCCGGAACTTTCTGGCGGGGTTTGGCGGCTATCTTCACGTGGACGGCTATGCCGGTTACCACAAGGTGAAGGATGTCACCCCTCGTTGGATGCTGGGCGCATGCGCGTCGCAAGTTTGACGAGGCGTTGAAGGCGCTGCCCGCCTCCCCAGACAAAGACGAAACAGCAGTTCAGCAAGGGCTTCAATTCTGCAACCAGCTCTTTGCCATTGAGCGGGAACTGAAGGACGTGACACCAGAGGAACGTTATACCGTCCGAATGGAGCGAAGCAAGCCCATTTTGGACGCTTATTTGGCATGGTTGCGTCAGTAACGCCCCCGAATGCTTCCCAAAAGTCTGCTGGGGCAGGCGATTGCCTACAGCCTGAATTAGTGGGACAAGCTGACGACGTTTTTGCAGGATGGGCGGCTCGAGATTGACAACAACCGCAGCGAGCGGTCGATGAAGCCGTTTGTGATCGGACGAAAGAACTAGCTGTTCGCCAATACGCCTCGCGGTGCAAAGGCGAGCGCAATCATCTACAGTGTCATCGAAACAGCCAAGGAGAATGGACTGAACCCGTTCAAGTACTTGACGTACCTATTCGAACAACTCCCGCAGCTTCCCGTTCTGAAAAATCCAGAAACCCTGGATAGTTTGCTGCCTTGGTCGCCGTCGTTACCGCTAACTTGCCGCGTGTTCAACTCTTGACCCCAGCATAGACCAGCAACAAGGTGGGGGCTATTTGACGCTTACGGCTTTCTGTCATTTTCCTGGCTCATGCATTTTGGGCCTTTTTCTCTATGCCTAAACAGATCATCTTCGTTCTTTTTGAAATTACGATTTAGGTAAAATGGGGCATTTGCATAATTTACATAATATGGTAATATTAAGTGATAATTCAAATTGTATGTTCATTTTCCATAAAAGTATGCATTTCCTTTTTTGTTGAGGGGATGCACTTATAAAGGAGATGTCACCCTTGAAAAAATTTTATATCCTTATTTTATCTCTCATCGGAATTATTGCACTCAGTAACCTCGTCTATTTTCCTGGATTGAAAGTCTGGGCATTTGATGAGCTAGCCTTATTTGATAAGCAAAAGATAACCTCGCTTACTATTCATAACCATGAAGAAAATGAAAAAGTAGAAATTACTGACCCAAAAGAGATTCAAAAAGTACTCAATGATTTTTCCAAAATGGAACTTCGCAGAATTAAAAGCGAATCTGATGCAAATAACTCTGGTGCAAAAGAAGTAAAAGAAAATGTTCATACGTATACCATTGATGTTTATGCAAATAAACAGGATATCGGGACAATTTATCTCTCTGGTACTACATACATGATATTTTACGGAAAATCATCATCTGACGATATCCCTGTTTATAAAATTGAAAATAATCCTGACTTAGAAATCCACGAAGTGTTCAATTCAGCAAAAAAAAAAATAATTTGACACCATGCAACTTATTACTCCCTGTAATATTAAGATCAAAAGGAGATATTCGGCTATTGAACCGAATATCTCCTTTTGTATTAATTACGGTTGTTCCCAACGACCATTTTTATCCTGTAGTCGAAGAATATTTCCTTTACCTGTGATTAGTCGAATGTCTTCATAGTCCATAAATGGGAATTCCAACTTAGCCTTTCTGTATCCATTTCGTTTCATGAAACGACGAGTATCATGCATATCGTCGATCGCAATCCGAATATTATCTTCTAATTGTTTCTTCAAATTCGGTGATAAGGATGCAACCAAACCAACAACACCTACCGCGATACTGAGAGGTCGGACAAGATTAAATACGATCCCAATTACAGACGCCGTAAGTGAAGCCATATTCGCCAGTTTATTATCATCCATTTGGATTACACCGTATTTGAGAACGTCCGACATAGCTTCGGCAAGATCATCAAGGTCGTCTTGGTCAACAGTAATCGTATCAACGTATTGTTTCAATTTTGTACGTGCCATAATTTATCTTCCTCCGAAAATTTATTCCAAGCAATTTTCCGCGCGGTGATTAACTTGGTATTCATTAAAGTGAATCGAAGGTAAAAAATAACAACCCGATCTCAAAATTTTTTCTTTGCTTATCATAAGCAATTTTTTGTGCTATAGGTTTTGACAGCTCTAATCATCCGAAAGACTATTTCTTGACGTATGTCCTCACGTACACCTATATCCGTGAATTTCAACGACTTGCGAATCTTTGGCTCAAATCTTTCTATGATCTCTACCATTGCACTTTCATCATTATTTTGCGCTCGCTTTACCAGCGTTAACAGGCTCATGTATTTTCGCCTCCCAATAGCTGTTTTCTAAGCTTCAGTAACGCTCGTTTCTTTGTTTTAGAAACTGCTTGCTGGCTTGTGCCTAACAGGGTCGCAGCCTCCACCTCTTTGAGATTCCTCAAATATAGAAGTGCAAGTATCTCCCTTTCCTTTTCTGTGAGAGTTTGAACAGCATCCAAAACTCGTTTGTCAGCTATTACATCCTCCCACTTAGCTTTGTTTTCCCACTCACTTTTGCCAGTGTCACTAACAAAGCTGTCTATCACCCTTTCAATTTCATCTGTAGGTTGGAATACCTTTCCTATCTTTTGAGTACGAACAGCTAACTCGATAGCTGTAAAACGGATGAGTGATGAAATATATTTGATTAGTTGAAGCTCAGCGTAAAACTCCTGAATCCTACTATTCAATTCATCATTTCTCTTCTGCGTATCGTCCGGTGAAGCAATCACTCTTTGGCATAGTTGCTGATTGTCTTCTTGAGCTAGAAATGCATCCAAAAACTTTTGATTTGATAAGTTAGTAGGCCTGAACAAAAAATCCCTCCCAAACAAGATCGTACGTTCTCTTTTTGAACAAAAAATAAAAGTGCCAGATTCTCACTGACACGTCCCGTTCTACAATATCCATTTTACTAAATAACTAAACCTTGCATTGGTTTATTCCTTAAATGTAAATTTTTGTAATTAAGTGTAAGCTTACGCACTCTCACCTTCCCCTTTACGCTGTAACAGATGATGAAAAGGTACGTTTCTTTGGTAATGGCAAACAAAATAAGTACATGAAGCGTAAGTTTCGTTCTGAACGCCAAGCATTAGGCAAAAAGAAAAAGGGAAATGCGATTCGTAGTTCAAGGTCATTTTATCGCCTGTCTCAGTTCATAAAAAATTCCTCCTTGGGTTTCGGTTGTATCGTGCTCATTGCGCCGGCTTGCAGGCTTACCTGTCCCGGCTACACACCAAGAATAGTCAGGGCTTGTGTCCGCCAAATGACCGGAATATGGAAAAGTCGTGGAATACCGAAAACGCTTGCATTTTTTCCTGCCTTGTCATACATTAGAAGCAGGAATAAGATCGCAGAATTGGCGTGATTCTTATCCAAACAAGTGAATAGACAAAAGGCAAAGGTGCCCTTGAACACGAGTCTTGTTCTTTCGTGTTTAGGCACCTTTTTTTGCGTTTTGAAAAGGGAAGTTGTCTGAAAGGAGTGTGACACGCATGGAAAAACCAATTCGAGCGACGCCGCTTGCGATCCGAATGATTCCCAACGTCGATCCACAATTTGCGGAGAAGCTGAACCTGCCTTCCCATATTCGCAGTGTGGGGATGCTTACATCCACCATTGATGATGTGGGCTATACGGCCATTGATGAGGCGACGAAAAAGGCAGCTGTAGAAGTGATTTACGCCAAGTCGTTTTATGCAGGATCTGGAAATGCGTCTGGTCCGTTGTCCGGCGAGTTCATCGGGATGATCGGTGGAGCGACGCCATCGGAGGTAGAGAGCGGTATCGATGCAGCCGTTGCATTCATGGAGAGTGGAGCTTGCTTTTACTCGTTAAATGAAGAGGGGACGCATGCGTATTACGCACATGTCGTGTCGCGGACGGGCAGCTACTTGTCTGGGCTCGCCGGAATCAGGGAAGGGGAGCCGCTCGCCTATCTGATCGCTCCGCCGCTTGAGGCCATGTACGGTATTGACGCCGCCCTCAAAGCAGCAGATGTGCAGATGGTGCAGTTTTTTGGCCCGCCCACGGAAACGAACTTTGGGGGAGCGTTGCTTACTGGAAGCCAATCGGCATGCACTGCCGCAGCAGATGCTTTTGCCGACGCTGTAAGAAGCGTTGCCCGACAGCCAGTCAAACGATAAAAGGGATTTTCCCTCTTGAAGGGGAGGAAATGTAAATGCGCGCTCATGCATACTCACTGGGCATGATTGAAACACTTGGCTTGCCCGCTCTTATTGCGGCCGCTGATGCTGCTGCCAAAGCGGCAGACGTCAAGGTCGCCACATATGAAGGCGCGGACGGCGGGATCGTAACGGTCTACGTAATCGGAGATGTCTCTTCGGTTCAGGCGGCTGTTGACGCTGGCGCTGAGGCGGCAAAACGCGTTGGACGCTTGCTGCACTCCCACGTCATACCGCGTCCTGATGAAAATGTTCCGAAAATGATTAAAAATCTGATGCGTTCGGAAGCGCAGGAAGAAGCGAAGCCGCAGCCTGCACAGGCAAAGGCAGAGCCGACGCTGGCAGAGCAATCGATCAACGATCTGCGCAAGCTGGCTCGCTCGTTTGCTGATTTCCCGCTCTCGACCAATGACATCAATACGGCGAAGAAAGAAGACCTCATTCGCCTGATTGAAGAAAAGCAACAAGGCGGAGGTGACAAAGCATAATGACACTCGACGCTGATTTGTATTCCATTCAGGAAGTGCGTACGTACCTCGCCCAAGCGAAGGAAGCGCAGGCGAAGCTCGCTACTTACACGCAAGAGCAAATCGATCGGATCATCACTGCCATGTCCAAGGCTGGGGTTGAGAATGCCGAGCGTTTGGCGGCTCTTGCGGTTGAGGAGACAGGCTTCGGAAACGTCCCGGACAAACGGATGAAAAACTTGTTTGCTTCCCAAGATGTTTATGCTTCCATCAAAGACGTGAAAACCGTCGGCATCGTTCGCAAAGACGAGGAAAACAAAGTGTGGGAAGTGGCACAGCCGGTAGGAATCGTCGCCGGGATCGTACCATCCACCAACCCGACATCGACCGTTATTTTCAAGTCGATGATCGCGCTCAAAGCGAGAAACGCAATCGTATTCAGTCCGCATCCGTCGGCAGCCAAGTGCACGCTGGAAGCAGCGCGACTGATGGCACAGGCGGCTGTGCAGGCTGGGGCGCCGGAAGGCTTGATCCACTGCGTCTCCAAGCCGACGCTTCCAGCGACGAATGAGCTGATGAAGCACAAGCTGACCAATGTGATCCTCGCGACTGGCGGTACGCCAATGGTGCGGGCTGCATACAGCTCCGGAAAGCCTGCTTATGGTGTCGGACCAGGAAACGTTCCGGTCTACATCCACCACAGCGCTGACCTCGCTGCTGCTGCCAAGCGCATTGTGCAGAGCAAAACCTTCGACTACGGCACCATTTGCGCCTCCGAGCAGGCACTGGTGATCGAGGAATCGGTCAAACACCAGATGATTGCTGCCTTGAAGCGCGAAGGAGCGTACTTCCTGGACGAAAACGAGAAGGCCAAAGTAGCCGCCATTATTATGGTGAACGGCTCGCTCAACGCCAAAATCGTTGGACGTTCCCCGCATGTGATCGCGCAAATGGCAGGCATCTCGATTCCTGCCGAAACACGAGTGCTGATCGCGGAAGAAACCGGAGTAGGCAAAGAGTATCCGCTGTCGGTTGAAAAACTGGCACCGATCCTCGCTCTCTACACCGTTTCGGGAGACAACGAAGCGTTTGCCCGCTGCCGGGAGCTTTTGACGCATGGCGGATTGGGGCACACCGCTGGGATTCACGCGCAGGATGACAATGTGATTGCATCCTACGGTCAAGCAATGCCGGCTTCCCGCATCCCGGTCAACACCGGAACGACTTTCGGGGGAATCGGAGCAACGACTGGCGTGCAGCCATCCTTTACACTCGGATGCGGTTCTTTCGGGAACAACATTACATCCGACAACATCGGTCCGAAGCATCTCTTCAACATCAAGCGCGTCGCTTTTGGCGTGAGAGAAATGCCTGAGTCCACGCCAGTGCAAGCTGCTGCAACGACACAGGCGGAAGAAGCTGTGCTGCAAGCTGTCTCGTCCATGAATGTCGGCCTGAGCCGGGATGAGATCAAAAACATCATTAAATCTGTTTTAACTGAAATGACGTCCTAAAACGTTAAAAATTTGTCCATATAATTAAGGAGGAACGAAAACATGGCTGGAGAAATGTCCGCATTGGGAATGGTAGAAACAAAAGGTTTGGTAGGAGCAGTTGAAGCTGCTGACGCAATGGTAAAAGCAGCTAACGTTAAATTGATTGGCAAAGTACACGTAGGTGGCGGTCTCGTAACAGTCATGGTACGTGGTGACGTAGGTGCAGTAAAAGCTTCCACGGACGCAGGCGCCGCTGCTGCCGAAAAAGTAGGAGAGCTCGTATCTGTACACGTTATCCCACGTCCACACGGAGACATTGAATTGATCCTGCCTAAGCTCGAAGGGTAATCCCCTATGGCAGTTATTACAGAAGCATCTTTGAGAGCAATGCATAAGACAGGCATACCAAACCCCTTTCTCATTGAGAAAGGGGATAAAATCACACCAGCAGCGGCAGATTTCTTGAAAGGAAGAGGGATTCAAGTGAAATCTTTTGAAGAACAACAACAGCAACCTTCCACCAATCAGACTGCCGAGGCAGTGCGGGAAATTCCCCTTGGTGTATCGAATCGCCACGTTCATTTGTCGCCAACCGATGTAGAAAAGCTTTTTGGAGCAGGACATCAGTTGACGCCAATGCGCGATCTGTCGCAGCCTGGTCAGTTTGCTTGCCAGGAAACCGTGACAATCGTCGGACCAAAAGGCAGTATTCACGGAGTGCGGATTCTGGGACCAGCGCGTGGCGCGACACAAGTGGAAATCTCTCGTACTGACGGTTTTGCGCTCGGTGTGCACGCACCTGTGCGGATGTCTGGAGATATTGAAGGAACACCGGGTCTGGTACTCGTAACAGCAAAAGGCACAGTTGTACTCGACAAAGGTGTAATTGTAGCCAAGCGGCACGTTCATATGTCGCCTGCGGATGCCGAGCAATACGAAGTGAAGGATGGCGACACGCTGATCCTTGCGACGCAGAGTGACCGCCCTGTCATCTATCCGGATGTAGTTGTTCGCGTACATCCACAGTTCGCACTCGATTTCCACGTCGATTTGGATGAAGGGAATGCCGCCAATTTGAAAACGGGCGACCGGGTAAAAGTGATCGGCAAAAACGGCCAGTTTTACTCCGGCTAACGGAGGTAGAGCTTTGATGGACATCAGAGAAATGGTGGCATCGATTACAAAAGAAATTTTGCTGTCGATGAATACAGAAAAGAAACCTGAAGCACCTCGTGTCCTGTATGTCTTTTGCGACAGCCAGGCTCATGAGGCGTTTCAGGATCATTTTATCCAGTTGAAAAACCACGGCATCTGCCACGACATTCTCTTCCTGGACGGGGAAACCTCGTCCTGGCTGGGAATGCACAAGATCGAATGCGGGGGAGCAGGCAAAGTCCTGACTGCGGATGAGTACGCTCCTGCGCCATTGGAAGTGCCAAAAGATTACGCTGGTATCGTCATCCCGGAAATCGATCTGGACAATGCGGCAAGAATCGCATCCGGGTTGAAAGGCACGATCAAGGCAGAAATCGTCTTTTCCGCACTCGTGACAGGCAAGTTCGTCATTGCCGGCTCCGATGTGCCGGGCATCAAGCGCGCCGACCGTCGCACCCTGCAAACATTGACGCTGACGCCAGCCTATGAAAAGCTGTTCGAGCGCCACGTGGAAGCGATGAAAGAGCTGGGCGTAGAGTTTGCGGAACAAAAACGTCTGGCCGATCGCGTAGTCTCCAAGCTGAAAGCGCAGTTGCCAAAAGCGGAGACGAAGCCTGAACAGCCGACATTGACTGCGTTGGACGAGGCAGAGGCGGTTTTTTCCGGCAAGCTGCTTACGGCTGACTGGATCAAATCCCAACCGGAACTTCGGGATACGACCTTGCATGTGAAAAAAGGAGCGATTGTCTCTCCTTTGGCTTACGACAGCATGAGGGAGCGCGGCATTACGGTCAGCTACTTAGGAAAAGGGTGATCGCATGTTTTTGGGAAAAGTGATCGGCAGCGTTTGGGCAACCCAAAAGGAAAACGGCATGGAAAATTTGAAGCTGATGGTTGTTCAGCCGATTGACTGGCGCGGCGAAGAGAGCGGGCAAACCGTGATCGCAGCAGACCGGATCGGGGCTGGAATCGGCGAGCAGGTCATCGTTTCACGAGGAACGCCTGCCCGGATTCTTTTCACGGGCAACAGCGTGCCGATCGATGCGATCATCGTAGGTATCGTGGATTCGTTTGAAGTGCCGGGGGCCGCAGGAGGAGAGGAATAGCGATGGAACAGGAACGTTCGCGAGTCATACAGGAATTTGTGCCAGGAAAACAGGTCACGTTGGCTCATGTGATCGCAAATCCTGACCCTATGCTTTACACCAAGCTGGGGATCAAGGAAGCCGGGGCAATCGGCATTTTGACCCTGACACCGACAGAAACAGCCATTATTGCTGCGGATATCGCGACAAAGGCTGCGGGTGTCGAGCTTGGATTTCTCGATCGCTTTACAGGCTCACTGATTGTCGTTGGGGATGTTTCTGCTGTGCAGATGGCAGTGGATGCGGTCAATCAGGTGTTGAGTGAAAAACTGCGGTTCACACCGGCGCTGGTGACGAAATCATGACAGGCCGTGTCATGATCATCGGTGCTATCGAAGCGGGCAAGTCTTCTCTGGTCAAAGCGCTGTTCAACGATGAACAGCCAGCCAGGAAGACTCAGGCGCTTGAATATCGGGACTGGGTGATTGACACGCCGGGCGAGTATAGCGAAAATCCGATGTTTTACCGCACGCTGATGGCTACCTCGCTGGAGGCGACCATCGTCGTGATGGTTCAGGATGCCACTCGCGACCGCAACTACTTTCCCCCTGGTTTCGCGCAAGGCTTTCCCCAAGCTTGCGTAGGGGTCATCACGAAAGTCGACCATCCCGATGCCGATGTACAACGAGCGGAGGGCTACTTGCGCCAGTCTCTGGGCGACGCGAGAATATTCCCGACGTCTTCCTACACGAGCGAGGGAGTGCCGGAATTGCGTGCGTATTTGCAAGAAATTGTCAGCGAATAAGCCTCTTTCCGCCGTAGCGAGTCTGTGAGAAAATGAAGTCAATATCAAACTCCTAGCAGGTGAAAAGAGGTTCGCATGCAATCCATACGGGAACTGTGCAAATCGTCTACGATATTGAGTGAGGACGACATCCAGATCGTGGAGGACCTTGCTTCCAAACTGCAAATTTTTGCCGATCTGTCGCAGGCAGACATGTTCATCGACTGCCCGACCGTAGATCGAAGTGCTGCTTTGGTTGTTGCGCAGGCCAAGCCGGGCACGGCGCGTTCCATGTACAGCGGTTCAGTCGTAGGCCATTTGGCGACTGCGATCAACGAGCCAGCCGTCATGTACTGCCTGACTACAGGCAAGCCGGTCATCGGCTCCAGAGGTGTATCGCAAGAGCAGGTCGTCATGCGTCAAAGCGTCGTACCGATCACAAACGCCGAGGGCAAGACGATTGGCACGCTGATTACCGAGCAAGACATTTCCAAGCAGGTAGAACAAGAAAAAAACGTCGAAATGCTCAAGGAAACGACCGAGCATCTCAGCGAGACACTGATTCAGTTTGCTGTGCCTGACATGCCGATTTCTTCGCTTCTGCATGAGGGCATGATTTTGTTTGATCAGAGTGGAATCATTACGTATGCCAACGGGCGTGCCCACAAGCTGCTCTCCATGATCGGCTTTGATCGGCCGGAAAAGGGAGAGAGCATCGAACGCATTTTTTCCTGGAGAGTTTCCCCGGAAAATTTCGTGCGCCATGGCGGCTACATTCAGGATGAGTTGTCAAAAGGGAAGCATTTTATCATGATGAAAGCGGTTTCGTCCGTTCGCAAGCTCGACATCATCGGGGGCATTATTTTGCTCCGGGACATTTCGGACATCCGCGAAAAAGAGAAGCAGCTGATGATCAAGTCGGCTGTCATCAAAGAGATTCACCATCGCGTCAAAAACAATTTGCAAACTATTTCAAGCCTGCTGCGCCTGCAAATGCGGCGATCGCAGTCAAACGAGATTGAGAAAGTATACCGGGAGAGCATCAACCGGATTAACAGCATCGCCATTATTCACGAATATTTGGCGCAAGATGGTCTGGAACAGATCGATTTCAAAGAGATTCTCACCAAAATATCGAAAATTATCGTCTCCTCGATGAGACGTTCAGAGCAAGCCATACACGTCGTCGTGACGGGGGAATCCGTGTACCTTCCGTCCAACAAGGCGACATCTTTTGCTTTAATTGTCACGGAGCTGATTCAAAATTGCATGATTCACGGATTCCGCGAGCTTCATGAAGGGCGCATCTCGATTGCGCTCGTCTCGAAAGACGATTTCGTCAGCCTGTCTGTTACGGATGACGGAGTGGGAATCGAGGATATGGAGCATATTCATAAAAAGGGACACCTTGGCCTGAAAATCGTCGATACGCTCGTCAGGGAAGACCTGGAAGGAACCATGCATTTCCGCAACACAGGCAACGGAACGGAAGTTACCATTCTCTATCCGATCCAAAAGGAGGATGAAGATGACACAGCCGAAGATTATGGTGGTTGATGACGAGCCGATCATCCGCATGGACTTGCGCGAGATGCTCGAAAACGAAGGGTATCAGGTAGTGGCCGAGGCGAAAAACGGGGAAGAGGCAGTCGAACTCGCTCATCGCCACAAGCCCGACCTCATCATCATGGACGTCAAAATGCCGGGCCTGAATGGGATCAAGGCGAGTGGGATCATCCGCACCTTTTCGGACTGCTCCATCCTTCTTTTGACCGCGTACAGCCAGAAGGAACTTGTCCTGGATGCGCGCAAAGCCGGGGTAACGGCGTATCTGGTAAAGCCTGTATCCGAAGATGACCTGATTCCTGCGGTCGAGATTGCGCTCAGCCAAAAGGAAAAAGTGGTGTCGCTGAAGAAAGATATTAGTGATCTGAAACAAAAGATCGAGGATCGCAAAGCAGTGGAAAAAGCCAAAGGCAAGCTGATGAGCGCGCTCTCCCTAGAGGAGGAGGCCGCTTACAAATGGATGCAGCAAGTAAGCATGCAACGGCGCATGCCACTTGTGAAGCTGGCGGAAGAAATTCTTTCAGGCGAGCAAACGATTTTGACTCAGGGGTAATGTCTCTGAGCAGTTTTTTCATAAAAAGAAACGAACGCAACAAGTAGATAGCAAGAGAAGCAAAGGCGCTTGTATCAGACCGGAAGCGATTATTTCGGCTGTTCAAGCGTCTTTTTGCTTGCCTCGTCTGGCACGCCAATGGTTCAAGGAGGTTCATTATGGATGAACAGTGGATCCAAAGCGTCGGCATCGATGTCGGAACCAGCACAACGAAAATGATCGTCAGCCGATTGCGGTTGGGGCGCATGTCCAGCACGTTTTCGCTGCCGCGCTACCAGATCGTGGAGCGGCAGCTGCTGTATGCGAGTGAGGTGCATTCCACCCCGTTGATCGGGTTTGACGAGATTGACGCTGAAGGAATCGGTGCGATTTTGCAAGAGGAGTACAGAAAGGCCCAAATCAGTCTGTCGTCCATCAAGTCAGGCGCCGTGATCATTACCGGAGAGACAGCCAGCAAGAAAAACGCGCAGCACATCGTTCATCTGCTGGCGGAGCGATCCGGCGATTTCGTGGTAGCAACTGCGGGAGCGGACCTTGAAGGCGTGCTGGCAGGCAAAGGCGCGGGGGCGGAAAAACGCTCGCAAACGATCCAGGGAACGATCGTCAATGTCGATATTGGCGGCGGGACGGCGAATGCTGCTTACTTCCAGCGCGGCCGAGCGATTGCGACGGTGACTTTTCACGTCGGAGGCAGGCTGATTCGCCTGGACCAGCAAGATATGGTTACGTACGTGTCGCCGAACATCCAGGCATGGCTTTCTGCGAAAGGCTTGCGCATCACGGTCGGTCAAAGAATCAGTCTGGCCGAGATTTCGGAAGTGGCGCGGCAGATGGCGTGCAGCATGCTGGATTACTTGACGGGAAAAGAGCGGCAAATATCGGGCTTGCTGGTAGTAGGGCCTCAATTGCGCGGCGATTTCCCGGTGGAGGAGCTGACCGTTTCCGGCGGGGTCGGGAAGCTGATGGAAGGCGCTCCCGTAAGAAGCATGGCAGATGTGAGTCGCTACGGCGATTTTGGCCCGCTGCTCGGTTACGTGTTGCAGCAGGAGCGGGAAAAAGGGACGTACGCGGTTAACTGGCTCGATCCGGAACAGACGGTGCGGGCTACGGTTATCGGGGCAGGCATGCAAAGTACGGAGATCAGCGGATCGACTGTGCATATCAAGCCTGAGCTGCTCCCGATCAAAAACATTCCGATTCTCAAGCTGGAGCTTACCCAGGAGCAGTTGGCGAACCCGGCGCAGCTTCATCAGGAAGTGGCGGCGATTTACCAGCTGGGGGAACGGCTTTTTGATAAAACGACAGGAATCCCGTTCGCACTCGCGATCTCGGGCATCGGCTATTGCTCGTATGCGTTGCTGCAAACGATATCCCAGGAGCTGTCCGATCAGTATCGGCACTATTTTGCCGAGAGCCAGACGATGGTCGTGATCTGCGAGACAGATATGGCAAAAGCATTGGGGCAGGCGCTGGCGCTGCGTTGCAAGGGCGCACCGGAAATTATTTGCATCGATCAGGTGCGGGTAGAGTATGGCGATTATATCGACCTGGGCGAGCCGATTTCGGGAACGATTATCCCGGTCGTGGTAAAAACCCTCGCTTTTGACGAGAAGGCGTAACGTATAAAGGGGTGGACAAAATGAACACGAAAACGACTGTGCTTGGACAGACCTATCAATTTCGCGATTTGAAAGAAATTTTCGCGAAGGCAAACGAAGACAAATCAGGAGACCAGCTGGCTGGGATCGCTGCTTCCGATTCACGGGAACGCGTAGCTGCCAAGCAGGTTTTGGCTGACTTGACTTTGGCCGACATCCGCAACAACCCCATGCTTCCTCCAGAGGAAGACGAGGTCTCTCGTGTCATTGAAGAGGGGATTAACGAGAAAATTTACAACGAGATCAAAAACTGGAGCGTTGCCGAGTTGCGCGAGTACATTTTGAGCCACAATGCGGGCGAGAACGACATCAAGCGGATCAGCCGCGGCTTGTCCAGTGAAATGATCGCCGCAACAGCAAAGCTGATGAGCAACCTCGACCTGATCACAGCGGCGGCGAAAATTCGCAATGTGACCCACTGCAACACAGCGATTGGCCAGCCAGGCGTACTGGCCGCACGGGTACAGCCAAACCATCCGTCGGACAACGTGCAAGGGATCAAGGCAGCGCTGTACGAGGGGCTTAGCTACGGAATTGGCGACGCGGTTATCGGGATCAACCCGGTTATCGATACGGCAGACAGCGTCAAAGATATTCTCACGATGACCAAAGAAGTGATGAACAAGTGGGAGATTCCGACGCAAAACTGTGTTCTGGCGCACGTCACTACCCAAATGCGGGCAATCCGTCAAGGTGCGCCTGCCGACCTGATTTTCCAATCACTCGCAGGCAGCGAAAAAGGCAACAATGCTTTCGGTATCGACGTCAAACTGCTGGACGAAGCAGATGAGCTGATGCGCAAAGAAGGTACGTCCTACGGGCCGAACTTCTGGTATTTCGAGACGGGGCAAGGCTCCGAGCTTTCTTCCGAGGCGCACTTCGGCATCGACCAGGTGACGATGGAATCCCGCTGCTACGGATTGGCTCGCAAGTACAACCCGTTTATCGTCAATACGGTTGTCGGCTTCATCGGACCGGAATATTTGTACGACAGCCGCCAGGTCATCCGGGCAGGTTTGGAAGACCATTACATGGGCAAGCTGCACGGGCTGCCAATGGGTTGTGACGTATGCTATACGAACCATATGAAGGTTGACCAGAACGATATGGACAACTTGGGTATTTTGCTCTCGGCGGCAGGGGTCAACTTTGTCATCGGGGTAGCCATGGCGGACGACGTCATGCTGAACTATCAATCGACCAGCTTCCACGATATCGCTGCGTTCCGCGAAGTTCTCGGCCTGCGCCCGGCGCCTGCCTTTGAAAAATGGCTGGAGAAAATGGGGATCATGGAAAACGGCAAGCTGACGGCAAGAGCGGGCGATCCGACAATCTTCATGTAAGAAGAGGGGGTGTATGACGGATGGAACAACAATTGGATTTTTTAGTAGACAAAGTAGTGGCAGAACTGCAAAAGAAACTGTCTGAGCTGGGAGAAAAAGCTCCTGCGCAAGCGGTGGAACAGGCCGTGGAGAAAGTGGTTGAAGCAAGCATGCAACCAGGCGCACAGCCAAGCGTGGAAGTGAATGGGGCAGCAGCTTTCCAGTCCGACGTATCGGAGGAGCCGGAGAGAACGGCACAAATCCCGAATCCGCAATGGAAAGAAGGACTCGATGAGCTGTTGACAAGTACGCCAGCCCGGATTGGCGTATGGCGTACAGGCGTCCGACCATTGACCAAAACGATGCTGCAATTGCGTCGCGATCACGCGGCAGCCGTTGATGCCGTATACGGCGAAGTCCGCCAGGAAGTGCTTGACCAATTTTCCTTGTTCACAGTGGAAACGCAGTACGACAACACCGAGAACTATTTGAAACGACCGGACATGGGACGCATTCTCACGGATGAGGGAGTACGCCTGCTGCAAGAGCGTTGCCAAAAGAAACCGCAGGTGCAAATCGTCGTGTCTGACGGTCTGAGCGCCAGCGCGGTGGACGCCAACCTGAAAGACGTGCTGCCGTCCTTGCTGGACTCTTTGAAAAGCTACGGGCTTAGCTGCGGCACACCGTTCTTTGTCAAAGGCGGCCGCGTAGCAAGCATGGACCATATCGGCGAAGTTTTGGAGCCGGAAGTATTGGTCATGCTGATCGGCGAACGTCCGGGCCTGGTCACGGCGCACTCCATGAGTGCCTACATGTGCTATCGTCCGCGCAAAGGGATGGTAGAGTCCGAGCGTACCGTTATCTCCAACATTCACCGTCAAGGCACATCGCCCGTTGAGGCGGGAGCACATATCGGCACGATTCTCTCCAAAATGCTGGAGCAAAAAGCAAGCGGTGTGAAGCTGGTCTTGTAAGATACGTGGAAAATGACCCGAGGAGGAACTACCATGACATTCCGCAGAAAAAAAGTAGCCGTCATCGGAAGCGGCTTTACCGGAGCGACCACTGCGTTCATCATGGCGCAAAAAGAGTTGGCTGACATCGTGTTGGTGGATATCCCGCAGCTGGAGAATCCGACCAAAGGAAAAGCGCTGGATATGATGGAATCTTCGCCGGTTCTCGGTTTTGATTCCTCGATCACAGGCACATCCGATTACAAAGACATTCAAGGCTCCGATATCGTCATCATCACCGCAGGGATTGCCCGCAAGCCGGGCATGTCCCGCGACGACCTGGTGGCAACAAACGCTGCCATTATGCGTTCTGTAGCGGAGCAAGTGAAAATTTACGCGCCGAACTCCATCGTACTCATCTTGTCCAACCCGGTTGATGCGATGACGTACACGTTCTTCAAAACGTCCGGCTTCCCGAAACACCGCGTCATCGGTCAATCCGGTGTACTCGACACCGCCCGTTTCCGCACCTTCGTGGCCATGGAACTGAACGTTTCTGTAGAAGACGTCACAGGCTTCGTACTGGGCGGACACGGTGACGACATGGTTCCGCTCTTGCGTTACTCTTACGCTGGCGGCATCCCGCTGGACAAATTGATCCCGCAAAATCGCCTCGATGCCATCGTCGAGCGCACGCGCAAAGGCGGCGGTGAGATCGTCGCCCTGCTCGGAAACGGCTCCGCCTACTACGCGCCTGCCGCTGCCCTGGTGGAAATGGCAGAAGCGATCCTGAAAGACAAGAAGCGCATTTTGCCATCCATCGCATATCTGGAAGGCGAGTACGGCTACCACGACCTGTACCTGGGCGTGCCCACTCTCCTGGGTGGAAACGGCATCGAAAAAGTCATCGAGCTGGATTTGACTGCCTCCGAGAAGGCGGCACTGGACAAATCGGCTGACTCTGTTCGCGCGGTTATGAAAGTAGCTGTGCAGTAAGCGCGCGTGCTAAAGAAGAAGGAAGCCCTGCCATCTGGATTTGGCGGGGCTTTTTTCGTGGGAATGCAAAGAAAAGCCGCCCCTACTGGCAGGGCGGTTTTTTGCGCTTTCGGTTCTTATTTGCTGATCAGTTTTGGCTCTTTTTCGCCCAGCTTGATCGTAGTCTCGCTCGGAATCCACATGCCTGTGTTTTCGTCGCGGCCTTGCAGCACAACTGTTGGATTGGCTTTTCCAAGCTGTTCGGCTGCTTTCGCTGCTTGCTGACCGATTTTGCCGCCTTTGACGCGGTTTACGACCAGTGACAGTTGTACGCTGTCCAGCTCGGTCATCATTTCAAAATCGCCGTTGCTGTCGCCTGCGATCAGGATTGGGCCGTAGCCGTACTTTTTCGCGAGTACGCTTTGGATGACTTCTGTTTTGCCGTGACCGACAGTGATTGGATAGTTTGGCTGGTACACGTTCGTGATCAGGCCATTCTCGGTCTTCAAGCGCATGCCGATAATGTTTTCAGTTGGCAGGTTGTATCCGTATTTTGGCAGAGTGGCAAATACGCGGACAACGTCCTCAAGCGATGCCGATACGACGTACACGTCGATACCGTTGGCGCGCAGAGTGTTCATCAGGTTTGCCACTTCCGAAGTCAGGCGCAGTCCTGTTGTGTGAGAAGCGGTGACCACGCCAGCTTTGCCAGCCAATGCTTTCGGGCTTGTCCAGGTCACTTTTTCAATCGCCATGCCCAGACTGACGTCATTGGAAGTCTCGGCAAGCTGATGAACTTCGTCGATCGTCATGTTGGTGAACAGGTAGAGCACCCATGGATAGCCGACGGAGTTGCTGTGTGTATCGTTGATCGCTTCGTACAGGAAAAACAGCTTTGTCTTGAAGTCAGCGAATTGCTCCGTTGCTTTCACTTCCTCCAATGTCTTCGTTCCTTTAAAGCCTTTGTAATTTTGGTACAGGTACGTGTAGTCGGCAACCAGATCGCTTGCGATCGCGTCGAGCGTCACTTGCTTGCCGTCCACGTTTTTGTACGAATCGGAAAAAGGTCCTTCTGGCACATTGGTGCGGATGACTTTGCCGAATTGTTCTGGCGTCATTTTGTAGGCGAGGTGGTTGATCTGGTAGACGAAGAGAGCTTCCTCTGTGTCGTGCATGATGCTTGTATTGTCCCAGTCAAAGACTGCGTACGGTTTTTTTGCAGCGTTGTAGGCAGGATTTTGCATGCCGTTTTTCTCAATCAATGCGTTGACAGCCTGATAAGTTGCAGGCGCCCATTTCCCCTTGTCGAGCGCTTGCGCGGCTGGTGTGGCAGCCTGTGCGGACACAGTAGTCGCGAGCAGAACAGCGATCATCAGCAGTGTCAGCCACCAAAAGCTGCGTTTTGCCAGTGTGTGAGACATAGTTGTCATCCCCTCTTCTTTCTGTAGTTTCGTCGATTTGTCAAATGAAAACGCTATCATTTTTTCGGGAAGTGAACCAAAGGCAAAAAAACAGGGCCCTTCCCGGCGCTTGACGCAAGCGCAGAAAAAGACCCCATTGTCTTTTGCGTTTTTATTTGTACATCCATCATACTAAATTCAGCCAAAAAATCAAGAAAATTTCGCCAGTTGTCTGCCAGGCAGGAGTGGGTGGAAAAGAACGCGAAGTCAAAAAGGTTTGCAGGTTCGTGATGGACATAATGAATAAAGAGATGTCAGGAAAAGGATGATGAACGGTGAAGCTGATCGAGACGAGCAAGGGCATTTTGACCAATTGCATGGCGTTAAAAGCAAACGAGTCTTTTCTGGTAGTCGCGGACGAACCGAAGCGGGAGCTTGGCGAGGCGCTATGGGAAGCCGGCAAGCAGCTGGGGGCAGAGTCGGTGCTGATGGTGATGACAGAGCGTGAAAAGTCCGGGCAGGAGCCGCCTGTGGCGGTAGCAGCGGCGATGAAGAGTGCCGACGTGGTCGTGTGTGTGACCGAGCATTCCTTGACGCACACCAAAGCGCGCAAAGAAGCAGCGGCAAACGGGACGAGACTTGCCACCATGCCAGGCATCACCGCAGACATGTTCCTCGAAGGGGCGATTTCTGCCGACTATGCGCAAGTGAAAGTGCTGACGGAAAAAGTGACCGAGCTGCTGACCGCAGCCAGTACCGTGCGGATTGAAAAGGCAGGAAAATCGCTCACTTTTTCCATCGCCGGACGCAATGGCGTGCCGAGCACAGGCATGTATGTCAATCCGGGTGAATCGGGCAACCTGCCTTCCGGAGAAGCGTATGTGGCACCGCTGGAAGGAACGGCAGAGGGACAAATCCTCGTGGACGGCTCGATCGCCGGGATTGGCAAAATCGACTCGCCCCTTTTGTTGACGATTGAAAAAGGGCGGATCACGCAGGCAGAAGGCGCATCGGCTGAGCGACTGCTGCAAATTTTGGGCGATCAAGACGGCCGTCTGCTCGGCGAATTTGGGATCGGAACGAATGACAAGGCACGAATTACGGGAGTCGTGCTGGAAGACGAAAAAGTGTACGGAACGATTCACGTTGCGTTTGGCAGCAACAACACATTCGGCGGCACGATTGTGGCGGGAGTGCATATCGATCTGGTGGTCAAAGACCCGGATGTGTATCTGGACGACACATGCATCATGAAAAGCGGGAAGCTTTTGGGACAGTAGCCGACTTGACCCGGGAGCCAGGATGAATCCCGATCACAAATGGTGTATGATGGGAGCATATCCTTTGAGGCGGATGTGATGTGATGTTGTTGCTGGAGCAAATTGTGGCGGTCATTACGGCAGGGAACCTGGTTTTGGCCGCTGTTCTCATCTTCATGGAGAGGCGCAACATTGCGGCTACCTGGGCTTGGCTGATGGTTCTCCTGTTTTTGCCGGGTATCGGGTTTCTCTTCTATTTGATTTTTGGGCAAAGACTGAGCAAGAAAAAGCTGTATCGGCTCCGCCAGGGAGAGTTCTCGCATTTTCGGGCGGCTGTCGACAAGCAGAAAAAGCTTCTGGAACAAGGCGAGCTGCAAGTGAACGATCTGGCGATGGAACGGCATCGGGACATGATTTTCATGAATGTGGTGAGCGACGGTGCTTACTATACGCAAGATAACGCCATTCAGGTGTTTGCCGAAGGGCACAGCTTGTTCGACCTTATGTTCAAGCAGATTGCAGAGGCAAAAGAGCACGTTCATTTGCTCTATTATATTTTCAATGATGATGAACTCGGAACACAGCTCGTGCAGCTGCTGACGAAGAAAGCGCGCGAAGGCGTAGAAGTCAGGCTGCTGTACGATGCGGTAGGGTCGGCAGGCGTCCCTTCGCGGTTTTTCCGGCCGCTGGTGGAAGCGGGCGGGGAGGTCGTCTCCTTTTTCCCTTCGTCGATCCCGTTCCTTAATTTCCGGGTCAACTTCCGCAATCACCGCAAGCTGACGATCATCGACGGGAAAAGCGGCTATATCGGCGGCTTCAACATCGGGGATGAATATTTGGGCAAGGACAAAAAGCTGGGGTATTGGCGAGACACCCACCTGCTAATCGAGGGGAAAGCCGTCTACATGCTTCAGGCCCGCTTTTTCCTGGACTGGAATTTGTCCGCTCCCAAGCGAATACAGGAGTCGTTTGCCTATTTCCCGGAAATGAATGAGCCACAAGGGACGATTGGTTGCCAGATCGTGTCCAGCGGGCCAAATTCGGAGAAACAGCAAATCAAGCACGCGTTTCTGAAAATGATCTACAAGGCGCGGAAAAAGATTTACTTGCAAACACCGTACTTCATTCCGGACGACAGCATGCTGACAGCGCTGAAGATGGCGGCGATGTCAGGAGTGGACGTGCGCGTGATGGTGCCGGGAAGGCCCGACCACCTGATGGTTTTCTGGGCGACCCACTCTTATTTGGGGGAGCTGTTGAAAAGCGGTGTCCGCTGCTATTTGTATGAAAAAGGCTTCATGCACGCCAAGACGATGGTGGTGGACACGCAGCTTTCTTCTGTAGGGACAGCGAATGTGGATATTCGCAGCTTCAAGCTGAATTTTGAGACGAACGTGTTCCTGTACGATTCGCAGATGGCCAAGCAACTGGAGGAGCTGTTCGAGGCTGATCTGGAGGATTGCCGGGAAATGACGATGGAAGAGTATTTGAACCGTCCGCTCCGTTCGCGGATGCAGGAATCATTGACACGGCTGTTGTCACCGATTTTATAACAAGAAAAAGGACCCGCTGGCCCTGTGAATCTTTTTCACGGGCTGGGGGTCCTTTCGTTTTTTGCGCGTCCCGGGCGTCACACCCAGTTCAGCGAGGTACTTTAAGGCTTTTTCGCGCCTGTCAAATATTCCACAGCTTCATCCAGCTGTTTTTCAATCAAAATCGGATCGTAGCCAAGCCATCTGTCTACATCGACGATATACACATGATTGTTTTTCACAGCCGGGAGGTTTTTCCACAAGTTGCTGCTTTCGATTTCTTTCAAGTAGGAAGCGGCATCTTCGCCCGGGAACAGCATCAGGAAAATATGGTCGGCCGCATACTCTGGCAGCAGCTCCATGGAAATGTCTTTGGACCAGAAGTTAGGGTCTTTGTCCAGCTCGGCCTTGATCGGAGCGGGCGGCGTCAGTTGGAGCGAGTTGTACAGGACGTGCCCCATATTGCGCGCGCCGTACATTTTGATTACTTTTGCGCGGACGTTCAAGGCTGCGACTGTTTCGTTCTTGCCGATTTTGGCCTGCACCAGCTTGCGGGCTTCTTCGACTTTGGCGTTATGCTTGGCGATCCACTCTTCGCCCTCTTTTTGTCTTCCGAGGACGTCAGCAACTTGCTTCGTGTGGCCGATGAAGTCGGTTTTATCGAAATCGATTGCGACTACAGGAGCGATTTTTTGCAGCTTCTCAAAAACTTGCTGCTCTACCTCAGTGTCGATCACAATCAGATCGGGCTGCATCTCCAAGATTTTTTCGAGATTGTAGGAATCGTAATCGCCTACCACTTCGATGCCTTTTACGAACGGGGCCATGTCAGCCCCTTCCATGTGACCTTGCACCGCGCCAATCGGTTTTATACCGAGGACGAGCATATTGCTCAAGTATTGCAAGGCAATGACGCGCTCTGGCTTGACTGGAATCGTTGCTTCGCCTTTTGCGTGCTTGATGACACGCGTCTCTTTTTTGGCAGGCTCAGAAGCAGGTGCTGGTGAAGCGGTTTGCTGCTCGGACTGGCTTGGAGCTGTTTGGGAGCATGCTGTCAAAAGAAGCAGGGCAAAGAGCATAATGCCGGACAGACACGCTTGTATGCGAGATCGTTTCATGAATACCCTCCTGAATGAAAATGATTCTCAACAACAAGCTTCATCTTACCGTGAACCGTTTGACTCATCCATGGAGGATATTCCGGTTTTCTTTGGACAATCCGGCGGTCAGGAAGTTTTCTGCTGCTCCAACAGCTGAATCGCTTCGTCCAATTGGGCGTCAAGCGACAGGGGATCATACGCGAACCAGACGGGGCCAAGCAGCACGACTTGTCCTTTTTGTACGGCAGGAATGCTTTGCCACTCTTTGCGCTGGGTCAAGGCTTGAAAATGAGCACGCGACAGGTCGTCGTCAAAAATGTGGACGAACAGCCAATCGGCAGCGTAAGCGTTCAGTTGATGTTCCTGTACGGGAACGGCCCAAAAATTCGGATCGCGCTTGATGTTGTCCTGAATGATCGGGGGCGGCGTCAGCTTCAGCGATTTGTACAAGACGTGCCCGAGATTGCGAACGCCGTAAGCAAAGGTGTGCGCCGGACGGACATTCAGGATCGACACCGTCTCCTCTTTGCCGATGCGTGCGTCCACGTATCGCTTCGTTTTCTGCACTTTTTGCTCATGCTGCTTGAACCAGAGCAGCGCTTTGTCTTTTTGTCCGAACAGGTCGGCAATTTGCTGCAAATGACCAAAGACGTCGTCATCCGTCCAGGACAGTGCGCACGTAGGGGCAATCGAGGAGAAGGCCGCACAATCTTTTGGATAATCGGTCAAAATAAAGGACGGCTGCAGTGGCTTGATCAAATCCGGGCAAGCTTTGGACAGCGAAATGATATCTGACGCCTCTTGTAGCCGGAGCTGTTCCCGCATGTGAGAGACTTGGTCTTCCTGCGCCCCCACAGGCTTGATGCCGAGAGCCATCAAATACTCGGTGTACTGGAAAGTGACAGGGGCGATTTGCCGCTGACTCATTTTGACAAAGACAGTCGGAGAGACGCCAACCTGCTGCTTGAACCGTCTGCTGAAGTAAAATTCATCCTCGTATCCGACAAGCTGCGCTACCTCACGCAAACGCTTTTTCGAGTCCCACAACAGCTTTTTTGCCTGATCCATCCGATACCCGGTCAAGTATTCAATCGGGCTTTTTCCTACGTTCTTTTTGAATAGCTCCGTGTAGTAGCGAGGCGTAAGCCCGGCCTTGTTGGCCAGATCAGCCAGCGAGAGCGATTGTGCGTAATGTTCATGGATGTAGGAGAGGGTCTGGTCGATGGGGTGCGACGATTCCACGACTGCTTGCGCGGCAGGGGCCTCCCAGATCGTGAGCAACAGCTGCTGAAAACGAATCTGATTTTGCAACATATCCAGTGGATTCGCTACCTCGTGCTTGTGCTCATGGTCGGCAAGCAAGGCGCGGGCCAGCTCCAGGCAGACGTGCAGAGACTGGACGTGATAGCTGTCGGCCGGAGGGTGCCACAGGCCATCCGGTGCATAGCTGTTATGTTGCCTCATGTCTTGTTGCAGCGCGTCAAAAAAGAGGGCGAAAAAAGACAGGGAAGCACCACGCCCAGCTACGATGGAATCGGCAGCTTCCGGTGCGAAAAATCGTACACTCCCGGAAGACAGGGGCGGGGCACTAGCGGTGTCGTCGCCCTGCCAATATCCGCTGCCTTCCGTAATCATGAGCAAGGCGTGTTCCGGGCAGCCGGGAAGCGACCATGCTTGATTCGGAGGCAAAGCGATTTGCCGGATGCTTTTCAAGAGGAAAAAGGTTGTCGTCTCTGCGTGGTTGTCGCCCATGATGACCTCTCATTTCAAATGGAATAGCTTGGAGTTAGCGGATTACGGTACAAGTGGCACAAGTTCGAATGACTCGGTGACGACGATGCTGCCTTTTACTGACTGTACCATCGGGCAGTTTTTGCTGGCGGCATCGACGGCCTTTTGCACTTTTTCTGCCTTCAAGTTTTCTCCGGTAATGATGAAGTGAAGGTGAATTTTTTCAACGCGGTTTGCTTCTGCTTCATTGCGCGTGACATCTGCTGTGATTTGCATATCTGTGCAAGGCATGCGCATTTTGTCCAACACTTTGCGCAGGACGCCGCCACTGCAAACGGCAATGGAAGAAACGAGCAGCTGGTAAGGGCGAAAGCCGTACGCCTCATCGCCAGAGACGTGCAGATCGCCATATGATAAATGGGTGACGAACCCTTTTTCTTTTGCTTCAAAATTCATGTCCCGCTCTCCTTTGCGATAGCTTTTCTTCATTATAAAGAAAAAGTGGGGAGGTAGGCAGAAAAAAGCATTTTCCAATAAAAAACAAAGGCCCTTACGCGAAAGCCATGCTTCATGCCTCGCCGTAAGAGCCTTTTTTCTATTGATGTGTTAGTTACTCGCTTGCCCGCCCATTCCGCAACAAGGACTGAATGCATTTCGGCAGCATGTCTTTCAATGTGTCGAACGCATAATCAACGTCCAGGCGCTCCGTCCATTGGTGCGCGTCGCGGCCGACGGGGCCGAGGTTCATGACAGGGACGTCGAAGGCTTCCAGCTCCTGGAGCGGAATCGAGTAGCCGTTGTCCCACAGCGGCATGTTGGCGACCAGCGGCTGCATCGACGCGGCCGGGTATTGCAGGCCGACGTAGCTGAGGTCGGAGATTCCGCCGAAGTAGTTTTGCTTGAGCAAGGTCACTTGATGCTGTTCGCGCGCGTATGCTTCCATCTCTGCGACCGTTTGCTGGATCAACGGATGGTTGCGCGAGCTGACGGCCGGGTAGAAAGGTGGGGCAAAGAACAAAATCATCATCGGGGACAGCTCTTTGCACAAAATCGCCAGCTGATCGACCAGCTCGATTGTCGTGTCGCGGTCGTCCTTGTCTTGGCGGTTGGCGATGACATCTGCCTCCAGCTGGCGCAGCTTGTCTTCTCCGTGCGTTTTCAAGGCGTAGGCGTACAGCTCCTCATAGGTCATCACAGAGATCGTCAGGTCGCGCGGGCTGAACGGAGCGAAATTGGCGAACTGGCTGGCGTGGCGAAGGTAGTTTTCGCGGATGCGTTCCGCTACATTGCGGGCTGCGCCAAGCAGCGGCTCCACGACTTCCTCCATTTGTTTTTCCAGCAGGAACAGGTTGAAGAGCGTCACGGCACGATGCGGGATTTGCACCGAGTATTCTTTTTTCAAATCTTTCTGGATCAGGTTGGTAGGCGGCGGAGAAGCTTCGCCGTCCACGACTTCGCAAAAAGAAGTGTTCAGCTCCAGCTCGCACGTAATTTGCGATGCCATGTAGTTCCCGTTCAACCCGGCAAAAGGCTCGCCTACATGCGTTTCTTTTCCGTAGCAGAGGAAGCCTGGCAGGACCTTTCCGATGGAGCCTGTGTACACGTAGGTGTTCTGGTCGCCCGGATAGCGGGTGAACATCGGCTCGGAGTTAAGCACGGTCGTGTAGTGCAAATCAAACTGTTGGGCAATTTCCAAAAGACGAGGAACAGCTGCCCGCATGCCGACGGAGTTTACTTCTTCGTCCGGAACCGTCAGCAAGAGGATGTTGCCGTCAAACTCGCCCGCGCAAGCTTGCTCGATCATGGACATGTGCAGGGTCAAGCCGCATTTCATGTCCATCGTCCCGCGTCCGAACAGCCAGTTGCCGGAACGCAAGTCTTGCTGCACATCGGCAGGCATGTCCGCCTGGTTTTGCTGAAACAGCGGAGTGAGCGTCTTCGGATCAAAGGCATGCTTCATCCAGCCGCCGTAATCCTCCACATCGACTACATCGAAGTGGCTTACCAAAATGACGGTGTCGCGAACGCCCGGTTTTTTGACGAGCGCCGTGACAAAATGACGTCCATCCTCGGTCGGATTGGCCTGAACGTGGTCGGGATTCGCCTGGTAGTAAGGCAATAAACGCAGCTGCTCGACGATGTAGCCAGGCAACTCTTTCTCAGCAGGCGATCCGGTAATGCTCGGGATGTTCACCAAATTGCACAGAAGATCGACGAGTTGCTCTTTTGTTTGCCATTTTTGCATGGGGTATGCCTCCGTTTTCCGTATAGTGAAAACCATTTCCGTTTAGTGGGCAAAAAAATTACGGAGTTGCTCCGATTCTTTTGGAAATTTCCTTGGCGCTTTGCTTGGCGCGATCGATCAAGGTAGCCAATAGCTCCTCTGTGATCCGATAAGTGGGAACACCGATGCTCAGGGCGCCGACCACTCGCTGGTTATAGCCGATGATGGGGGCGGCGATGGAGGCGGTTCCTTCCGTTTTCTCCCCGTAGCTGACAGCGTAACCATTTTCGCGGATGGCGGGGAGTTGCTTCATAAATTCACGCTGCTGCTCAGGATCAGGAATCAGTGCCATGACGGTTCGTTCCGCTTCCCGAGGCTCCATGTTCGCCAAAATCGTTTTGTTGGCCGCGCCGATGTGCAGCGGGATGCGCTCTCCCAGATTGTCGATGCTTCTGACGGTCATGGAGCTTTCCACCCGTTCAAGCACGATGGCGTCATGCCCATCCGGAATATTCAGGTAGACCGACTCGCGCACATCTGCCGCCAACTGCTCCATAACGGTTCGGGCGACTGCCCGCATGTCGATTTTGTCCAGGATGCGCAGACCGATTTCCATCCAGGTGATGCCAAGCTTGTACTGCTTGGTTTCCGGGATCTGCTGAATCAGCCCGTACTTCATGAGACTGCTGATCAGGCGGTGGACTGTACTGATGGGGAGAGATGTCTTCTCTGCGATTTCTGAGATAGACCAGTGCGTCTTGCTTTCGTCAGATGTCAGGACCAAGATGATGCTCATCGCCCGGTCAATCGATTGTACCAAGTTGTTTCCCTCCTGGCTTTCGTTTTGCGAATGACGATTTGTCAGATGCTTCGCCAGCTTTTTATGAGATCAATCTATCAGAATTATTCGGACGAATCAACATCATTTCATGCAGACAAAAATTCATTGACAAAAAATTTAAAACTATTTTACATTAGGAGTGTAATTTTGTATTGTAGAAGTCGTTCCACAATACGGAATAATCGACAGTAAAACGAAGCGATGCATCATCGCCGCTGAAACATTTGTTCCACTGACGAGATTTCAAAACAGAAGGGAGATTTTATCATGAAATTTTCTCGTGCGATTGTAAGAAAACCGGGGCAGAGCTACGTGAACGGTCTGACGACTTCCGATCTGGGCAAGCCGGATTTCGCTCTTGCTTTGGAGCAGCATGCTGCTTATGTAGAGGCGCTGAAGCAAGCGGGTCTGGAAGTGACCGTTTTGGAAGCGGACGAGCGTTTCCCGGATTCCACTTTCGTAGAAGATACAGCGGTTCTGACCGAAAAGTGCGCGGTCATCACCAACCCTGGCGCGGACAGCCGCAACGGTGAGATTGAGGACATGAAACAAGTGCTCCCGCGTTTCTATGACACGATTGAATACATTCAGGCTCCGGGCTTCCTTGACGGCGGAGATGTCATGCAGGTAGAAAATCATTTCTATGTGGGCCTGTCCACGCGTACGAACGAGGAAGGCGCGATCCAGTTCCGGGAAATCCTCTCCAAATACGGCTATGAGGTTACGATCGTTCCGCTGAAGGAGTTTTTCCACCTGAAAACGGGCATTGCTTACCTGGGTAACGACACGCTCGTACTCGCAGGCGAATTTATCGACTCCGAAGTGTTCAAAGACTACAAGCATCTGGTAGTGGAAAAAGAAGTGGAGTATTCCGCCAACTGCATCCACATCAATGACCATGTAATCATTCCAAAAGGCTTCGACAGCACGAAAAAACAGATCACGGATGCTGGCTACCAAGTAATCGAGCTGGATATGTCCGAGTTCCGCAAGCAAGATGGAGGATTGAGCTGCCTGTCCCTGCGCTTCTAACGCAGGCAGTTCCTTCCCGGCTTACTTTTTACACATCTATTTTCCACTCACGAGCTGGGGAAAGAGAGGGATCATATGAACGCTGGGAATGACAAGGACAAACAACTGCAACGCTCGATGAAAAGCCGCCATCTTTTTATGCTGTCGCTTGGCGGAGTAATCGGAACGGGGCTTTTTCTGAATGCCGGGTATACGATCAATCAGGCGGGGCCGGGCGGAGCGCTCGTCGCGTTTGTCGTCGGGGGGATTCTGCTGTACCTGGTGATGACCTGCCTGGGTGAGCTTTCCGTGAAAATGCCCGTAACAGGTTCTTTTCAAACGTATGCGACGAAGTACATTGGCCCGGCAAGCGGCTTTACACTCGGATGGATGTACTGGCTCGGTTCAGCGACGACGGCTGGCGTGGAGTTTACTGCGGCCGGCATGGTTATGCAGCGATGGTTCCCGGATACGCCGATCTGGATTTGGTGCGCGCTCTTTATCCTTTTGCTCTTTACCTTCAACGCTCTGACGACCAAAGGATTTGCGGAAACGGAATACTGGTTCGCGGGCATCAAAGTGTTGGCCGTTCTTATCTTCATTATTGTCGGACTAGGTGCTATTTTCGGTATAGTCAGTATGGAGGGCAGGGAAGCTCCGTTCTTCTCCAACTTTTCCGCGGATGGCGGGCTGTTTCCGTTCGGGTTTGCGATTGTCTTCGTCACGATGATGAACGTCGTGTTTTCGTATCAAGGCTCGGAACTGATCGGGATCGCTGCCGGAGAAACGGAAAATCCGCACAAAAACATCCCGCGGGCCATCCGCAATGTCGTTTTCCGCATTTTGGTGTTCTATGTGGCTTCGGTCATGATCTTGTCCGCTCTTTTCCCATCCAGCGAGCTGGGGTTGCTGGAAAGCCCGTTCGTGACCGTATTCGATTCGGTAGGCATTCCGTTTGCGGCGGATATTATGAACTTCGTCATTTTGACAGCGCTTTTATCTGTCGGAAACTCTTGCCTGTACGCCGCTACCCGTTTGCTCTGGGCATTGTCGCACAGCGGGATGGCGCATCCGGCATTCGGCAAGCTGACCAAGCGGAGCGTTCCACTGAACAGCTTGCTTGCGACTCTGGCCTTCTCGCTTTTGTCGCTTCTGACCAGCGTGATCGCGGCTGATACCGTGTACGTTTTGCTGATGTCTGTTTCCGGGATCGCGGTCACGTTTACCTGGATGGGCATTGCCCTGTCCCAATTCAACTTCCGCCGGAAATATTTGCAGGAAGGCGGCAAGCTTGAAGACTTGCAGTTTGTGGCGCCGTTTTACCCGGTGATGCCGCTGTTGTGTCTGGCTTTGTGCACGTTCATCCTCATCTTCCCGGCGTTTGATCCGACGCAGCGGGTAGGGTTGTTTTACGGGATCGGCGCTTTGGCGCTGTTCTATCTCTACTACTATTTGCGCTATGGCCGCAACAAGAAAATCAAGCCGGATATTCCGACCCAAGGCTAGACGATCGGTCAAAATGAAATGCCCCTGCCAGTTGCCGTGGCGGGGCATTTTTGCGTGTCGGGTCGGGTATGGCTGGTTCTTTGGGTCAGATTCAGGTCAGCCCAAACAGTTCAGACAAATACGGATTGACGAACATGCCGTCAGGATCAAGCTGAGCGCGGATCGCGAGGAAGTCGGGCAGGCGCGGGTACACCTGATGCAGATGCTCTGCCGTCATGTTGTGCATTTTTCCCCAATGCGGGCGACCGCCAAAGCGGCGGAAAATTTGCTCCATGCGCGAAAAGTACGCTTCATATGGCATGCCTTTGTACATGTGCACGGCGATAAAGGCGCTGTCTCGTTCGTAAGCGGGACTGAGCCAAATATCGTCCTGTTTCACGTAACGGCATTCCAGCGGAAAGTGCACGGCAAAGCGTTCCTGCTCGATGGCTTGCCGCATTTCCTTGATGGCTTCGCCCATATGCTCGGCGGGAATGCAATACTCCATCTCGTAAAAACGGACCAGACGCGGCGTGGCAAACAGCTCGTGGCTATAGCCGCTTTCGTTGACGTTCGGGACGCTTTGCGCCGACAGCTTGCTCACGGATTGGGTAAGCGTCGGGCGCAGCCGGCAGCTCTCCGAAAGCAGCCAGAACAGACCGTTTTCCACCACCATTTTTTTCATGTAGCTCCATTGCTGATTCGCGCTGGATGGTTCGGAGGTTTCATTCATGAATTTGACCTGGACGGTATCGGAGTACGGGAAGGTGTAAAATTCGAAATGACGGTGCGATTGCTTGAATGTATCGAGGGAAGACAAGCATTCATCAAGCGGCATGCGATGGCTTTGGTAGCGAAGGCGGTAAGCAGGCAGGACGCGAAGTTTGACTCGAACGATGATGCCGAGCAATCCAAGGGAGACTTGCATCGCTTTGAACAGATCGGGATGTGACTGCTCTGACACCTCCAGCACTTCGCCTGATGCGGTAACGACCGTCAATCCGACGACTTGTGTCGAGACGCTTCCGAATTGAATGCCCGTGCCATGCGTTCCGGTGCTGACGGCACCTGCGATGGACTGGGCGTTGATATCGCCGAGATTTTCCTGGGAATAGCCCGCCTGATGGAGCAACGCGCCAAGCGTCTTGAGCTTCGTTCCCGCCCAGACTTCCACGGTTTGCTGCTCTTGGTCGACGTGGACGATTCCTTGCAAGCGATCCAGGGAAAGCAGGCATTCCTCGGTCTGGACGAGTCTGGTAAAAGAATGCCCGGAACCAACGACGCGGATGCGCGTTCCGTCAGCTTTGCAGGCGCGGACGACGGAGATGACCTCATCCAAAGATTGCGGCATGGCAATGTGCCGCGGCTGGCTCTGAACGTTTCCTGTCCAGTTGCTCCAGCGGTTTGTTTTTTTGCTTACAGTGAGCATAGTCCATCCCCCCGATATGTCGTCACTTCATCAACAACGTTTCCTCCTGAGACACAATAGAGCCGCGAAAAGCGCTCGCACAGCTCGCCCGCTTTGGCATGGCGAAAGAAGACGGGGTCACCCAATTCCAATGTTTCCAACCCGCGATACTGGATGGGGGTTTGCACTTCTCCGGCGCCTTCGTTGGAAATGAGCCGGACACCTTGCGGCAAGTACGGTTTGGGCAATCGGTCCGCTCCGGCCGAACCGGAAGCGATATAGCCGCCGCCTGCGCAAGTGTAAATATGCTCGGTCGGCTTGCGGATGATTTCCAGGGCAAAGCCGGCTGCTGGCTGGAAATGAAAGTCTTGATAGTAATCAAAAAGTCCGGGAGAAAAGAAGCCGGAGCCAGCCGTGAGTTCTGTAACGGCGTCTTCTTTTCCCGTATGGTGCAAGCTTCCTGTCCCTCCGCCGTTGACGAAGCGCAGCGAGATTCCCATTGCCGTAAGTGCCTTCATCAGTTCCGCTCTGCGATGTGCCACCTCCTTTACCGATCGTTGTTTCAGCAGTCGAATCAGGCTGTTCTTCATAAATCGCCGGGGATAGCGGTCGCCGACGCCTGCAATTTGCGCTTCGTAGCCCATGATTCCGTCCAGGCGGAGATGCTTGGAGGAAGCGACGCGGGAAGCAAGCGCAACGGCCGACTCCAGAGAACGCAGCGGAGAGCGCCAAACGCCGAAATGCAGGCCCAACATATCGGACGACATGTCTATATCCAGGCAGACGGGAAAAATCACGTCTTGCTCGCGGGCGATTTGTTCCAGATGTTCCACATGGGAGACGGAATCGATCATCAAAGTGATGGTACGGCCTTGCCTGATCTGTTCGCCAAGGGCGAGCAGCCAGCTTTTTTCCCAGACGGGATACCCCAGGAGCAAATCGTCAAAGCCTGCCGCGCACAAATGGAGCGCTTCGGGAGCCGAGAAGCACATCAGCCCGGAAAAGCAGTCATCGAACTGCAACAGATGCTTGAGAAGGGCGACACTGCGGATTGACTTGCTGGCAATCCGAATCGGCTTTCTATTGCTTTGCAAAGCGATCTGCTCGGCATTTTGCTCCAAAAGGTCCAGGTCGACGAAAGCGAATGGCTTTGGAATCCCTGCAAAGGCAGACTGGTAATAACGATAATCCCGCATGGGCAAGCCCCATCCTTTTTGTATGAGTGTAGTAATACGAAAATATTTCTTAAAATTCTACATATTCTATCTTTTTATGTCGTTTCCTTCCAACTTTTTTGGGGGAGTTCCTTGGAAATTACGAACGTTCGGATATAATGTTCGGTTTTTGCTGAATGTAACCGTTTCAAACAAGCTGTTTTCATGTTAAAAAAATGTAAACACGAATAAATGGATGGTCGTATATTGACTTGATTCAGATTATGCGCTACTATACATATGGTTGTTAGCAAGATGAACTGGCTTGATGAATCCTTAATAAATTCGTATATCCTCGAAAATATGGTTTGAGGGTCTCTACAGGGAACCGTAAATTCCCGGCTACGAATGAGGTTGTTTTTTGACATACCTTATTCGTCGGCCGGGAATTTTTTGTGTTGTCGTCCATACAACAACTCAGGGGAGACTGCGCAAGAGTGACTCATGCTTGATAAAAACCAAGTATTCAAACGTGTTTACAGGGAGGAATTGCAGATGAAAAAATACGATGCCATTGTAGTAGGAGCAGGACCAGCCGGAATTTTTACATGCTATGAACTGACGCGAAAAGCGCCGAATGCGAAGGTGCTGCTCATAGATAAAGGCCACGATATTTACAGCAGACGCTGCCCGATTTTGGAAGAGAAAATCAAGCTCTGCCCGCCTCCTGCCGGGAAAAAGGATTACGCAGGCTGTCTTCCGGCCTGTTCGATCACCAGCGGGTTTGGTGGAGCAGGCGCTTACAGTGACGGCAAATTCAACATTACGACGGAGTTCGGCGGATGGATGACGGATTACCTCAATCCTTCGACTGTGCTCGGCTTGATCAAATACGTAGACGAAATCAATCTGGAGCACGGCGCGACCGAGACGATTACCGATCCGACGACAGAGACGATCAAAAGCATTGAACAGCGCGGATACGCGGCAGGGCTGAAGCTGTTGCGCGCCCAGGTTCGCCATTTGGGCACAGAGCAAAACCTGGAGATTTTGCAGTCGATTTTTGAATACTTGAAGGAACGGATCGACATGATGTTCAAGACAGAGGTCGAGGATATTTTGACGGTCAAGGAAGACGGAGGTCATCGGGTCAAAGGGGTTGTCCTGAAAAACGGGGAAGAATACGAAAGCGATTTTGTCGTGATCGGCCCTGGACGGGACGGTTCCGCCTGGCTGACCAGCATTTTGAAAAAACGCCGCCTGAAAATGTACAACAATCAGGTGGACGTCGGGGTGCGCGTAGAGACATCAGATGTCGTGATGCCCGAGATCAACGAGCATCTGTACGAGGGCAAGTTCATTTTCAACACGTCTGTCGGCACACGGGTTCGCACGTTTTGCAGCAATCCGTCCGGGCACGTGGTCGTGGAAAACCACAGCGGGGTGATGGCGGCAAATGGTCACTCCTACAAGGACCCGGCTCTCGGCTCGCCGAATACGAACTTCGCGCTGCTCGTATCCCACACGTTTACAGAGCCTTTTGACAAGCCGAATGAATACGCGCGGGAAATATGCAAACGGGCAAACGATTTGTCCAACGGCGGCGTCATCGTGCAAAAGTACGGCGATATTTTGCGGGCGCGCCGCTCGACTGAAGCGCGGATCAGGGAAGGCTTCCTGGAGCCGACCTTGAAGGAAGCGGTACCGGGCGACCTGGGACTGGTCTTGCCGTACAACACGATGAAAAGCTTGATCGAAATGGTAGAGGCGCTCGACAAGGTTACGCCGGGAATCGCCTCGGAGCACACGCTGTTTTACGGGGTGGAGGCTAAATTTTACTCGGCTCGTCCGAAGCTTACAGAGGAGTTTGAAACAGAGATCAAAGGATTGTTCTGCGGTGGCGATGGCGCGGGAATCACACGCGGCTTGGCGCAGGCGGGAGCGGCAGGCGTCTGGATGGCGCGCAGCATGGTCAAACGGATGAGCTAATAAAAGAAGAAGGGCTTCTACCTGAACAGCGATGTGTTTAGGTAGAGGCCCTTTTATGCAATCGTATTCAAGTTTTCCGTCATCTTTTTCAGCACCCGATTAAAGACAGCCAACTCGCTCTCATCCAAATCGCGCAGGGCGACGTCTTCCAGGTCGCGGGCAGCTTGCAGCCACTCGGGGAAGCGCTCGATAGCGGCTGGCGAGAGCGAGACGTACCGTTCGCGCTTGTCGTCACCCTCGGAGCGGATGATCCAGCCCATTTCCTCCAGCCGGGTCAATGTCCGGGTAATGGTAGGGGCCTCCACGTTCAAGTAATTGCTCAACTGCACCTGTGTCAGCGAGCTGCGATAGTGCAGGCAGAGAATGATGCTCCATTGCGAGCTATATAATCCCATGGGCGACATGATTCCATTCAAGGTTTTACTGAAAACTCTGGCAGTTTGGCCGATCTTGTGACCGTAGTGTTGCATGAATATCAGACCTCCAGAAAAAACTGGTTCGATACGATGCGCTTGATTGCTTAAGTAAATATGTACAAATAAAATAGTAGCAGGTAATGACATATAAGTAAATGTTTATTCGAATGTAAAAAAGGCATTTTTCCGAACAAAAAACAAAGCTGATGACAGTCGTTCCCCGTCGCTCAGCTTTGTGCACACACGATTTTGCGTTCAGTTGTTCACTACTTTTAACTGGCGGACAAAATGCCGAGCGGGCCAGATTCGTCTATAATCGACTGCAAGTCGTAGACGGAGATCGGGAACATCGGAAACCCGACGTAATAAGGCGTGATTTCATACAATTGGAAATAAATAACAAGTGATTTGTCTGCGAGATAGAAGTCCTGATCTGGCTTGATTGTGGTAAAATTACCTAAAGTAGGAATATCGCGCTCTTTGATTTGTCGCTTGATATTTTCCGACAGGACCGTGACGTAGTCGCTGCCCGGCTTGAACAGATCGCGCAAGGTGTAGAGCTTGCCTGTCTGGGTATTGGCTGTTACAGACCCGAGAAAAGTCATTCCGTGAGCCATTTGCGGGGTGTACGCGTAGTTGCTGAGTGTCACGCTGAAAATGCCGCGTTCATTCGTCTTGATTTCAAAGCTGCCTTGCATCTGTGTATTTCCCGGCACCTGCACTCGTTGCTGCTCGTGGATCAAGCCTTGCACCGTTTGCAAAATGGCCCGGTTGATGTCTTTTTCCGCCTGCTGGTTGGCCAGCCCTGCCAGCTGCGGGTAGTAAATCGTGGTGTTCGGACGGTTGATGGTCCGCGTCAGCACAGTGGCTGGCAACAGATTGAGTTGTTCTTCCACAGTTCCAGTTCCTTTCCAAATAGCTTAAAATAAGGGGAGATGATAGTAGCCTATTCTCCAATCGTTTTGGCTGTTCTCACTTTTTTCACAAATTAGTCAATCTGCACGCGATATAATGGTTAAAGAATCCGATACATAAGTAACAGGAAAAGGGGGGCACTTATGATTCAATTGGTTCGTAACACCTTGACGGACAAAGAAGGCTTTATGATTTTTATCCTATGGAACCACCTGTGGATGGCGGGACTGATTGCTTATCAGGTCGATGCAAACTTCTGGAAAGTGACGTCCCTCGGATTGCTGGTCACCCTCATTGTGTCACCGTTTTACTTCATCAAAAGGGACAGTCATGTCATTCGTTACTTGGTAGCGATTGGACTCATGTTTTACGCGATCTCATTCGATCACTTTACTACCTATCCAGAGGTAACTTTTCTCGCATTCATTGTCATGGGATTTTTGGCAGCCTACCTCGACTGGAAGCTGGTAGTGTCGGCGGGAATCGCGCAGATTGTTGTGACTCTGGTCGGCTTTTATACAGGCTCCTACGAAATTTTTAGCGGCGACTTCACGGAACTGAATCTGGTGCTGCGGATTGTAGCGATCCTCATGATGATGGGGGCTGTAACGTACCTCTGTCTGGCTGGACAAGCTTCTCTCAGCAAGGCGAATATCGCCCGACAGGAAGCAGAGGAAAAAGAACGCCGTCTGGGAGAAATGCTCGTACATATTCAACAGATGACGGGGCAGATTGACCGCACGACAGAGCATGTGCACGAGCATGCCGAAGGAACGAAACGCAATACGGACGAGATGATGATTGCGTTTCGCGAAGTTGCGACTGGCATGGAATCGCAGGCCAATTCGACTGTGAAGATCGAAGAAGAGGTGCAGTCGATCGACCAGGAGATCGTGGCGGTAACGACGCAGACGAATGCGATGAAGAGCGAGTCCGATCAAAACAACCAGCGCCTGAAAGACAGCGTGGGCATGATGAACGAGCTTTCGCAGCAAATGGAACAGATCGTGTCTGCGGTCAATGTGGCTGCTGCGACGATTCACCAGCTCAATCGCCAGGCGAACCGGGTAGAAGAAATCGTGGGAGCGATCAACCAGATTGCCACGCAAACGAATCTTTTGGCGCTCAACGCCGCCATCGAGTCAGCGCGGGCTGGCGAGCATGGACGCGGTTTCGCTGTAGTAGCTGACGAAGTGCGCAAGCTGGCTGAGCAAAGCGCGACCGCTACCCAGGAGATTACGGAAATTCTCAAATCGCTCCATCAGGAGAGCGAGAACGCTGTGCAGCAAATCAGCAACGGAGAGGCGTCTGTAGCCAAAGGACAGGAGCTGGCTGTAAAAACGGTGGCTTCGATCGAGGCAGTCCGCTCCGGCATGGTGGCATTCCTGCAAGCGGCCGAGCATGTCGGTTCCAGCATGAACCGGGTCAAAATGCGTTCAGGCGAAGTGGCGATGGAGATGTCGACGATTACGGCCGTCACCGAACAATCGGTTGCCAACCTGGAAGAGCTTTTTGCCACCGCAGAAAATCAGCATCAAAAGGTGCGGGAAATTACCGAAGAGCTGGGTGAGCTTAGCAACCTGTCGCATCGGCTCCAGCAAACCTTTCAAACGAAATAAACAAACTGGCGGAAACAATCTGAAAAAACAATTGCTTTTTCAGAGCGTTCTGCTAGAATAAGTTCATTGTAACTCAATAGATGATCTACCTTATCGAGAGCGGCGGAGGGACTGGCCCTATGAAGCCCGGCAACCACTGGACATGCGAGACATGTACAGAAAGGTGCCAATTCCTGCAAAACCTGTACCGGGGTTTTGACAGATGAGGAAGAGGACGGCTTCGGACGCAAACTCTTCCTTCGGGAAGAGTTTTTTTTCGTTAGAAGGGGAGGATGGATAGAGGAGGAATAACGAACGATAAAATAATTTTAATTTGAAATATTCGTGTTTGGTATTGATCTTTTTGTCGAAAAACCGTACATTATGGTTAGGATAGAGAAAACGGAGAACGTTCAGATAGGGGAGAAAGACACCATGAAGAAGTTGTTGTTGGCATTGACTACTTTTGCTGTTTTGGCTGCGGGTTGTTCAGCAGGCGGGAATGCACCTGCCGGGAACGCATCGACTGATAAGCCGAAAGAGCAAGCCGCAGGACAAGAAGGTGCAGCGAAGAAACGCGTTGCCTTGATTTTGCCGGAAAAAATCGGCGTGAACCCATTCTTCCAGCAAATGGACGAGGGCGCGAAAAAAGCAGGACAAGAATTTGGCGCGGAAGTAAAAAGCATCGAGTCGACTGACCATGGTGCGATCGAAGAGAACTTGCGCGTAGCCGTAGCGGAAAACTACGACCTGATCATCACTTCTTCTTTTGAAGCAGAAGACGCACTGAAAAAAGTAGCCGCAGAAAACCCTGATCGCAACTTCGCGATTATTGATACAGTAGTGGACTTGCCAAATGTGCGCAGCGTTACTTTCCGCGAGCAGGAAGCAGCTTACCTGATGGGGGCGGCGGCAGGTCTTGCCACGAAAACAAACAAAGTCGGCATGGTTGTCGCAATGGACATTCCGCTTCTGAAAAAATGGACAGGCGGATTCCAGGAAGGCTTGAAATCGACCAATCCGAATGCAGAATTTCTGGTAAACTACGTGGGCAGCTTCACTGACCCGGCAAAAGCGAAAGAGCTGGCTCTGCTGCAAGCATCCAAAGGCGCTGACTTCATCAACGGAGCAGCTGCGGTAGGCGATCTCGGCGTATTCGAAGCCGCGAAGGAAAAAGGCTTCTTTACAGCAGGACAAGACGTTGACCGCACGACGATTGACCCTGAGCACATCGTATTGTCCCAACTGAAAGGGACAGACGCAGCAGCGTATGAAACTGTGAAATCGTTTGTGGAAGGTTCTTTCAAACCAGGTGTCGTCAACTACGGATTGAAAGAAAAAGGCGTAGGCGTAACGTATGTGACTCACGAAAGCAAAACGCCGCTGAACGCTTTCATCGGCCAGGAAGTTGTGGACAAAGTAAAAGCGATCAGTGAAGAGATCATTGCTGGTACCCGCAAAGTGCCGGATTCGTTCTAAAAGCTAGTGCACAGAGCTTGATTGTGACCGACTACGGCTGTGTAGTCGGTCTTCCTTATATGCGAAAAGAAAGCGTAAAGAAGGGGGAGCAAGGATGACCTATCGTTTGGAAATGCGCGCCATGACCAAGAAATACGGAGATTTTATTGCAAACGACAAGGTCTCGTTCTCGCTTGCTGCCGGAGAAGTGCACGCCATCGTCGGTGAGAACGGAGCGGGCAAGACGACGTTGATGAGGATGTTGTACGGCATGGAGCAGCCTACGTCCGGCGATATCGTGCTAAACGGCAAGCCGGTCGCTTTTCGCGGGCCGCAGGACGCCATTGGCAACGGAATCGGGATGGTGCACCAGCACTTCATGCTGTTCGGCGAGTTCAGCGTGGCCGAAAACATCGTGATTGGCTACGAACCGCAGCAGGCCGGGTTTTTCCGCCGCCATGACGCTGTGCAAAAAGTGCGCGAGCTAAGCGAAAAGTTCCGTATTCCGATTGATCCACAGGCAAAAGTGTCCAATTGCTCGGTGGGAGAACAGCAGCGGGTCGAGATTTTGAAAGTGCTGTACCAGGGCGCAGACATCATCGTGCTGGACGAACCGACCGCTGTGTTGACTCCGCTGGAGGTTCGCGACTTGCTGCAAACGATTCGCAATCTGGCGGAGAGCGGGAAAAGCGTGATTTTGATTACGCACAAGCTCCAGGAAGTAATGGAGGTAGCAGATCGCATCACGGTGCTGCGCGGCGGCAAGGTGACGGGTACGGTTGCGCGCGAGCAGACGAATGTGGACGATTTGGCCCGGTTGATGGTCGGCCGCGAGCTGCAAGAGCTGAGTGAGCGCGTCGCTTTGGAGCAGGGACCGCTTTTGCAGGTGGAAAATTTGTCGGTGCGCGAAAAGCAGACGTTGCTCGACCGGGTCAGCTTTACCGTCCATCACGGCGAGATCGTGGGAATTGCCGGAGTTTCTGGCAATGGACAGTCCGAGTTGCTGCAAGCCGTGAGCGGTTTGCGGGCGGCACAGGAGGGAACAGTGCGGCTGGGCGGCAAGGACGTCACCAACAAATCTGTGGCGACAATCCGGGAAGCGGGTCTGGCCCATATTCCCGAGGATCGTTATATGTGGGGAACCGCCAAGCTGGAAAGTGTCGAAGAGAACGCGTTGATGGGCTATCAGCGCAAGCCTGCATTCAATCGGCGCGGCATCGTACTGCGGGAAACTTTTCGCCAGGTTGTGACTGGCTGGGTGGAGCGATTCGCGATCAAGACTGGTTCGCGGCAGCTTCAGGAGCTTGCCGGGAATTTGTCGGGCGGAAATTTGCAGAAGCTGATCGTCGCGCGGGAGCTGGGGCATGAAACCCCGTTTTTGATCGCAGCCGAGCCGACGCGCGGTGTCGATATCGGAGCGATGGAGTACATCCATCAGGCGCTGATCGACAAGCGCAACGCAGGAGACGGAATTTTGCTGGTGTCATCCGAGCTGTCGGAAATTTTGGCGCTGTCGGATCGCATTTTGGTGATGTACAAAGGGCGGATCGCCGGAGAGCTTTCGCGCAAAGAGGCAACCGAGGAAAAAATCAGCGTGTTAATGGCGGGAGGAAGCGTTCATGGCAGCAATCAAAGAGCTGTGTAAATCACTGGTTCAGCCGCTTTTGGCGATTGTCATCGGCCTGTTGATCGGGGCGCTCGTCATCGCATCGGTAGGGGAATCGATCTTGGGCACCTATCAGGAAATGTGGAAGGGAGCATTCGGAAGCTTTTACTTCTTCGTTTCCACGTTGGCGAGAGCAACACCGATCATGCTGATCGCCCTGGGGCTGTCGCTTGCTTTTCGGGCGGGAGTATTCAATCTGGGGGCAGAAGGACAGATGGTGCTTGGCGCTATCAGTGCTACGCTGGTAGCCATTTACTTGCCTGCGCCGGGAATCGTGAAGCTGGTGGCTGCGATTGTGACGGGAATGGCCGTTGGCGGGCTTTGGGGGCTATTGCCGGGCATCATGGAAGCGCGGTTTCGGATTCCGCTGCTGATTTCTTCCTTGCTGTTCAACTACATTGCCGTCTTGTTTGCCAGCTATCTGGTCACGGAGCCGTTTCGGGACAGGACTGGTTCGGCAGCTTTGGCGCAAACGGTCATGCTGGACAAGAGCGTCTGGCTTCCCAAGCTGTTCGCAGGGATGAGCGTGCACGCCGGGTTTTTGTTTGCCATTGTCGGCGCTTTGATCCTGTTCTGGGTCATCCGCTTTACGCCGTTCGGCTATGAAGTGAAAATGCTCGGGCAAAACCCGTTGTTCGCTCAATACGGGGGGATCAACCGCATCCGCGTCATGCTGACAGGCATGTTTGCCAGCGGTGGCCTGGCGGGCCTGGCAGGGACGGTCGAGGTGCTGGGGGCGCACTACCGTTTTGTCGATGGCGCTTTGACTGTACCGAACTTCGCCTGGACGGGCCTGATGGCGACGCTCTTGGCAAACTCCCATCCGGTCGGGATTATTTTTACTTCGATCCTGCTGGCTGCTTTTCAGACTGGAGCGATGGGCGTGGAGCGGAACACAGACGTGCCGTTGGAGCTGGCAAGCGTCATCTCGGCAGTGCTGATCCTGTTTATTTCGGCAAAATTCAGCTACGACTGGTGGAAACAGCGGAAAGCAAAAGGGGGAGAATCGCATGGAGCTGCTTGATTGGTCCCTCGTCAGTTCTACCATTCGCATGGTGACACCGATATTGCTGGCTGCTTTGGGCGGAGCGCTGTGCTCGCGTGTAGGCATTTTTAATGTGGGGCTGGAAGGCATGGTGCTTGCCGGAGCCTTTTCCGCGATTGTTGGCAACCACTTTACCGGGAATTTGTTTCTGGCGATCTTGATTGCGGCGGCGACGAGTGTTTTGTTCGCTCTGTTGTTTGCCTATATGACGATCAAGCTCAAAGCAAACGAGATCGTCGTCGGGGTAGCGATCAATTTCCTCGCGCTCGGTCTGACGACGTTTGCGCTGCGGGCGATTTTTGGCGTCAAAGGGGCTTTTTACGATAAAGATATGGCGGGCTTGCCGAAGTGGGACATCCCTGTGATCAAAGATATTCCGGGTGTCGGCGAGGTATTTTCCGGGCATTCTCCGCTTGTTTATTTCGCGTTTTTGGCTGCGATTGCGCTTTATGTGTTCTTTTACAAGACTGTCACTGGTTTTCGGGTTCTTGCCGTCGGATCGAATCCGGTTGCGGCTCGCAGCCTCGGGTTGAAAGTAACGGGCTTGCAGGTGCTGGCTATCGTCATCTGCGGCGCTTTGTGCGGGCTTGCAGGAGCACAGCTTTCGTTGGGCCAGGTGACGATGTTCTCCGAGGGCATGACCGCCGGACGCGGCTTTATCGCTTTGGTGGCGATGATGATGGGGCAGTCCCATCCAATCGGAATACTGGCGTCGAGCTTTTTGTTTGGCTTGATGGATGCGCTGAGCATTCGTCTGCAAGGCTTCTCGCTGCCAACGCAATTCACTTCCATGCTGCCGTATTTGCTCACGGTTGCCGCGATGTTCTTCCTGAAAGAGCGCATGCAGGCGGCGAGCAACAATCAGCAGAGCACCCGTTAACAAAGAACAGTCAGCGAAGAAAAGGGGGGACGCAACATGAACAAGGCAGATCGGATCAAACGGATGAAAGTGCCCGCAGTCGACCCGGCACTGGCAAAAAGGCTTCCGCCAGGACAAATTTTGACCGAGCGCTTTCCGATTTTGCATGAGGGAGAAGTCCCGGTTTACGACATGAAGGAATGGACATTGCGCGTGTTTGGCGAGGTAGATCGCGAAGTTACACTGAGCTACGAGCAAATCATGGAGATGCCGCAAGTCACCGTGACCAGCGATATTCACTGCGTGACGCGCTGGTCGCGTTTTGACAATGCGTTTACAGGCGTGCGGTTCCGCGACTTTTTGCAGGCAATCGGTGTAGTGCCGCAGGCATCGTACGTCATGCTGCACGGCGATCACGACTATACGGCGAACGTGCCGCTCGCTGACTTGATGCGCCCTGACGTGCTGTTGGCCCACTCCTTCGACGGAGAGCCGCTGACGGACAAGCATGGCTGGCCTTTGCGCCTGACTGTGCCGCACCTGTACTTCTGGAAAAGCGTGAAGTGGCTGCGAGGCATTGAGTTTATTTCGGAAAACACCCCCGGATTTTGGGAGCAAAACGGCTTTCACCTGATCGCAGACCCGTTCCGCGAAGAGCGGTTCTCCGGTGAAGCGCTGCCGATTCCCGAAGACGAATGGGAGAAAAAGGAGTTTGATTGAGATGCTTACGAACCTGAAAGTAGATCCGGAACAGTTGCCGAAGCGCGTCATCGTATGTGGAGATCCAAAACGGGCTGCCTTGATTGCCGCCAAGCTGGACAACCATCGGTCCATCGGAGAAAATCGCGAGTATCACAGCTATGCCGGGACGTGGAAAGGCACGGAGGTTGCCGTAGTCAGCCACGGCGTCGGTTCGCCGGGTGCTGCCGTATGTTTTGAGGAGTTGGCAAAAGGTGGCGTGCAGGTCATCATTCGCGTAGGTACGGCAGGATCGTACCAAAAAGAAATCGAGCCTGGCAGCCTCGTCATCAGCTCGGCTGTCGTGCGTCAGGACGGACTGACCAGCCAGCTCGTTCCTCCGGGTTTCCCGGCAGTCGCCAATCGCCGCGTGGCGGATGCACTGGTGGCAGCAGCAGAAGCAAACGAGGCCGGACTTCCCGTAGCAGAGGGAATTACGCTGACGCTGGATGTGTTCTACAGTGGCGTTCTGGAGTTTCCGCACAAGCTGTACCAAAAAGCTGGGGTACTCGCGGTCGAGATGGAAAATTCCGCCCTGTTCGTCATCGCGGCATTGCGCGGAATGAAGGCCGGAGCGATTTTGGCGATTGACGGCTATGCGGATGCCGATTTGCTTGCTTCGTACAACCCGCATACCGATGCGATGGCAAAAGCGATTGAGGCGGAAGCGTTGATTGCGCTGGATGCTTTGGTGGCTGTTTCCTAATCTAATCACATAAACATGCCCAGGACTGTGAATGGTCCTGGGCTTTTTTTCTGGAGCTTTTCCGGAGTGAAAAGCTATTCTTCGTTGAAGCGATCCAGCATCGAGATCGTATCGATCAGGTGGTTGTTGAAAATTTGCCGGGCGACGCCCAAAAGCTCGATAATCATCGGGTCGCGCAAAGAATAAGTGACTTTGTTGCCGTCTTTTGTTCCGTACACGATATTGTTGTTGCGCAAAATGGCCAGCTGCTGGGAAACGGCCGAGCCTTCACTGCCGATCAGCGTTTGCAGCTCGTTCACGTTTTTGTCTCCCTCCGCCAAAAGCTCCAGAATCCGAATCCGCAGGGGATGGCCCAGCGCTTTGAAGAAGTTCGCTTTAAATTGCTGTAGCTCCAAATTCAATAGCAGGTTCCTCCGATCTTTTCGTCATGTGGACGTAGTGGATGTTTGTTGTTGGGCGCAGCTCTGTTGTATGCGGGTGTCGGACAGGCTCGTGCATTCCCGGAACGCAAAGTGCTTGCAGCCCAGGCATTTGTTCGTATCCAGCCGATGAAGCGCATATTCGATTGCCTCTCCGGTGTGGTCGAAAAAGTGCGTTTCCCCGATGCTTGCATACAGACCCGTGCGCTGCAAAATTTGTTTGGGAGCAGGTTGAATGCCCGAGATCAGCACGGTCGTTCCCTGACTCATGGCTTGCTTTACCGTCCGGGACAAATTGGCTTCGCCTGTCATGTCCAAAAATGGCACTTTGCCCATGCGCAGCAACAAGACCTTGGGGCGGTGCTGCAACGTGTTCGCAAGCGAGCTTTCAAACAAGTCGGCGTCCCCGAAAAACAGCGGCCCTTCAATCGTGTAGATGTTGATTTGCGGGCAATCGTGCTGGGACGACACCATATGCGGCATGACTTTTTCGTGCTTCAAAGAAGGATCGGGCAGCACTTTGGCGACTTGCAGGCTGTCGCGCATCCTTTTGATAAACAGCAGCACAGCAAGCACCAGTCCTACCTCGACAGCGGTAGTCAGATTGGTGAAGACGGTCAAAACAAACGTAATCACAAGCACGAGCGAATCGCTTGTTTTTGCTTTGAGGATGTGGGCAAATTCCTTGCGCTCACTCATGTTCCAGGCGACCAGCATCAAGATGGGAGCCATGCTCGCCAGTGGAATGTGCGAGGCGTAAGGCGCCAGCAGCACGAGGATGAGCAGTACGACCATCCCGTGGATGATGCCGGACATGGGCGAGGCAGCGCCGCTGCGAATATTGGTCGCGGTCCGGGCAATCGCGCCCGTAGCGGGAATCCCGCCGAAAAGCGGCGTCACGATGTTGGCAATGCCTTGCCCGATCAATTCCTTGTTGCTGTTGTGGCGACTGCGGGTCATGCCATCAGCTACGACAGCAGACAGTAAAGACTCTATTGCTCCTAGTATAGCAATGATTAGGGCAGGACTCAGTAATTTTTGGACGCGCTCCAGCGTGATTTCGGGAAAATGGAAGCCAGGCAGTGTGCTCGGAATTTCGCCGAAGGTCGAGCCGATCGTCGCGACCTTTCCTGCGAAAAAGAAAAAGGCAATGACGCTGGAGATGACCAGACCGACGAGCGAGCCAGGCACATTGCGCACAAAACGCGGTGTAATCAATATAATCGCCAGACTGAGGCAGGCGGTTGCCAGGCTGTAGAAGCTGGTTGTATGCAGGTGGACGACGACTTCTTTCATGTTGGACAAAAAATCCTCGTGCCGTTGTATGTCCGATAGACCGAGGAAATTGGCGATCTGCCCGGTAAAAATAATGACGGCAATCCCTGCTGTAAACCCGATCGTGACCGGGCGAGGAATGAATTTGATCAGTCCGCCCAGCCGCAAAACGCCCATCAGGACGAGCATAATCCCCGCCATCAAGCCCGCGAGCAGCAAATCCGCGTAGCCGTACTGCATGACGATGGCGAACAGGATCGGGATAAAGGCGCCAGTCGGCCCGCCAATCTGATAGCGGGAACCGCCGAACAGCGAGATGAGCGTCCCTGCGATGATGGTGGTGTAAATCCCGTACTCCGGCTTGACACCGGAAGCGATGGCGAATGCCATGCCGAGCGGAATAGCGATAATGCCTACGATTAATCCTGACACGCAGTCTTTTCTGAATGCTTGCGTATTGTAGCCCTCAAATCTAGCGGCCCACTTCATGGTAGCAACCCTTCTTTTCGTATATTCGAATATTTGATTATTTGAATATAGATGGATCATACTCCCGTTTCATGATTCTCGTCAATTGCATCCTTACACGATCTTTGCCCTTTTTTAACAATTGCTTCAAGTTGTCTTAACGCTGAAGGAGTACCATTCAAAATGACAAGTGAACATTCCCCTTCGGTTGGAGTCATGGAGAAACCCCCGACAGCCTTTCCAAGCATTTTCCTCAAGTATGCTTGTGCAATTGTCATGTCGTTGGGTTTTTTTGTCGTTCGCAAAGGAGGCTTACGAATGAATCAGGAGCAGTTTCACGGCAGGTTGGAAGAGTACAAGCTGATTGCTTCCGTAAAAGAGGCGAAGTATCTGGAAAAAGCGGCAGAGGCCAATGTGAGCGCCGCCGTGCTCTCTATCGGCAACATCGGGGTCATCAAAGGCTATGTAGACTTTTTCAAAAACAGAAAGATTCCGGTGTTCCTTCACCTCGAAAGAATCGGGGGAATCAGCTACGACCGGGAAGGCATCGCCTTTTTGGCGCATTACGTGAAGCCGGACGGGATTGTGACCACGCGCAACACGCTGGTCAAGCTGGCGAAAAAGCAAGGCTTGCTGACAATCCAGCGCCTGTTCCTCGTAGACAGCGACTCGCTCAAATCCGGGCTGTCGTCTCTCGCTGAAACCCAGCCTGACGCCGTCGAGCTGATGCCGGCACTGCTGCCAGAGTATATCGAAGAGTACAAGCGCGTGATTGATATTCCAATCATCGCTGGTGGTTTGATCCGCAAGCGGGAGCAGATGGAGGAAGTATTGCAGCATGGAGCGACTGCTGTGTCAGTCGGTAACCCCCTTTTGTGGAAGGAGAGTTTTTTGCATGATTCAAGCGTTGCTGTTTGATCTGGATGGGACCCTGCTGGACAGCCGGGATGCAGTCATTGATGCAGTCGCCTATACAGCAGAGGAGTACGCACCGGGTCACTTCAGCCGGGAAGAGCTGCTCGCGCGTTTTGGCGAGTCGTTCGACGATTTTTTGGCAACCGTCGCACAAGCGGCAGGTGTGCCCGACAAGCAAGAGGTGCTGGAAAAGTATTTTGCCTACGTGCGTGAGAACCACGCCCGACATGTTCGGCTGTTTCCTTATGTGAAAGAAGGGCTGGAAAAATTAAAGCAGGCAGGCTATCAGCTGGCGGTGGTCACCAACAAGCAGCGGGAATTTGCGCTGACCGGATTGAAGCAGGCGGGGATCGACAAGCTGTTCGAAGTCGTAGTGGCCGTGGACGATGTCGCCAAAGGAAAACCGTCAGCCGAGCCTGTATGCAAAGCGCTCGCCAGTATGGGCAGGCGTCCCGAGCAGGCGATGATGGTCGGCGATAGCCGCTACGATGTGCTCGCGGCAGTCGCGGGTGGCGTCTCGTCCGTGGTGCTGGAGTGGTACGGGCAGGAAGAGTGGCTCTATGCCACGCCTGATTACCGCTACGCCGATTTCGAATCGTTTGTCACCGACATGATGGCTGCCAAGGCGCAAGGAGGAAGATGAAAAAGATGGCAAGAGTGGTGCTGCAACAGATAACAAAAACGTTTCAGAACCAGAAAGTGGTCAAGGGGCTTAATCTCGTGATTCCCGACGGCTCCTTTACGGTGCTGGTTGGCCCGTCCGGGTGCGGGAAATCGACGACCTTGCGGATGATTGCCGGTCTGGAAACGGCTACAGACGGGGAAATTTTCATCGGGAGCCAGTCTGTGAACGCTCTGCCTCCGGGAAAGCGCGATGTTGCCATGGTGTTCCAAAACTACGCGCTCTATCCGACGATGAACGTCTACGACAACATCGCCTACGGCTTGAGAAACCGGGGAACGTCGAAAAAAGACTGCGACGTGCTGGTGAAGGAAATTGCCGAGATTGTCGGCTTGGCGGACTTTCTTAAAAGAAAGCCTTCCCAGCTCTCCGGCGGTCAGCGCCAGCGTGTCGCCCTGGCGCGGGCCATGGTGAAAAAGCCAAAGGTGTTCCTCATGGACGAGCCGCTCTCCAACCTGGACGCGAAGCTGCGGAACCAGATGCGCGTGGAGCTGACGAGTTTGCACAAGCAACTGGGCAGCACGTTTATTTACGTGACGCACGACCAGGTGGAAGCGATGACGATGGGCGATCAGATCGTCGTGATGAGCGACGGCAACATCATGCAGGTCGCGGCACCGATGGACTTGTACCAGGAGCCGGAAAATCTGTTCGTCGCCCAGTTTATCGGTTCTCCCCCGATGAACATTGTGCCGGCAGAGGGCAGAAGTGACCAGTTGTGGGGATTCCGCCCGGAAAAGGCCGTGTTGTTGCCAGCCTCCGTCTCTCCGGTTTCTGCGGAAGAGATGTGGACGGCAAAAGGGCAAATCGTCTCCCGGGAAATACTCGGCTCGGACACGCTGTTCCACGTGGAGACGGAAAAAGGCAGAGTCATCGTCAAAACGGAAACCGAGGAAATTGGACAGTATGGTTCAAACGTTACCGTAACGGTTGCAAAGCCGCATGTGTACATCTTTGATCGCGTGAGCGGAAAAAAAGTGGGTCGACTGGCTGAACGAGGTCAAGTATCCGCACTTGCAGGAGGGGTGAACTGATGCGAAAGGCGGCAACTGCCCACGAGCTGCCGGATACCGGCCAGGTGCGGGCACAAGCAGCTTCCAGGCCAACATCTCGCCCGGATATGATGACGCGTCTTCGCCCGTACTTGTATTTGACACCTGCCATGATCTGCTTCATTTTGTTCTTTTTTTACCCGATTGGCTCGATCATTTATTTGAGCTTTCAAGACTGGTCGCTGATTAATCTGGAAGCGATGGAATGGGTCGGGCTGCAAAATTACACAGAGCTGGTTGCTGACCAGGAATTTCAGCAGGTGCTGACAAATACGCTCGTTTTCACTTTTGCAACCGTGGGCATCAGTTTGGCAATCTCCTTTTTGCTCGCTCTCTGGCTCAACAAAAAGGCGAAAATGTACGGGATCATCCAAGCTACCGTATTCAGTCCGCACATTATTTCGTTTGTTTCTGTCTCCATGTTGTGGATGTGGCTGATGGACCCGCAATTCGGGCTATTGAACGCTGTACTCGAAGCGGTCGGTCTGCCAGGCTACACGTGGCTGACAGACCCGAGCAGTGCGCTGTTGTCGCTGATCCTCGTGAACGTCTGGAAAGGCGTGGGCTACAACACGCTGATTTTCATTGCCGGGCTGCAAAGCATTCCGGGGGATATTTACGAAGCGGCCGCCCTCGATCGTTCGCCGTGGTGGCGGACTTTGACTCGCATTACCATACCGATGCTGTCGCCCACCATGTTCTTTTTGTTCATCATCAACATGATTTCGTCGTCCCATGCTTTCGATACGATTGCCATCATGACCCAAGGCGGGCCGATCAACAGCAGCAACATGCTGGTCTACTACATTTATGAGCAAGGAATGGACTACTACAACGGGGGATTTGCTGCTGCCGCTTCTGTCATTCTTTTGCTCATCGTAGGAGTTTTGACTGCGTTGTACTTCCTGTTCATGTCCAAACGCGTCCACTACCGATGACGATTCCCGAAAGAAAGGAGGAGCAACATGAAACGAGTGGGTGCAATTTCTTTGAAAACAGTGGAATGGGCCGGGCTGTTGGTTGTGGCGCTGCTGTTCGTCTTTCCTTTTTTGTGGATGGCTTCCACAGCGTTCAAGGACATGTCGGAAGTCAGACAGTTTCCGCCGACCTTGTTGCCTGAGACGTGGGAGTGGGGCAATTTTGTCCAAGCCTGGGAGTCAGGGCCGTTCCTGATGTTTACGGTGAACAGCATTGTAGTTGCCGTGGCGATCTTGATCTTGCAGTTTTTGACCGCCGTACCTGCGGCGTACGCTTTTGCCCGCTACCAGTTTCCCGGCCGCAACCTGCTGTTTGGGCTTGTGCTGGTGGCCTTGATGATTCCGGGATACATTATCTTTTTGCCGATCTACGTGCAGCTGAGCGGCTGGGGGCTGGTCAATACGCTCTGGTCGCTGATTCTGCCGTACGCAGCCAGCGCATTCGGGATATTCCTGCTTCGCCAGGCGTTCATGCAGGTGCCGGACGAAGTCATTGAAGCAGCGCGACTGGATAATGCGTCAGAGTGGAAAATCATGTGGACGATCATGGTACCGATGGCGAAGCCAGTGCTGGTCACATTTGGACTTTTCAGCTTTATTTATCACTGGAATGACTACTTTTGGCCGCTGATCATGACCAACAGCGACGAAGTACGCACATTGCCTGTCGGGATTTCCAGCTTGCGCATGTCGGACGGAGGCACTCTCTGGAACGTCATGATGGCGGGGAACATGATCCTCATCCTGCCGATTCTCGTTATTTTCTTCGTGGCCCAGCGCCACATTATCAAAGCGTTTGTCTATCAATCCAAATAATAGATAACCATGTGGGAGGAAACCAAATCATGAAGGCGATGAAAAAGACAGGAACGATTCTATGTGCACTAGCTCTAGGCTTGTCAGGAGTGCTTGCCGGGTGCGGTTCTACAGGCAAGGAACAGGCTGCAAGCACAGGAAACACAACGAAGCCGGCAACGGAAACAGCAGCAAGCAACGGGCCTGTCGAGATCGATTTCTGGTATGCGCTCGGCGGTGTTCGCGGCAAGACGATTGAGGACATGGTCAAAAAGTTCAACGAGTCACATAAAGATATTAAGGTAAAAGCGGCGTACCAGGGCGCGTATCAGGATAACCACTCCAAAGTTCTGGCTTCGGTTGCCGCCGGAAACAACCCTGATGTAACGATGGTAGAGATCGCTTCGATCGCTGCCTTCGCTGATGCGAAAGTGCTGGAAGATTTGACTCCGTACTCGCAAGGCGATGAGAAAAAGTACATTCCCGGCCTGATGAAAAACTCTTACTGGAAAGACAAACTGTACGCCGTGCCGTTCAACCGCTCCACGCCGCTTCTGTACATCAACCGCGACATGCTGAAAGCAGCGGGTCTCGATCCGAACGGGCCGAAATCCTGGGATGAGCTGATCAGCTACTCGCAAAAGCTGGTGAAAAAAGAAGGCGACAAAGTCACGCGCTACGGCTTCTCGACCCCTGTTGATATTTGGTTCTACGAAGCGCTCGTCTTCCAGAGCGGAGGCAACATTTTGAGCGAAGACGGCAAGGAGCTGACCTTGAACAACGAGTCAGGCAAAGCGCCGCTTGAACTTTGGACGAAAATGGTCAAGGAAGGCTTGATGAAAAACCCTCCAGGCGAAAACTACAATGCGTGGGATGTCGCCGAGCAAGATTTCCTCAATCAAAAAGTGGGCATGATTTTCACAACGACAGGTTCCTTGACGGAATTGAAGAAAAATGCCAAATTTGACATGGGAGCAGCCTTCCTGCCAGCAAACAAAAACTTCGGTACGCCAACGGGCGGAGCAAACCTGGTCATGCTGGCGAAGTCTTCTGATGCCGAAAAGAAAGCGGCATGGGAATTTATGAAGTGGATGACCGATACAGAGCAAACCGTACCATGGTCCATCGCATCCGGCTACATGCCTGTGACGACCGCTGCCGTAGATTCACCAGAGATGAAGGCATTTTATGAAAAAGATCCGAACTTCAAAGTAGCAGTAGACCAGCTGCAATACGGTTACCCGCGCCCAATGGCACCTGGCTACAAAGAATTGCAGGATGTCATTCAAAAAGAGCTGCAACGTGCGATGCTTGGACAGGCGACCATTGATGAAGCGCTGCAAAATGCGACGGACAAAGGCAGCAAGCTGCTGAAAAAATAAAGGCGGCACAAACAAGAGAGGAGTTTGCGACATGAATATATGTATGGCGCATCGAGGATGGTCAGGCAAAGCCCCGGAAAATACGATGACGGCAATTCGACTGGCGTTGGCAGAGCCGGCTATACAGGCAATGGAGATTGACGTACAGCTGTCTTCCAATGGCGTTCCCGTGCTGATCCACGACTTTACGCTGGAGCGCACGACGAACGGAAGCGGTCTGGTCAAGGACCACACATTGGAGGAGCTTCGCCAGCTCGATGCGGGCAAATGGCTCGACGAAAAGTTTGCAGGCGAAAAAATCCCGACGCTGGAGGAAGCGCTGATTGCGGTCAAGGGCCGCTGCAGGCTGAACATCGAGTTGAAGGCGACGAGCGACATGTACCCCGGCATTGCCGAAAAAGTGCTCGCGCTGCTCGAACAGTACGGGATGAAGCAGGAAGTTTGCTTGACGTCGTTTGACCATGAGCTGATTCGTCATGTTCGCACTCTCGATCAGCAAATCGAGACGGGACTGATCATCTACGGCCGTCCTGTGCTCATGCTGGAGCAACTGGAGGAGGCAGGTGCCAGCATTTTGTCCATGGGTTACCCTTTCCTGAACAAAGAGCTTGCCGTAGCCGCCATCGAAAAAGGCTTCAAGGTGATTGCCTGGACGCTGGATGAGCCTGCGCACATTCGCGAGGTCATGTCCTGGCATCCTGATGTACAAATTTGCACCAACCATCCTGACCGGATGCTGGAATTTGTGTAAGCTAGGCAAAAGGAAAAGCCGTCGGAGACATATCCGGCGGCTTTTGGCATGAGAAAAGGGGGTACAGCCTGCTTGTCTGCTACCGGGCCATGTCCGGGTACAATCAGCGCTGGGCAGTCTTGCAGGAGAGCATCCAAAATGCTGATCCACTCCGGAACATTCCCGGTCATGATGCTTGGATGTGCGCCTGCGAACAGCAAATCTCCGGCAAACAGGATGTCGTCATCGGGAAGGAAAAGGGCGGAATCACAGGGACTGTGCCCGTTTCCCAGCGAACGCAGGACAGCAGAGCGCTTGCTGCCGTGCAATGTAATCGAATCGTGAAAGGTCAAGGTAGCGAGAGTGGGAACCAGTGTCGGAAGGGCAGCATCCATCGCGAGCAGCTCGCCCAGCTCATATTCTTTTTCTTGCCGCTTTTTAGCGTCCGTTTCTTGTTCCAAAGCTTTTTTGACCGTCAGCGGGTAATCAGGGTGCGCTTTGGCAAAGGTCAAAAATTGGGTCGTGCGCTCATAGGTGAGCGAACGCGTTTTGGCGGTGGAGAGAATCGGAACACCTGGAAATGCCTGATTGCCGCCAGTGTGGTCCAGATGAAAATGAGAGTTGATCAGAAGCGTGACGGGTTTTCCGAATAGCTGGACAGCCGCATCGTGCAATGCTTGGCCTGCCTGTGGCGTGTACATGGAGTCAAAGACGACTACCTGATCGCCTAAATCAATGATTCCGGCATTAGCCATTGCTCCGGTGCCACGGACAGCAACAGCGGCGTACACGCCTTCTGCAACAGGCTGCAAAGAAAAGTAAGGAGTAGAGATAGGAACGGAAGAACTCATCGTTTCCCCGCCTTTCGCGATAAGAATAGCTTTCTGCTATCATCATTGCAGGAATAAAGTGGAAGCGCAAGCGCGAGTGTGCTTTTATTAGCTTGCTCCGCTATCGCTACCAGTGGCAGCTCATAGATTTTGTTGATCGCTTTGAAGCAAGAAAAACCGCCGGATGCTGCTGCCCGGCGGTTTTTTGATTGCCTCGCTATATTTTGAAGCGGCTTACGTGAGACTGCAGCTCTTCGGCGATACGGGCCAGGGAAGCAGCGGAGGAGTTCACTTCTTCCATGGCAGCCAGCTGTTCTTCTGTGGCGGCAGAAACGCTTTGCGTTCCGTCTGCCGAATTTTCGGCGACTTCCTCAATGCCGCTGACCAACTCTACTACCTTCTGGGTTCCAGCCGACATTTGCTCGGAATACGTCTTCACTTCCTGGATTTGGCTGGCGACTTGTGCGACAGCATCCTGGATTTGCTCGAAAGACTTGCCAGCATTGTTCACTACTGTCAGTCCGATCGCAACTTCGTTTGTTCCTTGTTCCATCGACAAGACGGCTTGATTCGATTCAACCTGAATCGCCGTAATCAGTTCTTTGATTTGCTGGGCAGATTGGGCAGACTGCTCGGCCAATTTGCGTACTTCGTCTGCCACAACAGCAAACCCGCGTCCTTGCTCGCCTGCTCTGGCGGCTTCGATTGCAGCGTTCAAGGCAAGCAGATTGGTTTGCTCGGCAATAGCGGTAATGACCTGGACGATTTGTCCGATTTCCTGCGAGCTGTTCCCCAAGCGCTTCACGATGTCTGCGATGTTGCTGACCGTATTTTCGATCGATTGCATCTGGCTGATCACGACTTGCAAAGCTTGATTGCCTTCCACGGCGATGCGGGAGGCGCTCAATGCGGATTCGTCCGCGTGCTGTGCGTTGGTGGCGACCTTTTCCGCGCCCTGTGATACTACCTGCATGGCGTTCACGCTGTCTTCCACGCTTCTTACCTGCTTCTCGGCGCCGTACGCGACTTCCTGGATCGTAATGGCGATCTGCTCCGTTGCCTTGCTGGTATGCTCGGCGTTGACCGACAACTCCTCTGCGGAAGAGGCCAGATCAGTAGCCGTATCATTGACCTGCTGAATGATCGTGCGCAGGTTGTGGACCATGGCATTGACCGATTGAGACAGTTGACCGACTTCATCCTGCGAGCGAATTTGCAAGGCGGATACGGTCAGCTCCCCCTCGGAAATCCGGTTTGCCACAGCGGCAACCTCGACGATCGGGCGGGTGATTTGCCGGGAGATCGCATAGGCGATGGCGATGACCGCTGCGACTACGGCAAAGACGATCAGCATGACGTTGTTGCTGACAGCAGAGACGCCAGCGGTGATCGATTCAACAGGAATATGCAAGTACAGGCCAAAGTTGGTTTTGGGGATCGGAGAGTAAGTGACGACATACTCCTTGCCTTGATCTGTGTAGCTGTATGAGCCTTTTTCCGCAGCGCCTGTTTTCAGGATGTCCTGCAAAGGCTGGGGCAGGGCCGATTCCTCAAGCGGCTTTCCGATCAGCTCCTGGTTGGGGTGGTACTGCACCTGATGCTTGTTGTCCACCAGAATCGGATAGCCGTCATTGCCTACATTCAAATTTGCGAGAAACGTGGCTGCGAAATGATCCACGTTGACAAGTCCGGTCAATACGCCGAGCGCTTCATTGTTTTTTCCTTTGACAGGGGAAGCGACAATGATCGAGCGATTGCCCGTAGTTTTGGCGACGAGGACATCGGAGTAGCTGGGCTTGCCCTGCATGCCGTCTTTGAAAAATTGCCGCTCGCCGAGGTCGATCCCGACGCTTTTCGGGAAGGTGTCAGCGGTTACTTTTCCGTCGTTTGAAATAAACGTATTGCCATCGTACAGCTTCATTTCTTCGGTAAACTTGCGGATAAACTCATTTTTGGCTGCCGCGTCGACAGATTGAATATCAGAGGTGCGGGCCAGCACCTGAATTTCCGTCATGCGCCGATCGAGATACTGGTCCATAGCCATAGCTGTACTTGAAGTCAGGTCCACATAAGACGATTTTTGCTTATCGATCAAAATGGTTGAAAAGCTGTTTGTAATAAAAAAGGAAACGGCAGCAAGCGGGATGACCGCTACGGCAAGAAACCACAGGATCATTTTATTTCTGAGTTTGTTGAAAAAAGACATAGGCTCTCCACTCCTAATTGGTGGTTGATTCAACTGCGCGAGGCAAGGAACGCTGCCCGCACAGAGTAGACACAGCCAGACTGCTGAGAAGATTCAGCAGCCTGACCATCGGTTAATATCCCATTGCTGCGCCTTCCCCGCGAGGGTCTGCGCCGCCGAACTTCACGTTCGTTTGCGGATCGATCAAAATGGCGCCGGATTGTCCCATCGCATCTGTATAGGCTGCTTCCAGCTTTTCAACCGGATGTCCGCGCTTCACGAGTTCGTCCAACACTTCCTGCGGAATCCGGCTTTCGACTTTCAAATTGTTGGAGGCGGAGCCCCAGTTGCGTCCGTGCAGCCATCTTGGAGCCTCGATCGCATCCTGTACGCTAAAGCCGAAGTCGACAATACGCGTTACGAGAGCCGCTTGCGTTTGTGGCTGTCCTTCGCCGCCTTGTGTTCCGTAAAGCAGGTAAGGCTTGTCCCCTTTGAAGAGCATGGCAGGGTTAATCGTATGGAAGGTGCGCTTTCCAGGCTCCAGGTGGTTAATGTGTTTCGGATCGAGAGAGAAGTAGCTTCCACGGTTTTGCAACAGGACGCCAGTATCTTTTGCTACGATACCGGAACCCCAGTCAAAATAGTGGCTCTGGATGATCGAAACGGCGTTGCCGTCCTTGTCCACGACGCCAAACCAAGTAGTGTCCCCTTTTGGATCGAGCGGCTCTACTGCTTTTGCCGCTTGCTTCATATCGATGCGTGCAGCCAAATCTTTGCCGTGTTGCTTGGACAACAGCTCGTCCACCGGAATGTCGACGAAAGCAGGGTCTGTCAGCCATTTGTCACGGTCGGCAAAAGCTTGCTTGGTGGCTTCTACAATCGTGTGGTAGTAGTCCGGCGTCCCTTCGCCCATGCTCTTGAGGTCGAAGTTGTTCAACACGTTCAAGATCGAGAGCGAAGCCATGCCCTGGGAGTTGGGCGGTACGTTGTAAGCCTTGTAGCCGCGGTAGTCGACTGTAATCGGTTCTGCCCATGTGGAGGTGTGTTTTTCAAAGTCTTTCAAGGTGAGCAGCCCGCCGTTTTTCTGCATATCCGCTACGATTTTTTTGGCGACTTCGCCTTTGTAGAATCCGTCTGCTCCTTTTTTCGCAATGATTTGCAAAGTTTTGGCCAGGTCCTTTTGCTTGAGGATTTCGCCAGGCGCATACGGCTCTCCGTTCGGCTTCAGGAAGGTTTTGCGGAACCCTTCAAAGCGCTGGAGGTTTTTCAAATCGTTATCGTTCGGATCGATGGCGTATTTTGTCCAATAAACCTGGTTCGGTGAGACGGGATATCCATTTTCAGCGTATCCGATCGCCGGTTCAAGCAGCCTGTGCCACGGAAGCTTGCTGTTGCCCATGCTTTTGTGCGCGTAGTTGTACGCTTCCCACCAGCCGGAAACAACGCCTGGCACCGTATTGGCAGACTCGTAGCCGCGGGAAGGAATTTTTTCGTAGCCTTTGCCTTTGTAGTAGTCGATCGTTGCTTTTTCGCCAGCTCGTCCGCTGCCGTTCAGCGCTTTCAGTTCCTTGGTCTTGGCGTTGTAGATGAGCCAGAAGTTATCTCCGCCGATCGTTGTGTAATGCGGGTAGACGACGGCGAGAGTAGAAGCGGCTGTGATGGCGGCATCTACAGCGTTGCCGCCGTCTTCCAATGTTTTCAGGGCTGCTGCTGTAGCCAGATAGTGTGGTGTTGTTACCATTGCGTTTGGCGACATTGATGTTGGCCGATTAGCTGCTTGAACCGGAGACAGGGTTGCCAGGCCGATTGCAGTAGTCAATGCGACAGTAGAAAGTTTCTTCCAGAATGACATCGTATGAAGCCTCCTTGTATGTTTGATGAACGATTCCAACAATCCGACAGCTTTTCGCAGCCTCACCTCCTTAACTGAAAATGAATATTTTTACACATAAATACATAAATGGACAAAAATAGACAATTGTTGCGCAAAAAAAGACCAATGATATAGGATCATTGGTCTTGTCCTACACCAATACTTCGGTAGCTGGCTGGCGTGCCCGCTTGTGCGGAGGTAGCCCCTCTAGCTTTGCGTCGCCGGATTTCCCCGGGTTTGCCGTTTCGATATCAATGGGTAACGCATCCAGTTGATAATAGAAAACTGATTCAATTGTTACAGGAAAATTTTCCTAATCATCCGTTTGTCAATAATATAGACTATTTGTCGATTGGGGTAAATAAGAAAAATTTTTTTAATCTAGAAAAAAAGGGAGGAACAGGGAGTTGTGTGTTTTTCCCGACATTCACACACCACTATTGGCCGAACTGCTTATGATGGTAAAAACGCACATTTGCCAAGGAGTGAATCAAGGCCATGATGCATCCCGATACGGAGCTTCGCTATATCAACGATGAAATCGGGTACGGTGTTTTTGCGACAAAATTGATCCCGAAAGGCACGATTGTCTGGGCACAGGATGACCTGGATCAGGTATTGGACCCGGCATATGTGGAAAAACTGGACCCATTGAGAAAGCAGGATGTGCAGAAGTATTCCTTCAAAAATCAGTTTGGAAAATACATCTTGTGCTGGGATAAGGCCCGATTTGTGAACCACAGCTTCCATGCGACCTGCGTGGCGACGATGTACGACTTGGAGCTGGCTGCCAGAGACATTTTGCCGGGGGAAGAGCTGACCGATGATTACGGTACGCTGAATCTGGATGAACCGTTCGATTGCTTGCCGGAGCCGGGCACGAATCGATCGCGGGTGATGCCTGATGACTTGCTGCGCTATTACCGGCAGTGGGATGAGGTTGCAGCTGAAGCTTTCGCCCGGTTCAATCATGTTGAACAGCCGCTGCTCCACCTGGTTCGACCCAAGCATTTGAAAATTATTCGCGGCATAACCGAGCAGCGTCGCTCCCTCGACTCTATCATTTCGTTGTACTGCCAGCCGCAATCCCAATGGCAAAAAGAGCAGGAATGGTAGAGACAGCGGGCCGGACAACGGCCCGATTTTGTTGAACTCTGGGAAGAGAATCAGTATTATGGAATGTAAAGGTGAAGTGAAAGGTTGATTTCATTGGAAAACAAGGTAGCGTCATCCAATTTTATCCGCAATATCGTGATTGACGACTTGCAAGAAGGCAAGGTCAAGGAAGTCATTACCCGCTTTCCGCCGGAACCGAACGGGTATCTTCATATTGGACATGCAAAAGCCATCTGCCTCAACTTTGAGCTGGCAAGCGAGTTCAAAGGAAAGGCCCACCTCCGTTTTGACGATACCAATCCGGTGAAAGAAGACACAGAGTACGTGGAAGCAATCAAAACAGATGTACAGTGGCTCGGCTTTGAATGGGACGGGCTGTTTTTTGCATCGGATTACTTTGAAGAAATGTACAAGCGTGCGGTGTTGCTGATCCAAAAGGGCAAAGCCTACGTGGATGATTTGCCTGCCGAAGAAATGCGCAAGCTGCGCGGAACTTTGACAGAACCAGGGGTAGACAGCCCGTTCCGCAACCGCTCTGTGGAGGAAAACCTCGACCTGTTTGCTCGCATGCGCAATGGCGAGTTCAAGGACGGGGAAAAAGTGTTGCGTGCGAAAATCGATATGAGCTCTCCGAACATCAACATGCGCGATCCGGTGATTTATCGTATTTCTCATGCGACCCATCACAACACAGGCGACAAATGGTGCATCTACCCGATGTACGACTACGCCCATCCGCTGGAAGATGCGATTGAAGGCGTTACTCACTCCCTCTGTTCACTTGAATTTGAAGACCATCGTCCACTGTACGATTGGGTCATCAGCGAGTGCGAGATGGAAAATACTCCGCGCCAGTACGAGTTTGCCCGTTTGAACCTGACCAACACCGTCATGAGCAAACGCAAGCTGAAACAGCTCGTGGACGAGAAAGTGGTAGATGGCTGGGACGATCCGCGCATGCCGACCATTGCCGGCTTCCGTCGCCGCGGTTTTACCCCTGAAGCGATTCGCACGTTTGCCCGCGAGATCGGGGTAGCGCGCAGCAACAGCACGGTAGACGCGAAAATGCTGGAGCATTTCATTCGCGAAGACTTGAAACTCAAGGCGCCGCGCACCATGGCTGTCTTGAATCCGCTCAAAGTCGTCATTACGAACTACCCGGAAGGCCAGGTAGAAATGCTCGAAGCCGAGATCAACCCGGAGAACCCGGAGATGGGCAATCGCCAAATCCCGTTCTCCCGCGAAATCTACATCGAGCAGGACGATTTCATGGAAAACCCGCCGAGCAAGTATTTCCGCCTGTTCCCGGGAAATGAGGTTCGCCTGAAGCACGCGTACTTCATCAAATGCAACGATGTGGTGAAAGACGCCGACGGAAACGTCATCGAGCTGCACTGCACCTACGATCCTGAAACCAAGAGCGGCAGCGGCTTTACTGGCCGCAAGGTAAAAGGAACAATCCACTGGGTAGAAGCTTCCGAGGCAGTTCCGGCTGAATTTCGCCTGTACGAGCCACTGATTATGGATGACGAAGATTCGGAAGGAAGCTTCCTGGACAACATCAATCCAAATTCGCTGGAAGTGCTGAACGGATTCGTCGAGCCGAACATGAAAGAAACGCAGCCGCAGGACAAATACCAATTTTTCCGTCACGGATACTTCAATGTCGATCCGAAGCATACGACGGCGGACAAACTGGTCTTCAACCGGATTGTTTCGCTGAAAAGCTCGTTTGAACTGCCAAAAGCGTAAGCATATCAAGCCTGAAAACCAAACGCTGTTGCGGCATGGGGAACCGTGTGCAACAGCGTTTTTTGGTGCGCAAACGGTGGAACTTTTCCCATTCGCGTGTATAATTATTCGTGTCGTGTAACAGAAGGAGGACAGACAGTGAATGGGAGTGCAGAGCTTACACGCAGCTTGAAGTTGTGGCATATCGTCGTCATTGGCCTTGGCTATATGGCTCCAATGGCCGTTTTTGATACGTTTGGCATCGTTGCCGAAGAAACAGGGGGGCATGTTCCTGCCGCTTACGCAGTGACCTTGCTGGCCATCTTGTTTACCGCGGCGAGCTACGGGAAAATGGTTCGCGTCTTCCCGTCGGCCGGGACAGCGTATACGTACACGCAGCAAACGATTCATCCGTATGCCGGGTTTTTGGTAGGGTGGGCCTCGCTGCTCGATTATTTGTTCTTGCCGATGATCAACGCTTTGCTGACGGGGGTGTATCTTTCGTCTGTATTTCCCGATGTGCCGACCACGTGGTGGATTATCGGGTTTATTGTTCTGATTACTTTATTAAACGTATTTCGCGTGACAGTAACGGCATCCGTCAACTCGTTTCTGGTGCTTTTTCAGATCGCCGTCGTTATTTTGTTCGCCGGACTGGCTATCCGTGGCTTGATCAATGGAGATGGGCTGGGCCAGGTGCTGAACGTCCGTCCGTTCCTTTCTGCTGATTTGTCGGTAGTCGCTCTGCTGTCGGGGGCATCGATCCTCTGCTTTTCCTTTTTAGGCTTTGATGCCGTCACTACGCTGACAGAGGAGACGGTAGATGCGAAAAAGACGATTCCCCGGGGAATTTTGCTGGTTGCACTGGCCGGGGGAGCGTTGTTCATTACCGCTTCGTATTTCATGCAATCGTTGTTTCCCGATGTTTCCGTATTGTCTGACCCGGAAGCAGCTTCCGCAGAAATCGCCCTGTTTATCGGAGGCTCCGTCTTTCAGTTGATTTTTTTGGCGGCGGCTTTGTCTTCGACGCTCGCCTCCGGCCTGGTGTCAGTGACGAGTGTGACGCGGCTGTTGTACGCGATGGGCCGGGATGGTTATTTGCCGAAAAAGTGGTTTGGCTACATACACCCGAGACTGAAGACGCCGCTGCTTAACGTGCTGCTGGTCGGAACGCTGATGCTGGCTGCCTTGTATCTCGATTTGCTGACGGCTACGTCCTTTATTAATTTTGGAGCGTTGATCGCGTTCAGCTTCGTCAATCTGAGCGTCATTGCCTACTTCCTGAGACAAAAACAAGAAAAGCGTGCGACGGATTGGTGGGGGTATTTTCTGGCTCCGCTGATCGGGACAGCCTTTCTCGCATTTTTGTGGGGCAGTCTCCATGCGAAATCGATGATATTGGGACTTTTGTGGACGTTTGTCGGGCTTGTGTATTTGCTTTATTTGGTCAAAATCAAAGGGGCCAAACTGGAACTGATGAAGTTTGAGGAATAGGACGATACTTGCTTGAAGAAAGCCTTCCTGTGCTGCGAGTGCGCATGGGGAGGCTTTTGTTTATTCAACTTTTCTATAACAAGTGCGGGAGCGGGTTTTTTGGTAGACGCCAAAAAAGGTGTGGAGTAAACTGGCATCAGGCAATATTCCAAACGTTAGCAATTGACATAAAGGAGGTACACTTTGATGCAGACTTCATTGTTTCGCCGCCAATGGACGACAGTCGATTACGTGCTGATTGTCGTTACAGCGGCATTATATGCAGTTGCCATTATCATGCTGGCTAATATCAAGCTCATTCCTTCCGTACCGATTCGTCCGGCGAATGCCTTGCAGCCTGTTTTCGGCATGCTGTTCGGCTTGCCAGGTTGCATTGGCCTTGCTTTTGGCAATATGGTCAGCGACCTGTTGACCGGAGGAGCACCGCCACATGCGGTTGCGGTCGGGTTTTTCTCCAACTTTTTGGGAGGTTTCATCGGCTTTCTCACGGTGAGTCACCCGGCGCTGAAAACCAAACGCAGCTTCCTGCAATATTTTGTGTTCGTCGTTCTGATCAGCTCTGCTGTCGTGGCGTGCGCGATTTTGGTCAATGTGGCGCTCGGTCTGACGCCGATGGCGATTGCCTCTCTGTTTATTCCTACTGTGTTTTTGAACCAGGCGATCTCGACGGCGATTCTCGGCCCGATCCTGTTGAAGCTGCTGTACCCGTTTGTGAAGCGCTCCGGTCTGTATCGCGGACGACCGTTGCAGGAATACAGCTATCTCGGGCCTGAAAGCAGGATCGCCCAGTGATTCAGGAACCGCTGTTGCAACTGCAAGAGGTACATTGGCACTACGAAGATTCTCCGACCCCGGCGCTTACGGATGTGAGTCTTTGCTTGTATCCGGGCGAAGTAGTCGGGGTGGTTGGCCCGGCGGCAGCGGGAAAGACGACGCTTTTGCTGGCGCTTGCGGGGTTGATCCCGGCCAATTACGCAGGCCAGTTTGCGGGAAAACGCCAGGCGCAAGGGCAGCAGGGCGTTGTCTTCCAAGACCCGGAGACACAGTTTATCGGGCTGACGATCGAAGAAGAGCTTGCGTTTTCGCTGGAAAATGTCGGGTGCTCCGATGAGCAAATCGAGCAAAGAATCACAGAAGTGCTGCAACTGGTCGGCCTTCCCGGGTTTGCCGATCGCTCTCCTTTTGAATTGTCAGGGGGAGAAAAGCAACGTGTAGCAATCGCGTCTGCCCTGACGAATGGCCCGCAAGCATTGCTTCTGGACGAACCGACATCCGAGCTTGATCCATTGGGAGCGCGAGAAGTATTCGCGCTCTTGCAACGGTTGAAGCAGGAAAGTCAGATGACCATCGTCGTATCTTCTCATGCGACAGAGGAGCTGGCCGCTTTTTGCGACCGTCTGGTGCTGCTGGCAAAAGGGCAGATTGTGCTCAACTTGCCTGTAAGAGACTTTTTTGCCCAGACAGATGTGCTCGATCAGCACGGCATTTTTGTCCCTGATGTCATCCGCCTCTACCAGCTGCTCTGCCGCGAAGGCGTGCTTGCCGAAACGGCAGGCCCGTTGCCGCTTACGGTTGAGGAATTGGCTGCGCGATACAGAGAGGCACAGCTTGTTCGGGAGGGAAGCGTGTGAGCAGCGTAATTGAACTGGACGATGTCTGGTACGGATACGACCGGGAAAAGCCGGTATTGAACGGAGTATCCTTGCAGATACGGCAAGGAGAGTTCGTCGCGGTCATCGGGGGAAACGGCTCGGGAAAAACTACGCTCGCCAAGCATTGCAACGGTTTGTACAAACCGAGCAAAGGCAGCGTAAAAGTGAACGGCTGCGACACGAAAACGATGTCGACCGCCGAACTGGCCCGCACGGTAGCCTATTGCTATCAAAACCCTGACCATCAAATTTTCCACTCTACGATAGCGGCAGAGGTGTCTTTTGGCCCGAAAAATATGGGCTGGCCTGCGGAAAAGATCGAGCAAGCGGTGAACGAGGCGCTTGAAGCCGTCGGATTAGGCGGAATGGGCGAGGCAGAGCCTTACTTTTCCAGCAAAGGCACGCGGCAAAAGATTGCCGTTGCTTCGATTTTGGCGATGAAGCCCCAGGTCATCGTGCTGGACGAGCCTACTACGGGACTCGATTATCGGGGGATGCTGGAAATGATGGAGCTTGTCCGCCGCTTGCATGCAGCTGGTCACACGATCATCGTCATTACACACGACATGCGGTTGGTGGCGGAATACGCCGAGCGTGTGCTGGTCATGCATCGGGGAAGTCTGGTGTGTGACGGCGATCCGCAAAGCGTGTTTGCTGCGCCTGACATTTTGGCATCCGCGCAGGTGGAGGCACCCGCTGTTTATCGGTTTGGCGAAGCGGCGGGGATGAAAGGGCCGCTTCCGCTCACTTTGCAACAAATGACTCAAAAAATCGCGGGAGGTGGGCAATGGCGATGAAGCATGCCCATCCGAGCTTCGTTTTGCTGATGTTTCTTCTGCTTGGCCTGCTGCCGTTTCTGTTTCAAGACCCGAGAGCGCTGGCTGTGGTCTGGCTGTGCAATCTGGTGCTGATCGCCAGGCTGGGGTGGAAACGTTCGATGGTCAAAGCGTACGCGCTGGTGGGCGGAGTGGGCGCGGTTTTCGCGGCGATTACATGGCTGCCGTTCACGAACGTAGGCGTAGCGTACTGGAGCGGCAGCGTTCCATTGATCAATTACCCGCTGCAAGTAACCGATATCGGCGTGCTCTGGGCGTTGGGAATGGGGCTGCGCCTGGCGAATGTGGCGCTTTTGTCGATGTACTATTTGCTCTCCACTTCGCCGAGAGAGATTGCGATGGGCCTGCGCGGGCTTGGCGTCCCGTTTTCCGTCAGTTACTTGCTGTCGCTTATTTTCCGCTTTATTCCGCTGGTGAAAAATGATCTGGCGACGATCCGCGAAGCACAGATGGTGCGAGGGATGTCGACGGTGGAAGGCAATGCTTTTGAGCGCATCAAAAAATACGGGTTTTTGCTAGTTCCGCTCATTTTCAGTTCGCTGAAGCGCGTGCAGCTGATCGCCAATGCGCTCGATGCCAAAGGCTTTCAGATCAGGAACAGCCAGCATCGGTTTTACCGCAGCAAGCGCTGGAAAAAGGCGGAGGTCGTCATGCTGTTGGCAGGTGTCTGTGCGGTTGCCTCGCTGTTTTACATCGCCCGGGTGCATCCCGAGCATATTGGCGTCCTCATTCCGGGACGAATTTGACAGGGGAGGAAGCCATGAAAGTTGAGCAGGTCAAACATGTAGAGGTCGAAGCCGGGCGACTAGAGTACAGTGTGTCAGGCCATGCAGATGCTCCGGCGCTTTTGCTGCTGCATGCGATTCGCAATACGCGGCACCTGTTTGCTTCGCTGTTACCCGAGCTAGCAAAGCATTACCGGGTGGTGGCGGTCGATTTGCGCGGTCATGGCAACTCTACGGATCGCGGCCCGTTTGCTTTTGAGCGGATCGTCGATGACTTGGCCTGTCTGCTGGAGCAGGAAGGGCTGAGCCAAGTGGCGATTGTGGCGGCTTCGTTTTCGGCCGTGCCTGCGCAAATGCTTGCCGTCCGCGAACCGCAGCGGATTGCCTCGCTGGTGTTGCTTGATGGCGGTTACTACTCCCTGGGAGCGATGCCGGGCTTTGAGCATGATCCTACGGTCGAGCGCTTGTCATCAACCCGGTTTCAAACGGTAGAGGAAGCGGAAAGGCAATTTGCCAAAAGGTATGGCGGAAGGAAGCTTCCGGCAGGCTGGATGAGCACAGAGCTTGTGCGCAAGGAGGACGGCGGCTTTGGCTACCGTTTGCCGCGGGAGGCGTTTGACGGCTACTTTCATCAGTACGCGACATATGATCTGGATGAGCTGTGTCGGCAGCTGACGTGTCCGGTGCTGTTGCTTCTGGCAGATGAAAATCACTTGCCGGATGAAGCGCAGCGGTCTTTCTTCCGAGAAGCGGTCGCCAAATACCGGAGCGCTGTGCCGCAAGCGCAGGTGAGGACGATCGCCAATTCCTTGCATTTGTTGATGGTGACGCATCCGGATGAAACCGTGAATGAAATCAACCTGTTTTTGCATCGCTAAAAGGGACAAGCATCTGCTTGCCCCTTTTCTTTTTGTACTTTTGTCTATCGTTTTGCCTCGCGGAACAGCTTGTCCAGCTCGTCCGCCATTTTGTTGTCCCCTTTTTTGTCCCGCAAATGCTTTTTGACTTTTTCCAATGCGTCTATGCCTTTTTTCGAGCTGACTGTCCAGACTTGCGCGTCCGTTCCATACGAACGTTCTACTACGGTGCGCGCCTGGGCAAACAAGGCAGAGCGATCGCTGGTGCCAAGCACGCCTGTCGTGTTGTTTCTTGCCTGCTGTCCAGCCAGCCCGCTCGGCGTGTCGTTTCCTCGGCTGCTGCTGCCCGCATAGCTGCCGAGCAAGTGGGCTTGCATCGGGTCGATGGAGTTGATGGAGGCTTGGTTGGCAGTGGTTGGGGCGAGGAAAACCCAATCGCCGACGATTAACGCTTGTACACCGTGGACGCCTGCCGCGCCGAGTTGCGCCTCCAGCTTGGTCGAAGGGCCGCCGCTGTGCAAATGCGAGCTTCCGATCGAACTGTACAGATCGTGGCCCATGCCGCTAAATGTCGTGCCATGAGAGTTGGTTGTCAGCTTTTTGTCCCGGTCTACGCTGGGAATGACCGTCTCGCCCATTCCAGCAGGGTGTACAGTTTGGGTTCTGGCTGGCTCTTGCGGGGCGGCCTGGTTGTTACAGGCGGTGAGCAGCAGGGCAATGCCTACTCCGGCTCTGCATGCCCATGTTCCAAAGCGCTTCATCAGTATCCCTCCAAATTATGCTTGCTGTATTGGTAACCATATCCTTTGAATGTGTTTTGGAAATTATGTGTGGAGCATGCTGGGAAAATTTCCGCGAAATGCGTTTAGCCTGTCGCGAAAATGCGCAAACCATGGGATAGAGACAACTGGAGGTGGTAGATTTGGCAGAATCCAACAACAAACATGAGCAGCCAGTGTCACGGAGACATTTTCTGAAAAACACAGGGCTTGTGCTCGGTGGTCTGGTCGTGGGCGGAGTGGCAGGCAGTCTGCTACGCAAGCCGGAAGCACCGCCACAACCGGGAGCGACACCGGCTCCTGCTGCCGATTACAATCAGGCGTTGATGTATTTCAGCCCGGAACAGTTCAAAGTGGTGGATGCCGCCTGTGAGCGGATTTTCCCGGAAGACGAGCTTGGACCGGGCGCAAAGGCGCTTGGTGCAGCCTACTTCATCGATCACCAGCTTGCGGGCGATTGGGGCTTCAACTCTCGTGAGTACATGCAAGGTCCGTTTTATTCGGGAGAGGTGACCCAAGGCTACCAGGGAAGGTTGAAGCGGCGGGAGATTTTCGACATCGGCATTCAGGAGCTGAACAACTACAGCCAAGCTGCGCATGGCAAGCGCTTTTACGAGATTACGGCTGAGCAGCAGGATGCCGTGTTGAAGGCTTTTGAAAAGGACGATGTCAAACTGACGACGATTTCGGCCAGCGCCTTCTTCAAAATGCTGCGAGCCAGCACCATCGAAGGAATTTACTCAGACCCGCTGTACGGCGGCAATAAAAATATGGATGGCTGGCGATTGAAAAATTACCCAGGCAATCAAATGGCCTACACACAAATCATCGAACAAGACAAATTCGTGAAGATGGAGCCGCTCAGCTTGCGGGATCATCAACACTGACAGACGGGGTGAAGCATATGGCCAGAAAACTGCCCAAAGTGGATGTGGTAATCGTCGGTGTGGGCTGGGGCGGGGGCGTGATCGCTTCGGAGCTGACGAGGCAAGGGCTGACGGTCGTCGGACTGGAGCGCGGCAAAGAGCGGAAAACAGAAGACTATTTCATGGTGCACGATGAACTGCGCTACGCGCTTCGCTATGAAATGATGCAGGATTTGTCCAAGGAAACGATCACCTTCCGCAGCAATCCGAACGTGCGGGCGCTGCCGATGCGCTCATACGGTTCTTTTTTGCTGGGAACGGGGCTTGGCGGCTCGGGCGTTCACTGGAATGGCCACACGTTCCGGTTTTTGCCGTATGATTTCGAGATTCACAGCAAGACAGTCGAGCGCTACGGGCAAAAGAAAATTCCCGAGGGCATGACGATTCAGGATTGGGGAATCACTTACGACCAGCTGGAGCCTTACTTTGACAAGTTCGAGCGGATGGCGGGCATATCGGGTTCGGAAAATCCGCTTGGCGGCAAACGTTCCCAGCCTTATCCGACGCCGCCGATGAAAAGCACGCCCAGCATGAAGATGTTCGAGGAAGCGGCGAAAAAGCTGAACCTGCATCCTTATCCGCTCCCATCTGCGAATTTGTCGGAGGCGTACACGAATCCGGACGGAATTTCCCGGGCTGCCTGTCAATATTGCGGCTACTGCGAGCGTTTTGGGTGTGAGTACGGGGCAAAAGCAGATCCGGTTGTCACGGTTATCCCTGTGGCGAAGAAGACAGGGAAGTTCGAAATCCGCACCCATTCCCACGTGCGCCGCATTTTACATACGGGCAACAAAGCTACAGGTGTGCTGTACACGGACGTGACGACTGGAGAAGAAATTGAACAGCCTGCTGACATCGTCGTGTTGACGAGCTACGTGTTCAACAATTCACGTTTGCTGCTGATGTCCAAGCTGGGGCGACCGTACGATCCGACTACGGGCAAAGGCGTGATTGGAAAAAACTACTGCTACCAGGTTATGAAAGGCGGAGCTACGGGCTTTTTCGAGGAAAAGGAGTTCAACAATTACGCTGGTGCCGGCTCGCTCGGCATGGTGCTCGATGACTACAACGGCGACAACTTTGACCACTCCAGCCTGAATTTCATTCATGGCGCCAACATTAGCGTCTCCCAGTACGGGCAACGTCCGATCGCCAACAATACGGTTCCGGAAGGCACGCCAAGCTGGGGCAAGGAATTTAAGGCAGCCTCGCTCAAATACGCCAACCGCACGATCAATGTCGGGGCGCAAGGGGCCTCCATGCCGTTCCGTTACCATTTTCTCGATCTCGATCCGACGTACAAAGACGCGTTCGGAGATCCGCTGATCCGCATTACGTTCGACTTCGAGGAGCAGGACAGGCAGTTGGCTGCCTTTTTGTCCGACAAATGCGGGGACATTCTCAAGGAAATGGGCGCCAACAAAATCGAGGTGCGCGGCAAGCTTGGCCCTTACGACATTACCCCGTACCAATCCACGCATAATACAGGCGGAGTGATCATGGGGGCATCGCCGGAAACTTCGGCGGTCAACAACTACTTGCAAATGTGGGACGCGGAAAATGTGTTTGTCGTCGGCGCATCGTCTTTTGCTCACAACAGCGGCTACAATCCGACGGGCACGATGGGGGCGCTGTCGTACCGGGCGGCCGAGGGCATTTTGAAGTATCGGCAGAGCGGTGGCGGCATGCTGGTGTAGCTGTATTTTGTTACGATTGCAAAATGGATTTAGCGAATTTGCGAAAAGCCGTCGGTTTATATGACGGCTTTTTTTCGTATAGAAGCAAAACCTTTTCGCGAAAATGAGAAAATGCGTGAGCCGTAAAAGCGAGAATATCGCGGTTTCATGCGGTTTTTTCGTTGGCACGCTCCTTGCTATTACGATTTGCCAGTGATGAGCGAGAGGATCGCCAAAAGGAGAGACAATGATGAAAACGAACAACTGGAAGCTGGACACTGCTATTATCCATACGGCTCAAGAGCCTTGCCCGAATACAGGGGCGGTCACGGCAGCTGTCGTGCCTGCGGTCGCTTATGCGTTTCCCGATGCGGATTCCGCTGCTGCCTGCGTGGCCGGGGAGCGGGGCGGAACGTATTACGGCAGGTACGGCAATCCGACGATCGAGACGTTGGAGCAAAAAATCGCAGCGTTGGAAAACGGGGAGGCCGCTTTGGGCGTATCCAGCGGAATGGCAGCGATCTCCGGGGCGCTGCTTGCCTTTTTGCAGCAAGGCGACCATGTGGTGTGTACGCGGGATGTATACGGAGGCAGCTACAAGTTTCTTACTACAATGGCGCCGCGTTACGGCATTGCGACCGATTTCGTCGATTGTACCGATTTGCAGGCAGTGGAGCGGGCTTTCCGGGCCAACACCCGCGTGCTGTACATTGAGACGCCTTCCAACCCGTGCCTGACAGTCCTCGATATCGCCGCATTGTCCCGTTTGGCGCACGCACGAGGCATCGTCGTGATTGTCGACAATACGTTCATGACGCCTTATCTCCAGCGGCCGTTGGAGCTGGGAGCCGATGTGGTTGTCCATAGCGCGACCAAATATTTGAACGGGCATGGGGACGTTATCGCCGGGTTTATTGTCGCGAAAAAAGAGCAAATACAGTTCATGCGCAAAAACATCATGGGCGATCTGGGGCAAAACTTGAACGCATGGGACGCCTTCCTGATTTTGCGCGGATTGAAGACGCTCGGTTTGCGCGTCCGCCAACATTGTCAAAATGCGCAAGCTGTAGCGGAATACTTGGAAAAGCACCCGGCGATCGCGCACGTCTACTACCCTGGACTGGAATCCCATCCGCAGCATGAGCTGGCGAAGCGGCAAATGGCGGGGATGGGCGGAATCGTTTCCTTCGAGGTCAAGGGAGGGTATGACGCCGCCAAATCTTTCATTAACGCGCTGCGTCTCGCTATGATATCGTTTAGCTTAGGAGACCCGGAAACACTCGTGCAGCATCCCGCGTCGATGACTCATGCTTCCATTCCGGTGGAGGATCGTCTGAAGTTCAACATTACAGACGGTTTGATTCGCCTTTCAACCGGGCTGGAGGATGCGACGGACATCATTGCTGATCTGGAGCAGGCGCTACGCTGCGTCCCTGTGGCGGAGGCTGCTGCGAGAGGGTAAGGAACGTGACAGGCAGGAGGATCGACCATGACCGAATTTTCCCGGATAGAGAAATTCATCCAATCATACGCAGACAATATTTCCAAGGTGCTGGGGCTGGATGTCACCATCCTGGATGAACAAGGGATTCGGGTGAGCGGCACAGGCTACTATTCGGATTTGATCGGGCTGCCTGCGCCGGAAGGATCGTTTTTCCGGATGATTTTGCAGACTGGACAGCCAGGCATGATTTTTGACATGAAAAAGAACGACTCCCAGTGCATGAACTGCAAATTTTTGCAGCAATGCAGGGAGCTTGCAACAATCGGCTTCCCGGTACACAAGCGGGAAAAGACGGTCGGGGTCATCGGCATCATCGGCTTTTCGCCTGAGCAAAAGGAAAAGATGCTGCACCACTCGGAAAAGTGGATGCCGTTTTTGCAGCACACGAGTTCGCTGATCGAACACAAGCTGCTGGAACTGGATGCCGAACGGGAAAAAGGCTGCAACATCCAGGAGGAAATGCCGCAGGCAGTCGTCAAGCCTGTGTACTTCGCCCAACTGATCGGGGCAGATACAGGCTTGCGGGACGTGATCGCCAAGGCGAAGAAGGTGGCGGGCAGCATCTCTACTGTTTTGTTGCGCGGAGAGAGCGGTACGGGCAAAGAATTGCTGGCAAAAGCGATTCACAGCGAGGGGCCGCGCAGCAGACAGCCGTTCGTCGCAATCAATTGCGCGGCGATTCCCGAAACGCTGCTGGAGAGCGAGCTGTTCGGCTATGAGGGCGGAGCGTTTACAGGCTCTCGCCGCGAAGGAAAGCCGGGAAAATTCGAGCTGGCGCACAAAGGCACGATCTTCCTCGATGAGGTCGGGGATATCCCGCTGTCTTTGCAGCCCAAGCTTTTGCGTGTTCTCCAGGAAAAGACAGTAGAGCGGGTCGGAGGCGTGAAGACGCTGGAGATCGACGTCAGGGTCATCGCGGCGACTCACAAAGATTTGGAGAGCATGGTCAAGGAAGGGACGTTCCGCGAAGATTTATACTATCGGCTGAATGTCATCCCGCTTCGCCTGAAGCCGTTGCGCGAGCGCCGGGAAGATATCCCGCTGTACTTGCAGCATTTTTTGCATCGGTACGGGACACTTTTGCAAAAGGGCAGGCTGGAGCTTGACGCTTCGCTCGTTCACAGGCTTGCCGCATACGATTGGCCGGGAAACATCCGGCAATTGGAAAACGCCGTGGAATATATGGTCAACATGGCGGATGGATCGCTGATTGACCATGAGAGTTTGCCGGAATATTTGCTTGCGGAGGAAGCGACGGGGCGAGCAGATGAGGCGGGGGCGGGGCTGGAACAGCTTTTGGCTGATTATGAGCGCTCTGTTCTGAAAAAATATTTGGCGAGCAGCGCGTACCGTCAGGACAAAGCGGCGATTGCCAGCGAGCTGCAAATCAGTCTTTCTACCTTGTACCGGAAGATGGAAAAGTACAACCTTGATATATAAAACAAGCCTCTGTTTCGAGATGTTTTCTGCGAAACGAGGCTTGTTTATGTCGGGCAGGCAGTTAGACTTGCTGCTGTTCCGGGTGTTTGATCGCTTTCAGTTCGTAATGGCCGCTCTTGGAGTTGATGATGAACTCGGGACGCTTTTGCTCGCGCGCTTTGCGGTGTCCTTCGAGATGCGGCTCGCTCAATTCCCACTGTTTCCAAGCTTCTTTCGACTCCCAGCGAATCATGACCACGACTTCTTCTTCGTCTTTGCGCGGCTTTTGCACGAAAATGCTCAAGTCCACAAAGCCCGGAGCTTTTTCTACCACGCCTGGTTCGCTGAAGCTTTTGACGATTTCATCGGAGAAGCCTTCCTGTACCACGTATGTTTTGATTTCGACCATCATGAGCCAAACACCCTTCCACTGATTGATTGCTGTCTTTACTCATCGTATGGAGAGTGATTTTCAAAGTCAATCGAAAGTTGTCCAGTTACTGGAAAGCAAAAAGACAGCGGCTCCCCTACAGGCCGCTGTCCTTCGTTGTTTATATAAAAGAATAAGTGCATGCTTACAGCAACGATTTCACTTCTCCGGTATTCGGGTTCACGACGAACCATCCGTACGTGCTGGTGTAGCTGTCTCCGGACTGGAAATTGTTTACTACAGTTTGGTACACTTGAATGACATAGTGCCCTTTTTCGTCATCGTGGTCATATTCGACTACGTGTGTAGGTGTAAGGCTGCCTGCATATTTCTTTTTGACCAGTTCAACCGCTTCCATTTTCGAGTACATTTTGGCAACTGGCAGTTTACCGATAAAAATCGATTTCGTTTTGGCATCGTAAATGACTGGCTTGTTCAAGTTTTCTGCCACGAAACGAATCGGTACGTACACAGAGTTTTTGTACATGATACCTTGGACGTCGCTGCTCGGAGACTTTGGCACGCCTTCGAAGTAGTAAGTAAAAGGCGTATTTGTGCCTTCAGCCACATCCGGATAAGCTGGAGCCGCGATTGCGATTCCGGAAAAGAGTGCCGAGCCGACGATAATTCCCCCAAAAAATGATTTCAAGTCCCATTTCATGTCGAAAAACCTCTCCCTTTGTCTAAATCTTCCCAGAAAACATTATGTCAAAGATCATGGGAGAAAAGCTATCAAACGAGGGTAATAGGAAACATAGACTACGAATGGGAGAAAAGGTAGGACTAGCCGCGCCTGGTCCCAGACGGACAAACAGGTTGAAACGATGATTCAGTGAAAGGTCACTTTGTGGTAAGGTAATAGAAAGATTAGCGGATAAGGTGAGGAAAATGGCTATTTTGCAAAATGACTGGGCTCCCGTATTGGCTGGGGAGTTCGAGAAACCGTATTACTTGAAGCTCCGTCAGACTTTGAAGGAAGAATATCAGACACAGACCATTTACCCGGATATGTATCACATTTTTACAGCGCTTCATCTGACCAGCTACGAACAGGCCAAAGTAGTAATTTTGGGACAAGACCCTTATCACGGGCCGGGACAAGCCCATGGCTTGAGCTTCTCGGTCAAGCCGGGAATCAAACCGCCGCCATCTCTCGTGAATATTTACAAAGAGTTGCAAAGCGATTTGAATTGCGCCATTCCTGAGCATGGCTACTTGAGCCATTGGGCCAAGCAGGGAGTCATGATGTTGAACACGGTGCTGACGGTGCGGGCGAGCAATCCAAATTCGCACAAAGGCATCGGCTGGGAGACGTTTACCGACCAAATCATTCATTTGCTGAATGAGCGCGAAAAGCCGCTTGTGTTCATCCTGTGGGGAAAACACGCGCAAGAGAAGGCGGCCTTCATCGACAAAAAGAAACATTGCATCATCGCTTCGCCGCATCCAAGTCCGTTTTCGGCCAATCGCGGATTTTTCGGAAGCCGACCGTTTTCCCGGGCCAATGCGTTTCTGCGCTCGCAGGGAATGGAAGAGATCGATTGGCAATTGCCGATGCATGTAGAGGAAGAAGAATAAATGGGAAAAGGATCTGTGCCGCTCGCTTGCAACGAACGGCGCAGATCCTTTTTGCTATGGCTCAGTCTTTGCTTTTGATCACGAGCAGTCGGCCTGTGCGTACATCAATCGTCCCGGTTTGTTCTACCAGTATGTTGCTGATGCCGAGCGTGTCGCCGATTCGCAGCGTGGCGTCTTCCAGCGGGTACATGAATCCGCGCAGCGTAATTCCGGTGACTTCCATCGTCAAAGGCAGCAGGGAAACGTGGGTAAATTGGTCCTGTGAAAGCTGGCAGTGGCTGTTGACCAGGCGGATTTCATTGCGTTCATCGACAATGCGGCAGGAAACCCCTGCCTGCAAGCTTTTGCCAAGCAGATGGACATTGGCGAGAGTGTGGTCGAAGCGGGAGCCGAGCACTCCGAGCAAGACAATTTCCCGGGGCTTTTGCCCGATGGCCCAGGTCAGCGCCATTTCGGTGTCCGTCAAATCTTTCATGACGGGATCGCAAGCGGAGACATCCAGACTGTGGCGTTCGATTTCCGCCATCTCTTCTGCGGTGACCGAATCGAAGTCGCCGATTGACAAGCGTGGCGACAGGCCGTTGCGAACGAGAAACAGCGCGCCGCGATCCACGCCTACGAGCCAGTCGCCTTCGCGTATGTAACGGATGGCCCAGTCACCCAGATTTCCGCCTGCGAAAAGTAGGATGCGTGTAGAGTTCATGCAGTCAGTGGCCACCTTTTACTCTGAAGTAGGAGAGCGAAATGCACTTTGACAAGCGAGCCGATAGCCTGCCGCGAGCTTTTTGTCCAGCTTCTCGTGTTCCTGCCGGGTCGGAGCGGTGAGCAAGTCGTTGCCTGATACGACCAGGACGCTGCATTTTCCGCAATACCCTTGCTGGCATTTGTATGAGAGCGATTGTCCCTGCGTCTGTGCGGCTTGCAGCAGCGTCTGACAGGGAGCTTGCCCGATTGTGAATGTTCGAGAGTTTTGCTTGATCTGCACCTGCTTGTGTCGTGCTTTTGCCGTCGGGATTGGTCTGTTTTGCTTGTTTGGCTTGGCAAAAACCCGGCTGTCTGCTTGTTTGCCCAACTCAGGCAAGTTGGTGTGAACAGGAGTGTAGACAGGTTGCTGTACGGGAGAGCGTCCGGCGATCAAAGAACCGACAGTAAGCTGTTTGCGCATAGGAACCTCCCCGGTAAGTGATTTTTTCCATCTTACCATGTGCGAAGCGGGAGTGACAAAAAGAGATGTTGTGTCGCGTGTAAAAGATTGAATTTTTAGTCATTTTCTATTAAAATAATTTTATCGAAAAAATCATGGAAGGTGATGGCATGATTACCATCAAGCGAATGAGCGACTGTACGTTTGCCGAGGTGACAAAAGCTTGGAACAGAGGTTTTGAAGGTTATTTCGTTTCGATTGTGATGACGGAAGAGATGCTGGTGCAGCGTTTGGGGAACGAAGGGTATGTCATGGGCTTGTCTGTCGTCGCGTTTGATGGAGAAGAGCCGATTGGCCTGGTGGCAAGCGGACTGAGAACGATCGGCGGGAAAAAAGTCGCCTGGAACGGCGGGACAGGCGTCGCTACCGAATATCGCCGTCAAGGAGTGGGGCGGCAGTTGATTGATGCGACGCTTGAGCTGTACAAGGAAGCTGGCGTGCAGGTGGCTACCTTGGAGGCGATGAGCCAAAACAGCAAGGCGATAGCCCTGTATGAGCAAAAAGGGTACGAGGTGGTTGACCGCCTCTTGTTCTGGCAACGAATCGGCCCGCTGCCTGAGCATGCATTCGGTGGGTCGACCAAGCCAGAGTATCGGATCAGGCCGATTGTCACTCAGGAAGTGACTGCGCTGCCGTTCTACGACGGAGATGTCGCCTGGCAAAATCAATGGCAAAGCTTGCGAGACGCACAGGCAGTAATGGTCGAAGACGGAGCGGGGCAGGCGGTCGGGTACGCCTTGTACAAAAGCATGGTAAATGAAGCGGGACAAGTGAGCAACATCGTTTTGCGCCAATGTGTGGCTCAGCCGGGCCACAGCGATGCCCGCAACATTTTGAGCGCCGCTCTCGCCCGCGTGTACGCGCCATACGCATCGGACTGCAAGCGGTCGACCTTCAACTTGCGCGCCTCTGAAGGCTTGCTGCTGGAAATTTTGGAGTCGGCAGGCTTTGGGCCATCGGAAACCGAGCAGGTGTACATGGTCAAGCAGATGGAGACGGCGCAAGAATAACAACAGCTTGATCGGATTCCGCAATCGCTGATTTGCTTATTGCTGGCAATGAGTGCAGAAAAAAACTTTTCGCGAGGATAGCTCGTCTTTTACGATTGGCTGTCCGCAACGCAGGCATGGCTCTCCGCCGCGATCGTACACTTGGCAACGCTCGTCGAACCCGCCTGTCAACTCGTCGGTGCGATACAACGGCTGTTCCATGTAACCGCCAAAACGAATCGCTTCTGCAAGCACTTCCTGCATGGAATGATAGAGAGTGGCTCGCTCTGGCGCAGTCAGTTCGGGGATGCGGCGCGTAGGCAGTATGCGCGCGTGAAAGCAAATTTCGTCGGAATAGCAGTTGCCGATGCCTGCGATCCAGTGTTGGTCGACCATGGCTGTTTTTAAAACTCCGCGCTTTTCTTCCAGCAGCTTTTCAAAGTGGGTCAGCGTGAACTCCGGGTTGAGCGGTTCTGGGCCGAGCGGGGCCAGCTTTTCGTCGATCTGATCGGGAGTGAGCAGGTGCAAGTAACCGAGCCGCAATCCGTGAAAATACAGCACTCGTTCTCCCAAAAAGACAGTTACCTGGGCAGTCCGAGCGAGCTTGTCCTCGGCTGTACCCAAGTAGAGAAAACCGCCCAGCATCAGGTGAAGCAGCAGGACGTGGCCGCTTTGCAAGTGAAACAAGAGGTGCTTGCCGCGCCGCTCGATAAGCGTCAGGCGATTGTTTTGCAAAAGCTGTCCGAACTGTGCCGGGGGCAGATTGATGGTTTTTTCCCGCTGGACGGCTGTTGAGGTGATGACCGCACCGCAGATTTGCTCATGGAGCAGCCTGCGGTACGTTTCCATTTCAGGCAATTCCGGCATGACGATTTCTCCTTTCTCTATAAAGCTGCATTCTATTATGATTTCCAGATCGGATAGCTGGCATGCCCAGCCCGTTGTTTTTATGGCGACGGGTCTTTTCGTATTGTTTTTGCACAAGATTACCAACGATATTGCCAAATCGGGTAATATAGTATAAGGGTAAGCCCCAAAGCAATATGGACGGACAGGAGATTACATATGCAAAAAGTAGAATTGATCGCTACGGCGACTTTTGGATTGGAATCGGTAGTAGCTGAGGAAGTAAAAGCGCTCGGCTATGGCCCGGTTCAGGTAGAAAACGGGAAGGTGACGTTTTCCGCAGACATTTCTGCGATTCCCCGCACAAATTTGTGGTTACGAACCGCCGACCGGGTGCGTCTAAAAATCGGGGAGTTCAAGGCGACTACATTTGACGAGCTGTTTGAACAAACAAAAGCTTTGCCATGGGCGGATTGGATCACGGAGGATGCAACGTTTCCCGTAGAAGGAAAGTCAGTCAAATCGACTTTGTTCAGTGTTCCCGACTGCCAGGCTATCGTGAAAAAAGCGGTCGTGGAAAGTCTGAAAAAGACGTACAAGTGCGAGTGGTTTGAGGAAAAAGGGCCGCTGTACAAAATCGAAGTGGCTCTGCTCAAAGACGTGGCGACGCTGACTATCGACACATCAGGCCCGGGTTTGCACAAGCGTGGCTATCGCGAATTGATCGGTACAGCCCCGTTGAAGGAAACGATGGCGGCGGCGATGATCATGCTGTCTCGCTGGAAGCCGGATCGCGTCTTCATGGACCCGTTTTGCGGCTCAGGGACGATTCCGATCGAAGCAGCGCTCATCGGACAAAACATCGCGCCGGGAATGAACCGGGAATTTGTCTCGGAAGCGTGGCCGATCATTCCGAAAACAGCCTGGAGAGAGGCGCGGGCTGAGACGCATGACTTGGCCAGATACGATCAGAAGCTGGAGATTATCGGCACCGACATGGACGATGAGATCTTGAAGGTGGCACGCCGCAATGCAGCAGAGGCGGGCGTGGATGAATCGATCCATTTTCAGCGCATGGATGTCCGCGATGTACGGACGAAGCGGAAATACGGCTATCTGATTTGCAATCCGCCGTACGGGGAGCGCTTGGGAGAGTGGAAACAGGTCAGCAAGATGTACGGGGAAATGGGGAAAACTTTTGCCGCCATGGATACATGGTCTTTTTACGTCATCACTTCCGATGAGCTGTTTGAGGAGCACTTCGGGCGCAAGGCGAGCAAAAAGCGCAAGCTCTACAACGGAAACATCAAGGTGGACTACTATCAGTTCTTTGGCCCCAAGCCGCCGCGCCAGCCGATGATTTCCCCGACAGAGTAGACAGAGCAAGCCGTGTAAAAGGGGCATATTGGAGGAGAACGTTGTAATGAGAAAGAGAAAATTCGGGAGCAAAGTGCTCTCCGCCTGTTTGTTGCTGTCGACCTTGCTCGTGCAGGCTGTTCCGCCGCTGTATGCGAAAAGCGAGCCGGAGCAGGCGGCACAACCCGGGAAAACAGCGCAAGAAACTGTGGAATTTACCGATTTGGGCAACAGCTATGCGAAAAAAGCCGTCACGCGACTGGCAGGGCTGCAGCTGATCAACGGGCAGGGAGACGGGCGCTTTTATCCGCAAAATACGATGTCGCGCCAAGATATCGCCGTATTGCTGACAAAAGTGGTGGGCCTTCAGCCAGCGGAGATGGAGCAGGCTGTTTTTGCCGACGTGCCAAAAGAAAGTCCGTATGCCTCATTTGTTTACGGACTCGCTGACCTCGGCGTGATCAACGGCAGAAGCGATCAGACGCTTGGCGGAGCTGACCCGCTTACCCGGCAAGACCTGGCCGTAATTTTGGCGAGACTGATGAAGGTCAGCGGCCTCCCCAAAGCCGCGTCGCAAAATATCGTGTACAGCGACGCCGCCCAGATCGCCGACTACGCCAAGGCGGCAGTCGAGGAAGTAAGCAATCAACGCTGGATGCAAGGGGCACAAGGCAAGTTCAATCCTGCTGGCACTGTTACGCGTGCGGAGGCGGCAGTCATTGCGGAGCGCGTGCTCGATGCGCGCTATCAGCAGGCTGAGCAGGTTGATTTCACGGTGGGCAAGAGCCAACTGAGCTTGCTGGCGGGGACGAGCGAGCAGTTGGAGGTCAAGCAGGCAAAAGGAGACAAGCTGCCTTTTACTCCGATCTTTGCTTTTGACCGCCCTGAGCTGGGCACGGTACTGGCAGATGGAACATTCGTTGCCGGGCCGACTCCCGGAAAAGGGAATCTGACGGTAACAGTCGGCTATAAGACCGTAACCGTTCCGGTGGAAATCAAGGACGCAGGCAAGCCGCCTGTCACAACAGAAGAGCCGCCAAAAGGAACGGAGCCTGCGACTTCTGCGGCAGACAGCAACAGCGCGAAAACAGAAGAGGGCAAGGATGCAACAACCGATCCGAAAACATCTGCATCTACAGAGACGACATCGCCAGCGACTGGTGCCGATGCAGCACAGTCAACGGGAGAAGAGGAGGCAGCGGACAAGCCGGCTGAGCAGGACGACCTCGTCAATGTCGCTCCGGGCAGCTTCACATCTGTAGCTACTTTCGGAACGCCAGACTCGTATTTTCAGCAGGTGGAAAAGCAATATCCGGGGCCTGTAGGCGGATTGGTCGCCCCTTCCGAAGAGTGGACAGGGTACAATCGCCAGTTCGGACGCAAGGTGACGGTCGCGCTTCAGGAAGCAAAGCCGTTGGAACGCGTATCTTTGACATTCAAACAGCAAAAAACATCTGGCATCTTGATGCCGGAATACATGGAAGTAGAAGTATCCCGTGACGGCAAAGCGTGGTCGTACGCCGGAAGGGCTGTCCACGATGTGCCTGCTGCGGAAACTCAGCTTGTCTTGCGCACGCTGTCCGTGAGCTTGCCTGATGTGAACGCGCGTTATGTCCGGGTATCGTTCCCGGTATCCGTGTTCGTTTTTGCCCGCCAACTGGAAGTATGGGCGAGTGGCGCAAGCGATTGGCAAGGGGGAGCGGTCCTGTTGCCACCGCCAAGCCCGGCAAAAGGAACAGGCGAACAAAACACAAGACGCCGTGTAGAAAACATGCTGCTCGCTTATTCCGGGGGATACGGAGAGCTTGGAACGTGGACGAAGGAAGATTTTCTGCCAATGGTAGGCTATCGTACGGCTGACGGCTACATGCGTGACCAGATGTTCGACACGATCCTTTTCCTGCCGTATCAGGACATGCCTGTCACGAAAGACGGATGGCGCGGCTATATGAACGACCTGTTCGGCACAGGCAAGCAGCTCGACGCACTGAACCAGGCGATGCGGGAGTACAATCGCCTGCGCGGCACGCTGTACACGACGCCGACCCAGGAAAACGTCGTGCTCGCCCTGCCGTATCCGAACGCGAATCAAAAGGACTTTGGCAAAATCGCCGACAACAAGCCGTCGCTTTCGTTCAATCCTGCGGGCATCGGGGAAGAACAGGCGTATTTGAACCGCAAAGCGGCGTTGGAGTGGTACTTCCAGGAGCTGCAAAAGCGCTGGAATAAGGAAGGCTACGCTTACTTGAAGCTGGAGGGCATCTACTGGTTCCACGAATTGATCGAGGATAGTGCTCCAAAAGAGCGCGCGCTTATTCGCGACATGGCGAGCATGGTTCACAACGAAGCTCTGCGCTTCTACTGGATTCCTTACTTCGGGGCGCCAGGCGTGGCAGAGTGGAAGTCGCTGGCTTTCGACTACGCATTTTTGCAGCCGAATTTCTACAGTGACAAACCAGTGCCGCTCGACCGGATCGAAAGCGTGCTGGATGTGGTCAACAAGTATGGCATGGGCGTAGAGATCGAAGGGGATCGGAAAATGTACAACGATCCGAAATTTTATCAGACCTACTACAACCAGCTCGTCGCTGCCCACAAGCTGGGGATGGACAAAAACAACATCCACGCCTATTACTACGGCTCCAAAACATTGCTTGATTCCGTAAAAAGCACAGACCCAGTCAAGCGCGCCATCTATGATGACACGTACAAGTGGATGCGCGGACGTTTTGACCGGGAAGAGTATTTTGAAGCCAACGAGTTGCCATAGCCGTCCAGAAAAAAAGAGTCTGTTTCCCTGCGAGAACGGGAGACAGACTCTTTTTCCATAAGGCAAAGCTTGCTACACGAAAGAGGAAGGCAAAGTATGTACATTTTGCTGGTAGAGCGCAACCAGGTCGCGCAATAGCGGCTCTTTCATGGCATGCAGCCTCGGACACGGATGATAGTAGTCCTGGCCGTTGGAACAGCGTTTCCCAAAAGCAGGCACGCTGGCCGAGGCGATTTGCTTTTGCCACATGGCTTTTAGTGCGGAAAAATGAGGCCGCGATTTTCTTTGCAAGCAACCCCATCCGAGCATGATCCACGGCTGCTTTCGCAGTTCTTCTCTGGAAGCGAGCTGTGCTTCCAATGTAGTTTCGCCATTCTCCACGAGCTGCTCGAAGCAGGCGATAGCGTCAGAAGCGGACGGGTTTTGCAAGGAAAACAAGTTGAATATATAAAATCTCCCTTCCAGCGGGCGGTTCTGGTAAATCGCTTCCGTAAAGCGAACCAACTGCTGCATGGTCGGGTCGAGAGTGACCTGGCCCATGATGCTTCGGCCAGCGGCGGGCCTTGCCTGGAAAAGAGCCGCCGACCCCGGATTGAGCAACAGAGCACTGCCCAGCGAGCGGGTGACGGAGGCGGGCCCCCATTGAATATAAGTCGAAGTGCGGTAGTTTCGGCCGCGCTCTTCCCGGAAAGTGGCGAATGCCTTAGGCTTAGGCTGATTCATGCTTGCTCCCTCCTCGCAAAGCGTTTCTACTAATCACTATATGCGAGAGAGGGGCTTCTATTACGGCTAGTTCGTCTCTTTGGACGGGATCATGCGGAACAGGACGACGTACAAGTAGGCACTGACCAACGTAAACGCCAAGATCACGCTGAACACGCTGAGTGGCGAGAGCCATTGTGACAGTCCGATTGTAATCGGGGCAATAAAGCGCCCGATCGAAAATTGGAGCGAAGAAGCGCCCATGTACTGTCCGCGCGCGTCCTCCGGCGAATATTTGCTGATGAAGCTTTGTGCCACCGGGGTGCGGATCAGCTCTCCCAAGGTGAGCACGCCCATACAGACGAACAAGAGCCAAATGTTTGTTGTAAACGCCATGAAAAACATGCCGAAGCCGTACAGGATCGAGGAGACAACGAGACTGTTGCGGTCGCTCCAGTGTGCGAACCAGCGTGTGACTGGCAGTGTGAACAGGACGACGAGCAGACCGTTTAACCCCATCAGCCAGCCAAAAGCGCTCGTGCCGCCGACAGTCAGCTTCCAGTCTTTCCAGGCAAACAGCGTTTGGTCAAAGACGTGTTCTTTGATGTACAGCGCCATGTACATGTCGAGCTGCATAAAGGAGATGGCGACCAAAATCCCGGCACCGATGTACAGGGCAAAGACTTTATCCCGGAAAATGACCGCGTAGCTTTTGAATTGCTGGGCCAGCGAGAAGCGTTCCTTGGCTTTTTCCTGGCGAATGTGATCAGGCAGCGTCTCTTTGATCAGGAAAAAGATCGCGAGCCCGAACAGCAGCTCGATGACCGTACAGGCGAGCAGCAGCTCATGACGGTAATGCACGAAAAAGAAGGAGCCGAGGACAGGGCCGGCTACTACCCCGATGTTCATGGCTGTGTAAAAGGTGGCGAAGACAATTCGCCTGTTTTCTTCTGTCGTCAGGTCGGCAACCATGGCAGAGCTGGCAGGCCAGTAAAGCGCGCCTGCAATCCCGATGCCGATAAAAGCGATGTAGTCCACCCAAGGCGAAGGCGAGAAGGCAAACAGGGCAAACATCGACGTCGAGGCAAAGATGGAGAGCAGCATGGTAAATCGCCGCCCGACGCGGTCAGCCAAATAGCCGCCGAACAGATTGGACAGCATCCCGAGCAGCGGGGGCACCATCAATAGCAGCCCGGCTACGTCTTTGCCGAATGTGTCACTGAAGTACAAAGCCATAAACGGAAAGTACATCCAGAAAAAAGTATGAGTGATCAGTTCGCCAAACAGGCGGACTTTCAAGTTCAAATCCCACGCACGCCATTGCATGACACAAATTCCTCCATTCATTGTTCCGTTCAAATTGCAGGCAGGTGCCGTGACCGCGCTTTTTTTCCGAAAAAGAAAAGCGGCTGCTCTTTTTGGCTAAACCTCCCGATGCACGGCTTTTTCACGACTTGGCACACGCGTACGAACAGCGAGGGATAGGATGTTTTCCACAACAAAAAGCGCAAACGGAGCCAGAGCCAGTGCTCTTTTCCGCTTGCGCTTGATCGAACGATACAAGGGTGGTAGGTAAGCCGAAAAACCGGGGAACCAAATAGGCTTTGCACCTGTAAAGAAGGGTACAAAAAACCAAAGGCTCGCACCATATATCGGCACCCGCCAATCTGATCGGGAAAAAGACGGAAGCGGTTCAGGCATCCTGCAGTTTCTAACGATAGGTAGGGTCAGTAAGAGGCAGCGGCCTCTTATCAAAAGGCCCCACCTAAGCGAGAAAAACTACATAAGACACCATGAACTCAACTCCCGTCTTTCAAAATATTTGAACAGGTAAACTCTTGTTGACTAGGATACTCTACGAAAATGATTTTAGGCAAGAGAAATTTTCGCTTTTTTTGGAATTGTACCAAACGGGTCGTTTTTTGACCCGCTTGAGCTGTTCCGATGATATGATAAGCACGAAGCTGAAAACGAAGTCGGCGCGTAATTGAAAAAGTTTCGCCCATTCGGTAAAATATTTTTTATAGGAATCGCGATAAGGGGGAGATTGCATGTTGGATACTCGAATTGTCAAGCTGGCGGAGAACTTGCTCAGCCATTCCGTGCGATTGGAGGAGAAGGAGACGCTGTTGATTGAAGTGCGCGGCGAGGGGCACGCTTTGGCCAAAGAACTGGTCAAGCAAGCGTACGCCAAGGGAGCCTATCCGTTTGTTCGGGTATTGGACCCGCAAATCCAGCGCGAGTTGATGATGGGAGCAAGTGCGGACCGTGCCGCTCATTTGGCAAAATGGGAAGAGCCGATGTTCAAAGATCTCGATACGTACATCGTGATCAATGGCCCGTCCAATGACAGCGAAATGGCAGATGTTCCGGTTGAGCGCCGCCGTGCCCACCAAAGCGTCATGCAAGAGTTGAACGATTACCTCGTAACGAACGTTCGCTGGACGCTGCTCAACTACCCGACGACAGCGATGGCCCAAAGCGCCAATATGTCGACGGAAGCTTTCGAGGATTTTTATTTCGATGTGTGCTCCCTTGACTATAAAAAGATGCACGAAGCGTTTCTCCCACTGAAGGAATTGATGGATCGCACAGACAAGGTACGCTTGGTCGGACCGGGAACGGACTTGCGTTTCTCCATCAAGGATATCCCGAACGTCATTTGCTCCGGACTGCGCAACATCCCGGACGGTGAAATCTTCACCGCGCCTGTGCGCGATTCTGTAAACGGCAAAATCACATTCAACACTGCCACAAGCTATATGGGCACGAAGTTTGAAAATGTGAGCCTGACATTCGAGAACGGGAAAATCGTCGAGGCGACCTCCAACAACACGGAGAAGCTCAACCAAATTTTTGACACCGATGAAGGCGCGCGGTATATCGGCGAGTTCGCGATCGGGGTGCATCCGTACATTTTGAATCCGATGAACGACATTTTGTTCGACGAGAAGATTGCGGGCAGCTTCCACTTCACGCCTGGCCGTGCCTACGAAAATGCGGATAACGGCAACCGCAGCCAAATTCACTGGGATATGGTGAACATCCAGCGTCCTGAGTACGGCGGCGGCGAAATCTGGTTTGATGACGTTCTGATCCGCAAAGACGGCCTGTTTGTCCTGCCAGAGCTGCAAGGGCTCAACCCGGAAAATTTGAAAGGCTAACAGCGAGCGGGAAAACCATCGTGCAATCGCATGGTGGTTTTTTTATGCGCGGATTTGGAGTCGCCGTCAGCAGGGAGGAGGGGAATGGGGCGCTGCAGGCGTCCTTTTGTTACAATAGGAAAAAAAGCATGGAACAGAGGGATTAGCCGTGAGTCGCAAAGACTGGATGGAATACATCGTCAAAGAAGAAGACAGCGGAATGAACGTCGAACAAATTGTCCGGCAAAAACTGAGCGTATCGGGACGAATGATGCAACGGCTGACGAGAAGCAAGGGGATTTTGCTCAACCGTAAACAGCCCTTTTTGCAGCGTCAGGTGAAGGTCGGGGATGTGGTCGCTGTTCGTGTAGTCGATCGGCAGGAGCAGGCAGAGCGGTCCTCGCAGCTTTCTGCACAGCCGTTGCCACCTGCCAGCCACGTAGTTCCGGTCGAAATTTTGTATGAAGACGATCATTTGTTGATTGCCAACAAACCCGCGGGTTTGCTGGTGCACCCAACCAAGCCGGAGCATACCGAAACATTGTTGCATTCGCTGGCTGAGCGGTTTGCGAAAAACGGGGAGAGTGCGAGCATTCATCCGGTGCACCGTTTGGATAAAGACACATCTGGAGCGATTCTGGTGGCAAAAAGCAGCTACGGTCACCAGCTGGCTGATCGGGTGCTGCGCGAAGGGGGCTTGCACCGCGAATACTTGGCGGTGGTTAGCGGGCAACTGCCGCAGAAAACTGGGACGATTGACGCGCCCATTGGCCGCGATCCGCGCCACCCGAGCAAACGGCGCGTGACGAATGACGGAGACCATGCGGTTACCCATTACGAAGTCAAGCAGGCGTCTGAGGGGATGACGCTTGTCCGGGTCTGGCTGGAGACAGGGCGAACACATCAGATTCGGGTTCATTTTGCCCACCTCGGTCACCCGCTGGCAGGCGACACGATGTACGGCGGAGCGAGAGGACTGTTGCGAAGACAGGCTCTGCACGCGGCAAGCCTGCGCTTTTTCCATCCTTTGCTCGAAAAAGAGCTGGTTGTGGAAGCGCCAGTGCCCGCAGATATGAAGCGGCTGATTCAGGCGGAATTTGTCTAGCGAGCTGCTGTATCTCCTGGCAGTTGTCGATGGCATTCAAACGGCAAAGCGCAAAAGCAAGTTGGAACATAGGTGAAAACGAAGCTGGCAGGACTCGCCCTGCCGGTTTTTTTGTCGTACAGAAGAATAGGCAGTTGAATAACGTAACAGTGTTATGTTACATTGATTTTGGAGGTGCTTCACATGGACCCTAATCTCATCTCGAAAAAGGAGCTGCTGGAGCTGACAGGAATATCGTACGGGCAACTGTACCGCTGGAAACGGAAAAACCTGATTCCAGAGGACTGGTTCATCCGGCGCGCCACTTTTACGGGGCAGGAAACTTTTTTCCCGCGTGAGCAGATCATGTCCAGAATCGCCAAAATCGTTCACATGAAAGACGATCTGTCTCTGGATGAGCTGGCAGACATGTTCTCTCCTCATTTGGCGGGGACGAAGCTCACTTATGACGAGCTAGTGGAGCAAAACATTGTTTCTGCTAACACATTGGAGTTGTATACGAAGTATCAGGGCAAGCCGGAAGTGTTCTCTTTTGAACAAGTGTTATACGTCTACGTGCTGAATCGGCTGCTGATTACAGGCGAAATGAGTCTGGATGAGAGCGGCGGGCTTTTGCAAGTGCTGTGCGATCACTATCCGAGCTTTGAGGGCAAGCCTTGCGAATTGATTTTTGTGCGAAAAATGGGGATTTCGACGTTTGTGCTGGTGCCTGGTGCTACAGAGGTACACTTTGACAGCGGCGTGAAAATCGTGTCCCGACTGAATTTGGCTGCATGTATCGAAGAGTTGAAAGCAAAAATGTAGCAGAATAGGGGATGAAGGCGATGAACGAAAACAAACCGGATCTCGTCATTCACGGTTCCGTGAATGCATCGGGTGGCGTATATAACAAAGTGGATGTCCAAGGCTTTGGCAAAATCAAAGGGGATGTGGAGTGCGAGACACTGCATTGTGCAGGGCATCTCAGCATTACAGGGAATGTCCGGGGAGCTTCGGCAAAGGTGGAGGGAAACGCGTCGATCAGCGGCAAGGCTGAGCTGGACACGATCGAAGTATACGGTCAGCTCGACGTGAATGGAGACTTGGCTTTTACCAGGCTGAAGGTCGATGGAAACACGAAAATTCACGGCAGCATGACGGGAGAAGAAGTGAAAGTGCGCGGGATGCTGAAGACGACAGGTGACTGCGAAGCGGAGGTATTTTCCGCAAAAGGCGCTTTTACAGTCGGAGGCTTGCTGAATGCCGGACGAATTGAAGTTCACTTGCACGGCGGTTGTGAGGCCAAAGAAATGGGCGGGGAGTACATCGAGGTTCGCAAGGCAGGGAGCAGTACGCTCAACAAGCTGTTGAAACACATTTTTAACAGTGCGCTGGCCTTGTCTGTAGATAGCGTGGAAGGCGACGAGATTTATTTGGAATACACGCGTGCCAAGGTCGTTCGCGGAAAAAATGTGGAGATCGGGCCGGGCTGCGAAATCGATCTGGTCGAGAGCTCCGAAGACTTTCGTCTCGATCCAGGCTCTCTGGTGAAACAGCATGTAAAACGGTAATGCCGGAAGCGGCCACTCCCACTTTCCCGGAATGCGTCGGGATGTTTTTTCTCAAAAAAACAAGCTTGCGCAGAGCTTGTTTTTTGTTTGGATGATGCGGCAGCAAATTGTTTTTCAAATAGCGCATGCAAGTATTTACATGCATGCATGATCGGGATATAATGTGCGTGGAAAAACAGGAAAATGAAAGCAATTGCTTGCATGGCTTTGGAGGTGCGTTATGGATCAGCCCCATATCGAATACGTTTCTGGAGGGAGGGGTGAGGAGCAAGAGACACGAGAACGGATTTTGTCTGCCGCCCGCCAGTTAATGGCGCAAAAAGGTTATAAAGGAGCAACGACCCGCAAAATTTCTGAGTTGGCCGGAGTCAACGAAGTGACGATTTTTCGCCATTTCAAAACAAAGGTGGCGATACTGGAGGAGCTTCTTAAAGACATTCTCGAAGTGCGGGAGCAACTGGAGCAAGGCTTGCAGGGCGAGTTTGCCAACGTCAAGGAGATGCTCATTACTTATGCCAGGACGTACTATCATTTGCTGGTGGAGCGAAAAGAAATATTGATGATTTGCATCGTCGAAGCGGATAATCACCCGGAGGTCGTCAAGCTGTTCAGCAGCCTGCCGATGACGGCTGTGGAAGTGCTTGGCAACAAGCTCACCGAGTTTCAGGAGCAGGGACATTTGCCCAAGTCTGATCCGTGCACGGCAGCCTTGATGTTCATCTCGACGTTCTTTTATGCGTTCATGGCTAAATATCGGGTCGGTCTCGATGTGCCCATCATCGACGACGAAGAGCAATTGTATGAACATGCGTCAGAAATTTTGCTGCAAGGAATCAGAAGGGTCTAAACATACAAAATCGTGTGATGGTACATAGGAGCGGGGGAAGTCATGATGAGAAAATGGCTTGTATCTGTAATGATGATTGGATTGCTCGCAACGACGGCATGCAGTGAGCAGCAGCCTGCGGCAGCACCGGAAAAGGAAGTCAAACAAGTCGTAGTGGCGGCTGTCAAAAAGGAGCAAGCAGTAACCGTGACCGAGCTGTCCGGAACATTGGAGCCTTTGGAAGAAGCGGTCGTTTCTTTTGAGGTAGGCGGGCGGCTTGTCGAGATGGCCAGAAACGAAGGCGACAAGGTCAAGGCCGGAGAGGTGTTGGCCCGCGTAAATGCCCAGGATTATTCGCTCCAGGTCGCTTCCTCCAACGCAGCGGTACAACAGAGCGCGGCCACTTTGAGCAAAGTGAACAACGGAGCCAGAGAGCAGGAAGTGACTCAGGCGCGCTTGCTGGTGGAAAAAGCAACGGTCGCCTTGCAAAAAATGCAGGATGATTTCAAGCGGATTGAACAGCTCTACCAGCAAAAAGCAATCTCGCAAAGCGAGTTTGAGACGGCTCAAAACGGACTGACGATCGCGCAAAAAGATTTGCAAAATGCCCAGCAGGCGTACTCGCTGGTCACACAGGGCGCTCGTTCGGAAGACAAGGAACTGAGCCGCGCTACATACAACCAGGCTGTGATTGCCAAGGAAGCAGCCGCCAGCACACTGGCCAAAACACAGCTTCGTTCCCCGATCAATGGAACGATCATCGCCAAGCTCACTTCCGCCGGAAACCTGGTCGGCTCCGGCACCCCGGTTTATAAAGTGGGCAATATCGATACGTTAAAAGTCGTGCTGCCCGTACCAGACCGCGAGATAGCTACCTGGAAGGAAGGCGAGGTCGTTTCGCTGGACTTGTACGACCAGAAACGGGATGGCAAAGTCACGAAAATTTTCCCCGCTACGAATCAGAGCACGGGAACAATCGGTGTAGAAGTGCAAATTGCCAACCCTGCGCATGACTGGTTTGCCGGGCAAGTGGTGAAGGCGACCAAGACGATCAAAGGACAGGTCGGCATCTATGTTCCGGTAGAGTCAGTCATCAGCAGAGGAAAAGACGACGCCCATGTGTTTGTCGATGCTGCTGGGAAGGCACTGAAAACAAAAGTGGAAATCGGACAGATTGCAAGCGACAAACTGGAAATCAAGAGCGGGCTGAAAGAGGGGGACCAACTGATCGTCAAAGGTGTCGACCGTTTGTTTGACGGAGACCCGATTGAGGCGACAGGAGGGAAGCAGCCGTGATCAAGTACATCGTTGCGAAGCGCAAGATCACCCTGCTGTTTTTCATTATGGTGGTGCTGGTTGGCTTCCTCAGCTTTTTCCAGCTTCCCAAGCAAGAGTCACCTGATATTATCGTCAACCTTGCTACAGTGACGACGATTTACCCGGGAGCTTCGCCGGAAAAGGTGGAGCAGACCGTTACCAAAAAGCTGGAAGAAAAAATCAACGAGCTTCAAGGCTTGAACTACGTATCCTCGACTTCTTCGCTTGGCGTTTCTTTTATCATCGTGGAAGCGAAAAGCGACGTTGACCCGAAGCAAAAATGGGATGAGCTGCGCAAAAAGGTAAAGGACGCTGAGGCGGACCTTCCAGCGGACGCCAAACAGCCGATTATCAACGACGACTTGAATCGCACATTTGTCCAGACGTTTGCCGTTACAGCGGATACGCAGGAGCAGCTGTACAGCATGCGTGACATGTTCAAATCGTGGAAAGAACAACTGCGGACCATTCCGAACGTGGCAGATGTCCAGGTGGAAGGCTTGCCGAAGCAAGAGGTTCGCATCGAGGTAGATACGCAAAAGCTCAGCCAGTTCGGAATTACGTGGGGCCAGGTAATGATGGCCGTCAAACAGGAAAATGAAAAAATTCCGCTCGGCGATTTGACCACAGACAAACGTACGTATCAGTTGAAACTGGCCGAAAATGCAAATGTCGATGAGCTGAACAAAGTGTTGATTGCCCGCACACCGGAAGGCTTTCCGATTTATTTGAAGGACATCGGCCAGGCAAAAATGACGACAGAGACGGTCAAAACGACGTCTTACTACAACGGCAAGCCATCTATCTCCGTAAGCATCAACGCGGAGACAGGAAGCGACGTGCCATCGCTGCAAAAGCGCGTGGACGAAATGATGCTGACTTTGGACAAATCACTTCCGGCTGGGGCGGAAAGACATTCGATCTACAGCCAAAATGAGCGCGTAGATGAGCTGTTCAGCGATCTTACCCGGGAAATGATTATCGCCGTGATTGCCGTCTTGCTGGTCTGCACATTGGGACTGAATCTGATCACTTCGTTCGTCGTGGCATTGGCGATCCCGATCTCGCTGGCAGTAGGGCTTTTGTTCCTGCCGTCGCTGGGAATTACGATGAACATGATTTCGATTGTCTCGCTCATCATCGTGCTCGGGATTTTGGTGGATGATGCTGTGGTGGTCAATGACAACATCGAACGCCGCCTGTCCGTGTTGGGCGAAAAGCCGCTGGCAGCAGCGGTCAACGGCGCCAAGGAAGTGTCCATTTCCATCGTAACGGCGACTTTGGCGACGATTGCTTCCTTTGCTCCGCTGATGTTTTTGAATGGGAACGCAGGTCAATTCATTCGCCCTGTACCCGCGATTATTTCATTGACGATGCTCGCGTCCATGGTGATGTCTTTGACCATTATCCCGATTTTCCGTCAGTGGTACGAGACGCGGCGAAAATCAGGTGTCGAAGGGTATCGCAAACCGGCTGGACTGTTGGGCAAGCAACTGACACAGCTGACAGGCTGGTACGCAGGCAAGCTGATGCCCAAAATTCTCAAGCGTCCGCTTATGGCCGGGATGATTGGCGTTTTGATCGGGACGGCTGCTTACGGTTTGGTTCCGCTTACGCCTGTCCAGTTGTTCCCGAACGATGACCGTCCGCAATTTTTAATCGATATTCGCATGCCAGTGGGAAGCAGTCTGGAAGAGACAGACCGAGTCGTGCGCGGCGTATCCGATTGGGCTATGAAGCAGCATGGCATTGAATCTGTCGCCTCCTATGCCGGGAGCAGCGCACCGAAGATGTTTGGTGGAGATACCGATGCGGGAAGCGGTATCACTGTCGGTCAGCTCGTCGTGCATTTCAATGAGAAAGAAACGAAGGTTGAAACCATATTGGAGCCTTGGACAGAAGAGTTCAAGAAGCTGTACCCGGAAGCGACTGTCTTGCCTAAGCAGTTGGAGGCGGGGCCGCCTGTCGGCAAGCCGGTAGTCATCCGCGTCTACGGCGAAGATATTGAAACGCTCCGTTCCCTGTCTGCGCAAATCAAAGACAAGGTCGCGGGGATTTCCGGAACTTTTGACGTGCAGGATAATTTCGGCGTAGAGCGCTACACGCTCGAATTTGTCGTCAACAAAGAGCTGATGGAGCAAAAGCTGGTCAATTACACCGATTTGTCCACGACGTTGCGACTGGTCAGCGAAGGCATTACCGTCAGCGAGTTTGACACGGGCGATGAGCTTGTCGACATCAAGATGTTCCTGCAAAAAGGCAACGAAGACCCGGCGCTGTTGTTCCAACGACTCAGCATCGCCAATGCGCGCGGCGAGCTGATTCCGCTGTCGCAGCTTGCGGAGGTTAAGCCTACGTTCAGCACACAGGCGATCCCGCACCGCGATTTGTCGCGCAGCGTTACGATCTCGGCCGATGTGAAAAATCGCACGGCTACAGAAGTGATGACGGAAATCCAGCCTTTGCTCAACAGCATGTCTTTGCCAGAAGGCTATCGCATCGACATCGGCGGAGAAACTTCCGAGCAGACGGACATCTTTATCGATATGGGCAAACTCTCCATTATCGTAGTATTCCTGATCCTGATTTTGATTGCGATGCAGTTTTACTCGCTGACGATTCCGGTGCTGGTGATGAGTACCGTCTACTTGGCGGTCGCAGGCAGTCTGATTGGATTGTTCGTGACGCAAACGCCGCTCGGCTTCATGACGATGATGGGCGTGATTTCGCTGTCGGGAATCGTCGTGCGCAACGGCATCGTGTTCATCGAGTTCATCGAAGAGGCGCGCCACGCGGGGGGAGAGTTGAAGCAAGCGGTCATTTCAGCAGGCGAGGCACGATTGAGACCGATTTTGTTGACCTCGTTTACCGCCGTAGCTGGCCTCATGCCACTGGCTATTTCCGGTGACGTCCTGTTCAAGCCGCTCGCGGTGACGATCATTTCCGGCCTGTTGTTCTCAACGCTTTTGACACTGATTGTCGTGCCGTCCTTCTACACGGTATTGACTCAGCGCAAATTGAAAAAGCAGGCGAAAAAAGCGGCAAAACGTCCGGACTTGTACGGTCCGGAGGCAGAAATGATGTAAGGAAATAACAGCAGCGGCAGTCTCTCGCGCGATTGGGCGAAGAGCGTGCCGCTGCTTTTTTTATGAAGCGTGCAAAAGCAAAAGCAAGCGGAGCAGGAGGGCATCGGTTATAGCTCAGATGCCTGTGTCCTTTTCGCTCTGCGCCAACCGCTGAACAAAAGCATTGGAATCGACATGGCCAGCAAGAGTGCGCAAAGAGCGGAAAGCGACTGGAACAGCCAGCCGTACTCTACTAGCCAGGGAATTTCATGCAACGGCATGTTTTTCATCAGGGGCAACGTCGGGACTAGCATGGCATCTGCAAAAATGTGCAGGACGATCGGCGCGCCTAACCCCCAACGCAAGGCGGCAAAGGCCCAAAGGACTCCGATCAGAAAAGATTCAAACAGGGTGCCGAGTCCATGCCCGGGCACGTGATAACAAGCGAACAGGAGCGACGGAACGATGAGGTAAAGCCATTTGGCATACCCGGGCCACTCTTTTCGGGAATAGAGGAGAGCGAGCAACAGCAACGGGATGCCGCGAAAGACCAGCTCTTCCCACAGAGGATTGTGCCAGGTGGCAAACACGAGCAGGTTTGCTTTGCCTGCCAGCTCCTGTGAGCCGATTGGCTGTAGTTTCGACCAGCCGCTGATTGCCTGAAATGCCGCACCGCCCGCTTTTGCCAGCAAAAATCCGGCCAGAATGAACAGAAACGCTTCGACCAGGCTGCGTTTTTGTGCCAGACGAATCATGCTCAGCGTGTATACGAGCGTAAAGACAGCAAAAATAAACCAGCCAGGGAGTGGAACAGCCAGCTTCCACGCTGATTTTGGCCAGAACAGGAGCGTTACGGATATGGTTTCTTGCCAAAAGCCTGACTCGATGAATTGCCCCCAGGAGGCGATCAACGGCAGCAAAAGTACAATCAGCAGCAAACTGCCGGGTAACGGATTGGCGGACATCAAGCGAAAAGCGTTTTTCATCATGTTGCGACCCTCACATTGTTCAAGATTATTTTCTTTAATCCTCCTATTTATCCAATGATTGGTCTATACTAAAGGCACATTCTTCAGATTCTTTTAAGAGTTTGCTTGTGACAAGAAACACGTCCAGACGTGTGATATGATAGAGTGAGACGATACTGTACGCAGAGAAATATAGAGAGAGAACGCAAACAGGAAGGGAGTGTCCAGGATGCAACAGCCCCAGCTGCTTCATGAAGAAAAGGTATTCAAAGACCCTGTCCACCGCTATGTCCATGTGCGGGACAAATTCATATGGGACTTGATCAACTCGCCAGAATTTCAACGTCTGCGCCGGGTCAAGCAACTGGGCACCAGCTTTTTTACCTTTCACGGTGGAGAGCACAGCCGGTTTAACCATTCGCTTGGCGTGTACGAGCTGATGCGGCGAATTTTGGAGACGTTTGAAGGCCGGATTCAACTGACGTACGAGGAAAAGCTGCTCTGCTTGTGTGCTGCTTTGCTCCACGATGTCGGACATGGGCCGTTTTCGCATTCCTTTGAAAAGGTGTTCAAGTACCACCACGAGGACTGGACGCGGGCAATCTTGCTCGGCGATACGCAAATCAACCGGATTTTGCGCCGTTTCGATGAGGAGTTCCCGAAAAAGCTGGCAGAAGTGATCAACAAAACGTACGACAACAAGCTGATTGTCAGCCTCATTTCCAGCCAGCTGGACGCAGACCGCATGGACTATTTGCTGCGAGATGCCTACTACACGGGTGTGAATTACGGAAACTTTGAGATCGAGCGCATTTTGCGAGTCATGCGACCGCAGGAGGACGGCATTGTTTTCAAGTTCAGCGGCATGCACGCGGTTGAGGACTACATCATGTCGCGCTATCAAATGTATTGGCAAGTATATTTCCATCCGGTGACGCGCAGCGCGGAAGTTGTGCTTTGCAAAATTTTTCAGCGGGCCAAATGGCTGTTTGCCACAGGGTACAAGTTTTCCCAGGAGCCTGTCATGCTGCTTCCTTTTTTGACGGAAAAAGTGGAAGTGGCCGATTATTTGGCGCTGGATGAATCGGTGATTTTGTTCTACATGCAGCTTTGGCGCAAGGAAGAAGACGCTATTTTGAAAGATTTGTGCGCCCGTTTTTTGGACAGGAATCTCTTCAAATACGTCGAATATAATCCAAGAGATTTTCGCTTGCTGGCAGAACTGAAAGAACAGTTCATTGAGGCAGGGATCGACCCGATGTATTATTTGGAGGTAGACACGACCTCCGATCTTCCGTATGATTTTTACCGTGCCGGAGAAGAAGAGGAGCGGATTCCGATCATGCTCCAGATGCCTTCCGGCGAGCTGGTAGAACTGTCGCAGAAGTCTGAGATTGTACAGGCCATTAGCGGAAAGCGCCGATTTGACTACAAATTGTACTTTCCATTGGATAAAGTCATGGCTTTGCCGGGGGAGCTATCCCGGAAGATTCGAGAACGTCTGGGAGTGATGGAGGATGCTTAATCGTCACGCCAAGATCATTCGTCTGATCGAAATTGTCGGCGAAGTGAGCGGGCGAAAAAAATTGCAGAAAATGGTGTACATAGGAAAACATCTGGAGATGGATTTCGATGAGCGCTACGAGTTTCACATGTACGGTCCGTATTCGGAAGAGCTGACACTCAGGGTAGATGAGTTGTGCAACATGGGGCTTCTGGATGAGCAGGTGGAGAGCAAGGGCGCCATTCACATGTACCGCTACTCGCTTAACGAAACGGGGCGAGATTTCCTCCGGTTTCACGAGGTCGACTTTGGCTTGGGAGAGCGAGCCATCTTGCGCATGAACGAAGAGAACTCCCGTTTTCTTGAACTGGTATCCACTATCTTGTACTTCAACCATTTGCCCTACGAAGAAATGAAGGGCAAAATTTTTACTTTTAAGAGCAAACAGCGCTATTCCGAGGAAGAAATCCGGAAGGGACAGGCTTTTATCGAGGAACTGCGTTCTTTGATGCACGGAGACGGCACGGAATTGAACTGATGTAAAATGTTTTGCATAAACGAACCAGCACGGCGTACGAACTTCCAACAGTTGTGGTACGTCATTTTTTTTGTCTTTTTTCGCGGGTTTTTAAATCAGGGAACTGTCTGTCAAGTCGACCACAAAGCGGGTCGGCTTTTTTTGTCTCACAATGACGCCGCATAATACGGGCATCGTTCTTTGACAAAAACATAGTCAGTCCGTTTTCAATTTAGCCCGTGTGGAGGGAGCGAAGAAAATGAAGAGAGTTCGGCACGGATGGTGGTGGAGTGTGCTCGGTAGCGTTATTTTGCTTGGCGCGTTGATTTTATGGAGTGGTGGGCTAGGTACGAAGGAGGCGAAGATCGTCTACGTTTTCAGCAACAGTTGTGGATATTGCACAACGTTTACGCCCACGTTTGAAAAGGTGGCAAAAGATTATCCACAGGAATGGGTGGCACGACTGGACATCCAGAGGGACCGGGAGCTGGATGAAGCCATGCGTTTGGGAGCGCAGGCGACGCCCACGGTTTTTATCGTAGACGGGGAGCGGGTCATCGACAAACTGGAGGGGGATGTGCCGGAGGCGTTGCTGCGAAGCTTTTTGCAAAGACACCTGGAGCGGGATCTTTCGATAAATGGATAAAATAGGTAAAATGTCTGGTAATAGGGAGGGGATAGGCGTGAAACTGATTGGAAAAACGTTGTGGACAAGTCTGTTGTTAGTGGGGATCGCGGTGGTGCAAAACGGTGGCAGCGAAAGCGAAGTTCTTCGTCTACATGTAGCGGAAGCAGCGGCAAAATCCGCTCCTGCCTCTGATTATGCCAATCATCCCGCCAAAGATGCCATTTCGCACGGCCTGCAAAAAGGCTACCTCTGGAAGTATCCGGACGGAAAATTTCACCCCGAGCAAACCGTGACCCAGTCGCAATTTGTAGCCAGTCTGGTAGCGATTCGGCAAGTAAGCGAAAAAGAGTCTGTGCCAGCACTCGCTGCGGGCCATTGGGCCAAAGACATCTACGAGCGCGCACAAAAGGCAGGCATTTTGGCGAATGTGCCCGTCAATCCGAACAAGCTGTTGACGAAGGAAGAGGCGGCGCTGCTGGTGTTTAATGCGTGGAAGCCGTTTCGGGGGGAGAAAAATCCGAATTTGTCCAATACTGGTGCATTGATTACTTGGGGCTGGATGAAGGCGGCACCAAGCGGACAGCCCAAGTTCAGGGAGGACTTGCCCGTATTGCGGGGGGATGCGGCGGAGATTTTGCGGTATTTGTGGACGGATAAGTGGCAATTTGAACAAGGAGAAAAACTAGCCGACGATTTTCATAGAAGCCTTAAAATACAGAACGGAAGGATTGCTGGAAAAGTTCCAAAAGGAGATGCGAATTTCAAGATTAGGGCGATTTTCTTTACTAAGGAAAATGGACGAGAAGGCTTTGTAAACAATCAATCGTTTAATCTATCATTAGATAACATTGAGCACCTAAGTTTTACAGTTATAAGTAATGCTAACTCAGCAGATGCAGGAATTTATCAGTACACAAAATTACCTGAGCTTGATAGAAAAAAAACCACTCAAAAATTTTATTAGTAGAGAGGCGTAATCGTAATGATAATGCATTTTTTCAGGGTAAGAAAGATAGCACGTATTGTGCTGTCTTTCTTTTTCTTATGCAGTTTATACACAATTTATATGAATTTTGTCCTAGCAGCACCGAACCTACATGGAATTGCTGTCGCAACAGTGGATTTAAATAAAGAACTTGCACCGGAAGGACAATATGATATCCTTACTATTTCTGGTATTGAAGGACAACTTGGTGCAACTATTTCTCAAATTGAAATCAATGGAGTCATCGACAGTAACAGAGTATTAGGTTTTGCGGATACAAACAAAAAGGCAGACAGAGGCTGGTATTTTGTAGATAACACTGAAGCCCCGGCCTGGATTAATCGTCTTGGTGGAAATCCTAATTATATTCTTGGCGGAAATGCAAATGTATACAGTAAGAAAATCTCAGCAGTTGAAGCTATTAACTTTCAACCCTACCAAGCCTACAACCTAGCCGAACTAGCCACAGCCTCCGGCGGAGCCGGCTACACCATTGGAGACAATCTCGAACCAAACGGGAATGGCTACATATCCGTAGGCCATTTCCGCACCACCCCTCAACCGACTGGACAAGTCAGCACTAACAAAACCAAATACGAGGTCAACGAACAGGTGACCATTTCGGCGAATGCCACGGACTATTCTTACTATGACCGTGGCATTCTTGTTTGGAGTTTGTCCGTTGTCAACAAAACTACCGGGCGAGGCTACCACTCCTTTGTGACCAACGAAGAAATTCGCGATCAGAGCGGGTACGTGCCTGTTGTAAGCGAAACTAGCACCCCGAAGCCATTTGTATGGACAAACAGCTACCAATACAAGCCAGTGGAAGCGGGTCTCTACGAGGTAACACTGACGATAACCGACAGGCATCACCGCTCCCGTCAAGGCTCGCCCAGCATCAACGTATCGACTCCTTACACGTACCAATTCACAGTAGGAGACGCGTCGCCGATCGACCCGAAGCCTCCTGTTGACCCGGAACCTGTCGGCTGCAAACGCACGACGATGGACTTGCGCATTGAAGAAGAGAAGACAGTCAGAGAGCTGCTGGGGGTAGCCGATCAGGGAGAGACTATCACTGTCGAGAAGTATGCCACGATTATCGCCACGGCGAAAAAGCCTGGTTCGTTTACGAAAAATGGTGTCGCTATGCAAACGGGAAGTGGCGACAATCGCAAAGTTGGCATCACGGAAGCGCCTGAATCTGGCACATTCAAAATTGCCTATACGAGCGAAGACAAAACAGAATGTTGGGAAAAAAGCATTGCCGTCAAAAGAGGGGGCCAGGGAGTCGATCAATGCCCAATCGTTATGGTGAACGGCAAAGTGCTGTCAAGCGGTGCAACCATTGAATTGTCTCCGGGAGAGGAGATCAGGTTCAAGTCCACTTATCGGGACGCAGCCGGAGAAGTCAACCCGGCGTCCATTTTATGGGATGTGACAAAGCCTGACGGGACTGTCGAGACATTGCCCAGGCGAGACAAGGGCGACCGCGCAGGATGGGTTACTTATAATTCCGATACATTTCGGCTTCCCTATACAGATGAGGTTGGCGAGGGTGTGACTTTGGACAAGGGAAAAACATATCGCGTGAAACTGAACTATAATCAGGCACTCTGGAGAGACAGGCCGGAGTGCGATTGGCAAATTACGATCAAAATTCGCGATATCAGCTGCTCAATCGCTGAACAGGAACGAATACGTTTCAAAAGATACGGGGAGCAACCTTCGCAGTTCCCGCCGGGCGGGGAGAGCTTTTCTGATTTCAAATTCATTCCGTTTTACAAGGAAAACTTTACGCTGACGCCAGAAGGATACCAGACTCACATGCGAGTGGCTGCCAGCAGCTCGGGAACCTGGTATGTGGAGAGAAACAATGAGAGAAAGCTGCTCGGCCAAAAACTAGGGGCGAGTGAGCAGCAAGCCGTTGTGCTGCCCGAAGACATCGAAGTGGGAGAGCAAATCAAACTGGTTTTCATTTCCGAAACCGGATGCATCCGTGAATTTGTCTTTACTGTTCAAGGCTATGGCAGATGTTACAAAATGCTGATCAGTATGGAAACGCTCTCTGGTCAAGAGGCATGGACAAGGCCGATACAGCGCGGGGAAACCATTCGGCTTCAAGCGTCTGATTTTCCTGACAAGCGGTACGATCTGATGTTGTTTACATCCGAGGACACGAAAATGAACACGCAATGGCTGGACCCGGTTTCTTTGGAGTGGAAGTTTTCGCGGGACGGCCGGAGCTTGCCTTCTGATAAGCTTCCGGTTGAAAGTCACTGGATACGTCTCCCGGATGATGATGTGACAGACGAAGTGTTGCCAGGTTTGTACATGGTGGCGTTTTATGGCGAGTCCAACGAGACGTGTGACGGTTATATTTTCATTGAGATTGAAGGAGCGGATACGACCGACAAGGAAAATTTGCTCATTCTCAAAGAGAGTTTCGCGATTGCTCCCAAACAGCCGCAAGCAGCTGGGACAACAGGCGTCATTACGTTTCAAATTAAAAATGCAGGCAAACTCAAGCATGATACAAAGCTGGCAGTGAGATGGGACAGCTCGGCAAAAGAAACGATGCTCGATGTAGACGGATTTAAGCCGGGCGAGGTGCGTACGATCAAGGTTCCAACGCAATACCCGCAAAAATCCGAGGATTTTATTGCCCATTTGAACCCGGCCCAAAATCAGCCGGAAAATGAAACGAACTGGGCAGACAACCGGGCAAAATGGCCTGTAAAAATCGTCGGAGGAAACATTCCGCAGCCCCCGGGAGGCGGAGAGGATTACGAAGGCGGGGAGATTGGACTGGAGATTTACGACAGCGATGGACGCCAATTGCAAAAGCTTCCGGTGCATGCAGATGGCGTATGGGAGAGAGAGCCAGCCAAAATTCGCGTCGTGATTGATCACACGAAAATCAATGAAGGCTATCAAAAGACACAGCAGCAAATCAATCAAAAAATAACGGATTACGCGCAACAGCTTGAACAGTCGGTCAGTGGAGAGGAGATCAAGAACGTCAAAGTGACAGCAAATCCGGGCTGGATCGCCGATGCAAAAAGTTTGGCTGTCTACACACCAGCCACGTTGGACTTGCAAGTAACGGGACCCGGCGTACCTGAACAATGGCAGGTTGCCAGCACTTCCATGGGTGGGGAGTTTGTTTATACAGGGACGACCGTTCCGACTCAAACGACATGGAGACAAGTATTGCAAAATCAGAAATACAAAGCGGAAATTAACGGTTTTGTCATCACGATGAACTATAAAATTGACTTTGCCTTGAGCTATGACGTGTGCACCAAAGACGAGGATGACAACGAGACGTGCGAGGCACAACAAGCCGGCAGCACCATGACAGGCCGTTATACGATCACGGTCAAAGGCGGAGAGCGGCTTTTTGAAGTGTTTGAACCGAATGCGACAAGCTCTGTCCTTCATACAGCCGAATGGGCTGAGTACCACGGGCGTGACCGCTATCCGGACAGTACACCTCTCGATTTTTACGCTGGAGAGCGGATCTTGGCGCGCGTGGAGCTGCAGGATCGACATCGTCACCCGGTCAGCGGACAGTTTCCCCTCATCGCCTCGGCCAAGGCGTGGATATCTGAGACTGGACGGAGGCAGACGTCATTGCAGTCTTTGCTCGATTTGCGCGCTATTTCCAGCCAGCGATGGGGCGGTCCTTCCTATGCGGTTGCCAAGTTGGGGCAGCGTGAGACAGGGGTAGATACTCCTTTGATGGGAGACAAGCAGTACGGATTTGAAAAAGGGGCTTCTTATGCGGTTTACTACCAGGTTCAGTTCCGGTTTGGGGTGAACAAAGGTTTTTCCTACTGGAACAAAACGACAGGGCAAGGTCATGAGCATGCAGATTACCGGGTGCCTTTCCGAATCATTGCCAACGCTTGGGAACGCCAAGGTGTCCGCAACCACAGCACTCAGTAAATATATTTGCAGCCCTTATCTGTCTTTTTTTACTGTTTGAAGTAGAAAGAAGACAAGGGGGATCACGATGATGACAACGGCCAAGCGCCTGTTCTATTTGTTGATTATGCTTGCGATATGCTGGGTGAATGCTGGCGGAACCGGGTGGGCAAAAGAGCATCGTTTATTCGTTGAAACGGCGTGGGCTTGGGTGGAAGAGGGAGAGATACACTTTCAGGCGCAATTGTCAGCAGCTTCAGAGCAGGTCGAGCTGGCTGTCGTTCAGGAAGGGGAGCGAAAAAGCCGGGCCTTCCGCAACGATGATCGCATTTCCGCTGTTGTTAAGCCTGCTGGCAATCGCCCGCTGATCATCAGTCTGACAGATCGGGACGACGAAGAGTTGTTGGCAAGCTGGCAACTGGATTTGGCTGATCTAGATGTATCTTATGAGGCTGCGTTGGAGGTGAGGCGTGCACCTTGGGACAGGTACGTTGAGGACGGGAAAGACCTGCTGGAGTTAATCCCCGCGTCAGAAGAAGCTGAGATGCACCAGACTGGAGAACCGGATGAGTCAGAGATAGAGGAGCCGGACACAGACGTTTCTGATAGGTCACTGGATGAGTTGGCACAAGCGTTTTACAAAGATTTTGCCGAAAGCGGCAAGCCACAAGAAGCCGAATTGCGCAGCAGAGAAGTGATTTTTGAACTGGAGCCTAACAATACCAAGGAAAAAGCGGATTGGCTGTTTGACGCCAAGGATAGCAGGGGGAAAATTGGCACAGCAGGCGACGTCGATTACTGGAAAGTAAAAGGCACGAAGCATGGACGAATGAATGTTTCCTTGCGTGAGGTTCCTCCGGGCCAGGACTATCACGTATACGTATTTGACAATGAGCATAACGAGCTGGGGCGTTCTGAGCTTGCGGGAGAGCACGATGAAAGTGTGGAAGGAATCGGCCTGGAAAAAGACCAGTGGTACTATGTCATGGTAAAAGGACATATGGAGTCTCACCATAAAGATTTTTACTATCGACTGCGGGTGGATTTTCTGGCTGATCAGACAGAAGCAAAAGTGGACGAGTACGAGCCGAACAATACGCTCGAAGAAGCGTACGAGCTGCCAGCCAATTTTACAGCTTCTGTGGACGGAAATTTGCACGCCAGTACGGACGTCGATTATTATCGCTACTCGTTCTCGCTTGCCTCGACTTTTACCATTGATCTCAAAGAAATTCCGGCCGGGATGGACATCGACTTGTATGTACAGGACGAGCAGGGGAAGGTATTGTCCCGATCAGAGAAGCCGAGGAATGCCAACGAACAAATCATCATGAACGTCGATCCGGGCAACTACATCATTAAAGTCATGGCGAGCAAGCGATCCGGTTTCACGCCTAATTCTTACAAGCTGGAGATAGCAGCAAAGACCATTCCGGTCATATTGATTCCGGGAATTGGCGGGTCACGCCTCATGGCCGAGGAGGGCGGTCAAGCTTCGGAAATATGGCTTGGTCTTGGAGACAGTTTGGTCGGAATCAATGACCCCAGACATCGGCGCTTGCTGTCGTTGGAGCCGACGACAACAAACAGCGTAGAAGTGCGCCCACGGCAGGCGGGAGCATCCATCTATCCGGAACCTGACGATGAAGGATTCAGCGCGATTGAGTATCTCTCTTACTCTCCGCTGAGCCCTGTGCGTGACATGACCGAACAGTATTACAGCATGGTCAAAGAATTGGAGAGAGCTGGCTACAAAAAGCACAAGACTATCTTTGCGATGCCGTATGACTGGCGATACAGCAGCACGAAAAACGCAGCTTTCCTCAAACAAAAAATAGATACTGCGCTGGAACGATCGGGGGCGAGGCAAGTTCAGCTGGTCGCGCACAGCATGGGTGGTTTGCTTACGAGGGAAACGTTGCTCTCAAATGTGTCGTACCAGTCAAAAGTCAAGCGCATTGTCTACATGGGAACGCCATTTCTCGGATCTCCGCGAGCGTATCAGGCAATCAAATACGGGTACAACTTTTCCATCCCATGGCTGGATGAAGAGACAGGAAAAATCATCTCGGAATACGCACCGGCTGTTTATGAACTGCTGCCTTCCAAAAAGTATTTTGAAACGGTGGGTTTCTTGAAGAAAAATCGCAACGAACCTTACAGCTATCAAGACTTTTTGCAAGATAAAAAAATTCGTCTCGACTACACTCCGCTGGTCAAGCAGGGAGGAGCACTCCATGAAAAGTGGGACAAAAAGACGATCAATGTACCTCAGTATGCGATTGTTGGTACGGGTCAAACTACGTTTCTCGGCTACTACTTTGATGCGTACCACAATGAATGGGTCCCTTATTACGACAATGGTCTTGGAGATGGCACCGTTCCGTACATCAGCGCGAACTATGCTCAAAAGGATATGAAAAAAAGGTACTATGTAGCTGGCGAACATGCCAAGCTGCCTGCCAATCCGGAAGTCATGAAACAAGTGACGCAATTGCTGAAGGGCAACGAGGAAGTTCAGCCTGGTCTACGCAACCAGCTCGGGGGCAAAAGCGCCAAGTATTTGTACTACATTATTTCCAAGGAAGACGGGACCTTTCCAGAGTTGACGTTGCTGAAAAATGGAAAGTCGATCAAGCTCGATGCGAATGCAAAAGAAGTGGTGGATGATTTGTCGATTGAATACCATGGCAATATCGTCGTAATCCATGTGCTCGATCAAGAAGAACTGGAATTTGAACCTCCAACGCCAGCTTCAAACGAGCCAGCGACGAAGCTTTTCATCAAGCGCTTTTCGTCCGAGGATTCACAAGAAGATGGGGAAAGCGGCAGGCGGTATCGCCTGGACGGAAATGGCCTAAACGAAGCGCCGGAGGAAAGCTGAAAATGGGATACATGAATAGATGAATGAATAAATAGACGGAAGTCTGGATTTGTGAATCCATAAAATCGCTTGATCAAGACTTCCAATAGAGCGCCGAAAGCGTCTAAGGCAGGAAGGACGAAAATATGGACAATCTGTTTATCTGGCTGCTCCTCGGCCCGTTTATGTACTCGATTGAGTTGGGCGGACCGATTATCGGGTTGCTTGTAACAGGCTACCTGCGGGCGGTTTACGGATTTCGGGGATGGTTGACGTTCGGCGCAGCGTTTCTTGGCTGTTTTTTGTACTACATGATTGCCGTGCCTTCCGATACGATGCTGGGATCGCTCCTGATCATCAAGGCAGCGATGGCGATTCACTCTGCGTTGCTGCTGACTTTGATCATGTGGCTGTTTGACAAGCTCATGAAGCGATATCGTAAAAAGCCGACCGAGGACGGGGAGCCACTTGAGGAAGAAGCAGAGTAGCGCGAAGCAAAAAAATAACCGGGCACATGGGCAAATTGCGTCACTGTAGGTTTCCGAGTAGAATAAAGAAAGGAGAATATGTGTCTGGAGGGCGTGTAAATGGATATTTTCGATAACAAAAAAGGCGGCTTTACCATCATGAGCGGCAAAACGGACGTTCATGGCGGATTCGGCCAAGGGGTACTCGATCTGGGAGCTGTATCGTCCGTTATCATCGATGGAGATGAAGCCTACATCGACATGGGTGCGCTGCATGCAAAAAGCTCGATTGAAAAAGGCATCAAATGGACGATGAACAAAGAAGAAGTACCGAACGGCAAGCCGTACTGGGTGGTGTGGGTAACCGTTGACCGCAATGAAAATGGCCCGTATTACGCAGGGGCGACTGCTTGTTACATGGAAATCGATCGGGAAGCGCGCCGCGGCTACAAAATTTTGGCGGATCATGTGAATCGTATGGACTATTCCATGAAGCGCCGGATCATGTTGACCGAGCTTGGCGACAAAGAAAAAGCTGCTTTGAAAAAATTGCTGATCGAAAATAATGCAGCCATGTTCGATAATTCCACGGAGGAATTAAAACAAAATTTGTCCTAAAGCTGGAAATCGTGAACGGTCTGTGAACAAATTGTGAAATCAATTGTTACCAGAATTGAAGTCAGGTAAACTTATTTCCATATCTGTGTACATGTACACTGGGTCAACAAACAGGGAAAGAGCCGTCACTCTTTCCCTGTTTGCGTTCAGGCAAATTGTGAACATGATGATCCGGTGATTGCCGATAGAAGATTTTTTTACTGGTCATGGTTTGCGCTGATAGCGGCACACTAAAGAGGCTCGACCCAAACTGTCTGACGGAAGGGGCGGTACTCATGAATGAAGATCCGCGTGAACAGGAGCAATCCCAGGATCATTTTGTGAAACACGGCGGGGTTCATTTTCGGACGCATGTGGAACCTGCTGAAATCAACAACTTTATCCGCAAGCTCCCGGCAGGCAAGCGGGAAAGCTTGTTTGAAGTATTGGAACAGCTCGATCAGGCCGGGATGATTAGTATCGTCAACGACCATGTCTTCACCGACGGAGATGGCATCGTAGGCGGCGGAGACAGCCAATCATTAAAGTGATGAGCCAGGCATTGAAATGATGAAACAAAAAAAGGACGTACTCTTTGCGAGCGCGTCCTTTTTTCGTTATCAGTTATTGATCCGGCTTCCACCAGCTGCCCATCCGTTGCCAGAACGTCGAAGAGTCGGGCGCAGGCAGCGGCGTAGGTGTTTGGTTGGGAGGCAGATGATCTGTACAGTAATCTTGTGGCTCCGTGCCACTGGCAAAGTAAAACAGCTGTGGAGTCGGGCAATGTTCGGTAGCCAACTTTCCTGACGCTGGATCGATGTAGACGGAAACCACTCCGGCGGGCATATCAAAGAGGGCGGGAGGCTGTCCTTTCAGTGCGCTCTCCATAAAGCTCGCCCACACTTTTTTGGACAAATACCCTTCCTTTACATCGTCCACCTTTTGATTTTTGTCGTAGCCTACCCACACCGTGGAGACTAACTGAGGGGTAAAACCGCTTAGCCAAGCGTCATAGTCGGTCGACCCCGTCTTTCCGGCAACTGGCCGATTCAATTCATTGGCGACGCGGAATCCGGTTCCGCCGCGTTCAAACACACCTTGCATCATATTCACCAACAGAGCAGAGGCGACAGGATCGGCCACCCGTGTTTTCTGCGTAGTTTCTTGCACCAAAACGTTTCCTTCGCTGTCTTCAATCGATGTAATCGCGATTGGCTCAACCGCTTCTCCTTTGTTGACGATAGCCGCGTAGGCTGCATTCAACTCCAGAGGTGAGACGGGGGAAGTGCCGAGGGCGAGAGAAGGCACAGCTTGCAAGGGACTGCTGATTCCCAAGCTTTTCGCCTGCTCGACGACTTTTTGCGGGCTGAGAAAATCAATCGTTTTGACCGCGTAAATGTTGTCAGAAGTCTTGATCGCATCGCGCATGTTGATCATCGCGTTCGCATATCGTCCGCCGAAATTGCTCGGGATATATTGTTTGTTATGGTCATAGGTGAAGACCGTCGGCTCGCTTTTCATCATCGTCAGCGGCGTGTAGCCGTTTTGCAAGGCCGCCAAATACATGATCGGCTTGAAGGAGGAGCCGGGCTGTCTTTTGCCCAGCACGCGATTGTACTGGCTTGTTTTATAGTCGCGTCCGCCCACCATCGCTTTGATGTACCCGGTAGCAGGGTCCATGGCGACCAATGCGACCTGCAAATTCGGATTGTCTTTCGGCAGTGTGGATGCGATGATTTCCTCTGCCTTTTTTTGCATCACCGGATCAAGCGTGGTGTGGATTTTCAAACCGCCATGGATGAATTTTTCTTCATCGATGCCGTACTTGTTTTTGACCAGACTCGCGATGTAATCACGGAAGTAAGGCGCTTGTTCGGTTACGTTTTCCGTAGCGCGCTCCTTTAGTTTGATTGGTTCCGCATAAGCCGTTTCTACTTCTTTTGTCGTGAGCATGCCATCGCGCTCCATGGCTTCGAGAATCAGCTTTTGCCGCGATTTTGCCCGCTCAAAATCAACGAAAGGAGAGTAGTAGGTCGGTCCTTTGGGAATCCCGGCCAGCATGGCGCTTTCCGCCAGAGACAAGTTTTTGGCGTCCTTGCCGAAATACGTTTGGGCGGCAGCCTGAACTCCGTAGGCAGAATGACCATAGTAAATCTGGTTCATGTACATTTCCAAAATTTCATCTTTGCTGTAATTCAGCTCCAGTTGAATCGCGAGCAAGGCTTCCTTGATTTTTCGCTCCCATGTTTTATCCAGGCTTAAATACAGATTTCGTGCCAGCTGCTGGGTAATCGTACTGGCTCCTTGGCGCATGTCCATGTTGATCACATCGACGTAGGCAGCCATGGCCAGCCGTTTCCAGTCAAAGCCGTAATGCTCCCGAAATGAACGATCCTCGATCGCGATCGTTGCGTTGATGAGGGCAGGCGATATTTCCTGAATGGGCACGGAAATGCGATTTTCCCCCCGGTGCATCGTGTCCAGCACGTCTCCGGTAGCTGCGTAAATCGTTGTCGTCTGCTTGACGAATGTTTCAGGAAGCGGTTGCGAGCGCAAGTACAAGATCAAGAGCAAGATGGCAAAAGATAAGCATAAAAGGCTGAGTATGGAAAATTTTACAAATTTCTTGGCCCAGCGAAGATAACGCAACAGGGAAGGCTCACGAATGACTTCCATTTTGCCTCTCCTCCTTTCTATTGTTTGAACGAACAAAATAGTCGTGACAGTCTCCCCGCTCTTTGGGGGAGAAAAGCGTTGGTCGCAAGCGTTTTACGTCCCAAAAGACGTTTTTCGCAGAAACGGGGACGGTTGTTTGACAAGCGAAAGCGCCACATCTGCCGTCAAGCCCCCGCCGCGTCTTTTCACAGAAACGAAATAGCTGTTTGACAAGCGAAAACGACACCTCCACCGCCATAACCCTTGCCGAGTTTTTTTGCAAAATCCGCTCTGAGCAGCAAAAGCAGCCACGTCCTCTGACATAAAAAAACAGCGCGACGTTTCCACAAAAAACGGGACATACTAAGGGACACAAATGATACTTCTAGTATGGGTCAGCTGTGTACTGGATAAACTTGCCTGTCGCATGAAAAACGAGCGCGAGGACGGGTTTTTGGCCTGTCCAGAAAAAAAACTTGCTTTTTGATTGGCAGCTACTATAATTTTCTTGTTATATTGTATTTTCATGCGGTTAATTGAAGGAGGTTACATAACCATGAATATGGAATTGTGGTACACCGAAAAACAAACGGAAAATCACGGGATAACAACGAAAATTACTGATACCCTATACAGTGAGAAATCCGAGTTTCAACAAATCGATGTCATTACTACCAAGCAGTTTGGTCGCATGTTAGTACTCGATGGCATGGTTATGACCACCGATGTCGATGAGTTTGTATACCACGAAATGATTTCTCACATCGCTCTCAATACGCATCCAAACCCGAAAAAGGTTCTGGTTGTCGGTGGCGGCGACGGTGGGGCAATCCGTGAGATCGTGAAGCATGCAGCTGTGGAAAAAGCAGTTCTGGCTGAAATCGACGGTGGCGTAATTGAATCCTGCAAAAAATATTTCCCGGAAATTGCGAGCGCACTGACAGGCAACCCGCGTGTCGATGTGCAAGTAATCGATGGCATCAAACATATTCATGACCACAAAGGCGAATACGATGTGATCATGGTTGACTCTACAGAGCCAGTTGGCCCAGCGGTAGGTCTGTTTGAAAAAGGCTTCTACCAAGGCATTCACGATGCGTTGAAACCAGACGGCATCATGGTTGCGCAAACAGAATCTCCATGGTTCAACCGCGATCTGATCAAGCGCGTGTTCAAAGACCTGAAATCGATCTTCCCGGTAACCCGTCTGTACACTTGCAGCATCCCTACTTATCCATCCGGTCTGTGGAGCTTCACCATCGCTTCCAAACAACATGATCCGCTGGAAGTAGATCCTGCAAAAATCAAAGATCTGGGCACCAAATACTACAATGCGGAAGTTCACCACGCTGCTTTCAAACTGCCTAACTTTGTGGCTGAGCTGACCCGCGACTAATCGGAGGAGGACAACCTTTATGCGTTTTGACGAAGCATATTCCGGCAATGTCTTCATCCGCAGCCACGGAAGCTATGAAGAAAGCCAAGCAGTCATTTACGGCATGCCGATGGACTGGACGGTCAGCTTCCGCCCAGGTTCCCGTTTCGGCCCTGCCCGCATTCGCGAAGTATCGATCGGTCTGGAAGAGTACAGCCCGTATTTGGACAGACTGCTCGAAGACATCAAGTATTTTGATGCTGGCGATATTCCGCTTCCTTTTGGCAACGTGGAAGGCAGCCTTGATGCGATTCGCACCTTCGTGGCAAAAGTGTTGGAAGACGGCAAATTCCCTCTGGGACTGGGCGGCGAGCATCTCGTTTCCTGGCCGGTATTCCAAGCTGTATACGAAAAGTACAAGGACATGGTGGTATTCCACTTTGACGCGCATACCGACCTGCGCGACAACTACGAAGGATACCAGTATTCCCACTCCACGCCAATCAAAAAGGTGTGCAACCTGATTGGCGGCAAAAACGTCTACTCGTTCGGGATTCGCAGCGGAATGAGAGAAGAGTTTGAGTGGGCAAAAGAAAACATGCACCTGTACAAGTACGATGTTTTGGAGCCTGTGAAGCAAGTGCTGCCGACGATCGGCAACCGTCCGATCTATCTGAGCATCGACATCGATGTTCTCGACCCTGCGCACGCACCTGGCACAGGCACAACAGAAGCAGGCGGCATCACTTCCCGCGAGCTGCTGGACACGATTCACTTCATGGCGCAAAATGGCGCCAATGTGATTGGCTGCGACCTGGTGGAAGTGGCTCCTGTGTACGACCACAGCGAGATGACGCAAATCGTGGCATCCAAAATCGTGCGCGAATTGCTGCTCAGCTTTGTAAAATAATCGATACAACGACAAGCCTCCGGAACTCACAAAGTACCGGAGGCTTTTTTATGGCGTTGCTCGCACCTTTTCTTATCTGAACCTGAATGGATGCAGAAAATTTTCGCGCGTCGCGTAACGTAACGTGTAAGACACTCCCTGAGCAGGAGCAGGACATTCATTTGCACTTTAAAAACATTTTTATTTACTAAGTTTATAAAATTAGATAAAATTGGCATAGAGAATAAAAAGTTGCCGAAGCATTATCGAGGGAGTTGTTATCCATGAGAGAAGTTTTTGCGCATGCTGAGTTTCGCAAGCTGTTTTTCTCCAATCTTTTTTCCGGCTTCGGTCAAGGCATGACGATGATCGGGATTGCCTGGTATCTAGTGGAAACCACAGGTTCGGCCCAGCTGTTGGGTTCGACCATGTTCGTCTCGGCTGTGTTGATGTTTTTTATCGGGCCTTATATCGGGACGCTGATTGATCGTTATTCCCGCAAAAAAATGCTGCTCGTAGAAAACTTGATCGGTTTTGGCGTGTTGGGAGTTTTGGCTGTCTGGGGCTTTTTCGGAGAGTATCAGGAATGGATGCTGATCACGATTTACTTGGTTACCACCTTCATGTACCAGATTCATTATCCGGCCCAATCGGCCTTGGTTCAGGAGACGTTCAAACCGAAACATTACAACGACATTAACAGTTTGCTGGAAATCGAGGGACAGACGGCGTCCGTTCTCGCAGGTGCGTTTTCCGGGCTGTTGCTGGGCAAATTCGGACTTTCCACTGTCGTTTTGTTCAATGCTCTGACGTACTTGTTTGCATTTTGTCTGCTTTCCACGATGAAATATACGTTTACATTGGAAGGCGAGGCCAAGCTGAGCCAGGGCGTATCGTGGATCAGCCAGTTCGGGCAAAGCTGGAGCTACATCAAGGAGAAAAAGGGCTTTCTCGTCTTCGGTATATGTGCCTTGATGCCATTTATCGCTGTGATGGCGAGCAATTTGCTGAAGCCTGTTTACGTCAGCCAAACTTTGCAAGCAGATGTCTCGGTCTTCTCGTTCGGGGAGATGGCCTATGCTTTGGGAGCGGTAGCGGCAGGTATACTCGTCTCTGTGGTCGTACGCAAAATGGGGCAGCTGGCTGCGATGGTGGCAAACACGCTGCTGTTCGCTGTCATGATCGTCGTCATGGTGGCCTTGCCGTACGGCTGGGCTTTGATCGGAGCCTATATGTTTTACGGCTGGAGCAATGCCTCTGTTCGCCTCATCCGCCAATCTCTCTACATGACCGTGATCCCGAAACAGTTTATGGGGCGGGTAATGAGCTTTTTCAACTCGCTCGGCATGATGATGCGTTTGGTGCTGATCGGCGTGTTTACAGTCATGATTGACTACACAGGAGCAGGCATGGGCTACCTTGTCCTGGCGGGATTGCTTTTGCTCGCGGCGGTTGGTGTTGCCGCGACCATGCGCTTCCTTTTGGCGGACGCAAAGGACCAGGCAGCGGTTGCAACTCAAGAAGGATGATCGTAAAATGAATGGATGATTGATTGTCCGACAAGCAAGCAGAAATCGTGGAGTGTGGAGAGCGTCATGGAAGAAGTACAACTGAAGCTGTCAGCCAGACATCGCGTCGACGGGGAATGGGATGAAACGACGCATGAGTACAAAGGAAAGCTTGTGCAAAAAGCATCTGCCTGGTATTTGACATATAAGGAACAGCTGGAAGGCGCGGGAGAAGTCAGTACAACCCTCAAACTGACGGACAGCGCCGTTACGCTGGTGCGCCAGGGTGGCGTTTCGACGAGACAGCACTTTGAAAAAGGGGCAAGCACGCATTCCACCTACCAGAGTCCGTACGGGCCGTTCGCCATGGAGACACATACGAGCAAGCTGCGTATCCGCTATGCGGAAGACGCCCCGGTACAGGTGGAAATTTTTTACCAAACGTGGATGAACGAGCAGTACGCTGGCGAGCACGAACTGAAAATGGAGTTAGGAAAATAAGCCGCTCTTTGCAAGGGCGGTTTTTTGCACGTACAATAGAAGGAACTCGCGGCAGGAGTTGGAAGGAGGGTTCAAGCATGTTCGTACTCGTGAATGGCCTTATTGCCGGTCTGGGTTTGGCAGCTTTTCTCGCGCTGGGAGACGGCTTGTTCGACACCAGTACGTTTCCTGTACTGATCGACGTCAGTTATGTCCCGGGCATGGAAAACTTGCCGTCAATCGCGGAGCTTTTGCTCCATCTTTTGATCAGTGTGATCATTGCTTTTTTTCTGATGTATTTTTACCCTCGTGAAGATCGCGGCAAAAGGACCCGTTATTTGCTGTACTGGATGCTTGGATTTGCAGTCGCCTTCTTGCCGTTTAGTCTCTTGAGCAAAGTTCCGATAACGTGGACAGCATTTTGCATATGGATATGTGGACATTTGCTTTACACCGTCATGCTCTCGGTACAAGTAGCGCGAAATCGATAGGATGATGTTGATTTTGCCGAATTTTCGGCATAGTGATGGTTTTTTGGCAGCAAGGTTGAAAGGGGTGGAGGCCAGCATGCCGTTGTCTGATACGGTAGAAATGTTGCAGGCAATACTGGGGGCCATTGATGAAGGGATTCATGTGGTCGATGCGGAAGGAATCACGATTTTCTACAACCACGTCGCGGCAAGACTGGACGGGTTGACGCCAGAAGAGGTGCTGGGGAAGCCTTTATTGGAGGTGTTTCCTTCGCTCGACCGGCATTCGAGCACGCTGCTGCGTGTCATTGAGAACGGAGAAGCCATCTACGATCAGACACAGACGTACAAAAACTGGAAAGGAATGCGCGTAGAGACGATTAACACGACGCTCCCGGTCCGAGTAGGCAAAAGGCTGGTCGGAGCGGTTGAGGTCGCAAAAGATATCGGCAAGCTGAAAGAGCTGTCGGAGCGGTTGGTTGACTTGCAGGCGAAAATCAGCAAACCAAAGCGCGCCAAACGGGGGGCGGATGAGGTTGCTTTCCACTTCGAAGACATTTTGACCAAGAGCGAGCAGATGAATCACTTGAAGGAGCGGGCGAAAAAGGCCGCGCGCACGACTTCACCCGTGCTGATTTACGGCGAGACGGGAACTGGCAAGGAGCTGTTTGTGCAATCGATTCACCACGCGTCACTGCGCAGCAGCAAGCCGTTTATCGCGCAAAACTGTGCGGCGCTGCCAGCGTCATTGCTGGAAAGCCTGCTGTTTGGCACGGTGAAAGGCAGCTTCACAGGGGCAGACGATCGGCCGGGACTGTTTGAGCTGGCGGATGGCGGAACGCTGTTTTTGGATGAACTGAACAGCATGCCGCTCGATTTGCAGGCAAAAATGCTGCGCGTGCTACAGGATGGGCAAATCAGGCGGATCGGCGGCAGTCAGTCGGTCAAAGTGGATGTGCGGGTGATCGCTGCTGTCAACGAAGCTCCGCAGCTGCTTGTCGAGCGAGGTTTGATGCGAACCGACCTGTATTACCGGATCAACGTCGTCTCCTTTTCCTTGCCGCCGTTGCGCGAGCGCAGAGAAGATGTCGACTTGCTGGTCGAGCATTTTTTGGCCAAGTTCAACCGGGTGTTCGGCATGAACGTGCGCGGCATCAGCCCGGAAGTGGCCCAACTTTTCGCGCGCTACGACTGGCCGGGGAACGTCAGGGAACTGGAGCATGTGGTGGAGGCAGCGATGAACATGGTGGAGGATGACATGATCATGATGGAGCATTTGCCAGCGCATATGCTGGAGCGAGTGCAGCCGGATATGCTGCAAAGCCCTTCAACGCCTGAGCCAATCCCAATCTCGTTGCTTGCGGACAGGGAAGGCTGTACGTTGCCCGAGATTCTGCGGGAACTGGAAGAGCGGATCATCGGGGACGCGCTGAAACAGACGGATGGCAATGTACTGCGGGCAGCGAAGCTTTTGGGCATCCCAAGGCAAACGCTGCAATACAAGCTTTCGCAACGAATGATCCCGCCCTGTTGAATGCCGAAATTTCGGCAGCGCTTTCATTGGTTTAAAAGGAAAGAAACGCTTACAAAACGCTCTATTTCCTATTTTCTAAATTTTTTGATTTGATTGGCACGACCCTTGCATCTTTACTTGGTCGAGTGAAACGCATGATGGTTCACTACAGACGAGAGGAGATGTGACACAGATGACAGTAGCGACAAGACGTGACTGGCGTTCGATTGAACTTTGGAAGGATGTTCCGGAAGAAAAATGGAATGACTGGATGTGGCAGCTGACCCACACCATTAAAACGGTAGATGATTTGAAGCAAGTAATCAACCTGACGCCGGAAGAGGAAGAGGGCGTGCGTATTTCCACGCAAACCATTCCTTTGAATATTACGCCGTACTACGCTTCGTTGATGGACGTCGATGATCCAAAAGATCCGGTGCGCATGCAATCCGTTCCGCTGTCTTCCGAAATGGTTCGGACAAAGTACGACATGGAAGACCCGTTGCATGAGGATACCGATTCTCCTGTTCCCGGTTTGACTCACCGTTATCCAGACCGTGTGCTCTTCCTTGTGACGAACCAGTGCTCCATGTATTGCCGCTATTGCACGCGTCGCCGCTTCTCCGGCCAGATCGGCATGGGCGTGCCGAAGAAACAGCTCGACGCCTGTATCGATTACATCCGCAGCAGACCGGAAGTGCGTGACGTGCTTCTCTCTGGCGGAGACGGCCTGTTGATCAACGACCGCGTTCTGGAATACATCATCAGCAGCTTGCGCGACATTCCGCACGTAGAAATCATCCGTATCGGAACCCGCGCGCCAGTCGTATTCCCGCAGCGCATTACGGAAAACCTGTGCAACATCCTGAAAAAGTATCATCCGGTATGGCTGAATACGCACTTCAACCATCCAAAAGAAATTACACCGGAAGCGAAGCAAGCTTGCGAAATGCTGGCAAATGCGGGCGTTCCGCTGGGCAACCAGGCTGTGATTCTCGCGGGAATCAACGACTGTGCCAACACGATGAAAAAGCTGGTGCAAGACCTGGTCAAAATTCGCGTCCGTCCGTACTACATCTATCAGTGCGACCTGTCTGAAGGAATCGGTCACTTCCGCGCTCCTGTCAGCAAAGGGATTGAAATTATTGAACACCTGCGCGGCCATACCTCCGGCTACGCTGTCCCTACCTTTGTGGTGGACGCTCCGCACGGTGGCGGAAAAATCCCGGTCAGCCCGAACTACATTATTTCGCAAGCGTCCGATAAAGTGGTGCTGCGCAACTTCGAAGGCGTAATCACATCGTATCCGGAGCCTAAGACCTACCATGAGCATGACGAGGAAAATTGCGAATACTGCACAGCGGCAAAAGGCAAAGCTGTCGGTATCGCGGCCCTCATGCAGGATGAAGTCGACAACCTGGAGCCGACCGATCTGCCGCGCAACAAGCGCATCAAGGCCACCAAAGTCAAGTCGCTGGCAGATGTGCGTCTGGAGCAAAAAGCGAAAAAAGAACAGACGCCTGCAGAAGCAAAAGAAGCGTCCGGCAAATAAACGTGAAAAACAAAGTGTTAGCAGCTGCCTGATTGAACGGGCAGCTGTTTCTTTTTCGTGAGCGTGAGGGTGAGAATATTGCCAATTTTATTTGCAGGATGGTTCATTTCCCGCTTCTGTGATAAGATCGGATTACAGTAATATGAGCGAACGTTCAGTCAGTATTATTGCATTGTTTGAAAAAATCAAACTTACAGACTGAATAGTCATTCATTTTTCTTTTCGATTCTGATAAGATAGAAAGTAAAGACAACTCGTGAAAGTGGGGGAGTAGAAACATGCTGGCACTTATCAATCTGATCGCTTTTTTCCTGGTGCTCGCTTACGGGCTGTATCTGGCCGGACATGTTGTGTACAGCAGATATTTGTTCATCAAGCTGGGCAAAAAGCCGGATGTGAAAAATGACTTTGGCGCACGCATCAACCTGATGCTGGACAACGTCATTTTCCACAAGAAGCTGTTGAAGGACAAGAAAAGCGGGATTATGCACGTCGTGATGTTCTACGGATTCATCACGCTGCAATTCGGCGCGATCGAGCTGGTGATCAAAGGGCTATCGACAGGCTTCGAGCTACCTTTTGGCAGCGCTCACAAATACTTTTCGCTCATGCAGGAAATCACCACTTTTCTGATTTTGGCTGCTGTCGGATACGCTTTTTACCGTCGCTATATCGAGAAGTTGAAACGGCTGAAGCGCGGCTTCAAGTCAGGGATTGTCCTGCTGCTGATCTCCTCTCTGATGGCGACTGTATTGCTCTCCCTGGCTTTTGAGCAAATTTGGCTCGGGCATGAAGCATCTGGCTTTGCTCCGATCTCCTCTGTCTTGGCAATGGCCTTTTCCGCCATCGGAGTAGGAAGTACGGGCGGAGCGGTTCTCTTTTATATTTTCTGGTGGGCGCATCTGATCATTTTGTTGGGCTTTGCCGTCTACGTGCCGCAGTCCAAACACGCTCACTTGCTGTTTGCTCCGGTTAACGTCTGGTTCAAAAAGCTCGATCCGCCAGGAAAGCTGTCGAGCATCAACTTCGAGGACGAGACACAGGAAGTGTTCGGCGTGGGCAAGATCGAAGACTTCACGCAAACACAGCTGATCGACTTGTACGCCTGTGTAGAGTGCGGGCGCTGTACGAATATGTGCCCGGCAGCGGGAACCGGAAAAATGCTCTCGCCGATGGACTTGATTACGAAAATGCGCGACCATCTGACGGAAAAGGGAGCCGCTGTGACATCGCGTACGCCGTGGATGCCAAGCTTTGCTTTTTCGCAAACGACCGCCAACCAGATCGCTGTGCAAGCTTCGGAAGTGGCAGCCACAGCCGAGGGCGCGACGTCCATTTACGAGAAAAACCTGATTGGCGATGTCATTACCGAGCAGGAGCTGTGGGCTTGTACAACCTGTCGCAACTGTGAAGACCAATGTCCGGTGATGAACGAGCACGTGGATAAAATCATCGACATGCGCCGCTATCTCGTGATGACCGAAGGAAGCATGCCAGCCGAAGCGCAGCGCGCCCTGAACAATATCGAGCGCCAGGGCAACCCTTGGGGAATCAACCGCAAGGACCGGATGAAATGGATTGAAGGTCTGAATGGTCAATACGAGGTGCCGACCGTCAAGCAGGTCGAGGAATTTGAATATTTGTTCTGGGTCGGCTCCATGGGCTCGTTTGATCTGCGCAGCCAAAAAATCTCGCATGCTTTTGTGAAGCTCATGCACGAAGCAGGCGTCAAGTTCGCCATCCTGGGGAATGAGGAAAAGAACTCGGGAGATACGGCGCGCCGCATCGGAAACGAATTTTTGTTCCAGCAACTGGCACAGGAAAACATCGCGTTGTTCGAAGGCTACGAAGTGAAGAAGATCGTCACCTGCGACCCGCACGCGTACAACACGTTCAAAAACGAATATCCGGAGTTTGGATTGACCGCGGAAGTGTACCACCATTCCGAGCTGCTCGCCCAGTGGGTGAACGAAGGCCGCTTGAAACCGACGAAGGAAGTCAAGGAGCGGATTACGTATCACGATTCCTGCTATTTGGGTCGCTACAACGAGATTTACGACAAGCCGCGTGTCATCTTGGAAGCAATCCCTGGCGTCGAAGTGGTGGAAATGAAGCGCAGCGGCTGTGACAGCATGTGCTGTGGAGCAGGCGGCGGCCTCATGTGGATGGAGGAGCATGAAGGCTCGCGTGTCAACGTGGCGCGTACCGAGCAAGCATTGGAGGTCAACCCGACCGCGATTGCCAGCGCCTGCCCGTACTGCCTGACCATGATGAACGACGGAATCAAAACCAAGGAAAAAGAAGACGACGTCAAAACGCGCGATGTGGCGGAGATTTTGGCGGACGCGATCTGACAAGCGACGAAGACGAGAAGTGTTCTTTTGGGAACCCCGAACAGCCTGATTAGGAAAAGAAGTCAGGCTGTTCTTTTTTCGTCGGGATAAGGGTAGCAAACACGGGCGTCAGAAGCTTTAACATAGCCCAACTTTTCTAATAATTCATTGACTAATCGGGTTGAAGACGGCAAAATGAAGATAGCAGAAAATGAACGAACGCTCGGTCATAAGAATGGAGGGCATGCGATGAAAACGGTGATAGTTGGGGCGGCACGTACCCCGTTTGGCAAGTTTGGCGGTTCCCTGAAAGCGTTGTCTGCGGTAGACCTCGGTGCAATCGTGATCAAGGAAGCCTTGGAGCGCTCCGGCATTTCCGACGATCAAGTCGACGAAGTGATCATGGGCATGGTCATTCAGGCGGGAGCAGGCCAGGTTCCTTCCCGGCAGGCAGCGCGCAAGGCCGGACTGCCATGGGACGTGGCGAGCGAGACGATCAACAAGGTGTGCGCCTCCGGGATGCGGGCTGTCACGATGGGCGACCAGATCATTCGCGCAGGCGACGGGGAGATTATCGTTGCTGGCGGCATGGAGAGCATGAGCAATGCGCCTTATGCGCTTCCGGCGGCGCGTGATGGCATGAGAATGGGAGATGCGACTGTGCGCGATCTCATGATGTACGATGGCCTCACTTGTCCGTTTGATCAGGTGCCGATGGCTGTTCACGGCAGCAACGTGGCTGAAGAGTACGGAATATCGCGTGAAGCGCAGGACGATTGGGCGCTGCGCAGCCAGCAGAGAACGGCGAGAGCGGTCGAGAACGGACTTTTTGACGAGGAGATCGTAGCCGTCTCCATTCCTCAGAAAAAAGGGGAGCAGCTGCAAGTGACAAAAGACGAAGGACCACGCCCGGATACGACCAGGGAAGGTCTGGCGAAACTGCCGCCAGTCTACAAAAAGGACGGAACGATTACGGCAGGCAACGCGCCTGGCATTAATGACGGAGCAGCAGCGATGGTGCTGATGTCCGATGCCAAGGCCGAGGAGCTGGGCATCAAGCCGCTCGCTACGATTCTCGGACATGCGCACGTAGGAGCAGAAGCTCCGTACATTGCAACGACACCAGGGCTGGCCATCAACAAGCTGCTCGAAAAAACAGGGGTTTCGCTGGACGAAATCGCTTTGTTTGAAGTGAACGAAGCGTTTGCAGCCGTGACCTTGACCAGCGGCAAAATCGTCGGTTGGGACGACGAGAAAGTAAATGTAAACGGGGGAGCGATCGCGCTCGGTCACCCGATTGGAGCGAGTGGAGCACGAATTATCATGCACCTCGCATACGAGTTAAAAAGACGCGGTGGCGGACTAGGGATTGCGGCGATTTGCAGCGGTGCCGCACAGGGAGACGCTATCCTGATTAAAGTGGAGTAGGGGGCCTTTTACATGAACGTACAAACGATAATGGTCATCGGAGCAGGGCAGATGGGCAGCGGCATTGCCCAGGTAGCAGCACAGGCAGGCTTTCGCGTTTATTTGAACGACGTGCAGCAGCCGTTTGTGGAGCGCGGTCTGGCGACGATCACGAAAAACTTGTCGCGCAACGTGGAAAAAGGCAAACTGAGCGAAGACGACAAACAGGCGATCTTATCCCGGCTCGTCCTGTCGACCGATTTGGCAGACGCGGCGGATGCTGATTTTGTTATAGAAGCTGTCACCGAAAATATGGCGGTGAAAACAGCGATCTTTTCCAAACTGGATGAGGTATGTCCGCCGCATGCGATTTTGGCGAGCAACACGTCCTCTCTTCCCATCACCGAAATTGCCGCAGTGACGAAGCGGCCGGAAAAAGTGATCGGGATGCATTTCATGAATCCTGTACCTGTGATGAAGCTGGTCGAAATTATTCGCGGGCTGCAAACAGCAGACGAGGTATACCAGCTGACCGAAGATTTGTCGAAGCAAATGGGCAAGGTGCCAGTAAGCGTAAATGATTTCCCGGGCTTCGTGTCCAATCGGGTGCTGATGCCGATGCTCAACGAAGCGATCTATTGCGTGTATGAGGGCGTGGCAACGCCAGAAGCGATCGACGAAGTGATGAAGCTGGGCATGAACCATCCGATGGGGCCGCTCCAGTTGGCTGACTTTATCGGTCTTGATACGTGCCTCTACATCATGGAGGTGCTGCACGAAGGCTTCGGCGATTCCAAATATCGTCCTTGCCCGCTGCTTCGCAAATACGTAAAAGCGGGATGGCTAGGCAAAAAATCCGGTCGAGGATTCTACGTGTACAACTAACTGAAGGATTCGGCAGAAAGGTAGGACGGACATGGATTTTCGATTGAACGATGAGCAAGAGATGATGCGCCGCATGGTACGCGACTTTGCGCAAAAAGAAATTGCGCCGTTTGTTCCGGTTATGGAGGAAAAGGATGAGTTTCCCCGCCAGATTCTCAAAAAGATGGGCGAGATGGGGCTGATGGGAATACCGATCGCTGAAGAATGGGGAGGCGCCGGAGCCGATTTTGTCTCCTACATTTTGGCGATTCACGAGATTTCCAAAGTGAGCGCGACAGTGGGAGTCATTTTGTCCGTGCACACCTCTGTAGGAACGAATCCGATTCTTTACTTCGGAACGGAGGAGCAGAAGCGCAAGTACGTGGCAAAGCTGGCCCGTGGCGAATATCTCGGCGCTTTTGCCCTGACCGAGCCGCATGCCGGGTCCGATGCCAGCAGCATCAGAACGACAGCGGTGCGAAGCGGGGATGAATACATCCTGAACGGCAACAAAGTGTTCATTACAAACGGCGGCGAAGCGGATACGTACATCACTTTTGCGGTCACGGATGCCAGCAAGGGAAGCAAAGGAATTTCCGCTTTCATCGTGGAGAAAGATACGCCGGGCTTTATCGTCGGCAAAAAGGAAAAGAAAATGGGGCTGCACGGCTCCTACACGACTGAGCTGGTGTTTGACAACGCTCGCGTACCTGCTGCCAACCTGTTGGGGCAAGAGGGAGACGGCTTCTGCATAGCGATGGCGAACCTGGACACGGGCAGAATCGGAATCGCTGCGCAAGCGTTGGGGATCGCCGAGGCTGCTGTCCATTACGCGACAGAGTACGCAAAAGAACGCAAGCAGTTCGGACAACCGATCGCCAAGCAACAAGCTATCGGGTTCAAGCTCGCGGACATGGCGACAAAAGCGGAAGCAGCGAGACTGTTGGTGTATCGCGCAGCATCACTGCGCAGCCAGGGAATCGCCTGCGGCATGGAAGCATCGATGGCAAAACGCTTCGCTACGGATACGGCGATGGAGCTGGCGACAGAAGCGGTACAAGTGTTTGGCGGGTACGGCTACACCAGAGAATATCCGGTTGAGCGTCTGTTCCGGGATGCCAAAGTTACGCAGATTTATGAGGGTACCAATGAAATTCAACGAATCGTAATCGCCAAGCATTTGCTTGCTGACTAAATAAAAGCCTTTTGTGCCGCCCGGTTACTGGGCTGACTAAAACAGGCGAAAACACATGGGGGAGTGAAAAAAATGAATTTCCAGCTTACGGAAGAACATGACATGATGCGTAAAATGATCCGCGATTTCGCAGAAAACCAGGTGGCTCCGACAGCAGCCGAGCGCGATGAGGAAGAGCGCTTCGACAGATCCATTTTTGAACAGATGGCAGAGCTTGGCTTGACGGGCATCCCTTGGCCGGAAGAATACGGAGGCGCTGGCGCGGACTACTTGAGCTACGTCATTGCAGTCGAAGAACTCTCCCGTGTGGATGCGTCGATCGGCGTGACTTTGTCCGCACAAGTATCGCTGGCAAGCTGGCCGATTTACAAGTTTGGCACAGAAGAGCAGAAACAAAAGTTTTTGCGTCCATTGGCAGAAGGCAAAAAAATGGGAGCTTACTGTTTGACTGAGCCAGGCTCAGGCTCGGACTCCGCAGGAATGCGTACAACTGCTGTGCGCGATGGCGACCACTACATTTTGAACGGCAGCAAAATTTTCATCACCAATGCGGGTGAAGCAGAGATTTACATCGTTTTTGCCGTAACCAGCCCTGAGCTGAAACACAAGGGAGTTACCGCCTTCATCGTGGAAAAAGGCATGGACGGCTTCACGATGGGCAAAAAGGAGAAAAAGCTGGGCATTCGTTCCTCGCCAACTTTGGCGGTGAATTTTGAAGATGTACGAGTTCCTGTAGAGAATAGGCTCGGCGAGGAAGGTCAAGGCTTCAAAATCGCCATGATGACGCTGGACGGCGGACGAAACGGAATCGCTGCCCAAGCGGTTGGCATCGCGCAGGGAGCTTTCGAGCACGCCCTTGCTTATGCCAAAGAACGCAACCAGTTCGGGAAGCCGATCGCGTCCTTGCAAGCCATCCAGTTCAAGCTGGCTGACATGGCAACCAAAATCGAAGCCGCTCGCTTGCTCACGTATCAGGCTGCATGGCTGGAAGACCAGGGCCTGCCTTACGGAAAAGCATCTGCCATGTCCAAAGTATTTGCGGGCGATATCGCGATGGAGGTTACGACCGAAGCGGTGCAAGTATTTGGCGGGTACGGCTACACCCGTGAGTACCCTGTCGAGCGCTTCATGAGGGATGCGAAAATCACGCAAATTTATGAGGGCACTAATGAAATCCAGCGCGTAGTAATCAGCAACTACCTGCTAAAAGAATAGAGAAATCATTACCGACAACCACGATTGTTCCAACTAGCTGAACGCAAAAAGATTTTTTGATAAGGCCTGTGGAAAAGAAAGGTTTGGCTTTGCGCTCTTACTCGCGTATAATTGTTTGCGAAAAGATCGTCAATGAGCGTTTGCGCCTTTCTTTTCCTGAAAGTGTCTGACTAAACGCTCAGTCGGTTGGAAGGGTGGATTTGTTGTGTCCGAAAGAAGAAAAACCATACCGTCCTTGGTAAAGGACCCGAAGTTGATTGAAAAACGCCGGGAGCAGATTATTGAAGCTGCCGTTCATCTCTTCATTAATAAAGGTTTTCACAAAACGACGACGAGGGAGATCGCCCGGGCTTCCGGGTTCAGTATCGGCACCTTGTACGAGTACATCGAATCGAAGGAAGACGTGCTTTATCTCGTTTGCGATGCGATTCATGCCGAGATGGAGACGCGTTTGCGCGAAGCGATCAATTTTAACGGCACAGGCTTGAAAATTTTGAAGCTCGCACTCAAAAGCTTGATCCGCGTGATGGATCAGATGAGCGACCGCGTCCTGCTCATTTATCAGGAGTCGAAGTCGCTGCCGAAAGAAACGCTTCGTTACGTTCTCGGACGTGAAGAAGAGATTGCCCAAATTTTTGTGGAGATCCTGCAAAAAGGAATTGCCGACGGTTCGCTGCGCATTGATGAGAAGCATGTCAAGCTGATGGCTGACAATATCATGGTGCTGGGCGAAATGTGGGTGTTCCGTCGCTGGGCTCTGCACAAGCACTATACGTTGGAGGAGTTCACCGAAAAGCAGATTACGCTGTTGCTTCGTGAAATCAGTGTCTCCGACTAAGTCATTTACTTGAATCTCGGGGAGAGTGGAACGATGGAAACCGAAGTGTATCGTCCGCAAAACAAGGTGCGTTTTGTGACCGCTGCCAGCTTGTATGACGGTCACGACGCCTCGATCAATATCATGCGCCGTATTTTGCAGTCATCGGGAGTGGAAGTGATCCATCTTGGTCACAATCGCTCGGTCGATGACATCGTGACTGCTGCCATCCAGGAGGATGTGCAGGGCATTGCCATCAGCTCTTATCAGGGCGGCCATGTGGAATATTTCAAATACGTGATTGATCTTTTGCGCGAGCGGGGAGCGGAGCATATCCGTGTCTTCGGGGGCGGCGGTGGAGTAATCGTTCCACGCGAGATTCGCGAGCTGGAGGAATACGGCGTCTGTAAAATTTACTCGCCGGATGACGGCAGGCGTTTGGGCTTGCAAGGCATGATCAACGACATGATCAGAAACAGCGATTTTCCGACCGTCAAACAGTTGGAAGACGAAGTAAAGGGCTTGCGCGAGCAGAATCACAAGGCTGTCGCCCGACTGATCTCTGTCGCGGAGTATGCGGTGGATCAGCCAGAGTGGAAGGAACCGCTGCAAGCAAGCGTGCTGGAAGCCCCAGAGTCAATTCCGGTGCTCGGGATCACAGGTACAGGTGGAGCCGGGAAAAGCTCGCTGACCGATGAGCTTGTTCGCCGCTTTATCCGTACGTATCCGGAAAAAACAGTCGCGATTCTGTCTGTCGATCCATCCAAGCAAAAATCGGGTGGAGCGTTGTTGGGCGACCGGATACGGATGAATGCCAACAACACGCCACGCGTCTACATGCGCAGTTTGGCGACGCGAAAGTCAGGCATGGAGCTGTCGGCGGCGTTGAAAGACGCCATTCAAGTAACGCGTGCCGCACAATTTGACTTGATCATCGTGGAGACGAGCGGGATCGGTCAGGGCGATGCGCAGGTGACGGAAGTGTGCGATGTTTCCATGTACGTCATGACCAGTGAATTTGGTGCGCCATCGCAGTTGGAAAAGATCGACATGCTCGATTTTGCGGACGTGATCGCGATCAACAAGTTCGAACGCAAAGGCTCGGAAGATGCTTTGCGGGAAGTGCGGAAGCAGTATCGTCGCAATCATCAGCTATTCGATTTGCCTGACGAGCAGGTCCCGGTTTACGGTACGATTGCCAGCCAGTTCAACGACCCGGGCACAAATGTGCTGTTTGCTGCTCTGATGCATAAAATTGTGCAAAAGACGAATGTGGACTGGTCTGTTGAGAATTTGGATACTACTCCTGTGAAAATTCACAAAACTTCGTTGATTCCGACAGAAAGAATCAACTATTTGCAAGAGATTGCGAATACGGTCCGCCAATACCAGGCGTACACCGATGAGCAGTCCGCTATCGCCCGCAAGCTGTATCAGCTGCACGGCGCCAAGGAAACGCTGCTTGCAGCCAAGGACGAAGCAGTAACCGAATTGATCGCGGTACTCGACAAGCAAATCAAGCTGTTCGAGGAAAAGCTGCATCCCGAATGCCGCAAAGTGCTCGACAACTGGCCCAAGCTCAAGGAAGCGTACAGACAGGACCAGTTTGTCACTCGCATTCGCGACAAGGAAATCGTCACGAAGCTGTTCAGCGAATCGCTGTCAGGTACTCGCATTTCGAAAGTAGCCGTGCCGGACTTCCATGACTGGGGCGAGATTTTGAAATGGTCGCTGAAGGAAAACGTACCAGGCGAGTTCCCTTATACAGCTGGGGTATTTCCGTTCAAACGCGAGGGAGAAGATCCGAAGCGGCAATTTGCGGGCGAAGGTACGCCTGAGCGCACGAACCGCCGTTTTCACTTCTTGTCCCAAAATGACGAAGCGAAGCGGCTGAGTACGGCTTTTGACTCGGTGACCTTGTATGGGGAAGATCCGGATTATCGTCCGGATATTTACGGGAAAATCGGAACGAGCGGCGTGAGCATCTGCACGCTCGACGACATGAAAAAGCTGTATGCCGGCTTCGACTTGTGTGCGCCGAGCACATCGGTTTCGATGACGATCAACGGTCCTGCTCCGATGATTTTGGCGATGTTCATGAATACGGCCATCGAGCAGCAGATCGAGAAGTTTGTCCAAAAGGAAGGGCGCCAGCCTACCGAGGAAGAAGCCAAACAAATCAAGGCGTATACGCTGTCGACGGTTCGCGGCACGGTCCAAGCGGATATTTTGAAAGAAGATCAGGGACAAAACACATGTATCTTCTCGACTGAATTTGCGCTGCGAATGATGGGCGACATCCAGCAGTATTTCATCGATCAAAAGGTGCGCAACTACTACTCCGTGTCGATTTCCGGCTACCATATCGCGGAGGCGGGGGCGAATCCGATTACCCAGCTGGCGTTTACGCTGGCGAACGGGTTTACGTATGTGGAGTATTACTTGAGCAGAGGCATGCACATTGATGACTTTGCGCCGAATCTGTCGTTCTTCTTTTCTAATGGACTGGACCCCGAGTATACGGTCATCGGCCGGGTCGCTCGCCGCATCTGGGCAACCGTGATGAAAAACCGCTACGGCGGGAATGAACGCAGCCAAAAGCTGAAATATCACATTCAAACATCCGGACGCTCCTTGCACGCACAGGAAATGGATTTCAACGATATCAGAACGACGCTGCAAGCGCTGATTGCGATTTACGACAACTGCAATTCGCTGCATACCAATGCCTACGACGAGGCGATTACGACCCCGACAGAGAACTCTGTACGCCGGGCTATGGCGATCCAGATGATCATCAACAAGGAAATGGGCCTCGCGAAAAATGAAAACCCGTTGCAAGGCGCGTTTATTATTGAGGAGCTGACGGATCTGGTCGAAGAGTCCGTGATGCAGGAATTTGAACGGATCAGTTCTCGCGGCGGCGTGCTGGGAGCGATGGAGACGCAGTACCAGCGCGGCAAAATCCAGGATGAATCGATGTATTACGAGATGAAAAAGCACACAGGCGAGCTGCCGATTATTGGCGTGAATACTTTCATCAATCCGAACGCTTCCGAGGACGACTACGAGATCGAACTGGCGCGGGCGACCGAGGAAGAAAAAGAACAGCAAATCATCAACCTGAGAGCGTTCCAGGAGCGCCATCGCGATGTAGCTCCACAGGCGTTGCGCCGCTTGCAGGAAGTAGCGATGGCGGGCGAAAACATCTTCGCCGAACTGATGGAAACGGTGAAGGTCGCTTCGCTCGGACAGATCAGCGCCGCTTTGTATGAAGTCGGCGGTCAGTATCGGAGAAACATGTAGCGGCAAGTTTGGAGCGCAAAAACGAAACAAGGGCCACCTTTGTATAGAGGCGGTCCTTGTTTTGGTTGTTTAAGGGGCGGATTCCATGAAATCGAGAATGTATTTTTGAAGGGTGGAGGTAATTTCGCCATTCCTGGTGATCATTTTTGTTTCCATCTCTTTATCGGATAGTTTGGCATGTTGGGGTAAGGCAGGCAAAACTCGAAACGTTGTCACCTGAATAAATAGACCATTGGCTGTAAAGCTGTTGCTGTAAACAGAAGGGAAAGTCATTTCAGACCCCAGCCTTTTGCCGGTTGTGCTGTCGATCCTGTTTACGCTGGCATAATGCTTCTCCGATACCCACGGATGGTAATAAAAGCCGACTTTTGTCAGGATATCCCCATCTTCTATAAATATTTCTTTTGTTAAGGCTTTCGATAAGTCGTCATCAATCGCGTCTACCTTGTTTTTCGACCATTTCATTTCTGGATTTCCCGGATAAATGGTGTAGTGTTGAGCAGTAGGCTTGATTGTTTTATACGTTTGGGACAAATGATCCATGGCACCGTTAACTCTGCTGACAAACTGTTCATATGACAACTGCTTTTCTGGTTCTTTTCCGAGCGTGAGAATACCAATCTGCCACAGTAACAGTAGTCCGGCAACTGCCAGAACACATTTGATAACAATGCTGTTCATTTTCATACAACGATTCCTTTCAGAGAAAGTAAATGATTCTGCAATAACGAAGTTCTTTGCTGACATGCAAAACAAGAGTAGAAGCTGAACTTCTACTCTTGTTTTTTATTTTTCAATCATACGTTACTTTTCCGAAATGAATCTTACCAGTGTCGTATTCACTGTAAGGCAATCTTGCATTTACTGTTCTAGTTTTAAATCCGGAATTACCGGAAACGTCTTGCCACTTGTATTTTACAGCCCCGCCTGTTCGAACACCGTGGGCATAAATTTTAATAGAGCCAGTTCTGCCAGTATACAAATTGTATTTTTTGCTAGCGCCGATCCCCTCAGATGTAGAGGAAGCTCTGGCTACGCTTCCATTAACGCTTGCTTCCACCTCAACCGCTATAACGTTAAACTCTGCTTTAGCAGAAAGTCCTCCTGAAATTGTCCATTGCACCGTTGACGATTCATTATAGGAAACCGTTAATTCTGTTGTAGAACCAGCTTCATCTCGGGTGTCAAAGGAAAATTCAGCAATTTCAAATGCGTCCCTCTTGTTTTCAGTATAGCTAGGGACGTAACTCACTGGCCATTCTTTATACATCGAGTCTGATCTAGGAGCAATGTTTTTGGAAGATTTGCCAAAATTACTTTGCCATTCGTTATTTGTTTGCTCTTGAGCAATTTTTTGAATCTCGGAATCAGAATAGTATCTTACATTCCCTTCAGCGAAGCTGACAGAGGAGAAGGCGGTTAGTGATAGAACGGTAGTCAAAAGTGTGACAAATGTTTTCTTTCTAAACATTATATACCCTCCCATATTTTGGGATCTATTTAACCATAAACCATTTTTTGTAAAATAACAATATGATTATCGAAAATACAAGGAAAATATTTACAATTAATGTCGGCGTGTTTTCTAATATCGTAATTGACGACGATGGAAAGGGGGTGTGGATGTTCCTGAGGGAACTAATCATAAGGATCGTCTCTTGATATCGGCGGTGACGAAGCGTCTATAAATATGCAAAACGAACCTCTAGAATCTTTTCCAAGGTTCGTTTTGGTTTAGCGATATAGTTGAGCTTAATGCATGGAATGCTTCATTGTTTTAGCGAATCTTGAGGGGACTGTTATAAAATTATCGCAACAGCTCTACCCCTCACTAGAATGCCGCCGAAAAACTTCTTGGTTATACTCAACCGATCTCCCGCGGGGAATACTCAAACTCACCCAATGCTCGTTTTGCAACTGTTTCCCGATGTAAACGATTTGTCCGACGTGGTAGGAGTAGTGAGAGAGCTGACGCTGGATGGCTTTCATGACGGAGTGAGGCTCGTTTCGGATCGTGACTGTTTTCATCAGGTCGTCATGCGAAAGCGCGGCCAGAGCGGCAAACAGAACTTGCCAGCCTGTCTCCCAACAGGCGATCAGGTCCTCTTTCGTAGCGAAGCCGCCTTCAAATTCCTGGTCGCGATTGCGGCCGGGTTTTTCGCCATCGCTTCCGAACAGATCGGTCCATCTGGCTACCATGTTGCCTGACAGATGTTTGACGATGATTGCAATGCTGTTGGACTCGCTGGAAGGTGCTTGCTGAAGCTGCTCCAGGGAGAGCTGTTCGATCGTCTTTTCCCCGAGTTTTTTCACATCGAAAAACTTGTCTGTCGTACATGAAAGAAACTCCTGTGCCCATTCCATTCGCTTCACTCCTTTCTTTATCTATTTGATCTTACATGAAAATGGTTACACCTTGTTTGAAAGCCTTGCATTTTCGGCTAAAATAAGGAATACTGTATGTTAGCCTTCGTATGTTGAACGACATGCGAAAAAGGAAATGGACTTCATTTATGTATTGCCTATGCAAAGCCTGCGTCCACCAGAAAAGGGCGAGGTCGGTATTGAACCCAATAGTTTTCTAATGGAAAGGACGTGCCCTGGGTGAGTCAATTGTTTGCTCATATTGATCCCGAGAAACTGAGCGAGATGGCGTTGGTTGATATTGCGTATGAAATTTTGCGTGAAACCAACCGCACTTACAACTTCCGCGAGCTGATGGATGAACTGGTTACCGTTCGTAACATGACAAACGAACAACTCATGGCAATCATCGCGCAAGTATACACAGAAATTAACATTGACGGCCGTTTTGTATGCCTTGGCGACAACGTGTGGGGATTGAAGCGCTGGTACCCGACTGACACAGTTGAAGAGACGCAAGAAGGCGGCGGAACCAAAAAGAAAAAAATTATCCTCGAGGACGACTTCGACGATTACGACACCGAAGACGAAGTGGTTGAGGATTACGAAGACGACGATGTTGTCATTTTCGAAGACGAAGAAGAATTTGTTGATGAGGATGCAGAGATCGAGGATGAAGAGATCGATGCTGAAATCGACGAAGAGGAGCTCGAAGAAGAGGAAGACGAGCTGTTCGACGAGGAGCTTGAAGAAGAGGAAGCTGACGAAGAGTTGGAAGATGAAGAGGATAAGTGATAAGTCCTTGACTTCCGCTTGAGGGACAGATAAAATACTCCTTGGGCTTCACATGAAGAAGGATTAAATAAGGGAAACTATAAAACAAAAGTGCCCCTACCCCATTGCATGAAGGGATAGGACTCGCTTTTGTTTTTCTTTTTTTGGGAGCCGTCTTCATACGTTTTTTACTACTACTAAAGGGTTAGGGAAAGAGGGGACGTTAACGATGACGAAGTATATTTTTGTGACAGGCGGGGTCGTATCCTCGTTGGGAAAAGGAATTACAGCGGCTTCTCTGGGCCGACTCCTGAAAAATAGGGGCTTGAAGGTAACGATCCAGAAGTGCGATCCGTACATCAACGTTGACCCAGGGACAATGAGCCCGTATCAACATGGTGAAGTGTTCGTAACGGATGATGGAGCGGAAACCGACCTGGACCTGGGACACTATGAGCGCTTTATCGACATCAACCTGAGCGCGAACTCCAACGTAACGACTGGAAAAATCTACTCAACCGTCATCGCCAAAGAACGTCGTGGAGACTATCTGGGTGGAACAGTTCAAGTGATTCCGCACATCACCAACGAGATCAAAGACCGCATTTTCCGCGCTGGCCGTGAAACAGGAGCCGATGTGGTCATTACCGAGATCGGTGGAACTGTAGGGGATATCGAGAGCTTGCCGTTCCTGGAAGCGATTCGTCAAATCAAGAGCGACATTGGCCGTGAAAACGTCATGTACATTCACGTGACTCTTGTTCCTTACATCAAGGCCGCTGGCGAAATGAAAACAAAGCCAACCCAACACAGCGTGAAGGAATTGCGCAGCCTGGGCATCCAGCCAACCGTTATCGTAACTCGTACCGAACAGCCTATGACACAAGAAATGAAGGACAAGCTGGCGCTGTTCTGTGACATCGACAAAAATGCGGTTGTGGAGTGCGTAGACGCCGAGACACTGTACGATGTTCCGCTGCAACTGCAAGCCCAAGGTCTGGATGACTACGTGTGCCGCCATCTCGGTCTGGCTTGCCAGGAAGCAGACATGACGGAGTGGAAATCGCTGGTTGGCAAAATCAAAAACTTGTCCAAGACCACCACTATTGCGATCGTCGGGAAATACGTAGAGCTGCACGACGCTTATTTGTCTGTAGCAGAAGCGCTGTACCACGGCGGTTATGCGAATGATTCCAAAGTGGAAATCAAATGGGTGCACGCAGAAGAAGTTACGCCTGAAAACGTAGCCGAGATGCTGGGCGATGTGAACGGCGTGCTGGTGCCAGGCGGCTTCGGCGATCGCGGCATCGAAGGAAAAATCATCGCTACCCGTTACGCTCGCGAAAACAAGGTGCCGTTCCTCGGAATTTGCCTCGGTATGCAAATCGCGGTTATCGAGTTTGCCCGTCACGTGGCAGGCATGGATGGTGCCAACAGCTCCGAGATCAACCCGGAAACAGCTTATCCAGTTATCGACCTTTTGCCAGAACAAAAGGAAATCGAGGACAAAGGCGGAACCATGCGTCTTGGCATCGGACCTTCCAAAGTGGAAGAAGGCACGCTGACTGAAGCTGCTTACGGCAGCACACTGGTGTATGAGCGCCACCGTCACCGTTATGAAGTCAACAACGAATATCGCGAGCAACTGGCTCAATTGGGCCTGCGCTTTGCAGGTACGTCGCCGGATGGCCGCCTGGTGGAAATCGTGGAAGTTCCAGACCATCCTTGGTATGTGGCTACCCAGTTCCATCCGGAGTTCACTTCCCGTCCGAACCGTCCGCAGCCATTGTTCCGCGACTTCGTCAAAGCTTCCCTGAACCTGAATCGATAAATGTTTGCATAAAAAAGACGCCCCGGCGAAATCAATCGTCGGCGCGTCTTTTCTGTTTTCAATGAAAGAGCGGCGATAGCCAGGCTACCCAATAAGCGGCGGGAACAAGCAGAAGCTGCGCCAGAACGGTTCCGAAAAAGCGGGAAATCATCAGCCACAAATACATGTCGCGAATGGACTCCTGCGTCGCTTTTCCCTGCATAGCCTTCTCGGTCAAAAGGGCAACCTGCGGGTCGACCAGAATGGTCATGAAGATCGTCGCAAAGCCGTTGATCATGCCGGAAGACATCAGTACGGTTGCTTTGTAGTCAGGCGTCAAAAGGGTTGCATACAGCACGGAGAGCACGCTGCTGGTATAGATGGCTGTCCCCAGGCAGTTGAGCAGCAAAAGGCGTTTGGGGATGCCTTTGATGCGAAAGCGGGAGATGCCTTGCCAACTCGGGATTCGCACGTGGTGCCGGACGCGGCGGATGCTGTCTACCGTGACGGCTGTGCGCAGCATTTGCGGGATCGAGCCGGCCAATTCCAGATGGGAAATCACCCGCTTGGAAATTTGGACAAACGTAGGAAACAGCACGATGGCTGCCAGCGTCCCTACCGAGGAGGCGACGATAATCAAATGCAGCTGCCAGCTCGGATCGGTGTGCAGCATGGCAGCCTGATCCATCAATCCGCCAGTGAACGGACCTTGGATCAGGTTGGAGGTGCGGGAGAGAAGCAGCGTAATGCCGACAAGCGACAGGGCGACCGCGATTCTCCCTGTTTGTACGCCTGCGAAGCGAATGGCGTAGGAAAGTGTCTCTGTCGTATGGATAACAAACGTTAACAGGCAAATCAACCAGAGCGCATCCATCTTGTTTTTCGGCTCCTTGCGTAGTGCAAAAATGGTATTCCTAATTATACTCGAAATGGACACTGCGGGAAATTTTCAATAGACGAAGCGCAAAACGGGCAGGAGTTTCCTGATTTTAGGCGAAACCATAATTAATTAAGGAAATGGATTCGTCAGGGGGGAGTAACCGTGTTCGACAAACATGATAAAAAGGTACTGGTTGTCGATGACCAGTATGGGATTCGCATTTTGTTGTACGAGGTACTGGGCAAAGAGGGATACAAAACATTCCAGGCTGCAAACGGGAAGATGGCCCTGGAGATTGTGGAAAAAGAATCGCCTGATCTGGTCATTCTCGACATGAAGATTCCAGGCATGGACGGGATTGAGATTTTGAAGCATATCAAGAAGATCAATCAGGAAATCAAGGTAATCATGATGACCGCTTATGGCGAACTGGACATGATCAAGGAAGCGACGCAACTGGGAGCGCTTACCCATTTCACCAAACCGTTTGATATCGACGAATTGCGAATGGCTGTTCAGCAGCAGCTTGCCTGCTAGTGCTTTGGACAAGTCTTCGTGGGGACAAGCGTACCTGTTAACATACGCCTGTCTGTGATATAATAAGCCACGTGATTGAAGTTAGCAGAGGAGGATTTCCCAAATGCCACTGGTACCTATGACCGCTTTTACCGAAGACGTCAAATTGCATAAATACGCCGTCGGACAATTTAACCTGAACAATCTCGAGTTTACTCAAGCGATTACGGAAGCTGCGATGGAAGAAAAATCGCCTGTGATTTTTGGTGTTTCCGAGGGAGCGCTTAAATACATGGGTCTTGATTACACGGTAGCCATTGCAAAAGTGGCGGCAGAACGCGCAGGAGTACCTGTTGCGCTGCACCTGGATCACGGCAGCAACTTTGACATTGTCATGAAGTGCATTCGCGCAGGATTTTCTTCGGTTATGTTCGATGGTTCCCACCATTCGTTTGAAGATAACCTTCGCTTGACCAAACAGGTTGTTGAGGCTGCTCACGCTGTAGGCGTTTCTGTAGAAGGTGAACTCGGTACCATCGGCGGGGTAGAGGACGACCTGTCTGTTGACGAGGAAGACGCTACTCTGGCGAATCCGGAAGAAGCGATCCGCTTCTGGGAAGAAACAAAAGTAGACTACGTAGCCATTGCAGTGGGAACAGCTCACGGCATGTACAAAGGCGTGCCAAAAATTCGCTACGACATTATCGAAAAAGTAGCAAGCAACATCGGAGCGCCAATCGTGCTGCACGGTGGTTCCGGCGTACCAGACGATGCGATTGTGGAATCGATCAGACTGGGCGTAGGAAAAATCAACGTAAATACAGAAAGCCAAGTCGCATGCACCGAAACGGTTCGCAAAGCGTTGGCTGCGAAACCTAACGAAATCGATCCGCGCAAATACCTGGGTCCTGCTCGCGATGCGATCAAGGAAGTCGTAAAAGGAAAAATGCGCCTGTTCGGAAGTAGCAACCGCGCGTAACTAGGAGGATAATCATGCGTTTTTTGATTGATACGGCAAATGTAGATGAAATTCGCGAGATTCACGAATGGGGCGTTTTGGCTGGAGTAACGACGAACCCTTCTCTTGTTGCAAAAGAAGGCCGTGACTTTGTCGAAACCCTCAAAGAGATCATCGATATCGTAGATGGACCGATCAGTGCGGAAGTCATCAGCACCGATGCCAAAGGGATGATTGAAGAAGGCGAAAAGCTGGCTTCTCTCTCCAAAAACATCGTGATCAAGCTGCCGATGACGGCTGAAGGTCTGAAGGCAACCAAGTATTTTGCCAAGCGCAAGATCAGAACGAACGTAACGCTGGTGTTTTCCGCTAACCAAGCGCTGCTTGCTGCTCGCGCTGGTGCAAGCTTCGTGTCTCCGTTCCTGGGACGTCTGGACGATATCGGTCAAGACGGCATGCAGCTGATCGAAGACATCGCAGAGATTTTCTCTGTGCATGGCATCGATACGGAAATCATCGCAGCATCTGTTCGTCACCCTGTTCATGTGACAGAAGCCGCTCGCCGTGGTTCGCACTTCGCTACCATTCCGGCAAAAGTATTCAAGCAACTGATTGCTCACCCATTGACAGACAGCGGTTTGGAGAAGTTCCTCGCTGACTGGGCAAGCATGCAAAAATAAGGACACGTACCGAAAGTTCAAGCACCTTTCTCATTGGGGAAGGTGCTTCTTTCCCGATTACACCTGAGGAGAGCGATGCATGGATAAGCTGATCATCAATGGTGGAAAACCGCTAGCGGGAACGGTGACCATCAGCGGAGCAAAAAACAGCGCAGTCGCACTGATTCCTGCCGCATTGTTGGCGGATGGACCTGTTGTTATTGAAAATCTGCCCCGTATTCAGGATGTAGATATCTATCACGAGCTCCTGCGGGAAATGGGAGCTGACGTGCTGTTCGAAGAAGACTGGATGGAAATCGACGGGCGCTTGATGAAGCTGATGCTCATGCCTAACGGCAGAATCAAAAAGCTGCGCGCCTCTTACTATTTGTGGGGAGCCTTGCTTGCCAAATTCGGAGAGGCACAGGTAGGATTGCCTGGCGGATGCGATTTGGGGCCAAGACCTGTCGATTTGCATATCAAAGGCTTTGAAGCGATGGGCGCCGAGGTCGAGAACAAAAACGGCGTGATGACCATCCGGGCCAAGCGCGGTCGTCTGCAAGGTGCGAGAATATACCTTGATCTCGTCAGCGTAGGAGCTACGATCAACATCATGCTTGCTGCCTCCAAGGCAGATGGCGTGACCATTATTGAAAACGCTGCCCGTGAGCCGGAGATCGTCGATGTGGCGACTCTGCTCAACAATATGGGAGCAAACATCAAAGGCGCGGGTACGGACGTCATACGCGTCCAGGGCGTGGAGCGTCTGCGGGGTTGCCGTCATACGATTATTCCGGACCGGATTGAAGCCGGTACGTACATGATCGCGGCAGCGGCTACGAATGGCAACGTGCTGGTGGAAAACGTGATTCCGAAGCATCTGGAGTCGCTGACCGCCAAGTTGCGTGAGATTGGCGCACAAGTGATGGAAATGGACGATTGCATTCAGGTGATGGGCCGGGATTCTTACCGTTCTATCGATGTGAAGACAAGTCCGTATCCGGGTTTTCCTACAGACTTGCAGCAGCCGATCACGACGCTTCTGACTCTTGCCAAAGGATCGAGCATCGTCACAGACAATATTTACAGCTCGCGTTTTCGCCATGTGGATGAATTGCGGCGCATGGGGGCGACACTGAAGGTAGAAGGACGCTCGGCTGTGATCGAAGGCGGCAGCAAGCTGAACGGAGCGAAAGTCGTGGCTTCTGATCTGCGGGCAGGAGCGGCGCTGTTTATCGCCGGGTTGGCAACGAGCGGCACGACCGAGCTGGAAGGTCTTGAGCATATCGACCGTGGTTATGAAAATTTGGTGGGCAAGCTGCAAACGCTCGGTGCCGACGTGATTCGGGTAGGCTTGCAGCACACGGAAAGCCCACAACGTTAACCAATCATCAGGAGAGGAGTCTTCCAGAATGGAGCGCAGTTTGACACTGGAACTGGTGCGTGTAACCGAAGCGGCTGCTTTGGCTTCCGCCAGTTGGATGGGGTTAGGACGAAAAGATGAGGCTGACGATGCGGCAACGACTGCCATGCGCAAGGAATTTGAAAAAGTTCCGATGGATGGCGTAGTTGTAATCGGGGAAGGCGAAATGGACGAAGCTCCGATGCTTTATATCGGCGAGCGCCTCGGTCAAGGAGTAGCGCCAGCGGTAGATGTGGCTGTCGACCCGTTGGAAGGAACCAATATTCTCGCAAAAGGGACATGGGGCGCGATTTCTGTCATTGCCATTGCCGATCGCGGAAATTTGCTGCATGCTCCTGACATGTATATGGAGAAAATGGCAGTAGGGCCAAAAGCGGTCGGGAAAGTAGACATCAACGCTCCGATCCGCGACAACCTGAAAGCAGTAGCCGCGGCACAAGGCAAAGATATCAGCGACCTGGTCGCGATTGTCCTCGACCGTGACCGCCATTCCCGCATCATTCACGAAATTCGCGAGGCTGGCGCGCGTATCCGCCTCATTTCGGACGGCGATGTGGCTGCGGCGATCAATACGGCATTCCCTGATACGGGTGTAGACATTTTGTTCGGTTCTGGCGGAGCGCCAGAGGGCGTGCTGGCTGCGGTTGCCTTGAAATGCCTCGGAGGAGAAATCCAGGGCAAGCTGCTGCCGCAAAGCGAAGAAGAAATTCAACGTTGTGTCAAAATGGGGCTGACCAACCCGCACCAAGTATTATTCATGGATGATTTGGTCAAGGGTGACGACGCCATTTTTGCAGCAACTGGCGTAACAGATGGCGAATTGCTGAAAGGGGTTCGTTTTCAAGGAACCCGTGCCACGACGCATTCTGTTGTTATGCGTGCAAAAACGGGAACGGTACGCTTCATCGAAGGGAACCACCGCCTGGAACGCAAGCCTTCGCTCGGCTTGTAAGAAACGAGTTTAGACAGATGAACTTTCAAGAGTAAATAAAGAGTGGTGGATGTATGTTACTTTCTGAACTAGAAGAGAAGAAACTGACCGATCTCTATAAACTGGCCAAAGAGTACCACATCCCGTATTACTCCCAACTGAAGAAGAAGGAATTGATCTTCGCGATACTTCGGGCACGGGCAGAGCGGGATGGCCTGATGTTTATGGAGGGCGTGCTGGAAATCTTGCCGGAGGGCTACGGCTTCCTCCGTCCGATCAACTATCTCCCAAGCTCGGAAGACATCTACATCTCCCAGTCGCAGATTCGCCGTTTTGATCTGCGCATGGGGGATGTGGTGTCGGGCAAGGCGAGGCCGCCAAAAGAAAACGAGCGTTACTTTGGGTTGTTGCAAGTAGAGGCAGTGAACGGAGAAGACCCTGAGACTGCTTCGGAGCGTCTGCATTTCCCCGCTTTAACACCGCTGTATCCTCAAACCAAGCTAGTGCTGGAAACTGCGCCCGAGCGAGTTTCCACCCGCCTGATGGATCTTCTTGCCCCTGTTGGACTCGGACAGCGTGGATTGATCGTCGCCCCGCCGAAAGCGGGTAAAACCATGCTGCTGAAAGAGATTGCCAACAGTATCACGGAAAGCCGGCCGGATATTCATCTGTTTGTTTTGCTCATCGACGAGCGTCCGGAAGAGGTAACCGATATGCAGCGTTCCGTCAAGGGAGAAGTGGTAGCTTCGACTTTTGACGAGCTGCCGGAAAATCACATCAAAGTGGCAGAGCTTGTGCTGGAGCGGGCAAAACGTTTGGTCGAACACAAAAAAGATGTTGTGATCCTGCTGGATTCCATTACCCGGCTCGCACGCGCCTACAACTTGGTGATTCCGCCAAGCGGCCGTACATTGTCCGGCGGTATCGATCCGGCTGCGTTCCACCGTCCCAAGCGCTTTTTCGGTTCGGCACGCAATATCGAAGAGGGCGGCAGCCTGACGATTTTGGCTACAGCTTTGGTCGAGACAGGCTCGCGCATGGACGATGTGATCTATGAGGAGTTCAAAGGAACGGGCAACATGGAGCTTCATCTGGATCGCAAGCTGGCTGAACGCCGCATTTTCCCGGCGATCGACATTCGCCGTTCGGGAACGCGTCGCGAGGAACTGCTGCTGACCAAAGAAGAGCTGGATAAGCTGTGGATGATCCGCAAGAACATGAACGAAACGAACGAATTTGTCGACTCGTTCATCAAGAAGCTTGCGGACACGAAAACAAACGAAGAATTTTTGCAGACCCTGGAAACGAAGCAACAAGGACGGGGAAAAGCTGCTGGCACGACGGTGAGTTCATGACTCGCCGTCATTTTTTTTGCCTGTTTTGCATACCGTAAGAGAGTTGGAGGAAAAAGGAGGAGAGAATCTGTGGAGTATGTGCATGTTCCTGCGCCCATTGAGAGCCAGGTTGAAGCGAAAAAGGTTGTCGTGGAGCAAGCGCTGTTTCAAGCGTTCAATCCTTACGCAGGTTTGACCAAGCAAGCGCCTTCGGCTAAAAGCAATGCGATGGTGTACTCTGTCCGCGAAGGAGACACTCTGTCTGGAATTGCCGAGCGGTATGGCCTTACGCTGAAAAAGCTGGTAGAGACGAATCAAATCAGCAACCCGGGCTTGCTTTCGGTCGGGATGAAACTGGTTATTGCCAAAGATGAAGTGACCCATATGGTGAAGCAAGGAGAGACGATCGATTACATAGCAAGAAGGTATGGAGTCAGCAAGGAATTGCTGCTGGATCGCAATCCGCTGTTAAAATGGCTGTCGGACAACCTGTATGTGGGACAGGTTGTGTACATTCCTGTTGCCGGAGGGCCGCCGATGCAGGCAGAAGAGCTACAGCAAAAGCGGAACACCACCCAGGCGGCAAGCAGGCAAGTAGTGGCGCGGATTCGCGGCCGAATGGATTGGCCTGTAGAGGGAGCGACGATTACAAGCGGCTTCGGAACACGCTGGGGCAAGGTGCACAAAGGTGTGGATTTGTGGAACGAGCAGGAGGCCAAAACGCCGATTTTGGCAGCGAAAGCAGGGAAGGTGGTCGAGGCGGGCGCCAATCGATCCGGGTACGGGCGGATGGTCGTACTGGACCACGGAGACGGTTTGCAAACTTTTTACGCCCATATGCGCACGATTTTGGTCACGTCCGGCCAAAGCGTAGAAGCGGGCGATGTCCTCGGCTACATGGGCCAGACGGGCGATTCGACCGGGTATCACCTGCACTTTGAAGTCAGGCAGGACGATGTGCCGATCAACCCGCTCCCGTATCTCGGCAGGTAACCCTTCACAATTTACATTGCTTTTTCAATGCGTTACAATGGGCAAAGCAAAGAAGCGAGGCGATTTTCCCATGTATTTAGTATACGCAGATGAAAACGGCAATGTTTACGACCACCCGGGATTGTTCTCGGTGGCGCGCAACGGCGATATATTGACAGAAATTCTGGAAGAAGAACTGATTCCGCTGCCGGAAGGAGCGACGTTGGTCAGTTTGCCAGATACGGTGCCGATCGGGATGGACCCCGATACGGGCGAAATGATCAAGCTCGACGGCTGTACAGCGGTTGGAGCGCTTGTTCCACAAGGAATTACCCGTCTTTTGCTGCCTGGCTATGTGAAAACAAACCGGGAGAGCAAGCTGCCGCTGTTCGGCTATTCGGCAGTGGTGTGGAAAGACAATCGTTTTTGGGTGGCAGGCAGAGCGAGTGACGATATTTACAAATGGGACCCGCTCAATTTCCCGATGGATGAGTTGAGACAGCGTGTGGAAAAGACGTTGGAGCTGTTTCCGCAAAACCGGATTTTGAATCACCTGTCTCACTGTGCGCTGGAGTACGAGTGCTTGACCGCCTCCAATAACTTTTTCAACCGCTGGGAAGGCAGTCTGCCTGTCTCCTACACCTGTAATGCGGGTTGCTATGGCTGTATTTCCGAGCAACCTGACGACAGCGGCTTCCCGTCTCCACAGACACGGATGAACTTCAAGCCGACAGAGGACGAGCTGGTCGAAGTGATGCTGCACCACCTGCAAACACCGGAAAGCATCATCAGCTTCGGTCAAGGTTGCGAGGGCGAGCCGTCCACCATGGCAGGAATTATCGTGCCAGCCATGCGTCGTGTGCGGGAGACGACAGACATGGGCTTCATCAACATCAATACCAATGCTGGCTTGACCGATCACATCAAAGGGATTGTGGACGCCGGACTGGACTTGATGCGTGTCAGCATTATCAGTGCGATTGACGAGCATTACAACGCTTACTATCGTCCGCGCAACTACACGCTGGAAAATGTAGCCCGATCGGCCGAATACGCTGCTTCCAAGGGCGTGTACACCTCGATCAACTACTTGTGCTTCCCGGGCGTGTTCGACCGCGAAGAAGAGATGGAAGCGATGATCAACTTCATTCGCCGGACGGGAATCAAGCTGATTCAAATGCGCAACCTGAACATCGATCCGGAAAGCTACCTGGCGATGATTCCAAAAGCGCGGGGCGAAGTCTTCGGAATGAAGCAGGCGATTGAGATTTATCAGGAAGAACTGCCGGATGTCGTAATCGGATCGTTTACGCACATTCCGCCGGCAGAACTGCGCCGCAGGAAAAACATGGCCTGATCGGTCAACCTGTTGCATTTCAGCTGACAGCATGCTACTATCTTTTATGTGTTTATATAACTCTGTTTCGGCAAACGATTCAGGGCGGAAAGAGGTGTAGTGAGATGAAACAAGGTATTCATCCTAAGTACAACGTAGTAACTGTTACATGTGCATGCGGTAACGAATTTGAATCCGGTTCCGTGAAACAAGCGTTGAAAGTGGAGATCTGCTCCAACTGCCATCCTTTCTTCACTGGAAAACAAAAATTCGTGGATGCTGGCGGCCGTGTAGACCGTTTCAAACGCAAATACAATCTGTCCTAATCAGACGGGATTGGAGCAACCAGGTAGAGCGATCTGCCTGGTTTTGTCTTTTTCTGGAACAAAATTATCGCGGACAGCAAGGGGGGCAATCGATGACAGCCATCATCTGGTTTCGGCGCGATCTGCGTTTGCACGACCACGCGGCTTTACATACGGCAGCGCTTACGGGCGAACCGATTGTCCCGTTGTTCATTATGGACGATGCCTTTTGCCAGCCTGACGCGGTTGCAGACAAGCGATCGCATGCGTTTTTATCGGCTGTGGACAACCTGGCGGGCAGCTTGCAAGAAGTTGGCGGGAGGCTCCTGATTCGCCGGGGGAATCCGGCTGACGTGCTTTGTCAGGTCGCTCGCGAGACGGGGGCAGACAAAGTCTTTTACAATCGCGCATACACTCCCGAAGCGCGAAAACGCGATGCGACTGTAACGGAAGCTTTGGAGCGGCAAGGCATGCGCGTTCATGCTTGCAAAGATTTGCTCATGCATGAGCCAGGCGACATTTTAACCAGGCAGCGGACGCCGTATGCGTTGTTTACCCCTTATAAACGGGTGTGGCTCACCCTTCCGAAAGACCGCCCTTTTCCACAGCCGACATCATGGCGAATGTGTGAAGGACTGGCCGAGATGCCAGGGGAATCGGCTCCTTTGGCCGAAGCTTTTGGGCGCAAACGTCCCGTTGGCAGTGAATGGGCGACGGCTCTGTTTGGAGAGCGGACAGCTCGCGAGCGATTGCAGCAATTTATGCACGAAGCTGTGCATCGATATAAAGAACGGCGCGATTTCCCCGGACTGGATGCGACTTCGCACTTGTCTTTTGCCTTGAATGCAGGCACGTTGTCGATTCGTACGGTGTATCACCAGGCGCTGGAGGCCATGGAGGAAGCCAGGGGAGAAGAGGTCGCCTCCGTGGAAGCGTTTGTCACGGAGCTTGTCTGGAGAGAGTTTTATCAGCAAGTGCTGTATCATCACCCGCACACGACCGATCACGCGTTTTTGCCGCAGTTTGAAGCGGTGGCCTGGGAAAATGACGAAGCGCTGTTTTCGGCTTGGTGCAACGGGGAGACGGGCTATCCGATCGTCGATGCAGCGATGAAGCAACTGAACGAAACAGGCTGGATGCATAACCGCTTGCGCATGATTGCGGCTTCTTTTTTGACCAAGGATTTGCTGGTGGATTGGCGGTGGGGGATGCGCTATTTTGCGAAGCAGCTTGTCGACTTCGACGAGGCGGCCAATATCGGCGGCTGGCAATGGAGCGCTTCTACCGGGACGGACCCGCAGCCGTACTTCCGCATTTTCAATCCGGTTGCGCAAGGCGAGAAATTCGATCCAGACGGGACTTTTGTCAAAAAATATCTTCCCGTTCTAAGCGAAGTCCCTCTACAATATATCCATAAGCCTTGGGAGATGCCTGAGCATGTGCAGGAGCAGGCGGGATGCAGGCTCGGCCTGGATTATCCTGATCCTTGCGTAGATCATGCGAGCAGACGGAAGCTGGCGATGTCGTTGTTTCAAGAGGCGAAAGACAGCTACGCCAGGACGCAAAAATGAATCAGTTCTAGGCAAAAGGGAGATAGAGACGTGGCACAATTATATTTTCGTTACGGGGCAATGAATGCCTCCAAATCTATTCAGTTGCTGACGGTCGCTCACAACTACGAGCAATCCGGCAAAAAAGTAGTCGTGTTCACGCCGGCGGTCGATGATCGGTACGGCGTGGGGAAAGTGGCATCGCGGGTAGGGATCAGCAGAGAAGCGATTCCGATTGGCGAGGAAACCAATTTGTATGAGATTGTCGCGGCCGAAACGGTAAAACCGCACTGTGTACTGGTGGACGAGGCGCAGTTCATCAGCCGCCATCATGTGGACCAGCTGGTGGCGATTGTCGATCAGCTCGGAATCCCCGTCATCGTCTACGGCTTGCTGAAAAACTTCAAGAACGAGCTTTTCCCGGGAAGTGCCGCGTTGTTGTGTGAAGCGGACAAGGTGGAAGAGATCAAAACGGTGTGCGTTTACTGCAACAAAAAAGCGACGCATATCCTCAAATTCAAAAATGGACAACCTGTATACTCCGGAGAGACGATTGAGATCGCTGGCAACGACACGTACAGCAGCGTCTGTCGCAAGCATTATTACAACCCTCCGGCAGCTCGCTAGAAGCCGAACAGGAAAAGCCACCCTTGTTTTTCGCTGTGCATGAGCCGAAAAGGCACTGCGCAGACTAAGCAAAACAGGAGGTGGCTTTTTCGTGCGAATCACGTCTTTTGGGAAAAGCTCACTGACAGTGCTGGGCATTCTCGTCCTCTCTTCTGCCTTGACTGTCGGGTGCGGCGGCCGCAATACTACTCAAGAAAAAGGTTCCAACACGCAAGCGCTGGACGGTCAGCACCCTGCTTCGATCAAAGGGGAGCGGAGCGGGGAAGTTTTGCACCATCCTGCGCCGCCTGCCGCCGATCGTGACACTTTGATGGGGCGCAATCAAAACCCGAACTTGATCATCGGCCAGTCCAACGTGCGCAATACGCAAATCGACATGAACAACATGGAAATGATGGCGAAGTCGGTAAAAGGCGTCGAGAACGCCCGTATCACACTGAATGGCGGCAATGCATATGTTACTCTTGACCTTGTGCATAACATTACGGCGAGTCAGGCGCGATCGGTGGAGCAGCAAGTTATTGCGCTTTTGCAGCAAAAAATCCCGCGCTATGACTTCCACGTCACCTCCAATGAGGGCTTTCACCGTTGATCGTGTGACTGGAACTGGTATGGCAAGGCTCGGCATCGCCGGGCCTGTTTTGCATCGCAAAAAGCAGAAATTTCCAGCCAAATAATGCGCTTTGACTTATTTTCGCTTTCCTCCTATAATTTATCTGTTATAATCGATTTTTAGTATTCTTTGCGATGGGGTGAAGTACAATGTTTACACGCTTATCCGCAGTTGAAGAGCGTTTTGAAGAGGTAACGAATCTCCTATGTGACCCCGACGTCATCAGCGATACAAAACGCTTGCGTGAACTGTCCAAGGAACAGTCTTCGTTGGAAGAGACAGTGACGACCTACCGTGAATATAAATCAGTTGTGAGTCAAATGGATGATGCCAAAGCCATGCTGGAAGAAAAGCTGGACGATGAAATGCGCGAAATGGTCAAGCTTGAAATCAGCGAATTGTCTGCCCGCAAGGAACAGCTGGAAGAACGCCTGAAAATTCTCCTGCTGCCAAAAGATCCAAATGACGAGAAAAACGTGATCGTGGAAGTGCGCGGCGCAGCAGGCGGCGATGAGGCAGCTCTGTTTGCGGCTGTTTTGTTCCGCATGTACACACGCTTTGCTGAACGTCACGGCTTTAAAATCGAAGTGCTGGAAGCAAGCCCGACAGACATCGGCGGCTACAAGGAAATCGTCTTTTCGCTGTCCGGTCGCGGCGCATACAGCAAAATGAAGTTCGAAAGCGGCGCACACCGCGTGCAACGCATTCCGGCGACAGAATCCGGCGGACGTATTCACACTTCTACCGCTACTGTACTGGTATTGCCTGAGGCGGAAGATGTGGAAGTGGAAGTACACGAAAAAGACATCCGCATCGATACGTTCTGCTCCAGCGGCGCTGGCGGCCAGAGCGTCAACACGACCAAATCGGCTGTTCGCGTTACGCACATTCCGACGGGGATCATGGTTTCCTGTCAGGATGAAAAATCGCAGCACTCCAATAAAGACAAGGCGCTTCGCGTTTTGCGCGCGCGCTTGTACGACTTTTATATGCAGCAACAAAATGCGGAAGCTGACGCTACGCGCAAAAGCCTGGTGGGAACCGGGGATCGCAGCGAGCGCATCCGCACGTACAACTATCCACAAAGCCGCGTGACCGACCACCGCATCGGTCTGACTTTGCACCGTTTGGAATCGGTGCTGGAAGGCGAACTGGATGAAGTGATCGACAACCTGATTTTGCATGAACAAACGGAGCTTTTGAAGAGCCATGCACACTCAGCTTGATTGGTCTGATGTCACGACGATTCGAGAAGCCCTGACACGGGCTTCTTCCTTTTTGCGGGAAAAAGGGGCAAAAGACCCTGTATTCGAAGCGGAACTGATGATTCGCCACTGTTTGGGCTGGGATCGCACGAAGTATTTGATTTCGATGATGGAGCCGATTGCCAAAGAGACGCTTGCGCAGCTGGATGAGTTGTGCCAGCGCAGAAGTGCGAACGAGCCGTTGCAGTACATGTTTGGTGAGCAAGAGTTTTACGGGCGCTCTTTTGCCGTTCGTCCTGGCGTTCTCATCCCTCGTCCCGAGACGGAGATACTCGTCGAGCAAGTGTTGGCGGCCGCCGCAACTGTTTGGTCAGAGCAAGAGGGTTTGACTGTTGCCGATATCGGGACAGGCAGCGGCGCCATCTGCATCACGCTCGCGCTGGAAAAGCCGGATTGGCAAGTGACGACAGTAGATTTATCCCCTGATGCTACTGCAGTTGCTACAGAAAACGCAGAACGTTTGGGAGCTGCCGTGCGCTTTTTGCAAGGGGATTTGGTGCAACCGCTTCTGGCAGCTGGCGAAAAGGTGGACATCCTCGTCTCCAATCCGCCGTATATACCGAGTCGGGATGTGGACGAGCTGGACGAAGAAGTCCGCTTGCATGAGCCGCGTTTGGCGCTGGACGGGGGCGATGACGGGTTGGATTGCTATCGCCGACTGTGCGAGGCGCTGCCTGAACTGCTCAAGGACAAAGCGGTTGTCGCCTTCGAGGTAGGGATTTATCAGGCAAAAGATGTGGCTGCCTTGATGCGGGAATCAGGGGTAATAGATGAGGTGCGGATCGTGCCGGATTTGGCGGGAATCGAGCGGGTTGTTATCGGTGTCAGGCGGTAACGGCAAGCTCCTCTCGCCGTTTTGCTAAAATTGTATGAATGTTTGTGATTCGACCGTTTGAAACCGGGACTCCCTGTCCATACTGAGGCTATACAGAGAAAAGGTTTGGAAGACTCAGTCGAGAGGGAGACGGTTAAAATGAAACGGATGTTGTTGATCGCATTTAGCCTGTTCATGTTGATGATGTGCTGGGAGGGACAGCTTACGTCGGCCAATGTTCTGGATAATGGTCCGATCCCTCAAGAATCGATTCGTCTGCGCATTATTGCCAACAGCGACTCGGTTGCCGACCAGTGGCTGAAGCGGGAAGTGCGCGATGCGCTGATTGCGCAAATGAACACGTGGGCGGAAGATATCAAATCGTTTGAGCAAGCACAGGACATGGTGGCATCCCAGTTGCCTGTCCTTCAGGAAGTAGTGGACAAAACGATTCGTGAACGCGGCTTTTCCTATAAAGCGGTAGTCGATTTCGGTCAGGTTCCGTTCCCGACGAAGCTGTACGGCTCGTACGTCTATCCCGCTGGCAACTACGAAGCGCTCCGCGTGCAGATCGGCGAGGCAAAAGGGCAAAACTGGTGGTGCGTACTTTTCCCTCCGCTCTGCTTTATCGATATGTCCAACGGCGATGCTGTACAAGCTGCTGCGGCAACGACAGCAGCGGGAAAAGAAACAGAGCAGAGCGTGGCTAAGTCAGAACCGGCTTTGGTGTTCAAGCTTGATCAAAAAGAAATCGAGCGCACAGACTGGCGGCAGGAGCGTTTGGAAAGACGTTTGGACAGCAAAGAAGTTTTGCACAGCGCTGACACTGGCGCAGTTTCGCAAATGCCCGGCGCACAAAATGCTGTAGCCGTAGAGAATAACAGTAAAGACGAAGCGCTGGAGCAAGCCCAAGCCGAGGGACAAGCGGACAAGACGCCAGAAATGAGCGAGCAAAATCCGGCTCCGCAAGTACAAGTACGGTTCTACCTCCTGGAAAAGCTGGAAAGCTGGTTCTCCTGAGCTTTCCCTAAAAAACGACACCCCGCTTATAGCGAAGGTGTCGTTTTGACTGGCGAGCTGCTTACTTTTGCGTCAGGGCTGCGAGGATTTCCGGTTTCAGCAAGTTTTGATAGCGGTGGGCCGGGATGGCGAAAGAAGGCATTCCCGCTGCATACGGAGCAATTTCGTACTGTCCGAAATGAATGACGAGATTTCCGTTTTCAAAAGAGAAGCCCTGGTCATCCGTAATGCTCTCGAAGCTGTACGGATTGAAGCCGTCGCGATCTGTCTGTGTTTTGATTTGCTGGCTGATCAGTTGGTTGATCACGCTGCGGTAGTTGTAGCTGGACTGGAACAAATCGCCGAGCTTGAGCGTTTTGGCTTTAGGCTGGTTGTCGATTGTGTAGTAAGTCACGTCAGTCATGCCATGCGCTCCGCCTGTGTACAGATAGGTTTGAACAGAGAAGGATACGAGCTTGCCAGCCTGATGCACTTCATAGGAAATGTCGAGTGCATGCGGGCGAGGTTCCCAGCCGTATTTTTTGGCATCTGCGGCATCTTCCTTGCCAGCTTGTTGTCCGTCAGCGAGGCCAGTTTGTGCTTGCTTGAGCAGGGTCGCATTCAATTGGGCTTCGAACGCTTTATCTTTCAAACCGCTAATGACCGGGATGGTCACTTTGCCTTCAAATTCTTTTGTTTTCACCGTGATGGTTTTCGGTGTGAATACGACACCGGAAGCTTGAGGTTGTTTGGTTTGAACGACAGGAGCAGCTTTCGCTGGCGCGGCAGGAGCAGCTGCCAAAACAGGCGCAGCAACTGCTGTCAGCAGAACAGCGGTGCCGAGCAGGCTGGAAGTAACGGATTTAAGCAATGTCATATTCATTCACAATCCTTTCGAGGTAAGGGAAGAGTTCTGCGTTTCTATGAGTTCATTCTACTACATCATTTTGACGGTTGAGGTTAAAAAATGGTAACAAACACGTTTTCCACGGCTTTTCCCGAAGTTATTCACAAGTTACCCACAGGCTGTTGAAAACTTTTCGAGGCACAACTATACTAAAGGCACTCATTACAAAGAAACGAGCAAGAGAAAGGATTTTTTTACGATGGAAATCAATTTAGTGACGAAAGTCTGGTCTGTGGATAACGATGTGGAAAACATCCAGAGTTGTACACAGATTGTGGATGCAGCCCGGTTGCTGCACGCTGGGGAAGCTGTCGCTTTTCCAACAGAGACGGTCTATGGCCTGGGAGCCAATGCATTGTCTAATGAAGCAGTGGAGAAAATATTTGCAGCGAAAGGCCGACCGAGTGACAATCCGCTGATCGTGCATATTGGCGAACGGCAGCAGTTGTCCACAGTTGCCGGGGAAGTGCCGGAAAAAGGACAGAAGCTGATGGATGCCTTCTGGCCTGGGCCACTCACTGTCATTGTTCCGAAAAATGATCGCGTTGCTTCCCTGGTGACAGCGGGCCTGGATTCTGTCGGTGTGCGCATGCCTGCTCATCCGGTTGCCCTTGCTTTGATCAAACAAGCGGGCGTACCGATTGCTGCGCCGAGTGCGAACCGTTCCGGTCGTCCAAGCCCGACTACAGCCGCGCATGTGTTAGCAGACCTGGACGGGAGAGTGGCAGGGATCGTCGATGGCGGAGCAACAGGAGTAGGCGTCGAGTCTACTGTCATTGATGTGACCGTGGAGCCGCCTGTTATCCTTCGTCCCGGCGGCATTACCCGTGAACAGCTGGAAAGCGTAATCGGCCCGGTCGAGCTTGATCCTTCTTTTGAAGTGGGAGCAGTAGAAACTCCGCGCGCTCCCGGGATGAAATATACGCATTATGCTCCGGAGGGCGAGCTGTGGCTGGTGGCGGGAAGCGAAGAGCAGGCTCGCATAAAAATGGCGGAGCTGCTGTCGCAAGCCAAAATCGATGGCCAAAAAACAGGGGTGCTGGCAACGGAAGAGTCGGCTGGCTATTGGCGTGATCACGAGGCAGCCGATGTCGTTCTGACGGTAGGTGCCCAAGCTGATTTGGAACAAGTCGCCCAGCAGCTGTACGCTGTTTTGCGGGAATTTGACAATCAGCAGGTTCAGTTCATCGTGGGAGAAACCTTTTCGCGGGAAGGCCTGGGAATGGCTGTCATGAACCGTCTGGAAAAAGCGGCGGGCGGTCGCATCTTGTCCGTTTAAAACAGTATAAACTCCTCCTTGTCCGCATAGAGTGAAGGGACGGGGGGGGGGAGGCGGCTTGGACCTGGTTTTGTTTCAATGGGGGCAATTTTTGACGTTGCTCATTATAGCTTTTGCTTTGAGCATGGATGCCTTTTCGCTGGGGATCGGCGTGGGCATGGTGGGCATTCGCTTGCGGGAAATTGTAAAGGTCAGCATTACGATCGGACTTTTTCATATTATGATGCCTGTCGTCGGAATAGTTGTCGGAGCTTACTTGTCCGATTTGGTTGGGGATATCGCCGTTTTTATCGGTGGCGGAGTCCTGATGCTGATCGGTTTGCATATGCTGTGGAACGGATTGGTTCACAGTGATCAAAAAAGCATGTTAAAAACAAAAGGGTTCGGGCTGTTGCTGTTTGCCTTCAGCGTCAGTCTCGACGCGTTGACGGTCGGTTTTTCGTTCGGTCTAATCGAAGTGAACAAAGTCCTGGCGATCTCCCTGTTCGGTATCATGGGAGCAGCCATGTCCTATTTCGGCCTTTTGCTTGGCAGAAGCGTGGGAGGATGGTTGGGCGATTATAGCGAATTAGTAGGGGGATTGATCTTGTTTTGCTTCGGATTGAAATTTGTCATCTAGAAAAGGATGCTGACATAAAGGAGGGGCGATCATTGAAACGGATACTCTTCGTCTGTACGGGAAACACTTGCCGCAGCCCGATGGCAGAGGCGATGTTTCGCGCAAAGACAGCCGGACAACCATTTGAAGTGCGCTCGGCCGGAGTGGCGGCGTATGCCGGACAACCAGCTTCCCCGCATGCCCAGTCGGTGCTTGCTGAACGCGGGATTGCTCACAACCACGCATCAAGCCAGCTAAACGAAGAGCTTTTGGCGTGGTCCGATCTTATTTTGACGATGACGGGCAGTCACAAGCGTGCCATTCTGACCTACTTCCCGGAAGCGGCGGACAAAGTCCATACTTTGCAAGAGTTTGCGGGAATAGAAGGCATAAGAGATATCGCTGATCCTTTTGGCGGGGCGCTTGAGGACTATCGCAGGTGCGCAGAAGAGATTGAGGAGTCGCTGGACAGGCTTTTGGAGCGATTGGCGGAAGTCCGTTTTCGTGAATAACAAGGTTGAAGAGGTGCTGGTAACTAGCCAGGACCTTGTTTCGTGTGAGAGTACGAACATTTTTTGATCAACCAACCAAAATGTTCACTTTTTACTTATGGGATTTTGATGTATAATGAGTGAGATCATGAAACAAGCGAGGGATGACAGATGAAAGTGGCGATTGCTGCTGATCACGGTGGATACAAGCTGAAAGAGGAAATCAAGACTCTGCTCTCCTCCATGAACATCCAGACGGAAGACTTCGGTTGCTCTTGCGAGGATTCGGTAGATTATCCTGATTACGCCTTGCCGGTAGCAGAAAAAGTGGCAGCGGGCGAGTTCGACCGGGGAATTTTGGTGTGCGGTACGGGCATCGGCATGTCGATTGCAGCCAACAAAGTGCCTGGCATTCGCTGTGCGCTGGTGCACGACACGTTTTCTGCACGTGCGACCCGTGAGCATAACAACACCAATGTTTTGGCTATGGGTGAGCGGGTAATTGGCCCTGGTCTGGCGTTGGATATCGTGAAAATTTGGCTGGAGACAGAGTTCCAGGGCGGCCGTCATGAGCGCCGTGTGGAAAAGATCGCACAAATCGAAGCGAAACACGCGGGAGTGAAGTAAGTGGAACTGGCCGCTATCGAACAACAGGCTCGTCAATTGGTTGAGGAGGTTGCCGGGTTGGCCGAGCTTAGAGCCGGACAAATTTTGGTGATCGGGTGCAGTACCAGTGAAGTGCTGGGCAAGCACATCGGCAAAGCTGGCAGTCGGGATGCTGCGGCTGCTATTTATCGCGGCATTCGCAGTGTGCAGGAGCAGCGCGGCTTTGCTGTCGCCTTTCAATGCTGTGAGCATCTGAACCGCGCACTGGTTGTGGAGCGCGAGGTTATGGAGCGATATGGACTGGAAGAGGTTTCGGTCGTTCCCGTTCCTACCGCTGGCGGTTCCATGGCGGCACATGCTTTTGCGCAGCTTGCCGATGCTGTAGTCGTGGAAAATATTCGCGCACATGCAGGTATCGATATCGGCGATACGTTCATTGGCATGCACCTGAAACAGGTAGCTGTGCCTGTACGCCCTTCTCAACGGACTGTGGGAGAGGCGCATGTCACGGCAGCGCGGACACGTCCCAAGCTGATTGGCGGTGCTCGCGCGGTCTACGAAGTGGCGCCTCAAAATGAAAGCTGTACCTAAAAAGAATGTGGGACAAGCCCATTTTCAAGGAGGAGAACATACATCATGCTAGATTTTTTGCGTAAACAGGACCCGCAAGTATTGGAAGGCATTCAACTGGAATTGGGAAGACAGCGTGACAAAATTGAGCTGATCGCATCCGAGAACTTTGTTAGCCGCGCCGTAATGGAAGCGATGGGTACTGTTCTGACCAACAAATACGCAGAAGGCTATCCAGGACGCCGCTACTATGGCGGTTGCGAATACGTGGACATCGTGGAAAACATTGCGCGCGATCGCGTAAAAGAAATCTTCGGTGCCGAGCATGCAAACGTACAGCCGCACTCCGGCGCACAAGCAAACATGGCCGTGTACTTCACCATCTTGCAGCCGGGCGACACCGTACTTGGCATGAACCTCTCCCATGGCGGACACTTGACGCACGGAAGCCCTGTTAACTTCTCCGGTACACTGTACAACTTCGTAGAATACGGCGTGGATCAAGAATCCCACCTGATCAATTATGAAGACGTTCGCGCCAAAGCTTTGGAGCACAAGCCTAAGCTGATCGTAGCGGGAGCAAGTGCTTATCCGCGCACAATCGACTTCGCCAAATTCCGTGAAATCGCGGATGAAGTCGGCGCTTATTTCATGGTAGACATGGCGCACATCGCTGGTCTGGTTGCCGCTGGCCTGCATCCAAACCCGGTTCCATACGCTCATTTCGTTACTTCTACCACTCACAAAACATTGCGCGGTCCTCGCGGCGGTCTGATTTTGTGCAAAGAAGAATTTGCAAAAGCGATCGACAAGTCTGTGTTCCCTGGCGTACAAGGCGGACCGTTGATGCACGTGATTGCGGCAAAAGCGGTTTCCTTCGGCGAAGCGCTGCAACCGGACTTCAAAGATTACGCAGCTCGCATCGTGAGCAATGCGCGCGCATTTGCTGAAGCGCTGCAAGCAGAAGGTCTGACACTCGTTTCTGGCGGAACCGACAACCACCTCGTGCTGATTGACGTGAGCAAAATCGGCTTGACTGGTAAAGTAGCCGAGCACCTGCTGGACGAAGTAAGCATCACCACTAACAAAAACACCATCCCTTACGATACACAAAGCCCATTCGTCACAAGCGGTATCCGCATGGGTACACCAGCGGTAACAAGCCGTGGCTTCGACGAAGAAGCAATGAAAGAAGTAGCAGCGATCATCGCCCTGACTTTGAAAAACCCGGAAGACGCTGCCAAACACGAAGAAGCTCGCCAACGCGTAGCAGCGCTGTGCCAACGCTTCCCGATGTACGAAGGTTTGACGATTTAAGGTTTTGATAAAATGGCTTCAATCAAACAGACCCTGTGATTGCTCGCGCGGGTCTGTTTTTCTTTTACATCCTAAACGATTTTTTCCTGACAACAGCCATAGCTGGTCACCAGGCAAAAGAAAAAAGTACGAAGATTAGGCAAATTGACGGCGACCCGCTCCTTCGCTATGATGGAAAAGATGCATTGATAGGGAAACGGAGGAACGTACATGAGCCGTGTATATGTGTTTGACCACCCGCTGATTCAGCATAAAGTGACGTTTATTCGTGACAAGAATACAGGAACCAAGGAATTTCGCGAACTGGTAGATGAAGTAGCGACCCTGATGGGCTACGAAATCACACGCGACATGCCGCTGGAAGAAACCACGATCGAGACCCCGGTAGCTACCTGTCAGTCTAATGTGATTGCCGGTAAAAAAGTAGGTCTGGTTCCGATCCTGCGTGCAGGACTCGGCATGGTGGACGGGCTGTTGAAGCTGATTCCGGCCGCAAAAGTAGGCCATGTGGGGCTGTACCGTGATCCGGAAACCCTGCAACCGGTAGAGTATTACGTAAAGCTGCCTTCCGATGTAGCGGAGCGCGAACTGATCGTCATCGACCCGATGCTGGCGACTGGCGGTTCTGCCGTGGCAGCCATCCAGGCTTTGAAAAAACGCGGAGCGAGAAACCTCAAGCTGATGTGCCTGATTGCTGCTCCAGAAGGCATCAAAATGGTGCAGGACGAGCATCCTGACGTAGATATTTACGTAGCTGCTATTGACGAATATTTAAATGACCATGGATACATTGTGCCTGGCTTGGGCGATGCGGGTGACCGCTTGTACGGCACAAAGTAGGCGGAGAGGGAATCCAAGATGAAAACAGTAAAAGTAATGACGGTTTTCGGCACGCGCCCGGAAGCGATCAAGATGGCACCTCTCGTACATGAATTGAAAAAGTACGAAGGGCAAATCGAGTCGATCGTATGCGTGACCGCACAGCATCGCCAAATGCTCGACCAGGTGTTGGGTATTTTCGATATTTCGCCGGACATTGACTTGAACATCATGAAAGACCGTCAAACATTGGTAGACGTGACGACACGCGCCTTGCAAAGTCTCGATGCCGCGATCAAGGATGTAAAACCGGATATTGTGCTCGTGCACGGCGATACGACGACCACATTCGTGGCGAGTCTGGCTGCTTTTTACAACCAGGTAGCGATCGGCCATGTGGAAGCCGGCCTGCGCACGTGGGACAAATACTCGCCGTTCCCGGAGGAGATGAACCGCCAACTGACAGGCGTGATGGCCGATCTGCACTTCTCTCCAACCGAAGGATCGGCTGACAACCTCAGACGGGAAGCCAAACCGGAAGAGAGCATTTACGTCACAGGCAACACAGCGATCGACGCATTGAAAACGACGGTGCGTGAAGATTATACGCATCCGGTTCTCGATCAGGTGGGCGACCACAAGCTGGTACTGATGACGGCTCATCGCCGCGAAAACTTGGGTGAGCCAATGCGCCGAATTTTCCGCGCTGTCAGAAGACTGGTGGACGAGCATCCCGAGATTTTCGTCGTGTATCCAGTCCATCTCAACCCGGCTGTTCAAGAGGTGGCTCAGGAGATTTTGGGAGATCACGAGCGCATTACATTGACCGAACCGCTCGATGCACTCGACTTCCATAACTTTGCCCGCCGCGCTCATCTGATTCTGACCGATTCTGGCGGTGTTCAGGAAGAAGCGCCGTCTCTTGGCGTGCCTGTGCTCGTGCTCCGGGACACAACCGAGCGTCCGGAAGGAATCGAAGCTGGAACTCTCAAGCTGGCGGGAACAGACGAAGAACAAGTATACGCGATGGCAAACGAGCTTTTGACCAATCAGGCAGCCTACGATGCGATGGCTCATGCTGCGAATCCGTACGGAGACGGAGAAGCATCCCGCCGGATTGTAGAAGCGATCCTGTATCATTTCGGAATCCGTTCCGATCGCCCGGAACCGTTCCAACCGGGGCAATAAGCATCTGGATAGTGCGCTTGAACAAAAGCGGCATACAGCTAGAATCGACCCGTCCGGTATGGATTGTAAATCCGGGCGGGTTTTCGTGCTTTTGGCAGACTGACGATTTGGTATGTTTTGCTAAGAGAGAATCTGCAAAATTGGCGAAACTATCCACTACTTGGGAGCGTCTAACGATTAGTTACCGACTTACATAGCGAACAGACAGAGTTTGGAAAATGGAGAGGAGTTACTAACATGAGAGCGCAAAGGATGGTGACGCTGCTCACGGCCACGACTATGGCCTGGGGAGCTTTTGTTCCGTTTGTGCCGCTTGCGACCAATGTCGCGCACGCCCGGGCGGAAACCAGTGCATTGAATATCATGTGGCAAACCCCGATTGGTGAGGGAACCACTTTGCTTAAATATACGAAATCGTTCGCCAACCAGCTCGTGACCATCATGGTGACGAAAGTGGATTTGAACAATCCGTATGTTGAGGTCAAGCCCGTATACGGAACGGCTGGCAAACTGACAGACAGACAAACCGTGACGCAGATGGCCAGGGAGACAGGGGCAGTCGCTGCGATCAACGCTGACTTTTTCGACATGTCCAAGCGGGGAGCGCCGTTTGGCATCGTTCAGAAAGACGAGCAGCTGATTTCCTCGATGGGACTGATTTCGTACTGGTACAGCCTCGGAATCACGGGCGACAAGATGGCCATCATCGACAAGTTCGGATTCGGGGGAAAAGTCACCGCGCCGAACGGGGCTGTCTATTCGATCCAGGGCGTCAATAAAGAAGTGTACAATCCGAGCGAAGGCCGTAAAAGTCACCAAAATCAGTTGAACGTCTACACGCCTTCTTTTGGCAAAACGAGCCTCGGTGCGATCTCAGGCTACAAAGATGTCGTCGAGATTTTGTTCGTCGACAACGTCGCCAAGGAAGTGCGCATCAATCAGCCGGGAGTATACATACCTTACAACGGATACGTGCTGTGGGGACACGGAGAGGCAGCCGCTTTCCTCAAGCAAAATTTCCCGGTGGGCGCCACAGCTGCGGTTGAATACCAAACCACACCGCAAACCCTCGATTTGAAGCAAGCCGTGGGCGGAAACGTGTTGCTGGTCAATCAAGGCAAAGCACTGACCTCGTTTCAGGCGGACAAGTCTATTGTCGCGGCCAATGCCCGCACGGCAGTAGGGGTTTCCCAGGATGGCAAAACTTTGTACATGGTGACGATTGATGCGGCCAGCAAGGTTAGTTTGGACGAGCTGGCAAAAATCATGGCGGAGCTTGGCTCCTACCGTGCCGTGAATTTTGACGGCGGCGGCTCCACGACACTCGCAGCCCGCATGCTCGGGGAGACACACGCCAATCTGTCCAACAAGCCAAGTGGCGGTTCCGAGCGTCGGGTGCCGACAGGGCTTGCTGTTTACAACACCGCTCCGCCAGGAGAATTGCGAGGATTCCAAATTGATGTGCCGTCCGATATCCTGATCGGGCAAACGGTAGCGCTCACTGCTTCCAAAGGATACGACACGCATTACCAGCCTTACGCGATCAATCCGGCAAACGTCACCTGGGATATCCCGCAATCGGACGCCGGAACAGTGGACGGCCAGCGCTTTACTCCAGCCCGCTCTGGAAAAATTACGCTGACGGGCCGACTGGGCAACGTCACGCAAAACAAAGATGTTCAAGTCGTTGCAGGCAGTGAAGTTCAGCAAATCGTTGTTTCCCCAAGCCCAGTTTCAATTGCGCCTGGACAAGCCTTGACGCTTGATGTCAAAATCAAGACGAAAAAAGGCGCGACGATTCAGGCGACTCCGCTTAGCGTGAAAGCAAGCGTGGACTCCGCTGTCGCTACTGTCAACGACAAGCTGCAACTGATTGCCGGCAATGAGCCGGGCAATGGAAACTTGACGATTACTTACGACGGCGTATCGACGACCGTTCCGTTTGCTGTCGGTCAATTCGAACAGCCTTGGCTGACGTTTGACAATCAGGTAGGAATGTACCATGCGGCGAATCCGAGCAGCATCAGCTCCGCCGGATCGTTTTCGCTCGTATCAGATCAAGTATTTCGCACGAAAAAAGCGGCGAAGCTCGTCTATAACTTCTCGGGTGCGCCAGCGGGCAACATGCGCATCTCCTACGGCATACTGGGTGCCCAGCCTGTGGCGATTCCAGGCAAACCGCTCGGTCTCGGCCTGTGGGTGAACGGAGACAACAGCAGACACTGGCTGCGCGCAGAAGTGCTGGACGCCAACGGCAAGACGGTCTACGTCGATCTGGCAAAAGAAATCGACTGGTCCGGCTGGAAGCAAGTGAAGGGGTACTTCCCGAGCAATGTCGCCTATCCATTGCAACTGCGAAGCATCTATGTAGTCGATCAGGCAAACGACGGCATTACACAAGACAAGGGAACCCTTTACTTCGACGAGTTCTCCCTGCTGTTGCCGAACCAGACAGGCAAACCAGGCAATGCGACGGTTGTGCCTGAACTGCCAGGCAGCATGTCTTTGGGAGCGGAACTGGATCTCGGTTACTCGTTTGAGAAAACAACACCGTTTTTGGACACGGCACTGGTGGAAGTCGACTCCATCGTCGGCCAACAGCTTCCGGGATATGTACCTGCCGACTATTCGTTCACGATCAAGCCTGGCGAGCGCAAAGCAGGCGCAGAAGACGCGATTTCGACATCTTCGATCAAGCTGACACTTGTGCCGAAGAAGTGGATTGCCGGAAAAGGCGTCGGATTGCTGTACGTCAATGAAGCCAACCAAACGCTCGACCCGCTGCTGGGTACAAGAAACGCCCAAGGACAATGGGTTTACGAAGTGAACAGCTACGGCAAATACGTTCCGTACTATTCGGACGACGTTGGAACTCTCAGTCCATCATTCACGGATATCGCCAACCATCCTGCCAAAGCGGAAATCATGTACATGGCGGAAAACGGGTACGTGAAAGGCTTGACGGACACGACATTCGGGCCGGAAGCTTCGCTCACCAGGGCACAGTTCGTCACTTTGCTGGCGCGCACGTTCAACTGGGAGCTGCCAGCTTCGCCTAAGCTCAGCTTCAAGGACAAGGTGCCTGACTATGCGCAAGGGGCTGTGCAGGTTGCCGTTTCCAAAGGGCTGGTGAAAGGCTACGAGGACAAAACGTTCCGTCCCGACAAACCTGTGACAAGAGCCGAGGCTGCCGTCATTCTGGATCGTTTGGTGAACAAAAAAGGAGCGGCTAAAACCGTTTCCGACAAAGGAACGTGGCCATCCTGGGCATCCGGTTCGATCACCAACATGGTCGGATTGGGCCTGATTGATCCGATCAGCGGAAAATACCAACCGAACAAGTCTACGACTCGCGCAGTGTGCGTGGTAGCGCTCTATCGGATTTTGCACCAAACCAAATAAGTAGAGGCAAGTAAAAACGCGAAGACCAGTCTTCTCCCGCTGTTGGAGAGACTGGTCTTTTTCGTTTGCCCATGCGTGGGAAAAAGTCATTGCCGAAATAAGTTAACTGTTTTATTATTTTGGTTAACAAATATATGTTAACTAAGGATGTGATCTGGTTGTTACATATGTATGACTATGCCGAACTGGCAGAAAAGAACAGACGATTTTTATGGCATCCTTTTACCCAAATGAAGGACTACAACGCCCAGGAGCCAGTGATTATCGCCAGGGGCGAAGGGGTCAAGCTGATCGACGTGAACGGCAAAGCGTACTATGACGGATTTTCGTCTGTATGGCTGAATGTACACGGCCACAATGTCCCGGAACTGAATCAGGCGATTACGGAACAACTGGAGCAGATCGCGCATTCGACGCTCTTGGGGATGGCGAATGTGCCGTCCATTTTGCTGGCTGAGCAATTGATTCGTATAGCACCGCCGGGGCTGAGCAAAGTGTTTTATTCGGACAATGGTGCGACAGCGGTGGAAATCTCGCTGAAAATGGCGTTCCAGTATTGGCAGAACCGAGGGCGGACGGGGAAGCACGGATTTATTACGATGAACAACGCTTACCACGGGGATACGATTGGAGCTACCAGTGTGGGCGCGATCCCGCTGTACCATCAGGTTTACAAGCCGCTGCTCTTCTCGCCGCACATCGTTCCGTACCCATATCCGTACCGTGATGGGGGCGAGGAAGCGTCTGTGGAAGCGACCTTGCGCCAGTTGGAGAGCTTGTTACAGCAGAAGGCAGATGAGATTGCAGCGATGATCGTCGAGCCTGTCGTACAGGGAGCCAGCGGGATGATTGTCATGCCTGACGGTTGTTTGAAGCAAATTGCCGAGCTGCTGCGGGCGCATGACGTACTGCTGATTGCAGACGAGGTGGCGACAGGCTTCGGCAGGACGGGAAAAATGTTCGCCTGTGAGCATGACGGTGTGGTCCCGGATATTATGGCGGTTGCCAAAGGTTTGACAGGGGGCTACTTGCCTGTCGCCGCCACTTTGGTTACGGAAGAGATTTACGCTGCATTTTACGCGGACTACGAGGAACAAAAGACGTTTTTCCACGGCCATTCCTTCACAGGAAATCCGCTAGGCTGTGCGGTGGCTTTGGCGAATTTGCGGTTGATGGAGGAACGCAGACTGGTCGATCAAGTGGTGGAAAAAGCGGCGGGACTTGAGGAGCTTTTGCAGCCGCTAAAAGGAGAGCCACATGTCGGTGATATCCGGCAAAAAGGGCTGATGGCAGGGATTGAGCTAGTCAGAGACAAGCAAACAAAGGAGCCGTACCACTGGAATGAACGGATCGGCGTGCGCGTCTGTCAGCGAGCCAGAGAAAAAGGGCTGTTGACCCGACCGCTGGGCAATGTGATCGTCTTCATCCCCCCGCTCGCTTCCACAATGGCCGAGATTGCGGACATGATGCGCATTTTGGCCGAATCGATTCGCGAGGTCACGATTGAGCAAAAGGAGCAGGCGGTACGATGAGCAAGGAGTTTGCAGGACTGTTCATTGCCGGGACGGACACGGAGGTGGGCAAAACGGTCGTGACGGCGGGGATCGCAGCGGCATTGCGCGAGTCAGGCTGCGATGTCGGGGTATGGAAGCCCGTCCAGTCCGGGGCGCTTGCGCACGAGGAAATGAGCGATGCGTTTCGCTTGCAGGCATGGAGCGGTGTGGCAGACAGGTGCGAGGAGATTGCGCCGCTGGCTTTTTCGGCGCCCTTGACGCCGTGGCTGGCTGCGCAGGCAGAGGGCAAGACGCTCACGATAGAGGAAATAACGGCGCATGGTTACCCGTTGCTGACGAAACACGACTGGCTGCTGGTCGAGGGGGCAGGGGGCCTGGCAGTTCCGTTGACCGAGACAGACATGATGGTCGATCTCGCGGTGCGCTTGAAACTGCCGCTTTTGCTGGTTGCCCGGGCAGGTCTGGGAACGATCAACCACACGCTTTTATCGGTCTGGTACGCTCGTTCGCGCGGGCTTGTGGTGGCAGGAGTGATTTTGAATGAGGGGGCTTCTGCTGCCGATCAAAGCGTTGCTACCAACGCCAAAATGATCGAGTGCTACGGAAACGTTCCGGTTTGGGGTGCGCTGCCGCACGTGCCTGACGAGCTGACAAGCGAGCAGGTGGTTGCGTTGGTGAAGCAGCATGTCCACGTGGAATGGATTATGGGGTTGCTAAAACAGCAAATATGCAAAGGAGAGGTTCGATAGATGAGCAGAACCGTTGTCGCCAATTGGAACGAGTATGCAGGAAAGGCTGTGCAAAAGGAAGCACTGACGCTGCAAGAAGCGCTTTGCGTGCTGCGAGCGCCTGACGATGAGCTGTTGCCGTTGTTGCACGCCGCTTTTCAGGTCAGGAAACATTTTTTCGGGAAAAAGGTCAAGCTGAACATGATCTTAAACGCCAAAAGCGGCCTGTGCCCGGAAGATTGCGGCTACTGTTCGCAATCGATCGTCTCTACCGCGCCTGTAGCCAAGTACACCATGCTCGACAAAGAGACGTTACTGGCAGGCGCAAAAGAAGCGATGAACCGCAAGGCTGGTACATACTGCATTGTCGCTTCCGGGCGAGGGCCGACGGAAAAGGAGCTGGGCCAGGTCATTGAAGCGGTGCAAGAAATTCGCGACACCATGCCGCTGAAAATATGCGCTTGTCTGGGCATCCTCAGCGACGAGCAAGCCAAGCGGCTGAAGGAAGCGGGGGTGCACCGATACAACCACAATTTGAACACAAGCCGGAATCATTACGCGGCGATCACCACCACGCATACGTACGAGCAGCGCGTGGGAACGGTCGATACGGTGAAAAAAGCGGGAATGTCGCCATGCTCCGGCGTCATCATCGGCATGGGGGAGAGCGACGAAGAAATCGCGGAGATGGCTTTTGCCTTGCGGAGCCTGGATGCGGATTCGATTCCGGTCAACTTTTTGAACGCGATCCCGGGAACGCCCTTGGAGCATCAGGGACGCACGCTGGCGCAAAAGGCTCTGAAAGTATTGGCGCTGTTCCGCTTTGTCTGCCCGGACAAAGAAATTCGCGTGGCTGGCGGGCGCGAGGTGAATTTGCGCAGCTTGCAGCCGTTGTCGCTCTACGCCGCCAACTCGTTGTTTGTGGGCGATTATTTGACGACACCGGGGCAGGAAATCACCAGCGATCATCAGATGATTGAAGACCTCGGGTTTGAAATCGAGCTATGCGCGCTGTAAGCGAAGAGGTGCGGCAAATGAGGCAAAGGTACGAATGGCTGGAGACGGAATGGAGCAAGATGCGGGAGCAGTCGCTTTGCCGAGAGTGGCAGACGGTAGAGTCTTTGGCGGAGCATGGAGGAACGTGGATTGTCGTTGGCGGAAAAAAGTTGCTGAACATGTCCTCCAACAACTATTTGGGGCTTGCTCACGATCCGCAAATCATGGCTGCGGGTGAAAAGGCAGCGCGGCAATGGGGCGCAGGAGGAACTGCGTCCCGCCTCGTCCTCGGCAATTACCCGTTGTACGACGAGTTGGAGCAGCGTCTGGCCCGGTGGAAGCAGCGTGAGGAAGCGCTCGTTTTCGCGAACGGCTATCAGGCGAATACGGGGGTGCTTGCTGCGTTGGCTGGTCGGGGCGACGTAGTATTCAGCGATCGGCTGAACCACGCCAGCATTGTGGACGGAATCGTCCTGAGCCGTGCCGAGCACGTCCGGTATCGGCATAACGATTGGGAGCATCTGGCGTTTCTAATGGAAAAACATCAGGGAACGAAACGGAAGTGGATTGTGACGGACAGCGTATTTTCCATGGATGGCGACAAGGCACCATTGCTGGAGTTGATCAAGCTGCGAGAACGGTACGGTGCTTTTCTCATGGTCGATGAAGCGCATGCGGGCGGGGTACGGGGCGAGCGGGGACAAGGTCTGTGCCACGAACTCGGGATCGCGTCGCAGGTGGATGTGCTGATGGGAACGTTCAGTAAAGCTTTTGGCGTATACGGCGCTTATGTTTGTGCCGATCAGGTCGTCATTCGCCATCTGCGTTCGAAAGCGCGCTCGCTCATCTATTCCACAGCGCTGCCTCCTGGTGTCGTCGGGTCGACGATTGCCGCCCTGACGCAGATTGAGGCGGACGAGTGGCGGCGACAAGCGTTGCAGCACAACGCGCAGCTTTTTCGGCGGTTGCTTGCGGAAAAAGGCTTTGCCGTAACTTCAGACGACACGCAGATTGTTCCGATCACGCTGGGAGAAAACGAGCGGGCGCTGCAATTCAGCCAGAAGCTGTGGGAACGGGGAGTTGCAGCTGTCGCGATTCGCCCGCCGACCGTCCCGGATGGAACAGCGCGCATCCGCTTTACGGTAATGGCTACACATCAGCCAGAAGAGCTGGTCTGGGCGGTCGAGCAATTGACTGCTGTCCGGGATGAATGCGCAGGAGGGATGTGAAGTGGCGCCAGTCATTGTTTGGCTGACAGGCTGGGGAATGGCGGATTCATGCTGGGACAAAGTTCGCGAGCGATTGCCCGATGTACGTCATGTGGTCCCTGACTATTCGCAAGTTTCCCGGCCGGACGAATTTTACGAAGTGGTTGCGCAATCCATTCAAAGCTTGAGTGGAAAAGAACTGCTTGTCGTTGGCTGGTCGCTGGGCGGAATGCTGGCCCTTAGGCTGGCAACTGAAAAGCGCGTAGCCGGACTGGTGCTGATTGGGACGACATTGCGGTTTGTCCGCGACCCGGCGGAACGAGAACACGGCATTGGCGCAGCAATGCTTCAGCGGATGAAGCGGCAGCTGGCAAAAGACCGCGAGCGGGTCATGGCCCAATTCGTAGAGCAGATGTTCACAGGGCAAGAACGCGGGCAAAACTGCGTCGATGTGGGGATGGCAGAGGGCCGCTGGAGCCAGCAGGCGCTGTCCGCAGGGCTGGATTACCTGGCGAGCGAGGACTGCCGGTTTGCCCCTGAGCGCTTGTCTTGTCCGGCAGTGGTCATTCATGGCGAAGGCGATATCATCTGTCCGCTCGGCGCGGGAAAAGAGCTTGCGGGCAAGCTGGCGGCAGCCGATTTTTTGCAACTGAAAGACTGCGGGCATGCCCCACACCTGGTTCATCCTGAGCAAGTCAGCGAAGCGATCATGAGGATGGTGAAGCGCATTGCACACAGAACAGATCAAGCGTCGATTCAGCAGCCAGGCGACATCTTATGAACAGTATGCGATTGTGCAAAAAGAGATGGCGCAGCGTCTCGGCGCAATCGTGTCCGCGACGTTGGCGGATAAAAGTGTCGAGAGCATACTGGAAATCGGCTGCGGCACAGGCGGACTGACGCGTCTGATCAGGGGTCAGTACCCGAAAGCCGCATACGAAGCGATTGACATCGCGCCCGGAATGATTACGCAGGCGAGGTCGAACCTTGAGCAGCACGGATTGGCAGTGAGCTTTCGCCAGGCTGATACGGAAGAATGGGTCTGGACACAGCCAGAGGCAACCAGGGATTTGATCGTGTCGGGAGCGTGCTTTCAATGGCTGCTTCGCCCTGAGTCGACGATCCGCCGTCTGTGCAAGCTGCTCAAGCCGGGTTCGCCGCTTTTGTTTTCGACGTTTGGCCCCAACACCTTCTGCGAATTGCACGACTCCTTTGCCCGTGCCCATGCCAGTCTGGGAGAGCAGGGCGTTCGGCACGGACTGTCGTATTTGACGACAGAGCAGTGGCTTGCCTTGCTGGATTCGGCGGGAATGGAATCGTTGCAGGCGACTGTACACAAGGTGGTTTTGACTTACCCGGGCGTGCTGGATTTTTTGCGTGCCGTAAAAGCGGTAGGAGCAAGCGCCAGCGAAGACAAAACGGCGGGCTTGGGCAGAAAAAGGCTGCTGTTTGCCATGGCTGACTATTATCAGCGGACGTACGGAGATGAGAAGGGAGTGCGTGTAACCTACGAGATGCTTTTTGTCAGCGGCTTTCGCAGCCAATAACGTTTTCTTTTGAGAGAATGGGCAGCTTTTTCTTCATGAAAGCGATTTCGCAGCAGGAATCTGCATGAAGAAATGGAATTTTAAGAAGGTTGGCTATCCTGTTCATTCAAGGAGTGTATGGAAGATGAGTCAAAAGGAAATCGTTATCGCAAGCGCAGTGCGCACAGCTATAGGCAGTTTTCAAGGATCGCTCGCGGGAATCTCCGCAACGAAACTGGGCGGCATCGTCCTGGAAGCGGCTTTGGAGCGCGCTGGCGTGTCCAAAGACTCGGTTGATGAAGTGATTATGGGCAATGTACTTTCCGCAGGACTGGGCCAGAATCCTGCCCGTCAGGCTGCCATTCAAGCAGGATTGGCGCACGAGGTGCCGTCCTTGACGATTAACAAAGTATGCGGCTCCGGATTGAAAGCCGTTCATTTGGCTGTACAGGCAATTTTGAGCGGAGATGCCGAAGTCGTGCTGGCGGGTGGCATGGAAAACATGAGCCAGGCTCCGTACTTGCTGGATGGAGCGCGCTCGGGATATCGCATGGGCGATCAAAAGGCGGTCGACTCGATGATCCGCGATGGTCTTTGGTGTGCATTCAACGACTACCACATGGGAATCACAGCCGAAAATCTGTGCGCCAAATACGAGATCGGACGGGAAGAGCAGGACGAGTTTGCGGCATGGAGCCAGGAAAAAGCGCAGAAAGCTTTGGAAAGCGGCCGTTTTCAGGAGGAGATCGTGCCTGTTCCGATTCCGCAGCGCAAAGGCGACCCTGTGCTGTTTGCTGTCGACGAATTTCCGCGCGCTGGCGTAACCGCCGAGATGCTCTCCAAGCTGAAGCCAGCCTTTAAAAAGGACGGCACTGTGACCGCAGGAAACGCTTCGGGCATCAACGATGGCGCGGCTGCGCTTTTAATCATGACCAAGGAAAAGGCGGAGGAGCTGGGCGTAAAACCGCTCGCGCGCATCGTCGCCAATGCCAGTGCGGGCGTCGATCCGAGCATCATGGGCTACGGTCCGGTGCCAGCGACCAAGCGAGTTTTGGAAAAAGCGGGCATGTCTTTGTCCGACATCGATTTGATCGAAGCGAACGAGGCATTCGCCGTTCAATCGCTGTCTGTCGGCAAAGCGCTCGGCTTCGATCGGGAAAAGCTGAACGTTAACGGCGGAGCGATTGCTCTGGGTCATCCAATTGGCGCAAGCGGGGCGAGAATATTAGTTACGCTTGTTCACGAATTGCAAAAGCGCGAAGGGGTAAAATATGGTCTAGCAACCTTGTGTATTGGCGGCGGACAAGGGGTTTCGACAATTGTTGAAAAAATGTAGATTTTCAATTGTGAACGCTTTGTGTACAGAACAAGACGAACGTTGACAAAGGGAATAATTCTTCGTTAATATGGATGAGGGCAAAGGGGCACTTGACACCAGCCCTCTCCTTATGTATGAAAGGAGAATGTTGTTCCGTGTCGAAAATTGATAATCCTTGGCGAGCCATCACGTTGGTCACTTTAATTGGTGTCGATATGGCCGTTTGCGTGGTTGCGGGAGTCTTTCTGGGAAAATACTTGGATGGCCTTTTCGCTACCAATCCGTTGTTTTTGATGGTTGGACTGCTCGCGGGATTAGGAATAGGCGTGTACAGCGTCTACCGCATCATTCGCGGTTACCTCTAGGGAGATGGGACATGCAAACGTTTTCTTCGGCAATGCGATCCACGTTTCGCTATGCCTTTTTCTGTATGGCAATCGCCGCGATACTCTGGGCGCTGTTGCCATCATCGCGTTTCTTTTTGCAAAGCCTCCTGCTCGGGATGGCTGGCAGTCTAGTGAATGGCACGGTCCTCTTCAGCAAAACATGGCGAATTGGCCAGATGGCTGTCGATCCGGGCGTGCGTCCGAAAGGGACAGGTATGCTGCAACGCTTGGTCGTGGCAGGTTTTGCTGTCTTTTTGACTATGCGTTTTCCTCACTTGTTTGGGCTTGCCGGAGTGTTGATCGGCTTGTTCCTTTTCCAGGTTCTCAGTTTCCTTTTTGTGTATCGCTCCTTTAAATAGATAGCAGAATACTTTTTTTCATGTACGTAAGTAACATACTCGCGCGGAAGAAAGGGGTGAAATACATGCATTATTCTCTGCGATTTGAATGGTTGGGCATGGTATTTGACATCTCCACTGTTCTCATGATTTTGGTAACCTCTCTGGTGGTGCTTTTGCTCTGTATCGGGATGACCCGCAACTTGACCTCCGCTACACCAAGCGGCGCGCAAAACGTGATGGAATGGATTGTGGATTTCGTTACTGGCATTACAAAAAGCTATATCTCACCGAAAAAAGCTGCGGGTTTTGTCTCGCTGGCGCTGACTTTGTTCCTCTACATTTTCCTTGGAAACCAACTGGGTCTCGTATTTAACGTAAATACAGCACACCACAACGGTCCTGACCATCAAGTAAGCGAAAAGGTTAAAGACCTGTTGACGGCTTCCACGACTCCTGAGGCAAAACAACAAAAGATGGCCAAGCTTGAGGAAGAGCTTAACTCAAACGATCCGCATTCTCACGGTGTTGTCATCGGCTGGTGGAAATCTCCAACCGCGACACCGAGCGTAACTTTCGCTCTCGCGTTCATCGTTTTGCTGTACGCTCACTACCTGGGCATTAAGAAGAGTTTCGGTGGATGGTTGAAACATACATTCCTGAATCCGATTCACATTCTGGAGGAGTTCATCATCAAACCATTGACGCTTCCTCTGCGTCTATTCGGTAACATCTTTGCGGGTGAGGTTTTGATCGCCTTCCTGTTGGGTGTAGGGATCTTCGGAAGTATTCCGTTGTTCCTGTGGCTGGGCTACTCGGTGTTTGTCGGCTCTGTACAGGCATTCATTTTCACTACGCTGGCGATGGTTTACCTGTCTCAGCAGGTGAATGAAGATCACTAATCAGCATTTCCCCGATTTTATACTCGCTTTTACAAACTAAGGAGGTTTTTAAACAATGGAAGGTTTGGCTCTTGCAATTGGTATCGTATTTGGTCTCGCTGCTCTTGGCGCAGCAATCGGTAACTCCCTGGTAATCTCCCGTACAATTGAAGGCGTAGCTCGTCAACCAGAAGCACGTGGTAACCTGATGGGTCTCATGTTCCTGGGTCTCGGTCTGGTAGAGGCGGTTCCGATCATCGCTGTAGCGATCGGTTTCATTCTCTTCGGTCGTATGTAGTCAGCGAGCAATTGGTAACAATAGGCGGGCGCTTGATACCCGCCTCTATTTTTGATCGAGTGGAAGTCTATGAAGCTGCCATTCGACGCAAGCAAGAAAACTTCGTCATAGTACGAAGCCAGAGTGTCTGAAACAAACGGTATATACCGTGATGATACATCTTTCTTTTCGCAGGAAGGAGTGAAACGAATGCTCGACTTTGGAGCGGTGTCCCTGGAGTGGGGAACGCTTTTAACCCAAGCAATTGTGTTCTTGTTGTTGCTGCTCTTGGTTCGTAAATTGGCTATGGGCCCGATCGTTGGGATCATGGAGAAACGTCGTCAGCATATCGAAACCCAAATTTCATCTGCTGAGCGCAACCGCGCAGAAGCGGAAAAACTCTTGGCTGAACAACGTCGCGTACTGGATGAAGCTCGCGCTGAATCCAAAGCAATCATCGACCGCGCTAGCAAGCAAGCGTCTGATGAAGCGGCGAAAATCGTGGCAGAAGCTCAAGCTGCATCCGAGCGTATGAAAGCGGACGCAAGCGCTGAACTGGCACGTGAAGTAGAAAAAGCAAAATCCGAGCTGCGTGAACAAATGACCAGCCTCTCCGTACTCTTGGCTTCCAAGATTATCGAGAAAGAACTGGACGAAGCAGCTCAAAAGTCCACTGTTGACAAATTCCTGGCTCAAGTAGGAGATCGCCTATGAGTAGCGCAGTAGGAAAGCGTTATGCTCGCGCTCTGTTTGAGGTAGCGAGCGAGCGTGGCAAGATCGATCAGGTGGAAGCTGACCTTGGTGCGATCGTGCAGGCTGTGGAAGGCAACGAAGATCTGCAAAAGATCATGCAGCACCCGCACATCGCTGCAGATGCAAAGGGCAAGCTGGTTGATGAGCTTTTCAAAAGCCATGTAGGGGAAGAGAGCTTCAACTTCCTGAACGTCCTGATTGAAAACGGACGGGAAGTTCAACTGTCTGACATCTACAGCTCCTTTGTGCAACTGGCAAATGAAGCGCGTGGCTACGCAGATGCTGTCGTCACGAGCGCAAAGCCGCTTTCTGATGAAGAACAGGCAGAGTTGGCTGAGAAGTTCGGTCAAACTTTGAATAAAAAGCTGCGGTTGACAGCGGTCGTAGACCCTGCAATCCTCGGCGGCATCGTTATCAAAATTGGCGACCGTCTGTACGATGGCAGCCTGAAAACAAAGTTGGAAACCTTTGCGCAAAAAGCGTAAAGCTCGGTCTTAACGAAGTTGGATGAATGGGGTGAATTAAGTGAGTGCAATCAGACCAGAAGAAATTAGCTCCCTCATCAAAGAGCGGATCGCTAATTTTAAATCTGAAATCGAAGTTGTAGACGTAGGCACAGTCATCCAGGTTGGTGACGGTATTGCTCGCGTTCACGGTTTGGAAAAGGCCATGCAAGGGGAGCTTCTTGAGTTCCAAAATGGCGTAATGGGTATGGTACTCAACTTGGAAGAAGATAACGTGGGTGTCGTTATTATGGGACCTTTCCGCGACATTAAGGAAGGCGATACTGTAAAACGTACCGGCCGCGTTATGGAAGTTCCAGTAGGGGAAGCGCTGCTCGGCCGCGTAGTAAACCCACTGGGTCAACCACTCGATGGTCAAGGACCTATCGCAAATGACGGCTACCGCCCGATCGAGAGCCCGGCTCCTGGCGTAATGGCGCGTAAATCCGTACACGAACCGCTCCAAACAGGTATCAAAGCGATTGACGCGATGATCCCGGTTGGCCGCGGACAGCGTGAGTTGATCATTGGTGACCGCCAAACTGGTAAAACAGCAGTGGCGCTCGACACCATCATCAACCAAAAAGGCAAAGACATGATTTGTATCTACGTGGCGATCGGTCAGAAGCAATCGACCGTTGCGAACATCGTAGAAACCCTGCGTAAAGCAGGCGCTCTGGATTACACCATCATCGTTTCCGCTACAGCTTCCGACCCAGCGCCAATGCTGTACCTGGCTCCTTATGCTGGTGTTACTATGGCTGAGTACTTCATGTACAAAGGCGGACACGTTCTGTGCGTATACGATGACCTGTCCAAACAGGCTGCTGCATACCGCGAAATGTCCCTGTTGCTCCGTCGTCCTCCAGGTCGCGAAGCATATCCTGGTGACGTATTCTACTTGCACTCCCGCTTGCTGGAGCGCGCTGCGAAACTGTCTGATGAACTGGGCGCAGGTTCCATTACTGCTCTGCCGTTCATCGAAACCCAAGCGGGTGACATTTCCGCATACATTCCTACTAACGTGATCTCCATCACGGATGGTCAGATCTTCCTGGAGACAGACTTGTTCAACGCAGGTCAACGTCCAGCGGTTAACACCGGTCTTTCCGTATCTCGTGTAGGTGGTTCCGCGCAAATCAAGGCGATGAAAAAGGTAGCAGGTCCGCTCAAGCTTGAGTTGGCTCAATACCGTGAGCTTGCAGCGTTTGCTCAGTTCGGTTCCGACCTGGACAAAGCTACCCAAGCTCGTCTGACCCGCGGTGAGCGCTTGATGGAAATCATGAAACAAGGCCAGTTCGATCCAATGCCTGTTGAGAAGCAAGTTGCTTCTATCTACAGCGCTACACGCGGCTACCTGGATGACATTCCAGTAGCAGATGTACGCCGCTTTGAGAAAGAGCTGCTGTCTTTCCTGGATTCCAACAAACCACAACTGTTGGAGCACATCCGCACTACGAAAGACCTTCCAGATGAAAAAGAACTGAACGCAGCGATCGAAGAGTTCAAAAAAGGCTTTTCGGTAACTCGCTAATCGTTAACCTGATAGACATCAGATGCATGCCGGGCAAGAAAGCCCGGGCATGCGTTCTCAAGGTGGTGAAAACGAGTGGCAAAAGGAATACGTGAGATTCGACGCAGTATTAAAAGTACCAAAAATACGCGCCAAATCACGAAAGCGATGAAAATGGTGGCGGCAGCGAAACTCCGCCGCAACCAGGAGAAGGCTGAGGCAGCACGTCCTTACGCTGACAAAATCCAGGAAGTGATTGCAAGCATTGCGAGCGGAACAACTGGTTCCAAACATCCGATGCTGCAAAATCGTCCGGTGAAAAAGACTGGTTACATTGTCATCACTTCCGACCGTGGACTTGCTGGCGGATACAACGCCAACATGCTTCGCAAAGTGGTTACCACCATCAGCGAAAAGCACAAATCCAAGGATGAGTACGGTATTTTTGTGATCGGTCGCAAAGGTCGTGACTTCTTCAGCAAACGGAACTATCCGCTTCTGGAAGAGGTAACAGGTCTGCCAGCCAGCCCAGCCTTTGCTGATATCAAGAAAATTGCCGGTGCGGCAGTCCAGATGTTCGCGAACGAACAAATTGACGAACTGTACCTGTGCTACAACAAGTTCCAAAGTGCAATTTCGCAAATACCTACCGTAAAACAATTGCTGCCACTGGAAGCTCCCGAGAGCAACACGGTGCGCACAATCAATTACGAGTATGAGCCGTCCTCGGAAGAAGTTCTGGCCGATCTGTTGCCTAAATACGCGGAAACACTGGTGTACAGTGCGCTTCTCGAAGCGAAGGCTTCCGAAGAAGGTTCCCGTATGACAGCGATGGGCAACGCGACAGACAACGCAACGGATATGATTAACCGTTACACGTTGATCTACAACCGTGCCCGTCAGGCAGCCATTACTCAAGAGATTTCCGAGATCGTTGCAGGTGCAAACGCACAGGCTTAGTGGCAGCGAATAGCTCCCAATTTAGCTTTACAGGAGGGAAGAAGTAAGATGGCGAATGGACGCGTGGTTCAGGTAATGGGTCCGGTTGTTGACGTCGAGTTCGACCGCGGACACCTGCCTGCCATTTACAATGCGATCAAGATTCAACATAAAGCACAAAGCGCTGGCGAGCGCGACATCGACTTGACAGTTGAGGTTGCAACTCACCTGGGTGATAACCTGGTTCGTACCGTTGCGATGTCTTCCACTGACGGTTTGGTTCGCGGTATGGAAGCCGTTGATACAGGTGCAGCTATCTCCGTTCCAGTGGGTGCAGTTACCCTCGGACGCGTATTTAACGTATTGGGAGAGCCGATCGACCTGCAAGAGCTGGGTCAAGTAGATCGTCGCGACCCAATTCACCGTAAAGCTCCTGAGTTCGTAGACCAAGCAACTACTGTTGAAATCCTGGAAACAGGTATCAAAGTAATTGACCTCTTGGCTCCGTACATCAAGGGTGGTAAGATCGGTCTGTTTGGTGGTGCGGGTGTAGGTAAAACCGTTACGATCCAAGAGCTGATCAACAACATCGCGCAAGAGCACGGTGGTATTTCCGTATTCGCTGGTGTAGGTGAGCGTACCCGTGAAGGTAACGACCTGTACCACGAGATGAAAGATGCAGGCGTTCTGCCGAAAACCGCGATGGTATTCGGTCAAATGAACGAACCGCCTGGTGCGCGTCTTCGCGTAGCGTTGACCGGTCTGACAATGGCGGAGTATTTCCGTGATGAAGAAGGCCGCGACGTTCTTCTGTTTATCGACAACATCTTCCGCTTTACCCAAGCGGGTTCCGAGGTATCCGCTCTCTTGGGCCGTATGCCATCCGCGGTAGGTTACCAGCCAACACTGGCTACCGAAATGGGTCAGCTGCAAGAGCGCATTACTTCTACGAAAAAAGGTTCCGTAACGTCTATTCAAGCGATCTACGTACCAGCGGATGACTATACTGACCCGGCGCCTGCGACTACGTTTGCTCACTTGGACGCTACTACCAACCTGGAGCGCTCCATCGCTGAGTTGGGTATCTTCCCTGCGGTAGACCCACTCGCATCCACTTCCCGTGCTCTGACTCCTGACGTAGTTGGTCAAGAACACTACGATGTGGCTCGTGGCGTGCAAAAAATCCTGCAACGTTACAAAGAATTGCAAGATATCATCGCGATCCTTGGTATGGACGAGCTGAGCGACGATGACAAACAAGTGGTTGGCCGCGCGCGCCGCATCCAACGCTTCCTGTCCCAGTCCTTCCACGTTGCCGAGCAATTTACTGGTAACCCAGGCCAATACGTGCCATTGAAAGAAACGGTTCGCAGCTTTAAAGAAATCCTCGAAGGCAAGCACGACCACCTGCCAGAGGGCGCGTTCCTGTATGTAGGAACGATTGAAGAAGCGGTAGAAAAAGCGAAGAAAATGGCGTAAGACACCCTGGAAAGGGGAGACGATTAAATGAGTAAGATGACAGTTGAAGTCGTAACTCCTGAACGGGTTGTCTATAGCGGTCAGGCTGAAATGGTCATTGCTCGCGGTGTTCAAGGGGATCTCGGTATTTTGCCGAACCATATGCCACTGGTGAGCCCGCTGAAAATAGCGCCTGTTCGGATCAAGACAGAAGGCGAGAAAGAAGTAAAGATGGCTGTAAGCGGCGGCTTCATGGAAGTGCGCGGCGATAAAGTAACCATCCTTGCTGAAACGGCTGAATTGCCGGGAGACATCGATGTTGAACGCGCGAAGGCAGCGAAAGCTCGCGCCGAGAAGCGTTTGGCTGAGAAATATGCCGAGCTCGACGTCCAGCGTGCTGAGCGTGCGCTGCAACGTGCGATGGCACGTCTCGACGTAACGAAGTAAGCGTAAGCTTGATATCCCCGCGCCCATGTGGCTGCGGGGATTTTTCGGTTACGAGCGCGTATGGCGATACATGCATGCTGGGCATGATATTTCCAGTTGGTAATCGCCTATCGTTTCTGTGTATAATAGACCTAATGCCCTGCCGTCTGACATGATTTTTTGCGACAGCATAATGTGCGGCACTGGCTAGTGGAATTAAAGGAGAGTGTACTGATGCAAACCATTCGCGATATTCGCCACAATCAGGATGGCGTAGTGATTCCGAGCGGCTTCGCGGCCAATGGCTGGTCGAACGTGCTGTCTCATGAGATGAATGTCCTGTTTCAGGCTCTGTGTTTTGTCGTAACAGAGTACGAGACAAAAGCGGAGATGGAAAAAGGACTGGATGAAATCGAAGCGTTGAAAGGCGCCTTTTCTGTACCTGCCAAGGAAGCATTTAAATCGGAAGAAGACTATGAAGGCTATGTAGACCTGCTGAACCGCTTCAAGGCATTCCTGAAGCGTTCCGATTACGCTTATCCTGCATCCCGTGTGGAAGCGATTGAGCTTTTCGTAAAATGGGGTCTTGTGATCGACAACGAAGACGCGTGGGATATTCCTGTCCACCCGTTCCCGGATGTACCTCAGTTGTTTAATCTGAGTGAAGCGGAATCGCTCGCCCTGGCGCATGTAAAGCTGGAAGCGCTGGTACACCCTATTTTCAGCCGTCTGGTCATGATGCTGCATGAACGCGATGAAAACACGTTTAGCATCTCCAAGGCAGAAATGAAAGAAATGCTGAATACGAATGACCAGATGCTTACTGAAGTTTTGATCAAGCTGACTCCGTATATGGAAGAGGCGATCGAGAACGTACTGGAACTTCCGGATGATGAGAAACTGAATTTCACCATTGTATGGGAGCGCATTTACGAAGACTTCCTCGGTCAGCAGTTTTCAAGCAATGTTCAATAATGCACAAAATAAATACGCCTGACGGACATATTCGTTTGGCTATTATATGATGCTGGAAAAACTTAGGGAAAAATCTCTAAGTTTTTCCCTTTATATGGGACTACAGGAAGGCTTTCGTTAGACACCCAATTGGCAATTTGATATAATGATAAAGGTATTTTTTTCTAGCAGTATCGGTCTGCGACTACGTTCATACCTTCATCTGCGATGCTGCAAGGAGTACCCTTTTGATGATGTTCATACTTCATCTGGAGGGCAGCGCAAGACAGATTCATATCTTTCTTACGAGCGGAGGGAACGTGGGTGATTGACATCTATACCAACAATTATGTTATTGTCGCGATCTTTTTGTTTCTCGGTGTGTTGTTGCCCGTAGCTACTGTCAGCTTCGTTGGTCCACTACTGCGTCCAAAGAAACCGACACGGGAGAAGCAAACCACTTATGAAAGCGGTAACATTCCTGTTGGTGACAGCTGGGTACGTTTCAACGTGAAGTATTACATTTTTGCCCTTATGTTTGTCATTTTCGATGTAGAAACACTCTTTCTGTACCCGTGGGCCGTCGCTTACAAAGAGTTGGGGCTGTTCGCCCTGGTCGAGATGGTCATCTTTATATCCTTGCTTGTGGTAGGGCTGATTTACGCGTGGAGAAAGAAGGTGCTGGAATGGAACTAGATCTGACAAGCATTGCGCCTGAATTGCAAGAAGAACTGAATCGAAACGTCATGTTTACGACTTTGGAAACGGTAAAGGGATGGGTGCGAAGCAATTCGCTCTGGCCTTTGACTTTTGGCCTTGCCTGTTGCGCGATTGAGATGATGGGAACCGGGGGAGCGCGATACGATCTGGACAGGTTCGGGGTAATTTTCCGGGCTTCGCCGCGCCAATCCGATGTCATGATCGTAGCCGGAACGGTTACGAAAAAAATGGCTCCATTGCTGCGCCGCTTGTACGACCAGATGCCTGAACCGAAGTGGGTGATTGCGATGGGGTCCTGTGCGACGGCGGGCGGACCATATGTGCGCTCGTACAGTGTCGTAAAAGGTGTCGATCAGATCGTTCCCGTCGATGTATACATTCCGGGGTGTCCACCTAACCCTGCCGCCCTGATTTACGGAATCAACAAACTTCAGGAAAAAATCCGCTATGAAGCGAAGACTGGGAAGCGGGTGACCAGTCCATGAGTGAAGAAAAACGCAGGCCAACGCCGGAAGAAAAGGCGCAGGCAGCAGCCGAGGCGCGCGCCAAAGCTGAAGCTTTGCGAAAATTAAGAGAACAGGAAGAGCAGGGCGCAGAGGCAGCTCCACCAGCTCAAGAAGAAGCTCAGGCACAAGCCGCAGATTCGCAAGAGGAAGTAGCACCAGTAGCGAAGCCAGTCTCGGAAATGACGCCGGAAGAAAAGGCAGCAGCGAAAAAGGCGGCGGCCGCAGAAGCGATTGCCAAAGCGAAAGCTGCAAAGGAAGCGAAAGAATCTGCCCAGCAGGGAGATGGCGCTTCGTCAGCAGAGGGGGCAGATGCGGAAGCGAAGGCAAAAGCCGCCGCAGCGGCCAAAGCAAAAGCAGCTGCCGCCGCTGCAGCTAAGGCGAAGGCCGAGAGAGAAGCGGGTGGCTCGCCAGCAGATGGCGGGGATGATGACGCCAAAGCGAAAGCCGCCGCAGCAGCAAAAGCCAAGGCTGCCGCCGCAGCCGCTGCAAAGGCAAAAGCTGCTCAAGCGACTGGCGATGGAGCGGAAGCAGCAGAAACGCCAAAAGCTCCTTCCAAAAACCAACCGTATCTCGACAAGTACGTGCTGCGTATTACAGAGAAGTTCGGCAAAGAAGTGCTGGAAGCCAGTTATATTAACGAATTGGCCAAGGAAGTCCCGACATTGGTTATTCAGAACGAACGGTGGCACGAGATTGCCCAGTTTCTGAAAGAAGACGGGCAATTGGCCTTTGAATATTTGTCAGATTTGCATGGCGTCGATTATGAGGACAGGATGGAAGTTTACTACCATCTGTACTCCTACAAAAATCGGCAAAGCCTGGCGGTAAAAGTCAAAACCAGTCGGGAACAGTCGTCTGTGCCGTCTGTCATGGACGTATGGAACGGCGCCAATTGGAATGAAAGAGAGACTTTTGACTTGTTGGGGATTCATTTCCCGGGACATAAGGATTTGCGTCGAATTTTGCTGCCGGATGATTGGGTAGGCTATCCGCTGCGAAAAGATTATGTGCAATACGACGAGGAGGTTTAACTGATGAACCAGAACATCCTCACAACAAGTGTCGATACCTCTTCAGAAAACGGCATTCGCACGGAAGAGATGCTTCTGAATGTCGGCCCGCAGCATCCAAGTACACACGGAGTATTTCGCTTGGTCGTCAAAATTGATGGCGAAACGATCAAGGAAGCCATTCCGGTCATGGGCTATCTCCATCGCGGCACCGAAAAGCTGGCGGAAAATCTGAACTATACGCAGATTATTCCTTACACCGACAGGATGGACTACGTGTCTGCCATGACCAACAACTACGTGCTCTGTCACGCGGTAGAGACGATGATGGGTCTGGAAATACCCGAGCGTGCCCAATTCTTGCGCCTGATTGCCATGGAATTGAACAGGGTGGCAAGTCACCTGGTCTGGTGGGGAACTTATTTGCTCGACATCGGTGCAATGGGACCGTTTCTGTATGCGTTCCGCGATCGGGAAATGATCCTTGACCTGTTTAACGAGCTGTGTGGAGCGCGAATGACTTTCAACTACATGCGGATCGGTGGCGTGAAGTGGGATGCGCCTCCAGGCTGGGTAGACAAGGCAAAGGAATTTGTCCAATACATGAAGAAGGAACTGAACAACTACCACCAGCTCGTATCCGGAAACGAAATTTTTATCAGCAGGATCAAAGGCATCGGAAAATTCGACACCAGTACGGCATTGGATTACTCGCTGTCTGGCGTTATGCTGCGAGCCACCGGCGTGAAGTGGGATTTGCGCAAAGATGAGCCATATTGCATCTATGATCGCTTCGATTTTGATGTTCCGACTGCGACAGAGGGCGATTGCATGGCGCGCTATCAAGTGCGCATGGCAGAGATTGAACAGTCGTTGCGCATTTTGGAGCAAGCCCTGGAGCAGTTCCCGAGCGAAGGGGAAGTGATCGGCAAAGTGCCTCGTGTCATCCGGCCACCAGCTGGCGAGACTTATGTGCGGATCGAGTCTCCGCGTGGGGAAATCGGCTGCTACATCGCAAGCCAGGGTAAGGATAAGCCTTGGAGATTGAAATTCAGACGGCCGTCCTTTACCAATCTGCAAATTCTGCCCACATTGTTGCAGGGAGAAAGCCTTGCCAACATGATCGTCATCCTGGGCAGCATCGACATCGTGCTCGGGGAGGTTGACTGTTGATGAATGCGCTTTTGCAGCAAGCCCCCTCATGGGGAAACACTCTCTGGTTTATTTTGGCGGCGGTGATCCTGCTGGCCGTTTTGCTGGGATTCGTCACATACGCTATCTACTTCGAGCGCAAAGTCATCGGTTGGATGCAGCTGCGCATTGGGCCCAATCGCGTCGGGCCTTTGGGACTTTTGCAAACCGTTGCTGACGTTACCAAGCTGCTGTTGAAAGAAGATACGCGTCCCAAGCACGCTGACAAAGCTTTGTTCACATTGGCGCCGATTTTGGCTTATGCGCCCGCCTTCGCTGTCCTGGCAGTCATGCCGTTTACGGAAAGCATCCAGTTTGCCGATTTGGGAATCGGCCTGCTGTACTATATCGCGCTTTCCGGCATTACGGTGCTCGGAGTGATTACGGCTGGCTGGGCTTCGAACAACAAGTATTCGCTGATCGGGGGTCTCCGCTCTGCTGCGCAGATGATCAGCTATGAAGTGCCGCTGGTCATGTCCGTGGTTGGTGTCGTTCTGTTGACGGGCAGCATGAATCTCAGGGAAATTGTCGAGGCGCAGCGGGATGTCTGGAATATTGTTCCGCAGTTTATCGGATTTGCCGTATTTATCATTGCTGCTCAGGCAGAGCTGAACCGTACGCCGTTTGACCTGCCTGAAGCCGAATCGGAGCTGGTAGCTGGATATCACGTCGAATACTCCGGATTCCGTTTTGCCATGTTCATGCTGGCAGAGTACGTGTACATGTTCGGGATGGGGACGCTGATTACGATTTTGTTCCTTGGTGGATGGCTGCCGATTCATCCAGCTTTGGGCTTTATTCCGGGAATCGTCTGGTTTGTGCTCAAGTTCTCGCTGTACATCTTCCTTCAGTTTTGGATTCGGGCTACCATGCCGCGCTTGCGAGTAGACCAACTGATGTCGTTTGCCTGGAAAGTGCTTCTGCCAATCGCGCTGTTCAACATACTGCTTACCGCTGTCGTCGTCTCCTATCAAAACGGGATGTTCTGATTTTGGCGGCAGAAAGCAACTGCTAGGCGTTACGGGTTTCTACGCGCAGGCTTCGCCATTGGCAAGGCGATAGTCAAGTAACTCAAATTCTGAGGGGTGACACACATGCTTGGACTGGCTAAAGGCCTTGGGTATACCTTTAAAAAACTCACGGAGAAAAAAGTTACCCATTTTTATCCGGATGTGCCCTTTCCCATGCCGCCACGCTTTCGCGGCATCCAACACTTTTCCCCGGAAAAATGCATCGTTTGCAACCAATGCGCCCGCATTTGTCCGACCGAGTGCATTCAATTGACAGGGAAGCCCCATCCTGATCCGGATAAAAAGGGAAAGATCATCGATACGTACGATATCAACTTCGAGCTATGCATCTTGTGCGATCTCTGTACGGAGGTTTGCCCTACCGAAGCGATTGTGATGACCAACAACTTCGAGCTGGCAGCTTACAGCAGGGACGAACTGTACAAAAACTTGAAATGGCTGGATGACAACAATACAAACGTCAGGGAGGAGAACTAGCATGACTGGCGAATTTGCAGCCTTTTTTATCCTGTCTCTCCTGACGATTGGCGGCGCAGTCTTCATGATCAGTTTTACTCGTGTTGTACACATGGTAATCTCGCTCGGGGTCACATTTATCAGCATCGCAGGACTGTTTGTTTTGCTCGGAGCAGAGTTTGTAGGCGTGGCGCAAGTGCTGGTCTACTCTGGTGCGATTTCCATTCTGATGCTGTTTGGAATCATGCTCACCAAGCACGATGCCCAGGACGAAGGAACAGGGCGCAAGTGGAAAAACCGCTTCATTCTGTTGTTTGTCGCTGGTTTGTTCGGCCTGTTGTTCTGGGGAATCCAAAACACACCGTGGCCTGCACCACCGCCGCCAGTGGCTTCTCCTGTGAGCAACGCCAAAGAAATCGGACTGGAAGTATTCACGAAGTACGTCATTCCATTTGAACTGTTGTCCGTACTGCTCTTGGTCGCGTTGGTCGGTGCGATCATCATGGCAAAAAAGGAGGGGGATAACGAATGACAGTGAGCATTACCTCCTACTTAATGGTCGCATTGATTTTGTTCTGTGTCGGTTTGTACGGAGCACTGACAAAGCGAAATGCGGTTGTCGTTTTAATCTCGATCGAATTGATGCTGAATGCGGTGAATATCAATCTGGTCGCGTTTTCCAAATACGGCTTGTACCCCGCTGTAGCCGGGCAAATTTTCACCTTGTTCACCATGACGGTTGCTGCTGCCGAGGTCGCAGTGGGTCTGGCGATCTTGATCGCGCTCTACCGCAACAAGGAAACAGTCAATGTAGATGAAATAGACCAAATGAAACGATAGATGGAGAACTGATAAGGAGGACAAAGATGGATACTTTTTTGCACTACGCCTGGCTCATCCCTCTGTTTCCGCTTCTTGCTTTCATCGTGATCGTTTCGTTTGGTCGCCAGTTGAAAGAAGGAGCGGCCATAGTCGGCATCGGGCTGACAGCTGTTTCTTTCGGAATCGCCGTCCTCGCCTTTTGGCAGAGATTCCGGGATGGGGGAGTAGACTACAACTATGTGGTAGATTGGCTTCATGTCGGTGACATCGTGATCAACATGGGCTTTGAGGTAACTCCGCTCAATGCGATGATGCTGGTTATCGTCACGCTGGTCAGCTTGCTCGTTCAGATTTATTCCAAAGGCTACATGCATGGCGACGAGCGCTTTCCGGTGTTTTACCAATACCTCGCCCTGTTCACGTTTTCCATGCTCGGGCTGGTCATTTCTCCGAACCTTTTGCAAGTGTACATTTTCTGGGAGCTGGTTGGCGTCTGTTCCTTCCTGCTCGTCGGTTATTACTATTTCAAACCGGAAGCCAAAGCGGCTGCGAAAAAGGCATTTATCGTTACGCGGATTGGCGACCTGGGATTGTTCATCGGGATATGCTTGCTGTTCTGGTGGACCGGAAGTTTTGAGTACGGGCCGATCTTCGAAAGCGTAGCTCTCGGACGATTGGAGCCGTGGATGATTACAGTCGCAGCGATTTTGATTTTTATCGGTGCGATGGGGAAATCAGGTCAATTCCCGCTGCATACGTGGTTGCCTGATGCGATGGAAGGTCCTACGCCTGTATCTGCCTTGATTCACGCAGCGACGATGGTTGCTGCCGGTGTGTATCTGGTGGCTGCGACTTATCCGCTGTTCATCGCTTCTGATACGGCTTTGACTGTAGTGGCTTATGTAGGTGGCATCACGGCGATTTTTGCCGCTTCCATCGGTTTGACACAGCGCGACATCAAGCGTGTGCTTGCGTATTCCACAGTCAGTCAGCTCGGGTACATGATGATGGCGCTGGGGGTTGCCGGTGCTGCCGGTTATGTGGCGGGATCGTTTCACTTGATGACGCACGCCTTTTTCAAAGCGTTGCTCTTTCTCGGAGCGGGCAGCGTAATCCACGCCGTACATACGCAAGATGTGTTTGAAATGGGCGGCCTGTGGAAAAAGATGCCTGTCACAGCACTGACGTTTTTGATCGGCTGTCTGGCTATTGCGGGAATCTTTCCTTTCGCCGGATTCTGGTCGAAAGAAGCGATTTTGGGCGCTGTATATGGAGCGCATCGCTACGATCTGCTGGTTATTGCGCTGGTTGCGGCTTTCTTTACCGCATTCTATATGTTCCGATTGTTTTTCCTCACGTTCACGGGAAAAGCTCGGGGCAAGCACGAAGCACACGAGTCACCTGGCGTCATGACTGGGCCTTTGCTAATTTTGGCGCTGCTTGCTGTAGTCGCCGGATTCGTGAACACGCCTTACGCACCTTTGCTGACTGACTGGCTTTTGTCAACGGGAACAGGTACGGCAATTGTCAACGTGTTTGGCGAAGGAACAGAGCATGCCGCTTCCTGGCTGCAAATCGTCGCTTTGCTCATCTCGGTGCTGGGCGTCATTTTGGCCTACCTGATGTACGGCAAAAAGTCGGTATCGCCAAACAGCATTCCCGAAGCGATGCCGTGGCTCTATCGACTCTCTTACCGAAAATACTATGTGGATGAACTGTACCAGAATGTGATTGTGCGGCCACTTGGCTGGCTGGGAATCATTTTGAACGGGTTTGACAAATACGTGGTGGATGGCCTGGTTGGGCTGACAGCCAAGATTACGCAGGGAATTGGCGCTTTACATGCACGTGTGCAAAGCGGCCAGATCCAGTCTTACGGGGCGATGGTTCTGTTTGGCCTGCTGCTGTTGATCCTTGCCATCAGTTTGACGGTCGAGGGAGGTGGACTCTTTGGTTTCGGGCGCTAATATCCTTTTGTCGTCGCTGGTGTTCTCTCCACTTCTGGCGATTCTCGTGATCGCTTGCATCCCTGGTCGTCGATTCGCGGCAATCAAGCAGGTCGGGATACTGGGGACCTTGTTGCCGTTGATCCTGGCATTTTGGATGTTCGGTTTGTTCAATTACGATACATCCAACCTGCAGTTTGTCGAGCGTCATGACTGGATTTCCATTCCGATCGGACTTGCTCAGACAGGTACGGTATTCGCTTTTGAAATCAATTATGAGCTTGGTGTGGACGGGATTTCCATGCCGTTGATTTTGCTGACAGCGATTATCGGAACTCTCGCTGCGGTCGCTTCCTGGCAGATCAAAAAGCGGCTGAAGGAATTTTTCATCTTGCTCCACCTGCTGCTGATCGGGATGCTCGGAGTTTTCGCAGCAGACAACCTGTTCCTGTTCTTCATTTTCTTCGAGCTGACACTGGTGCCGATGTACTTCCTGATCGGAATATGGGGCTATGGCGAGCGCGAGCATGCGGCCAACAAGTTCCTGTTGTACAACGGAATCGGTTCCGGCATCATGCTGCTGGCCTTCATCGCTATTTTCGTCGTCATGCGGACACTGAATATCGATCAGATTGCCGCGATTTTGACGACACCGGACCATCCGGTCACAGCAGCGCTGACGCCAACAGTTCGCTTTGCCTTGTTCATGGCCCTGTTCGTTGCCTTCGCGATCAAGCTTCCGGTGTTTCCGTTCCATACGTGGATGCTGAAAGTGCACGTACAGGCTCCGCCGTCCATCGTCATGATTCACTCCGGCATTTTGCTGAAGATGGGGGCATACGGACTTTTGCGAATGGGCATCGGATTTTTCCCGGAACAGGCGTACCAGTTCTCTACATGGCTGGCGATCCTGGGAATCATCAACGTGCTGTATGGCGCGGTGCTCGCTTTTGTGCAAAAAGATTTGAAAATGGTTCTGGCGTACTCCAGTATCAGCCATATGGGGATCGTTCTCCTTGGTTTTGCGGCCATGAACTCGATCGGCTTTCAAGGAGCGATGTTCCAGGTTGTCTCTCACGGTTTTATTTCGGCGCTGTTGTTCTTCCTGATTGGCGTCATTTGGGACCGGACGCAAACTTCGATGATCGACGATCTTGGCGGCTTGTCCAAATCCATGCCATTTGTCAGCGGAGTCTTTTTGGCTGGCGGTATGGCATCGCTCGGACTGCCTGGCATGTCCGGATTTATCAGTGAGTTCTTTGCTTTCCTGGGACTGTTCGGTCGAATGCCTGTACTGGCTGCGATCGGGGCGCTTGGGATCGTGCTTACAGCCGTCTATTTGTTGCGAGCGATCATGCGAACGACATTTGGGCCGACACCAAGCCGCTTCACAGGTCTTGCGGATGCACAGCCGATGGAAGTGATTCCGATGGTCGTGCTTCTCGGGTTTATTATCCTCATCGGCGTCTATCCAGCTGTCCTGGGAAATCCGATGCAGCAGGCTCTGAAGACGATCGTACCGATTGTAACGGGAATAGGAGGGTAATCCATGGACGTAAAAGATATATTCTCATATGACTGGAGCTACCTTCTGCCCGAATTTATCATTCTCGGATTTGCGACGTTTCTGTCGCTGCTGGATTTGTTTGCGGGCAAGCGTCTCGGTAGACAGGTGATCGGTTGGCTGTCGCTTGCAGGGGTAGTGTTGGCAGCGGTCTTTGTCTTCGTCAATGTGAATGTGCTCGACAAGCCGTACAGCTACATGGCGGACATGATCCGCATCGATGACTACGGCAATGCTTTCAAGCTGCTATTCCTGGCCGGGACGGCATTTGCGATTTTGCTCTCTCTTTCGTATCTGAAAAAGGGGGAGGTCACCCACACAGGAGAGTATTACTATTTGATGCTGACAGGACTTTTGGGGGCCATGGTCATGGCGTCTTCGGCAGACCTGATCACGCTGTTTGTCGGACTTGAGCTGTTGTCCCTGTCATCCTACGTGCTTGTGGGATTGAGAAAAAAGTCGCTGCAATCGAATGAATCAGCTTTTAAATACGTGGTATCGGGCGGAATCGCCACGGCCGTCATCTTGTTTGGGATGTCGTACGTGTACGGCTTGACGGGTACGACACATATTTACGAGATTTCGTTCCGTCTCGCAGAAGCGGGAATGGCGGGCTATCAGTTCCTCGTGTACATGGCATTTGCGTTTCTGGCGGTCGGGCTTGCTTTTAAAATATCCGCGGCGCCTAACCACATGTGGGCTCCGGATGTATACCAGGGCGCTCCGACTCCCGTAACGGCTTTTCTGGCCGTCGTATCAAAAGCGGCAGGCTTCTCGCTCGTATTCAGAGTCTTGCTGATCTCGTTTTTCAACGTTTCGAACGGAACGGATCGCTTCTTTTTCCAGGAGGCGAGTCTCTATCTCGGCATCATGGCGGCTGCTTCCATGATTATCGGGAACACGATGGCGCTCAGGCAAACAAACGTCAAGCGCATGATGGCCTACTCGGGAATTGCGCAGGCGGGGTATATACTCGTTCCGTTTGTGCCGCCGACAACTTTGTTTTTCGGTGAAGTGATCTTCTACCTGTTCGGGTACATGCTCGTCAGCTTTGGTGCTTTTGCCGTCATCATGGTGGTGACACGTGAGCAGGGAACAGAAGATCTGAAAGGTTTTGCCGGTTTGTATCACCGTTCTCCTGTCATGGCGATTGCGATGAGCATTTTCCTTCTGTCGCTGGCAGGGATTCCTGTCACCGCAGGATTCTTCGGGAAATTCTATCTGTTCATGGGTGCGCTGGCCCAGGAAAATTACTGGCTGGCGGCAATCATGATCGTCACAAGCGTCATTTCCTACTATTATTACTTCGGGATTATCAGACAGATGTACATGCGTCAGGGAACGAGCGAAGCTCCGCTTGCCGTGCCAAAAGGCATTTGGACTCTGGTCCTCGTGCTGGCCATCCTGACAGTCGTGTTCGGGGCATTCCCTGGTCTGGTCACCGATTATGTGCAAGTTCATTTCAATCCGTCTTTTGACTTTGGGAATATGCTTCCTCCCAACTTTCAGTGACACTCGTAACGGATGGCTACATCATGTACAATAGAAGGGATAGCTCGCTTTTCGGGCTGTCCCTTTTTCTTTTGACGAAGATGGCTGACTGATTTGCATGAGGAGGAACAAGCATGCCGCAAGAAGTATACGGCGTATTGAGCATCGTCTTGTCGATTGTATTCATTGCACTCGCATGGTGGGCTCTGCAATCATTTCGTTTTGAAAAAATCTTGAAGCATCCGGCGGGAGCGCAAGCGAAGCTGCTGCAAATTTTACTGTCGATCGTAATCGGCTACGAAGTATCGCGATTTTTCCTCGATTATCTCGGCTGGTCCATGACATTCGGCAATCTGTTTTCCTAATCGCCCAAACTTCATTCAGTTTGCTGGTATATCCACCCAGTTTCATGTGCAAAATGGGAAGTACAAAGAGATGTACGTGAAACATGGGGAGAGGATATAAAATGGGGAAATGGTCTGGCCTTCTTGTACTTGCTTTGTTGCTGGTCACTGGCGCTGTTTATTGGATGCCTGCGCAGGCGTCGGAAGCAAAACCTGTTGCGAGCAAGCTCTTGCAAACGCTTGAGGATTCGGGAGCGACGGGCGTGTCCATTCAGGTTCGTGCGAGAGTGGCGCTGGGGGAAGTACAGCGGCAGGAAGAAGTCACTGAGTTGGCAAAGATGTGGGCAAAACAGCTAGAGATTCCGCTTTCGCTCATCGAAGAATCGCGGAACCACGATGTTCTTATGTATCGAACGACATACAAGCAAAACGGCGTCTCCGTGCGCTACGAGATGACAAGTGTTCCTGAAAATGGTTCATTTGACACATATCTAGTGCTGCAGTTATCGGGAAGCCGTGAATCCCTACTATATATAGAGCAGATACAGGAAACCTTCGCGAAAGCCCTGAAAAATGCCGACTTTATTCCGCAAATTAGCACTTGTATTCGCGGATTGTACAATGTTAAGATGAGTGTTGACCAACAGGGGGGTAAAATTATGTCGATTTTTGCTACCCTCCAGGCAACAGAATTGGAACGTTTACAAGATGAGACGGTCGTCAGTATTTCTGGACATACCCCTATGTGGGAACCATTCATTGCGTTAAACGGGCAAAAGATGAATCTGCAGGTAGCGACTCACCGTGACAGCGGCAATGCTGGCACATGGGTTACTGTAGGTACACCAATCATCACAGTGGAATATTAGCACGCGGAGGGGTACACATTGGATAAAATTATTGTCCGTGGTGGTAAGGCATTGGCGGGTAATGTGAAAGTATCTGGCGCCAAAAATGCCGTACTCCCTATTATTGCAGCATCTATCCTGGCAGAAGAAGGCACATGCGTTATTTCGGATGTACCTGCTCTTGACGATGTCAGGACGATATGCGACCTCTTGAAATCGATGGGAATCTCCCTTACATATGATCATGAAGTGCTGACAATCAATGCTTCTGAGCTTACCAGCGTCGAAGCATCTTATGAACTGGTCCGCAAAATGCGTGCTTCTTTCCTGGTAATGGGGCCGCTTTTGGCTAGAAAAGGACAGGCTCGTGTCGCTCTTCCAGGTGGTTGTGCCATTGGTACCCGCCCGATCGACCAACACCTTAAAGGGTTTGAGGCTATGGGAGCCAAAATCGAGATCGGACAAGGGTTTATTGAAGCAAAAGCAGACGGGCGATTGAAAGGGGCAAAGATTTACCTCGATATCGCAAGCGTCGGCGCAACGGAAAATATCATGATGGCCGCCGCTTTGGCAGAAGGCACGACCGTGATTGAAAACGCAGCGGAGGAGCCGGAGATTGTCGATCTGGCCAACTTCCTGAACCGGATGGGAGCAAAAATCCGCGGTGCGGGAACAGGCTCTATCCGCATCGAAGGCGTGGAAAAGATGAAGGGCTGCACGCATTGCGTCATTCCTGACCGGATTGAAGCTGGAACCTTCATGGTGGCAGCAGCGATCACGGGTGGAGATGTATTCGTAGAAGGCGCGATTTGCGATCACCTGAAATCCGTAACAGCCAAGCTGCGTGAAATGGGCGTAGAGGTAGACGAGCAGGAAAACGGCATCCGCGTTCGCCGCACAGGTGCTCTGAAAGCTGTCGATCTCAAGACGTTGCCGTATCCGGGCTTCCCGACTGACATGCAGTCGCAAATGATGGCGCTTTTGCTTGTTTCCGAAGGCACGAGCATCGTGACTGAGACGGTTTTTGAAAATCGTTTTATGCACGTGGAAGAGTTCCGCCGCATGAATGCCAATATCAAAATCGAAGGACGCAGTGCCATTGTAGAAGGCGGCTCCAAGCTGACCGGAAGCAAAGTGGCGGCAACCGATCTGCGCGCAGGTGCAGCTCTGGTGCTGGCTGGGTTGGTATCGGAAGGAGAGACAGAGGTAACGGCTCTTCACCATATCGACCGCGGGTATGTGAACTTCACGGAAAAGCTGTTGGCACTCGGAGCGGATGTGGAGCGCGTAACTCCTGAGGAGAAAAAGCGGGAAGCGGTTTTGCCAGATACGATCAAGGTAAGCTTCTCTCCTAATTTTGCGTAACGAATGTGTCAGCTATATGACAAACACGAAGATTCTCTGTGAAAGCAGGGGATCTTTTTTTCGTTTGTGAAATGGTCAGCGCGAAGACCCAAGCCAAGCTGCTTCCCCTTCCGCTACGGCTCCGGCAGAGGTCTGCTTGCAGCTGTTGTCGCCCTCGCTACTCTCTTACTCTCTTACTCTCTCGTTCTATCGGTCTTTTGCCATACATAGACTGAAAGTGTCTAGCACTTAACGGGGAGGATCACTTGGATGAAACGCTACTTGCTCATAGGGTTTATCACTTTGCCGATCTTGCTCGTCCTGATGCCGGCTGCTCTGGTTTATCTGTTTGCACCTTCGCACGAGTCCGCAGCATCCCCACATGAAGCCGTTCAGCAGCAGAACAAACCGGCGACAGCAGGAGCTGCCCAATCGCTTCCCATCAAGGTGTACCGTACCGAAAAAAAGGTTGTGGAAACATTGCCGCTGGAGACGTACATCGAAGGGGTAGTAGCGGCTGAGATGCCGGCCGAGTTCGAACTGGAAGCGTTGAAGGCCCAGGCGATGGCAGCGAGGACGTATATCGTACGCAGACTGAAGCAAGGGAAGTTCGATGATGTGCCCGCGGGAGGACAGGTGCTGGATACGGTCGCTCATCAGGTGTATATGGATGAAGCGCAGCGCCGTGCACGCTGGGGAGACCAGTACGAATGGAAAAGCAAGCGCATAGAGCAGGCTGTGCAAGCAACAGCGGGCGTCGTGCTGACTTATCAGGGAGAGCCGATTGACGCCACGTTCTTTTCCACCAGCAACGGCTTTACCGAGAACTCGAACGAATATTGGGAAAAGCCGATTCCGTACCTGAAAAGTGTGGCAAGTCCATGGGATATCGAATCCCCGCGCTACGAGGAAACAGTGGTCAAGTCCACGGCTGAGCTGGAAAAGGAATTGGGCGTGAAGCTTGTGCAGGAGGCTTCCTCCAACGGAGCCTGGTATCGGATTGAGTCGCGCACGACGGGAAATCGCGTGGGGAAAATCAGCATTGGCGGCAAGGAGTTTAGCGGGCGGGAATTTCGCGAAAAGCTGAACTTGAACTCGTCTTCTTTTACGTTGGAGCTGAGAGGCAACCAGGTGTTTATTACAACCAAAGGATACGGCCACGGAGTCGGCATGAGCCAATGGGGAGCAAACGGCATGGCCAAGAGCGGAAAAAATGCCGAGCAGATCGTGAAGCACTTCTACCAGGGAATCAACCTCCAGGATTACTCTCAAATCGTGCGCGCCTAGCGAAAAAGAACGCAAATTTTTACTTTTCCCGACTCTCTCAGGTTTATACGCCAAAATTCTGGCGATACTGAGGGATGAGGTGATGAATAAAATGGAAGATCAAAAGAATCAAAATCAACCGATTCCATTCAAGAAGGCAAGCTCCTGGAAAAAAGTTTTGGGTAAGAAGTGGGCGTTCCCCGCAATCTACATCGGAACCGCAGCAATCATTCTCGCTTTTGTGATGTGGTATCAGGGCAGCGTCATGGACACGGTATCCAAAGTGGCAAATGTCGGGGATAACGTGGCAGTGACAACTCCAGCGACTCCTGAGACACCGAAGCAAAACGATGAAGCGGTACCTGTGACAAGTGGCGTTCAACCGTTGGCATGGCCTGTAGGGAAAAATGTCCAGTATGAAATGGGAATGAGCTACTACGACGAACAAGCGTCCAAAGACGAGCAGCAAAAGGCGCTGGTCAAGTACAGCAACTCTTTTTACCCGCACACCGGAATTGATTTGAAAGCAACTGATGGCAAGAGCTTTGATGTCGTGGCTGCCCTCGCCGGAAAAGTCGTGAAGGTGGAAAACGATCCGCTCGTCGGCAAAACCGTTGAAGTGGAGCACGCTGACAAAATGGTGACGGTCTATCAAAGCCTGGAAAACACGACAGTCAAACCAGGTGATGAAGTGACCCAGGGCCAAGTGATCGGTTCAGCAGGCCGCAACGAGTTCGAGAAAGATTTCGGAGTGCATCTCCACTTCGAAGTACGTGTCGACGACAAGCCAGTGAATCCACAACAATATTTGATTCAAGCGGAAGCGAAAAATCAATAATTAGCGAAATGATGGAAAACACCCGTAAAATCAAGCGATTTGCGGGTGTTTTTTTGCTGTTGGTACAAACTGTTGAAAAAAGATGCGGCCGTGCTGGCTTGTCAGGCTTGGAAACGTAGAATATGTGTCCCTACCCACCCATATATTGTATCAGACAATGTAGATACAAGGAGGCGAGTAATGTGCACGACTACATCAAAGAGCGGACCATCAAGATTGGCCGATATATTGTAGAGACGCGAAATACGGTTCGGATGATCGCCAAAGAGTTCGGAGTTTCCAAAAGTACAGTGCACAAGGACTTGACGGAAAGGCTGCCTGAAATAAATCCGGAGTTGGCTAACCAAGTTAAGGAAATTTTGGAATATCACAAAGCTATCAGACATCTGCGGGGAGGCGAAGCGACTAAAATCAAATACAAGCGGCGTAGTAAAAAAGTCCGAGTTGAACAGGAGGAGAGCGTGCAATAAAGAATTTCCTTGTCCTCTCACGTAGAAGAGCCTATGATATTAGGTAGAAATGTAACTGGTAACAGGGAGGACCTTTCATGTTTGGCAAAGATATCGGAATCGACTTGGGGACGGCCAATGTCTTGGTGTATGTAAAAGGCAAGGGTGTTGTCCTAGACGAACCATCTGTCGTGGCAATAGATAGCAATTCTAGAAAAGTATTGGCCGTGGGGCACGAAGCGCATCGCATGGTGGGCCGAACCCCAGGAAATATCGTGGCGATCCGACCTTTGCGCGAAGGTGTTATTGCCGATTTTGAGATTACAGAAGCGATGCTGAAGCACTTTTTGAACAAAATCGGTGGAAAAAGCATGTTTGCACGTCCACGCATCCTGATTTGCTGCCCAACGAACATTACCTCGGTAGAGCAAAAGGCGATTCGCGAAGCAGCCGAGCGCAGTGGAGGCGCAAGACAGGTGTTTATCGAAGAAGAACCGAAAGTTGCCGCAGTTGGGGCAGGTATGGACATTTTTCAGCCGTCCGGCAATATGGTAGTGGATATCGGTGGGGGTACGACCGATGTAGCGGTGCTGTCGATGGGCGATATTGTCACGTCTTCCTCCATCAAAATAGCTGGGGACACATTCGATGTGGCTATTATGCGGTACATAAAAAATAAATACAAACTGCTGATCGGAGAGCGTACAGCTGAAGATATCAAGGTTCAAATCGGAACCGTATCCGGCGGGCGCCAGGACGAAATGGACATTCGTGGTCGGGACATGGTAAGCGGATTGCCGCAGACCATTACCATTCAATCCGGCGAAGTCCAAGAAGCCCTGGCCGAGTCGGTGAGTGCGATTGTACAAGCCTCGAAATCTGTTTTGGAACGAACACCTCCCGAGCTTTCTGCCGATATAATTGATAAGGGTGTTTTCCTGACTGGCGGCGGCGCACTTTTGCATGGCATCGACGAGATTTTGGCAGAGGAGCTGAAGGTTCCTGTGCTGGTAGCGGACGAGCCGATGATGTGTGTAGCCAAAGGAACCGGAATGATGCTGGACTATCTGGACAAGGTGCCGGCTCACTCGAATAAGCGATTATTCAGGGGGTAAGATTACGTGATCAGAGGCTTGTATACGTCTGCATCTGGCATGCTTGCCTTGCAAAACAGGCAAGATTCGCTGGCGAACAACCTGGCTAACATCAACACGCCTGGATACAAACAGGATGTTGGTGTCATGCGCGCTTTCCCGGAGCAGCTCCTTTCGCGCATGCGCGATTCCGAAGGACCTGATTTCCCGGGCGTTCCGACCATGCCTGGCCAGCCTGCGATCATCGGACGGCTGAACTCAGGGGTGTACATGTCGGAAGCGATCCCTGCCTTTACGCAAGGAGATATTGAAGAGACGCGCAATCCGTACGATGTGGCGCTTTTGGACAACCTCCAGCCTGATCAGGACGGAAATGAGCGCCGTCTGTTTTACAGCGTGGCACGGATTGAAGATTTGACCCAGCCAGCCCAGGAAGAAGATATTCGCTACACGCGGAACGGAAACTGGAGCGTCAATGCGGAAGGGTACCTGGTGACGCCAGACGGATATTACGTTCTCGACAATCAAAATCAGGCGATTCGGCTGAACAATGATCCGCTTACAGGGGGCAATGTCGGGCAGGACTTGAAGATCAATCAGGCTGGCGAGCTGTTGTACCGGGATTCGGTCAGCAAGGACTACCAGGTGTTGGCCAACCACCAGAGGCTCGGCCTGAGCGTCGTGACAGACCCTCAGAAGCTGGTTCGTGAGGGAACGAACATTTTCCGCTATGAAGGAGACGCAGAGGTAAAAGCGATCGACATCGCGGAAGCGGAAGACCAGGCTGCATTGGCTGCCGGAGAGTACGATACGCCGACTGTTGCAGGCAGATACGGTACGCAGCAAGGATGGAGAGAGCGGTCCAATGTTGACCCGGCTCAAACTATGACAAGCATGATGAGCGTACTGCGTGCATACGAGGCAAACCAGCGAGTCATTACGACGATTGACGGTACGCTGGACAAGGCTGCTAATGAAATCGGACGAGTGAACGGATAATAGGGGGTAGGAAGGATGCAGTCGCTTAATATTTCCACATCGGCCATGCGCGGTATTCAACAGGCGTTGGACAATACGGCCAACAATCTGGCGAATATCGATACAAACGGATACAAGCGCAGGGTGGCATCGTTTTCCGAGCTTCTCTCCGATTCGATGACCGAGCAGCCGGCAGCGGATAATCAAAACCGCAATACGCCAGTAGGCTTGCGTGTTGGCAGTGGTGCACGTCTCGGCTTGTCGAAGCTGGATCTCGGACAAGGCAACGTCAAGATGACAGATGTGCCGACAGACGTAGCCATTGAAGGGCAAGGTTATTTTTTGGTCACGCATAAAATCAAAGATGCGAACGGTGCGGTTATCCAGGAAGAAAGCCGGCTGACACGAGATGGCTCCTTCAAGGTGCAGTTTGACGATGACGAAGGCGGCTACGTGCTGCACACGCCGTCGGGACACATTCTCACGGACAACAACGGAGTAAACATCGTGTTGCCTGAGCCAGTGCAAAATATCGAGATTACGCCAGAGGGCGCGCTGACAGCAAACGGAGTCGCCTATGGCAACATCGGAATCTGGAAAGTGGACAATCCCGATCAACTGAAACAGGTGGGGCAAAACTTGTTCGACGCAGAGCTTGCTTCCGGAGAAAATCCTGCGACCAAGTATGCTAACGCGATTGATGAAGGAATTGCCACGTTGCGTCAAGGAGCGCTCGAAGGCTCCAATGTAACGATGACAGAAGAGATGTCGCAACTGGTGAACATTCAGCGTGCCTATCAGTTGAACTCACGGGCGATTGGCATCAGCGACCAAATGATGGGCATTGCCAACTCGTTGCGCAGCAGATAATCAGTGATGACGGAGGAGAGGAGCATGGAACAAGGGAAGGGCAGAAGGTTCCCGCGTGATACCGAAGAGGTTAGGACGAAGCCGAGAGAGCGGGAACGGAGCGGCAGAAACTGGCGAGTGACGATTGCCAAAATTGTGCTGGTCCCGATCCTGTTGTTTTTCTCTCTCGTCATCGGTTTGACAATCGGGTACGGAGTTGTGGGACACAAGCCGACAGCGGAAGTATTTGATCTTGGCACGTACAAACACATGTGGGACTTGCTGTTTGCAAACACGTAAGCATCCAAGAGAAAAAGCAAGGTGGACAAGCCCGAACCTGATGGTTGGGGCTGCCTGTTTTTTAGAGGGACTTGTTGCACAGTTTGTCCACAGAGTATAATAGATCGAGTGGTTGAAAAAGGAAGCGACGATTCTTACTACGGAGGGATGTCCGTGAATCTTCCTAATTTGCTTACGATCTTTCGCATCGTGCTCATCCCTTTGTACCTGTATGTCTTTTTTTCCGGGATTCCGTACCACGTTGAAATCGCTCTGGCTATCCTGATTTTGGCGGGAGTCACGGACATTGCAGATGGGTACATCGCGCGGAAACATAAGCTTGTAACCACAATCGGTATGATGTTGGATCCTCTGGCAGACAAGTTAATGATGTTGGCGGTGATCGCCTCATTGTTTTTGACAGAGCGGATCAGCGTTTGGGCCGCCCTGTTTTTCTTTTTGCGTGATTTGGCTATGATTATTACAGGAGCTGTTTATCACTTCCGGGGCAAAAAAACGGTGCCGGCAAACGCGTTTGGCAAGTTGACAACGGTTCTTTTGTATGTGGTCATCCCGCTTGCTATGTACCGATTCCCATACAGCGAAGCGATTTTGTGGACGGTAATCGCGTTCTCGTTCATTACGAGCGCGATCTACTTGGGGAAGTTTCGTCTGTTAAACCGCACGTAAGGGATGGATAAAAGAGCACTTCCCGTTTGGGGAGGAAGTGCCCTTGTTATTTTAACCCCGCTGTGCCGACATGTCGGAGGCGGGAGTTATGTTTATTCTCAGTTTGCCAACTGGTCTTCATGCACGGACAAGTCTAGATAAGTATGGAAATGGAGCGATTACATATGGAAATCAAAGCACCGCTTGATATCATGCAAATTCAGGAAATCATTCCTCATCGCTATCCTTTTTTGCTGGTGGACAAGATTGAAGAGCTGGAGCAAGGAAAACGGGCAGTCGGAATCAAAAACGTCACTGTCAACGAGCCGTTTTTCCAAGGACATTTCCCTGGTTATCCAGTCATGCCTGGCGTCCTGATTGTGGAAGCACTGGCGCAAGTTGGGGCTGTAGCGATGCTCAGCATGGAAGAACATCAAGGCAAAATCGGACTTTTTGCCGGGATTGACGGGTTCCGTTTCAAAGATCAGGTGAAGCCTGGCGACACGCTGACACTCGACGTTGAGCTTACACGCGTGCGCGGTACGGTAGGCAAAGGATACGGGAAAGCGATCGTTAATGGGAAAGTAGTCGCAGAAGGCGAATTGATGTTTGCGCTGACTGCAGGAAATAAAGCACATTCATGATCATCTTGAATGTGCTTTTCTTTTCGGGTAAAATGGCTAGTGGGCAACTTATATAATGAAGGTGAAAACATTGGCCAAACAGGTCGCAACCATATTAGGTGTGCCATTTTCAACTCGTGGCTTCCACGAGACAGTCACATATATCGCAGAGCGTATTGAAAACGGCCAAAAGACCCATGTCGTAACCGCCAATCCCGAGATCGTCATGTTGGCGCGGGAAAATCGCGCGTTTCAGTCGATTGTGGAACAAGCCTATGTCGTTCCGGATGGAATCGGGATCGTCTACGCTGCAAAATGGACGAATCAACCCATTCGTGAGCGCGTTACGGGCGTGGAGCTGCTGGAAGCATTGATGACGGAAGCGAACAAGCACCAGTGGGGCGTCTACCTGCTGGGAGCCAAGCCGGATGTCATCAGTCTGGCTGCGGAAAAGCTGGCTGCTCGCTACCCGAACGCACGCCTCGTTGGGTATCGGGACGGATTTTTCCGGGCAGAGGACGAGGAAAAGATTGTACAGGAGATCGCAGAAGCCAAGCCGGAGTTGCTGTTTGTTGCGCTCGGCGCGCCACGACAGGACGAGTGGATGGTAAAATATCGCGATCGGCTGAATGCCTCGATGATGATGGGGGTAGGCGGCAGCTTTGATGTCATCTCCGGAAAAGTAAAACGAGCGCCAGAAATTTGGCAAAAATTGCATTTGGAATGGTTTTACCGACTAGCTTCGCAGCCTTCTCGCTGGAAGCGTCAGCTGGCTATTCCCCGGTTTGTTTTGACCGTACTAAAAGAAAAATGGAGTAGCCGTTCCTAGATGCATCCGTAGAGAGGAGAACAGTCGATGTCTACATTAATCCTCGGATTTCTGACTTCGCTGATCATATCGTTTATTGCAACACCGTATGTAAAGAAATTGGCTGAAAAGGTCGGGGCAGTAGATGCTCCCAACCAGCGCAAGGTACATACGCGAATCATGCCGCGCATGGGTGGACTTGCTATTTACCTGGGTTATCTCGTCGCCTTTTTCTTGTTCGTGCCCTACTCCAGCATGTCGGAAATGCTTGGAATATTCATTGGAAGCACGATCGTCATGACCGTAGGCATGCTGGACGACAAGTACCAGCTCTCGCCAAAATGGAAGCTGCTCGGTCAACTGGTGGCAACCGCAATCGTCGTCATTCCGTTCGGTCTCAAGATCGGAGTCGTCAACCTGCCCTACTCGGGCAGTATCGACTTTAGCAGTGGCTGGCTTTTCTGGCTGGCTGTTCCGATCACCATGTTCTGGATCGTCGGTGTGACAAATGCGGTCAATCTGATTGACGGCCTGGACGGTCTGTCTGCCGGCGTATCGGCAATTGCAGCAGCGACGATGGGCGTCATGGCTCTTCTGATGGGCGATTACAAAGTTTCTGCCTACTGTTTCGTGCTTCTCGGAGCTATTCTTGGATTTCTTTACTTCAACTTTCACCCGGCCCGCCTGTTCATGGGCGACACCGGCTCGCTATTCCTCGGTTTTAACCTGGCCGCGCTGTCGATTATGGGCTTTAAGGAAGCGCTCTTCGTTTCCTTCATCATCCCGATCGTCGTGCTCGGCGTTCCGCTTTGGGACACGTTCTTCGCTATCGTGCGCCGAATCGTCAACAAAAAGCCGATTTCCAGTCCGGACAAAGGACACTTGCATCACTGTTTGTTGAACATGGGCCTGTCCCACCGCTCAACCGTGCTCACCATCTACTCGATCAGCATCTTCTTCGGTACGATGGCGATCCTACTCACCAAGACGACGAAGTGGACGACCATCATCGTCATGGTCGTACTCCTGATTGCCATCCACCTGGGAACGGAAATCGTCGGCCTCGTCAGCCGCCGCCACCGTCCGCTGATCAATGCGTACAGACGGTTGAAGATCAAGCAGACGGAGCAGGAGAGACGGACGAATTAGGATATGAGTTAAACGGAACCACTGCATGGTTTATGCAGTGGTCTTTTTTCGCCAATTTTTAGGGGGAAGCACTTAACTGAGGGAGGAAATTAGCCGATAAAGGAAAGGGGAAGGTCCGAGCCCATCTCAACTTCAACAGAGAATGGGACAAATATTAGATTATGAATAAAATGGAGAGGTGAAAAAATGAATAAGCCAATTCAACAATTTCGTCGCTGGCTGGTAATGTGCTTGACGATGATGCTTGTTGTTACGGGAGTGTTGCCGGCATTGCCTGCGTCTGCGGCACTGGGTTCTAATTGGAATACGACGACGGGTGTTGTTGTGCCGGCAGCATATAGCGCATCAGGCAGTGGTAATGGGCAAACATATGCTGCGCCTTTCAAGACGATTTCAAAACTGGTATATGGAATCCAACTGGCCTATAAGGATACCTCCAAAAATGGGCAAGGTGTTGACATCACGGTAGATGGGGTTCCGCTCATCAATAATACAGTGTTTGCTAACGACATCATCACCTTGCCAGATTTTAATCTAAACAGCAGTGGAGCAGTTACAAGGGTTACAGTTAGACCTAAAGTAACGACAGATCCAACGAATGATACAGCTGAGTTTTACATCCAGTATGCCCCCAATCCAGCTGCATCTGGAACAGGGCCCCTGAAGATTGATAACAGTTCTGGTCAAGGTAAGTATGCTAGTGATCCATTAAAAGTAACGAACCGAACCGTATCTGGTCTGAAATACACATACGGGGTTGCAGCGACCGTTGATAAAACACAGGCTGTTGAAGTACAAGTAAACGGCACTACAGTTCGAACTGTATATGGGGGCGCAGGAACACTGCCAGATTTTGATTTGTCCCCTGGTCTAAACGCAGTTCAACTGTTTGCTTCCAATACAGGCGAGCGAGATGTTATTTATTACGAGTACAACTCGCTGAACAGTCCGATCACGATCACGAACTTCTCTGGCGGAACAACCGCCTACAATCCGGTTGTTTACGGTGATTCTACGATTAATATCGTAGGTACGTTTGGAAGCGGTGTGACAGGCAGCAGCCTGCGCTTGAAAATTTTAACCAACAATGGGCAGACCATTCAAGATTTGAGCAATACAGCACCATCTGTTAGCGGCAGTACATTTACATTCAGCAATATCGGCCTGAAGCCAGGGCTGAATCAGATTTCTTTTTACGAAAAAGTAGGCAATGTTACGAAAGAGCACTATCAATTTTTCGTGCAATACAACAATACACCGCTCGTGAGTGACTTGAGAGTTAACGATACGGTGCTGAACGATCCGAATGTTACAAGCAACCCAACTTATATCACGGTACCATCTTTAAATCGTCTGAACCTGAACATGGACGGGAAAGCGCTCAATGCTGATACTGTTGAAGTGAAAAACGTTCGCACAGGAGACGTAGTAAAGACTCAGGTCAACCGAACAGGTTCATTTGGACTGAGCATCCCATCGCAGATTGGTGAAAACACATTGGAAATTCGCGTGTTTAACCAAAACAAAGAAGTAGGAACGTTTGTGCGGAAATTGCTCGTCACGACTACTTCAGCAGGAAGCTCCGATCAATTTTACAAGGTAAGCTTGGGTGGAGTGGCATTGCAGCCAAATCAGCAGGCGGTGCTTAAAGGAGCTTCTACATCTACTGCGATGAACTTGAATGGTTCGGCATTGTTGAAGTACGTGGACATTGCAGGACAGCAGTTGTTCCAGGAATTTAAGGTGACGATTTACGAAGGAACAAATAAAACAGAATACAAAACAGCTGAAGGAGTAACGTTCACTCCTATCGGCAATCCACAAAGCGGATTTACAGAATATGCGATTAACCTTAATGTACCAGCAGGAGCATTCCAGGACGGGAAAACTTATAAAGTTGCACTGAGCTATCAGTATTTGTCCAAAGACTCCAGCGGTTCGGTTACATCCCCGTCGGGCTATATCGGGATTGCAAACTACGAGTATGAGTTTAAATATCTGGACAGCACAAAACCAAGCTTTGAACGAGTAACAAACCTGGCGAATGGTCAAGTCCTGTCCCAAACAGCAGCAAACACCATTGTGTCCTCGCCTTTGGAATTGAAGGTAGAGACGCAAAATATTACTGGCAACATTACAATCAAGTATAACAATCAAACATTAACAGCGAGCGAAGACTATGTGATTACAACAGGTTCTAATCAATTTACACTTACCTTGAAAAAGCTTCCACAAGGTATTGGGAAGTTGACCATTGACTATACGGGAGGTACACCGACGTCAACGGCCTATACACTTGATATTCGAATTACACCGTATGCACAACTGACTTATGTTGACGCATCTGGACAAGTTCGAAGCTTTGAAGATGGATATCAAGTGAAAAGTGAAAATGATATCCGGAACTTGGATGGAAAAGTATACAATTATGTGTTGAAATCCGCGAATATTGAAGCCACTCTGAATGGCACTCCCGTTACTATTTCTGACGTGAATACGAATAAGGGAACGTTTTCGATCCTTAAAGATCAATTGCCTTACAAAAAAGGGAACAACGTCTTGAAAATTACTTTGACGGACGACCCTAAAACCGTGTTTACTTACAATGTTTCTTATAACACATCCAAGACACCATCTATTGAGGATGTGAAGCTGGAGATTATCTCCAACGGTGATACAGAAGAATTGACGAAGAAAGCTGCTGATCCGTCTTACCGTACGGGAGCAAACTTCTTGAGCAACTTGAGCTTTACCGTTAACGACGCTACGCATGTTTACATCGAGAAAAACGGTAAACGCATCAACGACTTCCGTTACAAGAGCGGAGACTGGGATCAGGATGCAACGAACCAGGAGTATGTGAATACTCGCTTGGAAGCAGCCCTGAACAATGATTTGAGAGATCTGTTCGATGACCACAATATCGACTCTTTGTCTCGCTCCAAGTTCGAAGGGAAGATGAGCTCGAAGAAGTACGGGGATTTGGTTGAGGAAGTTCAGGATGCGGTGACGGATGCAAAAGAACAGGAAAAGAAACTGGCACTCTTCCCGCTGACCCTGAAAAAAGGCGGAACGACAGTTTACACGATCGTCGCAGAAGATGACAACGGTACTGTGATCCGTTACGACATCAATATCGAGCAAAAATATTCCAGCTGGGAAGTTCTTTCCCCAGTCAAGGCAAAAGAAACAGACCAGTACATCATTGTAAACAGCAACAGCGCTGTTGTAAAAGTCTTCGCTGAGAATGCAAACAAAGTATTGTTTGGCAAAACAGAAGCGAAAGTAACGAATACAACAAACCCTGACTTCTACTACGATGATGAACAAGGAAAAACCATTCCAGAGACATACTATGTATTTACATCCACTGTCCCGCTGAAAAAGGGTCTGAATACGGTGAAGTTTTCCGTAGTGGTGGGAGACAGTACGTACAATGACGAGATCAAGATTTACAACGCAAACTCGTCTGTAAACGGTGCTGAGTATCGCGATGTGTTAGGCAAGAAAGTAGCATTCAGCGTGTTTGAAAAGCAGTTTGAATTGAAGTTCCCGGCAGGTACTGTTCTCTTGTCGCCAGATGATGGACGAGCAGGTCAAGAGGTCAAGAACCCGAATGGAGATATCTTCGTTGATATCCCGCTGTACTTTGGTATTGCCGACCGTACTACCGGCCAAGTAAACATTGCTGATGACAACATGGAAGATAGGCTCGTACTTGAATCCAACTTCAACTACGCAAGCCCACTCTACTATGTAGACGCAGGGGATACGGAAGCGCCATTCGGTCGAGATCCTTATTATGACGAAGGCGATGCGGAAGATTTCAAGAGCCGTTGGCAAGACAATTTGGTTCCAAGCCGCAGAGGAACGCTTACGATTAAGTACGATTCTTCTATCGTAAATGCAGCAAACAACATCCTCACGATTTACTACCATAACGGGAATGAATGGAAAAACATCGGTGGAGTTGTGAATACTGGCTCCAAAACAGTACAAGTGCCATTTGCCGGATTTGGTTTCTACATGGTCATGAAAACTAGAGAGTCCTATGATGACGTAGTGAGCCATGACTTTGCCCGAGATGCCATTGAAACATTGTATGCAAAAGGAATCATGCCGGCATACAGCGGCAGCAGCTTCGGAGCAAACCGGGACATGACTCGTGGTGAGTTTGCAACGATGCTTGTAAAAGCTCTGGCTTTGCCAATCAATGCTGGTCCTTATCGCGATAGCAATGAACGTGATCCATCTGAGCCGACATTCTCGGATGTACGTCCAAATCGTGATACATGGGATTATCAGTACAAGTACATCGAGACTGCTGCGAGAGCAGGTATTATTCGTGGAAAGCAGCCAGGCTACTTCCGACCAGATGACTCACTGACTCGCGAAGAGGCTGCTATCATGATTGCACGTGCTTTGAACTTGAAAGTAGGAACGCTTGATGCTTCCAAAGTTGCTCTGAACAAGCTGTTTACAGATGCAAAAGATATTGGTTACTACGCAGCACCTTCTGTTCTCGTTGTGAACAAAGCCAAGTTGATGAACGGCGAGCCGAATGAAGCCAATGTGAAAAAGCCAACTTACAGTTTCAAACCTACAAATAACCTGACTCGTGCCGAGATGGCCGTTATCACTGTTCGTGTGATGGTCCAACTCAAAAAACTGCCTAAGCAGTAGTTCCAAACTTACGCATATATAATAGAAGAAAAGCTGAAGACGGCGTCTGCCCCTTCAGCTTTTCTTTGTTATCTCCCTCAATAAAATCAGGCTTCTCCTTGCTCATCTCCTACAGCTTCTACAGGAACCTCGACATACTCTTTTTCACCCAAAGAAATTTGAGCCTGTCCATTCGTCAAATCGGTAAAGCGAGCCACAAACGCATCTTGCTCACCTTCAGGTATGAGGACATGCGCGGTAACTTTGTCTGTAAAGTCAGTACCACTCACCCGGTACTCGCCAACGCGCAGTTCGTTTTCGACTTTTCCCCACCACGTATAGTCCACGCTCACAGAGATCGTTTGGTGCAAAGTATGGATGACGATTTTGGCGGCCTTCAAAGCAGTGACGGTTCCAGCTGTATAAGCCCGAACCAATCCGCCAGCTCCCAGCTTGATTCCGCCGAAGTAACGAGTGACGACCACAGCCGTGTCCTTTACGCCATTTTTCTTGATGCATTCCAGGATCGGCTTGCCCGCGGTACCGCTCGGTTCGCCGTCATCGCTCGAACGTTGAATTTGATCGTTTTCGCCGATGACAAAAGCCGAGCAGTTATGCGTCGCATCCCAGTGTTTCTTTTTGATCATGGCGATAAAGGCAACGGCTTCTTCTTCCGTTGTAACCCTTTGGGCATAGCCGATGAAGCGGGAGCGCTCGATGACGATATAGTCCTCTCCATAACCAGCGACAGTTTTGTATTCCGTTAACATCGTACAATCACCTCAAGAAAAGGATATCATGTCAAAATAATGTTGGCGAATCCTGAAATGTTTTTGACACATAATCGTAGTAATCTATGTGGAAATGAAGGACTAAATCAGAAAGGGATGATCTATACATGGTAGAGTGCGTATAATCCCTTATGAAAATGCTGGTACGACACTAATTTTTCGTGTACGAAACATTACTCTGTGATATAGTGATCTTGGGACAAACTGTAATATTTCAAGTGGTGAAAAATTTTATGATCAATACAAAATAAAGGAGTGGAATTACGTGAATTTTCCATACTCAAGCAAAAAATGGATGAGCATCAGTTTGGCAGCTGTACTCACAACGACACTGGGAGCAGGGGCTTTGACAGCGTCTGCGAATACAGCAACAGAGGCGGCGACACAAGCACCTGTGGCTGCTCAGGCTTCCACTGAAAAAGTAGCGGCGGAAACAGGAACCACAACTGCACCTGCAACGGCCGAAGAAGAGTTGACTCTGGAAAAAGCAGTACAGCAAGCGCTGCAAACAAATGTTACTTTGAACAACGCTCGCCTGGATGCCAAAAATGCAGATATTAACGAGTCGCTTTCTTATAAAACATCTGCAGATATGCCAGCCGAGATGATCGAATCGCTTGAGCTTGCTAAAGCGAAACACGTCGGAAATGCCCAAGGTGAAATGAACAAGAAGCTGAATGCCCTTGCGGTAACAGCTACAGAAAGCAAAATTAAGCTGGGTGCGCAACAAGCTTATTACAACATGATTTTTGCTCAGGATGACTACGACTTGAAAAAACAAAGTCTGTCCCGCGCCGAAACTCAACTGAAAGTAGCCAAGGCTGCTTTTGATGTCGGAACCAAAGCAAAAACAGATGTTTTGCAGGCAGAAATGGGCTTGTCTGGGGCACAGGCAGCTTTGACAAGTGCCGCAAACAGCGTGGAAGTAGCACGTATGGATTTGAATGATTTCCTTGGTGTCGATTTGCAGAAAAAATGGAAGATTGTAGCTGCAAATAAACAGACAGCTCCGATTACATTGACAATGGAAGAAGCACAAAAACAAGCACTCTCCAAACGAATTGAAATGACAAGAGTTCAGGAAGAGCTGAAGCTTGCCGAGCTGAATGTGAAGCTGATCGAGGAATATTCCGCGCTTTCCACATTGCCAGGCCGACAAGCTCGCAATAACGTGGAAAAGGCAAAATTGGCGATCGAAGAGCAAAAACGCACGATTTCCAAGGAAGTTGCTCAAGCCTATCTGAACCTGAACGCAGCCAAGCAGGCTATTGAATTCCAGAAAAAAGCGAAGGATTCCGCCGCTGAAAGCTATCGCTTGACGAATTTGCGCTTTGAAAATGGACTTGCAACCACGCTCGAAGTGATTCAGGCAGAAGAAGAATTGTCCGATCGTGAGAACCAGTACCAAAAGGCAATTCTCAACTACAATCTGGCGGTTGTGAACTTTGAAACAGCGCTTGGAAACTAAGTTGAGTTAGGGAAGAAAGATTTGTAAGGTTTTGAATGGAATTGGAAAAAGGTTCAGTCGTGACAGTCCGCCCTGCGTATCCTATAATACGAATTGTGGCGGATGTCACTTCGTACATAATTGACAGGTGAATAAGAACCCACGAAAAAATCTTTAAATTTTTTTCGAAGGCGCCGCAACTTTTGATTAGCTCAGGCGTTTAATAGGATGTCACACGAAATACGGGGAATTGTGTAAAAAAGATTCACGAATACTAGCAGTTATGTTACACTAGTGATTGTTGCATTTTACACAATACTGAATATACTAGAGATTTTTAACGCAAAAAAGCGAAGCTGACCTGCGAAAGGAGGTGACACGCGCTTGCAGGATTCGGGCTTTAAAAAGAAAGATAGATTGACAACAAATATTCCCCAAGAACAATTTGTTTATACTAGAGGAGGAGAACACAAGGTTATGAAAAAGGTCGTTAACAGTGTATTGGCTAGTGCACTCGCACTTTCCGTTGCTCCAATGGCTTTCGCAGCAGAAGATGCAACTACTACAGCAGCTCCAAAAATGGATGCAGCTATGGAAAAAACCGTTAAGCGCTTGGAAGCTCTTGGCCTGGTAGCAGGTTATGGCAACGGCGAATACGGTGTAGACAAAACTATCACTCGTGCAGAGTTCGCTACTCTGATCGTTCGCGCTCGCGGACTGGAGCAAGGTGCGAAACTGGCACAGTTCAACACTACTTACACAGACGTTCGTTCTACTGACTGGTTCGCTGGTTTTGTAAACGTAGCATCCGGTGAAGAAATCGTAAAAGGTTTCCCGGACAAAACTTTCAAACCACAAAACCAAGTTACTTACGCTGAAGCAGTAACTATGATCGTTCGCGCTCTGGGATATGGTCCAGCTGTTAACTCCAGCGGATGGCCTAACAACATGATCTCCAAAGCTTCCGAGCTGAACATTGCTAAGAGCATCACTACTCCTAACAATGCAGCAACTCGCGGCGACATCTTCAAAATGCTCGACAACGCTCTTCGCGTAGACCTGATGGAGCAAGTTGAATTCGGAACGGACATTCGTTACGAAGTAACTGACAAAACTCTCCTGACGAAATACCTGAAAGTTAACGTTGTTGACATGGAGTGGGCTCACAAGAAAGATCGTGATTCCGAAGATCTGCCACTCGTTACTAACGTACCAGCTATCGGTCTGGGCAAATTGAAAGCTAACGAAGTTACTTTGAACGGTAAAGATGCTGGTCTGGGCAACACTACTTACAAAGTAGCTGATGGCATCAACCCTAACGATTTCGATGGTCAACGCGTACAAGTGTGGATCAAAGAAGACCGTGAAAACGTAATCGTTTGGATGGAAGGTTCCGAAGATCAAGAAGTAGTATTGGATCGTCTGAGCGACTTCATCCTGAAAGGCAAATCCATTTCCGACGGTAAAGACCTGAGCACTTCTTCCCTGTCCGATCTGAAAATCGAACTGGATGCTAGTGGCAAAACTTACCGCGTAAACAAAAACACAAAAATCACTTACAACTTCACTCGTTACAACGATCCAGTTGATGCTCTGAAAGACATCATCGCTGCTAACGATTCTTTCGGCGTGAAAGTTGTATTGGATGACAACAACGAAATTTCTTACATGCATGTAATTGATGACACTCAAATGGACCAAACTTCCAAAGCGAAATACGGTTCTGAGGTTATCGGTAAAATCGATGTTGAGAAGAAAAAAATCACCAACCTCGACACTGGTAAATACAACAAGCTGGAAGACAAAGAAGAAGGCAAAGACTTCTTGGTATTCCTCGATGGCAAACCAGCTAAACTGAGCGATCTGAAAGAAGGAGACGTATACTCCGTTTACTATGCAGATGGCGATGATGACAAACTGTTGGTATTCGCTAACCGCCAAGTAGTAGAAGGTAAAGTTGACAAAGTTGTTACACGTAGCAGCACAGACGTACGTCTGACTGTTGGTGACAAAACTTACCGCATCTACAAAGGAGCTACTTACTCCGACAACGGTAACAAAGATGTTAAGAAACTCGACGATTCCAACTGGGATCTGATCACCAACCTGGATAGCGAAACAGTGAAATTGGTCCTGGATGCTTCCGGCCGCGTTCGTCACGTTGAAACAAAAGATCCAATCGACGATCGCAAACAAAAAGCAATCATCACAAAAGGTGTAGTTTACAACTCTTCCAAAGACACTTATGACTTCACTGTGATGACTCAAAAAGGCAAATCCAAAGCTATTTCTTTGGAGAAGAAAGACATCTATGATGAGTTTGGCAAAAGCTATAACAAAAATGACAAAGATGCAGACGAACTCGAAGGAATCCTTCAACCAAGCAAAGACGATTCTATCGTACTGCTGGAAGTAACTTTCGATTCCAAGGGCGAAGTTGACAAAGTTAAAATCACTGGCTCTAAACTGATTGCTTCTTCCGGCACTGCTTGGGATAAGCTTGCAGATGAGAAGGATGACGTTGTCGGCGACTACGAAGTAACTGACAAAACTGCTATCTTCAAAATGACTGGTAAACTGGATGATTCCGGAAAACGCGCTGAACTGAAAAACGCTGGTATTGCGAAGTTCAAAGACGTTGCGGATGAAAGCGATCTGAAAGTTTACTACTCCATCGATGAAGAGAAAGATGAAGTAGAAGCAATCTTCGTAGTTGAAGGTGAAGGTTTTGAAGGCGACACTATCTATGGTGTAGTTCAAGACTACAACACTTCCAACAAGCAAGATACTGTCAAAGTGCTGACTAAAGACAAAGACAGCGGCAACGTTGTTTCCAAAGAGTTCAAACTCAACGATGATCGTGAAGATATGCAAGATGCAGGCATCGTTCGTGGCGATTTCATCGCGTTCCAACTGAACTCCGATGATGAAGTGATTGTTGAGGATGTTGTTGAAGTAGTAAACAACAAAGCTCTCAGCAACAAAGACGACAAAACAGTAAAATTGCTGAAACAATCTCAATGGTCCGAAGCAAACATCGAGAAAATGACAGTTGCTCGCGTTGACAAAGTAGATGGCAACACCATCACTTACGAATTCAAAGATGAAGATGGAAAAGATCGCGTACAAAAACTGTACACGAAAGCTTCCACTGCATTCATCGACACTTACGATGACATGGCAGGTGAAGATGGTGTAGAAGAAGGCGACTACATCGTTCTGATGGACAGCAAAGACATCGATGGCGATCGTTATGACTATGTCCTGATCGTAGGTAGCGAAGATTGGGCAGATAAGAACGACATCAGCAATGATGCTATCAAGAAGTTCCTGGCTCAAGGACTTGGTGGTTACGATCCAGGTACGCCTGAGGGTTGGAACGCTCTTCCTTCCACTGTAACTGGTAAATTTGTTCCAATCGCTGGTGGCATGAACGGTTACCAAGTAGTTGCTACACTGGAAAGTGGTGTTAAGGCTACAGACATCAAAACAGTTGAATTCTACATCAACGGTAACAAAGTTGCTACTGATGAATACGCTCTCGAAATTAAAGACAATCAAGTGAAAATTCTTGATTACTCTACTGACGAGAAAGTAACTTCCAGCAAACTGGTAGTTAAAAACGAAAAAGGTGAATCCGACACAGCAACTGTAAAATTTGTAGAAGCTGAATAAGATTACCTCTAACAATCATGTAGGGATTGTTGCTGGGCATAGAGGGGATTAGCCCCCTCTATGCTCTACATACCCTATATACAGAGAACTTCCTATCAAAAATACGGAGGGGTAGTACGTGAATAAAAAAGTTGTTCTTTCTGTCCTCGCGACCGCTGTAGTAGCTAGCATGGCTGCTTCCGCATTTGCCGCACCTAAAACTGGTCTGTATATCGGTGGAAATGTAAAGAAATTCTACTCCAATGACACCCTGATCAACATGACCAAAGATGCTCGCGCTACCTATAAAAACGAGCTGAAAACTATTGGCTTCAAAAATCTCGTTTACGTAAACTTTAAAGGTCAAGGTGCTACAATCCAAGAAATGATCGACCTGGGTGTTAAAGTAGCTATGGCTGATCCTTTGAAACAAAGCGACTTTTCTGACCTCTACAGCGTAGTGAACAATGACGGTACTATTTCTGGTACTGAAGATGCTCGTTCCAAAGTAGATCCAACAACTCCTGGTGAGTTGAAAGTTGAGTCTGTAGAGGCTGTTAACGGGAAAACTATTCAAATTAAGTTTACAACAGCTGTACTTAAGAGCACTGTAGTTGAAAGTGATGGCACCCTTGTAGATAACGCAATTTCTCTTGCTAGTCTCGGTTCCGCTCCTGCAGTAACAGCTAACTCTGCTTTTGCTGAACTGAGTGAAGATGGTAAAACTCTTACGCTTACTGCACCTGGACCACAATTCTTTAACGGTGAATATGCGGTTACTGTAACTGCTGCTGTGACTGATGCAAATGCTAATCCGGTAGCTGCTTACTCAGGAATCGTGAAGAACGTTGATACTGTTCGACCAACTGTTAAGAACGTAACTTACACTGACAATGCTACTGCAGTGGTTTGGTTCTCTGAGCCTTTGAAAGATAAGGGGTCTGTAGTACTGAGCGATGCAGGTGCTACACTTGCTACGTTCAATCCTGGTGATGATTTCATCACTGTAGATTTGTCTGGTGCTGCTGCTGCAACTGATATCACAGTTAGTGTAGTAGGTGCTAAAGACTTCAACGACAATTTGGTTTCTCCAAATCCTGCTACTGCAGTTGTTAAAAAAGATACTACAGACACAGTAAAACCAACTGTAGCTGATATTGCTGCAATCAGCGACAAAGTGTTTACCGTTTCATTCTCTGAGAAATTGAAGGCAGACCCAACTATTGCTGTTGGAGGAACTCCACTTGTTTGGGACACAAATGCTACAATTTCTAAAGACAGCACTGGTCTGGTGTATACAGTAACTCTGACTAATCCAGTATCGGGCCTCCAAGCAGTAGCTGTTTCTTCTTACAACGATCTTAGCAACAACCCAGGAGATGCATATTCTAAAGTTGTAAACTTCGCTGCTGATACGACTGCTCCAACTGTAGCAAGCTATAAAGTAGAGAAAATTGCTGGTGTAGAATATCTTGTATTGACCTATAGCGAAGACGTTACACCAATTAATGCAAAAACAATTAACTATACACAAGTTGTAGATGGTGTAGAATCGACTGGTTCTATTGTAACGGCAGCAGGCAACTTCTCTCTGTACAACCCAGTAAGCGGTAAGTCTAAATCTGTTAAGCTTGATCTTTCTACTTTGGTGAATGGTCAGTACACATTGAGCCTGCCTGTTGGTCTTGTGCAAGATTTAGCTTCCACTCCTAATAATGCGCGGCAACAACAAGCAGCGTAACATTCACTCGTGGTTCTAATTCCGACACAACTGCCCCAGAGGTAACAAGCGTTGCAAATGGTGCTGACAACAACACTGTACTGGTTAACTTTAATGAAAAGCTTGATGTTGCTTCTGCTCTCAACATCAACAACTACTCCATTGAAGCTGCGCAAATTAAAAGTGCTGTATTTACCACAAACGGAGCTACAGCTACTGTAAAACTGACTCTTGAAGCAGGCTCTGTAACCGCTTCTGGTGAGCGTAACATTACAATTAAAAATGTAAAAGATGCTGCTGGCAACGTAATCACTGCATCGACAAAAGTAGTTAACCTGATTGAAAACGTAGCACCAACAGTTACATCTGCTAAATTGACTGACACTAACGAGGTAACAGTGACATTCAGTGAGGCAGTAGCTAATTTGACTGCTGACGATTTTGAACTGTTTGTTGGAACTGAGTCTACTGCACGTCCTTTGGATGGAACAACACCAATTACAATTGTGGATACAAAAACGCTGAAAGTTAAAGTCGGAACTGCATTTAATGCAACTGATTTGAACAGCGGAATTGTGGTGAAACCTTCTGCTACTAATGATGTTGAAGATGCTCATGGCAATGCTTTGATCTTCACATCCAAAACTGTTACTCAATAAACGAAACGTTACTTCATAAGCTCAAGTAGAGCAAAAGAAGTGGAAAAAGACTCAACACACCATAAGGTGTTGAGGGTCTTTTTCTAACTGTCCTATTGAATCGACTGGTGAAATTCCTGTCCGTGACAACAGCCTTATTCGCTTGGGAGTTGAATGTTGGTAGTTATAAGTTATTTTATATAATTTGTAACTACCAACTACACTCTCTTATGTGAACGTGTCATGTGCCTAATCCTCCTGCATCCTTTAAGACTCTACCACAGCTGAAGGGATGAAGTCAGGTGAAGTCGTAAAGAAATTAGTTGGTAGTTGAGAGTGGATAATTTTGTGTGTTTTACAATTGCTGATCCTTTCTCAACTGCCAACTGAAAGTATTGCGGGGCTCTTTAAAAGGTGATTATGGTTAGGCGACGAACCCATGTTGATGGGTTAGGAAGAGAACAAGACTGCTATAAGGCTAACAGTTCAGTCCTGTTTCCTGCATCTGAAATGGTGTAGCGGCAATCGAGACAATTTAGGCTGTTAAATTGGTTGTTCTTTCTAATAAGTAGTGGGAACCTACGGTCATCAAAATTAGGGATAGATAGGACGGAACGTTTGAAGTTTCGCATGGGGAGATGGGGTAGCGTCAATGATTCATGTGAAATGGCGGCGGGTTCGTAGTAGTGAGGATGACCTGCCGTTTGAACCCGTAGTGGTAACGCAGGCGGGGAGGAGAAAACGGGTCGGAGCGAAGGAACCCAGTCGGTTAGGATTGAAGGATACAGCATAGAACTATGTACATGAGCAAGCTTCAATTGTAATCGATGGCACGCCGTGTGCGATGAAAGTCGCCCGCACGGTGTAGGCCTGACCGAAAGCCACTACTAAAGTGGCTAGGCAGGAATAGCAATGTAGTAGGACCTATAGTAAACGCAGCACCAATAGCAACAGCAGTTCAAATCACTGGTACCCCACAAGTCGGTCAAACATTGGCAGGCAGCTACACATATAATGATGCCAACGGTGACCTTCAAGGTGTATCTACCTTCAAATGGTACGCAGATGATGTTGTAATTCCAGGTGCTACAGCAATTGCTTACACATTGACTCCTGGCGAGCTAAACAAAAAAATTCGCTTTGAAGTCACTCCAGTAGCACTGACAGGCACGCTAACTGGTCAAGCAGTAAAAAGTGCAGAAACAATTGCAGTAACCCCTTAAAAAAATTACGAAACGTTACTTCATAAGCTCTCAAATGAGAGTGAAAGAAGTGGATTGGCTCTCGTTTGACGGCGAGAACAACTCTAACTGCCTTATTCAATTGATTGGTGCAATTCCAATCCATGAGAAACAGCCAAAACTCTCATGTGCCTAATCCTCCTGCAAAGGTAATTAACCTAACCCGTTAATACCTATGAAGTCAGGTGAAGTCGTACTTGCGATAACTGCGCAAGGCGGGGCTCCTTAAAAGTTGGCTATGGTCAGGTGACGAATCCATGGTGACCCAATACGAGATAGCTGTTGCTAGGTAAAACAAGCGCTAGGGGTTTGGCAACAGTCGCTGTACGTGTGATCGTGCAGACGAGACAGGAACAATTTGGGCTGTTAAACCTGTTTTTCTCGGATTGTATAGTGGAGACCTAAGGTCAGCAAAACAAGGGATAGACAAGGTGGAACGTTTGAAGTCTTGCCGGAAGAGGTGGGTTGGCACCTAAGAGGCCGGGAAGATGGCGGCGGGTTTGTAGTAGCGTCGATGGTCTGCCGTTTGAACTCGTAGTGGTAACACAGGCGAGGAGGAGAAAACTGACCGGAGCGAAGGAACCCAGTCAGCGGATAAGAAGGATGGAAAACTTACAACGGGCATTGTAATGTTTTCACAAAACCGATGACAATTGAAAACCAACCAAAGGGATTGCGGATAGAGTTATAGCTGCAGTCCTATTTGTTTTTTTCAGGGTCCTAATTGATTGAGGGAACGCCGCGAACAATGAAAAACGCCTACACGGTGTAGGCTCGATTTGAAAATCTATGCGGTTATTAAGACAAGAATAGCGACATAGTACCACCGAATGATCTTAGAGTGCAGCTTTAACCGCCGCCGTTCAAAAGCTAACAACAGTGGCAATGCTGACGATTGCCGACAGCGTTGCGCGGTTAGTCAAGGAATCAATCATTACAAAGCATTTGTCAGTGTAGATACCCCTCCAGGCACAAATCCTTCGCTAGATAAGTATCAAAAAGCAACCCTTCCAGAAGAACAAGACATCGGCCTGTCCAACCTAATGAATGGCGGAGTTACGCCTGTTGACGGGCACAGTGTACATTTTATTGTTGTTGCTTATGATGCCGCCCCAATAACGCTTCTACTTCAAGTGGAGATGGCAGCACAGCGGTTACATGGGACTTAACCCCACCAAATCAACCAACAAGTTTTCCTCTAGTGGATAATCCGGATTCCGACACGATGACGCATGCTTGGAATGAGCAGTCAAGCGAAAGTGATGTGGACAACTTTGAAGTGTACCTTAATAAAGGTTCGAAGCATCCCCAACAAACATTTGGTCACGTGAACATTTGCCTCAAAACCTATAAAGGCAACAATTTGCTGAGAGGTAAAGCAAAGATTTTAGACAAGCTATAGACAAGCTAAATGCTGCAAATGGGAATACGGTGCATATCACTGTACACGCTGTTGACCAACTCGGTAACAAATCTGACGGAGCAAAAGCAAGCACGACTTTATTCTTTAACGAGTACAGAAATATGCCATAACAAAAGAAAAAGTACTTCAGCCCAAGGAATCGTTAAACAAAGTGACCCCTTTCCTTATGTAGAGGCATCTTTTTTACAGACAACTAGCGGTATTCCTTATCGAGATTCCCTTCGAGGATAATCCATATTTTTCAATAGTTAAATTGTCACAATTTTATTGAAAATCATCGGGTTTTATGCAACAATTTAAATTGCCCATTGTAAAATAGTACATACCCTTACCGTTGATAGTACGCCGTGTGCGATGAAAGTTGCTTGCACGGTGTAGGCTTGACGAAATCCTTGATCTGAAAGGATAGTCAAGAATAGCTCGAGCTTAAACATTGTTAATGGTTCTTTTCATGTTGAAGTTAATACGGTTAAGTCTGACAACACGGATTTGGTTGTATTGAGAGACTCGAACAATAATCCAAGCAGCTCAGGAACTGGAAAAAATGTTAGCAATCTCATCACCGTTACAAACAACTCCAATGCTGTACAATATGAATATGACCCTGTAACCGATAGCTTCAAAGTAAAACAATCCGGAACAGAAGTTGGCAGTGTCACATTCACCAAAGTAGATGGGATGTTTGACTTCAGCGAAGGTGCTTTCATTGACCCTCAGGCATCGATGACTAATGGTTCAGTTGGTCATCTCAAAGCAACACTGAAAGATGCTCAAGATGTAGAAGTAGGAAATGTCACTGTAGACGTTAATTGCTTTTTGATACCTTAAAATCCAATGGCCAGACTGGAAGTAGTCTGGCTCTTTCTTATGATTTAATGAGGAAGCTTGAAATGGAGGGCGTGGATGAAATTTACCCTGGACGACATAAGAAACGATTTGGAGCTGTACGGGAGATTGATGCGGCCGGAGCATGTATACCTGGTAAGCCAAACGCAAGGTGAACACATTGGCATAGGTGTCCGGGAGTCATCCACACCCATTGCGTATATGGTGGTTCGAATATCGCGTGAACAGTCTCAGGCTTCGATTATCGCTCTAGAGGTAGAGAAAAGTTACAGTGGGTACGGGCTTGAGACAATTTTGCTGCAATTTCTGGAGGGCAAGCTTAAAGAGCAAAGCTACCATTATCTCACTTATGACATCGTTGTACAGAAATCAGAGAATGCTGCCAGGGAGTTTTTGCAGCCGGAGGATGGCTGGGATAGCGGGCAAGTTTTATCTACCGTGTATATCGCAGACATGGAGGAATTGAAATCTGCCAAATGGATGAATACGATACGTGCTCCCCTGCATTTTCGTACATTCAGTTGGGCGGAACTGACTGAAGAAAAGCTGGTTTCCATTCAAGAAGGGTGTAATCGGTGGTATCCGGAGAAATTCTCCCCTTGGCAGGAAGGATACGACATTGACCATCAACTTAGTGTCGCTCTCCAATACAAAGGAGAGATAATCGGGTGGCTGATGGTCAAGCGGGCAGCCAGCAACATGGCTCTCTTTAAAAGTCTGTTTGTTCGAGAGGAATTTACCAGACTGGGCCGAGCTGGCGTGGTTCTCGTCGAAGGCTTGAAAAAAGTATTGGAGAATCAGGAGATACGATACGCGATGTTTGTTGTGGAAAAAGACAATGCGGCGATGCTGCAAATGGTCAGAAAGCATTTTACTCCTTATATCATTCGGCGAAAGAAGCTCATTTCGTTTAAGAAGAGCATTTTGTAGGCTGGATTTTTCAATCACATGCTCAAGTTTGTTTCGTCTGTTATGTAAATCAGGAACGAAAGTGGAAGTAAAACAGGATGGTTTAAAGAAGGTTGTAAAAATCAAAAACGGTGGCAGCACCCAAATCTAGCTCTGTCTCTCTATCGGAGATGCAGGGCTTTTTGTTATGTAAAAAGCGAGTGCAGCAGTTAGTGGCCGAGCCGATGAAAGACACTCGATATGGAGATTTTTCGTTAGGAGGGACTGTATAGGCGATTTGTTCAGTGTTTGTTCAGTGCAAATAAATATACTGAACATGCCCGTTGTACATTTTCACCTTCTTTATTTGTTGATGACACGCCGTATGCGATGAAAGTCGCCTGTGCGGTGTAGGCTCGCTATAATCCGAAGAGTTGCAGGGATAAGGCGAGAATAGCGTGAAAGAAATGGAGTGGAATGCAAGACAAGTGGTGGCAGGTGAGGCTAAGGCTGGTGGCAGGACTGAAATGAACAAGCTGGATTTTGCCAAAACGAGTGCGATGAACGACGGAAGCGTTACGGTTATTTTTGATGATGGCAGCATTCAGCAAAGCAAGAAATGGGCTCGGCAAGCATTTTCCGGCATGGGTTGCACGAAGAGTGAGTTTGGTTCTTCTAGCGGCAAAAGCGCGTTAATGCTCACCGTTTCGGACGAACTGTATGTTAGTGAGCGATTGAATGCCAAGGCCGATGGAAGACGGGCAACAGATGGATCAAATTTTAGACTCACACACAAAGCAGAAGACCGTTCGTTTTATAGAACGGTCTTTTTGTAGGGCGTTACATTATAGGCAAAAGGCAGATGCCTGTTTAGAATTTGTTCAGTTGCCCCTGATACAATAAAAAAGCCGTACCTGCCACAGGACATGTCCAAAGTTCTGGGAGGTGAGTGTGATGAAACCTGTATGGAATTTCTTTATTATCCCTGTTATCAAATGCAATGGGTGCGGACATGAAAAGCTGCATAAAACCGATCATAAAGACCAGATGTTCAAAGACATGATTGATGGTCAGGTTATCGAGATCGAAGTGAGGCGACAACGATATCGGTGTCCGATGTGTGGAAGCAAGGAATGGGACAAAGTCGTCGGGGCATCCTCTTATTCGAAAAAAAGCAAGCGGCTGATCGACTGGGAGAAACAGCTCGTGAAGGCGCAACAGAAGCGAGAGTAATGGCTGCTCACGCTCAATAGGCAAGTCTGTCGGAAAGCTGACAGGCTTTTTTTCCGTAAAAAACGTTTCGAGGTTGTTCATGAGCAGGGATGTGACTGCTTTTGACCAATCAAATGGCCATGATTATTTCAAATGGAAACATCTTCTATATTACTTTTTACAATATAAATAGACGGCCAAAAACCAATATACTATACTGAATAACAAATAACATAATTAGTAAATAAAAGTAAATTAAACGAAATAATCCTTTCTATTGGACAGGAATGATGCCAGCTTGCACAATGCTTTGCTTACGAACAAGAAAAAGCTGTTAGTTACCGGCTTGTCCATTCTGACGGTGTCTTCCCTTACTTATTTGGCCGTGTTTGCAGAGCGGCTTTCGCCTGTTTCCCCGACAGAGACGTTTATCCGGCAATACATGACGAATCCGAATGGCACGTTGGCTACTTATTTGCAGGAAGCCCGTTCCACGAATGAAGACATAGCGGCAGGCAGAGAAGCGCTGTCTGAGTCCCTCGGCATATGGATGCAATATGCGTGGGTGAAAGGTGACCGGCAATTGTTTGCCGACAGTTTTCGGTTGTTACGGACCTTTTTTCTGACTCCACAAAACCGAATTTACTGGAAGCTGTCGCCGGACGGGCAGCCGCATGTGACGACAAATGCTCTCGGGGATGATCTGCGAATTGTCGATGCGCTCTGGAAGGCGGCTGACAGTTGGGAAAATGAGGAATACGCAAAAGCGGCAGAAGCGGTAACACAATCGTTATTCGCTTCGTCCATACACCATGGATATCTCGTCGACTTTTATGACTTCGCGAAAAAGGAGTCTCCGCAGACACTCAGCCTCGTTTACGTCGACATGTCCGCCCTGAAAAGGATGGCGGATCACAACAAAATAGACGCAGATGTGTACCAGCGCTACCGTGATCTGTTAATGAACATGCCGAACGACGGAATATTTTACCCTAAAATATTCCACATCGAGAATCAAATGTACAGCTATGCTAACTCGGTGAATCTCATTGATCAACTGATTGTAGCGATAAATCTGGCAGAGGCCGGGCGTACGCCTCGGGAGCTGGTTGTTTTTTTGAAAAAGGAGTTCGCGCAGCAGCACCAATTGCCGGGGCGCTACGACCGGGCTAGTCGCACAGCAGCTGTGTCCTATGAATCTCCTGCCGTTTACGGATTGGCAATCTTGCTGGCTCTGAAGCTGGATGATCCGCAATGGGCAAATCAACTGCAAGCCAGAATGGTGCAGCTGCGCAGTAATGACTCCCGCTTTTTGGGCGGCTATGTTTTTCAGGAAGATACGCATGCCTTCGATAATTTGGTGCCGCTTTTGGCCGAGGAGGCGCTGCGAACGTATAAGGACTGATGAGAAAACCGAATAAGCAATGAGAGGAGCTGAATTATGAACAACAATTCTCCGACACGCAAGATGGAGATAGGGTACGGCATCTTGCTCCTGCTTACGGTGCTTCAGGAAGCGCTGGTTTATGTCCATGTCTACATAGATCAGTCGTTTGCGATGGTTGAGTTTGTTTTGAGCATGGCTATTTTGCTGGCGCTCCTGCTCGGTTATGTGCTGCCGATGGGGGTATCGGTCGTTTTGGTGTTTGTTTACTTGGTCAGCTATGTTGTTTGGCTGGCTACGTATGCCAATACGAGTGTTATTGTGTACGCCTGGTTGCTGGTCATGCCCGCGAACGTGCTGATTGCAGGGTTTATCAAAACGTACTTGCTGCGCAGCAAGCGACTCGTGGAACGGTTGGAAGAACTGAAAGAAATCAACCCGGTCATTGATCTTGATACGACACTGGGCAACAAAATGGCCTTTGCGGAAACGATGCTCAGACAGTCTAATCTGGCAAAACGTTATGAGGGAAAATACAGCTTTTGCCTGGCGATGTTCAAAATCGAGTTTTTGCCGTTCGTACAAGAATCTCTTGGCTCAGAGGGGTATTCGCGGCTTTTGCTGGAATTGTCCCAGACGATTCAAAAGCAACTCCGCTTCGAAGATTACAAGTTTTCGCTCGATGAAGGACGGTTTGTCGTGCTGCTGCCGATGACGGACAAGGATTATTTGCGGCAACTGACGGAACGAATTAAACACGCCATGATGGACAAGGATTTTCCGGACAAAAAAGGACGACAGTTGAAGCTGGTCATTCGCTCGGGAGCGCTTGTTTTTCAAAAGGAACAATTCAATCAATATGAGCAAATCGACAGCGTCATAGCGGCGCTTGAACGAAATGCGGAACTTGATCTGATCGGAGAGTACGTGTAAGCCGATCTGGTCTGGAAAAGGGAGGGGGCTTCTTATGTCATACACCAGCTGGTTTATCCCCTTGTGCATTGCGATCAGTATGATCTTCGCCGTTACGATTGTTTTTCTGACGATCGCCACGTTGGTTTTTCGTGACAGAGTGAGCAAAAAATACGATCGGAGGAAAATCAGTGGCTGAGTGGCTCTTGTTGCTCGCAATTATCAGTATTTGGGTCGCGGTGTTTGAATCTGCGTTGATTATGGCTGGAGCCATACGCTTTGTGTCCAGACAGAGCAAAGAGGAATTGGTGATTCCGACGGAGATGGACGCTTTTCCAGCCGTGACGATACTCGTTCCGGCCCACAATGAGGAGCTGGTCATCGCCGCGACAGTCGAGCACATTTTACGGCTGAACTATCCGGCGGACAAGCTGCAAGTGATCGTCATTGCCGACAATTGCACAGACCAAACGGCGCAAATCGTGCGGGCGGTACATGGCAAGCCAGAGTTCTCGCAGCGCAACCTGACTGTTCTGGAACGAACCGGGAAGGGAGGGAAATCGGGAGCGTTGAATGACGCTTTCAAACTCGCTACCGGGGAATGGATTTGCGTGTATGATGCCGACGCCGCACCAGAGAAAAACGCGCTTGCTTTTCTGATCCAAAAAGCGCTGGAGCAACCGGAGCGGTACGGGGCGGTTTTTGGGCGGAACAAGGCACGGAATCGCGACCAAACTCTACTCACCCAATTCATCAATCTGGAACTGGTGACCATGCATCGTGTTTATCATACGGGGCTATGGGAGCTGTTTCAGTTGGGGTCTATTCCGGGAACGAACTTTATCGTCAAAAGCTCGCTGATCGCGGAGTTGGGCGGATGGGACGAGCAGTCCCTTACGGAGGATACGGCGATTTCTTTTGAAATATTAAAGCGGGGCCAGCTGATTGCTCTCGCACCGCAGGCAGAGGCGTACCAGCAGGAGCCGGAAAAGCTTGACGTCTACATGAAGCAGCGTCAACGCTGGGCGATGGGGAACTACCGCACAGTTATCGGGAACATCTCGCATTTATTTGACAGCACGAGCTGGCGCATCAAGCTGAAGGTGTTGTATTATGCAGCGAGCTACTTTTGGTTTATGGTGGCGATTGTTGTTTCCGATATCATTTTTGTGACGAACCTCGTATACAAGGTGATCTCCTGGTTTCATCCCGAGGTCGTGTCTCCCTTCCAGTTTTCCGAGGATATCTACGTCTACTTGGTCGTGGCTTGGGCGCTGATGTACTCCATGTATGTGCTGCAAATCAATCTGGCTCTGGCTACCGATATCGGTCAAAGCACGACGAGAAACTTCGTCTTGTCTTGCCTCTCGTATTTTACGTATGCGCAGCTGTTCATCGTCATCTCGGTGCAAGCATTTTGGGGACTGCTGGCTGATAAAGTGACAAAAAGAAAGAGAAGATGGTACAAGACGCAACGCTTTACCTGATGGGCTGTGCAAGAGGAGACTCTTTTACTTTTCTTCCGTACTCTTCCAGATGATAGGCAGTTCCTTATGTCAAATCTGTTATAATAAGATGATAGATTGATTGATGAAAAAAGAAACGACTGGTGCCGAGCCGGAAGAGACGGGTGGAGAGAACTGTGAAATACGAAGTGATTTTCTTTGATGTGGACGATACGTTGATCGATTTTGGCATTTCGGAAAAAAATGCGATGGATAAAGCTTTCCACCGTTTTGGAATGCCCGAAGGCTGGCTTGCCTACCAAGCAACGTACAGTGAAATCAACAAAAGACTGTGGCTGGAGCTGGAACAAGGAATCGTGTCACTGGACGAGCTTGGAGTGGAGCGGTTCAGCCGTCTGTTTTCAGCGCATGAGCTGTCCTATGATGCTGTTGCTTTCAACGAAGAGTTTTTGGCCAATCTGGCACAGGAAACGCCGCTGATTCAAGGAGCGCAGGAAGTATGCAGCAGTTTGGCGAGATGTCGCCTGGCTATCATTTCAAACGGCTTTGCCGAAGTGCAGAAAGCGAGAATCGCAGCATCGCCTCTTCGCCATGCTTTCGAACATTTGATTATTTCCCAAGAGGCCGGGTTTCAGAAACCGGATGCACGAATTTTTGACTATGCATTTTCCAAGCTGCAAGTGACAGACAAGTCGAAAGCTTTGATCGTAGGAGATTCGCTTACTTCCGATATTCGAGGCGGACACAACTACGGGATCGATACATGCTGGTTCAATCCGCAAGGCAAGGAAAATCGGTTGGACATCGAGCCTACGTACGAGATTCGCGATCTGACTCATTTGCTTGAGCTTGTCAGACTGACAGCGGATGAGCGGCTGCCTATATAAGAATATATAATTTCCCTTATATTTCCTGTCTATCGAATGATATAATAATCCTAGGACTTATGATCTAACTGTTTCTGGAGGAATTAGCATGGATCAACCAACTGATCTGTTGCATCGTATCGAGAGCATGCGTAAAGAGTTATCCGAGCTTGTTTTGGAAAAAGGAAGCTTTCTGCATCCGACTGTGATCGATATGTCGCAAAAATTGGATGAGTATATCGTCAAATACCAAAAATGCCTCCAGTTACACACATAAATGAGCAAAAAATTATCCACAACCTGTGGATAAACCTGTTATTAATTGACTGAATAATAAAACTATACAAACCGAGCCGCATAACCTGAGGCTGGCTTTTGCTCAAAGTCGCGCTCTGTTGTTATGCGGCTGACTTCATTCGTTGCGGCTTGTTTCGCAGTTTGGCAATCAGCAAGAGAAGCAGCGGCAACAGAATTTGCATGAAAAAGCCGTAGTAAGGAAGCGAAGTTTCGTCGAGATAGTTAAAAACAATCATGTTGGGGATGCCCCAAAAACTGAACAGCACGATCAAAAAGCCGATTGGCCATACGAGCGGCCGGTAGTCGGTTACTTCCATCAGTTGTGCACTGCCGAGGACGATGACGTAGAAAAATACCGATATTTTGACAAAAGCGCCCAGCACCCAGACCGCCATCACCACAGACTCCAGATTCTCGAAAAAATCGGCAATACTGACGTAGCGCGAAGCAATCATTAAAGGGTAGAGCATGCTGGAAACATCGCTGCCAAACAAGAACAGAGAAAACAAATTGGTGGCAATCATCGTGATGGTTACAGCCAGCACGGAAAGCATTCCCCACTTTCGGCCTTTGCTACTGTCGGCTAACAACGGAAAGAGAAAAGCCGTCAGCCAAAACTCGCCAAGCCAGATGTGCGGAACAACAGCTCCTTTCAGCGAAGGGACAATGCCGTTTTCCAGTACCGGAAAAAAGTTTTGCCAATCCAGATCAGGCAGCAGCAAAAGGACCATGAGGCATAAGGGAAGTACGAACAGCGGCATGAACAACAGGGCTGCCCGGCCAATTACTTCAATGCCGCCGCGAACAGCAAAGACACAGACCAGAATCATGCTTGCGATGACGACGACGATCGGAGTGTTGAACAGAAAAGCGCCGACGACAAACTCGGCGTAGTTTCTGACGATTTGCCCCGTCCACATCAAGTAGAGGAAGCAGTAGAGAAAGCCGATCAGTTTTCCGGGAATCAACCCGACGATTTGGCAGCTGTACTCGATCAGCGTTTGCTGCGGGTAATACTGATGAAGCCGATGGGAGACGTAAACCGTCAGAAAACCGGCGAATGATGCCCAAATGGGAGACAGCCACAGGTCGTTATGGGCATAGGTAGCCATTGTTGCCGGCAAGGACAGGATGGCTGTGGCGATAATCGTGGGGTACATCATGACGCCCATCTGGAAAGCCGATATTTTGCCTTTTTCAAGCATGGATGATCACCTCTGGCAGATCACACGCGCCGCCATTTATTTTTTCATCAAATTTCCCCAAGGCTTGAACAGTTCATTCAGCCAAGTGACAGGCCCGGCCATATTGGGCAAATCGAATTGGGCCAATACCCACCCACACAACAAGAGGGAGAAAAAAGCGATTTTGTCTCGAAGCGGCTTCTGCCGCAAAGCTGGAAGCTCAAAGAGAATGATGAGCAGGACAAGCAATGTAACGCCTAGCGTAACGCCCCATCTCACTTTTCTCTCACCTCCTCCTCGGGTATGCCGCCAGGAAGCGTAACCAGGCCAGGTCGGCGAACGTATGCATGAATATCCGTGATTACTTTTACGTTGGGGAAAATTTCGTCCCAGTTGTTTTTGGCTGCCTTCCACTCTTGAGGATATTCCCGATAAAAGTCCGTGGCAAAGTCGAAGATGTCTGCCTTCATTTCGTGCTGTACCTGTTTGAGGGCAAGCTCAATGCGGTCTTCGATGTCCTGTTGAAATGCTTTTTCCACAAGCTTGATCATCTCGGGATTGCTCATGTCCAGGTTCGTGCCGTTTTGCACAACGTCTCCTTCCGTTTTCGCCTTTATCGTCATTTGCCATTGTCCATTGCGGATCGAAGGGATGAATTTGATATCCGAGTGGATGGGGTTGAGAGAGACTGTGCCCTGCACATTTTTAAGCTTGGCGGTGACGGTGTAGCGCTCTACTTCTCCGCGTATCCACATGACGCCGCGCGTCGCTTTTTCGTTGATCTCTCCGACCATCTTGCCTTTTCGAAAAACGGCGGTTCCCATGATGTATGGCGCTGTCTCCAACCCTTTGGCCTCGTTTGGCGGCGGCATGACATCGATCAGGGGGAGAGCGGCAGCATTTGATTTGCCCCGCAGCATTTCTTTTAACTGAATGATCGTGACCAGCATTCCGATATGCATATCTGACATTTCGCGTATGACTTCGGACGAGTAGCGTTCAAGCTCGGGACGAAGCTCCAGGGTCTTCGCTGCCTTGCCTTTGCTGACAAACATGTAAGCTCTTTCGCGCGGTTGCGGGTGGCGAACGAGAAAGTCCATTTCTTCGGCAATTCCCCGTTTTGCCATGTCCTCCCCAAAAATGAATACTTCGCAGTGGCCCCAAAAAATTTTTCGCGGAATCTTCGTTTGCAGCAGAGCGATGGCATCGGCAATACTGGCACCTTTCGCCGACTTTACAAGCGTGAGATTGCCGCCGCTGCTTGTGCTGCCTCTGCCCGCACTAAGGGCGCGGGGGATGAATACTTGGACAGACAGCTCGATCTGATTGTCATCTGCTGCATCAATCGCAGCTCCAGTAATAATCGCCAGATCATTGATCTCGGTTCGGTCCCAGCACCCGCCGAGAAACAACAGCGACATCATGAGAAGCGTCAGCAAAATCCGCTTCATGACGATTTTCCCTCCTGTCTGGCAGGACGCACGAAGGACAACAAGAGGAGCAGCAGAGGCAAAAGAGTCAGAACGAGCGGGCCGAGAAACGGGAAGACGGCCACATCAAACTTGCTGGTTTCCATCAGGCTGGGGATACTCCAAAAACTGAATAGTGTAATGAGAAAACCTAGCGGGAGAACGATCGGGCGATAATCTGACAAGTTGAGCAATTGCGCACTCCCAAGGGCAGTGGCGTAATAAAAGACGGAAATTTTGATGAAGGCGCCCATAATCCAGATCGCCATGACAAGCGATTCCAGATTTTCGAAAAAGTCGGCAAAGCTGACATAGCGAGCGGCTGCCATCAATGGATAAAGCATCGTTGCCACATCGGTTCCGAACAAAAAGAGCACGATCAGGTTGGAGATGAGCAATGTCAGCATGACAGCAAAAACAGAGAGGACACCCCATTTTCTGCCCTTTTCCCGATCGGTCAAAAAGGGGAGCAAAAAGGCAAGCAGCATGTACTCCGTAAACCAGCCTTGCGGAATGAGCGCTCCTTTTAGCGATGGTCCTACGCCGTCTGCCATGATCGGGAAAATCCGGTCGAGCTGAAAGTCCGTGAACAGCAAGACAATCAGGAGCAGCAGCGGCAGGACAAAAAAGGGCGAGAATGCCGTTGCCGCTCTCGCGATTACTTCGACGCCTCCGCGGACGGCAAAAGCGCAAAGCAGCAGCATGGTAGAGATGACGACTACGATTGGCGTTTGGGTGAGAAAACTGCCTACGAGAAACTCCGCGTAGATTCTGACTACCAGAGCGGTCAGCAGTACATATAACAGCATCAAAAATGCGCCGAATGCTTTTCCGAGCAGCTTCCCGAGAATATGCTCGCTGTACTGGATGATCGTCTTTTGCGGATAACGTCTGTGCAAGGCGTCTACGACCAGCACCGTGACAAAACCGATCAAGGAAGCCCAGATGGGGGAGAGCCACAGATCATTGTCGGCGTAGGCGGCAGTAATGCTTGGGACCGTCAGCAAAGCCGTAGCGACGATGGTCGGGTACATGAGAACGGCCATTTGAAAGGCGGATATTTTTCCTTTTTCCAGCATTGCTTCCTACACCTCGCTTTCCCTTGTCTGTTTATGGATCTTCCGAGCGTTCGGGGCCAGGCTTTTGGTCGGGAGCCTGACGGTACTGATTAAATTCTCCGGTGAAGTGGGGGCGCGTCTTCATGGCCCACCATGGAGAGCGGTACAAAATGTCTTTCCATTCTTTTGGTTTGAGCGGGGAAATCCCGGACAAATACGGCACGCCGAACGAACGCAAGGTGCACAGGTGAACCACGATCGCAATGAGTCCGAGCATGACTCCCAACAGTCCGAGTGTGCCCGCGAGAAACATGATCGGAAAGCGCAGCAGTCTGACGGCCGTACCGACGCTGTACCGCGGCACCATGAAGTTGGCGATTCCGGTAATGGCTACGACAATGACCATCGGAGCGGATACGAGTCCGGCGTCAACGGCAGCCTGTCCGATGACGAGCGCCCCTACGATACTGACGGCAGCCCCGATTTGCTTGGGCAATCTTACTCCGGCTTCGCGCAAAGCTTCGAAGGTGATTTCCATCAAGAGCGCCTCGACCAGGCCGGGAAAAGGCACAGCTTCCCGGGAAGCCGCCATGCTGATCAGAAGAGACGTCGGCACCATCTCCTGATGAAACGTAATGATGGCTACGTACAAGGAAGGGAGCAATAAAGAGATCCCGAGAAACAGATAGCGCAGCCAGCGAATCGCCGTGCTGATGATATAACGCTGGTAATAATCTTCCGCAGCCTGAAAGAGAGCAAAAAACGTCACGGGAGCAATCAGGGCAAAAGGCGTGCCGTCAACGAGAATGACGACTCTGCCTTCCAGTAATGCGGAGCAAGCTGTATCCGGTCGTTCCGTATCTTTTAACTGCGGAAAAGGCGAGGCAGGATTGTCCTCAATCATTTCTTCTATATATCCGCTCTCCAAAATCCCGTCGATCTGGATGCGATTCAGTCGCGCTTTTGCCTCTTCGACCAAGGTCTGGTCGACAATTCCCTCCATATAGGCCACGATCACTTCCGTTTGCGTGTATCCCCCGATTTTCATGCGTTCCATTTTCAAAGCCGGATCTTTGATTCTGCGGCGGATTTGGGAGGTATTCACGTCCAGTGTTTCCGTGAAGCCTTCTCGCGGTCCACGTATCCCCACCTCTGCTGAAGGCTCCTCGATGTTTCGCTTTTCCCATTTGGCCAGACCAAGCGACAGCGCCCGTTCTTCTCCTTCCCACAGCAAGACGGGATTGCCGCTGCCGATTTCTTCAATACAGTCGGCAATCGTAGCAAGATTTTTGATGCGAGAGACAGCCAAAACCTGCTCAGCCATTTGCTCCATGTCAGGAAATTCGTTTTCATTTGCTTGCATGAGCGGCGTCAACACGTACTGATCTACGTCTTGAACGGTACACAGACCGCTAATAAACACGACATGCGCCTTGATTGTTTTCCCGATATAAAAAGGCCGAAAAATGACGTCCGAGCATTTGGAGTAGATGTCTTGCAACGTTTGGAGGTTTTCCTTCGTCTCTTTTGATAAGGTCAAATGAGCGTAGGGACTTGGGCTGTTTTGCCTGGCAGGTTCGAGTTTATGCTTGTTTGTTCTCCACCATTTTCGTCCGTTGCGATTCAAGCGAGGTCCTCCTTTCCGACACAGTGAGGCCAATTTTTGTTACTAGACAGTTTGTCCAATTATGAATTTTTATAATCCAACGCTGGCAGCTTTGTCGGCATTTTCACTGTTTTGCCCAAAAAAAGAACCAGCTGAATCGGTCAGCTGGCGCAAAAGGTATTCCCCAAGTTATTTGTTTAGACACTTCCATTTTATCAATAATGAATAATATTGTAAACTTTCTCATCAAATGGAATTGACCTCGTTCTGGTGACATCTTTCCATTCCTTGACATCACTGATTCGTACAGGTATCCTAACAAATATTACTCGCCGCTTTCCCCTGGCAAGGCGGGTGGTTTGTTGCCGGACCAAAGACGCGGGAACCGCGCTTGCAGCAGGCGGGTTAATGCCAAGTTTTCTATGTTGCAAAAGGATGTCACTATGCTATAGTGAATGACGAACGCAAACACTATATAGATGTAGAGAAAAGTTGGGAGCGGTGCTATGTTATCCTTCTTGAAGAGTTTAATGGGGAAGACGCCTACCACAAAAGAGGTGCGAGAACAGGTTCAGGAGGAATCCATTCTGTCCGCTTCTGATACCGAACAGTCTCATCAGGAAAAGCAAGGTCTACACAAAACATCTGCCGGCGTCATTACCACGCTGTCCCTGCATGAATCGTGGGAAGCGAATCTGGGTGCGCAGGAGAAATACGCGCTTTCCTTTATGGCACAGGAGCTGGAGCCGCTGCAGGAAGGGAACATTTCCCTCGCTGGAACAGCGCTCGTTCCGCATGATGATGGAATCGAAATCACGGCGTTTATTCGCAACAGTTCGGACCATCCAATCAACCTAAAGGAAATGACGCTGGTGGTATTGTTCGGGGATCAGCAGCTATTTACCCGCCAGACGTTTGACTTTAGCGAGATAGGGGAAATTCCGCCGCGATCTGCAAGACCGTGGTCGTTTGTATTTGCGCGTGAACACTTCCTGCAAGTGAACGTGCTGCTGGCGAACTGGAAGATTGCATTCGAGATGGCACAAAAGAAAATGGTGTTGCCACAGCAGCTGGAACTGGAAGAGTCCTGGATCAAGGCGCTGTCGAATGAACAAAAAAATTCCTTGATCGAGCTGGCGAAAACACTTCCTGCGCTCAATGAGGGAGAAGTAAATATCCAGGGTGTGCAAATTCGTCGCTCCGAGGAAGGCGCACTTCACGTCATGCTTTTGATTCGCAACGGCTCGCCGCAGTCTCTTTCCTTTGAAACGTTGCCGCTTGCTCTCTATGATGCGACAGGAGAAAAGGTGGCTGAAGGAGTGTTTGAACTGGGAAGCTTGACGGTGAATGCCAATACGAGCAAGCCATGGCTGTTTATTTATCCTCCGGAAAGCATTTTGCTGGAGCAGCCGGATCTTTCTCGCTGGCGAGTGAATGTTCCACAGCAAGCCTAGATTTGCATGAGCCGTATAGAAATGTTTATGATGAAGAGAGAGAAATTGCGTTCGGGTTCGGACGTGTGTGAGGAGGTAACACATGTTTTCTTTTATGAAGAATTTGTTTGGCAAGGAACAGGGCGAGAAAGCTCTGGATGAATTGAAGAAAGAAATTCAGGAAGAGTCGGCATTCGACATTGACGAACTGAAAGAAACCGAAGTGGAAGTGGAAAAGGAACAGGCGAAGACCAGCGCTCCGGCTAAACGCGAGAAAATCAAGACAGAGCTGTCGCTGCATCCTTTGTGGGAGCAAGAGCTGGATTCCGAGAAAAAGTACACGCTGCGCTTTTTGCAGGAGGAGCTTCCAGAAATCGCGCGCGGTTTGATCAGCGTGACGGGCTTCAGTATGATTCCCCAACCGAACGGCATGATCGTGACGATGTTCTTCCGCAATGCGACAGATAAGCCAGTTCGTTTTAAAACGATTGGTTTGGCGATCTATCTGGACGACAAGCCGTTTGCGCGGATCAGAATCGATCTGTCCGAGATGGGCTCGATTCCGCCGCATACGAGCCGTCCGTGGGAAGTGCTGTTCCCGGAAGAGTCCTATCTGCACGACAACTTCCAGTTCAGTCGCTGGAAAGTCGTGATGAAGGCAGGGAACCGCGCGCATATTTGGCCACGCACGCTTGAACTGGACCCGGAGATGGAGAACCGCATGACCGATCGGCAAAAGGATCGTCTGGAGAAGCTCGCCAATTCTTTGCCGCCAATCCCGGTGAATACCGTACAAGTTACGGGTTTTGATATCGGCAAAACGAAAGAAGGGCAACTGGTCGCTGCGATGCTGTTCCGCAATGGTCTGTCGACGGAGTATCGCCCTGAGCAACTGAAAGTAACGATTTCCGATACAGACGGGGATGTCGTTGCGCGAGGCGTTCTTGACGCCAGAAAGATCTGTGTCCAGCCTGGCAACAGTCGTCCGTGGCTGATCGTGTTCCCGCCGGAATTTGTGAAAAAGCCTGATGCCAATCTGCGTAGATGGATTCTTGACGTAGAGTAGACGCGTGATTTTTCTAAAGTGGGAAAGAGGAGGTTGACATATGAGTTGGTTATTGGAAAACTGGTTTGGTTCCAAAGAAAGCTTGGAGCAGGTACGAGAGGACATTCATGAGTATTTGCACAATGAATTTTACTTGGGCGTATCCGGTATTGAAAATCCGCAGCAGTCTGCAAACCGCGTGGAGTCAAAAGAGCTGTTCCTGTCGATGAACGGTCCGTGGGACGCGCAGCTGGACGAGGCCGAGCAGGAATTGCTGCAATATGTGCACGATGAGTTGCCGCCTGTAGTACGTGATGAGGTCGGTGTCATTCCGTTCTTCACACAGGCGACCGTAGAAGGCTATTTGGTGCTTGCCTACATTCGCAATGCGACAGACCGCAACGTACTGTTGCAAAAGCTGCCGCTCTCTCTCGTAACAGCAGAAGGCGAAGAGGTGGCGAAAAAGACGTTCGACTTGATGACAAGCGGACCAGTCGATTCCATGTCCAGTCGTCCGGCGGAGTTTATGTTCCGTTGGGAAGAGTTTGACCGCATTCCGGAGCAAGAAGTACCGCTGACGATTGTGTATAAAAAGCCGCAAAAACAGCGACTCGAAGGAAGCCACGAGCTGAACATGGGGCTGAGTGCCAGTGAGCAAGAGCAGTATTTGCAAAAAGCAGCGGCAGAAGCTCCGGTAGAAGCTGGGCAGGTGGACTTGCAAGTTCTCGCAATCAAGCCGAACGAGGATAACGGTCTGAAAGTCGTTGTTGTATTCCGCAACGGTTTGGAGAAGCGCCTGGAGTTTACCGAGGTGCCGATCCTGGTGCACGACAAGGATGGCGAAGCGGTTGCCCGCGTCAACTACACCTTGCAAAACATGAAGGTGGAAGCGAACAGCCAGCGTGTCTGGGCATTTGACATCCCGTCCTCTTCGATTAAAAAAGCAGGAGTAGACGTGACAGAGTTGACTGCTTTCATTCCGCAAGCGCGCCAAAGAAAAAAACAGGAAACATACGTAGCGCCTGAAACCGAAGACAATAAAGGTCTGCTGCAGTAATGAACGAAACCCTTTTTGCCACTGGTGAAAAGGGTTTTTCTACTGCCAAAACGTTCCAAATATTGGGGAATTAGGGTTGCAATTCGCCCTTTTTATCCGCTATGCTAGGACGAGGAATATCATACTCGAATACCTTTTTGAACGTATTGGGATTGATTGCAAAAGTTTGCGGGTATTCATACGTTAAGAAAACCTTCCGCTAAAGCGCGGCCTTATGACGGAAACGGCTTCGACAGAGGTTTTCTTGCTGCATGATTTGCAGGGAGAGAGGGAAGGACTGTTTTTTATGAAAAAATCAATTCAAGTGACCGTCGCACTGGCGCTGCTGCTCACCGTCGCTCCTTTGGAAGTTAGGCAGGCACTCGCTGCTGCTCCTGCCTCCAATGACAGCTACCTGAGCAACCAGACGCACCTGAGTCAAATCAAAGCGGACAAGGCATGGTCAGTGGTGAACAGCAATCAGGCGATCACGATTGCTGTACTCGATACAGGGGCCGATTACAATCACCCTGACTTGAAGGGGAATTTGCTCCCTGGTGTTAACCTGGTCAATCCGGGGAAAAGTGCGCAGGATGACAATGGGCATGGAACAGAAGTCATCGGGGTCCTCGGGGCAAAAGGAAACAACGGGATCGGCGTAGCCGGGGTGGTCTGGAACGCCAAAATTTTGCCCGTCAAAGTCTTGAACAAAAACGCATCTACTACGGATGTTGACATGATCGCCAAAGGAATCAACGCCGCCCTCGATCGGGGGGCAAAGGTCATTTTGATGTCTTTTAGCAGCATGGCTTACTCCCGGGCTATGAAAAATGCGGTCGACCGCGCGGAACGAAACGGAGCGGTTCTGGTGGCGGCGAGCGGAAATGAGGCAAGCCGTGTCGCGTATCCGGCAGCGTACCCGACCGTAATTGCGGTGGGGGCGATAAACGGAAGAAACCAGGTCCTTTACCAGTCGAATACAGGGCCGGAGATGAATCTGGTGGCACCGGGGCTTAATGTGTATACAACCAAGCTCGGCGGCAAATACGGTTCGGTTTCCGGAACATCTGTAGCGGCGCCTCAGGTAGCAGGCGCAGCTGCTCTCATTCTGGCTCGTCATCCCAAGCTGTCTGCCCTCGACGTCAGGCAGATGCTTTATCAGACGGCGACAGATATTGGCGAAGGCGGCTGGGATCGGCAAGCGGGCTACGGTCTTCTGGACGTAAACAAGGCAGTGCGCAGTGCGCTGTCCAGCGACTTTTTGGAGCCGAACAACGTTTTGGAGAGAGCCAAGGCGTTTCCGATCGAAGCGCAAGTCCGTGGCAATCTGGGGCCAAACGATACGGTTGACTGGTTCAAGATGGACGTTCCTTACGATGGAAAAGTAAGTCTCACCGCATCCGTAAACTCAGGCGTATCTTCAGCCATGTCAGCGACTTTTTATCCGGCAAATCGTCAGCCGGTCACTTACTATATCGGGAACGGGGATACGATAACGGTTCCTGCAAAAGCTGGGCGAATGAATATCAAGCTGGTGAGAAACGGTGGAGTTAATGCGTTTACTTATGTGCTGACGAGCAAATTCACCATCAACCCGGATCGGAATGAACCGAACAATTCGATGGCTACGGCAAGGCCGCTGGTGGGCAACCAGATCAGCGTGACGGGCAATTTCCATGAGGAAGGGGATCAGGATTGGTTCTCCTACTATGTCCGCGAGTACGGGCATATGGACGTGACGGTCACACCTGATAACAAGCGGGTGGACTTGGTACTTGCCATCGGAAAGCAAGAGCCGGGAAAAAATACGGTCTGGGACCCGGTATACGATAACAGCGACAGGGATAATCCTTCCGAACGTGCAAGCAAGGACGTCTCGCCAGGAAAATACTACATTCGCGTCAGCGAGTATCAGCAAAATGCAATGAACGGCGAATATCGCCTCGATCTCGCCTTTACCCCGTTGAAAAAAGATGGGAACGAGCCGAATAATACGTATAGCAAAGCTGCTCCGCTTGCCAGTGGAGGAGTCATGTCAGGAACCATTCCGGCGTCGACAGATTCAGACTGGTTTCAATTTACATTGGATGCGGAATCGTACGTCACAGTTCGCGCTCCGTTCATCCCGGTAGCAAGCGGGTTTCACATTGCCCTTTACAATGAGAAAAACATGAACGTGGCGCTTGCTTCGACAACCGAAGTGGCAGAGCGGTCAGACCAAGGCAGTGAAATTTTCGGCATACGCCTGCCTAAAGGGAAGTATTTCGTGCGCATGAGTAGCATCGTGCCTTTCAAGTACGATTCCTACCAATTGACGCTCAGCCCGCAGCCGCTCATTTCCGGCTATCGGGATATTTCTAACCACTGGGCGCGTGCGCAAATCGCCAAGCTCAGCGACAAAGGCATCATCAAAGGCTTCGACGACGCAACATTCAAGCCGGATCAGGCAGTGACCCGCGCCCAATTTGCGACCATGCTCGTTTCGACGATGCGTGTCACCGGCTCGAAAGTAGCCAGTATGTACACGGGCAAGGACGTCTTTTCCGATTTGCCAAAAAAGCACTGGGCGTACAACACCCTTGGGGTAGCTTATCAGCTCGGAGTCTTGAAGGGGTATCCAAACAGTCAACTCAAGCCTGATCAGGCAGTAACGCGGGCCGAGATGGCCACCATGATCGCCAGGGCGAAAGGGGTAGCTGTGAATAGCCGCAGCGTGTCCTCTTATCGCGATGTTCCGGTTAACTATTGGGCATCGCCGGCGATCGAGGCTTTGACGCAAAAAAAGTGGCTGAACGGATATGGCAAGACCTTCAAGCCTCAGGGAACCGCTACGCGGGCCGAGGTTGTTGTATTGATCGCCAAATCGTACCAAGTATAAAGAGGCTTGACCAGCTTGTGCAAAAGGCGCTGTCCATGCGCTACAGTCATCATCGCTCGCTTCCCGCAGGCGATTTCATCAACGTTTTGTACAGGCTGGCCTGCTTCGAACCGGAGTTGTGGGAAAAGTCTATTGACACCACCCCGAAAAACAATTATTCTATAATCCGTAATGGATACTCTTATCCAGAGCAGGCGGAGGGACTGGCCCTATGAAGCCCGGCAACCGACTAGAGCGGTGCTAACCAGCAGGACGGAAATCTGTTCTGGCCGATAAGAGGATGAAGGAAGCTAAAAGCGCTCAAACCTTTTCCTCCGAAAGATGGAAAAGGTTTTTTATTTGCGTTTACGTCGATAAAATCCTGACTCGGCTACCAAACTATTTGTATGAGGTCAAAGGAGGTATTTTCTCATGGCTTTGCAAAAAGGTCGTCGTCTGTTCACATCTGAGTCTGTAACCGAAGGACATCCGGATAAAATTTGTGACCAAATTTCCGACTCCATCCTGGACGCCATCCTGTCCAAAGATCCAAACGCTCGCGTAGCGTGCGAAACTTCTGTAACGACAGGTCTGGTTCTCGTAGCGGGTGAGATCACAACCAACACTTATGTAGACATTCAAAAGCTGGTTCGCGAAACCATTCGTGAAATCGGCTATGATCGCGCTAAGTTCGGCTTTGACGCTGACACTTGCGGTGTTATCACAGCAATCGGCGAGCAATCCGCTGACATTGCACTGGGTGTAGACCAAGCGCTGGAAGCGCGCGAAGGCAAAATGACTGACGCTGAGATCGAAGCGATTGGTGCAGGCGACCAAGGTCTGATGTTCGGCTTTGCTTGCAACGAAACACCTGAGTTGATGCCATTGCCGATCAGCATGTCCCACCAACTGGCTCGTCGTTTGACCGAAGTTCGCAAAAACGGCACACTCGCTTACCTGCGTCCTGACGGTAAAACACAAGTAACGGTTGAGTACGATGGAGACAAGCCTGTTCGCATCGACACGATCGTTATCTCTACTCAACACGCTCCTGAAACAACTTTGGAGCAAATCAAACAAGACCTGGTTGAGCATGTAATCAAACCAGTAGTTCCAGCTGAACTTCTGGATGCTGAAACCAAATACTTCATCAACCCAACTGGCCGTTTCGTTATCGGCGGACCACAAGGGGATGCTGGCTTGACTGGCCGCAAAATCATCGTAGACACTTACGGCGGATACGCTCGTCACGGCGGCGGCGCGTTCTCCGGTAAAGATCCGACAAAAGTAGACCGCTCCGGTGCTTATGCTGCTCGCTATGTTGCGAAAAACATCGTGGCAGCTGGCTTGGCTGACAAGTGCGAAGTACAAGTAGCGTATGCGATTGGTGTAGCACAACCAGTATCCATCGCAGTTGATACTTTTGGTACAGGAACTGTTTCCGAAGAAGATCTCGTGAAACTCGTTCGCAAACATTTCGACCTGCGTCCAGCTGGTATCATCAAACAGCTCGACCTGCGTCGTCCTATCTACAAACAAACAGCGGCTTACGGCCACTTCGGACGCAATGACCTGAATGTTCCTTGGGAGCAAACAGACAAAGCAGAAGTTCTGAAGCAAGAGGCTGCTCAACTGGCAAAATAAGCACGGCAAAGAAAGAGCCTGGTAAAAGCTACTGGGCTCTTTTTGTTATGGGAAGAAATTTCCAATTATTGGTGAATCCTGATCAAAGGGAAAATGTAGGACTGTGTCGAATCTCCTAGTGAGGAAGTGAAGGAGGGGTTTCTTTGCCGAACAAAAGGCTCTTCCTGACAGTGTTTATCAGTTGTTTACTGTTGGTTGTGACGATATTGGGGCTTGGTGATTTGTACCAGTCAAAAAAGAATGCGCAAAAAGTGCAACCTTTTCCCCAAGTCGATACGTCTATAAGCATAAGCGAGACGGAAAACGCTGAGCCAAACGTCACGCGAAACGAAAAAGCAACGGTAAAGCCGCAAAAGTGGTATAACAATCAAGTCGTCGTCCTGACGTATCATCATGTGACAGATGCTGCAGGCCAACGTTACGTGATTGCGCCCGAACAATTCGCAGAACATATGGCATTTTTGCACGAAAATGACCTGCATCCCATTACGCTGGATGAGTTTTTGCGCTTTGTCGATACCGGGAGCTTGCCGACAGAAAATGCTGTCCTGATTACGTTTGATGATGGCTACGAAAGTTATTATACGAAGGCTTTTCCGATATTGCGTACATACGGCTACCCGTCAGTGAACTTCGTGATTGCAGGACGCTTGCGAGATGTAGCCGAACGAAAACGGGAGAACATGACGACGCCACTCACGCGTCAACAAGTCATGGAAATGCTTCACTCTGGCTTGGCTGATATTGGTTCCCATACCTACAGCCTGCATGAAGAGGAAGCGCGGAATGAATGGGGAGAGATGGGACCAGAGACTGCTCCCGTCTACTTGCAGGATGTAAAGCGATTAGAAAATGAAAAAGAATACAGGGATCGGCTCTATGTTGATTTCAGTATGTCTCGCGCAGGTTTGCACGGTTGGATGAGCAAGGACATTAAGGCGATTTCACTGCCTTTTGGCTACACGAATCCGATCGTTTTGGAAACAGCCCGACAAGCAGGGTATGAGTATGTGTTTACTTCTACGCCCGGTTTCGCCAAACGAGGGGTAGATCCTTTTGCCATCCCACGCAATGATGTGGGTCTGCGAGACGTAGATGAGGTCAAACTCCAACAGCTGTTCACGAAAGCGAAAAAAGAGTTCGAAGGAGAGCAATCATGAACAAAGCGATCGACATCAGCGTGCTGGATGGGGTGATCAAGAGAACCATTGAAACAGTAGAAACAAGTAAAACGCAAATTTTTGATATAGCCGAAGATGCAAGACAACAAGGCAACTCGCTAAAGTTTGATTTGCATGAGCTGAGGCAAGAAATTTCCAAAGTAATCCAAAAGGTCGATGCGTTGGAATTGGCCTATCGAAAGTCGCGCAACAGGCTTGTGCAGGTCAGCCGCAACTTTCACATGTACACGGAGGATGACATCCGTATCGCCTATGAAGAGGCGAGCCGCATCCAGGTGGAGCTTTCCATCTATCGCGAGCGGGAAAACAACTTGAAGCGCCGGCGCAATGATCTGGAGCGGCAATTGCGTACATTGGAGGAAACGATTGTACGCGCCGAGAAGCTTGTATCCCAGATGGGCGTGGTGCTTGGCTACCTGACTGGCGACCTGAGCAAGATCGGGGAAGCGCTGGAATCGGCCAAGCAGCATCAACTGATGGGGTTGAAGATCATTCAGGCGCAGGAAGAAGAGCGCAAACGTGTCGCGCGCGAGATTCACGACGGTCCGGCTCAATCGATGGCAAACGTCGTCTTGCGCTCCGAAATCGTCGAGCGCATGTTGAAAAACGAACGTATTCTGGAAGCGCAAATGGAGCTTCACGAGCTGAAAGAAATGGTTCGGTTAAGTTTGGCTGATGTAAGACGGATCATTTTTGACCTTCGTCCGATGGCTTTGGACGACCTCGGCTTGGTTCCCACTTTGCAAAAATACATTCAGACGTGCGAAGAACGTATCCGGGCTTCGATTGATCTGGTAGTATTTGGTGTGGAGCCACCGCTGCGCAGTTCCGTCAAGGCTGCAATCTTCCGGCTTGTTCAGGAGTGCCTGAACAACGTGGAGAAGCATGCAGGAGCTTCTTCGGTACAAGTGAAGCTTGAGTTTCTTCAGGAGTCGCTGAGTCTCGTCGTCAAAGACGATGGCGTTGGATTCGATCTGGAGAAGCGCATGGCAAACGGAAATTCCTTTGGACTGTTGGGAATGCGCGAGCGTGTGCAGCTGCTGGAAGGCAATGTGGACCTGCAATCAGCTCCGGGTGAGGGAACAAAGGTTATTTTCCAAATACCGTTAAAAATATGAACCGATACAGAATTATGTACACAGGGGGATGAAACATGGATAAAAGACAGCAAGAGCTCCGCATCGTGATTGTGGACGACCACCAATTGTTCCGTGAAGGAGTCAAGCGCATTTTGGAAATGGAAGATGACTTCAAGGTCGTCGGAGAAGGAGCGGACGGCGGAGAGGCTGCTTTGCTCGCCGAAGAGCACAAGCCGGATGTTTTGTTGATGGATATCAATATGCCAAACATCAATGGCGTCTCTGCTGCGGAAAATGTAATTTCTGTGAGTCCCTCTACGCGAGTGATCATGCTTTCTATTCACGATGATGAAGGATACGTTTACCGCACGTTGCGTTCCGGTGCATCGGGCTATTTGCTCAAAGAAATGGGCACCAGCGATCTGGTGGATGCCGTGCGCGTCGTAGCAAGCGGCGGCGCTTACATCCATCCGAAGGTAACGGGCAAGCTGATCGAGGAGTTCCGTCGTCTCAGCGAGCATGAAGGCAGCACAGAGCGCAGCTTCTCCGTGGATGATTCGCAAACGATCGATCCAAAAGTGATCGAGTCCCTGACTCGCCGCGAGCGGGAAGTGCTTCAACTGATGGCTGAAGGAAAGAGCAACCGGGCGATCGGAGAATTTTTGTTCATCAGTGAGAAAACTGTGAAAAATCACGTCAGCAGCATTTTGCAAAAGCTGAACGTTCAAGACCGCACGCAAGCGGTTGTCATCTCGATCAAAAACGGATGGGTAAAACTGTAGAATCCGTATGAGCGTCCAGTTGGCACCCTGTTCAAGCTGTTCGGCATACCTTTGTATAGGAGGGGGTATGACCGTGATGGAAGAACTGGTTGTATGGCTACTGGCGGCATTTGGCTTCTCCTCATTGCTGGTGATGATCGCTGATCGATGGGCCAGTCGAATGGACAGCTTGACAGAGCTTTCGCACGAGCATTACCGCTTGTTGGTGCACAATTCGGAGCAGGTGCTGGAGCGGGCGGTCAGAAGTTTGCTGTTTCGCTCCGAATGGAGTGGCAAGCCTGTCCGGATTACTTTGATAGATGAAGGATCTACCGATGATACATCCCGGATGCTATCGATTTTGACTCGCGAGCCGTACTGCTGTGGGGTGCCTGTAGCTGACAGCCAAGCCGAGTTGGTGGGAGCTATTGTAGTTGATCTGCGGAACAAGCAAGAAGGAGCCTGATGTTTTTGTTTTCAGGCATATGGATGAACGAAAAGGACTGTCGAGGACATCGGCAGTCTTTTTTGTGTTTGTGTGAAAAATGTCTCGGTCCTTTTCCTGACAGTCGATGGGGCTGCTTGCGGTCAGCGAGACGGTGATGCTGCGGTTTTGCTCGTGAAAAAGATTTGCTGACCCGTCTTGTCTTTTTGCAAACTGATGGTAAGAGGACAGGTGGAGAGCGGGGGAAGGCACATGCGCGAGTTTTTGCTGTACATCAAATCGGGCACAGAAGCAGTGTCGTCGGTTCAGACGTACGTGACACCGAGCTTTTCTGTCGACCAATCTTTTTGGCAGGAGCGAGAGAGCTGCATTCTGCACGTCATCGGCAAGACGTCATCGCTCGCTTTGGCCTTTTCCTTGCGGGAGCAAATAAACGAATGCATACGCAAGCGACTGCCAGAGCGGCAAAAGCTGACGGATGGAGTGGTCGCTGAGCTGCGGCATTTGGCTGTGGGGAAGGTTCGGGAGGCGAGTGTGCTGTATGGGCGGGAAATGACCGACAGGGAGCGGGATGACAATCAAGCTTCCTGGTCCAGTGCGTTCGCTTGCATGAGGCAGCCGCCAAAAGACTGGTTTGCATGGAAGGTTGTAGAGTTCAGATGCGAAGTGCATGCTTGTCAAAAGGATGCTGAATCAGCAGGAGGGTACAAGATTTTCTCGCGTCATTCATTGCTTCGAAGAACTTCGCTCACAGCGGATGGAGCGAGCGCAAGCGTTCTCGGCAAACTGCTGGATGGACGAGCGCTTCTCTGGGAAGAGATCGAGACGCTTTTGTGCAAGCGAGGGGTAGAAGTTGGCGATTTGGCAGCTGTGCTGCATGAAGGAGTCCTCGCTGGCAAAGTGCAGTGGCTTCCAGGAGTGCGCATGGGAGTCGTCAGCAATTGGCGGCGCAAGCGACTGGTGCTTTTCTGTGAGCGATGCGGCAGCGAGGACAGAGCGTTGCAGCTGATATACTGCCATTCGTGTGAGCAAGGCTGCGCCTACTGCACGATATGCCTGGGAATGGGCAGGAGCAAGTGCTGCACGCCGTATATGTTGATTGCGTCAAGTGCCTCAGCCGACATTGGGAGAGAAAAAGGAATGGGGCAGCCGGCCAGGCTGGAGTGGACAGGGCGCTACTCGCAAGATCAGGCGAGAGCTGCCGAACGCGCTCGGCGGTTCGTAGCGGGCTCACATCCGGGGCGGTCGGAGTTTTTGATTTGGGCAGTGTGCGGGGCTGGGAAAACCGAGCTGCTCTTTCCTTCTGTCGCTGAGGCACTTTCGTCGGGAGGGCGTGTATTGATCGCTACTCCGCGAAAAGACGTAGTGCTGGAGCTGGCTCCGCGTATTCGGCGAGTGTTTCCCGAAGCGCGTGTAATTGCTGTCCATGGCGCCAGTGCCGAGAAATGGGAAGAGAGCGATATCACGATTGCAACGACCCATCAAGTCATGCGCTATCATCGCCGCTTCCTGCTGGTTGTACTCGACGAGGCCGATGCTTTTCCTTATCACAACAATCCTGTGCTTTATCGGGCGCTGGCGAGAGCCGCACACGAGACGGGCAAGCTGCTCTATTTGAGCGCGACTCCCCCGCTCTATTTGCAAAAACGGCTCGTTTCAAACGATCGTTCAAAATCAGCAAGTTCCGCGGCATTGCCGCTTGCTTCAGCCACTCATGTGCTTTTACCCGGTCGCTACCACGGCAAGCCGTTGCCTGTGCCTGAGATTCTCACGATCAAAGGGTTGCACAAGCGCGTTCGGACGAATCGGGCGGTGCCGCAGATGACGAATGCAGTCAAGCGTTCACTGGATGCCGAGCGGCAAGTTTTCGTCTTCGTTCCCCGCATTGACGACGTGGACGTGGTGCTTGCCTATTTGCAAAAGGCGATGCCGGATCGGTCGGAACAGATGGCGGGCGTTCACGCCTCCGACCCGTTGCGCGAGGAAAAGGTGCTCGCTTTTCGCAACAGCCGCTATACGCTCATGGTGACAACCACGATTCTGGAACGCGGGGTCACCATTCCGAAGAGCGATGTGCTTGTCGTAGGAGCGGAGGCGCCCGTCTTCGATGAAGCCTCTTTGGTGCAAATTGCGGGGCGCGTGGGCAGATCGTTCGATGACACGGCAGGCTCTGTGCTTTTCTTGCAGGCTGAGCGCGCTGCGGCCACGAAGCTGGCAGTCAGGCAAATCAGCCGGATGAATCAATTGGCGAAAAAGCTTGCGGAAGCTGGGGGGGATAATGCGTGACAATCCAGTCATGTGTGGCTTGTGGCGGACATTTGAATGCCCTGCAAAGAGAAGGGATTGTCCGCAAGCGTGCACGATCTCTTTCCAGTTCAGCCGCTACTTACCCGGTCGTATATCGTTTGCTGCAAAAGCTCCAGGTGTGTGCAGGCTGCTTGGAAGCCCTGCCGTTCATCGGAGAGCAGATTTGTCGTCAGTGCGGGCGAGACATGTGCGGCGAGGTCATTTGTCGCGATGGATTGTGCCGCGATTGCGTAGATCGAGCGAGCGTGCCGTTGTCTAACAACCGCAGCCTGCTCCAATATGACGAGAAAGGAAAAAGTCTGGTCAGCCTGTTCAAATACCGTGGGGATGAGCGATTGGCTAGTTTTTTCAGTGCGCTTTTAACCATCGCGATTTACCGCTACCACCATACGCCTTCGCGTTTTACTTGCATCACGACTGTTCCGCTTCATCCAACAAGGCTTCGGGAAAGAGGCTTCAATCAGGTGGAGTTGCTTGCCAAAGCTTTGGGACACGCCATAGGAGTTCCGGTCAAAACGTTGCTGGAGCGAACGAAAGCGACAGAGAAGCTGAGCAAGCAAGGCGGGCGCGTGCATCGTGAGGAGAGCATGAGAGATGCTTTTGCGTGGGCGCAAGGGGCTGTGCTTGCAGACCTATCCTCCGCTTGCTCTGGCGGGATCGCGCGAGCCAAGGTCAAGGGCGGGGCGAATAGTCCTGTAATGTCCGGCACTCCTCTGCGGGTTCTCCTGATCGACGATATATATACGACAGGCTCGACTCTTCGTTCTTGCGCCAGCACGTTGCGGGCACACTTGGGAACAGTTTGTGAAATTTACTCCTTGACAATATACAGATAGCCAGTTTGGTAAAATTACGTTATCATGGAAGCAATCAGCAGTTGCGAACCAAATGAACTTTCTGGATGTTGAAGGGGTTGTTTCTATGTCTCTGGGCAAACTGGCAAACTGCTCGCGGTGTGATGCTTTATTTGTACAAACAGTCCGTGACATTTGCCCCAAATGCTATCAACAAGTGGAGCAGGAATATGAAAAATGCGCCCGGTTTCTGCGCAAGCGCGAGAATCGCGGAGCTAATATTCATCAGGTGAGCGAAGCTACTGGTGTGAGCGTGAAGCAAATTACGAAGTTTATCAAGGAAGGGCGCATTTCTGTAGAAGGCAACCCGGAACTTGGTTACCCATGCGAAATTTGTGGAATTTTGATCCGTACCGGAAACATGTGCGACTCGTGCATGAAAGACTTGAAACACGAGATTTCGCAGCAGCTTGAAGTGGATCGGCGCCTTGCAGAAGATGCTCGCGCACGTCAGGCGGAAGCAGCCGCTTATCGAAGAAGGAAGAATACTGACGAATAGTTTTGCGCAAAAAAACTAATCGTCAATCAGGAAATTGCCGATGATACTACTAAGAGGTATCATCGGTTTTTCTTTTGATAAAGGGACGTGTTCCCATGAAAATGTCCGGTGGATTGAGAGGATGGTAATCAGATGCGGATTAATGAACCGAACCGTGTCGGGATGATCAACGCCTACAACAAGACGAGCAACAACCAGGTAGGCAAAAGTGGGAAAATCCCGATGGGCAAGGATGAAGTAAACATTTCTACGGAAGCGTTGGAAATGCAGCGCCAGGTGGAAGACACGAACGCGCCACAGCGTCGTGAAAAGGTGGAGCAATTGAAGAAGCAAGTGGAGGAAGGCACGTATCGTGTCTCCAGCGAGCGAATTGCAGAGAAGCTCCTGTCCTTTTGGAAAAAGCTATAAACCAGTTCTCTAGGGAAGACGAGGAGAAGCGCGAACATGGATAGACTCTACGATCTGCTCGACAACTTGATCCGGTTGCACAAAGCCTTGTACACTTTGGCCGCACACAAAAAAGACGTGCTGGTAAAAGGAGATGTCGATGAGCTGGTGGCGATTACCCGCCAGGAACAAAAGCTGATCAAGGGCGTCACTGCTGCTGAAGCAGCCCGCCAAACCTTGGTGCAAGAACTGACCGAAAAGAAAGGCTTTGCGCTTCAGGAAGGCACACTGGCTGAATTGATCAAGTTGACGACCAGTGCGGAAGAGAAGACGCGGCTTGCATCCTATCGAGACGAGCTTGTCCGGATTGTCGCCGAACTGCGTGAGGCAAACGAGCTGAATCAGCAGTTGCTGGAGCAATCCCTTTCTTTTGTAAACATGACACTCGACCTGATCACGGACACGCCGGAGGACGACTTCATTTACGGCAATCCGAGCACGGACACCTACCGTCAGGCGAGCCGAACTTTTTTCAATAAAAAAGCGTAAAGAGGTGCTGACATGCGCTCGACTTTTCACGGAATTGAAGTAAGCAAACGCGGCCTGTTCGCACAGCAGTCTGCGCTGAATACGACGGGGCATAACATTGCGAATGCGAATACGGAAGGATACAGCCGTCAGCGGGTCAACATGCAGGCTACTACCGGGTTGCCTTATGTTGGAATGCAGGCAACCATCGAGCCAGGATTGCTTGGTACGGGTGTGCAAGCTGACAGTATTCAGCGGTTGCGAGAAGAGTTTCTGGATATTCAATATCGAAATGAGCACAAGCGTCAAGGATATTGGGATGGTCGCTTGGAAACACTTGAAAAGCTGGAAGGGATAATGAACGAACCTTCTGATACAGGGCTGCAAAAAGTCATGGACCAGATGTGGCAAGCCTGGCAGGACTTGGCTAAAGACCCGACAGATACGTCGGCACGTGCTGTTGTTCGCGAACGAAGCAAGGCGGTTGCGGATACATTTAACACATTGACGAATCATATCAAAGAAGTGCAACTTGATCTGGACAATGTAGTGAATGTGAAGGCGATGGAAATCAACTCTTTGGGACAGCAAATAGCCAGCTTGAACAATCAGATTTCCAATATCGTGCCACATGGCTACCAGCCAAACGATTTGTATGACCAGCGTGACGTTCTCCTGGATAAGCTCTCCAAGCTGGTAGATATCCGAGTGACGCAAACCACCGCTGGTATGGTGAACGTAACGATTGAAGGACGCGAATTTGTTAACGGTATCACTTCCCAACCAGTAGTTGCTCAGCGAAATGTCGCCACGGGTTTGAGTGATCTCACGCTGGGTGGAGCGGCTTTCGTTCCGACATCTGGTTACATGGCAGGCACTCTCCAATCTCGTGATCAGATTGTGCCAAACATGCTAAAACGTCTGGATGTCTTGGCTGTGAATTTGACTAAGGAAATCAATGATATACATCGCGCAGGACGGAGCTTGAATGATATCAATAATGGCACCGCACAGGATCTGCCGTTCTTTGTAGATGCAACGGCTTTGGCTGCGGATGCTACAACGAAAAATTATCCAACAAGTGCCTCTAGTCTTGTCGTTAACCCCGAAATTATGAGAAGTTTGGATGCTATCGCTGCGGCAAAACCGGAAGCAGTCTCTACACCGGTTGGCAACAACGAAAACGCATTGGCGATTGCTTCGATCAAATTTAAAGTGTTGGCTGCCGGAACAGGCCCGAACGACTTGGCAGAAAGCTCCACTTTGGATAACTACTATCGTTATACAATCAGCCAATTGGGTGTGGATGCACAAGAAGCTACCCGCAATCAGTTGAACTCGGAAATGCTGGTCGGAACTGTAGACAGCCAGCGGCAATCCGTATCAGGCGTATCGATTGATGACGAAATGGCAGAAATGGTGAAATTCCAGCACGCATACAGCGCATCTGCCCGCGTCATGACAAGCATGGACGAAATTTTGGACAAAGTCATCAACGGCATGGGCCGAGTTGGCCTCTAGTAGGAGGGATTAGATCATGGCGGTACGTGTAACGCAGAACATGCTGAATAGTAATATGCTGCGGAATTTGCATAATTCCATGCGTAGCATGGACAAGCTACAGCAACAGCTTTCGTCTGGTAGTAAAATTGCCAAGCCATCTGATGATCCTGTAGTGGCAGCGCGTGGGATGTTTTATCGTTCTTCGTTGATGGAGAATGATCAGTATAAGAGGAATGTGGATGAAGCGAAGTCTTGGTTAGATATGACTGATAGCACAATGGATGAAGTTGGGAACGTTTTGAAGCGGATCAAAGAACTCTTGATATACTCTGGTGATGGAGCAGTATCACCAGAGGATTTAAAAACGATGGGTTCAGAAGTTCAGGAATTAAAGAATCATTTAGGTACACTTGCTAATCAACAAATAAATGGCAAGTATATTTTTGCAGGCACTGACACGAATAAAGCTCCGTATGATCCGGTAGCAAATGGCGGGAAAGGAGACTATGTAAATACCAATAGTTCGCCAATAAATTTGGAAGTAAGCCAAAATGTATTTGTAACTTCAAATATTAATGCTCCGAACATATTTAATTTCCCAGATAATGCGAACAATATGTTTAATCTTTTAGACAATATAATCACAGAGCTTAGCAATGGGAGAACAGCTACCCAATTTCAAGCGAGATTAGATCAACAATTTGATAAACTTCTTGCGGAGCGGGCATCACTCGGAGCAACTGTGAACAGAGTCGAACTAATTGCTGAAAGATTGAACACGCAAGAAGTAAGTATATCTGAACTTTTGTCAAGAAATGAAGATGCGAATATGGCCGAAGTAATGACAAATTTAAAGACTCAAGAAAGTGTTCATTCAGCAGCACTAGGATCTGGGGCGCGTATTATTCAACCAACCTTGTTAGACTTCCTTCGCTAGGGAATTGGGGGAGTACGGTAAATGCAGATTCCACAAATTCGGATGGAGAGTACCTTTGCAAAATTAGGTTTATCCATTAATAAACCTGTTATAAATATTAAGCAACCTATGGCAGAAATGAATTTACGACAAAAAGCAGCCACTCTCAATATTGAACAGGCAAGGACTGAGCTGAGAATTGATTCAAGTCAGGCAAGAGCAAATATTGGCCTCATGACCCCCATGCAGTTTAGCGATAGTAATACATCCTATGGACGACAACAGTGGCTACAAGCAATTGCGGAGAAAGTTCAAGAAGGCGACCGTTTAATGAAAATATATTCACGAGAAAATGCAATCGCAAATATAGGAAGAGAAAAAGGTCAACGTGTATTGGAGGGTGGATATAACCCACCAGTTCCTTCTTTAGATGAAGGTGTCGATGTAAGCATAGAGGTTAAACCAGCAATAATCAACGTAATACGTAATGGCATGAGCATGGATCCAGTGCTGAGACCGCCTGAGTTTACTTATACGCCAGGTAAGGTGGAGCCATATATGATAGAATATAATAGTCTCAAGATAGATGTGATAGGTAGCCAACTTGATCGAAAGATGTGAGTGAGGGGAAGATATGAATACAAGTCAACAATTGGAGTTGGGAAATCTTTTTTTTGAGGATGGAATACCTGGATTTTCTCATTTGCAGTTTTTTCAATTGATGCAGGAAGAGAAGAGTCCGTTTTATTTAATTCAGTCTATCGAAGAAAAAGATGTTGGATTTTGGGTAGTAGATCCGTTTCTCTTCTTTCCTTCCTATGAGTTTTCACTTTCATCTTCAACAAAAGAAGCACTAAGAATGGATGGTCAGGAGTCTATCGCTGTCTTTTCTATTGTGACTATACGTGGAAATAACCAGGCTACTGTAAATTTAAAAGCTCCCATTGTCGTGAATCTCAACAATCGCATGGGTAAACAGGTTATTTTGCAGGATGATACATATTCAATCCGCCAGCAGTTGATCGAACAACAAGCTACGGATATTAAGTAGGTGGTGTTGACATGTTGGTCCTTTCTCGAAAGAAAAATGAATCAATTATGATTGGTGACGCCATCGAAATTAAAATAATTTCTGTTGATGGGGATCAGGTACGTATTGGAATTGAAGCTCCTAGGAAACTAGACATTTATCGAAAAGAAATCTATGAAGCTATTCAAGAAGAGAATCGTCTGGCAACAAAGAGTCAGAGTGAGTGGTCCATGCTAAGAAACTTGATAGAAAAAGGATGGCAATATAAAGATGGTCAATAGATCATCTTTTTTTCTGTAAAAAAAGAAAAAAGCGCTAAAAACTCTAAGACGACATTCCGATAATAGTAATGTAGGGACAGTTGCAAGCGCGCGATTGTGATAAGTCTCAAATTCATGAATAGTCACAGGGACGTGACTATCGAAAAATCAAGGAGGAATATTAAATGATTATCAACCACAATATTTCCGCAATGAACACACATCGTCAATTGGGTGTAAATACTGGCAGCTTGGCAAAAAACGTTGAGAAACTGTCTTCCGGTTACCGCATCAACCGTGCAGCTGATGATGCAGCTGGTCTCTCTATCTCCGAGCGTATGCGTGCTCAAATCCGCGGTATGGAACAAGCTTCCCGTAACTCCCAAGATGGTATCTCTCTGATTCAAACTGCAGAGGGCGCATTGCAAACTGTTAATAATATGTTGGTTCGTGTAAAAGAATTGGCAACTCAATCGGCGAATGGTACATTGGATGACACAAATGACCGTGCTCGTCTTCAAGAGGAATTGGCTGAGCTGGCAAAAGAAGTAACAAACATTAAAGACAACACCAAGTTCAACGGAATTGGTTTGCTTGCTGGTGGTACAGATATTGATCTGCAAATCGGGCAAGAAACAGCTCAAAAATTGACTCTGACTGTATCTAATTTCGATCTGAGTACTGTAGATGGCGCTGTTACTGGGTATTCAATCGCTACCCAAGCAGATGCTTTGACTACACTGGGCGATGTAGAAAACCAAATCAACGCTGTAAGTAAAGCGCGCTCTTATCTTGGTGCGAACCAAAATCGTCTGGAAAACACAATCAACAACCTGAATATCACTGCTGAAAACTTGACTGCTGCTGAATCCCGTATTCGCGACGTTGATATGGCGAAAGAGCAAATGGCTTTCACTAAAAACAACATCTTGACTCAAGCTTCTCAAGCGATGTTGGCTCAAGCAAACCAATTGCCACAAGGTGTTCTGCAACTTCTCCGTTAATCAATGGAAAAAGAATAATTTTACGAAGCTGTCGAATGATAATTCGACAGCTTTTTTATATGTTCCTTTTCGGTGAGAAAAATGAACGGACAGAGTAATCAAAAGAAAAAATAATGATAATCTGGAATCCTACCGATATATATAATAAGATGCTTTTTGGGGAGTGAATGATATGGAAATTTCCTCTGTTCATTCGTCACAAGGACAGAAGAATAACATGAGACAAGGTTTAGGAACGAGTCCTACACAAGAACAAAATCCAAAAGACATGAAACATCCAGGCGAATTACCAAGCAAGTCGAATTTGCAAGCTGAAATAGCTGGAATTAACAAATGGCTACAATCTACAAATACACACGTAAAATTTACCCTACATGAGGATCTGAACGAATATTACGTTCAGATTATCAACGATCAGACAAATGAAGTAATTAGAGAAATTCCTTCTAAGAAAATGATGGATATGGTTGCAAAAATGCATGAAATGATTGGATTGCTGGTGGATGAAAAAAGATAGGGGGTAAAAATAATGGGAATACGGATCAGTGGTATGGCATCAGGGATGGATACCGAGAAAATTGTTAAAGATTTGATGAAAGCTCACCGTGAGCCTGTTAATCGTTTGCAACGGAACAAATATAGTGTTGAATGGAAGCGTGATGCTTACCGTGAGATGAACACTCTATTAGCCGACTTGCAAAATTCTCTGAAAGATCTTCGCTTAGGAACTAGTTTTAATAAAAAAATTGCATTCTCAGAAAATGAAAATATAGCCTCTGCGAAAGTAACGGGAAAACCTTCTCTTTCTTCATATTCAGTAGAGGTAATTAGTTTGGCTAAAGCGGGCACACCACCTAACGCTGAGTTTCCTGTAGCAGCAATAACGGATACTAAAAAGCCGATCGGGGGGTCTGATTTCACTCTTACAATAAAAAAAGATGTAGATGGAGATGGCAATATAGATTATGTTCCATTAACATTTGCAGGTGCAACTGACTCAATTGATAGTATAATTTCACAAATTAATAGTGCAAAAACGGGGTTGAAAGCGAGTTTCTTCAATAATAAGCTTGTTATGATAGCTGAAGACGGTAAGCAATTTGAAGTTGAAACGAGCGGTGCGAATAACCTAAATATAGGTGCAAATACACCTTCTACTACGGGACAATCCAGTGACCCAGCGAAGTTCAAAATTAATGGTGTTGAATATACTTCTACTACAAACACGTTTACTTTTGATGGTATTAATTTCACTTTAAAACAACCCAATGTAGGTGCTCCTGTTACTGTCAGTGCGAAAGCAGATGAAGAGGCTATTTTCACGATGGTGAAGGATTTTGTTGATAAGTACAATACTGTCATTGAAACGATCAATAAAAAAATAGCTGAACCAAAATATAAAGCTTATCAGCCGCTGCTAGATGAGGAAAGAGAAGCATTATCTGAAAAAACTGCTGAAAAAATGGATAATATGGCGCGAAGTGGTATTCTACTTCGTGATTCTATTTTAACTAGTGGATTACATGAAATGCGACGAGCTTTAAGCACCCCTTTGAAAGCTGCCGGTGTAAATTCAGCATTTGACACACTTTCCGAAATCGGTATCGTCGGTCCTCCAGCTGGGAAATATGCTTATCAAGAAAATGGAAAACTCTATATAAATGAATCAAAACTCCGTGAGACCATAAGCAAAAATGGTGAGGATGTAATAAAACTTTTTACTAACTACAGTAGTAATCCTGACCAAGCCACAAAGTACAATGAGAGTGGAGTTGCCGAGCGATTATATGGTCAGTTAAATCAAGTCATTGATAAGTTAACGAAAGAAGCTGGAGCAGTTGGAAGAGTTAGTGATGACAGCAATCTCACTAAAAGATTAAAGCAAACGGATGATGAGATCGAAATTTGGGAAGATCGCCTGAAACAGATTGAGAATCGTTACTGGAAGCAATTCACTGCAATGGAACAGGCAATGTCCAAAGCACAATCACAAGGCGCATGGTTTACACAAATGTTAGGTCAAAAATAACAGGGAGTGACGCAGATGTTACAAAATGCCGCTCAGACATACCAATCCAATCAGGTAGCAACCGCTACTCCCGCCGATTTGACACTGATGTTATATAACGGTGCATTAAAGTTTATAAAACAAGCTAAGGTGGCCATTGAGGAAAAAAATATGGTCAGAGCTCATGAAGCATCATTAAAGATTCAAAATATCCTGTATGAATTAATGTCTACTTTAAATAGCGAATACGATATTTCTAAAGACTTTGCAAAGTTATATGAATTTATGCTGCAACGTACTATTGAGGCCAATGTACAAAAGGATATTCTCCTATTAAGTGAAGTTGAAGATCTCTTTGTGCAGTTCCGAGATACTTGGAAAGAAGCCATGCAACTAGCTAGAAAACAAGGGTAAGGTGCAAGAGATGACAAAGATTGAGATGCTCTTGGAAAACATACTTGATGCCACTCAGCGTTTTGAAAAGGAAGTTACTTGTATGGATTCAGAGCCTGATATGTGGCTTGGAATTTTGGCGGAACGTGAGGAGTACATCGGCTGCCTCATTGAACAGGGGTTTAATAGTCTCTCTATTCAGAAGGAATATCAGAATCAGCTGTTACAGATTAACGAAATAAATCAGAGACTGATCCCATTGATTGATCAAAGAAAACAAGGAGTTCAAAAACAATTAAACAATGTCCGGCGTAGCAAGATGGCAACAAATTCTTATCAAGAAGCCGGTCCAAATGGATACGGCGCATTTTTTGATAGGAAAAAATAAGAAAAACGAATCTCCTGTCATTCGAAAATTAGAAGAGTTGGTTTGTCAAGCGCTTTGATATGCAAAAGGGGCGTCTCTCAGTCGGAAAAATCGACTTTCTGAGACAGTCCCTTTTATTTTGTGATCATGAAAATGATATGCAATGTCTTCCGTAATAAATGGCAAGCATTCAGTGTTTTACAAGTTTTCAGATCGGGTAAAGTACTATAGCTACAACTATAACCAAATGTTTATAAAAAAGAATATCTATCTAAAGTCCCGCGCGAAATAATCCGATAGATATAAATGAGTAGATATTGAAGGAAATACTGGAAACGGAGATGGTTTCTTTTATTTTCCTAATTTCGAAAAATCGGTATATCTAGTCAGAATCTAAACGGAATTAGTTATATTCCGGTTTCCTGCGGGAATGGTCTGATCTAATAGGGGGTTTGATAAAAAATAAAATGAAGCACCTATAGAAGTGAATGACCAGATAATTATGAAAAGACATGATAGTAGGTAGATGGAAGAAAAGGTAGCTTTTTTATAAAATGATTATAATGTCGAAGGGAGCGTTCCCCATGATAAGAAAAGAAGGCAAGAAGGCTATTGCTTCAGTACTTTTAGGTTCCACTATTGCGCTAGCTCCTTTTTCAAGTGCTTTCGCAGCCCCAGTAAAAGTGGAATGGGATCCAGCTAAAGTAACGGTTACCAATAATGTAGGTAAAGCTGATACGGTGAAAATTGAAGATCTTGTAGAAGGCGCTGTTGTAAAAATTTACGACAAAGCAATTGGTGGAAAATTGCTTGGAACAGCAAGTGTAGCAAAAGGTAAGACGGAAGCATTAGTAACGATTCCTAATCTAGGAGAAGCTGAGGGTAAAATTTTTGTTTCTGTGACAATGGAGTCCCCAACTGCAGAGATTGTGTTTAACGCAGAAGCAACCTCGGCTGTTGTCAAAGCAGATGACATCACGGTTGTAAATAATGTAGGCAAAGCTGATACGGTAACGGTAGCTGCAGCAGAAGGTACGATTGTAAAAGTGTATGATGCTGCAACAGCAG
>NZ_RHHV01000030.1 GCF_003710905.1 Brevibacillus parabrevis
AGTTACGGGAGTAACCGGAGAGACAGGGTCAACCGGAGCCACGGGAGAATCTGGAGCCACGGGAGCAACTGGAGCTACGGGAGTAACCGGAGCCACGGGAGAATCTGGAGCCACGGGAGTAACCGGAGCTACGGGAGCAACCGGAGCTACGGGAGCAACCGGAGTCACGGGAGCAGCCGGAGTCACGGGAGCAACCGGAGCTACGGGGTCAACCGGAGCCACGGGAGCAACTGGAGCCACGGGAGCAACTGGAGTTACGGGAGCAACCGGAGAGACAGGGACAACCGGAGCTACGGGAGCAACAGGAGCCACGGGATCAACCGGGGTTACGGGAGTAACCGGAGAGACAGGGACAACCGGAGTTACGGGAGCAACCGGAGCCACGGGGTCAACCGGAGCCACGGGAGTAACCGGAGCCACAGGGTCAACGGGAGTCACAGGAGCTACGGGAGCAACTGGAGAGACGGGAGCAACTGGAGAGACGGGAGCAACTGGAGCCACGGGAGCAACTGGAGCTACGGGAGTAACCGGAGCCACGGGAGCAACTGGAGCCACGGGAGTAACCGGAGCCACAGGGACAACCGGAGCCACGGGAGCGACAGGAGAGACGGGAGCAACCGGAGAGACGGGAGCCACGGGAGGAACCGGAGCTACGGGGTCAACTGGAGTTACGGGAGTAACCGGAGCCACGGGAGCAACTGGAGCAACTGGAGCCACCGGGGAGACGGGAGCCACCGGGGTTACGGGAGCTACGGGGTCAACAGGAGCCACGGGGTCAACTGGAGCAACCGGAGCTACGGGAGTAACCGGAGAGACAGGGTCAACCGGAGCCACGGGAGCAACCGGAGCCACGGGAGCAACGGGAGTAACTGG
>NZ_RHHV01000031.1 GCF_003710905.1 Brevibacillus parabrevis
CTGGAGCCACGGGAGCAACTGGAGCTACGGGAGCCACCGGGGAGACGGGAGCCACCGGGGTTACGGGAGCTACGGGGTCAACAGGGGCCACGGGGTCAACTGGAGCAACCGGAGCTACGGGAGTAACCGGAGAGACAGGGTCAACCGGAGCCACGGGAGCAACCGGAGCCACCGGAGCCACGGGAGTAACTGGAGCTACGGGAGCAACCGGAGAGACGGGAGCAACTGGAGCCACGGGAGTAACCGGAGAGACAGGGTCAACCGGAGTTACGGGAGCAACCGGAGCCACGGGGTCAACTGGAGCCACGGGAGTAACCGGAGAAACGGGAGCAACTGGAGTTACGGGAGCAACCGGAGAGACGGGAGCAACCGGGGTTACGGGAGTAACCGGAGCCACGGGGTCAACCGGAGAGACGGGAGCCACCGGGGTTACGGGAGTAACCGGAGCCACGGGGTCAACTGGAGCTACGGGAGCCACCGGGGTT
>NZ_RHHV01000032.1 GCF_003710905.1 Brevibacillus parabrevis
TACGGACGGGGGTCAGTCCCTAAACAGCAAAGGTTTCTTTACCAAGCTTAGCTTGGAATGGATCGCGCAATTGTCAAGTCGATCACGTATTACGTGCCGCAGTACGTCCGATAAGGCCCGCACGCTTCCGGCGGCAGCGACGCGTACTCCGCCTGCTCCGCGGAGTGCGCATAAGGATTGGCAAGCGCGGCAAGCAGCTGCCGAAGCACGCTGTAGTCGCCGTCTTGCACAGCCGCTTCCAGCGCCGCCTCCACACGGTGGTTGCGCGGAATCACGGCAGGATTGCTCTGTTTCATCAACTGCAAAACGTCATCCGCAGATTGAGACTGACGCGCCAGTCTCGCTTGCCACTTCTCCTGCCACGCGGCAAACTCGGGGGTGGCAAACAGCTCGGAACCGTTCAAGCGATCAAAAGTCAGGGCGAGAAACGTGTTGGTATAGTCCGCCCGATGCTTTTGCATCAAGCTAAGCAGTTCTTCCATCAGCGAAACATCGTCGGCTTCTTCGCCAAACATCCCCAGCTTGCCCCTCATCCCGGCCAGCCATGTGCCGTAATATTGCTCGGCAAACTGGGAAAGGGCTTTCTCCGCCATTTGAATCGCCTGGGCCTGATTGTCATGCAAGAGCGGCAACAACGTTTCCGCAAATCGCGCCAAATTCCACACGCCGATTTGCGGCTGGTTTCCGTAAGCGTAGCGCCCCTGCTGATCAATCGAGGAAAACACCGTCGCCGGATCGAACGTATCCATGAAAGCGCACGGCCCGTAATCGATCGTTTCTCCGCAAATCGACATGTTGTCCGTGTTCATGACTCCGTGAATAAACCCGACGAGCTGCCATTTGGCGATCAGCTCGGCTTGACGGCGGATCACTTCGGCCAGAAAGGCGAGATAACGGTTTTCCGCTTGGGCGGCTTCGCGATAATGTCTATGTATCGTATAGTCGGCAAGCGCCTGCAACTCCTCGGCGCTGCCCCACTTGGCGGCGTACTGGAACGTCCCGACGCGAATATGGCTGGAAGCGACCCGCGTGAGTACCGCGCCGGGCAGATCGTCTTCGCGAATGACAACTTCACCCGTCGTCACCACCGCCAAACTGCGGGTCGTCGGGATGCCAAGGCCGTACATGGCCTCGCTGATGATATATTCGCGAAGCATCGGCCCGAGTGCGGCCCGTCCGTCGCCGCGCCGGGAATACGGTGTGCGTCCGGGACCTTTCCATTGCAGATCAAACCGCTCGCCCTCAGGGGTCACTTGCTCCCCGATCAAGATAGCGCGCCCGTCTCCGAGCATCGTAAAGTGGCCGAATTGGTGCCCCGCGTACGCCTGCGCGAGCGGCTTTGCCCCTGCGGGAATCCGGTTTCCGGCAAACACTTCCGCCCCCGCTTGCCCATCCAGTGCATCGGCTTGCAAGCCAAGTGCGGCTGCCAGCGGGCGATTGAAAATAACGAGCTGCGGCGAGCGCACAGGGGTAGGATTTTGCTTGGTGAAAAAGGTGTCAGGCAAGGAAGCATAGCTGTTGTCGAAATTCCATCCTGCCTCAGTATGGGCTTGGGTCATCGTTTCCCTCGGCTCCTTTTGTCTTGTCGTGTTTTGTTCATTTTACCAAAGTGACGGGGAAAAGCATGCATGGGATTTAGTCCAGTGTGCCATGTGTGCTACTATTATGGCTATCAGTCACTATTTTTCGGAAACAACAAAACTGGCACCGATGTGCGACCAGCATCTGGGAACTGTCCCGATCGGGCATAGCAGTAGGAGGAAACATGTCTATTATCGACAAAAAATACGGGGTTTTGTCCCCTCAGAAACAATACGTAACGGATACAGTCATCTTGGCTCAGGCATGGAAAAAGTCACACAATTACATCCGCAGGCATAATTGGTATGCAAATGTATTGGAACTCGATCTTTCCACGCTCGACCTGGAAAATCGCTTGAATGAGTGGTCTCAATCTTTGGAAAGCGAAGAATACTGTCCCGCAAAACTCAGACTGGTTCCCGCTCCCAAAACCTGCACCTGGGAGTTTACTTCTAACGGCTGGCACCCTATTAAAGAGAAGCTTGAAAGCGACAAAACCTATTTGAGACCGCTCGCCCACATCAAAATCCAGGACCAAACCATCGCAACGGCGATCATGCTGTGCTTGGCCAATGCCATCGAAACACTGCAAGGCCCGACAGACATTCCGGATTATCATGAAGCTCAGCGAAAACAAGTTTTTAACTACGGAAACCGTCTGTATTGCCACTGGGACAAAAATGAAGACGGAGAATCCATCGCTACATTCCCGTGGGGCAACTCGAAATGCTATCGAATGTACTACGATGACTACCAAAAGTTCCTGGAACGTCCGAAGCACTTTTGCCAACTGTACACGCATCTGAATCGTCGGGGCACAAAGCATTACGTCTTTTCACTCGACCTGAAGAGCTTCTACGACAGTATTGACAGAGCCGCATTAATTGACGAAGCAGAAGAGCTTTACAACGAATACGTGGAAAGGTTCACGCTAGACGATTCGCTTCAAGCTGATCCTGATTTTTGGGAAATGGCCCGAACTGTTTTCGATTGGGAATGGAACGACTCCGACCAAGCCATGGCAAAACAAGTGCTCAACAAAGACACGCTCCCTGATGGTATTCCACAAGGTCTTGTTGCGGGCGGTTTTTTTTCGAATATCTACCTGCTGCGATTTGATCAAGAAGTAGGAAAAAGCATTCATCAAAAAGTTGCCTCATCAGACTTTTCCGAACCGTTTATCATTCGCGATTACTGCCGCTATGTCGACGATATCCGTTTGGTAGTAGAAGCTGCTGACACCGTTGAAATCGAGCAACTGAAACAAATGGTGACAGAGCATATTCAAGCCAAGCTCAATTCGCATTTGAGCCAAATGGGGGCTGAACCAGATTTCTTGGAGATTCACCCCGATAAAGTCAGCATCCAAAGCTATGAAGAAATTTCCAATCAGAGTGACCTCTCTGGCCGCATGCAAATCCTGCAAGGAACGTTAAGCGGCACCCCGGATATCGAAGCTTTGCGACAAATTGTCGGGGGTTTAGACGGTCTCATCCAATTGTCTGAGCAACTTGGCGATTCGGCTGTCGAACATGTAAACAATCTTGCCCTGTCAAAAATCGCCGTCAAGAATGCGGACGTAAAATCCGACACATTGAAGCGGTTTGCAGCGAAACGACTTGTAGACGCGTTAAGGCTGCAAAAAAGCATGATCGGTTCCAGCGATCAGAACCCTACCGTAAACAGTCATATCGGCCACGATTTTGAACTGTACGCCAGGAAATTAATTGCCGTTTGGTCGAAAAATCCATCGTTAAGCTCCCTGCTGAAGTTTGGGCTCGATCTCTTTCCTAGCGCAAAACTGTTGAAAGTCGTAACGGAAGCTCTTGAGCAAAAGCTTTATATGAACGTTAGCAATGATACAGAGCTCAGCCACCAAAAACTCGTGATGGAATACGTTTCGGCGGATATCCTGTGCGCGTGTTCTGTCTGGATTGGTCACCACTCGAAAAAGCATGATCCTGAACATGCGGATTTGCTTGCTTTTCGCGAACATCTCGCCGTTTTTGCAAGGAAGATACTAGACGCTCAGGACATAATGTCCTGGTATGTGAAACAACAAGCTGCTCTCTATCTTGCTTCGGTTGGCCAAGCTTACGTTTTGAATGATGAAAGCAGCGAGTTGCAGCCTTACGCACTTTTACATCGTGCACTTCTTTATAGTGCGATCACCAGTAAAAATCGTAAGGATATGCTAACGATGGCCTTGATCGTCCAACAGCTTCATCCAAATCCTGACAGGTTCAGTTCGTGGTTTGCGGAAGCCTATCAGAAATGGAAGCGGCAGCCTACGCAAAAAATTCGGTCGTTAAAATTCCTTTGCGCGAATCGCCCTGATCTGCTTCAGAGGATTCTCTCAAGCCTGACCATCGAAACAGAGATCGTCCAGCAGGTGCCTGAGCTATCCTCCATCATCTATCGCAACTCGCTCAAGAAACAAGCAGACTGGTCTTCTGCAACTGCAACGAATACGCCTGTCAGTCTCGCCAGTCTCATTACGAGCGCAGATAATCCTTTTCAGCAAGAAAATGCTTTGCTGCATTTGATGTTGGAGTTGCTGAAACCTGGCTCGGGCAAAGAAGATGCATTTACCCGCTTGAACAGCGAAAACGGCCTGTCCATCGAAGATTTGCAAATAACGATGACGGACAAAGAAGCTTGGCAAAATCCTTATAAAAAGCCGTTTGCCATCACGGTAACCAATACAAAAAGCTCATACTCTTTGCCAACCCCGCACTGGGTAAAAGCAGAATGTCGGTGGATGTACAATCTCGGTTGTATTTTACGAGCTTGCCTGACTGGCGAATACGACTACACGACGAACTCGTTTCTGATGCGACAAGACCATTCCGTTTCGGCTGGGTACAGAGGATTGCGCTCCACCTGGTTTTCACGCCGCTTTGGCATGTCCAGCCTGGCGAGCAGCCTCTTCCCGGAGCCGTTGCCCTTGTCCCCTTGGATGAGCGAGCTGTTGTTCCTGCTTTTGCAATGGCCGGGTATCGATTATCGCGAAAGGTTTGTTCACGGGATTTCTGCTGCACAGTCCGACCGCAAAAAATGGCTGAAAATCATTCAGAACCGTATGCAAGAGCAGCAGAAAGTATTTGGCAAATTGTCCAACACGCCAGGATACGTATTGCCTGTCAAACTGCAAAAGCGTCAGGACGACCGCCTGTTCCGTGTCGCCATCGTCCAATCCTTGCTGCCATACATGGACGATTTTAACGCCAAAGATCCGATGCACTGGTCTTCGGACTTCCGCGAGAAACACCGTGCTCATATTGCGGACCTTTGCCACATGGTTGAGAAGCATCTGGCAACTTGGCACGCTGCTATAAAAAGATCAGGCAAGGAGTCCGCTTATGTTGCTGATCTGATCGTCTTTCCTGAGCTGTCTGTCCATCCCGACGACATCGACTACTTGCTGAGACTCTCCCACAAAACGAAAGCAAGCATTTTTGCGGGATTAGGTTTTCAAAAAAGAGCATCCGATCAAGCCACGGTGAATCAAGCGATTTGGATTCTCAATTCAGACGAAAATCCACTTGTTGCCGTGTGGCAAGGCAAGCAGCATATGACGAAGCTGGAACGCAAAATGAATATCCAAAGCCACAGACCTTACCAAGCCTATGTCGAGTTTCAAAAAGGCAATCAATCTATACGCGTGGCGGGAGCTATTTGTTACGATGCAACCGACATAGCACTGACGGCTGACCTTCGTGATATTTCCGACATGTTTGTCATCTCGGCCCTGAACAAAGACATCGGGACGTTTGACAACATGGTTTCCGCCTTGAATTATCATATGTTCCAGCCTGTCATTCTTGCCAATACAGGTGAATACGGCGGCTCATCTGCCCAGGCGCCTTTTAGTGGACACGAAAAAATCATTGCTCAAGTACACGGGAAAGATCAGCTTGCCATCAGCATGTTCGATATCGACCCTACCTTATTTAAAACCAAGTCACGTTCCTCCAAGCCAGAGCCACAGGTAAAGTCACCTCCTGCAGGCTTTGCAGGAAGAAAATAAAGCAAAAAAGGCCCATGCAGAGTTGACAAGGAACTTTGCGCGGGCTTTCGCTTTTTCCAAAATGGTCAAACGGATTACTGCTTCGTCAACCAATCGGCAATCTCTTCCGTCTGCGACAACACCGCAATCGGGTCGTAGTACCAGGAACGTTCTTCCTTCCAGACGTACACATGGTTGTTTTTCACAGCGTCGAGCGACGACCAGAGCGGATCTTTTTTCAAGTCTTCCAGCGTGTGACTGTTCGAAGTCAAGATGATATAGTCTCCGGCGTATTGGGACAAAAGCTCGCTGGACAGCTCCAGCCACTGCTTCTCCTGCAGCGTTTTGGCGATCGCAGCTGGCGGCTTCAAGCCCAGCGCCTGATAGACAGCCTGTCCGCCCCGGCCAAAGTTGTCGCCATAGACGAACATCTGCTTGTCGGTCAGCTCAATAATCGAGAACGACTTGCCTTCGGGAATGACTTTGTGCACGCGTTCTTTCGCGGCGGCGATGCGCTTCTCGTAATCCGCCAGCCAGTCTTTTGCTTCCTGTTCCTTGCCGAGCAGCTTGCCGAAGAAAGTCAATTCCTCTTGAATATTTTTCAACTGTCCATACGGAATGGAGATCGTCGGGGCGATTTTGGACAACTGATCATAGCGGCCCTGGTCGTCGGATGATTCCGTGACGATCAAGTCAGGCTGCAAGTCGATCACTTTTTCCAAGGAGCCGTTGACATCCCCGATGTCCTCGACATTTTTCAGCGCCTCGGTAATATACGGGTTTTGGCGATGCAAGCCGGGCGCTCCGATCGGTGTGACACCGAGTGTAATCAGTGTGCCCAAATATTGATCGGCGACGATGCGCCTTGGTGCGGCTGGAACGACGACATCCCCTTTGACGGTGGAAATGACTTGGGTTTGCGAACTCGCATCCGCTGGCGCAGAGCTCGTTTGCGTCGAGCGATTGGCGTCTGATGCAGCGCTTGTTTCCGTCTGGTTCCCGTTCGCCGCCTGACTTGGCGCTCCCGCATTGCCGGAGCACGCGGCAAGCATCAGGGTCAGGCAGAGCATGACGGTTGCCGCAGCAGATGGTTTGGCAGGTCTGTACATGGTTTTGCGTCCCTCTTTCTTGTATGGATAATGATTCTCGCTATCAATATAACGGCGAAAATCGAGAGCGGCAATGGACGATCCGATGATGGTTGCCGGACGATCTGCTGTTTGCGGCGTCTGTGCTTTTGTCGCCCGAAAACGCGCGGGCGATATTCCGTATACTTTTTTAAACAAGCGCCCGAAATAATACGGGTCGCGGTAGCCGACACTCTCGGCGATCTCGCGCAACTGCCGATCTGTTTCCACCAGCAGGCTTGCCGCCTTTTCCATTCGTACGCGAATCAGGTAGTCGATCAGGCTGTAGCCTGTCTTTTTCTTGAACAAGGCCGATAAATGTGGGACGCTGTAGCGCAGCATTTCCGCGAGCGCCTCCAGCGTGATCGGTTCGGCGTAATGGTTCTGAATGTACTGCTTCGCCTGGGCGGCGGGATCGGTTTCCAGCCGTGCCCCTTTCGAATCGAGCAGTTGACGATGCACGGCGCTTACAAACTGGTAAAAGAGTGCCTTCGTCTGGAAGCGCTCCAGCTCGCCCGTGCGTTGCCACTGTTCGTCCATTTGCTTGACGAGTGCAAGCAGCTCAATCGGCTGGCACGGCTGAAAGCTGTAAGGCAGCTGAAACGGGTCGCTTTTTCGCAGCAAGTTGACGATTTGCTGCCGACTGGTCAACGGGATCGCGGCCCGATAAAAAATCAAGTAGTATTCAAATGCGTCCTCTGTCAAAAAAATGTCCATAAGCGTCCCTTTTCCACTATGGGCGATATCGTATGGCTTGATCGCGTACTCGCTGCCATCCAGACAAATCTGCGCCTTTCCTTGCGCAGCAAACAAAAACGTACTGGCCGGCAGCTTGTACGAGCGCGAGCCGATTTCTCTTCCCAATAGCTGGTGACGCACATCCAACACTTTGATGGACGCATGATTCCAGAGCATGATATGTTCGATGACGCCCTTCACGTCCATGCAATCCCTCCATCTTTTTGTTTCCGTTCCAACTCTCGTCATTATAAATGAAAACGATTATCATTCACATAAAAAAATAACAGCCACAGGCATACTGCGCCTGCGGCTAGTTCGTCCTCTATGATTGAGATTAAGGTGCTTGAAGTAACCGTCTACTTACGGTTATGGCGTGATTTCCGTCAAAAGCCGCTGACGGGTGTTCGTTTCTTCGCTCTTGGCATTTTTTCCGAATGTCGGGAAACTCAGCGTCTTATTCCGGGACGTCTCGGATTCTCTGTCGTTGCTACTTCTTCCCGTTGCTCCCGATCTGCCTGGCAACGCGTTCCCCCAGTTCCGGGCTCGCCTGGGTTAGATAGCCTAGCACAATCCGCTGCAACTCCGGCACCGCAGCTCCAAGATCGGAGGCAATGTTGTGGACTAAGTGTTCTTGAAGCACAGGCGACAGCGAGTTGTAAAATTGCCCCGGCTGCGTGAAGTCATCCCCTTTTGGAGGTGCAGTGCGCTCAAGCCGCCCTGCCACATAGTTGCCGGTGCCGCTTGTTACCTCGTCAGATGGCTTCCAGTCCGCCTGATGGTTGATCGGGATGCTGCGGAAATTCGGTCCCAACCGATAACGCTGTGAATCCGTATAAATATTGGCGCGGCCTTGAAGCACTCTATCCAATGAAAACTCGGCGCCGTCCAGCATATTGGACGGAGAAAAGGCCAGCTTCTCCACCTGTTCCTTATAATTGTCGGGATTGGTGTCCAGCACCATCTTGCCGACTGGCAGCAGTGGGTACTGCCGCACATCCCACACCTTCGTATCGTCCAGTGGATCGAACGGCAGCGTAGCTTCGTCCTGCGGATTCATGAGCTGTACATACAGCCCGTATTCCACTGTTTTTCCTTGAGCAATCGTGTCATAGAGATCCTTGCCCGCATAATCCGGGTTCTCGCAGGCGAGCCTCGCCGCCTCCTGGCTATCGATATACTGCACGCCAGCCAGCGGAACCCAGTTGTATTTCACATAATTGCGGACATCCTGCTCATTCTTCCAAACATAAGTACTCACGCTGTAACCCGGAATGTGACGGAAGCTCTTGACCGTCCCCAGGTCGGAGTACAGTTGCAGCACGAAATGCGTCGCTTCCGGATTGTCCGCGTAGAAGCTCCAGAACCGATTAGGGTCCATCAAGTTGTTGACGGGCGACGGATTGAAGGCGCTGACCGTCTCTACAAACCGCATGGGGTCCCGCACCGTAAACACGGGAAGATGGTTGCATATTAAGTCGAAGATACCTTGCTCGGTATAAAATTTAGTCGAGAAGCCGCGCACATTGCGCGAAGTGTCCGGCGTCCCCCTGTTGCTGGCCGCCAGCGAGAATCGGACAGCAACGGGTACTTGCTGGCCCGGATGCTGCAGGAAACAAAGCTTCGTGTAAGCCGCCATCGAGTGAAACGTCTCGAAATAGCCAAAGGCTCCGAACCCCTTCACATGCAACGGGCGCTCTAATATGGTCTCATGGATAAACGTTTCATTTTTTTCGTGCAGCATGGTGTCTTGTTCTAGAATCGGTCCACGCTTCCCAACCGTCTGCGAGTAGCGCGACGGTTGCGGACCGCCTTGCCACCTTTGATTGTGCGTCTGATCGCGAGCGTTCTTGTCGTCCATTCCTCTACCTCCCATGCCTACATTCTCACCAATATGTATGCATGGCTATAGGTTGGTTATGACTACGCGTCCAATGCCGATCCGCACGCCGAGAGCAGCAGCCGTCACAGCAAAAGCTCGCTCCTAGGGTGCAACATGACGAACGCTTCCGCCTCGTTGCCATATCGTGCGGAACGAATGAGGATCTCCACAGCCACTGCGCCCAGTGTACGAATTGCTTCCACCGTCGACGTATCACATTTCCTGTACAAAAAAACTGGTGCCTAAATCACACCAGTTCGAAATGAATTGGAACATGAATCAAGCGCGTGCCCTATGAATTTACGTGCGAATCAAATCAACCACCCGCTCCCAAAAACCATACAGCGACCGCTCAGACAGAGTGTCCCCTCTTATACAACCATCATTTTCCAGACTGGTCTTTCGCCAAATCCAGCAAGGCCGACAGCCGTTCTGCTTTCTCCCCTTTTGCTTTGGCAGCGATCTTTGCAAGCTTGTCCAAACCACCCCAGACGATGTAAATGACATGCTCGACTTCAAGCGGCTCTTGTGTTTGCAGCAAATCGAGCAACAAGCTCAAATTAGGCTCTTCTTCCAGCTCTGACTTGATCTTCACTTTCGTTGCGTCGGTGCCGTGCACCAAGCACGCGACCAATGTCGGGAGCGACTCTGGATGGACGCCGTGCTTCTCGACGAAGGCAGCCGTAAAATAATCTTGCACGGACTGATGCTCCAGATCGATCGTGTCCAAATACTCCTCCACCAAAGCAAAATACTCAGCGTCCGCCAATCCCAGCCCGAAGACGGCATATGTGCCAGGCAGTGCATTTCTCTCATCATCGGCATCCGTATACCACTCATAAGTGACCATGGCAACGCGGGCGTAATCGGCAAGCAACGGGTGCAAGTTCGGATAAGCCAGCGCGTTGGCAAAAAAGCGATGAGTTCCCGACTTCGCCAATCCTTTGATCGGCAAAAACTGCTTGACGCCGGATTTGAGCTTGATTTGATAGCTTTTCGGAAAACCGCTCTGCAACAACGCGCAAAGAAATGCAAGGGCCTGCGCATAGCTCTCTTCGCGCTCCTGCTTGATCGAGATCGTCACGGTGGCAAAGACGTCATTTGCCAGGCACTCGACCTGTTCGTCACGCAGAACGGTCAGCTCGCGGGAGAGCGTGCCGCTGCCTTCCTTCATGAACTGCGAAGCGCGCTTGCTGCCGAGTTCAACAGCCCGCTCCAGCCAGGTAATTCCTTTTTGTCTACTGTAGGACGGTTCATACTTGATCACAGCGACGGCGGCATACAGGAACAACTCCATAGCCCCTTCGTCGATGTGCCTAGGATCGAAGCCGCTCTTTCGTTGATAAGTCTTTTCCTGCCACGTTTTGGTCACGACATCAAAATAAAGCGGCAAAAACGAGCCTTCCACCCAGTCCGTCAAGGCATTGACGATCTTGTGCTGATGTTCGCCAAGCTGTTCTTTTTTGCTTTTGTTTACTTCCAAAATGCGATCAAACACCCGGATGGCTTCGTGGCAATCCGTCTCGGGAAACAGCGAGCGGTTCAGCAGATGACGCGAAAGGAAAAACGTCTCCAGCGGTTTGGTCGGGCCAGTTGAAGCCGAAAACAGTTGCGTGCGATAAGCGGAAATCTCCGCCAGCAGGCGTTGCTGTTTTTCCGCGTTGAACAGCTCGACAATCGGCAGCTTTACTTCCCCCGTGTCTGTCTGAAACTTGCCCCAAAACGAAAACTGGTAGTTAATCAGCGCTTGTGACGAGAGAGTTTCCAGCTTTTCTTTTATATAGGCGGCAAGATGCGGGACGACCTGTTCCAGCACGTCTGTCTCTGACAAATCCGCCTGCTTCGATCCTAAGCGCCGAAAGTCTCCTGGCGTGTCGTCAAAATCAAGCTCCCAATCATCCAGCTCCATCAGGACAACGCTGGCCCGATCATTTTTGTATTCGAGCATGGCAGAGTCATGGATGCCCACTTGCAAAGTCGTGCGGCGGACAATCTCATCGGCGTCTTTTTCCTCGATGTAGGCGAACCATTTGTCAATGGCTTGCTCCATCTTATTCACTGTTGGTTCCAATGTAGAATGGATCACAATCGTTTCAGCCTCCCATATCTTCCAAGGGGGAGCGTACAGCCTATCAGAACATACATTCTCTTCCCCGGTTTTCTCTCATTATAGTAGATTTCAGCCACTTTTCCAGAGAATGACATGAAAATCCGTCCAAATGCCTAGTCGGGAAAAGAATGCCTTGGCTATTTTCTTAATGTTCGCCTTTAACCTCATGATCATGGACGGCGAAAAGTATTACCCCCGTGATTTTTTTCACTTCGAGCCGATCATAAAGAAAATAGGCGAATATTATTACCGCCATAACAAATTATAGTTCGTAATTAAACAGTCCGAAATCCCCTGCTCTTCAAGTAAGCAGACGGATTCACCCCGTACTTTTTCCGGAACTTCTCAGCAAATTGTCCCAGGTTGTTGAACCCTGCCATGCTGGCGGCATACGTGACATTGACGCTGCCCTCCTCCAGCAAGCGTCTCGACTGCTCCAGCCGCTGATCGATCACATAAGCATGCACAGGCAAGCCGAACAGCTGTTTAAAGCCTTTTTTCAACTTGTATTCATTGAGGCAAATTTGCCGGGACAGCTCGGCAAGACTGGGAGGCGACAGCAGATTGGCATCGACGATTTGTTTGGCTTGCCACAAACTGGTCAAGTCCGTCTTGGACAAGGTGACTTCACGAGGCAACGTGTCTTTTTCCCGCAAAATCTCATCGATGTACACGGCCAACAGCTCCAGCACCTTTCCTTCCAAATACATGCGTCTGACTGCGGCTTGATAGGGACAATCCAGCATCTCGTGGAGGATGCGCCTCACCAAAGGCGTCATTTTTTTGTTGTCGTACAGACTGTCATGTGCCGTCAAGCGTGCCCATTGCTGTTCAAGCGAAGCGACGGGCCACGCCTGCATCAGTCTGTTTACATCCAGCTTTAGCGTCAGGCTGTGAAACCTGCGCGCGGGATCGAATTGGCACGTGCTGCTCGTCATCGCTCTCCCGAAGGCGGTCACTTCACCCGAAGCGATTCCATAGTCCCGATGTGTGTCCGTTGACAGCCATTGCATCCCTTCTCCCAGGCAAAAGCATATTTTCATCCAGTCGTCCTGTTCCGTGCTGCTCATGCTCAATTCCTCGTGTAAAACGATGTCGCAAACCATTATTTCCAGCATCGTGTTCAGGCTGGTTTTCTGCCAGTACCCTTTGCCGATCTGATCGGGCAACGATAACGTTTGCTGAAACGAACCATTTTGATAGAGCGCATTCAAATCGGTTGCGAGCGCACAATGCTTGTCCTTGCGATTCTCGATTGCGTACCAGTGTCCCGCCTGACTCATGGGGTCGTTCACCTCTGTGTTGTTTCTCTCATCTGTGATCCAACGACAATAACCCCGCCGCTCGGACGGGATGATCCTTCTTACTTCACGCGCCAGCCGTCGACCTCTTGCTGCAACCTCCACAAACGGGCGTACAGCCCGGATTTTTCCACCAATTCGCTGTGGGTCCCTTCCTCGGCAAGACGTCCTTGATCCAGCACGATGATTTTGTCCGCATGTTGAATGGTTTTCAGGCGATGGGCAATCAAAATGACCGTTTTGCTTTTGACCAGCTCGTTGATCGCTTGCTGGACAGCCGTTTCGTTCTCGGGATCAAGCGAGGCTGTCGCTTCGTCAAGCAGGACGATCGGAGCGTCTTTCAGCAACGCGCGGGCAATCGATATGCGCTGCTTTTCGCCGCCAGACAGAGTAGAACCACCTTCGCCAACAGGTGTAGCGTATCCTTGCGGCAATTGGGAAATAAATTCATGGCAGCAGGCGCGCCTGGCCGCCTCTTCAATCTCTGCCTGGGTCGCATCCATTTTGCCGATGCGAATGTTGTTGCCAATCGTGTCCTGGAACAAGTATACGTCCTGGAAAACCATCGACATCTGCTTGAGCAAAAATTCGGGGTCAGCCTTATGCACAGGCATGCCGCCGATGGTGATCGTTCCTTGCTGGACGTCCCAAAAGCGGGCGATCAGCCGGGTCACCGTACTTTTTCCGCTTCCGGACGGACCGACCAGCGCGGTAATCGTATTCGGCTGGATCGTAAAGGACAGCTCCTGCAAAACAGGATTGTTCTCGTCGTAGCCGAACGTCACCCGCTCAAAGACGATGGGCCCGTGCGGCTGAATGAGCGCCGTTCCCGGCTGTCGCTGCTCTGTCTGCACATCCATGATCCGCTGTGCGCTGTAAGCCGAGTAACGCATTTCTCCGTAGCTCATCAACACGACGGTCAGCGGCTCGAACACGCGTGTCCCGATCAACAGAAACAGCAGAAAGACCGATAGCGATAAAGTTCCGCCCACAAGCAAATAACTGCCGACCAAAATCATGATCGTCATCCCGGAGCGCGTCAGCAAAAGCGCGCCCATGATCAGCGGCCCGACCAGCCCTTCCAGCCGGATGGAAGCCCGCATGAGCCGATCAAAGGCAAGCCGCAGGCGCTCAAAGCGCTTTCCGCCAGCATTGTGCGCTTTAATTTCGCGGATACCCGTCAAATATTCCTGGAGCCTGCTGGCCGCTTCATTTTTCGCCCGGACGTGACTCTCGCTGAGCCGGGCCTGCAACGAATCGGTCAGCCACAACAGCAGCGCACCGAACGGAAGCGCGACAAACATGGCAAGCGCCATTTTCCAGTCCAAAAAGGCAAGTCCGAGCAAAGCGAGCACAGGCAGCATGACTGCGCTGATTAGCTGCGGAACGTTGTGGGAAATCGTATGTTCGACCTGCGCGTAATCACTGAGCAGCAGGTTCGTCACGTCGCCGGGATCGCGTTTGCCAAAAAAGCCTAACGACAAATGACGCAAATGTTCGGCGAGCTTCATCCGCCCGGTGGCCGCCAAACGATAGGCTGCCGTGTACGATTTTTCGTACAGATGGGCATAGGTGACGTACGACACGATCAGCCAGACAAACAAAATGACGCAGACGGTCCACAAGCGGGCAGTATCAAGCCCTGACTCCGGTTGGGCAAAGGAAAGGTAAATCGTCTGGAAAATGTCGACGAGCAAAGCGGCAGGAATGACTTTGGCAATCCCGTCCAGCAAGGCAGCAAAAGCAGCGGGCCACAAGCTCCGCACGTTGCCGCCGGAAATGTTAGTAAAGTAAGGAAGCATTCGCTGGGGCCTCCCCTCTCATCTCGGGTTTGTGTGCGTCCGTATGGTTCGCGCCGAGCTTCCACGTAGCGGCGCTGACATGCGCTTGCCACATCTTTTCGTACAGGCCGTTTCGCTGGCGCAGCTCGTCGTGTGTCCCGCGCTCGACAATCTCGCCTTTGTTCACGACCAAAATTTGCTCCGCTGCGCGAATCGTCGACAGCCGATGGGCAATCATGATCACGGTTTTGCCTTTCACCAACTCAATCAAGCCTTGCTGAATCTTTTTCTCGTTTTCCGCATCGGCGTAGGCGGTTGCCTCATCGAGAACCAAAATCGGGGCGTTTTTCAACAGCGCGCGGGCAATCGCGAGACGCTGGGCTTCGCCGCCGGACAAATACGTTCCCCCTTCGCCGATCTTTGTTTCGTAGCCGAGCGGCAGCTTTTCGATAAACTCATGGCAGCAAGCTGTTTTCGCCGCAGCAATGACCGCCTCCCTGGATGCGGACGTGTTCCCCATCCGGATGTTCGCTTCGATCGTGTCGTAAAACAGGTGCACATCCTGAAACACAAACGACACGGTGTCCATCAGTTTTTCCGTGCCCATCTCCTGGATCGGGACACCGCCAATGCTAATCGTTCCCTCCTGCACGTCCCAAAAGCGCAAGAGCAAGTTGGCGATCGTCGATTTCCCCCCGCCGGAAGGCCCGACTAGCGCCGTCATTTCACCCGCTTTGGCGAAGAAGTCGACGTTTTGCAAAATGGGCTTGTAGTCTTTGCTCTCCTTGTTTTCATAGGCGAAGGAGACGCGGTCGAAGGCGACGTCGTAAGCAACAGGGACGCGAGGAGCAGTTGGCTCCGCTACGATCGGCTCGGCAAACACCGCTGCAATCCGTTTGTTGCCTTCGATAATTTCCCGCAGCCCGCCCCCGACGTAAATCAGCCGCAGCAAAGGCACGGACAAGCTCGGCGTAATAATCAAAAACAGCGTAAACGTAATGGCAAACGCCTGATTCCCCGGCTGACCGCTCGCAAGCAAAATGCCGATCGGGACAATAAACGTAAACAAGGAGCTGACCAGCACGTAAAACAGGCTGTACGGCTTCTTGCACAGCGCCGTGATCCGCAGCGCAATGTCGCGATAGCTGCTCACCGCACGCTGGAAAGTCAAAAATTCATCCGCCTTGATCCCGAAAATTTTGACAGCGGGCATGCCGCGCACGTATTCCACGCCTGTCGCGTTCATTTCTTCCACGGCAAACTGATAATCGCGAAAAGCGTTTCGGCCGAGTTCACTTGTAAAAATGCGCGCCTGAACCCATAGACCGAAGACAACCGGGACGAGCAGCACGAGAGCAAGCAACCCATTGAGCCAAAACAAATACCCGATCATCAAAAGCGGGATCAAAATGGCTGTCACCATGTCAGGCAGCTGGTGGGCAATGAATTTCTCGATTTTTTCGACACTGACCTCGATCACTTTTTTCAACTCGCCTGTGGCCGTTTTCGTATGGTAGCCCATCGGGACTTTCGCCACGTGCTCGGCCAGCCGTACCCGCAACTGGTACAAAATTTGGAAGGCAGCCACATGGGAGCACATCAGCCCGACGTACAAGGTGAGCAAGGCGGCAACCAGCGCTACCAAAGCGGCGACGCCCCAATACGTGATCAGCTCCCTGTCGATTCCCGCAGGACTTTGCGCGTGCAAGAGCAGTTCTTCCACGATTTTGTACACGGCTACAAAGGGAGCGATTTGCAGGAGACTGGAAACCGTCGAAAGCAAGCTGGCCGCGGTCAGCAGCCCTTTTTTCTCTTTGGCGATTTGCAAGAGCCCGGACATTTCTGCTTTCATTTTTATACCCGACTCTCCTTTCCTGTCGCAGATGGTTGACGAGAATCATTATCATTGCATGGTAAAAAAGAAAGACCCGCCCCCCACAGATGGTCAGAAGACAGGTCCTTCGGTGGTCCACTGCTTATTCCGAATGCTTCGTCGCCAGCACATTGGCTGACACAGGTGCGCCTTTGGAAGCGAACAGCGTGATCGCCATCAAAAGCACGACAATGGCAACGACACCAAAAGGCAAATGCCGCTCTACCTGGTACAGACTTGTGCTCAAGATCGGCGCAATTACAGCCGATATGCCTTGCACGGCTCCCACCAATCCGGCTACTCCGCCCTGCTGCTCGCGCAAAACGCTAAGCGAAGCGCCTGCCATAAAGCCTGGCATCATCAAGCCCGTACCTACACCAAATAAGAAGAACGCGATGTAAAAGCCGACAGCATGAATGAACAGCAGGAACAGCGCTACACCGCCAAGCACCAGCAAGGAACCGACGAGAATCAGCGAGCGCGGCTGCCATTTCGGATTTTTCATCTGCACCCCTTGGGTAATGATCATCGCGACTCCGCTCAGCATCATGCCCATGGAAAGCATCCGCGCCGTATCTGTTGTGGTCAAAAGCAGCTGATCCTGGAAATAAAACCCGCCGACGACTTGCAAGGTGACAATGCTCAGCATGGTAGCCATCCCTGCGAACAAGTACAGACGCAGTCCTTTTTGCAAAGGATTCAGCTTGGGCGGCTTGGTTGTCGCAACAACCGGCTTGTGCGGCGGAATCAAGAGAAGCACCACGATAAACGCGATCATCGGCAGCAGCGCCCCGATGTACAGCGGCCAAATCAGACCGATCAGGGCAAAAACTCCCGCGATCGCTGGCCCGAGGACAAGCCCCATTCCATTGGCAGCACCGATCAGCGCCATCCCGGACGACCTGTCCTTTTCCTCCGTCACATCAGCCATGTACGCTTGCGCCGAAGACGGAACGGCAGGAATGAACATGCCGACCATCGCCCGGGCCAAGATCAGCAGGAACACGAGCAGACCTCCGCTGATCAGCTTCGCAAGCCCTGCGTACATCGTGAGCGTAAACAACACATAGGCGACGAACATTCCCAGAAAGCCTATTAAAATGACGGGCTTTCTGCCTTTTGTGTCGCTCCATTTCCCCCAGACGGGCGCCATGATCGCCATGGCTACGGAACCAAGTGAAATAATCAAACCGGAATGGGTTTCGCTCAATCCCAATTCACGAATCAATGGAGGCATGACAGGGGCGATGATCATCAAGCCAACCATTGCGACGAAGACGCTGAAAAAGACACTAATTCGTACTCGTCCCATGTTTTTACTCTACTCCTTTCGTCACTCCCTGCCCCTAATCTTATGGAAAAAGGCACGGTAGCCACTACCTAATGACGGAGAGATAATGCTGTAAAACGGATTTTTTCGCGAAATGATTTCATGCCGGAGCAAAAAACGGTACGGATTGGAACATGGTACACGCCATGGCTGTTAGTCCCGCCTGCTTTGTGGCTACTGCTACTGCTTCTGTCCGTGCACCTGCACGATCTGGTTGCCCAGCTTGTCCAACAATTGCATCCGGCCGATGGCTGTGTAGGAATAGTTGTAATTGTCTACGTTGCTGATTTTGTACACATTGCCTTTTTGCACCGCTTCCAAACTTTTCCACACCTTGCTGTCGCTCAGTTTGTTTTCGCTGTTTTCCATCAGTAACAAATGCTGTGGATGGAGGGCAGACAGCGCTTCCAGACTGATTTCGATTCCGCCCCAATGCTCCGGCGCAGGGATGCCCTCCGCTCGCTTGAGTCCCAAGTCGCTGTAGATCAGCTCGGCTGCCCCCGTTGACGAATAAATGACCAAGTTTTGCGGATACGTTTCGACCACGACAAATGTTTCGTCTTTGAGAATCGGGCCGAGCTTTTGCTTCCATTCCGCTGTTTTTTTCGCATATTCGCTCAGCCACTGTTCCTTTTTCGGCTGCTGTTCAAACGTGTCTGCCAAAAAGTCCAACCGCTTGCGCCACTCGTAGTACGGGTGGGGAATTTTGATCGTCGGAGCCATTTTGGATAGCTGCTCGTACAAATTTTCGTTGAACAGCGGCCCCAATAAAATCAAGTCTGGCTCAACGGCCATGACGGCTTCCAGGCTGATCGGTTCGGCGTACCAACCGAGGTTGACTGTCTCTTTAGCCAGCCGCTCTTTGATCGTCGGAGAAAATTCGGCGCGGTTGCCATAGTCGATATTGCCCGTCGCGACAGGCTCCATCCCCAGCAAAAGCAGCTCCTCCGTCGACCCGGACAAATCGGCAATGCGTTTCGGCTGCAACGGGATGCTAACCTTCTCGCCCCCGGGATTCACGATTTCTTTTCGGGCGGCATTCCCCGCAGCCCCTTGGCCGCCTGCCTCCGGACTGGCGCAACCAGCCAGCAAGAACAGGCACGTGAGCGTTGCCATAACATGTACGAGCTTCATCTGTCTCTCCACTCCCTGGACGAACTGTTTTTACTCGCGACAAGCAGCGAAGTGCCGCCTCCGCGAGCCAAACATACTTTCTCATACCCGGAGCGTGGCGCGACAGTCAAATCGGGAGCCGGAGAAGACAAAAGCGGATTTTTGTTCTGTACAAACCAAAGACACCAACGGATGCGTCAGTGTCTTTACGTTTCTTGGCTGGCGGTTATTTGCAAGGGTAGTGCGGCGGTTTTGGCGGATTGATCACAGGCAAGGGAACTTGCTGATCTTGCAAAACTTTCAGCCCAAGATTGAGAACAATTTTTTCGCGTACGTGTGAAAAAGCATGCTCGTTGCATTTGACTTTACGCAAATCTTGCCCGATGTCCAGCTCGGTGAACTCGGAAAAGACCAGCTCACAGTACGGTTTTTCGTTGTAAAATTGGCGGTTGCCAAATAGCCCCATGTTCAACTGTGCTGCTGTGCCTGTCTTGTTGCCCAGCTCGCCGGAAGAGGTGAAATCGGGGATGAGCTGCAAGGATGGGCCAGATGTAGGGAACGTAATTCCTACGCAAAAGTCGAACGGAATCAGCGCGCTGATGTGGCGAATATCCCCGCATACGGCACTGCCCGAAACGTGGTCTGCTGTGGCATACTCAAGGTTTTTGCGGATGAAGCCGCTTCCGAACAGTTTGGCCGCGTACGGATTGAATGTCGGAACCAGCTCGCATTGCTCAAGAATGACGCTTTTCCACGCCCGGATGATTTCCAGCGCAGGTTTTTCCAATTGAATATCTGCTTCGACACAAACTACGACCGAGAGTTCTGCCAGGGTGACAGGCACTTTGATCGTTTTCGGAAAAGTAGTCGCTTCTGTGCTGGAGCCAAATACGCGTACATTGTCCACGCCGCAGGAATGGCCAGGCTTGCTGTGGCAATGATCCTTGTCATGCTTGTCTTTGTCCTTGTGGTCGTGGTCGCATTTGTACTCATGCTTGTGCTCGTGTTTGTGCTTATGTTCGTGTTTATGCTCATGCTTGTGCTTGTCTTTGCATTCATGTTTGTCTTTGTGATCGTGTTTGTCATGCTTGTCGTGTTTGTCGTCGCAATGGTATTCAACCCGGAACTTGCAGTCTTTTGAATCGTCGTGTTTTCCCATTTGATTGATCGCCTCCTTTATCAGAGCATTGTCTTTCTCTTCATCATATGGCCTGGCCTTGGCAAACGACTTGGCTGTTGCCGAGCGTGATATACCCATTTTTTGCCTTTTGGAGCCGGCTTGTGATCGGATTGCTTGGGAGTTTTGGTTAACTAGGTAATTATTTGCTCAGCGATACTCCCTATGTACGAAAGACAAGCCGTGCGCTTGCTGCCCGCATGGGGAAAAGCGGACTGGCTCCCTGCGCTTGCCGATCTGGCCTGCTGACCATGGCGAAGACAAGCCGTCACGTCAGTCTTGGCCTACGTGCCTGAGCGGAATCAGTTGTTTGCGGAACCACCAAATTCGCCCGCTGACGATCGCCACCCCGTTGTACTCGCTTGTGCCGGCTCCTTTTTTCATGAATGGCTCGGACATGAGGCTCGCCTTCCAATCGCCTGTTTCGATCCAGCTTTCCGTGCTGGCAAGCGGGCTGTTGTCGGGAAATGCTCCCGCTCCCTGCTTTTCCGAGGCAACTGGCGGGCGCAAAACCGTTGATGTAAAAGGCAGGCGCAGCGTCTCATGGGCGACTTTTCCCGCTTCGCTTGTCGTGCCAATGACGGTCAGCTCAAAATCTCCGCGCACCCAGACCACCCGCCCATTGCTCTCATGGCGCGTCTCCTGCACATCCAGCGAGATTTTCGGATGGATTTCCAGCCATTCCTGCTGCCAGTGGGCATGAATCGGGTGCACCCAGTTCACTTCCCACGCTTCTTCCAGAATCGAAACTTGCACATACGCATTTTCTCCCTGCTCGGTGTACGCTACATCCGCGAAAACAACCTGGCTGCTGCTGCTGCCTGCGTTTGCCGCAGTCCCGGTTTCCTGTTGACCCCGTACTGGCGCTGTGACTGCGCCGCTGTCCGCCATGCGCAAAGGCTCGCTCGCAAGCAAGCTCGATGAATCGAGGTGCGGCAACTCTTCGAGAGGATCGGGAGCTGCCAGCGGCGTCCGTATTTTCGGCGGCTTGATGGGCGCTGTTTTTTTCCCGAAAGCTTTTCCAACCTTTCGCGCTTGGCGGGAAACGTCACTTGCGACGGGGCTTTGACTTTTGCTTTTCGCTGGAAGCTGGCGCTTGGGCCGCGGTGCTTCGTATTTGTCGACAGCCATGTCCTGCTTTGGCATGGATTGTTTGACACGCAAAAAGTTTTGCTGGTGGCTTTTTGGAGCGCGCCGCAGTTCTAGATGGTTTAAAAAGGGCGTTTTTCGCGCAGGTGTCCGCCTGGGTTGGGGCATAGCCATGTTTTCACCTCCTCTCCTTCTTGGTTGGCTCGCAAGTATGCTTCGCGTTTTTCGCTTTTTCGCCTTGCTATATCCATACGCCCGAGCTTTCGCTTGGGGAATAGTCGTCTGTCCTTTTCTGCCGCTGCCAACGCAAAAACTCATGCCTAATTTGGCATGAGCTTTCAAGTCTGTTGCTTTTTCGTCAAAAGGTAGCGGCAGCACGTCCCTCCTTCTGCGATGCATTCTGTCCGGTCGACTTGCGCGTCGTTGAACAGCGAAGCGAACAAGCTCCATTCGCACTGGCACGCTTGGGGAAACTCGCTGGCTACTCTCGCGATCGGGCAATTCGTTTCGATAAACGAGTAGACCCCGTCCGCCTTTTGCTCCAGCTTGACCATATAGCCGTCTGCATCCTGTAGCTTCGCTAACGTGTCAAGCCGCTCCTCGAACGATTGGCCTGCCATCTGCTCGCGATATTTTTGCTGGATGCGCTTCATCCTGCGTTCGAACAGCATCGCCACATGCGATTCGCCAAACAGCTCCTCCACATTTTCCATCAGCTCTGTCACCCATTCGTCGTAGTGCGTGGGAAACAATCGCTCGGGCGCTGGCGTCAATTTGTACACAAAGACTGGGCGCCCAATCTGTCTGCGCATGATGCTTGCCTCTACGTAATGCTCTCTATGTAAAAGATCCAAATGCTTGCGTACCGCGACCTTGGTCATTTGCAAGTGCTCCGCCAATTGCTGGACATCGACGGTCCCTTGCTTTTTCATGTACACCAACAGCTTTTGCCGGGTTGTCTGTTCGCGTGCCATCGCCATCCTGTTGCTCACGCTGTAACGCTTTCCGTTGTTTTTACGCCCAGGCACCGCCGTTCCCGTAGTTCGCAAACATACGACCGTTTTGGCAAAAGGAAAGCTCTCATTGGAAAATCCCTCCTGTTCGGGTTGATGACAAGGACAGTTTACAAGAAGTAACGCGTTTTGTACATATGCAAATATGTTTCCTTTGGTAAAAATAATTGCCGAACCGCCATTTGTATTGTAGAATGAGCTAAATTCCATTTTTTCCAAGTGAAAAAATCTTTCTCGGAGGAAAAACTCGGCTCCTCCATCGCTCCGCACGTTTGCACGGAGCCATGTCGATTCGCGATCAGGAGGGGAAAACGATTCATGGCTGAGTCAATGAAGCCGTCCACCTATTACGCTGCTTATCAGCCGCTCGTGGAGCTTGCGAACGGACAATGCTTCGGATACGAAGCGCTTCTGCGGTGCGCATCGAAGCAATCGCCTGAGCAGCTTTTTCAGGCGGCGCGTCAAGCTGGTCAGTTGTACGAATTGGATACCGCCGCCATGCGCGGTGCTGTTTCATCTTATTTTGCGGAAATGCCTGCGGGGCGAAATGCGCCGTACTTGTTTGTCAATCTCTTTCCGTCTACCTTGCTGAATCCGCTCTTTCCACCTTTTTTGGACGAGCTTCTCGCTGCGTTTCCGGGCATCGCTCGCCGAATTGTACTGGAGATCAATGAAGCGGCCGAGGAGGACAAGATGTGGGATGTCCGACTGCTCGGCCAGAAAATCCGCGAGTTGCGCGCGTACGGCTTTTTGATCGCACTGGATGACGTAGGCTCGGGTGCAGCATCTTTGCGCAAAATCGTCGAATACGAGCCGGACGTGGTGAAGCTCGACCGCTATTTCGGCAGCCAGCTTGCCCACCATCCGAACAAGCAAAAGCTTGTCTCGCTGTTTGTTGATTTTTGTCTGGGACAATCGCAGTTGGTGCTGGAAGGGCTGGAGGAGCTTGATGATCTGGCGGCGGCAAAAGCTCTGGGGGTTCCTGTCGGGCAAGGCTTTTTGCTCGGGCGGCCCCGCTCGCTTGACCAGGCGGAGATGATAGGGAGCAATGCTGCGGTGTGAATGAATGGAAAAGGGAAAGGGAAAGCCCGCTGCCTGATGATCGGCGGCGGGCTTGACGGCGGAAGATGTCATGTGTCGCGATTATTTTCCTCCAGTTTTCGCAGCATGGACTCGATATTTCGCAATTCCATCTGCTCGCTTTCGTGGCGAAGATCAGCGTATTCGTGCAGTCCTGTCATTTTGATTTTCCCTGCCGCAAAGAACGATTGAATCCGTCTTGCTTCTTCCTGGAGCAGTGCGCGCTGACGGTAACTGATCGTCAACTGCCCCTCAGCTCCACTGAGTAGAGCGTACGCCAAAGCCAGAAAGCGGAGAAAGCTGTATCCGTCACAATAGTCGTCATAGATCGTGTCCAAAGCAGTCGCGATATCATCATTCGTGCTTGCAACTATTTGCAAATTTTCTTTCAACCTGCGATTTTCCAGTTCCGGATACGGGATGACAGGCTCCAGCAGCTGCTTCAGGTCCAGTTCGATGTACGTTCCCCGATAGTCCAGGCTGATGAGTTGCAAATAAAACGGAGAGCCAAAATGCTCTTCAATGTCTGGATGCCCATAAACCCATTGCTCAAACTGTTCGATGGCGACCTTTCGTCTTAACACATCGTTGAACATGATTTGCATATCCAGCAGTTGAGTCATGTCCTCCCTCCTTCCTTCTTGTATCGCCTCGCCTATACCTGCGCTCCCCTTTTGCCCAAAGAGATCGGTGCTTCATTTCTTTCCAACGCTCTTTGGCTGCGAAAAAACCTTCTCACCTACAACTGCCCCTCATTCGGAGCCTGAAATCTCGGCTGTTGCCCGAACAAACACACCCTCGCTCTTTTCCCATGCAATCTGTTCTTTTGGGTCAACGTCCTTGATGGCAAACAGCTTTGTCCCTTTTTCCAAGTAGTTGGAGGCAATCGCTGCTTGCGCTGTTTGCTCGTCTCCTTCAAAAGCGTACTTCGCTTCTACGCTACCGATTTGTTCTCCAAGCTTTTCTTTGTCGATCCATTGCTCTTCGTTTTCATCATCGGCGATGACATACAAGCGATCTTCGACTTTCACAAAAGGATAGGGCCAGCTTGCGATTGCGCTTGTTGTGTTTGCGGAATCCGTCGTTGGGGAGTGGTTCGCACAGGCTGAAAGCAGGAAAGCGGAAAGGATCAGCCCTACTACGATCGCAGCTTTGCTCATTTCATCCGCTCCTTCCCCAAGCAATAAAAAAAGTGGGCGAATCTATCATATCACCCACGCACTGTACTTGGAAAATATTTCATTTTGAACACAACAAGCTTCGCCGTATCGAATCTATCATTTCTGCGCTTTCTTCTCGCCAAGTCTCTCCTGCAACATGCTTGCCACTTCTTTCACCTGCGCCTGCACCGCGATTGGATCATACGGCCAGAAGCGATCCGGGTTCAGCTTGAAAATGCGATTGTTCTTCACCGCATCGAGCGAGGCCCAGACAGGCGAGCTTTCATCGAACTCGGCTCCGCCAGATATGTCGAGAAAAATATAATCCCCGGCATACGCAGCGATTTTCTCGGTCGAGACACTTTGCGCGTCCACTTTTTTCTGAATCAGATCGGTGCGCACGCTCTCCGGAGGTGTCAAGCCGAGCTGCTGGTAAATCGCCTGGCCGCCCCGGTTCACACCATCGCCGTATATGTAAAACTCCTTGTCGAACGGCCCCATGATCGAAAAGGTTGTCCCTGCCGGAACCAATCCCGCGATCGAAGCTTTTGCCTGCTTCACGTCCTCGTCAAATGCGGCCAGCCGGTTGTCTGCTTCCTGCTCCTTGCCGAGCAGCTGGCCGAACGCTTTCATTTCTTCATGCACCTCATGGTAGGTGCCATAAGGGATGACGATTGTCGGCGCGATTTTGCGATATTGCTCGTTCAGCTTTTCATCCCCGCCAACCGTCACAATCAGGTCAGGATTCAGCGCCAAAATTTTCTCGACCGAACCGCCATCGATCTGTCCGATATCCGCAATCCCTGCGGCCAAATCCTTGACATGCGGACTTTCGATTTCCCAGTACGGCGCTCCTACTGGTTTGACGCCAAATGCGAGAAATTGCGCCAAGTACCCTTGTGTGACGATTCGCTGCGGATTCGCTGGTATTTCGACATCCCCATGGACGGTTTTCACAATCCTGGTCTCTGGCTTAACTACTGGCGTCTCCTCTTGTTTTCCTGCATTCGGGACCGAATCTGCCGTACCGCAACCATGCAACATCACGGTCAGCCAAAGCAGGACGATCCCCCAGCCGATATCGTTTCTGCGCTTTTGCATATGCTCGTTCCTTTCTGATGATGTTGAGAATGATTCTCACAAACATCTTCATCGTACCTCGCCCCCTCTCTGCTGTCTATTTCCATTCGTGACATTTTCGTCATGGACAATGGTTACCTGCTTGCCAGGACAAGCGCTGTTGCTGCCAGCAGCTTGTCGACCATGATCCCGCGTTGTTTTTCCAAGGCGCGCGCGTCATTGCACCAAAAGTCTTCCAATGGCAAAGGGTACAGGCGGTGGCGTCCCGTTTTCAGCAATTCGCGCCAGCATGCTCGCGACCGGAAATGGTCGGTCAAAGCAAGATCGTCGCCCCCTTGCTCGCGGGGAATGACCACAAACATATGATCCGCGGCATAATCGGCGAGCTGCTCTTCCCGGATCAGCTTGTGGGCTTGTGGCCGCAAGACTTCATCGGCAATTTTCGGCGGAGGGGTCAGCTTCAAGCTGCTGTACAAGTTGTACGTTCCCCTGGTCGTCTGATTCCAGATGCAGATCGTGTTGTCTTCCCACAGCTCGTACAGCCCCACCGTTTCCTCCGGCTGGATCACGCCAGCGAGCTTGGCAGCCAAAGCCTCCGCCCGCGCCGTATAATGTTGCAGCCACGCCTCTGCTTCCTGCTCTTTGCCTGTCAATTTTCCGCAAAGCCGCACCGTTTCCAAGCGATCCAGCCGATCCCACGGGAGGACGAGCACAGGCGCGATCTGTTCCAGCCTGCGCAATTGCTCCAATTGATCGGGCACGTAATACAAATAATCCGGTGCAAGCACCATATCCGGCGATAGTTGCTCCCATTCCGCCACGCTCTGTATTTCTTCGACATTCCGCACCCCGTCCAGCTCCGCTGCAATCAACGGCGAGCTTTCCCACGGCGCAAACCGGGCAGCGATCGGCTTGATTCCGAGCGCGAGCAAGTCACCTGCAAACTGCAGGGCAACGATGCGCTGCGGCTTTGGCATCCGCCGATACGCGCTGGGGGAAGTGCCGATCACTTGCTTGAATTTGCGGCTCAAGTAAAAACCGTCTGCGTAGCCGACTTTCTCCGCGATTTCCTGAAGCGTCGCCTCGCTTGTCAGCAGATGCAGCTTTGCCCGATCGAGCCTGACCCGCGTCAAATGCTCGGAAAAGCTGTGCCCGACCAGCTTTTGAAACTGACGCGAGAAATAGCTGGCGTCATAGCCTGACAGTTCCGCCAGTTGGGTACGGGTCAAGTTTTGGTCGTAATAGCGGTTCGTGAAGTCGAGGACATCGTGCATCGGATTTGTCGGATTGGCTGTTTGTGTCGACACAGCCATGGCAAACAGGTCAAGCAGTTCGGCGAGCAGCCCGTGCTGACTTGCCTGATCGCTTGGATTACCGGAAGCGTTCGCGTTGCTTTTCACTAACTGCTCGACGATCGTGAAAGCCCGGAGCGGCAACGAGCCAACGCCCGCAACAGAGCCATGTGCCGGGAAGGTGCTGTGATCGACGAGATACGTCAGCTTGTCGATCGTTTCTTCCTCCAGACGATATCCTTGAAAAAAGAGGAGAAACAGCGAGTCGACAGCCTGTTTCGCCCGTTTCATTTCGATGCGCTCGTTCGGGTGAACGAAAGCAAGCTGGCCTTTTGCCACCTCCTGCCACTGTTCCCCTACTCGCAGCTGTACCGGAGTGTCCGCCCAAATAAACAGTGGATAAGTTGGTACGAATGCTTGTCCGTTTTCGTTCAAGGAACAGCTCTCTGCTTTTTTCACGATGTACAGCCGCTTCATCTTCTCTCCTCCTCTTGCGGTGTGGCAACATACTAGCCTCTCTCTGACGAATGCGCGAAAAGCTGCCCCAAGGTCTGGCAGAGCCTGGCGACAGCTTTTCACTAGCCTATGAATTTGCAAAACGATTATTTTTTCGCCGCTTTCAACAAACTGTCGACGATGAAATCAAGCTGCTTGTCCAGCGAGTAAATATCGTTGTAGTACGACAAACCGAAGTCGATCTCGATCAGCCTGCCTTCCTTGATCGCCGGGATGCTGTTCCACACTTTGTTATCGGACAAGTCAACCATTCCTTCATATGCCGAACGGAACACAAAGTCACCCGCATATTGGGGCAGCACCTCAAACGAAACGCTTTCTGCTGTCGCTTCCCCAGATGGCTTGTCCAGTTTTGCCTGCACAATAGCCGGGGCTTTCATTCCCAAGTATTCGTAGACGATTTGCGAGCCGCGCCCGTAGTCTTTGCTGCTGACTACGGACATATTGCCTTTTCCGCCCTCCATGATGCTCACCGTCTTGTCCAAAATGCCTGCTTCCCCCAACTTTTTCTTGCTCTCCGCTACTTTTGCGTGGAAGTCGGACAGCAGTTTCTTCGATTCGCCCTCCTTGCCCAGCACTTCGCCGAGCTTTTGCAGACGTTCTTCCACTGTCATGCGGTCAAACGGGATATACACAGTCGGCGCGACCTTTTCCATCATTTGGTAAATTTTCTCAGAAGGAGCAATGATCAGATCGGGATCAAGCGCCAAAACCGCCTCCGGGTTGGGCTCGAACCAAGTTCCGAGCGTCTGGACACCCTCCAGTTCTTTTTCAAAAGCGGCTCCTTTCTGGACGTCAGAGATGCCGACTGGCTTTACGTTCAACGCGAGCACGTCTCCAAGCAAGTAAAAGACGACCACGCGCTGGGGATTGACTGGAATCTCCACGTCACCTTTGGCCGTAGAGACGATTTTTGTTGCCGGCTTTGCGCTTGGCTGGTTCGAGGTCGAAGCTGACGCTGCTGAGTTCACCTGCGGCTGTTCCGCACCCGGATTGGCCGTGCTTGTAGTAGTCGGTGCAGAGCAAGCGCCGAGGATCAGAGTCAAGCACAAAAACAGGATGGTTGCCAAAGAAGATTTGTTGCTGTAGCGCATAGGTATGAATGTTCCCCCTTTATCGTGACGATGATGATAACCATTATCACTATAAACGCGGCTTCTACCTGCCTCAATGTCATATCGCGCCATTTTCGATGTCTCATCGCGCCTTGCCTGTTCCGTGCGATACCGGATCGGCGATGCTCCCGTGTACCGTTTGAACATTTTCGCAAAATAGTACCGATCCGGATAGCCGATCTCTTCGGCAATGTCCTGCAAACTGGCTTCTGTGCGCCTGAGCAGCTCCTTCGCTTTTTCCATCCGCAGCGAAATCATGTACTCGATCGGACTGCTGCCCGTCCGCTGCTTGAACAGTCTCGACAAATGGCGCGGACTGCTGTCCAACAGCTCGGCGAGCATTTCGAGCGAGAGCGGTTGCGTATAGTTTTCCTGGATATATCCGAGCGCCTGAGCAGCCAAATCATTCGGCTTACGCAACAACGGTGGGTTGTGCATCTGCCGCAAAAGCTCGTAGACCACTTGATAAAAAAGCGCCCGCACATGAAAATGCTCCAGTCCGTTCCGTTTCTCCCATTCTTCGTGCATCAGCTGAATGTTTTGCAACAGACACACCGCTTTTTCCGGGAGAAAGCCGTACGCAGCATCAAACGGCCTCTGCCGCTCCAGCATGGCGATCAGCTCCTGGTTCATCGGCAAAGGGAGCAGCGCTTTGTAGTAGATCACATAATATTCAAAAGCGTCCTCCAGCGGACAAATCTGCAGCCTGGCGCCTTTTCCGCCGTGGAGCATGTAAAAGCGCTGGGCCGAATGCTTCTGTCCATCGAGCCAAATCTCGGCTCTCCCTTTGGTCGCAAATAAAAAGCTGCTGGCCGGAAGCTGCCAGGCACGGCTTGCCTCTTCCCGAAACAAAGCCAAGTAACGAACGTCCAATATTTTCAGAGAAGCATGGTTCCAAAGCACAAATGATTCACTGACCCGCATCGCAGCTGCTCACTCCTTCAACCTGTTTGCGATACGCCGCTAGCTGGCTGTATTTGGCTTCATTATATATGAAAATGGTTCTCATTATCAATGCTTGCCCGCTGCCTTCGCCTTCCCCTTCCCCTGTTGCCCAAACAGAAAAAGCGATCCCCTCAGCCAGTGTGCCAGCTTGCGAGATCGCCTTTTTCCGTATGTGATGATGGAAGAAAGCTACGGGCGGAACAGTTGCTGCTCGGCGAATTGCACGAGCCGCTTGGTCATTTCACCACCGACCGAACCGTTTTGACGCGATGTTGTCTCGGCACCCAAAACGACACCAAACTCGGCTGCACAAGCGGGTACAACCACCAAAACAGAAAAAACAGCAGGACAACGATAGGTATAACAATCATGATATCTGTTCCTCCTGTGCGTCCTCCACGTATATTTGCCAGCAAACGACCCCATCCTAAAAGATGGTTGGAAAAATTATGTAGAGAGGATATGAATCATGCCGATACACGCTTACCTTAACTTCAATGGAAACTGCCGGGAAGCTGTCCTGTTTTACGCGCAAGTTTTCGGCACGGAAACCCCGCAAATCATGACCTTTGGCGATACGCCGCCCGATCCGAACTTCCAGATGCCGGAAGAGGCGAAAAACCGCGTCATGCATACGCACCTCGTCCTCGCTGGCAGCCGGGTGATGTTTTCCGACGTCTTTCCAGGAATGCCGTATGTCGCTGGGACAAACATCAGCCTGGCGATCATCAGCGAAAATCTCGACGAGCTGAAAGGCTACTTCGCCAAGCTGAAAGAAGGCGGCAACGTCCGCATGGAGCTGCAGGAAACGTTTTGGAGCAAATGCTACGGAAGTGTCGTCGACAAATTTGGGATCGAGTGGCAGTTCAATTACGAAGATTGCCCGACGGAGTAGACAGAGGATCAAGCTTTATCCTCTGTCTCTTTTTTTGCAATCGCGCCAAACGCCACGCGGGAAGATAGCTCCTTCACATTCAACTCACCATAGGCATTGATTACATCCGGCACATACTCCTTTGTCAACTGCATCGCCTTGAAAATCTGCTCTTTTTCTTCTGTGGAAAAGTGTATCACGCTTTCCCCGCACAGCTCGCAAAAAAGCTGCCAGCCAAGCTCTGTCTGCTTCAAGCTATGCAGCAAATCATACTCTCCAGCGCAGTTGCAAGCAGGGCACGCCGCTCGAAACGCCATCGCTTTACCCTCCTTATTTCAGTTGAGAGATCATCTCGATCAGCCGGGAAACAGGATCAACGATTTCCTCGTTTTCTTGCGCGACTCTCTCGAAGGTCGGTACTGCTTCTTGCAAAAGCAGATAGCTGTAGTAATAGTAGCTGGAAAACGGCAACTCGGCATATCCCGCCGGCTCTTCTTCCCAGGCTTCCTCGTCCTCCTCTTCATCCTCCGGCCATAAATACGCCTCGTCCAAAAGCATCGTCATATCCGGAACATGGACAGCATCCGCGAGTGGATGCCCTTCCAGCGCCTCCACCACCGCTTTGTACAGCACGATTTCGTTCAAGCTTACCTCGCTTGGCTGCTTTGTTTTCAACTGCTGCAACAAAACAGACAAAACCCATGGCGTAACTTGCCATAGCGTACCCTGATGCTCAATGAGCTGGCCGATTTCGCCGTAAGCGCCCTGCTCGATCAAGGCAGGCAGCTCTGTTCCTCTCCCGTAAGGCGTGGTCAAGCGTTGCCATGGAATTTGCACGCCCTCTTTGTTTGCTTCTGTTGTCATCTGATCCCTTTCCTCCCTCATCATCGAAAATGATCTTCCCTCATTAGAAAAGAAAAGACACTAACCGAGACGTTAGCGCCTTTCCTCTTCACTTTTCAAGCTGTTTTCACGCCGTCTACTGTGCTGAAAAATCACTCATATATGTAAAGCTTATCTCCCGCACATGCACCTGCTGCTTGCCGACCGGGCTCTCCAGAACAACGGAATCCCGCGGAGCAGCCATGAGCAGCTGCCTGCCAATGGGCGACAAGAATGAGATTCTGTTGTTATCCGGATCAATATCTGTGGGATAGACCACAGTGAATGATTCCTCAAAGTCATCCTCTTCAAATAAAACTTTCACGCTGCTGCCGAGCAAAGTAACAGCTTTCAGCGACGTGAACAGCTCGCTGTCGTCTTTGGCGAGCAGTTGTTCCAGCGTCTGCTTGTAGCGCTGGATCATTTCGTCTACCGTTTGTTTTTCTTTTCCATAATCGCGCACATAATGGTCAAAAAAGAGCGAATATTGCTCATCGAAAAAAACAAGCTGGTTGATCAAATGTTTTCTCGTACCTTGCAAAATACTAGGGTTCATAATAAATGTCACCCCCCAGTTGTTTTTCATAGACGAGTTTGATGAACGCTTGGTTCTCCCTCATGGAAAATACCTCCTTAGAAAAATAGCCCCCGAAGGGACTCAAGTTTATTGTATCAGGAATTGCAAGATGATTCCATTCCATGCATCCTGTGGAAAGTCGTCTTTACAAAAGCGTTTGTCTGTAAGGGACGAAAAAAGTCTCCTCGACTTCGGTTGCCGGCAATGGTCGGCTGAAGTAATAGCCTTGGATTTCCTTGCAAGCATTTTCCGTGAGAAAATCCAGTTGGCCCTTGGTTTCGATTCCTTCCGCGATGACGTCCATATTCAAATGCTTCGCCATCGAGATAATCGTGGCGACAATCGCCTGGTCGCTCGTATTTTGCGTGATGTCGGTAATGAACGAGCGATCGATCTTGAGTTTGTGAATCGGCAGCAATTTCAAATAGCTGAGGGAGCTGTATCCCGTTCCAAAGTCGTCCAGACTGATCTTGACGCCAAAGTCGTTCAGCTTGTTGAGAATTTCCGTGGACAAATCCGCGTCCATCATCATGCTCTCGGTAATTTCCAGCTCCAAATACTTCGCTTCCAGCCCGGTTTCCTGCAAAATATCGCGGATGTATTCCACCAGATTCGCTTGATGGAACTGGCGCGAGGACAAATTGACCGATACGGGAATCAGCGGGCCTCCTGCGGAATGCCACTTTTTCATTTGCTTGCACGCTTCTCTGAGCGTCCATGTCCCGATATCGTAAATCAGTCCGGTTTCTTCTGCCACTGGAATGAAGATGCCTGGCGACAGCATGCCCTTCGTCGGGTGATTCCAGCGAACCAACGCCTCTACCCCGATAATTTCATTGCTCGACGCACGTACTTGCGGCTGGTAGTACAAAATAAATTCATTTTGCTTGACGGCTTTGCGCAAATCGCTTTCCAGCTCGATCCGCAAGAGCAACTGGTTGTCCAGTTCATTCGAGAAAAACTGAAAGCCGTTTTTGCCGTTTTTCTTCACCTCGTACATGGCGGTGTCGGCATTTTTCAATAGCTGCTCCACGCCCGTTCCGTGATCGGGATAGACGGCGATCCCGATGCTGGCTGAGACGTAGTAATCATTGCTTTGCAGACGATACGGAATCTCGATCTCTTTGACGACTTGCGTGGCCAACTCGGCAAACGCCTGATCAGACTGCACATTTTTGCAAATCAGGGTGAACTCGTCTCCGCCCATCCGTGCGATGACAACGTCGAATCCTGCCGTGCTTTTGCGAATCCGGTTGCTCACCTCTTGCAAAAAGCGGTCTCCGTAGGTGTGCCCGAGAGAGTCATTGATCATTTTGAAGCGGTCGATATCCAGCACGAGAACAGCAAAACGGGAGTCGGCCTCCGCACTTTGGTCGATTGTTTCCTGGAGGGATTGGTGCAGCATTCTCCGGTTCGGCAATCCGGTCAAATCGTCATGGAGCGCCTGGTATTCAATAATGACTTTTGCCCGCTGTTCTTCCTCGCGCGTCTGTTTCTCGTACGCTTCCAGCACGAGTTGTTGTTCAAAGCTGAGCAGCTTCGTCACCGCTTGTGCGAGGGCGGGGCAGTCGGGATGCGTGTCTTTCAAGTCATCGACGATTCGCAGCAAGGCACTGAGCAGATTTTGAAAAGATCCCATATACCACTTCGGCGGCAGCCCGATTTTTTGGTGAACCATGGCAATCCGCATCCGTTTTTCGATAAACGCCTCATCAATGTAGCCGTCGAACATCTCGATCAGATGGTTGGACAGCGTTTGACGAAGGCGGTTCACTGTCGTATGGCTGGTGATGATTTCTTTGAGCGAATCGACATGAAGGATCGCTTCATAAAAAGAAGCTGTGATGTGCTCAATTTGTGCCACGACCAAAGGACGCAGCCCTGCGATCAGCTCCAGGTCCCTTTGCGTCAAATTGATCATATTCATTTGCGCCAAAACTTCTGGATTCCCCTCTAAAGAGATGCGGGAAAAATCGTCGTGTGAGAAATGCTCCATTCCACAAAACTCCTTTGCTGCCTGAACCATATCATTTCTGGACTCATGCCGTATTGTCTTGCCTATCTTTTCGACACCATTCAACAAATTCCTCCCGATTTCTTCCCATGTTTATCCATTCGTGGAACTAGATTGTTACAAAATGACAAAAATAAAAAGAAATCAGCAAAATGGCGTGCAGACTTCTTTTTAACGGGTTCCGTATGGGAGTAGAAAATTGAAATGAACAAATAAAACAACATGCGATTTCGGAGTATGATTCGCATGCTGTTTTCGTTTCTAAATTCAAACAAATTCAGGGTATAATTGGAGCTGTAACGAACGCAATCATAAAACTCCGAAGGACTTTTATAAAATAAGAAAATTATGTAACTTTTAACAGAGAAGGGAGATTACACCATGCCAGATGAGATCACCGTGCACCCCGTCGCTTGGCCACCTGCCCCGATCAAGACCGAGCGGCTCCTGCTCCGCCAGTCCGAGGCCCGGGACCGGGCGGCGCTGATCGACCTGTTCGCCTCACCAGAGGTGGGAGCCTATGTCGGCGGCTCCCGACCGCGCGACGAGCTTGAGCGCGCGCTGCCTGAAGTGCCTGGGCAGCGCTTCGGCTTCTTCGTGGTCGAGCGCAACGGAACAACGATTGGCATGATCACGCTCGATCGGCGCGCCCCGGAGCGTAAGGGTCACATCCGTCCAGAGGGCGGAGAGCCCGAGCTTGGCTACATGTTCTTGCCGCAAGCGTGGGGCCGCGGGTACGCCACCGAGGCGTGCGCAGCGGCGCTCGACTGGTTCGCCCACACGCATCCCGGCGAGCCGGTGGTGCTCTCCACCCAGACAGCCAACGAGGCTGCGATGCGCGTCGCGGCGAAGCTGGGGTTCACCGAGGTGGAGCGGTTCGAGGACTACGGCGCCGAACAGTGGCTCGGCGTGTGGTACCCGGGCACGCCGTCCGCTTGAGCTTATGCCGCGCCCGGCTTGCCCTGATCGAATGGCTCGCGTGTAGCTGCCACAAGGACAGCTCCTAGTTATTGTCTGGAAGTAACGGGCACGATTCCCAGATCCACTCCTGTTACCGCTGATCTTCCTTGTCCCTTTGCGCCCGTTTTTCCTTGAGAATGTTCTGCAACTGCTCAATTTCTTCATCCGACAGGCGAACGTCGTTTAAAAAATTGGTCATCATCGTTCCGACAGCTCCATTGAACACCCTTTTCAGAAACGACTCGCTCTCCACGCGCCTGCAGTCGCTTTCTTGAACGAGCGGATAGTACAAATAGCTGCGTCCCGACTTTTCGTAGCCGATGGCCTGCTTTTTCAGCAGCCGATTCAAAAAAGTGCGCACGGTCGGTTCGGTCCATTCGATATCGGCAGGCAAGCGTTCAATGATTTGTTCAGCCGTTGCGGGATGCTCCTGCCATATCACCTTCATGACTTCCCACTCAGCTTCCGAAATTTTAGGAATTGGATTCATACTCTCACCTGTCTTTTCTTGTACGATCATAAAAGTCGTTCACAAGTAAATATTACGTTTGTAAAAATTCGCTGTCAACCAATCTCTTCCTTTTTTTATGAAGATGATTGTCAACAGCGCCGTCATCTACGATAATAAACAGCAAGAGTGTAAAAACACAGTTCCCGGTTGGTAGTCCGGGCGCAGAACATGCGCGCGTGTCTCTGTCAGTAACCTTCCCCCCTCGGGATGTCCGACACTCTTGAATTTTTCAGAGGGGGCGGTTTGGGTGAAACTAACCGTTTATTTCGATGGACAGTTTTGGGTTGGCGTGGTCGAGCATGTGGAAAATGCGCGGCTGACAGCATGCAGATTTCTGTTTGGTTCCGAGCCAAAAGACGGCGAGGTGCTTGACTTCGTCTTGCATCGTCTGTTGCCCGGACTGGATGACACAAGACAGTCCGTACAAGTAAAAGCAGCCGTTGCGACCAAGATCAACCCGAAGCGGCTGGCTCGTCAAGTGGCAAAAGAGCTGCGGCAAAAAGGAGCTTCCACCTTTGCCCAGGAAGCGATCAAGCTGGACTGGGAAGCGCGCAAGGTTGAGAAGAAAGTATTAAGTCGCAAGCAAAAGCTCGAGCTGCAAGAACAAAAGTGGCAGCAAAAAGTCCAGAAAGCAAAAGAAAAGCACAGAGGCAAATAATTTTCCCCTGTGCGCAGACTCACGCTCCTTTGCACGGAGCGTGAGTTTTTTATTTCGTTTGGACGAGCTGCGGTTCAAGCGAGCTTCGGCCGTACGGATTGTAGCCGATCACAACGATTTTGTCATCTTCGGTCACGAGCACGTGATAGTGGGACCCCGGCCCCTCGATCGCGTAATCGTACGAAGAAGCTACCAGTCGGACAGGGCGGGGAACGCGTTTTTTGGCAAGCTCATTCCAGTCGTGCTCGTACAGCTCGCCATCCTTCGTTATTCTCAGTCTCCCACTTGCCAAGGCGATGTTTTCTTCAAGCTTTGGCAACACTGCAACCTTCCCCACTTTCCACTCGTCGCCATCGCGATCGACTTGGAATTGCAGCTCCGCAACCGCTCCCGAATCCGTCATCGCATAGACAGAAACATCTTCCGTCGTATAGCGGACAAAATATTGCGGAGCCAATTCACGCACTCCTTTTACACCGGGCACTTTGACAAATGCTGGCTGCTTGGCTGTTTGCTCTGCATAAAGCACTTCCCCGGTTTTTGTTGTCGCGAGGAACGTATACGCGTTGGCGTACAGCTTGGTGATTTGCGAAATGACAGCCGGATCAATCTGAACGGCTTCTGCCTTGCCGATTTTGATGTTCGCAGGCTCGTAAATGCCGTGCTTTTCGACAAACTCGTGCTGCAACTCGACTGCGTACAGCCGATCGTCCGCTAGACGCACCAGCAATCGTCTTTCTCCTCCCACCACGTCTTTCGCAGGGGCAGACAAGGACAATTCCTGGCAGGTGGCAAAATCATCTGTCCACATCTGGACTTTCCCCGCTGTATCCACAGTTACCGCTGTATTCAAAATGCTGGTGATTGCCTGAATATTTTTGGGACCTTGCACCTGATAAGGCACAAGCTTGTCGTTCATGCCCCAAAGCGTGCCATCTTTGCGGACAAAAAACGGCTTGCCCATGTCCGTGCTCACTTGCCGGACGTCTTTCAACTCCCCGATCTCCGTCCATTCCGTGAGCAGATGCGGCAATCTGCCCAGCTGTCCCGTCATGTTGCTGCCCCATGAATATACGTGTCCGGATTTTTGCAGGGCGATCACGTGATCTGTGCCTGCCTGAATGTCAACAATATCGCGCAAGCCTGCGATTTGCACAGGTACGTTTACGAGATTCGGCTGCTTTTCGCCAAGCATGCCGAGTGTGTTGTTTCCCCAGCCCCAGACCGTGCCGTCTTTTTTGCTGAACAAGTACATCCCTTCGCCACCCACTGCCATGTTGACAGCACCGTCGGCTTCGCGCGGAGCACGCGTCAGCTTGTTTTCATCCGGGTCAAACACGTGCACCTCGCCCGTTGTGGTTTGTATCAGCGCACGATCAGAGTAATCAAGCGCGATTTGCTTGACCGCCCCCGGGACATTCACCAACTGTGCAAGCTCGGCTTTCAGCTCCTGCCCCTGGCCGCTGACGTAGTACAGCTTGCCGTTTTGCTCCAACACAAACAAGGAAAAAGACGAACCGTATATATGCGTCACCTTGGCGAAAGCACCCAACTGGGCAGGCTTGCTCTCTCCTTGCATCCACGTCCACACGGTCCCATCGTCTTTGAGCAGTACGAGCACGCCTTCGTTTCCATTTAACTCACTGATCGACTGAATGTGATCCAACCCCGCCACTTTTTCCGGCTGTGCCATGTCGTTCAGCCGCCAGACCTGACCGTCTTTCGTCAGCGCATGGTCTCCGGAGATTTGTTTGACATTTTGCAATCCCGCGAGCTTTTGCGGAAAATCTGCGTCCTTTTCTCCCTGCACGCCCCAACCCCAGACGTTGCCCTGGTTGTCAAAAGCGTAGGAAATGCCAGGACGCCAGCCATACCCCGCTCCATCAAAAATGTTGTCCGTCGCAATTCTCTCCATGCCGGACAAGGCGGTCACTTCTTGTAAAACCGCCGGAGAGTTTGCAGCCAGCTTTGCTTGCGCAGTCTTTTGCGCGATGTTGCCGCATGCCTTCATCGTTACTTCGCTGGCTTTGTCGGCTGCTGCACCACTGCCGCTGGCCTGTTTTTGCGCCGGAGTCGTTGGCGTGGCCATTTGTTCTGCCTGCACGCTCCCAGAAGCAACGAGGACAAAAGTCAAACCGCTGCACACTAGCACCTTGAGTTGATTCCGATTCCACACGTGCTCATGACACCACCATTATTTGGATTTATGGAAACAATACTTGGTTAGACGTATACTGGCAAAAAAAGTAACGGTATCTTCCCGAACATTTTCCCATAAAAAAACCCCCTTTGGCTCCGTGGCGAAGCAAAGGGGGTTGAATCGTCTTGCTTGCTAATTAATACGGCTCCGCAGCATGACCGTCTTCCTCGGCCTGGCGCACGCCAGCATCCGGATTCGTCGCTCCCATCGGCCCGCCGTGTCCGGTGTCGGCATTTTGACCACCCTGCTCGATGCCTCGCTTCAAGCGTGCGCCGTACTCCTCGTCACACTGGAAAAAGTAGCCGAGCATCTTTTCCTGAATGCGCCGATCACAGGACAACAAGGCATCGGTCAAATTGGCGATCAGATCGTCCTTTTCCCAGTCTTCCAGCAGCCGATAGCGCTCGCCAGCCTGTTTGAAATCGTTCGTGCGGTCAATTTTTTGCCGGACAATCTTTCCTGACACCGTCGGCTCATGGTCGGGAGCGCCCTGCTTTGCTTCATGCAGCCCGCCGAGCGTGGACGGCTCGTAATTGATATGCGGCTGTTGGCGGTCCACGTGGTAGAGCATTTGGCCGCCTTCCTGATTGGTCGCAACGTGCTTTTTCGGAGCGTTGATCGGCAGCTGCAAGTAGTTTGCCCCTACCCGATAGCGCTGCGTGTCCGAGTAGGAAAACGTCCTGCCCTGAAGCAGCTTGTCATCCGAGAAGTCCAGACCGTCGACGAGCACGCCCGTCCCAAAAGACGCCTGCTCTACTTCCGCGAAATAGTTTTGCGGATTTTTGTTCAGCACCATTTTTCCCACAGGCAAAAACGGGAACTGATCCTCCGGCCACAGCTTTGTCGGATCGAGCGGGTCAAAATCCAGCTCAGGATGCTCGTCGTCGCTCATGATTTGCACACACATTTCCCACTCCGGGTAATTCCCTTGCTCAATCGCTTCATACAAGTCCTGTGTCGCGTGATTGAAGTTTTTCCCCTGTATTTCTTCTGCTTCCTTCTGCGTCAAGTTTTTGATTCCTTGCGAAAGCGGCTGCCAATGGTACTTGACCAAAACACCCTCGCCCGCCTGGTTGACCCATTTGTATGTATTGACGCCAGAGCCTTGCATTTGCCTGTAGTTCGCCGGGATGCCCCACGGTGAAAAGAGAAACGTAATCATGTGCATCGCTTCCGGCGTGTTGGAAATAAAGTCGAAAATCCGCTCCACATCCTGAATATTCGTCACCGGGTCCGGCTTGAAGGCGTGGACGAGGTCAGGGAACTTCATCGCATCGCGGATAAAAAATACTTTCAAATTGTTTCCGACCAAGTCCCAGTTGCCATCTTCCGTGTAAAACTTCACGGCAAACCCGCGCGGATCGCGCAATGTCTCTGGCGAGTGCGCACCGTGGATAACCGTGGAAAAGCGCACGAATACCGGAGTCTGCTTCCCGCGTTCCGCAAACAGCTTCGCTCTGGTGTACTTGGCGATCGGTTCACCCCCGACTGTTCCGTACGCTTCGAAGTATCCGTGCGCTCCGGCACCGCGCCCGTGCACGACACGTTCCGGGATTCTCTCCCGATCAAAATGCGTGATTTTTTCCAGAAAATCGTAGTTTTCCAGAACAGTAGGGCCGCGGTTCCCGACGGTTCGCATGTTTTGATTGTCGGTAATCGGATGACCTTGGCGGTTCGTAAGCAGCTCCTCTTCCGTTGCTTTGCCTGACGTGGCCTGGTTGTCTTTTTCCATGTTCATCCTCCCTGTCCAAATTCTCGCTCGTTCATGAGAATGGTTTCCGAACCAGGGAGTCTTTATGCGGGAACAAGCAGAGAAAAGCGGGAATTAACGGGAGGCTTCGTAGGCGAGATCGCTGCGTAACACGGGCACGGTCTGGCTGTGGTTCCATTGAGCAGCAAGGGTGACATCCTCTGTGAATCCCCTCGCGGCAAGCTCCCAGCCCGAGCCGCAGTCGTACAGCATGGCGACGGCAAAACGATCTTGCTCCCTTCTGGAAGCGTCATCAGACAGGACGGGGCTCGCCGCGTTTGCCCGCGAGCAAGGCGCCTTGCTTTTGCGCAAAAAAGGCCGCTGTCTCGTCTCTCGTGCGATACGGATAGACGACTCCGCCTCGCCCGCACACGATGTCGACGCAGGTCGTAAACGAAAGCACATCGATGATTACTAGAATATCAGAGTGGCCCGCCAGCTCCTCCACCCCGTCATATCCCCATTCGAAACGCGCCGAATAGTCTAATTGCTTGAATATGGAAGCTTCTTTCAACATTTCCACCGCTTTCTATCAGAAATGGTTACTCGTCCCATTACGTTCGCCGTTACAAAAGGAGACAAGACGTAATATTGTATATTGTCCCATCAGTTAAGATTGAAGAATGGAGTGATCTGGGATGTCTGAAATGGAGTTTGCAAGCACACACGACAGAGATGGAGGCCATCATCGCAGAACGACGGTGAGAACAACAGGTATTTTGCAAAACAACCTGAACGTTGCTCTTACCGCTCACATCGACTTGGTCAACCTCAACGACGAACCTGTAGAGGTGCGTGTGCAAGTATTGAACTGGGGCGATGCTGTCACACAAACCAATCCAGTAGGTACACTTCTCGACGTAACACAAACCCTTGCAGCCAACACTCGTATTGCCTTGAACGCAACTGTTGTTGCGACCAACCACTACGAAGTGCGCCTGATTGTCGGCCGTAACGGCAACGCCGAGAATGTCCTTCTGACAACTTACGGACGTACGTCTGTCGGCGGCGGTCAAGTAGTTGGCTTGTCTGTGCTTCCTAGCCAGCTGCTTACTGTAGAAATCGACAGCCACTGTCTGTAATTGTCGCACCCTTTTCCCAAAGAACTATGGTAGTTGCCATAGTTCTTTTTTATTTTTCGATCCGTTTATACCAGTGCGAAGTACGCCGTTCGAAAGCATCGTACTCTTCGACGATAAGATTGACCCGCGCGATCATGTCCGGCAGCTGCTCGGGCACAACTCGCTTGGTCCAGATGATGGAGGAGAAAACGGTCATTGCCGTATAGACGTTGAACAAGGTCCAAAATTCGTCCGGAATCTCCTGATGATTCCAATACCCGGCCAACTGACCGTTGCAAAACGGAACGCTCACTTCTTTGCTGAAAAAAGCCAGCTTCACAAACTCGTGAACCGGATCGCCCCAATCGTAGCGATTAAAGTCGATCACCCCGGCATAAGTGCCATCGCGGACAATCAGGTTGCCGACATGGAAGTCGTCATGCAAAAACTGGTTCGGCCGTCCTTCCAGACAGGCCAAGTGCCGCTCAATGTAAGCCAAGATTTTGTCTCCGTACGGAAGCGGTGGCGAGAACGTTTGATACGCCTCGACGTACCTGCGATGCTTTTGCACGCATCGGTCTATCCAAGGCGGGATCGCCGCTGGAGCCGCAAGCTGATGCATGGCTGCCAAATCCTGCCCCGCCAAAAATCCTGTCTGCTGCTGTTCGCTTTCCGTGTAAAAAGGCAAGCGATCTCTGGCATCATCGCCCTCGATGTAACTCACGAGCATGTAGCAAATCCCCAGCTCTTTTCGCACGCCAAAAGCAAGCGGCTTGGAGGCCCGGATCGGATACGACGCAAGCGACTGCAAGACAGCAAATTCCTGCGCTTTTTGCTCAGCCTGCTGCTCGCTTGCGACTCGGAGCACCACAGTACGCCCTTCTGGCAAATCGACACGGTATTTTTTGTCTGCGGAATGTCCTTTTTTGATTTCGTTCACGCTCACAGCCTGTTGCAGCAGCGGAACGGCCTTTTGCAGCGATTCCAACCATTCTTCCATCTTGTTCCCTCCCCGTTCTTGCTTGAAAGACAGCATTCTCGATTATACGGGAGAACAAGCGTGTATGGGTAGAGAAAAAAGACGCCGGGATGCATCTCCCAACGCCTTGTCTTATCGTTATCGGGCTGTCCAACCGCCGTCAATGACCAGTTCTGTGCCTGTTACGAAGCTGGATTCATCAGAAGCGAGATACAGGACACCATAAGCGATATCTTCCGGTTTGCCCAATCGCGGCAACGGTGTTCCCCTTTCAAACATTTGTCCAGCCCCGTGATTGAGCGCTTCCTGGATCATCGGCGTCACGATAATTCCCGGGTGAACGGAATTGACGCGGATGTTGTCTGGGACAAGCTCGACAGCAGACGCTTTGGCAAGCGAACGAAGCGCTCCTTTTGCCGCCGTATACGCATTCGTGTAGTTCAGGGCAACCAAGCCAGCGATGGACGAGATGTGAATGACGGAGCCGCCGCCCGCTTTCTTCATTTCCGGCACCGCGTATTTCATCCCGAGCATGCAGCCTGTCAAGTTGATGCTCATCACTTTGTTCCACTGCTCCACGTCGAACTGTTCCAGCTTTTTATCCGTACTGACGCCAGCGTTGTTGACCAGTACGTCTACTTTGCCAAAAGTAGCGACTGCTTTTTCCACGACCTGTGGCTCGAACACGACATGCCGTACACACCGAAATTCATGGCGACGAATTTGCTCGTCATGGCTACCAAAGGAGCGTATGTAAACAATCCGTTTCTCTAATTCGTTCCCGCAGACACAAAAAAGAAACTGTCCACTCAGGACAGTTTCTTTTATAAAGGAGGTTTACAGTTTTGTTACGTTCTCAGCTTGTGGGCCACGGTTGCCAGTTACGATGTTGAACTGAACGCGTTGACCTTCTTCCAAAGTTTTGAAGCCGTCACCTTGGATTGCGCTGTAGTGTACGAAAACGTCGTCTCCGCCTTCTACTTGAATAAAGCCATAACCTTTTTCTGCGTTAAACCATTTAACTGTTCCGTTCGATTGCATGTAAAAAAACCTCCAAAAGTCAATTTGAATATGCAGTCATATTTACCGAGGCAAATAAAGCTCACATATCATGAAGAAATACTCCAACATCTGATTGCAATACGCCTTCATGATATGTGAATTTATTCTACTTCGACAATATGAAAGTGTCATAGGACGGAACTGCCATGTTAAAACCAAAACTTTTTGAAAACCTAAAACGACGAAAGCCCTTCCTCTCTCCCATCCTTGCGGCTCCGATGACCGCGCCAGTGTGAATCGGGAATCCAAAAACGTTATCCATCAGCATCATTATGCACCTCGATGAATTAGGCTTAATTATTCAAGTAATACTATCATTCTATCATACAAATACGCTATAATCAACTATTTAGATGCTACACGGCCCGTTTCTCACCTGATACACTAAGGTTCTGGAGGGATGATTCATGTCAAAAGAAGTGTATACAAAGCAAGAAATCAAGCAACTTTTGGAAAAGGGTACTCCGATTTTGTTCCTTGATGTTCGCGACGAAGCCAAATTTCAGACAGGCACTGTGGAAAGCAAACTCGCTGACACGCGAAATGTTCCATACGTGCACATGCTTGCGCAGGGCGACAAACTATTAGATGAAGAAACAGAACGGGCCGTCAAAGAAAGACAGATCATCACTGTATGCACAACGGGAAATAAAGCCCAAAAAGCGGCAGCTTTGCTGCGCGAGCACGGATATGAGGCAAAAGCGCTGCTCGGCGGATTGACAGCGTGGAAGGACGACGAAGACGAAGCGAAATAAACGCACTAGCACCAACGTTTCCAGCAGATTGGCAGATATTACTCCTTTATTTCGGGCGGGATGGTCTGATATTCTGGGTCATGCCAAACCAATACGCCGAAACTTCCTCACGAATGGAAGTGCGGGGGATCTTTTACGCGGGTCAACAAAATCCGCTATGGGGTGAATCGCTCGAAGGAGCGTAGGGTTGTTTCCTCAACCCGAATCCGACAACTAACCTCGTAGGCCAAAAAAAGGAGACGATGTGAATATGAAACGTTTTGGAGCTACTGCCATCGCCATGACTCTGGGATTGGGCTTGGCCTTGACCGGATTTACTACTTCTGCTTCTGCTGCAACTTCCGCAAACTGCCCGTTGAAAAACGGTAACAGTACACCATATCAATTTTCCTATCAATGGATTCCATATGCGGGACAATTGCCTTTTGCATCCAATGCCCAGCAAAATCAGGTTGTTGTTCCACCAGTAAAGCAAGTACCTGTTCAGCAGCAGCCAGTGCAAAAGCCCGTACAAAAACCAGCGCAAACAGCACCGCAAGCACCTGCGCAACCAGTTGCAACTACACCTGCGGCTCCAACCGGACAAGCTGACCAGGCTAAAACAGGAGATTTCGCCAAGCAAGTCGCTGATCTCGTCAATCAGGAACGCGCCAAAGCAGGACTGGCTCCCGTGACGATGGACGCTACTTTGTCCAAAGTGGCACTTGCAAAAGCAGCGGACATGTCGAACAACAACTACTTCGACCATACAAGCCCTACGTACGGTTCGCCATTTGACATGATGAAGCAGTTTGGCATCTCTTATATGACTGCGGGCGAGAACATCGCCATGGGTCAACGCAGCCCTGAAGAAGTCATGACGCAATGGATGAACAGTGAAGGCCACCGCAAAAACATTATGAACCCGGCCTTTACCAAAATCGGTGTCGGATACACGAACGGCTACTGGGTTCAAGAATTTATCGGATAAAACAATCGTTTCACACGAAAGCCGGGTTTCTCTTCGCACAAAGAGACCCGGCTTTTCTCGTGTGGAGCTAGCCTTGCTCCGTATTTGCCGCGTTTTTCGCTTCGGGGGTGCAGCCGCAACCTTTCTGCTCGTCAAACAGAGCGACATCCTTTTGGTTCATCTTCTGTTTGGTCGGATAGGCAGAAACTTGTTGCAGTTCGGCATTGACATCAGATGATTGCTTCATCGTATGGCCCCCTCGCCGCTATTTGGATAGTTTGTGGTACATCGGTAGTATGCGCGTGAAAGCAGCAAATACATGCCTGCCGATCGCTGGAAAAGAGACGAAGCTTGCTCAGAGCTGTTGACGTTTAGGAACTGCGCTTTTACTTGCTGAGAATATGTTCCAGGTCTTTCAGCGCTGCGGCTGCCGCTGCTACAGGGTCTGACTTCCCGCCGACCACCATCAGATCTCCCATCACATCGGTTTCTACCCGAATCGCCTTCGTAGTGCCTTTTACACGGGCAAAAGGGTGGCTTGCTTCAACCGCTTTCAATTCTACAGCCGCTTGAATCCCGTCCGCAGTCGGCCTGATCGTCCCGACCAGCTTGGGCACACGCCCGCTTTGTTTCCACTCCGCTATTTGTTCTGGTGTCACCTCGCGTACGCTGGCCCGCGGGATGTCGGACAGCTTGATTGGAGCAGCGAACGCAGCGTTGGCCAAAATCGTCAGCTTGGATGCGGTGTCAAAGCCTTCGATGTCATATGTCGGGTCAGGCTCTGCGATTCCCATCGCTTGCGCCCGCCGGATCGCCTCTTCGCTGCTGATCCCTTCTTCCATCATGCTCGTCAGCACAAAATTGGTCGTTCCGGTAAAAATGCCTTCTACGTGCCTGATTTCACAGCCAGCCAAATTGTAGGTAAACAGGTCGATGGTCGGCAAAGCCGCCGCAGTCGCCCCGCTGATTTTCAACTGGACGCCTTGCTCTTTTGCCAAAGCGGACAAGCCGCTGTAATCGACGACGAGCGCACCTTTTGACACGGCAATGGCGTGCATTCCTTTTGTAAGCGCCTGGCGGATAAAGCCAAGGCTCGCTCCTCCCGTTTGGACATCGGACGGCCCGGCTTCGATCAAGATGTCCGCTTCTGTTTTCGCCAACCATGCTTCGGCGTTCCATGCCGAAGCAGCCGCTTTCTTTTCTTGCGCAAATGCGTTCAAGCCCTCTTCCGCAAGTCCATGCGGATCGTATAAGCCGCCAATTGAGCGGGCGACGCCGACAAGCCTGACGTCAGCCTGGTACAACTGGCGGTAACGGTCCTTACGTTCTTGCAGCAGTCGCGCGATTTGCTTGCCTACGGTTCCGAACCCTGTTAATACGATGTTCCAACGCTTCATTTGTCATTCTCCTTGTTGTCGCAAAACATCAAGCGCTTGTCATGCTTGTCGGTAGACGTCTCTTCTGTATGCCAGGATCGCATTGGCGTCTTTTGGCCTGAGCTGTTTGCCCGTTTTCGCAGAGTACAGTGCTTCTACGTGATCGATGAACAAAATTCCTTCCAGATGATCCAGCTCATGCTGAAGACAACGCGCGAAAAAATCTTCTGCCTCAAAGACGTGCTTCCCGCCGCTGCGCGTCTCTGTCCGCACTTTTACAGAGCGTGCCCGACTCACGATCCCGATCACCCCCGGAATCGACAGGCAAGCTTCTGGACCTATCTGAACGCCGCTCACGTCCACAATCTCCGGGTTGATCAGCTCGACAAGGCCGCTGCCGCAATCCAGCACAACCAGCCGCTGCAAAACGCCGATTTGCACAGCCGACAATCCGGCCCGTCCTTTTTTGGCGTACAGCGTATGCTTCATGTCTTGCAAAATCGTTTCTGTCTGGGGAGTCATGGATGTCACTTTTCTCGACCTGTCGCGCAAAATCGGATTCCCTAATAGAACGATACTCCGTTCTGCCATCGGTACAATCCCTCCTGCCCCTCTATGTGTTTACAACGTAGCAAACGTTTTCACCCATTGTCAAAAGAATCCGTTCAAAAATCTGAAAAATCCCTGCCTGCTAGATGACAAATGCATGTAGATGCGCTATCTTTATTGTTGATGATAAACAGATGTTCCAAAGGAAGAGGGAGGCTACCATGCATTCACTGGCATCACAGCTGAATGAGACGATTCAGCGGGAAAATCCACACGTTTTTGAGATGATGTCCAACATCGGCAAGCTGATTTACTTTCCAAAAGAAGGAATTCTGAGCCAATCGGCTGAAGCGAAAGCAAAAGCGAAAAAATACAATGCAACAATCGGGATCGCCCTGGAAAACGGCCAACCGATGCACCTGAAAGTGATTCAAGACAATCTGTCGGCCTATGCGCCAAAAGATTTGTACGAGTACGCTCCTCCCGCCGGAAAGCCTGAGCTGCGTGCAGCATGGCGGCAAAAAATGATGGAGGAACAGCCTTCGCTGGCGAACCTGACGTTCAGCAATCCGATTGTCACCAACGCTTTGACCCACGGCCTGAGCGTGGTTGCAGACCTGTTTGCGGACAACGGCGACAGCGTCATCATCCCGGACAAAAACTGGGAAAACTACGAGCTGACTTTCTCCATCCGTCGCGGTGCTGAAATGGTCTACTATCCATTGTATAACGATGAGATGAAGTTTAATGCCTCCGGATTGCGTGAAGCGATTTTGGCGCAAAAAGATAAAGGAAAAGCGATTGTCGTCCTGAACTTCCCGAACAACCCGACAGGGTACACGCCAGGGGCAGAAGAAGGCCGTCAAATCGTGGCAGCGCTCAAGGAAGGAGCAGAAGCGGGCATCAACATCGTAGCCGTAACAGACGATGCGTACTTTGGCCTGTTCTTCGAAGACTCCATGCACGAGTCGCTGTTCCCTAGCCTGGCAAACGTACATCCGCGCATCCTCCCTATTAAAGTAGATGGCGCGACCAAAGAAGAATACGTTTGGGGCTTCCGCGTCGGCTTTATCACATATGCAGCTCCTTCCAGCGACCTGCTCGCCGCGCTGGAGCAAAAAACATTGGGCATTATCCGCGCAACCATTTCCAGCGGATCTCACCCATCGCAAACATTCGTCCTGCAAGCTCTCACCTCTCCTGAGTTCAAGGCACAAAAACAGGAGAAGCTGGAAATCATGAGAGGCCGCGCCAACCGCGTGAAGCAACTGCTCGACAGCGGCAAATTCGACGACGCTTGGGGCTACTATCCGTTCAACTCCGGTTACTTCATGTGCCTCAAGCTGAAAACCGTCGAAGCGGAAGCATTGCGCCAGCACTTGCTGGAACAGTACGGCGTAGGTACGATCGCTCTCGGCCAAACCGATCTGCGCATCGCTTTCTCTTGCATCGAAGAGGACAACATCGACGATCTGTTCCAATTGATCTACAGCGGCGTCAAAGACTTGGAAAAAGCAGTGGCAAAATAAGCACAAAAAGCGTTTTGGCCCCCTAGCCAAAGCGCTTTTTTCTTGTCCGCCGCGATGTTTCTGCTGTTTTTCCACGAGCGTCACCAGCCCGATGAACGGAAAGCCTGACGCGTAAATCCAGTCTAGGATCGAAAAGCTCGCGCCGCCAATCACGGCTCGACGACTCCGCCCAGCTAGGTCAACCCCTGCCGCGGCTTATTCATATTTTTCAACAAACTGAATCATCCCTCTATTCTCGTCTCGGTACGCCGAATCCGCTGCGTTCCTACAAAAATCGAGGCAAGCACCAGAACCATCCCGACCCCATGCATCCACGTAAACGCTTCGTTCAAAAACAGCACGGCAACGAGCGCTGCGCTAATCGGCATCATTCCGGTAAACAAGCCAGCCTTGGATGCCTCCACCTTCGCCACTCCGTTGTACCAGAGGAAGAACGAGAGCACACTCGCCGTAACCGCGTAATAAAGCAACAGCCACCATATATGGGCCGGTACGGCTCCCCAATCGAAGCGAACCGCCTCCCAGATCGCAAACGGCAAAAACATGACAAAGCTGATGGCGTTGATCGCGGCGGTCATCTGAAACGGGGTAATTTTGCCTGACAAGCGCTTGGCAAAAATCGTGAACAGCGCTTCGCTGACGACAGCCAAAAACACAAGCAGGTTGCCCAGCATACTCGCCAGCGATTGCTCCTGTGCTCCTCCCGTAAACGTAATCAGGCTGATTCCGCCCACGGAAAGGGCAATCGCCAGCATGTTGTTCAGTTGAAGCTTTTCCTTGAGAATCCAGAAGGAAAACAGAGCGATGCAGGCTGGAACCGTGCTCGTAATAATCCCTGCGGCTGTAGCGGTCGTCCACTGCACGCCGTACAACATGCAAACACTGAACAGAAAGACGCCGAAAAACGACTGCCAGAACAGGACGCTCCCCTCTTCCTTGCTCCAGGACGACTTCCACTCGCCGCGCCAAAAGAGCAACGGCAGCAAAATCGCGATCGCAATCAGGAACCGCAACTCGGAAAACAGGAAAACGGGCACGTGCGAAACCATTTCTTTACCGATGGAAATGTTCATTCCTACCAATGCCATTGATAGGGCCAACTGAATGTAGGCGAACAGCATGGGGTAATTCTTTCCTCCTCTCGTGCTCCTACTACTGTTCCATCCACACGTGCCGAAATCCTCTCCATTATCCTGCGTGTGGCAGTTGTTTTTTCGCAGGTTCACTCACCCGTTTTTTCTCGGCAGCTCCTACGAGCAGAGCGCCAAACGGCAGTCTTCCCAGCCCGTACGACAGGAAAAACGAAACAGCGGCGCACAGGACAAAAACGACCAGACTGCCGATCACTCCCGTGTGAAACAAACCGATGCCGCGCACGGCTTTCATAAGGTAAGTCAAGACCAGCGCGTGCATCAAATAAGCGCCGTACGAATACTTGCCGACAAGACTGAGCCAATGCGTCACAGCCAATTGCTTTTTCCCGATCAAGAGCGCCAAGCCGTAAACGCCAAGAAGCGACGCCACCGTATACAAAAACATGGACGGCTTGAGCGATGTCGCCACATTTAGGCTGATGCTTCCGCTGGCAAACACCTGAAGCAGCTCGTAGCCAATCCAGCCGTACAACAGGCAAAACGCTGCCGCAATCCACATCCAGCGCTTGCCGATCCATGCGCGGAAAGCAGGCAAAGCCACAGCTGCCACGCCGCCCAACAAAAAGTAAAAGAAGTAGTAGAAAGCGTTGCGGTCGCGATACTTGATCATATACAGCTCAAGCGGCCCACCGCCAAAGTCGGCCATATGCGCCGGAATGTAGCGAGCCGAAAACCACATCAGACCGCCGTATACGAAAGCAAGCAAGGCGCCGACCACGACAAACCGGGTGCGATTCACGACGAGACGATGCAAAAAGCGAAACAGCTTTTGCCACAGCGGATAAAGCAAATAAAACTGGAAGATCATGACGACAAACCATAAATGATAGGAAGACGTTCCCGTCACGAGGTTTTTGATCACCGTCCGGAAAAAGCTGCTCTCCCATCCTTGCGGCCATGTTTGCAGAGACATGTAAATCGCCGACCAGATCCCGTATGGCACCAAAATTTCCGTTACCCGCTTGCGCATAAAGCCGATGTAATTCACCTTTTCACAATAGTTGTAAAATAATACCAACCCTGTGATGAAAATAAAGGCCGGAACGGCGAATTTTAGCAAGTGAAACAACATTCCGTATACGATAGCCGTCTGTGTGCTCAAGCCCTGCTCCCTGATAAAAATGCCGATGACGTGTTGATAGACGACAGCGAGAAAGGCAAAGCCGCGAATGAGATCCAGTTCGGCTATGCGTTCTTTGCGACTCATGAAACTACCAGATCCTTCCTGCATGATTAACAAGTGTCATCCTATCATCATAACCATCCCGCCTGCGTCAAGCAAGTCCGCATACGGGGTACTCGTCTGGTTAAAAAAGCCTATGTTTATCCCACTTTTGGCCTTCGCGCACACAAAAAAACCGGCGTCGTGGCGTGACATCGGTCTTTTAGCACATGTCCTCTCTTAGTTTGTTTGTACTTCTGCCTCAGGCAAGCCGCCAGGGACGGAAATCAGACCAGGCCGCCGGATGAAAGCCTTGATCTTTGTTTCCACTTCCAGCTCGGAAAATACTTGGTCCCAGTTTTCGCGCACGGCTGCAAACTCCTTCGGGTATTTCCGGTGAAACTCCCGGCCGAAATTGACAATGTCTGCCTTGAACTCTTTTTGTACCTGGGAGAGGGCCAGCCTGATTCTCGTCTGGATGTCTTCGCGCATCCCTTCCTCTGCCCGGGCAATTTGCTCCGGAGTGTTCAAGGTCAGCTTTGTGCCATTTTGCACAATGTCTCCCTCTGTTTCAATATCGACGAGCATCTTCCATTTCCCGTTTTCAATCAGCGGTGTCAATTTGGTCTTTTCCCGAATCGGGTTTAGTGACACGAAACCTCGCTCGTCTTTGATCTTGATCGTGACTGTCGTGCTCGATACCTCGTCTCTGAGCCATAGCACCCCTTGCGTCGTCCGGTCGGACAAAGCGCCGATCATTTTGCCGTTTTTGAACACGGCTGTGCCAAACAAATACGGATTGGTCGCTTGCGGACGCTCTTTTTTCGGCGGCTTCATCATGTCAATCATCGGCAAGGCGGCCGCATTCGTCGGATTTGCAAACATTTTCTGCAAATCGAGCAGCGTGACTGCAAGCCCGACCTCCAGTTCGGACAGTTTGCGCACGACTTCCGCCGAATAGCGTTCGAGCGGCGGCATAATCTTCAGCAGCTCGCTTGCTTTTCCTTTGCTTACATACATAAAAGCCCGGTTGCGCGGTTCCGGGTGGCGGGCGTAATAGTCGATATACTCTTCCAAGCCGTGCCTGGCCAGCTCTTGTCCGTAAATGTACACCTTGCAGTGGCCCCAGAACACCTTTCGCGGTATTTTCAGCTGCACTTTGGACATCGCGTCGGCAATATTGACGCCTTCCGCAGAACGGATCAGCGTCATCGCTTCGTTTGCTCCTCCATCCCCGCCGCTGAGTGAGCGCGGAACGAATACTTGCACAGACAGCTCCACAGCGCGATCCGATACGAAGTCCATTGCGACTGCTGTCACGAGCGCCACATCATTGATTTCGACGCGGTCCCAGCAGCCGCCAAGACAGGCACAGCATAGCCAAAGAACGAGGGCAAGCCGCTTCTTCATCGGCTGTTTTCTCCTTGCGTAGAAGAGATCAGCTTCTGCAGCGGCCAAACAAAGCTTTGAACCCCGCGGGCATACAGCATCAAATCGGGCTGCTCCTTTACGTCCAGCGAGAACGGCATCGGCATCGAATTTTCGCGAAAGCGCGCTGCGGCTGTCTGTAACAGCCACGGCTCATGATACACGTCGGCATAATGCAGTTGGTTCGTGCGCTTGCACTGACAATAGAGCGTGTAGCGTTCCGTCAGCCAGTGCTCCAGCGTTCCCGACCGTGCTAGTATAGGCTCCGAGACAGGCCAGTAGCTGCCGTGGAACACTGGCGAAGCGCCGCGAGCGGATAGGCGCTGGGACTGAAAATCGATCTGATTTTGCTCGGCGCGAAAGTCCATGCGCGCAGGATAATAAGGCAGCCGATACCAGTATTTGGCGATTTTTGTCACAAGCAGATGGGATGTGTCCAGAGACAAAAAGTAGACGCCCGCTTTCTCGCCTGCTTTCACATACGTTCGCACATTGATTTCGGGGAAGGAAGTGACGTACGGAACAGGGAACAGGCGACGGAGCCGCACTCCGGTCAGCAGAAAAGGAATGACGCTAATCCAGGCATGCCCACCGTATGTATCCAGTTCGAGGCCCGCCGGAATCAGGCTGCGCACCTGGTCGGGCGAGACAGCCCAGTGAGCGAACAGCAAATGCTCCCACGTCTGCGTCATCATCCAGCCTTTATGCTGTCGTTGTTCCTTGATCGGAATGATTCCCTGACTCATGCGAACCCCTCCCCAATTCCGTTTGCTCTTGGCTATATGCCGCTTTCCGCCGTTTCCGCAGACGTCTGGAAGGCAAGCGGTACTTTCGTCACTTTGCTCGTCAGCTCATCCAGGGCTACGAGATCGTCTGGCGTCACTTCTTTTAAAGAGGTTTTCCCCATGGCAAGCAGCGCGATTTCCATTTCATCCACAAAAGCAAGCAAAAAATTCGTCAAATACTTGGCGGCCTGCTCCGGGTCGAATTTGTCCTTGAGCTTCCCCGGATAGTTCGTCAGCTCAGTCGGCGGCTCCCATGGAATCGCCTTTGTCACCTGATCATGCGTCATCGCCCAGAGCATCGCCGTTCCCATGAAAATGCCGTCTGCCCCCAGCGCGATTGCCTTCAGACACTCGCCCGGAGTCGTATAGCCGCCGCCCGAGAGCAGTGTAATCTGGTCTTTGACCCCGCGCTCTTTCAAATAGTGAATCGCCCGGCTAAGCGCGTAAATCGTCGGCAAACCGAAGTCGTCCTCCAAAATCGGCGGGCCGCCCTTTGTCCCTGCCTGCCCACCATCAATACTGATAAAATCAACCCCAGCCTGGATGGAGATTTCCAAGTCCTGCTCGAGGACAGCGCTCGCGCATATTTTGACGCCAATCGGAATCCCGTCTGTCATCGTGCGCAGCTTGTCGACCAGCTTGCGCAAGTCTTCCGGGCTGTTGACTTCAGGCTGCCGGGACGGGATGACGACCATTTCTTCTCCCTCGACGCCCATCAATTGGCTGGCTTTGCCTGTGATGTACTCGCAAGGAATGAAGCTGGCAGCGGCTGCGGTCGCTCCTTGTCCGAAATGAATCTCAATCGCATCCGCCTGCCGCAATATTTCCGGTTCCTTGGACCATTTTCCCGAGTTGTACTGAATGATGAGATGTTTGGCGTATTTGCGCTCCTCCGGCAAAAGCGGCCCTTCTCCCGTATTGCTCAACGATCCCGCTGCCGCCGCTCCTTTTGCCATGGCAATCTTTACACTTTCGCTGATCCCGATGCCGAATCCCATTGCTCCGGGCATCAAGGGGATATCCAACGTTAGCGGTCTTTTTGCCTTCGGGCCAATCGTCAGCTTCATGTCGACCTCGGCATCTTCATCAGCGGGCAGCACCGCCAGTTGGGCTGGGGAAAAAATCAAGCCATCAAAGTTGAGAAACTTGCGCGGACTGCCAAACGGCCGCTCAATCGCTTGCCCTGTCGTCGCCCGCAGGCTGTTTTCCAGGACGTAGCGCGGGCTGACTTTGGTCAAGGCCGATACCATTTCAAAAATATTTTCCGGGTAGCGATCCGACATCAACCTTTTCATAAAGCGGCCGAGCAACCACTGTACCAGCGGGCGAAACGTGACAATTCCAAGAAGCGTAAACAAGATGCCTGCGACCAGCGTGCCAACAAAGGAGCCTATGAGAAAATCCAGCCACCTCCCACCCACTTCATCCACCTCCTGCGAGATTTGCTGTCCAGCCTTCGTCTGGTACGTTGCGTGGTACATGCTCGTTTGCTACTTTTCCGCTTTTCCATGCTCATCGGTTGAGCCAGCAGGTCGGGAAATCAGTCCTGGTCGGCGGACAGCGGCCTGAACCTGTATGTTCACATCAATTTGCGGGTAGAGCGCGTCCCACATCGGTTTCGCTTGCTCCCACTCCTGCGGATACTTCCGGTGAAAAGCAGCGGCAAAATTGCCCGCGTCCGCGTCAAACTCCTTTTGCAAATGAAAGAGAGCGAGCCTGATGCGCGACTTGATTTCGTCGTTGACCGATTTCTGCACGAGCGCGATGCTGCTCGGCTCCATCATGTTCAGCTTCGTCGCGTTTTCCACGATGTCGCCTTCCGTATCAATTTTGACCAAAATCGACCACTTTCCATTCGCAATGCGCGGAATCAGCTTGGTCGTCGCCCGAATCGGTACGACAGAGACAAGCCCTTGGCCCTCTGGCAGGTCTACGCTGATGGATGCCCGGGTGATTTCATTGCGCAGCCAGAGCAGCCCCCTCGTAGCTTTCGATGTCAAGACTCCTGCCAGCTTGTCCTTTTTAAAAATGGCGGTTCCGAGCAGCGGCGTGTTTTTCTGGATTTGCTCCTTGTCTTTCAATTTGTTCCCTTCCTGTATATAGGGAATGGCTACTGCTTGCGCCTCGCTTTTGAGCATGTTGCGAAAGTCGATCAAAGTTACAGGCATGCCGATATGCAGGCTCGCGTATTCGCGCAACGCTTCTGCTGTAGAGCGCTCCAGGACGCTTTCGATTCCGAGTGTCTCGACTGCTTTTCCTTTTGATATGTACAAATAGGCACGATTGCGTGGTTCAGGATGACGCACGAGAAAATCAATATGATCGGCTATCCCTTCCCGGGCGATCTCTTCGCCGAACAAATAAATTTTGCAGTGCCCCCAGAACACTTTGCGGGAGAGCTTCGCCTGCACTTTGGACATCGCGTCGGCAATATTGATTCCTTTTCCGCTCAGAACCGTGGTCAGCTCCCTGGTCGAGCTGCCCGTCGGCACTCCCAGCCCGCCTCCTCCCACTTCTTTTGGAATAAACACTTGGATGCTCAGGTCGATTTCGTCTTTTCCCGCCTTGTCCACAGCAGCAGCGGTAATGATTGCGAGGTCGTTGACTTCCGTCCGATCCCAGCATCCGCCAAGCAGCGCACAGGAAACCAGCAAAACCAGAACGACTCCTCTCATCCTGACGGAACCTCCTTCGCTTTGCTGCGCTTTCCACGCACGATTGCATAAAGCAGCAGACATCCCGGCCAGAAGCAGAAAGACCACGCGAGGATGGCGGGAATCGCAATCAGGGTGATCGCCCCCAGCTCCGCGAAGCTGGGGATTCCCCAAAAGCTGAACAGCACGATCAAAAAACCGATCGGCCAAATAAGCGGCTGGTAACAGGTGAGATTCAGGCATTGGGCTGTTCCCAGTACCGTCGCGTAGTAAAACATCGACACTTTGATAAAGGCGCCGATCACCCAGATCGCCATGACAGCCGATTCCATGTTCTCAAAAAAATCGGCAATACTCACATATCTGGCGGTATCCATGATCGGAAACAAAATATTCGGCAAAGCATCCCCCATCAAAAACAGCGTGACCAAATTGACGATAGTCATGGTAATCATCGCTCCTGCCACAGTCCACACCGCAGCTTTTGTCCCCTGCGGGCGATTGGCGAGCACCGGCAACAAGTACGAAATCAAAAACACTTCGCTGTACCAGCCGAGCGGCGTGATGGCCCCTTTGATCGACGGCAACAGTCCGCGATCGAGGACAGGAAACAAATTGCCGGGGTCCAGAGCAGGAAACACAAGGCCGATCATCAACAGCAGCGGAACAATGAACATCGGAAAGAAAACTTGCGCCGTTCGCCCGAGAACTTCGACCCCGCCTTTGACGGCAAAAGCACAGACGACAATCAGCGCGGACGAAATGACACTGAGCGGCGTTTCCTTCAAAAAAATCGCGATGAAATCCGCATACTCGCGCACGATGACGCCGCTTACCTGCAACAAGACGAGCAGGTACAAAAGGCCCATGATCGCAGATGGCACCGTTCCAGCGATTGCTTTTCCTTGCTCGATAATCGTCATGCCGGGAAACCGCTTATGCAGCTGGATCGCGATAAACACGCTGAGAAAGCCGATGAGCGATGACCAAAACGGCGTGAGCCACAAATCGTTCCGGGCCGCTTGAGCCATGACGTTAGGTCCTCCAAGCATCGCGGTAGACACGAGCACGGGATAGATAATCATCCCCATCTGCAAGGCTGAAATTTTTCCCGTTTCAAGCATAGTTTCTCATCCTTCTTGCTTTTCGGTATGGGTATGGGCTTGTTCAGGTGCCATGGTCATTTGCGCTTGGCTTTGCTGTTTGCCTTTTTTGCGCAGCAGGGCCAAACCGAGCAAAAGCAGCGGACAGATCGTCTGCATGAGCGGCCCGTAAAACGGAAACGAGATTACATCGAAGCGACTTGCCTGATTGAGGTTGGGGATGGACCAGAAGCTGAGGGCAGCGATGAGGATACCGATCGGGAGCACAATCGGGCGATAATCGGCAAGCCCGAGCCATTGACTCGTTCCCAGCACAGTAGCGTAGTAAAATATTGATATTTTGACGAACATCCCGAGAATCCAGACGGTCATGACCACAGAGTCGAGATTTTCAAAGAAGTCCGCAATACTGATGTAGCGAAAGGCAACCATGACCGGATACAAGTAATCCGCAGCCTGCGTCCCGAACACCAGCAAAATAAACAGATTGATACAGGTCAGCATCAGCGCAATTCCCAAAATCGTCAGCATCCCCGAGCGCATGCCTTTGCCCCGATCGGTCACGAAGGGCAAAAAAAAGCTCATCAGAAACGCCTCGCTGAAGTAGCCTTGCGGGATCAGTGCCCCTTTCAGCGAAGGGAGCAAGCCGTGTTCCAGCATGGGAAACAGAAAATCGGGCTTCATGTCCCGGAGCAAAAAAGGCATGAGAATGAGCGGAAACATAAAGAAAAAGAAAAAGAGCTGTGCCGTCCTGCCGATCGATTCTACTCCTGCTTTCACAGCGTAGGCGCAGACGGCGATCATCGTGATAATGACGATGCTGATCGGTGTCTGCGGCAAAAAATTGCCGATGATAAACTCGGCGTACCCTCTGGCGATCAATCCTGTCATGTGGATGTAAAAAAACAGGATGAGCAGCCCGAACAGCTTTCCCGGAATCGTACCGATAATGTCGGTACTGTATTCGACGACGGATTTTTGCGGGTACAGTTTGTTCAAGGCTATGGCGGCATACACCGTTAAAAAGCCGGTCAAGGACGCCCAGGCAGGCGACAGCCACAAATCATTTTGCGCGTATTTTCCGCTATAACTCGGCACAGCTGTAACAGCCGAAGCAATGACAGCCAGGAAAATCATTTTTCCCATCTGCGCGGAAGAGATTTTTCCCTGTTCTAGCAAGCACCCCACCCTTTTTTATTCCAAGTAGTGACCCAGCGGCTCGAAAATTTCATTGATCATCGTGGTGGGTCCCGGCAAATTCGGCAAATCGAACATGGACAGCACCCAGCCGATGAAAACCAAGGCGATGAAGGTCATTTTGTCTCGCCTCGGCAAGCGCGACAGACGCGGCCACTCGATGGCAAACAGGATGCAGACGAGAGCGCTCATTCCGGCGACCAGCCCCCATTTCAAGCTGGATCTCCCCCTTTTTTCGGCCCTGGCTTCTGATTCGCTCCTTGCCTGATTTTTTGATAATCTCCCGTCAAGTGAGGGCGCGTGTTCATCATCCACCACGGCGCGCGGACGAGCGTGTCCTTCCATTCCGCCACCTTGATCGGCCCGACTGGTGTCAAGTACGGCACGCCCAGCGAGCGAATCGTGCTCAGGTGGATGACGGTCACAATAATGCCGAGCATGATTCCCAACAAGCCGAGCGATCCGGCGAGAAACATCATCGGAAAGCGCAGCAGGCGAATGGCGATGCCCGCGATATAGTGCGGAATCATAAAGGAAGCAATCCCTGTGATGGCGACCACGATGACCATCGGAGCGGAAACCAGTCCTGCTTGTACGGCTGCCTGACCGATGACGAGCGCCCCGACGATGCTGACAGCGGCCCCGACCTGCTTGGGCAGTCTGACCCCTGCTTCGCGCAGCGCTTCGAATGTAATTTCCATCAACAGCGCCTCGACCAAAGCCGGAAAAGGCACTGCTTCCCGGGAAGCTGCCATGCTGATCAACAGCGAGGTCGGCACCATCTCGTGATGAAACGTAATCAGGGCGACATAAAGGGACGGCAGCAAGAAGGAAATCGCGGTGAACAAATAGCGCAACCAGCGGATCGTCGTACTCGCGAGCGAGCGCTGGTAATAATCCTCGCTGGATTGCAGCAGGGAAAACAGCGTAGTCGGTGCGATCAGCACAAACGGCGTGCCGTCTACCAAAATGGCGATGCGCCCTTCCAGCAAATTCCCGCAAGTGACATCCGGACGCTCGGTGGTCAAAATTTGCGGGAACGGCGATGCAGGATGATCTTCAATCAGTTCCTCGATGTAGCCGCTCTCCAGCACACCGTCGATTTCGATCCGGCCTAGTCTCGCCCTGACCTCTGCCACCAAGTCCTCGTCCACGATGCCTTCTATATAAGCGAGGACAACCTGGGTTTGTGTGTAGCCGCCGATTTGCATTTGCTCCATTTTCAAAGCGGGCGTCTTGATCTGCCGTCTGAGCAGCGCCGTATTGACGTGGAGCGATTCCGTAAACCCTTCGCGCGGCCCCCGGACGACCCCTTCGGCGACCGGCTCTTCGATCTGCCTTTTTTCCCATCTGGCCAAGCCAAAGGCAATCGCTCTCTCCTGCTGGTCGATCAACAGAACCGGGTTGCCGTTTGCAATCGCTTCCAGGCATTGTTCTACGGTGCTCATTTCCCGCGATTTGGTTACGGGCACCAGATTGTCCAACAGCTTTGTCAGCGGGGAATCCTTCGGCAGCTTCGTCTGCATCAGGACAGACAACACGCTGCGCTCCAGCTCCTCCTGATTCGTCAAGCCGTCGATGTAGATCGCAAGCGCCCGGATCGTGCCGCCGATGCGAAACGAGCGAAACACCACATCGGAGCAGTTGGCATACAAGTCTCTCAGCCGCTGCTCGTTGTCAGCCAGCTGCTTTTGCAAAGGCGTATGGGAAGGCGCTGTCTGCTGCTGCGTCTTCTGTTTGTGCGATCTCCACCACTTTCGCGCGTTTTCGCTCAGGCTCCCCACCCCCTTTTCAACGAAGCCGCCTCACTTTTTCCTGAGTCTCGCCTACTGTAAAATGAGTTAGAGAAATTTTGCCCCATTCGTACCACTTTTATCCTGTTTCCTTGCCCGGTGAGCCAGTTGCCCGTGCCAAAAGAAAAAACGCCCGGATCAACCGGACGTTTTGGACCGTAGCCATTTCCACAAATAGCAATAACAGGACGTCAGCACAAGCACGACAGTGATCGTCATGATAGTGTCAAAGCGCATAATAGCCTCCTTCTTTCTCCTACTCTTTTACTACGAAAAAACAGGCGATAAAGTCACGAAATCGCATCATCTTTCACGCATGTGTCTTCAAAAAGGAAAGAGCCTCGCAAACGCGAAGCCCTTTTTTCGTTGTAGTTATTCCGTTTGGGAAGAGTGTTTTTGCCGCAATAGCAAAGCCCTTTTCCACATGTCGAGCAGCATGCCGACTGCAACCGCGATCAAGGCAGGCATGACCCAGCCAGCGCCGACGTTGTAAAAAGGCAAGGCCGCGAGCACCTGGTCCCATTGGTGGGCGACAAGCAGGGCATTCGCCAAATCTGCCAGCCCAAACACGGCAACGACGCCAACCGTTGTCATATAAACGAAAGAGGTAGCCGGGATGAACCGCTCGACGAGAGCAAGCAAAATGAGCATGATCGCAATCGGGTAAATCGCACCTAAGACAGGCACGGATACTTGCAATATTTGTGTCAGTCCCAAGTTCGCAACCAGCATGCTCAAGACGCATAAAACCGTCACCCAGCCCTTGTACGGCAAACCGCCGAACAGGCCGTGGAAATACTGACTGCAAGAAGTGACGAGCCCAATCGATACACACAGACAGGCGACCGTAAAAATCACCCCGAGGATCAGCGTTCCACTTGCCCCAAACAGGTGGTCCATCATGTTCGCGAGCAGCTGGGCGCCATTTTCCGCTTTTCCTAAAGAAGCGGCAGACGCGCCCATGATGCCCAGAACGACGTAAATCACTGTCAGCAAAAATCCAGCTCCAAGCCCTGCCTGAATCATGCTTGCAGACAATTTTTTCTCGTCTGTCATCCCTTTCGCCCGCAGCGTATTGGCAATGACAATCCCGAAAATGAGGGCGGCAAGCGCATCCATCGTCAAGTAGCCGTCGAGAAAGCCTTGGGCAATCGGATTTGCTCCGTATTTGCCAGTCGGCGCACCTGTCTGTCCGAGCGGAGTAACCAGGCTTTTGATGTAAATCAGCGCGATGAGCGCCAGCAAGGCAGGCGTCAGCAGCTTCCCGAACCGATCGACGAGCTTGGAAGGCGACAGACTAAACCAGAACACGATCAGAAAAAACACGACCGTGTACACGAGCAAGCTGATTTTGGAGGCAACCAGCTGTTCTGGCAAAAAAGGCGCCATCCCCATCTCGAAAGCGAGACTTCCCGCGCGCGGAATGGCGAGAGCCGGCCCGATCGAGACGTAAATCAGAAACGGAAAAATAAGAGCAAAAATCGGATGGACCCGGCTCGCCAATTGGTAGAAGCTGCCTGCTTTGGCAACGGCAACTACCCCGAGAATCGGCAGACCGACAGCCGACAGGACAAAGCCCAGCAAGGAAGACCAGACGAGCGAGCCAGCCTCCTGCCCAAGGTATGGCGGGAAAATCAAATTGCCTGCTCCAAAAAACATGGAGAATAACATGAAGCTGATGAGCATCCATTCTTTTTTAGACAGTGATGTCATTGTCGAACATACTACCTCCCTTCATAATGAGAGGCATTCTATCAACTTTTTGTGCTCTGCGCCAGCCTTTCCCCATTTTTCGCAATAGCAAATGGATTGCGAGTTTTCTTTTATGGAAAGCTCTGGCACTCGACTATCGGCATTTTCTGGCTGCTCAAGATGTCAAACTTTTAAACGTGTCTGTTCCATCGATTTCAAAAATGATAATCGCTCATTCTCAACATGACACTAGATGTCATATTACTACGTGTATGATGAAATAAATAAGTGCGAAGGAGTAGATGAACTTGAAGAGACTCGCTGGGAAAATCGCTCTCGTAACCGGAGGAAGTCGAGGGGCAGGACGAGGGATCGCCATTGAACTCGGGAAAGCCGGAGCAGTCGTTTATGTGTCGGGAAGAAGTTTGCGAGGGACTACTACAAACGGTTTTCCAGGCAGTATTGATGAAACGGTCGAGGAGATTCTGAAAAATGGTGGCGAGGCATACGCATGTCGTTGCGATCATACCCGTGATGAGGATACGCAAGCTTTGATCGAGAGAATCCGCCAGGAACAAGGACGTCTCGATATACTTGTGAATAACGTCTGGGGACTGCATGACTTGGACGTGAATTTACAACCGAAACCTTTCTGGGAATATCCGCTGAACATGTGGGATGCTATGTTTCAAAGCGGAGTACGTGCACAAATAGCGACCAACCATTATGCGATCCCGCTTATGCTGGAAGCTGATTCTGGGTTGATCGTACATACCACTTTCCGGGATCAGGATAAGTATTTAGGAACTTTCTATTACGACCTTGCCAAGAATACGATTAACCGCTCCGTGTTCGGACTCGCTCATGATCTCAAAAACACGAAAATAACGGCGGTAGCGGTCTCCCCTGGTTGGATGAGAACAGAACTGGTATTAAGAAATTTCAATACAGACGAAAATCATTGGAAGGAAGTGGAAGCTCTTAAACATACGGAGTCGCCGCATTATATTGGGCGCGCTGTGTCTGCCCTGGCAGGGGATGGCGAAGTGAAGCTTAAAAACGGACTGGTCCTGCAAGTTGGTGATCTTGCCCGGGAATACGGATTCACCGATGTTGATGGACGATTTATCCCCCCTTTTCTCATCTGATCCGTTATACAGCAGAAACCTTTCTCATCGAACGACAAATACTTGTTACCAAGAATCCACATGAAAGCCTTTTGAAAAAAGAGAACCGCTTGCCCTCAGGCTTTTTCGGCCGTCGCAGCAAGCGGTTCTCTTTGCTTTTCAACGCGCTCCACGCACTCAACGCTTCCGCATCGCCAAAATACGCCTGTAAAAAGTCTGATCCTGAAGCTGCTGGAACAAAGATAGCGACGGGCGAAAATTCGCTTCGATGATCCACGGCTTGCCGTGAATGTCGATCCCCATGTCCAGGCCGATCTCCCGCAACGTCGGGTACGCCGTTCCCAACCGTTTGGCTACCGCCATGGACACTTGCCGAATTTCTCCGAGCAGATTCAGATTCGCTGCAATGTTCGACTGCTTGATCGCCGTGCGAAGCGGCAGCACTTTTCCGCGGCTGCGGGCGACGTTCGTCACGACGAAGCCCGGCCCGGCGAGTTTGGCTACCCATCCGGTAATCACCCAGGGAGAGTGTTTCCCTTTGCGCTGGATCATCACGCGGACATCAAACGGCTTTCCGTTGATGCGCCCAAGCGGAATGCGCGGTTGAAGCAGATACGTTTTCGGGCGAAACAATGATTTCGCATATTGGACAGCCTTTTCCTTGCCTTCGACTGTCCGGCGGTGCTTGCCGCTATGAATCAAATAACGGTCGTCTCCCAAATCGGTCAGCTGGATAATCCCGGCCCCGCCGCCTCCCCCGGACGGCTTCAGCATGACACGCTTGTAGTCCGCTGCGTACTCCCATAACGCTTCGGGAGAAAACAGCCGGGTTCTGGGCAAATGCTCACGCAGGAACTCATCCTGAACCATGTGCTGGTGCTTGCCCCATTTTCCTACGTTTGGCGCTTTTATGGCAATGTCTCTCCATTCGTAATGAGATGGTGCTCTTCGACTTTCGTAATGCGATTTTGTTCATCCACAAACACGACCTTCGGCACCAGCTGGTCGCATTCGCTCTCCTCGAACATGCCCATGCTTAAAATGATGACGATGTCGCCGGGGGAAAACAGATGGGCAGGCGGGCCGTTCAAACAGATTTTGCCGCTTCCTTCCGCTGCTGGCAGGGCGTATGTTTTCCAGCGCGTCGCGTTCCGCAAGCTGGTGATTTGCACAATTTCGTAAGGCTTGATGTCAGCCGCTTTCATCAGGGTTAAATCAATCGTAATGCTGCCGACGTAGTCAAGCTCGGCTTGCGTCACTGTCGCCCTGTGGATTTTGCCTTTGCACATGTGGCGTTGCATCGGATGTTCACTCCTTTTCAAACCGCTGACATCAGTCTATGTGCGAGAGAATGTCCCGGAAACCACTGGACAGCGAAAGCTTTGCTCACACCCGATAGACTGCTTGCGCCAGATCGATTCCGTAGCCGGAACACAACTTGTTGAGATCCTCCACCACCGTCTGCGTCAAAGGAATGCCATCCTGCTTATGCGCTGCCATCTTTCTCTGCTCGATTTCTCCCGGAATCAAGATTTCCGCCACGTGGGCTGCACGCGGAACTTTTTTGATCTCCCGGATATATTCGTCCATCTTTTGCAAAAATGCGTCCACAGGCAAAAAGCGCTGCACATCGATGCACAAAAAGACGTGTCCGATGTTTTGCGGATCATGCCAGTTGTCGTACAAGCTTTTGACACTGGCTCCAGCCGCAGCTCCGGTCAGCAGCCCGCATAAAATATCGATGAACATCGAAAGCCCGTAGCCTTTTGCCCCGCCGATCGGCAAAAGAGAGCCGAGCAACGCTTTATGTGGGTCATGCGTTGGCAAGCCGTCCGCGTCTATGGCCCAGTCTTGCGGGATCGTCGTCCCTGTTTTGGCTGCCAGAGCAATCTTGCCGCGCGCCGCAACACTTGTCGCCATGTCCAGCAAGTAGGCAGGTTCCTCGCCCGCAGGAATGCCGATCGCGATCGGATTCGTTCCGAAAAACGGCTGAATCCCTCCCGTTGGCGCCATCGCGGAAGGGGCATTCGAGAGGACGAGCAAAATCATGCCTGCGGCAATAGCCTTCTCGGCGTAGTACGAACAGGAACCGAAGTGATTGGAGTGCCGTACGCCGACAAATCCGATCCCGTTTTGCCGTGCCAGTTCCATCGCTTCTTCCAGAGCAGCCATCCCGACGACCGCTCCAAGCTGATTTTTGCCATCGATAAGAGAGGTCGCTCCCTGCCTGGTGACCGGCTCAGGTGGCAGCGAAAGCTCGATCAGCCCCGCCTCGATCCTCTGCACGTAAATCGGCAGCCGCGACAGCCCATGGGACTCGATCCCGCGCAAATCCGCATGGACAAGCGATTCGGCTACCATTCGTGCATCCTTTTCCCTGACACCCGCGCGAGAAAGGATGTGTGCAGCGACTTGCTCCAACCCCTGCCAATGAAAGCGTGTAGGGTTCAACTTCGCTTCCCCTCCCCGATCTCTTCGTTTTTGTCGCGTTCTGCATCTGGATATAGATATGAAACCAGCCGAGCGACCGTCACTGGCATTGACCCAAACCTGGACGAAAAGCCACCTGCACGCGGCCACCCATAAAAAAGAGAAGCCCGCTTTTGTCCAAAGGGCTTCTCCATCTGCCTGCCAGCTTATTCGTACGCTGCGACAATCGACATGATCCGGTCTTGCAGTTCCATAAAGAAATCTTCATCCTCCACATAGCCGTTCATGATGATGGAAACGACGAGCCTCTCCCCGCTTTGCGTGGTCAAATAGCCCGACAAGCTGTTCGCACCCGTCATTGATCCGGTTTTGGCATGAATCGTTTTGGCAGCAGCCAGATCGGTCAGCCTGTTTTTCAGCGTGCCGTCCACGCCCGCGATCGGCAGCGACGCGTCAAAAGCGGCAAAAGACGTTTGCTTCGCCATCCCTTCCAGCACGGAAGCAAGGTGACGCGCCGAAATCAGGTTGTAGCGGGTTAAGCCTGAACCGTCGACCATGTCAAAATTCGTTTTGCCCCCAAACGACGCGACTGTTTCTTGCACGACTTCCGCTCCTGCTGCGGCACTTCCGGTTCCTTTTTTCACGGCTCCGATCGTCTTCAGCAGCATTTCCGCGTAAAAGTTGTCGCTCTTTTTATTCAAATAGGCGACGATATCTTTCAGCGGCAGCGAAGTAAATTCATGCCATTTGACAGCGGATGGCGGGACAGTTTGCACGATCAGCTGGCTGCCCGGAGCGAACTGAATGCCTTGGCTTGCCATCGCTTCCTGCAAAACGGTTCCCGCGTACTTGGCCGGTTCCTCTACAGGTACGCGCTCGTAGTCGCCAGGATGATCGAGCGGAAGATTTCCGGTCAGCCGAATCGTATTCGTTCCGCGGTCGCGCAGGATGGCAAACGTATTTTCCTGCCCGGCCTCTACTGTTTTCGATTCGTTGACAATCGTGACGTAGTTCGTTTTCGGCAACAGGTTGAACGCGACAGCCTCGCCCGCTTGTTTCGCAGGCTTATATTCGACCATGACCGTCCCGCGATTCAGCGCCAATGCCCCGAGTGTCGGGTTGTAGTAGTAGCTTTCGTCATCCCATGCCCAGCCAAGGCCGAGCCGTTCCTTGTCAAAAAAGCTTTCGTCCAGCACGAGATTTCCGGTGACTTGCCTGATTCCTTGCTGCTTGATCCACGCTGCGATTTTCTCTATCGTGACGCCTTCCTGCACTTGCAAAGCGTTTTCGGTAGAAATGGTCGGATCGCCGTAGCCTTTGAGGTACAGATTGCCTTGCTGGACTCCGTTTTTTGTTACAGGCGCATCCCCGTACAGCTCGGTTTTGTAGACGTAATTCTCCCCGAGCTGGGACAGCGCTGCGGCCGTCGTCAGCAGCTTGAGATTGGAGGCGGGTGTGAGCAGCGCGTCCGCATCCTTTTCGTACAAAATGGCTGCGTCTCCCGTTTTGTCCAGCGACTTGACGATGACACCTGCCGTTACCCCGACTGCTTGCGGCTGTGCAAACAACGGATCAAGCAGCACGGAAAGCGGATAGACCTTTTCGCGGGCAGGTACATAGCCTTCCGGAGCAGTAATCTGCGGGTAGGAGGCCAACAGTGTGCCTACGAAGTCTTGCAGATCGCGCGCGTATTTCGACTTGTAAATCCCGTTGATCAGGATGGAAAAGGCCAGCTTGTGCCCGTTTTTCGCCGTGACGTAGCCAGACAAGCTGTTGACTCCACCCATAGAGCCTGTTTTCGCCATCAAGTTTTTTTCCGCGTCTGTCGTAAGCATGCGGTTTTTCAACGTGCCGTCTACGCCTGCAACTGGCAACGATTTTTCCAGCTCGACGCCATACGTCTGCTGCTGGGCAAAATCAAGCAGCTTGACGATTTGCTCTGCGGTGACCAAGTCAAAGCGCGACAATCCCGAGCCATCTACCTGCCGAAAGCCCGTGTCAATGCCAGCCCGCTTCATGACGTCCGCAACGGCTTCGCTGCCCGCTTCTGCGCTTCCTGTTCCTTTTTCCGTCGCCCCCAATGTTTTCAGCAGCATCTCGGCGTAAAAGTTGTCGCTTTGCTTGTTCAATTCCACGACGACCTCGCCGAGCGGCATGGAAAGATGCGTGCGGAACGGCACGCCGGATGTCACGCTCGTCTTTTTGATTTGCGTGGAAGGACTGAAACCGATCCCTTGGGCGAGCAATTGCTGCTTCCAGATGTCTCCCACAAACAATGCCGGGTCTTCCAGCGACACATCTTCCTCATACGGCTTGGCGCTCACCCCGATTGTTCCTGTCAGCAAAATCTCGTTTTTTCCGCGCGGGCGCTCGACGGTGATGTCTGTCTCCGCTCCTGCAACGGTCTGCACCTGGTTGTTGATCTTCACATATGTAGTAGCCGGTTCCATCGCCATTGTCGGCGGTGTATTGGCAGCCTTCCCCGGCGAAATCGCGATCGTCACAAAATTTTTATGCACCGAAAGCGCGCTGAGCTGGGCACTGTAGCCATACGGCTCGTCATCCCACATCCAGCTAACGCCAAGCCGGGTATCGTCAAAATAGCTTTCGTCCAGCAGCAGGTCGCCGTCGATCCGTTTGACACCTGCTTCTTTGACCGCAGCAGCCAGCTGTTGCAAATCCGCTGGCATCAAGGTCGGATCGCCGTTGCCTTTTAGCACCAGATCGCCCGCTAAAACCCCGGCGGCATTTACTTTTCCTTGCAAAAAGACGTCTGTCCGCCACTGATAGTCCGGCCCCAGCTTATCCAGCGCAGCGACTGTGGTAAACAGCTTCATGTTCGAGGCGGGAATATAGTTTCGCTCGGCGTTGTGCCGATACAAATACGTTTTGTCCGTCAAATCGTAGACGGCAATCCCCGCATACATCCCCATGCTGTTCTCATCGTTTTTCAAATCGGTCAAGTATTTCTCGATGCGGTCCGTGAGTGCGTCCCTCGTGCCGATGTCCTCTCTGGCAAAAGCAGGTGACACGGCAAACTGCAACACAAGCAGAAGCAAAAGAAAACAGGTACAGACGCGTCGAAAGACAACCAACTGATTCATGTGACCCTCCTCGTCTTAGTCTTGACCTTTTGCGAGAAATCCAAAGGATGAGCCAATCATAGCATTTATTTAGATTTTTCTAAACATTACTATCCTACTATTACGCTCGCGGATGAAGCGTGATTCCCTCGACCATACTATCGACATGACTACAACGAGCGAGGAGAACTTGTCCATGCGATATCGCCTGCTAATCCTCATCATTTTGCTGTGCGCCGTCATTCTGCCTGTTTCCGCCGAGACGAGCATCGGTCAGCTTCACGTCCCGACGACTGCTCTGTCCAGTGCCAAAGAGCTCGTCAGCCAAAGCGACCTCATCCTCATCGGCTGGATCGACAGCGCCCACAAAGCATACCCGACAGGCCGGACCATCAGCCAGGGCAAAATCGTCAACTACACGCAAACTTTGCAAGTGAAAAAAGTGTTCAAAGGCTCCTCGTCGCGCTTGGTGACGGTACTCAGCACAGGAGTGGAGCCGTTGCCCGACGCTTCCAGCCAGCTGAACCTCACCTACACGGGACCGCTTGGCGAAGGCAACTACCTGGTCTTTTTGCGCAAAGTAAAAGGTTCCTCCTCCCTTTACTCTCTCTCAGGACTGTGGCAAGGCGTATATCCCTTGTACCAGGGCAAAACAATCGCCTTGCAAGGCGTCGGCTTTTCCGAGTTCAACCAGCTTTCGTGGGAAGAAATCGAGCAAAAGCTGAAAGCCATCCAGCCGTAAGTGCTCCTCAAACGCCAAAAAACCGCTCTCATTACAATGAGCGGTTTTTGGCATGCACCCCAAGTCAGCTTCTCATGACGTAAATGAAGATCACCATCGACACGGCACAGGCAAGAACACAGCCGACAAAGCCCAAGATGACCCATTTGTTGTTCGTTTTCGGTTCGTGTTTGTCGCTCATAAAAACTTCTCCTCGTACAAGCATTCTTCTCTATTATAGGATTGTTTCGGCTGAAAAGGAAACGGGAAATCCGATTCAGGCAGTTGTCACACATATAAGCTATGGATTATATGTTGATTTATTGGTAAAATAAGACGGGAACAATGCTGTCTGTCATGGAAAAATCCTTACAGGAGAGTGAACTATGACACGAATTGCCCTCTTTTTCTGTTTGCTCGCCCTTTTTGCCACGAGTTATTTTTTGACCGACGATTCTTCCCCCACTCCGTTGCAAGCCATTGAACAGATGAGAGAAGAAGTCGGCACCGTGTTGCACGAAGCAAGCACGGATAAAGGTACTTTGTTCTTCCTCGTTCATGAGGATGGCCAGATCCACGCCGAATTTGCCAAGAAAACGATTCTTGGCTGGAAATGGGGCAATGGCGGCAGTCACGCCATTCCCGCCGATTCCGAAATGTCGCTGTACGATCCTGCCTTTTCCACCCAATACGTCGCCAACGGAAAAGAAAACCCGTTCGACTCCCCGTTCCCAATGCTGTTCGGCGTCATTCTCGATCCCGCCATCGACAGCCTCGTCGTCGTGAGCGACAAGACTGGAAAAGAGATTCAAGCGGAGATTATCGACAGTGAGCTGATCCCGTTTCGATTGTGGTATGCACAGATTCCCGTGAAGCAAGGGGAGGCGTTTACGGTGACGGCTTTGGGGGAGGATGGTGGGGTGATTTAGTTAATGTTGTGATAGGTATAGCTTCGCTCCACCCTCGGGACAACCGAGGGTGTTTTTTTCTCCACCCCCCAGTCCATCTGGTAATATCGTCATCTTTTACAGCGGATGTTCATGAATAAAAAAGAAGAAATGGATCGGCTACACTAAATTA
>NZ_RHHV01000033.1 GCF_003710905.1 Brevibacillus parabrevis
CAGTTAGGTGTTGACAATCCAAAACCATGCATTCAAGATTTGATGCATGTCCGGTTACTGGGGTAATTGAAATGGGTGCACCTGAGGATGAATTTTTCAGAAGTTGCTAGATTGGTTTAACAGCACGTAACTAGCCTATTAAAATCTCTTTTCCAAATGGTATAATTTAGGGAGTAAAACTCCCAAGGAGGACTTATATGGCCAAGTATGGATGCAAATGTGGAAAAACCCTTTCCAACTCTCTATGCCCCAATGACATACAATTGAAAGTATTCACTGATAAACAGTGGGAGCAATTATATGAAAAGAGTTTTATCACGGGTGATGACTTTCCTGATCCTGAATATGATGTATGGCGTTGTCCGGACTGCAAAAGAATCTACGTTTTTGATGGAACCAGATTGATCATGCAATATGTACTTGAGACCGATTAAAGATAGGTCCGCTAATCGATTGCGCTTTTGTGAATTTTTGAACACTCCTCGTCTTATTATCGGAGGATTTATTGTGAAGAAGCTAATGATTATTTTCTTGCTGAGTTTTGGACTGCTGCTCTTTCTTGGGATAGGTCTTTTAACCATACAATACTTCAAGCTTGAGCGAGTGTTGATTATCAATTAAATTGAAGCTTTCATTTTGCATTCATTGCTCTACAAGAAAAGTCCCTGGCACAAAAACCAGGGACTTTTGGGATTCCTCCATCCGTCATCAAACGCAAGTGCCTCTGCTGGATGACGGATCAAAGCTGTCTTTATTCGATTACTTTAAACGAATTTAATACCTTCTCCATCCGCTCCTTGGTAGCAGCCGTACTGTAAGCATCGCGAATCGACCAGGAAATATAGTAGGAATACTTGCCTTTCGGGAAAAGGTACGCTGTCCGCTCATACCTGATGCCCTCTTCTTCTCCCTTGATCACAAATTTCCTGCCAGACTCGCCATGTACGGTCACTGGCTTGTTTTCCACCAGCGAGGTCTTCTCACTGCCGCTCGTTTGCATTTTGAAGATTGACGTGAAGCTTTTTTCTACCTCGGAGTAGCTGTCCTTGAATACAAACAGAGTAAACGCGCCGCCTTCAAACAAGTACGACTTGCCGATCAAGCTGCGGCTATCGACCACGTCCTCTTGCCAATACTCGGGGATGTCGATCGCGTACTTGTACTTGCTGTCCTTGATCGTCGCCATCTTGTTTTTGTCGAGCAAAATGTCATCCTGAATGAAGCCAAGCGACTGGTTCATTTTTTGTTCATCGATCGACAGCGAACGGCTGATGGTGTTGATCATCTCCAGCGTTTTAGCCGGATCGGCCGTTTTGTTGAACGCGAGCTGCAAGTGGAACTTGTATTTTCCTTTGATGAAAAAGATGTGGCGCTCCTGGTATTTGTTTTCGCCATCAAAGGTGCCGTAGTTCCGCTCCCGCGCCGTCACGCCAGCGATTGTGGTAGTCGTTGCGTTTTTATCGACGTCAAGTGCACTCTCGGCATACATCTCGCGATACATTCGTTCATGCTTGGCTACCCAGTCGTCGAGCTTGTCGTTTTCAGTCGCCGAGGTCACGCTGAGCTGCATCCACTGATCGCCGTCGTCATTGCTGAAAGCTGCCCCGCTATCGCCGCCTACTTTTTCCCAAACAGCGGGCACTTTGATTTTCAAGCCAAAATCTTTGTAGTCGAACCAGCGGTAGCCATTCTCGACGTTGGACAAATCTTTGATGGACTTATCCTGTTTGTCAAAATGGGCCGTGAAGCTGTCCAGCATGTCTTTGTAACCTTTGTATTTCGCTGGATTGTTGAAGTCCGCTTCGTTGGAAACACTCAGTGTGATCTCGTACACTTTGTCGCCTTTTCGGTAAGCGCGGCTTTCTGCCATATAATCTTCTTCATCCCGCGAAACTACTCGTGCATAGGAAAGGCCATCTTTCTCGACATACTCTTTGGACAAAATCATACCGTACTGATTCTCGGCCAAAAACTTGACCAGCCCATCGTTGGACAAGTTTTCCGGCTGATCTTCGTACACCTGCACGTTCAGCCAAAACGTCTCCTTGCTGTCATGGAAGCTCGCGTAATTGCCCTTGTAGCTCTGGTAGCCCAAGATCAGCTCTGTCGGATACTTCATCGACCAGCCATAGTAGCTGTCGCCGACCTTGGTCTTTCCGTGGTCGGAATCAAGCGAACTGTTGGACGCAGCAGTACCTTGTGTGGACGCGCCCGTAATCGTGACCTCTCCCGTCTGCTTGTTCTCGCTCACATTCGCACCTAAAAACTGCGTAACGAGCGTCACCGGCACCATCGTCTTCCCGTTTTTCAGTTCGGGTGCCACCGAAAGTACGATCGGTTGGCCGTTCAGCTTGGCGTTTTTGTCGCCTGCCTTCAGTGAAATCGTCTGCTCTCCCGCCGTCAGTTCAATTGTCTGCGTCTGGTTGTCCCATTGCAAAGTCGCGCCAAACGCATTTGTAATGATGCTGAGCGGGATCATCGTCGTGCCGCCTACTACATACGGCTTCTCGATTGTCGATGCAGCTCCATTGATCGTTACGCTCTCCTGCCCTACTTTCAGCCGGACATTCACGCTGCCCCCTGCCGTGTCAGCAGCATGCACCAGACCGTTATTCAGCAAAAGAGGCACGAGAACGAACGATACCGCCGTCATTTTTTTCCATCCACGCAACATAATTGGCCCTCACTTTATTTGTTATTTTTTCGTTTCTGCAAACGTGACGTTCTTTTTGATCAAATCCCCGTTCGATTGGGTCATGATCTCGACCTTTTGTCCGGGCAAATATTTTTTCAGCAACTCATTGAAATCAACGATGGTTGTAATCGACTGATTGTTGATCGAGTAAATGACATCCCCCGGTCCGATGCCCGCTGCCGCAGCTGGCGAGCCTGGCTCCACCCGCACGACGCGCAGCGGCTCCTTTGTCGGCAAACCGACGACAGCAGCCCAACTCTCCTCCAGCTCCGCTCCGAAATACGGTCGCTTTACTTTTCCGTATGTAAAAAAGTGATGCAGCACGTATTGCACCGTATCCGCCGGAATTGCGAAGCTCAAGTTGTCCACCCCGATAGAAGCAAATTTGAGCGAATTGATGCCCACGACCTCGCCCTTCATGTTCACGAGCGGACCGCCGCTGTTGCCGGGATTGACCGCAGCATCTGTCTGAATCAGTCGGTAGGTAGAGTTGACGGAGCGATTCACCCCGCTGATAATCCCAGACGTCGCCGAGTTGCGCAACGAAAAGGAAATCGGCGTCCCGATCGCCACCACCGTCTCGCCCATCTTCATCGCGTAGTTCGTTGCGAATTTCGCCGGGGCAAGCCCCGTCGCTGCAATCTTGACCAGCGCCAGGTCGCTCTCCTCGTCCATATTGGTCACTTTGCCACTGTATTGCTTGCCGTCGAGCGTTACGACCGTCAAATTGGACATATTTTTGACCACATGCGCATTGGTCACGATCCAGCCGTCCGCCTTCACGATCACGCCTGTTCCGTGCGCAAGGTTGAAACGGTTAGTCGAATTTGCTTGCTCCGTCGGCTTCCCGATGATCGCCACCACACTCGGTGATGTTCGCTGAATCACATCCGGGATGTCGTACGTTGCTGCTGTTTTGTCTGACGTTTTGGCCGGAGCCGCTTTCGTCTGGGTATTTCCGGCTGCGTAGGCAACAGACCCAAACGTTACTACTGGAGAATGAAAATGAAAGAAAATAGCCGCTAAAGCTCCGCTCATGATGAGCGTTTTGTACCTCGAACGCATTTTGTCTCACCCTTTCTGCAAAATCTCGCTTTTCCCGTTCTCGGGAGCACCGCCTCCTCATCCGGCATAGTGGGAAAAAAGTTGGCAAAAGAAAAAGGCCATTCACGAACCGAATGAGCCTTTTACCTGATAAACATTCCGTTTGGTACGTTCGATAGGGCAGCCCAGCCATTGATGTTCGAGGAATGCATCCCCACGGCATGTCGCTTGAAACGCACAATCTCCGGGTCCAGATGCCTAGTGTTCCTTATGCCTCGATACCTAATGTTGGTAATATTGTAAGTTATCTGCTTAGGATTTTCAAAAGATGTTTTTCTACAGGAATCGACATTTTGTTCTCTACTTGGCTTGCGCCCTAAACTCTTCCAGTTCAACAACCCATGCCTCTATTAATTGCTTCAATTCTGTTGTTTCAATGGTGTACTCTACGTCCGCTTCGTCTTCCAGATGTTCGAATAAATAATTGACGACTCTCGTTTTCTCTGTCCCGACTTCTATTCTGCATGCATTTCCTCGCGTTTCTTCGTATGGGAAAGTTCCTTTTAGGACTGAATCAATTAGCTGTGGTTCCCGTTTTTTAGCCTGAGACAATCCCCACCAACCAATGGTGTCCTAATTTTTCAACATATAGTGAATATATGGTGGGACAATTTTATTAAAGTCAACCTCTTCGTCCAAACCATCTTTATAATCATGGATGACTGTTTCTAGCGTATTCGCATCAACGATTAGTGCCTCCATCATCCCTGATCTCCAAACACATATCGTACTTGCATAATAATCATTCTCCAAATATATTCTTTGAGCATGATCTATGAACTGTTCTTGCTCACCACGTGATTTATCAATTTCAACTTCAAAACCTAGTCGTTGAAAGTCACCCTTCTTTTCTGCAATCCATAGTAAAAATTTGTTATCAAGAATTTCCTCTCACCGCTTGCTTTCATTTTCTTTTTCCCTGCAATTAGTCTGATCTTTGCTCGGCAGGCGGCTCTTGAGTATAGAAGTGGCTTTATTGTTCACCTTGTTTTTCTTACCATAAGTCGTTTCTTGAGAAGATCGTCTTCGTTCCATATTATGGAAACTCATGGTATATTCCCAGCATCTATTTATACGCCCGATTTCTTATTCCTCAACAGCTCCACATACTTTACTCTTCATCGTCAAGATAAGGTGATTTAAGAAGCTCAGCAAACAGCCCTTTTCCAATAATCTCTTTTATGGTGTCGCTGCAGTTAACGGAGCATCCAATGTACATGTAATACTCAAAGCCAAAATGAACAAACATTTTCTTATCAGATATAAGCTTGCACCAAAGCTCCTCCCTTAATATAAGTTTGCATAGATTTCTTAGATTTTTCCCGCTTACTATGTCACCTTCCAAAAGATTATGAAATAATGCAACCATCTCGGCCGTATAAATGGAACGATGCTTATCAAAATGAAAGTTCAGATCATGTCTCTCTAAATTGATTACTTGTAACTGTTGTATCTGTAAATCTTTCATAATCATTTCTATCGCAGAGACATATTGTTCTTCTGTTTTTAAGTAGTCGTGGATCGTTAATTCTCTTCCATGATAAACATTGCCAATATCGCTAACGGAAGTCCATTCTTCAATTAAATAACTTCCGTTTCTGTCGCGGTTAGATGGATTGTATTTTGTTATTCTCCAGGAGTACTGCACCGTTATGTTATCACTCCTTCAGCCTTTTCCTCTATATTAAAATGGATTGCATTGTCGCTTTATGTACATGCATTTTGAACTGCTTCCGACAGTAAAAGCCCGCTTTCCTTATCGTATAACTCCCCCGCTAATGCAGATTGGGGGTGAACTCTAAAAAATTGATCATCTTAGGGCAAACGCTCTCACCTTCGAGGAATGCAGTAATTACATTTCCCCCTCACCGATAACCCCTTTCAAATTGCTCACTCTTATTATTTATCATGGAATATACCCCACTAGCGCACCTTGCGGAATTGAATTTCTATGAAAACTTCCTTTTGCCATAAGTATTTCATCCTAAAATTGTTTTAAAGCCTGCTTGTTTAGGGCCTATAAACAAGGTTCCGCTTGGCCCTGGATTTCACCACATCAACGTAGCTATTGTAGTAGGAGGAATTTTTCAAATTTGTCGTAGTGTTTGCGCCAGATCAGTTGGTTGCCAGAAACATTCCGAGCTTTCACGTAGCACGACATGCTGCCAAAGGTTGGCTCCCGAATCAGCATATCACGTCGAGGCAATTGTCATGACAGTACCTCGACGGAAAGCTTCTTCTCTCTCATCTCAAGATAGAAGCTCTCTATCTCCAGGGGATACGAACATTGGACGAGCCACACCGGAGAGTAGAAGTATTCATTCATTTTCTACAATAACAAGCGACCACAAAGGAAATGGAACAAGCTGACGCCGGTTGAGGACCGACGCCAGCTTGTAGCCTAGGTCTTTTTTCAGTGTCTATCAAAAAGGGACTTGACCAGTTCGAATAGGGATAAAAATCCTAACAATATTTTCCTAATTAACCGAAATGATTTCCTTAATCCTGGGCAAAACCATATTTACAAATTTTCCAGGTGTACTTTCCCGGATATATAAACTGCTACCAAGATCTTCTTCAAGATGAAATAATTCAAACGAACGCTCGGATAAATTTCTTCCTTTCTTTAAAACCACACATGAAAAAAGCCCATTGTATCGTAAAGCTTGAATGACTTCGTCTTTGCTAATTGCATAATACCATGCTGTTTTTGATGCAAGATCGCAATCTTCATCGGGAGGGAAGAAATCTATCCATTCATTATCTTCAATTACTAATCTATCTCTAATAAATTGGTTACAATTATGGCAACTTGCAATCACTCCTCCGTTAAATAGAAACATATCCCCTTCTTCCAAAAAACAATTTAATACCTTGTATTCAACTTCATAATCAATAATTTCATGATAATCATTAATTACTAAAAAACCCTTGTAATTACTTATTTTCATTATTTGAAACACCTGTTCACTTTCATCTGATTTTTATGATATTGCAAGTCAACATGAAATAGTCATTTTTAGTTGCATTAGCTACTTTTGAAGCATGTTTAATTGAAGCCTTCTCTCAAAATATTCTGCACAAAAACCCATTCCTCCTCGCGGTCCAAGTCGGAATAGGCCACATAATACTGATATTTGTTATTAAGTCTGACTCCTACTTAAATTGCCTCAAAACGCTTTCTTATATAGATGCTCCAAGTCAGCCCTACTATTAGCAGCAATGCTCCTGGAATTCCCAACAAAAGGGTATACAAACTACTAAACCATAAAAAAATAATGAGCCAACACAAATATGCAACTCTGTTCTTTTTTAACAATAGCAAAATCCCAATCCCTATCATTAAAGCAGGAAAAGGAAACACTACCAGCTTTACTCCTTCAAGTGATAGGAGAAGTAATGTGCTTAATCCACCAATGATCAGCCATAGTTTACCTGTTACTCTACTCTTGAAAAAAGGAGTTGTGATATAGAGAATTATCAATCCTAACATGATTGGAGCAAGTAATATTGCCTCCATTTAACTTCCTCCTAAAGGACATATTGATTCCTCAGCTTCCCTTGGATTATGCCCATATTCAAAAACTAACCCGTCATTTTGATTTAAAGTAACCTCGTACCTTGGAAGATCGCCAGGGTTCATATTAATTGCTACAGGTTTTGTTTTATCTTTGGGCATTTGACCTTGCTCATTCTGCACTGGATGGGGTACCTCCCATAAACTTGTTGTTGTCTCAGAAACTCCAAGATAGAGGAAACTGGTGCTCAGGTGGTCAACAGTTAGGTTAGCATTCACAGCCAGTTGTCTCATTCCGTTCATCCTGCCAGATTCAAAGCTGTAATTCTCACTAACCAAGCTAACCGTTCGCTGTATGGCCATTACCATACAATCCCTGGCAAGAATTTCGTTGGTTGGGCGTAAAATGAGATCGTCAAACTACCGCAAACAGCAAAGCGGATACGGACAAGGATGATTACCAATTTCCACTTTCAAATTTTTGATTTTCAATTTCTTTAATAATAGCGTTTTCCGTATCGTAATTATAATGAGAATGGTTTAGGCTTTAACTCTGGATCACCTTTCCTTGCCCACCAACGCGAATTAGAGCCGAAGTATATTTCGTACGCCCAAAACTCTGGTGATTCATGATAAACCATACAACATCCACCCATTATCTCAGTATTACTCCAATGCATATTAATTCTGCCGACAGCTTCTTCTTCCGTAATTTGAAACTGATCTACCATAACGTTTACAATCTCGTTGCAAAATCCCTATCCTTTTTCATCTAAATTAAATTCAAAATCTGTATACATTCATTACTCACCTTTTTATTTATTAGATTGTGGCTCGGTTGGGGTAAGTAGTGTCAAAAATATTATTTTAAAAATTGTTTGATCTTAGGTAACACATTTCTCTGAAAATCACCTTCTCGTTTCTCTGTGAAACACAAGGAAAAGCTAGTATCTTCTTCAATATGTCGTAATACATATGAATACTCTTGAAATGTGCCTTGTTTATCTACTATTACACACAAAAATAGCTGATTCATTTTGATTGCTTCTATTACTTCTTCTTTTCCAATCGGACAAATCCAATGCGTATTAGGCAGTCTTTTTTTTGGAGGATCCCAAGGGAGTACCCACTCATTGTTAATATATGCTGTTCTGTCAAAAACTAATTTTTTGTGAATAGCTGAATCAATTGAGTTTAAATCACCAGAAAATGCAAATAGAAGTTTCTGATTGTCATTAACAAAACAATTCAAAAAGTAAACAATCTCATTTACACTACCTACTTCTTGGAAATTTTCAATTACTCCATACGGAGATTCTATCAGCAGTTTCATACTTCCCCCCATATTATTCAAAATAATGATGAAGCTTCATCAAGTGTTTTGTATTGACTATTATCATACTCCCAATTTAAATGACGATTAATGGCCTTTGCCACTTCAACCCATGAAGGACGAACGCAATCTTCTAATATCTTGTTGATTTCCTTCTCCACTAGAGACTCATTAAATTCGTTAATAATGAGTATAGCCCTTCCATCTAGTATTTTTTCTTCTTTCAGAATAACCAACAACCTCTTCGGGGTCATAACTCGGAAGTAAAACAAATCCGAGCCTTCACTATCCTTGGATCGGCTACACTGAATTGGACAATTCTCTTTTATATTGTCGTAATATTTCAGGTTGAATAAATACGGAACTTACTTTCATTTTGATGGAATCAAACAATAATATTCTCTCCTTTTACTATAAATTTTAATATATTGAATATGATTTGGACTGTTATAACAAAAGATAGCGACTTATACGTTTGATCACCTCCTCCATCGATTTACAATAAATTTTTATTTTTATTGTGAAACTTCTCAAGAGGAATTTAATCCTCTCTAGAAGTTTCATTTATATAATCTTGCGATCATTTCTGGATTAATAAAGTCTTGCATTCCCCACCACAAATACTCCATCTTGTTTCCATTCTTTACTTTGTTTACCCCGAATCGCTCACATATTTCAAAATACTGTTCTTTTTCAAGCACTCCATCCCGTTCAAGGAGTTGCTTTCCCATCCAAATCATCCCGCTACGTTGAATCGTTTTCACTCGTAAATTGTCCAAACCAAAGTATTCTTCTAATGCATGTAATCTCCCATAAATCAGATGAGGACTGACTTGTTCCATATGAACATTTCTTGTCTTGGCTGGCCTGATTACATAGCCTGTTTCAATCAATTCACTTGTTTCTTTGAGATGATCTCGTCTCATCTCCCCATTCCCTTTCAGATAATCCTTTTGCTTGATTGCCCCATGTATTAATTTCAGACACTGTTCGGATATAGGAATTTCTCTTGTTTCATCTTTATCGTTAATCAATATCACTGTTCGTTTCTCATCATTGACTTGTTCACGTTTTAGATTGCGTAGTTCACTTACCTCTCTTCCACCCGCACCTTCAAATAGCAAAGAGAGAATCACTGAATCCTGATCATTATTACATTGTTCAATGATTGCATCGATTTCTTGCTTCGTAATGAAATGCTGATGGGTGTTCACTACCATGTTCTTAAACCATTCTTTTGAAACGGACTCCAGTGGATTGGTGTCCTCTCTAAGCCCCTCTGCCCTTGCCCAATTCAAGTAAGCAGATATCGTTCTCCCAGCCGTATTAAGAGAGTCTCCTGTAGAAGCATGGAAGCTGTGTAGGGCAGTTTCAATCTCATCCAATGTAAAGTGAAGCAAATCCTTATCCTTTTCCACTTCGAACTTCATTGTTAGGTTGAAGACTCTTGAATAAGCTTTTTGGGTATTTTCTTTATATCCTTGAAGAAAGGCTGTTTTTGTTTCGGGGTTAAACATGGTTACACACCTTTCTTATGAAGCAGGAATACTATAAATTTATAGTTTGAATTCCTTGAATTGATGATACTATAAATTTGCATTTTAAAACAAGAGTTTTTTACATCATTTATGAAAAAAAGAAACCCCAGACGAGTAGGTGGTTACTCGTTTAGAGTTCCTCTAAGGTAAGTGAATTCCAATTATTGTGCTTGAATATATTCGGTAGGCTCTTCTTCAAATCCATTCCAAAATATCCATAGTCTATTGCAGTTTGGACATTTGAGAAAACTTTTCATGGTACTATATAAGTTCTCGGCTTCAATTTTTCCCACAAACTTATCAAAGTCTGTGTCAGAAATAAATAAATGTTCTATTGGACATGGTATTTCTCCGTAACTTAATACATCCCCACACCTACACTTCATCTTAGGCATACAGTCCCTCCTATTTCATAATGACAATATCAATAATATTAGTCGCACCTGTTCCCCTAACTCTCGCTAGCACATCTCCTAATTGCTCGGCCGTGACAGTTGTTTGAGACAAGTCTAATACTACCCCAGAAGTTTGTGAATTCTTTTTGGCTATTGCAGAGATAATTCGGCTTACATTTGCAGTGGTTGGAGTGTATACATCATAATTTACACCATTTACAACAAGATCTGATGTCCCGCCACCAGCTCTAGTGCCAGAAGGTGCTCTCAAAGTAACATTATTACCTAGACTTTGCATGTATTTAGCTGCATTCTTTTCACTTGCTGAGAAGGTTACTCCTTTAGCCTCGACTATCGTTAATGACCCCTGTGATGAGGCATTTGTTCCTTTAGTAGATCTATACGCTATATACCCTCTTGCAGTATATACAACTTCTACAACCTCTACAGTAGCCAAAAATCCAGCAGCGAACCCCTGTGTAAATTCCGTGATAGGATTATATTCTTTAAAAGCATTTTTCTTAAGATTATCACTAAACGATTTCAGCATTGCTTGCTGGTCTTTTGGAAGAGTATCGTAAGCAATTTTCCCTTGAACAACATTATTATAGAGAAGGGTCATTTTTGCTTGATTCCATCCACCATTACCTTCAGCTAACCCAATATCATGCCCAGTTGGATCAACAAATTTCAACGGATTATTATGTGTATACGTATACCGATTCAAACTAAGCGGATTATCCACTTGCCCCTTAACCGTATCCTCCGAAATAAACCTCCCCATCTTCGGATCATAGTACCGCGCCCGCAGGTAGTAAAACCCGCTCTCCTTGTCGTACATCTCCCCCGCATACGCAAACGGGTTGGGCATCGTTTCCTTGACCTTGTCCGCGAGCAGGTTGCCCCAGATGTCGTACTCATACGTATTCAGGACGTTGCCGCTTGGCCCCTTGATCTTCACGACATCGCCGTGGCTGTTGTAGTAGTAAGTGCCTTCCTGGTTCGTCGTGTAGTCTTTACGCCAGATCAGTTGGTTGCCGAAGACATTGCGGGCTTTGACGCGGCCGTCTTGGGTTAGTTCCTCAATCACTTGGCCGTTCAGGTACACGTAGTGGGTGGTGTCGGTTACGGCTCCGGTTTGCTGTTTGGTGGCACGCAGGCCGCCCGGGTAGTACGTGTAAGTCGTGGTTCCTTTGTCGTCCTTGTATTCGGTCAGGCGGTTGAACAGGTCGTTTTACTTGCTTCCGCATAATGCAAACGAGAGCTTGTTGTTTGGTCTTACCTCCCGCCATTTTCTTCTCATAGTAGTTGTAGAAGTAAGGATTTCTAGGTTCTTTTTTGCCCTTCGTCACTGCTACCTGCCTTACGGCAAGGTTCTTGATAATTTCATGTAGGACTCGGTTTCCTTGCTTGCTCTTATGGTTCCTACCCTTTCCACCCGAACCAGCGAAGATCGGTGCGATTCCTGCGAATCGTGCTAGTTTATCAGGGGTGGGGAATCGGTGAATATCTCCGATTTCAGCAACAAGCTCCGCCGCTGTTACGACTTCAATTCCAGTCATGGTTTCTAGTTGATAGCCTAACCCTTTCATAAGACCACTGATTTCACTTTCAATCTTTTCTAATTCATCAAGATTGAATCGAAAACTCCGTACAATGCTCTGAACGATAAAATCCCTATTCTCTTGAAAATCACAACTGGTGTCTCCGTCCTCTCGGACAAGATTTATGATTTGTTCGGCTTTTGTGGTCGACAAATTGTAGTTGCTCTGCACTTTTAAGAATAGGGCAAGCTCATCAACGGTTACATCTTTTAGATGGCGGGGGGAAGGGTACTTCTCCCAAAATGCTAGAGCAGTTTTCCCATGAACCTGTGAGAAAAACTGCTTATAGCTTGGATAGTGATAGCTCAACTGCTGATGAATCTATAACTGTGTACAAGCTTAGTCTATTTGCTTTTTAGAGTTCCGTTCGGCATGGACATAGTAAATCATACAGCTTGGATATTCCTCATAGGTCGGAGCTATCCTACTGTCCATTTAGAAGCATAAACTAGACATAGCACTTCCCCCACACAAGGCTTTACGGTTTAAAATCATGGTGGCGGGAACCCTGTACCTTTGCCATGTACCAGGTGTTACCTTTCCCCTATATATACGATCACCCACTAAATGTACCAATTGTAAGTCACATAACTGTGATATTGATGATGTATCAGATGCTCCGTCACACTATTTTTCCTATGCTAATCCCTCTCTTTTCTGCTAGTTCCTTACCGTTGCGTTGTGCAAACAGTGGCGGGGCAACTTCGAACGTAAAGCAAAAAAGAAACCCCAGACGAGTAGTTGGTTACTCGCTTGGGGCACGGAAAAATTAATTTTCAATTAGTTTATCTATTTTGTTTCTAATTTCTTCTTCAAACGACAGATCTTTAATCAAAACTTCAAAAATATCTCCGTCTATAACCCTTATTTCTACCAACGCAAGAGGGTGCTGTATTTCCTCTACGTCTTCTACATCAGCTAAAGGGAAAAACTGAAAGCTTCTGTCTACTAATCGAGGAAGACAAATAAAAACCCCTTCCCTTACATATTGTGTATCCTGTAAGATTTGTTGTATTTCATCAAACGAAGCGTACACAATCCCTTCCTTTTCAACTTTTTTTGCAAAACTGTGTGCAATTTCATCGAACTTAGCTTCTTTTGCTGGTGGATAATCTCCATGAAACTTTGGAGTAAGCACTAAAGAACCTACTGCCCATATCTTTTCATTATTAATTTCTATGTTTATTATTGATGCTAATTTTATCAGAAATGAGCTGTTATTGTTCGGATAATTATAAAAATACCGTAACAAAGTGTTGACTCCTTTCAATTTAACTATTATTTATCAATAAGTAAATTAACAATATTCATCCAATCTTTAGGTGGATTAGGATCATTACGATAATTAATCTGAATACCATTTTCAGGGGTCTTACTATTATAATCAACCTTGTGCCAATGTGGAGCAGTATGATCATTAGGACGATTATGATTAGTTAAATCTACCCATCCTGCCTCTCTACCATACTGATCATAAAATTTCACCTGTTTCAAGACGCCGTTTGAATCATATTTAGGCAAAAAGTTGGTGCCAGGTGAAACAAAGGAAGGTAAATTCTTTCCTGTATAATTTTCAGGCATGAAATTACCTTGAATAGTAGTACCTTTCGTATTAGTGACCGTGTTTGTTGTACTCAATTTAGTACCACTCAATTTGCCTGAAAAACTAATTCCACCACCATCCATTGGAATATTATTTTCCATTGCCCAATCCCAAGTTACTTTCGCAGCTATATAATTCTTGGTCTTATTGGTACCTCTAAGAGCGTCGTGCATACCCCCTTGGTCTTTATCAAACCACTCTCGGTAATAATTCCAATCAATTCCCTTTGTTCCATGTATTCTCCGGACTCCCTCATTATCAAAATAATAATAGGTTCCAGAATTTCCTTCACCAACTCCTACATTGATATGTCCACTTGGATCAACATATTTTAACGGATTATTACTCACATACGTATACCGATTCAAACTAAGCGGATTGTCAACCTGTCCCTTAACCGTATCCTCCGAAATAAACCTTCCCATCCTCGGATCATAGTACCGCGCCCGCAGGTAGTAAAACCCGCTCTCCTTGTCGTACATCTCCCCCGCATACGCAAACGGGTTTGGCATCGTTTCCTTGACTTTGTCCGCAATCAGGTTACCCCAGATGTCATATTCATACGTATTTAGGGCATTTCCGCTTGGCCCCTTGATCTTCACCACATCGCCGTGGCTATTGTAGTAGTAAGTGCCTTCTTGATTGGTCGTGTAGTCCTTGCGCCAGATCAGTTGGTTACCGAAGACGTTGCGGGCCTTGACGCGGCCGTCTTGGGTTAGTTCCTCAATCACTTGTCCGTTCAGGTACACGTAGTGGGTGGTGTCGGTTACGGCTCCAGTCTGTTGCTTCGTGGCACGCAGGCCGCCCGGGTAGTACGTGTAGGTCGTGGTTCCTTTGTCGTCTTTGTATTCGGTCAGGCGGTTGAACAAGTCATGTTTCAGTTCGTACGAGCGCGTCGAGTCTGCTGGTGCGTTGGCATACGCTTGGCGGTTGCCGCGGCGGTCGTAGGCGTACTGGCGGGTGTTGCCCTGGATGGTTTCTTCCTTGATCCGGGACAGCTTGTCGTAGGCGAATGTGCCGTAGATGGCTCCTCCGCGCTTTTGACTCGTGATGTTGCCAAACAAATCGTAGCCGTTCGTTTCGCTCCAGCCGTCCGCGTGATTGATCCCGGTAATCTCCGCAAAGGAGCTCATCGTTTTCTGCATCGCGTTCGGTTGGCCGGGGTACGAAACGGTGTTGGTTTCGCCGCTGCTCTTGATGTCGTACGTGTAGGTCGTGGTGCCGACGCTTGGGATGGTCACGCTGCTCAGACGGTCGGCGCTGTCGTAGCTGTAATCGACCCGCATGGAAGGGGCCGAGCCGGATACCGCGCTGCGAGACGGGTAAATCAGGGCGTCGATGGCATCGTCCTGATCGGCGTGTACGAGCTGGTAGTCTTTTCCCATCATCGTCTGGTTGTTCAGGCGGCGGAACTCGTCGTAGCTGTCGCGGTCGGTTTTGTCCTAGTTGTTGGGTTCCGTCTAAAGCCAGCCAGCGATCGGAACGTAGGTGCGTTCTCCGTAGAAGCCATGGCCAGCTGATACGTTCGTCATTTCGTAAAACGGCGAGTATTGGTAGCTGAACAGGACGCCG
>NZ_RHHV01000034.1 GCF_003710905.1 Brevibacillus parabrevis
GGAGAGAACTGGGACAAAAAAAGAAACAACAAAAAAACCGTGTAGATTACCTACACGGTTTTCTCATACAAAAAGCTGCATTCTCCATTACTCGCAAAAGTAATCGGGAATACAGCTTTTCTGCTTGTTCCTTCAAAACTGAATACGCATGATTGCTAAGCATGTGTGGATAAGTCCTCGACCGATTAGTATTCGTCAGCTCCACGCGTTACCGCGCTTCCACACCGAACCTATCAACCTCATCGTCTATGAGGGGTCTTACCAGCTTGCGCTGTGGGAAGTCTCATCTTGGAGGGGGCTTCACGCTTAGATGCTTTCAGCGCTTATCCCGTCCGCACATAGCTACCCAGCTGTGCCACTGGCGTGACAACTGGTGCACCAGCGGTGCGTCCATCCCGGTCCTCTCGTACTAAGGACAGCTCTCCTCAAACTTCCTACGCCCGCGACAGATAGGGACCGAACTGTCTCACGACGTTCTGAACCCAGCTCGCGTACCGCTTTAATGGGCGAACAGCCCAACCCTTGGGACCTACTTCAGCCCCAGGATGCGATGAGCCGACATCGAGGTGCCAAACCTCCCCGTCGATGTGGACTCTTGGGGGAGATAAGCCTGTTATCCCCAGGGTAGCTTTTATCCGTTGAGCGATGGCCCTTCCATGCGGAACCACCGGATCACTAAGCCCGACTTTCGTCCCTGCTCGACTTGTAGGTCTCGCAGTCAAGCTCCCTTCTGCCTTTACACTCTACGAATGATTTCCGACCATTCTGAGGGAACCTTTGGGCGCCTCCGTTACCTTTTAGGAGGCGACCGCCCCAGTCAAACTGCCCACCTGGCATGGTCCTCTCGCCCGATGAGGGCGACGAGTTAGAAACTCCGTACATCAAGGGTGGTATCCCACCGACAGCTCCACAGAGGCTGGCGCCCCTGCTTCTCAGCTTCCCACCTATCCTGTACATGATGCACAAAGTTCCAATACCAGGCTACAGTAAAGCTCCATGGGGTCTTTCCGTCTTGTCGCGGGTAACCTGCATCTTCACAGGTATTATGATTTCACCGGGTCTCTTGCCGAGACAGCGCCCAAGTCGTTACGCCTTTCGTGCGGGTCGGAACTTACCCGACAAGGAATTTCGCTACCTTAGGACCGTTATAGTTACGGCCGCCGTTTACTGGGGCTTCGGTTCAAAGCTTCGCTTGCGCTAACTCATCCCCTTAACCTTCCAGCACCGGGCAGGCGTCAGCCCCTATACTTCGCCTTGCGGCTTCGCAGAGACCTGTGTTTTTGCTAAACAGTCGCTTGGGCCTTTTCACTGCGGCCCCCTCGGGCTATTAACCCTACCGAGGCGCCCCTTCTCCCGAAGTTACGGGGCCATTTTGCCGAGTTCCTTAGCAAGAGTTATCCCGCGCACCTTAGGATTCTCTCCTCGCCTACCTGTGTCGGTTTGCGGTACGGGCACCTTGTTCCTCGCTAGACGCTTTTCTTGGCAGTGTGAAATCAGGGACTTCGGTACTAAAATTTCCCTCGCCATCACAGCTTGTGCTTGACGGTGTGCGGATTTGCCTACACACCACACTTACTGCTTGGACGGCCATCCAGTAGGCCGCTCACCCTATCCTCCTGCGTCACGCCATTGCTCAAGCGGAACAGAGGTGGTACAGGAATATCAACCTGTTGTCCATCGCCTACGCCTTTCGGCCTCAGCTTAGGTCCCGACTAACCCTGGGAGGACGAGCCTTCCCCAGGAAACCTTAGGCTTTCGGTGGACAAGATTCTCACTTGTCTTTTCGCTACTTACACCGGCATTCTCACTTCCAAGCGCTCCACCGCTCTTTCCAGTACGGCTTCCCTGCTGCTTGGAACGCTCCCCTACCCAGTCCGTAAGGACTGCCATAGCTTCGGTGATACGTTTAGCCCCGTTACATTTTCCGCGCAGAGTCACTCGACCAGTGAGCTATTACGCACTCTTTAAATGGTGGCTGCTTCTAAGCCAACATCCTGGTTGTCTGGGCAACTCCACATCGTTTCCCACTTAACGTATACTTGGGGACCTTAGCTGATGGTCTGGGCTGTTTCCCTTTTGACGATGGATCTTAGCACTCACCGTCTGACTCCCGGACATAAGTCATTGGCATTCGGAGTTTGACTGAGTTCGGTAACCCGATGAGGGCCCCTAGCCCAATCAGTGCTCTACCTCCAAGACTCTAATTCCGAGGCTAGCCCTAAAGCTATTTCGGGGAGAACCAGCTATCTCCGAGTTCGATTGGAATTTCACCGCTAGCCACACCTCATCCCCGCACTTTTCAACGTGCGTGGGTTCGGGCCTCCAGTAGGTGTTACCCTACCTTCACCCTGGACATGGCTAGATCACACGGTTTCGGGTCTACGGCAGCGTACTATCGCCCTATTCAGACTCGCTTTCGCTGCGGCTCCGTCTCTTCAACTTAACCTCGCACGCTACCGTAACTCGCCGGTTCATTCTACAAAAGGCACGCCGTCACCCTTTTAACGGGCTCCGACTATTTGTAAGCACACGGTTTCAGGTACTATTTCACTCCCCTCCCGGGGTGCTTTTCACCTTTCCCTCACGGTACTGGTTCACTATCGGTCGCTAGGTAGTATTTAGCCTTAGCAGATGGTCCTGCCAGATTCACACGGGATTTCACGTGTCCCGCGCTACTCGGGGTTGGTCTCGGAGAGACTCTTGTTTGGATTACGCGACTGTCACGCTCTTTGGTCAGTCTTCCCAAACTGTTCATCTACAAGAGTCTTTTGTAACTCCGTGTGAGACGCCCCACAACCCCGCCGGGTAAACCCGACGGTTTAGGCTCTTCCGCGTTCGCTCGCCACTACTGACGGAATCACTATTGTTTTCTCTTCCTCCGGCTACTTAGATGTTTCAGTTCACCGGGTCTGCCTTCTCATCACCTATGTATTCAGTGAAGGATACCATCCCATTACAGATGGTGGGTTGCCCCATTCGGAGATCCCCGGATCAAAGCGTGCTTACCGCTCCCCGAGGCTTATCGCAGTTCGCTGCGTCCTTCTTCGGCTCCTAGCGCCAAGGCATCCACCGTGTGCCCTTAGTAACTTAACCAC
>NZ_RHHV01000035.1 GCF_003710905.1 Brevibacillus parabrevis
GATGTACGACAAGGAGAGCGGTTTTTACTACTTGCGGGCGCGGTATTATGATCCGAAGATGGGGAGGTTTATATCGGAGGATACGTATAAGGGGCAAGTGGATAATCCGCTTAGTTTGAATCGGTATACGTATGTGGAGAATAATCCGTTGAGGTATGTTGACCCAACGGGGCACTGGAAACAAGGAGACGAGTTATTACCTTCCAACATTCAAGACCAAATTAGAGTTTTTACTAAGATGTGGGAGAATGGGGACGCTCATACAAAAGTAATTGCTGAAATGTCTGCTGATTATCTCAGAGACCAGTACATGTATAGTGTTGCCAATGAAATTGATAAAGTGGTATATAATATCCAGTTAATGTCATCACTTGACAGTCTGATGACTAATGCTGGAAAAGCACTAAGTAATCAATTGCGTAAGGATATCGCAAAGCAACTCGGAAAATATAAAGATGTTGGTGGGCATCATGTTCATGCGAAGGCTGGATTTAAAGGACATGCAACGTATAGTCCAGAAGAGGGATTTGCTATAAGCCAATCATTTATGAAAGAACGAGGGTGGAGTCATCAAGATATGACTACAGCACAACGTCGTCTCTTCAAGGAACTTAAAGAAAGTGGTAGACCGAACACATTGTTTGAGCACACAAGAATTGCAGTAGAAGCGTTAAAAGCAGGGGGAGCATCCAGAGATGAAGCAAGATATCTTGTTACGCAGTCCTTGCTCAATTTACGAGAACAGCTTGTTCGAAACCCAACAAGAATCCCTTGGTATGACTGACAAAATACAGAAAGGAAAGTTGATATGAGTAAGCGACCCTTGGATTACTTTGGAGAAGTATTGATGCAAAAGGTACGTGATGAAGCAATTGATGACTGGGATAGAATTATTACAGGAGGGATGAAAAGCCCCAGAGCACAAATGGTTTACAATAAAATCATTGAAGAAAACCCAGCTTCAGTTGAGTTGCTTAAATGGATAATTCCTAAAATTGTAGATACAACATTACACCATCTACTTTGCACGCTTGAACAAGAAGAAGGAATAGTTATCAAAGTAATTAGCGATGATGAACAGGTTGAAAGTATTAGAGATGTAAGTGATGGTTTGGCAGGCGAATTGTATACAGAAGACGGTTGGATAACTCGATTCAGTAAGCAACGATACGAGGAATAGAAGTTAACATTTAAGAAATAGTAGACCCTAGGTGATTACAAACATCATCTAGGGTCTTCATATCTTAGTGTCTACTCAGTCCTGAACGATGCTTTATAGTTCTATAGAAAAAGGAGGACATTTGAAGTAACCCCCCAGTGCCGAATGAACCGACTTGGATCGGCTACAGTGAATTGGACAATTCTCTTAGGGTCTAGTAGATTGAAATCAAATCGACATGGAACGGAGAGAATGTCATGGGGAAACGTGAGCGTCGGT
>NZ_RHHV01000036.1 GCF_003710905.1 Brevibacillus parabrevis
GTGTCTGCCATGTGCACCATCCTCAAGGTGAATCGGAGTACCTACTATTATGAAAGTAGCCAGCAGCCATCTATCGATGATGAGGTGGAGCAAGCAATCATCCATATTTTTGATGAGAATCAGCGCGTGTATGGAACCAGAAAGATCAAGGCAACCCTACAAAAAGAAGGATGGATCGTTTCCAGACGACGGATTGGACGCTTGATGAAAAAGAATGGTCTTGTATCGGCGTATACGGTTTCCCAGTATAAACCGCATAAGTCACCGTGTAACGATTCACCAATCCAGAATGAACTGAACCGCGAGTTTACAAAAGATGAACCACTAGAGGCGGTTGTGAGTGATTTGACGTATGTCCGAGTCGCAAACAAATGGCACTACATCTGTCTGCTCGTGGACTTATTCAATCGGGAGATTATTGGGTATAGTTGTGGAACCAGTAAAGATGCTGCGCTCGTCTACCAAGCTTTTGCAAGCGTAAAAGGAGACCTACGTCAAATTCAGCTCTTTCACACGGATCGAGGCAGTGAGTTTACCAACCGTACGATTGGTGACGTCGTCCGTACATTCAACATCAAGCGCTCGCTAAGCATGAAAGGCTGCCCCTATGACAATGCAGTCGCAGAAGCAACTTTTAAGCTGATTAAAACCGAGTTTGTCAAGAATCGAAGATTTGGGTCACTCGCACAGTTGAAGCAGGAACTAGGGGCATACGTGAAATGGTTTAACGAAACAAGAATTCACTCGACATTGGGGTATTTGAGTCCACTCGTTTACAAACAGAAAGCACTTAAGAAATCTGTCTAGTTTGGTGTTGACAGTCCACAAATGGCTTTATATGGTTGGTCCAACATCTACAATGGCAAGGCTTCGTGAAAAAAGAGAAATGCCACGCACTGAATTACCTCCTGCAAAAAATATAAAATTAGAAAAAAGGAAGGATAAGCGTGAATAAATTATTTTTAAGTTGGGTTCAAGAAAATGAGAGCCTGTTGAACAAAATGGGGATTAAGACGGAGTATAATTATCAATGGGATACACCAGCACACGCTCTTAATCCAAGTACTGTAATTGATCAAGAGACATCATTATGTGTTGGACGAGTAATTGTATGGAGTACTAAACAAATGCATTTTGAGGTTTTCTTACTAGAATCAGAATCAATCGAACCAATATTGATGAAAAATGTGGAATTGGACGAAGGAGTAAATTTTTATAATATTCTAGAGGAGTACTTTAAAATTATGGTTACAGGGACAAGCGAATAAAATTATCAGGTCTGTCAAGAATTTTGTATAATCAGAGACAATTTAATTTTTTAAGTGATTAAATTGAAATTTAAAGAAGGAGTAGCTAATCTAGGTGGACCAGGGGCTGTCAAAAATTCTGTATAGATTGTGCTTAAGTAATAATGTTAAAAAGATGACTTCTATAATCTGTACCAGAAGTCATCTTTTACTGTTCCCAATCGAGCGTGCTTTGGCAGAGGGCCAAGTAAATGGAGGAAGCTTTAGTTTCTTAGTATTTACACAGATGGATCAAACGTAGCTAATGTTGTTGGAGCAAGGGAAATAATCCAGTGGAAAAATCACATTGTTCAAATGGCTAAGGAACAAGGTTTTACATAGCTTGAGTTGCATAGAATTCGAGTAGCATATTTATAAATGGGGGCGTTAATTTGCTCCCTTTTAATATATTTATCTAAGAAAGGCTGTAGATTATGAATAAAAAAAGGCGATTCACGTTGTATGGTTAGAAGCGGTGAAGTTGTTTTTGGAGATTGAGCATATAGAATTGGCGAGTTTTTTAAGTCGGTTAGTTGAAATAATAAAAAGTAATCAAGAAGCAATTGTCCAATTATTGGATTCGAAAGGAAGGTATAGTAGTTGCAAATTTCCAGAGAATGAAAAAACATTTTTTCAATTTGTCACTACAATTTCTCCTGAAATGTATGTTATTGGTTCTACAGGTGATGACTTTAAAACGATTGTTGAAGACTACGTGGTTCGAAAACCAAAGTCGGAATTTGAAATTTTATGGAGACTATCAAGTTTAGTAAAAGATATCATGACTTTTACTTCATCAGAAGTATGTCCACAATGTAATAGTGATCATCTAAGAATCCTTGCTGATATCAATAACGAGAGGGAGATTGTATAGACATTGTGAAACATGTTTTTTTACTGACACGGTTGATGGAGAATCCCAGAGACATGAACTACTTATTCCTGCAAATATTACGTTACTTAAAATAGCGGGTTATATAAAGTAATAAGCTACTATGTCACATAAATCCGTGTAAACCATTCCGAATAATAAAGGGCTGTTACGATATGGAAGTCAGCCCTCAATGATAGATATCATCACAACAGTATCTCTATGCGAAAAGTAGTTTCAAAAAAACAGTTCAATGTGACGTACTGATCAACTACTAGTATACGGACCTTTCACTCGTAATGTTGGGTGAAGTTCCAAGGCGATAGATTGGCACATAAAAGAACTCATTATAATGGCGATGCCACTGGCACGAAGACGGCGGGGCCAGGGATCGTCGAACGCACCTTGCCAGACTCGTCGTACACCCCGTATGGCGATATCGCCTACCAGGAGCAAAAGGGGAAAAACGGCGGCACACGTCCGCTCGTAGAAAACGAGTTTACGCCAGACGGTTTGCGGGTCAGCCGCACGATTCCCTACGGAAATCAGGCCAAGAGCACCTCTTATGCTTACGATTGGGACGGCTTTGTCTACCAAACGACGAACGCTCTCGGAACGACCCGCTCCCATCGCAACAACGCCTACCGCGACGGCAGCAGCTACTTGCCGCGCCTGACCGAACAAACGGTGGCACCAAACGGCTACATCGTCACCACCTACCGCGACCTGTACGGCCGGGTAGAGAGCACCGAGGAAACCGAGCAGCAAGGCGGAAAGCGCCGTGTCACGAATATCCAGACAGACCGTTTCGGAAAAGTGACAGACAAAGAAGTAACCGACGGCAGCACCTCCCAACGCTGGACCTTGCGCTACGATGCCAACGGCCAACTCGTCTACCTGCGCGACCCGGAGAACAACGTCAACGAATACGGCTACGACGGACTCGGCAACCTCGTCACCGTCGTCGAAAATGGCACGACCTCCGCCGTGTACACGTATAACGCGCTGTCCTGGAAACTATCCGAAAAGAACCCGGAAACCAAAGCCGAGCAGTACACCTACGACAAAAACGGCTCGGTCAAAACCTTCCAGGACAAAAACGGCGTCCTGTTCAGCTACCAATACTCGCCGTTTTACGAAATGACGAAAGTGTCCGCCGGCAATGGCTTCTACGAAGAACGCACCTACGATCCGCTCGCTGGCTTGCTTTTGACGGAAACCAACAACTACGGCCAAACCGTCCGCTACAGCTACGACGAGTTCCGCCGCCTGAACAACCAAACGATGATGGGAAAAGACTAC
>NZ_RHHV01000037.1 GCF_003710905.1 Brevibacillus parabrevis
GCCAAGCACCTCCACTACGGGCGACAATTCGTCCACCAGCAACAGCGATGCCACCAACTCTTCCGATACCGATGCAACCTCTTCCGCCGGGCCAAGCACTTCCACTACGGGCGACAATTCATCTACAAGCACCAGCGACTCGGACAATACATCGGATACCGATGCCACAGCCACTACAGGCGACAACACAACGACCAATACCAGTTCGGCAGATAACTCTTCCACAAATGACAACAACAGCAACGCCAACAGTACCCTTGATTCTACCAGCTGCGCCCGCAATGACTCGGCCAACCTGAGCACTTCCAATAATACTTTTAATCACGACAGCGCTCTGACCAGCACAGCAAACGGGATCGCCAGCTCTGCCAACAACTCCGCCAATACGATATCCAACGGAAATTCCTTCACGGTAGGAAACAGCACTTTGATTAACTTCAGCGACAACACCGTTCTGCTCCTGTTATTGCTACAGTTAGTCAAATGCTTTTGCCCACCCAACCAGGGAGGCGGAAGCAGCGCTTCTCCTTGTGGTTGTATCGAAGGGGGCAGCTCATTCGAATCTTTGCTTCAGAAATTGCTGGAGAAAGAAACGCAAAATCGCGAAACCATCCTCAATCTTTTGCAGCAAAACAATCATTCCAACAATTGAAGCCGTATTAAGGAAGGAGAGGGACAAAACATGGCATCGACGAACCATTCCTCCAACTACTCGACAACGCGCTTCGTTCTGTCGCGAAGAGGGACCGATTCCTCTTTGACCATCATGATTAACAACCGGAGCGCTAACGATCGCAGCCTTAACCTGAGGGTGGAAGACGCAGATACAAAAGAACCACTCATCGCATACACAAACGGCACTCCCATCGATCAGACAGTGCTCATTCCAGCGGGTAGCGCAGAAGCACTGCAAATCCACCTCAACGAAACAACTAGCCGGATCGCACTGGAAGTCTCCAATCCATCCTCAGGAGGGGGAATGTCCGTGCGGCAAAGCAATTCGTCGCGCGGAGGTCAAAACAACCAGCAAATCCAGCTTACCCTAAAATAGAATGGCGATGCACACAAACCCATCGGCAAAAAAAGAAGGACTAGGAGGCATTCCCCCTAGTCCGTTTTTGTTTCATTGATTACTGGTGCGCAAACTGCTCTTCTTCTGTCGAACCAGTCAGTGCTGTGGTCGAGGAAGTTCCGCCTGCAATCACTTGTGCAATCTCATCGAAATAGCCGGTACCAACTTCACGCTGATGACGAGTAGCTGTATAACCGTTCACCTCTGTGGCAAACTCAGCTTGCTGCAATTCGGAGTAAGCAGCCATTCCACGATCGCGGTAGCCACGTGCCAGCTCGAACATGCCGTAGTTCAATGCATGGAAGCCCGCAAGCGTCACGAATTGGAACTTGTAGCCCATCTCGCCCAGCTCTTCCTGGAAGCGTGCAATCGAGTCCTCGTCAAGTTTTTTCTTCCAGTTAAACGAAGGCGAGCAGTTGTAAGCGAGCAGCTTGCCTGGATACTGGGCATGAATCGCTTCGGCAAATCGGCGTGCTTCGTCCAGATTTGGCTCGGACGTTTCGCACCAGATCAGATCGGCATAAGGTGCATAGGCGAGTCCACGGGCAATCGCTGCATCCAACCCGCCACGCAGACGGAAAAATCCTTCCGGCGTCCGTTCGCCTGTCAAAAACGGCTGGTCTTGAGGGTCAACGTCGCTAGTGATCAGGAAAGCGCCGTTAGCGTCTGTACGAGCTACAATGATAGTCGGTACTCCCATGACATCAGCTGCCAGGCGGGCCGAAATCAGATTGCGGACAGCAGCCTGAGTCGGGATCAAAACTTTTCCGCCCATATGTCCGCATTTTTTCTCAGAGGCCAGCTGATCTTCAAAATGCACGCCTGCTGCCCCCGCTTCAATCATACTTTTCATCAATTCAAACACGTTCAGCGGTCCACCAAAGCCCGCTTCGGCGTCAGCGACAATCGGAGCAAACCAATACGTATCTGTGCCGCCTTCGGACTGGTCAATCTGGTCAGCACGCTGCAATGCCTGGTTAATTCTTTTCACAACATGAGGAACGCTATTCGCCGGGTAAAGACTTTGGTCAGGATACATTTGTCCGGAAAGGTTCGCGTCAGCCGCTACTTGCCAGCCGCTCAGGTAGATGGCTTTCAAACCGGCCTTTACCTGTTGAATCGCCTGATTCCCGGTCAATGCCCCCAACGCCTTGATATGATGCTCTGTATTCAGCAGGTTCCACAGCCGCTCCGCTCCGAGACGAGCCAGTGTGTGCTCGATTTGAACCGAACCACGCAGCCGGAAAACGTCTTCCGCCGTGTACGTCCGGGTAATCCCTTGAAAACGCTCGCCCTGCCAGCTTTGCTCGATCTGTTGAATAGCTTCCTGTTTTGTTTGTTTGCTCATTTTCGTTTCCCCCACCCATTTTTATTGTTTTATTTAGAGATAGCGATAGCCCGGCACAGTCAGAAAATCTTCAAAATCGTCTTCCGTCACCAGCCTCAAGAAAAGCTCGCCTGCGACCTGAAATTTGCTGTTTTCATAACGTTCCTGGCCAATCGCTTGTTTCAACGCCTGCAATTCTTCGCTCAGCCACTGTTTCACCAAGCCTTCAGTGATCTTTCTGCCATCCTGAAGAACGCCATGTCGATGACGAATCCAGTGCCATACTTGTGCACGGGAGATTTCTGCCGTCGCCGCGTCCTCCATCAGATTGTGGATCGGAACAGCCCCAAAGCCACGAAGCCATGCCTCGATATATTGCAACCCGACACTGATGTTGGTACGAACGCCTTCCTCGGTGATCGTGCCTTCGGGTACAGCCAGAAGGTCGCTTGCCTGCACCTGCACGTCCTCGCGCTTATACCAGATCTGGTTCGGCTCTCTCATCAAACGATTGAAAACCTCCATGGCAACTGGCACCAATGCCGGATGAGCTACCCATGTACCATCGTGCCCGTCGTATGCTTCCCGCTCTTTGTCGGCACGTACTTTGGCAATCGCTTCTTCATTTTTGACCGGGTCGTTTTTCACCGGGATTTGCGCTGCCATTCCGCCAATGCAAGGTGCCTGACGTTTGTGGCAAGTCTTCACCGCCAAAGTGGTGTAGGCTTTCATGAACGGAACCGTCATCGTCACTTGTGCCCGGTCAGGAGTAATGACGTCCGGGTTATTGCGCAGCTTTTTAATGTAGCTGAAAATGTAATCCCAACGCCCGCAATTCAATCCCGCACTATGCTCGCGAAGCTCATACAAAATTTCATCCATTTCAAAAGCAGCGAGAATCGTTTCGATCAGCACTGTCGCGCGAATCGTCCCTCGCGGAATATTCAGTTCATCCTGAGCGAAAACAAACACATCGTTCCAGAGGCGCGCTTCCAGATGACTTTCCAACTTCGGCAAGTAAAAATACGGGGCCGTCTTGTTCGCGATCAAAGCATCGACGTTGTGATAAAAATAAAGACCAAAGTCGAGCAAGCTGCCGGAAATCGGCTGTTGGTCAAGGAGTATGTGTTTTTCATCGAGGTGCCAGCCACGCGGCCGTACGATCAACACAGCCGTCTTCTCATTCAGGGTGTACGGTTTTCCTTCCGGGCTGGTGTATGATATGTTGCGGCGAACCGCGTCCTTCATGTTGATCTGTCCCTGGATCGAGTTTTCCCATGTAGGCGAATTTGCATCTTCAAAATCCGCCATGAACATGCGAGCGCCTGAGTTCAGCGCGTTGATCACCATTTTGCGGTCGCCAGATGGCCCGGTGATCTCCACTCTTCGATCCAAAAGATCATGCGGCAGTGGAGCAACCGTCCAATCTCCGTTGCGAATCTCTGCTGTTTCCGGCAAAAAGTCAGGCAGTTGTCCCGCATCAATTTTCAGCTGACGTTCCTTGCGATCGGCAAGCAGTTGTTGCCTTCTGTCGCCAAACTTTTGTTCCAGCTTGATCACAAATTGAACCGCCTCTGGCGTGAGGATATCCTGATAGCCGGAATGCATCTCGCCAGTGATCTGAATCTCCAGCGGATATGGATTAGTTGGAATCGTAGTCAAAACTGGTCACCATCCTTGATAACGTCCGAATTATTATGATACAGATTTGTTTTTAAAAAGTTATTATAGTACAGTAGGCGCAAAAAAAATGATCTAATCCTGATATCCGCTGCCGCTGCAATGACTGCAACTCACATGCCCATCTCCCAAACAATGATGGCAAGCCGCTCCGTTGTCATCGTGACCAACGCCTCCACATCTTGGGCAATTTTGTTCGCCGTTTCCTTCACACCGATAGCAGTCCATTTTCTTTCCCTCCACATCTGTATTAAAACAATATTCTTTAAATTTGTTTTTATTATATAACAGACACTGATACAGCGCAACACAATTTTCAAAAAAATCACACTGTATTAGAACACATTTTATCAAAACATGCCCTTGTCCTTGATTTACAGCTCTTTTTGGCAAAAACAAAGCAGCCCCTGACCCGTTAGAATCAGAAGGCTGCTTTGCTTTTCCATATGCTTTTATGCGTTCTTTGCGCGCTTATTTCGGGGAGATTTTTTCTACCCCACCCATATACGGACGCAAAACTTCCGGAATGGTGATGGAACCGTCTTGTTCCTGGTAGTTCTCCAAAATGGCTGCTACTGTACGGCCGATCGCAAGACCCGATCCGTTCAAAGTGTGCACAAATTCCGGCTTCGATTTTGTATCGCGGCGGAAACGGATATTGGCACGGCGAGCCTGAAAGTCCTCGAAGTTTGAGCACGACGAGATTTCCCGGTACGTATTGTAGCTTGGAATCCATACTTCCAAGTCAAATTTCTTCGCCGCAGTAAATCCGAGATCTCCGGTACACATACTCAGCACGCGGTATGGCAGTCCAAGCAGCTGCAACACCTTCTCCGCATTTTTCACCAGTTTATCCAGCTCATCGTAGGAATCTTCCGGTTTGACGAACTTCACCAGCTCCACTTTATTGAATTGGTGCTGACGAATCAGGCCGCGCGTGTCGCGCCCTGCCGAACCTGCTTCCGAACGGAAACAAGCACTGAATGCCGTATAGTATTTAGGCAAGTCTGCTCCATCCATGATTTCGTCGCGGTGCATGTTCGTCACTGGCACCTCTGCGGTAGGAATCAGGAAGTAATCAGGACCTTCCAGTTTAAAAGCATCTTCTTCAAACTTAGGCAATTGTCCGGTTCCGGTCATGCTCGCGCGGTTCACGATGAATGGCGGGATGACTTCTTCATATCCGTGTTCATTGGAATGGAGATCCATCATGAAGTTCATCAACGCCCGCTCCAGACGCGCTCCCAGTCCTTTGTAAAAGACAAAGCGGCTTCCGGTTACCTTCGCTGCCGTTTCAAAATCGAGAATACCAGCCTGGCTGGCCACTTCCCAGTGTGGTTTCGCCTCAAAACCAAAGTTGCGAGGTTCGCCCCACGTCCAAGCCACCACGTTGTCATCTTCCGAAGTACCAATTGGTGTGCTTTCATGTGGCAGGTTAGGCAGGCTCAGCAAAATCAGTTCCTGCTGTTCATCCAGCCCACGCAGTTCCTCATCCAACGCTTTGATGCGCTCGTTTACTTCTTTCATTTCCGCGATCAAATGGTCGGCGTTCTCTTTGTTCCGTTTCATGACGGCTACTTGCTCAGATACCGTGTTGCGTTTATTTTTCAGAGCTTCCGCTTCCTGAATGACTTGACGGCGTTTTTCGTCCACTTCTGCAAACTGATCCAGAGCGGAAATATCTTCGTTGCGATGCGCCAAACGGCGTTTTACTTCTTCCAAATCCTGACGCAATACTTTTACGTCCAACATGTTCGAATCCCTCCGAATCGATAATAAAATGCAAAAAACACCCGTCCCCATAAGGGACGAGTGTTGTATACCCGCGTTGCCACCCTCGTTGATACACGCCAAGACTGCACATGTATCCACTCAATCCGTCGTAACGGGACGGTTCCGGACAAAGTTCATTCCTTTGCCACTCCGAGATGGATTCCCCCACAGACCGGATCGGTTTGCACCCACCACCGACTCTCTGCACCAGATTCTTCATGAGGTACTTGTTCTCATCATCGCATTCTCATTCATGCATACTTCTATTGTTAACTGTACTACAGGTTCTATACGTATGTAAAGGCTACTCCGCGATGATCTTCATACAAAAAAAGACCGGCATCTTGTTCATGCCGATCTTCTTTCGAGGATGTTTATTGGTGGGCTTTAGCTTCTGTACTCTTTGACCATTTCGAGGAAATATTTGTGTAGCCGTGCATCTTCGGTCAATTCCGGGTGAAAAGCAGCCGCCAGGTAGTGACCGTTTCGGGCAACGACGATCTTTTCATCGTACTTGGCAAGCACCTCAGCATTTTCTCCGACTTCTACGATGTAAGGAGCGCGGATAAACACTGCCGGGTAATCTGCACCGACACCAGCTACAGGCATTGTCACCTCGAAGCTTTCCTTTTGCCGACCAAACGCGTTTCGCTCCACCTTGATATCCATCAGCCCCAGATGGCATTCATCCTGCCCCTGAATCTGCTTGGCCAAGAGAATCGCTCCCGCGCAAGTGCCGAAGATTGGCTTTCCGGCGCTTCCGAACTCACGAAGCGCATCCATGAATCCGTACTTATGCATCAGCTTGCTGATCGTCGTGCTCTCTCCGCCTGGGAGAACCAATCCGTCGAGGTCTGCGAGTTCCTCTGCTTTTTTGACAGGAACGGCTGTCGCCCCTGCTTCCTCCAGCATGCGCAAGTGTTCTGCCACAGCCCCTTGCAGCGCGAGTACACCGATTTTCATTTGACTCACCTTACCAGCCGCGCTCTTGCATGCGATCAGCTTCGCGAATTTTGGAAATTTCGATTCCCGTCATCGCACTGCCCAAGCCTTTTGATACGCGTGCGATCAGCTCGTAATCTGTGTAGTGGGTAGTTGCCTCGACAATTGCCCGCGCGAATTTTTCCGGATTTTCCGATTTGAAAATACCTGAGCCGACGAATACGCCGTCAGAGCCCAATTGCATCATCAGTGCCGCATCTGCCGGGGTAGCTACGCCACCAGCCGCGAAGTTCACGACAGGCAGTTTGCCAGTTTGATGTACTTGTTCCAGCAGTTCGTATGGAGCACCGAGATTTTTCGCTTCTGCCATCAGCTCATCGTAAGACATCGCCTGCACTTTGCGGATTTGAGCCATCATCGTGCGCATATGGCGAACTGCCTCTACGATGTTCCCGGTCCCTGGCTCACCTTTTGTGCGGATCATGGAAGCTCCTTCTCCGATGCGGCGAAGCGCTTCGCCCAGATCACGCGCACCACATACGAACGGCACAGTGAAGTCTTTTTTGTTGATGTGGTACAAATCATCGGCTGGGGTCAAAACTTCACTTTCATCCAGGTAATCTACACCCATTGACTCCAATACGCGGGCTTCGACAAAATGTCCGATACGAGCTTTTGCCATAACAGGGATAGAAACAGCGTTCAGAACTTCCTCCACAATGCCCAGATCAGCCATACGGGCTACTCCGCCAGCAGCACGGATATCAGAAGGTACGCGTTCCAGCGCCATAACAGCTACGGCGCCAGCAGCTTCAGCAATCTTTGCTTGCTCAGCATTTACGACGTCCATGATAACGCCGCCTTTTTGCATCTCAGCCATACCTTTTTTTACGCGGGACGTTCCTACTTGTACCATATGAAAATTCCCCCTACATCATGAAGTCAGAACCGTAACTGTTATGCTCTGTTATGGTTCCTTGTTACCGTCATTGTAAACGATAGATGAGGGGGAAAACAACTATTATTTAATTTCCTGTTCCACTACTGAACAAGTTGCTGAAAAATTGAATGATGCTGCGGAAGAACAAACGAATCCAGCTCGCCTCTTCCACCTCTTGGCTTGCCACTACATCCACGCCTGCTTTTGCCGCGTCTTCCGGCTGGAGGTAATCGGTGTCTTTTGCCCCTTCTTCTTTCAGTACGAGCTTACCGATTACTTGGCCTTGCTTGATTGGCGCGTTCAAGTCTTGGAAGGTAACTGTTGGGGTGAATTTTGCTTCCCCGCCAATTTTGGTCAGTACGTTTACTTCGCTGCCTGTTACTGCTGGTACTGTCAGTTCTACCCCGTTCTTTACAGGTGCAGTTTCAAAGCCTTTTACAGAAGCATTCTTGTCCAACTGCTTGGTTAATTTGAAATTGCTGAAACCGTAGTCGTAAAGCTTTTTGGTTTCTACGAAGCGCTTTGTTTTGCTGTCTGTTCCCATGACAACAGAAATCAAGCGCATGTTATCACGAACGGCCGTACCAGTAAAACAATTGCCTGCTGCTTGGGTATAACCAGTCTTTAATCCGTCTACACCTTGATAGTAATTCGGGAGATCAGGCAGCATCCAGTTGTTATTCGCCATTTTCAGCTCATTTTTAGAACCGGGACGAAACGTAAACCGTGGGATCTTGGATACTTCCAAAGCTTCTGGGAAATCACGAATCAGGTTTCTAGCGAGGATGGCCGAATCGCGAGCAGACATCAGGTTTTCCACTTGATCTGTCTTAACGGAATATGGTCCCAACTCGTTGGCTGGCAAACCGCTAGATGTTACGAAAGACGTGTTTTTCATACCAAACTCTGCAGCCTTCTTGTTCATCATCTGCACGAAGTTTGCTTCACTGCCCGCAATCTTTTCAGCAAGCAGTACAGTTGCGTCATTAGCAGAAACGACAGCCATCGCATTGTACAGCTCTCTGACTGTGAAGGACTCACCTAGATTTAGGTATACGCCAGACGTATCGGAGATTCTTGCCACATAGAAGGCATACTCACTTACGGGCACCTTCTCATCCCAGCTGATTTTCTTCTCCTTGATTGCTTCTTGCACCAGGTATTCCGCCATCATCTTACTCATGCTGGCAGGTGGCAGTGAGGCATCTGGATTCATACTGTACAATATTTTTCCTGTTGATGCCTCTAATAGAATGGCAGATTTCGCTGCCAGTTGTAGATCGGCTGCAGGTGCTGCATCGGCCTTCGTCGCCGCTCCTCCCATTGCGGTTGCAAACACTGCGAGAGAAAGGATCAGACCTGTCAGTCGCTTTTTCCATATTGTTCGCTTCATAGTTTCTTCTCACTCTCCAATTCTGTCATAAATTCATACGGTAATTGAGCACCAAGTGTAAGTTTAACATACCATTACGATCTCATTGAAGTCCAAATAGACTCATTAGTAGGTAATTGATTGGATATATAAAATATAATTGAAATTAAATTATATTATGGTATAAATGGCAATATATTCAATATTTAAGGAGGCTTATCTCGTGAATAAGGTTTTATACACTTTTGCTTCACTCGCTCTTGGTTTGGTTGTTATGAATCCAGTTTCTGCTCATGCCGCAGTCGAAAAAAGGAACACCGATTCCCTAGTGGAACAGCAAACTAAAAAGGATATTAGTACCATGAGCATTGAACTTGACTGGAGGTCTTTCAGCGTAACACAGGGAGGTACATATATTGGCCGTGACACATTCCATCTCTTTGGAAAGGCTAACGCTGGATTAGATGCTTCAAATAGTAACTGCGATGTAACAGTTTACATCGAAAAATTAAGCGAGAATGGAAAAGTAGAGAAAACAATTAAATTAGGAAGATTAACTGCGCCAAAAGGCAATACTGATTATACCGACCCAGTATCTGTCGTCCCAGGGAACTATCGCCTCAAGATAGTAGGAAATATTGCCTCTGACGGAGAAATCGCTATTTATAGAAGATAGCTGTACGTTAACTGCGACCAGTTTTTAAATTTTTGCCTACAAATTAAATAACCCCCCTTTCTTTCTAGAAGGGGGGATTTTCTTATAAACTAAGAAATCGAGTAGTTCGGCGACTCCTTGGTAATTTGCACGTCATGTGGATGGCTTTCACGCAAGCCGGCTCCCGTGATCCGGACGAACTGGGAGTTCTGGATCAAGTCCTCGATCGTATTCGCTCCGCAGTAACCCATCCCTGCACGCAAACCGCCAATCAGTTGGTAGGTCACATCTGCCAACGGCCCTTTGTAAGGAACGCGGCCCTCGATTCCTTCTGGAACAAGCTTTTGTTCGTTCTCCTGGAAGTAACGGTCTTTGCTTCCTGCTTTCATGGCGCCAATCGAGCCCATGCCGCGGTATACCTTGAAACGGCGGCCTTGGAAAATCTCAAATTCGCCTGGGCTTTCTTCCGTTCCGGCAAACAGACTGCCGATCATGATCGCAGAAGCGCCAGCGCCGATCGCTTTTGGCAAATCGCCGGAGTATTTAATACCGCCGTCGGCAATAATTGGAATATTGTACTCGCGAGCTACCTGGGCACAATCGTGAATCGCGGTAATTTGCGGTACACCGATACCTGCTACGACGCGAGTAGTACAAATGGAACCCGGACCGATACCGACTTTTACAACAGATGCGCCAGCTTCGATCAGATCGCGGGTAGCTTGTCCTGTCGCAACATTTCCCGCTACGATCGTCAAGTTTGGATACTCTTTGCGAATGGCTTTTACGGTTTCGATTACACCTTTGGAGTGTCCATGTGCTGTATCGACCACCAGGACATCCACACCTGCCTGTACAAGCGCCGCTGCACGCTCGAACGTATCAGCAGATACACCGACCGCCGCGCCACACAGCAAGCGTCCCTGTGGGTCCTTGGCTGCCTGCGGGTATTGAATCGCCTTCTCGATATCTTTAATGGTGATAAGTCCGCGCAAAATATTGTTTTCATCAACCAGTGGCAGCTTTTCAATCTTGTGCTTTTGAAGAATCGCTTCTGCTTGCTGGAGCGTTGTTCCTACAGAAGCAGTCACGAGATTGTCTTTTGTCATCACTTCTTTGATTGGTGTCGAGTAGTCATGAACAAAGCGCAGATCACGGTTGGTCAAAATCCCGATAAGATGCTTTTCTTCATCGACAATCGGCACGCCGGAAATGCGGTATTTGCCCATCAGAGCATCCGCTTCTGCTACTGTATGATCCTGGCTCAAAGAAAACGGGTTGGTAATGACGCCACTTTCCGAGCGCTTTACGCGATCTACCTCGCTCGCCTGCTGCTCAATCGTCATGTTTTTATGGATGATGCCAATGCCGCCTTGGCGGGCCATCGCGATCGCGAGTGCTGATTCTGTTACCGTGTCCATCCCGGCACTGATCAAAGGAATGTTCAGACTAACTGTCTCGCTGAGCTTTACCCGAAGATCGACATCTCTTGGCAAAACCTCGGATTTTGCTGGGATAAGCAGCACGTCATCAAATGTTAGTCCTTCTTTGACAAATTTATCTTCCCGCACAGTAGAAAGCCCCTCTCGGCAAATATTTTAAGACAGTGTAACAAACGGCATAATTTACTGTCAAGGAATGTGTAAAACGTTCGGGTATAGAGTGTATTAGACAGATAAATCAAAAAAATAACGAGTGTGGATAATCAGATCACGAAAGTTAATGAAAGGTGGTTGCAATGAACTCTGAATGGAACCTGTTCCGCTATTTTGAAACAGAACCAACAGCCCGAAAATATTTGACTGCCTGCTACGACGGTATGGGCTTCGAGCATGCTGAGCGTCTTGCCTTTCACCAAAGCTCCCGCTTCCTCTTTTTGTGGAAACAAGCCAGGCAATATTATACGACTGCTGCAAAAGCAGACCTGTCCATCCAGCCGTTGCTGCTCTTTTATGGATGCTCCCATCTGTTAAAGGGAATGCTTTTGACTCGCGACCCATCGTATCCGCAAAACAGCCGAGTGCTCCAGCACGGTGTCACTACGCGAAAGCTGAAAAGAAACACGTACCTGCTACTGGAAGATGAGGTTCGCCCACAAAAAGAAGGGTTTTTCGCTTTGCTGGCGCAACTGTTTCATCTTTCCCCTATGCAGGATCGCTATTCGGTGCACGACTTGTTTTCTTCCATGCCCGTGGTCAGTGATGCTTACTCGACACTGTCCGAACAGCCAAAACACTGGCTGCAATTGGACTGGCATGAATGTGAGCCACCTTCTAAACAAGCTTCCAACCAATCTTCTAACAGGCAGCAGTGGCTCCATGTGGCTTTTCCCGAAATCACAGACGGCTCTTTGGCATACTCTCCTCAGACTTTTATCCAATACATAAACAGGGTCTCACCTGGCGATCTCCAACTGGAACTCCGCTGGCAAGACGGGAACTCCAAGCAGCTGCTCCTTCCTCGATCCAGCTTCCTGCAACTGGACCGACACCCTTTATTCCGTTCGCATAAACACCGTCTTTTCTTCTGGAATAGCTCTCCGGATTCTTTGCCTCTACCTGACTGGGCCAGCCATTACCTGCTTCTGTATTTGTTGAGCATGCTTTGCAGATATGAAACAGAGTGGTGGGGAGAGCTTGTCTTGTCACACGGTCTGGCAGAACGTTTTCTCATTGAGTTTTTTCTGGAACATCATCAGTCGGCTTATCCCACGTTTATTATGAAACAGATCAGGCAAAATAACTCTTCATCCTGGCAAGGCAGTGCATTTGATAACGATGACGAGTAACCCTCTTTCTCATACAAAAAAAGCTGCATTCTCCATTACTCGCAAAAGTAATCGGGAATACAGCTTTTCTGCTTGTTCCTTCAAAACTGAATACGCATGATTGCTAAGCATGTGTGGATAAGTCCTCGACCGATTAGTATTCGTCAGCTCCACGCGTTACCGCGCTTCCACACCGAACCTATCAACCTCATCGTCTATGAGGGGTCTTACCAGCTTGCGCTGTG
>NZ_RHHV01000038.1 GCF_003710905.1 Brevibacillus parabrevis
TCCTTTCTATGGAGATATGACCACAACGCACATTCGCTGTTCAGTTTTGAAGGAGTATTGCTCCTTTGCGGGCCTATAGCTCAGTTGGTTAGAGCGCACGCCTGATAAGCGTGAGGTCGGCTGTTCGAGTCAGCCTAGGCCCACCATTTGAATACTTGCCTTTGCTGAGAAGTACCTGAGAAAGCTCGGGATCACTTCGGAAGTGAAAGCGTTACCTTTGAGGCAACTCATGGGGCTGTAGCTCAGTTGGGAGAGCGCCTGCCTTGCAAGCAGGAGGTCATCGGTTCGATCCCGTTCAGCTCCACCACTTTTTTAAAAAATAATACTTGAAAGTGAATAGGAAGATGTGTTAAATTAGTCTTCGTCACTTTTGAGAAGTGAAACAATGTCTGGTGATGATGGCGGAGGGGACACACCCGTTCCCATACCGAACACGGCCGTTAAGCCCTCCAGCGCCAATGGTACTTGCTCCGCAGGGAGCCGGGAGAGTAGGACGTCGCCAGGCAGTTGCTCTTTATGAGTGACTATCCTTTTTATAAAACTTCAATCCGACCGCTTGCGGTCAACAAAAAACGAAGTTTTTTGTTCCTTGAAAACTGGATACTGCATGATATTGCTAAGATATTAACTGTAAGTACTTTTTAGTGCTAACCAATGTGGTTAAGTTACTAAGGGCACACGGTGGATGCCTTGGCGCTAGGAGCCGAAGAAGGACGCAGCGAACTGCGATAAGCCTCGGGGAGCGGTAAGCACGCTTTGATCCGGGGATCTCCGAATGGGGCAACCCACCATCTGTAATGGGATGGTATCCTTCACTGAATACATAGGTGATGAGAAGGCAGACCCGGTGAACTGAAACATCTAAGTAGCCGGAGGAAGAGAAAACAATAGTGATTCCGT
>NZ_RHHV01000039.1 GCF_003710905.1 Brevibacillus parabrevis
GTAGTCTTTTCCCATCATCGTCTGGTTGTTCAGGCGGCGGAACTCGTCGTAGCTGTAGCGGACGGTTTGGCCGTAGTTGTTGGTTTCCGTCAAAAGCGAGCCAGCGAGCGGATCGTAGGTGCGTTCTTCGTAGAAGCCATTGCCAGCAGATACTTTCGTCATTTCGTAAAACGGCGAGTATTGGTAGCTGAACAGGACGCCGTTTTTGTCCTGGAAGGTTTTCACCGAGCCGTTTTTGTCGTAGGTGTACTGCTCGGCTTTAGTTTCCGGGTTCTTTTCGGATAGTTTCCAGGACAGCGCGTTATACGTGTACAAGGCGGAGGTCGTGCCATTTTCGACGACGGTGACGAGGTTGCCGAGTCCGTCGTAGCCGTATTCGTTGACGTTGTTCTCCGGGTCGCGCAGGTAAACGAGTTGGCCGTTGGCATCGTAGCGCAAGGTCCAGCGTTGGGAGGTGCTGCCGTCGGTCACTTCTTTGTCCGTGACTTTTCCGAAACGGTCTGTCTGGATATACGTAATGCGGCGCTTTCCGTCTTGTTGTGTCGTTTCCTCGGTGCTCTCTACCCGGCCGTACAGGTCGCGGTAGGTGGTGACGATGTAGCCGTTTGGTGCCACGGTTTGTTCGGTCAGGCGCGGCAAGTAGCTGCTGCCGTCGCGGTAGGCGTTGTTGCGATGGGAGCGGGTCGTTCCGAGAGCGTTCGTCGTTTGGTAGACAAAGCCGTCCCAATCGTAAGCATAAGAGGTGCTCTTGGCCTGGTTTCCGTAGGGAATCGTGCGGCTGACCTGCAAACCGTCTGGCGTAAACTCATTTTCCACGAGCGGGCGCGTGCCGCCGTTTTTCCCCTTTTGCTCCTGGTAGGCGATATCGCCATACGGAGTGTAGTACGTAATAACCCGCGACGAGTCTGGCAAGGTTCGTTCGACCACCCCTGGCCCTGCTGTCTTGGTGCCCGTGGCATCGCCATCACGGTACGTGTACGAAATCGTGCGCGTTGATCCCTGATTCCGATAGCTCTCGGAAAGGAGACGGCCCAGCGTGTCGTAGTCGTAGGTGACTTTGCCCCCGTCCGGGTACGTTTGGCTTTTGACCTGGCTTTGCTCGTCAATGTCTAGCGAGAAGGTCAGGACGTCGGTCTTGCCGCTTTCCAGCTCGACCCCGGCCACCGTGATTTGCGTTGGCTGCAAGCCGTAGGCGTCGTAGGCGGGAAACGTTTGCGTTCTCGTCTTGCCGCCGAAGTTTTCCGTGACCGAGTAAAGCTGTTTGTTCGTGTATTCGTAGGTGCGCTCTGTCGTCTGGCTTTTGTACCCCGCCAGATTCGCTGGATACGAGTAGATCTCGGTTTCTTTTCGCAGCAAATACTGATCGTTGTACTCGTAGGACAGATTGGAGTAATACGGATCGCCGGAAGCGGCGGTGGCTTGCGTCCGCGTCGCCTTCAGCAAGGAAAAGGTGCGGAATCTCCCTTGGCTTTCCAGATCGTACGTCCATGTCGTCAAGATGCCGTCTGGCGCGAGTTGTTTGACCAGATGCCCGTACTCGTTGTATTCGTAGTACGTCTCTTGCGCGTAGTTGTTGAGTTTGGCGGCGTACGCGGCGCGCTTGGACAGAACGGGTTCTTTTAAATAGGACGAAAACACATCCGGGTCGGACACGGAGACGGGTTCCAGAAATACGTACTGGTAGGTCGGCTTCGTCTGGCGGCCGGAATAGGCATAGGTGGTATACGTTGTCGGGTTGTACGATACGGCATATTTCGCCCCGGCAATCGACGTTCCTCCCTGGCTGATTCCGGTCGTCTTCGCGCTTCGCAGCAGCGGCGTTCCGTCTGCGTTGATGCGGTAAAACAGCGAACGGGTGTAGCGGGACGGCTCCGTTTCCGTGACCTGGAACGTATCGCCATGCCGATCGGCCATGTTTTTCAGCCGGGGCAGCTGCTCTTTCGGCATTTTCCATATTTCGTAAAAGGTGTCGTTGTCGGCATAGCTTTTTTCCAAACGGTACGTGTTCGTGCCTTTTGGCGTTTGCAGAGCGTAGCTGTACGTGACCTTGTTCACCGGGTGATAGGAGACGTAGCTGAGGGCGTAACGGTCTTGGAACATGCGTACCAGTCCGTCTTTGATCGACGTCTGGTCTAACTGGTACGGTCGGTACTCATACTGGATCGACAGCCCTTGCAGCGGGTAGCTGGCCTCCTGCATGAGCAAATAGTCGAGTTCCTTCCGCGTCTTTTTGTCTTCGGCCCAATATTTCGGCGACTCTTGGAGCGCTTGATCCGTCGCGACCTTGTCTAACGTGTACTTTTTGTTCAGATTGAAATAGGCCATTCCTTTGGTGCGCGGGTTATGGTACGAGTAGCGGGCGGTGGTGTACGCGCCGTTTCCTTTGCCGCCTGGCGGGAGCACCTCTACACGAGTGAGCTGGGTGTAGATGGCCAAGCCCGATTTTTGTTCCAAATGGTAGCGGATGTGCTTGAGCACCGTCGTCTCCGATTTGTCCTTGTAGACGATCAGGTCTTGGGTCCGGTCGTTGACACCCCTTCTTTTCAGGACCACATACCGCCCGACGCTGTCCTCGATGGAGATGAGCTCGCCGTCACTACTGACCGTGTACGTGATTTTATCGCCGTAGATGTTCGATTTGACGATCGTCCCTCTCAGCAAATCAAACTCGTAAATCCAGTTGCGGAAGGACAAGGTGTAGTTGCTGTTCAGTCGCTCCACGGAGAAGCTGGCATCTTTGTACGGATAATTGACAAACTGGTTGTAGTGATATTCGAGCGACGTTCCGTCTTCGAGCGTAATAAAATAACGGTTGCCCGCCGGCAGATCATAGACCCGGGTGGTGTAGATTTCTTGCCCCGGGTTGCGGGAATCGTCGCTCACAGAGGCGGAGTGCTCGCGGGAGACGATCTCCAATTTCGGCACGTTGAAGTCCCAGCCGGTTGCAAATCGTTCCGGAGAGGAATGGGCTTCGTTGCCTGTCTCGGTTTCGTTCCAGCCGGGCACGCTGATTTTGCTGCCCAGAGAATGGTAGCGGCGTTGCAGGACCACGTCCATGCCATGTTTGCCTTGCAGGTACACATCCTGCTCGACCAGATTGGCCGCCCGGTACACGTCGTCTACCGATGATTCGGTCTTGGAACGGGCGAAGTGAAACTCTTGCTCTTTTTCCGTGTACTGCGTAGGCGGAAGCGGCGTCGCTGCCTGGATGTCCATCGTTTCCGCGAGCTTGCGGATTTCCGCCATTTTCGCCGGGATAAGCGGTGTGAGCTTCTGGAGCCATTGCTGCTGGTCCGGCGTCACCGATTGATAACGGGAAAGAAGGTCCGTGTCGGTGAAGGCTTTGGCTTGCGCGCGCTCTTCTTCGGTGAGGAGCTGTTCCAGATCCGAGTAGAAATAGGCGGCAAATGTCAATAGCTCCCGGTCAAACGTGCGGTGGATTTCGCTGGCGGTGGAAGCATCCAGTTGTGTCCAGGGCAGCTTGGCGATATCCGCTTCGGTAAAGGTGATCGGATCGCTTTTCGCGGGTTGTTGTTCGATCGGAACAAGCTGTTCGTCCGCGATGGACTGCTGGAGTTCGTTGGTCACAGCTTCCGGTGTGGATGCGGTGGTTGGTGTGTCCTGCGATTCCTGTGGGAGCGGCTCTTGGGATGGTTCGTTGGCCAAGGCTGCTCCTGGTGGCAGCAGGGTGATGCATAGGGCCAGGCAGAGAAGGTAGATGAGTGCTTTTATGGAAAGGTGTTTCATAGGGCCTCCATCATGGGTAGTAGTCCCCCCTTGGTGAGAAGGGGGGATTGGTGTTGGTTAGGGGAGTGTGATTTGGATGGGTTTGTTGCTATGAGTAGTTGTGCCGTTGCCGAGTGAGCCATAGTCACCAGATCCCCAAGCATAAATGGTCCCATCTTTTTTTCTGGCTAAGCCACGATCCGCATTAGCCCCGCTAGCAATTTCTTCAACGTCAGTTAAATCGATTACTTGCACTGGTGCGTATCTGTTTTTATTCGTACCATCACCTAATTGGCCAAAATAATTGTCTCCCCAAGCGTAAACATTTCCATCTATATCAAGGGCATAGCCGCATACACTTCCTGCCGCCACCGACACAATATTGGAAAGAGAGACTATTTTTGTTGGAGATGGTACGTTATTGGTGTGGTTTAAACCTAGTTGACCAAATTTATTTGCCCCCCATGCCCAGACAGTTCCGTCTTTTTTGACAGCAAGATTAACTCCTTGCCCTGCAGCAATATCCTTTACATCGTCGATATCTGCTACTTTAATAGGCTGCTGATAGTTGCTGTCTAAAAATGATCCCCACATCCAAACTGTCCCATCTTTTTTCAGGGCTAATCCATGAGAAGATCCGGCAGCTATCTCGACTATGTCGGTGAGACCAACTGCTTGAACTGGAGTAATACTGCTGTTTGTTGTCCCGTCCCCCAACTGGCCTGAGCTATTATTCCCCCAGCTCCAGACTGTTCCATCAGATTTTAAAGCCATGCTATACTCACTTCCTGCTGAAATGCGCGTAACGTTTATCAATCCTTTTACCAGAACCGGCACATTCTTTCGAACCGTAGTGCCATCTCCTAGCTGACCACTAGTATTGTCCCCCCACGCCCAAACTGTTCCATCTTCCTTCAAAGCAAGAGAGTGCTTATTCCCCGCAGCACTGCTCACCATACTATCTGCTGCATGTGCAGGATTTTGTGCGAGGGCAAGAATGGTCATCGATGCTAAAAACAGATTGGTTACTCTTTTGACAATCGTGCTTCTTTTTTTCATTTTGTTTACCTCCATGCTATTGTCCATTCGTTTGAACAGGAACTATCCTGTTTATAGTGGTGCCGTCTCCCAGTTGTCCTTTGTCGTTTCGACCCCATGCCCAGGCTGTTCCATCTTCCTTGATCATCAGGGCGTGATAGCTACCTGTTGACAGGCGTTTGGCTTGAGGGGCTATTTCTTTAACCTGTACTGAAATGGTGAGTGTCTGGTTGTAATAACGAACTGTAATCGTCGCTGTCCCTGCTGTTCCTCCGGCTGTAATTACACCTGTCGCATTTACGGCAGCGATTTCGGGATGGCTACTTTCATACGTTGCTTGCGTCGTTACATCTTGCGAGTCGCCGCTTGCATAGGTTGCCGTTACTTTCAACGGCTTGTTTTGTTCTGGAAGCAACTGGATAGAGCTTGGGACTGCTATCAACTGGTTGGGCGTAATCACTCGTACACTTGCTACTGGCGTTGTCCGGTTTTGTGTCGTGCCGTCTCCCAGTTGTCCTTTGTCGTTTC
>NZ_RHHV01000004.1 GCF_003710905.1 Brevibacillus parabrevis
GCGTATTCAGTTTTGAAGGAATAAATCCTTCAACGTTCCTCGGTAGCTCAGTTGGTAGAGCAATCGGCTGTTAACCGATCGGTCGGCGGTTCGAGTCCGTCCCGAGGAGCCATATGGATGGATGTCCGAGCGGCCGAAGGAGCACGATTGGAAATCGTGTAGGCGGGGTTGACCCGTCTCGTGGGTTCAAATCCCACTCCATCCGCCATCTTGGCCCGTTGGTGAAGCGGTTTAACACAGCAGCCTTTCACGCTGTCATACAGGGGTTCGAATCCCCTACGGGTCACCTATGAATCCTAACTATTTGTTGGGTCCCTGACAAAAGTCGGGGAGTATGGAGGCTTAGCTCAGCTGGGAGAGCATCTGCCTTACAAGCAGAGGGTCGGCGGTTCGATCCCGTCAGCCTCCACCATTTAATATTTAGAAGAATAGTCAGCAAAAAAGCGCTGCACGATGCGGCAACGCTGACAATTGCTTCTATAAAATCGTCGCGGGATGGAGCAGCTCGGTAGCTCGTCGGGCTCATAACCCGAAGGTCGCAGGTTCAAATCCTGCTCCCGCAACCAAATTTTCCTTAACGGGAATTGGCTGCAACCAAATATGGAGCTGTGGTGAAGTTGGAGTTCACGCCGGTCTGTCACACCGGAGGTCGCGGGTTCGAGTCCCGTCAGCTCCGCCATTTCTTGACAAAAAGAATGGCGTATGCAATAATTATGGCTCGGTAGCTCAGTCGGTAGAGCAGAGGACTGAAAATCCTCGTGTCGGCGGTTCGATTCCGTCCCGAGCCACCATGTGTAGGGGCATAGTTTAACGGTAGAACGAAGGTCTCCAAAACCTTTGGTGTGGGTTCGATTCCTACTGCCCCTGCCATTTTTAAAAAGCGGTAGTGAATATGGCGGTCGTGGCGAAGGGGTTAACGCACCGGATTGTGGCTCCGGCACTCGTGGGTTCAAGTCCCATCGATCGCCCCATATGATTTTCAAAGTTGGGGATTACTTATTGGGGTATAGCCAAGCGGTAAGGCAACGGACTTTGACTCCGTCATTCCTAGGTTCAAATCCTAGTACCCCAGCCATTTATATGCGGACGTAGCTCAATTGGTAGAGCGTCGCCTTGCCAAGGCGAAGGTCGCGGGTTCGAGACCCGTCGTCCGCTCCATTTTTCATCAACTCTATACGTGGAGGCATAGCCAAGGGGTAAGGCACGGGTCTGCAAAACCCTTATCCCCGGTTCAAATCCGGGTGCCTCCTCCAACTTAATTGCCGGTGTGGCGGAATGGCAGACGCGCGCGACTCAAAATCGTGAGGGAAACCGTGGGGGTTCAAGTCCCTTCACCGGCACCATCTATGTAATCAAGCTCTAAGGAAGCACTTCCTTAGGGTTTTTTGTTATGGATAAGCTTGATTCAGAAAAAGACATCAGCTCTGTTAGCTGATTACACTTTGCATATCCTCAATAATTGAAAATGATTATCATTATCTATTATAATATACGAGAACTGAAATTTTCACAAGGGGTAAATTTAAAAATGTGCTAGGCAGGATCGGCTACTGAATAAAGGCGGGCCTCCTCAGCCTCATTTATAGCAGGTGGGTTGGAAATGGATAAAAGAGAAGTTGGACGGTTAATCGATTACTATGCAAAAGAGTCGATGACGATCATGAGTGTGTCACTGGAAGAGCGCCAGCCGGGTATGAAGTATTTTGGCGGGCGGACAGGCTTGTACTCCGGTTTTATTTTTCCGCTATCCGGGAACGCAAAGATGTGGTTTGACGGTATGGAATATGACATGGAGCCAGGAATGGTCGTGCATGCCGGCCCGAATATGCGATTGGATCGCAAGGTGATCGGAGACAAGAAGTGGTCATATATTCTCGTGCTTTATCAGGTTGATCATCAGAAAACAGCAGACCAGTACAACTTTGCTGAGAAGCATTACATGCTGCGCCTCGTTGAGCAGAGTGTGCCATTGCAGGAAAAGCTCAGACATTTGGAACGATTTTGGAGCAGCCCGGGAGACTTGTACAAGCTGCGTGTCAAAGAGCTGTGGTACGGAATCCTCAACGAGTTGTTTGCGCTTGTCCAGCATAGTGAAAAAGACGAAGGACGCCTGCTTTTGGAACGGTTGCTTGATTACATTCATGATCATTACATGGAGAATCTGAGTATCAATCGGCTTGCTGAGTTGCACCAGATCAATGTCAACAGACTGGCTTATTTGTTTCAAAAGCATTTGAAAATCAGTCCAGGCGAGTATTTGAACAGGTACAGACTCAACCAGGCGAAAAATTTACTGAATATATTTCAAAATCAGATGAGCATCAAGGAAGTTGCACAAAGGACGGGTTTTGCTGATCCACTGTATTTCAGCAAGCGCTTCAAAAAATATACGGGGCTATCTCCGAGCGAGTTTCAGCGCGATTCATGAATATTCCATGTGTATTCATGAATGTGCCATTTTCTTTCAGTGGACTCGTTGCTATACTATGAGTGCAATTGATTATCATTATTATCTGACAGTGACTTATCCCATCTGCCACTCGCATTGGCTTGCACAAGTGATAATCAAATAGCATGGAAATACCAAGGAGGGGGTACAGCTTTTGATTCGACGATTTTTCTCCTATTATCGACCATACAAATGGTTGTTCATGCTTGATTTTGGCTGCGCCATTATCGCCGGGCTTCTGGAGCTGGCGTTCCCGGTAGCCGTGAATGCCTTCATTGATGACCTGTTGCCAGGCGGCAAATGGGGACTGATTGTGTGGGCATCGCTCGGATTGCTTGCCCTGTACGTAGTGAATACCCTGTTGATGTACATCGTCAACTATTGGGGGCATATGCTGGGGATTAACATTGAGACGGATATGCGGCGAAAGTTGTTTGCACACATCCAGAAGCTCTCGTTCCGTTTCTTTGACAATTCGAAGACAGGGCACCTGATCGGACGCTTGACCAACGATATGAATATGATTGGCGAGATGGCGCACCACGGACCGGAAGATTTGTTTATCGCGATCATGACTCTTGTCGGTTCATTTGCGTTGATGCTGTCTATCAACTGGAAGCTTGCTGTGCTGACCTTTGTCGTCGTGCCAGTTATTATTTGGGTCGTCGTTCATTTCAACAAAAAGATGACGCAGGCAATTCATCAGCTTTTCCGTGACGTTGGAGACTTTAACGCCCGTATCGAGGACAGTGTAGGCGGCATTCGGGTCGTCAAGGCATTTTCCAACGAGGCGCATGAAGAAAAGCAGTTTGCCGTCAACAACGGACGTTTCCGCCTGACCAAGTTAAGCTCGTACAAACTGATTGCCAAAAACGGATCGATCAGCTATATGATGATGCGTTTTGTCACTTTGTTCGTCATGGTCTGCGGAACGTGGTTTGTCATTCAGCAAGAGCTTTCCTATGGAGAGTTTGTCGGATTTTTGCTGCTGACCAACGTGTTTTTCCGCCCGATCGAGAAAATCAATGCGATCGTGGAAAATTATCCGCAAGGCTTTGCCGGGTTCAAGCGCTATACGGAGCTATTGGATACAGAACCGGATGTAGCGGACGCCGCAGATGCAGTGGAAATGCAGCCATTCCAGCATGAAATCCGCTTTGATCGCGTTTCTTTTGGCTACGATGGCGAAAAAAGAGTGCTCAACGGTGTAAATCTGGTGATTCACAAAGGGGAAACCGTCGCATTCGTCGGTCCGTCTGGCGCGGGGAAAACGACCCTTTGCAGCTTGGTGCCGCGTTTTTATGAAGTCGAGGAAGGCTCCATTTCTGTCGATGGCATCGATATTCGTCAGGTGACACAAGAATCGTTGCGCAGACAAATCGGGATTGTGCAGCAGGATGTGTTCCTGTTTACAGGTACGATTCGCGAAAACATTTTGTACGGCAAGCTTGATGCGAGCGAAGAGGAAGTGTGGGAAGCAGCGCGCCGAGCGCGACTGGACGAATTTATTCGCGCTCAGGAGCAAGGAATGGACACTGTCATTGGCGAGCGGGGCGTGAAGCTGTCTGGGGGGCAAAAGCAGCGGCTGGCGATTGCCCGCATGTTCTTGAAAAACCCGCCGATTCTGATTTTGGACGAGGCCACTTCCGCACTGGATACGGAGACAGAGCTGGCGATTCAGCAATCGCTATCCGAGCTGTCCAAAGGCCGCACGACACTGGTAATCGCCCACAGGCTGGCAACTATTAAAGATGCCGATCGGATTGTCGTGGTGACAGAGCAAGGCATCGTCGAGCAGGGACATCATCGGGATCTGGTCGACGCAGGCGGTGTATACAGCCGCTTGTACCAGGCACAGTTTGGGGTATTGAAAGACTTGGAAGTCGCGAGCCAACAGTAAAAGAGCAGCCGTGTCGTCTGAAACCGTGCTCGATGCGATTGTCTGTCAATGGGCAAGATCGAAGCGATGAAGCGGACACTTTTTACGGAATGGAAAAGAATGAAGTTGAAACCGATAATAAGATTGATTATCAATTTCAATAAAAGTATGATTAATTAGTGTGTCTTTAGCAGGATGAATGCGATTGCTTGTCCCAAAAAAGCGGAGTAGACGCGCACATTGAGCAGTAGCACTTGATTGCAAAAGGTGTGTGAAAGGAAAGATGGACATCAACAAGCTTGCCGAGCATTTTGCGCGTACCTCATTTCGAGTGGAGCAAGTATGTCGTTATGTGCGCGGGCCAGGGAAGAGCTGTGATGATTATACGGAGCCTTTTCCGGGATTTGTTTTTCCGCTGCGGGGCAAAGCCAATTTTGATTTCAGCGGCAAAGTGTACACGCTGACTCCGGGGAACGTGCTTCACGGTGGCGCGCGAATGCCGCTGAATCGAAGCGTCCTCGGCGATACGAAATGGGAATATTTACTCGTTTTATACCGGATCGTTGCACCGGAGCCGTCTGGCTTTTGCCTGCCGAACATGCATTTTCAGCTACACCCGGGGCAAAGCCCCCGCCTCCTGGAATTGCTGGAGCTATTGTGGCGCTCATCGAGAGAACCGGGCGGAATCCAGGCTTTTCAGACGGAAACGCTCTTCCGCTGCGTTCTGGAGGAACTGTTTGTCTGTGTCCGCAACCAAAGCAATGACGGAGAACAAGCGCTGTTTGAGCAAGTATCGAAGTACATACACGAGCACTATATGGATGGGCTGAGCGTACGTGCTTTGGCTGAACTGAATGATATTAATGAAAACCGTTTGTTTTATGTGTTCAAAAAATACACGGGGATGGGACCCGGCAAATATTTGATGGCCTATCGTCTCAATCGGGCGAAGGAGAGCCTGCTTGCGAATGACGCACCGATCGGCGAGGTGGCGAAAAGCGTGGGCTATGCTGATGCCTTGTACTTCAGCCGGATCTTCAAAAAGCAGGTGGGCCTCTCGCCAGCCGAATTTCGCGGAAGGTTCAGGAATAATCCATATGGATTTCAGGATGGCTCCATTCCTATCTAAAATGCGTTTTGCTACACTGACCGTAGTTTGATCGGTCAAGCAAAACTCACGTTATATCGGAGGAGACAGAATGAAAATACTCACAAGATTATTCGTAGCGATTGTCCTTTTGGCAGGTATTTTAGCGGGGTGCGCTGGAACGCCAGAGCCTGGCAATAATCAAGCAGGAGCAGGAACACCACCGGCAAAGGCGGATGAAGCCAAGCAAGAAACGGGACAATGGCCGAGAACATACGTAGACGCACTTGGCCGCGAAATCGTGTTGGAAAAGAAACCAGAGAAAGTCGCGCTCTTATTCTTCCGTAACTTCGAGCATATGTTTTTGCTGGAGGAAACTCCTGTAGCCGCTACAGATTTGAATGTTCTGGATGATTGGGAGTCACTCGCTCCCTACAGATCGAGCAAAATCACCGATATCGGTTCCATGACGAGTCCGAACCTGGAAAAGCTGCTCGAAGTCGGGCCAGACCTGATTATTATGGTGTCGGGCCGCTATGGCAGCTATGGCGATAAATTGGAGAAGATCGCTCCGGTTATTACGGTAGACAGCAATGAAAACAACTGGCAGAAAGCTTTGCGGGAATATGGCAAAATCTTCGGCAAAGAGCAAAAGGCAGAAACAGAAATTACCCGGATCGAGACATTGATCGCGGATTCCAAAGAGCAATTGAAGAAATTCAGCGACAAGACGTTTGGCGTCATCATGCTGGGAGAAAAGCAATTTTGGGGCTTTACGACGCAATTTATTTTCAACAAGGAAACTGGCCTTGGCTTGCAACCGCCAAGCAAATACGTCGACATGTCGTCCAAAGGGGAGCAGATTTCCCTGGAAGGATTGGCGGCGATGAACCCTGACTATATGTTCGTGTCTGATATCGGCGGCTCTTCGAAAAAATTGCAAGGCTATCTGAAAAATTTGGAAGGCGACTCCGCATGGAACTCGCTGAATGCAATCAAAAACGGACATATGTACGCGTTAGACAGTTCGATCGCAGCAGGTGGGCCGCTGGGAATCGAGCTGGGAGTCAAGACCATTGTGAAAAATATGCTGGCACAATAGAAAACGCTACTGCCTCTTTTGGCAGCGCAAGAAGTGCCAAAAAGGAGAGAAACGAACTATGAATCAAGCAGAATTGTTTGACGTTACGATTATCGGCGGAGGGCCAGCAGGACTTTTCGCTTCCTTTTACAGCGGCTTGCGGGAAATGAAAACAAAGGTCATTGAATATCAGCCAAGACTGGGCGGAAAAGTCCACGTTTATCCGGAAAAAATGATTTGGGATGTCGGCGGCCTGACGCCTACGCTGGGCGAAAAGCTGATCGAGCAGTTGATTCAGCAAGGCTTAACTTTCGATCCAACCGTCGTGTTGGGGCAAAAGGTGGAGCGGATTGCCCGGGATGAGAACGGCGTGTTCATCCTGCACACTTCGGCTGGGGAGCAGCATTATAGCAAAACCGTCATTTTGGCGATCGGCGGGGGAATTTTGGAGCCGCAACGGATCGACTTGGAAGGCGCGGAGAAATTCGAAGTATCCAACCTGAGCTATACCGTCAAATCATTGCGCCGCTTCAAGGACAAAACCGTGATCATTTCCGGGGGCGGCAACTCCGCAGTCGACTGGGCGAACGAGCTGGAGCCAATCGCTAAAAAAGTGTACCTGACCTATCGCAAAGAAGCGCTGTCCGGCCATGAGGCACAAGTGACGCAGTTGTTGAACAGCTCGGCAACATGCTTTTTCAACACGACGATTACCAAGCTGATCGCGTGCTCCAACCAGGAAAAAGTCGAGCGGGTGGAATTGACTAACCACTTGACCGGAGAAGTAGAGGAGCTGGCGATTGACGAAGTGATTATCAATCACGGCTATGAGCGCGACAGATCGCTTTTGCAAAACAGTCACGTGAATCTGGAAATGGCGAATGAATACTTCCTTGCCGGAACGACAACAGGCGCTACTTCCGAGCCGGGGATTTTTGCGGCGGGAGATGTGATTTCCTACGACGGAAAAGTGCATTTGATTGCCGGAGCTTTCCACGACGCAGCAAATGCGGTCAACCAGGCGAAGCTATACATTCAGCCGGAAGCACATGAAAGCGGAATGGTTTCGTCTCACAATGAAATTTTCCAGAGCCGCAATCGCGAACTGATCAAGCAAATGATGAAATAGAGTGTCAAAACAGGGGCAGGAAATTCTCTCGGAGAGTTTCCTGCCCTTTGCATGTTTGCCAGGAAAGCAGATGATGATATTCTTAACAGTGGGCTTTTGGCATAAGCTCAGGAGCGTCGGTAAGAAAACGAGGTGAAAGGTTTTGAAGTACGGATTGTATGACAGGCCGCCCGCAGGCACGAGCATTTTGTCTGCGTTGCAGTGGATGATTGTCGCTGTCTCCAGCAGTGTTGCCGTTCCATTGATGATCGGAGACGTTTACGGCCTGAGGGCAGATGAGATTGGCAACCTGATGCAGCAGACGATGTTTTTCGTCGGTTTGGCTTCGCTGTTGCAAGTGTGGATTGGACACCGTTATCCGATGCTGGAAGGGCCGGCAGGATTGTGGTGGGGAATCTTTATCATTTTGGCTCAGTTGGGAACAAGCGTAGGACTGGCGCCGCGCGAAATCGGGCAGTCGTTTCAACTGGGGATGTGTCTGGCTGGTTTATTGTTTGTCGCCTTCGGGGTGATGGGCTGGATCGGCAAACTGCAAAGATGGTTTACTCCGCTCGTATCGGGAACTTATATGATTTTGCTTGCTATTTCTTTATGCAGCAACATTTTAACCGGGATGCTTGGCATCGGCTTTCAGCATTCAAAAGAAGTGCAGCCTGGCGTAGCGCTTGTCTCTATCGGCATCGTCGCTTTGGTTGTGTGGGTGATGAGGACGAAACGATTTTCCAGCTTTGCCGTCCTGTTCGGGATGGTAGGAGGCTGGGTGCTTTACGCGGCAATGGGCTGGACGGACCCTGTACGCCCGGCTGACCAGCTGATTTCCTGGCCGACATTCTTCTTCTGGGGAGCGCCGCGCTGGGATTGGGGCGTTGTGCTGACCAGCATGCTGACGGGATTTGTCCTTTTGACGAACCTGGTAACGAGTATGGTCGTTATGGGAAAAGCGACGGAGACGGTGCCGACTGATTCGCAGTACAATCGCGGCGGGATTTTTACGGGCGTGTCTCATCTGCTTTCCGGGGTGAGCGGTGTCGTCGGGATGATTCCTCTGTCGCTTGCTGCTGCGGTGATTCAAACGACCAAGATGGCGGCCCGCCTGCCTTTTATGCTGGCTATGATCGGGATGATGCTGATCGGTTTGTTCCCGGCTGTCGCTCATTTTTTGGCGGCATTGCCGACTCCGGTCGCTTATGCGGCCATGTTCATCTCGTATACGCAGCTTCTCGGATTCGGATTGAAAGATTACGCAACGGTGAAAATGGATGAGCGAACGATCACAGTCGGCGGAAGCTCGCTTTTGATCGGGATTGGCGTGATGTTCGTTCCGGCAACGGCCTGGCAAAAGCTGCCCGCTCTGGTCAGCTTCCTGTTCGGGAACGGTCTGTTGCTCGGTGTTATCGTTTGCTTGCTGCTGGAGCACGTTGTGTTCCGCAAGCAAAAGGGCAATCAGACAGAAAAAGACGGCCACGCTGCATGACGGGCCGTCTTTTTGCTAAGAAGCGACGATCGCGGTGTGAGTCAGCTCGCCGCCGTTGATTTCGGTAAACATGCGACCGACTGATCCGAGTATCTCGGCTTTTTTCTCGGCAGCAACTTGCTCGTGGAAGAAGATGACTTGCAGCAAGTTCCGGCTATGCTCGGTCACGCAAGTGCGTTTGGAATCGACAATCGGACTGCCGAAGGCTCCTTTTTCGTCCGCAAGCAGCAGCTTGCCTTCCATATGTACTTCGCGGCCGTTCAATCCTTCGTACACATCTGTTTCTTGTCCCAGACGGCAAGTTACATCGCCCGTAAGATGATCGATGTCATAAATGCCAAAGGGAAGTGCATGCAAGACGGAGAAGAAGTTATTGACGTCTACGGCACTGTTGATCCAGAAAAACGGATTGCCTTGCAACAGACGGCGAAGCAGCGCCTCGGATGACGGGCGATAGCGCGACGGGTCTATTCCCGCTTTTTTAAAAGCGCTGCGCCATTCCCGTACTCCTTCGATATCGGCAAGGCGGGACAGCTCATGTTCGAGCCGCAAACTTTCTACAAAATAGTTGATACGACCTTGCAGCATTTTGGGTGAATCGCTGACAGAAGCGCCACTGTATTGCAAAACGCCGAGGGAAAAGGCGGGAATGCGCTCGGTCACGGAAGCATCTAGCTGCACTTTCATCGTGAATCACTCCTTTTATAAAAAAATTCGCACACGATCCGCTTTTTTTGTCAATGCTTGGAACGAAGAACAATTCTAAAGTAGTATAGCAAAATATTTTTGTGGAAGCGACTAAGCTTCGATACAATAGAAACAACAGAGGAGGTTTCCAAAGACGATGACGATGCGTGAAGTTGAGATTTATACAGACGGCGCCTGCTCTGGCAATCCCGGTCCTGGCGGCTGGGGAGCTGTGCTGATGTACGGGCAGCATATCAAGGAGATGTCAGGTGCCGAACGACATACAACGAATAACCGCATGGAGCTGCTTGCGCCGATCAAGGCGTTGGGCACGCTGAAAGAGCCTTGCAAGGTGACCTTGTACAGCGATAGCGCCTATTTGGTCAATTGTTTCCTGCAGGGATGGTACAAGGGCTGGCTGAAAAACGGCTGGAAAAACAGCAAGGGCCAGCAGGTCGAAAATCAGGATTTATGGAAAGAACTGCTTCGTCTGATGGATATCCATCAAGTAGAGTATGTGAAAGTAAAAGGACACGCCGACAACAAGTGGAACAACCGCTGTGACGAGTTGGCGACGGGAGCGATCAAACAACTGTGATTGACGAGCAAGACGTGCGCTACTGGCAACAGACGAAGCAGTCCATCATTGATTATGCCAAGGAAATCGGCATCGACAAGATTGGTTTTGCCAGCGCTGACCCTTTTTTGACACTCAAGGAACGACTGATGGAGCATAGGGAAAAAGGCTACGAATCCGGCTTTGAAGAGCCGGACCTGGAAAAGCGCACCCATCCTGAATTGCTGCTGGATGGGGCGCGATCCTTGATTTCGATCGCGCTGGCGTATCCGTCCAAGCTGGAGAATCCGCCCAAGTCCGAGCCAGGTGCTTATCGCGGAATACTGTGCCGGGCCGCTTGGGGCACGGATTACCACCACGTGCTGCGCGACAAGCTGGACAAGCTTGCCAAGTTCATAGCGGAGCTGGAGCCGGGGGCTAAAATCGAGTCGATGGTGGATACGGGCGCGCTGTCTGATCGCGCGGTCGCAGAACGGGCTGGCGTCGGCTTTGTCGGGAAAAACTGCGCGGTGATTACGCCCGAGTTTGGCTCGTGGGTTTATTTGGGCGAGTTGTTGACGAATTTGCCGTTGCCGACGGATCAACCGATCGAGGAAGGCTGCGGCGACTGCAATATATGTGTCGACGCCTGTCCGACCGGAGCGCTTGTGCAGGGCGGACAGCTCAATGCGCAGCGGTGCATCGCATTTTTGACTCAGGTAAAAAACTTCATTCCGGACGAATTTCGCGGAAAGATCGGGAACCGCTTGTACGGCTGTGATACGTGCCAGACAGTCTGCCCGAAAAATCGCCGGATCAACAGCAACCATCATCCGGAATTTCAGCCTGATCCCGAGACAGCCAAGCCGCTCCTGATTCCGCTTTTGGAGATGAGCAACAAGGAGTTCAAGGAAAAATTCGGCCTGTCGTCATCTTCATGGCGCGGCAAAAAGCCGATCCAGCGCAATGCGATTTTGGCATTGGCGCATTTCAAGGATCGCACGGCTATTCCTCATCTGTCGCGCCTGCTGGCCAACGATCCGCGTCCGGTCATTCGCGGTACGGCAGCCTGGGCGCTGGGGAAAATCGGGGGAGCCGAAGCGGAAGCCGCACTCTTGCGGGCGCAGGAGCTGGAGCAAGATGCAGAGGTGCAGGATGAGATTGCAAAAGGAATGAGCCTGCTGGCGAAGCAAGAAAAGCAGGAGAAGCAAGATCGGCAGCAGGAAGCGAAATAAAGCGAGTTGCCGAGCTTCACCGTAAAGCAATTTGCCAAGCTTGCTTGTCACGCTGATTTTCTATCCGATCTGGTTGCCGAGCAGCCAAAAAGATGCTTGTTTGCATGGGAAGGCACAGGAAAGAAAGGGAGAGGATGTACGATGGCAAAAGAATTGGGCTATACCACGATGGAATCGCCGATTGGGCCGCTACTGCTCGCTTCGACTGAGGAAGGCTTGTGCTATATCGACTTTGCGAATGAAGAGGAAGGATTGCCACGTCTCGTCAGCTGGTGCAAAAAGACGTTTATCGGAATCACTCCGACGAAGAACGAAGCGAGCAACGAGCAAGCCAGGCTGCAACTGGAGCAGTATTTTGCTGGCGAGCGTACATCATTTGAGCTTCCTATCGTTCTGTACGGCACGCCTTTTCAAAAAACGGTGTGGAATGAGCTTGTGAACATCCCGTACGGGGAGACGCGCTCCTACAAGGATATTGCTATCGCCATCGGTGCCGCCAAAGCGGTGCGGGCGATCGGGGGAGCGAACAACCGTAACCCGATCCCTGTCATTGTTCCTTGCCATCGGGTTGTCGGGGCGAATGGCGCGCTGGTCGGATACGGAGGCGGGTTATCCATCAAAGAATATTTGCTGTCGCATGAAGAAGGCCCGCTTTTCGCCCATTCGACTTCCAATCCAGCTGTCCGCTAGTACGGATGGCTTTTCTTTTCTTCTGAATGCCGTGTCCTTGACATATTCTGTTCGTGAGATGCCAGACGGAGCGGAATGCGGAGGGCAAAAGCGCGGGAAGAGGGGGAGCGGCAGATGGAATGGCGAACGTTTGTTAAGGAATACTTCGATGCGGTTCACCATGCCTGGTTGGACGGTCAGCTTGAGCGGCTGCGGCCTTTTTATATGGGAAAAGAGCATTTGCAAGCGGAAGAATGCGGCTGGGTGAACCGCGCATATGAGCAAATGCACAAGCGGGGGGCGAAGTTGTTGCAGGTAAAAGGCCGTGTAGCTCCGACCTGTTGGCTGGAGACGGCAGATGCTGTGGACATAACCGTTTTCTGGACGGGAAAGCGCTGGTATCTGCTCCAAGGTCGCCTGCATGAAGAAGCGAGCAATCGGCTGCTTCAGCTTCGCCTGGACAAAGCGACAGGACAGTGGGAGATTGTCGGTACGAGGGAGCGGAGAGGCGATCCAAAGAGCGAGCGGGCAGAAGAGATCATGCTGCGCCGATCCGCATCTGCCTACGAAGACGCTATGGCACAACCGCTGCTCGTCGTGCACGGGGCGGGAGGCTACCAGCCGGAAAAGGCAGTCGCGTACGCCGAGCGGTACTGGAATACGACGAATCCCGCTTACCCTCGCTTTACAGACGACTGCACGAATTTTATTTCGCAATGCCTGTATGCCGGGGGCATTCCCATGCTAATGTCCAAGGAAAAAGGCAAGGGCTGGTGGATTCGCACCGGAAAAAGCGCCGACTGGAGCTACAGCTGGACGGTGGCTCACAGCTTGTATTTGCTGCTGAAATCAGGAGGCCCGCCGATGCGCGCCGTCGCCAAGCCATCGGCTGCCGACCTCGTTCCGGGCGATATCATTTGCTACGATTTCAACGGAGATGGGCGCTTCCAGCACAATACGATTGTCGTTGCCAAGGACGCCAATCAAATGCCGCTGGTCAACGCCCACACGACAGACAGCCGAATGCGTTACTGGGCTTATGAAGACTCGACCGCCTATACGCCGCAGATGCGTTATGCCTTTTTTCACATCAGGGGCGTGTAAACAAGCTTTAGCGTCGGCGTTTGCGCACAGTTTGCATAAAAGAAACGCTGCGGGCGAGCCAGATGATGGCGGCGAAGACGAGCAAGTCGGAGAAGCTATGCGGCTCTCCTTTGATGGATTGCACATAGATCAGGCTGTGGAACAACACGAGAAGAAACAGCCATGGATTGGACAGATGCAACCTTTTCCATGAGGAGCCGCCCAACCATTTTTCTGCGCGATTGGACGATGTACACATGAGGGCCAGCAACAGGCCAAAAGCGATCGCCCCCAAATAGTTGGCGACACCGGAAAAGCTCCAGTTTGGCAGGGGCCACATGCCAGGATCGGGAGGTGTCAGCAGAAACAAGCCAAGCCATCCGCTTGCCTTGTCAGCCTGATTGCCCGTGACGATGAATAAATTTGGCTCGCCATCAAATAAGATGAGAACGAGGGCTACGTGCAAAAGTCCGGTCAGACCAGCCCAGATGCCGACATCTCTGCGAATGGACAAGCAAGCCGTTGTCAGGCGTCCAGGCAGCCACGATTTGATCGGGCCAATCAGCAAGCTAAGACCAATGAACACAAACGAGAGATAACCAGCGATCATGCTGCACGTCTCCATGGCGGGGAAAGCGGCGAAATTCGGCCACATCCAAGCCGAAGCGATCCCGACAAAGCAAAGGGCTGCTCCGTGCGTGGCGAGGCGAAGCTGCACACGATTGGTCTTGTTCATTTTCAAGCGACACTCCTTTTGCATGTAATGGATGGGTTCCAGGTTAGATGCAGGAGCCTCGCTGTTCGTTACAGGTGTCGGCCAAGTGGTCATGACGCTGACACTTTATGTATAATAGAAGAGGTTTGGATTACCCAGTTCGTCATATACAAGGAGTTTTGCCGATATGCCGTTACATATTGTTTTGCATGAGCCGCTCATTCCTGCCAACACGGGAAATATTGCCCGCTCCTGTGCAGCGACGGGCGCTCATTTGCATTTGATTCATCCGCTTGGTTTTTCGACGGAGGACCGTTACTTGAAGCGGGCCGGCCTCGACTACTGGCACGCGGTGAACATTCATCACCACGAAAGCTTTGAGCATTTTGCCGCCGCGCAGGGAGAGGGAGCCGGTACGTTTTACTTTGTGGAGACGTGGGGCGAGAAGCTGTATACGGACGTTACTTTTCGCGATGGCGACTACATTATTTTGGGCAAGGAAACGACCGGGTTGCCGGAAGAGCTGACACAAAAATACCGGGAGCAAACGATTCGCATCCCGATGAGCGGAGCTACGCGTTCCGTCAACTTGTCCAACTGTGCGGCGATTGTTTTGTTTGAAGGCTTGCGGCAGATCGGTTTTCCGGGGCTTAGCTAGAGCAAGTTCATGGCAAAGCAGCTTTTCGCTCGTTGCCAAGGGCAGGTCTATGAAAAAGGGAGAGAACGCAAATGACTACGAATACGATCCTGTTTGATCTGGACGGTACGCTTCTGGAAATGCAGACCGAGCCGTTTGTCAAAAGCTATTTGGTGGAAGTGGGCCGGCACATTGGCGACAAGTACGATACCGAGAAGCTGCTCAAGCTGATTTGGGATGCGACGAAGGCAATGATTGTAAACCAGGATGCGGACAAGACGAACGAGCAAGTATTTATCGAGTATTTTACGGCGAACAGCGAGTGGGAGCGCGAGGAAGTTTGGCCGCTGTTCGATTCCTTTTACCGCGATGTGTTCCCGACACTGTCCCATCTGACTTATCCATCGCCGTGGGCCAAAAAAATTGTGGAGACAGCCAAAGCACAAGGTTACCGCGTCGCTGTCGCCACCAACCCGGTTTTTCCACGCGAAGCGATTTTCCATCGACTCGCCTGGATCGGGATGAGCGCAGACGATTTCGAGCTGGTGACGGTTTATGAAGAGTCTCATTTTACGAAGCCAAATCCAGGCTACTTCGCGGAAATTTGTCAAAAGCTCGGGGTACAGCCGACCGAGTGCATCATGATCGGCAACCATATGCAAGAAGACATGGTCGCGTCGACATTGGGCATGAAGACGTACCTGGTCACCAACTGGATGGAAGATCGCGGCGAACCGCAGTATCCGGTCGATCAGCGGGGGTCTTTGGAGGAGTTGTACCAGGCATTAACCGAGCGCACCGGAGTTTTTGCCCAAGCATAAAGACGCTGATGTCACGGTCAGCGATACGAAAAGCAGGCTGTCAGTCGCAAAAGCGGGACAAGCCTGCTTTTTCACATACTTTTCCCAAAGACGTGCGGTAGGCTAGTCTATGTACCGATCATGCTTTGCCCATCAAAAGGAGGAAGTAAACGTGAAAAAATTCGTCTCGTCGATTGCTATGGCAGCATTGTTGTTCAGCGGAGTTTCAGTCGTGAGTGCGCAGGATAAACCAGCAGATACAACCGTTACGTACAGCAAGGAAGAAAAAGCGCAGCATCGCCTGGAAAAATGGCAAGCGTTGGCGACCAAGCTAGGCATTGCGGTGGAAGGAAAAACGGTGGAAGAACTGAAAACGGCTGTCGAGGCTGCGAAAGCGGCGAAAAAAGCTGAAAATCAGGAAAAGTGGGCAGAAAAGGCTGCCAAGTGGAGTGTGGAGACGGCAGGAAAAACTACCAAAGAAGTAAAAGCTGCTGTCCAAGAAGCAAAAGCAGCGAAGCAAGCAGAAAAAGCGGCGAAAAAAGCAGCCAAAGAAGCGAAAAAACAGGAGCAGCTCGCCAAGCTGACCGAAAAAGCAGCGAAGTGGGGCGTCGATCCTGCGGATAAGACGGCAAAACAAATCAAGGAAGAGATTGCTGCGAAAAAGGCTGAGAAAAAGGCAGAAAAAGCAGCGGAGAAAGCACAAAAGAAAGCGGACAAAAAGCCGCAGGCATAGGATGCGAAATACAATGAAAAAAGCAGGTTGCCGATTACAGGCAGCCTGCTTTTTTCGCCTGGGAGCAACGTGCTGAAAACAGCAAATGGCTCGTTAGCTTGTCCTTACAGATTCCAGGTTTTGTCCTCGTTGTAGCCCGCTGTCAAGATGAAGAGCAGAAAAGCTGCGAAGACCAACGCTACGATAAACGTACCCATGTTGGACAGCTCCTTTCGTAAACAAACTACTCCCATTATAGCGTAGCCTGCCCACTTTGCAAACGGATTAACGATCAGGTAAGAGACAGCTTCCGGCGCTCGCTCGCAAGCTTCAGGAAAGCGCCCAAAGCAATCGGAACGCTGAGGATTTCACCTGTGTCCAGTTGCATCCCGTACACCCATTGGTACATCACGACAGCGAGGATGATCAATGTTGCGATTCCAGTCAAGTACAGTCCTTTTGTAATTTGAACAGCATGATCTTTTTGTGTGTGCATGTGTGTGGCCTCCATGGTTGTTCTATCAATAAAGTTTTTGTGTATGATTTCGGATCGATGAGTTTATTGTACAAAACAGACTAGCTTACAAACTATTGATTTAGCTTACAAAGCAATCAATCGTACCTTACATTTCCGTAATATTCCATGCGGTCAAAATGAATTTGCCTTCGTGCAAAATTTTTGTGGCAAGATTGCCGAAACTTGTGCTCATGTCTCGCATACACATATGAAAAGGCTTGATGAGCCTGTTGGCAACTGAAGAAAACGGGTTCCGCGCGAATGCGTGACCGCAGGCAGACATATACATGAGAGTACATTGTCGTTATGGAAGAGAGAGGGGCTTATGAGGGAGGAGTGTCGAACATGGACATTTTAAAACGGATCGCTGAGCACCGGGCCCGAGAAGAAAACCTGATGTGGAGAGGGACTTTCGCCGAGTATTTGCAGTTGGTACGCAAAAATCCGCAAATTGCCCAGACGGCTCATTCACGCGTCTACAACATGATTAAAAGTGCTGGTGTCGAAGAAAATGAGGATGGCACACGTTCGTACCAATTTTTCAGCCGGGAAATTTTCGGCCTGGATCGCTCCATTGAGCGGCTGGTCGAGGAATATTTCCATTCGGCGGCGCGTCGTCTGGATGTACGCAAGCGCATCTTGCTCTTGATGGGCCCTGTCAGCGGCGGTAAATCCACACTCGTTACGATGCTCAAGCGGGGGCTGGAGGAGTATTCCCGAACAGAGGCAGGCGCCATTTACGCGCTTGACGGCTGCCCGATGCAGGAAGAGCCGTTGCATCTGGTCCCGCATGAGCTGCGCCCGGAAGTAGAGGAAGAACTGGGCATCAAAATCGAAGGCGAGCTTACGCCGTACAACCGCATGAGGCTGGAAAGCGAATACGGCGGACGCATCGAAGACTTCCCGGTTTGCCGCATTCTTTTCTCGGAAGCGAATCGCGTCGGGATTGGTACATTCAGCCCCTCCGATCCCAAATCGCAGGATATTGCCGATTTGACAGGCAGCATCGACTTTTCCACGATCACCAAATACGGCTCCGAGTCCGATCCTCGCGCCTATCGCTTTGACGGGGAGCTGAACAAGGCCAACCGCGGTCTGATGGAGTTCCAGGAAATGCTCAAATGCGACGAGAAATTCCTTTGGCATTTGCTGTCGCTGACGCAGGAAGGAAACTTCAAGGCTGGACGATTTGCCTTGATATCTGCGGATGAGCTGATCGTGGCCCACACGAATGAATCCGAGTACAAAGCGTTTATTGCCAACAAGAAAAACGAAGCTTTGCAATCGAGGATTATCGTCATGCCGATGCCGTATAACTTGCGGGTCAGCGACGAAGAAAAAATTTATTCGAAATTAATTAAGCAATCGGATCTCGGACATGTGCATATTGCGCCGCATGCGCTGCGGTCAGCTGCTATTTTCTCTATTCTTACTCGTTTGAAGGAATCGAAAAAGCAAGGAGCCGATTTGCTGAAAAAAATGCGCCTGTACGATGGCGAATCGGTGGAGGGCTTCAAGGGTGCCGACCTGGAGGAGCTGCGAAACGAGCACGCGGACGAAGGCATGGCTGGCATCGACCCGCGCTATGTCATCAACCGCATCTCCAGTGCGCTGATTCGCCGCGATACGGAGTGCATCAATGCGCTGGATATTCTCCGCGCCCTGAAGGAAGGCTTTGACCAGCATCCGTCGATTACGAAGGAGCAGCGGGAGCGCTATATGAACTTCATCTCCAGCGCCCGCAAGGAATACGACGAGCTGGCGAAAAAAGAAGTGCAAAAAGCGTTTGTCTACAGCTACGAGGAGTCTGCGAAAACGCTCATGGACAATTACCTCGACAACGTCGAAGCGTATTGCAATATGAACAAAATTCGTGACCCCGTCACTGGTGAGGAGATGGACCCAGATGAGCGCCTGATGCGTTCGATCGAGGAGCAGATCGGCATCTCGGAAAATGCCAAGCGGGCATTCCGTGAAGAAATCCTCATTCGCATCTCGGCCTACGCGCGAAAAGGGAAGCGTTTTGACTACAGCACGCACGACCGTCTGCGCGAAGCGATCGAGAAGAAGCTGTTCGCCGATCTCAAAGACGTCGTCAAGATCACGACGTCGAACAAAACGCCGGATGAGCATCAATTGAAAAAGATCAACGAGGTGACAAAGCGCCTCATCGAAGAGCACAGCTATTGCCCGGTTTGCGCCAACGAGCTGCTCCGTTACGTGGGAAGCTTGCTGAACAGGTAATTGCTTGAAAGCCCGAACAGCCTGCCAAAGCACACTCACGCTTTTTATCCAGCACGTCATATTCGGCGCAGACTGCGCCAGTTGCTAGGAGGAGACGGCATGGAAGATGCACCATCGTTCATTGTCTCCCGGGAAGACTGGTCGCTGCACCGCAAAGGGTACCAGGACCAAAATCGACACCAGGAAAAAGTGAAAGAAGCGATCAAAAAAAACCTGCCCGATCTCGTAAGCGAAGAAAACATCATCATGTCAAACGGTCGGGAAGTTATCAAGATCCCTATTCGCTCCCTGGATGAATACCGATTGCGATTCAACTTCCAAAAGGGAAAGCATGGCGGTCAAGGCAAAGGAAACAGCAAGGTTGGAGATGTCGTTGCCAAAGACGGCGATCAGGCGCAAGGTCCGGGAAAAGGCCAAGGGGCTGGGGATCAGCCGGGAGTGGATTACTACGAAGCTGAAATCAGCGTCGAGGAATTGCAGGAAATGCTTTTCGCCGAGCTTGAGCTGCCGAATTTGCAGCGCAAAGACGAGGACCAGATTGTCATTGAGGAGACGCGTTTCAACGATGTCCGGAAAAAAGGGTTGATGGGCAACATCGACAAAAAGCGGACCCTGATCGCAGCGATCCGCCGCAACGCCCTCGCCGGCTACAGCGATCTGGAGCTGGGCATCAACGAGGACGACCTGCGCTTCAAAACGTGGGAAGAGATCATCAAGCCGCACTCGAACGCCGTCATCATTGCCATGATGGATACTTCGGGCAGTATGGGCGTCTTCGAAAAGTACATTGCGCGCAGCTTCTTCTTCTGGATGGTACGGTTTTTGCGCACGAAGTACGAAAAAGTGGAGATCGTCTTCATCGCGCACCATACCGATGCAAAAGAAGTGACTGAGGATACTTTTTTCTCAAAAGGAGAGAGCGGGGGAACGATTTGTTCCTCCGCCTACAAAAAAGCGCTGGAGATCATCGACAGCCGCTATCCGTCTTCGCAGTACAACATTTACCCGTTCCACTTTTCCGATGGCGACAACCTGACGTCCGACAACGAGCGTTGCGTAAAGCTGGTGAAAGAGCTTATGGACAGATGCAACATGTTCGGCTATGGGGAAGTGAATCAGTATAACCGACACTCGACACTCATGTCAGCATATCGCCACATCAAGGAGCCGAAGTTCTTGCATTGTGTAATTCGGGAAAAGGGTGAGGTTTACAAGGCGCTCAGGACGTTTTTTGGGAAGAAGGAAGCGATGACTTGAAGGTAGGCTAGACGAGATGATGGAAAGCCGACAGTATCCTGTGAGGGGATGCGGTCGGCTTTTTGCGTGAAATGGTTGATTACATTCTGTGCTTACAGTTTGTTGGTTTGCAACTAAAGTAAAGTTTGTTATTTTATATATCTATTAAAAGTATAATAAAAAGGAGCATGCTCTGTGAAGACATTAGTCATTGTAGCCCATCCTCATCTGGATCAATCGAAAGTGAACAAAGCCTGGGTGGAAAGACTGAAGCAGGAAGCGAGCATCACGGTTCACGATTTGTATGCGGCTTACCCTGCTTTCGAGATCGATGTGCAAAAAGAACAACAGCTCATGATGGAGCATGACCGGGTTGTCTTTCAGTTCCCGTTCTACTGGTACAGCACGCCAGCCATTTTGAAGCAATGGCAGGATGCTGTTTTGACTTATGGCTGGGCTTATGGCGCAGAAGGAAACAAGCTGCACAACAAAGAGTTCTTGCTGGCAATTTCTGCGGGCGGGCCGGAGCAAGCCTACGCACGTGATGGCTATAACTTTTTCACAATCGAAGAGCTGACGACACCACTGCATGCGATGGCAAACTTGACGGGAATGAAGTATTTGGCTCCGTTCCGCTTCCATGGCGCGGGTCAAGCATCGGAGGAACAGATCAAGCATAGCGCGGGGGAGTATGTAAAGCATATTTTGAATCCTGCTTTGGCGAAGTAAGGACACGCTAATGGTGTACAATACCTCTTAGTGGAAAAGGGGATGCGGCGGTTTGGCGGAAGGATGCAGGGAAGATGGGATCAAAATTTTGACCGCGCTTTTCCCCGATGCGAGAAAATGGCTGATGCTAGGAGTTTACCAGTGCGGTAGTAGTTGAACTGTATTTGGAAAATATGTAAAATGAATGTATCGGTCGCATGCTAAAGGCGACAGGCCGATTTCCGTGCGTGTGCAAATGTAGACCCTCCACAAGTCTACTCCCACGGATAATCTCGACTTTCCACTAAGCTTTCGAAAACAACGATGCGAGCATCCTCTCAGCCCAAAAAGCTCCGGGGATGCTCGCATACGTTGGGGGAGTAAGCGCCAAGCCAGTTTGAACGACTGGAGTCTCCGTGAAATCAGGCAGAATACAACTGAGAAAATGGGCTGCTCGAAAGAGAGTGTGGGAACGCTTGCGGTTGTAGGGATTGGTAAGACAGGAGTTCGAAAGCTTAGTGGAAAGCTTCGAGGTTAGCACAAATTAGGGTGTCATTTTTTATTGATCATTAATGGCCGTTCGAAAGCTTAGTGGAAAGCTTCGAGGTTAGCACCCTGACTTTCCAGCTTATGTCGAACAGACGGAGTCGGTTCGAAAGCTTAGTGGAAAGCTTCGAGGTTAGCACGCATGGTGGCGGGCTCCTTTCTTTTCTTCTTCTTCGAGTTCGAAAGCTTAGTGGAAAGCTTCGAGGTTAGCACCGGGATGACATCATTCGAACAGTTCAACAGATGAAGTTCGAAAGCTTAGTGGAAAGCTTCGAGGTTAGCACCGCAATTCACTTTCTAATACACCTCTACGTTCTTTCGTTCGAAAGCTTAGTGGAAAGCTTCGAGGTTAGCACTAGGGACAGACTTTTGGTTAGAAGCATTTGTTACGGGTTCGAAAGCTTAGTGGAAAGCTTCGAGGTTAGCACAGGGCCTCTTTGATTGCATCTAAGCCAGCAATAGCCGTTCGAAAGCTTAGTGGAAAGCTTCGAGGTTAGCACTGGGGACGTTGATCTCCCACCTGATCCGGGTGGGGGAAGTTCGAAAGCTTAGTGGAAAGCTTCGAGGTTAGCACGCGGGTTTTTGTGGTGTGTGTGTCGCCCACAAATAGAGTTCGAAAGCTTAGTGGAAAGCTTCGAGGTTAGCACTACCTCCTAGGATTAAGAGCTTTCAATTTGCTTATCAATTGTTCGAAAGCTTAGTGGAAAGCTTCGAGGTTAGCACAAAGGTGTGTCGATGACTTACCATATTTCAAGCCAAGTTCGAAAGCTTAGTGGAAAGCTTCGAGGTTAGCACTGGCATAATAGTTGTTCCATCGCCGCTTAATCATCGTTCGAAAGCTTAGTGGAGAGCTTCGGGGTTAGCACATAGCTTACAACTGTTTGATACTTACCGGATGGTTCGGTTCGAAAGCTTAGTGGAAAGCTTCGGGGTTAGCACCGAGAAAGGTACAAAGAACAAACTGAACGAGTTCCGTTCGAAAGCTTAGTGGAAAGCTTCGAGATTAGCACTTAGCGGAATAGAAGATGAGGTAAATGAGTTCGAATCGTTCGAAAGCTTAGTGGAAAGCTTTGGGATTAGCACCCTGCTGCCGAATGCCGTGTGAGTGGATGTACAGCAGTTGAGCAGTTCGAAAGCTTAGTGGAGAGCTTTTGGGATAGCACGTGAACCAGGAGATTATAAAGACATGTGGGGTCGCTTATTTATTTACGCCGACATGTCAAACGTGTTATGATGGAAGCAAGATCGGTTACACTTTCAACATGAAGTGTTTAATGTTTAACCAAAAGTGGACAAAATAAAAACCGACAGGGTGTTCCCGCACTCTGCCGGTAGTACAATAGACGTTCCCTCAAGGGGACGGCTCAGCTTAATAGTCGATCAGAATGACCGCCTTGGACGCCAATCTCAAGGGCGGTCATTTCTTTTGGTCAGGGCAACAACGATTGTTACAACGAGACTCAACAGCCCAACGATAAAGCCGCCGAACTGGAGCATAAGTGTAAGCATTTCGTGAGTAATTGCCACGTTCCCACCTCCCCTCGCTTCCGACATGGGAGATGAGCCGACCACCCTTGAGAGCCGTGTCTAATGTACTTGCCCATATTTTACTATGAGATTTCGGGTAAAGCCATTTTTATCTTGCAGGATCTTCTACGATCTTCCATGATCTTGTAAAATCACGATCCAATCTGTTTCAGACGATTATTTTTCTAACAAACTCCAGGGGTTCATATGGGGGGCGTGACATCATCATAGTTGAACTGTATTTGGAAAATATGTAAAATGAATGTATCGGTCGCATGCTAAAGGCAACAGACCGATTTCCGTGCGTGTGCAAATGTAGACCCTCCACAAGTCTACTCCCACGGATAATCTCGACTTTCCACTAAGCTTTCGAAAACAACGATGCGAGCATCCTCTCAGCCCAAAAAGCTCCGGGGATGCTCGCATACGTTGGGAGAGTAAGCGCAAAGCCAGTTTGGACGACCGGAGTCTCCGTGAAATCAGGCAGAATACAACCGAGAAAATGGGCTGCTCGAAAGAGAGTGCGGGAACGCTTGCGGTTGTAGGGATTGGTAAGACAGGAGGTTCGAAAGCTTAGTGGAA
>NZ_RHHV01000041.1 GCF_003710905.1 Brevibacillus parabrevis
ACTCACCCGTCCGCCGCTAGGGTCCGAAAACCCTCGCTCGACTTGCATGTATTAGGCACGCCGCCAGCGTTCGTCCTGAGCCAGGATCAAACTCTCCAATAAAGTTTGTTACTGGTTCAAAGCTGGCAAATCATTTAATGATAGACTCATCAACGCTTTCGCTGTTCAGTTTTCAAAGAACATTTTTTCTTTTCGCCTCTCAAGGCGACTTTTCTATCCTATCATGCCCGCTGAGTTTTTGCAAGAAGTTTTTTCTTGGCTCGTTTCGCTCAGCAGCGACAATTCAATACTTTATCAAATGAGATTGAAGAAGTCAATACCTTTATCTTCTTTTCTTATTTGATGTTCGCCTCTAGCGAAGCGACAAGATGTATCTTATCACGTATAAAAGACATGCGCAAGCACTTTTTTAAAATATATTTAAAATCCGTTAAATAAAAATGAAAAGAGGCGAATTTTATCGCCTCTCCACTCTTTTTACGATTGCTCCAAGACACGAAGAATCGCCAAATGTCTCGATTCCACCAGATTTACGATTCTCCCTTTGGCTTCTACCATCGGTCGAGTAGGGTGATTACGGTCCGTAAATACAATTTTCCCAATCGTACCGTCACTTAACTCTACAATCGTTCCAACTGCAAATTGCGTAATCCCATCCACAAAGGTGCGCACGATCGTCGGGTCTAGCTTGCCAAAGCTGTCTTGCACCAATTGCTCGACTACTTCGTACGGCGAGAGCGCTTTTTGATAAATGCGGTCAGAGCACATCGCATGATACACATCAGCTACTGCAACGATTTTGCTGTACAGGTGCAATTTTGAACCAGGCAACCCCAAAGGATATCCCGATCCATCTTCCCGCTCGTGATGTTGCAAAGCTGCCAAGGCAACGCCTTCACTCAGCCCGTGGGACGCTTTGATGATTTGATAGCCATAGACGGTATGCTTTTTGATCTCTTCAAATTCATCATCCGTCAGTTTCCCCGGCTTTTGCAAAATTCTGCGGTCGATTTTCGTCTTTCCTATATCCAGCAAAGTTCCCGCCAACGCAACCTGCATCCATTCCTTTTCCGGAACTTTGATCCATTTTGCAATCATATAAGAAATGATTCCGACCGCAATCGCATGCTCATACGTATAGCTGTCCATGCGCGCAAAACGCCGCAATGACAGCAATACTTGCGGTTGCTGCTGGAACTCGGTAATGATCGGCGTAACCACCTCACGCACTTCCATCACCGGAATGTTATTTCCGCCCTGCACACGAATCATCAAGTTTTTCAGTGTCGATACCGCTTTTTCAAAAGACTCCTGAATCGCTGGCTTGATGGTAGGCGACTTGTCGGAACTTTTCACCGGCTCTTCCGCTGGTGCTTCCGTTTGCTCAGATATATATCCAGTCCCAACTTCCTCGATATGTACCTTCTTAATCATAAAAGCTTCGAGAAATTCAATTTCTTTCTCGTAAATAGGGGTGCCCTTTGAAAACAGGATTCCCCCTAATGCCGTATAAACTTCCTCTGCCAATCTTGCTCCGCTGTTCAGTTGCTTCACTTCCACGATGGGCAACCTGGTCACCACCCGATCCAACTTGTAATCACATAGTTTTCTTTTCCCAATTTTACTCCAATTTCAAACCAATTGCAGGAATAAAGTAACAGTTTGGGCAAACTTTCTGTTCAAAAAAGAGCGCCCCACAAAACTCGGAGCGCTCCATTCATGATCTTGGCATTATTCTTCTATTGGTTCGTGATCGTCTGGTTCCACATTGGATGGAGCGTCAACTCCGTCAACTGCTTCTTCCATGTCCTCCAGATCGTCATCATCTTCATTAGGTGGGCATTTGGCTACTGAACCTACCTGTTCGTTTTCAGACAGACGGATCAGCTTCACGCCTTGCGTATAACGTCCCATTACAGAGATACCCTTCATCTCCGTGCGGATGATAATACCGGAAGTGGTGATAATCATCAAATCTTCTTCTGGCTCCACCACTTTCAGGCCGACTACATGCCCGCTGCGTTCCGTGACATTGTGCGTCTTGATCCCTTTACCACCGCGCGACTGAATACGGTATTCCTCAACAGGAGTCCGTTTGCCGTAACCGTTTGCCGTTACGATGAGAACTTCCGCGTTTGGCTTGATGACGTCCATATCAATGACATTGTCATCGTCGTCAAGCGTAATTCCCTTCACGCCGGTTGCGTTGCGTCCCATTGTCCGCACGTCACCCTCGTTAAAACGCACAGACATCCCTTTTTGCGTACCCATGATGATCTCTTGTTTCCCGTCAGTCAAACGAACACCAATCAGCTCATCGTCTTCGCGCAGATTGACTGCAATCAGTCCGCCTTTGCGAATGTTCTCATACGATTCCAGCGTGGTTTTCTTGATAATCCCTTTCTTTGTAGCAAAGAACAGGAATCGCTCATGATCAAATTCCTTGACTGGAATGACCGCGCTGACCCGCTCCCCTTTTTCAATCTGGATCAGATTGATGATCGGAGTGCCTTTTGCCGTGCGGCTGAGATCTGGAATCTCAAAGCCTTTCAGACGGTACACCTTGCCCTTGCTTGTGAAGAACATGATGTAGTCATGAGAATTGGTAATATACAGATGTTCAACAAAGTCGTCATCCTTCGTTCCCAATCCCTGAACGCCCCGTCCACCGCGTTTTTGTGAACGATAAGTGGATACAGGCAGACGTTTGATATATCCGTCATGAGTCAGCGTAATTACGACATCCTCTTCCGGAATCAAATCAGCGTCTTCGATATGATTTTCATCAAAAGCGATGGCGGTGCGCCGCTCGTCTCCGAACTTCTCCTTGATTTCGCCGAGCTCTTCGCGAATAATCGCGTAGATTTTGGCTTCATCAGCAAGAATAGCTCGCAGCTCCGCAATCTTCACCAACAGCTCCTGGTACTCGTTCTCGATTTTCTCGCGCTCCAACCCGGTCAAGCGTTGCAGACGCATATCGAGAATCGCTTGTGCCTGCTCGTAGCTCAGGGCGAAGTTGCTCATCAGCCCCTCTCGAGCTTCTTCCGTTGTTTGCGAAGAACGAATCAGGCTGATAATCTCATCGATATGATCCAGGGCAATGCGCAAGCCTTCCAAAATGTGAGCGCGCGCTTCAGCCTGCTTCAGATCGTATTCGGTCCTTCTGCGAATAATGACGCGTTGATGCTGCAGATAGTAATACAACATCTCACGCAGATTGAGGACGCGTGGGCGGCCATCGACCAATGCCAGCATGTTCACACCGAAAGTAGTCTGCATTTGCGTATGCTTGAACAGATTGTTCAACACAACTTTCGGAATGACATCGCGGCGCAGCTCCATTACGATGCGCATACCTTTACGGTCAGACTCATCGCGCAGATCGGTAATGCCTTCGATTTTCTTTTCCCGGACAAGCTCCGCGATCTTCTCAACGAGTCTTGCCTTGTTTACCTGATAAGGAATTTCCGTCACAATAATGCGCGGTTTTCCCTTTTCCTCTTCAATTTGGGTTTTCGCTCGCATGATAATCGAGCCTCGACCCGTTTCGTAAGCACGACGAATGCCACTTACCCCAAGGATCTCTCCCGCTGTAGGGAAATCCGGGCCTTTGATGATTTTCATCAAGTCTTGAACCGTAATATCCGGACTGTCGATCATGGCAATGACGCCATCAATCACTTCCGTCAAGTTATGCGGCGGAATATTGGTTGCCATCCCTACGGCAATCCCCGACGCACCGTTCAAAAGCAGGTTCGGGAAACGAGAAGGCAAGACTACAGGCTCTTCCTTGCGCCCGTCGTAGTTAGGCGTGAAATCAACTGTCTCTTTATCAATATCGCGCAGAAGCTCCAATGCCAGCTTGGAAAAACGCGACTCTGTATAACGCATGGCCGCTGCCGGGTCACCGTCAACAGAACCGAAGTTTCCTTGCCCTTCGACGAGCATATAACGCATATTAAAATCTTGAGCCATCCTTACCATTGCTTCATAGATGGAAGAGTCACCATGCGGATGGTAGTTCGCCATTACTTCCCCGACTACGTTTGCCGATTTACGGAACGCTTTGTCAGGAGTAAGACCCATATCATGCATGGCATACAAAATACGCCTGTGCACAGGCTTCAAACCGTCGCGAACATCAGGCAGCGCGCGACTGACGATAACGCTCATCGCATAGCTGATGAACGACTCTCTCATTTCTTGGCTAATATCGACTTTGGGAAACCGAGCAGTTTCTTCTGCCATAAACGGTAAACCTCCAACTGGTTATCACAATACGTTATTATACCATATAGAAAGAGGGCACGTCCAAAAATTCCAGTCGAATCAATCGATTCCCCTTGTTTTTCTCAGTTTTTCGCTCCGCTTTTACGGCAGCATCGACACACCATTTTATTCCATAGCTGTTTTACATTCACTTATGTTTTGCCATACCCGCTTTTCTTATGCAAAAATAAAAAAAGCCGAACCGATCTCAAGAAGAAATCGATTCGGACATAGCAGTCTTTTTGCCTTGCCGGGCCAAATAAATGAGGTAAATCAACAAGTAAAGTCCGAGCGCTACTAATGAATAACGATACATCACGGCAAAGCTGGTCATTTTGGCGATCGCCCCCAAAATCATGGCACCACCGCCGATCCCCAAATCAAATGCCGAGAAAAACGTCCCCGTAGCCGCGCCCCTTCTGGTCGGATCGACACGTTTGATCGTCCACGCCTGCAAGGAAGGCTGCACACCGCCAACACCAATACCAAACAATATCGCGGCAAGGATCATCTGCCATTCAGTCGTACTGTACGACAGCATAAGCAATCCGCCGCCCAGGATAACTCCACCGGGAAGCAAAATCCACACAGGCCCCTTGCGATCAAACAACTTCCCAGCCAAAGGCCGAACCGCCATCAGTGCAATCGCATTGAACAAGAAAAACAACCCGATATTGACGATTCCGACCTCAATCCCGAACAAAGTAATAAAGCTGACGATTCCTCCGTAAATGATTCCGATCAACAAATTCAACAAGGACGGAAACAGCGCTGCCTTTTCCAAAAGCCCGCTTAACACGCTTCCTTGCTGTTTTTTCGCCGGAACAATCGGTTTGAATTTTACCAGGCGCGACAGTATCATCGCTAACGCAGTCAAGCCTGCTGAGATGGCAAAAAGCCAGCCGTATCCCCAGTTTTGCGAAACCCACAGCCCCAGAAGCGGACCGAAGCCCATCGCCAAATTGCTGAACATCCCGAAGTAGCCCATACCTTCTCCGCTGCGTTCCCGAGGAATGATATCAGACACAATGGTTCCGTAAGTCGTCGTGACGATTCCCCAACCGATCCCGTGCAAAAAACGAATCGCCAACACCAATGCCACGCTGACCATCCAATAGTAGCCTGCAACCGCCAGCAGAAAAATCGCCAAGCCGAGTAAAAGGACTGGCTTTCTCCCGATCGTATCCAGCGCTTTCCCGGCAAACGGACGCACAAGCAGCGCTGACACAGTGAAAAGACTGATGACAAGCCCTACCGCCAGTTGATCTCCGCCCATATCAGTCACATATACGGGAAGGGTGGGCAGAAGCATCTGAAAAGCGACAAACAGCATAAAGTTGGAGAGCGCCAGGATCACAAAATCCTTCGTCCACAACGCCTTTTTTTCTGACATAACACTCACTCTCCCATACGAGTCCTGATCCTTTTCAATACAATATTATATGTAATGTTTTAAAAGTCAACCCGCCGATGGCACTTCTCCCCTGCCCTTGCCATTCTGCGAGCCTCTCGATCGACATATTCATGTTCATCTTTTTCAAAACAAAAAAGACGCCGGATACCCGACGCCCTGCCGCTCTGATTCATTGGATAATGCTGAACGAAACCATTACAGCTTAACGATCATTTCCAAATCGGAGGTGCGAATCATTGTTTTGGTGTCGATCAGCAGTCCGAAGAACAGCACGGCTATCTTCATTAGTTTTCTCATGGTGTATCCCCTCCGTTTGTTTGTTACCTTGATTGTACAAGCTTCCAAGCGTCTCTCCCATCGATTTGCCTTGCATGGATCTTACAAAGCTGTAAGGCTTGCAAAAAAGTGTGGGAAAAGTATGGGAAAACCGCGCTGGCAACGGATCGGAGAAAAAACTGTTGTACAATAGCTTGTGAAGATAAGCCCTGCGGAGGAACCCGATGAAAGACTTTCGTATCGCCATAGTTGATGATGATGTGAACATTCGCCAGATTGTTGCCGCCTATTTGCAAAAAGAAGGCTACCTGATAGATGCCGTAGGATCGGCAGAGGAAGCCTTTTTTCTAAAAGAAGAGGCTCCCCCTGACCTTTGGGTTTTAGACATCATGTTGCCCGGTATTGACGGATATGAATTTTGCCGTCGCATCCGCGCGGAATCTGAAACGCCTATCATCATGATTTCTGCTCGTGATGAGGAAGTGGACAAAATACTCGGATTGGAGCTTGGCAGCGATGATTATTTAACCAAGCCGTTTAGCCCGCGTGAGCTGGTAGCGCGCGTCAATCGTGCTTTAAAACGTTGGGAACATATGCGTCAACCTGCTTCACAATCGGGACTCGCCTCTGTAGCGGCGCCAGCACCAGGTAAAAACTCTGCTCCAGAAGGTCTTCTCGTATTGGATAAAGACAAACGACTCGTCTATTCGCTGGGGCACGAGGTAGAAGTGACTGCAAAAGAATTTCAGGTGCTCAGCCTGCTGTCAGAGAATCCAGATCGGGCTTTTTCCCGAGATGAATTGCTGACGCTCGTCTGGGGCTACGACTATTTTGGCAGCGACCGTGTCGTCGATGATTTGATCCGCCGCATACGCAAAAAACTGAATCACATTCCGCTAGAGACAGTCTGGGGATTCGGCTATCGCTTGCGCAAAATGGAGGGGCCAAACGAAGGATGAATATCCAGTTGCGTATCACCTTGATGTTCGCGCTGCTCCTTTGCCTGGTGACCGGAATATCTGCTGTTCTGATCAATTCTTTTTTGCTCGACCATTTAATTGCCCAGCAAAAGAAGGAACTGACGCTAAAAGGCCAGTTCTGGATTGAAAAAACGACTCTTGCCGATCAAAAAATTACAGATGCGGACATCTCCGAGCTGGACAAGCTGCTCGTGTCCAATCGCAAGGTAGAGTTGCTATTGATTGGTAAAAAGAAGAAAGTGCTTTATACCACCTTGCCTTCTTCGAATGTAAACGATTGGCTGCAAGCCTTGGAACGGAAAGCGGAGAAACGGCAAAATAAGAACATCTGGATCATTGGCCAAGACGACTATGTCGTTGTCAATCTTCCTCTTAAAAACGATGAAAAGCAGCGCCTTATCCTCGCATCACCAGTTCGCGGGCTGAAAGATGTGCGAATGGAACTCACGACAAATATGTTGCTGATCGTATGCATCGGGGCTGTTTCGACGATTTTGCTCAGTTTTTTTATCACACGCAGCATGGTGCGACCATTGAACAAACTGACCACAGAAATCAAAAAAATACAGTTTCGACGCTTCTCTGACGTCCAGCTTGTCCCGGCCCGTGGGGAGATTGCAGAAGTAGCAGAGAGTGTCTACTCCATGGCGCAGGAGCTTGATCGCTTTCATGAAATTCAGCGGCAATTTTTACAGAACGCCTCACACGAATTAAAGACTCCACTCATGTCGATTCAAGGATATGCGGAAGGAATACGCGATGGTGTTTTCGCAGAGGCAGCGGCACAAAAAGGATTGGATGTTATCGTAGAAGAAACAAATCGCTTAAAGCATATCGTTACCGAAATCATTTTGCTGGCGAAGCTTGAGAGTGAAGAAAATTTGTTTCGTCCCTCCGATCATTCGGCAACGGATCTGGTGAACCGCGCAATTGAGCGACTTCATCCACTCCAGCTGCAAAAAAAGATTTCCATTCAAATTCGTGCCGCCACTACTCCCGACATTGTTCATGTAGATGAGGGAAAGGTGCTCCAGGCTTTTCTCAACATCATTGGCAATGCGTTACGACACGCTAAAGAAAAGATCGTCATCGCTGTGGAAGTCGGGAAACATTTTGTAACCGTTCATGTTATTGATGATGGAGCAGGCATCCAGGAAGATTTGCTGCCTCATTTGTTCCACCGCTTTGTCAAAGGGAAAAATGGCGAGGTAGGGCTAGGATTGGCTATTTCCAGAGCAATCATTGAGCGTTCACATGGCCGGATTGAAGTTGAAAATGGCGCGTTATGCGGTGCTATTTTCCGCATCTCTCTCCCGCTGGCCCCCCTTGCGTAAAACTAACCCCCAAGGTACTGAATCCTTGGGGGTTAACTTCGCGCTTTTACCGTTACATATTCCGGGAAACATCTACGCTGAGCGCGTTCCTTCCAATTCTCATTACCATAAAAGAAGCGAGCAGACAAAATGCTCCTGCGACAATAAACATAAAGAAGTAGCTGTTCAATACCGTATAGACGACTCCGCCACCGTAAGCAGCTACTGCTGCTCCCAATTGATGGGCGGCCAGTATCCATCCAAACAAAATCCCTGCTTGCTCCCTGCCAAAAATATCGGTCGTCAATCTCATTGTCGGAGGAACTGTGGCAACCCAGTCCAAACCGTAGAAGACGATGAACAACCCCAAACTAAATGTCGAAGATGACAGCGCAGTAGGAAGAAACATCAAGGAAAGACCGCGAAGTCCATAATACCAGAACAACAGCCAGCGATTATTGTAACGATCCGACAGCCATCCGGAAAAGGTCGTTCCAATAATGTCAAAAATCCCAATCATAGCGAGCAGACTAGCGGCAGTAACTGCTGGAATACCATGCTCCATACAGGCAGCAATAAAATGAGCTCCGATCAAACCATTCGTAGACAAGCCACAAATAAAAAAGCTGCCAGCCAACAACCAGAAATCAAAAGAACGAAGACCTGTGTGAAGCCCTTTCATTGCCGCCCGAAACGGATTTTGTGCCGGAGCGACATGCTCTCGATCAGCTACAGTCGCCCCATAAGCGAATAGCCCTTTATCGCTAGGGTGATTTCGCATCAGCATCGCAACCATTGGCACCATGACGAGTGCGACAGAAGCAATTACCCAAGACGCTATACGCCAGCCATCCGATTCAGCCAAACTGGCTAGCAAGGGCAAAAACACTAGCTGTCCCGTAGCACCGCTTGCTGTCAAAATCCCCATGACCAGACCACGTTGCTTAACAAACCACCGATTGGCAATCATCGCCCCCAATACTGATGCTGTACACCCTGATCCGAGACCAACGACCACTCCCCACAACAGTGTCAACTGCCAGGATGACTGCATCCATGTAGTCAGAGCAGCTCCTAATGCCAGCATAAACAGAGCCAGAATTGTAATGCGCCTGATGCCAAAACGATCCATAACTGCTGCAGCAAACGGCCCAACCAAACCATATAACAGCAAATTGACAGAGAGAGCAAAGGAAATAGAAGAACGGCTCCAGCCAAATTCTTGCTCAACGGGCACCATAAATACTCCAGGTGCCGACCGAATCCCTGCGCCAATCAAAAGAATGAAGAAAGTCACTGCGGCAATTACCCATGCATAGTGGAAGCGTACTGAGGAATCCTGCTTCATAAAAGCTCCTTTCCCATTCATTACGAATTATGAACAGAAATTTCAGTATATTAATTCTGTAATCCATACTATAGTGGAGCAAGATTACAATGTAAAAACGAAATTTCCGATCTAATCCATCGGCGATTTCAGGGAAACGAGGAAAAACTCTTCACTCCGGCAAGCTCGTACATTTGGTGACGATGACGAGTAACCCGTTTTCTCATACAAAAAAAGCTGCATTCTCCATTACTCGTAAAAGTAATCGGGAATACAGC
>NZ_RHHV01000042.1 GCF_003710905.1 Brevibacillus parabrevis
AACCTCAACGGATTATTATGCACATACGTATATCGATTCAACGTCAACGGATTATCCACCTGCCCCTTATACGTATCCTCCGACACAAACCTTCCCATCTTCGGATCATAGTACCGCGCCCGCAAGTAGTAAAACCCGCTCTCCTTGTCGTACATCTCCCCCGCATACGTAAACGGGTTGGGCATCGCTTCCTTGACCTTGTCCGCGAGCAGGTTGCCCCAGATGTCGTACTCATACGTATTCAGGACGTTGCCGCTTGGCCCCTTGATCTTCACGACATCGCCGTGGCTATTGTAGTAGTAAGTGCCTTCCTGGTTCGTCGTGAAGTCCTTGCGCCAGATCAGTTGGTTACCGAAGACGTTGCGGGCTTTGACCCGGCCATCTTGGGTCAATTCCTCAATCACTTGTCCGTTCAGGTACACGTAGTGGGTGGTGTCGGTTACGGTTCCGGTTTGCTGTTTGGTGGCACGCAGGTCGCCCGGGTAGTACGTGTAGGTCGTGGTTCCTTTGTCGTCTTTGTATTCGGTCAGGCGGTTGAACAAGTCGTGTTTCAGTTCGTACGAGCGCGTCGAGTCTGCTGGTGCGTTGGCATACGCTTGGCGGTTGCCGCGGCGGTCGTAGGCGTATTGACGGGTGTTGCCCTGGATGGTCTCTTCCTTGATCCGGGACAGCTTGTCGTAGGCGAATGTGCCGTAGGTGGTTCCTCCGCGCTTTTGACTCGTGATGTTGCCAAACAGATCGTAGCCGTTCGTCTCGCTCCAGCCATCGGCGTGATTGATTCCAGTAATTTCGGCAAAGGAGCTCATCGTTTTCTGCATCGCGTTCGGTTGGCCGGGGTACGAAACGGTGTTGGTTTCGCCGCTGTTCTTGATGTCGTACGTGTAGGTCGTGGTGCCGACGCTTGGGATGGTCACGCTGCTCAGGCGGTCGGCGCTGTCGTAGCTGTAATCGACCCGCATGGAAGGGGCCGAGCCGGATACCGCGCTGCGAGACGGGTAAATCAGGGCGTCGATGGCATCGTCCTGATCGGTGTGTACGAGCTGGTAGTCTTTTCCCATCATCGTTTGGTTGTTCAGGCGGTGGAACTCGTCGTAGCTGTAGCGGACGGTTTGGCCGTAGTTATTGGTTTCCGTCAAAAGCAAGCCAGCGAGCGGATCGTAGGTGCGTTCTTCGTAGAAGCCATTGCCGGCGGACACTTTCGTCATTTCGTAAAACGGCGAGTATTGGTAATTGAACAGGACGCCGTTTTTGTCCTGGAAGGTTTTGACCGAGCCGTTTTTGTCGTAGGTGTACTGCTCGGCTTTGGTTTCCGGGTTCTTTTCGGATAGTTTCCAGGACAGCGTGTTATACGTGTACACGGCGGAGGTCGTGCCATTTTCGACGACGGTGACGAGGTTGCCGAGTCCGTCGTAGCCGTATTCGTTGACGTTGTTCTCCGGGTCGCGCAGGTAGACGAGCTGGCCGTTGGCATCGTAGCGCAAGGTCCAGCGTTGGGAGGTGCTGCCGTCGGTTACTTCTTTGTCTGTCACTTTTCCGAAACGGTCTGTCTGGATATTCGTGACACGGCGCTTTCCGTCTTGTTGTGTCGTTTCCTCGGTGCTCTCTACCCGACCGTACAAATCGCGGTAGGTGGTGACGATGTAGCCGTTTGGTGCCACGGTTTGTTCGGTCAGGCGCGGCAAGTAGCTGCTGCCGTCGCGGTAGGCGTTGTTGCGATGGGAGCGGGTCGTTCCGAGAGCGTTCGTCGTTTGGTAAACAAAGCCGTCCCAGTCGTAGGGGACTGACCCCCGTCCGTAG
>NZ_RHHV01000043.1 GCF_003710905.1 Brevibacillus parabrevis
ACCCCGTATGGCGATATCGCCTACCAGGAGCAAAAAGGGAAAAACGGCGGCACACGTCCGCTCGTGGAAAACGAGTTTACGCCAGACGGTTTGCAGGTCAGCCGCACGATTCCCTACGGAAACCAGGCCAAGAGCACCTCTTATGCCTAGGGACTGACCCCGTAATGTGAGACAAATCAAAACACCTTCAAGAGAACCTGACCATGTCGTAAGATATGGGGACAACCTTGGAGGTGTTTTTGCGTTGGCAACTAGAGTTAGTTATCCCGTAGAAATTAAAATGAAAGCAATTGAAATGCGTCTTGCAGGTGTCACCAAAAAGCAGATCATGCAGGAACTAAATATTAAAAATAAGACCCAAATTCAACAGTGGATGCGCTGGTATCAGAGCGGAGACATTCATCGTCTCCAACAGCCTGTAGGAAAGCAATATAGTTATGGAAAAGGGCCGATGTACGATTCTGAACTGGAACAAGTCAAAGCAGAGAATCGTTTTCTTAAACAACAACTGGACGTTCTAAAAAAGTTAGAGGAGTGGGAAAGGAGGTGTCACCAGAAGTAATCGTTCCTTGGATGGAGTCCATTCGTGGGCAAGTAAGCGTGAGCCAAGCTTGCGCGTGGCTTGGTATCCCTCGTTCTACCTACTACCGTTGGAAAGCTGCATACGCGAAAAGAAACGAGGATTTAGTTGTGGAAAAGATTCGGCAACTCTGTATTCAACATAAGTTCCGTTATGGGTACAGAAAGATTACAGCACTGATGCGAGCTGAGATGTCAATTAATCATAAACGAATACAACGTATCATGCAGCGTGAACAACTACAATGCCGAGTGAGGATGAAGAAACGAAAGACAACAGGACAACCTTCTTATGTAGCAGATCATCTCCTGCTGCGACAATTTCAAGCAAGTACCCCCATGCAGAAATTAGTGACCGACATTACTTATTTACCTTACGGAAGTAAACTTTTATATTTATCGAGCATCATGGACTTGTACAATGGTGAGATTGTGGCATACAGTATTTCTGACAAACAAGACACATCGCTTGTCCTCGATACGCTATATCAACTGCCAGACCAACCTGGAATGATGCTACATAGCGATCAGGGCAGCGTGTATACGTCTCAGGCGTATCAAGCAGCAGTTAAGGGAAAAGGCATTACCATGAGCATGTCCCGTAAGGGTACGCCCGCTGATAATGCCCCCATCGAGTCGTTTCATTCCACACTAAAGTCTGAAACGTTCTATCTCGATAATTTTATCTGTACGACGACGGCCATCGTTGTGCAGATTATCCAAAGCTACATTCATTACTATAACTCAATTCGCATTCAAACGAAACTAAACAACCAGTCACCGATTCAATTTCGGCAACTGGCTGCTTAAATAGCTAAGGTGTTTTGATCCCTGTCCTACGGACGGGGGTCAGTCCC
>NZ_RHHV01000044.1 GCF_003710905.1 Brevibacillus parabrevis
GCTTTGATGGTCATCGCACTGTTGACCGGAATGGCTGAGTTGTTGTATACGTTGCTGCTTGTTGTTGGCGTGTTGCCGTCTGTCGTGTAGTAGATCGTCGCTCCTGGTGTGGTCGTTTGCAACGTGACAGGGGTTCCTGCTAGGACAGCTCCACTGCTTGGTGTTGCCGTTGGTGTCGCTACTTGCGGTTGCGGCAACGGGGTTATGGTGTAGCTTTCGCTCATTACCGTGCTGTCCGTCATGCCTGCCAAGACGGCAATGGCTTTGATTGTAACCGCTCCGGTAATCGGGATAGGCGTACTGTATACGTTGCTGCTTGTTGTTGGCGTGTTGCCGTCTGTCGTGTAGTAGATCGTCGCTCCTGGTGTGGTCGTTTGCAACGTGACAGGGGTTCCCACTAGGACGGCTCCACTGCTTGGTGTTGCGGTCGGAGTCGCTACTTGCGGCGGTGGCAATATCGTGTAGCTCTCACTCATAACCGTACTGTCGGTCATGCCTGCCAAGACGGCAATCGCCTTAATTGTCATCGCACTGTTGACCGGAATCGGTGTGCTGTACACGGGGCTACTTCCTGTTGGGGCATTTCCATCTGTAGTGTAGTGAATCGTGGCTCCTGCTGTATTCGTACTCAACGCAACCGTCGTTCCTGCTGCTACAGCTCCACCTGTCGGGTTCGCCGTTGGCTGTTCTGCCTGCGGCATGATGGTATAACTCTCGCTCATCACTAAGCTGTCGGTCATGCCTGCCAAGACGGCAATCGCCTTTATCGTCATCGCACTGTTGATAGGAATCGGTGTGCTGTACACGGGGCTACTTCCTGTTGGGGCATTTCCGTCCGTGGTGTAGTGAATGGTGGCTCCTGCTGTATTCGTACTTAGCGCTACTGTTGTTCCTGCTGCTACTGCTCCGCCTGTCGGATTCGCCGTTGGCTGTTCTGCCTGCGGCATGATGGTATAACTCTCGCTCATCACTAAGCTGTCCGTCATGCCTGCCAAGACGGCAATCGCCTTTATCGTCATCGCACTGTTGATAGGAATCGGTGTGCTGTACACGGGGCTACTTCCTGTTGGGGCATTTCCATCTGTAGTGTAGTGAATCGTGGCTCCTGCTGTATTCGTACTCAACGCAACCGTCGTTCCTGCTGCTACTGCTCCGCCTGTCGGATTCGCCGTCGGCTGTTCTGCCTGCAGCATGATGGTATAACTCTCGCTCATCACTAAGCTGTCGGTCATGCCTGCCTTCACGGCAATCGCCTTTATCGTCATCGCACTGTTGATAGGAATCGGTGTGCTGTACACGGGGCTACTTCCTGTCGGGGCATTTCCATCTGTAGTGTAGTGAATCGTGGCTCCTGCTGTATTCGTACTCAACGCAACCGTCGTTCCTGCTGCTACTGCTCCGCTTGTCGGGTTCGCTGTGTGTTATTCCCATCTGACGCCGG
>NZ_RHHV01000005.1 GCF_003710905.1 Brevibacillus parabrevis
AAAGCTTCGAGGTTAGCACCAAATAAGCGATAACGCGACCAAGGGTATGTGAAGAGTTCGAAAGCTTAGTGGAAAGCTTCGAGGTTAGCACCCGTACAGATCTTTGCAGACTCGCCCGGAACGATGATGGTGGTTCGAAAGCTTAGTGGAAAGCTTCGAGGTTAGCACCATAGAAAACATTGTTGCTGATGAGGATGAAACTTTTGGTTCGAAAGCTTAGTGGAAAGCTTCGAGGTTAGCACCATAACGATAATGGCGATACAATTCCACACCAGCTTGGTTCGAAAGCTTAGTGGAAAGCTTCGAGGTTAGCACGCGTCGGACGTAGCACTTCCGTTTGCCCATTTCTTTCCCGTTCGAAAGCTTAGTGGAAAGCTTCGAGGTTAGCACTCTGCATTTGTTAATTCTATTCTGTGCTCGATCTTGGTTCGAAAGCTTAGTGGAAAGTTTCGAGGTTAGCACTGGTCGAAGGTCGACGATCCGGCTAACAAACGACGTTCGAAAGCTCAGTAGAAAGCTTCAAGATTAGCACCACGGGGATGGATGAAGCCAGCACCAAACGGCCAGTCCATTCGAAAACTTTGAAACAAGCACGTGCATATCTAAATACATCTTGCGGCTCTTCGAATCCCCAGTAGAAAACTTCACGGTTCATCAGAACAAAAGCCAATTCATCTAGAAACAGTGGAATTGGCTTTTTCCTATTACCCCAAAATATGAAAATGATTTACAATAAATAAAAATCATGCCCAACTCTTTTCAAAATCAAACCGGGAGGCACCAGCCATGGCAATCCGCAGTATAAAACTAAAGCTCAAAACCCGCACAGGCCCGGAAGCCCAAAACCTCCGAAAAGGAATATGGCGAACGCATCGGCTGTTAAATGAAGGCGTCGCTTATTATATGAAAATGCTCTTGCTCTTTCGTCAGGAGAGCACTGGCGGACAGACAAAAAAAGAACTGCAAGAAGAGCTGGTTCGTCATATTCGCGAACAGCAACAAAAAAATCGTGCAGATAAAAATACGCAAGCGCTCCCGTTGGACAAGGCATTCGCAGCTTTGCGGCAACTATATGAACTGCTTGTTCCCTCCTCGATTGGGCAAAGTGGCGACGCCCAGATCATTAGCCGAAAATTCCTCAGCCCGCTAGTCGATCCGAACAGCGAAGGCGGCAAAGGTACCTCAAAGGCAGGCGCAAAGCCGACCTGGCAGAAGAAAAAAGAAGCCAACGACCCGACTTGGGAGCAGGATTATGAAAAGTGGAAAAAAAGACGCGAAGAAGATCCGACCGCTTCCGTGATTACCACCTTGGAAGAATACGGAATCAGGCCGATTTTTCCACTGTACACGAACACCGTAGCAGACATCGCATGGCTACCGCTTCAGTCCAATCAGTTTGTGCGCACTTGGGACAGGGACATGCTGCAACAGGCGATTGAAAGACTGCTCAGTTGGGAGAGCTGGAACAAGCGCGTTCAGGAGGAATATTCCAAGCTGCAAGAAAAAATGACCCAATTGAACGAGCAGTTGGAAGGTGGCCAGGAATGGATCAGCTTGCTGGAGCAATACGAAGAACAACGGGAGCAAGAGCTAATAGAAAACATGACCGCTGCCAATGACAAGTATCGGATTACCAAACGGCAAATGAAAGGTTGGAACGAACTGTACGAGCAATGGTCGACAGTTCTCCCCAATGCCAGTCACGAGCAATACAGAGAGGCGCTCAAACGTGTGCAGCAGCGGCTGAGGGGGCGATTTGGCGATGCCCATTTCTTTCAGTACCTGATGAAAGAGGAGCACCACCTGATCTGGAAAGGGAATCCGCAGCGCATCCATTATTTTGTTGCACGCAATGAGCTGAAGAAGCGTTTGGAAGAAGCCAAGCAGAACGCTACTATGACGTTGCCTGATGCCAGGAAGCATCCACTGTGGGTGCGATTCGACGCTCGCGGAGGAAATTTGCAAGATTATTATTTGACGGCGGAAGCAGACAACCCCAGAAGCAGGCGTTTTGTGACGTTTAGTCAACTGATCTGGCCAAACGAATCCGGATGGATGGAAAAGCAGGACGTCGAGGTCGAGCTGGCTTTGTCCAAGCAGTTTTACCAACAGGTGACGTTGCAGAAAAACGACAAAGGCAAGCAAGAAATCGAGTTTAAGGATAAGGGTTCAGGATCGACGTTTAGCGGACATTTGGGGGGAGCCAAGCTACAGCTGGAAAGAGGCGATTTAGAAAAGGAAGAAAAAGACTTCGAGGGTGGGGAGATTGGCAGTGTCTATCTCAACATTGTCATCGATTTCGAACCTTTGCAAGAAGTGAAAAATGGCCGTTTGCAGTCGCCATATGGACAAGTGTTGCAACTCGTTCGCCGTCCCAATGAGTTTCCAAAGGTCACTACTTACAAGTCAGAGGAGCTTGTTGAATGGATGAAGGCTTCGCAGAACCACTCGTCCGGGGTGGAATCGCTGGAATCCGGGTTCCGTGTGATGAGTATAGACCTTGGGCTGCGAACTGCTGCGGCGACTTCCATTTTTTCTGTAGAAGAGAGCAACGATGCAAATGCGGCTGGTTTTTCCTATTGGATTGAAGGAACCCCGCTCGTTGCTGTCCATAAGCGGAGCTATATGTTGAAACTGCCTGGTGAGCAGGTAGAAAAACAGGTGAGGGAAAAACGGGACGAGAGGCAGGATCAGCAGAGACGAGTGAGGTTTCAGATCAGAATATTGTCCCAAGTCATACGCATGGCGAAGAAACAGAACAGAGAACGAGCGGATGAGCTTGATCATTTGAGTCAAGCGCTTGAGAAGCAAAAGTCGCTGCTCGATCAAACAGACCGGACTTTTTGGAACGGAATCGTCTGCGACCTGACAGATGCTTTACGTGAGAAGGAAGGCGGCTGGGAGCAAGCGGTGGTACAAATACACCGCAAAGCAGAGGAGCATGTAGGAAAAGTCGTTCAGGCATGGCGCAAACGCTTTGATGCTGACGAGCGAAAAGGCATCGCAGGTCTGAGCATGTGGAGCATAGAAGAATTGGACAGTCTGCGCAAGCTGTTGATTTCTTGGAGCCGCAGGACGAGAAATCCGCAGGAAATCAACCGCTTTGAACAAGGACATACCAGCCACCAGCGCCTGTTGACGCATATCCAAAATGTAAAAGAGGATCGGTTGAAGCAGTTAAGTCACGCCATCGTCATGACTGCTTTGGGATATGTATACGACGAAAAGAAATTGGAGTGGTTCGCCAAGTATCCGGCTTGTCAGGTCATCCTGTTTGAAAACCTGAGCCAGTACCGTTCAAACATGGATCGTTCGACAAAAGAAAACTCCACCTTGATGAAATGGGCACACCGCAGCATCCCCAAATACGTTCATATGCAGGCAGAGCCATATGGGATTCAAGTTGGCGATGTCCGTGCGGAATATTCCTCTCGTTTTCACGCCAAGACAGGAACGCCGGGCATCCGCTGCAAAATGGTGAAAGGTCAAGAGCTACAGGGCAAACGCTTTGAGAACTTACAGAAGAGATTAGTCAGCGAACAGTTTTTGACGGAAGAGCAAGTGAAACAGCTAAGGCCCGGTGACATTGTCCCGGACGACAGTGGAGAATGGTTCATGACCTTGTCAGACGGAAGCGAAGGAAAAGAGGTTGTGTTTCTTCAGGCAGATATTAATGCGGCGCAGAATCTGCAAAAGCGTTTTTGGCAGCGTTATAATGAGCTGTTCAAGGTAAGCTGCCGTGTCCTTATCCGAGGTGAGGAAGAGTATCTCATTCCTAAGACCAAATCGGTGCAGGCGAAGCTGGGAAAAGGTCTTTTTGTGAAAAAAACGGATACAGTCATGAAAGACGTATACGTTTGGGATAGCCAGGCCAAGCTGAAAGGTAAAACAACCTTTACAGAAGAGTCTGAGTCGCCCGAACAACTGGAAGATTTCCAGGAAATCATCGAGGAAGCGGAAGAGGCGAAAGGCACATACCGTACATTGTTCCGCGATCCTAGCGGAGTCTTTTTCCCTGAATTTGTCTGGAGTACCCAGAAAGATTTTTGGAGTGAGGTAAAAAGGCGTCTGTACGGGAAATTGCGGGAGAGGTTTTTGATGAAGACTCGGTAAAGGTGTTCAAGGAGAGTGTGTGGCTTGTCCTGGATACCTGTACGCATGTTAAATGAAATTCAGTATTGTGAGCGACTTTACCATATCATGCATGTGCAAGGACTGTTTGAAGAAAGTGCAGACACGATCGAAGGAGCTGCACAGCACAGGCGTGCGGAGACAAATTTGCGCAAAAACAAAATGGCTCCCGAAGAGTTGTGGGGAGAGGCACCATCCAGTCTGAATCTAGGCGATCCGGTGCTCGGCATTACCGGAAAGCTGGATGCAGTATGCGTCGAACAAGGCAACCAGTGGATTCCTGTTGAAGGCAAGCACTCGTCGGCACCAGATGGCGGGCATACGTTCTCTGTAGGTGAATATGAATTGGATGGCTCTGCCTGGCCCAATGACCAGATTCAATTATGTGCCCAAGGCTTGTTGCTGCGCTCAAATGGCTATGAATCGGACTATGGCTATTTGTACTATCGTGGGAACAAAAAGAAAGTGCAGATTGAATTTTCCCAGGACTTGATCAGCGTTACCCGACGTTTTATTGAAAAGGCGCAAGCACTTAAAGATGCAGACATGCCGCCGCCCTTGCAAGATTCGAAAAAATGCTTCCGCTGCTCGCTAAACTACGTTTGCATGCCTGATGAGACGAATTACTTGACAGGGGTCAGTGCAAATATCAGAAAAATTGTTCCCAGTCGTCCAGACGGTGGAATGTTGTATGTTGCAGAGCCAGGGGCTACGTTGGGAAGGTCCGGCGAGTGTCTGACGATTACGTTAAAAGGGGAAAAGCTTGACGAAATCCCGAGCAAGGATTTGGTACACGTGAGCTTGATGGGAAACGTCCAGTGTTCCACGCAACTTCTACACACCTTAATGAATTGTGGCATCCATGTCAGTTATTTGACGACACATGGTACATTAGCTGGAATTACTTCTCCGCCGCTCACCAAAAATATTCGGACGAGGGTCAAACAGTTCGGTGCTTTTCAAGAGCCGCCAGTTGCACTTGCACTTACCAGGCGAGTGATCTACGCCAAGATTTCCAATCAACGAACCATGTTAAGGCGAAACGGCAGTCCGGAAAAATCAGTTTTAAAAGAATTGAAAGAGCTGCGGGAGCGGGTGCTTGGCGCCGAATCGCTTGACATGGCGAGAGGAATTGAAGGACGAGCGGCGCAGTTGTATATGCAGTCTTTTCCCACGATGCTTGCGGAGCCAATGGTTGATGGCATCGCCATGATGAATGGACGCAATCGGCGTCCGCCGAAAGACCCGGTTAACGCTCTTTTGTCGCTAGGCTATACATTGCTCTCAAGAGATGTCTATACGGCTTGTGTCAATGTAGGACTCGATCCGCTGTTTGGTTTTTTCCATGCAATGGAAGCGGGGAGGCCAGCTTTGGCGCTTGATCTGATGGAACCGTATCGGGCATTGATCGCTGATAGCGTAGCGATTCGCGCCTTGAATACAAAAGAACTCACTCCGGATGATTTTTACTGGGGAAAAGATAGCTGTTACTTGAAAAAGGGCGGTCGCCAGAAATATTTTTCCGCTTACGAAAGACGGCTAAATGAAGCAATGACACATCCACAGTTCGGTTACAAGTTAAGCTATCGGAGGATGCTTGAGCTGGAAGCAAGATTTTTGGCCAGATACCTTGATGGCGAGTTGGCTGAATATACGCCGCTCATGACGAGGTAAAAATGAGACATTTTGTACTGGTGAGCTACGATATTTCAGATCAGAAGCGATGGCGAAAGGTTTTCAAGTTGATGAAAGGACAGGGGGAACATGTGCAATATTCCGTGTTCTTATGTCAGTTGACAGAGATTCAGCAAGTCAAATTGAAGGTCAGTCTGGCTGAGCTGATTCATCATGCAGAAGATCAGGTCATGTTTGTAAAAATCGGCCCGGTGACCAAGGACCAATTGGATAAGCGAATTGCCACGGTCGGAAGAGAGTTCCTCCCGCGAGACTTAACTAAATTTATCTACTAGGAAAGTGGATGTGTGTTGTTGAGGCAAGGCGAAAACAGTACAATGATGATAGTCGACGGTTAGAGGCCGTATGTCGATTTGCTTTAATTTCGTGCGTGTGCATTGTCGTCCTGCATTACAGGGCGGCTACCACGAATAGTCACGAAGTTCCACTGAGTATGTGCGTTTGATTTTCGAGCATCCCCGCAGCTCAAAAATCACTGGAGATGCTCGAAATCCTTGTGAGAGTAAGCTTTTTTGAACGATTGTGCATTGGAAATGAGTGCATAGACGGGGAAAGGGATACTGAAATTCCTGGCGCTCGAAAAAGCCCTGCTCAAGCCTTGTTGTTGTAGGTTTCGGCAAGGAAGGAGTTCGAAAGCTTAGTGGAAAGCTTCGGGATTAGCACGCTATCACTCCTTTTGCCATAAGGTACACCAGTGCTGTTCGAAAGCTTAGTGGAAAGCTTCGGGATTAGCACGCACATTGCGACGAATCGGAAACACCTACTGCTGCAGTTCGAAAGCTTAGTGGAAAGCTTCGGGATTAGCACTTTTTAGATAAAAAGTATCTTTTATCAAGTTAACAGCGTTCGAAAGCTTAGTGGAAAGCTTCGGGATTAGCACGGGTCAAAAGCGCGTGGGTCAAGCATGACTCTGATCGTTCGAAAGCTTAGTGGAAAGCTTCGGGATTAGCACCGATCGATCGACCGTTAACACTGAAAGCCAAGTTTGGTTCGAAAGCTTAGTGGAAAGCTTCGGGATTAGCACTCGAGCCATGAGCATCCGCTACACTAAACCAGTCGGGTTCGAAAGCTTAGTGGAAAGCTTCGGGATTAGCACTAAGAAAGACCCGCGCGGACAACTGAAATCCGCACTGGGTTCGAAAGCTTAGTGGAAAGCTTCGGGATTAGCACTGGGCAGGTGATGACCACATGACAGTGAGAGCATAGTTCGAAAGCTTAGTGGAAAGCTTCGGGATTAGCACAGACTGTTCTTTGTCTACAGCTAGCTTGAACGCTGGCACCGTTCGAAAGCTTAGTGGAAAGCTTCGGGATTAGCACTTGGCGGTGGCGGTACAATAGCACTTGCTACTCAGTTCGAAAGCTTAGTGGAAAGCTTCGGGATTAGCACTTGGCAAGTTACGACCATCGTATCTTTCGCGAAGAAGGTTCGAAAGCTTAGTGGAAAGCTTCGGGATTAGCACTTACAAACGGTAAAAAAACACAAAATCCTACTCGAGTTCGAAAGCTTAGTGGAAAGCTTCGGGATTAGCACAGCGAAACTGCTATCAATCGTAACGCCAATGGTGAAGGTTCGAAAGCTTCGGGATTAGCACTGTAGAGCAGGTCAAATGTAGACGACCAAGCACCTGCGTTCGAAAGCCTAGTGGAAAGCTTCAAAATCAGCACAATATCACCGTTCCATTGACGTTATACTCGTTTTTGCCTGTCGAAAACTCAGTAAAAAATTCAATCCCCGCATAACAAACAATGCCCCTACTCAACGTTAGGGGCATCTTTCTGTTCTTCAAGCCTACGGCAAAACTCCGAAGTCTCCAGCACCACCACTATCCCCGCTTAACACTAGCCTTTTCCCTCTCCTCCATCATATCGGCAATATCCTCTAGTTGCCCCATCACAGAAATCGGATCAGAGAAATAGAAGCGGTAACCGTCAATTTCGTACAGATGGTTTTGTTTGACGGCATCCAAGGTGTTCCAGATTGGATCATTCGCGTAATCAAATGACTCGGCTTTGGCATCGACAGCCATGAAAATATAATCGCTGGCGTATTTTCCAATGACTTCGCTGGAAATTTGCAGCCAGCCTACTTTCGGGTCGATGTCGCGTTTTACATTTTCGTTCATTGGCAGACCCAACTCGCCATGGATTGTTCGTCCGGTAAAGGCGTTGCCGTAAAGGATAAGCGTTTTGACAGCGCCGCCGTCAAAAACAGTAACGGTCTTGTCTTTTCCTACAATGTGGTCAATACGTTTCTTGGTTGATTCGACTTGTTTGTCCAAGTCTTGCACCAATGAGTCCGCTTTGGCTTCTTTGTTCAGCATAATGCCCAACTGCTTCAGCTCGTCGCGGAGATCGGAGGCTTTGGGGAACATGATCGTCGGTGCAATTTTGGAATAAGCTTCATACTTCTTGGCATCCCCCGTTATGATGAGATCCGGTTTCAGCTCCGGGATTGCCTCCAGACTGTCGCCGACATCTACTATGCCTGCAATTTGATCCGCCAAATACGGGTTTTTCATAAAGATGCCGTTTGACCCGACAGGTTTAATATCTAGCGCGAGCAAATATCCCATGTAGAAATCCGTTACGACCCGCTCCGGATGGGCTGGGATTTCCACATCGCCCATCGATGTGGAGACGATGCGGGTTGCAGGCTTGGTATCGTTCTCTGCTGTTGCAGCGGGTTGTGAAGCTGCCGTTGCGCTGCCGCCTTTGTTGCCAGTTGCCGACTCGGTCGGATTGCTGCCGCATGCGCCGAGCAGCAGACCAAATGCTAACAATAAGCTGGCGGGCACCATCATTTTGTTTATAAACATGTGACTTGACCCTCCGTCGTTATTTTGATAATAATTATCATTATCAAAATAACATGTCCCATCTGGAGCAACAATGTGATTTCTTCCTGCTGCGGATGTAAGATGTTCATTTGCAGCAAGCTGTTTGCGCAGCAGGCTGGGAGGCAAGCCGAAATGTTTTTTGAAGGCATGGCTGAAATAGTACACATCCTGATAACCGACTGCCATAGCAACCGTCTTTAGCGATATAGCGGTTTCTGCCAGCAGTTTGCGAGCTTTTTCCATGCGCAAGCGGATCAGGCAATCAATCGGACCGCGGTTCAATACTTGCTTGAAGCGATTGGACAAATGCCCCTGGCTGCAATTCAACGCGGAAGCCAACGATTCGAGCGTCAATGGCTCGGCGTAATGGTCCAGCATGTATTCGAGAGCTTCTGTCACCAGTTCGACCGGGCTCGTCGTCCGGGGCGCAGGCGATTGTGAGTGGTATTGCTTCACGACCTGATAAATCCATTGATAAAATTGCGCTTTTAGTTGAAACTGTGCCATCGCATGCTGTTGGCGCGACAAGTCATGCATCTGTTCCAAGATGTCATACAACAGAGTCGGCTGGGCAGGAGTGAAGGAATAGGGCATGTGGAATGAATGCTCAAGAGAATGCATAGGCGTTTCGAATTTGGCAGGAGCAGCACGGCTAACACTAGCTTCGTACAGCACCAGGCTGAAGTCCAGGCCATCTTTGCCAGCGTTCAGTTCAACCCAGCTTTTGGCGGCTGCATGAAACACCTGCATGCCATGTACGGAGTAAATCTGGTTGTCGAAAAGCATTAGGGCGCTTCCCATGCTTGTGCAGAGAAAGCCGTTTGAGGGAAAAGAGAATGAAAAGGCTTTGGCGCCTGCCGCCAGTGTATGCCTTTGGATCGAAACCATTTGAATATCGGCATGTTGCCATAGCTGAATATGTTCATCCTGGTGCAAATCAAGAGGCAAGGGTTGTCACCTCATTTATAAACGGATTTATTGCGTGCCCATTATACAATTAGTTGGTTTCGCGGCGCAAAGAGAAATTGGGACGCGTCCTTTGAAAAGGTTGAGGGAAGCTAGTAGCGGTCGGCACATCGGATCAGAGCAGGAGCGAGGGCGACAAAAAACAGCGGAGCACACGCAATCCCCCTTTTTCGGTTTGGCCCTGCACGTAGCGGCATCAACCGGGACAGGTGCATCAGCAAGGGCACATTCAGGCAAATTCGCGAGAGGCATGAAGCTGTTGTTGGCTTTTATGTGAAGCTGCTGTTCGCTCTTTGTGAACTTTTTGCCATGGAATTGTCATCGCTTCTTAACGAAATATGACCCGATTGGGGCATTTCGGAGCAGTTCCGACAGGAGTAGGATTAAGAAAAAGCGGAGTGTGGTGAAACTAACATGACAGAGATGATTACAGTATTGATTGCAGACCACAACCGGGAGGCAAGAGAGCAGTTGCGGCGACTGCTTCAGTTGGATAGCGGGTTTCAGGTCGTGGCTGAAACCGATACGGCTGCGGAAGCGGCAGTGCTGGCCAACAAGTTTGCGCCAAAAGCAGTGCTGATTGATTTGAACTTGCAGGATCAGGATGAATGGCAGACGATTGCGCGAATCAAGGAACAAAATCCTGGCAGCAAAGTTATCGTCCAGTCCGATTCGACGGATGTGCAATGCTTTTTTGAAGCGTTGAAATACGGTGCCCAAGGGTACTTGCTGAAGACGTTGCATCCCGCATCGCGGCACGAATATTTGCGCTCTGTGCTGATAGATGATGCGCCGATGCCGCGTGAGCTGGGTTATCATATTTTGCAGGAATTTATGGCAGACAAGCCGTGCCACTTCAACCGCCCTGGCTTGAACCCGACGGAGATGGCGCTGCTCGGCTGCCTGTGCAAAGGGTATAAAAACAGTGAGATTGCGGAAGAGTTGCTGCTTTCCGAGAACGAGGTCAGGAAGCAGTTCAAGGAGCTTTTGTTCAAGCTGCGGTTGAAAAATCGGACGCAGCTTGTTCGGTATGCTTACGAAAGAGGACTCTTTACGCCAAGCCTCCGACCGGGGAGACGAAAAAAGCAGGGGGCGAAGGAGTAGCGCCTGTAGCAGCGAGTGGGAGATCAGTTCTCAGCGAAAAGAAAAAACACCGCTGGAAACGAGCGGTGCCGTGTCTAGAAACAAGCAGTTCCATGTCCAGTAGTAACAAAGCGACAGCATGTTAAAACCAAGCCGTGCAATAACCGAGATAGCCCGACATCCGCTCGCTTCCGCAGCTGCGCAAGTGTTTTTACCCGTGCGCTGGCGCTCGCAGCTTGTTTTTCCAATAAACAAACAGCGCAAAGGCAGCGCAGAGCACGACAGCGGCGAACATGTACGGGAAGTTGATGTTCCAGTCGAACAAAATGCCACCGACTGCGGGACCAACAATAATTCCGAGGCTTGTATAGGTGGAGTTCATCCCGGCGACAAAGCCCTGGTCCTCGTCGGCCATCTTCGAAAGCAGCGTGGTTACAGCAGGGCGCAGCAAGTCGCAGGCAAAAAACACGATGCTGCTGACGACCATGATTCCCCAATAGCTGTTGATGAAGACCGTCGCAAAAATAAACAGCGCGGCTGTCACGAGCGTCGTTTGAATCATGTTTTTCTCGCCAAACTTGTCCACCAGCTTCTCAAAGAAAGCGATCTGGGCAACTACGCCGAAAACGGAGCCGACGGTAATGATGACGGCGATATCTTTGGCAGTGAAGCCGAATTTGGCATCAACAAACAGGCTGAACATCATCTCGTATGCGGCAAGGCCGAAAGAGAGCACAAACACAATCAACAGGGGCACAAAATAGATCGAGCGGAACGATTTTTTGATCTCACCGATGAAGCTGACGCTCACTTTTTGCGCTTTATTTTTTGCCATTTGTTCTTTCGTCAGCGACTCTTCCAGGACAAACAGCGAGATAACGGCGGCGATACCAGCAAATCCGGCTGCGAAAAAGAATGGAGCGCGTATCCCAAGCTCTGCGATGAATCCGCCCAGTCCGGGACCGATGATGAAACCGCCGCTGATGGCGGCAGCCTGATAGCCCAGCACGCGAGCGCGGTCTTCCAGCGAAGTGCGATCGGCAATGTAAGAGATGACAGCTGGCATAATGAAAGCGTCGCTGATTCCGCCTAAAACTCGCGACAAAAACAAAATCCAGACCTGGTTGCCCAATCCGAACATAAGCTCCGAGAATGCGAACAAGAACAGGCCGAAGACAATCATTTTCTTTCTGCCAAACGTATCGACCCAGACGCCCGTAATCGGCGAGGCGAGAAGCTGGGCGAAGGCAAAGGCGGAAATCAAGTAGCCCACGACTTCTCCGCTCAGGTTCAACTCATGGGCAAAGGACGGCATGACCGGAACGACCAGGCCAATTCCGACGTACGCAATAAATAAATTAAACAAGACTAAACCTAAAGACCAGTTTTGGTTGTTGTTCCTTTTCATGGTTTTCCCCACTAACTCTCCAATGAATTTACAATCCGCTCACAGCCGCGGCTGCTTGCTTTTACCGGCTTTCTGTATCTGCTGATTCTTTTATGGCCCGGTTGACCTTTTTGATCGTTTCCAGCATTTGTTCGAGCACGCTCATGTCGATTTGGGAAAAGTATTGTTTCACAAACGCTTCGTCTGCTTCATCCATCAACTCCGCGTATTTTTGCCCCGCTTCTCCCAGCAGGATAAACGACTCCCGGCGATCTTCCGGATTGCTTTCCCGCCTGATAAACGTCCTGGATTCCAGATGAGACAACACTTGGCTGACTGCGCTTTTCGTAATGGAAAAAAAGGCGGCGATCTCGTTGACGGTCACCCGTTCATTGCGAATGATGTACTGCAACAAGTTTTCCTGCTGAAGCGTCAACTGAAACTCATCCAGCTTTTTCGCGACTTTATTGTAGTACATGTAATATTCGTAAAAGGCATCGTTCAACTCATGGACGATTTTTCGATATTCGGCAAGCATGGATTTCCTCCTCGTGAACAATAGTATTTGCGCGAAGTCCGAACAAAATGAGCCGGGAGAAGGCAGAAGACAAGATCAGAAAGCTCTTGCAAAGTAATTTAGTTTAGTTAACTTAACTATAGTAACTATATATCCCGATGCTTATATTGTCAACGGGCGCATAAAAAAATCGCCTGAACGTCGAGGCGTCCAAGGCGATCTCTGCTATTCGCGAGTGACAGACAGGGGTTCACTCACGCAAGTTTTTACGAATCAAGCCTGTTTTTTGGTTGCGCGGTTTGGGCTACTACCACCCGATTTCTGCCGGACTGCTTTGCCTGATACAACGCTTGGTCAGCAAGCTCAATCAAAGCGGGAACGGAGTGAAGCTGACGTGTGCTGCTGACGATCCCGATGGAAACAGTGATCGTCTGGCCAGTTGGTGTGACACTGTTTTCCATGCTGCATCTGATTTTCTCGGCGATGGAAAAGGCATCTTCGCTGGAGGCGCCGCCGAGCAGGGCAATAAATTCCTCTCCGCCAAACCGCCCGCAAACATCGCTTTTGCGGACAGAGGTTGTCATGATCTGGGCAAACAGCTTCAACACTTCGTCTCCCACAGGATGGCCGAAGGTGTCGTTTACATGCTTGAAGCGATCAATATCCAACAGCAGGATGGAAAAGCTTTTGTTCTCCCGCAACCATTGTTGCAGCAAATTTTCGACGGAGCGGCGGTTGGCAAGTCCCGTAAGCGCGTCAGTCGTTGCTTCATGCGTGAGACGGTCTGTTTTCCGCTTGATTTTTTTGGCGGCATTGCGAAAAGCTTTGGTCAACAAATCAGCTTCCCGGTTCCAGTGATGCCGATTTTGGGGAAGCTCTACTTTTTCCGAGCCCATCTTGCTCATCAGGTCGGCAAGCTGAACAAAAGGTCTGGCAAGCGTGTGGGCCAGCTTGATGACAATCAGGAGCAAAAGCAGGGAAGGGGGCAGCAAATAAACCAGCATGAGTCTCACCTGACTATGCAGCTCGTTGTAGACAAACTCGATGGGAGAGGTGACCATGACGCCCCAGCCGTTTTCGGCAACGGGGGCATAGCCGGCCAGCAACTGCCCGCCCTGTATGCTCGCCATTTGTTCATGACCGCTTCGCCCAGCCATCAGCTTCCTTACGACAGGATTGGATTTGAGATCTTTTCCGATCAACTGTTCATCCGGATGGAACAGCAACTGCCCGTTGGAGCCGACGATGGAAAAAGAAGATCCGGTCGTATCCGTTGCCGCGCTGCCGAAGATCATGTTCATGATGTTGTGCTCCTGGAGGTAGATGGTTCCGCCGATGAAGCCGCGATATTTGCCCTCTTTGTCGTAGATCGGCTCGCTCATGAACAAAATATGGCGGTTGCTTCTCGCAGATATGTAGGGCAAGGAAATGTAGGGCTTTTTCAGTTCCAGGGCATAGTTGCCTTCCTTGGTGATAATGTGTTGGCCGACTGTGCCGATGGACGCCGGAGAAACGGTGCGGATAATCCCGTTTTCATCCACGACAGTTAGCGAATTGAAATAGTTGCTGCTTTTGCGAAGGATATCCAGATGTTCGTCGGCTTCTTTTTGCGTCTGCGAGGGGTGGTCGATTACGACTGAGGCGGAATAACGCAAGCTGCTTCGCATGGAGATGAACAAGGAATTGATCATTTGACTCATTTTGCTTGCGCTTGAATAGTTCAAAGTAAGCGTGGTATCGATCAGTGACTTCTTCTTGGACTGATAAGATGCGACGAGCAAAATTGTCACCGTCAACACGATGGACAAGGAAACCAGACCCGTCAGAAGGGCAGTCAGACCAATCTTTTTCCCCGGGCTCAGCTTGAAACGATGTATAACAGGCATATGGCTATGGCCTCTCTTTGCGTTGGATCGATCCATGATGGAAGGAAAGCAAACGGAAAAAATTCATGTGTATTATAAGCGATACCAGGAGGACATGCTATGCAGAAAAAATAATTTGATGGAAAAAAGTTGAGGTTCGTTCACAGTTGTAACAATTAGGTAACATTATTGCCATAAATGCAAAAAACTGCCCTCAAAAGAGGACAGTTTCAGTGGAATTTTTGCCAATGGTTTTTACGTGTTCAAGCCGCGAATTTGTTGCTCGATCTTTTCGAAGCCGCCAGATACTTTGACGATCTCTTCTTTTTGGTCAGAGACGAGCACGAGAACTTCTTCGAGGCTTTCCTTGTTCTTGTCGGTAATGTCTGCGTTGACTTCGACTTTTGCATTGACTTCCTGGATCATGCTGTGCACGTGGACGATGAACTCTTGCAGATTTTTGGTTTTTTCCGCGAAGTTGTGCATGTAGTTGTCCACGTTTGTAAACATTTCTTGGACCTCCATAATGCCTTCGCTGTTCTTTTCAAAAGACACCTGGGACTCGGAGATCATGTCGGAAACGAGCTTCATTTTTTCGCGAATCGTCATCAACAAGGTCGAGATCGATTCGGAGGATACTTTGGAAGACTCGGCCAGCTTGCGCACTTCATCCGCTACGACGGCAAAGCCACGGCCATGCTCACCGGCTCTGGACGCCTCGATGGTGGCATTGAGTGCGAGCAGGTTGGTCTGTGCCGAAATATCGGAGATCGTTTGGATGATTTTTTCAATCGATTCCGTTTCTTTGTTCAGCTCTTGAATCAGTCGGTTCGTATCCTGGATGTCCTTGATGAAGCGTTCAAAGTCGCTGCCGATGTTATTGATGCGCTTGCCGCTTTCATTGGTCGCTTCTTTCGTCGATTCTACGTAATCGTGCATCTCTGTAACAGAACGGGTCATGTCTTCTACCTGGAGATTGGTCGTGCCCATCTCGCGGCGCAGCTCGTTTGTGTTGTCGGTTTGCACAGAGAAGGAGCGCATGATTTCCTGAAGGGAAGCGACGGTTTCAACTGCCCGGACATTCACGCCATCCGTCACCTTGTTCAGATTCTCCTGGTATTCCTGCACAGAGCTGAGCGATTCGTTGATCTGATCCAAAATGCGTTGCAGCGATTCTTTGGAAGCGATCGCCTGCTGCTTCTGTTCTTCGCTCTCCTGTTGCAGTCTGTTGTTGAATATCGCGTGCATCATGCTTGTTGCCGATACGAAGCAGAAGGTAAGCAGGTAGTACATCAAATGAACCGGATTGGAGGTATAAAAAATCGCCTCGCCATTTGTCAGGAAGTAGTACGTGACGATCCCGAGCGCTGCCACGATCGTCAAAATGTTGATCAGCCTGTCCTGATAAATCCCCATGACGGCTACGAAGAACATGATGGTCATAATATTGACCAGCCAAGGATCAAGCCCGGTAATTATGAACATGAAGATGCCGATTACCGCGAAGTTGAAAAACTTCATGAATGGAGCCATTTTGTCGCGCCACGCCGGACGATTGGACAAATACGCGAACGGCGCCAGCACTCCGTACAAAATACCGAGCACAGTCAAGACGAAGGAAATCGGCACTCCCATGATGAGATTCACGATTTGCACCACGGTAATGATGCTTGCAAAAACAATGACGACCCAATTATTTCTTCTTTGTAAAAGTTCCATGTCAGCTAACCTCAACTTTTATTTGTTTGCAAAGCGTTTGATACCAGGAAAACGCGGGATGGTCCTTGCTTGTATAGGCTTCCTGCAGGTGAAAAATGGTCGGGATGGCGTTCGCTCCTTTGTAGTAGACCATATCCTTCACTTGTGTCGCTTTGACGTTGTATTTTGTATTAATCAACTGAAAAAAAGCCGGGTCTGCTAAACCGACTGCATGCGTATAACCGTGTTTTTCAGCATAATCGATCATGAGGGCAACGCCCCAACGTCCCAGTTTTCCACGGTATTTCGGCAAGACAGCGAAACTGTCTACTTCCACCACTTTCATATCGGCGCTCAACACGTCCTGAAACAAATCGCGGAGAAAAGCAGAAGATTTTTCATGTGGCGTAAATTCAAAAGTACCGCCTGCTTCGTCATCTTCTGACAATAGCAAATAAGCATCGGAACCATTTTTGACGTATTCCATTTCAAAGCCCATGGAGGTCCAAACGCTCTCCTTGATTTGGTGAAAACTCGCCAAAGACTCTACTGAATCAACCAGTTTGTACATAATACTCCACTCCATTTTTATCTCTCTTTTGTTTTTTCATGTACAAGTTTACTGTTGATAGATGGACTGGCGCCTCCTTTCTATGAGATTGCACACAAAACGGCCATGACCGTTTTGTTGACCGCAAGCGGCCACATCCAATTTCTTGAAAAACGTCGAGACGTTTTTCACACAAAAAAGGCCATTCCACACACGGGAACAGCCTTCAGTCACCATCATCGCACAATTACGCACATGATGTATGGCAACCCGGCTGTCATGGTCGAAGACTTTAGACCCGTGGTTTTGCGTCGCCACCTTTCGATGACTTTGCCTTTGTCATTCAGTTTGCGAAAAATGTATAGTCATGTCGAATCATGCAAAATATAATCCAAAAGAAACAGTCTTGTCAAGTTTTGGTAGGGTAAAAATAACCAATTCTTTATAAAAATAGTCAGAATTAAGGTAACGGTAAGAGTAGCGTAACAAAATTTTACCATCCATCCGATAAAGATAGAGAGAAGAGGAGGGATGAGAGGATGGCAGAGACGAAAACAATCGAATTTCACTTTTCAGGGGGAGAAGTGATCCGCATTGAGACGACAGAACCGGAAGAGATCATCCAGATGGTCGCCAACCAGAAAGATGGATGGCTCCAGTACGACGACATCGTCATCAATGTGCGAAACGTTTCTTATATTAAAGTGAAAGAAATCGCTTAACAGCATGTGTGAAAAAAGCTCTCGAATGCCGAGGGCTTTTTTTGTTGCATGTTTGGCGGGAGAGGCATTATAGTGAGTATAAGACTAACGACTAAAGAGGACGATATGGACGACATTTACAAAGAGTTGCAAAAGCTCGGTTTTTCCCAATACGAGTGCAAGGCTTACATTGGCTTGTTGAAGCATTCTCCGATTACCGGATACGAAATCAGCAAGCGCTCCGGCGTACCGCGCTCGATGATTTACGAGGTCATAGGCAAGCTGCTGGAAAAAGGGGCGGTCTATACGGTGCCTTCAGAGCCTGTGACTTACGCGCCGCTTGCGGCCAGAGAGTTGATTCGCAGATTGCGTGGACAGTTCGAGCAGTCCTTCGACTATTTGGAAAAAAGCTTGTCCGCTTTGGAGTCTGAGCAAGAAGTCGATGTGATTCGCCGGATCAGCGGCGACGAACTGGTGCTGACGGAGATGCGGCAAATGATCAAGCAGGCGACAGGAGAAGTATGGCTGTCGATCTGGGAGCCGCAGGTGCCGGCTATCCAGGAAAGTGTAGATGCGTGCACAGAGGCAGGCATTTCTGTTTTTACCGTGCTGTTTGGGCAAGCACAGACGCGGGTGGGAACGACGTATCACCATGACTACATGGCGCCAGATGTCGCAGAAGAGCGCATGGGCGGGCATCTCACGATCGTGGCGCGAGATTTGGAGGAAGTCCTGATCGCCAATTTTGCGCCAAATACGGCTGCCTGGGCCGTCAAAACGAAGGACCCGGCTCTCGTTTTGGTGGCTGTCGAGTACATTCGCCACGACATTATGTTTGCAGAAGTGACAAAGGTGCTGGGACCGGAAAAAGTCGAGACGCTTTGGCGAAACAAACCGGATCTTTACCAGGTGGTTACGGGAAAAAGCTTTCTTAACCAGCAGTGAAAAAGAGAGAGAGGGAGAACAGTGGGGCGAGAGCAACTGCACGTAGAAACGTTGTCGAACGCAAGAGATCAGGGAAGCTTCATGCAGGGGGTCAAAGATTGCATTCCGACCTTGCTCGGTTATTTGAGCATCGGATTTGCGGCAGGTGTCCTGGAAAAGACGGCTGGGCTGAGCATCATGGAAATTGCTTTGATGAGCATTTTGCTGTACGCAGGCTCTGCACAGTTCATCGCGGCAGGCATGATCGCGGCGGGCAGCTCGGCTACAGGAATTATCATTACGATTTTGTTTGTGAATTTGCGCCATATTTTGCTGAGTGCGGCTCTCTCTCCTTATTTTCGCCATTTGTCAGCGTTCAAGAACATGCTGGTAGGCTCGCTGTTGACGGACGAAACATTCGGGGTTGCCATTAACGAAGCGGCGAAGAAAAAACAGATCGACGAAAAATGGATGCACGGTTTGAATGTGACGGCTTATTTGAACTGGATCGTCGCCAACCTGGCAGGCGCCTATTTTGGGCAATGGATTGCCAATCCGGAAGGGCTGGGGCTTGATTTCGCCTTGCCAGCCATGTTCATCGGGCTTTTGGTTCTGGCGATGATGAGCCGCTTGCAGATCAGGCGGGACGTTCTCGTGGCTGTGTGCGCCGTCGTGATCGCAGTCGGGGTATCAGTCGTGTACCCGGGCAACCTTGGCGTCATCGTTGCCACGTTTTGCGCATCGACAATCGGGATGGTGATCGAACGATGGAAGTGAGATGGGACGTCTTTCTCATTATTGCTGGCTGTGCTTTGGTCACGTTTTTGCCGCGGGTACTGCCGTTGATGGTGCTGTCTCGCATGCAGCTTCCCGAATGGGGTGTCCGCTGGCTGCATTATGTGCCGATTTCCGTCATGGCCGCGCTGGTCGGACAGGAGCTGTTTTTGCACGAAGGCAAGCTGGCTCCGCTGTTGACCAATGTCGAGCTGATGGCAGCAATCCCGACTTTTCTCGTGGCGATCTGGACGCGCAGCTTGCTGGGAACGGTGGTCGTGGGGATGGCTTCGATCATGGTCCTGCGCTACCTTTTTTCTATTCTATAAGGGCAAAAGCAATGCAGAAGTGGTTATGCTAGAGAAAAAGGGAGGGCGAAAGACATGACTGTGGAAGAAGTCTTGCAAAAGCTTGAAGCGCTGGGGAGCGAGCAGACAAAAAAGACCTTTTTGCGCCATGGCGCCAGAGAGCCGTTCTTCGGCGTACGCATTGGCGATATGAAAAAGCTGGTGAAAGAGGTCAAGCGCGATCAAAAGCTGGTGCAGGCTCTGTACGAGACGGGCAATCATGATGCGATGTATTTGGCAGGGCTGGCCATCAATCCAAAAACGGTGACGAAGGAGCAACTGCAAGGCTGGGTCAGACAGGCGTACTGGTATATGCTCGCGGAGTATACGGTAGCGGGAGTGGCGGCAGAAAGCCCTTTCGCACTGGAATTGGCCCGCGAGTGGATAGAAGCGGAAGAAGAAATGATCGCCGCATGCGGCTGGAGCACGTACGCGAACTACTTGTCAATCGCTCCTGACGAGCAGTTGGACTTGCCGGAGATCAGGGCATTGCTTGCGCGAGTCCAACAGACCGTGCACGAGGAGCGAAACCGGGTGCGGTACACGATGAATCATTTTGTCATCGCGGCAGGCGCCTATGTTCCTGCTCTGCATGCCGAAGCGGTGGAAGTTGCCGAGGCTATCGGGAAAGTACACGTCGACGTCGGCAATACGGCGTGCAAGGTGCCGCTTGCGACTGCGTATATCGAAAAAATCGTAGCGCGCGGAGCCATCGGCAAGAAGCGCAAGACGTGCATCTGCTAATTCGCATCCCGTGATTGAGCGGGAGAATCCGCATACAAACAAGCGCACGCTGGGAGAAATCCCGGCGTTATTTATTTGGAATCTTTTTCATATTCGCTTTTCTTTGCTAAAGTATCGACTCTTTTCTGATGATGTGCTATCATGATACCTTGTTAACGTATTACCACTTTATCAGAGTAAAATATAGAGATAGTCGGACTAGGGGGAATCATCATGAAAAAATTTGCTTTGCTATCCTTGCTGGTAGGAGCCGTATTTTCATTGGTAGTCGGCTGCGGCAGTCAAAAAACAGGCGCTGACGCGAACAAGCTGATCATCGGGATTGACGACAAGTTCGCGCCAATGGGTTTTCGCGATGAAAAAAATGAGCTGGTCGGTTTCGATATCGATTACGCCCGGGCTGCTGGCGAAAAAATGGGCAAGCAGGTGGAGTTTCAGCCAATCGACTGGGGTTCCAAAGAATCCGAATTGAACAGCGGCCGCATCGATTTGATCTGGAACGGATATACCATTACGGATGAGCGAAAAGAAAAAGTGCTGTTCACCAAGCCGTATTTGCAGAACGCACAAGTCGTCGTAACGCTGGCGAACTCGGACATGAAAAAGCTGGCGGATCTGAACGGCAAAGTGGTAGGGCTGCAAAAGATGTCGTCGGCAGCTGACGCGCTGAATGCAAGCGAATGGAAAGATCAAATCAAAACGATCACCGAGTTTCCTGACAACGTGCTGGCTCTCAGTGACTTGAAAATCGGCCGCATCGATGCCGTCGTGATTGACCAGGTGGTAGCGGACTATTACATGACCAAGGATCAAGGAACCTTCAAGTTCCTGGAGGAATCGCTGTCTCCCGAAGAGTACGGCGTCGGAGTCAAAAAAGGCAACGAAGCACTGCTGAACGAGCTGCAAAAGGCGCTTGACGCCATGAATCAGGATGGATCTGCCGCGAAAATCTCGGAAAAATGGTTTGGTGAGAATCGCGTCTTGAAATAGGAAAGAAACGTGGCTTCGCCAGGCAGATGGGCGAAGCCACGCTTTTGTCGCGATGAACAAGAGCAAACGCCTACCTTTTTCAAAATAGGAGCATGCACTATGAGTCTAGAATATATCGTTTCGATTACAAAGCCGATGCTGGAAGGGGCGCAAATGACGATCCTGCTGTTTTTGATCGCGATTGTGCTGTCTATTCCGCTCGGTTTTCTCCTGACGTTGTTGGCCAAAAGCAACGTCAGACCGCTGGCTTGGCTGGCACACACGTACATTTACGTCATGCGCGGGACGCCTTTGCTGTTGCAGTTGTTGTTCATCTGCTTTGGGCTGCCGCTTTTGCCCGGGATTGGCGAATATTTGGTAATGGATCGCTTTGTCGCTGCCTGCTTGGGTTTTGTCCTGAATTACGCGGCTTACTTTGCGGAAATTTTCCGCGGTGGGCTGTTGTCCATCGATCGCGGACAGTATGAAGCGGCGCAAGTTCTCGGCTTCAGCAAATGGCAGACGACAGTCAAGATCATTTTGCCGCAAATGTTTCGCGTGGCGCTTCCGGCTGTCTCCAACGAGTCGATTACGCTGGTAAAAGATACGGCTCTGCTCTACGCTGTCGCTGTACCTGAGCTGCTGCATTTTGCCCAAACCGCCGTAAACAGGGATTTTACGATCGTTCCCTTTTTCATCGCAGGCATCATCTATTTGTTGATGACGCTCCTGTTGACGCTGTTTTTTAAATGGCTGGAGAGAAGATTCAAATTCGAATAAAGGACTGGCGTGAAATGGCAATCATTCAAGTAACCAATCTGAAAAAATCGTTTGGCGAGCTGGCCGTCTTGAAGGATGTCTCGTTTGAGATCAACAAGAATGATGTTGTCGCCGTGATCGGCCCGTCCGGTTCTGGAAAAAGCACGATGCTGCGCAGTCTGGTCTATCTGGAGCAAGTGAACGGCGGGAGCATCCGTGTGACGGACGACTTTTTGGTGCAGGACGGCGTCTATAGCCCCCAGCAGCAAATCAAGCGCATCACGGCGAAAATGGGGATGGTCTTCCAGCATTTCAATCTGTTTCCGCATCTGACTGTGCAAGAAAACTTGGAGATCGCCCCGAAGGTGGTCAAGCGAGAGGCAGACAGCGCCATTCGCGCACGCAGCGCGGAGCTGCTGGAGAAGGTTGGACTGGCGGACAAGGCGAAGGTGTACCCCGCCAAGCTGTCAGGCGGACAAAAGCAGCGTGTCGCCATCGCCAGGGCGCTGATGATGAATCCGGATATTTTGCTGTTCGACGAACCGACGTCAGCGCTCGATCCCGAGCTGACTGGCGAGGTACTTCAAGTCATCAAGCAGCTCGCTTCCGAGCATATGACGATGATGGTCGTCACGCACGAGATGGGGTTTGCCAGAGAAGTGGCGAATCGGATCATGTTTATGGACAACGGGGAAGTCGTAGAGTCGGGAACGCCGGAAGAGCTGTTCACGAATGCGCAATACGAGCGCACACGCGCCTTTTTGCAGCGTGCGCTAAAATAATAGCCTATGAAGATGATGACGCATAAAGCCCTCTGGAATGTCCGGAGGGCTTTTTACAGTCCAGTTATCGCGCTTCTACATAACCTGGTAGTGCAAATAACGATGACTGATGAAGGCATGAAAATGATCAGTGAACGAATCAGCACTACATTTCGCTTAGATGTAACCCTTTTTTGTAGCAGATATTTTATATGCAAAATTTTCCTTATATGATTTAATTATCCTTGTAAAGGAGGGTGTATTATGAATAAAAGGAAAAATATAACTGCGTTGATGATTGCATTATCTATATCGTTGTGTTCTGTTGTCTCTGCATCGGGTCCGCTCACTGGAGCAAAAGCATTCTACTCTGGCGGGGGATTTAAGAATTTGTCAGTTACTCAGAATTTAAGATATATGGTAGCCCCTAGCGCTAAAAGTTTGTTTTCAGAGGAGATCGATTGGGCGATTTCCGAATATTCCTCTATAGACGATGTTAATTTCGGCTTTGAAAAGGTGTCCTGGATCAGTGACCGTCCAGACTTGATGATTTTTAATTCAGATGACAATCCTCATCTAGGAGATTTGCCTGGGATTATGTTACCTTGCAACTACAATAGTAACGGTGCTTGCAAAGACACAAGCTATAACAGTCGGTGGGACGCATCGGTGGTGCTTTTATCTTATGATAATATGAAAGACCAAGATTTTAGCCCTACCAATCGAAAAAAGACAGTAATACATGAATTTGGGCACGTATATGCATTGGAGCATCAGCCTGCTAATACAGACTCAATAATGGTAGGCGGAAAAGGGACTCTTACTAGCCCCACAGATTTGGATGTCAGCAATCTACAATGGAAATATTAAGGGGTGTAAATCGAATATCATGAAAAAATGGATAATGACGGGATCGGTTGCTCTAGCCGCTGGGTTAGTACTATGGACATCGAATTATTTGACTGTCGATGCGAGAAAAAGCGAAAAAATCATTTCTTATCATGGGCAAGTTATGCCGTTCAGTAATTTGAGTGAGCTGGAAGAAGATGCACCGATAATCGTCCACGCCACGTTTACTGGAGAGCGAGAAACGATACCTTCTAACTTAGTCGAAGGCAAAGTATTCCGTTCAGATTCCGTTGTAGAAATTAAAAAGGTATTCGAAGGAGATCTCCAGAAAAACGACAATATTATCGTATACGAACCTGCTATCGTGGATGAAAACGGCGCCTATTTTACTATTAATGGGTATAGTCTTATGGTCGAAAACGAAACATACACCTTGTTTTTAAAACCGGTAAAAAATAAAAAAGGCTATGCAATTGCTGGTTTGTATCAAGGTAAATATAATAACAGAATCCATGAGAATGGAAAAAACATACGAAAAAACTTTGAATATAATGATTTGAGCGAAGTTGATTATTTTGGAGATCAGATTGAACATTATAACCAGTTAAAAGAACAGGTAGTCAAAAAATACAAGTTAGTTGAGTAATAACATTAGATCCGATTGGAGAACATCCATTCGGATTTTTAATACATCGCGGAAATACGTAACAAATTGGTAATGGATGCGTCTTGGAATTTAGATCAAGGTAATGGAGGGCGTGCAATGAATCTTGCGTTAATCCCCCTGACGATAATGCTTTTGTTGAATGACACGACACATCTTCCCAGTAATCTCATGTCCACGCAAAAACCCATGATCAATAGCGATCAGCCGACTACGCAAAAATGCAAGATCATAGTCGATGAATATGATGCCCTTTTAATGTGGAACGACCTAAAGTATCTCCGCAATTACGAATCTGATACAAAAGGTTTGGAACGCGGCAAGAAAGTAGGCGAAGTTTCTTTCAAGGTAAACGGAAATGTTTGCTTGGGCTATCGCATAAAAAATGGGGACGCAACCTGGGCCGAAATTGGAACACCGATTTATCAAGTCAAAGGATACTCAGAAAAGTTCCGGCTGTTTGTGGGGAATGAACTCTATGAGGCAAAAGAAAATCCAGATGCGAAAAAAATAGGGGATCTTTTCGATATCTCAGGGAAAGTGAAGAAAGTCACCTTGGAATACATTGACAAAAACGATAAGGTGTATTCAGTTGATTTATCAGATGAGGATACTTCCCAATTTGCCGCCGAATTTTTATCACTGGATCATGTCCCATTCAAAAAAATTTACAAGCGTCTGCCACCCAAGCCCCAAGAATACACGGTAATCATCTATCTCCATGATGGCTCCAGTTTTCGCATTTTGTACTGGCCTAAAGAAAATGCGTTTACACGTGGTTACGGAAATGACAAGATTAAAAAAATCATTGTGGATTATGTCGATCAATTAGCGAAAAAAGCACAAAGTCATAAATGAACAGTCCAGATATTGCGCTCCGTTAAAGAACGGTGAGTTGCAAGCAGCACTCTGGACATCCTCTCTCTGCGTTGTTCTTTCGGAACTATCATCTGGTTGTAGAGCACAGAGAAATTTTGCAAATGAATCTGTAGGCTATGCAAACCGCTGTACAAAATAGTCTATAGATGACGCGCGCAAAGCCCTCTGGAATGTATCCGGAGGGCTTTTTACAGTCCAGTTATCGCGCTTCTACATAACCTGGTAGTGCAAATAACGATGACTGATGAAGGCATGAAAATGATCAGTGAACGAATCAGCATTCAGGAAGGCATTATAGGCATACGGGGAGACCTTGCAGTAGACAAATTCGCGGCCATCGTGAAACTGGATGTAGAGGTGATTGGCTTCCAGATCGTAGCGGGCTGCTTTGATCAAGTCAGAATCCAGCTGCTTGTACTTGGGCTCTTCTTCGGTCTTTGTTTGTCGGGAAAACATTTGGCGAAAAAATGATTTCACTGCGGTGCAAACTCCTTTTGCTTTTGCTTCTCTTGCTTCTCATATTGCATCTATGGCTTCTATTCCTTAGAGGCTTTTATTTTACTCAAAAACTTGTATTCGGCATATAGAAATAGCACACCGATAATAAAATGAGCCAAGAGAACCGTGTTAAGAGCGATGTTTGGAAGGGTAGCAAGCATGTTAATTCCTCCAGTTTGAGAGAATGAAGTCACAAAATGAACGTTGATCTGCAAGCAGTGCTCAGGACATCTTCCCTCCGCCCTGTTCTTTGGACCTATCATCTGGTTGTAGAGCAAGGAGGAATTTTCTGAATAAATCTGTCGACCTATGAAAAGTGTTGTCGAAAATAGTCTATATTACCTATTTTATTTTTGTCAATAATTACATAGAATCAAAAATATTTTGTTTGGATTTGCCTTTTTTAAGTACCTTGTATTGCGATGTATATTGTGCTACTCTCTATTCATGCTCGCGAAGGAGTTGTTACTGTGAACAAGGAGTTGTTAAAAGGGAGCATCGATCTGTTGCTGCTCTCGCTGATTGCCCAGAAGGATCAGTATGGCTACGAGTTGGCCAAAAAAATCCGGGAGAAAAGTGACGAGATGTACGAGATTGGCGAAGGGACGCTTTATCCGGCCTTGAAGCGGCTGGAGACGCAAAAAGCGGTGGAGTCGTACTGGGGAGAATCCAAGGAAGGCGGCCGCCGCAAGTATTACCGGATCACCCGGGAAGGGCAGAAGCTGCTTGCTGCCAAAATGAAAGATTGGCAGAGTCTGACGAGACTGGTTGCACTCTGCAACGAGGGAAGTGAGTAAAAACGTGAAACTGGAAGAATACGTCGACCAGGTCGTTCGGGATTTGCCGTGCTCGCGCAAAGAAAAGCAAGATATGAAAGACGAGCTGTTGGACCATCTGACGAGCATGCAGCAGGAGCTGATCGAAGAGGCGGGACATACGGAGCGGGACGCTGCTTCCTTGACGATCCAGCGCTTCGGGCCTGTGGACATCCTGAAAAGGCAGCTTGCGATGTCTATGCCGCTCATCGACAAGTACGTGAGGAAGTGGGTTCTTGGCTTGTTTGGACTGTATGTGGCGGTGAGCTGCTATTTGCTGCTGCTCTCCCCGGACAGATGGCACCGCAGGGCGTTTACACTGGACTGGAAAGCGCGGATGCTGCAATACGGTGCGGCTGAATATACGCATATTTTTCAGAACACGCTGCCAATGCGGACGCTTTTTGATTATGTGCTCCACTTTGAACATTACAGCGTGTATACGATCGCTTACAATCTGCTGGGGAACATCGCGCTGTTTGTGCCGCTCGGATTGCTGTTGCCGCTGTTGTTTTTATCGTTCCAAAGCATTCATCGCGTGTTTTTTACCGCTTTGTTTGCCAGCTTGGGCGTCGAGTTTTTGCAGTCTTTGTTTGCTTTGGGCAGCTTTGATGTGGACGATCTGCTGCTGAATGTGCTTGGCGGGCTGTGCGGCTACGGATTGTTTCGCGCAGGCGCGGCTTTTGTGTACAAACAACGGGGCAAAGCAGGGACGGACAAGCCGTTTTCCACATTTTCCTGATGAAAAAGCAGGTGCGTCAGCGCAGGAAATAGCAGGAGGAAAGGTCGTTCTTTTTCTCCACGCTTCCTGCGGTCATAAACATCGTAATACGATGTATGTAGTCATTCGATAATGGAGGGAACCATGAAAAGACATATTCCGCGACTAATCGTTCTCGCCTTGCTGCTGCAAATGGCAAGCGGGTGTGAGAGTACCGCGCAAGTTCAGCAAACGTCCGAGCAGACAGGCGCTGCAACAGCGGGGCAACCCGGAGGACAAAAACAGCTTGCCAAACAGCCGGAGCAAGCGCTGCCGTTTTCTTTTGAGGTGAAGCCGGAGACGTTTGAGCTTTTTGTCGAAAGCGGCGGTAGTCGGGAGCGGGCGTCAGAGCCTTTGCCAGCGCGCCGGGTCGAGAATTTGCACAAGAGTGAACAGGAAGTGAGCTGGAACTACCCGGACGACAAGCTGCAAGTCAAGATCGCGAAAGAGGCAGACCATCTGCAAATTTCCTTGACTTCGACGGGAGCGGAGAGCTTTTCCTGGCCGCAAGTAAAGGCTCAGAGCTATATGCTGCCGCTCGGGGAAGGCAAATGGATTCCGGCGGCAGACAAAGCCTGGCAGTCGTTTTTGCGGGAGGAGAGCCTGTCGTTTAGCGAGTCGTTTTCCATGCGCTTTTTCGCCTTGAACCAGGAAAAGTTCGCCATCTTTTACATGGTGGACAACATGTTCAACAACACGCTCGATTTTGCCGCCGACCCGGCTATCTCGATGCAGTTCACGCATGAGTTTCCTTCGATAAATCCTGACAAGTCGTACAGCTTCCGCCTGTACGTGACCGACAATGACCCGGTGCAGATTGCCGGACTGTACAAGCAAATCATCCAAAATCAGGGCGAGTTCACGACTCTCGCACAAAAGGCGGCCGCCAATCCGAACGTGGAAAAGCTGTACGGAGCACCGCATTTCTACATATGGAACAAAACGTTTTTGGCGGAGGACGACGTCAAGTGGGCGATGCTCGCTAAAAAGCTGGGCAAAGACTTCACGAACTGGCTCGTCAAGCTTCTGGCCGCCAACAAGGAGGACGGGCAGGAGAGCATTGCGCAACTGAAAGAGATCATGAAGCAAGATTACGTCGCTGCCTATCAAAGGAAGGCGATTTTGAACGGCTTCAACTACGCGCTGCGCTCCCGCGACTTTTACAATCCGCAGCTGTTTGCAGGTGTCGCGGACAGCAAGGCAAAAGCGCTGATCGCAAAAGGCGTGGAGCAACTCGATGAAGTCGAGTTGTACGAACTGAACAAGCGATTGCTGAAAAGCGTCTTGCAGGATGCCGTTCCCGCTGTGGAGCAATGGGGGGATACCGATTCCCTCAAGCTGCTGCAAAAAATGCAACAGGCAGGCATTGCGCGCGCCTGGATCGGTCTGCCAGACTGGACGGCTGCCTACATGAAGCCTGCGTTCATCGGGCAAGCGAACGATGCCGGCTATTTGATCGCGACCTACGATTCCTACCATTCGATTCATAAAGAAGAGAATCCGGATTGGAACACAGCGGTTTTCGCGGACAAAAGCTTGTATGAGAAGGCGACGATTGCGAAGAAAAACGGGGAGAAAAAAGGCGGGTTTTTGCAGCGGGGCAGATTGTTGAATCCGACTTTGTCGTTGCCCAGCGTGAAGCAGAGAATGAGTGAGATCATGGGGACTGGCGTGCGGTTTAACTCGTGGTTTATCGACGTGGACGCCGCCGGGGAGTTCCACGACGATTATTCTGCCGAGCATGCGACTACGCAAAAGCAGGATATGCAGGCGAAGCTTGCGCGGATGAACTACATCCGCGACGAATGGGACATGGTGATCGGATCGGAGACGGGCAATGACTTTGCCAGCGGCAGCATCACTTACGCCCACGGGATTGAGACTCCGGTCATTCGCTGGTCAGACACGGATATGCGCCAAAACAAGACCAGTCCGTACTATGTAGGCGGCTACTGGTCGCCAGCGGGCGAAATTCCCGAGCGCTATGCCAAACAGGTTCCGCTCAAGGACGAATACCGGCATGTCTACCTTGATCCTGCGTACTCGCTGCCTTTGTTCAAACTCGTGTACAACGAGTCGGTCATTACCAGCCATCATTGGGAATGGGGCAGCTTGAAAATCAAAGGCGAGGTCGGCACACGCATGCTTGGCGAGCTTTTGTACAACGTGCCGCCGCTCTACCATCTGGACAACCGCGTCTGGGAGTCCAACAAAGAGACGATCATGCGGCATTTGCAAGTCTGGACGCCGTTCCATCAAAAAGCCGTGCAACGCCCGATGACTGATTTTGCCGTATTGACCAAGGACAGGTTGGTGCAAAAGGCCGTCTACGGACAAGACTTGCAAGTCATCGTCAACTATTCCAGCAAGGATTTTACGTATGAGAACAAGCTGGTCAAGGCGAAATCTGCGCTGATCATCGATGGTTCCATTACCCGGACTTTTCAGGCGGGAGTGGAATAGGAAGACGAGATGAAAGCAGGCGAAAAGGCTGTCCGTCCGTGTACGGCGGCCTTTTTGGCGCTGGACGGCACAGGTTGTCGTCTGTCTTCAGGACAGCGGCCCGAATTTTTTCTTTTTCAAATCCGCCAGAAGACGGTCCGTGAAGCCTTTTGCCAGGCGGGAAAAATGCCATTCCGAGGATCGGACCCAGCTTAGGTGAACGGGTTGCTGCTCGGGAATGTCGAGATCGAGAGTGCGCATGTCCAGCGTTTGCAAATGCGGGTCGTGCATGAAGGAATAGTCCAGTCCGATCGTGACGGCGAGATTTTCCCGCACGGCATTGCGGATGGCATCCGTGTTGTTTGTCGTGAACAAAATATCGACAGGGCCGTATTTGGCGGCAAAGTCTGCGACAAACCATTTGACGTAGTCGTCGTTGTAGAGCACGAAAGCATGCCGCCGCAGCTCTTCGGGGCTGACAGACTCCTGGAAGGCGAGCGGCGAGCTTTTGCTGATGCCCACGACCATTTTGCCTTCCAGCACAGGCTCGAAGCTCAGCCTTTGCCCGGCGCTTTTTTTCAGCAAACCTTCGTACATAATAATCAGGCCGATATCGAGCTTGTCCTGCCCGATGTCCTCCAAAATTTCCTGCGAACCTTTTTCGGCGATCTCGATGCGGATTTGCGGGTAGTCCTTTTTAAAGCTGGACACGGCGTTCACCAACAAGTCCATCGGGCCGGGAATGGTCGCCAATCTCAGTTCGCCGCTGAGCGTATTGGCACTGCTTTGCGCTTCCTCCTGAATTTCCTCGATCTTGCTCAGCACCTCGAAAGCTTTTTTGATAATGACTCGACCTTCGGATGTAGGAACAGCTCCGAGACGGGAACGAGTGAACAGGGCGATGCCCAGCTCCGCTTCCAGACTGGAGAGGGATTGGCTGATGGCGGACAGCGTGACATGCTTGTTTTGCGCTGCTTTGGTCAAAGAGCCTGCCTTGGCGATTTCCACGATGTATTCAAGCTGTTCCAGATGCATGGGATTCCTCCATCCTTTAGCTATACTTAATCTGCACTAAGTATGTTTGCATATGATTGAATATAAAGCAGGTCTATAATAGAAGCAAGGCAAGCCAATATGGTGCTTTTCCTCGCTTCTGACGAGTCTGCCCACGTAACCGGGGCGGGATTCGTCAGCGATGGCGAAGGAACAGCGCGTTCATCTCCTGTGCGTTAGCATCCATTTGAAAACGGAGGGAAACAATCATGAAACTGGCAAATAAAGTGGCAATCGTGACAGGCGGAGCAAGCGGGATCGGGGAAACGACGGTGCGTCTGTTCGCGCAGGAAGGGGCAAAGGTCGTCATTGCCGACTTTTCCCCGCGTGGCGACGAGCTGGCGAAAGAGTTGAATGAAGCTGGCTTCGAAGCGTTGTTTGTGAAGACAGATGTGACGAAAGAAGCGGAAGTGAAGCACATGGTGGACGCTACCGTGGAGCGGTTCGGCCAGGTAGACATTTTGTTCGCCAACGCCGGGATCGCCAAGGACGCTCCTGCGCATCTGCTCAGCACCGACGATTGGCAAAGAACGATCGACATCAATCTGACGGGTGTGTTTCTGTGCGATAAATACGTCATCGAGCAAATGCTGGCGCAAGGAACGGGCGGAGCGATTGTCAACTGCGGCTCGATTCACAGCCATGCCGGAAAAGCGGGAGTTACTGCCTACTCTTCGGCAAAAGGCGGCGTGAAGCTGCTCAGCCAGACGTTGGGCATTACGTATGCGAAACAAGGCATCCGCGTGAATGCCGTGTGCCCAGGCTATATCGATACGCCGCTCATTGCCGGACGCAATGAAGCAATGAACGAGCATCTCGTTTCCTTGCATCCGATGGGACGGCTCGGCAAGCCGGAGGAAGTCGCGAAGGCAGTCTTGTTCCTCGCCAGTGACGATGCATCTTTTGTGACAGGGACAAGCCTTTTGGTAGACGGCGGATACACCGCGCAATAAAAGCAGAGCGAATAAAAGGGGAAAATTCGAGTCTTCCGTGTGGCAGTTGTCATGCGGGAGACTTTTTTTGTGGAACCTATCAACCATCGTCCAATCAGGCGAGTTTTGCCGAACATACTGTATAAGTAGTCCAAAAGCACAAGGGCAGGAGGGAGAGGAGTGCCGACATATGTGGGAAATGTACAGATTACCAACAATTCGGGTACTGTCAATTTTGGCGATACGGCGAACAACTCTCCTAAAAGCGTCAGCAAATCCTTTTCCGGTTCAGGCGGCGGAAACAGCGGGAATGTTGTGAATGTCATCAACAAGCAGAGCGAGACGAATACATGGGGCGTGGGGGAGAGTCGGGGGAGTTTGCGGCTCAAGAGACGGAATAGACGGGCGAGACAGGCGGGACGGGTTAGACCGACAAGACGGGCCAGGCGGGCGAAACGGCGGAAACGGAGCTAACGTTTTTGCAGGTTGCCTGCGGCTTTAAACCGGACAAGCTGCAAAACGTCAGTCTGGTGACGGAAGTTTGCAAAACTGTCGCTTCTGACGCATGCGTGGATGTTGATCTTTAAGCAATACATGGTAAAATGAAGCAAACTTGTCGCCAACATATTCAGATCCTTTGAAAGAGGGTCATTTTTTTTGAGAATCTAGGAATTTGTCAGTGCGAAAGTTACTCCTTTTGTTTTTGCTTTGACGGCAAACAAAATTTGGTAAAATTATCGGCGTCGTGCACGGTGCATGAGCGCAAGCAGGTGATAGGATGAGAAGCAAATTGATGGAAGCCTTGACCCCACAAGAATGGGAAGAATTGCTACAGGAAAAGGACGGGGAATTGAAAGTGGTCTTGCGAGAGCTTGCTGACGTAAAGTATGCACTAGATCAGTCGACGATCCTGGCGATCACAGACCATCGCGGGATTATTCTCCGGGCAAACGAGCAATTTTGCCGGATATCCAAATACAGTCGCAGTGAGCTGATCGGGCAAGATCATCGCCTGCTCAACTCCGGGCACCATCCCAAGTCATTTTTCAAGCAAATGTGGAAGTGCATTGGCTCGGGGCAAGTGTGGCGGGGAGAAATATGCAATCGGGCGAAAGACGGCAGTCTGTATTGGGTTGATACTACCATTGTGCCTTTTGTGGATACAAAGGGGAAAATCTATCAATACGTTTCCATTCGCAACGACATCACGGCGCGCAAACATATGGAAGAGGAAGTCAGAAAAAGCGAGGAATTGTACCGACTCATCGCTGAAAATACATCCGACATCATCAGTATCGTCAATGCCGAAGGAGATTTTTTGTACTTGTCTCCGGCTCACAAGGCCGTTTTTGACCACGATGTTCCGGACGAGCGTTTTCACAATCTGTTCGAGTGGATTGTCGAGGATGACCGGGATATTATGGCTTTTGCGATTCAACATACGTATTCCACGCGAAAAGAGTACACGGTGGAATGCCGCATTCAGACGAGCAGAAAAGAAACGATCTGGACCGAAAGCAAGATCAATCCGATTGTGGACGAGCTGGGCAATGTGAGCAAGCTGCTGTTTGTCACTCGAGATATTACAGACCGCAAACAGTCGGAGGAACTGATTCATCATCTGGCCTATCACGATGCCTTGACCGATCTCCCGAACAGGCGCATGTACACCCAGCACCTGAGCAGGGAAATTATGCAAGCCAAACGTTTTCAGTCCAATCTGGCCGTCTTGTTCCTCGATCTGGACCGCTTCAAGGACGTCAACGATTCATTCGGTCACGATGTAGGGGATTTGTTGCTGGTGGAAGCAGCCAATCGCCTGAAGGCGTGTCTGCGGCCCACCGATGTGGTCGCGAGGCTGGGCGGAGATGAATTTACCGTATTGCTCAGCCAATTGGCGGATCGCGAAGAAGCGGCCGCGCTGGCCAATCAGATCATGGAAGCTTTGCAACGACCGTTTATCCTTCAAGACCACTCGTTCAACGTGTCGTGCAGCATCGGCATTGCGCTGTACCCGCAGGATGGAGATAACGCCGACGATTTGCTCAAACGGGCGGACACCGCACTGTACACCGTCAAATCGCGCGGGAAAAACGGATACGACTTTTTCGATCCGACGATGGAAGCCAAGTCGCTGGAGCGCATCCTGATGGAAAACGAGCTGCGCAAAGCGATCGAGCAAGAGCAGTTCCAAATTTACTACCAACCGAAAATAGACATCGCGACAGATACGCTGACGGGGATGGAAGCGCTCGTGCGCTGGGTTCACCCGGAGCTTGGGGTCATACCGCCGAATCGGTTTATCCCGATTGCCGAAGAGACGGGGATGATTATTGCTCTCGGAGAATGGATTTTGCGGCAAGCATGTCGCCAAAACAAAATTTGGCACGATCAAGGCTACTTGCTGAAAGTGTCGGTGAATTTGTCGGCGAGGCAAATTTATCAAAAAGACCTTGTCGAGATGATCAAGCAGATTTTAGCGGAGACAGAGCTGGCTGCGGAGTGGCTGGAGCTGGAAATTACAGAAAGCATCTTTGTGAAGATGGAGGAAGCTACGGCCGTTTTGCAGCAAATTCGCGATATCGGCATCCACATTTCCATCGATGACTTCGGGACAGGCTACAGCTCGTTTAGCTATATTAAAAGCTTGCCGGTGGACACGATCAAAATTGATGCCTCGTTCATCCGCGATATTCACCATAACCAGGAAAGCCAAGCGATCGTAAAAGCCATCGTGACCATAGCGCAAAGCTTGAACATGAACGTAATTGCCGAAGGCATCGAACTGAACGACCAGGCGGCCGCCCTGCAGCAAAACGGCTGTGATCACGGCCAAGGCTACTTGTTCAGCCGACCGTTGGCAACCGATGATTTCGAGCGTTATTTGCGCAAAGATCAAGTGTCGTGATGGTAGTTTGAAGAATACGAGATGAAGCAAAAGCAAGGGAAGTCCGACGATTTAACGAATCGGGCTTCTCTTTTTTCTTTTTTGCCAAACGGCTGTTCAACCTGCTTCGGGGGTGCTTTATGCAAGAGAGTAATGGTGATAAGTAAAGTAAGAATGTTCATATTGAGTCTCGGAAATGGTAATATTTTACTTGTAAAACAGGAAGAGTGATTCTCGGGTTAGGTAAGTTTTTTCTAAAGACTTTTACTTTAAGAAATAGGAGAGATTGAATGAACAGAGTAAATATCGCTTCCAAAAGCTTGCTTGTTATTGCTTGCCTTGTTTTGGGTGTAACAGGTTGTGCTTCTAATAACACAATTGCCGATAATCAAGGCGTGGAAAAAAAGGAGTTTACTGCTAGTGCCAATGTCAACACGACTACACAAGAAAGCACGAAAGATATATTGACACAAGCAAACGCTGAGTTGCTTGTTTCTCTCCTGGAAGACTACGCTCCTTCTGAGTTGGATGACAGTGTATTAGCCTCAAAAGAACCAGTTTATATTTGGGACTGGTTTAGGAAACTGCAAGTCTGGACAGACGATTTGACTCGTCTAGCAAATGGAAAGCCGAAAGCAGAAGGCGCTGTAAAAGATGTTATTTCTTCAAGACTAAATAAATATTTTACACCAGAAGCATCTGAAAAAATATTTGACTCCTTCTTTAGAGCGGCTACTGATGGTTCGTATGAGACCTTTGAAAGAGAGCGATTTGAAAAAGGCCTGGAAGCGATTGACGAAAATTTAAAAGTGGACATTCAGAAAAACGATCAGGACATAAACGTTACATTTACCGGAATTGAGTATGATTATTTCAACCCAGGTGCTAAGCAAAAGTATGATGTCAATGTACAATTTAAACTGGTAAAAGACGGAACCAAGTATTTGATTGACGATATTGAACATGATTAAGTTTTTAGTAAACGGACAGGATTCTCTTGCTGTAATGAGCGTGACAGTATTCGCAGACGACAAAAAACGGAAATAGCTGACGTCAGGTGGATACCGACGTCAGCTTGTCGTTTGGCGTTTTCATTGTCTGTAAAATGAAAGATTTACCTTTCTTGCTCGCCCTGTCTTACACCCGCTGCTCACGGTAAATGCCTTGCTCGTAAATGTACGCGAGGCACGCATCTGGCAGCAGGAAGCTCGGGTCGCCGCCTTTGCGGATTTCATCGCGGATGTAAGTCGAGCTGATGCCCATGTTGATGCCTTTGCTCATGATCAGAAAATGCTCGTCGTGGTTGCGCAGAAGCGCGTCTTCGGCAATCAGGTCGGCGGTCGGGTACCCTTCCCGCGACATGACGATGAACTGAAACTGCGAGACCAGCTTTTCGGCATTGCCCCAGTTCGACAGCCCTACCAGCAGGTCCGAGCCCATGATGAAAAACAGCTCGTCGTTCGGATATTTCTTTTGCAGATGGACCATCGTGTCGTACGTGTATGTTTCGCCAGGCAGGGCATCCATCTCCACCGTGGAAATTTCAAACAGCGGCTGCCCGAATTGGTTCGTCTTATGCTCGCAGGTGGCCAGCGCCAACTTCAACATGTGCAGGCGATGGACATCCTCCGTCTGCATTTTTTTGTCATGGCGTTTGGAGGAGCAAGGGACAAAAATGACTTTGTCCAGACGTCTTCTGTGCGCGACAGTAGCTGCCGTAAACAGATGGCTGTAAGTAATCGGATCAAAGCTGCTTCCGTATATGCCGATTCGCATGATCGTAACCTCCCGTGTGCATCTGGGTGTCCATGCCTGCCAGATGTTATTTTTTCACAACGGCCATGCCCAGTTGATGTTGAAAATGTCCCAAAGCCCACTCGTGTCCTACCGGATTGAAGCTGGCGACGGCGTCCTCGTGAATGACGACGCGAAAACCGTGGTAGAAACCTTCGATTGCCGTGTGCAAGACACAAATGTCGGTACAGACGCCAACCAGATGAATTTCGCTAATGCCCCGCGCCCGCAGCTGCAAGGCCAGATCAGTGCCCTGGAAGGCGCTGTAGCGCGTTTTGTCCATCCAGTAGATGGTGTCCTCAAATTCCTCGTAGATGCCTTGAATGCTCCCGTACAAGTTCCTGCCGGACGTGCCGATGATGTTGTGCGGCGGATACAGCCCGGTTTCCGGATGGTACGGGTCCTGCTCTTTGTGAGCGTCCACCGCCATCACGACAAAATCACCTTCTGCGAGAAAATCGCGGATCAATTCGCCGATGCGTCCTTCAATAGCTTGCCCTGGTTCTTTGCAGGTCAGGGCACCGTCTGGCGCGACAAAGTCGTTGGTATAGTCGATCACAATCAAGGATTTCATGGCAAAAACCTCCTGAAGTGAATGTGGGTAAGCCTGTCAGTAAATCATGGCAGTCGGGATGAAGTCGGAAAAGCGGTACAGCTTGGCGGGAGAGTTGGAATACTCGGTCGAGTAAACAGGCTGGCCCGAATCATCTACTGCTGCTTCCAGAATGCCTTGCCGTCTCGTAGTGGCGAGCAGGCGGCGTTCAAAATTGCCCCGATCGTTCACTTTGAAGCTGGGCACGACTGTTTCGATGACCTGCAACAGCTCGCTCAGCGTAAACCGCTCAGGCAGGAACGCTTTGGCGATGTTCGTTTGCAGCATTTTTTCCCGCACGCGCTGCAAAGCGTCCGTCAAAATCTCGCGGTGATCGAATGCTAGGTTGAGAGCGAAAGCTTCTTCGATGGGAAATAATTGCGCATCGGAAGCGTCGTCGGCAGCCTGCGCATGTTTGAGCAAATCTTCGTGAACGAGGGAAACGTACGCGACGCTCGGAATCCAGCCGCGCGGGTCGCGACCTGGCTTGTAGTATGTTTTCAACTGCTCAATGTGGACGTCGCGGTCGATGTTCGTCTCTTCCTTCAACTCGCGGTAGGCGCACTCATCCAGCGTCTCGCTTTCCTTGGAAAAGCCGCCGGGCAAAGCCCACTGCTCCCCGTAGGTGTCGCTTTTGCGCTTGATCAAAAGAACAGCCAGCTGCTTGTGCGGCAACGATTTGGTTTTGGTTGCACGCGGAACGGACAGGATGGTAAAGAGACAAATATCGGTCGGAAGCCCGTCTGGCGAGCGATGCTTCTTGGTGCGAAAAAAGAGGCGTTTGGCTGACAGGCGATGCATGCTCACGATCGCATCCTTTCTGTAATGTGCTGGTTGATCCTGTTATGTTTATATTATAATGTTGTTTTAACAATGTCAATATGACAATATAATATTTTTCCAATAACTGACGCTGGAACGAACGAACGCAAAAAACGCCTGAGCTGCTCATGCTCAGGCGCTTCGTTTATGAAAAAGGCGAGACGGTTTCCAACGGGGCGGTAATCGGTTTGAGTCGCTGTTGAAGCGACGGAGCGGACTGGCACGGCTGGCTGGACTGAACAGCTTCTTCCCAGAAAAATAGCTGGCTGTTCAGAGGCGAGAGGTTTTTTGGCTGCACGCGCACATACGTGCCGTCTGGCATGAGCACGTTGGCCTTGGCGTCATCCTGCAACATCGTAGCCAGGACGTGCATGATCCGCTCCTTCAGATCACGCTGCACCACGGGAAACAAAATCTCGACGCGGGCGATCATATTGCGAGTCATCCAGTCCGCGCTGGACAGGAACACTTTTGGATCGCCGCCATTGCAAAAGGCGTAAATGCGACTATGCTCCAAATATCTGCCGACGATGCTCGTGACCCGGATGTTTTCGCTGACGCCGGAAATGCCTGGACGCAGGCAGCAAATGCCGCGGACGATCAGATTGATTTTCACCCCGGCGCACGAGGCGCGGTACAGCGCTTCGATGATTTCCTTGTCGGTCAAAGCATTCATCTTGGCGGTGATGTAAGCAGGCTTGTCCGCCAGGCAATTTTGAATTTCGCCTTCGATCAGATCGAGGAACGCTTCGCGCAATCCGACGGGAGCGGTGGCGATTTCCTCCCATTTTGGCGGGTGGGAATAGCCGGACAGATGGTTGAAAAAGTGGGTGGCATCTGCCCCGACCTGTTCACGCGAAGTAAACATGCCCATGTCTGTGTACACGCCTGCGGTTTTGTCGTTGTAATTGCCCGTGCCAAGGTGCACATATCGGCGCAGGCCATCGCCCTCGGAGCGGACGACCAGCGTGATTTTGCTGTGAGTCTTTAGCCCTGCCAATCCGTAGATGACGTGGCATCCGGCGTTCTCCAGTTTTTTGGCCCAGACGATGTTGTTCTCCTCGTCGAAACGCGCTTTCAGCTCCAGCAGGACAGTGACTTGCTTGCCGTTGTCCGCAGCTTGGAGGAGAGCATTGACGATCGGGGAATCGCCGCTGACCCGGTACAGCGTCTGCTTGATTGCGAGCACCTTGGGGTCGTTCGCGGCCTGTTGGACAAATCGGATGACCGGCTCAAAAGATTCGTAAGGATGGTGCAGCAGCACGTCCCTTTTTTGGATGACCGCAAACAAATCCTCGTCCTGCTTCGCCAAATCAAGCGGCTGCTGCGGATCGAGCGGTTCAAAGCGCAAATGGTCGTAGCCTGCCAGCGCATGGAAGCGGAAGAAAAACGCAGGATCGAGCGGACCATCGAGGCAGTACACTTCTTTGTCAGTGAGATCGAGCCAGTCTTGCAGAGTGGCTTGCAAGTATGCGCTCATGGACGAAGAGACGGCCAGGCAGGAAGGCTCGCCCATCTTGCGTTTTTTCAGCGTTTGTTCGATCGCTTCCAGCAAGTCATCGGCTTCGTCCTCGTCAAAAGTCAAGTCGGCGTTGCGCGTGATGCGAAACGGACTGACCTCGACGATGTTGTAGCCGTGGAACAGGCTGTCCATATGCTCCGCGATGACGTCTTCCAACAAGATAAAATGATCCTCGCCATCGAGGGAAGGCAGCTCCAGAAAACGCGGCAAGACAGACGGCACCTGCACAACAGCAAACAGCGGGCCTTCGCTTTCTTCCTCTGTGTCTTCCAGCAAGACAGCCAGATTCAAACTTTTGTTCAACAGCATGGGAAACGGATGGCTGGCATCTACGGCCATCGGAGTCAGCACCGGATACAGGTGATGATGGAAAAAGGCGCGCACGAATACGGCTTGCTCTTCGCTCAGCTGATTTGCCTGCAAAAAGCGGATTCCCGCCTTGTTCAGCTCCGGCGTAATCTGGTGTTTGAGGATCGAGTACATCCGCTCCATCACCAGATGAGTGCGATCCCACACAGCGAACAGCTGCTCGTTTGCCGTCATCCCGGATTTGTTGTCCGGCTTGGTGAAGCCGGCTTTGACCTGGTCCTTTAGACCTGCCACCCTGACCATGAAAAATTCGTCAAAATTGCTGCTGGCAATCGCGATGAACTTGAGCCGCTCCAAAAGCGGATTGTCTGGATTGGAAGCTTCAAAAAGCACGCGCTCGTTGAAAGCGATCCAGCTTAATTCCCGGTTGATATAATAATCTGGAATACTAAAATCCTTCATCATGAACCAACCTTTTTCGCATAGTAAAAGATAGATCATAACTGGCAAGGAATAGTATAGCAGTCTACTGTTAAGCGATTGTTAAGTTTTGTCGGGGCTACGCGTCCACGACGACTTTCAGCGGGATTTTCCAAGCTTTCGAGAGCTTGGACAGCGGCTCATCGAGCAAGGAATACTCGAGCAAATCCGGCTGTTTTCCCGTGCAGGACAAAACGAACTCGCCGCCTGTTGAAGCAAGGCGGACGGCGCTGATCGCCTGGGTCATCGAGCGATCCAGCACTCTGGAAAAAAGCAGCAAATGGCCCAGCTTCTCTACGAGACTTTTGTCCTGCTTGCCGAGCAAATCCGGGTGACGGGCAATCTGGCTCTGCGCCAGCTTGTTTGTTTTATAGGACGCAATCATGGCGAGCAGCAGCCGTTCCCGATGGGTATAGCCTGCCATCAGCACGTTGGACAGCAGGTAGAAAGTATGCTCGGAAGCTTCGTAGACGTTGATCGTGCGTCCGGTGTCATGCAGGAGGGCGGCGTTTTCCAAAAGCTGCCGCTCGAATCCGCCGAACGAATGGAGCGCATGCTGTTGCAACTGGTCAAACAGCGACAAGGCCAGGTCGCGCACATGGCGCGAATGCGGCTGGTCAACCTGGTAGCGGTTCATGAACTGCAAGGCGCTGCGCTCCCGGACGATGGCGGTCGAGGCAGGCGGCTGTTCACCCCAGACGGTTTCGTACAACACCCCGTCACGCAGCCCTTTGTTGCTTACGAGCAGGCAATCACTTTGCGCGTAGTGAAGCAAGCTTTCAAAAGCCGCCATGCCCGCGAGAATGACATCGGCGCGGTCTTTGGATACGCCAGGGATTTGTCGGCGTTCTTCCAGCGGCAGCCTGCGCAGGGCGTTCAAAATGTTCGTTACCGCATCTGCCTGGATGGGGTAATGGTGCAGGCTGTCCATGCTGTAGTGAACCTGGCGCTGGTGAATTTTGCCCAGATTGCGCGCTGTGCCGCCGATGGCGATGACGGGACATTGGCGGTTGGCAAGCCAGGGACAAGTGGCAAGCGAATCGGCCAAAAAGGTGCGCAGCTGCGCAAATTCTTCCTCACTCGGAACCTCTTCGCGGAAAAATTGACTGGTCAATGTCACGATGCCGAATGGAAAGCTGTGGCTTTCGATCAGCTGGCGGTCGCGGAAGTAAGTAACCTCTGTGCTGCCGCCGCCGATGTCGATGGTGATTCCTTCGTCCACAGGCATGCTGTTCAAGACGGCGAGATAGCCGTATCGCGCCTCTTCCTTGCCGCTTAATACACGCATGGAAATGCCGCTTTCCCGCTCGATTGCCGCTGTCAGCTCCCGGCCGTTTTCCGCCTGGCGAACTGCTGCGGTGGCAACTCCGATGGCTTGGGTGACTTTTCGCGCGTCCAGCAGTTTCTTGAACTGGCGCATCGCTGTCAACGTTTTGGCAACGCCTTCCTCGTCCAGTCTGCCCGCACGCAGGTGGTTGCTCAATCGCAAGCTGTATTTGATATTGTCTATCTCTGCTACCATTCCCGAATCGTCTTGCTCGTAAATGACCAATCTGGCTGTATTGGAGCCGAGATCGATGACGCCGATGCTTTTTTTCATGTGATTCCCCACTTACAATAGGCTTGGATTCTCGCCAAAATTTTCATGTTTGTTCTCATTATGCCATAGAAATCGGACTTTCCACCCATGAAGTTGTCAGTTGACAATAACGAAAAACCTTTTTATAATCTGAGACATTCAAGCAAACAACGATACGCACACAAATACATGGCTGTGAAAAGGAAAGTAAAAAAGGGATTTGACGACCAGAGAGCTGCCTGATTGCTGGGAGGGCGGCCGCGAACTCTTTTTGAAAGCCACCTTGGAGCCCTGCTTTTGAACGGTTCAGTAGAAAGCAGCGTTTTCCCCGCGTTACGGGGCGCATGTCTTTTTGACAAGACTGCACGAGTTTGCCTTTTGCGAGAGAGGCAAAAAAGCTGAGTGGTACCGCGATACCTTCGCCTCAGCAACCCGATTCATGAAAGCATGGATCAGGTTGCTGGGGCTTTTTGATTTTCGCCAAAAAGAGATAGGAGTGGTGGGGAATGGATCGCTTGAAGCAAAGGGAGCTGTTGCACCTTTTGGAAGAGGATAGCCGCATGAGCGCCGAGCAAATCGGCAAAATGCTGGCAGAGCCTACGGAGGTAATCGAACAGGCGATTGCCGAGCTGGAGGCAGAAAAGGTGATCGTGAAATATCCGGCGCTGGTCAACTGGGAGCGCGTGGAGGATCATCCTTACGTCAACGCCATGATCGACGTCAAAGTGACGCCCAAGCGCGATGTCGGATTTGACGAGGTAGCCGAACGCATTTGCCGCTTCCCTGAAGTGAAGGCCGTCTACTTGATGTCTGGCGCCAGCTACGATTTGTCGATCATTTTGGAAGGCAAGACGATGAAAGAGGTCGCTACCTTCGTATCGCAAAAGCTGTCAACGCTCGATTCCGTCGTATCGACAGCGACGCACTTTATTTTGAAACGCTACAAGCACGATGGCATTGAGCTGGAAGATCGTGACGAAGATCGCAGGATGGTGGTTACGCCGTGAGTACACAATTGACAGTCAAAAAAAATCGCTTGTCGTCTACAGTCGCATCTTTGAAGCCATCGGGCATCCGCCGCTTTTTCGATCTGGCGGCATCGATGGAAGGGGTCATCTCGCTCGGGGTTGGGGAGCCGGATTTCGTCACACCTTGGCGCATGCGCGAAGCTTCTATCTCCTCGCTGGAGCGCGGACACACTGCCTATACTTCCAATGCGGGCATGCTCCCGCTGCGCGTCGAGATTCAAAAGTATTTGGAGGAGCGCTTTTCGGTCAGCTATCATCCGGAGACGGAGATTCTCGTAACCGTAGGAGCGAGCGAAGCGATTGATATCGCCTTGCGTGCCATTCTCGATCCGGGTGATGAAGTTCTGGTAGTAGAACCGTGCTACGTCTCCTACGAGCCTGTCATCCGGCTGGCTGGCGGCGTGCCGAAGTTTTTGAAAACGACGATGGAAAACCAGTTCAAGCTGACGCCGCAAGAGCTGGAAGCGAATATTTCGGAGCGCACGAAAGCGATCATCTTCTGCTACCCGAACAACCCGACAGGGGGCACGATGACAGCAGAGGAGTGGAAGACGCTTCTGCCGATTATTGAAAAGCACGACCTGCTGGTGATTTCCGACGAGATTTATGCAGAGCTGACGTACGGACGCATGCATGACAGCATCGCGGCTCTGCCGGGAATGAAAGAGCGGACGATCCTGATTTCCGGCTTTTCCAAAGCGTTTGCCATGACAGGCTGGCGGCTCGGCTACGTGTGTGCCACACCTGATCTGCTCGCGGGCATGCTGAAAATTCACCAGTACACGATGCTGTGCGCGCCGACGATGGCCCAGATGGCTGCACTCGAAGCGTTGCGCCATGGCCGCGCCGATATGGAGCGAATGATCGAGAGCTACCGCCAGCGCCGCAATTACGTAGTCGATGGCTTCCGCCAGATCGGACTTACGTGCCATGAACCGGATGGAGCGTTTTACGCCTTCCCGTCTGTGACGGCAACAGGACTTAGCTCCGCCGAGTTTGCCGAAAAGCTGCTCATGGAGGAGAAAGTGGCAGTCGTGCCGGGAGACGTGTTTGGCGAGAGCGGACAAGGCCACATTCGCTGCTCGTATGCGACGTCCATGGAGCAGTTGAAAAAGGCGCTGGATCGGATGGAGCGCCTGATGGGACGATTGCAGTAGGGCAGGCGAGGAAAACAGCAAAGAGGACAGTGCCAGTAGCGCTGTACTCTTTTTTTATGTTCGGCAGGAGCTTGCTGCTTGTGAGGCAGCAGCATTGCTTTTTCGGATAAGTTTATGACGACATGACGATCGTGGCGACGAGCTGTGTGACAAGCGCAGCTACGATCATGGAAATACTGGAGACAGTGCCTGAGATCGGACTGATTTCAAACGCCTTGGACGTCCCTGCGCCGTGCGCACTTGTGCCCAGCAGGACACCGCGCGCGATATCATCGGAAATCCGCAAGTAAGCAATAATGTACGGCCCGATGATGGAACCGAGCACTCCGGTCATCAAGACGAGCACGGCGGTAATCGAAGGAACGCCCCCGATCATTTGCGATACGTTCATGGCGATTGGCGTCGTGATGGAACGCGGCAAAAGGCTGTAGAGCACTTGCTGATCGGTATGCAAAAGCAAAGCGAGCACAGCGGAGGAGATGACGGCCACCGCCGAGCCGGACACGACACTGATCATGATTTGTGCCGCGTGTTTCTTCAATAAAGGATAGTGCTTGTAGAGTGGCACAGCAAAGGCGATAGTCGCAGGCTGGAGCATGTACGCCAGCCATTTTCCCCCTTCGTTGTAATCAGCGTAAGGGATTTGGGCGCACAGCAGCAGGACAACCAGCAGAAGCGGTGTGAACAAGATAGGCGAAAAGAGCATAATCGGTCTATAGCGATAAAGCCGTTTGGCCGTCAAATAAATGACGATAGTCAGCAAAAAGCCAATCAGTCCGGTCATCATGAGCGTGTATGCCCCTTCCGCTTCGAGATGCTTTGGGCGATCAAGCCGCTGCAGACCATGACGAACGCAGTGCCGATCACGATAATCAGAACAATTTGCAGCCCTTCATGCAGCATCAGGCTTTGGTACGAGACAATGCCGACAGACGGCGGAATAAAAAACAACAGCAGCTCTGCCAAAAGCCATGCGGCTCCGGTTTCAATCCATTCCAGCCGCAAAATTTTGGCCTGGAGCAAGAAAAACACAACAAACATCCCCAGGATGCTGCCGGGGATTTTCCAGCCGAGCGCAGAAACAAGCAGGTTCATCAAAACAGACATGAGAATGAAAAATGCTACTTGCCCCGCGATGATAATCAGTCTTTTCATGATGGTCCTCTCCCTTTGGGAAAAGTGTACATCAGCTTTTTTCATAGGTAAAATGCATATATAGAATGAGTAACATTCATCTTATCTATAGAAGAAACGGAGCGAAGAGCGGATGGACATTCGCCATTTGCAATACTTTTTGGAGGTAGCGCGGCATAGCAGCTTCACCAAGGCGGCAGAGTCGCTGTATATTACCCAGCCGACGATCAGCAAGATGGTGCGCAATCTGGAGGAGGAAATTGGCGTAGAGCTGTTTGAGCGGGTCGGAAAGCGCATCACGTTGACCGATGCGGGATGGGTTTTGTTCTCCCAGGCGGAAGTCATGGTGAAATCGTTCGAGAATATGAAAATCAGGTTGGCAGATTTGATGGAGCTAAAGCGCGGAAAAATTCGCATCGGGCTGCCGCCGATGGTAGGAGCGAGCTTTTTTCCAAAAGTCATCGGGAAGTTTTGCGAGCAGTATCCGGGGATCGAGTTGGAGCTGCTGGAAGTCGGTTCGAAAAAAGTGGAGGCAGATGTCGCATCGGGGATGCTGGACAGCGGTGTCGTTTTGCTGCCGACAGATGAAGCGCTTTTTGAGTCGTACTCGTTCGTCAACGAGCAGATTCGCGTCGTGGTTCACCCGACTCATCCATTGGCCGAGCAGCAGGAGGTATCGCTGATCGAGCTTGCGCAGGAGCGCTTTTTGCTGTTTCACGAAGACTTTTCCTTGCACAACCGGATTATTGACGAGTGCGTGCGAGTCGGCTTTCACCCTGCGGTCATGTACAAAAGCTCTCAGTGGGACTTTCTCTCGGAAATGGTGGCAGCCAATGTCGGGATTACCTTGCTGCCCCAAACGATCTGCCGGGAGCTGGACCCGCGCCGTTTTCACAGTCTTGCGCTGGTCAATCCGACGATCCGATGGCACCTCGGGATGATTTGGCGCAAAAACGCCTATCTCTCGTATGCGACGCGCGAATGGATTCGCTTCACGAAAGAAAGCTTGCCCCATATGAAAAGCAAGGCTTCATCTTCTGAATGAAGCCTTGCTCGTATGGGAGTGGCCGCAGTTGGCTGCGACCGAAAATGGTATGCATGTATATGGTAGAAAAGGCGGCTGGTTGATAGGAGCAGCCTGTTACAACAATGGGAATGGTCGTATAGGAAAAAATGAAATTATTATTTCGTATTGCGAAGTTTTAGAAACCAACAGATTGATTCAAGGCGCTTACAGCCAGATTGTATTGATAAAGAGCGTCGGCAGCTTTGGTTTCGGATTCGAATAATTCTGCTTCTTTGTCGATCAGGTCATTCAAAGAGCCTTTTTTATTGTTGGCGTAATCGTAAAGAGTTTGTTCGTATTGTTTGGCAGCTTCTTCTTTGGCAGCGTTGCTTGCTGTCAGTGCAGCTTTGGCAGCTGCCGCTTTTTCGTAGGAATCGCTGACTTCCAGACTCACTTTTTGTTTGAGGCTTTGCAGCAGCAGCTCTTCTTTGCGCAGGTCGTTGCGCGCGATTCTTCCTTTATATGTGCTTCCCGCGGAGTATTCTGCCGTAAAATCGGCTTTGATTTGGGCGTACTCTCTTTTCGCTTCGGCTTCGATCATGTCAGGGCGTTTTTGGTAGGCCAGAGCAAGAGCTTCTTCCACTGTATTCAGCGGGGCAGAGGTCAGTGCGCTCGTTTGCAGCAACCACTCTTTGTCCTGTTTTTCATTCAGCAAGCTGTTGAGCTTGGCCAATGCTTCCTTGTAGCTGCTTTCCAGAGCGGACAGCTTGTCTTTGGCGTCATTGTCATCGGCCCAGTATTGGCGCTGGATGCTTTTCTTTTGCACCTTGATTTTTTCTTCCAGGGCGCGAACTTCAAAATATGCTTTTTGGACATCGAGGCGCAGAGCGTTTTGCTTGGTGGCAAAGGAAGCTTCACCGACGAGCAAATCTTTTTTCGCTTCAGCTTCATCTCCGTACTTGTCAGAAGCTTCACTCAGCGAATTGACGTCATCCTTTTTGATTGCCGCTGTGTCTCGAAGGGTCAGGAGAGACTCATAGCGAGTGGTTTCGTAATCGAGTCTCGCCAGTTCCAGGTCAACACTGTTTTTCAATGCTTGCTCAACAGCGTGATCGAGAGAGAGGGGAGCTACTGCTGTTTGTTCCACCGCCGCTGCGAGAGGGGCTGCCAGAGCCAGGTGCGAGCTGCCGACAAAAAGCGCAGTGACCAGTGTGGTGCTGTAAAGATGTTTGGACAACCGGGACTTCATTTACAAAGCCTCCTTCATTTCATGAGTTAATGAAAACGATAATCATTATCAATTTTCATGAACAGTATATATTTCCAACCTGATGTTCGTCAATACGAAATCGAGAGTTGGAATGATAGAAAACATCATTTATCAATCAAAGAGTTTAAATAATTTACAAATTTTGTGTAAAGGCAGCGTGCAGCAAGAAAGGCATCCAGATAGCGGACGCCTTTCTTGCTATGAGCTTGGTCAAAAGTAAAGAGGAGAGAGCCGCTGATCTATATAAAAGGCAGTCTGGAGCTTGCTGCCTAATTCATCAGATAAAAAGGAGGGAAAATGACGAAAAAATATTACGTGAAGCGAAATATTAGAAACCGATCGATTGATCCAATGTGCTGACAGCAAGGTTGTATTGATAGAGCGATTCAGATGCTTTGGTTTCTGCTGCAAACAGGCTTGCTTCTTTTTCGATCAAGTCTTTCAAGGCTGCTTTTTGACTCGTGTAATCCGACAAAGCTTGCTGGTATTGCTTGGCTGCTTCGTTTTTGGCAAGGACGCTCTCAGCCAATGCTTTTTTCGCCGCGGCGACCTTTTCGAAAGAGTCGGCTACTTCCTGATCGACTTTTTGCTTCAGTCGTTCCAGCACCAGGTCGGACTTGCGCAATTGCTTGACGGCTACTTTGCCTTTATAGGTGCTGATGGGCGTGTAATCTTTCGTGTAGTTAACTTTGACTTCGGCAAAATCTTTCTCGGCGACAGCTTTCATCATGTCAGGCCGCTTTTTGTAGGCTTGCGCTTTGGCTTCTTCCAGAGTGGCAACAAGCGGTGCGGACAGCTCGCGGGTTTCCAAGCGCCAGGACTTGTCCTTTTTTTCGTTCAGCAGGTCGTTGAGTTTGGCCAATGCCTGCTTGTAGCTGGTTTCCAGAGCGGACAGCTTTTCTTTCGCTTCGTCGTTCTCCGACCAGTATTGGCGTTGGATGCTTTGCTTTTGCAGCTTGATCTTTTCTTCCAGAGAAGAGACTTCAAAATACGCTTTTTGCACTTGCAACTGCAAATTGTTTTTTGAGGTTTTCAAAGTGACTTCGCTAAGCGCCAGGTCTTTTCTCGCTTTGGCAGCGTCTTCGTATTTTTTCTTGGCATCATCGAGCGTATTGACGTTTTCGAGCTGGATGGCCGCTTTTTCTCGCAGCGTATAGAGCGTTTCATATTCCGTAACATCGTAATCTATTTGCAGCAGCTCAAGATCGATGCTGGTTTTCAATGCCTGCTCGATCGCACCGTGGAGAGACAGAGGAGCGGTCTGGGTTTGTTCTGCGGCTGCAACGACTGCAGGAGCGGCCATAGCCAAATGAGTATTGCCTGCAAGAAGCGCGGCAACCAGTGTAGTGCTGTAGAGATGGTTCGATAACCTGGACTTCATTATGGGGCCTCCTTGGGAATAGGAAAAGAGTTATTCGATAACGATTCTCATTATCAAATTTTCATGAACAGTATATATTTCCAGTCTATATTCGTCAATATGTAATCATAAGAAAGTTGATCGGAAAAATAAAATGAAACAAAGAAAAAGCTCCCTCGACGTGAGGGAGCCTGCAATGACTTGTTTGGCAAAGCTATTTATTTTTCGTCCATGCTGAAATCTACTTTATGGAGCGGAACAAGCTTGCTCTTTTTCGTATACTTGTAGACAAGCCAAACGATCAAAAACAGCGGCAAGCCAACATAGGAGACGAACACGCCGTTCCAGTCAATCTCGCCGCCGATAAACGCCGAGTAGTTTTGGCCGACAATGACGACGCAGCAAATGATAAAGGCGAAAATCGGGCCAAACGGGAACAGCTTCGCCCGGTATGGCAGCTCACGCAGGTCGCGGCCTTGTGCCAGGTACGCTTTGCGGAAGCGGTAATGGCTGATGGCAATGCCGAGCCAAGCGATAAACCCGGACATGCCGGATGCGTTCAGAAGCCATACGTACACCTCGCCATCTCCAAACAGGGAAGACAGAAACGCCAGCGCACCGATGGCAGCCGTCATGATCAAGGAATTGATCGGGACGCCGTTGCGAGTGACTTTGGCAAACCATTTTGGCGCTTTTCCTTCCTTCGCTAGCACCCACAGCATGCGGGTGGATGCGTACATGCCGGAGTTCCCGGCAGACAGCACGGAGGTGAGGATGACCGCATTCATCACAGAGGCGGCGAAGGCAAAGCCGGCTTTTTCAAAGACGATCGTGAACGGGCTGATGGCAATATCGGTAATATCACCGCTGATCAGATTCGGATTGTCGTAAGGAACGAGCAACCCGATAATCAAGATTGCGAAAATGTAGAAGAGCAAGATGCGCCAAAAAATCTGGCGGATCGCTTTCGGGATATTGCGCGCAGGGTCTTCGCTCTCACCAGCGGCCACCCCTACAAGCTCGGTTCCCTGGAACGAGAACCCGGCAATCATGAAGACGCCGAGAAGCGCCATGAAGCCGCCATTGAACGGTGCATCGCCTTTGGTGAAGTTTTGGAAGCCGACTGCTTCGCCACCCATAATGCCGAAGATCATCAAAATACCAATGATGATAAAGACGACGACGGTGACTACTTTAATCAAGGCAAACCAGTATTCAGATTCGCCGTAGCCTTTGACAGACAACAGATTAAGAGCAAACATAAGGACGAGGAACAAGGCACTCCACAAAATGGCGGGAGTATCCGGGAACCAGTATTTCATAATGAGAGCTGCGGCTGACAGTTCGACCGCAATCGTAATTGCCCAGTTGTACCAGTAATTCCAGCCAAGCGCGAAGCCGAGTGACGGGTCGACGAATCTGGTGGCGTAGGTGGAAAAGGAGCCGGATACAGGCATGAAGGCGGCCATTTCCCCAAGACTGGTCATCAAAAAGTAAACCATGATACTGATAGCGATGTAGGCGACCAAAGCGCCCCCTGGTCCGGCTTCGTGAATCGAGCCTCCACTCGCCAGGAACAAGCCCGTACCGATGGAGCCGCCGATGGCGATCATCGTCAGGTGGCGGGCTTTCAAACCACGTTGCAGTTGATTCTGTGACATAAGATGCTTGCACGACCTTTCGAAGATTTTGAGAAGGTCGGTCGGAAACGAAAAAACCGCCAATAGCCAAAAAACGGCATAGGGCGGTATCATCCAATCCCCACCAAGCCTTCACTGAAGATAGCACACCACGTTTGCCCGGCAAGCAAACGTGACAGTTCTGTCCCTTTCGGGTACAGCCCCAGCCCACGCGCACAGAGATGCGATATGAGCTTCGGCGGCTTTTCCCTTTCCTGGAGTCATAGATTTCTTCTGAATCTCGTACAGGATGACATAAAAGCCGCGACCTCTACCCTCACCGTGAAAGATGAGGATAACATGTATGAAGTTGATTTATTTATCAACTATATAAGATTGATCGTTATTAATCAATGAAAAAAGTTGTGCTGCAAAATATTGCTAGAGTGGGAGCAAGGGCTACAAAAATGACCTGCGCGCAGGCCAGGAGCCTTGCAGCTTGCGGATTTGCACGATTTGTCCCGTATGAAAAGCGTCGTGCAAAATGATGCTCATCACGCTTTGCCCGATGGAGATGGTGGGCAGCGGCTGATCGAATGCATCGCCGGAAAGGGAGCGGAGCTTTTCATGAATGCCGCGATGTACTTCTTCCATGCGCTGCACCGCCGCTTGCCAAGCTGCTTCGTCGTCTGGCGCTCCGGATGGTTGGAAGGTGTCATCGTTCGTCTCAGCCGTACCAGGAAAATCCGTACCGGATAGACGGTGCAGCAAACGCTCTTTGAAATAGAGCAGATGACTGAGATTTTCCCAGATCGTGTTCGCTGCCTCTCCTTCGGGACGCCAGCTGGCTTGGGCCACGGTCACGCCATCCAGGGCGTGCTTGAGCGGCGGATACCAATCTTCTTTGTCATACGTGCACTCCCATTCATGAACAAGCAATTCCATCCGATTCATGTGTTTCCTCCTCGTCTGTCAAACAGATTGGTGAAGCGCTATAATGGCAATAAGAAGAAGTTTGTAACGTACAAAACTTATTTTGGTGGTTACAAGATGATCTTACCATATGTTGGTGTTACCTACAAGAAGCGAAAATAGATGGGGGAAGAGAAGTGTGCAATGGCTATGCATCGATTTTTTAAACAGCGATTGGCGTGACTGGCGCGGGACAGGCCGCAAGGAAAATCGCCTGGCAAAGCGGGAATGGCAGGAATGGTTTTTGCAAGAGCACCAATTGCAGGCACCGCTGCCGCTTGACGAGGAAACCGTCGCTGTTCTTGTGCAATTTCGCGAGTATATGCGAATGCTTTTGGAAAAGGTGGTCAGCGGGGAGGCATTGCTGCAAGAGGAGTTGGAGCAACTGAACGAGACGCTGGCAAAAGCTCCGTTTTACGTTCGCGTCGTGCCTGGTGAAGAGGAAGCAACTTATGCGCAGGAATGGCATAGCGCGATTGAAGGATGGCCACTGGTCATGGCGCGGATCGCCGGGTCTTTTGCCACGCTGTTGCTTCCGTCCCATCTGGAGCGGATCAAGATTTGCGACAACGAGGACTGCCGCTGGGTGTTCTACGATGAAAGCCGGAACCGGGTGCGGCGCTGGTGCGACGATAAAATGTGCGGCAATCTGATGAAGGTACGCCGTTTTCGGGAGCGGCAAAAGGAGAAAAAATGAGCGAAGGAAAAGGGGCAGAGAAACAGACTGCGCCTTTTTTCATGTCTGGGCAAAAGAGCAGGGAGAAGCCCACGATCTGCTGTCGCTGCCATCGTTGTAGCAAACGTTTCGCGGCATGGGAAGCGTCATGCTTTCAGTATGTGTAGCCCGCGAATCCGCAAATGCAAATGACGTACATGGAAAGGAAAATGGAGGCATAATAAGAAGCAGGTAACAAGGGACCGGAAGCGAGGTGGCGGGATGAGTCGCAAACGGAAAATATGGCGCAGGGCACTGGTTTTGCTTTTGCTTGTAGGAGCGTGTACAGCGATCTGGTATTTGCGTCCTTACCAGCACGATCAGGCTGCCAAAGATGCGATGCAGGGCGGGGAAGGCATCACCGTTATCGATACGGGGGACTGGATTGCTTTTGAAGGCGGAGAAGCCCGGGAGCCAGGGTTGATCTTATATCCAGGCGCTTTGGTCAAATCGGAGAGCTATGCACCGTTGGCACGAGCTTTGGCTGGTTCCGGATATCGGGTATTCGTAGCGAGAATGCCGCTGAATTTGGCTATCAGCGATGTCGAGCGAGCCAACCAAGTGTTGAAAGCATACCCCAAGCAATCGTTTGTGATCGGCGGGCACTCTCTGGGCGGAGCCATGGCAGCCCGGTTTGCGATCCAACACCTCGATCGGATCGATGGCGTCTTCTTTTTGGGAGCTTATCCGGACAAACGGGGAGATTTGCAAAAAGCGGAAATACCCGTCTTGTCCTTGCTCGGATCGCGGGATGGCGTGGTGAATCGGGAAAAGTTTGCGGCCAGCAAGGCATTTTTGCCGGAGAATGCGGTATTCATGACAATCGAGGGCGGCAATCACGCGCAGTTCGGCAGCTATGGCGCGCAGGAAGGCGACCAGCCTGCTGCCATCACTCCGCAGGAGCAGTGGCAGCAAACAGTAGCGGCGATCAAGGATTGGCTCCTGTCAGACGTCATTCCCCGAAAGAGAGATAATGCCGGAAACGACTCCGGTAATCCGGATGTTTTCGGAAGGTAACAGGAGCGGTTCGTCTGTCGGACGCGTGGTCGTAAACAAGCATTCTACCGGATTGACATCTGTTGCGATGCGGACGAGAAACTGGCCTTCCTGCCTGATCAGGACGGGCCTGTCTTTGATCGGTTCCATGGAGAAGTCGGAAATAAGCAAAGCGTCTCCGGGAAAAATGCCGAGGCCGGAAAGACCGTCATCTTGCATGATCAAAGCGAATCGCGCCACGTGATAGCTCGCCACTTCAATGGACGGACGCAGCGACAATTCCTCATCCTGGTCGAGTGGCAGCTCGAAAAAACGGCTGCTGTAAGCGTCTCCCGCTATAAAGATTCGTTTCACGAAAAATCGCCTCCGAAAAGATGGTCAAAAATGCCTGGACGGTCTATCAATCAATCGTAGACGGGAAAGCCTTTGGCGTACAGGCGGCTGAGAATCCGGTCAAAGCGGGTGCGCGCGAGAGCAAGCGGGACCTGAAAGCGGCTGGCCAACAGCACAGGTGCCTGGTAGCGGGAGCAATCCGCAAGCACAGAGCCCATCATGAAGAGCGGGAGCAAAAGGTGCTCGGCAAAATGATTCGCCTGCGATTCCTGCCAATCGATCATCCATTCGCTGGACTGCGGCTGTACTCCTTCATGCAGGAGCAGGTGCCCAAGCTCATGCGCGATTTTTACCCGCTGGGTCGCAGGGTCGAGACGTTCATCTACCGCGATGATGTAGCGATTCGGCAAGCTGGGATGGGCGTGGGCGCGGCTGCGGCCGTTGATGAAATGGATTTCGATGCCGTATGTTTCGCACAGTTGCGCGAGATTGATTTGTTCGGGCAGCTCCATGCCATGGTGGCGCAGCAAAAGATAGACGCGGCTTTCCAGCCAGGTTTGCGGTTTGCCGATTTCTTGTAAAAGGGAAAAGTGCATCAGGAACCTCCTGAAAAATTGGAACGTACGTTCTGTTTTGTCTCGAAAAGAAAACCCCTCTGTGGGGTTATTTTTTTTTCAGCTCTTCCGTGATGTCAAACAGGGAAGGCGGGCGTGATTCGCGTACCTGGCGAGCTTTCCACTGCTTTTTCAGGTCGTACCAGTAGCGGCGGATTTCTTTCTTCTCTTCTTCAGAAGCTTCCAGATACCCATCGAGAAAATAGTAGTCGTCCGGGTCGTCGATTCTCTCCTGCAACAGCTCGTCCAGTGAACGCTGGCCTGTCTGCGCAGACGAAGAAGCCACATAAACAGCGCCGTCTTCGGTTCGTCCCAGAAGCCAGTCGGTCGTAACCTCCAAAATATCTGCCAGCTGCATCAGCATGTCATTGGGAGGGGTGCTGTGGTTATTTTCGTAGTTGCTGATCGTGCCCTTGGTCGTGCTGACACGTTCAGCCAGCTCTTCCTGAGTCAGACCTTTCGCTTTGCGAGCTGTGCGTAAGCGCTGAGATAGCATGAGCGCCAGTCCTTCCGTTACAGATGTACAACTATATTGTACTAAAAGACAAGAAAGAAAAAAAGTATGTATGAAAATATTGTATTTTTCATTTGACATACAAGTATTTTGTACATTAAGATGCTTATACAAACGAAAACAAGAACAAGCGTTCTGATTATGAAAGGAGGTGGACACGTTGAACGAAAAAGTGTCTGCGCCAGCGTACGAGCGCAGAGACGCAGCGCAGTGGGGGCAGAGAAACCACGAAAGCAAAACGAAAGCCAAAAGGAAGAGGTGAGGACACATGAAACAAAAATCGTTTGTGCTGCTGTTACTGCTGGCTGTAATCACAGTCGTTTGCCTTCCGGGAAGGGCGGTTACGGCAGCAGCAGATCCACTGGCTGACATCTACCAGCTGGATCAGGAGTTGTTGAAGCTTTCGCAGACGCTCGACTTTTTTCAGGAGGTCGCTACCAAGAAGAACAACGAGCCGCTTGCCAAGCAAATTGGCGAGGAAGCATCCAGGCTGTTCGAGCAGGCCAAAGCGCTTCATCAAATTAAGGAAGCGCCTGGTCAAACGGAACGGGCTGCAAAGCAAGCGGCTGTAGAAAATCAGCTGTCGGTTCAAAAAATACCGCTTGCCGAATTGGTTGAGACGTACAACCAAAAGGCAGATGCCTACTGGGAGCAGCTCATGCCAGAGTTATCCGCTGCCAGGACGGGAAAAAACAGTGCGAAGCAGGCGAAATTGCATGCTGCTGCTGTCAATGCTACTGCTACTGCCGCCGCCGTCTTGGACCCGTTTGAGCCGAACGACGATGTTGGCAGTGCTTACCCGATTACGCGAGGAAATATGTACAATTCCAAGCTGTCGTGGAAGCAGGACACCGATATTTACCGCTACGATTCGGGAACGCAAAGCGGACAGGCAACGGTTACCTTGTATGTTCCTGACGACGTGAACTACGACCTGGTTGTGATTGAAGCGCCAAACAAGGCGATCGGCACCAGCATGAAGCCGACACTGGGGCAAGACGAGATCATCACATTCCAGATCGAGCCGAACAAGACGTATTATTTTTCCGTGTTCAGCATGGACCGTCACTTTAGCGAAACTGCGGAATACACGCTTTTGCTCAGCGATGTGAAGGCGGTGCTTGCGCTCAATCAGCCTGTCGATATCAGTTTGCCCGCCGGAGAAGTGCCGGCTTACCGCTTCACGGCTCCTGTAACAGGCAACTATCGGCTGTACACAAGTCCGTACGGCGGATTTGGGCCGCTGTTCGATACCGTTCTGCTCGTGTCTCGCGACGAAAAGCTGCAGCAAGTGGTGAGAATCAATGACGAAGCGACTCCGGGCGCGCTTTTTTCGGAAATCAACACACCGCTGGAAGCGGGAGTGACGTATTTTGTGTGGGTCTCTTCTTACGACAAGCAAAAAGGCGTTCACGCCCGATTGACAGCGGCGTTGGATACGAAGGCAACGGTGGCTTCGCCTGTGCTGCATGAAGCGGCTGCAAACGACGGCAGCCTCGCGGAACAACAGGTCGTCACGATCAGCAACGGAATTTTGACTTCGGACGCAGCGAGTGCCGTGTCTGTCAGCAACGTTCCGGCTGGACTTACGCCAGTTGTCACAAGGAACAGCAACTCGATGCTGACGATTCAGTTTGCGGGGAAAGCAGCCACGCACGAGAGCAAGCACAGCGTCCAGAACTTGTTCGTCACCATCCCGAAAGCCAAGGTAGCGGGGATGGATGCGGACGTGGTAGTAGGCCCGTTTGCCATTGAGTTTTCCGACACGGAACCGTTTTTCATGAATGCTCCCAAAGATCTCAATCTTGGGGCAGGCGCGAAAAAAATCGTGAAGTTTACACCGCCGTCCTCAGGCAGCTTCGAGCTGTATACGAGCTTTTACGGCGACAATCCGGCGGAAGGGACAAGCAATACGCAGCTCGCCATCTATGAGGATTACGCGGGCACGCGCCTGATTGCGGCCAATGACGACGGGGATCAGCCGCCATTTTCCAAGGTGCGACTGTCCATGCAAAAGGGACAAGATTATTACGTCGTTCTGTCAGCGGCAGGAAACGGCGCGGTGCATGCGCGACTCGCAGCCCGTTATTTGGGAGTGGAATACATCTACAACGCCAAAGGGCAGCTTGTACAAATCAAGCAAAACGGCAAGGTTTTGGCCGAGTATACGTATGACGGAAACGGAAATCTCACACGCAAACTCATTCATCAATAAGAGGAGGGATATGATGCGACATAATCGTTGGATCAAAAAGATAGCAAGCGTCGTGCTGACCAGTTCGCTGCTCATGCCGAACATTGCTGTTGCCGAGGCGAATCTTTTGCCGAAGCAGGCAGCTTCCCGTGCTGCGGATGAAAGCGCCACGACGAAGAAATGGCTTTCCGCTTATCAGGCAGCTTTGCAGGCCGGAGCGGGAGCAAAGGAAAAGCAGCCGGATGAGCAGCCGACCTACACAAAGGCAGAGGTCATGAAGCTGGAGTGGGGGCCGCTTTCAGCCGAAAGTGTCTGGCAGTTGTACCAGACTGGTGACAGAAAATTGCTGCAACTTGCGGCGTATGTGCACCCGCAGCTCGACCAGTTTTTGTCGCATAACGAGCAGGTCGACAAGTATCAATGGCTGGACGAGGCGTTCCAGAAGAAGATGGACGGCCTAACGGCAGCCGAGAAAAAGCAGTTGGCGGCGTATGCACCACAGGTTGTCGCTTTGCACGAAAAAGGCAAGGAGGTGGCTGCGGCGAAAAAAGCGCTCTCGCCAGCAGGCAAGGCGCAAGCGACAGAAAGCGCAGCGCCTGCCACACAAGCCGCGTCTGCACTGGCAAGCATCCCCGATGCCATGTTCGAAACGGAAGGCTTGACCTACAAATACCAGCGCACCAATACGGACAATCCGGTGGACGAGCTGTACCGGGCGGCAAACGTGCAGGAAGTGGATGTGCAGCTGGAAGGCAAGCACGGCATGGACTTGACGGTCGAGCGCCGCTACTCGTCGCTGGATGCGATGACGGAAAGGATTTACTTTTCCACATCAGGCAAAAACAAAACAGCTCCGCTGCAAGGAAACAACGATGGTTTGCCGGAAGGCTGGAGCTTTAATTTTCCGCAGTTTCAGGAAGTGTCCAAAGAAAACGCGAAGTGCACGTTCCGATCGGATGATTCCAAATATACATGCGGTGCGGTAAGTGAGGGAAAGCGCTACATTTTTACGTTGGAAGACGGGACGATTCTTGAGTCTTCTTCTATCAAAGGGGAATGGGTGAATACGCCGTACAAGCCAAATGCCGGCATGGGGTCCTACCGCCAGCCTTCCGGGGAGTTTGGCGAGAAGCATATTGTGACGCTGTCCGTAGATGGCAACACGTATGAATTTGGCGAGGATCATAAATATCGCAATGATGAGCTGTATCGGATTTTCCTGGTCAAAAAGACGAATGCCTACGGAGATACCATCCGCTACCGCATTCCTGAGGACTACCAGGATTCGATTCGAATCACAGACAGCGTCGGCCGCCTGATCGTTATGGAGCGAGGCGGTGGTGCCGTTCTCAAAGTTTACCAGGATGACAGCGAGACAAAATTGCTGAAGTATCTCGAATACGATTCGGATTACGCTACCAACAAAGATCGGGTTGTCGAGCATAGCGTCACAGGGGGAGAAAGCAAGGTCATTGCCGAGTACAGCTATCTCGATCCGAAAACATACGGGAAAGCCGAGTTCGATCTGCATGCCGGATATAGCTTCCCTGCGCCGAATGGCGTGATTGACTTCAACGACGGCGGCCTGGAATCTACCGCGTATACGAATCTCGACAAGGAGAGAAGAAACACCGTCGAATACAAGCTGCTCAAGCAAGTCAACTATCCGGTCGAAGGCTTGTCCATGACCTATACGTACAGCTTGTACCAGCCGGATGCTCCAGGGTTCCTCGACCGGGGCGTTACACGGATTTATCACGACAAGGAAGCGCTGACGTACACCAGCTATTTGCCTGTCACAGCGGTCAATTTCCGTTTTGCGAAAACGCCGCATCCCGATCAGCCTGGCACAGAATGGTATTCGTATACCAAGTATTATCCGCACATTACAAAAGAAATCTGGAAGTCGCCCAAAGCGCAATCGGTTCGGTTTGCCAAGCAGTCGCTTGCCAGAGACGGGGCATTGGTCGTGTCCAGAACGTTGCAGGACGGGCTGCCAAGTGAAGATAAAAGCTACACCCCTAACCAGGATCGCAATTTTGTGCTGCAATCGGTCAAAAATTACGTGGGCAGCGGAGCAGATAACGAGACGATTCAAGGAGAGCTTGCCCTGACAGAAGACGGCAAAACGTACCGCTACGCGCCGGCGAGCTACACCAGCTATTTGTACAGGGGACGGGATACAAAACCGGCTTATGTGTACAGCTTCATGGGCCGCCCTGCTTCCATGACTGCGGATGCGGACATCTACGCGTTTCTGCTCGCTCCCAATCCCGATCGGCTGGACAAAGTCCAGGCAAGGCTTGGCCGCTACGCGTTAGTTAGCGAATACAGCTACAACTCGCACGGGGAAGTGACCAGAGAGGTCGATCCGAAAGGCAACGTGACGTTGCGGGAGTACGTCCAGCCGATTTGGCAATCCGGGCTGCGGATGCCAGCGAGCATAAAGAAAACGGCTGCGGACAACCCGAGTCATTTTCACGAGGAAACGTATACGTATACCGATAAAGGACTTTTGGCAACGGAAAAAATCGTCGACTCTTACCCGGACGGGGCGGGAGCCAAGGTGGTGCAAACAGACCGCACCTACACATACAACGACAAAAAACAGCTCACCTCTGTCACGGAAGCGAGCACAGGACCAGATGCGAAAACCGTGACGCAAAAAATCACTGCCTACGAGCCGATGGGCCTGTACCCTGCGGATATGAGCCTGGAGGTGGAAGTGGCGACGGGGCAGAAGCAAAGCCTGTACCACGTCTTTGGTTATGACGGACTCGGCCGCCTGACCGCTCGTGCTTATCCGGATAACACCGTTGTTCAGTACGAGTACGACTTGCTCGGCCGCCGAACAAAAGAAAGCGTGACCAGCAAGCAACAGACGAGGACGACGACGTATGCCTACGACGACTCTGCGCGCAAGGTGACGATGACGTTGCCAGACAGCACGAAGCTGGTGACGCAGTTCACGCCTTACGGGGAAGTGGAGTACAAGGCGCAGTTGGGCACGGACGGCACTGTGCGCCCGCTGCTTTACAACACCTATTCGCTGGACGGCAACCATCTTTTGTCCAGCGCTCCGTACGCTGACAACAATCGGGCGACTACGTACGTCTATAATGCTGACGGCAGCGTCTGGCAGAAAAAAGACCCGGTCGGCACCACCGTTTACTTGACCGCCAACACGGTCAACGACGGAACCAGCTATGCGCCGGCGCTCACCCGCCTGACCTTGGCGCCAAACGGCTTGCAAGCTGTGCAGTACCACGACCGCTACGGGCAACTGGAAAAAGAAGTCCAGCGGGCTGGGGATGGCGTGCAAAGCATGACGACCAAGCTCGTCCGCAACGCTTTTGACCAGGTAACGAAAAAGACGGAAACAGACCAGACAGGCAAAAGCCGCACATGGGAGTATCGCTACACCAATGACGGCAACATCACCAACCTGCTCGATCCCGAACAAAACCGCTACCAGTACGAGTACGATGCCCTCGGCAATCTGGTGACTGTGACGGAAAATCAGGTACTGACGACAAGAAATCATTACAATGCCCTGTCGTGGAAGCTGAGCGAGCAGGACGTGCCATCTGGCGCGACCGAATCTTATTATTTTAATCAGAATGGTACGCTGAACACATTTACCGACAAGACAGGAAATCGCCACTCTTATCGATATACGCCGTTTAACGAGTTGGCAAGCCTGATGACCCGCAACGCTTCCGGTACCGTGACCAATTTGGAAACCAAAGACTACGTTCCGAATACGTCACTGGTCCAGAAAGAAACAAACAGCAATGGGGCGGACATCACCCCGACGGCCAGCAACTACCGCGAGATCACGTACAGCTACGATGCCTTCCAGCGCTTGAAAAGCCAGACCGTTTTTGGACGCACCTACCAAATGGGCTACACGGATCGCGACGATCTCATGGATTCGTTGACGTACCCGGATGGCACAGCAATCGCTTATCGATATGATCATGCTGGTCGTCTCATCGAGGCCAACAGCGGACTGACGGGAAAAATCGAGTACGCTTATGTCGTGGACAATACCGGAGAGCAAATCAAGGCGGCATATCCGAATGGTCGCAGCAACAAGCGCAAAATCGATTCTTTCGGGCAAGTTCAAACTGTTGTGCACGAGAAAAATCAAGCTGCGGTCTGGAATGAAGCGAGCCAATATTCTTTTGGCAACGTGGTGTCCATCCAGCGCAACGGCACGACTCTTCAGTACGAATACGACAAAATCGACCGCTTGACCAAGGAAGTGGCTCCCGGCACGACGAATCAATACTCATACGACGGCCGCGGCAACCGCTCCGCTTTTGCAGGCACTTTGCCAACCGAATCCGGCAGCTTCACCTACGCCTTCGATGAGCGCAACCGCCTGCGCGGCGTCTTGAACGAAACGACAGGCGAGACGTCTGCCTACACGTATTACAGCGACGGCCTGCGCGCCACGAAAACGGAGAACGGTGCGCAAACCAAGTACGTCTACCTGAGCGGCAAAGTCATCGAAGAACTGGACGCAACCAACGCGCTCAAGGCGCGCAACGTCTGGGGCAACGAACTGCTATTCCGCCAGGACGCTGCGGCTGGCAAAAAGGGCTACTACCACTACAACAGCCACGGAGATGTCGTGGCAATCTCGGACGCAACTGGCCAGGAGCTGAACACGTACACATACGACACGTGGGGAAATCTCACCGCCAAAACGGAGGCGATGTCCAATCCGTATCAGTACAGCGGCGAGATGTACGAGGAGAAGACCGGGTTCTACTATTTGCGGGCGCGGTATTACGATCCGAAGGTAGGACGGTTTGTTTCGGAGGATACGTATAAGGGGCAAGTGGATAATCCGTTGTCGCTGAATCGGTATGTGTATGTGAGTAATAATCCGCTGAGGTTTGTGGATCCAAGTGGGCATAAGCAACTGGAGTTTACAACTGGTGGACAAGAAAGAGTTAATTCTACTGGTTTAACATTTGAAGACGCATCGATTTATTGGGCGAAAAAGACGGTAGAATGGGCAGATGCTACAGGAAAGGTTCCTTATGATTGTGTAGCAGAAGTTGTACCAGCGGAATACGTTGAGGAAGTTAAAACGATTGTAGGATTCGTTGGTGGCAAGAAGTGGGCGGAAGAAGCAGGGGACATTTCCACACTAGGAGTGTCTGCGGCTGGAGCGGGTGCAGCTGCTGGTACTTTGAAAAATTTGGGGAATATCGCTGCAAAAATTGAATCTAATGCCATGGCGCAGCTAACGAAAATAGAGCAGACTGCTGGAGGGCATTTCTTCTCGAGACATGGCGCGCAAACAACGCTTGCCCAACAATTGCAAAGAGCAACTACTGGAGTAACTCCAGATGGAGTTATTGGTCGTGCAGTTGACTCATCTCGTTTTCTTACACATCAGAAACAACTAAATGCTGTTCAACGAGCAGATACTATTTTTAAGCAAACTGGAAAAAACTCTTTCTATTTCGATATGGGTGAGATAATTGGGGAAGGGTATTTATCAGGTGGGGGGAGCATAATCAATACGACTAAAGTTCAAGCTGTGTATAGAGAGGGGAAATTGATTACGTTGTACCCTAAGTTAAGATAATCAATTATCAATTTTTGGAGGTATAACATGAAGGTAGTGAACCCACACTTTTTGTCTGTTTTTTTAGTTCCAATAACGGGGCTAGCTGATGCTGACGAGGCCATAGAACATTATAAAAATATTGAATTACTAACAGAAGAACAGTATAAAGAAGTCATCAGAGAAACGCTTGTAGAATATTTTCAAAATCTTGAGGAAGATGTAAAGAGAAAATCAAAATTAGCCCTTAGTTATTGTTTAACGAAACCAACAGTTGATTTTGAAAGTGTATTTGAATCACTGCTTCCACCATTTGACCTTCCGCCTAATGCACGAGATTTCTTTTTATGGCTTTGGGAAGAATTGTTTATTGGTGAAAGTTATGAGTTAGCTGATGCAGAATCATACAAGGTTGTCGCAGATATGTATGAGCCACTCCGCTCTACAAAAAACTAATCTATACTAAAAATTTTGGATGTTAGGAATAGTTGGCGACCATCTAGTGCCTGGCCCTAAACGAGTAATGAATAGCTCGGATGGGGCTTTTTTTACACTGATTCTATGAAATGAAGTGGCAATATGTTAGGGCTACCCTCGCTTCGGCATTGAGCGACCATGTCAGCTAAGCGAATTGAATACTGTGACTTGCAGCATGCAAAATTTGATAACCGAATGATTTGATCAAAAGGATTTTAGCTGACTCCAAAAGTATCTTACTCATGAAGTAGTACGTACTGTCCGATACGAATAAATAATGAATGATGGCTATTGGACTGTTTGATCACCAAAATTACTCCCCAAAAAAGGAGGCCCCACATGGACCTGGACAAACTCAGCAAAGAACTCTCATACGCCCTCAGGCACGCCCCGCACGAATATGAGCTGGAGCTGGATGAGAACGGCTGGGTAGACGTGCAGCAGCTATTGGAAGCATTGAGGGAAGCAAAGCGGTGGAGGGAGGTTAAGGAAGAGCATTTGTTTCAAATGATCGAAGCCTCCGCGAAAAAACGTCATGAAATATCGGGCGGAAAAATTCGGGCCTTGTATGGTCACTCCGTACCGCAGAAAATCTCGAAGGAGAAAAAACAACCGCCGGAAGTGCTGTACCACGGGACGGCGACACGGTTTGTAAGTTCCATCATGGAAAGCGGCCTCTTGCCAAAAGGCAGGCAATACGTACATTTGTCAGAGGATACAGAAACCGCGCTGCAAGTCGGGAAAAGAAGAGATGAAAAGCCTGTCTTGCTGAAAATTCACGCGAAAAAGGCATGGGAAGAGGGAACTGCCTTTTATTTTGGCAATGAAAAAGTATGGCTGGCGGACGAGATTAGCGCAAAATATATCACGATTTGCTAGGATGCTCCTGCTGATGCGCGAAAAATCCATCCAGAAGTTCCGACACGAAAAGCTTATTCCCACTCAAGCAACGAAGGGAATAAGCTTTTTGCGTGCTCATAATCAATAGCGAAAAGGGACAAGCGACCATGCCAGCAAGCCCTCAAGCAAGGGAAAAAGAACGGAGCTTCATTACCAGCAAGCAGTCTAAAAGGCAGAGGATAGCTGCCGAGACATGTTCCTGCTGCCAAACCAATGTAATGTGTGGCATTTTTTCTATTCATACGTCTTCTATATAATAGTTCGATTTAGCTTCCGGAACACCAGCCAACAAGGCCCTTTTCAGCAAACAAGGAGCTATCATGCCAAAAAAATCCGAGGTTGATTAGCAGCACGAACGGGACGGGATGATGAATGGAACTTCCATTTCGCAAGTGAAAGTAAATAAAAATAGAAGATAGAGCAAGGAGAGAAACAAACTCATGCATATCCAGCGACTGCAAGCAGATCAGCCATACCTGTCCCAAATCGTGCGTTTATGGAATGACAACGCCCAAGAAACAGCAGATTGCTCGCTGAGCGAAGAAGAGGTGGAGGCAATCGGGCAGCAGCTGGCTGATTACGTACAGTCTCCGTATGGAATGGTACACATCGCTGTTGACGACGAGCAAAAACTGGTTGGCTACGGCCTTGCTTCCCTCAAAAAAGACATGCTCACAGAGGAGTACATAGGCCAAGTAGATGAGCTTTACGTCGTCCCAGCCTACCGAAAGCAAAAAGCGGGGCAAGCCATTTTTCATAGCCTGAAAAGCTGGCTGGAAAACCAAAACGTTGTGGCGATCCAGGTGTTTGTCGACGTGGATAACGCATCGGCGCAAGCATTTTGGGAGCGCACAGGATTCAGCAAGGAATTTTATGTGATGTCGGAAGAGGAGTAAAAATGAAGGAACGAAACTCGCATAGCAGCATCGTAAAAAGGGACTTCCCCAGCAGAATTTGCAAAAGCTGGGGAAGTCCTTTTTTTTGGCAGCAAGCTTTCCCAAAGTGCCTAATGTGAGGTGCTTTCTGTTCCCTCTAGGTCGATCGTTCCAATCCCGCCATTTCCCTATAGTTCGAACTAACGATTCTTGCTGGAAAGCACTCTATCAATTTGGAAAATCAAACCACAATTTAGTAGAATAGCTGTATAGAACATATGTATCCATAATTGGACCGAAAGGAGAACACCGCGTATGCGTCTGGCTGTCACAGTCAAAAGCATTGGCAAGCGCAAAAATGCCCTTAGCCGCATCCCGGTCGAGCTGCTGCCATCTCCCCGGACATTGCGGGAGCTGATTGCCGGATTGGTAGAGTGGAATATTCGGGGGCTGCTCGAAAAACAGCAGCAGGTAGCGCTTGTTCCTTACTTGACCGCCGAAGAAGTACAGGAGCAGGCGGAGATTGGCAAAGTGGGCTTTGGCGCTGTCTACAATGACGGGGTTCCAGATGTGCAGCAAGCTGTCGACACAGCGATTCTCGCTTTTGAAGACGGCTTGTATCGCGTGTTTGTTTGCGAGCGGGAAATCGAGGCATTGGATGAGCCGCTTGCTTTAAAAGAGGACGATGAGATCGTGCTGATCCGGTTCACGATGTTGGCTGGGAGATTATGGTGAGAGGGGAGCACCCAATGAGTCATGAAGAAAAAGAGCAAGCATACGAAGAATTGATCCAGGCTCGAATCCAGGCAATTGCGAAAGAAGATCGGGATTTCGCCCATTTGCTTGTCGAGCTGAGCAAACAGAGATACATCGATGAAGACAACATGAACGAGTGCAGAAGTTTTCTGCTGGAGCGGGCAGCGGGGGAGGAGAGCCGTCTGTTCGAGCCGCTCGTCCAAATCGTGGGACAGTTGCTGGAAAGCGAGCAGGCTGAGGTGTTGCGCCATATTGTAGTGCATGCCTCGGAATATCCGTTCGCCCAAGGCTATGCGCGTCGGCCGTTCCGTACAGCTGAGGCAGCGCCGAAAATGGGACTCATCGTTCAAAAGGCAATCGCGCTGATGGTCATGGACAGGGAGCAGTTCAAAATGTCGGATTATTTGACCACGACAGACTACTCTCCGGCGAGAAACTACCAGATTCGCCATGTTATTGGCGACGTGATCGGCTTCGAGCTGGACCGGGGCAACCAGCAAGTGCGCGAGGCACTCAAAGAGATCATTTACGGGGAAAACCAGACAGCGCTGCTCACTCACGAAATGATCAAAGGGATTGTCATGAGTCACCAGGAAGACATGTACCAAATGCTCGGGGAGCTGTTAAAAGCGGCTCGTCTGCAAGAAGGGCTGCGGCAGAGCATCGTCGAACGGATGGACGAGGGTACGCTTGCGGCAAATTTGTACATGCTCAAGCTGATCATCGACGAAGGCTACATACGCTACAGTTCCGTAGTCCGGGCACTGGGCGTCTGGACGGGCATGTCTCTGGAAGCGGCCAATCAACGGGTGGCTGGACAGTTGATCGAGCAGGCGTACCGCGCTTTGACAGAAGCAGATGTGCGCGAGCAGTGGCTGGCGAGCAGCCATGCCAACGAGGTTTACATTGCGCTCTGGGCGACAGCCGTCCATGAGGAAAAAGACTTGTACGAGCAGATTGAGCGGTTGATGCGCGAGGGACAGCGTCACCAGAAGATCGTTGCGCTGTACGTGCTGGCGAACAGCCAAAACCGCGAACTGCGTCTGCGATTGGCTCGCGAGCAGCTTCATGAGACTGATCCCGAGCTGCAATACTGGGTACTGATGAATTACTGCTACCAATACTACCCGCTCTGGCGCAAGCCTGGAACAGAAGCGGACGGCCCGACGATTACGTTTGAGCAGGTAGAGGCGCTGAAGGACAAAAACGAGCGGCAGCGTGATTTTTCACTCTTGCTCGCGATGTTTGACGTAATGGAAAAAGAATACTCGGCTCCGTCCAAAGCTCTCGATTTTGTCCATATCCAGTACACGTCCGATTTGCCTGTGCAGAAAATGCTGTACATAGCGGCATACGATATGGACAGCGACTGGATTGCCCAGCTCATCTCGCGCAAAGACAAGATGAGCCCTGACCAGCGCGGCGCCATGCTGTCCCATTTTATGAGCGACAAGGAGCGCCCGGCGCTGCGATCATTTATTTTTGAGAGCCTGACGGACAAAAGCATGAAAAACCGCGAGCACGCGCTGGAACAAGCCAAAGAAATGAGCCTCGCGGACGAGGAACTGCTTCCGATGGAGGAACTGTTGAAGCTCAAGACGGGTTCGCTTCGCCAAAGCACGATTGGGCTGTTGCTCAGCCAGCCGGAAGAGATTTTGAAGTCTTCCCTGACCAGACTGCTTTCGGCCAAAAATGAGTTGCAGCGACTGGGCGGACTGGAAGTTTTGACAGAAGTGAAAAGCGATGCTTCGCGCCAGGAGCAGTTTGAACGTTTGCAACCGTTGGCAGAGCTGATCGCTGAGCCGACGGCAAAAGAAAAAGCCGTTCTGGACAAGCTGGTGCAAACAAGCAGTGCAGGACGAGCGGAAGGCTTCGGGTTGTATGATCCTGAGCAGACAGAGCCGTGGTTGCTGGAAGAAAAGGACACGAGCACGTTTTCTTTTGAAAAAGACGCCTTCACGTTGTCCCTGAATGAAATCAAAGCTTTTCTGCAAGGGCTGGACGAACTCGTGCACAAGCATCGCGATGTGGAGTACGTGTCCGAATACTATTCCGGCTACAAAGACACGCTTTTGATCGGCACGAATTTGCGCGAGCTGTATCCGCATCGTTGGCACCAAACCGGGGAAGAACAAGGCTCGCGTCTGGAGTGCTACCCGCTCGCCGAAGAGTGGCGGGCCTATCTGCTGGAGAGCAAGCTGTCGGCTCACGAGCTGATGCAGCTTCACTACTATACGATACTGGAGCCGTTGGATCGGACGCTGGACGGCTTGTACAGCTATTTTTCCGACGAGATGGAGTACAGCGAATTGCAGAAGCACAAGCTCCTGGAAGGTTGGCGCAAGGAGTTTGTCGAGGAAGCTTATCCGCTTGCGAAAATAATGGAGATTCAGGAAGCGTTCAAGGCGTTGACTTACAACAACCAGGTCAGGCAGTTGATTCAGGCTTTTTATCATGACAGCGACAAGCAGGAAACGTTCCGTTTGACCGATTCGGCTGTCCACAAGCTGATTGCAAACATGCGTCCATACGAGTCCAAAAACTCCACGGGAGTATTTGAGTTGCTGGCGCAGCCATGGCTGAACATGACCCGGACTCGCGTGTACGATGATGCGTCGTTCAAAGAGTTTTACCATACCGTATTCGCCTATGATCGGATGGTTCGCGACAAAAATGGCATGTCCTCTTACACTCTGGAAGAACGGCTGCGCGCTTTTGAAGCAGGGATGATTGGCGAAGCAGAGCTGTACAAGGCGCTGCTCGGCAGTGGCGACAGCAGCAGCTACCTGTGGACGATGACTTCCGGCAGGATCGATTCGCTGCAGGAGCGGCCGAAGGTGAAAGCTGTCCTCGATACAGTCGTGGATCGGATCGTCAGCATCGAGCTTGGTCGAGGAGACTTGGCTACAGAGGTGAGCTCTTTTGTGACAAGGCTTCAGCGATTCGAGGGCATGGACTACTGGGTGCGTCTTTTGGCCGGGCTTGACCAGGATGCTTTTGTCCGCGGTTACGTCTACAGCTACAATGGCAATTTGACGAAAAAGGAATCGTTCAGCCATCTGCTGAAAAACTGCCACCCGCGCACAGGCGAAGATGCTGCCCTGCTCGGCAAGCTGCTGAAAGAGCACAAAGGCATTACGGAAAAGCGTCTGCTCGAAGCCGCCATGTATGCGCCGCAGTGGATTGATATCGTAGCCGAGCACTTGGGCTGGGAAGGTTTGCGCAGCGCGGCCTGGTACTTCCACGCCCACATCAATGAAAGCTTTTCGGCGGAAAAGGAGACGGTGGTTGCCCACTACTCCCCGATTACGCCGCAAGAGTTCAACGATGGCGCTTTTGATATCAACTGGTTCCGCGAGGCGTATGACACGCTCGGGGAAAAACGTTTCAAACTGTTGTATGAGTGTGCCAAATACATTTCCGCAGGGGCCAATCACAGACGCTCGCAGCTGTTTGCCGATGCTACTTTGGGCAAGCTGGAGCTTGCAAAAATGCGGGATTCAGCGGCAGACAAGCGCAACAAAGACCATCTGCTCAGCTACAGCCTGATTCCGTTGCGTGATGAGCGCGAGCAAGATTTGCGCCAGCGCTATGATTTCATTCAACAATTTTTGTTGCAAAGCAAAAAGTTCGGTGCGCAAAGACGGGCGAGCGAAGGAGTGGCAGGGCAAATCGCGTTGGACAACCTGGCGCGCAATGCCGGATACAGGGACGTTATTCGTCTGAAATGGGACATGGAGGCACGCAAGCTCGACGAAATGCAGGCGTATTTCGAGCCATATGCACTCGATGAAGAAACGACTGTCCAGCTCGTAGTGGATGAGGAAGGGCAAGCAGAGATCAAATCCATTCGCAAAGGCAAAGAGCTGAAATCGGTTCCTGCCAAGTTCAACAAAGCCGAGCATGTGCTTCTGCTGAAAGAAATGAAGTCCGAGCTGACGGAACAGTATCGCAGGGCGCGCCAGGAGCTGGAGCGTTCCATGGTGTCGGGCAACACCTTTACCGGCAAAGAATTGGCGAAGCTCTACGGCAATTCGGTTATTCGTCCGCTGCTGAGCACATTGGTGTTCAAGTGCGGGGAGCATCTCGGCTACTACGAAGGGGAAATCGAGTCGCTACGCGATCCGTCCGGCAAGCTTGTCGGCCTGACAGACGAAGAGGAACTGCTGATCGCCCATCCGGTGCATCTTTTTGAAAGCGGGCTATGGAGCTTGTTCCAGCGCGATTTGTTCGAGCGCCAGCTTCGCCAGCCGTTCAAGCAAGTATTCCGGGAGCTGTATGTACCGAATGCGGACGAGCTTGCTCATGTGACGCATTCCCGCCGCTATGCGGGCTATCAGGTGCAGCCCAAGAAGACGGTTGCGTTGCTTAAGAGCAGACAGTGGACGGTCAGCTATGAGGAAGGGCTGCAAAAAGTGTTTTACGCGGAAAATCTGATTGCCAGCCTCCAGGCGCTGGCGGACTGGTTCTCGCCAGCGGATACGGAAGCGCCTACGCTGGAACATATTCAATTCCTCGACCGGAAAACGTACAAAAATGTCGGGCTGGATCAAATTCCGCCTGTTCTGTTCTCGGAAGTGATGCGTGACGTCGATCTGGTCGTCAGCGTTGCTCATGTCGGCGGCGTCGATCCAGAGGCCAGCCTGACGACGATCGAGCTTCGCCGTGTCATCGTAGCCGAATCGCTGCGCCTGTTGAAGCTCGGCAACGTGCGGCTGGAAGGCAACTACGCCCGCATAGACGGAAGCCTTGGCGAATTTGCTGTCCACTTGGGCAGCGGCATGGCGTACAAGCAGGCGGCAGGAGCGCTGCACATCGTTCCGGTTCATTCCCAGCACAGAGGACGCCTCTTCCTGCCATTCCTGGACGAAGATCCAAAGACAGCGGAGATTTTGTCCAAAGTCGTCATGCTTGCGGAAGACAGCAAGATCAAAGACCCGCAAATTTTGATGCAGTTGCGTTAGTTAACAATCTTTATAGCAATTCAGCGCATGCAGAGAGCCCCAAGAGCAGCATACTTGGGGCTCTTTTGTTGTAAAAGGATTGAAAGTGCGTGAGCTTATTACAAATTAAGAGAATATTTCTCGAAAAAATTACCTAGTTAGTAAGTCTTAGATAATTAGTGTTGAACGAGGGTTTCGTAAAAGGCCGCTTGTTTTGTATTTAATATATATAAAATAGTAATCTGAAGCTTTTAATACAAGGATATCTAATCGAATGACCACTGCTTGGGTGAAGATAACAGTTATGTATTACTCGATTGTTTAGTTCACAAAAACGTAACAAATGTTACCGTTTTGTGAAGAAATAAACATTTTTCATCCTTTAATGTAAAAATAAGGTATTTTGTTGGTTTCTGATTTATATGCTTATTCATTTAGTGATAGAGAGGAGTGAAAAGGTTACATGCTTGAACACTGGAAGGCAGTGTAGTGCATTTTTTAACTAGGGAAATATCATTTCAAACTTTGTGGGTAGTTATGGAGGTAGAAAATCAGTGAAGAAAATGAAACTGTTATCATTATTACTTCTAGCAACTATATCTTTGTTATCAACAAGTGCTGCAGCCCATGATGATCGTTGCAACGATTCTAGTTGCCACGTGTGGCGAGGTGGATTTAATACTGGGGATAAGGTCAGCGATTTGAAGTATTGGTTGGACTCCTCGGTTTCTAGTAACAACTATACTTCTATTTTAGATTTTGGAGCCTCGTCATGGAATGATATATCAGCAAATGTTTCACTTTCCAAAGTATCAAAAAAAGATGATTCACAGGTCAGGGCATATGTTTCTTATTATTCTCAATTTTGGGATGGACAGTGGGAGCCTTATTATACTGATTCAAAAGGAAAATTAAGTTTTGATAGCAATAACTTCGAAGATTGGAGCGTAGGAAACATTAGACTTAATTTGCAACAAATAGGAACAAGTTCTTCTAGTTTTAAAAAGAAAGTTGCTGTGCATGAATTTGGTCATTCTTTAAGTTTGGCACATAACAATGATGATGTATCAGTCATGAAACCAGGAGACCTTTCTTTTAATGTGCCTCAAAAAGCAGATAAAACCCATTTGAAAAATAGGTGGAAGTAATTTGGAGGGAAATAAACATGTTTGGAAAAATTGTAATGGCTTTAACAGCTTCGCTTGTAGCTGGATATGTCTACCTAGACAATCAGGTAGAAGTAAGAAACTCCCATGCATCCGTTACAGTGTATGAGAGTGTGAAGGATTTGGAAGAAGATGCTGACCTGATTATCATTGGGGAAGCAACTAATAAGACAGAAAACTATATAAGGTATCACGAAGATGGGGAAATTGATGATTATTCGACGAAAAGAATGGTGAAAGTCGAAAAAATATTTAAGAACCAATTGGATGAGAAAATTGCTGTCGGTGATGAGGTCGAAGTTTGGGAACCTAGTATCATCGTGAAAGATGATGTCATTGGAAAACAGCAGCGGACGATTGAAGGCTATCGGCTTATGCAAAATAAAAAGAAATATGTTTTATTTCTAAAGAAAAATACTTACTTTAATAACTTGGCTCCCTTAGGGGTTATTCAAGGTAAGTTTCCTCTCGATGAAGCAAGAAAAAGTTTACACTCTGTATACAAAGACGAATTTCAACATTATAACTTCCCTGAGTTTGACAAGTTGCAGAAAGAAGTTTCAAGTAAGTACAACATTGAATAACACAAGAAAAAGCTGTTGAAGTTGTTCAACAGCTTTTTCCTATTTACTAAAAGTACAACTACAAATTTCACAAAATTTTAATCCCACTAATAATAATCACAATAGAAATAACCCATCGCAAAAACACAGTCGGCACCTTGCAGGAGAGCCTGCTGCCGATGATTACTCCGGGGATGGAGCCAAGCAACAGCTGCATTACAATGAACAGATCAACCGTACCAAAGCTCATGTGGGCTAGACCTGCTGCACTGGTCAGGAAAAAAGCGTGGGCGATATCCGTGCCGACGACTTCTTTTCCGGAAAAGGCGAAAAAATGCATCAGGGCGATGGCGAACAGCGATCCGCTGCCGATGGAGGTCAGGCCGACAAGAAAGCCGAGGAGTGCGCCGACGGCAATCAAGACGAGACGTTTTTGGGCGAGAGGTTTTTGCTGCCACGTATTGAGCTGCGGCTGGCGGCGGTTCAGCAAGCTTTTGAGCAGCATGGCGATCGGTATGAGAATCAAGGCAAAGCCCAGTATCTTTTTAAAAATCTGATCGGCGGAAGTGACGTACAAATGAATCCAGTTCATCACATGGACAGCTGCGATAGCGCTGGGGATGCTGCCCAACGCGAGGTACAGCACGATGGAAAAATGGACGGTTTTTTGTCGCCAATGCTGCCATGTGCCAAAGATTTTTGTGATGGCGTTGTACACCAGGTCTGTGCCTACGGCGACGGTCGGCTGGATGCCTAAAAAAATCAGGATAGGGGTCAAAAGGGCAGCTCCGCCAACTCCGGTGAGCCCGACAAGAAAGCCCACCAACAGACCGACAATCGTCAGATGAAAGTCCATCCCGTGCATCCTTTCCTTGTCGCTTCTTAAATTCAACATCTATCTCTAAGATAAGCAAAAGCCCAGTATTGGTGAGCCTAAATTCTCATTTTCAAGGGGAGCGAATTATATTATCATTGGTTATACATTCCACAAAATTCTACTTTTTACGAAAAGGGGAATACATAACGCAATGTTTAATGAACGGAAAGCGTTGCAGATGACACTACAGGCCATGCTGGAGCAAAGGATGGTTCTGCGCCGTCAATACGTAGATCAGGACAAGCAACTGGGAGCAGACATCAAACAGCTTCTCAACCGGATTCGGGAAATGGACATGGAAGCCGGGATTGAAGCGGTTGAAGCATCTGAAGAAGTAGCGGTGGCTGCAGAGGAACTTCCAGCTGACATGGTGAAGCGCATCAAAGTAAGGAAGACGCACATTCGTCACAATTATCAGGAAGTGGCGGACTATATTGAGAACATTTTGCGGGAAAACATGTCTCCGATGTCACTTGTTGACCTTTGTTTGATTCTGAAGGAAAGACACGATGTTGAATTTGCCAGCCCTTACATCGGTGTACAGAAGTCATTGAAGTACCTGCCCCAGGTAAAGGTGGAAAAGGACGGAAGAAAGCTGATTTTTTCATTGGCCTAATACATTTTTGCGTACACAGCAAAAAGGCGACGTGCTAGCACGATCGCCTTTTTCTGTGAAAAACGTCTCAACGTTTTTCATGGAGTGAGAGTATTTGTATCGTTTACTGGAGGAATGCTTTGAGCATCCAGATATGTTTTTCCAGGCCGCTGCGGATGGACAACAGCATGTCTTCTGTTGCTTCGTCGCCTGCTTGCTCGGCAGCTTCCATCGCCAGTTTCAGTTCGTCTGTGAGAACCGAGAAGTCACGGGTGATGATTTCCACCATTTGCTCGGCGGTTTCATTGCCTTCCGCTTCCGCGATGCTCGCTGTGTTCAAACATGCAGCAAGGGTGCCTACAGGTTTGCCGCCAATCGAGAGAACGCGCTCTGCCAAAGCATCAATATGTCCGGCAGCTTCGGTGTACAGCTCTTCAAATTTCGCATGCAAGGTGAAGAAGTGAGGCCCTTTTACATTCCAGTGGAAGTTGTGCAGTTTTGTATACAGGACAGTCCAGTTCGCAACTTGTTTATTCAAAACGTTGAACAGTGTGTTTTCCATAGTGATGATCTCTCCTCTTTTTTAAATTAATTCCTTGTTTATAATTATTATAAACTAATACTCGTTATTGTCAAGCTTTTCATCCTGAAATCTTCGAGAAAGCAGGGAAAAAATCATGCAGCCAAGCATACACGCCGTCATTTTGGCGGGGGGAAAAAGCAGCAGGATGGGCGTGCCCAAAGAACAACTGCCATGGCGAGAGGGAACATTTCTGACCGAGCTGGTCAAAGAAGTAGCAGCGGCAGGCATGCCTTGCCTGATTGTTTCCAATGAACCGGAGCGTATCCCGGCAGAGGTGGCGGGACGTCCTGGCGTGCGGGTCACCCCTGATCTGGTGCCGTCCGCAGGGCCAGTGAGCGGGTTGGTGACGGCGCTGCGGCTGTGTACGGAAGAGGTACTGCTTGTACTGTCCTGCGACCTGCCGTTTATGGATCGTGAGCAGATTGCGCGACTGGTTGCTTGCGCAGACGATCAGGAAGCGGGCTGGGAAGCCGTCATTCCGTATGCGCAAGACAGGCTGCATCCGCTCTGCGCCTTGTATCGAAAAAGCACGCAGCCTGTCTGGGAACAAGCGCTTGAGCAAGGAGAGCTGCGGCTGATGAAGACGATTCAGAAGCTGGCGGTTTTACAGGTGCCGGATGGTTGGCTCGATCCGTGGGCGCTGTTCAATGCGAACACGCCGGAAGAGTACGACATCGCCTGCCGCGAGGAAAAGCGCAGAACAACAGGGCAGCAGTAGGCGCAGCTTTGCTTTGTGCGGGGGCGGACGAAAATGTTCAGGGTAAAATAATCCGCTGCGGCTGCGTATACACGTTCATTTTGTTGTGGCGAATGAAGCCGACAGCGGTTATTTGCAGCTCATCTGCCAGTTGCAGCGCCAGATCGGTCGGAGCCGATTTGGACAAGATGATGCCCGCGCCGATTTTGGCTGCTTTCAACAAAACTTCAGACGACAGGCGGCCGCTGAACACGAGAATTTTGTCGGTCGTGGAGATGTTTTCCCGCAGGCATTTTCCGTATATTTTGTCCAAGGCGTTGTGGCGGCCGATATCTGAATACTGCAGCAAGATTTGTTCAGGCGAGCAGAGGGCCGCATTGTGCACGCCTCCCGTTTGCCGATGGATGTCAGAGGAGGCTTGCAAGTCCTCCATGAGCCTGATGCACTGATCTGGAGTGACGGAAGTGGTGCCGCTGGCAGGCTTTGCCGTGCGGGCATCGCTGAAAAAGTAAAAAGATTGCCGGCTTTTTCCGCAGCAGGAAGTAATTCTGCGCTTCGAGTAAAAGCTCTGCGACAAAATCGTCGCTTTGTGCAAGTCTACGTAAGCTATGCCTTTTGCTTCATCAATTGTGATTTGTTTGATCTCTGCAAAGCTTTGGATCGCGCCTTCCGCAGCCAGAAAACCGACGACCATCTCTTCCAGATCGGCAGGCGTACAGACGATGGTAGCAAACTCTTCCTCGTTCAAAAAGATCGTGAGCGGGTATTCCGTGACGATTTTGTCGTCTTCCCAGACGTGGTGGTCAGCCGTAATTTTTAGGACGCTTCGGCTCGTTGTTTTGCTAAGCTCCGACATGATAACCTCCTGTGTGCATATAGTCGTAATCGATAGAAAAGCGATAAATAGATTTATAGAGAGGAAAATATTGTCTAGTGAGCGCTTACATGGTAGTATACTATGTAGAACTTTAAGTGTCATAATATTTCGTTCTTTCAGTAATCAGAACGATCCACAAAGCGAGATGGCACGGAACAGCGAACCTGTCACCGAACCTTTCGCAGCGATTTGCCAACCGAATACGAGGGCACGTGCTTGTTGATGCTGATGTAGCGTTCCTGCTGATGATTAACTGCTGTGTTTCATTGAACCGTTTGTTTCTGCATGCTTTGCATGTTGGGAACACAAGGGCTTCGATGAAATCAGCAGTTTTTCTTTTTGCTTTTCCAAAACCATTCTAAAGGAGATGAGTTCGATGGAGCAACAAGTGAAAAACCGCTGGCTGATTGCGCTGGCTGCGGTGGGAATCCATATCTCGATTGGATCGGTGTATGCATGGAGCGTATTTACCAAGCCGCTTACCCAGCAATTTGGCTGGGAACTGCCGGATGTGCAGTTTACTTTTAGCATCGCCATCCTGTTTCTCGGGCTGTCGGCTGCTTTTCTCGGCCATTACGTCGAAAAGCACGGACCGAGAAAAGCGGGAACGCTGGCCTCGATCTTTTTCGGAGTGGGCATCGTCGGCTCCGGGCTTGCGACCCAGTTAGCCAGTTTGCCGCTGCTGTACATATGCTACGGAGTGTTAGGCGGTATCGGGCTTGGAGTCGGTTATATCACTCCGGTGTCTACTTTGGTCAAATGGTTCCCGGATCGTCGCGGACTGGCGACGGGGTTGGCGATCATGGGCTTCGGTTTTGCTTCGATGATCGCAAGCCCGATCATGAATGCGCTGATTGAAAGTGCAGGAATTGCGAACACTTTTTACGTTTTGGGCATTGTTTATTTCATCGTCATGTTTGCTTCTGCACAATATTTGTCTCCGCCGCCGAAAGACTGGGTTCCCGCAGGCTTTTCCACAAACGGCGAAGCGGGCGACAAGCCGATCAAAAAAGATTTGTGCCAGCTGACGGCCAACGAAGCGATCAAGACGCGGCGTTTTTACTGGCTCTGGCTGATGCTTTTTATCAATGTGACTTGTGGAATCGCTGTCATTTCGGTCGCTTCCCCGATGGCGCAGGAAATGGTCGGCATGTCTGTGCAGACCGCTGCCCTGATGGTGGGGCTGAACGGCTTGTTCAACGGGGGAGGACGGATTGGCTGGGCTTCGCTGTCTGATTACATCGGCCGTGCCAACACGTATACAGCTTTCTTCGCGATCCAGATGGTGCTGTTTTTCCTTTTGCCGAACATGAGCAATCCGTTGCTGTTCATGGTTGCGATGTTCATCATCATGACGTGCTACGGCGGCGGGTTTGCATCGATTCCGGCCTACATTGGCGACTTGTTCGGCACAAGGCAGCTTGGCGCGATTCACGGCTATATTTTGACGGCTTGGGCGGCAGCCGGGCTGGCAGGCCCGATCTTTGCCGCATGGGTTCGGGAGACGACGAAAAGCTACACCGGGACGATGAGCGTTTTTGCGGCGATGTTCATTGTCGCCCTGCTCATTTCCCTCTTAATCCGAGTGGATATTAAAAAATTGAAGGAAGAAGCCAAACAAAGAGAAAAGTCTGTTGAATTGGCTAGTTGATCAATGGTAAAGTCATAGTAGAGAATGATTGGAATAAAGGTGAGTAGCGTCGATGAATAAGTTCGAAGCAGAGTTCAGTAATCTGGTCAGAGCTTTCCGCAAGCGACATATGGGAAAGGGACCGAGCAAGATCAGCACCACGTTTTGCAAAAACTGGGCGATCTGCGAGATGGAAGGCAATCTTTCGCCAGTGGAAAAGTTCATTGCCACTTCGAAGGATGGAAAGCAGACATTACGAGCTGCCAGAACCGAAATGGTCAAGGAAATGTATCGAAAGCATCAGCCAGTTGATATGGAAGCGTTTCTAGGAGCCAAGCTCGTCGACCTGTTCGTTGACATCGACATTGAACGTGACTTTGGGATGTCCATCTTTGTATTTGATCAGGACATCGAGAAAAAATGGAAAAACGAACCGTAAGTCTAAACGAAGCAGCGTTCCTGTTCACCGGTTAGACAACGCGGACTTCGCCAGCAAACACGACGTTGAGACTAGGTAGCGAACCTGCCGTAGACAACCACCGTGAACACGCTCTTATCCTTCGGGACAGGGACGGTTTCATGGTGGTTTTTTAGTCTCGCGGGTGATAGACAAGAGGGGAGCGGAAAAGCTATGGGCAAGACGAAGCATAATGGACCGGTCAAATTGGATACTTCTTTGAAGCCTTCCCTGTGGGCTTCCATGATGCCTATGGGCCTTGGCAAAATCAAGCCGCATCACATTCTCGACACGATGAAGGTCGTGTACGACAACCGGGACAATCTCGGCTACGCGTACCGGATTTTGACCCAGGGCGTGTGTGACGGCTGCGCGCTCGGCGTATCTGGCTTGTACGATCAGACATTGACAGGCCCGCATTTGTGCACGACTCGCCTGAACGTTCTGCGGCTTAATACAATGCCTGCGATGGAGCCAAAGTGGCTGGAAAATGTAAGCGCTCTAAGAGAGCTGTCCAGCGTCGAGCTGCGCAAGCTGGGCAGAATCCCGTATCCGCTGTCGCGCAAGCCGGGGGAGAACAAGTTCACGCGAATCAGCTGGAACGATGCCCTGGACAGAATCGCCAAAAAGATCAAAGGAATCAGCCCGAAGCAGCTGGCCTTTTTCCTGACCGCACGCGGAATTACGAACGAGGTGTACTACACAGCGGCGAAAATGGCCCGTTTTCTCGGAACGAACAACATCGACAACGCCTCGCGGATTTGCCATTCGCCGAGCAAGACAGCATTGAAGCGCTCTATGGGGATCGGGGCGTCCAGCTGCAACTATCAGGATTGGATCGGCACGGATGTGCTCGTCTTTTTCGGTTCAGTCCCGGCCAACAACCAGCCTGTTTCGACCAAGTACATGTACGCAGCGAAAAAGGCGGGAACGAAAATCATCCTGATCAACCCGTACAAGGAACCGGCCATGGAACAATACTGGATTCCTTCCGTGCCGGAGAGCGCCGTGTTTGGCACGAAGCTCGCGGACGACTTTTATCAGGTCAACATCGGCGGCGATATCGCCTTCATGAATGGCGTCATGAAGCACTGGTTTGAGATGGAGCAAGCCAATCCAGGATCGGCTATCAATCACGAGTTTGTCCGCGAGCATGCGAACGGCATCGAGGAGCTGCGCGCGCATCTGCAAAATCAATCGTGGGAAGCATTGGAGAAATCATCGGGTGTCAGCAAGGAGCGCTTGAAAGAATTTGCGCTGTTGCTCGCCAATTCCAAATCCGGCGTGTTTGTGTGGAGCATGGGATTGACACAGCATCGCTTCGGGACGGACAATATTTCTTCCGTAGCCAATCTGGCGATCTTGCGCGGCTTTTTCGGACGCAAGCATTGCGGCGTCATGCCGATTCGCGGTCACTCTGGCGTGCAAGGCTCCGGGGAGATGGGAGCGGACCCGTTCAGCTTGCCGGGCGGAGATTTCGATGAAAAAAGCTGGACGCGAATCGAGAAGCTGTGGAATTTTCCGATTCCGAAATGGCAAGGCGATATCGTCGGCGTCTCGCTGGAAAACGCCTTGCTGCCGGATGGACACGAACGCAAGACCAGACTGTTTTACACGAGCGGGGGCAATTTTCTGGAGACGATGCCCGACCCTGATTTCATGCGGACGTGTCTGGAAAGTGTGGAGCTGCGCGTCCATCAGGACATTATTTTCAACACGTCTACGCTTGTGGATGCCAAGGAAGAGGTCATTGTGCTTCCGGCGATGACGCGTTATGAGCAGCCGGGCGGCGGCACCTCGACCAGCACGGAGCGGATGGTGTACTTCAGTGCGGAGATCGAAGGGCCGCGAATCGAGGAAGCCCGGCCTGAGTGGGAGATTTACGTGGATTTGGCAGCCCGCGTCCATCCGAACAAAAAGCACCTCATGCACTTCGCGAGCGCCGCGGAAATTCGCGCGGAGATCGCCAAGGCGAATCCGAACTACGAAGGCATCCAGCACTTGAAAAACCGCGGGGATGTGTTTCAGTGGGGGGGAGCCTGGCTGTGTGAGGACGGTGTGTGTCCGACACCGGATGGCAAAGCGAATCTGCTGCCGATCGACATTCCTGAACTGCACAAGCCGGACGGGCACTTCTACGTGACGACTCGCCGGGGCAAACAGTTCAACTCGATGATTTACAGCAACAAGGACCCGTTCAACAACGCGGACCGCTACGATATTTTGATCAATCCGCAAGACGCTCGGGAGCTGCGCATTGCGGAAGGCGAGAGCATTGTTGTGTATAATAGTTATGGAACCTTCCAGGGACGTGCCAAGTTTGAAGAGACGAAAAGAGGAAATATTCAGGTGTACTGGCCGGAAGGAAACGTGCTGATTCCAAAAGGGGTATACGAAGCCTATGCGGGCATCCCGGAATACAATACAGCGGTCAAGATCGAAAAAGCGGATACTTTTACCGCAAACAAAGATTTAAAATACAAGGAAAGACCAGTAGAGGATTTGGATGTAAACGTCGGCTGATTATAAGCCGCGTGCTGGGCGGTCATGACTAGGAGGACGGACGATGCGTTTTGCGCGACAAACCATTTCGGTACAGGAAGCGGTCGACAAATGGCTGGCGGTGTTGCCGACGCTGGCGACAGAGCAGGTGAACATCGGAGAAGCGTACGGGCGGATATTGGCTTGCGATCTGCACGCGACGCACGACTTGCCGCACTTTGATCGCTCGCCGCTCGACGGCTATGCAGTCAAGGCAGCGGATACGGTGACTGCTTCCGTGGGAAGTCCGGTGGCTTTGCGCGTGATCGAGACGGTAGCCGCAGGCCAGGTGCCTGCCCGGGAAGTGATGGCAGGCTGTGCCACGCGGATTATGACCGGAGCGATGATGCCGGAAGGTGCCGATGCTGTGATCATGTTTGAGCAGACGCAAAATCCGGGGGAACAGTCTGAGCAGGTCTGGATCAAGCGAGCGCTTCAGCCAGGAGATAACGTTTCCCGCCGCGGCGAGGAAATGGCGAAAGGAACGGTAATCGCGCAGGCAGGTGAACGGATCAATGCTGGCACGATCGCGATTTTGGCTACGTTCGGGTTTTCCCGGGTAGACGTTTTTCGCAGGCCGCGAGTGGGCCTTTTGTCCACGGGCAGCGAGCTTTTGGGCGTTGACGAGCCGCTTGTTCCAGGCAAAATCCGCAACAGCAACATGGCGATGCTGTCTGCTTTGGTAGCGGAGGCAGGAGGCGTCCCTGTCTGCTTTTCCGGCATGAAGGACGAACTTGCGCCAGCAAAGAACAAGATTAGCGAGTACATGCAGCAAGTAGATGTGCTCATCTCCAGCGGAGGCGTGTCGGTCGGCGATTACGACGTGATTGCACATCTGGCTGATGACCCTGATGTAGAGCTGTTGTTCAACCGGGTAGCGATGCGTCCGGCAAGCCCTACGACCAGCATGCTCGTGGCAGGCAAGCCGCTTCTGGCGCTGTCGGGGAACCCGGGCGCCTGCTTTCTTGGCTTCGAGCTGTTCGGGCGGACGGCGATCCGTCAGCTTGCCGGGGAAAAAGGGGTAAAGCCGCCGATAATCCAGGCAAGGCTCGCCGTTCCGTACGAAAAGCCTTGCCCATACCCGCGCTATTTGCGGGGGAAATTAATGGAACAGGACAGCGTGTTGCTGGCCGTGCCCGATTTCAACGACAAGGCAGGCAACCTGGGGACGCTGAAAGACAGTGAATGCTTCATTGTCATTCCGGCAGGCGGCAGTGGCAAAGCGGTGGGAGAGCTGGTAGATGTGCTGGCCCATGCCGCCCCTGCGTGGAGAAAGGACGGATAGGAATGGACGAGCGGAGACGGGTATTGCAAATTGTCGGCTATTCCAACAGCGGCAAGACGACGTTGTTAACGAGACTGATTCCACTTTTGGAGGGTACAGGCTTGCGGGTCGGGGTGGTCAAGCACGATGGCGGACACGATTTCGAGTGGGATCAGCCGGGAAAAGACACATGGCGCTACCGCGAGGCCGGAGCTTCGCTCGTCGCGATTACCTCGAAAACAAAGACGGCGATGATCGAGCAGCGCCCCTTGGAGCTGCCTGTGCTCGTCCAGCGACTGACAGAGGCGGGAGCTGATCTCGTTTTGATCGAGGGCTTCAAGCGCGAGCACTTTCCCAAGCTGGTGCTGCTGCGGCGTCCAGAAGACGAAGAGTTGCTCCAGTCCGTCTCTCACCTGGTTGGGGTCGTGAGCTGGTCAGCCGATCGCAAGGAAAATGTACCGTGTTTTCACGTCGATGACGTAGAGAGCATCGCCAAGTTTGTGAGAGAGCGAATACAAAAAGATCATCCCGACGAATATAAGGGATGATCTTTTTTCATGGGCAGATGGGCAATTCGTTTGTCAACAAGGAGGCTTTTCAAAAACGTACAGCTCCCCGTTTTTGGCAATCTTGAATTTCGGCCCTGCAAAGCCGCGGCGAATCAGTTCTTCTCGCATGAACACCATGAGGGCAGCGTGGCTGACGATGAGGACATTTTCCGTGTGGTTTCCAAAGGCGTGATCAAATACTTCGCTGATCCGGAAGCGAGCACGCTTGATTTCCTCGCGCGTCTTGCGGTCGAAGTACATCGACAGCCTGATCCATACCGCCCACATGAGAACAGGAAGCCGCAGACGCTCGGAAAAGGCTGGCGGGGGAATTTCGATTAGCTCGACCATTGGCGTAATCGGCCCGGGAAAAATCGTTTCCGCCGTTTTGACTGCTCTCGGGAGCGTACTGACATAGCACTTGTTCCATTCGATTCCGCTAAGGTCGGTGCTGCCAGATTCAATGTCTGCCTGATCGTACGTTCGGAACCACTCATTCACTACGCGGCCGGGAATGAATGCCCCTTTTGGGTAAGCTTGTTTGACTTTGAAGTGTCTCACTAAACCGACTTTCACGTGTGCCGACTTCCTTTCTTTCTATCAACCAGCAGGCTAGAGGAAACAGAACGGTCATGAATTACAAGTAGGACTTGCTCCGCGCCATATCCGTCACCAAATACGGATTGTCGTCCTTCATCCGCTCGATCAAAACCTCAGCTTGGGAAGGGTCTTCCTTCAACACTTCCAGCTCTCTTTGCGTGATGCCGACAAGCTGGACAAAATCCACCCGACCGTGCACAGTGTCGATTCCATCTACTTCTGTATCGGCGGCAATCAGAAGGGCGGTGATGGCAGAGTCTGTGCCGATCCGCAAAGATTGTCCGTTTCCGGCGATGTATTGGCCGGGTTCGAAATAGCGCTTCTGGGTATATGTATAGCGGGCCAGATTGGACAGCATGTCAATCGCCCACATGCATTCTTCATTGGATTCTGCTTTGAGCTTGATCGTCATTTCGTAGCCCCACTGGCTCCACTCGCTTCCATACGCCTGTTCGTTTGTGTACAGCTCCGTCATGCCGTAGGTCAGCAAATGCTTGAAGCCGTGCGACGATTCATAAATGCTGTAGCCATCCAGGTACTCGTCACCGCCAAACATGGCGCGGCTCACCATATTTGTGCCGTAATGGGCAGGCTCCTGACCAGGGTACAGCTTCTGAAAAGCCTCATCAAGGGCATCCCAGCCTGGTGCCCAGTCATCTTGCTCCGAGGCGCGTTTTTGATATTCTTCCAGCGTCATATCGGTCCACTCCCTTAATTTTCCTAGATTTACTATATCGCAGGAGTTGCGCGAGAGGTACCCTTTTCCCAAATTCCTTGTCACAAATCGTTGCTTTTTCCTGTGATTATAATCACACGAGCGAAAACAGCTGCTCCGTTACACTACATACATAAGCAAGACGTTGAACTTCAAGGAGGGTTTTGTATGTTGAACCAAAAAACCATCGACATTATCAAATCGACCGTGCCTGTACTGGAAGTGCACGGCACTACGATAACCAAACATTTTTACAAACGGATGTTTGCCAGCCATCCAGAGCTGTTGAACATTTTCAATCACGCCAACCAAAAACAGGGCAGACAGCAAACGGCACTGGCAAATGCGGTGTACGCGGCTGCTTTGTACATCGACAAACTGGAAACGATTTTGCCGGTAGTGAAACAAATCGCACACAAACACCGCAGTCTGGGAATCAAGCCTGAGCATTATCCGATTGTCGGGGAAAACTTGCTTGCGGCAATCAAAGAAGTGTTGGGGGATGCCGCCACGGACGAAATCATCCAGGCATGGGCAGAAGCGTACGGGGTCATCGCGGATGTGTTCATCAGCGTGGAAGCGGAAATGTATGACCAGGCAGAAGGGCAGACTGGCGGTTGGGCAGACTTCCGGGAGTTCATCGTCCAGCGCAAAGTAAAAGAAAGCGACGTCATCACATCCTTTTACCTGGTGCCAGCGGATGGAAAAGCGATCGCAAGCTACGAGCCTGGCCAGTACATCAGCGTCAAGCTGGATATACCGGGAGAAGAAAATACCCACATTCGCCAATACAGTCTCTCCGATGCGCCGGGCAATCCGTATTACCGCATCTCGGTGAAACGCGAGGACGCGATTGGCGATAAACCTGCCGGAAAAGTATCCGTCTATTTGTCGGAGGATATCAAAGAAGGCGATACGCTTCGTATATCCGCTCCGGCTGGCGATTTTACGCTGGATCAGCAAGACGACAGACCTGTTGTACTGATCAGCGGCGGCGTGGGCTTGACTCCGATGATGAGCATGCTGAAAACGCTGGTGAAAACGTCCCCGACTCGTCCGGTTACTTTTATTCACGCAGCGCAAAACGGCAACGTACACGCGATGCGAAAGGCCGTGGAGGAGCTGGCTGCCGAGCATTCGCAAGTAAAAGCGTTCTGGTGCTATGAAAAGCCGACAGAACAGGATCGCGCTGCACACGCTTTCCATAAAGAAGGCTACATCGACTTGCCATGGCTGCAAAGCATCGTAGCTGACAAAAACGCCAACTTTTATTTCTGTGGTCCCGTTCCTTTCATGACAGCAATCAACCGCGCTTTGAAGGAGTGGGGCGTGGACGCGGCAGACATCCATTTCGAATTTTTCGGCCCTGCCGGTACACTGGACTAAAGCAGAGGCGCTGGCGCGGTTTTACTTCTTATGGCCTGATTGGGCACGCAATAAACGATTGACTGTTTCCCGGCGCAATCCGATGAACTGGCCGATCTCGTCCTGGGTCAAGACTTCAGACAACGAAGCGACGGGAACAAACGACTGGAACCACAACTGGAGCTTGCGCAGTCTTTCTGCCGGGGAGACTTCCGACAACTGGTCGATGCGCTGCTGCATCATGCGCAGCTTGCCCTGGAGTTGCAAAGCGATCTCCCTGCATTTCTGGTGATCCGCCTCCAGCTCCCGGTACCAGTCTGTTGCGGACAGCACCTCGACTTCACAGGAGACAAGCGCGACGGCTGTTCCGTAGTAAGGGTTCGGGCTAAGCAGCGAATGATGCGGGATTGTCTCGCCTGGAACAATGATGTTCACCAGAGTGAGCGTCCCGTCTGCGTGCACCCGGTTGATTTTGAGCAATCCGCTTTTCAGATGGAAGAGCGGTCCAGTTTCTCCCTGGCGGAACAGCGTCTCGCCTTTATGTAAAATCATGGGCTTTTCCTCCTTCGGAAACGATCAATAAGGCAGTAGCAGTATACCACAATCAGCCCCGCAGGCACCTGCTTTCCTCGACTGGACGGCAGGTGCTTTTTGGTATGTCGCGGCGTGTTTCTTTCTGATCTGGGGCAAAAGCAAGCGGAATGGACATGCGCGGCTTTTTGCAAAACCGGCAGTTTCCGGCACGTTTTACCCTTGCGTCCCTGACGGACCCCTTTGCTATAATGAGACCACAACCACGTTATGACAAAGGGGTTCTTTGATGCATATGACGATCCTCATCTGGTTCGGCTCCTTTTTGGGAGTGCTCGTTTTAGGCTTGATTGGCTATATGGCGTACCGCTACTGGTATCACATGGGGCAGCTTCCCAAGCCAGCGTTTCAGGAGCTTGACGCAAAGCCTGAGCCTGCGAACTGGTCAGAAGATGAGGTGACGATTACATGGGTAGGCCATTCGACGATCCTGCTGAATGTGTACGGAACCAAAATCTTGACTGACCCGGTATTAGGCGAAAAATTGGGACTTCGCGTCGCAGGGCTGCTTCATTTTGGCCCGAAACGCTTCACTCCGCCTGCTCTTGACTTCGACGAGATTGGCATCGTCGATTTGATTTTATTGTCTCATGCGCATATGGACCATGTCGACCTGCCAACACTGCGACGATTGGCGCATCCTGCTACGCACGTCATTACTGCGGCGAACACGGGCAAACTGCTCAGCGGCATGCCGTTCGCTTCCTGCAAGGAGCTTTCCGCGCAGCAAAAAGCGACGACCAAAGACGGCGTGACTATCACGGCGATTCCCGTCAGACATTGGGGAAACCGTTTCCCGTGGAACCACGACTACGGCTACAACGGCTACATCATCGAGAAAAACGGCGTGCGCATTTTGTACCCGGGCGACACGGCGTACATGTCGATGGAGGATTTGCCTGAAAAGTTTGGACCAATTGACATCGTGTTTATGCCGATTGGAGCCTACAAGCCGGATTCCTACCAGGCCGCACACTGCACACCGGAACAGGCGTGGCAAATGTTTCAGGAGAGTCGCGGCAAATGGCTGGTGCCTATCCACTGGAATACATTCGTACTCTCGCGCGAGCCTGTGGAAGAGCCAATGCAGCGCTTGCTTGCGGCAGCAGGCGAGGAAAAACAGCGAATTGTTGTAGAAAAGCAAGGGGAGACGTTTACCTTGCCTGTGTGATCAAGCGGAGCGACTGCTTTTTACGGCAGTCGCTCTTTCCGCTAAATTCATAGATATACGGGCGAACTGCATAAAATAGAAGGAATCATCCCGTTGTTATAGAAATTATTTTATCAAGAGTTTTTGAGGAGGGATACATATGTCACAAGCATTGCCACAACGTTGGGATTTGGATGTGTTGTTTTCCGGTGGAAGTGAGTCCGCTTCGTTCCATGCATTTTTGGAGCAACTGGAAAAAGATATCGCAACTTTGAAAGGCCGGGTTGAGGATGCGGCCCTGAACTTGCAGGAAAAAGCTGCGTTCGTCGATGTCGTTGCCGAAGTGCAAAGCATTGCCGTGCGGGTGAGACAAGCAGGCGCTTTCATTTCTTGCCTGACAGCGCAAAACGTGAAGGACGAGGGCGCCAAGCTGCTCGGCGGACGCGTGAAAACGATCTCTGCGGCATTCGGCGCTGTTTTGACGCGCTGGGATGAGCAATTGCTGCGCATTGACGAAGCGGCATGGAACGCGCTGCTTGCAGACGAAGAATTGCAACCGCTTGCTTTTGTGCTGAACGAACGCCGCCGCCGCGCCCAGGAAAAGCTCACTCCTGAACAGGAAGTGCTGGCGAGCGATCTGGCTGTAGACGGCTATCACGCTTGGCAAGATTTGTACAACGCGGTAGTAGGGCGCATGACGATTGAAGTGGAGCTGGACGGGGAGACGAAGCAGCTTTCCGTAGGCCAAGCCTCCAACCTGATGAGCCATCCGGACCGCGCTGTGCGCGACCAAGTGTTTGCCAAATGGAAAGAAGCGTGGGGCAAGGAAACGGAGCTGTGCGCACAAGCCCTCAACCATCTCGGCGGCTTCCGCCTGGCTCTGTACCGTCACCGCGGCTGGGAGTCCGTACTGCGCGAACCGCTCGATATCGGGCGCATGCAGGAAAAGACGCTCGATGCGATGTGGCAAGCGATCGACAATCGCAAAGACCGTCTGGTGGCCTATCTGGAGCGCAAAGCCAAGCTGCTTGGCGTTGAAAAGCTGAGCTGGTCCGACGTCTCCGCGCCAGTTGGCAACGTGCACAAAAAAGTGTCCTATGACGAGGCAGCAGCCTTGATCGTCGAGCACTTCAACCGCTTTAATCCGAGCATGGCGCAATTCGCCGAGAAAGCTTTCAAAGAAGGCTGGATCGAGGCGGAAGATCGCCCTGGAAAACGTCCGGGCGGATTTTGCACCAGCTTCCCTGTGAGCAAGCAGTCCCGCGTGTTCATGACGTATGCCGGAAGCGCAAGCAACGTGTCTACGCTGGCCCACGAGCTGGGGCATGCGTATCATCAGCAAGTGATGTGGGATTTGCCAGCGCTCGCGCAAAACTACGCGATGAACGTAGCCGAGACAGCTTCGACGTTTGCGGAAATGATTTTGGCTGACGCTGCCGTGAAAAATGCTGCGAACGACGAAGAGCGTCTCGTCCTGCTCGAAGACAAGCTGCAATCAGTCGTCGCGTTCTTCATGAACATCCACGCCCGCTTCCTGTTCGAGAAAAACTTCTACGAGCAGCGCAAAAAAGGTCTGGTCAGCGCAGCCGAGCTGGATCGGATCATGGAAGAAGCGCAAAAGCAGGCGTTCAAAGGCGCACTGGCGGAATACGAGCCGCACTTCTGGGCTTCCAAGCTGCACTTTTACATCACTTCGTACCCGTTTTACAACTTCCCGTACACCTTCGGCTATTTGTTCAGCCTGAGCGTGTATGCGCGTGCTCTGGAGGAAGGCGAAAGCTTCGCGGCGAAGTACGATGCGCTTCTCCAGGATACGGGCCGTCTGATGGTCGAAGATTTGGCGAAAAAGCATCTGGGCGAAGACATGACGACCGTCGAGTTCTGGCAAAAAGCGGTCGATCTGGCTGTGGCCGATATCGACGAATTTCTGCGCCTGACCTAAACAGCGGGCAAGCTGCCTGTCCGAGTATGAACAGCACCGCGATTGTTGGATGTACACGACAATCGCGGTGCTGTTTTTTTATGCCTGCCGCCGATTCGTAGAGATCTTGTAAAGATGCGCCGGCAAAACTTCGGATAACTTTTACCTGGGATTTATGGAATCGTCGCGTTCATTTTGTACAGTGAAAGAGAAGGGATAGCCATGCAAAGGGAGGTATCATCATGGACACTGCCAGTCATCTTTTGCTTGGGGTCACGCTTGCGGGCCTCGCCCAGCTCACTCCTGCCGTTGCGCACGATCCTGGATTGGCGCAAGCGGTGATGGTCGCGACGGTAGTCGGGTCACACGCGCCCGATTTTGACACAGTGGCCAGGCTTCGCGGGATCTCTTTTTACATCCGTTTTCATCGGGGGATCACTCATTCCATCCCCGCCCTGTTCATCTGGCCGCTGCTCATTTCGCTCCCTGTGGCCTGGGGCTTTGGGCAAATGCAGCACATCGGAATATTGTACGGCTGCACGCTTGCGGCTGTCGTGCTGCACGTCTTTTTGGATATGCTGAACGCGTACGGTGTGCAGTGTGTCCGACCGTTCAGCCGCAAATGGGTTCACCTGGATGTGCTGGCGATTTTTGAACCGTTTCTGTTCGCCATTCATTTGGCGGCTGCCATCTGGTGGCTCGGCTTCCAGGGAGACGCGACGGTGTTGTTCCCGGTTGCGTACGGCTTGACTTTTGCTTACATTGCTTTGCGGTGCTGGCAGCATCAGCGGCAAGTCAAGCGTGTGAAAAGCGCCTTGAATACAGCGGGCGTATGCCACGTATTGCCGAGTCTGCATCCGTTTCACTGGCGGTTTGTCATCGAAGCCGAGCAGCGGTTTTATACGGGGAGAATCGAGTATGACCATGTGCTGCTCGAAGACGTATACTCCAAGCAGTGCCGCGACGAGATCATTCAGGCTACGGTCGGCGTGGACGGCGTGCGCGCTTTTCTCGGATTTGCCCAGCGCATCCACGTCACCTGGAAAGAATCGCAGGACGGATATGAAGTTACCTGGAGCGACGTCCGCTTCTGGTACAACCGGAAACTGCCGTTTGGAGTAGATGTCGTGCTGGATCGCGAGCTGAATGTGGTCGATCATCGCCTGGGCTGGCGCAAAAAAGCGTGGGACCCGCCGTTTGTCTAAGCCGTCTAACTTGTTTAACGTAACCAGGCTAAAGTCAGGTTTTGTCATCTACTCCGCCGGAGATTCTGGCGGGGTTTTTTGTTGGGGAAAATAGCGGGTGTCAGGTTTAATCTGTACTTCGGAAAAAGCTCGCGGGAGACGGGCCTTTTCAAAAACGAGCGGAGATGCTACACTAATAAAAAATCTGATGTTCGATGGTGATCGAATGAATAACCAATATTCTATTGGAATCGAATGGTCTGCTGCCTATGAATGCATCATCAGCCTGTATGCGTACATTTACGAAAAGGAACGAAAGCATTTGCAGCTTGGCGTCTCCTGGAAGGAAGAAACGAAGCAACAGCTGCCCACAGCGTTCGCCCAAGAGCTGGAGGATGAGCGCTGGGAGGTGCTGCATAGACTGGTGCTATTGGTCGCGCAAGCCCCGGAGAAAAAGTCGGTGGCGGACTTTCTCGGCTGGCTGGAAAAGCTGCCTCCCGGAGAAATTTACGAGCTGCTCGCTCCATGGGTAGAGACGATCCCGCTCAATCTCGGTGAAATCCGCGATCATAGCGTGTCGCTTTTGGCGCGATGGAATGAGCATTATTTTTCCCGGATCTCGCCAGCCATTGTCACGAGTCTGGAGCGAAGCGCGGCGGAAATGACGGAGTTGGCGGGAAAAATGACCGCGATCGAGCTGATCGACCATGCGTCAAACGGCATCTGGATCGAGCCTATGCCCGATTTGCAAGAGGTCGTGCTCATCCCGCAATATCACTGTGCGCCTACGTCCGTTCTCGATTTTTACCGCGGACTTGCCACGTGCTTGTATCCGGTCAGAGATGCCGGACAAACCGAGCCGCAGCCATTGCTTGAGCTTCTGCCGCTTGCCCAGTGTCTGGCGGATGAAAAAAGGCTGCACATTTTGCGGTGCCTCGCTGAAAAAAAAAGTACGCTGGGAGAGCTGCAAGAGCAGGTGTCGCTCGCCAAAAGCACGGTCCACCACCACGTCACGGCGCTTCGCCGGGCTGGACTGATTCGCGCGCACTATAACGGCAGCACAACGATTGCAGCCTACAGCTTGCGCGAGTCATTCGTCGATCGTCTGCCTGTGCTGCTGCGTTCCTTTTTGCACAGGGAGGGAGCAAGGAGAATGACCGATGAATAAGTGGAAAAAAGTTTGGGAGGCGTATCACCCGATTGTGCATCTGCTGATGGCGGGCACGGTGTTCGTCAGCCTGACGCAATCGATGAGCATGCCGTTTCTGGCGATTTACTTGAGCGAGACGACGACGCTGACGCCTGCCTACATCGGGTTGATTATCGGCGCGGGGCCTTTGGCGGGCACAGTTGGCGGCTTCCTCGGCGGGATTTTGTCGGACTTGTTCGGCAGGCAAAAGCTGATGATTTTTTCCATGGTATTGATGGCAGCAGCTTTCGTCGGTTTCGTCTTTTTCGGCAATCTGCTGGTGCTTTTGCTGATCAGTTTGTTGATGGGTTTGTCGGCGTCTTTTTACGGAACGGTGTCGAAGGCGATGATGGGCGATTTGACGGAGGAAGGGAAACGGTTTCGGGTGTTTTCCAACCGCTATTTGGCGATAAACCTCGGAGTGGCTATCGGGCCGATGCTGGGAGCGTTTTTAGGCATTGCGGGCAGCGGGATTGCTTTTATGCTTACGGCGTTCTCCACGCTTTGTTTTGCGGCTGTGCTTTGGATCGTGTGCCAAAAGTATCGCGTCTCAGATGGCGATGCTGGCGGGCAGGCGACAACAGAGAAAGCGAGCTTGCAGCAAATCTGGAGCATCTTGAAAAAAGACGTGGCTCTGCTGTCTTTTGTCGTGGGCGGAATTTTGCTGGTGACGGTTCATGGGCAGATGTCTGTTACGTTGTCCCAGTATTTGCGTGAAAACATAACGGAAGGCGTCGCCTTGTTTGGCGTGTTGATGAGTGCCAACGGCTTTACGGTGCTGCTGTTGCAAGTGCCTCTGACGCGACTGGTTGAGCGTTATTCCTTGTTTTCGCGGATTGCAGCGGGAGCGGCGCTGATGGCAGTCGGAGAGCTGGGCTTCGCCTTTTCGGCTACGTGGAGCTGGTTCGTAGCTGCGATGATCGTCTTTACGTTGGGAGAAATTTTGATCGTGCCAGCCGAGTACGCGCAGATCGACCAAATCAGCCCGGCGAATATGCGCGGCACCTATTACGGAGCACAGAGCGTCAGCATGCTCGGCAGCTTTCTCGGGCCGTGGGCGGGCGGAATCGTGCTGCACGCATACGGCGGGCCGACGATGTTTGTCATGATGGGCGCGATTGCCATGGTCAGCTTGGTCTTTTACTGGTTAGGCCGCCGCCTTCATGAGCAGCGAAGCATGCAAGAGAGTGTACAAGTGAAAACTGTCAGCTAGTCAAACAAAAAGAGTATTGCCTGTATTTGTAAAAAGGTATATACTGGAACTCAAATCTTTTCACTAGGGGAAATGTTGATGTCGGCGTTTGTGCTTAACTAATCCAATTGGATAAAGTTCTCCCATTTTTTCGCAAAAAGCCATCTAGCAAGTGGTTTGTTTGTGATGGGAACAGGGAGAGCTTCATTGGTTAAGAACAACGGTCATCGACCTGCCCAATCCGATCAGTCGCCGGAACCGTGCTCTTTTTGCACGGTTTTTTTGCATCAGCGGCTACGATTTTTTCTGCGCACCCAAGGCAGAGGGGAACCATGTGTTCTTCGCTGCCTTTTTTTCATGCAAGTGGGTGTGTCCGCTTGCGGTCATCACTTTGCTCCTCAGATAAAGGGGAAGCACTATGACCGCTTCGGCGCAGGGAGAGGGAGGCATATCCCTAATGAAAAGAGGCGTACACATGCGCAACTATATAGAAGAAACGTATCGTCAAGTTCAATTGCAGGAAGGGCCGCAAGTGATTGAGCAGTTCCTGCTGCATTGTTATTTTCAGCCGGGCTTGCCTGGCAAAGAGTTGGCGCGAAAAGTCATGCTGCCTGTTCCGGTGGCGACTGCAATCAAAAAAGAACTGATCAAGGCCGGGGCGTTGCAAGCGAGAAACGGCTTGGCTTGCACGGAAGACGGCTTGGCCTACGTGGAAAATGGACTTGGGTTCGGCGGGCTGGACCGGACTTTGTACAATAAGCTGATGCAAGACGAGTCGGCCTGGAAAAACGAGCTGGCGGACGTGTACAACGAGTTGGAGAGCATCTTGTCCGAGCGGCCGCAAGTGAATGTGCAGCTCGATCAGGCAAAATGCACGGCAGAGACGAGTATGCGCCGGGCGTTGCTTTGTCTGCGGAACCATGCGCTTGTCGGCAAGAAAGTATTGTGCGTGGGCGACGACGACTTGGTCAGCGTGTCGCTCGCCCTTTTGCTGAAACGGTTGTTTCCAGGAAAAGCGGGGGGCGCAGGCAAGATTGAGGTTGTCGATATTGATGAACGCTTTTTGCAATATATCAGGGATGTAGCGCAGCAGCGGAACTTGGCGATCCAATGCCATCACGCTGATTTGCGCGAGCCGCTGCCTGCGCGGTTGCATCGTCAGTTCGATTGCTTTTTTACCGATCCGCCGTATACGCTGCAAGGGATGTCCTTGTTTTTGTCACGGGGAATCAGCGGTTTGCAGCCGCGCAAAGGACTGCCTGTTTTTTTGTCTTTTGCGCACAAGTCGCCCGATTTTACGTTGCAGATGCAGCAGAAGTTCGTGCAGGCGGGATTGAGCGTCCGGGAAGTTCTCAGTCATTTTAACGAGTACGAGGGGGCACAACTGCTGGGCGGAAAAGGCCAGATGATCGTGCTCGTCACTACCGAGCAGACGGCTCCAATCGTGAAGGAAGCGTACAGAAAGCCGCTGTACACCGGAGAAGAAGTGCGTTCACAGCGACTGTATCGCTGCAAGCGCTGCGCTCAGGTGGCCAAGGTTGGGGCCAACGAGCGGGTGAAAACGATTGAAGCGTTGAAAAGCAAAGGCTGCCCGCGCTGCCGACAGACGAGGTTTGAACTGATCTCTCGCTGTAGCGTCGCACGTCATGCTGATCATGATTGATTGCCCTGTGGCTCGGTTCGATCGCAGAGCTGCCCATAGGTGCGCTGACCGAACGTCATGCCGAGCACGACTGATTGTCCCGCGACTGGCATATGGTAGTGGTGAGGAGGGGCGAGCTATGGCTTACGAGAGAGCGTTCGTTGTTTTGCGGATGGCGACTGGCGTGCTGTTTTTGCTCCATGGTCTGGCGAAGCTGCAGCGGGGGATGGGGGCGGTCAGCGAAATGTTTGGCGATCTCGGCTTGCCGGGGTGGCTTGCTTTTCTGGTGCTTGCCATCGAGCTGATTGGCGGACTGGCCTTTTTGCTGGGGATCGGAGCGAGCTATGCGGCGTGGGGACTGGCAGGGGTTATGGCCGGAGCGATTGTGACGGTGAAGTGGGAGAAAGGGTTCATCGGCGGGTATGAACTGGATCTGATTTTGCTTTTGGTCGCGATCTATGTCGGCCTTAAACCGACAAAAGCAAGACCCGGTTAAGCCAGAGTGGCGCAGCCGGGTCTTTTGTGATCAGTTGTCCGTTTCCAGATGCTCGTAGCTGCTCGCGGATACGTGGTCGAGCAAGAACGTTTTTGCATCGCGGTAGTAAAGATGCAGCTCGTGCATGGCGCGTGTGCAAGCGGTATAAAACAGCTTGCGTTCGCTTTCCCGGCTGTAGCTCTTGGCAGAAGCGTCGTATAGGATGACGGCATCGAACTCGACCCCTTTTGCCAAGTACGACGGGATGACGAGATTGCCTGTATCGTAGGACAAGGTAGAAGTGGTAATCAGACGAATCGGCAAAAGCGCAGCGAGACTCTGATGCGCTTTCTCGGCTTCCGCAGCTGTTTTCGTAATGACGGCAATCGTCTTGTGTCCGTTTGCCGACAGCTTTTTCACCCGCTCGACAATCTGCTGTGTAAGCTCGGCGTCGCTGTGTACCTTCGTCACGGTCGGCATCCGGCCATCCCGGTTGAAAGGCTCGATCTGCTCGCCGCCTGCGACCAGCTGCTTCGTGAACCGGACAATCGGCAAGGTAGAGCGGTAGCTTTTCGTCAGCACGAATGTTTCTGTCTCTTCTGGTTCAAAGAGCGAGGAGACTGTGCCGAAGCTTTCGTCGTGCGCAGCATGCGCGTAAATCGCCTGATTCCAGTCGCCGAGCACGGTCATTTTGGCGCGCGGAAACAAGTTTTTGATCAGCGCAAACTGAAACGCCGAGTAATCCTGGGCTTCGTCGAGAAATACATGGCGGACGAGATTGTTCGTCTGCTTGCCTTCCAGGCGCTCCTGCAAGTACAAATAAGGCGGAATGTCTTCCTGTGTCAGCTTGCCTTGATCCAAGCACTCCAGGGTCAGCGAACAGATCGCGGGCCATGCAGCTGAACTCAGGGACGGCTCATCCGACAGCAACTGGTCGAGCAGCGCCTGGTCGGCATACATTTGGCGATAAGTGGCCTGTATATCAATAAATTGCAGCGAAGCAATCGAGTCGCGAACCGGCTGAAAATGCTGTTTGACCACCCGCTTTGCCAGCAGCTCCTGCTCGCGGTCGAAGTCGTCGAAAGAATCGTCGCGAAACTGCTTTTTGCGGCGAAGCTGCTGATAGGCGGCTACATAAGCATCTTTATCGAGCAATTGCACCTCGTCCTCGACCCACGGTTTACTGCGCTCGCGCCGTTCCAGCTGTTTGACTTCCGCGAGCAAAGCTCGTGCCACCAGAGCCATCCGGTTCGGGATCGGCAAAGAGGTGTCATGGGAATAAAACAGCTCCTGTATGTGCGCGGCGGAAATAAGCGTGCCCTGGCGAAACGAAATCGGACGGAACACGATGCCTCCTCGCATGAGGCGATCCGCGTACTGATTCATCACGCGCAGGAAAGGAGCGGACGATTTGCAGCGAATCGCCGCAAGCCTTGCCTCGTAGTCAGGCTCGTCATGGGCGGTAAGCACGTACTCCATTTGCTCCAGCGAATTTTCCAGGGAAAAGGAATCGCCAAGCCGATGCTGGGCGTACTCTTGAAAAGTCGTTTGCTGCATGTTTTCCTCGCCCAGCTCGGGAAGAACCGTCGAGATGTAGCTGTTGAACAGCGAGTTGGGGGAAAACAGGACGATCTGCTCTGCGGTCAAAGTCTTGCGATAGCGGTAGAGCAAATAGGCGACCCGTTGCAGGGCGGCCGAAGTCTTGCCGCTGCCGGCTGCCCCGGAGACGATCAGCAAGCGGCTTTTTTCGTTGCGAATAATCCGGTTCTGGTCACGCTGGATCGTGGCGACGATGCTTTTCATTTGCGAATCGGCTTGCTTGCCCAACACTTCCTGAAGCAGCTCGTCGCCGATGGTCACGCCAGTATCGAACATGTGAAGCAGTTGCCCATCGCGGATGATATATTGCCGCTTGCACGTAATCTTTCCTGAGACGACCCCGCTTGGCGTGTCATAGTGAGCCGGGCCGGGGGAATAGTCGTAGTACAGGCTGGAGATCGGTGCCCGCCAGTCATAAATGAGAAAATGCTCGTCGTTTTTGTCCAGTAAAGAGGCGATTCCGAGATAAATGCGTTCTGAACCAGGCTCGGTTTCTTCGTGAAAATCAATCCGGCCAAAATAGGGAGAGTGCATCAATCGCTGCATGGTACGCAACTGATTCTGGGCATGACGCTGGCTGCGCTCCCGCTCCGACAATACTTCAGCTTGCTGCTTGATGCTGACGTACGTCTCGATCGCCTCGGTGGCATCCTCGAAGTTGACGGTCACATCGTCCCAAAAATGCTTGCGGATTCCGACGATATCTTCACTTACGACTTGTACCTGCTGTTCGAGGTCGGTGATCCGGTTGCTGATTTCAGTGATGACTGTCTCAACCCGTTGCTGTTCGTTTTGCCTTTCTTGATCAGTAGCGCTCATGGTACCGCTCCTTTTTCGTTCCCCTTTTTTGATCTGAAGGTTTGACAAGGATGTTGCAATGTGGTAAGATTATATTGGAGATAGAATGATAGTTTTTTCGAAAGTCACCTACAGACCAATTCCCATTGTAGCAGAGGGTCTATAGGTTTTCAACATGTAAAAAAATAGTAGCCGATACGACGAAGACGGGGCGATGCCTGTGTCTTCGTTTTTTTGCTTTCAGGGGCAGTTATGGTTATGGAAAAGAGGGCGGGGAAAAAGCGAATGGCTTTTTCCCTCCTATAACGGGTGCTCCCACCAGTTCATGTAAACATAAAAAGCCGGTTGCTCGCCTGTATCCGGGACGCGAATCGTCAAGGCCATTCCCGGGCCGATGATCCACTGGCCGTTTGGTTGCTCGCCCGCTGTCGCCATGGGCGGGACGATGCGGATCGAGGCGAAGACTCCGTCTGGATGGCCGGGTGGATGGTCTGATCCGTACATGATCTGTCCTTGAGCCGCGGGACAGGCAGCAAGCTGGATGTAGCCGGACGTCACTTGCGCCGATGCTTTGGCTTTGGCGATGCCAGCTGCTTTGCCAAACCAGATGTGCGCTTCGAGAGGGCAAGCTTGCGGATTCGTGATCAGCCACTGGTTTACGTATAAAAGCACGCCAGAGCGAAGCGGATTGACCAGAGAAGCGAAGCCGTGCTCGCCGTCTTGAGCGACTATTTTTTCCGATTGCCCGAGGAAGTGCTTGCATGGATCGGAGATTGGCATCGTGTATGGGGCGGGCATGTTGCGGTTCAGCGGCGCAGTGGGCGGAGGTGTGGGAAAGGGAAAGTAGCCCATCTGCATGTAAATATCAGGAAGGCCGTAATAGTAGGAGGAGTTGGTCATGTTTTTTTCTCCTTACCGATTCAGTAGTGCCAGCCCTACAGCATATGGCATTCGTCTATTCGGGGTGCGGCGCTGCTTCTTTTACAGAGAAAAACGCCCAAACAGCGAGCGTTGGGCGTACGATGACGTCTGAAGTATGGAGCGGTTACGATACGGCTTTCCAGGCGTGGAAGGCAAGCAGTGCCCAGCCAGCGAGAAACAGGACGCCGCCGATCGGGGTAATCGCCCCGAGCACTTTGATCCCGGTCATGGCCAATGTGTAGAGACTGCCGGAAAAGATCACAGTTCCGGCTGCGAAGCACCATCCCGCCCAGACAAGCCCGGAAGAGTCCGGATACCATTTGAGCAGCAAAGCGACGAGCACGAGTGCCAGAGCGTGAGTCGTCTGGTACGTCACTCCCGTATGAAAAATGCCAAGCGAATATTCATCCAGCTTTTCTTTCAGGGCGTGGGCACCGAATGCTCCAAGCGCAACCGAAAGAAAACCGCTGACACTGCCGAGCAGCAAAAACAGCTTCATGCGTCATTCACTCCTTCAGATAATCGAAATCAGGCACAAATATCCATTATTATTGTACCGCACAAGGATGAGCTATGCCCAATTGCAATTTGATGAACAGTGTGTTGGACGAACGTACAGACCGCTTGTCAGCCTCTGACATAGAGTGAAGTATTGCAGCGGTTTCATTTTTAGGCTGTTGCATAGGGAGGTGACGTGGACATGAACAAATGGCTTTCCTTGGCTGGCGGTCTGCTCGGCGGCTATGCTTTGTTGAACACTCCGTTGGACGGCACGTTTTTGAACGGGCTGAATCCAGTGGTGGACGGCATTGGCCTGATCGCTATGCTCGTCTTCTCCGGTGCTCTTATTTATTCGGGCGTGCGTGACTGGTTCCAAAAATAAGGACGACACGCAGGCGTGAACAAAGCGAAGGCGTCTCCTGGATGGGGGCGCTTTTTTATTTGGGGAACAAGTTCTTGCCAGCCTGGCGATTTAGAAGCATATTGATTCAAGCGTGGCAAAGCAAGTAAGCTAATTGCCTTATCTAACATCGCTGCGTGCATTACATATTTGTGATATAGGGCTAAAGAAATAGACATATTGGAAATTTTCAATTAAAATATTCTGGAAATGAGGATCGCCTGAATTATGTTCATTTGACCGAATTAGGAGGAGCAAAAAATGGCAACTCTTGAAGATGTAGTAAGCGTTTTGGTGGAAATACTAGGTGAGATCAAGGTTTTAAATGAGCGCGTGGATAAGATCGAGGACTATCTTATTGATATGACAGTTGCTGTTGAGTCGATTAAGAATATTACAGAAAGCATAGACGATAATGTCCATACTATAAAATTAGATATTGATTCAATCGACAATACTGTTCAAAATATTGATATTTCCGTCGGCTAAAGGCATTAAAATCTTAGACCGATTGTGTATAGGGTTGTCCCGAAAGTCAGATGTCTGATTTTTGGGACAGCCCTTAATTATGCTTTTATCCACGTGTATTACTGGAAAAAGGTGGTAGCTGGGGATGAGAAGCAAGCAAAGAGCTTATTGGAATGGGCAAAGCCTAAGTTTCCAGAAAAATGGTTGGCTTGGCATTATCGCTCGCAGTACGAAGAGCTAATCAATTTTTCAAACTACGCATTTTATGACAAACGAGTTCAGATAGCACCTACAGTATCAACGGACAAGAAATCGAAGCCTATCGAATTTATACCTGTTAATGGGCATTGGTTAAACCGATCAAACAGACTGGAAGCCGAGCAGATCGTTGAAACAGTACCAATTCCTTATCGAAGAAGCCAAAAATCGAAAAAATGGTGAAGAGAATGTCGGGCTTTTTGTGAAAAATATTGAAAATGTTCAGGGGGATGAACGAGATATTATCCTTTTTTCAGTTGGGTATGCCAAAGATATCGATGGAAAAATGGTAAGTCAATTCGGCCCATTGTCACGTGACAGTGGGGAAAATCGATTAAATGTGGCTAGTTGCGCGGGAAAGGGATATATACAGACAAAGATTTTTAGAAGAAAAGGGATGGGTTATTCATCGCATTTGGAGTCGAAATTGGTGGATTTCAAAGGAAAAAGAGATGGCTAAGATTGAGAGCGTACTTGAACAATTAATGAGCACAAAAATACAAAGAGTGTGAGATAGCATGACATATGAGGGCTTTTAAGTACCCAAGAATAAAGAATGACTAAACTCGATGAAGGCGTTTCCTCAAAAGGAGACGCTTTTTTGTTGTCAAAACACTTCCCTGCCACTCCAACCGTTTTTTCCAAGAACCGTGGCGTCTTTTCTCCACTTGCCCCATATACATAAAGTAGGCTTTGGCGAATGGAGGGGGAAAGGCAATGACAGGCGACGAGCGCAAAGAACTGGAGCGATCCATTGACGAGATCACGGAGATAGCCAAGGGGTTCAACCTTGATTTTTATCCGATGCGATACGAAATATGCCCGGCAGACATCATCTACACGTTTGGCGCGTACGGCATGCCGACCAGGTTCTCGCACTGGAGTTTTGGAAAGAGCTTTTACCGGATGAAACTGCAATACGACCTGAACCTGAGCAAAATTTACGAGCTGGTCATCAACTCCAACCCGTGCTATGCGTTTCTTCTGGACGGCAACTCACTGATCCAAAACAAGCTGATCGTTGCCCACGTGCTGGCTCACTGCGACTTTTTCAAAAACAACATGCGCTTCTCCAATACGAACCGCGATATGGTCGAGAGCATGGCGGCGAGCGGCGAGCGGATTCGCCAGTACGAGATCGAGCACGGCAAGGAAGCGGTCGAGAACTTGCTGGATGCGAGCCTGGCGATACAGGAGCATATTGATCCGAGCTTGCTGCGTCCCAAGCTGAGATGGAAGCGGGAAGGGGAAGAGCCACAGAAAAAAGCGAAGTATGAGCGGACATCGCCTTACGATGACCTGTGGGGACTGGATCGCAAAGAAAAAGTGGAGGCTGATCCCGCCAAGCAAGTGCGCAAATTCCCGCCGGCTCCGGAAAAAGACTTGCTGCTGTTCATCATGGAGTACAGCAACGTGTTGGACGATTGGCAACGCGATGTGCTGACGATCATCCGCGACGAGATGCTCTACTTCTGGCCGCAGATGGAGACGAAGATCATGAACGAAGGCTGGGCGACCTACTGGCATATGCGCATTTTGCGGGAGATGGAGCTGACGGAGGCGGAGACGATTGAATTTGCCAAGCTGCATTCCTCAGTCATCCAGCCGTCGACGACAAGCATTAACCCGTACCATCTCGGCTTGAAAATTTTTGAGGACATTGAAAGACGCTGGGACAATCCAACGCAGGAAGAGCAGGAGCGCTTTGGCCGCAAGCCGGGCGAAGGGCGCGCCAAGCTGTTTGAGGTGCGCGAGCTGGAATCCGACATCAGCTTTATCCGCAACTTCCTGACGAAAGACTTGGTGAGCGACCTCGACCTGTACATGTTCGGCAAGCAGGGCAACGACTGGGTCGTAACGGAAAAACAGTGGGAGCAAGTACGCGACGGTCTGGCCGGGACGCGAGTAAACGGCGGCTTCCCATATGTGCTGGTGCATGATGGCGACTATTTGCGCTCAGGAGAGCTATTGCTCAAGCACCACTTCGAAGGCTTGGAGCTGGACGTGAAGTACGTCGAGAAGACGCTGCCTTACGTCTACACCTTGTGGGGAAAAAATATCCACCTGGAGACAGTCGTGGAAGACCGGCAAGTCATGTTCACCTATGACGGCAAAAAGGTGCATCGCAGGTTTTTGTAAAAAAGGCAAGCCGTACGTCCGGGGATGATCCAGCCGGGGGTGCGGCTTTTCTGCTTGCTGCCAGCAGGATTTGGTCCGCCCGTTGTGGAAATTTTCGCAAAGCAAAAGCGATCTACCTACTTCCCGGGAGGTTCTCCACATGATAAAGCACGTAGCAGTAATCGGATCAGGTGTAATGGGGCATGGCATCGCCCAGCTATATGCGTTGGCGGGTTTCTCTGTTTCGCTTTACGATTTGCAGGAGGAACTATTGCACAAAGCAAAAGCGAGCGTGGAACAAAGTCTGGACTTGCTGGAAAAAGAGGGAGTCATTACGGAGCAGGACAAGTCCTCTGCACTGGAGCGGATTGTGCTGACTACCGATTTGCAGCAAGCAGTGGCTGAGGCTGATGTGATTACGGAAGCTGTGCCGGAAGTGATCGAGCTGAAATGGCAGCTGTTCGCCCAGTTGGAGCAGTTTGCCAAGCCGGAGGCGATTATCGCTTCCAATACGTCTACTTTCTCTATCGCGCGGCTGATCGAAAAGGCAAAGTTGCCGCACCGTTTTATCATCACTCACTTTTTTAATCCGGCGCAGCTCGTTCCGCTTGTCGAGATTGTGCGTCACGAGCAAACGGCAGAGGAAGTTGTCACAGCGACAGTCAAGCTGATGGAACGAATCGGCAAAGCTCCCGTGCTGCTGAAAAAAGATGTGCCTGGCTTTATCGCCAACCGCCTGCAAACGGCGTTGATGAGAGAGGCGTTTCATTTGCTGGAGGAAGGCGTGGCGAGTGCGGAAGACATCGATACGGTAATGAAAGCAGGCATCGGCTTTCGCTGGGCGTTCGTCGGGCCGATCGAGACCGCTGATTTTGGCGGGCTGGATACGTGGCAGCGCGTCATGGACAATTTGGCGCCGGAACTGGATCAATCTATTACGGCTCCACAGATTATTAGCGAGCACGTGAACAAAGGCGAGCTGGGCACCAAATCAGGCGCAGGCATCTACTCGTACGAGCACGTCTCAGTCGCGGACAGGCTGCACGCAAGAGACGAGCAGTTCATCCGGCTGACCAAGCTGAAAAACGAGCGATAAACAATAGGGCAAAAGCAATCAGGAAAAAGTCGGGGGATATCCCGGCTTTTTTTCTAGCCTTTTTTTCGCCCGGAAACGCATGCTGCTGCCCTTTTACAGGCAATCCCGGGTATCAAAGCCGACAAACTTTATCGTCTTTTTACTAAAAAAGCATTAGGCAGTTACCGATATTAGTCATTAGGACTTATAACGATTGTCCTTTTTTATCCAAATTCAACAAGGAAAGAAGATGAACAGACTTGAACGTAAGACAGCTAGAATGGATCAAAAGCTTCAAAACCAAGTTGATTGTGACGTTTCTGTTGATCCTGATTATCCCTTCCCTCGTGGTTGGAGCCTTGTCTTTCCAGGAGGCCAAGCAGGAAATTGAGAAACAGATCATGACAAGCGCGAATGAAAATGTTTCTCTCGTAAATTCGATCATCTCCAATACGTTTGAGCCGAAAATGAAAGACGCTGACTACTTGGCGAAAGTGATCAACAAGAGCATGTATGCAGCAAGTGACAACTCGGAGGCTGTGAAATTCCTCGATATTTACATGGGGATGAACCCGGAAGTAGCGAGTATCAGTTTAGGGACGGAAGACGGGAGTTACATGCGCTCGCCCAGACAGGAAGTGAAGGCAGACTTTGACCCGCGTACCCGCGACTGGTACAAAATCGCGATGGCGAGCAAAGGCAAAACGATTATTACCGCGCCGTACATTTCCGCCGTTACGGGTGAAGTCATCGTAACGATTGCCAAAGCGACGGATGACGGCTCTGGAGTCATCGGCATTACGCTCGGCATTGAGCAAATCAAAAAAGTGGCCAGCAGCGTGAATATCGGCACGAACGGTTACGTGATGGTGTTGGATGGAACCAAGAAGTACGTTGTGCACCCGGAAGAGACTGCGGGAGAGGAAGCAAAAGAAGCTTTCTATGACAACTTGTACCAGGCGGAGACGGGCCAGTTCTCGTATTCGTTTCAGGATCAGCCAAAAGAAATGTACTTTATGACCAATCCGACTACGGGCTGGAAAGTAGCTGGTTCGATGCTCCGCTCGGAAGTGGATGAGGCTGCCCGCCCGATCTATACGCATACGCTTTGGACGATTGCGGTTTGCTTGATCGTGGGCGGGATGATCATTTTCGTGATTTTGCGTTCGATTATTGCAAGCATTCGCGAGGTGAAAGAGCATGCGGTCCGGGTCAGCCAAGGCATTTTGACCGATTCCATCGAAGTGCGCACGAGCGATGAGCTTGGCGAGCTTGGCCGCGCGTTCAACATGATGCAGGAGCATTTGCGCACGCTCATTTCCGATGTGGAAGCGCGAGCCGAGCAAGTTGCCGCTTCGTCCGAGCAGTTGACGGCAAGTGCCCAGCAGACAAGCATTGCTACGGAGCAAGTGACGAATGCGGTTCTGGAAGTGGCAGGAGGGGCGGAAAAGCAGACCGCAGTCACGGAGCGCAATGTGCACTCTCTCCAGGAGGTGTCGGAAGGAATCGTCCAAATCACGCAAAGTGTCCAGGTTCTCGCGGATATCGCTACGAAAACGACGGAGCAGGCGGATGAAGGCGGAAGCTCGGTGCAGCAAGTCGTAGGGCAAATGAACTCGATTCATGCTTCCGTGGAGAAATCCGATCAAATGATAAAATCGCTGTACGACCGTTCCAAAGAAATCGGCTCGATCTCGGAAGTCATCAGCGGCATCTCCCAGCAGACCAATTTGCTGGCGCTCAATGCTGCGATCGAAGCAGCCCGCGCTGGCGAACACGGAAAAGGCTTCGCCGTCGTCGCGACCGAAGTGCGCTTGCTGGCAGAGCAATCCCAGGAGTCAGCCAAGCAAATCGTCGAACTGATTGCAGAAATTCAAAAAGAGACGAGAGCCTCGGTCGATAACATGGAGAAAGTCAGACAGGATGTGGCTGAAGGCTTGGCTCTCTCTACGGAAACGATCCACAAGTTTGAGGAAATCGTCCAGAGTACCCGCCAAACGAATCCGCTCATCGACGAAGTATCAGCCATTGCGGGACAAATCGCAAACGCGGTGCATGAAGTGACGACAGCTGCGAACGATCTGGCGCAGATTGCGAGAGGCAATGCCGAAACTGCCGAGGAAGTAGCGGCTTCCTCCGAAGAACAGCTCGCCTCCATGGAGGAAATTTCCTCGTCGGCGCAAGCGCTGTCGGTGTTGTCCGAGGAATTGAAAGTGTTGATTAACAAGTTTACGTATGAGTAAAGGCAAAATTTCCAGGTAGGGAGATAGAAGCTCAAAATATACGAAAAGAAACAGGCCCTTTTTAAAAGCTGCCTGTTTCTTTTTGTGTATGGTTCGAAAAATGACAGCTCAAAACTAATAAACAAAATACAACAACAAAAAGATAGAAATGGATACGACCAGGCCACCTATCGCAGTTGTGTAAGAAGCAGTGCGTTTAGTAGAAAGCTGAGCAAGATAAAAAAATATTGAACCGCAAATCGTAATTACAAATGTAATCATTTTGAACGGCAATAAAAACGAAAGAACGATGGAATACGCCAATCCAAGTAGTGCGAATAAAACGATATTAAGCAATACGTTGTGTGACTTTTTTCTTGATAAATTCAAATATAGTGCCAATCCAAAAAGTGCTCCGACAAAATTTAATACAATAATGTAGCCTTGAAGTATATAGTATGTACCGCTATCATCTACTGGTACTACTCCTTCTCTACTTACTACATAAAAATAAAGTAGAATACTTGCAACGAATAATGAACAGCCTGCACCTCTAAAGTAGGTTAGCACTATTGCACCTCCTTGGTATTATTTTATATAAAAATAGTATTATATTACATTTGTTACAATAATAAATAATCTTGTTTACCTAAATAGAAAAGTCCTCCTTTAACCACAGTGTAATTGTCCGAAGAAAAACAGCAACCGACAATAAGCAGACTAAGAAAATCCAGCCGGGACAAGACGCGTGGGAGAAAATCAGCTGAGTAGCCAGCCGTTAGCCATCAAGCCGTTTCTAAAACAGGCTCAGTACAGTTTAAGAGAGCGTAAAAAGTTTTGTGTAAATGGTTAAACTCCCCATTAAGGAGATGATCATTTATGCAAGACAACAGAGACATGACGATCAAGTAGTTAGCGAAGGATTAAGACGTACACGCCATGCTTAAAGATTTGTTTCGTGACACCATCCAGCAGTTGTTTGAAGCATAAATAGATGACCATTTGGGCTATAACAAATATAGTACCGAGGGCAATCATTCAGGAAATAGTCGGAATGGGTATAGTAAAAAGACGCTGAAAACAAAGTTCGGTAACACAAAAATTCGTGTACCTCGTGGCCGTAACAGCGAATTTAAACCTCACATTGTGAAGAAGCATGAAACCACCGCAAATGGTTGTATATCACAACTGGCCATCCATTTTGGAGATCGATTGTAAGGCACATAACCCAACGGTTGAGTCGGCTTGACATGGAGCCTAGTATGAGCGAATGTTGCACACATTACTAATATATATTATATTTGTCATATTATGTAAATTTCTTGTGGAGGCATAAATTATGAAGTTGAAAAGTGTTGTGCTGAATTTAATGGTCGTAGGTGCAATATCTATTTTGCCACTATCTAATACGATCATTGCTGAAGGAAAGGAAAAGGAGGACAAAGTGCGTTATGTTACTCCGATTGATGAAGATGAGTTCTGGGATAGAATGGAGATTCAAAAGCGAATACCTGACTTGATTGAGTATTTAGAAAAAAAGTTTGATGATAACTATGCGGGGCTATACGTTGATCAAGAACATGGAGGAATAATTCATATTGGTTTCCATTCTATCCCTCAAAAAGATGAGTTGAATAAAGTTAGAGACATATTGGGGGAAGATGTTGAAGTTGAATATGATGAAGTAAAGTATTCCAAGGAAGACTTGGATAAAGTTGTTGAAGAGCTTTCGGTGAACATTGATAGATTCGAGAAGAATGTTGCAAGCATCTCTTCTAGTTTTAAAGATCAGTCTGTAATCGTAGGTTATACTGAAGATGAAAGTGAGGCAAAAGATAGTATAGAAAAAGGGTTGAACAAAAAATCGATTCGAAAAATGACTATAGATGAGTCACTAATTAAATTTGAACAAACAGAAAAAATTGAGCCTAAAATAGATAGAGCACAAATAAAGGTTAGACCAGTACCGGGAGCAGCTCAAATGAATTATTCAGGAAGCGGTTTTTGTACAAATGGCTTTTCAGCAAAAGATTCAAATAGTTCTACTTACTTTTTAGTTTCAGCAGGACACTGTGCTGATAATACAGGGCAACAAGTTTTACAGAGCTACAATAAAGACAATTTAATCGGCACTGTTCATAAAAAGATATTTTACTGGGGTAGTTCAGTAGATGTATCCCTGGTCAAAGTTAAATCTGATTTAACAACTCACAACATCTTAACTACATCAGGAAACAATTACGATGAAGCAGGATACCAAATCATTGGTGAGCAAATCAACGATTGGGAAGGTATGGGAGTATGCACATCATTAGGTCAATCTGATACTCAAATGTGTGGATTTGTACAAGGAACGAATGAAAGTGTATATGCATTAGGCAGCCATTTAAAAAACCAGAAAAAGGTTTCGCTTAAAGTTGTAAATGGAGACAGCGGATCGCCAGTTGGAGTACCTGATTCTAAAAACACGAAAAAACTATACTTATATGGAATTGTATCTGCTGCTAGATCTAATGAAAGTGTTACCTATTTAACTTATATTGGCAATATAAAAGCAGAAACAGGCATCAAAGTAATAACTGGTAAATAGTTCCAAAATACTAACCCGCGCCTAAGAGAGACTCATAAAATGGGCGTGGGTTAGTAAGGAGGTATATTCTATGAGGAAAATAATAGAATACTTAATAATATATTTGATTACTGGGACTTTCGTGTTTCTTGGAAAGGTATTTGTTTATATGCTAGGTGATGAACAGGCGTTTGGAGAATCCGCACTTTATTACTTTTGCAATTTTATATATTACGTTGTGGCATTCTATATTATTTACATTGGTGTCAAAAGGTTACGATTAAATAATGCAAGTAAAACAAATAGAGTAATGGATGTTTCAATATTTATAATCTGTGTTTTTTTAGTGTATTGGAGTGCAAATGTGTTTATCTCAAATTATGTTGTTTATCTTGTATAGAAAGTAATAGGGTCTGACCAGTATTTTGGTAAACCCTTTTGAAGCATAGAACTAACGCAAGCAATGCCCGATCCGATCAGGGAAGAAAACGGAGAGTTGAAGGAGCATTTGCCCCAGTTTTGTACACGCCCCGTCCACTTTCGGGTCACGTCCGTGGTCGCCAAATAGAGCATTTTGAACAGGGCTTCATCCGTCGTAAAAATGCTCTTGCCCTTGGTCACCTTTCCAAACAGCCCCCCTGCTCGCCTAAACGCACAGGGGGGCTGTTTTGGTGACATTTACAAATCGCGTGCGACGTGGGGTTTGCTATAATGACTGGTGCCCCCACCGCCAACGAGGACTCTGCCGCCTTTGCCGAAAATCAGCAGTTTTCTGGAACCGTCCGCCAACAGGACGATGATTTTGGCCTGGTTAGCTGTTGCCGTATAAACGACGTATCCGCTTCTGGACACGAATGTGCGCCAGTTTCTGTCAAATTCCGAGCGCAGAACGCGAGTGGAGTACACTTGGTTTTCTACGCGTGTTGCCGTTTTTTTCATCTTGATGAACACCTCCTGTCCCTTTTACTTTATTCACAAGCGAACAATTGGTTTGGACAAGTGTTGGTAGACGTCGCCTATTTTCGTTGCAAACCAGCACCAGGCGTACTATGATAACAACAAGGATGGCAGTCGCAGACGGTACCAAAGCGAACGGGCCGCCACAAAGGAGTGAGTGAAAATGGCAAAAAGCAGCGCGCGCAAGCATCGGGAAAAATTGGCGCGGGAAGGCAAGCGCAACCCGGAGTTGAACAGGAGCATTTTCGTGTTTGCTGACATGAGACAGCGAGCGACGAAGACAAAAGCGGAGAAACTGAATCAGCACAAGCACAAGAGATCGTTGTCCTATCAAAGTGATGACGGTCTTTTTTATTGCCGTTTTTCTGCCCTCCGCATTTTGTGGTAGCATGTAGCCAAGAGTCAAAAGCGAAGAGGTGAAGTCATGGAAAACTCTCCTTTTACCGTCGAGCGGCTGTTGCAATTGCCTGTGTTTCGCGGATCGGAAATCATGGCCGGACACGCAGGAATCGCCAAAGAAATTTATTACATAAGCTCCGTGGAAATGCCTGATTTGACAGGCTTTTTGCGGCCGAACGAACTGATTATTACGACAGGCTACGCGTTTCGGCATGAGCCGATGCTGCTCTGTCGCTTGCTGGATGAAATGCATCGGATCGGCAGTTCGGCTATCGGCATCAAGACGAGGAGAGTCATTCAGGAAGTGCCTGCCGAGGCGTTGTACAAAAGCAATTTGTACGGTATCCCGCTGTTTGATATCCCGCTGGAAAATTCGTTTATCGACATGACGCATGCGGTGATTGACCAGGTGCTTCAGCGCCAGGCGTTTTTGCTGCGCGAGGTGCGGGAAGTGAACCAGCAGTTTACCAATCTCGTCCTGAATCGGCGAACGACCGAGCTTGTCGTATTGATCGGGAATATGCTCGCTTGCGAGGCGGCTGTGCTGAAAGAGGACGGGGAAATCGAGAGTGCTACGTCGCAGTTTGATGTTAGGCAGATTCAACAAAAGCGGCCGATCCAGGTGGGCAGCAGGGTGATGGGCTATCTTGCCATTTCGCGCGAACTGAAAGAACAGGAACGCTTCGAACAAATGTGCCTGGATCATGCGGTGACCGTGCTGGCGATTGACTTTACGATCCGCCAGTCGCAGCAGCTGCAACGGGAACGAGAGCAGGAGTCGTTTTTGGTCGAGCTGTTTTCCGGTTCTGCCCACCAGGAAGACTTGCTGCGCTACCGGGCCAAGCAACTGGGAATTTCGCTCAGGCAATATCATTACGTAATCGTCATGCGTGTGCAAAGCAAGGTCGAGATGGCGCAAAAGGAACGGGATGAACAGCTTGCGCAGGTGTACCATCTGCTGTTGCAAAAGCTGAACAAGCCAGGGGTGCATGCACGCAAAGGAGTCGTCATCAACGATTCGCTGCTCGTGCTCTGTTCATCGGCTTTTGCCGAAGCGGACAAGCAAAAAGCGGACGCGGAAGCACTCATGAGGGAGCTGGCGCTTCTGCAAGAGGAGTTTTCGGCCCAGTGGCAGCTTGCTGTAGGAATCGGGGGAGCGCGCGAGCATTTGGCAGACGTTCCGGCTAGTTCGCGCGAAGCGTACAAAGCGATTGCTGTCGGAGCCAAGACGCGACCGAAACAGGAAATGGTGCATTATCACGAGATTCTCGTCGAAGACTTGCTGCTGGACAACACAGGCCATCCGGTGCTGGCGGCGCTCACCTCCATGCTGATCGAGCCGCTCGTCCGCTACGACGAAGAGTACGGGACAGAATTGCTGGCGACATTGGGCGCTTTTCTTCAATCGGGAGGAAATACAAAGCGGGTCGCAGAGGAAATGTTCATTCATCGCAACTCGGTCTTGTATCGGCTGGAGCGAATTGGCGAGATTCTGCAAACCGATTTGAATGATCCCGAGGTGCGGTTTCGTTTGGATGTCGCCATGCGAGTCTGGAAAACGCAGGGAGTCGACATTCATTCGTTCGAATAACGACAGGCCGTTTGTGATCGTGCCCAAAAAAGGGTGCGAACTTTTGGGACGCTTCCCATAGGGGAAAGCGTCTTTTTTTTGTTAAAGTGGAAAAACACAGAATAGAAAGAAACGTGGCGCAAAAGGGGGGGAAGCAACAAAGCTTTTGGCCAGCGAACGTGGAGGCGCTTTCATGGCAAAAGGCGAAGCGGATTGGCAATACTAGCCAACAAATAAGTTGGATCGCAAAAAGGCTATTTTCCATTTTTTCTTTTCATCATGATTCATTCAACAAAGGAGGCGCTACTTATGCAAAAAGACAAGACACCACGAGAAAAACATCCCTCCGCATTTGAGCCAATGACGCTTATTCTCAATATCGCCTTGTCCGTATTCGGGGCGATGATCGGGATGCAACTGATTACTTCACTCGGGGTCACACCGAGCACATCGATTATCGGGGCGATTGCCGCGATGCTGATTGCGCGCATTCCGATGGAGATTTTCTCCAAATACCGCTCGACTCATCGGCAAAATCTGGTGCAAACGTCGATCTCCTCTGCGACGTTCGGGGCTGCCAACAGTTTGTTGATTCCGATCGGGATTCCGTTTGCGATGAACATGCCGGAGCTGATTATTCCGATGCTGATCGGGGCTGGACTGGCGATGTTTGTGGACACGGCCCTGTTGTACAAGCTGTTTGATTCGAAAATTTTTCCCGCTTCCGGGACATGGGCACCTGGCGTAGCAACGGCCGAGGCGATTATCGCCGGAGACAAAGGCGGCAAGCGCGGCGTGCTGCTGGGAGTCGGTACAGGCGCTGGATTGTTAGGCTCGTACCTCGGCATTTCGATGTCGGCGTTCGGGGTGGCGTTCATCGGGAACATCTGGGCGCTCACGATGTTCGGAATCGGTCTTTTGCTGCGGCAATATTCCGTTCCGTTGTTCAATCAAGACTTGAACGCGCTGTACATTCCGCATGGCTTCATGATCGGGGCCGGGATCGTCGCGTTGTTCCAGGTAGCTTTTATCATATTGAAAAAGAAAAAGCCTGCTGCGGCCACCGCAGGAAACGCGAACAATCCCGAGGACAGCTACACTCAAAATGAAAAGACGACATCCCGCATCTTGGGGCTTGGCTTCGTCGCATATCTCGTCGTAGCGCTGATTGTTGCGCTTGCAGGCGGATTGATGACGGACATGTCGTTTGGCATGCTGATCGGCTTTCTGTTGTTCGCCGCTTTTGCCGCCTATGTTCACGAGCTGATTGTGGGGATTGCGGCGATGCATTCCGGCTGGTTCCCCGCGTTTGCGATTGCACTGATTACGCTGATTATCGGGATGATGATTGGCTTCCCGCCTGTCGCGCTCGCTCTTCTGGTCGGCTTTAGCGCAGCGACCGGGCCTGCTTTTGCCGACATGGGCTACGATTTGAAAACCGGCTACATTTTGCGCGGCCAGGGCGCAGACGCGGCTCTGGAGGTAGACGGTCGCAAGCAACAGTACATTACCGGATTGATTGCCTTCGGGGTTGCGCTCATTACCGTTGCCTTTTCCTATCAAAGCTTTTTCTCGCAAGGCTTGATTCCGCCAGTAGACAAAGTTTACGCCAGTACAATCGCAGCAGGCACTTCCCCGGAAGTGGCCAAGCAGTTGTTCCTGTGGGCGATTCCGGGTGCGCTCCTGCAATTGATTGGCGGCTCCAACCGTCAGCTCGGCGTCATGTTTGCCACAGGTTTGCTGATTCTCAACCCGAATGCGGGCTGGGCCGTACTGGCGGGAATTTTGATCCGCTTTGTCGTCCTGAAAGTGAAGGGCAAACAGGCGGAAAGCACACTGAGCATTCTCGCAGCAGGTTTTATCGCAGGTGACGCGATCTACAGTTTCTGTAACTCCCTGATCAAATTCGCGAAAAAATAAAGCAACTGGAGGAGAAACGAAATGGCGAAAATCATACTGGATCAAGCAATGATGGAAGCGGCCGTCTACGGCGGAGCAGTCCTTGGCGGCGGCGGGGGCGGCTGGATCGAGGATGGCATGGAGACAGGACGTCTCGCCCTCGAAGTCGGCTCTCCTGTCCTGGTGACAGCAGATGAAATGAATGACGCTGACTTGTTGGCAACCGTTGCGCTGGTCGGAGCGCCTGCTGCGGAAAATCAGTACGTCAAGCCGATGCACTACGTACGCGCTCTGCAACTGCTGGAAAAGACGATCGGACAACCGATCAAAGGAATCATCACCAATGAAAATGGCGCCGGAACGACCGTAAACGGCTGGTTCCAGGCCGCAGTGACGGGATTGCCCGTAATCGACCTGCCTTGCAACGGCCGTGCCCATCCGACTGGTTCGATGGGAGCGATGAATCTGCATGAGGTAGAGGGCTACATTTCCCATCAGGCGGCAGTCGGCGGCAAGGATGAGCTTTACCATGAAGTATGTGTGAGCGGACAGTTGCAGCAGGCGGCAGGTCTGGTGCGCAAAGTGTCGGTCGAGACGGGCGGTCTGGTAGTCGTGGCCCGCAACCCGATCAGCGTAGGCTATGCCCGCGAGCATGGAGCGCCAGGAGCGATCAGCCAAGCGATTGAAGTGGGGCAGGCACTGCTCGGGGCAAAAGGCGAGGCTGCGATCGAAGCTGTGTGCCGAAAATTGGGCGGGCGCATTGTGACGGCAGGCTCTGTAGATGAATGCGAATTGACGACAGCGGGCGGTTTTGACGTCGGGCGCGTAGTGATTAGCGGTCACGAAATGACTTTCTGGAACGAGTACATGACATTGGAGCACAAAGGAGAACGGCTTGGCACGTTCCCGGACCTGATCATGACACTCGACGCCAATACAGCGAAGCCGATTGTTTCGGCGGAAATCGAAAAAGGACAGCAAATTGCCGTCATTCACGTCCCGAAAGAGAACTTGCTTCTCAGCGCGACGATGCGAAACAAACAACTGCTTGCCGCTGTGGAAGGTGCCGTGGGCAAACAAATCCTGCCTTATCTTTTCGGCTAGAAACGATTGATTCCACATCACATCACGAGACAACATCTATGTTCGGATCGAGGAGGAGCAACCATGTCTTTGAAGCAAACGATGACTGTTTTTGAAACGATGGACAGCGCCTATGTGAATGGCGAAACGATCAAGGAGCTGTTTACCGCCTACCCCGGCGTTTCGGTTGCCGTGCAAACGGTCGCAGGAGCAGAAGGCAGCACCGATTTCGTAAAAATCGTCGTACCGGGGAAAAACGGCAAGTCCACTGGCGGCAGCGCGCGAACATTCGGGATTATCGGCCGACTTGGCGGAATCGGAGCGCGTCCGAGCCGGATCGGGATGGTATCTGATGCCGACGGCGCTGTAGCTGCAATCGCTTGCGCCTTGAAGCTTGCCGAGATGCAAAAAAATGGCGACGTTCTCGATGGCGATGTGATCATCAGCACGCACATATGCCCGAATGCGCCGACACAGCCGCATGAGCCGGTCGATTTCATGGGATCGCCTGTCGATATTTTGACGATGAATCGCTATGAAGTCAGCGACGAGATGGAAGCGATTCTCTCGATTGACACGACAAAAGGCAACCGCATCGTGAACCATAAAGGAATCGCCATCTCGCCAACCGTCAAGGAAGGCTACATTTTGCGCATCAGCGAAGATTTGTTGCGGATCATGGAAATGACGACAGGGCAGCTGCCTGTGACGTTCCCGATTACGCAGCAAGACATCACGCCGTACGGCAACGATCTTTTTCATATCAACAGCATTTTGCAGCCTGCTGTCGCCACCGATGCTCCGGTAGTCGGAGTAGCGATTACGGCCCAGACGGCTGTTCCCGGATGCGGCACAGGCGCAAGTCATGAGACGGATATTGCGCTCGCGGTCAAGTTTGCGGTTGAAGTGGCAAAAGAATACACGAACGGCACAACCAGCTTTTACGACGAACAAGAATTTGCTCATATGAATCGCCGCTACGGCTCCATGAAAATTTTTCAAACGATGGGCGTGGAAGCGCACAACTAAACAAGCGAACGGGGAGAGCTGGATTCTCCCCGTTTTTTTACAAACAAGCGATGTGGAAAAAGGAGGCAAGCAGCCGATGAGAAAAGTAGGAATGATTACGATTGGACAAGCACCGCGGCAAGACATTGCGCCGATTGTAGAAAAGCATTTGGCGGGCCGGGCGGAGCTGGTCCAGGCCGGGGTGCTGGATCAGATGACGAAAGCGGAGATTGCAAACAAGCTGGCTCCGACTGCGGGCGATTACGTGTTGACTTCGCGCCTGACAAGCGGCGAGTCTGTCGTCTTGTCCAGGGAACGGATTCAGCCGATTTTGCAGCAAAAAATAGCGGACATGGAGCGGTCAGGAATCCGCAACATTTTGCTTTTGTGCACGGGAGTCTTTCCCGGACTGCGCGCAGAGCAGGCTTTTTTGCTGGAGCCGGATCGGATCATTCCGCCCATGGCAGCAATTATGGCAAAAGGCCGCAGACTCGGCGTGCTTGTGCCTTTGGCCGAGCAGGTGGAAGCGCTGCGGGAAAAATACGCGCCGCATGGCTTGGAGCCGATATTCGCCGTCGTCTCCCCGTTCGCGCTGGACCGGGCGGCATACCAGGCGGCAATCGAACCGCTCAAAGACAAGGTCGATGTCCTGCTCATGGATTGCATGGGGTATACGGAGGAAGCGAGAGAGCTTGTGAGCGAACTGACCGGATTGCCTGTTGTATTGTCCAGCGCTTTTATGGCGAAGCTGATAGCGGAGTGGTGCAGTTAGGCTCGCCGTGCGGTCATGCTTTTTGCGCATGTTATGGTTGTTGAAAGCATGGGGATTGCTTATGCTAGAAGGGCAACTATATATAGAAGAAACGAGGCATTTGTTTATGAATGACCGTTTGGCGAATGCGGCCAGTTCCGATGTTCATCCCGATTGTGCGAGAGCAATTCGGCAACTGCTCCAGATGAAAGAACCGAAGCGAGAAGATTTTCTGGCCTTGCGCACTTACGGCAATGACCGTTATTCGGCAATGGGCTGGGAAGAGCTTCAGTCCTATATAAATGAAAAGACGGTCATTATCGTCGAGCAGTTTGAGAATGAGCAAAATATCATGTCGGCTTTGCGTTGGGTAGCGCGGGGCTTGCCTGTCTGGCATGCGATCCGCAAAGTAAAGGCCGACTACTCCGTATACGGCTACAAGGGAGAGGGCAACAACTAATGCAATCGTGTTAGATGAATCCCTCAGCCAGTCGCAATCGAACGAAAACAGAGTCTGTCGCGATGGGCAGACTTTTTCTGTGCCTGAACCTGAACTGTTTCCAGCTAAAAAGTGCAGGCAAAAGCGAAAAAAATACTGCAGATGAAAACGAAAAGGTCTATTATTGTCACTATCATCGCCTACGGAGGGAGCCATCATGACAGAATTGTTACTTAGCTTACTACAAATCATCATCGTCAATCTGGTCTTGAGTGGGGACAATGCCGTCGTTATTGCGCTGGCTTGTCGTAACTTGCGTCCAGAAGTGCAAAAGAAAGCTGTTTTCTGGGGCGGATTCGGGGCAATCGGACTGAGAATCATCCTGACTTTCATTGCCATTTGGCTGCTGCAAATCCCGTTTGTCCAAGTTTTGGGCGGACTGCTTTTGATCGTGATCGCGGTCAAACTGCTCAAAGGCGAGGAAGAGGATGCCCGCATTGGTAGCGGTTCGAACATGATGGAGGCTTTGAAAACGATTATTTTTGCCGATTTGATCATGAGCCTGGACAACGTCATCGCCGTTGCAGGTGCGGCAAATGGGAACATGCTGCTGGTCGTCATCGGGCTTGCGGTCAGCATTCCTTTGATTGTGTGGGGCAGCCAGCTTTTGATGAAGCTGATGAATCGGTTTCCGATCATCGTCCTGCTGGGAGCGGCATTGCTTGGGTACACAGCAGGCGAGATGATCGTCGGCGACAAGGTAGTCGGAGCTTTTCTGGAACAACTGTTGCCTGCTTTGCATGTCATTTTGCCGGTGGCTTTGGCGCTCGTGGTCATTGCTGTGGGCACGTACCTGAAGCGCAAGGGTGAAAAGTCAGAGGAAGGCAGCGCCGCGCAAGATCACGCGGAGACATTGTAGCCATGGAATACCGCGACTGGTCAATTTTGCGAACGCTGTATCAGGAACAAAACATTACCAAAACGGCGAAAAGCCTGTACTTGTCCCAACCTGCTTTGACCAAGCGTCTGCGGCAAATCGAAAAAGAATTTGGCGTGCAAATCGTGCAGCGCGGCAGAAGGGGCGTTCACTTTACACCGGAGGGCGAGTATTTGGCGAACTGTGCAGACGAAATGCTCGTCCGACTGCGCAAGATCAAGGAACATGTGGCGAATATGGGAGAAGAGGTTAGCGGCACCTTGCGCCTCGGCGTCTCCAACTACTTTGCCCGTTACAAGCTGCCAGGGCTTTTGAAGCTGTTCAAGCAAAAGTATCCGCTGGTGGAATTTAAGGTGGAGACAGGCTGGAGCAAAGACGTGTACCAGGCCGTTTACAACCAGGATGTGCACCTTGGCTTCGTGCGCGGTGATTACAATTGGCCGGGGGGCAAACAGCTTTTGTTTGAGGAAAGCGTGTGCATTGTCTCGCAAACTCCGCTCGATTTAAAAAGCCTTCCTGACTTGCCGCGAATTGATTACGAGACTGATCCGCTTTTGCAGACATTGGTGGATAGCTGGTGGACACAAAATTACTCCTCGCCGCCGCGAATCGACATGGAAGTAGACAAGGCTGACACGTGCGGCGAGATGGTCGCGAGCGGGCTTGGCTACGCCATTTTGCCCCGTCTGGTGGCAGAGGGCAAGGAAGGGCTGCATCTGATCGAGCTTCGGGATGCGGCAAACCAGCCGATCAGGCGAAGTACATGGATGTTTTACCATGAGGAATCCATGGAGCTGCAAAATGTAAAAGCGTTCGTCCGCTTTATGCAACAGATGGATTTTCCTCATTCCTATTAACGCGTTCGTCGCTGCCCGAGCAAGGAGTGCAAGCTCCACGCGGGCAGCTTTTTCTTTTGTGCCATTCGCGAAACGAATCGATCGCGATAACGATTCGGTATTTTTCAGCTGTTTTCTTCTGGCGTACACTGGAACTGTACAAAAGATCGCAACGTCAGACAGGGAGAGAAGGAATCAGCATGAACTTGCTTCGAATAGGGCTTGCACTGTCGCTCGGAGCGGCTGGAGGCTGGCTGTTTGCTCTCGTTCACAGCCCGCTTCCATGGATGATCGGTTCGCTCGTCGCCACCGTCGCTGCTACGATGTTGGGCAGCAAAAACTTGTGGATTCCCGGTTGGTTCCGTCAGGCGGGACTGATCGTGATCGGCATATCGCTTGGCCTGCGCATGACGCCGAGTATTTGGCAGACCATGACAGATCATATCGGTTTGATGCTGATCGCCACCTTGTTCACCGTGTTGCTCAGCCTGTTCAACGCGTGGCTTTTTTACAAAATCGGCAAGGTGGATCGAATTACTGCTATCTTCAGCAACATACCGGGCGGGCTGTCGGAAATGGTGTCGATTGGACAGTCCATCGGCGGCAATCAGCAGATTATCTCCATCTTTCATTCGATCCGCGCCGTCATGATTGTGCTGTGCATCCCCTTTTTGATTTCCTGGATATCCGGGAACCACAGCTCGACTACGGGGGTGTTGGCGAGCGTCCAGCAGCTGGCATGGCTCCCGACTGTGCTTCTGGTCATCGCCAGCTCGCTTGCTGCCTTGCTCGCAGCGCGCTGTCGCGTGCCAGCGCCATACCTTCTCGGACCATTGCTGATTGCCGCGATTGTGTCGCTGAACAACCCGTCGGGCAATGCAAATCCGCTGCTGGCGGGAGAGTTGGTCAAGGCGGCGCAAGTGATGATCGGGGTGAGTATCGGCTTGGGCTTTCGCAAAGAGGAAGTCCGGCAGCAAAAACGCTTCTTTCTCTTCGCCGTCATGCACGCTCTGCTGCTGTTCGCGATCGTAACAGCGATGGCTGCCGGCATGACTTATTTGGCTGACATGGAGCTTGCGACAGGCATCCTGGCGACTGCGCCCGGCGGAATCGCGGAAATGAGCCTGACTGCGATGACGATCGGAGCCGATCCGTTGCTTGTGACCGCCTTCCAGTTGTTCCGCGTCCTGTTTGTCCTGACGTTGTTCTCTGTTGGCGGGCGCAGTTGGGGCAAAAGGCACAGGAATGAGGCGGCTGCCACTTTGGAAAAGACAGCTTGATTGGTTGATGGGCAAGGCAAAAGGGAACAAAAGAGTCTGCCGTTTTTCGCAAAAGCGAGGCGGCAGGCTTTTTTTGTCCGTTTTTTTCCCTGTTTCACAATTAAGACACAAAGGAAAAATGTAACAACATAGACGACAAGAGGTTTGTGAAAAAACTTTTGACAAATTTTCAATCAAAATTTGAACAAAACATGAACAAAAAGTGAATTTTATGTTACAATAAGTTCAACAAAGAAAACGAGCAAAGACGAAAATCCAAAACGACAGGGGTTTTAAATCATGAATACAGATAAAAGAGCCGCAGATGTGCTGAGATGGATTGCCTGGACCGCAATTGCAATTGGTGGCCTGCTGATGGCGTTTACTGCAAGCGATTTCAGAGCAGAGAACTTCCCGTTGATGGTATCGATTGGTTTCTTGATTGCAGGAATGAACATTTTCATTATGAGCACCGTTTTCCGCCTGTTGAATCTGCGTAAGCAAGAAGTGTAAAGAGCGATGACAAATTCATAGACAAAACCTCTCATGAAGCTTCCTTTTTAAAATGAGAGGTTTTTTTCTGTGAAAAATGTCTCGACGTTTTTCATGAAATGGGATGTGACCGTTTTGTTTGCCTTGATCCAGCCCCTTCTTCTGGCGATGTCCGAAGGAAGGGGCTGTTTATTTTAAATGAAACAACGCAAAGGCGGCAAAACGGCTGGATATCGCGACCAATTTTGGATGGAGATGTGCATCGCAGGGGATTGTTAACAAGAATTTGATCAACTCGTGACTGGTTCGTGAACACTTTGTCACAGAAAAGCTACGAATTATTGAACGTCCGAAAAAAGAAGTACAAAAGTTCTCCGTCTCTGATAGTATGTATATGCGGTTAGTTGATATGTTCACTTACGTTAAAATTCTCTGCTGAGTCCTGCTCGAAGATGGATTCCATCCTCTGTCGTGAAAGACTCGGAGGGGAAGCGGACGCGAATAGCGGACACATCATCAGTTAGAGGCTTGTTGTTTTGTGAAAGAGGAGGGATTAGGAGAATGAGTGGAGGAAAAATGCTGAGGCAAATCCACTTTTGGATCTTGGCAGCGTTAACCACCGTCCTGCTTTCAGGCTGTGGTAGTGAGTATCTTGTCTTGAATCCGAAAGGGCCTGTAGCAGAGACGCAGTACAATCTCATTATTATTTCCACGATATTGTGCGCCGTCATCATCGTTCCGGTTCTTGCGCTTACCGCTTTTATCGTGTATCGATATCGGGATAAACCGGATAACAAGGCGCCTTACAAACCTGAGTGGGCACATAACTCGGTCCTTGAAGCAATCTGGTGGGGCATTCCGGTAGTCATCATTGCGATCTTGGGTTACTTTACCGTTCGCGATACGTATGTGCTGAAGGAATCTCCGAATAAAGAAGTAGCACCGATGACCGTTCAGGTTACCGCATTGGATTGGAAATGGATGTTCACTTATCCAGAACAAAACATTGCGACGGTCAACTACCTGGAAATTCCGGTTGGTGTACCTGTTCATTTCCAAATTTCCGCAGAAGCTCCGATGAACTCTTTCTGGGTGCCATCGTTGGGCGGTCAGGTTTACGCGATGGCAGGTATGGCGACTGAGCTGTATTTGCAAGCAGATGAACCAGGCGAATTTGCTGGATTCAGTTCCAACTTCTCTGGTGAAAAATTTGCGCACATGCAGTTTAAAGTAGTAGCGAAACCGCAAGAAGAGTTCAATAAATGGGTCAGTGAAGTAAAAGGCACTTCCCCTGCTATGACAAAAGAAGATTACAACGAGCTGAAAAAACCAGGATTGGCTGAGGAAAAACTGTACTCTGCATTCCCGGAAGGCTTGTTTGAAGAGATTGTTCAAAAATACGGTCATGGCCATGATATGGACCATGTAATGCAAAAGCAGCCTGCTCCGACAGGCGATAAGTCAAAAGAAACCTCGCAATTGCCACCAACTGACATGAGCAACATGCCTGGAATGGATCATTCCAGCATGAAACATTAGGAGAGGGAGGAGGAATACCACGTGTGGGAGGACATTAAGGATTTTGCATCCACGTTCTTTGTAACTGGTGACCCACTGATTTACGGTGCGGACGTATCGATTGTTTTGACAATGCTCGCGATCGTGTTTGTCTTGACCAAATATAAAAAATGGGGTTGGCTCTGGCGCGAATGGCTGACTACCGTTGACCATAAACGTATCGGGATCATGTACCTGATTGCATCGCTCCTCATGCTGTTCCGCGGTGGGGTTGACGCCCTGCTGATGCGTTTGCAGCTGGCATTCCCGAATTTGGAATTCCTGCATGCCGATCACTATAACGCGATCTTTACGACTCACGGTACGATCATGATTTTGTTCATGGCGATGCCGATGATGTTTGGTTTGTTCAACATGGTTGTTCCGCTGCAAATCGGTGCGCGCGACGTTGCGTATCCGTTCCTGAACGCGCTCAGCTTCTGGCTGTTCTTCCTTGGCGCGATGCTGTTCAACCTGTCGTTCGTTATCGGGGGCTCCCCGGACGCTGGTTGGTTGTCTTATCCGCCATTGTCACAAAATGATTTCAGTCCGGGACCTGGTCAAAACTTCTGGATCTGGGGTATTCAAATTTCCGGTATCGGTAGTTTGGCAACAGGTATCAACTTTATCGTTACGATTCTCAAAATGCGTGCACCAGGAATGACTCTTTCCAAAATGCCGCTGTTTAGCTGGTCGGTATTGTCTTCCAGCATCATGATTATCTTTGCTTTCCCAATCTTGACTATTACAATCGCACTTTTGTTCCTTGACCGTTTCGCAGGTGCTCACTTCTTCACGATGGACGGCGGCGGTAACCCGATGATGTACCTGAACCTCATCTGGATGTGGGGTCACCCAGAGGTATACATCGTAGTTGTACCAGCATTCGGTATTTTCTCTGAAGTAGTTGCGACATTCTCGCGCAAACGCATTTTCGGTTACAAATCCATGGTGTGGGCTTTGATGGCGATTGCGATCGCGTCCTTCTTCACATGGGCTCACCACTTTTTCACAATGGGTACAAGCGCCAGCGTTATCGCGTTCTTTGCGATATCGACGATGGTCATTGCGATCCCGACCGGGGTTAAGGTATTTAACTGGCTGTTTACGATGTTCCGTGGTCGGATATCCTTTAAACAACCAATGCTGTGGACCATTGCGTTCATTCCTTGCTTCCTCGTAGGGGGAGCGACAGGTGTCATGCTGGCGGTAGCTCCGGCAGACTACCAGTACCACAACAGCTACTTCCTGATTGCCCACTTCCACCAAGTGTTGATCGGTGGGGTTGTGTTCGGTTACCTGGCAGGTATTTACTACTGGTGGCCAAAACTGTTCGGCTTCAAGCTCGATGAGAAGCTCGGACGTTGGGGCTTCTGGTTCTGGAATATCGGTTTCTATATTTGCTTTATGCCGCAATACGCGCTTGGCTTTATGGGTATGACACGCCGTTACTACACATACGGCTGGGATCGCGGTTGGGAAGACCTCAACCTCGTATCGACTGTCGGTGCCTTCATGATGGGGATCGGTTTCATCTTCCAAGTATGGCAAATTACGTACAGCATCAAGCATGGGGAACGGGATACAACAGGCGACCCATGGGATGCGCGTACACTGGAATGGTCGATTCCATCTCCAGCACCGTTCTACAACTTTGCTGTCGTTCCGAATGTAAAAGACTCGGATGACTGGTGGGCAACAAAACAAGCGAAAGCAAACGGCACGTATAAAGAAGAGCCGGTGCATCTGGAACCAATTCATATGCCGAAAAACTCGGGTATTCCGATTATCATGTCGACCTTCTGGTTCCTGATTGGATTTGGTTTCACCTTTGGATGGGTATGGATGGCCGTAGTTGGATTCATTGGAGTTGCCGTGTGCATGTGGGTACGCTCCTTCCAATACGATACGGATTATTACGTACCGGTGGATGAAGTGCGTCGCACGGAGGCTTCACTGGGGAGGGTGTTGTAATGATGGCTAATCATCACGACCATAGTCATGGCCATGACCATCATGAAGAGCATGAGCAACTCAAGGTTCTTGGCTTCTGGATTTTCGTTGTAACGGACTGCATTTTGTTCGGTACGCTGTTTGCTACCTATGCGGTAATGATGCATAGCTTTGCAGGCGGACCGACTGGAAAAGAATTGTTTGAACTGCCTGGGATCATCGCTTCAACCTTTATCTTGTTGACCAGTAGCTTTACCAGCGGACTTGCTGTACTGGCGATGAACAAAGGGAAAGTAAAAGAGCTGATCGCCTGGCTCGCTGTAACTGCTGTTCTCGGTCTTGCGTTCGTCGTGCTGGAGGTTAACGAGTTTACGCATTTGATGCACGAAGGTGCGACCATGGCTACTAGCGGCTTCTGGTCCGCGTTCTTCACACTGGTCGGTACGCACGGTTTGCACGTTTCCGTTGGTCTGTTCTGGATGGTAGCGCTGATGATGCAGCTGAAGCGCCGTGGAATTAATGCGGTAACTCGCCGCAAAGTTACCAACCTGAGCTTGTACTGGCACTTCCTGGACGTTGTGTGGATCTTCCTCTTCACAGTCGTCTATCTGATGGGGGTGATGTAAGATGACACAACATCAAAACCATGGCGGTCATCAAGATCACGGATCGCTGAAGTCTTACGTGATCGGTTTCGTTCTCTCGATTGTGCTCACCATCATCCCGCTGGTGCTGGTCATGAATCAGATGCTCGAAAAAACGGCTCTCGTAATCACGATTCTGGTGATGGCCATCTTGCAATTCGTTGTTCAGCTGTTCTTCTTCATGCACATCCGTGAGGGAGAAAAGCCGCGCTACAATGTACAGACACTGATTCTCGGACTTGTGATCGTGTTCACGATTATCGCAGGTTCCATCTGGATCATGATGTTCAACAAGTATTAAGAAGCAAGGGTAATTTTCAAAAACAAACAAGGCGTGATGCGAGCGATTGGCTGCTCGTGTCACGCTTTTTTTCTTGTCCAGCGGCGATGTCCATGCTAAGATAGACGGAATTTATTGACAAAAAGGAGAGAACAAGCATGTCGGAGACGCCGTATTTGGTCAAGCCGTCAGTCGAGCGCAAACAGGAGTATTTGGCTTTTTACGAGGAGTGGAAGCAAAGCGGGGAACCGTTCGTTCCATGGGTGATCGGGCACGATCCGCATGATTTTGAGACTTATCTGGCATTCATGGAGCGAGAGGGGAAAGAAGAAAACTTGCAAGCAGGCTGGGTGCCGCACTCTACTTACTGGCTGGTCGATGGAAAAGAGCAGATCGTCGGGGCGGTCAACATTCGCCATCGCCTGAACGAACGGTTGCTGAACGTCGGGGGACATATTGGCTACGGCATCCGGCCCAGCGAAAGACGCAAAGGCTACGCGACGGCAATTCTTGCCCAAGCGCTGGACAAGACGAGGGAGCTTGGCCTGGAGCGGGTGCTGGTCGTGTGCGACAGTCACAATATCGGTTCGGAAAAAACGATTCTCGGCAACGGCGGGGTGTTTGAATCCGAGGTGATCGAAGAGGATGGCAATGTCGTGCGGCGGTTTTGGATTCGTCTGTAAGGTTTTGCGCCAAAGCCGTGCATCGTTTTCTGCGAAGATTTCATACTATTGAAGGGTGCAGAACGTCTTCGCGAGATTTTCAGAGAAGGGAGGGCTTTTCTTTTCACAAACAAAGTATATAATTATGTCTTGTAACACATTTTGGAAAGGGGAGATTTCTTTGTTTGATATCGTGATTATTGGAGCAGGTCCAGCGGGAGGCAGCGCAGCGATTTTCGCTGCAAAAGCAGGCAAAAAGACGCTGTTGATTGACAATGACAAAAGCATGACCAAACGCGCTTGGATGGAAAACCACTATGGCATCATGGAAATCTCTGGCCCTGACCTGATTGAAACGGGGAAAAAACAGGCTGCAAAATTCGGAGCAGAGCTGGTGGAAGACCAAGTAACCAACGTGACGAAAACCGAGCAAGGACTGGTAGTCGAAACGGCGGAAAAAGGCTCGTTCGAAGCGAAGCACGTCATTTTGGCGACGGGAGCAGTCACAGCTCTCGCGGAAACAATCGGCTTGAAGACGAAAGATGGCACGGAGCCAAGAATCAAAACAATAGTAGACGTAGACGCGCAAGGAAAAACGAACATCGACGGCATTTGGGCAGCGGGCACGTGCGCAGGCGTGAGCGTACATACGATCATTACTTCTGGCGATGGCGCCAAAGTTGCGATCAACGTCATCAGCGAGCTGAATGGCGAGCGTTATGTCGATCACGACGTGTTGAAAACGAACTAAGCGAAAAGTAAGGCACCTTCTCTTTTGGGAGAGAAGGTGTTTTTGTATCGCGCGAAGAGAAGGAGAAGCCAGTTGGAGTTCTTCAATATTTTTTTACAGACAAATGGTCAAATTTGAATATAATAAGGAATATTAGTTTGATTTGACTATCAGGGAGGACAACGGCAATGATCGCCAAAGAAAGCAAAGTGAATTTTGTCGTCGCGGGCCTCTTGTTAGGGCTCTTGATCGCGTCTATGGACAACACGATCGTGGCGACTGCCATGGCGACGATTGTGGGCGAGATGGGCGGCATGGACAAATTCGTCTGGGTAACATCCGCTTACATGGTCGCGACGATGGCGGGTATGCCGATCTTCGGCAAGCTTTCCGACATGTACGGGCGCAAGCGTTTCTACATATTTGGCCTGATCGTTTTCTTATTGGGTTCGATTTTGTGCGGAACGGCAAACAGCATCATCGAATTGAGCATTTACCGCGCCATTCAGGGGATCGGCGGAGGCGCTTTGATGCCGATTGCCTTCACGATCATTTTTGACGTGTTCCCGCCGGAAAAGCGCGGGAAAATGACGGGGCTGTTCGGAGCGGTTTTCGGTACTTCCAGCGTGTTCGGGCCGTTGCTCGGAGCGTACATCACGGAGTACGTCAGCTGGCACTGGATCTTTTTCATCAACGTGCCAATCGGGGCGCTGTCTCTCTGGTTTATCGCGAGGTACTACAGAGAGTCGCTTGAGCACCGCAAGCAAAGCATCGACTGGTGGGGAGCGATCACGCTTGTCGGCGCTGTCGTGAGTCTCATGTTTGCCCTGGAGCTTGGCGGCAATCAGTACGCATGGAACTCCGTGCAAATCATCGGACTGTTTACTGCGTTTTTCCTGCTGTTCGTGATTTTTCTGTTTGTGGAAAAGAAAGCTTCGGAACCGATTATTTCGTTTGCGATGTTTAAACGCAGATTGTTCGCTACGACGAATGCAGTCGCTCTGCTGTACGGAGCCGCTTTTATCATCACGACGGTCTATTTGCCGATCTTCATCCAAGGGGTATATGGCGGGTCTGCATCCAATTCCGGCTTGCTCCTGACGCCGATGATGCTCGGTTCGGTTGTCGGCAGCCAGGTCGGCGGTTTTCTCACGACGAAAACGAGCTTCCGCAACATCATGCTGCTGTCAGCGGTCTTTTTCGTACCGGGATTGTTTCTGCTCAGCACCTTGTCGCCTGACATGGCTCGCTCTACGGTGACGATCTTCATGACGATTACCGGATTTGGCGTCGGGTTCAATTTCTCGGTTCTCGGGATATCCGCGATTCATGGCTTCGACATGCGCCAACGTGGATCGGCCAGCTCGACGAACTCTTTTTCCCGTTCGCTCGGCATGACGCTGGGGATTACGGTGTTTGGCATTTTGCAGCGCAACCAGTTTGAAAATGGCATGGCTTCTGCTTTCTCCGGTCAAGGTGCAGCTGGTGCGATCACCGATCCGCGCGCGATTTTGACGCCGGAAGCAAGAGCTGCGATTCCGGCTCCCGTGCTGGAAAAAATGACGGACATTCTTGCTTCTTCCATCGCTCACACGTTTTTGTGGGCGCTTGTTCCCGCTCTACTCGCGGTCGTCTGTATTTTGCTGATGGGCAATGAGCGAGTGGTAACGTCGGGAAAAAAGGCTCCGCAAGCCAAGCCTGAACGCGGGTAAGAGGGGAGTAGCCATGAGTTTGAAATTGCTTATTTTAGGGCTGCTGATGGAAGGGGAAAAGCACCCGTATGAAATCCAGCAGCAGGTGAAGACGCGAGGAATCGATTGCTACGTCAAATACGCCAAAGGCTCACTCTACTACGCCATCAATCAGCTTGAAAAGGGTGGGATGATCGAGATTACGCAAGTCATTCGCGAGTCTAACCGCCCGGATAAGACAATGTATCGCATCACCAAAACAGGGGAGGCGGAGTTTCAGGAGCTGCTTTTGCAGGAAATGCGCAAGCCGATGCAACTCACCAATCCGATTTATACAGCTCTGACCTTCGCCTCTCATGGCGATCCCGCAAAAATGGGGGAAGCTTTGGCCGTGAACATCCAGGAGGTGCAACGGCTTGCTGCCTTGCTCGAATCGATCATGGAGCAGCAGCAGCTGAATTGGGGGGCGAAGACGATCCTGATTGGGGCGATCGAGCATTTGCATGCCGAGGTGCGCTGGATGGAACGCATTCGCGAACAATCATGGGGCCGCTGATTTTGAATTTATTATGAACAATGGACAATTCTCATCATTTAGATAGTTTTTCGTTTATAATGATGATAATTACAAGCAAGGATGGTATCCGCCCATGATGAATACCGCACTCGGACGTTTTCGCGTTATCGGCATTATTGAAGGAATTTCGTATCTGGTGTTGCTGTTGATTGCGATGCCGCTCAAGTACTACCTCGATTTTCCGGACGCAGTAAAAGTCGCAGGCTCATTGCATGGCTTGTTTTTTGTCCTCTATATTTTGGCCTTGGCTCATGTTACATTTAAGGACAGATGGTCCATTTTGAAGGTAATCGTGGCGTTTATCGCGTCTCTGTTGCCGTTCGGCAATTTTGTTCTGGATGCACGATTGAAAAAAGAGCAATAAAACAACAAAGAGCGCAGAGGAAAGGCGGGTCATCGTACCCGTCTTTGCTGCACCAGCAGATAAGTTCAATCGTAGGTGGGTTGTCTATATTTACCACGACGGGGGAGGATCTGTGTGGAGACCAGGATTTTGGCAGGTGTTCTTTTGTGGGATAACGAAGGGCAGTATGTGCTGGAAACCGTGATGGAGAATCGGTACAAGCTGGTAATGCCGCAGATTATTACCTTCACGCAAAGCGACGAGAAGGTGGCGTCTGACGAGCTGGACGAGCAGCATGTCGGCAAGAGTGTGATTGCCAGATGTTTTGTCTGAAGGAGGTAGGGTAGGCAAGAGCCTATTCTGACCTGCCGATAAATAGATTGATAATTCTGTTAAAAGGTGGTGTTGGCTATGGAACTGCGTGAGCGTTATGCAGGCAGTTTGCTCGGTTTGGCAATAGGGGATGCGCTTGGAGCGACGCTGGAATTTCGCAAGCCAGGCACGTTTGAGCCGCTTACGGAAATGATCGGCGGAGGGCCGTTTGATTTGCAGCCGGGTCAATGGACGGATGATACTTCCATGGCGCTGTGCCTGGCGGAGAGCCTGAGCGAGACGGGGAGGTTCGATCCAGAGGATCAAATGAACCGTTACTTAGCCTGGTATCGCAAAGGGTACATGAGCTGCAAGGATCACTGTTTTGACATCGGCAATGCGACAAAGGAAGCGCTGTGGCGGTATGAACAGACAGGACAGCCATACAGCGGATCGACAGACCCGAGGACGGCTGGAAACGGTTCGATCATGCGGCTGGCTCCTGTAGCGCTCTTTTTCGCAGGCGAGCCGAGGCAAGCCATCGACATGTGCGCCCAAAGCTCGCGCACGACACATGCGGCAGCCCAAGCGGTAGATGGCTGCCGGTTTTTGGGTGCGCTGTTGCTGGGAGCTTTGCAGGGCGTGCCAAAAGATCAATTGCTGGCGGGAGCCTATTCGCCTGTCGAGAATTTGTGGGCAGAGGAACCGCTTGATCCCGGCATTGCCCGCGTCGCTCTTGGTTCGTACAAAGGCAAAGCAGAGACGGAAATCAAAGGATCAGGGTACGTGGTAGAGTCGCTGGAAGCAGCGCTGTGGGCTTTTTGCACGACAGACACATTTGAGGCGGGCTTGTTTCGCGCTGTCAATCTCGGTGATGACGCGGATACGACCGGGGCTGTTTACGGTCAATTGGCAGGAGCCTACTACGGAGTCGAGGCACTGCCCAAGCGAATGCTCGATTTGCTGGCCAAGCGCGAGCTGATCGAGCAGATGGCTGACAAGCTGCTGGATCGGCGGGCGAACTGAGCAAATCTACCCAATTCTTTTGGTCATTAAGCTGTTTTGGGCTGTTGGTGAAAGGCGGCTCGCTGGAAAATTTTAAGCGTCCTTTTCCAGCTAGATTTTGCACGGCACATCGTTTATATTCGAGACGTGATTGGAAAACAGCAATGACCCGGTCTGGGTGGGGGTAGGGGAGAAATGGGCTTCGAGTTTGTGTGGATCATCATCGGGATTAACATTTTGTACGTGTCTTTTTTTACGCTGAGACTGTTGATGGTGATCAAAGGGTACCGCGTGTTGGCTTCGCTCCTGGCGATGGTGGAAGTGTTCGTGTATTTGAAAGGACTGGCGATTGTTCTGGATAACCTGGACAATCCGGTCAATCTCGCCGCTTACTGTATCGGGTGGGGAATGGGCGTGTACATCGGCAGCAAGATCGAGGAATATTTGGCCCTGGGCTATGTGACGCTCCAGGTGGTGGTCGATTCTGTCGATCTGGACGTTCCGGTGAAGCTGCGGGAACATGGCTTTGGCGTCACTTCCTGGGTAGCGGAAGGCCGCGATGGGCATCGGCTCATGATGCAAGTGCTGACCAAGCGCAGCAACGAAAAAAAGCTGTGGCAGCTCATTCAGCAGATCGCGCCTAAAGCTTTTGTCATTTCTTTTGAGCCGAAACACTTGAAGGGCGGTTTCTGGGTGAACCGTCTGCGGGGATAAGGCGATCCCAAAACGAAGCCAGTTGACTTTTGTGCCGGGCAGGCATGGGGGCAACTGGCCTTTTTTGTGCTTAAATTCCGTTCACAATTTAGAAAATTATAAAGAGAAATAAAATTGATTTGTATTTTTCTGTAGATTCGGGTAGTTCGCCTTTACGATACAAACTATGAAAGAGAGCAAGGGGGGATCTGGTTGATCAGTTTTCATCAAGTCAACAAACATTACGGAAGCTTCCACGTCCTGAAAAACATCGACCTGCATATCAACCAGGGAGAGGTTGTCGTCGTCATCGGACCGTCCGGTTCGGGGAAGAGTACGATGGTTCGTTGCATCAACAGATTGGAAACGGTTACAAGCGGAGAGCTTTTGGTGGACGGCGTAAAAGTAAACGACAAAAATACCGACATCAACAAGCTGCGCCGCGATATCGGCATGGTGTTCCAGCACTTCAACCTGTATCCGCACAAGACTGTTCTGGAAAACATCACGCTTGCGCCGATCAAAGTATTGGGTGTCTCCAAACAGGAAGCAGAAGAAACGGCGCTCTATTACTTGGAGAAAGTAGGGATTCCGGAAAAGGCGGAAAAATTCCCGACCCAGCTCTCCGGCGGGCAGCAGCAGCGCGTAGCGATTGCCCGTGGACTGGCGATGCGCCCGAAAATCATGCTGTTCGACGAGCCGACCTCAGCGCTCGATCCCGAGACGATCGGGGAAGTGCTGGACGTCATGAAGACGCTTGCAAAAGAAGGGATGACGATGGTCGTTGTCACGCACGAAATGGGCTTTGCCCGCGAGGTGGCCGATCGCATCGTGTTCATGGACCAGGGAACGATTTTGGAAGAAGCGACACCGCAGGAATTTTTCGCAAGTCCGCGTGAAGAGCGCGCGCGTCTGTTCCTGAGCCGAATTTTGAATCACTAGCCATTCACATAAAAAGAGATGAGGGGTAATCAAATGAAAACAAAAAACGTCTGGAAAAAAATCGCAGGAATGGGTCTTGTCTTGATGCTTAGCGCAACTGCTTTGGCAGGCTGTGGCGGGGCCAAGTCGGAGGGAGGAACCGCTTCGACTGGCGCTGGTGCGGCAGCTGGTACCGGAACATTGGCAAAAATCAAAGAAAGAGACAAGTTTGTCGTCGGCGTCAAGTACGACCTGAACCTGTTCGGTTTGAAAGATCCGGCGTCCGGCAACGTAGAAGGCTTCGACATCGATATCGCCAAAGCGATTGCGAAAAAAGTGCTCGGCGACGAAAACAAAATCGAGTTGAAGGAAGTCACCTCCAAAACGCGCATCCCGATGCTGAAAAACGGGGAAATTGACGCAATTATCGCGACGATGACCATTACCGAGGACCGCAAAAAAGAAGTAGACTTCTCCGACGTGTACTTCCTGGCTGGACAGTCTTTGCTCGTGAAAAAAGACAGCCCGATCAACGGACTCAAAGACCTGCAAAAAGGGATGAAAGTGCTGACAGCCAAAGGCTCCACTTCTGCGAAAAACATTCGCGCCAGCGCGCCTGATGTAGAAGTGCTCGAATTTGAAAACTACGCAGAAGCCTTCACAGCGCTCAAGGCTGGACAAGGCGATGCGCTCACTACCGATAACGCTCTCCTGTACGGAATGGCGAAGCAAGATCCGAACTACCGTGTAACAGAAGAAACGTTCACCGAAGAGCCGTACGGGATCGCGATCAACAAAGGCGACGCCGAGTTTGTCAAAGCCGTCAACGACCTGCTGAAAGAAATGAAGGAAAACGGCGAATACGACAAGATTTATGAAAAATGGATCGGGGAAAAACCAAAAAAATAAGCGGTTCTACTCCATGACGGATGAGCGGTTCACTTCGCCGCTCATTCCCTTATTTTCTTACGACTAGGGGGATCGCTACAGCTATGATCGATTTTTCCATCTTGTTTGATCATTGGGATATGTACCTCGAAGGCTTCTGGAACACGGTGCAAGCCAGCCTGCTCGCTCTCGTCGGGAGCTTTGTTTTGGGAACGCTTTTTGCGATTTTTCGGATTTCGCCGATTCGCCCGCTCAATTGGATCGGAACGGCTTACGTGGAGTTCGTCCGCAACATTCCGCTGATTCTCGTCGTGTTTCTGTTCTTTGTCGGTCTGCCTGCCATGGGCATTTTGCTGGCGCCATTCGTAGCCGGGACGCTTGGACTGACGGTGTACACCGCAGCATTCATTGCGGAGACTATCCGCGCCGGAATTTTGGCTGTACCAAAAGGACAAATGGAAGCAGCCCGTTCCTCGGGACTTACGTACGGACAGGCGATGCGCTACATCATTTTGCCGCAAGCGATCAAGGTCGTCATTCCGCCGATGGGCAACCAGTTTATCAACCTGGTGAAAAATTCCTCGGTGCTTGGCGTTATCGCGGGTCTTGATCTGATGTACTTCGGGGATTTGATCTCTGCCGACACATTCGTGACGTTTGACGTTTACATTTTTGTCGCTATCTTTTATTTGATTTTGACACTTCCGTTAAGCATGCTCGTCAGCTATTGGGAGCGACGCTTGGCTGGAAGCCGCTAAGGGAGGGGAAAACATGGACTTTATCGGAGCATACGCGCCCAGTCATTTGACCTTCCTGCTCGAAGGTTTCTGGCTTACTTTGCAAGTTGCCTTTTTAGCGATTGTGTTCAGCTTTGCGATCGCGATCGTCGTCGGGGTTCTGCGTTACGCCAATATTCCCGGTGTTTCCCAAGCTCTGGCTACAGTCGTCGAGCTGATCCGCAACCTGCCGCTCTTGTTGATTATATTTTTCACGTACTTTGCTTTGCCGGAAGTCGGCATCAAGCTCGACAAGTTTTATGCAGCTGTCCTTGCACTGGTCATCTTTGAAGCGGCGATGCTCTCGGAGATCGTGCGCAGCGGTTTAAAATCGGTGGAAAAAGGGCAAATTGAGGCTGCGCGTTCATCGGGCCTTACCTACGTGCAAACGCTGTGGCACATCATTTTGCCGCAAGCTTTGCGAAGAATGGTTCCGCCGATCGTCAGCCAGTTCATCTCGCTGCTGAAAGACACGTCGCTCGCCGTCGTAATCGCCCTGCCAGAGCTGATGAACCACGCGCAAATCATCAACGGGCGCAACGTCAACTACGTGATCCCGACCTTCCTGCTGGTAGCGGTCATGTACTTCGTCGTCAATTACGCCTTGTCGATCGTGTCCAAACGACTTGAAAACAAACACGCCTGATGCAAAAGCATCTGTTCGGATCTCCAGTTCTTAGTAAAATAGGAATGGGAGATCTTTTTGCGTAGGAAAGGGGGGAATCTATGCGCGAGCGCCTGTTGGTCCTCATGATTATTATGCTGGCAACGGCCTTTTTCGGAGAGATGAAGGTCAATCCACTTGGAGGATCGTTTCGCTTCTCGCTGGGGATTGCTGCTTTTTCTTTCGGTTTGCTCTGGTTTTCTTCCGTACCTGTGATCACGACAGGCTTTTTAACCGGGACGTTCATCCTCGGCTTTCGGGTCGGCATGGACATGCTCATGGGCTACGGCCCGTGGCTGGAAAGTGTGTATGATCACCTTCCCTCTGCGTTTTACTATTTCAGCTTTGCCATTTTGTTCCGGGTGCTGCGGGCAAGAAACTACGTGGAATTTCCGCTGAAAATGGGGCTGATCGGAGCTTCTGTCGACTTTGCTTCCAATCTGGTCGAATTGCAGGTGCGCGAGTTTTTGAACGGTTTTCCGCCGCTTACGTGGCAAGGCTTTTTCATGCTCTTGTTCTTCGGCGTATTGCGCAGCTTTTTCGCTGTCGGTCTGTACAACAGCGTCTCGATCCGGCAAATTCGGGCGGTAGGCGAGGTGCGCCAGCAAGAGCTGGAACGGCTGCGGATGATCAATACCGAGCTTTACGAAGAGGCGTTTTACTTGCGCAAATCGATGACGCAACTGGAGGACATCACCCGTGAAAGCTATCGGTTGTACAGGCGGCTGCTGACGTCGCAGCATGCCGAATCTCCTACGGCTTTGACGATTGCCGAGCATGTGCACGAGGTAAAAAAAGACTCGCAGCGCATTCTCGCAGGTATTTCCAAGCTGATCAATCAGGAGGGACTGGCTCCCCAGATGCCTGTCGGCGAATTGTGCGAGCTGGTGATGCGAGCGAATCAGAAGTATGCGGAGATGCTCGGAAAAGAAATCGAATTTGCCTGGAGCTGTCAGGTCAGCCTGGCGACCAATCAAATTTATGCGCTGTTGTCTGTGCTGAACAATTTGGTGGCGAATGCCGTAGAAGCAATCGACGGATCGGGTAAAATTGAATTGAACGTCAGACTGGAAGGGCGGCAAATCGTCTTTCAGGTGCTGGATACCGGGCCGGGAATCTCGCAGGATGAACGGGAGTGGGTGTTTGAACCGGGCTATACGACGAAATACGACGCGCAGGGCAACGCATCCACCGGGATTGGCCTGACACATGCTAGAGGCATCGTGCAGAGCTTGCAGGGGCAGTTGCACATTTTGCGCGATCTGGGAGAGTGGACTCATTTTGAAGTGCGGATTCCGACTCATCAATTGCTGAGAGGGGAGGGAGGGTAACCGATGATACGTTTCTTTTTGATTGAAGACGATGCCGTAGTGCGGCGCATGCTGGAGCGAATCATAGCGGACAGCGGCCTGGGCGAGATCGTCGGCCAGGCAAGCGATGGCAACTGTGTCTCCATCGATCAGCTTTACGGAGTAGATGTCGTCCTGATCGATTTGCTCATGCCTGGGCTGGATGGCATCCAGACGATCAAGAAGTTGCAAGCGGAAGGGTTCGCGGGCCGGTTCATCATGGTTTCTCAGGTGGAGAACAAGGAGATGATCGGAGAGGCTTATTTGCAGGGGATTGATACGTTTATCCAGAAGCCGATCAACCGCCTGGAGGTCATCGCAGTGCTCAAAAGGGTGTCTGATTACTTGACGCTGGAAGCCTCTTTGCAATCTATCCGCAAGTCGTTGCAAATTCTTGATGTCAAAGGAAAAGAGCAGCCGACGGGCGGGCTGAAAGCTCATTCCTCCGACGAGGAGGGCCTGGCGCAAAAAGCGAGACAACTGTTGTTGCAGCTCGGGATCGCAAGCGAGGCGGGGGCGCACGATTTGCTCGTCATCATGGGCTGGCTGGCGCAAAACGATCGGGAAGTGGACAAACTGCGGGATTTGCAACTGAAGGAGCTGTACACGCAAATTTTGCTCAAGTTGCACGGCAGCCTCGACGAGCAGGCGTTGACCAAAGAGGTACGGGCGATGGAGCAGCGGATTCGCCGCATGGTGTTGCAAGCGTTTACGCATTTGTCCTCGCTCGGTTTGACGGATTACGCGAACCCGACTTTTGAGCATTTTGCCCCGCGCTTGTTTGACTTCCAGGAAATTCGCCAACGGATGCAGGAGCTGGAAGCCGGAGAAAAGACGACAAAATGCCGCATCAGCGTGAAAAAGTTTTTATCTGTTTTTTATATGGAAGCGAAGGCGATTTGAGTAAGCGAGGATAAGAACAAACGAACGGAAGAGTAGGTAACTCTAGTTGATTTTTAGGAAAAAAGTAATGTTTTTTTGTTTGTATAAAGAGACAAAAATACCAAATAATGCGTTTTTGTGTAGTAAAATAGAGAAGGGAGGGATGAGTAGATGCAGAACAGCACATTAATGCAGTGGGAACAACTATTGAGCGGAGTTCGCTTGCGAGATCGACAGGTAAAAGATCGCACAAAGGATAATGAATACGATTTGCGAAATGACTTTGATGATGATTATAGCCGATTGATTATTAGCTCAGCAGTTCGCAGATTACAAGATAAAGCGCAAGTTTTCCCTCTTGATAACAGTGACTTTGTGCGCACTCGCTTAACACATTCTCATGAAGTGGCGACAATTGGTCGATCACTGGGCATCAGTGTGGAAAAGTATCTTTCGACACGAAAACCGCAGGCATTTAAAGAGGAGTCTGTTGGAAAACTGAGCGCGCTATTGGCCGTTGCTGGTCTTGTGCATGATTTGGGTAATCCGCCATTTGGTCATTTTGGGGAAGCAGCGATTCAAACTTTCTTTCGGGATTGGTTTGAAAACGAAAAAAATCTCAGGCAACTGGCTGAGGGGAATTCGCAGTATGCAAAGCAGATGCAGGCTGATTTTGAACACTTCGAAGGAAATGCGCAATCGTTCCGCCTGTTGACCAAGCTGAATGGATTAGTGGATGAATATAGCTACAATCTAAGCGCCGCTTCTTTGGCAAGCATTTTGAAATATCCCCGTTCTTCGTTGGAAGGGAACAAAAGCAGAGCAGAGCGCAAAGCACAAGATCTCGGCGTTTCTTACAAAAAATTTGGATACATGACTTCGGAGCAGGAACGTTTTGAGCTAGTTCGCCAATATACCGGAATTATGGATAAACGCCATCCTGTCACGTTTTTGTTGGAGGCGGCCGATGATATTGCCTACTCAGCAGCGGATATTGAAGATGGGTGCAAAAAGAAAGTATTGGACTATTCGATCATTACAGATGTGTTCGCAGAATTTTTCAAAACAGAAGACGATAGAAAGCTTCTCGATTCCTTTGTAAGTGACTTTAAACAAAATACAGAGGAGCGGCGTTCAGACCGTTTAGACAATGCGGTGCAAAAGCTGCGGATTAAGGCGCAGGGAGCCATGATTCATGGAGTAGTGGAAAGCTTCCTCAAATTGCATGACCGCATCTTGAACGGCGACTTTGATGAGGAGATTTTGGAAAATTCGTCAGCAGCGAAGGTTCGGGAAGCTTTCCGAGCGCTTGCAGAGAATTATATTTTTCCGAATCGGGACATTATTACACGCGAGTTGGTAGGGGGAAAGGTGATTCGCGGATTGCTGGAAATATTCGTTTGCTCAGTGAGTACAGATAGCATCTACCAGCTAGCTGAACTGGAGAAGAATATTTTCAAAATCAATGATGAATTTGCCTACTCCGAAAAAGGCAAGAATTTCATGCTGATCTCTGATAATTATCGCTATCTCATGCAGCGCTACCCCTTTTCGCTGCAAGTTGATAAACAGCCAAGTTTGTATGATCGGTTATTGCTAGTGACGGATTTTGTTTGTGGCATGACTGACACTTATGCGTTAGAATTGTATCAAAAGCTATCAGGCATCAAATTGTAAGGAGGGCTACTTATGGGCAGTGCATGGAGATGCGCTCACGAAGACTACAATCAGACAGGCATGATCCTAAAAAGGATTGAACTGTTAAGAGAAGTCAGCCCACAAGTAGACCGCTTGCTACATGACCTTAGCTCCTACGGTAATTTGATTTTGATTGGTGGGGCTGTACGGGATCTGGCTGAGAGCAGAACACCACGGGATTATGACATAATTGTGGATGCTCCTGATACGAGGTTTGCCGAAGCTTTTTCCAGCTTTTCCTATAAACAAAATCGGTTCGGGGGATATAAGCTTAAGGTTGACGGCATTGAATTCGACATATGGGGAATCCAAAGCAATTGGGCTTTTCGCGAACGCTTATTAGCGCCGAACTTTGAGAATATATCTAAAGGGGTCTTTTTCAATTTCGATGCAGTAAGTTTTCATTTGCAATGGCAGAACCTTGATTGCACTTATTTCATGGAAGCGATAAATAGCAGAGTGCTTGATATTTTGCTTGATGATGAGGTCGTATGGAAAAACCCTACTCCAGAGGTTAATGTTGTTCGCGCTTGGAAGATTCACAAGACACGCGGATTGCAGTTTTCCGATCGGTTAAGGAATTATATCAGGGAGTGGGCTGCTACCGCTGACAATCCGCAAGAGAGACTTGTCGAGGCAGAACGAAAGCATTATGGGGATGGAAGTCAGCTATCGTACGATGATTATTCGCAACTGTTATCGCATGTTAAAGCTTAGCCTGAAAAAAAAGAAGTCAGTCGGCGGGATCAACCGTTGACTGGCTTCTTGCGTTTGGACGATAGCTGCGAATGAACAGCGGTGTCACTATCATGTCTGACTGTATGTTCTTCTTTGGCTATGAATGCGCCCGAGACACCAGCTCCGCGAACGCACCGTACAGCCCGACATTGCCGTACTGCTCCTGGTACTGATCAATCGTGTCGTCGCGGACGATTTGTCCGTTCATGAGGAAAATCGCGCGGTCAGCCACGGCGTCAGCTACTTGAAGCTGGTGAGTGGAGAAGATGACCGACTGTCCCGCCAGGCGCAGCTCGCGCACGAGATCGACGAAGGCGTCCATCCAGTAAGGGTCGAGGCCGTTTGTCGGCTCGTCCAGGACGACCAAGGCCGGTTTTGCCAGGATCGCCTGGGCAAACAGCAGGCGTTGCTGCATGCCTTTGGAAAAATGCGAAACGCGCTTGTTGCGGGCATCGTGCAGACCGACGGCTTTCAGCATCCTGTCGGCATCTTCTGCGGTCCGATTGCGCAACGCTGCGTAAAACTCCAATGTCTCGCGTGCAGTCAGACCAGCGGTGAAGGAGAAATGATCAGGCATGTAGCCAATCTGCTGCAAATAGTCGACGCGCTGCTCCTCCCAGCTCATGCCGTTGAGCTGAATCGTGCCTGTAGTGGGACGGAGAATGCCTACCAGCATGCGCAGGATCGTGCTTTTTCCCGCTCCGTTTCCGCCGCACAGAGCGACCACTTCGCCAGGCTCGATGCGCAGGCTGAAAGGATGGACAATCGTTTTGTCGTTGATCGTCTTGCTTACCTGATCGACGGTAAGGCCGAATGTTTGCATCGTGTTATCTCCTTTCCCATGCCCGGGTAGCGATAAACAGCGTAGCGCTAATCCACAGCAGACAGAGTGCGACGAAGCAAACGTCGCCGAGCGCCGAGTCGATCCAGTAAATCCACTTGTAGTATTCCGGCCCGAAAATGGCACCGCCGCCAAGCCGGGTCACAGAATAGACGCGGACAAATTCAGCTGGATTGAAAAAAGTCACGATTTGCAGCAAGGGCTTGATCCATGTGTACGGCACGAAGCTGAGCAAGGAAATCAACAGCGTCGGCCAGGCCAAAATGTAGAAAAACCAGATGCTGACGCCCATGGTCAAAGCTTGCCAGCGATTCCGGCACAGAGCGCCAATCAGCATGGCGATTCCTAAAAATAAAAGGATCAGACAAATCGAGAAGACGAGCAGGAACAGCAGGGTGGAAAAGGCAAAGCTTTTGCCGAGCAAAAGTCCAGCCACCCCGGAGATGCCGTAGCCAAAGCTGACGATGGCAATCAGGACGAGCGCCTGGCCGACGTATTTGCCGATGAGAAACGACGAGGTCGTCATCGCGTAGGTCGAGAGCAGTTGCCAGCTACCTTCCTCTTTCTCCGCAGTCAGGGAGAAAGAGGAGAGGAGCATCGTCATCAGCGGCAGCAAATACAAAATCAGATTGAGCATGGTGCCTGTCGTATACGTGTAGCCTTTCATGTAGGACTGCGACTGGATCACCAGCAGCCCCAGGCTAAACAGGGAAAACAGAGCCATGAAAGAGTAGGCCCATGGATTGCGGAAACCTACCTTCACTTCCCTTTTCGCAATCAGATTGATGTGCAAGGCTCGCCACTTCCTCTATTCGTGGTATTAGTGGTGTGTAGTCGTTGGCGTGCTTGTGCCATTGCCGTGTGCTGGGGCAGGAGTGCTCTCCGTACCGCCCGATTGATGTCCGCCCGAAGAATGTCCGTCTTTTTTCATGTGTTCGCTCATGCTGCGTTCCCACGTGTGGCTTTTCAGACCTTCCGCGTTCATGACGACGCCTTTCTTTTGTTCCGCCACGAATTTGTCCGCTTCCGCTTTGTCTTTAAACGAGTAGATGCCGTAGCTCATTGGCGTTTTAAATTCTTTGTCGTAGGCAAAAGTTGCCGTATCGGCTTTTGTCCACTCTGCCGTATAGTAGTCGCGAACGTATTGCATGGCGACTTCGTCTGTTCCGTGTTCTTTCGTCCATTCATGCAAGCAGCCGATATCGTCGAACTTCAGCGCTTTGCCGTCTTTCAAAATGATTTCTGTTGCGTTGTGGTCGTTCGGCACGTGCATGTGGCAGAGGTCACATTTGTCTACGCCTTCCGCGATGTCTACAGGCTGTGCTTCTTCTTTTCCGCAGCCGACCATGAGCAGGCTGATTCCTGCGATTGCTCCCAGTGTGGTTACCCATTTTTTCAATTTCATCATGATTTCTTCACTCCTACGTATATGAATGTACAGCTTCCCAGTAAAAGAATGAGGCCAAGTATGCCAGCACCCCAGCCGCTGGTCGTTTGGGCATCGGCTGCCAAGACAGCGGATGTCGGCATCAGCGGCGAGTTGTCCCGAATCGGACTGCCTGCGCCGTTTGTGAACAAATTTTCCAGAAACACGAAGCCCGGCGACTGGAAAAACAGCTGATAGGCGGGAACGGCGTCAGTCAGGCCGAGGTAAAACGGGTTCATTTCGTACGGCAGATCGCTGATATGATCGCCGTCTACGTCAAGACCGAGCAAGTTGTCCCAATAGTTGCCGTTTATGTTGTCAGTGGCGCTGTCCTGGGCTTGCGCCGCGATGACATTGGAGATGAACTGGTTGTTCGTCCACGTGTTTTGCGAAGAGGACGTGAGCTGCATCCCGACGAAATTGAGCGCCAGCTGATTGCCTTTGACGGTAATCCCGGTCGAGCGCTCCAGGTACAGTCCGACCCGGTTCCCTTCGATGCGGTTGTCCGTGATGAGCGAATTTTGCACATCGTACAGCAAAATGCCTTGGGAGTTCGGGTTTTTCTGCTGCTTCAAAAATTGGTTCCCGATGACTGTGGCTTCGCTTGTTTCCATCAGCATGGCGCCCGTCACATTTTCGCTGCCGGTATTGTTTTTCAAAGTTGTATTCGTGGTGCCCATCAGGTGATAGCCGTAGCGCGACTTTTCCACCCAGTTTTGCTCCAGTTGATTGCCGCTGCTTTTCTCCAGGTAGATTCCGTCAAAGACGTTCGTCACCTGATTGTCGGTCAGCCGATTGTCATTCGAGTCGTACAGGTCGATGCCGTTTCCTTTTTGAGCCTGAACCGTCACCTTTGGCTTGCTTTGGCTTTTGGACAGATGAGCGCTGTGATCGTGGCCGGCATCACTCGTACTGCCCCTGTCTTTTACCTTGCCGATGACGAAAACTTTGTGCAGCGTATTGGAGTTGGCCCCTCGCAACTGAACTCCTGTTCCCATCGTATCCACGGTGACTTTTTCCAGCAGATTGCGGTTGCCCTTGACGATAATCGAGGCGTCCTCGCTGTTGATTCTCCTGTCCACCACCGTAATGCCTTGCAAGGTAACGTCGTCTGCCGCGATGATCAAGGCAGCTTCCTCGCTCGGGTTGGTCAGCTTGACGTCTCCGTCTGCCACCAGTTTGAGCGGCTTCGTAATGCGAATCGGCCCTTCGTATTTGCCTTCCGGTATCGTGATAGTTTCGCCTGATGCCGCCCGGTCGATCTGTGCTTGCAAGGAGTCTGCGGACTCTTCCGCCAGCGCTGTGAGGGCAGCAGGCATGACAAGCGCGATTGCCAGGGAAGCAGACAGCAGTTGGCGAAGCGCCATTTTTTTGTTCCTAGTACGAGTCAGGGTACGTTCCCCCCTTTGTAATGAGAGCTCTCGATAATTCCTCCTGAGGGAAGGGGCTGCCAGCTAAGACTAGGATAGCAGTCCCGATTCATTTGCGTATGACTCAAACGGGCTATAAAAGGTGTCAAAAATCGCAACGATTATAAAAAATGGAAGGGACTTCATCCGAAAGCGGAGGTGCCGGAAAGGCTGGAAAAGGGCAGCGAAAGCGGTCATACTAGCTAGGAAGAATACAGGAGCGAAAAGGAGGGCGGAGCATGGACGCGACGATCGAAAAAGCACTGCGCCAGACGCTGGATGCGTGGGAGCGGATGAAAAGAAGCCATGAGGATGACGCCGAAGATGACGCCAACCAGTTCGAGGCGTCGTTTTACAAGCTGATGGATGCGATTCGCGGCTGGTTCAATGAGCTGCCAGCAAAGCCCGAATCGCTGGAAGACGCGCTGCTGCTTCCCGATTTGGCAGAGGTCGCCGACCAGATGCCGGGCGAAATCGTGCTGAACTTCGAAACGGAGCTGGAGCTGATCGTGGACGGGCAAATACGCGTGGACGACGAGAAGTACGATTAGGCTGTTTGTTCGCCAAAAAGAAACCTCGACCGGAGCTGTCAACCAGCTCATTCGGTCGAGGTTTTTCGTTGCCTGTCAGTTGCTGTATGCCTGTTAAGAGATCGTTTTTTGCCCTGGCTTCCAGTCCATCGGACACAGGCCGCCGGATTGCAAAGCTTCAATGACCCGCAATGTCTCATCTACGCTTCGGCCCACTTTGGAGTTGGAGACAACCGCATACTGCAAGATGCCTTCCGGGTCAATGATGAAGCTCGCCCGCAGGGGTGCTTTGGTCGCTTCATCGAGCACGCCGTAGCTGTTGGTCGCTTCTTTGCTGTAATCAGAAGCCAGCGGGAACGACAGCGGCCCGATTCCGTCGCTTGCTCTCATCCAGGCTTTGTGCGTATGCACACTGTCTCCGCTGACGCCGAGCACTTCGACGTTCAGCTCACGGAACTCGTCAATTCGGCGATTGAGACTGAGAATTTCGGTCGGGCATACTTTGGAAAAATCAAATGGATAAAAAAATAGCAGCAGCCACTTGCCGCGGTAATCGACCAAGCTTTTCGGAACAGGGAAGCCGTTGTCAAACGTCACGGTGTCCATCGTAAAATCGGGTGCGGGAAGTCCAATGCGTGCGCTCATCGAGAATCTCCTCGTTTCTGTAGGCATGATGTATGGTTCTGCTATCAAATTATCATGAATGATATTTATAATCAATATCATTTGAAAGTTACTTTAAATAATATTTTGCACAAAAACAGGAGCGGAATTGCCCTAAACCGCCGTACTGTATGAGAGGAAGGATCAGGTAGCATCCTAATGAACGAAGATGCTCAATGCCGGAGGGGAAACAAGATGCAGTCGATACTTTTGATCATAGTGCTCGTGGTGGTGGTACTGCCGCCGCTTGTCTTTTTCGGATATATGTACGCCTTGTCCAAACAGCCGAAGCATTCGATTATCCGCTCGCACCCGTTTTTGGGCTGGGTGCGCTATTTGCTGGAAAAGCTCGGGCCGGAATTTCGCCAATACTGGTTTGACAACGACACAGACGGCAGACCGTTTTCCCGCGCTGATTTCGTCGGGTTGGTCTACGCGGCGAAATACCGCACGGATCTCATCTCGTTTGGCGGCAGACGAGATTACGAAAAGCCGGGCTTTTACTTGTCCAACGCCATGTTTCCCAAGCTGACGAGCGAGCTGCGGGTAGACAACGAGCAAGTGCTTGTGGGCAAAAAGTACGTGATTACAGATGAGGGCCTGTTCACTCGCCAGGAAAAGTTCATCGAGGAACAAGTGAAGCCGTGGCTGCTGGCTGATCAGGATGCGATTGTCGTGGGAGAGCGCCGCGAACACCCGTGGCGGCTCAAAGGCATGTTCGGGGCATCTGCCACATCGTACGGGGCGGTCGGAGAAAACTACATTTTGTCTACGGGAAGCGGAGCCAAAATGGCGGGCGGCTCCTGGATCAACACAGGAGAAGGGGGCGTGGCGGAAGTCCACCTCGCTACAGGCGCGGATATCGTCGCACAGATCGGGCCAGGCATGTTCGGATACCGCGATGACGAAGGGCGATTCTCGATCGAGGAATACAAGCGCAAGGCGAGTCAGCCTGCGATCAAAGCGTTTGAACTGAAATTTCATCAAGGGGCAAAAATACGGGGCGGCCATCTCGAAGGCTCCAAGGTGACAGAAAAGGTGGCGGCAGCGCGGCTGGTGCCTGTGGGCAAAACGGTCAATTCCCCCAACCGTTTTGCGTTTCTGACCAAACCAGAGGAAGCTCTCCGGTTTGTCGGCACGTTGCAGGAAGCGGGCGGAAAACCAGTGGGAATTAAAATCGTCGTCGGTGACGCCAAAAGGCTGGAGCCGCTGTTCGCCAAAATGACCGAGCTGGATATTTACCCCGATTTCATTACGGTTGACGGCTCGGAGGGAGGTTCTGGCGCGACTTTCAAAGCGATGGCGGACGGGATGGGGCTGCCGCTCTATCCTGCGCTGCTCATCCTCGACGATGTGGCGCGGACATTCGGCGTGCGTGACCGCTTCAAAATTTTTGCGTCCGGCAAGCTGATCACGCCTGACAAAGTGGCGATTGCTCTCGCCTTAGGGGCGGACGCTGTCAACTCCGCGCGCGGCTTCATGATGGCGAACGGCTGCATCATGGCGATGCAATGCCATACAGGCAAGTGTCCGACCGGAATTACGACCACGGACGCCAAATACCAGGAGGCGCTCGCCCCGGAAGAAAAGCAGTGGCGGGTCATGAACTACATTTTGCAGTTGCGCGAAGGCTTGTTTTCGCTCGCCGCAGCCTGTGGACTGGAAAGCCCGCGTGATTTTACGCGCGAGCATGTCGTCTACACGAATGAAAGCGGCCAGAGCGTGCGGGTAGCGGATTTGTTCCCGTATCCCGAGCCCGAGCAGCCCGGACACTCAGAAGCTGTCTTGCTTTAGTTTCGTCCAGTGGTTGTAGTCATGAATGGCAAAGCCTGCGTAGCTTGCGTGCTGAGCGAGCTTTTCCTTGGCGAGCTGAAGCTCTGTTTTCAGCACATGTGTCGGCAGCGAATGAAAAGTCGTATGGGCACCTTCCGCGCTGGGGGCGGTTTCGATTCCGACGATGACCTGCTTGCCCAATGTGCCCGCTTCCCGCAAAATCGGCTGGGCATTGGCGATGATTCCGTCATTGCCCAAAGCGGAGTTGCGGTAATCCATGATGACCACCGCATCGGCTTTTTCCAGCATCCACGCACTCAAACTGTAGCGGGTGTCGGGAACCTTGACCTGATGCAGCCAAAAAGGAATGTCCAGCGTAAGCCGCAGACCGTTCGCTTTTGTTCTGCGCTCGATCAGGCGTATGCTGTCCATCCAGTTGCTGACGACCCGTGTCTGATCGCTTTTCCATTCGGGAAGCACGTACGGTTCAATGTCAAAATGCAGCCCGGAAAACCTCTCCTCAGGGGCGACAGCCGCATTGTAGGCTTCGACCCAGTCGATAAAAGCCTCGATCTGGCTGTGGCCGGAAGGAAAAGCCCATCCGGGGCGGCCGTTCAATGCTTCTACTTTGATTTGCCTTTTTTGCGCTTTTTGCATGAACGATTGGTATACAGCTTGCGGAATGTCCTTGTCGATTTGCAAGTAAATGCTCGTCACTTGCTGTTCCGCGGCAAATTCAATCATTCGCTCCTGTTCCTGACCGCTCAAAAGCAAGGACGCATCCCACAGCCACGTGCTGTGCTGCTTTGGAGCGGCTGTCGCGATAACAATCAGATTGCGCTCGGCGTTCCAATCGATCCGGGCGTCAAATGATTCGCTGATAAAACGGAGCGGCACCATTGTCCGGCCATTGCGGAGCGCAGCCGCCGTATCCAGCTGGACTTGCTTGCCGTTCACGTGCGCAATGCTTTGACCGACCGTCAGCCTGATCGTGGTTGTCGCGTTTTGCAGCGTAACCTGTCCGGTTTTTGCATCCCATTGCGTGCGCAGCCCGAGCTTTTCAGCCACGAATCTGACGGGCACCAGCGTACGTTGCGAGCGTGCGTCTACATACGGCTGGACGTCGGGAAAGGCGACAGCTTGCCCGTTTACCGTGACGTCGACGGGCTGTGCGCAGACAGGAGTGCCGAAGGAAACAGCGCTTTGCAGTACAGCCAGCGCCATGATTTGCTGAATTTTTTTCATCTGTCATGTCCTCAATGTTTTTCATTTCAGGCAGGTGCTGTCTTATTGTACTATGGGGTTGTTTTCCAGTGCCTGATCGAAAGGATGCAAGGCCAAACAGACCGCCTGTGAAGAAACTCCTATTTTTCGGGAGAGCCTTTACAACCTATGGCAAACAGGATAATATGTATAAAAATGACAAAAGGAACAAAAAAATCAGGCTATTGTACACCTTCCTTCTACTCAACTTGGATATTAGGGGTACTGCTTTCCTGATTTTTTTTATTGCTGCCGATGAAAAATCAAATCTACCTTCGCCGGAAAAACAAACTGATTGTGAAAGCGGGACAGCATGAATTGCCTGTCTCTTACTTGGCTGCGGCCTTGCGCAATATGGAGAGCTTGGGCTACACGTTTTCCCTGGAGCTGATCGAGCGAATCCGCACGCTGTCCGAAGCGGAATTTTTCCCGCTCTACTCGGAGGTAGTGAGAGTTTTAAAAGACATGGTCGGTGCCTCCAGGCGCTTCAAGCCTTTTTATCCGAATTTCCCGCGCCAGGTCATGGAAGCGAGCGACGGGGAACTGTACCTCCAGGCGATTATCCATTACTTGACGTGGCAGCTTCCCGTGCATGAAGTGAAAAAGCGGCTGCCGCTCCTGAAAGAATCCCGTTTGAAAGTGATTCAACTGGGAACGGACGAAGAGCTGCTGCAAATAGGCATGAACATGCTGCGGGCGAACAGCTCGCTCTCCGCTCAGGACAAGGAAGACTTGAAAGGCTTGATTCACGGTTGCAAAGGGATTGCGGAAGCTTTGCCGCCGGAAATCCCGCACAAGGAAAATGCCGCTGTCGTGGCGAGCGTGTTGCTTCGGGCCGACAAAATGCCGCCTGACTTTTTTGCGAAGTATTGCAAGACGTCAACAGATGTTCTGCGACTGGCGACGGCTCTGTCCGACGGGGATGTCAGCCTGGCTGCCCCTGCGAAGTTTCGCAAGTTCAGACGGGCCGAGCGCAGGCTGTTGCTTCGATTGCTGGAAGCAAGCCCGAACCTGGCGGAAGACATGCAGCGCTATAAAAACCGCTGGATTCGCCTCGGGGAGATTTTGCATCCTTTTGAATACAAAGACCGTTATCCGCGGGCAGCGGAAGCGTTTGATATTTTGCGCAACAATCGGCGCATCGAGACTTTCAACAGTCAGGTCGAGCTGGCGATCCTGGCGTGCGATATAAAAGAAGCGACCAGATTGCTGATGCAACGGCCAGGTGAATTTGCCCGACGGCTGGATCACATGCTCCGCTTGACGGAAGCGGGCGATCAGGTGTTGCGCTCCTTTGAGCAGATAGCGACTTCTGTATCGACCCCCGTCCTTTTGCAGGTGATGAATCACTTTGACAAGCGGGAGCGATACGGTGAGTGGCGAACGTTCTTTCCAAAAGGAGAAGTGGCAAAAGTACAGGCGATCCCCAATATGCTTCCGCAGCTGGCGGATGAACAGCGCGCGCGTGCAGCCGGGATATGTCGCGAGGTATTGATTCGGCGCTTTTCTGCCTTGCCTACTCTCGGAAAAGTTTATATCGACCCGCAATTGCACGAGCAACTGGTGCCTTTTTCCCAAAGATCGGCAAGCAAGGCGTTGCGCACGATAGCGCGCGGCTCCAGACTGCCGATCCCCGAGGGGAGCACGATCCGCTTTTTCACCTGGTGGAAGGAAGGGATCGTCAACGATGTCCCTACCGGGCGGGTAGATATCGATTTGTCCGCTGTCCTGTATGACGAGAAGTGGACGTACATGGAGCATGTGTCCTACACCAATTTGCGGTCCGCGAAGTATCGCGCCTGCCATAGCGGCGATGTCGTACAGGCGCCGAACGGAGCGTGCGAGTTCATCGATGTCGATATCGAGTCAGTGCTTCGATACGGCGGGCGCTATGTCGTGATGTCACTGAACTCGTTTACGAGCCAGCCGTATTGCGATTTGCCGGAGTGCTTCGCAGGCTGGATGATCCGCAGTCAGCCCGAGTCCGGCGAAGTTTTTGAACCGTTGACAGTTCAGGATAAAGCCGACATCGCTGCCCGTTCGACGATCTGCCTCCCGGTCATTCTCGATCTGGCAGAGCGAAAAGTCATTTGGACGGACATCGCGCTGCGTTCGCATCCGCGCTTTGTCAACAACGTAGAGGCAAATGGCGGCGGCATCGAATGGATGGGCCGCGCGCTGACGACACTTGTGAAACCGACCTTGCACGAGCTGTTCACCCTGCACGCACAGGCGAGAGGGACGATTACCGACCGGATGGAGGAAGCAGACACGGTTTTTTCCATGGAAGAGGGGATTACCCCGTTTGACATGGAAGTGATCTTGGCTGATTTCCTCGCTGGTTAATGATGGGAAGTTTAAAAGTCAGCTCAGGCTGGCTTTTTTCGTTGTTTGCAAGAATCGCTCCCTCGGATTTTCCGTGTTTTTCCATTTTCCCTCTCCGATTTGCAGCTTTTGCTTGAATCCACGGTAGCATTTGCTATTATTAAAACAAGTGAGTGTTATTGAAATGAATGAACGACATTTGAATAGGATAGAAAACAGGTCCTTGTGTTTTTGCGAGTGCTTATTTCGTGAAAGACAGGGTTAAAAGGGAAGTTTGGTGAAATGCCAACGCGGTCCCGCCACTGTAAAAGAGTAGCTCTTCTTCCTGGCAACGGCGCCATCCACTGCCCCACTACGAGGCGGGAAGGAGAAGAAGAGTGATGATCCTTGAGCCAGGAAACCTGCCTGTTTTGGTGTATGCACTGTTTTCCTTCGGGTCAAAGGAAGAGGTGAGGATTGTTTTTGTCAGCTATCCGCGCTTTGTTTTCCTTCTAGATTTTGGAAAACAAAGCGTTTTTTTGTGCGCCTGACAAGCAATCGCTGACACTTTTTGGACTGGACAATGGGGTCCCCGAAAAGTACCTGAAAAGGGCTGGAGAAAACTATCCTTTTTTAGGTAACTGACGGGGGCCCTGAAAAGTATGTAGGGTCAAAATGACAGCAAGGTCTTCACTTCAATCTGGGGGTGTGCGTTGTGAGCAATAAACGTGGACTGTTTTTGGTCTATACCGGAGACGGAAAAGGAAAGACGACAGCAGCGGTGGGCCTGGCTGTACGGGCGACCGGGCGGGGGAAAAAGGTGATTATGATTCAGTTCATCAAGTCGCCTGAGCGGACGTATGGAGAGAAAATCATTTTTGACAAGCTCGGCATCGAGATCGTGCAAAAGGGCGTAGGCTTTACGTGGACGAAGACGCCAGAGGAGCATCGGGAAGCGCTCAAGGAGGCGTGGACTTTTGCCCGGGAAACGCTGTCTTCGGGAGCGTATGACGTCGTGATTTTGGACGAGCTGAACAACGCGCTGGCGATCGACCGTTTTCCCATTGACGATGTGCTGCCGCTTTCGGATGTTTTGGAAGCGATTCAAAACAGGCCGAGCCATGTGCATCTGGTCGTGACGGGGCGGAGCGCCAAGCAGGAAGTGATGGACATGGCTGATCTGGTGACAGAAATGAAGCCGCTCAAGCATTACTATGACGAAGGAATACCAGCAGTGCTGGGGGTAGAATTTTAATGAACGTGCTGGAAACGTATGGTCACGGTGGCGACTTGCTGACCGCCTCGCAACGCTTTGGCGTAAAGCCTGGAGAGTTTCTCGATTTCAGCGCCAATATCAATCCGCTCGGCATGCCGGAACGGGTCAGGGACATGCTGCTGGATTCGCTGTCTGCGGTGTTGCGCTATCCGGACCCGGGACACCGCGAGTTTCGCAAGGCGCTGGCGAAGCGTCTCGGACTGCCGGAAGCATATCTTTTGCCAGCCAATGGAGCGGCGGAAGCGATGGCTTTGGCGATTCTCGGGCTGCAACCAGAGACAGTCGGCGTCGTGTATCCGTGCTTTTCGGAATATGCAGAGCTTTCCGAGCAGTTTGGCGCGCGTGTCATTGGTTGCTACGGAAAAGCAGAGAACGGCTACAAGCCGGATCGCGCCGAGCTGTACAAGCTGTTTGAACAGGCTGATCTCGTATTTGTCGGCTCGCCGAACAACCCGACCGGGATCTTGTACGAGCCGCAGGAGCTGTTGCAAATGGCGGACTGGGCGGCAGAGACAGGCACCTGGCTGGTCGTGGACGAAGCTTTTCTCGATTTCGTGGCGGAAGAACGGCAGTTTACGCTGGCGAGTCGCCTGGAGAGCTTTCCATGGGTCATTTTGATGCGGTCGATGACGAAAATGTATGCGATTCCCGGCCTGCGTCTGGGATACGCGATCGCCCATCCAGACGTGATCGCCAACATGCGGCAAAAGCAAGTGAGCTGGAGCGTGAATGCGCTGGCCCTTTTGGCGGGGGAACTGTGCCTGATGGAGCAGGAGTACGAGCGAAAAACCCGCAGCCTGATCGCCGAAGAGCGGGCCAAATTGCTCGACTTCGTCGGCAAGGAGCTGGGATGGCAAGTGTGGCCGGGAGAGGCGAACTTCTTGCTCGTTCGCTCGCCGGGGGAGCTGCCGGCGGCCCAGTTGCAAGAATGGCTTGGCAAAAAAGGGGTGCTGATCCGCAATTGCGCGATGTATCCCGGACTGACTGCCCATGACGTGCGCATCGCGGTTCGCGGAAGTGCGGAAAATGCTCGCCTGATGGCGGTCTTGCGCGAGGTGCGGGATGAAAGGGGCGGCAAGCGTTGAGTCTGGTGTTGGTGACAGGCGGCGTTCGCTCCGGCAAGAGCCGCTTTGCCGAAGAGCTGGCCGAACAGGCTGGCGAGCGAGTTCTTTACGTAGCAACGGGGCAAGCCTGGGACGAAGAGATGAAGCAGCGGATCGAGCGGCACAAAGAGCGCCGTCCAAGTCAATGGGGAAGCGTCGAGGTAGGGGAGCGGCTTTGCGACTACGAGAGCGTTGCATCAGGCTACGGGGTCGTGCTGATTGATTGCTTGTCGACATGGGTGAGCAATCGGCTGATGAGCGTCGAGGAAGCGCAGTGGCGCAGCCAGGAGCATACCGAAGCGCTTTTGCAGGAACTGGAGGCGTGGCTTGCCCTCGTCAGCCGCTCCCCGCAAAAAGTGATCGCAGTCACCAGCGAGGTCGGCTTGGGCGGAGTGGCGATGAATCGGCTGGGCAGATGGTTCGCCGATGTGCTCGGGGATGTCAATCAACAGACTGCACGGCAGGCGGATGCCGTCTACGCGGTAATGGCCGGAATCCCGTGGAGGATCAAAGGATGAATGCATTTTGGCACGCGATTGCCTTTTTTACGCGGATTCCCGTCCCGTGGCTGCGCCCATCCGATGAGGCGTGGAAAAAAAGCGTCAACTGGTATCCGGCTGTCGGGCTGGTCATAGGTATTTTGCTATGGGGTGTCCACCAGGCAGGGCTTTCGCTCTTCAGTCCGTGGCTTGCCGCCGTGTTGACGCTCATCGTCTGGGTGTACATCACAGGCGGACTGCATCTCGACGGCTGGATGGATTTGGCGGACGGATTGGGCAGCAGCAGGCCAAAAGAACAAGTGCTTGCGATCATGAAGGACAGCCGCGTGGGTGCTTTTGGCGTGCTGGCGGCGCTTTTGCTACTGCTGCTCAAGGCGGGCGCTTTGACAGAGCTGACACATCCAGGCTGGGGGCTGCTCCTCGTTTTTGTTCCCGCAGCGGCGCGGACCCATGTCCTGCTTGCCATTCGGCTCTGGCCGTACTTGTCGGCGGATAAAGGGATCGGCAAAGGCATCAGCGCCGGATTGTCGCTGTGGGCGATCGTCATCGGCTATGTGGCTTTGCTCGCAGTTGGCTGGCTGGCAGGCGGCTGGCAGGTCGTCGCGGCGATCGCTGGATCGTGCTTGTTCGCTCTGCTGTTCTGTCGTTCGGTTGCCCGCAAGCTGGGCGGGCTGAACGGGGATTGCTACGGGGCTGTCATCGAGAGCAGCGAGGCGGTCATGCTGCTTGTACTGGTCGGGAGTTGGTGGTTATGAGGTGGGTCTGGATACGCCATGGCGAGACTGACAGCAATCGGGAACACAGATATCTCGGGCATAGCGACGTCCCTTTGAACATAGATGGAAAAAGGCAGGCGAGTGAACTGGCAGAGCGCTTGTCCCGCCAGATCGAACGGCCTGATGCGCTCTACGCCAGCGATTTGCTCCGGTGCATGGAGACGGCCCAACCGCTGGCCGACGTATGGGATGTGCCGATCATCTCTGTTCCGGCTTTGCGGGAGCTGTCTTTTGGCGACTGGGAGCTGCTGACCTACGACGAGCTGATGCAGGCGGATTGCGAGCGGGCTACGCGCTGGTACGACGATCCTTTTCACTGCTGTCCGCCCAACGGGGAAAGCCTGCAAGCGCTGGGCCACCGCGTAGACGGCTGGTTGTGCAAGCTGATGGATCGGCAACAGCGGGAGCCAAACGAAACGACCGTATTGGTTGCCCACGGCGGAGTGATTCGCTGGTTTCAGGCGGCATGGCTTGCAAAAGACCCGCGCCAATACTGGCAAGTAGACGGGCTAAAGCACGGAGAAGCGCTGTTTGCGGAGTGGGATGGGCAGCGCTGGCACAGACAAAGGCTGGGAAGCTAAAGAGAGGGACAACATGACGGAAGTGTGGGTATTGTGCGCGGCATACTTGATTGATCGGGTGGTAGGCGACCCGCGCAGCTTGCCGCATCCGGTGGTGATCATCGGATGGTGGATCACGCGGCTGGAGCGTGTCATTCGCGCTGTCGTCAAGCGGGAATCGCATTTGAAGCTGGCGGGAATCCTGTTTCCGCTCCTGATCGTGTCAGGCAGCTATGCCGCCGTCTGGCTGATTTTGTGGGTGGCTGCTCTCGTGCATCCACTGCTCGCGTGGGTGGTTGGAGCCTGGCTCATCTCCACGACGATCGCGACAAAAGGCTTGGCGGACGCTGGGCTGGAGATTGCCCGCCATCTGCTGGCAAATGACATGGCGGCGGCAAGGAGCTCCTTGTCGATGGTTGTAGGGCGTGACACGGATCAGCTCGATGAGCCGGAAATTTGCCGGGGGGCGGTGGAGACGGTAGCGGAAAACATCGTGGATGCGATTGTTTCCCCGCTGATCTACGCCGCATTGGGCGGTGCGCCACTGGCGATGGCTTATCGGGCGGCCAACACGCTTGATTCGATGGTCGGCTACAAAAATGAGAAGTACAAAAACTTGGGCTGGGCGTCCGCGCGTTTTGACGACGTGATGAATTACATACCCGCTCGCCTGACCGCGCTGCTTTTGGTCATGGCAAGCTGGCTGCAACGACTGGACTGGAGACAGTGCTGGGCGATGATCAAAAGAGACGCGCACCTGCATCCAAGTCCAAACAGCGGATTGCCGGAAGCGGGGGTGGCTGGCGCACTTGGCGTACAGCTTGGGGGTCTTAACTACTACCAGGGTGTGCCGTCCAATCGGGCAAGGCTCGGGGACCCGCATCGGCCGTTGGCTGCTGCCGATATCACGGCAACCATTCGTCTGATGTATCTCACTTCCTTGCTGTGCCTGCTTTTATGTTCGGGGATTGCAGCAGCTCTGGCACTTGTCTAGCCGGATGATGAGCGAAAAGACACCGTAAGAGTAAGACCATATAACGCCTGCATGCGACACGTATGCGATGGAAAGGGGAGGGGCCGTATGAGCGGCAAGTTGTTTGTGATCGGGTTTGGCCCGGGAAGTTTTGAACATATCACCAAGCGTGCGCGGGAAGCCCTGCAAGAATCTGACGTCATTATCGGTTACTCGACGTACGTGGATTTGATCCGCGGACTTTTGACCAATCAGGAGATCGTCAGCACCGGGATGACCGAGGAAGTGACGCGTGCGCGCGAAGCCGTGCGCCAAGCGGAAGAGGAAGGCAAAAAAGTAGCGGTGATCTCCAGTGGAGACTCCGGCGTTTACGGGATGGCGGGTCTGGTCTACGAAGTGCTGGTCGAGAAAGGCTGGACAGAGGCGACTGGCGTTCCGATCGAAATCGTTCCGGGCATCTCGGCGATCAACTCCTGTGGCGCTATTCTCGGTGCTCCGATCATGCATGACGCCTGCACGATCAGCTTGAGCGACCACTTGACGCCGTGGGAGCTGATTGCCAGACGGATCGATGCAGCCGGGATGGCTGATTTCGTCATCGCCTTGTACAACCCGCGCAGCGGTCGACGCACGCGCCAGATTGTGGAGGCGCAGCGCATCCTTTTGCAATACCGTTCGCCTGATACACCTGTCGGAATCGTGAAAAGCGCCTACCGCGAGCGCGAGACGGTCGTGGTGACGACACTTGCGCAAATGCTGGAGCACGACATCGGCATGTTGACGACGGTCATCATCGGGAACTCTTCGACGTTCGTGTACGATGGCAAAATGATTACGCCGCGCGGCTACCAGCGCAAATACACGCTGTCGGCAGACGAACAGCCGCTCAAGCCGCATCAACGGCTGCGCGTGGAAAATGAACCGTGGTCATTGGAAGCAGGCGACGAAAGCGTGGGCACGACTGCCCCAAAGACAGTAGAGCCAGCAAGTGAGCGACCTGTGCTGGCGACTGATGTGGAAAGTCCGTCGGCTGCTGGTCAAGCCGGACTAGCCGGAAGTGCAACGAGTACGGCTGTCCTGGAAGCTCCTCCGGTGGAACAGGCAGCGCAAACGGTTGCTCCCCAGGCAGAGCGCTCGCCGCTCGATTGGGCCATGCAAGCGCTGAGTGCCGTCAATACGGCAAAAGGCATCGAAACGAAGCCTGCCCAAGCAAGCGCTGTTCGTACGGCTTCATCGTTTCAGCCGGAAATGATTTTTGAGTTCGCCGTCAGTCCCGGTGTCGCCAACAAAAAAATCACGCCGATGCAGATGATGGCGATCGCCGAAGTCGCAGGAGAAAAAGGCGAGATCGAATATACCCCGCACCACCAGATCATCATGCGTGTGCCGACTGCTGATCCGGAAAGCGTGACCAGCCGTTTGCGCGAGCTGGGGCTTATCCTCAGCCCGATCGGGGATGTGTTGCAGGTGAAGGCGTGCGATTTTTGCGATGGCGAGAAAAAAGACAGCATCCCGTACGCGGAGGAGCTGCACCAGCGGCTGGGTGGCAAGGAAATGCCCAAGGAGCTGAGAATCGGCTTTAACGGCTGCGGAATGGCCTGCTATGGAGCTGTTCAGGAGGATATCGGAATCGTGTTCCGCAAAGGCAAATTCGATTTGTTCCTGGGCGCGAAAACGGTGGGACGTAACGCGCATTCCGGCATTCCGGTTGCGGAAGGCATTGATAAAGAGGCGATTGTGCCGCTTGTCGAGCGAATCGTGAACCGATTCAAAAAAGAGGCGTTTCCGAATGAGCGCTTCCACAAGTTTTTCCAAAGGGTAGGCGAGCTGGAGGGGTATGCCTGGTACGAACCTGCCAAAGCGGAAATCGAGAACGCCGCTTGCGGAGATTGACAGACGATCAATAGATAGCGGAGTTGACCGAAAACGAGGGGGAAACGAAATGGACGCGGTTTTATTTGTAGGACATGGAAGCAAGGACCCGGAAGGCAACGAAGAGATTCGCCAGTTTGTCGCTTCCCTTGCGCCTGAGCTGGATGTGCCGATTATCGAGACGTGCTTTCTCGAGTTTGCCAGACCAGACATGCTGCAAGGATTGAATACGTGTGTAGCGAGAGGAGCGACGCGGGTAGCGGTTATTCCGATCATCCTGTTCTCTGCGGGTCATGCGAAAATCCACATCCCGGCGGCGATTGACGAAGCGAAGGAGCTGCACCCGCACGTACAGTTCATCTACGGTCGTCCGATCGGCATTCACGAAGAAGTGATCAACATTTTGTCTACACGCATGGCAGAAGCGGGCTTTGCTTCCGGTGAAGATTACGACGATCTGGCTGTGCTCGTCATCGGGCGCGGCAGCAGCGACGCGGATGCCAACAGTGATATTTACAAAATGTCCCGCCTTTTCTGGGAGCGTTACAAGGCGCCTTTGGTCGAGACAGCTTTCATGGGTGTGACCTACCCGCTGTACGACGAGGGAGTGGAGCGCTGCCTGAAGCTTGGCGCCAAGCGCATCGTGCTGCTGCCGTACTTCCTGTTTACAGGTGTGCTGATCAAACGGATGAGCGATCAACTGGAGAAGTTCCGCGCGCAATATCCGGATGCCCAGTTTGAGATGGCCGAGTATTTCGGTTTCCACCCGTTGCTGAAAGAAGTGCTCAAGGATCGCGTCGAGGAAGCTTTGCACGGGGAAGTGAAGCTGAACTGTGACACCTGTCAGTACAGACTGGCAGCGATGGAGCATATCGACCACCATCACCACCACCATGATGACGATCACGGACATGGACATCACCACCACCATCACGGGCATCATCATGATCACGATCACCACCATGACCATGATCATCACCATGACCACGATCATAACCATGACCACGATCATAACCATGACCACGATCATCACCATGCTCACGATCATAACCATAACCACGATCATGATCACGACCATGATCACAAACACGACCACAAGCATGACCACGTAACCAAGTAGGAGGAGACACAGCATGATTCTCGTATTGGCTGGAACGAGCGACGCGCGTGAATTGGCCTTGTTGATCAAGGAAAACGGCTACGATCTGCTGACCACCGTCGTAACGGACAACGCAGCGAAAAGCATGGAGGAGGCCGGTGTGCCCGTCCAGGTCGGACGCTTGACTGCCGACGACATCCAGCAGTTGATCCAGGAGAGGGGCGTGCGCTGTGTCGTTGACGCGAGCCACCCTTTTGCGGAGGAAGCCTCGAAAAACGCGATGGCGGGCGCACAAGGAGCGGGTGTTCCGTACATCCGTTACGAGCGTGAGAGCCTGGATGCGCCAGGCAGCGAAAAGCTGATCATCGTCGAGGATTACGTGCAAGCAGCCGAGCTTGCGGCTGACAAGCGCGGCGTCATCATGCTGACGACTGGCAGCAAGACGTTGAAGACGTTCACGGATCGTCTCTTGGGCCTGCCGGACACGACATTGGTTGCCCGCATGCTGCCGCGGCTCGACAATATGCAAAAATGCGAAGAACTCGGCGTGGAGCAAAAAAACATCGTCGCCATGCAAGGGCCTTTTTCCAAAGAGCTGAACAAAGCGCTCTACGCCCACTATGGCGTGACGCTGATGATTACGAAAGAGAGCGGCAAGGTAGGCGCTTTTGACGAAAAAGTGGAAGCAGCGCTGGAAATGGGCATCGAGACAATCGTCATCGGACGTCCGAAAATCGATTACGGCACCAAGTTTTCCGACTACCAAAGCGTGCTGAACCAGCTTAAAGAGGTCGTGCAATAACACGGCATGCCGCCTGTATAAACAAGCATCCAAACAAGTGACTGGAGGAAACCAACCATGGACTTCAAAACCGAATTTAAGCCTTTGACTGTACAACCGCAAGAGATCGAGGACATGAGCTTTCAAATCATTACCGACGAGCTGGGCGAGCACCCGTTTACAGAGGAACAATACCCTGTCGTGCAGCGCGTCATCCACGCTTCCGCCGACTTTGATCTCGGACGCAGTCTCGTTTTCCACCCGGATGCTGTCCAATCCGGTATTCAAGCGATTCGCAGCGGAAAAATCGTCGTGGCGGACGTGCAAATGGTTCAAGTCGGCATCAGCAAAAACCGGATTGAGAAATTCGGCGGCGAAGTGAAAGTATACATCTCTGACCGCGACGTCATGGAAGAAGCAAAACGCCTCAACACCACTCGTGCGATTATTTCCATGCGCAAAGCTGTGAAGGAAGCAGACGGAGGAATTTTCTGCATCGGTAACGCGCCGACAGCTCTGTTGGAGCTGATTCGCATGGTGAAGGAAGGGGAAGCGAAGCCAGGACTTGTCATCGGAATGCCAGTAGGCTTCGTATCTGCGGCGGAGTCCAAGGAAGAGCTGGCGAAGCTCGACATTCCTTTCATCACCAACATCGGGCGCAAAGGCGGAAGCCCTGTAACTGTAGCGGCATTGAATGCCATCTCCATCATGGCGGAACGGTTGGGCTAAGCAGATGGCAGCCAAAGCAGCATCGGACGAAAAAGAGGCGAAACCCCTCCGCCACGGCTACACAACTGGATCATGCGCAACGGCGACGACCAAGGCTGCTTTGATAGCGCTGATAACCCAGGAGCCGCAAAGGGAGGCTACGATCCGCCTGCCGATCGGGGAAGACGTGGCTTTCCAGATGGAGAGCTGCGAGTTTTCGCCGGAAAAAGCGACAGCAGCCACGATCAAGGACGGCGGTGACGACCCGGATGCCACGCATGGGGCGTTGATTCTTTCCACTGTCGAATGGTCAGACGAGCCTGGGATTATTTTGGACGGTGGCGTCGGGGTAGGACGGGTGACCAAGCCAGGGTTGCCTGTCCCGATTGGCGAGGCCGCGATCAATCCCGTTCCGCGCAAAATGATTCGCGAGACGGCTCAGGCGGTACTCGATGAGTACGGGATAGAGCGCGGGATCAAAATCGTAATTTCCGTGCCTGCGGGCGAGGAAATTGCCAAAAAAACATTGAACGGACGACTCGGCATACTCGGTGGCATTTCCATTTTGGGGACGCGCGGAATCGTGGTGCCGTTTTCCACTTCTGCTTACAAGGCAAGCGTGGCTCAGGCGATCAACGTCGCCAAAGAAGCGGGCTGCGATCACATCGTCCTCTCCACGGGCGGAAAAAGCGAGTCGTATGGAATCGCTACCTACCCGGAGCTGTCCGAGGAAGCTTTCGTGGAGATGGGCGATTTCGTCGGGTTTGCGCTCAAGCAGTGCAAGGTCAGGAAAATGCGCAAAGTGACGCTTGTCGGCATGATGGGCAAGTTTTCCAAAGTGGCGCAAGGTGTCATGATGGTTCACTCGAAAAGCGCTCCTGTCGACTTCGGGTTTTTGGCCCAGATGGCGACGGAAGCAGGTGTTTCCCAAGAGCAAGTGGACGAAATACTGGGAGCAAATACAGCCTCGCAGGTCGGGGATATGATGGCGGAGACGCCTGCCTTTTTCGAGATCATGTGCGCCAACTGCTGCCGTGCCGCCCTGAAAGAAGTAGGCGGCGGCATCGTGGTCGAAACCATCATCATTACTATGAAAGGGTCCCTGCTGGGAAGGGTGACGATCGATGACACAAGCGATGAAAGTGATCGGGATCGGGGATGACGGACAGCAAAGCTTGCTGCCGCTGTACCGGACCTGGATCGAAGAAAGTGAGCTGTTGGTTGGAGGAGAGCGGCATCTTGGCTTTTTTCCGGAGTACAAAGGGGAAAAGCGAGTTTTGAAAGGCGGATTGACCGCGATGGTCGAGGAACTGCGGTCAGAGACGCGCAAGACGGTCATTCTCGCTTCCGGCGATCCGCTCTTTTACGGGATCGGCAGCCTTTTGGCGAAAAAGCTTAATGTGGACATTTACCCGCACCTCAGCTCCATTCAGCTCGCTTTTGCCAAAATGGGCGAGGCGTGGCAAGATGCGACATTGCTCAGCGTACACGGCCGCAGCATCAAAGGGCTGGCGCAGCGGATGGACGGCAAGGACAAAGTTGCGCTGCTCACCGATCGGGAAAACACGCCTGCGGCGATCGCCAAGTATTTGCTGTCGTTTCAGATGACCGAATACGATGCGTTCGTGGCGGAAAACTTGGGCAGCGAAGACGAGCGGACAGGCTGGTACGCTTTGCAGGACATGGCTGACGGCGTCTTTTCCGATTTGAATGTCGTGATTTTGAAAAAGCGTCGGCCAAGCCCGGTCTGGCCGTTTGGGATTGCGGACGAGGAGTTTTCCCAGCGCAAGCCGGACAAGGGACTGATTACGAAAAAAGAAGTGCGCATTTTAAGCATCGCCCAACTGCAATTGCACGCCAAAAGCATCGTTTGGGACATCGGCACCTGCACAGGCTCCGTCGCGATCGAGGCAGCGCGAATCGCACGCGAAGGCGAAGTGTACGGCGTGGAGAAAAATGCGGACGACCTGGAAAACTGCCGCCAAAACATGGCGAAGTTTCGCACCGATCTGACTGTTGTGAATGCCCGCGCGCCAAAAGGACTGGATGAGTTCCCCGACCCGGATGCCGTCTTTATCGGGGGCAGCGGCGGAGAATTGCGCGAGCTTCTGAACATTTGCTGCACGCGGCTTCGGGCAGGCGGACGCATCGTGGTCAACGCAGCGACGATTGAGACGTTGTACGAAGCGACGCAAGCTTTTGCAGAGGAAGGCTTCGAAACATCGGTCACGCTGGCGCAGCTGTCGCGCAGCAAGCCGATTTTGTCTTTGACCCGTTTTGAAGCGTTGAATCCGATCTACATCATTACGGCCTGGGCCAAGCAGGCAGAGGAACAAGGAGGAGACAGCAAGTGACCAAGATCGGAACATTGTACGGGCTGGGAGTCGGCCCTGGCGATCCAGAATTGATTACTGTCAAGGCATTCCGCCTGCTGCAGCAATCCCCGGTAGTTGCGTACCCGAAAAAACGGATGGGCAGCAAAAGCTACGCCCACCAAATTGCCGAGCTGTACGTGCAGCCGCAAGACAAGGAAATGCTCGGACTCGTCTTCCCGATGACACGCGACAAAGAAATTTTGGAGCGCGAGTGGAACAAAACGGTCGAAATCGTCTGGGAGCGTCTGTCCGAAGGCAAAGACGTCGCGTTTGTGACCGAAGGCGATCCGATGTTTTACAGTACGTTCATCCACATGATGCGCGTCATGCATGAAGAGCACCCGGAAGTGCCTGTCGTAACCGTGCCGGGCGTATCTTCGTTCCTCGGAGCTGCTTCCCGCTTCAACATGCCGCTCGCGGATGGCGACGAGCAAATCGGGATCATTCCGGCTACAGAAGACAAGGAAGCGATGCGCAAAGCGATTGAAGATCACGATACCGTCGTGTTTTTGAAGGTAGCAAAAGTGCTGCCGATGATCATCGGTTTGCTGAAAGAAATGGGACTCGCAGACAAAGCCGCTGTTGCGACAAAGGTCACTTCTTCGGAAGAAATGGTCTGGACGGACATGCGTGAACTGGAGCGGGCAGAGCTTAGCTATCTTACACTGATGGTGGTGAAAAAGGGATGAAACTGTACATAGTGGGAGCGGGTCCCGGCGACCCGGATTTGATTACCGTAAAAGGCATGAAGCTGCTGCAAAAGGCAGACGTCATTTTGTACACCGACTCGCTCGTCAACGAAGAGCTGGTTGCGCTTGGCAATCCTGATGCAGAGGTGCTGCACAGCTCGGGCATGGCGCTGGAAGAAATGGTAGAGCTGATGGTAGACCGCATCAGCAGCGGAAAAACAGTCGTGCGCTTGCATACGGGCGACCCGTCCGTGTACGGAGCGATCATGGAGCAGATCGCTTTGCTGAAAGCAAAAGGCATCGAGGTAGAGATCGTGCCAGGCGTCAGCTCCGTATTTGCGGCAGCAGCAGCAGTAGGCGCCGAATTGACCATCCCGGAGCTGACCCAGACGCTCATCCTTACCCGCGCAGAGGGGCGCACGCCTGTACCGGACAGGGAGAAGCTGCGCGCGCTTGCCGAGCATCACTGCACACTCGCTTTGTACTTGAGCGCGACTTTGACGAAAAAAGTAGTGCGTGAGCTTGTCGAGGCAGGCTGGAGCGAAGATACGCCAGTCGCTGTCGTGCAACGGGCAAGCTGGCCGGATCAGCTGATCGTGCGCACGACCTTGAGAAATTTGGACGAAGACATGGGCAAAAACGGCATTCGCAAGCACGCGATGATTTTGGCAGGCTGGGCTTTGGACCCGGATATCCATGAAAAAAGCGAACAGTACCGTTCCAAGCTGTACGATAAAACCTTCACGCACGGGTACAGAAAAGGTGTGAAAGAATGATTATCGAACTGGTTGAAGGGGAAATTCCAGCCATCCGCCAGCGCGGGGAATATGCGATCGTCGCCATCACGAAGCACGGGGTAGAGATGGCACGCGATCTGGCGCAAAAATTTCCCGGGGCAGACTTGTACTACATGAGCAAGTTCGCCCGTGGAGACGAGGAAGCGCGTGGCATCCAGCTGTTTTCCAACAGTGTGCGCATGCTGTTTCCTGCGCTTTGGCCCGCTTACAAAGGGCTGATTATCATTATTTCGCTCGGGGCGGTTGTGCGGATGATCGCTCCTTTGCTGGAAGATAAAAAGAAAGACCCGGGTGTCGTCGTCGTGGACGATCGCGGGGAAAATGTGATCAGCGTCCTGTCCGGCCACCTCGGGGGAGCCAATGAGCTGGCTCGCGAGGTATCGGCAATCATGGGCGCTCGTCCGATCATCACGACTGCTTCCGATGTACAAAAGACGATCCCTGTCGATTTGTTCGGCCGCCGTTTTGGCTGGGAGTGGGATTCGGCTGACAAGCTGACGCCAGTGAGCGCCTCTGTCGTCAACGAGGAGCATGTAGCGGTGGTCAACGAATCAGGCGAGCGCGACTGGTGGATGCACGACACGCCGATGCCGCCGTCGATCAAGGAATACAAGACGATTGCCGAAGCGCAGGCAGCCAATCCGCATGCCGCGCTCGTCGTCTCCCACCGCTTGCTTGCGCCAGAGGAGCAGACGATTTTGGACAATGGCGTCCTGTATCGTCCGAAAGTAATCGTGCTCGGAATGGGCTGCAACCGGGGAACATCTGCCGAGGAGATCGAGGCGGTCATCAAGGAGACGCTGAATGAATTGCAGTTCTCCATCAAAAGCGTCAAGGCTCTTGCGACGATTGAACTGAAAAAAGACGAGGCTGGACTGATCGCCGTATGCGAGAAGTACGGCTGGCCTTTTGTCTGGTATTCCCCGGAGGAACTGAACAAGGTGGAGATCAGTGATCCGTCCGAGACGGTATTCAAGTTCACGGGAGCGTACGGGGTAAGCGAGCCTGCGGCGAAGCTGTACGCAGGTGTCGACGAACTCGTCCTGACCAAGAAAAAATCGGGCAACGCCACTATTTCTGTCGCTTTAATGCCTTATCGTGAGGAGGAGCGCGTATGACGGATAACAGCCGCCGTATCGTAATCGCCGGAACGGGCAGTGGGGCAGGCAAGACGACCGTTACCATCGGACTGATGGCTGCCCTGATCCGCAAAGGCCATGTCGTCCAAGGCTTCAAGTGCGGCCCTGACTATATCGATCCCACTTACCATACAGCCGTAACAGGCAGAGCGTCGCGCAACCTCGACAGCTTCATGCTGGAGCATGAGGTGGTCAAAGAGATTTTCGTCCGCGGCAGCGAAGGCGCGGACATCTCGATCATCGAGGGCGTCATGGGCATGTACGACGGCAAGGAAGCGACGAGCGACAAAGGAAGCACGGCTGAAATCAGCATTTTGACAGCTTCGCCTGTGTTGCTCGTGGTCAACTGCCAAAGCATGGCGCGCAGCGCGGCTGCGATCGTCAAAGGCTTTCAGCTGCTCAATCCGCAGGCGAAAATCGTCGGTGTGATCGCCAACAAAGTCGGCAGCGAAGGGCACCACAAAATCGTCAAGGCGGCGATTGAGCAGGAGTGCGGGATTCCGGTTGTCGGCTATTTGAAACGGGAAAACGAGCTGGAAATTCCCGAGCGTCATCTCGGACTCGTGCCATCCGTGGAACGCGGCGAGCTTGCGCCTCTGTTTGCGAAGCTGGCAGACTTGATTCACGAAACGGTAGACCTCGATCTGGTTTGGGAACTGGCGAAAGCAGAGCCGCTGCAAGTGGAGCCAAAGCTGTTCGCGCCGCGTCAAGCGAACTACGACGTGACGATCGCGGTAGCGAAAGACCCGGCGTTTCATTTTTACTATCCGGAAAATTTGGAACTGCTGCAGGCGCACGGAGCGAAGCTGGCCTTTTTCTCGCCGCTGGCAGGAGAAGGCGTGCCGGAAGCAGCGGACGGCCTGTACATCGGCGGAGGCTTTCCTGAGGAGTTTGCTGCCGAGCTGTCGCAAAACGAGCTGGTGAAAGACTCGTTCCGCAAGGCGATTGCCAAAGGCTTGCCGACCTTGGCCGAGTGCGGCGGGTTCATGTTTTTGACGGAAGCGATTGTGACGACAGACGGCGAGAGCTTCCCGATGCTCGGGATCGTGCCCGGGAAGGTGACGATGCAGAAAAAGCTGGCCGCGCTTGGCTATCGGGAAGTGCGCGGCAAGGCAGGCAATTTCCTGATCGGCCCGGATGAACAGGCAAAAGGGCACGAGTTCCATTATTCGACTTATTCCAGCGAGCAACAGCTTCCTGCGGCCTATGAGACAAAAGGGCTGCGCGGAACCAAGCCAGAAGGCTTCGCAGAGGGCAATCTGGTCGCAGGCTACACGCACTTGCACTTTGGCTCCAATCCAGAGTTGGTGAAGCGGTGGCTGAGTCTGTGCGCGGAGGTGGCGGCTCGTGCCTAAAGCTCTCCCGCTGATGGTTCAGGGAACCAGCTCAGACGCAGGGAAAAGTGCGATCGCAACGGCACTTTGCCGAATTTTTGCGCAGGATGGCTACAAGACGGCTCCGTTCAAATCGCAAAACATGGCGCTGAACTCCTACGTCACGCTGGACGGGAAAGAAATCGGGCGGGCACAGGGCGTTCAGGCGGAAGCGGCCGGGATTCTCGCCACGACCGACATGAATCCGATCCTGATCAAGCCGACGCGCGATTCCGAGTCGCAAATCGTGGTGAACGGCGAGCCGTACGCCAACATGAAAGCGATGGCGTATCGCCAGGAGTTTTACGAGGAAGGACTGCGGATTATCGGCGAGGCTTACGAGCGGCTCGCCGCCGCGTATGAGCGGATCGTGATTGAGGGGGCAGGCAGTCCGGCAGAAGTCAATCTCAACGATCGCGAGCTGGTCAACATGCGGGTCGCGCGACTGACGAACGCTCCGGTCATTTTGGTGGCTGACATCGAGCGCGGCGGCGTTTTTGCCAGCCTGGTCGGCACGCTGCAACTGCTCGAACCCGAAGATCGCGACCGGGTGATCGGCGTCGTCATCAACCGTTTTCGCGGCGATTTGACGCTGTTGCAGTCAGGCTTGGACTGGTTTGAGGAGTATACGGGCAAGCCTGTGCTTGGCGTGGTGCCGTTCATTCCCGACTTGTGGATCGATGCGGAGGACTCGCTGATTTTGCATCGCTACCAGGGGCAGAGAGAGACGCCGCGCGATCTGGACATCGCGGTCTTGCGCTATCCGCGCATTTCCAATTTCACAGACGTAGACCCGTTTTTTGTGGAGCCGGATTGCCGGATGCGCTTTGTGACCCGTTTGGAAGAGCTGGGCGAGCCTGACCTCATCGTGTTGCCAGGCAGCAAAAATACGCTGGAAGACTTGCAGTTTTTGCGCGAGTCAGGGCTGGCAGACGCCGTGAAACAGCTCCATGTGCAAAAAAAATCGTACGTAGTCGGTCTGTGCGGCGGCTATCAAATGCTGGGGCTGACGATTTTGGACCCGGATGGCGTGGAATCTCCGTTGCAGCAGCTTGACGGGCTGGGGCTGATTCCGATGACGACGACGATGGAGACAAAGAAGACGACGGTTTTGTCGAGGGGCGAAGCGGTGTTTGCCGGAGAGCGGCTCGAAGTGGAAGGCTACGAGATTCATATGGGCCAGTCCGCTTATGAGCAGGTGGATGCCCCCTTTATCCAGATGGGAGAGCGCACGGAAGGCTACTGTCAGGAGGAGCGCCAACTGATCGGGACGTATTTTCACGGGTTGTTTCACAACGACCGCTTTCGTACGCTGCTATTGAACGCAATCCGTGCGAAAAAAGGGTTGGAGCCAATCGTGGAGCGTCCGTCCTTCGTGGCGCTTCGCGAGCAAGGCTACGACCTGCTGGCAGATACGGTACGCCGTCATGTGCGGATGGATGTCATTGAAGAACAGATGAAGGCTTATCAGGAAAAAGAGGTGCGTATATGATGGCAGGCTTGGAAAAGCTATTTCCGGCGATTGAGCCGCGAAACCATGAGGCAAGTGAGCAAACGAGACAACATGTGGATCAGCTGACCAAGCCGCTGGGAAGTTTGGGACGCCTGGAGGAACTGGCTGTGGAGCTGGCAGGAATGACAGGAGAGACGTTTCCGGTCGTAACGCCGCCTGGCGTACTTGTTTTCGCGGCGGATCACGGTGTCGCCGCCGAAGGGGTGTCGGCCTATCCCCAGGAAGTAACGGCGCAAATGGTGCTGAACCTGGTGAACGGTGGCGCGGGGATCAACGTGTTCGCCCGGCAAATCGGCGCGATCCAAAAATTCGTGGATGTCGGCGTGGCTGTAGAGGTAGAGGCTCCAGGAGTGACCAGCAGACGTATCCGCTCTGGCTCGGGCAACATGCTGAAAGAAGCGGCGATGTCGCCGGAAGAAGCGCGGCAGTCGCTTGCGGTCGGCATCGAGCTGGCGCAGCAGATCATCGATGAAGGAGCCAAGGTGCTGATCGTCGGTGAAGTAGGGATCGGCAACACGACAGCGAGCAGCGCGATTTTGTCCGCTTTGACGGGCGCAGACCCGGATGAGATTGTCGGGCGGGGCACAGGCTTGGACGACGCTGGCTGGCAGCGCAAAAAAGCCGTTGTCCGCGAAGCGCTCGCGCTGCATCGCCCGGATGCGGATCAGCCGCTCGACGTGCTGGCAAAAGTGGGCGGACTGGAAATCGGCGCGATGGCAGGGGCCGTGATCGGCGCTGCATCCAGACGCGTTCCGGTGTTGCTCGACGGCTTTATCGCCACCGTAGCAGCACTTTTGGCGGTGCGGTTGGAGCCAGGCGTAGCGGACTACTTGATTGCCGGTCACCGTTCCCAGGAGCCGGGACATGCTTTCGTACTGAACGTACTGGGCAAACAGCCGTTGCTCGATTTGAACCTGCGGCTTGGCGAAGGCAGCGGAGCGGCAGTGGCGTTTTCCATCGTCGAGGCATCGGCACGGATGGTGCGCGAGATGGCGACTTTTGCTTCGGCGGGAGTCAGTGACCGATGAGCGGCGCGGGAAAAGTGTACCTCGTCGGCGCTGGACCTGGTGATCCCAAGCTGATTACGGTCAAAGGGCTTGAATGCTTGCAAAAGGCTGATGTGGTCGTCTATGACCGCCTGGCTAACCCTGAATTGCTCGCTTATGCGCCTGAAACGGCAGAGCGTATTTATTGCGGCAAACTGCCTGATCATCACACGATGCGCCAGGAATCGATCAATGAAGTCCTCGCGGAGAAGGCGCTGGAAGGCAAGATCGTTGTACGCCTGAAAGGTGGCGACCCGTGCGTGTTCGGACGTGCGGGAGAAGAAGCCGAGCATCTGGCTGGGCGAGGAGTCGCTTTTGAGATCGTGCCAGGCGTCACGGCGGGAATCGCGGCTTCCGCATACGCGGGAATCCCGGTGACTCATCGCGATCACGGTTCATCTTTTGCCGTAGTGACAGGTCATCTGCGCGAAGACAAGCCGGAGCTGGCTGTGGAAAAATGGCGGGCGCTGGCGAGCGGGATCGACACGGTTGCCTTTTACATGGGCGTCGCCAATTTGCCGCTGATCCGCACGCAATTGATCAAGCACGGCCGCGACGCAGAGACGCCTGTCGCTGTCATCTCTTGGGGGACGCTGCCCAAGCAAGCGGTCGTAACGGGCACTTTGGCAAACATCGAGGAACGCTTGGCAGAGAACAGCCACGTCACCAATCCGGCGATCATTTTGGTCGGCGATGTCGTGAAAATGCGGGAAAAAATCAACTGGTTTGAGGCCACGCTTGGCGTAAACGATAGTCTTGCCGAGTAGAGCCACGGCTGGGCGGCTAGGCTAGACGGCTTGCTGCCGCGAATATGTAGTATTGCAGGGAGGGACGGCGGATGCCGCACTATGCGATGATGGTCAATCTGGAACGTAAACGTTGCGTCGTAGTCGGTGGCGGACAGGTCGCAGAACGGAAAATCGCCAGTCTGCTTGCCGCTGGCGCGGATGTCTGCGTCGTCAGTCCCACCTGTACAGAAGCGATTCACGCCTGGGGGCAAGCGGGCAGGCTGACGCTTTGGCAGCGACCGTTTGCTTCCGCTGATGTTTCTTCTGCTGTGCTCGTTGTCGCCGCGACCAGCGATTCTGCGGTCAATCTGGCTGTCTACGAAGCGTGTCAGCAAGCCGGGTGCCCGTGGATCAATGTAGTGGATCGTCCCGACCTGTGCTCGTTTACGGTTCCGTCCGTAGTCGAGCGCGGCGACCTGACTGTGGCCATCTCGACAGGGGGCAACAATCCGGGCTTGGCGAAAAAACTGCGCCGCCAGCTGGAAGCGTGGATCGGGCCTGAGTACAAAGACTACACGCGCTTTTTGGGAACGATGCGCAAACGGGTGCTCGCGCTGGACGAACTGGACGCTGCAGGCAAACGAGCCGTTTTGGCCGAGCTTTTGGATGACCGTTTCCTGGAATGGACCCGCAGCGGGGAGATCGAGCGAAGGGATCGGGAGGCAGAGGCGGTTGTAGCTGAATGGCTGGGCTGTGATCGATCATAGGCAAAAAAGGAACAACCTAAGTCTGATCGGGATGTCGACTTAGGTTGTTTCTTTTTGTGCGCGATCCGCGATGAGAAGCAGGCAGCTTAGCTCGTCCGAAAAAGGCAAGGAGGGATGCAGTGTTACTTTCAGATGTCCCAGCCCTCGTTCTTTGGCGTCCTGTAGCTGCCTGGCTATGTAGCTTTTGATCCAGCCTTCACCCGGCGCGTCATAAATTTGGCTGAAATTGCTGGAATACATGTCTGAAATGTTCTCGTCCCGGTAGTGATGAACGTGGGGCACGGTCGTGCGTTTCGAGAAGGAGCAGTCAAAGCTCTCCTGCAACGCAAAAATTTGCTGAAGCATTCCATTATTCTCCTTTTCCTGATATGGTGATAGTTGGTACGTATACCCTCTAGCGTAAGTCATTTTTTTCGGGGAGGAAACCTCTTTGTGGGATGCTGTTCAAATCGGCCCGTTTTTATTGAAAATGAGCACCTTGGCCGTCATCGTCTCCATTGCGACGGGCTTTCTTGCAATCACGTTTCTTGTCAAAAAAGACAGGGCGACAAGAGGGGCGCTCACGGAGCTGCTAAGCAACGCCGTTCTCCTCGGCTTTTTGGTTTGGAAGTTCAGCTATGCGCTGTTTCATCTGGACCAAGTCGTGCAAAATCCTTCGTCGCTTTTGTATTTTTCCGGCGGCGAGCGTGGAGCCTGGCTGGCGGCGCTTGCTGTGCTGGTATATTTTTCGCTGCGTCTGCGCAAAAAATCGGTTCCGGTCGACCTCGTGGCCTGGGCGGTGGCTACTGGTTCGTTGGCTGCGACAGGCATGTATCAGCTATTGACGGTGCTGCTTGAACAAAGCGGCTTTTTGTACGATGTTCAGCAGATCGTTTTATGCCTGTTGTTCCTTGTCTGGCTCCAACGCGCGCGAAAACAGCTGAACGAGCTGGCTGTCTGGCTTATGCTGCTGATGTGGTTTGCGATTGGACAAGTGTACGTGCAGTTTTACGTTCAACCGCGCGAAGCCGCCTTCGCGGGACTTTCCTCCGAGCAGCTTGTCTACTACGGGTGCGCGCTGTTGCTGCTCTTTTTGTCCAGACGCATGACCAAACGGAAAGGTGAGAACGCAGATGAAGTTTAATCAAATAGCGGCGTTTGTCGTGTTGATCGGCTTGCTGGCGTGGGGAATTGTCGATGCCTCGATCCTGTCGCCAAAAGGGAAAAATGCCGCGACGAGCGGGCCGGGGGCGACTAGCACAGCGCAGGTCGGCACGGAAAAAGGAAACGCGGCTCCCGATTTTGAACTGCAACGGCTGGACGGCAAGAAAGTAAAGCTGTCCGATTTTCGCGGGAAAAAAGTGATCGTCAATTTGTGGGCTACCTGGTGTCCGCCTTGTCGGGCAGAAATTCCCGACATGCAGCAATACTATGAAGCAAACAAAGACAACGATGTCGTCATTTTGGGCGTAAACTTGACGACGACGGAAACAAAACCGGAAGATGTCGGCGTGTTCGTAAAAGCGTACGGCATGACGTTCCCTGTCCTGCTGGATGAAGACAAGCAAGTCACCAACGAGTACAAGGCGATCTCGATTCCGACCAGCTACATTATTGATTCGAATGGCATCGTCCAGCACAAGTATATCGGGCCGATGAGCTACGAATGGATGGAGGAGACGCTGGCAGCGATCCAGTGAGGAAGCATGGGGGCGGAAAGCGGCGAGCACGATGATGGACGGAACGGACGAAAAAGGCAGCCTGTACACGCAGCGGCTGCCTTGAATCACCTATCAATACACTATGAATCGGACTGGTTTGCAGGAGGCTGCTTGACACTGCCGCGCTCCAGTGGAAGGACGGCATTCAGCAGCTGGTAGATGCGCTTTGATTCTTTCGTCAGCAAAGGGCCTAAAATGGCGAGAATCAGCACGTACAGAGCTGCGAACGGCTGGAGAATATCCATGAGTGCGCCCGCTTTTCCCAGATTAGCCATGATGATGGAAAACTCACCGCGTGAAACGATTGTCAGTCCAATGTTGGTGGAAGCTTTGGGCGGCAGCCCGGCGCTGCGTCCTGCCAAAAGTCCGGCAGCGACGTTTCCGATGAGGGTGATGACGACCGCAGCGATGGACAGCCAGACGGCTCCCCCCAATGACAGAGGATCAATCGTTAAACCGAAGCTGAAGAAAAACATGGCGCCGAAAAAGTCGCGAAATGGCAGTATCAGATGTTCGATGCGTTTCATATGTTGTGTTTCTGCTAATACGAGCCCCACGAGCAGCGCGCCGATGGCTTCAGCTACATGGATTGTCTCGGAAAAACCCGCAATCAAAAACAGGGCGGCAAACACCGTAATCATGAACACTTCGTTTGATTTGATGTTTAGCGCGCGATTCAAAAAAGGGACGAGCCTGCGGCCTACGACGATGAGCAGGAGCATGTAGCCGAGAGCAATCAGAGCGGAGGAAACCACGCCTCCGAGAGAAGTTGCTCCGCTGAGGACAAGCCCCGATACGATCGAGATGTACACGGCCAAAAAGATGTCCTCGAACATGATGATCCCAAGAATCATCTCGGTTTCGCGATTGGCTGTCCGTTTGAGATCGACCAGGACTTTTGCGACGATGGCGCTGGACGAAATCGTAGTGATTCCGGCGATGATCAGCACTTCTTTCAGCGGGAAGCCGCAGACCCAGCCAAACAGCACGCCGAGAGTAAAGTTAATGGCGATGTAGATCGTCCCGCCGATCGCGATAGAGCGCCCGGCCTTGATCAGACGCCCTACCGAAAACTCAAGGCCGAGGTAAAACAGCAGGAAAAGCACCCCGACTCTGCCCATAAATTCGATGAGCGGCGCACTGTCGATAAAGCGCAGATCGAACAGGCCGATATCGGGGGCGTGCGGACCGACGACCATCCCGACCAAAATGTAAAAGGGAACGATGGAGAACTTCAACTTGATGGAGAGGAAGCCGGCGATGGCAATCAGAGCGAGCGCCAGGCCGACTTCAAACACGATGTGCTCCAAGGTCAATCACCCCCGTTGCTGAGAATAGTCTTGAGCGCTTTCACCTGCTTTCGTTCACCTGCTACTACGAGGGTGGAGCTTGCACGAAGCACATACTCCGGTCCCGGATTGATCGTTTGTGTGTGGTCTTTTTCAATGACAGCGATGATCGTGGCACCCGTCTCCTGACGCACGTCCAGCTCGCCGATCGTCTTGCCGACGGCGCGTGAGCCAGCGTCGATTTTGTACCATTCGATCATAAGCTTGTCCAAAGCGACCTCAACTGTTTCCAGAGCGGTCGGCGTGTACGTCAGGCCGCCGACAATCGCTGCAATTTGCCGCGCCTCGTCGTCATCCAGCGTAACCATCGAGATGTTCTCATCCGGATCTTCGCGGTCAAAATGGTACATTTCCCGGCGGCCGTCATCGTGAATGATGATGACCAGCTTGTCGCCGCCTTTTGTTTCTACCTGATATTTTCTGCCGATTCCCGGCAAATCCGTCTCGCGAATCGAGAACATGCAACAACCTCCTTCTACGTCTGCCCATATGTATATAGGTAATCACTCTTATGCACGAAAGAGCGCCCTGCATGTCGCGCAAGATCATTTGGAATTATAACCATTCCGGTGTTACTTTAGTAATAATTCCGGATCATCCTTGGAAGCATTGTCGACATACGTACCCATTATCCATTATTATACACGAAGCGGCTTTCCCTTTTTGGCATAACCGAAACAAATTCGCATAGATTTGACACATTTTTTAAGGGTGATGAAGCGTGGCTAACAAGCAATATCGTTTGACAGAAGCAGAGTGGAACTTTATTTCGGACATGCGCTCCATGGAGATGGATGAGCTGCTGGACATTGTCATCGCTCTGCGCAATGAAGTGCGAGAGCTGGAAAAGAAAGCGGAAATCATCCGCGAACGGGAAAAAGAAGGCTGGGAAGCCGAATACCAGGCTGCCAAGAAGCGAATCAATCACCTTCGCCAGTTTGAGCAAGACTTGCGCAAGACGTGGCCGCATGATTAACCAGGCAGCCCGGCATGGCTGGCGCTTGCCAAAAGCATCCATAAGGAAACAGCAGAACCTGCGCTCAGCGGGTTCTTTTTTTTGTCCGATGGAATAAACTTGGAGGTGCGAAACAGGATGTCTCCGGAATTTGGCAAGGAAAAAATGCGATGTTGACATACTCTCGACACGATCAATAGGTAAAGTAAGTTATGTACATAGCGACATGATAGGAAAAAGACAACCGGGAGAAGGAGGACTTTTCATGTTCAAAAAACAGTATCTAGCAGTTTTCTCAGCGGTGGTTCTTGCGACGAGCTTGCTGCCGACTGGCTCTCAGGCAGCGACTGGAACAAAAAACTTGCAGGCAAAGTACAACAATATCAAGGTCTTGTATAATGGTGCTACTGTTCCGACTACGATCGAACCATTTATCGTAAACGGAACCACTTACATCCCGCTTCGCATGATGGCAGGCGTGTTCAACAAGGAAGTCGAGTGGAATGGCACGTCCTACACCATCACGGTAAAAGATCAGGCAGATGCGCAGCATGCAGCCGAGTTGTCCGCGCGTGACGCCCAGATTCGCACCTTGCAAAGCAAGATCGACACGCTGAACCAACAAATCTCTGATCTGGAAGACGATTTGGACGATGCGAAAAACAAAGACGATGACGACGATGTAGATGACCGTATGGACGATCTGGAGGATGCCCTGAATGACGACTACGGAGATTTCCGTGGCGTTGAATGGGATATCACCCTGAGCGGCGACGAGGATGACATCGACGTAGAAATCGCGCTTGACTTCGATGAGTACGAGGATGAACTGGATCAATCGGACTTCGAAGACCTCGTGGAAAATGTCATCGAAGACATTTGGGATGAGTTTGAAGACGCTGACGTAACAGGCGAAATCGTAGACTCCAGCAACAACGACAAAACGGAATACGACTTTGATGGCGATGCCAGCGATGAAGAAATCAGCTTCGAAGACGATGTTATCAACTAATCTTTTCTAAAGAAAAGCCTTGCTTCCCGAAAAATGGGGCAAGGCTTTTTTCCTATTTTCCAAAAACCGCAAATCCAAATATAAAAAGAAAGAGGTAAACTGATAGTATTAGGAGTACGTATTGGAAAGAGAGGAACCATGCGAGCAATCGCGAATGGGAGAAAAGGGAGCCTATGAAAAGCATTTTGTTGGTAGAAGATGAACTGGTAATCTCGCGCGTTTTGAAGGCGTACCTGCAAAAGGAAGGCCATCAGGTCTGGCAAGCTGACGATGGAATCGCCGCCATTCGGCTGTTTGACGAGAAAAAGCCGGATCTCGTTCTTTTGGATGTCATGCTTCCGGAGCGAAGCGGCTGGGAGATTTTACAGTATATTCGCGAAAAGAGCGCCTGTCCGGTGATCATTTTGACTGCGCTGGGGCAGACCGATCAAAAGCTGAAAGGGCTGAACCAGGGAGCCGATGACTATATAACGAAACCGTTTGTCGCTGAGGAAGTAGTGGCGCGGGTCAATGCTGTGCTGCGGCGGTCGGCGATTTTGGTAAAAGATCAGGAGACGCGCTTTTTCGGCAGTCTGAGAATCAACTTCCAGTCTCACCACGTAACCTTGCATGGACTGGAGCTGGTGTTTCATCCTCGCGATCTGTCGCTGCTGCTGTTTTTGGCCCAAAATCCGAATCAGACGTTCACGCGGGAACAATTGATAGATCAAGTGTGGGGAATCGACTTTGCAGGCAGCGATCGCGCTGTGGACCTCGCTATCAAGCGAGTGAGAAAAACATTGGAGAACTGGCCTGCCCAAGAAGGCGAGATCAAGACGCTCCGAGGGGTGGGGTATCAGTTCTGTGTTTACTAAAAAAAACGAGCCTGTCTCGCTGCTGCGCTACTGGACGACGCGCTACCTGCTGACGTTGGTAGTAGGGCTGCTCATCGTCGGAGCGGTTTCCGCCTACTGGATTAAATACGCCGCCGTGGAGAAGCAGATTGAAGTGACCAAGCTGTTCGCCGAAGAAGTAGCGGATCGGGTCGTAGACGACGATGGCAACATTTTGGTAGGCGGCAAGCTTCATCAGACGCTGGACAATCGGCGAAAATTTATGGGGGTGGATCGCAACCTCGTTTTGTTCATCAAAGACAAGCAGGGCGAAGTGATCTACAGCCGACCGGGGATGGGCATGCTCCCTCCCGAAATTCAGAAGGTGCTTCCCGGTTTGCTCCAGCAAGCAGACGAGGCAGACAAAATTCGGCAACCGACAGGAGATACGCTGTACGTCATCAGGAAAAATTTGGAATATAATGACAGCGTAATCGGGAAGGTCATTTTGCTGTTTCCGGAAACAGACATCAAGATCGGCAGGGAGCAGCTACAGTATTTGGTCATCATGCTCGGCAGTCTCGGCGTGCTCGGTTGGGCCGTCATCTACTTCCATTCCAGAAGGTTGTCTGAGCCGATTCAAAATGTCGTGCTGTCTGCGCGCAAAATCGTGGAGGGCAACTACGATGTGACGATTACGAAGCCGATCAAGGAGCGGGAAATTCACGAGCTGGTGTATACTTTCAAGGAGATGGCGGATCGGCTTCGTCAACTGGAAAGCATGCGCACGGAGCTGTTGGCAGGTGTGACCCACGAGTTGAAGACTCCCGTCACTTCGATTAGCGGATTGGTGCAGGCGGTTAACGACGAGGTCGTTTCGGGAGCCGAGCAGAAAGAATTTCTGGAGATTTGCCTGCGCGAAACAAAGCGTCTGCAAAAAATGGTCGAAGACTTGCTCGATTTCAACTCGTTTGCGGTCGGAGCCATTACAGTCCAGCAAGAAGAGCAAAACATCAGCAAGCTGGTCAAAGAAATCGCTTCGCAATGGCGAATCGTCCAGGAGCTGGAAGGAATCGTGTTTGAGATCGTCGTCCCGGAAAAGCAACTGCTGCTGTTTGTTGACTCTGGCCGCGTTCAGCAAATCTTGACGAATTTGTTGAACAACGCAAGACAGGCAGTAGGCAAAGCAGGCGCGCGCGGGAACATCCAATTGGTGATGTACGAGACAGAGCACGCGGTGTGCATCGATGTAAAAGACAATGGCAACGGGATTCCCGTTGAGGAGCAGCCGCTTGTTTTCGAGCGCTTTTTTCGGGGCAGCAACAAAAAAGACAAAGTGCGCGGATTGGGATTGGGGCTGTCCTACTCCCGTCTGATGGCAAAAGCGCTCGGCGGGGAGCTGGTGCTTGCATCCAGCAGTGAGCAAGGCTCTGTTTTTACCCTTGCATTGCCATTGCCCAAGCGAGCGGAGGCAGGCGCAAGCGAGCACGAGACTGGGGGTGGCAAGCGGATATGATCGATTACGAAGCCATTTTGGGGGCGCTTTTTGATATCGTGCACGTCACCGACGAAAAGGGACGGACACTGTATTGCTCCGGGCGCTACGAGGAATTTTTCGGGATTGACCCGCAGGAAATGATCGGGAAGCCTATCGAGGAATTTTATCATTTGGGCTATTTTTCTCCGACCATCACGATGCGGGTCATTCGCGACAGAAAAAAGGTGCATACGATTCAGACGACGCGCAACAACCGCAGATTGCTGGTCGAAGGCACTCCGCTGTGGGATGCGAACGGGGAGTTTTGCGGAGTCGTCAACACGTCGCTTGATATTACCGATCAGGAGCAGCTACAGCAGGTGCAGAACGAGAGGAAGTACGTCGGCGGCATTTTGCAAAGCGAGATGACCAAGGAGAACAGCAGGAAAAAAAGCAAAACGAACCTGATCTACCGCAGCCAGTCGATGGAGCAGGTGACCACGATGGCAGAAAAGCTGGCGCAGGTCGAGTCGTCGATGATTTTGCTTGGAGAGTCAGGCGTTGGCAAGGGCGTCCTGGCGAAATACATACACGAGTGCAGTCCGCGCTCAGGGAAGCCTTTTATCCACATCAACTGTGGCGCGATCCCCGAGACTTTGCTGGAGTCCGAGCTGTTCGGGTACGAAAAAGGCGCGTTTACCGGAGCGGACAAGGACGGCAAAGCAGGCTTGATCGAAAAGGCGAACGGCGGCACGCTGTTTTTGGATGAAATCGGCGAAATGCCGCTATCTTTGCAAGTCAAACTGCTCAATGTGCTGCAGGAAAAAACGATTACGCCTGTCGGCAGTGCGGTCCCGCGAAAAGTCGACGTCAAGCTGATTACCGCCACCAACCAAAATTTGCGGCAGATGGTCAAAGAGGGCAGATTTCGCGAGGATTTGTACTACCGGATTCACGTCGTGCCGCTGGAGATTCCGCCATTGCGGGAACGCCGCGAAGAAATTCCGGTGCTCGTCCATTACTTTCTCCATGTTTTCTCGGAAAAATATTGTTTGGACAGGCGGCTGGCCGATGTGTGCTACCGGATTCTTGCGGAGTACGATTGGCCTGGCAATGTGCGTGAATTGGAAAATGTAGTGGAGCGGCTTGTCGTGACTTCACCGGACGTCCTCATCACGCCGAGTCAAATTCCGCGCTATATCCACGGCCACGAGGGCAGCCCTTCAGGGGGAATCAAAGTGGAGCGGGTGATGCAGATGCAGGAGGCGATGGAGGAAGTGGAGCGGCAATTGCTTGAGCGCGCCTACGAGCAGCATAAGACGACGACAAAAGTAGCGGAAGTGCTTGGCATCAGCCAGCCGTCAGCGAGCCGGAAGCTGCGAAAATGGCTATTCACGCGTGAATAAACGCTATTCAGCTGCGAATAGCACGCGAGCCGATGATTTCCGCTTTTAGCGACTCCGATATGCAACGGTGAATAGAGGAGGAGCGAATCGCGAGCAGCCAACGTATTGGCATTGTTTTTGCAATATTACGAAAGTCATCAACAGCATAGTGGCAGCGTACGCGGGGCGTGCCAAGTTGCATGCAACAGGAAGCTGTGAACGGGATCAATCATCGTAAAAGGGAGACGGGTCGGATGAACAAAGGAAAAGCGTTGCGTGCAGGAGATACGATCGGACTGGTTGCCACTTCAAGTCCGGCTACGGAAGAAATGTTGAACAAAGCGATTGCCGGGCTTGTGGAGCTTGGCTTCAAGGTAAAAGTCGGGGAAACGTGCTATGAGACGTACGGCGGGTATTTGGCCGGGACGCCGCTGCAGCGGGCTGGCGAGCTGAACGCGATGTTTGCCGATGATGAAGTGGACGGAATCATGTGCATGCGTGGCGGATACGGGGCGCCGCAAATTTTGCCGATGCTCGATTACGACCTGATTGCGCAAAATCCGAAGCTGTTTGTCGGCTACAGCGACATTACAGCGCTGCACACCGCGTTTGGGCAGCAGGCCGGGCTTGCGACTTTGCACGGCCCGATGGCGACTTCCGATATTGCACACGGGCTGGATGACTGGTCCAAACAGTATTTGCTGCGGGCGATGACGCGACCGGAGCCGCTCGGACCGATCATCAATCCGCCGGGAGAGGACGTTGTCTGTCTCGTAGAAGGGCAAGCGTACGGGCCGATTGTCGGCGGCAATCTCGCTTTGATCGCCACTTTGATGGGCACGCCTTATCAGCTGGATACGCGAGGAAAAATCTTGTTTCTGGAAGATATCGACGAGGAGCCGTACCGCATCGATCGCATGCTGACACAGATGGCGCTCGGCGGGCTGTTCAACGATTGCGCGGGCGTGGTCATCGGTACGTGGACCAACTGCGAGCCGAAAAAACGCGAAGGCTTTTCCGTGTGGGACGTCTTCCAAAACATTGTCGTGCCGTACGGGAAGCCGACCATCTGGAACGTGCAAATCGGGCACGGCGCTTTCAACATGGCTCTGCCTTTTGGCGTGGAGGCTACGCTTGACGCAACGCACGGGGTGTTGGCGATTGAGGAGAGTGTGACGGTATGAGTACAGGGCTAAACGAAGCGTTGCTGCAACGTGCACAAGAGCTGCTTCCGTGGCTGACGGAGGTTCGCCGCGATTTTCACCGATATCCCGAGTTCGGGATGGAGGAGTTCCGTACCCAGGAAAAAATCAGCGCCTACTTGAACGAACTGGGCATTCCGCATGAAAAAGTGGCGGGCACAGGTATCGTCGGAATAATCGAAGGAGCGCATCCGGGTGGTGTTGTCGGGCTTCGCGGCGATATGGATGCCTTGCCGATTTTCGAGGAAAACGCGGTGGAGTACCGCTCCCAGATCGCGGGCCGGATGCATGCCTGCGGTCACGATGCCCACATGACATGCTTGCTTGGCGCAGCGCGGCTGCTCGTAGCGCAGAAGCATCAACTGGCAGGCAGCGTGAAGCTGTTTTTCCAGCCAGCAGAAGAGACGGTAGGCGGAGCGTTGCCGATGATTCGCGAAGGCGTGCTGGACAACCCGCGTGTGGACGCCGTCTTTGGCTTGCACGTATCCCCGGAGCTTGCCGTCGGCAGCATCGCGGTCAAATACGGACAAATGAACGCCGCGTCTGACGATGTACACATCGTCGTCAGGGGAGAAAACGGGCACGGCGCCTATCCGCACAACGGAAGAGACGCGATTGTGATCGCCGCCCACGTCATCACCGCTCTGCAAACGATTGTCAGCCGAAACGTCGATCCGCGCGACTCGGCGGTGCTGTCGCTCGGCATGATTTCCGGCGGGACGGCGAGCAACGTGATCGCTTCGGAAGTGAAACTGACCGGAACGATTCGGACGCTGGACAAAAAAGTCAGGACGATGGTGAAGGAGCGCGTGCGCGAGGTGGCAGAGCTTGCGGCGCGAAGCCTCGGCGGGGCGGCTGAGGTCGTGTTTGAGGAAGGCTACACTTCCTTGATCAACGACAGCGCCATGGTTGACCTCGTAAAGCAGTGCGGCGAGCAACTGCTGGGAACCGACAAGGTTAAGGTGAATGAGCTGCCCAGTCTGGGCGTAGAGGACTTTGCCTTTTTTGCCGAGCATGTTCCCAGTGCTTTTTACCACCTGGGCGTGCGCAATGAGCAGGCGGGCCTCGTTTATCCCGTTCACCACCCGCGCTTCGACCTCGATGAGCGCAGCCTGATGATCGGCGCAGCCATGCAAGCCTGTAACGCCATGACCTTTTTGCAAAAACAGGCGGCGCAACGCCAAGCAAAATAGCGAGGAAGCTGAATCCGTGGGACGGGTATAGGATATCGCGAGCGGCGGCACAATACAGACGCATATCTTTTTTAGGAAAGTGAAGAGAGGAGCGTCTTTCATGAGCATGACAATGAGTCGGCCCGTCACCGATGTGTTGAATAAGCAGGTTGCCAACTGGTCTGTGTTGTATGTGAAGCTGCACCATTTCCACTGGTATGTAAAAGGCCCGCATTTCTTCACGCTCCATGCCAAATTCGAGGAGCTGTACAACGAAGCCGCGACGTATGTGGACGACCTGGCTGAACGACTTCTCGCTGTCGGCGGCAAGCCTGTCTCGACCATGAAGTCCTGTATCGAGCAAGCTTCCATCAAGGAAGCGGCTGGCGGCGAGTCGGCCGATCAGATGGTGCAAGCAGTCGTGAGCGATTTCACGACATTGATCGGGGAGCTTGAAGAGGGCATCACGGCGGCGGAAGCGGCAAACGACGAAGCGACAGGCGACATGTTTTTGGGAATGAGTGAAAGCTTGCAAAAGCATGTCTGGATGCTGCAGGCGTACTTGGGAAAATAAACGAAAGCAGAAGCAAGCTGATGCCTTTGGTGTCAGCTTGTTTTTATATGAAAATATTTACAAAATAGCTGTAAGAAACAAGCAGATGTTGTATCTAACAGGAGAAGGAGGCGAGAAAGCTGAGGAATAAAGAGCTGCTATCGTCCATCTCGGTTCTCCATGCTACGGCGGAAGTCTCGTTGGAACAATTGGTTGATGACCATCTTTATCGCGTGTATCGCCTGTGTTGTTGGCTGGTCCAAGATCGGCTGGTTGCGGAAGATATCACGCAGGAAGTGTTTTTGCGTGCGTATCAGCATCTGCCGAACTTTCGGGGCGATAGTAAAGTCGAAACCTGGCTGTATCGGATTGCTGTCAATGAATGCAAAAGATATCGACGATCATGGTCATTCCGAAATTTGTTTTACCAGGCAGATCCGCTTGTTCCAGGGTTTACCGAATTGGAAGAGGAAGTCATGCAAAAAGAAGAATGGCGTCAATTGGTTACAACTGTATCCAAACTGCCCTATCGGCATCGGCAAATGCTGATTCTCTGCTATTTTGAAGAGCTTAGCGCGGAAGAGATCGCAGAGGTGCTTGGCATCTCGACTGGTGCGGTGTATACGCGATTGCATCGTGCCCGCGAAAAGCTAAAGGCACTTTTGCTAAAGGAGGGAGAGGATTGGACATAGAGAAAGGACTGCGCCTGTTGGCAAAGCGCGAGCAGAAGGCATTCAAGGCGGATGCAGAACACTTGAAGCAAATCGAACAAAACATTTTCGCCCAGGTAAAGGGAAGGAAAAAAAGCGGGTCAGGCCGGATCGCAGCCATTTTGGCGTGCTCGGTTCTCATTGCCGTGACAAGTGCAGGCGTTACGAGCGAGTTTGGCCAGGAGAGCAGCAAAAATTGGTCGCAGGAAAAAGAGAGCGTTCCAGTGAGCGATTATTTCGTTCAAAGGCAGCTGGAAAGCATGAAAGAGCTGCTGTGGGTATATGGAGGGGTGAACATCGAGAAAATGTCACGTTCACCACTGGACGGTGTCTTCCTCGATGCCAAAGAAGCGCTGCTGTTAGAAGACAAGCGCAGGAAGCTTCATGTCGTTTTGTTCCCGGAAGGCTATCAGGCAGACCAAATCAAGATCAAAGAAGACTTCACGCGCTCGCACGATATTACGTATACGTTTGAGAATGCCCGTTTGAAAGCAGAACGGCTGCCGCTGCGAGCCAGTGGGCCAACTTATGTGTATGCTTTTCAAAACATTCTTTTTTTGACGAACAACCTGGAATTTCAGGCAGATGTGAAGTATGCCTATGAACTTGCGCAAAAAAAAGCAGCGATGCTCCAATCTTTTTCTCTTGAGCCGTCTGCCTTTATTTACCTCAGCAATGACAAGCAGGGTCGTATCTACGCTGATTTGGGATGGAGGGAAGAGGTGTTAAAACAAATCGCTCGCCTCTCCATGCAACCAGTTTTCGAGAACAGGCCGTACAAAGGGAGCCTTCCTTCCGTATTTTTAGCAAGGCATAATCCTACCGCAATCGTGATTTACAATGACGGAAAGGGCAGCGATCAGTCTGTTCGCTACCGCTGGGTGGAGCAAACGAAAACCTGGGAATTGGAGGGAAAACAAAGCTTGCCAGCCAAAGACTTCGCGAAACAAGAAAGGTGATATTGCTGTGGGAATGTACTCATTTTCGCAGGGGGAAAGTGTCCGTGATTTGCTTCGGGACATCCCTCTTGTTCCCAAGAGCGGCATGCTAGTGTAAACTTACTTTGTGATGAAACAAAGAAAGCACTTTCATGATGGAAAGGATGTACATTCCCATGGCATCACCCTACGTTACTTTCAACCGCGAGCAGTGGAGAGCACTGCGTGCTTCCACACCGCTAACCATATCAGATGAAGAGCTCTCCTGTTTGCAGGGACTGAATGAAAATATATCCATGACCGAGGTCGCCGACATTTATTTGCCGTTGTCCCGACTGTTGAACTTGTATGTTGGCGGCATGCAGGAGCTGTATCAGGCTACGCATACGTTTTTGGGCAATCAGGACGGCAAGGTTCCGTTTATTATCGGGATTGCCGGCAGCGTCGCTGTAGGCAAAAGCACGACGGCCCGGATTTTGCAGACGCTCTTGTCGCGTTGGCCGAACCATCCCAAGGTCGATCTGGTCACGACAGACGGCTTCCTCTACCCGAACCGCGTCCTGGAAGAGCGGGGCATCATGAAGCGCAAAGGCTTCCCGGAGAGCTACGACCTGCGCCGTTTTATCAATTTTTTGGCTGATGTGAAATCCGGGTTGCCTGAAGTCAAGGCTCCTGTTTACTCCCATCTGGTCTACGACATCGTTCCGGGGGAATGGCAAACCGTTCGCCAGCCGGATATTCTGATTGTGGAAGGATTGAATGTTCTGCAACCGCCAAAAGGCGACGAGCCGCGCATATCGGAAGTCATCGTCTCCGATTTCTTCGATTATTCGATTTACGTGCATGCAGAAGAAAAAGACATTTTGGAATGGTACGTCGAGCGCTTCAAGTTGCTGCGGCAAACGGCGTTTTCCGATCCGAACTCGTATTTCAGACGGTATGCGAGCTTGTCCGACGAAGAAGCGACAGAAGTGGCGACAGGCATCTGGACGGAAATCAACGGGGCCAATTTGGTGCAAAACATTTTGCCGACGCGAGTCAGGGCGCAGCTCATTTTGAACAAAGGGCAAGATCACATGGTGCAAAGCGTCAAGCTGCGCAAACTGTAACGAAAAGCGAATCGCAACGGGAGGGATTGCTTGTGAAAGTGATCAGTGCGTGCCTGATCGGGTGTGAATGCCGTTATGACCAGAAATCGTGCCTGGACAGCGAGCTGGAACAACTGCTGAGGGAGGGCAAAGCAATCCCTGTCTGTCCTGAGCAGTTGGGTGGTCTGCCAACTCCCCGTCCGCCAGCGGAGATTGTCGGGGGCGACGGATACGATGTGCTGGATGGCCGGGCAAAAATTATCGACAACACAGGCCGCGACGTGACGGCCGAATTTTTGGCGGGAGCACAGCAGGCGCTCAGGCTGGCGACAACTGTCGGGGCAACTTCTGCCATTTTGAAGGAAAACAGTCCGTCCTGTGGCAGTTCGTTTGTGTACGACGGCCAATTTTCGGGGAAAAAGGTGTCGGGCATCGGCTTGACCGCCGCCTTGTTCCGCAGAAACGGGATAGAAGTCCAGTCGGAGCGGGACTAAAGCGAAACAGAAGAACAAAGCGGGTGGAGAAAACTTTTGCCTGCGATGCCATGAAAAGCCCGTGTACGCAGCGATTGCTCTGTACGCGGGCTTTTTGTGCTGGCTGACTCCTCATGAGCCATTCACGATTTTTCCAGCAAGCGCTCCAACTTTCTTTGCTGTTCCTTGCGCTGCTTTTTGACAAGCTGGTCTTCTTCTTTGAGCGCTTTTAGCAAGGAGTAGCACATCAAAACCATGATGACGGCAAAAGGCAGGGCAGCGACGATCGAGGCGGTTTGCAGCCCTTCCAATCCGCCGCTGAGCAACAGCACGACGGCAATGGCCGATTGCAGGATGCCCCACGTAATTTTGACGCGATTGGACGGATTCAGCTTGCCGTCCGACGACAGCATGCCCAGGACAAAAATAGCCGAGTCCGCCGAAGTGATAAAAAAGGTGATGACCAAAAGCGTTGCGACTACGGCCAAGATGTAGCCCATGGGAAGCTGCTCCAGAGCGAGAAACAGGGCAGTGGAAATATCGTTCTGCACAGCTTGCCCGATCTGGGCCTGATCAAAAATCTCCAAATGCAGCGCGGTTCCCCCAAACACGGAAAACCAGATGAAGCTGAGCAGGCTCGGCACGAGCATGACGCAGATGACGAACTCTTTGATTGTGCGCCCTTTGGAGACACGGGCGATGAACATGCCGACAAACGGTGCCCAGGCAATCCACCAGGCCCAGTAAAACAGCGTCCAGTTCGCCACCCATGTTCCTTGCGTGAACGGGGTGAGTCTGAGGCTCATGGAGACAAGGTTGTTCAAGTAGCTGCCAAGGGTGCTTGTGAAAGTATCGAACAGAAACGAGGTCGGCCCCAGGACAAGCGTGAGGAAAAGCAAGGTCAATGCCAAAATCAGGTTGGTGTTGCTGAGGTACTTGATCCCTTTGTCCAGTCCGGTCGTTGCGGACACGAGAAACAGCACGGTAATGACTACGATAATGGCGATTTGCACGAACAAATTGGAAGGCACGCCGAACAAGTGGGTAAAGCCTCCGTTAATTTGCAGCGTGCCCAGCCCGAGGGAAGTGGCAACGCCAAAAGCAGTCGCAATGACAGCGAGCACATCAATGCCTTTGCCGATCGGGCCGTTTACTTTGTCGCCAAGCAGGGGGAGAAAAGTCGAGGAGATCAAGCCTTTTGCCCCTTTGCGGAACTGAAAGTAGGCGAGGGCAAGCGCAATGACGGCGTATATTCCCCACGGATGCAAGCCCCAGTGGAAAAAGGCGTAACGCAAGGCCGTCTGGGCGGCTTCGGTCGTTTGTCCGGTCACGCCCGCCGGGGGAGCAAAGTAGTGCGAGATCGGCTCTGCCACTCCCCAAAAAACAAGCCCGATGCCCATTCCAGCACTAAACAGCATGGCAAACCAGGTCGGCAAGGAATATTCCGGCTCGTCGTCATCGCCGCCGAGCGGAATTTGTCCATAGCGGCTAAACGCGAGAAACAGGCAAAAGATCAGAAAGCCGAATGTGACGATCAAGTAAAACCAGCCAAAGTTCGTCGTGGTCATCTTCAGCACCTGCGCGGCTGCACTGGCGAACAGCTCCGGCGAGATAGCGCCGAACAAGACGATCAGCACCACGATCACGATAGAAATGAAAAAGGTCATACGGTTCCTCCCGGGACAGGCAATATGGCGATAGTTTATCGTCCCGCGAGATTTCCGAGATTATTCCAATGAGATGGCATTAGACATACGGCAGCCTCTACGAAAACGTCTCAATGAACCGCTTGGCGGCTTTGGACAAATGCCGCCCGGATTGCCAGACGACAGCCGCGGACGAGTAAATAGAAGTTCCCGCGAGCCTGATTCCGCGGATTTGTTCGCTCTGATGCGTCTCCCAGGCGGAGATGGGGACGATCGACGAACCGACGGAAGCGGCGACCATGCTGACGATCAGCGAGATATCCGGACACTCGCAGATGACGTGCGGCTCCACGCCCAGCCGGGAAAATTCTTTCACGATCAGATCGTAGATGCCCAGCCCGGGAAGGCTTGGCATGATCAGCGGCAACTGGGCGATTTCACGCATGTGAATCTCGCTGCGATCTGCATAGGGCGAGTCTGCCGGGACGATCAGGACGAAAGCTTCCTCTTCGAGCGGAATCATGGTGCAGTTGTTGAGCGAGTGGGGCAGCCGGACGATGGCGACCTCAATCGTGCGCCGCTCCAGCCATTGATTGAGCAACTGGGTGTCGCCTTTCCAGACTTTATACGTAATGAGCGGGTATTTTTGCTGGAACAGGCGAATTTGCCCCGGCAGGCGATAGGCGGACAGAGCGCTCACCCCGATGGACAGCGTCCCGCGAATCCCTTCCCCCGTTTCTTTTACTTCGGACAAAGCTTCTTCCATTTGGTGCACGATATTCAGCGCCTGTCTGTACAGAGTGAGTCCGGCTTCCGTCAACTCCATCCGTTTTCCGGAGCGCTCCACCAGTACGACTCCCAGCTCGTCCTCCATTTGCTTGAGCTGCTGACTCAGCGGCGGTTGGGCCATGTTCAGCCGCTTTGCCGCCCCCGTAATCTGCCCTTCTTCCGCGATCGCGATAAAGTAGCGCAACTGCCGTATATCCACGTAGCTTCCTTCTTTCTGTTGTCATCTATATGATTTCGATATGAAAAGCAGATTTTCTTGATATTTTTCATATTGTTGTCGCTATGATAGCATATTTTTTACGTGAAAGTTGGAGAAGACAACGAAGAAAGAAGGGAAATATACGTGCGTACGTGGCTGGAAAAACTTTTTCACTTGCGCGCTTGCGACACGACGTTTCAAAGGGAACTTATCGCCGGATTTATCGGCTTTGTCACCATTGTCTACATTGTTGCCGTAAACGCTTCGATTTTGCAGGATGCCGGAATACCGATGGAAGCGGGCATTCTCGCAACGGTACTGACCGCTTTTATCGGCTCGCTCTTGATGGCCTTCTGGGCGAATGCGCCGATCATTCTCGTCCCTGGGATGGGGATTAACGCGCTGTTCACTTATACGCTTTGCCAGTCGATGGGGCTGTCCTGGCAAGAGGCGCTGGCAGCCGTATTCGTTTCCGGGTTGATTTTTACCGTCATCGCCTTTACCCGGGTGGCGACGATTTTGTCCAATGCGATTCCTACGTCGCTGAAAGAAGCGATCACCGTGGGCATCGGTCTGTTTTTGACCTTTATCGGGCTGCAAAAAGGCGGCCTGATCGTCACCAACCCGTCCACATTCGTGGCGCTCGGCGATTTGTCCAGCCCGCACGTGGTAGTGACGCTGGTCACGTTGTTGCTTACGCTGATCTTGTTCGTGCGCAATGTCCCGGGCAATTTTTTGATCGGGATTGCGGCGGGAACCGGATTGGGTTTCTTGCTCGGGGTTGTTTCGCCGGGTGAAGGCGGCAGCTTCTCGTTTGCGCAGTACGGGCAAGTTTTTGCTGGCATGTCGTTTTCCGCCATCTGGACTTTGCCATTCTGGATCGCCACTTTTTCGCTGGCAATGGTGATCGTGTTTGAAAATATCGGATTGCTGCACGGGCATACAGCGATGTTCGGCCAGCCGCAAAAGTTTCGCCGCTCCTTGCAAGCAAACGCCTTGTCGGCAGCCATCTCGGGGATTATGGGAACCAGCCCGACGGTCGCTACGGTTGAGACAGCCGCAGGTATCGCCGCAGGTGGGCGCACAGGCTTGACCACGCTCGTGACCGGAACGCTTCTGCTGTTCTCGCTCGGCCTGATTCCGGTCGTGAAAATGATCCCGGATGGCGCCGTTGCTCCTGTGTTGATCATCATCGGGGCGTTGATGCTGCAAAATGTGCAAAACATCAACCTGAAAGACTTTTCCGAGGGCTTCCCGGCCTTCCTGATCATCGCGATCATTCCGCTGTCCTACAGCATTGTCGACGGAATCGCTTTTGGCTTCGTGGCGTACCCGCTGATGAAGCTCGCGCTGGGCAAACGCCAGGAAGTGCCTGCTCTGCTCTACGTGATCGCCGGACTGTTTTTGCTCAACCTGATGCTGCCGATTTTGGCGTGAGACAACGATACCCTGACGTAAATAGTCGGGGTATTTTTTTGTCTCGTTTGGGCGTGATGAAAAATTGCCTTTTGATAAAGATGAAATTACATAAAAAAGAGAGCATGCCTGTGTTAAGAAGAGGTTTCTATACGATATTACTTATTTGTGATATAATTTTAAAATGTAAATTTTATACAAAAATAGAAAGCGGGTAGATTCTAATGAGAAAAATTATTTTAGTTTTTCTGATTATTATTGCTGTTGTCTTAGGATTGCTTGCTAGAGATTTGTATAACTATAATTCTGCTACTGAAGCATTAAAAAAGATAAAAGTTGAGTATGAGGAAGATGGAACTACGATTAATGAAAGGGATAAAATAAGCATAAATTTAAAAATATCAGGAGTACCTCAAACAGGAGAGACCAAAATAATTATTCATGCAGACAATAGGTACTTAGAATTAGCTCCAGAGAGTTTCAAGCAAGCCGAAGGAGTCAGTTTTGAAGGGATGAAAGGAGGATATGAAGAGTCTGTATTTTCAGTTAGTCATGATGTGGAAATTCGATTGACATACTGGAAGAAAGGAAATAACTCTGCTCCACTCACCTCAGTTTATTCTTCCTTTGTGACAGAAGTGGATAACTACATTCTGAGCGATACAATTCTTTTTAGTGATATGTATCCATTTTCCTATTAAAAAAGTTACATAACTTAAATAAAAGAAGCTAAAAGCAAAAATAGCGGTTAGGTTATATAGCCTAACCGCTATTTTTGTGCAAATAAGATTATTTAATTATTTTAATCGTGTAGTAATCACTATGCGTTATTTCTGTATAATAATTGAGTAGTAGAGAATAGGAGTTGTATTTTGATCTGTATTTAAAATAACCATTAAAATTAACTTTTTTGCTTCCAGTGCTTATTGAAGAGGGCGTATCCATAAAATATTTTACAACAAAACCTGGAGCGGATTTAGGATTAACATCAAATTTTCTTTCATCTAGGTAACCAGAAGGGGAATAGGCTGAATTCCATGTTAATTTGTAGAGTAAGTTATCTGTACCTGATCCTGTTATTGTAACATCGTGAGCTCTCACAGTAATAAATTGTGTACCCACGTATTGTCCTAAGTACATTGGGATTTGGAACTCTGTTGTTGAATTGCTAATTGGCTCTACAGTGTTAAATACAAGAGGCGCATTAGTGTATACTCTTGTTCTGAAATCAACAATATCATGGTATCCAGTGTAATCAATCCCTTCTTTTTTTAATTTTGTTTCAATGTCCTTAATTTTTGTACCCCATCTAAATGCGTAATTATTACCAGCGTCTATATGTGTTGTCTCAGGCCCTTGAATTAAGTATCTATAGCCTTCTCCAGACCCACCTTGTAAATCGCTATAATAGGAGTCTTCTTCACTAAAAGATTTTAGAGCATTATTAGATAAGCTAAGTACAATAGGTTTTCTTTCTGTTTCAATTCTATATTTTTTTATCTCAGAAGAATTTCCATCAAATATAAAAGTATTTGCATTTATTGGTTCTTCATTGTTTTCCAAGTATTCATAGATGTTAATGGTTGATTTATAGTCATTGTCTGATACTTTTTCTACTATTGCTTCAAATTGAATCAAGTCATTATTAGAATCTTTTCCAATAAAATAGTAAGCTTGATCTTCAGACAATACTTTATCTAATTCTCCTATTAAATTGTAGGAAATCCCTTGTTCTAAATTCTTAATCTTGGCTGAAAACAATTTTTCATTCACGTTAAACATTCCTTTTACATCTACACCGTGTTTTTCAGTTGTTATTTCTTCCCCTGTTGCTTCATTGTACTCCGTTTCTGAAGTGATTGACTCAAGGTGACCTACTGTCCTTATATTGAAATTTTTTTCTGCTGCCATACCACTAGGTGTAACCACTAAGGAAGATACAAGAGCAAAAGCTATAACTAAACTACTTATTTTTTTCATACTTATTACCTCCTTTATAATAAGTGAAATATTACCATTAATTATTTTTGTTGTAAAATATTGTTTAGGAGTTCATTTCCAATTATTAATATTTTGAAACTTTTACTTTGGCTTTCATACGTCTCTTAATAGCTATCTTTAAAATAAATAGGGTGCATAGTTTTCTAAAGCGTTTTTCATAGATGAGTCTTTGACAGGTTCTTGAGACCTTTGGTATCAAGGGCTAGAAAAGCATAAAAAAGACTTCACCTTCTTGGAGGTTTTCAAGCGACCAAGCACGAAAACTTCGAGAAAGGTGAAGTCACTTGTGCCAATACGTAAAAGAATTAAGAAGCATTCCCCCCAAGGTGCAACGGGGCACAGCCGCGAAGCGATTTTACGGGCTTTGTTGATGGCGCCGCGCGAAGGCACTTTTTAATTTATTGCCCTTCACCTGAGATTTATCAGTGATTTACGTTTGCGTTATCAATGTGGGTTTCCCATCGATCATCCGGTTCCATCCATTGCAACATTTAGATTTGAAATGGCGTACGCAGGCGACGACAGAAACGATCTCAAATTTCACTGCCCTCATGTGATGGGAAAAGTAAAGTTTCCACACGGTTCGAACTGGTGCTCCTCATCCAAATACGGAATGGTAGTAAAAGTGAACGGCACCGATGATCTCCACAAATTTTCATTGTCACATCGGGACACAAGAAAATTGGAGGAATCTGTATAATGAACGAGCAGGTGTAGAGCGATGCAATGCCTGTTTCAAGGAAAACCTGACAGCCAATGATTTTTATGTCGGCGGCATTCAAAAAGTGAAAAAGGGGAGGAAACAAATGCTCCAGCTAAAACAAATCCATGAACTGACGGATGATGTGGCGTCCGTCATCACAGCGAGCATTTTCAACCCGACCGAGGAAAAACTGAACGTGCTCATGCGGCTGTACAAGTCCGACCCGAACCGGATTTTGTACGCTTTCGCGGAAGGCGAAAAGCTCGTGGCGATCATTGGACTCAAAATCAATCGCACGGAAAATACCGCCGTCATTTTACATATCGCTGTCGAAGAAGCAAAAAGAGGAAAAGGAATCGGACGCAAACTGATTGACGAGGTACTGCAGCAGCATTCGTTTGCTGCCCTGCAAGCGGAGACAGACCAGGACGCAGTCGCGTTTTATCAGGCGTGCGGCTTTGCCGTGGAGAGCCTGGGGGAGCTGTACCCCGGGACGGAACGTTTTTTCTGTGTCAAACCAAACAGTCATGACCGTGTCGTTTGAGCGCAAGCCGTCACACCCCATTGCATAAAAAACGCCGAGACGTTGTTCACAGAAAAAAGACACCTGCTGCACCTGATCGGGCAAAAGGTGTCCTTTTCTTTTTCATGGCTCACGAAGTCTAGAGGCTCGGCTGGCTCAGATGCTTGAAAGCTTAGCGCTTCACCAGCACGAACGCTTTTTTCACTTCATCCAGCGTCATGACCAGCGAGAGAAACTTTTTGCCTTGGTCTGTTGCCGGGTCGAATACGCTGTCCTGAGGCAAAGCAGCTGCATAGACCGTGTTGGTAGCGGGATCTTGCGCGATTTCGTAGCCGACTGGCGGCTCGTCAGGGTTGTTCAGCTTTTTCCAGTCGTTTTTGTCAAAAGCGTAGATGACGACGACAGCCGCCTGATCTTCCGTTTTGCTTGCGTTGAACTGGAAGGAAGTCACGCTTTTGGCTTCCGGCAAGTAAGGGTCTGCGTTCGGGCCTGTCCGCTCGTCAATCAGGATGTTGCCGTTCCAAGACTTTGGCGCGAGAAAAGCATACGCGGAGTCATGGCTTTTAAAAGAACCTTGGTACACTTGCTTTTCCGTTTTGGTCGGCTCGAAGTGGGCGCTCATCAATTCCCATTTGTTTTGGCTCCATTTCCATTTCGACTGGAGGTAGCCGCGAACGTCCGCATTGTAATCTCCGGTCAGGCGCTCTGTGCCTTCCAGAACGTACAGGCCGTTTTTATTGTTGTCGATCGGTTTCAGCTGGACGAATCCGCCGCCGAGCACACCTGCCTTGTTTTTATCCAGTCCAGGCAAGCTGAGCTTCTCGGCTTTACCGTTTTTCAGCGTGTAAATATAGTTGGTGGTATAGCCGCCGCTGCCGCCTGTATCAGCCGAAACCATGATTTCGCCTTTTTTGTCGTAAGTGAAATCTTGCACGGACAGCTTTGGCTCATAGCCGCTGTCTTTGAGGTCAATCGTCACGGACTTTTTCGTTTGGCCGTCTGTCACTTTGACAGTGAGATCGCTCACGTACGGGCTGTTTTTCTCCTTTTTGCCATACAAGGCGATCGTGTCGGCTTTGTTGTCGCCGGTAACGTCTGCTGTTTTTTGCGAGAGCACCTGCAAGTTTTTCGGTGCAGAGCTTGTGCTTGCGGCATCGGCAGTCAGGGCTTGTCCGGTGAAAAGCACCGAAGTGAGCACCGTTCCGGTTACGATTTTGTTCCAGTTGTTCATGATGAAAATCCTCTCCTGTCTAGATGTTTGTTCGTGGTGTGTGTGGTGAGTGAGTTCGTGTCTTGCTATGCGTTCATTATGTACGAAGCAGATAGCGAAATGGTTACAACCGGATGACATCGTGCTGACAAAGGAGTAACAGGACATGCTTGAAGGAGCGTTGTCATGAAAAATAGCACGTGGAAAACGACAGCGAGCGACATGCGGCGCGGCAAGCCGGAGGGGGAGGGAGTGGGAACCTCGCCAAGATATCATTGCGAAAACAAGCAAATCCAAGTACAATGTTGGAATGCCCAAAAAGGGCCGCGGTTCGCAAAACTCCCGCGTTATCAAAACTAGGAGGCATTATATATGTTTAATCTTACACTTGGAGTCTTTTTCGCTCTGGTGAATTTCGGGCTGTTTCTGCTCTGCTACCGCCTGTTCGGCCGCATGGGGCTGTATGCCTGGATCGGGATGGCTACGGTGCTCGCCAACATACAGGTGGTGAAAACCATCGAAATGTTTGGACTGGTCATGACATTGGGCAACACGATTTACGCGTCGATTTACCTCGTGTCAGACCTGCTGAACGAAAAGTATGGGGAGAAGGCAGCGAAAAAGGCAGTCTGGTTCGGATTTTTTACCTTGATCGCGACGACGATCATTATGCAGCTCGTGCTTGTATTTGAGCCGCAAGAGACAGACATTTCGCAGCAATCGCTGGAGACGCTGTTCGGTTTGATGCCGCGGCTTGCGCTGGGCAGCCTGTGCGCGTATTTGCTCAGCCAGTTTGTCGACGTGAAAATTTACTCCTGGCTGAAAAAGAAATGCCCGGGCCGCAATCAGCTGTGGATTCGCAACAACGGAAGCACCTTGTTTAGCCAATTGCTCGATTCCGTTACTTTTTGCACGATTGCTTTTCTCGGCGTGTACCCGATGGAAGTATGGTGGCAAATTTTGCTGACTACCTACCTGATCAAATTTGTCGTATCGGCCGCTTCCACGCCGGTTCTCTATATCGCCCGCAGTATGAAAGTTCCGGAGGATTAAGTGAAAAGACAGAAAAACCGCCAAAGCATCGTGCTTTTTGGCGGTTTTTGTTGTGTGTATAATGGAAGGATTATACATTGTTTACATCAAATTTACATACAGTTCAGATTGATTGTTTACGATGTTCATAGCTTTCGTTTCGTATTTTGGAGAGGAGGAATGAAGAAAGAATGTCACACAAAAACCAAGGTTTTCGCCGTTTGCCCAAGCTGGCGCTAATCGCAGCTGTGGTTGCGGGCGCGGTTTTGCCGACGGGATGGCTGCCGCAGGCAAAGGCGCAGCATGCCGATCATATCGTGATCAGCGAGGTGTACGGGGGCGGGGGAAACAGCGGGTCCCATTACAAAAATGATTTTATCGAGCTGTACAACCCGACTAGCACACCAGTATCTCTTAACGGCTGGTCGGTGCAATACGGTTCTGCCAAAGGAACAGGCGCCTGGCAAAAGTCCAGTTTGACTGGCACGATTGCCCCGTACGGCTTTTATTTGGTCAAACAGGCGGCAGGCACAGGGGGCATAGCAGAGCTTCCCGCACCAGATGATACAGGGACGCTGAACTTGTCCGGCACGGAAGGAAAGGTTGCGCTGGTCAGGAGCGGAACCGTTTTGACCGGAACCGATGTGTCATCCCCTGATATCGTCGATCTGGTCGGCTTCGGAGCAGCCAATGCGTATGAAGGCGCAGCACCTGCTCCGGCTACGACGGCCTCCACCAGTGTCTCCCGCAAAAGCAACGCCGACGGCATCGCGCCAAACGGCGGAAACGGCTGGGATACGAACGATAACAGCGCCGACTTCATCGCGGGTGAGCTGACGCCAAAAAACACGGCGAGTCCGGCGGAAACTCCGCCTGCGACAGATGTCACCGAGAAGCCGAGCGGCAGAGGGCTGTTGTTTGACAACACGAATCCGGCGGCAGCCACCATTCGCGGCTATGTTCGCCCGAATGTCACGATCAAAGTATACGCAGCCCAGCCTACGGGAAGCGAAACAGCTCTGGCTGAACAAGCAGCAGACCAAGCCGGGCAAATCGATTTGACTTTTGCCAATCCCAATCCGGGGGCAACGGCTGTCTATCTCACGGCAAAAGAAGGCAGCAAACAGGAAAGTCAGGGCGCGGAACTGGTTCCAGCAGCCACAAGCCCTGCCATCGCAGTAGACAAAGTCAGTTTGCAGCAAGGGGGGCAGACAGCCGAGCTGAAGGGCCAGGCAGGAGCGGCAGCGGGCAAGGCGATTCTTCGCGCGTATGACGCTCCCGGCGGAAACAGCTTGTTGCTCGGCGGCAGTCCGACAGGAAGCGCAGCGGACAACGGGGCCTTTTCCTATTCAGTTCAAGTTCCCGATCAGCTGGAAAAAGTGTACGTGACGCAGCAGCTTGCGGACGAGCGCGGCCAGATGTTCGAAAGCGAGCCTGTAGCCGTGGCGAAGGCTGTGCTTGCGCCGAGCGCGATTGCCGAAGCGAGAGTTTTGGCCAAAGGGACAACAGCCATGATTGAAGGAACCGTCACAGCCATGTTCGAGGCAGGCGGGCAGTTCAACGTCTACATGCAGGATGACACAGCCGGGATTGTCCTGCGCGCGCCAGGACTTGCGGGCAAGATCGAGGTCGGAGACAAAATTCAGGCGATCGGAAAACTGAACGACTACTACGGGCTTGCCCAGTTGGAAGCGGCTGCCGATCAGGTCACGGTCGTAGAAAAGCAGGCAGGCGTGCCAGCACCGCAGTTGGTTACCTCGGCCGATTTTGCGGCAAGCACGGGAGAAGCAATCGAAGGCAAGCTGGTCACAGTTCACCAAGTTACGGTAAAGTCCGTACAAAGCGGAAACTACACGCTGCAAGACGCGCAGGGAAGCTTTCTGTCGCGTCCATCGCCAGCGCTTCTTTTGGAAAAGGACGTGACCTACGCCAGCATCACCGGGGTCGTCAATTACGATTATAACGAGTACAAACTTGTGCCGCGCACGGCGGCTGATCTGGTAGAGGATGCGACCACAGTGCCGACTGTGACAGCGTATCCGCAAGGGCCGCTGATCGCCGCAGGCACCAAAGTAACTTTGTCTACGTCTATGGCCGATGCGAAAATTTACTACACGACAGACGGTTCGCCGCCGACTCGCGCCAGTGCCGTCTATACAGCCCCGCTCCAGATTGATGCGGACACGACGATTCAAGCGCTTGCAGTCAAAGAAGGCTTTACGGACAGCAAAGTCGCCACGTTCCGTTACACGATCCAAAAAGACAACATTCGCATTCATGATATCCAAGGAGCTTCGCACCAATCGCCGATGGCGGACGGCACGGTAAAAGCCGTTGCGGGAATTGTCACGGCGGTCGTGAAAAGCGGCGGAACGGTCCAGGGCTTCTACATGCAAGACACAGCTCCCGACGATGATCCGCGTACATCAGAAGGAATTTATGTGTATGAGCCGAAAGCAGCCGTCAAACCGGGCGATGAAGTGAGCGTCGACGGGACTGTGAAGGAGTATGTGCAACAGAGCAGGGCGGCCACTGACCTCACGCAGACGCAGATTGATGCTGCGAAAGTCACCGTGACGAAACCGGATCAGTCCTTGCCAGACCCGATTGTGCTCGGAAAAGGAAATTACCGCTATCCAAAAAGGGTCATCGACAACGACAGTCTGGGCAAGTTCGATCCGGAGGAGGACGGCATTGATTTTTGGGAAAGCCTCGAAGGGATGCTGGTTCAGATCGACAATCCAGTCGTGGTCGGGGAGACAAAAGTTTTCTCCAACCCGGCAAGCGTTGAGTTCGTCATCATTGACGACCAGGCGCACCCCGATCAGCCGCGCACGCCAGCGGGCGGAGTTTTGCTGCAAGCAGACGATTTTCACCCTGAGCGCATTACGGTAGCGGACAAATTCGAGCCGATCTTGGATCATCCGAAGGTTGGCGACACTTTTTCCGAACCGTTGGTAGGAATTGTCGATTACAGCTTTGCGAACTACAAGCTGTATCACACCAAAACGTTTTCCGTACAGGCAGGCGAAAGCGAGCCGACTGTGACCAAACTGTCTCCGAAACCGGATAAGCTCGTGATCGCTTCCTACAACATCGAGAACTTTTCAGCGAAAACGGATTCAGACAAAATCGGGCGCATCGCGGAAACGATCGTGGAGAACATGAAAGCGCCGGATATTATCGGTGTCGTAGAGATGCAGGACAACAACGGGCCGACAGACAACGGTGAGACGGATGCTTCCAAATCGGCGCAAGCGTTGATTCAGGCCATCGGGCAAAAGAACGGGCCTGCTTACCGCTACGTCGATATCGCTCCGCAAAACAACCAGGACGGCGGCCAGCCAGGCGGGAACATTCGCGTCGGATTTTTCTACAACCCGGATCGCGTGCAACTGGCAGACGGCGCAGCGGGAACAGCAACAGAAGCGGTGCAGGTCGAGTCGCGCAACGGAGCGCCGCACCTCACACTCAATCCGGGCCGGGTCGATCCGAACAACGAGGCGTTCGCGTCCAGCCGCAAGCCGCTGGCAGCCGAGTTTGTATTCCAGGGCCAATCCGTGTTTGTCATCGCCAACCATTTTAATTCCAAGGGCGGAGATGGGGCGCTGTTTGGCAAAGATCAGCCGCCGAAGCTGGTGAGTGAAGCACAGCGGATGAAAATCGCCGGCGTTGTGAACCGCTTTGTCAAACAGATTCACGCAGCAGACGCCAAGGCAAACGTAGTTGTTTTGGGTGACCTGAATGACTTCCCGTTCTCCAACCCGGTGAGAGCTTTGGCGGATGGAGCTTTGACCAACATGGTCGAGACGCTGCCGCCGGGCAGACAATACACGTATGTGTACCAAGGCAACTCGCAAGTGCTCGATCAAATTTTGGTCAGCCCGCATCTGGAACCGAACGCGAAGGTCGATATCGTGCATATCAATGCCGGGTTCACAGAGCGTCAAGGCCGGGTAAGCGACCATGATCCGGTGCTTGTGCAGCTCGATTTGCAAAATCAAGGCGAGCACGAAACGACAGCGCAGGAAGTAGCAGACAGTATTACACGCATCGCCCAGCCAGCAGCCGGAGCGACCAGACTTGTTCTGCCGCAAGTGCCGGCAAAATTTGCGCTTGCGATCAAGTCGTCGAGCGACACCGATGTCGTAGCGCTGGATGGCACGATCACGCCGCCGAATCGCGCGACGAGTGTAGAGCTGATTTTGCAAGTAACCAGGCTGTCAGATCAATCGACTGCCCTGACCCAAACGCTTGCGGTGCAAGTGCCTGCCAAACCGACAAGCCCGTCGATTCCGCCAGTCACCCCGCCAGACACGACACCGACGCCGGAAAAGCAGAGGGAGCTGAACAAGCAAGCGGAAAACGCGATTTTGTCTGCAACCGACGAGGAAAGCATTGTGAAACAGGTGAGTCTCGTTCTCGGCAGTTTGGAAAAGCTGCTCCAATCGAAAAAGCCGGAGCCAGCGGACAAGTGGGATACAGTTTCCGATACGATTTCAACGGTGCTGGCTGCTGTAATGGAGCAGGCCGAACGTGAGGTCATCCGGGAAGCGACATTGCGTGATTTGACCGAATCATTTTTGCAAAAAGCGTTTGATCCTCTTGTCAGCGAAAAAGGGGAGGACGAAGAGCTTGCCAGACTCGGGCTTGCTGCCTTGACGAACTTTGCCAAAACGGCGCTCGCCCCACTCGATGCAGAAGATATCTCAAAAGATGCTGCGAAACGCGTTCGCGTCCTGGCTGAAACGCTGCTGAAACAGGCTGGCACAATCGAGGTCGAGCCTGGAGCCGAGATCAAGGCGTCAGACGAGCAAGTGGAGGAATTGCTGGAAACGCTCGGCGATTTCCTTGTGGCGATCAAGGATGTGAGGGAAAAAATCGGCTTCACGCCTGCGTTGTTCATCCAGATCGAAGAGGAGGCAGTAGAGGCACCCGAGGAGGATGATGCCGATACAGAAGATCGCCTCCAGAGCAAACAGGCAAGGCAGGAAGAGCAGCAGATTTCACTGGATCAGCAACTGGTCGAAGTGTTGAAGAAAAAGGAGATCGGCGCAAGACTGACCGTACCTGGCGGGGCATGGGTGGAAGTGCCGGGAGCGTATTTTGCGGCGGAACGGGCCAGAAAATTCGCCCTCTCTTTGACGGAAGCAGAAGGAAACGGGTGGCAAGGCGTTCCCAATCCGGGCGAAGCCTACCTGTTGCAAGCGTGGAGTAACGGAAAAGAACTGACCAGCCTGGGCAAAGCAGGCTTCACGCTCGGATTGCCCGCTGCAACTGACGGCGACGACAAGCGGCAAGTTTACACGTACCGGAACAAAAAGTGGAAGACGGTAACCGGAGCCAAGGGCAAGCCGATCAAGGTGACACAAGAGGATGACATGGCCGTGTTCCCGGTGCAATCCGCTGCGGCTTACGTCGTCGGAGATGCCGCTTTGGACAAACTCGAAGTCAAGGCAAAATCGCTAAAGCTCGTACCTGGAGAGGAGCTGCAGCTTGAAGTCCTCGCTACTTACGGCGACGGAAGTTCAGAAGAAGTGACGGATGCAGCAGGAATCCAGTTCGAGTCGAGCGTGCCCGAGCAGGTGGAGGTAGACGAGACAGGACGGATTCGCGTCTTGGCAGATGCCTCTGGGGGTACAAGGGCAACGATCACGATCCAGTATGAAGGCAAGACGGTGAAGGTGTATGTGTTTGTGCGAAATGTAGAAACTAGCCAATGAGCGAAAAGCTCCTCTGTCAAACAGGGGAGCTTTTTCTTTTTTGCTGCGTACCAAACAAAATCCAATCGTATCAAGCAGTTATGGCCGGGAGAAAAGCTTTATTTTCAGGCAAATGAAAAAATGAGTTGTCTTCAGCAAACGAAGTGCGCTATAGTAAAAACATAAAATTTAATAAATGATAATCAATTATCAAATATTGATAATGGAACAAGAGTCAGTCCTATGCTAATCTGTTAGGAGGGATATCACACTACGAAAGAAGGATACAAGATCAGATGAGTGCAGAGAAAACCTTGGACATTTTGGATTTGTTCGATTTTGACACAAGAGCGTTGAACGTACCGCAAATCGCCGAGAAGTTGGGACAGCCGCAAAGTTCTGTCTATCGTCATCTGCGTTTGCTCAAAGAAAAAGGCTATATCATGGAATCGGCCAACGGGTACTACAGCCTGGGCTACCGTTTTTTGAAGCTGGCGAAAATCGTCCGCCTGGACATGAACATAACAGCCATCGCGCAGCCTGTGATGAGGCAATTGACCAAGGAGACAGAAGAGACGTCGATTTTGCTGGTGTACTCCAACATGCATGCGGTCTGTCTCGAAACGATTGCGTCTCATCAGCCCATCAAAGTTTCGTCGGAGCAAGGACAGATTGTTCCGTTGTACGGCGGGGCATCTTCCAAGGCGCTGCTTGCCTTTCTTGCAGAGGAGATCGTGGAAGAGCTGTACGGGAAAGGGTTTGTGCGCAAACATACCGAGCAGACGATCACCGATCTCGCCGTCATGAAACAAAATTTGGCTGAAATCAGAGAGAAGGGGTACGCCTTCTCGGATGGGGAGATCGATGAAGGCGTCGTTTCTTACGGTGTACCCATCCATGATTCCGATCAGCAGGTTGTCGCTTCTTTGAGCATTGCCGGACCTCGTGGACGGATGCTGGAAAAAGACGAAAAGGAACTGGTTGCCCATCTGATGGCAGCGGCAGAGTCGATTCAGCGCTATCTGTAAAGATAGGTGGGAGAATACAATGGAAAAATACGATTTGGTTGTTCGCGGGAAGATGGTACGAGAAGATCAGGTGACTTTGGGACAGATTGGGGTCAAGGACGGGAAGATTGCCGTTATCGAGTCGCCGGATGCGGTTCTTGTGGCGGATAAGGTGCTGGATTTTGCCAACGCCTACGTGTTCCCGGGAACCATCGATGTTCACGTTCACTGTTTCAGCAATCCGAACGAAGGATTTATCCCGACGAGCATGTCTGCGGCAGCAGGGGGAATCACGACATTTCTGGACATGCCCTACGACCTGCCAAATCCGATTTCGAATGTAGAAATCTTTGAAAAAAAGGTAAAACAATTGGAGCAAGAAGCAGTCGTGGATATATGTCTGTGGGGCACCATTTCCAAAACGAACGGGACGGATCAGATCGTGCCGCTCGCGGAGGCTGGCGCCGTCGCTTTCAAAATGTCCACGTTTGAGACTGATGCGTACCGTTTTCCGCGCATCCCGGACCCGGAAATTATCAAGGCGATGGAGCTGATCAAAGAAACGGGACTGCGCGCAGCTTTTCACTCCGAAAATGACGAAATCATCGTCGACATGATCGAGGAGTATAAACAGGCAAACAAAGTGTACCCAAAAGCGCATAATGAGACGCGCCCGCCTGTCACCGAGACAAGCGCCGTGCTCAAGCTGATGGAATTTGCCTATTGGACAGGCGTGAAGCTGCACATCGTCCATGTCAGTCATCCGCGTACGATCGATTTGATCAATGCTTTCAAGGCGCAAGGCGTCCAGGTGACGAGCGAAACTTGTTATCCGTACTTGCTGCTGGACGTGAATGCACTGGATCAGTTCGGACCGAAAGCGAAAAACAATCCTCCGCTGCGCGAGCCAGAGGAAGTGGCAGGGTTGTGGAAGCACCTCCAGGACGGGAATATCGAACTGATTTCCTCCGACCATGCGCCATGGGGAGCCGAGCACAAAAATCCGGGCAATGACAACATTTTCAAAGCGGCATCCGGTTTGCCAGGCGTGGAGATCATGACGCCGCTGATGTTTGCTGCGACGGTAGCAAAAGGCACGATGACCCCTGTCCAGTTCGCCAAAGTAATGGCGCAGCATCCGGCAGAAGTGTTCCAGATTCCGGGCAAAGGGAAAATCGCGGTAGGCTACGATGCCGATTTTGCCGTGATTGATCCTGACCAGACATGGGTAATTGACGAGACTCGCTTCCGCTCTCATTCGAAAATGTCGCCGTTCCACGGCCAGGAAGTGAAGGGCAAAGTCATTCAGACGATTGTGCGCGGGACGACTGTGTACGACGGCGAAGAGGTCACTGTCGAGCCGGGCTTCGGTTCGTTTGTTCCCGGTTCCGCTTACAAGGGAGCGGCTGTTGGGGGGCGCAACCATTGAGCATGGAGCGATTTACAGACATGTTGAGCGAACTGCTCGACTTGCGGCCGGAAGACATCCCTGACGAGACGATCGAGCGGGCTACGTGGATGATTGCGGATACGCTGTTTGCTGCCTGCTACGGCTTCGCTTCGCCAGAGCTGAGCGCCTATTTGGAAAACGTGGCTTTTGCCGAGCGGGACGAACTGCACGCCGTTCCCGTATTTGGAACCGGATTGTATACGACGAGTGCGCAGGCAGCGATGCTGTACGGCACTGCGATCGTAACGAATGAGCTGGATGAGGGCAACCAGTTTGCAAAAGGGCATCCTGCGGCGCACATGCTCGCGCCTGCCCTGATTACCGCCCTGGAGCACAAGGCGTCAGGCGCAGAACTGATCCGTGCCTTTGCCATTGGCTATGAAGTAGCAGCGCGTCTGGCTTATGCGAGCAACATGAATGACGACATGCACCCGCACGGAACGTGGGGAATTGTCGGGGGAGCGGTTGCCAGCGGCCTTTTGCAAAAAAAGTCCAGGCAGCAAATCATCGAGGCGGCGCTGCTCGCTGCCTCGCTCCCGCTGGCAACGTCTTGGGAAGCAGCCGTCACGGGGATGACGGTTCGCAATCTGTATGCCGGGATCGGCAGTTTTCTGGCGTTGCAGGCGTGGGAGTTCCAGGCGGCCGGTTTTGCAAGCAGCGAGCATGTCGTCGACCATCTGTGGGGAACGATTTTGTCCAAAGGCATCCGGTATGAGCTGTTCCAGACGGATTTGTGGGCACCGCCCTTGTTGAACAAAAATTACTTCAAGCTATACCCGTCTTGCCGTTTTTCCCATTCCGCAATCGATGCCCTGCTTGCTCTCCAGCAAGAAATGGAGCTGCAAGCAGCGCAGATCGACTTCGTGCAAGTAGAGACGTACGGTTTGGCGGCCCGCCTGGACGATCCAGATCCGGCGAACGCTTTGGCGGCGAAGTTTTCCATCCCGTTTTTGCTCTCCGTGCTCATTCACGGCCATTCGCTGTACGATTGCTTCTCTGGAGCCCTGTTCCAAGACCGTTCTGTCCGCGAGCTGGCAAAAAAAATACGCGTGACGGAAAGTGCCGAAATGACGGCGCTGCTGCCAGCCAAGCGTGCGGCGAGAGTGACGGTTGCGACGCGCGAAGGCACAACGAAAAGCGTCTACGTCGATGCGGCATCGGGGGGATTCGATCAGCCGTTTCCAACAGAATTGCTGCGCGACAAATTTACCAGCATGCTCGGACGATGGAAGGCGGATGTATCCAGCAAGATGATCGCAGAAGCCTTGCTGCTGCCAGAGCGAACGTCCGTCAGCGAATGGCTGGAGCGGATCGAAAGTTGGTCAGTGGAAGGATGAAGACAACATGACACGAATGCGCATCAACCTCGAACGGTTGAAAAACAACTTGATGGAAGTGGGCGCGGTTGCCAATGCAGGAACAGCAGGCTATACCCGGCTGGCCTACTCCGCCGAGGAAAAAAGGGCGCTTGCCTGGCTGCAAGAAAAGATGTCCGCACTGAAGCTGACGGTAAACGAAGACAGCTTGGGAAACGTGACTGGTCGGTGGGGAGCTGCGGGAGTACCCGCCATTGTGTTTGGCTCCCACCTCGATACGGTGCCAAACGGCGGATTGTACGACGGAGCGCTCGGCGTCATCGTCGGACTGGAATGTATCCAGACATTGCAGGAAGCAGGCAGCCTGCCGGAAGTGCCGCTAGAACTGGTTGGTTTTGTAGGCGAGGAAGCCAATCTTCTCGGAGGCACATTTGGCAGCAGAGCAGTCGCAGGATCAATCGAACAGTCGGAAGATTTTGACAAAAAACTGCGTCAGTTGAACTTTACATGGTGCGACGTTGCAGGCGCCAAGCGCAGTAAAGACGACTACCATTGCTATCTGGAACTGCACATTGAGCAGGGAGCCCTTTTGGAAACCAATCAAAAGCGAATCGGCATTGTGACAGCCATTGCGGGAATCCTGAGACTAGCCGTGAAAGTAAAGGGGCAGGCCAGCCACTCCGGCACGACACCGATGCATCTGCGCCATGACGCCTTGCTTGATGCGGCGCGCTTGATCCAGGAGGTCAACAGGCTCGCTGTCGCAGCGAACAGCGATATTGTGGCAACGGTTGGCGAAATAGCTATTTCGCCCAATCTGGCAAACGTCGTGCCAGGCGAAGCCGATCTCAACATTGAAATTCGCGGCAGCAACTGGGAGGAAATGAAGGGGATTGAGGAGCAGATTCGGAACTGGTCGCAAGCCAATATCGCGGCCCGGATCGAGGTGGACGTGGAAAAGCGGCCAAACGCGCTCTCGCCGCGGATTCAGGCGAACATAGAGGCAGCGTGCCAGCAACTAGGCGAGTCTTACCAGTACATGTTCAGCGGGGCCAATCACGATGCCAACTCGCTGACGGCTGTTACCGACGTCGGCATGATTTTCGTTCCCAGCAAGGACGGGGTTAGCCATCATCCGGATGAGTTTACGTCTTGGGAAGACATTGAGGCTGGAGCCAATGTCATGCTGGAAACGCTGCATTTGTTGATGAAAACATACGGACAGGCCCAATAAAAACAGTCACAGAGCAGGCGAACGGAGCGCTGGCCATTTTTACCGGAACGGCTGTAAACGACCGGACCGGGCGGCTGGTCTCCTGTTGCCTGCCACGAAAAGGGGGCTACATCGATGAAAGTGTATTATTTGCTCGGCTTGCTGCCGTTTCTGGCAATTCTTGTCGGCACAGGATTTGTCAACCGAATGGAACCATTCGTTTTCGGACTTCCTTTCCTGCTGTTCTGGTTCTTTTTCTGGACGATTATGTCCTCTGTCATCATGTGGATCATTTTCAAGCTCGATCCGATTAACAAACAAGAGGAGGAAACCGAATGAACAGCGCGATGTGGATCATCTTCGGGGCGTTACTCGTCAGTCTGTTGCTGGGCATCATGGCCCGCAGGGGAAAAGACATGAGCATGGAGCAATGGGCGATTGGCGGCAGGGGATTCGGCAGTATTTTCGTGTTCCTGCTGTTGGCGGGTGAGACGTACTCGATTTTTACCCTGCTCGGCACGAGCGGTCTGGCTTATTCCAAAGGCGCAGTCGGCTTTTATCTGATCGCTTTAACGACTTTGGGCGCGATTACGTCCTACTGGCTGTTGCCCCCGATCTGGCGGTTCGCGAAGAAACACAACCTCGTGTCCCAATCCGAATTTTTTGCCGTCAAATACAACAGTCCCGTGTTGGGCGTGTTTGTGACGATTGTCGGCGTAGTCGCCCTTGTCCCTTATATTGTTCTGTTGTTCAAGTCGATGGGTATACTGGTGTCCGCCACTTCGTACGGAGCGATTTCTCCTACCGTAGCGATCTGGATCGGGATGATCGCCTTGGTCGTTTACGTCATGATTTCCGGCATCCACGGTTCTGCCTGGACTTCCACGGTGAAAGACTTTCTGATTTTCTTTGTCATCCTGTTCCTCGGTATTTACTTGCCCGTGCATTACCATGGCAGTTTTCAACATATGTTTGAAACGGTCAGTGCGGCCAAGGAAGGGATTTTGACCTTGCCGGACAAAGGCATGAGTCTCTCCTGGTTCATCTCCACCGTAGCGATCAGCGCTTTCGGCTACTTCATGTGGCCGCATAACGCACCGACGATTTTCGCAGCCAAAAATGCGCGGACATTCCGTACCAACGCCATTTTGCTTCCGCTCTATGCGATCATGATTTTGTTCGTCTACTTTGTCGGCTTTACCGCCATCGTTCAAGTGCCTGGACTTACGGGGCCAGACGGCGATTACGCGCTTTTGCGCCTGTCGATGAAGACGTTTGATCCGTGGTTTGTGGGCATCATCGGTGCTACAGGCTTGTTGGCTACCCTCGTGCCCGGCTCCATGATGCTGATGTCTGCGGCTACGATGCTGACGAAGAATGTATACGGTTACATGTTTCCCAAGGCCGAAGGGGCCAACTCTGCCCTGATTGCCAAAAGCTTCGTGATCGTCCTGTCCCTCGTGTGCACGATGATGGCTTTGGGCGAGAACAACACGCTTGCCACTTTGTACCTCACCTCGTTCAGTTTGGTGACCCAACTGGCTCCGGCCCTGTATTGCAGCTTGATGAAGCGTAACCAGATTACGAAGCAAGGGGCGTTCCTGGGCATTTTCTTCGGGGTAGGAATCGTCTTGTACATGACGTTCACCAAAACGACCATGGCCATGCTGTTCGCGGGCTTCCCCCAGTGGATTCAGGATTTGAACAACGGGGTTTTCGCTCTCGTGGTCAACATATTCGTCATGGTTGCTGTCAGCTTCGTTACCAAAAAGGCGGCCGATGCGAAGCAAGTAACGCAGTATTCGTAGTCGCCTTTGCCAAAAGAAAACGGGTCGGGAGATATATCCCGGCCCGTTTTTTGCGTGGTTCTTGCTGTCGGTCAGCGAGCCATGCCCATCGCTGTTTCGACTTTGTGCAGCATCTCGTTGGCAGCATCATTGGCTTTTTTGGCTCCGGCAGAGAGAATGTCATCCAGCTCGGAGGAGTGGAATAGCTGCTCGTAGCGCTCCTGGATCGGACGCAATGTTTCCACCACGACTTCGGCCAGGTCGGTCTTGAAAGCGCCGTAGCCTTTGCCGTCGTACATCGCTTCGATCTCTTGCAGCGATTTGCCGGAGCAGAGCGAGTAGATGGTCATCAGGTTGGAGACAGCTGGCTTTTCTGTCTTGTCATAGCGCACAGCGCTGTCGGAATCGGTCTGCGCACGCTTGATTTTTTTCGTGATCGTAGCCGGGTCATCCAGCATGGAGATGAAGCCGCCCTGGTTCGGATCGGATTTGCTCATCTTTTTCGTGCCATCGGCGAGCGACATGATGCGTGCGCCCGTTTCCGGCAGGCGAACTTCCGGAATGGTGAAAATTTCTCCGTAACGGTTGTTGAAGCGGGTTGCCAGGTCGCGTGTCAGCTCCAGGTGTTGCTTCTGGTCTTCGCCGACCGGAACGAGGTCAGTGCCGTACAGGAGAATGTCTGCCGCCATCAGTGGAGGATACGCCAGCAGTCCGGCAGGGATCGACTCGCCGCGTCCGTCCGATTTGTCCTTGAATTGGGTCATGCGCTCCAGCTCGCCGAGGTACGCCGTGCAAAGCATGATCCAGCCGAGCTTGGCGTGGGCCGGGACTTCCGATTGGATGAACAAGGTCATTTTGTTCGGATCGAGGCCGACTGCCAGGTAGAGGGCTGCGAGACGACGAATGTTTTCGCGCAAAACAGCCGGCTCTTGCGGCACAGTGATCGCATGCTGATCGACGATGCAGTAATAGCAGTTGAACTGGTCCTGCAACGGAACAAAATGCTTCATGGCGCCCAAATAGTTGCCGAGGGTCAAGATGCCGCTGGGCTGAATACCGGAAAAAATGGTTTTCATGATAGATGCTGCTCCTTTCCAAATGGGGAAATAAATGATGGAAATACAAAAAGGTCCATCCGCCCTGGACAGGGACGAATGAACCGTGGTGCCACCCTTGTTATTTTGCACAGGAAACAATCATGCGCAAAATCGCTTTGTTCCGTACCGTTTTGATACGGTGTCCTTTGTAACGTACGGACGTAACGCCAAAGCCTACTGCCGCTGCGAACAAGCCGGGTTCGGTTTGGAGCTCGGAAGCCCATTCATCATTCCCTCAACACTGATTCGCACCAACCATCAGCTCTCTGTCGTCTCGAAAAATGACTACTCTTCTTCCTCATTGCCATTAAAAAGATACCCTTTGAGCAATCATTTTACGCAGTGCCAATCAAAAAAGCAAGAGGGGATTGACAAAATAAGCCAAAAAATGTAAAAGTAACTCATGAGTTATATAACTGTTGAGTTACTTTTGGGGGTGGGGAGATGGAGGAGAGCAAATTGCCAAAAGGCGAGCAAAGCCGTGGCCGACTGCTTGCGGCGGCAGCTTCTGAATTTGCGGCGAAAGGGTTTCATCGCGCGCGGGTGAGCGACATCGTCAAGGCGGCGGGGCTGACGCAAGCTTCCTTTTACCAGTATTTCGAGAGCAAGGAAGGGCTGTACCAGCAGCTTATGGACGAATTTTTTTCCCGGCTGTGGGAGCTTGCTGACGGAGGGAGCAAGGTAACGGCGTTGGGCAAAGCAGACGTCTTCGACCAGGTGCGCGAAAATCTCGTCGCTCTGTTTAGGTTCTTTCAGGAGCGGCCCGAATTGACGCAGATTGTCCTGTATCAGGCGGAAGCAGGAGAGGAGCTGCACCGCAAGCTGGCAGCGATGGTAAGCGCCAACTTGCGGCAAAATCAGGCTGCCGGACACGTCCGCGCCGCTTTGTCGCCTGAAGTGGCCGCAGAAGCGATGGTCGCCGTATGCTACCGGCTGACGGCCCGCTTTTTGCTGACCGGGGAAAAGCCGCCCGAGCAGCTCGCCGACGAAGCCGTATGCTTTTTGGCGCACGGAATTTTGCAGGAAAAGCGATGAGGAGGATGGCGCATGGGTGAGTTGACGCATCTCATTTGGCTGTTGCTGGTTGTGTTTGTCTTTCACGATCTGGAGGAAATCATCATGGTCGAAAGCTGGCTCCGGGTGAAGCGGGAGCAGATCATGCAAAAGGTTCCCCGCGGCCTGCAAAAATGGCTGGAGCCGTCTCTGTCCATGAGTACCGCGCAGTTTGCCGTGGCAGTCGCGTGCATTTTCGCTGTCCTCTCTGCTGCGGTCGTTCTTGCGGCTGCCACACTGCCACAGGGAACTTATTTGCCGTTGTTCCTGGTCTGCCTGCACGCCATGTTTCTGCATGTCTTCACCCATCTCGGGCATACGATTGCGCTGCGCACGTACACACCTGGCGTGGCAACTGCCGTGATTTTGGTTCTGCCCTACAGCGTGTACACGTATGTCCGCTTGTTCGAAGCGGGTCTGGTCACATGGTCGCTCGTCTGGAGCACGCTGCCTTACTGTTTGCTGGTCGTGCCCATTTTGTACGCGGCGCACCGGATCGGGCAGGCAGCAGGCAGTCTGGTCGCCCGTTAACGGAAGGCGGTGGCTGTTTGCCGGCGCAAATTTTTGCTATTCTAGGAAAAAAGCGTGAAAGAGGGACGAGTATTGAGGCTGCGACTAGGCGTGATCGGCGCGGATGATTCGCTTGCGATCATCGAATCGGCTGTGCAGGAGTTTCCCGAGATTGAATGCTTGCCGATTGTGTATTGGAGAGAAGAAGACATTCCGGATTTGCTGCTGCCGCACCTGGACGAGGTGGACATGTGGCTTTTTTCCGGCCAGGTTCCGCATGCGATGGCGAGCCAGACGGGAAAAATCCAGGTGCCGACAGCCTATGTGCCGCACATTGGCGCGAGCCTGTACCGAACGTTGCTGCATTTGTCCCACCAGCTCGGGATTCGCGTAGACGAGGTGAGCTTCGACACGTTCACTGCGGAAGAGCTTGGACACTTTTTGCAGGAAGCGGGCATAGCAGAAGGCTTTCGCTGGCTCAAACATTACGAGGGCGCGATTTTGGCCAGCGAGCTGGCGGATTTTCACGAAAAGCTATGGCAGGAAGGCAAGACGAAGGCAGCGGTCACTTGCCTGCGAACGGCTGAGCAGGAGCTTTTGCGCCGCGGTGTCCCGGTACATCGCGTCGTGCCGACAAAAGCGGGCGTGCTGTCTGTCATCCACATGCTTTTGCGCACGCACGAGATGCTCCACTTCAAGGATACGCAGATCGCGGTGCAGATGATGGAAATCGATCCGTTCCGCGAGCTTGCGGGCGGCAATTTTTCCACGGATGAATGGCAAAATGCCGAGATCAAGACGATGGAAAAGCTCTTGCGCTACGCCAAGTATTTGCAAGGCTCGCTGAAGACGGCCGGGCCGGGGCGCTACGTGATTTTTACCACGCGCGGAAAAGTGCAGGAGGTCACGTCTGACTACGCCACGATTCCCGATCTGGAGGAGCTGTTCGGGATTCGCCCCGATCTGGTCACGTGCGGCATCGGCATCGGCAAAACGGCTTACGAAGCGGAAATTCACGGCGGCACGGCACTGCTTCACGCCAAGGAGCGGGGAGCTGGCAACTGGATGGTGTTTTTGGACGACAAAAGCGTCCTTGGGCCACTGGGACGGGAGGAGCAGATCGCCTATCGCTACGACTCGGAAAAGCTGCAGGAACTGAGCCAGTTGACGTCGTTAAGCGTCATGACTTTGTCCAAGCTGGAGTCGATTTTGAAAAAGCGGGGCAAGCAAGAGATCAACGCGCATGAGTTGGCTTCGCATATGCAAATTTTGCCGCGCAGCGCCCGCCGGATATTGATCGAGCTGGAGTCGAAAGGCATCGCGCAAGTCGTCGGCGAGGAGAGTCCGAATCCGCGCGGCCGTCCGCGCAAAGTGTACCGGATTTCCTTGTGATAAGTGCGTTATTTGGGAGGCGTGGCGACACGCTTTTTTCTTTTCAAAATAGACAGACTATTATACAATTAGGGACATAGCCGTAAATCAACCGTTAATAAGCGGTTGGATAAGGGAGGAGTCACTCGTCATGATCAATGCGGATCGGTTGTGGGATCGGCTGGGGCAGTTGGGCAAGATTGGCGCCCAGGAAGCTGGAGGGATAACGCGGCTGTCGTTTACCCCCGAGGAGCGTGCGGCAAAAGATCTCGTAGCTTCCTTCATGAAGGAAGCAGGGCTTGACGTTCGCGAGGATGAAGTAGGCAATCTGATTGGACGCAAAGAAGGGAAAAATCCTTCGGCACCTGTTGTTTTGGTTGGCTCGCATATCGACTCCGTGCCGAATGGCGGAGATTTTGACGGGCCTCTTGGCGTTTTGGCAGGCGTGGAAATTTTGCAGACGATGAATGAGCAGGGAATTGAGACGGAGCACCCGATTGAGGTGCTTGCTTTGACGGACGAGGAAGGAACGCGGTTTGGCTACGGGATGATCGGAAGCCGGGCGATTGCCGGACTGATCAAAAGAAGCGAGCTGGAGCAGGCAGACAAGGACGGAATCACCATAGCCGAGGCGATGCGCCAGGTCGGGCTTGATCCTGACCAGACGGGCCTTGCCGCACGCGCGCCTGGCAGCGTCAAGGCGTATGTGGAGATGCATATCGAACAGGGCAAAGTGCTGGAAAGCCGCGGTTTGTCCGTCGGAATCGTCACAGGTGTAGCGGGGCCGCTCTGGATGAAATTCATTTTGGAAGGCGAGGCAGGGCATGCCGGAGCTACCCCGATGAATTTGCGCCGTGATCCGCTGGCAGCGGCCGCACGCGTGATGCTCGCCATCGAAGACGAAGCCGCCCGGACGAGAACCAGCGTCGGGACAGTCGGACAAATCCAGGCGTTTCCTGGCGGGGTCAACGTGATTCCGGGCCGGGTAGAGTTCGCGCTCGACCTGCGCGATGTGGACGAGTTGATTCGCGATGACGTGGAACGGCGCATTTGCGATCGGGCCAAGGCGATTTGCGCAGAGCGCAACGTGACGCTGAAAGTGGAGTTGTTGCAGCGGATCGCGCCAGCGGTATGCTCGGACAGCATTCAGGAGGCTGCGGCGGACGGCTGTGCAGCGGAAGGCTTGGAAGTGTTTCGACTCCCTAGCGGAGCGGGGCACGACTGCATGCAGCTGGTCGATTTGTGTCCGGTCGGGATGATTTTCATCCGCTCCAAAGACGGCATCAGCCACAATCCGGCGGAATACTCGACTATGGAGGATTGCGCGGACGGCGCGAAGGTGTTGTACCGAACCGTTTTGACTTTGGCAAAGCAAATATAGAGAGCAGGCAGGCGGACAGGCGCTCCAAAGCCGTTCGCCGGGCGAGGAGGAGACAACGATGACAGCGACAGTGACAGATTTGAACCAGGCGGCCGGAGCGGTCAAAGAGCAAGTCATAGCGTGGAGACGCTACTTGCACGAGCATCCCGAGCTGTCCTTCCACGAAGAGAAGACAGCGCAATTCGTCTATGAGACGCTTTTGTCTTTTGGCAACCTGGAAGTGAGCAGACCGACGAAAAACAGTGTGATGGCGCGGCTTATCGGCTCCGAGCCGGGAAAAGTGCTGGCGATGCGCGCGGACATGGACGCGCTCCCGATCACGGAAGAAAACAGCTTTGAATTTGTCTCGAAAAATCCGGGCGTGATGCACGCTTGCGGGCACGACGGACATACCTCGATGCTGCTTGGTACTGCGAAAATTTTGTCCGGCATGAAAGAGCAGATCAAGGGCGAAGTGCGCTTTTTGTTCCAGCACGCCGAAGAAGTGTTTCCAGGCGGTGCGGAGGAGATGGTGCAGGCAGGTGTAATGGATGGCGTGGATATCGTCATCGGGACGCACCTGTGGGCGACGATGGAGTTCGGGACAGTCGGCATTTGCCCGGGACCAATGATGGCAGCGCCTGACACGTTCTGGATCACTGTGGTGGGAAAAGGCGGCCATGCCGCGCTTCCGCATGAAACTATCGACAGCATCGCCGTTGCGGCACAGGTCGTAACCAATTTGCAGCATATCGTCTCGCGCAATGCCGATCCGCTCGACAACCTGGTGCTGTCCGTCACACAGTTTGTCGGCGGGACTACTCACAACGTCATTCCTGGCTCGGTGGAAATTTGCGGGACGGTGCGCAGCTTTGACCAAACGTTGCGGGAGTCCATTCCCGGCCTGATGGAGCGGGTGATCAAAGGGATTACCGAAGCACACGGCGCGAGCTATCAGTTCAAGTACGAGTTCGGCTACCGTCCGGTAATCAACGATGCGGAAGTGACGCGTCTGATGGAAGAGGTCGTCGTGGAAGCGCTGGGCGAAGAGTGGGTCGAGCATATGCGTCCGACGATGGGTGGCGAAGACTTTTCCGCCTTCCAGCAAAAAGCTCCGGGCTGCTTCTTCTATGTCGCGGCCGGAAACAAGGAAAAGGGGATCACTTACCCGCACCATCATCCGCGCTTTACCATCGACGAGGATGCGCTGGAAATCGGCGTGAAAATGTTTTTGAACGCAGCCAGAAAAATCGTCATGTCCTGACGCAATTGCCAATGAAAAAATCGCCCTTTCGTCCGCTGGATCGTGACGAGGGGCGATCTTTTTTGTGTAGAGCGGCGCTTTAATGCGTGCGCTCTTTTTCTTTTGCATGGAACGCTCGTTGAATTTGCGAGATTTGTCCGGCGTGGATGCCTGTGTGGTACATGAGGCGTCCCAATGCTTCGAGCGGGGTCGACGTACCGAGCGGCGTCGTCACAGGCGTCGTCCACGCTTCTTCCGACATGTTCTGCATTCCGGCAAGCAGATGATCGTTGGAGGCTGTCATGAAATCGGCAAGCTCGCGCATGTTGGTAAATTCTTTTCCCTCGACAGGCCCGTTTTTCGTCAAAAGCTGAACGTCTGCCGGGATGCTTTGCCCGAAATACCAGTCGGCAAACATGTATTCCACCTCGGCGTTATGTCTGAGCATATAGCCGATGGATGCCGCGCCCATGCGGAGCTTCAAATCTTCTTCCGGCATGCTTTTGGCTGTTTTGTGGAATCTCTCCTGGATGGTGAGCCACAGTGTCAATGCAGTTGAATATGTAGTCATGAAAGTGCCCTCCTGTTGGCGTGAATGTCTATTTGGCTGATTGGGAATGGCCGTCCCGGTTGACGTGCACGAATTTGTCCGCGGCCAGGTCGATGTCGTACGCCTGACCAAATCCGGCAACGTAGCGGCCTTCCGATGGCTCAAGCTCGAACAGGGAGAAGTCGAGGCCGCGCAGCATATCCATCATGCTTTTGCCGAAGCGCTGTTCGAACTGGGCGAATATCTCATCATGTCCGGTGTTGCCGATGTTGCGGGCTGTGCAGACGAAGCGGGCGCGCTGGCGGGCAAACAGATTCGCCGTCTTGGATTCGTCTTCAATCAGCATCGCATCGACTCCCGGCTGTTCTTCCAGGTAACGGTAGTGATTGGCGATTTTGCTGATGTAAATATAAAAATTTCCGTTGTGCTTGACGAACGGGGCATAGGAGATAAACGGCGTTCCATGCTCGTCGATTGTGCTGAGCATGAGTGTTTTCATACCGGCAGCAAACGTCTGGTACTGAACCTTCATCGCTTCTTTGTCCATTGCTTTCATACGAGCATCCCTCGCTTTTCGTAAATTATTGTGCTTTTTTCAGGACGTGGATACGCGGGCTTTTGCTGTCTGGCGTATATTGAATTTCCGTGTCGACGCCGTAGACGCTGCGAATCAGCTCCATCGTAAAGACATCCTGGGGCTTGCCGAATACGCGAATGTCCCCGTCCTTGATGACGCAAATCTTGTCGCTGTAAGTGCTGGCGTGGTTCAGATCGTGCAGCACCATCACAACCGTGAGCTGTAATTCCTTATTCAGCTTTGCTACCAGCTCCAGCACGTCCAGCTGGTGGGCGATGTCCAAATACGTTGTCGGTTCATCGAGCAAGAGAAGCTTCGGTTTCTGGGCCAAGGCCATGGCAATCCAGGCTCGTTGGGCTTCCCCGCCGGACAGGGAAGCCAGATAGCGCTTCCGGTAGCTGTCCATGCCTGTTTGTTGCAAGGCCCAGTCGACGATTTCAAAATCGTTTGCATCGAGTCGTTCATACCACTTTTTGTGCGGAACACGACCATATCCGACGAGTTCCTCGACGGTGACATCCGAGGGACAGGAGTTGGATTGGCACAGCATGCACATGACGCGGGACAGCTGCTTCATGCTCATGCTGTCCGCCAGTTGGCCCGCGATGCGCACGCAGCCGCTCTCGCAAGGAATCAGGCGTGAGATCGCTTTGAGCACGGTCGATTTGCCTGAGCCGTTTGGTCCGATGATCGAAACGATTTCCCCTTCCTCGATCGTCAGGGAAAAATCGTTGACGATTCGTTTGCTCCCGTAATTTATATTCAACGACTGTACATGTAGCACTTCACTGTCCTCCTTTTCGCATCAGGTAAAGGAAGTAGGGGCCGCCGACAATCGCCATGACGATCCCTGCCGGAATTTCGAGCGGTGCAAAAAGCGTCCGTCCCAGCGTATCCGCTACGAGCAGGACGAGAGAGCCGAGGACAAGTCCGAAAGGCAGGTTCATCCGGTAATCGGAGCCCATCAGCATGCGCGCCATATGCGGGACGATCAGCCCGACAAAACCGACCAGTCCCACGGTCGATACGGAGATGGCAGCGAGGTAGACGGCGATCAGGGACAAGGTGAAGCGGAGCCGATTCAAGTTTTGCCCGAGATTGTGCGCGACCTGCTCGCCCAGGCGCAAAATGTTGGCGGAGCGAATGCATAACAGAGCGGCGATCCACCCGGCGACCGAGTAGGGGAGGATCGTCAGCACATCGCTCATGCTTTTCCCGGACAGGCTCCCGTTCATCCATTGCAGAGCCGCTGGCAGCTTGTCGCTGTACAAAATGGACAACAGGCCGATGACGCCGCCAAATACGGCATTGACGGCGACACCAGACAGGATGATGCGCACAGGAGTGAAGCCCCCCTGCTTTTTCCAAGCCCATATGTAAACCATCAAGGCAGCGACCCCGCCTCCAAGGATGGCAAAAAGCGGGATAAGAGCGGAATAGCCGGGCACCACCAGCATAATGAACAAAACCGTGACGGCTGCACCGCTGGACACTCCGGTCAGCCCGGGATCAGCCAGCGGGTTTTGCATGACAGCCTGCAACAGCGCTCCGGATGCGGCGAGATTGGCGCCAATCAAGAGCGCAAGGAAAACGCGGGGAATCCGAATGTCCCACAGGATGGTATGGTTGGCTTCAGTCCCTTGCCCCAGTACCGTTGTCATTGTTTCCCACAGCGATAGCTGCACACTCCCGAGCCCGACAGAGAGCAGCGTAGCCAGCAGAAGCAGCAGGCAGGCGATTCCCAACACGACTGTTTTTTTGTTTGAGTGGTTCTGGCTCACGGCAAAAGCTCCTTATTGCTTACTTGTACAGGATGTCCGCAAGCTGCTGATAGGCCGCAGGGGCGTTGACGAGAGAAGCCGTGCCGAACGTACTGAAATCAAGCGACTGCATTTTGCCATTTTTGAAGGCGTTCATTTTTTCCCAGGCGCCGTTCTTTTTCACATCTTCTTCGAATTTTTTCGCTACAGCATTCGGATCGCCGTGAGCTACAAGCAAGATGGCATCCGGATTGGCCGCGATGATGCTCTCCATGTTCAAAGGAGCGTAGGTTTGCGTTTGCTTGAGTGTATCGGCAGCTACGTTGACAGCCCCCAGGTTGCGGGCAATGCTTCCGGCGAACGTGTTTTCATTCATGACCATGAGCGCTTCAGCCGAGCCGAACAAAAACAGCACTTTGGGAGCCGGTTTGCCCTTCGTCGCCTCGATGGCGGTTTTTTCCTGTTCCGCGATTTTGCCGAGCAGTTGTTCTGCTTTCGCTTCCTGTTTGAAAAGGCGTCCGAGCACGACTGTGGACAGCTTCAGCTCATCGAGGGAATCGACGGGCAAATAAGCGGTTGGCGTGCCCGCAGGCTTCAATTTTTTGTCGACACTGTCCTTGATGGAGCTGGGGCCGAGGACGATTTCCGGCTGGAGCTTGGCGATTTGCTCCAGGTCAGGCTGGTGCGACGTCCCGATCCGGGGCACGCTGTCCAGAGCAGCAGGCAGCTTGCTGCTGGTCGTAGGCACTCCGATCGGGGCAATGCCTAGCTCGTTCATGATTTCGGTAATCGCGACGGAGATCGTTACGACTTTGGCAGGAGAGTGACCCTGAAATTGCGCCAGCAGCTCTGCTGCCTGTTTCTCGTCCACGCTGATTGCGGCAGCCGCTTTCTCTGGAGAGGACGAGGTTGTCTGTTGTTCTGTAGCTGGTTGTTGTGCGGTTGCGCTTGAATCCTTCGCCGGTTCGGCAGGTTGCGTGTTGCTGCACCCGACTGCACTTGTCAACAGCAACGCCATCATGCCCATTTTCCATCCTGCTTGCTTCACGATGTATAGCCTCCCGTTACTTGATAATGAGAATCAATATCTTTGTCTTTTGGGATGATTATATTAGAGAATGATTACTATTATCAATAAGAATTTTGAATAGGAATAGAACTGGAAACAAAAAGAAATAAAGTAACGGTTTATTTTATTTTATATTGCTTTATTGCATTTTCATGGAAAAGAAGTCATTATTTTCGTTACTATAATATTCTATCTATTTAAAAATTTATTTTCGGGGGTGTCATCGTGACTTTGATTGCAGAGACAAAAAGCGTAGAGCGCATATTTGGCCGAGGGGCCGCTGCCGTTCGAGCGCTGCAAGGTGTAGAAATGCACGTGGAAAAAGGAAGATTGCTAGTTTTAAAAGGAAGATCAGGGTCAGGCAAGACGACTCTTTTAAATCTGCTGGGCGGCCTTGATCGCCCGACGTCAGGCAGCGTTTATTTCGAGGGCCGTGAAATCGGCAAGCTTCCTGATCATGCGCGCACCAAAATCAGGAAAAAGCACATGGGCTTTATTTTTCAATCGTTTGGCTTGCTTCCACTCATGTCAGCGGCGGAAAACGTCGAGTTTGGGCTGCGCCTGTCCGGAGCGTCTGCTGCGACATGGAAGGAGCGTGTTGGTGAATCTCTTGACTTCGTGGGATTGTCCAAACGGGCACAGCATCGGCCGTTCGAGATGTCCGGAGGAGAACAGCAGCGATGTGCGATTGCCAGAGCGATTGCGAGCAGGCCGACACTGCTTTTGGCAGATGAGCCGACAGCCGAGCTAGACAGCAAAACAGGGCTGCAGATCAGCCGTTTGTTTCGCCGCTTGGTGGATGAAGGCGAAATGAGCATCGTCATGACCACACACGATCCTGGGGTAATGGAGGTGGCGGATGATGTCTATGAATTGGAGGACGGTCGCATCAAGACGGTACGCGGTTCGAGGTAAGCAGATGAAGTGGCTGTATGTATCGTTGGCCGTGATGTTGACAGGCTGTTCCCTGTTGCCAAAGGAAGAGGAAGCTTTGGCGCCGCCGCTGGTGGAGCCATCTCCGATTACGTACGAGGTTGCCGAAGTGACGCAAGGATCAATCGTGAAAAGCGTCAAAGGCAACAGTACGTTTACGACCGCGAATACGGTGGAGCTATCTTTTCCCGAGACAAAAGGACTGCGCCTGAAGTCGTTTGCTGCCCAAAGCGGGGAGCGGGTGAAAAAAGGGCAAGTGCTGGCTGAGCTGGATGCCGCCGATCTGGAGCGGGAGATCGAATCCGCCCGCTACGAGGTGGAAAAAGCCAAGCTGGAGCTGCTGGATGCCCAGCGCGACAATCATTACGAAGTGGAATCGGCCAAGCTGGATGCTCTGAAGGCGGAGATGAACGCCAAGGCGAGTGAGACGAAGCTGGCCAAGATCGAATGGGACAAGGCTCTTTTGGAGCTGGCAAAATTGCAGGACCCGCAAGAACGCAAGTACGCCGTGGAGCGGGCGAAGCTGAATGTGAAGCAAAAGCAAATGGAGCTGGACAATCTGCAAAAACGCTGGACGCAGACCAAGCTGGTGGCGCCTTTTGACGGAATCGTCATCTTTGTCAGCAACGAGCAAGTAGGCGATGAGGTGGACGCGCACCAAACGCTCGTCACTGTAGGCGATCCGAGCAAGCTGTACGTCATTTACACTGCTCCGGAGCGAGAGGCTCTGAAAGATGTCAAGGAAGGCATGAACGTCATTATCTCTGTTAACGGCGGAGATAAAATAGAGGGAACAGTCGTACAGACACCGCTTCACGTCCCGGGAAATTTGCCGGAAGATTTGAGCAATTTGTATCAGCGAAGCTTGCTCATCTCCCCGAAAACGTTTGCGCAGGGACTGGAAATCGGAACGGGAGTCAGCATTGAGGTTATCGTGGACAAAGCGGAGCAGACACTGATTATCCCGCGAAAAGCGCTGCATGAAATAGCGGGCAGAAATTACGTGCGCGTCTTGGACGGCAAGAGCAAGAAGGAAGTGGACGTGGAGATCGGGATCATGAACCAGACGGAGGTCGAAATTCGCAAAGGTCTTGTGGCAGGCCAACTGATTATTTTGGAATAGGGGGACAATGTCGTGGCGATGGTGCAGATGATCCTGCGAAAAATGATAAATAACCGCTGGCTTGTCGGCAGTTTGCTGATCGGGCTGATCGTCGCTGTAGGATTGGTTTCCAGCATTCCTGCCTTCACGTCAGGGGTTCTCCAGCGTTTGCTCACAAAGGAGCTGGAGGAATACCAAAACAAGGTGAAGCACTTCCCTGGCGGCCTGCTCGTCTCCGTCAATTTGAACAAACCAGTGGAGAATAGCGCAGCCCTTTTCGACAATATGGCCGTCCATTTGCAAAACGAGGTGATTGCTCCGCTGGGTGTGCCTGTACTCGAACATGTCACCGTTTTGCGGACAGTCCCTTTTGACGCTGTGCCATCCCGGCTGCAAGGAACAAAGGCTGCCAGCTCCGATAGTACGCCGCTCTATTCCTTGAGTGAGCTGGAAAAGCATATGACTCTGGTCGATGGGCGAATGCCGGCTGCAACGCAAGTAGATGGCGTGCTGGAAGCGCTTGTGACGGAAAAAGCTTTGCGGGATAGAAAAATGGTCCTGGGAAGTTTGTATGAGCTGACGACAGATAAGGCAAAAGGGCTTACGGTACGAGTCAAGCCAGTTGGCGTATTCAAGGAAAAAGAGGGAAACGATCCGTATTGGTTTGTCACCGCGTCCGAATACGAAAAAGGCTTTATTTTGGACGAGCAACTGTTGCGCAGCGCTTTTTTGCAGGAAAAGAATCTCGTTATATCTGCCCAGATGTACGTGGCCATGCAGTATCAGTCGTTTCGCATTCCCGATACGGAACAGTTGCTTTCTGTCGTAGCGGGGATGGAAGCGTATTTGAAGCAGCAAGGTTTGAAGGGGGCGGAGTACGGCATCCAGTTTCCAGCAGGCAGTATCGCGAAAAAATACGAGGAGCAGGCGAAGCAGTTCAATCTGATTCTTTGGTCGCTCTACATCCCGATTTTTCTGATGCTCGGCCTGTATCTGGTCATGGTTTCCGGCTTGATTGTGGAGAGGCAGCGCACAGAGATTGCAGTGCTCGGGAGCCGTGGAGCGAGTCGGCTGCAAATCTTTTTTATCTATTTAATGGAGATAGGCATTCTCGGATTGTGCGCTTTTCTGCTCGGGCCTTTTGTCGGGGTTCAGCTCAGCAAAATATTGGGCATTTCCAACGGGTTTCTCGAATTTGTCGATCGCAAAGGACTGGAGATCGCCGTAAACAGCGAGGTTTTTGCTTACGCGGCGTGGACGGTGCTTGCATGTATCGGGCTTTTGCTGTTGTCGGTGTTTTTCGCTACGAGACAAAATATAGTGACGCATAAGCAAAGTCTCGCGCGAATGAGTGGCTCGGCGGTCTGGCATCGGCTTTTCCTCGATGTACTGCTGCTTGCGATATCGTGGTATGGCTGGTATTCGCACCGACTCGCCGTGGAAAACGCCGCCAAAGTGACGGAAGGGGCTTCGGACATCTCCGTAGACTTCCTGCTCTTTTTTGTGCCTGTTCTGTTTTCGCTAGGCTTTGGCTTGCTCTGCCTCCGGCTGTACCCGTGGTTGCTGCGGTTGCTGTCGTGGGCGGGGCGCTCGGTCTTTCCGCTCTCGCTGCATACTACGCTGGTCCAGGTAGGCAGGTCGCCGCGCCAGTATCATTTTCTCATGCTCTTTGTGACGATTACCGTTGCAGTGGGGATGTACAGCGCAAGCACGGCGCGGACCATTAATCAAAATGCGGAAGAGCGAATCCGCTACGGAACAGGTGCCGACATCCGGCTGAAAACCGAGTGGGAGAGCGACAAGCCACCTGTCATGGTCTTTAGGCGGGGCAACAACGCAGAGGAAGGCGAGAGCGCGGAAAAAGAGCCTGTAGCGCCTCCTGTTCAGTATATCGAGCCGGATTTTCAAGTGTTCACCAGCTTGCCGGAAGTGGAGCATGCCGCGAAGGTATACGTAAATGGACTGGCCGAGGCCGCTTTTCAGGGAGATCCGGTGTCCGATGTTACCTTGATGGGGATCGATCCAAAAGAGTTCGGACAGACGGCCTGGATCAAGCCTGGTTTGCTGCCGCATCATTTTCATGAATATTTGAACTTGCTGGCAAAAGAACCGCGGGCGCTTTTGTTGTCCCGTTCGCTCGCCGACAAGCTGCACGTTGTGGAGGGGCAAACGATCCTGATGGGATGGGGCAATTCGCGCCGGGTTGAGATGGTTGTATATGCGATCGTCGACTACTGGCCGGGATGGAGTCCGGCGCCAGTCAAAAGCACGTATACAAGCAAAATGCAGGAACAGTACCTGGCTGTGGCCAACTTGCCTTTTGTCCAGGACAAGATTCGGCTGGAGCCTTATGAGGTCTGGATCAAAATGAAGGCTGGGGCATCCTCCGAGTCGCTCTACAAAAGTTTGGCCCAAGGCGGGGTCAAGCTCGCCATGCTGGACAATGCCAGGCAGCAGCTGATCACGGTGAAAAACAACGCCTTTTACCTCGGACTGAACGGCTCGCTGACGCTCGGATTTTTGCTGTCGATGCTCGTTACTTTTATCGGGTACGTGATGTATTGGGTACTGACACTGGGAGCAAGGAAATTGCAATACGGCGTGTTCCGCGCGATGGGCATGCCGTTCAGGCAGCTTTTGTCCATCCTGGCCTGGGAGCAGCTGTTGACGTTCGGCTTTGCTTTTGCGATCGGAATGGCGGCAGGCAAGCTGTCCAACATCCTGTTTTTGCCGGCACTGCGTCTCTACTTGCATGCAGACAAGCAAGTGCCGCCCTTTACCGTCGTCTCGATGCCGCAAGATGAGCAAGTGATCTATACGTTTATTGCGGTGACGCTTGCGATCGGAATCGGCATTGTAGGGTTTTTGCTGTCGCGCATGCAGATTCACCAGGCCGTCAAGCTGGGGGAGGACTAAGCAGATGATTGTGTGCGAAAACTTGGTTAAAATCTACAAGGCTAACGATCTGGAAGTAGTGGCGCTGCAAGGATTGGATCTGCGTGTGGAGAACGGAGAATTGATGGGAATCATCGGAAATAGCGGGAGCGGAAAGTCAACGCTTCTGAACATGCTGGGGGGACTGGATCGTCCCTCGGCCGGAAAGCTGTCGGTCGCGGGAGCGGATTTGTTTCGGTTGACGCCGAGGGAATTGGTGCAATATCGTTTGCAGACGGTCGGCTTTGTCTGGCAAAACAACGCGCGCAACCTGATCCCGTATCTCTCGGCTTTGCAAAATGTAGAGATGCCGATGCTGCTTCGCGGCATGCGAAAACGCGAGCGGGCGCACGAACTGCTGGAACTGGTCGGGCTGGGCCATCGCAAAAAGAACAAGCTGAGCGAGCTGTCCGGTGGCGAGCAGCAGCGAGTGGCGATCGCCATTGCTTTGGCAAACAACCCAAAGCTGCTGTTGGCTGACGAGCCGACGGGAAGCGTAGACACCCGCACAGCGGCGATCATTCTCGACTTGTTTCAGGAGCTGAACCGTTCGTTCGGTCTTACCGTCGTGATCGTGACGCATGACCTGGAGCTTGCGCGCAAGGTGGATCGCGTCGTAGCGATCCGGGACGGAAAGACGTCCAGCGAGCTGTTGCGGCGAAAAGGAACAGAAGAGGACAGCGGCGATTCAGCGGGAGAAGAGGCGGATTCCCATGAAGAATGGGCAGTGCTTGACCAGGCTGGACGGTTGCAAATCCCGATGGAGTACCTCCAGGCGATCCAGGCAGACGGCAAGCTGCGGATCGAGTTGCAGGATGATCGAATCGTTCTCTTCCCGCCGCGGCGGTAAATTATGGTTTGGGGGCAGGGATTTGTTAGAAAACAGACACGTACATGTGACGTGTCTGTTTTTGATGTGAAAAGCTAATCATCTTGCACTCAGATTCATTAAGCGTATAATCAAGTTTGCATATCAATTAATTGGAAAAAGAGGAAGGGATGTGTAAGGTTTGGTTCACTTAAAGCGACTTTTATGCTGCTTTGTTATGTTTTGCCTATTGCTAGAACCAATCGGTATTTTTAGCCAGCCACTCATTTTTAACAATACGGCCTTGGCCCAGGAAGTTGTTTCATCCGTCGATGAAAGCAAGACGAATCCGGGCACTGCCCCTCCGGAAGAACCTGTCCAGACTGATACAGAAGAAGAGATTGCTGATGGCACGTCATCAGAAAAAACACCCGAAGCAGAGCCTGCTAATCTTGAAGAAGAAGCCCCGGTAAAAGGGGAGTTTGCACTAGCAGCAGCTTACGATGGATCCATCACCTTATCAAAGGGTGAGTCTTATAAATTCACGAACATCCATACGAATGCCACGTACATAAAATCTAACGCAACGAGTACAAATACGTACGATTACGCCATCTACCTGCCAGACGGATCCGGTTACGATTATGATACGGATTCAAAGTCTACTTCCAGGTCCGTTCGTGCCGGTGGGCACATGGTCGTTACAGTTACCTCGTCAAACCCCGTTACTTTCACTTTTACTACCAGTCAAGTCATCTCTGAAGCGAGCACTACTCCGGCATTAGTAAAAAAAGAAGTGTCGTCAGGAGAGAGTTTCTCGTTTGTAAATACCGGGGAGGTTAACAATTCCATCAAGGTGGAAGGTGTAACAAAAGAGTTTAGTTATCAAACGTATAAAGAAGATGGTACTTTATCAACCGAAGCCTATGATTATGCTTCCAGTACCGTAACGATACCCGCAGGCGGGAAAATCATCGCTACAGTGACAGCCGACGATCCCGTTACGTTTGCTGGATATTATGACTTTAACGACGAAGAACCTGTAAGCGATGCATTACTTTTCGTAACTTTGGAAGCAGGGGAATCCTATCTTTTTGAAAATCTTGATGATACGGCTACCCACGTCATTAAAACAAACGCTTCAAACTCGTCCAGTGCCAAGAAGACATACGATTCAGCCATATATAAAGCAGATGGTAGCGCTCATGCCCAGGATGCCGATGCAACGGTTACTTCCAAAACGATCCCTGCTGGCGGGAAAATGGTCGTTACTGCCACGTCAGCTATTCCCGTTACCTTTAAGGCTTTCACAAGCTACTTTAGTGGGAAAAGAAACGATCATCCGGCATTAATCAAAAAAACACTCAAAAAAGAGGAAACCATTCAACTATTCAATACGGCAACGGAAAGCACGACCGTTTTGGTAAACGGCTCCAGCAGCAGACGCTACAGTTACCAGTTGTTAAAAAGTGATGGATCTACTTATCAACAGTCCTATGACTCTGGAAATACCTCTCTCTCCATCCCTGCTGGTGGCAAGCTGATCGCAACTACAATCAGTGATACGCCTGTTACCTTTACCGGCTATTATGATATTTTGCAAGACCTTACTTCGGCGGATTCGATCATTACGAAAACGTTGGACAATGGTCAATCTTATATTTTCGTAAATACGTCAGGTTCTAACCAAAGCATAGATACAGATGGGACTTTAAATTCGTCCGGTAAAAGAACTTTTAACTATGCCATCTATAGCGGCAGCGGGGACCCGTTATACCAGGATATTGATTCAGGCGTATCTTCCAAAGTTGTCCCTGCAGGTGGAACGATTGTCGTTACCGCAACATCAGAGTTGCCTGTAACCTTCCGGGCATTCAGATCTTATTTTATCGGGCAAGATACATCGAGACCTGCTCTATTTACACAGAAGCTCAGCAAAGGAAGCAGTATCTCGGTAACGAACATCGGCAAGGCGAATGCAGACTTGCTCACCATGAGCAGTGGAGGCAAGTTTAGTTACCAGTTGATGGAAAACGGAACGGTTACCTCTGCTCATCATAATGCCACTGTTTCCTATCGAAACATCCCTGCGAATGCAACTATTCTTGCTACAGTCACATCAGAGGAGCCCGTTACTTTTAGCGGATACGAACAAATATTTCGGCCGGAATTGCAGAGTGCCTCCTCTATCATTCAAAAGACTTTGGAGAACACTCAATCGTATGAGTTTGTGAATCAAACCGATCAGCAACAAAGTGTAGATATCCGTACCAATGGAGCAAAGTCGTTTGATTTTGTGATCTTGAATCAGGATGGGTCTATCCGTTCACAAGATATGGATGCGACCATTTCTACCATGCAAGTTCCGCCGCGTGGCAAATTGATCATTACGAATCATTCCAATGATCCGCTCATGCTAGAAGCCTTCACCTCGGATTTTGTTGGCTTGGAAAGAACACAGCCTGCAATTATTAGAGAAACCGTTGTTCAAGGCCAGAACCTTGCATTTAAAAACAAATCTTTGCTGGAGAGCCAACTACTGAGATACGATGCGATCAATGTGGTGGAGAGATACGACTACGAAATCTACGATAGCGCGGGTTCCCTGGTTTCCAGCGAGTTAAACTCAGCGCTTACTTCGCTTCAAGTTCCGGCAGGTGGAGCGATTAAAGTAACCGTAACATCAGCAGCTCCGATCACTTTTTTTGGTTCCTACGATCATATTCAAATCGCAAATGACAGCGGCAATGAACCGCAGTTTGAGAACTTGAGTGTCGATGCATTTACGGATGTAAATAAAAATAATCGCACAGCAGCTTTCTTTAAAGTGACGCCGGACCATTCTGGTAAGCACCGGATCTTTTCGTCTCCGTATTTAAATAATGGACTTGAACAAGATACAAGACTGTATATTTATTCGGATGTAAATTTGCAGAATGAAGTGACAAGCAACGACGATCACGGTGGTCCTTTTGGCACCAAATTTTCAAAAGTCGAATGGGACGCAACAGCGAATACAACATACTACGTTAAACTTGAAACAACAGCATCTGCCTTGCAGTCTCGACTTACATTTGAAGAAGACTTGGACAGCACGAGAGAAACAGCCATTCCGGCTGAATGGGATGAAATTTATACGGACAAATTGTCTTCTCCCTATGACGTTGACTACTTTGTGCTCACGGCTGAAGAAATGGCTTACATGAACCTTTATGTGACAAATAACATGCTCATCTTGGAGGACTCACAAGGAACAGAGCTTAAAACCTTCCACGCGAATGAGGAAGACACGTTGTTTGTTACGGAAGTGGCTGGGACCTATTATGCAAAAGTAGTTTGGAATAAAAGCCAGACGCAAGCCCAATTAAAGTCTGGCATTTCGCTATTGTCCACCGAAATCGGTGGAAACTATCAGGCAGGCTTTCATGGTCCAAAACGAATTTCCAGTAATTTCGCAGTGGATACAACACCAGGTTTTGAAAAATCAGTAACTGTACAATGGAGATTTTCAAATCCGCATCCAAGCGTAACGATTCAGGTAATCAAGCAGGGAAGACCTGTCTATGAAGAAACCAGAACAAACCAACCAGCAGGATACCATACGTTTAGTTGGAATGGCATCTACACAAAAGGGAATCCCGGACAACGGGCTGAAAGTGGCGTCTACTTTGTTAAAGTCGTAGCTTCCGATGCACAACAATATCAAATTCTTGTGCCAATAAGCGTTGTGAATACGAACCCGAATGAAGAGCTTGATATCCAATATTTAATCTCTCGCTACAATAGCACCATTCCAAGCGCAACGATCCGTCAAGCACAAGAGAACCTACAGGCGATGCTGTTCTACGATGGCCCGATCACGGGTGCGTACAATGAAGACTTCTTGATGTCTGCCATTGCTTTTGAAGTGATTCTGAACAGAAGCGTGCATGTTTCTCTCAACGTAAACGTTGGCGGTGGAGAAGTGCTAGAAGAGAAAGGGGAGTTAACGAATCAGTTAGTTTATTACATCCATTCAGGAAGAGCGACTGGGCGGGATAAATATGGAAAGTTTGCTCAGTTTCTCTTTAATGGAGATATTGTTATATATGAGACTGGTGCAGCCGCGGTTCCTGTGCTTCGCTTGACCAAGAGTGGTGGAAAGCTAGTCAAGAAAGCGGGTAAGACCATTGATGATCTATTTGAATGCAACTGCTTTACAGCAGGCACAAAGATTTTAACAGACGCAGGGGAGAAAAATATCGAAGACATTGAAGTCGGAGATAAGGTTCTTTCCAAGAATGAAGAAACTGGTGAGCAGGCTTACAAGGTAGTTACGCATCTGTATCGAAATGATAAGGAGATCATCTATGAACTCACTGTAGGCGACCAAGTCATTGAGACAACCGATAACCATCCGTTTTGGGCAATAGGCAAAGGCTGGGTACTGGCGGCAGACTTGAAGGTGGGGGATAAGTTACAGCAGAGTAACGGGAATACCTTGACGATTGACAACATCAAGATTGTTAAGCATGATGAGCCAGTTGAGGTATATAATTTTACTGTTGCTGACTTCCATACCTACTTTGTAAGTGACTTGGGCATTTGGGTTCATAATATTGGATGGTGTGATATAGCTAAAAGTGTTTACAACATTATGACTACCTATGTAACAAAAATTAAAAAGCTATATCCCGATGCAAAAGTTGGTTATCGAGGGTCTCTTGCAACTGGCACCAAATATTCCACTGGGGGCCCTTTTGACCCGAATGATTTTGACGTAGATGCTTTCATCGTAAGTGATAAATTGGCTTCTCAGTTTGGCCCTAACGTTGTTTTCAGGGATGCGAGAAGGTTTAAGGAATTAGGTGCTATATGTGATGACTTGGAGAAGGTATTTAAAAAATCCTTTGATGGATATCGCACGGAACCTGGAAAACCATTTACATTTAGGGTTTGGACAGAGGCAGAGTTCGAACAAAAGGTTAAACCGTATGGATACAATTTATTTAAATAGGGAGGACATGAATGGATAAATTACCTTATCTCGTGGGCGATGTTACAATAAAATCGAACTTGGAAATAGAGGAAGTAGGAAACGTTATTTCTAAGGAAATATTAGGGGGATTAAAATTTGGAGGGAAGGAGAAGAGAATTTATGATGAGGTACCAGCATTATTCATCTCATCTCCATTATTAGGTCTGAGCGTGGTATTACAAGGGTATAAAGGATTTGGTGAAACAGAAGGTTATGTATTATCAATTTTGCCAAATGACAATATATGTGATGTTGAACGAGAGGAGTTTAAACTTGATTATTATTTAACCATGCTGCTTAAAAGTGTACTTAAAAATCATGACGAAATTGAAGTGTTGGATGTAGACATAAATAGATGTTAAAGAATAAGCAATGAACAAATAATTACAAGAGGGTGGTAGCTGAATAGTTGCCACCTTCTCTATCTCTCCTTCACACCCAGTGCCAAATGAATCGGGCGGCACACTCCGAAAGAACTTAACCCTCATCACCTCCGCATGATATTCCTCTAATATGCTTGTACGTACTTAAACGCTTGAATTTTTATGCTTTTGGGAAGATGATGGAAGGAAGTACAGATCCAAGTTACTATAAGCGTGCAAGTTCCGGTTCGGGTGCGGGGAGTTGTTGCAAGAAAAACAGACACGTGCATGTGACGTGTCTGTTTTTGCTGTGGCAAAACTATTCAATGGAAAGCTCTCTTGCTTCTATTACTGGAACAAGGGAAGAGCCGATGTTTTCGTATTTTTCGCCGTTCTTTTTGTATATATGGTTGGGAGTTGTCAGCTGATAAATTTCTTTCCCGTATAAATCTGAGTGGGTGCTTTTAAGAAAGAGTAAATATTCCCCTGCCTCCAATTTTATTTTTTCTTCTTCGACAAGAGGAAGAAATTTACCGCTTTTCTTTTGTTTCAATCCAACTGGAACGTAAAGCTCAATCATTTCGTCTTTTTTGAGAGCGTGACTGCTGTTGTTTTTGGCGGACTCTGCCACTTTGACTTCGTACACGCGTGAAATTTCATAAAGCCCTTTTTCGTCAGGCAGCTCTACTTCTACTTCCGTATATTGTTCGGGAACAAAGCCTGTCACAATCAGATCCGATTTCTTCATAAGCTTGTCTTTTTCTTTGTAGGCTGGGCTTAAAGCAGTGGTTTCCTGACGATCGCTTTTTTTGTATTCGTTCAGAGCGACAACAGAACCCACTCCCAGTAATACAGCTAACATACTTGAAAGTACCGTTATGGAAAGCTTTTTCATTTCTTTTCTCCACCTGTCTTTTGGTATCTGAATAGGTCGAGTTGTGGTCAAGCCCTGTTTAGTGGACATTGAAAAAAGTCCTGGGCAGCAAGCTGATGTCGGTACTCAACTGGCGTCAGCTTCTGAGTCCCTCCTGAGTGGTGCCAAACTGGCTTTAGAACATTATCAAATGTCTGCACAAGAGTGCCAAATAAATGACAAGGGATCGTCAGGTTTGACTCTTCGCAGGAGACAGATAAACAGTGGTTCATTGAAATCGTAAACGACTCGCATCAAGAAATTTCACCGGAGAGACAGCGAGGGCAAAGGGAAGGCTACCTGAATGGACGATGGAGCGGCAAGCTGTCTGCCAGAATCGAACTGGCGGAAGAGATGAAAAATACACCCAATGATCAGCAACGCGCCTGAAGCGCATGCGCAATCACCTATCATGACCAGCCCCACAACGTAACAGTTAACGTCCAAAACAAAAAACACTCTACCGCCCCTTACGCACCGAGGCGAGTCAGAGTGTTTTTGCATTTGCCTCACGAACAAATGAACGAAACCGCAGAACCTTCCCCCGCCAGCTTGCCAAGCAGCAGCTATCTACCATTACATTTAGTTCAGCCGAAACAGCTTATGCCAAATAGAAGTTTTCCGCTCGGCGTCCTGCATTTTTGCCAACTGTACCTTGGCGGCCATGATGTCGCTCATTGCTTTGGTCAGGTGGCGGTCGCGCTCCTTCAAGCTGGTGCGAATGTACGCTTCCTGCTTTTCCAGACGGGCGAGCAATGCCTGCTGGTTCTCGTCCTGTTGCTTCACGTGGAGCGCCAGTGCGTGCAGCTTTTCATCGATGGCTTCCAGTGCTTCCAGGGCGTCTTCATTTGCGGCAGGGTGAGTGACAGGAGCGAGGGCAACCGCGACAGCCGTTTCGTTTCGGGTCGTTTCCACCTGGGTTTGGCTGACGATCATTTGCGCCGCTTCTTCCTGGGGGATGAGCTGATCTTTGGTCAGCCGATAAAAGCGTTTCATGCAGGATACATCCAGCTGGCGATACTCGCGGCGGTTTTGGCTGTCCCGCAGGAACCAGTAGCCGTGCTGTTCTAAGAGCATGCTCCATTTGCGCAAGGTGCTCGCGCCAATTCCCAGCATCTCGGCGACTTCCCTGCCGCTGTAAGTCCGTTCTCTGGCAACAAGCTCAATGACGTCTCCCATGTTTACCCCTCCTGACGCAGAGTGCGTTCGTACGTTTTCTAACCCTTTTCTGTGCGCCAAAAGAGAAATCCTTTTGGAATCGTGCGACAAATTCCAGCAGCGTTCGAAACTCGTGCACGACTGTTTGTCCGGCTCTGCCAACTGGCGGAAAAACTTGTCTATCTGACGGGAAAAGCGGCAATCGGGACAAATGACGGACGGGTACAAGTACATTTTCTGTTTGTCTGTGCATCTGCTCAGTAGGGCTATGCCAAACGTACATAGGATGCTTACAGAAGGAGGGATTGACCATGGCATTCAGAGACCAGGTGAAACGATTCGAAGGGAAAAATGTAAAGGTTGAGACTGTGAATGGCAACTTTTTCGGCAAGCTGGTTGAAGTGAAATCCAGCACGATCATCCTGCGTGAACACGATAATAATCGCCGCACTATCATCCGTGATTCGAAAATCATTGCCGTTACAGAACACGACCACGATTGCTAAGCTTCCAAGGAAGTCTTGGCAAGAAAAAAGTTGTTCCTCAGGCTGTCGAGCAATCGGCGGCCTCTTCTCTTTTTGGGCAGCAACTGTTCAGGTGGATTTTATTCCCACCCCTGGACGTGGTAACATGATAGAGTACAAAACGATAATGAAAGAGGGCAGGGGATACCATGTTGGAAATCCGGTTTCACGGACACTCTTCCGTGCAGTTGACCAGTGAAGGTCATTCGATCATGATTGACCCGTTTATTTCGGGAAATCCGCTGGCAAAAACAAAGCTTGAAGACATCCACGTCCAGTACATCCTGCTGACGCACGGACATCAGGACCACATTCTCGATGCAGTGGAACTGGCAAAAGCGAACGATGCCACGATCGTTGCGACGCATGAGCTTGCTACATACCTTGGCTGGCAAGGAGTAAAAACGATTTCCATGAATTTGGGCGGATCGGTGACGCTGCCTTTTGGCAAAGTCAAAATGACACAGGCGTTCCACAGCTCGGGCGTGGTGCTCGATGACCAACAGCAAATCGTCTACATGGGCATGCCGGGCGGATTCGTATTCGAGCTGGGCGGCAAAACGATCTATCACGCGGGAGATACAGGCTTGTTCGGGGATATGAAGCTGATCGGCGATTCCCACGACATCGATCTGGCGTTTTTGCCGATCGGAGACGTGTTCACGATGGGGCCGGAGGATGCCGTGAAGGCTGCTGAGTGGATCGAAGCCGACTACGTTGTGCCGATTCATTATGACACCTTCCCGCCGATCAAGCAGGATGGAGACGCCTTTGTTGCGACATTGGCCGAAAAGGATATCAGAGGCAAAGCGCTCAAGCCGGGAGAGATTTTGCGTCTGCCGTAGCTTGAGCACTTGTTTTGCGATTGCAAAAAACCGCTCGTCTCGAAAAAGGGACAAGCGGTTTTTCTTGTTTTGCCAGGAGTTATCAGAAACCCCATTTTTGTAGCCGCATGTAGCCATAGACGCCGATCAGAGCAGCAATAGCCACGATCACTCGAAAAAGTTGTTCCGGGAAGGGCGAGACGCCAAATCTGTCTGCAAGCCCGATTTCACTGGCATCTGCTTGCCACATTACGGCTGTGACGAGCAGCACGACTGCACCAAATATGTAAAAATAGCCGATTAAGGTTACTCCGAGAGGTCTGTTCATTTGCTTGCCTCCTTTTATCAGGCAATACGCATTCTAAACTTGACGCTGAAAAAAGAGCAAGGGACTATCTTTGAAAATACGGCATGAAAATGGTAGCGACTCTCATAGACATAGAAACATAGGAAAGGCAGCTTGGCAAAAAGGAGAGGGTTGTCTGAATGAGTACGCTGCATCATGTTTTGCTATTTTTCACTGTCATTGTCCTTTATTCGCTGGCGAGCTTCGCCTTTCCAGTAGGTGGGGCTTGGTATGCTTCATTAGCCAAGCCTGACGGAACGCCACCCGACTATGTGCTGGGAACGGTTTGGTTTCTTTTGCATGCGCTCATCGCCGCTTCTGTCGTTCTTTCGGTTCGCCGCAGGCAAATGAACCGGGAGCTGCTTCTATTATATGGAATCAACTGGTTTTTTCATCAGTTGTTCCCGCTTCTGTTCTATGGCTTGCAGCTCCCGTTTCTTGCCGCTGTCGACACGCTCCTGATTTTGTACTCGACATGGGTCCTGATCAGAGCGATCCGTCCTCTGGACAAAATCGCTTCCTCGCTCTTGATTCCGTATTTGCAATGGAGCGTATTTGCCATCTACTTGGCTGTTTCGTTCTGTGTGCTGAATTTGTGAGCGCTGAGCGCTGCTTGGCTTACAGTCCTTCGACGAGTCGCTTGGCCCGCACAGCGGCTTCCCGCTGGATTTCTTCCCAGGAAATGAGCGTCAGTTCGCGGTTGCGCATCAGTATTTCCCCGTTGACGATGGTCGTATCGACATCTGCTCCGGTAGCGCTGTAAGCGATGAGCGAATGCAAGTCGTGGAGGGGAGAGAGATGCGGCTTGTTCGTATCGATCAGGATGAGATCAGCCCGCTTGCCGACCTCAAGTGTGCCCACTTCGTGATCGATGTGCAGCAGCTTGGCGCTTTCAATCGTCGCCATGCGCAAAACTTGCTCGGCAGGCAGGACAGTCGGATCGCCGTAGTGCAGCTTTTGCATCCATGATGCCGCCTTGATTTCGGCAAACATGTCGAGCGTTGTGGCGCTTCCTGCTCCGTCCGTACCCATTCCGACTGTGACACCTTGCGAGAGCAGTTCCGTCACAGGCGCGATGCCGCAGCCGAGCTTTAGGTTGCTGACGGGATTGTGCGCGACACCGCCGCGCATGCCGCGAAGCCGTCCGATGTCTTCCAGATCGAGATGGACAGCGTGGGCGAGCAGGACGTGATTGTCGTGGAACATCCCAAGCTCGTGCAAATACTCGGTAGGAGTCTGGTTGTATTTTTCGCGGACTTTGGCCACTTCTTCGCGCGTTTCCGCGAGGTGAATATGCAACGGGATTTGCCGGCTTCTGGCCAGGGCGGATACTTCTTGCAGCGGTTGCGGAGGGCACGTGTAAGGCGCGTGCGGCCCGAGCATGGTCGTGATTCGGCCGTCTGCTGCACCCGACCATTTATCAATCAAATCGAGGGCTTCTGTCATGCGGCGGCCGCCGTCATCTTGCAAAAAGACGAGCCCGCGAGTCAGGGAAGCTCTGATTCCGCTGTCCTGCACCGCTTCGGCGACAGCATCCATGTGCACGTACATGTCGGCAAAAGCAGTCGTGCCGGATGCGATCATCTCGGCAATGCCAAGCAACGTTCCCCAGTAGACGTCTTCTCGCGTCATGCGCGCCTCGGCAGGCAGCATTTTTTTGTCCAGCCAATCCATCAGCTTCAGGTCGTCGGAAAAAGCGCGCAACAGCGACATGCTGGCATGGTTGTGCGCGTTGATCAGCCCTGGCATGGCTATCCTATTTTTCGCCTCGATCACGGTGACGGTGCTTGCACTCGCCTCAATCGCTTCCGCCATTCGGACGATCCGGCCATTCTCGATCAAAATGTCTCCGATCCACGGCTTTTCCTTTTCCACCATCGTCATGATGTGGCAGCCTTTAATCAGCAATGTTTTCATTTCCGCTTCCTCCTTGGTATCTTGTTCGGTTGTTAGCGTAAAGCTTCACGCCACGGCAGAGTCAAGGACGTTTTGCCGTGAAAAAAACAGCATCGGGCGGAAAAGCAGTGCTGATTTGCAGGCTTCTGTAATATTGTTTATTAGATAACAATTGACGCAGGAAATAATGCTACATAAAATGGAAGTAAGATTCGGAGGAAGAAAGCGGTGGCGCATATGTTAAACGGAGGACTTGTCAGCTTGCAGGCGATTTTGGATGAGTTGAAACCATCCGAACGCAAGGTGGCAGAGTATATAGTAGCTCACCCGGAAGACGTGGTGAAGCTGTCGGTGCAAAAGCTGGCGGAGCTGAGCGGAGTGTCCGAGGCGACGATCATTCGTCTGGCTCGCTCGCTCAATATGAAAGGCTATCAGGAGCTGAAGCTGCGAATCGCGGGCGATCTGAACAAGCAGACGACTCCCACGAGCTATCAGGAAATCATGATGGAAGGCTCGGTAGAATCGATCATGCAGGCGGTCAGCTGGAACAACATCCAGTCGATCCAGGACACTCTCTCGGTTTTATCAAGCGAGGAAGTGAAGCGAGCGGTCGAAGCGCTGTCTACAGCGAGAAAAATAGATGTATACGGCGTGGGAGCTTCCGCCGTCATTGCCGATGACATCAAGCAAAAATTTTGCCGGATCAATCTGTGGTGCGAGGCGTACTCCGATTTTCACGCCCAATTGACATCGGCAGTCAATTTGACGCCAAACGATGTAGTGATCGGCATCTCCTATTCCGGGCAGACAGAAGACATCATTCAGTCGCTGACGGAAGCGAGACAGCAAGGGGCTACCGTCATTACGCTGACCAAGTTCGGCCCTTCTCCCGTAGCGGAGCTGGCCCACATTCGGCTCTTTACCAGTTCGGTCGAAAAAAGCATTCGCAGCGGAGCGATGGCATCACGCATCGCACAGCTGAATGTCATCGATATTTTGTTCATGACCATGGTCAGCAGAAAGCAGGAAGAGGTCATACCATTGCTGGAAAAAACCAGGCTGGCTGTCAGCCGTACGAAGCGTTCATCCAATTGACAGCGGAAGGAGGGGAAAGCATGAAGGCGATCGAAACATTGTTGCAAAGCTGGATCGACGAGAAATTGTTGCCAGGAGCCGCCCTGCGCATCGTACGGGAAGGGCGGACCTGCTTTTCTCTCGATGTTGGCGCCACGAGTGTAGCTTGCGGCCAACCGATTACAAAAGACACGTTATTCGATTTGGCGTCCCTGACGAAGGTGACGGCGACATTGCCCGCCGTGCTGCTCTTGATGCAGGACGGAAAGCTTGCGGCCGATGAGCGGATTGGCGCCTTTTTTGCGGATTGTCCAGCAGATAAGGCTGAGATTACGATTGGGCAATTGCTCACGCACACATCCGGTTTGCCCGCTGATCTGGAGGTGCGCACAAGGAACAGCGACATTGACCTGCCGGGGCTTTTGTATCGCCAGCCGTTGCTTTACAAGCCAGGCGAGCAGGTCGTTTACAGCGATCTCGGCATGATCTGGCTCGGTTTGCTCATTGAAAAACTGGCAGAGAAGCCGCTGGATGAGTTTGTCACGCAGCGCGTATTTGCTCCTTTGAAAATGGAACGCACCTGTTTCCGTCCAAGTGCCAGTTGTTTTCCGAATATTGCGCAAACAGAGTATTGTTCGCTCACAGACGCGTACATTTGCGGGGAAGTGCACGATGAAAAAGCATTCGCCATGGGAGGCGTCGCAGGTCATGCCGGATTGTTTTCGACGGCTGACGACTTGTGCCTGTACGCCAAAAGCTGGCTGTACGCCGACCCTCCCTTGCTGGCAAAGCAGTGGCGCGATCAGGCTGTCCGCAACCATACGGCGCACGCCAATGGCAGTCGCGGTTACGGCTGGGAGCTGAATCAGTCGGGAACGTTGCTCAGTTGCGGCCAAAATTTTCACTCTACCAGCTACGGACATACAGGCTTTACCGGAACAAGCATCTGGCTCGATCCGGTACGCGAGCTTGCTGTCATTTTCCTCACCAATGCCGTTCACCTCGGGCGCAATCATCAGCTTAGGCAACTGCGGCCTATTCTGCATGACGCTGTCACGACCGCTTTGCAAACGGTCTGACTGGATAAAGCGAGAGCAGCAGGAAGGATCGGTTCGAAGAAAAAGGGGGAGGGTTTGCGGATGAAGCAGTTCCGTCTTCACAAGGTGGCATCTGTCTGTTTGATTGCAGCCATGGCGCTTATTGGTTGCAGCTCGCAAGGAGGGGAGAAAGCCGCGCCAGGCACTCAGCCAGGCGCAAGTGAAGGGAGCGGACAGCAAGTGACGCTGTCCATGCATAGCTGGCGCGTCGAGGACACGGAAGGCTACAAGGCGATTATCCAAGCATTCGAGGCCGAAAATCCGAATATCAAGATCGACTTCAAGCCGTTCAAAGCGACGGAGTACAACACGATTCTCAACACGGCGCTGCAAAGCGACAGCGGGCCGGACATTCTCCAGTTGCGGCCATACGCCCCGGGCATTTCGCTTGCGGAAGCAGGGTATTTGGAACCGCTGGACAACATAGCAGGCATCTCGGCTTTCCCCAAAGACGTCCTCGCAGCAGCGACAGGCAAAGACGGCAAAGTCTACGGCGTCCCACTCTCCCTGAACTCCACGCAATTTTTCTACAACAAGAAAATTTTCGAGCAAAACGGCCTGAAGGAACCGAAAAGCTGGGATGAACTGATTGCAACGGCCAAAACGTTGAAGGAAAAAGGAATCGTTCCGATTTCGTTTGGAGCAAAAGAAGGCTGGCTGCTCTCCTTGAGTCACGGCGTCATTGCGCCAGCGAGCTACAGCGGCAGCGGTTACATCGACAAGCTGCTAAAAGGCGAGAGCAATTTGCAAAGTCCCGAGTTTCTCCAATCCATTTCACGAATGCAGGAACTCATCCCTTATTTCCCGGAAAATTATGTTGGGCTTGAGTTGAATGATATGCGCACGCTGTTTGCGACAGAAAAAGCGGCGATGTTCATCAATGGCAGCTTTGAGCTGGAAGGACTGAAAAAGCTCAACCCTGACTTGCAGCTCGATTTCTTCCCGATGCCGACCAACGATCAAAAAGCAGTCATTACGACTTGGGTAGACGGCTCTTATGCGGTGAACGCCAAGTCGAAGCATAAGCCGGAAGCGTTGAAGTTCATGGAGTTTATGGCGACGAAAAAATTCGGGGAGCTGTTTGCCAACCAATTCAAGCGGATCAGTGCAGTGCCGGGCGTGTCGACTGATGATCCGTTGGTGAACAAAATGGCGGAGCTGTCCCAATCCAGCTCGACACCGTATTTGATGGTCGTTCATTTTGCCGAGGGCAAACCGACGACGAAGCAAGCGCTGGAAAATGCACTGCAAGGCATGTATTTGGGCAAGCTCACACCGGAACAGGTTGCAGAGGAAATTCAAAAGTCAGCTGCCACCTGGTTCCCTCCATTTAAAAAGTAGGCCGTGATGACAACAGGCGGGAGGCAAAGGCAGGGCAAAACTCCCGCCTGTTGATTTGTTAAGGGGGTGGAGAACATCGGTACGATGAACAGGCACACGATTCAACCGAAGGGGCGGGCTCGCTGGTTGATCCACCTGTTTCCTTTGCCCGCGCTGATCATTTACACGCTGTTTGTCCTGTACCCGATTGTGAGCGCCTTTTTGTACAGCTTGTACGATTGGGATGGGATCAAGCGCGGAGTATTTGTCGGGCTGAAAAATTTCGTCACGCTGTTTACGGTGGAGCCGTTTCATGAAATGTTCTGGAATGCTTTCGGGCACAACGTCTACTATTTTGTCATCGAGATGATCGTGCAAAACGGCATCGCCTTTGGCCTGGCTTTTCTCATCTACCGCAAAATTCGCGGCGCGGCTTTTCTCAAGATGGCGTACTTCATGCCGAGACTTCTGTCGGTTATTGTGATTGGGTTTTTGTGGAAATTGATTTTGAATCCGAATTATGGCGCGTTGAATACGCTGCTGACAGAAATCGGGCTGCAACAATGGGCCAAACCGTGGTTGGGCGACCCGGATACGGCGCTGCTCGCGATCATTTTGATCAACTGCTGGTTCGGCATCGGCTTTGCCATGCTCATATTTTTGGCGGGGCTTCAGGCGATCCCGGAGGAGCTGATTGAGGCAGCCAGGCTGGATGGCGCTACGGGCTTCCGGCTGTTGTGGAAAATCATCCTGCCGTTGTGCATGCCTGCGATTACGATTATGACCATTTTCACCTTTATCCAGGCGTTTGAAGCTTTTGAGCTGGTGTATGCGATGCAAGGCTCGATGGGCGAGCCGTTTCGGTCGACGGATACGCTTGCCGTCTATTTTTACCGATTGGCGTTTTCCAGCGCGGGCGGGGCGGGAGACGTGGCAGTCGGACTCGGTTCTGCCCTGGCTGTCGTGCTGTTTTTCATCGTCGCATCCGTATCGGCCGTCTCGCTCTACTTGATGCGCAAGCGTGAAGTCCAGCATTGAGCGATCAGGCGTGTGGCAAATGGAACGTGAAGGGAGGGATGCGGGTGAAAACGAACGTGGGCAGCAAGGCGATCTCGTATGTCGCCGCGTATGTGTTTGCATTACTGTCGCTGTATCCGATCGTCCTGATGATTCTTTCTTCCTTGAAAACGAACTTGGAAATATTTTCAAGTCCTCTGTCTCTTCCCAACTCTTTCAGTCTGGATACGTATAAAAAGCTGTGGGAAGCCGTGCCCTTTGCCGACTTTTTGCTGAACAGTGTTTTCGTCAGTGGCATGTCGGTCCTGCTCATCACCGTTTTTTCCGCGATGGCGGCCTTTTACTTGTCTCGCTTTTCCTACAAATGGACGGGGGCGCTCTACTTCTTTTTCATTATCGGGCTGATGATTCCGATTAAACTGGGGATTGTGCCGTTGTTTTTGCTGATGAAAAATATCGGGCTATTAAATTCGCTCTGGTCGCTGATTCTCATCTACACAGCAAGCGGGATTCCCATTTCCGTGTTTATTTTGACAGGGTTTTTCCGGACCTTGCCTGTGGAACTGGAGGAAGCGGCGCGAATCGATGGCTGCAATCATCTTCAAGTGTTTTGGCGGGTGCTTTTGCCGTTGATCCGGCCAGCGCTTGCGACCGTTGTGATCATTAATTTCATCCACGCCTGGAACGACTTCTTTTTCCCGCTGATTTTCATTCAGGAAGAAGCGCTGAAGACGATTCCGGTGGGCATGATGGTTTTGTTCGGAGAATACGAAACAGATTGGAGTCTGCTTTTTGCCGGATTGACATTGTCTGCTTTGCCGATGATCGTCGTATTTTTGCTGGCGTCGAAGCAGTTCATGGAGGGGTTGACCGCAGGTGCTGTCAAATGACGAAAAAAAATGGTTTATCGGGATAGATGGAGGGGGAACAAAGACAAAAGCGGCGATTTGCGATGAGCGAGGTCAGGTGCAGACGATCGCGACAGGCGATTCTTCCAATCCGTTGTCGCGTCCTTGGGCTGAGGTGGAAGCGACGCTCAAACAGCTCGTCACAACCGTATGCCAAGAGGCCCGGATCAGGGATGAAGAGGTTTCGGGCCTGTTCATCGGCCTGGGCGGTGCAGATCGCCCGTTTGTTCGGGAAAAAATCGATGCTGCGTTTGCTGAGGCGTGGCAGGAGCGGTTGTTCTTTGACAACGATGTGATCCCGGCGCTTTACTCCGGGACGTGGGGGCAGCCGGGGATCGTTCTTATCTCAGGCACAGGCTCGATCGCGTGTGCGTTGACGAGCGAAGGAGTGCGGCATCGCGTAGGTGGCTGGGGCTATTTGCTCGGAGATGAAGGCAGCGGCTTTGATCTGGGAAAAAAAGCGGCCGCGGCCGTTTTGCGCGCACATGACGGGCGCGGGGAGCCGACGGTTTTAACCGAGCTGTTTCTTGCCCATTACCATGTGTCCAGTCCGGAAGAGTTGATCGCATTCATTTACGGTGACGACAACCCGCGCATGCAGCTTGCCAGGGCCAGTGAGCTGGTGGAGCAGGCGGCAAGGCAGAAGGACCGTCTCGCGAACGGACTGATCCGGGAAGCGGCGGCTGCGCTGTGCGAACTGGCGCATACTTGCTTGAAAAAGACGCAGGAAGCGCTCCCGGTTGTCCTCGCTGGCGGGGTGCTTGCACAAGACACGCTGGTCAGACAGCGCGTGCTCGCAGAAGCTTCATTTCCGGTTGTGATCCCTGAGGTTTCGCCTGTGATCGGGGCGTTGGTTGCAGCCATGACCCGCGCAGGCCACCGGGTGGACGAAAGCGTGGCAGAGCAGTTGCGAGAAAGCGGTACAGCCTTGGAGAAGAGGTGAGCCTCACCATGGATGAGAACTTGTATCAGCTTCAGACCGAAAAGCGCAATGCGGCAAGCGAGCGGCTGGATCAGATGAGTGCGCTGGAAATCGTCACTTTGATGAACGAAGAAGATCAAAAGGTCGCCTTGGCCGTGAAGCGTGTGCTGCCACAAATAGCTCAGTCCGTCGACATGATCGTGCGCTCCTTGTCCGGCGGAGGGCGGCTGCTTTACTTCGGGGCGGGTACGAGTGGCAGGCTGGGGATTCTGGATGCGGCAGAATGCCCTCCGACTTTTGGCACGGAGCCTTCTGTCGTGCAAGGAATCATCGCGGGCGGAGTCAAAGCGATGACAGAGGCGATCGAAGGAGCCGAGGATTCCCGCGAGCTGGGCTGTCAAGATGTGCAGGAGGCAGGAGTGAGCCAAAAAGATGTCGTGGTCGGAATAGCCGCCAGCGGGCGGACACCGTACGTATGGGGCGCGCTTCAGGAAGCAAAGACGCGGCAGGCGGGAACGATTTCGCTCTCCTGCAACTCTGACCCGGATATTGGCAAAAGCGCGGATATTGCGATCAATCTCGCAGTCGGCCCGGAAGTGGTGACAGGCTCGACAAGGCTCAAGGCGGGCAGCGCGACGAAGATGGTGCTGAACATGCTGACGACAGCCAGCATGGTGAAGCTGGGCAAGGTCTACCAAAATTTGATGGTCAACGTCCAGGCGACCAACCAGAAGCTGCGCGAGCGGGCCAAACATATTGTGATGCAGGCGACGGGTGTCTCGTACGCGGTTGCCGACCGACTGCTTGCGGAAGCGGCGGGCGATGTGAAAGTGGCGATTGTGATGCAGAAAACAGGACTGGCAGCCAAGGCAGCACAAGAGCGTCTGGCGCGTGTCGGCCACAAGGTCAGAGAAGCAATCGAACTTATATAAAAGAAGATTTATGTGCATTTCGCAAACCCAAGGGTTGGAAACGACCCAGGGAATAGGGTAAAATTGGGTATGAATAGCATTTGAGAACGGTTAGGCTATTTCCGGAGTGGAGTAGCCGTTTTCTCGTCCCAGGAGGGGAGGGGCACAATGAAAGACTTGGTAGATAATGAATGCAGGAGCAGTCTTCTCTATCGCTCCTTCTTTGATCAAATGGTGCAAGCCGCTTTTTTGCTAGATCAATCAGGAAGCGTTTGCAAGGGAAATCCGGCTTGCGAAGCACTGACAGGCTTTTCAGCAGACGAGTGGGAAGGCGACCCGTTCTGGAAGCTGGCAGTTGCAGAAGAACAGGAAAGAGTGCGTCTGCAAACGCAGTGCGCGGTAAAAGGGGAGCCGAAGCCGTTTTGCACCTATTTTTCCCGCAAGAATGGCCCGCCTGTTCACGTACATATTACATATGGCGAGTTTTTTTCCGAAGGGACAACGATCGGATACTACGCGATGGTGCAAAAGATGTCGCAAGCCATGACAGAGGCCAGCGAGGTCAAACAGTGCAAAATACTGGACCTGTCTCTGGAAGCGGCTTTTGTCTATGAAAAGGGCGTGCTGCGCTATGTCAACCAGTCTGGCATCAGGCTCATCGGGGCACAGCGTTTCGAGGAACTGTTGCCGTATCCTTTCACATCCTTTTTTCATCCGCGAGACATGCCGTTGATTCGCGAGTTGCAAAAGCGGCTGGAGTGGGGAGAGACAGCGGCTCCGATCGAGGCGGAGCTGATCCGGCTGGACGGGGCGCGCATTGAAGTCGAGGTCTGCGGAACATCTGTCATGATTCAGGACAAGCTGTGCAAATACATACTCATTCGCGATATGACCGAGCGGAAAAGAGCGCATGAATTTTTGCAAAACTCGGAAAAACTGGCATTGGTTGGGCAATTGGCTGCCGGGATCGCTCATGAGATTCGCAATCCGCTGACTTCCTTGAAAGGCTTTGTGCAGCTGATGCAAGAAGATGGCATGAGAAAGCAGGAGTATTTTTCCATCATGAGCTCGGAGCTGGCCCGGATTGAGTTGATCGTCAGCGAACTGCTGGTGCTGGCCAAACCGCACGCTTCCGCCTTCGAGGTACGGGACTTGACCAACTTGATGAACCACGTCGTGACGCTTTTGGAAACGGAAGCGATCCTGCAAAAAGTGACGATTCGCATGGTCATGGAGTCGCCGCTGCCGATGGTGCATTGCGATGAGAACCAGTTGAAGCAGGCATTCATCAACTTTTTGAAAAACGGGATCGAAGCCACATCCGGCAGCGGAGAAATCGTCATCCGGCTGTGGTGCGAGAGGGACAAGGTCGTCATCCGTTTTGAGGACAATGGAGTAGGGATACCCGAGGAGCAGCTTGCTCGTCTGGGCGAGGCGTTTTTCACGACCAAAGAGTCAGGAACCGGACTGGGATTGATGGTCAGCCGCAGAATCATCGAAAACCATCGCGGGACATTACGGCTCATGAGCACCCAGGGCAGAGGTACGACGGTAGAGGTATGTTTGCCCATTATCAGTTAACAGGGCGCGAGCGGCGAAGGGGAGGACAAGCAAATGGCTGACTGGAAAAACAGAAATACGGTGCTGACAGCGGGGTTTGCCCAAATTCCCAAAGGGACGACACTGTACGAGGTGTCGACGATGGTCGGCTGTGTGCTCATCATCGACGCGGATGACGGTGTGATATGCGATGCCAGCTTTACTTTTGTGATGGACAAGACCAGTGAGTTTTTGGTCAGTTTGCTCGTGGGCAAGTCTGTGGCAGCAGGGATGCAGGAAATTACGCAGACGATTCAGGAGCGTTTCCTCGCCCCCGGCCAGGGAGCTGTTTTGCAGGCAATTCGTGCAGCTGTCGATCGATATCATGAGAAAAAATCGTAAGACTACCCAATAGTCGGAGGGTTGTTCATGCATGAAGACCACGCCGTAAAAGAAGCGTATGCAAAGCAGTTGTTGGAGCGTTACAGCGACTGGCTCAGCCGTGTGGAATCAGTAGATCCGCAGGAAATCGAGGCAGTCGCTGTCGAGATAGACGAAGTATTTTCCGCAGATGTCGGACAGCTGCACAAGGAGCTGCTGGGCAAAATCAGCGCCTTGCGCGACAAAGTGTCCGAAATGATGTGGATGTCGGAGCACATGAAGATTTTGCACGACTTGAGCCACATTTTTGCGAAGACGTTTGAAGAGGACAAGATTTTGTGGAAAGCGTTCGAGCTGGTTTCGCGCGTGATGCGCACAGATGCGTTTTTCATTGCGTTTTTTGACGAGGGCGACAGTGAGATCAGGATTCCGATCAGCATCGACGACGGTGTCAATTACGGGCCGCTTGTCATTCCGTACGGACAGGCGCTCATCTCCAGAGTGATCGAGACGAAGCAAACGATCCACATCCGAACGATGAAGGGAGAGCCGAGCGAGCCGGAAATGATCCGCTGGGGCAGCCCGGAGATCGACACCAACACTTGTATTTTCGTTCCCTTGATGCTGGGGAATCAAATCAAAGGCGTGATCTCGGCCCAGTCGTATCTCGAATTTGCCTATAAAAAAGAGCACGAGGAGCTTTTGAAAATGATCGGCTTCCAGGTGGCGAGCGCGATTGAGACGGCGCGTCTGTACGATCGCATGTACCAGATGTCTTTTCAGGATGAATTGACGGGGCTTGCCAACTACCGGGCGTTTCACCGCGATTTGGAGCAGTTGCTGGGAGAAGAGGATTCGGCGGTTGCCTTGATCATGCTCGATTCGGACAGCCTGAAATCGGTGAACGATCTGTACGGGCATCATGCCGGGGATGAGCTGATCCGCAGAATTGCCCAAGCGATGCGGACGGTGGCGGACAAAAAAGAGAACGCCTATCGTTATGCAGGAGACGAGTTTATGCTGCTGTGTCCACAGGCGAGCATGAAAGAGGCGGAAGAAAAGGTGAGGGCGATTCGCGACTTTTTGCGTTTGCATCCCTTGCTTCAGGACAATTGCTGTATTCCAATCGGGGTCAGTGTCGGCATCGCCCGGTTTCCGGACGACAGCAACACGGCGGACGGCTTGAAGCGGGCAGCCGATGAGGCACTGTACCGCTCCAAGCGCAGAGGCAAAAACTGCACGACCGTGTACGCGACAGGCTAGGCTTTCGGCTGTCGCAGGGCAAAAAGGAAAGTGAGCAGCGGCGAAATCCACAGGTAGATCACATACGGCAAGTAATCGATCGTCGCTACGTGCAACGTAGAGGTGAAAAAGGCTCCGCTGACGCCCCAGGGGATGAGCGGGTTAACCAATGTACCGCAGTCTTCCAATGTGCGGGAAAGACGTCGGCCCTCGATTCCTTGCTCGGCAAACGCATCGCGGAACATTTGTCCCGGCAGCAGGATCGACAAGTATTGCTCCCCTGTCAGCACATTGACGAGGATGGAGGACGATCCGGCCAGTCCGACCATGCCTGCCGCTTTTTTGATTCGTTTGATCATACCTGCGAACAAGGCGTGGAACACACCGCTGTATTGCAGGATGCCGCCGAGAGACAGGGCAATCAAAATCAAGGCGAGGGACCAGGTCATGGACAACAGCCCTCCCCGGTTTACGATAGAAGCAACGGCTTCGTTGGCGATCTCGCTGGCGAAGCCGTTTTGCATGACGTTCATCCATTCGACAGGGGAATGAACACCTTGCATCAGGGCAGCTGTGGCGATTCCGCTCAAAATCCCGAAGACGAGCGTCGGGAGGATCGGCTTGCGCAGGGCAGAGCAGACGAGCACGACGGCAGCAGGCAACAAAGTCGCTATGCCAAGCGAAAAGTTTTGTTCCAAAGACAACTGGATCGCTTGGATGGCATCGAGGCTCACATTCGCGGACTGCCCTTGAAGGACGAAGAAAATCGCAGTAATCGCCAGCGCCGGAATCGCGGTATGCGACATGAATTTGACGTGATTCATCAGCGAGACATTGGCGATAGCCGCAGCAAAGTTGGTCGTGTCCGACAGGGGAGACATCTTGTCCCCAAAACAGGCTCCGCAAATAATCGCTCCGGCGGTCATCAACGGATCAAGCCCAAGCGCAGTGGAGACACCCATCATCGCCACGCCGATCGTGCTGATCGTCGTAAACGAGCTGCCAGTGACAGTCGAGACAATCACAGTCAAAAAGAGGGCGCTGATCGTAAAATATTCCGGCGAAATCAAGGAAATGCCGAGGTGCAGGATCATCGGCACAGTTCCGCTCATCATCCAGACGCCGATCAAAATGCCGATCAGGCACAAAATCAGCATCGGCGCGATCGCGGTTTGAATGCCTTTGACCAAGCCTTCCTCCATCTGCTTCCAAGGCACGCCGAACAGGCGCAGCAGAGTGGCTGCCGCAATCGTGGCGGCAAAAAGCGGCATGTGTGGTTCTACTTTCCCCCAGAATAAGGCGGGAAACAGGATGCCGAATATGATCAAGAGCACCCAGAGACTTTGGGAAAAGGAAATAGTTTTGTTCATGATGGCAACTCCTTGCAAAGACTGGCAAGCAAAAGCGGACAAGCTGCACAGCTTTCCACTTTTGTGCTTTGTCGCTTTTTGGCTTTTTTGCTTTTGTGCGTTCAAGCGATAGGCTGACTTTATCCTGAATGCCCAGCTTCGTCAACGCGTTCAAATAAATTCAGAATAGCAAAATAATACGGAGTAGTAGCACATTTCTTGCGATCATAAGCTTGGCTGGCATATCGCTCCATGGGAAAAAGCTTATTTAAAATGATTACAAAAAGATATTGACTTTTACTTTATATCTAGTAAAATGAGAAATGTTCCTAGTTGATAATAATTATAATTTGGATGCGAGAAAGGGGGAGCCATACATGTATGATGTCATCATCATTGGTGGCGGTCCGGCTGGTACATCCGCTGCCATATACACAGCCCGGGGAAATTTGAAAACACTCGTAATCGACAAGGCACCCGGCACAGGTGCGCTTGCCCTGACACATAAAATCGCCAACTACCCTGGTGTAGAAGGCGAAATGACTGGAAAAGAACTGCTGGATAAAATGCGCAGACAGGCAGAGAGCTTCGGCGCTGAATTTATCCAGACGACGATTTCCGCTGTCGATGTCGAAGATGAGGTGAAAAGCATCTTCACGGCGCATGGCACTTTTGAAGCGAAGGCTGTCATCGTCGCTACCGGCTCCAAAGGTCGCAACCGGATGCTGCCAGGCGAAGAGGCGCTGCTCGGTCGCGGTGTCAGCACATGTGCGACATGCGACGGCGCTTTTTATGAAGGAAAGCATGTCGCTGTGATCGGCGATTCGGAGGAAGCGTTGGAAGAAGCGCATGCGCTGACCAAATTTGCAGATAAAATTACTTTCCTCGTACCGCGTGGCGACCTGCAAGGAGTCGAAGAAGTGCCTGAGCTGCCTAATACGGAAATCTTTTTCCGCTCCCGACCTTTGGAGATTGTCGGTGAAAAGGCAGTAGAGGGCTTGCGCGTCCGCACAGCGGAAGGCAACGAAGAGCTGCTTGCGGTAGACGGTGTGTTCGTCTTTTTGTCCGGCAGCAAGCCCGGGACGGATTTTCTGGACGGACAGGTTCCGCTCGACGACGAAGGCTTCATGATCCTCGACGAATACATGCAGTCTTCTGTTCCGGGCGTGTTCGGAGCAGGAGAGGTTCGCAAAACTCCGGTCAAGCAAGCTGTCGTGGCTGCGGCTGACGGAGCGATTGCGGCGATGGCTGTCGACAAGTACATCAACAAACGTTCCAAAGTGGTTCCCCAATACAAATAATCGACGACTATAAAGGAGAGATTTTCTCATGGCACAAGCAATCGTATACTCCAGCACAAACTGCAGCTTCTGCAAACAACTGAAAACATATTTGACCGAACAAAACATCGCTTTTGAAGAGCGCAACATTGACGAAAAAGAAGAATTTGCCCAAGAACTGAACCGTCTCGGCGTGATGTCCGTCCCTTTGACGGTCATCGGTGAAAAGCAAATCCTCGGCTTCAACCCGACCCGCATCAAAAAAGCGCTGGCAGCTCTGGAAGAGACTGCACAGTAATTCATCGCCGCTGTTTCGATCACTTACGCCCACTGACTATAAAAAGCGCAACAGGAAAAGGAGCGATTGATGATGACAACGCAACAAACTGTACAACTGCAAGTAGGAAAACCGGCACCAGACTTCAACATGCTCTCCACGAAAAACTTGGAGACATTGGAAGAGCGCGTGACGCTGGCTGATTACAAAGGCAAATGGCTGATCCTGTTCTTCTGGCCGTTCGACTTCACCTTCGTTTGCCCTACCGAAGTCACTTCCTTCAGCGACAACATGGAAGAATTTGAGGATCTCGATTGCGAAGTGCTCGGCGTGTCCACAGACAGCGTACACACTCACCGCGCATGGATCAAAACGCCGCGCGACCAAAACGGAATCGGTCCAGTCAACTTCCCGATAGCGAGCGACTTCAACAAAGACACAGCGCGTGCGTACGGCGTACTGGATGAAGAAACAGGCGCAGCTCACCGCGGACTGTTCATTATCGACCCGGAAGGAATCTTGCGCTATCAAGTCGTTACAGACATGAACGTAGGCCGCAGCGTCGACGAAACAACTCGCGTGCTGCAAGCTCTCCAGGCAGGCGGACTGTGCCCTGCAAACTGGAAGCCTGGCATGAAAACTTTGTAATTTCGTCTAGTCAAACAGCATAAGCGTGAAAAAAGAGGCAATCTCACCGTCCTGGTAAGGCGGAGATTGCCTCTTTTTTTGCAGTCTTCCTTACCACGAAAAACAGAAGAGTAGGGCTATTCGCCGATTCGAAACGGCTTTTACAACTTTTCTCCTGTAATTTTTATGTAAAGATCAGACGATATCGGCAAAAATCAGTCATTTCCAAATAGTAGCAACCTACTATTTTTCCTGCCTTTCCCAAATGGAAAACTTCAAGCACATATACCTAATTGTCAGAAAAATATGGGTCAGATGGACGGTCGGGTTGCAGGACTTCGCACCAAAAAAAGTAGGCCGATGGGGGCGAATATGCTTTTGCATTACATTTTCATGACAAATAGGCAAAAGAGACATTAGTGAATTTCGTCTATGGGAACCGTTTGCCCCCTATGTTTACAATGACAGTGATGTTGGGCGAGAGAGCCGGCAGCCGCTCGCGGCAGCGGCAGCTTATCGGAGGTTGACGGGAATTGGAACCAAAAAAGAATAGACGCAAGCGTTGGGCGAGTCTCATGGCCCTGATGGTGATAGGCGCAAGCGCGGTGTGGTGGTTCTGGGACGCAGACCGGGTCGAGAGCATGGAGACGACGTCTGGCATCCAAATCAAGTTTCGCACGGAAGGCGATCAGCTCCAGGTATTCCAAGCGGAAAAATGGCAGCCGTTCTTTGCAAAAGGCGTCAATCTGGGGGCGTCGCTGCCAGGACATTATCCGGGAGAGCTGCCCATTCAAAAAGAAGACTACTTGCGCTGGTTCGCGATGATCGACGAGATGGGCGCGAATGTCATCCGCGTATACACGATTCACCCGCCTGCTTTTTATGAGGCGCTCGTTGAGTTCAATCGCAGCAAGGCAGGATCACCGCTCTATTTGATGCAGGGCATCTGGAGCCCGGAGGAGTTGTTGATCGAGAAAAAAGACGCGTATTTGCCAGAGATTCGCGAGCAGTTTCGCCAAGAGATCAAGGACGCGGTCGGGGCTGTTTACGGCGAGGTCACTCTGCCGGAGAAGTCAGGCAAGGCGAGCGGCAAATATGCGGCGAATGCAGGCAAATACTTGATTGGCTGGCACACCGGAACGGAGTGGGACCCGGTCATGGTGCAAAACACAAACCGTTTGCACCAGAAGCTGCCGCCGTATCAGGGGAAGCATTTTAACGCCACGGCGGATGCTACCGCTTTTGAGACCTGGATCGCCGAAATGGTCGATACGGTCGCAACAGAAGAAAGCAAGTACGGCTGGCAGCACCCGATGACGTTTACCAACTGGGTGACGACCGATCCGCTGTCGCATCCGGGAGAACCGTTGCATCACGAAGATTTGGTCAGTGTGGACCCTATGCATATTCAGCCAGTGAAATGGGAGGCGGGCTACTTCGCGTCCTACCACGTCTATCCGTACTATCCGGATTTGTTCCGTTACGATCCGGCCCTGCAACAAGTGAAAAACGACGCAGGGCAAATCGACACGTACAAGGCGTATTTGCGGCAATTGAAGGCGCATCACAAAAACATGCCAGTCATGGTTACGGAGTTCGGTGTCCCGGCGTCAGTCGGAATCGCTCACCTGGGCAATCTCGGACGCAATCAGGGCGGGCACTCCGAGCGGCAGCAAGGCGAGATCGACGCGGCGCTCATGCGCGAAATTCATCAGGAAGGATACGCCGGCGGCATCCTGTTCGTCTGGCAGGATGAATGGTTCAAGAAAACGTGGAACACGATGCGCTTCGAACTGCCGGAAGATCGCCGTTCCTTTTGGCTCAACGTCCTGACCAACGAGTCGTTGTTCGGCGTCCTGGGGATGTATCCGAACAAAGAAGGCGTGCTCGTCATGGATGGCGATCGTTCCGACTGGGATCAGCTCAAACCGGAGGAGAAGCAGAAGCTCGACATCCGTGTTCCCGGTATCGACGAAATCTGGATGACGCACGACGAAGGCTATGTGTATATGCTGGCGAAGCTTGCGCACCCTTTTGACCCGGAAAAAGCAAAGCTGTATTTCGGTGTCGATACGATTCAGGGAGGCAACAAGCACACGGCACAACTGCCCGGACTTACGCTGGACGAAGGATGGGAGACGCTGATCGAGCTGGGCAAAGCCGAGGAGAGCCAGATTCAGATTGCGGCAAACTACGACTTCCACACGCGGCTTTACGGGAAACGGTACGGGATGCTTGAAGTGAAGGAAGAGGAACTGCGCGACGATTCCGGTGTATTCAAGCCGTGGAAACTCGCCGTGGGACTGGAGATGGAGCCGCCCGACAGCAAGACGTACCATCCGCTGGAAGAAGTGCTGGTCGGGAAGCTTTTGCGGGGAACGACCGATGCCCAGGACCCGCAGTACGACTCGCGGACGGCCTGGCAGGCAAAAGGCGATGTGGTAGAGCTGAGAGTGCCGTGGATGCTGCTTGGATTCACCGATCCGAGTTCGCTTGCGGTCATGAGCTACAAGGATGCTGGCAAAAGCTTTTCATCAGAGACGAGCAAAGGAATCAGGCTTTTGCCCATTCTCGTCGAGCGCTCGACGCAAAGCATTGTCGGGAAAAACGAGCTGCCTTCCCCTTATCCGGTGTCGCAGCTTCCGATCTACTCCTGGCCAGCCTGGGAGCAGGTCGGTTACCACGAGCGGAAAAAGCAAAGCTATTCGATCATCCAAAAAGCATGGAAACAGATACAGGCTCCCGTGACAGACAAAGCTCAACCTTAAATGTTGGACAGGAGAGTGGCAAATGTGCAAACACCTTTGGCGACAGCAATTGTTTTTGTGTACACGCTAAGCGGGATTACCGTGCTGGGATTGCTTGCCTTGTTCGCACTGAAGCTGCGAAATTTATCGGCAGAGAAGCAGGCACGCATGTGCGAAGAAAAATACCGCGATTACTTCGTCTACTTGCAAGCTTACGGCGAAGAGGAAGAACGCCTGAAGGTGCCCTACGGCGAGGTGACGCAAAAGGAAAAGCAGCTCATTCAAAAAAAGCTGTTTGAACTGATGGAACGCTTTACGGGCGTCCATAGGCAGAAATTGATCCAGCTCTGCGAAGATATGGGACTCGTTGCACACGATCTCGAACGGCTGCGGAGCGGCTGGAAATGGACGCGAGTCGACGCCGCCTACAATTTGGGGGTCATGCGATCCGGCCAGGCAGCGCCTGATTTGCTCGTTCTGTTGCAAAAAAGCGGGGTAAACGATCCGAGCCTGTTCATCTTTGCCAGGGCGATTGCCAAATGCGCCCGAGATGCGGAAGACCTGCGGCAGATGGCGGAGTATGTCGTGCGGATGAAAAAGAACGTTCACCAGCTCATTGTCGACATGATCAGCGACTCGCAGCTGGACACGACTTCGTTTTATACCGAATGGATCCGCGACAAAAATCCGGAATTGGTCAAAATCGGGTTGATCGGCTTCGCCGTGCACGCTCAGCTCGAACTGGAGCCGGGATTGTCCAGGCTGGCGCTCTCTGCTGACAAAGAGGTGCGGATCAAGGCCGTGAAGCTCATGTGCCGCGACATCCGCTATTTGAACGACCAGACGATCAAAGACTTTTTGAACCACAAAGATTGGGAAATACGCGCCTTGATCGTCAAAGCAATCGGGGCGATGCAGCTTGCGGACTATGTGCCCGCCCTGAAAAAAGCGGTTGGCGATGCCAACTGGTGGGTGCGGCATCACAGCGCCCGCAGCTTGACGCAGCTGCAAGCAAAAGGCTTTTCGGCTCTGTGCGACATATTGCGGGAAGAGGGCAGCAATCCGAAAAGCGAGATGGCTCAGCAAATTATCCAGGAAGAGCTGGAAAAAGCAGAGCGCAGCCTCGGTGGCGAGCCAAGCACAGAAAAGCTGTTGGATTACAATGAAAAGCTGCATTTGTACCGCAAGTCGTGCAAAAAAACCATTTCCACCGTTCAGGCGATGGAAGGATAAGCAGAAAGGAGGCCCGCATGAGAGAGTTTTTGCTGTACTACGGAATGTTTGCCATCTACTACGTCATGGCGATCAATTCCTTGTATTTTATCATCATGCTGTTTTCGTTCAAAAGCATCATGGGGATTTTGAAAAGCTCGATTTATTCGCGCTTCCAGGCATTGTCCGGCTCGGAGCACGTACCGCCGATTTCGATTCTCGTGCCTGCCTATAACGAAGAGCTGACAATCATTGAGAATGTGCGATCGCTGCTTGCGCTGAACTATCCGCGGTATGAGGTGATCGTGGTCAATGACGGCTCCAAGGATGATACTTTGCAAGTGTTGATCCAAGAGTTTTCCTTGACGATATCCAAACATTTGCCAGTTCAGCCGCTGCTGCACACTTCACAGGTCAGGGGCATTTACCACAACCCGGATTTCCCCAACTTGTACTTGATCGACAAAGAAAACGGGGGCAAAGCGGACTCGCTGAACGCCGGAATCAATTTGTCGCACTATCCGCTGATCGCTTCGATTGATGCCGACTCGTTGCTGGAAAAAGATGCGCTCATTCGCATTGCCAAGGTGTACATGGAAAACCCGGAGGAAACCGTGGCGATCGGCGGCGACATTCGGATTGCCAACGGCTGCAAAATCGAGAACGGCGTGGTCAAAGAAATTCGCCTGCCGGACAAATTTTTGCCGATGATGCAGTCGGTGGAATACTTGAAGGCGTTTCTCGGCGGACGCATCGGCTGGAGCGCGATCAACGGCCTGATCATCGTCTCGGGGGCGTTCGGCGTCTTCCGCAAAGACTACGTGGTCAAAGTCGGCGGCTATCGCGAGGGGTATCCGGGCGAGGACATGAACATCATCATCAAGCTGCACAAATACATGCTGGAAAACAAGCTGCCGTACCGGGTAGCGTTTTGCCCGGACGCCGTCTGCTGGACGCAAGCGCCCGACTCGTTGAAAATTTTGGGCAGTCAGCGCCGCCGCTGGGGGCGGGGCAACCTGAAAAACATGATCGAATACGGCAAGCATATGGTACTGCGCCCGAAATACAAGCTGTTCGGGATGCTGACGCTGCCTTTCAACATTTTGTTTGAGACATTGAATCCGTATTTCCGCATTACGGGACTGCTGGCGCTGATCGGCTATACGCTTTTGGACATGACGAACAGCCACGTTCTTCTGATTTACGGCTTGCTCAACGTGCTGTACGGCGTACTGCTCGGCATCGGGTCCCTGTTGCTAGAGGAAATCGCATTTCGACGCTATCCCCGTTTTCAGGACATCGTCAAAATGCTTTTCTATACCATACTCATGTTTTTCGGCTATCGGCAAATCGGCGTCATCTGGAGATTCCTCGGACACATTGAATATTTGCGGAACAACAATTCGTGGGGAACGATGACCCGGACGAGCTGGCAGTCGAAAAGCAATAAAAACATTTCCAGTCTGGAGGCTTGATCATGAGTAATCTCGTACCTGCTTTTTATGAGCTTCTGAGCAAAATGGAAGAGCGAAGCGTGGCGTGCGGCGTCATTTTGGCTGCTTGCAAAAACGTTTCGGCGGAGTCGCTGGAGCTGGTCAAACGGGACATGGAGGCACAGCTAAAAGACGGGCTTACGTTGCATGCCGCATACGACAAAAACAAGCAAATTCTCGGTATTTTGCTAGAACAGAAGAAACTGGCAGATACCCATTTTTACGCCCTGCAAATCAGGGATTACATGCTCTCGCGCAAGCTGCTGACTGGCGGCATGTACATCGCCAGCTTCCCGGAAAGCTCCCGTTCCACAGCGCAAATGCTGATGCGAATGATCCAGGAAATGAAGGAGCAGAGCGAGCCGGGCAGCATCAGCGTATACGAGCAGCACGGCAATCAGAGACAGCAGGAGCAGGCGAGCATCTTGCTCGTCAATCCGGATGAGACGGTCAACGAGTTTTTGCGCATCTATTTGCAGCGCAAAGGCTACCAGATCACGGTCGCCCACGATGGAGGAGACGGCGTGGAAAAGCTGCGCCAGGCCGCTTTTGATCTCGTCATTACCGATCTGAATTTGCCTGTATTAAACGGCTACCAGCTGATGGAAAAAATTCGCCACCTCGGTCAGGAAGCGATGAGCAAAATCATGGTGCTGACGGACAAAAAGCTGGAAGAAGACGTGCAAAAATCGTTTGCCCTCGGGGCGTCCGACTACATGACGAAGCCATTTTCGCCAGTAGAGCTGGAAGCCAGAGTCAAGCGCTTGATTTCATAAAGAAAAAGGGAGAGAAACCGGGATGACTAGATACGAGGAGCTACAGAAAAAAATTGCCGACAAAACAGCGAGAATCGGCGTAATTGGACTTGGCTACGTCGGGCTGCCGCTCGCAGTGGAAATTGTGAAAAGCGGGTACACCGTAGTAGGAATTGATTTGCACGAAGGAAAAATCGAGAGCTTGAAAAACGGACAGTCCTACGTCCAGGACATCGCCAATGAAACGTTGCAGGAGTGCCTGGCAACCGAGCGCTTTTTGCCAACGAGCGAATATCGCGTCATCGGGGAGCTGGACGCGATCAGCATTTGCGTTCCGACGCCGCTCAGTCCGAATCAGGACCCGGACACGTCCTACATCACGAATGTCGTGGAACAAATTAAAACGTACATGCGACAAGGGCTGCTCATCACTCTGGAGAGCACGACGTATCCGGGAACGACCGACGAGCTGATCGGACGCGAGCTGGAGAAGCTCGGCTATGTCACAGGTGTCGACTTTTTCCTTTGCTACTCGCCGGAGCGGGTCGATCCGGGCAATCGCAAGTTCAACACGTACAACACGCCGAAAATTATCGGAGGGACAACGGAGCGTTGCATCGAGCTGGGAACGCTGTTGTACGGCAATCTGGTCAAAACAGTGGTTCCTGTCTCCTCGCCAAAAGTGGCGGAAATGTCCAAGCTTTTGGAAAACACGTTTCGCAGCGTCAACATCGCGTTCATGAATGAAATGGCGATGATGTGCGACAGAATGGGCATCAACGTCTGGGAGGTAATCAAGGCCGCATCGACCAAGCCATTCGGGTTCATGCCGTTTTATCCGGGACCTGGGATCGGTGGGCATTGCATACCGCTCGATCCGATGTATCTGTCTTGGAAAGCAAAAGGCTATCGCTTCCACAGCCAGTTCATCGAAATTGCCCAATCGATCAACGACAATATGCCAGACTACGTGCTGAACAAGACGGCACAAGTGCTGAACATTTACGCCAAGGCGATCAACAGCTCGCGCATCCTCATTTTGGGCATGGCCTACAAGCCGGATATCGACGATCTGCGCGAGTCCCCGGGCCTGGAAATTTACGAGCTGTTCAAAAAGAGCGGTGCGCAGGTGGACTATTTCGATCCGTACGCGCAAAGCTTCCTCGACAAAAAGGGGCAAGTTGTTTCTTCCATTAATAATGACTACGACTTGTTCAAAACGTACGATTGCATGGTGCTCATCACCAACCACAAATGCTTTGATTATCAGGAGCTGGCTGATTTGGGCATCGCGATTATCGATACACGCAATGCCTTCGACGGAATCAAGAATCCGAATGTGTATCGCATCGGCACCTCGGTAGCGATCCAGGAGGAAAAACAGATTGTAAGCTTGCTGGCGTAAACAGCGCCGGGCAACAGAAGGAGGAGTTACGAACATGTGCGGAATCATGGGATACATCGGGTACAGACAAGCACAACCCATTTTGATCAACGGCCTGAAAAAGCTGGAATACAGAGGCTATGACTCGGCTGGCATCGCGATTTGCGATGGAGAGTCTATCGCCGTGCGCAAGGCGAAAGGAAGAATCGATGCGCTGGTGCAAAAGACCGAGCAATCCGGGCTATCCGGCTCCATCGGCATCGGGCACACGCGCTGGGCTACGCACGGGCGTCCTTCCGATGAAAATTCACATCCTCACTTGGATGCGACCAACAAGTTTTCGATTGTCCACAACGGCATTATCGAAAACTACCTGGAGATCAAGCAGGAGCTGATCGAGCAGGGTGTCGCGTTTCGCTCGGAGACAGACACGGAAGTGATCGCCCACCTGCTGGCGCGGGAATACGCTGGCGATCTGGTCGCGGCGGTACGCGCAGTGGCAGGGAAAATTCGCGGAGCGTTTGCTCTCGGAGTCATGTCGGAATACGAACCAGACAAGCTCGTCGCGGTACGCGTGGCGAGTCCGCTGATCATCGGAGTGGGGGAGAACGAGAATTTTATCGGCTCTGACATTCCCGCTATTCTGGAGCATACGCGCGATGTGTACGTTTTGGAGGACGGCGATCTGGCTGTGCTGACGAGTGATTCTGTGCGGGTCATGAGCCTTTTGACAGACGATCCTGTCAAGCGCGAACTCGTCCGCATTGACTGGGACAAGGAGCAGGCGGAAAAAGACGGGTACGCCCATTACATGGAAAAGGAAATCCATGAGCAGCCGCGCGCTCTGCGCAATACGATGACAGGGCGGATCGACGAGACAGGACAGAAGGTTATTTTTCCTAATCTTCAGTTATCGTCTCGATCTGTCAAGCAAATCGAGAAAATATACATCGTCGCATGCGGCACCGCCTATCACGCGGGCTTGATCGGCAAGCACGTCATCGAGAGTCTTGCCCAAATCCCGGTCGAGGTGGATGTCGCTTCCGAGTTCCGCTACCGCCGACCGTTGTTTGCGAAAAATACGTTGACGATTGCCGTCAGCCAGTCCGGGGAAACGGCGGATACGCTCGCTGCCATGCGAGAGGCGAAGCGCAACGGATCGGCTGTCCTCGCCATCACCAACGTGGTCGGCAGCTCGATTGCCCGTGAAGCAGACGATGTGATCACGACCAATGCCGGGCCAGAAATCGCCGTCGCTTCCACGAAAGCGTACACTTCCCAGCTGATCGCCTTTTATTTGTGGGGAATGTATTTGGCGCAACAAAAAGCGACGATGGCCCCGCAAGAGATTGCTGCGCTGCTCGGGAAGCTGAAAGAGTTGCCAGAGCAAGTCGCAGAGATTTTGACCCATGCCAAGCAGTTGCGGCATTTTGCCGAGTCGATCAAGGACGAGCGCCAGTTGTTTTTCATCGGGCGCGGAATCGACTTCGCCGTTTCCATGGAAGGCTCGCTCAAGCTCAAGGAAATCTCCTACATCCACTCCGAGGCGTACGCGGCGGGAGAGTTGAAGCACGGCACTTTGGCCTTGATCGAAGAAGGGACGCGGGTGATCGCGCTGTCCACGCAGGACGCGCTGCATGAGAAAATGATCAGCAACATTACGGAAGTAAAAGCGCGCGGCGCCAACGTGCTCGGCATTACGCACGAAGACCACCTCGACTTGCACCGGACAGTGGATGATGTGTGCCTGATTCCGAAGACAGATGCGCTGCTCTCCCCTGTGCTTAGCGTCATTCCGCTACAGCTCATCGCTTACTACACGTCAGTCGTCTTGGGCAATGATGTAGACCGTCCACGCAATTTGGCCAAAAGTGTAACAGTTGAGTAGGCTGATCCGTCCATGGTTAAGAACCACAATACGGGACTGACTGGGAGGAACGAGCGAATGAGCACCTCGAAGCCGGAGTTGAATCAGGAAGTATTGCTTGCGATCATGCTCCAAGCCTATCAGCTGGGCGTGCAGAGGAAAGATGTTGATTTGAACATGATGATCCACACATTGACGTATGAATTGAAACCGTATTTGGAACCACAAATCCAGCAAGGCCCGCTTGCATCCAGTCAAGGGGCCAAAGTGGAGGCGACAGGATGAACATACACGCAGTAGTGCTTGCAGCAGGAAAAGGCACCCGAATGAACTCATCGCTCTACAAAGTGATGCATCCGCTGTGCGGAAAGCCGATGATTGAGCATGTTGTCGATGCGCTTGTTCCATTGGCATTGCGAAATCTGGTAGTGATCGTCGGCCACGGAGCGGAAGCGGTGAAAGAGCAGTTGGGCAACCGCGTGCAGTACGCCTTGCAAAAAGAGCAGCTTGGCACAGCGCACGCCCTCTGGATGAGCAGCGGCATTCTCGGGGAGCAAGAAGGTGTAACGATTGTCCTGAACGGCGATACACCTCTCGTCCAGAGCGAAACATTGCAGGAGCTGCTCGACTGCCATCAGGCCAAACAGGCTGCGGCCACCGTGCTGACCGCCGTCGTGGACAACCCGACAGGCTACGGGAGAATTATCCGCGATGAGAATGGAGCCGTCCGCAAAATCGTCGAGGAGAAAGACGCGACGCTGGGACAAAAAAAGGTGAACGAAATCAGCACGGGAATTTTTTGCTTCGACAACCGGAAGCTGTTTGCCACTCTCCCGCACGTTTCCAACGAGAACGCCCAAGGTGAATATTACTTGCCGGACGTCCTCGCATTGTTGCAGGAGCAAGGCGAGCTGGTGGCTGCATCGGTGGCAGCGGATGCGGAAGAAGGCGCGGGAGTCAACGACCGGGTGCAGCTCGCCTACATGGAGCAGCTCATGCGCAAGCGGATCAACGAGCGCCACATGCGCAGAGGGGTAACGATGGTTGATCCCAACGCCACCTATATCGATTCTACCGTGACGATTGGCCGTGACACGGTGCTCTATCCCGGCACCGTTTTGCTGGGACAAACCCGGATCGGGGAAGGCTGCCAGATTGGGCCGCATGCCCAGGTAAAAGACATGAATATCGAGGATTACACGAGAGTTCCGCCATTTTCGGCGTTTGACGGGAACAGGCACACAGACAGGGCATTGGCATATGCAGGGGCGGCGACAAGCGGGCAGAGCTACGAGCAGAAATGATGCGCGCACTACGCAAATACGGCCCGCTCTGGGCAGGCGTTGCGCTGCTCGTGGCAGCCTCCATTCTCATGCTCACACTCGCAAATCAAACCCGTCAAGCCCTGACGACAGCTACCTGGATATGGGATGCCAAACAGATCGAGACACAGACCGACGAAATGATCGACTTCGCCAGGCAAAATGAGATCAATCTGATTTACCTGCACATTGAACCGACTGCGGTTGCTCCGCACACGTACCGCTCCTTCGTCCGCAAAGCGGGACAGGCTGGCATTTTGGTGGAGGCGCTTGGCGGCGATCCCAACTGGGCGCTGACCAAGAATCGCCAAAGTATCGATGAGCTGATCTCCTGGGTGAAGGCGTACAACAAGCAGGCGAAGGCAAACGAACGCTTCTCAGGCATCCATGTCGACATCGAGCCGTATTTGCTGCCGGACTGGAAGGAATCCCGGCAAGAAGTCGTCCGGGAGTGGCTGAAAAATGTTACATACTTGGTGGCTGAGACGAAAAAAGACACCGATTTGACGGTCAGCGCGGACTTGCCGTTCTGGATCGACTCCGTGTCGGTTCCGGGGAGCGAAGAAAAAGTGAGCAACTGGATGGTGGAACGGCTCGACAGCATCACGCTCATGGCGTACCGCAATCGTGCCGAGGGGAACAACGGCATTGTGGAGCTTGTCAAAAAGATCGTCGCCGATGCCAATTCCCGAAAAAAAGGCTCCGTCATCGTCGGGGTCAACATCATGGAATCGGCGGAAGGCGCACATGTCAGCTTTTTTGCTGACGGCCCGACGGAGATGAAAAACCAGCTGGTCATTTTGCAAGAAGTGCTGTCAGACAATCCTGCCTTCGCGGGAAGCGCCATTCACGACTACGAAAGCTGGAAGCAAAGTATAGAAGCCAACGAGAGGAGTAGCTAACATACATGAAAGCCGCGCCCATCTACCTTAGTGCACTCTGCCTGACGCTCGGCTTTCTGTTCGGCTTTTCCCCAGCGGAAAAAAAGAGTAAGGCCACGTGGATTTGGCAATCCGAGATGATTGGAGACGAGAAACGGGAAATTCTGGCCTTTTGCCAGGAAAACGAGATCAATTTGATTTACTTGCGGATCGAAATGAACAAGCCGTTTGATTACTACCAGGCTTTTATTCGCGAAGCAAGTGCGCTGGGGATCGAGGTTCACGCTGTCGCTGGTCATCCCGCCTGGGCGCTTGCCAGCAACGAAAAGCGAATGCTCAACATCGTCAAGTGGGTGAAGGCATACAATCTGGAGGCGACTGATCAGGAGCGAATCCGCGGTATTCAACTGGATATCGAGCCGTATTTGCTGCCGTTTTGGGACACCGATCGCGAACGGGTGCTCCGCGAGTGGCAAGCGAACATGCAGGCATTCACGCGGGAAGTGAAACGGCAGCCCGACCTTGTGGCGAGTGCGGCGATCGCTTTTTGGCTCGACGATATATCCATGCCGGATCAAAAAGATGTTTTTGTGTCCGAGTGGATGATCGAGCAGTTTGATACGGTGTGCATCATGGCGTACCGCGATACGCTCGCCGGGAACAACGGCATCCTTGCGCTGGTCGAGGATGAGCTGAGAGAAGCGGACAAGCTGGGCAAACGGGTGATGGTGGCAGTCAACATGAAAAAGCTCAGCGACGATCACGCTTCCTTCGCCGAAGAAGGTGCGATGGAGATGAACCGCCAGCTTGCGCTTTTGCCGGAAAAGCTGGGAGATCATCCCTCCTTTTCCGGTGTGGCGATCCACGATTATCGGCATTGGAAGGAGGCTGCGCCGTTGGAGCCGGTTCCGAAAGCGCGTTACAGAGGCACCTATATATGGCGAGCCGAATTGATCGGCACAGAAAAAGCGGAAATTCTCGCCTTTGCCAAACAGAACGGGGTCAACCTGTTGTACGTCCGGCTTGATTTGGAACAGCCGCCTTCCTATTATCGTGATTTTGTCCGCCAAGCTAAAGCTGCGGGGATCGAAGTGCACGCCATGGGCGGTCATCCGATCTGGGCGCTGGCTGAGAGCAAAGGGAAAATCATGAAGCTCGTCAACTGGGTGAAGGCGTACAACCGCTCCGTCAGCGAGGACGAACAGTTTCACGGCATCCACCTCGATATCGAGCCATATGTCATGCCTGTCTGGCGGGAAGACAAGGACGAGGTATTGCGCCAGTGGATGGGCAATATTGAAGCGTTCGTGGAGGAGACGAAGCGAGACGGCGAACTGGAAGCAAGCGTCGATCTCGCAGCGTGGCTGGATCATACGCCAGTGCCGGGACAGCCTGATCTGCCGTTTTCCCACTGGATGATTCAGCAGATGGATCATACGACCTTGATGGCTTTTCGCGATTCAGCAGACCGAATCGTCGGACTGGTAGAGCAGCAGCTGGCGTACGCGCAAAGCATCCAGAAAAATATTGTCGTCGCCGTGGAAACGAAGGAAAGTCACGAAGGGAGCGGCATCTCGTTTTACGAGGAAGGGATGACCGAGATGGAGCGGCAGCTAAAGCAGGTGACGAAATCGCTTGCGCCGTACGAATCGTACATGGGCCACGCCATCCACGCTTACGATTACTGGAAAAACGGGAAAGAGTAAAAAGCAGGCAAGACGCGCTACGAGCTGGCGAGTGTTGTACAATGAAGAGAGGAAGGTCGGTGGAAGAGAGGGGAAACGATCATGCGTGACAGTTCCAACAGACATCGGGGTCTTCCGCCTCGCACGCCTGAGCTTTTGTACAACGTCGTTCGCAAGTTTTACCGCGGTGCCGTCAGCCATTACGACCTGATCCAGGAGAAAAAGCAGGAGGCTTACGCCTGTTTTGAACAGATGCAAGCTACTGGTGACGATCAGCCGTTGCGTGCCGCTCTTGCGACTCTGTTTTTGGAATTTCATTTTTACACGACTTGCTGGCTGCAAATCGAGTTGGCGCTGTACCGCTTGGCCCGTCAGGATGAGCGGCTGGCGAAGGTGATGGATACGTTTCGGACCGCACTGGAAACGCATGTGGCTGTCCGCGAGCAACTGGAGCAGACAGAGGCATGTGTAGCCGCCCAATTCGCAGCGGGAAGCTCCGGCTTGTCCTGTGTCGGGGTGGAACGCGACGCCTATTTGTTCGACCGCTTCACGTTCACAGTCGACGAGACGAGCCTGGCACAGTTGCACGCCCTGTTTGCCGCCGTCGAGGAACAGCGCACCATGTCTACAAGTGAAAAAGCGTGACCGTCTGTAAGGGCGGTCACGCTTTTTTTGATCGACAGGCTTGCGGTCTGTTGATGCCAATGTGAGGGGACGGTCTGTATAGTTAACCTTGCTGGTTCCGTTTCAGGTGGCAGTAGTCCTTTTATTCGGTTCATTGATTGTCGTGTAATTTGCATTGTTTCGTTATAGGCAAGTTGAACCTGGTGTTTTACGTTTCTCGTAGTTAAAGGCACACTTTAGTCAGATGTAATTTCTAATTCACCATCTTCTCCACTTACAGAAGCAACAACATCAATTGTAAGGTAAGCTACACTCCCGTAAAAAACTCGATCTAAAGTATATGTCCAAGATTTTTTCTTGCTCTTTGTCCAACCACTTGTGTAAGTCTCGTCAACAGTTTTGCCAATATATGTACCGCTAGTACCAACAACACCGTATCCCACAATCCGTACATCTGTTTTATAGGAGTCAGGAGTTCCGCTGGTCACTTTGGTGGTTATATCTCCTTCAATAGTATTTTGCCAAATGCCTAGAGCTGTTTCGAGAGTACCTTTTATAGAGCCAGCGAACACGTCATTGTCGGCTGCACCTTTTACTTTGTGTGTTTTTACCGAATCAGTAACAGCTTTTGCTTGTATTTGGTTACTGGTGGTTTTTTGGGGGACTGAAATAACTCTAGTTCCGTACGTCTTGATAAATTCCAGATCCTCACCCTCAATTACTTCGTTAATATCATATTTATTAGCAATTTCTATAAGCTTTTGTTTAATCATTTCGTTACTTACGGTTGAATAATCTATGCTAGCAGAGGCTTTTGTAGAGGGTGTTTCGGCAGCAAAAGCGCTTCCTGTTAATAGTGCTAGAGACAATGTTGTTGCAGACATAACTGAAAAAATCTTTTTCAAATTAATCATCCTCCTATGCATGAAAATATTTCCATTTACAATATTAACCTTAATTTTATTTATTTGTAAATAATATAGTTAATTTTTGTTAATTATTAATTGATAAAATATAATGACAACTTTACTTTCTAGTATTTTTGGTGAAAAATGGTATTTATAAGGGCTGTGAAAGGAGGGGTATGAATGTCGGCTATTGGGGTGCCAGGAATCATAATCCTGATCCTATTTATAGCAGCAATTGTAGCTTTGATTGTGAAACTGAACCGTCCCAAGTAATAAGTAACGGATTACTTTAACAAAAAAGAATGCTGCACGTAGAAAGTTACGCCAGCATTCTTTTTGTTATTTTTCGTTCCTATACAATGTTTAGCTGATTGTTACGTTTCTCGATAGTGTGAAGAAGTCGCAGTCTAGTAAGATCCCGGGAAGATCGAACCTGTATGTGGCGCTGCTGCCTGACCAGGCGCGTTCAACTGACGAACTTCTTGCACGTTGGTTCCGGCGAAGCCAGGAGAGAAAATCGATTGTGCCCCAAGGCCGATCGAAGGCTGGTGTTGCTGATATTGCTGCGGCTGGTTGTAGTTTGCCTGCATGCCATATCCGCCTTGCGCGGTTGGGGAAGCATAGCCGCCTTGGTTGAGCTGACGCACTTCCTGAACGTTTGTATTCGCGAATCCAGGAGAGAAGATGCTGCCTGTCAGCGCAGGAGGATAGGAAGTTTGTGCAGCATAGTGCTGCTGACCTGTGTAGCCAGCGTATCCCGGTTGATTTTGCTGGCGCACTTCCTGCGCGTTTGTTCCGGCAAAACCGGGAGAGAAAATCGAATTGATGCCGGCGCCGTACGATTGCTGGTACGCAGGCTGAGCCGGAATGTAGCCTCCCGATTGGTGCATGATGGATTGCAATGCCTGGTTTTGTCCATAGCCTTGCTGTTGCTGACCATAAGCTTGTTGCTGGTTGTAGCCTTGTGCTTGCGGAGCCTGATAGCTGTGGTTCAGCTGTCTGACCTCCTGTGCATTGGTGCCCGCGAAGCCTGGAGAGAAAATGGACTGTCCTTGGCCGATACCGCCGCCCGCAGGCATGCCGTATGTAGGAGTCCCGATCGATTGGGCATGTCCACCGTGATTCCAGTGTTGTACCTCCTGAACGTTTGTTCCGGCGTACCCTGGTTGAAGCATAGCCCCTGCTGGAGTCATCGCTCCGAGAAATTGTTGTTGTCCAGATTGCATTTGATTTTGGTTGTTTGTGTAGGTCATGGGTAAGACCACCTCCACGAGGTATTTTTACCAAGGTGGTTTTACTCATGCACGAATCGATGAAGCAAAAGAATTCGCATTAGGAAGAAAAAACATGCCGGACCATCAGCCGGCATGTTCCTGTAAATCGGTGAGAGTCCAATGGCCATAGGCGAGCCAAAGCGTAGGTTTGCCCGCTGGCCCGATGCTCGCTTTGACAGGCTCAAAGCCCAACGTTCGGAAAAAGGAAAGACTTGCCTCATTATCCAGACCTACGCGCACATACAGTTTGGGCAGACACTGACAGATGTGTTCCGTCAGTGCCTTGCCGATTCCGCGATGGCGGTAGCGCTTATCTACAACCAGGAAGGAATGACCCAGTCCACAGCGAGAAACAGCGAACAGTCCGACTACGTGCTTCCCGTTCATGGCAAGAGCGACACTGGTTTCCTGTTTGGAAAGCATCTTGGGGGTCAGGCGCGCGAGCCATTCGATTGCGTGCTGGGTGATGCGCCGCTCCCCTTCCTGACGGGCAAATCTCACCAAGGTTGCCTGAGATTCGGCCAGTGCTTGTGGAGGCAGGAGTACGTATTTCAACGATTTTATCATGGCGATTACCCTGCGGCGGCTTCACGCCCGTTTTGCAATCGCGACACGTACTGAGCGTAGTGGATGAGGTTGGACAAAGACAATCGCCTGATGGAAGGCTCATCGAACTTCTCCGGTTTGGCATTGGCTTCAAAAAACCACAGACTGCCGTCTTCTGTCAGGCCGAGGTCCATCGACATTTCCGCCAGATCCGGGATTTCCTCATTCAAAGCGCGGGCGATGGCAAGTGCTGTCTCGTGAATCGAGTTTTCCATCTTTTCCGGATCTGCCTTGAACAAAGACTGGAGAACGGAAGACAAAGAGTGGATGGAGCCGCCGCGAGGCACGTGCGTAGTAATGCTTTGCGACCCGGAACGCCGGATGCCGACCCCGGTTACGCCCCATTCGCCTTTGCCGTCTTTTTGCACCAGCACCCGAACGTCAAACGGCTTGCCGTTGAAGCGTGCCCTGCGTATCCCCTGCTGCATGATGTACCGCTGCTGCCGCACATGGCTCTTCACATGCTTCCATAAATCGTCCAGATTGGAAAAACGGCGCGTGACGGCCTTTTGTTCCTTCAGCCGCTGAAGACGCCAGCCGTCATTTTTGTATTCAATGCGCATGATTCCTTCTCCGGCTTTGCCGCGCACGGGTTTGAGGTACACAAAGCGATGCTCGTTGCAAAAGCCTTTGAAGCGGGCGAGCGTATCGAGCTTTTTCGTCTCCGGCAAGTAGGTCTGCACCTCAGGGTGTTTTTTCAGCATGGAGAAAAGCTCTTGCTTGTCAAAAAAGCAACGGTTGAACAAGGTGACGTTAGGCAGTTCGTCGATGCGGGCCAAAGCTTTTTTGACGTCGGGCCGCTGCTCGGCTTTGCGGGTTGGGATGCGGTTGTAGACGACATGCGGGAAAGGAAGGATGACTTCTTGCCACAAATTTTGCTTTTGGTTGTACAAATAGCCGCGAACCTTCTTTTTCTCCCAGTTGATGCCTTGGGGAGTGAAGACGTACACGAGTGCGCCCCATCGCTTGCCGGATTGTGAGATGTCTTTGAAGTTTTCGCGATTTCCCACAAAGGTCGTGCCTTCACCAACGGTCAAAATGCCGATGAGCGGACCTAGCTTCAGTGACTCGCTGTTGATCATTTTCCAGTTGATTCTCGTTCGAAAACGCCCTGGCTGCATTGCCGGCAAGCCCGTGTACACCCGTTTGTGATGAGAAAAGGGGCCGAGGCTTGCGAATAACTTTTTTTGCGACCGCTTGCCTAGAGCTTGCCGAGGTAGCTGTATGAACCATTTGCCGCTTGGGAGGATGGTCAGCCACCCGGAGCGCTGCTGAAGCATGGGTGTTCCTCCTTCCTGAAAAACGGTGCTAGTTGCATGCGCCTAGAAATTGGCCAAATAACAACTGTAGTCGACGAGAAGCTTGCGGGATTCCTGGTCTGCCTGCCTCAGTCTGGAATGCTTGAAGATGGAGCGTCCCGGCTTGGAGTTGGCTTCGAACATCCAGACATGGCCGTGGATGTCGATTCCCATGTCCAGACCGAGTTCGCCAAGGTCGATTCCTTTTGCCTGCTCAATCGCGGTAGCGAGGCGGATGGATGCTTCGCTGACCCGCTCGGACATCAATTCTTTTTGTTTTCCGTACAGATGGTGCAGCAATTCGTCGCCAGGGATGACGGTGCCGCCTGTGCGCACGTGTGTCGTCACGCTGCCGGAACCGGCTACTTTGGCGGCCGTGCAGGACACGACCCATTCGTTTTGCTGGTTTTTATGCAAATGGACGCGGAAATCAAACGGGCGTCCGTGGAATGTTTTGAGCGGAATGCCTTGCTGCGCCAAATAACCGCCTACGCGACGGCTGCGGAACACATGCTGGTACAGACTGGACAGCTTGGAAAACTGACGTTTCACATTTCCGCTGCCGTTGTGGTAAGAAGCGGTATAGCCGCCGCCGGATTGTCTGACGACCTTCACGATGCCGTAACCGAGGCTGCCGTTTTTCGGCTTCAAATAGACGATCGGATACTTGCGCAGCAAATTGCGCACAGTGGTGAGGGACGGGGAGGTGTACGTTTCCGGGATATGCTCATTGACTTCCGGGTTCGGATAGAGCAATTGGTGAACTCCCCACTTGTTGAAAAAGCCCTGGTTGAACATCGGCATGTTCGGGTAGCTGGCGAGCTTGTATTTGAACTCCCTGACAGCTTCATGCTTCTCCGCTGAACGGGAAGGGATTCGGTCGTAGACCACATCCGGCATGGCTGTGACCATCTTTTTCCAGAAGTATCCGCCTGTTTTGCCCTTGCGCAAAAACCAGGCATTGACGGTATTCGTGCTCCAGTCCACGTCGTGCGGGGAGAAGATGTAGTAAAAGACGCCTTTTCCTTCCTGAGCCTGTAGCAGCTTGTAGAAAAAAGAGGTGCGCGGGCCGATTGGCTGCCGCGAGTCCCTGCGGATTCCTGTGGTGACAATCCCGATAGCCGGACCGATGCGCAGCGCCGAGTCTTCTTGCTTGAGCTGGATCAAGCCGCCGTGAGGAATGCCAAGCTCGGATTGCAACAGCGTCGTCACCTTGATGACGTTTGCTTCCGGATTCCGCTTGTCTTGCAGTACGGTTGCGACGACTTCCTTTTTGCCCAGCATGACCTTGATTTTTTGCCGATGGCGCAGCTGTAGCTTGGAGAAGAGATTAGTCGGCAGGATGATCCCGCTGACACGGGGATTGGAAAGGAAGCGGAGTCGCATTCTGAACGTTTCCATGCTTAGTAACCTCCTACGCGCTCTTTCATGAGATAGTGGGCGTATCGTACGGGCTGGGTAATCGAGTGACGTTTGGCGATCGGGTCGTCAATCAAGCGAAAGACAGTCCTGCCGGGCCTGCTGTTGACTTCGATAATCCAGACGTTTCCGGATGTATCAATCCCGACATCGATTCCCAGCTCCACCAGTCTGCCGTGGCACTCCTCCAAAAAGCGTGGCAATTTTTCTGCCACCTGATTGATGGTCGTCTCGATTTTGGAGTGGACGGCAGGCTTGAAATGACGAGATAGGAAAGCGGAGAGCGGCTGTGCTTTACCGCCTCCGTGCAGGTTGGAGGTGATACTTCGCTTGTCGCCCAAGCGGACCGCCTTGCCGGTTGTCTCCCAATCACCCTGCCCGTTTTTTTGCACGAGCACCCTCACATCAAAAGGGGTGCCGTCCGGTGTGTGCAGCTTCAGATAGGGCTGTACAAGGAACTTGCGACCAGAAGTGAACGAGGCGATAAAAGTTTTCAATCCGGCGGAGTCGCGGATCAGTCTGCGGAACGGCTGGTTCTCCCGGTTCCGCCCTGTGGCCTCGTAGCCGCTTTTGGTTTCCTTGATGCGCACGACGCCGATTCCATGCGTTCCCGCCATTGGCTTGATGACGACGGCGCCGTATTGTTGCAGCATGTCGTTCACCGTGGCGAGCGATAAAATTTCGGTCGGCGGCAACAGGGAAGCCAGTTGCGGCGATTGGGTCAGCATCTGGTGCACCTGCCACTTGCCGGACAGGCCATGCCCCAAAAATGTAATGTTGCGATCGTTTTGCAACTTTTCCACAAATGGTTTATAGTGGCGATAAGATGGGCCAACGAAGCACCGATCGTAGATCAAGGCGGGGAGCGGGAAAGTGTTCGGCTGCCATGATCCGTTGCGGTACTCGAAGCCTCTTACGGTTCGCGAGGAAAAGTTGACCTGACGCGGCGAGAACACGAAGACACGCATCCCGTGCTTGCGTCCGTAAAGCGTCAGCTTTTTGTAATAGCCTTTGTCTACAAAGTGGGAGCCTTGGCAGCGCGTCATGATGCCAAGACTTCGCTCGTCTGCTCTCATGTGGGTCACCTTCGCCTGTTTTTCTTGCTCTTCGGTTTTCCTGCTGCCGTTCTGGTTTTAGTTTTGGCTGACCGGGGAAAACCACTGATGTATGATGCGTATTCCAGCATGCGTACGACGGAAGGCCGGGCGCGGCGGGGCGGTTCTTCCACGCCTTCAGGCAAAGGAACGGTATTGGCCGTTTTGGACGGCTTGCTGTTAACCTCCAATAGCCATACTTGCCCGCGGACATCGACGCCGAGATCGACACCAAATTCAGCGTAATGGCCGGGCAGCGCCTCTTCGAGCAAGACAGACAGCTTCAACGCCACAGCTTTTAGTGTGGCTGGGGATGGGCGAACCGAACTGGCCCAAGGCCCACAGGCACGCAGAGCCTGGAGGGGCGTCATCATCTGGCCGCCTCTGGATATATTGGAAACGATGCGATTCAATCCCAAACGGGCAACCATAGATGTAACGGCCCATTCGCCTGCCCGGTTTTTTTGCACCAATACACGAAAATCAGTCGGCCGTCCGTGAAGGCCGATCAATGGTAAACCTTGTTGCAGCAAATAAGGTTTGCCTTTTGTCTGTTTGCTCAAATATTGATGCAAGCCCGTTATGCTGGAAAATGTTTTGCCAAACCCGCCCGGGCGAGCGAGCTGATATCCCTCCTGCGTTCGGCGCAGCCGGATAATCCCTCGACCCATGCTGCCGTTTGCCGGCTTTGCATAAACCGTCCGGTGCTCGGACAGCATCGTCCGCAAATCTTCCAGACTTTGATAGCGAACCATGGCTGGAAGATGTTCGGAAGCACTCTCCTGATCTTGCAGAGCGGAATGCACGTGCCACTTGTTTAAAAAGTGCTCGTTGAAAAACGGAATGTTGGCGTCTTTGCACCGCTGCAACCAGTTGGCCATCTGCTCGCTGCGCTCCCGCTGACGGGATACGAGCCGATTGTAAATACATTGGGGCAACGGCAAGACTCTTTGGCGCCACACTCCGCCCCGGCGAACAAGACCGCGCACGATCCCGGCATCCCAGTTGACGTCCTGTAGGCGGAATGCGCAGATAATCCCTCCGCGCTTGCGGCAAATATCGGCTACTTCGTTGAAAAAAGGGGACAATGGTCCAAACGGGGATTGCGGAAATTGGGCATTGTAAGAGGATACGAGAATCCCTACATACGGCCCGACAACAAGAGTTTGCTGATCTGCGTTGTAGCGCACAAGCATGGGCCCTCCTGTAGGCAGCCGGAGCGACTGGGCCAAGGCAGGCCGGATAAGCGTTTGGTTGCTGCGATCAATGCCGCTGATACGGGCGCGAACCGTTTTGCTTCCGAATTGGACAGTAGCTGTGGGCGAAGAAAGATTCCATTTGCGCATTTGCGCCTGGGGCAGGTAAAGGTCTACTTCCGTCTTTGGCTCGTATCCGACGACGATGGTTGGAACGTAAGACATGGCTATCCCCTTCCCATCAGGCATAAAGTTAGTCTATGGTATGAGTAGCCAAATCGTTTGGTGCCATGCAGAGAAGAAAGGTTGTTAGTATTTATGAACTTGTGGATAGTATTAGTGAATATCGGCGTAGGCTCTGTGATCGGCGGCGTTACGAACGAACTCGCCATCCGCATGCTGTTTCGACCGCTCAAGCCTTGGTATATCGGCAGTTGGAAGCTTCCGTTCACCCCGGGACTGATCCCGAGAAGGCGGGACGATATCGCGATACAAATGGGCAGATTAGTGGAGGAGCATTTGCTTACGACAGAAGGCGTCAGGCGGGCGCTGGCCCAGGGCGACCTGGAAAATACGCTGGCGGGCTGGATGAACAACCTGGCTGCGGACTGGATGGCGGATGAGCGTACGTTGCGCCAAACGCTGCAACGGGCAGTGCCCCAGCTTTTTACCGAGGACGGAGGATGGAGCGAAGCGGTACGCGTCCCTGTCCAGCAAAAATGGCATTCTTTTGTCCAGCAGTTGTTTACACAATATGAAGAAACAAAACTGCGCGATCTGCTTCCACAAGCAGGCATAGATCGCCTGGACGGGGCGGTGACTTCGGCGAGTCACCATATGCTGGGCCGGATTCGCGAGTATTTGTACTCCCCGCAAGGACAGCAAACGTTGCAAGGCATGGTCAAAGGCATGCTCGGCGGAGGCGGGGGCATGTTCGGTGGGCTGGTCGGCATGTTTCTTGGAGACGACAAGATCATTGGCAAAATTGTTCCGCATCTCGATGAGCTTTTGCAAAGCCCGGAGATGGCTGAGCGCTTGCAGCAGTTTTTGCGCAAGGAGGCGGACAAGCTGCTGGATAAAACGGTCGGGGAACTGGTGGAGTGGCTCGGCCACGATCAGCTCGACGACTGGTCCCGCGCGCTTTTTGCGAGAATCGAAGCGCAGAGCCTGCAACTCGTGGATCAGCCTATGTCGCGCCTGACCGCGCCGATTCAGCAAACCGTCACAAACGATCTCGTTCCGCGCCTGGCGAAATGGATGGTAGAGTCTTTGCAGACAAACGTCGAGAAAATCTTTTCCCGTCTAGCGATTCGCGATATTGTTACGAGACAGGTGGAAGGCTTCCCGATCGAACGGATCGAAGAAATGGTGGTCGGCATCTCGGGAAAAGAGTTCCGCATGATTACGGTCCTCGGCTTTATTCTTGGCGGGATTATCGGACTGGTTCAGGGACTTTTGGCGAATTGGCTGGGATAGGAAAACTGAAACGAAACTGTAACGGCTCTGTAATAATCCTGTAATATTCCTTGGGTAAGATAAAAGCACGATGAAAACCCCCTTAATGATATACTTTCTGAGTTGGTAGCTTGAAAAAAGCTACCCTTTTTTTTTGTCGCGCCTTCGGGTATATTGGTCGAAGGAGCGCACGTACATTGGAACGGGTGGGAGACCAGGAAGGGGGATTAGCAATATGGCAACGAAACATGAACAAATCTTGCAACATATTGATCGCCTTCCGATCGGTTCGAAGATTTCCGTGCGGCAGATCGCCAAAGACCTGGATGTGAGTGAGGGTACGGCCTACCGCGCAATCAAGGAAGCGGAAACACAAGGATACGTCAGTACGATCGAACGTGTCGGCACAGTGAGAATCGAGAAGAAGCACAAAGAAAACATAGAGCGGCTGACTTTCGCGGAAGTGGTGAACATCGTCGACGGCCATGTGCTTGGCGGACGGGAAGGGCTGCACAAGACGCTGAACAAATTCGTCATCGGTGCGATGCAGCTGGAAGCGATGATGCGCTATATCGACGCGGGCAGTCTATTAATTGTAGGAAACCGTTATCAGGCGCACAAAATTGCCTTGCAGCAAGGAGCGGCCGTCCTGATCACGGGCGGCTTCGATACGAGCGAGGAAATCAAGCAGTTGGCGGATCGTTTGGCTTTGCCGATCATTTCGTCGAGCTACGACTCTTTTACAGTAGCATCGATGATCAACCGGGCCATCTACGACCGTTTGATCAAAAAAGAAATCGTCATGGTCGAGGATGTGCTGAAGCCGCTGGCGGAAACGCCCGTGCTGCTGCCGTCCGACACAGTCGCCAAATGGCACCAGTACACGGAGCTGTATCAGGATACGCGCTTTCCGGTTGTCGATGAGCAAATGCGGCTCATCGGGATCGTGACTTCGAAAGATATTATCGGCCACGAGGAGACGGCGACGATCGACAAGGTCATGACGAAAAATCCGATCACGACCTCGCCGCGCGTGTCTGTCGCTTCGTCGGCGCACATGATGGTGTGGGAAGGGATCGAGCTGTTGCCGGTCGTGGACAATTATCGCAAGCTGGTGGGCGTGCTGAGCCGCAACGACGTGTTGAAGGCGCTCCAGTTTACGGCGAAGCAGCCGCAGATGAGTGAAACATTTCCGAACCTGATCATGTCGCATTTCCGCGAGGAGCGTCAGGCAGACGAGCTGATTTACTTGGGCGACGTCACGCCGCAGATGACGAATCACCTAGGAACGATCGCCAGTGGCATCATGACGACAGTGATGGTCGAAGCGGCCTGTAACTTGCTGCGTCAGCATCGCCGCGGCGACATGGTGCCGGAAAATATTACGGTGTACTTTTTGAAGCCTGTGCAGATGGAGAGCCACATACAGGTGCAGCCGCGACTTTTGGACATCAGCCGCCGCTTCGGTAAGGTCGAGGTGTCGGTTTACCACGGCGAGCAGCTTGTAGGTCAGGCTATGATTACGGCGCAGATTATTGATCGGTAATAGTGGATCGTTGGTGAGGGCAGTCTCTTTGGGGGGCTGCTCTTTTTTGCTTTTTGATTGGGGAAGTGGCCGCAGTGCAGGGCTTCGCGAGCCGCGGCGTCTTTCCCGCCCTCCTGATTGACAAACCAAACAAAAATAACCTATCATCTAATTAGAAAAATATCTAATTAGATTTTGGAGTTCATTCCCGCGAAGAAAGGAGAATCTCTTTTGCAACTCGATAAACTCGTCACCTTTTACAAAGCGCTCGGCGACCCAACTCGCGTGCGGATTTTGGCCATGTTGGCAAATGGACCGCTGCACGGGCAGGCGCTGGCAGGGAAGCTCGGAGTGACGCCGCCGACGATTACACACCATATGGCAAAGCTGCGCGATGCAGGAATCGTCTACGAGCGGCGTGACAAAAACACGATTTACTTTTATTTGCACGAAGCGAACATGAAGCGGCAAACCCAGGCGATTTTGAATGTGTTGGAACGGGCGAAAGGTACGATGGAGGAAGACCTTTTTGCAGATGAGGAAACCAAAACGATCCAGGAGCAGAGGAGGTCCCAGATGGCAGCGGATCAGATGCACGTAATCAAAAGCTTCCTGACCCCCGACGGCAAGCTCAAGCAGATTCCGGCCCAGCGCAAGAAAAAGCTGATCGTGTTCGAATACATGGTGCGGGGGCTGGAGTTTGGCCGCAAATACAAGGAACAGGAAATCAATGACTACATCCGCCAGTTTCACGACGATTACGCGACGATTCGCCGCGAATTTGTCATGAACCACTATATGTACCGCGAAGAGGGCATCTACGAGCTGAATCCGGAAGAGATGTGGGCCAAGGCAGAAGAATTGCGCTAACAGGAAAATGATTCCTTTTGAAAAAGCATAAAAAAAGACAACCGTCGGCACTGCGCTCAGGTTGTCGGAAACAATAGAATGTCACACAAACTGATTATAGCGAGAACTAATTGCGTTTAGCCATGGCAAACGATTGGGAAAACAGGAAAAGTATTTCAGCATGCTGCTTCTTCGCTTAATTCCAATTCACTTTTGATATTTTCCATTTAAGAGCCGCAGAGATGAAATACAGGATGGAAGCAATAAAAAATAGAGTAAACATATCTCCGGTCATCAATAAGTAAAGACTTAAAGGTAAGGAAATCACAAAAGAAATAATGATCAGCGGTTGTTTAAGGAACGAGGTAAGTAAACCGAATATCGCGGGAAGTAACAAACAAAGTGCAGTAAAGACAGAAACAGTTGGTTTGTTGTAAAGCAAAAAGTACCAAAGAATCATGGTTCCAACAGAAGCAAGCAAACCACATATCAGCGACAGGCTGAACATAAAATTGAATTTCACGTTGGTCACCCTCTTTCAAAAACGCACGATTTTCCCATTTAGCGAAGGGCTCGCGTATTCGACGTGAGAAGGAACGTGTTGCTGGCAAAAAGCAGCAGCACAAGCGATGCAGAACTGGTAGCAAGCTGCTCGCCTGTTGTTCTCGGCTTCGCTTCACATAGGCCCCCATACAGAAAAAAGCATGTGGAACAATCGCTCTGTTCTCATGCTTTTTTAGCTCTCAGCTGCCTTTTTTCAATTCTGCCTGCCAGGCGCTGCGATAGTGCAAAAAGTTGCGGGTTCCCAGGTACAGGTTCAGCACACCGACGATCAGCATGATGATCGCGACCACGATGCGGATCGTATCGAGCGTATCAAACGTAAGCTGGTTAAGCCCGAACAAAGATACGAGAATGCCGAGTGCGATGTTCATTTTTCCCAGCGTCATTCTGGATTCCAGCGGGTGGATGCCTCTTCTGCGTGCGTGGATGCTGAAGTAGACGCTGGCTACAAGTGAAGCGAGAACGCCGGTCAAATAAAAGGCCGACCACATAGATGGCTTCATCCTTTCCAACAAATCTGGTATTATCCTACCAAATCAAAGCAAGAAAGGTCAAATTCAAACAAGAACGTTCGTTCTTGTTTCCCCACGATCCTCTTACTTTCGGTATAATGATAGAGAGAAAGCTACTACACGATTCGAGTCGTAAACAGGAGAGGAAGGAACCAGATGACCTCCTTTGTCCATTTGCATGTTCATACGGAGTACAGCCTGCTAGACGGAGCGGCGCGGATTGATGCGCTGGTGGAGCGTGCCAAAGAGCTGGGCATGACTGCGCTGGCGATTACGGATCACGCCAATCTGTATGGCGCTGTCCCTTTTTATAAAGCATGTACAGAAAACCAGATCAAGCCGATTATCGGGATGGAATTGTACGTGATCGAAGGAAATTTGCAAGATCGCGTGCGCAATGCGCCTCCCCCGAGCCATTTGAACGTGCTTGCCGAAAATGAGGCGGGCTATCGCAATCTGTTGAAGCTCGCCACGATCGCCAATACGGATGGAAACTACATGATTCCCCGCCTGAACAAAGAAGTGCTGGCCCGGCATGCGGAAGGGTTGATCGCCCTTAGCGGCTGCCAGCAGGGCGAGGTTGCGCAGCTTTTGCTGGCTGGCGAAGCCGAGGCAGCGAAAGAAGCAGCCTTGTGGCACCTTCGCGTTTTTGGCGAGGCGAATTACTTTTTGGAGCTGGCTGACCACGGCCTGGAGAGCGAGCGCAGACTCAATGCCCGTTTGGTCAAGCTGAGCCAGGAGACGGGCATCCCGCTGGTCGTCACGAACAATGTGCACTACGTGAAGCAAAACGAGCATCGCCAGCACGATATTTTGCTCGCGATCAAAGAGGGCAAGACCATCGACGAGGAAAACCGCTTCCGCTACGAAACCGACCAATACTATTTGAAAAGCGAAGCAGAAATGGCCGCCGCCTTTTCTTACGTACCCGAAGCGCTTGCCAACACGGGAAAAATCGCGGACAGATGCAATCTCACATTGTCGTTTGGGGCGCACATTTTGCCGGAATTTCCCTTGCCGGAGGGCCAGGATTCGACGCAATATTTGCGTTCGCTATGCGAGCAAGGCTGCCGGGAGCGGTACAAGACAATCACGCCGGACATACAGGCGCGTCTCGATCACGAGCTGTCGATCATTACAGGCACGGGCTTTACCGATTACTTCCTGATCGTCTGGGACTTCATGCGCTACGCCCATCAGCACGGGATTCCGACCGGACCAGGGCGAGGCTCTGCTGCCGGAAGCCTCGTCGCCTACGTATTAAAAATAACGAACGTAGACCCGCTTCATTTCAATCTGCTGTTTGAACGGTTTCTCAATCCGGAGCGGGTGACGATGCCCGATATCGACATCGACTTTTCCGTGGAGCGGCGCGACGAAGTCATCCATTACGTGGCGAAAAAATACGGTCACGACCGCGTGGCTCAGATTATTACGTTTGGAACGATGGCGGCTCGCGCTGCGGTGCGCGACGTAGGCAGGGCACTCGGCCTGTCCGTCGGGATCGTCGACCGGGTAGCGAAAATGATTCCGCAATCTCCCGGCATGACGATTGACCGCGCCATGAAGCTCATTCCGGACATCGGCAAGCTGTGCCAGGAAAACAGACAGGCCGCCCTTTTGATCGAGACGGCAAAAGGCGTGGAAGGTTTGCCGCGCCATGCTTCGACACATGCGGCGGGCGTCGTGATCTCGCGGGAGCCGCTGACCAGCTACGTTCCGTTGCAGACGGGCAGCGAAGGCTTGGCACTGACGCAGTATCCGATGGAGGTGCTGGAGGAAGTCGGTCTGTTGAAAATGGATTTTCTCGGCTTGCGCAACTTGACGATCATTCAGGAGACACTTCGTCATCTGCATGAACAGGGGATTGCGATTGAGCTGGAGAGCATTCCGACGGATGATCCGAATACGTTCCGCATGTTGTCGCGCGGCGAGACGACAGGGGTATTCCAGCTGGAGTCCGGCGGGATGCGCAACGTGCTCCGCGACCTGAAGCCGACCAGTCTGGACGATATTATCGCTGTGCTGGCCTTGTATCGGCCGGGACCGATGGAAATTATCCCGCAGTACATCGCCGCCAAGCACGGCCAGAGCGCTGTGCATTACGCGCATCCGGTGCTTGAGCCGATCTTGCGCGAGACGCACGGCTTCATGATCTACCAGGAGCAAATTATGCAAATCTCGTCTACGCTCGCTGGCTTCAGCTTGGGTGAGGCAGACATTTTGCGCCGGGCGGTCGGAAAGAAAAAACGCGAGCTGTTGGCCGAGCAGCGGGAAAAGTTCGTGGCTGGTTGCGTCCGTCAAGGCTACGGCGAAGAGCTTGGTCATCAAGTGTACGATCTGATCGTCCGCTTTGCCGATTACGGCTTCAATAAAGCGCACTCTGTCGCCTACGCGGTCATCGCCTACCAGATGGCGTATTTGAAAGCGACCTATCCGCTTGCTTTTATGGCAGCCCTTTTGTCGCTGTCGATCGGCTCGCAGACGAGAATCGCCGAGTACACGGAGGAGGCGCGGCGCCTGGGGCTTCGCGTGCTGGGGCCGGATGTCAACAAAAGCACGGCGTCCTTTGCAGTCGAACAAGATGCGATTCGTTTCGGGCTTGCTGCCGTCAAAAACGTCGGCTATGGAGCGATCGAATCGATTGTAAAAGAACGGGCTGTGCGTCCGTATCGGGACGTTTTCGATTTTTGCGCCAGAGTAGATGCGCGTCTCGTGAACAGACGAGTCGTAGAATCGCTGACGCTCTGCGGGGCGCTGGATTCGCTGCCTGGTCACCGCAGCCAGTTGCTGCTGCTTTTGGACGAGGCGGTCGGCAAGACGAATGCGAAGCGGATCGAGCGCGACGCGAATCAGCTCGACCTGTTTGCGGGAGAAGAACAAGCGGCGCCATTGCGCGAGCCGGCTGAATATCCGGAAGTGCCGCCGATGTCACGCGCCCAGCAACTGAAAGAAGAACGGGAACTGATCGGCGTGTACATTTCCGGCCATCCGCTCGACCAGTATGCGCACGTGGCTGCCCGCCCCGAAGTGACGGCTGTTTCAGCGCTCAGCGAGCTGGCCCGCGACAAAACGGTGAAAGTGTTCGGAATGATTGCGGAAGAAAAGCGCATCCAGACGAAAAAGGGCGACCCGATGGCGTTTTTGGTGCTGGAGGACAAAACCGCGCAGGTGGAGCTGGTCGTCTTTCCGCAAGTGTTTGCCAAGTACGGCGACTTGCTCGGCAAAGAGCGGATGGTCGTAGCCGAAGCGCGGGTGGATCATCAGGATGACATGGTGAAGCTGCTCGCATCGCGCTTTTGGGATGCCGAGACACTGCAAGCGCCGACCGCCGAGACGGTGTTGTTTGTCAAAATTTCCGCCCAGCAGGAGCACGATTCGACACTGCAACGTTTGCAACGGCTGTTTGTCGAAAAAAAAGGAACGATTCCTGTGATTCTGTTTTACGAGGGAAAAAGACAGACAATTCGCCTGCCGGAGGACATTCGGGTCGAGGTGGACGAGTCATTTTTGGAGCAAGCGCGAGATATTGTGGGACGTGACAGCGTAATCCAGAAAGAATTGCCCATAAATTGGGGAGGATGAGGAATGTCCTCCCTTTTTCGCCGTTTTCGGCAGGTTTACAGGATAACAGGTTTTGCTATATATTGAATTCATAACTCGTTAAGTGGTCAGACCACTTAGGGCTTTCAAGCAATAAAGAGGCTGTTCAGGCAATCATAGAAAGACTATCGTGAAATGGAGTGGTAATGGATGTCTAGTTTGAGAGAGGAAGCGCTGGAACTTCACCGAAAAAATAAAGGGAAGCTGGAGGCAGTGACCAAGGTTCCCGTTCGCAATGCTCGCGATCTGAGCCTTGCTTATTCTCCTGGTGTTGCTGAGCCTTGCAAAGACATTTTTGACGACAAATCCAAAGTTTACGAATACACCATGAAGGGCAACCTCGTTGCAGTCGTGAGCGATGGTACCGCTGTTCTCGGTCTCGGCAACATCGGACCGGAAGCCGCTATGCCGGTGATGGAAGGAAAAGCCGTACTGTTCAAATCGTTCGCAGGCGTGGACGCATTCCCGATCTGCCTGAACACGACTGATGTAGACAAAATCGTAGAAACTGTGAAGCTGCTCGAACCGACTTTTGGCGGTGTTAACCTTGAAGATATCGCAGCTCCGGCATGCTTCGAGGTAGAAGAGCGCCTGAAGCGCGAAACAAACATTCCGATTTTCCACGACGATCAGCACGGTACAGCAATCGTAACGGCTGCGGGCCTGATCAACGCCCTGCGCGTGGTTGACAAAAAGCTCGAAGATATCCGCGTGGTAGCGAACGGTGCGGGCGCTGCTGGTATCGCGATCATGAAACTTTTGATTTCCATGGGCGTAAAAGAAGTGATCATGGTTGATACAAAAGGAATCGTGTACGAAGGCCGTCAATTCGGGATGAACCCGGTAAAAGAAGAGATGGCGAAAATCACGAACCGCAGCAAGCTGCAAGGCGATCTCGCTGACGCGATGAAAGGCGCTGACGTCTTCATCGGCGTATCGGTAGCAGGCGCGGTAACTCCTGACATGGTTCGCTCCATGAACCGCGATGCGATCATCTTCGCGATGGCGAACCCGACTCCGGAAATCATGCCGAGCGAGGCGAAAGAAGCAGGGGCAGCCGTAGTCGGTACAGGCCGTTCCGACTTCCCGAACCAGGTGAACAACGTACTTGCCTTCCCGGGCATTTTCCGTGGGGCGCTCGATACGCGCGCGACTGAAATCAACGAGGACATGAAGCTGGCAGCCGTGTACGCAATCGCGGACCTGATCACGCCAGAAGAGCTTTCCGCAGAAAAAGTCATCCCTGCTCCGTTTGATCCGCGCGTCGCTCCAAATGTGGCGGCAGCCGTAGCCAAAGCAGCGATGGAGAGCGGCGTTGCCCGCATCACTGTCGATCCGGAAGCAGTAAAAGAGAAAACAGCCAGTCTGGCAGCCATTTCCTATCAGCAAGTGTAAGGAAGTGCAGTCAAACACCCTCCACGAGCATCTGTATCAGACGTGAATATGTGGGGGGTGCTTCACTTCACCAGTAGCAGCCATTAAGGGGGATCATTGTGCTCGACTCAACTCAAGATCGAAAGGTTTACGAAGGCATACTCCTGCAATTGCATGCAATCATTCAGGAGCAAAACTTACGGCCTGGCGACAAGCTTCCGTCGGAGCGAGAGTTGTCTGAGCAATTAGGGGCTGGTCGCTCCTCTGTACGCGAAGCCCTCCGTGCGCTGGAGCTGCTCGGGCTTATCGAGACGCGCCGCGGGGAAGGCACTTTCCTCAAGCATTATCGGCACAACCGACTGATCGATATTCTTGGCTTTTTTATCCTACGGGATACGAAAACCAAGAAGGACTTGATCGAAATGCGCAAGATGCTGGAGATCGATGCTGTCCGTCTCGCCTGTAGACGGGCCACGCCCAAGCATTTCGAGGAAATGGAACGGATTCTCGCGATCGCACAAGAGCGGGTAGAGAGAGGCGAGGTTCCTACAGAAGAAGACTACCAGTTCCACCGCGTGATTTGCCGATCCAGCCGCAACTCCATTTTGCACCGCATCTGGACGCCTTTGGTAGAGTACAGCAACAGTGTGCGGATTGAATCGTTGTCGCGGGAAGGCAGGGCGCGCATGGCATTGGAGGAGCATCGCGAGATCATGGAAGCGATTCGCGAAGGCGATGTCACTGTCGCGGTTGAGAGAATGAGGCACCACTTGGAGAACAGCAAGCTCTAGATTTTACTCCTATTTGCGAGGGGCGCTGGCGCTGTGATATGATGATGCAGACCTGTATTGGACGATGAAGGAGGAAGCCAGCATGTGGACGGTCATCTACATCGCTCCTAGCGCTAGAATAGCTGAACGGATACAGCAACGTTTGACAGATGAAGGATTTTTGGTCAAGGTTCGCGAGGCGAGAGTTTCGAAGCAATACGAGATTCTTGTGCCCGAAGGCGAACTGAACGAAGTCCGGGATGTACTCGGCTCGATCCTTCACTGATGAGAAAGGTGGGGTGTACCTGTGCTAAAAGATCTTTTTGGGAAAAAGCGCAAATTTGCCACTGTCCCTTCCGAGACGCTGGCACGTGTCCCTGCTTCCACCGACGCTAGCAAGGAAGCGGGTACGAAGGAGAAGGAAGTCCCTGAGGGATTGATGAATAAATGCCCACATTGTGGGACGATCCACTACTCGAAGGATTTGGAAAAAAACTTGCGCGTATGCAAAGGCTGCCAGTTTCACTATTCCATGTCCGCGCCAGAGCGGTTGCAATCCCTTTTGGATGAAGGTGTCCTGACAGAGGAGTTTGACGCGAACCTGATCGCGTCCAATCCGCTCGGGTTCCCTGACTATCTGGAAAAGCTGGAGCAGGATATGGCAAACACGAATTTGAACGAAGCGATCATCACTGGCGAGGGCTTGCTCGGCGGCAACCGCATCGTGATCGGGGTTATGGATTCCCGCTTCCGCATGGCCAGCATGGGCTCGGTTGTCGGGGAAAAAATTACGCGTGCAATTGAGCAAGCGATCGAACGGCGTCTGCCTTTCATCCTGTTCTCCGCATCCGGCGGTGCGCGCATGCAGGAAGGCGTACTGAGTCTGATGCAGATGGCGAAGACCAGTGCCGCTTTGTCCAGACTGGACCGCGAGCGCTTGCTGTTCGTTTCGGTCATGACGAATCCTACATATGGCGGTGTATCTGCAAGCTTCTCTTCCCTTGGCGACTACAATATCGCAGAACCGGGAGCCATGATCGGCTTTGCGGGACGTCGCGTCATTGAGCAAACGATTCGCCAGGAGCTGCCAAAAGACTTCCAGACTGCGGAGTTTTTGCTGAAAAACGGTCAGCTCGACATGGTCGTACATCGCAAGGACATGCGTCAAACGCTGTCCAAACTGGTAGAGATGCACACGTCACGGGAAGGAGTGGAAATATGGCAGGCGAACTCCCCTTTGAAAAGCCATTAGTAGAATTGCAAGACAAGATTAAGGAATTGCGCCGCTTTACCGAAGAAAAAGGCATTGATTTCTCCGACGAAGTAAAGCGTCTGGAGCAAAAGGCAAAAGAGCTTGCCGAACAAATTTATGGCAACTTGACGCCGTGGCAGCGCGTCCAACTGGCCCGTCACCCGGAAAGACCAACGACTTTGGACTATATTCAACTTCTTTTTACTGATTTTATAGAAGTACACGGGGACAGGTTGTACGGGGATGACCATTCGATCGTGGGCGGCATCGCCAAGCTGGACGGTCGTCCGGTGACTGTGATCGGCCATCAAAAAGGCAAAGACACCAAGGACAACATCAAGCGCAATTTCGGGATGGCGCATCCTGAAGGGTACAGAAAAGCTCTGCGCATCATGCAGCAGGCCGACAAATTCGGACGTCCGATTATTTGTTTCATCAACACATCGGGAGCGTATCCGGGCAAAGCGGCAGAAGAGCGCGGCCAGAGCGAAGCGATTGCTCGCAACTTGCGGGAAATGGCTACTTTTCGCGTGCCGATTATTTGTATCGTCATCGGCGAAGGCGGCAGTGGCGGTGCGCTGGCGATCAGCGTCGGCAATCGCATCTATATGCTGGAGAATTCCTATTACTCCGTGATTGCACCGGAGAGCGCGGCGGCCATTTTGTGGAGAGATTCCAGCCTTGGCATGCGCGCAGCGGAGTCGATGAAAATTACGGCTCCTGATTTGCTCGCGCTCGGCGTGATCGACGGCATCATTGACGAGCCGTTCGGCGGGGCGCATCGAGACTTGATTGCGCAGGCAACAGCGGTCAAGACGGTGATTGCCGAGCAATTGGAACAGTTGGGTCGTTTGAGCCCGGATGAACTGATACAGGACCGATATGAGAAGTTCAAACGAATCGGCGAATACGCCTCCCTGTAAGTCACAGGGGGCGTTTTTTGTGCGGTAAAAAGACTGAGTCTATTGATGGACGATCGTATGGTCTGAACACAGACCGCAATAAAATCATGGCACAGCCAAGTTTTCTTATCTTTTTTTGGCACGGAAAATCTGCTACAATCGATTTCGAACAAGCGAGTTATCAGAGCTTTCAAAAAGTATGGCACATTTCTGTTCTGTGTATAACAGATATACGAAATGGAGTAATACAGCATGTTTCATAGTCGTTATGGTACATACTGTTTCCGTTTCATGACATGCTAAAGACGAAATGGATTGGAGAGGTGGATTCCATGCAAAAGCTTGCGGTTCTGACCAGCGGAGGAGATTCGCCCGGCATGAACGCCGCGGTGCGTGCGGCAGTTCGTCGTGCTGCTTACCACGGAGTGCAAATGTACGGGGTGTATCACGGCTACGAAGGTCTGATGAATGGCGATATCCAGGAAATGACACTGGGCTCCGTTGGGGACATTATCCAGCGAGGAGGAACCATCCTTTACTCTGCCCGCAGCCAAGCCTTCAGAACAGAGGAAGGGCAGCAAAAAGCAGTGGAGCAGCTGCGCAAATTCGGGATTGAAGGGCTGATCGTCATCGGTGGAGACGGGTCGTTCCGTGGCGCACAGAAGCTGACGGAAAAAGGCTTCCCGACCATCGGCGTGCCGGGAACGATTGACAACGACATTCCGTGCACCGATTTTACGATTGGGTTCGATACCGCTCTGAATACGATTGTGGAAGCGATCGATAAAATTCGCGACACGGCAACCTCTCATGAGCGCACCTACATTATCGAAGTAATGGGCCGGGATGCAGGCGATTTGGCACTGTGGGCAGGACTTGCTGCTGGGGCCGAGTCGATTATCATCCCGGAAGAATCCCAAGACATGAGCGATATTATAGAACGCCTGCATGCCGGACAGCGCCGTGGCAAAAAGCATTCCATCATTATAGTGGCGGAAGGCGTAGGCAGCGCTGCTTCGTACGCGGAAGCCATCACCAAGGAAACAGGCTGGGAGACGCGTGTGACCGTGCTCGGACACATTCAGCGCGGAGGCTCACCTACCGCGATGGACCGCATGCTGGCGAGCCGGATGGGAGCAGCCGCAGTCGACTTGCTCCTGGAAGGCAAAAAAGACCGGATGGTTGGCATCCAGAACAACACAATCGTCGACGTCGATTTCAATGAAGCATTGTCCCAGAAACACCAACTGGATTTATCCGTATATCAACTGGCGCGCACACTGTCTATTTGATCAGGCAAAGCCTGGATAGCAGTGTATAGAGGAGGCATAATTCCTATGTTAAGGAAAGCAAAAATCGTGTGTACAATCGGACCGGCGAGTGAGTCCGTTGAAACGTTGAAAAAGCTGATTCATGCGGGGATGAACGTAGCCCGTCTGAACTTTTCCCACGGAAGCCATGAAGAGCACGCAGCGCGGATCGTGAACATTCGTCGTGCGTCCGAAGAGACAGGCAAGCCGGTGGCGATTCTTTTGGATACAAAAGGGCCGGAAATCCGCACAGGCACGCTTGCTACAGATTCGGTCGAGCTGGAAGAAGGCAAGACGCTGATTTTGACGACAGAAGAACTGGCAGGAACGGCAGAGAAAGTTTCGATCACTTATTCGGAACTGCCTCAGGATGTCAATCCGGGCGACACGATTTTGATTGATGACGGCCTGATCGGGCTGACGGTTCTGGAAGTGCAAGGCAACGAGATCGTTTGCCAAATCAAAAACGGCGGAACGCTGAAAAGCAAAAAAGGCGTCAACGTGCCAGGCGTCAAAATCAATTTGCCGGGAATTACGGAAAAGGACGCACAAGATATCGAGTTCGGGATTGCGCAGCAAGTCGATTTCATTGCGGCTTCTTTTGTCCGCAAGGCGAGCGACATTCTCGAAATCCGCCAAATTTTGGAGCGCCACAACGTGCGCATTGACATCATCGCGAAGATCGAAAACCAGGAAGGCGTCGACAATGTCGATGAAATCCTCGTCGTAACAGACGGCATCATGGTAGCGCGTGGCGACCTCGGCGTGGAAATACCTGCTGAGGAAGTGCCGCTCGTCCAGAAAAAGCTGATCAAAAAATGCAACGAGCTGGCCAAACCTGTCATCACGGCGACGCAAATGCTCGATTCCATGCAGCGCAACCCTCGTCCTACTCGCGCAGAAGCAAGCGACGTAGCCAATGCGATTTTTGACGGCACAGACGCGATCATGCTGTCCGGTGAGACGGCTGCGGGCAAATATCCGGTAGAATCGGTCGAAACGATGGACCGCATCGCGGTACGAGCAGAGCAAGAGCTTAACTACCGTGAGATTTTGTATGCGCAAGCGCAGCTCAAGCAAGTGACGATTACCGATGCGATTAGCCAGGCTGTCTCCAATGCAGCGCTCGATCTCGATGCGACAGCGATCATTACGGCGACAGAGAGCGGACATACAGCGCGCATGGTATCCAAATTCCGTCCGAAAGCTCCCATCGTAGCGGTCACACCGCACGAAGCTGTCATTCGCCGACTGGCGCTCGTAAACGGCGTATATCCGGTCAAAGGCGTGCTGGCAAACACAACCGATGAGATGCTGGAGATGTCTGTCCAGGAAGCAATCGACGCAGGCTTCGTGCGTCACGGCGACCTCGTAGTCATTACCGCGGGTGTGCCTGTGCGTGAAGTAGGGACAACCAACCTCATGAAGATTCACGTGATCGGCGATGTCGTGGCAAAAGGCCAAGGCATCGGTCGCAAAGTCGTGACGAGCAAAGTCGTCATCGCCCGTTCGGCAGAAGAAGCGCTGCAAAAAGTAGAAGACGGCGTGATCCTGGTGACGATCGGAACGGACTCGGACATGATTGAAGCGTTCAGCAAGGCAGGAGCGGTCATTTGCGAAGAGGGCGGGCTGACATCCCATGCAGCGATCGTCGGGCTCAATTTGGGCGTCCCAGTGATCGTAGGCGTGCAGTTTGCCACCGACTTGCTGAAGGAAGGCCAAATCGTTACGGTTGACTCCGAGCGTGGGCATATTTATTCAGGGCAGACGCGGGTTCTGTAGGTCATCAGACTCATTTTTATAGCAAAAGCACTTTTTGGGGGTGGCATCTTGTCACCCCTTTTTGCATTGGGCAGACTGGTGGCAACGCGATTTTCGCTGATAGCATTTTCCAGAATACGGTGTTTTTTAGGTGGTGCAAACGGGGAGGGAATCTGATAAAATCGATCAGGTGTTCGTCTGAGCAAGCGCCGGGAAAGTGTTGAGTTTTCACTGTAATGGCCTGTTTGCAAGGAGCGAAAACACCGAAAATCGCTTCCCGTTGCAGGATGAGCGATGTCAAGAACTATTTTTAAGCAAAACACAACATATAGTGTTGTCGAATTTTATTGCGTACAAGATATAGATAAAACTATTGAGTTTTTCCCATAAAGATAGTTAACTAGAGAGGAACTATTCGAAGGAGGAACGTTATGCTGGCGACCGAAACTGTATCCCGCACCGCTTTCTTGAGGGATGAATTTTTAGCACAATACAAAGACTTTCCCGATCATATGAATCCTCTGGGACAATTTGTGTACTATCGGACTTATTCTCGTTTTATCCCGGAAAAAGGCAGACGGGAAACATGGAAAGAAACATGCCGCCGTTCGGTGGATTACAATATGAAGCTTGCGTATCAACATTTGCAAAAAATCGGCCTGTACCCGGATGAGCGTGCGATGGAAGCAGAAGCGGAAGGTCTGTTTGACAACATGTTCAACCTGCGTCAGTTTTTGTCCGGCCGGACGCTGTGGGTGGGCGGAGCTGAAAACGGCGTGGCCGATTTGTACCCGCTGGCCAACTTCAACTGCTCTTTCCTGAACATCAAATCGTGGGACGACCTTGGCGATTTGTTCTACCTGCTGCTGGTAGGAACAGGTGTCGGCTTCAAATGCACGAAAGCGATGGCAGCAGGACTCGGTCCGATCCGGACCAACGTGGCCTTGCTTTCTTCCGAGTACCGCCCATTGCCCAAGCATCAGCGACTGGAGCGTTCCGAGCTGAATGTGCTGGATAACGGTTTCGCCAAAATTTACGTGGGAGACAGCAAAGAGGGCTGGGTAGAGTCGCTGCGCTTGTACCTGCAAATTTTGACCGACGGTTCCTACGAGCATATTCATACAGTGAAAATCTCCTACAACAGCGTGCGTCCAAAAGGAGAGCGACTGAAGCGTTTTGGCGGTACAGCAAGCGGACATGAGCCGCTTCGCGAGATGTTTGAAGGCATCGACAAAGTGCTGAAAAACCAGATCGACGAGCATCTGGCCCCGATTGAAAGTGACGAAAAAGGGTACGGCAAGATTCGCCCCGTACATATTCTCGACATTGGCAATCTGATCGGAGCAAACGTCGTAGTTGGGGGCGTGCGCCGCACAGCGGAAATTTTCCTGTTCGATCACGACGACTACGAGTGCATGCTGGCGAAATACGGCATCAACGGCTTCTGGACGGAAGAGCAGTTGGCGCATCACCGCCGCGTCGGCGAACTTTTGGGCGAGCACAAGCCTGTATGGTTTGACAGCATTGAAAAGGTAGGGGACGGACGATTCGGCCTGGATCACCGCCGCATGTCCAACAACTCCATCGCCTTTACGAAACAACCGTCTAGAGAGTTTTTGCATCTCGTGTTCACCTTGATGCAACTGGAAGGCGAGCCTGGCTTTATCAACTTGGAAGAAGCCAATCGCCGTCGTCCAAATGCGGAGGGCTTGAATCCTTGTGCGGAAATTTTGCTTGATTCATATGGCGTTTGCAACTTGACTACGGTCAATCTCGTTCAGTTTGTGCGTGAGAACGAAGACGGCTCCAAGTATTTGGATCTGGATGGACTTTTGGATGCGCAACGCAAATCTGCCCGTGCAGGACTGCGGATGACGCTCGTTACACTGGAGCTGCCACATTGGGATACGGTGCAACAGCGCGACCGTTTGCTAGGAACGTCGCTGACTGGCTTGAAAGATGCGCTCGCGTCTCTCGGCTATACGGAGGAGCAGGAGCTTGAACTGCTGCGTCAGCTCGGAAATGCTGCCCGCGACGAAGCGAACCGCTATGCGTACGAGCTGCGCGTCAATTCGCCGCTGCTGGTCACGACAGTGAAGCCGGAAGGAACGCTGTCACAGGTGGCTGGCGGGGTTTCCAGCGGCTTGCACTGGTCGCACTCGCCGTACTACATCCGCCGCATTCGCATCAACGCGCAAGACCCGTTGGCAAAAGCGGTACAAGCTCTCGGCTGGACAGTTCACCCGGAGGTCGGCACACAAGGGGAGACGCACGAGGAGCGCATGGCGAATGCCCGCACGCTCGTGATTGACTTCCCGGTAGCGTCGGGTGCGCAGGAAACGAAAAACGAAGTGAGCGCCAAGCGCCAATTCGATACGTACTTCCGTTTCCAAAAGGAGTACACCGAGCACAATTCTTCTAATACGATTACCGTTCGCAAGGAAGAATGGAACGAAGTGGAAGAGATCGTCTATGCAAACTGGGACAATTTTGTCGGCGTGTCTTTCTTGCAGCTCGATGGCGGAAACTACCAGTTGGCTCCGTACGAGGAATGCAGCAAAGAGCAGTACGAAGCGCTCAAGCAGTCGATGAAGCCGTTCGATCCTGCTATTTTGCAGCAATACGAGACAGGCACAGATGCAGACCTGTCGACCGCAGAATCTTGCGAAGGCGGCGCTTGCCCGATTCGCTAATCCAGTCAGTCATCAACCAGGGAGAGACCGTTACGATGGGTCTCTCCCTGGTTTTGTTTTGGCCCGGATCAGGCCGACGACGAGCAGGAGCAGCGGGTAAAACAGTCCGAAGATCAGGCTGTAGGGAAACCAGGCATCGACATCCCATTTTGCCATGTACGCTGTGTTCGGGTAGACAATCAGCGAAAAAACGGCTACGACGAAAGCGGTCGGGATGATCAACGGTTTGTAGGTGCGGAGCCGAAACACGTGGGTCATGCTGATTAATCCGGCGTAAAAGTACATGCTCAGTTTGACAAAAATGGTAAAGAACCAGAGGATGGCGACGATCGCCTCCACCCTCTGCAAAAAATTTCCAATACTGATCCGCTGGGCCAGCGTATAGCTGGGGTAGGCGTAAAGGATCGAGCCATCCGGCCCCAGTACCAAAATGCTGACCAGGATGACCATGGATAATTTCAAACCGGCAATCAGCCCTCCGGCAATAAAATATTTGCGCGCGGAGCGGGGATCAGTGAGGCAAACGGGAAAAAAGACGAGCAAGGTGGGAAGTGTCAAATACGTCATACTGGCAAACGTCAAGGTTCCTTTTACGAGGCTTTTCCCGTCCGCTTCCAGAATCGGCTGGATATTTTCGATCTCCATGCTCGGAAAAAGAAAAAAGATCAGGGAGAAAAACAACAAGAGCAAAAGCGGCACAAACAACTCGATGCTTCGCGCAAACGTCTCCAGTCCCAGGTGGGCAGCGAGCATGACGACGAGCAAAAAAAGAATGTGCAGCGCGATGATGGGCGTCTCCGGGAACATGTTTGTCTTTAAAAAATTGCCGATGTAAAAAAGCACCTGAGCGGAGGAGAGCAGCATGGTGAACAGAAAGAAGCACGAAGCAAGCCAGCCGAGCCATTTGCCCAAGATCCGTTCGTTTATTTCCAGCAGGTTGTTTTTTGGATAAAACAAGCCGACGGAGATGTACAGCCAGGCCAGGCCCAAGCCGACTGCATTTCCCAAGAGGGCGCAAATCCAGGCGTCCTGTTGTGCGTTCGCAGCCAGAGTGGAAGGGGCGACCAGAATCGTCGTGCCGATGCTGAATAGGCAAGTAATGATCGTCATTTGCCGATTCGAGATTTTGACTGTGGACAGCACCTGACGTCCTCCTATTCGAACAGTTTCTGCAAAAATTCTCCGAAGGGACTCAAGATGACTTTCACCCAGTCGCCCGGATTGGGGACAGGTACGTCCAATATCTTGAGCGTTCCTGTAATGGCGCCTAGCAGAAGCAAGAGGGAAAACACGACGAGCTCCCGATGATAGCGTCTTCGAACAAGCTTCGGGACTTCAAACCAGGCGATGATGGCCGCTGTGACCAAAACAAACGCTGCTCCCCACATTCCCTTTTTTCCTACTTTCCTGATTTAGGCAGTCTTTTCTTCGAGTATTGACCGAATGAAAAAATGCCATACCATCGTCAACCGCAAGCGCAGTTTGTCTATGGTACAATAGCCTTAGAGAGAAAGGGGCGATGGTTTGTGAGTCCAATTATTCATACTCATCAATTGCGAGTGCGCTACGGCGAAACCGATCAGATGGGTGTGGTCTACCATACGAATTACTTGAACTGGTTTGAGGTGGGGCGAACAGAGTTGATCCGCCAAGCGGGACTCACCTATCGCGAGCTGGAGGAAAGAGGCGTGCTTTTGCCGGTTACGGATGCCGCCATTTCTTACAAAAAGCCTGCTCGTTACGATGATATGGTGGAGATCAGGACGCGGGTCAAAGAACTGACTGCCGTTCGCCTGACGTTTGCTTACGAAGTTATTCGCGTGTCGGATCAGGAGCTGCTTGTGTCGGGGGAGACGATGCACGTCTTCACGAACAGCGAGCTTAGACCGATACGCCTGGCCAAAACGGAGCCGGAAGTTTACGCTTGGCTGGATGCCCAGCACAAAGGAGGGGAATAGCATGTTGCGCTTTCTCGTGATCCTGTTTGTGATCGGATTTGGTCTGGAGCTGTGGGGATTGATTACAGTAGGCTCGCTGATCGGCGGATGGAACACCGTTTTGCTGGTCATTGTTACGGGGCTGTTGGGCGCTTGGCTCGCGAAGCAACAAGGGGTTCAAGTGTTTCGCACGCTTCAGTTCCAACTGTCTCGCGGGCAGATGCCGACAGAGACGATCATCGACGGTGTGCTGATCTTGGTTGGCGGCATTTTGCTCTTGCTCCCAGGGTTTGTGTCGGATGTGATCGGTTTGATTTTTCTCATCCCCTACACCCGGATGATGCTGCGGCACTTGCTGAAGCAATGGCTGTGGTATTTGATTTCTTCGGGACGGATTCGCTTTTTGTTCCGTCGCTAAGTCGCTAGGTAGAAGACAGACAGGTTATGGCAAAAAAAGAACCGCTTCGAGCTTTGCGCCAGCAGGCAGCTCGCAAGCGGTTTTTTCTTTAGATGCGTTTTCCCTTGATGTACATCCAGATGTCGACGAACACATTGGCTTTGACCAGGGCGTTGATCAACACGAGGGAGACGGGGCCGATGATCAGTCCGAGGAACCCGAACAGCTGCAACCCGACGAACAGGGCGACCAGCGTGAGCAGCGGATCGAGGCCGACGCTCTCTGCTACAACCTTTGGCTCGATGATCTGGCGGAAGATGAGCACGACAGCGTACAAAATCGACAGACCGATGACCATGGTGTAGTTGCCTTTGAAAAACATGTAGATGATCCAGGGAACGAAGACGGTTCCCGTGCCGAGATACGGCAGGAGATCAACCAATCCGGTAATCAGGCCGATCGTAATCGCGTATTCCACGCGCATGATCAACAGTCCGATGATCACGATCGCCGCAGTCAGGGAAATAAGCGTCACCTGAGCTTTGATGAACCCGAACAAAGCGGCGCGCAGATCGCGGAAAATCTGGTCCAGGCGATTGTTGACCCCGCTTGGCAAAAGGCGGCGGAAGCGCGATTCCCAGAGGAAGAAATCTTTTGAAATAAAGAAAGCGCCCATGATGGAGATGACCGAGACGGTAGCCATGTTCGGCAAGGAGACGAGCAAGTTTTTCAAGCCGTCCAGGAAGCTGACAATCAGATTTTGTCCGGCGTGTGTGATCGAAGTGATGCCGCTGCCGACCGTGTTGCTGATTTTGTCCTTGTAGTTCGGATCAAGCTGGTCGTAAATCCATTGAACCTGGTTGTAGATGCCGAGCAAGAAGTCTTGGGAAATCGTCCGCTGCAAATACTCGGACAGCTCTTGGGCAAACACCGGCAGCCGTTTTGCCAGTTCGCCGATCTCTACGACCGTTTCCGTTACGACCAGGGTAGCCAGGCCGATGGCGAGAAGCATCAGTACAAGCAGGGCGATCGTAACCGACAGCCAGCGGGGAATTTTGAACTTTTTCGTGATGAAAGTGACGGGTCTGTGGATCATGAGCGCAATGACTAAAGCGATTATAAATGGGTACAGTAATGGTGTTGCAAACTGAAACAGCCAGATTCCTACATAAACAAGCAGGCATACCCAGAAAAAGCGAATGATCTGAAAGACGCGCTCCACCCAGTTTTCCTGATTCAAAAAGGTCTCCTTTCTGCCAAAAAACAGCAACAAATGCTTATGGAACTATTATGCAGCAATCGGGACAAATGGAGCAAGCGCGCGAAAAAACAAAACTGGGTTTCATCCTTTGAAACATTTTTTCGCCAATCTTATTCACAAAATCGCAATAATCTTTTATAATTGGGTCGACTTATAGTGGATTCTTTTCTCTCGCCTCTCCCCCTTGGCATGCTCAAGGATTTGCGTGGATATATTTCCTGACAAGAGTGGTGGATGAAAGAAACCGCTGCTATCAATTTCTTTAAGAAGAGGTCGTTTATCAGTCACGAGGACAAGCGAAGGACTGGATAAGCACTATTACTTGAGTGGAAAAGGAGAGGGAGTTCTATGACAACAACACGTGGACTTGAAGGCGTCGTTGCCGCTCAATCATCGATCTGTTCGATCGTCGATGGGGTTCTTTGCTATGGCGGGATCAACATCGATGAGTTAGCAGAACATGCAACTTTTGAAGAGGTTGTATACTTGCTCTGGCATGGAGCGTTACCGAAGCGTGATCAGCTGGACGCTTTGAAAAAACAATTGGGTGAAAATGCAGCAGTAGCAAAAGAAGTGCTGGAAAGCATTCGCCATTACCCAAAAGGCGTGCACCCAATGGCGGCGTTGCGCACAGCTGTCTCTTCGTTAGCGCTCTACGACACAGAAGCGCAAGATATGTCTCCTGAAGCCAACTATCGCAAATCCATCCGTCTGATGGCTCAAACTCCTACTCTGATTGCTGCTTACGAGCGCATGCGCAAAGGATTGGAGCCAATCGCTCCTCGTGCAGATTTCACCATTGCCCAAAACTTCCTTTACATGCTGACTGGCGAAGAGCCAACAGAAACAGCTGTGAAAGCGTTTGATGTTGCGCTGGTTCTGCACGCAGACCATGAGTTCAATGCTTCTACTTTTGCTGCTCGCGTAACCGTTGCGACCCTGACAGATATCTACTCCGGTATCGTGTCCGCAATCGGCACGCTCAAAGGCCCTCTGCACGGCGGCGCCAATGAAGCGGTTGCGAAAATGCTGGTGGAAATCGGCGGACTCGACAACGTGGAATCCTACATCCGCAGCAAGCTGGACAACAAAGAGAAAATCATGGGCTTCGGACACCGCGTTTACAAAGATGGCGACCCGCGTGCGAAATGGCTGAAGCAAATGTCTCAAAAGCTGACGGCGCAAATCGGCCGTCCTGAGCTGTATGAAATGTCCGTGAAAATCGACAACATGATTACATCGGAAAAAGGACTGAAGCCAAACGTTGACTTCTACTCCGCATCCGTGTACATCTCTCTCGGCCTGGAAACAGACCTGTTCACACCGATCTTTGCCATCAGCCGCATGTCCGGTTGGACGGCACACATCATGGAACAGTATGAAAACAATCGTCTGATCCGTCCTCGCGCGGATTACATCGGTCCGGTCAACCAACATTACGTACCGATTGACCGCCGCTAAAAACCCGCTATTTTCGAGCGTGGAGGGCCATGTGCAGCCATGCTGACCAGCCCTAAGTGCAAGCTTGAGAACTACCACAAGAAGTGGTAGTTCTCCTACGTCTGGAAATATTCATAATCACCCAATATCTTCAACACTGGAGGGATTCTTGTGTTCAAAAACCTTACTCAACCAACTGCTGGTGAAAAAATCACCGTAGATAACGGCAAACTGGTCGTTCCAAACAACCCGATCATTCCTTTCATCGAGGGTGACGGTACTGGCCCTGACATCTGGAACGCTTCCGTTCGCGTTCTGGATGCAGCAGTAGAAAAAGCGTACAACGGCGAGAAAAAAATCGCTTGGTTCGAAGTGTTCGCAGGCGAAAAATCGTTCAACCAATACAACGAGTGGCTGCCAGAAGATACGCTGACTGCTGTTCGCGAATACTTGATCGCAATCAAAGGTCCTCTGACTACACCAGTAGGCGGCGGTATCCGCTCCATCAACGTAGCGCTGCGTCAAGAGCTGGATCTGTACGCTTGCGTGCGTCCTGTTCAATACTTCGATGGCGTTCCATCCCCTGTCAAACATCCTGAATTGACAGATATGGTGATCTTCCGCGAGAACACAGAAGACATCTACGCTGGTGTTGAATGGGCAGAAGGCACTCCAGAAGTGAAAAAAGTAATCGACTTCCTGCAAAACGAAATGGGCGTGAAGAAAATCCGCTTCCCGGAAACTTCCGGTATCGGGATCAAGCCTGTTTCCAAAGACGGTACAGAGCGTCTGGTTCGCGCAGCGATCAACTACGCGATCGACAACAAACGCAAATCCGTTACCCTCGTACACAAAGGCAACATCATGAAGTTCACCGAAGGCGCGTTCAAAAGCTGGGGCTATGCAGTGGCTGAAGCAGAATACGGCGACAAAGTGTTCACTTGGGCACAATACGACCGCATCAAAGCAGAAGGCGGCGACGCTGACAAAGCGCAAAAAGAAGCAGAAGCAGCTGGCAAAATCATCGTAAAAGACGTGATTGCTGACGCGTTCCTGCAACAAATCTTGACTCGTCCGGCTGAGTACGATGTAGTAGCTACCCTCAACCTGAACGGTGACTACATCTCCGACGCTCTGGCTGCACAAGTAGGCGGTATCGGTATCGCTCCGGGAGCGAACATCAACTACCTGACTGGTCATGCGATCTTCGAAGCAACACACGGTACAGCTCCTAAATACGCTGGTCTGGACAAAGTGAACCCATCCTCCGTGATCCTGTCCGGAGAAATGATGCTGCGTCACCTGGGCTGGAACGAAGCAGCTGATCTGATCATCAACTCCATGGAAAAAACCATCTCCGCGAAAACAGTAACGTACGATTTCGCTCGTCTGATGGATGGCGCAACTGAACTGAAATGCTCCGAGTTTGCTGACGCGCTGATTCAAAACATGTAAGATAGAGATAGTTTGGCAACTATTTACACTTACAGTTTGGAGGGGAGTTAAGTCATGGCATTCAACCGTAAAAAAATCGCTGTTATCGGTAGTGGCTTCACTGGTGCAACCACAGCATTTATTTTGGGGCAAAAAGAATTAGGCGACGTAGTTTTGGTTGACATTCCGCAACTGGAGAACCCGACAAAAGGGAAAGCGCTGGATATGATGGAGTCTTCCCCTGTGCTTGGCTTCGACGCCCAGATTACAGGTACTGCAAGCTACGAGGATATTCAAGGCGCTGATCTGGTGATCATCACCGCAGGTATTGCCCGCAAGCCAGGCATGTCCCGCGATGACCTTGTAAACACCAATGCAAGCATCATGAAGTCGGTTGCGGAGCAAGTGAAGACATATGCTCCCAACTCGATCGTGCTCGTCCTTTCCAACCCCGTTGATGCAATGACTTACACTTTCTTTAAAACGTCCGGCTTCCCGAAAGAGCGTGTCATCGGGCAGTCCGGCGTGCTGGATACGGCGCGTTTCCGTACCTTCGTGGCCATGGAGCTGAACGTTTCTGTTGAGGACGTGACAGGCTTCGTGCTCGGTGGTCACGGCGACGACATGGTTCCGCTGGTTCGCTACTCGTATGCGGGTGGCATTCCACTGGAAACGTTGATCCCGAAAGACCGTCTGGACGCCATCGTCGAACGCACCCGCAAAGGCGGCGGCGAGATCGTCAACTTGCTTGGCAACGGCTCCGCTTACTATGCGCCGGCTGCCGCTCTCGTACAGATGGCGGAAGCGATCATCAAGGATAAACGACGTATCCTTCCATCCATTGCGCTTTTGCAAGGCGAGTACGGCTATCAAGATATTTACCTCGGCGTTCCGACCCTTCTGGGTGCAAACGGAATCGAGAAAGTCATCGAGCTGGAACTCACCGCAGAAGAAAAAGCCGCGCTCGACAAATCGGCCGACTCGGTGCGCAATGTCATGGCTGTATTGAAATAGTTTGTCTGATCGGAATACGAAAGACGCCTTTCTTCGTGAAGGGCGTCTTTTTTCATGCCAAAGCCGATTTCGAGGAATACTACAGTCCAAAGCAAATTTCATGCCCAGAGTAGCCTGTCGCTAAACACCTTTACAAAAAAATTACTTGTCTTCCGGTTTCAGCATTGGCAGACTGAGTAGTGTAGAGAGAAGAAACAAATCAGAGGACGAAGGTCTGCAACATTCAATCTGTAGCATCGCATTGGTAGGGGGAAACGGACAAAATGATCAAGGTTTTGGTAGTGGATGACGAAGCTTCTATCGTGAAGCTGCTGCAATTCAATCTGGAAAAATCGGGATTTCAGGTCGTTACTGCATTTGATGGCAGACAGGCATTGGATATGGTGAAAAGCGAGCAGCCTGACTTTATCATTCTCGACTTGATGCTGCCAAAAATGGACGGCATGGATGTCTGTAAAACATTGCGGCAGGAACGCATCAATACACCGATTCTCATGCTGACCGCAAAAGATGACGAACTGGACAAGATTCTCGGCCTGGAGCTTGGGGCTGACGACTACTTGACCAAGCCATTCAGCCCGAGAGAGGTAGTGGCACGCGTCAAAGCCATTTTGCGACGAATCCAATCGACACCGGAAGCGGCTACTGCTCCTGAAGACGTCGTGCTTCAGTTTGGCGACATCCGCATCTATCCGGAAAAATATGAAGTGTTTTGCAAAGACGCCAAAATCGAGCTGACTCCGAAAGAATTTGAGCTGCTCAACTACTTGGCCAGCCACCAGGGACGTGTCCTGACGCGCGATCAACTGCTGAATGCCGTCTGGAACTACGATTTCATCGGCGACTCGCGGATTGTGGACGTACATGTGAGCCACCTGAGAGAAAAACTGGAGGAAGACACGAAAAATCCGCGCTACATTAAAACAGTCCGCGGCTTGGGATACAAACTGGAAGGATAACAGGAGGCACGACCTTGACTCGCTTTCGTATCAAACTCACCTTCACTATCTTGGGATTAATCTCATTGGTTCTCCTTTTGATGGGAATGTACTTTGCGAAGGTACTGGAGAACTCTTACCTGCAATCTTTGCATGAGCTTTTATCCCGCGAGTCCAAGCTTGTTGCCCAGGCTGTTCGCTTCCCGACGGTTTTTGACAATCAGGTTACGCTGGCGGATCGCGTCAAGCAAGTGGCTCCTTCCGACGAAGTCCGCCTGACGATCATCAACCGCGAAGGTCAGGTGCTGTACGACAACTCCTCCCATGTAGAGGAGATGGAAAATCATCACGACAGGCCGGAGATGAAGGCTGCGCTGCGGGGCGAAACAGGCATTTCCCGCCGATTCAGCGAGACGCTCGGCTATGACATGATGTACGTGGCGGTGCCAGTCGAGCAAGGCACAAACATTGTCGGGGCTGTTCGCTCCGCCATGTCGATGAAAGACATTACGGACACGATTCACAACATGTGGTACAGCTTGCTTACAGGGCTTTTGGTCACACTGGTGGTCGGCTCCATTGTGGTCTCACGCATTTCTTTTTCCATCATCCGTCCGATTGAGGAAATCACCAGGGTAGCCCGCAACATTACCCAGCGTCAGTACGAGAGCCGGGTACGGATCAAGGCCAAGGACGAGATCGGTCAGCTCGCCGGGGCGATTAACTTCATGGCTTCCAGCTTGGAGCAGCAAATGTACGAAATCTCCGAGAACCAGCAGAGGCTCGCCGGGGTTTTGACCAACATGACGAGCGGTGTGATCTTCATATCGGAGCAGCGCAGAATCATGCTCGTCAACCCTGCGGTCGAGAAGCTTCTCGGGACGGCTGGGCATGAGCTGGTAGGCAAGCTGCACATCGAGGCAGGCAAAAGCTTTGGACTGTCCCAGTACATCGACAGATGCCTGGACAAGAGCGAGAAGTTTCGGCAGGAGGTTCACATTTACTACCCGCAGGAACGCGTGCTCGACGTCAATTTTGCCCCGTACATCAATTTCAAGGGCGAGTCGCGAGGTGTAGTCGTCGTCCTGCATGACATCACGGAAATCCGCCGTCTGGAAAAGATGCGCAGCGACTTTGTCGCCAACGTGTCGCACGAGCTGCGCACGCCGATTACGTCGATCAAAGGGTTTACCGAGACGCTGTTGGAAGGCGCGATGCAGGATGAGGAGACATGCCGCAACTTCCTGCAAATCATTTCCGATGAAAGTGAACGGTTGTACCGGATGATCCGCGACATTCTCGATTTGTCCAAAATCGAGCAGAAGCGCATCCCGCTGCATCTCAGCCACGTGCACGTACAGGAGCTGATCCGTTCTGCGGCCGCGATCATGCACGATCAGGCGCAAAGAAAGCAGCTGAAAGTGGCGCTGCCGGAGAGCCAGCCGGACATTTGGCTGATGACGGACAAAGATTGCCTCCAGCAAATCGTGCTGAACCTGATGACAAACGCGATCGCCTACACGCCGGAAGAGGGCGAGATCACGATCAGGACAGAAGCGGACGACAAGCAGATTACCATTCAGGTGGCAGATACAGGGATCGGCATTCCGGAAAAAGACCTGGCAAGAATTTTCGAACGGTTCTACCGGGTGGATAAGGCTCGCAGCCGCGATTCGGGCGGCACAGGGCTTGGTCTGGCCATCGTGAAGCATCTGGTCGAAAACTTGCACGGCCAGATCAAGGTAGAGAGCGTGGAAGGAAGAGGCTCCACCTTCACAGTCATCTTGCCGCTCACCTGAAATATTTACACAAACAAAATAGTAGCTTTACCCGCAGACTACAATCCCCTTGTACTATTTGTCGTGTCAGACAAATGAAGGGGGACGAGGAACATGTCGCGGCACGCTTTCGAAGAGCAGCTGGATGTACTGCATCGCAAACTCATGTCCATGGGAACATTGGTTGAGGAAGCGATTCATAAATCGATTAAAAGTTTGGTAGAACGGGATGTCCATCTGGCGGAACAAGTGATTGCGGCCGATCCGGTTATCAATGAGCTGGAGCAGGAAATACAGAGCGAATGCTTCCGCCTGATCGCCTTGCAGCAGCCTGTCGGGAGCGATCTTCGCCGCCTGGGAACCATGCTGAAGCTGGTGACTGATCTGGAGAGAATGGGCGATCATGCCGTGTCCATCTCCAAGACGACACGTCGCCTGATGGCGGAGCCATACGTCAAGCCGCTGATCGATATTCCGTTGATGGCGGATCATGTGAAAGCGATGGTGAGGGATTGCCTGAATGCCTATATCGCTCGCAACAAAGAAGCGGCAGAAGAGATCGCTGCGCGAGACGATATTGTCGATAAGCTGTTCGCCACGATCTTCCGTGATCTGATCGAGGTCATGATGAAAAATGGCAATGCGATTTCCCAAGGCACGCATCTGCTCCTGGTGGCGCAATATTTGGAACGGATTGCCGATCACGTCACGAACATTTGCGAGTGGATCATCTACATGTCCACAGGCAAAATGACGGACTTGAACAAATAGGATCGAGGACGCTCAAAGCTTTTGCCAGCGGGCGCTCTGGATACGGAATAAAAGTCGCTGTGAGCCTTTCGCGCTTGCAGCGGCTTTTTTCCTTTTTCCTGTCGTGACAGATGCCCATTTCCTCCTCGCTGCATACAATACATCGATCCGATCCATTTTCGATCAGTGAGTGACTGGAGGGAATGTGCATGGCTAAAAAAGTGCGTCACATATACGCTGCGGGCAACACGGCGCGAGGATACAAAACATTTTACGACTCGGTCCTGCAAGGCATGGAGCGCGTATACATCCTGTCAGGAGTGGTGGAGGGGGTTACATCGCCGCTCATCGAGACGATTGGCAAGGAGATGTCTCGCAAGACCGATCAGGTGGAGTGGATTCATTCACCGTTCGTGAACGGGCAGTACGACGGTGTTGTCTTTCACGAATGGCGGGTAGCGATTATGGACGGCAGCTATCCCCGCATCTGGAGACCGGCTGCGCCCGGCGTTACCGAGATTCACGTCAACTTGCAGTCGGCGCTCGATACCGATCAGCTGGCTTTGTACAAAAGGCATATCGCGGCGTGGTACGAAGAGATTTTCCAAAAGAGCGAGGAAGCTTATCAGGCATTCGGGGAGGCGCTGCGCATCCACGATGAATGGGAAGCCCCCTACATCGAGAACCTGAACCGGGAGGCAGCCAATCTCGTCACGCAAGAGGTCGTGGAGCTGTTTTTCGGAGAGGAAAAGCAGAACAAGCGGGCGCAGGTGCGCAGAATGTACCTTGGCGCCGCCACTCCGAACGGTCCGGTGGATCACATCATGAAGCTGACCGATTCGCTGCAGAAGCGCTATTTCATCAAAGGCCGACCGGGATCAGGCAAGTCGACCATGCTGAAAAAGCTGGTGACAGAGGCGGAGAATCGCGGCTTCGATGTGGAGGTATACCACTGCGGACTTGACCCGCACAGCCTGGACATGGTGATCGTGCCGGAGAAAAGCGTGGCGATTTTTGACAGCACGGCTCCACACGAATACTTCCCCAGCAAAGAAACAGATGAAGTGATCGACATGTACGCACGGGCGATCGACCCTGACACCGACGAGCTGTATCACGATGAGCTGGCTGAGATCAAGTCGCGCTACACGCAAAAAATCAAGGAAGCGACAGCATCGCTTTTGGCTGCCAAGGAACTGCGCGATCAGTTGAACAATGTGTACGCCGAACTGGCAGATGAGTCCAGGCTCAAAGCGGTTGCCCAAGCGATCATGAGCAGGCTGGCGCGGATGGGATAAACCAATATCGACCCGAATGAAACCTGTTCGGCTGCTCATACTACAAGAAGGAGGTGAGCGGCCGGATGGGTTTTGCTTTGACGCTGGCTTTGCTGTTGCTAGCCAATCCCCTCGATCCGACCAACTTTTTGCACATCGAGTTGGGAGAGAAAACAGTAGCCATCCTGGACCGAGCGGATTATACCTTGCCTGTTGACGGTGTCCCAGTGGCAGATGACTACCGTTTGCAAAAAGTAATAGACGATGTCGCCAAACAGGCGTATGTGGAGCCGATCAATGCGACGATTAATGCGCAAGGGTCCATCGTTGCCGAGAAAAAAGGGCGCAAGCTGGATGAAGCTGCTTTTTTGCAGCAGTTTTACCAGTATTACTACGGCGAGGGCGCTTCGACTCTACAAGTTTCCTTCCAGGAAGTCCATCCAAAAGTGGACAAGGCTCTCATCAGCCAGGTCCGGAAAAAAGTGATCGGGCAGTATGCCACCTATTTCAATTCGCGGAACAAAAACCGCTCTCACAACATCAAACTCGCTTCCCAAGCGATCAACAACTACGTCGTCTTGCCGGGAGAGATTTTTTCTTTCAATAAAGTAGTCGGCCAAAGAACGAAGGAAAAAGGGTACATGCAGGCACCGATCATCGTCAGGGGAGAGCTGTCGGAGGGAATTGGCGGCGGGATTTGCCAAGTATCCTCGACTTTGTTCAACGCCGTGGACAAGGCTGGATTGCATATCATGCAGCGCTATTCCCATAGCAGAAACGTCGCCTACGTCCCGCCTGGCCGGGATGCGACCGTGAGCTGGTACGGGCCGGATTTTGTGTTTCAGAACAAATACGCCTACCCGATCATGCTCAGGGCTATCGCAGGAAACGGAGCGATGTATGTGACCGTGCATTCGTTTCCCGAGATTGAATACGAGCCTCGACATGTTCCAAGCGTGCGCCAGAACACACCGGAAGAAGGGCCAGCCAGCCCGGAAACCATCACGGAACCAACACTGCCTTGAGCTTGACGGGCATGTTGGTTTTTTTATTACCTAGTTAAAATTTAATGTAAAGAAATAGTTGCCACGGAATAAAAAAAGTCGTATAGTGTTTTCTGTGATAAAAATTTCGTGTCCGAAATATTAGTTAGGAAAGGAGTGCATCATGAACAAGCCGTTGCATATACGGGACTTGCTGAAGCGTCTGAACAAGACCTTCGCGACGATGGCTACCAAGGAACTGAGCAAATACGGTTTGACCGTTCCCCAATTGATGATCATTCGGCAAATTCATTGCGAGCCCAAAACGATCGGCCAGTTGAGCAAAGCTGTCGATTTGTCGTACAGCACCGTTTCCGGCATCATTGACCGACTGGAAAGGGAGCAGCTGGTCGAGCGAGTGCGTGATGAGAAGGACCGCCGAGTTGTCTGGATTCAGAAAACGGAGAAGATTACCGAACTGTTTGCCAAGGTTGACTTTTTCTCGGAAGAATTTTACAAGCGGATTTTCCACGGTTTTTCGGATGAAGACCTAGATGGCATTATTTATTCGATGGAAACGTTGATTACGAAACTAGAAGAGAGAGAAAGTTGAGGAGAAATCATGAAGCGAAAACTGGTTTTGTATGTCATTTTGCTCCTGTTTGTCGCAGGGGGCGGGGGCATCGGTTACTACTACTGGTATCAAGGTGAACACTACGTTACGACGCAGGATGCCAGAGTCGCAGGGGATATTTATCGGGTTATGCCTAAAATGACAGGCAAGCTGACCGGACTCGCTGTAAAAGAAGGCGACGCGGTTGTAGCAGATCAAATTGTCGGACAGCAAGATACGAGCAACCTCGCGACTACTTCGCTGGAAAACAGCGTCCTGCGTTCTCCGATTACAGGAACCGTGATCAAAACGCAGGCGAAGGAAGGCGAAATTGTTTCCACAGGGCAATCCGTTGCGCTGGTGATTGACGAGAGCAAGCTGTACATCTCCGCAAACCTGGAAGAAACCGAGATCGAGCGGCTGAAGCTGGGCCAAAAGGTAGAATTTTCGCTGGATGCCTATCCGGGCAAAAAACTGACTGGTCATCTGATGGAGATCGGAAAAGCGACTAACTCCACGTTTTCCTTGATGCCAGCCGTCAACACAAGCGGGAACTTCACCAAAGTCACCCAGCGTATTCCGATTAAAATTGCCATTGATGACACAGCAGGTCTTCATTTGGCTGCCGGTTTGAACGCCGAGATCAAAGTGCAAGTGAAGGAGATGTAATCTGGCATGAAAAAAACAGCTCAATGGAAGTCCATCGCCGCTGTATTGATGGCGATTTCGCTCATTACAGCAGGCTGTAGCGATACATCCTCCGCGTCTTCCGGAGGCGAAAGCATTCCGGTTGTGAAGACATGGAAGGTGACTCCTTCCCAGACAGGAGTCATTGCGAACGGTAAAATCGCCGCTTCGGATGAAATTCAGGTCGTGTCCAAAGTGTCCGGCAAAGCGGCGAGCGTCAACGTAAAAGAAGGCTCTGTCGTCAAGCAAGGCGATGTATTGGTTACGCTGGAGGCGGCAGACTATCAGCAACAAATTAATCAGGCGCAGGCGGCTATTGCCGGAGCAAGCGCCAAGCTGCGCGATACAAAAGCAGGCGCCCGCAACGAGCAGCTCACACAGCTGTCGAGCATCGTGACGCAAGCGCAAGCCGGCCTGAAGGTGGCAGAGAGCAACTACAATCGCATGAAAGCTTTGTTCGATGCAGGGGCGCTGTCACAGGCTGAACTGGAAAGAGTCTCGCTCGATCTGGAAAAGGCGAGAACAGGACTGGAGCAGGCGCAAGCGCAGTACGATCTGGCAAAAGCAGGCCCGACCGCTGACACGGTTGCCGCGCTTCAAGCAGAGGTAAGCCGTCTCAATTCCAGCCTGGAGCTGGCAAAAAGCAGCTATGACAACACGATCATTCGCGCGCCAATCAGCGGCATCGTCGCGAAGCGTTCCATCGATCCGGGCGAAATGGCTGGAGCAGGCACGCCATTGCTCGTCCTCGTCAACATGGCTGACGTGAAAGTAGAGGCAAGCGTACCGCAAGATCAGATCAACAGCGTCAAAGTTGGCTCTGAAGTTGACGTAAAAGTCGGCAGCCTGGGCGGAAAAGTGTTGAAAGGTACGGTAGAGTTCGTCTCCCCAGTCTCTGACCCTAACAGCAGCTCGTTCCCGATCAAGGTGAAGGTGAGCAACCAAGAAGGACTGCTGCGCGCCGGGATGGTAGCTGAAGTGGCCCTGCAAGGTCAGGCGACACAAGGAATGAAAATACCGACGACAGCTGTTCTTGCCAAAGAAAACAAGCATTACATCTACACCGTGGACAACGACGTCGTTCACCAGGTGGAAGTTTCTGTAGACAACGCAAGCGGTGACTGGACAACTGTGACCCAAGGTGTGAAAGACAACGATCAGATTGTTTTGAACCCGACAGACAAGCTGTCCGAGGGCACCAAGGTGATCGCAAACTAACGGGGGTGATGACATGGCGGAAGCGGTGGCACAGCGGGAGGAAAAGAGCGGCAACGGCAGCATGTGGCTGTCATTGATCGCGATTCTCTCGGGAACCTTCGTTGCGATTTTGAATAACAGTTTGATCAACGTTGCCCTGCCCACCATGGTCAGTATTTTTGGCTCCACGACAGAGACCATGCAATGGGTTTTGACAGGATACATGCTGGCAAACGCCGTCATGATTCCGATGAGCGGTTCGCTGTCAGCCAAATTCGGGGCAAAGAAAATATTCGTCCTGTCATTGTCTGCCTTTACGATCTCATCCGTCCTTTGTGCGCTCGCCTGGAGCGATTCTTCCCTGATTGCGTTTCGCGTCGTGCAAGGGGTGAGTGGCGGGATGATCATGCCGATCGGGATGTCGATGATCTACATGATCGTTCCCCGGGAAAAGATCGGGATGGCTCTGGGGATTTTCGGGATTGCTTCGATGACGGCGCCTGCATTGGGCCCGACTCTTGGCGGTTACCTCATTGAGTTTTTGAGCTGGCAGTTTCTGTTTTTGGTCGGTGTTCCTTTCGGGATTTTTGCGGTAATCATGAGTATGGTTTTGCTCAAGGAAACACCGAAAAAACCGGAGTTGAAGTTCGACTTTCTCGGCGCTTTTCTGGCGATTGTCGGCTTTGGTGCCCTTCTGCTCGCGTTCAGTAAAGGACAGGCGGAAGGATGGACGTCCTTTTTTATTGTCAGTCTGTTCTTCGTTGCCATCACGAGCCTTGCGCTGTTCGTCTGGGTGGAACTTGGAAAAGAACAGCCGCTGCTTGACTTGCGCTTGCTGAAAATCCCTGTCTTTTCCATCAGTATTCTGACGTCCGGTTTTGTCATGATGGGGATGATGGGCGGGATCTTCCTGATGCCGATCTTCCTGCAAAACATTCAGGGGATGACGGCCATGGAGTCAGGGATATTGCTGATGCCGCAGTCGATTGCGATGGCAGTCATGATGCCGATCAGCGGCAAGCTGATGGATAAATACGGCATCGGGCCAATCGGACTGGTCGGACTGACGATCATGACCATCACGACTTATGAGCTGCACAATCTCGCGGCAGACAGCATGCATTCCTGGATGGACATGATTTTGACCATCCGCGGTGTGGGTATCGGCCTGTGCATGATGACGCTGTCGACGGTCGGGATGAACGCGGTGCCGCGGACGAGTGTCGGGGATGCTTCTCCGCTCTCGAACGTGCTGCGCCAGGTCATGAGCTCGTTCGCGATTGCGATTTTGACCGTGATCATGCAGGCGCGGCAAACGTTCCACATGTCTTCCATTGCCGACAACCTGAACTCGGATATGGCTACGCAGTTTATCGGCGGAATTTCCGGCTTGTACGTTCAGGCAGGGGTAGATACAGCGAGCGCAACAGGCGGAGCGAGCACGATCCTGTACGGGATGATGGCAAAAGAAGCGCTGGTGCAAGGGATCGGAGACACGTTCCTCGTCTCTGTCATCCCGATTGCCTTGTCGATCCCACTCTTGTACTTTTTGCATAAAAAACCGAAGAAAGCTCCGCAGGCGCCCGAGCAACAAAAGGCGGCTGCCTAAGAAGAAAGGGTCACTCCTGCAAGCCTTGTGTCAGGCTGCGGGGGTGACCCTCTTTTCATCCAGTCAGGAAGTAACCTTCCACAACCAGTACACGATCCTTCCGACGATGTAGCCCAAAAGAATCGTCCAGCCGATCTTGGCCCAGACGTTCAGTCCTTTGACAAATTCACGCAAGCTTTTTCGGTGTTGGGGGTGCTTGTTCACCTTGGGACACTCCTTTAGCTGGTTGGTTATAGCGAATGAACAAATAAATACCTGCGATGATGACAAGGCCGCCTACCCATTGTGGCACCGTAACGATCTCTCCCAAAATAAAGTAAGCCAGGATGGCCGTCCCGATCGGTTCTCCCAAAATTCCCATCGAAATCGTGGTCGTACTCAGCCACTTGATCACCCAGTTGAAGATCGAGTGCCCAAGCAAAGTCGGGAACAGGGCGAGGCAGAAAAACCAACCCCAGTCTTGCGCGGGATAGCCGACCAGTGGATAGCCCAGTGCGAGATCGTACGCCACGAGAATCACGCTCGTCGCAGAGTAGACGACGAGTGTGTAGGAGAACGAAGACATGTGCTGGCGGACGTATTGGCCGACCAGCCAGTAGCCTGTAACGGTCACCGCTCCGAGCAAGGCGAGGGCATCGCCAAAAAGAGCCATCCCCCCGACTTGAAAATCACCCCAGCCGATGACGAAGCTGCCCACGATCGCGAGCAGTCCGCCAGAGAGCGCGAGCAGCCGCACGCGTTCCCCGAAGAAGAAGTAACCGCCGATAAAGGCGAACAAGGGCTGCAACGTTACGAGAACCGTAGAACTGGCTACAGATGTGTAGTTCAACGATTCGAACCACAACAGAAAGTGGCTGGCCAAAAATGCGCCAGACAATAGACAGAGTAGCCACACTTTTTTGCTCATTTTTCCGATCTCGGCGATGGCACCGCGATTCCAGAGCAAAAAAGGAAGCGTGAGTACGACAGAAAAAATCAGCCGATACGTGGCGATGATCGGTGCAGGTGCACTGGACAGTTTGACGAAAATCGCGGACGAAGAAATCGCAATCACCCCGATCAACAGCGCGAGATACGGGGGAAAAGGCGGCTTTTCCAATGAATGATTCATGAGTACACCTTCTTATATCTGCTAAAAGTCACGATGTTCTCTATTGTAACGTCCGCCTGAAAAATTCACAATGTTATGCTTACCCAGTTGCCTGAAAGGTTTTTTTTCAATCAGGCAATCCTACAAGCATGAGATATCTACCTTTCTTTTTCCGTGTTGCTGTCCTGCTGTTCCTGTTCGTCGTCGTCAGTTTTCCGGCCCGGACAGAAGCGATCCCGCTGACTCCCATCCACATTTTGATTGACGTCGGTCACGGAGGGATTGATTCCGGCACGTCGTATGGCGACCTTTACGAAAAGGACATCAATCTGCAAATCGCCAAGCGCTTGTACGAGCAACTGACCAAAGCGGGGTACAGCGTCGCGCTCAATCGGTACGAGGATATCGCGCTGAGCGACGACAACCGCTGGCTGGGGAATCGCTCCCGGCACATTCGCGACCTGGCCCAGCGCAAAAACTTGGCGAAAGAAATGGTGCCGCAAATGATGCTGAGCCTGCACGTCAACTGGTCAAAAGATGCGCGCCGCCGCGGCCCTGTCGTGCTCTACCAGAGCAACGAGCAGAGCTACATGCTGGCGGATCTTTTGCAAAGCTCCCTCAACCGTCTGGCGAACACCAATGACAAACCAGTCAAAGGCAAAACGTACTACGTACTTCGCCACCAATACTGTCCGTCCGTCATTGTGGAAATGGGGTTTATCAGCAACGCGTCTGACCGACATATGCTTACCCATCCCCAGTCACAAGAAAAAATCGCCCAGGCGATCAGCGATGCCGTGAGCGAGTACGTGACCTTGACGGGAAATTTGAAAATGGAGGCGTCCACAGAAGAAAGCTGGTGGCAAGAGCCATTGATTGAGCAAATCAATGGCCGGATTGTTGAATAAGCTTCGAGATAGTTACAAATTCGGCCTCCTTCTGAATCCGCGGGATGTACTGGCGCAGAACGGAGGCTGTTTTCTTGCCAGGAGGGCCGACATGCCCGATCGCGATGCAAACCGGGTGGTTATCGATCAGCTTGCATATTTTCTCCATTTGTTTGGTGATGTGCGGCACGGTGTACTGGTCGTCGAGAAAAATCCGGTTTTCTGCATGGGGAACCCCCATTTCAGCCGCGACCTTGCCTGCGACGCTCTTGTCGGTTGTTTTGCTGTCCAGGTAAACCAGACCGCGCTCTTTGATGACGCTCATCACGATGCGCATGATTCGCTCGTCCGCCGTCACTTTTGAGCCCATATGGTTGTTCATCCCGATCGCGTGCGGCACGTCATCAATCGCCTTTTCCACGCGCTTGCGGATTTCTTCATCGGACAAATCCGTGGTGAGCGCCCCGGGGCCGAGCCAGGAGCGTTTGCCTTTTACCGGCTCCATCGGCATATGGACGAATACGTCGTGCCCTTTTTGGTGGGCAAGCTCGGCGTCCTGCTTCGTACTGGGCATAAACGGCATGACCGCAACTGTCAGCGGTACGGGCATGTTCAGCATTTCTTCTGTTCCCGCCATGTTGTTGCCAAAATCATCGATGACAAAAGCAATCAGGTGCTTTGGCTTCGGCTTTGGCTGTTCGGGCGAAGGCGTATCATTTGCCGTTGTCGCCGTGGAAAAGGCAAAACACGAGAGCAGAAGCGCTACAATCAACGGGATTTTTTTGAGCAGTTGCATGCAATCGCCTTCCTTGTCATTTTTTTCATAGTCTGTTCAACCATGCCCGTGTTTACCCGCGACATCTGCGGCTTGGCTTATGCAATCGCCCTATGTTACGATAAAAGATAGTAGTTTCGCCACGAGAGGGGTCGGATTCCTTGAGTCATTTTGTGTTGATTGATGGAAACAGTGTTGCTAACCGGGCGTTTTACGCGCTCCCTTTGTTGTCCACGTCAGCTGGACTGCATACGAACGCAGTGCTCGGTTTTACCACCATGCTGCTGAAAGTGCTGGAAGAAATGAAGCCAACGCATATCATGGTTGCTTTTGACGCCGGAAAAGTTGTGTTTCGCCACAGCGAATACGCAGAGTACAAGGGTGGACGCAGCAAGACACCACCTGAGCTGTCCGAGCAGTTTCCGCTGATTCGCGAGCTTCTGGACGCCTTTTCCATCAAGCGATTTGAGCTGGAGGGCTACGAGGCCGACGACATTATCGGTACGCTGACCAAGCACGCGGACGAGCAGTCTTGGAAAACGACCGTCATTACCGGGGACAAAGACATGCTCCAGCTCGTGTCCGATCACATATCGGTCGCGCTGACTCGCAAAGGCGTCAGTGAAATCGAGCTGTACACCCCGCAGGAAATTCAGGAAAAATACGGCCTTGCGCCGCTGCAAATCATTGATCTGAAAGGCTTGATGGGCGATTCGTCCGACAACATTCCGGGCGTTCCCGGAGTCGGCGAGAAAACAGCCCTGAAGCTGTTGCACGAATACGGCTCTGTCGAGAAGGTGCTGGAAAACATCGATCGCATCTCCGGCAAAAAGCTGCAAGAAAACTTGCGCGAGAACGTGGACAAGGCCAACATGAGCAAGGCGTTGGCGACGATTTTGCGCGAAGCTCCGGTCGAATTGCAAGTCGAAGAGACAGCGTACGACGGCTATGACGGAGCGCTCGTCAGCGATTTCTTTAAAAAGATGGAATTTAAGTCGCTGCTCTCCAAAATCAAGGTGGCACAGCCAGGAGAAGGCAGCGAGCAAGCAGAGGCGAAGCCGTTCCACTTCGAAGTGGTCACGGAGGAAAATGCCGACAAGCACGCAGACAAGCTGACCTCGCCAATGGCGCTGTACATCGAAATGGATGGGGAGAACTACCACCATGCGCCGATTCTTGGCTTCGGTCTGGCGTCAGAAGAGAACGTCCTGTTCGTACCGTGGGACGTGGCACGCGAATGGAAGGCATTCTGTACGTGGCTGGCTGACCCGGCGCAGGAAAAGTGGGCGTTTGACGGCAAGCGCGACACGGTCGGCCTGGCCTGGCATGAGCTGGAGGCAAAAGGGATCGGCTTTGACGTGTACCTCGCGTCTTATTTGCTCAACGCTGCGGAGAGCAACCCTACGCTTGACAGCATCGCTTCGCAATATGCCCACGTACGCGTACTGTCCGACGAAGAGGTATATGGAAAAGGAGCCAAACGGCTTGTTCCAGAGATGGATGTGCTCAGTGAGCATGTAGCGCACAAGGCCGCCGCGATTTGGCAAAGCGTTCCCGTCCTGCGCGAGCAGCTGGTGGAAAATGAAATGGTGGAGCTGCTCCGCGATCTGGAAGCGCCGCTTAGCATGGTGTTGGCGCAAATGGAGAAGCAGGGGATCAAGGTCAACAGCGAGCGCCTGGCACAGATGGGGGAAGAGCTGGACAGAAAGCTGGCTGATTTGACCACCCAGATTTACGACCTGGCTGGCGGATCGTTCAACATCAACTCGCCGAAGCAATTGGGTGAAATTTTGTTCGACAAGCTGTCTTTGCCTGTGATCAAAAAAACGAAAACAGGTCCGTCGACCAGCGCAGACGTGTTGGAGAAGCTGGCACCGTATCACCCGATTATCGACGCGATCCTAAACTTCCGCCAGCTCGGGAAGCTTCGCTCTACGTACATTGAAGGCTTGATTAAAGAAATTCATACGAAGACGAGCAAGGTGCACACGTTGTACAATCAGGCCACTACCGCCACAGGACGTTTGTCGAGTACGGAGCCGAACCTGCAAAACATCCCGATCCGCATGGAGGAAGGCCGCAAAATCCGCGAAGCGTTCATCCCGTCTGAGGAGGACTGGTACATGCTGGCGGCGGACTACTCGCAGATCGAGCTGCGGATTCTCGCCCATATTTCCGGCGACGCCAATCTGATCGACGCGTTCCAAAAAGGGATGGACATTCATACGCGGACAGCGATGGACGTGTTCGGAGTGAGCGAAGACGAAGTGACTTCGCTGATGCGCCGTCAGGCCAAAGCGGTCAACTTCGGCATCGTTTACGGGATCAGCGACTACGGATTGTCGCAAAACTTGAACATCACCCGCAAGGAAGCGGCCGATTTTATCGAGCGTTACTTCGCCGTTTTCTCCGGCGTGAAACATTGGATGGAAGAGATCGTTCAGCAGGCCAAGCAGGATGGCTACGTGACCACTCTGCTGCACCGCCGCCGTTATTTGCCGGACATTCGCAGCAGCAACTTCAATCTGCGTTCCTTTGCAGAGCGCACAGCGATGAACACGCCGATTCAAGGGACAGCGGCGGATGTCATCAAGCTGGCGATGATTCGCATGCAAGAGAGTCTGGTGGAAAAAGGGCTGTCCAGCCGCATGCTTTTGCAGGTGCACGATGAGCTTGTGTTTGAAGTGCCAAAAGACGAGCTTGAGATCATGCGCAAGCTCGTGCCGGAAGTCATGGAAGGGGCGCTTGCGCTCGATGTTCCGCTCAAAGTGGACGTGAGTGACGGACGCAGCTGGTACGAAGCGAAGTAAGCAGGCGTGTCGCCGTAAACAATAGAGTAAGCAAAGAGACAGCGAGAGGAGGAGGCACCATGCCGGAGTTGCCAGAGGTAGAAACCGTTGTGCGCACACTGCGCAGTTTGGTGCTGGGAAAAACGATTGAGCGGGTCAGTGTCCATCTGCCCCGGATCATTCGCCAGCCGGATGATATCGAACAATTCAAGGCCCAATTGGCGGGACAAACGATTCAGGACATCTCGCGCCGGGCCAAGTTCATTCAATTTTTCATGGATCAGGATGTGCTGATCTCCCATCTGCGGATGGAAGGAAGGTACGGATTGTACCAGTCGGAAGAGCCGATGGAAAAGCACACGCATGTCGTGTTCCATTTTACAGATCAGTCGGAGCTGCGTTATCGGGACGTGCGCCAGTTCGGGACGATGGATCTTTTTCCAAAAGGAATGGAAACAGCGACCGGGCCGTTGGCAAAACTGGGAGTAGAGCCGCTTGAAGAGAGCTTTACTCCCGATGTTCTCGCCAAGCTTTTGGCAGGGCGGTCAACAAAAATCAAACCGCTCCTTCTGAACCAGGAATGTATTGTCGGGCTGGGGAATATTTATGTGGACGAGTCGCTGTTTAAGGCAGGAATCCACCCGGAGAAGCTGGCAGGAGAATTGACCCGCGAAGAGGTCGAACGACTGCACGAGAGCATCGTCGCTACTTTGTCCGAGGCTGTCGAGCAAGGAGGCAGCTCCATCAAGTCCTACGTGAACGGCCAGGGCGAGATGGGCATGTTCCAGCAATCGCTTACGGTGTATGGACGGAAAAACGAGGCTTGCGTCCGCTGCGGAGCCGAGATCGTCCGCTTTGTCGTGGGTGGCAGAGGAACCCATATTTGTCCGGTGTGCCAGAAGAAGTAACATTATTGCCGAGGGAGGAGGATGGATATGATTTTAGGATTGACAGGCGGGATCGCCACTGGCAAAAGCACAGTCACAGGGATGCTCAGAGAACGCGGGATTCCCGTGATCGATGCGGATCAGATTGCCAGAGAAGTCGTAGAGCCGGGGAAACCAGCCTATGAAGCGATTGTGCGTCATTTTGGAAGAGACATTTTGCTGGAAGACGGTCAGATTGATCGAAAAGGGCTGGGAGAAATCGTGTTCTCAGACGAATCCGAGCGACAAAAGCTGAATGCCATCGTCCATCCTGAGGTACGGAGAGTCATGCGGGAGGAAGCGGAAGCAGCAGAGGCCAACGGGGCTGACATCGTGTTTATGGACATCCCGCTGTTGTTCGAGAGCAAGCTGCAACACATGGTCGAGAAAATCGTCGTGGTCTACGCGCCAGGCGATATGCAGCTCGCCCGCATGATGGAACGGGACGAGTTGGAAGAAGAACAGGCGCAAAAACGGCTGCGAGCGCAATTTCCGATTGACCAGAAGAAGCTGGAAGCCGACTTTTTGATCGACAACTCCTTTTCACGCGAAGAGACAGAGCGACAAGTGGAAGCCCTTCTCGCCGAGATTCGGGCGGAGCTGCGATCATGAAATCAGGCAAACGCGCAGCATTCATCCTGCTCGTCTTGATGAGCGTTTTTTTGCTGCAAGGCACGCCTATGGTTTGGAAGTGGATGTACCCGATCAAGTATCAGCAGGAAATTTTGACAGCAGCGATCAAATACAATGTGGACCCTTATCTCGTGTTGGCCGTCATCCGTTCGGAGAGTGGCTTCAAGACGGATCGCGTCTCGAAAAAGGGCGCGGTTGGCTTGATGCAAATCATGCCCGACACCGCTGAATGGATCGTCACTCAGGCCAAATTTCAACCGAAAGACGAGCAATACTTGTACGATCCGGTCATGAACATCGAGATCGGAACATGGTATTTGAACTTTTTGCTCAATCGGTATGAGGGCGATCTGATCAAGGTCGTCGCCGCCTACAACGCCGGCCCGGGAAAAGTGAACGGCTGGCTGACGACCGAGCAGTGGAGCGGGCACCGCGAGACGATTGAAGACATTCCGTTCGGGGAGACGCGCCAGTACGTGCAGCGAGTCCTCTATTATCATGACCGTTACAAGCGCATATATGACTTCCAATTGAGGTAAAAGCCGCTTCTCGTGTATGAGGGCGGCTTTTGTTCGTGTTTAGGGCAGGCTAAGAAACAAAACGGACAAAAAATAGGAGGGGAAAATCGTCCAAATATTTATTTTTCAGTAAAACACATTGATAATTGTGTTATACTTATTATAATGAAAGTAACAGATGAGCGTAACTTAATCGCGAAAGGGGTTTCTATTTATGACAATCAAAATTGGTATTAATGGTTTCGGCCGTATCGGGCGCATGGTATTCCGCCGCGCTATTCAGGACCCCAACATTGAAATCGTAGCGATCAACGCTAGCTACCCAGCGGAGACGCTTGCACATTTGCTCAAATACGATACCATTCACGGACGCCTGCAAAATAAAGTAGAAGTACAAGACAACAAAATCATCGTAGATGGCAAAGCGACAGTTGTCCTGTCTGACCGCGACCCGCTGAAACTGCCTTGGGGCGAACTGGGCGTGGAAATCGTCGTAGAAGCGACAGGCAAATTCAAAGACCGCGAAGGCGCTGGCAAGCACCTGCAAAGCGGAGCGAAAAAAGTAGTCATTACCGCTCCTGCCAAGGAAGAAGACGCAACGATTGTGATGGGTGTAAACGATACCATCTACGACCATGCGAATCACCATATCGTGTCCAACGCTTCCTGCACAACCAACTGCCTCGCTCCTGTGGCAAAAGTGCTGAATGATGCATTCGGCATCGAGCAAGGCTTGATGACAACCATTCACTCGATTACGAACGATCAGGTAAACATCGACAACCCACACAAAGACCTGCGCCGTGCCCGCGCTGCTGGCGAGTCCATCATCCCGACCACTACAGGTGCTGCCCGCGCGGTAGGCAAAGTGTTGCCTGAACTGAACGGCAAGCTGAACGGCTTCGCGCTGCGTGTCCCAACTCCTAACGTGTCGGTTGTGGACCTGGTGATCAACACGAAAAAGCCTGTAACGGTCGAAGAAGTGAACCGCGTGCTGCGCGAAGCGAGCGAAGGCCATATGAAAGGCTACCTGGAATTTTGCGACGAGCCGCTCGTATCCAGCGACTTCAACGGAAACGACAACTCCTCGATCGTAGACGGTTTGTCCACGATGGTAATGGGAACCAACCAAGTAAAAGTGATCGCTTGGTACGACAACGAGTGGGGCTATTCCTGCCGCGTTGTTGACCTGGTTCGCCACGTATCTGAGATGCACAACCAAACAACTGTGAAAGAAGCGGCTACAGCTGGTGTAAACTAAGTTGCTGCTATGGAGAACCCTCTGTCCCGATTGAACGGGCAGAGGGTTTTTTCATGACATGAGAAGGGAAAAGAAAAAGCTTCGCCGCAAGTGGGCGAAGCCGGATATGTTTGCAAGCAAGTCACGAGGATTCGGATTCAGACAATCCACTGATGTTAAACAACTGGTCGTCTTCGAAACCGATGATAAACAGCCTGATGTTCTCCTTGAGGTTGAGATCGTAAGGAGCGATGACATCGTTGCCGCGGCCGTCTCTCAGGATACGCACCGTTGGCCGATGCGAATAGTCCGGGTCAACACGGCTGACTACTCCTGTCTCGCCTGTATTGAGAACGACGCTGCTTCCGATCGGGAAGATGGCGATATGCTTGATAAAGGCGTTCACGAGATGGTGCTCGAACAGGTGACCGCCCGAGCCGAGCAAGTATTCGACGGCATCCTGCGGCATGTATCGTTTACGCCAAGGACGAGGCGAAGTCAATGAATCGTAAATATCGCAGATGCCCACGATTTGGGCAAATTCGTGAATCTGCTTTCCGACCAGTCCTTGAGGATATCCGCTTCCGTTCAGCCGTTCGTGGTGCTGCAAGCAGACGTGTGCGGACATCAAAGAAATGTCATGCTGCTTGCGGAGCAGATTAAATCCGAGCGTGGTATGCTGCTTGGCAATCTCTTGTTCTTCCGCGTTCCAGCGCTCTTTTTTCTGCAACAACTCTTCAGGCAAGCTGACTTTGCCGATATCATGCAGCATGGCCCCAACGCCCAGGTTCATCAGTTGTGTCCGGTTGTAGCCGATCGACATGCCGACGGCTGTCGCGAGCACGGCCACGTTGACCGAGTGATGATACAAGGACGGAGAGTGAGAAGAGATTGTCGTCAGGTGGCCGACCATTTGCTTGTTTTGCATCAGGTCGTCCAGAATGGAGCTAAAAGCCCGTTGAAAATGCAACCCCATCTCTTTCAAGGAGATTTTACGGGCGAGCTTGTTTGAGTTGGTGATCTGCTTGATCGTCTTTTCGATGACTTCGACCGCGATTTGTCTAGTCTGGGGGCGAATGACTTCCTCCACCACGATGTCTTCTGTACGCGGATCATCGATGTACACAGAGTCCACACCAGATCGCTGGAGCCCAGAAATCAAGCGCTCTGTCAATTGCATACCGACGCCAAGCAGCACTTTGCCATCTTCCGTGAAAACGGTACGGCCGAGCTTCATTCCCGGCTGGACTTGTCTTAAAGAAACTAAACGCATTGCAATCCCTCCAACAGTACCCATATTGTACTCCAAACGACTTATCATATAAATAGGTACAAGGATTGACTTGACTTCTGACTGGAATATGAGGGACACTGTAGACATGTATTGTCAATATTGGAGTTGATTCTGATATGCGTTGTCCATTTTGTGAATACAACGGGACTAAAGTCCTGGATTCGCGTCCGTTTAATCATAATAAATCGATCCGTCGCCGCCGTGAGTGCGAATCGTGCGAGCGTCGCTTTACTACATTTGAAATGGTCGAGGAGACCCCGCTGTTGATTGTGAAAAAGGATGGCACCCGCGAAGAGTTCAGCCGTGAAAAGGTGCTGCGCGGATTGGTGCGCGCCTGCGAGAAGCGGCCCGTTCCTTTGGAAGTCCTGGAAAATGTGGTAAACGACATCGAAAAAGAATTGCGTAGTTGCGGCCAGGCCGAGATCCCGAGCAACGATGTCGGGGAAAAGGTCATGGAACGTTTGTACCACGTAGATGAAGTCGCTTACGTCCGTTTCGCGTCCGTTTACCGCCAATTCAAAGATATCAATGTATTCATGAAAGAGCTGGAGGAGCTTCTGACGCAGGCGAGGGGCAGCCAGCCATCATCCCCAAAAGAATCATAGAGAAAGGCGGACGCGTCCGCTCCTATAGATTTCTCCTCACGCTCTTGCGAAAAAACGCCAGGGCTTCTTTGCTTTCCAGTTATTTTTCTACGCACATTCGTTTGCCATGCTATAATAAAAGAATCGAATTTTGTCAGGAAGGAAAGATCGGATGCGCCGTTTAGTCTGGAACGAATTGTTGCCCAAGGATCGTTATTTGGTGCGGCTGGCAAGACCTCTCAGTTTTTCGGAAATGGGGTTTGTCACGCAGTTGTACTTGCCGATCATTGGCGTCGAATCGTACGCCCTCTACCAAATGCTTGTCCATAGCATGCAGGAAGCGAGCGGGGCCTCTGCGGAGGGAACCCACCGCAGTCTCATGCTTGCGTCTTCCTTGTCCCTGGATCGTTTGCTGGATGCGCGTGAACGTCTGGAGGCCATCGGACTTGTAGAAGTGCGCCGCCGCGAAAACCAGCAGCGCGATTATTACTACGAATACTTGATCAAACCTCCGCTTGCACCCGGAGAGTTTTTTGCCGATTACGTCCTCTCGCTGATGCTGCTCAACAAGATCGAAAACGTCCGCTTCTCCCAGCTGCGCCAGCAGTATGCGGATGGGCTGGGCAGCCAGTTGGCGGAAGAATATTCGCAGGTCGAAAACATAACGAAAGATTTTCATGAAGTGTTCCAATCGTTGAAACCGTCGGAGCTGGAAGTGAAAAAAGGTTCGGAGCGCGAGCGCTTTTTGAGCGAGATGGAGACGAGCTTCCCGCAGGCTGCGATGAAATCCGGCTTCGAGGCCCAGGTGAACCACTCGCTGAGCGTGTCGTCGCTGCGGCTTTATTTGCCGGACAATGCCGATCCTGCCAAGGTTCTGGATGGCAAAAGCATGGAGCTGTTGTTTTCCCTCTGCCATTTTTATCAGTTGGACAGTTGGGGAATGGGGCAGGAACTGCGGGACTGGACGTTGTACAATACGGATCGGAGTTTGGACGGGGATGTGCTGCGCAAACGGCTCATGCAGCGCTACACGGAAGACAAGCTGTACCGCAGCGATTCGGCGCCTGCATCGCTGGATGACGACTGGGGGCCAGGCAAGTTGCCCGAGCCGGGCAGCGAAGCGTTTGTCCGTGCATGCCGCTTGCTTTCCCCGCTTGCGCTGCTCGAAAAGGTCGTGGGCGGCCGCGTGAGCAAAGTGTACTTGGAGCGGGCGGAGACGCTCGTTTTTGCAGACGGCATGTCCGCTGAAGTAGTGAACGCACTGCTTTTGCACACGCTCGCCAGCATGCAAATGGAGCTGCCAAAAGCGTACATGGAGACGATTCGCGACAGCTGGAAGGCCAAGCGGATCGCCACGGTCGATGAAGCGGTGAAGCAGATCGTAGAGCGCTCCGAGCAACGGGCGCAATCGGCCGAGAAAGCCAAGACAGCGAAAAAGGAAACGACGCCAGTCAGACGCAACGGCAGGGCGATTTTGCAAGACAAGCTGCCGGCTTCGGTGGAGTGGCAAATGTCGCAGGAAAAGGCAGCGCCAGACGTTGCCAAAGGACAGTCGATTCAAGATTTTCCGGACTTGCAGAAGAGACTGGAAACACTGCGAAAACGGAAGTAAGGAGCGTGAGGGAAAATGGAATCTATCAGTGAGTTCATGCAGGAGCTTGCCAAGCGAACACCGCGTCAGCTGCTGACACCCGATCAGCAATTGGATAAAATGTTTCGTTCGTCCGCCTATCTGAAAGCATTTCAAGCGGAGCACCCGGCATTGACCCGAGACGATTACCTGCGCTCGCTCTCCAGTATATATACAGCGGTCAAAGAACAGTATTGGTGCGAGCGTTGTCCAGGGCTGAAAGAGTGCCCGAATCTGGTCAAGGGCCACAGCACGCAGCTGGAAGTGGCCCACCAGAACATCGTCAGCTCCATCACTCCCTGTTCCAAGCAGCTTGCCCATGAGGAAGAAGTGCGCCGCCGCCGCCTCATGCGCAGCTACTACGTGTCAGAAGAGACATTGAACGCGAGCTTTGAAGGAATGGTCATCGACACAGACAATTTGGCCTCGGTGGAAGCGGCCGTGCAGTTTTGTGAAAAGATCGGCACGGGCGAGCGGGTAAAAGGTCTGTATTTTCACGGCCCGTTCGGCGTAGGAAAAAGCTACATCATGGGCGCGATCGGCCGCGAGCTTTCCGAGAAGAACGTGGCTTCCCTGCTTGTTTACGTTCCCGACTTTATCCGCGAAATGAAAGACTCGATCTCGGATCAATCGTATGCCGGAAAGCTCGAGTTGCTCAAAGAAGTGCCCGTGCTCATCTTGGACGATATTGGCGCGGAAAACTTGACGCCATGGGTGCGCGACGAGATTTTGGGAGTCATCCTGAACCAGCGGGCGAACAATCACCTGCCGACTTTGTTTACATCGAATTACTCGCTGGAGGAACTACAGGAGCATCTGTCTATCTCCAACGGCAACCGGATTGAACAGACGAAAGCGGCCCGGATCATGGAGCGGATTCGCCATTTTGTGGACGTCTACGAAATCCGCCGCCAGAACCACCGAGCGGGCAACTAATGAGAACAGGCTGGAAACCTCCCAATAGGAGAGAGCCAGCACTTCTCTGCCGCGATGGTACGGTCCAAACAGGACGTGCGAATGGACGGCGACGGGAGAGGCGTTGATTCCCAGCGATTCAGCCATCGTCATCGCCCGCGCCAAATGATAGTCGTGGCTAATGATCAACACATGTCGAATAGAGTGCTTTTCCAAAACCTGCTGGCTATTCAGCAGGTTTTCGTATGTACTGGTAGATTCGTCTTCCATGAGAATCTGCCCGGACGGAACGCCGTGGGCGATCAAATACTCGCGGCTGACCTCTGCTTCTGTTCGCGTCTTGCCTTCACCAAGCCCGCCAGTGACCAGCAAAGTGGAAACGTACCCATCTTCGTACAGCCGGACGGCTTCCTCCAGTCGTTCGCGCAGTCCGGGACTGGGGCCTTCCCCCCACACAGCAGCGCCGAGGACAATTCCGATATCGGCATGGCGAGGAATCGCCTGTGCGGCTGCTTGTTCAATCCGCCACCAATGATAGCCGATCCACACTCCGCCGATCAGAAAAAGGATAGCCAACGCGACCAAAACTCTTCGCGGAAAAAATATTTGCAGTCGTTTTGCTAGATTCTTCATTTTTTTGCTGCTCCCTTGTATCTCTCTTTTTCGCACAAATGCTAGTTCTTTCTCTTTCATTAGACGTGGAAACAGCTGTCTAGTTACACCCTTCGACACATGGCCGACATAAATCACTGGTAAATTATTTCTCGCAAATGCCGATATAGTAATGGTGGAAAGGTTTCGAAAAACAGCAAATGTCATACTTGCGAGGAGGCTGGCAATGTTCTGGAAAAAAACAATGCTCTTGTTTCTGGCCGCCCTGCTTTTTGTGGGAACCGGGAGCGCAGGGGTCGGATTGGCTGCGGAAGTAATCAACCGCCTGGTGCTGACCAAAAACGAGGTAACGGTAGAGTTGGGTGACACGGTATCCGTAGGAGCCACAGCCCTTTACGAGAGCGGAAAAACAGAAGATGTTACGGTAAAGACGAATTGGCAAAGCCCTGACCAGGGCAAAGTGATTAACGTCTACTCAGGACAAATTACGGCCAAGGCTGTTGGAAACGCCGTAGTTACTGCGGAATATATGGGCCAGACAGCCATCGTCAATGTAACCGTCACGAAAAAAGTCAAGGCGCTGTCGTTGAATCAGCAGTCGGTCAACACTCGCATCGGGGAAGAGAAAACGGTTGAATTGACTGCGTATTACAGCGAAGGCGAACCGGAAAAAGTAACAGAAAAAGCAGACTGGTCGATCGACAAGCCGGCCGTCGCCACCGTGATCAACGGCAAGATCAGAGGGCTTAGCTCCGGTACGGCAACGATTACTGCCAAGTTCGGCAGTCAGTCTACAAGCATGCAGGTAAGCGTCGAGATTGCGCATCGACTCGACCCGGACAAAACCCAACTGTCGCTGCTTTTGGGAGAATCGCAAAACATCGTGCTGACCGCGATTTATCCGGATGGCTCCGAAGATAAGGATGTCGCTGCAAAAGCAGAATGGTCTTCTGACAACGCTGCAGTAGCAGACGCCATCAAAGGAAAAATTACCGCCTACAGCGCGGGTACTGCCACCATTACCGCCACATACGGGACAAAAACAGCTACGATCAAGGTGGATGTGGACAATACGCAACGACTGGTCGTTTCGCCACAAAACGTCTTTTTGAAAGTTGGCGCAGAGCAGACGGTCAAGCTGGAAGCTACCTATGCCAACTCCACCACTCCTGTCGACGTGAAGGACAAGGCAGAATGGTCCTCGGACAAGGAAAACGTCGCTTACTACAGCAACGGGAAAATTCATGCCGTAGCTTCAGGCGAAGCCGTCATTACGGCGAAATACAGCAACAAAACGGTGCAAATTCTCGTTGATGTAGAAGTGCCGCGCTCGCTGGATATCATTCCGTCCTACCTGACGATGCAAAGCGGCAAAAGCGTGGAAGTAGGAACGGCACCAAATGGCAACAACGTAGTGGTAAAAGCTTATTTTGCAGATGGACAAAGTGAGTATATTACGGACAAGCTGGAATGGTCCTCGGATCAACCGGACATCGTGTTTGCCAGCGGGAAAACCATTACGGCTTACAAAGCGGGCTCCGCGACATTGACGGCGAAATACGGCGGCAAGACAGCGAACTTCGTGGTAGACGTGGATGTACCGCAAAGCTTGACAGCGAATCCTTCCAAAGTGGCAATTCAGGTAGGCGACGTCAAGCAGATCACAGTAACGGCTGCCTTCCCGAACGCAAGCAGTGAAGATGTGACACAAAAAGTCACCTGGACATCCAGCGCGCCAGCAGTTGCAACCGTGCGCCAAGGTCTGGTCACAGGTGTAGCGACGGGTGCCGCAACGATCACAGCGACGTTTGGCACACGCTCGATCACCATTCCGGTATCGGTCGGTGTCCTGCAATCTTTGACGGTAGACAAAAAGTCGGTGGTCTTAAGCAAAGGCGACAGCCAGGAAGTCAAGCTGACCGCCACTTATGCGGATGGAACAGTCAAAAACAACATCAATGAGCAAGCGACTTGGACGTCCACTTCTGCGGCAGTAGCCGAAGTGAACGCAGGCAAAATTACAGCAATCGGCTCCGGGAAAGCGACGATCACAGGTTCTTTTGAAGGCAAGAGCGTGACCGTGACGGTCGAGGTAGACCAGGCACAGACCTTGACCATCAATCCGCGAATCTTGATCATCAACGTCAATGACACGGCCTCAATCGAATTGAAAGCGACAGACGCTTCCGGCGCCACTATCGATGTATCCAAAACCGCAGATTGGACCTCGACCAACCTGAAGGTAGCGGATGTGGAAAACGGCAAAGTGCGTGGGCTTGCCAACGGTCGCGCGACAATCACTTTCAAATACGGAAGCAAGTCTGTATCGCTTCCGGTAGAAGTAGGCATTGTGACCAAGCTGGAGGCGGACAAGCGCTTTGTCAGCCTGAAATCAAACGGTGGCGGGGTACAAATCACCCTGACCGCAACCATGTCAGACGGCCGCACGATGGACGTCACGAACATGGCAGACTGGAAGGTCAGCAACTATAAAATTGCCGACGTATCCAAAGGCTTGGTCAAAGGTCTGGCTTTCGGCAAAGCGACAATCAGCGCCAAATACAGCGACAAGAGCGTGAGCATCCCGGTCGATGTGGACACGCTGAAATATTTGAAAACAGACGTCGTTCAAGTCGTCATGAGCAAAGGCGAGTCGAAGCAAGTCAGCGCGATCGCTACTTACATGGACGGCACGGAAGCGAACGTCACGAAGCCAGCCCTGTGGACCACCTCTCGCCTGCTCGTAGCAGACGTGAAGGACGGGATCATCAAGGCGACTGGCTCCGGCAAAGCTACCATTTACGTCAGCTACGGCGGCAAGAAAACGCCAATCGTCGTAACCGTACGCTAGATCTGATCTATAGAAGCATTAGCTCCAGGGGGTGTCTCATCAGCCGAGTATTCGGCAGGAGACCCCCTTTTTTTAGGGAAAAGAGAAAAGGGAGGGGCCACACATGCCCAAGATCAAGGACTTAGGGAATTTTGAGGTGTTGCCAGAGATTGCAGCGCACATTTACGAAGGAAATGTCGACGCTTTGCAGGCAGCCTTGGCAGCCGGCTGGGATCTGGAAAAAGAAATCGTCTTGAGCCAATACACGACAGTAAGCCCGCTGGAGTTGGCGTTAATGGCGGAGAAGCTGGAAGTAGTCAAGCTTCTCGTCGAACACGGCGCCAACCTCAATGCGAAAGAGAAGCCTGCTTTTTTGCTGGCTGTCCGCTATTGCAAAGAAAACATCGTTCGCTATATCGCAGAGCAAGGCGCCCGCATGGATATGCTGAACCGGGTCAAATCCGGCGCATATGAGCAAGCCTACTACGGCCAAAAAAGCAATATCCCGCTGATCCACGAGCTCGGTCTGAACATCAGACAGCACGCGGGAGAGGTGCTGCGCAAGGCCGCAGCGGACAACGACCGCAAAACAATCGATTACTTGCTGGAGCATGGCGTAGACATCAACTACAATCAGCCAGACATGGTCTATCCGTACAAGGCAACACCGCTGACCGTCGCAACCCGCATGGGCAACGTCGGCATGGTCAAATACTTGGTCGAGCGCGGCGCAGACGTCACCCTCGCGGAAAAAGGCGGCGAGCGCCCTTACACGATTGCCGTCAGCAACAAGCAGGACGAACTGGCCGCCTATTTAAAATCGTTGGAGCCCGCCGAGCTGCATGATCTGGAGAACAGAAAATACGAACTGCAAAAGCACAAGCTGTCCGCCGAGCTAATCGCCTTCCTCACCGGAGACAACTTGCACGTGAAGCTTGCAGACAATGATTTCGAGATAAAGCACATCGATTTTTTGTCCCTGACAGATACAGTCGAAATGAAAATCGGTCGCAAAAAGCTGCTGCGCATCTCCGCCTGCGTCGACAACTACTCCGGTCTGGTTTTGGTATGGAACCCACAGAAAAAAGGCATGATCGGCTGCTACGACGAGGAGCACCAGGAATATGCCGACCTGGCCAGCTTTGCAGAATTTATGAAGCGGCCGGAGGTTTATTTGATGAAGTTTATGGAGGGGGAGTTGGGAGAGTAGGGCGTGGGAAGAGAGAGGGAGGCAGGTAAGGGGTCTGGGGAGTAAATGTTTGCGGCTTGGTGGGGTGAGTCAGAGAGAGCAACTGGGGCGGAAGGGTCACCCACCAGTTTTGCCCCCTATTCCTCTTCGCCACTCGGCTGCTCCCCAAAAAGAAAGCACGATTAGCACAGCTGACACACCATCAGGTCATCAAACTAACGACTCCCTTCTTTAAATGAAAAGGCGAAGGAATGGCCGAAGGATTTTTCAAAAGGAGTGGGAATTTTTCCTGTTTTTTCGCTTGCAGTGTAAACGGGCGGTGTGCTATACTTAGAGCACTGAGGCAGTAATATCGCTGAAGAATACATAATGGGGCATTAGCTCAGCTGGGAGTCCGAGCTGGTCAAATGTACTACCAAAAAATGAATACCAGCTTTAATTTTATCGTGGGGGCATAGCTCAGCTGGGAGAGTGCTTGACTGGCAGTCAAGAGGTCAGGGGTTCGATCCCCCTTGTCTCCACCATACTTAATCGTCAAAACGGCAGAGATGCCGTTTTTTTGTTGTGATTCAAACGTTCTATGAGCATATCTTAGGAACCTAAAATAGCATGGTTCCCTAAAATACTTCAATTTTATGAGGAGAAGAAAAGCGCAATGATAAATATCTCCAAAAAAGAAATTGCCTATTTACAAACCGACGGTCGGTATTTTATAATTGGCATATAGACACCAAGTGCCCGGCATAAAGATAAAAACTAGCCTGGTTAGCCGTACTTATTCCGTTGCAGCTCAGAATGATTCGCTACGGCTTCCACCACATCAAAAGCGGCAAAATCTCCAAGGAGTATCGTGAGACTTCTCGCTCTTGGGCAGTTTTCGGCATCGCCATTACGGCGACCGCCCATCGTGATGGTTGATAGTATACCTCTTGGCAGTGACAGGCTTCTAAAAAGCTGGGACAACAACGAATAGAACAAGGGTCTGACCCTCGTCACGTTCCTTTATAAGCAGATTCCTAAAGGGAGAGATGAAAATGGTGCCTTTTTACGTGCTTGTCGGAGCTTTTCTGCTGTTCAAGATTCTCGGGCTAATCGGCTTGTCTTATTTCGAAGGGTGGCATTCCTCGCTTCAGGGAGCGGTAGCCGTTATGCTGCTGCTTACCGCTTCTGCCCACTGGGGGGCAAAACGTCCTGACCTAATCCGCATGGTTCCGCCGATTTTTCCGAAGCCAGGTTGGATCGTGACAGCTACCGGGTTGCTGGAAATTGCCGGAGCCATCGGCATTCTGTTCCCTGCGACCTCTCAGGCGGCTTCCATAGGCTTGGCAGTGCTGCTGGTGGCGATGTTCCCAGCCAATGTGCGTGCGGCCAGAGAGTCCTTAACGATTGGGGGGAGACCTGTACCTAAGCTACTTCTTCGTACAGTGCTTCAGTTCGTCTTTTTAGCAGCAGTCCTGTTGGCGGGGTAAACTTGTGGGGTGCATAACTTTCTCACTATAATAAAACGATGTTCCAGGTGCCTCGTTCATTATGTGTCGTTTAGTTTGTTTCGGATTTATGGGGAGTGAAACAAACTATTGTGGGAGAGCGCATCGCTGGCAATGTAGAGGTAAGCGGTTCGATCCGGCTATGTTCCATCATAATGTTAACTACGGAAACGGCAGAGATGCCGTTTTTTATTGTAAATAAAGGAGTATCAAGTTTGACGTAAATTCGAAGCTCTAACAAATGGGTGGGGCTAGAAATGGTTTGGGTGCCGCAATTTGTACCATAATCTATCATTTGTGTAAAAATAATTAAATTTAAAAGGAATGAGACTTTAGGCGTAGAAATGTTCATTTAATCCTGTTACAGTTTGCTACAAATTCCAACAATAATATCTATGTGCATCCCTTTTTTGACAGGAGGAGATCCATGGAATTTTACGCCCACAGCAAGGACAACGGAGATTATCAGCTATTGAAGATCCATTTGGAAGCGGTTGCGGAAAGGTGCAAAAGCAACGCGGATATATTTGGACTAGGCCAATTGGGCTATATAATCGGCCTCATGCATGATGTCGGCAAATATTCAGAGCTTTTCCAGGAACGGGTGAGAGGGAAAAATGTGCGGGTAGATCATTCTACTGCGGGAGCGAAATGGATGCTGGACAAGCAGTCGTACAGCAGGCACATTGGAACGAGCGGTGCGGCCGCATATTTGGCGACGCTGGCTGCGATGTCTATTTCTGGTCATCATGGCGGCCTGCAAAACTACGGTACTCGGGACGAAGAGGGTTCATTCAAGAAGCGCGTGTCCAAGAGCGATGCCGAAATTCCGTCATGGTCTTCCGCATGGGACGAAATACAAGTTCCGTTGGGTAAGGTACCGATTCCACCAGTCTTTCAACCGGAGCTGCTGCTGAAGCATAAGCACCTTTTAGCTTGGAAATACAGTTTTCTTGGCAGAATGCTGTATTCCTGCTTAGTCGATGCGGATTCTATCGATACGAGAGATTTCGCGAGTGATGCCGACCGTCTTATGATACAGGAACGAAATCAACCGTCGATGGAACAATTGCTGGAGCGGTTGAACAATTATCTGCGTCCTTTCAAGCAGGCCGAAGATACCCAAATCAACAGACAGCGCAGGCAAATCCAAGATGTGTGTCGACGGCAGGCCCAGTCGGCCCGAGGACTGTTCTCGCTATCGGTGCCGACGGGCGGCGGCAAGACGCTATCGTCTATGGTTTTCGCCTTGGAGCATGCCAAGGTTTGCAAACTACGCCGCATCATCTATGTCATCCCTTTTACGAGCATAATAGAACAGAATGCGAGAGTGTTTCGGAGGGCGCTTGGTGAAGATGCCGTACTTGAGCATCACAGCAATTTCAATATGGAAGAGTACGAAGAGAATCATGATCCGAAGGAAGCACGGTTGCTCAAGCTGAATTCGGAAAATTGGGATGCTTCTGTTGTCGTCACGACATCTGTTCAGTTTTTTGAATCGTTGTTCTCGAACCGAAGAAGCAAGTGCCGCAAGCTGCACAATATTGCCGGCTCCGTCATCGTGATCGATGAGGCACAGAGTCTTCCGCGAGGCTATGTGATGCCATGTCTGCATGCGATTCAGGAGCTTGTGGAGCATTACCAGTGTTCGGTGGTGCTATGTACGGCAACACAGCCCCCATGGGACAAGCTGGGAGTTCAAACTAAAGAAATTTTGGATGATCCGACACCCGTGCAATTAATGGATATGTTCAAAAGAGTTCAAGTCTCCGTTTACGGTGCAGTCGACGATGCAGTCACTGACGAAACTGTCGTGGACTGGATTGCGGATGCGGGACAAGTCCTTTGTATCGTCAATACGCGCAAGCATGCCAGACTGCTGTTCGAACATCTAAAGTTGCTGCATATAGATGGCATCTATCATTTGAGTGGCCGCATGTGCGCATCCCATCGCCAGAGCATATTGGAGGAGATAAAGAAACGGTTGGCGGCAGGGCTGCCATGTCGCGTCGTATCCACGCAATTAATAGAAGCGGGAGTCGATGTCGACTTCCCTAAGGTGTTTCGGGCGATGGCCGGATTGGATTCCATTGCGCAAGCCGCTGGCAGATGCAATCGCGAAGGGGGGGCGGTACTGGGCGAGGTGCGTGTATTTTACCCGGAGCGGCACGGCATGCCGACAAAAGGTTGGATGAAGGAGACGGCGGCGGAAGCGCAGCATGTACTGCGGTATGAGGGTGACGCGCTTTCGCTGTCAGCCATGCGGAACTATTTTGACCGAATCTATGGATTCAATGACAACACCGTTCTCCAGAAAACGGACGATAAAGGCATCATGGAGCTACTTAGCCTCAAAAATATGAATCTCCAAATTCCGTATGAAGAGATTGCGGATCGATTCCAGTTTATTGATGGTCAGATGCAAAGTATCGTCGTTCCTTATGATGCCAAAGCGACGGAAGCCATTGAGGCATTGAGATACAGTGCTCATCCCGCTGGTATTATGCGCAAGCTGCAGACTTACTCGGTGCAGGTCTATCAATTCGAGCTGGCTGCCATGCTCAGAGCTGATCTGCTTGCGAGCAGCGGTGGCGTTCTTTATTTAACGGAAAGCGCCTATTACAACAAAGAGACGGGCTTGCTTCAGCCTGAGGATTTGGTGGAGCATGAGGTTTTATTATTTTAGGAAGGAGTTGCGTCAATGGGGTATGGGATCAAGTTGAAGGTTTGGGGCGATTATGCTTGCTTTACAAGGCCGGAGATGAAGGTGGAGAGGGTTAGCTACGATGTAATAACGCCATCGGCGGCGCGAGGCATACTGGAGGCCATCCACTGGAAGCCGGCCATACGCTGGATCGTGGACCGGATTCATGTGCTGCAGCCTATCCGCTTCGAGAATATTCGGCGTAATGAGGTGGAAACCAAAGCTTCTGCGCGGAAAGCGGCGATTTACGCCTCGGAGGAGCGGCAGCAGAGAGCGTCCCTGGTGCTTAGAAATGTGGAGTATATCATTGAAGCTCACTTTGAAATGACGGACCGGCGCGGAAGTGAAGAAAGTCCTGAAAAGCATTACAACATTTTTCTGCGAAGAGCGCGGCAGGGTCAGTGCTTCCATCGACCGTATTTTGGGACACGGGAGTTTCCCGTTAGCTTTGAGCTGATAGAGGGAACGCCAACAGTACCTTCCAATCCGCATCAAGGAACCGTTGATCTTGGATACATGCTATACGATCAGTCCTTCCAATTGGATGAGAAGGGGGAGGTCAAGGAGGTAACGCCGTATTTCTTCCGGGCTCAAATGGTGGATGGAGTTATCAGCGTTCCGAGTCCCCGGGAGGTGATCGGATGATTTTACAGGCGCTTCATTCTTATTATCATATTTTGCTGGGGCAGGACGGCGATAACATGCCAAGGGAAGGCTACTCCGCAGCTGACGTTTCGTTCGAAGTGCATCTGGATGAGAGCGGTACGGTTGTTGACGTTATTTCTTATGTGAACGAGAAGGGGAAGCCGATCAAGAGAACCTTTAATGTGCCAGAGCAGGTGAAGCGATCTGTGAATGTCTTCCCCTATTTTCTCTGCGACAAGGCAGACTATTTGTTCGGGGCGGCGCTTTCGCTGCGGGAAACGTGTCGCAAAGAGCTGCAGTCGCTCTGGCGCAAGGTGCTGGCTTATGCGGATACGGATGCCGATGCGCCGGAGTTGGAGGCTTTGTTGCGCTTCATAGAATGGGATACGGAGGAATTGGCAGGACAGTTCGAAAGGTTGCTAAGAGAGGATGTACGCACATTGCTTTCGTCAGGCGGACTGTGCGTGCTGAAGTATGCGCCAACAGGCCGCTTCTTGCAAGACAACCGTTTGCTGCAGAAGGCGTGGGAGCGCTATTTGAAGGCACAGGCCGATACGGACCACTCCGATGTGACGCAGAGATGTCTTGTATCCGGTGAAACTGTATCCGTAGGAGAAATTGCGCGGTTGCACCCCAACATCAAAAATGTAGTCGGAGCCCAATCATCAGGAGCAGCACTTGTATCGTTCAACAAAGATTCGTTTATCTCCTTCGGCAGGGAGAAGTCGTTTAATGCGCCTACTTCGAAGAAAGCGGCCGATGCTTACGGTTATGTGCTGAACAAATTGCTTGCCGATCCCAGGCACCGCGTCAGAATGAACGATATGACAGTTGTGTTCTGGGCGGAGTCGTCGCTCGATCATGAGCAGATCTTCCTGGCAAGCCTGATGCAGGAGTATCAAGGCGACGGGGATGGAGAGAACGGGCAGCCGCCCGATCCCGACAGCGTGCGCGAGCGGGTGAAAAGTGCGATGTCCCGAGTGCGGAACGGCCAGGAGTTTCGGGATACATTCGGGGATTTACATTTTGAGACAACGTTTTACGTGTTGGGAATATCGCCTAATGCAGCGCGTTTGTCCATTCGTTTCTTCTACAAAGGTACGCTTGGGGAGATCGGGGAGCGAGTGTGGCGCCATTACAAGGATCTTGCCATTGTCGGTCTGGATCGAACGCCAACGGTGCGGCAATTGTTGAAGGAGCTGGCCGTCGGTCATGACTGGAGCAACATCCCGCCCAATATGGAAGGCCAGATGCTCCGCTCGATCCTGCAAGGACTGCCGTATTCGAAGGCGGTGTTCGCCCAGCTGATGAATCGCGTCAGGGTGGATTCGGACGATCCGCGCAAAGGATTGTACAAAATTGGCAGCATTCGGGCGGCGATGATCAAGGCATATTTGCTTCGAGCTTACCGGAGCAACCAAGACAAGACGATGGAAGGAGAATTGTCAGTGGCGGAAAATAAAGATTCTACGAACGTGGCGTACAATTTGGGAAGGCTGTTCGCTTGCTTGGAGAAGACACAGGCGAGCGCATTAGGAGCAGGCATTAACGCAACGATTCGCGACCGTTTCTGGGGAGCGGCATCGGCTTCCCCGGCTAATGTATTTCCACGGCTGCTTTATCTGGCCCAGCATCATGTGTCTAAGGACGAGAAATGGGGCGGCTACAACAACCATTTGATACAGGATGTGATGGGTTCGCTGCCGGACCGTTTCCCCCGCCGTCTCACATTGGAGGAGCAGGGCATATTTGCCATCGGCTATTATCATAAGCGGCAAAGCTTCTATACATCTTCATCATCGGAGCCTGCGGATGCGTTGCAGCAGGTTGAGCAGACGGAGACGCACGAATAGCACTATATATTTGGAAAGAGAGGGATTTGATTATGCCGGAAAAAACACCGCTTTCAAAACGGTATGAATTTGTGCTGTTGTTCGATGTAGAAAACGGAAATCCGAATGGCGACCCAGATGCAGGCAACCTGCCACGCATTGATCCAGAGACTGGTTGCGGGCTTGTAACAGATGTGTCCATCAAGCGTAAAGTGCGCAACTATATTGAACTGGCGCAGGGTGATCGGGATTCATACGGTATTTATGTCAAGGAAGCCGCTGTGCTGAACAATTTGAACAAAGAAGCCTTCCTCCATCATCCGGACATGGAATTGAAGGACAACAAGCCGGACAAGATGGCCGCTAAGAAAAGAGAGGACCAGCAGACGCTAGCTCGCTGGATGTGCGACAAGTACTACGATATTCGCGCTTTCGGCGCGGTCATGACGACCGGAGTCAATTGCGGGCAAGTGCGCGGACCAGTGCAGTTCAGCTTTGCGCGGAGCATCGATCCAATCTCGCCGATGGATGTTACGATTACGCGGATGGCGGTGACGAACGAGAAGGACGCGGAGAAGGAGCGCACGATGGGACGCAAGAGCATCGTTCCGTACGGACTGTACAGAATGGAAGGCTTTATTTCCGCGCCGTTGGCGAATCAGACGAATTTTGGTGAAGAGGACCTGGAGCTGCTGTGGAGTGCGCTTGTCAACATGTTCGACCATGACCGCTCGGCTGCAAGGGGCAAGATGGCTGCACAGAAGCTGATCGTATTCGAGCATGAGACCCGGCTGGGCAACGCGCCGGCGCATAAGCTGTTCCAACTCGTCCAGGTATACCGCAAGCCGGGATCGGATATTCCTCGCTCTTTCGACGATTATGTCGTTGATATTTACGCGGCTCCTGACGGGGTTCGTATTTTGGAAAAGCTGTAGGTTCATATGACGGTTACGGCATTGGAACCTGACGATTATCTGATGCTGTCGGGCATTCAGCATTTCGCCTTTTGCCCTAGACAGTGGGCGCTTATTCATGTGGAGCAACAGTGGAAAGAAAATGTGCTGACGACAGAAGGCAACGATGTGCATCGTATGGTGGACGATCCGCAATTTGACGAGACGCGGGGAGACAAAAGGGTGGTGCGTTCTATGCCGCTTGTATCCGAGGCTTTGCGCGTTCGTGGGACGGCGGATATGGTGGAATTTAGACGGCAGGAGCAGCCTTCGTCGGCAACGGTTGTGCTGGAAGGGCGTGCAGGCTATTGGTCGGTCATACCGGTGGAGTATAAACGGGGTAAGCCGAAGAGAGATGACCGCGATGCGCTTCAGCTATGCGCGCAGGCAATTTGTCTGGAGGAAATGCTGGGTGTATCCATTTCTGAGGGAGAAATATTTTATCACGAGGTCAGGAAGCGCGAGAAGATTGAACTTACCTCTGGACTGCGGGAGCGCGTAGCGAAAATTACGGTTGAAATGACGAAAATGCATGCGGAGTCACGGACGCCCAAGGCGGTGTACAAGACGCATTGCCGCCAATGCTCGCTTGTATCGTTATGCCAGCCGAAGTGGAGCAGCAGAGGTGCAAAGTCGGCTGCCGCTTATGTGGAGCAGTGGATCGGAGGGCATAGACAATGAGGCGATTGTTGAACACCTTGTATATCACGATGGAAAATGCCTATCTGAGGGCGAGAGGCGAAACACTGCTTGTAAGCGCTGAAGGCGTCAAGGAATTGCAGGTGCCGCGAATTAATTTGGAGTCGATTGTTATTTTTGGCTATGTCGGCGTCAGTCCGGAAGCGATGAACTTATGTGTGGACAACGGAATTTCACTTGTGTTTCTGACGCCCTCGGGCCGGTTCAAGGCACGGGTGACGGGTGAGGTATCCGGCAATATTCACCTGCGGCGTACGCAGTACCGCTGGTGCGACAGGGAGGACCAGTCGCTGCTGCTGGCGAAACGGTTCATCTATTCCAAGCTTGTCAATGCAAGAGTGTCCGTTAAGCGTACGCTCCGTGACTACGCAGAACGTATTCAGGCGGAACATTGTCAGTCAGTTGTGACGTGGCTGGATCGGCAAATGAGGGAAGTCGTGAAGGCAAAGTCACTGGATGAACTGCGAGGAATCGAAGGACTGGCGGCGCGGCATTATTTTTCGGTGTTGCCAGAGCAAATTTTGGCAAATAAAGAGGACTTCGAGTTTAGGGGCCGAGTGAAACGTCCTCCTCGGGACCGGGTGAACGCACTGCTATCATTTCTGTACACGTTGCTTGCGAATGATGTTACTCATGCACTGGAGACGGTCGGACTTGATCCTCAGGCCGGATATTTGCATCGGGATCGTCCGGGGCGGAATGGCCTGGCGTTGGACTTGATGGAGGAGTTTCGGGTCTATATGGCGGATAGAACGGCGCTGACGCTTATCAACCGGAAACAGGTGACCAAGGATGACTTTGTAGAGAAGGAGTCCGGGGCGTTTATATTGATCGATGAGGCCAGAAAGCTTGTTTTGACGGAGTGGCAGCAGAGGAAGCGGGACGAGATTTATCATCCATTTTTTGAAGAGAAGATTGCTGTTGGACTTCTTCCTTACGCGCAAGCGATGTTGTTGGCCAGGTATATGCGTGGCGACCTGGATGATTACCCGCCATTTTTCTGGAAGTAGGAGTGATGTGGGATGATGGTGTTAATTACTTACGATGTGAATACAACCTCTGCTGATGGGCAAAGACGCTTGAGACAGGTTGCCAAAACATGCGAGGACTACGGTCAGCGAGTGCAAAATTCGGTGTTTGAATGTTTGATTGATTCGCAGCAGCTGAAGGAATTGCAGATTAAGCTGAAAAAGACTATAGATCCGGAGATGGACAGCTTGCGCTTCTATCGGATTGGGAGTAATTGGAAAGGTAAGGTTGAACATGTTGGCGCTAAACAAGGGTATGATCCAGAGGGGTTTTTGATGATTTAGCAGTGGATATGGCATTTGCGAACACTAGGCTCACATCGATTTTCAGGGAGGTTCGCAAATGCCTGCCGTTGCTGGGATTCGAGGTGTTTTTGGTATATGCTGCTGCGTATTATGCGACCGTATAAACGAGGTTCGCGGAAATCGCGTGAAATCCCTAGTCAGGACAAAGCTTCCTAGGTATTGCAGTCGCCTGTCGTAGGCAGGCGTGGATTGAAACACCATGGAGACCGAATTGAACTCAATCGACGGAGTCGCCTGTCGTAGGCAGGCGTGGATTGAAACTAATGAAGTCCCGAGCCAAGTCTAATGCGTTTTTCGTCGCCTGTCGTAGGCAGGCGTGGATTGAAACCCAAAGGCCCATGCCCTCAATCAGTATGCGAACGTCGCCTGTCGTAGGCAGGCGTGGATTGAAACGAATGGTACTGAACACCAATGTTGAAGTGGTTTGTCGCCTGTCGTAGGCAGGCGTGGATTGAAACTCCTGCCTGCAGACAAAGGTATGATTACTTCTGGGTCGCCTGTCGTAGGCAGGCGTGGATTGAAACATTCATGGCGCCGGAACATGACGCGAACCCGGAGTCGCCTGTCGTAGGCAGGCGTGGATTGAAACCCTGTTCATTTTTTGCTGTTGTCCACGAATACCCGTCGCCTGTCGTAGGCAGGCGTGGATTGAAACAAGAACACCTTGGAACGGATCACCGTTTTCGTCGGTCGCCTGTCGTAGGCAGGCGTGGATTGAAACACTCCTCATACCTCCCAAACACGATAGCTTCCATCGTCGCCTGTCGTAGGCAGGCGTGGATTGAAACACCGGGCAATCGAGGCAAAGGCTGATGTGGAGAGGTCGCCTGTCGTAGGCAGGCGTGGATTGAAACTTCTGCAAAATAGTCTTCTAGGTAAACACCCAAGTCGCCTGTCGTAGGCAGGCGTGGATTGAAACTTCTCAACCAAGATGATGTGACTCTTACCTTTCGTCGCCTGTCGTAGGCAGGCGTGGATTGAAACCAGTATGTCATGACGCTTTTGCCAAGCATCGGGCGTCGCCTGTCGTAGGCAGGCGTGGATTGAAACGAGTTTACAACTCTCTACGACATTGCCGTCCTCGGTCGCCTGTCGTAGGCAGGCGTGGATTGAAACTCTTCAAAGTACCCGGCCAGCACGCGGCTGCCTTTGTCGCCTGTCGTAGGCAGGCGTGGATTGAAACATCAATAAATTCAAAGATGGAAATGTCGCGTAAGGGTCGCCTGTCGTAGGCAGGCGTGGATTGAAACAACCCGAACGGCTCCAAGGCTTGGGAAAAAACAGTCGCCTGTCGTAGGCAGGCGTGGATTGAAACCAGAACCCACGAAATCGGTTTGACCAGGAACGAGTCGCCTGTCGTAGGCAGGCGTGGATTGAAACGCCAGCTCTTGAATTGTCGTGCGGAAAACTTTTGTGTCGCCTGTCGTAGGCAGGCGTGGATTGAAACTGTTTCTAACATACCGTCCTGATCGGAGTAGACGTCGCCTGTCGTAGGCAGGCGTGGATTGAAACCTTTTAAGGAGTGGGAATGTTGAGGCGGTTCTATGGTCGCCTGTCGTAGGCAGGCGTGGATTGAAACACTTCTTCCGATGATTTTCCTTGTAGGTCTTGCCGTCGCCTGTCGTAGGCAGGCGTGGATTGAAACCACATATCAAAATAACGACTCCCGAAATCGTTACGTCGCCTGTCGTAGGCAGGCGTGGATTGAAACTATCAAAAAACGTTTAGGGGGTTCTCGTCATGTTGGTCGCCTGTCGTAGGCAGGCGTGGATTGAAACTCCGGTCTATGAAATCACTTACGAGAAGGCGCCGGTCGCCTGTCGTAGGCAGGCGTGGATTGAAACGTTCCCAATCCTTATAAAACAATTAAATGCCCTGGTCGCCTGTCGTAGGCAGGCGTGGATTGAAACAGTGGCAAATGCAGCAGGAGCAGGACGGGGCTATCCGTCGCCTGTCGTAGGCAGGCGTGGATTGAAACGATAAAGATTTTCTCGAGCACCATATTGTCAATATTGTCGCCTGTCGTAGGCAGGCGTGGATTGAAACAAGCTCGTTACAAAGAAAAGGCCGCCCGCGGCGAGTCGCCTGTCGTAGGCAGGCGTGGATTGAAACCCAAGTGCTTGGGAATTTGCGTCTTGGATCGCGTCGCCTGTCGTAGGCAGGCGTGGATTGAAACTAATTTGAAGATTCAGATACTTGGACCAGATAAGGTCGCCTGTCGTAGGCAGGCGTGGATTGAAACGGTCATGCCGTTCCCTCCTCTACAACCGCCTTCGCGTCGCCTGTCGTAGGCAGGCGTGATTACTGGAGAATTTGAGGACCTGTTTAGGGCAGTGACACCTGACTCTGGTGGAAGTCCGAACTGGTCAGATGTACTACCAAATACAGAGAAGTTAGCTCAGCTAGTAGACATAGGCCGGTAGTTTGATCTCAATAGTTCACCATTTAACTACGGAAACGGCAGTAATGCTGTTTTACATTTTGTTCATCGCCAATTTTTTGCTTGATCCTAGACTTTTCTGGAAAGTGTACCTGCTTTTTGGGATGGGAAGCTATGGTTGCTCTACATTAACACTCTACTGTATAGCAAAGATGGCTGCGATGCTACTAAGTAGCATATCAATAATGGTTTAGTCCTCGATGTATTGGCAGGAAAGAAGTAGAAGAGCAATTTTCGAATTCTAAATGTAAGATAGTTAATATACGCATTGATATGTATTTTTATTTCATCAACTAACAATCCCATTCTTATACGCCCTCCCAAGTGGGAAAAATCGAGATACCATCACATTATAGCTGCTTATGTAAAAAAATGGACGAGTTTCAAATAGCTCTGTATGCGAATGACAACTTGTCCATTTCACTTTGATAAGCAGTGATTTGATACAGATATCTCATTTGATCTGCTGAGGCTCGATAATTCGAAAATGATAGAATAATTACACGAACTCCTCACGCCTAGCCCCCAAAACTGATTTTTCAGTATTTACTTTTATAGCCGATGAAATCTATGATACAATCAAATTGCCCGTTGTAGGAGTTCTAAAGTCCTAGGAAAGGAGTCCTTCTTTAGTGTTGATGGAACGCCGTGTGCGTTGAAAGGCGCCTGCACGGTGTTGGTCTGTGCAAAAGCCCGTTTTTGGGTTAGCCGGAAATAGCGGACAAGCAATTACAGGAGTAGGTACATCTGCAACAGTTTTACAGATTGGCGAGACAATTACGAGAACAGCAACAACAACAGAACCAGGAACCAAGATTTGGTCATCGAGCAATCCGTCAGTAGCGACTGTGAATGCTTTCACTGGAGTGATCACGGCAGTTTCACCTGGAACGACAACGATCCAATATACAAGTTCTAATGGAGCTGTAAACAGTGTCACTGTGACAGTCTACGCTACAGCGCAAGAAACCAACCCTTCATACTCGGGTACTGGAACGAATGGAAACCTTGCTGAAGGCGATACGGCTATATCCCCGGATCAAACGATCACGGCAGGTTCCGGACAAACCATTACTTGGACATCAAGCAATCCAAGCAAAATTTCAGTCGACACAGAGGGCAAGATTTCGAGGCAAGGTGGAGGCTCGGCAGTGATTAGCTACGTGATTACTGATGATGCTGATCATCATGTGGTACAGAAGGGCTCTGTGACCGTTACCGCTGATTTTGCCATCAACAATGATGTGACATTGACTGCGAAACCTACTGCGATGTTCACAATCGACAGTGCCGCAAAAGTGATTGATGGAAGTGCTGTCTTCTTCAGTGGTTCTACCTATGTCGGATCTGCATTGATGGGTCATCTTGAAGGCCCAGATGGCGCAACGGTCAAGCTGTTCTCTGCTTCTCACGTCGAAAAAGGTTCCTTCGACCTTTTGGAAACAGGAGATTATGTGCTGGTTACAGCAACGGATGGAACGACAACAGCCACATACACGATCTTGTTTGTCACTACCCCATAGTTCTGTTGCATGCACCACAATTCCCCAGGAGAAATCCTGGGTTTTTTCATTTCAAACCGCAGCCCTCAAAACGTTTTAGCAGCCAGAAAACGTATGAGTGAAGGAGGCGCTAGTAGGTTAACCATACTTAAACATCCAAAGCAGCCAAAATGAAGGCTGCTTTTTTCTGTGTCGGGAGCGGCCTGTTTACTTTCAGATAAATGCAGGGGCAATCGCGATACGTTAGAGCAACGAAAGACTCGCGAACAGGATTCTCCTCTGAATGATGCAGGAATCTTGTTGCCAACCTAGTGTCTTCTACTAAAACGGTGAGACGAATGACAGGTTCAGCGGCTCCAGGTAGAAATGGCGAAGACGCAGAAATTCCGGTTTATACGAAAATTTCTCCTAGATCGCTTCCCTTGACTCTCCCCTCAACTGGAACGTTATACTCGGAAAAGACCAGGGAGAGAATAGAATGACCCGTGCAAGGAGATGGATGGATGTTTAAAATCAGCGAGTTTTCAAAAATCAGCCAGGTGTCCGTAAAGACGCTTCGTTACTACGACCAGTTAAATTTGCTCAAGCCGAATCACACCGACCGATTTACAGGTTATCGGTATTATACGGCTGACCAAATGTTTCAACTCAATCGGATTTTGGCCTTTAAAGAACTGGGCTTCTCGTTAGAGCAAATTCGCCAGTTGGTAGGAGAGCAAATCTCGCAAGAACAAATTCGGGGAATGTTTCGGTTGAAGGAAAGCGAGATTTTGTCCAATTTGGCTAAGGAGCAGGCAAAACTGACGCAAATTAAGGAACGGCTGTCTTTCATCGAAAATGAAGGCGAGAATCAAAAGTCGCACGACGTTATTGTAAAGGAAGTCGGGCCTCAACTTGTGCTGTCTTACCGCCAAAAAGCTTCGCTCAAGCAAATTCCGGAGCTTTTCCAACAGGTGGATGATCAATTGGGAAATTCCGTTCAGCCATCTACGCCTCAAATTGTACTTTGGCACGGATGTGAAGAAAGCGAGGACGAAATTGACATGGAAGTGGCACGGCCTCTGACTCTTGATATGCCGAGCCGGCCTCCTTTTACGGTGAAACAATTGCCGGAAGTTCCGATGATGGCTACGCTTATCCACCTTTGCCGGACGACTCGCCCCTGTAGTGCAAGCGCGGTATTGGCAGCGTGGATTGAACGGAACGGATATCGTATGAAAGAGAATGAACCGCGGCGCGAAATTTGTTTGCCGCATGAAAAGTCAAACGATCCGGAAGCTCACGTTGCCGAGTTGCAGGTTGCCATAGAAAGAGCATGAGGAAGTTCATCTGGAGAGGAGATTCAATGAATGGCGAAACAACATAAGCGACTGATTTTCAATTTGTTTTTATTAACTTTCGTCTTGGGAACGAGTGAATTTGTGATTGTCGGGTTGCTCAATGAAGTGTCAGCAGATTTGAAAATAGCGATATCAACGGCGGGTTCGCTTGTATCGGTTTTTGCCATCACGTTTGCCATAAGCACGCCGATCTTGACGGCTGTTTTAAGCCGATTTTCCAAGTATCCGCTGATGCTTGCCCTGATCGGGGTGTTTATTGTCGCAAATGTCATTACGGCTTTATCGGGATCGTTTGCACTGCTTGTTGCCAGCAGAATCGTCACGGCCGTAGTTACCGGGGTACTGATCGCACTTGCAATGAGTGTGGCGAATGAAACGATGCCTGCCGACAAGCGGGGGCCAGCTATATCGATTATTTTTGCGGGGTTTACGATAGCAAGCGTAGTCGGGGTGCCGATCGGAACGTATATCGGGCAATGGAGCGGCTGGCAAATGGCTTTTTGGTTTACCAGCGTATTGGGTATCGTATCCTTAATCGTAAGCGCTGTGACCATTCCCAAACAGCTGAGGGGAACAAAGAGTTCCTTGCAAAAACAAATGGGTCTCATAACCAATCCGCGTATTGTCATCGGCTTTTTTATTCCCGCATTAAGTATTGGGGCTACCTATACGGTATATACGTATTTGGCTCCTTTGCTGCAAGAAGTGCTATTCGTGCCTGAGCGTTACATCGGCGTCATTTTTTTGCTGTACGGTGTTGTTTCCGTTTTTAGCACGCTCATTGGCGGGAAGCTGGCGATCCGTAACGGGATTGGCAAGTTGAGGTATGTGTTTCTGATTCAAGCTGCTATCCTTGCTTCGTTGTACTTTTCTTCCCATTCGATTGTCGCAGCCTTGATTAGTATCGCACTCATTGCTCTTGTTGTTTACATGATGAACTCGACCATGCAATTGTATTTCATTGATGTAGCACATAAGTATTATCCGGCAGCGAAGGAGTTGGCTTCGTCGTTGGCTCCTGTATCTATAAACGTCGGAATCGCATTTGGAGCGGCTCTCGGGGGAATCGTCACGGTGAACAGGGAACTTATCGACGTATCCTGGGCAGGCGGGATCGTTGCGGTGGCTGCATCATTGTTGACCTTTGTCAGTTATCAGCTGGACCGTAAAGCCAGCCGCTACCGCAGTCACATGAAAGAAACGCTTTGATGGATCTTGCAAAAACGGCAGAAGTGCCGTTTTTTTGTTGGATATGACGGCTTCCGCGAATGATCTGCGAACAATGTTTTAACCAAACGATTTTCCGTGCCAGGCACTAAAGTCGGCAGCCTAGCTGACTATACTAGGTTATGCTACTATGAGGAAAACTTTTGATAGATTCTCCTGTGTAAAAGTGTGGCCGATCCTCACTTTGCCTGATCGCACTACTTGCTAGACGGACATCACAAAATGTTTGCGGCTGCTCATGCCAAAATGCCCGTCTCCATGTTGTCTTTCCTATCAATTGATGAGTCATTTGCCAGCCGGGCGCAGATCGATAAACTTATCCAAGCATTGAGATGATAAAATGTTTTTTGACTGGAAAAAGCAGATTGGCTGACGGGTGATTTTGGAGAGATGAGGAACGAAATAACGTTAGGATCGGGAGGCACAACAGAAAATGCAAAGCGTTGACAAGAGCAGCAATCACTCGAAAATTACGGGGGATTTTGCCGAACATTTAATTATGTACTGGTTGTCTCGACATGGATTCGAGTGTGTGCATGTCACTCATACGGGAATTGACATCATTGCAACGAGGAAGTCAACAGGTGAACGGTTGGGCATATCCGTTAAATCGCGAAGCAGGGCAGCGGGGCAAATTGATAACGCACTGACAATTACCAGACCGAGTGATGAATTTCGAAAAGTAGACGAGGCGTGCGGGCATTTTGCTTGCAAACCTTACTTTGCGATTGTTATTGATCAGGAGAATGTCATTAACGCTTATATAACTTCGAAGGAAAACATCATTAACATGTTTGGGCACAGCAGTGCATCAAGTCAAAATTGGAATTATAAGAAGCTTGAAAATGATCGTAATACTGTTTTGTTTTCCCTTGAATACGGCAAGCAGCGGTGGTTTCAGTAATATCACCGCCATTGCTACATTGATTATACTGCCAATGGTGCTCGTGCGCTCCCGCTTACGTGCGCCAGCATATAAAAGGCACGAAAAACGGCTGAGATGCCGTTTTTTTGTTGGAGTTAAAAGCGGATTGTTGTAGCTAACCAAGAACATTCCACATTGTCTCTGGACAATCATTCTCTTTTTATGTCACGGCAAAACACTTCCCTCTCCTCCTCCAGACTGACCTCCACCCCCTTCCCATGTACGTGTAACAACCGGACAAAAAGCCCTAAAATAAAAAAACGACAACCAGTTTACATTCAGTTTAAATCCGCACGGTATTGTTGCGATATCAAATAAACAGTGGGTAAGGAGATGCCAGAATGAACAAGAAGTACAGCAATGAATGGGCAGTCGAAGCCCGTGGGCTTGTCAAAGTGTTCGGAGACAATCGCGCTGTAGATGGTGTGGATTTGAACGTGCGCGCAGGCTCGATTTACGGCGTGCTTGGTCCAAATGGGGCGGGCAAGACTACGACGATTCGCATGTTGGCGACTTTGCTCCGGGCGGATGGCGGAGAGGCGCGCATTTTCGGGCACGATGTGACGAAAGAGGCGCATGTCGTGCGGCAGTTGATCGGGGTAACGGGGCAATACGCTTCGGTCGATGAATCGTTAAGCGCCACAGAGAACCTGATTATTTTCTCTCGTTTGCTCGGCTTGGGGCGCGCCGAGGCGAAACGAAAAGCTGCTGAGCTGCTGGAAGAGTTTGGTCTGACGGAGGCTGCCAAACGTCCATTGAAGCACTTTTCCGGGGGGATGCGCCGTCGGCTGGATTTGGCTGCCAGTCTCATCGCGCAGCCACCGCTCATTTTCCTGGACGAACCGACGACCGGGCTGGACCCGCGAACGCGTTCGCAAATGTGGGATACGATTCGCCGCCTGGTAGAAACAGGGTCGACAGTTTTGCTCACCACGCAATATCTCGATGAAGCAGACCAACTGGCCGACCGAATCGCGGTGATCGACCGTGGGCGGGTCGTGGCAGAAGGTACGGTGGATGAGTTGAAAGCATCTGTCGGGAACTCCGCCTTGCATCTGCGAGTCCAAAATGTGCAGGACATTGCCAATGCCCGTGAAATGGTGGAGCAAGTGCTCGGAGTTCGTTCCAGCATAACGGCAGAAGCAGGCAAGATTACGGCGCCAATGGCGAGCGCCGACCAGGTCACCGATTTGCTGATCGCTCTGCGGACGAGAGGCATTCACCTGACGGAGATCAGCGTGCAAAAGCCGACGCTAGACGAAGTCTTTTTAACGATTACGGGGCACGGTGCCAGCGAAAATGCACAGCAAGCCTCAGAACAACCGAACAGAACGGAGGAAGCCACTGTATGAAAAGCGCAGCATTGACGCAAGAGCTTGATCGTTCGTTGAAAAACCGCGCCAGTTTCGCTCAGGCGCTCCGCCATTCGTTGACGATGGCCTACCGGGGGCTGCTGAAAATCCGGCGCACTCCCGAGCAGTTGTTTGATGTCACGATTCAGCCGATCCTGTTTACTCTGATGTTCACGTATATTTTTGGCGGCGCGATTTCAGGAAACGTGGAAAATTACTTGCCGATCATCATTCCTGGCATTCTCGTGCAGACCGTTATCTCGACGTCCATCGTGACGGGCGTCCAGCTCCGCGAAGATATGGACAAAGGAGTTTTCGACCGTTTCAAGTCGCTGCCGATTGCCCGGATCGCGCCTTTGGCCGGGGCTTTGCTTGCCGATACGATACGCTATACGATTGCGACCGTGCTTACTTTTGCGATGGGGTATATCATGGGCTACCAGCCTGAGGGCGGACTGGGATTCGTCGCGATTGCGGGGATTCTTGTCATTGCTTGCTCGTGGGCGGTCAGTTGGATTTTCGCCTTTTTCGGCGTCATTGCGAGGACGGCGGCAAGCGTGCAAGGGATTTCCATGCTGGTGCTGTTTCCGCTGACTTTTCTCTCCAACGCATTTGTACCAGTCGAAACGATGCCGAGATGGCTCCAGTGGTTCGTCCAACTCAACCCGATTTCCCATCTGGTGAGCGCGGTTCGCGAATTGGTCAATAGCGGCACGATTGGTACGGAGTTCGCTCTGTCGCTCGCGAGCGCTGCCGTTATCGTGGCTATTTTCGCTCCGCTGACGGTGCGGGCTTACATGCGGCGGACGTAGTGAATTTTGTAGGGACGGGAAGCGGGTCAACAAGGGATTGCAAGGCTTGCTCAGACTTAGACTCAGGCTCGGTGTAACTATCATTTGGCAATTGTACATTGTACGGTTCATCCAACTAACCAGAGACATAAACAACCGCTATATGCCGGAGCTGTCTGGCAGGTAGCGGTTGTTGTTGTTGGGAAGACAGTTTTTCATGACTATATGCATTTATAATGCCGTCAATCGCTGGTTCGACCACTCTTATGGGAGACGGATAAACAGCGAAAAAAGCTATGAGCACAGCAAAGCGATGGCTCCGGTTCGTTTTAGCCAGATTGCTGTTCTTGCTCTTCAACTGATAATTATTATCAATTATAATAAAGCAACCAAACAAAAAGGACTGGTCACATTGAAGCAAGAAAACACCCAAGCGCTGCTATGGAACCAGGCTGCCATTAAAATTTTGGACATCCGTCACACAGCGTTGGCACCGGGGGAAGGGTTTGGACCGTACAAGCTCCCGGCCAGCATGTTTCTTTTTTCCACGCGGGGCAACGCGCAGGTTTTGTTGGATGGGACGGCGTACATGGCAAAAGGGTTTCAGCTCATGCACAGCGGAAAAGGAGCCACGCTCCAGATTGTGCCTGCGGGTGAAGCGTTTGAATACTACTCGATTTTTTACAAAGCAACGATTCCGGCACCCGCAAGCCAGAGTTTGCTTGAATTGTTAAAGCGCAGCAACCCGTTTTTGGCGCAATACAGCCTGATCCCGAGCAGCCCGGTTTTGCTTTTTCACCACTTGCAACAAATGCACGAGCAATGGCAGGGCACAGAGTCGCTGAGGCGGTTTCAGATCAAAGCTCTTTTCTACCAATTTGTTTATCAGGTGCTGGCAGAGTTGGAGCGGGAGGGCAGCGAAGTGACCTATCCCGATTTGACGGCACAAATCATGCTGTACATGGAAAAAAATTATGCGGAGCCGATCACGCTGGAGTCTTTGGCGGAGATGTTTCGTTACAGTGCGTACCATTTATCCGCGACATTCAAGCAAAGCACAGGCTACAGTCCGATCGATTATTTGATTCGCATTCGCCTTGAAAAAGCGGCGAGCCTGCTGACGGAGACGGACGCTTCGCTGCGGACGATTTCGGCAGGTGTCGGGTACAAAGATGTGTATTATTTCAGCCGCTTGTTCAAGAAAAAGCTGGGCGTGTCGCCTGCCGAGTATCGGAGAAGGAATTGGCAACAGAGCAAAGTTGCAGATAGTCCGGCAAAATTCCCTACATATTCTATTGTGGAACGGATGCTGAATCGGTACATTGATAGTGATAATTATTATCAATATACAAAAAAAGGGGATTTTCCGATGAGCAGAGGTTCACGAGCGTCACTGGCGGCAACTGCGCTGTTGTGCATCATGCTGTTGCTGAGTGCTTGCTCTGGCGCGACCAGTACGAGTAATGGGGCAGCAGCCCCGGCACAAGGGGATGCGAATAACGTGGCAAAAGTAGAGACGATCACCTACAAGACGACAAGCGGAGAGGTGACGATTCCGAAAAATCCGAAGCGGGTTATCATTTTGGCAGACAGTTACGTAGGCTATTTCCTCGCTTTGGGCATCAAGCCTGTAGGGTTGTCGGAGTTTGCCCTGAATCATCCTTTTTACGCCGGAAAAGTGGACGGGATTGAAAATATCGGGGGCTATGGCGATGACAGCAACTCGCTGGAAAAGCTGTTGGAGCTGAAGCCTGACGTCATTATCGCCTTGGACAACGCGAAAAACCTGGAGAACATCCAAAAAATAGCGCCGACTGTCGCGATCAAATACGGGGAAAAAAATTTGCGGGAGCAGCTTCGGGCTTTTGGCAAAGCGTTTGGGAGGGAGCAGGAAGCAGAAGCGTGGATTGCGAACTGGGATAGCAAAGTGGCGAAGTATAAGCCAGCCGTGCACGAGGTCGTGGGTGACAAAAAAGTGGCGATTTTAGGGGGAGACATGAAATCGCTTGGTGCGTTCGGAGATTTTTACGGACGAGGCGGAGAGATTTTATATCGCGAGTTTGGGTTGAAAGCGCCGGAGATCATCCAGAAAGCAACGATGGACATCGGCAAAGGCTACGTTGCGCTTTCGCATGAAAAACTGCCGGAATATGCGGGAGATTTTTTGTTTATCGAGGATTCGCTGGAGAAGGAGATAAGCAAGAACGAGTTGTGGCAACAGCTTGATGCCGTCAAAAACAAGCGCGTGTATACGATTGATTCGAATACATTTTATTTCAATGATCCGCTGTCGTTGGAAAAGCAGTTTGATTATATTGCGGGGAAATTGCTTGGTGAGGAAACGATCAGTAAGTAGTAAAAGTTGAGAGATACGCGAAACCAAAAGCAGCCCTCCTTGTATTCGACTGGCAGAGGGCTGCTTTTGCTACTTTTTAAATGATGGTAGGCTGGATACCCATCTGAACTTGAATCCCTTTAAACCATACTAAGTAGTTCTGCATCTCTTCATCAGTGAAAATAGTGCCGGGGGCTGTAGCTACTCTTGGCAGTTTCCTTAGATCGATTCCTTTCCCAATGAAGTAATTTTCGTTGGGATTAATTTCAAGGTTGGTGACATTACCGTATTTTACAAGCAAGAGGGCATCTTCCACTCTGAGATCATACCACTTCCCAAACCCCTCTTGAAACCGATACCCTGCCGCTGGCGGCGACCCTGTAGCTGTCTTTTTGTCCTTGATAAAGCTATCTTCAATTCGGCCAATGACATGGAAAGAACTCTTTTTAAGCAACATCGCTATGAGACGGATGAAGCTTGGATTTATGCGGCTTAACTCGATTGTATTTCTGGAGATGCAATCTTCAAATACATTTCTGGTCAATGACTCCAGTTGTTCCTCCAGTCCCTCTTGTTCAATAAGGTCGAAAATTTTAGTTTGAAGTCCCTGGTTCTCTTTGTCCAAATGATTCGCCCCTCTGCTTTTTTCTAAGCAAACATGACTTGTTTTTGCTTTATTATAAAAATTGGATTATGAGGGTAATTTCACCTTTTTCTCAAACTAATAGTTACACGCCCTCCCCTTCCCCTCTCACCACTTCTTTCCGCTCGATGGCTTTCCTCTGCCCGCCAAAAACCGTAATCATCATGACCGCGACAACGATAATGATAGCGGCGGCCCAGGCGTGGGGAGAGAGTCGCTCGTTTGCGAGAAACCACCCAAAAATACGGCGACGATCGGATTGACGAAAGCATATGTCGATACCCAGGCGGGGTCAGCATTTTTCAACAGCCAAATGTACGCTGTGTAGCTGATGATCGAGCCGAACACGATCAGATAGCCCAAGGCGAGAGCGGAGCGGACAGATAGCTCAGACAGGTGCAGCTTCGTCCAATCGTCGAGGAAAAATGAAACAAAGATCAGCAAAGCGCCGCCTACCATCATTTGCGCCGCTGTCGATTGCAGGGGAGACGCGGGGAGTTTTGCCCTGCGAGAATACAAAGATCCGATTGACCAAGAAACCGAAGCGATCAAGAGGGCGATCATGCCGATTGTGTCCATGCTTTGGCTGTTCGCTCCGCCTGTGTTCAGGACGAGCACGGCAATGCCGGAAAAGCCGAGCAGTACGCCAGCGAGGACGCCGAGCGCAGGTCTTTTTTTGTTGCCGCCAAGCCAGTTGAAAGCAAGAATCCATAAAGGAACAGTTGCTACCAGCAGGGAGGCGATGGCTGACGGGACTTTTTGTTCCGCCCAGGCGACCAGCCCGTTCCCGCCCAAGAGCAAGAGAGCGCCCACGATTCTTGCGCCTTTCCATTCGGCAACGCTCGGATGCTGCTCACCCTTTAACCGCGCAAGCACATAGAGGACAGTTCCAGCCACAAAAAACCGAATGCCTGCCATGATAAAAGGCGGGATGGTTTCAATCGCAACCTTCATCCCGAGATACGTTCCTCCCCAAAAAATGTACACGGAGAGTAAAGCGATTACAACGAGAGTGATATTTGAATTTTCTGACTCGCCGATTTGCATTGCTTTTTTCCCTTGCATCATCCAGGGTCGCCTCTCTTCTTTCTCAATTCTCCTTCATCCCGTTTTCGTAAAGGGTAGATAAAACAAACGTCGTCGAAGTCTCCTGAACGTCAGGGAATTTGACCATTTCATCGATCAGATTCGTAATATCCTCAGGGGAGGATACCCGCACTTTGAGCATCATGCACCATTCCCCAGCCAGGCGTTGGCATTCGAGAATCGTTGCGCCCGGAACGTGCAAATCGACAATCTTGCCTGCGATTTCTTTGAAGTTTTGGCATTTCATTTTGATAAAGATCAGCACTTTCAGTTTTTGCTCCAGCTTGCTCCAATCGACAATGCAGCGGTAACCTTTGATGATGTTGCTCTTTTCCAGCTTTGCCACCCGCTGATGAACGGCAGGGCGGGATATGTGCAAAAGTTTGCTTAGTTCTTCGTGCGAGAGTCTCCCTTTTTCCTCAAGGAGTTGCAAAATTTTGATATCGATATCGTCCATGGCGTACCTCCTGCAGAATCTTTTCGAATGTTTTACGCATAATCGCGACTCTTTTCTATAATCGCATTGTAGTAATGATTATCAGCTATGATTGTTTGGTTGGATAAAAGGGGCGTGAACGCATGGACAAGCTGTATGGTGGGCAGAGAATGCTTCGAGGGGCGCTCCACAATGCGTTGTGGATGTGGGAAAATGCGACCATTATGATTGCCGATATCCCGCATCGGCTGCTGCGACCGGACGAGTCAATTCGCCACTATCAGATGCTTGCCAACATGTTTATGTTCGCGGAGCGATCACAAGTGTATTTGGATGATGCACAGTATCAAACGGAACGGTTTGGCGTTTTTCATGAAGGGAAGGGAACGCTGCTCTCCATCCCTCCTAAGTATCTTTGAAGTGGAGACGTTTAAAATCTTCACTAAATTTCGTCATAGAAAAACTGCACTTCCAACTGTTGGAGGGCCCAACAAATGTGGTGCAGTTCAAACCTGGTCTGTGGAGGAATTTAAAAGTCATCAAAAAACAACGTGTTATAGCTAATAGCAGCATGTGAAACTGACATGACCTATGCAACCAATTGCTAGCCCTTCGGACGAAGGAGGCACATGATCGAAAGTGCCCCCTCCTTCGTCCGAAGATGGTACTTAAAAGGGAGCACTTTAAAAATTATTCACTCGATTCATCTTGATCGGGGATAAATCGCTTTAAGCAGTTGATAAGCGATTCAAAGTTCTCTATATAATGATCGCAGTATTTGGACCAGACTACGGATTTCCCTTCTAGCAATGTAAAGAAATCCAAGACGGGGATCGGGCGATTGATTCCAATTTCTGCACCTAACAGACTCAATCTGGATAACAATTCAATTTCCGTCCACTCCCATTTGAGTTCACCTAACACAATAGTAGCTGCGGACAGATCGATATCTTGAGGAATGGAGCATGCGTCTTCGGGAAACACATTTTCATCCAGGTAATGTTGATAGTTATGGTGAAAGAACTTGGCTGACTGTTCGTCAATGTCTTTGTAGAGCTTTTCGAGATGGATGGAATTCTGATTCGAATGAAGGTCATCCTGATTCATGAAATTATCACCTAGCTATGTTCGAAATAGGAGGTTAAAAAATGAAGCAACTGTTTTTTAGTGAAATATCGGAAACGACATATACATTTATAGCTTATATGTCGTTTCCAGTCCCAGACTAATTATTAATCAAGTGGATCGTAGGGGAAGAAATGGTGACCAGGCAATTTATTTCGACGAGCTTCATCAGTGGTCATATGATAATGAGGTAAATTGGCGAGATATCCCAATGTAATGTGACCGCCTTCATCATAATACCAATAGTTTGTTTGCTTTACTACTTTTTTTGCACTCTCTTTACTTACACTAAATGTATCCAAACCATTTCGAGCCCGACTTTGCGCTTCAGATAAACTAATCGACCGTCCAATAAAAATACCGCCCCATCCACCAGTGGATAGCCAAGCTTCGAAGTGTTTTTTTCCTTTCTTAATTTCTTTTCTGGTTGCAATGCTTAATGAAACAGCTCCGGTGACTTTACTAATAGCGTTTCTTAGGGAAACTGATTTTAAATAGTTTGTAATTTCATCTAAATTTGCAATGTAGTTGTCAAGATTCGGGTTAAGGATCACAGCCCCTGCAAGGAGAGCAACAAAATCTCCAATAGGAATAGGACCATCAAGAGATGCGATAGCACCTAAAGTTGCGAGTCTAGCAATTAGTTGATCTTTAGTCCAATTCACGCCGTAACCTTTTAATAGATTTAAGGCTACATCATAAGAGGCAGACGAAGCTAATCTATTAGTAAGGACTTTCTTTTCAGGAAAATATCCGTGTTCTTTATAAAAGTCAAAGTAAGTATCAAAGTAACTTTGCGCTTCAACGTCGATACTATGAAACTCTTCAATTAATTCCTCATTTATTTCTATCTCGTTAGATTCAAAATAAACTTCTTGTTCATTACCAATTTGCTCGAACTGAACGTTGTTTCTCTGCTTAAAAAGATCTGTTAGATTCTCCGTGTCACTTGTAATGCTAGTAGTTTGTTGACTTGAGTTTTCAGCTGCAGCTACATTTGTAACACTACCAAGCAATAATGCGACAGTTATTAGAAACTTTAAAAACACATTCATCTTCATAAAAAAGTTAATCATATATATTTTCAATATATGATTTTTAACCTCCCTTATATTGGTATTTTTGACCGGTCAATTAGGGATTATAGCAACTTGTTTAGTTTGTGTAAACATATTTTTACAATTAAGTTATTTTATATAAAATCTTTTGATTCAGACGGATTGTCAAGCCAAGTGCGACAGAGCTTCCATGAATGATTCGTGAGCCGTCTTCCAGCCCGGACATTTTCTTGGTCGGTTGTTAATGAGATACAAGGCTTGAGCAAGTTCTTCTTCAGAGACCTTGGCAAAGGCGAGTCTTACGCTCAGCGAACCTAGCGACGCATGCTTTACTTTTTCCCCGACTGGAAACAACCGTATCCAGTTCCCAGTGACCAAAACTAAGACGTTTTCTCACTTCTTTAGGGCGCTGCTGGATGGACTTCCCTACGTTGAATCGGCCACGTGTTTCAACAGGATCTCGGCGTTTGCTCTTATGACGCAAGACAGCCGTATTCCCTTTGCCGTACCATCGATGTCTCCGGCTCCAGCTCAGCCCATCCGGCTCCATCGTTACACATACGAGCACAAATTTATCGCCTTTGTCTGACCGAATCGTTCGAGAATTTCAGACACATCCTTGAAAAAAAATCGCCTAGGAATCAGAATCTCCTGGGCGATTTTTATAGTTACAGCTCTATTGGGGCATCACATGAATCGCTCTTTTGCAAGTTTTACGAGAAAGTGATTTTCTACTTACACCTGTCCCACAATCTTTTTCAACCGCCCTACGAGTGGCAGCACGATAATTCCGGCAACGATAACCTGGAGGAAGTTCCCAGGGATGGAGCCGAACGGCTGAATCCAGTTGCCATACAAAATCACTTCCACGAAGTAGTAGCCGACGATTTTAATAATCAGCGCGACGGCGATCGCCACACAGTAAGCCAGTGTGCGTTTGCCAGGCATTTTTTCCCCGATGAGGCCAGCGACATAACCCATGGCACCGACGATGATGAACGTAAAAGGCGCCCAGGCTGTCCAGCCGGAGATCAGGTCGAAGAGACCCATGCCGAAAGCTCCGGCAATCGCTCCCGTTTTTCTGCCGTACACAAAGGCAGCAATAAAAAGAGGCACGTTACCGAGGTGAATCAGGCCGCCGTTGCCCATGATCGGTAGGCGGATGTTGATGAACATGGTAGCTGCGAGGGTAAAAGCGATAAAAAGGGCATGAATCACAAGCATTTTTGTTTTCGAAGTAGATCTTGGTGAGTAAGTTGAATCCATATAACAGCCTCTTTCTTTTTTTCTATTATCATACCCGCAAACGGTTCCTAAATAAATATGCTTCCCGCGATTTATTTGGGCAGGGAGCGCCAGATGGTACGGCAAACCCGGGGATGGAGCGCATGCGATGTTCCTACGGCAAAATCAGGCCCGATCCTATGATAAAATAAGCAGGGGTACACGATATGGACAGAAAGCAGGTTTCCTTTCATGATGGATTTGGACAAGATAGCGGAAATATTCGCCGGCGGTTCCTATGAGATAGCCAATGTGCAGCGCTTGGTCATTCAGCCGAAAAGTATTTTGCGCGGTTTCAAGACTGTCCAATACGGATTTCTGTTTATTGTGCGTGGAGAGGCGAAGATGCATGTGAACGGAACCGCTTACGATTTGTTGCCGGGAACGGTCGTTCATGCTGCTCCAGGCATGCAAATGGACTCGCGGGTCATTGGTCAGTCAGAATTGGAGTATTTCATTGTCTTTTACAGGTGGAACAAACACGCAAATGACACAGCGGCTGTTGAACTGGATACTCACTTCAAGCTCGAATCCGGCGCGAATCCCCGGCTGCTTGAAGCGCTCATCATGATCCAGCAAAAAGCCCGCGCTACAGGCGGGATCGGGAAGCTGCATGTCAAAGAGCTGTTTTTAGGCATCATGCATCAAGTGCTGGTGGGCTGCAAGAGTCGGGAGGAAGGACGTTCTCCAGGCCAAAAAATAATCGAAGAAGCGATTGCGTACATTAGCGGGCACTACATGGAGCCGCTGACGCTCGGCGAATTGGCTGAGTTGCACGGTATGAGCCCCAAGCAATTTTCTTACTTTTTCCATAAATACACAGGATACCGCCCTATCGACTACGTGATTCATTACCGGATGGAGAGAGCGCGCGAGCTACTGAAAGCAGGCAGCTATCCGATCAGCGATATCGCCGTCAGTGTCGGGTATGCCAATCCGCTCTATTTCAGCAGGATGTTTAAAAAGAAATTCGGCGTGTCGCCTTCCGCGTACAGAGAGCAAGAAGAGAGTCATAAGGACGTCGGACAGTCATGACTGTGATTGCTGACTGCAAGAAACCGCAAGCTGCGAGCTGCAAACCGCCCACCAACTGCGCTGAAAACGCCGGGACGTTTTTCAAAGAAAAGCACTGGATTAGACAATCTTGCATATCGTTTTCGTGATTTGTGCATTTGCTTTTACTTCTGCCCTTGCTACACTATTTAACGATAATGATTATCATTGTTGGAAAAAGGCGCGTATTTGCGCTTTTGCCAACATGACGGAAGAGCGGGGCAAGTCCTAATCGCGAAACGAATCTCAATCCAGGAGAGGTGGATACGTATGGCTGAAAATAGACAATTGTGCATCGGACTGGCGATTAATACTACGTGGATGAAAGGGGCAGGCTGGCGGCGTCCTGACAGTGATATCGAGAAACTGGACACGATCGACTACTATATTGATTTGGCGAAAATGGCCGAGCAAGCCAAGCTCGATTTTTTGTTCAAAGCCGATTATTTATACGTCGGTCCGCAGATGCTGGGAGACGCCGTCAGCTTTGGCAGCGTTGATCCGACACTGATGTTCTCCGCTATTGCCCGGGAAACCGAGCGAATCGGGTTGGTGACGACGATCTCCACCACATTCAATCCGCCGTTCATCGTGGCGAGACAGCTTCAGTCGTTGCACTGGCTGAGCAACGGGCGAGCTGGCTGGAATATCGTCACATCGATTGAAGGGGCCGAGAACTTCGGCGATGCTCCGATGCCATCACCGCAAGAGCGCTATGCGAAAGCAAAAGAGTTTATCGAGGTCGTACGCAAGCTGTGGGATAGCTACCCGCGCGAAGCGATTGTCATGGATCGGGAGACAGGCATTTTTACCGATCGGGACAAGGTAACGCCGATCAACCATTCGGGCGAATTTTTCAGTGTCAAAGGGCCGCTGACGATGCCAGCCCATGCCTCCGGCTCGATTCCGTTTTTCCAGGCGGGTGCGTCGGATACGGGACGTGATTTTGCTTCTTCCGTCGCGGATGCGATTTTTGCAGCCATGCCGGATATTGAATCAGGAGTCGAACTGCGAAGCGACTTGCGCAAAAGGGCGGAGGAGCATGGACGTAATCCGGATGCAGTCAAAGTGCTGCCGGGCCTGTACTTTTTCTTGGGGGAGACGCGCGAGGAGGCAGAGGAATTGCATAAAGTGGCGCATGCCAATTTGAGCACGGAGCGCAGGCTGGCTTCGCTGAAATTCGTACTCGGAATGGAAGCAAGCCATCTGGCTCTGGATCAACGCATAACAGCTGACATGCTCCCTGATCCGAACCTGCCCGTCCGCAGCCGGACACATGCCGAGCTGTTGCGCCGATTTATCACGAAGTACGAGCCGACTTTGCAAGAAGTGCTGGCACGCCCTGAGGTAGTCGGATCGGCGCATTGGGTGTCTGTCGGAACTGTCGACGATGTACTGGCTGATATTATCGAGCGTTACGAGGCGGGAGCGATTGACGGGTTCATCGCTCTGCCGGGCGGATCGGAAAAATCGATGAACATCTTTTTCGAACAACTGATGCCCAAGCTGGTGGAAAAAGGCTTGTTCAAGCGGGAATACGCAGGCGCCACCTTGCGCGAGCATCTGGGAATCCAATAAAATCGTGCGTTGCCGGGAATGAACTGCTTTAGCCACCCTGCCCCGCCTCCTGTCCTTCTTTTTCCCTAAAAAATCAGTCTTTGCCAGCTGGCGGAAGAAGATGCTCAGGGGGCCGCTTATGGGCTGATGGCGATGGTAGTCGGGCTGAGCTTTTTTTGGGTGGCGGGGATTGTGCCGCCGCAGGGCGAAGACAATCGCTATATAGGCGAGCAGTATGTCCAAAGACTTTTCCAGGCCCATGCCAAATGAGTGGCTGATCAAACAGGGAGGTAGACGATGAACATTGCCAAGCACACCGTTAACGGAGTCAATATTGCTGTCGTAACAAGCGAGGAACACGTCATCGCCGATGTCCAGGCGGCACTGGATCTGATCGCGACGGCATGGTACGAAGCCGAATGCGACCGCATCGTCATTCATAAAACGATGCTTGCGGAGAGTTTTTTCGATCTGAAGACGCGACTGGCGGGCGACATTTTGCAAAAGTTCATCAATTACAAGGCAAAGCTGGCGATCGTGGGCGATTTTTCCGTGTATGCAAGCAAAAGCTTGAAAGACTTCATCTATGAGTCGAACAACGGCAACGACATCTTTTTCCTGCCGACTGAGCAGCAGGCGATCGAAAAGCTGAGCTTGGCTAAATAAAAGTGGAAAGCGGAGGGAACCAGATGACAGGCAGGCAGGCTTGGGCGGAAGCGGCTAGAGGTGTCGGCGCGACATGCCGCAGGCGCAGTCATCCGACGTTTCGCATCGATGATCTCGGCTTTCGGCTTGCCCGGGCGGTGTGAGGGCAAACGCCAGTTGACACCGATCTTCCAATTCACTATACTGTCTGTAATCTTATATGCGACATACGTTGAAAGAGCCCAGTAGCAGATTGGTCCCTGTCCCAGAAAGCCGGGGGATGATGAAACCCGGCACACACCAAGCAAGCGAATTACAACTCTGGAGTATCTCGGGTAATGCTGAGCGGAAGCGGCGAACGATATCTCGCCGAGAGTGGCATGAATGGCGCGCAAAAGGAAGGCGTGTGCGGCATTGGTGCAATCTGGGTGGTAACACGGTTATTCAATCGTCCCTATGTCTATATGACAAGGGGCGATTTTTTGTTGTCACGCACAACGTTGATCCGGTATAGGAGAACTACGAACCTGAGGGAGTGAATTGGCTGTGAACATTATTGATGAACTCGAATGGCGCGGCGCCATCAATCAACAAACAGATGCCGAGGGACTTCGCGAATTGACCGAGCAAAAATCGATCTCGCTCTACTGTGGCGTGGACCCGACAGGCGACAGCATGCATATCGGTCACTTGATCCCATTCATCATGCTGAAACGCTTCCAGTTGGCTGGTCACCGCCCGGTTATTTTGATCGGCGGCGCGACAGGAACGATCGGCGATCCGAGCGGCCGGCAATCGGAGCGCTCGCTGCAAACATTGGAGCAAGTGCAGGCGAATGTGGATGCGCTGACTGCGCAAATGAAAAAGCTGTTCATCACAGAAGGCGACAATCAAATCCGCCTGGTGAACAACTACGACTGGACGCATAAAATCAACGTCATCGAATTTTTGCGCGACTACGGGAAAAATTTCAGCATCAACGCGATGCTCGCCAAAGACGTGGTGGCAAGCCGACTGGACAGCGGGATTTCTTTTACCGAGTTCTCCTACCAAATCCTGCAATCGCTCGATTACTTGCACCTGTACAAACACGAAGACGTGCAGCTGCAAATCGGCGGTTCGGACCAATGGGGCAACATTACGAGCGGCCTCGATTTGATCCGCAAAAAAGAAGGGCCAGAAGCGAAAGCGTTTGGCTTGACCATTCCGCTGATGCTGAAAGCAGACGGCACGAAGTTCGGGAAAACGGCTGGCGGCGCTGTCTGGCTCGATCCGAACAAAACGACGCCATTCGAGTTTTACCAGTTCTGGGCGAATACCGATGACCGTGATGTTGTGAAATACTTGAACTACTTCACGTTCTTGTCCAAAGAGCAAATTGAGGAGCTGGCTGAAAAAGTCCAGACCGAACCGCATAAACGCGAAGCGCAAAAAATGCTCGCAGAAGAAATGACCCGATTCGTGCACGGGGAAGAGCTGCTGGAGCAGGCCAAACGCATTACAGCTGCCTTGTTCACGGGAGACATCAAGTCGTTGACGGCAGATGAAATCGAGCAAGGCTTCAAAGAAATGCCGACCTATGAAGCGACGAAAGAAGCGAAAAACATCGTGGATTGGCTGGTAGAGCTGGGCATCGAGCCATCCAAGCGCCAGGCGCGCGAGGACATTACCAAAGGCGCGATTTCCATGAACGGCGAAAAGGTGAGCGATCTGGAGCTGGAAGTAACGGCTGACCTCGCCATCGGCGGACGCTTCATCATCATCCGCAAAGGCAAGAAAAACTACAGCCTGGTTAAGCTGTCGTAACACAAGCAAATCGCACGAAAAAAGGAAAGCTTCCCTCCCGACTGGCGAGGGAAGCTTTTTTTAGGTTAGCTCTACATTCTTCTGGATAGATGGTGTACGATGAACAAGTGTGGCTTATTTTTCCAAAAATGCGAACAAGCCATTTGCATAAATCGATAAAGCGAATGAATGCGTGAAGAAAAAGAGGTGTCGGTCATGGTTGAAGAATTGGTCGAGTATTTGGATGAATGCGAAACAGAAGTCGTCGCAGTAGAACAATTGGCGTTGCCGCTGCAAGCAGAAGGGAAGCACCGCATTTTGGTGTTGCCGGGCTACAACCTGCTGGAAATGATGGAAGAAGTGTGCGAGGAAGCAGAAACGTTGTCCGCTTTTGTCGCGCAGCAGCTGGAAGAAGCCCGCAGCCTGAGCGTAGAGGATACCTTCCGCAAAATCGTGGAGTCCCGGCTGGTCTACACTGATTTGCCAGCTGAGGAGAAGCAGCTGCAAGGCAAAAACTTTTCCGAATGTTATCAGGCGTACGCAGCGATGTGGGAAGGCAGCGAGCTGGTTCACGAGCAGTTGGTCGCAACAGAAGCATCGACAGAACCGTTTCAGCTCGATCGGGAATGGGCACAGGACCGGATCGAGGATGGAGATTCGCTCGTCGTGCTGAACTTGCCGCAGGAGCGCGGGCATGAGGCTCCGCTGTGGATTCCGATGGGCGGATACAACGAATGCCCTTTGCCTGTGTACCAGTCGGTCATCTTCAAGCATTTTCAGGAACAGTACGGCGCAAGCATCCTCGCTGTGACAGGCGATACATGGGTGCTGCAAGCGAAGCGGCGTCCGCAAACGGCTGAAGAAGCGCTGCAATTGGCAAAAGAGCATTTTATTTTTTGCCAGTACGTTTTGGACGATCAACAGACGCTCGGTCATTACGCCGATTACTTGCTGAAGCAGGACGTGTGGTATTTTTGGTGGGATTAGAAAAGGACATTCTTTTGACAAAGCTGTACATCCCCAAACCGCGGCCAAAAGCGGTCCGACGCCCGCGGCTCGTGGAAAAATTGAGCGAAGGGATGCATCGCAAGCTGACGCTGATTTCTGCTCCAGCAGGCTACGGCAAGACGGCGCTTGTCAGTGAATGGCTGGCAGATGCTCCCGTCTCTGTCGCCTGGCTGTCGCTCGATGGGGGAGACGACGACCTGGGGCGTTTCCTGCGCTGCGTGATCGCAGCTATGCAGACGATTGAGCCGTCTATTGGAAAAGGGCTGCTGCCCATGCTCAAGGCTGCGGAAAGTTCGCCAAGCGAGGCGATGCTGCTGTCTTTGTTGCACGATCTCCACTCTTTATCCCCGGCGATGGTTCTCGTTCTGGATGACTATCATCTTCTCCGCTCTCCGAGTATTCATGAGGCGGTTGCTTTTCTGTTGGAACGCATGCCGCCGCAACTTCATCTCGTCATCACGACCCGCGCGCAGCCGCCGTTGCCTTTGGCGAGGATGCGCGCGAAGGATCAGCTGACGGAAGTTCATGCTGGCGATCTGCGCTTTGCCCAGCGGGAAGCCGGCGAATTTTTGTGCCAGGGGATGGGGCTGGTTCTTTCCGAGACAAGCGTCGGGATTTTGGCAGAACGCACAGAAGGCTGGATTGCCGGATTGCAGCTGGTGGCGCTTGCTTTGCGCAGGGAAGGCGAGCCGGATCGGTTGATTCAGTCTTTTCCGCCTAATCATCCTTATGTGTGGGACTATTTGGTCGAGGAAGTGCTGAATCAGGAAACGGAGAGCATCCAGTCGTTTTTGCTCCAGACGTCTGTTCTTGAACGGATGAGCGGGCCGCTTTGCGATGCTGTTCTGAGCGACGGGGAGCACACAGTCCGGGCTGGCTTTGGCGAAGCGACGCTGGCCTTGCTTGATCGTGCCAATCTGTTTCTTGTCGCCTTGGACAGCGAACGGCGCTGGTATCGCTACCACCATCTTTTTGCCGAGCTTTTGCGCAAACGGCTTGATCCAACCGTCGCTGCAAGCTTGCATATTCGCGCAAGCAGCTGGTATGAAGCGAACGGCTTTGCGCTTGAGGCGTTTCACCATGCTGTTTGCGCCCACGATACAAAAAGGGCGGCGCGGCTGGCGGAAGGTGCTGGCTTGCCCCTGATTTTTCGCGGGGCAGTGACCCCTGTTCTGCAATGGCTGGAGTCATTGGGCGAGCAGGAAAAGAACGAGCTGCCCGGTTTGTGGGTGATGCAAGCGTCTGCGCTGTTGATGACTGGAAAAACAACAGGCGTGGAACCAAAGCTGCAAGCTGCCGAAAAAGTGTTGCAGGCGGTGGAGCAAAGCGACATGACCCGTGATTTGCTCGGTCATATCGCGGCGATCCGCGCTTCGTTGGCGGTGAGCAAGCACGACGCGGAGCGGATCGTAGCGGAGTCGCACCGTGCTCTGGAGCTTTTGCATCCAGAAAATGTGCCTGTACGCACAGCGACACTATGGGCACGCGGGTACGGCTGCCAGCTTCGGGGCGAATGGGCAGAGGCGAGCGTGGCTTATACGCAAGCTTTGGCGAACAGTGAAAGGGTCGGCCATGTCCTGATTACCATGCTGGCAACACTTGGCCTGGGGATGATTCAGGAGATGGAATCCCGGCTGTACCTGGCGGAGCGAAGCTATCTGCGGGTGCTGAAGCTCGCGGGCGATCCGCCGCTGCCGGCAGCTTGCAAGGCGCATCTTGGTTTGGCTCGCCTGTATTACGAGTGGGATGAACGGGAAAAAGCGTTGGAGCATACTCGTCAGAGCGTGAAGTGGGCAAAACAGCTGGAACAGACGGATTGCGTGGTCGAGAGCGAGATTTTTTTAGCCAGGCTAAAGCTTGCCCAAGGCGATGCCAGCGGGGCAGCACGCATGCTGGCAGAAAGCGATCACACGGTCCAGCGGCAAAACTTCGCAGTCCAGCTTCCTCAGCTTTTGGCGGTCCAGACCATGGTGCAACTGCATAAAGGCAATCTGGCTGCTGCCGAGCGCCTGGCGACGGCGAATGGACAGCTCGCAAGCACTCGCGCCCGGGTGTATTTGGCCAAGGGCAATTCCGCCCAAGCCGTGGCGATTCTCAAACCGTGGCATCAAGAGCTGGAGCAGACCCGCCAAGAACGGGAGCGGATCGAGGCCAAGCTGCTTTTGGCTGTCGCGCTTTTTGGGCATGGGGAAAAGCGCCAGGCGGTACAACTGCTTCGCGAAGCTTTGGCACTGGCTGAGCCGGGCGGGCTGGTGCGGACGTTTGTCGATGAAGCTGCTTTGCTCCTGCCGCTGTTGCGTGAGTGGACAGCAGCCGAAGCGGCGTCTGAGTATTGTGGCAAGCTTCTCGCTGCCATGAACCAGTTGGCGCCAGCACACGGGACGGGTCAGCCAGTGCAAGCGCAGCAAGCCGAGTCTCTGATCGAGCCGTTGAGCAATCGCGAGCTGGAAGTGCTCCGCCTGATTGCCCAAGGCTTTTCCAACCAGCAGATCAGCGAAAGGCTGTTTATTGCATTGCCGACTGTAAAAGGGCACAACCGGGTCATTTTTGAAAAGCTGCAAGTGAAGCGGCGCACGGAGGCAGTCGCGCGCGCACGCGAGTTTGGACTGTTGTAGGCGGTGCTGTTTTTCAGCCGTGATTGTTTTTGCAAAACCATACTTTAGTAGCTGTAGCGAGACCGTTCATAGCGGCTATACTCATGGCAAACAGGAAAAAGGAGGAAGCCTATGAGAGCTGTCGTCTGCACCAGCTATGGAGCACCGGATGTCCTCTCGCTCCAGGAGGTAGCCAAGCCCGTTCCGAAAGAGCATGAGATTCTCGTGAAAATATATGCGACCACGGTCACTTCCGGGGATTGCCGGGTGCGCGCTTTTCGCTGTCCGTTGCTGTATTGGCTGCCTATGCGGTTGCTGATCGGATGGAACAAGCCGCGAAACTCGATTTTGGGCGTCGAGCTGGCTGGAGAGGTGGAAGCGGTCGGCAAGCAAGTCAAGCGCTTCAAGCCAAAAGACAAGGTGTATGCGATCACCGAGATGGACTTTGGCACGTATGCCGAATACAAATGCTTGCACGAGGACGCCAACGTCACCCTCATGCCGACTAATGCCACTTATGAAGAAGCCGCAGTGATGCCGTTTGGCGGAACTACCGCCTTGCACTTTTTCCGCAAAGGACAGTTGCAGCGCGGGCAACGAGTCTTGATCTACGGCGCCTCGGGATCGGTCGGCACATCGGCGGTGCAGCTCGCCAAATACTTCGGAGCCGAGGTGACCGGAGTGTGCAGTACCGCCAATGTAGAACTGGTCAGGCAGCTTGGCGCGGATGAGGTGATCGACTATACAAAAGAAAACTTTGCCCAATCCGGCAAGCAGTACGACATCGTCTTTGACGCTGTAGGAAAATGCGCGAAATCCCGCTGCAAGCAGGTGCTGGCTCCCCATGGCAAATACCTCACCGTGGAAGGGCAAGGAGTGGCAAAAGTGCGCGTGGAAGACATGCAGCTTCTCGCCGAGCTGATGGAGTCGGGCCAGCTCCGGGCGGTCATCGACAGACGCTATCCGCTGGAACAGATTCCACAGGCACATGAATACGTAGAGCAGGGGCACAAAAAAGGAAATGTAGTCATTACGGTAGCAGATGACTCCGCGAACGGACACAACGGCTGAAAAGGCCGTTTTTTTGTATTTGTATGGAAAAACGTCTCGATATTTATCGGGAAAACGCATGTGACCGCTTCTGGTCAGCCAAACAGTCATGACGTTATTGTTTGCCGCAACACATGGGTGGAAGCGGTTCCAACCGCATGTCAGGGGAAAGAAATTGACCGTATTGACAGGCAGGTGAGAACTGTTTATAGTATGTAATTGTCAGAAATGATTATCATTATCATCTACAAGTTTTTATTTGCCAAAAAGGAGACTGCAACATGAAAAAGTGGCTCATTCCTTTCCTGATGTCGCTTTCGCTGATGGTCAGCGCTTGCGGCAATGCATCGACGCCGACACCAAACAATGCGGGCGGCAGTGAGACAAATCAACAGCAGGCAACAAAAACCGAAGAAAAGCCGAATGCGAATGCTGAGGCCAAACCTGAAATGATCACGTACCAGTCGGAGAACGGTCCGGTTGAGGTTCCTGCCCAGCCAAAAAGAATCGTGGGCCTGACCAACGCGCCTAACGTAGTTGCGCTTGGCGGCACACTGGTCGGGATCGACGAGTGGACGAAGAAAAATCCACTGTTCACCGACAAAGTCAAAGATGTCGAAGTCGTATCGGACGAGACGATGGAGAAGATTTTGGCTCTCCAGCCCGACCTGATTATTGCCGGATCGTGGATGAAAAACCTCGACAAGATGAAGGAAATCGCACCGACAGTCGTCTACACGTGGGGCAAGCTGGACTACCTGGCGCAGCAACGCGAGATTGGTAAGCTTTTGAACAAGGAAAAAGAGGCGCAAGCGTGGATCGACGATTTCACGAAGCGCGCGCAAGCTGCTGGCGAAGAAATCAAGGCGAAAATCGGTAAGGACACGACCGTCTCCGTGTTCGAGCATGATACGAAAGACTTTTACGTCTTCGGCAACAACTGGGCTCGCGGAACGGAAATCCTGTATCAGGCAATGGGCCTCGCCATGCCGGAAAAAGTCAAGAAAGACGCACTTGGCCCTGGCTACTACACGCTTTCTTTGGAAGTGATTCCGGAGTACGCTGGAGACTACATCGTGCTCAGCCAGCGCAAGGGCGGAGAAAATCCGTTCCTGACCTCGGAGACGTGGAAAAAGATTCCCGCTGTGAAAAATAACCATGTGATCGTGATCGACATGGAAGCATCGACGTACAGCGACCCGATTACGCTGGAATATTTGCTGAAAATCTTCAAGGAAGGCTTTCTCTCCCAGTCGTAACGAGAGGCAGCTGCATACGAAAAAATAACGAGAACGTCTGGGGAACCAGGCGTTTTTTTTGTGGGAGCATGCCGGGGCGCAAAGCTCGCACAATACTGCCAAAGAACACGGCAAACCCCTTCTGGCAAAAGAAAAATCCCATGTGTCTTCACGCGAATGAGCGCAGACATGAGGGATTTTTTTGATGGACGTGAAAGGAAATTCATTGCAGTTTACTACTCGACAAAAGCCCGCACCTTCGGAAACACCTTCAACGCCGTCTTGTAAAACACATCCGCATGATACTCAGCCGGAATCAGCTCCTGCACAAACTGGATGTACGACTTCACAGGGGCGAGCGGCCAGTCGGTGCCGAACAAAAATTTGTCATAATGATCGCAGTACGTAATCGCATGGCGCAGATGAGCGAAGAACAGCGGCGATTCGGCCAGTCTGCGGCAGTTGTCTGCGTCACCGACCATCAAGCCGGACAGGTCGGCAAACATGTTGCGGTTTTTGTACACGACTTCTGCGCCATCCAGCACCCACGGGTCACCGAAATGGGCCATCATGAAGTTCACGTCCCGATGCTTCACCGCTACCTCGTCGAGAGTGAGCGGATGCGAATACTTGAGCAGACCTCGTTCCGAGTAAGTGTCACCCGTATGGAAAACAACGGGCACCCCGTATTTGGCGGCGAGTGCATAGACCGGATCGTAGACGCTGTCGTAGGCGTAGAACGGATAGTAGCCGAGATAAATTTTCAAGCCGACCGCCTGGGGGTGTTGCAAATCTTGCTCCAGGCGAGCAACCGCCGCATCGTCCAGCGTGTACGGATTAATCCCCAGGCAGTAGACGAGCTGCGGTGGCAGTTCAGCGGTCAAGTCCAGACCCATCGGCGTGATCGCTTCGTAATCGGGAAAGCCGTCCTGCTTTGTTTCCGTCAAGCCCATGCCGATTCCGAGCACCACTCCGTTGTCCTTATATTCCTGCAAAATGCCTTGGACAGAGTAGTCGACAAACGACTTCTCCGCGGCTGTCCGCTTAAATTCTTCGATATGCGATAAATGCATGTGCGCATCAATGATCTTCATCTGAATTTCCCCCTTCGCCTTCGCTGGTAAACCGGATCGCCCGCAAAGCCGCCAAGGAATCGGCAGGCAGCTCTTTGTCGGCAAACAGGAAAAAGACAGGCGGCGTAAAGCTCGTGCTGTTGTCCGGCAAGTTCAGTTCGCGCAGGATGGTGGTCATCGCGATTTCCTTGTTGGCGTACACTTCGACATCTGCGGTGCCCAGATCGGTGAAGATCGTGAGCTGCTCGGCGCGGGAAGCTGCGCCAAACGTATAGTCGGATTGTTCCGTTACGGTCAAATCTCCCTGCGCCAGCTTGTAGGTCAGCGGCTCCCCGTGTTTCCCCGCTGTTTTCAGCCAAACCGTTTCGTCAGCCGCTTCTGTCTGCAAAAAGACTTCGGTCGCAAAGCTTTTGTGGGCAAAGTACGTTCCGGTTTTTTGCACGATTTCGACCGTATGGCAAAGGAGCGGGACGCCCGGCAGCAAAAGAAAATATTGGTGGCAGGTGAGGCCGCGATACTTCTCCTGTTTTTTGACGTGATAGCTGAGCTTGATGCCTTGCCAGACGTTCTGGCGATTGTCGGTCAGCTGGACGAAGGCGGCGCTTCTTTCTTCTTTAACCAGTGAAAAAGCGCTCAGTTCTTCGATGTGGTTGCCGATGCCGCCTGTCCACGGATTCCACCACGATTTCGGTTGCCGCTGCGGGAAAGAGCTGGCCAGCCATTCCTGTCCGCCCGAAACGAGCGAGAACAGCGACGGGTAAAAATCCGGTGCTGCTTTGATGCGGATGGAGCCGTTGTCTGCGCTGTAGACTTGCTGGCCTTGCTCTTCGGTCACTTCCATGGAGATGGAGCCTGGTTGAACCGGGAAAAGGGCGCTTTGCAAGCAAATGTCGTGGGTAGCGAACTGACCGTCCACACGAACCAGCTCGTACGCTTTGGCCGAAGCAGGCAAAGCGAAGTGCGCTTCCTGTTCCTCGGCTTCTTCCGTGAAGCGTTGCGTCTGTCCCAGAGCTTCTTCGCTCGCAAGTAAGGCCGTCAGTTCCCCGTCCAGGTACTGCTGTTTGTATTCTTTTACCTCAACTTTCACTTCGCCGTTTGCCAAAAATGGGTTGTGATCGTTGGCAATCAGCTCCAGATGAGGGGTCAGCGACAAGTCTTTGGCCAAAGCTTCTTTTCGGGCAAAAGCACGAAATTCTTTCCAGTCCGTATACGCTCCATGCGCCACGCATATCGGGCCGAACGTCGCGCTGCTCTGCGGCTCCAGCTCTCCGATGCACGATTCCAGGGCGATTTGCCAGCCTTGAATATCCATCTGGCAAGATGGCGGCCAGCACAATCCCCACGGGGCTGCATCTTCCCGGGAAAACAGCCAGTTTTCACTGAGCAGCTTGCCGTCCCAATATTCCAGGTCGCTGCCGTAAGAAGTGGGAACGTCTACATAGCGGCCTTGATAGGGCAAGATCGGGTGCTGGATCGAGTGGATGAGGCTTTGTGTCAGCCATAGCTCAGCAGCCAGTTTTTCCGTGGAAGTGTTGGTTATATCCAGCGTGTGTTCAACGGTGCCATCGCCGTGCAGCAGCGTTTTGCTGATCAGCGAAAGAGCAGGGTAGGCATCGGAACGGTAAGCGGCGCGAATACCGATGGCGCCTTTTTCGGAAAAGAAGTCGACGTGCTCCGCGCGCTTTTTGGAAAACTCGCTGGAATACGGCTTGCCAAGCTTCGGATAGGCGATGTACGTCGGCGCTCCGCCGTTTCCGCCGGAAATGGTGAGTTCGTTGTCGTCCTTGTTCAAGGTGAGCGTATGGCGGCCGTGATGCACTTGCCACGTCAATTCTGTTTCGCCTGCCAGGAGCGCTCCCAATCCGGTAAAGGCAGCGCCAAGCTTTTTCACGAAGGAGACTTGCTTGCCGTCTGCAAGCTGCCCCACGATTTGCACATCGGCGCTGTAAAATCCGTGGTCGATCAGATCGGCGCGAAGCGGAAGCGAGACGCGTTCTTTGCCGGACAACCGCAGCGAATGGCTGTGTTCGTGGAAGCGCAAGAATGGCGAGTCAGCCAGTTCAAAAGAAAACTGTGCTTCTTCGGAAAAGTTGTTTTCCATGTCCAAATAATAGTGTGCAGTTTGACCCGGATAAGTCAGACCAGGAACGTGCATGGTGAGCGAAGCAGGGAATTTGGGCAAGATGCCGACCTGGAACAGCGCCTTTTTGCCGTTGATTTGAATGTGTGTGCAAACTCTTGGATGCGTGCGCCAAATGCTTTGCTCTTCCGTGATTGCTCCGACCGTAAAGCTTGCAGACAAGCTCGTTTCGTCCGTGACGGACAGCTCCTGCTGGTAGTCAAACTGAATGTTTTCATTCGACTCTCCCGTCAAGGAAAGCTGCAACGGCTTGCCCGATTTATTGACGATCCGGTAGTGAATCTGGTAGTCGCGGCCGAAGACCAGCTCCAGCTGCTCGACCTCGGCGGACAGCAAGTAGTCTTCCGTTTCGATCAGGCGCAGCCCGCGGCCGCGCCGTTCAAACTCCACGCGCAAGCTCAGGTCGGCTTTTTTCCAGGAGTAGGTGAAGTAATCAAAGCCGTTTTCTTTTCGTCCATCCGGCTCGACCACAATTTGTCTTGTGGAATCCTGGTACCAGTCCAGCGTATCGAAATAATGCGCGATAGCTTCTGTGCGCAGGACAGTGGGCATCATGTTCATCAAGTGCGTCGAGTCATCCCGGTCTTCCCAGAAAAAACCGAATTTTTTATACAAAGGAACCGCCTTCGTGTTGCCAGCCCATGTGTACAGGTCAAGCCGCGGCCAACCAAGCTGGACAGTCTGGTCCAGGGCGAGGGCAAGCAGCATGCGGCCTACTTTTTTTCCGTGATAGTCAGGACGAACGTTGAGCAGGGGGATGTAGAGGGCGCCCGTATCTTCCCTGTATTCCGCCAGGCTGCAATAGCCGACTACCGATTCGCCGTCCATTGCGAGGTACACAGCAAGCGCGTCGGAGCGAGCTTCTTCCTGTCTGATTTGTTCCGCCGTCGTAATCGAATTGCCGCCTCCCCAGCTGTCTCGGCTGGCGTTCCACATATCAGCGACAGCCGCAGCCAGCTCCGGTCGGTAGAGAACGATAGAGATAGATTCCATGTTTGCTTGCACCTCGATCTCATGTCAGTTTTTGCCTATTAATAGAGATACGTTTGAAGATAGCATCGGTTTCTCGTTCTGGCAGTTTTTTCTTGTCAACGCGAAAAGCCAGTATCGCTCGGTCAAACTCTAACGATACTGGCTTTTTCACTGTTCACTTGTGGCAACCGAATGTGTGCACTTACGCACGCTCGATGCGGATGACGACCATTTCCACGTCTTCATCCAAAGCGCGCACACTGTGCTTCTCCGCTGGCAGCATGTACAAAAGCGACTGTGGATCAAGCTCGATCTGCTTCCCGGAAAAGTCAAAGACCGCTTTGCCTTTTTGCACGAGAATCAACACGTCGGCGTCTGTGTCGTGTTCCGGGATAAAGCTGCCGGCACGCAATTGCAGTTGCAGCACTTTGGTGCGTTCAAAGCCCATCAACGCGCCAATATGCTTGGGCGCGGACTCCAGATAGTTTTTCAGGTCGAACGTTTGCATAAATGATCACTCCTCACGGTTCCAGCGCAGAATAAATTTCCGCAGCGGAGATATGACAAGATGGTCCAGCAGGATGATGATGAAAATACTGACGAGTGTCCAGGCGAACACTTTTGCCGTATCGATGTTGACTCTGGCAAAGGCGAGCGAATAGCCGATTCCCGCATCTGCGCCGAGCAGCTCTGCCATGATCGTGATGCGTACGGCAGAGCCAGTCGCAAGCGAGATCGCAGTGAAAATCGGCACGGCAAGTCCGGGCAAAATGATGTGTCTCAACGTGTGCCACGGAGTGCTTTTGTAGATCGCCGCCATTTCCAGCAGCTGGCGGTCGATATTGCGCCAGCCGTCCGCCGTATTCAAGTAAATGCCGGGGAAAACGAGCACAGAGACGACAAACACGGGAACCATCGAGCCTGTGCCGAACCAGACCATCGCCAGGACGACGACGATGATCGGCGGAATCCCCATGAGCATCGACTGAACCGGACGCATCGCATCGTACAGGACGGGAGAACGTCCTGCGACAAGCCCGCAGCAAATCGCGACTATCATTCCGCTAAAAAGTCCGGTAAACATGCGGGAAGCGGACTGGAGCAACTGCTCGGTGAACTCCCCGCTCTCGACCATCCGAACGAAAGCGGCTGCGGTGTCCAGTGGTGAAGCGAACAGGATAGAGGGCAAGGACATCGATAAGCCTTGCCAAATGGCGAGCAGGATCAGGATTGTCACGCCCTGTACGAGCAGGCGGCGATTACGGAGCGTAGTAGAATCCTGCATCCGGCAATTTCCCCCCAATAATCTCCGGGGACAGAGTGGAGAGCTCGGTGAAGAAAAATTCCAGTTCTTCCTTGGCGTCCTTGGCCGAGACGAACTGCAAGTTCAGGGAAGGAATGACATTTTCAATGATTGGCGGGGTCAGCCCGTCCTGGTATTTCGCGATCATCGCGGCAGCGTCTTTTGGCTTTTCGTTCAGGAACTGGACGGATTGCTCAAACTGTTTTTGCAGTTCCGCCACCAGTTCAGGATGCTTGGCGATCAGTTCGCCTGAGACGAGGATACCAGCTTGCGGGATGCGCGGCGATTTGCCTGTCGCTTTCGCCCATTCGGCTTGCAAGCTCATGACTTTGCCCAGTTTTTTGCCTGCCTTGTTGCCTTGCATCACAGACATGGTCGCCATATGCTCCGGCAAGATGGCGTACTTCGCCTTGCCTGCGACGAGCAAGCCGACCAGCTCCTGCGGCGCGCTGACGTATTCGATTTTGACATCTTTAGTCGGATCGAGATTGTTTTTTTTCAGCAAGTAGCGGAAGACGAGATCGGGCATATCGCCTTTAAACGGAACGTGAACGGTCTGCCCGCGCAGGCTGTCCCAACTGACTGCCTCACCGTCGGGGCCGATCATATAGAGGATGCCCCAGATCAGCGTGTTGATCAGCTTGACATCCATTCCCCGGTTGTACAGATTGGCGCCGACATAAGTAGGTACGGCGGATACTTCGGCCTGGCCGCTACTGATTCGGGCGCGCAGCTCATCCGGTGTTTTCCACGGCTTGTACTCAACATTTTCGACGAACGGGCTGAGCGATTTGTCCTCGATCATTTTATAGATGGGAGAAGAGAGCGAGATTCCCACTGGTGCCTGAATGGTCAAATGCTCGCGTTTTTGCACTTCTTGCGCAGTCGCAGCTGGTTGCTCGGCGGCTGATTGTTGGCTTGAGGTGGTAGCCTGATTCGTTTGAGCGGAGCAGCCGATCAGGGCGCTGGTGATGGCGACAATCAGGGACATCATGACGTAGCTGGTTTTGGATGTGCGTGACACTTGTCTATCCTCCTGTCAGGTGCTGGTGCAGCACGGCTTTGATTTGTTGAATTTGTTCCTCGCTCCTGCCTGCTCTTTGTCCGGGGAGGGGGTATTCCCGGATGACTGTTGCCGCTGCAAGGTTGTTGCTTTTGCTGAACAACAGGACGCGGTCAGCCAGGCGGGCCGCTTCTTCCGGATCGTGTGTCACATAGACCATTCCGATGCGGCGTTCCTCGATCAAACGGATGACATCTTGTTGCAGCTCGCGCTTGAGGGCGAGATCGAGCGCGGAAAAAGGCTCGTCCATCAGCATCATTTTCGGGTCTGTGACCAGCGCGCGTGCGATGGATACGCGTTGCTTCATCCCGCCGGAGAGCTGCTTCGGATAGTAGTCGCGGGCATGGAACAGCCCGACTTTTTGCAACACCGTCGTCACTTTTTCGTTCATCGTGTCTTGGTCCATGCGGCCGAGCACAAAACGAATGTTGTCCGTGACCGTTTTCCACGGAATCAGCCGCGGCTCCTGAAAGACATAGCCGAGCTGTTCCGTGCGGACGGTCACCGTTCCGGAAGTCTGCCTGATCAATCCGGCTGCCATGTTGAGAATCGTTGTTTTGCCGCAGCCGGAAGGGCCGAGGATGGCGACGACCTCTCCCGCCGCGAGCGAGAAGGAAAAGCCAGCGAGTACAGTCGTCCCGTTGAACGACTTCGTGACGGAGGCAAATTCCAGCAAGGCTTCCATCGGCTCGCCTCCTGACTTTGTTATTTCACGACCGTAAAGGTGATGTGTCCGTACAGGTCGTCGTTGGCATCGAATGTACGAATCAGTTCAAACAAATGGGCTTGATCCGCCGGGTTTTTGCACGCGTTGGTCAAAAGTTGGATCGTGCCTTCCCAGCCTTCGTCTGTGAGCAAGCCTTTCAGCGACAGAAGCGACATTTTTCCTGTCTGGCAATCGACTTGGCGGAAGGCAGCCTGTTCGAACAAACCGCGCCAGTTCGCTTCGGTCATCGGCTGGGCATTGACCGCGAGCAGTTGGCGCAAAGCAGCCAGGCGCTCCTGCACTTCCGGCGTTTCCGGGTCCTTGCACAGCAGCAAATCGTGGGTCGCCAGTCTGCCGCCCGGCTTCAAGACGCGGAAATATTCCGCGATCGCCTGCTTTTTCTGTTCCAGCGGCAGCATGCTGAGCATCGCTTCATTGATCACCACGTCAAACGTTTCAGCGGCAAAAGGCAGCTCCAATGCATTGCCGTATGCAATCTGGACGCGCTCTTCCAGTCCGTGCTGGCGAATGTTTTCCTGCGCCCGCTCGACGCTCGGCTGGTGAATATCAATTCCGGTCACCTGGCAACCGTACTCCTTGGCGATCTGAATGGCGGTCGTGCCCATGTTTGGCGCTACTTCCAGCACTTTCGTATCGGCGGTGAGGCGGCATGCTTGCAAAATGCGCTCGGTCGCTTCTTTTCCGCCCGGACGCAGCCGGGTTTTCCCAAGGGAAGCGAGAAACAGGTGAGTAGGCTTGCGGCTTGCTTTTTCGGTCATGTCAAACATCCTTTCTTATGATCGCACGTTCACACCTCATGGCAGCCTCTGACGCAGCATGTCTGGGCGTGAGTGCGGATAAAATGGTCTTTTTGGGGATCGATCGGCACAACAGGCGTGTCAGGAAGCAAGCTTCTCAGCTTTTCCAGGTGAATGTGCATGCTGCCGCCCTGGGCCATCACGACCGCTTGCTGCTTTTTCAGCTTCTGGATCGTGCGGTTGACCGTCTCGCGCGTCGTGCCGAGCATCCCGGCCAGCTCGCTGTTGGTAAAAGTCGTGGAAAAGCGGAGCCATTCTGCGTCGAGCCTGGCTGCGTGTGTCTCGCTCAGGCGCAGCAATAAAGACACGAGCTGGCTTTCCACCGGATAAAACGTCTTGTCTTCCAGACGCTGCTGCAGATCGATAATTTTGTCCGCCAGCACTTGCATGATTTTGAAGCTGATGGCGGGATGAGCGAGCAGCAGCTGTTCGAAAGTGCGCACGGGAATGACGAGGCAATGGACGTCATCCAGCGCGACGGCGTGGTGCGGATAGCTGTCTGTGCGAAAAAATCCGAGGTGAGGGAACATGTCGCCCTGATCGGCAAGCAGGAAAGTTTGTTCTTTTCCATCTTCACTCGTGCTGAACAGACGGACTCGGCCGGAAATGACGAAGTACACTTGCAAGATTTCTTCCGATTGATAGAAAAGGTAGTCGCCTCTTGCAAATTCACCGGATTTGCACGTAGCCGCAACAGCTTCCAGCTCATGCTCAGACAAATTGCGAAACAAATGAAAGCAACGCAAAACGGAGGAGATCGGGCCAGTAGACAGCATAGGAATGCACTCCTTTTCTCGCATTGTTATAATTGAATATAATAATCATTCTCAATTATAACATTGTGTGAACGGAAAAAAATGAGAAAAGGAAGCAAAGGCCAGAGCAATCGCACTGAGGCGCACTTTCACAACCTTTCACGCGTTTTAATGGGAGCAGGTAGTTGATTGATTACGAGCCAAGTATAAAACATGTGCTGAGCGATGCCTTGTGACCAATATCACAGTTGAGAATTTATCTCATTCTTGTTTCTGCGGGTTCGGTCGAGGAAAATAAAGGAGAACGGACGACTAACCAAAACGAACATGACCGTTTTGTTGACCGCAAGCGGTCACATCCCATTTCATGAAAAACGGCGAGACGTTTTTCACAGAAAAAAGGACGATGCGGATGCCTGCCTATACGTTGTGGGAAAACATGCTGTTTTGGCCAACGGCTCTGGATGAGGGCAAGCTCGCGGCGGCTGTTGCGGGCAAGACGATTCTCATTACCGGGGCCAGCTCGGGAATCGGGGAGCAGCTGGCATATGTGCTGGGGCGCTGCCAAGTGCACTTGCTGCTGGTGGCGAGAAGAGAGGAAAAGCTGCGCCAGATCAAAGCTGAAATCGAGCGAGACGGGGCGAGAGTCAGTGTGTTTGGGGCCGATCTTCGCGATCCGGCTCAGTTGGAGGCATTTCTTGCGTTTTTGCACGAGCAGTCTGGCGGGATCGACATCGTGGTCAGCAATGCAGGCTTGTCCATCCGGCGACCGATCATGGACTCTCTGGAGCGCTATCACGATTTTACCCGGACGATGGCGATCAATTATTTTGCTCCGGTTAAAATCTTGTTGTCGCTTACTGAGCAGCTCGCCCGAAACAAAGGGCAGATCGTAAACGTCTCCACGATCAACACATCGTTGCTCCCGTTGCCTTACTGGGCGGCGTATCAAGCTTCGAAAGCCGCGTTCGACACCTGGTTTCGCTCGGCCGCGCCGGAGTGGAGCGCGAAGGGGATTGCCACGACATCGATTTACTTGCCGCTGGTGAGAACGCCGATGATTTTGCCCACGACTGCCTATCGGAGCATGCCTGCCATGAGCGCAGAGCACGCTGCGAGGCTCATCGCCAAATCGCTGTACACGAAACGGACCACGATCCGCCCGTGGTGGCTTTTGGGGGGCGAGCTGGCTTCCTTGTTTGGCAGAGGGCTATGGGAGCGATTGCTTCCTCGCTGGCTACGCAAAAGGGGGGAATGACGATGCGCCTGATGTATTTGCTCGCTGTGCTTGCCAAAATGAAGCTTTTGACGCCAGCAGGCATCGGCAGGCTGCTCGCCGCCTTGTTCCGATGCGGAACGAACCTGATGACGCTGCTGAAAATCGCGCAAAGCACCCACGGTCAAAAGATCGCATTGGTCGACGAGCGGGAAACGGTCTGCTTTCAGCAGCTTTGGACAGACTCTCTGCGGCTCTCTGGGGTGTTCAAGGAAAAATACGGTCTTGCGAAAAGCAAACAGGTCGGCTTTTTATGCCAAAACCACATCGCGTTGGTGCGAGCCATTTTCGCGGCGTCCGGTACGGGCTGCGATGTATATTTGCTCAATCCCGAAATGAGTGCGGGACAGCTCAGGCAGTTGTTCGACGAAGTGGAGCTGGACCTGCTTATCCACGACGAAAAGCAGACGGCGACCATCGAGCAGGCGGGATACGCGGGAGCGAGTCTGTACAGCTATCACGAGCATCTTCCCGCGATCAACCAGTTGCTGGGAGAATGCTCGGACTGGTCGGACGAAAGGCTGGCGTCAGTGCCAGTACCAGCGCGCAGTTCTGCGGGCAAGATCATGCTCCTGACAGGCGGAACGACGGGGCGTGCGAAAAAAGTGCCGCACAAGCCGTCGCTGTTTCATTATTTGCCGCCGTTTTTGGCTCTGCTCAGCCAGCTTGGGCTGCTTCGGCTGAATACAGCCTATATTGCGACGCCGATCTACCATGGATACGGTTTGGCTATCTTGCTGTTGTTTGTCGCTTTGGGCAAAAAAACAGTGATCACTCCCGGCTTCGCTGCCGCCAAAGCGTGTGAGCTGATTGCCAGACACAAAGTAGAGGTCGTATCCGTTGTCCCGTTGATGCTCAGAAAAATGCTGCATCACGATCCGGCAGCGTTGCAGTCTCTTGTTTGCATCGCATCAGGCGGAGCGCCGCTTGCCACCGGACTCGCAGCCGAGGTGTCCGCCGAATTGGGCGACTGTCTGTACAATTTATACGGGACAACGGAAGCGGGGCTATGTGTGATCGCCACGCCCGGCGACCTCCGGCATCGTGCGCACACGATCGGGCAAAAAATCCCGGGTGTCCGTTTGCATGTGCGAAATGTGCGAAACTCCGATCAGCGTCCATGCAAGGCAGGCGAAATCGGCCAGCTGTGCGTGAAGGCGGGCGGCTCGCTGTTTTTCAAGCGACAGGCTTGGATCGAGACAGGCGACGTCGGTTATCGGGATGCAGCGGGCTATTACTACTTGTGCGGGCGAACAGACGACATGGTGGTATCCGCTGGCGAAAATGTGTATCCAGTCGAGCTTGCGCGAGTGCTTGTGGAGCATCCGGCCATCGAAGACGCCACTGTGATCGGCATCCCGGACGAAGCGTTTGGGCAAAGGTTGAAGGCGTTCGTCCAGCTCGCGAGTCATGCCGGACTGACTGAGACACAATTGCAGCAATGGCTGCGGCAAAAAGTAGCCAGATATCAGATGCCCAAAGAAATCGTTTTTGTCGAGCAGCTGCCGTACACCGAGTTGGGCAAGCCGGACCGGAAGCAGCTCATGTAAAATGGCCTGGTATGGGCAAACGCTTCGCCACATTTTCCCGATATATCCTGTCAAAACAAACCATACATATTACGAGACAGAGAAATCATACGGGGAAAGGGATGAAAAGCCATGCCTCAAGGCATCCACGATATCGAAGTGCCGCTGCCAATCCGAACGGTTTGGGAGTTTGTCCGTGTATTGGATCATTGGGTAGTGCTGGTTCCGGGCTACATCAGCCACGAAGTCATTAACGAGCGCCGCGTGACCTGGAGCTTTACCGGAGACATCGGCATCTTGAAAAAGGAGATCAGCTTGCAGGTAGATATTACGGAATGGAACGAGCCGACCGAAGTCAAATTCATGCTGACCGGAATCAACGAGAATTTCACGGGCGAAGGCTACTTCAAGGCACAGGAATTGGGCGAGAAGTGTACAAAAATGACCGGCTTTCTCGATATTACAGCCAAAGGTTTGAAGGCGCCGATGGTAAATTCCATCCTGAAATCGCACGTTCCCCAGTTGACAACCGAACTGGCGGAAGCGGTAGCCAGCCGGATGAAAGAACAATAGCGAAGACATGTCTAAAAACCCTTGATTGCCAAGGGTTTTTTCTTTTTTTTCAGCCGACACTTACGCGATTGACGACTTCGCCATTATGCTTTAATCTACCATAGTTAACGAGGTAACTATTGCGCAAAATAGGTACCTTATAATAGGGAATAACAGGAAATTACAACGAGGGTGATGCTTGTGAAAATCAACAAAAAATACGAACACATTCTTTTTACTTTTCTGATGGCTTTGGGCATGTCCTGTCTTTTGTCGTTTTTCATGATGCTGGTTAATTTCGGCTTCGACTCCATGCTGCTTACACGCTGGCTCAAGGCGTGGCCGATGGCGTTTTCACTGGCTTTTCCAGTCGCTTATTTTTTGCCAAAAGGCATCAGGCTGCTCATGAAGAAGATTACGTTTGTCGAGGGAAAATAAAGAGCGGATCGGGAACGCACAGCAGGGGCAAAGCTGTGTGTTTTTTTTTCAGCGCTGTCCCAGTACCTCGAACCGGGACAAGAAGCAGGAAAAAAGCGGAGAAAACCAGGTCGGACTATAAAAAGTGGCTGGCTTCTATAAATTGCTTTTCCAGCGGAGAAAGCTCATAGCCTTGCCTGGTAACCACATATTTATCGAGAAAACGCTGCTCGGCAGGCAGCTCCAAATAGTTCGTCACACCGAGCCGTTCGACAATGCGTTTGGACATGAGAGTAATGCCCATTCCCAGCGCGGCGAATTGTAGCAGAGTTTCCACTACAGCAACCTGTGTCACGGGTGCTTTTGGCAGACCGAAATCGGAAAAAAGTTGTGCCATGCGCGATGTATACAGGCATTGTTCGGACAAAATCAGTACCGTTGCTCCTGGCAAAATGCTTTTGAGCGACATGCCTGGCACGGCTCCTTTTCCAACCAGGACGACTTCCTCCAAGCCGATTTTTTTATAGTGCAGCTGTTCCGTCTTGCTGGATGCGCCAATCGCGAAAGCCAGGTCGATCGTGCCATTCATCAGCGCTTGTTCCATTTCGGCAGTTGAGCCAGTCTGTAAAGTAACGGACAGCTGCGGGTATTTTTCATACAAGCCGGCAAGCGTAGCGGTAATTTCCGAGCCAATCACGGATTGCATCGTGCCCAGCCGAAGCTTCGGTTCAAGCTGTTTCATCTCTTGCTCGGCTTCTTCCCACAAGCTCAAAAGCTTCTTGTAGTGCGTGTAAAGCCGCTTGCCTTCCACCGTCAGCTCCATGCCTTTGGAACTGCGAATGAACAGTTGCTGTGCGTAATGAGCTTCGATTTTTTTGATTTTCGCCGTCATGTTGGATTGCAGATGGTTCATGCGAAAGGCAGCGGCGGACAGGCTCTTCAGCTCGGCAACTGTCACGAACGCCCGGATTGTATCGATGTCCATGTTTTCAACTCCTTCCATCAAAAAAAGTGATAGAGCAATCAAAAGTTAACATTATTCGAGATGTCTTTGGATTAGTATACTTTTCACAAAAAAGAATTGCACGCGTGAAGCAGGAGGGAAAGACATGGATACAAAGCAAATTCGCACCGGGATTATCGGCGGGTCGTTGAACAATCAGTGGGCAAGCAAGACGCATATTCCTGTGCTTTTGCAAAGTGAGCGACACCGCATCACCGCAATCGCCACGACAAACGAAGCGAGTGCGCGAAAGAGTGCGGAAGTGACCGGGGCTACGCTCGCTGCGACAGACCACCGCGCCGTAAGCGGCTCGTCAGCTGTGGAGCTGGTAGTTGTAAGCGTCAAGGTTCCTGATCATTACGATGCAGTCCGCAGCGCCATCCTTGCCGGGAAGCATGTGTACTGCGAGTGGCCTCTAGCTGTCACGACAAGCGAGGCAGAACAGTTGGCTGGTCTGGCAAAACAGGCAGGCGTTCATCACGCAGCAGGGCTTCAGGCGAGACAGTCACCTGTGCTGCGGCAAGTGAAGCAGCGTCTGGAGCGAGGCGAGATTGGCCGTATCTTGTCTTGTCACATGCGCGTTTCCACGCAAGGAAAAGGCGGAGTCACCGATCGGCAGGGGGCGTATTTGCTGAGCGAAAAACACGGTGCGACACTGCTTGCGATCAACGGCGGCCATTCCCTGGATGCCCTGTGCTACTTGCTTGGCGATTTTCGTGAGCTGTCCGCGATGATGAACCGGAATTTTTCTACTGCGACTGTGCTTGCGACGAATGAAATCATTGCAAAAGACACAGCAGATCAGATCATGGTGCAAGGAGTGCTGAAAAGCGGGGCTTCGGCATTCGTTCATATCCAGGCAGGCACGTATCCCGCCTTTGAGCTGGAAATTCAGGGAGAGCTGGGAGTCATTCGCATCGTGCAGCACAATTCGGCGGGACATGTACAGTTCGGCAACCTGGAAGCGCACATGACAGCCTACTCTTCTGCAAGCCGTGTTGCAGCAAGCAATCCGGACCACTTCGTCTCGGTTGCAAAAGATGCGGCAGAAGGCGAAGCAGTCAGGCAATATGTGGCTAGTGCTCATGAAGCTTTTGCCAAGGACATTCAGACAGGGACGTTCACCGTTCCCGATTTTTTTGAGGCACTCCACCTGCATCGGCTTCTGGATGCGATCAGACTGGCGGCTGCCACAGGGAGCAGGCAGACTTTTTGACGTTTACCTACCATTTTCAACTGTGGTATAATCTACCATTGTTTACTAGAAACATGCAGGCAAGTTGCAGACAGCATGAGAGGAGATCTTGAAAATGCAAAGAAACAACCACTGGAAGAAGCTTGGCAGATGGGCAGGGGCGGGAGTGCTTGGCCTGACGATTTTGCTCGGCCACGTATACCCGCTGAAAGCCGCAGAGCCTGTTCAGGTGCCTTTTCTCAGTGAATGGTCCATTTCGACATTGAATGAAGGCGAGAAATACGGAATTTTTCCGTTAGCCTGGTACAAAGACGAATCGTTCCTTCAACCGATTCCTGCCGATAAGTTTGCGGATTTGCTGAAAGCGACAGAGAAGAAGCTCGATCAGCTTGGCTTGAAGAAAAAAGCAGCTTTGTCCTGGTCAGACAACCGTGTGGCGACGCGCGAAGCAGTAGCCGTTTCCTTGCACAAGCTGCTGGCAAACTATGAGTGGCCAGCCGGAAAGGGAGCCGATGTGACTGCACTCGCTCCGTTGGAGTACATGCGCAAACATGGACTTGTCAAAGGGACGAGCACAGGTTTGGAGCTGGATCAGTCAGCAACAGTAGAGCAGGCTGCGGTCATGGCCAGCCGGGTGGTCGAGTTCGCCAATGATTTGGCGGGCGGCGGAGCCAAAGGCTTGTTGTGGAAAGTGACCAAAGGCCAAAATACGCTCTATTTGCTCGGCTCGATTCATATGGGCACAACCGACATGTACCCGATGCAAAAAACAATCCGCGACGCTTATGAAGCGTCAGACGATCTGTGGGTCGAGGCGGATATCCTTGCTGGCGACATGAATTACATGCTGGAGAAAATGATTTACAGCGACGGAACGACACTCCAGGATCACGTGTCAGCCGCCACATACAGCAAGCTGCAAAAGGCGCTGGCAAGCATGAAATTGCCTGAAAATGCGTTCGATGGCTACAAGCCTTTTGCCGTTGGTCTTTCCCTGGTAACGGTAGGCTATACCGGAAGCCCGGAGGAAGGCGAACTGGCGATGCTGACAGGGATCGACCGCTATTTCCTGGCCAAAGCGATGCTTGAGCAAAAGCCGATCCACGAGCTGGAAGGCATCAAGCTGCAAGCCGATTTGCTCTCGGGCGTACCCGCAGAGCAGCAGGAAAAGGAATTGAACGTCATTCTGGACAGCTTGCTTTCCGGAAAAGAGCCGGCAGCAAGCTATCAGGTGTTGCAAGACATGCAGACGAAGTGGGTGCAAGGCGATCTGGAAGGCATGACTCAAGTTTTGAGCGTGGAAGGACAATTCGATGCCGGAGGATTGAACCAGCGCCTCGTTGGTGAACGGGACAAAAACATGGCGAACAAGCTGGCCCAGTTGCTGGAACAGGAAGGCGAGCACACTTCCTTTGTCGTCGTAGGCTCTGCCCACTACGCGCTGAAAGGCATGGTGCTTGACCAACTGAAGGAAAAAGGCTATCAGGTGGAGCGGCTGAAGTAAGCGGCACAGCAAAATAACAGAAGAACGCAGGCAGTTCGAGCAGCGAGGCAGCAGCCTTTTGCACGGACTGCTTTTTTCTGTGAAAAACGTCTCGATGTTTTGGCAGGAGAGTGAGCGGAGCGGCATGCGGTCCACGAGCCGTGACGCTGAACATAGCAAGCCAGAAGAAACGTTGATCAGCGGTTTATGATACGCTTCTCTTAACAAAAGGATTTTGGCAAATAAAGAAAGGCGGTTAGAAAACATGGCGAAAACAATTTCCCGAACGCGACTGTGGGTAGCGCGGATCATGAGCTGGCTGGTCATCCTCTTCATGCTGTTTGACGGTGTGTTCAAGCTGATCCAACCCGCTCCTGTCGTCGAAGGCACACTGGTACTCGGATTTGCGCAGCACCATATTGCGCTCTTGGGCATTTTGGCGATTATCTCTACTGTTTTGTACGCTTTGCCGCGAACTGCAGTGTTGGGAGCGATTTTGCTGACAGGCTACTTCGGTGGCGTCATCGCTACACAAGTTCGCGTAGATGCGCCGCTTTTGACGCACACGCTGTTTGCTGTCTACCTGGCCATTTTGGCCTGGGGCGGGCTTTGGCTGCGGGATGAGCGGGTACGCAACTTGTTTTCCTCTGTGGATTGATTGATATTTCCAAAAAATGAAAGTATGCTAGAAAGACAAGTTTGTGAGCATTAGCATGCACATTTCGAACGGATAGGGGGAAGTACAGATGAACAAAAAGCAGTCCGCTGCCATCCCTAAGGTGGTGGGGCAAACCGCTGCTGCCGGGTTTCAGATCGGCGTGAGGAGAACGCTTCCCGTAGAGGCGGAGCCAATCTGGCTTTTTCTGACCTCTCCGGAGGGAACGAAGCTTTGGCTGGGCGACCTGCCGCCGCTGTCGCTTGCAGCAGAAGCAGCTTTTGAATCGCAGCAAGGAATATCCGGACAGTTCAAAATCGTCAAGCCTTATCAGCAGCTTCGCCTAAGGTGGAAAAAAAGCGATTGGGAAAAGTTCTCGACGCTGCAAATCCGCTTGATTTCCGCCAAAAACGGGAAAACTACCGTCAGCTTTCATCAGGAAAACTTGGCGGATGCCGACATGCGCGAGCAGATGAAGGAACATTGGGAAAGCGTGATCGAGCAACTGAAGACGCACGTTTGCTGAAAAAATAAGCTGTAGCCGTCACAGAAGCGGCCACAGCTTATTTTTTTGCTACGCCAAGCAGAGGGGTGGCGCAATGTCTTCTGTATTCGTTGGGCAAAAGACCAGTCATCTTGCGGAACAGCTCGGAAAAACGGCTCGAATTGTGATAGCCGACGATCTGGGCGATCTGGCTGATCGGCAAGTCAGTCGTGCTGAGCAGTTGTTCCGCATGGCTCATTCGCTTGTTTTGAATGTATTCGGTAATCGTGCACTTATAGACGAGCTTGAACGTGTACTTGAGCTTTGTCGTACCCATGCAGGCAATGCGGGCGAGATGCTCCAGGTGAAGTTCTCCGGCAAAATGTTCATCCATATACGCAGTCACAGCTTGAAGACTATCCAAATCCTCTCTGGACACAAACTTGCTCGGATGAGCCTTTTTTTGCTGTTTGGCCCGTTCGACGATCAGGGAAACCGCTTCGGCAACCTTGCTCTCGTAGTACAGTCGCGCGGCAATTCCCGTACCGCGAAATTGTCTGATTTGCCTGAGCAAAAAGACAAGCTCGGGGAAATGAGTCAGGCCGTCCACGCTGACAAAAGCGGAACGAAGGTCTGTGTACTCATCGGGGTATTTGGTCTGCAAATAATCTTCGTAATACTCCGGCGTAATCTCAAACCCAGTGGAACGAATCGGCACATTTTTCTCATATCGCGCCCGATACACGTTATTGCAGCCAAAATGCACCCGGATGTATCCGGAGGAGAGACGCTTCGGCGGATGCAGCTCTTCTCCCGCCACGGAGTCGTAGTAGTTCAGGCTCATATATTTCGGCTGCTCAAATTCCAGGTACAAATCCTCGTAAAAAACGAAGTCGAGGATGGAGATGGAAAACAGATTCTCGCGGGAATACGTCCAGTAATGCCCGGAGCCTTTTTCCGGCGAGATGGAGAAGCACGTTCCCGCCTGACTGTAAGGAGATGGGCTGTCATCGCGGAAAAAACCGCATTTTGCCAGGCAAGGCACGTGCATGTCAGCTACAAGATCCTTCATTTCTACTCACCTCCCAATGCTTTGATCAGACGAAATGATGCCATGAAAAGACACACCTGCCGTTAGCTCATTGACCCCCCGAGTTGGAAAAAAATAAAATGGAACCAAGTTACTGCAAATGAAAATTGATCTCATTTACAGTCCTATCATCTCAGAGTATGAACAAAAGGAGGATTTATCATGGAAGCCGCCGTCTCACCCCTGCAAAACAGATGGACTTTGCGGGACTTTATCACACTCGCTATTTTTAACGTAGTCATGCTCATTATTATGACGATTTGCCCGATCTTTACCTTCGCCTCGTATCTGGTGGTTGGCGGGATTACGGCTTTGCTCAATGCGCCGCTTTACGTTGTCATGTCCAACAAAATCAACAAAAGAGGTGTCCTGTTCTTCACTTCCGTCATTACAGGCTTGTATTTTATCGCCTATGGCTACGCGTATTTTTTGCTCGTATTGGCCTGCATGGGAATCGTGGGCGAACTGGTTTTGTGGGGCAAGGACGGCTATAAAAATCCTGTCCGCAACGCCATTGCCTACGCCCTGTTTTACGTAGGCTATTCGCTCTGCGCCATCGTTCCGCTCATTTTCTTCCGCGATGCGTATATTGCCACTTTGTCCAAGAGCTATTCCAAAGCCGCTATGGATAAGATGCTCTATTACTACAGTACGCCGAGCATGGCGATTACGATGTTAGCGATTTCAGCAGCGGGCGGGCTGCTTGGGTGCCTGATCGGAAACGTGTTGTTCAAGAAGCATGTGAAAAAGGCGAAGCTGGCATGAGAAAACCGGGTCCAAAGACACACTTGTCGGTGCTTTTGCTGGCAACGATCCTGACCATTTTGATCAAGGAAGAATGGCAAGTACATATGATGGTTGCTTTAAGTGTAGTGTACTTGGTCTTAAATCACCTGTCCAGAAAGGTCATGCCATTTATTCTCGTTTATGTGATGTCGCTGGTTATTGCGTATATCATGCCGCAGATGCTGGGCACGATGAAGCTCGTTTTCTATTCTTTTGCCAGAATGATGCCGCTGGTCATGATCGGGGCGACGCTGATGTACTCGCCTCCTGGCAGTCTGATGTGCGTGCTGGAGAGAATGGCTGTGCCCCGGCCGATCACGGTAATGATTTGCGTTTTGCTCCGCTTTTTCCCGGTTGTCATCATGGAAATGCAGGCGATTCGGGACGGGATTCGCGCTCGGGGCATTTTCCCGCACTGGTACAGCGCGCTGCTTCATCCGGCTATGGCTTACGAGTGCTATTTCATGCCGCTGGTCGTGCGTTGCCTGAAACTGTCAGCCGAGCTGGCTTCATCGGCTGAGCTGCGCGGGATCGAGAGCAAGTGCAGCAGGACATCTATCTATCCGTATCATTTCAAATCGGTGGACGCAGTGGCTTTGCTCATTTATATCATCGCAGGAACAGCGATTTACGGGGGAGGGATTATTCGATGATCGAATTGCGCGATGTCACCTTCCATTATGCAAGTGATGACGGAGAGCCCGGCAGCGAGTCGGGAGTCAAACAGATCAATTTGTCTGTCAAAGCCGGACAGTGCGTCGTGTTGTGCGGGCGCTCCGGCAGCGGCAAGAGCACGATGATGCGGCTGGTCAACGGGCTGGCTCCCGGCTTTTATCCAGGGACGCTCAGCGGTACGGTGAGTGTGGGCGGGAAAAGTCCGGCCGAGCTTTTGCCGCAGGAGAGAACGATGCTGATGGGTGTCGTATTTCAGGACCCGCGCAGCCAGTTTTTTATGGAAAAGGTGCGGGATGAGCTGGCGTTTTCGGCGGAGAACATCGGGATGGACCCGGGAGAAATTATCGAGCGGGTTGAAAGTGTGGCGAAACAACTCGGGGTAGATCATTTGCTCGACCGCTCGCTGCACAAGCTGTCCAGCGGGCAAAAGCAGCGTGTCGCGATCGCGGCGGCATCTGTCCTGAACCCGCCGCTGCTTTTGCTAGACGAGCCTACAGCCAATCTGGATCAATCCTCTACGCGAAATCTGATCGAGATTTTGGGGAGACTCAAGGACAACGGCACGACTTTGCTCATTTGCGAGCATCGGCTGAATCCGTTTTTGCCTGTCGCGGACTCGTTTGTCTGCATGAATCAAGGCCAAATCGCCCGGAGGTGGTCGCGGGACGAGTTTGCCGAACTGCCGATGGAAGCGGTTCGCCCGTACGGTTTGCGCCATCCCGATATGATTCGGATGGGGGAGCAGGAGCACAGGGAGACCGTACGCACGGCGGAAATGGCGCTGGAAGCCCGGGAGCTGTCGTATTCCTACCGGAAAAAAGGAGATGGGATCTCGAATCTGAACGTCACGCTTCCGAAGGGCACAGTGACGGCCTTGACGGGTGAAAACGGATCGGGGAAGACGACCCTGTGCAAAGTGTTGTGCGGGCTGTTGCGCGAGCGAAGCGGAGCGGTCTTCTACGGTTCTGCCCGTTATTCCGCCAGCAAGCGGCGCTCGGCCAGCTACTTGGTCATGCAAGACGCAGACTACCAGCTGTATTCGGACAGTGTGGGCAACGAGATTGTCATGGGCAGAGCGCTGGACGAGAACTTGCGCAAGCGGGCCTATGAAGCGATGGCAGCGTTCGGCATTGAAGGACTGCGCGACCGTCATCCGGCTTCCTTGTCAGGGGGAGAAAAGCAGCGGGTGACGATGGCTGCCGCCTACTGCTCGGATGCCGAGTGGATTATTTTGGACGAACCGACGAGCGGGCTGGACGGTGACGGTGTCCTCAAAGTCGCAGCGTGGGTCAAGCAGCTGGCCCGGGCAGGAAAGACCGTCGTGATTATCACACACGACAAGATTTTGTCCGGACTGGCAAGCGACCAGGTTGTGGAGTTGAAAGCGGCTCATGATGAGGAGACGATTTTCACAGAACAAGGAGTGAGAACCGTTGAAACGTAAGCCCAAAAAAGGACTGGCCCGGCTTATGGAACTGGCAGGCGAGAAAAAGACGCTGATGGTTTGCTCGGCCGTTTTGTCTACCGTGAGCGTCTTTTTGCTGCTCGTCCCGTACTTGTCGATTTACTGCGTTTTGGCTGAGCTTTTGCGCCATGCGGATGACATTGCCGCTGTCGACGCCGCGTATGTCATCACATGGGCGGTATGGGGCGTGGTTGGACTGCTCCTCGGCTATTTGTTCATGTACGTTGGCGGGATGTGCTCGCACATTGCCGCTTTTCGTATTTTGTACGGCATCCGGGTCAAGCTGGCTGATCATATCGGCTCTTTGCCGCTCGGCTACTTCAATAAAAATGCGACGGGAAAAATTAAAAAAGTGGTGGAGCTGGACGTGGAGCGAATTGAGCTGTTTATTGCCCATCAGCTTCCCGATTTGATCAATACGGCAGTCATGCTAGTCGTGATCATCGTGGCGATGTTCTCGCTCGACGTTTGGCTGGCTCTGGCCTGCATCATCCCGATGGTGCTCGGATTTGCCGCCCAGTTTTCGATGATGGCTGGCAAAAAGGCAAAGGCGGGGCTGAAGGAGTATTTTGACGCGCTGGAATCGATCAGCACCTCTTCTGTGCAGTACGTCCGCGGGATGCCGGCGATCAAAGTATTCGGCCAAACTGTGCATTCATTTCGCAAGTTTTATCAAGACATGCTGCATTATCGCGATTTCAGTCTGCGCTATACGGACAATTTTGAACGGGGCTACGTCTCCTTCAAGGTCATCTTGCTGTCTCTTGCGACTTTTTTCTTTCCGGTCGGGGTGTATTTTCTCAGCAAAGACCCGGATCATGTCGCTTTCGCCGCCACACTAATGCTGTTTCTCGTGCTGGCGCCAGGGATTTCTACGCCGATTTTCAAGCTGAACAGCTTCGCTTCGGCCATGACGACGATCGCGGAGGGAGTCAACCGTATTGACGACATGCTGAAAGAGCAGCCGATCCCGGAACCGGACAACGGACACAAGCCGACGGGCTATGACATTGCGTTTCAACATGTCTCCTTCTCCTATAACGAGCAGGGGGGCAACGAAGTGCTGAGAGACATCAGCTTCGTGGCACAGCAAGGAAAAATTACGGCGCTGGTCGGCCCGTCCGGCTCTGGAAAATCGACGATTGCCCAGTTGATTCCGCGGTTTTGGGATGTGCAAAAGGGGACGATTTCCGTTGGCGGGGTAGACATCCGTGCGATGAAAACTGGCGAGCTGATGGATGCGATGTCTTTTGTATTCCAGGATACGTTCCTGTTTTCCGATACGCTGTACAACAACATTTTGGCGGGAAGGCCGTCTGCGACGCGAGAGGACGTATACCGGGCAGCGAGGGCTGCGCAATGCCACACGTTTATCGAGCGGTTGCCAAAAGGCTACGACACGCTGATCGGCGAGGGCGGCGTGCATCTGTCGGGTGGAGAGGCGCAGCGTGTGTCGGTTGCCCGGGCGATTTTGAAAAACGCGCCGATTTTAATTCTCGATGAAGCGACGGCTTACGCTGATCCTGAGAACGAGTACGAGATGCAGCTCGCCTTGGGGGAACTGATCAAGGGCAAGACTGTACTGATTATCGCCCATCGGTTGACGACCATCTGCGAGGCGGATCAGATCATCGTGCTGCGGGACGGAACGATCGCGGACAGAGGTACGCACAGAGAGCTTTTGGCCAGAGGCGGGCTGTACAAAAACATGTGGGTGGCCTACACGAGTTCGACGGATTGGACAGTCGATCTCAGGCAAGAGAAGGAGGTGTTCGGCTGATGCGCAACATGTTGTATAACATTACGGCCGGCCACCCGGAAAAAATGGCGAAGCCGATTATCTGGGCTGTGCTTGCCAATCTGGCGAACATGCTGCCTTTTGGCTGTCTCGCTTGGGCTGTCAGTCTCGTGTACGCCTATTACGCGGGGGAGCAGGCCGTGCTTGACACGACAGGTTTGTGGCTCGCAGCGGCTGGTATGGTTGTGTTTCTCGGCGTGGTGTATTTCTGCGAGCAGAAGGCGTATCGCGCCATTTATCGCGGCGCCTATGAAGCGTCTGCCGCCGGACGGACGAACTTGGCCGAGCATTTGCGCAAGCTGCCGCTTGGCTTTCTCATGCGCAAGGATGCTGGCGAGCTGGGCCACACGATCATGAACGATTTTACTCAAATTGAAAATGCGAGCACTTCGGTGTTGCCGCAACTGGTCAGTGGGATACTGATTCCGTTCTTCGCGTTTTTTGGCTTGCTGTTTTGGGATTGGCGCATGGCGCTGGCGATGTTGGCCGGCTTTCCTGTCACGATCCTGATTTTGTGGGGAGTCTCCAGGCTGGAGCGAAAGCTCGGCACGAGCCATTCCCAGGCAAAAGTCACACTCGCCAACTGTCTGCAAGAATACTTGTACGGGATGAAGGTCATCAAAGCGTACAATTTGCGCACGGACAACTTTACCCGGCTGGAGCGATCGTTTTATCGGTTCATGAAGGAAAGCATCCGCATCGAAGGGGTGCTCGGCCCGTTTTTTCTCGTGGCGATGGCGTTCATGCAGTCGGGCGTGTCGCTCGTGACGATTGTTGGCGTGTATCGCGTACTCGGCGGGGAAATGACCGTTCCTTTGTTCGCGATGTTTCTGCTCGTAGGAGCGCGTATTTTCGACCCGCTTTCCGTCGCGATCATGCGCTTGCCTTCATTCAAATACGATGCGATGGCAGGCGAGCGCATCGTCAACCTGCTTGCCCAGCCGATCATGCAAGGAGAACAGGATGCGCCGCACGGGCACGACATCTGGTTCGAGGAGGTCAGCTTCGGCTATGACGATACGCTTGTGCTCGACAAAGTTTCTGTCGAAATGAGAGAAGGCACGTTGACGGCGATTGTCGGGCCATCCGGCAGCGGGAAAAGTACCATGCTGCGGCTGGCGGCGCGGTTTTACGACCCGCTCGGCGGACGAGTGTTGTTTGGCGGCAAAGATGAGCGCGAGCTGGACCCGGAGAAGCTGTTGAAAAAAATCTCCATGGTTTTTCAGGATGTATATTTGTTTCAGGACACGATCCGCAACAATATACGTTATGGCCGAGAAGATGCGACGCAAGAGGAGATTGAGGCAGCCGCCAAGGAAGCGTGCTGTCACGATTTCATCATGAAGCTGCCGGACGGCTACGACACGATGGTCGGAGAGGGCGGTTCTACCCTGTCTGGCGGGGAGAAGCAGCGCATCTCGATTGCGCGGGCGATTTTGAAAAATGCGCCTGTGCTGTTGCTGGACGAAGCGACTTCTTCTCTCGATCCGGAAAATGAAGCGGTCATGCAGCAGGCGATCGGCCGTCTGGTCAAAGGGCGCACGGTCATCATGATCGCTCATCGGCTGAAAACAGTCGTGAATGCGGACAATATCATCGTGCTGGAAGAGGGGAAAGTCGTGGAGCAGGGGCGTCACCAGGAGCTGCTGGAAAAAGGCGGGCTTTACGCGCGGCTGTGGGAGCTGCAGCAAAGAACAAGCGGCTGGAGAATTACTGCGTAGCACGCGAAGGAATGGGCTGTTGGATGGGCAACAAAGAACGAAGCGATTGGAGAGTTACTGCGTAGCTGAAAAGGAACGAGCTAAGGAAGCCAATCGCTGGGCGAGCACCAGTTATTGACAGTCAAAAGCAGCGCATGATAAGCTGTAGGCACTTGAATGGAACGGAGGGTTACGTGTGGCAAATTAATTTTTCGATTGGATTCCTGGCACAATGATTTTGAATAGCACAAAAAGGCTATGTTGTGTGCATACGGTAATCGAAAAATGGTTTGCCATTCAGGTAACCTGTTTGCAGGGCGCAAGTGCGTAAGCGTGTGAAAACGCGTGAAAAGCAGGTGAATGCGGCACTTGTTTGCCCTGGAAAACAACAAACAATGGAAAAGAGAACGGAACGGCCATTTTCTCGTGGCTGTTGTCATCGTGCGCGGAAAGCAGGGTGTTTTTTGCGCGGTTCTTTTTCTTTGTATGTTTCGATTACACAAGCACAGGCAACCAGCCTGTGTTTTTTTGTTGGCAAAATGTGATGAGCGAAGCGAAACAACTGTGCAGGCTTGGCAGAGGCGGCGAGCCATACTGACTGGCTCTCGTAGCAGCCAAGCGAGCTAATGATAACACGGACTTTGAAGGGAGATGTACGAATGACTGAACAAATGGTGAAGGTGAAGAACGCGGAGATTTGCACGGAGAGCTTTGGGAACCCCGCTGATCCGGCTATTTTGCTGATTATGGGCGCTCAGGCGTCACTGGTTTGGTGGGAGGAAGAGTTTTGCCAGCGGCTGGCGGATGCAGGACGGTTTGTCATTCGCTACGACAATCGCGATGTCGGGCGCTCCACGACTTTTGAGCTTGGCAATCCGGGGTATACGTTCGAGGACATGGCGGACGATGCGATCTGCATCCTGGACGCTTACAAAATCGAGCGGGCGCACATCGTCGGCATGTCGATGGGAGGGATTATTACCCAGATGATCGCTTTGCGAAACCCGGAGAGGGTGCAGGCGATCAGTTTGCTGGCAACGTCTAATTTCGCTCCTGATTTGCCGCCGATGGAAGACAAGGTGATGCAATTTTTCAGCAATGCGCAAGAGGTCGACTGGGCGAATGAGCAGGCGGTGATTGCGTTTTGCATTGCAAGGTGCGAAGTGCTCGTCGGCTCCAAGTATCCGCTGGATGAGAAGCGCACGCGAGAGCTGGCAGCGGCGGAATTTAAAAGAAGCCGCAAGATGGCAAACATCAACAATCATGCCCTGATCACAGGCTGCGAAGCTTATTTGGCCCGGACGGAAGAAATCGCGGTGCCTACTTTGGTCATTCATGGCACAGAGGACCCGATCATTCCGTATCCGCATGGAGTGGCGCTTGCTCGGGCGATTCCCGGAGCTGAGCTGCTGACGCTGGAAGGGACAGGGCACGAGCTGCCGTATGGCGATTGGGCTGCCGTCCTTGGCGGAATTTTGCAGCATTCCAGAAAGGGGTAAAGGTAGCAGCGAGAGCGCCCTGCGTCACTTTTCTTCTGTTTCGTCGCAGAGCAGACGCTCCATTTGCCCGTGATCGACGTGCGCAATTCCCCAGTCGCAAATCATTTCCAAAAGCGGGATGAGCGAGAGTCCTTTTGCAGTCAGCGCGTATTCGACGCGCGGCGGAACTTCGGGGTAGACGGTTCGAATTACCAGGCCGTCTTCTTCCAGCTCTCTTAATTGATTGGTCAATGTTTTGTGCGAAATATCCCGGATGTAGCGGTGCAGCTCCCCGAAGCGTCTGGGAGAGTTTTCATACAGCTCGTAAAGAATCATGACTTTCCACTTACCCTGGATGATTTGCAGGGTGGCGTCAAATTCGTTCAGGTACTTTTTCTTCGTCATGGCTGCGTCCTTTCTTACCTCAAGGTTACTAGCTCACTTCAAAGTGCTTACTAGCGAAGCGCGGGCATTCCTTTTATACTCACTTTACCATGAAACACGAAGCGATAGGGAGAGAGGGAGACAGGAATGAAAACGGGATTTGTAGCAGTAACCGGGGCTTCTTCCGGGATCGGCAAAGCGACCGCTGCTTTGTTTATTGAAAAAGGATTCAACGTGCTTTTGATCGCGAGACGGGTGGAGCGGCTGGAGGAATTTCAGGGAGCCAATATCATCAAGGCGCAGGTTGACGTGACTGACGAGCCAGCGTTGAAGCAGGCGATTGCCGATGCAGAGGCACGATTTGGTCCGGTAGAGGCGATCGTCAACAATGCAGGACGGATGCTCCTGGGCGATATCAGTTCCCAGGACAGCAGTGAATGGAAGGACATGTACGCGGTCAATGTCATTGGCGTGTTGAACGGCATGCAGGCCGTGCTTCCATCCATGATCGAGCGCAAGACAGGAACGATCATCAACATCAGCTCGATTGCGGGCAAAAAAACGTTCGCGGACCATGCGGCTTACGTTGGCACGAAGTTCGCCGTTCATTCCATCAGCGAAAACGTGCGGGAAGAAGTAGCGAAGCACAACGTCCGCGTCATGACGATCGCCCCCGGCGTTGTCGAGACGGAACTGTTGAGCTACACGACCGATGAGACGATCAAGGAGAATTACACCGATTGGAAACAGTCGATTGAAGGCGGCCTCGATCCAAGAACAGTAGCGGAGACGATCTACTTCGCCTTCAGCCAGCCGCAAAGTGTCAACATCCGAGAAATAGCGCTGGCGCCGACGAGGCAGCAAGGTTAATAGAGTGCGGAACCCCCAGATGGTTGACTGGGGGTTCTTTTTTTGGATCAAAAGTCCTGGGAGTATGGTACAATATTTGGTAATTTGCATGATTGTTGAGTGTAGCGGGATGGAAAATGGAAAAAAGAGTATGGAGGGGAGCATGGGAGGGACGCGGTTTTGGGAGTTTTATTTGGTGCGCTACTTGCTGGGCACGATTTTTGGGATTGTGATTTTGTTTTATTTGGTGATTAATTATGATGGGCTGATAACGAAAGCTTTTTATCCCAAATCAGATTTTCTATGTGCAGAGTGCGATGTTGCTGGCTGTCAAAGTATAAAAGATGATGTGAAAAGCTTGTTGTTTAGTACGACTTATGGTCTGGGCGTTGATGATGCGAACAGTCTTTTAAAAACCATAGGGAGTAATCATTTGATTGATGCGAAAAATGAAAACATAGAGATAACAGAGACAGGTTTTCCCATCTTGGCTGCGATTATTTTGGCAGTCTCCGGATTTTTGTATATGTATTTTTCCAGTATGCTGATTTTGATTTTGCATGGAATTAGGTCATTAATATTTTTTTATCCTCCAAAATCATGGACAAAATACGTAGGAATAGTATTTTTTGTAGGTTTCTTGTCGTACATTTCTTGGATATTTACTCCTATGTTAATGGACGGGAAATACGCGGATCATTGGAGAAATAACAAGCACCTCATTGCAATAAGTATCATTGTAGGATTAATTCTCTTACTATTATTTAGTTCTCGTCTCATTCAGGAGTTTTATGAGAAATTAAGCAAATTCAGAACGAATAATGAGGATATAGCAAGAAAATCAAGCGTTCTTAAAATGAGAGTAACGACGGGCGAAACACACCTAAATAAAGAAAGCTTATCTGAGGAACAGAAGGATGATCAAATTAAAGATTATATAGAGTCGTACAAACATTTGAGAGAGCATGGCAATGCATTCGGAATCATTGTGTGCGAAATAGTATTCGCATTCTGGTTGTATATTTGGGACTTTGAATTTTGGTCTGTTCTTTATTGGTGCATTCTGGGCTTTATGGCGTGGTTTTTAGGTTCCTATTTAGAAATCAGAGGAGTATCCACTAAAAATAAGTAGGACAAAAAGTAGGCGATAAAAGAAGACAGTCCTAAGTCAAATTTGACTGCGGACTGTCCTTTTTTGTTTGGAAAAACTAAGGCAAAATCGCAAACGAACGCACCGGGAATCCGGACGCTTTTTCCGGTTTGGGGGTAATGTTGACGATGACGGCGCCTTTGGCTGGCAGCTTGTCCAGGTTTTTCAGCAGCTCGACCTGGTATGTATCTTGTGCCAGCACGTAATACTCGCCAAGCAGCGCGCCGTTTTTCTGGAAGTCCACGCTGGCGTCGGTGTCGAATGTTTCGTGGCCGACGGCTTTGATTTGCCGTTCTTCAAACAAGAACTTCAAGGCGTCCAGGCCCCAGCCGGGAGCGTGGTTGTTGCCATCTGCATCTTTGTTGTTGAACGCCGCCACATCGGGCCAGCGCTTGCTCCAGTCCGTGCGCAGGGCGACGAAGCTGCCGCTCTCGATTTTGCCGTGCTCGGCTTCGAATTGCAAAATATCTTCTATCGTCAGGCTGTAGTCGTTGTTTGCTTCGGCTTCCTTCGATTTGTCGATGACGACGAGGGGCAACACGAGTTCCTTCAAGTCCAGCTCGTCCAGGTACCGCTTGTCGCGCACAAAGTGGATCGGCGCATCCAGGTGCGTGCCGTACTGTCCGGCAAAAGTGAAGCTTTGCGAGAAAAAGCCGTCGTCATGCGTAAACAGCGTTTTGAACTCGGCTGATTCAAAGGCAGAAAAATGCGGTGATTCCGGGCCGAATGTATGAGTCAAGTCTACCCATTCTTTCTCTTTCAGCAGTTGGATTGCTTGGATCAAGTCGTTTGCCATGCGCCCACCTCATCAACGTTTTTGGAATTTTCGCCCGAATCCTTCGGCAACAAGTCCTTGTCTGCCAAGACGAATCTTGCCAGGCGCCAGGGCGTCCAGAGGTTGTCCGGTTTTTGCATGTCTGCCTGCAACTTGTTGGAAGGATTTGTTATACCATTACTTTATGCGTTATAATTCCGAGTGTCAATAAGGGAATTAACGAGACGAATAAATCGACAGGGGAGAGTGGCGACGATAGAGGTGGGGGCGTGAGCGAGGGATTTTTGGGCGCGAAGGTTGGCGGGCAAGCTCAGGCAAGCGGTTTTTGGCGTTTTGTCCATCTCCGATCTGGATTTAGTACATGGCAACTCGCTGCCCTACTCCTTATAATTTGATAGGAATGAGTGGGAGAGAGGTGCAAAAATGCAGCAACATCGAATCATCAAGGAAAAAGTAGCGGATTTTGAACTGACCATTTATTTGCCGAACAGCTATGCAGAAGGCGCGAAGCGATATCCGGCTATTTATGTGCAGGACGGGGGAAATGTCGTCCTGAATGCGTTTAATTACCTCGATCATCTGTTCATCACAAAGCAGCTGCCGGAACTGATTTTTGTCGGAATCACGCCGCACGACCGCAATTATGAATACACGCCGTGGCCGGCAGACACGCTGGTGCCTGGCGGAGTGTTGTTTGGCGGTGGAGCGAACGATTACATTCAAGTGCTTGCCGATCAGATCAAGCCATATATCGACGCGCATTATGCGACGATGCCTGAACCGGAGCACACGGCAATCGCCGGATGTTCGTTCGGGGGTCTGGTCAGTGCGCACGCCTATTATTTGCGATCCGATACATTTGGCAAAAGCGCCTGGCTGTCCGCCTCCTTCTGGTATGAGGGCTACGTCAAGCACATGCAGGAAACACCGCTTCCCGCTGCCGATCATCGGCTGTACATGTACGTGGGCGAGCTGGAAGGCATCCACAAGACGACGATTCAAGCGGAAATGGTCGCACAGACGAAAGCAGCGTACCGCATCTTGCTGGACAAAGGCTTCCCGGAGCAAAACGTGAAATTCGAGACAGATCCGCTCGGCACGCACGACAGCTTTTTCTTTGCCATGAAGTTTATCCATGCCCTGAGATGGCTGTTTGCGGAAGGGATGGAAGCGGAAAAAAGGGAATTTGCCCGCGACCGTACGCGCGAGTCGAACAGGGAAACGATTTAGCAGCGACAAAAGCGAGCGCCTTCTTTGCGGAGGCGTTTTTTCGATTTGTCCGCCAGATTGTTCTCGCTTTATTTTCTTCAATCAAAAATGTTTGATCGATCCTCCAGCATTTTGCTTGTTGACAGTGGCATTTTTCTGCCCATATAATTACAAAAAATGATAAAACAAATGTTGCGATTAGAAATAGTAGAAATAAAAAGACTTTTCAGAGAGCCGTTGGGTGGTGTGAAACGGCAATGTCGTTTATTTCGAACTCGTCTATGAACAGCTGCCTGACAATGTAGGGTAAGCCGGAGTTCCACCGTTACAGGGATAGATGGTGATGGCCATCGAAAAAGATCGTTTCCGCTATTTGGAAATGAATTAGAGTGGTACCGCGAGTTCAACCTCGTCTCTATGCGCAGAGACGAGGTTTTTTTGCGTGAAAAACGTCGCGACGTTTTTTTAGAAAAGCGGATGTTGATTGCGAGTGATCAATAAAACGGGTCATGACCGTTTTGCTGGCTGAAGACCGGGTTTAGCCGGCCCCGCTTTCCATAAATCGAGTTGCAAAAACAAACCATTTTGGGGAGGAACAGAAAATGAGCCGTAAAATTATCGTGTTTGATACAACGCTGCGTGATGGAGAACAAGTGCCGGGAGCGAAGTTGAACGTCCAGCAAAAAATCGAGATCGCCCAACAGCTCAAAAAATTGCGGGTGGACATCATCGAGGCGGGCTTTCCGGCTTCGTCCGAGGGAGATTTTCGCGCGGTGCAGGAGATTGCCCGCAGTGTCGGTGACAGCGTGTCGATTACGGCTTTGGCCCGTGCCGTGAAAAGCGACATCGATGCGGTGTACGAAAGTGTCAAGATCGCCCAGGACCCGCTCATCCACATCGTTTTGGGAACGTCCAACATTCACGTAGAGAAGAAGTTCAACCGCTCCAAGGACGCCGTCATGGAAATGGGCGTGGAGGCAGTACGCTACGCCAAAACATTGCTGCCGCACGTTCAGTATTCGACTGAGGATGCATCGCGGTCCGATTTTGAATATTTGTGGAGTACGATTGAAGCCGTCGTCAAAGCGGGAGCGACGATGATCAACGTCCCGGATACGGTGGGCTACGCGGTGCCGGATGAGTTCGGCGATTTGATCCGCCGCATCAACGACCGCTTGAAAAACCTCAACCCGGATGTCATCCTGAGCGTCCACTGTCATAACGATTTGGGCATGGCTACGGCCAACACGCTCGCCGCGATCAAAAACGGAGCGGAAAAAGTCGAGTGTACCATCAACGGACTCGGGGAACGTGCCGGAAATGCCTCGTTGGAGGAAGTCGTGATGGGGATGAAGGTGCGCGAGAATTTTTACCAGTGCCATACGAACATTAACACGAAGGAGTTGCTGCGCACCTCGATGCTGGTGAGCCATTTGACTGGTCTGGATGTGCAGGTGAACAAGGCGATTACGGGCGCGAATGCTTTTGCCCATTCGTCGGGTATTCACCAGGACGGTCTTTTGAAAGATAAGCAAGTGTACGAAATCATGTCGCCGGAAGAAGTCGGGGCAGACAGCATGGAGCTGATTTTGACAGCGCGTTCTGGGCGCCACGCTTTTAAAAATGCTGTTGAGAAGCTCGGCTTTGAAACGAACGACGCGGCTGATTTCGAGGTGTTGTTCGCCAAGTTCCTGGAGCTGGCAGACGCCAAAAAAGAAGTGTACGACCACGACGTATTTTATTTGGTGGCGAATCACCGCACGCTCGCAGATAGCAGCAAGCATCTGTATGAGCTGGAGTCGTTCCAGGTCGTCAGCAACGATTTGTACCCGACTGCGACGGTCAAGCTGAAAAAAGGCGAGGAAATGCTGAAAGGCAGCGCAGTAGGCGAAGGGCCGATCGAAGCGTTGTACGACGTGATCAAAACGTTGGTCGGGCTGGATGTCCACCTGAAGGATTACAAGATCAACAGCATTTCCCGCGGCAAAGACGCTGTAGGCCGTGTCAATATTCGCATCGAGTACATGGGGAAAACGTACTCCGGTCGGGCGATGGATACCGATATTATCAAAGCGAGCGCCCTTGCGTTTTTGAACGGGGTCAACGCTGCGGTGCTTGATCTGGTTGCGGTCGGATAGTCGGATAAAGCAAGAGCAGGCGCGAGACGACCCCTGTCTGAAACACGCCGAGAATCAAGCATGTAAAAAGACTGCTGCCAACTCAGGCTGAATGTCCAAAGGCTGCTTGAACAGGAAAGCGGGCTGCAAAGGCAAAAAGGCTGATCTGTATCGGTAGAAATGGCTGCCAACTGATGGCAAAGCAGATTTGGCAGCGAGCCTGCAAGTATAGGAATGGAAAATTTGGAAAAACTGATTACCATACACTGTTAACCACCTTTTTCAACCCTCGCGGCTGTTTGCGGGGGCTTTTTTTATGAAAAAAACGCTGGACTCTCCGCTTGGGGGAGTCTTTACACTAGAGGGGAAAGGAGGGCGGACAGCGTGCTGTACACAGTTAAGGAAGTAGCGGAGCTTTCCCGCGTGACGATCAAGACGTTGCACCATTACCACCGGATTGGCCTGCTCATTCCGGGCGAGATCAGTGAAGCGGGCTATCGGCTGTACGGCGACAAAGAGCTTGCGCGTTTGCAGCAAATTTTGTTTTACCGCGAACTGGATTTTCCGCTGCAAAAAATTCGCGAGCTGCTTGATGGAGAGCCGGAGCGAGAGCTTGTGTTGCAAGAACAGGAACAGCAGCTTTTGGAACGACAAAGCAGGTTGGAAGAGGTCATACGCACGCTGCAAGAAACGCTGGCGTGCCTGCGAGGAGGAAAAGGAATGGATAACCAAGCGATGTTTCAAGGGTTCAGCAGTGAGGAAGAGTGGAGAGCAGCTCTGCAGGAGCAAAGCGAGCATTTGCAGGAAACGTACGGATACGATCTGGCACAGGAAGCTTCCATCGACGTGGCGAAGATGAATGAACAAGCGCAGGAAGCCGAACGGTTCATGGCGCAGATGGCTGCCGCATTGCGCGATGGAGTCAAGCATACGGATGCGAAGCTGCATCAGTTGATCGGGGAGCATCTGCGCTTTATGCATGAGCACGGGCATTCGCTTACTCCGTACGAGTTTGCCGGACAGACTCGGTTTTTCCTGCAAGACGACTTCCATTTGCAGATGCTGGAGGGGCAGCAGACAGGACTTGCCTATTTTCTGGCGATCGCAGCCGAGGCGTATGCGGCTCATGCAAAAGCAGAGTAGGGAAAGAGAGAAGGGACCATTGAGAACGATGGTCCTTTTTCTTTTGGTCTTTTGGGCAAAAAGCTTGTGCGGCGATCAGGGAATAATTTACAAAAAACAGGGGCGGTATATTGACAGAAAAATCTAGGACTGTTATAAAAATAGTGGATAGCACTCTCGCGGTGAGAGTGCTAACAATTGTGTGTGGCAAAATAGAAGGGAGAATGGCCGATGGAAAAAAAGCAGTTTCAGGCTGAATCGACGCGACTGTTGGAAATGATGATCCACTCCATTTACACGCAAAAAGAGATTTTCCTGCGTGAGCTGATTTCCAACGCAAGCGATGCGATTGACAAAATCTATTACCGCTCGCTGACGGATGATCAGCTGGTGTTCGATAAAGACAATTACTTCATTAAAATTAGCGTGGACAAGGCTGCCCGCGAATTGACGATTACCGATACGGGAATCGGCATGACCGCTGAAGAGCTGGAAAACAACCTGGGCGTGATCGCCAAAAGCGGTTCCCTTGCCTTCAAAAAAGAAAACGATGCCAAAGACGGCTACAATATTATCGGGCAATTCGGGGTGGGCTTCTACTCTGCCTTCATGGTCGCTGACGTGGTAACGGTCACGAGCAAAGCGCTGGGGGCAGACACAGGCTACAAGTGGCAATCCAGCGGAACCGATGGCTATACCATCGAGCCTTATGCAAAAGATGAGGTCGGTACTACGATCACTCTCAAAATCAAAGAGAATACGGAAGAAGAACGCTACGATGAGTTTTTGGAAGAGTATCGCTTGAAGGCGATTATCAAAAAATACTCGGACTTCATTCGCTACCCGATCAAGATGGACGTGACGAAGCATCAGCCGAAAGAAGGCAGCGACAGCGAGTTTGAGGAAGTGCAAGAAGAGCAGACGGTCAACAGCATGGTGCCGATCTGGCGCAAGAACAAAAACGAGCTGACTGACGAAGACTACGAACAGTTTTATGTAAGCAAGCATTACGGTTTCGACAAGCCGCTTGCGCATGTTCACGTCAGCGCGGATGGAGCGGTCGTCTATCAGGCGATTTTGTACATCCCGGAAAGCATTCCGTTCGACTACTACTCCAAAGAGTATGAAAAAGGTCTGGAGCTGTACGCCAATGGTGTACTGATCATGAACAAATGTGCCGACCTGCTGCCAGATTACTTCAGCTTCGTCAAAGGGATGGTCGATTCGGAAAGCCTGTCTCTCAACATTTCCAGGGAAATGCTGCAGCATGACCGCCAGTTGAAGCTGATCGCGAAAAACATCTCCAGCAAAATCAAGGGCCAACTGCAAAGCATGCAAAAAAATGAGCGGGAGAAGTACGAAAAGTTTTACGAAGCGTTCGGCAGACAGCTGAAATACGGCGTATACAGCGATTTTGGCACACACAAGGACACGCTTCAGGACTTGCTCATGTTCTACTCTTCCAAAGAGAAAAAGCTGGTGACGCTGGCCGAGTACGTCGAGAGAATGCCGGAAGACCAGAAGTACATCTACTATGCGACAGGGGAATCCAACGAGCGCATCGAAAAACTGCCGCAAACCGAGCTGGTATCCGACAAAGGCTATGAAATCCTTTACTTCACAGAGGATATCGATGAGTTCGCGATCAAGATGCTGCGCACCTACAAGGACAAGGAGTTCCGTTCCGTCTCCAGCGCCGATCTGGGAATTGAACCGGACGAGCAGGACAAGGCGGCAGACGCTGAAAATGAAGACAACCAGGAGCTGTTCGCTTACATGAAGAGCCTGCTCGAAGGCAAAGTTGCAAGCGTAAAAGCATCCAAGCGTCTCAAATCCCATCCAGTCTGCCTGTCGACAGAAGGAGATGTCACGATCGAGATGGAAAAAGTGCTGAACGCCATGCCGAACAGCCAAGGCGTGAAGGCGCAAAAGGTGCTGGAGATCAACGTGAACCATGACGTGTTCCAGTCGCTGAAGGCCGCTTTCGGTCAAGACAAGGAAAAAGTGAATTTGTACACAGCGGTGCTTTACCATCAGGCGCTGCTGATCGAAGGCTTGCCGATTGAAGATCCGGTCGCGTTCACGAACGATATTTGCAAAATGATGGTATAGCAAAAAGGGGGATGCATGAGGCATCCCCTTTTTTGGCTGGAAATAATCGCTTGCGAAAAGCACATCGCGCATCGCGGTTTTCTTGCATTCGCCGAGTGTGGACGGGAAGATGGAAGCAACAAAGGAGAATCGTTCCCAAGCGCTCTTGGCGTGTAGCGATCCAGTCCGGTTCGTGATGGAGGTCGGAAAATGCGGGCTGAGCAGCTGCAAAAGGCGCTTGCGACCGATGCAGATGAACTGCGCAGCCTTGCGGGAGTTCCGCACGCGACAGTAGCGAAAAAGCATTGCCCAGGTGGAAGCGCACGTCATCAACGGAGTTACGCTAAAGTAAAACCGTTAGCTGTTGTGGGAGCAAACCTTAAAGCTGCCTTCAAGGTTTTTTTCGTTTGCGATGTTGTCCGTTCCTATGCGCTCCAGACATGAGGCTGAGCCTAGCCACGTATGCGGGTTACCTGCCCAGCACCATCCGAGCTTCGGCTTGCCTTGACTGATCCACAGGGCCGTTACGCGCCGATCGCCACAACGGGAGCCGAGCAGGGAAAAACCGTTGTTCTTTTTCAACAGCTCAGGAAAGTGGGTAACGAGGGCAATGCCTTCCTCCAGAGTAAGCGGAGAGCGCCCTTGGGCCAAAAGGCGGGGCAGGGCGTCGTTCGGCGTGACGTTGAGCGTTTGTCGTCCGGTATCAATGTCAGCCAAAAGATAGGCGACTCCGGCAGGCAACGCGATTCCATCGATCGGCTTGAAGCGGCACATATCCTGCTCATCCATGACGCTAAAGCCTGCCTTTTTCTGGCGCTCCACGAGTTGGATGGCACGGCTGCTGTCGACCCACTCGCTTTTTACGACGAGGGCAAAAGGAGCATAGCCTTCAGGCAGTTCCGTCTCATTCGTCCACGGAGGAAGCGAGGCTGCTTTGTCCTTCAACGGTTCCAGTTGCTTGCGGAATGCGCTCTCTGTCATCCGGGCAATGCCAGGATACCCTTTTGCAACGAGATTGGTAACTTGGCGTTCAAATTCCATTTCCAACAGGTCAAAGACGATGGGAAACCCCTCCTTCGATATGCGCATCACTAACGAGGACATTTTTCCTTTTCATCTTACAACATGGATGCTAATTCGAAGGTTTGGTCAGAAGTTTTGTTGAATAAATAGGGGAGAGTTGCTCAAACGTTATAAGCGAGCTTTAAACCAGGAACAAATGAAGAGAGGGGTCCACGGAAAAATGCGGCCGATTGACATTGCGCGAAAATTGAAGCTGAGCACAAGCGCCTTGCGCAACTACGAAGCGCAAGGACTTGTTCCGCCAGTGGAACGGTCTGCGGGCGGCTATCGTTTGTATACCGCCGAGCACGTTGCCTATTTTACTTGTATACAGGCTATGTCGCCCGGGTTCGGGATGGAGGTGACTGCGGAAGTTGTGCGGAACGTTCAAGCAAGGCAGCTCGATGCGGCGCTATGGCGCGTGAATGAGGTGCAAGCCCTTTTGCAACGGGACAAGCAACTGGCAGAAAGCAACATGCGGATGTTCTGCGAGCTGGATGGCAAGCAAACGCAAGCAGAATCTGGCGAAGCGTGGCTGACGATCAAGGAAGCTTCCCGAAAAACAGGGCTTCCCAGCTCGACGATTCGCCATTGGGAGAAAACAGGGCTGATTACAACCACGCGCGATCCGCAAAATGGCTATCGGTTGTTCAATCGCTCGCATATCCGAAAAATTATGCTTTTGCAAGCGTTGCGCGCGCAGGTGTATTCGCCAACGGTTGTAGAGCTGAAAAATGCCATTGCTCACATGAGGGAAGACGATGTTTTAGAGGCGAGAAAAATCGCCACGGACTCCTTGCAGTATTTGCATCGGGTCAACTGCTGGCAAATGCGCGGAATCCATGCTCTCTATGATCTGTGCCGATTGGTAAAGCTGGTTGAATGAGAGGAGGGTGCCTTCGGTTCGGTAACCGAAGCTTTTTCATCATGTATGCAGAAACTTGTTTTCCTGCTTCCATTCTACTTTGCGGAAAAACAGGGGCAACTCGCTTTCGTGCAACGGTTTGCTGATCAGAAAGCCTTGCACAAAATCACATTTCCACTTTTGCAGGCTATGGAGCTGTTCAAACGTCTCGATGCCTTCAGCGACGACAGTGAGCCCCAGTTTGCGCGCCAGTGAAATGATCCATTCGACGAGTACCGTTCCTTCATAATGATTGGCAATATGAGCGACAAATGACCGATCGACTTTAATAGTTGAGAGGGGGAGAGTCGTGATGTATTCAAGCGAGGAGTATTCCGTCCCGAAATCATCCAATACGATTTTGATGCCGTGGTTAGCGAATTTTTTCAAAGTATCGATCCGTCTGTCCTTGAGCGAGATTCTGTCCCGTTCTGTCAATTCCAGCTCCAATGATTGAGGGGAGAGAGCTGTTTTCTGCAAAATGCCGCATACCCGATCGAAGAAGAGAGAGTCTTGCAATTGCAGGCCCGAGATGTTGACTGACATGACGGAAGTGGGCATGTACTTTTCTTGAATTTGCTTGTTTTTTTGGCAAGCGGTCTGGATGACCCAGTCACCGATGGAATAAATCAGTCCGATCTCTTCGGCGAGCGGGATAAATTCCGTAGGGGAGATCGGTCCGAAGAGCGGATGGTGCCATCTGAGCAAAGCTTCAAAACCGCGTACGTTGCCAGAGACGGTTTCGAACTGCGGTTGGTAATGCAAAGTCAGCTGTTCAAGCCGTACTGCTTCTTGCAAATCATTGGCCAGTCTCAGCTTGTGCTCCAGATCCTCGCTCGTCAGTAACGATGTAAACTCCATGTTTTATTTACCCTCCATTTTGCGTCCATTTCTTCTGGGATTGATTATGCACGGGATGTATTAGATAAGTTTCTGTCTATGTATTAGGATAGTGTGAAATAATCTCAAAAAAATAGCACCATCTCGCAGGAGACGATGCCATTTGTCTGCTAGTTTTTAGAAACGAACTTGTATCCTACACCCCAAACGGTGCGGATGTATTTCGGTTCCTTCGGATTGTCTTCGATTTTTTTGCGCAGGTTGGCGATGTGAACATCGATGGCCCGATCTGTCACAAAAGAATCGAAACCGCGCAGTTCGTAGAGCAATTCCTCCCGACTGAATACTTTTCCCTCATTTGTAATGAACAGACGCATAATCTCAAATTCGGAAAAAGTCGTTTCGACGTGAAACTGATTGACAAAGATCGCCCTGCGCTCCAAATCGAGCAGGAAAGTATTCTCGGAACTCGCGACTGCTGTGTCAGCCTGTTCCCCGCTTTCTGGGGCAGCAGGCTGTTGGTATTGGTGGGTTCGTCTGATCATGGCTCCGATTTTTGCGGAAATCTCTCGCAAGGAAAAAGGCTTGCAAATATAATCGTCCGCTCCAGCTTGCAAAGCCTCTACGCGATCGGATACGTCTGTCTTCATCGAGACAATCAGGATGGGAGCAACGGAAAAGGTGCGCAGCTCGCTGCATATCCTGGTACCGCTCATATCCGGCAGAATCATGTCCACGAGGATGACATCCGGAGCAAATGATTGCGCCATGTCCAAGCCTTTCTGTCCATGATCCGCTATTTTTACAGAATAGCCTTCTTCGGTTAAATACATGGCCAGCATTTCGCCCATAATCTGATCGTCTTCGATAATCAATAGGTTGTACATCAGATTCCTCACTCTTTCTGGGAGAAAGTTATTCGTAAAAATGGGAAAGAGCTAGCAATTTTTCGTTTTTTCCTAATACTTTTCTCATATTTTAGCAAAAAAGCGAGGAGAATGGACCTAATTTCATGAAAAATGCTAAAAAAATGTTAGGAGATTGCCAGAGTTTCTTGCCATTCGTTTGCTAACGCTAACACTTCGTTCAACTGCCATTCCAGCTCGCTCATAAATTCTTGATAATCGTTCGGATTTACAGAAGCAGAAAGCTGCGCCTCCATTTTTCTTGATAAAAGAAGCAATCTTTGTGCAGACAAATTTCCCGCAACACCACTGAGAGTGTGAATCATTCTTCTTGCTTCCTGGAAGTTTCCTGCGAGAAACGCCGTTTGGAGGTTTGATGTAAAATCCGAATATTCTTTAGTGAATGAACGGAGAATTTGCGTGTATATCGGGATTTTTCCATCCAGTCGCTCCAGTGCGAGCGAGACATCCAGACAAGGTACGGGAATTGCTCGCTTCAATGTTTCCTTCATCTCGCCCAAATGAATCGGCTTGGTAATGACGCCGTTCATCCCCGAACGGTAGCAATTGTCGTGTTCGGCTTTAATGACGCTCGCCGTCATCGCAATAATGGGCAGGCTGGCGTACTGTTTGTGCTGGCGGATGCGGATCGTCGCTTCACAACCGTCCATCTCCGGCATGTGGACATCCATGAGAATCAGGTCCCATTTTCTCGTCTCCAAAAGCTCCAGCACTTCTTGCCCGTTTTTGGCAACGGTCACAGCGTAACCTTCGCGCCGGAGGAACTCGACCGCTACCAGCTGATTGATCTCGTTGTCCTCTGCCAGCAAAATTTTGCCGCGATATCCGGGGAAGAGGACGTTTTCGTAAGGAGCGGACTGCGGCTTCTGCAAAGTCTCGGTCACATGTGTTTCCTTGTGCTCCTGTGCCCCCAGTATCGCGCGCGCTACATCCATCCGGTTAATCGGCTTGATCAGAACAGCGTCAGGCTGGGCGGATTCCTCCAGGGAGGCCAGCTCGTCGCGGCCGTACTCTGTCGTCATGGCAATTGTCGCTGCGTCGCATAGCTCGGCGAGCGCGTGCAGCCGCTGCAACGATTCTACGCCGTACATGTCTTCCGCTTCCATGTCGACGAACACAAAGCGAAACGGGTTGTGCGCTTCAGCGTGTTCCAACAGCTCGAAAGCCTCTCGCCAGGTGGCGACGCAAATAGGCGAAAAGTTTAAGCCAAACAACATGTCAGCCATGCTGCTTCGCATTTTGTCGTGATTTTCCACAATCAGGACACGCTGGCCTTCGTAGCCCGGTGGCAGCATGGAGCCAGGGCTTTCGCTTTCCCGCCAAGGCGCGTGTTCAAACGGGAGGGTGAAGGAGAAGCAGCTTCCTTTGCCGATTGCGCTAGTCACTTCGAGAGTGGCGCCCATCATCTCGACGAGACTGCGCGAGATGACCAGACCAAGTCCTGTGCCGCCGTATTTTCTGCTCGTCGTGCCATCTGCCTGTGTGAACGGTTCAAACAGCTTGTCGAGCTGATCTTCCGACATGCCGATGCCTGTATCCTCTACGGCAAAATGCAAGTACAGCAGTCGTCCTTCTTCTTTTTCCAGCGTGATTCGCACAGAGACGTATCCTTGCTCGGTAAACTTGATGGCGTTGTGGCACAGATTGAGCAACACTTGCTCGAGCCGATGCTGGTCCCCGATCAGTTTGGGCAACATTTTCGGCGGCAGATCGAGAATGATTTCGATTTGCTTCGTCCCGAGGTAAATGCTCAGCATGTGCGAGAGCCGCCGGACAAAATCGTCGAGGTCAAAGCTTGCCTTTTCCAGCTCCAGCTTGCCAGCCTCGATCTTGGAAAAGTCGAGAATCTCGTTAATGAGGCGCAGCAATACTTGGGAGGAAGACAGCACCTTGTCCAAGTAATCTTTTTGCATCACCGTCATCACCGTTTTCTGCATCAGTTGGGACAGTCCGATGATCCCGTTGAGCGGGGTGCGGATTTCGTGACTCATCCGCGCCAAAAAGTCGGTTTTCGCCTTGCTCGCTTCCTCCGCTTCTTCTTTGGCTGCCCGCAGTTCGGCCTGAATCCGCCGCTGTTCCTTTAACATGAAGTGCAGCAAAAGCGAGAGCAGACTGACCAGAACGAAAATGGAAACTTTGGTAATCAGGCTGGACAAGTCTTGTACAGAGTTCAATTGTCCGAGCGCTTCGCTGGCAGGCAGTACGGCTGCGACAGACCAGCCCGTGGAAGAGACAGGGGAGTAGCCGATGTAATAGTTGTTGCCGTCGATGGAGACGAGTTGCAACCCTTTTTGTCCAGCGACCATGCTTTGTCCGATTTTGGCCAGATCGCCTGGTTGTTCCGTCAGCTTGTGCCGGCTGACAAGCTCCGGATTCGGATGGTACATGATCGTTCCGTCTTTGGAAACCAGGATGGCGTAGCCCGATTCCCCGATCGGGTACGTGCCGAGCATTTGCGGAATGTCGTCGAGCAAAATATCGATGGCGACGAAGCCCAGCAGCCTTTCGTTTTCCTCAATCTTCATGGTGCCGCTGGTCACCATTTTTTTCGTGAGATAATCGGCGTACGGCTCGGAAAAAACGACGTCATTGGAACGGACGGCGTCTGGATACCAGGGGCGTTTGGTGAGCGACCAGTCTTTTCCTGAGAGCGTGTCGGTGTTGCCGATCGTGAAGTTGCCCGCATTGCTGGAAACCCATACAAGGCCCAGGTTGTGGTCCAGCCGCTGGATGCCGTCCAATGCGGTCGCTACGTCCAAGTAATGCGGGCTGGTGAAGGCATGCTCTCGCGTCTGCACGGTTTGCAGGTAGCGCAAGATTGCCTGGTTGGTGCTCATTTGCCTGATCAGCAACGCTTTTTGCGCAAAGAAAGCGTCCATCCGTTCGGCCAGAGCCTGGCTTTGCAGGGTCAGCTTGTTCTCAATCTCGACTTTCATGATCCGGTTGGTTTGGGAGCGCATAATGTAGCCGGACAGGGAGAAGGCGACCACGATGATCAGGAGGATGAGAATGGTCAGTTTTCGGGCATGGCTGACGTGAAAAGTTTTCATGAACGACCTCGCAATCTGTGATGTACGTTGTTTTCATTTTACAACACAAATCTCAAAATCTTCCGGAAAAAGCGCGGCTTGCTCCCGATTCATCTAGTAAAATAGAGAGGAAGGGGTGACAGTCATGTACACCGTATGGAAAGTGAAATACTTGAAAATATCTTCCTACCTCAAACTATGTGTGGGAGCCGGTTTTTCACTGGGTCTCTTGATCGGACTTGTTCAACTGCTTTTTCTGTTTTTGATGCGTGCCACAGAGGGACATTCAGGAGCAAGCGGCATGTGGGACAGCTTGCTTGCCGGCCTGGCGAATGCGGCAGGCACTGTCATCGTCTATACTTTTGGCGCCGCGGTTATCAGTCTTATTTCTTATTTTCCTTTTATGGCTTTTCTCAAACGCAAGCAAGGAATAAAGATCGAAGGAATATTGGAACCATTTGAAGAGAGCGAGATCAGGTCATGACATCATGGAGAGAATCGCACATGCATCCATTGCGTCCAACGATGACGGTCGAGGAAGCCGTCGCCCATTTTACGCCAGACCGGAACGAAGTGCAGGAAGTATACAGTGAAGAAGACGAATTTATCGGCTATTTGACGGTAGAAGCGATCGCCCATGCGATTCATCGCGGGGAATTGACGCGGCCGATTGTCGAGTACGTGGTGCCGGAAGTGAGCTTGCCGGATCGAAAGCGGCAGGCAAGCTCGCAGGCGCAGCTTCACGCTTTTTTCGAGAGTCCGATTTGCCAAATCGTGTTCAATGCGCTGTATGACGGCGTGTACATTACAGACGGAGCAGGCATTACTTTGTTCATCAACCAGGCGTACCAGCGCATTACCGGGATTCGCGAAGAAGAGGTCATCGGCAAGCATATGGGCGATTTGATCAAGCAAGGCATGATCTCCGTGTCCGCTTCGCTGGAGACGATCCGCACGCGAAGGCCCGTGACGCTGATCCAGACGATACGCAACAGCCGCAAAATCATCGTTTCCGCGACGCCTGTGCTGTCGTCCGCAGGCGAGATTTTATACATCATCAGCAGTGTCCGGGACATCACCGAGCTGATTCGCTTGAAGCACGAGCTGGATAGTCAAAAGCTGCTGCAAAGCGATGTGCCCCCTGCCGATCAGATGGGGCTGGAAGATGTTGTGCTCGGGCCAGCGACGCGCTCGCTTTTCCGCCTGGCTGACAAAGTCGCCAAGACAGATGCAAAAATTTTGTTGCAGGGCGAGACGGGTGTAGGGAAAAGCATGATTGCGAAATACATCCACGCCAGGAGCAGTCGAGCCAACGAAATTTTTATGGAGTTGAACTGCGCGGCAATCCCGGGCCATCTGGTGGAGGCTGAGCTGTTTGGTTACGAGCCGGGTGCGTTTACGGGAGCGCTCAAGCAAGGCAAGGTCGGCATTTTGGAAAGCGCCCATCGCGGTACGCTTTTTCTCGACGAGATTGGCGATCTGCCGCTGGAGCTGCAAGTCAAGCTGTTGAAGGTCGTGGAGGAGAGCAAATTCATGCGCGTCGGCTCCACGCAAGTGCGGCATGTAGATGTGCGGATCATCACGGCGACTCATCGGGATTTGGCTACGCTGGTGCGGGAAGGGTTGTTCCGCGAGGATTTGTACTATCGGCTGAACATCGTCACTTTCGAGGTTCCACCGCTGCGGCAGCGCCGGGAAGAGATTGTCCCGCTGCTTGAGTCCTATCTGGAAAAATTCAACGAAAAGTACAACGAGCAAAAAACGATGACGCTGGAGTGTTACGAGTGGCTGACCAACTACAGTTGGCCGGGGAACATCCGGGAGCTGGCGAACCTGGTCGAGCGGCTGGTTGTCACGACTTTTCACAACACGATTGACGTGGGAGATTTGCCCGGCTTTTTGCAACAGGTGTTTCCGCAAGCGGAGCCGACGTCGTTGCGCGATGCGGTGGCACGACTGGAGCGCAGCATGATCAGCCAAGCGATCCAGACGCACCGGACGACCAGATTGGCAGCAGAAGCGCTTGGGATCAGCCAAAGTGCGCTCGTCCAGAAGATGAAAAAGTGGCAGCTGCACATCGGCAGCGAACCGGAGTTGAACGAATAGGAAAACATCCCGCGAGCGCCTGACGCCATCGCGGGATGTTTGTTTTACTCATGCAGCCACATTCGTTCATGCATGTGGTTTTTGGTTGTGTCGCTTACCGCTTACGAGTTTTCGGCAATTTTGACCTGATCGACTTTCGCTTTGCGCAGCTTGTAAATCACCACGAGCATGATGAACCAGACAGGTGTGATGAACAAGGCAACGCGCGTGTCTTCAGCAAGTGCGAGCACGACGAGAATGAACGCGAGAAAAGCGAGAATCAAGTAATTGGCAAACGGATAGAGCGGCATTTTGAATTTGTTTTGCGCTGCCAGCTCTGGTCTTGTCTTGCGGTATTTCAGGTGGCAAATGACCGTAATGCCCCAGATGAACAGGAAGCAAACCGTCGAGACACTCGTGATCAGCGTGAAGACGCCTTCTGGCATAATGTAGTTCAATACAACGGCGATGAGAATGACGACGGTAGAGAAGAACAGGGCATTGGCAGGAACTTGGCGAGTCGTGAGCTTGGTCATGGCCGCAGGCGCGTTTTGTTCTCTGCCCAAAGAGTAGACCATTCGGCTTGTACTGAAGACGGCGCTGTTACATGCCGAAGCGGCGGAGGTCAGTACGACAAAGTTGACGATTCCCGCAGCGGCAGCAATTCCGATTGCGGCAAACACTTGCACGAACGGGCTTTCTGTCGGAACGATCGCACTCCATGGGTAGATGCTCATAATCACGATCAGCGCACCGACATAGAACAGCAAGACGCGGATCGGAATGTTGTTGATCGCTTTTGGAATGACGCGCTCAGGATTTTCTGTCTCTCCGGCAGTCAGCCCGACCAGCTCAATGCCGACGAACGCGAAGACGACCATCTGGAACGAAAGTAAGAAGCCGTTGATTCCGTTCGGGAACATCCCGCCATGGCTCCACAAGTTCGTGAAGCTGGAAGCGCCGGAGTTGGTGGAGAAGCCTTTGACGATCATGACGATACCGACGACGATCAAGGCGAGAATCGCGATGACTTTTACCAGCGCGAACCAAAACTCCATTTCTCCGAACAGCTTCACGGTTGCCAGGTTCATGAAAAGTAAAATTACGAGGGCAATCAACCCCGGCATCCATTGCGGCACTCCCGGAAACCAATACTGTGTGTACAAGCCGACAGCCGTCAAATCGGCCATGGCAATCGAAATCCAGCAAAACCAATACGTCCAGCCTGTGACGAACGCAGCCATGTTTCCGAGGTAGTCTTTTACGAAGTCGACGAAGGAATGATAGTTCAGGTTGCTCAGGAGAAGTTCGCCGAGCGAGCGCATGATCAAAAAGCAAATAATCCCAGTAATCAGGTACGCAAACAAAATGGATGGCCCGGCGAGGTGAATGGATTTTCCCGCACCCAGAAATAGTCCGGTACCAATGGCTCCACCGATTGCGATGAGTTGAACGTGTCTGTTTTTCAGACCTCTCGCCAATTTTTGTTGTTCCATGTGATCCCCCTCTTTCTCTCTGTCTGATTCTGCACAGTTACTTGGAAAGACAACTACTTGCTCGACGACTTTTTCTTCACAAAAGTTTATGGTTCTTTATAATTCTCATAGTAACATAGCTGTACAGAATAAATACATCATTAAGTTACTTCCAACGAAAAAAACGCTTACATTTTTCAGTGAGTCCTTATTTTTTGCTGTTTGCTTCCGGTTGCTCCCTCCTTGTTTGCCCGAGTGGGGATGTGGCTGTTCCCCTGAAAGCGCAGCGATTTCTAGCAGCAATCCTATTTTTCGCCAATAAAAAAAGGAACGGGAAAAATAGGCTGGTTCCTATTTTCCTCTGTCCTTTTACCTGAGAGTGTTTAACTCCTTTGGTGGCCAATGGCTCTCTCCAGAGATGCGTCCCATTGCGGTCCTTTTACCTGAGAGATTTGTCCTGGGGGTCAGGATTTGCTCCTTCGGTGCTAAACGGTAAGTTTAGTCTCTCCCGCAATATTCATCCGCGATAGATATTCGCATGCGTTCTTTTGATAGTAAATTATTCCAAATAGCTTGTCAAACGAAAATTGCCAATTGACAGACTATTTTAAGCATAAAACATTTTTGACCGATTGAAGTCCAACAAACAAGGGAGATGGCAAGAATCAACAACAATTTGATTCGAAAACAAATCAATATGATGTATTTTGATTTGAAACATGATCGGTGATCGGATGAAAACGGTTGCTTTTTGTTCCGGGCAAAGCGAGAGTGAAAAATGTGACGAACATGTGAGAAAAGGTGGTTTCGCGAGCGGAAATCTACCATTTCGCCGGAAGCAAACGAGGTTGGGTGCAGCGAATTTTAAGGCTTTGGCACGAGAGTTGCTTTTAAGTGGCAGCACAGAGAAGGGAGAGAGTGACAACATGAACATTTCTACATTTGCTGCTGCGAACAAGCTGGTCACAGGCCGCGATTCGCTGGCATTGCTTGCAGAGGAAGTCGCCCGTCTGGGGGTGCAGCGTCCGCTGATCGTCACCGACCATATTTTGATTCAGGCCGGGGTGGTGGCACAAGTCGAGGAGCTTTTGCCGATGAAGGCAGGCATCTTCCCGGACGTCAATCCGGAGCCGGAAATCGAAATCGTCGACCTGTGTGTCAGCATGATTCGCGCAGGAAGCTACGACGGGCTGATTGCGGTCGGCGGAGGAAGCGCGATCGACATTGCGAAAGCGGCTGCGGTCATGGCGACTAATGAGGGCAGCATCGAACAGTATTTTGGCACGAATCTGGTCAAGCAGCCGGGCTTGCCGCTGATCGCGATTCCGACTACAGCGGGAACAGGCTCGGAAGTGACCAATATCTCGATTTTGTCCGATACGAAGGAGCAAGTAAAAAAAGGAATTGTAAGCCCTTACTTGCTGCCGGATGTCGCTATCGTCTCGCCGATGATGACGCTGACGTGCCCGCCGAGTGTTACCGCTGCGAGCGGCGTGGATGCGTTGGTGCATGCAGTGGAAGCCTATATTTCCAAGTTTGCCTCCCCAGTCACGGACGCGCTGGCGATTGGCGCGATGAAGCTGATCGCTGTTCACCTGCCAAAAGCGTACGCGGCCCCGGACAACATCGAATCGCGCGAAGCCATGATTACAGCCGCGTTGATGGCGGGTCTTGCCTTCGGAAATGCAGGGGTAGGAGCTGTACATGCCCTGGCTTACCCGCTCGGCGGACGCTTCCACATGGCGCACGGCGTCAGCAACTCGCTGCTTTTGCCTTACGTGATGCGCACGAACAAGATCGCCTGCCTGGAAAAGCTGGGAGACATCGCCCAGGCGCTCGGAGAAAATACAACTGGCCTGAGCCTGGATGAAGCGGCGGAAAAAGCGATCGAAGCGATGACGCGTCTGTGCCGTTACGTGGAAATTCCCCAGTCGTTGCGCGAGTTCAACATCCCTGAGACAGCGCTTGCCGAGATGGCGGAAGAAGCGATGAAGCAGACCCGGCTTTTGAAAAACAATCCCCGCACCTTGCGGAAAAAAGACATAGAAGATATATATCGCGCAGCTTACTAAGAGGGGGATATCACATGAAGTGGAAGCAACGCAAAGATGGTGCAGAGACTCCGTATATTCCGGCTGGCCCGTTCAAAATTCGCCTGCCGTTCGTGCATTATCGTTTTGAATGGCCTGATTACTTGCAAGGATTGCTGATGTGCGCCGTCGATCTCGGCGCCATCACGTTGCTTGCCGATCACCTTGGCATGCCGTTTGAGGTTGGCTTGGCTGTCGTCATTTTAAATGGCTTCTTGTATTTGCTGCACCACTTGCTGGGCGATCCGGTCATTCCGGGCTGGATTACCCCTGCGATTCCGTTGATCGTGCTGTTTGTCGGGCAATTTCCCGAAGGGCCGGATCGGGTGTACGCCCTGATTGCCTTCCAGTTGACGCTTGGGCTGCTATCGATTATTTTGGGCGTCACCGGGCTTGCCAAACGGGTAGTCAACTTCGTGCCGAACGCGATCAAATCAGGCATTATCCTCGGCGCGGGGATTGGCGCGATCACCTCGATTTTTGAAAAAGGCGGGAAGTTCGACCTGTTCCCGTACACGATTGCGATTTGTATCGGTTTCTGCTTTTATCTCGTATTTTCCAAGCATTTTGAAGGATTGAAGCAAAAAGGCAAGCTGTGGGCGCTGCTCGGCAATTTGGGGATTTTGCCTGCGATTTTGTTGGCGGTATTCGTAGCGCCGATCTTCGGGGAAGCGAAGTGGCCGGACATTCAGTGGGGATTCAGCCAACCGGACTTCGCCACGCTCTGGTCGCAGTATACGGTTTTCGGCTTGGGGCTGCCGGCGCTGTCCTTTTTCATCACGGCGCTTCCTGCGGTGTTCGCGACTTACCTTGTCGTCTTTGGCGATGTGCTGAAAACGAAAGCGCTGTTATCCGAATCTGACCAGGTGCGTCTCGATGAAAAAGTCGACTACAATCCTGACCGGGCGCACATGATTTTTGGCGGACGCAACATGCTGATGAGCCTGATCGGACCAGATATTACGATGTGCGGCCCGATGTGGGCAGCGATGCAGGTCGTGGTCGTGGAGCGGTTCAAAAAAGGCAAGCAGGCGATGAACTCCTTTTTCGGGGGCGCAGGCTCTTTCCGCTGGGGAACGAATACAGGTCTGCTGCTGTTGCCGATCGTCAGCCTCGTTCAGCCGATTCTCGGTGTTGCAGTGGCATTGACCTTGCTCGTGCAAGGCTACGTCAGCGTGCGAATTGGCGTGATGCAGGCGCGCAGCCAGCGCGATTTGGGGATCGCCGGAGTCGTCGGAGCCATTCTGGTGATCAAAGGCGCAGCGATGGCTTTTGGCGCGGGAATTTTGCTGTGCGTTTTATTATATGGAAAAGATTGGTTGCGCGGAGAAAAAGAGAAATTGTTTACAGCCAATGAACAGGAGGAAAAAGCGGCGTGAAACAACAAGAGTGGAACAAAGGGATTTACGTGAATGGAACATGGCTGACACTTGACAAGCGCATGATCGTGCAAAATCCGGCGACGCTCGCGACGATTGGCAGTGTGCCGGACGCAGGTGCGGAAGAAGCGAAGCAGGCAGTCGATGCCGCGCAAGCCGCTTTTGCAAGCTGGTCGAAAACGACGGCTTACGAGCGGGCCACTCTTCTGGAGCGCTGGCATCAGGCCATTGAAGCCAGACTCGATGAAATCGCCTACGTGATGACGATGGAGCAGGGCAAGCCGCTTGCAGAAGCGCGGGGCGAGGTGCAGTATGCCAACAGCTACATCAAATGGTACGCGGAAGAAGCGAAGCGGATTTACGGGGAGACGATCCCGTCGTCTGCCGTCTCCAAACGGATCATCGTCCAGAAGCAGCCTGTCGGTGTCGTGGCTGCGGTTACTCCGTGGAACTTTCCGGCGGCAATGATCGCACGCAAGCTCGCTCCGGCGCTTGCCGCAGGCTGCACGGCCGTAGCCAAGCCAGCGGAACAGACGCCGTTGACGGCGCTGTTGCTGGCGGAATGCGCCGAGGAGGCTGGCATCCCCGCAGGTGTGATCAACATCGTCACTACTTCGCGGGCGGGAGAAGTGGTCGACGTCTGGATGGAAGATTCTCGCGTGAAAAAGCTGACGTTTACCGGATCGACGCCTGTGGGCAAGCTCTTGATGAAAAAAGCGGCGGACACCGTGAAAAAGCTGTCTCTGGAGCTGGGCGGTTTGGCGCCGTTCATCGTGGCAGAAGATGCGAATCTCGAAGCGGCTGTCAAAGGCTTGATCCAGTCCAAATTCCGAAACGCCGGGCAAACGTGCATTTGCGCCAACCGGATTTACGTGCACGAGGCTGTGAAAGAACCATTTTTGCAAAGGCTGACAGAAGCGGTCGCTGCGCTGCGCGTAGGTGTCGGGACAGAGGACCATGTCGAGATCGGCCCGCTGATCGATGACAGAGCGGTCAAAAAAGTCCGGCAGCAGGTAGACGACGCTATCTCCAAAGGGGCTGTGCTGCATGGCAATCCGGAGCTGGAAGGTGCGGTCGGCTATTTCTTGAAGCCTGTTGTGCTCTCGGAGGTCACAGACGAAATGCTCTGCATGCAAGAGGAGACGTTCGGGCCGATTGCTCCTGTCAGCACGTACTCCGACGACGCGGACGTCATCAGACGCGCGAATGCGACACCGTACGGACTGGCGGCTTACGTTTTCACCCAGTCGTTGACGCGGGCATTCATGTTCTCGGAAAATCTGGAATACGGCATTGTCGGGGTAAACGACGGGGGGCCATCTGTCGCGCAAGCACCGTTTGGCGGCATGAAGGAAAGCGGTCTCGGCCGGGAAGGCAGTCACCAAGGAATCGAAGAATATTTGGAGGTCAAATACATTTCGCTGCAACTGGTGTAACCAACAGATGACAAAGTGAATAAACAAAGAGCACAGCGCGTGATATGCGGGCTGTGCTTTTTCTTTATTCCCTAGAAAATGAAATTAAGGGTTGACAGTGAGAACGATTTCCAGTAAATTTTGCATCAGGGAAACATTTTTATACACAAGCATATTATTTTGCCATGGCGAATATTATTGGTTAATAACTACAATTTTGTGTATAAGCATATATAAGTGAGTCGGGACAACCAGAGCGGATGATGTAGCGCAACAGCGAGAATAAAACGACTGATTATTTTTGGAGGGAATCTCATGAATAGTGCTGTGTCAGTCAGAGAGCTTCACGTTTCCTATTTTGGAGTTGAGGTCGTGCAGGGTGTATCGTTTGCGGTTGAGCAGGGCAGCATGGTGGGCATCATCGGCCCGAACGGCGCAGGCAAATCGACCATGATCAAAGCCATGTTGGGGTTGATCGGAAAAGACAAGGGAGACGTCCTGTTTTACGGCAAAGAAGTAAGCGAGGTGCGCAAGAAAATCGCTTATGTGCCGCAGCGAAGCCAAATCGACTGGACGTTTCCGATCACGGTGATGGATACGGTTCTCATCGGAACATATCCAAGCGTCGGATTATTCAAATTTCCGAAAAAAAAGGAAAAGTTGTGGGCGATGGAGTGCCTGCGAAAAGTGGGACTGGAGGACTTCGCCAAGCGGCAGATCGGCGAGTTGTCAGGCGGGCAGCAGCAGCGCGTATTTTTGGCCCGGGCACTGGCGCAAAAACCGGAATTGCTCCTTCTGGACGAGCCGTTTGTCGGAATCGACGTCGCCAGCGAGGAGACGATCATCCATATTTTGAAGGAGCTTCAGCTTCAGGACAAAACGATCGTAGTCGTCCACCACGACTTGAGCAAAGCGAATGCGTATTTCGATCAGCTGCTGCTTTTGAACAAGGAATTGATCAAGTTTGGAGCAGTCGATGAGGTGCTGAACCGGGAAGTCATGTCCAAAGCTTACGCGCATCAGCTGCAATTTCTGGAGAAGGCCGAGGTAACTGCGTAATGGAATTTTTACAAGCGATCGGACAATATGATTTTTTGCAAAAGGCATTGTTTACATCAGTCGTGGTGGGAATCATTTGCGGGGTCATTGGCAGCTTCATCATTTTGCGCGGGATGTCGTTGATGGGCGATGCCATCTCCCACGCGGTTTTGCCAGGGGTGGCGCTCTCGTATGCCTTCGGGATCAACTTTTTCCTGGGCGCAGTCGCCACCGGGGTGCTTACAGCGATCGGGATCGGATATGTCAGCCAAAACAGCCGGATTAAAAACGATACGGCGATCGGGATTTTGTTCACTTCCGCTTTTGCCTTGGGAATCATCATGATTACGATGCTGAAAAGCAGCACGGACCTGTATCACATTTTGTTCGGGAACGTTCTGGCAGTGCGACCGTCCGACATGTGGGTGACGGTCGGGATCGGCGTGATTGTGATTGTGACCGTCTACGCGTTTTTCAAGGAACTGCTGCTGACGTCCTTCGATCCGACGATTGCGGCGGCGTACGGTCTGCGCAACAATCTGATTCACTATTTGCTGATGACGTTGCTGACGATGGTTACCGTAGCGTCGCTGCAAACCGTGGGAATCGTGCTGGTGGTCGCCATGCTGATTACTCCCGCAGCGACAGCCTATTTGCTGACAGACAGACTGTCGGTGATGATTTTCCTGGCAGCGAGCTTCGGGGTCATTTCAGCGATTATCGGCCTGTACTTCAGCTTTACCTACAACCTGGCTTCGGGGGCAACCATCGTAATGGTGGCGACAGGTTTGTTCCTTCTGGCCTTCCTGTTCTCGAAAAAGCACGGAGTTGTATGGAAATCCATTCGAGTGCGGCAAAAAAGAGCCGAGCTTTCGAAGTAAATAAAAGGAGAACTCGTCATGAAAAAATGGAATCTGTTTCTCGTCTTTCTCATCTCATCCGTCCTGCTCGCCGCGTGCGGTGCGCCGCAAAGTTCCAACCAAGAGGCAAAAACTGGAAATGAAAAGCTGCACGTAGTGACAACGTATTCGATTCTGTATGACATTGTGAAAAATGTGGGCGGAGATCGCGTGGAAATTCACAGCTTGGCTCCGGTCGGCTCGAACCCGCACGAATACGATCCGTTGCCAGCCGACGTGCAAAAAACGACGGATGCCGATGCCGTGTTCTACAACGGCTTGAATCTGGAAGCAGGAAACTCGTGGTTTGAAAAGCTGATGCACACAGCAGGCAAGTCTGGACAAGATGCACCCGTGTTCCGCATGAGTGAAGGCGTAGCCGCCAAGCATTTGACGACAAAAGGCAAAGAGAGCGAAGAAGATCCGCATGCGTGGCTGGATGTGCGCAACGGCATCAAGTACGCGGAAAATGCCAGAGACGCACTGATCAAGGTCGACCCGGCGCACAAGGACACGTACGAGCAAAATGCAAAAGCGTACATCGAAAAGCTGCGCGCTTTGCACGAAGAGGCAGTCAAGCAATACAATCAAATTCCGCGTGAACAGCGCGTTCTCGTAACGAGCGAAGGAGCGTTTAAATATTTCAGCGAAGCATACGATTTCGACGCCGCCTACATTTGGGAAATCAACTCGGAAAACCAAGGAACGCCTGAGCAAGTCAGCCAGGTAGTCGATACGATCCGCGCGAAAAAAATTCCGGCTCTGTTCGTGGAAACGAGCATTGACCCGCGCAGCATGGAGATGGTATCCCGGGAAACCGGCGTGCCGATCGTCGGAAAAGTGTTTACCGACTCGCTCGGCAAGCCAGGCGAAGATGGCGATACGTACATCAAAATGATGGAGTGGAATATCAAGACAATCTACGAAGGCTTGACGAAAAAATAGAAAGCAAGTCGTACACGGCGCAGCTCTCCATCCAGGGGGGCTGTGCTTTTTCAGCCGATGGAGGAGTTGTCCGCAACAAGGGGCGGATGAACTTTTCGAAATGATTTTCTCGTAAAAAAACACGAGATTGAGGTATAATAGTTGAGTGTGAAAATGGACTACGGAGTCTTGCAAGCAATCAATCAATCAATCTGTGACGTTGAAAGAGAGTGGGAATTTATGGGTCGTAAGTGGAACAATATCAAAGAGAAAAAAGCGTCGAAGGATGCGAGCACCAGTCGCGTATATGCCAAGTTCGGGAAGGAAATTTATGTAGCGGCGAAGCAAGGCGAGCCGGACCCAGAGTCGAACCGCGCTCTGAAGGTCGTCCTGGAGCGTGCCAAAACATACAGTGTACCGAAAGCGATTATTGACCGCGCAATCGAGAAAGCCAAGGGCGGATCGGAAGAAAGCTACAGCGAGCTGCGTTATGAAGGCTTCGGCCCGAACGGCTCGATGGTGATCGTGGACGCCTTGACCAACAACGTAAACCGCACAGCGTCTGAAGTGCGCGCCGCTTTCAACAAAAACGGCGGAAACATGGGCGTGACCGGATCTGTCGCTTACATGTTCGACCCGACTGCGGTGTTCGGCCTCGAAGGCAAAACCGCCGAGGAAGTGCTTGAGCTGTTGATGGAAGCCGAAGTCGATGTGCGCGACATTTTGGACGAAGACGGAGCTGTCATCGTCTACGCCGAGCCTGAGCAGTTCCACGCTGTACAGGAAGCGCTGAAAAAAGCGGGCATTACCGAGTTTACCGTAGCGGAGCTGACCATGCTCGCTCAAAACGAAGTAACGCTGGACGAAGAGGCGCAAGCCCAGTTTGAAAAAATGATCGATGCGCTGGAAGACCTGGACGATGTGCAACAGGTGTACCATAACGTTGATCTGGGAGAATAAATTTGTCCGTGAAAAAACCTTTGCTGGCAGTTGCTGCGAAGGTTTTTTTTCATGGGCAAAATAAAACCGCCTCCTAAAAGGAGACGGCATATATCGAGCTCGCTAGTTTTGAGGTGTTACCGATCATCACGTGCGACGCATCTACCTCCAGTGTGAAGTTAGAAGCTTATTGCAGTGTTGCGGTTTTCCTTACTCACTAGGTGATCGTGTAAATCATCCATGGCACATCGCCTCCGTTAGGGACTACAGCCTGTTTGAAAACACACCACCGAGCTCGATAAGTATAGTATGGTCCGATTTTGTGCTCTTATACATCATTTCAACATGCGGGCGGAAATCGCGTTCATGAAGGATTGGTTGCTGTAGGCAGTGCCCCCGGCCAAGCCCGGATTGACGGCGTTGACGTAAACCCGTCCGTCTTTGGCCACATGCAGGTTGCTCCATTCGCTTTTTTGCTGCAACTGTTCAAAGGCAGCTTCTGCGCCGGGGTCGCTGCTTTTGTCGACCATGACAAACAAATAATCGGGGTCTGTCTGGGCCAGTTGTTCAAGCGTCAGCGATACAGGCTCTTTTGCCTGTTCTACAACGTCTGGTGTCGCCAGCCCGAGATCGGTGTAGAGCAAATAGTTGTACCGTTCGTTTTTCGGGGAGACGACAAAAGCGCCCTCGTGGAACCAGACAGCCAACACCTTTTTATCCTTCAGCGGGGCAAGCTTTTCCCGCGTATTTTCGATGTTGGTTCTTACCTTGCTCACAATCGCATCCACGTTTGCGTCTTTGCCGCGCACTTCAGCCAAAAGCCGCAGGTTGTCTTCCCAGTGCGCTCCGTTCGAGGAAATAGGGATCACGGACGCTGCCTTTTCCAGCGTGGCGCGCTTTTCCGCAGGCGTCTTGTCAGAGGTCAGGATAGTGTCCGGGTAGAGAGCTTTCAGGTCATCAATCCGCTCGACGATGTCTGCCGGGAGCTTTTGCGTATTTTGCGTAATCGAGGCGTATTCCTGCGGGAACGCGCCGGATTTTTCTACCGTTGCGGCGAACGGCGGTATGCCGAGCAAAAGCGAGTCTTCAAAGCTGCTTCGCGAATCGACAAAGGCGATTTGTTTGGTTCGCGCCGGAATTTTATAGGCAGTGCCCAAATATTGAATGGATCTGGTCGGCTTTGCGTCAGGCGAGCCGTCTGCGGTTTGCCCTCCGGAACCCGCGCCGCATGCGGCAAGCAACAGAAAAACAGCCGTCACAGGGATGGCCAGTAGCTTTTTGTACATCTCTCGTCACTCCGATCGTACATATATGGTCTGTCTATGGCAGGGGAGATCATCACAGTAAATTATAGGGTACCCGAATGAGCCAGGGCTGCTTCATTCCTGAACATTTTCAGACATTCTCCCGTAAGCTTTTTCCGTCACCAAGAGCCATCGCCCCATGACGAAGCAGTATCCGTCAGCGCCAAGCGGCTTTTCGCCCTCCTGCGAGACAGGCTTTTCGGTGCGGTTTTCGTATTGTCTGTTCACAGCAAATGTTCTACGATGGACAAATACAAAACGAAACGAAAGTCTAACTGAGCTTTTGGGGTGATGGGGATGGAGCTGCGCCACTTGAAGACGTTCCACGTCGTTGCGGAATGTTTGAATCTCACCAAGGCTGCGGAAATTTTGCGCTATACGCAACCGACGATCAGCCTGCAAATCCAGGCGCTGGAACAAGACATCGGCCATACCTTGCTGAACCGGGTGGGAAAAAGGACGTTTTTGACGCCGACAGGCAAGCTGTTGAAAAAGCATACAGACAAGCTGTTTCAAAATTTGGACGAGCTGGAACAAGACTTGCGGCGGCTGGAAAAGCCGTACGGCAATTTGACCATCGCGGCGCCCGAGTTTTATTGCAGCTATTACTTGTCGCAACTGCTCAGCATTTACGTGAAGGTGCATCCGCAAGTGCAGATGAAGCTGCTCTGTTACAACAGCAAGGAGACGATCAAGCTGGTGGAGTCGAACCGGGCGGATATCGGGATTGTCGCCGGGAAGTGCAATCGGCCGGGGATTGAGGAAATTTTGATCGATCAGGAAGATTTGGTGCTGGTAGCGAGTCCGCTCCTGGTCAAGTCGCGCAGCGCCGAGGAGCTTTTTGCGGAGCATCCGTTCATTACGTACGATCTGGAAGGCGTTATTCGCGAATGTTTGGAAGAGATCGGCTGCAAACCGCTCTGGACGATCGAATGCGGCAGCGAAGAGGCGATCAAGCGGGCGGTTATGTCCCAGACGGGGATTGCCTTGATCAGCGACGTCATGATTGAAAAAGAAGTGAGGCAGGGAACGCTGCAAGTGCTGCACCGCTTTCCGAAAAGGCTTTTGACTTACTTGATTTATCCGCGCGACCAGCGCGATTACAGCACCGTCAGCAGTTTCGTCGACGTGGTGCTTGATGTGTGGCCGACTTTTCGGGCTTGAATGAAGCCGTGGTATACGACTTTCGGAAGCGATTCCGGGGGTCGTTTTTTTGTGTGGCGAAGTATGGATTTATTTATGGTTATCATTGAACAACCTCATTTTTCATGCCGAATCAAATCGACTACGATAAAAAAACAGAATAATAAAAAAAGGGGGAGTTGGAAGTGCTTCCAAACAGCAAAGAACAAGCAGCAAGACGCAAGAGAGGAATCAACGTTTTCGTGCTGTTGTTTGGCGTGCTGCTCATCGCGACGTTTCTCACCCACGTCGTTCCGGCGGGAGAATACGCCCGCGTGGAAGTGAACGGCAGAAACGTCGTCGATCCACAGTCGTACAAAGCGATTGAACAGACGCCCGTCTCCGTTTTTTCCCTGTTTAGCGCGATCCACACGGGGATGGTGGACGCAGGAGAAATTATTTTCTTTGTTTTGATCATCGGAGGAGCGTTTGGCGTGCTGACTGCGACAGGAGCTGTCGACGCTTTTATCCGCTCGCTGTCCAAAAAGCTCGGGAACAAGGAAAAGTGGCTGATCCCGATCATGATGCTGTTTTTCGCCTTTGCCGGGGCGTTTACCGGAATGGCGGAGGAGACGCTGGCTTACATCCCGATTTTGGTGCCGCTTGCTGTCTCGCTCGGCTTTGATGTCATCACGGGAACCGCGATTGTCCTGGTAGGAGCCTCGATCGGTTTTACGACGGCGATCATGAATCCGTTTACAGTGGGGATTGCCCAAGGAATCGCCCAGCTGCCGATTTTCTCGGGCATTGGCTACCGGATCATCTTGTTCGTGATCATGTATGCCGTATCGGTTGGCTTCATTTACCGCTACGCGATGAAGGTGAAAAAAGATCGCTCGCTCGGATTTTACGGCGAAGGAGTCGCAGCGTTTGAGCAGATTGCACCGACAACTGACCAACCTTTGTCCCAAACGCACAAATGGGTGCTGATCTGCTTCCTGCTTAACTTCGTCGCCTTGATTTACGGCGTCCTGCAATTCCAATGGTACATTACCGAAATCTCTGCCTTGTTCGTCATTTTGGCCATCGTAATTACGCTCATTTCCCGCATGTCTGCCGATCAGTTGATCGAGTCGTTCATGAAAGGGGCGGCGGGGATGCTCACGGGCGCTCTCATCATCGGGTTGTCGCGAGCGACACTTGTCGTGCTTGGCGACGGACACGTCATCGATACGCTGTTGTTCCATGCGTCAGGCATGCTGCACGAAATTCCGCCTGTGCTCAGCGCGGCTGGCATGTACATTTTGCAAGCGTTGATTCACTTCGTCGTACCTTCGGGCAGCGGACAAGCGGCGCTGACCATGCCGATCATGGCGCCATTGGCTGATCTGGTCGGAGTGACGCGGCAAACGGCGGTGCTGTCTTTCTCGCTGGCAGACGGAATCGGCAACATTATTTTCCCGACCTCGGGTTACTTCATGGCAGGGCTGGCGCTTGCGGGCATCCCGTGGATTCGTTGGGCGAAGTGGATTTTGCCATTGATTTTGACGCAGTTCGGGATTGGGCTGGTAGCGGTCATCATCGCCAATTGGATGCACTATGGACCGTTTTAAGAAAAATGTGTGAGCAATGGAGGGTTTCCTGTTGAAAATTGTTGCGATTGAAGTATTTGCGACCGAGCTGCCTTTGGTGCGGCCGTTTATCGTGGCCTACGATGCGTTTCACAAGCTTCCGAGCATCATTGTCAAAATGACGACGGACACGGGGCTTGTCGGTTACGGCGAAGGCATGCCCGACCCGCACGTGACGGGCGAGACATTTTCCAGCACGTACGAAATGCTGGTGAAAGACATTGCGCCGCTCGTCCTCGGGGCTAACCCGTTTGATATTGAAAAAGTTCACCGAATCATGGGGCAGGCTGTCTATTACGCGCCATCTGCAAAAGCGGCCATCGATATCGCCTGCTACGATCTCATGGGCAAAGCCGCGGGACAGCCTGTCTACAATTTGCTTGGCGGAAAAGCGCACGACTTTTTGACGGTGCCTTATGTTGTGAGCATTTTGCCGCCGGAAGAAATGGCTCGCCAGGCGGCGCAAGCTTTGCAAGACGGATATTCGAGCATCAAGATCAAGGTCGGCGGCGATCCGGCTGTCGATGTCAAACGGATTCGCGCCGTCCGCGAGGCAATTGGCCCGGACGTCCAGCTGCGCGTGGACGCGAACCAGGGCTGGCGCAATGTGGCGACAACGATGCGCGTGTTGAAGCAAGTAGAGGACTGCCAGCTCGACTGGATTGAGCAGCCTGTTTTGGCGGACGATCTGATCGGTTTGGCAGAGGTTCGCCAAAAAACGTTCATTCCGGTCATGGTCGACGAAGGCTTGCACGGCGACAAAGAAATGCGGGAAGTCATCGTCCGCCAGGCAGCCGATTTGATCAACATCAAGCTGATGAAGTGCGGCGGCCTGTATCCGGCGCTCAAGCTGGTCGCGCAGGCAGAGATGGCGGGGATGGGATGTCAGGTTGGCTCGATGGTCGAATCAGCCGTGGCCACCGCCGCCGGGGCGCATCTGTCTTTGGCAAAAGGGATGATCTTTTCCAACGAAATGGTGGGGCCGCTCATGTTCTCCCGCGACTTCGGACAGCTTCGCTACGAGCAGGATCGCTTGCTGCTCGCAGATCGTCCGGGGCTTGGCGTGGAAGTCGATGAGGCTGTTGTGCGCGAGTTGAGTGTTTTTGCGGCGGAGGTTTCTTAGGAGGGGCGAATCAGTTGGCGTAATTAGCAATCCATAAGAAGCATCGTATCCCAAGAGATGGTACGATTTAATCAATCACAACACTTATCGAAAAGAGGGATACGCAATGGCACTGCAATCAAAACAAATTTTTGTCAATTTGCCCGTGAAAGATTTGAACAAGTCGATTGATTTTTTTACAGCGCTGGGCTATGAGTTCAACCCGCAATTTACGGATCAAAATGCCGCTTGCCTGGTGATTGGCGAAAATATTTACGCGATGCTCTTGGTGGAGGAGTTTTTCCAATCGTTCACGAACAAGCCCGTGACGGATACGGCCCAGAGCACCGAGGTCATCGTGGCGCTGTCAGCCGAGAGCCGGGAGCAAGTCGACGAGATCGTAAACAAAGCGCACGAAGCAGGGGCCAAGCCGGCTAAAGACCCGGTAGACCACGGCTTCATGTACAGCTGGAGCTTTATCGATCTGGACGGACATTTGTGGGAATACGTGTACATGGATGAGGCTGCGATTTCGCAACAGTAAAAAATAGGGTGGATCAACAGGCCAAAAGCAGGCGTTACCGCTTTTGGCCTGTTCGCGATGCCAGTCGTCATGGCGGCCCGCCGCAAATCGAATAAGGTTACCTGAATAATAATTTTTTTCAGAATTGACATCGGCAGAAGGAGTGTGATTTACTAATGTCAATGTTAGCCAACAAGTGAATAGCGGCGGATGATGATTGTAGGAGAGACTAAACGACGCGTTTAGCACCGAAGGAGCAAGTCCCATAAAACCCTTGGGATTAATCTCTCAGGTACCAGATACTACAATCGGACGCACCTCTGGAGAGCGCTGCACAAGCCACCCAAGGGGAATACTTCGGAACCGATTGATTGCCGAAGTTAAACTCTCAGGTAAAAAGGACAGAGGAAAGGTAGAGTATTCGTCACTCTATCTTTCCTCTGTCCTTTTTTGCTGAATGAAACGTCGCGTCGAGTTGCACAAAAGCGGGCGCAGACGCTTGCATTTCGGCCAAACGAAACGGATACGAGTGAAAGGTGGCGCGATGGGAAAGGAGCAGGCGATCACGAAAATGGAGCTTACGATCAAGAAAGCGGCTCAAGCAGAGCTGAAAAAACTGAATTTTCCGCAGGATACCGCGCTCAGGATTGACGTGGTGATCTCCGGCGACTGCGGTTGCGGATTTTTTGTCCAGCTCGGAGTAGATGAGTTGCGCAAAAACGACACGCTCGTGTACGAAAACGGGATTCCGGTCTGCATGGATCGGTTGACCAAACGGCATCTCGGGGATGTGCTTACCCTGGACTACGACCCTTTCCTGGGCTTCGCCTTGTCCAGCCCGGAAGAAGCTTTTGCGGATCGGCTCGCTGTTCGTCGCGGTTGACAACGGAAACAGGCAGAACAGCACGAGCAGCAGTTGGCCGACTGCAAGCAGGCGCAGGCGCCTCTTCCTGCGGGGTAAAACCGCGGGAGACGCCTTACACAGAAAAAGAAAAACAGGTGGAGAGAACAAATGACAACGAACGGAACAGTAGAGCAGGTGGATGTTCTCGTGATCGGAGCGGGGCCGGGGGGCTACGTAGCCGCGATCCGGGCGGCTCAGCTCGGCAAGCAGGTCGCGATTGTGGAAAAAGATACGGTCGGCGGCGTATGTTTGAACCGCGGCTGCATTCCTTCCAAGGCGCTGATCTCGGCGGCGCATCAATACGAAGCGATGACGCAATCCGCGAGCATCGGCTTGCAGGCAGCAGAAGTGAGCGTCGATTTCGCCAAGGTCCAGGCATGGAAGCGCAGCGTGGTCGACAAATTGACCGGAGGCGTAAGCTCGCTGCTCAAAGGCAACAAGATCAAAAGAATCAGCGGGGAAGCGCGGCTAGTCGGCGAGCAGCTGGTTGAGGTGAAAAATGGCGACGACTGCATACAGGTGCAATTCCGGCAAGCGATTCTCGCGACAGGCTCGCGTCCGATCGAATTGAAAGCCTTTCCATTCGCGGGCCGCATTCTTTCCTCGACAGAACTGCTGGCGCTTGAAGAATTGCCGAAAAGCTTGCTGGTCATTGGCGGCGGGTATATCGGGATCGAGCTGGGGCAGACATTTGCCAAGCTGGGCACGAAGGTGACGATTTTGGAAGGCTCGGACTCGATCTTGCCCGGCTTTGAAAAAGAGCTGTCGCGTCTGGTGGCGAGGAAGCTGAAAAAGCTCGGCGTGGAAGTGCACACCGAAGCGCTGGCCAAAGGGGCGGAACAAACAGCCGAACAGGTCAGCGTCACCTATGCGGAAAAAGGCGAAGAGCGTCAGGCGACCGCCGACTATGTGCTCGTTACGGTTGGCAGACGGCCGAACATCGAGGGGCTGGGATTGGAAAAGCTCGCTGTCAAGCTGACAGAGCGCGGCTTCATCCAGATCGACCAACAGTGCCAAACGAGCATTCCGCACCTGTATGCGATCGGCGATCTGGTGGAAGGCCCGGCTCTTGCCCACAAAGCGTCGTACGAAGGCAAAATCGCGGCGGAAGCCATCGCTGGCAAAGACAGCAAGCTCACCGACAAAAAGATTCCCGCTGTCGTGTTCTCCGATCCGGAGATTGCCAGTGTGGGACTGACCGAGTCGGAAGCCAAAGAGCGCGGACACGAGGTGGCAGTTGGCAAGTTCCCTTATGCCGCGAATGGGCGGGCACTGTCTCTGAACGTCGGGGAAGGCTTCGTGAAGCTCGTGGGCGACAAGGAGACGGGGCTGCTGCTGGGAGCGCAGATTATCGGGCCGGAAGCGTCCAATCTGATCGGCGAGGTTGCCCTGGCGATTGAAAAAGGGCATACGCTGACAGATATTGCCGAGACGATCCACGCCCATCCGAGCCTGGGAGAAATCATCATGGAAGCGGCAGAAGGAGCGCTCGGGCACGGCATTCATCAACTGAACAAATAACTGCATATCGGCGGATGATGATCGTGGGAGAGACTGGCCGCACTGGCTGGCACCGAAGGAGCAAGTCCCAAAAACCCTTGGGATTAATCTCTCAGGTAAAGAGTACCACGATTGGACGCACCTCTGGAGAGCGCTGCACAAGCCACCCAAGGGGAAAGCTTCGCGAACCGAAGCCAAACTCTCAGGTAAAAAGGACAGAGGAAAGGTAGATTTTTTCCGAAAAAGGAGTCTATCTTTCCATTGTCCTTTTTTCGCGTTCGTACGCTTGGGAAAGGTAGCGAGCAAAAGTTGAAACGGGGGAGATATCGTGAGTTTGCAGGAGCGCGATCAAGAAATTTTTGCGGCGATGGAAGACGAGCGGCAGCGGCAGCATCAAACATTGGAGCTGATTGCTTCCGAGAACTTCGTCAGCGAAGAAGTGATGCAGGCGATGGGGTCCGTACTGACTAACAAATACGCGGAGGGCTACCCGGGAAAACGGTACTACGGGGGCTGCGAGCATGTCGATGTCGTCGAGCGTTTGGCGATCGAACGGGTGAGCAGCTTGTTTGGCGCAACGTACGCGAACGTGCAGCCGCACTCCGGGGCGCAGGCGAATACGGCCGTCTTTTTCTCCCTGCTTTCGCCCGGCGATACGATCATGGGGATGAATTTGTCCCACGGCGGGCATTTGACGCACGGCAGCCCTGTCAGCCTGTCGGGAAAATGGTTCAATGTCGTCGCTTACGGCGTGCGCGAAGATACGCACCGGATCGACTATGAAGAAGTCGAGGCTGTTGCATTGCGCGAACGGCCGAAGCTGCTGATTGCCGGAGCGAGCGCTTATCCGCGCCAGATCGATTTCGCCCGGTTCAAGGAAATCGCGGACAAAGTCGGAGCCAAGCTGATGGTGGACATGGCGCACATCGCCGGACTGGTCGCCGCAGGCTTGCATCCTTCGCCCGTTCCACACGCAGATGTCACGACGAGTACGACGCACAAAACATTGCGCGGCCCGCGCGGCGGCATCATCCTGACGAACGACGAAGAAATTTTCAAAGGGATCAACAAAGCCATTTTCCCGGGCATCCAGGGCGGGCCGCTCATGCATGTGATCGCCGCCAAGGCAGTGTCCTTCAAAGAAGCGTTGCAGCCGAGCTTCGTCACCTACGCGCAGCAAGTGGTGAAAAACGCCGCGGCATTGGCGGAGACGCTGAAAAGCGAAGGGGCGACGCTCGTGTCCGGGGGAACGGATAACCATCTGGTCTTGCTCGATGTGCGGCCGTGGGATTTGACAGGCAAAGAAGCGGAGCATCTGCTGGAGGCGGCAGGCATTACGGTGAACAAAAACACGATTCCGTACGATACGGCAAGTCCGTTTGTGACGAGCGGCGTGCGAATCGGCACGGCTGCGATTACGACCCGCGGCATGAAGGAAGCGGATATGGAGACGATTGGCCGGGCGATTGCCGCTGTGCTCAAAGAAAAGGGCAGCGAAGCGACGACCGCCAGGGTGAAAAGCGAAATTCGCGGGCTGTGCGAATCGTATCCGCTGTATCAACAGCTCGCAGTGAGGTAAGCAGGAGGAGCGACGATGGTATACAACAGCTGCTTTGATATTATCGGGCCGATCATGGTTGGCCCTTCCAGCTCGCATACAGCGGGAGTCGTCACGATCGGAAAATTCGTCCGCGATTTTCTCGGCGGCGAAATCGAGTCAGCGACGATTGTGTTTTACGACTCTTTTTCGGAAACGTACAAAGGGCACGGGACAGACAAGGCAGTGGTCGGCGGCTTGCTCGGGATGGACACGGATGACAGCCGGATACGCGTAGCGCTGGAGCTGGCAGCGGCGAAAGGGCTGCAGGTCGTATTCGAAAAGCGGGGCGACTGCCCGTACTACGATCATCCCAATACCGTCATGATCCAGGCCCGCACAGCACGCGATATCGCCGTCATCGGCGGCGTCTCGCTCGGCGGCGGCATCTCGAAAGTGTTTTACGTGAACGAGTTCGCTGTCGATATTCCGTTGAACGCGCCGTACGATCTGGATGACTTGCGCAACAAGCTTTGGCACAATACACGCTGCGAGGCTGCGGTAGGGGGAGCATAGCATGGACTTTACTTCAATGACAGAGCTGCTCGCTCTCTGTGAATCGACCAACAGGAGCATAGCAGAAGTGATGGTGGCCCGCGAGAGCGCGAAAAGCGGGCGGTCGGAGCAGGAGATTGTGGAAACGATGAAGCTGCGGCTCGTCCGGATGAAAGAGGCGATCGATCAGGGAGTGTCCGATCAGTCCCTCGCCCCAAGCGGCATCTCGGGCGGCGATGCCTACAAGCTGGAGCGCTACCTGGAAAAAGGGGAGCAGCTGACAGGGCCGATTGTCGGGGATGCGATGAAGTTCGCTTTTGCCACCTCGGAAATGAACGCCCGCATGGGAATCATCGTCGCGACGCCAACAGCGGGCTCGGCAGGAATCTTGCCCGGCTGCCTGTTTTCGCTGCACGAAAATCAAAAATATACGTTTGAGCATCTGGTGATGGGGCTGTTCACGGCAAGCGCCATCGGCTATGTGATCGCCAACCGCGCGTTTATTTCGGGTGCTGCGGGAGGCTGCCAGGCAGAAGTTGGATCTGCAACAGCGATGGCTGCTGCCGCGCTCGTCGAGATCAAGCAAGGGACGCCGCGCCAGGCGGTTCATGCGGCTGCCATCGCCTTGAAATCGTTGCTCGGGCTTGTCTGCGATCCGGTTGCAGGCTTGGTGGAAGTGCCGTGCATCAAGCGCAACGTGATCGGTTCTTCCATCGCCTTTTCCGCAGCCGATATCGCGCTGGCTGGCATCGAAAGCCAGATTCCGTGCGATGAAGTGATCGGAGCGATGTACGAGATCGGAAAAAAAATGCCCCGCGCCTACCGCGAGACGGCTCTCGGCGGACTTGCCGTGACGCCAACCGGAGAGGCGGTCAAAGAGAGAATCATGAAATGAAGACGAAGGGATGAGGCTGGATGCAAGCTCAAGCTTTGAAACGAACGCCGCTCTACCCGCTCTACGCCCAGCACGGCGCCAAGGTAATCGACTTTGGCGGCTGGGAGTTGCCTGTGCAGTTCAGCAGTATTATCGAAGAGCATCACACGGTACGGACGAAGGCAGGACTGTTCGATGTGTCCCATATGGGTGAGGTCATGATTGAAGGCCCTGACGCCAGCGCGTTTGTCCAGTCGCTGATTACGAACGACGTGACGACGCTGCAAACGAATCAGGCGCTGTACGCGGCGATGTGCTACCCGGATGGCGGCACAGTGGACGATCTGCTTGTCTACAAGCAGGGCGAGCAAAAATTTTTGCTGGTGATCAACGCGTCCAACATCGACAAAGACGTAGACTGGATCGTCTCGCATGCCAAAGGCGAGGTCACGGTCGAAAATGTGAGCGAGGCGACGGCTCAACTGGCGATTCAAGGCCCGCTTGCCGAGCAGGTGCTGCAACGGTTGACCGCAACTGACCTGTCGCAAATCCGCTATTTCTGGTTCCAGCAAGACGTGGATGTCGCGGGCATCAAGGCGCTCGTATCGCGCACAGGCTACACCGGAGAAGACGGCTTCGAGCTGTACGTGTCTGCGGCAGATGCGCCTTCTCTCTGGGAAAAAATTTTGGCGGAGGGCAAAGCAGACGGCGTGCTGCCGTGCGGACTGGGCGCGCGGGACACGCTGCGTTTTGAAGCAAGACTGCCTCTGTACGGGCAAGAGCTGGGGGCCGACATCACGCCGCTTGAAGCCGGGATCGGCTTTGCCGTGAAGCTGCAAAAGGAACAGGACTTCATCGGCAAAGAGGCGCTGCAAAAGCAAAAAGCAGCAGGCGTGCCGCGCAAGCTCGTCGGCGTCGAACTGATCGGCAGAGGGATTCCGCGCACAGGCTATCCTGTGTTTGCGCAAGAAGCAGGGGAGCAGGATGAGCCGATCGGCTACATCACCTCTGGCACGCAATCCCCGACATTGAAGAAAAACTTGGGGCTGGCGCTGATCCGCGCAGAGTACGCGGCTGTAGACACGCCGCTTGCTGTGGAGATTCGCGGAAAGCGGGTCGAGGCGGTAACGGTCAAATCCCCTTTTTACAAGCGCTAAAAAATCAGGAAACGGATGAATCCGAATACGAACGAGTCAAAGGAGATCAGGACATGAGCAAAGTCGTCAAAGGTTGGTTGTACAGCAGGGAACACGAATGGGTCGAGGTGCTGAGCGAAACGAGAGTGCGCGTGGGAATCACCGATTTTGCGCAAAACCAGCTCGGGGATCTCGTATTTGTAGAGCTGCCGCAAGTGGGTGCCGAAGTTGTCGCGAATCAAAGCATGGGCTCGGTCGAGTCGGTCAAAGCGGTATCGGACCTGTTTTCGCCAGTGAGCGGCAAAGTGGTGGAAGTGAACAGCGAGCTGGAAGACAGCCCGGAAGTCATCAACAGCGATGCGTACAGCGGCGGCTGGATGATCGTCGTGGAAATCAGCAATCCGGATGAACTGTCCGAGCTGCTTTCTGCGGAACAATATGCAGATTTTGTCTTGGAGGGATAAGTGTGAACTATCGATACTTGCCAATGACAACGGAAGACAAGCAAGAGATGCTGTCGTTTCTCGGTCTGTCTAGCGTAGAGGAACTGTTTGCGGACATCCCGGAAGCGATCCGCTTTCAAGGCAGTCTGCAAATCCCGATTGCGCTGTCCGAGCCGGAAACTGTGCGGCATTTTACCAAGCTGGCGAGACAAAATGTCGACAGCAGCGAATACGCCTATTTTCTCGGAGCGGGCATCTACGACCATTACATTCCCAGCACCGTGAACCACGTGATTTCCCGTTCGGAGTTTTACACGGCTTACACGCCGTACCAGCCGGAAATCAGTCAGGGAGAGCTTCAGGCGATTTTTGAATTTCAGACGATGATTTGCGAGCTGACCGGGATGGAAGTAGCGAACTCGTCGATGTACGACGGGCCGACGGCGTTGGCGGAAGCGGCGAATCTGGCTGTCGGCGGCGTTGCCGGAAAAAATGTCATCGTGTCGAAAGCGGTACATCCGGAAGCGCGTGAAATTCTCGGGGTCAATGCCAAGGCTCAAGGCTATGAAGTGATCGAGATTGGCTGCAAGGGCGGCGTGACCGACCTGGAAGCGTTGGAGCAAGCGGTAAACGAACAGACGGCAGCGGTCATGGTGCAGTACCCGAACTTTTTCGGGGCAGTCGAAGATTTGGCTTCGCTTGAGAAAATCGCGCATCAGCACAAGTCGCTGTTTGTCGTCAGTGCCAACCCGCTGGCCCTCGGTGTGTTGCAGCCGCCGGGAGCGTACAACGCCGATATCGTCGTCGGCGAAGCGCAGCCTTTTGGCATCCCGATGCAGCTTGGCGGGCCATCTTGCGGTTATTTTGCCGTCAAGGAAAAGCTCATGCGCAAAATCCCGGGAAGAATCGTCGGCCAGACCGTTGACCAGGAAGGACGCCGCGGATTCGTGCTTACGCTGCAAGCGCGCGAGCAGCACATTCGCCGGGAGAAGGCGACGTCCAATATTTGCTCGAACCAGGCGCTGAACGCTCTGGCTGCCTCTGTCGCCATGACCGCCCTCGGCAAACGCGGCGTGCAGGAAATGGCCCGGCTGAACGTGCAAAAGACCCAGTATGCGCTGCGCGAGCTGGCGAAGCTGGACAATTGCCAGCTCGTTTACCACAGCCCTGTTTTCAACGAATTTGTGCTCAAGGTGCCGAAAAGCGTAGGCGAAGTCAACCGCGAGCTGTTGAGGAAAAAGATCGTCGGGGGCTACGACCTCGGGCGGGATTATCCTGAGCTGGCCAACCACATGCTTTTGGCTGTGACGGAAGCACGCACGAAAGAAGAGATCGACGCACTTGTCCAAGGATTGGGGGAGATTGGCCGTGCAAACTAACAAGGAAAAAGAGCTGATTTTCGAAATGAGCAAGCCGGGTCGCGTCGCTTACAGCCTGCCTGAGAGCGATGTGCCAGAGGTGGAGCTGGACGCAGTTTTCCCCGCACAGTATTTGCGCAAGCAGCCTGCGGAGCTGCCGGAAGTTTCCGAGCTGGACTTGATGCGTCACTACACCGGGCTGTCCAACCGCAACCACGGGATCGACTCCGGCTTTTATCCGCTCGGTTCATGCACGATGAAGTACAATCCGAAAATCAATGAAGATGTCGTTCGCTACCCCGGCTTTGCCAAAATTCATCCGTACCAGGCGGAGGAAACGATGCAGGGCGCATTGCGGGTATTGTACGACCTGCAAGCGGAGCTTTCGGAAATTACCGGGATGGATGCGGTCAGCTTGCAGCCTGCGGCGGGAGCACAGGGCGAATGGGCGGCGCTGATGATGATTCGCGCTTACCACGAGAGCCGCGGGGAAAAACGGACGAAAGTGATCGTGCCTGACACGGCGCACGGGACGAATCCGGCGAGCGCGGCAGTCGCTGGCTTGGAGACGGTCACGATTTCTTCTGATGAACAGGGAAACGTCAATCTGGAGGAGCTGCGCAAAGTCGTGGGAGCAGACACGGCTGCACTGATGCTGACGAATCCGAGCACGCTCGGCTTGTTTGAGGAAAGCATCCAGGAGATTGCCGAGATCGTCCACGAGGCGGGCGGCTTGCTGTACTACGATGGAGCGAATGCGAACGCGATCATGGGCATCGCTCGCCCGGGAGACATGGGCTTTGACGTGGTGCATCTGAACTTGCACAAGACGTTTACCGGGCCGCATGGCGGCGGCGGTCCAGGCGCTGGCCCAATCGGCTGCAAAAAAGAGCTGGTGCCGTTTTTGCCGCGTCCGCAGGTGGTCAAGGAGGGCGACACGTATCGCCTCGACTACGATATTCCGCAATCGATCGGACGGGTCAAAGCGTTTTACGGCAACTTCGGGATTTTGCTGCGCTCGTTCGTCTACATTCGCGCCAACGGGCCGGAAGGGTTGCTGCGCGTCTCCCAGGAAGCCGTGTTGAATGCGAACTACATGATGCGCAAGCTGGCGCCGTACTACGATCTTCCTTACGACCGCATTTGCAAGCATGAATTTGTCCTGTCCGGGCGCAAACAAAAGAAATTGGGCGTGCGCACGCTGGACATTGCCAAACGTCTGCTTGATTTCGGCTATCACCCGCCGACGATTTACTTCCCGCTGATCGTGGATGAGTGCATGATGATCGAGCCGACCGAGACGGAGTCGAAAGAGACGCTGGATCAGTTCATCGACGCCATGATTGCGATTGCGAAAGAAGTGGAGGAAAATCCGACGATTGTGCAGGAAGCTCCGCACACGACGATTGTCTCGCGTCTGGATGAGGTGACGGCGGCGCGCAAGCCCGTATTGCGCTATCGGAAGCCGGCAGAGGAAAACGCTGTGCGGAAAGCAGAGGGGAGCCAAGCCAATGAAGGTGCCCTCGTCTGAGCGAAAACCGGAATGGCTGAAAATCAAGCTGCATACGAATGAGCAGATGAAAGAGCTGAAAGCGATCATGCGCGGCGGCAACCTGCACACCGTATGCGAGGAAGCGAAATGCCCGAACATCTACGAATGCTGGAGCAACCGCACGGCAACGTTCATGATTTTGGGCAGCATCTGCACGCGCGCCTGCCGCTTTTGCGCCGTGAAAACGGGCCTGCCAACCGAGCTTGACCAGGAAGAGCCGCAAAAGGTAGCGATTGCGACAGCGAAAATGGGCCTGAAGCATGTGGTCGTCACCTCGGTTGCGCGCGATGATCTGCGCGACGGCGGAGCTTCGATTTTCGCGGAGACGATCCGGGCGATTCGCGAGCGCAATCCGCTGACAGGCATCGAAGTATTGATTCCCGACTTCGGCGGATCGGAGGAGGCGCTGGCGACGGTCTTGGCCGAGAAGCCGGACATATTGAACCACAACATCGAGACAGTCGAGCGCCTGTCGGATCGGGTGCGGGCGAGAGCGAAATATCCGCGTTCCTTGACGCTTTTGCAAAATGCGAAAAAGCTTCGGCCCGGGCAGAAAACAAAGTCCAGCATCATGCTTGGCGTAGGGGAAACGGACGAGGAAATCGTGCAGACGATGCACGACTTGCGCGCCGTCAACTGCGATATTATGACGCTCGGGCAGTATTTGCAGCCGACGAAAAAGCATTTGCCCGTCCTGAAATACTACACGCCGGATGAGTTTCGCGAATTTAAGGAACTGGGAATGCAGCTGGGCTTTGCCCATGTGGAATCAGGGCCGCTCGTCCGCAGCTCCTACCATGCGCATGAGCAGGTGGCGCAAGCGACGATTGCCAAATAAACGCGACTCCCGCGCCTGTTGCTTTGACAGGGCGGGAGCTTGCTTGTTTGTTTGTTTGTTTGTTTGTCCATGCCATGAAAGCTGATCGCAGGTTTTCCAACGGTTTTGGACAGTCTATGTCTATGAAGAGGGAAAAGCATCCAGAATGGGAGGAACATACATATGAACCACGAGCCTGCAAAAAATGAGAACCGCGCCGTCCTCTTGATTTCTTGCCCGGAGAGATTGGGCATCATCTCTGCCGTTTCCAATCTGCTGCTCAGCTACAAAGCGAACATCGTTCAGTTCGACCAACACACGACAGACCCGCGCGACGGGATGTTTTTCATGCGCATTTTGTTTGACCTCGACTCTCTGCCAACGGCATTTTCACAGTTGGAGCAGGACTTGGCCAAAATGGCCGAGGATTACCCGATGGACTGGCGGCTCAGCAAGGAAAGCCAAAGAAAGCGCATGGCGATTTTCGTCTCCAAAATGGATCATTGCCTTGTCGAGCTGCTCTGGCGAGTCAAATCGCAGGAAATTCTCGTCGATATTCCTATGGTCATCAGCAATCATCCGGATGCGAAAGAGACGGTGGAAGCGTACGGCATTCCGTTCCATCACATATCGCTTGCGACCCAGAGCAAGGAAGAGGCAGAGCGCAAGGCGCTTGAGCTGTTGCAGGGCAATGTCGACTTCATCGTTTTGGCCCGGTACATGCAGATTTTGTCTCCGCGCTTTATTACCCATTTTCCCAATCAGATTATCAACATTCACCATTCCTTCCTGCCCGCCTTTATCGGGGCGAATCCGTACAAGCGCGCCTTCATGCGCGGGGTGAAGCTGATCGGGGCAACGGCGCACTACGTCACGAACGATCTGGATGAAGGCCCGATCATCGAACAAGACGTGATTCGCGTCAACCATCGCTATACGGAAGAAGATTTGAAAGTGGCAGGCCGCCACGTCGAGCGAAACGTTTTGGCCCAGGCGATCTCCTGGCACGTGGAGGACAAAGTCATCGTGTACGGCAACAAGACGATCGTGTTTGCCTAAAAAATATTTGCTTATTTTTCAGGCTTTGTTACGCTTGCCCTATCGAAAAATGAAAGGGTGACCGAAAGCCGATGATCTCCTAATCCGATTTCCAGGAAAAACTCGTATGAAAATGACGAATTTTTTTGGACAGGATAGGTGTTGGCTTTTGCTCGTAATGATAGGGCATTTGACTTTTTCTCTGGGAAAAGTGTGCCTGTTTATTTGCGCGTGGAATTTTCGCCTCCTGTCCAAAAAATGGATGAGGGGGCTTTTTTATGTTGCGCAAAGGTCATCTGCCAGCTGTGCTTGGCGTTTTGATGGTGAATATTTTTATTGTGATGGTGGGAGTTGGCTTGATTATTCCGCCGCGGTGGCAAGAAACCTTTTGAAATGGCAAAAGGTTGTGGAAAATCGTGGTCATTTTAACTAAGATGAAAGGAAAAGACGAATATTGAATCCCGCTTTTTGGAAAAAGGAGTCCGATGGCACATGGCTAACTGGGAAACAAAAAAAGTATCCGAAATCGTTACGCGTATCCACGACAACACCCTGGTATTGCCTGTCATCCAGCGCAGGCTCGTCTGGGAAGAAGAGAAAATGGAATTGCTGTTTGACACGTTGCTTAAGGGAAACTCGTTCGGCGGGATTATGGCGATCGAGGAAGAAGAGGGCAACAAGCCGCTCTTTGCCTATAGACATTTTACGAAGGACGGTCAGGCCATCAGTTCGATCTACGATGAAACCAATTCAAAGGATCACCTGTTCATCATCGACGGTCAGCAAAGACTCCAATCGTTTTACCTCGGATTGCTGGGAAGCTTTAACGGAAAAATTTTGTATTTCGACTTGTTTAGCGACTTTAAAAATCTCGTATTTTACTTCAAGTTCGAAAAAGACAGCGACAAGCTGCCCAAGCAGGCGACGGATAAAGAAGAGTGCGAATTGAAGACGTACAAGTGGTATTCGGTCAGCAAACTGTACCGCTCCTTGAAACAGACAAACGACGAGGATCAAGTAGCGGATGAAATCATCCAGAACTTTGCGATCACGGAAGCGCTTGAGAAGGACTACGTTCGCAAAAACATCGCCCGCTTTTACCGCAGCATTTTTAATAACGAAAGCATTGGCCTCTCGAAAGTGCGCATCAACCGTTCGCTGAACGAAAACTCCAATCGCCAGCGGATCGTCGAGTTGTTCAGAAGGCTGAACGACGGCGGGACAAAGCTGTCTTCCTTTGATTTGGTGGCGTCGATCCTGAAAGGGTTCGAGTGGAAAATGGAAGAATTTCTGGAGTCCACGCTGAAAGATTATCAGGACATCGGATTGACGCAAGAAGTTTTGATCAAGCTCGTCTTTTTGCTGAACGACAATCACAAAAAGGAAATGACCGATATCGAGGAAGCAGACGCGACATTCGCCATCGAAAATCGGGCGCGCATCCTTGAAACGTTAAAATCGTTGCGGAAGTTTTTGCAGTCCGCCAAGCTGCTCAACTACTACCGGGAAGGGAACCGTTCCTTTATCCCGCTCTACTTCATCGCGTATCATATTTTTCACAAAACGGATGTGCCGACGGACAGGCTGGAAAATCTGTTCGATACATTCGATACGAGCAACGAGGACTTCGCAAGTATTTATGAATGGATGTACTGGTCGCTGCTGAACGGGGTATTCAGCCGAGGCTCCGGATGGATTCCGTATAAAACGGGGATTCGAAAAATATTGGAGGAAATGAAGCAGCACAAAAATGCGCCTTTTCCGACGCAGCGCCTGTTTTCCATCTACACCAGCCACCCGCTCTGGTTTACGCGGAATCTCGATACATCCAGCATCAGCAACCAGTTTGACAGCAACTTTTTGTTCTATTTGATCTACGACCGTGAACCTGTCACAAGAAAACAGGACATGGACCACATCCACCCGTACTCGATTCTTGTGAGCAAAGGGTATTCGCTGGACCAGGTCAACAGCGTCTTCAACTATCAGCTCCTCGATTACGGCACAAACCGCGGAGTGAAAAACGCGAAGCCGTTGAAGGAATGGATTGACAATCATGTCACGAACAAAACGTTTTACATCAACCAGCATCTGATTCCAAGAGATGAGCAAACGTGGGATGCGGATCAGTTTCTCCGGTTTTACGAGCAGCGTGCTCAGTTGATTCAGGGGAAGCTTCATCCGATGTTGTATATTTAGGTTGGGGCAGAAGAGTAAGGGCATCCACAGGCTGGTTTGGTGTGGGTGCCTTTTTTGGTGCGTTGGGGGGATCGGTGCTGTAGTGGAGGGAGGAAACAGGAGAAATTGCTTTAGGGCACCTGGACTCTTGCGGGGAAGCATGGACTGGTCCGCCTATGGCAAAAAAGGAAAACCGCGTCAAAAGCAGCGTGCTCGAAGAAGCGTAATCACGTGCTGCTGAAAAGCCGGTTTCCTTTTTCTCCTCCAGTTGGGTGGGAGTCCGAAAGTTCTGCCGCTTGTTTTTTCTGTTTCCTCGACCAACGTTAGCTTGATCCGATACTGCGTTCCTGAGCGAGTTTTGGTAAATCATACGCTGGAAGATGATTCCGAAAATAGAGGCTAACGTGTAAAATTGAAAGAGCATGGGAAAATATGAAAGTCGAGGGAATTACATGAGTATTATCGCACTAACTATTATTCTGTTTTTTGTGTTCCAGCATTATTTGCCTACTGTTACGCAGGACGATCTGTGGTATCCAGAAATGCTCGGTTATTACCAGCAGTTTCATTCGGACACGGTTGCGATCCTGATTCTCTCCTACGCTATCGCCTTTCCGCTTGGATTAATCATGGAGGGATGGATCGCAAAAGGACTGCAAAAGATTCGTTTCAAAAGGGAAGACTGGGCGATTTTAAGAGTTTTGACGGTAGCGAATGAGAATGATGGATACATTACGGCCGTGGATGTTGCCGCAAAAACTACGCTTTCCTTAACGGAATCGCAAAAAATTTTGGATGATCTGCATAACAGGGGATACGCAGACTTGAGCGTGGCGAAAACAGGGGATATTCTTTACTGCTTCCCCGGATTTTCCAATAGGGACGAATAGAAGGGAGGGGAAGGAATGGAATACTTCTTCGGGATGGCTTTTTTTATTTTGGTGGGTATTTTAATTCTTTGTGCAGTATTAATAATCCTTGGTGTTGCACTATGGAAGCCATTTTTTACTACTATACATCTCTTGATGGACAATGAGAGCATCATAGGTCTACTCTTGGTGATTCTTTCCCTGATCTACATTGGCTCCCGGATGATTGAGCGAATGCTTGCGAAAAAGAGTCAGGATATCAAGTATCATGCAGATGTGATCGGGATTGCGCTAGATTATGGCAACGAGGTTACCGCGCCAATGCTGGCATTGAAAACTTCATTGAAGCTGGCAGAATGTGAGCGGATTTTAAAGGAACTTGAACAAAAGCAGATTCTAAGCAGTTCATCTGCTGTCGGCGACGCCACAGTATATGAATTGGCGCCGCTCGTCTACGAGAATTGGCTGCCAGATGAGCGGGATTATTGTGGCAAGGTGGATGAAACGGAAGAAGATGAAAAGAAACAAAAAGCATGGAAAAAGTTGCCGAGGATTACCTTTATCGTTCTTGTGACCATCATAGCTCCGCTCTGGCTATTGGATAAACAGATGATTTATTCAGATGCATTTTTGACAGGAGCCATCATCGTCTGCACGTTAGCAGTGATCCGCCTGATTCATGTTGTTTACTTGGCTTACCGAGACTATGTGCGGAAAACCGAACATGATGTCCTGGGTTACGTTTTGGACAACCAAGGCGTGCTATATCCGCAAGAAATCGCAGAATTTACCAACGAGAGCATGTCATCCCTCCAGCCGATGATTGATCGCTGGCACAAGAACAATCTTGTGACGATATCGTACGAGAATGACGGGACAGCGATATATTTGTTTCCGAATTGCTCGCATGAATCTATGGTGTACAATCGGGAGCCAAATTACAAGCCGCAAGCGAAGTTCAAGCATCTGCAAGAGCAGCTGATGATGACGTGTTGTTATGCTTTCTTTTATTCGTTATTGGCTGGTTACGCTTTAATGAACTGGAATAATTTCCTCTTTTATGGGGGGATTGGGGCGGTTATCGGCGGATACAGAGTTTTGTATTTAATCAGGGCTAAGGAGGAAGCAGAAAAAATGGAGCGAGTGGCTTTCCAGGTAGCCAAGCGGAAGAATGGTCGCCTGACCGTCCACGAATTGGCTTACAATGCAGTGGTCAGCATGGAGGAGGCGGCAAAACTGCTGAAAAAGTGGGAGCTTGACGGCTTCGCCAGAAAAATGGATGCCAGCGAAGAGTTCGTTCCTGTCTACATCATCAGCGGTATCGTTTCCAAAGAACAGCGGCGGACTTCAGAACGCGTATAGAACGTATAAAACGAAAAATCCACCCTGAAATCATCAGGTGGATTTTTCGTTTTCCCATCAAAACCGAATTACCCTTGCTTTTGCGTCAACTTCCACACATCCATCAGGTTCACTTTGCGCTTCGTCTGGTCATGGTACAGCTTATCGCCTTCAATCCGGTCCACGAACAAAATCCCGTCCAGATGGTCGATTTCGTGCTGGATGCAGCGCGCCAAAAAGTCTTCGGCTTCCATGGTGAATGTCTCGCCAGTGCGGGTCGCAGTCTCGATTTTGACGTACTGGGCGCGTTTCACAATGCCGGAGTAGCCGGGAAAAGACAGGCAGGCTTCCGGGCCGAGCTGCTCGCCGGACATCTCCAGAATCTGTGGATTGATCAGCTCGATCAGCCCGTCTCCGCAATCCATGACGATGACCCGCTTCAAAAATCCGACTTGCGGAGCGGCCAGCCCTGCGCGGCCTTCCTTGGCGTACAGCGTTTCTGCCATATCGTCCAAAAGTTTCCCCAGTCTGTCATTAAATTCAACCACCGGCTTCGCGCTTTTGCGCAAAATCGGCTCTCCGAAAGGCAGGATTGTTTTGACTGCCATCTGCTTTCAACCTCCAAAGGTAGTAATTATGCCCCATCTTGTTGGGAGGGTGGGGTGTAGACCCATAAATCATTCGGTGTGCAGTCCAATGCCGTGCACAAGGCATCGAGCGTGTCAGCCTTCATCTGCTTGGGCTGACCGTTCAAGAGAGCGCTGATCGACGGTGCCGATATTTCGTAGCCGGCTTTTTCCTTCAGCAGACGGGCGAGCGCTGCTCCGGACCAGATCCCTCTGTCAGCCATTACTTTTCGCAACATCCACACAAGCATTCGATCACCTTCTTTTAGGTGTTGCCTAATGTTTTAAGTTATTACCTAATATAACGGATTTCGCGAAAAAAGCAAGCGGGACGGCGGACCATTTTGCCAAAAGGACATCGGCTTTCCGGTACGCAGGTGCAGAATGGACGGCTTCGGCAGGATTTGTCGTCCGTTCTGTTGTATTGAAGGGGAAAGGCAAAGAGGCGGAAGTGGAAAAAAGCATCCTTGCCGCAGGCTATATCGGAGCAAGCGCCATCAACGGCAAAAAGGAGAGAACGAGATGCAGGAAGCGAGAAGACAACGCCTTGCCCATCATTTGCAGCAGGAAAACACGGATGCGTGCATTTTGGTGCCTGGCCCGAATCTGTACTACTTCACTGGTCTGGCGCTGCATCAAAGCGAACGGCTCAGCCTGGCTATTCTCACGAAGGAGAATCAGTTGTTGTTTTTGATGCCCAAGCTGGAAGTGAGCAAGGTCGAGCAGGTGGCACACGATGCTTTGTTCTCGTACACGGACGAGCAAGGTCCGGGACAGGCGTTGGCGGAGGTGCAGAAAAAACTGGGCACGCTCGGCCGGGTCGGAATCGAGTATGGGCACATGCGCGTCAAGGAATGGAAAGCGGTTGAGCAGCTTGGGGCACAGGAGTTTGTCGAGATCGAGCAAACGGTTGATGCGTTGCGCGTGATCAAGGACGAGCAAGAGATCGAGGCGATCCGGCAAGCGGTACGCATCGTGGAAGACAGCTTTCAGGCGATCCTGCCTCGCGTCAGGGCTGGTGTCGCGGAGCTGGAGGTTGCCGCCGAGCTGGAATACGAGATGCGAAAAAGAGGCTCGGAAGGCACGCCGTTTGACACGATTGTCGCGTCGGGATATCGCGGGGCGCTGCCGCACGGACGGGCATCGGACAAGCTGATCCAGTCCGGTGAGCTGGTCGTCATCGATTTCGGAGCCATTTTTCATGGGTATGTGGCTGATATTACGCGAACGGTGGCTGTCGGGGAGCTGGACGCGGAGCTTGCGAACATTTACGAGGTCGTGCGGCAGGCGCAGCAAGCGGCAGTTGAGGCGGTTCGCCCTGGCGTCACGGCGCATGAGATTGACGAAACAGCCCGCGCGATTATCCGGGATAGCGGCTATGGCGAATACTTCACGCATCGGCTTGGACATGGCATCGGGCTTTGCGGACACGAGGAGCCGTACATGATCCAGAACAATCCGCTGGTGCTTGCGCCAGGCATGGCGTTCACGATTGAACCGGGCATTTACTTGCCGAACAAAGGCGGAGTCCGAATCGAGGACAATGTCATTGTGACGGAAGACGGCTGTCTCAATTTGATGAATTTGCCGAAAGAGCTTCTGTCCTTGTAAAAAAGCGATGATGGGCGGGTGCCAAACGCATTTTGCTGAAAAAAGCGGACGTCCAGCCGGAGATCACTCGAGACGAAGCTTGAGTTCAAGGCATAGGAAGTCGCAGCAATAATCGGAAAGCGTCGCATATAAAATAATCCTTATATATAGAAGAAACACCTCACAAGCAGCAAAGAGCAAGCATGTTCTCTGCTGCTTGTTTATCGTGAAGAGATACAACTCCCCTCGTGACAATTTGGATGGCAACAGGTATCGTGGAACGTAGAAGCTTTGCAGCAAGAAATGAGGTGACTCAATGCGGTTTTATCAAAAATACATAAAAAAATACGGCTTTGTTGCAAGCGTATCCATGATCTTTTTGACGGTGGAAGCTTTGTGCGACCTTTTACAGCCGACGATTATGTCCCGAATCATCGACATCGGTGTCGCGCAGCGCGATCTGGATTACGTGCTGAAAACGGGCGGGCTGATGCTGTTGATTACAGCCTTGGGCGCTGTGGCTGCTACCGTCCGCAATCTGCTTGCCACGTACGTGTCGCAAAACTTCGGAGCGCAGCTTCGCGCCGATCTGTTCACGAAGGTGCAGTCGCTGTCTTTTGACAGTTTGAACAAGTTCGACCGCGCCTCGCTCGTCACGCGCATGACCAACGACGTCAATCAGGTGCAGGTGTTTGTCAACGGCATGATGCGTATTTTCGTCAAAGCGCCGCTGATGTGCATCGGCGGCTTGTTCATGGCGACCCAGTTGAATGCCGACCTGGCGGTAGTGCTCGCAGTCGTGGTGCCGATTGTCGGGCTGTTGATCTTTTTGAATCTGAAAATCGGTTTTCCGTTTTTCCTCAAGGTGCAGCAGGCGCTCGACAAGGTAAACGGTGCTATGCGCGAGTATTTGTCGGGCGTGCGGGTCGTCAAGGCGTTTAACCGTTTTGACTTCGAGGTGGGCAAGTTCACCGGGGCCAATGAAGAGTTGCAAAAGAAATCGCTGTCTGCGACCCGCGTCATGTCGGTTTTCAGCCCGGCGATCATGCTCACGGTCAACCTCGGAATCGTCGCTGTGCTGTGGCTGGGCGGTTTGGGAGTCGAGCAAGGGAGCATTCAGGTTGGACACATCATCGCGTTTACCAACTACATGACGCAAATCTTGTTCTCGCTGATGATGATTTCGCTCGTCTTCAACATGTTCGTGCGGGCCAAAGCATCGGCTGGGCGGATCGGCGAAGTTTTTGCCGAGGAAAACCGGATGAGCTGGAAGGAAGCGGCGGCGGGGGCGGATGAAGCCGGGGCTGAAACAGGCCGGATCGATTTTGAAAACGTCAGCTTTTCCTATGCCGGAACGAATGGTCAGCCTGTCCTGAAGCAAGTCTCTTTTACATGCTTGCCGGGGGAAACAGTAGGGATCATCGGCTCTACCGGATCGGGGAAAAGCAGCCTGGTCGGCTTGATTCCGCGTTTTTACGATGTGACGGAAGGGACGATTCGCGTAGACGGACAGGATGTGCGCGATGTCGAGCCTGCCAAGCTCCGCGAAAAAATGGCGATCGTGCCGCAGAAAACGACGCTTTTTACAGGCACGGTACTGGAAAATATTCGTTGGGGCAAGGAAGATGCGACGGAGGAAGAGGCGATCGAGGCGGCGCGCATGGCACAGGCGCATGAGTTTATCGCCGCCACTCCCGAAGGCTACCAGACGCGGGTAGGCCAGGGCGGGGTCAATTTTTCCGGGGGGCAAAAGCAGCGGCTCTCGATTGCCAGAGCGTTGGTGAAAAAGCCGGACATTCTCATTCTCGACGATAGCACCAGTGCGGTTGATGTGGCGACGGAAAGCCGGATCAAGGAAGCGCTCAAAACGTACGCGAAAGGGCTGACCTGCATTTTGATCGCGCAGCGGATCACGTCTGTCATGGATGCCGACAAGATTGTCGTCCTCGACAACGGCGCAGTGGCGGGGATTGGCTCGCACGAAACGCTGCTCGCTACGTGTCAGGTCTATCAGGAAATCTTCCTATCGCAAATCGGCAGGGAGGTGAGCTAACATGTCGCAACAACCAAAAGAGCAGCAGCCGATTTTTCCGACGCGGCCTGGACGCGGGTTTGGGCATGGGGCACAGCGAGGTCCGGTGAGCAAGCCGAAAAACTTCCAAGCCACGCTGAAAAGACTGTGGCAATCGTTCGGGCGGGAAAAAAGATGGCTGCCGCTCGTCTTTGTCATCGTGTTGGTAGACGGGTTCCTGATGCTCTCGGCTCCGTACTTGATCGGAAAATCGATCGATGCGATGACGGGCGGCCCCGGGTCGCTTTCGCTGTTGTCGATCATCGTTTTGGCCTTGCTCAGCTCTTATGTGCTCGATGGGGCTTTGACGTTTTTGCAAGGCTGGATGGTCGCGGGAATCACGCAGCGGATCGTGACGAATATGCGCCAGGCGATGTTTGAAAAGCTGCAAAAGCTCCCGGTCGCCTTTTTCGATTCGCGTACGCATGGCGAGCTGATGAGCCGGCTGACCAACGATATCGACAACGTCAGCAACTCGATCTCGCAGTCGACGACACAGCTGATGTCAGGCGTCATCGTGATTGCGGGGTCTTTGATCATGATGATCGTGCTGTCCCCGATTTTGACGCTTGCCTGCCTGATTACGGTTCCGCTTGTGTTCCTGTTGACCCGCACGATTGCGAAAAGAACCAGTGTGCTGTTCAAAGATCAGCAGTCCGAGCTGGGCAAGCTGAACGGGCATATTGAAGAGACGATTTCCGGCATCCAGGTCGTCAAGGCGTTCAACCATGAAGAAAAGGCGATTGCCGACTTCGCGGCGATTAACGACCGACTGTGCAAGGTCGGGATGAAAGCGCAAGTGTGGTCGGGCTTTTTGATGCCGATCATGAACGTGATCAACAACCTCGGCTTCGGCATGGTCGCGATTGTCGGCGGTGTGCTCGCGGTCAAAGGGATGATTACCGTCGGCGTGATCGCCAGCTTTCTCAGCTATTCGCGGCAGTTTGTCCGTCCGCTGAACGACCTCGCCAGCATTTTCAACGTGCTCCAGTCTGGAGTCGCCGGAGCAGAGCGCGTGTTTGAAGTGCTGGACGAGCAAGAAGAGCCGCTCGATGCGCCGAATGCGGTCGTGCTTGCGAATCCGAAAGGGCATGTCGTCTTCGATCGGGTGAGCTTCGGCTATCGCCCTGATCAGCCGATTTTGCAAAACGTCAGCTTCGGGGCGGAGGCGGGCAGCACGACGGCATTGGTCGGACCAACAGGGGCAGGCAAAACGACAGTGGTCAACTTGCTGACGCGCTTCTACGATGTGACGGAAGGAACCATTTACCTCGATGGAAAAGACATTCGCGAATATTCGCGGGACAGCCTGCGCCGCAGCTTCGGCTTCGTTTTGCAGGACACGTATTTGTTTTCCGGGACGATCAAGGAAAACATCATGTACGGCAAGCCCGATGCGACAGACGCCGAGGTGGAAGCGGCAGCGAAAATGGCGCATGCAGACGTGTTCATCAACCGCCTGCCCAAGCGCTACGATACGCCGCTGACGGAAAACGGGGGGAATCTGAGTCAGGGACAGCGCCAGCTTTTGGCGATTGCCCGCGTCTTTCTCGCGAGGCCGTCGCTGTTGATTCTCGACGAGGCGACGAGCAGCATCGACACCCGTACCGAGTTGATCATTCAGGACGCCCTTGCTTCGATCATGGAAGGGCGCACGAGCTTTGTGATCGCCCACAGGCTCGGAACGATCCGCGATGCCGACACGATCATGGTCGTCGATCGCGGGCAGATCGTGGAAAAAGGCAGCCACGACGACCTGATCGAGCAAAAAGGGATGTATCATCAATTGTTTTACAATCAGTTCAAAAACTTGGAGACGGCTTCGCAGTAGAAAAATGCCTCGGCTGGCGCGCGTTGGCGCGTGTGCAGGCGGGGTGTTTTGTTGTGGCGGACTCAGCGATTTGACGCCTATGACTTTGATGCGACGCTGAACATTTTTTCCCCGTCGTATGGACGAGAATGCGCTCCCTCCTCGGTTGATGACGCCCTGGAACATATCGGCTTGATTTTGCATGACCATGACTGCTGTACTCTTGTGAAACCGAAGCGGTACCGAGCGAACGACGGCAAAAGCAAAGCCCTGGCATCCACTTCGGCGGACGACAGGGCTTTTTGGCGGTGACAGCTTGTGCAAGCGAAAAAAGCGAAGTTGCAAAACAACGCCAATCCTCATTGTAACTTGTTGCCTGGCATCGGACTGCGCGCTTTTTGCAGTCGGGAGTAATCAATTTGTCATGTTGTCTGGTAACGTTGAAGCAGCTCTTCCAGTGCCTGCTTCACATCGCCCTGAAACAGCCCGCCGTGATAACAGACGAGCTGCCTGATCTCATAGTCGAGCAAGCGGCGGACAGAGCGGACGGCATCGGCAAGGTCCAATGCGTACTGCGGATTGGCAATCGCGAGTTTTCCGTCCTCGATGACCACGGCATCTCCGGCAATCAGTGTCTGGCTTGCCGGAAGATACAAAGACATATGTCCAGGCATGTGACCGGGCGTGTGAACGATCTCGATCCCGCCGCACCAGGGCAGACGATCCTGATCGACTACCGTGCGCTCGACTGGTGCTGGCTCGATCGTCTGCAAAAAGCGGATAAACTGTTCCGCAAGCTCCAGCTCCTCGCCAGTGAGGGAGGCGAGCGTTGCTTGCGCCTGCAAAATTCGCAGCGAAGTTTTGGCGCCAGTTACGTATGGGGCATCTGACTCGTAGGCGATGATTTCAATTTGCGGGTATGCTTGCTTCAAAGCGGCGAGCGCGCCGATATGGTCGACATCATGGTGAGTCGCGATCACTCTGGTCAGCGCGGACAAGTCGAGCTGCTGGCTGTTCGCTGCTTCTGCCAGCAGCGGCAGGAATCCGGGATAGCCGCAGTCTACGAGGATCAGCTCGTGTTCGTCGCGCAGCAGGACGGGTGTGATGACTTGACTGTGTCCGTTTTGCTCAAAAGACAGCGAAAGCAGATGCATGCCATTCATGGAACGTACCTCCATTTGTCGTAGCGATAAGCGAAGTGTAACGCAGGAAGTGCGGTACTTGCACGGACGACTACTTTTCTGGATTATGGCTGTTCGCGAATGATGCGGCGGATGCTGTGTCTCGTCAAAAAATATTGCTCGGCCAATTCCTTGACGCCCGTTCCTTGGCGATAAGCCTGCAAGATGGCCTGGTTTCGCTCGCGAAGCAATTGCTTCGTGTCGGTGCCGTCGCCCCACTTTCTTTTGGAAGCGGAAGGCTTCGGAATATACAAATAGCTGCCCTGGACGTATTGCTGGATTTCCTGCAAAAGCGGTTCCGGCAAAACGAGTTTGGCATTTTGGTATCTCATCTGACTCTGCTCCTGTCTATATAACGTGAAGTCGGTATATAGCAGGGCAAAGAGGCCCTTCTTTTAACACTAGCGAGTCGGCCCTGAGTAAAGAGGAAGGAGGACTCTTTGCCCAGAGCCGCAATCGGCAGTTCGAACGTAAGGGTCTAGCATACGGTCAACTCCTTTCCCTTTTAATAGTAGTAAGCGGTTTGGCGGGATGCAAGGACATTCCCTTGTGGACATGGAAAAAAGCTGCTGGTAAGATAGTTTATGATAATAATTATCATTTTCATTCAGAGGGGACTATGCAAAAATACGCGAAATGGATCGCGAAAGGAACGGCAATCCTCGCTTTACTCGTTGCCATGACAGGATGCGGGGCGGCAACGGAGCAAAAAGGGGCCAGCAATGAAACCCCGGCTCAGCAAGCGGCGCCAGCACAGGATAGCGTGAAGATGAAAACGTACAAAATGCCAAATGGAAAAGAAATCCAGATTCCTGCAGAACCGAAGCGTATCGTCTCCGATCTGTATTTGGGCCAGCTTTTGTCCATCGGGGTCAAGCCGATCGGAACGACTGGCTATTCCAAGATCGCGCCGACTGTGCTGATCCCATACGGCACGTACAACGACGACATCCGCGCTGACATACGGGCTTTTGGCGAGCTGCTGGACAAGCAAGCGGAGGCAGAGGCTTGGATCAAGCAATTCGATGAAAAAGCAGCGAGTGCCCGCGAAAAAATCAAGACGGCGGTAAAAGACGGGGAGACGGTCGGAATTTACGAGCTGCGCTCTCAGAAGTTTTACGTGCTCGGAGACAACTGGGGACGCGGCGGTCAAGTCATCTACAATGCGCTCAAGCTGACACCGCCGCCAGCCGTGAAGGAAGTCGTAGATGCCAACACGCCGCCCAAGCTGATTTCCCAGGAAGTGTTACCGCAATTCGCAGCAGACCACATGTTTGTGACCACGTATGAGACGAAGCAAGAGGATAAGGATAAGTTTTTCGGGAACGCGGTTTACAAAAATTTGCCAGCCGTCAAAAACAACCACATCTACGAGATGACGTTTGAGCAAATGTACTATTACGATCCGCTGGCGATTGAAGGCCAGCTCGACCTGGTCGTGGAGCAGCTGTTGGCGCACCAGGCAAAATAAAGCAACGAATATGCGGAAAGACCCTCGGAGCACAGCCTACAGTCCGAGGGTCTTTTGCCGTTATTTCCTGAATGTGTCCAGGACAAATTCCTTGAAGCGCACGGCAGCAGGAGACAAGTAGCCGCCCTGGACTTGGGCCATGCCGATGACGCGCTGGCATTTCGGGCTGCTGATGCGGATTTGCGCGATTTTGCTTTTGTCGATGCCCCGCAAATCGGGCAGCAAGGACACGCCGAGTCCCGCCGAAACCAGCCCTGCTACGGTGGCTGCTTCTTCGCCTTCGAAGGTCACTCGCGGGACTACACCCAGCTGCTCAAACAACTGGTCTGTCGTTCGCCGCAGGGCGTAGCCCTTTTTCAAAAAGATGAACGACTCCTCGGCAATTTCCGCGAGCAGGATGCTCTCCCGTTCAGCCAGCGGATGTCCGAGCGGAACGATGGCAAACAGTTCTTCGCTCCAGAGCGGCGTCCACAAAATCGGCAGCTTGGTTTCGGTCGGTTCTGCCAACAGGCACAAATCCAGCTCGCCGGCGTCGAGATGCGCAAGCAGCGAGTAGCTGTGATTTTGGATCATGGTGAAGCTGATCGAGGGCGACTTGGCGCGGAAAGAACCGATCAGGTCGGGAATCAGGCTGGTGCCGAGCGTGTGCAGAAAGCCAAGCGCCACTTCCCCGTGATCGGGATGAACGAGATCGCGAAGCTCCTGTTTTCCGTCCTCAAATTCCTTGAGAATCCGGTTGACGCGCTTTAAAAAAAGCTGGCCGTAGCGATTGAGCATAATCGTCCGGCCTTGGCGCTCAAAAAGCGGGACGCCAAGCTCCTCCTCCAGCCGGGCGATGGAGCGGCTAAGTGCAGGCTGGGAAAGCGACATGGCTTCCGCTGCGCGGGTGACGTGCTGGATGCGGGCGAGTGTCTGAAAGTATTCGAGCTGTTGCCATTCCATGGAAGCAACCTCCCTGTATGACGCTGATCTGTCGTCGATTCATTACTTTGGTGCATCAAAATTATGATTACAATAAATTATACATTATGAATTGTCAATGATAGTATAACAGTGAAGCGGGGAGAAACACGGGGAGGTTTCACCATCATGGGACACATCAAGCAAGGCACAGCCACTTTTCGCAAGACGAACCTGGCGTTTTTTGCAGCGGGTTTCAATACGTTTGCCATTTTGTACAGCACGCAGCCATTAATGCCTGAATTTACGAAAGAATTTGGCATTTCGCCGACGATGGCAAGCTTGTCGCTTTCGCTGACGACGATCTCTCTTTCGATCAGCATGCTGATTTTCGGGACGGTGTCCGAAGTGTGGGGGCGCAAGCCGGTGATGATCAGCTCGATGCTGGCGGCGTCGCTCTTGTCGATTTTGACGGCATGCAGCACTTCCTACGAGACTTTACTTCTGTACCGCATTATTCAAGGAATTTCATTGGGAGGACTCCCTTCGATCGCCATGGCTTATCTCGGAGAAGAGATGGAACCGAAAAGTCTCGGTGTGGCGATGGGACTATACATCAGCGGGAACTCGCTTGGAGCGGTGTGCGGGCGGATTCTCTCCGGGACGCTCACGGACTTGTTCAACTGGCACGTGGCAATGGGGACAATCAGCCTGATGAGCCTGGTAGCCACACTGGTTTTCTGGATGAGCTTGCCCGCCTCGCAAAATTTTCACGCGCGTGCTCCCGAGTTGCGCAAGCTGGCAGGCTCGATGCTCGCTCACTTGCGGGACCCGGCTCTGCTTTGTCTGTTTGGCATCGGATTTTTGAGCCTTGGCAGCAATGTCGCGCTCTACAACTATATCGGGTATGTGCTGACCGCGCCGCCCTACTCGCTCAGCCAAACGCTCGTAGGCTGGATCTTCATCGTCTTTCTCGTCGGGATGTTCGCTTCCGTCTGGATGGCGAAGCTGGCCGAGAAGTTCGGGCGGACGAAAATGCTGCTCGTCTCTTTGTTGCTGACGCTGATTGGCGCATGCCTGACGCTCGATGCGCATTTGGCTGTCATCGTCGCGGGCCTGCCGATTCTCACCTTTGGCTTTTTCGGCAGCCACTCCATCGCGAGCGGCTGGGTAGGCAAGCGCGCAACCCACGACAAGGCGCAAGCGTCTTCGCTCTACTTGTTCTTTTATTACGCAGGCTCCAGCATTGGCGGGACGATGGGAGGACTTTTCTGGTCTTCGCTCGGCTGGGGTGGCGTCGTCGCGATGATCGCCGGATTCATGACCGTAGCCTTCGTGTTTGCCACAAAATTGTCCAAAGCGATAGCCATTCCGGCGCCTCCGGTTTTGGAGAAGAAGTGGTCGGTGGCGAAGATGAAGTGATAATGAGGAAAAGCCCCAATGGCTTGTTGGGGCTTTTTCTTATGAACTGCGACTCCTCGTAACACTTATCACTGCGGCTAAGTAAAGAATCGCAGCAACGATCGCTCTTAGGAACGAGCGGTCACCAGTATCATTGTTGTAAATAGAAACGGACGCCATTACCACGATGTGGCCAAGTATGTAAACCAATAGGCCGTACAGAAGTTTTTTCCACATAAGGGACCATCCTTTTTCATAATCAAAGCTGTCGTAATCAGGGGATGCCATCTCTATATCTGCAAGGTATTGTACGGTTGAGTGATGGCTGGTGAGTTTCTTTTCGGCTGCAAATACAAGGGCGCTTTTTGCTGCAATTATTTTCCTTTTCATTATATACCAGGAAATTCCGAATGAATATAATTACAAGAAGAAGTGCGAGAAGATCGATAAAAACCTCAGACATAGGACGCTTTGTACTGCCGGAGCAACGAGATTCAGGAAAAAAGAGTCGGGAAACGCTCGGGATTGCAAGGGGGAGAGAGATAGGGGTTCACAAACTCGGTAAAAACGTTCAATATTAGCACCATATACGAGAAGACGACAATATCCAATTCTATTCATCCCGAAAGGACCTGATCAAAATGACCCTAGGCGGTTTTCAAAGCGGCTTTTCAGCCAGAAAAGTGCCGCGCTCGGAGGTGAAGTGGGAGCAGTTCCTCATGTGCAGTCACGGGTGCGCGGAAGTCATCCAGCTGATCTCCCACGTATCGGGCGAGGTTGAGTTTGAGTTGTGCAAAATCGAGGCGGAGCGAATGGGCAAAGTGCTGCTTGAAGCTGCGAAGACAGAAAGTTTTTGAAACTTCTGGGCCGCTGATCCGTACGTATGTAAGAAGAGAACCGATTACAAAAGGGGAGGCGGAACATGAGCGAAAATCAGGGAGTAAAAATGAGTCCCTTCCAAGCTGGGGGGAAGCTGATCGTCACGATTCTCGTACTTGTCGTTTTGGTCTTGCTCGGGACCCAATCGTTTACCATCATATCAGCTGGTCACAGCGGCGTCGTTTTGCAGCTCGGTGCTGTCCAGCCAAAAGTTTTGCAGGAAGGCATGCACTTCAAAATTCCTTTTATCCAAACGATCGTTCCGATGGAGGTGCGGGTGCAAAAATCGGAGACGAGTCAAACGTCCGCTTCGCGTGACTTGCAAACCGTATCGACGACCATCGCGGTCAACCACCACCTGGACAGCGACAACGTGAACAAACTGTACCAGCAAGTAGGTTTGGAGTACAACAGCCGCATCGTCGACCCGGCTATCGCCGAGGCTTTGAAGGCGGTTACGGCGCAGTACACGGCAGAAGAACTCATTTCCAAGCGTTCCGAAGTGAGCAACAAAGTCAAAGAAGTTTTGCGGCAAAAGCTGTCCACGTACAATATCATTCTGGATGAAATCAACATTCGCGAATTTACGTTCAGCGATGAATTTAACCGCGCAATCGAGTCGAAGCAAGTGGCGGAGCAGCAAGCGCTCAAATCGAAGCTCGACCTGGAGCGGATCAAAATCGAGAAAGAGCAGGAAATCACGCGAGCGCAGGCACAGGCCGAAGCTTTGCGCCTGCAAAAACAAGAAGTGACGCCGGAGCTGATCCAGCTCAGACAGATCGAAGCACAGCTGGAAGCGATCCGCAAATGGGACGGCAAGCTGCCGAACGTCACGGGAGGCGCCACTCCGTTTATCAACGTGGGGAATCAATAACGACCAAACGAAAAGACCATCGGGCTACAGTCGGCCAGATGGTCTTTTTTTTTTTGCAGTGAAAAGCTTGTTAGCGGGTGCTTTCAAACAACTCCAGCCACTCGCCATCCGGTCCGCGGAAAAACATGTAGCGGGAGCCGTTGGGGAGAGTGGTGATCGCCTCGTCGATAAAGGAGACGTCAAGCTGTTTGAGCCGCGCGATTTCTTCTTCCAGGTTGTCCACAGCGAGTGCGAGATGATGAACTTTGCCCTCTACAGGCAGAGAGTCGTTGTAGCCGTGGATCAGCTCCAGCTCGGTTTCCGGGCGGCCGGGGAAGCCGAGGAAAGCGAGCGTGATAACTTGGTTGGAGTGCACCAAGGTGCCTTTTAGCTCCATGCCAATCACGTTCGTATAAAAAGCGATGGACGCATCCAAATCTTTTACCATCAAGCCGACGTGCTCGATTTTTTTGATCGCCACTTTGATTTCCCCCGTTACATTTATTTGCTGGAATACTTCGCAAGCGCTCCGGTTTGCTTCAGGCGCAAGTACAGCCTGTGCAAAATCGTGACCGCTTCCGCACGAGTCAGCATGTCTTGTGCCTCAAATTCTCCGTTGTAGGCTGTCATGATGCCTGTTTTTTGCAAGAGAGCGAGATCGCTGGCGACAATGCCGCTGTAATCATCCGGGATGTGCAGTTCATTGCCGTCTTTGGCGAACAACAGAGGAAACAGCAGGTTCGTTTTATTGCCCGCGTTTTCGTCGTAGCGCCCATCCTCTTGAAGGGGATGGCCCATAAACAGCTCGTCATCTGAGTAAGAGCTGACGACTATGGGAACATCGCGCATGGCAGAAACGATCTGATACACTTCTTCGTTGGACAGATCCTCCTCCGCCAGCATGAACAGCGGGAGAAGGTTGACCGCTCCGATGCGATTCAGCTTGGCGTCAGGGTAGAACAGATACCCTTTCGGGGAGGATTGGACGGCATTCCACCAGGAGATGTTGATGAGCGAGCTGATTTCTTTGTACGCCCAATGATTGCTAGGAACATCGGCAAATTGCTTGATCGAATAGCTGTTATCGTTCGAACCTTGACCAGAGCTGTTCGGTCGGTAGCGATCAAACAGCCGATAAATCATCACGGTCATCTCCGCTTTGTCTACGAATCTCCCTGGCTTGAAGGTGCCATCCGGATAGCCGCTGATCACGCCTTTTCCGACCATAAAGGAAATGGCGTCCTCCGCCCAGCCGTACTCTGCGGAATTGACGTCGGAAAAGCGCGTAGCAGCCTGCGCGGGAGCTGATGTTGCCAGAACAGTGCCAAAAATGAAAACAAAAAATAGCCAGAGCTTTCTTCTCATGTTGCCTCCTTTGCTGATCGCGTTTGGCGAGGATCATACGGGTATGGAATCAGTGCTTCTTTCTAGTATATCGCCTGAACGAAAAAAAGGAAGACTTCACCAATACCGATGACGGCCATCGAACTCTTCTATTGGTGCAGACGGGCCGGATCTGATAGGGTGAAAAGAAAGCAGAGGAGGAATGAGCATGGAGCAACAAATTGCTAGGCTGGAAAAACATTTGCTTGCCGTTTCCCAAACATTTCAGCAGATCGGAGAGGAGAAGGCGGCAAGCCGTCCTGCTCCCGGGAAGTGGTCCGCCAAGGAAATTTTGGGTCATTTGTGCGATTCGGCGATCAACAATTTGCCCCGATTTGTCCGGGCACAGACTGAACAGCCGTATGTGCTTATTCCGTATCAGCAGGATGAATGGGTGAAGGCGCAGGCGTACCAGCAGCGGACCGTTGAAGAGATTGTTCAGCTCTACAGCAGCATGAACCGCGCGATCATCACCGTGATCTCCGTCATGCCAGCATCCGCCTACGACCATTCCTGTACGACTGCCGATGGCACAGCCGTGAGCTTGCAGTGGCTGGTGCAAGATTACGTGGAGCACATGGAGCACCACCTCGACCAGTTGCAGAGGCAAATCAGCTAGAATAGCGATGACGGCTCGCTGCTTCCTTGATCCGAGAGCACAGAAGTAACGATGTGCCGGGAGTCGAACTCACCTTCCGATAGTGCGATGATCGGAGATGTTTTTGCAAAAAGCTTCGAATGGATCTCTGCGGCAGTCAGTCCTTGCTGGTGCAAGTGCACAATCTCTCCCTGCAAATGGAGCAGGTCGTCCAGCTTGCGCGACAACAGAGCTTTTCCCTCGGCGATGTAACCCGCGTGCGCGCAGAACATGGCGCCAAAATCGCGTGTCAGCACCTGGCGAAGCGATTGGATCAGCAGCGGGATGGATTCGTCTTGCAAAATCACTTTCGTTTTCGTCCCGAGAAACAGGTCGCCAGAAAACAGGCGGCCTGTTTGTTTGTCAAAAAACGCGACGTGGTCATGCGCGTGTCCAGGTGTATGGATGACCTCCCAGTCGATGGAACGGGAATGAACAGTCTCTCCCAGAGGCTGTGCGGCAAAAGGCTCGCGCACTCCCCAAACCAATTGGCGATACAGCGGGTAGTCTGCTGGCTGCAAGCATTGCCCTACCCCTTTTTCATGGATGAAAATGGGCACGCCTTTGGTGCTGGCGATCCAGGCTGCGTTGCCGCTGTGATCTTCATGGCTGTGTGTCAAAACAACCGCGTCGAACGAGGCTTGCGAAAAACAGTCGATCAAATCAGTGGCAAGTGATTGCGGGCCAGTATCGATCATCATGCCGTCTGCCACATACACGCAGATGCCGGATTCGCGGCCAGCTCTTTTCACCACGCCTTCCAGACATAAAACATTTTCATGCTGATGGACTTCTACCACGTTAACACCCCCGTATTTTCTTCATCCTGCTGCCAGATCCGCTTCCGCCCTGCATTGAACGTATGCTCATTATACTATTGAATGATTATTCAGTCATTTGTCAATCTCTTTTCCTGTCGCTCTAATCGTGTATGATGATTACAGAATGGATTTGGACATGAGGTGAAACACAACATGGCATTGCCTATTGATACCGTGTTGCCGCAGCTGATCGAGACGCTTGCGGCAAGCAACAGCGCGGTGCTAGTCGCAGCTCCCGGCGCGGGAAAGACGACCAGGGTGCCGCTTGCTTTTCTGGAGCAGGCGTGGCTGTCCAACAAGCGCATTCTCATGCTGGAGCCAAGGCGTCTGGCAGCCCGTTCGGCGGCGGGTTACATGGCGCGCAAGCTTGGGGAGCAAGTGGGAGAGACGGTCGGCTATCGGGTCAAGCACGATACGCGAATCGGCCCGAACACGCGGATTGAGGTCATTACGGAGGGTGTCCTGACACGCATGCTTCAGGACGATCCGGGTCTGGAAGCTGTCGGTCTGCTTATTTTTGACGAGTTTCACGAACGCAGCTTGCATGCCGACCTCGGACTTGCCCTCAGTCTTCAGACGCAAAGCCTGTTTCGCCCCGACCTGCGCATTTTGGTCATGTCAGCGACGCTTGCGGCGGAGCCTGTCGCCCGGTTGCTCGGTGACGCTCCGATCATCGTCAGCGAGGGCAGGGCTTTTCCGGTCGAGACGCGCTTTTTGCCCAAACCGCTGAATGGTTCCGTGGAAGAAGAGATCGTCCGTCTCGCGCTCGCGGCGCTTATGCAGGACGAGGGAGACATGCTGGTATTTTTGCCGGGAGCCAAAGAAATCCGCACGACGCAAGCTCTGTTGGCGAAAAGTCAGCTTGGGGCACAGGTGCGCGTATGTCCGTTGTACGGAGCGCTTTCGCAGCAGGAGCAAGATCGGGCGTTGCGTCCCGGGCAGCCAGGAGAGCGCAAAATCGTGCTCGCGACTTCCATCGCGGAAACGAGCCTGACCGTAGAAGGCGTGCGGATTGTCATCGATAGCGGTTTGAAAAGGTATCCGCGCTTCTCTTCGCGCACCGGGATGACGCGACTGGAGACAGGGCGTGTATCGAGATCGTCCGCAGAACAGCGCATGGGCAGGGCGGGCAGGCTGGACACGGGCGTCTGTTATCGCTTGTGGACGGAGCAGGAAGACCGGATGCTTGCCGCGCACGATTCGCCGGAAATCATCGACGCTGACCTAGCGCCGCTTGCTTTGGAGCTTGCGGCTTGGGGCGTGAAGGATGTCGAGGAGCTGCAATGGCTGGATATCCCGCCAAAAGCGGCACTGGCCCAGGCGCAAGAGCTGCTTCAGCAGTTGGGAGCACTGGACGCTCATGGGCAAATAACGGCGCATGGCCGGGTGCTGGCCGGGATGGGACTGCATCCGAGGCTTGGGCAGATGATTCAGCGAGCAAGCGAGCTGGGACTGCTCGATTTGGCTTGCGAATTGGCTGTATTGCTGGAAGAGCGGGATATCGTTCGCGGGAGAGGGGCTGCGGCTGACGCGGATATTGGCTCGCGAGTCGAACTTCTGCGGTTCGTGGCAGGAAATCGCGGGGAGGGACGTTCTGTTCACGGACATGGGCTGCAAGTGGAAGAAGCCGTTTGCAGCAAGCTGTGGAACGACGCGGCGCAGTTGAAGCGGCAGTGGAGAAAAAGCGGGGAGCCAAAGACAAGCGTGAGCGGCGACATCAGCCAGACAGGCAGACTGCTGGCATTTGCTTATCCAGATCGGATCGCGCAGCGCAGGGGCGACGGGCGATATTTGTTGCGCAATGGCCGTGGAGCAGCGTTTGGGCTGGAGCAGCCACTGGCTTTTGCCCCGTATGTAGTAGCGCCGCTTCTTGACGATCAGGGAGTAGACAGCCGCATCATGCTGGCAGCGCAAATCGAAGAGAGCGAACTGCACCAGGACTGGGCCGGGCAGATCAGCGAAGAAACAGCCGTCTGGTGGGATCGTTCCGCTGGCGCTGTGCGGTCGCGTACCCGCAAGAAGCTCGGTGCGCTCATCTTAAAAGAGACGGCGGCAGACCGGGATGACGACGCCGTGTTGCACGCCTTGCTTACCGGCATCAGGACAGAGGGCCTGGCGATACTGCCATGGAGCCGTCACGCCCGCCAGCTCCGGGAGAGGTTGCAGTTCATGAGCGACCTGTTCCCGGAATGGCCTCGCGTCGATGACGAAGCTCTGCTCGCTACGCTGGAAGAGTGGCTTGCGCCGCATGTGTACGGCATGCGAAAAAGAGACGAGCTGCAACAGCTGTCTCTGGCTGCCATTTTGGACGGGATGCTCGGCTGGGACGAACGGCGACAACTGGACGAGTATGCGCCCACCCATGTGCGAGTTCCAAGCGGATCGAACATTCCCGTCGATTACAGCGATCCGGCTGCGCCCAGTCTGTTTGTCCGGCTGCAGGAGCTGTTCGGCTGGCAAGACACGCCGCGCATCGGGCGTGGAAAAGTGCCGCTAACGCTTCACCTGCTGTCTCCGGCACAGCGTCCGGTGCAAGTGACGAAAGACTTGGCGAGTTTTTGGCAGCAAGCGTACTTCGAAGTGAAAAAAGACTTGAAAGGGCGCTACCCGAAGCATTACTGGCCGGACGACCCGCTGACGGCTGTTCCGACAAACAGGACGCGCCCGCAGAACTAACTCATCTGCTTGCGCTGCCAGCACGATCGGGTGATATTTCCCAATTTCGTAGTTCCATGTGAGCAAGTCGGCTTTTCGCTGAAACTTGCGGGCAGGGTAGTTACGTCAGGAACATACCGAGATTCACGTACTACCCTCCACTTTGATTGGGGCTGCCTAGTTTTCCGGCAGCCCTTTTTGTGCGTGCCGGGCACTTTCTCCCCAGCTGTTGCGATAGATCAGTTGTTGCAAGTCTTGCCGCTGTGCCCATTTGTGCAGCTCTAAAAGCGGCCGATCCGGGTAGTGGTCTGTATAGCCAATCGATAGCAAGGCAACCGGATCGATATGCGGCGGGATGTGCAAAATGCGGCGGACGTCTGCTTTTTTGTAAAAGCTCACCCAGCCCATCGCCAAGTCTTCGGCATACGCTGCCAGCCACATGTTCTGGATGGCGCAGCTGACAGACATGATATCTGTCTCGGGGATAGAATTGCGTCCGAGGACGTGGTCGCCGCCCCGCGTCGGATCACAGGTAACGCAGATCGTAATGGGAGCTTCTTTGATCCCTTGAATTTTCAAGTCGAGAAAAGCGGATTCGCGGCCGGTTCCCTCGTAGTGGATCGCGAGCGCCCGCCGTTCTTTGTCTGCACAGTCTGCCAGCTCCTGCTTGATTTGCTCATCCTCCACGAGAATGAAATTCCACGGCTGCATGAAGCCGACGGAAGGAGCGTGGTGAGCAGCGGCGAGAATCATGGCAACTTTTTCAGGCGGAACCGGGTCGCGGCGAAAAGTGCGAATATCCCGCCGATTGCTGATCGCCTTGTACAGTCCGGTTTTTTCTTCCTCGGTCAAACGTTTCATAAGTATAGCCTCCCTAAATCTACTACAGCTTTCTTCATTTTAATGCCAGTCTAGCTATTGATCTAGACATTTGCTTGACATATTCATGTCCTACGCTAGAGAGGGAAGACCTGTCGTTTTCGAGGGGAGAGAAAGTGCAATGACAAACATCTTGATCGTGGAAGACGAACTGCCCATCTCTCGGGTACTAAAAGCGTATCTGGAGAAGCATCAGTTCCAGGTCGAACAGGCTTTTACCGGAGACGAAGCCCAGAGCAAATTCGATGCCTTCAACCCGGCGCTGGTCCTTCTGGACGTCATGCTGCCAGGACGAAGCGGGTGGAGTCTCTTAGAATACATACGTTCCAAAAGTTCTTGTCCCGTCATCATGCTGACGGCACTCGGGCATATCGACAACAAGCTCGCCGGGCTGGAGCAAGGTGCCGACGATTACATTACCAAGCCGTTTATCGCGGATGAAGTCGTTGCGCGGGTCAAGGCTGTGCTTCGCCGCTCCAAGCAAATTATCGAGGGCGATCAGGTCAAGCAGTTTGGCAGTCTCAAAGTCGATTTCAAGGCGTACACCGTTACCTTGCATGGCATTGAGCTGGCGTTTACGCCGAAAGACTTGTCCCTGTTTTTGTTTCTCGCCCAATACAAAAACCAGACATTTACCCGCGAGCAGCTGATCGAGCAAGTGTGGGGGATGGATTACGAGGGAAGCGACCGGGCCGTCGATCTCGCCATCAAGCGGATTCGCCGATCGTTGGAGAACTGGCCGGCTTCTGAAGGGGAAATTCGCACGTACCGCGGCTTGGGTTACAAGCTATGTGTCTATGAGTGAGAAAAAGCGGATTACTTTGTTCCGGTATTGGACGACCCGGTATTTGATTACGCTTTGCATCGGCCTGTTGGTCATCGGTATCGCTTCCAGCTTCTGGATCAACTACAGCGAAAAGCAAAAGCGGCTCGACTTCATGCGCTTGATGGCGGCGGAAGTATCGGACCGCGTCGTGGATGCGGACGGAAAAGTCGTCATTTCGCCGTTTTTGTTCCGCCTGCTCGACAGTCGGCAAGAGTCGCTGCGCGTCAATTACAAACCGTTCATGGTCATTTTGGATGCCAATCATCGCGCCGTGTTTGGCGGGCGTGATCCGCTCAACTCTGAACTGCGGCGGATGGCCCAGGACCTGGTGGAAGCAGACGAAAGCATGTCACAGGTGAAGCTGGAACGCGGCGAAGAGCTGCTGTTCGTGAAAAAAAGCATCCGGGTCAACCAGCAAACTGTCGGCTGGGTCATGCTTTTTACCCCGAAGCAAGACTTGATGCGCAGCACGACCGAGTTTCAGCTGATGTTCATCATGCTGATCAGTCTCGGACTGCTCGGCTGGCTCGTCATCTATTTGTTGACGAAAAAGCTGTCTACCCCGATCAAGGACGTAGCAGACGCGGCCAAGCAAATCGTCATGGGCAACTACGAGATTCACTTCGAGAAAGACAGGCGCGAAGAGGAAATTGACGAGCTGATTCATTCGTTCAAGGAAATGGCTGATCGCTTGCGGCAGCTGGAGCTGATGCGCACCGAATTGCTGGCAGGAGTCACGCACGAGCTGAAGACGCCTGTCACGTCGATTAGCGGGCTGGTTCAGGCGGTCAAGGATGATATCGTCAGCGGCGAGGAAGCCAAGGAATTTTTGGAGATATGCGCGAAGGAAACCGTACGCCTGCAAAAAATGGTGGAGGATTTGCTCGACTTCAACTCGTTTGCGGTCGGGGATATCCGCATTCGCCGCGAGCAGCAAAACATGTACGAGCTGGTGCAGGAAATTACGCACCAGTGGCAGATTATGCAGGAGGCGGAGCAGATCGAGCTGTCCATCCAGAAGCCAGCCGAACCGATCATCGTGAACACGGACCCGTTGCGCGTGCAGCAAATTTTGTACAATCTGCTGAACAATGCGGCACAAGCGATGGGCTCGCGAGGGAAGATCGACGTGTCGCTTTCGGTGGTCGGCGAAGAAATTCGCGTAGATGTCAAAGATACGGGGCAAGGAATCCCGGAGGCGGAGCAGCCACTGATTTTCGAGCGGTTTTACCGTGGCGAGGAAAAGAAGCAGGTCGTTCGCGGGCTGGGGCTGGGTTTGTCTTTTAGCAAAATGATCGCGCAGGCGCTCGGGGGCAAGCTGCTGCTTGCGGAAAGCTCCAAGGACGGCAGTACCTTCACCCTTGTTTTGCACCAATAACATAGGCTTGCCACAAGCGACCATGCCAAATCGGCTGGTCGTTTTTCACATCATTCCCATTCATCTGACTTATCCCTGACATATTCGTTCCGTATATTGATCGCAACAGGGAAGACAAGGTGTTTCCCGCTTATTACGCACAAGGCAGGAGGATTTGATGTGACGCAATCGGAGAAGAAACGGACGTTGTTTTCGGCGGCGCGAAATAGCAAGAAGAAATGGCTCATCGCCGGACTGGCGGTCGCGGTGATCGCGGGAGGGGGCGTGTATGGATACAAAGCGTTTGTGACCCCTGAGCAGGCGCAAGCAGCTTTTCAGGTTGTCACGGTCCAAAAAGGCGACGTCTCCGAAACCGTGCTGGCATCCGGGACCGTTCAGGCTTCCAAGCGTTCCTCGCTATCGTTCTCAGACGCAGAGGACGCCAAAGATTCCATCTCGACCATCCAGGTGAAAATCGGTGACCAGGTCAAAGCGGGACAGGTGCTGGCAACGATGGATGATTCCGTGGCGAAAATCCAAGTGACGAATGCGCAGGCTAATCTGTTGTCCGCGCAAGCCAAGCTGGAAGATGCGCAAAAGCGCAAGAGCACAGCGGAAATTGCCTCGCTCCAGGCGGCGGTCACTCAAGCGAAAAGCGAGCTTGAACTGGCGAAGCAAAACATCGACGGGAAAAAGGCGACAAACGATGTAGCGAAGGCCAAAGCCGCGCTCGAAAATGCGCAGAAGACATTTGACTCGCAAAAAGCGCTGTTTGCGGCAGGAGCCATCTCGCAGACCGAATACGACAACGCGAGCGACTCCTTGGAGCAAGCGAAGCGCGACTACAACTCCGCTACATTGACAGCCGGACAGACGACATCGCAGTCCAGCGTCAAAGTCGATCAGGCGGAGGCAGCCTACCAGACGGCGCAAGAAGCTTTGAAAGAAGCGAATGAAGGCCCGGATTCTGCGACGATCCTCGCAGCGAAGGCAGCGGTAGAGCAGGCGAAAGCCGAGCTGCAAAAAGCGCAGAAGGCTTTGAATGCCGTGACACTGAAAGCGCCGATGGACGGGGTGATCGTTCAGTTGAATGGCAACGTAGGTGAAATTCCCGGCAATGATTTTATTATTATGGATAATTCCAACTCGGGTGACCTTGAGGTGCTGGCGCAAATCAGCCAGAGCGACATCGGAAAAGTAAAAGAAGGTCTGCCCGTGTCTTTTACGACCAGCTCTTATACGGATGATACTTTTACAGGCAAGGTCAAGCTGATTTACCCCGAGGCGAAAACCGATTCGGGTGTGACGAGCTATGATGTGCTGCTGTCTGTGGCAAACAAAGACAACAAGCTGAAGATCGGAATGACGATGAACGTGACGATTGAGCTTGGGACGCACAAGGATGTGCTCTACGTGCCAGCTGCTGCCCTGCAAACGCAAAACGGCAAGGACGGCGTCTACCTGATGGCAGGAGAGCGTTCGGGTACGGCGGCAAATGCAACCGCAACGGCTGCGCAGACTGAGACAAAAACGGAAGCTGCCGACAAGTCGCAAGAAAAGCCGAGAAGTGAGCGAGCCAACAGAATGGCATCGATGCCGTACCATTTCACACCGATCAAAATCGGATTTTTTGCGGCGGATCGGGTAGAGATTTTGGAAGGCTTGAAAGAAGGCGATCGGGTCGTCATCCCGGTCAGCACAAGCACAACCTCAACGTCCGCCAACTCGGGTAATATGCGCATGGGCGGAAGCGGATTCCCGGGGATGGGCGGAGGCTTCCCTAGCGGCGGAGGCGGCGTCCAGATGAGGGGTCGATAAAAGATGAGACCAGTCATTCAAATCGAAGACTTGAAGAAACAGTATCAGATTGGCGACCAGGAGATTATGGCTTTGCGGGGCGTCAGCCTGACGATTGACGAGGGCGACTTCGTGGCGATCATGGGGCCGTCCGGCTCAGGCAAGTCGTCGATGATGAACGTCATCGGCTGCCTCGATAAACCGACCTCGGGAGAGTTTTATTTGGACGGGCAGCCTGTGTCTTTGGCTCACGATGACGAGCTGGCTGTAATCCGCAATCAGAAGATCGGATTTGTCTTTCAAAATTTCAACTTGCTCCCGCGCACGACTGCGGTAGAAAACGTGGAGCTGCCGCTTCTGTACGGCGGTGCGTCAGCCAAAGAGCGGCGGGAGAGAGCGATCAAGGCACTCATCAGCGTAGGACTGGCCGAGCGGCTGAACAATAAGCCGAATGAGCTGTCTGGCGGCCAGCAGCAGCGGGTGTCGATTGCCCGGGCACTGGTCAACGATCCGGTCATCTTGCTCGCGGACGAACCGACAGGCGCATTGGATACGAAGACGAGCGAAGAGATCATGGGAATTTTCCAGCGGCTGAATGACGCAGGCAAGACGGTGATTCTCGTCACGCATGAGCCGGACATTGCCGAGTATGCCAAACGGATCGTCCGTTTTCGCGACGGTCAGATCATTTCCAATGAAGTGGTACAAGAGCGCAGAATAGCGCAGGCAGAGGAAGTGAGAACATGAGCTTGATTGAATGTGTACGTGTTTCGTTTCGCAGCATCCGGGCAAATGGCTTGCGCTCTGTGCTCACGATGCTGGGGATTATTATCGGGGTGGCAGCCGTTATTGCCATGGTTGCGATCGGGGAAGGAACGTCTTCTTCTGTCGCTTCCCAAATCAATGGACTGGGGAGCAATCTTTTGATCGTCTCGCCGGGACAGGCGACACAAGGCAGGGTAAGCCTCGGGGCCGGGTCGCTGAATACGCTGACGATGGCTGATGCCGAAGCGATCGCCGAGAACGATTCGGTCGCGGGAGTGGCACCGAGCGTCAACGGACGCGCGCAAATCGTCTGGGGAAGCAACAACTACTCCAGCTCACTGGAGGGAACGACTGCCGACTTCCTGCAAGTCCGCAACGCAGAAGTAGCGCAAGGCCGCTTTTTCTCGAACTTTGAGGTGACGAGGCAGTTCAACGTGGCTGTCGTCGGGACCGAGGTCGTCAGCAATCTGTTCAAAAATGCGACGACAAACCCGATCGGGCAAACCGTTCAAATCAACCGGGTTCCTTTTACAATCATCGGGGTGTTGAAAAGTCAGGGCAGCTCGGGGATGACGAACAATGACGACAGAATCCTCATTCCGATTACGACCGCGATGAGCCGTCTGACGGGGGGCAAAAATGTCGGCACGATCTACGTGTCCGCCGCTTCCTCTGACGTCATGGACAAAGCGCAGCAAGACATCCGCCAGACGTTGCGCGCCAAACATAACTTGCGGCCGCAAAAAGAAGATGATTTCCGCATTACCTCCCAGTCCGACATTTTGAGCACAGCGCAGGAAGTGTCCAGCTCCATGACGGCGCTGTTGTCCGGCATTGCCGCGATCTCGCTTATTGTCGGCGGGATAGGCGTCATGAACATCATGCTGGTGTCCGTGACGGAGCGCACCCGGGAAATCGGCATTCGCAAGGCGATCGGAGCCAAGCGCCGAGACATTTTGCGCCAGTTTTTGATCGAGGCGGTCACTCTCAGCCTGATTGGCGGCATTTTAGGGATCGCCTTCGGTGTAGGGGCGGCGCTGTTGATCAGCAAGCTCGGATCGCTTTCGACCTCGATCAGTCTCACCCCGATTTTGTACGCCTTTTTGACCTCGTCATTGGTCGGCGTCATCTTCGGTGTCTATCCAGCGCGCAAGGCAGCCCAGTTAAAGCCGATCGATGCGCTGCGGTATGAGTAAGTGTGTATTTTTTCCAATCGGGGCATACTAGCTTCGGTGAGGTGTTTGTACAGATGGAGAAAAACGTCCAATTTTCCGTGTCGTGGCGAGAAGCAGTGCGCATCTTGAAACGGCTGAAAACGAGCAAATTGCGGTATGTTGTCAGGCAGCATGCGGGGAAAGCGGGCGTCGCCTTCGTCTTTCCGCGAGTCAGTGTCAGCCAATACGTCTATTTGTACATCATCTTTGGGCCGAGAGCTGCTGATGTGATGGACAAGGATACGAAGTAGCAGGGAATCCCTGATCGGATAGTCGGGTCAGGGGTTCGCTATTTTTCCGCTTTTTCTATCTATTTTCCCACTATTTCGCTATAAAACAAAACCTGACACTTTTCGATAGAAGAGTTTCATAGTACAATTCCAATATGAACGAACTTGGGGAAGTTCGGGATGGCGGTACCCAAACTGTGCAGGAGGGCCGCCTACTTTTTTTCAAGAGCGGGCGAACGTGGCTTTGCAGGTGGATAGAACAGGTTTTTTTGCCTAAACATACAGCTAGACCCGATAGGTACTTGGATATACAATAATCGTATTCACGTGAATACTTCCGTACTACCCTTCCCAGGAGCATATCCTGGGTTTTTTTGTTGTCCAAAAACAGCAAACAGCCACCCGAAGTTGCTCATCTGGCTGGCTGTTACGATGCGGGTGTCTTGGGGGAAAAGCTGCCTTTCAACAGGGCGTCAATCAACTGCTCCTGTGAGAGCGAAATAGAGATTCCGGGATCGGGAAGGTCGGCGTGAAAACAGTCTTCCTTGTGCAAATACCAGAGGGAGCCTGTTGGCTGAAGAAGATAGAGGCGGATGTTTTCCCGGCGTTGCCGCCCAGTTTTGGCGATGTCCCGCAAAGCGGTAAAAAGCTCGCCCCACACGGGTAAATAAGGCTTTGTTTTGGATTGAACAATCGCGCGAAGCAAATGCTGTTTGGCGAGGGAAATCGAGTCAGTCGGGTGGTTTTCCACAGAGGGCATGTCGCTTGCTCCTTTTGTGAAGATTGTCGAATCGCAGGAGAATGAGTATAACCTACAAAATGGAAGTTGACGAACTTTGTCGAATATAAAGATAAGTGTAAAATAGACTGCCCCGCGATGCAAGAGGATAGCTGGCGCAAGTGTGCTGACATTTGACGACTGCTGCCGATTTCGTTAGCATAAGTACAGCACATTTTGCAAAAAAAGACATAGACCAATGCGGGAGTTGAGAGCCATGGCATCAAAACAGCGGCTGCTGATCGATTTTAGCGGTGACTCCGATCAAGCGATAGGGCTGTTGTATGCACTACAGTCGCCAAAGGTTCAAGTGAGCGGAATTATCGTGAGCGATGCCGAGCCAGATCGCGGCATCCAGCTGGCACGCAGACTGGTAGATCAGGTTCGGCCAGGTGAAGAGATTCCTGTCATGGCAGGAACGCAACAGCCGCTATTTCGCGGGGAAGCCGATCGCGCGGCTGATTCCGTCATGACCAGTGAAGCGGTCACCTTTTTGACTGAGCTTGTGCCCGATCCGGACAACCCGCTCACGCTCGTTACTTTAGGGCGTCTGACGACCGTGGCCAAGGCGATTGCCAGAAAGCCTGAGTGGCTGCAAGTTGTGCAGCGAATCGTCGTGCGCGGGGGAGCGATCCGCGTGCCGGGAGATGTGACGGCTATTGCGGAAGCCAATTTGCATGCTGACCCGGAGGCTGCTGCTTTTGTTCTCGCTGCGAAAGGGCCGCTTTTGTTCGTTCCGCTTGATGCGACCGAATCGCTCGGCTTGACGGATGAACAGGCGGCGTTGTTGGCGAAAACGGTAAGGGGAACCACAGCCACTGGAAAAGCAGGCACTGTAAAAAGCGTGCTGGGAGCGATGATTGCGGCTGTAGCGCCTGAACAGATCGAAACCGAGCGGCTGAAGCTGAGCATCGACTGCCACAGCCTACTGTCTCGCGGCGCTCTTATTGCCGACCTGCGGGCCAAGCCAAGTGCAGGAACAGATGCCGACGTCTGCATGGCGATACAATCCGAAGCGATCGAGACTTGGGTCCGGCAGCTGACGGAGGGGGAGGACAGAGCATGAAAAAGGTCATTCTGGACGTAGATACGGGAATCGATGACGCACTCGCGATCTCTTACGCCGTACATTCCCCTCATTTAGAAGTGTGCGGCATCAACACGACCTTCGGGAACATTACAGTGGAGGAAGCGACGAGAAATACGCTGCAAATGCTGGAGCTGCTCGGGGCTACCCACATACCTGTCTACCAGGGATCGTCTCGTCCGATCGTGCGCGAGCTGACGGGCAAGGCGAGGCTGTTTCACGGGGAAAACGGGCTTGGCAACGTCGTGTTGCCTGAACCGACTGCAACTGCGCAGCCAGAGAGCGCCACGCAGTTTCTGATTTCGACGATCAAGGCGAATCCCCATCAAGTCACGCTGATCACGGTAGGCAGCATGACGAACCTCGCCCGGGCGATTATGGCGGCGCCAGAAATCGTGACACTCATCGAGCAGGTCGTCGTAATGGGCGGAGCGGTCAGTGTGCCCGGCAATCGCACTCCGGTCGCGGAAGCCAATATATGCGCCGACCCGGAAGCGGCTGCCTTTGTGTTTCAATCAGGCATCCCGCTGACGATGGTCGGACTGGATGTGACGATGCAGACGTTGCTCACCCGCGATCATCTGCGGGAATGGAGAGCGCTGGATACACCGCTTGCCCATGTGTTCGCTGATATGTGCCAGGTGTATATGGACGCGTATGCCACAGTCGGCAACCTGCGCGGCTGCGGCTTGCACGATCCGCTGGCGGTCGGTGTGGTGATCGACCCGACTTTCGTGAAAAAAGTGCCGATGCACGTCGAGGTGGATACGTCCGGCGGCGCGAGCGATGCCCGCACGATTGGCGACAGACGGGCCAATCCGGCCAAGCCTGCGAATGTGCAAGTGTGCCTGGAAGTAGACCACGAGCGGTTTGTCGAACATTTTTTGCAGCATGTACTGGGACATTAAGGAGGAATTTGCATGTTAAAAGAATTTAAAGAGTTTGCTTTAAAAGGCAATGTACTGGATCTCGCTATCGGGGTCGTCATCGGGGGAGCCTTCGGAAAAATCGTGACCTCGCTCGTCAACGACATCATTACGCCGTTAATCGGTCTGTTGCTGGGCAAAGTTGACTTTACCAATCTGTTTATTACGTTGAGCGGCGGAGATTTCCCTACGCTGGCGGAAGCCAAAAAAGGCGGAGCAGCGACGCTGAACTACGGACTTTTCCTTAATTCTGTCATCGATTTTCTGATTATCGCCTTCTCGATCTTCATCGTGATCAAACAGCTGAACCGCTTCAAGCGCAAGCAGGAAGTCGTTCAGGCGCCGGTAACAACCAAAGAGTGCCCGCACTGCATCACGTCCATTCCGATCAAGGCAACCCGCTGCCCGCATTGCACCTCCATGCTGGACGGGAACAAAGCTGCACTGGCGCACGAGTAAGCGGGGGCGCAAGTCAAACGCGCAATCACACAATCACAACGATCATGGAAACGACAAAAGCAAGCCGACCAAAAGGAGCGGCTTGCTTTTGTTTTGTTTGCAACCGAATGTTTACCGTCAAAAGGATGCAGCTAGTTTTTGATAATGTTCGGATTTTGCGGGACTTTTCCGGCCTGCGATTTTTTGGACAGGTGCGTGTACAGCTTGATGTATTGGCCGACGAGGATGGCGTTGATAATCGTTCCTTCGCGGATGAACTTGATTTCGCCGAGGAACAGCAGGCCGATACATGCCGAGGCGACCAAAAGGGAGCAGTCGAATGCGGTCTTGATGTTCCCCCATTTCCACCCGGTTTTTTGGAACAGCGTATTGACGAACAAATCGACGGGAATCAGGACCAGGTTCGCCTGGAGCATGAGAAACAGTCCAAAGGCGAGAGCCGCGTCAGCGACAATCAGCAGCATGACTTTTGCCGCGTACAAATCCAACTGGATGAAGCCGGTCAACAGCAAGTTCAGGTCGAGAAACAGGCTGAGGGCAAGCGCCGGGATCAATCCGGCAAAATACTTGAGCTGGAACGCCTTTGGCATGACGAGAAAGGCAAGCAAAAGCATGAGCAGCTCCAGCATGAAAGAATAAGTGCCTTGGGTCAAGTTTGGATAAATGACAGTGAGCGTCCGGGTAAGGCTGCTCTGCGGCGAAATACCGATTCCCGCCCGGATCGCCAGGCTGATGCCAAGAGTCAGGATATAAATGCCGACCAAGTAAATGATCCACCGTTTGGTCAAACTGCCCTTCAGTTGCAGTTCCGTCGAATCCCCGTGAGTGTGCATATACCAATCCCTCTTTCTAAAGAAGTTTTATGATGCTGACAGCAAACCACCAGGCGTGAAAATGGGGAGGGAAAGTAGCGCGAGCAGGATACGATACAGCGTGAGATAGCAAATGTTCCCCCGAAATGTGCGCAGGCATGGGGGAGATGAGGCTTTTTGAGAGATCATCCCCCATACGTTAAAGCGCTTTCTTTTTTGTGAAAAGGATTCAGGCAAAAAGATTCCAATGATTCAGACAGTAAATGGCAGTCTTGACGAGCTTTGCCATTATTCCATGAAGCGGAAGCGGTGCAGGGAGATAAACAGGCTGAGCAGCTTGTTTACGACAGGTTCGCCTTCGTTGCGGTTGCCCATCTCTTCCAGAGCGGCGTCGATGGCATCGGCGCTTTGCGTCAGTTCGCTGACAGTCATGTTCGCCATCACCCCGTAAATTTCCAGCGGCAGCACGCTTTTGTTGGTCTTGTTGTCGGTGACGATGCAAGCTCCGGAATACTTGTCCACTTCTTTGGCGCAATAGCACATTTCCTCGCTTTCTTGCCCGACGACGACGAAGTACGGGATCGGTGCTGGCCAGGAGGTTGCCACAGCGCCGTGTTCCACGTAAACGCCTTTGAACAAACCGTTGACAATATGGCGTTTGCCATCGGCATAGCGGCGAATGACAGACAGGCGGCTCAATTTTTCGCCTTCATGCTCCGCGACGACTTTGCCGTCTACTACAGGCACCCAGATTTCCTGATAAAACTTGGCGTGGCCGCGGCCGTATACGTCAAACAGGTACACTTTGGCTTGTTGCCCGTCTTCGGACAGTTCCAGCGGCACGATGTCAAGCTGCTCCGGCGTCAAGTCGTCCAGCCCGGTGACGCCTTTTGTGCACATGGCAGAGTAGTCGATGTCGGCATTTTTCAACATTTTTCTGTCTTTGGCAATCAATTCCCCGTCCTTGAAGACGTACAGCGGGTTGATTTGCGACAAGCTATCTGTCAACACGATATCGGCAAAACGGCCTGGTGTCAAAGAGCCGATTTGATGATCCATGTTAAACGATTTCGCCGTGTTGTAGGAAGCCATTTTGATCGCCTTGATCGGATTGATGCCCATTTGGGTGCAGAGGGAGATGATCCAATCCATGTGTCCCATTTTCAACAAGCGCTCAATCGAGATGTTGTCGGTGCAGAGCATGAAGTTTTCCGTCGGGAACTTGCGGTCGACGATGGAGCGGAGCAATGTTTTGATGACTTCGCTGCTGCCGACGCCAAATTTGATTTGGGTAGGGAAGCCGTAGCGGATGCTTTTTTCGATGTCGTCTCCGTTCCAGACGTCATGGTTGTTCGATACCCCGATGGCTGGCAAGTAGTTCAGCACCATGTCTGGCAGAGCGGTCAAGCCCCAGTGGCCATTCATGAAGCCGCCTTTGGCCCGCACCCACGCTGCTTTCTGGAAATCGTCCTCATCGCCTTTGCTGTAGGTGAAATGCTCAAACTCGCCCAAACCGATGACTGGCTCCATCTCCAGCACTTCTTTGGTCACCCAAGCTGCGGTCTTTTTGCCAGGCGCAAAAGCGTACAGGCGATACGGCAGCTTGTCGTAATCGCGGAACAAATTTTGCGCCGCGCGTACGCCATCTTCGCCAGCAGCACTGAGGAGGTCCAGACATTCTGCAAAAATCGTCGTCGTCCCGCAAGGCACCATCGCTTCCGCAAGCGCCGTCGGATGAGCGAGCTGCGATTCGAAGTGCAGGTGGGCATCGATCAAGCCCGGAATGGCATACAGTCCTTGACCGTCAAATACTTCTTTTACCTGGATGACCGATTCGTCCGGGTTGAGCGCAACGATTCGTTTGTCGTAAATCAAGAGGGAGCCATGGTAGACGGTTTCTCCGTGAACATCCAAAATGTTCAGGTTTTTCAGGAGCAGGTCGGCTTCCTTTTTCCCGTGCAAAATATCGAAGATCGCACGGACTTTTTCAAGGTGGTTGATTTCTGTTTGCTTCATGGCTGAGTTCTTCCTTTCCTTGGCAAAAATTTTATATAAGTAGAGCTAGGCTCTGCACTTATCGGGAGTAGGGTGATGATCGTTAGTTAATCGTTTAACTAAAAGGGAACAAACAGAGACTGGCTGCAAAGGGCGAAAAAAAGAGATTGGCTGCATGGGACGAAAATTTGCTTAGTTAAACGATTAACTAAGTGGGTGTAAAAAAGCAGCCTTCCATGCAAGCCCAAAAACGAAGGGAGCTTCCAGTTAATCGTTTAACTAAAAGAGGAACGAAAGGCCAAAAGACGTGTGGTCCTTTTGCGGCCTGATGACTGTTCTACCAACTGCGCTGCCAACTGTTCTACCAACTGTCGCGCCATCCAGTCACGCTGATTTTCGCACGACGATGCACGGCGCAAGCACAGTGACAGGTTCAAACTCTTCTTTGCGAATCTGGCTTAAAATCATTTCTGCGCTTTTGATCCCAAGCTCGCGGTTCTGTAAATCCACACATGTCAGCTCAGGGGTCGATATTTGCGACATCAAGGAATTGCCCAAGCTCAGCACAGCCATGTCTTCCGGAATCCGAATGTTGGCTTGTACGAGTGCTTTTGTCAAATAGACAGCGCTCAGCTCGTTCAGCACAAAAACGCCTTCGATGCTGTTTTCGACAAGAGTCGGAATGCAGTCTTTGACAAGCTCCAGCTCATCGGAGATTTCCAGGAGCAGTGGCTTCTCGTCGCTGTTCGTCGCCTGGCGATACCCTTCCAAAAATAGCGCGAGCAGCTGATCGGGCACTTTTTTGTGAACAAAAGCGAGCTTGTTTTTGCCGCTGGCTTGCAAATATTCGGTTCCTAGCTTGCTGGCCTGGACCAAATCGGGGTACAGCAGCGGGAAGCCTTCGAACGGCATGCAGCGATTGGCGTAGACGACGGGAATGTTCCAGTCGATGACGTTCTGGATGCTCTCGGAAAAGGAAGTGTCCGAGAACAAGCCGATGAAGATGATGCCCGCTACCATGTTTTCGCGCATGAGCTGGAGGATGGCTTCTTCCTGGAGGTTCAGGTTGTCGACTTCATAAATATAGAGATTGTAGTGATGCTTCCCCAAAGTTTGGCTGATGCCGGAGGTAATCTCGGAATAGTAAAGGTTGTTGATTTTCGGCAGGATGACAGCGATGTTGAACGTCTCCTTGCGCTTGAGCGATTTTGCCACCACGTTGCGCACGTAGCCGAGTTCTTTGATGGCGTGCAAAATGCGTTCCTCTGTTTCTTTTTTGATGACGATATCATCGTTCAAATATCGGGAGACGGTGCAGGCACTGACATTCGCATGCTTGGCAATGTCTTTTAAAGTAGCCATGGGAACCTCCTTGCCAAAGCTTAGTTAAACGTATCAGTTAATCGATTAACTTGTTCTGTTGAGAGAATAGTAGCATTGTGTTTGTGGAATTGCAAGAAAATTCTGTTGTTGTTTTCCGAAAAAAGCAAAGATAGAGAATCCAGAGGCGATCTGAAAGCTCTATCCCGAAAAATGGCCCGCTCACACTTTTTTCTTTTTGCGCTTCACCCGGTTTTTGTACTGGTAGTGCAGCCGCTTGATGTTGTGGAAGTACGTTTTGTCTTTGAGCTTGGCAAAAAGCGCGTGCGACGGAAAGTCGTAGTTGACCTCGATGATCGAGAGCTGGCCTTGCTTGTCGATGGCAAAATCAACCCCGATTTGCGCGCTGTGGCGGTACTTGTTGAAGTGCGCACAGACGCGATGACTGACCTGGATGAGCTTCGCGACGATGGCTTTGACTTGTTCCGGCTCCACGGCTTTCGACTTCGTCAAGGCATACGGAACGGTAACCGCATATCCGCCGCCGCGGGCGACGTTCGTAATTACGCTGTCGCTGCCAGCCACCTTTGCCAGCATTCCGGCATACTGCCATTTCCCGAGGCCGTTTCGCATCATCATGACGCGTATATCGTACGGTCGTCCGTCCAGCTCCGCCAAGTCCAGCCCTTTTTGAATCACGTAGTTTTTTTCCGTGCATTGGCGAGCGAGCTGTTGCTTCAACTCGGACAAGGAGCCTGCCTGTACAGGCTCTCCGCGTTCTTTGACGAGCGAAAAGCCGTCCGCTGTTTTCCAGACGCGCATGATGCCTTTGCCCATGTGGGTTCTGGTCGGCTTGATATAAACCGTGCCGTACTTGCCGAGATAGTCTTCGAGAAGCGCAGGCTGATAGAGCGACGTGGGGGGCAAATACGGGCGAACGTACGGGCTTTTGGAAAAGAACTGATGAAGACTCCATTTGGATGAGGAGATCAAATCGTGCACCTCGCCTTTCTCCAAAGATCAAAGTTCCATTCTTGCTAACATATACAACAAATTGGGAAAAAGTGAGCAGGAGTTGGGCCATCGTGGGGAAAATAGGTTCTAGAAGCAAAGAAGCCCGCTTCGCTTCGCAAAAGCCAGTGAAGCATGCTCGCCAAAAGAACGGAGAAACACGATGAGACGATACCGACCTGTGCAGCCTCCGACCTTGCAACAGCCGGACTTGCCTGACCGTTACCATTATCACGAATATTTGCCGAGCGAGCGTCTGGCGAACTATGTGGCTTGCTATTGGACGTCGCAGTTTCACGGGCAGAGCACGCCGCACTTGCACCGGGTCATACCGGATGGCTGCGTCGACATCATTTTCGATCTGCAAGCCGGGGCGTTTGCCAGCGGAGCTTTTGTCACCGGCTTGATGACCTCTTATGAAGTCATGCCACTGGCAGGGCCGCAGTCGATGTTCGGCATTCGCTTTTTCGTGGAGGAGGCAGACCGTTTTTTCCGCTTTCCCGTAGCAGAAGTGAGTGCAGCCCATGTCTTTTTGCAAGATTTGTGGGGGATGGAGGCGCTTTGGGCTATGGAAAGAATTTTGGAGGCGGCGAATACGGCGGAGCGGATCGCCCGTGTCGAGCAAATGCTTATGCAGTGCCTGAACCGCGACAGGCCACCGACAAACTCGTTGCTGTTGACCAGCATGCAGTACATGTACGAGCAGCGCGGAACGCTGTCCATCGCGGCTTTGGCGGACAAAGTGGCGTACAGCGAAAGAAACGTGCGCAGGCTGTTCCAGCAAGCTTTTGGCGTGGGGCCGAAAGAGCTTATGCGCATCATTCAGTTCCAAAGCTTGCTGCAAATGCTGTCCCGCAATCAGGCGTTGCCTTTTGTCGAAGCGGCTTTGCAATGCGGCTATTACGATCAGTCGCACGTGATCAAAAGCTTTCGCGCCTTTTACGGCGAGCCGCCAAGCGGAGTTTTTGCCCAGCCCCAGCGTACAGGTGTGCAGGTGCAGCAATCGCCCGAAGCTGTCCGTTTTTTACAATCCGGCAACTAGGCTTGTCTGATATGGTTGAACAAGACCCCCGCTGACGCCTGGATCGCTCTGGCGGGAGAAGCTGTGAACAAGGACAGGAGGACATTAAACATGACAATCAAGCTCGATATGGTAGGAATTGTCGTACAGGATATGAAAAAAGCGCTGGACTTTTACCGCACGCTCGGACTTGCGATTCCAGAAGAGGCGAATGGGGAGCACCACGTAGAAGTGGCGCAGGATGGCGTCCGCTTGGCTTTTGACACGGTAGAGATCGCGAAAAGCGTCTACGGCGGTTGGGAGCCTGCCAGCGGCCACCGAATCGAGCTGGCCTTTTTATGCGAGGATGCCGCCGCTTTGGACGCTTTGTATGCAAAAGTCGTCGAGCGCGGCTACGAAAGCCACCGCGAGCCGTGGGATGCCGTCTGGGGCCAGCGCTATGCGATCGTCAAAGACCCGGATGGAAACTTGATCAGCCTGTTCGTCTGAGATTCAGCGGCGTCCGGCATTCTGCGATCCGCCAGATGCAGAGGAAAGAAAAGCAAGCCGATTCTCCATGCCAAAAGGAGACTCGGCTTGTTTGGCTTTGGTTTTGGCTGTAACTGTAGTTTTGGCGTTCGGGCGCATGCATTCTTTTCAAGCATGCTTCCTTCGTCCATAATAAGCTTGTTGCATCAACCCGTCTGGACGGCACGAAGAGCAGGAGAAAGGAGGCGGGCTTTTTGCGCAGGTTCGCATGGCTCATCGCTTTATTCACCTTGGTTTGCTTGTTCGTACCAATCGCTCATACGAAAGCGCAGGAAGAGCGGCTCATCCGCGTCGGCTTTGACAAAAGCTTGCCGCCGCTGTCTTACGTGGATAAAAACGGGGAAGCAGTCGGGTTTGATATTGAACTGATTCGCAGCATGGACGCCTTGCATGGCTATCAGATCGAGTATGTTCCGCTCGAATGGGAGGATGCGGTCATCAAGCTGAGAGAAGGACAGCTGGACGTGGTTGTCGGGATGAAATACACGAGTACGCGCGATACGCAGTTTGACTTCAGCGACTCGTATTTGACCGCGGCGGACGCGTTCGTCATTCCGCAAGCGATGCGGGATATTTCGGCGATCAGCGACCTGCGGGGCAAAGTCGTGGCAATTCAGCGCGACGATGCAGGCGTGTCGCAATTGGAGAGCATTCGCGGCGGCAAAAGGCTGGCTGCGTTCAGTCAGACGGATGCGCTGGAGATGCTTTTTCTCGATCGGGCCGACGTGTTTTTGGGCAACCGCTGGACAGCCGAGTATATGCTGGAGAGAACGGGCAAGGGGAGCGACTACCGGATTCGCACGGGACTGATTCCGCCGTCCGACTATGCGTTTGCCGTCCGGGAAGGAAACTACGAGCTGGTGAACAAGCTCAATGCCGGACTGGCGCAACTGCACCGCAACGGCGTGTATGAACAGTTGTATTCGCGGTATTTGGAGCCGTACAGCGCACTGGCGATCGACTGGTGGCGAAAGCTGGTCTACGGGCTGCTCATCGTGATGGGCATCGTCATCGTCGTGTTGACGGGCAGTTTTTTGTGGAACAAAAGGCTGCAAAAAGCAGTTCGGAGGCAAACGGCAGCTTTGGCGGACAGCTTCGCTTTTCAGACGACGGTTCTCAACAGCGTAGACAACGGCATCTTGTCGTTCGACCAGGAAGGCAAAATTACACTGATCAACCATGCGGCACAAAAATGGCTGGGGAACATGGACAAGCCGGAAGCAGCGTCTGTGATGGATTGCCTGCCGGAGCTGCCCGTCCGGGAGCTTTTGCAGATGCAGGATGCCCGCGTGCTGGAAGGCGAGCTGCACTTGGGGGATGGCACGGGTCGGATTGTGCAATACTACCTCGCTACTTTGACGAACGGGGCTGGACAGAGAACGGGCGGGATACTCTGCTTGCAGGATCGGACGGAGCAGAAGCATTTGCAGGCCCGCTTGATTGCCCAGGAAAAAATGCGCGCGCTGGGCGAACTGGTCGCGGGCATTGCTCACGAAATCCGCAATCCGCTCACCGCGATCAAAACGTTTGCCGAGCTTTTGCCGAGGAAGCTGAATGACGAACGCTTCCGCGCACAGCTTGTGGAGCACGTTCCCGAAGAAGTGGCGCGCATGAACCGCATCATCGAAGACTTGCTCGATTACTCCCGGGAAAAGCCGTTGCAGCGCAAGCGGGAAAATCTGCTGGAGATTGTGCAATCCGTGCAGGGACTTTTTGCCAAGAGGCTGGAGAGCGAGCGGATCGAGACAAAGCTTGACCCTACGCTCGATGTGGACGTGCTTGTCGATCGGGACCGGATCAAGCAAGTGCTGATCAATCTGTTGCTGAATGCCAGCGAAGCGATGGCGCAGCAATCTGCTGACAAGCAATTGACGTTTCGCGTACTGCCCGGAGAAGCTCGGGCGGTGTGCCTGGCGATTTCCGATACCGGGCCGGGCATGAGCGAACAGGACAGGCTGCATTTGTTCCAGCCTTTTTTCACGACGAAAAGCCAGGGAATCGGACTCGGCTTGTACCTCAGTCAAAAAATTATGCACGACCACGGGGGAGAAATTACCGTGCAGAGCACAGAAGGAGCGGGAACGACGTTCTACCTGCATTTTGCGAAAGGAGAGACTGGCGATGAACATCTTGATCATTGATGATGAACGGGCGATCTGTTCGTCGCTTTCCTTTGCCCTGGATGACGAGTATCGGGTGTTCACTGCCTCCGGGCCAGAGGAAAGCTTGCAGTTGTTGGAACAGGAGCCGATCGACGGCATTCTGCTCGATTTGAACTTGCGCGGGACGAGCGGGATCGAGCTTTTGCGCCAGATCAAGGAAAAGCAGCCGGACGCAGTCGTCATCATGATGACTGCCTACGGCTCCATCGAGTCGTCCGTCGAGGCGATGAAAGCAGGTGCCTACCATTACTTGACCAAGCCGCTCAATTTGGAGGAGGTCAGGCTGCTGCTCGGCAAAGCGCTCGCTTTTCAGCAGTTGCATCGCCAGGTTCAGGTGCTGAGTCAGGCTGTCCGCCAGCAGGAAACGTACGCGGGGATCATCGGCAAGAGCCATGCCATGCAGAAAGTTTTTCAACTGGTGGAAAAGGTCAAGGACATCAATTCGCATGTGCTGATTAGCGGAGAAAGCGGGACGGGAAAAGAGCTGGTCGCCCGGGCGATCCATTATCAAGGCGACAGGCAAAAGCGCGCCTTTTCCGTCATCAACTGCGCGGCTATCCCTGAGTTGCTGTTGGAAAGCGAACTGTTCGGGCATGAAAAAGGGGCGTTTACCGGAGCGTACGCGCGGCAGCAAGGTCTGTTTGAGCGCTCGGATGGCGGCACGATTTTTCTCGATGAAATCGGCGAGATGCCGCTTGCTCTGCAAGCCAAAATTTTGCGCGTCATTCAGGAAAAGGTGGTCACGCCGATCGGCTCGCAGCAGTCCAAGGAAGTCGACGTGCGGATCATCTCCGCAACGAACCGTCAGTTGCAGGACGAAGTGGCAAAAGGAACGTTTCGCGAAGATTTGTACTACCGGCTGAACGTGATTCCGATTCATCTGCCGCCATTGCGAGAGCGCAAGGAAGACGTGCCGCTGCTCGTGGAGCACTTTTTGGCCTTGTATTCGGCGAATATGGGGGTCAGGACGAAAACGCTCAGTCCGGAGGCCAAGCGAAAGCTGTATGACTATGCTTACCCTGGCAACGTGCGGGAGCTGTCCAACATACTCGAATATGCGGTTGCCCTATCGGAAAAGGAAGTGATCGAGCCGCATGACTTGCCGGAAGCAGTGCGCGAAAAGCGGAGCAGCAGCCAGGCGCAAGCAGCAGAAGAACAAGCGCTGTTGATACCGCCAGGATTGACTTTGGCAGAAGCAGAGCGGATGTACATTTTGTATACGCTGGACAATAACAACGGGCATCGGTTGAACACGGCCAAGCAGCTTGCGATCAGCGAACGGGGCTTGCGCGAGAAGCTGAAGCAATACGGGAGAGGCGCGCAATGAGGCAGGCTCGCGCATGGATTGCCGTGACGGCTGTCGTTGTTGGATTGGCGCTTTTGGCAAGCGCTGGCGGGTGCGCTCCGAAGCCGGAGTCGGCCCAGCCTGTTCCCGGCGAAGAACAAGCGCTGCTGACGATCGCAACGGGCGGCGCGTCAGGTCCGTACGACGTCATCGGGGGAGCGTTGGCTAAAGTGTATCAAACGAAGCTCGGCTATCATACGGCGGTCCGTTCCTCTGACGGCTCTGTGGAAAACGTGCGCCTGCTGGAGAGCGGAAAAGCCGATTTGGCCTTTGCGATGTCGGATGTCGCTTCGTTCGCGCTCGGCGGGCTGGAGAGCTTCCAGTCAAGCGGGCCGGTTGCGCGCATGAAGTCGGTGGCCGGGCTGTATTTGAACTACGTGCAAATCGTGACGAAAAAAGACCGGGACATTCATTCCGTGTACGATCTGAAAGGCAAGCGGGTAGGCGTAGGTGCGCCGAACAGCGGCGTCGAGGTCAACGCGCGGATGATTTTAAACGAGCACGGCATTACGTACAACGATCTGCGGCCGGAGTATTTGTCTTACTCGGAGGCGATCGAGCAGTTGAAAACCAACGCGATTGACGCGGCCTTCGTCACGTCCGGCTTGCCCAACACGGCTGTGCTCGCGCTGCAATCCACCGATGAGGTGCAAATCGTCCCGATCTTTCCCGAGCATATCGAAAAGCTGACCAAACGGTTTGCCTTTTTCGAAAAAGCCCAGCTTCCGCCTGGCGTCTACCAAAACGAAAAAGCGATCCCGACGGTTGCGATCCGCAATATTCTTTTGGTTCGCTCCGATTTGCCCAACGAACAAGTGTATCGGCTGACGAAAGCCTTTTTCGAAAATCTGGACGCCTTGCAACATGCCCATGAAGCCGCGAAGCAAATCGACAGGCAAAAAGCGGGCGAAAACCTGGTCGTTCCGCTTCATCCGGGAGCAGCCTTGTACTACGCGGAGCTGGCCCGAGCGAAGGAACCACAGCCGTAAAGGAAAAAAAGTACGCGTCATGTTACCGACCCGGCAAAAAATTCCGCCTCAACCGGAGTTTTTTGCCGGGTTTTTGTGTGGGCCAAGAAAAATGCAGATGGACGCAGTCGGCTGATTTGCTAGACGAAACATTTTGGCAGATCGGAAAATTCCATGGATAGCGCGCGCTCAGAATCGTTTGCCTGTGACCTGCCAGCAGTTTGCGACTGGTTTGGCATGCAACTTGCTTTTGTATATTCGCGAATGATTTTTGAAACCGATTACATTTGGAGGAGGAAAAAAAGTGAGTCAAGCAAACGATCGCGCCAATTCGCGACGCATCACGGGCAACATTTTCAAAGGTTCGATCGGAAACCTGATTGAATGGTACGACTGGTATGTGTATTCCGCATTCGCAGTGTACTTCTCGTCCGAGTTTTTCCCGAAAGGTGATCCGACCAGCCAACTGCTCAACACCGCAGCGATTTTTGCCATCGGCTTTTTAATGCGTCCTATCGGAAGCTTGCTGATGGGGCGTTACGCCGACCGTCACGGCAGACGCGCAGCATTGACGCTGTCGATTACGGTGATGGCCAGCGGTTCCCTGATTATCGCCTTGACGCCAGGCTATAGCACGATTGGCATTTATGCGCCTATTATTCTCGTTCTCGCGCGCCTGCTGCAAGGTTTGTCACTGGGTGGAGAATACGGAACTTCCGCTACTTATTTGTCAGAGATGGCGAGCAGCGGACGCCGCGGCTTCTATTCCAGCTTCCAGTACGTTACGTTAATCGCCGGACAGTTGCTTGCCCTCGGGGTGCAAATTGTCCTTCAGCAAGTTCTCAGCGAAGCGGACATGCATGCATGGGGCTGGCGCATTCCGTTCGTGATCGGGGCGCTTGGAGCTTTGGCTGTTCTCTGGCTGCGTCGCTCGATGGATGAGTCGGAGCAATTTTCGAAGATGGAGAAGAAGAGCAAGGAAAGCGCGGGTACCCTTCGCGCGCTGATGAAGCATCCGAAGGCTGTGCTGACCGTCGTCGGACTGACGCTCGGCGGAACGATTGCTTTCAACACGTACACGACGTATTTGCAAAAGTTCATGGTCAATACCGTGGGGCTTCCGAAAGAAACGGTAAGCTGGATCAACTTCACGGCGTTGCTCGTCTTCGTCGTGCTGCAACCGATTGCCGGCTTGCTGTCTGACCGGATCGGCCGTCGTCCGCTCCTGATGGGATTCGGTATTTTGGGAACGCTGTTTACGGTGCCGATGTTCCTGTTGATGGAGCAAACCAAAAGTCCGATGGTTGCCTTCGTCTTGATGCTGACAGGGCTGATCATCGTCACTGGCTACACTTCGATCAACGCGATTGTGAAAGCCGAGCTGTTCCCGACGGAAATTCGCGCATTGGGCGTAGGCTTCCCGTATGCGATCACGGTTGCCGTCTTCGGGGGAACGGCTGAATTTATCGCCCTCGGCTTGAAAAATATCGGTTCTGAATCGCTCTTCTACTACTATGTCGCCGGCTGTATTGCGATCAGCCTGATTACGTACTGGCGCATGGGCGAAACATCCAGCGCTTCCCGGATCGAGGCTGAGCTGGATGACCAGAAGAACGCAAGCTGACGAGGTGTACACAGAAAAAAGGCGCGTATTGCGTCTTTTTTTGTTTGGGGTGAAAAAATACTTTGAAACAAAATTTACTTAAAACGATTTGACTAACGTAATTTCATTACATAAAATGAAAACGAATGATAAAGAGCGAATATTTGAACGATTGATGGATGGATGCAGAAAGGGATTGCCGGAAGGGAGAGATTTTGGATGTTGCCTGCACCGATTCGCGCACAGCTTCGGGCCATTGTCGGCGAGAAACATTGCCTGGACAGCCAGGAAGCGCTTGTAGCCTATTCGTATGACGCGACTCCTATGCAACAAGCTTTGCCCGATGCCGTAGTCATGCCGGGGAGCACCGCAGAAGTTCAGGAGGTGATGCGGCTATGCGCCTCGGCACGGATTCCCGTCGTGACACGCGGCGCTGGCTCCAACTTGTGCGGCGGGACGATTCCGCTGGGAGGCGGCATTGTGCTGGTGCTCAACCGCATGAATCAAATCGTGGAGATCGACGAGCAAAACTTGACGATTACGGTTCAGCCGGGAGTACGGACAGTCGACATTCATCAGGCGGTGGAAGCGCGCGGACTGTTTTATCCGCCCGATCCGGGGAGCATGGTCATTTCGACCATTGGCGGGAATATTGCGCTCAATTCGGGCGGACTGCGCGGTTTGAAGTACGGCACGACCAAAGATTACGTATTGGGACTGGAAGCGGTGCTGCCGAGCGGAGAGATGATTCGCACCGGAGGAAAGCTGATGAAGGACGTAGCGGGCTACGATCTGACGAAGCTTCTGGTAGGCAGCGAAGGGACGCTGGCGATCATCACGGAGGCGATTTTGAAGCTGATTCCCAAGCCGCAGACGCAGCGGGTCATGCTGGCGATGTACGCGGATATGGCGCAGGCGGCGAAGTCGGTGTCGGACATTATCGCCAACCGGATCATTCCCGGCACGCTGGAGTTTCTCGATCAGGGCACGATTCGCGTCGTCGAGGAGTTCAAAAAGATCGGGCTTCCTACAGACGTGGCGGCCATTTTGCTGATCGGACAAGATGGCGACCCGCTGACGGTCGATCAGGATATGGACAAAATTGCTGCGATCTGCCAAAAAAACGCTGCGGTACAAATCAAAGTGGCGACGACAGCGGAAGAAGCGGACGAAGTCATGACGGCGAGGCGGAGTGCGCTTGCCGCCCTGTCCAGAATGCGGCCGACGACGATTTTGGAGGATGCGACTGTGCCGCGCGCAGCCATCGCTCCGATGGTCGCCGCCATCCAGGAAATCGCCAGCCGCTACGGGCTGCAAATCTGCACCTTTGGCCACGCGGGAGACGGCAATTTGCATCCGACCTGTATGACCGATGCCCGGAATACGGAGGAAATCGAGCGCGTGGAGCACGCTTTTGAAGAAATATTCGCCGCAGCGATCGAGCTGGGCGGGACGATTACCGGAGAGCACGGCGTCGGAATCGTCAAAGCGCCCTATTTGGAATGGAAAGCAGGGGCTGCCGGAATGGAAGTGATGAAGGGAATCAAGCAAGCTTTTGACCCAAATCATTTGCTGAATCCGGGAAAGATGTTCGCCAAAGAGTCGCGCCAGAGAGTGGTGGTGCAGCGTGCTTAAAGAAGCGCTCGTCAAAAAGCTGGATTACGAGGAATTGTCCAATTGCATGCGCTGCGGCTTTTGTCAGCCAGCCTGTCCGACTTTTCGCGAGACAGGTTATGAGGCGGCATCTCCACGCGGCCGGATTGCCTTGATGAAAGCGGTGGCAGACGGCGTCATGGAGCCGGACAAAGACTTTGTCGACCAGATGAATTTGTGTCTGGGCTGTCGGGCGTGCGAGCCAGTTTGTCCCGCTGGCGTGTCTTATGGACAGCTGATCGAGCAGACGCGGGAGGCGATTGAGGACGTACAGCAGCACCCGTGGTGGGTCAAAGCCGTGCGCAGGCTCGCTTTTGTGCATCTGTTTCCCGAGCAAAAGCGGCTGCAACAGCTCGGCCGACTGCTGCGCTTTTACCAACGCTCCGGGCTGCAAAAGGCAGTGCGCAAGCTGGGCTTGCTGTTCTGGCTGCCCCGGCACTTGCGGGAGATGGAAGCGATCATGCCGGAAGCATCGGCGCGCAGTCTCGCGGACGAATGGCAAGCTGCGGTCATCCCGGCCATCGGGGAACGCAAGTATCGGGTGGGGATGTTTTCCGGTTGTATTATGGATGTGTTGTTTCAGGAGACGAACCGCAATACGGTGCGCTTGCTCGCCGAAGCGGGCTGCGAGGTTGTCATCGTGCCCGGTCAGGTTTGCTGTGGCGCGCTCCATGCCCATAGCGGGGAGCGCGGCATTGCCCGCAAGCTGGCCCGAATTAATGTAGCTGTCTTTCACGAAGCGAATGTGGACATGATCATTTCCAATGCGGGCGGGTGCGGCGCCATGCTGAAAGAGTACGACCATTTGCTGGCGGATGACGCGGAGATGCGCGAGCAGGCTGACTGGTTTGCGGCGCGAGTCAAAGACATCAGCGAAGTGTTGGGCGAGCAAATGGATGCGCAAAAATGGCAGTCCTTGCCGCAGCGAATCACCTATCAGTCGTCCTGTCACCTGCGCAACGGGATGAAGGTGAGCAACGAACCGGTACAACTGGTAAAAAACATCCCCGGGGCAACGTATGTCCCGCTGTTTGAAGGGGAGCGCTGCTGCGGCTCGGCAGGCATCTACAACTTGCTCCAGCCCGAGATGGCTTCCGGTTTGCTGGATGAAAAAATGGGGCACGTCGCAAAGACGCAAGCGGACATTCTCGTCACCTCGAATCCGGGCTGCCTGCTTCAGATGAAGGCCGGGATTCACCGCGCCGGATTGGACGGGCGCATGGAAGCTGTACATCTCGTCGATCTGTTGGCCCGCGTCTCCCCCAAGGAATAAGAAAACCGTCTGGATTGTCCAGGCGGTTTTTTGCTGTTGCTTCATATAGACGTCCAACGCCGCGACCTGCGTTTTAAAAATCAATTTTGAAGTTCAAAAAGCCCGCCTTGCGCAAGGCTTCGTAAATGATCACCAGCGCAGGGCCGATAATCAGCCCGAAAAATCCCATGACCTGAAAACCGAGGAAGAGGCTGACGAGAGCCGCCAGGGCGCTGATCCCGAGGTTGGACGCGAGAACTTTCGGCTCGATAATGCGCCGGACAACGGTAATGACGAGGAACAGGATAATCAGCCCGATCCCCAGGCGAGCATTTCCGGTCAAAAAGTTGTAGACCGCCCACGGAACGAGAAAAGAACCTGTTCCGAGAATGGGCAAAATATCGACGAGCACGATCAGCAAAGCGACGACAGCCGCGTATTTTACGTGCAAGATGAGCAGCCCCAAAAACGAAAGCAAAAACGTCAGGAGACTGAGGATGATTTGTGCGCGCAAAAATCCGACGGTGGCGCGGTTCAACTGGGAAAAGACAACATTGACCTTTTCTCTGGCCGACACGGTGAACATCCGCAGGAAGCCAGCCCGCAGCCTTGGCAGATCCAGACTGATCAGGAACAGCGCGACCAGGTAAATGATCGTGCTGATCAAAAAGCCGGGGATGATCGCAACGGCTCCGAGAATTGCTCTGGCGACGCCTGACGCGCTCGTGATCGCCCAGTTTTTCAATCCGGCAAAGACGCTCTGGATTTGCACGACCGTGTCTGCCGGCAAAGTAGCGTAGTAGCTTTCCCAGCTCAACAGGTACGATTCCACCAGCTCGAACAAGTGCTGGGAAAAGCCCGGCAACCGCTGGGCCAAATCAATCCCTTGAATGACGATCTGCGTGGCGATCCAGTACAAAATGATGCCAAAGGAGACGAGAAAAAGCAAAAAGGAGACGCTGACGGCGCCCATCCGGTTCATTTTGACCCGACGGATGAGGAACAAAACAAGCGGCTCAAGCAAAATCGCGGTCAAAAGCGCGAGCAGAAACGGGACAGAGTATGGCAATAGAAATAGTGCAACGGCCAACAGCAAGCCCAGAAGCAACATTTTCCGAATTGTCATGAAAGTGCTCCATTCATGTTTAATGAGTCCAGCGTATTACGGTAGGCTTATTTTAGCATTTTTGCCGAACCGAGCACAATCTGCCCGCTAATTGCGGAAAAAGAGCTGGTTGTCAAAAAATAAAGAGAAATAAAAAGAATAGAAAAAAACAGGGTAGCCAAAAAAACATGATATGATTCTCATCTATATAACACTTCGTTTCAGACGGATGTGTATATAGTGTGACAAACCATTCTTTTCAAACTATACTAGCGAGGTGTCAGAATGAAGCGGTTTGGGTTAGCGATTCAAATTGTCCTCGGACTCATTCTGGGTATCCTGGTGGGTGCCATCTTCTATGGCAACCCGGCAGTGGCGACCTATTTGCAGCCTATTGGCGATGTATTTTTGCGGCTGATCAAAATGATTGTCGTTCCGATTGTCATTGCCACTCTGATCGTTGGGGTAGCGGGAGTCGGAGACATCAAGAAGCTCGGTAAAATCGGCGGAAAAACCATCCTCTATTTTGAAATCGTTACCACGATTGCCATTGTGGTCGGTCTTTTGGCCGCCAACCTGTTCCAGCCGGGTGTGGGCGTCGACATGTCCCATCTGACGAAAACAGACATTCATACGTATGTTGAGACAGCGGAAACGACGCAAAGTCACAGCATGATTGACACATTCGTAAATATCGTTCCGAAAAACATATTCGATGCCATTGTCCGCGGAGACATGTTGGCCATTATTTTCTTCTCTGTCTTGTTTGGACTTGGGGTTGCCGCTGCCGGGGATAAAGGAAAGCCCGTGCTCGCCTTCTTCCAGGGAGTTGCCGATGCGATGTTCTGGGTTGTAAACGCGATCATGCGCTTTGCCCCATTCGGTGTATTCGCCCTGATCGGGGTGACGGTATCCAAGTTTGGCTTGTCGTCCCTTGTTCCGTTAGGAAAACTGGTCATCCTCGTTCACCTGGCGATGCTGTTCTTCATCCTCGTCGTACTGGGAACGATCGCCCGCATCAGCGGAGTCAAGATCACGTCGATTCTTCGCATTTTGAAGGACGAGCTGTTGCTGGCCTACTCCACGTCCAGTTCGGAGACGGTACTGCCGAAGATCATGGAAAAGATGGAGAAAATGGGCTGTCCAAAGGCGATTACTTCCTTTGTCGTTCCGACGGGCTACTCCTTCAACCTGGATGGCTCGACCTTGTACCAGGCACTGGCTGCTTTGTTCATTGCCCAAATGTACGGCATTGATATGCCGATCAGCGCTCAAATTACGCTGATGCTTGTGCTCATGGTAACTTCCAAAGGGATTGCCGGTGTTCCAGGCGTATCGTTTGTCGTATTGCTTGCGACTCTCGGTTCCGTAGGGATTCCGCTGGAAGGACTCGCCTTTATCGCTGGTGTCGACCGACTGCTGGACATGGCTCGCACCGTCGTCAACGTGGTAGGAAACGCGTTGGCCGCTGTCGTCATCTCCCGTTGGGAAGGCCAGTTTGACCAACAAAAAGCAGAGCAGTACATTCAAGAAGTGAAAGCCGAAGCAAGAGCGGCTTAACCATCGAAACATACGAAAGCCTCCTGTTAGGATGTCCTGACAGGGGGCTTTTTGCTGTTGTTTTTGCTTGACACCAAAAACAGGAAGCAGTAATATGATGAAAACAAATTGATAATAACATTTTGTTAATAACAAAACATGCGTAACAATAAATGATTTTTTCCAGAGGTGATTTTATTTCCATGACCGATAAACCGCTTGTCAATAAAAGAGGCCAGACCGAGCAGGAGTATTTGCGCACGTACGATGCCAGCCAGTTCGAGCGGCCGTCCGTGACAGTCGATATGCTTATTTTCACCGTAGTGGACGAACAGGAAGAAAACTACCGCAAGCTCTCGCCCAAATCGTTGCAAATCTTGCTCGTGAAGCGCGGAGAACATCCGTTTTTGGGCCAATGGGCGCTGCCGGGCGGGTTTGTCTCGCCGCGCGAAAGTTTGGAGGATGCGGCCAAGCGCGAGTTGTTTACGGAAACGAACATCCAGAACATTTACCTGGAACAGCTGTACACGTGGGGAGACGTCGGGCGTGATCCGCGCATGCGAGTCATCAGCACTTCCTACATGGCTTTGGTCGATAGCTCGACTCTCAGTTTGCAGGCAGGGGATGACGCGGACGAGGCAGAGTGGTTTCGCATCGAGGACAAGTGGCTGAAGGAAACGAAAACGGCGACAGAGAACGGCACGGTAACGGAAAAATGGCTGGAGCTGCGGTTGGTCAATGCCAAGGAAGAACTGTCTGCCACGATCAAGATTACGAAGACGATCGCCAACCGGATCGTGCAGGAGAAGCGCGAGATTGTGGACGCTGGCAATATCGCGTTCGATCACGCCAAGCTGATCCAGTACGCGCTGGAGCGGCTGCGCGGCAAGATTGAATACACCGATATCGCGTTTGCCTTGATGCCGGAGCTGTTTACGTTGAGCGAGCTGCAACAGGTGTATGAAGTCATTTTGGGCAAGGAGCTGCTCGCAGCGGCATTTCGCCGGAAGGTGGCAGACAAAGTGCTGGAAACGAACCAATACAGAAAACATGCCGGACACCGTCCATCCAAATACTATCGCTTCAACCCGGAGTGGATGGAACAGTCATAGGCGCAAGCAGGGGGAGAAGAAACGATGAGCCAGGGAAACAACCGTGGCGGCCGCGCAAAAACGGCCCACGAAACGTTGCACATATTGGAGCAAGGCGAGTACGTGAATCGCCGCGGGCAAAAAGTGCAGATCGCAGCCGAGCTTGCGACAGCAGTCAGCGGCACTCTGTTGTATCGTCCAGATGATTTGACCGAGAACTCGGCGGCAGGGGTAGCGAGAACGGGCCGAGGCTCGATCCAGGTGCCCTCCGAGTCGAGCTTGGGGGCAGCGGAAAGGCTCATTGTGCGGGAAAAGCGCAGCGATACGCTCTGCCTGAACTTCGCTTCGGCGAAAAATCCGGGCGGCGGCTTTCTCGGCGGGAGCCAGGCGCAGGAGGAAAGCTTGGCCCGGGCGTCCGGACTGTATCCGTGCCTGGTGCAAATGGAGGAAATGTACCAGTACAATCGCCAATTGAAAACATGCTTTTATTCCGACTACATGATTTACTCGCCCGACGTGCCCGTGATCCGCAACGAGGCAGACGAACTGCTGGATGAGCCGTACCTGCTGTCGTTTGTCACCGCTCCGGCTGTGAACGCGGGAGTAGTCCGCGAGCGTGAACCGGAAAATGTCAGCCTAATCGCAACTGTAATGAAAGAGCGCATCCGAAAAGTGCTGCGCCTGGCTGCGATGCACGAGAAACGCACAATCATTTTGGGCGCGTACGGTTGCGGCGTCTTTCGCAATCACGCCCGGGATGTGGCGGACTACTTTGCCCAGGTGTTGCTGCAAGAAGAGTACGCGCAGCTGTTTGACCAGATCGTCTTCGCCATCTATGACCATTCGGCGCGGCAGGAAAACCTGCGGGCGTTCAAGGAGAGATTCGCATGATCGCAATGAGTCGCCGGTTTCTGGCAGACTGGAATTGGTTCGAGCGGATTTGGCTGGCTTCGTTTACGCTTGTCACCGTCTATTTGTACGTAGCGCTCGATGATACGTGGATCGGCTTGTGCGCGTCATTGACCGGGATGCTGAGTGTCGTGCTGGTCGCCAAAGGCAAGACGTTCAACTACTATCCGGGCATCGTCAATGTGATTTTGTACGCCTTCGTCGCGTATGGGCAAAAGTATTACGGCGAAGTGATGCTGAATCTGCTCTATTTTTTGCCGATGCAGTTTATCGGACTGATCATGTGGCGCAAAAACAAAGTGTCGGAGCAAAAGCAAAACGACGTCAAAATAGCCGTATTGCGCTCGTCTGAACGCATTTGGTGGAGCGTGCTGTGCGTAGTCGCTACGGTCGCCTACGGATTTGTGCTGAAACAGCTGGGCGGAGCCTTGCCCTTCATCGATTCGCTGACAGCCGTTCTCTCGATTGTGGCGATGATTTTCATGGTGAAACGGCTGGTAGAGCAGTGGGTTGTCTGGGTCATCATCGACTTGTTCACGATTTACATGTGGGTGGTCGCTTTTCTCGCGGACGGCAATGACATCTCGATTCTCGTCATGTGGTCGGCTTACCTGGTCAATGCGCTTTACGGCCTGCTGAACTGGATTCGCCAATATCGCGCGCAAAAGGAGGGGCAGCTATGGGTACCGTAGGCTTTATCGGCGGCAAGTTTTTGCCGTTGCACCAAGGGCACGTCTACGCCATTACCCAGGCGGCGTGCCGCTGCGACGAGCTGTACGCGGTGCTCTCGCACAGCCCCGTTCGCGATCAAAAGCTGTGCGAAGCGGCGGGGATGAAGCCGATACCGTACGAGGTCAGGCTGCGCTGGCTGTCGACGCTGGTCAAGGATATGGAAAATGTGCGGGTAATTGCGGTGGAGGATGGCGCGGAGAGCGACGAGACGTACGATTGGCAGGCGGGCGCTGCCGACATCAAGCGCAAAATCGGCAAGCCGATCGATTTCGTCTTCAGCTCGGAGCAGTCGTATGATCCGATTTTTCGCCGCTTGTACCCGGACGCCAAACACGTCGTGCTCGATGGTGCGCGCAGTCAGGTGCCGATCTCGGCTACCCGGATCAGAAACGAGGGCGTCTTCGCCCATTGGCAGCACATTCCGACCGTGGCTCAGCCTTTCTTTGTGAAAAAGGTGGTCGTCGTCGGGACGGAAAGCTGCGGCAAGTCGACGCTGACCCGCTATCTCGCCAAAATCTACAACACCGTGTTTGTCGAGGAGTACGGCCGCACGATTTGCGAAGAGGTGGGCGGCTGCGACACGATTTTGACGAAAGAGTATTTCCCGCACATCGCCTACGGGCACAAAATGAAGGAATACGAAGCGCTCCAGCGGGCCAACAAGCTGTTGTTCATCGATACGGAAGCGATCGTCACGCAGTTTTATTCAGAGCTTTACACAGGGATTTCCTTTCCGGTGCTGGACGAAATCGCGCGCGAACAGCATTACGATTTGTGGCTGCTCCTCGCGCCGGATGTCGCCTGGATTGATGACGGCCTGCGCGTCCACGGCGCTGAGCAAATCCGTCTGGACAATCACCAAAAGCTGTGCCGGATGCTGGATGAGCGGGGCATCACTTATGTGACGATTACAGGTGACTATGAAGAGCGTCTGCATCGCGCTGTGCAGCAAGTCAATCAATTGCTGTAAATGTCTTCCCTTTTAGTCGGAATTAAGCTAGACTATGGTCATCAAACGATTCTGACAGAGAGAAGGGAGACGTACTGCATGCAGACGATCGTACAGCCGCAATCCCCCTTGAGCCTGAAGGAATGGGCGGTCGCTGTCAAAGCGCTCGGGGAAGGCGAGCAGATCATTACGATCCGCAAGGGCGGGTTATACGAAGAAACACGAGAATTTCGATTGGAAAACAATCTGTTTTACTTGTACCCTACTTACGAGCATCAGAAGCGCGACATGGTGAAGCCAGCTTACCACCATCTGCTGGATGCGACGCTTGCAGGCTGGTCGAGTGATCAGACGACCGTCTCCATCGAATATTTTGCCGAAGTGACCGACGATGTGGAGCTGATGGACGAAGCCAAGCTGCGCGCGCTCTCGCCTTACCACATCTGGACAGACAACTTTGCGGATGTGCGTCTGCACTGGAAAAAGAAGCAGCCGCTGCATATTTTGTTCGTCCGCATGTACCGTCTGGCGCAGCCGGTCGTGATTCCGATTGAGGCCGCTTACCAGGGGTGCAAGTCGTGGCACGATTTGCTCGCAGACTTGCCGCGCAGCGAGTTTGCGCCCGTGCTTGCCGACGAAGAGTTTGCGCGGAAAAAGGCGGAAATCTTGGGCATTTTGCAAGCATAAAAGCATAAAAAAGCGAGAAACCGTTCACGCCTTGAGCGGTTTTTTGCGTCTGATCGGCAGGAACTGGCAGGGAATCGGCAGCTCATGCGGAAGTAAAAGAGCGACCAATCAGCATGGGAGGCATGTTCATGAAGGCGATCTTGGTAACACAACTGGGCGGCCCGGAGACGATGCAGTACACGGACGTGGATATACCGAAGATTTCAGCTGCGCAAGTGCTCATTCGCGTGGAGATGGCGAGTGTCAATTTTGCCGATATCAAGTCGCGCTACGGCAAAAAGGGAGCAGCCAAGCTGCCGTTTATTCCCGGACTGGATGCGACAGGAGTAATTGAAGAGGTCGGGTCAGAAGTGAAAAATTTGCGCGTCGGGCAGCGCGTGATCGCGTTTCCGGCGAACGGCTCGTATGCGGAATACGTCGTTGCCGATGAGGCGCTCACCTTCGCGATTCCCGACTCGATCAGCACGGAAACAGCCGCAGCTTGCCCTGTGGTGTCGTTTACTTCCTATCAGTTGCTGGCAAAAGTCGCCCGTTTGGCCGAAGGAGAAACGGTGCTGATCCACGCGGCGGCGGGCGGGATCGGAACGACGGCGATTCAGTTGGCCAAGCTTCTCGGAGCGGGGCGCGTCATCGGGAGCGTGGGCAGCGCGGCAAAAGCCGAAGTTGCTTTGGCTGCCGGAGCGGATCATGCCATTTGCCACGACACGGAAGACTTTGTGGAAAAAGTACGCGAGCTGACGGACGGGGCTGGCGCTGACGTCATTCTGGACTCGATCTCAGGCCGGGTGAGCGAACGAAGCATCGAATGTCTCGCCTGGTACGGCCGACTCGTGCATTTTGGCAATGCGAGCGGAGAAATCGGGCAAATCCGCACACTTGATCTGCATGCAAGCTGCCGCTCGGTGCTCGGTTTCAGCTTCGGCACGACGCGGAAGCTGCGTCCGCATCTTTTGCAGGATACAGCTGGGCAAGTGATCGACTTTTTGGCAAAAGGACAGCTCGACGTCAAGATCGGCAAAGTGTTTTCGCTGGAAGAGGCGGCAAACGCCCACGCATGGGTAGAAAGCAGACAGAGCACGGGAAAGGTACTGCTGCAAGTGCGGCCCTAGCATACGGGAGAATCGAAACGGCTAAAGAGGTGCAGAGCATGAACATCATAGCGGCAAGCGAACTTTCGAAAAGCGTCATTACGGACTTTTTCATCACCAACTGGGGAAGTCCGCAAATGGTGATCGGAAGCGGCATTTTTACATGTGACGAGCTGGACGGCTATGCGCACATCGGCTCGGATGGCGCGATCCAGGGGTATGTCAGCTATGTGCTGGAGCAGACCGAGTGCGAAATCATTTCGCTGGACAGCCTGGCGGAAAACAGGGGGATCGGCTCTGCCCTTTTGGCGAGAGCGGAGCAGGCGGCGAAGGAAGCGGGCTGCGAGCGGATGAAGCTGGTGACGACCAATGACAACTTGCATGCGCTCGGCTTTTATCAGCGGCGCGGCTATCAGTTTCACGAGCTGCATGTCAACGCTGTGGAAAAAGCGCGGGCGATCAAGCCGGAGATTCCGCTGATCGCGGACAACGGGATTCCGATTCGCGACGAAATCGTGTTGGTCAAGCTGATTTAAACAGTATGAGCATGAGAGGGGAAGAGGAAACCAGAACGGAAGCCAGAGCATCAGCTAGAGCCAGAGCACCAGACCAAGGCTTCCTCCCGCTCAAGCCCGCCACCGCCACCAAAACCACGGCAAAAGAAAAACCAGCATATATGGAATACAGTTACGCCTCCCGCAATTGTTGACATTCTTAACTGTAAGAATTATGATTACAGTACACTTTCGGAGGGGGCCGTCTCAGACGTGAATAGTGAGTTTACGATAGCTGTTCACAGCTTGGCCTTGTTGGCTCATATACCGGGACATATGGCAAGCAGTGAGCTCATCGCGCAAAACGTATGCACCAATCCTGCCAGAATACGCAAAATTATGGGTATCCTGCGAAAAAACGGATTTGTGAAGACAAAAGAAGGCGTAGGCGGCGGATACATTTTGGCTTGCGATCCGCATGCAGTGACACTGGCCGAGATTTACCATTCCATGTCAAAAGGAACCTTGAAGCCGCATTGGTGTTCGGGTGACCCGAAAGAAGCCTGCCTGGTGTCTGCGAATATCCACAACGTGATGGATCAAATTTTTACGGAAGCAGAGCTGTACTACACGAAGTATTTGGAGCAGCTTACCATTCAAAGCGTTTTGGATAAAATTCGTCAAAGCACGTGTCAGGATCAGGTCAGCGAATAAGCAAAGCAGACGAAGCGACTTGTTTGACTGGAAACTGTAACTATTTTTACTACATTTTAAGGTGGTGCGTTCGTATGAATCGGGAACAGTTGCTGGAAATCAGTGATTGGGTATTGGGCAAGACCAAGCATGGCGAGTTGGTTCAAGGCTTCGTGGAAACCGTCGATTCATTGCGGGGCATTGCGAAAGTCTACGTCGTCAAATGCGACAACGAAAACACGGTGGGCAAGATCGTGACCATCCCGCTGCAATGGCTGGAGCGCATGTCGACAGGCACTTTTGACGATCTGGAATCTTTGCATGATTTGATCGACCTGTCGCTGCTCATTCGCGACAAAGCGTGGTTCCTGGAGCTTGCGGCAAAAGCAGAAGCGGTGCGGGACTCGGCAACTGAGGTGCAAACGGGCAAGGCCAGACATTTTTCTGTGCGAAATCGCCTGGGCACGTCAGCGATTTGGGAGCAATGATTTATCATTTTTGCATATAGAGGAGGAGTACCCATTATGTCTAACGTGAATCAGAGCAGTTGGTTTGAAAAAGGAATGACGTTTGAGCAGTATCGCGACAGCATGAATGTGAACAAGCAAGAGTTGAGCCGCGTCTACGAGCAGCTGACGTTCAGCGAGGAAGATCTCGCGTTTTGGAAGGAGCTGTCCGCGCGCAACTGGAAAGGCATCGTGCTGACAGCCGACTGGTGTGGAGATGCGGCGCTGTGCGTTCCGGTCATTCAACGCATCGTGGAAGAAAGCAATATCGAGCTGCGCTTCCTCATTCGCGACGAGAATCTGGAGCTGATGGACCAATACTTGACGAACGGTACAGCGCGGGCGATCCCGATTTTCGTTTTCCTCGATCAGGATGGTTACGAAGCTTGTGTCTGGGGGCCGCGCTCGCCAGAGGTGCAGGAAATGATCACGACTGCGCGGGCGACGCTGCCTGCGACCGATGCGCCGGATTTTGAGGAGAAGCAAAAGCAGCTGTATCGGACGTTCAAGGAAACGATCACGACTGATCCTGCGGTGTGGCGCACCGTGATCGAAAGCGTGAAGGCGAGGCTCAAAGCGTAAAGAGAAAAAATAAACAGGATAGGATTGGATCAATGAAAAGTGAAAATGCAGAGAATAGCGGGCGACCGATTCTCTTTTTGATGATGAACATGTTTATTGCCATGCTCGGAATCGGCTTGATTATCCCGATTTTGCCCGAGTTTTTGAAAGAATTTGGAGCAGGCGGGAAGACGGCTGGCTACCTGGTGGCAGCGTTTGGTTTGACGCAGTTTCTGTTCTCTCCGATCGCGGGAGAGTGGTCGGACAAATACGGTCGGAAAATCATGATCGTCTCCGGCCTGGTGTTGTTTACGATTTCGAATCTGGTGTTTGCCCTGGCCGAACAGACATGGGTGCTCTACCTCTCCCGTTTGATCGGGGGAATCGGCGCCGCTTCGATGATTCCTTCCATGCTCGCGTACGTCGCCGATATTACGACCGAGGACAAGCGCGGAAAAGGCTTGGGACTGCTCGGCGCGGCGATGTCTCTCGGGTTCGTGATCGGGCCGGGGATCGGCGGTTTTCTCGCCGAGCTTGGGCTGCGGATGCCGTTTTACATTTCCGCGGCGGTAGGGGCCGTGGCGACGATCGGCTCCGTGCTCTTTTTGTCTGAGTCATTGCCAAAAGACAAACAGCTGGCAGCCCGCCGTTCGGAGCAGAAGAAAGAAAATATTTTCCTGCAACTCGGCAAGTCTTTCCAGTCGTCGTATTTCATCATGCTCGTGCTGATTTTTACGATGACTTTCGGGCTGGCGAACTTTGAAGTAATTTTTCCGCTCTTCGTAGATGCGAAGTTCGGCTATACGCCGCGTGACATCTCGATCATCATCACGGTCGGGGCGTTGGCTGGAACGATTGTGCAGGCTATGCTGATCGGGAAGCTGATTTCCCGTTTTGGAGAAAAGAAGCTGATCAACTGGACGTTTTTCAGCTCGGCGGTCACGATGGTGCTGATGCTTTTGTCAGGGAACTTCTGGTATATGCTCGTCTTGACTGTGTTGTTCTTCACCTTGACCTCGATCATGCGTCCGGCGATCAATACGCTCATCTCCAAGCGGGCCGGGGATGAACAAGGCTTTGTCGCCGGGATGAACAACGCCTACATGAGTCTGGGCAACATTTTTGGCCCGGCTGTGGCGGGGACTTTGTACGGAATGCATGTGAACGCACCGTACTTGTTCGGAGCGATCGTCCTTGTCCTAAGCTTGTTCCTGTCGCGCGTGGAAAGCCGCAGAAGCTTGAAGCGGGTCGCGGCGTAACAGACCGCTTGCTTTCGTTTCTTGACAAAGCTGGAAAACTGATGTAAAAAGAAGGTACGAATTGAACTGATCAAATTCATTGACGAGAAAGAGTACGCTAAACCCCTTGTTCCCCAGAGAGTTGGCCTAGCGCTGAAAGCCAACGTTCAAGACTTAGCCGAAAATCCTCTCCGAGAAGGAAAGCTGAAGCGCAACAAAGTAAGCTGACCCGGGACCCCGCCGTTACAAGGGGCGCGTATGATGGTACGTAGCAGAGGTGTCGAAGCGTCACGTTTTCGTGATCGTTTCGGAACAAGGGTGGTAACGCGAGATGAAATCTCGTCCCTTCGGGGGCGGGATTTTTTTGCGTTTTCGGACATCAATCACAGGAGGGATGAGTGAAATGAGAAAAGTCGACGTCAAAGAAAAGGCGAGGGCACGCGAGCTGCGTGTGCTGGCGCAATGGAAAGAGGATGGCACCTTTCAAAAATCGATGGACAATCGGCTTGGCAAACCGAACTACGTGTTTTACGAAGGGCCGCCGACGGCAAATGGTCAACCGCATATCGGCCACGTGCTCGGACGAGTGATCAAAGACTTCATCGGGCGCTACAAAACGATGTCCGGATACCGCGTCGTGCGCAAAGCAGGCTGGGATACGCATGGCTTGCCAGTGGAGCTTGGCGTGGAAAAGCAGTTGGGCATCTCCGGGAAGCATGAGATCGAGAACTACGGTGTGGCGAAGTTCGTAGAGCGCTGCAAGGCGAGCGTGTTCGAGTACGAGAAGCAATGGCGGGAGCTGACGGAGGCAATCGGCTACTGGACGGATATGAATCATCCGTACGTGACGCTCACTAACGACTACATCGAAAGTGTCTGGCACATTTTGGCTACGATCCACAAAAAGGGGCTGTTGTACAAAGGACATCGCGTCAGTCCGTACTGCCCGGATTGCCAGACGACGCTCAGCTCTCACGAAGTAGCGCAAGGCTACGAAGATGTGAAAGATTTGAGCGCGACGGTCAAGTTCCGCAGCAAGCAGGGGGAGGAAGTGTTTCTCGCCTGGACGACTACGCCGTGGACGCTTCCGGCAAACGTGGCTCTCGCGGTCAACAAAGAGCTGGACTACGTGCGCGCGAAGCAAAACGGCGAAGTGTACGTCGTCGCGAAAAATCTCGCAGACAAAGTGTTCACCGATGCGTATGAAGTGTTGTCGACGCACAAAGGGGCGGAATTTGTCGGGACGGAATACGAGCCGCCGTACAGCTACGTCCGCGTGGAAAAAGGGCATGTCATCGTCGACGCCGAGTATGTCAGCGATACGAGCGGGACGGGGATCGTCCATACGGCTCCCGCCCACGGAGAGGACGACTATCGCACGACCCGTCAGCACGGACTGGACTTCGTGAACGTAGTCAATCTGGCTGGGCGTTACACGGAGCAAATTACCGATTTTGCCGGGCGCTTCGTCAAGGAGTGCGACGTCGACATCGTCAAAGACTTGGCCCATCGCGGACTGTTGTTCTCCAAGGAACGGTACGAGCACAGCTATCCGTTTTGCTGGCGCTGCAAGTCGCCCTTGCTCTACTACGCGATGGAAAGCTGGTTCATCCAGACGACGGCGATCAAGGATCAGCTGATCGCCAACAACAGCAAAGTCGAATGGTATCCGGGCCATTTGCGCGAAGGGCGGTTCGGCAATTTTCTCGAAGAGCTGGTGGACTGGAACATCAGCCGCAACCGCTATTGGGGAACGCCGCTCAACATCTGGCTTTGTCACGATTGCGGCAGCGAGTACGCGCCAGGAAGCATTGCAGAGCTGCGCGCAAAGGCAGCCGTATCAATCGACGAGTCGCTGGAGCTGCACAAGCCGTATGTGGATGAAGTCAAGCTGCGCTGTACATGCGGCTCTGTGATGGAGCGCACGCCGGAGGTCATTGACGTCTGGTTTGACAGCGGTTCGATGCCTTTTGCCCAGTACCATCATCCGTTTGGCGACGACAAGCAGTTCCAGGAGCAATATCCTGCCGACATGATCTCGGAGGGGATCGATCAGACGCGGGGCTGGTTTTTCAGCCTGCTGGCTGTCTCCACGCTTTACAACGGGCAAGCGCCGTACAAAGCGGTCATCTCGACCGGGCACGTACTGGATGAGCACGGCCAAAAAATGTCGAAGAGCAAAGGCAACGGAATCGACCCGTGGGAAGTGATCGAGGAGTTCGGGGCAGATGCATTCCGCTGGGCGCTTTTGTCGGACAGTGCGCCGTGGAGCAGCAAGCGCTTTTCCAAGCGGATCGTCGCCGAGGCGAAGTTCAAGGTGATCGATACGATCCACAACACGCACGCCTTTTACTCGCTGTACGCGGGTATCGACCAGTTCGATCCGCAGCAGCATCCGGCAGTTGCGTCTGAAAACGAGCTGGATCGCTGGGTACTGTCCCGCCTGCATACGACGTTGAAAAATGTGCGCAAAGGGCTGGACACGTACGACTTCATGAATCCGGCGAAGCAGATTGAAGCATTCGTCGACGAGCTGAGCAACTGGTACATCCGCCGTTCGCGCGACCGCTTCTGGGAAAGCGGCCTGTCTGCCGACAAAATCGCCGCTTACCATACGCTGCGCGAGGTGCTTTTGACACTTGCGCGGATGATTGCGCCATACGCTCCACTGATCGCGGATGATATGTACGGCAATCTCGGCGAAGCGGGCAGCGTTCATCTGGCAGACTATCCGCAAGTAAACGAGGACGTACGCGACGAAGCGCTTGAGCGCGACATGGAGACGGCGAGACAAATCGTCGAGCTGGCCCGCAATATCCGCAACGAAACCGGAATCAAGACGCGTCAGCCGCTATCCGAGCTGATCGTCTCGCTCGATCGACCGTTTCGCCTCGACCAGTTTGCCGGCATCATCCGGGACGAAATCAATGTGAAAAGCATTCGTCTGGAACGGAGCGACGACGGTTTTGTCACCTATCATTTCAAGCTGAATCTGAAAGTGGCTGGCAAAAAATACGGCAAGCTCGTAAGCGGGCTGCAAGCGCATTTGAAAGAACTGTCACCAGCCGCAGCCAAGCAAGTGATGGAGTCGGGGCATCTGGACATGGTGCTGGACGATGAGCCGATCCGCGTCCCGCTCGAAGACTTGCTCGTCGAAAAGCAAGGAAAACAAGGCTTTGCCTCCGCATCCGGCTATCAAATCCACGTGGCGCTGACGACGGAGCTGACAGAGGAGCTTGTCCAGGAAGGGCTGGTGCGGGAAGTGATCCGCGTCATTCAGGACTACCGCAAGCGCATGGAGCTGCCGATCGACAAACGGGTAGTTGTCACGCTCGCGGTCGACGAGGAGCTGCGGGCAGCGCTGAACCGTTTTGAGCATTTGCTGCGGGAGAGCGTGCTGCTGTCCGATGTGGTGTACACGTCCGGGCAAGAGCTTGCGACGGTGTCTTTTGGCGAAAAATCGTTCGGCTTGCATATCGAATAAGCAAAAAGGATAGGGAGAAGCGGCACGAATGCTGCTTTCCCTATCCTTTTTTCATTACAACTCATCCCGCTTGGTTTCCACAAGACGCGGCCCTGTCAGCGAATGATCCTCAGGCTGCTCGGCTTCCACCAGCCGTTTCAGTGCGGTCAGCTTGTTGTCCCAGAAGCGGTCATAGTAGGACAGCCAGCTTTTCAGCTCGGCAAGCGGCTCCGGTTGCATCCGATACCTCGTCTCGCGGCCTACACGCTGCTCCTTGACCAGCCCTGCTTCGGACAAAATGCGCAAATGCTTGGAAACAGCAGTGCGGCTGATCGGAAAGTGTCTGCTGATCGCGGTCACAGGCATTTCCTGATCGGTCAGCAATTGCAAAAGCTTGCGGCGCGTCGGATCGGCGATGGCTTGAAATACGTCATGCTTGGCGGCAGAGCTGCTCATTTACGCTTCCACATACGCTTTCAGCTTAGGCAGCACAGAAGAATCCCAGCCCTGGTTCATCCGGTCGCGGACGACGGCATGGCCTTCCCCAAACTCCGTTACCGTATCGGCAGACCAACCGGAATGAATCAGTGTGAACTCTGTTGTTTCTCCCAAATCTTTTAACGCGAACGTGATTACCCAGTCTTTGCCCCATTTGAACACGAGACGGTTCGGCGGGTCAATTTCTTGCACGACGCAAGGAGAATCGCCGTATGGGGAATGGATGGTAAAGGCATGTCCAGCTACTGGCTGAAAATCGTTTGGCATGAACCAGGCGGCAATCCCGTCTGCTGTAGCGACGGCATCCCAAACTTTTTGCAGCGGAGCTTGAAATACTTGTGTCTGAACGATATCAGGAATGGTGTTGGACATGAATACGCCTCCGTAAAAAGAAAGTAGTTTCCTAGTTTGCACATGGAAACGAAACCAAAACGTTTCGCTTTTTGCAGTATACGAAACCAAAAGGTTGCATGTCAACGGATGATAGGAAAGAAAGATTTGACAGGTTCAGGAGAAATTGATTACAATCAAAACGGAATGAACATTCATTCCGAAGTGAGGAGGTCTGGCATGTCTGAGACAAAGCGGGAGTTAATATTGGAAGCGGCGATGGTTCTGTTTGAACAGCGAGGCTTCGACGGCACGACTGTTCCGATGATCGTCGACAAAGCAGGCGTGGGCGCCGGGACGCTGTATCGCTATTTTGAAAACAAGGAAGCGCTGGTCAACACGTTGTTTCAAGAGTGCGTCAACGATGTGCTGGAGACGCTGAACCAGAGCTATCCGCACGACTCGAATGATTCGCGCAAGCAATTCGCTCATATTGCCAAGCAGCTGGTCAGCTATGCGAATAAAAATCTCACGGCCTTGCTGTTTGTCGATTCCCATGTCAATGGCTACTATTTGGACGAAGCAAGCCAGGCAGCTTACATGCGCCTGCGCACGTTTTTTTATGAGTTCATTGACCAGGGGAAGAAAAACGAAATCATTCGTCCGTTGCCTGCCGACGCATTGATCGCGATTATTGACGGTGCGTTTATATCGCTGTACAAGTCTTGCCGGGCGGGCGAGATCGAGGAAACACCGGAATTGCTGGCAGGCGTGGAAGAGGCTTGCTGGGATGCGATCAGAATTCATTGATTCTGATCTTTCTTTTGAACAGAACGGAATGAATATTCATTCCGTTAAACCGACATCGCTTGGACATGTACCTAATTAAGCAGGAGTGAAGAGAACATGAATGCATGGATCAGGAAAGCGGCGGGAAGTGTAGCGCTCCTCTCGCTTGTGCTGGTGGGAACGGCTTGCACAACAGGGGAGCAGCCTGCAAGCAGCGTGGAAACCCGGCTGGATGCAAAAGTGGTGGAAACGAAACGCGTTCAAACGAAGACTGTCCGTACCGAGAGCGAGCTGTCGGGCACGCTTGCTCCTGTAGAAGAGGTGACGGTTGCTTTTGAATTCGCCGGGGAAATCAAACGGATGCCGTTCAAGGAGGGGGATTCGGTTAAAAAGGGAGACGTTCTGGCGGTGCTTGGCACCACGGACTACTCGCTCCAGCTCGCAATGGCAAACGCAGAAGCAAACGGCGCGAACGCCCAATTGGCCAAAGCGAAAAACGGCTCCCGCAAGGAAGAAGTCCAGCAAGCGCAGGCAGCGGTTGAAGCGAAGCAAATCTCTTTGCAGCAGGCCGAGAGCGATTACCGCCGCATGGAGCAGCTACATAAAAATGGGGCGATCTCGCAAAGTGAGTTTGAACGGGCGAAAAATGCGCGGGAGCTGGCGGAAAAAGACCTTTTCCAGGCAAAAGCGACCTACTCTCTGGTCGTCGAAGGGGCGCGCGCGGAAGATGTGAACGCGACGCAGGCGAGTTATCAAGGAGCGATGGCAGCACGCAATCAGGCGGCGGCGACACTGGCGAAAACCGAGGCGAAAGCGCCTTTTGCCGGAACCGTACTGGCAAAAATGGCGGATGTCGGTCAGCTTGCAGGCCCGGGTGCTCCCGTGTATCGCATCGGCAACATCCAGCAGTTGAAAACGATTTTGCCTGTGCCGGATCAAGACATCTCATCCTGGCGGGCAGGCGACGAGGTCGAGCTTGCGCTGTACGGGAACAAGCGCAAAGGCAAAGTGACGAACATCTATCCGGCTACGAATGAACAGACGGGCACGATCGGCGTGGAAGTGGTGGTCGACAATGCCGCCAAAGACTGGTTTGCCGGGCAAGTGGTCAGTGCGAAACGAACCTTGGAGCAAAAAGCAGCGATTTTTATCCCGACCCAAGCTGTTTTCAGCCGCGGGTCTGAACCTTATGTCTTCCTTTTGACAGAAGGAAAAGCCCGCAAGACGACGGTAACGCTGGGGGAGTATGTCGACAACGAGCTGGAAATTACAGCAGGGATAGCGGCGGGCGATGTCTTGATCACTGACGGGGCAGACCGCTTGCTCGACGGGGATCGGGTCACTGTCAAAGGAGGCGTGAAGCATGATTGAATTTTTGATCAAGAAGCGAAAAATCACGCTCGTCTTTTTTGCGATGCTGATCTTGATGGGGATTTACGTCTTGTTCTCGCTCCCGAGACAGGAGCAGCCTGACATCATCGTCGGCACCGCGACAGTGACCACGGTCTATCCGGGAGCGACTCCGCAAAAAATCGAGCAGACCGTCACGAAAAAGCTGGAAGAGAAGATCAATGAAGTGCAAGGGATCAAGTCGATCAACTCCGAGTCGCGTTCAGGGGTGTCGATCATTACCGTACAGACGGAAAATGATGCCAAACCGAAAGCCGTGTTTGAAGACATGCGGAAAAAAGTGAAGGACGCCGAAGCCGACCTGCCGGAAGAGGCGGAGCAGCCGATCATCAATGATGACATGAGCCGCACTTTCATCCAGTCGTTCCAAATTACCGCCGATTCTTTTGAACAAATCCTGCAATTGCGCGATACGCTCGACCTGTGGAAGGATCAGCTGCGCACCGTTCCGGGCGTGTCCGATGTCTCGATCCTCGGATTGCCCGAGCAGGAAGTGAAAGTCAACGTACAGGCGCAAAAGCTCCAGCATTACGGCATTTCTTGGGCGCAAGTCATGGACGCGATTCAAACGAAAAACGAGACGGTTCCACTCGGAGACATACATGTCGACAAACGCCAATACCAACTGACCATGCCTGTCAGCTACGATCCGACTTCGCTCGGAAAAGTGGTCGTGACCCGTACTGCTCAGGGGGTACCCGTCTATTTGCAAGATGTCGCCACGATTTTGGACAGTACGAAACGGGTGGAATACAAGACGTACTACAACGGAAAGCCCGCCGTCACGGTCAGCATCAACGCCGAGCTGGGCAGCAACGTCCCGAGCGTCCAGCGCGCGGTCGACGAGAAGCTGCATTCTTTAGAAGAGCAGCTGCCTTCGTGGGCGAAAAAGGAAACGGTTTACGCCCAGATGGAGCGGATCGACAGTTTGTTTTCCGAGCTGTTGCATGAAATGCTGATCGCGATTGTGGCCGTCCTGTTCGTTTGCATGCTCGGCTTGAACTTGACGACTTCGATGATGGTCGCCCTCGCGATCCCGATCTCGCTTGCGTCAGGGATGGCTGTTCTCCCTTTGCTCGGGATCACGCTGAATCAGATGAGTGTCTTTGGCATGATCATCGTTCTCGGGATTTTGGTGGATGACGCCGTTGTGGTCAATGACAACATTGAGCGCAGGCTGTCCGTGCTTGGAGAAGAACCGTATACGGCAGCCGTGCTTGGCACGAAAGAGGTTGCCGTTTCGATTGTCACGGCGACATTTGCCACGATCAGCGCATTTGGCCCGATCATTTTTTTGACAGGCGATGCCGGGCAGTTCATTTTTCCGGTGCCAGTCGTCATCATTTTCACGATGACCGCCTCCATGATCATGTCGCTCTCGCTCATCCCGATTTACCGGGAGTGGAACGAGAGACGAAAAAACAAGCGCGCGAAAAAAACGGCAGCAGACCGCAAGCCAGCCGGACTTTTGGGCAAGCAGATCGATGCGCTGACCCGCTGGTACGGAGATCGAGTCATGCCGGCGATGCTGAAAAACCCGTTGAAAACGGGAGTGATCGGGGTGCTGGTCGCTACAGCCTTTTACGGACTGGCTGCGTTTATTCCGATCCAGCTGTTCCCGGATGACGACAGACCGCAGATGATTGTCAACATAAACATGCCGATCGGCAGCAATTTGCAGGAAACCGACCGGATCGTCCAAGGCACCAGCGACTGGATTGTCAAACAGCCGCACATTCAAAAGGTGGCTGCCTTCGTCGGGGGAGCTGCCCCGCAGATGATCACGAGTGCCCCGTCGATCGGAACAGGCGAAAACATGGCGCAGCTCGTCGTCGTCTTTGACCATACGCAGATGGATGCGCGCAAAGTCGTCGAGCCGTGGACTGTGCAGCTGAAAGAACTGTACCCGGAGGCGAATATCATTCCGTACAGCGTGAAGGCGGGCATGTATTCGGGCAGCCCGGTCGCCATTCGCGTGTATGGAAATGACTTGTCCGAGCTGTATGCGATTTCCGAGGAAGTCAAAGCGATGATTAAAGAGACGAAAGGAACTTACAATATCAATGACACGCTCGGGAATGCGCAATATTCCCTCCAATTCCAGGTGGAGCAGGGGAAAATGGACAAGGCGCTGGTCCATGAAGCGGATTTGACGAGAACGTTGCGTCTGATCAGTCAAGGCATCCCGGTTGGACAGTTTGACAACGGGAAAAAGCTGATCGACATGACTTTGCTGGCTGATCAGGCGAACATGACTCCGCAGCAGCTTTTTAGCCAGCTTACGGTTCCGAATAGCCAAGGGCAGCTCATTCCGGTGGCGCAAATAGCGGAAATGAAACCGAGCTTGTCCATCCAGAGCATTCCCCGCTACAATATGTCCCGCAGTGTCACGATTACGAGCGATGTGCGGGGGCGCACGGCGGATGACGTGATGAGCGAGCTGGTGCAAAAGCTGGAACACGTCGAAATGCCGGATGGTTACGCCTGGAAGGTGACGGGTGAATCGGAGGAGGAAGGCGACGTGCTGGCCGATTTGGGGCTGCTCGCGGTGGTGGCTGTGCTGCTCATCTTCCTGTTGATTGTGTTGCAGTTCAATTCCTTGTCGATACCGACTTTGGTGATGAGCACAGTCTACCTGGCGATCGCCGGAAGCATGATCGGGTTGTTCATTACCGACACGCCGATCGGCTTCATGACAGTAGCCGGGTTTATCTCCTTGGCCGGAATTGTCGTGCGAAACGGAATTGTCCTGATCGAGTTCATCGAAGAAGCACGGCACGCTGGCATGGGGTTGCGAGACGCGGTGATCGGCGCTGGAAAAGCGCGGTTGCGCCCGATTTTGCTGACGACTTTTGCAGCCGTGGCTGGCCTTGCCCCGATGGCGATTTCCGGGAGCGTGCTGTTCAAACCGCTGGCCATCACGATTATTTCCGGGCTGCTGTTCTCGATGCTTTTAACTTTGATTGTTGTGCCGTCGCTTTATACCGTCGTGGCGCTGCAAAAGGAAAAGAAGCGTGAGCGGGTGGAGAAGCAGCAAGAGGCTCCGGCTTGCGTGTAGCGGTTTTGGCAAAGCTTTTTTGCGCGATCTCGTTTTTTTACAAGGAATTTTCAGACAAATGGAGAAATGGGGGAGGTGCAAAAAAGACGTACTTCATCAGGAAGCGAGGAAAGACAGATGAACCAGAGCAAGTGGAAAGTGGGCGTCATCGGCGCAGGAGTCATGGGCGAACGAATGATGAACGCCATTCGCACGCACGAAACATTTTGTGTAGCGGCAGTCAGTGACGTTTCGGCGGAAAGAGCGCAGGAGGCTGCGCAAAAATCCGGAGACGTGCCGTGGTACACCGATTACAAGGAATTGCTCGCAAAAGAAGAGCTGGATTGCATCTATCTGGCTGTTCCGCCAAAATTCCACCACGCGATTGCCTTGGACGTGCTGGCTCACAAAAAGCATTTGCTGTGCGAGAAGCCGCTCGCCAACTCGCTTGGGGAAGCGGAGGAAATGCTGGCCGCAGCGAAAGACGCAGGTGTCGTACACGCGATGAATTTCCCGCTCTACTATCAGGGCATTTTCCCGGAGCTGCGCCGCAGGCTGGAGGAGATCGGCGATGTGCGCAGAATCGACATTTTGACTCATTTCCATACATGGCCGCGCCCGTGGCAGCAGACGCCGTGGCTGTCCGGTCGGGAGCAGGGCGGCTTCATCCGCGAGGTTTTGCCGCATTTTACCCATTTGACGTACGCTTTGTTTGGCGACTTGCAGGTGATCCGCTCGGAGGTAGACTATCCGGAAGATCCGCAAGCGTGTGAAACAGGCGTATCTGCCTTCTTGCGCCTGGCAGACGGCACGCCTGTGACGATCAACGGGCTGGCGGGTATCGCGCATCAGGAGCATTTGGACTACCGCATTTACGGTACAAAAGGCACGCTCAGTGTGGTCAACTGGAGCAAGCTGTCTGTCGGAAGAGACAATGAAGCTCCTCAGGCAGCGGGCGTGCCCGAGCAGGACCGTCTGTCGCTGTTGCTCGATGAGCTGGCGCTGGCTCTGGAAGGCAAGGAAGCCAGGCTGGTTACGTTTGAGACAGGTGTAAAAGTGCAGAAAGTATTGGAAGCGTTGCTGGGTCACGCGTAACGGTAAGGCAGGAAAAATCCCCTCGCGGAAGCGTCCGCGTTCGTCTCGTAACAGCTTGGGACGGACGTGGATGACCGGAGGGGATTTTTTGCGTTTAATGGACGCGCAGGGCTGGGTAGACGAACGTTTTCAACGTCAGCCCTGTGAACGAGCAGCCCGCCGCTTTTGGATGTCCGCCACCGCCGTAATGGGCGGCGATCACAGAGAGATCGACGTCATCGCGGTTCGTGCGCAGGCTGATCCGGCCTTTTCCCGGATCGAGCATGGCGACAAAGTCGATTGTCTCGTCGCTTTTGCACAAAAAGCTTCCCGTCGTAGAGTGGTATTGCTCCAAAAAGACGACCCCGACTGTGTACTGCTTCGGCTTGTCCAGGTCGATGTCGACCGGAAGCCGCTTCATTTGCCGCAGCTTTTTTTGCTCGTAGGCAGCGATTTTGCGTTCCTCCGCATAGATCAGGATCGACTCCCATTCCGTGAACACAAACTGATCCGTGTCGTCGCCTTCCCCGCGCAATCGTCCGATTACTTGATCGGCAAAAGTCTCCCGTTCTGCCAAGTAAAACAACAGGTTCAACTGATGCGCCTGGTCGTTGCCGCTCGTCTCCCAGTCCCACGTGTCAAAAGCGCGAACCAGCTCTACGTAGTGGGAGAGCACGTCGGTAGGCGCAAGCGCGCCCTTTTGGATCAAGTAGTCGTAGTAAAGGCTTGTGGCCGAGGGCTTTTTCCCCGCCTCCTCTACCACGACGTTCGCCCAGTCGTACTTGGCTGACAGCGGCAGCGCTGTCGGGTGGTGGTCGATCAGGACGAACGAATGCCCGCGCGCGACCTGTTTTTGAATCAGGGCGGCTACTTTTTCGTTGACGCTGACATCGGTAATGACAACGGACATTCCGGGGGCAAGCTCCTGCTCGATGAACGTCTCGATCTCCTGGCTGACGGTATACGGAGATACGCCGCGGACGAGGACTTCCTGGCCGGCATAGGCGATTCGGCTCAGGATGGCGCACGATTCTCCGTCGAGGTCTTTGTCGGTGAAATGGATGATGGCTGGCTGATGCATTGAAGGCTCTCCTTGTGTTTGGCTTTTTGTGGGATAGCGAAGCTACCACTTAGGATGTCCTTTTCGGCTTGTGTTCGAACCAGCGGGAGGGCGAGCCGAGCCATTTTTCAAAAGTGTGTGTCGTCTGAAGTTCGTTGATGAACAAGCAGTCCGCCTGCGTTTGTTAACGAAAGGTGCGAAAAGACGTCTCCAGCTTATGGATAAACGCTTTGGCAGCCACACTCATGTACTTGTCGTTGCGATACATGATCACCATTTCCCGGATCGGCGAATCTTTGATCTCGATCGCGCGAATGTTGAGCGAGGGGAAGCTTTCGATCAGGCGGCTGGGCTGGATCGTGGCTCCGATTCCGGCGTGAACGAGTTGGAGCAGGGAGGTGGCAGAACCCGTTTCCATGATCGTCTCAACGGTCAGCCCGTATTCCAGCCCCCATCTGTCGATCAAATCTCTGCCGTAAAAGCCTTTCGGATACATGACAAACGGGATGGTGCGCAAATCGTCGGCAGACACAAATTCGTTCTCGGCAAGCGGGTGGTCGGCATGGACGTAGAGACTGTACGTTTCCGTGTAAAACGGGATGCGGGTCAAGCGCTGGTCGGCAGGCACGGCGGGCATGGACAGACCGACACCCAGGTCGACTTCAATGTTCAACACCTGATTGACGATGTCGATGGAAGGAAACACTTGCACTTTGGTTTGCGGGAATTGCTTATGAAAGTCGATGAGCAAAGAGGTGAGCCGATAGTCCAGGTCGGAGGGCAGTACGGCAATGCGCAAGTGGCTGGCATGCAGGCGGGTCAAGTCTGCGATGGCTGTTTTCGCATTTTCAAGCTGCTGCGCGATTTGTCTGGCGTGATGCTCCAAAATTTCTCCGGCTTCTGTCTTTACCGTTTTTTTCCCGATGCGGTCGAACAGGGGAACGCCGACTTCGTCTTCCAGAACGCGGATTTGCTGGCTCAATGTCGGCTGGGTGATGCCGAGCTTGTAGGCGGCTTCGGAAAAATGCAGTTCGTTGCACAGCATGAGAAAGTATTGCAGCTGGCGAAATTCCATCGCTTCCGCTCCTTTATACATAGTCTGTAGCTATTGTTTGTATAGAAAAAATAGAATTGATCTATTATAATCCGGCATTTACACTTCATTCAAGGACTGAGGAAGGAAGTGCTTGCGTGAAGTTTTTTTATTTGGGTTTCGTCGTGTTTTTTCTGTCGCTGAACTTGCGGCCGTCCATTACGTCTGTAGGACCGTTGCTTGACATCATTCAAAAGGATTTGGGCATGAGCGGCGTGACCGCCAGCCTGATTACGACGCTTCCGGTCTTGTGCATGGGGCTGTTTGCGCTTTTGTCGATCACGCTTAGCCAGCGTTTTGGGCTGGAGCGAGCGTTGTTTGTCTCTATGGTGATGATTTTTGCGGCTACGGCGTTTCGGGCGGCGGTCAACGACAGCGTCAGCCTGCTGGCGACTGCCCTGATTTCCGGAATTGGCATCGGCATCGCAGGCCCGCTTTTGTCAGGCTTTATCAAAAAGCATTTTCCTGGCAGGCCGGGTGCTACGAGCATCTACTCCGTATCGCTGGTCATCGGGGCGGCGGTCGCTTCGAGCTTGTCGATTCCGATTTTTGAAGGGCTGCACCAGTCGTGGCAATATGCGCTGTGCGTCTGGGCAGGCTTGGCGGTGATTGCGGCGGGGCTGCTGCTTCCGCTGACGAAAGAAAAAGCGGCGAAATCGGAGCTGACACGGCCTTCCTTGCGGGTGAAAAATGGGCGAATGGGCAGCAGCATGGTGTTTTTCGGTTGCATGTCATCGATGTTTTACATGATTACCGCCTGGCTGGCGCCGCTCGTGCAATCGGCAGGAATCAGCCACGAGCAGTCGGGACTCGTTCTGACGTTGTTTACGATCATCCAGATTCCCGTCAGCTTTTTCGTCCCGGTCATCGTCAGCCGCACGGGCAAACGCAATCTGTGGCTCGTCATCTGTGCCCTGTCCGAGCTGATCGGCGTCGCTTTGCTGCTCGCTCACCTGTCGCCGTGGTTGGCGACCGTGTTTCTCGGAATCGGGGCAGGCGGTCTGTTCCCGCTGGCGCTTTTGATCCCGATTCAGGAAGCGGAGAGCGCTGCGGAAGCGACTTCCTGGTCAGCGGCAATGCAATGCGGCGGCTACATGCTCGGCTGTCTTGGGCCGATGCTGATTGGGTTGACTGTGGATGTTTTTGGCAATTTTACGGTTGGGTTGATCGTGATGCTGTTCATCATCGGCTGTCTGCTCTGGTCGATCAGCAGGCTCGGCGGGCGGAAGCAGGTGGTTAAAAGGACGGTGGCGACATAGGGGAGGAAACAGGAGAAACCGCCGCAGGGCATCTGGCCTCTTGCGGAGAAGCCTAGACTGGCCGCCTGCGGTGAAAAAGGAAAACCGCGGCAAAAGCAGTGTGTTCGAAGAAGTGTGCTCACGTTGCCGCTTAAAAGCCGTTTTCCTTTTTCACCTCCGGCTGGGAGGAGTCCGAAAGCCCTGCCGCTTGTTTCTCCTGTTTCCTCGGCCAACGTTTGGCTTTGGTCGGAGTTTGTTTATTTGTTGAAAGTTAATTGGAGGAGAAAATTTCTGGATGAGCTTCGTGATGGTTGATCAGGAACTGAAATGTTAGTGCAGCTGTTGAACGGTGCTGCAGCGAAGGGAGGAAACAGGAGAAACCGCCGCAGGGCACCTGGCCTCTTGCGGGGAAGGGGAGACTGGCCGCCTGCGGTGAAAAAGGAAAACCGCGGCAAAAGCAGTGTGTTCGAAGAAGTGTGCTCACGTTGCCGCTTAAAAGCCGTTTTCCTTTTTCACCTCCGGCTGGGAGGAGTCCGAAAGCCCTGCCGCTTGTTTCTCCTGTTTCCTCGGCCAACGTTTAGCTTTGGGCGGAGTTTGTTTGTTGAAAGTTAAGCGGAGGAGGAAATTTCTGGATGAGCTTCGTGATGGTTGATCAGGGGGAAATTCAGTGCGGGAAGTAGACAATCCTTTTTCATAGATGCGTTGTATGACGCAACCGACTTCAAGAAAAACCTTAATCATGGTTTCGATTTTACCTTGTCACGGCGGAAGTGCCGATGACGCAAACTACAGAGAGTCAGCCCAAGCAAGCTTTTATGCATTCAGCCTTTTCCTTGAAACCCCCGATCACCACACCTAGCCCCAGACGAGGAAAGAGACGAAATGCGCGAAAGCTCTTTGGGATACCGACCGAGGCTGCGAGGAAAAAGCGAAACACGGTTTTAAGCGTCAACGTGAATCTGCATCTGTGAGCGGCTGCTTTTGACGCGGTTTCGCTTTTTCCCCGGAGCCGTGCAGTCTAGGCCCCCAGCGGGTATCCCAAGAAGCTACAGCGATTCGTCTCTTTCCTCGCCATAGGAAAAGTGTCGATGAAGCAAACTGCAAAGCGCTACCGAAGTAGGCTTTTTCGCACTTGGCATTTTTCTTTGAAACCCGCGCCGACCACAACCAACTGCTGACGAGGAAAGAGACGAAATGCGCGAAAGCTCTTTGGGATACCGACCGAGGTTCCGAGGAAAAAGCGAAACACGGTTTTAAGCGTCAACGTGAATCTGCATCTGTGAGCGGCTGCTTTTGACGCGGTTTCGCTTTTTCCCCGGAGCCGTGCAGTCTAGGCCCCCAGCGGGTATCCCAAGAAGCTACAGCGATTCGTCTCTTTCCTCGCCGCGCCTGAAGTACCGATGACGCGATCTACAAAGCGCCACCCCAACAGGCTTTGCTCCTTAAGCTTTTTCCCGCCTCACCTGAAGTACCGATAACGCAATCTACAAAGCGAAGCCCAAGCCAGCTTTCATGCATTCAGCCTTTTCCTCGCCCCACCCGAGTTACCAATAAAGCAATCCACAAAGCATCCTCCCAAGCGCTCCCCATTCAACCGAAGCCACCCAAAAAGAAAAAGCCCCGCGCACAAAAAACGTGCCGAAGCCCTTTGCCAACGGTATATCCCTCACTGCAACGCCTTGTTTTGCATCAAAAAATCGATAAACGTCCGCATGATTCCGTTTACAGGCGTGTCTTTCAAGTAAATCAGCTCAAAATTGCGGTTGATTTGCGGCAGGTTGAGGACATCTACTTCCTTCAACTTCCCGTCGCTCAAATCCTTGCTGATCGCAAAGCGAGGCAAAAAGGCGATGCCAAGCCGCTGCTTCACCATCCGCTTGACGACCTCGATGTTGTCCGCTTCCATGACCACGTTGTTTTGCAGTTGAAAATGGCTGAACGCGTTGTTGATCAGCTTCCAGTCCAGAGAGCCGCGGTTGAACAAAATCAGCCGTTCGCGCGCCACCTCTTCGATCGACACCTGATGGCGATAGGCAAACGAATGCTCAGGGTAAATCGCCAGCACCATGTCGTCGGACATGAGCTGAATCCGGTTGATCTGCGGGTGGTTGACCGCTCTGGCGATGCCGAACGAAACCTCGTGGTTGAGCACCATATCGAGCACCTGATGAGAATGTCCCGTGAGGATCGTCAGCTTGATTTTCGGGTACAGTTGCTGAAACTGTTCCACGAGATCCGGCAAGATGTAGAAGGCCGAAACGAATACGGTCGAAATGGTCAGCTCGCCTTCCACGTCGCCTTGCGACCGCTGAATCGCCTGTTGGCCTTCTTGCAGTGTGTTCATGATATTTTTCGCGTAGGGCAAAAACAAGTCGCCTTCTTTGGTCAGCGAGATCGTATGTCCGGTGCGTTGAAACAGCTTGCAGCCCATCGAGGTTTCCAGCGCTTTGATCCGCATGCTGACGGTCGGCTGGGAAAGGTACAACAGGTCTGCTGTTTTGCTGAAACTCCCGGTCAAGGCAACAAAGATAAACGCTTCCAGTTGTTCCATATTCATAGGGGTAGGCTCCATTATGCAAAATTTTGAAGATGCCTATAGCAAAAATTCATTGGAATCGCACTTAAAAATACATTACCGTAAAATGAGAGAATTAGGTAGAGTTCGACCAGAGAAAATAGAGCGAGGAATGATGGGAATGCAGGGAATGCAGGGAATGATGGGAATGCCGATTATCGATTTGCATTGCGATGCGCTGTTGAAGCTGTGGGAGGAAAAGGGCAGCATCTCCTTCACCGATTCCGACAAGCTCGATGTGAACAGAAACAGACTGCACGAAGGCGGAGTAAAAGTGCAAAGCTACGCGATTTTTACGCCACCCGATCTGCCGTCGGAAAGTCGGTTCCAGTGCGCGCTGGATCAGATTCATTACTTTTACGCCGAAGTGCTCGGCAAACACCCGGAAATGAAACAGATTCGCGACTGGAGCGATCTGGACAAGCTCGGCGACGGCGAGATCGGAGCCATGTTGACACTCGAAGGGGTCGAGCCGATCGGCAACGACTTGAAAAAGCTGCACATTTTGTACCAGCTGGGCGTGCGTTCTGTTGGGCTTACCTGGAACTTGGCGAACTTGGCGGCTGATGGAGTGCTGGAAGAACGGAAGGGCGGGCTGACCGCGTTTGGCAAAGAGCTGATCCAGTTTCACAATGAACGAAAAATTTTGACAGATGTTTCGCATTTGTGTGAGCGCAGCTTCTGGGAGACGCTGGAGCTGGCAAAGTACCCGATCGCGAGCCATTCCAATGCGCAGGCGATTTGCGGCCACCCCCGCAACCTGTCCGATGAGCAGGCAAAGGCGATGTTTGCCAAAGGAGCCAACGTCCACGTCGTCTACTGCACGATGTTCATTAACGAGTCGACACCGCCGACAATCGACGATCTGATCCGGCATATCGACCATTTTTGCTCGCTCGGCGGAGTACGCCACATCGGGCTAGGCTCCGATTTCGACGGGATTTCTGCCAAAGTCGTCGGACTGGAGCATGCGGGCATGAGCCAAAATTTGATCAATGAACTGCTCAAACGATACACAGAGGATGAAGTGCGCGGGTTCGCCTACGAAAACTTTTTGCGCAACCGTCCAGTGTAAGCAAAAAAGCGCAAGGAGGAGTAACCATGGACCGCACTGAAAAGAACAGAGGAAAAATTCGCGAATGGGGAGCTGTCGTCGGCAAGCTGCCTACAGGCGAAAAAAACGATCTGACAGACGTGGCAGGTGTCCGCGTGGGGCATGTGACGATTCAGCACGAGTTGGCAGACGGGGAGTGCGCATGTACAGGAGTGACGGCGATTTTGCCGCACGGAGGGAGTCTGTTCCGCGAAAAGGTGACCGCTGCAAGCTACGTCATCAACGGCTTCGGCAAGACGACCGGGCTTGTGCAAGTAAACGAGCTGGGGGTGCTGGAATCGCCGATCATGCTGACCAACACGTTTTCGGTGCCAGCCGTCACGCAGGGCACATTGCAATACATGCTGGCTACCAACGAAGAGATCGGGGATACGACAGGAACGGTCAACATCGTGGTCGGCGAGTGCAACGACGGGCACCTCAACTCCATCCGCCGCTGTGTGGTGCGGCCCGAAGATGCTGTGGCGGCGATTGAAAACGCTTCGGAGCAAGCGGTAGAGGAAGGAGCGGTCGGAGCAGGAACGGGCATGATCGCTTTTGGCTACAAAGGCGGAATCGGTTCGTCTTCACGGGTCGTGGCGGCGGATGGGCAGAAGTACACGCTCGGTTCGCTGGTGTTGTCCAATTTTGGCAGCAAGGACGACTTTTTGGGCCACCGGCTGTTTGCCAACAGCAATACCAACGCCGACGAAACAGAAACGGCCAAACAGGCAACCGAGCGCAAAGAGGACGGTTCGATCATCATGGTACTGGCTACGGACGCGCCGCTGAGCGATCGGCAGTTGCTGCGCGTCGCCAAACGGGCAGGAATCGGGCTGGGGCGTACGGGAAGTCACTTCGGGCACGGGAGCGGCGACATCGTCATTGCCTTTTCCACCGCACAGAAAATTCCGCACAATACAGACGCGCATATCGAGACGCGCGTACAGCTTCGCGAGGATCACCCGATCATGAACGAGCTGTTTGCGGCGGCGGCAGAGGCGACGGAGGAAGCGATCTACAACTCGCTGTCCCAGGCAGTCACGACGAACGGCAGAAAAGGGCGCACGGTGCACGCGCTGCCGACCACGCTTTTGTAAAAAGGTCGGCTTCAGCAAGAACGATCTCATTTATCCCAACAATATGGAGGACGGCTATGGAGCGACTGCAAACGACAGAGCTTGCGCATTACATAGAAACTTTCATGGAAGAGCACAGCGTCCCTGGCCTTGCCGTGGCGCTGTCTCTTCACGGACAAACGATCTATGCCAAAGGGTTTGGCGTGCGCGATCTGGATACAAAAGAGCCTGTTACGCCCGAAACGGTTTTTGGCATCGCTTCCGTCACCAAGTCGTTTACGGCAGCGGCGATCATGCAGCTTGTTCACGAAGGAAAGCTGTCGCTGGATGATCCGGTCAACAAATACTTGCCGTCGTTCCGACTGACAGGCTGCGATGCGGGCAAAATCCAGATTCGCCATCTCCTGTCCCATACCTCCGGCGTTCCGCCGCTGCTGCGCAAAGAAGAGCTGATCCAGTTTCACGAGCATCTCGATTATTTGGCTCACGTGGAATTTGCCGCGCTGGGCGAGCCGGGACAGTATTTCAGCTACGCCAATGACATGTTCCTGCTGCTTGGGGCGATCATCGAGCGAGTGACGGGCCGTCTGTACCGCCGTTATATGACGGAACGGCTGCTGGAGCCGCTTGGCATGCACCGCTCTACGTTCAGCCTGGAGGAAGTCGCGCGTCTGTCCAATGTCTCTACCCCGTATGCGCGGCGAGGGGCAAACCAGCAGATGACAAAGGTTGCCTGGCCAACGCTCGGCAACTACGAGGTTGGCGGCGGCATTCGTTCCAGCGTGGAGGATTTGCTTGCGTACGGAAGCCTGTACGTAGGCGGAGGACCCGATCAACAGCAGGAAATCGTGCCCGCCAAAGGACTTGCGCCGATGTGGCAGCCCGCCCATCGGCTGACGAAAGACGCCTGGTACGGATATGCGCTCAAGACGACAACGGACTACGCGGGGGTCACGCTGGTCGAGCACGGGGGAGGGCAGCCAGGCGTGTCGTCCAATTTCGGTTTTGTGCCAGAAAAAGGTCTGGTTTGTGTCGTGCTGTCCAACATGGAAAACGTGCCAATCCGCAAAGTATGGCTGGCAGCGGTAAACGCGGCGCTGGGCTTGCCGCTTGCCCACAAGGAGCCAGACGCGCCGCTGTATCAGATCGACGGCGAGGAGCTGGACAAGCTTGTCGGGACGTACGCTTGCGCAGAAGGCGGGCACCTGCGGCTTTTCGTCAGGGAGGGCGTGCCCGTCGCCGATGTGGCAGGCACCGAGTTTGCCCTGCGCGCTGCCGCAAGCGATACATTGATCTTTACGGACAGCGAGCTGCCGCTGCGCTTTTTCTTCAAGGCGGATCGCCGAGCCTGGGCTGTGCTGCTCGGGATGAGGATGCTGCAACGCGTCGAATAGTCTTTTGCAAAAGCTGCATTCGCAAGCCTGTTTCACGGGAGAAGTAAGCCGTGGAACGGGCTGTTTGCTTTGCAGCGAAAAAGAGTAAAGAAAGTGAAAATATTGGTAAAAATTTTAAAACTAATAATTCTGAATATTTACTATAATACGAACTGTCTTCCAAAAGTAGAGGGGGTTCGTGTATGGGAGTTCGATCCTGGATATTTGCGGCACTTCAAGTGAGTATCGCCACGGCATTGCTGGTTGGGTGTAGTCAGCCCGCCGCCAATTCCGGCCAAGCGCAGCCAGATGGCGCGAAAGAGCAAGCTGGACAAGAAGTCAGGCTGAAGATGGTCGAGAGCATTACCAGTCCGCAGCGCACAGCGCTTCTGAAGGAAATGCTGACCCAGTTTGAAGCGAAAAACCCGGGCATCAAGGTAGACCTGATCTCCCCGCCTTTCGAGGGGGCCGATCAAAAAATTACGCAAATGCTGATGGCAAAAGAAGAGCTTGATGTGCTGGAGGTCCGTGAGTTCAATGCGAAGCAGTTCTCGATGAACGGCTTTATTGAAAATCTGAAGCCCTACACGGAAAAATGGAGCAATTACGACCAGCTGACCGATGTGGCAAAACGCCGCGCCACTTGGGTCGACAACACCCCTTACTATATTCCGAACGGCTTGTATCAGCGCGTCCTGTACTATCGGGCGGACTGGTTCAAGGAAGCGGGCATCGAAGCGCCCAAGACGTGGGCTGAGCTGTTGGCCGCGGGCAAAAAAATGACCGACCCGGCCAAAAATCGTTACGGGTACAGCTTCCGGGGAGGCCCTACCGGGTGGGACTACGCCTTGATTGCGATGTGGGCCTACAACGGCACCGAGGTCGATCCGTCCTCTGCTTTTTTCCTGAAAGACGGCCGAACGCTTTTTTCTACCCCGGAGTCATTGGAGGCAATGCGCTACTACAAGCAGCTGTACAAAGAAATATCGCCGCCCGATTCGGTAAGCTGGGGCTTCCAGGAGATGGTGCAAGGTTTCGTGGCAGGTTCGACGGCCATGCTGATCCAAGACCCCGATGTCATCGATGGGGCCAAGGAAAAAATGCAGGAAGGAACATGGGCAACCGCCCCTTTGCCAATTGGGCCATCAGGTGTAGCCCAGCAAGTGGTAGGCGGACCAGGCTGGGGCATGACAGCATACTCCAAGCATAAACCGGAAGCCTGGAAGCTGATCGAATTTCTCTCTGACCCCGAGCAAAGCACCCACTTCGCCAAGAAAACGTCTGTCATTCCTGTGGTAAAAAGCGCAGCGGAAGACGAGTTTTACAAAACCGGATACTTCCAGCCGTTCATTGAGATGAACCAGCAGCCGCAAACATTCATCGATGTATCCAGACCTGTCGACTACAAAGGCTGGGGAGCGTGGCAAAGCGCGGCAGACAAGGAAATCCAGAGCTATTTGCTCGATCAGCTCTCTGCGGAAGACTTGCTGAAAAAGTGGGACGAGTATTGGACAAAAGAGCGGGCTGAGCGCAAATAGACGAGGGGGGAGCGGTCTTGCAAACAGAGAAGCCCATCGTCGTAACGAAAGAACCATTCGTTTCGCCACCGAAAAAGCCGTTTCGGCTGTCCAAGGAAGGAGCTTTCATCTGCCTTTGCTTGCTGCCAGCGGTATTGTTTGTCGGCATTTTTACTTACTATCCGCTGCTGCGCGGCATCATCATGTCCTTCCAAAACTACACGCTGTTTAATTTGCTGGATGTGCGCTTCATCGGATTGGACAACTTCTTCGCTGTCCTGACCAGCCCGGAGTTTCCCCGCGTGGCGTTGAACAGCTTTTACTGGGTGGCTGTCTCGCTGTTCTTCCAGTTGCTGTTCGGCTTTGCCTTGGCGTTGTTCATGCGCCGCCGTTTCCGGGGGAGAGGCATCTATCAGGCGTTTGTGTTTTTTCCGTGGGCGATGTCCGGGTTTTTGATCGGATTGATCTGGCGGTGGATGTTCAATGCGCAATTTGGCGTCATTAATGACTTGCTGGTGAAAAGCGGGTTGATCGCTGCCCCGATCCCGTTTTTGGCCGATGGAAAATGGGCGCTTGCGGCCGTGATCATCGCAAACATTTGGTACGGTGTCGCTTTTTTTGCCATCATGATTTTGGCTGCCCTGCAATCGATCCCGGAGGAGCTGTACGAGGCGGCAGCGATGGACGGCGCGGGGCGCATCCAGCAGTTTTGGAGCGTGACCTTGCCCTACATTTTGCCGACGATGCTGGTGACGATTCTTCTTCGGGTCATTTGGATCTTGAATTTTCCCGACATCATTTACGCGATGACCAATGGCGGTCCGGCAGGCTCGACTCACATCTTCGCCACGTATATGATCGATAAAGTCATTTTCGGACAGGATTACGGGCAAGCCTCGGCTGTAGGGGTCATCATTGTCTTGCTCCTTCTGGTGTTCACCGTGTTTTACGTCAAGGCGACCCGCATGGAGAAGGGAGGGGATTTCTAGATGCAGCGCGATCACATATGGTGGCAAACAGCGCGGGTAGTTGTCTTGGGCGGATTTTTGGCCTTTGCGATTTTTCCGTTGTACTGGATTGTCATCACGTCGCTCAAAGGGCAAAAAGAAATTTTCTCGTTGCCGATCCGCTACTGGCCCGATGAGGTGACGTTGCTCAATTATGTGGAGATTTTTCGCATCTCGCATTTTCAGGTCTATATCTGGAACAGCTTTCTCGTATCGCTGTTCGCTTCGGCGCTTGTCGTCGTGATCGCCATGCTTGGCGGGTACGTTCTGGCCCGCTTTTCGTTTCGGGGCAAAAGAGAGGTCATGTTCGGCTTTCTCGTCACGCAGATGATTCCGATCTTCATCGGGATGGCGCCGCTCTATGTCATGATGTCGAAAATGCATATTTTGAACAGTCTGTTTTCTTTAATCCTGATTTACACCGTCATGCTGATTCCGTTTTGCACGATCATCATGTCCGGCTTTTTTCAACGCATCCCGAACGCGTTGGAAGAGGCGGCCATGATGGATGGCTGTTCCCGGATCAGCGCGTTGTTTCGCGTAATCGTGCCGATCATGCTCCCCGGTATCGCAGCCACGTTCATTTTTGCCTTCGTGCAATGCTGGAACGAGCTGATCATGGCCGTTTTGTTCATCGATGAAGAGTCAGTCAAGACGATCCCGGTCGCCATGAACGCTTTCATCAAAAAGTACGACATCGAGTGGGGAGCGATGTCGGCAGCTACTGTTCTGTCTGTCATCCCGACGATGCTGTTGTTTGCCTTTTGCCAAAAGTACCTGGTGGAGGGGCTGACGCAAGGAGCCGTGAAAGGATGAAGACGCTACACATAGTCCCGCATCCCCGCCCGATACGCCTGTTCATCCCCTTGCTCGATGCCGAACAATGCTTCCTGCAAGGCAAACGTGCTGCGATAAAAGCGCATGCGGACGAGGACGGAATCCAGATCGGGGTACCACGGTGACAGGCAGGACAAAAAGTTCTCGCCATAGCTCGCGGCGAGTCCGGCGAAATCGTAAGCCGCGTCGCCGATGCCTGCTCCGCCGAAGTCAATGATGCCCGTGATCCGCTGTTTTTGCGCGTCGTACAAAATGTTGGTCGTGCCGAAGTCACCATGAATGAGCCGCGGCGCAAACGCAAAGTGGGCAGGATCAGCCAAATACGTCTCAAATCGTTCAGCAATCTCCTGTTTGGCCGACTCGCGCATGGCCGGGAACAGCCGGGAGACGATTCGGTCGTAAAGCTCCGTCAGCTCGTCTGCCATGCCAACCGAGTCGGAAACAAGCTCAGGGAGCCGCTGTTCATACGGAAAAGAGTGCAGCTCATGCAAAAATCGCCCGAGCTGGGCGGCGATGGCAGGGAGCTGATTGTGACGGGCTGCTTGCGCAAACGCTTCACGCGTAAACGGCTCTCCGCGTAGCAGCGGGTAGCCAGTGAAGACTTTACCAGGCTCCTCCGGTACGAAGGAACGATAGACCGGAGCGGGGATCGGCAGGGAAACGCTATCCTGGACCGCTTGCAACACGGCTGTTTCTTTTTTCAACTGGCGAATGCCCAGCGCGTACTTGGGAAAGCGAAACACGTACGCGCCGTTGACGATCCACACATCGTTGTTTTGTCCGATCTCATTGCGAACGAGAGAGTGGACAATGAAATCAGGATAGGCATCCTGGATGGCGCGTATGCAGCTTTGTTCATTCATAGCCGTTCTCCTTTTAGCGTGTAAAATGTGAAAAAGAAAGAGCACTCTCCCGCGTGGAAAGTGCTCTTTTCGCATTCAGGAAGCAGCCAGCTCGAATCGGACCACCGTTTCCTTGCCGCCCGCGAGCTTTTCCTGCTCGACGACTCGCCAGTTTCTGGAGATCGTCTTGCGCATCCAGTCGAGCGCTTCAACTGACAAGCGAACCTGGCTCAGTGCCGTTTCCTCTACCTCATAATCTTGCTCGGCCAGCAGCTGATAGCGCTTATTCAACAGGAACTTGATCCCGTTTATCGTCGTGAACTTGATTTGATAGCCGTCGCGAATGGCTTGCTCCAGCGCAGCAGAATCGTTTTGGTACAGTTCAAAGAGGGGAGAGAAATCGTATTTGCCGCCTTCCACATCAGCGAAAGGCTCCGAATCGCCCGTTCTCAGCCTGTGAATGATTTCTTCATCGACAAATCCATGGGCACGAGCGGCTTCCAGAAGCATCGTCTCCCATTGGGACAGCTTAACCGTAGACATGAACAGCCCTCCTCGATCTTTGCATGTACTGTCTAGTATAATCTCTGCTTTTGTAAAACTCAACCATAATTCCGACTGTTTTTGTATGAAATGAAAATGTCACGAAGAAACAGGCGAAGCGGACTTATGATCGCGCGGCTCTTTGGAAGTGGTGGTTAGCGTAACACCTGCGATGATCAGGAGCGCTCCAAACAGTTGAATGAGCGTGACGGGCTTCGCCAACAGGAAAAAGCCGAACAGCATGGCGATAAACGGCTCCAGATTGGAAAACATCGCGGCTTTGGCCGCTCCGACTTTTTGCAGCTGGCTGTTCCAGATCAAGGTGACGATGCCGTGCATGATGACAGCGGTCACAAACAACAAAATCCACGAAGACAACTGCGTGCTGTAGGCAACTTGCGGCAAGCTGGCGAAGACGAACGGCAGCAGCGCGCCGAATCCGATCAGGTTGGAAAAAAGCGTGGTCACGAGCGGAGGCAGTCGGTGGCCGAGCATGCGGACGAGAATGATCGAGACGGCAAATGTCAGCATCGTCAGCACGATCCAGAGAATGCCGACGTCAAAGTGCAGCTCCGCCCCTGTGTAAATGACGAACAGAACACCAGCCGTACCGATGACAGCGCCAAGCCCCATCCGCCATGTCAGCGCTTCTTTTAAAAACAGGGCGGCGAGCAGCGCAGTCGTAACCGGGGTCAAAGCCAAAATCAGCGACGAAGTAGTGGGATCAGCCGTCACCAGCCCTTTGTAAAACGACCACTGGTTAATCCCGACGCCGACAATGCCGAGAGTCGCAACCAAAAGCCAGTCGCGCCGTGACAGCTTCGGAATCGTCAGTCGTCCTTTTGCCCAGATCAACAAAAACAGCGCGATGAACAGCAGACGCATGACAGACAAAAACAGCGGCGAAAATTCCGCCACCAGCATTTTGCCAAAGACAAAATTGCTGCCCCAGGCGGTGACGCAAAAAATGAGCAGCAAGTAAGATCGCAGCATGACATTCGTTCCTTCCTGTGCGATCAGCGCCAGCCAGCACCAGCAGCGTAAGGGCTTGCGGGCGTTATGCCGTGCGGAAGTAGCGCCTCCACAGCCAGGTGATGCTCAGGTAGCCTACCAGGAAGAAGGCCGTAGCAAAAGAAGCGATCCAGATCGCTTTCATCGGATCGACAAACGCTCTGCTGACGTACCCTGCTGCCTGTCCTACCACAGCGCTGATCAAAATGAAATTGGATGCCTTCCCCCGCGACCAGACGATGACGATCAAGGGCAAAATCAGGGAGGCGTAGATGATGCCGAAGAAAAACAGCAAGTCGAGCAAGGTCGGTTTGAAATAGCTCGTCAGACCAAAAGACACCGCGCCAATCATGATGGCGAGCATGTAACCCGTGCGAATTTTTTGCCGTTCGGTTGCACGCGGGCGGAACAGCTGATAGACGTTGTTGACCATCAGGCTGATCATGGAATGCAGCCCGGCTCCGAATGCGGACATGATCGCACCGAAGGAGCACAGGACGAACAGGACAAGCAAAAACATCGAATCGATTTTGCGAACGAGGTCGAACATGAGCGAGTAGATGTCGTCAAAGCCGCCCGTGAAAATGACGATGATGATTAGCGACGAAAAGGCCAGCGGCACCGTGGCGAAAATCAGTCCGGACAGCAAAAAGGTCGGGACGATTTTTTTCTCTTCCATCATATACAGCCGCTGCCAGGAAGCCTGGTCGGAAAAAACTTGTCCGAAGCCGATCAACAGCCCCGTGACGATAAACAACAGCCCTTCCTTGTTGCTTGCCACGAGCAAATACGGATGGTACAGCCGCAAGCCGTTGTAGACGTGCTCGACGCCTTTTCCGATGAAAAAGTAGACCGGAATAAGAATCGCCGCAGCAAATGTAATCACAATCTGCACGATGGCAAAGCGGTGGATCGAGCGGATTCCTCCGATGCCAGCGAACAGGACGGAGAACACAAAAAAACAGAGCAGACCGAGCGGGATAGGCAAGCCGAACAAGATGTTCAGCAAGACGCCGCCAGCCATCCCTTGGACAAACATCGCTTCGATCGTCGTCAGCAGCAACAAAATAATCATCAACCAGTAGCCAAAAGGGTGCAGCTTGCCCTGCAAGTAATCGCCGATGGTCATGCCTTCGGAAAATTCCCGGCGCACCCGGCGACCGAGCAAACCGAAGAAGCAGAGGGCGACTGCCCCCATCAAGGCGAAGCCGATCCCGCCGAAGATGCCGTATTTGACGAGCGCCTCTGGTGAGCCAAAAATGGTGTTGCCAGTCACCCAGCGGGCAAGAATGGAGACGGCCCCGAGTCCGATCCCGATTTTGGCTGCGCCCAGCACGTACTCGCGAAAGGATAAATACGTCAAAATACATTCCCCTTGTCCCGATATTCTTTGGGAGTTTTCCCGACCACCTTGCGGAAGATGGTGCTGAAATAGTGCTGGCTGTTGAAGCCTGTGCGCTCCGCTACGGTCGAGATGCTCCATTCCGGATGGCCGATCAGAAATTTTTTGGACATCTGAATCCGGTATTGCATCAGGTACTCGGAAAACGAAACGCCGACTTCCTCATGAAACCGTCGACTGAGATAAGTCGGATTGATGTGCACTTCTGCGGCGAGGTCAGCCAGGTTGAGCTTTTCGGCAAATTTCTGGTGGATGATGTTCATCGCATCGGAAATAATCCGGGTGTAGGCGGACAAGGCAGGACTTTTCTGGTATTTGTTCAAAATCTCGACCAGCTCGCTCTCGATGACAGGCTTCGTGATGTAATCGACGACACCGAGGCGGATGGATTGTTTGGCGTAATGAAAATCTTGGTAAGCAGTCACGATGATCAGTTCGATCTCTTTATGCTGGGCACGCAGCTCCTCGCCGAGCGCCAGCCCGGATTTCCCCGGCAAATTGATGTCCAGAAAGGCGAGATGAAGAGGCACCTTCTGGCTGATCGCCATGGCTTGGCTGCCGTCAGCGGCCTTGTACAGATTCCACAAGGGGAACATGGGCTGGATCAAGTATTCCAGCTGGTCCAGCTCCAACGGTTCGTCATCCACGAGTAGTACGTTCATCTTGTTCACCTCACATCAACATGTTCAAAAATACACGGCCATTGAACAATCACACGCGTTCCTCCCTCAGATGAGCTTTCTAGCTGTAATTGTGCGTGATCACCAAAGCAAAGGTGAAGGCGGCGCCGGATGTTGTCCAAGCCGTGGCCGCTCTTCTCATGCGGCTGTTCGGCTTCGCTGTCTGTTCCATTCTCATGCTCGAAGGCGGCGAGGTCAACAGAGCCGTTGTCTGCGACGACGAGCAAGACATCGTCTGCCTGGCGGCTGATGTGGATTTGCAAAACAGCGTCGCCCATCTTGCGCTCCAGCCCGTGTTTGAACGCATTTTCCACGAGCGTTTGCAGCACGAACGGAGGGATCGAGGCGGTGAGCAAATCGTCCGCGCATTCGAGAGTAATGTGCAGTCGGTGGCCGAAGCGGAGCTTTTGAATCTCCAGGTACTGCTCGGTGTATTGAATCTCCCGGGCGAGTGAAATCAACGGCTCCGTCGATTTGTACTTGAATTTGAGAAACTGGGAGAGGACTTCGAGAGCCCTCACCAGCTCTTTTGTCCGGTTGAGCCGTGCCAGGCTGAGGATGACATTCAATGTATTAAACAGGAAGTGCGGCTGGATTTGCTGGTTCAGCTGATTGTAGAGCGCTTGCTGAAGCTCCTTTTCCAGCTCGATCTTCACATTTTTGTTTTCCAGCAGGTCGATGCGCTTTTCAAAAATGAACAAAAACAATAAAGCAATAGCTCCTATAATAGGAGCCAAAATGAACAACAGAATGAGCAGAGTGAAACCTTCGAAGCTTATCATGAGATCCCTTCTGTATGGTCGTCTTTGATTTTGCAGTTACCATCATATCATGCCGCTTGAGGCTCGCTTGCTTTTTTAGAAAATTTTAATGTCTCTTACGGCACGAGGTGGCAGGCAACCTGATGCGTGCTGTGTACGTTGGTCAGAGCCGGCACTTCTGTCTTGCAGCGCTCGACCGCGAGCGGGCAGCGCGTATGGAAGCGGCAGCCTTGCGGTGGATTGATCGGCGAAGGCACGTCTCCGCGCAGGATGATCCGTTCTTGCTTTTTGCTGACGTCCGGGACCGGAATCGCGGACAAAAGCGCCTGTGTATACGGATGCTGCGGACTGTCGAACAGCGACTTCTTGTCGGCGATTTCCACGACTTTGCCGAGATACATCACCATCACGCGATCAGAAATGTGGCGAACGACGCCAAGGTCATGCGAGATGAACAAGTAGGTCAGCTTGAACTCTTTTTGCAGGGATTTCAACAGATTCAGCACTTGTGCCTGAATCGAAACGTCGAGAGCAGACACCGCTTCGTCGCAAATGATCAGCTTGGGCTGCATCGCCAGGGCGCGGGCAATCCCGATCCGCTGCCGCTGCCCGCCGCTAAATTCGTGCGGAAAACGATCGATTTGATCCGGGCGCAGACCGACGTGGCTGAGCAGTTCAATGATGCGCTCCCGGCGCTGGTTGGCAGGGACGATGTTTTGGATCGCCAGTGCTTCGCCGAGAATTTGCGCCACGGACTGACGCGGATTCAGCGATGCGAACGGGTCCTGGAAGATGACCTGCAAGTCTTTGCGCATACTGCGCATTTGCGATTTGGACATGGCGAGCAAGTCTTTTCCTTCGAAAAATACCGAGCCGCTTGTCGGTTCATCGAGGCGAAGGATGGCGCGTCCGGTAGTCGATTTTCCGCAGCCGGATTCGCCTACGATGCTGAGCGTTTCGCCTTCAAAAATCGTGAAGCTGACATCGTCAACCGCTTTGACGTGATTGACGGTGCGGCCCAAGATGCCGCCTTTGATCGGGAAGTGCTGCTTGAGGTTTTGGACTTCGAGCAGTGGTTTTTTCGTTTGATCGGCTGTCATCATCATGACGTCATACCCCCATTTCTGTAGCAGTCTTGCTGGCGCCATCCCATTCAGGCGTGTACATCCAGCAGCGTACCTTGCTTCCGTCGTCGCTTGTCAAAAGCTCGGGCAGCTTGGAGTGGCACAGTTCAGTCGCATGCGGGCAGCGCGGGGCGAAGCGGCAGCCAGTCGGCATGTTGAAGGGGCTTGGAACGTTGCCCTTGATCGCCACCAGCTCTTCCACATCCTCGTCTAGACGGGGGAGGGAGTTCATCAGACCGATCGTATACGGGTGCTTCGGATTTTCGAACAAGTTTTTGGCGGTCGTGTACTCGACGACTTTTCCGGCGTACATGACAGCGACGCGGTCGCACGTCTCTGCGACGACGCCGAGATCGTGGGTAATCATGATAATGCTCATGCCCATTTCGGCCTGCAGCTTTTTCATCAGCTCCAAAATTTGCGCCTGGATCGTCACGTCGAGCGCGGTCGTCGGCTCATCCGCGATGAGAATTTCCGGGCGGCAAGCGAGTGCCATCGCGATCATGACGCGCTGACGCATCCCGCCGGACAACTCGTGCGGCTCCTGGGTCGCGCGTTTTTCCGGGGAAGGGATGCCGACGAGGCGCAGCATGTCGACCGCTTTTTCCCACGCTTCTTTGCGGCCCATGTTCTGGTGCAGACGCAGCACCTCGGCGATTTGCTCGCCGACCGTGTACACCGGGTTGAGCGATGTCATCGGCTCCTGAAAAATCATCGAGATTTCGTTACCGCGAATTTTGCGCATCTCGGCTTCTGATTTGGCAATCAGGTCTTGCCCTTTGAACAAAATTTCTCCTCCTACAATTTTTCCCGGAGGGCTGGCAATCAAACGCAAGATCGAAAGCGAGGTGATACTTTTTCCACAGCCGGATTCGCCTACCAGACCGAGCGTTTCTCCTTTGTTCAGGGAGAAATCAACGCCATCCACGGCTTTACTGACGCCATCATCTGTGAAAAAGTGCGTTTGCAGGTTGCGAACGTCCAGTATTTTTTCTTGTTGTCCTGGCATGGTGCTCCCTCCTTAGTTCAGATCGATTCGTTTATTGAAGTAGCGATACAGTACGTCGACGAGCAGGTTGACGAACACGAAGATGACGGAAGCGATCAGTACGCCGCCCTGGACGACAGGCAAATCGCGCATGCGGATCGCGTCGACGATCAGACGGCCCAAGCCGTTGATGGCAAAGACGGATTCGACGAGAACCGTACCGCCCAACAGGAACCCGAACTGCAAGCCGACAACGGTGATAATCGGAATCAGGGCGTTTTTCAACGCGTGCTTGTAAACGATCACTTGTTCACGCAAGCCTTTTGCCCGCGCTGTGCGGATGTAGTCCTGGCGTACGACGTCGAGCATGCTGGAGCGGGTCATCCGCGCTACGATGGCAGCTCCGGCCGTTCCGAGCGTGATCGCGGGCAAAACCATGTGTTTCCACGTGCCCCAGCCAGCGACCGGGAACCATTGCAGTTTGACCGAGAAGTAGTAGATCAGGCTCAAACCGAGCCAGAAGCTTGGCAGCGAGACGCCGAGCAGGGCGACGATCATGATTGTGATGTCAGCCGCGGAATACTGCTTGGTAGCCGAGATGATCCCCGCGACCATTCCGAGTACGACGGTGACAAAAATACTGGCAATGGCAAGCTCGATCGTTGCTGGCAGGCGAGCCATGATTTCGTCGAAGACAGGCAGGTTGGAGCGCAGGGACGTACCCAAATCTCCGGTCATGACGTCCGTTACATAATGGAAGTATTGCACCATGACAGGCTGGTCGAGCCCGAGTTGTGTGCGAATTTTGGCAATCGTTTCTGCAGAAGCACCTTCACCAGCGAGCAGGACAGCCGGATCGCCGGGAACCATTTGCATGATCAAGAACACAACCAGAATGACACCGAGCAGGACGGGAATCATCTGTAACAGGCGACGAACAATGTAGACAAACATGAAGCCTTCCCTCCTATTGTTTCATTCTTGGGTCCAGAGCGTCCCGCAGGCCGTCTCCGAAAATGTTGAAGCCGAGTACGAGCGTAGAAATCGCCAGGCCAGGGAACATGGCCAAATAAGGAGCGGTGAACAAAAAGTCGCGTCCGTTGCTCAGCATGGCGCCCCATTCCGGCAGGGGAGGCTGTGCGCCGAGCCCAAGGAACGACAGACCGGCAGCGGACAAAATCGCTGTCGCGAGACGCATTGTTGCTTGCACGATAATAGGAGACAAAATATTTGGGAAAATGTGCTTGAAAATGATCGTGAAGTCGTTGGCGCCGAGCGAGCGAATCGCGTCGATGTATTCCAGCTTTTTCACCGTCAAGGTAGAACCGCGGACGATCCGGGCAAACACCGGAATCGAGAAGACCCCGACAGCGACCATGACGTTGAACAAGTTGGGACCCAGGGCGCTGACGATAGCCAGCGAGAGCAGGATGCCCGGGAACGCAAGCAGAACATCAATGACACGGGAGATGACCGTGTCGACCCATTTGCCGTAGTAGCCGGACAACAGACCGAGAATAATTCCGAAGAAAGCGCCGATAAAAACAGCGACGAATCCGACAGACATGGAAAGACGTGTTCCGTAGAGGAGACGACTGAGCACATCCCGACCTTTGTCGTCCGTACCCATCCAGTGATCAGCGGATGGCGGCTTGAGCTTGTTCACCAGATCAATCGCGTAAGGATCGTGCGGAGCGATAACTGGTGCCAACAGGGCGATTGCGATGTAGAACAAGACGATAAACCCGCCTACCATCGCCAATTTGTTTTTGCGCAATTTCCGGTAAAAAGTCCGCCATCTGCCTGGGCGTGCTGCCGCAGCTTTTGACGGAAGAGCTTGATTGGTTGGTGCGAACTCAACCTTCATGATGTGACCCCCTCCTTTGCTTACGTCAAAGTTATCAGAAAAATGTATGAAGTAAAGGCAATTTGAACAAGTCGTAAAAATAGTGAAAATAGACGTAAAGATTGTGCAAATCAACGCTCGTCCCTTCCTAGATAATGGGTAGGGAAGGCATAGATACACATTTCCCAGAGAGGATGGATGATGGATGGGCACTGCCTATTGGCTGACCAATGTTCGTTTGGAGACGGGCTATCGCAGGGAAAACGGAGTCGTCGCTGGAACGGATGCATCCTTGTTTCACATCTTGATAAAAGACGGAAAATTTGCACGTATTGCACAGGCGACGGAGACGCTTGCGGACGATTTGCCGCAAAAAGACGCCAAAGGGCTTTTGGCGTTGCCGTCCTTCATTGAAAAGCATGTGCATCTGGACAAGACACTCTTGGGCGAGCCGTGGCGGGCTGTCATTCCGGTAGCGAACATTATCGAGCGCTGCGAGATTGAAAAGCGGGCATTGCCAGCCTTGCCGACGACTACGCAGGAGCGGGCGGAAAACCTGCTGTCCGTGCTGCTTTCCTACGGTTCCACACACGTGCGCACACACGTCGACATTTATCCGGAAGCGGGCATCTCCAATCTGGAATCGGTGCAGGCAGCGCTGGCTACTTATGCGGATCGGGTAACTCATGAGATCGTGGCGTTCCCGCAGCACGGGCTTTTGCGGACGGATGCGCAGCCGCTGTTGCGTGAGGCGCTGCGCCAGGGCGCGACACATGTCGGCGGAGTAGACCCGGCAACGGTAGACGGCGATCTCGAACAGTCGCTGCACCAGATGATGGAGCTGGCGGTCGAGGCGAACGCCGGGGTTGATTTGCATTTGCACGACCCGGGACATTTGGGAACGTTTACGATGAAAAGGCTTGCAGCCATGACGGTAGATGCCGGATGGCAAGGCCGCGTAGCGATCAGCCACGCTTTTGCGCTCGGGGACATTCCCGTGCCGGAAGCAGAAGAGATGGCGACGATCTTGCGGGAAGCGGGCATTACGATTATTTCCAGCGTTCCGTTCAGCCGGGCGATCCCGCCTGTGTCATTGCTGCATCAAAACGGAGTGGACGTGGCGCTTGGCTGCGACAACATTTTTGATACGTGGCAGCCGTACGGCAACGGCGACGTGCTGGAGCGCTTGTGGCGCTTGGCGGAGCGCAACCGTTGGCTGGACGAGCTGGCTTTGTCCCAGTCGCTTCGCTTCATTACGGGCGGGAAAACGACTTTGGATGCGAACGGCACGCAACTGTGGCCTGCTGTCGGAGAAGAAGCGAGCCTCGTTCTGGTGGAAGCGTCGTGCTCGGCTGAAGCAATCGCGCGGCGGGCAGATCGCCAGGCGGTCTTTTTCAAAGGAAGCCAGGTCGCCGGACAAGTGGAAGAAGCGACCACAACGAAGGGATGATCGCAAATGAAGGCATCTCCGTACTGGATAATTAACGCTCGCCTGGAGTGCGGGTATGAGTGGGATCAGGGAGTTGTCACAGGAACGCGTACCGAGCTGTGCGATTTGCTTATCGAGAACGGGAAAATCACCCGAATCGTTCCGTCCAGCGAAATTTTGGAGGACGGAGTGCCAAAAAAGGATGCGAAGGGTCTGTTGATTTTGCCTGCGATGGCGGAAAAGCACATCCACTTGGAAAAAACGTATTACGGCGGGCCGTGGAAAGCGACGACTCCGGTGAAAAACTTGTTTGAACGGCACGCGGAGGATCGCACGTTGCTGCCGATGTACTTGAAGCAGGCACAGGCGGGAGCGGAGAGCATTTTGTCGCTTTTGGTGGAAACGGGCGTTACGCACGTGCGCACGCATTGCCACGTCGACCCGACTGTCGGCCTCGGCTTTTTGGAGGGCATGCTGCGGGCTTTCGAAACTTTTACAGACAAAGTGTCGCATGAGATTGTCGCCTTCCCGCACTACGGCATGCTGCGCACGCAAGCACGCGAGACGGTGCGAGAGGCGCTGCGCCAAGGAGCGACGCATGTGGGCGGCGTCGATCCCGGCGGTGTCGACCAGGATATCGAACGCTCGCTGCAAACGATCATGGAGCTGGCTGTGGAAGCGGATGCCGACATCGACTTGCATCTGCACGACCCTGGGCACCTCGGACTTTTCACGATCAAGGGGATCGCAGCGATGACGGAAGAGGCAGGGTGGCAAGGGCGTGTCACGATCAGTCACGCGCTCGGGCTGGGAGATGTGTCGCTGGAGGAGGCGAGAGAGGTAGCGCAGCAGCTGGCAACGCTCGGCATCTCGATCGCATCGACGGTTCCGATCAACCGCCCGACGATTCCGATTCCGCTGTTGCACAAAGCAGGCGTCGCCGTCATGCTCGGCAACGACAGCCTGACAGACAACTGGACGCCGTTCGGAAGCGGAGATTTGCTGGAAAAAGCAGGCCGACTCGCGGAACGTTTTCGCCTGACGGATGAGCGGTCGCTGGGAGTGGCCCTCGGCTTCGTGACAGAGGGGCGCATTCCGCTGGACGATGCGGGCAATCGTCTGTGGCCGCTGATAGGGGATGAGGCAAGCCTGATGGCAGTAGAAGCCGCTTCTTCGGCAGAAGCGGTGGCAAGGCGGGCGAAGCGCAGAGTGGTGCTGTTTCAGGGCAGCAGGGTAGCGGGCGAATGGTAACAGGCAACAGGCGGCGCGACATGTGGCGAAGAAGCCAACGGTCGGCGGCAAGCCTTGCGCGGTGACAGCGGTTTTTTACAAATTCCATCTGGAAAGGATGTTATGAATACATGTCTACAGCCTATTGGATTACGAACGTTCGCCTGGAGCGTGGATACCGGACAGAAAATGGCAAAATAGTCGCAACCGACACAGAGCTGGCGCACCTTTTGATCGAGGACGGCCGGATTGCCCAAATCGCCTATGGCGACGAGGCAGGGGCGAGCGGACTGCCTGTCAAAGATGCGAACGGCTTGTTGGCTGTACCGTCGTTTCAGGACATGCACATCCATATCGACAAGACGTACTACGGCGGCCCGTGGAAAGCGGTCACTCCGGTCAAAAGCATTTTGGAACGTCTGGAAGAAGAGAGCCGACTGATGCCCAAGCTGTTGCCGACGGCGCAGGAGCGCGCGGAAAAGATGCTGGAACTGCTTTTGTCCGCCGGTTCGACGAAAATTCGCAGCCATTGCAACATCGACCCGTATATCGGCCTGAAAAACTTGGAGGCGACACTTGCTGCCATGGAAACGTTCAGCGGCAAGTTGGAATGCGAGGTCGTTGCTTTCCCGCAACAAGGGCTTTTGCGCAGCAATCAGGTGGAGAACATTCGCCAGGCGCTGAAAATGGGCGCGACCTACGTCGGCGGCGTCGATCCGGCGACTGTCGATCAAAACATCGAGAAATCGCTGGCGACGATTTTTGAACTGGCGGTAGAAGCGGATGCTCCGATCGACGTTCACTTGCACGATCCTGACCATCTCGGCATTTTCACGTTCAAGCGTCTGGCGAAAATGACCGAAGAGGCAGGCTGGCAAGGCCGCGTCACGATCAGCCACGCCATCGCTTTGGCTGACGTCAGCCTGGAGGAAGCGGGAGACGTAGCCGAGATGCTCGCCGCACTCGGCATCTCGATCACTTCTACGGTTCCTGTCAACAAGGCGACTATTCCGATTCCACTTTTGCGCGACAAAGGCGTCAAAGTCATGCTCGGCGACGACAGCATTACCGATCACTGGTCGCCGTTCGGCCAGGGAGACAGTCTGGAAAAGGCAGGACGATTGGCGGAGCGCTTCCGCATGCAGGATGAGCGGTCCTTGTCCCAGGCGCTGGGCTTTATCACAGGCAGCAAAACGCCGCTCGACAAAGAGGGCAACCGCCAATGGCCGAATGTAGGAGACGAAGCAGACATGGTGTTGTTGCACGCTTCCTCTGTGGCGGAGGCCGTAGCGCGCCGCTCGAAGCGCCAGGCTGTCGTGTTCCGTGGCAATGTGGTGTCCGGGGCGCTGTAAGCTGACAGGTACTTGAAACGTTACGTACCATTTACAGCAAAACATTCATGGCCGTTTTGTTGACTGCAAGCGGTCACATCCCATTTCACGAAAAACGTCGAGATGTTTTCACAGAAAAAAAGAGGCAGACCGCTTGCGGTTTTGCCTCTTTTTTGGCGTATGGAGCCATGCTTGTTTGCTAATGCGTTCGTGAAACAGCCCGTTCTTCCTATGAACTCAGCGCCTGAGACGACAGACAGCGCGCGATCATGCCTGGCCAAGCTTCACGATTTGCTCACGGACGTTTCCTTTGCATACGCCCCCGTGATAGCAGACGACGGCTTCCAGGTCGAGGTCTGCATACTTTTTCAGCGAGCACCGGGCTGCGTCCATATCTGGTGTCGTCGGGGCATGAATGCCGCCGATCATCCCGTCTACACTGTACAGCGAATCTCCGGCAATGAGCGTCTTGCTCTTTTTTACATACAGGCTGATATGGCCGGGAGTATGTCCGGGCGTATGAATGACGCGAATCCCGCCGCAAAAAGGCAGCTCCTGACCGTCACTTACCGTATGATCTACTCTGCCTTTAGGGGGATGTTCCAGGTGGCTGTCTTTTAACAGCGGCAACTCCCCTTGAATGTACGGCTGATCCAGCGCGTGCGCGTAAATTTTCACACGTGAACCGCATTCCTGCAAAATCTCAGGCAGACAGCCGATATGGTCCATGTCCTGATGCGTCAAAATCACGGCTTGCAGCTGGGCGAGCGGCACTCCTGCCGCGTCCATGGCTGCGCGCAAATCTTTTATTTGCCCGGGAAAGCCTGTGTCTATCAAAACGCTCATTTCTCCCTCGCGCAGAAGCATGGGGTGAACGATATTCCCGTGAAAATCGAGCGAAAGCATGTAAACCCCCGGTGAAATTTCCGCCGCCATTGTCATCGTCATCAACCTTTCGTAAAATTACATTTTTACGTAAATATATAATATTACGTTGGTTTTGCCGTTGTCAATCTTTACCGGATGATTTGGCTTGCTGCCCTTGACCTGGTTGTATCGTGTGGCACAAGAAAAAAGCTCCCGACTGTACACACTCGACAGTCGGGAGGTGGCTTGCCTCTTCGTCGGATAGGGAAAATTTCCTTGTTTTTTATTTATTTCACATATAAAAATATTGAAAAATAAATAAAAGTAATATAGTATAGTGCCCGAATCTACCAAAAATAGGAAGCGGTGCATAAGAATGATAAAGAGATCTGTATTCGCTATTGCTGGTCTTGGCTCATTGTTATTGTTTGCGAATAGTGCTTCAGCCGACATCACGTCTGCGACTTCATCTGTCGACATCAGTAGCTCAACCACAAGTAGCTACAAAGTAAAGTTTTCCGCTAAGACGCTTAATAATAATGCGAACGCTAAAGTGTATACTTTGTACAAAGGAGTCGTGCTCGTAGACGAAGTAGAGGATAGAGTTCGGACGTCAGGTGCTTATACTTCCAGTCATGAGCCGAAAATTAGATACAAGGTTGAGAGCGAGCATACTGAAAGTTTAGGCGCTGGACCAATAAGTGACTTCAAAATGTCCTCGGATACGGCCGTGTATAATCCGATTGATTGGACACTCGTTAAGGAAGATCCACATGAAGCCAAAGAATACGAGAATCTACTCGTACAAAGCGCCAATGAAATTGCTGACGATACTGGAATAGACTTGTCAGAATACACTGTAGTCGACAAAGAGGTAGTTTTCAATTTGGACAAAGACCTCTTTAAAGAGGTCAACGCCGTGACTAAGATTTCGATTGGTGATATACGCCCACAAATCTACCTCCATGAATCCCGTGAAAGTTTGTATGTACTGAAGCAATCAGCAGACGGGGAAAGCACGGTTACGGAATTTGTACTGGAAAACGATAAGTGGGAAAAGCAATAGTGTAAGGGGGGAGGTAGCGAAAGCTGCCTCTTTTTTCTTTCTTTAATGTCACAACTGCCATCCGATTACGGATGTATCCACATACACTACGAAAAGGGGCGGCATGCCAAATGAAAAACAGATACGAAATCAGGGGAGACGGATGCTTGCCAGCTCCCACCTTGGCCGCGTTCTCCTTCCAGACGTGGCGCCTGGCACTAGTTTTCCCCTCGTCTCTCCAACGCCCCATGCACGACTTTCCCTTTGAACATGACAGCAGCCCGGCGCGATCTTCTGGCGATGGCTTCGGCGGAGCAGGAAGCTTCGGCAAAAACGATGCTCGCTTCGTCACCAGCTTTGGGCCATGCGCGGTTGCCAGCGCGGTCGAGCGTCGTTTTGCCGCCTGTGATGAAAAAGAGCGATTGCACCAGCGAGCGCTCGTCCACCCAGCGATAGCGCTCCACGAGGCGATTCAGCTTCTCCAGCATGTCGCCCGTTCCGTACGGCGACCACGAATCGTAGAAACCGTCATAGCCAAGAGCTACGCGCACGCCTTTTTCGTGCAGGATCGGTACGGGAGGCATCGCCCGGTTGATCGGCACGGTCGTCATGATCATCGTGCCCAATCGGGACAAACGCTCCGCCATTTCTGTACTTTCCTCGACAGATACATCACCGAGAGCAAAGGCGTGGCTGATCGCCATCCGGTTTTGCCAGCCTGCTTCTTCTGTCAGGTCGAGAATGCGCTTGATCGTATAAAAGCCGAGCGTGCCCGGATCGTGCAGGTGGATATCGACATCGGCGTCAGCTTCCACGGCAATGTCCATCATCTCCCGCAGCGAACCTTCCAGCTCGTTATCGATGCCAGCCGGGTCCAATCCGCCGACGAGCGTAGCGCCTTCTTTCATCGCCTGTCTCATCAAGGAGCTTGCTTGTGTGCGCAACAGCCCTTGCTGCGGAAAAGCGACAATCTCGTAGGTCATCCGGTCGCTGTACGCTTCCAGTGCGGCCCGTACGCCCTCCAAGTTTTTCAGGCCGATGTACGGGTCAATATTGACGTGCGTCCGTACATGTGTGGCGCCGCCGTTCAGCAAAAGCTGCAACATCGCTTCGGCCCGCTTTTGCGTGGTTCCGGTCATCAGCGGCATTTCTGTCGCTTCGAACTCTAGGCGATCAATCAGCTTTTTCGGAGGGAGACACGACTTCCAGGTAGCGCCTGCATACGTTTTGTCCAGATGGTTGTGCTTTTCCACGAACGACGGGAGCGCAAGCAGTCCGTTGGCGTCCTGCTGCAGAAGCGTTGTGTCGAGTGGCTTGGTCGCGGAAACGATCTCGCTAATCACCCCGTCCTGGATTTTCAGGTGGCAAAGCTCGGAGCGTGTGTGGACTACCCCATCGTCTCCGGTTTCAAATCCGCTATCGAGACGAACGTTGGTTAGCCAGTATGAGTATGCTTGACTCACAAAAAATCAGCCCTTTCGCATGAAAAATAGTAAGAGGATCGTTGAAAAAAGCCCAGCCTAGCTTCATTGCTCTCTATTAATTGTAAGGAATATTTTGAATAAAGATTTGCAGCTTCTTTACGAGTTTTTGCATGATTTTTACTTATTGGCGAAATTCTTGCCGTTTTTTGAAAAGTAGTAAAGATTGTGCAAATACATGTAAAGCAATTGAAACAAACTTGACAGAATATTTCTTATACTGGCAAAGGATACAAAGATAGATAGTGGAGAGTGTGAGCACGAATACGGAAGCAAGGGGGAGGAGCAGCATGAAAAAGAAACTGACAGCCAAATATGTCATCGGGTACGACGGAGAAGACCACATCATCATCAAAGACGGGGAAGTCGTCTACGAAGGTGAGACGATTTTGTATGTAGGACATGCGTATGACGGAGAAGTGGACGAAGTGACCGACATGGGCAATGCCGTGATCAGCCCGGGGTTCATCGATCTGAACGCGCTTGGCGATATTGACCACGACATCGTGCATCTGGAAGTGTCGGCGCAGCGAAACAAAAATTTGCTCTGGTCGGAAGCGTACTACAACAAAGGCTACCACGAGGTCATGACGCCGGAGGAAGAGGCGTTTAAATCGCTGTACGCCTACAGCCAACTGATCTTGAACGGCGTGACGACGGCGATGCCGATCACCTCTGTCTTTTACAAGCGCTGGGCAGAGACGTACGAGGAACTGGCAGCGGCAGCGGAGCATGCAGGACGCCTGGGACTGCGCATGTACATGGGACCGAGCTACCAGTCGGGAATGCGCGTCGTCAAGGCAAATGGCGAGATTGAAGTGCTGTGGAACGAAGCGGAAGGACGGGCAGGGCTTGAGCGGGCTGTCCAGTTCGTCAAAGACTTTGACGGCGCCCACAACGGCCTGATCCGCGGCATGCTCGCGCCGGAGCGGATCGAGACGCAAACGCCGGAAAATCTGGTTCTGACGAAACGCTACAGCGATGAGCTGGGTTGCCCGATCCGCCTGCATGCGGCGCAAGGAAGCTACGAGTACACGGAAATTCATCGTCGCCATGGCATGTCGCCCATCCAGTACCTCAACGAAATCGGGTTCCTGGGCAAAAGGACGGCGATTCCGCACGCGCATTTCATCCCTGGCTACAGCGAAGCGACGATCGGGGAAGGCGACGATCTGGCCATCCTGCAAGAAACGGGAACAACGGTCATTCATTGCCCGCTCGTCATCGGACGCCACGGCTCCGCGCTGGAATCTTTTGCCCGCTACAAGCGTCGCGGCATTAATATCGCGATCGGGACGGACACGTTCCCGCCAGACTTCATCCAAAACATTCGCACGGCCAGCATGCTTTCCCGCTTGCAGGAGCGCGATGTGGCAGACTCCAGCTACGCGGATATTTTCCGCGCGGCAACACTGGGCGGCGCCCACTTCCTCGGAAGGGACGATCTCGGCAGACTCGCTCCGGGAGCGCAAGCCGACATCATCGCGATCGACCTGGACGGATTCCACATGGGAACCGTTGACGATCCGATTCGCACCCTGATCATGTGCGGCTCCGGGCGCGATGTGAAGCTGTCGATCATCGCAGGACGCACCGTAATGAAAGACCGCGTGCTGCCAGGCGTTGATCTTGCGGAAATCAAGGAGCGCGGCCAACGCTATTTTGACAAAATGCGCCTCGGCTATGTGGAGAGAGACTATCAGCAGCTTGGCGAAAAGGAACTGTTCACCCCGTCGTTTCGCATCGTCAACAAACCGTAACGCTCTGCACTAAAAGCCAATCCAAAAAGCACAATCTGCTGTTGTATAGCGGATTGTGCTTTTATTTTGCGCGCAACACACGCAAAAGTGGCAGCTCAACGCAAAAATCCTCCTTCCGAATGAATGATTTGTCCGGTAATCCATCCCGCTTCCTCGCTTGCCAAAAAAGCGACCAGACGTGCCGCATCTTCCGGTTGGCCGATCCTGCCCATGGGGCTGCGCTCCAAGAGGAACGGCACCAGCTCTTTTGACATCCATCCGGTATCTGTAGGGCCGGGATTGACTGCGTTGACGGTAATTCCGAGCGGAGCGACTTCTGCGGCAAAAGTAATCGTGAACGCATCCAGCGCCCCTTTTGTCGCGGCATAGGCGATTTCGCCAGGCATGGGACCTTTCGATTGCCCGGAAGTCAGGTGAATAATCCGGCCGTTGCCAGGCTGGGAGAATCGACGGGCAAATTCGGCGCTGAGCATGATCGGCGCGCGAACGTTGAGCGCATAATGAGCGTCCAGACTGGCAGCCGAAAGCGACTGATAATTGTCGGAAGTGGAATGGCAAGCGTTGTTGACGAGAATACAGGGAGCGCCAACCTGCGAGCTGGCTTCATCGAGGACATGCGACCACGAGTCAGGCTTGGACAAATCGATTTCGCTGCACGCGCACTGTACTCCATAGCGGGTCAACTGTTCGCGCAGTTGCGCTGGCTCATCGTCTTGTATCCCCCAGTCCATTGTCTTGTCGTACGCTGTCCAATACGTGAAAAACAGATCAATCCCTTGTGCAGCCAACGCTCTGCATATGGCAGCACCAATACCGTTCAGCCGACTTGCTCCTGTGACGATGGCGACTTTTCTACTCATAGGCACGAAACCTCCTCAGCGATAATGGATCATTTGCGTTTTGCCCACGGGTAATCAAAACAAGTTCAGCAACAACGATGGCGGAGCCAAGTAAATATACCCGATGATGAGATAGGCGAACAGCAAGAAAAAGCAAATCCCGGAAATGGTGAGGTGTATGCGAATTTTTTTCGGATGGTAACCAAACAAACCGAGGAGCAGGCAAACGAAGCCGACGATTCCCAGCAAAAGCGGGATCGCGATGATAATATATTCATTCATGATAAAAATCACCCCACTTTACTACCTTCTTTTCGTTCCATGTAAAAGTCCAATCTTTGATGGGATGCGTGAGCACAACCAGAGCGCTGTTTTTGCAAAATGCAGTCCATTTTTCTTGCGCTGATGAATACTGCCTTTTTTGGGAATAGTCAATCACTTCGCTGTTCGCTCGCACATGCCGATGAAAATCACCCGATTCCATGAACAGGTACAACGTTTTCTGGAAAATGGGCGCAGCGTACTGGTCGTAGCTGTTGCTTTTCGTCAGGAAGCGGTCGAGCAGTGCGGGAGGCAGAACGAGATAGCTGAGCCGAATAGAGGGGCACAACACTCTGGAAAACGTTCCGACGTACACGACGCGTCCGTTGGAGCATGTCGACTTCCATTCCTTTCGTTCCTGGCACTGGAAAAAGCAGAAAACTGGATATTTCTTCTTTGTCTTTGTAAAATTAAGGATATTCTACATCATAACATCTTTGCAAAGCGAATCGGAAGCAGGGATGAGAAAGTCGCACGCGACATGGAGGAGAGAAGCAATGACGATGATTTTGCCTCATATCGAAAAGATGCCCGGCAATGTGAAAGGCGCGATGCCCTCGGCGGGAACAAAAGCGATCCGCCTGAATCTGCGATCGCACGCCATCTCGCGCTTGCGGCGTTGCGCGATCAAAGCTATATGCAAGAGACGACAGGCAGGATCAAGCGGACGCGGGCGGTTTTTTCCAAGCAGCTTGAATCGCTCGGTTTCAGCGTCGTCCCAGCGCAGACGAATTTCATTTTGTGCCAGCCACCAGCGAAGGCAGAAGGACAGTCTGCGCGCGAGCTGTATGAAAAGCTGATGGAGCAAGGAATTTACGTGCGCTATGATCAACTGCCGCGCCTTGCGGACATGTTGCGCATCACAGTCGGAACGGAAGCGGAGATGGAAGAGGTTTATGCTGCACTTTCCCCGATGATAGAGTAACTTTCCTGTTAGCCGTTTCTGGCAAAAGGAAAGTTAAGCTGGCAATCATTCGAAATAGTTGATATTTTAAATATATAAAGCTTATTTCAGAAATGCAGGATTTTAATAATCAAGGGAGATGTAGAAGATGGAGTGTCAGCTAACGATTGTCCGAACAGAACAGAAAAAAGAGAAGCCAGCACTCGACAAGCTGGGGTTCGGCGTGCATTTTACCGACCATATGTTCACGATGGATTACACGGAAGGAAAAGGCTGGCACGATCCGCAAATCGTTCCGCACGCTCCGCTGACGCTCGATCCGGCTGCGATGGTACTCCACTACGGACAAGCGATTTTTGAAGGAATGAAAGCATACCGCAACAAAGCAGGCAAGGTGCTTCTGTTCCGTCCGGAGCAAAACTTCAAGCGGATGAATCGGTCCCTGGAGCGGATGAGCATGCCGCAAGTGGACGGGGAATTTATGGTCGATGCGCTGAAACAGCTGGTAGCGCTTGAAAAAGAATGGATTCCGGCAGAGAGCGGCATGTCGCTGTACATCCGTCCATTCGTGATCGCTACGGAGCCATGTTTCGGCGTGCGTCCATCGCACACGTACAAGCTGATCATCGTTCTGTCTCCGGTTGGCGCTTACTATGCAAATGGTATGGAGCCAGTGAAAATTTACGTAGAAAACAAATACGTTCGCGCTGTCCGCGGCGGTACAGGCAATGCCAAAGTAGCGGGGAACTACGCAGGCGCTCTGAAAGCACAGGCGGAAGCCAAGGAAAAAGGCTACGAGCAAGTGCTTTGGCTGGATGGCGTAGAAAATAAATACATTGAAGAAGTCGGCAGCATGAACGTATTTTTCAAAGTGGGCGAAGAAGTGTGGACCCCTGCTTTGAACGGCAGCATTTTGGAGGGAATCACCCGTGATTCGACGATCCACCTGCTGAAAGACTGGGGCATCCCGGTAGTAGAAAAGCGGATTTCCGTCGAAGAATTGTACGAGGCGTACACAAAAGGGCAACTGGAAGAAGCGTTTGGAACAGGCACGGCAGCGGTCATCTCGCCAGTCGGCGACCTGAACTGGAACGGCCACCAAATGATTCTCAACGGCGAAAAAACAGGCCCGTTGACCACCAAACTGTACGAAACAATGACCGGAATCCAGTATGGCGAAAAAGAAGACAAGTTCGGCTGGTCTGTAGAAGTCAGCGAGTAATTTCATAACGACAATGCGACAAGCTGCAAAGCATGCCTTCCTCGTCTCGACGAGCGGGGGCATGTTTTTTTATGGCGCTACGCCAGCGAGATTTGCCAAGTTGCTTCCCTCAACGTAATCAAAAATGACCGAACGCGCAAAAAAGCACTGCCCACTCAGTGACAGTGCTTATTCACAACAACAGGCTAGACGTGAGCAAGCTCTGGCGCGTGCATGTGCAGGGGTGGGGAAATCAGCCAGCCCTTTTCCTTGAGGATGCGTTGCAGACGAAAACCGGAGTGCGCTTTCGCAAAGTGGAACTCGGCAAACATCAAGCCGATATCCTCGCGCAGCGACTGGCTCATGACCTGGCTGCATGTCAGCAAGCCTCCGGCAATATCCCGGGCAATTCCCAGGGCAATCTCGGAGTCGTTGAGCCTGGCTCCGACCGGAATGCTGCTCCGATCAGCCAGTGGCCGATCGGGAGGGGAAGGCGGCAAGGCGACGCCGTTTATTTTAAGTACATCCTCCAACTGGTCAATTTCTTTTTTCATCGTTTGCATGATATCTTCGAGAAAGTCCTTCAAATCCGTATCGCCAGCATGATTCATCGCTGTCTGATAACCAGCGAGCAGAGCTTTTGTCGTCGCCAAATAAACCCAGACGCCAAACACTTCGCCATAATGCAGCGGCTCTTGTTTGGAATTGTCACCAAAAATCCCCATGCCTGTCCTCCTTCTGATGCCGTTCATCTGACGGCGGCACTCGAATGATCTTCCGCCCATTGATAAGATTCGCCATGCGCGGCAAATTCACCGTGGAAAATGTAGGCACTCGCCTGGTAGAGATTTTTTTAACATTCAAAAACAACAAGGTAAAGATAGTGAAAAAGAAAGTAAAGATCGTGCAAAGATTAATAGTAAGAAAATTAGTAATATTTTGTTATGTCATTATTTTTCTTTTTACCAACGAGACAAAGGGGGCATTTTCATTGAAGAAAACGCGCATCGTACGTTCCATTCTTGCTTTGTCTGTCGCGTTTGCGACCGTTTTGACAGGCTGTTCCGGCACCTCGCAATCGCAACCGGCTTCGACCGGCTCCAACTCCGGACAAGCAACCGGCAGTCCTGCGCCATCCACCCCTGCTGCGTCTGGCGGCGGTACGTTGATTATCGCCCGGCTGTCTGACGCGAACAACCTCGACCCGCATTTCAGTACGCAAATCAACTCCATGGCAGTCGTGCAGCACAAAATGTACGAAGGTCTGGTGATGATGGACCGCAACAGCGAGTACAAGCCGCTTCTGGCGACAGAATGGAAGCAGAAAGACGATGTGACATGGGAATTTACTTTGCGGGACGGCGTGACGTTCCACGACGGAACCGCGTTTGATGCGGAAGCTGTGAAGAAGACGATCAATCGCATTTTGGACAAAAACCAGCCGACTCCGAAGGCAAATATGTTCGGGATGATCAAGGAAGTCAAAGTGATTGATCCGAAAAAAGTCGAGATCATTTTGCATTATCCATTCGCGGGATTGCTTTCTGTCCTCGCCAGCGCCGAGGGCGGCATCATCAGCCCGAAGGCGATTGAGCAGTACGGCAAAGACTTGGCCAAGCACCCGGTAGGGACAGGCCCGTTCGTCTTTGAGTCGTGGACGCCCGGTCAGGAAATCGTCATCGTCAAAAATGAAAACTACTGGGGCACGAAGCCAAAAGTGGACAAAGTCGTGTTCAAGACGGTTCCGGAGGACACGACGCGTGTCGCGATGGTGGAGACAGGCGAAGCGCACGTTGCCGAGCAGCTGCCCGTCACGGAGCTGGAGCGGGTGCAAAACTCCGCGAATATGTCGCTGGGGCGCTTCGAGTCTTTTGCCGTGGATCATATCGGGATGAATGTCAAAATGAAGCCGTTTGACGATGTCCGCGTCCGCCAGGCGATTGCGCATGCGATTGACAAGGAAGCGATTATTCAAGGCGTCTACAATAACGTCGGCAAAGTCGCGATCTCTTCGCTCGGTCCAAAAGTAATCGGCTATAGTCCGAACATCAAGACGCCTGAGTACGATTTGAACAAAGCCAAGCAATTGCTCACAGAAGCTGGATACGGCAACGGACTCAAGGCGACCGTGTACTTGAATGACAACAAAGCGCGCATCAACGTGGCAGAGGTGTTGCAATCGCAGTTGAAAGGCATCGGCATTGACCTGCAAATCCAGGTGATGGAGTTCGGGGCGTATTTGGAGCTGGCGGCAAAAGGCGAAGCCCAGATGTTCATCAGCGGCTGGGGCAATGCCACAGGCGACGGCGACTACAACCAGTACAACTTGTTCCACAGCACGTCTGCGGGAGTGCCAGGCAACCATTCCTTCTACAGCAATCCAAAAGTCGACGCGTTGATCGAAGCAGCACGCAAGGAAAAAGACCCGGAGAAACGCAAGCAAATCTACGCAGAGGCGCAACAGATCGAGATGGACGAAGTGCCGCTGCTCCCGTATCGCAGCTCTGAAAACCTGGCAGCTATCGCGAAAAATGTGCAGGGCGTCTACATCAGCCCTTCCGGCTACATCGAGGTCAGCGATGTGACGATTCAATAGGCTGTGCCAAAAGTCTCTCCCAATTGCTGGGAGGGGCTTTTTCTTTTGCTATCCTAATATGTGGAAAAGGCAAAAAAAGAGTAAAGAAAGTGAAAATAGTAGTAAAGAGAGTGAAAAAATAATGCCTGAATAGTAGGTAAAATGAGACATGCGCGAATGGTCAAAAAATTATAGCACATCCGGCGCAAACAAAAGAGGGGGAAACACTACATGAAAAAGACGCGCTTTTTCCAGACGCTGATCGCCATGACTGTTGCCGTATCGGCAGCGCTGGCCGGCTGCTCGCAGGCGCCAGCGCCAGAAGCGGGGACGAACGCCAATACGTCCGGGCAAACAGCAGCGCCTGGCACGGGCAAAGCAGGTGGCACACTGGTCATCGCCCGGTTGTCGGACGCAAACAATCTGGACCCGCACTTTCTTACGCAAATTAATTCGGCAGCTATCATTCATCACAAAGTATACGAGGGTCTGGTCCGCATGGACAAAGAAAGCAAATACGTCGGTTCGCTGGCAAGCGAATGGAAGCAAGTGGACGATGTGACGTGGGAGTTTAAACTGCGCACAGGCATAACTTTCCACGACGGCACCCCATTCAATGCAGAAGCGGTGCAAAAGACGATCGCCCGCGTCCAGGACCCGGCAGTCGGCTCGAACCGCGCCAACCTGTTCGAAGCGATCAAGGAAGTAAAAGTCGTGGATGACAACACGGTGCAATTTATCCTCAACTACCCGTACGCTCCGCTGTTGTCCGTTCTCGCCAGCGCAGAAGGCGGCATCCTGTCGCCAAAAGCGATCGAGCAGTACGGCAAAGACTTGACCAAGCATCCAACCGGAACAGGGCCGTACAAGTTTGAATCGTGGACGCCAGGACAAGAAGTTGTGCTGGTGAAAAACGACAACTACTGGGGAGACAAGCCGAAGCTGGACAAGGTTGTCTTCAAAACAGTACCAGAAGACACAACCCGACTGGCTATGGTCGAGACAGGCGAAGCACAAGTGGCTGAACAACTTCCTGTAACAGAAGTAGACCGCGTGAAAAACTCGGCAAACATGACACTCGGCCGCTATGCGTCCTTCTCCAGCGAGCATATCGGCATCAACAACAAGAAAAAGCCGTTTGACGATGTGCGCGTCCGTCAAGCGATTGCGCTTGCGATCGACAAGCCGACGATCATTCAAGGGGTGTACAACGATGTGGGAACGGTCGCTCATTCCTCGATCTCTCCTACGATGGTCGGCTACAGCGCGAATGTAAAAGACCTTGGCTACGACATCGAGAAAGCGAAAAAATTGCTGGCGGACGCAGGCTATGCCAACGGCTTCAAGGCAACCGTCTACCTCAATGACAACAAGGCGCGGGTCAACGTAGCGGAAGTATTGCAACAACAACTGAAACAAATCAATGTCGATCTGGAAGTCAAAGTGCTGGAGTTTGGCGCCTATATCGACGCAGCGAGCAAAGGCGAAACAGACTTGTTCATCAGCGGCTGGGGCAACGCGACAGGCGATGCTGACTACAATCAGTACAACTTGTTCCACACGAAGTCTCACGGCGCACCAGGCAACCACTCCTTCTACAGCAATCCGGAAGTAGACAAGCTGATCGAAGAAGGACGCAAAGAGAAAGACGAAGAAAAACGCAAACAAATTTACGAAAAAGCGCAACAGCTCGAAATGGATGAAGTAGCAGTCGTGCCTTACCGCTTCGCAGAAAACTTGGCAGCGATTGAAAAAGGGGTAGAGGGCGTCTGGATCAGCCCGGCTGGTCACATCGAAATCGACGAAATCACCTTGCCGTAACCGCAAGCTTCCAAGAGCAATGAATCGCAGCATAGCCGAGTTCCTTGAAGGGATCAGCTATGCTGCTCTACTTTCAAAACAAGAGACAGAAAAGCAAAAACGGGGGCGATTTTATGAAAAGACGCAAAGGATGGAGCATTCTGATGTCGGGCGTGCTCGGCGTTGGACTGGTGCTTGCAGGGTGTTCGGCACAACCGGAGCAGGGGGCTGCGGACAATCCAGCCAAAAGCGAAGCGGCTGATGGAACACAGACGTTGATTATTGCCAGACAATCGGATGCCAACAACTTGGACCCGCACTTTATTTCCGCGATCAACGCGGCGAGCGTCGTCCATCACAAAGTGTACGAAGGATTGATTCGCCGTGACGAAAATATGGAGTTCAAGCCGATGCTCGCAACCGAGTGGAAGCAGCTGGACGAAGTGACGTGGGAGTTCAAGCTGCGCCAGGGCGTTGTTTTCCACGACGGAACACCGTTTAACGCAGAAGCGGTCAAAGCGACGTTTGCTCGCGTCCTCGACCCGAAAGTCGGCTCTCCGCGCGCCACCCAGTTCCAAATGATCCAGGAAGTGAAAGCCGTAGACGACTACACTGTGCAAATCAAGCTGACTTACCCGTACTCGCCGCTGTTGTCCATTTTGGCCAACCATGAAGGGAGCATTATCAGCCCGAAAGCGATCGAGCAATACGGAAAAGATTTGAGCAAGCATCCGGTAGGCACAGGGCCGTTCGTGTTCGAGGCGTGGACGCCGGGACAGGAAATCGTGCTCGCACGCAATGACAACTACTGGGGTGAAAAGGTAACGCTCTTTTCTAAGAAATTGTTGCTTTTAGAAAAGCCGTGAGTTGCTTGGTATTTATAGTACCAAGCGAAGCGTGCATTCACGGTAAATGGAAATCCTATAGACTTCCTGATTTTCATTATAGAACACACGTTTCCACAACAGCAATAGCAACAAAATTTGCGAAAAGAGCCAAAGGTAAAATACGCAAAGGCCGTCTTCAAGGTCGTTCCGGAAGATACGACGCGAATTGCCATGGTTGAGACAGGCGAAGCCCATATTGCGGAGCCGCTGCCTGTAACCGAGATCGAACGCGTCAGCCAGTCGCCGCAAATGGCTCTGTATCGCACAGAAGGACTGGGCACCGATTTTATCGGCTTCAATACGAAGAAAAAGCCTTTTGACGATGTCCGGGTTCGCCAGGCGATCAACTATGCGATCGAGACAGATGCCATCATCCAAGGCGTTTTTAACAATGTGGGAACAAAAGCCAATTCTGCGATGAGCCCGAAAGTTCTCGGCTATAGCGAGGCGCTGAAAGGCTACGAGTTCGACCCGAACAAGGCCAAGACACTGCTCAAGGAAGCGGGCTATGCCAACGGCTTCAAGACAACGCTGTGGACCGGGGATCGCAAAGAGCGGATCAATGCCGCAGAAGTCATTCAGTCGCAGTTGAAAGGCATCGGCGTGGAAGTAGAGGTCAAAGTGCTGGAGTACGGAGCGTATCTCGATGCCGAAGACAATGGCGAGACAGACATGTTTATCAGCGGTTGGGGCAACGCAACAGGCGACGGCGACTACAACCAGTACAACCTGTTCCACTCCAGCTCGCTCGGCAAGGGCGGCAACACGACTTTTTACGTAAACAAGGAAGTGGACAAGCTGATCGAAGAAGCACGCCGCGAGCCGGACAGCGCCAAGCGCAAGCAACTTTACGCCCAGGCGCTGGAAATCGAGTCCAAGGAAGCGCCGATGGTTCCGATCCGCAATCTGGAACACGTTGCAGCGGTCAGCAAAAAAATCAAGGGCTTCTGGATCAGCCCATCCGGTTACATGATGATTAACGATATTACGATGGAGTAAGAAGGGGGAGCGAACATGGAGAGCGGGAAAGACAGCCTCTGGATCAAAAACGCACGTCTGGAAAGCGGGTTTCAAGAGGAGAACGGGAGGATAACAGGGACGGTGACAGAGCGTGTCCATCTGCTTTTGGCGGACGGCCGCGTGGAAAAAATCGTCCCTGCCAGCACTCCGCTCCCACAAGCTGCCTCTTACTGGGACGCAGAAGGACTGCTCATGCTGCCGTCTTTTCGGGAGATGCATATCCATCTGGATAAAACGTTTTACGGAGGTCCCTGGCAGGCAGTCATTCCTGCTCCCAACCGCTTTTTCCGGATTCAACAAGAGCAGGAACTGCTGCCGCGCCAGCTTCCGGTAGCCAAACAGCGTGCAGAAGGCTTGCTGCACCTGCTGCAATCGCACGGTGCGACACACGTCCGAACGCATTGCAATATCGATCCGGTCATCGGTTTGCAAAACTTGGAGGCCACACTCGCTGCTCTGGAAACTTACCGGGAAAAACTTTCCTGGGAAATTGTCGCTTTCCCTCAGCATGGATTGCTGCGCAGTGATTCCGTAGCACTCGTCCGCGAGGCGATGAAGCATGGGGCGGGACTCGTCGGGGGTGTCGATCCAGCTTCTTTTGATGAAGATATCGAAAAATCGCTGCACACAATGATGGATATTGCGGTAGAAGCCAATGCGGACATCGACCTGCATTTGCACGAGCCGGGGCATTTGGGCATTTTCATCATGAAGCGACTCGCCGCGATGGTGCGCGATGCTGGCTGGCAAGGCCGGACGACTGTCAGCCACGCCTATGCGCTGGGAGAGGTGCCGACGGCTTTGGCAGAAGAGATCGCGGAATTGTGCACGGAACTGAACATCGCGATCATGTCCGCGGTGCCGATCGACATGCCGACGATCCCGATTCCGCTGCTCCGGGCAAAAGGGGTGCAGATCGGACTTGGCAACGATAACATTACCGATCATTGGGACCCGTTCGGCACAGGAGATATGCTGCAAAAAGCGAATCGCGTAGCGGAGCGCTTCCGGCTCATTGACGAGAAATCGCTTGCCCGCACGCTCGGCCTGGTCACTGGCGGCATCACCCCGCTTGACGAGGCAGGGAATCGCGCCTGGCCAAAGCCTGGTGACGCTGCCGATGCTGTGTTTGTCCGGGCCAGTTGCTCGGCTGAAGCTGTCGCACGTCAAGCTGCGAAGGAAGCAGTCGTGTACGCGGGAAAAATCGTCTGGCAAAAGCAGTAGCCGCTGCTTTTATTGGAGAAAACCGCTTGTCCGTTCACAGGGGATGAGCGGTTTTTTCACGCAGTCCCTTTCCGGAAGCTGAATCAGATAAAATTAAATAAAAGTAAAAATATTATAAATAGAAGTAAAGATGCTGAAAGGCTGCGCAGAAAGTCTACCGTATAATGCAAATAAGAAATAGATTCAGAATTTTCGACAGCATTGTACAGGGGGACACGCAGATGAAGAAAACACGCTTGTTTGGATCGCTGCTCGCGCTGTCGCTGACCGTCGGTGTAGCACTGACGGGATGTGGCGCAGGTACAGAGCAGCAAAACGCAAATGGAGCACCGGCTTCCGAGGCGGCAAAAGAAGGCGGAACCTTGATCGTAGCGCGCAAGGCAGACGCAAACAATCTCGATCCGCATTTCATTTCCAACATTCCATCCGCCAACTATATTTACGGCAAAGTATATGAGAGTCTGGTGGCGCGGGACAAAAACGCAGGCTACAAGCCAGCGCTGGCTACCGAGTGGAAACAGGTTGACGATCTGACTTGGGAATTTAAGCTGCGCGAAGGCGTTACTTTCCACGATGGCACACCGTTCAATGCCGAGGCCGTGAAAAAGACGTTCGAACGTGCCCTCGATCCGAAAGTAGGTTCCCCGCGCGCTTCCAACTTCGCGATGATCAAGGAAATCAAGGCAGTCGACGACAAAACGGTTCAGTTTATTTTGGACTACCCGTTTGCGCCGCTGCTGTCGATTCTCGCAAGCACGGAAGGCAGCATTATCAGCCCGAAAGCGATTGCCGAAGGCGCTGACACATTGGCGAGAAAGCCGGTAGGAACCGGGCCTTTCAAATTTGAAGACTGGATTCCAGGTCAGGAAATGACCCTGGCGAAAAACGAAAACTACTGGGGCGAGAAGCCGAAAGTGGACAAAGTCCAATATAAAGTCGTACCGGAAGACACGACCCGCATCGCGATGGTCGAGGCAGGCGAAGCGCACATCGGCGACCAGCTTCCTGTAACAGAGGTGGAGCGCGCACAAGCAACGCCAAGCATGAACATGGTTCGCGCAGAAGGTCTCGGTGTAGAATACATCGGCTTCAACGTGACGAAAAAGCCGTTTGACGACATACGTGTGCGCCAGGCTGTCGCGCATGCGATTGAAAAAGAAGCGATTGTCAAAGGCGTGTACAACAACGTAGGGACAGAAGCAGTCTCTTCGATGTCTCCTAAAGTGATCGGCTACAACCCGAACCTTGAGGACTACAAGTACGATGTGAACGAAGCGAAGTCGCTGCTTGCTGCGGCAGGGTACGCGAACGGCTTCAAAACATCGATTGTGACCGATGACCGCAAAGAGCGCATGAACGTAGCGGAAGTAATCCAGTCCCAGTTGAAGGGCATTGGCATCGACGTGGAAATCAAAGTAATGGAGTACGGGGCATATTTGGAGTACACAGACAAAGGCGAGCATGCGATGTTTATCGGCGGCTGGGGCAATGCCACAGGCGACGGCGACTACAACCAGTACAACGTCTTCCACAGCTCCTCTAAAGGCAGCGCCGGAAACATTGCCTTTTACAACAACCCGGAAGTCGACAAGCTGATTGAAGAAGGCCGCCGCGAAAAGGACGAAGCGAAGCGGAACGCGATCTATGCCAAGCTGCAAGAGATCGAGCTGAAAGAAGTTCCGGTCATTCCGATCCGCACCATCGACCACGTATCGGTAACAGCCAAAGATGTAAAAGGCTTCTGGTTAAGTCCGGTAGGCTACCTGATGCTGGACGAAGTCACAATTCAATAAGCTTTCACCAGGACAACACGATGAGACAAAGGGATGGCGCCAGGCGCTGTCCCTTTGTCTATAGGAAGGGAGCGAGGCTGTCAACATGACCGGGAGTGCTGCTCGCCAGCGGCCTGGCAAGGCTTTGGATCGAGCATGGACAGCGCAAAAGCAAAGCCGAAACGGGGCGGAGTGGCGGTAGTGCATATTTCGGGCGAACAGAGTAGCCAACACTTCGCCTAACTGGTAAGGTGGAAAAGAATGAGAAACCGATACGCAGATGAGGTGGAGTTGGATGACGGAAGAACGCTTTGACATTTTTGACGAATCAGGACAGCAGATCGGTGTGGAAGCGCGCAGCGAGGTGCACCGAAAAGGGGATTGGCACCAAACTTTCCATTGCTGGCTTTACCGGGTGCACAATGGACAACTGGAGCTTTTGTTCCAGAAAAGGCATCCGGAAAAAGATACGGGCCCGAATTTGCTTGATATAACATCGGCAGGTCATTTGCTCGCAGGGGAGCGGCCCTGTGACGGAGTGCGGGAATTGGAGGAAGAGCTTGGACTTGTCGTGCCGTATGAAAAGCTCCGCCAGATTGGCGTCATTCGCGATGTGATTACGGCGCCAGGCATCATCGACAAGGAGCTGTGCCACGTATTTGCGATGGAGTGCGATCAGCCGCTGCACGAATATCGCTTGCAAAAGGAAGAAGTGACAGGACTTCTCTGGGTGAATGTGCAGGAGTTGGAGGCGTTGTTTGCAGACCAGCTTTCGCAAGTGGCAGCGAAAGGGTTTTTGACCGATGCGGCAGGAGAGCGCTACGACGCTAGTCTGATGGTCAAGCAGAGTGATTTTGTTCCCCATGAAGTGCATTATTATCAGGAAGTGTTTCAGGCGATCAAAAGCTGGCTGTAACAAGATCAGGAGCGAAGGCGGCTCCCCGAGTCCCCAGTCTTGTCAATCCTTTCGCGCGTTGCAACAATGGCGCGGACAGGTGGCAGACGCGTTTTTGTTTCATAGGTAAGCAAAGTTTTGTGATATACTATGACAACGCTTTTTGGCGAATCGCGATCGTGCGTAGATAGAGAGAGGAGATCGAGATGAGAGTAAAAATTATGGTGGCACTGATGCTTTCCACCTTCCTGGCCGCCATGGAAGGGACGATTGTCAGTACAGCGGTGCCGCGGATTACAAGTGATTTATCGGGATTTGAGCTGGTCAGCTGGGTTTACGCCATCTACATGCTGGCGACTGCCGTGTCTGCCCCGATTTATGGCAAACTCGCTGACTTGTTTGGACGCAAAAATGTGTTGCTGATCGGGATCGGTATTTTCTTGCTTGGTTCCACGCTTTGCGGTGTGGCCATGACGATGGGCCAGCTTATCGTGTTCCGGGCGATTCAAGGCTTGGGCGCGGGTGCGGTCATGCCGATTACGATGACGATTATCGGCGACTTGTATACCGAGCAGACGGCGAGAGCGAAAGCCCAGGGCTGGATCAGCGCTGTATGGGGCCTGTCAGGTGTGGCAGGGCCGCTCGTTGGCGGGTTTTTGGTCGACACGCTTTCCTGGCGTTATATCTTTTTTCTCAATTTGCCGTTCGGGCTTTTGTCCTTTTTCATGCTGGTCTGGTTTTACCGCGAAAAGCTGCTGGCAAAAGCGAAGCGTCATATCGATTATCCGGGAGCGCTGATCTTCACCGTGGGCACGATTGCCTTGCTGTACGCGCTGTTGACGGGCAGCCAGGATCAGTCCTGGACCAATCCGGTGACGATTTCCTTGATTGTGTTTGCACTCGTGACCTACCTGGTTTTCGTTACGGTAGAAAAGCGCTCGCCTGAGCCGCTGATTCCGCTCACCCTTTTGACGAATCGCAACGTGACGATGATCAACATGCTGACGTTTTTGACCAACGGGATTGTGATCAGCATGGTCGTGTACTTGCCGATCTGGAGCCAGGGCGTACTGGGGGAAAGCGCGACGATGGCAGGCTTTGTCCTGACTCCGATGCCCGTCTGTTGGACGATCGGCTCGATTTTGTCCGGCAATCTCTTGGGCAAGCTGCGGGCAGAGCAGTTGATTATCGGAGGGACGGCCATATTGACCGTTGCCACGACGCTTTTAACGATTCTGTCTTCCCATTCGGCAAGTTACTTGATTTATGTCGCCGTAGGCTTGGTGGGGCTTGGCATGGGGCTGATCAGCCCGATCGTCATGGTCAAAATTCAGGCGTCGGTCGCTGTCGACAAACGGGGAACGGCTGTCGCATTGAACACGTTCACAGGAACCTTCAGCCAAACCTTCGGGGCGGCAGTCTTCGGGATGCTATTCAACATGGTCACGGTAGCGGGAGGCCACGCGAATCTCGGGGCATCCTTCGAGACAGGCTCCATCCCTGCGGAACAGCTGGCGTCGATCCGCGATTTGCTTTCTTCCGGGGTCCACGTCGTCTTTACCGGAACACTGGTTATCGCGATTGGCTGCTTCCTCTTGTCGCTTGTGATTGCCAAAAATCAGCGGCAACAGGCGAACAGCCAGTAATTTATCAAGCGTCGGCCATCCGGTCGGCGCTTTTTGGATGGCCAAGCCAAATATGGCTGAAAATGAAACTTTTCCAAAATATACAAAAACTTGTTGCTATTTACCGCATAGATTCTATAAAATTTTTTTAGACGAAATGGTTTGTCCCAAATGCGTACAGACAGGAGTGATTGTGACGATGGACGAGATTCGCCCTGTTTCTTTGAACGATATCGACGAGGTAGCGAGAATTGCCGCCATGGCTTATCCGGGAAGCAATCTTCTCGGGACGGAGGGCAGACAGCAGTTCGCTGAACGGGTCAAAAGCACGCTGGAAAATGACCCGAACGTAAGCTATCACGGATGCTATCGGGACGGACAGCTCGTAGGAATCATGAAGTGGTACGATTTTTCCATGTATGTATACGGTCAATCTGTACTGACAGGAGGAATCGGCACGGTCGCTGTCGATCTGTTGCATAAAAAAGAAAAGGTAGCGAAAACGATGCTGCACGGGTTTCTCGCGGCTTACCGGGAGAGAGGGATTCCACTTGTGTCGCTCTATCCGTTTCGCGTTGATTTTTACAAGCAGATGGGCTTTGGGACAGGAAGCAAAATTCATCAGTACAAATTCAAGCCTGCAAGCCTTCCCTATACGGGCAAGGATCAAATCGTGTACGTGACAAAAGAGGACAAGGAGCAAGTGCTGGCGTGTTACCAGCGGGTCGCCCGGCAGACGCACGGGATGATCAAACGGACGGAGCGGGATGTGGACAGCCTGCTGAATGTGCCGGAAAAAATCGTCGTCGGTGTCCGACAGGAGGACAAACTGACGGGATATCTTGCCTTCCAATTTGAAAGCGCTCACGAGGAAAATAAAATTTTCAACAACATCGTCGCGAAAGAGCTGGTCTATGAATCGCGCGAGGCGTTGGCGCAGCTACTCTCCTTCCTGCACAGCCAGGCGGATCAAATACAGCGGGTTGTCCTCAATACAGCCGACGAAGACTTCCATTTGCTTTTGTCTGATCCGGGAAATGGAACGAACCGACTTTTGCCTAGCGTCTACCACGAGAGTCATGTTTCAGGGGTTGGGCTGATGTATCGGGTGATTGATGTACCGGGCTTTTTCCGGCAAATGTCCGCTCATCGCTTTGGCGCAGAAACGGTTCGCTTGCAGCTGACGGTGCGCGACTCCTTCCTGCCGGAAAACAGCGGGACATGGCTTGTCCAGTTCACAGACGGACATGCTCGCGTGGTAGAGGAAGGACAGGCAGACGCTGCTGTTCAACTGGATATATCCGATTTTTCCTCGCTCGTCATGGGGGCGGTTCGTTTCAGCAAGCTGCACGAGTACGGTCTGGCAGAGCTGGATGACCTGCGCGCGTTGCCGCAGTTGGATCGGCTTTTTTACACGACGAAAAAACCGCAGAGCATGACGCCGTTCTGATTTTTAAAATTGTCATGATTTTGCCATAATTGGTCATCTTATTTTGCCTCTCCCCATATGTTGTTAACAAACGGGGAGGGGGCAGGTCTTATGATTTTTTTTACCGTCGTCATCTTTTTTGCGTTTTTGCTGGTTGTCTGGTTTGTGGTGAAGCTCCTGTTCCGTCTGGAGAAGCGCGATTCCATCAAGTACGACCAAAGGGAGCTTTGGGAATCATTTGACACAAAGTTGCAGGACATTCGGTACAAGAAAGAGAAAAATAAATAGAGCGCCAGTCACACGGCGCTGTTTTCTTTTGTGACATGCGGTGGGAAGTCATTACCTAAGAAATGAATGCGGGCAGCGAAAACCTTGTGCCGACAGGGACGAGGGCTTCGCCGCGTTTGGGAATAAATCGGGCAAGGGAAAGGAAGGTGAGAGCAATGGCGAGTGGATCAGAGGGTCACAAACGTGAATATTTCCGGTTGAAGCTGGAGCATCCCCTCTGTGCATTCATGACCATTGTTCTTGTCAAAGGAAAGACGATGGAGATCGGCAGCGCGAAGGTGCTGATTGAGGATATCGGCGCAGGCGGACTGCGATTTCTCTCGCACTTGAAAATGCCGGCCAGCGACCAGCTCGTCTTGCAGTTTGAGACGGAGTTGTGCGGCTCGACATTGAAAATGTACGGACATGTCGTGCGTACAAGCCCGTGGGAGCAAGATTTTTATGAATACGCGGTACGGTTCACGATGGAAGAAGCGCAGCATTTGGAGATCAACCAGTTGGTGAACCGTCTGGCCATTCGCTATCGGCAAAACCGGGTAGGGACGGAAGGGAGCTTTTGGAAGGGCGATCGGCAAGCCTTTCTGCAAGAATTGGCCCAGGCGTCGCAAACTTTGGAGACGACGAGAGCATAGGGCAAAACAGCAAACGAATCAAGACGAGCAGGCTTCTTGTTGGTGGGGTGACCAACAAGGGGCTTTTTTTGACAATGCACAAACGAAGTGTTATATTGTCTGCAATAAACTAAACATTTTGGGGATGTGCTTGTCAATGGGCATCAATGAATCGTTTTGGACTGCTTCATTGGAGGAAGCCAAGCAAGGATATGTAGAGCGGGAGCACGATTATTTGTGCTTGCTATGTGGAGCAGAAGTGGAAAAAGGAATCATCTATCCGGTAGACGGCGCCCTGTTCGAGGCGTCGCGTTACATGCGTCATCATATCGAGCAGGAGCATGAATCGGTTTTTGCTCATCTGAGCGGGTTGGACAAGCGGTTGACCGGACTGTCCGATCATCAGGCCAGCTTGATGCGGTTGTTTTATGCGGGCAAAAGCGATGCCGAGGTGCAAGCCGAGATGGGCATCGGCAGCGCTTCGACGATCCGCAATCACCGTTTTGCCCTCAAAGAGAAAGAGCGGCAAGCAAAAGTATTTTTGGCAATGATGGAGCTGCTGCGGGAAACGGACAAAGCAAGCACATGCTCTTCAACGGGCAAGGGAAAGCCAAACAAGCAGGCTGAAAAGCAGAGAGAGGCCGGGCCGTCTGAATATGCCGCGGTTGTGCAAAAGTATTTTCCGAACGGGCCAGGCCATTCGCTGGCGCGGATACCACGCAAGCATAGCCACAGGCAGATTGTTTTTCAGGAGATTGCCAATCGCTTTGCGCCGGACAAGGTGTACACGGAGCGGGAAGTCAATGAGCTGCTGGAAGCGATTTATGAGGACCACGTTACCTTGCGCCGTTACTTGATCGACTTCGCTTTGTTGAGCCGGGAAGCCGACGGCAGCGCGTATTGGCGCACGAGCCGGGCGGGCGGCGACGGAGCGGAGCAAGAGGCGACGACGGATCGCAAGCAAGAGCTGAAACAGCTGTACAAAGAAGTGAAGAGCGAGGCTGGCGTCTACCAGATCCGCAACAAAGAGAACGGCAAGGTACTCGTGGCGAGCACCATGAACATCAAAACGATGAACGGCAAAAAGTTCATGTTGCAGCACGGCTCCCATCCCAACCGGGAACTGCAAAACGATTGGAACGAGCTGGGCGCTGATGCATTCGAGTTCGAGGTGCTGGAAGTGCTGGAAAACAAAGACGAGCCTGCGTTTGATGCGAAGGCTGCTTTGGAGAAATTGGAAGCAAAGTGGGTAGAGAAGCTGGCTCCATACGGCGACCGCGGATACCATACCCGAAAACAGGCAGAGTAGAAAAAGCAACAGGCTACCTTGAACTGGAGGGTAGCCTGTTTTTTAGTCGAGCAGGCGAAAGCGCTCCAGGTGGTCGTGCAATCCGATCTGCTGCAAAATCTCGATTTGCCTCGGGCCAATCAGGTCAAAGTGGGGAAAAGCGGCGCGGTTGTGAATATAGGCGGGATTCAAGCCGTGCTGGCGGCACCATTCCACCAGCTTGTTTGGATCGGCGCAGCCTACTTTTGTCACGGTTTTCATCTCAGGAAAACGCGGGTCCAGCCAGTAATGCGTCAGAAAAGCAATCTCTCCGCGCCGGACCGCCTGTTTCCACTCGTTTAACTCTGCTCGTGAAATGCCGAATGCCACGAATGCTCTCCTCTTTCTGTTGAAAAGATGTGTGGCACAAGCGCATGCTTTGCCTATCGCCCCATTATAGCAAAAAGACAGCGCCCATCTGAACGAGAGATGGACACTGTCTTTTTGGTAAAGCTTAACGTACCCCCTGAGGAAGTGTCGGAGGAATGTAGTTCAGCTCTTCGTCGGCTGTGATGTAGTCGGTATTGACCATGAGCAGCAAGTAGCGTTTGCCCGTTTGCGGGTCGCTGAGAATGATGTGGTCGCGCCCGGCTGTCTCCAGCACGCCGCGGAAAATTTTCGCGTTCCACTGGCTGTTGTTCTCGAACGTCTGGTAAACGGTAATGACTTTGCCGCGATTCATGCGCAAAATGTTTTCGATGTACGATTCTTCCATGACTTGCCCCGGCGTATAAGGCGTGCCAGGGATCAGCGCGCCGCTTGGCTGCATAGGAACCAATTGCGGCTGCTGCTGTTGCTGCATGCCAAAAGGAAACTGTGCGGAAGGATACATTTCATACCCGTAAGGATACGGTTGGTATGGGATTTGCTGACTCATGATGAACTCGCTCCTTTTATCTATCTGTTAAAAAACGCGCGGACAATCGGCTCTGGTTGGAATGAAGAAGCAGTGCGCCTTGTAACGCCCGGAGTTTGCCTGATCCCACCAGGTGGCAGGGCAATTGCCGACAGGACGGTAAAACCAAAGCGCATTGGTGGCTGGACGTGTCCGCTCGCCATTGATCGTTCGCTGGGCCAAACGTCTTTCGCGCTCACGTGCCCGCTGGTAGAAGTACGGCTTTTGCACAGACTCATATCCGCCCGGAGATTGATAGACCATATCTCGCATCGTCCGTATGTTCTTGAAGTCAAGGCAGTTGGCGAGAATCCGGTTGACGCCCACATTCCCCACCATCAGCATCCCCAGCTCGCCTTCGCCTTCCGCTTCCGCGCGCATTAAACGAGCCAACATATCGACGTCATTGCTGTTCGCTTTGATAACGGCCATTGCTTCACCTCCTCATAAAACTCACAATGACAATATATGGGCGTATGCCAGATCGGTGATTGCACCAGCGAAATTTTTCGGTAGATCGGGGCGGCAGTTGACGTTAACGTAAACGGAAGGTAAAATATGGTTAATCAGTTATTTCTGAATATTAGAAAAGAAAGGTAAAGGAGCAGGAGACGATGAACAGAGAAGGCGACGAAAAGCAAGCACCATGGTCCATCTCTGATCTTGCTCACGAACTGGATGTCAGCACGAGAACGATTCGTTACTACGAGGAAGTCGGCCTGATTTTTCCGGCTCGAACTGAGCGGGGGATCAGGTATTACAGCCGCCAGGATCGGGCCAGGCTGCGATTGATTATGCGGGGAAAGCGCTTCGGCTTCTCGCTGGAGCAAATCCGGGAAATGATCGAGTTGTTTGGCGAGGATCGCAGCGGTCGCGCCCAGTTGCTGCGTGCCATTGATTACGGCAACCAGAAGCTGGCGGAAATTGACGACAAGATCAGGGAGCTGTCGCTGCTGCGGGAAGATATTCTCGCTTACAAGCTGGGGTTTGAACAAAAATTGCTGGAAGAACATGGGGAGGGGAACCGATGAACGTATCAGCTTTGCTTGCTGTAAACGGACGCAAATATCCCGACAAGCCTGCACTTGTCGCAGGTGATGCAGAACTTACCTTTGCCGAGTGGAATGATCAGGCGAGCAGGTGGGCCTATCGTTTGAGAGAGCATGGCGTCGAGCCAGGAGATCGCGTGGTTTTGATGCTGCCGAATTGTCCGGAGTTTGCGGTTTTTTACATAGCCGTTATTCGCTGCCAGGCGCTTGTCGTACCGATCAATGCGCGGTCGACCCAGGAGGAAGTGCGCTACATATGCGAGCATGCAGGGGCGAAAGCACTGATCGTTCACGAAGCTCTCGTGCACGCGGTCAACGAATGGATCGAACAAGGAACGAATCTGCTTGCCATCAAGACGGGCGGCAGTCAGGGCGTTTGGCTGGGAACAGTAGCTTGGGAGACAGGCGAAGACGTTCTCGGCAAGCTGGATGAATTTGCGATCGACCCGGATGCTCCGAACTTGACAGAAGACAGCGAAGTCAGCATTTTGTACACGTCAGGTACAACGGGCCGGCCAAAAGGTGTTTTGTACACGCACAGAAGCTTGCTGACCGTCGCGACCATGATGGCCATCGAACTGTCGATCCAGCATCGCTCTCGCATCCTCCAGCTCATGCCGCTCAGCCATTCAGCGCCGCTGCACTTGTTTTTTATCTCAGGCTTGATGGTCGGAGCGACGCAAGTGATGGCGCTCACGTTTTCGCCGGAGCTTCTCTTGTCGCTCGTGCAAAAGCACCGGATTACCCACTTTTTCGGGGCGCCCGTTGCTTACTTGCTGACGATGAAGCATCCCGAGTTCGCCCGGTACGATTTGTCATCCGTGGAGTTTTGGATGTACGGAGGCGCTCCTCTGTCCAAGGAAATGGCTGCGCAGATGGAGCAAGCGTACGGCAGGGACAAACTGGCTTGCGTCTACGGGCTGACGGAAGCAGGGCCGACGGGCACTCGCCTGCTGCACCGCGAGCACCCGGACAAGGTGGGCAGCGTCGGAAACCGCGGCGTCCTGTTCGCCGAAGTCGAGGTTGTCGACGAAGCGGGCAGACCTGTCCCGGCAGGTACGCCTGGCGAGGTGCGAGTTCGCGGAGCAGGCTCGATGAAAGCCTATTACAACAACCCGGAAGCGACGAGCGAGGCGCTGCGCGACGGCTGGCTTTACACGGGAGATATCGGAAAATTCGACGAGGACGGCTTCCTGTGGATCGTCGACAGGAAAAAGGATGTCATGATTACGGGCGGAGTCAATGTCTACCCGAAGGAACTTGAACAGCTGCTGGAGCGTCACCCGGCGATTGCCGAAGTGGCTGTCGTGGGGCTGCCCCATCCCGAGTGGGGCGAGACGGTTACCGCCTATGTAGTGCTTGTTGCAGGGGCTGATCCGGCGCACGATTGGCTGACAGAAGTGCGCGGCTTTTTGAGCGGACACCTTGCCGATTACAAGCTGCCGCGACAGGTGAAAGTCCTCGCCCAGCTGCCGCGCAATACGAGCGGAAAAGTGCTCAAGCATGCTTTGCGCGATTCGGCTGCGCAAAAGGAAGTGGAGCTGACATGAGCGACCTGCAAGCGAAAATCGACCAGCGCCGCTACAGCGACAACATCCCTCACCCGCGCGCAGGCAGCCAGCAAAACTTTTTTGCGGCAGACCCCAACCTTGCTTTTTTGCTGGAGCGGTATTTGCCGGCGCCGATGCACGATTGGGCGAAGCAGCAGCTTGGTTGGCTGGGGGCACATGCGGCGGGGCCGCTGGATGAGCGGGCAGCCTATACCGATCGGGACGGCAAGCCGCACTTGCGCAAATACAATCGCCTTGGCGAAGACGTTTCCGAGATCATCACCAACGAAGGCTACAAGCAGACGGTGGCTGACGTGTACGGGGCGGGGATCGTCCATTATTTGTACCACGACATTCCCGAGCTTGGGTTCAAGGCACCGTACAGCTACTCCTTTTTGCTGGGCTACCTCGTCAGCCAGACCGAGCCAGGCTTTTATTGCCCGGTGACCTTGACGATGTCGGCGGCGTATTTGATCGATAAATACGGGGATGAGCAGCAAAAAGAGCAGTACCTGAGCGGGCTGACCTCGCGGGATCGCCGTTCGCTGTACGAGGGAGCCACTTGGCTGACGGAGCGTCAGGGCGGCTCGGATGTCGGGGCGAATCTCACGGTTGCCAAGCCGACAGCTGGGAAGCCGGGCGTCTATCAGTTGACGGGCGAGAAATTTTTTGCCAGCAATGCGGGCGCGATGGTCGCCACGGTGCTTGCGAGAATCGACGACAGCAAGCCGGGCACAAAAGGCTTGGGGCTGTTTCTCGTCCCGTGGGTTCGGCCGGATGGCACGCGCAACCAGATTGAGGTTCGGCGTTTGAAAGATAAGCTCGGAGTGAACGCAGTGCCGTCTGCGGAGGTGCTGCTTCACGGCGCGGAAGGCTATTTGATCGGACAGCCGGAAAATGGCTTCAAATACATGGCGGAAGCGCTGAATTTGTCGCGAATTTGCAATGCGATCGCATCGGTCGGAATCATGCGCCGAGCCTTGTATGAAGCCAAATATTACGCGAGCGAGCGGCGTGCTTTTCAAAAGCCGATCGACCAGTACCCGATGGTCAGAGAAATGCTGGTCAACCTGCTCTTGGATACGGAAGTAAGCACAGGCGCCGTGTTCGACATGATTGCTGTCTACGACCGCGTACAGGATGGTTCGGGGGGCAGGGACAATTTGGCGCTTTGCCGGCTGTTGATTCCCCTGTTGAAATACCGGACGGGAGAGGAAGCGGTGGAAGCCGCCCACACAGCTATCGAGATTCACGGCGGCAACGGTTTTATCGAAGAGTATGTCACACCGCGCTTGCTGAGGGATGCGCAGGTGTTGACGGTGTGGGAGGGAACTTCGAACATTCTTGCGCTGGACATTTTGCGCGTCATGCAAAAAGAAAACAGCCATGCGGTCTTGATCCGGCTGTTGCGTTCGCGTGCGGCAGGCTGGCACCATGCCTTTTCCCGGCCGTTCGCCCAGCTTTTGCAATCCGAGCTTGCTGTACTGGAGGAGAATATTGCTTATTTGCTCCAGCAGTCGCCTGATTATCTCAGCTATAAATTGAAGGCGCTCGCCGACCACATGATTGACTTGTACACGCTTTCCTGCATCGTCAGCGAAGCAGAGGATCAGCTGCTGCGAGACAACAATGCCCGCAAATACGTGCTGGCAAAGCTGTACGCAAACAAGCATTTGCTGCCGAAGACAAAGCGGGGCATCCAGGGTGACGAGCTGCTGGATGTGCATTTTTTCCGCGAGCTTCTGGACTATGAGCCGATCCCGCTGGAGGCGCTACAGCAGCAGTCTGCCTTTTTGTTCGCCACGTAACCAATCGCATCAAAAGGAAAAAACGCCCATGCAGCCAATTCGAGGTTGCTTGGGCGTTTTTCATCTCAGGCATAGCGTTTTCTGCGTTTGTTCCAGATGAACCAGCCAACGGCTACAAGTGCAGCGGCTGCGAGCAATGAGACTTCCAAGTATTCGTCCAGCAACACTTTGGCATGTTTGCCGTACAAGTAAAACAACGTACCGATCAGGAAAAATTTCAGGCCGCGACCGACGATGGCAAAGAGCATCAGCTTTGTCAGCGAATAGTTGAAAACGCCGCTCAATACGGTAAATACTTTGAACGGGATGGGCGTAAATGCGCCGATCAACACCGCAGCGTCTCCGTTTTTGGCGAATTTCTCGGTGGCGACCACGACCCATTTTTCCGGGAGCAGCTTGTGCAAAAGCGGTTTCCCCAGCCACTTGCCGAGCAAAAATCCGATTGGCGCCCCAAGAATCGAGGCGGTAAAAGCCACCGTTGCAAAGCGGAGGGCCGATCCGGGGTCAAGCAGACTCATCGCAATTTGCATAAAAAAAGGAGGAATCGGACTGATGAACGAATCCAAAAATGCCATGCCAAAGAGGCCCCATATTCCATATTGCATGAAAAGTTCTGTGATTTGATCGAGCATGAGCATCTCCTTAAGCACATTTCCTCTCGGGAATCAATTATACAGGAAAAAAGCGGTTTTCAGTAGTTAGGATATGCTTGGTCGTGCGGACAAAGACCGAAAAAGCGGGCTGATCCAAACAGATAGAAATACGATTGATTACACCGGGGGGTTACATTTTCCTGGTATTTTCCGGCTTTTAAGGAGATTCGTCCTGAGCGAAACGGCCCTGTGTATGCGTGAGTCGTGGTCAGGAAGTCCCTAGCTTTTCCATTGACGATAGGAAAGAATATCCATTAGTATAGAGAAGAAGGACATACAGCGTTGGGAGGAGCCCATGAAGACATTGGGATCGGGGAAAGTCGTTTTTTATGCGCCGGATGGAACCAGCGTGCAACTGACAGGAGAAATTGACGTGCGCGGAGACCGGGTAGCCGTGACTGAAATCATTTACTTTAACGGTCAGCCTAATGGTGCGCGTGAAACCAATCTGCCACTTTCGCAAACGGTCATCTACTGGGAACCGGAAGTGTATGAGCAGATCGGATTTGAATGATAAAAGAACAAGAAATATCGGGCAGCCCTGCTTTTTGCGGGGCTGTTTTGCATAAAGCTCCTGTTTGTGGCAGCACCTCGGGCTATAGCCGTTATGTCCCGAGTGTGATATCATGTGGGATGGAATTTACGTATGGTACAAGGAGTGATCCTGATGATCGATGCTATATTGGAGCGTGCCCTTGCAGGGGAACGACTGGGCCTGGAAGACGGCCTGGCCTTGTTTGCCAGCAACGAAATTGAAAAGATCGGACACTACGCCAATCTGGTGATGCAAAAGCATCATCCGGAACCAATTGCCACGTTTGTTATCAGCCGAAATGTGAACTACACGAACATTTGCGATACGTATTGCCGCTTTTGCGCCTTTTACCGTCGTCCAGGCTCAAGCGAAGGCTATGTACTGCCAAGAGAAACCATTTTCCAAAAGATTCAGGAGACCGTAGACGTAGGCGGTACGGAAATCTTGATGCAGGGCGGAACGAACCCGGATTTGAAAATTGATTACTTTACCGACCTGCTGCGGGCGATCAAGGAACGTTTTCCGAAAATCACCATGCACTCGCTGTCGGTAGCGGAAGTCATCAAAATCGCGGAAGTCTCCAACATGTCGGTCGAGGATGTGCTCAAAGAGCTGAAGGCAGCGGGGCTGGATTCCTTGCCGGGAGCGGGCGGAGAAATTCTCGACGACCGTACGCGCCGCAAAATTTCCCGTTTGAAAGGCTCTTGGAAAGAGTGGATCGATACGCAAAAAGCTGCTCACCGCATCGGGTTGCCAGGTACGGCGACGATGGTAATCGGCTTTGGCGAGGAGATGGAGGAGCGCGTGCTGTCTTTGCTGCGCATCCGTGAAGCACAGGACGAGACGCACGGCTTCAAAGCGTTCATCGTCTGGACGTTCCAGCCGGACAACACCAACATGAAGGCCGTCAACAACACGCCGGAAGAATACCTCAAGTCTTTGGCGATCAGCCGACTCATGCTGGACAATATCGAAAACTTCCAATCTTCCTGGGTCACCATGGGCCCGCACTACGGCCAATTGTCGCTCTCTTACGGAGCAAACGACTTCGGTCAGACGATGATGGAAGAAAATGTCGTGTCAGCCGCCGCATGTACGTACAAAGTGAACACCAACCAGATTCTCGAACTGATTCGCGGAGCAGGCAAAATCCCTGCCCAGCGCAATACCCAGTACGACATCCTGCGCGTGTTCCAGGACGGCGAGATGGCAGAGAAAGATTTTGTGATGCAAAACTAATTGATATACCAGCTGTTTCCACGCGCTGCTTGATCACCAGCCTTTGTCAAAGGGGAAGTGATGAGGGAGCGCGTTTTTCATATGGAACGACCCCATTTTCCAATCCCCGGTTTCCAATCGTTTAAAAGTATATCGCCAATCAAGGGACATATACTGTAACTACAATTGCGGTTGGGGGGATGAAAATGCAAACGTATCGCGTATTGCTGGAGAATGTCCCTGAGCATAGTGGCACGTATCGCGTGATCGTAAACGAAATGCTGGAGCGAGTCAATACGGCCCCGGTGCGCATTACATACAAGGAGCAAGAGCAGGAGGACTACTGCACGTTCCTTTTTCAAAGCTGGTGCGAAGAAGAATATGATGCGCAGACGATAGAGTGGGCGAGAGCTTTTGTGGCATTGACGTTGGCAGAGTGGGTGACACAGGTCAAGGAAGCGGACATCATGCAGGAAATGGCTGCCGATCTGTTGGCGGCAGAACAACTGGAAGAAGAATGGGGAGAAATTTTGCCCTACATCGAGCGCATGTGCCAGGAAATCGAGCAGGATGGCCGCGAGCTTTTGGCTGCCACGACCCGCAAGGCCAATGTTTACCGCAAGGCGTTTTTGTATCTGGAGCAGGAGCGGACGATCAACGTCCTGGGTTTCATCCGGTTCCGGCTGCAAGAGCATTGGAACGAGCTGTTTGAACTGGTGGAGTCCGGGATTGACGAATATCTGGAAGACAAGCAATACCAGGAATTTGTCGAGCTGTTGCGCTACTTCATCGCCGTGCAGGAAGTGAAACAGGAAGTGGTCCATGTTGTTCCTAGTGTGGACAAACCTTTCCATCTTTATGACAAACAGGGAGACCGTCTCTGGCTGGAGCAGCTTGATTCCGTGCTCAGCATGGACGAACAAAAGTGCCGAGACGAGGATTATTTGGTCAGCGCCTTGGTTACACTGGCTCCTGAGAGTATCGTGCTGCACATGGCTGGCGACAGGCCGGGGCTTGCGCAAACGATACGCAGCATTTTCGACAGCCGGCTGATTACGTGCCATTCCTGTTCATTATGCATTGGGCAAAGACGTGTACTTGACGGGAACAATCCGAGTCCACTATAATAAGCAACAACAAACGTATATGGCTTACAAATACGATGAGAAGGACATGGACGATATGAAGATCGCTCTAGAGAGGCGGGCCTAGGCTGGGAGCTTGCTGCGAGATCATATGGATCTACCCCCTTCGAGTAGCAGCCGGGAACGAAGCGCGTTTGCTTCCACTATCGGTTTGCCGGTTCCCATACCGTTATCATGTCATGAGGAGTCTGTTTCGGTGTTCCTTTTTATGCAAACAGACTTGAACTAGGGTGGTACCGCGAGAATGCACTCGTCCCTTTTTGGGATGGGTGTTTTTTATTTTCTCAAAAACAAACAGGAAGGAAGAATCCAAGGTGGCACAAATTAACGTAACATTCCCAGATGGCGCAGTTCGTCAGTATGATGCTGGGATCACCATCGAAGAGATCGCAGGCTCGATTAGCGCAAGCCTGAAGAAAAAAGCAGTAGCCGGTAAAAAAGACGGCAAAGTGGTGGATTTGTACACGCCACTTGAGGATGATGCAGCGATTGAAATCGTCACTCTCGATACACCGGACGGATTGGAAGTATATCGCCACAGTACCGCTCACTTGCTCGCCCAGGCTGTACGCCGCATCTACGGCAGCGAAGTGAAATTCGGTATCGGTCCCGTGATTGAGGATGGCTTCTACTACGATATGGATATTCCGGTAGCACTCTCGCCAGAGGATTTGGGCAAGATCGAAGCCGAAATGGAAAAAATCGTGAAAGAAGATTTGCCGATTCGCCGCAGAGTGGTGAGCCGCGATGAGGCGATTCGAATCTTCTCCGATCTGAACGATCACCTCAAGCTGGAACTGATTCGCGATCTGCCAGACGAGGCTACCATTACTTTGTACGAGCAGGGCGAGTTTTTCGACCTCTGTCGCGGCCCGCACTTGCCATCGACTGGCTTCATCAAGGCGTTCAAGCTGATGAGTGTAGCAGGCGCATACTGGCGCGGAAAAGCGGAAAACCAGGTGCTGCAACGCGTATACGGTACAGCTTGGCCGAAAAAAGCCGACATGGATGAATATCTGCACTTCATCGAAGAGGCGAGAAAACGCGATCACCGCAAACTGGGCAAAGAGCTGGGATTGTTCATGTTCTCCGAAGAAGCTCCAGGCATGCCGTTCTACCTGCCATACGGCTTCACTGTCCGCAACGAGCTGGAGCAATTCTCCCGCCGCCTGCAGCAGTTGGCGCAGTACACAGAGGTGCGCTCTCCGTTCCTCATGAACGAGCGTCTCTGGAAAGAGTCCGGCCACTGGGATCACTACAAGGAAAACATGTACTTCTCCGAGGTCGAGCACGCGACTTATGCGCTGAAGCCGATGAACTGCCCTGGACACATGCTGATTTACAAAAATGCGATGCACTCCTATCGCGACCTGCCAATCCGCTACTCCGAATTTGGTCAGGTGCACCGCCACGAGTATTCCGGTGCGCTGAACGGCATGCTTCGCGTTCGGACTTTCTGCCAGGATGACGCGCACGCCTTCGTTCGTCCTGACCAGATCCAGAACGAAATCAAGAGCATGATTCAACTGATCGATAAAATTTACAACGTCTTCGGCTTCGAATACAGCGTAGCGCTCTCGACTCGTCCAGAGGATTCCATGGGCTCCGACGAACTGTGGGAAACTGCGGAAAGCTCCTTGAAAAAGGTGCTGGAAGACTTGGAAATGCCTTACGAGATCAAAGAAGGCGACGGCGCTTTCTACGGTCCGAAGATCGACTTCCAAATTACTGACGCGTTGAAACGCCGCCACCAATGCGGAACGATCCAGCTCGACTTCCAGATGCCAGAGAAGTTTGACCTGACTTATATTGGCCAGGACAACGAGAAGCACCGTCCGGTTGTCTTGCACCGTGCGATGTACGGCTCGATGGAGCGCTTCATCGGCATCCTGATCGAGCACTATGCCGGGGCGTTCCCAGTATGGCTGACTCCGGTTCAGGCTCGCCTGATGAACATCAGCGAGGTACACATTCCTTATGCAGAGCAAGTCAAAGAAAAACTGCAACAAGCAGGAATCCGCGTGGAGCTGGATGCGCGCAACGAAAAAATCGGCTACAAAATCCGCGAAGCGCAAGTGCAAAAAATCCCGTACATGCTGGTCATCGGTGAAAAAGAGATGGCTGACGGCACACTGTCTGTTCGCAGACGCGGCGTAGGCGACGAAGGTGCCATGACTGTGGATGCCTTCGTGGAAAAAATCCGCGCTGAAATCAACGAAATGAAGTAAAAACAACAAAACGGTCATGAAAAAGGGCAGTCTCTTCCGCGATGAAGAGAACTGCCCTTTTTGCTTTTTTCGTGATTCGTGAAAGGAAATTACAGAGCGGACTCCAGGCGGGACAACAGGGAGACGACCTCGCTCGATGCCTCCTGGAGCAAGAGATACGTTTGCTGCGCTCCCGCCAGATCTTGAGCCTGGTACTGCTCGACGGCTTGCTTGGCGTAAGCATGAACCATCCGGTGCGGCTCCTCAAGCTTTTTGAAGATCGGATTGTTTCGCACTTGGGCAGACAACTCGCCATAGTACCAGTTCCCGAGACGGCATGTGTGGTGGGAGCCCATTTCGCTTGCGTTCAAGTGCTCCAAGCCCAAAAACATGTTGTAAATTTTCCATTTCCACAGAAGATGGTCGGTTTTTGCCACGCGGACGATGTCTTTCGAGCTGAGCTTGACGTTGATCGTAAAGAACGTTTTGCGGTAATCGTCCATTTTTCGGCTCAATTCCAAAATCAGCTGGGCCGTATCCTTGGCGATTTCCTGCGAATGCGCGCTCAAGTCAAAAATCGTGGAGTTGCGGCGGGCAATGTCCGTTACGGAAGAAGCCTGCTCCTCGGTCATGGCGGCAATTTGCGAGGTCGATTGGCTGATTTCCTGCATCGCGGTCACAATTTTGTTCAAGGCGACGTCAGCGTATTGGGCCTCACTCACACAGCGCTCAACCAGTTTGCCTGTATCGTCCATTTGCTGGGTCACCTGATTGGAGACATGCTGCAACGATGCCATATTGGTTGTAATTTGGCTGATTTGTTCTTTTGTATGCTCGGCCAATTTGCGAACTTCTGAGGCGACAACGGCGAAGCCGCGCCCCTGGTCGCCTGCCCGCGCAGCCTCGATACTGGCGTTGAGGGCGAGCAGATTCGTTTGCTCGGCGATTTCCCGAATAATATGCACGACATCCTGGGTCTGGTGAATCTCCTGATCGAGCTTGTTGACGCGGCCCATGACCTCTTCGAAGACGCGCCCGACTTGCCGGATGTCTCCCAGCGCGGCATTGATGATCTGCCTGCTCTGTTCTGCGGAGTGGACGGCATCGTCCGTTCCTTCCGCCACCTTGATAGCGTGGTTGGCCACTTCCTGAATGGAAGCGCTCATTTCTTCCGTAGCTGCTGTCACGCTGTGGCTTTCCTCAATTTGTTCGTCCATGCCCGAGATGAGCTGTTTGGTCGTATCGAGCTGTGTCATATGATTCAACATGTCGGAGATGCCGAACAAAAATGATTTGAACGTCTCTTCCATATATACTTCCACGATCAGTTGCTGATCGAACGCTGCCAGTTTTTGGACGGATGTGACCATTTGCATCATTTGATGCGGCTGATGGCTCCATTTTTCCATCAAGATCGATGTCATGATCTGAATCAACATATGATGAGCGGAGATAAAATGATCGGCTGTCAGATGAATGCGGCTGTGAACTTGTCCAATCACAATTCTCGTCTTCACGTATTCGTAATCCACATTCGCCTGCAGAAACTGTTCAAGATACAACTCCAATGTGTGTTTCAATTTTCCTAGTGTTGAGTGGTCGAGAATCAGTTTTTGCAATTGATCAACAGCCGTGATTGCGCCGTAAAATTGGTCGACAATCTTCGCTTTAAAGGGCGAAAGCGTTTCGGCAGCATTTTTGACATGGGCGAGCGTGTCTTGATCCACCCCTAAAAAGGACAAGCGCTCCTTTACTCGTTCTCCTACTTGATCGATGTCAGTCGTGTGAGAGGATTTTACGTACTCTGTCCATGGCTTTGTTTTCTTCGTAAAAAATTGCATGCAGACCTCCGGATTCTTTGCTTTTCTCTTTTTTAGTCGTTCGCTTCAAAACGGGGGAAGAGAGCATACGTCAATGGTGCTTTGGTGAGTGAATTGGCGATAGTGGACACGACAAATGTTCTGGGATAAAATAAACCGACCCTACAGCAATAATAGGGTCGGTTGCACTACTCACTCCCAGCCATTCAAGTGCCCACATACAAATCGCTGATCATCGCTTCCACTTTCAGTTATACAATTTCACAATATATAGTCATATTAGCTTATATTAATTCAAAAAGGGAATAGCAAAAATGAGCTATTTACACTTTCAAGCAAAATATTATGGTTTTGCATAGGAACAACCAGGCGAAAGTGCAGGAAAGCTATTACGCCCGATCGTGGATATGATACGCTAGGAAAAAGGAGAGTGACAGCCAATGCCAGAGCAGTCGCCACTCGTTGATACACGAAATCGCCCTCTCCGCGATTTGCGTATTTCCGTGACAGACAAATGCAATTTTCGTTGCAGATACTGCATGCCTGCGGAAATTTTTGGACCGGACTTTGAATTTTTGCCGCAGCACAAGCTGCTTTCATTTGAAGAGATTGTTCGACTGACCGACATTTTCGCCTCGCTTGGCGTCCAGAAAATCAGAATTACAGGCGGAGAGCCGCTCATGCGCAGAGGCTTGCCTGTGTTAATTGAAATGATAAAAAAAGTAGCAGGTATTCACGACATCGCTATGACCACCAACGGTTCGTTGCTCGTCCGCCACGCGCAGGCTCTGAAGGAAGCAGGACTTGACCGCGTGACAGTCAGTCTCGACAGTCTGGACAACGAGCGGTTCGGCACATTGAACGGCAGGGGCTATCCGGTAGAAGCTGTGCTGGACGGCATACGGGCGGCGGCTGAAGCAGGTCTTGGCGTGAAAATCAACATGGTCGTGCAGCGGGGAGTGAATGACCAAGATATTTTGCCGATGGCCAAATACTTCCGCGAGCAGGGGCATACTTTGCGCTTCATTGAATTTATGGATGTCGGAAACTCCAATGGCTGGAAGCTGGATCAGGTCGTGCCGTCCAGCGAAATCGTCCGCATGATTCACCAGGAGATGCCGCTTGTTCCGATCGAGGCAAATTACTTCGGGGAGGTCGCTTCGCGCTATCGCTACGAGGACGGGGATCAGGAGATCGGGCTGATTTCTTCTGTGACGCAAGCTTTTTGCTCAACCTGTACCCGCGCCAGGCTGTCCGCAGAGGGCAAAATGTACAGCTGCTTGTTCGCTTCTACGGGAGAGGATTTGCGCGAGCCGCTGCGAAACGGAACGAGCGACGATGAGATCAGGGCGCAGATTCAGACGATCTGGAGCATGCGCGATGAACGATATTCAGAAGAGCGGTTGAATGAGACGCCTGGCCTCGTAAAACGTCCCAAGGTGGAAATGTCGCACATTGGAGGATAGTATGTGATAAGCCTTGACAAAGACAACTATAACCTGTATCATGAATTGAGTGTATAAACACTTCATACTTCGAGAACAAGCAGAGGCGCCCAGCTTCTCACCTGCGTCGACGTCTTCCACGACTGTTGACAGGTAACTCTTATGCAAAGATCCCTGGATCTGATGAAATTGCTTAGGTGAGATATGTGCGGGCGCAGATGCGTTCGCACATTTTTGTTCCTTCTCGAAATTGACGGAGGTGGCAAGTATTAGCAAGGATCAAATGTTAATCAACGAAGCGATCCGTGCCCGTGAAGTCCGTTTGATCGGTGCTGACGGGAGCCAATTGGGAGTCGTACCTTTTAGGGAAGCGTTGCGCATTGCCCAGGAAGCCGAACTGGATCTGGTAAACGTTGCTCCTACAGCCAAACCGCCTGTTTGCCGTATCATGGACTATGGAAAGTTCAAGTACGAGCAGGCGAAAAAGGAGAAAGAAGCACGGAAAAACCAGAAGATCATCGAGCTGAAAGAAGTGCGTTTTTCGTCCAACATCGAGGAACACGATTTTCAAACCAAGCTTCGCAACGTCCGCAAGTTCTTGGAGGATCATCACAAGGTGAAGTGTACGATCCGTTTCCGTGGACGTGAAATCACCCACTCCGAAATCGGCCTTGGCGTTATGGAACGTGTGGCTGCCCAGTGTGAAGATCTCGCTACGCCTGAGCGTAAACCGAAGATCGAGGGCCGCAGCATGATCATGATTCTGGCTCCGAAAGCGGAAAAGTAAGATAGTAGTTTAGACAGGAGGATTTTTCAGATGCCTAAAATGAAAACCAACAAGGCTGCTGCGAAACGTTTCAAAAAGACTGGAAGCGGCCAATTGAAGCGCGACCGCGCATTTGGTAGTCACTTGTTCGCTAACAAATCGACGAAAGCCAAGCGCCACCTGCGCAAAGCTGCACTCGTTTCCAAAGGCGATCAAAAACGTATTGAGCAAATGCTCACTTACCTGTAAGTTTTTGTATCACTACACACATTACGCAGCATGAGCTCCCTAAGCGCCTAGCAGTAGGCCGCCATGCTGGAAAGACCAGGAGGAGTTTAGTATGCCAAGAGTAAAAGGTGGCATTGTTACACGCCGTCGTCATAAGAAAATCTTGAAGCTGGCGAAAGGATACTTCGGTTCCAAACATCGCCTGTTTAAATCCGCTAATGCGCAGGTAATGAAATCCCTGCTTTATGCATACCGCGATCGCCGTCAAAAGAAACGCGACTTCCGCAAACTGTGGATCACTCGTATCAACGCGCAAGCTCGCTTGAACGGTCTGTCCTACAGCCGTTTGATGCATGGCCTGAAAGTGGCTGGCATCGAAGTGAACCGCAAAATGCTGGCTGATCTGGCTGTTAACGACAAAGCTGCGTTCAACGAACTGGCAACAGTTGCAAAAGGCAAGCTGAACGCTTAATCAGCTGCATCACGAGCCGACCTTTTCCCCGTGGGGAGATGGTCGGCTTTTTTGCATATAACGGCCTTTCCCTTTTTCCAGACGCAAGACAGCATGTACAGACGGGAGTAGTCAAACGGCTATTGACGCCAAAAAATGGGCGTGGGACGTAGGGGCACTTCCGTCTCAGGTTGGAGAGAAAAACAATCTTCCGTCCGTGTCGGAGGGACTGCCTCCTGCCATACAATAAAAGTGTCAAAGGAAAACATTGGATAGGGAGAGATTATATATGAAAAAGCAAAAATGGATGATGATGATGGGTGCTACTGCGGTTGTTTGTTCGGCGCTGTTCGTTCCGGGAGCATTTGCCAAAGAAAAAGACGATGCCTATGTAGCACCAGTCGTTTTCGTGACAGGCGCACCGCTTGTGCAAAAAGTGGATCAAGTCAAAAATACGATTCCTACGAGCAGCACATTTATTATCCCGCCTGCCAAAGGCGATGTGAAAGTAGAAAAGAAATAACAGCGAAATACCGCGAGGAGCGATCAGGCATGATGTCTGATCGCTTCGTTCATTTTGGCGTGGGCGATGCAGTTTTGTCGGCAGGACGAATCTCCACTTCCGGATTTTCCACATATGATGGTGGGTGAATCCTAGCAGGAAGGGAGTTTCGCTGATGAGCAATCGCCAGAGGATGGCGGATGAGGAATTGCAGGTATGGGCATACCGGATGGAAGCCAAATTGCCACAGGATGTGCTGGTTCTGGCGGTAGAAAACTTCGCAGGCAATCTCGTCCTCGCCTCAAGCTTTGGTGCTGAAGATGTGGTGCTGATCGACATGTTGCACAAACTGGCGCCGACCATACCCGTCTTTTATCTCGATACGAACAAGCATTTTGCCGAAACCTACGAGACGCGGGACAAATTGCAAGAGCGTTACCAGACCAAGTATATCCAGGTGTTGCCACAGATGACGCTGGCTGAGCAGGAAGAGAAGCATGGAGAAAAATTATGGGAAACCGACCCGAATCTTTGCTGCCAAATTCGCAAGGTAGAGCCATTGCAGCGGGTTTTGTCCGGCTACGACGCGTGGATTACAGGAATACGACGCGATCAGGCGCCAACACGCGCCCATGCGAAAAAAGTGGAATGGGATGACAAATTCAATCTGGTGAAGTTTAATCCGCTTGCGGACTGGACGATGGATCAGGTGTGGGAATATATACATGCAAATCAGGTCCCTTACAATCCGCTGCATGATCGCCACTATCCGAGCATTGGCTGCAGTGTGTGCACCCGGCCTGTCCTCCCGGGGCAAGATCCGCGTGCAGGGCGCTGGGCCGGCTTTGACAAGACCGAGTGCGGTCTGCACAAGTAGGAGAGGAAGAGGGGGAGTTGGCATGCAAACGATCTTGCCGCACGGCGGAACACTTATCAATCGGCTGGTGAACCAGGCGGAAGCGGCAGACAACGCAAGTGTCAAAAAAGTGATCACGATAGACGAATGGACCTTGTCCGATCTCGATTGTTTGGCGATTGGCGCCTTTTCGCCGCTGACAGGCTTTATGAACGAGGCAGACTACCGCTCTGTCGTCGAGACGATGCGGCTCGCAGACGGGACAGTGTGGCCTTTGCCGGTAACGCTTGCTGTCGATCCGCTCGTGTATGCGGACATTCAGCCGGGAGACAGGGTGCTGTTGCGCGGGGAGGATGGGGAGGATTATGCGGTTCTTCACGTGCAAAGCTGCTATGAGCCGGACAAGGAACGGGAAGCGAGACAAGTATTTCGCACGGCCGATCAGGCGCATCCGGGCGTGAAGAAGCTTGCCCAGAAGCCGGGCCTGTATGTGGGCGGTCCTGTGCAAGTGCTGAAAAGACCGAGGCCAAAGCGCTTTGCCGAGTATTATTTGACGCCGGAGGAAACGCGAGAAAGCTTTGCCAGACAAGGCTGGAAAACGGTGGTCGGCTTTCAGACGAGAAATCCCGTCCACCGGGCGCACGAGTACATCCAGAAAGCGGCGATGGAAATCGTTGACGGGCTGTTTCTCAACCCGTTGATGGGGGAGACGAAGTCGGACGATATCGATTCGCAAGTGAGAATGAAAAGCTATCTCGCCCTGCTGGAAAATTACTATCCGAAACAGCGCGTGCTGCTCGCCGCCTTTCCGGCAGCCATGCGTTATGCGGGGCCGAGAGAGGCGGTTTTTCACGCGCTCGTCCGCAAAAACTACGGCTGCACGCACTTCATCGTAGGCCGCGATCATGCAGGAGTCGGCGATTACTACGGGACGTATGACGCGCAGCACATCTTTTCTGCGTTTGAGCCAGGCGAGCTGGGTATCCAGCTTTTGTTTTTCGAACACAGCTTTTACTGCACGGCTTGCCAGGGGATGGCGACCGCGAAGACTTGCCCGCATGACGCGAGCTTGCACCTGACGCTTTCCGGGACAAAAGTGCGCGAATTGCTGCGCAGCGGCAAGACTCCGCCCCCGGAATTTACCCGCCCGGAAATCGCCAGCATTTTGATCGAGGGTCTGCGCGAACAGAGATAAACGTGTTCCCAAAACAGGGGGAAGGGACGGCAGTGCCGTTCCGTTTCCTTGTCCAAAACGGGGACAAGCCGGAATAAAAATGTATCCGCTTTCACGCAAAAACCGCGCCGTTCCGCCATTTTCTATTGAGCACTCGTTCGGACGAAAGTCTAGTAAAATCTTTTTGTTTTCGTTGACACCCCAAAAGTGCCTAGCTATAATCAGACGTAACACTTTATTTTCTGACAACAACAATATTAGAAATATTGTTATAATAGCAGGCTATGACGAGGATGGTGCACGTCTCCCCTTTTACAGAGAGCCCTGATTGCTGAGAAACGGGTATCGGGTACGTTGCATTGCTCACCTCCGAGCTGTTTTGCTGAAATGTGCGTAAAATCACATAGTAGGCAAAACCGATTAACACCCGTTAGCGTGTTACAGTCCGCATTTATTGTGACTGGCTGAGATCGGCTGACCGTGAGGCGCCGATAAAGTTGGGTGGTACCGCGAACCCTTTCGCCCCAAAAGACATGGAAATCGAACCGTGTCGGGGCGAAAGGGTTTTTCTATGTGTCTATAGGTATTGTTTATAGGTACCTGTTGAGAAGTGGGAGGAGGAGAGGAAATGAGTGTTGAAATGGCCGAATTGCAGAAAAAGAACGGCATGCCACCGATCCAGTTCGGTGAGGAAGTGACAGGAGCAGAAACGCTTCTGCGCTGTTTGATCCTGGAGCAGGTCGAGTACATTTTCGGCTATCCAGGCGGAGCGGTTCTCCCGATCTACGATTCCTTGTACGGGAGCTACTTCAAGCACATTTTGACCCGCCATGAGCAAGGCGCTATCCACGCTGCTGACGGATATGCCCGCGCCACTGGCAAACCGGGCGTATGTATCGCCACTTCCGGGCCGGGGGCGACCAACCTCGTAACGGGAATTGCGACAGCCCAGATGGACTCGGTTCCGCTGGTGTGCATCACCGGAAACGTAGCCCAGTCGTTGATCGGAACAGACGCGTTCCAGGAAGCGAACATTACAGGGATCACGATCCCGATTACAAAGCACAGCTACTTCGTCCGCGATATCCGCGATCTGCCGCGCATCGTGAAGGAAGCGTTCCACATCGCAACGACAGGACGTCCGGGTCCGGTGCTCATCGATATTCCAAAAGATGTGGCGAATGCGACAGCGCCGTTCACCTACCCGGACAAAGTCGAGATTCGCGGCTACCGCGACACGCTCGTGCCGACAGACGAAGAAGTGCAAGCATTTGTTACCGCGATTGGCGAAGCGAAGCGCCCGGTCATTTTGGCAGGCGGCGGCATCATCGCCTCGAAAGCCGAAGCAGAGCTGCTCGCTTTTGCCGAAAAGGCTCGCATCCCTGTCATCAACACTTTCATGGGTCTTGGCGGTTTCCCTGGAACGCACGAATTGGCGCTCGCCATGCCGGGCATGCACGGAAACTACACCGCCAACCAGGCGCTGCTGAACGCAGACTGTGTCATCGGGCTGGGCGCGCGTTTCGATGACCGGATCACGATGGGCCGCACAAAAGAATTTGCGCCGAAAGCTCGCATCGTTCACGTCGACATCGATCCGGCAGAGCTGGGCAAAAACGTGGAAACAGCCGTAACGGTGGCTGGAGATGTCAAAAGCACCTTGGCCAAAGCGATTCCGGTTGCCCGCACTTGCGATTCCGAAGCGTGGATCAGCCAGTTGAAAGAATGGCAAGCCCAGTATCCGTACAAGTACAAAAAAGACGGCGACGTGCTGAAGCCGCAAGCAGTCATCGAGCTTCTGTACAGCTCCACAGATGGGGAAGCGATCGTCACAACAGACGTTGGACAACACCAGATGTGGACAGCACAATACTACAAGTTCAAGCATCCGCGCTCGTTTATCTCTTCCGGTGGCCTCGGCACGATGGGCTTCGGCTTCCCGGCAGCGATCGGCGCACAGATCGCGCATCCTGATCGCACAGTAATTTCAGTGGTTGGCGATGGCGGCTTCCAGATGACAAACCAGGAGCTGGCGATTGTCTCCCAGTACAACATTCCGGTGAAAGTCGCGATTGTGAACAACCAGTGCTTGGGGATGGTTCGCCAATGGCAGGAATTGTTCTACGACAATCGTTACAGCCAAATCGATCTGACGTGCAGCCCGGATTTCGTCAAACTGGCGGAAGCGTACGGAGTCAAAGGATTGCGTGCAACCACACCAGAGGAAGCGGAAGCGGTTTGGGCAGAGGCGCTCAAGCATGATGGGCCAGTCGTAGTGGACTTCCGCGTCGCGCAGGAAGAAAACGTATATCCGATGGTAGCGTCAGGCGACACATTAGATCAGATGGAATTGGGGGACGATTAGGATGCAACAACATACCATCGCCGTACTCGTCAACGATCACCCCGGCGTTTTGACCCGAGTCGCTACCTTGTTCGGGCAGCGCGGCTATAACATCGACAGCATCACGGTGGGCGGAACAGAAGAACAAGGTCTGTCCCGGATGATTATTACCACAGGCGCAGATGACCGTCAGATTCAACAACTGATGAAGCAGCTGCAAAAACTGATCGATGTCATCTCGGTGACGAACCTCAGCGAAAATCCTTATGTTTCCAGAGAGCTGGCGCTGATCAAGGTAAGTGCTTCGCCAAGCCAGCTGGCAGAGCTGAACGGGATCGTCGAGCCGTTCCGCGCCGCGATCGTCGATGTCGGGCCGACTTCGCTGATCGTGCAAGTGACGGGTGACACCGAAAAAATCGACGCGCTGCTTGTCCTTTTGCAAAGCTATGGGGTACTCGAACTGACCCGCACCGGATCAGTAGCGATGGCGCGCAGTATTGTTCCAGCAACAGCCGCAGCAACGGTTTAAATTGCAAAATTCAGAATAGAAATTCAAACTAAACGATATTTCAGGGAGGCTACACAAATGGTAAAAATGTATTATGAAGCGGACGTAAACAAAGAGGTACTGCGTGGCAAAACAATCGCGATCATCGGCTATGGCAGCCAAGGCCATGCGCAAGCACAAAACCTGCGCGACAGCGGTTATAAAGTAGTAGTAGGTCTGCGCCCCGGGAAATCCTGGGATGTAGCGGCTAAAGACGGCTTTGAAGTTTTGACGGTAGCAGAAGCAACCAAGCGCGCTGATGTTGTGCAAATCTTGATGCCAGACGAGCGCCAGGCGCAAGTGTACCGCGACGAGATCGCGCCAAACCTGAAATCCGGCGCAGCACTGTGCTTCTCCCACGGCTTCAACATCCACTATGCGCAAATCGTGCCGCCAGCAGACGTTGACGTCATCATGTCCGCTCCGAAAAGCCCTGGTCACCTCGTTCGCCGCGTATACCAAGAAGGCTTCGGCGTACCTGGTCTGATCGCGATCTATCAGGATGCGACTGGCAATGCGAAAGACCTCGCTCTGGCCTACTCCAGCGGAATCGGTTGCACCAAAGCAGGCGTAATCGAAACAACCTTCCGTGAAGAGACAGAAACAGACCTGTTCGGTGAGCAAGCGGTATTGTGTGGCGGAGCAAGCGAGCTGGTAAAAGCAGGCTTCGATACGCTGGTAGAAGCAGGGTACGCCCCTGAGATCGCCTACTTCGAGTGCTTGCATGAGCTGAAGCTGATCGTCGACCTGATGTACGAGGGCGGTCTGGCTCGCATGCGCTACTCGATCAGTGACACAGCGGAATACGGTGACTACAGCACAGGCCGCCGCATCATCACAGACGAGACTCGCAAAGAAATGAAAAAAGTGCTGGCTGAAATCCAAGACGGTACTTTCGCTCGCAACTGGATCTTGGAAAACCAAGCGAACCGCCCTGGCTTCACTTCCCGCCGCCGTCTGGAAGCAGAACATGGCATCGAAGTAGTAGGTCAACAACTGCGCGGCATGATGTCTTGGCTGAACAAAGACACGAAAAAAGAAGAAGCGAAAATCGGTCAATAAGGATCGTTACAAAGAGACATATATAATGTAGGAAAAAATGTGGAGGTGAAAAGTTCATGCGGACCATTGAGATTTTTGATACGACATTACGTGATGGGGAGCAGTCTCCGGGCGTCAACATTAGCACGAACGAAAAGGTGGAGATCGCCCTCCAACTGGAAAAGCTGGGCGTAAACAGAATTGAGGCCGGCTTCGCGGCTGCTTCCCCGGGCGACCAAAAGTCTGTGGCCGAAGTGGCGAAGCGGGTGAAAAACTCCACCATCGTAAGTCTCGCACGTGCCGTCAAAGACGACATGGATAAGGCGTACGAAGCGCTGCGCAACGCGCAAAACGCATCCCTCCACGTCTTTCTTGCAACCTCTCCGATCCACCGCCAGTACAAACTGAACATGAGCAAGGAGCAAGTCCTTGCTCGTGCGGTGGAGGCAGTCACGTATGCGAAAAAGTATTTCACGGAAGTACAATTTTCTGCTGAGGATGCAGCGCGTACAGAGATCGACTTTTTGGCCGAGGTAGTGGAGGCAGTCATCAAGGCTGGGGCTACGACTGTCAATATTCCGGACACGGTTGGCTACATGACGCCTTATCAGTACGGAAACATTTTCCGCGAGTTGAAAAAGCGCGTGCCGGCTACAGACGGAATCCGCCTGAGCTGTCATTGCCACGATGACCTGGGAATGGCTGTCGCGAACAGTTTGGCAGCGGTAGAAGGCGGAGCGACCCAAGTGGAAGGCACGATCAACGGGATCGGTGAACGCGCCGGCAACGCTGCTTTGGAAGAAGTCGCGCTCGCTCTTGAGACTCGCAAAGATTACTACCAGGCGACAACCAAGCTGCACTTGAAGGAAATCGCGCGGACCAGCCAGCTGGTGAGCCGTTTGACCGGAATGATCGTGCCGGGCAACAAGGCCGTCGTAGGAGCGAACGCTTTTGCGCACGAATCCGGTATCCATCAGGATGGCGTTTTGAAGGAAGTTACCACCTACGAGATTATTCGTCCAGAGTCGGTCGGCTTCAAGTCAAACAAACTGGTTCTCGGCAAGCACTCGGGCCGCCACGCCTTCAAGGAAAAGCTGGTGGAACTGGGCTACCACCTCGACCAAGAGGAAGTAAACGCCGCTTTTGCCGCATTCAAAGCATTGTGCGACAAGAAAAAGGAAATTACGGACGACGACATTCTTGCCTTGATCGATACCAAAATCGTTCGCGGCCAGGAAGCGTTCCAGCTGGAATCGGTTCAACTCGCCTACGGCAACATTTCCGTGCCGACCGCCAGCGTTCGTCTCAAGCGGGCTGACGATTCGGTCGTAGAAGAGGCAGCGATTGGCAATGGTTCTGTCGATGCGATCTACAAAGCGATCGACCGTGCGACTGGAGAAGAAGTCACTTTGATTGACTACAAAATTCTTTCGGTAACGCACGGCCAGGATGCGCTCGGCGAAGTGTATGTCCGTCTGCAACAGGGCGAGCTGACGGTTACGGGCCGTGGAGTCAGTACGGACGTGCTGGAAGCGAGCGCGATTGCCTATATACGCGCCATCAACAAAATTTTGGAGCGTCGCGGGGAATCGGTGCCAGTGGCTGTGAACTAGAAAGAAAGCGTATTGGATAGGAACAGGAACCAGCAAGGAACGAAAAACCATTACAGAAAAGAAATGCGGGATAAACGATGAAGAAAAACTATCGCATCGCCGTTCTTCCTGGTGACGGTATCGGACCGGAGATCATGCAGGAAGCAGTCAAAGTCCTTCAGCTTGTAGGAGAGCGCGAAGGCGTTACATTTACGTGCGAGGAAGGCCGAATCGGTGGAATTGCCATCGACACGGACGGAACTCCTTTGCCGGAAGCAACCGTCACATTGACGAAGCAAGCTGACGCTGTGCTGCTTGGCGCAGTAGGCGGACCGAAGTGGGATCAAAACCCGGGACATCTGCGCCCGGAAACTGGCCTCTTGGGTATTCGCAAAGCGCTTGGATTGTTTGCCAACATTCGCCCGGCGACCATGCACAGCTCGCTCGTCGACGCCTCTTCGCTCAAGCCTGAAGTGGTTTCCGGCGTAGACCTGATTGTCGTGCGCGAGCTGACTGGCGGCATTTACTTCGGGGAGAAAAAGCGCTACGACGGCCCGAACGGAGAAGTAGCGGAAGATCAGTGCATCTACAACGAAGCCGAAGTGGAGCGAATCATCCGCGTGGGCTTCGATATCGCCCGCAAGCGTCAAAAACGTCTCGTCTCCGTCGACAAAGCGAACGTCCTGGAAAGCTCCCGCCTCTGGCGCAAAGTAGCCGAACGCGTTGCAGCCGACTACCCTGATGTAGAGCTGTCGCATCAGCTGGTCGATTCGTGCGCGATGCAGCTTGTTCGCGCACCGAAGCAGTTTGACGTCATCGTGACGGAAAACATGTTTGGAGACATTTTGAGCGATCAGGCGGCTATGCTGACCGGATCGATCGGAATGCTCGCTTCTGCCAGTCTGGCAGCGGGAAGCTTCGGTCTGTACGAACCTGTGCACGGCTCCGCGCCTGATATTGCCGGAAAAGGCATTGCCAATCCGCTGGCGACGATTCTTTCCGTAGCGATGATGCTTCGCCTCTCGCTCGGCATGGATGAGGCTGCGGCAGCGGTCGAGAATGCCGTGTGGGCCGTTCTTGAGGCCGGACACCGCACAGGCGATATCGCAGCAGATCCGAGCAAAGCGATTGGCACCGTGGCAATGGGCCAACTGGTTCGCGACGAGCTGTCCAAACAGTTGCAGCATAAGTAAGCAAAAGCACGAAAAAGATGAAAAACCCTGCCGCAGCGTCCCAATGGACAACTGGCAGGGTTTTCGTTCGTTCATTCAACCGATCGTGATTTTGCCTTTTGGATAGCGGAAGTATTCTTTCTGCCTGCGTTGGGCCAGCGCGAATGCGATCGTCAGCGGCCCGACCCGTCCTGCGAACATCGTCAAAATGATCAGCGTTTTGCCGATCGGGGAGAGACTGGGGGTCAGCCCCATCGATAACCCGGTCGTGGCGAAAGCGGACGTGACTTCGAACAAAATCATTTCAAAACGTGCGCCTGCTTCCGTAATGGACAGAGCCATCGTGACGGCCATGACGATGAACAACCCGGTCATGGTCACGGTCAGCGACTTGTAAATCATGTGCGGCAAAATGCGTTGCCGGAAAAAGATGACGTCTTCCTTCCCTTTGATCTGGGCGATGACCGCACCGATGAGCGTGGCAAACGTCGTCGTCTTGATCCCGCCCCCGGTGGAACCGGGAGAAGCCCCGATGAACATCAGCAAAATGATCAGGAACAGCGAAGACTGGCGCATGTCGCCGATGCTCAGCGTGTTCGACCCGGCCGTTCGCGCCGTCACAGACTGATAGAGCGAGCCGAGCACTTTTCCGAGCATGGAGAGCGGCTGCAACGTTTTCGGGTTCGTATACTCCAAAATGAAGATCAGCACCGTACCGCCCAGCACCAAGAGGGCAGTCGTGGACAGGACGACTTTGGTATGCAGCGACAGGCGGCGCGTATGGCGATATTCGTACAGATCGCTGACGACGATAAAGCCAATCCCGCCGAGAATAATCAATAAGCATACGACGAGCGTGACGAGCGGATCGTCTACATAGCCCGTCAGGCTGGCGAAGTCGCCCATCAAGTCAAAGCCGGCGTTGTTGAAATTGGAGATGGCGTGAAAAAAGCCAAAGTAGATCGCTTTTGGCAAAGGAAAGTCGAAGGCGAACCGGATCGAAAGCAAAACCCCGCCGATCAGCTCTGCCAGCGCGGTGAAAATCAGGATCATTTTGGCCAGACGGACGACGCCTTCCATCGTCATCTGGTTCAGCGACTCTTGCAAGATCAGCCGCTCGCGCAACGAGATTTTTTTGCGCATGATCAAGGAAAAGAAAGTGGCGACGGTCATGAAGCCAAGACCGCCAATTTGGATAAGCGAGAGGATGACCATCTGACCGAAAGTCGTAAAGGTCGTTCCGGTGTCCACGACGACCAGACCTGTCACGCAGGTGGCCGAAGTGGCGGTGAACAGAGAATCAAGCCACGGCAGTCCTTGTCCGTTGACGGTAGCGCTCGGCAGGGTCAACAGGAATGTGCCGAGAAGGATAATCAGGGCGAACCCAAGGACGAGTGTTTTCGGGGGATCAAGCTGTAGCTTGTCAGTCCATTTTCTGATCATGTAGGTCATACCTCGACTTCTTTATACGATTGTGAATGGTTTGATGCGAGAAAAACTCGGTATTTCCTTAGTATGGCGTTTCCCCTGAAAAAATTACCGCAAAAGGGCGGCCCCCAGACGATGCAGCCAGTGCTTCAGTTCGCGCTCCTCCAGCGGGGCGAGCGGAAACCGGACAGCAGGGCGGCGCTTGGTGTCGTCAGGCTCGTCAGCTACCCGAAAAGCATGGCCGCACGTAAGCTCAAGCCCTTCTTCCCGCAGGATGGTTACGACCCGCTCTTCCAGCTCGGTGGCGTTCGTAGTCGGATTTCCCCATTCGATCCACGTATTCAGCCCGCCGGAAATCGGATACATCCGGGCGTGGGACGGCAAAGCCTGCTGTTTTTCCTTCCAAAGCCTAAGGAAGCGGGACTGGAACAGAGCGCGGTGATCCGGCAAATACTTTTCGTAAAACCAGGGATCGCCGAGGAGTGTAACGGCTGCCTCTACGACCAAGAGCGACGGCTCCGCACCTGTCATCGAGACAATCTGTCTGTAGCGCTCCAGCTCCTCTTCGGCAAAATCAGAAGGCAGCATCAGGACGCCGAGTTGCAGATCGCGTGCCAGCGTCTTGGACAGAGAGTGCAGGTAGTACACGTCGACAGAGCTTTTTTGCTGAAAAGCCATCTCGTAAATCGGCTTGCTCGGCTCCTCGAACCACAAGTCGCCGTAGTGGTCGTTTTCCACGATGCGCACGCTGTGGCGTTCGGCCCAGGCAAGCAGTTCTTCCTTGCGTTTCAGCGAGTAGCTGATCCCGGTAGGAAAATGATAGTGCGGATTGATCAAGAGCCAGTTGGCCGGGTAGTGCTCCTGTTCCTGATCGAGTGCTTCTATGCTGACTCCTTCGTCGTCGAGCCGAATCGGACGCACCGTGATGCCGCACTGACTGAGCAAGCGCAAAAAGACGGGGTAGCTGTATTCCTCCACGTAGACGACATCGCGCGGATTCATGATGCGCTGGGCGAGAAAGGCGAACCCGCTCGTACTCCGGTTGAACAGCAGCACGCGTTCAGGGGAGTGCGGCAAGCCTCTTCTGCTCAGGTGATCGGCAAATACTTTGGCGGCTTGGGCGCGGCGGAGTTTCTTTTGCGCCGAAGGTTCGTCCAGTACGGCCAAGCTCTCGTAAAAGGCGCCGCGCAGTCGCTTGACCAGCTCTTCGCCAGGGCGGGGAGAAGAGTCGGCGAGCGAAGCGATCGGAATGTCGGTGAGCGGCAGGCGGCTTTCCAGACGCGCTTCTTTTGCCAGTTGCGTCAAGTAGTAGCCTTTGCCGTGCACCGCCTCCAGCCAGCCTTCCAATGCGAGGTGATCGTATGCTTTTTTGACGGTTTCCAGCGAGCAGCCGCTGACGGTTTTCATATCGCGAAGGGAAATCAACTGCTGACCGTCTACAAGAAAGGCCCCGCGCAGAATAGCTGTTTTCAGTTGCTCGGCTAGTTGCACATAAATGGGCGTGTGGGATTGCTTGTGAAAATGGAACGAAAAAAATGGGCGTTCTGCCATCCGGGGACGCCTCCTTGTCTGTCGAAAATAGCTGTCATCAGCATTATATCGAAAACCGCGCCATCTCGGGTAGCAGAAGTGTGAAAAACGTCGAGAGGTTTTCACGGAAATCGCGCGGTTGAGCCGTACCGGATTGAGGGAAAATGGTAGAATGAGAGAAAATGCGCCAGCAGGAAAAGGGGAGGACGCAAAATGAGCACACAGGAGCACAAGGCATTGTCGCCCAAACACGTAACGTGCATGGTCATCACCGTGTCAGATACGCGAACCGAAGAGACAGACAAGAGCGGACAATTAATGAAGCAACTGGTGGGCGAAGCAGGTCATCACGTTGCCCTGTACCAGATCGTGAAGGACGAGCCTGCCGAGGTGATCGCAGCTATCGAAGCAGGAGTGGCGCATCCGGACGTGCAGGTCATTTTGCTCAACGGCGGGACAGGCATATCGCCGCGCGACAACACGTTCGAAGCGGTGCACGGCTTGCTGGAAAAAGAAATGCCCGGCTTTGGCGAGCTGTTTCGGATGCTGAGCTTTACGGAAGATATCGGATCGGCGGCCATGCTCAGTCGCGCAGTCGCGGGCACCCGGGGAGGAAAAATGATCTTCTCCACGCCTGGGTCGACAGGTGCTGTCAAGCTGGCGATGAATCGCCTGATCGTGCCGGAACTTGGTCATGTCGTGCGAGAGTTGAATCGCTGATCAGAACAGGATTTGCCGTGTTCTTGTCTCGTGTGGTACTGTTACGAAAGGAAATCGCTCGGTTTTCCACCGACTGTCGCAGCACAGATGGTTGGTGGCATGGCCGGATTGTGCAAGGAGAGTAGACTCATTCATGAAGATTGTATTATCGACCTTAAATGCCAAGTTCATTCACTCCTCACTGGCTTTGCGCTATTTGCGCAGCTACGCCCAGGAAGCTTTTCCGGGCATCGAGCTGGTGGAGTATACGATCAACGACGTGACGCTCAACATCGTGGCGGACATCTACAAGCGACAGCCCGATCTCGTCGCCTTTTCCTGTTATATCTGGAACATCCGCGAGACGTTGGACGTGATCCGCACATTGAAAAAAATATGTCCCGATGTTCCAGTGATCCTCGGAGGGCCGGAAGTGACTTACGATGCGGATGAATGGATGAAAAAGCATCCGGAGATTGATGTCATCGCCATCGGAGAAGGGGAGCAGACTTTTCTTGCGCTGCTGCAAACCTATCAGGAGGCGAAAAACAGCGGTCAGCCTCCTCGCCTGCGGGATGTAGCGGGAATCGCCTATCGCGACGACGAGTACGTTCGCTTTTCCATGCCGAGAGCACAGATTGAAGAGATGGATGCGATTCCGTCGCCATTTGTGGATCATCTCGACGAACTGAACAACCGCGTCGTCTATTTCGAGGCATCCCGGGGGTGTCCGTTCAAGTGTCAGTACTGTCTTTCTTCTATTGAAGATGGCGTGCGCTACTTCAGCCTGGAGCGGGTGAAGGAAGACTTGCTGCGATTGATTCAGCATGGCATCAAAACGATTAAGTTCGTTGACCGTACGTTTAATATCAATAAAAAGTATGCGTTGGAGATTTTCCAGTTCCTTATCGACAATCACAACGGCACCGTTTTTCAGTTCGAGATTACGGCAGACATTTTGCGTGCGGACGTCCTGGACTTTTTGACGGAAAATGCGCCTCCGGGGATTTTCCGCTTCGAGATCGGCGTCCAGTCTACCAATGACGAAACAAACCGCCTGGTGCAGCGCATCCAGCGCTTCGACCGTCTGTCCAGAACGGTTACGCAAATCAAGGAATCGAAGAAGATCGACCAGCATCTCGATTTGATCGCGGGCTTGCCGGAGGAAGACTATCACTCCTTCCGCAAGACGTTCAACGATGTGTTTGCCCTGCGTCCGGAGGAGCTTCAGCTCGGCTTTTTGAAAATGCTGCGCGGAACCGGAGTGCGGGCGCGCGCTGCCCAACACGGCTATGTGTTTATGGATGAAGCGCCTTACGAGATTTTGGGCAACAACGTGCTGTCTTTTGCGGATATGCAGAAGATCAAGCGGGTGGAGGACGTGCTGGAGAAATACTGGAACGCGCACCGGATGGATCTGACCTTGGAATGGCTTTTGGCCAATCAGTTTGAGACGGCGTTTGACTTCTTCCAGACGTTTGGCGACTATTGGGAAAAGCAAGGCTGGAGCCGCATCGGGCATCAGCTGGAAGATTTGTTCACTCGCTTGCAGTCCTTTTTGGAGCAGCAAAAGGTCGAAGGGCTGGAACACGTGCTCAGCCTGATGAAATTCGACTACCTGCGCAACCAGAAGCATCGCCCGCGCAAGCTGTGGTGGGAGGATGTCATGGACAAGGAAGCGATGCAGCTGACGTATGCTGCCGTTTACGAGCAGCGCGACCGTTTGCGCGAAGACTTTGCCGCACATGCTGCGCTGGAAAAAGACTACTTCAAGCACACCGTAACGGCAAAAGTGACCTTCGATGTGGAGAAGTGGATGAGAACCGGAGAGATCATCGAAGGCGATTTTACCCTTGTCGTGTACTATCCGTATAAAAAAGAAGAAACGAACGATTTTGCTGTCGTCACTTCTGCCGTTCACGCTGCTGGCTGAGCGCGAGTATCAATACGTGGCGATGGACTTGCTGGAGAAGCGAAAAAAGCAGCTGACACCTGAGCATCTGCCGTGGATCGTCCACTGGATTACTACAAAGTCGTGGTGGGACACGGTCGACTATTTGGCGGCTCATACCACAGGCAAGCTGTTTTCCCTCTATCCCGAGCTGATCCGGCCGAATGTGACAGCGTGGGTGCAAGGAGACGACATCTGGCTTGCGCGAACAGCGATCCTGTTCCAGCTGTCTTATAAGGCCAAGACCGATCAAGAGCTGCTGTTTTCCTTGATCGAGTCGTGTGCAGCGTCCAACCAATTTTTCATTCAAAAAGCGATAGGCTGGTCCCTGAGGGAATACGCTAAAACAGAACCCGAAGCAGTGCGTGGCTTTGCAGAAAGGACTGTGCTGTCGAACCTGAGCAAGCGAGAGGCGCTCAAACACCTTGGTTGATCGGCGCGTCGAGTTGTCCATGATTTCTTCGCTTGATAAAAATGGTTCATCTATTGCAAAATAGACAAGTACCTTTTTGCATGTTCACACGTAATAACTAAGAGTCACATACTGCGCGCAGCCACTGCCCGTCGACTGAAATTTTGCCGCCAGTGGCAAAGATAGGGGATTTTGCCTCATGGAAATCAACCTGCTGATGTCAATCATCGAACAATACGGCTACGTTGCGATTTTTTTCCTGCTCTGGCTGGGGATTGTCGGCTTGCCCATCCCGGATGAGCTGGTCGTCGCCACGGGAGGTTTTCTCGCCTCGATTGGCCTATTGGACCCGTTCTACTCGTTTTTGGCCGGGTACATGGGAGTTGCCTCCGGATTGACCATAGGTTTTTTATTAGGAAAATACTTTGGGAAGCCGATCTTGCAATGGCTGTCCAAAAGCGAAAAGATGAGACATGCTGTAGAGCGATCGACAGGCTTGCTGGAGAAATACGGCACGACAGCCTTGTGCATCAGCTATCTCTTTCCGGTTGTCCGCCACGTCGTGCCTTATTTGGTGGCGCTGGGAGGCATGACGTACCGCCGCTATGCCTTGCTGTCGTATCCGATCGGGCTTGTCTGGACGATTGCTTTTTACTTTCTCGGCTATGTATTCGGAAACAACGTAGAGGCGATTATCGGGATGATTCGCCAGTACGGGTTTTACGCGTTGCTGGTCGTCGTGGTGGGACTGGCCGCCTGGTTGATCGTGCGCAAGCTCATCATCAGCAATCGCGCGTATCGGGCCAAAGGAGAATAAGCGATGAGACTGGAACAAGTGGCAACGCACAGGCGCAATCGCAATCTGGTGCTTGCGCTCGCCTGGCTGCTGGTGCTCGGAGGGTATTTCAGCTTCGAGCCGTTTGTCACGGCAGCGGGCGCTCTGATTGTGAACGGCTACGCCTGGTTTCTGATGTACACGGACAAGCGTCTGGCAAAAAGGAAAAGCTGGCGGATTCCCGAGGCCAGCCTTCTGCTCGTCGCTTTTCTCGGAGGAGGACCGGGGGCACTGGCGGGGATGCTGTTGCACCGCCACAAAACCCGGCATGCCTCCTTCCTGTTTTTTGTCCCACTGTTTTGTCTATTGCAAATCGCGCTGGTCGTCTGGATCGGCAGACAATAAGGCAAGAACCTCGTGTGCAACGAATGACGCGAGGTTCTTTTTTTGTTTTCCCATAATGAAAACGCATAAATGACAGAAAACTCTAAATTGTATGTTGCGCATTTGGGAAATCGAGCCTATAATAAAAAATGTAATCAACATTATCGAATGGCGTTCGATAATATCGAACGAACAGGAGGGATCATGAGCGAAAAGTTTATCCAATCTGTGGATCGAGCCATCGATATTTTGGAGCTGTTTTCCCTCGCGCAGCAGGAGCTGAGCGTCAAGGAGATCAGTGATCGGCTGCAACTCTCGAAGAGCACGGTTCACGGCTTGATCAAAACCTTGGAGCACAGAGGGTACCTGGAGCAAAAGCCGACCGATCAAAAGTACAAGCTCGGACTGCGTCTGTTCGAGCTGGGGAACCTGGTTGGCAGCGGCATGGAGCTGCGCAATCTCGCCTACCCGATCATTCAAGAGTTGGTCGCGAAATTGCAAGAGACGGTTCACCTGGTCGTGCTCGACAAGGACGAAGTGGTGTACGTGGAAAAAGTGGAAGGGCCTGCTGCCCTGCGGATGTACTCCATGCTGGGGAAGCGCGCTCCCATGTATTGCACAGGGGTAGGGAAAGCGCTGTTCGCTTACTTGGATGAGGCGACCGTGGATCGCATTTTGCAAGAAGCGGAGATGACGGCATTCACGCCGTTTACGCTGACTGATCCGGACGCGATCAAGCAAGAGCTGGGCAAAATTCGCGAGCAAGGGTACGCCATCGACGACGAAGAGATCGAGATCGGCCTGAAATGCGTGGCAGCGCCGATTTTCAACCATGAAGGGAAAGTGATCGCCTCCATAAGCTGCGCCGGTCCCAAACATCGCTTCTCCGACGACAAAATGGCGACGTTTATTCACGAAGTCAAGCAAGCTGCGCTGGCGGTTTCCAGACGGTTTGGGTATCGAGGCTGATGGGCAACAAAAAGAGACTTCCCCCTTGTTGGAGCAGTTTTCAAGCGGCCAGCCGAAAACACCACAAAGAGAAGTCTATCTGAGAACCATTCGCCAACCATACTCAAACCTCCTGCAATTGGTGAGAGAATCATTTTTCAAATACGAAAAGGAGCGTGTCCGATATGAGCACTATCACAAAACCAATAAATATTTGGAAGTTCATCGATGAGAATAAAGACAGCCTGAAACCGCCTGTCAACAACAAAGTCGTCTGGAAGGACGCCGAGCTGATGATGATGGTGCTGGGCGGGCCAAACAAACGCCGCGACTTCCACGTCGATCCGTCCGAGGAAATTTTTTATCAGCTGAAGGGCGACTGCTACGTGGAAATCATCAACGCCGAAGGCAAGCGCGAGGTCATCACGGTACGCGAGGGAGAAATGTTCCTGTTGCCAGCGAATGTTCCGCATTCCCCGCACCGTGTAGCAGACACGATCGGGTTGGTCATCGAGCGCAACCGGGATGAAGGCGAGCTGGAAGATTTCGTCTGGTTTTGCGAGAAGTGCGACCAGGAGATGCACCGCACCCGCGTGCAGCTGACAGATATCGAAAAACAGGTGAAAGAAGCGATCCATACTTTCAACGGTAGCGAAGATTTGCGCACATGCAAAAACTGCGGTCATGTAGCGTCGGAGGAAGTGAAAGAATGGCAGCCAGAATAGATTTTCACACGCATATCATCCCGGTAGATTTGCCTGACTTTTCGCAAAAATACGGCGGAGAGCGTTGGCCGACCCTGCAGCCGACATGCTCGTGCGGAGCGAACATCATGGTCGGCGGAAAGCTGTTTCGGGAGATTACCGATCAGTGCTGGGACCCGCAAAAGCGGATCGCGGACATGATCGCGGAAGGCGTGGACATGCAAGTGCTCTCGCCGATTCCCGTCACCTTTTCCTATTGGGCGCCGAGCGAGGCGGCAGAAGCGATGGCCCGCCTGCAAAACGACTTTATCGCCGATACAGTGCGTCAATATCCCGACAGGTTCATCGGACTCGGAACCGTTCCTTTGCAAGATGTGGAAAGCTCGATTCGCGAGATGGATCGCTGCATTCATCAACTAGGGCTGAAAGGGATCGAGATCGGTTCGAACATCAACGGGCAAAACCTCGACGATCCAGCCTTCCTGCCGTTTTTTGAGATGTGCGAGAAGTGGGACGTGCCGCTGTTTGTCCACCCGTGGGAGACGCTGGGCCGGGAGCGGATGCCGCGCCACAACTTCATGTACACCGTCGGAATGCCGAGCGAAACCGCGCTTGCCGCAGCGAGTCTGGTCGGCGGCGGGGTCATCGAGAAATTCCCGAATTTGCGCGTCTGCTTTGCGCACGGTGGCGGTTCTTTTCCGTACATCCTGCCGCGTCTCGACCAAGGCTGGAACGTGTGGCCGCACCTGCGCGTGACGGAGCGTCCGCCGAGCCATTACACACAAAACTTTTACTTCGACTCGCTGAACTACGAGCCGTTGAATATCCGGCTTTTGATCGAAAGGTTCGGCCACGAAAAAATCGTCATGGGCACCGACTATCCGTTCTTGCTGCGCGAGCTTCCGCCGGGCAAAGTCATCGACGAGACGCCAGGGCTGACAGAAGAACAAAAAGTCGCCATGCTCGGCGGCAATGCATTGAGATTTTTGAAAGTGTGAGAGGAGAGGTAGGAGTGGGAGAACAGACAAAGACACCGGAGGAAAATCTTGCTGCCTTGCAGCTTTCGCTTCCGCAGCTCCGTACGCCAGTGGGCAACTACGTAGCTTGCGTCCGCACAGGCAATCTGTTGTTTACGGCAGGACAGGGAGTGGATCAGTACAAAGGCAAGCTGGGAAGAGACTTGACCGTCGAGGAAGGCTACCTGGCAGCCCGTCAGTCCATGCTGAACGTGCTTGCGGCGGTCAAGGCGGAGCTTGGCGATCTGGGAAAAGTGAAAAGAGTCGTCAAAATATTGGGATTTGTCAATTCGACGGAAGAGTTTACCGACCAGCCGAAAGTGATGAACGGTGCTTCCGATCTGTTGGTTGCCGTCTTTGGCGAGGCGGGCAAGCACGGTCGCTCTGCGGTAGGCATGGCCCAGCTTCCGAACAATACGGCAGTCGAAATCGAGATGGTACTGGAGATCGAGGACTAGGCAGGAGGGAACTATGAACAGCATTCACGTGAAAAATGCCAAGCTGTTTATCAACGGCGAGTACGTCGATGCGCAGTCCGGCGAAACGTTTGACACGATCAATCCGGCCACGGGCGAGAAGCTGGCGGAAGTGGCTTGCGCAGACGTACACGATACAAACAGGACGATTGAAGTAGCACAGGCTGCTTTTGAGAGCGGCGTGTGGAGCAAAAAATCGGCCGAGGAACGCGCGGAAATTTTGTGCCGGATGTCTGATCTGGTGATGGAACGCGTGGAAGAGCTGGCGACAGTCGAAACGCTCGATGTCGGCAAACCGATCAAGGAAAGCCTTGGCTTCGATATCCCGCGAGCGGCGCAAAACCTGTGGTTCTTTGCGGAAATGGCGAAGTATGTCCACCATGAGCACTACGACAAAGGCAACTTCATGTCGTACGCCAAATACGCTCCGGCAGGCGTGACCAGCCTGATCATCCCGTGGAATTTGCCGTTCATGCAGATGACGTGGAAAGCTTCTGCGGCGCTGGCGGCAGGCAATACCGTCGTGGTCAAACCGGCGTCGTATACGCCCTTGTCGGCACTCATGCTCGGTGAGATCGCCAACGAAGCTGGCCTTCCTGCTGGCGTTCTGAATATTTTGACGGGACCAGGCGGAACGGTCGGGACGGCCATGACCACCAACCCGCATGTGCGCCGCATCTCGTTTGTCGGCGAGACGACGACAGGCAAAACGATCATGAAAAACGCAGCCGCCGAGCTGATTCCCGTCTCTTTGGAGCTGGGCGGAAAATCGGCGAACATCGTGTTTGCGGACGCGGACCTGGACGAAGCGGTAAAAGGCTCCGTAGAAGCGATTTTCCGCAATCAGGGCGAGATTTGCCTGGCTGGCTCCAGACTTTTGGTGCAAGAGACGGTGTACGAGCCATTTTTGGAAAAGTTCGTGGCCGCCGTGCAGAAGATCAAAGTCGGCGATCCGCTGGCTCCAGACACAGACATGGGCGCGCTCGTCTCCAAAAGCCATCTGGAAACCGTCGATGAGTACGTGCAGATTGGCTTGGCCGAAGGGGCGAAGCTGGCACATGGCGGCAAGCGCGTAGCGGGCCTGGACAAAGGCAATTTTTACGAGCCGACCGTCCTGTACGATGTCGATAACAAAATGCGGGTGGCCCAGGAAGAGATTTTCGGCCCGGTACTGGTCGTCATCCCGTTCAAAACAGAAGAAGACGCGATCCGGATCGCCAACGATTCCATCTACGGACTGGCAGGGGTGGTCTGGACGAACGACTTGCGCCGGGCGCACCGCGTCGCGGCAGGCATCAACTCGGGCTTGTTGTGGATCAATTGCTGGTACGTCCGCGACCTGCGCACGCCTTTTGGCGGATCGAAAGCGAGCGGAATCGGCCGGGAAGGCGGACGCCACAGCTTTGAATTTTATACCGAAGCCAAAACCGTGACGATGAAGCTGTAGGCAGCGGGGAGAGTCGAAAGGTGGTCAGAAGATGGGGAGCTTAGTGGAGACAATCGCGCAAGAACTGCTGGCGGCCGAGCAAAGCTGCCAGCCAGTGGCGCCGATAACGGAACGCTTTGCAGGCTTGGAGGCAAGCGATGCGTATCGCATCCAGCTCAAGGTGTTGGAGAAAAAGCTCGACAGCGGTCGGGCAGTCATCGGCAAAAAAGTCGGGCTGACCAGCCTGGCGATGCAGCGGATGCTCGGTGTGAATGAGCCGGATTACGGTCATTTGCTCGACAACATGCTGGTGTCAAACAACGGGACTGTCGAGGTGAACAGGCTTTTGCTTCCGAAAGTGGAGGCGGAGATCGGCTTCGTGCTCGGAGCGGATTTGCAGGGGCCAAACGTCAACTATCTCGACGTGCTGATGGCGACCGAATATGTGGTGCCGACGCTGGAGATCATCGACAGCCGGATTGCCGACTGGAAGATCAAGCTCGTCGATACGGTAGCGGACAACGGTTCCTCGGCGCTTGTCGTGGTCGGCGATCAGCGCACGCGCCTGGCGGGTCTGGATTTGCGCAGCGTGGGAATGGCGATGTACAAAAATGAGCTTGAAGTGGGAAATGGAGCAGGAGCAGCGGCGCTCGGTCATCCGGCGCACGCAGTGGCCTGGCTGGCAAACAAGCTGCATGAATTTGGCATCAGCCTGAAGGCGGGCGAACTGATTTTGCCGGGAGCGCTGTCTGCTGCTGTCGCTGTTCAAGAGGGAGATGTCGTCACGGCCAGCTTTGGCGCATTGGGTGCCGTAACCGTGACGTTTCGTTAGAGAGGAGACATACTGTGAGAAAAATCAAGGCGGCCATCTTGGGTTCAGGAAACATCGGGACCGACCTGATGTACAAGTTGGAGAGAAGCAGGGAAATCGAGATCGCAGCCGTCATCGGGATTGATCCCGACTCGGATGGTTTACAGCGGGCAAAAGAGCGGGGATATGCGGTATTTGCCAACGGGATACAGGCGATTGTAGATCAGCCTGACATGGCGGAGATCGTGTTTGATGCCACCTCGGCAAAAGCGCACGTGCGTCACGCAAAAGCGCTGAAGGAGCTGGGCAAGGTAGCGATTGACCTGACTCCGGCAGCTCGCGGCCCCTTCGTCTGTCCGGTGGTAAATCTGCAGGAGCAGCTGGAAAAAGAAACAGCCAACGTCAACATGATCACTTGTGGCGGTCAGGCGACGATCCCGATCGTCTATGCGATCAACCGGGTAGCCGATGTCAGCTATGCGGAAATCGTGGCGACGATTGCCAGCAAAAGCGCAGGCCCGGGAACGCGTGCCAATATCGACGAGTTTACCGTGACGACTCGCCAAGGACTGGAGCAAGTCGGGGGAGCGGATCAAGGCAAGGCGCTCATCATCCTCAATCCTGCGGAACCGCCCATTTTGATGCGCGACACGGTGTATTGCGAAGTCAAGCAGATGGATCAGGCGGCGATCCGCCAGTCGATTGCGGAAATGGTCGAGCAAGTGAGACAGTACGTTCCTGGCTACCGATTGAAGCAGGAGCCGCTGTTTGAAGAAAATCGCGTAACCGTGTTCCTGGAGGTCGAGGGTGCGGGAGATTATTTCCCGCCTTACGCAGGCAATTTGGACATCATGACGGCCGCGGCCGTGCGGGTGGGAGAAGAGGTCGCCCGTCATCTTTTGGATGGGAGAGGGGTTAGCCTTGGAACGGAATAGCGATAAACCAATCAAAATAACAGAGGTTTGCTTGCGCGACGGCAGCCACGTCGTTGCCCATCAGTTCACGCGCGAGCAGGTGCAGGCTGTCGCCAAAGGGCTGGACGATGCAGGCGTCCCTTACATCGAAGTCAGCCACGGAGACGGTCTGGGCGGTTCGACGATCCAGTACGGACGCTCTCTCGTCGGTGAGATGGAACTGATTGAAGCGGCAGTTGCTTCGTGCAAACAAGCGAAAGTCGCGGTGTTGCTCATACCGGGCATCGGTACGGTACATGAACTGAAGGAAGCGCAAAACCGCGGGGCGGGACTGGTTCGGGTAGCGACCCATGTGACGGAAGCCGATGTATCTGCCCAGCACATTCACATTGCGCGCGAGCTGGGAATGGAAGTGTGCGGCTTCTTGATGATGGCCCACTCTGCCCCGGTCGAAAAGCTGGTCGAGCAAGCGAAGCTGATGCAGAGCTACGGTGCCGAGGCGGTATACGTGACCGATTCGGCGGGAGCGCTTTTGCCTGATCAGGTACGGGAACGCATTCGCGCGCTGCGCCAATCGCTGGACATCGAAATCGGCTTTCACGCGCATAACAACTTGTCGGTGGCGATCGCCAACACTTTGGTTGCGCTGGAGGAAGGGGCGACCCGGATTGACGGCAGTCTCCGCTGTCTGGGAGCCGGAGCGGGCAACGCACAGACGGAAGTGTTGATTGCGGTGCTGGATCGCATGGGAATGGACATCGGGATTGATTTGTACAAACTGATGGACGTCGCCGAAGAGATCGTTGGCCCGATCATGCCGCACTCCCAGGAAATCCGCAAGGGCAGCCTCGTGATGGGCTATGCCGGAGTTTACTCCAGCTTCCTTTTGCACGCAGAGCGGGCGGGAAAACGGTTTGGCGTCGATCCGCGCGACATTTTGCTGGAAGTAGGCAGGCGCAAAGCCGTCGGCGGACAGGAAGACATGATCATCGATGTCGCGGCTGAACTGGCGAAGTTGCAAAAGGCAGGGGGATGACAGATGACAGTGACGCAGGAAGTGCAAAGCGAGCTGGTCGAATATTTACTTAGGGCACAACGGGAACGGCGTGAGGTGGAAAAGCTGACGGCGAAGTACCCTGACTTGCCCATCGAGACTGCCTATGAGATTCAAGCGCAGCTGATTGCGCGAATGGAAGCTGATGGTGAGCGCTGCATCGGCTTGAAGCTGGGATTGACCAGCAGGGCCAAGCAGCAAATGATGGGGGTGCACGAAGCCATTTACGGCTACCTGACAGACGGGATGCTCGCGCTGGAGTGGGAGCCGCTTTCCTGCCAACGCTTCATCCATCCCAAGGCAGAGCCGGAAATCGCGTTTCTCATGGGCGAAGATTTGGCGGGAACAGCCGTGACGGCCGAAGATGTGCTGCGCGCCACGCGCTATGTCGCGCCAGCCATCGAAATCATCGACAGCCGCTATGAAAATTTCCGTTTCACCCTCCCGGATGTCGTGGCGGACAATTGCTCTTCTTCCGCTTTTCTGGTAGGCAGCAAATGGGTATCGCCCCACGAATTTGATCTCGCGTTAACAGGTGTGGTCATGAGCAAAAATGGCGTGACTCAGACGACAGGCTCCGGAGCGGCCGTGCTGGGATCGCCGGCAGCGGCAATGGCCTGGGCAGTCAACAAGCTGGGCGAGCGCGGACTTGGTTTGAAAAAAGGCCAGATTGTGTTGTCCGGTGCGATCACAGAAGCGATTGCCTTTGAACCGGGTGACGTCATTACCGTGACGGTCGACGGTTTGGGCAGTGTCTCCTTCGGCTGCCAGGCGTAGACCGGCAACATAGTCAACCGAGGCAGCGGCTTTACAGCTTGTTGAAAAGACAGAGGTGATGTTCATGCCAATCGTACAGGTGTCCATCCTGGAAGGCCGAGACAAAGAACAGATCAGACAAATGATTGAGGGCGTTACTCAAGCCATCACAGATAGCTTGCAGGTGAAGCCGGAGCAAGTCCGTGTACTGGTAACAGAGGTTCCCCCTTCCCACTGGGGCGCGGGGGGAGTCACAAAAGAACAATCCCGTTCCCTGTAACGGAAAATCAAGGAGGTCACTCATGTCTCAATCATCTATCCCACTAACACAAAGCTACGCCCAACAGCTGGATGCCCAGGACGAGTTGACAAAATACCGCGAAGAGTTTTACTTGCTGCCTGCCATGTACCTGGATGGCAATTCGCTGGGACTTATGTCAAAACGAGCAGAGAAAAGCTTGCAGGACATCATGCTTTCTTGGAAAGAGCTTGGCATTGACGGTTGGACGACAGGACAGCATCCGTGGTTTTTCCTGCCAGAAAAATTGGGGGAAATGAGTGCGTCGCTCGTCGGGGCTGAACCGGAGGAAGTCATTGTGACTGGTTCTACCACCGTCAACTTGCATCAGTTGGCAGCGACTTTTTATCAGCCGCAAGGGAAAAGAACGAAAATCATTGCGACAGAGCTTGACTTCCCGACCGACATTTACGCCCTGCAAAGCCAAATCAAACTGCACGGCTTGAATCCGGATGAACAGCTGGTTCGCATCGCTTCCCGGGACGGCCGTCTCATTGAAGAAGACGACATTATCAGCGCGATGACAGAGGAAGTCGCACTCGTCATTTTGCCGACTGTGCTCTACCGCAGCGGACAACTGCTCGATATCGAACGTCTGACCAAAGCAGCTCACGAGAGAGGCATCCTGATCGGCTTTGACGGCTGCCACTCGGTAGGAGCCATCCCGCACTACTTCAGCAAGTGGGAAGTGGATTTCGCTTACTGGTGCAACTACAAGTACCTGAACGGCGGCCCTGGCTGCGTAGGAAGCCTGTATGTCAACCGCAAGCATTTTGGCAGAGTACCGGGATTGACAGGCTGGTACAGCTCGAAAAAAGACAAACAGTTCGATATGGAACATACGCTGGACGTCTGCGAGACGGCTGGTGCCTATCAATTGGGAACGCCGAACATGCTAAGCGTCGCACCGCTGCTCGGTTCGCTGGAAATGTTCCAGGAAGTGCCGATCGAGAAGCTCCGCGAAAAGTCGCTCAAGCTTACGAGATACATGATGGATTTGATGGAAGTGGAGCTGGCTGGCATGGGCTTTACCGTAGCGAATCCGACAGAGGACGAACGCCGCGGCGGTCACGTCAGCCTGGAACACGAAGAAGCGGTGCGAATTTGCAAGGCGTTGAAAGAGGGCGGGATCATTCCGGACTTCCGCGCGCCGAACATCATTCGCCTGGCTCCGGTTGCCTTCTACACGACGTACAGCGAAGTCTGGGAAAGCGTGCAAGTGTTAAAAGCGATCATGCAAGAAAAGCGCTACGAAAAATTCGAAAACAAGCGCGGGGTTGTCGCCTAAGCGCTTGGTTAAAGGAGTGAGTGCACTTGGCAAATCAAAATCAATTTCAAGACATCATGGAACGTGAAAAAGGGCTGCAGCGCGGGTTAACCACCCGCCAGCTCGCCATGATTGCCATCGGCGGCGCAATCGGTACGGGGTTGTTTTTGGGAAGCGGGATGGCGATTGGCTTTGCCGGACCGAGCGTAATTGTCAGCTATTTGATCGGGGCCGTGATCGCACTGCTGCTGATGGGCTGCCTCGCGGAAATGACGGTAGCTCATCCGACGACAGGCTCGTTTGGCGCCCATGCGGAGCGTTACGTGAGTCCGTGGGCAGGCTTTTCCGTCCGCTACGCGTACTGGTTCAGTCTGGTCTGCGCGATAGGAACCGAAGTATCTGCGATGTCTGTCTACATGAAATACTGGTTCCCTGACGTTCCAGGCATCATCTGGATTCTCATCTTCTCAGCCGTTCTGCTTTATGTAAACGCTACCAGTGTCAATTTGTTCGGTACCGTCGAATACTGGTTCTCTATGATTAAAGTCGCTGCCATTATTTTGTTTATCGTATTCGGAGCTTATGTCGTATTCGGCGGTAGCGCGAACCCGGAGATCGGCCCGCAAAACTTCACGAACAACGGAGGCTTTTTCCCGAATGGCATGTGGGGCATGTGGATCGCCATTTTCATCTCCTTGTTCAGCTATCTCAGCATTGAAATGATCGCGGTCAGTGCTGGAGAAGCGAAAGAACCGGAAAAAGCGGTTCCGATGGCGTTGAAGTCGGCAGTCGTTCGTCTCGTCCTGTTCTACATCATGACGCTCGCTTTGATGCTGATGATCGTTCCTTGGCAAAATGCCGGAAGTGATGCGAGTCCATTTGTCAAAGTATTTCAAATTATCAATATTCCGGGCGCGGCTGGCATCATGAACTTCGTCGTGCTCACGGCTGCCCTGTCTGCGATGAACAGCCAGCTGTACATTTCTACCCGCATGGTATTTTCCTTGTCCCGCGCAGGCTTCGCTCCTGCCAAACTCGGAGAGCTGAGCAAAAAAGGCGTTCCGGTCAAAGCGCTGGCGCTGTCCACCATCGGAATTGCCATCGCCTCGATTATCAACATCGTCGCACCTGACCAGTCGTTCGTCGTGATGATCTCCCTTTCCAGCTTCGGTGCCATGTTCGCCTGGTTCATGGTCTTTGTCACCCACTTGTTTTTCCGCCGCAAATGGGAGGAAATGGGCGGTCGCAAACTGCCAGTGAGAATGATCGGCTTCCCGTACTTGACGATTATCGGAGCTGTTTTACTGGCTTGCGTCGTACTCTCGACCTGGTTCCAGCCGGAATTTAAGGACACCTTGACTATGGGCTTCCCGCTTTTGCTGCTCATCACGATCGCCTACTTCATCTGGAAAAAGGCAAACCCGGCTGCCTATGAAGCGTCCGTCAACATGGGCAAGCAAGGCGCAAGCGACAAGAAAGACATCCCATCGTAACATCCAGACTTTCATAAAACGTTGAGAGAAAAGGTAGGGGGGAAATTCGATGAAGAACAAGCAGACAAAGCGAGTCGTCAGTGCATGGCTTGCCACTGCGCTCGCGGTAGGCTCGCTCATTCCGTTGACAGCCGTAAATGCTGCGGGAGAGGCTCAGTCAAACAGCTTTACCGCTCCGCGTACCGGGCTGAATGTGAATGCGCCTGATGCGCCGCCGCCGTATCCAAAAGCAGAGCACAAGCTGCTCCCTGGCGAACCGGCGGAGCCTGCGGCTGGTACGTGGGGGTACGATGTCAAAACAGGCAAGTTCAAGCACCCGACTGCTACGCCGGACAACGAAGGGCCGCAGCCGTTCAACGGAAGCTTGCCTTATTTGGATCAAAACCAGTACATCAAAAACATGAAAGTCGAAGGATTTTACCCGTACGTGGCAGGGTGGGGCCACAGCTGGCAAGCCACTTTTGACTTGAATGGCCGCCGCTATTTGTACGACTACGAAACGACGATGTACAACGTGTACGATATTACTGATCCGCGCAATGCCAAGCGCATCGCGTACAAAAACTTTGACACCAAAGTAGAACACCAGTTTGGACCGATGACGATCAAGTACAACAAACAACTCGGCAAGCTGATCGCTGTGCAAGTTTACGAAGTGCCGCGCTACGGTGTACTGTCCAACAAATACACCAATCCCGAAGAAGTGGAAGCGATCAAAAAACGCGAAATGCTGCGCGGCTTCCGGATTTATGAAGTAACCAGCCCGCTGTTTACCGATTGGAAGCTGCTCTCCGAAACGGCGCTTGACCCGAAGGCGAAGCCTGGCGATGCCGTACAGCAAGGCTCGGGCGGTCTGGATGTGCCTGTGTATAACGGCGACAAATATTTGTTTATCGCCGGAGCGCCGGACGACAGCTTCTCCAATACCGAGTACAAAAGCTATCTGTACTCCGCAGGACAACTGGCCTTTGACGTCTCCGATCCGACCAAGCCAAAACGTCTGGATACATGGTGGGTGCCTGGACAGCGCAAAGGGGAAGAAGCGGAATATAACAAAAACCCGCGTGCAGGCAACAAGACGACCTGGATGGGCGCGAGAATGCCGCTGTTCATTCCGAAGCCGGTTGAACAGGGCGGCAAGTACGGCTATGCAGCGATGGGCGGCTACGGCTTCTGGGTAGTGGACATCAGCGATCCGAACAACATGAAAGCCGTATCCCATATCGACATGCCGATGAGTGTGAGCGGTACGGAAGGCGACAATATCGATGTGACCAAAGTAGAGACGACCGGAATGGTCTATTACAGCGGCTACCCGCTTGGCGAAGACTGCCACGAGCCGTACAAGGAAATTTATGCGATCGACGTTCGCGACCCGCTGAAACCGAAAATCGCCATGACCTTGCCACGGCCTACGCCGCCAAGCGACGCTCCGTTCACAGACTACTGCCAGCGTCGCGGCAGCTTCGGACCGAAGCGCAGCGGCTACGCGGCGATTCAGCCGGGCACGCCTAGCCAAACGGTCATGCCGTACGCCTTTTACAACGCAGGCGTGCAAGTCTTTGACCTGAAAGACCCGAACAAACCGACGATTGGCGCTTACTTTGTGCCAAAAATGTCCGGAGAATACTTGAGCAACGACGGCAGCGGCTTCGAGCAGAGCGAGCACTCCAATCCGGTGCACAGCATTTTCGTCGAGTGGGATCGCAACCTCGTGTGGGCTTTCTCCAACCACGGCATCTACGTGCTGTCCACCCCGCTTCTGGGCAACCCGGTCAACGGATTGCCGAAAAAGTAGCCGCAACGGATGGCTCAAAAAAGAGAGGGTTTCGACTTTAGGAGACTACTGAAAAAGCCCCGTTGATACAGAATAGGTACAGCCACTCACAAAACCGAGGGCGCTGTACCTTTTTTCTTGTTTCCTTAAAAAATGGGTTTTCATTTCCTTTCTTGGGCACACTATCCGTACTCGATATCGCATGCCCACAATCTAGGAGGGGAAGGCGTTGAGCCAGTTTTGGAAAGCGTGGCAAAAGCGGAAGGACACCCTTCAGGAGAAGGCGCTACATCATCATACGGACAGAAGTATGGAAAATATTTCGGATATAGAGCTTTCATTGGTGATTGATGAAAATATCATGATGATCGAGAAAGGCTTGGGCGATTGCGATGATCTGGTCATCCGGCGTTTCCGGGACAAGCGGGATACCGATTGCGCGATCGTGTTTCTGGACGGGATGGTCGATCGCAACATTATTAGCGAATTTATCATCACGTATATGACCAACCCGCAAATTCCCGTCGATCTGCCCGCGTCAAACGAGCTGGAGTCCACCGACGGGCTGAGACAGGTCATCCGCAATGTTTTGTCGGGAACCGCTGTGCTCATGCGAAATGGCGAAAGCAAAGCGTACTTGAACAACACGCGCGGCTGGGACAGACGAAGCGTGGACGAGCCGCAGACAGAGTCTGTCGTGCGCGGGCCGCGGGATGGCTTTTGCGAGACGCTCTGTGTCAACTCCGCGCTGATCCGGTTTCGCCTGAAGGACCCGAACCTGCGGGTGCGCCACATGGTCATCGGGCAACGGACGCAGACGGATATTTATGTGATGTACATCGAGGGGATCGCCCATCCGCCGATGGTGCAAGAAGTGCTGGCGCGCATGGAAAAAATCAATGTCGATTCCATCCTGGAGAGCGGCTACATCGAGCAGTTGATCCAGGATCGCAGGTGGTCGCCTTTTCCCCAAATTCAAAATACCGAGAGGCCGGACAAGGTCGTGGCTAACCTGCTGGAAGGAAAAGTAGGCATCCTGGTCGACGGGACGCCTTTTGCCTTGATTGCTCCGGCTGTGTTCTCCCAGTTTTATCAAAGCCCGGAGGATTACTATGAACGATTTTACATTGCGACACTGCTGCGGTTTATTCGCATCATCAGTATTTCGATCGCCTTGCTCCTGCCGTCCCTGTACATTGCCTTCAGCGCCTTTCACCCGGAAATGATCCCGTCCCGGCTCGTGATTGCGATGGCAGCGGGCAGGTCGACGGTTCCGTTTCCTTCGCTGGTAGAGGCGTTGTTCATGGAGCTGGCCATCGAGATTTTGCGGGAGGCGAGCGTCCGGCTGCCAGGGCCGATCGGACCGACAATCGGGATCGTCGGAGCGCTGGTAGTAGGGGAGGCGGCGGTGTCTGCCGGGCTGGTCAGTCCGGTCATGGTCATCATTGTCGCGGTGACGACGATCGGATCATTTGCGTCTCCCAGCTACAGCGCGGCGATTGCCATCCGGATGCTGCGCTTTCCGGTCATGCTTCTCGCGGGAATGTTCGGCTTGTACGGGATCATGCTGTTTTTGATCGTCATTTTGATTCATTTGTCCTCGCTCAAGTCGTTCGGCGTGCCGTACATGTCGCCGCTCAGTCCGCTGAATTTGAGGGGGATGAAAGATTTGTTCATCCGGGCGCCGCACCATTTGCTGCGAACTCGCCCCACCATGTTTCATGTACACGATGAAATCCGAATGAGAGAGGATGAAAAACCGTGAGCAGGCAGGACGTGAGCAGCCAACAACAAACGTTTTCCTTGTGGCAGCAGACGTCCTTGATTACCAGCACGCTGATTGGGGTAGGGGTTTTGACCTTGCCGCGCACCACCTCGGCCATCTTGTATGAGGCGGGATGGATGTCACCCCTGTTCGGTTCGATCGTCGCTTTTGTCTCCGTCTGGATGATCGCCAAGCTCAGCCAGCATTTTCCGGGGATGACCTTCATCGAATACAGCACGATTGTCTGGGGAGCGAAAAAAAACTCGCGCATGGGAAAATGGCTCAGTCTCCCCTGGATCATCCTTTATCTCGGGTTTATGTACTTGTCGACGGCAATCGTCTCGCGGATTTTTGGCGAGGTGGTAGTGACATCGGTTTTGCTGGATACGCCGCTCGAAGTGATTATCATTACCATGTTTTTGCTGGCATTCATTCTTTCCTTGCACGATCTGGAGGTTGTCGCGCGCATCAACGAGCTGTTGCTGCCGATGATTTTGTTTCCGCTTTTGTTCATCGCGTTTGCGTCCTTTCAAAAAGCGGAGTGGAACAATCTGCTGCCGCTTTTTCGAGCTAGTGGCTCCTCCTTGATCAAGGGGGCTTACGAGGCGATTTATTCTTTTTCCGGCTATGAGATCATGCTCATCTTTTTTGCTTACGCGCATGAAAATCAAAGCAAGGTGAGGGCAGGTTTTTACGGGATCGCGATGGGCATGTTCGTCTACACCTTGATTGTCGTGGCTGGCATTGTCGTATTCGGCTACGAGGAGCTGCAGCGCGTGGCCTGGCCGACTCTGGAGCTGGTGAAAACGACGCAAGTGCCCGGATTGATCCTGGAACGTCTGGAATCGGCTTTTCTCGCTGTGTGGGTTACCGCTGTGTTTACGACAGTGGCGAACGCTTACTACGCCGTCGTATACGGATTGCGGCAGCTGTTCAACAGAGGGTTGGGCTTTCAGCGATTGATCTCGGCTATCATGTTCATTCCGCTCTACTATATCGCGCTGTGGCCGCAAAACATCGTCGAAATGTTTCGGGCCAGCTCCTACTTGGGCATATACAGCCTCATCCTCAATCTGGGAATACCGGCCCTCTACTTGACTATGCTTTTCTTCCGAGGTGTGGGACGAAAACAAAAGGAGAGGAATGCAGATGGCTAAAGGGTGGCTCCGAATGGCAATTGTTTGTTTGTGCGCCTCTCTTTTGACAGGATGCTGGGACAGAAGAGAGCTGGAGGAGCGAACCTCCGTCCTCGCGATCGCGATCGATATGGCAGAAGGACAAAAAGATTTGTACAGATTGACTGTGCAAATTCCGATTCCGATCAAAATCGCGGGAAGCAGCGGACAGGGAGGCGGCGGGAATGCCGATGCGGTAAAAATCATGAGCGTGACCGGGCGGACGATTCTCGATGCCAACAACAACCTGCAATTGCGGCTGAACCAAAAGCTGTTTTTGGGCCATACCCGCGTGCTCGCTGTCAGTGAAGAAGTGGCGAAAAAAGGAATCAGCGACATCATGGACAGCTTCCGCCGCGAACCGCAAATCCGCCGCCTGATGTGGCCGATCGTCGTCAAAGGAGAAGCCGCCACCTTGCTCAAAATCAAGCCGCAACTGGCGCAAATCCCTGTCGTGTTTCTCATGGATCTGATTGAGAACGGAGTGAAGATGGGCGCGATCCCGGATCAGACTTTGGGAGACTATTTCAACCAAACGTCCAACAAATCGATGCAGCCGTTCCTAAACTACGTGCAGGCAAGCGCAACCGAAGTGCGCTGGCGAGGTGTGGCCGTCTTTCGCGAGCACAAGATGGTAGGCACGCTGAACGATGTTCAGTCGTGGTCGCTTTTGCAACTGCGCAACGAAGACCGGGGAGGCGATGTCGTCATCCCGTTGCCCAATACAGACAACGGCTATGTCACCTTTCGCCCCCATTTTGTCAAAACCAGGCTGGAGCTTACGGAGAAAAGCAAGGGAGGAAACAAAAACAACGAAGCGTTTGCGGCGATGTTTTACTGTGAGCTGCAGGGCGATATCGTGGAAGTGACCGCGAATACGAAAGTGTCGCCGGAAAAGTTTATCCAGGACATGCAGCGGCTGATCAAAAAAGAAATGGAGGAGCGGGCGAAAAAGCTGTTCTACCAGTTGCAAAAAGAAGACAACAGTGACATTTTGAAACTCGGCCTTGCTCTTCGGGCACACCATTACCGCGATTACTGGGAGAAGCACGATTGGCATAAGGATTTTAAAAATTTTCCAATTGGCGTAGATTATACGATCAAAGTTCGCCGCTTAGGGATGGAAATGCAATAGGAGCCGATGAAGATGGAAAATCAACGGGGCAGCATCAGTACATGGCAACTAATCGCAATCCTGATCAGCTCGATGATCGGTGTAGGCATCCTTACCTTGCCGCGGACAGCAACGACCCAGATGCAGGAGATGGGGTGGCTGGGGCCGCTGATCGGCGGATTGATTGCGGTCATTCCGCTCATGTCCATCATTTACTTGAGCAAACAGTACCCGGGTTTGACTTTTGTCGAATACGCTCCACTTATATTTGGCGGCAAACGTCACCAGACATGGGGGAAAATTCTCCATTTCCCCTGGATTCTCGCCTACCTCTTGTTTCAGTTTTTGAATACGGGCATGGTGGCGCGCGGGTTTGGCGAAGTGATCGTGACGACCGTGCTTTTGGATACACCGCTGGAAGTAATCGTGCTGACCTTGTTCATGATTGTTCTCTATTTGTGCATGCATGAGTTCGAGGTGCTGGTCCGTGTGAACGAGCTGTTGTTTCCGATCATGTTTGTTCCGATCCTGATCATTCCGTATGTGACGATCAATAGCGCGAGCTGGTACAACCTGCTTCCGTTGCACATCGACTCGTGGAAAGGGACTGCCGAAACCGCCATCGGGACGTTTACGATGTACACGGGATTTGAGCTGATGATGATCTACTTCGGATTGGCTATGCCGGGGGCGAGAATTGCGCTTGCTACATGGGGCGGGTTGAGCTTTACAGTCGTGTCGTACGTGCTGACAGTGGCAGCGGGCATTGTCGTGTTTGGCTACGAAGAACTGCAACACCTCATCTGGCCGACATTGGAGATGGTCAAGACAGCGCAGCGGACAGGCTGGTTTCTGGAGCGGATGGAGTCCGCTTTTCTCACGATCTGGATGGCTTCTGTCTTCACGACGTTTGGCAACATGTACTATACGATGATTTACGCGACGCGCTTGTGGCTGAAGAAGGGAATCCGATTCCAGCGCATCGCTGCCCTTGTTTTCATCATCCCGCTTTTTTATGTCTCGCTGGGACCACAAAACATCGTCGAGTTTTTCGCCTATGCCCAGAAGTTGACGTATTTCAGCTATTTGCCAACCGTGCTCTTTCCGACTCTGTTGGCGGTCATCCAGTTGTTTCGGGCGAGAGGTGCTCATGCTGTGGCAGACGACAAAAAGGGAGGGACGTAAAGTCGTCTCTCCCTTTTGCCTGATGTCTTTTGGATTAAATCGGCTTTTCTGCCTGAGCGGGCAAGTGGGATGCGATCGTCTCCACCATCTCCTGGCGGGCGGAGGAGTCGCTGTTTTGCCACAGCACTTCAAACAGGACGCCGAGACCAGGCAATGTTTTTTCCTGGCCGCTTGTGATCGCATCGGTGATCGTTTCTTGTACCGCTCCTGAATCGGAGCCTTGCATTTTGTACATGATCGCTTGACGCAAATTGAGCGAGGCAATGTTCATAACCTTATCTAGCACCTCTCTTGTGTAAATGAATACATGGGTTAGTATTTGTCTTCGCGGGATTGCCCATACCCCCTTTTGTGGCGAGGGATTTCATTGTACTATCAGAAAGTGCCGAATCATAAGGCTGGAAAAAGTAATGCAACTTTGGCGCTCTCTTGTGCAAAGCACGGTTTGCTAATGCTATAATGCTTCATATTGGATATGGATCGAAGGAGAAGATCAGCATGTCAAAACAATTTGCCATTATCGGGATGGGACGGTTTGGTTCCAGCGTGGCCAGAACGTTGTACGAAATGGATTACGAAGTGATGGGAATCGATGAAAACGAAGAACGCATCAATGAAAATATTCAGTACGTCACCCACGCGGTTGCGGCTGACTCGACAGATGAACGGGCTTTGAAAGAAATCGGCATTCGCAACTTCGACGTGGTTGTCGTGGCGATCGGGGTGGATATTCAGGCGAGCATTTTGACAGTCCTGACACTCAAGGAACTGGGCGTGAAAAAGATCGTCGCCAAGGCGCAAAACGAGCGACACGGACAAGTGTTGTACAAGGTGGGAGCCGACCGGGTCGTATTCCCCGAGCGGGACATGGGCGTGCGGGTAGCGCACAACCTCATCTCCGCCAACGTCCTCGATTTTATCGAACTGGCAGAAGACTACAGCGTGGCAGAGGTCGTGGTATCGTCCAAACTGGTAGGCCAGAACTTGAGACAGCTCGATATCCGCCGAAAATACGAGGTCAACGTCATCGCGATCAAGAGCGGAGACAAATTCAATATTGCACCAAGCCCGGATGAAGTCATTCAGTACGGAGACGTGCTTGTCGTGATCGGAAACAACAAAGATTTGAAAGCATTTGAGGAGCGGGCGTAACCATGGCATATGAAATCATCACTTCTGTTCAAAACCCGCTGGTGAAAAGACTTCACCAGTTGCTCGATAAAAAAGGCCGGGAGGAGCAGGGGCGTTTTCTCGTCGAAGGCGCCCATCTGGTAGAAGAGGCGCTGAAAAGCGGAGCGCACGTCGTGACAGTCCTGTACGATCAGGAGCGGAATCTCGATCCGGCCTGCCAGCGGGCACTCGCGAATCATCCCCAGGATACGCAGGTGATCGCAGCTTCTGCTGCTGTTTTGGCCAAGCTGTCGGAAACGAAGTCGCCGCAAGGGATTGTGGCTGAAGTAAACAAGACGGCGAACGAATGGGACGAATGGGTGAACAAGCTGTCCGACCAGGACGACACGCTGCTGTTGTTCCTCGACGAAATCCAGGACCCGGGCAATCTGGGCACGATTTTGCGGACGGCAGAAGCGGCTGGAGTCGACGGGGTCGTGCTCGGTAAAGGCAGCGTCGACATCTACAACGGCAAAGTCGTGCGCGCCACGATGGGAGCGATGTTCCGCCTCCCGCTGTTCATGCGGGAACTGGGCCAAGCGGCAGAAGAGTGGAAGCGCCAGGGCGGCCGTGTCCTCGTCTCTTCTTTGGCACAGGACAGCGTAGCGTACGATCAGGCGGAGTATTCCGGCAAAATCGCGCTCGTCATCGGCAACGAAGGCAGAGGCGTTTCCAAAGAGATGCTGGCGTGCGCGGACCAATTCGTGCACATTCCGCTGTACGGCAAAGCAGAGTCGCTGAATGCCGCGGTCGCGGCGGGAATTTTTGTGTATGAGGCACAGCGCAACAGAAGACGGTGACACGTAACCAAAACAGGGATACTGGGCATTGCTCCAGTGTCCCTGTTGTTTTTGACCGTGAGTTCAACCAGCTTCAGCCGATTCGGCAAAGTACCTGATGAGAAAGTCGCGAAATTTGCGGGCAGCGAGGGAGAGGTAGCGCTTTTCGTGCCAAACAATCTGGAAATTGCGCTGGCAAACGGGGAACTCAATGCGCAGCAAGTTCAGCGGGGAGTTCGGGCCTCCGCAGTTGCCTACCAACGCGACGCCAAGCCCGGCCCGGACAAGGCTTGCAATGGCGGCAGGCTCGTCGACCCGGCACACTTTCCCGCTGGAGCAGGCCGGCGATGCGCATCGGGCCATCGAAGCGAGGCGCGGACGCGGGAAGATCGTCCTTACCATCGACTAAGCAAGGGCGGGAGAGAACCAGAGGGTGCCGCGCCCTTTTGCCCTTTTTCACTCACGCAGCCAATAAAAAAGGCATTCCAACAAAGTTGAAATACCTGCATGCTGCATGTCAGCCGATTTTTTGCTCGCTTTTTTTCTCTTTAAATTCCTCGCGCGCCAGCTGCCATTGATCTTGCGCCATGCGAATGATGCCGCTTTCGATCGTGTGATTGCGGAAAGCGAGTGCCTTGCCGAAATACTTGATGGCGAGATCGAATTTTTCCAGGCGGCGGTACAGCTCGCCGATGAGGTACAGAAGGCGCACTTCAGACATGTCCTTGTCGCCGCGCGTATAGTCGGAGTGAATGTACGACTCTTCGTACTCGTCTACTGCCATCGCGATGAAGCGCAGTTCTTCCGGGAGGTTGTTCTGGTAACGGTACAGCCAGGCAAGCCGCAAGTACAGGCCGGCTTTCACCGAGTGCGGCTGGTCTGTCAACTCAGCGGCGTAAATCGCCAGCTTGTAGCTGACAATCGCTTCCGGCACCTTGCGAATCGAGCCGAAGTCTTTTGTTTGCCACTTTGAAGAGATATGCTCAGCGACCGCCTGCTTTTGCCATGGAGCAAGCTTGGTTGTGAACTGGTCGGTAAAAGCAAAGCCGCATGTCGGGCATACATTTACGGTGTACAATATCGGATTCAAGGACTGCTCCTTGAAAGTGGTATAGAAGTCGCTGTCGCGGTGAATCATGGTAAGAGTTCCGCTTCTGACTCGCTTGGTGGAGAAGGCTGCTTCGCAGTGCCGACAGACATTGGTTTTATCATAGAGGGCCGAAACCTTATCGATCATGTCAAAAGTCCCCTTTCAGATTCGCGAAAATCGATCTAGGGCAAGCAAGTGAGTATGTAACATTTGTAGAATTGAAAGTTAGCTCTTGTTGCGCTATAATTTTCCTACATCTTGATTATAACGCAAAGCGATGACGGAGACTAGTACGCAGGTCCTATCTGTTTTTCAGGGAGAAGATGCCACAGACTGCGAGCATCTTTAGCACGATAGCTGCCGAATTCACTCCGTAGCCGCACTCTGAACCGCATTGGCGCAGTAGGAGCAGCCGGGTCATTCCCGTTACCAATGAACTGAAGTGAGGCAGAAGTCTTGCTCGCAGTTAGTGATAATGTCACGGTTTTGTCACAAGCGAGCAATCTGTCTAACAAGGGTGGTACCGCGAGAAAAAAGTAACTCGTCCCTTTTTGGGGCGGGTTTTTCTTTTTTTATCAACAGAAAAAAGGAGCGATTCGAAGTGCAAACTCGGTTGCAAGAAATGAAGGAGTCCGCACTGGGGCAAATCAGCCAGGTGACGGAAGCTGCACAACTTCAGGATTTGCGCGTCAAATACCTGGGGAAAAAGGGCGAGCTGACAGAGCTTCTGCGCGGCATGGGCAGCCTGTCTCCTGAAGAGCGCCCGGTGGTAGGGCAACTCGTGAATGAAGTGAGAGAAGCGCTGGAGGCTGCTTTTTCCGGCAAGCAGCAAGCGATTGAAGAGGCGGCACTGAATGCGAAGCTGTCCTCGCAGACGGTCGACGTGACTTTGCCAGGACGTCCGGTGCCTGCCGGAACGATGCACCCGCTCTCCCGCATCATCGAGGAGATCGAAGACATTTTCGTCGGACTGGGCTTTGAAGTAGCTGAGGGTCCTGAGGTCGAGTTGGATCATTTCAACTTCGAGATGCTCAACCTGCCGAAAGGTCATCCGGCCCGCGACATGCAGGATACGTTTTACGTGACCGACGAGATTTTGATGCGCACCCATACTTCCCCGGTGCAGGCGCGCACGATGCTGAAAAAAGAAGGCAAGACTCCGGTAAAAATCATCTGTCCCGGAAAAGTGTATCGCCGCGATGACGACGACGCGACCCATTCCCACCAATTCACGCAAATCGAGGGACTGGTTGTCGATAAAGGCATCGGAATGAGCGACCTGAAAGGAATCCTTTTGACCTTTGCCCGCCAAATGTTCGGCGCCGATCAGCAAATTCGTCTGCGCCCAAGCTTCTTCCCGTTCACGGAGCCGAGCGCAGAGGTAGACTTGCAATGCTTCAACTGCGGCGGCCACGGTTGCCGGGTGTGCAAACAGACAGGCTGGATCGAGATTTTGGGTTCTGGCATGGTGCATCCGCGCGTGCTGGAAATGGCAGGGTACAATCCGGAGGAAGTCAGCGGATTTGCGTTTGGAATGGGTGTAGAGCGAATCGCTATGCTCAAATACGGGGTGGAGGACATCCGCCATTTCTATACCAACGACGTGCGTTTCTTGCGTCAGTTCAACCGAGGCTAGAGAGGAGAGGCAAAGATGAAGGTATCATACCAATGGTTATCCGAGTACGTCGATCTGAGTGGAATGACGCCCCACGAGCTGGCTGAAAAGCTGACTCGCAGCGGGATTGAAGTAGATGCGGTAGAATCCCGCAACGCGGGTGTTTCCGGTGTCGTCATCGGCTATGTAAAAGAACGCAGCAAGCACCCTGACGCTGACCGCCTGAACGTATGCGTCGTCGATGCAGGGCAAGGAGAAGATTTGCAAATCGTCTGCGGCGCTCCAAACGTAGACAAAGGACAAAAGGTGCTCGTGGCCCTGATTGGCGCGAAATTGCCTGGCGGTCTGAACATCAAGCGCTCCAAGCTGCGCGGCGTGGAATCGCAAGGCATGATCTGCTCGGCAAAAGAGCTGGGCCTAAACGACAAGCTGCTGGCAAAAGATCAGCAAGAAGGCATCATGGTGCTGCCTGAGGATGCGGAAATCGGCATGGATGCGATCTCCTACCTCGGTCTGGACGACTACGTGCTGGAGCTTGGCTTGACGCCAAACCGCTCCGACTGCCTGAGCATGCTCGGTGTTGCTTACGAAGTAGCCGCTATTTTGGGCAAAGAAGTGGTACTGCCGCAGATCGAGCTGACGGAAAATGGCGGAGACAACCCGCTGCAAGTGTCGATCGCAGCCGAAAACGAATGCTATCAGTACCATGGCCGCCACTTCACCAACGCGAAGATCGCCACTTCTCCGCAATGGATGAAAAACCGCCTGATGGCAGCGGGCGTTCGTCCGATCAACAACGTCGTGGACGTAACCAACTACGTTTTGCTCGAATACGGACAGCCGCTGCATGCGTTTGATGCGACACAAGTCCAGGATCGCACGATTGTCGTTCGCCTGGCGGAAGAAGGGGAGAAGCTGGTTACGCTTGATGATCAAGAGCGCGAGCTGGATGCGCAAACTTTGCTGATCACCGACCCGGCAAAAGGCTTGGCGATCGCAGGGGTGATGGGCGGAGCCAACTCCGAGATCACGAATGAAACGAGTGAAATCATCCTCGAAGCCGCTTGGTTCACGCCGCAGACTGTACGCCGCACCGCTCGTACGCTGGGTATGCGCACAGAAGGCTGCGTCCGTTGGGAAAAAGGAGTCGACCAGGCGCGCGTGCAGGAAGCCGGGGAGCGAGCTGCTGCCCTGATCCAGCAACTGTCTGGTGCAACCGTATCCAAAGGCATCCGTTCCGCTGTCGTGAGCGAAGCGAAACCAGCGGTTGTCTCGGTGACTCTCGCCAAAATCAACCAGCATCTCGGAACGAGCCTGTCGGCCGCAGACGTCTCTCCGATTTTCGAGCGTCTGCAATTCCCGTTTGCCGTGGCAGAAGACAACTGGACGGTAACAGTCCCAACCCGCCGTGGCGACATTACGCTACCTGAGGATTTGGTGGAAGAAGTGGCTCGCCTGTACGGCTACGACAACATCCCGACCAGCTTGCCGACTGGCACGACTACGCAAGGCCAGCTGACCAATGAGCAAAAACTGCGCCGGACGATCCGCCACCACCTGATCGGAACCGGATTGAACGAAGCGATCTCTTATGCGCTCGTGCACCCGGATCGCGTAGAGGCAGTAGCAGGACTCCACCAGCATAAAGTCAATCCGGTATCCTTGCTGATGCCGATGAGCGAGGAGCACAGCACGCTGCGCACAAGCCTCGTTCCAAGCCTTTTGGAGACAGTGGCGTACAATAAAAATCGCCAAAATCACGACGTCGCCATCTTTGAACTTGGCCGCGTGTTCTTGTCTGCGGAAGAAGAGCTGACGCAGCTTCCAGAGGAGCGCCTGTATGTGGCAGGTGCGCTGACAGGGCAGTTGCTGTCGCAAAACTGGATGGGCGCGAAACAGCCTGTAGACTTTTATCAGGTCAAAGGGATCGTCGATTCGCTCCTGGCTCGTCTGGGAATCCGCACAGCCGAGTACAAGGCAGCGGCGGACATTGCTGGCATGCATCCAGGCCGCACAGCGGAAGTATGGGTCAATGACAAGCGCCTCGGCTATCTGGGGCAAGTGCATCCAGGTACGGAAAAAGCGTACGACTTGTCTGAGACTTACGTGTTCCAGTTCGATGTAGCCGAGCTGATTGAGGCAGCAGCAGATGCGGGCCACTACAGCCAACTGCCGAAGTTCCCGGCTGTGACGCGCGATCTGGCGCTGGTTGTCGATCGCAGTGTGCCAGCAGGAGCGCTGGAAGCGACGATTCGCGAAGCGGCGGGCGATCTGCTGGAATCATTGACACTGTTTGACGTGTACACTGGCGAGCGGATTGCGCAGGACAAGAAGAGCATGGCGTTTGCCCTCGTGTTCCGTAACGCGGAGCGCACGCTGCAAGATGAAGAGATTCAGCAAGTGACAACGGCTGTTGTCGAAGCGCTGAAAAACAAGACGGGTGCCGAACTGCGCATGTAACATGGCTTGACGAACTCTGACATTTTCAGTAACCTAAAAAGGATACAGTAGAGCAAAGGTCGCAGTAGGGAGGAACCCCTCGTGCAAGGTGATGGGAAAAATCGTTTGACGGTGGATATCTTCGGCCAACAATACCGGCTCAGTGGCAAGGCAAGTGTCAATCACATACGCATGGTGGCCGGTTTCGTTGATGACAAGATGAACGAAATCGCGAACGGCAACCATCGATTGGACACGGCTAAAATTGCCGTACTCTCTGCGGTGAACATCGCGGATGAATACTTCCGCTTGCGTCAAGAGTACGAAGAACTGCTGAAGATCCTTCAGGAAGATGCAAATGAAAAGCCGATAGATTAAGGGAAAGAGGGGCTGCGGCCTCTCTTTTCGCATTGTGCGGCAAAAGCTTGGACACAAAGGAGGGGCAGCTTGTGGAGATGGATAAACGTATGGCAACAGGCAGCGAAGGGTGGACGCTGGCGGAAAAGAACGACAGGCTGGGAGCTGTCCTGCGCGAGATGGGAACGGTTCTGGTGGCGTTTTCCGGGGGAGTGGACAGCACTTTTTTGTTGGCGAGAGCGATTGAGGAGCTAGGCGAGCAGGCGATTGCCGTGACGGCGGCTTCGGAGACGTTTCCCACGCGCGAGTTTGAAGCGGCGAAGTTTCTGGCCGCCAAGCTTGGCGCACGGTTTGTCACGACGGAAATTCGCGAAATGGAAAATCCGAATTTTGTGTCCAATCCGCCCAATCGTTGTTTTTATTGCAAAGACGGCCTGTACGAGCACCTCGGCAAGCTGGCGGAGGCAAACGAGTGGAAAGCCGTCATTTGCGACGGAGCGAACATGGACGATCGCGGCGATTACCGCCCGGGCCGTATAGCCGCAGCCCAGCGAGGGGTGCGCAGCCCGCTTCAGGAAGCCGGATTTTATAAGGAAGACATCCGCGCGCTCTCCAAAGAAATGGGACTGTCTACGTGGAACAAGCCGTCTTTTGCCTGTCTCTCTTCCAGGATTCCCTACGGCTCCTCGATTACGCTGGAAAAAATCGACCAGGTGGATCGGGCGGAAGGGTTTTTGCTCAGCCTCGGCTTTCACCAGGTCAGAGTCCGGCACCACGACACGATTGCGCGAATCGAAGTCAGTCCGCAAGAGTTTGAGCGGCTGCTTGCCCACCATGCCGACATCCACAAAGCGTTGCAGGAAATCGGTTTTTCGTACGTCACCCTCGATTTGTTCGGATATCAGACCGGGAGCATGAACGCTGTACTGGAAACGGAAGTGAAGGCCAAGCATGGATGATCTCAAAAACATTTTGCAAAAGGTAGCCGCTGGACAGCTCAGCGTGGAGCAAGGCGAAGAGCAGCTTCGCGGCATCAGCCGCCTGGACTATGCGACGCTCGATCTGGCTCGCTCGGAGCGAACAGGCTTCCCGGAAGTCGTCTACGGGGAGGGGAAAAGCGCAAGCCAGCTGCTCGGAATCATGGAAAAGCTGCGCGAGCATCAAAAGCTTGTTTTGGTTACCCGGGTGAGTGAGCAGCAGGCACGCGCAGTTCGGGAGAGCTGGCCGGATGTCCAGTACATCGCAGAAGCGCGCTTGCTGTTGTCCACACACGAGCCGCTGGTGCCGCAACGGGATGGCTACGTTGCCGTCGTGGCAGCCGGAACGTCGGACTGGCAGGTGGCGCAGGAAGCGGCCTGGACCGCGCGCTGCTTTGGCAGCGAAGCCCGGGTTATCGTCGATGTCGGCGTCGCGGGCATTCATCGCCTGTTTCAGCGTCTGGAGGAAATCAGGTCGGCAAGCGTCATCGTCTGTGTCGCAGGGATGGAGGGAGCGCTCGCCAGCGTAGTGGCTGGACTCGTCGACAAGCCGGTCATCGCCGTGCCCACCAGCGTCGGATACGGGGCCAGCTTTGGCGGTGTCTCGGCGCTTTTGACCATGCTCAACTCCTGTGCCAACGGCGTAGCGGTCGTCAATATCGACAACGGTTTCGGCGCGGGCTACCTGGCTGGTATGATCCATCGCCAGTCTGCCGCAAGTGCCATAGATGACGGAACAAGCTGAAAAAGAGCCAGCCCGCGCGTAACGGGTTGGCTCTTTTCACGAAAAGCTCTCTTACGTTTCCTGGCGGTTTCCGGCATCGCCATTGCGCATGTCCATGTGAGTCTTGATCGGAATGAACAGGTCGATGATCCCGATCACAAGAGAAGCCAAAAGCGCTCCGATGACCGTGACATGGAAACCGGAAACGATGAACTGAGTCAGATAGATCACGACTGCACTGACTAGAAAGCCGATGATTCCGCGGTTGTACGGGGAAATGCGGTCTCCGAACATGGCTTCCACAACCCAGCCCAACAGGGCAATTACAACAGCGGCAAGAAATGCTGTCCAGAAGCTGCTAACGGAAAATCCGGGAACCAGAAATCCGACGAACATCAGGACGACGGCAGCGACGACAAAGCGGACGAGATGGCGCATGATCGTCATGGATACTCCTCCTTTTGGATTGGTTCTTTTTCATTCTGGCTCTTTCCAGGCGGAACTATGCCAAGCAGGAGGCGTGTAAAATTATCCTTCAAACCGCTGGCGTGATATAATGAGGAAATCGTAGTGATTGAAGGTTCAGACCGTGGTACTCATCCGCGCAGTCCGACGGTCGCCGCTGATGAAATAAGGAGGATACAGTGGAACAACGGGTCTTAAAAACTTTGGAATACGATAAAATTATCGCCCTGTTAGTTGACAAGGCATCTTGCACATATGGAAAAGAAAAAGCAGCAGAGCTGACGCCGTTCGTTCAACTGGACGAGGTCAAAATCGCCCAGCAAGGAACGCAGGAAGCTGCTACGGTACTCCGCTTGAAAGGCAGCGCCCCATTGGGAGGCATTCGCGACATCAGAAGCTCCGTCCAACGAGCCAGGCTGAATGCGATGCTGGCCCCGCTGGAGCTTTTGGACATTGCCAGCACGATCATGGCTGGCCGTCGCTTGAAAAATTTCTTGCTGGATATGTGCCAGGACCATGACTTGCCGCTGCTTCAGCTACAGGCAGAGCGCATCGAGGGCTTGCGCGAGCTGGAAATGGAAATTCGCCGCTGCATCGATGAAAACGGCGATGTGCTGGACAGTGCCAGCGTCGAGCTGCGTCAGGTTCGTCAGGAAATCAGGCAGGTGGAATCGCGCATCCGTGAGAAGCTGGATCAGATGACGCGCTCCTCCTCGTATCAAAAAATGTTGATGGAAAACATCGTAACCATCCGCGGCGATCGCTTCGTCATTCCGGTGAAGCAGGAATACCGCCACGTCTTTGGCGGGATTGTCCACGACCAGTCTGCGTCAGGTGCCACTTTGTTCATCGAGCCGGAAGTGATCGTGTCGATGAACAACAAGTTGCGCGAACTGCGCTTGCGTGAAGAGCGCGAGGTTGAGCGCATTTTGTACATTTTGACCGAGCAAGTCTCCTTTGCGGTGGAAGCTCTGAGCGAAAATGTCGATGCGCTGACTGAGCTTGACTTCCTGTTTGCCAAGGCACAGCTCGCCTGGAGCATGAAGGCAGTCTGTCCCAAACTGAACGACCGCGGTTATTTGCAGATGAGAAAAGCGCGGCATCCGCTGATCCCGCGAGAAGTCGTCGTTCCCGTCGACGTCGAGCTGGGTGGAGAGTATCAGGCGATTGTCGTGACTGGTCCGAACACGGGCGGTAAAACCGTTTCGTTGAAAACGATCGGGCTGTTGTCGCTGATGGCGATGTCGGGGCTGCATATCCCGGCAGAGGAAGAGAGCGAAATGACGGTGTTCTCCTCCGTCTTTGCCGATATCGGGGATGAGCAGTCCATCGAGCAGAGCCTTTCCACCTTTTCCAGTCATATGACCAATATCATCTCCATTCTGGAAAAAATGGATGAGAAAAGTTTGGTGCTGTTCGATGAGCTGGGAGCGGGTACAGACCCGACAGAAGGGGCTGCGCTCGCCATGTCGATTATCGACCATGTGATTGACTCCGGCGCGCGGATGGTGGCCACGACCCACTACAGCGAGCTGAAGGCGTATGCGTACGACAGACCGGAAGTGATCAACGCCAGCGTGGAGTTCGATGTGCAGACTTTGCGCCCGACTTACCGTTTGCTCGTCGGCGTGCCAGGGCGGTCCAACGCTTTTGCCATTGCCAGACGATTGGGGCTGCCGGAAGCGATCATCGAAGTCGCTCGCGGCTCGATCAGCGAGGAAGACAACCAGGTGGAAAGCATGATTGCTTCCCTTGAACGCAACCGCAAATCGGCAGAAGCGGACAGAAATGCAGCCGCCTCCTTGCGCCGCGAAGCGGAAGAACTGCGTCGCCAGCTCGATGAAGAGCGCGCCCGTTTTGCCGAAGAGAAAAACAAGCTGATGGAACGCGCCGAAGAAGAAGCGCGGATCGCTGTCCAACTGGCCAAAGAAGAGGCGGAGACGATCATTCGCGAACTGCGCGAGATGCGCGACGATGGCGTCGAGATCAAGGAACACCGCCTGATCGAGGCGAAAAAGCGGCTCGGCAACGCAGTGCTTGAGCTGGAAAAGGAAAAAGTGAAGAAGCCGGCCAGAGCCGTTCGCGCCACCCAGATCAAGGTGGGCGACGAAGTCATGGTCACCAGTTTCGGACAAAAAGGAACTGTGCTGGAAAAAGTGAATAACGACGAGTTTCTCGTGCAGATCGGCATCATGAAGATGAAAGTCAGACGCGATGACATGAATGTGCAAAACTCGATCACGCAAAAGCCGCAGGCTGCTCCGTACACATCGGTCAATCGCCGGACAGCCAGCATCAAAATGGACCTCGACTTGCGCGGATATAACGTCGAGGATGCCATTCGGGAGATGGATCAGTTCCTAGACGATGCGCTTTTGGGCGGACTGCACTCCGTATCGATCATTCACGGGCATGGCACAGGCGTCTTGCGCAAAGGAGTACACGAATACTTGCGCAGCCACCGCAACGTCAAGTCCTTCCGCCTCGGCGGTCAAGGTGAGGGCGGCGTTGGCGCTACGATAGCCGAACTGAAATAGAGATGTCGGGAGGAGATTCCATGGCAGGCCTTATGCACAATCCATATTTTGCAACTGCCGCTTACTTTACCGTTACGGGACTCGCGATGATTTTGTTTTTGGTCGTCTTCGAACTCGTGACGCGTTATCACGTATGGGCAGAGCTGAAACGTGGAAACATGGCCGTCGCGATGGCAACAGGCGGAAAAATTTTCGGGATCGCCAACATTTTCCGCTATTCGATTCAGGCGAATCTTTCTTTGGGGCAAGCGCTGATCTGGGGCACATTCGGATTTTGCCTGCTATTGGTCGCGTACTTCATTTTTGAATTTATGACCCCTTCGTTCAAGGTGGATCAGGAAATAGCCAATGACAACAGGGCGATCGGCTTTATTGCGATGGTCCTGTCCATCGGCTTTTCTTATATTATCGGAGTCAGCCTGTCCAGGTAGAGCGCAGTCGTGCTTTCGACGCGGCGAAGGAGGGAAGCGGTGTGGAAGACAAACGGCCACAGCAGTTTGCAGGGATCGCCTGGGAAAATGGCAGGCAGCACAGCATTGCCATGGCAGATGGGGAAAATTTGCTCATGGCGCTGGTGCGCGCGCAGATGCCGATCGATTTTTTCTGTACCACCGGAAAGTGCCGGACTTGTATGGTCAGAGCAAATATTCCCGCAGATTCTGCTCCCGCTCCTTCTGCGACAGAGCAATACCGTCTGGGGGACGCAGCGCAAAAAGGGTATCGGCTTGCTTGTCAGGTTTACGTGAGCGGGCCGTTGACCGTTTTTTTGGACAGTTCCGGCTCTGCTTGAAAAGAAACCCTGGTTGAACGATATTTCAATCGAGAGTATAATTAGGATTTGGCAGAGAGTTCCGCACTTTTTTCCCAATCGGGTGCGGTCCCATGCCCTCTTGGACAGGGCCGAGCCTACAATTTGAAACATGGGGAGGAGCAGCCTTGGAGACGTTGTACAAGGTCCTCATAGGATTGTGCGTGCTTTTTATCGCTGCGGGCATTTACTATCTGTCGTAAGCAGTTTTGCAAGTTGGCCGCGTGACTGTTTGGTCACCCGGACCTTACCTTAGAGAACGTGAAAGAGGAGATACGCAATGACTCAGCCTGTACGCGTAGCTGTAGTGGGATTAGGGTTTGTCGGCTTGCCGCTTGCTCTTACTTATGCCATGAAAGGAGCAAACGTTGTCGGCATTGACGTCCTGCCTCACGTCGTCGATGAAATTAATGCGGGTCACTCCCACCACCTGGAGTCCTATCAAGGGAAGACTTTGCCGGAAATTTTGAAAGAACAAATAGAAGCGAAGCGGTTCCGCGCTACGACCTCCTACGAGGAAGCGGCTGCGGAAGTCGATCATTATATCGTGACAGCCGGTTTGCCAGTGCATAACGGCGACCCGGACCTCGGCCCGTTGAAAAACTGTGCCCAAACGCTTGGGGGCGTGCTGAAAAAAGGCGATACGATCATGATCAGAAGCACGGTCGTCCCGGGAACGACAGAAGAAGTGATTTTGCCGATTCTCGAAGAGGCGAGCGGTCTGGTCGCAGGCGTCGATTTCTACCTCACGTATTGCTCCGAGCGAATTGCGGAGGGACGAGCTTTTGAAGAGTTCATCCACATGCCGCTCGTGCTCGGCGGGATCAACGAGATCAGTGCCGAAAAAGGCAAAGAGCTGCTGTCCGTCATCAGCGAAACGGACATTACTATCTCGGATATCCGCGTCGTGGAAACAGCCAAAGTGATCGAAAACATCCAGCGTGACGTGAATATCGCCATGGTGCAGGAGTTTGCCCGTTTTGCCGAGGCGTTCGGGATCGATACGTTTGAACTGATCAAGGTCGCCAATACGCACACGCGTGTGAACCTGTTGACCCCAGGACCGGGTGTAGGCGGCTTCTGCCTGCCAAACGCCCTGTACTACCTGCAACCGAAAGCGCGCGAGCTGGAAGTGTCCCTGCCGATTTTGCAGCAGGCGCGCCTCACGAACGACGCTGTGCCGGAAGTGCTGATCGGCATGCTGGAAAAAGCGTTGAAGCAAAAAGGCAAGTCACTCGCAGGAAGCCGTGTAGCTGTCTTGGGCTTGGCGATGAAAGATTTCTCCAACGACGACCGCGTCAGCCCGGTGCATGACCTGATCAAGCTGTTGCTCGCCAAAGGCGTCGAAGTTCGCTCGTATGACCCGGCTGTTCCGACTGCGTACGAGCACAAGGCAGACTCTCTGGAAGCAGCCGTGCGCGGCGCTGATGCCCTGTATTTGACGGCGGTGCAAAAAGAATTTGCCGAAGTGAACTGGGATGAGGTAGCAGAAAAAATGGCTGACTCGCCGATCCTGTTTGACACGAAAAACCGCATTCCGCTCGATTCGGTCAGCAAAGCGACGGTTGTCCGCATTTAACAAATAAATACGCGAACAGCATTCCACAAGGGAAGCCTCCGCAAAGCGTCACATGCAGCGTTTGCGGAGGTTTTTTACGCGAGAATCGCGCCTGTCAGCACGTACAGGAGAAACCGATTTTGCGTTTCGCTGTTTTCACGTATAACTCCCCGTTTTTATGGCAATAGTAACCAGGTAAGATCATATTTCAATGTCATGTAAGTGATACATGCTAGGAGGCAAAAATGGAACGTGGTAGAGTAAAATGGTTCAACAGCGAAAAAGGTTTCGGTTTTATCGAGAGAGATGGGGCAGATGACGTATTCGTTCACTTCTCCGCGATTCAAGGAGACGGGTACAAATCCTTGGATGAGGGACAGGAAGTAGAGTTTGACGTGGAAAACGGTCAACGCGGCCCTCAAGCGACAAACGTTCGGAAGCTGTAAAAGCCAAAAACGACAAACAGACTCAGTTGCTGAGTCTGTTTTTTTTGTGCGCGTAACGTTTGTGCTGGCATTCGCCTTTTTTTGCGAGGCAGTGTCATCTGTCCCACACGCTTTGTCCACTGGCCCCGGCTCCAAGGCGTCCAACAGCGGGATGCGAAACAGCCAGGGGACAAAAGCGAAAGCGCAGCCGAAGTTTAAGCGCAAAATGAGCACAGCGCTCAGGCAAAAAAGGCACGGCGTGATTGCCCTGCCTTTTTGTGCGTCTGATGGACGAGTGCCGCTTCCTAGAAAAATTCTGCTTCGGAAGCGAGGTTCAGCATGGCTCGCATCGTTTTGTACAAATCTTGCGGGTCTTCCGTGCTGTAATAGACAGTATTTGTCGCCGTCTCGTAGCGGGTGCCAGGAACAATCGCTGCCATTTCCGCTTGGCCGGCATGGGAAAATTCCATCGCCATCTCCAGCGGGGTGGTGTTGATGAACGGAGCAATCGAGGAGATGTTGCCCAAAGCGAGCTTCGTTTGCTCCTGCAAGGCAGCAGACGCTTCTTCACGCGACAGACAGATAGCAGCTGTGCGCGATACCGCTTCCTTGACGATGGCGGTATGAATGCCAGGAATCAGCTCAGCCGCTTCTTTGGCAATGAGATTGTCGCCGGACACCATGACGACCGGAACGTTGTACAAGCCTGCTACAGCAGCGTTAAAGCCAAATTCGCCTACGACTCGTCCGTTGATGTACAAATTGCGGACGACACCAGACATGGTGTGGCTGAGCACGCCAGGAACCCCTTGACGGGTGTGGTAGCCGATGAACATGGCGGCATCAAAGCTTGCGTCCAAACCTTGCATCATGGAGCAGTCGCGAGGGGAGCCAGCGAGCAGACGAGCTTTCGGGTGCAGCTTTTCCCACAAAATGTTGTTCATCGTGTTGTGGCTGTCCGCGACGACGATTTCCGTCACGCCGCTGGCGAGGGCCGCTTCGATGACGGCATTCGCATCGTCCGTCATGAACTGACGGCCGCGCTGGTAGTTCACACCCGAATCAGGATTGATGTAGCTGGTGTCTACGATGCCGGAAATGCCTTCCATATCTACGGAGAGAAAAAGTTTCATGTTTGGTTTCATCCTTTCGCGTGCGATTCAAAATCGTCCCAGTTCTATGTAACCAGATTGTCCCTCTGGAGGCAACCATGAATACAGATTCTTCAAACAGTTTTTACTTTCAGGTTGCAGCCAAAAAAGCACGGGAAGCGCCTGTGCAGGGCATCCGTGCTTTCAGTTGTTCAACAGCTTGCGATAAAGCGTCAAAATGTCAGCGGTCATCTGCTGGATGGTGAAGGTTGCCTCGACTTTTTCCAGGGCGTTTTGCACCAATGTCTCCCGCAGTGCAGGCTCGGTCCAGATTCGCTCCATCGCTTTGGACAGAGCGGCAGGATCGTTTGGCTCGACGAGCAAGCCTGTGCGCTCCTGGAAGACGAACTCTTTCACGCCGCCGACATTGCTGGCGACGACAGGCACCTTGGAGGCCATCGCTTCGATGAGCGTGTAGCCCAGCCCTTCATACAAGGAAGAATGAACAAAACCATCAATCGCATGCAAGCAGGAAGGGATGTCCTGACGAAACCCGGCGAACCGGACGCGATCCACGAGGCCCAACTCTTGCGCCTTTGCTTCCAGCAGTGGACGTTCCGGGCCATCGCCGATCATGACCAAATAAGCGTCATTGCCGTTGTTCTGTGCAAAAGTATGGAAGGCGTCGAGCAGGATCGGCAGTCCTTTGACCGGAACAAATCGCGCTACGGTTCCGAACATAAAGGCGTCCTCAGGCACGTTCCATTCCGCGCGAAAACGTTTGCGGTCCGCTTCACGCAGCATATCTTGCTGATAAGGAGACAAGTCCATGCCGTTGTAGATGACGCTGAGCTGGGAATTTTTCACGCCCTGCGCGCGCAAATCGTCGGCAATGGCGCCGCTGACAGCGATGTAATGCCGATTCCAGTGGCGCGTGCTCCGTTCCATCAGGCTGACAATCGCGTACGCCAGCGTGCCCGCATAGTCGAAGCGCAGCGCACTGTGCACCGTAGTCAACAGCGGTACATTCATGCCAAGCGCGGCAAGCCGGGAAAAAAAGTTGGCTTTCACTCCGTGCGTATGGATGATCGCTGGACCAAACGAAAGAAAAGTCTGCCGCAAAGCTTGTAGCAGACGAATGTCAAATCGCCCGAACTGGTTTAACGCAATCACGTTGATGCCAGCTTCCCTCAGCTTTTTGGCAAAGAGCGAATCGTAGAAGCAGACGACAGCAACGTCGACTTCTTCCGCAGGAAACGTGGAGACCAGATTGAGAATATGTTGTTCCGCACCGCCAAATTCCCCCCCGCCAATCACGTGGAGGACTCGTAGTTTGCTCATGTAATTTCACCCGAATCTTAGTAAGAAAACCTCTGTCGAAGGTTTAACCAAAGCCATTCTCACTATAGCAGATGGCTGATAGATTCGCAATAAGACAGCACTTGTGGTATCGTTTAGGATGGAAAACGTAAAAACGAGAAGGACGGTTACATACATGAAGGCGCATAACGTTTTGATCATATGCTACATTTTTCCTCCCATCGGGGGCGGAGGGGTGCCGCGGCCGCTGAAAATGGCCAAATATTTGGGGGAGTTCGGCTGGAACGTGCACGTGCTTACCGTCGATCCGACTTACCATGCAACGCTTGATCCAACGCTTTTGACCCAGCTTCCGGCTGACGTCAGCATTCATCGGGCGAAAGAGTGGAAGCTGTTGCCGGGCAGAGGACAAGCTGCTGCGGCAAGCGGGAGCGGCTCGACTGCCGTGGCAAACACCGGCGCGCGTCCATCGTTGAAAGCGCAGGTCAAAAAGCAGATCGTGAACGTCCTGAAAAAGGTCAAGCCGTACTTGTTGATCCCGGACGATCAAATTCTTTGGCTGCCCAATGCGCTCAAGCTCGGGCGGGAAATCATGCGTCAGGAAAAAATCGACGTGATTTTCTCCACCTCCGGGCCTGTTACCAACCATCTGATTGCCGAAAAGCTTGCCGACGAATTTGGCTGCAAATGGGTGGCAGACTTCCGCGATCCGTGGACGCAAAACATGCACACTTCGGGTATTCCGTGGCGCGAACGTCTGGAAGAGCGGATGGAAGCGCGAGTAATGGCAAAAGCGGATGCGATTACGACGGTAACGGCGACTTTTGCCGAAAACTTCCGCAAGAAGCACCAGGAGCGAATCAAGCGGATGGAGCTGATCTACAACGGCTTCGATCAGGGCGATTTCCAAGGGCTTGCTCCAAGTCACGCGGCTCCCGGCAAATTCCACGCTGTCTATGCGGGCATTTTGTATCAAAAGCGCAATCCGCGGCTGCTCTTGCAAGCAATCCGCGAGCTGATCGACGAAGGCAAGGTGGACAGGCAAGAGCTGATGCTCAGCTTTGCAGGCGTGTTTGACTATCCCGGCTATTCGGAGAACCGGGACTGCGTGAAGGCGCTCGAACTGGGCGACATCGTGCGCGTCTTGGGAAATTTGCCGCACAAGGAAGCGCTCGGATTGATGAAAAGCGCCGACGCCCTTTTGCTGATCGGGGATGTGTCGAGTGATGCCGGGGCGTACATCCCGGGCAAGCTCTACGAGTACATGGGCATCGGCAATCCGATACTCGCCTTGAACAAGGCGGGAGAGGCGACGGAGATTATCGAGAATTTCCGTCTCGGCCAAGTAGCCGATCCGGAACAGAAGGATGCGATCAAAGAAGCTTATTGGAAGCTGTATCGGGAATGGAAGGAAAACAGCAGTCAGGCAAAAGGCGAGGCAGAGCGCGGAGCGGACTTTGCCGAGCGAGTCAAGCCGTACGAGCGCCGCGAGCAGGCAAGACAGTTGGCCGACCTGATGAATGAGCTGCTGACCAGATAACGTTGACCCCATGCCCCGGGAGCCAGGAACAGGCTGCGGGGCTATTTTTCATTCTGGGACAAAAACGAGGTGGAACGTGAATACATCTTTGCTTAGTTTGCGGGCGTACAATTTCTTTTACTTTTCCTTGCTGTCGATTTTTATTTCGTTTTTACCAGTTTACTTGAGCTTTCGCGGTGTTACGCCGGCACAAATCGGCGTGTTGATTGGAGCAGGCTCCTTTATCGGCATTTTGTCGCAGCCGTTTTGGGGGATGGTCAGCGACCGGACGAAAACGATCAAGCGGGTCATTCTCGTCACGCTGGGCTTATCCATCGTTTCAGGAATTGCGTTGTTTACGACGACTCCGTTTTTCGCGTTGTTTTTGCTCGTAGGCGCCATGTATTTTTTCCTGTTGCCGACCGATCCTTTGACAGAGAGTCTCAACTATCGGATGGCTGAGCAGCATCGCACAAGCTTTGGCTCCATTCGCACATTTGGCGCAGTCGGCTACGCTACAGCGTCTTTGTTCATCGGCTGGACGCTCGACCGATTGGGGATGGAACAGCTTGTCTGGCTGTTTGTCGGCTACGGCGTGCTTGCCTATTTGTGCGCGTTGGCGATGAAGGATGCTCCGGCGAGCAGCAAACCGTTGTCCTGGCCGGAGCTAAAGCGATTTTTCCTCTATCCGAAGACGCAGCGATTCTTTCTCCTCGTGCTGATCGCAGCGACTCCGCACCGGACGAATGACAGCTTTCTCGGCGTGTACGTGCAAAGCTTGGGAGGCACGACCGGAGATGTCGGGCAGGCGTGGTTTTTGGCAGCGGTGAGCGAAGTGGCGTTTTTCGCGATCAGTGCGCGGATTTTGGCCCGCTGGAGCGAAATCAGGCTGATTATGCTCGCATCGGCGCTGTACGCCATTCGCTACGTGCTGTGTGCGCTGGCTCCTTCACCGGAATGGGTGGTCTACTTGCAACTGACGCAAGGCGTCACGTTCGTCATTTTTTACACCGCGACGATTCAATACTTGTACAAAATCATCCCGGAAGAATGGAGAGCGACCGGACAAACCGTATTGGCCGTTTTGTTTTTCGGCATATCGGGCATCATCGGTTCGCTGCTGGGCGGCTGGCTGTTTCAGCAAAGCGGGGGCGCTGCGCTTTATTGGGCGATGGGCATATGCTCGGCAGTTGCCTTCGTCTACAGCCTGATGCTGGCAAGCTCGAAAAGCTCAGTGGGTGGTGCGGGAATGTAAACGAAAGAGCCTGCCGCGAAATTTCTTCGCAGCAGGCTCTTTTTCTGTGCCAAACGCTTCGTTGTTTTGGCTAAAAGCGGACGTGGCCGCAAGTGGTCATGGGCCTTTAGCCGTTTGACGGGAGCCGGGCTTTCTAGTAGAGCAAGTATTTCTCCACTTCTTCCGGTTCCTTGATGTTGATGCCGCCTGTATCGCCGTACTTGTACAGGTTGAACTTCACTTGCTGGTCCATCGTCCCGGCTTCCGGCAACGGCAGGATGATCCACGTCTCGTACTGATGAATCAGCCGGTCTTCCTTGCCGAACCAGAATGTCGCTTTGATGGTCGATTCTTTCAAAATGTATTCGAGGTCAGGGCGATCGCCGACCAGCTTTTTCAGCGGCTCAAACAGCGGGCTTTGACTTTTCGCCAGCCACTCGGCACCAGTCATTTTGACTTGGAACGGCACGGAGACGACGCCAATCGCTTTTTCATCCGGAAGCTGCACAGCCCGATCCATGAAAGGCAGCCAGTCCTCGAAGCCTTTCAGTACGTCAAATTCCAGCGGCTCGTCCGGAGCAGTCACCCAGTAGTCGTTGGAACGGATGTAGCGTTTGTCGCCGATCCGGTAGTACGTGTACGGCTGTGCCGCGATGCGCGTGCCGACATTGTAGCCTTTGTCGGTGAGGACGGCTCCGTCGAACATGCTTGTCGTGGAGCGGGAGAGAATCCGGTTGATTACGTATCCTTTGTACCAGAAAGCTTGCGCGTCTTTTTCCGTTTTTCCTTTTTCCAAAGCGGTTTTCAGCCATTCTGCGGCCGATTCGGTCTGCGCGGTCGTCGTCTGCTCAGGCTTCGTATCGAAGTTGGTAGTGGTAAAAGCTTTCGTTCCCGACTCGTACGTGCAACCGCCGAGCATGGAAGCCGTGCAGATGGCAGCGAGCAATGCCCATGCTTTTGTGCGTTTACGCATGGCGACCCCTCCTTACAACCCCGTATACGAGCAGACCGGCAAACAGGGCGATGGTCAACGCGAATACCGGAATGTTGTGCTGCTTGAACACGAGAATGCGATGCGAATTTTCCAGCGAAGCGACGATCTCGTTTTGCTTGTCGCCGTCGATATCTCCGATCTGGACGTTGATCAGCGGCAAGTAAATGCGCCAGTTTTCCTTCAAGCCCTCTGGCGTATAGTCGTAGCCGGAGAGATAGCGTGCATCGGTCGTGCTGATCCAGCTGCGCGCTTTGGCGACGATCTCGGGCGTCTGGTCGGTGCCGACCGCAGCGAAGTTGGAGAAGCGGAAGCTCTTGTCCTTTTCGTCGCTGGCCCAGAGAATGTCCCAGGTGCCATCCGCTTTCGGTTTCAAAATGTACGAAGGTCTGCCAGCTACGAGCAGCTCGTCCACCTTGTCGTGGTCGATGTCAGCCGGAATGAACTCTCCGGTGGCAAGCTCGGCCTGCTTGCGGGTCAATTGATAAGCTTCGGTGAGTGTGCCGTCCGGCTCAACAGCCAGCACGCTCAAATGCTCGCCAATGACGATCAGCCCTTCACGGCCATCAGGCAAGTTCATGGTGGTCAGCAACTTGGTTGCTTTGGTAGAGCCGCCAAATGGCTTGCCTTCGTATGTGCCTGTCAGCATGCCGTTTGTAATATGCAAGTCTTTGAATTTGCTTCCCAGCTCATGGCGCACGTCCATGCTGCCTTTGTTTGTCTCAAGCATGTTGGCGATGTTGTTCAGATCGAGCACAAAAGCGCGGTGTGCCGTCGTACCGGCTTGCATCATGGCTTCCGAGTATGGCTGTCTCTGCACGTTTGGAACGAGCTTGTCGTCTTTCATCGTGTAATACGGGAAGCCAGGGTAGTCTGTTGGCAAGTTTTCCTTGATCCGCTCCATCGTTTCGGCTGGAATCTGGTCGTTTTTCATCCGGACTATTTGGCCGTCTTTCCAGGACATCACATAGAGCGACACAGGTTCCGCCTGCAAATGGCGCAGCTTTTCCGCCATTGCTTTTTTCTCTTCTTCTGTTTCCGGCTTCTCGACCTTTTCCGGCAGCGGTAGTTCTTCGGCATTGCCGTAGGTGACAATCTCCATTTTTCCGTCGCCATCGACGTCGTACAAGGTCATCGGGAAGTAGTCTACCCAGTCGCCGTTGTACATCCGGCTTGATTCGTACTGAACGGTAAAGTGGCTGAGTGCCGGCAACGTGTAGCGGTTGAACGTGACATTGGCCAGCACCGCGATCAGGACGAGCGGAGCGACAGCGCGCCAGCTCAAACGGCCGTACCATTTGACGAGCAGGGCAATCACGATGATGGCGACAGCGCCGCCAATGAGCAGAGCAGCCGTCGTTTTCACGTCGACGCGGGTCAAGGCGCGGTCCAGCAGCAAAAAGCCGACGGTGAACACAAGCACCTGTCGCCGCTCCGATGGGTGAATCACGTAGTAGCAAAACGCGAGCAGCGGCAAGAAAATCAGCAAAGCGATCCAGCTCAGGTCAAGGAACGCAGGCTTGACGAGCAGATGGTAAATCAAAAACAGGGCAATGGCGTACAGCGCCCAGCTTATTGTAGAGAGAATAGGATTGCGGCGCATGGGTTCACCACCTTTTGTTTTGTGTTTGGTCGACGTACAAAGCGCAGAGGAAGCCGCCAAACAGCCAGAAATAGAGGGCCATGAACGGCACCTCGAAAATGTTTTCCACGAGGTTGTGCGTCGCGACCGCAATCAACCCGCCAAACAGGCCAAGCACTGTGAAAAAGTGCGGCGATCCGATCAGCTTGCGAATCAGTCCCGCTCCGTATTTCAGCATGGAGACGACCAGACCGATCCAGAGGATGATGCCGATCAGACCGTACTCAGCCAAGCTTTTGAAGAAATAGCTGTCGGAGTAAATCGTGCCAAAATGTCGGGAGGCTACTGCCCCGCCGTGATGGCCGAGACCGACTCCGAACAGCGGCTCGATGCGCATTTTGTCATACGCTTCGCCCCAGCGGCCTACACGGCCTCCCTGGCTGCTCGACTCGAAGTATTCAGGTGTGAACAGCGTGAAAATCCGGTTTTTGATCGTTCCAACCATCGGAACGGACTCCGGCACGAAAAACAGAGCGACAAGCCCGATGACACCTGCAAGCACCAGATAGCCTGCAATTCGTTTGTTCCATATGTAGAAGCAGATGAACATCGCAAACGCAAGCGCAAACCAGGCTCCACGCGATCCGGTCAAAAGCAGCGCGGCAAGTGTCGCCAGAGTGACGACGGCCCACAGCCCTTTTTTCCACAGCCCCTTCGACTGGACGAACAGTCCGGCCGCTACTGGTACGATCAAAGCCATGTAGCTGCCCAACACGTTTGGACTGGTTACGAACGAAAAGGCGCGAGTCGTAATGGCTTCGCCTTCCTGTACCCATGATTCGGGCGTTTTGACGCCGAGGGCGACCTGCATGACGCCGACGAGCGCGGCCAAAAAGCCGATCAGGGCGAGAACCTTCATAAATTTGTCCAGGTCTTCAACGGACTTCAACAAATAAAAGCCCATCAAAAAGGCGATGATGTACTGGTAGACAGAGCGGAATCCTTCCACGCTGGCTTCCCAGTTCGCCATGTCCGTTACCATCAAGGCAAGGCCGAGGACGAAGAAGGCGCTGAGCAAATGTTTGATTCCAGGCATCGTCCGGTTCGTTTGCAAAAAAGCGCCGAACGTAAACACCATCAAGATGATGAGCAACGCTTCATCCCAAAAAGACGAAACGACTGGAATCGGTAGAATCTTTCGCAAGACATAGTCGATTACCGGATAGGCCAACAGCAGATACAACCACGTGGTTGATTGGCTTCCCCACTTCACAACGGTTTCTCTCATTTTGTTTGTAGTCCTCCTACAGGCAGGGATTAACCTACCCATTATAATGAATCTGGCAACCTGCAAGCAAGCTGGCGGGAAAGAGGTTGGTAGGAAAGCTAGAAATAAGATATGATAACAGGTGTGTTTGAGCTGGAGCGATTCGCAAAAGCTCTATGAAATTTTCACGAACGAAAAACAGGCTGTGCCCGATTGCTGTCTATGCGACGGACACCATTGTTTTGAACGAGGGATAGGAGAATTGGGTCATGAGTTTGTTGAGAATTGCCTCCATGATCGTCGTGCTGACGCTCGTGGGAAGGCTGCTGGGATTTTTTCGCAGCGTATACGTCTCCAACCTGTACGGCACAGGGATGGAGGCAGATGCGTTTAACATCGCAGCGACGATCCCTTTGACGCTGTTTCTGGTTGTACCCGGCGCAGTCAATGCCGTGCTGATTCCGACGATGCGCGGTTTGCTTGAAAAGAAAGAGCCGACCAGCGAGCTGTACCACAAAATGCTCGCGATCATTCTGGGAATATTCACACTGCTGGCGCTGTTGGGTGTCGCTTTCTCCCATCAGTTGGCAGCGATGTTCGGCCTGTCAGGGGAAAAGCTGGAACTGACAGCCGAGATGCTTCAGTGGATGTGGCCTTCCGCCATTTTTATCGGCTTGACTGGATTGTGGTCGAGCTTGTGCAATGCGCACCAGCATTTTTTCACGCCGACTTTGGGCACGGTAGCGAACGGAGCCTTGGTCATCATCGGGATGTACATTCTCGTTCCGATCTACGGGTCAGTTGGCCTGGCGATTGCGACAAGCATCGGTTATTTGGCGGCGATGCTGACGATGCTGCCTACCTTGCGCAGCTTTGGCTACACGCATCGGGTGTCGCTTGCCTGGAGAGAGGATGCCTCGTTAAAAGGGATGGGCGAGCGCGTCATTCCGATTTTGATTGGCGCCGTAGTGGCACAGGCGACGACATTTATGGAAAGAGGCTTTGCGGAAGGGGTAGGGACAGGCGTAGTCTCCGCGCTTGCCAATGCGAATCAGATCGTGCAGATGCCGATGGCGATTTTTGTAGGCGCGTTTACTTTGCCGCTGTTCCCGCTGTTGGCGAGTCACGTCAAACGCGGCGAGATGGCCGAGATGAAGCAAATCTTGCAAAAAGGACTTGCCTATCTGTTCATATTGCTCGTGCCCGTCACGGTTGGTCTTGCCTTGTACGCAGAGCCGGTCGTCCGCCTCGCTTTTGAGCGGGGAGCTTTTGACGAGCATTCTGTCGCACTGACTGCCTGGGCCTTGCCGTTTTACGGGCTGGGGCTGTATTTCCTGGCAGCCCGCGATTTGCTGACTCGCGCCTTTTACGCGCTGGAAAACACGAAGACACCCGTCATCATCGGGGCTATCGGAATCGGCGTATACGTGCTGGCCAACTGGCTGTTGATTCCGTTGCTCGGACACGGCGGGATTGCGCTGGCAAATGCCGTGTCGGCCATCTGCCAGGCGCTGCTCCTGTTTCTGTTGCTTTGGCGAGCCGTGGGCAGTCCGGTGCGGGCGAGCTTTCTTGCCACCGCAGGGAAGACACTTTTGGCCTGCGCGATCATGGGTGCCGCGATTGTGCTCGTCGATCCGTGGCTGTCGCTTTTGTCCGTCTGGCTGTATTTGCCGATCGGAATTGGCGGCGGAGCTTTGATTTATGTGCTCGTGATGGCTGTCCTGCGCGAACCGCTCGTATCGGAGCTGCTGCAAAAAGTGCGGAAGCGTTCTACTCCGGCGGCAGGGCGCTCGTAAGCGGGCATTCCCGGATGGCGTAGCGAACTTTGCCTGAGCTGCTCGGCGGGATGTGTTCCACGTACGAGACTTGTACGCTCACCTCGCCGAGCGCCGAGCGAATCCCTGCGAGCAGTCTTGCTTCGTCGGCTGGCAGGAAGCGTTCCGGCTCTTTCACAAGTCGGAGGCTTAGCCGCTGCGGCTCGTGCTGCACGATTTGAAACGTGCGGAAGCTGTCCAGATTGCGGACGATATGGTTGAAGTAGTGGCCGTGAACATATTGGCCGTTTTGCGAAATAAACATGTCGTCTTCCCGGCCGTCGATCGTTTCCAACAGCGGAAACGACACAGGGCACGGGCATGATTTTCCGGAGAGCGCGACGACATCGCCCAACTGGTAGCGCAATCGCGGCATGGACGTGTTGTGCAGGCCTGTGACGAGCAAGGCGCCGGGAACTCCGGGGAACACAGGAATCCGTGTGAGCGGGTCGACGACTTCCAAATAGCTGTTTTCAGAAAAAGCGTGCATGTTGCCAGCCTGGCATTGGTACGCGATAATGCCGCCATCCCGTGCGCCGTATTCGTTGACGACAGGAGCGGCAAAGGCAGCCTCCAGCGCGCGGCGCTGGTGCTCGTGCAGACTTTCTGCGGTAGACACGACAGCTTTCAGCGGAATCCCTAACGTCACACCTCTGGCCAGCATCATTTGCGAGAGTGTGTACAAGGCGGAAGCGTAACCGTACAAATAAGCGGGACGAAAGCGGCGGATCAGCTTGAGCTGGGTATCGAGCCTGCGTTCATCCAGCTCGTAGGCGGAGAGCAGCAGCCGATTTTTCAGCCAGCGCTCCTTGAAGCGATACGTCCGCGCCTGCTGTTGATTCAACTCCAGCGGAGATCCCCAGAGCATGACACACGGATCGCCGATACGGATGCCGTGCCAGGACAGGCCGAGCCAACGGGCCGCTTCGTAGCGCTCGACCGTGGGGCGATCGAGGTAGAAGCGGGTCGGTTCTCCCGTGGAGCCGCCTGTGCGATTGGCGATCAGCTTGTCAGGGCGGATGTTTTTGCTCAAATATTGCTCGGCATTGCGGCGAAAATGCGTCTTGTCGAGGATCGGCAGCTTTTGCACAAACCGTTCAGGCGCTTCCCGGTACTCGCGCCACGTGCTGCGGTATGGCTCGTAAGCCGCGACGTTGTGGACAGCGTGGTCCAGCAGTTTGACAAGCTTCTCGCGCTGCCGCCATTCTAGCATGTCCTTGGACAAGTGCTGGGCGAGCTTTAGCTCCTGCATGTATGGACGCGTGCGGTTTTCTTTTACTACCTCCATCAAAGGCCACTGTACTTGGCGAATCCAAAATCCTGTTACAGCCATCCTTTTCCTCCTGCTCTTCCCATCAGACGATTCGAAGAAGTCAATGGAATCTGTTTTTCACCAGTATTCCAGCCAAATTCCATCCATATACCTGTTTGCTGGATGGAGGAATTGATAGTAGGATAGAGAGTGGGTTTATGGCGATTGCAAGTTTCCAAGTCAAAGTGACGCAAAAAAGGAGTTACCCAATGTTGAAAAAAAGTCATTTTCTCGCAGGGGCGCTGATCTTGGCCATCGCGGGAATTTTGTCAAAAGTAATCGGGATGTTTTACCGGATTCCTCTCCAGGAAATTGTGGGGGATAACGGTCTTGGGCTTTACCAGGAAGTATATCCGCTCTACCTGACCTTTCTGATCCTGGCGACGGCGGGCGTGCCCGTCGCGTTGTCGCGAGTCATTGCCGAAGCGCTTGCGGAGGGCAAGCAAGGCTCTGTCGGGCAAATTTTGGCCCGCAGCATGGTGATGATGGGCGGAATCGGGATCGTCTTGTTCGCGCTGCTGTATGCCAGCTCGCCGCTGATCGCGAAGCTGATGGGAAATCCGCATCTGATCGAGCCGATTCGCGCCATCTCGCTATCTCTGCTGTTCGTACCGCTGATTGCCGTGATTCGCGGCTTCTTTTACGGACATCAAAAGATGCTGTACGTCGGTCTGTCGCAGATTGTGGAGCAGACGCTCCGGGTGATCTTCATTCTCGTAGCGTCCCTGTACCTTGTCCGCTTGGGCGAGGACACGGATACGGTGATCACCGGAGTCAATTTCGGGACGATGATCAGCACGTTCCTCAGCCTCGGTTTTCTGGCGCTGCTCATGTGGCTGCATAACCGGAAAAACTCCGTGTTCACGAACGCGGAGTGGGGGCGTCTGGACTGGTGGTACGACCGCGCGTTTTTCGGCTCGATGTGGCGCATTGCCTGGCCGATTTGCGTGAGCGCCCTCGTCATTCCGATTTTCAGCCTGACGGATTCGTTTTTGGCGATCAATATTTTTCGCTACATCTGGAATGTCGACGGATTGACGGCAGATACGTGGTTTGGCATTTACAGCCGTGGCGGCCCGCTTTTGCAAATGGCCAGCCTGTTCGGCTCATCGATCGCGCTGTCCATCGTTCCGGCGATTGCGGAAGCGAAGCGGCAAAAAGACACGGAGCGGGTTACGACCTTGACCAAGCTGTCGCTGCGCTTTGCCTGGCTGATCGGCTTGCCGGCAGGTCTGGGGCTTACTGCTGTGGCGGAAGGGGCCAATCTGGCCTTGTACGGGGATATGGAAGGGACGCGGGCGATGGCGATTCTCGGCATCAGCGCGATCCCGCTCTCGCTGCTCCTGGCGACAAACGGCATCTTGCAAGGGATCGGCAAGGAGAAAATTCCGGCTCGCCACCTGCTGTACGGTGTGATCGTCAAAGTCGCGGCTACGCTCGTCTTCACGTCCTTGTTCGGCATGGATGGACTGTCTTTGTCCTGGCTGTGCGCGACCGCCTTCGTCTGCATTCTCAACATGCGCGTCATCGCGAAGCTTGTACAGGTTCCGATCCATTGGCGCTTCGATACGATCTATCCGCTTCTGGTCGCCAACCTGATGCTGCTGCTTGCCTGGGGTACGACCGAAGCTGTCGGGCTGCTGCTCGCCGGCAAGGAAAAAGTGCGCCTGCTCGGGGCAATCGAAACGGTAGGGGGAGTTGGCGTTGGGCTGGTCGTCTATCTGGGACTGCTGCTGCTCATCCCGCTCATCGAGGACAAGGAGCTGGACTGGCTGCCGGGTGGTGGCAAGCTGCGCGCTTTTATCAATCTCATACGCAAAAAGCAGCCGTCCTCCAAAGCGCAATAGGACAGGCTGACACGAAAAAACCCCTTTCTCCGCTCAGGAGGAAGGGGTTTTTTGATACACACAGACGACCATTTTTACGAAAAACTCGCGGAAACCGGGCACGTTCGCCAAGCCTTTGAGCTGGTTGCGCAACGGAATCTCGCGTTCGTAGACAGCGGGCTGTGTCACGCCTTTTTGGATGTTGCGAAAACGCTTGATCGTCATCCGGTTGATGTAGGAAATCGTATCGCTTCCGTCCGGGCGCTTGTCGAAGCGGAACGAGATGCGGTCAGAACCGTCTGGCAAGTCACGCACCAGCTTTTTGTACGCGTCGATCAGCGCTTGCTCGGAGAAGAGGGCGTGCACCCAAGGAATCCCGATGGCGTCTGACAAATGAGCGCCGTACGGATGGTAGTAAGGCGGAAAGTTGATGTACAGATGGCCGCCCGGCTTGAGCACGCGGAAGCATTCTTCCAGCGTCTTTTCCGGCTCGCCAACGTGCTCCATCGCATCGTTCATAATGATCGTGTCAAAGGTGTTGTCCGCAAAGTCCATTCGCGCGGCGTCGCCTGTCATGAAAGATACGACGTCCGCCAGCCCTTTTTCTTTGGCAAAGGCATTGCCTTCCTCTGCATAGTGCGGGACGATGTCGATGCCGATCATCTTTTTCGGGCCAAAAGTGGCGTAGTAACAGGTCTTGCCCCCGCCGCCGCAGCCGATATCCAGCACGGTCTTGCCTGTGAACATTTGCTCCTGGGAGTGGAAGGGGAGGAAAAACTGAATCGTTTGATCCCCTTTTTGAAATTGCCACTCGGTATAGCTCATTTCCCCGTCATTCGCCAAATTGAAGGGATGGACGGGGAGCGGGAATAGTCGGTTTAATCCAAGCAATACTTGTGAAGAAAAGGACATGGCTTCGTCCTCCTTTCCTGTCAGCCTTATGTGCGCAGCGCCTGGAGCACCAGCTCGCTGCTTTTGGCCGCTTCAATTGCCAGCACGCGGGAATGCTCCGTTACGAGATCAATCTCGGCAGCAAGTCCGTCGATTTTTTCCGCGAGCAGCGCAAGCAGCTGTGCTTCGTCGAGCTCGGTAATGTGTCCGGCGTTCGGCATCCCGGCGCGCTCGACAAAGCGGTCGATTTTCGGATCGTACGAAATGCCGATAAAAGGAATGCGCAGCATGCAAGCGAGAATAAGCGAGTGGAGCCGCATGCCGACGACGTAGTCGCACTGTTTTAAAACAGACATGATATCGTGAAAAGTAACGGGCGCATCGAGAAGACGTGCTCCTGGCTGGGTCATCTGTTCCATGATCTCCTTGGACGGAGCCAAGTCGCTGGGAACGTGCATCGGCAGAAACAGGACATTCCAGCCGCGCAAGACAAACCAGTCCGCCGCTTTGGCGATGGTTTGCTTGAACGCTTGCTCCTGCTTCCAGTCGCGCACAGAGATCGCCACCAAAGGCTTGTCCGGATCAGCGAACAAACCGTGGAGCAGTTCTTTTCCACGCGCATCCGAAATATCTTCGGGAGATATCGTCAGGGCGGGATCAGCTGTGACGTGAATCGGCGCTTTTTTGACGCCGCAAGCTTTGAAGTCTTCTCCCGATTCGTAATCTCGCACGGTAATGACATCGACATGATTCACTACCCGCTTGATAACCTGGCGACTGAGCGGTTTGAGAATGGGTCCGAACCCTTGAGCGTAAAAGACCACGGGCTTGCGGAGTAGCTTGGCGATGGTGACGATGCCCAAATAGTAGAGAACACTGCGCGGACTGGTAACGTCCTGCATCAGCGTCCCTCCGCCCATCACTAGCATGTCGCTTCGCGAAAGCTCACGGACGATGGTTCCAAAGCTCCAGCGGTCATAAGCTTCAATCCCGAACAGTTCCGCAGTCCGATCAGGCTGGTTCGACAGAACGGCGAGAGAGATATTTGGTTGTTCCCGCTTAAGAGAGCTGATGATGCCGTAGAGGACCACATCGTCTCCGGCATTGTTGAAGCCGTAGTACCCGGAGATGAGAATTCGCGACATGGAGTGAACCTTCTTTCTATATCAAACGTACAGGAAAAATACATCCTCAAGTATAATCGAGTAAACAAGGGGAAGTAAAGCGACCCCGGAACAAAACTTGGTGCCAAAGCTTTTCGCGATAGACCTTGGGCTAGCAGGTTTTCATAGGGTATAATGAAAACACTTCACGAATCAGGAACGCTCGCCCTATGAGAACATGTAGAGGAAACCCATGGCGAACATGCCGATTCCGAGTACGATCAAGGCAATCATCACGCCGAGCATTCCTTTGTTTTTTCGACGTCGGTAAAAAAATTCGTCAAACATGGCAAGCCTCCCTGAAGCAAAATAGTCCATTCTATTATCATACCATGTTCCCTGGCTAACTTGCCAACAGCAGATGAAAAGGCTGACGGCAAACCCGGGAACGAACAAGCCAAATGGCCATGCAGCGCAACAACCTGGAAGGAGAAAGATTCATCATGGAGAGCATGTGGTTAAAATACACCTTGTTGGTAGAGCAAGCGACAGAGGATTTGTTTGTGGCGGAAGTGTTGGGCAGCCCGTACACGCTCGGCTGGGTCGAGCCGCAAATCGAGATTTTGACGACAGAAAACGGTTATGATTACGCGGAAAATACCGAAGGTCCTGTCGTTGCCTATTTGTTTGAGCCCATGCAAGATTCCGAAGAAGAACATGTTTCCCGGCTCAGAGCGTACATCTCGCGCTGGGACGGTCAGGTGAGCCTCAAGGAAATCGAGCAGGTCGCGGAAGAAAACGAATCGTGGAAAGAGGAGTTTCGCGAGGTGCAAATCGGTGAATGGTGGGTGGCTCCTACGTGGACAGACCCGCAATTGCTGAAGGACGCCAAGCATGTCCTCTGGATCGATCCGGGTGCGGCGTTTGGCACAGGCTACCACGGAACGACGCAAGATATTCTTTTGCTTTTGCAAGAGATGGATGTGACGGGCAAAACCGTTTTTGATATCGGAGCAGGCTCGGGCATTTTGTCGCTGTTCAGTGCCTTGAACGGAGCGAAGTATCCGATCTGGGCGATTGATATCAACCCGCAAAGCGAGTATCAGGTAAAAGTCAATACAGCGAACAATCATCTGCCGGAAGAAGCCGTTCAGGTGGTCATCGGAGACGCAAGCGAACAAGAAGTCGCAGCCAGGCTCCCCGCGCAAGCCGATCTGATTCTCGTCAATATCGGTGGAGATGAAAATGTCTCGATCCTCCCGCTGATTCGCGAACGGATCGCTGCGGATGGTCAAGTCATTCTCTCCGGAATCGTTGACTGGAATCGCGAAGCCGTCCTGTCCGCTTTTGAAGCGGCCGGTTTTCAAGCCGAAGCAGAACGGCATTCGGAGGAGTGGGTGACGATTTTGTTGAAAAATACGGCTGTGAACCATTCTGTAACTACTGTGTGAGAACATACAAACAATACCGATCAGTGGAGGGGAAAACAAAATGGAGCATGTCGTGATTGCTGCCGCCGGACGTACGCCAATTGGCACGTTTGGGGGTGTACTGAAAGATGTAAGCGCTCGCAAGCTGGCTGAACTGTCGATCCGTGCCGTTATGGCCAGAGCAGGGCTCGAAGCATCGCAGATCGACGAAGTCATTTTGGGCAATTGCATACAGCGCACAGATGAACCGAACATCGCCAGAGTGGCGGCAATTGACGCCGGACTAGGCAAGGAAGTGACAGGCTTTACCGTACAGCGGCAATGCGCGTCAGGCATGCAGGCGATCGCCAGCGGCGCCTCGCAAATTTTGCTGGGCGAAAATGAAGTGGTGATTGCAGGCGGTACCGAGAGCATGAGCAACGCTCCGTATGTCCTGAAAAATGCGAGATGGGGCCGCAGACTTATGCACGGCGAGATGACGGATGCCATGTGGGAGCTGTTGACAGACCCGCACCACCAAATTTTGATGGGAGAGACGGCCGAACGTCTGGCTGACCTGTACAAGATCAGTCGCGAGGAGCAGGACGAAATCGCCATGCGCAGCCAGCACAATGCGATTCACGCGATCGACAACGGGCTGTTTGCCGAGGAGATCATCGGTGTGCCGATTGCCAAGCGCACGGGCGAGATCATCGTCACCGAAGACGAATTTCCGAGAAGAGGCGTCACGATGGAAAGCCTGGGCAAACTGAAGCCGGGCTTCCGCGAAGCTGGCACGGTGACCGCGGGCAACGCTTCCGGGCTGAACGACGGAGCTTCTGCCGTCGTGCTCATGAGCGAAACGAAGGCGAAGCAGTTGGGAATCGAACCGCTGGGCAGAATCGTCTCGTGGGCGACAGCGGGCGTGGAGCCTGATCTGATGGGGTACGGCCCTGTTCCTGCTGTGAAAAAGGCTTTGGCAAAAGCCAATCTGACCATGGCCGATATGGAGCTGATCGAGGTGAACGAAGCATTCGCGGCTCAATACCTCGCTGTCGAAAAGCTTCTGGAGCTGCCGCGCGAGATCACGAATGTAAACGGCAGCGGAATTTCGCTCGGTCATCCGGTCGGTTCAACCGGTTGTCGGATTGTTGTGACTTTGCTGCACGAAATGAAGCGCCGCCAGCTCAAGCGCGGACTCGCTACACTGTGCGTCGGTGGCGGCATGGGCATGGCGATGATCCTCGAAAGAGTGTAGAACTGGCAAACTGCTTTTCGCGCGCAGCAAACTGTGAGCATGTTTAAATCAAGCCTCCCCGGTTAAAAATGGAAAGCAAGCCCCACTTGTGTCTGCACGCAAGAAGGTGGCGGCTGTGCTTGCAAAGGGGGAGGCTTTTTCATGGCATTTTTTTCATTTTTGAAGCAATACAAAAAACAGATCGCTTTGCATTTCTTTTCCTTTCTGTTGGCCGGGGCATTGTTCGCCATCGGTTACAGTGCCTATCAATACAAACAGATGACCGAAAAATGGTACGCGCCACTCGGCGGACAGACGACGGGCGGTGCGAAGCAAGCAACTGCCTCGCTGCCACCGCCCCGCGATCTGCTGACCGGAACCGAGCCGTTGAAGCCGTTCGTGGTCATGCTGCTCGGCGTGGACAGTCGCGACGGCGAGAGCGCCCGTTCTGACACGATGATGCTCGCTGCTGTCCATCCGGCGAAGCAATCCGTCTACCTCATTTCCATCCCGAGGGACAGCTACATGGAACTGCCGGGAAAAGGCCATGACAAAGTCAATCACGCCATGGCTTTCGGCGGCCCCAAGCTGGTCAAGGAGTCGCTGGAAAACTTTTTGGACATCAAGATCGATCGCTATGTATCCGTAGACTTTGAAGGCTTCCGCAAAATTGTCGACGAGCTTGGCGGCGTCTCCGTTCAAGTCCAAAAGCGGATGAAATACAGCGACCCTACGGACGACACTTACATCGACCTGATGCCGGGCTTGCAGGTGCTTTCCGGCGAACAGGCGCTGGACTACGCCCGCTATCGCAAGAGCGACCTGGGAAAAGAGGACAGCGACTACCAGAGGATTAACCGCCAGCAGGAGATTTTGGCTGCTCTGGCGCAAAAGGGAGCATCGGCACAGATGTACTCCAAGGCGTTTACTTTGATGGAAATTTTGGGACAGCACGTGAAAACCGATTTTACTGACCAGGAGATCGCTTCCCTGTTGCTTAGCTACAGCGATGGGACACCGAACAAAATCAAGACAGATACGCTGGTCGGGCAGGACGAACGAATCTGGCACAACGGAATCGTCGGCTGGTACCATCTCGTTCCGACTGCGGAGCGGGAGCGCGTCCGCAAGCAAATGCAGGCCGCCTTGCAGCCATGACCCGTGACATACGCAGCGAAAACAAACGCAGGAAGACGCACTCCGCATGAGCAGGGGCGCGTCTTTTTTGCGAGGAGACGTTTTTAATTGGAAAATTGATTATTTTTCGAATACAATAGCGATAAGGAAGAGATTATGAATGTCGATCATAGGGGAGGGGCAAGGCCATTTAAGGGATGGAGGGAATGACCATGTCAAATGCCAAGCCTTGGATTGCCAATTACCCGTCCGAAACTGCACCGTCACTGGACTACCCCCGTATTCCGTTGACGCAATTTCTCGTGCAGTCGGCTGCGTCGTACCCAGACAACAATGCGATCTACTTCATGGGAAAAACCATATCGTACCGGGAGCTTTTGGAGCTGTCCTACCGTTTCGCCAACGCGTTGGTAGAGCGCGGCGTGCAAAAAGGCGAACGCGTGGCGATCATGCTGCCCAACACCCCCCAGGCTGTAATCAGTTACTATGGCGTGCTGTTCGCAGGAGCAACCGTGGTGATGACGAATCCGCTCTACACCGAGCGGGAGCTGATTCATCAACTGGAAGATTCCGGCGCACAGACCATCATCACGTTGGATTTGCTGTACAAACGCGTCGCGCAGGTTCGCTCATCGACTCCACTCAAGCGCATTTTCGTTACAAGTATTGGCGATTTCCTTCCCTTGCTGAAAAAATGGCTGTATCCACTGGTTCAAAAGAAACAAGGGCACAATCCGCAGGTTACATACGGTGCCGATGTGGAACCGTTTCTTTCCGTCATAAAAGAAAACGCTGTCAAACCTGTCCAGGTGCCCGTCGATCCGGACAAGGACATTGCCTTGCTCCAGTACACGGGAGGCACTACCGGAGTGGCAAAAGGCGTGATGCTGACTCATGCCAACCTCATCGCCAACGCGATCCAGTGCCAGGCTGTCCTTTACAAGCTGAAAAAAGGCGGCGAGCGAATTTTGGGCGTGCTCCCGCTGTTTCACGTCTACGGCATGACGACCGTGATGAACAAAGGAATCTGTATTGCCGCCGAAATCATTCTCGTGCCCAAATTCGAGGTCAAACAAATTTTCGAGATGATCGACAAGCGCAAGCCGACTTTGTTCCCCGGGGCACCGACGATGTACATTGCGCTGATCAATCACCCTGACTTGAAAAACCACGACCTGTCTTCGATCGACGCGTGCGTCAGCGGCTCGGCGCCGTTGCCGATCGAGGTCAAACTCAAGTTTGAGGAGCTGACAGGAGGCAAGCTGGTGGAAGGCTACGGCCTGACCGAAGCTTCGCCGGTGACGCATTCCAATCCGATCTGGGAAAAGAGCATCACAGGCAGCATCGGCATGCCTTGGCCGGATACCGACTGCCGCATCATCGACACGGCTACAGGAGAAGAGCTGCCACAGGGCGAGATCGGGGAGCTGGCGGTAAAAGGGCCGCAGGTCATGCTCGGCTACTGGAACCGGCCGGAAGACACTGCCGCCGTCCTGAAAGATGGCTGGCTCTTGACAGGCGACGTCGGGTACATGGACGAGAACGGCTATTTTTACATCGTCGACCGCAAAAAAGACATGATCATCGCGGGCGGCTTCAACATTTATCCGCGTGAAGTGGAAGAAGTGCTGTTCGAGCATCCGGCGATTCAGGAAGCGGCGGTGATCGGCGTGCCCGACCCGTATCGCGGCGAGACAGTCAAAGCGTTTATCGTCTTCAAGGACGGAAAGCAGGCGAGCGAGGAAGAATTGGAAGCGCATTGCCGCCAGAAGCTTGCCGCCTACAAAATTCCGCGCAAGTACGAAGTTCGCACAGAGCTGCCGAAAACGATGGTCGGAAAAGTGTTGCGCAGGCAGCTGCAAGAAGAAGACAAAGCGCGTCGGGAAACACAAGAAGAGATCAAAACAAGCTGACGAAAGACAGGGTCAAGCGGTGCGCATCCTGAGAGGGAAGCGGCCGTTTTTGTGGGGTGAAAAGGGACAAGCATTCGTTGCTCTTCGACGCGCGGCACTTGCGATTGACACCGTCAGGTTCGTGTATTAAACTATTTTTATGAATGAATAATCATTCATTTCAGGATTTTTTTATCATCACTGCGAGTAAAGATGGAGGTTATTATGGCAAAGAAAACGGGGGAAAAGTATCAAGCCATTATTGATGCTGCTGTACGGGTAATCGCCAAACAAGGCTATTACAGCGCCCAGGTATCGAAGATTGCAAAAGAGGCGAAGGTAGCAGACGGCACCATATACCTCTATTTTGAAAACAAGGATGATATCCTGATTTCCTTGTTCAACGAAAAGATGGGACAATTTGTGGACGAAAACCGCAAGCGAATCTCGGAAGCGACGACGATTGAACAAAAATTGTACGTCCTCGTGCATGCGCATCTGAGCCAACTGGCGAAAGACCAGGAGCTGGCAAAGGTGACGCAAATTGAACTGCGCCAAGCCAATCCGTTCATCAACGAAGGCATCGGCAAAGTGATGAAGCAATATTTCAATCTGATTGAGGAAGTCATCCAGGAAGGGATGGAGCAAGGAGTATTCCGCCCCGATCTGGAGGTCAGAATGACACGCAAAATGATTTTCGGCACGCTGGATGAAGTGACGACTTCCTGGGTCATGAAGCAGTGCAAGTACGACCTTGTCTCTCATGTTGATTCCATTCATAACCTCTTCCTGTTTGGTATGAAGGGAAAAGAATGAAAGAAAAGCTTTTTTTGTGTGAGAACGTTTGTTACAATGGAAACAGCAAGACTGAGCGTTCGTTCAGAAAGCATAAATAGCCTGTTTGTTCATATGGATAGATGTTTGGGGGGAGAGGAATGGATTCGCATTGGAATGTGGAAATCGCTGATCGGGTCGCTACCGTCACGATCAGCAACCCGCCAGCTAACGCATTGGGCAAAGCGGTGCTCGATGAATTGAGTGAACTTTTGGACCAGTTGGAAAACAACGCAGACGTCAAAGCGATTGTTTTGACTGGCGAAGGGCGCTTTTTCATTGCGGGAGCGGATATCAAAGAGTTTACCCAATTGGCCCCTGCCGAGGCGGAAGCGATGGCCAGAAGTGGTCAAGCGTTGTTCGATCGACTGGAGACATTCCCTAAGCCCATTATCGCCGCCATCAACGGCGCTTGCCTGGGTGGCGGACTGGAACTTGCGATGGCTTGCCATATACGCTTTGCCGCCGTGGAAGCAAAGCTCGGCCTGCCGGAGCTGAACCTGGGGCTGATCCCCGGCTACGGAGGAACGCAGCGTTTGCCGCGACTGGTCGGCAGAGGAAAAGCGACCCAGATGATTCTCACCTCCGAGATGATTGGCGGCGAGGAAGCTTTGCGCATCGGGCTTGTGGAAGCGGTTTATCCGGCGGAGATTTTGCTGGATGAAGTGAAAAAGCTGACTCAGGCGATCGTGCAAAAAAGCGCTGTTACGCTCAAGCTCGCCCTGCAATCGGTTCACAATACGGTGCAAGTCGGTTTGGCGGAAGGCTTGGAACAGGAAGCGAAAAAATTCGGGGAAGCTTTTGCTTCAGAAGATATGAAAGAAGGCGTTGCAGCCTTTTTGGAAAAGCGCAAACCGCAGTTTGCAGACAAGTAATCACATGCAGCAGCGGCATCACCAGTACGAGGAACGATTAAGGAGGAGGCATCCTGATGAAAATCGTGGTTGTGTTGAAGCAGACGTTTGACACAGAAGAAAAAATCGTGATCCAAAACGGGCAAATTTCCGAGGATGGCGTGGAAGTCATCATCAATCCTTACGACGAGTATGCGGTAGAGGAAGCAATCAAGCTCAAAGAGGAACATGGCGGCGAAGTGACGGTGATCAGCGTAGGTCCTGACCGTGTGGAAAGCTCTTTGCGCACCGCTTTGGCGATGGGCGCGGACAAAGCTGTCCTGGTGGATGACGAGTCTTTGTTTGGCGACGAATATACAACCGCTAAGGTGCTTGCTGCGGTTGCGAACAAAATCGGCTATGACATCATCATCGGCGGGCAAATGGCGGTTGACTCCGGCGCAGGCCAAGGCGGACCTCGCCTCGCGGAAGAGCTGGGAATCAACCACGTCTCCACTGCTGTGAAGCTGGAAGTGGACGGCACCACCGTTCGTGTTGAGCGCGATGTGGAAGGCGATCTCGAAGTGGTGGAAACCAGCTTGCCTGTGTTGATTACGGCTCAGCAAGGGCTGAACGAGCCGCGCTATCCTTCTCTCCCGGGGATCATGAAAGCGAAGAAAAAGCCGTTGGATCGACTCGGTGCAGACGATTTGGGACTGACAGCCGAAGCGGTGCAGGCCAAGACGCAAATTGTCGACCAGACGCTGCCTCCGAAAAAGCAGGCTGGCCGTATTCTCTCTGGCGATTTGGCGGCCCAAACGTCGGAATTGGTGCAACTGTTGCGCAATGAAGCGAAAGTGATCTAAGCGAGAGGGAGAGGATATCCATGAAAAAAGTTCTTGTACTTACAGAAGTACGTGACGGACAACTTCGCAATGTGTCGCTGGAAGCGTTGGCCGCAGCGCAAGTATTGGCCGAAGGTGGCGAAATCGTTGCAGGCGTATTCGGGGCAGATGCTGCTTCCCATGCGCAAGTATTGGCGCAGCATGGAGCGAGCACAGTTTATACAGCGGATCACCAGGCACTGGTTCAGTACACACCTGACGCTTATGCGCAGGCACTTGTCCAGCTGATCGAGCTTGCCTCTCCTGATGCGATCGTGCTGGGCCACACGGCAATCGGCCGCGATGTTGCTCCTCGCGTAGCGGCGAAGCTCGGCTACGGCCTCGTATCTGACGTAACAAGCCTGGAAGCAGGACCTGTGTTCGTTCGTCCGATTTACGCCGGAAAAGCGTTCCAACAACGCAAATTTGTGGACGGCAAAATTTTTATCACGATCCGTCCAAACAATATCGCAATCGGTACGCCGGACGCGTCCAAAACGGCTGTTGTCGTTCCGGTTGATCTGGAAATCAAAGACTTGCGTACGATCGTGAAAGAAGTCGTACGAAAAACGAGCGGAAAAGTGGACTTGTCCGAAGCGAAAGTCGTCATCTCCGGCGGGCGCGGCGTGAAGAGCGCGGAAGGCTTCCAGCCGCTGTACGATTTGGCTGAGGTGCTGGGAGCGGCTGTAGGGGCATCCCGTGGCGCTTGCGACGCCGACTACTGCGACTACTCCATGCAGATCGGGCAAACCGGAAAAGTCGTCACACCTGACCTGTATATCGCGTGCGGAATTTCCGGGGCGATCCAGCACTTGGCCGGGATGTCCAGCTCCAAAGTGATCGTTGCGATCAACAAAGACCCGGAAGCACCTATTTTCCAAGTGGCCGATTACGGCATCGTGGGCGACCTGTTCGAAGTGCTCCCGCTGCTGACTGCCGAGTTCAAAAAAGTGTTGGTGTAAGGCGAAAGAAACAATTGTCACACATGGAAGCGTCCCACTCCCGGGGCGCTTTTTTTGTTCCAAACCCTTACCTTATTCTGTTCTCGGTTGTTATAATAAATGAATAGGAGAGGTGAGCGTCATGAGTGAAGAGCTGTTGCAACAACTGGTTCACATGGTGGCGGAGAACAATCGGCTCATCAAAGACGTGCAGCAGGAGCTGCGGGAGTTCAAGGCTGAGATGTATGAGTTCAAAACGGAGATGTACGCATTTCGCGACGAGATGTACGAGTTCCGCGATGATGCTACCCAGCGCCTGGAGCGTCTGGAGCGGCAAGACAAGCTGATCGAAGCTGACATCGGTTTGATGCACAAAAAGGTGAGCGACCATGAACGGGAGATCAACCGTATCAAGCAAGTCGGTCAATAAATCGAATGGTCAACAATAAGGGAGCGACACTCTGGATAGACTATAGCGTGAAGTGCGCACAAAGTGCGGGGCGCCGTAGTCATTTTTGTTTTTGGATGATATACTGTAGGAGCGTCTGAACCCTTTTTTTAGTAATTGACTTTTCGAGGAGGTAACTTTCCATGGCAATCGTAAATGCAACTGACCAAAACTTTTCCCAGGAAGTAGAGCAAGGCGGTACTGTCCTGGTTGACTTCTGGGCTCCTTGGTGCGGCCCTTGCAAAATGATCGCTCCTGTCCTGGAGCAAATCGACGGAGAAGTGGGCTCCAAGCTCAAAATCGTCAAAGTAAACGTTGACGACAACCCGGATTCCGCAGGCCGTTTTGGCGTTATGTCCATCCCGACCTTGATCGTCTTCAAAGATGGTCAGCCTGTAGACAAAGTGATCGGCTTCCAACCAAAAGAAGCCCTCATGGCAACCGTAGGCAAACACCTGTAAGCATAAACGACCAGACAGCATGAGAAGCGGCGCTCCAATGCCGCTTTTCTCATGTCTGCACGGATGCTGTCTTTTTGCTTCCTTATAATAGAAAGCGTTTTCACGAACGATTAAACTGTCGCTGCAATGAGAAGCGGCAGTTTTTTTGCTTGGGCTGCGATTATGCCGGAGCTACGTTTTCTAATCCGCCGAATCGTGATACTATGAGCATAGAACGTACATTCTTATTGCAGGAATGATAAGGGAAGGAAGTCATTTGATGCCAAGCAAATTGACGAAAGAGCAAAGCGACTATCTCGTGTCGAAAATACAGCGGTTTTTCGCTGAACAACGCTCGGAAAACCTGGGCAATCTGGAAACGGAAGAGATGATCGAGTTCTTTTCCAAAGAACTGGGGCCGTTTTTTTACAACCAAGGAGTACAGGATAGCCGCAAGCTTTTGCTGGAACGGATGAGCGCACTGGAAGACGAGCTGTACGTCCTGGAGCAGCCCGTCATGAAAAAGCGATAGCAGATGAAAGAACGAGGGAGGGAGCAGCCATGAACCGTTCGTTGAAAGATAAGCTGGCTGTGCTGCCAGAAAAACCCGGCTGCTACCTGATGAAAAATGCAAGCGGGGAAATTATTTACGTCGGAAAGGCTAAAGTGCTGAAAAACCGCGTACGCTCCTACTTTACGGGTAGCCATAACGGGAAGACGCAGCTTTTGGTCAGCGAGATCGTCGATTTTGAGTACATTGTGGTAGCCTCGGCGATTGAGGCGCTGCTGTTGGAGTGCAACCTGATCAAAAAGCATGACCCCCGCTACAACGTCATGCTGCGCGATGACAAGACGTATCCGTACATCAAAATCACGAATGAAGAACAGCCTCGTCTGGAGATTACTCGCAAGGTGCTGAAGGACAAAGCCAAATATTTTGGCCCGTATCCAAACGCTGGTGATGCTTCCGAGGTGAAGAAGCTGCTGGACCGGCTCTATCCTTTGCGCAAATGCCGCAACATGCCCAAACAGGTTTGCTTGTACTACCATTTGGGCCAATGTCTTGCTCCCTGTGTGTACGAGGTTTCGGCAGAGGAAAACCAGCGACTGGTTGACGAGATTAGCCGATTCCTCGACGGCGGTCATGATCAGATGAAGCAGAGCCTGACCGAGAAAATGCTACAGGCGGCAGAAGCGATGGAGTTCGAGCGGGCCAAGGAACTGCGGGATCAGATCAAGAGCATTGAAGCGGTGATGGAAAAGCAGAAGATCACGTTTACCGACACGGTAGACCGCGACATTATCGGCTTTGCGGTAGAAAAGGGCTGGATGTGCATTCAAATTTTTTACATGCGCCAGGGCAAAATGATCGAGCGGCAGACGACCTCTTTTCCATACTATGGCGGCGAAAGCGAAGACTTCATGTCGTACGTCACCCAGTTTTACTACGACAAGCAAAACGCGCTGCCAAAAGAAATTTTGCTGCCGGAGGAAAGCGAGCCGGAGCTGCTTAGCGAATGGCTCGGGGTCAAAGTATTGACACCGAAGCGGAGCAAAAAGCGCGAGCTGGTCGAGATGGCCTGTGAAAACGCGCGCATTGCCCTCCAGGAGAAGTTCGCGCTGATGTCCAAAGATGATGCGAGGACGATTCAGGCTGTGCACAATTTGGGGCACGTGCTGGGGATTGGCGTTCCCCATCGGATCGAGGCGTTCGACAACTCCAACATTCAAGGAACAGAGCCGGTGTCTGCGATGATCGTGTTTACAGACGGTCGTCCGGACAAAAAGGAGTACCGCAAGTTCAAGATCAAGACGGTCGAAGGCCCCGACGATTACGGCTCCATGCGCGAAGTTGTCCGCAGACGCTATTCGCGGTTGTTGAAGGAAAACCAGCCGTTGCCGGACTTGATCGTCATTGACGGAGGCAAGGGCCAAATCAGCGCTGCCATGGACGTCCTGGAGAACGAATTGGGGCTGTATATTCCGGTCTGCGGCTTGGCGAAGGATGAAAAGCACAAAACGGCGCAGCTGATGTACGGCGATCCGCCAGAACCCGTGAATCTGAAGCGGGACAGCTATGAGTTTTATTTGCTGCAACGCATTCAGGACGAGGTTCACCGTTTTGCGATCACGTTCCACAGACAGTCACGGACGAAAACGATGCTCTCCTCCCAACTGGATGAAATTCCGGGCATCGGCGAGAAGCGGCGCAAGCTGTTGTTTACCCATTTTGGCTCGCTGAAAAAAATGCGCGAAGCGACTGTGGAGGATTTCCGGCAGCTTGGGATCGGCGACAAGCTGGCCCGAGAGATCATCACTCATTTGCGCAAGCTGGAATCGTAACGGTTTTGCAAAAAGCGATTGAACCGCTCGGATTCCCATGATATAATGCGTTTCAAACAGAATAGTTAGCCTCACTTCCATTTATGGAGTGAGGTAGAGGCGCGAAAACCATGAGTACCACCTTGAGATCGGGTATCTGTGAAGGGAACGGGAAAGGGGGATTCGCCGAAGTGTGGAGAAAAACCCGTTTGTCTCCATGCTGGGTCTGCATTGAACAAGTGCAGGACTGTCATCTGGCTCTTGACCGGCGCCAGATGGAGAGCTATCTCACGGTGTGTCGATGTGAGCGGTGACAGGGATTTGCCTTGTCATGTGCTGCCATGGACCGCGTGTAATTGGGAGGGAGGAACCGGTATGTCGAAACAGTAGGCAGCGGCAGGTACTTATTCCTTGTCGGTGCCTTTTTTATACAGACTTTTTCCAGTAAAAATAGAGAGATTCATAAAACGGCAGCAAAAGATACATTCTACAATCATTGGATATGAGAAAAGGGAGAGAAGCCGCATGGGGTTGATCGTGCAGAAATACGGAGGCACCTCTGTAGGGACCATTGAGCGAATTTTACGAGTTGCAGATCGAATTGCCAGTTACAAAGAAGAAGGGCACGATGTGGTGGTCGTCGTATCTGCGATGGGCAAATCTACAGACGTATTGGTAGATATGGCCAAACAGATCAGCGCCTACCCGTCCGAGCGAGAGCTGGATATGTTGCTGACCACGGGGGAGCAAGTATCTATCGCCTTGCTTGCAATGGCCTTGCACACGAAAGGCTACGATGCGATTTCTTTGACAGGCTGGCAGGCTGGAATCACGACGGAAGCGATTCATGGCCGGGCGCGAATCAAACAAATTGATTCTGAGCGCATCCAGGCAGAAATAAGCCGCGGACGTGTTGTGATCGTAGCAGGTTTTCAAGGTCTCAGCGACGAAGGAGAAATTACGACGCTCGGCCGGGGTGGTTCGGATACATCGGCAGTTACGCTGGCCGCCAGCTTGAATGCAGACAAATGCGAGATTTTCACGGATGTGTCCGGTGTGTACACAGCCGATCCGCGGATGGTGCCAGCGGCAAGCAAGCTGGACATGATCTCGTACGACGAGATGCTTGAACTCGCGAATCTCGGAGCGGGAGTTCTTCACCCGCGTTCGGTGGAGGCCGCGAAGAAATACAAAGTACGGCTGGTCGTCCGCTCCAGCTTTACTGCCGAAGAAGGTACGTACGTTGAGGAGGTTGCCAACATGGAAACAGGAAGAGTAGTAAGTGGAGTCGCGCATGACGAGGATGTAGCAAAAGTCACGGTTGTCGGTATGCCTGCGAAGGTTGGGACTCTTTCCCGCCTGTTCAATACGCTGGCGGACAATCAGGTGAACGTCGACATCATTATTCAAAGCTCCTATGACGCAGCAGTGACGAATATTTCCTTCACGGTTGCTGCGGATGACTTGAAAAAGGCATTGGACACGTTGGAAAACCACAAAGCAGAGCTTGGCTTCGAAAAAGTCGATTACGAGCAAAACCTGACCAAAGTGTCCATCGTAGGCTCCGGCATGGTCAACAATCCGGGAGTGGCTGCCGAGATGTTCCGCGTTTTGGCAGAAAAAGAAATTTCTATTAAAATGGTTTCAACTTCAGACATCAAAGTTTCTTGCGTCATTCCTGCCGGGCAGACTGAGCTTGCTGTCCGCAGCCTGCACTCGGCATACGGACTCGATGTGGAAGAGACAGCAGTGGTGCACGGAATCTAGGCAGCGAATGCTCCCTCGCCTGTAGGCAGAGGGGGCATCTTTTTGACCTGACAAGACACGCCAGTCCTGACAATTATTGCGCTGCCAATGGTTGGCATGAAGGATCACTTTGGAGTATGGGCGCGTATCATGATCGTAGAACTACTCTCGACCTCTAGCCGGGCAAAGGTGTCTTTTCCTTTCCATTGCTCAATGCTGCCAGCAATGATGCCTGCTTCGAGCGACAGGGAGCGGCTGAGGCGTTCCGGTGTTTGGTAGTTGTGGATCGTATGGGTGAGTTTGTAGACGATGGTTTCGGCAGACTCTTCCAAAAGATCAAGCTGTCCCAATCCGAGGCGAATAAAAGGCATAATCGGACCTGTGGAAGACTGGATGGGGATTTTTCGCCCGAGGTCTTTTCCCAGCCAGTACAAAATTGGACTCTCGCTGTCTCCGAGCAGGCTGTTCGTCAATGTCTCGCGTAGCAGATGGTAGCCGAGGTAGGGCATGTTCATTCTTTCCGCTACGGGAATCGTTTGCGGCGGCAACAGTGCTGCCAGCTGATCGGTTTGGTTCATGGCGCTTCCCTCCTGTTTGTAAGAGAGTATGAGAGAAGCCCGGACTCTATGACCGATTCATAGAAAAAATAGTGAAATTGAACAAAGTTATTCTATCAATGTATTTAGTCTATTGATTGTCTTGACGCTCTCTGTCGACAAGAGTACAATTGGATTTGGTCAAAGTTTTGCCCAACTTTTTTTCGTATTTTGACACATTCCGACAAAGTTAGGCGTGAGAGGTTCTAACGGCTTTTTGGCATGTCTAATAGGGTAGGCAATGGGTTAGGATATGGGAGAAAGGTCCATAAAAGAGCGCTACATACACTGAAAGGGGGACCATTGTATGGCGAAAGGCCATAGCTTTCTCAGTCACAAGCTGCACTCACTTCTTGGTTTGTTTCCGATCGGGCTCTTCCTGCTGTTTCACTTGACAGCCAACTATCAAGCGACCCACGGAGCAGAAGCGTTCAACCAGACTGTTGGTCTGATTGAAAAAGTTCCACTTCTCTTGATCGTTGAATTCGTTTTCATCTACATCCCGATCCTGTTCCACGCTATTTACGGTCTCTACATCGCATTCCAGGCAAAACAAAACGTGGGGAACTTCAGTTACTTCAGAAACCAAATGTTTCTGTGGCAACGCCTGACAGGAGTCATTACCCTCATTTTCATTGTTTGGCATGTGTGGTCGACACGTATCCCGAAAGCGATGGGTGTAACCGTAAATTTTGACATGATGGCTGACATTCTTAGCAGCCCAGCAATGATCGTATTCTACACAATTGGGATTATCAGTACGGTTTTCCACTTCTCCAACGGAATCTGGTCGTTCCTGGTTCACTGGGGAATTACAGTTGGACCACGTTCCCAACGAATTGCAACATACTTCACTATGGTCGTATTCGTAGTTGTAACCTTCATCGGATTGCGTGCGATGTCGGCTTTCATTCTGTAGGGATAGGGGGACTCAATCATGGCAAAAGGTAAACTGATCATTGTCGGTGGTGGTTTGGCCGGCTTGATGGCTACCATCAAAGCAGCAGAAAAAGGCGTTCCCGTCCAGCTGTTCTCCCTGGTTCCGGTAAAACGTTCCCACTCTGTATGTGCACAGGGCGGTATCAACGGCGCGGTAAATACCAAAGGGGAAGGCGACTCCACTTGGGAGCACTTTGACGATACAGTATACGGCGGAGACTTCTTGGCAAACCAACCGCCTGTAAAAGCAATGTGTGATGCAGCACCTGGAATTATTTACATGCTTGACCGTATGGGCGTTATGTTCAACCGTACAGCAGAAGGTCTTCTGGACTTCCGTCGTTTCGGAGGAACCAAGCACCACCGTACTGCGTTTGCAGGCGCGACTACCGGTCAACAATTGCTGTACGCTTTGGACGAGCAAGTACGCCGTTATGAAGCAGAAGGTCTTGTAACCAAGTACGAATATTGGGATTTCCTCGGAGCCGTTTTGGACGATACAGGAACCTGTCGCGGGATTACCGCGCAAAATATGCGTTCCGGTGAAATTCAATCCTTCCGTGCAGATGCTGTCATTCTGGCAACAGGCGGACCTGGTATCATCTTTGGTAAATCGACCAACTCGATCATCAACACGGGTACAGCAGCGTCTGCGGCTTACCAGCAAGGCGTTATCTACTCCAATGGTGAGATGATCCAGATTCACCCGACAGCGATTCCTGGCGACGACAAACTGCGTCTGATGTCTGAATCTGCGCGCGGTGAAGGCGGACGTGTATGGACATACAGAGACGGTAAACCTTGGTACTTCCTGGAGGATAAATATCCTGCATACGGAAACCTGGTACCGCGCGATATCGCGACTCGCGAAATCTTCTCTGTCTGCGTAGACATGAAACTGGGTGTCAACGGCGAGAACATGGTATACCTCGACCTGTCCCACAAAGATCCAAAAGAGCTGGATGTAAAACTGGGCGGTATTATCGAGATTTACGAAAAATTCGTTGGGGATGACCCACGCAAAGTACCAATGAAGATTTTCCCTGCGGTTCACTACTCCATGGGCGGTATGTGGGTAGATTACAACCAGATGACCAACATTCCTGGTCTGTTTGCAGCGGGTGAGTGCGATTACTCCCAGCACGGCGCAAACCGTTTGGGTGCAAACTCCCTGTTGTCCGCGATCTACGGCGGTATGGTTGCCGGTCCGAAAGCTATCGAGTACATCAAAGGCTTGAACCAATCTTCGGACGACCTGTCTTCTACTCTCTTTGACAGCTACACAAGCAAAGAGCAGGCGAAATACGACGGCATCCTGAAAATGGACGGAACAGAAAATGCTTACCTGATCCACAAAGAGCTTGGCGAGTGGATGACAGACAACGTAACGGTAGTTCGCTACAACGACCGTCTGGAAAAAACAGATGCCAAGATTCAAGAGTTGATGGAGCGTTACAAAAAAATCAACATCAACGATACAAACAAATGGAGCAACTCCGGTGCTTCCTTTACCCGTCACCTGTGGAACATGCTGGTTCTCTCCCGCGCGATCACAATCGGTGCGCTCATGCGTAACGAAAGCCGCGGTGCTCACTACAAACCAGACTTCCCAGAGCGTGATGACGAGAACTTCATGAAGACAACCATGGCGAAGTACAACCCGGAAACAACTGCGCCAGAGATTTACTATGAAGACATCGATGTTTCGTTGATTGCACCACGGAAACGTGACTATACGTCTGACAAGAAGCACTAAAAGAGGAGGAAACTGATCATGGCAGAAAAATTGATTCACCTGATTATTACCCGCCAAGATAGCCCTGACAGCACTCCATACAAGGAAGAGTTCAGAATCCCGTACCGCCCTGGTATGAACGTCATTAGTGCACTGATGGAGATTCAACGCAATCCGGTCAATGCACAAGGCCAGAAAACCGCTCCGGTAAACTGGGAATCGAACTGCTTGGAAGAAGTATGTGGTGCGTGCTCGATGGTGATCAACGGTAGACCACGCCAAGCTTGCTCGGCGCTGGTAGACAAATTGGAGCAGCCGATTCGTCTGGAACCAATGAGCACATTCCCTGTACAACGTGACTTGTCGATTGACCGCAGCCGCATGTTCGATGCGCTGAAACGCGTAAAAGCGTGGGTTCCAATCGATGGTACGCACGATCTGGGACCAGGTCCACGCATGCCGGAAGTTGAGCGCCAATGGGCGTACGAGCTGTCCAAATGCATGACGTGCGGTGTTTGCCTGGAGGCTTGCCCGAACGTGAACTCGAAAGCCGAGTTTATCGGACCGTTCGCAATCTCGCAAGTTCGTCTGTTCAACCAGCATCCAACTGGTATGATGAACAAGCATGAGCGTCTGGAAGCACTGATGGAGGATGGCGGTATCGGCGATTGCGGTAACTCGCAAAACTGCGTGCAAGCTTGTCCAAAAGGCATCCCGCTCACCACTTCGATCGCTCACATGAACAAAGAAACAGTCAAACATGCTGTGAAGAAGTTCTTCTTCTCCTAAGCTGTTGCCAAAAGAAAAGGCGTGCGCCGGTTACCCGGAATGCACGCCTTTTTGTCTTGCTTCCTGGACAGCCGCAACTGCCAGTTTTTCAAACATGTACACGAACTGCTCCCATTCCTCATCCGTGAAATGAGCAAACAGTTGCTTCAACGCCTCCAGCCGATTTTGCTTGGCTTTGGTCAAAATGCTTTTTCCGTGATCCAAAAGACTGATGTACACGACGCGCCGATCTTCCTCATCGCGGTCGCGGCTTACGTACCCGTGCTTGTCCAGGCGATCAATCATGGCAGTGATTGCGCTTGGTTTGACATTCATGGAATCGGCCAATTCTCCGACGGTGCATCTTTGGCGTTGCTCCAATTGATGGAGAATATAAAACTGCGGTCCGGTCAAACCTGCCACAGGCTCGGCCAACTGTGACCCAAGTGTGCGCATAATCGTGCGGAATGCCTCTTGCAGGCGATCTATTGACTCAGGAGAGGGGGAAGACATGCTGAATTTCAGCTCCTTACAGCATAGTAGCAATATAGTAACGAGGAAGTTTCGTACAGGAAATATTTAACGTAATTAAATATAGGCCGAATCACCTGATTTGTCAACCTTACGGCAAAAGACGAGAATACCCGAGCGGTTCCCAGTGAAAACTGATACATAATGGGTGTACTTCCAACAAGGGGGCAAACGATGAAAAAACAGGTGATCAGCTTAGGGTTAGCGTTGGTTTTGCTTCCCGTAACAACCGTGAATCAGACGCAGGCAGACGTGTTCGCTTCTGGCGACTCCGCTGTTCTGCCGCGTGTGGTCATGCAGGATTTGGCGGAAATGAAGCAGCCATTACATACAAGTCATTCAGCAGAGACGGCAGGGAGCGGACAGCGGGCAAGCAGCGCCAATGAGTGGCAGCGCTCGGAGTCGGTTCCACTGGGCGAACAAGCTGTGCAAGCGCAAGTGTCCACCCTGGAGATGATCGAGGCTGGCCGTGCCTGGCAGGAAGCAGGCGTCAAAGGGGAAGGGATGCTCGTCTCCGTCATCGATACAGGAGTGAACCCGCGCCATCCTGACTTGCCAGCGCCGCACGACAAGCGGTTGGCGGTGCAAAAGTCCGGTTCGGCCCAAAAGGTGATTCCAGGCTTCAACTGGGCGGACCGCAACCAGACGACGGAAGATGTCGCCGAATCCCAACACGGCATCCACGTGGCCGGGATCATCGCCGCCAACGGGAAAATCAAAGGAGTTGCACCGGAAGCGCAAATCATGAGCCAGAAAGTCTTTTCCAACTATCAGGGGGAAGTGCCTGGCCTCAGTGAGTCCATCCTGTTTGCGATCAACGACTCGATCACGAAAAAAGCGGACGTCATCAACCTCAGTCTCGGCTCCTCTGCCGGATACGTGGATGAGTCAAACGTCGAGCAGATGGCCGTGAAAAAAGCCGTCGACAATGGCGTGATCGTCGTGGCTGCTGCGGGGAATGACTCTTATTTTGGCAGTGACAAAGTTCGGGCGCAAAACCCGGACGTGGCGATGATCGGTTCTCCCGGGCTCAGTCCGGACGCGTTTTCCGTTGCTTCTGTCAACGCGACGACACTTGCGGGCAACAGCTTTTCCGTCCAGGGTGTATCAGGGCTGGAACGAGTCGTATACTTGCCGGGGCACGTGGAGAGCGGGGCAGCGCTCAATCCGGTCGTGTCTCTCCTGAAGCCGTATCCGCTCGTCTACATGGGCAAAGGCAAAAAAGAAGACTACAACGTCTCGGTCAAGGAAAAAATCGTGCTGCTGGAGCGCGGCGACATTTCTTTTGACGAAAAGCTGCGCCTGGCGAAGGCGGCGGGTGCTGTCGGCGCGATCATTTACAACAACGAGTCAGGGCCGCTGATTATTAGCGCGGAGCATTTGAAGCAAATTCCTGCCGTCGCTGTGCTCAAGCAGATGGGGGAGCAGCTGGCGCAGGCAGTGAAAAAAGGCAAAAAAGTAACGGTCACCTTCAATGGCGAATACGCGCAAAATCCGATGCCGTACCCGGATGGCGGAACGATTTCCGGCTTCTCTTCCTGGGGACCGACTCCCGATCTGCAATTCAAGCCGGAGATTGCGGCACCGGGCGGAGGCATTTTGTCGCTTGTGCGCGATTCGGAGTACGCCGTGAAAAGCGGAACCTCGATGGCGACGCCGCACGTGGCGGGCGGGATGGCGCTGCTCAAGCAAGCGTATCAAAAGCAAGGGCGCAACCTGCAAGGACGGGCTTTGGTGGAAACGTTGAAAGCAGCGGCGATGAACACGGCCGAGCCTGTGCTCGATCCGCGAGGGAGCGTGGCTGCATCCGACAAGGCCAAGGTGAAAAAGGTTCCGTACAGCCCGCGCGTGCAAGGAGCGGGCTTGATGCAAATCGCCAAGGCGATCCAGACTCCGGCGGTAGTCGTAGACGCGAAAGGAAAAGCAGGCGTCTCGCTCGGAGAGATCAGTCAGACGACGACATTTTCGCTGTTTGTCGATAACAAGTTTGGGAAAAAGCCGCTGACGTATCAGATTCAAGATGAGTTCGGCGTCATGACCGATTTGCGCAAGGATGGCCTGAATATGCTTACGGAAACCGCTCTGGAAGGGGCACAGCTGCGTTTTTCCGCACAAAAGGTAACCGTGGAGCCAGGGAAGCGAGCCGAGGTCAAAGTGACGCTGGCGATTCCTCAGACAGCAGCGCGCAACCAGTTTGCGGAAGGATTCATCGCCTTTTTGCCGGAGGAGAAAGCGCTGCCTGTCTTGCGCGTGCCGTATTTCGGCTTTTTCGGGGACTGGGATGAACCGCGGATCATGGATCAGCCCGTGTGGGAGGCTGGCAGCCAGGAAAAGCGCACGGGCGTCAAAACAACCTGGTTCCACGATAAACGCAATGACAAATGGCGTTACCGCGATTATTTGGGCGTGACGGGTGCCAAAGATGACGGCACGGCACAGATTGATCCGAACCAGATTGCGTTTTCGCCAAACGGAGATGGACATTACGATATCGCCGCTCCTTCGATTACGTTTTTGCGCAACGCCCGTCAAGTGATCGTGGAGGTCATCGACCAGTCAGGCAAGCCGGTACGGACACTTGTGCGCGATGAAAAAATCAGCAAGTACGACCAGTCCAAGCTGGGAACGCCTTATTACTACACGGAACGGGAAGCGTGGAGCTGGGATGGCAAAATCTTTTCCCCGCAAAAAGGCAGCTATGTGCAAGCGCCAGACGGAGCGTACCAGTTTTTGATCAAGGCAAAGATCGACGGCAGGCAAACGAATTGGCAGACGATGACACTGCCGATTCGCGTAGACACGAAACCGCCTGTCGTGACCGCGTCTGTCTCCGGCAACAAAGTGCAGTGGAGCAGCCGGGACAAAGATGTGCAAGGCTATTTGCTGTACGTGAACGGCAAGAAAGTAGGCGGGCCGTACTCCGCGAAAATTACGAGTACGCTGGTCAACCAGCCGGAGAAAAAAATCAGCGTAGTGGCCTTTGACTACGCCGGAAACATCGGTGTGGCGAATGTAAACGGCAAGAGCGATACGGTGCCGCCGTTCGTAGAATTTCCGGATGACCTGTTCAGCTATTTGAAAATATCGAAGCAGCCGGATGTCGCCTTGCGCGGGAAGGTAGCAGGCGAGGAGCTGCTCGACCGAGTTCGTTTATCCATCAACAAAACACCTGTGAAGCTGGAGGCAGACGGTTCGTTCGAAACGATCCTGAGACTGCAAGAAGGATTGAACTACGTCGTCTACAGCGCTGCTGACATGTACGGCAATACAAGGCAGTTCACGCAGCGCGTCATCGTCGATACAAGCCCGCCGATGCTGCAGCTGCAAAACGACGGCTCCGAGGACATTCAGTTTGACCCGGCAACGAAAACGATGCTCGTGCCGATTCGCTTCATGTACCGCGATCAAACGTACAAGGGGCAGGCGAGCGTCAACGGACAGATCGTTTCCAACTTCGAGGAAGACCAGTTGGAAATACCTGTGCACAAAAATTTGACGCACGTTTTGCCGATGAAGCAAGGAGAGAACCGCGTCCTGATCGAAGGAAAAGACGGGGCAGGCAATCAAAGCTCGCTGCTGCTATACGCGTACGTGGATGCAAGCGCTGGAACGGTCGTGCTCACCTTGGGAGAGCAACGGCTGAACTATCGGGCGAGAACGGTAGCCGCGCCTACGATTCAATTGATGAAACAACAAGTGGAGAGCCAGGAAGGCGAGACGCTGCCGATCGAAGGCAAGGTGACAGGTGCAGGCCCCGTCCATGTGCAAGTCATGTACAAAGAGCAGCCGATTGCTGCGGATGTGAATGACCGTGGAGGGTTCCGCCTGGTGCTGAATCGGGTGGAGGAAGGGAAGCAAAAGCTGACTGTGATCGCAACCGACTCGCTGGGACGTGAAGTGCGCGCCGAAATGAACGTGATCGGCAAAAGGAAGCAGTAAGGATGGCCCGGCGCAGCGAATTATCGCTGCAGCCGGGCTTGCTGCTTTAGGGGGAAACAAATTCGATGTTTTATCACGGAATCAAGTGGGAATATGTTAGAAAAGAGTATCCACTGCTCTCGCCCAGACGAATTGCCGGGAAAAACGGCAAGGCGCAATGCATGGATCGGCTGCACCTGCTTCAGCAGTTCGGACTGGAGCCTGTCCATTTGCTCGAAGCAGACGATAGCTATCCGGATGAGCGCTGTATAGCAGAGTGTCTCGCATTTGGCGATACTGTTTTTGCATTTGAGCGGCTCAGTTTGCCGATGTGGCAGCTAAGCCGGCATGAGGTAGGCGTAGAAGTGTTGGATCTGCGTACGTGCTCGGCTATCTATACCAAAAGGCATGATGCAAAAGTATGGGAATTATTTCCGGGAGTTCGGCGGATAAGTGACCTTTTGCCTATGAAGTTTTTGTGATAGTCTTGCATCTGCCAAATATCGACATTATGATAGTCCTATAGCAGAGATAATTGCCCGGGAAAGGAAGAGATCGCAAATGATAGTCAAATACCTAGATCCATTTCTTGAATCAGCCTCCTCTGTGATTCAACAGGTATGTAACGTAGGCATTTCGCGTGGGGAATTGGCTGAGAAGGAGTGGAGCAATGCGGAGGGTCACACCTGGATTCGGATCGGGATGACAGGGCAATTGCAAGGAGACGTGTTTTTTGGTCTGCAAGAGGATTTGGCTTTGCGCATTGTCTCTGCCATGATGGGTGGTTTTCCGGTGCAGGAGATGGACGAGTTGGGGAAGAGCGCCATATCCGAGCTGGGGAACATGATCTCAGGCAACGCCAGCACCTTGCTATCCAATAACGGTGTGATTGTCGACATTACGCCTCCGTTGTTCGTGCATCATCAAGATTTGAAAGACGTGACGGGAACAGCGCTTACGGCCCCTCTCGATCTGCATGACATGGGCCGATTGGAAATTCAAATTATCGTGATTCGGTAAAAGGCGGCAGCGGCCGTCTTTTTTTGTTTTAGAAGGAGAAACGAATCTATTATCTGAAATATAAAAAAACATAAAATATTTTTTGATTGTATAGATGATTTTTTTTAGATGGTGTATTGTTGGAATTAGTAAGGGGGTAGGAGTGTTTGTCATATGTAAAACAACTGCTTGGGATGTTCTTCCTGGTCATCGTCGTCTGTGGCGGGCCATTTATGCTATATACGGTCAAGGAAGAGATCGTATTCGCACCGGAAGAAATCGTTGTCCACTCTGTCTTTTTGATCCAGCAGATCGCGAGTGGTTCTCTCGGCACCTACTACTTGGGGGAAAATGAGAGAAGCATCGCGGAGGATATCGTCCCGTTTGCCATGAATACGTTTAAGCTCTTGTTTTCCAGCGTCAGCATTGCTGTGGTGGCCAGTCTGGTATTCGGCTTGTTTTTGCAGCGCTTTCGCATGGTTCGCCAGTTGCAAAAGGTTCTGAATCTTGTTGCCACGATTCCCGATTTTATTCTGATTTTTATGTCGATTTTGGCAGCAGTCGGATTTTACAAGCTGACGAATATTCGCATCATCACCTTGTCGCCTACCAGCGACTCCGCCAATGACTGGTTCCCGATGACGCTGCTCGCGATCGGGCCGACGATTTTCCTGATGAAAGTAATCAGTCTGAAATACGTGCAAATCGGCGGCGAAGATTACATTAAGACAGCGCTTGCAAAAGGGATGGGCATTTGGCATGTACTGACCCACCACGTATACAAAAACATCAAGCCGTTTCTCGTGGCCGATTTGAAAAAGACGATTGCGATTACTGTCGCAAACTTGTTCATCGTGGAATATTTGCTCAACGTCGTCGGTCTTACCCGCTTTATTTTCAGCAAGGACGGGGGCTATCAGTTCAATGCCGCGGTCATGGGGCTGCTGGGCATCATTTTGCTCTCGATTCTGGTCTATGTGCTCATCCGCGCGGTGCTGTACCTGTTCGAACGGGTAGCCGTGTACAAATAACGCGATGTTTCGTCGTAACGAGTGAGGTTTTTCTATGCAAAAAGGATTCAACTGGTCTTTGTGGACGGGGAGCATCCTCGTGGTGCTGCTCCTGATCCTCGGTGTGCTCGGGCCGTATATGGCTCCCTATGAGCTGGACTATCAGGAAAAGCTGCGCAACGAGGTCGTAAACGGCAAAACCATCATCATCGCACCGCCATTGCCGCCGTCTGAGGCTCACTGGCTGGGAACGGACAAATGGGGATACGATCTGCTCACACTGTTGTTGCACGGCGCTCCTTATACTGTTTTTGTCACGCTGGCGGTGGCTGCTGTGCGCCTGTTGATCGGGACGTTTCTCGGACTGTATATCGGCATTCAGGACAAGCCGCAGCGCTGGTGGCTCGCCATCGAAAACGCCTGGAGCTACATGCCGATCTTCATCCCCGTCTACTTTTTGCTCAAAGGCATCAATATCAATCCATTGACGCCGACATCGACGCTTGTCCTGTTTTTCATCGTGCTTGTCGGAGTGCTGGGAGCGCCTTCTGTGGCTTCTTCCATCCGTCAAAAGACAGAACAGATCAAGGAATCGCAATACGTCCTGGCGGCTACCTCGTTGGGAGCGGGACGCGAGCAAATCATTTTCCGGCATATTCTCCCGCACTTGAAAGAGCAGATCATTATTATTTTGGTGACAGAAATGGTCGCCATCATGACCTTGATGGGACTTTTGGGGATGTTTGACCTGTTTGTCGGCGGGACGAAAATGACGATGGACCCCGTCCTTTTCCACTCGATCACGCATGAGTGGGCAGGGCTGCTCGGAGCGTACCGGGGGTTTGTTTACAGCAATTACACCTGGATTTTCCTGACGCCGCTGGTTGCTTTCGTGATCGCAATCGGTTCGTTCACGCTGTTGGCGAAGGGATTGCGCGAGAAGTTCGAACAGACGTATCATCGCACGCCGTTTATTTAACCGTAAAGATGATGGAGTTGATGGCCCCGGTCGTGATGGATCGGGGTTTTTGGTGTGGCTGTGCGCCCTGCTGGGACAGGTTTGCGAAGAACGCGGAAAAAGGAGGGGGAAAGAAGGGAGCAGCACACATGCTATGTGAATAGACTGAAGTGTCGGGGGCGGTGTTGGCCTTTGGGTTCCGGCGCCAGCCTCCCCAAGCGGGTAAGTACGCAAGCCTGTTTGGTCAAAGAGACAACCGGCAGACTGCCGACCAACATGATTTTTTCGGAAGTGGCGGGGATGGCTGGAGATGTTTCTTGTGTGGTGTTCGGAACCCATTGCCCATTTTGTGAATAGGATGTAAGGCAAAAGCCTAAAATCCTTGAAATTCCGGCACCATCACCCACCCCCCATCATAGGATAAGGTGACTCTGTAATCCCTCAACCTTGTTCCTGTAGAGCCCACAAGGAGGGGTGGCACGATTGAAGGGTAGCGACCAAACCAAGCCGTTGTTAACGAATCGCGAAAGAGAAGTGTTTGAACTCTTGGTCCAAGATAAGACAACCAAAGAGATTGCCGGACAACTCTTCATCAGCGAAAAGACTGTGCGCAATCACATCAGTAATGTCATGCAAAAATTAGGTGTCAAAGGTCGATCTCAGGCAGTAGTCGAACTCGTTCGACTTGGTGAACTAGAGATTTGAACCCAGTCCACCCAGCCTCCCTTTTCTTCCCATGGTCGGAAGGGAGGGTTTTTTATTTTTGGGGGAAGTCCAGTCAATACAAGCGATTTGGCACACAAGTCAGGCGTTTACTGGCTAGGCGAGAAAGCATAACGTTCACATTCTTCTTACACAATGCGAAGGCAAAGTAGACAGCTTACTTACGGTAACTGAATGCCATCCATTACTTCATCAAATGCCTTAGACCCATCGATTTGGGAGGAGAATGCAATGACGTACCCATCAAGGTCTTTTATCACGATTTCTCGTGCGTTCCAAGGACGAATTACTGGTCCTTCGATTATTTCAGCATTCTTTGCGCGAACTTTCTGGTCAAGTGAATCAATGTCATTCGTTGAAAAATGAATGACAACACCGCCACTGTTAGCTGGTGAGGGCGCAGTCTTGTTTTGAATGAGAAGAATATCTTGGTACTTCGTTCCCCGCAGATGAGCCATTACGACGGACCCATCACCGCCTGGCAGTTCAAACACAGACGAAAATCCCAGCGCTTCCCGATACCATTTTGTTGATTCCTCGACACTTTTCACTTCCAATTTGACGAACATAGGCATAATGTAAAAATCGGACATAGCAGAAACCCCTTTCCCGTTGTGGTTGGAATGATTTAAATAAACGGTAAACGTTGACGCTTGCGTGAAAGCAAGGCTTTTTATGAAAACTATTTTGGGCAAAAAGAGGAAGATTGAACTGAATGCACGGATTTGCTAAGTGGGGATGGAGGGGATTGGGATAAATGGACAACCTGTGAGGTTCCGCTTGCAGCAATCTTTGCTGCCCCATTGTAAGCGTTCTGTGCTTTGGTAAAGAAGTTGCTCTGGGGTTTTACGAGCTGTTACGTTTGAACAGGGAGCAAAGAGTAGGAATGTTTTCGGAAGGTATTGTCGTGACCACAAGGAGGGGTGGCACGATTGAAGGGTAGCGACCAAGCCAAGCCGTTGTGAACGAAATCCTTGGTTCAAGCTAAGAGAACGAAAGAGATTGTCAGCCAGTCTTCATCAGCGAAAAAAGACTGTGCGCAATCACATCAGTAATGTCATGCAAAAATTAAGTATCAAAGGTCGATCCGAGGCAGTAGTCGAACTCGTTTGACTTGGTGAACTGGGCGCATTTTACAAGCAGGAGCACTGGCCTGCTGAGCACGAAACACGGTTTATTCCGCCCACTCTCCGTGGTGCGAACCGGCGTGGCTTTGAAGAGTTGCCTGTTGTGCGGGAATGGCGCGGGCCGCTGTTCAACTCTGTGCTTGCGACTTCCCATAAATATGGCGGGAGCGGCCAACATGCTGGTTGCCAAGAGAGCGGGCAGTGGATTCAAACATCTGAAAAATCCGGCACGAAGCCGGGTAGCCTAGCAGTATCTATTACTGTTTTTCAATGATGGGAGTCGGCAGAGAACAGACTTGGTACCTTTTGATCAAATGCTAAAGTAAAGGAAGGAATCAACTCATTGATCCTCTCTTGCAGATGTGTTGCATCGTGCTCTCCCAGTTCCGCTAAAAGTTGCGTTTCTTCGCGAGATTCATCTCCGGTTAGCAACGTAGTTAGCGTGCGTTGGTTAATGATTTCCTGAGGGGAAAGGACTAATGCGTTCATCATTACATATTGCTGGAACATGGAAAGGTCATGATTCTCCATGGCCTGCTTCACGGCTGTTTTGAGGTATAGATCAAAGTATTTCTGAGCAAATGCCACCCCTTTTAAGGGGATAGCGCCTACATGCTCCACCCCGTTCCAGCGCAAATCGGCAATCGCACTCAACCACCAGGCAGGTTCAATGGCTTGTTGCATCCGTTGCAGCACCTTGCGTTCGAAGTCAGGTTGAAGCAGATCGCCTTTCTGTAAACTGATGTCCAACATTTCGGCTTCAATCGCAGCTACCGTCATGCCTTGCCCATAAATAGGGTCAAAGTTGCAAAATGCATCTCCCAACACCAGCAGTCCCGAGGGCCAATTTTCCATTTGCTCATAATGCTGCCGCGTCGATTCTTCTGCCCGAAAACCACGTGGAGCGCCGATTGGCTCCAACTCTTTGATTAACTCCTTTAACATGGGAGTAGACAAGGAGTACAGCTCTTTTTCATATTCTTCCGGGGCTGTTGGGGGATATTGTTTCCCTCCCGCACGAAACAACAATGCCTGCGCTATGTTATCCTCAATATACAGCAGCCCCACCGCACCCTTGTTGTTAGCAGGATCTCCTTCTGAACTAGCCGACAATTTTTCTGTAAGATGGGCAGGGACTCGGTAATGTCGGGTACTGTACCCAAAACGGACTTTTAAGCGCTCAGGCTCTGGAACAGCATATCCCAGCGCTTCCAGCCATTTATTGAGCTTCGATTGACGGCCGCATGTATCCACTACCAGATGAGCGGCAACGGTTCGCTCCTTGTTCCGTTCCTTTCGTGCGTGAAGGCGAACACCGACAACTTGCCTGTGATCTTCCGAAGCAAGCAGTCCTGTCACTACTTGTTTCGTTACAAAGCGTATATTGGGAATCTTTTGCACACGCTGGCGGATCGCCCATTCCAACAAGGCCCGACTGCTAGATGCATTTTTTTGGCTGCTAACCAATTCAAGTTTTCCATATGCAGTAAATCGAGTCATTTTGCTATTTTGCACGTTACATGCACCGAGATTCAGTAAATCATCGATATATCCTGGGAACAAGCGGTTCATAATCAAGTCCCCACGCGGCAGCACACGATGAGGATGAAAATCTTGTGGGGTACCAGGACGAGTAGATGGCTTTTCTGGCAGCTCATCTTTTTCTACAACCATGACTTCCGCAAAATGACCGGAAAGAACGCGGGCGGCTAGCAAGCCTGCAATACCGGCTCCAATTACAAGTGCTTTTTCTTGCTTTCTTTTGTCAGCTTGCAGTTGTTTGTTCATAGCTTGTTTCCTCCTTAAAATTGATTCGCAGTTCGCCGCGATTCATTAGTTGGAGTTGCAGTGTTTTCAGCAAATGTATCCGAAGCCATACCAGACGTGTTAGTTTGATGCTTCTAATAAATACTTTATGGACAAAAAACGTTCTATGAACAGCATCTGTTTATATTGCCTGATCCGAACAGAAGAAATATGAAAATCGGTTGAGCAAAAGAAAGAGAGAGTATTTGAGGCGGAAGAGTTGGAAAAAGTATTTCAACAACTGGGCAAAATGACTTTTCCTTTTCCTATAACGAACTTGCTCTGGCAGCGGGATGATGAAAAAGTGATATGGAAAGAAGATGCTCAGAGGGCAGCGAAGTGAGCCAAAAAGAAACAAGCTGATGTCGAATGCACGTCCGACGCCAGCTTGTCCATTGGCTGCATGTCATGTGTCTATTGCCCATGCATGCGGCTGTTCCGTGTTCTGTTTTAGCTAACACGCTTGATCAGATTGTTTGATCCTTGCGAGCGAACAATGATCCATCCGCTTGGGAGAGGCGAACCTAGCAGTACCCATTGCTCATAGCCAATCGGAGCGCTCGCAATATTTTTAATGTAGCGCGTATTTCCGTTAGTTCTTGTGATGACCCATCCGGCTGGAATAGGCGAGCTAAGCAGTACCCAGCGTTCGGTGCCAAAAGGAGCATTATTGACGTTCTCGATGTAATTCGTATTTCCGTTGTTTCTGGTGACGATCCATCCGGTTGGAATAGGCGAGCTAATCAACACCCAGTGTTGAGCGCCATAAGCCGCGTTATTGACATTTTGGATGTATTTGGTATTTTCCTGGTATCTCGTCACGATCCATCCAGTCGGGATCGGGGAGCCTCCCAATACCCATAGTTGGGCATTAGCGGGTGCATTGTTCAGGTCTCTGATCAGATTCATGTTTCCTTGATTTCTGACGATGACCCAACCGCTTGGAATGGGCGAGCTAATGGTCACCCAATGCTCTTCGCCGTATGCTTTGTTTGCGATTGCTTTAGCGGGCACTTTGGAAGGAGACTGCTTCGTTTTCCCGTCTTCTTTGCTGAAAGCGGATGCGTAAGCGGTCGTTTTTGCCTGGGGAGATGGCGTTGCTCCATGGGCTTGCGCAGCGAGAGCCGGTACGGCGACAACGGAGCTTAATGTCAGGAGGAGCAAAGATTTCTTAAACATGAACATCACCTTTCTTGATCATAGTAAATGGCGTTTCGACAATATCATCAAGTGGAAGTTAACGGTTGTGGTGTTAATTCCAACATTTACCATTTTAAAGCACGTTCTTTGCCTTTACCTTAGGAGATACTGTCGAATCATGGAATTGATTTACAATATTTTGAACGAGTGTAAAAATAAATAGCGCTCAAAACATGATAGAAACAAGTTTGCTGGTAAAAAAACGCTAACCTCGAAAGCAGTCGGTGGTCGCCACCAAATATAAAAAAAGATCCCCGGAGAAATCCGAAGATTGTTGATGGATTCGCTATTAAGGTGTAGTGCGCGTAATGACATTGCCATGCCGATCCTTTGCCGCTCCATTTACAAAATTTACGTATTTCCCTGGACCTGGGTTGTTGCTTAATTTAGTGTTCATAATCAGGAGCGGATGGTCAGGAGCTGTCGTATCCCCATGCCAATGAGGTAACAAAAGCGGAAGGATTCCACACTGTGCCCTTCATGCCAAAGAAAGCTATGACTTTTTTCGGGTCTGTTTCAGCGATGGTGTCATCGTCGAGCGCTTTGTTGAAGTGGATGATGTATCGCGGGAGGGTACTATTCTCCGCGATCGTGCCAATCGCTGGGCTGGTATCGCTATTCTGGCCTTGTTCCCTCCGGTTATTTTGGAGGGATTTCGTTCGAGCCTACGCCGTGCGGGCGACTTTCAACGCACACGGCGTTCCATCAACGGATAAGAGATCGTTTTACAACGGGCGAATTTAGCATAACGAAGCGAACATTCAGTGTCGTCTAGCGAAAGTTAGCAAACTTGGACAGACTGGGCTGGCCAGGGCAGCGGAGACAGAACGAGCCTTTAGAAAAAGGCACTCATCTCCTTGCATCGAGAGAGAAGAAACCTCATTTCTTTTCCTGATCTTCCCCAGGATTTTCATGCAACCCGACAATCTCAATCACTTCCGCTACAGCTACTTTTCGCGCACCCTCCATGAAATACCCGACAATCCCTGGCTTGATGCGATGGATATGGACGGTTTGGCGCATCTGCGGGAACAAAATCCACATGCGGGCCGTTCCTTCTGCCGGGACTGGAGCAGTCAGATCGCGGATGACATCCCCGTCCGGCGTCTCAAACTCAGGGTGGATAGCGAACAGCTCGATTTTTTCATTGTCGCCGGCATAAGAAAAATCGCTTCGATAGCCTTGAACAGGCGGCAGCTTTCTCCCGCCCTCTGCTTCCGAATAAAAGCGATACTTGACCCGGAAGTCAGCAGGATGCCTCCGCCAATCCTCGTAAGGCGTCCACACAGTCGCCGTCATGAGCAGCTTCCCCTCTATGGTTCGTCTTTGCGGATAATCAGGTACACAATCAGCCCGATAATCGGGAAAAATAACAACGCTACCAGGACGATAATGGAAAATTCCTTGCTGTTGCCTCTGCGCCGCGAATCGCGATAGCCCCAAATACTGATCACGATGTTCAGCACGTTCAGGAGCACGATTACCAACAGGGGCAGAAGCATGAAAAAAGAAGAGTCACCGATGCTAACCAATGCAATCACCTGCTTTTTCATTATAGCGCTTTTATGAGTATACCAAAAATTGGGATATTGCTCGATGTTCGTGCATGCAGCCCGCACTACAGGCAATTGCTCTCTCTGTACCGTTTTTGATACTCGCTTTTCTTGTCTTCGATCAACGGGAACCTGCGAGAGGCCAGCTTGGATAAAAAGCAGCAGATATAAAACGGACCCAGGCAACTCTTCATTTCCCGAGGCAGCAGGTTATCTCTCATGAACGGTACCCCCATTTTCGCGTAAAGTGAAGTGGAGCCAAGCCATATCAGTATCAGCTTCATTTTACAAAAAGAAAGAGCCAGATGGCAAAGAAAGGAAGGTGTCCAGAAAAAGTGCAAAAAACTGAAAAATCCAAATTGACACAAGCTGGAAGGGTCTGCTATGATCACTTTATAAAGTCATTGGAAAAACAAAGGATGAGCTTATAAAATGCGCAGGACCGGAGACCTCAAACTGATTCAAGAACTAAATCGCTTTATTATACTCGATACAATCCGCCAGCATGGGCCCATCTCGCGCAGTGACATTGCCAAAAAGCAAGGCATCAGCCCGACTACGGTCACGTCGGCAGTCAACGAGCTGATTCGTGACGGCGTGGTAGCGGAGGATGGAACAGGAGAATCAAAAGGCGGCAGAAAGCCGATCATGGTGCGCTTTTGCCCCGATGGAAAATTTTTGATTGGCGTCTCCATCACGAACACGGCGATCACCATCGCGGAAATGAATCTGGAGGCGGCGACCAAGCGCAAGCAAGTATATCCGGTCGGTCCTGGTCTTGTCAGCGATCGGATGGTGCAGTATGTACTGGACTCGATTGCAGACTTTTTGACACAGGCAGCGGACACAGAGCGTTGCTTGGGCATCTCCATTATCGCTCCGGGGATTGTCGACGCAGCGAGCGGGGTGATTCGCTTCAATTCCAAGCTGCGATTGACGGATGTTCCGTTGAAGGAGCTGGCTGAGCAGCGTTTCGGCATGAGTACGTGGCTCGACAACGACGCCAACGCGATTGCCCTGGCAGAGAAAAATTTCGGGGTAGGGATCGAAGCCGACAACCTGCTGTTCGTAACAGTGGGCGAAGGGGTAGGTTCAGGTCTTGTTGTAAACGGTTCCATTTTCCGGGGAAGCCGCGGGGGAGCTGGCGAGTTCGGGCACACGACCGTAGACCGCAGCGGCATGCGCTGTGATTGCGGCAACGTCGGCTGTCTGGAAAACTACGTCGCCTGGCCGGCGATCTACACAGGATTGCTATCTGCGATTGCCCGCGGCAAAGAGACGCTGGTCTTGGAGCTGGCGGGTGGAGACATGACGCAAATCACGTTTGAAGTGTTCCGCCGTGCCTTGCAGCAAAAGGATCAGGTGTGCGAGGACATCGTAGAAGAAATCGCTGCGTATTTGTCCATCGGCATCGTCAACCTGGTCAATCTGTTCAACCCGAGCCTGATCATTTTGGGCGGGGAAATGATGCGCGACAATCAAGTGTTGTTTGAGCGCATCGAAAAGCAGGTGCGCGAACAGGCAATGGGCATTATGGTAGACGGGCTGGAATTCCGTCCGACAATGCTGGGAGCGGACTTTGAAGTCAAGGCAGCCGCTGCCGTACTGCTACAGGACGTCTTTCATTTCAGCCTGTAGTTCCTTTTTGAATACTTTGTTTTAGCATTGGAAAAAGAAAGATTGCATCGTACGGTGAAAGGGGGGAGCCGTGGAGGTCAAGACGCAGTCGTTTCAACTGAGTTGGGGGTAAAAAAAGAGGAGAACGTATGTCGAGGAGGGACTTCAGATGAAGAAGTTGGTTTCGTTGGCAATGGCCGCATTGTTGGTAGCGGTAGCAGGATGTTCCGGTGGCGGGCAAAGTGCCACACCGTCAGATGGACAAAAATCAGGCGCCGCAACCGGAGAAAAGGTAACGCTTACTTACGCCCTCTGGGATAAAAACCAGATGCCGGCCATGGAGGAAATTGCAAAGAAATTCCATGAAGCGAACCCGAATGTTGACATCAAGATCGAGCTGACACCGAACAAACAGTATTGGACGAAGATGGAAGCGGCTGCGACTGGCGGAACTTTGCCGGACGTTTTCTGGATCAACGGCCCGCGGATCATCAAGTATGCGGCAAACGATGTGCTGCTGCCGCTCGATGAACAGATCAAGGCAGACGGCGTCGACCTTGGAAATTATCCAAAAGCGCTGGTTGATCTCTACACATACGACGGAAAAACGTTTGCATTGCCAAAAGATTTTGACACTATCGGGCTCTGGTACAACAAGAAGCTGTTTGATGACGCCAAAGTGCCATATCCGGACGAAACATGGGATTGGAACAAGCTGAAGGAAGCAGCGAAAAAGCTGACGGACGAGAAAAAAGGCATCTGGGGAATCGCGGCAGCGCCATACGGACAAGACAATTACTACAACACGATTTTCCAAGCTGGCGGCTCCGTCATTTCCGAAGACAGAAAGTCGTCGGGCTTTGACAAACCGGAAACGATCGAAGGCTTGAAGCTGTGGGTAGACATGATCAATGACAAAGTGTCGCCGTCTGCGGCGCAAATGTCGGAGACTGAATCGACGCAACTTTTCGAATCCGGGAAAGTGGCGATGGTTTACTCCGGGTCTTGGATGGCAAGCGCATTCAATGGCAACGAGTACACCAAAGACAAAGTGGACGTGGCCTACCTTCCTAAAGGCAAGGAAAACACGAGCGTTATCCACGGTTTGGGCAATGTGATCGCGGCGAACACGAAGCACCCGAAAGAAGCGTGGGAGTTCGTCAAGTACCTGGGCTCCAAGGAAGCGGCGGAGATCCAGGCAAGCAAGGGAGCGGCAATCCCGGCGTTCAACGGTACACAAGATACTTGGGTGAAATCGATGCCTAACTTTAATCTGAAAATTTTTATTGATCAGGCAGCTAACGCAAAAGCGTATCCGATCTCCAAGGACACCGCGAAATGGGCGAAGCTGGAGACCGATTACATGACCAAAGCATGGGCAGGTCAAATGAGCGTAGAAGATGCAGCGAAAGAACTTGCGCAAAAAATGAACGAGTTGCTGGCGCAAGAGTAGGGGTTTCTTTTTACGGATGGCTTCGTGTCGAGGACGGAGCCATCCCCTGTTACGAGCTTATTGTCAGGGGGGAATATTGCGATGAGCAGCCAACTTCAGCCAGAAGTGCATGCCGCTGCCCGGCCAAAACCAGCAAAGCCATTGAATCGCATGAAACGAAGCGACTGGTTGTGGGCGTATCTCATGATTGCGCCGACGTTGCTCGGTCTGGGTTTGTTCTACATATGGCCAGTCGTGCAGACTATTTATCTCAGCTTCACCAAATGGGGAGGCTTCGGCAAGTACAAATGGACGGGCGTGGACAACTATGTCCTGCTGTTCCAAGACCCGAACCTGTGGATCGCACTGAAAAACACGCTTATTTATACGGTTCTTGCAGTTCCAGCCAGTATCGCTATCTCCATATTAATCGCCGTCTTGCTCAACCAGAAAATCAAAGGCATCTCGTTTTACCGTACCTTGTACTTTTTGCCAGTCGTAACGATGGCGGCTGCCGTGGCGATGGTGTGGAGATGGCTGTACAATGCCGATTACGGCTTGATCAACTACTTGTTAGGGACAGTGGGGATACAGGGACCGCGCTGGATTTCCGACCCTGACATCGCTCTGTACGCTGTCATCATCGTTGCCGTCTGGAGTTCGATCGGCTACAACATGGTTATTTTCCTGGCGGGCTTGCAGGGGATTCCGCGCAGCTATTACGAAGCGGCGGAAATCGACGGAGCCGGACCTGTGCGGATGTTTTTTACGATTACATTGCCGCTGTTGACGCCATCGATTTTCTTCGTGAGCATCACTTCGCTGATTGGCGCGTTCCAAGTATTCGACCTGATCTACTTGATGATCGGCAAGCTGGGCAATCCGGCGGCTGAATCGACGCAGACGGTGGCGTACTTGTTCTTCACGAACGGCTTCGAATCAGGCAATGGCGGTTATGCAGCAGCAGTAGCAGTCGTGCTTTTGGTGCTGATCCTGATTGTTACCGCGATTCAAATGAAAATGCAGAAAAAATGGGTCCATTACGATTAAGCGAGCATGACTGGACAGGAGGAATGATCGATGAGTGTCCAAACAGGACGTAATCGGGTTGGCAAAAATCTTTTGATTCATCTGCTGCTGATACTAGGCGCTCTAGTAATGGTCGCGCCGTTTGTCTGGATGATCCTGACTTCGCTCAAAACGCTGGGTGAATCGACGCAGGTGCCGCCAGTCATTTGGCCGACGTCCCTGCAATGGGAAAACTACACGCACATTTTCGAAATGCTGCCTTTCTACGACTTTTACTGGAACACGATTTTGACTACAGTCGTGAAAGTCGTCGGGCAAGTATTCCTTTGCTCGCTTGCGGCATACGCGTTTGCCCGCATCGAGTTTCCGGGGCGCAACGCCTTGTTCATCGTCTTTTTGTCCGTCCTGATGGTGCCGGGGCAAGTGTTTTTGCTTCCGCAGTTTCTCATCATGAAGGAGCTTGGCTGGCTGAACACGCTCACCGCGTTGATCGTGCCAGGACTGTTCAGTGCTTTCGGAACTTTTTTGTTGCGCCAGTTTTTCATGTCATTGCCGAAAGAGCTGGAAGAGGCGGCAAAGCTCGACGGCTGCAATCACTTCCAAATCTACTGGCGCATTATGCTTCCTCTGGCGAAGCCCGGTTTGATCGCTTTGGCCATCTTCGTCGCCCTCTGGTCGTGGAATGATCTGATGTGGCCGCTGATCGTCAACAGCACGCCGGATAAAATGACGCTGTCGGCAGGATTGGCCTATTTGACAGGAGAACATACGAACATGACGAACTATCCGATTTTGATGGCTGGTTCTGTTCTCGCCATCTGGCCGATGATTATCGTCTTTATTTTCTTGCAGAAGCATTTTGTCGAGGGTATTACCCTAACCGGGTCCAAATAGCCATTTTCCCCTGAAGGAGTGAAAAACCACTATGCATCATGTTCTGGTAATCGGAGCAGGTACGATGGGAACTGTTCACGCAAAATCTTACGCTGCCATGAAAAACGTCGAGCTGGTCGGCATTGTCGACTTGCGCGGAGAGCGCGGCCGCGAGCTGGCAGCCGAAACGAATACGCAATGGTTTGCGAGCTACGATGAAGCCATGGAGAAGCTGGAGCGGGTAGATATCATTGACGTGTGTCTGCCGACTTACCTGCATAAAACGTATGTGCAAAAAGCTGCGGACGCAGGCAAGCACGTCATTTGCGAAAAGCCGCTGGCACGCAGCAAGGAAGAGGCGCAATCGATCGTTGACTATTGCCACGAGAAAAACGTCAAGCTGTTCGTCGGCCATGTGCTGCGCTTTTTCCCTGAGTACGAGAAGTCCCGTCAACTGGTGAACGATGGCACGATCGGCAATGTCGGCGTGGCGCGGACGTTCCGCGGCGGTATTTTCCCGACGGCGTGGAACGACTGGTATGCGGACTACAAAAACAGCGGCGGTCTTGTGCTGGACATGATCATCCACGACTTCGACTTTTTGCGCTGGTGCTTCGGCGACGTGGAGCGCGTCTATGCGAAAAGCTTGCTTGGACGCGGCTTCGCCCGCATCGACTACGCGCTGGTGACGCTTCGGTTCAAAAGCGGGATGATCGCTCATGTGGAAGGGTCTTGGGCGCATGAAGGCTTCTCGATGAAAATGGAGCTGGCGGGAAGCGAAGGAATCATTCAGTACGACAGTGCAAAAGAAAAGCCGCTGATCGCCGTAAATCGCGCGAAACAGGCAGGTATGGGCGGAGTGGCTGTGCCGGAGAGTCCGCTGCGTGAAAATCCGTACTTCCGCGAGCTGAAGCATTTCATCGATTGCATCGAAAACGATCTCCAGCCGCGCGTGACGGTCGAGGATGCCGTGAAAGCAGTGGAAATCGCGCGAGCTGCGCTTGAGTCAATCGAAACGGGCAAACCCGTAACGCTAGTGTAGGAGGGGACCACATATGAAACTGGGAATCATCAGTGTCGCACATATGCACGCATACAGCTACGCGAATGCGATCGGGAAGCTTGCGGGCGTACAATTGGTCGGTGTAGCCGACGAGGATGAAGCACGTGGCAAGGAAGCGGCAGAAAAGTGGGGCGTACCGTTTTACCACGATTATCGCGAGCTTTTGGCAGCTGACGTCGATGCCGTCATCATCACTTCGGAAAATGCCAAGCATCATGAGCATACAGTAGCAGCCGCGAAAGCAGGCAAGCACATTTTGTGCGAAAAGCCGCTTGCGACCACGCTGGCGGCGGCCCAGGAAATGATTGAGATTTGCCGCGAGCAAGGCGTCATTTTGCAAACGGCGTTCCCTGTTCGCTTCCACCCTGCGGTTGTGCGGGCAAAACAGCTGGTAGAGCAAGGCAAGGTTGGCCGCATCATGGCGATCCGCGGCACGAATCGCGGGCAAAATCCGGGCGGCTGGTTCGTCGATCCTGCCAAGTCCGGTGGCGGCGCTGTCATCGATCATACGGTGCATGTCGTTGACTTGATGCGCTGGTTCATGGGCGTGGAAGTGCGCGAGGTGTACGCAGAAGTAGACAGCAAATTTTCGCCTACCCCGATTGACGACTGCGGCATTTTGACGATGGAATTTGAAAATGGCGTATTCGCCACGCTGGATTGTAGCTGGTCGCGCAACAAGACGTTCCCGGTTTGGGGCGACGTTACGATGGAAATCATCGGCACGGAAGGCACTATCTCGCTCGATGCCTTTTCGCAAAAGCTCGACGTGTACAGCAATGACAAAGGATTGAAATGGGTCAACTGGGGCGACGACATGGACAGCCAGCTGGTGAGCGACTTTGTTGCCAGCGTCCGCGAGAAAAAAGCGCCATCCGTAACAGGAGAAGACGGCATGCGCGCAGTCGAAGTAGCGCTTGCTGCCTACCAGTCGGCTGAATCGAAGCAACCGGTGGTCATTCGCTAACGGGGACGGTGGATCAATATGAGTATGAAGATCGGAATGATCGGCGTCGGAGGGATCGGCCAGCATCACCTGCAAGGCTTGCTCGCTGACGAACGAGTGAAAGTTACCGCTGTCTGCGATGTGAATCGGGAAGCAGCAATGTCCACGGCCGAGCGGATCGGTGCTTCCGGCTACACGTCCTGGCAGGAGCTGCTCACGCACGAAAAGCTGGATGCGCTGTTTGTCTGCGTCCCGCCTTTTGCCCACGAAGAAATCGAGGAGCAGGCGGCAGCAAAAGGGATTCACCTGTTCGTGGAAAAGCCGATTGGCCTCGATATGCACATAGTCGCGAAGAAACAGGCGGCGATGGAAAAAGCAGGGATTATTACCTCGACAGGTTATTGCCTGCGCTATCTGGATATCGTGCAGCAAGCCCGCGAGTATTTGGCTGACAAGCAGATCGCCTTGGTGCGCGGCCATTATTTGACCAAATTCGTGGAAACTCCGTGGTGGCGGCAAATGAGCAAATCGGGCGGCCAACTGGTCGAGCAGGCGACGCATACACTCGACATGATGCGCTTTTTGGCGGGTGACGTGGAAAAAGTATACGCGCAGATGTCTTTGCTCGTCTCGCAAGACATTGAAGGCATCGACATCCCGGATGTGTCTGCGGTCAGCATGGCCTTTTCCACAGGGGCGCTCGGCCATCTGGATACGTGCTTTATCCAGGCGGATCACCGGACAGGTGTAGAAATTTTGGGGAAACATTTCCGTGTGCTGATCGACGGCAGACAACTGACGATCACGGACGAGGCTGGTACGCGCACATTTGAGGCGACAGTAGATATGTACCGGGAACAGGATCGCGCTTTTGTGACGGCGATTGAAACCGGAGATACGAGCCTGATCTTGTCGCCATACGCCTCTGCGAAAAAGACGCTGGCAGTGACATTGGCCGCAAACGAGTCTGCGCAGTCCGGTGCACCTGTCATCATTTCGCACGATTAAGAAGGAGTGAGCAGCATGTCTTTTCAAAAAGGAATCAACGCTTGGTGCTTTCCGAAAGAAAGCCGCGCAGAACATATTTTTCAGCAAGCAAAAGAGTACGGGTACAAAGGCGTCGAGTTGAATCTCGACGAGGGAGACGCTCCCTTGCATCTGGAAATGACGGAGGGCGAGCTGGCGAAGCTGGCGCAACTGGCTCGCGAGTATGGATTGGAGCTGCCGAGTGTCTCGACGGCGCTCCTCTGGAAGTACCCGCTCACCCATAACGACGCGGAAGTGCGGGAAAAAGGCATCCAGGTCGTCGAGAAAATGATTGAGGCAGCAAGCGTTTTTGGAGCACGTACGGTTCTGGTCGTGCCAGGGCTGGTGACACCGGAAGTATCGTACGACACGGCGTATGAGCGGGCACGCGAAGCGCTCACACGACTGGCGAAAACGGCGGAAGCCAAGCAAGTGCATATCGGGATTGAAAACGTCTGGAACAAATTTTTGCTCAGCCCGCTGGAAATGGCCAGGTTGATTGATGAAGTGAACAGCCCGTGGGTGGGCGCTTACTTCGATGTCGGCAATGTGCTGCAATTCGGTTTTCCCGAGCAGTGGATTCGCATCCTCGGCAAAAGAATCCGGGCGATTCACGTCAAAGATTTCAAGACGACGACGGGCAACATTACCGGATTTGTGCCGCTTTTGGCTGGCGACATTCCGTGGGCGCGCGTGGCAGAGGCGCTGCGCGAGATCGGGTACAGCGGCTACATCATCCCAGAAATCTCGCCGTATGCCTACAAGCCAGAGCAGTTGGTCGCTTCGACCTCCGAGGCGCTCGACGCTATTTTCAAATAGAGAACAGACAGCGAGGATGTGAGTCACACGATGACCCAAGAGAAACCATATGCCATCGGGATTGACCTGGGAGGCACGAAAGTCATCGCCGCGATTGTCGACCAGAATGGCAGCATCCTAAGCCAAGCGAACGCTCCGACACAAAAAGAGGACGCGGCTGAGATTGTCATTTCGCGAATTGGCGATCTCGTCTCGTCCGTGCTCGCGGACAGCGGTGTCGGCATCTCGCAAATACGCGGAATTGGAATTGCTACAGCCGGAATCATTGATACAAACCGGCAAATGGTCATTTTTGCAAGCAATTTGAACTGGAGCGATGTGGCGATCGGCGACAAGCTCGGCCAACGGTTCGGCGTTCCGGTGCAGCTGATCAACGACGCCAATTCGGCAGCCGTTGCCGAGTGGGCCTTCGGCAGCGCCAGCGGCACCGATGATCTCATCTACGTCACGGTAAGCACGGGAGTGGGCGCCGGGATCATCAGCGGAGGGCGGCTGATTACAGGCATTGGCGACAGTGCAGGCGAGTTCGGCCACATCTCGCTCGATCCGGAAGGGCCGCTGTGCGCTTGCGGGAACAGAGGATGCCTGGAAAACTACGTGTCGGGACTGGCGCTGGCAAAAATGGCGCAGGAACAGCTGCAAGCTGGCGCGGAAAGCTCCCTGCGAACCGTCTGCGAGGGCGAGCTCGGGCGCATAACGGCCAAGGAGATCGGCGAGCAGGCAGAGAGCGGCGATCCGCTTAGCATCAGCTTGATGAAGCAGGCAGGCTACTACCTCGGTGTCGGCCTGACCAACCTGATTCATCTGTTCAATCCGCAGGTGATCGTGTTCGGCGGAGGCGTCATGAAAAACGGCCGAATTTTGCTGGAGGAAGCAGAGCGGGTGATTCGCCAGCGCTGCATTTCCCGGATGGCGAGCCAGGCGACGTTCCAGTTCACCACGATGGGAGCAGAGGCGGGCGTGCTTGGCGCAGCCGGGCTGTATTTCCCTGCCGCACGCAAACAGGTAGCGGTATAGGTGTAGCAAACAAAACGAGTTGACAAGCCGCATAAAAAAGCCGACGGTTCCGCATGGACGTCGGCTTTTTGGCATGGCAGATGAAATCACGCTTTTGATTCGGGCAGGTAAGCTACGTAACCGATGCTGTCTGGCGAGTCGGCAATGCGTGTCTGTTTGGAAAAAGAACGGAGCGTCCACAAGATGTAGAAGTCGCCAAAGCTGCCGATCAGCATGACGATGCTCCACACGTACCAAAACAGCGACTGGAAAAAGTAGGCCAGGAAAAAGGGCAACACACCGAGCAGCAAAGCCGGCAGGGCGACAGCAAGCCGATAGCTGCCCACAGAGATCGGCTTCAGGCAGCAGGCGTAAACAACAAGCTTGCGCCACATTACCCCGAAGCGGATATCGGATGTAGCAACCTGGCGGCTGAGCATGAAGCCGACTCCGTGCACAGCTTCATGGACGATGATTCCGCCGAGAACGACTACAAAAAACAGCCCGATATCGCTGAGAGATACCGAGAAAGTCACCGCCTTTTGATAGAAAAGCAAAGCGGCCGGAACAAACAGGAGAAGGCAAACACAAGCAAACAGGTTGGCTTTCCATGGTTGCAAGACGACTTGCTTTTGGACATAGTTCGTTTCCAATTTCAACCTGGCCTCCTCTGGTGATATACTTGTAGTATAGCGCGGCAAGCTGCAATAGTTCAAATTCAAGCTCGGAAAGCTTTCATGGATTTGGCCTTTCGACTCATATGGCTGAGGGTCATGATTCATGTATGATGAAATAGTGGTACGTACTGGTAAAAGCGGGTCAAAAGAAACAGAAAAAGCGGATGAGGGGTCGCGGTATGCAGGGGAAAAACAAACGGATCGTAGGGATAATAGCGTTGCTGGTCGTCTGCGCTTTGGGCTTTTGGGGCTATCGCGCGCTTATGCCGATCGCGCTGGCAGAAGGCTATTTGTACGCAGACCAGAGCCGGATGGTGTACGCCAAGGTGACGCCGGAACAGGAGCAACTCAACGTCGAAATCACGTTGTCCAAGCTGCTAGTCGAGGATACGGTTCCTCGCTTGCAAACAGAGACAAGCCTTTTTACAGGGACGCGGGAAGGCGATGCGCTGACGCTTCAGCCGAAGTCCGCATCTGCGGGTGAGTCGGTTGGGCCGCTTCAGGCCAAGCTGAGTGCGGACGGCCTTTTGATTACAGGTTCACTCGCACAAGGAGAGCCACAGGAAACCAAGCTTGTTGCCAGCACAAACCAGGCTTACAGCGACAAGCTTGCCGCCTGGACGAAAAGCGTCGAGCTGGAAGCGGAGCAGAAGAAAAAAGTGTTGGCGGAGCAGCGAGCCAAGGAAGAGGCGCGGGTGGCTTTTGCGAACAAAGTCGTGCGGACGGAAAAGCTCGCGGCTGACTTGCAGGAGAGCGCGCAATATTTGCAGGAAATCCAGTTCGCAGACGAGATTCAATTTTCCAAAGACCAGGCGGCTGAGCTGCAAGGGTTGTTGGACGAGCTGACTACCTACTCCAAGCAGCCTAGTTTGAGCAAAATGGAGTATGACGTCATGGCCGGGACGCTCGGCAGCATGAAGGTGCTGGTCGACGGGATGGATGCGATGGACAGCACAATCGCCCAGAAGAAGCAAAGCATGCAAGACCTGATTGCCGTCCTGGAAACGGATATTAAGGACACGCAGACGGTTTGGGAAGAGATCAAGGCGAATGCTCCGGACGCGGCTAATCGCGAAAAAGCGTTGCAGGCGGCGATCAAGGCAGGCACCGACGCAATCGATCAGGCGAAGCAGCGGCTGGCTGCGCTGGAAAAAGAGCATGGCGGCGGCAAGACTGCTGCGAACAAGCTCTATCAGCAGGCGGCAAATGTGCTGCAACAGACCAAGGCCAAGTACGGCTTCTAAAGCGCGCAAACAGATCAAGTCCCGTTGCCACGGTGCGGCTGTGCACCAGGGAACGGGCTTTTTTGCTGTTTTCAGATCGGTTTAATTGTATTATGCTTATTCGTATACACCAGCCAGTTGGCTTTGTCCGGGAGGTTTTTATGAACGTCTACCAAAATATCACCGAGCTGATTGGAAATACGCCTTGCGTTCGCCTGAACCGGATGGTTCCCGAGGGAGCGGCAGAGGTGTGGGTCAAACTGGAAAAGTTCAATCCGTCCGGGAGCGTCAAAGACCGCGCTGCTTACAATCTGATTGCCAGAGCGGAGCAGGAGGGGCTGATCAAGCCCGGGGATACGATTATCGAGCCGACGAGCGGCAACACGGGAATCGGTTTGGCGATGAACGCGGCAGCCAAAGGCTACAAGGCGATTTTGGTCATGCCCGATAACATGTCGAAAGAGCGGATCAACATTTTGAAAGCATACGGGGCAGAAGTCGTGCTGACGCCGAGTGAACAGCGGATGCCCGGCGCGATTGCCAGAGCGAAGGAGTTGCAGCAGGAAATCCCAGGGAGCTTCATTCCGCAGCAGTTTGAAAATGCGGCGAATCCGGACATTCATCGCATCACGACAGCCCGGGAAATTTTGGCCCAGACAAAAGGACAGCTCGATGCTTTTGTCGCGACGGCGGGCACAGGCGGGACGATTACAGGGACGGGCGAGGTGCTGCGCGAAGAGGTTCCCGGGTTGTACATCGCCGTCGTGGAGCCAAAAGGTTCGCCTGTTTTGTCGGGTGGCAAGCCGGGGCCGCACAAGCTGGTCGGCACAAGTCCTGGGTTTATTCCGCGCATTTTGAATACGGACATTTACGACGAGATCATCCAGATCGCCGACGAAGAAGCTTTGGACAGCATGCGCAAGCTCGCCGCGTGGGAAGGCATTTTGGTCGGCCCGTCGTCAGGAGCTTCTGTGTTTGCGGCGATCACGATTGCCAAAAGACTGGGCACAGGCAAACGGGTGGTCTGCATTGCGCCGGATACGGGTGAACGTTACTTGAGCATGAACTTGTTCTAGGAGACAGGCGACAAGCGAGAGAGCTGCTTTTCTATGGAAAAGCGGCTTTTTCGTATGCCCTGGTCGCTTGCCATGTTATGATTTGGAAAAGTCTTACTGACGGGAGAAAAAGTCATGACCAACGGCAAGCACAAAGACAGAAAAGCGATGATCATCGGGGCCGGGGTGGGTGGAATGTCGGCGGCGATTGCCTTGAAGCAGGCAGGTTGGCAGGTCAGGCTGTATGAGCAAGCCAGGGAACAAAAAGGAATCGGGGCAGGCATCGTGCTGGCTGCCAATGCGATGAAGGCACTGGACAAGCTGGGAGCGGGCCAACGCGTCCGTGAGCTTGGTTCACCCGTCCGCAAGGCGAGCATTTGCGATTGGCAAGGAAACGTGCTGGTCGAGCTGCCTGTCGCACGTCAAGCCGAGCGCTGCGGGGCGGACAGCTACCTTGTGCACCGCGCAGACTTGCAACAAGCGCTGCGCGAAAGGGTGGACGAGCAAGAGCTGGTTCTGGGCAAAAAGCTGACCGCTTTTTCGCAGGAAGCGGAGCGGGTCCAAGCGTCTTTTGCCGATGGCACGACAGCGGAAGCAGACGTCCTCATCGGTGCGGACGGGATTCACTCCAGCGTGCGCAAGCTGTTGTTTGGCGCGGAAAAGATGCGCTACTCCGGCTATACGGCCATTCGCGGAATCGCCCGGTATGAAGATGCGCGCTATCCGCTGGAAACGGGCGGCGGCTTTGAAGCGTGGGGGAGTGGAGCGCGGTTCGGTTTTTCCCATATCGGTCACAACCGGATACACTGGTTCGCTGCCATCAATGCCCCGGAAGGCGAAAAAGATCCGCCGATCGGACGAAAGCTCGCGGCGTTGCGCCGCCTGGAAAACTGGTACGAGCCTGTCCGCGCCGTCATCGCCGCTACGCCGGAGGAAGCGATTTTGCGGCACGACATTTACGATCGACTGCCGTTGAAACGGTGGGGTACGGGAAGGGTCAGCCTTTTGGGCGATGCCGCACATCCGATGCTGCCGAATCTGGGGCAGGGAGCAGGGCAAGGGCTGGAGGACGCGCTTGTGCTGGCACGTTGTCTTGCGCCTGCCGACGTGGATATTCCAGCCGCTCTCGTCCACTACGAGAAGCAGCGGAAAAAGCGGGCACATGCGATCGTGCGCGGCTCGTGTCTGATGGGCTATGTTACCCAGTGGGAAAATCCGTTGGCAATCGCCGTGCGCAATTGGTTGCTGAAAACGATTCCGCCTGGCATGCAAAGCAGACGCCTGGAATGGATCATCCGCCATGAAGTATAGCCAATAGGAAAAGGCAGGGAGCCTGAAGTCCCTGCCTTTTTTGTAGAGCGGATTATTCTTGATGACGAGCCTGGTACGCGAGCAGTGCTCCGATGAACAGTTGCCCCGTTTGAATCATGGAACGCTCATCCACATCGAACTTGGGATGATGGTGCGGATAGGTTGCCAAAAGCTCCGGGTTGCGTCCGCCGGTCATGAAGAAAGTAGCTGGACGTTCCTGCGCGTAGTAGGCGAAGTCTTCTCCCCCCATGATCGGTGGCATCTGGATGACGCGCTCTTCGCCAAAAAGACGTTTCGCTTCTGCTTCCACGAGCGGCGTTTCCACTTCATCGTTCCATGTGGCCGGATAGCCGCGTTCGTACTTGATTTCGCAAGTCGCGCCGACAGCCTGGCAGCTCGCTTCCACGATGCGGCGCATGGATTGCTCAACCGCTACGCGCACTTCTTCGTCGTACGTGCGGACGGTTCCTTTCAGGCGCACCTGGTCGGGAATGACGTTGTACGCTTCGCCGCCACCGTTAAACGAGCAGACGGACAGCACGACTTGCTTGAGCGGGTCTATCTGGCGGCTCGCCACTTGTTGCAGGTTCATCACAATCTGGCTGCCGAGGACGATCGGGTCAATGGAAGTGTGCGGGGAAGCGCCATGCCCGCCTTTTCCGTACAAAACAATTTCAAAGCTGTCAGCAGCGGCTGTGACGTATCCTTTTGCAATGCCGACGACGCCAACTGGCAAATCAGAAGCGACGTGGGCACCGTAGACGACATCGACGCCTTCCAGGCAGCCTGCTTCGACCATGGATTTCGCTCCGCCAGGCGGCAGCTCTTCGGCAAACTGATGAAGAAACACGACTGTACCTGGCAGCTCATCGCGGAACTCGCTCAAAACTTGGGCGACACCGAGCAAGCCGGCCGTGTGAATGTCGTGGCCGCATGCGTGCATCACGCCGGGAATCCGCGATTTATACTCAACCTCTTTTTCATCCTGAATCGGCAAAGCGTCAAAATCGGCGCGCAAAGCGACCGTCTTTCCCGGTTTTCCACCCTTGAGGTAGCCGACGACGCCCAGGCCGCCTACTCCGGTTTTTACTTCGATGCCAAAGGAAGCGAGCTTGTCCGCTACTTTCTTTGCCGTGTTTTCTTCTTTAAAGGAAAGCTCAGGGTACATATGCAGATCGCGTCTGAATGAAACCAGCTCCGGGTAAATTTCCTGTAAACGGGCAAACATTTTGTCTTGCATCGGGCCCACTCCTTTTCACGGTGGAAACAGATTGGTAATTCGCAGTCTCCTTATTATAAAAAGAAGTCAAAATAGTTTGCAATCTATGTTGTGCGAAAGTATGTCTGTCAAGAGGGGAGCGCAGGTGGACAGCTTTGAAACAAATCGACTAGAATGGATAAGGGAGTGACACGTCAATGAGAGAACGGCAGAGGAGAAAATGGTAACATCCTTTACAAAAAATCGCAGAGTCTGGATTTGTGTGCTGATGTCAGGCGTCCTGTTTTTGACGATGACCTGTCTTAGTATCGCAGGCTCTTATTACAATACGATGCAGTCGGTCCGCCTTTCGATTGCCAATCAGAGCATGAAGACGGCGGCGATGGTGGCGCAGCGAATCGATATTGCCGCCTATGAGCAATTTTTGCAGCACCCTGCCAAGGACAACCCGGCTTATGAGTCGATTCGTACCCAACTTAGTCAGGCGCGAGAGCAATTCGGGATTCTTTACTCGTACATTATGCAAATCAACGAGGATGGAAACGGCGGCAAAGTCATGGTCGTGGCCTATCCGCCTGATCGGACGCTTCCTTTTCAAATTGGCGATCCTTGCTATGTGACGGCAGAGCAGATTGCCAAAATTCGCACGGGTCAATCCTACTATTCCGACATCATCCGCGACCCTGTTTACGGCGTTTACATGTCGGCCGGTGCGCCGCTGGTCGGAAAAGACGGTCAGCTGCTAGGCATCGTTGGCGTCGACACAGACATGGCGATGGTGGAAGGGATTGGCGAAGAGGTCGTTCGAAACAGCACGCCTGTCTTTGTTTTTCACGGGCTGTTCGTCGTCGTGCTGATCGTGCTGATCCTCGGGTTGCAGCGCTGGTATCGCCGGGAGCTTAAAGCAGCCGTTGGCGAGACAGAGGAGCATTATCAGGATGAGCTGCGCTCCGTCATCAGCTCGATTCGTTCGATTCGCCACGACTTTGTCAACCATATGCAAGTTTTGTACGGTTTGATCGAGTGCGGCTATTTTGACAAGGCACGCGATTACATTCAATCGCTGCTCAAGGAGACGAAGCTGCTCGATCTTACGGTGCGGATCGCCAACCCGGCGTTGATGGTTTTGTTCCACACGAAATGGGAGCAGGCCAAGTCGAAACAGATTGTCATGCAATTTGCCGAGTGTCCCGATCCTTTCGAGAGCATTCCGTCTATCGATTTGGTGAAAATATTGTCCAATCTGATCGACAATGCGATCGATGCCGCGGAAACGGCGGAGGGCGAAAAGCGAATCCGGATTGCTTGTCGCCGGGAAGACAAGCAGTACATTTTTGAAGTAGAAAATACAGGGACGGAAATATCGCCAGAGCAGCGCGCGCAAATTTTCACGGTAGGATATACGACCAAGCCAGCCACGCAATCATGTGCAAGGGGAGCGGGCCTGCCGATCGTGCAAGCAGTAGTCAGCAAACATGCGGGGAACATCGAGATCGTGTCAGAGCATGGCGTTACGAGATTCACCGTGACCTTGCCGATCAAGTGATATTTTCCGGCCTATTACGCATCAAGGTATCGAGGGAAAAGCCATCTGTACGAGATGGCTTTTTGCGTTTTTTTCAAAAAGGAAACGTGATATGCAAGGTAACAGGTAAGGGAAATGCAATTATATTTCGATTTATTGCGACAAAATACGACAATTTTTTCCTGCGTCTTTTGGCAGTAGACATATAAGTGAAGTGGTCTTTTTTTCAGCCAAATGGACAAGAATCTGCATAAAAATCAAAAAAAATAAAGATTTGTCAAAGTGGGTCAGATTGCTCAGGTGAAAAAATGATTTTGATCATGAAGGATTTTCTGTCGAAAGAATTTTTTTGGCTATAACCAAAAAACATGTAATAATTGTGAATAGTCGGAACTGGGGGTTTCTATCATAGTCCGGCAAAAAAATAGATAGAAAAAGAGGGTGAACGGCAGTGAAGAAAAGCAAGAAGCTATTATCCATTTTATTTTCATCATCGCTCGTGCTAACCGCATTTGCGGCGGTACCCGCTACGGGGTTGGCGAAATCGAAGGAGGACAAGCATAGCCTGGAGGTGGACTTGTCCACGGTCAACATCGACCGGCTGGTCAAAGGTTTGATTGAGCAAGGGATCATTGATGAGGATGCCGATCAGGATGAAATCAATGAAGCTTTGGAGGATTACCTCAAAGACAAGAAAGTGCCGCATGGTGTAGACGAATCCTCTTCCTTCGGGAAAAAGGCGACGAAATCCCAGCTGGCGGCTTTGTCGGATGCAGCGCAACGAGTTACGGAGATTGAAGATGAAGAAGAATTGCGCGCTTCGAAAAGAGTACATACAGACAATATCGTGATCGCGCTGGTTGAGTTTTCCGATCGCGAACACAACGAACTGCCTAAAATGAACGATACGCTCTGGACAGCGGATTTCAACGAAAAGCACTACAAGGAAATGCTGTTCAATCAAAAAGGATACGAGACGCCAGAAGGCACCAGCATGACGACCATGGCGGAATACTACTACTTGCAATCCGGCCGAAGCTGGACGGTAGACGGGGTAGTCACTCCGTGGCAAATGGCTGAGAAAAGCTACAAGTATTATGGCGAAAACAACTCCGGCGGCAGCGATTCCGCTCCGCGCGACTTGGTCGTGGAAACGCTTGACGCAGTAGGAGAGGCAATCGCAGGCAAAGAAGACGAGTACGACCAACGCGACCCGTACGATTTGGATGGCGACGGGGATTTGATGGAGCCGGATGGCATGTTGGACAACCTGATGCTTGTTCACGCAGGGATCGGGGAGGAAACAGGGGAAGATGCAGACGCAATCTGGTCGCATCGCTGGACTTTGAAAAAGCCGGTGGAAATCCCAGGCACCAGCCTGAAAGCTTTTGACTACATGATCCAGCCAGAAGACGGCGCGCCAGGCGTATTCGCTCACGAATACGGGCACAACCTCGGCTTGCCAGACTTGTATGACACAAGCAAGCAAGGGCACGATTCCCCAGTAGGGGCTTGGTCCTTGATGTCGTCCGGAAGCCATACCGGCCAAATTTTCCAAACGCAACCGACCGGAATGGACCCTTGGTCTAAAATGATGCTGCAACAAATGTACGGCGGCAAATGGATCTCGCCGCGCGTGCTTGACTACAAAGATTTGGAAAACAAGAAAAAGACAGTCAGCCTGGTTGACGCTTCCAGCCTGGAAATGGGCGGAAAAGTCATCAAGCTCAACATGCCGCAAGTAGAAAAAGAGCCACCGATTCAGCCAAAAGATGGGGACTACTCCTACTTCTCTGACGAGGGTGACAATCTCGATACCAAAATGGTTTCGGACGTCATTGACTTGAGCGGAGTAAGCTCGGCTTCCATGAGCTTTGATTCTTGGAGAGCGATTGAAACCGACTACGACTTCCTGTACGTCAATGTGATTGATGAAAATACCGGGGAAAGCAAAGAAGTAGAAGTGTTCGACGATGTAACAAAAGGCTGGGATCACGAAAAAATCAGCCTGAACGATTTTGCCGGCAAGAAAATTCGCGTTGAGTTCAACTACAAGACAGATGGCGGCTTGGCTATGGCTGGCTTCTATCTCGACAACTTTGAAGTTGAAGGAGACGGACAGGTTATTTTCGAGGATGACGCAGAAGGCGAACCGAAGTTCAAGCTGGACGGCTTCCAGCACTTTGATGGAAAAGGCAAAATGTACGACACGTACTACCTGATCGAGCTGCGTTCTCACGAAGGCGTAGACGCTGGATTGAAGTATTTCCGTCGCAACGATACGTTCTTCACTTACGATCCAGGTATGGTGATCTGGTACTACGACGGCCGTTACGGCAAAACGCAGGACAACAACACAAGCCAGCATCCAGGCTACGGCATGCTCGGCGTAGTCGATGCGCATCAAGAAGTGCGCTACTGGAACAACGACGAAGGAAACAAAGACGCGATCGCAGACTCCCGCTACCAGGTGAACGATGCGGCATTCAGCCCGAACAAAACATCTGGCATGGATCTCGATTACATTTACGGCACGATGGATTATGAGCCGCTCGCTGGAGTAACGACATTCGACGACGGCGACGACTACACGATGTCGGAAGTGCCGGAAATCGGTAAAATCCTTCCTGAGATCGGACTGCAAATCAAGCTGAAACGGGTATCCAAGAAGTTTACCGAAGGAACCGTTGAGCTGTCTGTGAAAAAGTAAGAAGCAAAGAGCAAGACGCCCGCAAGCCACGAGTTGGCAGCGGGCGTCTTTTTGCATGCCGTAGACAAACAGACGGAAAAACATGTCCTGAAACGAATGCGCGATCTCGGATCGCTCGTCTTTCCGATAAGCGACACCTGCTTCCAGGCGAATGCTCACGTCCGCGAGGGGGCGGCAGACAACGGATTTTCCCCCGTGCAAAGGCAATTCCGGCTGTTTACTGGTCTAAGCCTGCCTCTGGTGCAATAGGTTATAACAACGAACGACAAGCTGCCCGCAGGAAATCGCGCGAAAGAAAGACAACCTTTGCACAGGCCGACAGAAAAACCCGCGCCAGGCAGCAAGGGGGGATTGTTCATGCTGCACATCGTTGCCTGTATCAAGCAAGTACCGGATACGAAGATCATCAAGATGAATCCGAAGACAAACACGATGGATCGCGCCAGTGCGCCTGCGATCCTCAACCCGTATGACGCGCATGCAGTAGAGGAAGCCGTCCGTCTGAAACAGCGTTATGGCGGCGTGGTTTCTGTGGTGACGATGGGGCCGCCGCCAGCCGTAAAAGCGATTCGCAAATGCATCGAGATCGGCGCAGACGCGGGTTATTTGGTGACGGACCGCGCATTTGCCGGAGCAGACACGCTGGCGACGAGCTATGCGATCACGAAGGCGATTGAAAAAATCGCTGAGGAGCATCCGGTTGACCTCGTCATCTGCGGAAAGATGACGATTGACGGAGATACGGGACAGGTCGGGCCGGGAGTTGCCAGACGGCTGGATATTCCCCCGCTGACCAATGTGAAAAAGGTAGTGGAAGTGAACAAGGAACAAGGCTATGCCATCGTTCACCGCAAGCTGGAAGACGGTCATGAGGTTGTCCAGTCGACGCTGCCTTGTCTTTTTTCCGTGGAAAAGGAAATCAACGAGGTGCCGTATTCTCCTCTGCCCAACATGCTGCGGGCGGCCAGGTACAATCCGGTTGTCTGGTCTGTGAACGATCTGGGCGATATTGACCGGACTTTGCTTGGATTGAAAGGCTCGCCGACTATCGTCGCAAAAGTATGGCCGCCGGAAAAGCCGAAGGGCGGAGAAATGCTGGAGGGAACAGCGACAGAGCAAGTGGAGCGCTTGATGGACATCCTCCGGGAGAAACAGGGATTGTTTCGTGTGAAGGAGGGACAGTCATGAATCTGGAGGAGTATCGCGGCATCTGGGTCTATCTGGAGGCGCGGGATGGACAGATTGCGCCCGTATCGCTGGAGCTTTTGGGAGCAGGGCGGCAAATGGCGGACAAACGCGGCGTGCCGCTGGCGGGACTTTTAATCGGAGATGGCGTGGAGGAGCTGGCGCAAACGGCTTTTCCGTACGGGGCGGATCAGGTGTACGTCTACGATCAGCGCATTTTTGCCGACTACCGCACGGAGTCGTACATGCGCGCTGTCATCGAGTGTGTGGAGAAGCACAAGCCGGAAATCATTTTGTACGGGGCGACCACGACAGGAAAAGACTTGGCGAGCGCGGTAGCTACCGACTTGCAGACGGGGCTGACCGCTGACACGACGATGCTGGATGTCAATGCGGAGACAGGACTGCTGGAAGCGAGCCGACCTGCTTTTGGCGGGAACATTATGGCGACGATTTTATGCAAAAAGCATCGGCCGCAAATGGCGACGGTGCGCCCGAAAGTCATGAAAGCACTGGAAGCGGATCAGACGCGGACGGGCGAAGTCATCAAGGAGAGCATCAAGCTTGCAGAGGAAGACATTCGCACCAAAGTGTTGAAAATCGTGCGGGAAACGAGAGAAAAGGTCAGGCTGGATGAAGCCGATGTCATCGTAGCTGGCGGGAAAGGGCTGGGCAGCAAGGAAGGGTTTCAGCTCATCCACCGTTTCGCGGAATCGATCGGAGCGACAGTTGGGGCGAGCAGGGATGCCGTCGAAGCGGGCTGGGTCGATCACGCGCATCAGGTGGGACAGACAGGGGTTACGGTTACGCCGAAAATTTATTTTGCCATCGGCATTTCCGGGGCGATCCAGCATCTGGTCGGCATGCGCAATTCCGGGCTGATCATCGCGATCAACAAAGACCCGAATGCCCTGATCTTCCAGGCGTGTCACTACGGCATTGTGGGCGACGCTTTTGAGATCGTGCCATTGCTGATGAAAGCGTTCCAAAAGGAGCCGGACAGGGAGGTTACGTATGGCTGAAAAATTTGACGTGATTGTCGTCGGGGCAGGTCCGGCCGGAACAGCCTGTGCTTACACGCTAGCGAAGGCTGGTGTCAGTGTGCTGTTGATGGAAAGAGGCGAATATCCCGGCTCCAAAAATGTGATGGGCGGGGTGTTGTATCGCAAGACGATGGAGGATATCATCCCGGGCTTTTACAAGGAGGCTCCGGTCGAGCGGCCGATCGTGGAGCAGCGCTTTATGATGCTCGATAAAGAATCGGCGCTCAATTTCAGCTACAAAGGCATGGAATGGGCGCAGGAGCCGTACAACAACTTCACGGTGCTCAGAGCCAAGTTCGACCAGTGGTTTGCCGATAAAGCGGTGCAGGAAGGCGCGCTTTTGCTGAATGAGACAGTGGCGTTATCCTGTATTGTCGAGGACGGCAAGGTCGTCGGGATCAAGACTGACCGACCGGACGGCGATGTTTACGCCGATGTGGTCGTCCTCGCTGACGGGGTCAATTCGTTGTTGGCAAAATCGCTCGGCTTCCACAAGGAGTTTCGCCCTGACGAGGTTGCGCTGGCTGTGATGGAAGTATTGAAGCTGGATCGCAAAATCATCGAGGACCGCTTTAATCTGGAGGGCGATCACGGCTGTACGATCGAGATTTTTGGAGACTCGACCAAGGGAATACTGGGCACAGCCTGGCTCTATACGAACAAGGACAGCCTGAACATCGGCGTGGGCACGATGCTGTCCGGGCTGATCAAGCATAAGCTCAAGCCGTATGAGCTGCTGGATTACGTCAAGAACCATCCGATGATCCGCCCCTATATACAAGGCTGCGAGCAGCAGGAGTATTTGGCGCACCTGATCCCGGAAGGCGGCTATCGCTCGATGCCAAAAGTCGTCGGAAACGGCGTCATCGTCGTGGGAGACGCGGCACAGCTCGTCAACGCGATTCACCGGGAAGGCTCGAACATGGCGATGGCTTCGGGGGTAATGGCTGCCGAGACGATTATGCAGGCAAGAGAGGCGAACGACTTCTCGGAAAAAATGCTCATGCCGTACCGCGACAGCCTGTTGAACAGCTTCGTCGGTCAGGATTTGAAAAAGTACAAGGATGCTACACACCATTTTGAAAAGTTCCCGCAATATTTTGAGCAGTACATCCCGCTGATGAACAAGGCAGCCAGCCAAATGTTCACGGTGGACGGAAGCTCGAAGTGGAACAAGCAGAAAAAAATATGGAGCGATCTGGGCAGCGCCAAGGACAAGTGGAAAATGGCGCGCGATCTGATGAATGCATGGAGGGTGATGAAGTGATGACGCAAATACCCAAAGGGCAATCGATCGAAGAGAAGCAGTATCTCGTTCGCTTCAAGGCAGATACGCAATCGCACCTGCACGTATTGAGCGCGGATGTGTGCGCGTCGCAATGCCCGGATAAGCTCTGTACGATCTTCTGTCCGGCGGAGGTTTACAAATGGGAAGAAGTGCGGATGCATGTGGGCTACGAGGGCTGCCACGAGTGCGGGAGCTGTCGCATCGGCTGTCCGCACGAAAACATCCGGTGGGAATACCCGAAGGGCGGCCACGGAATCATTTTCAGACTCGGATAATGGGCGGGCGATCTCCGGTGATCCAAGTGGGTGATCTGGTCGTATTTGTGAAGGATGGAGCCAAAGGTGTCGTCATCAGCATCGAGGAAGAACGGTGTCAAGTTTTGTGGGAGGATGATTTTGTCAGTTGGGAGCAGCGCGAATGCTTGCTGGTCGCCAAAAAGGAACAGCCAGAACAGCGGGGGAGATGACCCGGCGTTCTGGCTGTTTTTCCTCTGTGGGTGAATTGTGTTTATTCAAGGCGGAAGGGGCGTGGAAAAGCTCTGGCCCCCCAAATGCGATAACAACCGAGTGCAGGTTGGGGCGAAGATAAGGAAACGATGAGGTAAGCGGCTTCCGTGTAGTGGGCGTAAGCGATGTCCTCGGTGGATGGAACGGGCGGAGCGGTTGGATGGGAATGGTAAATCCCGACCAGATTCTCGCCGCGCATGGCCATTTTATTTAGCACCTTCTGAATTTGCCGTGTGCTCATGGCAAAAGCATCGGGGCGTTTCAGGACGTTTTCCATCCGCCAAATGGTCTGGGCGCTGTTGCCCCTTCCGGAAAGCAATCCGCATGCCTCATACGGTTTTTCTTCTTGGCAATGTCGAACCATTTCGTCCCACACAGATCGGGTCATGGAAAAGGGTGTTTCGGTTGTATTAGCCTTGCCAACGTCTGCCGCAGCATCCTCCGGTTGTTTTGGATTGGACAAAGGGTTTCACGTTGTGCACAGGCCCGGATTTTGGCAGTGGCGATGGCGGCATCCCCAGCGGACGCATGCCTTGGCGAACAGGGCGTTGCTGACGCTGATTGTAAAGTGCGCGGAGTTGATCTGGTGTCATGGATTTCCCTCCCTTTCTGTACTGTACTATGTTTTATTCAGCGAGCTGTCGAGTGGTAACGGCGATCGCACATTGCAACTGGTCACTTGAACGGGTTGAATGTGTTTCCTTGCTGCGTATGCGGCGGCATCTTGAACGAGATTGGGCTGGAAGCAGGGATGTTGTTGTTTGCGTTGCCGTTCATGTTGCCGTTCATGTGGCCGTTCATGGACGAAGAAGTGCTGTGCGGCAGTTGGCTCAACGTCTTGTTTGCCCGCGCTTCTTTTTGGCTGAAATCTTTTATGGCTTGTCTGTACTTCTCCTCTTTCTCCTGATGCTCCTTGACCAACTGTTTTAGTCCGGCGACTGTCTTTTTCAAGACAAGCTCCTGGGTAGTGATTTGCTCCAGTTGTTTTTCTTTTTCTTTGAGCTGTTGCTTGAAGGAGTGAATCGTGTCTTCCAGGCGTTTGTTCCAGCTGCTTTCATCCGTCTGTTGCAAAGTCAGCTTGTCTTCGGCGGCCCGCAGCTGCTTCTGGATCGCGGACAAGTTTGCGTTTGCTTCGGTTAGCTGTTTTTGCGCGTCGTCGAGCTGTTGTTGTTTTGCGGTCAGGCGCGCTTCCAGTTCTTTCGTTGCTTCCAGCTGTTGGGAAGCGGTGTTTAGCTGCTGAACGAGCGAAAGGTGCTTGTCGTTCAATTGCTCATACGATTGGCGACTCGTTTGCAGTTCGCTGCTCTTTTGTTCCAATTCTTGCTTCAACTGCTGCTCCTGTTGCTCCAATCGGGCGATCGCTGCTTCCAGCTGTTGCTGCTTGGTCAGCAGCTGTACTTCCTGCTCGCGAGCGGCATGGAGTTGCTGGGAAGTAACGTCGAACAGGGAAGTTGTGCTTTGCAGTTGGGTTTTTGTTTCGTCCAGTTGTTTGGTCGCCTCGGCGAGTTGTTGCGCAGAACTGTTAAGCTGCTGAAGCGTCTGGGTGTGCTTTTCGCCCAATTCGAGATAGTCGCGGTGGGCGTCTTGCAGTTCGGTATTTTTTTGTTCCAAAGCTTGTTGCCACAGTCGCTCTTGTTGCTCCCACTGGGCAATGCTTGCTTCGAGTTGTTGTTGCTTCGCGGTCAGCTGCGCTGCCTGCTCGCGAGCGGCTTGGAGTTGCTCTGTGGTGTCTTGCAGTTGTGCAGTTGTGCTTTCCAGTTGTTGCTGTGTTTCGCCGAGTTGTTGGGAAGATGCGTCCAGTTGGGAGCGGGTGTTTTGCAGTTCGGCTTGAGTATCTGCCAACTGTTGCTGTGCTTCGTCAAGCTGCTGGGAAGCTGTGTTCAACTGCTGAAGCGCTTGCTCGTGTTTTCCGCTCAGTTCGAGGTAGTCCTGATGAGCGCTATGCAGCTCGGCTGTTTTTTGTTCCAAAGCTTGCTGCCAGAAAACTTCCTGCTGCTCCCAGTCCGCGATGCTTGCCTGGAGCTGCTCCTGCCTCGCAACCAGCTGCGCCTTGGAGGCAAGGGCGCTTTCGAGCTGTCGGGAAGTGGCGTCAAGCTGCTGCGCAGTCGTGTCGAGTTGCTGAGTAGTCACGTCAAGTTGCTGCAAAGCGTCGTCAAGCTGCTCGGACTTGGCATCGAGCAGGGAAGTCGTGCTGTGCAGTTGAGCCGCCGTTTCCGCCAAAAGCTGGTTCGCTTCGACGAGTTGGGCGGAAGTGGTGTCAAGCTGCTGCGAAGTAGTGTCGAGTTGCTGAGTGGTCACGTCAAGTTGCTGTAAAGCGTCGTCAAGCTGCTCGGACTTGGCATCGAGCAGGGAAGTCGTGCTGTGCAGTTGAGCCGCCGTTTCCGCCAAAAGTTGGTTCGCTTCGCCGAGCTGAGCGGAGGTGGTGTCGAGCTGCTGCGAAGTAGTGTCGAGTTGCTGAGTGGTCACGTCAAGTTGCTGCAAAGCGTCGTCAAGCTGCTCGGACTTGGCATCGAGCAGGGAAGTCGTGGTTTGCAGTTGAGCAGCCGTTTCCGCCAAAAGCTGGTTCGCTTCGCCGAGCTGAGCGGAGGTGGTGTCGAGCTGCTGCGAAGTAGTGTCGAGTTGCTGAGTGGTCACGTCAAGTTGCTGCAAAGCGTCGTCAAGCTGCTCGGACTTGGCATCGAGCAGGAAAGTCGTGTTTTGCAGTTGAGCAGCCGTTTCCGCCAAAAGCTGGTTCGCTTCGCCGAGCTGAGCGGAAGTAGTGTCAAGCTGCTGCGCAGTCGTGTCGAGCTGCTTCGTGGTCACGTCAAGTTGCTGCAAAGCGTCGTCAAGCTGCTCGGATTTGGCATCGAGCAGGGAAGTCGTGGTTTGCAGTTGAGCCGCCGTTTCCGCCAAAAGTTGGTTCGCTTCGCCGAGCTGAGCGGAAGTAGTGTCAAGCTGCTGCGCAGTCGTGTCGAGTTGCTGCGTAGTCACGTCAAGTTGCTGCAAAGCGTCGTCGAGCTGCTCAGCCTTGGCATCGAGCTGTTGAGAGGTCGCGTCAAGCTGTTGAACCACCTGGTCGTGCTTCGCATTCCACTCGTGGGACAGGTGGAGCGCAGCTTGCACCTCAGCGTCTTTTTGCTCAAGCGCCTCGGTCCACACGATCTTTTGTTGCTCCCAATGCGTGACGGCTGCTTCGAGCTGTTGCTGTTGGGCGAGAAGCTGCGTCTCGTGTTCGCGAGCGGCATCGAGCTGGCGGGAAGCGGCGTCAAGCTGTTGTGTAGTTTGATCCAGTTGCCGGGAAGTCGCGTCAAGCTGTTGCGCAGTGTGATCCAGCTGCTGGGAGGCGGCGTCGAGTTGGGAAGTTGTGCTGTGCAGCCGGGCTGTGGTGTCTTCCAGTTGCTGATTTGTTTCGTCGAGTTGCTGTGCCGTTGTGCCCAGCTGTTGCAGCGTCTGATCGTGCCTTTCAATTAACGCCAAATAATCGTGATGAGCCGCGATCAGCTCAGCGTCTTTTTTCTCCAGGGCTTGCTGCAACGAAAGCTCCTGCTGTTCCCGCTGAACAAGGGCAGCTTCCAGCTGTTGCTGCTTCTCGACCAGCTCCTGCTCCAGAGCGCGGGCCGCGTCAAGCTGCTGGGAGGTAGCTTCCAGCTGGGCCGAGGCGTTTTGCAATTGTACGGTTGTCTCGTGCAGTTGCCGTGCGGTTTCATCTAAGTGCTGCTGTTTGAGCAAAAGCTGCGCTTCCAGATCGCGTGCAGCTTCCAGTTGCTGGGACGCGTTTGTCAGCTGTGCGGACGTGTCTTGCAAAAGTTGAGTCGTTTCTTGGAGTTGCAGGGAAGTTGTTTCCAGATTCTTGTTTGTCGCTTCCAACTGTTGGCGCTTGGTGTGCAGGTCTTGCTGGGATGCTTCCAGCTGCTCTTGCAAATGCTCCAGCTGGGAAAGCTGCTCCTGTTCCACGAGTTGGGCGCTTTCGTATTCGTCGTGCATATGCTCAAGCGCTCGTTTCCAGGAATTTTCCTGCTGCTCCAAATGGGTAATCGTTTCGAGCAACTGCTGGCGTTCTGCAAGCAGCTCCTCGATCTTGTCACGCTGTTGTTGCTGCTGCTCATGCAACTGGGTGTTGACCTGCTCCGACGAGGCGATCAGCTGTGCCAGTTCTGCTTCTTTTCGTCTCGCTTCCTCCAGCTGCTGCTGTGCGTGCTCGCTGGCGGACTCATATGATTTCAGCTTCGCCAGGCTTTGCTCCCACTCCGCTTCCTTTTTCTCAAAGTGATCCAGCCTGCGCTGCAATAGTTCGATACGCTCCCGCAAAGTGGCTTCCATGGCCTCATGCTTGGAAATGGCTTCCGCGAGCTTGGGGGATGTTTCATGCTCGTGCAGCTCGCTCCGCAGCTCATCTACCGTTCGCTTCAGCTTGCCCTCCCGATCTTTGTAGACCGAAATGGCTTTTTCGCGCTGCTGGAGAAGGTTCTGGTAGTGGTCCAGTTTCGCTTCCAGATCGCTGAGCAGCTTCTGCGACTGATCCGTGTACTGCTGCCATTCATTTGCTTTTTGGTCCAGATCGGCGAGGGTCTGGTGCAGTTCCTCCAGCTGTGCCCGGTATTCCTGGTTTTCCAGGCTGGTTGCTTCTATCTTTTCCTCAAGCTCCATCACTCTCATGCCCAGTTGGTTAGCTTTGTCCTCGTAGTAGTACGCCTGTTTTTTCAGCAAAAGGAACTTCTCGTTCCCTGCTTTTGGCTTGCTTGTGCTGGAGGTTCTTTTTTTAAGCACAGTGTTGTCCTCCTTTTTTGCGTAAGGTTATCCTCTATAGACATATGTAATGGTCGGCATTTGGTGCCTGTATCCCGATGCGGCCAATCTGGCGGCAAAAGAAACGAAAAAAGGGAGAAGACAAAGTCTTCTCCCGGTGGAAACACCAGTATAGTTTGCAGGAAGCAGGAAGCTTACGGCGTGGTGATGACGATGTCTCCGAATGTGACGCAATCGCGCACCAGCAATTGCTCGTCGGGAACGATGGTGAGGTTGGCAGAGAAGACGAGGATGCCGTTTGCATCTGTCAGTGTCAGGATGATCACGTCTGGCAGACCGAGTGCTGTTTCGGCCAGAGTCAAGGAGTAGGTCATGAACTCTTGCGCTCCGGTTGCTGTGAAGGTTCTCACGCCGGTACCGGATACGACCAGACCAGTGATCAGATCCAGACCTGGCAGCACGGTAATGCACGTAGGCGAACTGATCGAGGTAGGCGAGAAGCTGAAGCTTTGGTCGCCCAACAGGTCAGTCAAGACTGTATCGAAGAAATTAAAGGTGAACGAGCTGCTGGATGGATCGCAGCTTGGGCAGATATCGGCGATGAGCTGGACTGTACCGACTGCGATTTCGAGTGGGATACCGATGCTGATCGATACGTTCGGGATCAGTGCGTTTACGGACGCCTGGCAATCGCAGTTGCGAACTGGGAAGATTGGCGGGCATTGTGGCGGGAATGTGATCGGCGGGCAACGGAAAGAAGGCGTTGGCGACGGTACAGGAATGTTGTTAGGACGCGGCGAGCAGAATTTGGCGAGCACTTCGAGTTTGACTTCCGCTTCTACCTGGATTTCCACGCACACAATGACATCCAGCTGAACCATGCCGCCGAGGAGTACGTTGCCTGTAGGGCTGCATTCCAGGGCGCTGATTCGGCAAACGATGTTGTCTTCGTCAAGCGGTTCAGGCAAGCACAGTACGACCTCCTGATCGAACTGTACCGTTGTCGTAAATTCGCAGAGTGGCGTTCCGTCTGCGAAAACGCGCACGATAACAGTGGCGCTGAACACGAAGCGGACAACACCTACGCGGACGGTTGTGCCGTTGACTGTGATGTTTTCGCGGCGAATGCTGACGACGCTGCAGCTAGGGCCAGGAGATACAGGCTCTACGCACGAGATGGAAATATCTTGCCCTGCACGAATAGCTGCGTCCACAAGTGCTCGACAATCGTCGGGAAGGGCAATCTTGTTCCGGTAGCTGTTAGCAAGAACGACCCAGTCGTACACCTTTTGAACGCGAATGCACTCTTCCTGAAGGTTGTTCGGAGTAGGAGGAGTAGCGGTCGGTGTTGGTGTAGGGAGCTGGCGACCCATAATGGGCTTCACAGGATGTTTCACCGTAAGAATCCTTCCTTTCCTAGGGGATTTGCTTTGCAGTTACATACTATGTGGGCAAGGGGAAATTTGCTTGTCAACGAATGCCCATTTTTTAGGTGAAAGACGGATTAAAACGGGATTTGAAATTGTTGGAAAAACCAGTTGTCATCGCGTTTTCTCTGGGCGAGGTAGCGGATGCGCTGGGCAGCTGCTCCAGATGTCAGCACGTCGTCTTCGATTTCGCTGGCATTTGCGTACACGATGAGCTTCTTCGTGGCTTCAATCCGCTGTTCGCTAAAATGGCTGTACGCCATCCGCAGCATATTGTAGTAGATGTGCTCATGCACCACTGTATAAGGATGAGTTTGCCTGAACAGATGACGAATTTTCACGGAAGGGTGGACAAAGCAGGTGAAGCCGAACAGCCACATTTTGATGGAAAACTCGATGTCTTCAAAGCCCCACACGCGGAACCCGCGATCGAATCCGCCGACCTTCATGAAAGCTTCTCGCGTGACAATAAAGCAGCCCCCTGGCAAAATCGCAATCGGAGCAGGCCGCTGCGGATTCGGATACCAGACGACGCCCAGCTTTTGATCAAGCTTTTGGCCGTAGCCGATTTTGTGCGGCTCTGTCATGGAGGCGATCCCCGGTGCGACGCCGTCCGCTTTTTTGGTGAGGATCAGCTCCAGCATGCGATCGATCCAGAAATTTTCAAAAGCGAGGTGCGCATCGCAAAAGATCAAAAACCTGCCCTGCGCGTGATCGACGCCCAAATTTCTCGCGGCGGCTGCTCCGATCCCTTCTGTCGTGATCAGCTTGATGTTTGACGGGTTTTCCTGATTGCGCAAAAAATGACAGCCATTATCAGTAGAAGCATCGTCGACCACGATGACTTCATAGGTCATATTGGTTCTCGCATTGACGAGAGAAGTAATCGTTGTGCGCACATTGTCTCCTTCGTTTTTGACAGGGATGATAATAGAGACCAATGGCGGTTGCTCGACGGACATATGACCACTCCTTTCTAGTAGCCATGGTATGCCGCACGTCAGGGGAGGGAACGCCCGCTGCCAAATTTGCTCACTCTTGGCACTAGGCATTCATACAATATCGCGGAGAGTCTAGATCGTGTCGTGAGGAGTGAAAAGGATGGACGTCGAGGTATATTACAGCGGGCAGCGTGGCGGGACCATGCCGTATGCGGCTCTGCCTGCTTTTCGATTGTTTTGCAAGCAAAACGGATTTCAATTGAAATGGGACCCGAAACAGAAGCGGATCGATCTCGATTCGGGCCTGAAAGGGAAAGTGTGCGTTCTTTTTACAGGCGGCCAAACGACGGAAACTGCCTACGAGTGGGATGTGCTGGGGAAAGTCCAGCGCTTCGTTTCTGATTATGGAATGGAAGTGGTGCTGACGAAAAACAACCTCAGCCTGGCGAAAAATACGGATGTTGCGATCCGCTTCAGCATGAAGGAACTGCGCTTGCTGGAAAAGCCGCGGCTGGTTTTATATCCGCACGAAAATGAGCGGCAGAGAGAGCTGATCCGCTGCTTGCAGCAAGAACTGAAGCAGACGGGGATAGCGTGCCAGCAAAAAGCGAGCAAAGCGCCCAAACAAGCGGGCGGAATCGTGCATATCCAGTTGCAAATTCCGATTCACACGGAAGTGTACAAAAGAAAAGCTTACGGCGAAAAAATAGCCTTCTATCTTGCTTCGGGCATTTTGGAATATTTTCAAAACGGCTTGCACATTCAGCCGCTTGCTTACCTTCCCCCGAACATATTGAAGCTGTTCTACTCCAGCGTCTGGTCGTCCGAGCAAAGTCAGCTGACCACAAGCACAAGCGACGATGAGGAATTGCTTGCAGAAGTGGAGGAGCTGCTTGACCAGGCAGATGAGCACGATTGCGAGCAAATCGAGAGCGAAGCTGGCGAGGAGCAAGCCGAGGCGCCAGTCATGACGGCACAGGCGGCGCTAGACGTTCAGGAGGAACAGACAGCAGTAGCGAGCCTGCAAAAGGCGGAACAGCCGCAGGCAGAGCAAGTGGTTCAGCAAGAGCAGGAAGTTGCTGCACACCTGGCAGAAGAGGTAGTCGCATCGCAGGAGCGAGAGCAACCACGGGAACCGCACGCAGCCGTCCTCCATATAGAAGAAGCAGCTCCCGAACAAACAGAGGAACAGGAACAGGAGCAAGAACAGGCTGTAGAAGCGCGCACAGCCGCAGAAGTGTTTTTTGACTACACATTGATTCACTCAGACTCCAATGAAAAACCGTATTTGCTAATAGGCACTCTGCAAGTCAAAAACACGGGAACAGAGGTGCTGTACAATCCGATCGTTTGCCTGCGGGTAAGCCCAGCCGATTCGATCAAGATGGGCGGGCAAATTTTGCCGCCGCGGCTGGTCGAGACATTGGCTGTGCAAGGCAGCAACGGCTTGAAAGGCTGGCGGTATCTTGATGACGACTGGTTTACCCAAGCGATGGAGCGCGGCGAATACTGGATTGCTCCGATCCAGCCTGTCGCGATCCCTCCGCAGTCAGCGGAAGCTTTTCAAAATTTCCAGGTGTCTTTTTTGAAGCAGGATTCGGGCAAGGCGATCGTTGTAGAAGGAGTCGTTCTCTGCAATGACCAATCCGTGCATTTTTCGGCGAACAACCGGATTGCTGTTTCGTTCTAGGCACAGGCAAAAAAAGCCACCATTTCGATAGCGAAATGATGGCTTTTACATTCAGCGAGCTTACTTTTTCAAAAACATTTGGACGAACGTTTTTCCGTAAGGGCCGCCATTGACTACAGCGATTCCCACATAGTCATACGTAGGGCTGAGGATGTTGGTCTTGTGGCCCGAAGAGTTCATGAACATTTGATGGGCACCGCTTACCGACGGATTTTGGGCAATGTTTTCAGCTGCCGCCATATAATTGATACCAAAGGTGTCCATCATCTGGAAAGGCGAACCGTACGTCGGAGAAGTGTGGCTGAAGTAGCCTTTGGTCACCATCTCCTGGGCTTTGACTCGCGCTACTTTGACCAGTTGCATATCGACCTGGTACGGCGCGAGTCCGCGGCTCGTGCGCTCCTGATTGACCAACTGGACCATTTCCTTTTCGTCAGCAGTCAAATCGGCTGGCAAAGGAACGGTCGTGCCAGTGCCCGGGTTTTGCGGTTTTTCCGGCTGTGTTGGCGTCACAGGCGGTGTCGGGGTTGGCGTTGGTGTCGGTGTCGGAGTTGGCTTCGGATTGTTCTTGTTGTTCTTGTACTGCTCCTCAATCGCCTTGTACGTTTTCGCGTCGGCTTCCCCGGTCAAAGTCTGCTTGTTGCGGGATTGAAACAGCATGACGGCAAAACGGGTAGAGTCATCATAAGTGCCTGTCGCAGTCACCTTGTAGCCGAGGTTGGCGAGCATGGCTTGCAAATCTTTGACGCGCTCACCTGTAGAGCCGAGTTTCAGGGTGACAGCTGGTTCGGCAGGCTTGCTTGGCGTCTCCGGTTTGGGAGCCGGTTTTGTCTTTTGCGCCTTGTACACTTTGTTCAGCTTGTCGTAAGTCGCTTTGTTCACAATTCCCGTTTGCTTGAGCTTGTACTTTTTCTGGAATTGCTTGACGTTGTACACGGTGTCGACGGTATAGAGCTTGTCTACTTTCAGCTTGTGGTCAAAATGCAGGGCATCGAGCATTTTCTCCACTTCGAGCACGCGTGCATTATTCATCCCCTTTTTCAGAGGGGTAAATGTTGTTTTTGCAAATGCAGGTTGTCCGATCATGGTGAAGGTGACGGACAGGGAAAGGATAGCTGCAATCTTCGAAATGTTGCGATTCATGTCATCACGCCTTTCTCTGGTTTGTCGCCCTCCAATGGTACCCGATATTGTTTGGGGAAAGAAACCACAAAATATTGGAAAGAGGGAAAATTCGATGTTTGGCATCTCGTGGATTGACCTGGTCATTCTCGTGCTGGCCAGCTTTCGCCTCACCCATTTGATTGTGTATGACGAGATCACGTCGTTTCTTCGCAACCCGTTTTTTACCGTCGTGTACGAGGCAGACGCGACCGGACAAATGAATCGGCAGTATCGTTTTAAAGGGGGAAAAATCCGCCGCTTTTTTGGCGAATTGCTCAGTTGCCACTGGTGCACGGGCATTTGGGTAGCTGTGGCGACAGTGGCGGTCTACGCGTATGTACCAGCCGCCTATCCCATCTTGTTGCTGCTGGCGATTGCAGGGGCGGCGGCTGTTCTGGAGACGAGGCTGTACATGTGAAGCATGCGCAGGGTCTTTAGGCTCGCGAAAAAGCTTGATACACAACAAATTCATCATGAGACAGCGGGATCACTTCCTCGGCCTGATAACCTCCGACCAGCTTGTTTTGCAGATGCGGGACGGTCGCCGGGGCTGTCAAGGAAGAAGCGATGTCTACGCGATGCACGTTTGTTCGCGGGTCGAGCGGGATTTCCAGGGCGAACTGCGACTTTTCGACGGTGAAAGACTTGGCCCGGGCTCCGTTGACGAGAGCGGTCAGTTGAAAAGGTTTGGGCAGCTTTGCTGGCGCACCGGGAATTTTGCCTTTGATCAGCAAAATATGTGCCGGCTTGTCAGGGTCAGACTGAATGATCGTGCGCAAGACGGGAGGCGCCCATGTGTCCGGGAAGCGGTTCGTGCTGGTAATACGAGTGGAGTTGGAAGGAAACGACTTGAATATTTTCAGCAAGTCAATTACGCCCATCCCCCGATATTGCGAGACGTGCGAGATCCAGCCGCTCGGGATGCTCGAATAGTGCTTGGCGAGCGATTTGAACACTTCCGGGATTCCGACCGAATGCCACTGCGTCGTCGATTTGCAGGTGGCGTGGATGCGGGCATTGGCGAAAAACTCCGGAACAAAGCCAATTTGATGAAATTTGGCGATGCGCATCCAAAGCTCGTAGTCCATGCAAAAGTTCAGCTTTTCGTCCACGCCCTTCATGTGGGTGATGACATTGCGGCGAATAAACGCGGCGGGCTGGCAGATGCAGCACGTGTAGTAAAGCTGCTTGGCATCGGCGTGCGAGGAGGGAAACGTATTGACTGCCTGGCTATGTTCATTGATGACCTGACATTTTCCATGAACCATTCCCCAAGCCGGATGCTGCAATAAAGCGTGGACAGCCTTGCGAATCGCTCCGGGAAGATAGGTGTCGTCCGAGTTGAGCCAGCCGATGATGGTTCCTTGCGCCATGGCAAAACCTTTGTTGAGCGCATGGGATTGTCCGTTGTCCGGTTCGGAAATATATCGGAAGCGGCTGTCCGCACTGGCGTATTCCTGCAAAATGGCGAGTGTTCCATCCGTCGAACCGCCGTCGATCACGAGCATTTCCAGGTTCGGGTAGTCCTGGAGCAGCACGCTGTTGATCGTTTCGCGAATGAATCTGGCCTGGTTGAAGGAGGGGGTTACGATACTGACGAGAGGCAGCTGCCCGCTAGACATTTCTGTCACTCCTTTTCAAAAAGTCAGCGCAAAAAAGAAATGGCACGCCTGCAATACCATATGTACAAGAACCGGATTTGGCATCGGGATACGTTTCTTATTTTGACAGATTCCCATAGCAAAAAGGTGTGGCGCCCTCGCTTGCAGGAGGGAGCGCACACCTTGATAGACGCACATGGCGAGATTGTGCTTACCTTACAAATAGTCCGGCACCAGACCCGGGTTGCGGTAAATGCGCAGCAGTTCCGCGTACGAATCGGCAGCTGTTTCCCGTCCGCTGATGGCCCGCGCAACCATCGTGACGCGGCCGATCGGGTAGTCGTTTTTGGTCCCGGAGTTGACGGTTGTGATGCTTTGCGGCAATACTTCGAAAAGCGTGCTGGCGAGCATCTCCCGCAAACATCTGATCGAAGGCACCCAGTAGGTCGTTATATCGTGGTAGATTCTGTTCATATTTCCCGGAGGGCCGTTGAAGATCATTCTTGATTCGTTGTCGTCGAGGATGCAAGCCGTCTCCAACAGCAGATGTCCGCCAGTCTTGATCACACTGCGCGCTTGCGACAGCGTCCACAAAGGATCGCGGACGTGGTAGAGCAGTCCGGTATGCTGAACGATATCGAACAGGTTGTGGCGAATTTGCTGCGGGAACGGCAACGGAGCGGAGAAATCGTCCATCAGCAGCACTTTCAAACCTTCCCACAAGTTGTAGGGAGAAATGTTATACAGCGGAAGAACCTTGCTTTCGAGAATGTCTTTGCACAGTTCAAAGTTGGAGTACAGCGGCTGCATGCAGTCGGTGGCGACGACGAGCGAGGCTCCGAGCTTTTCTGCTTCAAACGCCCACATTCCGTCGAAGCTGGCAATGTCCAGCACCCGTTTCCCTGCGTAATTGATGTGCGCTCTGGATTTGCGCGTACTGTCCCAAAGTGGCTCCAAAATTTTCAGGCCAGGAGTTGCGATCCCGGGACGCAACTGAATTTTATGGTACCAGGTGCGCTTGGCCAATCTCCGCCAAAATTTCACTGTCTGTCCATGTTCCTCCCACTCATGTCCCTCCTTCAGAAGAATCGGTGTCTAGGCAAAATGCGATCATGCTACATTACGATATGAACGCCGCAGATGTCGGGAAACGGGTGTAATCCCCCATTCTCAGGCGCATGGCGGCGGATTTAGGCGTCCGGTACAAGCAGTGGCCGTTTCCGGCACGATCCGAAAAGCATACGGTGGAGGAAAAGGAATGTACAGGAGGGTGCGCCAATGACCTTGCCTATCATTTTCATGCACAGGGACGATGAGGATTATTTAGCCTACAGTTTGCGGCAAGCCAAGATGAGCAATCCCCGCTCTCCCGTTTACTTGCTCGGCAGGGAGGCTAACCGGAAATACGCCTCGTCCGGCGCCATGCATGTCATGATGGATTCGTATATGCAGACAGCGCAGATGTTCGCCAAGGTGTATCAGCACATGCATGTCATGAGCTACGAATATAATTTGTTCTGCTTTCAGCGCTGGTTTATTCTCCGCGACTTCATGCGCAAAAACCGGATACAAGGCTGCTTTTACCTCGATTCGGACGTGATGCTCTACACCCAGGTCAACAAGCCGGAATACCGGGCGTTTTCCATGGAGTTTGCGTGGACAAGTTTCGTAGGCTTGGATACGCTGGATCGTTTCTGCAATTTGACGATGCAATACTTTGTGAATCCGCAGATGTTTCGGCTGCTCGTGCAAAAAACGATCGAGCTTGACCAGGTGATCGAAGGGGTTCCGCTGGTGTCGGACATGGTGCTGTGCCTGCTTTATTTCCGTTCTTACTCCGGCCAGGCGCATACGCATGGAACGTTCGGCGACAGCTTCTTCGACGAAAATATTAACCGCCCGCGGTGGGCAGAGAGTCTTTCGGGCAAGAAAAAAGTGTACGCCATCGACGGACAGCTCTACTGCAAGGATCTGGCCAGCGGTGCCCTCAAGCGGCTAAATTCGTTGCATTTCCAGGGGCTTACGGCCAAAAGCTACATGAAAGATTTCTGGCTCCCCCATATCCCCAGGCAACCCGGCGTTCATTATTACGACTATGCATCGTCCCAATGGACCATACAGAACTGAAGCTCATGCCCCGGCGAATCGCGTCGGGGTATTTGTCTACTAGGCTAGTGATTGCCGGTTTTCCAAAAAGCGGGAGAATCGACCATTTTCGCGTACCAAACAGTCACCCTCTACCAACTTTTCATATGATGATTCATGCATGAAGTTTAACGGACAGAGGTGGCCTGGATGAAACTGGTGTTGCTATCGGGCGGTTCGGGCAAAAGACTGTGGCCGCTCTCCAACGATGTTCGCTCCAAGCAGTTTTTGAAGCTGATTCGCAATGGGGAAAGCGAACCGGAATCCATGGTTCAGCGGGTATGGAGGCAGCTTGCTGCCAATCAGTTTGAGGACATGGCTTATATCTCAACGAGTCAATCGCAGGTAGATCTCATATACAGCCAGCTGGGACCGGATGTGCCGCTGATTCTGGAGCCGCAAAAAAGGGATACGTTTCCCGCCATCGCGCTGATCGCCAGTTATTTGCACAGCGTCAAACAACTGGGGCCAGACGAGGTCGTGACTGTGATGCCTGTCGACTCTTTTGTGGAGGATCACTTTTTTCAAAAGTTGAAAGGACTGGAAACGGTCATACAGCAGTCAGGGGCCGACCTCGCCTTGATGGGAGTCAAGCCGACGTACCCTTCCACCAAGTATGGATACGTCATTCCGGTGCAAGCCGACAACGAGTCTGGCAGCTTTTTGCAGGTCGCGCGCTTTACAGAAAAGCCTTCTGTGGAAACAGCTTCCCAGCTGATTGCGCAAGGCGCCCTGTGGAATTGCGGCGTATTTGCGTTTCGCCTGGGCTATATGCTGCAAGAGCTGCAAAAGAAACAACTGCCGACGGACTACGATCAGCTGGTTGCGCGCTATACGGCATTGCCGAAAATCAGTTTTGATTACGAGGTTGTCGAAAAAGCCAAGCATGTCGTCGTTGTGCCGTACGCAGGCGATTGGAAGGACCTTGGCACATGGAACACGCTGACCGAGGAAATGAGCGACAGCTCAGTGGGGCGCGTGCATCTGGAGGAAAGCACGAATACGCACGTCATTAATGAACTGGATTTGCCGATCGTCGCAATTGGCGTATCCGACCTCGTCGTCGCCGCCAGCCCGGATGGCATCCTGGTCGCAGCGAAGGACAAAAGCCACAAGGTCAAGGATATTGCAAGCGATTGGTCGCAGCGGCCGATGTTCGAGGAGCGGCGCTGGGGCTGGTACCACGTCTTGCAGTTTCAGAAAATGAATGAAAAGGTCGAGGTGTTGACCAAGCAGCTCCACCTCCACGCCGGAAAAAATTTGAGCTATCAATACCACCACTTTCGCAGCGAGGTGTGGATGATAGTGGAGGGAGAAGGGGAGTTTGTCCTGAATGATCGCTTGATGATCGTCAAGCCTGGCGATGTGGTGGAAATTCCTGTCGGAGCCAAGCATGCGATCAAAGCGATCAGCGACCTCGACATTATCGAGGTGCAGATGGGCAGCAAGCTGGTCGAAGAGGACATCGTCCGGCTGGGCATGGACTGGAATGACATCGTGGAAATGGTCAGTGAATGATGATGCGACCAGACGCTGCCTTTTGGCAAGGAAAAAGAGTGTTCCTGACAGGACATACGGGCTTCAAAGGCTCGTGGATGTGCCTGTTGCTGCATCGCTTGGGGGCGCAGGTGACCGGATATGCGCTGGCTCCGCCGACCCATCCCAGCCTGTTTGAGCTGTGCCGCATCGATTCCTTGATCGACTCCGTGTCAGGCGACATTCGCGACAGTCAGCAGCTGCAAACGGCGCTTTTGCAAGCAAAACCGGATATCGTCATCCATATGGCGGCACAGCCTCTGGTTGGCCTGTCCTATCAGGAACCTGTCGCCACTTATGAGACGAACGTCATGGGAACGGTTTATTTGCTGGAAGCCGTTCGCCTGGCGAGAAATGCAGGTATTCCCATCCGCGCGCTGGTCAATGTCACGACAGACAAATGCTACGAAAACAAGGAGTGGCCCTGGGGGTATCGGGAGGTGGACACGCTGGGCGGGCACGACCCGTATTCCAATAGCAAGGCGTGCGCAGAAATGGTGACCGCCTGTTACCGCGCTGCTTTTTTTCAGCAGGACGGGCAGGCCCAAGACTTGCCTCCGATCGGACTTGCAACAGCACGCGCAGGCAACGTCATCGGTGGCGGCGATTTCACAGGCGGGCGGTTGATTCCTGATCTGCTGCGGAGTTTGCTCGCTGACCAGCCGATGCAGCTTCGCCATCCGCAAGCGGTTCGCCCTTGGCAGCACGTTTTGGAGTCGCTGCACGGGTATTTGCTGCTGGCGCAAAGGTTGTATGGGGATAGTCTACGCTACTCCTGTAGCTGGAATTTCGGGCCGGATGCCAACGACGCCAAAAGCGTGGAATGGCTGGCTGCGCGTCTGTGCCAAAAATGGGGAAAGCAGGCGACTTACGAGGTTGACGAGCGAGCTTCTTTTCACGAGACGACGTACCTCAGACTCGACAGCTCGCAAGCGCGGGAAAAGCTGGGCTGGCGTCCGCACTGGACGATCGAGCAGGCATTGGATCGCATCGTGGAGTGGACAAGAGCCTACCAGCAACAAGCCGACATGCGGCAAGTCTGTTTTGCGCACATCGATCAATACGGAAAGGAGGGGGCTTCATGAAAGTCGTTATCTTGGCTGGCGGATACGGAACGCGGATCGGAGAAGAATCGCAGCTTAGGCCGAAGCCCCTGATTGAGATCGGGGAAAAGCCGATCATTTGCCATATCATGTCCATCTACTCCAAGTACGGGTACAACGATTTCATTATTTGCCTCGGCTACAAAGGCTACATGATCAAGGAATATTTCGCCCACTACTTTTTGCACCAGTCGGATGTCACGTTTGACTTTCGCCGCGGGAACGAGATGATTTTGCACAATCGCTGCCAGGACCCGTGGAAGGTGACGCTGATCGATACGGGCAAGGATACGATGACAGGCGGCAGGATCAAGCGAATCCAGCCATTCGTCGGCGAGGAGCCGTTCATGCTTACGTATGGAGACGGGGTGGGAAATATCGATATTGCCGCTCTCGTTGCGTTCCATCAGTCGCACGGCAAGCTGGCGACGATTACGGCCGTGCAGCCGCCAGGAAGGTTTGGCGCGCTCGATCTGGAAGCAGACGGCCAGGTGAAAGGCTTCCAGGAAAAGCCGAGCGGCGATGGCGGTTGGATCAATGCCGGATTTTTCGTGTTGCAGCCAGAGGTGTTTTCCTATCTGGACGATGATGCGACTGTTTTTGAGCAAGCGCCGCTGGAACGACTGGCGCAAAGCGGCAAGCTCGCAGCCTATCGGCACAGCGGATTTTGGCAGCCGATGGACACGATGCGCGACAAAAATTACCTGGAGTCGCTGTGGAAAAGCGGAAAGGCGGAGTGGAGGTAGCAGAGCATGAACATTTTGCTTACGGGAGCGACCGGATTTCTCGGCAGCCATCTGGCGCGGGCATTGGTGCAAGCTTCGCATCGGCTGGTCATCGTCAAACGCAGCTCGTCCGATTGCACAAGGCTTGCGGACATCGCCAGCGAGATGATCGCGTACGATGCAGATGAGGAAGGGAGCGTGTACCGGCTCTTTGCCGAGCAAGGGCCTTTTGATGCCGTCATTCATGCCGCAACCGCTTACGGCCGGAGAGGGGAGTCAGACGTGGGACTGCTGGAAGCCAACGTCTTGTTCCCGCTTCGGCTCCTCCAGCTTTGTTGTGAGCAGGGCACCAGGCTGTTTGTGAATACGGATACGTTTTCCCGCGATTCCCTTGCACAAGGAGCGCCGCATTTGGCAGGCTATCACCTGACGAAAAAGCAGTTTGCGGAATGGGGGGCGTACATAGCCAAAAAGTACGGGCTGACGTTTGCCAACATGCGGCTGGAGCACGTATACGGGCCGTTCGACCAGTCTGACAAATTCATCCCGTACGTAATCAGCCAGTGTCTTCGGGATGGGGCACAGCTCGCGCTCACTTCCGGGGAGCAGAAGCGCGACTTTGTATATGTAGAGGATGTCGTGGCAGCGTACTTGCTTTTGCTGCGGGAAAAGTCGTCCTTGCCAGCCGAATACGCCGAGTTTCAGGTGGGAACGGGCAAAGCGACGGCGGTACGTGAATTGGTCGAAAAAATTCATTCGCTGACTCGCTCGACGGCGGTGCTGCAATTCGGAGCATTCGCCCAGCGAGAGGGGGAGCTGATGTGCTCGCAAGCCGATACGGGCAAACTCGGCGCACTCGGCTGGCAAGCGCGCGTTTCCCTGGAGCAAGGATTGAAGCTGATCTTGCAAAAGGAAGCCGCGGATTAACAAAAAAACAGCGAACGAACAACAAAACAGCCCGGCTGCGTTCCCTTCGTTCGGGACGGCGCAGCCGGGCATTTTTTTGTTGCGGATGACGAGGCTGGCGTGGATTACAGCAGAGCCGTTTTGTTCGTGCAAAACAAATCGCCGTGAAACGGCCTGATGGCCTCCAACAGTTGGGGATAGGAGTGGATCGGGAGCAGCCCGCCTTCCCGTTTAATCAAGTAGATTTTTTTGTACAGCGCGAACAGCCGCAGGAACAGCTCGTTGGGGTCCTTGCCGAAATAGCCGCGCAGGTTGTCGGGATTAAATTCGATCACCAGATCGGGATCGAAGGCTTTGAATGTTTCCTGCCCGCCTTGCAGCACCTGAATCTCCGAGCCTTCCACGTCGAGCTTGATCAAGTCGATCCGGGACAGGTTATGAGCAGCGACCCAGTCGTCCAGACGCGTGCACGAAATCGTGTTGGTAGCAGCAGAAGTCGCTTCGCTGGCGATGAACGACCAGCCGCCGCCGCGATCGACCTCGCAAAACTCGATGATGCCGTTGCGGTCGAATACGCCGAGCGGAACAGGCTCTACATTGCCGATCCCATTATCCTGCAAAGTCTGATGCAAAAAGGCGAGGTTGACGGAAGATGGCTCAAACGCGTACACCTTGCCCTGCGGTGCGAGATGACTGAGCGCAAGCGAAATCGTTCCGAGGTTCGCCCCGATGTCGAGACAGATGGAATCTGGCTTCACGACCCGCTTCAGCACGTTAAGCACGTACTCCTCGTAGAGGCCGTTTGCCATTTCGATGTAGTACAGGACGCTCTGGTCTGAACTGCTGCCGTGGACCAAAAACGATTTTTCGTCAAAAGGCAGACGGAAGGTGACCGTCTTTTTCGGATCGTGGGCAATCGGCGGATGAATGCGGATGATGTCGTCCTTCACTTCGAAGTGCAGATCGGGCCGCAGGGTAGCCACGTACTGTTTCAGCTCGGCGATGGTCGGATAGTCTTTTAACAGCGGATTGGAGCCGATGAAGCAGCGGGCGTCGTCAATCAGGATGACGTGATTCGGCACGGGATGGGACAAGATGGCGGCCAGTTCGGCCAAAATTGGCGTATCGAGATTGCCTTTTGCAGACTCGGTTGACAGCGGGATGTAGTGTCCGTCCAGCCAGAACAGGCAAGGTTCGTCAATCGATGCGAGCAGTTGGGGAAGCACTGTGCCGCTGTCGCCGTGCAAGATGGATACATGGGCGTCGGCGGCGAAATGCGTTTTGGCTGCCGTGTACAGTGCAAGGTCAAGCTCGATCGAATAAATTCGTTGAAAAACAGCCTTCTGGGCATCCACCATGTAACCGCGATACGTGCCGGTTTCAATCAGCGTGTTGATTTGGTGCTTTTTTCCGTATTGGGCGACAGCTGTCGTTTTCACCTCGTAAGGCGGCGATTCCAGCAGCCAAAAATCCCACGCTTCCTGAGCGGTGAGCGGAAACGGAATGCGCAACTCCTGTTGCCAAACCCGCCTGATTTCGTCCATGCGTGACATGAGCATGCTCCTTTCCTCTTTCGGTTATTTTCCTGCGACCTGATGCAGAACCGCGAGCGTTTCCCTGGCGCATTTGGACCAGGAAAACTGTGCCGCTTGCCGCAATCCTTTGGCGATGAGGTCCGAGCGCACAGACTGGTTTTGCACCTCGACTATTTTGCGGGCGATGTCTTCCGGAGAAGTCGGATCGAAAGTAAGCGCAGCGTCTCCGACGATTTCCGGGATGCTGCCGTTGTTGGAGCAAATGATCGGCAGCTCGGTTCGCATCGCTTCCACCAGCGGAATCCCGAAGCCTTCGAACAGGGACGGGAAGCAGAGAAAGTTGGCGTTGCGAAACAAATACGGCATCTCTTCCTGCGGAATGTAGTCCAGCCACGTAATTTGATCGGACAACTGGTGCTCACGGATCGTCGTCAGAACCTGGTTGTGTGCTTCCTGGGGGGCTCCGGTGAACACCATATGAATTTTCAACTGGTGTGCATCGCGCAAATAAGCGAGCGCCTGCAAGAGCGAAACGTGATTTTTGTGCCACCACGTATTCGCAGGATAATAGCCGTAATGAGCGGGCAGCCGATATTTTTGCCGCACCCGCTGATTGACGGATTCGTTGTACGGGAGCGTAAATTCATGGGCAGAATCGAGATGGATCGCATGTACGCGATGCTTCGGAATCCCGAACTTGGTAATGATGCTCTCCCGGGAATACTCGGACAACGTCAAGACGGCGTTTGTCTTCAGCGCGGACGATTGGTAGGTCGCCTTGCGCCATTGCAGCGAGTTCTCGTCAAAAAACTGCGGGTAAAATTCATGCTGAATGTCCGGGATGTTGATCACGCTCGGGATGGGAGCATCGATCGGATTCAGCACCAGGAGCGGGCAGAACCACAGATCGAGCGCAAGCGCGCGAATCCAGGCGTGGAACTGCTTGTGCGCGTCTATGTGCTCGTGCATCATCACTTTTTGGATTTTCGGATGGTTGGGAAAGGTGTGGTAATTCGTCTTGGTCAAAAACAAGAACCATTGGTCGTTGTCCTTGTTTTGAATCGAGTACGCCAGCAAATTCCGCACGTACTGTTCCATGCCGCCGATTTTTCCAGGGATACAGGCGAGCAGATTTACACCGATTTTCACGGAGCCTTCACCTCGTCATCGCGTCTGTGCTGGCGATACCAGTCAATCGTTTGCTGCAAGCCTGCGAGAAGCGGAGTGGTTGCCGTAAAGCCAAAAGCGTCCCTCGCTTTGTCTGTTGCCAGCTTGCGGCGCGGCTGTCCGTCAGGCTTGCTGGCGTCCCAGACAATCCGTCCTTCGTACCCGCACAGCTTTTGAATCGTACTGGCCAGCTCGGCAATGGTCATTTCTTCACCGGAGCCGATATTGACCGGATCGGAGGAATCGTATTTCTCGGTCGCCAGCACAATGGCGCGGGCAGCGTCCTGTACATAAATAAATTCGCGGGTGACGTTCCCGGTGCCCCAGAGAACGATCTCGTCCTGTTTGGCGGCTTTGGCCTCCAGGCATTTGCGGATGATCGCCGGGATGACGTGGGAAGATTCGAGATCGAAGTTGTCGTGAGGGCCGTACAGGTTGACGGGCAGCAAGAAAATCGAATTGAAGCCGTACTGCTCACGATACGCCTGAGACTGCACCAGCATCATTTTTTTCGCCAAACCGTACGGAGCGTTCGTCTCTTCCGGGTAGCCGTTCCACAGGTCTTCCTCCAGAAAAGGGACGGGTGCGAACTTGGGATAAGAGCAAATCGTTCCGATGGCGACAAACTTTTTCACGCCAAACAGTCTCGCTTGCTCGATCAACTGTGTGCCCATGATCAGGTTGTCGTAAAAAAATTTGCCGGGATTTTTCTGGTTGGCGCCGATGCCCCCTACGACGGCGGCGAGGTGGATAATGATGTCCGGTGCGTAAGTATGCAGCATCAAGACGATGTCGTTTTCTTTGCGCAGATCAAAGTCGCGGCTTCTCGGGACGAACACATGCTGGCATTGCTGGGCTTGCAGCTGGCTGAGCACATGCTTTCCCAGGAAACCTGCTCCGCCGGTAACGACGATTCGTTTGTCCGACAGATTCATGAAAGCAACACCTTCCTTTACGCGAATGTGGTCACAGCGAAGGGACTGGCTGCCTGTTTTTCAACAACCAGTTGGCGACATCCCGAGGATTTTTTTTGTATTCCAAGTAAAACTGGTATTCCTGGGCAGAGAGCGGCATCGCATTTTGCACTTGGAAGCTGACCGTGCCGATGCTTGCCGCCATTTCTGTTTCCGGCAAAATTTGCTGCCTGCTGCACACCAGCTCGACGACGGCATTCGGCGTAGTAACTGGGAATACGATGCTCGTTTCAAAGTGACCGGCCGGAATGACGTGATGAGCGGTCGGCACTTGATCGACCATGACGTGGACGTGAACAGGCTGGTTGAATAACGTATTGATGCCTTTGATGACCAGAGCATGCATCGGCTGGGCCGGATCGACGTACAGATGCATCCGGTAGCGCGGCGGGACCCAGAAGGAAGCATGGCGATTGCTGTCCACGAGCAGGGGAGTATTTCCGAAGACCCGATGACTTTTGAACAGATCGAGATACCAGAACACGCCTTTGTTCGGATAGTGCGTGAGAAAATGATACAGCCAGTGATTGGCGACGGTGCCGAAGTGCCGGACGCTGGCCAGCAATATTTCCGGCAGTCCGAGATCGACCTCCAGCGCGACGGACTTGCAGGCTGCATGCAGGCGGGAGGCAGCGAGAAAATCGTGAATGTAGCCGACCTGATGCGTTTTGGACAGGCGCATCCACAAGTCGTAGTCCATGCAATAGTGCAAGTTTTCGTCCACACCGCCGACAGCTTGAAAGACTTCTTTGCGGATGAAGGCAGTCGGTTGGCAAATGATGCAAAACAGAAACAGGGCCTGACGGGAAAACGGCTTTGTCGGGTAGACGCTGGTAATCTTGTCCTCGGCGTTGATGTGCAGGGCGTTCCCGTACACCATCGACCACTGCGGGTTGGTTTGCAGCGCAGAGATGGCTTTGCCGACAGCGCCATTCAAATACTTGTCATCCGAGTTCAGCCAGCCGATGATCTGGCCTTTTGCCAGTGCCAAGCCTTTGTTGATGGCGTGCGACTGGCCCCGGTCAGGCTCGGAAACGAAGCGGAAGCGCTGTTTTTCATGGGCGTATTCCTGCAAAATCTCCAAAGTCCCGTCTGTGGAACCGCCGTCGACGACGATGTGTTCGATGTACGGATAGTCCTGGCTGCGCACACTCTCGATCGTTTGCCTGATAAAGGCGGCCTGATTGAAGGAAGGCGTAATGATACTGACTAGCGGCAAGTTCTGCGATCCCATCAACTGCCCTCCTTTTCCCCGGCTTGTGCTTGCAAAGTGTCTCGCCAATATTGAAGTAAGTCGTGCATCGTCTGGTGAAAAGGAATTTCCGGCTGCCAGCCCGTTTGCGTGCAAAAAGCGCTGGCGTCGCCGAGCAGTACCTCTACGTCGGAGGGGCGCAGCCGCTTGGGATCGACGAGAATCTGCACAGGTGCGGAAGTGAAGGACAGGAGGGTATGCAATACTTCTTCGATCGTTCGCGTGTTCCCCGAAGAGATGTTGTAGACGCTCCCGGGCACTCCCCGTTCCAGCGCGAGCCAATACGCTTTGACGACATCGCGCACATCTGTAAAGTCACGTCGCGCTTGCAAGTTTCCGACATGGACGTGCGGCGGCTGCAAGCCAAGCTCGATTTGGGCAATTTGTTTGGCGAAATTGGAGGTGGCAAAGCGCTCTCCCCGCCGCGGCCCTGTATGGTTAAAAGTACGCGTGCGAACAATGGAAAGTCCGTAGCTTTGATAATACTGGTAGCCGAGAAAATCTTGGGCGATTTTGCTCACGGCATAAGGACTCTGCGGCCGCAGCGGGTTTGTCTCCCGCACTGGCAGTTCGTCAGGGTAGACGAGGCCGTATTCCTCGCTGGAGCATGCCACCTGTATTTTGCACGGAATATCAGCTGCCCGGACCGCTTCGAAAATGTGCAGCTGGCTGACGATATTGTTCATCATCGTGTCGGCGGGCGAAGTCCACGAAGCGGGGACAAAGCTTTGGGCAGCGAGATGGTAAATATGTGCCGGCTTGATTCGGGCAATCATTTGGGCGACGGCTGCGGGGTCTTGCAGTTCGCATTCCACGAGATGAAGCTGATCCGCGATGTGGGCGATATGGTCCATTCGGCTGCGGGCCCGGTAAGTTCCATAGATTTCGACATCGCCGCGCGAGAGCAGATATTCTGCCAAATGGCTGCCGGCAAACCCGGTAATGCCTGTAATCAAAACTTTCAAGAGGCTTCCCCCCTTGCTCGTGATGTTTTTTTGCAGCAGCAGGCAAAACCGTTTCCAAAAAAAGAAAGCAGTTGCTTTATATATAGTAAGAACATGCGGATACTGGCACGGCGAATGTCTTTTTATGTACAGGGAAAGTGCGGCACGCCTTTTTCTCGCCAAAGGGGAGCAGATGACTACGCCTTTCGCGCATACGGCAAATACGATGGAGAAAAGAGAACGAAAGAAGGAGGGGCGATGAACCGAATGGACTCCATCAATCTCTATGAAAAGCGTGTTTTCTCGCAAAATGGTGAAGATGGCATGATCGAGGAGTTGTTTGCGCGGATCGGGACAACGAATCGATTTTTTGTTGAATTTGGAGTCGAGGGGGGCGTGGAGTGCCTGTCTCGAAACTTGGCGTACGCGCACCAATGGTCGGGGGTGTTGATCGAGGGGCACCCGCTCAAATACATCTATTTGCAGCAGACCTATGCCGCGCTCCCTCAGGTTGCCACCCATCAGGCGTTCATTACCAGAGAAAATATCGCCTCGTTGTTTGCCCAATTTCGCGTTCCGACACAGTTTGATTTGCTCTCGATCGATCTGGACGGGATCGACTATTGGGTCTGGCAAGCGCTGGCTGCCTACAAGCCGCGAGTGGTGATCATCGAATACAACGCTTCTTTTCCGCCACCGCAAAAGATGGTCGTAGCGTACGATCCTTCCTTTGCATGGAACGGAACAACCTATTTCGGAGCGAGCCTGACATCGCTTGCCGAACTTGGGAAAAAGCTCGGCTATGCGCTGATCGGCACCGATTCGCGTGGAGTCAACGCCTTCTTTGTCCGCCGGGAACTGTTGGGTCTGGCACGCTTTGCGGAGCGAACTCCACAAGAGGCGTACCATCCGCCAAGCTACGGCCCTGATGGCGGGGGCCACCCGCGTGGAAATGGCCCCTACCTGGAAATCTAGGCGGGCAACAGCTGCTGCAAATAGTCGAGCACCGCTTTTTTCATGTTGGCAAGGGCAGTCAAGGCTGCACTTTCTGAGACGTCCTTGACCCCAAAATACAGCTTCATCTTCGGTTCCGTACCGGATGGACGGATGCAAAACCAGGCATGGTCGCCCATGATGAACTTCAAGACATCGCTTGCTGGCAGCGACAAAGGCTGTGACTCGTTTGTCGCTTGCAGCCGACGTTCGCCAGTCAAGTAGTCCTCGATGGAGGTCACCGCATCGCCCGCGACAGTTGTCAGCGGCCTGTCGCGCAAGGCAGCGAGGATCGCTGTCATGGTTTGCATGCCGTCTTTTCCCGGATACGTAATCGAGATCAGCTCTTCCCGGAAAGTGCCGTGCTTGGCGTACAGCTCCTGCAAACGCTGGTGGAGGCTTGAGCCTTGCGACAGCTGGAACGCGCAGGCGTCCGCCAGCAAAAAAGCGGCCTGGACGGCGTCTTTGTCCCGGACGAAATCACCGCGCAAATACCCGCAGCTTTCTTCCAGTCCAAACAAAAAGTGATGCGCTCCGCTTTGCGCAAATTCCTCGATTTTTTCCCCGATGTACTTGAATCCGGTCAAGGTGTCGATTGTAGCCACACCGTAATCAGCGGCGATCGCGCGAACCATTTCCGAGGTGACGATCGTTTTCACGACGGCAGCGTGGGCCGGGAGCGTTCCGGCAAGCTTTTCTTGCGCCAAAATATAGTCCAAAAGCAAGACGCCCGCCTGATTTCCGTTCAGGATGACATGCTGGTTAGGGCCCGTCCTGATAGCTACCCCGAGCCTGTCTCCATCCGGGTCTGTACAGATGATCAAGTCGGCGCCTTTTTTGCGAGCGTGCTTCAAGGCAAATCGAAAGCTTTCCGGCTCTTCCGGATTGGGGGTGGAGACGGTAGAAAACAGAGGATCTGGCTCCGCCTGCTCCTGAACGACCTTTACCTGCTCAAAGCCTAGCGATTGCAGTCCTTGCGCAATCGGTACAAGCGTCGTGCCGTGCAGCGGAGAAAAGACGATGCGCGGCTGGTGGGCAGCGACGATGGCGGAAGCGGCAGGGGAGCGAAGCTGTTTTTGGCAGGCCATATAGGCGGTAAATACTTCGTCGCCCAACATTCGCAACAGACCGCTGTCCAACAGCTCATTCACTTCACGCGTTCCGATTTGCAGCTCATCTCCGGCTTGTTCCATCTGGGCAAAAATCCGGTCGGCAGCTTGCGGCGGAATTTGTCCTCCGTCTGACCCGTATATTTTGAAGCCGTTGTACTCCGGCGGGTTGTGGCTCGCCGTGATGACGACGCCTGCGGCAGCTCCCAGATGCCGAACGGCAAAAGACAAGAGCGGCGTTGGACACAAATTCTCGAACAAACATGCGGAAACGCCGTAATAACCGAGAACTTTTGCCGTTTCCAGTGCAAAGGTGTACGAATCGTTGCGCGAGTCGTAGGCGATGACGACCGCAAGCTGGGCCGCATCCGAATGTTGCTCCAGCAAATGCAGGGCCAGCCCTGCGGCAGCCTTGCGAATCGTATAAAGGTTAATCCGGTTGATCCCCGGCTCCATGACCCCGCGCATGCCACCTGTACCGAAGGCAATCGGCTTGTAAAAGCAGTCTTCCAGCTTTTGCTCGTCGCCTTCCAGTTGCTCCAGGTGGCGCTGAAGCTGCGGGTCCAGGTCTGTGTATTGCTTCCAGCGCGTATAATGCTTGTGCCAATCCATCTGCATGCCAAACCTCACTTCCCGTCAAAAAAGTCTTGCCTCTTTCTTAGCGTATTAAGGAAAAGGGCGGGAAGTGAGGGAGGAGCAAAAGATCATTCGCAAGAGACAGGGCGGAGGCACATGCGAAAAACGAAGTTGCTTCAAGCGTCCAGCCCTGTTTTTGAACGAATGCGCGCAGGGTGGCATATGCTTTTAACGATTGGGATTGGATCAGGCCAGGGGAGAGGTGACGCATGAAAACAGCTTTCCTTACAGGAATAACCGGGCAGGACGGTGCGTATTTGGCGAAGTTTTTGCTGGACAAAGGCTATCGCGTGGCAGGACTTGTGCCGCGCCGCAGCACTGTGGATCGCTGGCGGCTGGAGTATTTGGGCATTGCCGATGAAATCGAGTACAAGGACGGCGATATTTTGGATTTGTCGTCTTTGACCAGGGCGCTCAAAAGCGTGAAGCCGGATGAGCTGTATCATTTGGCGGCGCAAAGCTTTGTCGGCTCATCGTGGGAGCAGCCCGTCTTGACGGCGCAATCGACCGGGATGGGTGTTTTGCATGTGCTGGAGGCCATTCGCGAGACGAATCCCGCGATCAAAATGTATCAAGCTTCCTCAAGCGAGCTGTACGGATTGATCCAGGAGCCGCAGCAATCGGAGCAAACCCCGTTTTATCCGCGCAGTCCGTATGCGGTATCCAAGCTGTTCGGCTACTGGATGACGAAAAACTACCGGGAAAGCTTCCAGATGTACAGCTGCAACGGCATTTTGTTCAACCATGAATCGCCGTTGCGCGGGCTTGAATTTGTCACCCGAAAAGTAACCGACGCTGTGGCGAGAATTGCCGCGAACAAACAAAAAGAGCTGCGGCTCGGCAACATTGCGGCCAAACGGGACTGGGGCTTCGCAGGCGACTTCGTGGAGGCGATGTGGCTCATGCTCCAGCAGGAGAAGCCGGATGACTTTGTCATTGCGACCGGAAAAACGTCAACCGTCGAGGACATGTGCAAAATCGCCTTTGACTACGTCGGCTTGAATTATCAGGATTACTTGCTGATTGATCCGAAGCTGTACCGCCCCGCAGAAGTGGACGTCTTGCTGGGAAATCCGGAAAAGGCGAAGCGGGAGCTGGGCTGGACGCCGAAAACAAAGCTGGTCGAGCTGATTCATATGATGGTGGAAGCCGATATGCAGCGCGTGGCAAAAGAGTAGCGAAACAGCAGCGAGAAAATCATTAGTGACACCCTATTTCTGGAAGCGCAAAAGAAAAGGGGTGTTTTTTTGTTTGGGCAAAAACGAGTTAACCTATTAATGATTAAAAACAACCTATTAAGCCTTGTATAACAACCAGTTACCCTCTGCTGCTCCCCGCTTTTTCACTCGCTACAGCGATAAACTTGCAGAAAATTCGGTTTTAACCCTGCCTTGCCAGTGGTTGGCACGCAACTTGCTTTTGAGAAAAGTACAAACATTTCAACTATCGCGTCAAAAGGAGACTTTGCTATGAATGTAGTTGCTAACGTATACCGGGGAGAACAGGTGGAAAGCTCGCACCTTGGTCATATCGCCGTTGTGGATGCTTCCGGAACTTTGCTGTATGCATTCGGAGATCCACACCGAATGACCTATGCCCGTTCAAGCATGAAGCCGTTGCAGGCGATTCCGGTCGTGGAGACAGGCGCCGCTGATCATTACGGATTTGAGCCTGCCGATCTGTCGCTTTGCTGCGCCTCCCATAGCGGGGAGCCGCGCCATCGCACGCGCGCGCTCTCGATGCTGGAACGTGCGGGTCAACCGGAAGCGACCTTGCAATGCGGGACGCACGTGCCGCGTCACGAGGAGAGCTACAAAGAGCTGATCCGTCAGGGGAAACCGCTTACACCCGTATTTTCCAACTGCTCCGGTAAGCATTCGGGCATGATTGCAACCGCGACGTACATGGGAGAAGAGGTCGCCACCTATCACCTGCCAGAGCATCCGGTGCAGCAGCGGATTCTCGATGTCGTGGAAGACATTACAGGCTATCCAAAAGAGAAGATCAACCTGGGAACAGACGGTTGCGGAGTGCCTGTTCATCAACTGCCGCTCGCGAACTTCGCCTGGGCTTTTGCCAAGCTCGTTCGCCCGGAAGTGATCGCGAAGCCGGAGCGCCGCAAAGCGGTAGAGAGAATTACAGAAGCGATGACGGCTCATCCGGAAATGGTCGGGGGCGAAAATCGCTACTGCACCGATCTGATGAATGCTTTTGCCGGGCGCATCGTGGGCAAGGCGGGCGCTGAGTCTGTCTACTGTCTGGGTGACAGAAAAACAGGGCTGGGTATCGCAGTGAAGATCGAGGACGGCGGGCCACGCGCCATCAATCCGGTCGTAAACGAGGTGCTGCGCCAACTCGGGATCGGTACAGACGGCCCGCTGGAAGTGTTGGCACAATACACAAACCCGCCGATCACCAACATGAGCAATAGCGTCGTAGGCCGGATCGAAACGCCGTTTTTGCTGACGCAAACGAGCGTGTCACTGGGGGTATAAGCGGCAGCTACCTTTCGTTGCCGTTTATCTATAAAGATTTTTTCAAAAGAAGAAGGGGGTCACAAAAAAATGAAGTTGCACAAAGGATGGAAGCTGCTCAGCACTGCCGCCCTGGTCGCGGTTTTGGCCGTGACAGGATGTAGCCAGTCGGCTGCTCCGACGAAGCAAGGCGAGGGAACACCAGCCGGACAGCCAGCAGGCGACTCTGGTGGACAAGCAGATCCGGCAGCAAGACTGAAGCTCAACCTGAAGACCGAGCCACCGTCCCTCGATCCGCCAAAAGGCTTTGACAGCACGTCCAATGAGGTGCTCAATGCGACGATGGAAGGTTTGGCCCGTCTCGACAAAGACCACAAGCCGCAGCCTGCCATGGCGGAAAAATGGTCGGTGAGCGAGGATGGAAAAACGTACACCTTTACGCTGCGCGACAGCAAGTGGTCCAATGGCGATCCGGTAACGGCGCAAGACTTTGAATTTGCTTTCAAGCGCATCGTCGATCCGAACAACGCGTTCCCGTCCGCTTTCCTCGCCTACTACATCGAGGGAGCAGAGGAGTTCAACAAAGGAACCGGCACCGCAGACGGCGTGAAGGTAAAAGCGGTCGATGAAAAGACGCTGGAAGTACATCTCAAGGCGCCAGCAGGCTTTTTCCTGCACATCATCACGCAGCCTACGTTCTTCCCCGTGAATAAAAAAGTGGTGGAAAGCAATCCGAAGTGGGCAGAAAATGCGTCGAGCATCGTCACAAACGGTCCTTTCAAAATGGAAGACTGGGTGCATGACCAATCTGTCAAACTCGTGAAAAACGATGGCTACTGGGATCGCGACTCCGTCAAATTTGCCGGAATCGACTGGGTGATGGTCAACGACGAAAATACACAGTATCAAATGTACTCCACCGCACAACTGGACATGATCCAGACCGTACCGAACGACTTGAAGAAAAAGCTGATCGACTCCGGAGAGGCCAAAGTCGAATCCGAAGCGGCGATTTACTACTACCGGATGAACACGCAGATGCCTCCGTTTACGAACGCCAACATCCGCAAAGCGTTTGCGCTGGCGATCGACCGCCAAACGCTGATCGACAACGTGGTACAAGGCAAGCAGGCTCCTGCACTGGCGCACGTGCCATTCGGCTTCCCGGAACCGGAAGGCGGCGACTTCCGCGAGAAGGGCGGAGACTTCATCAAAGACAACGACATCGAGCAGGCAAAAGCTTTGCTGAAAAAAGGAATGGAAGAGGAAGGCTGGACAACCTTGCCGCCTGTAACCATGACGTACAACACAAGTGACGCCCACAAAGCGATCGCGCAAGTTTTGCAAGAGATGTACAAGAAAAACCTCGGGGTAGACGTGAAGCTGGAGAACAAGGAATGGAAAGTGTTCCTGGAAGAACAGCGCGGCCGCAAGCTGCAATTCTCCCGTTCCACCATCCCGGCTGACTACGGCGATCCGGTCAACTATCTGGAGCTGTTCGTCACCGATCACCCGGGCAACCGCATCAATTACAGCAACAAAGAGTACGACGCGCTGGTCGAAAAAATTCGCAACACCGCAAACGAAACCGAGCGCTTCAAGCTGATGCACGATGCAGAAAAAATCTTTATGGAAGACATGCCGCTGGTGCCGATCTACTTCAGCACCAAAGTGTTCATGGATCAGCCAAACATCAAGGGCATCATTCGCCATCCGGTCGGAACTCTCGACTACAAATGGGTAGAGATCGGGAAGAAATAGTAGAATAGACGAAGACAAGAGCGCAAGGGCAGCTTTGTGCTCTTGTCTTCACACTACATCTGGAGCGAGTGTCCATGCCGAAAAAAACAATTACGTTCATCGCGAGAATGGACGAATTTTTGCAATCCGTGGTCAGTCAATGCCACGAACTGGGGATATCTGAAGACATTCACGTGGAAGCGATCCGAGTGGACCAGCTTCCGTTTCGACCGATTACGCCGGGGGCGCTGGTGGTTTTGTCCACGAAAAGCATCGTCTCGCTTGTCGAGCCGTATTTGCCTGGCGATGCGAGCATTCTCGTTGCCAAGCGGATGCTGCCGTATCACAATTTGCGCGGCATGCTGGAGATTCCGAAAGGCGTCAAAGTGCTTTTGGTAAGCGATACCAAAGAAACCGCAGAGGAAAACGTGGATTTGCTGCGGGCGTCCAGCATGGATTTTGAGTTGTATCCGTACTATCCCGGAGCGGACTATCCGTCCGATATTGAAATTGCAGTTACGCCTGGCGAGCCTGAACATGTTCCGCCCGGCATTCGCAAAGTAGTCGACATCGGTTACCGCGTCATTGATTTATCGACCTGGATGGCGATCTACTCGCATTTTGGCAGTGGAAATTTCCAAAAGGTGACGGCGAGAGCGATGCAATCGTTGATTTACGTCACGAAAGAGCTGAACAACGAGATTCAGCACGCGCACCTTTTGAGCAAATACTTGGAAGCCATCGTCAACCGGATCGAGGATGCGATCATTGCGTTTGATGAGAAGGAATGGATTCGCTTCGTCAATCAAAAGGCAATCGAATCGTTGCATCTGGAGGGCAGGCAAGTGGTCGGAGAGCGTGCAGCCGACTGTCTTCCGCCGGACTTTTACGAGTTGATCCGGCAGTGTGAAGAGAATGAGGACGTTTTGGTAGATTGGGCGAACAAAACCTACTTTTTCCGCAAGATGCACATTGTCATGGAGGGCAGCTTTCTCGGAAGCTTGCTGTTGTTCCGCAAGGCGGCGGAGATCGAAAAGCTGGAGCACGACTACCGCATGCGCCTGTACAGCAAGGGGCTGGTTGCCAAATACCATTTTGATGATATCTACGGAGAAAGTCCTTCTGTGCAAAAAGTGATCCAGATTGCCAAGAAAATGGCCAGAAGCAATTCGACGGTGCTTTTGTTAGGCGAGACAGGAACAGGGAAGGAATTGCTCGCCCAGGCTATCCACAATGCCTCTCCGCGCAGGCGAGAGCCGTTTGTCGGCGTCAACTTCGCGGCTATCTCCGAATCGCTGTTGGAGAGCGAGCTTTTTGGTTACGAGGAAGGGGCGTTTACAGGGGCGCGAAAAGGCGGCCACATCGGCTGGTTCGAGCTTGCCCACAAAGGAACGATTTTTCTCGACGAGATTGGCGACGCCAGTGGCGCGATTCAAAATCGGCTGCTCCGGGTGTTGCAGGAGCGGCAAATCATGCGGGTGGGGGGCAACAAGGTCATTCCGACGGACATCCGCGTGGTCGCTGCCACCAATCAGGATTTGCAAAAGATGGTGACAGAAGGCTCTTTTCGCGCTGATCTGTACTATCGGCTGAACATCTTGCCGATTCACCTGCCGCCACTTCGCAAACGCCGGGAGGACATCCCGTGGCTCGCGCAGCAATTCGTGAAAAAATACTCGCTCGATTTGCGGCGTCCGCCTTTTACCTTGACCAGCGAGGCGATGAAGGCGCTGATGAACTACGATTGGCCGGGGAATATCCGCGAGCTGGAAAACGTCATCGAGTATTTGGCGCACGTCGCAGAGGAAGAGGCGTACGTGTATCAGTTGCCGTTTTGGAACGAGGCACCGGAAATGCCGCTTGTATCAGACGGGCAGGAAGAACGGTTTGAGTCGATCGCAAGCGAATACGTCAAGCGAGGCTTTTTGGAGGAGGTTTTCGCGATTTTGCAGGAGCTTGGAGCCGGGAGCGGCGGTCGCTACTCCTTGATGGAACAGCTTGGCGAGCGCGACGTGGCGATTTCGTCGCAGCAGTTGCGTTACCGTTTGAAACTGATGCAGCAAGATGAACTGATCCATGTGGGAAAAGGCAGACAAGGAAGTCATATTTCTGCGAAGGGAGAAGCGTTTCTGAGATTCCTTGCGCAGAGGAAAGCAGGTGGACACAGATGAGCGAATATTGGAAGAAGCAAGCTCTCCTGCAAAAAGAAGCGTTCGTGGACGAGCTGGTGGCGTTTCTTTCCATTAACAGTATCGAGGACATGACGACTGCGACGGAGGGCAAGCCGTTCGGACAAGGTGTCGCGGCCGCACTGGAAGCGATGCTTGAGCGCGGACAGCAGGATGGGTTTGCGACGAAAAACCTCGACGGCTACGCAGGAACGATCGAGTATGGCGACGGCGAAGAAGAGATCGGGGTGCTCGTCCACATCGACGTCGTGACGGTCGGAGAAGGCTGGACGACGCCTCCTTTTGAGCCGACGATTCGCGATGGGCGCATGTATGCCAGAGGAGCGCTCGACGACAAGGGACCGGCTCTTGCTGCTTACTATGCGCTCAGGCTGGTGAGAGACTCCGGGCTTGCTCTCTCCAAAAAGGTGCGTTTGATCATCGGAACTGATGAAGAAAGCGGCTGGCTGTGCATGAAGCATTTTGCCGAGCATGACCGGGTGCCGCCTGTCGGCTTTTCGCCAGATTCGGCTTTTCCGATGATTCATGCGGAAAAAGGCCAGATCAACCCGACGCTGACGATCGCTCCGACACAGCGGGGCGCGGGCGCAGACCGGGGCTGGACGTTGCTTTCCTTTGTTTCCGGCGATCAGGGCAACAGTGTGCCGGACAAGGCGGAAGCGGTTGTCGAGCTGGGCGCACAAGCGAAAGCGAAGTTCGACTTCGCGCAGCTCGCTGCCGAGTGGGATGCCTTTTTGCAGGCAATGGGAACGAGCGGGCGGATCGAGCAAGTCGATTCAGACAAGCTGACATTCACCCTGGCGGGCAAGCCCGCACACGGAATGGCTCCACACGAGGGCGTGAATGCGGGAACGATGCTTGCCTGTTTTTTGCGGGAAAAATCGTTTGAAGGTTCAGGATCTTCGTTTCTTTCGCTCTTGTCAGATATTGTTCACGAAGATTATTACGGGCACGAGCTTCATCTGGCTTGCGAGGACGAAGTATCCGGCAAGCTGACTGTCAATGCGGGAATTTTGCGCTACAGCGAAACGGACGGGGGAAGCGTTCGGCTGAACATCCGCTATCCTGCGACGATTTCCTGTGAGGAGTACGTGGAAAAGCTGAGGACGCGCGTGGCGGAGCTGGGCTGGACAATCGCCAGTCTGCGCACGTCGAAGTCGCATTACGTTCCGGCCGATCATCCTGTCATTCAGACGTTGTCCAAGGTGTACGAGGAGCATACGGGCGAGCCGACTGCCCTGCTGTCATCCGGCGGTGCGACCTACGCCAAAATCATGCCGTACGGAGTCGCTTACGGGCCGCTTTTTCCAGGCAAGGAATCGACGGCGCACCTGGTGGACGAATATGTGGAAATCGACGACCTGCTGCGGGCGATGGCGATTTACGCCCACGCCATCTACGAGCTGGCCAAATAAACGAGGAGGAACTTCATGTCAAACTACCTGGTGAAACGCGTTTTGATGATGATCGTCACGCTGTGGATCATCGTGACGCTGACTTTTTCCTTGATGCATGCCATTCCGGGAAATCCGTTCGCCTCCGAGTCGGATCAGCTGCCGGAGCAAATTTTGAACAACTTGCGGGCCAAGTACAACCTCGATCAACCGCTGCCCGTCCAGTACGTGCTCTACTTGAAAAATTTGTTGCTGCTCGACCTCGGCCCGTCCATCAAATCAGACTCGCGCGGCGTCAACGACATGATTTCCGACGGCTTCGGCGCGTCCGCCTGGCTGGGGGCGCAAGCGATTGCGATCGCTCTGGTGTTCGGGATCACGTTTGGTATCGTGGCAGCGCTCAACCGCAATAAATGGCTGGACTATGTCGCGATGGCGCTGGCCGTTCTCGGGGTAGCGATTCCGAGCTTCATTATGGCTCCGTTGCTGATCAACTTTTTTGCGATCAAGGTGTCGATTTTTCCGGTGGCGACGTGGGGTACATGGATGCACACAGTGCTGCCGTCACTCGCTCTCGCCTTCGGTCCGGTCGCCATCATCACGCGGTATATGCGGGCCAGCATGATTGAAGTGATGAATCAAAACTACATTCGCACGGCCGAGGCAAAAGGCATTCCGATGTTTTTGGTCGTGTTGCGCCACGGCATTCGCAACGCGATTTTGCCTGTCGTGACGTTTCTCGGTCCACTGATCGCCTCGCTGATCACGGGAACGTTTGTCGTCGAGAAAATTTTCGCGATTCCCGGCATCGGCAAATACTTCGTGGACGGTATTTTCAACCGTGATTATCCCGTTATTTTGGGTACGACGATTTTTTACAGCGCCATTTTGATCGTGACCATTTTCCTGATCGATATCGCGTATACGCTGATCGACCCGAGAATCAAGCTGACCAACAAGGAGAGATAGCCTGTGGCGATGGAACATAGAGTAGACCCGTTATTTCAGCCGCTGTCCAAAAAAGGGCAGGCCAACGTCATTTCCCGGCCGAGCCTGAGCAATGGACAGCAAGTGATTCGCAAGTTGGCAAAAAACAAGCTGGCGATGCTCGGTTTGTTCATCATCACGGCACTGGTCGCGATGGCGATTATCGGACCGAACCTCGTGCCTTACAGTTACTCGGATCAGAGCCTGTTGACGAAAAATCAGGAAGTGTCGTCCGAGCACTGGTTTGGAACTGACGAGCTTGGCCGGGACATGTTTGCCAGAACGTGGTACGGCGCGAGAATTTCGTTGACCATCGGGGTGGTGGCGGCGCTCATCGACCTGGTGATCGGCGTAACTGTCGGCGGCATCGCTGGCTACATGGCAGGGCGCGGCAAGCGGGGGGATCGGATCGATACGATTATCATGCGCGTGATTGAAGTGTTGTACGGCTTGCCGTACTTGCTGGTCGTGATCTTGCTGATGGTCGTCATGGAGCCGGGCATATTGACGATTATTATTGCGCTGTCCGCTACGGGCTGGGTCGGCATGGCGCGGCTGGTGCGCGGACAAATTTTGCAGTTGAAAAACCAGGAGTTCATTTTGGCTGCGCAAGTGCTGGGAGCCAAATTCAACCGGATTTTGCTCAAACATCTGATCCCGAATACATTCGGCGTCATTATTGTCAATTTGACGTTTACGATTCCGTCCGCGATTTTTGCCGAGTCGTTCCTGAGCTTTCTCGGACTCGGCGTGCAAGCGCCTGTGGCGAGCTGGGGAACGATGACGAACGACGCTCTTGGCGTTATTTTGACCGGAGACTGGTGGCGGCTGTTTTTCCCGGCGCTCATGATCTCGCTGACGATGTTCGCTTTTAACGTATTTGGAGACGGTTTGCAGGATGCGCTTGACCCGCGCCTGCGCGACTGATGGGGGAGAGGGAGAAAATGACGAAAAATCAGCATTTGTTAGCAATCGACGAGCTGCGTGTCAACTTCAAGACCTACGGTGGCGAAGTGCAAGCGGTGCGCGGCGTCTCCTTTCACGTGGACAAGGGCGAGACGGTCGCGATCGTAGGGGAGAGCGGCTGCGGCAAAAGCGTCACCGCGCAGGCGATCATGGGGCTGATCCCCAACCCGCCTGGCAAAATCGTCGGGGGGAAGATCGTGTTTGACGGGCAGGACATCAGCGGGCTTTCCAAAAAGGAGCTGCTCGGCATTCGCGGAACGCAGATCGGGATGGTGTTCCAGGACCCGATGACCGCGCTCAACCCGACGATGAAGGTCGGAACGCAAATCGTAGAAGGATTTGTGCGCAGTCAAAAAGTGACGCGTGAAGAGGCGCGCCAGCGTGCCATCGAGATGCTCCGGCTGGTCGGCATACCAGACCCGGAAAAGCGGATCGATCAATACCCCCACCAGTTCAGCGGCGGGATGCGCCAGCGCGTCGTCATCGCGATTGCCCTTGCCTGCCAGCCGCGGCTCGTGATCGCCGATGAGCCGACGACAGCGCTGGATGTAACGATTCAGGCGCAAATTCTCGATTTGCTGAAGCGGCTGCAAGCAGAGCAGGAGCTGTCCGTCGTCATCATTACGCACGACCTCGGTGTCGTGGCGGAAATCGCCCATCGGATGGTCGTCATGTATGCAGGCATGGTTGTCGAGACAGGAACGGTCGAGGATGTGTTTGCCAACCCGCGCCATCCGTACACATGGGGATTGATGCGCTCGCTGCCTCGTCTCGATGAGGGCGAGAAGCAGCGGCTCGTACCGATCGACGGCACGCCGCCGGACTTGTTCCAACCGCCAAAAGGCTGCCCGTTTGCGGCGCGTTGTGATTTTGCCATGGAAATATGCGATCAGCAAATGCCAGCCAAAAACGACTTCGGAGCGGGCCACGAGGCGGCTTGCTGGCTGCACGATCCAAGAGCGCCGCGCATCGATGAATTGGTTGCAGCAGGGAGGCAGGGAGTATGACAGAAGCGTTGGTTGATGTACGCGATTTGAAAAAGCATTTCTCCATGGGTCCCGGTTTTGATCTGAAAGCCGTGGACGGGGTGACTTTTACGATTCAAAAAGGTGAGACGCTTGGACTGGTAGGCGAGAGCGGCTGCGGCAAATCCACGCTGGGCCGCACGATTATCCGGCTGTATGAGAATACGGCTGGCGAGGTGCTGTTCAAAGGGAAGAACGTCCACCAGTTGCGCGGAAAAGAAGTGGGCCAGTTCAATCGGGATGTCCAGATGATTTTCCAGGACCCGCAGGCCAGCCTCAATCCGCGCATGACGGTAGAGGACATCATCGCGGAAGGCTTGGACATTCACGGACTCAGCAGAGGATCGCGCCGGGAGCGGGTCGCCGAGCTGTTGCAACTGGTCGGTCTGCATAAAGACCACGCCCAGCGGTTCCCGCACGAGTTCAGCGGAGGCCAGCGCCAACGGATCGGCATCGCCCGCGCCCTCGCTGTCGAACCGCAATTCATCATTGCCGACGAGCCGATTTCCGCCCTGGACGTCTCGATTCAGGCGCAGGTCGTCAATCTGCTGGAAGATTTGCAGCACGATCGCGGTCTTACGTATTTGTTCATCGCCCACGACTTGTCCATGGTCAAACACATTTCCAATCGCATCGGCGTGATGTACTTGGGCAAAATGGTCGAGCTGGCTGCCAGCAATGATTTGTACGCCCGTCCGTTGCATCCGTATACGCAGGCACTGCTCTCGTCTGTGCCTGTTCCCGACCCGACTGTCAAGCGCGAGCGAATCGTGCTTCAGGGCGATTTGCCAAGCCCGGCGAACAAGCCAAGCGGCTGCGGCTTCCGAACGCGCTGCCCGCTCGCCACTGCGCGCTGCGCCGAAGAAGAGCCGAAGTGGCTGGAGGCAGAGCGAGGACACTGGGTCGCCTGTCATTTGCTAGAAGCATAGGTACGGAAACAAAAGACGCCTTTTTCCAGGCGTCTTTTTGCGTTAGATGGCGGTGGCGGCAGGTGATAGATAAAGGAGCGATGTTCGAGTCTGCCCGGTTCTGGCGCGATCCTTTGCCTAATCCCTTGCAATCCGTGAATGTCCAAGCCTTCCTTCCGCGATGTCTCGTCATTTACAAGCAGTTGTGTTTTTACATATATTAGGAGTTGAGGTTTGGATGAAGCGTTTGCGAGAGTGTGGGGAAAGGTTGTTCGGAAAGGGCGTGCGACGGTGAAAAAGAGAACGATGACTGCCATTCTAGTATTACTGGCTGTTGGGCTTGGCTTGACACTCGCTTTTATAAAAAGGCAGGAAGCATCTTTGGCGGATTCTTCCGGTTATTCATTGTCAAAAGTGTACAACTCCACCAGTGAGTTGGTCGATTTCTCCAATGTAATCCTCAAAGGAAAGATTTCCAAGGAACCGAGACAAGAGCAATTGGCCGAGCTCGTTTTTCATGTGTACGACGTCGAGGTAGAAAAGCTGTACGACAACCAGACCGAGCAAAATATCAAGGCTGGGGATACGGTTGAGGTTTACCGGATCATTGGATACGCCCCAGGGGATATCCACGAGATGGCCAGTCTCGTCGCCCCCGAGTATCAACAGCTGGAGCAAGGGGAGTACCTGCTCTTTTTGAATAGCAGTTATGAGGAAGAAGGCGACAAGCACATCTTGATTCCCAATTCACCCGAGCAGCTTTACAAAGCGAAGGGAGCAGAAGGCTTTCCCTGGCTGAAGCTGGCAGGCGAACGCTTTGACAGTATTTCGCCGCAAGAGCAGCTGCCGACGATCTATGAATCCGATGTATTCCTGGCCATCGGCAAATCGTTGCTTATAAATAGTAGAAACAAGTAAGCACCAGCGAAAACACAATCAATCCGGTCCCGGAGGCGAGAAAGAGGGAAGTCGCCACCTTGATGACGGATTGTTTTTTTTGCGCAAAAACGGGATCGTCTCCTTGCACGAGATCGCTCTCCATCATGCGCGGCTTGCGAAAAAAGAAGCCTTTGAGCTGCTTGAAGCCGCGCATGAAAACGGTGAAGAAGCCGGAACGGGTAACGACGGCAGCACAGCCGACCATCAGCAAAATCAGCCCGAGCAGAAAGCTCTGATTGATATAAGGCAGCAAGGCAAGCGTCTCGGAGGTCACCCCGAGTACGAGGCTACAGGTGATTGCTAGGACCAGGATGATGGCAAACCAATTGTTCACAGTAGAAGCACGTCCTTTTTCGAGTCAGTCTTTTGCCAGCCAAGCCGGCAGTAGGTGCAAATCGACATTTTCAGATAAAATCCTGTTCATTTGACTTTACCGCAAATGTTGAAAAATTGCCAATGGTGTCGAAAATGCAAATTTCAAGTAAATTCCTGTTGAACCATGTTTTGAAATTTAATATAATTCGCCTGAATGCAACAGGAATATTTTACTATTTTTGCTGTGAATTTCATACCTTTGCAAACTGTTGACAGGAGGGAGAGGTACCATTTTCATTGGGCAAATGACACAGCCGCAACCAACAAATCAATCCAGATAAGGAGTCACGTGAATGAACCAGGCCTTCCTCCGTTTATTCAGTATGTTCCAAGCGTTCCTCCTGGTGTCGCTCCTGCTTTTGCAGCTCGTTCCCGCGCATGCGGCGGCGAGTGCGGACAGCAAGACATACCTGATCGGCTTCAAGAAACAGGAACGCGCTAAGGTCCGGGCGATCCAGCGGTCATCGGTGGAGCCACTCACCGGACAAATCGTGGTCGCCGAACTGACCGAAAGCGAGAAACAAGCGATGCTGGAAGACGAAAATGTCGCCTACATCGAAGAAGACAGCGAAACCGAGCTGGCGGAAGCAAGTCTCTCGCCGAGCCAAAGCCAGCAAGTGCCGTGGGGCGTCGAGCATATCGGTGCCGCCGCTGCGCACAGTCAGCAGTACAAAGGGCAACGCATCAAAATCGGGGTAATGGATACCGGGATTTCTGCCCATCCAGACTTGGAGATCAAGGGCGGTGTGTCCTACATCGAAGGAGAGGACGATTTTGGCGACCAGCACGGCCACGGTACGGCTGTAGCGGGAGTCATCGCCGCTCGGGACAACGATTTTGGTATCGTCGGGGTCGCGCCGGAAGCGGAATTGTACGCGATTAAAGTGTTGGACAAAAAAGGCCACGGGACCTACTCCAGCATGATCCAGGGGATCGAATGGGCGATTCAAAACCGGATGAACATCCTCTCGATCAGCGCGGGCGGTTATGTAAACAGCCGCGCCTTGCACGACCAGATCAAACGGGCGAACGAGCACGGCATTCTGGTCATTGCGGCGGCGGGCAACCGGGGCTTGGGCGAAGAAACCGAGCTGTTTCCAGCCCAGTATGCGGAAACGATTTCGGTCGGCGCGGTTGACCGGGAAGACCAGCGCGCCGATTTTTCCAGTGTCGGAAAAGAGCTGGACCTCATGGCGCCAGGGGTGGATATCCGCAGTACCGCGCCTGGTGGAGATTTTCAGACGAGATCAGGCACTTCGCTCGCTGCTCCGCACGTAGCGGGGGCGGCGGCCGTGATTTGGTCGGCGAAAGGAAACATTTCTAGCGCTGAGCTGCGCGATCTGTTGACGAAAAGCGCTACGCCGCTGGGCGAGTCCCGTTTTTATGGCAAAGGGCTGGTGCATTTGGAGAAAGCGCTAGGGCAAGGGGAAAGTTCTGCGGAAATCGAAGCGCTTTTGCCTTCTGTTTCAGAACTCAAGCTGGCACAGGGGGAAAGCCAGCCGCTCAAAGTCACAGCCAAGCGCACAGATGGCTCGGAACAAGACGTGACCAAGCGGGTCAGCTATGCCGTGCAGGATGAGGCCATTGCCAAGGTAAGGGCAACAGGACTTGTGAGTGCTGTCGGGCCGGGCGAAACCAAAGTAACCGGAGAGTTCGAGGGACATCACTTCGAGATTTCCGTTACGGTGACCCCGCCGGAACCGCTGCGTCCACTGGCAGGGCTGGACAGTCCGGAAAATGGCGAATGGACGAGCGGTCTGTTGAATGGAAAAGGGTGGTATCTTGACCCTGCGGGAGTGGCGAGCATTCGCATCCAAGTGGATGGGGCTGACGCAGGAGAAGCGCAGTACGGTCAGCCACGACCGGATATCGCGGCGAAATATCCGGCATATGGCAATCAAAACGCCGGGTTTACGTTCCAACTGGACACGCAAACACTAGCGAGCGGAGCGCATACACTGGCCGTTGTGATTGAGAATACGGCTGGCGAGAAAACGACCATCGCGGGCCGAGCCTTTTATGTCGGCGAAACGCCGTTGCCGGAGGGCTTGCAGGCGGATGTCCAGAAGCTGGAGCTGGCTCCGGGCGACAGCCACCCGTTGAAGATATCCGTCATTTTGGAGGATCGCTCGGTCCAAGACGTGACGCAGCAGGTGACCTATGTTTCCTCTGACCCGGGAGTTGCTACCGTGAGTGAGACGGGAGTCGTGCAAGCGGTTGGAGTCGGCAGCACAAACCTTACCGTCACCTACGAAGCCAAGACGCTGGTCATCCCGGTACAGGTTCAAGTCAAGGAAGAAACACCGCTCCCTGCGCGCGGGGAAGTGGAGCACCCAGCAAACAACGCCACCGTAGCGGGTCAAGTGCTGGTGGAAGGCTGGTACTTGGACCCGGCCGGAGTGGCGAAAATCGAGGTGCAACTGGACGGAACGCGGCTGGGGGATGCGCAGTACGGGATTGTCCGTCGCGACATCGAAACAGCTTACCCGGACTACCGCAATCCGGCGGCAGGTTTTCAGTTCCTTTTCCAGACGAACGCTGATCAAGAAGGATCGCATGTGCTGAAAGTAACGGCTGTCAGCAACGACGGCACGGAACATGTGCTGGCGGAGCGAGCTATCCTAGTTGAACAAGAACAGCCAACGACAAGCATCTCGGCTGCGCCTGAAAAAGTAGAGGTGGCTCGCGGGAAAACGCAACAGCTACGCATTTCGGCTGTCCTTTCCGATCAAGAGACAAAAGACGTGACCGCAGGAGCGACCTATACCGCAGAACATCCGCATGTGGCCAGTATTTCGCCAAGTGGAATGGTCACGGGATTAGAAGCCGGACAAACGACCATCACCGTCCACTACCAGGAACATGTGCTGACCGTTCCCGTAACGGTGCGGGAAGCGGCAGGCTTGATCCAAGGCGGCATCGATACCCCACCGGACAACGCGACCATTAGCGGCGTGTACCCGATTACGGGCTGGTATTTCCACTCAGGTGGAGTCGCCAAGGTAGAAGTGCTGGTAGACGGTGCCCTCCAAGGGGAAGCCGCCTACGGCATACCACGTCCAGAAGTAGAGATCACGGATGTCTCCTCGCCGAATCACGATATCGGCTATCAATTCGATCTCGATACAAGCAAGCTCCAGGAAGGAACGCATACGCTTTCCGTACGCGGAACGGGCCAAGACGGGACGCAGACGATGCTTGGGGAAAGAAAGATCCACGTCGTTCCGCTTTTGCCAGCGAAAAGCTTGCGGGCAGACCGCACTGAATTGAGCCTCGCAGAGGGAAAAACGCATCTACTCGTGATCAAGGCGATCTTGGAAGATCAGAGTGAGCATGACGTCACTAAGTTAGCTCGCTATATGGTGGATAACGCGTTAGTAGCGAAAGTAAACACAGATGGCCTCGTCACCGCCATTACACCTGGCACGGCAAACTTGACCATTACCTACGGACAGCAGAGCCTCCTTATCCCCATCACCGTCACGGAAGCCGGACCACTGTCCGCGATGGGCGAAATCGAGACGCCCGTCCAAGGAGCTGTCATCGAGGGCACAAGCACGATCGCCGGATGGTTTTTAGCGACGACGCCCATTACCCGTTACGACGTTCTCGTAGACGGAACGAAGAAAGGCGAAGCAAAAGCAGGCATCGCTCGCCCGGATATCGCCTTGCTGCACCCGGATTATGCAAACAGCCACGCCGGTTTCAGCCTGACGCTGGAGGGATCCGACCTGCCAGCCGGGGAGCATACCGTTGCCGTGGTGGCCATCGACGGAGAAGGCAAGTCGCATCCGTTGCCAGAAAAACGCTTCGTCATCGGAAAACAACCCCCGATCCTTCGTTTGCAGCCGCAAGAGCCAACCGTCACCTTGCCGAAAGATTCCAGCAAAAAGCTGACGATCTCCGCGCTACTGACGGAGCAAACGACCAAAGAGATCACAGGAGAAGCACAGTACACGGCAGAAAAGGCCGAGATCATCCACGTCAGCCCTCTCGGTGTGGTAACGGGGCTGCAAGTTGGCCAGACCAACGTAGTCGCAAGCTACGGCGGGCAATCTGTCACCATCCCCGTCACCGTGACGGAGACAGAAGCCGGGTCCACGCAGCCAAAAGGGCAATTAGAGCTGCCATTTGACCGCGCTGTCATCGGTGGCGTGACCACCGTCCAAGGCTGGCTGCTCGACCCGTCTGGCATTGCCAAAGTCGAGGTACTCGTGGATGGACAAGCTGTGGGCACCGCCGAATACGGCGAACCTCGCCCGGATATTGCAGCGATGTATCCGCATTACCGCCAGGCAAACGCCGGGTTCCGCTACCAATGGGACACGCTTCCGTTCGCCGAAGGCACGCACAAGCTGACCATCCGCGCCACGAATCAGACGGGACAGGAAAGCCTCGTGCTGGAAAGAGACGTGGTCATTGGTCCGGTTGCCAAGCTGACCGCCAATCTCACCTCGATCGCGCTGGAAAAAGACAAAACGGTGACCTTCCAACTGACCGCCACCCATCGCGACAACAGCACAAAAGACGTCACGGCCGAAGCGACGTACGCGTTTGAGAACCCGGCCCTCGCCAAAATCGAGGCGTCGACTGGCTTGATCACGGGCCTGATGCCAGGAAACACGCATCTGCGCGTATCGTATGCCGGAATCGTGCAGACGTATCCGGTGCAGGTCCAAGGAGACGGACCGAGCCACGGTGGAGAAATCGACACGCCGTCAGACAACGAAGTCATCAGCGGCAACTATCTCGTCACGGGTTGGTTCCTCCCTGAGGGCGAGTTGGACAAAATCGAGGTGCTGCTGGACGAAACCGTTTTGGGCGAGGCGCTGTACGGCACCGAGCGCCCCGATGTGCTGCGCACGTACCCGGGCAGCCAAGGCGCGAAGCCAGGCTTTTCCTATAGGCTGCGTGCAGAGGAGCAGCCAAAGGGAACGCACAAGCTGACCGTACGGGTTACCGAAAAAGACGGAAAACAAACCAACCTGGAGAGAACCGTCACGATTGTCGAGGCGATCACCGAAGAAAATCGCTACTGGCTGCAATTTTCCAAGGAACAGGGCAAACACAACTGGTCCTATTTGGAGGTCAAGGAAGAGCGCTACACCGAACTGGTGTGGAACCAGGAAAGCGAGCAGTGGAAAAGCCCGCAAGGCGAGACGATCATCGGGAATACGTGGATGAAAATCGGCGGCTCCGATCCGGTCATTCGCTGGGAAGCGCCGCGTTCCGGGAAGATTCACGTCGGCGGCTGGGCGTCTATGCTCGAAGGAAGCGAAGGAGACGGCGTTAACCTCCGCCTTTTGAAAAACGATACCCAAATCTGGCCGTCGGCGGGCTGGCAGTCCATTGCGTTCAACGATCAGGTTGGGGTGGAGCTAGCGCAAGAGCTGGAAGTTGAGGCGGGAGACAAGCTGTATTTCCAGGCGCAGGCAAAAGAAACCGAGGTGGGGGATTCATTCAAATGGACCCCGGAGATTGACTATCTCTCCACGAACATCCCGGATAACGCCGCGCCGCGTGTGTACCTCACCACCCCCGTTACGGGAAAAGTCATCGATCAGGTGAACGGACAGGATGTGATCACCCTTTCCGGTTGGGTCATGGACCCGAACATCGGGGATCGCGTCAGCCTCTGGTATCAAATCGACGAAGGGGAAGTGCACCAGATCGCTTCGTTCTTGGCGTCAGAAAACGCCTCCGCCTTTTTGTACCATGCTCCGGTGCAAGACCTGAAGCCAGATGACGTATACTCCCTGAAAGTCTGGGCTACCGATCAGAAGCAGGGCCTGTCTCCTGTACAGCAGGTGGACTTTACCCTGGATATGCGCGCACAGGCCAAGGAAAAAGACCCGATCGATGTCGGGGCCACATGGAATAGTCCAGCCAATAACGCGGAGATTAACTTGGGAGAACGGGTGATCCTCACTTGGGATTACTCGACAAGCTATGGCTCCTACTTGGACAAAATAACGGGCCAGGAATTGACGATTTACATTTCCGAGGCGGGTCATGTCACTTCCACCGTTAAGGAAAAACTGTCGGCGAATACCCGCTCCTATGAGTTGAATACTTCCACCATTTCCAAAAGCGCCAACGTGGAAGCGCGGCTGCGCACTATTTTGAGCAGCAACGTGCCCGCATACGTCAGCGGCACCACCGTCAAACGGTTTTTCAAAATCCTGAACGGCAACCAAGCTCCGGTTTTGGAAAGCACGGAACTCATCGTCATTTACGGAGGGAAGACCGGACAAATCAGCTTCACGATTGCGGATAAGGATGCTACGGACAAACTGGTAGCACGGAAAATTCGGATTGGCTGGACACCGGGTGGAAATGAGGTAAGAGAGACGATGGAGGGTATTTATGAGGTGGATCAAGGGCGAAAATTCACAGGTCGCTACCAATTTCCCATCACCAAAGACATGCTGTTTCGGACCATCTATTGGACCGCACAGGCCCAAGATAACCGCGGAGCCTGGTCGGAGCCACAAGTCTACTCGGCTCGTCTGGTGGATCACCTCCCAGAGCTGGCAGTCTACACCCCTACAGAGAAGCGCATTATCGACTTGAAGGAAACCTTTACCCTGGACGGCACGTACAGCCGCTTGCAGGCAGGAGACACGCTCACAGGAACGATTTACCCGGCGACGTATGCCAGGAAAACGACGACCACGACTGGTTCAGCTGGTTATTGGAGTATGAGCTGGCTGGGCCAGGAGCTGGGCGAAGGTACGTATACGAATACGGAGGTACGCAGCGCAAGCGGTCGAGCCGCTTCTTACAGCGGAGTCCTGGTCGTCGAACGGAAACCGGGAGCGCCGGTCATTGTCAAGACCGAGCCGACCAAGAACGCCATCACGGTGTACTGGAACCCGAGCCCCGGAGCCAGCACCTACCAGATCCGCCTGGATAACCATCCTCTGGCGCGAGATGTAGGGAACGTCACCAGCTACACGTTCTCTGGCCTCCAGCCAGGCCGCGCCTATACGATCATGCTGTGGGCCTACAGCCCATCCGGAATCAGCAGCTACCCGGCTTCGATCTCCGTCGAGACGCTGCCTGCGGAGGAAAACTTCACGTTGTTGCAGGAAAACAGCCCGATTCGTATGTACTACCCGGCGGAGCAGGCGAAATATTTCAAGCTCACCGCCAAGACGAGCGGCACGTACCAGTTTACGTTGACCAACGATTCCAGTTCCCTCGCCTCAGGGAAAATCGCGGTGTTCCGCAGCGCGTCTCTGCAAACGCCGGACCAAATCGCTTCCGGTGAAAACGGGAGTGTCAGCGCGGCATTGGTCGCAGGCAAAACGTACTATCTGTCCGTCCAGTCCCGCAGCTCCTTGTACGCGACGCTCCTGGCCAAGGCGAGCGGAGAAGCGATTGTGTTCAACCAGGCCAAGGAACTCACGATTCCAGCCGGGCAATCGGTCGAGCTGTCCATGAATGCGCTGATTCCTGGAACCTACCGCACCGTGGTCCAGCTGAAAAATCCAGGCAGCAAATACCCGACGGTCGCTATGCTGTCCAACGGCACGCTCGTCAGTCCGAAGCAAAAGCCAAGCGAGTCCGAGGCCGTGTACGAGTTGGCATCCGGCAGCTACACCGTCCGGCTGACCAACAACGACACCACTGCGCTTAGCCTGTCGTTTACCGTCTTTGCTCCACTGGCAGGAGGCACGCTGTATGAATACGTCTACGATGCCAACAACCGGATCACGGCGATCAAGGAAAACGGCGCCAACAGCGTCACCTTCACCCACGATGAGAACGGCAATCTGCTCAAAAGCGTCAAGCAAGCCGTCTCGCCTCAGCCAAAGGCAACCGCGCTGAAGCTGGATTCAGACAAAGTGGATGTGTCCTCCGGCGGCTCGGCGTCCATCAAGGTAACCGCGACGCTGGAAAATGGCAGTCAGGTGGATGTCACCTCGCAAGTGACGGTTATCGTGGAAAATCCATCCGTAGCCTACATCAGCAACGGGCGTGTCTACGCCGTCAACGGCGGAACCACCCAGGCACGGCTGTACTATGGCGGACAAACGAAGACACTCACGATTACCGTAAGCGCTCCGGCGATCTCTTTGTCGTCCATCAGCCTGAGCCCGGCGCAAACGACCCTGGCAGAAGGACAAATCCAGCGCGTGTACGCCACCGCCTACTACACCGATGGCAGCAGCAAAGACATCAACAGCGTCGCCAGCTTTTCTTCCTCCAGTCCATCGGTGGCGCAGGTGAGCAGCCAGGGCGTCGTGACCGGGATCGCCCCGGGAACCGCGACGATTACCGCTTCCTATAACGGCAAAAGCGCTTCCGCTCAAGTAACGGTGCAGGGAGCTTACTTGCTGGGGCTGAAAGCCAGTCCCGCGCAGCTTTCGCTGGCAGCCGGAAACAAGGGACAACTGAGCATCTACGCACAGTATTCCAACGGAGTCGAGGAAAACGTTTCGGCCAAAGCCCAATACACCAGCGGCAACCCTGCGATTGCCTCGGTCGATGGCATGGGAGGCGTGGTGGCAACTACCGCTGGAACGACAACCATCCAGGTCACCTACGGAGCGAAAAGCCTGTCCGTTCCCGTCACGGTGACAGGAACGGTCGTCACCTTGCAGACGATCTCGGTTCGTCCGGAGTCCGTCAGCGTGAAAAAGGGTGCAACCCAGCAACTGGAAGTCAAAGCAACGTATAGCGATAACAAGGTGACCGATGTGACCAGCCAAGCCACCTACCAAATCGCCCAACCCGCGATTGCCACGGTTTCAGCGACTGGATTGATTACGGGAGTGGCAGTAGGCTCCACGACGATTACGATTACGTTTGGCGGCAAAACCGTCTCTGTGCCTGTACAGGTCACAGAAGCTCAGGAGCCAGTGCAGAGTCTGACCGTCACGCCTGTCAAACTGGAGCTTTTGGTAGGAAAAGCACAGACCCTGCAAGTAACGGCAACCTACCAAGACGGCAAAACGGCAGACGTATCCAAGCAAGTTACGTACTTGTCGCAAGATTCATCCATCGCAACCGTCCAGCCTGACGGACTCGTCACCGCTGTCCAGGCCGGAAGTGCGAGCCTCACTGTGACGTATGAAGGCGTGAGCGTCAACGTACCCGTTGTCGTCACGGCGGAGAACGCGGTAGTGGACATCAAGATCGTTCCGGAAGCCATTACCTTGCTGGAACATGCGACGAAGCAGCTCGCAGTCAAGGCTGTACACGCAGATGGAACAGAGTCCGACATTACCGACAAGGCCCAGTACACTGTCGATGACCCGTCCATCGCATCGGTAAGTACGGGCGGTTTGCTGACAGCTAAAAAAGCAGGAACGGCGACGCTTACCGCAGCATTTTCCGGCAAGCAGCGGAGCGTGGCGGTGAAAGTGAGTGACCCTGGCGTCCAATTGCAAAGTTTGTCTGCCGGAATGGCATATACACAGATTTTGCGAGCGGATGGAAGCCTTTGGGCAACCGGACAAAATGAGCACGGGCAGCTAGGGAATGGAACGATGCAAAATCAGACGACACCTGTTCCGGTTATGGTGGATGTCGTCGTTACACAACTGGAGACAACGGCGAATCTCGTAGAAATGAATGCGTACGAGAGTAAGCCATTAAAGGTGACAGCCACGTATGCAAATGGCCATGCGCAAGATGTTACCGATCAAGTCGTATATGAAAGCAGCCAGCCAGAGATTCTCCAAGTCGACCAGCATGGAGTCATGACATCCGGCGAAATGGGAGGGAAAGCGAGCGTTGTCATTCGTTATTACGATCAACAACTGACCATTCCTGTGCAAGTCAAAGGGATTCCAAGAAGTGTTCAGTACATCTCGGCAGGAATGAATTACACGCTGATCATGACAGATGACGGAAGCTTCTGGGCGACCGGACAAAATGAGAGTGGGCAGTTGGGAGATGGAACCATGCAAAATCGGAATAGCCCGATTAAAATCATCGGTCAGGAACCTGGGAGGGTAACAAAATGATCTGGAATAACCACAGCATCCAAAAAATAATGTGCTCTTTCATCATTGTACTGACCGTATTTGGCTTACTGGAAGAAAGGGCTCATGCCGACAGTAAGGTCAAATCAAGTGCGGCCGGGAAGTACCACACCCTCCTTTTAAAAGAGGATGGAACCGTGTGGTCTTGGGGCCTAAACGATGATGGACAATTGGGCGATGGAACGAAGATCGCCAAAACGACCCCGGTTCAAGTAGCTGGACTCACTGACATGGTAGGCATTGCTGCCGGAGCCAATTTCAGCCTGGCTTTAAAAAACGATGGAACGGTTTGGGGATGGGGCTTTAATCGGGACGGTCAATTGGGCGATGCTAACAAACAGCCTAAAGTAGTACCTGCACAAATAGCTGGTTTGTCCAATGTGACGGCGATTGCGGCTGGCGAGGTGTATGCACTGGCATTGACACGCGATGGAACGGTCTTCATGTGGGGAGTCAATATGGGCAATTTCACAAAAAATCGAACACCAGTGAAAGTCGAAGGTCTGGCCGAGATCAAGAGTATTAAGGCAGGAGCCACTCACAGTTTGGCTCTCAAAAGTGACAATACCGTGTATTCATGGGGAGCCAACGATTTTGGACAGCTCGGTCATGGTAACCTGACCCCCAGTGGCCCCCCACAAAAAATTGAATCTCTTACCCAAATTGCTGAGATCGAGACAAATGCCTTGAGCAGTTACGCTATTGATTTGGAGGGCCGGGTTTTTGTCTGGGGAGCCAATGCTTCCGGTCAACTGGGAAATGGAACAACAGACGAGCAGACAAAACCTGTCCTCATCCCGGAACTGACTTCCATCAAGAAGATTTTTACGGGAACTTTTGCAGCACACGTTTTTGCGTTGACGAACGATGGAACCGTTCTAGGCTGGGGAGCTAATGAGAACGGGCAACTTGGCAACGGCACAACTACCCCTAGTTACAAACCAATTCCGATTACATGGTTCCCCTAACCAACACCAATCCCCCCTTCTCACCAAGGGGGGACTACTACCCATGATGGAGGCCCTATGAAACACCTTTCCATAAAAGCACTCATCTACCTTCTCTGCCTGGCCCTATGCATCACCCTGCTGCCACCAGGAGCAGCCCTGGCCAACGAACCGTCCCAAGAGCCGCTCCCACAGGAAGCGCAGGACACACCAACCACCGCATCCACACCGGAAGCCGTGGCCAACGAACTCCAGCAGTCCATCGCGGACGAGCAACTTGTTCCGATCGAACAACAAGCCGCGAAAAGCGATCCGACCACCTTTACCGAAGCGGATATCGCCAAGCTGCCCTGGACACAACTGGACGCTTCCACCGCCAGCGAAATCCACCGCACGTTTGACCGGGAGCTATTGACATTTGCCGCCTATTTCTACTCGGATCTGGAACAACTCCTCACCGAAGAAGAGCGCGCGCAAGCCAAAGCCTTCACCGACACGGACCTTCTTTCCCGTTATCAATCGGTGACGTCGGACCAGCAGCAATGGCTCCAAAAGCTCACACCGCTTATCCCGGCGAAAATGGCGGAAATCCGCAAGCTCGCGGAAACGATGGACATCCAGGCAGCGACGCCGCTTCCGCCTACGCAGTACACGGAAAAAGAGCAAGAGTTTCACTTCGCCCGCTCCAAGACCGAATCATCGGTAGACGACGTGTACCGGGCGGCCAATCTGGTCGAGCAGGATGTGTACCTGCAAGGCAAACATGGCCTGGACGTGGTCCTGCAACGCCGCTACCATTCTCTGGGCAGCAAAATTAGCGTGCCCGGCTGGAACGAAACCGAGACAGGCAACGAAGCCCATTCCTCTCCGGAACGATTTGCGACCGGCTGGGACTTCAACGTGCCGAAATTGGAGATCGTCTCCCGCGAGCACTCCGCCTCCGTGAGCGACGATTCCCGCAACCCGGGGCAAGAAATCTACACCACCCGGGTCTACGATCTGCCGGCGGGCAACCGTTATTTTATTACGCTCGAAGACGGAACGTCGCTCGAATACCACTACAACCAGTTTGTCAATTACCCGTACAAAGATGCCAGCTTCTCCGTGGAGCGACTGAACAGCAACTACACCTTGTCCTTCCGCAACTGGATTTACGAGTTTGACTTGCTGAGAGGGACGATCGTCAAATCGAACATCTACGGCGATAAAATCACGTACACGGTCAGTAGTGACGGCGAGCTCATCTCCATCGAGGACAGCGTCGGGCGGTATGTGGTCCTGAAAAGAAGGGGCGTCAACGACCGGACCCAAGACCTGATCGTCTACAAGGACAAATCGGAAACGACGGTGCTCAAGCACATCCGCTACCATTTGGAACAAAAATCGGGCTTGGCCATCTACACCCAGCTCACTCGTGTAGAGGTGCTCCCGCCAGGCGGCAAAGGAAACGGCGCCTACACCACCGCCCGCTACTCGTACCATAACCCGCGCACCAAAGGAATGGCCTATTTCAACCTGAACAAAAAGTACACGTTGGACAAGGTCGCAACGGATCAGGCGCTCCAGGAGTCGCCGAAATATTGGGCCGAAGACAAAAAGACGCGGAAGGAATTCGACTATTTGCTCATGCAGGAGGCCAGCTACCCGCTGCAAGGGCTGTCGATCCAGTATGAGTATCGGCCATACACACTCGATCAGACGTCGATCAAAGACGGACTGGTGCGCATGTTCCAAGACCGTTACGCCCTAAGCTACATCTCCTATCATCCCGTGAACAAGGTCACGTACAGCTACGCTCTGCAAACGCCAAAAGGCACGAACACGTACCGTTTGGAAAAAAGCTATGCCGACAACGACACCTTTTACGAAATATGGAAAATGCCGAAAGAGCAGCTGCCCCGGCTGAAAAACATGGCCGATCGGCATGGCGATACGTTCCAGGTCACGGAAACGGAGCCGTCCCGCTACACCCGCTCTCTGTTTTACCGCATCAACGCAGACGGAACGCCGCTGCTGCGAAGCGCGAAGACGACCGGAATCAGCCAGGGAGGAACGTCGATTGCGGGGGCGAAATATGCCGTATCGTACAACCCGACAACGTATACCACCTATGCCTATTCCGGCCGCCAGACGAAGCCGACCTACCAGTACGTATTTCTGGAACCCGTCTCCGTGTCCGACCCGGATGTGTTTTCGTCCTATTTAAAAGAACCCGTTCTGTCCAAGCGTGCCGCGTACGCCGCCAAACTCAACAACTACGCGCAAGAGACGTACTACGAATACAACGAGTACGGGCATCTGGTCAAACAACTGGCGCCAGACGGCATCTTGACGACATGGACGTACGATCTGGAAAGCCAAGGGAGATTCCGCACCTTTTCCTTGCTGAAGGCGACGCGGACGCAAGCCACCGCCGCTTCCAGCGATCCATATTATTCCAACTTGTCCTACGAGTACAACGATCAGTATTTGCTGCGAAAAGAAACCGAGATCCACTCGTATCCAGCGAATCTGGCGGGGTACAAAAGCCAGACGACAGAGCGCACCTACGAATACACGAACAAGCAGCTTTACTCGGTCACGGAAAACTTCGGCGGCAAGACGAGAACGCAAACGTTTCCCGCCTACGACGCCTACGGCTTGCAGCCAACGCAAATCACGGTGGCCGGGGTCGAGCTGGAAAGTGGCAAGACCGACGTCCTGAATTTTACGCTAGACATCGATGAACAAAGCCAGGTCAAAAGCCAAACGTACCCGGACGGGGGCAAAGTCACCTACGACTACGACACGCTGGGTCGTCTCCTTTCCGAGAGCTATCGGAACCAGGGATCAACGCGCACGATTTCGTACACGTACCGCGATGGCGATGCCACGGGCACCAAGACGGCAGGGCCAGGGGTGGTCGAACGAACCTTGCCAGACTCGTCGCGGGTTATTACGTACTACACCCCGTATGGCGATATCGCCTACCAGGAGCAAAAAGGGAAAAACGGCGGCACACGTCCGCTCGTGGAAAACGAGTTTACGCCAGACGGTTTGCAGGTCAGCCGCACGATTCCCTACGGAAACCAGGCCAAGAGCACCTCTTATGCCTAGGGACTGACCCCGTAATGTGAGACAAATCAAAACACCTTCAAGAGAACCTGACCATGTCGTAAGATATGGGGACAACCTTGGAGGTGTTTTTGCGTTGGCAACTAGAG
>NZ_RHHV01000006.1 GCF_003710905.1 Brevibacillus parabrevis
GCCGTTACTTTCAACGGCTTGCTTTGCGCTGGAAGCAATTGGATGGAACTTGGGACTGCTACCAACTGGTTGGGCGTGATCACTCGTACACTTGCTACTGGTGTCGTCTGATTTTGTGTCGTGCCGTCTCCCAGTTGTCCTTTGTCGTTTCGACCCCATGCCCACACGATTCCGTCTTCCTTGACTATCAGGACGTGATCACTACCCGTTGACAACCTCCGTACCTTGCTACCTGGTTCCGTTCCTTCGATTACTTTCACCGCCACGCTCCGCTGCTTGCCGGAAAATGCTGCGGTAAGCGTCGCCGTTCCTGCTTTTTTAGCTGTCAGCAAACCGCCCGTACTTACGGATGCGATGGACGGGTCATCGACAGTGTACTGAGCCTTGTCGGTAATGTCGGACTCTGTTCCATCTGCGTGTACAGCCTTGACGATGAGCTGTTTCGTCGCATGTTCCAGTAAGGTAATGGCTTCCGAAACGATCTTGATGTCCATAACCGCGTTCTCCGCCGTGACGACAACGGGTACGTTGACGCTCACGCCTTCATACGTCACAGTGAGGCTCGTACTTCCTGCCTGGACAGCGGTGACGAGTCCGTCAGGCTGGACGGTTGCTGTGGCTGGATCTTGCGACAAGTACGTAACTTGTTTGGATACGTCTGCCGTTTTGCCGTCTTTATAGGTGGCCGTTACTTGCAAGGTTTGCGTTTTGCCTACCAAAAGATCCAGTTGGGCAGGGGTTACGGTCAGGCTCTGGACGGGCTCCCGGGCTTCTGTGATTTGAACGGGCACAGAGACGGTTTTGCCGCCAAACGTAATCGTAATCGTCGTGGAGCCTACTGCCACTCCCGTAATCAATCCAGTCGCTGAAACCGTGGCAATCGCGGGTTGGGCGATTTGGTAGGTGGCTTGGCTGGTCACATCGGTCACCTTGTTATCGCTATACGTTGCTTTGACTTCCAGTTGCTGAGCCGCACCCTTTCTCATGTTGACGGACTCTGGACGAACGGCGAGCGTCTGCAAGCTGACGACACTTCCCGTGACCGGAATCGAGATGCTCTTTCCGCCATATTGGACCGTAATTTGCGCCGTGCCTTCCGCCAGTGCTGTAACTACACCGCTGCTACTTACGGAAGCAATCGTGGCGTTGCTGCTGGTGTACGTGGCCTTTTGGGAAACATTTTCTTCCGTGCCATCTTTGTAGGTTGCCGTCACTTGCAACGTCTGCGTCTTGCCTACCAAAAGCTCCAGTTTAACAGGCGTGACGGTCAGACTCTGCACCGGCTCCTGAGCTTCTGTGACCTGTACAGGCACAGAGACGGTTTTACCGCCAAAAGATACGGTAACTGTCGTGGAGCCAACGGCCGCTCCTGTTATCAAGCCAGTCGCTGAAACTGTGGCAATCACGGGTTGGGCGACTTGGTACGAAGCTTGGCTGGTCACATCGGTCACCTTGTTATCGCTATACGTTGCTTTGACTTCCAGTTGCTGAGTCGCCCCTTTTTTCATGCTGATGGACTCCGGACGAACCGAGATGGTCTGCAAGGTGACGACCGTTCCTGTCACCGTGACGGGAACGGAAAGGCTTTTCGCTCCGTAGGTGACCTGGATGGTTGTCGTTCCGGCGGCAGTTGCCACCACGCCTCCCATGCCATCGACCGAGGCAATCGCAGGGTTGCCGCTGGTGTATTGGGCTTTGGCCGAAACGTTTTCCTCGACTCCGTTGGAATACTGTGCGTAGATGCTCAGTTGTCCCTTGTTTCCGGCTGCCAGCGAAAGCTGCGCGAGACTGGCTTTCAGCCCCAGCAAGTAGGCTCCCTGCACCGTTACTTGAGCGGAAGCGCTTTTGCCGTTATAGGAAGCGGTAATCGTCGCGGTTCCCGGGGCGATCCCGGTCACGACGCCCTGGCTACTCACCTGCGCCACCGATGGACTGGAGGAAGAAAAGCTGGCGACGCTGTTGATGTCTTTGCTGCTGCCATCGGTGTAGTAGGCGGTGGCGTACACGCGCTGGATTTGTCCTTCTGCCAGGGTCGTTTGCGCCGGGCTCAGGCTGATGGACGACAAAGAGATCGCCGGAGCGCTTACGGTAATCGTGAGTGTCTTCGTTTGTCCGCCGTAGTACAGCCGTGCCTGGGTGGTCCCGCCGTTGACGGCGTAGACGCGCCCGTTGCTGATGTACGCCACGGATGGATTTTCCACGATGACCGTCACTTGTGAGGTGACGTCCACCTGACTGCCATTTTCCAGCGTTGCGGTTACCTGGATGGACGCCGAGCCGCCGGAGGACACATCCACTTTGTCTGAATCCAGCTTCAGCGCGGTTGCCTTTGGCTGAGGCGAAACGGCTTGCTTGACGCTTTTGAGCAGATTGCCGTTCTCATCGTGGGTGAAGGTGACGCTGTTGGCGCCGTTTTCCTTGATCGCCGTGATCCGGTTGTTGGCATCGTAGACGTATTCATACAGCGTGCCTCCTGCCAGTGGAGCAAAGACGGTAAACGACAGGCTAAGCGCAGTGGTGTCGTTGTTCGTCAGCCGGACGGTGTAGCTGCCGGATGCCAGCTCGTACACGGCCTCGGCCTCGCTTGGCTTTTGCTTCGGACTGACGAGCGTGCCGTTGGACAGCACAGCGACCGTCGGGTATTTGCTGCCTGGATTTTTCAGTTGGACCACGGTGCGGTAGGTTCCAGGGATCACTGCATTCATGGACAGCTCGACCGATTGCCCGGCTGGGATCGTGAGTTCCTTGGCCTGGTTGAACACAATCGCTTCTCCGCTCGCCTTGGCCAGGAGCGTCGCGTACAAGGAGCTGCGGGACTGGACGGACAGATAGTACGTTTTGCCTGCGACCAGCGCCGCGCTGACACTCCCGTTTTCACCGGAAGCGATTTGGTCCGGCGTTTGCAGAGACGCGCTGCGGAACACCGCGATTTTCCCTGCGGCGAGGGAACTGGAATCGTTGGTCAACGTAAACTGGTACGTGCCGCTCGTTTTGGCGGTGAGCTTGAAATATTTCGCTTGATCCGCCGGGTAGTACATGCGAATCGGGCTGTTTTCCTGCAACAGCGTGAAGTTTTCCTCCGCAGGCAGCGTCTCGACGGAAATCGAAGCCGGGTAGCTGCTGATTCCAGATGGGCTGTAGGCCCACAGCATGATCGTATAGGCGCGGCCTGGCTGGAGGCCGGAGAACGTATAGCTGGTGACGTTCCCTACATCTCGCGCCAGAGGATGGTTATCCAGGCGGATCTGGTAGGTGCTGGCTCCGGGGCTCGGGTTCCAGTACACCGTGATGGCGTTCTTGGTCGGCTCGGTCTTGACAATGACCGGCGCTCCCGGTTTCCGTTCGACGACCAGGACTCCGCTGTAAGAAGCGACATGTTTGCTTGCGCTGCGTACCTCCGTATTCGTATACGTACCTTCACCCAGCTCCTGGCCCAGCCAGCTCATACTCCAATAACCAGCTGAACCAGTCGTGGTCGTCGTTTTCCTGGCATACGTCGCCGGGTAAATCGTTCCTGTGAGCGTATCTCCTGCCTGCAAGCGGCTGTACGTGCCATCCAGGGTAAAGGTTTCCTTCAAGTCGATAATGCGCTTCTCTTTAGGGGTGTAGACCGCCAGATAAGGGAGGTGATCCACCAGACGAGCCGAGTAGACTTGCGGCTCCGACCAGGCTCCGCGGTTATCTTGGGCCTGCGCGGTCCAATAGATGGTCCGAAACAGCATGTCTTTGGTGATGGGAAATTGGTAGCGACTCGAGGTTCGCTTGGCCTGATTATCCTCGGGGAGGTTCTCCATTGTCTCTCCCACCTCATTCCCACCCGGCGTCCAGCCGACCCGAAGTTTCCGTGCCACCAGCTTGTCTGTAGCATCCTTTTCCACAATCGAGTAGGTGATAAGTCCGGTGTTTCCTGAGTAAATGACATCAAATTCCGTGCTCTCCATGATGGGCGCCGTATTCCCGTACAAAATCTTGAAATTCCGTTTGATCGTGGAGCCTTCTACGTACGACGGCACACCGCTAATGTTCAAAACGGTACGCAGCCGCGCTTCCACCGTAGCGTTTTTCGTAATCATGGATGTGTCCATCTCATACGAACGGGTTTTGGCAGACAGCTTCTCCTTGATCGTCGGCGTGAGTTGTCCCGATTGCGTAATATAAATCGTCAATTCCTGACTCGTTATTTTGTCCCCATACACACTGAATGGATAGTCTGGCGAGTAATCCCAGGTGAATACGATGCGATCTCCCAAATGAAACTCGGTGTTGTTCGCGGGGCTCTTCCAGGTTGCCTCGATATAGACCGGGTCTTTTTCCTTGGCCTGCGCGCGCATATCCAGGGTGAAGTCCACCTGCTGCACGGGAGACAGGCCCTGCTTCTGATCGGTGGCCCAGACTTTCAGGGAGTATACGTCGTCTGGCTTCAGGTCTTGCACCGGAGCATGGTACAAAAAGGCGGAGGCGTTTTCTGACGCCAGGAACGAAGCGATCTGGTGCACTTCCCCTTCGTCGATTTGATACCAGAGGCTGACGCGATCCCCGATGTTCGGGTCCATGACCCAACCGGAAAGGGTGATCACATCCTGTCCGTTCACCTGATCGATGACTTTTCCCGTAACGGGAGTGGTGACGTACACACGCGGCGCGGCGTTATCCGGGATGTTCGTGGAGAGATAGTCAATCTCCGGGGTCCATTTGAATGAATCCCCCACCTCGGTTTCTTTTGCCTGCGCTTGGAAATACAGCTTGTCTCCTGCCTCAACTTCCAGCTCTTGCGCTAGCTCCACCCCAATCTGATCGTTGAACGCAATGGACTGCCAGCCTGCCGACGGCCAGATTTGGGTATCGTTTTTCAAAAGGCGGAGGTTAACGCCGTCTCCTTCGTTTCCTTCGAGCATGGACGCCCAGCCGCCGACGTGAATCTTCCCGGAACGCGGCGCTTCCCAGCGAATGACCGGATCGGAGCCGCCGATGTGCATCCACGTATTCCCGATGATCGTCTCGCCTTGCGGGCTTTTCCACTGCTCGCTTTCCTGGTTCCACACCAGTTCGGTGTAGCGCTCTTCCTTGGCCTCCAGGTAGGACCAGTTGTGTTTGCCCTGTTCCTTGGAAAATTGCAGCCAGTAGCGATTTTCTTCGGTGATCGCCTCGACAATCGTTACCGTTCTCTCCAGGTTGGTTTGTTTTCCGTCTTTTTCGGTAACCCGTACGGTCAGCTTGTGCGTTCCCTTTGGCTGCTCCTCTGCACGCAGCCTATAGGAAAAGCCTGGCTTCGCGCCTTGGCTGCCCGGGTACGTGCGCAGCACATCGGGGCGCTCGGTGCCGTACAGCGCCTCGCCCAAAACGGTTTCGTCCAGCAGCACCTCGATTTTGTCCAACTCGCCCTCAGGGAGGAACCAACCCGTGACGAGATAGTTGCCGCTGATGACTTCGTTGTCTGACGGCGTGTCGATTTCTCCACCGTGGCTCGGTCCGTCTCCTTGGACCTGCACCGGATACGTCTGCACGATTCCGGCATACGATACGCGCAGATGCGTGTTTCCTGGCATCAGGCCCGTGATCAAGCCAGTCGACGCCTCGATTTTGGCGAGGGCCGGGTTCTCAAACGCGTACGTCGCTTCGGCCGTGACGTCTTTTGTGCTGTTGTCCCGGTGAGTGGCGGTCAGTTGGAAGGTCACGGTCTTGTCTTTTTCCAATGCGATCGAGGTGAGATTGGCGGTCAGTTTGGCAACGGGACCAATGACCACGTCTCTTTCCAGCACGAGGCTTTCCTGTCCCGTCTGATTCGTGGCGCGGATAGTCAGCTTGTGCGTGCCTTCGGCGAACGGAAGCGTGTCCCATTGGTAGCGGAACCCGGCGTTTGCCTGGCGGTAATGCGGATACAGCGCCGCAATATCCGGGCGAGGCTCGCCGTATTCGGCGGTGCCCACAGCTTGTCCATCCACGAGCACCTCGACTTTGGCAATGCCAGACGGATCGAGCAGCCAGCCTTGGACGGTGGTCACGCCGCCGATGACAGCGCGGTCAAATGGCAGCTCTAATTGCCCTTTTGGCTGCGTGGACCCGGCTTCTGTCTCCGTCACGGTGACGGGGATGGTGACAGATTGCCCGCCGTAGCTTGCGACTACGTTGGTCTGGCCGACTTGCAGCCCCGTTACCACACCGAGAGGGCTGATGTGGATGATCTCAGCCTTTTCTGCCGTGTACTGTGCTTCTCCTGTGATCTCTTTGGTCGTTTGCTCCGTCAGTAGCGCGGAGATGGTCAGCTTTTTGCTGGAATCTTTCGGCAAGGTGACGGTTGGCTCTTGTGGCTGCAAACGAAGGATCGGGGGTTGTTTCCCGATGACAAAACGTTTTTCTGGCAACGGATGCGATTTGCCTTCTCCGTCGATGGCCACCACGGCAACGGTATGCTCCCCGGCTGGCAGGTCGGATCCCTCCAGCGTCAGGCTAAAACCGGCGTGGCTGTTCGCATAATCCGGGTACAGCAAGGCGATATCAGGGCGAGCGATGCCTGCTTTTGCTTCGCCTTTCTTCGTTCCGTCTACGAGAACATCGTAACGCGTAATAGGTGTCGTCGCTAAAAACCATCCGGCAATCGTGCTTGTGCCCTCGATGACAGCTCCCTGGACGGGCGTCTCCAATTCGCCCATTGCGGACAGTGGCCCGGCTTCCGTGACGGTGATGGGGATCGAGAGGCTCTGCTGTCCGTAGGTAATGGTCAAGTTTGCCGTGCCAGGTGTAATGGCGGTGACGAGGCCATCTGTGTTTACTTTCGCTACTAACGCATTATCCACTATATAGCGAGCTAACTTGGTGACGTCATGCTCACTCTGATCTTCCAAGATCGCCTTGATCACGAGTAGATGCGTTTTTCCCTCTGCGAGGCTCAGTTCAGTGCGGTCTGCCCGCAAGCTTTTCGCTGGCAAAAGCGGAACGACGTGGATCTTTCTTTCTCCAAGCATCGTCTGCGTCCCGTCTTGGCCCGTTCCGCGTACGGAAAGCGTATGCGTTCCTTCCTGGAGCTTGCCCGTATCGAGATCGAATTGATAGCCGATATCGTGATTCGGCGAGGAGACATCCGTGATCTCTACTTCTGGACGGGGTATGCCGTAGGCGGCTTCCCCTTGGAGGATACCGTCTACCAGCACTTCCACCTTGGCGACTCCGCCCGAGTGGAAATACCAGCCCGTAATCGGGTACACGCCGCTAATGGTCGCGTTGTCCGGTGGGGTATCGATTCCGCCTTGGATGAAGCCTGCCGCTTCCCGTACCGTTACGGGAACGGTCAGCACATGCTCCTGGTAGTGGACGGTGATGGTCGTTTGTCCGGCTTCTAATCCCGTGACCATTCCGCTTGGCGAAATACTGGCCACATGCGGATGGTCTGCGGCATAGGTCGCTCCTGCGGTCACGTCTTTTGTCTCTTGATCGGAAAGGACAGCCGAAATGCGTAGCTGTTGCGTTTTCCCGCGAGCCACTTCTACTTTTTCAGGCGCAGCCGAGATGCTTGTCGTTGGCTGTTCTTGTTCAACTAGGATAGCTCGCTCCGCCAGCACATGTTCCGTGCCGTCGTTGCTGACAGCCGTTACTTTCAACACATGCGCCCCTTCTTGCCCAGCGCTTGTCTGGAAAAGGAACTGAAAACCTGCCGCCGGATTGCGGTAGTCCGGGTAAGCTGTTTCGATGTCGCGACGGGCAAGCCCGTACTGCGCATCCCCCAGCCGCGTTCCGTCCAGTTGCACTTCGATCTTCGCCACGCCTGCCGGGTCCAGATACCAGCCTTCCACCAGCACTTGACCCGCTACGGTGGCGTTGTTTGCCGGGCGCTCCACTTCCCCGCGCGCAGGGAGCGGCGTTTCTTCCTTGACTTGAACCTGTACCGGGATGACCAGCGTCTTATCTTCGTAGGTAACGGTAAGGTTTGCACTGCCGACTCCAACCGCTTGCACGACTCCCGTCTCACTCACGATAGCGACTCCCGGGTCAGAGGAAGTATAGCTGGCAAGCTGCGTCACGTCTTGGACCGAGCGATCCTCCAAAATCAGGGAGATTTTCAACGGATGGCTGTCGCCCGGAGCCAGCTCCAGCTTCTGGACATCCGCCTGCAAGCCCTCCGGCAACGGCGTTTCCCCGACATAAAAAGCTCGGCCCGCGATGGTCGTTTTCTCGCCAGCCGCATTTTCTATGATCACCGCCAGTGTATGCGCTCCGCTCGCTAGTGTTTGCGTGTCCAGTTGGAACGTAAACCCGGCGTTTGGATTGCCATACGCCGGATATTTCGCCGCGATATCCGGGCGTGGCTGACCGTACTGCGCTTCTCCTGCGTCAGCCCCATCCACTTGGATGCGAATGCTCGCCACTCCCGCAGAATCGAGATACCACCCTTTTCCATTCAACAGGCCGCTCGTCCATTCGCCATTTTCCGGACTATCCAGCCCTGCCAGTGGACGCAGCGGTTCCGGCGGGGTCACCGTAACGGAAATCTCGAAGTGATGTCCTTCCAACTCTCCCGTTACTTTGGTTTCGCCCGGCCCGACGCCGCTTACCACGCCCGCAGCACTTACCTTGGCAATGGCCTCATCCTGCACGGCATAGCTGACCCGCTTGGTCACGTCTTGCTCCGAATCATCTGTGCGCTTGGCTGTGACTTTGAGCGGCTGGCTTTCCCCCTGTGCCAGCTTGAGTTCTGAAACAGAAGGCAAAAGCGCTGCGATTTCCGCAGAACTTTCCCCTTGCCCCAGCGCCTTCTCCAAATGCACCAGCCCTTTGCCATAAAAACGGGACTCGCCCAGCGGCGTAGCGCTTTTCGTCAACAGATCGCGCAGCTCAGTGCTAGAAATGTTTCCTTTCGCCGACCAAATCACGGCCGCCGCCCCCGCTACGTGCGGAGCAGCGAGCGAAGTGCCGGACCTCGTCTGAAAATCTCCACCAGGCGCGGTACTCCGGATATCCACCCCTGGCGCCATGAGATCCAGCTCTTTTCCGACACTGGAAAAATCGGCGCGCTGGTCTTCCCGGTCAACCGCGCCGACCGAAATCGTTTCCGCATACTGAGCCGGGAACAGCTCGGTTTCTTCGCCCAAGCCCCGGTTGCCCGCCGTCGCAATGACCAAAATACCGTGCTCATTCGCCCGTTTGATCTGGTCGTGCAAGGCGCGGCTGTTCACATAACCGCCCGCGCTGATCGAGAGGATGTTCATCCGGTTTTGAATCGCCCATTCGATCCCCTGGATCATGCTGGAGTAGGTCCCGTGGCCTTTTTTGTCCAACACTTTAATCGCGTACAATTCCGCTTCCGGCGCGACGCCGACGATACCAAAATCGTTGTCCCGAGCGGCGATGACTCCCGCTACAGCCGTACCGTGGCCGTGCTGGTCGCCAAAATCGTCCTCCCCTTCGATGTAGGACACACCGCCCTTGATCTCCAAGTCAGGATGAGCGGAAATTCCCGTATCCAGCACCCCGATTTTGATGCGTTGCCCTTTGTACTGCTGGCTGTGCGCAGCGGCGGCGCCGATATGCTCGACGCCCCACGGCACTTGCTGGCTTTGGCTCGGCGAGAGACTTGCTTCCGCCAGCTCGGTTTCGCTGTCTTCTTCGATGTAGGCGACATTTTCGTCTTCCAGCATCGCTTGTTTCTCGCTTTCGGTCAGTTCGGCGACCACGATTTGTCCGGTGAGTGGCTCAACGGATGACCGCTGGATCGCCCTGACCTTGGCGCGTTCCTGTTTCTTGAAGCCGATCAGGTACGTCTTGCTGTCCGCACTCGCCGCCGCATGCACGGGAACGAGCTGCAAAAGCAGGAGCGACACCAGGAGGAACGCCTGGAACATACTGAATAAACGGATGAAGGCCTGGTTCATTCACGTGACTCCTTATCTAGGTTTGGTTTGTTAGTTGCGCTTGTGCATCAGCAGTCCAATGGCTCCCACTCCTTTTCGCCAATAGTTGGTTTAAATTGATAAAAAAGCAAAGATAGGAAAATATTCCTGTTGCATTCAGGCGAATTATATTATTTTTAAAAATTTGGTTCAACAGGAATTTACTTAAAAGGCGTTTTTTCGACATTAATAGAATTTTTTCGACAAAAACGACTTGTAGAAAATAACCCATAAAAAAAGAAACCCCGACTACCCACGGGGTTCCTCAACAAACCAGCCTGCAAAAAGACCGCTCTTTCCAACCGGAAATCTATCCAAACCAATCATTTCTCAATCCGGTAATACCGATCCCCTGTCTTCGGATTGTAGTAGACGCGGCGCTTTTCCTGCGAGACGGGGTCGATATTCACTTCGTTCGTCCACTCAAATCCGGGCGGGATTTCTTCTCCATGGTCTTCGTGCAGCCGCTTGTCCTTGATTTTTGACAAGATCAACAGAACGAGCAGGAGCACGACCTGAAAAATGAGGTAATAGACGAAAAAAATCATCCACTACACCTTTTCAACGACGACCGCTGTGCCGTACGCGACGACTTCGCCCATGTTGCCCATGCTTCCCGAGTCGTAGCGGAACATGACGACAGCGTTTGCTCCCATCGCGTTGGCGTTTTTGATCATGCGGTCGAGCGCCTGTTTGCGCGCATCTTCCAACAGAACGGTATATTCCTTGATTTCTCCGCCGACGACAGAACGCAGCCCAGCCATGATGTCTCCGCCGATTCCTCGCGCGCGAACGATCAGGCCGAATGTCGTTCCTTTCACTTCAACGATGCGATAACCTGGAATGTTTTCGGTTGTTACTACGAGCATTTGCTTCCCTACTTTCTGCTTTTTTTGAAAATCACATGCAGCACGATATCTGCGCTGAAATGACTGATGATGGCAGCTTCCAAGCCGTATTGCCAGAACAGGCAGCCAAACAGGATGCCCATGATGCCGTTCAAAAGCAGTGTCCACAGCGTGGCGACTTTGCCTTTTCCGTACGTCATGAAATTCGCCGGGAGGTGGGCGCAAGCAAAAGCGAGAGCCGCAACCCCAATGCCCAGCCAGTAGGCGGTGTCTGCAAGACCGAGCTTCTGTGCCAAAAATACGACGACCGTCATGACGCCGAGCCGCATGAGCACTTCTTCGCAGAACCCTCCGTAAAAAGACGAGAGGACACCGAGCAGCCGCGACGAGATCGGCTCTTTGCCTCTTTTCGCCATCATGTGCGGCTGGAAAAAGCAGTGGTCCAGCCATTTGACCACGAGTCCTACTGCGATGCCCGATCCAAGCGACACCGCCCAAAAGCTTTGCATGGAAAAAGGCAGCGCCGCCCCGGACGACCAGTGGTCGAGCACAAACAGCCGAAGCTCAGTTGCAGGCAGGAGCCACAAGCCTGCAGCAGTCGCGATAGCGAGAATGACGCAGGTCTGAATCATCGTCAGCGCAACCATGACAGGCACTGGCGGAACCTTGCTGTTGCTGGCAGGATGCATCTCTGCTTGCAGCTGCACTTGCTGGCGAATCGTTCTGAACTGAATCGGGATGATCCCTAGAGCGCACAAGACGCTGATCACCCAGATTAGCCAAAAGTGTTCCACAGCGACGCCCCCCACCTAGATTTCAGATCGTTCCAGCAAGTACCAGCCCATGAAGAAAAAGACGAAGTTGAGCGTCAAGACGCCTGCAAGCCCCGGCACAGCTGTAATGGCGGCTTCGGCAATTGTCGAGTTTTCCTGGATCATCATGATCGCGGCGTTTGTCAGTCCGCCCGGTGACACCATGTCCAAAAACTTGCCGAGAAACTGTGGCACGGTAAAAATCACGATGTTGAAAAGCAGCGAGGCCCCGCCAGCGCCGACAGCGTTGTTGAAAAAGCTGGAGGCGCAAATTGTCGTCGTTACGACAAGCAATAAGTTCGGTATGTAAATGAGCGTACCGAGCCACACGTGCGCCCAATCGAGTTGGCCGAAAAGCAGCTGCGTGTAGTATGCGGTGATCCCGATTCCGATCAGCATGCTGCCGATGGTCAAGGCGTAATAAGTGACGGCTTTGGCGAGGTAATACTTGGCCCGGCTGACTGGCTTGACGAATACCATGGAGGCGACCCCGGACGCTTTTTCTCCGGCAATCGTTCCCATCGCGACGAGAATCAGCACGAACGTGCCCAGCGAGCTGAATTTGCTGATCGCCGTCGAGAGCACTTCCGGAGCAGACGGGGTGGGGATATTGATGACCGTCCCTTTTGGCAGTCCCGTAGAATTGGCCAAAATTTCCGGCAGCATTTTCATCGTGATCGGCTGCGTGATCATCAAAGCGATAAACACGATCGGGACGATGAGAATTTTGTAGGTCTTCATCAATTCATGAAATTCTTTGCGGATCATCGGGTAGGAAGTCATCCGTTGTTCACCACCTTGAGGAAAATATCCTGAAGGGTCAATGCCGACAGGCGATAATACGCAAGCGTCCCGCCAGATTCCAGAACGATGTGCGGCAGACGAGCCTTGGCTTGCGGCATGTCATTGGCGAAAACCTTGTAAACGCCGCCATCCTGACTCCACTCTTTCACCCAGGCAAGCCCGTCCAGCACGTCCGCCAAATCGATGTCCTCCTGATCCAGCTTGAACTCGATCAACGGCTCTACATGGCTGGCCCGCAACTCTTCCAGACTGGATGACAAAAGCACCGTGCCGTCCTTGATGATCACGATATGATCGGCGATTCTCTCGACGTCATCCAGGATGTGTGTCGACATGAAGACCGTCATGTGCCGTTTCAGCTTTTCGATCAGGAGCAAGACGTCATGCCGCCCCATGGGGTCGAGAGCGGAAACGGGTTCGTCGAGGACGAGCAGCTTCGGGTTGTGGATCAGCGCCTGGGCAATTCCCAGACGCTGCTTCATTCCCCCGCTGTAGCCGCTGATCGGACGATTGCGCGCTTCATTAATTCCGCACAGTTCCAGCAGTTCATCCGTGCGCTGCGCAATCGTATGCTTGTCCAATCCGTACAGTTTGCCAACCCAGTGCATCCACTCCACTGCTGTCATGTAGTTGTAAAAGGCAGGAATTTGCGGGCAGTAGCCTACTTCACTGGTAACTTTGTTGCGTTCGGTTACGACGTCGTAGCCGACCACTTTCACTTTTCCGGCTGTCGGTGCAGCCAGGCCAGTCAAAACGCGAATCGTCGTCGTTTTCCCCGCGCCATTTCCCCCGAGGAACCCGATGCAGCCGATATTGTCGATGGAAAAAGTAACGTTCTTGAGCGCTTTATGGTCCTTGTATTCCTTGGTGAGGCCGTCGCATTCGATTACTCGCAAAGAAGGTCAACCCTTTCTTCGTTTCTTGGGCTAGTCTTTTCGGCCGACAAAGAAATACACAATAGGCCCCAACGTATTGATAAAGATGATGCCGAGCGCCCACGGCCATTTTTTTCCGCCCGCCACTCTCCCTGCATCGCGGCGAACAAGATCAATCAGGGCGATCACCATCAGGAGCAATTGAATCCCAATCAGCGGAGCGAGGAGCTGCATATCTACTTCCATGGATAAAACCTCCAAATTTTATAGTTATTTAAAGTTTACCATTAATTTCATTTTTTTCCACCCAACATCCTGTATCGAGATGTCGGGTGGACTGTTTTTGTGTCAGTTCCGTGTATTTTGTGTCACACGCAATTGACCGGTTCTGGCAAAGTAATCGAGAACTTTCGCAAACACCTCTTCATCGATTTCCGGGCACTCGATGTCAGCCTGGCGCAACAGACGAGTCGTTTTATTGCCGACGTAAACGACGCTGCCCCTGCTGCTGTGACCGTCCGAGAACAGATTGCCGAGCGGTGCGGCCGAGTTGGCGTCCATGCCTTTGTCCTTCGCGTCTTCCTGCACGGCTTCGATCCATTCGTCCATCGTGACTCGTTCCAGCTCAAAGCCTTTGTTCTCGATGGCTGCGATCAAGTCGTCGTAATCGGTTGCGTTCGGATTGAGCAGGTGGAAGTTGCTGTTCATGCTGTGCTCGGTCATGGAGAGGTGAACGATTCCTTTACTTGCAAAATCGACTGGCATCATGTCCAAATCGCCGCTCATGTCAGGAGCTTTGCCCAAATCGATGATTCCGGCGGCAATTCTCCACATCAGGTCGTCTTTTTGGCATGCCCCTGTTTCGCTGTCGCCCGTCATCCGGCCGCAACGGTAGATCGCTGTCGGAATACCGCGCTGGCGAGCCAGGTTGACGATGTGCTCGGCGACCCATTTGCTCTGCGTATAGCCGGAAGTGAGGATGCGGCTGTTCTCCGGCATGTCTTCCTCGCGAACAGCGACGGATTCCTCGCCTTCCTCCGAGGCAAAGGTGAAAATCGTCGAGACGAAGTGGACAGGCTTGGTCTTTTTGGCCGCAGCCAGGCGAATAATTTCCTCCGTGCCGATGACGTTTGCCTTTTTCAAGGCGGCGTACGGATAAACGAAGTTGACCAAGGCGCCGTTGTGGTAGATGACATCGACTGTTGCGGCCAGCGCGTCAAACTGCCCGGCAGACAGTCCGAGTCGCGGCTGGGCCAAATCGCCGATTACCGGAATGATTCTGTGTGCCTGAGCTTCATCCCACAGCTCGTACAGCTGCAACGTTTTGCGCAGGCGGGCCAGTCCTTCTTCTTCGCCAGAAGCGCGAACGAGGCAGTAAATGTCTGCATCTGTCATCTGCAACAGGTCGCGCAGCAGGAAGGCTCCGAGGAAGCCTGTAGCTCCTGTCAATAACGCCGCCTGGAACTGGCTCGGGTCGCCTTCGTACGGCTGTTCGGCCAAAATCGCCGGATCGAGCGCGACTTCATCCTGAAGACCTTTGGCGTCGATCTCCTGGGAAACGGACGTCAAACCGTGTTTGATAATTTCCTCGATCGTCTTGGCCATCCCCGCGATCGTCGGCGTCTCGAACAAGATGCGCAACGGCACTTCCAGTTGCAGCTCTTCGCGCACTTTAAAAATCAGTTGCGTAGCGAGCAGCGAGTGTCCGCCGATCTCAAAGAAATTGTCGTGCACGCCGATCGTTTCCATTTCCAGCACCGCAGCCCAATGCGCGTGCAGCATGATTTCCACTGGCGTTTGCGGCGCGACGTATTCGACTCCCGCTTCCGAGCGGTCGTATTCCGGCTTCGGCAGCGCTTTGCGATCGAGCTTGCCATTTGGCGTCTTCGGCAAGCTGTCCAAAATCATGTAATGCTGCGGAATCATGTACGCTGGCAGCTTGTCGGCCAAAAAGTGATTCAGATCGTGAATCTTGCTTGTGCAATCGGCCTCGAACACGATGTACGCAACCAGGCACTTGTCGCCTTCCCGGTCTTCGCGGGCGAGCAGCACGACCTCTTTGACGCCCGGGAAGCGGTTCAGCACGGACTCGATTTCGCCCAGCTCGATGCGATAGCCACGGATTTTCACCTGGTAATCGACGCGGCCGACAAACTGGAGATTTCCGTCCGGCAAGTAGCGCACGAGGTCGCCAGTCCGGTACATTCTCGCTCCCGGTTCGCGGAACGGATTTTGCACAAAACGTTCTGCGGTCAGATCGGGACGGTGCAAGTAGCCGCGCGCCAAGCCGGAACCGCTGAGGTACAATTCCCCCGGCACCCCTACTGGCACAGGCTTGCGGTGGCTGTCCAGCACGAAGACGTGCGTATTGAACTGCGGTCTGCCGATTAGCGGTTCGTTCGTCGCTCCTTTTGTCACGATCGCGTGTGTGGAGTAAACGGTATCCTCCGTCGGCCCGTACAGATTGAACACTTTTTCCACGTGCGGGAAGGCGTACAGCTCTTGTGCCAGCCTGTTGGAAAGCGGCTCGCCGCACAAGTTGATGACTCGCACCGAAGCGGGTATGCCCTTCATGCGGACAAGCTCTGTCGCGGCCGATGGCACTGTATTGACGAGCGTCACCTGATCGGCTGCTGGCAAGGCTGGCAGTTGCAAGGCATTTTCCGCCATGATCACTTTGCCGCCCATGGTCAAGGTGGCAAACATCTCGTACACAGACAAGTCGAAGCAGATCGATGTGGAGAACAGGACGCCGCTCATCTCCTCAGGCGTATAAGTGTCATGCGCCCAAGAGAGGAAGTAAATCACGCTGCGGTGTTCCAGTGCTACCCCTTTTGGATTGCCGGTAGAGCCTGATGTGTAAATGACGTAGATCAAATTGTCGGAGGTCGCAAGCTTGCCTGGATTTTCCTCGGACTCAACCGCTACCGTTGCCCAATCGCGATCCAGGCAAATGACGTTGGCCTGGTGCTCAGGCAGCGTCGGCAGCAGATGTTCTTGCGTAAGCAGAACCGGAATTTGCGAATGCCCGATGATGTAGGCAATCCGCTCTGCCGGATACGCCGGATCGATAGGCACATAAGCGCCGCCAGCCTTGAGGATCGCCAAAAGTCCGATCATCATTTCGACTGTCCGCTCTGCGCATATGCCGACGAGCACTTCCGGGCCAACTCCTTGCTTGCGCAAATAGTGCGCCAGTTGGTTCGCCTGCCTGTTCAACTCGCCGTACGTTACGCGCTGCTCACCCACGATCAGGGCGATGCTGTCCGGTGCTTTGCTCACCATTTCCTCGATCATTTCATGGACGCATTTTTCCCGCGAATACGGTACTTCCGTGCGGTTCCACTCGGTGATCAGCAACTGCTCCTCTTCCTCGCGCATAAGCGGAAGCAACGTAATCGACTGATCCGGGTTCGCTACGATCTCTTCCATCAGCTTGTGGAAGTGCTCGACCATGCGAGTGATCGTGCTGCTGTCAAACAGAGCCTTGTTGTACTCTAGCGTGGCAAGCAATCCGTCCGGTGTTTCCACCATCGTCACCGTCATGTCGAACTTCGAGGTGACAGCGCCCAGCTCAAGGTCAAAGCTGCTCAGTTGAATGTCGCCAGCAGGTTCAGCCTGTACCGGGATGTTTTGCAAAATAAACATCACCTGGAACAGCGGAGAGTAGCTCATGCTGCGCTCCAGTTGCAGCTCGTCCAGCAGTTTTTCAAACGGAACATCCTGATGCGCATAAGCTTCCAGCGCGGTTTCGCGAACGCGCGCAAGCAACTCGCGGAAGCTCGGGTGGCCGGACATGTCCGTGCGCAGGACGAGTGTATTGATGAAGTAGCCGATCAACTGCTCCGTCTCTTGCTTGTTGCGTCCGGCAATCGGCGTTCCGACGAGAATGTCGTCCTGGTTGGTGTAGCGGTACAGCAAAGTTTGGAACGCGGCAAAGAGCGTCATGAACAAGGTTGCCCCTTCTTTTCGGCTCAGGCTTTGCAATTGTTCCAAAAGCTCCGCTCCAAACTGGACGGACATTTTCTCCCCTTCGTACGTCTGGACGGGCGGGCGCGGGCGGTCTGTCGGCAGTTGCAAAAGCGGCTCGCTGCCCTTCAATTTTTCTCGCCAGTAGCCGAGCTGTTCAGCGAGAACTTCTCCGCTCAGCCATTCCCGTTGCCAGACGGCGAAATCCGCGTACTGGATCGGCAATTCCCCAAGCGGTGACGCTTCTCCCTGACGAAAAGCCTTGTAGTTGGTCATAAGCTCACTCAGCAAAATTCCCATCGACCATCCGTCTGACGCAATGTGGTGCATGACGAACAGGAAAACGAAGTCGTTGGCATCGAGCTGAACCAGACTCGCCCGGAGCAGCGGCCCTTTGGTCAAGTCAAATGGCTGGACAATCGCCTGTTCTGCCAGGCGCTTGATTTCCGCTTCCCGTTCGGCAGGCTCCAGCGCACGCAGATCGATCCGGGTCATTGCCCAATCGCCATGCGGCTGAATGACCTGCACAGGTCGGCCGTCCCGAACCTCGAAGCTGGTTCGCAAGCTTTCGTGGCGCAAAATGATCGCGGAAAAGCTCGCTTCCCAAGCGGCCACGTCGAGCTCGCCCTGGATGCGCAGGAAAGACGGAATGTTGTTGATCGAGCTGTTTTGCGTAAATTGCTCCAGGAACCACAAGCGCTGCTGCGTAAAGGACAAAGGCAGCGGCTCCTTGCGGGATACTTTTCCAATCGGTGGCGCGAGCTTGCGGGATGACTGCTTCGTGAGCAGCTCCAGCTGTTCGCCAAGCCCGGCGACTGTCGGGTGTTCAAACAACGTGCGCAGTTGCAGTTCCACGCCAACGATTTCCCGCAGGCGAGAAACCGTCTGCGTCGCAAGCAAGGAGTGACCGCCCAGCTCGAAAAAGTTGTCGTCGATCCCGACTTTTTCCACGGCGAGCACTTCTGCGAAGACGTTGGCGATCATTTCTTCCAGCGGGTTGCGCGGAGCGACGTACGCAGCCGTGATTTGCCCCCAATCAGGAGCTGGCAACGCTTTGCGATCGACTTTTCCGTTCACGTTCAGCGGAATGGCCGGAAGCCACGTGTAGCTCGCCGGAACCATGTAGTCTGGCAGCTTTTCCTTGAGCCATTGCTTGATCTCGTCCACGGACAATTCTTGCTCGGCGGCGCTGGTCAAATAGGCAGCCAAACGCTTGTCACCCGGTCGCACTTCTCGCGCAAGCACGACTGCTTCACGGATCGCTGCGTGCTGTCTGAGCGCCTCTGCGATTTCGCCCAGCTCGATGCGATAGCCGCGAATTTTTACCTGATCGTCGAAACGGCCGAGGTAGTCGACGTTGCCATCCGGCAGGTAGCGCACGAGGTCGCCAGTCCGGTAAAGCCGTTCGCCCGGTTGTCCGAATGGATTGGCGACAAAACGCTCCGCTGTAAGCTCGGGGCGGTTCCAATATCCGCGCGCCAGGCACTCGCCGCCGATGTACAGCTCTCCCGGCACGCCGACAGGAACGGGCTTGCGGTTTTGATCCAGCACGTACAGCTTGGTGTTCGGGAACGGACGGCCGATTGTCGGGGTATCGTCGTCAAGCGTCAACTGTTTGATCACGGTACCGACTGTCGCTTCGGTCGGGCCGTAGCAGTTGAAAAATTTTCGTCCTGTTGCATAACGGGCAACCAGTTCGCGGCTGCAAGCATCTCCTCCTACTTCCAGCACGGCGAGATCCGGGTATTCCGCCACAGGTAGCGAAGCCAGCAAGGAGGATGCCATCGATACTTTGCTGATGCGGCGCTCGCGCAACGTGCGGACGAGGTCCGGCCCTGGCAACAGCGACTCGCGATCTTCGATGACCAGCGTCCCGCCTGAAAGCAGCGCCTGCCAAATTTCCGAAACCGAGACGTCGAAGCTGAATGAGGTGAATTGCAGGACGCGACTGGATTCGTCCAATCCGAAATAGGCGATGTACGCCTGCACCATGTTCATCGCACTGCGATGCTCGACAGCTACCCCTTTTGGCAGCCCGGTCGTACCTGATGTGTAGATGACATAAGCGAGATTCGTGGACGCAACATCCGTCTGAATGTTGTCCACGTCTACATGCGCACGATCCGCGAACAGCTTCTCGCCCAGGCAAATGACCGGAGCTGCCGCTTGCGTGAACTTGTCCGCAAGTCCCGCTTGGGTCAGCACGACGACCGCTTGCGAGTCATCCAGCATGTAGGCGATCCGTTCTTCGGGATGCGCAGGATCAATCGGGACATAGGCAGCTCCCGCTTTCAGCACACCGAGAATGCCGATGATCATTTCCATGGAGCGCTCCACGCAAATCGCTACAGTCGTGTCAGGCTTAACGCCTTGGGCGAGCAGCAGATGAGCCAGCTGGTTTGCCCGCTCGTTCAGTCCGGCGTAGCTCAAGCTTTGCTCTTTGTATTCAAGCGCAATGTTGTCGGGCGTTTTCGCCGCTTGCTGTTCAAAGGCGCGATGGAGGCAAAGCTCGCGCGGATACTCTTTTTCCGTGCGGTTCCAGTCGATCAGTACCTGCTTGCGCTCGTCTTCATCCATCAACGCGACGTCATTCAGACGCAGCTCCGGCGATTTGCTCATATAGACCATCAGACGGGTCATCTGGTTCAACACGCGCTCGATCATGGCGTCATCGAAGCGATCCTGGTCATACTTCAACTTGAACGCCACTTGTTTGCCTGGCGCTGCGACCAACGTCAGCGGATAGTTCGTTTGCTCGACTGCCGCTACATCGTGAATTTCCAGAGAAACGCCGGATGTCGCAGATGCAGCCTCGTCTTCGCCTTTTTTGGCTGCTTGCACAGTCGGATAGTTCTCAAACACGAGAATCGATTCAAACAGCGCAGACCCGCGCGGCAGTTCACTCCAGCCCTGGATGTCGAACAGCGGCGTGTATTCGTACTCGCGAATTTCCAGCTGTCGTCGCTGCAAGTCTTTCAGCCAGGCAAGCAAAGTCGCATCCGTCTGCAACGGAACCCGCACAGGCAGCGTATTGATGAACGAACCGACCATCGTCTCGACACCGGGAAGGTCAGCCGGACGCCCTGAACCTGTCGCCCCGAAAAGCACTTCCTCTTCCCCGCTGTAGCTTCCCAAAATCCAGCCCCATGCCCCTTGCACGAGTGTATTGAGCGTCAGCTGATGCTCGCGCGTGAAGCTTTGCAAATGCTCGGTCGCTTCCTCTGACAAAAGGACGCTTTGCTCCTTGTACTGCTTCTGCTGCGAAGCGGCAACATTTTTGCCCATTCCCAAAGAAGTCGGCTCGTGGAAGCCTTTTAGCTGATCTGTCCAGAATGGCTTCGCTTTTTCCCTATCCTGGCGCTTCAGCCAGGCAATGTACTGGGAGAACGGCTGCGAAGGCACAAGCTTTCCTTCTCGCCCCTCGCTGATTGCAGCATAGTGGGCAAGCAGTTCGTTCAACACGATCGGAACGCTCCAACCGTCAAGCAAAACGTGATGGAAGCTCCAGACGAAGCGATACTCCTCGTCTTTGGTCTGGAAGACGACCCAGCGAGACAATGGCGCTTGCGCAATATCGAAGCTGCGTCTGCGGTCTTCTTCCAGGAAAGCGGCCAGCATCTCGTCCTGCACATCTGCTTGCAGGTGGCGCCAGTCTTCCTTGGTGAGCGTGACTTTCACGTCTTTTCGCACGACCTGGTGCGGCTCGCTCAGTCCTTCCCAAACGAAGTGCGTCCGCAAAATGGAGTGGCGATCCAGCACGTTTTGCCACGCTTTTTCCAGGACAGACACGTCCAGGTTTTGGAACGTGACCGCAAATTGCACGACGTAATCGCCGCTGTCCTGGCTGTACAAGGAATGGAACAGCATCCCTTGCTGAAGCGGAGACAACGTGTACACATCCTCGATTTGTCGGTCGAAACCGATGTGTTTGTCGATCTGCTTTTGCTCCAGTACAGCCAACGGGAAGTCGGACGGGGAGTACCCTCCTGCTTCCGGCAGTGTGCAATGGGCGACAATCTCGCGCAAGGCAGCCATGAAGCTCTCCGCTACTGCCGCAATCGTACTCTCTCGATGAAGCTTCTCGCTGTACCGCCAAGTCACGTGGAGCTGTTCCCCTGCCACTACGCTGTTTACGTCGAGCAGGTGATGCCTTTGCGCGCTCGGGCAAAGATTCGCTCCGCTGGACTCAGGTGCCGAGCCAAACAAGGAATCGCTGCCGACGATCTGATCAATTTTGCCCATGTAGTTGAACAATACGTCGGCTTGTATGCGGGATATGGCATCGACGATCTCCGGTTCCGCATGGAGGTAGCGGAGCACGCCGTAGCCAAGTCCTTTGTTCGGGATGGCGCGCAGTTCTTCTTTCGTTGTCAAAAGCGCCCGTCTCACCGAAAATGTCTCGTCCCATTGCAGGTGTACCGGATACATGCTGGTGAACCAGCCGACGGTGCGGGACAAATCCAGATGTTCCGCCAGTTCTTCGCGTCCGTGTCCTTCGACGTTGACGAACACCGAACGTTTGCCCGTCCACTGACCGAGCGCCTTGGCCAAAGCGGCCAGCAAGACGTCATTGATCTGGGTACGGTACGCTTGCGGCACCTGCTGCAAAAGTGCTTTCGTCTCTTCGACGGTCAAGGAAAAATGAACGGACTTGACTGTCGCTTCCGTATTTTCCGCACTATCTGGCATGTCTACGGGCAGTTCAGCCGAATGGACGGAGGACTTGGACAGCCAATAGCTTTTTTCATGCTTGAACGCTTCGGAATGCGCGTAGCGCTCCAGTTCTTGCGCCCACTCTTTGTAGGACGTAGTTTTCGCTGGCAGCTTCACCTCTTGACCTGCGGCGATTTGCTGGTAGGCATGCTGCAAGTCTTCGAGGATGATCCGCCACGACACGCCGTCTACAACCAGGTGATGGGCGACGATCAGGAGGCGGCCCGGCACCTCTTTTCCGAGATGGAAGTAGATGGTTTGCACGACTTGCCCGGCACGCAAATTCAGTTGCGTCTGCGTCTCGTTGGCAATCGCTTCGATGGCACTGGCTTGTTCCTCTGGTGCAAGCTGGGACAAATCTTCCACGCGAAACGGAATCGTCTCGCTTGGCGCATCCATCGCTTGCAGCCAGCCGCTTTCGCTTTGTGTATAGCGCATGCGGAAAGCATCGTGCTGGAACATGAGCTGTCCGACCGCTTGTTTCAGCGCCGCAGGATCGATGCCAGCCTGAATGGAAAGCAGCACGGACTGGTTCCAATGATCGCGGTTTGCCAAAGGAAGCTGGAAGAACCACTTCTGAATCGGCAAAAGCGGCAGCTCGCCTGTGACGGCTCCTTGTTCCGCTTGCACTGCTGCTTTTTCCTCCACGATCTCCGCCAGTTCCGCGATCGTCTGGTATTCGAACAGCTGCTTCGGCGCAAGCGACAACCCTGCCTGATTCGCGCGGGACACGATCTGGATGCTGAGAATCGAGTCGCCGCCCAGCTCGAAGAAATTGTCGTGTATCCCGATTTGTTCGATCCCGAGCACGTCTTTCCAGATGGCCGCCAAGCGCCGTTCTTTTTCTGTCGAAGGCGAGACGAACTCTCCTTCCAGCTCCGGACGTTGGAAATCCGGCGCAGGCAAATTTTTACGGTCTACCTTGCCGTTTGGCGTGAGCGGCAAGTACGCCAGCTGGGTGAAAAATGCCGGAACCATGTAATCCGGCAATGTTTCCTTGAGCGCTTTGCGAATGTCGCCTGTCGCAAGCGCCGCCCCTTCCTCCAAAACGAGGTAGGCAGCCAGGCGCTTCGTCCCTTGCTTGTCGGTGCAAACGGTGACGACCGCTTCTTTTACCGCTGGCAAGGCAACAATTGCCGTTTCCACTTCTCCCAGCTCCACACGGAATCCGCGAATGCTCGTCTGATCGTCGGCACGACCGATGAACTCGATACTGCCGTCCGGCAAGGAGCGCACCAAATCTCCTGTGCGATAGAGACGTGCCCCTGCTTTCTCCGTGAATGGATGAGCGACAAAGCGCTCTTGCGTCAAATCGGGACGATTCAGGTAACCGCGCGCAAGGGAACTTCCGCCGATGTACAGTTCACCGGAAACGCCTACAGGAACAGGCTGCCTATGGGCATCGAGAATGTACACCTGAACGTTGTCGATCGGACGGCCAATCGTGGGAGCGGCCGTTTGCCCTGCCTCTTTCGGAACGATGCCCGCCGTCGCCACGACCGTATTTTCAGTAGGGCCGTATTGGTTTACGAGAGTGAACGGAATCTTCTCTGACGGGTAGTGATGCAGCTTGTCTCCGCCTGTCAGCATGTAGCGAAGCGCAGTATCGCCCGGCCACTCCAAAGCGAGCATGCTCTCCGTCAGCGGCGTCGGCAAAAAGCTTACGGTAATGTTCGAAGCGACGAGCCAGTCACGCAGTTTTTCCGGGACAAGCCGGATTTCTTCCTCCGGCAAATACAAGGTGGCTCCTTTTGTTACATAAGGCCAAATTTCCCAGACGGATGCGTCAAAAGCTGTCCCGGCAATTTGCGATGCCCGGTCTGTCGCCGTGACGTCATACGCCCGCTGATGCCAGAAAATCAGATTCAAGAGAGCGGCGTGCTCGATCTCGACTCCTTTTGGCGTGCCAGTCGAACCGGATGTGTAGATGACGTAGGCCAGGTCGCTTGCGGCAGTTGTGTTGACCAGAGCTGCTGTAGGCTCTTGCGCAATCGTCTCCCAATCGGCGTCCAGGCAAATCAGCCGACTCGTGTCTGCGGGCAGTTTTTGCCTGAGTTTTGCTTGCGTAAGCACAATCGCCATGCTCGCATCGTGCATCATGAAGGCGAGACGCTCTTTCGGATACGCCGGGTCCATCGGGATGTAGGCAGCGCCCGCTTTCATGATCGCCAGCTGCCCGATGACCATCTCGACAGAACGCTCGACGCAAATGCCGACCAGACTGCCTCGACCCACGCCTTGCTTTTGCAAATAGTGCGCCAACTGGTTCGCTTTGGCTTCCAGTTGTCCGTACGTCAGGAGTTGATCACGCGTGACGACAGCAGGCTGGTCTGGCATGTCGCGGGCCACTTGTGCCACCAGCTCATAGACAAGCTGCTCTGTGGAGTAGGCCACAGCCGTATCGTTCCATTCCAGGACCAGCTGCTGCTCCTCCACTTCGCTCATCAGCGGCAAAGCAGTGATCGCCTGGTTCGCGTTGGCAGCAACGGCTTTCAGCAACGAGCTAAAGTGCCCGATCATCCGCTCCACCGTATTTCGCTCAAACAGCGCCGTGTTGTACTCGAACGTCGCCGCCAAACCGTTTGCCGCTTCTGCCATCGTCAAGGTGAGATCGAACTTGGTCGTCTCGACCTGCTGGCTGCCTTCCAGCGGCAAAATGCGGATTCCATCCAGCGCGTCTGCCTGAACCGGAATGTTTTGCAGGACAAACATCACCTGGAACAGCGGCGAGTAGCTCAAGCTGCGCTCCACGTTCAACTCGTCGACCAGCTTTTCAAAAGGCAAGTCTTGATGGGCATACGCGCCCAAAGCCGTCTCCCGCACGCGGGCAAGCACTTCTTTGAAGCTCGGCTCGCCTGACAAGTCGGTTCGCATGACGAGTGTGTTGATGAAAAAGCCGATCAATCCTTCTGTCTCCTGGCGACTGCGGCCCGCTTCCGGCGTGCCGACGAGAATGTCGTCCTGGCCTGTATAGCGGTACAGGAACACTTGGAAGGCTGCGAGCAGCGTCATGAACAGCGTCGTTCCTTCCCTTTTGCTCAAGGCAAGGAGATTCGCTCTCAGCTCGTCATCGAACAACAACGAGATGCTGCTGCCTGCATAAGACTGCACAGCGGGACGAGGACGATCTGTCGGCAAGGCAAGCAGCGGTTCTGCTCCCCCAAGCTTCGCCCGCCAGTACGACAGTTGCTCGTCCAAAACATCGCTTGTGAGCCATTCGCGCTGCCAGTAAGCATAATCGGCGTATTGAATCGGCAATTCAGCCAGTTGCGGAGCTTCCGCCTTGGCAAACGCCTGATAGCAATGGAACAATTCACGGATCAAAATGCCTGCCGACCAGCCATCGGCGATGATATGATGCACATTTAACAGGAAGATGAAATCACGCTCGTCTGTCTGGATGATCGTCGCGCGCATGAGCGGGCCTGTGACGAGGTCAAACGGCCTGTTCGCCTCCTCTTTCGCCAAGCGCAGTCCTGCTTCATTGCGCATTTCCTCCGACCGTTCGCGCAGATCGATCCGTTCCAGCTTCCAGTCGATCTCGGGGTGAATCACCGACACGGCTTCTCCGTTATGGTCCGTGAACGTCGTGCGCAAGCTTTCGTGACGCTGGATGATCGTCTGCAAGCTTTGCTCCAGAGCGTCCATATCCAGCTCCCCTTGCAAGCGTACAGCTGTCGGGATGTTGTAGAGCGCACTGTTTGGCATCAACCGATCAAAGAACCACAAGCGCTGTTGGGCAAAAGAAAGCGGCAAATGCCGATCGCGGGAAACGGGAACGAGCGGGATGCGCGACAGCCCAGATTTGTCTTCGCCAGCAGCCGCGATCCATTCGCTCAGCTTGTTCACTGTCGAGCATTCAAACAGCACACGCAGCGGCAAATCGACGCCAAACGCTTCTTTCAGACGGGAAACGGTTTGCGTAGCCAACAGCGAATGCCCGCCAAGCTCGAAAAAGTCGTCGAAGCTGCCGACCCGCTCTACCGAAAGCACTTGCGACCAGATGTTGGCTACCATTTCCTCTGTAGGCGTGCGCGGCGCCACATACTCCCGCTTCGTGGAAAGCTGGCCCCAATCCGGGACGGGCAGCGCGCGGCGATCTACTTTTCCGTTGACGGTGAGCGGAATGGCATCGAGCCAAACAACACCAGCCGGAACCATGTATTCAGGCAGCGTCTCTTTCAGAAAAAGCGCGATCTCCTCTGCGGGCGGCTGTGCTTTTCCCGCTGCCACCAGATAGGCGGCCAGACGCTTGTCTCCCGCTTTTTCTTCGCGGGCGATGACGACAGCCTCCTGTACGGCAGGGTGCTGCCGGATTGCATTTTCAATCTCGCCCAATTCGATGCGGTAGCCGCGAATTTTCACCTGATGGTCGATGCGACCCAAAAATTCGAGATTGCCGTCTTGCCGATAGCGAACGAGGTCGCCTGTCCGGTAAAGCCGCTCGCCTGCCGTGCCAAAAGGATGCGGGATAAAGCTCTCGGCTGTAAGCTCGGGGCGGTTCCAGTAGCCGCGAGCCAAGCCTTTGCCTCCGATGTACAGCTCCCCTGGCACGCCGACGGGAACGGGATTGAGGTTGGCATCCAGCACGTACACGGTTGCGTTGGCAATCGGGCGGCCAATCGGCGGGTTGTTCATCCCGGCCTGGCAAAGCATCATCGTGGAGCAAACGGTTGCTTCTGTCGGCCCGTAGCAATTGAAAAACTGACGGCCTGGCGCATAGCGTGCCACAAGCTCGCGGCTCGGCGCTTCTCCGCCGACAATCAAGGTGTGCAGGTCAGGCAGATCAGCATCAGGCAAAGCCGCCAGAACGGAAGACACCATGGAGACGGTTGTAATGCGTTGCTCTTGCAAAACCTGAATCAGTTCAGGGCCTGGCAAAAGCGACTCCCGATCCTCGATGACAAGTGTCGCACCCGCGAGCAGAGCCATTACAACTTCGGAAACTGACACGTCAAAGCTGAACGAGGTGAATTGCAAAACGCGGCTGGTCGGCTGAATGTCAAAAGCGTCGATCAGCGCATAAGCCAAATTGATCGCGCTGTGGTGCTCGATCATGACCCCTTTTGGCAATCCGGTAGAGCCCGACGTGTAGATCACGTAAGCAAGGTTTTGCTCCGTCACCTCGGAAGACGCGTTGTCAACAGGTTCATCCGCCAAAAGATCGCTGTCGAGGCAAATCACGTGTGCGGCTGTCGCTGGCAAAATCTCCAGCAGCGACTGCTGGGTCAGCAATACGCTCGCTTGTGAGTCGGCAACCATATAGGCGATGCGTTCCTGCGGATGGGCGGGATCGATCGGCACGTAGGCGGCTCCCGCTTTCATGACCCCGAGTATTCCGATAATCATTTCCGGGGAACGCTCCAAGCAAATGCCGACGAGCGTATCCGGTTTGACCCCTTTGCGGATAAGCCGATGCGCCAGTTGGTTTGCCCGCTCGTTCAGCTGCGCGTAGGTCAGCTCTCTGTTTTTATAGGCGACCGCTACTGCATCGGGCGTCTTTTCTGCTTGCTGTTCAAAAGCTTGGTGAATGCAAAGCCCGCTCGGGTAATCCTCTGCCGTCTGGTTCCACTCGACCAAAACTTGTTGCCGCTCGCTCTCGCTGATCAGGGACAGATCGCCAATCCGCTGCTTCGCGTTTTTTGCAATCGAGCTCAAGAGCGAATGAAGCTGGTCGACTACCCGCTCAATCGCCGCAAGCTCAAACTGGCTTTCATCGAATTTGACTTTGATGTCGATCGTTTTGCCTGAAGCCGCAACCAGCGTAAACGGATAGTTGGTCTGCTCCTCGGAATAGACGTCCACAATCGAGATGGCGCTTTCCCCGCCTCCCGATTTTCCGACAGGCATGTTTTCAAAAACGAGAATGCTTTCGAACAAAGACTGGCCGCGCGGGACGTCGCTCCACCCCTGGATTTCCACAAGCGGGGTGTATTCATACTGGCGAAAATCCGCTTGCTGCTGTTGCAGCGTTTTGAGCCAGTTGATGACGCTCTCTTCCGCGTTGACTTGCACGCGGACTGGCAATGTATTGATAAACAAGCCGATCATCGTCTCGACTCCGGGCAAGTCAGCCGGGCGTCCCGAAACGGTGGCTCCAAATACGATGTCATCCTGGCCGCTGTAGCGATTCAACAACAGCGCCCACGCGCCTTGCACGATCGTATTGACCGTCAGGCGGTGCTGGCGAGCCAATGTTTGCAGCGCTTTGGAAGTTTGCTCGCTGACGGTCAAATCCAGCTCCCGATACTGTTTTTGATCGAGGTACGGATTTTTGTAGGCTCGTCCGAACGAAAGCGGCGTGGCTTCGGTAAAACCTTGCATATAGGTGCGCCAAAACGCTTCCGCCTGCTGCAAATCCTGCTTTTTCAGCCAGACAATGTAATCGCGGTAAGCTCTGACCGGAGGGAGGCTCAGCGGCTGCCCTTTGCTGAGCATCTCGTACGCCGCAAACACTTCCCCGAAAACAAGCGGCATACTCCATCCGTCGATCAATACATGGTGCAACGTCCACAAAAAATGAACGGTATCACTGTCCAGATGAAACACATTCAGCCGCATCAACGGCGCTTGCTCGATATCGAAACCGCGTTTGCGGTCTTCTTTGGCAAAATGGTGCAGAAACGCTTCTTGTTCAGAGGAAGAAAGATGAATAAGATCGTGTTCGACCAGGGAAATTTTCAAATCCTTCAAGACGACCTGGACGTATTCTTTTACTTTTCCGCCAACGAATCTGGTGCGAAAAATCGCGTGCCTGTCAACGAGGCACTGCCACGCTTGTTCAAACAGCGGAATATTCAGAGGACCTTGCAGCTTCAACCCCATCTGCACGATGTAGGCTCCGGACTCCGGCTCCAGCAAACTGTGAAAAATGAGGCCCTGCTGCAAAGGAGTAACGGGATAATACGTTTCAATGTTATTCATCTTCTCCTGCTCACTCCCATAAAAATTTGCCAAAGGAGGCGCCGGCGTTTGACGCCTCCTGGCAGGTTGTATGCCTTACTTGTCTTGGATGAGATCAAGCAAGTCGGCAATCTCTTCGTCATCCCAGCCAAATTCGGACAAGTTGCTCGCAGCCGATTGGGCTGGTGCGGCGGCTTTGTCTGTCTTTGCGTGTGCAAGCAATTGGCGCAAGGCAGTGATGTAGTAATCTGCCAGCGCTTCGATCGTTTCCTTGCGGTAAATTTCTTTGCTGAAGGCGATGCTCACCACCAGTTGACCACCGACGACCGAGCACCCGAAATCGAGCAGGTGTTGGCGATCCGAGTTGCGGTTGAAGTTGTCGCCTCTCGCTTCGCTGGCAAAGCCGAACAGGGAGTCCGTGTCACGAACCGCCTGATCCAGCTGGCCGAGGTAGTTGAAGCTGATCTGCGCTTTGGGCAAAGACTTGAACTTCTCCGCCGTTTCCTTGTTCAAGTAACGGAGGATGCCGTAGCCGATTCCTTTGTGCGGAATGCTGCGCAACTGTTCTTTCGTCATTTGCAGCGCTTCTGTAAGCGAGCTTGTTCCCCGCGTATCCAGCAAAATCGTGTACATGCTCGTGAACCAGCCGACTGTCCGGGACAGATCGACATCGTCAAAAATGTCTTCGCGTCCGTGCCCTTCCAGATGCACCAAAGTGGTCTGATTGCCCGTCCAGACGAAGACCGCTTCTGCCAAGGCAGTCAGCAAGACGTCGTTGATCTGGGTTTGGTAGACGGCTGGCAGCTCTTGCAACAGCACTTTCGTCTCTTCCTGCGTCAAGGCGACGGAAACGGTTCTGGCTGCAAGCTCGCGGTTTTGACCGTGCTCGTAATCTTTTGGCAGAGCAGCCACCTCTGTATCGAGACGGCTCAGCCAGTAGTCGGCCTCTTCCGTGAGACTGTCGGACGCGGCGTACTCGACCAGTTTTTCCGCCCAATATTTGTAGGAGCTTGTCTTCGGCGGCAGTTGTACCTGCTTGCCTTGCAAAAGCTGGTTGCACGCCTTGTTCAAGTCTTCCGTGATGATTCGCCATGACACCCCGTCGACTGCCAGGTGGTGAATGACGATCAGCAAACGGCCTTCCTGCCCTGCGCCCATGTCGAAGTAAACGGCGCGGAGCAACGGGCCATCTGCCAGGTGCAAGCTTGCCTGCGCTTCCCCGGACAGCTTCTCGATCTGCTCCACTTGCTGGTTCGCTGGCAAATCTCCCAACTCCACCACATAAAACGGAATGATATCGGTCCACTCAGCGCCCGCCTGCTTCCACGCTCCATTTTGATGGTAGAAACGGAGACGCAAGGCATCATGGTGACCGAGCAAGTGATAAAAGGCTTGTTTCAAAATCTCCGGATCGATCGGCTGAACGGTGAGCAGGACGGATTGGTTCCAATGGTTGCGATCCGCCAGTTTTTGCTCGAAGAACCAGTGCTGAATCGGCAGGAGCGGCACTTCGCCTGTGACAAGACCTTGTTCCGCGCAAATGTTGACCGAATCTCCCACAGCATGCGACAGCTCGGCAATCGTCTGATTTTCGAATAAAAGCTTGGGCGACAGGCGGATGCCGGACTGCCCTGCTCTGGCCACAATCTGAATGCTCAGGATCGAATCGCCGCCGAGTTCAAAGAAGTTGTCGTGAATCCCGACTTCCTCGACTCCGAGCACTTCCTTCCATATTTGCGCCAAAACTTTTTCGACGAACGTCTCTGGAGCTACATATTCGCCATCAGCAGCTGTGTACTCCGGCACAGGCAAGGCCCGGCGGTCTACTTTGCCGTTTGGCGTGAGCGGCAGAGCTTTCAGCGTGACAAAGGCCGCTGGCACCATGTATTCCGGCAGTTTCTCCTTGAGGTAGCCGCGCAAATCGTCAGCTTGTTCCGCATCGTCTTCTGCGACCACGACATAGGCGGCCAGTCGTTTCACGCCCGGCATATCTTCGCGGGCAAGAACGATCGCCTCTTTGACCGCTGGGTGCTGATACAGCACACTCTCAATCTCGCCCAACTCGACGCGGAAACCGCGGATGCTCACCTGGTCGTCGGAGCGGCCGATAAATTCGATCTGGCCGTCTGGCAAATAGCGCACGAGATCCCCCGTCCGGTACATTTTCGCCCCGCGATTCGCTGTGAACGGATTGTCGACGAAGCGTTCCTGCGTCAGATCAGGACGCTTGTAGTAACCGCGAGCCAAGCTGCTGCCGGCAATGTACAACTCGCCTGTCACACCAATCGGCACTGGCTGGCGCTGTTCGTCCAAAATGTACACTTGCACGTTGTCAATCGGTCGGCCGATCGAAGGCGGAGTGACCTGACCAGCTTGAACCGCGACGATGCCTGCTGTGGCGACGACCGCATTTTCCGTAGGGCCGTACTGGTTGACCAGCGTAAACGGCACATGCTCCGCCGGGTAATGATGCAGCTTGTCGCCGCCTGTCAGCACGTAACGCAAGGCAGCATGGGACGGCCAGTCAACAGACAGCATGCTCTCTGCCAATGGCGTCGGCAGGAAGCTGATCGTGATTCCTTCGGCAACGAGCCAGTCGCGCAGTTTTTCCGGGATGAGACGAATCTCTTCCTGCGGCAAGTACAGCGTGGCTCCTGCCGTCATGTACGGCCAAATTTCCCAGACAGCGGCGTCGAAGGCTGTTCCCGCGATTTGCGATGCCCGATCATCTGGCGTGATGGTGTAGGCACGTTGGTGCCAATAAATGAGGTTCAACAGAGCGCGGTGCTCGATCTCTACCCCTTTTGGCGTTCCGGTTGAGCCGGACGTGTAGATCACGTAGGCGAGCTGGTCGGTTGTCGCTGCCATTTCCGGCGCTTGCGTGCTCTCTTCGGCAATGACCTCCCAGTCCGCATCGAGGCAAATGAACGCGGCATCGCCCGCAGGCAATGTTTCCAGCAAGCGTTCTTGCGTCAGCACAAACGGCATGCCTGTGTCTGCCATCATGAAAGCCAGACGCTCTTGCGGATAGGCTGGGTCCATCGGAACAAACGCGCCGCCCGCCTTGAGAATGCCCAGTTGTCCGACGATCATCTCGCTGGAGCGTTCGACGCAAATCCCGACGAGCGTCTCTGGTGTAATCCCTTGCTGTTGCAGGTAGTTCGCCAACTGGTTCGCTTTTGCATCCAGTTGTGCGTACGTGAGCGAGCCTTCGGCGAAGACGACCGCCAGTTGCTCCGGCATTTTTTCGGCCATAGCGGCAACCAGCTCGTGCACGGTTTGCTCGTACGTGTAAGCGGCAGCCGTGTTGTTCCAAGCGGATACAAGCTGCTCGCGCTCACCTGTCGCAAGCAGCGGCAACGCCTGAATCGAGCTGTCCGGTCGGGCGACGATGCCCTCCAGCAGCTGATGGAAATGATTGACCATGCGCACGATCGTGCTGTGGTCGAACAGATCGGTGTTGTAGTCAAACGTAGCGACCAAGCCGTTTTGCGTTTCCGCCATCGTCAGGCTGATGTCGTACTTGGACATGACGGCTTCGTTCTTGCTTTCAAACGGCACGATCTCGATGCCCTCAAATTCACGGGTCAGCATCTGGAAGTTTTGCAGGGCAAACATGACTTGGAAAAGCGGCGAGTAGCTCAGGCTGCGCTCCAGCTCCAGTTCGTCTATTAACTTTTCAAAGGGCAGGTCTTGATGGGTGTAGGCTTCCAGCGCCGTATCGCGTACTCTCGCCAGCAGTTCGCGGAAAGTAGGTGCGCCGGACATGTCCGTTCTCATCGCCAAGGTGTTGATGAAAAAGCCGATCATCGACTCGGTTTCCTGTTTGTTGCGTCCGGCGACCGGGCTGCCGACGATGATGTCGTCTTGACCGCTGTAGCGATAGAGCAAAGTCTGGAACGCCGCAAGCAACGTCATGAACAGCGTCGCGCCTTCTTGGCGGCTTAAAGCGTGCAGCTTTTCTGTCAACGCCAGCGGGAACGCCGTCGTGTACAAGGCTCCGTGATGCGTTTGCACAGCCGGGCGCGGACGATCTGTCGGCAAAGCCAGCATCGGCTCGGCGGCCCCCAGTTTTTCTTTCCAGTAAGCCAGTTGCTGTTCGAGCACCTCGCCTTGCAGCCATTCGCGCTGCCACGCGGCAAAATCGGCGTATTGCAGCGGCATTTCGGCGAGCTGCGGCGTATCTCCCTTGGAGAGCGCTTCGTAAATCGTCGCAAGCTCTCCCATGAAAATGCTCATCGACCAACCGTCAGAGACGATATGGTGCATGTTGAGCAGGAAGACGAAATCTTCTTCGCCTGTCTGAATCAGCGTAGCTCGCAGCAAAGGTCCTGTACGCAAGTTGAACGGCTGGCTTGCCTCTGCCTTTTCCAGACGCTGTACCGCAGCTTCGCGCTCTTCGTCCGGCAAATCGCGCAGGTCGATTTCAACGAGACGCCATTCCATCATCTCGTGAATGACTTGCACCGCTTCTCCGCCGATGTCGGTGAAAGTCGTGCGCAAGCTTTCGTGCCGCTCGATGATCGTTTGCAGACTGCGCTCCCATGCCCGGATGTTGAGCTGCCCTTGAATCCGTACGGCAGACGGGATGTTGTACAAGGCGCTGTCCGGCATCAGGCGATCCAGGAACCACAGCCTTTGCTGGGCGAAAGACAGCGGCAACTGTTTGTCCCGCGGTACAGGAACGAGCGGAATGCTGGTGACGCCTGATTGCTCCTCTAGCAGCCCGGCAAGCTTTTCGCTCATTCCGGCCACATCTGGATGTTCGAACAGCGTGCGCAGCGGGACATTGACGCCAAATGCTTCTTTTAAACGGGAGACGGCTTGCGTAGCCAAAAGCGAATGTCCGCCCAGTTCAAAGAAATCATCGTAAACGCCGACGCGCTCTACAGAAAGCACTTGTGCCCAAATGTTCGCCACGATTTCTTCGATCGGCTTGCGCGGCGCCACGTACGCTTTGCCTGTCTCGGCATGTCCGTAGTCAGGAGCTGGAAGGGCGCGGCGATCCACTTTTCCGTTGACCGTGAGCGGAATTTTTTCCAGCCAGACGTAGCCTGCTGGCACCATGTATTCCGGCAAGGTCGACTTCAAGTAGCGGACAAGCTCTGCTTCATCCGGCTGCTGCCCGGTCGCGGCGACCAGATAAGCCGCCAGACGTTTGTCTCCCGCTCCCTCCTGCCGTGCGATCACGACGACATTTTGCACCGCTGGATGCTGTCTGAGCGCATTTTCGATTTCCCCCAGCTCGATGCGGTAGCCGCGGATTTTCACCTGGTCGTCGATCCGGCCGAGAAATTCCAGCTCGCCGTTTTCCAAGTAACGCACCAGGTCGCCCGTCCGGTACAGTCGCTCGCTTGCTTGGCCGAACGGGTTCGCGATAAAGCGCTCTGCTGTAAGCTCGGAACGGTTCCAGTAACCTCTCGCTACCCCTTTTCCGCCGATGTACAGCTCACCTGGCACACCGATTGGCACAGGTTGCAGATGAGCGTCCAGCACGTAGACCGTCGTATTGGCGATCGGGCGGCCAATTGGCGGATTTTTGCCGTCGTCCTGGCAATGCTTGAGCGTAGCCGTGACGGTTGTTTCGGTCGGTCCGTAGCAGTTGATGAATTGACGGCCTGTAGCGTAGCGGGCGACAAGCTCCCGGCTTGGCGCTTCCCCTCCGACAATGATCGTCCGCAAGTCTGGCAAATCTGCTTCTGGCAAGGCAGCCAGCACAGAGGAAACCATCGCGAAGGTCGTAATTCGTTGCTCCTGGAGCACCCGGATCAGCTCTGGTCCCGGCAAAAGCGACTCGCGATCCTCGATTACGAGTGTCGCTCCGGCGAGCAGGCTCATGACGATCTCCGAGACCGACACGTCGAAGCTGAACGAGATGAATTGCAGGACGCGGCTGGTCGCATCGATCTGGAAATGGCGGATCAAGTCATAGGCCAAATTGATCACGCTGCGATGCTCGATCATTACGCCTTTTGGCAATCCGGTCGAGCCGGACGTATAGATCACGTAAGCGAGATTGTGCTCGCCGACGCTCGTTTCCGCGTTTGTGACAGGCTCGTTCGCCAATTCGTCGCTGTCCAGGCAAATGACCTGACGGGACGAAGCTGGCAGTCTGTCTGTAAGTGAAGCCTGCGTCAACAAAACGCTCGCCTGCGAATCCTCGATCATGTAGGCAATCCGTTCTTGCGGGTGCGCCGGGTCGAGCGGAACGTAAGCTGCCCCTGCTTTCATCACGCCGAGGAAAGCGACGATCATTTCCGGAGAACGCTCGACGCAAATGCCTACCAGCTCATCCGGTTTTACCCCTTCAGCAAGCAATCGGTGGGCCAACTGGTTTGCCCGCTCGTTCAACTCGGCATAGGTCAGTTCCACGTCCTTGTAGACGAGAGCAACGGCATCCGGCGTCTTTTCCACTTGCTGTTCAAACGCCTGATGGACGCATAGCTGCTGCGGGTAGGCCACGCTCGTCTCGTTCCAGTCGACCAAAACTTGCTGGCGCTCGCGCTCACTGATCATCGACACGTCCTGGAGACGTTGTTCCGGCTTTGCTGTCATGTCCTGAAGCAACTGAGACATCTGCTGCAACACGCGCTCGATTTGCTCAGGCGCAAAGCGGTTTTGCTCGTACTTGATTTTTACAATCAACTCTTCGCCCGGGCCGCAGACGACCGTAAGCGGATAGTTCGTCTGCTCGATCGTCTCCACGTCAGACAAGCGCAACTGGTGCTGCTCGTCTTTCACCGACTCCCCGATCGGGTAATTTTCAAAAATGAAAATGCTTTCGAACAAGGCGGTGTTGCGCGTCATTTCACTCCAGCCCTGGATGTCGACCAATGGCGTGTACTCATACTGGCGAAGCTCCACTTGCTGCTCCTGCATGCCGCGCAGCCATTCCCGAACGGATTGGTTCGCATCCAAAGCAACGCGAATCGGCAAAGTGTTGATGAAAAGTCCCACCATGCTCTCTACGCCAGGCAGATCGGCGGGACGCCCGGACCCTGTCGCACCGAAGACGACGTCATCCGTTCCGCCGTAGCGGCCAAGCATCAGCGCCCACGCCCCTTGCACCAACGTATTCAGCGTCAACTGGTGCGAGCGGACAAAAGCTTGCAAGCGGGCGGTCGCGTCTTTCGCCAGACGAATTTCTTGCTCCTCGTACCCTTTTGGCAAATCAGCCCGGCCGCCAGTGCTGTTGCCCATCGCCAGTGGAGTTGGCTCGTAAAAGCCTGCAAGCTGCTCACGCCAAAATTGTTCGGCGGCTTGCAAGTCTTGCCGCTGTACCCACTCTACGTAATGAGCGAACGGTTGAACAAAGCTGTGCGCGACTTCTTTTCCTTCTGCCAGAGACAAATAAGCGCTAAACCAGTCTTTCAGCACAATCGGGATGCTCCAGCCATCGAGCAAGACGTGGTGGAAGCTCCATGTGAAGCGATACGCACTCTCGCTCAACCGGAACAGCGTCCAGCGCATGAGTGGTGCCACAGCGATCTCGAAGCTGCGTCGGCGGTCAGCCGCCAAGTATTCGCTCAGCTCCGCTTTTTGCTGGTCAGGCGTCAGATGGCGCAGGTCGATTTTTTCCACGCACGCCTTCACTTGCTTGCGGACGACTTGATGCGGTTCCGTCAAGCCTTCCCATATAAACGAGGTGCGCAAAATCGAATGGCGATCCACGACTTTTTGCCACGCCTGCTCAAACGCTTCGACATCCAGTCCTTCCACCGTCATCGCCAGTTGAACGACGTAGTCTCCTCCCTCCTGCTCGTACAGAGAGTGGAACAACATGCCGCCTTGCAACGGACTTAGCGGATAGACGTTTTCGATCGAGCGATTTTGTCCCAAATACTTGTCGAGCGCGCGCTGATCCATCCGTGCAAGCGGGAAGTCAGATGGCGTATAGCCGCCTGCCGCTTCGGACTGGCCGTGCGCAATGATTTCACGCAGCGCTTCCAAATAGTTGTGGGCAAGCTGCTGGATCGTGGCTTCCTCGTGAATGTTTTCGCTGTACATCCACGTGACGTGGAGCTGCTCCCCTGCAATCACGCTGTTTACGTCGAGCAGGTGCTGGCGAATCGCCTGCTGCCCCACATTGGCGCCTCTCGCTTCTTGCGCCATCCCGAATTTCGACTCGGGTACAACTGCCTGATCAAACTGTCCGAGGTAGTTGAAGCTGATTTCTGCCTGCGCCTTTTCTGCCAGACGTTTTTGCAGTTCCGCATCCTCGCTCAAATAACGCAAAATGCCGTAACCGACGCCTTTGTTCGGAATGCTGCGCAACTGTTCCTTGACCGCTTTCAGCGTGTCTCCCCACGGCTTCGTCGGGTCGACCGAAAGCTGTACCGGGTACAGGCTCGTAAACCAGCCAACCGTCCGGGACAAGTCTGCGCCCTCGATCAACTCCTCGCGCCCATGCCCTTCCAGATGAATCGCGACTGTCTGCTCGCCTGTCCAGCGATGGAGCGCTTTGGTCAAAGCGGCAAGCAACACGTCATTGATTTGCAGACGATATGGCGAGAGCGTATCTTGCAGCAAGGCGCGAGTCTCTTCCGCGTTCAAGGAAAGCATGACTTGTTTAACGGTCGCTTCCGTGTTTTCGCTTGGCTCGAAGATGCGGTCAATCGGCAGCGGTTTTACCTCGTCCATTTGTTCCAGCCAAAATGCTTTTTCCTGACGAAGCGCTTCGGACGTCGCGTACAATCGCAATTGCTCGGCCCACGTCTTGAACGAGGTCGTCTTCGCCGCAAGCTGCACCGCTTGTCCTTTTGCCAATTGCTCGTAAGCGGTTTGCAAGTCTTCGAGCAAAATGCGCCAAGATACACCGTCTACCACAAGATGGTGAGCGACGATCAACAGACGGCCCGGCTGTTCGGCCCCTAGCTGGAAGTAAACCGCTTGGACAACAGGCCCCTCAGTCAGATCGAGGCTCGCTTGCACTTCGCTGGCTATTTCCTCCAGTCGCATCTCTTGCTCCGCCGTCGTCGGGAAGGCGGAAAGGTCGACGCTGCGGAAAGGAATTGTCTCGGGAAGTCCTTCAATCCGCTGTGTCCAGCCTTGCTCTGTCCGGCTATAGCGCATGCGCAATGCGTCATGATGAGCGAGCAGGCACTCGATGGTGCGCTCCAAAACAGCCAAATCCACAGGCTGCTGCACCGTCAAAAGCAAGGATTGATTCCAATGGTGCACAGACGGCTGTTCGGAGGCGAAGAACCACGTTTGAATCGGCGTGAGCGGCACGTCACCTGTCACGATGCCCTGTTCATTCGGCAGTTTTGTTGCTTCGCTTTCGTCCGTCACTGTAGCGACGCTTGCCAATTCCGCAATCGTCTGGTTTGCCAAAAGCTGTTTCGGCGTCAGGCGAATCCCCGCCTGGTTGGCCCGGGACACGATCTGGATGCTCAGAATCGAGTCGCCACCCAGTTCGAAAAAGTTATCGTGTATCCCAACATCCGCTAATCCAAGAACATTTTTCCATATATGCGCAAGCTTGATCTCCAGCTCGGTTGCCGGAGCTACATAAGTGCCGTCCGCCTCGCTATTGAACAGATCAGGCGCTGGCAATGCGCGGCGATCCACTTTGCCGTTCGGAGTCAGCGGCAGGTCAGCCATGAAGACAAAAGCCGCTGGCACCATGTACTCAGGCAACAGTTCCTTCAAGTAGCTGCGGAAGTCGCCTGCTTGAACGGCTTGTCCTTCCTGCCCTTCTCGCTGCACGATATAGGCGACAAGCCGCTTCATCCCCGGCATGTCTTCGCGAACGAGGACAATCGTTTCTTTGACCGCCGGGTGGCTGTACAGAGCCGTTTCGATTTCACCGAGTTCGACGCGGAAGCCGCGAATGCTCACCTGGTCGTCAGCGCGTCCGATGAACTCGATGTTTCCATCCGGCAAGTAGCGGACAAGGTCCCCGGTCTTGTACATGCGCGCGCCCGCTTTTTGCCCGTACGGATTCGCGATGAAGCGTTCTCTGGTCAAGTCAGGGCGATGCAAATAACCGCGCGCCAGGCTGTCTCCGGCGATGTACAGCTCTCCCGCTACGCCAATCGGCACGGGTTGCAGCTTTTCATCGAGCACGTACACCTGCACATTGTCGATCGGACGGCCGATTGATGGCGCGGATACTTGGCCCGCTGCTGCCGGAACGATGCCTGCCGTGGCGACGACGGCGTTTTCCGTCGGCCCGTATTGGTTCGCCAAAACAAACGGCAGCGTTGCCGGCGGGTAGTCGTGCAGCTTGTCTCCCCCTGTCAGCATGTAGCGCAGCTTGGCATCGCTCGGCCACTCCAAGGTCAGCAACCGTTCCGCCAATGGCGTCGGCAAAAAGCTGATGGTGATGCCTGACGCGACGAGCCAATCTCGCAGCTGCTCCGGCACGAGACGGATTTCTTCAGACGGGAGGTACAGCGTCGCTCCCTTTGTCAAATACGGCCAGATTTCCCAGACAGAAGCGTCAAAAGCTGTCCCGGCAATTTGCGTCGCCCGGTCTTCTGCGCCCACCTCGTACGCGCGCTGGTGCCAAGAGACGAGATTTAACAAGGCAGCATGCTCGATCTCTACCCCTTTTGGCGTTCCGGTCGAACCAGACGTGTAAATGACGTAAGCCAAATTGTCGCGGTTTGTAGCGATCACCGGAGCCACGTCGCTCTCTTCTGCAATGAGACTCCAATCGCGATCCAGGCAAAGGAACGTCGCTCTCGCCTCTGGCAATTGCGCAAGCAGATGCTCCTGGGTCAATACGACTGGCATCTCGGCATCTTGCATCATGAATGCGAGCCGCTCTTGCGGATACGCCGGGTCCATCGGGACGTAGGCACCGCCCGCTTTGAGTATCCCCAGCTGAGCGACGAGCATGTCGATGGAGCGATCCAGGCAAACTCCGACAAGCGTTTCAGAGGTAATTCCCTGCTTGTGCAAGTAATTCGCTACTTGATTCGCTTTGGCATCCAGCTCGGCATAGGTGATCTGTCCTTCGTCCGAGACGACTGCCAGTTGATTCGGCAGCTGCTGCGCGATTCGGGCAACCTGCTCATGCACGCACGTATCGCGTTCTGACGGCACGCTCGTATCGTTCCATTGGAAAAGCACTTGCTTACGCTCCTGGTCGCTGACAAGCGGAATGGCAGTGATCGGTTGCAGCGGATTGACCGAAACAGCTGCAAGCAGGTTGGCGTAATGGCCCGCCATGCGCTCAATCGTCGCCGGATCAAACAGATCGGTATTGTATTCGAAGGTCGCCATCAGCCCTGCAGGCAATTCGACCGTGGTCAAGGTGATGTCAAACTTCGCGCTGACTCCCTCTTGACCGATGTGGAACGGCTCAAGGCGAATGTGCGACAGCGCTTGGGCGTCCATCGGGATGTTTTGCAAAACGAACATCACCTGGAACAGCGGCGAGTAGCTGAGGCTTCGTTCCAACTCCAGTTCATCGACCAGCTTTTCAAACGGCAGGTCTTGATGGGCGTACGCTTCCAGCGCCGTCTCGCGCACTTTTCCAAGCAAATCGCGGAAGGTCGGTTCACCGGACAGGTCCGTGCGCATCGCCAGTGTATTAATGAAGAAGCCGATCAGCGACTCGGTTTCCTGTCTGTTGCGTCCCGCGACCGGACTGCCGACGACGATGTCGCTTTGGCCGCTGTAGCGATAAAGCAAGGTCTGGAAGGCAGCGAGCAAGGTCATGAACAAAGTCGAGCCTTCTTCCCGGCTGAGTGTTTTCAAAGCCGCAAGCCGCTCTGCCGGAAGCGTGATTGTATGCATGGCTCCTTTGTGGCTTTGCACGGCCGGACGCGGACGGTCTGTCGGCAAGGCAAGCAGCGGTTCTGCGCCACCAACTTTTGCTTTCCAATACGCAAGCTGCTGCTCCAGCACGTCGCCTTGCAGCCAATCGCGCTGCCATGCGGCATAGTCAGCGTATTGCAGCGGCAGTTCGGCAAGCTGTGGCGTTTCTCCGGCAGACAATGTTTCGTATATGGTCACAAGCTCTTCCATGAATACGTTCATCGACCAGCCATCCGCAACGATATGGTGCAGGTTGAGCAAAAAGACGTACTCTTGCTGAGCCATGACGAGCAAACTCGCCCGCAGCAACGGGCCGCGCTCCAGGTCAAACGGCCGCTTGGCATCTTCTATCGCGAGCTGCAATGCCTTCGCTTCGCGCTCAGCTTCGGCCCATTCGCGCAAATCCACTCGGCCCAGGCTCCACTCGATTGCCGGGTGAATGATTTGCACCGCTTCCCCGTCTCGATCCGAAAAAGTCGTCCGCAAGCTCTCGTGACGCTGGATCAGCAGCTTGAGACTGCGTTCCCACGCCTCGACATCCAGTTCCCCGTGCAGACGGGCAGCAGACGGGATGTTGTACAGGGAGCTGTTCGGGATCAGCCTGTCCAGGAACCACAACCGTTGTTGCGCAAACGAAAGCGGTACATGCTGGTCGCGCGGCACTGGCACGATTGGCTGGCTGCGAAGAGCGGTTTCCCCTTGCAAAAGGGACGCAATCTGTGTACTGATCGCCGCCGTCGTCGGGTGATCGAACAGCATGCGCAGCGGCAATTCTACGCCAAATGCTTGCCGCAAGCGGGAAATCGCTTGTGTCGCCAGGAGCGAATGTCCGCCCCGCTCAAAGAAATCGTCATGCACGCCGATTTTCTCGACGGAAAGCAGTTGCGCCCATATATTCGCTACCATTTCCTCCGTCGGCGTCCGCGGCGCGACATACTCTTGACGTGTCGCCAAAATCCCCCAATCCGGTGCGGGCAATGCTCTGCGGTCGACTTTTCCGTTCACCGTGAGCGGAATCGCGTCCATAAAGACAAAGCCTGCCGGGATCATGTAGTCGGGCAATGTCTCTTTCAAGTAACGGGCAAGCTCCTCTGCCGCTGGTTGTGCTTCGCTCGCTGCCACCATATACGCGGCCAGACGCTGCTCCCATGCGATGACAACCGCTTCCTGAATCGCCGGGTGCTGGCTGAGCGCACTTTCGATTTCGCCCAGCTCGATGCGGTACCCGCGAATTTTCACTTGGGTATCAATGCGTCCGAGGAACTCAAGGTTGCCGTCTGGCAAATAGCGAACGAGGTCGCCCGTGCGATACAGACGCTCTCCTTTTGCTCCGAACGGATGCGCGATAAAGCGCTCTGCGGTAAGCTCCGGGCGATTCCAGTAGCCGCGCGCCAGTCCTTTTCCACCGATGTACAGCTCGCCGGGCACCCCTACAGGTACAGGCTTTTGATTCGCATCCAGCACGTACAAGGTCGCGTTGGCGAGCGGACGACCGATCGGCGCGCTCTTCATCCCCGCGTTGCAAAGCATCATCGTGGAGCAAACCGTTGCCTCTGTCGGCCCGTAGCAGTTGAAAAACTGACGACGATCCGCATAGCGGGCGACAAGCTCGCGGCTCGGTGCTTCTCCGCCCACGATCAGCGTCTGCAAATCAGGCAGATCGGCGGCGGGCAGTGCCGCCAGAACCGAAGACACCATCGAGACTGTCGTGATGCGCTTTTGTTGCAAAACCGAGATTAATTCCGGGCCAGGCAAAAGCACTTCGCGATCCTCGATCACCAAGGCCGCACCTGCGAGCAACGCCATGACGATCTCGGACACAGACACGTCAAAACTGAACGACGTAAACTGCAAGACGCGGCTGGATGGCTGAATCCGGAACGCCTCGATCAAGGCATGAGCCAGATTCACCACGCTGTGATGCTCCACCATGACCCCTTTTGGCAATCCGGTTGAACCAGATGTGTACATGACATAAGCCAGATTTTGCTCCGTTACCTCGCTTGCCGGATTGGCAACAGGCTCATTTGCCAGCGAATCACCGTCCAGGCAAATCACGCGAGCCTTTGTTTCCGGCAAAAGCTCAGCCAAAGATTGCTGCGTCAGCAAAATGCTCGCCTGCGAATCTTCGACCATGTAGGCGATGCGCTCTTGCGGCAAAGCCGGGTCGATTGGCACGTAGGCAGCTCCTGCTTTCATCACCCCGAAAATTCCGATGATCATTTCCGGGGAGCGTTCGACGCAGATGCCGACCAAGGTGTCCGGCTTCACTCCTTGCGCGAGCAGCTGATGCGCCAGTTGGTTTGCCCGCTGGTTCAGCTCGGCGTACGTCAGCTCCACGTCTTTGTAGATGAGCGCCACGGCATCCGGCGTCTTTTCCACTTGCTGTTCAAAGGCTTGCTGCACGCAAAGCCCGGTCGGATAGTCCACTTTCGTCTCGTTCCACTCGATCAAAACCTGCTTTTGTTCACTCTGACTAATCATGTTCACGTCAGCCAACAGCTGATCCGGGTTGGCGGTCATCGATTGGAGCAAAAGCGTCATTTGCTCCAGCACGCGTTCGATGCGTCCACCGTCAAATCGGCTTTGGTCGAACTTGATTTTCACGAGAAACTCGGCGCCAGGGCCGCAAACAACCGTAAGCGGGTAGTTCGTCTGCTCGACCGAGTCCACATCCGCGATCTGGAAGCTGTGATCGACTTCTTTGACCGACTCGTCAATCGGGTAGTTCTCGAAGATGAAAATGCTCTCGAACAGCGGAGCGTTGCGGGCCATTTCACTCCAGCCGTGGATGTCGACCAGCGGCGTGTATTCGTACTGGCGCAGCTCCACTTGCAGCTCTTGCAGTTCGCGCAGCCACTCCCGGACTTTTTTGCCGGGGTCCAGCGTCACGCGAATCGGCAACGTATTGATGAACAGCCCCACCATGTTTTCTACGCCAGGCAAATCGGCAGGACGACCTGATCCGGTTGCTCCGAATACGACATCTGCTTCTTTGCTGTACGTGCCGAGGATCATCGCCCAGGCACTTTGCACCAATGTGTTCAGCGTCACCTGATGCTGGCGGGCAAAAGCTTGCAGCTCTCGCGTCCGCTCTGCGGAGAAGCGGATGCTGCGCTCGTCGTAGCTTTTCGTCTCCCCGACAGCTTGCACGGTCTGCCCGAAGTTCACTTGTGTCGGTGCGTAGATCCCTTTCAGATGGTTGCGCCAGAAGCGTTCAGCCCCTTGCAGGTCCTGACGCTGAATCCACGCGACGTACTGGGAAAACGGATGGACAGCGCCGAGCTGAATGTCTTTTCCGTCAGCCAGAGCCATATAGGCAGCGAACCAGTCTTTCATGACCAGCGGCACGCTCCAGCCGTCAAGCAAGACGTGGTGGAAGCTCCAAATAAACCGATAGGCCGTATCGCTGATGCGCAGCAACGTCCAGCGCATGAGCGGCGGTTCTGTGATCGCGAAGCTGCGCTTGCGATCCTCCTCCAAAAAGGCGTCCCACTCCGCTTTCTGCTGATCGGCGGGCACATGCCGCCAATCTTGTTCATCCACGACAACCTGGACGTGCTTGCGAACGATCTGATGCGGCGTGGACACCCCGTCCCAAATAAACGATGTACGCAAAATGGAGTGGCGATCCACGACTTTTTGCCACGCCTGCCGGAAGACGTCGACCTCGACATGGTGCATCGTCATGGAAAACTGAACCACGTAGTCTCCGCCCGCATGTTCGTACAAGGAATGGAAAAGCATTCCTTCCTGCAATGGCGTCAGCGGATAGACGTTCTCGATCGAGCGATCCCGGCCCACATAGTTGTCGATGGCGCGCTGATCCAGTCGCGCTAACGGGAAATCGGATGGGGTGTAGCCCCCTGCCTCTTCTGATCGGCAATGTTCCATAATCTCGCGCAAAGACTCCATGTAATCACGGGCAAGCGCTTCGATTGTTTCTTGGTTATGGATGTTCGCGTTGTACATCCAGGTGATATGCAATTGCTCCCCGGAAATGGCGCTGTTTACATCAATCAAATGAGCGCGAATCGCGTCTGCGGCGATATTCGCCCCTCGCGACTCCTCGGCCATGGCGAACTTCGCGCCAGCCGATACTACCTGGTCAAACTGCCCGAGGTAGTTGAAGCTGATCTCCGGCTTCGTATGGGCTTGCAGTTGCTCTTTCCACTCGTCATCATTGCTGAGGTATTGCAGGATGCCGTAGCCGATGCCTTTTTGCGGAATGTGGCGCAGCTGCTCCTTGACTGCTTTCAGCACATGCCCCCATGGCTTCGACTGGTCAAAGTCAAGCTGTACCGGATACATGCTCGTGAACCAGCCAACCGTCCGGGACAAATCCGCACCTTCGATGATTTCCTCGCGTCCGTGCCCTTCCAGATGGACATGCAACGTCTTTTGCCCTGTCCAACGCTGCATCGCTTTCGCCAAAGCGGCCAGCAATACATCGTTGATTTGCAGGCGGTAAGCGGTAAGCGTCTCATGCAGCAAGGCGCGCGTCTCGTCTGCCCGAAGCGAAAGCGTCACTTGCTTCGCAGCCGCTTCCGTGTTCTCGTTCGGCTCGTACGGATGATCGACCGGAAGCGGGCTTCCGCCGCTGCTTTGTTGCAGCCAGTACGCTTTTTCCTGCTCTAGCGTATCCGAGTCGGCATAGGCAGCCAATTTTTCCGCCCACATTTTGAACGAAGTCGTTTTCGCCAGGAACGACACGTCTGCATCATTCGCCAATCGCTCGTAGGCATGCTGCAAATCTTCGAGCAAAATGCGCCACGAGACGCCGTCGACGACCAGGTGGTGAACGACGAGCAGCAATCGGCCCGCTTTCTGTTCACCCAGATTGAAATACACGGCTTGAACGACATTGCCTTCCGCAATATTCAGGCTCGCTTGCACCTCGCTGGCGATTTCCTCCAGGCGGGCTGCCTGCTCTTGTTCTTGTGTCGAAAGGTCGGACAAATCCACGCAACGGAACGGGGTGTGGTCGCCAAGTCCGTTCATTTGCTGCGTCCACGCGCCATCCACGAAAGAAAAGCTCATGCGCAACGCATCGTGGTGGGACAGCAAGCTTGCGATGGCACGCTCCAGCACGGATACGTCAACGGGTTGCTGAACGGTCAGCAGCAAAGATTGATTCCAATGGTGCAACGACGGTTGGTCGGCTGCAAAAAACCACTTCTGAATCGGGGTAAGCGGCACATTTCCCGTCACGATGCCCTGTTCGTTTTCCCATTTCGTATGGGGCAACTGGCTGGAATCCGCCACGACGCGCAGCAATTCGGCAATCGTCTGGTTTTCGAACAGTTGCTTTGGCGTGAGCCGAATCCCGAGCTGGTTGGCCCGGGCCACGATCTGGATGCTGAGAATCGAATCGCCGCCCAGTTCAAAAAAGTTGTCGTGGATGCCCACATCAGTGACACCCAGCACCGTTTTCCATATATCCGCAAGCTTCACTTCCAGCTCCGTTGCAGGAGCGACATAACCGCTGGCGGCCTCGCTGCGCGCATACTCGGGAGTCGGCAGCGCCCGGCGATCCACTTTTCCGTTCGGAGTCAACGGGAAGCTGTTCATCTGCACGAAAGCGGACGGGATCATGTACTCAGGCAGCTTATCTTTCAAATACGAACGCATCTCGACAGGCTCGACGGTTTGGCCGCCTGCAAAAACGAGGTAAGCGGCAAGCCGTTTGTCGCCAGGGGCATCCTCGCGCACCATGAGAAACGCTTCTTGCACAGCCGGATGGCGAAGCAGTGCCGTCTCGATCTCGCCCAATTCGATGCGGAAACCGCGGATTTTCACCTGGTTGTCGATCCGCCCGATAAACTCGATCGCGCCGTCTGGCAAATAACGCACCAGATCGCCCGTCCGGTACAGACGCGAAGCTTTTTGCGGGTCGAACGGATTGTCGACGAACCGCTCTGCGGTCAGTTCCGGGTTGTTCAAGTAACCGCTGGCAAGCCCATCGCCGCCTATATACAATTCGCCAGCCACGCCCAGCGGAACGGGCTGTCTGTTTTTGTCCAAGACGTACACGGTCGTGTTGCTGATCGGTCGGCCAATCGGGAAGGAAGTAATATCTTCCGCCAGCTCTGTGACAGGATAGCAGCACGTAAAAGTCGTGTTTTCCGTCGGGCCGTAGCCGTTGATTACCGTCACTCCGCCCAGCGCCAGCACTTTGCGCACGTGCGGAACAGAGACGACATCGCCGCCGACGAGCAGTTGGCGCACCCCGCGCAAATAGTCCGCGTTATGGTCGACCATGATCGAGAACAAGCCTGCCGTCAGCCAAAGCGTCGTTACTTTGTGCTGCACAATCGCTTCGCCCAGTTCATCGAGGGATGGCAAATCCGGCGGCATCAGCACCAGCTTGGCTCCGTTCAACAACGCGCCCCAGATTTCAAAAGTAGCCGCGTCAAACGAAACCGTAGACGCTTGCAGGAATACATCCTCTTCGGTGATCGTGACGTAGTTTGTGTTTTTGACCAGGCGGACGATGCCGCGATGAGCGACGAGAACCCCTTTTGGCGTGCCTGTCGAACCGGACGTGTAAATGACGTAGGCGAGACTGTCTTTTGTCGCATCCACGGCAGGCGCAAGCGGACTTTCCGCTGCCCACTTTTTCGCATCGCGGTCGAGATAGACCGTGCGGCGCTTGCGTCCTTTCCATTGCTTGCCTAGATGTTTTTGCGTCAGCAAAATCGATACGTTGGCATCTGCCAGCATGAAGGCGAGGCGCTCTTCGGGATAAGCCGGATCGAGCGGCACATACGCTCCGCCTGCTTTCAAAATCGCAAGCAGACCGACGAGCATATCCAGCGAACGGTCGACGCACAGCCCGACGAGAGTGCCTGCTTCCACGCCTTGCTTTTGCAAGTAGTTGGCAAGCTGATTCGCTCTCGCTTCCAGCTCGGCATAGGTCAATTGCTGATCACCCGCAACTGCGGCAATGCGCTCCGGGTGCCGGGTTGCTGTTTCTGCAAACAGTTGGTGCGCCGTTTTGTCGCGCGGATAGTCGGTGGCTGTCTCGTTTTGCTCCACCACCAGCCTATTCCATTCGCTCTCGCCGAGGAGGGCAAGCTGATCGAGCGACGCTTCCGGTTGCGTGACGATCGACGCCAACAAATGTTGCAAATGCTCAGCCATTCGCTCAATCGTCGTGCGGTCGAACAAGTCCGTGCTGTACTCAAATGCAGCGACGAGGGTGTCTTCCTTCTCTCGCATCGTCAAAGTCAGGTCGAACTTGGAAGTCGTCAGATGGCTCTCGGTATCCACTGGCGCAACGTGAAGACCTGCTGTCTCGACGTCCTCCAGCGGGAAGTTTTGCAGAACGAACATGACCTGGAACAGCTGCGAGTAGCTGAGGCTGCGCTCCAGTTGCAGTTCATCGACCAGCTTTTCAAACGGCACATCTTGATGCGCATAAGCTGCCAGCGCTGTTTCGCGCACCCGCGCCAGCAATTCGGTAAAGGGCAAATCTCCTGACAAGTTCGTGCGCAAAGCAAGCGTGTTGACGAAGAAGCCGATCAATTTCTCGGTTTCCTGACGATTGCGTCCAGCTACCGGACTGCCCACGACGATGTCTTCCTGACCGCTGTAGCGATACAGCAACGTTTGGAAAGCGGCGAGCAATGTCATGAACAAGGTCGTGTTGGCTTCCTTGCTGAGCTTTTTCAATTTAGCGAGCAAATCGTGCGAAAAGCTCGTCGTGTAAGTCGCCCCTTCGTAGCTTTGCACGGCAGGACGCGGTCGGTCTGTCGGCAAAGCGAGCAGCGGTTCCGCCCCGCCAAGCTTCTCTTTCCAGTAGGCGACTTGCTGCTCCAATACTTCGCCCTCCAGCCACTCGCGCTGCCAGGCGGCAAAATCGGCATACTGAATCGGCATTGGCGCAAGCTGCGGCACTTCGCCTTTGCTGTACGCTTCGTATTGGGCAAACAACTCGCGCAGGAAGACACCCACTGACCAGCCGTCAGAAACAATGTGATGCATGTTGATCAAAAAGACGTGCGCTTGCTCCTCTGTCCGGATCATCGTCGCGCGCATCAACGGACCTTGGCGCAGATCGAACGGCCGGGCGGCATCGTCAGCAGCCAGACGCGCGCTTGCTTGCTGCTTTTCCTCGCTGGAACGGTCGCGCAAGTCCACGGTATCCAGTTTCCAGTCCAGTTGCGGATGAATCACCTGTACGGCTTGTCCGTCTATGTCAGTGAACGTCGTACGCAAGCTTTCGTGACGGGCGATAATCGCTTGCAAGCTTTTTTCCCATGCTGCGACGTCGAGTTCCCCCTGCAAACGGAGCGCAAACGGGATGTTGTACATCGGGTTGTCCGGCATCAACTGATCGAAGAACCACAAGCGTTGCTGGGCAAAAGACAGCGGCAAAGCGCCATCTCTTGGCACAGGCTGAATCTGAGTCGAGCTGCCATCCGTGCCCGGCTCTCCCAGCTGAAGAGCGGCCGTTTGTTCACTCCACGCGGCAATCGTCGGGTGCTCAAAAATCGAGCGCACAGACTGCTCGACTCCAAACACTTCGCGCAGCCGGGAAATGACCCGTGTCGCCAAAAGGGAGTGACCGCCAAGCTCGAAAAAGTTATCGTGAATCCCCACTTTTTCGACTCCAAGCACCTGCGACCATATGCTTGCGATCAGCTCTTCCGCCTGATTGCGCGGCTCCGTGTATGCTTTTGTCTCTGAACGGTTCCCCCACTCCGGCTCCGGCAAGCGTCTGCGGTCGATCTTGCCGTTTGCTGTCAGCGGCATCGCGTCTAGGAACACATAAACAGAAGGCACCATGTATTCAGGCAGTTTCGTTTTGAGCCATGCCTGCAAATCGGCAACTTCTGGCGCATCGTCTTTGGCAACCGTCACATACGCTGTCAAATGCTTCTCGCCCCGGTCATTTTCCCGCGCCATCACGACCGTTTCACTCACTTCCGGGTGCAAGGCAAGCGCTGCCTCCACTTCCCCCAATTCGATGCGGAAACCGCGGATTTTCACCTGGTTGTCGATCCGCCCGATAAATTCAATCGTGCCGTTCGGCAAGTAGCGCACCAGATCGCCCGTCCGGTACAGACGCGATCCTTTTTGCGGGTCGAACGGATTCTCCACGAACCGCTCTGCGGTCAGCTCCGGATTGTTCAAGTAACCAAGAGCAAGGCCGTCTCCCCCTATGTATAACTCGCCTGCTACTCCATACGGGACAGGCTGCTTGTGTTTGTCCAAGACGTACACGGTCGTATTGCTGATCGGTCGGCCAATCGGGAAGGAAGTAATATCTTCGGACAACTCCGTGACAGGATAGCAGCACGTAAAAGTCGTATTCTCCGTCGGGCCATAGCCGTTGATCACCGTCACTCCGCCTAATGCCAGCACTTTGCGCACGTGCGGAACAGAGACGACATCGCCGCCGACGAGCAGTTGGCGCACCCCGCGCAAATAGTCCGCGTTATGGTCGACCATGATCGAGAACAACCCTGCCGTCAGCCAAAGCGTCGTTACTTTGTGCTGCACAATCGCCTCTCCGAGTTCATCGAGGGATGGCAAATCCGGCGGCATCAACACCAGCTTGGCTCCGTTCAACAATGCGCCCCAGATTTCAAAAGTAGCCGCGTCAAACGAAACCGTAGACGCTTGCAGGAATACGTCCGCTTCGCTAATCGTGACGTAGTTCGTGTTTTTGACCAGGCGAACGACGCCGCGATGCACGGCGAGAACTCCTTTTGGCGTGCCTGTCGAACCGGACGTGTAAATGACGTAGGCGAGACTGTCTTTTGTCGTATCCACAGCAGGCGCAAGCGGGCTTTCCGCTGCCCACTTTTTCGCGTCGCGGTCGAGATAGACCGTGCGGCGCTTGCGTCCTTTCCATTGCTTGCCTAGATGCTTTTGCGTCAGCAAAATGGAAATTTTCGCATCTGCCAGCATGAAGGCAAGACGCTCTTCGGGATAAGCCGGATCGAGCGGCACATACGCTCCGCCTGCTTTCAAAATGCCGAGCAGACCGACGAGCATATCCAGCGAACGGTCGACGCACAGCCCGACGAGAGTGCCTGCTTCCACGCCTTGCTTTTGCAAGTAGTTGGCAAGCTGATTCGCTTTCGCTTCCAGCTCGGCATAGGTCAATTGCTGATCACCCGCAACTGCGGCGATGCGCTCCGGGTGCCGGGCTGCCGTTTCCGCAAACAACTGGTGCACCGTTTTGTCGCTCGGATAGTTGGTTGCCGTGTCGTTCAGTCCGACAAGCAGATGCTGTCTTTCTTCGGGACGGAGCAATGACAGCGCAGACAGGGACTGCTCCGGATTGTCGACGATAGCTTCCAAAATAAGCGCCAACTGGTCGAGTGTTCGTTCGATCGCCGCTTGTTCAAAGCGGTCTGTCGCATACATCATTTTGATGCTGAACGAATCACCCGGAATCCCGACAACCGTAAGCGGATTATCCACCTCCTGGAAGTGCTGTACAGCGGAAATGGTAAAGCCGACTTCTTTCTCGTCCTCTTCGCCAAGCGGATAGTTCTCGAATACGAAAATGCTCTCGAACAGCGGTGTCCCGCGCGGAACGTCCGTCCAGCCCTGAATGTCGACCAACGACGTGTATTCATACTGGCGCACTTTGGATTGCTGTTCCTGCAAAGCTTTGAACCAGTCAGCCAATGATTGCTCCGGTTCGATCTTCGCTTTCATCGGCAACGTGTTGATAAACATCCCGACCATTTGCTCGACGCCAGGCAGGTCGCTCGGACGGCCGGAGCCGGTTACTCCGTACACGACGTTTTCCTCGCCGCTCAACCGGCTGAGCAAAATCGCCCATGCCCCTTGCACGATCGTGTTGACCGTGACTTTATTCGTTCGCGCCAGTTTGGCAAGCGCTTTGGTCACTTGTGGAGTCAGAGCGCGGGTCGCTTCCCCGATCTGCTTTTCCAGTCCCTCATGGCCCGCGGTGCGCTTGGCGTGCGATTCGAACGGAATCGGCGTAGGATTTTCCATCGGCCCCAAAAACTCGCGCCAAAACTGCTCGGACGCCGTCTTGTCCTGACGGCGGAGCCAGGAGACGTAGTCTTTGAATGGCCTTGCCTGCGGCAGTCGCAAGTCTTTGCCTTGGCGGTACGCTTCATAAAAATCGAGAACTTCCTGAAACACGATCGGGCTGCTCCAACCGTCCAGCAGCAGGTGGTGGAAGCTCCAGATCAGTCGGTGTACGGCTTCGCCCAGCTTGATGATCGTCACGCGCATGAGCGGGGCTTCGCTCAAGTCGAAGCCCGCCGCTTTTTCATTTTGCAAAAACGCCGCCAGCATGCTCTCCTGCTCGTCACTTCCGTATGACGACCAGTCTTTTTGCCGGATGGAAAAAGGAACGCTTTCGAAGACCGCCTGCAGCGGCTTCTCCGTCTCTTCCCAGATGAATCCGGTACGCAAGATCGAGTGGCGCTGAATCACTTTCTTCCACGCTTTTTCAAAGGGAACGATGTCAAGCTCGCCTGTAAGAATCGCCGTAGTTTGAATCATGTAAGCCGATCCTTCCGAGTACAGCGAGTGGAACAGCATGCCTTCTTGCAGTGGGGTTAGCGTATATAGATCAGTGAGATCCCCCATGGAGTTCATTCCCCTTTCTATTTTTTAACCTTGCGAGCACCTTGTTCAAAGCGCTCTGACTCAAGTCTGCATCCTCGAAGTCTTCCGCTCTGTAGCTTTGTTTCTCCGCCTGGATCAATGATTGCAAAGCGTCCGTGTAGTGACGGGCAAATGTTTCGATATGCGATTCGCTGTACAGTCTTCCGTTGTAGAGGAAGCTGAGGCCGAGCTTGCCTTCGGTGACGGCCCCCACGACATCGATCAAGTGAGTCCGTCTGTTGTCCGGGCTGCTGTTTGCGCCTCGCTCGCCTTCCGCGTATGCCAGAAGCGCTTTCGCATCTGCTGCCTGGTGGAATTGTCCCAAATAGTTGAAGCTGAGCGGTGCTTGCGGAATCGCCTTTAGCTTTTCGACCAGTTCAGGGTCTTGCGCCACGTAGCGCAGCAGGCCGTAGCCGAGACCTTTGTGCGGAATTTGTTGCAGCTTTTCTTTGACTCCCGCAAGCGCATCCTCGGAAGACGTGTTTGGCTCCAGTTGAATCAGGAGCGGGTACATCGACGTAAACCAGCCGATGGTGCGCGAAAGGTCGACGTCCTCGAACAACTCTTCGCGACCGTGTCCTTCGAGATTGACCAAAAGCGCGGACTCGCCCGTCCATTTGCCGTATGCCAACGCCAGCGCCGTCAACAAAATATCGTTGATTTGCACGCGGTAGCGGGATGGAACTTTTTGCAGCAGGGCGTCCGTCTCTTCTTCTTCCAGGTGGATCGTCAACATCCGGCCGTTTGCTTCTGTGTTTTCCGCCCAGTCATGCACGGGCAGTGGGTGACCCGCCAGTTCGTCTGCCGCCTTGAGCCAGTAATCCTGATCAACCAGCATCCGCTCAGAGGACGCGTATTTATGCAATTTTTCTGCCCATGCCTTGTAAGAGGTCGTTTTCGGCGGCAGTTGAATCTTGTTGCCTTTTTCCGCTTGCCCGTACGCTGTTTGCAAGTCTTCGATCAGGATGCGCCACGAGACACCGTCGACTGCCAGGTGATGAATGACCATCAAGAGGCGGCCTGGTCGGTCGTACCCGAGATCGAAGTAGACGACTTTCAGCAGCGGCCCGTTCTGCAAATCCAGGCTTGCTTGGGCCTGCTGTGCGAGCTTTTCGATCTTCCGCGCCTGCTGGGCTGGCGGACTCATGGACAAATCCTCCACTTGCAGCGGCACTTCCGAATCGACGTCGGCATACGTCTGCTTCCACTGTCCGTCTGCGAAGGTGTAGCGCAAGCGGAGCGCGTCGTGATGAGCAAGCAGTTGGGCAACGGCTTGGCTCAAATACTCTTCCTCCAACGGCTCGTTCACTTGCAGCAGCATGGATTGGTTCCAATGGTGCGGCGTCGGTTGCTCTTGCTCGAAAAACCATGTCTGGATCGGCAAAAGCGGCACCTCGCCCGTCACGTTCCCTTGTTCTGCGTCCACCTTTGTACTTTGGCCTGCAACTTTTGCCAGCTCGGCAATGGTTTGCTGATCGAACAATTGCTTGGGAGTCAAATGGATGCCGGCCTTGTTCGCGCGGGCGACGATTTGAATGCTGAGAATCGAGTCTCCTCCAAGCTCAAAAAAGTTATCATGAATGCCGATGCGGTCCATGCGCAGTACAGCGCACCAAATGTCTGCCAGCGTTTGTTCGACATGGCTTGTAGCCGCTGCAAATGCGTCCTCTTCCCGGCTGCGTTCCAAAACAGGGGCTGGCAGCGCTTTGCGGTCCACTTTTCCGTTCGGAGTAAGCGGCAAAGCATCCAGCATGACAAAGGCGGCAGGCACCATGTAGTCCGGTACGTGTGCTTTGAAGTGCTGGCGCAGCTCGGCTGTCCCAAGCTCTTGCTCGGCGTCCTTGACTGCGTAGGCGACGAGCTGCTTCATGCCCGCCTCATTTTCGTGGACGATCACCACCGAGGCCGTAATTGCCGGGTGTTTGGCCAAGACCGCTTCCACTTCGCTCAACTCGATGCGGAACCCGCGAATTTTTACCTGGTTGTCGAGCCGCCCGATGAACTCGATCAGACCGTCCGGCAAGTAGCGCACCAGGTCGCCTGTGCGATAAAGACGTGCCGCCTGATCAGTTGCAAACGGATTGGGCACAAACCGCTCTGCCGTCAAATCTGGGCGGTTCAGGTAGCCTTCCGCCAGACCGTCGCCGCCGATGTACAGCTCGCCAGTCACGCCAATCGGAACGGGCTGCATGTGACGATCGAGCACGTATGCCGTCGTGTTTTTGATCGGACGGCCGATCGGGAAAGTGTGGGCCGATTCGGGCATAATCGTGACCGGGTTGCAGCAGGTGAATGTCGTGTTTTCGGTCGGGCCATACCCGTTGATCACCGTCAGCCCTGCGATTTCCAGCGCTTTTTTCACATGCGGAACGGATACGATATCTCCGCCGACGAGCAGTTGGCGAACCCCGGACAAATATTCCTTGTGATGGTCGACCATCAGCGTGAACAGCCCGGCTGTCAGCCAAAGTGTCGTCACGTGGTGCGACTGGATCGCTTGCCCGATTTCTGCGAGCGACGGCAGTTCTGGCGGCAGCAGGACGAGCTTCGCCCCGTTCAAAAGGCTGCCCCATATCTCGAAGGTCGCCGCATCGAACGACACAGTGGATGCTTGCAGGAACACGTCTTGCTCCGTGATCGTCACGTAATCCGTTTGTTTGACGAGACGAACGATGCCGCGATGAACGACAAGCGTCCCTTTTGGCAGTCCGGTTGAACCGGATGTGTAGATCACGTAAGCGAGACTTTCCGCTGTCGTGTCCACGTCAGGCGCCTGCTCGCTCTCCTTGGCAATCTGCGGCCAATCGCGGTCCAGGGCAATCGTAGTCCGTTCCCCTGACGGCAAGCCGGGCATGAGCTGCTCCTGCGTCAGCAAGACCGTGATTCCGGCGTCGCCCATCATGTAGGCCAGACGCTCCTCTGGATAATCAGGATCGAGCGGCACATAGGCTCCACCAGCCTTGAGTATGCCGAGCATCCCGATCAGCATTTCCGGCGAACGTTTGACGCAGAGGCCGACGAGCGCACCCGGCCGCACTCCTTTTTGTTGCAAGTAGTTGGCTGTCTGGTTGGCCCGGCGCTCCAATTCCGCGTACGTAAGCGTCTGATTTCCCGCAACGACCGCCAGTCGCTCAGGATAAAGCAGCGCCGTTTCCCGGAACAATTGATCCACCCGTTTGTTTCGCGGATAAGCGGTCGTCGTGTCGTTCCACTCCACCAGCAATTGCGCTCGCTCGCTCTGGTTCAGCAGCGGCAATCGGGCAATACCCTGATCCGGCATATGAACGATAGCTTCCAGCAGCTGAATAAAATGCTGCGACAGTCGCTCCATCGTCGCCTCATGGAACAGCGCTGTGTTGTATTCAAACGTGGCGAACAGTCCGTTTTGTTTTTCCGCCATCGTCAGCGTCAGATCGTATTTGGAAGTGACCAGATGCTTGTCCATCTCAAAATCAGCCACACGGATACCAGCTTTTTCGTCCAAGTTCAGCTGGAAGTTTTGCAGGACAAACATCACCTGGAACAGCGGCGAGTAGCTGAGACTGCGCTCCAGCTCCAACTCGTCGACCAGCTTTTCAAACGGCAAATCTTGATGGGCGTATGCTTCGAACGCCGTCTCCCGCACTCGTGCCAGCAACTCGCGGAAGGTCGGTTCTCCTGACAAGTCCGTCCGCAGCACCAATGTGTTGATGAAAAAGCCGATCAGCGGCTCCGTCTCTTGTCTGTTCCGTCCCGCGACAGGGCTGCCGACGAGGATGTCCTCCTGCCCGCTATAGCGGTAGAGCAAGACTTGGAAGGCAGCGAGCAAGGTCATGAACAAGGTCGCGCCTTCTTCCTGGCTGAGCTTGTTCAGCTTTGCGTACAGCTCGCCTGAAAGCTTGATCGTATGCATCGCGCCATCATGCGTCTGGACGGCAGGACGCGGCTGATCTGTCGGCAAAGCCAGCAGCGGTTCGGCTCCGCTCAGCTTTTCTTTCCAGTACGCAAGCTGCTCGGCAAGCACTTCCCCTTCCAGCCACTTCCGCTGCCAAACGGCGTAATCTGCGTATTGCACCGTAATCTCGGCCAATTCAGGCGCTTCTTCCCGCACAAACGCTTCGTACAGCGCCCGCATTTCTTTGAGGAAAATGCCGATCGACCAGCCGTCGAAAATGATATGGTGCAGGTTGAATAAGAAGACGCACTCTTGCTCCGCCAGACGAATCAGGGTGGTGCGCAGCAAAGGACCTTGGCTCAGGTCAAACGGCGTCGCCGCTTCCAATCCGGCCAAGCGATGAGCTTCCGCTTCCCGCTCGCCTGCTGGCATCCCGCGCAAGTCGATCACGTTCAGCTTTCCATCCAGCCGGGAGTGAATCACTTGCACCGCTTCCCCATCCACATCGCCAAAAGTCGTCCGCAAGCTTTCGTGGCGCTGGATCAGCACTTGCAGGCTCTTTTCCCAAGCGGCGATATCCAAATCTCCCAACAAGCGCACGGCTGACGGAATGTTGTACAACGTGCTGTCCGGCATCAGGCGATCCAGAAACCAGAGGCGCTGTTGCGCGAACGACAGCGGCAAATGAGCTTCCCGTGAGACAGGCAGCATCTGCGCTTCCGTTTCGTTCTGCCCAATCGCTCCAAGTGTCTCGGACAGCTCTGCAACAGTCGGCCGCTCAAAAATCGCGCGGATCGGCACTTCTTTCGCAAACGTTTCGCGCAGACGGGAAGCTACTCGTGTCGCCAGGAGAGAATGTCCGCCCAGTTCGAAAAAGTTGTCGTGCACCCCTACTTGCTCGATTCCGAGCACATCCGCCCAGATGCTGGCGACCAACACTTCCGTCTGATTGCGCGGCGCTACGTAGCCAGCGGCAGACGCGACTTGCCCCCACTCCGGTTCCGGCAGTTGCTTGCGGTCGATCTTGCCGTTCGGTGTCAGCGGCATCGCGTCCAGCCAGACAAAGAAGGAGGGAACCATAAACTCGGGCAATTTTGCCTTGGCCCAGCTCGTCAAGACGGCACGATCGCCGCACTCCCCGTCTTTTGTCGTGATGTAGGCAACGAGACGCTTTTCGCCCAGCTTGTCTTCTTTGGCCACGACCACTGCTTCCTTGATCTGTGGATGGCTGCGCAGGACAGCCTCCAGCTCGCCCAATTCGATCCGGTAGCCGCGAATTTTGACCTGGTGGTCGATGCGGCCCAAATACTCCAGCTGTCCGTCGGGCAAGTAACGAACGAGATCGCCTGTGCTGTACATCCGCGCATGCGGGTCGGGGTGGAACGGATTGGGCAAAAAGCGTTCTGCCGTCATTTTCGGACGCTTCAAGTAACCGCGCGCCAAGCCGTCACCGCCCAAATACAGCTCCCCAGGCAAGCCCAACGGCACGGGCTGCAGCTTGGCATCGAGAACATACGCTTGCGTGTTGGACAGAGGACGGCCAATCGTCGGCTCTGTCTTTGCCCCTTTTGTCACCTGGACATAAGTGGAGTACGTCGTATCTTCCGATGGGCCATACAAGTTGAAAACTTTTTGCACATGCCCAAGCGCGTACAGACTTTGCGCCAGCGTGTTCGGCAGCGGTTCTCCGGCGAGATTGACGACCCGCACGCTCGGCGGTATCGCGTTCATCCGCACCAGTTCCTTGGCCGCAGATGGCACGGTATTGATCAAAGTCACCTCTTTTGCCGCTGGCAGGCTTGGCAAATGCAAGGCGTTGTCCGCCAAAATCACTTTGCCGCCGCAGCTCAAGGTCACGAATATTTCATACACGGACAAGTCGAAGCAAATCGAAGTGGACGCGAGCACGCCGCTCATTTCTTCAGCCGAGAAGACGGTTTTCGCCCAGAAAATGAAGGCAATGACGCTGCTGTGCTGAATCGCCACCCCTTTTGGCAGACCTGTCGAGCCGGATGTGTAAATCACGTAAGAAAGGTTGGTTGGAGCAGCCAGATTCGGCACATTTGCTTCCGGCTGGGCCGCCATGCACGCCCAGTCGCGATCCAGGCAAATCACTTGTGCTGTATGCTCAGGCAACATCGCCAGCAAGCGTTCTTGCGTCAGCACGATCGCCGCCTGCGAATCATCCAGCGTGTAGCCAATCCTGTCTTGTGGATAGGCAGGATCAATCGGCACGTACGCACCGCCCGCCTTGATAATTCCCAGCAAGGCGACAATCATCTCGGCCGTCCGCTCCATCAGGACAGCGACCAATACTTCCGGTCCGACGCCCTGCGCCCGCAGGTAATGTGCCAGCTGGTTCGCCCGTTTGTTCAGTTCCGCATATGTCAACCGCTCGGTTCCGACGACCAGAGCTTGCGCGTCCGGCGTTGCCTCCACTTGCGCCTCGAACAGCTGGTGCATCACCAGGTTGCGCTCGTACGGCATGTCGGTCGCATTCCATTCCACCAACAGCTTGTGGCGCTCCGCTTCCGTGATGATGGACAAGTCTGCGAGCTGTTCGTGCGGCTCACGCATGATTGCTTCCAGCACACTGCTCAACTGGGCCAGCACCTTGTCCATGGCTGGCTGCTCGAATCGGCCCGTTTCATAAATCAGTTTGAGCATCAGTTCTTCGCCGGGCGCTACCACGAGCGTCAGCGGATAGCTCGTCTGCTCGACCGCTTTGACTTCCCCGAGCAACATGCCGGATTCGGAATCCACACTTGTGCCGGACAAGTAGTTCTCAAAGACGAAAATGCTGTCAAACAACGACTGGCCGCGCGGCACCTCGCTCCAGCTCTGGATGTCCACGAGCGGCGTAAACTCGTACTGGCGCATCTCGCTTTGGGCCTGCTGCAAGCTTTGCAGCCAGTCGATGACCGTCATCTGTTCCGGGAAAAGCACACGGACAGGCAACGTGTTGATAAACAGCCCCACCATCGCTTCTGCGTCAGGCAAGTCGGTTGGCCGTCCCAGATTGGTCGTGCCAAAAACGACTTCCGCTTCGCCTGCATAACGCGCCAGGATCAGCGCCCAAGCCCCTTGCACAACCGTATTCAGCGTCAACTGGTGCTTGCGGGCAAAAGCGAGCAAGTTCGCTGTCGCCCGTTCGGACAAAAGCAGCTTGTGGTCTGCGTATTCTTTTGGCTGACCCGCGCTGCCACCCGATTTCCCCATGCCAAGCGGCGTCGGCACGCCAAAGCCCTGCAAATAGTCGCGCCAATACTGCTGCGCTTCTTCCAGGTTTTGTCGTTTCAGCCAGGCAATATAGGCTGAAAACGGAGGAATGGCGGGCAAGCTCGCTTCCTTGCCATGCGAGGCTGCGGCATAAAACGCCTGCCAGTCCTGGAACACAATCGGCGTGCTCCAGCCATCGAGCAACATGTGATGGAAGCTCCATACAAACTGGAACGTGCTCGCATCCAGGCGAATCAACGTCCAGCGCATCAGCGGCGGACGGGCGAGATCAAAACCCCGCTTGCGATCTTGTTCCAAATACGTCTGCAAGCCCGCTTCCTGCTCAGCCGCTGTCAGATGACGCCAGTCCAGTCGCTCGACAAACGTTTTGACTTTCGCATGCACGACCTGATGTGGCTTCTCCAATCCGCTCCACAGGAAGGACGTTCGCAAAATCGCGTGGCGCTCGACGACTTTTTGCCAGGCTGCCGAAAATGCCTCTACATTCACATGCTCCAGTTTCAAAGCGAGCTGCACCACGTAATCCCCGCCTGCTTGCTCATACAAGGAATGGAACAGCATCCCTTCCTGCAACGGCGTAAGCGTATAAACGTTCTCGATCAGGCGATTGTGACCGATAAACTTGTCGAGACTGTTTTGATCCAGTTCCGCGAGCGGGAAGTCGGAAGGCGTATAGCCCCCTGCTTGCTCCGTGCGGCAATGGGCAATAATCGCTCGCAACGCTTGCACATAGTCATGAGCGAGCTTTTCAATCGTGCCCGGCTCGTACAGATCGCGGCTGAATGTCCAGCTCATCTCCAGCTGGTCTTGCGCCACCATGCTCATGACATCGAGTTTGTAAAGACGCGTCTCATCCTCGCTCACATTGGATGCCGACCAGTTCGGAATGATTTGGAACAACGCCGCGTCAGTCGTTTGGCCTTGGCCGAATTGTCCCAAGTAGTTGAAGCTGATCTCCGGCTGCGGCTTGGCTCGCAGCATTTCAGCCGTTTGCCCATCCCGGCTCAAATAGCGGTGAATACCGTAGCCAATCCCTTTGTCCGGGATCGCCCGCACTTGTTCTTTGATCGACTTCAGCAAGTCACCCCAGGCCAAATCCGGCTCCGTTTCCAGCAAGACGGGATACAGGCTCGTGAACCAGCCCACCGTACGCGACACGTCCACGCCATCCACGATCGGCTCGCGACCGTGTCCCTCTACCGAGACATACAATGCCCGCTTGTTCGTCCAATCCGTAATCGTGCGCGTCAAGGCACTGAGCAGCACATCGTTGATCTGCGTGCGATAAGCAGCTGGCACTTCTTGCAGCAGCGCCCGAGTCTCGTCCGCGCTCAGCTTTGCCTTAACTTGCACGGCCAGACCTTCCGTGTTCTTGCCTTGTGGATGATCAACAGGCAGCCCGCATGCCTGTTCGCTGTCCATGCCAGTCCAATACTCATCGACAGCGCTTTGCTCCGCGTACGTTGTCAGCTCCTCCGCCCAGCTTTTGAACGAAGTCGTCTTTTGCGGCCATGCAATCTTTTGCCCGGCTTTAACCTGTTCGTAAGCGGTTTGCAGGTCTTCCAAAATAATGCGCCAGGAGACGCCATCGACCACGAGATGGTGAATCACGATAAACAGCCGCTGTTCCGCTCCGAGTTGGAAATAGGCGGCACGGTGCAAAGGTCCTTTTTCGATATCCAGGCTTGCTTGCAGTTCGTCTGTGATGTGCCGCATCCGTGCTTCTCTCTCCGCCTCAGGAACGGACGACAAATCTGCGACCAGCAGCACATCTTCATCCGCAATCTCACCATGCGCTGCCTGCCATGTTCCGTTGACCTGCTGAAAGCGCAGGCGCAGGGCATCATGCTGGCGAGGCAGCGCGGCAAAAGCTTGCGTCAGCGCCGTCATATCGAGTTCTTCCCGCACTGCGAGCATGACCGACTGGTTCCAGTGATGAACGTGGCGGACATCCTGCTCGAAAAACCACGTCTGAATCGGCGTCAAAGGCAATTCGCCTGTCACGATTCCTTGTTCGGCCTGCATTTCCGGCGCTTTTTCCAGCACCACTGCGCTTGCCGCCAGCTCTGCCAATGTTTGCGCGTCAAACAAATGCTTCGGCGTTAACTGCAAACCAGCCTGATTGGCCCGCGAAACGATCTGAATGGTCAAAATCGAGTCGCCGCCCAGTTCGAAAAAGTTGTCGTGAACCCCGATCGTCTCTACGCCCAGCACCTCTTGCCAAATTTCGGCCAGCTTGCGTTCCACATCCGATTGCGGTTCGACAAAGCTGCCTTCCCACTCTGTCTGCGCGACATCCGGCAAGGGCAAGGCGCGACGGTCTACTTTTCCGTTTGGCGTGAGCGGCAGGGCTTCCATCAGCACGATGGCAGACGGCACCATGTAATCTGGCAACATTTCTTTCAAGGACTGGCGCAACTCGCTCGTCTGTCGCTCTTCTCCTTCATGGAGCACGGCGTACGCAACAAGCCGCTTCACTCCGGGGGTCACGTCTTCGCGGACGATCACCACCGACTCTGCAACCGCCGGATGAGCGTACAAGGCCGATTCAATCTCGCCCAGCTCAACCCGGAACCCGCGAATGCTTACTTGATCGTCGGCACGTCCGATAAACTCGATGCTGCCATCTGCTGCATAGCGCACCAGGTCACCAGTCCGGTACATCCGGGCACCTTCAATCGGAGAGAACGGATTCGGCACAAAGCTCGCTTCCGTCAAGTCAGGACGGTTCCGATAGCCGCGCGCCAGACTTTTTCCCCCGATGTACAGCTCTCCGACTACCCCTACAGGTACAGGCTGTCTGTTTTCATCCAACACGTAGACAGACACATTGTCGATCGGGCGACCAATCGTCGGCGCAGACTCGCGCTCGCCCAAAACAGGCACTGCCCCTGCTGTCGCAACCACCGTATTTTCTGTCGGCCCGTACTGGTTCACGAGCGTAAACGGCACGTCCGCAGTCGGGTATTGGTGCAGCGTATCACCGCCCGTCAGCATGTAGCGCAGCGCCGCTCCCGTCGGCCATGGCAGCGGAAGCAAGTTCTCAGCCAGCGGAGTCGGCAAAAAGCTGATGGTGATGCCTGTCTCGACCAGCCAGTCCCGCAGTTTTTCCGGCGATAGGCGAATCTCGTCCCGCGGCTGGCAAATCGTCGCACCTGCGGTCAAATACGGCCAAGTCTCCCATACGGAAGCGTCAAACGCCGTACCGGCAATTTGCGAAGCGCGATCTTCTGCCGACACGCTGTAGGTGCGCTGGTGCCAGTTGACCAGATTCAGGAGCGATCCGTGCTCGATCTCTACGCCTTTTGGTGTCCCCGTCGAGCCTGACGTATAAATGACGTAGGCAAGTTGATCCGCATTCGTCTTGATTGCAGGTGCAGCCGTGCTTTCCGCCGCAATCTCCTGCCAATCCCGATCCAGGCACAGAAGCGCCGCTGCTTCCTGCGGCAATGCGTCAAGCAAGCGCTCCTGGGTCAAAACGAGCGACATTCCCGCATCTTTGATCATGAAAGCGAGCCGTTCGCGCGGGTACGCCGGGTCCATCGGGACGTAAGCAGCACCTGCCTTGAGAATCGCCAGTTGACCGATCAGCATCTCGCTGGAACGCTCCACGCAAATGCCCACCAAATCCTCCGAACCAATCCCTCTTTTCAGCAAAGCATGCGCAAGCTGGTTGGCTTTCGCGTCGAGCTGTGCGTACGTCAGCGCCCCTTGCTCCCCGATCACGGCAAGCTGTTCCGGCAGCTGCTGCGCGATGCGCGCGACCCGTTCGTGCACTAGCAGGTCGAGGGAATAGGCGACATCCGTCTGGTTCCATTCGACGAGCATCCGGCTTTGTTCCGCATCGCCCAACAGGGGAAGCTCCACAATTTTTTGCCCCGGATCGGCAGCAATGGCTTGCAGCAGATTGCCAAAATGCTCGGCCATGCGCTCGATCGTCGTACGGTCAAACAAATCGGTGCTGTATTCAAACACGCCTTTCAATCCGTTGTCCGCAGCTTCAATCATCGTCAGAGTCAGATCGAACTTGGTCGTCTGGTTGAGCGTGACTTCATCGGGCGCAATCGCCAATGTCTCGCCTTCACGCACGCCTGTCGACATACCTTGCACAGCAAAAAGCACCTGAAACAGCGGCGAGTAGCTCAGACTGCGCTCGATTTGCAGCTCATCGACCAGTTTTTCAAAAGGCACATCTTCGTTGGCAAACGCATCGAACGCCGTCTCGCGCACGCGACGCAACAGCTCCACAAACGTAGGATCATCGGACAAATCAGTGCGCAGGACGAGCATGTTGACGAAAAAGCCGATCAAGTTTTCGATCTCTTGCCGATTGCGTCCGGCGACAGGGGTGCCAATCAAAATGTCGTTCGCATGCGTATAGCGGTACAAAAAGCTTTTGAATGCCGCAAGGAGCGTCATGAACAGCGTAGCGCCCTCTTGCCGTCCCAGCTCGCGCAGCTTTTGCCCGACCTCACCCGGCACGTAAAAAGACAAATGGTCACCGCGATAACTTTGAACGACCGCGCGTGGCCGATCTGTCGGAAGCGGCAACAGCGGCTCGCTGCCGTCCAGTTTGTTTTTCCAGTAACGGAGCTGTTCTTTCCATACGTTGTCTTGCGATTTCTCGCGCTGCCAGACGGCATAGTCCCGATACTGGATCGGCAAGGCGGCAAGCGGCAGCGCTTCTCCTTTGAGCAACGTTTCGTACACTTCGCTCAGTTCGTTCACCAGTACATCCATTGACCAGCCATCGGAGATGATGTGGTGCACGTTCAGCCAAAGGACAGACTCCTGCTCCTCCAAGCGAATCAGCATCGCCCGCAGCAGCGGCCATTGATCGAGGCGGAACGGCGTTGCTGCATCTTCCTCGGCCATTTGCTTCCACTCCGCGTCTTTTGCCGCGGCTGGCTTGTCGCGAAGATCGGTGACGCCAAGCGACAGATGCACATCCGTATGAATCACCTGCAACGCTCGCCCGTCCACATCGACGAACGTGGTGCGGAGCGATTCATGCCGCTGGATGATTTCATTCAAAGCGCGTTCCAGCACAAGCTCATCGACCGTTCCGCGCAGCCGGAAGCCGACGGGGATGTTGTACATGGCGCTGTCCGGGATGAGCCGATCGAGGAACCAGAGACGCTGCTGGGCGTAAGACAGCGGCAACTCGTCGGCACGCTGGAGCGCGGACGGCTGAATCGGGCTGTGCTTGTCCGCTTCTGCTCCATGCCGCAACGCTTGAATCCGCCGAGCCAATTCGGCTACTGTCTGATGGGTAAAAATTTCGCGCATCGGAAGCCGGACATGAAACAGCTTGGCTGTGCGGGAAAGCACCTGTGTCGCCAAAAGCGAGTGCCCGCCCAATTCAAAAAAGTTGTCGTGCACCCCGACCTGCGATACATTGAGCACTTCCTCCCAGATGCGGGCGACCAGTTCCTCAACCGGATTGCGCGGCGCAAGGTAGACGTTGCCTGTATGCACGCGGCCATCCGGGAGCGGCAGCGCTTTGCGATCAATTTTTCCGCTCGATGTCAGCGGGAACTCTTCCATCCGAATAAAATGGGACGGCACCATGTAGTCGGGCAATGCTTGGCGAAGCGCTTCACGCAGCGCGTTGACGGTCCACTGCTTGTCTGCGATGAAATACGCGCACAAATACGCTTGCCCGTTATGGTCTGTGCGAGCGATCACGACAGCGTCGCGAATCGAAGCTTCCTGAATCAGCTGCGCGCGAATTTCGTCCAGTTCAATCCGATAGCCGCGAATTTTTACTTGATGATCGATCCGTCCGAGGTACTCGATGTTGCCATCCTGACGGTAGCGTGCCAAATCGCCCGTGCGGTACATGCGTTGTCCCGCTGCAAACGGATGGGACACAAATTTTTCGTTCGTCAATGCTTCGTTGTTCCAATAGCCTCTCGCCAAGCTCGCTCCGGCGATGCACAATTCACCAGGCACGCCGACTGGCTGCAATTGTCCATGCTTGTTCACGATATGCGTCTGAATATTGGCAAGCGGCTTGCCGATTGGCACCAGCACGTCTTGCGAATCTTTTGCCAAGGAATACTTCGTGGCATAAATCGTCGATTCGGTCGGGCCGTAGATGTTTTCCAAAATGACGCCTGGCAGCGCCTCGTACACTTTGCCCACCAGTTCGGACGGCATCGCTTCCCCGGCGGCAAATATATAGCGCAATGGACTTTCTTGCTGTTGATCCCGGACATAGTCGACGAACGGAATCAACATCGACGGCACAAAATTGACATGTGTCACGCCGTGATTGACCATCGTCTCCCAGATGTGGGCAGGCTCCTTCTCCGCTCCGGGATCGAGAATGACCAATCTGCCGCTCCCCAAAATCCAGCCAAAAATTTCTGCGACCGAAACGTCAAAAGTGTAGGTCGTCTTCAGCAAATACGCATCGTTTTCCAGCAGCGGATACAGTTCCTGCAAGGCAAAAATGATGTTCAACAAGCTCGCATGCTCGATCATGACGCCCTTCGGCTTGCCCGTCGAACCCGATGTGTAGATGACGTAAGCCAAATGGTTCGCATGGGAGACGCACTCCAGATTGTCCGCTGCTCCCTGGTAAATCTCAGCCGCTTCCAGATCGATGATCCGATCCGCAAAGTCAACCGCTCCGAGAAAGCGATGGTTCACCAGCAACAATTCACTTCGGCTATCTTGCAAAATATATTCAATGCGTTCCTTCGGATGGGACGGATCAATCGGCAAGTACGCCCCGCCCGCCTTAAAAATGGCCAAAATCGCAATCATCATCTCTGCGGAACGCTCGGTAAGCAAACTGACCATGCTTTCCGGGCCGATTCCTCTCGCCCGCAACAGCTTCGCCAGTTGATTTGCCTTTTCATTCAGCTCCCGATAAGTAAGGACTTGTTCTCCCATGACCAGCGCGATGCGCTCTGGCTCCCTCTCGGCGCGCTCTTCAAAAATTTGGTGGATCAGCTTATCTGTAGGATAATGGCGGTACGTATCGTTAAAGGAATGCAGTTGCAGCTGTTTCTCTGCCGGATCAACCACTTCGAGCTTTTGCAAAAGGATGTCCGGCGCATTTGTCACTTGTGTCATGATGGTGATGAGTTGTCGACTGATGTGAAGGAGCTGTTCTTCGCTAAAAACAGCGGCATTGTATATATATTTGATGGTGATGACATCACTTGGGGTAACCATTACGTTCAGGTCGTAGTTGGTTTGTTCAAAAGCAGATAGATGAGTGAGGGTAAACTCTTCGTTGTACTGGTTCAGACGAGTCAGAAATTGCTGACCCATCGGATAGTTTTGGAACAGCAGAATATGGTCAATCAGTTGCTGGTTGCCCTGAATGTCAGCCAAGGAAAGATAATGGTATTTGGCAAGCGAGAGCGCTTCCTGCTGCACTTGCTTCACCAGCTCGGAAAACGTTTGCTCCGCTCCCGCCTGGACGCGGATCGGCACCGTGTTGATGAACAGTCCGACCATCTGTTCGACGTTCGGCAGGTGGCTCGGACGTCCGGAGACAACCGAGCCGAACACGACGTCTTCCGTGTTGCACTGGCGTTGCAGCATCAGCCCCCAAATCGCGCGGAACAAATTGTTGACCGTCACGTGCAATTGCTTGGCGAGCTTGTTCAAGCTATCCGTCAACGCCTGCTCAATCGCAAACACCAATTCCGCCTGTCTGTAGCTGTTTTTGCCGCCCTGCTTGTGTATAAAGCTGGTCGGTTCATAGCCGCTTATATACTCAGCCCAGCTCGCTTTTGCCTCTTCGGCGTCCTGCTCTCCCAGCCAACTGATATACGTGCTGTAAGGGTAAACCGGGCCAAGCTCGACGGGCAGGCCGCCTTTTCGCTGTTGATAAATTTGAAAAAAGTCGTTGAGGACAATCGGAATGCACCAACCGTCCAGCAAAATATGATGGTGACTCCAGAAAAGGGTATGCGTGTCAGCCGAAGTCCGGACAAGAGTGAGACGGATCAGTACGTCTTTGGCCAAATCGAAGCTTGCTTGGCGGTCTTTCTGCGCAAAGTCTTCCAGGTAGGCAGCTTGCTCCTCTTCAGAAAGGTGGGTAATATCCAGCACCTGAACCTTTGTCTTTCTTTCCCTGAGCACGATTTGCCGGGGCTTTTGCACTTTTTCCAGGAGAAAGACCGTTCGGAGAATATCGTGTCGTTCAATCAGCGCGTTCAAGCTTTGTTCCAGGATAGCTGGATCGATGAGCCCTTTGATCGTAAAGCGCATTTGTTCAAAATAGGACTCGCTTCCTTCGTCCAGGAGGGAATGAAACAACATTCCCTCTTGCATAGGAGTTAACGGGTATATATTGTCGACCTTTTTCCTTGACACGACTACTCTCCTCCTGAGTTCCAGTTACTTACAAATCGCTAATCAAGTCCATAATGTCGTCCAGCTCACTCCGCGAAAGGTTCTTGTCCACAAAATCGCTCGGTGTCAGCTCGGTTTCTGTCTTTTGCAGGCAGTGGGCAAGCAGCGCATTCAGATGCGCTTGATAAAGCTCCAGCAGCTTGTCGATCGTCGCTTTGCGGTACTCATCGCGATGGTACTGTATGTGAATAGTCAGCTCTCCGTTGCTGATTTTGGCAAATACATCCAGTTGCTGCATGCGCTCAGCATTTGCTCCGCGCACGCTTCCCTGCGGAAGATGCGAAAGCGTGAGCCAATCGGTTTCCAGTCCGGCATCGAGCTGCTCCCATGCATGGACGACGATCTTTGGCTGGAGCGTAAAATCGTCCGGATGCTTGTGTCGAAGGTCAGTGAGCTGCTTGAGGATGGAATACCCGCTTCCTTGATGCGGAATCGCCCGCAGCATTTCTTTGACCTGCTTGATCTGCTCCCCCGGATCGCCTGACCTCGCAGCGGAGAGGACAACCGGGAACAGCGAATGGAACCAGCCCACCGTCCGCGACACATCCAAGCCTTTTGCTGCCGACTCGCGCCCGTCTTTTTCCAAAAAAACGGTGACATCGTCTGCTCTTGTCCAGTCCCGCAATGCCATGCCCAAGGCGGCCAGCAAAAGCTCCTGCGCTTCCGTCTGATAGGCGTGATTGGCCTCGTGCAGCAGATTGGCTGTCTCTGCTTTCGCGAAACGAATGGCTGCTGTCGCCGTGCTTTGTTCCGTTCGGGAAAGCGGCTCCTGATCTTGTGGCAGCGGACGGGTCGGGCTGGACGCGATTTTTCTCCAATAGCCCAGTTCGCTCGTCAGCTTCTTGCTGTTGGCTGCGTTGTGCAGTTCTTCCGCCCAGCTCTGATACGAGTGGGTTTTGTTTGGCAAGGCGATTGGCTCGCCCGCAGCTTTTTGCTTGTAGGCGGTTTGGAAGTCTTCCAGAATGATCCGCCAGGAAGCTTCGTCTACAACCAGCTGATGAATCGCCAGGAGCAGATGGTCGCCTGTCCTCGTCATGAACAGCGCAGCCTGCACGAGCGGCCCTTCCTGCAAATTCATCCCGGATTGCAGTACGTTTGCTTGTTCCTCCACTTTTTCCGCTATATCCAGCTCCTCCGTGCAATCAAACACATGGAAGCCGAACAGCTTGCCTTCGTTCCCCTGATGGAACTGGACAATCCCCTGCTCTGTCTCGCGAAAACGCATGCGCAAGGCATCGTGCTGCAAAACGAGCGCGTTCAGCGTCTCGACGACCCACTCACGCTCCAGGCCATCCCGGCAAAACAGCATCCTCGCCTGGTTCCAGTGGTGTCGATCAGCTGTGATCCGTTCAAAGAAATCGCGCTGGATCGGCGTCAGCTTGACAAGCCCCTCTACCAGTCCCTGTTCGATGACGACCTGCTCGGACGTGACGAATGGGGCAATCTGTTCAATCGTCGGGTACAGGAACAGGTGGTTGATCACCATCGTCCAATTGATCCGTTGCAGTCGAGAGGCGATTTGCAACCCTTTGATCGAATCTCCGCCCAGTTCGAAAAAGTTGTCGCGAATCCCGACCCGTTCGATTCCGAGCACTTCGCCCCAGATGTGCGCCAAAGTCGCTTCCAGTTCCGTGCGCGGCGCTGCATATTCCGCTTCCGCTTTCACACTGCCGTCCGGTTCTGGCAAAGCCTTGCGATCGAGCTTGCCATTGGCTGTGAGCGGGAACTGTTTCAGCAAAACGAAATGGGCCGGAATCATGTATTCAGGCAGTTCACGGCGAAGCAACTCGCGCAGTTGACCGACTGTCCACTCCTGTTCGGACAGCAGGTAGGCGCACAAGTACGCTTGGCCGTTTTGATCGTTTCGGGCTACGACCACCGCGTCCTGAATCGTTTCCTCCTGAATCAGCTTGCTGCGGATTTCGTCCAGTTCGATCCGGTATCCGCGAATTTTCACCTGATGGTCCATGCGTCCGAGGTATTCGATGTTGCCATCCTCGCGATAACGGGCGAGATCACCCGTGCGATAAATCCGCTCGCCTTTCTCCAACGGATGAGGAGTGAATTTTTCTTCTGTCAGCGCTGGATTGTTCAAATACCCTCTCGCCAGACTTGCTCCTGCGATGCATAGCTCTCCTGGTACGCCGATTGGTTGCAGTTGTCCATGCCGATTGATGATATACATGCGATAGTTGGGCAGCGGCTTTCCGATTGGAACAGGACTTTCCTGCGAGCCTTTCGCGAGCGAGTAACGGGAAGCGTAAATCGTCGCTTCTGTCGGGCCGTAGATGTTTTCCAGCTTCACCTCTGGCAATACTTCGTACACTTTTGGCACGAGTTCATCCGGCATCGCTTCGCCGCAAGCCAAGATGTACCGCAAGCGATTTGCTTCTGTTCGCCCTTCCAAATACTCGACAAACGGGATCAGCATGGAGGGCACGAAGTTGATGTGGGTAATTCCCGCTCCGACTACCGCCTGCCAAATAGCCTTCGGGTTCTTTTCCGCCTCCGGTTCCAAAATCACCAGTTTGCCACGACCCGGAACCCACCCGAAAATTTCCGCGACTGAAATATCGAATATGTAGGTTGTCTTGAGCAAGAAGGCATCGTCCTGCAAAAGCGGGTACTCGTCCTGCATTCCGTGAAGCACATTGAGCAGCGCTCCGTGCTCGATCATCACGCCTTTTGGTTTTCCCGTTGAGCCGGAAGTGTACATGACATACACCAGGTCGCCTGGCTGGTTGACCAGTGGCGGGTTGCTCGTATCCGCCGCATAGCTGCTCGCACTGTTCAGATCAAGGACCACTTCCGCCACGCTTGCCTTTTCCACAAACGGCGACTGTGCCAGCACCAGCTTGGCTCCGCTGTCTGCGAAAATGTAGGCGATTCGCTCCGCCGGACTGTGCGGGTCGATGGGCAAGTACGCTCCGCCCGCTTTCAACACAGCGAAAATCGCCACCATCATCTCGACCGACCGCTCTGCCATCAGCATCACGAGATCGTCAGGTTGCACCCCTTTTTCGCGCAAAGTGTGTGCCAACTGGTTGACCCGCTCGTTCAGCTCGCGATACGTCACGCGTTGTTCGCGGAAGACTAGCGCTGTTTTGTCAGGGGTAGCCGCCGCCCAATCCTCCAGCATCGACATGATCAGCTTGTTCGGATACGCCTTGGCTGTATCGTTCACCCGCAAAAACAAATCGCGTTTTTCGTCTTCCGTTACCAGTTCAAACCTTTTCACCTGTTGGTCCAGCCCGTGCACGGCTTGCAAAAGCAGGTGCTCAAACTGCGCGACCATGCGGAGGATCATTCCCTCGTCAAACAGGTGCGTGTTGTATTCAAACACGATGTTCAGCCCGTTTTCCCGCTCCAGGACTTCGAGTGTCAGATCGAACTTGCTGATCCCGGCGTTTATATGGTGCATGTTGCTCTCCAGCTCGGTTTCCGGTGCGCCTTGCATCATGAACATCACATCGAACAACGGGTGACGGTTCCCTTCCCGCTTGACACGGGCAGCCTCAAGAATTTTGTCAAAAGGCACGTACTGGTTTTGCAAAGCCGGCAAAAGCTTTGCCTTGACCTGTTGCAAGTTATGTAAAAAGCTTTCTTCATGATCAATGGAGAGCAAAAGCGGCAGCGTATTGACGAACATCCCCAGCAGTTCTCGCGTATCTGGATGCTGTCTGCCGTCCGTAACGGTGCCGAGAATGACTTGATTGCTGTCGCTGTTCATTTTGGACAGCCAGATGGACACGATCGTGAGCATCAGCATGTACAGAGTCAAGTCATGCTTGGCCGCTGTCGCCTTGAGCTTTCGCGTAATTTCCGGGTTCACGCGATACATCTGGATCGCTCCGTCAAACGTCAACTGCGGCGGGCGTTTTTTCGTCGGAAGTTGGACGGCGGGAAGCTCTCCTTGCAAAAGCGTTTTCCAGTACGCTATCTGCTGTTCGTATTCGTCGCTTGCGAACCATTCATTTTGCCAGCGCGCAAACGACTTGTACGTTTTTTCCACAGGCGACAACACCTGCTGTCCGAGCAAAGCTTGCAGCTCGCGCGCCAGGATCGACTTGGACAGACCGTCCAGCAAAATGTGATGGGAATCGAACCAGAGAACCTTTTTGTCCGCCGTCTCAATGACTCCCGCCCGCAGCAACGGCGCTTTCGCCAGATCGAACGGCTTGATCTGCTCCGCAAGCAAGCTTTGTACCGACTCCTCCTCGCCAGTCTGGCGCACAAAGGACAGCTCTGCCCGAGGAACAATCCGTTTTACAATCTCGTCGCCGCGCATGTGATACGTGCTGCGCAAACCTTCGTGCCGCAGCACCAACTGCTCCAGGGCCACCCGAATTTGCTCCGTATCGACAGTCAGGGGGAAGTTGATCGTATAGACCACGTTGTAGGCAATCGACTCCACATCTTGCTGCTGGATGATGTACATTCGCTTCTCGACGGCGGAAGTCTCGTACTCCGCTTGCTCGTCCAGCTCTCGCAAAGGCTCCAGGCTCACCTGCTTTTGCTCCGTAAGCAGACGTTTCAACTGCCGGATGGTCGGATGCGTGAAAAGCTGGTCGTATCTGAGCGAAAGCCCGATGTTTTTGAGCTGGTGAATCAGCTGCATGACTTTGATCGAGTCTCCGCCTCGCTCCAGAAAATGGTCGTCGATCCCCATTTGCGGAATCCCCAGCACGTGGCTCCACACCTGTGCCAGTTGCTGTTCAAGCTCATCAGTTGGCGCGACATAATCTTCCCCCAGCAACTCCGCATCGGCCTGCACGTCTGGCAAGGCGCGCCTGTCTACTTTCCCATTCGCGGTCAACGGGAAAGCCTTCATGTGAACAAAGTACGTGGGGATCATGTAATCGGGGAGATCGTTCCCGAGCCATTCCCGCAGCTCGCCATGCGGAATTTCTTCAGGAGCAACGTAATAGCCAACCAAGTATTTGCGCCCGTCCGCTTGCTCCTTCGCCAATACCGTTGTCAGTTCAATCAGCGGATGATTCATCAAAAATGGCTCGATTTCTCCTGGCTCGATGCGGTATCCGCGAATTTTGACCAAATTGTCCAGGCGGCCGAGAAACTCGATGTTTCCGTCAGGCAAAAAGCGTGCCCGATCGCCCGTGCGGTACATTCGCTCGCCCGTCTGCGGATGGACGATGAACTTTTCCGCCGTCAGCTCCGGACGGTTCAAATATCCGCGCCCCAGCCCTTCCCCGACAATAAACAGCTCGCCTGCCACCCCGATCGGCTGCAACGCCAGCGCTTCGTCCAAAATCAGGATGCGGGTGCGGTCAATCGGCTTGCCAATCGGAATATTCGCATACGGCTTGTCCACCTCGAACATCGTCACCATGATGGTGCACTCTGTCGGCCCGTACCCGTTGTAGAGCTTGTACGTTCCGTTCCGCTCGATTTTTTTCAGCACATCCCCGCCCGTAATCACCACGCGAAACGACTGGTTGTCCATTTGCATGAACTGTTCAGCGGCACCCGTCGGCAAATAGCTGATCGTGATCCCTTCCTGGTTGCAGTAATCGTTTAAAGCGTCCAAATCGTACTTCCGTTCGGAAGGCACGATGTGCAGCGCAGCGCCAGCGAGCAAATGCGTAAATATATCCAGTGCAGACCCGTCAAAGGAAAAACTGGAATAAACCAACGCCTTGTCCGCAGGGGTTACGCCAAAGTACGGCCGATACCACTCGCAAAAGTTGACCAGATTGTGATGCTCGATCATGACGCCTTTTGCCAAACCTGTCGATCCTGATGTGTACATGACGTACACGAGGTCATCCGGGCGATTGACGTGCGGCAAATTGTTCGTGTTCTCGCTGTAGCTGTCAGGATCGTGCACGTCGATGATGTCGCAGGCACCGTTCGCTTTCTCCTCATGCAAAGCGTTTGTCAGCAAGATCGCGGCACTGCTGTCAGCCAGCATGTAGGCAATCCGCTCTCCCGGATAATCCGGGTCGATGGGCACATACGCCCCTCCTGCTTTCATTACCGCGAGAATGCTCACGATCATGTCCAGAGACTTGTCCAGCATGATCGCTACCTGATCGTCAGGCTTGACGCCTTTGCCCCTGAGATGGTGCGCCAGCTGATTGGCCCGTTCGTTTAGTTGCTTGTATGTCAAGGATTGGCCCCGATCGACGACAGCCACGTGGTCTGGCGTCATCTCCACCTGCTGTTCGAACAGCTGATGGAACGTTTTGTCGATCGGCTTTTCGCCCCGTTTTGGCTCTGCACAAAGCCGCTTTAATGCCAACAATTCTCGTACTGTCGTCATGTTCAGGTTTTTGTAAAAATCCCGGTCTGCTTTGAAGTGGAGCGTTCCGCCAGCAGTTTGCCGATACGGAGCGATCCGTCCATGCACGATATTTTCCCACTCGCGAATGAACAGTTCCTCGATCGCCTGATTGGCTTTGTTGTAACAATCGAGCAGAGTATCTTCGTCGGCAAACGCAATCTCTTCCTGCACGAGAATGTCGCCTGTATCTACATGCTCGTCGATGAGGTGGATCGTCACGCCCTTGGGTGTCTCGTCCCAAACGCTCCAGAAAACAGGATCTCGTCCCTTGTTCCAGGGCAAAAGAGAAGGATGAAGGTTGATGATGCGCCCGCGAAACCGGGAGACGATTTCTTTGTCCAAAATATACCCGTATGCATAGCTGACAATCCAGTCGATCTCTTGCAAATTGGCCGACTGCGCGTGCACTTTTTCCTGGCAGATGACGACTTCGTGGTGTAATGATTCCAAGTACCGTACAACTTTGTTTCCTTTGCTCATAAATGTTGTTAGGAATAGTATTCTCACAAAAACACCACCAGTACTTCCTAAAATTTCGTTGACAAAAAAGTAACTTCGAATGAAAATCTTTGGTAGATACCAATTTTGGTACTTTTTTACATAACACACAAAATCATGTTAATTTGTAAACAGTTAACGGTCAAGGTCTTATATTTGACAAATGAATGCAATCAGCGATGATAAACCTGGAAAAAACTTGATTTACGTAGGGATCGCGGCGTTTTCCGTTACGGAATAATTTGGTATAAAAATCCAAAAACCTGATTTTCTGGCTGGTTCTGCGCGCCAGAAGCTGACAGGAAAATGGACAGGCCAAACGTGGCGGAATGAGAGGAAGTGATCCAGCAAGCAATATGGAATTTTCGTGAACAATCACTGTGAAAGGAGGTTTTAGAATCGACCATCAAGAAGGAATGGTATATATGTAAAATAATTACAATTTTGTGAATGTCAAGCGAGGAAAACTTCAGAAAAAGGTGATACTTTGTGGAGCATGTAATCGAAATTAAAGATCTCAAAAAATCGTTTGGCGACAAAAAAGTTCTGAACGGTATTTCTCTCTCGATTGGCAAAGGGCGAATTTTTGGTCTGCTCGGCCCGAATGGCTCGGGAAAAACGACTACCATGCGCATCTTGTCCTGCCTCATCGAGCCTACCTCTGGGGATATCACCATCCTTGGCCGCCAAATCAGCACGCACAAAGAAGAGATTCGCAAAAAAATCGGTTGTGTCACAGAATCCCCCGGTGTTTACGACAAGCTTTCCCTGTTGGACAACCTGGAGTTTTTCGCCGCCTGCTACCAGATTCCCAAAGCCAAGCGCGCTTCCCGCATCGAATATTTGCTTCGCCAGTTCGACTTGTGGGACAGAAGAAATGATCCTGCCGGGCGACTGTCCAAAGGGATGAAGCAGAAGCTTTCGATCATTTGCGCGATTTTGCACGATCCCGAAATCTTGTTCCTCGACGAGGTGACCGCGAACCTCGACCCCGTCAGCATTCGCAAGCTGAAAGATTTGATTCGTGAATGGGCCGCCTCTGGCAAGACGATCATTTTTTGCTCGCATATCTTGACCGAGGTTGACGAGCTATGCCATGAGTTCGCCATTATCAAGGGGGAAGTCATTCGCTTGACCACTCCGCAGCAGTTCCGTGAAGAATGGACCACCTACAATGTGATCCTCGATGTCGGATCGGATGTGCAAAAGTCGGAACAGATTATCAGGGAAGCGAAGGAAGTCGAAGCCTACAAGCGTTCGGAAAATCAGTTCCACCTGAGAGTAACCGATCCGGAGACAGCCAACCCGCAGCTGATCAAAAAGCTGGTCGCAGCCGATGTCACTGTCAAATACATAACGCCTCTCTCTGTTTCGCTGGAAGACTCTTACCTGAGCTTGCTCGATCAAGAAAAGGAGGCGATCTAACATGCCGACATTCGTCATTCTCCGCGAGTGGAAAGAACTGTTTGCCAACCGTTCCGTGCTGATTACGAATCTGGCCGCGCCATTCGTGATCTTGATCATGGCTTTGATCACGACTGTGTTTGCCCAAAATGGCAAGATGGAGTTCGTCCTCACCTTGATGAAATTGACTAATCCGCTGCTGAATATGGCTGGAGACGATGGCCAGATCGCGATTGCCCGCTTCTACTTCCTCCTGTTTTTGATCGTCCCGGCGATGATCCCGCTGACCTTTGCCACCACGAGCATCATCACGGAAAAAATGACAGGGACATTGGAGAGCGTGCTGGTCACTCCCATCTCGACCAAGGAGTTCTTGCTTGGCAAAATTCTTGCCTTCGCCTTGCCGTCCGTTGCGCTGACTTGGGTCATCCAGCTCATCTTTTTAGGCTTCATCTTTGCGAGCTTTGACAACGCCAGTACCCATTTTTCCATCGTTTTCATTCTCGCGATGATCCTGCTCGTCCCGTTTGTCTCGATCATCAGCTTGTCCTTGAGCGTCGTAGTTTCCTCCAAAGTGGACAACGTCGCAGCAGCCCAGCAATTCGGTGCCTTGCTTGTACTGCCGATCATCGGACTCGCCATCAGCCAGGTGATTTTCCTCTCGATGATGAGCAATCCGCTGATCTATCTGGGCCTGGTGACAGGATGTGCCGTTCTCGCCCTGATTACGTTCCAGATCAGTGTCAAGCTGTTTGACCGCGAGCATATCATCAGCAAGTGGAAATAGCGAAAAAACCGCCTCCTGCAATCGTTGCCGTCCGCGATTGCAGGAGGTTTTTTCGTGCTCCCGCTTTTTCTTGCCATGCGAAAAAGGGCTACCCGAAGGCAGCCCGCAGTCGGCTACATGATTCGTTACCTCGCGCCAATGACGGCTTTGAGCGTCTGGGTAATCGTGTGCCAGTCTTCTTCTTGCATGTGCGAATCCAAAGGTCTTTGCAATTCCGTCAGCACATCATCCACATAATGCTCCCGTCTCATGCCTACGAGGACGCTGTGTACCTCTGGCGTAGCGCGCATCGTACGGATCGCCGTCTGGCTCAGCGTATCCGTCGCCACGAGATGCGGTCGCACTCTGGACAGCTCTGTGCGGATGTCTTGCGCCCGCTGGTAGTCTTTCGGCGTATAGTAATTCTTCAACGCCTGGGCGGCTTCCGTGAGCGCTTCCTTGTATGTATCCAGCCAGCGCAGCGTCTCTTCGCCTCCCCCGCCATGCTTCTCGATCGTTTTGCGAATATCCGTAATGACCGGATCAAACAGCATCGTTTGCACGTTGTTTACGTTTGCCGAGGAGTACAGCTTCTTCCAATACTTGCGCAGCATTGCGCCAGCTGATACTTTTTTCTTCAGCTCTTTCACTTCTTCTTTTTCCATTTTCAACGCAGGCAAAATGTGATAAACGATATGGTCTTCCACATCATCCACGCGATCCAGGCAGGCTTTGATTTGCTGGGTCGCTTCCTTCTCGTCGATGACCGTGTTCTGATCCAGGCGAATGTCTGTCAAACGGAAAATTTTGTCCTTCGCCGTGACGTCGAGCGTCCGGTTGGTCATCACTCCGAGTGCTTTTTCCTTGGCAAACAGCAAGGCACTCTTGCCCTGCGCATGGCTTTTTTCCAGCAAGGCACCCGACTCGTACATGTTCATCGGAAACTGGATCACGCGAAAATGGTGGTTCGGCGTGATCGCCTCCGCAATCTCCCAGAGCGTATCGAGCGCAACAAAGTCAAATTCCTTTGGATTGCTGCCAAACGAGTTGGCACTGACTCCGTAGCATTGGATTCGCCCTGCCTCGACTTCTTGTTCCAAGTGGCGAAAAGCTTTCCCGATTCGCTCCAGCAGCTCTTCGTACGCTTCCTGTTGCTTGATTTTGTTCATTTTCGCCCACAACATATACCATTCCGGATTGTGCAGCATGTAACAATCGATCATGTCCAGCTGCAAACGCTCCAGGCTGCGCGTCAGCTGATCTCTCAAATACTCGGGATGGATGCAAATCGACATCCCCTCATGCACGGTCGTGAAGTCCTGGTACGGCTTGCCTTCCGCCGTCCGCTTCATCGTCTCTTCAGAGTCCTCGCCGACCACAATGCCTGCCTTGGATACGATCACAAGCTCTTCCCGCTTGATTTTTGCTTCCTCCACAAGCTGTTTCAGGACGCTGCCGATGACTTTCTCCGCGCTGCCGTTCGCGTACATGCTGCTGGTGTCGATCAGGTTGATTCCTTCGAGCAGCGCTTTGCGCAAGGCGTGCTGATACTGTTCGTCCTGTTCATCAATGCGATACGTTCCGAATCCGACCTGGCTGATCCAAACCTCGAAGCTGCCAAACGGCTTGTAAGCCAGATGCGGATTGGCTTGTGCCAGTCGCTGTGTCCCTTCCAGTGTCGCTTTTCCTGTAATCATCCGATCCCCCTGTACCCAACCAGATAGCTTTGTAATGTTGATTCGATGATCGACAAAAGTTGTTCCTGTTCCGAATGGAGAAAGAAATGGTCGCCTTGCAGCATGTGCATTTGGAACGAAGCACTGGTGTGCTTTCTCCATGCTTCCATGTGCGCCACGGTAATGTCGGGGTCCTGCCAACCGCCAATCGCCGTCAATCCGCAACCGAGCGGCTCTTCCTCCTGGTATTGATACTGCTCGCAGATCGTAAAGTCCGCCCGCAGCATCGGCAGAAGCATTTGCAATATCTCTTCGTTTTCCTCGTTTTCAAAAAGCTCCTTCGGCGTGCCGTTCAGCGTGCGCAGCCCTTTCAGAAACTCGGCGTCAGGCAAGTGATGGATCGCTTCACCCGGATCAGGCAGATGGGGCGCATGCCGTCCTGAAGCGAACATATGCCGCGGCTTGATATCGTACTCGTTGCGCAAATATCTGGCCAGCTCGAAGCTGACCAGCGCTCCCATGCTATGTCCAAAAAAGGCAAACGGGCGATTCAGATGGGGCAAAAGCGCTTCCGCCAGCTCGCGGATCATCACGGACAAGTCGGTGTAGTACGGCTCCATAAACCGATTGCTCCTGCCTGGCAGCTGCACGGGGCACACCCCGATCTGCACAGGCAGCTTTTTTTGCCACTCGCGATAGATGCCGGCATGTCCGCCTGCATAGTGAAAGCTGAATAAAAGCACCTCTGCCTCCGCCGTCATTTTCGGGGAAAGCAGCCAACGGCTCGGGGAAACGTGTGTCTTTTGCATAAGAGATCCTCCTTGGATTGCTAGGGAACGATGTTGATTTTTGCGCCGTCTTTCAACTGGGACTGGCCTTTGATCACAACTTTGTCTCCCTGCTTCACACCAGACTCGATCAACGTCATCTCTGTTCCTTTCAGCGCGATCGAGATTTCCTGTTCGGCCACTCTTGTTTCATTCACGACGTAGACGACCGACTTCCCATTTCGCTCCACAATCGCGTCGGTCGGTACGAGAATACCAGCCTGTCCTTTTTTCGCAGACACTTCGGCCTTCATTCCGGGAAGCAGCGTGCCTTTCGGATTCGGCACTTCAATTTCCACAGGGAACAGCCTTGATTGCTCAGAAGCGCTCAGGCCGACGTAGGAGACACTTCCCTTGACCTTGACGCCCTGGGACGGGACTTGCAAATCCAGTTGCGTGCCTTTTGGCAAGCTGGGCAACGCTTTTTCGGAAACGTTTACCTTCACAATGACCGGATCGAGGTTAATGATCGTCGCAACAGGCTTTTGCAGGGTGATCGTATCCCCTTCCTGCACGAGGATTTCCGTGACAATGCCGTCGACGGTAGCCTTGATCAGCGTGTTGTCCAAAGCATTTCGGGCGATATTCACCTCGGCTTGCCCCTGCTGGACATTCGCTTTCGTGACCCGTCCGTTTTTATCTGCCTGATTTACTTGTGTGCGGGCATTGTTCAAAGCTGTTTCCGCCTGATCCAGCTGGCTCTGGTACTGATTTTTCGCCTGCAAAAACGCATTGTGGGCGTTTTCCAGCTCGCCCTTCGACATGGCGCGCTGCTCATACAGCTTTTTGGCCCGGTCGTAGTTCGCCTGTGCCAGCTCCATTCCTTGCGCAATCGAGCCTTTCGCATTCGCATACGTTTGTTCCGCCAGCTTCAACTGACTTTCGGCCAGTTGCGTGGACGTTCCCATCCGGTTTGCGCTTTCCAGATTGGCTTTGGCGACGGCCAAGCTCGCTTCTGCCTGTTGCAGCCTGAGCAGCGCCTCGGTATTGTCCAGCTTGGCGATGACTTGTCCTTTTTTGACGGCGTCCCCTTTTTTTACGAGGATTTGCGAGACGGTCCCGCTCGTTTTGGCGAGGATGCTCACATCCGTATTCGCGAAAATTTCCGCCAGCAGCTTGTCCGACTCTTTCAGCTCGCCCTCCGTCACTTCCGCTACTTTGACGTCGAGGGAATTTTCCGCTTTGATCATCTCGATCTCCGTACCGGACGGTTTTTCGCTTTGCGCCTGTCCTTTGCTGCTCTCTTCTGTTGCCGTGCTTTGTGCATTGCATCCTGTGATGATCGCAGCTCCGATCAGGCAAACCACACCTGCGTTGATTAGCTTCCTCTTCTTCATTCCCGAAAAGCCCTCCGTCTCTACCCAGACTTTTTCATATCGCGTAAACTTCGCAGCACTGAAATAAACATATCCTCACCTGGCTCCATATCTGGTTCTTGGGTATCAGGAGTAAAAAACTCTTTTTTGATCCGGTACAACAGTTCATACCCGATCGGGACGACGATCAAGGTCAGGATCGTCGAAGTAATCAGCCCGCCGATGACGACAATCGCCAAGCTTTTCGTCATCAAGGCCCCTTCTGAAAAGCCGAGGCAAAGCGGCAAAAGGGCACAGACCGTCGCAACTGCCGTCATGACAATCGGACGCAAGCGTGTCAGGCCCGCTTGGACAACCGCCTCGCGCATGGAAGCACCCGCCAGCCTCCGCTGCTGGATATTGTCCACATAGACGATCGCGTTGGTCACGACGATGCCTACGAGCATCAAAAAGCCGATGAGCGCTGTCGCATCGAGAACGGAGTCTGTCACGAACAAGCCGAACAAGCCGCCAATCGCAGCCAATGGCAGTGACAGCAAAATCGCAAGCGGCGCCGTCGCATTGCCAAACGTGATCAGCATGACGACGTACACGATGAAAATCGCAGCGCCGATGGCGAGCAGCATGTCTTTGAAGCTCTTTTCCATGTCGCTTGAGACGCCTTCGGATGACAGCGTGACGCCGTTCGGCAGCTTTTCCGCTTTGAGCATGGCAAACAGGAAACTGCTCGCGCCGCCTTTGTTATCGCTCGTAATATCAGCCGTAATCTGCACGAATTGTTGCTCATCCTTGCGATTGATCTGGGACTGCACTTTTTCCTGATCGATCTCGACGAAGTCCAGCAGTCGTACTTGCTGTTTGCTCGGCGTTTGAATGTAGACGTTTTTCAGCTCATCCAGCGTTCTCGCGTGATTGTCGCTCAGTCCAAAGGACAGATCGTAGTCTTTTTCGTTGATTTTGATTTTTCCGATTTTCGTGTCTGATACTAGGAGGTTCACTTCTTGCGCCACCTGGATCGGCGAGATTCCCAGTTCTGCGGCTGCGTCCCGGTTGACCTTGATGACGATCTCCTTGTTCACGTCGTTCAAATTGTCGCGCACGTTGGTCAACAGCGGACTTTCCTTCATTTTGGCCTTGACGATTTCGCGTGCCTCTTTCAACCGTTCCAGGTCCGGCCCGTGCAGGATGAGCTTGAACTGATTGCTTTCATTGCTGCCCGGCTTGGTCAACACCATTTCGGTTCCGATCGGAATATCGGGCTTGATGATGCCCTCCCATTTTTTAATGGCCTGATCGAGGTTCACGTCATCCCCTGTTTTGATCAGCAGAACGGCTTCGTTCGTCCGGCGGATGTCCGCTTCCTCTTCAGAACCAAGGCTGCTCTGTATCGAAGCGACTCCCGGCTGTTCGCGCAATTTGGCTTCGATCTGACTGACCGTTTGGTCGAGGGTGTTGAGCTGGGTCCCTTTTGGCATCGTTACTTGAACGAATATGTATTTGGCTTCCGAGTCAGGCAGCAACCCGTATTTCATATAAGGAAGCAAGGCCAGACTCGCTACGAACAGAACAAAAGACAAAAGTCCGACCGCTGGCTTGTGGTTGAGCGACCAGTGAAGCAGCTTCCGGTACAGATTCGTCCCTTTGCCCGGCTCATGTTCCTTGATATTGCGATTTTTCAGGATGATGAGCTTGGCCAGCAGCGGAACGATCGTCACGGCCACCAGCAACGAGGCGAACAACGAGCAGACGACGGTCAGGGCAAATGGCCGGAATACTTCTCCAATCATCCCGCCGACAAACACAATCGGCAAAAATACGGCAGTGGTGGTAAACGTCGATGAGGTAATCGCGTGGAGCATTTCATGGGTAGCCATCTGAATCAGGCTTTCTTTGCGTTCCTTGTTCAACTGCAAATGGCGGAAAATATTTTCGATCACGACGATGCTGTCATCCACGACCCGCCCGACAGCGACTGCCATCCCGAACAAGGTAATCATGTTGAGCGTGATCCCCATCCAGGACATGAAAATCAGGCTGACCAGGATCGAGGTCGGAATGGAAACGAGGACGATCATCGTCGCTTTCACATGGCGCAAAAACAAAAGGATGATCAGGGACGCCATCACGGCTCCGAGCAGCCCTTCCTTGAGCATGCCGTTAATCGAATTTTTGATATCGAGGGACGTGTCGTAAATCGTGGTAAAGGTCAAATTTGGGTACTCGGCTTGCAACCGGGCTATTTTCGCATGGATCGCATCGCCTGTTTCTACCGCATTGGCGTCCCGTGTTTTGTAGATGTTGATGCTGATGCCATTTTGGCCGTTAAAACGGCTGATCGAGTGAGCTACCTGGTCAAAGCGGACGTCCGCGATGTCGCCAAGCCTGACGTAAGCAAGCCCGTTTTTCGGATCTCCCGGGAGAAACAGCTTGGTGTCGCGAATATCTTCTACATGGAGGTAGCGGCTTACGACGCGAATGATTCGTTCTTCGCCGTCTTCGGTGAGCGTCCCGATCGGCATCGCCACGTGGCTGTCGAGCAACAGCTGCTTCAACTGGAGCGGAGAGATTCCGTAATAGTTGAGTGCATCGACGTTCGGCAACACTTTCATTTCTTGCCCTTGCCCGCCGACTGTCGACACTTTATCAACTCCGGCAATGCCTTCCAGCTCTTTTAGCACCGTCTCCTTTACTTCGCTGTCAAAGGAGTCCGATCCGCTGTTTTGCTCCTTGTCTGCCACATACAAATAGTAGACAGGCTGACTGCTGAATCCTTGGATCATGACTTGCGGTCGGCCTGCTTTGGCGGGAAGCGAGATGCCGGAGACTTTTCGTTCCAGCTCATCCCGGACAGCCTGTACGTCCGAGCCGGTCTCCAAATAAATTTTTAGCACGGAGCTATTGCTGTTCGAGTAAGATTCCAACGCCTTGATGCCTGATACATGACCCAGCTCTCGTTCCAACGGTTTCGTCACATCATCCAGAACGTCTTCCGGCGATGCCTCCGGGTAAGGAGTGCTGACAAGAAGCACAGGAAAAGACACATCCGGCATGTGCTCCACCTTGAGAGACATGGCAGCAACGATTCCACTTATGACGACCAGGAGGCTGATAATGATGATTGCTGTCGAGTTTCTAAGCGAAAAATTCGTGAGAAAGCGCAAGGAATGCCCCCCTTTATTGCTAATAAATTCCAATTACTATATTACGCTTAAACGATTTCCCTTTTCAATAAATTTCCATTAAAATTAAAAATTGCTTTTCATTACCTTTCAAAAAATTGTGCGTTTTGGGCAATGCTGCCCCTTCTCCCACGGCATTGCCCAAAAACAATCCCGCTCCCTTAGCTTAAAAAGCCGTGCAGCAGGATATCCCCGATCGCGTGAGCAATCATCGCATACTCCAGCCCGCGCTTCCAGTAAAGGTAGCCAAACAAAATTCCCGCCACTCCGTTAAGCGCAATAGTGCGAATGAACAACAGCGGAGTAATCTCGCCAAAATAAGTGGCGGCCGCTGGCAGATGGCCTAGCCCGAACAAAAAGGCTGCACCGACAATTCCGATCCAGTACATCCAAGCCTTGGGCGAGGAGTGACGCCCAAACAGCTTGCTCAAAATCCAGACGATCAGCGTCATCATGAACAGCCGCACCATGACTTCCTCGTACACCCCGCCCTGGATGGAGGTGAGGACACCTGCCCAAATTGGCGTATTCAAGGCTTGTGCCTTTTCCGTGAGAATCGGCAAGAGCGGTTGGAAAATCAGTCGTTCCAGCAGGTAGATCATGAACGTCCCGAGCAGCCCGAAAATGACCGCTTGCACGATGCCTTGCCTGTTAAAAGTCGCACCGCCAGTTTTGTACATCCAATTTCGCAGGATCGGAGCATCGAGTCCGACCTTTCCTGCCAGCGTCAGTCCAGCCCATGCCAGCAAAAACGCCGAGATGCTGCCCTGCACGACAAACAGCACGATCACGGCGGGCAACGGCAGCGGCACCACAGCGAGCGCATCCCCCACCATCGCTAACAAATAAGGCGTAGCCGCGATAAAACCGATCGCACTGATCCCTGCCAAGAGCAAGGCAATTTTCACATTTTTCATCGTACTCTCCCCTTCCGGATTTTTTTGGCGAAGTAGTAGCTGCTCCCGATAGTGATCACAATCGTCGCCACGACGACCAGCAGCAGCGCAAACGAGTGGATCGGCTGCGGCAAAAAGGCAGTGAGGACAATGAGAATCCCGCCGAGGAAAAACACGCGGGAACCGAAATGATGCGTCATTTTCCACACTTGTTCACTGCCCAGCGCCCATGGCGTGCGTATGCCGATCAAATAATTATGGCGAAAGCGCGGCATGAAATTGCCCATCGTGATAAACAGAACGCCCAAGATCAGCGTCACGAAAATGGATATGTTTACCATATATCCGTAACCATATGCGATGATCAAACCGTGGATGACGAGAAGCGCAAACATGAGCGTATTCAAGATCGCGTCTTTGCTGCTCTCGAACTTTTGGTAGTTCTGCCTGCGCCAGAGCGAGGACACGAAGATAACGACCATCATGATCGGAACAAACGAGACACCCAACAGTTTGGGCGCAAATCCATTCGGCTCGCCATTCATGCCCCAGTGAATGGTCATTTTGTCAGGCATGGATGGATAACAGATCAGCCCCATCGCCACGCTGATCAGAAAAAACAAAATCGTCAAACCCGAGATTTTCATGTTATGACTCCTCTTTCGCATGAAATTGGATAACCCATTTCAAGAGATCTTGAAACACGGTGGTATTTAAGGAATAGTAGATGTTTTGGCCTTTTCGCTCGTCGAAAACCATCTCCGCCTGCTTCAACAGATTGAGGTGATGGGAAATGCTCGGTTTCGTCATTGCAAAATGCTCGGCGATTTCGCCAGCCGTCATGTCTTTCTCCCGCAACAAGTCAAGCATCTTTCTCCTTGTCGGATCAGACAGCGCCTTAAACGCATGATTCATGGACATAGTTCATCGATCCTACTTTCGGAACATCTTTATTAGATATTTAGAAATTTATCGAAACAACTAACCAAAAAATACCATGGAAAATATACCCAGTCAATAGGTAAAAAGATTATCACTATCCATAAATTGTATGTTATAACTGCACAAAAACCCCGATCATCCAGCTTCCTGCGGGAACGAAGCATCGTTCCAGGAAGTTGGACGGTCGGGGTTTTACCGTTTTCTTCTGGCGCTTATCGCTTATTTCACCAGATCACGCATGATGTCTTCCACTTTCACATCGGTCGTGATCAGCTTTTCTTGTTTCATCCAGTCGATCAGCGTCTGCCACGACTCGGCTGTCATCGCACCGAACTTTTTGTCGCCTGCGTCCATCAGCGGAATCAAAATATCGAGGCTTTTTGTCTCGATGTCTTTTTCCAGCGGGAACTCCGCGGCTTGTTTGGCGAGCAGCAAATCGAGCGCTTTTTCCTTGTTGTTTTTCACGTAGTCTTGCCCTTTGGCAATCGCGCGCAGGAAGCCTTCTACAGCCTGTTGCTTTTTGCCCAATGTGTCGTCGCTCGTAGCCAGCACAAGCTCATAGTAGTCCGGCACGCCGAAGTCGGATGGCTTGATCACGTTGACAGGCACACCGTTTTTCTCCAAAATGAGCTGCTCGTGATTGATGTAGCCGCCTACTACCGCATCGACCTTCTTCGCGGTCAAAGCCGGAACGATGTCAAAGCCAATATCGGTGAAGGACAGGCCGGAATCGTCCGCGCCAGCATGCTTGACGACTTGGCGAACGATCGACTCGTCGAGTGGAATGGACGGATAGCCGATATTTTTGCCCGCCAGCTTTTGCGGACTGTCGATCTCGCCGTCTTTGCGCGTCATGATTACATTCAATGGATGGCGAACGAGCGCCGCTACAGAAACGACAGGAATGCCTTCCGCGCGCGCCTGAATGAGCTGCGGCTGGTAGCTGATCGCCAAATCTACTTTGCCTGCTGCCGCCATTTTCAGCGGATCGTTGCTGTCAGAAGGCATTTGCAGGTTGACCTTGAGGTTTTCTTCCTTGAAAAAGCCTTGTTCCTCTGCGGCGTACAAGAAAGAGTGCACGGCGTTCGGGTACCAGTCGAGAGCTACTGTCAGTTCGGCAGGCTCTGCCGCTTTTTGTCCCGGAGTAGCTGTTTCCGGCGCAGTCGTGCCTGCTCCAGACTGATTGCCGCACGCAGCAAGCCCGGTGGCAAGCGTCAGTGCCAAAAGCGTTTTGGTCCATGTACGAATTGGTTTCATCGTTGTTCTCCCTACTTTTCTCACTTGGATGATTGGTGTTTGTTTTTTGTGTGCGGGGAAAGCTGGCGCTCGATCCGGCCGACGAGCCAGAACAGGAGCATTCCCAGGACAGACAAGAGCAGCACAGAAGCGAACAAAGCTGGCGCCTGAAAATTGCCGGACGCCCGTCTGCCGAAGTAGCCAAGCCCTTCGCTCGCCCCCAGCCATTCGCCGATGGTTGCCCCCGCGACGCTGTAAGTCGCGGCTACCTTTAATCCGCTGAAAAAATGCGGCAAGCAGGACGGCAGTTGAAGCTTCGTGAATATTTGCCAGCGGTTGGCGCCCATCGTCTTGATCAGCTGCAGCATCTCTTGATCGGTGGAGCGCAGACCGTCATACGTGTTGACGACGATCGGAAAAAACGTAAACAAGATCGTCACCGCGATTTTTCCCGATAAATCGTACCCGAACCATAAAATAAATACGGGTGATAATGCTATAATTGGGATCGTTTGGGATATGACGATATACGGATAGACCAGTCGTTCGATCAGTTTGCTCATGCTCATGGCAAAAGCCAGCAGCACACCAAACACAATCGAGACGGACAGCCCGAGCAGCACTTCTTTCAAGGTCGCCCACAAGTGCACACCGAGCAGCGACTCGCGCAAATCCCAAAGCGCCACAACAACCGTGCTTGGCGGCGGCAAAATGAACGGAGGCACGGCAAATATGCGGCAAACGGCTTCCCACGCGGCGAAAAAGATCGCGATGGAGATGCCGAACCAAATTCCTCTGCTCATCTTGCCTCCCTCCCCAGCAATTGCAGCTTGGTCTGCTCAGCTCGCAGCAAGCCCCAAATTTCTTCGCGCAAAGCCAAAAAGGCTGGTTGATTCCTGCTCGTGACAGAGCGAGGACGCGGAATGGTGACATTCAACTCTACGGGTGTGCGGATCGGCTTGCCGAGCAGGACGATCACACGGTCTGCAAGCAGGATCGCTTCGTCGATGTCATGCGTAATCATCAGCATCGTGCTGCCTGTTTCCTGCCACTTGTCCATCAGCCACTCCTGCATGTCCAGGCGCGTAATTCCATCCAGCGCACTGAACGGCTCGTCGAGCAACATGAGATCGGTACCGGACAGCAAGGCACGCAAAAAGGAGACGCGCTGCCGCATGCCGCCGGAAAGCTGGGCCGGATAGGCATCCGCCCAATCTTGAAGTCCGTACCTGGGCAGCTCCTGCCGCACCCGCTGCTGCGCTTCCTTTTTGGACATCCCTTTGATTTCCAAGGGCAACGCCGCATTTTCCACAATCGTGCGCCACGGCATGAGCAAATCGCGTTGGGGCATATAGCCTACTTGCCCCAACCGCTCGTCCATCCGTGCCTCCCCTAGCCGGATTTCTCCCTGATCCGGCTGCAAAAGTCCTGCGATCAGCTGGAACAACGTGCTTTTTCCGATCCCGCTTGGCCCGATCATGCTGACGAACTCGCCTTTTTTCACCCGCAGATCAAAATCTTCGAGAATCGGCGTATGGCTGTACGAAAAGCGGACTTGGGAAAAAGCTAGTTGATCGCGCACGGCCACATTTCCTCTCTATAGGCCATATCCCAGAACATGTACTCCATCTTGGACGTATTGACGAAATACTCTTCCAGTCTCGCCAGCTCCTGCTCGTTTTTGCCCTCTGCCAGCTCGTTCATGATGTCGATCAGCCAGATTGCCAGCTGACCGAACTCATCCGAGCTGTACATGCGCACCCACTCGCCATAAAGCTCGTGATCGACTGCCCCTTCGACCTGGGCCAATCGCTTGCCGATCTCCCAATAGCTCCACGTGCACGGCAGCAGCGAGCTGACCAGTTCTGCCAGCGAGCCTTGATGCGCGACACGCAGCATGTAGCTGGTATAGCCGAGCATGACAAAAGACGGCTCTGTCGCTTCCAGCTCCTCGCGGGAAATTCCGAAGCGCGCTGCGTATTGGCGGTGCAGCTCCATCTCCGTGTTCAGCGTCGACTCCTGCAAAGCGGCAAAGCGCGCGCTTGTTTCCAGATCGTATGCTTTCACGCTTGCGAGCGCAAACATTTTGGCGTAGTCGATCAGGTAGATGTAGTCTTGCTTCATGTAAAATTTGAATGCGTCCACTGGCAATGTCCCGTCACCAAGTCCGGTAACAAACGGATGCTGGTGAACCTGCTCCCAGATCGGAGCCACACTGCGCAACAAACGGTCGGTAAAAGTCGCCATGCTTCCTCACTCCTTTGCTTCCTTCGGCGTATTGCACCAACTGGCGATGAAGCGGGCCATGATCTGGGCAAACTGGACGAGCTGGTCAGGATCGATCGATTCGTCTACGGCGTGCGCATGCTTCAGTTCGCCTGGCCCGAACAGGACAGCGGGGATTCCGGCATGGGCGAACCAGCCAGCGTCCGTGACCGTTGGAGACATGTCCACGACGGGTGCCGCGTGCAGCTCGCGCTCATAAGCCGCTTGCAGCTGGGCGAGTGCCGGATGATTGGCGTCCAGCTCCAGGGAAGGGAAAATTTCTCCCCGCTCCTCGATCATGGAGCGACCGCCCCAGCGAAACACGGGTGGATGTTCCCGCAGCCACACATCGGCCGCCGCCGCTCTTCTAATATGATCCTCGATCTCGCCAATCATTTGCTCATATGATTCGTTCGGATAAAAGTGAACCGTAATCCACAAGGCGCAACGGTCGGCGATAAAGGCCGCGTGTCGGCCTCCTTCGATGACGGCCGGGTTGATGGTGTTGCTGCCGGCAGGAAAACCGGGATACGCTTTCATCACAGCCCAGTCGCGCTCCAGCTCTTGCAGAGCCGAGATTACCTTCATCATTTTCTCAATCGCAGAAGCTCCGCGCACTCGTCCTCCGGCATGGATCGTCTGTGCCCGCATGCCGTCGTGCAACGTAGTCGGGCTTTCAATCGTAATCCAGCCAGTGATGACGCCACCCTGCCCTTGCATATGCAAGTTGCTCGTGTCGACGACGACTGCGTAGTCAGCCTGGTAGCCGCGTTCAATGGCAACGAGCGTCCCCGCCTCTCCGGCTTCCTCTCCGATCACGGATTGGAACAGCAGATCGCCTGCCAGCTCGACGCCATGCTCGCGAAGCATTTGGATGGCGAACAAACTCGCAGCGAGCCCGCCCTTCATGTCCGCGACCCCGCGTCCGTACAAGCGACCGTCTGCGCCGAGCGTCAGCGAAAAGGGCGGATACGTCCAGCCCGTTTCGTCTCCAACCTCGGCCACATCGATATGCCCATTGACAATCAGGCTGTTTGCCCGCGCCGAATCACGGCCCGAAAGACGACCTACCACGTTGTCGTCGCCGGGGTAAACCTGGAAGCGATCCACCGCAAAGCCCATGTCTGCAAGCTGGCTTGCGATGACGGATTGCGCCTCGTCGCTGTTTCGCGCGGGCGGACTGACGGTCGGCTGGGAAACGAGCTTTGCCAACAGGGCGAACAGCTCGTCCTTGCGATTGGCGATCGACTCTACCGCTTCTGTCAGACGATCCACGCTACTCAATCATCCCTTCCACTGGGCTGCTCGCTTGCGCGTAACGTTTTTTCGGGATGCGTCCTGCCAAAAAGCCTTTGCGTCCCGCTTCCACGCCCAGCTTCATCGCTTCTGCCATCAAAACCGGATTGTCCGCGAGAGCAACAGCCGTATTCAACAAGACACCGTCTGCGCCCAGCTCCATTGCTTTCGCGCAATCTGCCGGAGAACCGATTCCCGCATCGACGATGATCGGCACTTTGGCGTCCTCGATGATGAAGCGCAAGTTGTTTTCGTTGACGATTCCCTGGCCAGAACCGATCGGCGACGCTCCTGGCATGACGGCATGAACGCCTACATCCTGCAAGCGCTTGGCGAGAATCGGATCGTCGTTCGTGTAAGTCAACACGATGAAGCCTTCCTCGACCAAAATTTTCGACGCTTCCAATGTGCCGATCGGATCAGGCAGCAATGTTTTCGGGTCACCGATGACCTCTACCTTGATCATGTCGCACAAGCCGGACGCTTTCGCCAGGCGGGCGATGCGCACCGCTTCCTCGGCTGTATAGGCTCCTGCTGTATTTGGCAGCAGAGTGAATTTTTTCAGATCGAGCTGTTCCAAAAAGTTCGGTTCTTGCGGATTTTCCAAATTCAGTCGGCGAATGGCGAACGTCAAAATTTCCGCTTCCGACACTTCCACCGCTTTCCCTTGCGTTTCCAAGTCTGCGAATTTTCCAGTCCCTAGCAACAAACGGGAGCGAAACTCGTAAGGTCCAATTTTCAAAGTATCCATGATGATCATCCTCCTCCGACAAAATGAACGATTTCGATGCGGTCTCCATCGGCAATCGGCGTTTGTTCATACAGGGAGCGGTCGATAATTTCTCCGTTGCGCTCCACGACCACGATTTTCTCTTGCAGGGAATACGAAGCGAGCAAAGCGCGAACCGTATTGATTTCGGCCGAAAGCTCTGCTGTTTTTCCATTCAGCACAACAACCATTGTATTCCTCCTTCTTGGTGGCACTTGCCGAGGGACAAAAAACGGCTTCCCTCGCCTGCCGGAAGTCACTCCAGTCAAACGGTGGAAGCCGTATACGTATCCAAACGGACAGATGGAATAAAAAAAACATCCGCCGTGGGATGGTTGAGTTGATCTCATCAACTGGTGCGCATCCTCTGCGAAAAATCTCGCAAACGACCGCCCTAGTGAAATCGATTCATATACCTCTTCCTCCGCTGGCATGACCCAGGTCAGGTTCAACGGTCAGTAACACACTCGTTACAATCTCAGCCAACGACGCTCGGCCCCCGTTTGGTAGTAAACCTATGCAATTGTCGTACGTTCGAGTATTACAGTACCACTCTATTTCGGGTTTGTAAAGGTTTCCTTGTGCATTGCTTCCAGTTCCGTCAGGCAGCGCTGTGCCCAAGCCGCCATTTTTCTCAGCTTGTCCATCTCGCTCTCCATGGCGATGCGCACAGATTCTTTGTACTCGGGCACCTCGCCGTTGTAACGCATCACTGCCGACACCGGGGCCATGAATTTTTCCAGATAAGAAAGCGCTGGACGCTGGTGGAACAGCGGCACGTCTACTTCATAGGAAGTGTGCAGATCGCCCTGTTGCGGGTATTTCGTCACTGCCAGCACTTTGACCAAAAGTTTTGTATCGTGAATTTCCAGCACTTCGGCGATGTATTCTCCTGTCCGCTGTTTGACGCGGACTTTGTCTCCGGGATTCCAGAACATGATAGACTCCTCCTTGCATTGTCGTTATGGTTGCGCGTCGTATTAAGCCAGCAGCTGGGCAAGCAGCTTGCGCGCGTGGGCAATTACTTCGTCAGCATGCGGCTCGGACTGTCCGCCGCCTTGGGCCATCGCCGGGTTGCCGCCGCCTTTTCCGGCAATCAATGGCAAGGTGTCTTTGATCAGCTGATTCACGGCGACATTGACTTCTTGCCCGCGTGCAAACACAAGCTGGGTTTTGTCGTCTGTTGCAGCCGCGAGCAGGCAGACGGCATCTGGAGCTTCCGCGACCATCAACTGGGCAAACTGCTGCAATTGCTGGATTGATTTGTCCGGGAACACACGGGCGATCACGCGCGCGCCACCCTCCCGCTCAGCCGTGGCGAGCTGTTTTCGCACCTCGACCTCAAGCAATTGTTTTTCCACTTCGGCGAGCTTGGCTTTTAGCGAATCGCGCTCGGACAAAACACGCTCCGCCTGGACGATCAGCTCGGCCTCGCTCGTGACGAGCAGCTTGGCCAGTTCGCGGACAGTCGCCTGCTTGCGCGTGTAATCCCGCAAAGCGCGCAAACCGCAAATAAATTCCAGGCGGATGTTCCCGCGATGGCGCTCCCAGCCGAGAATTTTGATGGCGCCCACCTCACCCGTGCGCGCTGGATGGGTTCCCCCGCATGGATTGTAGTCGTATTCGGGGATGATGACGACCCGGACGTTTTCTGTCACGGTCGGCTGCTTTTTCAACGGCAAGCTGGCAAGCTCCTCGTCGTCCACAAAACGGGCGATGATCGGATGATTTTCCAGCACAACCTGATTGGCTCGCTGCTCGACAGCTTCCCATACATCAGCCGTCAGCTCATCCAGTCGCACGTCGATGGTCACGCGCTCTTTTCCCAAGTGAAACGCAACCGTCTCCGCCTGGGCGACTTCCAGAAACGCAGCGGACAAAATGTGCTGCCCGGCATGCTGCTGCATGTGATCAAAGCGGCGATCCCAGTCGATTTGTCCCGTTACTTCCGTGCACTCTTCCGGAAGGGGCACTTCCAGCCGATGGCGCACTTCGCCGTCTACTTCCTCCACATCCACGACCCGGCATTCGTTCAAGCTGCCGAGATCGGAGGGCTGTCCGCCTCCCGTCGGGTAAAAAGCCGTCTGGCTCAACACGACATATGGCGTGCCATCTGCTTCCTGACCGCGCTTTTGTACGTGTGCCGCAAACGTTCTCGTATACGCATCCTGGTAATAAAGTCTGTCTTCCATGTTTGCTCCTTGCCGCCGGAAGGAAAAGACAACTGCTTTTTTCGCATTCCGGCCGTTTTCTCCCGCCAGGGGTTCTTAGTATACTGGTACCATACAGATCGAGGAGGGGTTATCCTTGAACAAAAAAATGTTTACGCTTGCAGAAGCAAACGAATTGTTGCCATATGTACGCGAAGAGCTATCTTTTTTGCAAAAATCGAAGCGCTCTTTCTATGAACTGTATCAAAAACGCGAGCAGCTCAAAAAACAGCAGCCCCTCGATGAAGGGGCGATCTTTTCCCTGGAATGCCAGCTTGAGTTTCTCGAATTGGAAGCGAAAATGCACGTCACCCAATTAATCTCCAAAGGAATCCAGGTCAAAGACATCGATATCGGTCTGTTTGACTTTCCAGCGATGATCGACGGAGAGGAAGTGCTGCTGTGCTGGCGCGAAGGCGAGGAATCGATCACGCACTACCACGGCTTGCACGATGGCTTCATGGGCCGCAAGCCGATCGTGTAACGGCCACCTTTTCCTTTAGCCAAACAGCCGATCCATCTGCTGTTCGCGGACGAGCCGTTCCTCGGGGCTTGCCAAGTCGTATTTTTTCAACAGGTGAAACAGCTCGTTCAAACGCTCCTGGTCAAGCTCGCCTGCAAGCATGCTCTGAAATTGTCCGACCCGCTGTTCCGACAAATAGGGGGCTTGCTCGGCGAGCTTTTTTTGCACATCCTCTTTGCTGTGATCCAGTTTGCATTCTCCCATGGTTTCTCTCCTTTTCCGGTATTTACTCCCATCATACCACGATCATCCCCTTTCGAAAACGTATCCGCGCCGCCACAAGTGCCAGCTGGCGCATGTCCTGTGCCGCTGCGTCTGAGCGCATCTGCCCCCGGCTGCCCTGCATCTCGTTTTGTCAATAAAAAGGGGCTGTCCCAAAAGCCGATTTCCGACTGAGAGACGCCCTTTTTGTCTTTCAAAAACGTGGATACATCGATGCTTCCAATTGCTTGTTTGCCGTTAGCTAGTCTGCGCTTTTGGGACAGCCGCTTTCACCTACGCCCGCTTGCGGACACGGAAGTTGCTTTCGATCAGGAGCCAGTTCTGCGGAAACGGCAAGCCAAGCTTCCAGTAGCTGACTCCGCGCAGCCCCAGTTGTTTGACGAGGTCAAATTTGGCCTGGATAGATCGGGCATCCTCGAACCAAACCTCATGCTGCCTGCCTTCTTCATCCATATAAGTGAAAAACGGGGCTTGCGCGCGGTAGTCGTAGCGAATGACGGCGTTTTGCTGCGCCGCCAGCGCGATGGCAGCCTGCGGACTTAACGCTTTTGCCGTCGTCCCTTGCTGGAAAGGCAGCGTCCAGTCGTAGCCGTACAAATTTTGCCCCATTAAAATCTTCTCCGCCGGCATTTCCGTTATGGCGTACTGGAGAACGCGCCGCACCGGGCCAATCGGAGACACGGCCATCGGCGGTCCGCCGCTGTAGCCCCATTCATACGTCATGATCACGACGAAATCGGCAATTTCCCCAATCGCCCGATAGTCGTGCGCACTATACCATCTGCCCTGCTGCTCTGCACTCGTCTTTGGCGCCAAAGCGACGGAAACCATCATCCCCTGAGCATGTGCGCGATCGCGTGCGCGGCGCAAAAACCGGATGTACGCCTCCCGATCCTGGGCCGGAAGCGCCTCCATGTCAAAGTGGATGTCTCCCATGCCCAGCTCGCGCGCGGTGGCAAAAATGTTGTCCAGCAGCTTGTTTTGCAGCTCCTGGTTGTTCAAAACAAGACTGCCCAGTTCCGTGCTGAACTGCCCGCCCTCCAGGTTCGTGACGACGAGCATCAAGACGACCTGGTTTTCTTTGGCAATAGCCGGGAAGTCGTTCAACGTCGGACGGGCCAACGTGCCATCCCGTTTGATCCGGAAGCTGAACGGCGCCAAATAGGTCAAATGCGGTGCAGCGGTGCGCACATCGGCTTCCAATGCGGGCGGCACTGTCTGGCGCGGCTCCACATACGCATTGAAATCGGCCGCTCGGCGCGGGCGGGGTGGAATGTACAGGCGTTGCCCGATTTGCAGCGGGCGGTATTGCGATATCCCGTTAACGCGGGCCAGCTCGGCGGCACTGATCTGATAACGCTGCCCGATCGTGTACAAGGTGTCTCCCTGCCTGACCCAGTAGTAACTGCCAACAATCGGAATCACCATCGCCTGTCCCACGACAAGCTTGCCTGGATCGGGCAGCTCATTTGCTTTCGCAATCGCCTCGGCAGTCGTCCCGTACGTCGAGGCAATCCCGGTCAGTGTCTGTCCTTCTTCCACTACATGGATTTGCATGAGCCTCCCCCTTCGCAAAATGTCTCTCTTTCTTTTATTCAAGGCGAAGGGGATAGGTGTTTGTCTAGACGAGTGTTTTCAGCACATCGTACAAATAGCCGACAGAGTGCAAGGCATAATGCCTGCTTTCGACCGCCCCGCCGCGAAACACAAACAATGCGGGAACGCTGGTAATTTGCAACTGCTCCGCCAATGCCGGAGCCAGATTAATATTGAGCTGGTACAACGGAAGCTCGGGCCGCGCTGCGCTGATGACGGAAAGCATCCGCTCCGCCAGCTTGCAAGTGCCGCACATCGGTGTGTAAACAAACAGCGCCAAGACCGTTTTTTCCCGGCACAAACGGGCGAGCGTGCTTGTGTCTATGTCTTGCATGGTGCGGGAGTCTCCTTTTTTCTCGGATTCTTTATGCTAGGCAGGTCGCGGCTTTTTTGTCAATGGATGGGGGGAGGAAAGCTCATATCTATTATTCTGCGAGAAGGATTGATCGTGGTTCGTTTCTTGCTTACAATGTCCGTAATGAAGCAGCTCATCCTAGCTGTTAGTAAAGACGGGAGGTTTTTTATGATGGGAAAATACGGAGATACAGCACTTATGACCATGAAGCTGGTTGAATCCCAAGAAGCCAGTAGTCCACTGGAAGCTTGGGAGAGAGCGTCTATCCATATGTTTGGAGCAGGTACAGCTAGTCAGAAAAAGGGTTGCCCGAAAAGTGCATTTTTCGGACTTTGTGAAGAGGGATTCGTTCGTGGCATTGAGCCTGGAAGTTACACAACCTCAGTGGACAACAAAGCTTACGCCCTTCAAGCAGTTGAATGGCTAAAGAAAAACCCTTCTCTTTCACCAAAACCAACCCAGTTGTGGAAAGCGCTTCACATTCCGAAAAGCCACAACAATCAGATGGATGTTGTCCTCTCGCTGTGGAATCATGGCTATATCGATCGCTAGAAAAACGCGCGCCTCTTCTTCCTATGATCAAGAGAATCCCCCTCTCCTTGCAAAAGAAAAAGCACCCCGTCAGGTGCCATTTATCTGTTCCGCAATTTGCTCACGATAATCGGGATCGCGATTAGGGTAATAACGATCGGAAAAGAAACGTCACCGATTGCCGAGATGAGTTCCACTTGGTTCAAGCTCACTGCTTCCATGATTTCCCTCCTCTTTCCTCTATTAGACTTCCTATCCGGAGCAAAGTTGCGTAATCAGCATGATTCTGTCCATCGCCGTTCTTGCCCAAAACCTGGGGTAAGGTACTTTTGGGGCATCTCATCTATACGTATGATGGAGGAAAAACATAAGGTGGCTCTCATGAAAATCATCACTCTTTTCTTATCGCTTTTCCTGTTGGTTGATGAGCCGTATTTGTCATCGGGCAAAAAGACCGTCCACGAAGACAACCTCCCGTTTACAGCAGATTTTGGCCTGATCACGATTCCAAACGATGCCGCCTTTGTGATGGGAGATAATCGCTTGAACAGCTATGACAGCCGCTCTGTTGGACCTGTACCCATTGCACAAGTGATCGGGAAAGCAGCCAAAAAACTCGCAGAAAAGCGCTGATTTCAGGCATTGGTTCATTGGGCTTATATGCCTCTTTGAAAAAATAAATGGAATTAACATAATTTTTTTACATAAATTGGTGACTTTTCCCCTCTCTTTTACGACTTTTTAGTAGAGTGCTTGTTTCACTCTTCTATTCCTGTCAAAAGGAGGTGATCCTTGTGAAAAAGGTTGTTGCGATGATTTTTACCGCTGTGATGATCATGTCGATTTGCGGCAGTGCTCTCGCTTACCAGGGAACTGGATATTTGCCGCTGCTTCGCTAGAAATGCAACCCGGGTGCTGAAAAAGCACCCTTTCTTTTTTGGGAGATTTGACATGCGATTGCGATTATTTACCCGCTATATGGAAAAATGTGTAATATGCGTCTGAATCGGCGTCTCTTCCTGGCAAAATCATTTTGACATAATGAATATTATGTAAACAAAAACTTTACTGTATGCCTTCTCTCTCTTCCCCCGATTCCTCTACCGCGCGATATCCAGATGATGGTATTGTGCTACAAGTAAGCATACATTCGCTTTTCAAATTTTCATCGCAGAATTGACAAAAGGGAGAGAGCCTACTGAAATTCAGATTGCTATTTTTCCTGCCATTGCTCGTTTTACTACCCGCCACCTTCGTTGGTGCTTTGGCGATGAGCGTGCATGAAGTCCCGCCCTCGATATGGCTGCAAAATATAGTCGTATTCATCATTGGCGGGAGCGTATCCGCACTCATCCTTGCCAGAAACAGACACCCCCATGCAAATCGATCGCGGAACATTATCCTCACGATCGCAGTGCTCTTTCTTTTCCTGCTGCTAACCTTCTGGGACAGCGGCATCGACAATGTGCACCGCTGGATTGCGCTCGGTCCTTTGCGTTTTCATGTGGCCAGCATCGTCATCCCCTTTTTCATTATGCAATTATGGCGACTATTGAAAGCCGAAAACTGGTGGTTTTCCTTTCTGCTGACGGCAGCAACGTCCTTGCTGTTGTTTTTGCAACCAGATGCCTCGCAACTTACTGCCTTCACTGTCTCCATGGCTATTCTTTTATGGAGTCGAGCAGATCGAAGCATCCTTCGTTTTGTCGTTGTGGGCCTGCTCTTTATTTTCGCAGTTATATCGCGGATCAATCTCGATCGCTTATTGCCTGTTCCCTATGTCGAAAAAATTTTGTACCTGGTTGTTGACATGGGAATGGTTTGGCTGCTTGTCGAAGTCCTTTCCATTTTCGCACTGATTGCCCCTTTTCTGTTGCTGCATTCTGCGCATGCCAAAATCGTTTCCATCGCGCTCGGCGTGCATTTTGCTGTGCTTTTCCTGACAGCGCTTTTCGGCAATTTTCCTGTACCGATCATCGGATACGGCGTCTCGCCAATGATTGGGTATATCATCGCCTTGACATCGATCATACGCGCAAGAAATGACCTGCCTTGCTCATAGCGCAGGTCATTTTTTTGCTAAAAAGCATCGAGCAGTCAAGCAAGCTGACGTTTGGGTGCAAAGCCGCTCCCACTCCATGTAAAGCTAACTTGACACACCACCACCTGTAAAGTACACTTTACGTAAAGTTAGCTTTACAGGTGGTGTATGATGAAAAATCGCGTTCGTGAAAGACGTCTGGAGCAAGGCTGGTCACAAGATGCGTTATCGGAAAAGGTGGGTGTTTCACGACAAACGATCATTTCTTTGGAAAATGGAAAATACAACGCTTCCTTGATCCTCGCGCATAAGCTGGCACAAGTATTCGGCTGCATCATTGAAGAGCTGTTTATTTTTGAAGGAGATGAGAATATATGATCGATACCTATTTCGGTTTGTTCGGTTTGCTTGGCGGGCTGATCATCGGCTTATCCGGTCTATATTGGGGCAACAAACTGGCCGGGAAAAGGCGTGGATTGGACGAACGCCACCACCTGATCCGCACGAAGGCAAAATCGTCCTCGTGGATCATCACGCTGGCAGCCGTCTACGTTCTGTTTGCCGTTGCCATTTTGAATCCGGGCGTCTCGCTTGCTTTTGTCCTCGCGATGATCATACTGGTGCAGTTAGGCAGCTGGTGCTGCTTCATCTTTTATTACCAGACGAAATATTGAACAGGCGAACACTTGGGCATTGCCTATCCGCGACAAAACCCGCCGCTTGAACAAGAGGGACGGGTTTTGTTCTGAGAAGCGCCCCATATACAAGGCAGAGAACGTCTCGACTTTTTTCATAAAAGCGGGGGTTAGCGCCTGTAATCAGCACTTTTCCCCCGAAAAAGGGAACCACGCTCATGGCTGCTTCCATTTTTGCTTAATCTATCCCTCCTGCTCCTGCATCGTCTCCATCATCGTATAAAAATAGCGGCCATCGCCAGTCTGGAAGTAGCGATACCACGCCTCCAACGTGTCCTTTTTAAACAGATCGAGCAGCGCAATCACTTCCCGCGCCAATAGCAGACTGCCAGCAGCGCTGGTCGTGATCAGATTGCCGTCTACGACGATCTGCTCGTCCTGATAAAAGGCAGCGCCTTTGTATGTCGGACAAAACATCGTCAAATAATCCAAGCTGTTGCTCGTATGCTTACGCTTATCCAATAAACCGGCATTGGCAAGGGCGGCCGTCGCTCCACATATCGCTGCCACATTGCCGCCTGCATGCAGCAGTTGTTTTGCTGTCTCGACGATTGGAGCATGCTCGGGATCATTCCAACGGTCTGCTCCCGGCAAGAGCAAGATCGCGGCGGTTTTAAGCGTGATCTCATCGACCGTCACATCCGGTACAACCGTCATGCCGCCCTTTGTCGTGATCGGACGTTTGGAAGCCCCGACCGTTTTGACAGGAAGACGGCTCCCCCTGTTTTTAAAATATTGACCCGAGTTCAACTCGGCAATTACCAAGCCAAGCTCCCAATCTGCCATCGTATCCAGCACGTAAACGTAAGCGTACTTCATATGATCCTCCCGGGGTTTCTCTGATTTCTCCACTGATAAGGGCGTCGAATCCTTGTCTATACCGAATTGTAAACGTCCAATGTTGACAACAGCATGTCAATGATCTCTCACGTCTGCCCCCATTTTTTTATTGAGCTTGTCGGCTATATCCATATCAATCGGAGAAATGCAAAAAAGAGGAGGAAATCCCGTCAATCTATAACTTTAGTTAGGCCTTCAAAAACATAAAAATTGGTACAATCGAATAGCCCGTTGTACATTTTCTCTCTTTTACTGTTGATGGAACGCCGTGTGCGATGAAAGTCGCCCGCACGGTGTAGGCTCGAACGAACACCCTCACCCACAGAAGGGGATAAGTCGGGAATAGCTATCAAGTGATTATGAGACCTGCTCAAATTTTGGAACCTGCTGGACTTTCGATTAGCCAATCTCCAGTCATCATCAAATGCGGTGATTATACGTACTGGTCGTATACACCTTCGACGAATGACCTTGTACTGGTTGTCGTCGCCTTTGATTCCAACAACCAGGAAGTCAAACGCTGGGAAGTTCCAGGTTATCGGTATACGCTCGACATTGGGATCGACAACCAAAATCGAACCGTAGTGTTCTACATGTGGCAAAAAGCTCCCAACTATCCAAACGGCTCCTATCCTGTTTCTTTGACATGGGATGAGCTGCGGATTAACTAACTTGCCTTCAACGCCCCTCGGGATCACCCGGGGGTATTTTCTTATCTGAATAGGCGTACTGCTTTCATCCGGTGCCATTCCAGCAAAAAAGCCGACGCCCCTCCAACGGGAACATCGGCTTTTGCCAAAACCTTTATCTGGCGATCGTCGTACCAGCCAGCTCTTCCGTCACCGTGCACACAGCGGAAGAATCCCAGCTGCCTTTCCCTTGCGCCTTGGCTGCTTCATACATTTGCGCCACGGTGCCGCCGACGAGGACGGGAACGTGTTGCTCGCGAGCCGCAGCCGCGTACAGTTGCAAGTCTTTGTGCATATGATCGAGCGAAAAGATCGCATTTTCGTACGTGCCATACAAAATATTCGGGCCAAACACAGACAGCACGCGATTGTGGGCGGAGCCTTTCTCGATGACGGCGGCAAGCTTGTGCGGGTCCACTCCTGCTTTTGCCCCTACACTGAATGCTTCGCCAAGAGCGGCCGTGATGACAGCGACGACAGAGTTGTGACACAGCTTGGCTACCTGACCGGAACCGGACTCTCCGAGGTAAAAAATTTCTTTGCCGATTCCTTGCAAGTACGGCATGATCTCGGGCAGCTTGCTTTCATCTCCCCCGACCATGATCGTCAAGGTCCCTGCTGCCGAGCCTGCTGGCCCGCCGCTAACCGGGCAATCAAAGTAGGAAATGCCCCGCTCAAGCCCGGCCTGATTCAACCGTTTGGCCGTCGCCGGATCGATCGTGCTCGTGTCAAAGACGAAGCTGCCTGGGCGAAGCTCGGCAAAAAGTCCGGCCTGTCCCAGCACGACCTCCTCCACGACAGAAGGGCCAGGGAGCGAGGCGAAAACAACCTTTGCCACGCTCCCTATCGCTTGCACGCTGTCTACGACAACGGCCCCTTTTTCCGCAGCCCACTCTTTTGCCGCCGGACTTGGATCATACGCGTACACTTGATAGCCTTTTTGCAACAGGCTGCCGATCATCCCTTTGCCCATTGCACCGATGCCAATGACTCCAATCGTCGCTTCCATCTCTCTTCCCCCTATCTATCCAGAACTTATGGCCGGATGTAAACCGTCTTCGTTTCGACATAGAAATCGAGCGCGGATTCGCCCTGCTCTCTCGGCCCCAGGCCGGAGATTTTTTTGCCGCCAAACGGAAATTGCGATTCAAAATGGGTAGACGGCATATTGACGTGCGTCACGCCTGACTGGATTCCTTTTACAAACTGGAACGCTTTTTGCAGATCGTTGGTAAAGATCGTGGAAGATAAGCCGAACTCCACCTGGTTCGCGATTTCCATGGCGTGATCGAACGAATCGACGTCAATGACCGCGATCACGGGCGCGAAAATCTCTTCTTTGGCAATCGTCATCTCCTGCGTGATTCCGGTAAAGACGGTTGGAGCGACGAAGTAACCGTTCGCCAAATCTCCGTCTGTCAGCCGCTGGCCGCCGCATTCCAGCACGCCGCCTTCCTCGATGCCTTTTTGAACATAATGCAAATACAGGTTAAGCTGATGCTCGTCCACGACCGGGCCGTTATGGCTTTCCGGATCGAAGCCATTGCCAACTTTCAGGCTGCGTGCGCGCTCCACCAGCTTGCGCTTCACTTCCTCCGCCACTTCCGGTACGACCAGGACGCGGCTTGTTCCCGTGCACCGCTGTCCGTTGTCAAAAAAGCCGCTGGTCACGATGCAATCGATGGCAAGGTCAATATCTGCATCCGCCAAAATGATTGCCGGGTTTTTCCCGCCCATTTCCGCCTGAATTTTGCCGCCGCGGGCACCGACCGCTTTTCCTAACGCCAAACCGACCTCCGACGATCCCGTAAACGAAATCCCTTTGATCAGCGGATGATTGGACAGCTCGTCCCCGATTACCGAGCCAGGGCCAGTCACCAGATTGACAACGCCTTTTGGCACGCCGCTTTCGATCAGAAGTTCCGTCAGCTTGACGCTGATCAAGGAGGTGTTGCTGGCAGGTTTGAAAACGACTGTGTTGCCCGCGAGAATAGCCGGAACGATTTTCCACAGGCCGATTCCGAGCGGGAAGTTCCACGGCGCGATAATCGCGAAGACGCCAATCGGCTCGCGCACCGTGTAGCCCAGCACACGCTCATCAAACGAAGGGACGGTTTGCCCCGTCAAACGAGTGGCTTCTCCTGTCAACTGCTTCATGGAGGCAATCGTCTTGAGCACCTCGCCCCGCGCTTCCCGCAATGTTTTTCCTACTTCGCTTGTAATGATCGCAGCCAGTTCTTCTCTCTGCTCTTCCAGCAGTCGAATGAGCGTAAACAGAAACTCTCCGCGCACCGGAGCCGATTTTTTGGCCCAGTCAGGAAAAGCTTGTGCTGCCGCTTCGATGGCAGACCGCGCATCCAGTCCATCGGATTTTTGAAAATAGCCGAGCACCTCGCTCGTATTGGCAGGGTTCGTGCTAGGAAATACTTGTCCGGTATGGCTATCCACCCATTCACCGTTGATGTAGTTCTTGTGCGTTGTCGTCATGTATGACTCCCACCTTCCGTCTTCGATAACCATATTGTATAAATTCGAAATTGTTTATACAATGTAGAGGCACACACAAATAAAATGAATTTTATATACATTTCTCTACACGGAAGGTGCCTACATGCATACTCTTTCCTACTTGAACGAAAAGTTGAGTGCGTGGCTTGCCATTGCACCTATGTCGATCTGGGTTCGCCTCCCGCGCGACCGCCAATTTCGGCTGGCGTATACAGTGACGCCGTCAGCTGCCGTCGCTTTCGGGACCTTGCTGACCGCTCCCGCCACGCTCCCGGCTCATGAGCAAGAGCGCTACCGATATGAAGAAATCGAGGACAAACATTTGCTGCGGTTCTTTTTCGCTGAGGAAGGACAAGCGCTCATCTGGTTGGACTCGCCCTCGGAAGCGGCCTCCACGTTGACGGATGATCAATGGGAGCTATTGTGGCTCGGGTTGAAGCTACATCTCGCAGAAGAAGCGATTGCGAGCAAAAACGCCGAATGGAGCAAACTTTTGGCAGGCATCCGCTCGATTTCCGGTACGCTTGATACCGAAGCGATCATTCGCGACATCATCGGCAATGCCCTGTCCGTCATCCCTGCCGCTGACGCCGGACTGCTGCATTTGTACGATCCTGCCATCGACCGCCTCGTGCCGAAAGCGACCGTCGGCTTTCACGACACGCTGTTCAAAGACTTTCGCCTGAAAATCGGCGAGTCGATCGCCGGGAAAGTCTTTTTGGACGGACAACCCCGCCTGTATCGCTCCCATCCCGAGACGACGCAAGCGATGAGAGACATTTCCGCGGACAATTTTCACTCGTTGAACCACGCGAAAGACTTGCAAAATTTGAACGGGCTTTTATGTGTGCCGATCTCGATTGCCGAAAAGCGAATTGGCGTGCTCGTCCTGCACCAATTTCACCAAGACAACGAGTTTACCGACTACGACCTCGCCCTGTTGCAAGGCTTCGCCGATCAAACCTCTGTCGCGCTGCAAAATGCCGAGCTGTACGCCGAGACGAAGCAGGCGTATGAAAACATGGCGACACTCAGCGCCCAACTGCAAGCCCGGCATGATGATCTGATCAAGCGCAACAAAATTCACGAATCGATCAAGCAAATGTCCCTGCAAAACAAAGATGCGGCCACAATTGTGAAGGCACTGTCGCGCATGACCGCCAAGCCCATTCAGTTCGTAGACTGGCTGGAAGAGGGCCACGAAGCTTTTGCCCAGCTCCCCTACTTCAACCGCGACGAGCTGCACACTTTGCTGGCTGGACGTCGCCACCCGCTTTTTGTCCACTTGTATTCCGCAGGGCGTGCGGACAGCGAATACTGTTACCTGTATCCGCTGATCAACGGCAGCGTGCTGCTCGGCTGCCTGATCATCCCTTCCGCCAAAACAGGCTTGTCGGAGCTGGCGAGAATGACAATTGAGCAAGGGCGGTCCGTGCTCACTCTCGATTTGGTGAAAAAGCAGTCGATCAGCTCTGTCTTGTACAAGCGTGCCCACGACCTTTTCCAGGAAGTAATCGGCAGCAAAGGCAACGACCTGTTGGAACGCGCCCGCACACTCGGACTGGTGCCGCACGCCCACTACCTCGTGGTCTACGCTCATCTGAGTCACTGCCACGATCTCGCTCTGCTCGAAGCCAACATCCATCGGCTAGTGAACCGCTGGAAGCGCGATTTTGCCCCTGCACAAGTGCTGACCTACGGCTTTCACAATCACGTCACACTCCTGCTGCAAATGAATGGAACAGAGGAGCGAAAAGCTTTGAGCGAGCAACTGCAAACAGCCGTGGAGGAATGGGAGCGGGCCCAGGAAGCGTCCTTGTCGATTGGAGTAGGCAGCATGATCGAAGGCGTCGAGCATCTGGGCAAAAGCTTTGAGGAAGCGAGAAAAGCGGCGCACTACTTGGCGGCACGAAATCGCAGCGGTGTCATCCATTACGCCGACCTGGGCGTCAATCGCCTGATGCTCAACCAAAGCCAGGCTGACATTGACGCTTTTGTCGCCGACGTGTTTGCTCCCTTTTGGGCTGAGCCACAAAAATATCAGGAGTGGGAGCACACGCTTGTGACGTATATCAAATGCAGCCAGTCGCCGCAGCAAACCGCCCGCGAGCTGCACATCCACGTCAACACGCTCTATCAGCGGCTGAAAAAAGTGGAGGAACTGCTGGAAATCGACCTGCACCGTCCCGAAGACTTGCTCAAGGTCCAGCTCGCCTGCCATCTCCGCTACGAATAGCTTTTTCGCGCAAAGAAAAACCAGACTCACTTCGACGTGGGTCTGGTTTTTTCGTATCGTTTTACTTGCGCAAGGAACGGCGCAAAATTTTGCCTGTGGTGTTTTTCGGAAGCTCCGGCACGATTTCCACCTGGCGCGGCACCTTGTATTTCGCCAGCTTATCCTGGCAAAAGGCGACGATGTCTTCCTGCGAAACCGCCACTTCTTTTAGCGCGACAAAAGCTTTGACCGCTTCGCCGTGCACCTCGTCGGGAACTCCGATGACCGCCGCCTCGATCACGGCAGGGTGCTGGTACAGCACTTCCTCCACTTCACGCGGATAGACGTTGTAGCCATCGACGAGAATCATGTCCTTTTTGCGGTCGACGATGTAGACATACCCCTCCTCGTCCATCCGCGCCATATCCCCTGTGTACAGCCAGCCGTCCTTGAGCGCGGCCTTCGTATCTTCCGGCAGCCCCAGGTAGCCGAGCATGACATTCGGCCCTTGCACAGCCAGCTCGCCTACCTCGCCCCTCGGCAATTCGTTGCCTTCCGGGTCGACGACCTTGTTCAAGACATGCGGCAAGTTTATCCCGACCGAACCGGGCTTTCTCGTGCCGCGCAGCGGGTTGAAGGCTGTTGCCGGAGCAGCTTCGGACAGCCCGTAGCCTTCCAGTACCTTCACTTCGTACTTGGCTTCGAATTTGTGCAGCAGCTCGACAGGCATCGATGCGCCACCCGAGCAGCAGAGACGGATCGAAGCGAAATCTTCCTTCGTCGCATGCGGCAGTTGCAGCATGTAATTGTACATCGTCGGCACCCCGGCAAAGCAGGTCGCCTGTTGCTCGCGGATCGTATTGACCACTTCGACAGGGTGGAAACGCGGAATGATGATCATCGCCGCTCCGTAGCGAATCGGACCGTTCAGGCACACCGTCATGCAAAAGACGTGGAACATCGGCAATACCGCGACTACCCGATCTTCCGGGATCAGCTCGAACAAAATTCCCATCGCCTCTGCGTTGGAGGCCATGTTGCGGTGGGACAGCATTGCCCCTTTTGGCTGCCCGGTCGTACCGGACGTGTACAAAATGACCGCCAAATCGTCTTCGTTTCGCTCCGGCTCCACAAAGCTGCCGTCTCCCGCTTGTGCTACCTGCGCCAATGTCAGCTCGTCGCCTGTCGCTTCGTTGTAGATGAGATGTGTCAAATGCTCCAGTTGTTCCTTCAGGGGTGTCAGGACAGGTTCGAGCGTAGCAAGGGCAATGACCGCTTTTGTCTGGCTGTTGGCGAGAATGAAGCTGATTTCTCGCGGCGTGTAGATCGGGTTCATCGGGACAACGGCCGCACCCACGCGCAAAATCGCGTAGTAAGCGCTTACAAAATCGGGTCGATTGTCCATGATCAGCGCTACAGCGTCTCCCTTGCCAATCCCGAGCTTGGACAAGCCTTGCGCCAGCTCATCGACCCGGCGGTTCAGCTCCTGGAAGGTAGTCGTCTCCCCCAAAAATATGTAGGCGGGATGGTCTGGGAAATTTTGCGCGCTTTGCAGCAAATTTTCGTTCAAATGATACATCGCTCATCTACCCCCTTTTCAGAAAATTTTAACACCTGAGACGAGCATGATAAAGCTTTTCTTTTAGGAAATCGTGGGGATTTGCGCTGCTGTCGCTGTCTTGTTTTCTTCCCGTTTGGCAAAGAGCAGGAACAGCACGCCGCAACCGACAAACAACAAGGCATTTACGATCATCGCCTGGCCAAAACCGATGCCCACATTGGGCGCTGCTTGCACAATCGAGCCTGTGACGAGCGGAGAAATGATTCCGGCGAGCGTAACGAGGCTGGAGAGCGTGCCCACCAGCAAACCTGTGCGCTCCGGCAACATGCTGCTGACGATGACAGAGGCAGCCGTCCCTACGGAAAAAGCAAACCCTTTTCCCAAGCAAAGCGCAATCAGCACGAGCGGCAAAGACTGTACCAGCGTCACGGCGTAGAAGCAAATTCCGCCCAGGATGATGGACGCTCCTCCCACCAGCACGTACGATTTGCGATAACTCCGATGTTTTTTGTACAGACGATCGCCTGTCCAGGAGATCAAGATCGTCATCAATCCGGCCAAAAGTCCCATGCCAGCAATCGCGTAAGCCATTTGTTGATTCGTCAGGTGAATCACTTGCACCAGGTAGACAGGTTCCCACACAGCGGCAAAGGTTGTGCCCCACATTTGTGCGAAATAAATCAAAAAGCTGAACAAAAAGGTGGATGACAGAAAAACTTTGGATAAGTCCGACCATTTTGCCTTGGGCAGTGCTTGCACAGTCTTCGCCGCCTCGATGCTGACTTGCGGCCTGTCTTTGCCGACCCACAGCCAGATCAAAAGCCAGATCAGGCTGAGCGCACCCATGAACGCCCAGGCAAACCGCCATCCGTTGCTGTCAATGAGCGAAACGATGAGCGGTGCCGAAGCGACTGCCCCTACAAACGCGCCGAAGTTGACCGTGGAGTAAACAAGCCCGCGCTTTTCTTCGGGAAACCATTTGTTCAAGTGGCTGACGACTGTCGCCCAAAATGGTCCTTCGCCAATTCCGAGCAACACCCTGGCGATCACAAGCATCGGCAATCCGGCAATGGCGTAGGCGCCAAACTGGATAACCGTCCAGGACAAGGCCATGATGGCGAGCATCTTTTTCGTCCCGATCCGGTCGGACAACGCCGCTCCCAAAATACCAGCGATCGAGAAAAACCAGAAGAAACTGCTACCGACAAGTCCCCATTCTTTCTGGGACAAAGAAAATTCCGCCATAATAGGAACAGCCGAATAACCCGCAATCGTTTTATCGGCGTAGTTAATCATGTATAGCACGAACAGCATGATCATGGTGATTCTCGCCATCATCTGAATCACTCCATTCCAATAGGTGGGGGCAAGGCAATTACTCAGTCTTTTCTCAACCTCACGCGGCCGATTCCATCCTCGATCTCAATCACGGTTCCATACGCTTCACTCATCGTTTTCAGTCCTTGCAATATCTCGGGATCTGCACTCAACCTCGGCCAGCCCATCCGGTAGACAGGCTCCTCGAAGCCGAGTTCAATCGGGTGCAGCTCCAGCTCGCTTAGCTCGCCACCCTCCATTTTCCAAAGCGGGATGACGGACTGCCACACTTCTTTGTGCACGCACAGTCCGCGCGTATAGCCAGCGCTCATCGCTTCCAGCGCATCAGCGACGTTGTGCGAATGGTCCAGTCCGTATTGCTCGTAAAAGTCCGCTGGCTGCGAAGTGACAAGCTCGGTTTGGAACACGAAGTCTCCCAGACTGTAGAAGATCGGGCGGTTTTTGTAGATTTCAATGCCGCGCAACAGATGCGGGCCGTGTCCGACGACCGCGTGTGCCCCGGCGTCGATGCACGCTTTGGCAAAAGTCGGCAAAAAGTCGGCAGGCACTTCTTTGTCCAAGCCTTTCATCTCGTGCGCGTGGATGCTTACGACGACGTAATCCGCGCGCCGCTTCGCTTCCCCGATTCGTCTGACCATCCTGTCCAGATCGCGTGGGTGCGGCTGTGTCGATGTTCCCGCCTCTTCCCCTGCCATAAACCGGGAGGCACCGAACAAAAACACGTCTTTGCCCGGATGATTCATGAAGCCTTCCTCGATCAGCACTTTGCTGAAAGCGTTAATGTCTGTCGAATCGGCCAGTTCTTGCAGTTGGGCGAGCTTTTCTGGCGGCAGATGATGGGTCATGACATAGCGCATCGGGTTGACGCCAGGCCGTCCGATGCTGTCTGCACGCTGCTCTCCCGCCGCCCACCACGGATGAAAGGTCGATGTCGCCGCGATCAGCGCGACTCGCGCCGACTCGCATTCGAGATAGCGGGGAGCAGAAGCCTCCGCCAGATTTTTGCCAGCTCCGGCATGGACAAATCCGTATTCGTTCAGGTGGCGCTCTGTCGCTTCCAGCCCGCCGTACAAATAGTCGAGGGTGTGATTGTTCGCCCATCCGATCATGTTGAAGCCGTAGTCTTTCATCACTTGCAGCGATGACGGCGGCGACATGGCCCAGGTTCCGCCGCTTTGCGCACTCGGATACCCTTCGTTGTCATGGACGGTCGTCTCCAGATTGGCAATGCGCACATCAGCGCGCTGAAGCAAGCTGGCGATCTCGCGAAAAGCATTGTCTCGATAGGGCAGGTCGCGGGTGATGAAGCTGTCTCCCGTCGCTGCAAACCAAACAGGCACAGACATGAAAAGTTCCTCCTTTATGAGTTGCGTAATGGCTGTTTCAATAAATCGTGAAGTCGTCCTCCCCCTCTCCCACGAACGAATAAAGCGTCGAGCTGATTTCGTCATAGTGCTGGAGCCTTTTTTGCACAGAGACGGGGTCGTGGATCATGACGCCTTTGACAAGGGCATTCAGCACAGAGAACAAGGTAGGCATGCCGCTGGTGGCGACCGGCTGCGGCGTAGAGATTTTCAACAACAAGTCTGCCGCCTGGCTGATCGGGGCCAGCTCGCCTTCGGTAATCGCCAGCACCTTCGCGCCCAAAGCTTTTGCCGAGTTCACCATCGCTACTGTTTCACTCGGATGGCGAGGAAAGGACAGCGCAATCACAAGCCACTCCTGATCCCGCTCGGTCAAAAAATAGTCGGCATTGTCTACCGCTCCTGTGTATAAATGGGTGTTGCCCTTGATCGCGTTTAAGGTAGAAAACAGCCACTTCGCCGGGATGTGGCACCAGCGAAAACCGACGACAACGATGCGGTTGGCAGAAATGATGCTCTGCACGGCCTGGTGCAACAACTCGTAGTCGATCTGGTGCAAAGCTTGCTGGAGGTAGGCGATATCGGTTTCCATGACTTGGTGGGCGTAATTGTTGCGCGTCAGTGCGGCCTCCGTGTCGCGGTACTTCTGGATCGGCCCTTTCGTCTGCTCGCTGGTCAAGAGCGATTTCTTGATCTCCTGCTGCAGCTCGGTATAGCCGGAATAACCTAGCGCGTAGCAAAAACGAATGACCGTCGCTTCGCTCGTATTGGTCAGCTCGGCGATTTTTTTGGCTGTGTGGATCGCGAGCAGGCTCGGCTTTTCGAGGGCGATTTTGGAGATGATTTTTTGGCTGGCTGTCAAGTTTCCATACTGCTTGCGAATCCGTTCCGTTATGAGCTGATCCATGCCGGAAAACTCCTTTGCAGTTGCTTTGCGAACCTATTTTCAAGAATAGTATATATCTTGAAATAATTCACTTCAATACATCTTAGAAAATGTAGTTTATCCTTCATTTTGAAGCGAAAAAACGCATTTTGACAGGAGTTATTGCACTTTTCGCAAGGCAAGATTGCAGGCGGAAAAACCGGGGTGGTTTGCATGTCGCCTCCTTTTTCAACCGGGCAAAAGTTGATTGAAAAAGAAAAAGACCGTCGCATCCGGCATGGAGTGCGGCGATCTTGCGGTTGCCTGTTGTGCTAATATAACCTCAAAATTTGAATCTGCTGATCTTCCACTGTCGCGTTGTACTCATGTGTCCATGTTCGTTCCAGCTCGCTTGGGCTGGAGAGCTTTTGCTCGATTCCTTCCGTCAACTCCGCACAGGAACGTCCCAGCACGCCTTCGACCGCTTCTTCAACCGTTCCCTGCTCGTTCATGGAAATCCGCAGCTTCCGCGCATCTGTTCCGATCGTCAGCACATAGGAAATCACTTGTCCGCTCTTTTCCTCGCTTACCGTCACCGTTCCTCCCGCAGCCACAATCGAGTCGCGCAGAGCTTCGACGGTTCCCTGCAAATACCCCTCCCTGATTTCGGAGAGCAGCGATGCGGAGCGCTGGCGAAGGAGGCCAGGCGACAAATCATGCGATTCAAAGTAAGGGATAAGCCCGTCTTTTGTCTCCTCGAAATAGACGTGAATCCCATCCTTGAACCCGGTCAGCAGCTTGCCGAGCACGGTTCCGCCAATCATCAATTCTTTACTGAACATGTTTTTGTATTCTGTCCAGACAACGTTCTCCGGCTGGTAGCCCAAAGTTCGCAACGCTCGAAAAAGCGTACGTTTGTCCTGGAATGACATCGAAAATGTCGTGCAGTGGCTCAAGCGAATCCCTCCCTGGGCTAAAAATCGATATTTCTGCCGACTGCCTCCTCGCGAGCGACTCCATCTGCCACGGCATTTGCCGGGCTTGCTGGGCTTGCCAGGCTGGCGCGGACGGCAAACTCTTTTGCCCACGAACGCAGCTTCTCGATTTCCTCCCGCCTGGCTTTAGCCAAGGGAACTGTGCGCTGCATGGCCAGCAAAATATCTTCCGTGTCGATATCCCGATCTTTTTCCTCGGGATTACTGCGCTTCGCAAAGGCATCGATCAGCCCTTCATGGAGCGAAGCCTCAATCTCGGCACCCGTCAGGCGTATGCCTTCCCCCCAGTATTTCTCGCCCGATACTTCGACGAGCCTATCGATGTCAAAACGGGCCGGGTTGCGCTTCAGCCGCTCCAGGTGGATTTTGAGAATTTCTTCGCGCTCTTCCGGTGTAGGCAAGTCCACGAAAAAGATTTCGTCAAACCTTCCTTTTCGCAAAAGCTCTGCTGGAAGCTGCTCGATCTTGTTGGCAGTCGCGAAGACAAATACAGGACTCTTTTTCTCCTGCATCCAGGTCAACAACGTTCCAAAAATGCGCGTGGCGACTCCCCCGTCGGAAAAACCGCTGCCCACGCCGGACAAGCCTTTCTCGATTTCATCGATCCAGACGATCGACGGCGATACGGCTTCACACATCATGAGCGCCGAGCGAATATTCGCTTCGGACGAACCGACGATGCCCGCGAATACCCGTCCCAAGTCCAGGCGGAGCAGCGGCATTTGCCAAGCAGCCGCCACACTTTTCGCACACAAGCTTTTTCCGCAACCGGGAACGCCGACCAGCATGACCCCTTTTGGCCACTGGATGCCGAACTGTCTCGCTTCCTCCGAGTACGACGCTTTTCGTCTCAGCAGCCAGCGCTTCAAGTTTTCCAGTCCGCCGATCTGCTCCAGGTTCAGTGATTCTGTCGAGATGTATTCCAGAACCCCCGATTTTCGCACAATCTGCTTCTTCTCTTCCAAAATGGTAGAAACATCGCTTGCGGATATTCCGCGATTTTTTACCAGCGCCTTCGCCAAACAGTTCTCGATCTCGTTGCGCCCCAAACCTACGGCGGCCCGGGCCAGCGCTTCTATGACTTCTGGGGATTGGTCGATCACGACGCCCGGACGGCCGACGTACGCATCAGTAAAGCTGCGGATGATTTGCTTTACTTCATCCAGGTCAGGCAGAGGGAGGTCGAGAATCGTGATCTCATGCTGCAGCTCTACAGGAATTTCCAGGGAAGGAGCGATGATAATCGAATTGGAAGGGAAGCCTGTCCGCGTCTTTTGCGCAAATTCGCGAAACGTTCTGATGTTTACATGCGATCCGCGCAGCAGCGGGTGCAGATCAAACCATAAAAACAGCGTAGGCTCTTTCGCCAAATCTTCGGCCATCGTCAGAGCGATGCGAAAATCTGTGCTCTTGTGGTCAAGCTCTTCCCCGTTCAGCACAAGACCTTTTGTCGCTGTCCACGTCACAATCCGCTTGTTCAGGCTGGCGCCAATCCCTTGGAACACATCGAGCGCCCGCTCCTCTTCCGATGTAAAAATGTACAGGATGCTGTATCTGGCGCGAATCAGATACTCCACTTCCTTGACAAAATCTTGCAGCATGTATGTACTCCTCCTACAGCCATGTGTACAGGCTCGATTGAATATTCGCGGTAGGAAAACCAGTCAGATGCAAGGAACTCTCCCCTTGAACCAGTTCGACTTTTCGTTGGGGAATCAACTCTTCCGGCGTGATCCGGTTCGTCAGCACAATCAGTTTCTTGCCATGCCAAATCTCCTCCGACTGCGCCTGATAAGGCCCCGCAATCGCCACGTCAAACAGAAGCAAGGCTTTGCGCTTTTCCTCGCAACGCAAAATTGCTTCCGCTGTATAGCCTGTGAACAAAAGGACGGTGCCCGAGTGAACCTGGCGAAACGACTGAACCAGCCGCCTTACTTGCTCCGGCTGATCCAGCGGTTCTCCTCCGGAAACGGTCAGTCCGTCAACTGGCAGCCGTCCCAGTTCTTGCCCTAAAGAGTCTGGTTCATAGAGCCGACCGCCTTGCTTGTCCGGGTGCGTATTCGGATTAAAGCAGCCGCGGCAGCCGATGGAGCAGCCTTGCACCCAGACGACAGCACGGTTGCCAGGTCCGTTTACCCTGCTTTGCTTGCATATTTCATGGACTCGCAATGACTGCGCCAACATGCTCTCCCTCCTACAAGTCCAACTGCCTTCCTGTCGCACCTGTCTTTCTCGGTACTTGCCCGCTGTCGTTGTTGCTGGCCGCACTTGACGGAAGCTCAATTTCCCGAATGACCACCCTTGGCTTTTCACTAGATGCGTGTTCCTGAAGTTCGGGACGCGGCATCATCCGCCCATCGCGAATAAGAGCGGGTGTACCGGGTGAAGCAGTCTGAAGAGCTTCATCCAACGCTTGCAAAAAATGCGAGACAAACTCTTCGGGGGAATCCTGAAAGCTTTTTCCGTCCAGCTTCAGGCGAACAGCGTTATCATGGACGGTCCCGATCAGCAGAAGCAAGCCTTCGCCATTCTTTCCGCTGCCGACGATGCCAAGCTTTTGGATATCGCGCAGCCGACATTCCATCCGCACGGCTTCGTGCCGCTCCTGCATGACGATGCAGACGAGCGCGTCCTGTTTGACCAAAAAGATTTTGTTGTTGGGCTGCACATGTCGCCAGCTCTCGAAATCTTTGTACAGCGCCTTCACGATATCTTTTGGCGTAATAATCCCGATTTCCTCCAGCTCAAACAAGGTGGCATCGTCAATTTTCGTATGTACCTTGATCCGGCGCTTCATTACGAACTGCAAGTAAACAAGCGCGGAAAGGCCGATAAACAGCGTAGGCCCGACAGAAAGCTTTGTGATCAGGCTGAACAAAATCAAGCCAGCCATGCCAATTTGGGTGTACGTGATCACTTTGATTTTTTGTTCTCCTGTCTTGCGAAAAAACGAGAACCCTTTTCCGGGCTGATAGTCGGCAAGCTGGTTTTGCAGCATTCTTTTAAATTTTCCAATCGCCCAAATGCCAGGTACAACAAACACCAACCCCAACAGGAGCAGAAGAAAATTGCCCGTCATGATGCCGAACAGTGACATCAATCCGAAAAAGGCGCTGGTGATCCAAAGTGTCCTGATTTTCTTGTGAATCTCTGCAACTGCTTCGTTCTGGTTTTGCAAGTTTGTGCCCAACCTCCACTCCATTATTTACTACTTTTTTCCTATGCCTATTATAGTAGAGACAAGAAGGTGAGTAAATAAATCGGTGCCAGCAAAAAACCCCCACCAAAGTGAGGGTTTTGCTGCAAAATTCTATTGTTCCGCTTTGCGCTGTTTTCTCAATGCGTAGCGGTGCTTTGCCTTTTCATGCTGGATGCGCTCTTCTTCCGTCTCGGGAATGACAGCCGGCACTAACGTTGGCTTTCCTTGGTCGTCGAGCGCGATCATCGTCAAGTACGCCCTCGCTGTCATTTTCTTTTCGCCCGTCAGCAAATTTTCCGACTCGACCTTGACGAACACTTCCATCGACGTGTTGTGTGTCCAGGTGACGTATGCTTCCAGATTGATCGCTTCGCCCGTTTTGATCGGCGCGAGAAAATCAAAGGAATCGCTGGAAGCAGTGACGACGGGCTTCCGGCAATGACGCATCGCCGCTATGCAGGCGATTTTGTCGACGTACGCCATGACTTTTCCGCCAAAAATCGTATTGTGATGGTTCGTATCCGGCGGGAACACGAGATCAGTCAAATAGGTTCGGGATTGTCCGGTCGGGCATGCTTCTGTTGCCATCTGTGCTGCTCCTCTCGTTGCCATCATGCGATTATGCTTTTTGTGTCAAACGGTCACGCACAGCATGCGTCGCCGCCACCATGTTTTTCAAAGCTTCCACTGTCTCTGCTCTTCCGCGCGTCTTCAGACCGCAATCCGGGTTGATCCAGAATTGGGCTGGTGGCAATACTTGCACGCCGCGCGACACCATCTCTTCGATCTCCGCGACAGCCGGAACGCGCGGGCTGTGGATGTCGTATACGCCCAGGCCGATTCCTTTATCGTACGTGCAAGTCTCGAAGACGGAGACAAGCTCGCCGTGGCTGCGGGACGTCTCGATCGAGATGACGTCGGCATCCAGCTCGCTGATGACGTCGATGAAGTCGTGAAATTCGCAATAGCACATATGCGTGTGAATTTGTGTGCTCGCGGCAACTGTCGAGGTAGCCACGCGGAACGATTTGACGGCCCAGTCCAGATACGCCGCCCTGTCTGCCTGCTTGAGCGGCAAGCCTTCCCGCAGCGCAGGCTCATCCACCTGAATCATGCGGATTCCCGCCGCTTCCAGCGCCTCCACTTCTGCTTGCAGCGCCAGGGCGATCTGTTCGCACACCTCTTGGCGGGACACGTCATCGCGGACAAATGACCAGTTCAAAATGGTCGCCGGGCCTGTCAGCATGCCTTTTACTGGTTTTTCCGTCAACGACTTGGCGTATACGCTCTCTTTGACAGTCATGGGAGCGACGAACTGCACATCGCCGTAGATGACAGGTGGCTTGACGCAACGGGAACCGTACGACTGAACCCAGCCATTTTTCGTGAAGACGAAGCCGTCGAGCTTTTCCCCGAAATATTCGACCATGTCTGTCCGTTCAAACTCGCCGTGGACAAGCACGTCCAGCCCGATCTCTTCCTGAATCGCAATCCACTGCTTGATTTGCTCCGCGATGAAGGCATCGTACTGCTCGACTGTCCAGTTCCCTTTTTTGTACTGCTGTCTGGCCTGACGAACCTCTGTCGTCTGCGGGAAACTGCCGATCGTCGTTGTAGGCAAAAGCGGCAGCTTCCAGGCGGCTTGCTGGATATCGCGGCGCTCGTGGAACGGCACGTCGCGTTTGGCTTCTGTCGTCTCCAGCGCTTTTCGAGCCTGCTGTACTTTCTCCCGGTTTCTCGCCGGAGACTCGGCCAGGCGGAGCAAGTCCTTTTCGTTCTGGGCAATTTCCTTCGATATAACATACTTTCCAAATCGGAATCCTTGGACTAAAAGCTGCACTTCTCCCAATTTTTCGTCCGCAAAGGCTAATGCCGCTTGAACTTCCCCAGGCAAATCGGTTTCTGCTTCAACAGTGACGGGAACATGCAACAGGCTGCTCGATGGCTGTAGCCAAATCCGGTCCGGGTCGACCACATTGCTGATCGTCTTGACCAGCTCCCACTTTTCCTCCAGAGCCGAGCGCCAAATGTTGCGGCCATCGACGATTCCTGCGCCGAGCACTTTTTCCTGCGGGAAGCCATGTGCCGTCAGGTTGGCCAAATTCGCTTTTCCTCCGTGGACAAAGTCCAGGCCCAAGCCTTCCACTGGCAGCGCGATCAGCTCCTCGTACCAATCCACCGCTTCGAAATACGTCTGAACCATCAGCTTGAGGTGTGGCAGCGCCTGACTGAACTGTTCGTACACCCGGCGAATAAGCGCTCTGTCCTGCTCGGAAATATCTTGGACGAAAGCCGGCTCATCGATTTGCACCCATTCCACACCATGCAGTTCCAGTTCACGAAGCACGTCCACGTAAAGCGGCACGATCTGATCGACAACGCGTTCGAACTCGTCTTTCGCATATCCTTTCGCCAGCTTGACAAACGTGTACGGCCCGACAATCACCGGCTTCCCGACGATGCCCAGCTGATCCCTGGCCTCCAGGTACGCTTTCAGCGGCCTGTTCTCTGCCAGCACTGGCGGGCGTTCGCCAAACTCAGGAACGATGTAGTGATAGTTCGTATTGAACCACTTGGTCATTTCGCTTGCGACAGCTTCTTTGTTTCCCCGCGCCATGGCGAAGTACGTATCGAGCGGAACCGGGCCGCCATCATAGGCAAAACGCTTCGGAACGAGTCCGAACATGACAGCCATGTCCAGCATGTGATCGTAGTAAGTAAAGTCGTTGACGGGAATCCACTCGATGCCTTTGTCTTTTTGCTTGATCAGATGCTGCTGACGGATTTGCTCCATTTGCGCAAGAAACGCTGACTCTTCCAATTTGCCTGCCCAAAAGGACTCCAATGCTTTTTTCCACTCCCGGTCTTTGCCGATTCGCGGATATCCCAGGTTGCTGCTTTTCATGAGCTTTCTCTCCCATCCATTGAAGGTATTTGTAAAGCCAATCAAAAAAGGCACTTCCAACGGTCAAAAAGAACGTTAGAAATGCCAAATAAGCACTGAGATCACAGCATCCTAACACCTCCCTATCTCCCGTAGGTTAAGCAGTGTTGTCGAAACAGGCAGGTCTCCTGACTTGAGGATCACGATCTGCACAACGCCTTCCCAGTCCGTCTCGACCAGTGGCTTATCGCTGTGCAAACTCCCCTCATACAGTGGCGGGACCGTGTCGGATTCTCACCGACTTCCCTTTTCATCCTTGCGCCGATTTTCGCGGCCAAGGAACCTGTTCCCACTCATATGAAATTGTCGGTATGAGTGCATGTGCTCTCGCATCTAGCAAAAGAGCACCTTTCTCCTTACAGTAACACGTAAACCAGTTTTTGTCATGCTAAACTATTTCCACTCACCAAAATTATTTCAAAGTTCAGCCTGATTGCCTCTACTCTGCCAGCTTTCCGGTTTACTGCTTGGTCAGTCGCAGCTCCTGTGCCCGCAGAGAAGGTTTGCGAATCATGTAAATAGTGTAGCCGATCACAGCGCCTGCAACAGCGGGCAGCATCCAGCCAAGCCCGATCGTATACATCGGCAAGTAGCGAGTAAAGAAGTCGTTGATGACGGGAAGCTGGGCACCTGCCGCGTTCAGTCCGTCAAACAGGCTGATCAGAAAAGTAGCGAGCAAGCTTCCCTGATACACCTCTGGTCGTCCGCCAAATCCTTTGTGCATAAACGTTAAAAAGACGAGGGAAATCGCAATCGGGTACATGGTCATCAAGATCGGAACCGACACTTTGATCAGCGCCGTCAAGCCGATATTGGCGACGAGTGTACTGAACACAGCCAGAATGACGGCAAACTTTTTATACGAGATCGCCGGAAACAGCGAATGGAAAAACGAAGAGCACGCTGTAATGAGGCCGACGCTAGTGGTCAGGCATGCGATCGTAATCATGAGGCCGAGCAAAACGGCGCCGTAAGATCCGAAGTAGTAATTGGACACCTTGGCCAAAATTTGCGCCCCGTTTTCCAGATGACCAAGCTTCTCCACACTGGAAGCGCCCATATAGGCAAGCACCGTGTAAAAGAACGCCAGAAGTGCGCCCGCGATCATCGTTGCTTTTGCGCACGTGAGCAAAATTTGCTTTTTCGCCGTGATGCCTCTTTGCTTGATCGCATTCACGATGATGATTCCAAACACAAATGCCCCCAAAGCGTCCAAGGTTAAATAGCCGTCCTGAAAGCCTTTGTAAAACGCTTTGGACTGATAGTCCGTCACAGGTGCTTGCAGCGCGCCAATCGGGAACAAAATCGCCGTCAACACAATCACGCCGATAAAAGTCAGCTTGATCGGTGTCAAGACTTTTCCGACTACATTGATAATTTTCCCAGGATTGAGAGATAACAGGCAAGCGAGTGTAAAGAACAAGACGGTGAAGACGATCAGTGGAACCGGACCAGCTTGCTCGGACAAAAATGGCTTGATTCCGATCTCAAACGAGACGTTCCCGGATCGCGGAATGGCGAAAAACGGCCCGATTGCCAAGTAGAGCAAAATCGTAAACACAAGACCAAATACCGGATGCACACGACTCGCCAACGAACGCAAATCATCCATTCCCGAATAAACCAGAGCGATAATCGCCAGCAGCGGCAGCCCGACTCCCGTCACCAGGAAGCCCGCATTGGCCGTCCATACGTTCGTTCCAGCCATTTGCCCCAGCATTGGTGGAAAAATCAGATTCCCCGCTCCGAAGAACAGAGCGAACAGCATAAAGCCGATGATGAGGATGAACGAAGAAGAACCTTTTTGATGCATGACACAAACCCTCCTGTAATTCCAAAGCAAAGGTGCTTTTCAGCAACCCTCTGATTAGTGAAAAAATTCACACAATCACTCCGCCCGCTCATGCCCCAACAACCGGGATCAGATCGAGCGGGAATAATTGTCAGATAAATCAGTCGACCAAATCGGTAATCGATGACCAGATCGCTTCTCGCTTGCCACTTCCGCGCTGATCACGATTCTATCTGGACAACCAGAAGTAAAACAGCTCGTTACGTCATTTATTTATAACATAAATATAAATGAAAAGATATTGAAAATAGGCGATTCATTTCCTTCCCATCTATTAAAATATTATTTATCGAGCAAACCTCACGTATATTCTACTGGCGCATTTTCGGATCGGAATCGAAAAAAGACTGCCAGCGAGCGGCAGTCTTTTTAAACATACGTTTAACTTTTTACTCAAAGCGGAAATCATCATCTGTCAGCGGCTCGACGTTGAGCGTGCGGACATAGCCATTTCCTTTTTTCGAGAAGAAATCATGCTGCTTCGTATGCGTCCGAATCCCGTTCAAAACGATCGGATTGACTTCTTCCTCCGGGAAGAACGGGTCCAGTCCCAGGTTCATCAACGCTTTGTTCGCGTTGTAACGCACGTAAGCCAGCACTTCGTCCGCCAAGCCAATTTCCGTATATAGAGACACGGTATACGCCTCTTCGTTCTCATGCAGCTCGTGCAGCAACGCGTACAGCTCCTCTTTCACAGCTGTCTGCTCGACGACGCTGAGGCGTTGATACACTTCTTGCGCAAGCACGCCGACGTACAGGCCGTGAATGCTTTCGTCGCGCACAATCAGGTCGATGATCTCGCCACTGCTCGTCATCTTGCCCTGTCCAGCCAAAAAGAGCGGGTAGAAGAAGCCGCTGTAAAACAAATAGCTTTCCAGAAAAACAGAGGCAACCATCGCCATGTACAAGTCTTTCGCTGTCTCGATGCTTTGATAGCGTTGCGAGATCAATGCCGCTTTCTTTTGCAGATGCGGATTGCGCTCCACCCAGGCAAAAATCTCGTCGATTTCTTCGGTGGCAGCCAAAGTCGTGAAAATGCTGCTGTAAGACTTGGCGTGAATTTGCTCCATCATGCCCATGAAAGCCAGGACGGCTTTTCGCTGCAATCCGTCCACATGCTCCATGATTTTCGGCATCCCGACGCCGCCTTGCACCGTATCGAGCAAGGTAAGGCCACCGAGCACTTTTTTATACGTGTCCCGCTCGGTAGCGCTCAGTTCCATCCAGGACATTTTGTCGTCCGACAGCGGAATCTCGTCATCGGTCCAGAACTGCATGATGTTCTGATTCCAAAACGTCATCGTAAAATCGTCGTCCGGCCTGTTCCAATTGACTGCTTTCATAAGGCGTTCCTCTTCTCTATCAACTTGTTCCAATGACCTACATCTGTTGTTAAACGGCGCAGCTAATGCACTCTTCTACCGTCAGATGCTTGGTGCGCGTGTAGTAGAGCGACTTCAAGCCTTTTTTCGCCGCGTAAATATAGTAGCGAGCCAGCTCTCTTGTCGAGATGTTGCTGTTGACGTGCAGCACGGTAGAAATCCCTTGATCCACATGCTCCTGGATTTCGGCAATCAGATCGATGACTTTGAACTGGTCGATCACATAGGCAGACTTGTAGTAAAAATAGTTCTCTTGCGTCAAGTACGGCATCGGGTAGTACGTGGTCGAGTTCGCATACGTTCTCGTCTCGATATGCTCCACGATCGGCATTACGCTCGATGTCGCATTCTGAATGTAGGAAATGCTCTGTGTCGGAGCAATCGCCAGACGATAGGCATGATACAGCCCGTTCTCCTGCACTTTTTGCTTGAGAGAAGCCCAGTCCTCTGGCGTCGGAATGTGCACGCCCTCGAACAGCTGCTTGCCTTTTTCCGTACGCGGACGGTAATCGGTTGCGAGATATTTGTCAAAATAAGTGCCCTTGGCGTACTCCGACTGCTCAAAGCCCATGAAGGTTTCCCCTTTTGCCTTGGCAATCTCGGCGCTCATTTCCAGCGAGTAAAAGTTCATCATCATGAAGAACGTGCGGGCAAAATCTTTTGCTTCTTCACTCTCATACGCGATTTTGTTTTTCGCGAGGTAGCCGTTGAGGTTCATCGCACCCAATCCGACAGAATGCAGCTCGCGGTTCGCTTTTTGCACGCCCGGCGCATTTTCCACACGGGTTACATCGCTGACGGACGTAATCGCTTCGATGCCTTCGCGCACGGATTCACGGATTTTTTTGTGCTCCATCACGTTGACGATGTTCAGGGAAGCCAGATTGCAGCTGATGTCGCGGCGGATAATGTCTTCCTCGCCGTAATTCGTGATCGTAGTAGTCTCCTGCAACTGGAAAATTTCCGTGCACAGGTTGGACATTTTGACCGCTCCAATATCTTTGAGCGCGTGATTTTTGTTCGCATTCGTCTTGTTCATGATGTACGGATAACCCGATTCCATCTGGATCATCGCGATCTTGGTAAGCATCTCGCGGGCGCTCATGACGATCTTTTTCTTGATGCGCTCGTTTGCGACCAACTCGTCGTACATCTGATCGAGATCCAGATCATCCAGATGAACGCCGTATTCCTTGTAGACCGAGTAAGGAGCGAACACGGTCAGAGGCTTGTTCTCCTCTGCCAGCTTGTAAAACACATTCGGCACAATCAGGCCGATCGACAATGTCTTGATCCGCGATTTTTCGTCAGCGTTGATCTTTTTGCAATCGAGAAACTCGTTGATGTCCCAGCCAAAAATGTTGTAATAAGCTGCCCCGGAGCCTTTGCGCTGTCCCATCTGGTCGGCGTAGGAAAACGCATCTTCCAAAAGCTTGAGTACAGGCATGACGCCTTTGGCTGCGCCCTCGACGCCTTTGATCGGCTCTCCCCGCCCGCGAAGCTTGGACAGATTGACCGCTACGCCGCCGCCGATTTTCGAGAGCTGCATGCAAGTTCCGAGCACGTAGTTGATCGAGTTCAGGGAGTCGTCCATTTCCAGCAAGAAGCAGGAGACCATTTCCCCGCGGCGGCTTTTCCCTGCATTGAGGAATGTCGGTGTAGCCGGCTGGAGACGCTGCTCCATCATGGAAACAGTCAGGCGCTTCGCAAGCTCGAAGTCTCCGCGGCCGAGCGAGAGAGCAACAATCGCTACCCGATCCGGGTACTGTTCCAAATACGTGGATTTGTCGTCCGTTTTCAGAGCGTAGTCTTTGTAAAACTTGGAGATGGCCATGTACGACGCGAATTGAAAACCAGTGTCATGCGCCAGTCGGAAAACTTCGTCGACCTGTTCAACGGTGTAGTCCTCATACACATTTTCATAAAAATCATGCTGGATCAAATAGTCCATCCGCTCTTTGACACTGTTGAAGGTCATGGTCTTCGCCTGCACTTCCTCCATGAAGACGGCGACTGCCTCTCTGTCTTTTTCCAATTGGTAAAACCCGTCGTTTCCACGCTGCATTAGTTGGTTGTTCAATTCAATGTGCCGCAATTGCTGCCACCCCACTCGTAAATTGTTCCACGTCACGGCCGGTACCGGACAATTCAAACTTGGAAATCACCGGAACGCCATACTGGATCGCGATTGTATCTGCGCTTTTGGCAAAGCTGGTGCCCCAGTTGCGATTGCCGCTGGCAGACACTCCGCGCAAATAGACATGATTTCGCTTCAGGAAACGGTCCACCTTCTCTGGCACCTGCCCGAAGCCTGTCGTGTACGTCACCAGGATGAACGGCTCATCTAGCACCATCTCCGAATCGATTTCCACGCGCGGCAGATCGATTTTGTTTACGAATCGTCTCACGTTTCCTGTTTTTGAATCAAAAGCGATTATCATGTCCCTCATCCTTTACTGCAATTGTATACTTTTTAGCCAAAGTAAAAGCGCATTCGACGCCAAAATGTCGAATGCGCATGATGATTCCCATCGTATCCATTCAGCATGACAAACGAATGGAGCGCTCGAACACTTCCCTATCTTCCGTAGGTTACACAGTGCTTGCAGTCAGGCAGGTCTCCTGGCTTGGGGTCATTGCTCCATTTGGCCTTCCCGATTGGCTCAATCAGTGGCGATCACAAGCAAATGGAACTCTCTCATCACAGTGGCGGGACCGCGTCGGAATCTCACCGACTTCCCTATTAAGTCTACCAAATATAGCGTGGTAAACACCTGTCCGCATCAATATGTAGTTGGTAAAACTTACTTTACCTCAATATATCGTAGGAGTCAAGCTTGGCATGTTCAATTTTCGTAGTGATAATCTCTCTCATTTCTCTATTGCCAATCTCTGGTTTTCGTCCATATAATAGGTTTCGTGTACATAAAAGTTGACGCCTACGGACGAATGGAGAGTGACCCATGATGGACAGTACGACTTACGAGGCAGTAGCGATTCCCCGTTCCCAAACGAGAAAAATAACATACAACGAGCGTACGTTCCACCTATTTGTGAGCACGCCAGACACAGCCCCGCCGCCAACAGGCTTTCCTGTCATCTATTTGCTGGACGCCAACTCGGTTTTCGGCACGATGACCGAAGCCATTCGCCTGCAATGCCGCGCTCCTGAAAAAACAGGCGTGCAACCAGCCATCGTCGTCGGCATCGGCTATCCGACGGAAGCGCCCTTCCATCCGTCCCGCTACTACGACTTCACGCATGTCGTTCCGCAAGACGAGCTGCCCGCTCATCCGCGCGGCGGAGAATGGCCGGAAATGGGCGGCGCCGAAAGGTTTCTTTCGTTTATCGAGAAAACGGTGAAGCCTGCTATCGAAAAAGATTTTCCTATCGATCGTACCCGCCAGACGATCTTCGGTCATTCTCTCGGCGGCTTGCTGGTGCTGCACGCCCTGTTGACGCGGCCGCACGAGTACCAATGCTATATCGCCGGCAGCCCGTCCATTCACTGGAACGAAAGCGTCCTGCTCGAAGAAGAGCGGCGCTTGCCTGAACGGCTTACAGACGAGCTGAAAGTCAGAGCGCTCCTGACGATCGGGGAACTGGAGAACGACGGGCGCTTCCACGTCAACGTCAAAGCAGAGGCCATGGCAAAAAGGCTGTCCGCTCTCGGCACAGGCCAGATTCAAGCCACGTTCCGTCAATTCCCGGACGAAAATCACACCTCTGTCTTGCACGTCCTGATCAGCCACGCGATCCGCTTCGCTTCCAAAACCGCTGCCCGCTAACCAGGGCAGCTTTTTCTTTTCCCAAAACCGGCCAACAACCGCTCCACGCACGCAAAAAACCGCCCATACGAAACATATGAGCGGTCATGCACGCATTTCTGCTCTTTTTCGGCTTACTGGAGGGACAACACCTTGTTGATCTGCGGCAGCTCTTCAATCGCCGCTACAACTGTTGGCGTAATCTCTTCATCCGTGACGCAAACAAGCAGGGCGTTCTTCCCTTTTTGCTCGCGCGACACGTTCAGCTTGGAAATATTGATTTCGTGGTCAGCCAGTTTGCGGGATACGTCGTAAATGACCCCGGGATAGTCGGTATGGTGCACCAAAAGACCGTGACCGCCCGGCGGAATCCGACAGGCGCAGTAATTGATCTCACTGATGTACACCTCGCGCCAGTCCTGGGCGAACGTATATTTGTTCGCGCCCACGCGCAAATTCGCCAAATGGTTGGCGTATTCGCCAGAGCTGTTTTGCACGGAAACGCCGCTGCCCAGCCCTTCCAGAAGCAAGGATGCGATCTGCTCTTTGTTTTCATGGGCCAAAATGCTCAAGGTTGCCCCTGCAAGCTGCGGCTCCAGTCTGCTAATCAATTGGGCCAACTCACGAAGTCCAGCGTATTGGGTCATGTAATGCCCTCACTCTCCCAGTCAAGGTTATTCTTCATTTCGGAAGAATCCACTCTTCCGGCTCTTTGATGATGGAGGAATGGTTTTCGGAACGGTACCAGGCTGTCAGGCTTTCCCCGTCCTTTTTGTACACAATGCGGTAAATCGTATTGCCTTTTCCGCTTTTGGCAAAAGGGCTTTCATCGGCAGGAACAGCGGTCACGCCGCCCGGTTCAATCACGCCGCCTTTTTCCTTGATGACAGCCTGGATCGTCGCCATGTGCTCACTGCTCGTAGCCGACATTCCCATGTAAGCGAGAAACCCCAAGAGGAGTGCTCCCGCCAAAAACGAAACGATAATCACTTTGGATTTTTTCGTTGCATCCACCAAGCGCTTCCCCCGTATATTAATTCTCTTTATCTATCGAACGCACCTTGTCGATCGTTCCTCCGCCGAGACAAACTTCGCCATCGTAGAAGACGACGGCCTGTCCAGGAGTAACGGCTTTTTGCGGCTGAGCGAAAACGACCTCTACGGTGTTGCCTTCCTGCACGTGTACCGTCACTTGCTGATCCGGCTGACGATAACGGAACTTCGCGGTGCAGACAAACGATCCGGTTGGCTTGTTGGCGCTAACCCAGCTCACGTCTGTCGCCAAAAGACTGCTTGAGTACAGGCGGGGATGATCAGAGCCTTCCCCGACAATCAGTGCGTTGCGTTCCAGATCCTTGTCCACGACAAACCACGGTTGACCGCTCGTGCCGTGTCCGCCGCCGATTCCAAGCCCTTGGCGCTGACCGAGCGTGTAGTACATCAGTCCATCGTGCTGCCCGATCACGGTTCCCTCGACAGTCTCGATATTGCCGGGCTTCGCTGGCAAGTAGTTTTGCAAAAACTCGCGGAAGTTGCGTTCGCCAATGAAGCAAATCCCTGTGCTGTCCTTTTTCTTTGCGGTGTAAAGCCCTGCTTCCTCGGCAATTTTGCGCACCTCGGGCTTTGGCAAATGTCCGATGGGAAACATCGTTTTGGACAACTGCTCCTGGCCGAGCACGTTGAGGAAATACGTCTGGTCCTTGTTGTTGTCCGCGCCTCGGATCAGCTTGTACTCCCCGTCGATGAATTTCACCTGCGCATAGTGGCCTGTCGCGATGTAATCGGCTCCCAGGTCCATCACTTTTGCCAGCAGTTCGCCAAACTTGATTTCGCGGTTGCACATGACGTCCGGGTTCGGAGTGCGCCCGCGTTTATATTCATCCAAAAAATACTGGAATACTTTATCCATGTATTCTTTTTCAAAATTGACGGTGTAATATGGAATGCCGATCTGTTCACAGACGCGCCGGACATCCTGGAAGTCTTCTTCCGCCGTGCAGTGGCCGAATTCATCGGTATCATCCCAGTTTTTCATGAAGATGCCGATGACGTCATATCCCTGTTGCTTGAGCAGGTAAGCCGTCACGGAGGAGTCGACTCCGCCGGACATGCCGACAACGACGCGTGTGTCTTCTGGTCGTTTCATAGTCTTTCTCCTCTTGATTCAATTTGTTCTTCTACAGATTACCATGTTTCGCAAAACAATTCATGTTTTGTTGCACTTTTCCCCGCTCCATGCCAAAAACACCTGCCGCAACTCTTGTGGCAGGTGTCGATGCGAGATGATTTTCAGCTCACTGGGACGTCTCATCCTCGATTTCCGAACGGAAGCCTTCTGCACTTTCTGCACGACGCTCGTTCTTCGCCTCGATGTCCGCACGTTCCTTGGCGGAAATCTCCCCCGCGTGCGCAGCCAGATAGTCATTCGCCTCGTTGATATTTTCCTCTGTATTTCGCGCCATTTCTTGCAGCTTGGCAGCGTTGTCAGAGCGATCATCCGGTTTTGCCATCACAATTCCTCCTCTGGTTCCAACTAGATTCACTACCTGTACCATTGTTCTCCGTTCACGCCAGAAGTATGTATGATAAACTGGTAGCATCTGATTTTGGACGAAGAGGAGTTTGACCGATGGCTTCCCTTGATTTTCTGGAACGAAAGCTGTTAAAAATCATCGCGGAGACAGACCCGGTGCGGCTCAAGCGCCAATGGGTGAGCAGACATGCCGAGCCGTTCCCCGAAATCGAGCAGCGCAAAAGGATCGCGCTATTGCTGCGCAGACTCGACAAGCTGCCTGCATCCAAGCGCGAGGAAGTGCGCGATTTGCTGAATCAGTTCAACTGGAACGGATAAACCGGATAAACGACTAGCGAATAGATTCGCCGATGCGCCAATGCCCGTCCACTTTTTCCATCCGGCGAATATCGGCAATGGCATCGTGATTGAGCGGACCGTAAATATGCGGATAAAGCAGTCCGTCGCTCGCCTGCTCGTATTTGATCGGAGAAGCGGATTTGCTCTCGTCGACTACGAGGACGAACAACTCCCCTTCAAATGCGCCGTATACCCGGTCCGCTACCTTCCCCAACAGCTCGTCGCCTTTTGTGGCATGAATAAAACCTTCCTGCTCGTAGTCGCGGGGCAGGTAATGCTCCTTCTCTTTCCACTGTTCCCAGTAAGCTTTTGGCACCATGCAATAAATGATCGATTCCTGCATCGAAAGTATGTCTCCTTTTTCGCTTGCGCTTTATTTGTTTCCCATCGCTTTGTTGACATGCCGCATGGCTTTATCGAAAAACATCCGGTCAAATGCCCCTTGATCGAACTTCCATTCAATGAAGTTTTTCAATGAATGCAAATCCACCCACGCATCCTTCGCTTGCGGATTGCGGTTAGGCACTTCACCCGTAATTTCTCCCTCGTAAACCAGCTTGGCCATCTCGTTTGGGTGCATCCCGATTTGATAGGCGATCTGGTGCAGCGCTATTTTCATCGAACTCCCCCTGCTCGGTAAGTCAATCCATACGTACGCTCTATTCTGCCAGTCTTTTTTCCCCGTGCCAAGTCCCTCTTGCGCACAGAGACATGTTTTCCTCCTGGCGCCTGCTTTGGTAAAATAACGGTAGAAAAACAGGTCATACATCACCGGAGGCCGCTCCATCTATGGAAAACATCAAATCGGCACCGAAAAAGAAGCGGTTGCGCCGCATCTTCTTTTGGGCATTCCTGACGCTCCTTCTCTATATGTGGGTCGTCAACAGCTCTTTTTTGGCGAGTCCGCCTGACGGCTCTCCTTTTTTGCTGGCTCACCGCGGAGTGGCGCAAACCTTTCATATGGAAGGAATCACAAACGAAACGTGCACAGCCGAGCAAATTTACCCGCCAGAACATCCTTACCTGGAAAATACGCTTCCTTCCATGCGCGCGGCTTTCGCAGCCGGAGCCGATGCCGTTGAGCTCGATGTCCACTGGACGAAAGATTCTCAATTCGCCGTCTTTCACGACTGGACGCTCGGATGTCGCACCAATGGCGAAGGGGTGACGAGAGACTTCACCATGTCCGAGCTGAAAAAGCTGGACGTGGGCTACAACTACACGGCAGACGGCGGGCGCACGTATCCTTTTCGCGGCAAAGGTGTCGGACTGATGCCTTCTCTCGACGAGGTTCTGACGGAATTTCCGACGGAGTCATTGTTGATCCACATCAAAAGCAACGATCCAAACGAAGGCAAAGCGCTTGCCGCCTTTTTGCAGCCCTTGCCGAAAGAACGGCTGGCGAAGCTCGCTGTATACGGCGGCGACGAGCCTGTTGCCACGCTGAAGCAAGCAATGCCGGAGCTGCGCGTCATGTCGATGAGCACGATGAAAAGCTGCCTGATTCCTTACATCGCTGTCGGCTGGTCCGGATACGTTCCGGACGCCTGCGCCGGGACCCAGCTGCATATTCCCGATCAAATCGCTCCCTGGCTGTGGGGTTGGCCCAATCGCTTCATGGAAAGAATGGAAGCAGCGGATACTCGCGTCATCCTGGTGGCAGGAAGCGGCGACTTCTCCCAAGGCTTCGATACCCCGGCCGATTTGAACCGGGTTCCCGAGAAGTTCAACGGAGGAATCTGGACAAATCGGATTGATCGCATCGGACCGCTTTTGCATAAAAAAAGCGAAACAAAGTGAAACTGTCTCCAGACATATGCGTATATACGAATACGCAGCCGAATCTGACAAGACAATTGGGAGTGATGGGGATGTTCAAAAAGCTTTTGAAAAATTTACTGGGTAATCACTCGAATGCTTCCCACAAATACCGGAAATACAGCAGCAGCGACCGCAAATACCGGAAAGGTTACGGGTCCAGCCACAGGGGGCACGGACACTCTCATTACGGCAGTTCCCACTACAAAAGAAAACATTCCAGCAGGAGCTTTTTCAGCAGCTAAACGACCTGCTCTTGGTACGCAAAAACACTCTGCCAGCTTCTGCAGCAGAGTGTTTCTTGTTTACGTATGCTACAATATGGAAAAGGAGCGTGCTGAAATGAACCCTTCCAAATCGTTTTATTATACCGTTGATCACTCCATGGTAGATGAATACAAAAAAATGCTCGATTTGATGAAAATCCCCTACACGATTGAAGCGCCAGTCGCTTTGCTCAAGGAAGGGGCCAATCAGTATTCCTTTGTGTTCCCGGATATGTCCGGCCGTTTGTATCAAATGGTAAGCAAGCTCTTTCAAGGGGAAGGCAAGCCCTATCCGCAATAATCGATGGCCTCGGGCAAAAAAAGGGACCCATTTCTGGGCCGAAGATAGGAAGTGGAGAGAATGCATGCTATGTAATATATACTAACATGAAACGAGTGATTGTCAACTTGTTTTGTCATTTTTCTGAGTTTTTATGTTAGTTTTTCTTACACCATTTCTTTCCGTTATCATTCTCTATCTGTTCGCACGCAAAAAGGAGGGACTTCGCGCCCCTCCTTTTCTTGTTTTTTCGGTCGTTTCGTTTATCCAAGAACGTTCACGATCTGCTCCAAACCGATCCACTCGCTTCTCGCTTCATTGACCAGTTGAACCTTGCGTGCCTTGGGGTCAACCCACTTGACTACGCCCCACATGCTGTGCGTATTCCCGCGCTCGCCATCCATGGACACCCACCAGCTGACTGTCACGCCATAATCTTCCCTGCCGGAATCACGGAGCATGTACAAAAACGATTCACGCTCCTGCTTTGTGATCACTGGCTGAGCCATGTCTTGCGGAAAAAGCTGACGTCCTCCGCCGTTACGAATACCGCTCATCACTTGATTTCACCCACCCTAGCCTGTACAAATCGTTTACTGCCCGTCTCATTTGACGATTGGACGCGATCGTATGAATCTCTGTTCCATTTTCCAGCATTCTGTAGACGCGAAGATGTACGGCTGTAAGCACGGGAACCCGCTGCATCTCCTTGTTCACAGGAACGAGAATGGTCTCCAGCATAAACATCACCCTCGAACGTACGTTTGCTTCATTATATACGAACAATATGCGAACAGGCAATATGAAAAAGCAGAATCTTCCTGCTTTCTACTGGGCGACTTCCTTCCCGATTGGTTGCGGCCGCTTTTCCACCACATCCAAAAACTTGCCGAACGTAGAGGCGAGCGTCTGCTGAAACAGCATCCCGAGCACGACAGGCAGGGCCACTGTAGCAGGGAAATACGTAATCGCCATAACCGCTCCGGCACTAATATTGCGCATCCCGCTATTAAAAGTCAGCGCGACGATTACGTCCCGTTCCCAGCCAAACAGTCTTGCCATCCACCAGCCTAGCAAGTAACCGAGAATGGCGAGCAAAAGCACCAACACAGCCATCCCGAACAGCTTGGCGTCCCATGCCTGGAAATAATTCGACACCATCGAGCTGTTAATCGCGACGACCACACCCATGCCCAGTTTGGAAAACGGAGAAAGCTTGGGAGCCAGCGTCTGTTTTACTCTCCCCCGCGACAGATGATGCAACAGCATACCGGCAAGCGACGGCAGCACGATCATGAAAAAGAGTCCCTGCATCATGTCCCATGTATCCATCTCTACTTTCGCCCCGAGCAACACGTACATGCCGAAAGGAACCACAAGCGGCGAAATCATCGTGTCGAGCAAAATAATCGACAGCGTCAGCGCGACGTTTCCCATGTAAATCGAAGACCACAAAAAACTGGAGATGCCCGTCGGAATGAGCGCCGCCAGCAAAAAGCCGGTAATGACATGGACATCGTCGGGATAGAACAGATGCGCCACTCCCCAGGCAATGAACGGCATGATGACATGCAAAATCATCAAATTGACCAGCAGCGGCAACGGACGTGCCAGCACTTTGGCAAACTCCTTGAACCCAGATCCCAGGCTCCCTGCAAAGGTCATAAAAGCGAAAACCCACGGAGACAAAAACGCGAACGGCTGCAGGTGCGATCCCGCAAGCACGCCAATCGCCACACTGCTCGGGGTCAACAACGGCATGATTTTTTCCAGCGACTTGTTTACTTTTGCGAATACATCCATTTCCTGCACCTCATTTGCTTTTGCGAACGCCTGATGAAAACCCATCTTTCTATATTACGTACTGGACAACTTTATTTCTAGAGAAAATGACGGGCGCCGCACTTTGACGGGCAAACAAAGGCACACTTGCATACTTTTTGGCGAACGGGTAAAGCCTAAGCTTTAGAAAGGAGGTATTTTTATGAACGGCATGGATTGGGTAGAATTTATCCGAAAAACCGAAGATAAAATGTTTCACCTCCATCGGGCGATTGATGGGATTTGTAACGAACCGGATTATAAAGAATCCGTCTCCGCTCTGACCGAAGTGGTCAGAGATTATCAAGTATTGGTTGAAAAAGCAAAAAGCGAGCTGCGTGGCATCGACTTGCATCGTGATCGTGGCGAACGCGATCGCGACCATCACGATCATGACCGTTACTAGAAGAAACTCAACTCCCCAATCGGGAGTTTTTCTTTTTTTACACGAAGCAAAAAACCTCAATCCATCCGCTTGCGATGGTGAGGTCTTCGTCCCAGTTACCCTTTCATTTTCTTTTCCAGCTCTTTTGCAGCTTTTTTCTTCTGGCACGCCTCTTTTACATCCGTCGGCCATGGCGTACCGCTCATCGATTGCAAGTCCATAAACAGTTTCTTATCAGAAGTGACGTGAACTTTCGAATCGGGAAATGCCGTTTTCAGCTTGCCCGCCACTTCTTTTTCAATCGATTGCAGTTTAAAGCGATTGAAGTTGCTAACCTTGATGGCGAGGTTCAAATCGTTGTCAATCTGGACAGCAACCACTTCATCGATCCCATCCACTTTAGCGGCAATCGCTTTCGCCTGCTCTTCCCACTCCGCATGCCGGACAGGCACAGGTGTGCACAACGGCTCTGCCTTGTTCTGTTGCTGTGTCTGCGCATTGTTTTTCCCCGAGCATCCTGTCATGACCAGCGCGATCGCCAAAATTGCCAGTATCGTACGCATGCAAACACCTCCTGACAAGTTATCCTTACTTTAGGATGACCGGAAATGGAGCATGTATGAGTGCGGGTTCTTTCCAATATAGAGACGCAGGAGACCGATTTGACCGTCCAGGACTATGTAACTATTTATCCCCGCCTGCGATTTTGGCATAAAAAAATGCGGCGGCTCATCTGCATTATTGAGCCGCCGCAGACCCCAAGAACATTGCGAGTCCTCCAATAGGATATACCAAATATGGCTTTGTAAGCGATAGGAGATCACTGGATGGCTTTTGGTGAACAAAAAAAAATCCCAGCCGCTGCTTCCGGCCGGGGCGTACGGGGTAGTACGCATATGTCATACGTGAATGATTTCATGATATAGGACAATAGAACTCGCAACAACCATCACTTTTAGGTAATAATACCTATGAATGGAACAAAAAAATAGCGCCGACCTATCTGCCTGAATTAAGTCGAACGCATTCAATCCCCAAGTTGGATTATACTAGCTAGCTTGGATTACTTTTCTATTATCTACGGAATTGGTCGATCATACCATGCGAAAATTATGGTAACAAACGCAATACTTTCCGCTTGATTTTGTTTCGTGTCGCTTTGAATCGTAGCGCTTTTCCAATATTTTCGGCAAAGATGCTTTTATGGTATGCTAGTTTTGCCATAAAAAGGAGTGAGACGATGAATCGCGATCAATGGACAGCTGTAGATGAATATTTTACGACGAAACTGGTTTCAGCAGATCCTGTACTGGACGCCGTTTTGGAACACAACGCAGCATCTGGCCTTCCGCCAATCGACGTGGCCCCCAACCAGGGGAAGTTCCTGCACTTGCTCGCCCAGATTCAAGGGGCACGCTCCATTCTGGAGATTGGTACACTCGGTGGCTACAGCACGATTTGGCTCGCTCGCGCCTTGCCTCAAGACGGCCGCCTGATCACGCTCGAAGCCGCACCGAAGCATGCAGAGGTAGCAAAAGCGAACATTGCTCGTGCCGGACTCGAATCGCTGGTGGAAATCCGCCTTGGCGACGCTCTGGACAGCCTCTCCGCTCTCGATCGCGAAAATCAAGGACCGTTCGACCTGATCTTTATTGATGCAGACAAGAAGAACAACCCGGACTACTTCCGCTATGCGCTCAAATTCTCGCGCAAAGGCAGTGTGATCATCACGGATAATGTCGTGAGAAAAGGTGCGGTCATCGACGAAACGAGCACCGATCCTAACATCCTCGGCGTTCGCCAGTTCGCCGATCTCGTTGCCGCAGAGCCAAGAGTGAGTGCGACTGCCATTCAAACAGTCGGCAGCAAAGGCTACGACGGTTTTGCCATCGCCCTGGTGACAGCAGATCCTAACTAACACACATCTCCCAATAAAAACCCGTCCGATGCTGAGCGCACAGACGGGTTTCGTTCATTGCAGACCGATTTGGGATTTGACTTGCAGTTTGCCATCCAGGAATGCCAAACTGGCACTGCTTCCGAGCGTTTCTCCTTCATACATGTAGACGACAGCATGATGCTGCTCCCCTTTGTTCCCTGCTTCCGACAGCAGCTCGCCTTCTCCCCCAATGATCCCCGTTGCTTCCTCATACGTCATGCCGTTTTCGATCTTGTCAAAGGCAGCCTTGGAAATCTTCGTTTTTTCATTGGCAGCAGAAGCCGACGCTGCATTGGTCGGCGAGGAAGTTTCCGAAGAACTTGCCTGTGTTCCCGCAGCGGGTGTTTCTGCTGGTGCAGCGGCAGTCGAAGTCGCATTGGTCGGTGCGGAACTTTCAGAAGAGCTTGCCTGCGTTCCCGCAGTTGGCGTTTCCGCTGGTGCAGAAGCGCAACCTGTCAGTCCCAGTCCGATACTGAGTAGCAATGCACATATTTTTTTCACGGTAACCAATCCCCCTTTTCATCTCTACACCTTAATCCAAAATATTACCAGTTTCATGAGAATATTTTCCTAATTGGCGACCTTTTTCCAAGCAGAGACAAGCAGGGAATACAATCGGAATAATTGTTGACAAAAATTTATTTTTGTGTTATATTAAAATATTTAATCATTTACATCAGCTTTTAAACCTTTCATACTATTCTTTACGCAAGGGACAGCGAAGAACTGGATGAAAGGATGTGCTGTAATGAACACATTGCCATGTCAGGGCTGCAAAGGCTTATGCTGTGGCCCGGTACCCATCACTGACAAGGAACGAAAGCTCATACATAAAAAGCTGAAAGCCATGCCGAAAAAGCTCCGCGAAGGCTTGGCGCATCAGCAGCGCTTTCCCGGCACCTGCATTTTCTACGACGTCAATCACGATCGTTGCGGCATTCATTCGTTTCGTCCAGACGTTTGCCGCCTGTTTGGCTATCACGAAGACCTCGTCTGTTTTCGCAAACCGGAACTGGCGACAAAAGGGAAAGCGCCGATCAAAGAACGACATGTCGGCTACCTCTCGATCGATTTTACGTGGAAAGATTTTCAGTGACGTATCTAGGCTGGACGTAAGGTGACACGGCGCAGGGATTGCAAGCATGGAAGTGCCAGGAAATATTCGGGAGGTGCCAGTCAAATGGAACCGTTCATCGGGTTTGTCATTCTCGCCTTTCTTGCCATCCTGCTGTTTCTCGTACTGGAAAGGCTGGTCGAACGCGCCGTGCATCCCCAGCATTTTTGGGCGGGTGCGATCATGAAAACGGTCATTTTCTTGTTGGTTTGTGCAAGCGTCTATTTGTCGCTGCCTTGGTTTAGCGACCTGTTCTCATCCTGATTTGGCAAGTCCAACAAAAACCCGCCCTTTGCACAGGACGGGTTTGGATCGCAAGCAGACCATGTCGGGCTTGCCTGCTGCTTTTTAGGAAGCTGCTTTTATTTCCAATGCTGCTGAATGTACGCATCGCGGCCGGACTTTTCCCGGTCTTCCTTGTAATGCTTCGGGTTTTTCTTGTGGTAGCCTTGGTGATATTCTTCGGCGGGATAAAAAACGGACGCAGGCAAAATATCCGTGACGATTGGCTTGGAGAAGCGACCGCTCGCCGCCAGCGCTTGTTTCGATGCGACCGCCAGCTCATGCTGCTTTTCGTTATGGGTAAAAATCGCGGTGCGATATTGGCTGCCCCGATCGTGAAACTGTCCATCCGGGTCAGTCGGATCGATTTGCTGCCAAAACAGCTCCAGCAGTCTTTCATATGGAAACAACTCGGGATCGAACGTAATCTCGACCGCTTCCCAGTGTCCGGTTTCGCCTGTTTTTACTTGTTCATAGGTCGGGTTTTCCACCGTTCCCCCGGTATACCCGGAGATGATGCCTCCGATGCCCGGCAGCTCATCAAACGGTGTCACCATGCACCAGAAGCATCCGCCTGCAAATGTCGCTTTTTCCATCTGTATTTCCTCCAGTCCCAGCTACAGGTAGTCTCCATGTTCTGCTCTCATTCATTGTACAAGAGCTTTCGGCTCGCTTCTAGGAAAAAGTGGGCAACAAATCTGCTCGTCCATAGAATCTCGTGAAGCCAATGCCCTCAGGATGTTTTATAATATCTGAGTAAAGCCATAGACAATTAGCTGTTAGGAGGACCATCCATGTTCCAAGTCGAAAAATTTCAAGGAAATAGAGAAGAGCAATACGAACTGGTCATCAAGCAGTTGGAAGCCTTGCTCGCTGGCGAGTCCAATCAGGTTGCCAATCTGGCCAATGCCGCAGCGCTGCTGAACCAGTTTTTTGAGGAAGTCAACTGGGTGGGCTTTTATCTGAACGACGGAAATGAACTCGTGCTCGGTCCGTTCCAAGGACTGCCTGCATGCGTGCGCATCCCGTTCGGAAAAGGCGTATGCGGCACCGCCGCGCAGAAGCAGGAAACGGTTCGCGTAGAGGATGTGCACTTGTTTCCAGGGCATATCGCGTGCGATGCAGCTTCCGAGTCGGAGATCGTCGTCCCGATCGTAAAAGACGGACAACTGCTCGGCGTCCTCGACATCGACAGCCCGCGCAAAAACCGTTTTGACGAAATCGATCAAGCTTATTTGGAAAAGTTCGTCCAGGCGCTCGTGCGTTTTTTGTGATCGCGCCTTCTTTTCCACGCGAAAAAAGAGCAGGCTTCCTTCTGCTCTTTTTTTCATGGCGATTTGTTATTTTCGGTAGTAGTGCTTGGCCCATTCGTTTTGGATTTGCTTTTTTGACTTTGCTCTCACTCGCGGCACCTGGCTCGTTTCCCATTCGCGGATGGCAGCCGCAAGAGTTCGGTAGAAGCGAAAATCGTTGATGTCCCAGGAGCAAAACAGCTTGCGATACATCGCGCCGATAGAAATGCCTTTCTGGTATCTGCGAACAGCCTTGCTCGCCAACCTTTTGGCATATCGCTTGCCTGGTCCCGTCTGATCTTTGACAACTGGAAAGTGCTTGTAGCTTCTGCTCATCATTAACCTCCTTTTGGAAGCTAATGACCGTAATTTGTCTCCTTCATCGACGCCCTCCTTTCCAGACGCTCCTGGTTCTTACGTGCCCGTTGCTAGTACCGCCTACAGTCTCAGCGGGCAAACAGCTTCCCGCATCACTTGCGCAAATGCTCCGACAGCTGCGTAAGCAGAGTGCCCCATTCTAAAGAAACAGCGCCAAAATCGAGCACACTTCTCGTCTCCTTTCTCCCCTTTTTGCGTTTTCCGTCGCACATCGTTGGATGCAAAGCGTAAAGAAGTTCTTTTTATATTACCACCATCTTCCACGTTTTCAAAATAAACAGACCGCGATAAGCAAAAGGAAGCTTTTTATGATCATCATGAAAATATTTCGCTGTCGCTGGAAAATAGAGATGATTTTCGATCGCTCTTGTTGTAATATTATCCCAACTCCAAATCAACTGACAAAGGAATGATGCTGACGCCATTCGCTCTGCTACTAGGCGTTCTTTTGCCTTCCCGGCTGACAGCCACACTACTTCGGATGTAAAAAGGAGACTGCCATGTCCAATCCATTGACCAGCCAACACTTGACTCTCACCAAACTGGCTCCGCCCGACTGGGAATTGATTCGCTCCATTTACACCAATCCGGTCCTCATGCAGCATATCGGCTCCCCTATGAGCGAGGAAGCGATCCGAAGCAACTTTGCGAAAGAGTTGGCTCCGTGGACTCTCGACTCCACCCACTGGCTCACCTGGATCATTCGCGAAACAGACACCGGAAACGACGTTGGCTTGATCAGCATCTGCACCCGTGATCGTGACGTGCTCACTGCGGAAGTAGGCTTTATTATTTTGGATACGCACAAAGGCAAAGGCTATGCAACCGAAGCGCTTGCTTTTGTCCTGGACCACGCCGCCCATGCATATGGCTTCCGAAAATTCACAGCTGTTTGTTCCGAAGAGCACGCAGCTTCCAGAAAGGTGTTGGAAAAGGCGGGAATGAAGCTGGATAAAATCGTGCCGGAACATACTGAAATTGCTGGCACCATGGTGAATGACTGTTTTTATTCGTTGGAAAAATGAATGGTTGTTGAAAAGATAACGGCCCCGTTCGCATAAGGAGAGGTACTAATGAAGCTCTGGCAACAAATGATCATCGTCATTGGCTTACTGCTATTTGGCAGCCTGCCTGTCTTCGCTGCATTCGAAAACGAGCCAGCAGACAGGAGTGCGTACGAAAGCTATCGTCCATATGAATCTTCCGCAAATGCACAAAAATTCCTTGCCCATACCGTGAAACATCTGTCTGAGGGAACCATGGGCGGCAGCATCCCTTTACAGACGACGCGCGACGAGCTGCAAGCAAACTATGGTTTGCAGGAAAGCGAAATCGTATCGCCAGTCCCGAACGCCCATTTTTTTGAGTGGGACGGCTACCGTTACTTCCTCAATCGGATCAATGGCGAATCGACTGTCATGGTCATCCAAGCTCCCTTTGCCCCGCTGACAAAAGAGGAAATTTTTGAAGTGGTTGGCGATCAGCCTTGGTATGGCGGCAAAAGGCAACACCAGATCATTTACAAGCTGGATCGCTACATGCTCATATTTACCCACACGGATTCCAAGGAGCAAGTCTACTATAATAGCGTTATGATCAGCCCTCTGGACCCTACCAAAAAATAAGCATGAAACGTGACCAACCCCCGTGCTGTTGACGGGGGTTTCTTGTACTTTACATTTGTTTCCACGCACGCCGCCCCATCCATCTGATGCTTGTATAGCCTGCAAACACTCAGTAAAGATAAGCACGGTCATGTGTTGATTCAGCTCTCCGCTTCCCATTCTCGCTTAAACGCAATTGCCTTGCTCTATTTCTTTAATCGGTTCGGGACTGTTTCAGGTTCACCCCACCACGAACCGATTGGACGGGCGCGGCACGCCCAGATGCTCACGCAGCGTACTTCCGCTGTACTCCGTGCGAAAAATGCCACGATTTTGCAGTTCGGGGATGACAAAATGAACGAGATCGTGCAGCGATTGCGGCAGCAGGTGCGGAATGAAAGTGAATCCGTCCGCAGCATCGTTCGTCAGCCATTCTTCCAAGCGATCGGCAATTTGCGCTGGAGTGCCTGTGATCGAAAAATGCCCGCTCTGCTGCCTCACATGCTCGTACAACTGGCGAATCGTAACCAAACCGAGCTGATCCGCTGTTTGCTTCCACTGTCTGTACGAAGCCGTTCCAGCGTCAGCCAGATCCGGTTCGGGAAGCGGATCGTCGAGCGAGTACCCAGAGATGTCGAGTCCAAGCGAGGATGAAACGATATCCTTGCGCGCCTCCGGAAGCAACAAACGCTCCTGATGCTCCCGCTTCTCCTTCGCCTCGGCTTCCGTTGCGCCGACTACCACATTCAAGCCCGGCATCAGCAGCAAATCAGACGTGGCCCGGCCGTATTTGGCCAAGCGCCGTTTCAGGTCGAAATAAAAAGCTTGTGCTTCCGGCAAGGTGCGTAAAGCGGTGAACACGACGTCCCCCTGCTGGGCCGCCCGTTCCCTGAAAGTATCAGACCGTCCGGCTTGGATAATGACGGGATGACCCTGAATCGGCCTTGCCACATTCAGCGGCCCGCGCACGGAAAACCACGCCCCTTCATGATGCAACGTGTGAATTTTGGCAGGATCGGCAAAATCGCCCGTTTCCCGGTCAATCTTGATCGCATCGTCCTCCCAGCTGTCCCACAGCGCCTTAACCACATCAAGAAATTCCTCAGAATGCGCATGCCGCTGCTCGTGCAACGGACGGTGATCGTTGCGAAAGTTGTGCGCATCCAGATCGCCGATCGAGGTGACGACGTTCCAGGAAGCGCGGCCGCCGCTCAGATGATCGAGCGTCGCCAGCATGCGCGCGACATGAAACGGTTCATGGTAGGTCGTCGATATCGTCGCGGACAAACCGATATGCGAGGTCGCCCCTGCAAGAGCAGACAGCAACGTCACAGGCTCGGGCCAAACGTTAATCCCCCGGCGAAGTTCTTCCGGGCTGTTTGCTGATATCGTATATTTATCCGGTTGAAAAATATAATCGAGCTTGCCTTCCTCTGCCGTTCGCGCCAGCTCGCGATAAAAGGCAAAGTCCAGTATCCGTTCCGGCTGCGCCGTCTGATCCCGCCATCCCCCGCCAGACGAACCCGGCGTTATAAGCAAGGTAGACAGCTTCAACTGCTTTTTACAATGGAGCATGATCGGCCCACTCCTGTCGTTGGTAAATGGGATAGTAGACGGTCAACCTGGTCCAGCTGCCATTCCAATGTGATCGCTTCATAGGAAGCCCAGCGATGCTCAAGCACATGCACCTGACCCCTCCGTACTGCTTCATGGTTTTTCCAGCCTTTCGTACGCTGCAATTCGTCGAACCATTCCTGAAATTGTTGTTCTCTCCCGCGGATGACGATCAGCTTATCTGCCTGCAAATCCGCGAATCGAGCAAAGTCAATCGGCACTCGGCGAATGTGTTCATCCTGCTGGACATGGTTCACCAGCAAGCTTGGAGCAGAAAAACCGAGCACCTCGTAGACGGTCGGAAAAAAACGCGGGGCGTGCAGCCACACCTTGCCATTGTCTATGCGCAGAACAGCAGCCGTTATTTCCGGAGCGACCAATGGACGCACTCGCTTCTGAACAACCTTTTTCTTCAACTCGTAGCGCTCCAGCCACTGGTTGGCTTCCGCCTCTTTGCCGAGCACCCGGGCGATTCGCTGAAGGCGCTCGAACGGCCGTTCGTCCCAAGGTACGACGATAACAGGTGCCAGTCGGGAAATGACGGAAAACTCCGAGCTTACCATAAAATCTGAAGCCACGATCAAATCCGGCTGCAGAGGTTCAATTCTCGCCAGCTCCACTTGGTTGTCGCCGATACTCTTGATACTGCTCGCGATTTCCCGAAGCGAATCGAGCGAAATGTCGAGCGCGCCAATCGGCTTAACGCCAAGCGCCAGCATGTCCCCAACATAGTGCGGCGTGACGATTTTCGTATCGCAGCCACGACTGCACGCATATTGTTTCGGGGGAAGGCCGACGATTTGTTTGAATCGCCGATTGAAATAATGCGTGTCTTTGAACCCGCTGTTGCGCGAGATGGTATGCAGCAGCTCGCCACCGATAAGGAGTTCCTCCTTCGACCGATTGATCCGATAGGTGGTCAAGTAATCGATCGGGCTTTTTCCCGTCGTCCTTTTGAACAAACGGGTATACTGGCGAACACCGAGATTCGCTTGCTTCGCCAATTGCTGCACGGTCAGTTCGTCGGCATAATGATCGTGCAAATATGCAATCGAACGCTCGATTGCAGCGGCCGAGTTCTCCTCCGCATCGACCGTTCGCGTTTGCTCCAAAAGGAAGCAAAGCAACTGCTGAAAGGCGATCTGCATTTTGAATTGCTCGATATCATCCTCCGCCGGCCAACGCCGCAGCAAAGCTTGACAGTCGACGAGCACGCGATGAGCCGGCTTCATGTTGAAAACGTGATCGAAACGGAACCGGAACGTTTCCCCGCCCTTATTCCCTTTACTGCGCTCCACTGTCCGAAATAACAGGCGGTACAGCCGCAGCTCCTTTTGCCCCGTATTAGCTATTTCGCAAAAGGTTGCAGGCTCCACCATCCAGCAGGCTCCCTTGGCAATCTGCTCAGCGTTTTCCTGAAGCCAGAGCTTGCCTTGTCCATCTGCCACAGCCATAAAACTAAAGCTGCTTTCCGCCCGAAACCGCCTAGTATCCTTCGCAAGTACGCAAACTTTTTCGACCTCTTCAAGTACGAACAAGGGGAACTGATTCCTCGTGTTTTCATCCGGTGCATTTCCCATGTCCGAACCCCCTTTCGCTTTCGTGCTTATTTCAGCAAGAGCCTTTCTACTTCACCAAACGCCCAATCCAACGTGCTGGCATCGGCTATAGATAACCGTTTGTCAATCACATACACCTGGTTATTTTGAACGGCAGGCAAGTTTTTCCAAACAGCACCTTTCTTCGCGTCTTCAAACGTCTGTTGCGATTCCTCGTCATTCACGATGACGAAAATACGATCTGCCGCAAACTCCGGCAACACCTCCTCCGCCAGCGGTACAACTCCCTTGAAATTCTCTTGCTGCTCCAATTCCTGCAGCTTTTTCGGCGGAATCAGGCCCAACACCTGATAGACGGTCGGAAACGTGCTTGTCCGATATGTATAGATTTGCTTTAAGGCAAATTGAATGACGACACCTGTTTCCCCTTGCTTGAACATTGGCTTGACTTTGTCCTGCAACTGTTTGGCTTTCGTTTCATAGCGCTCGATCCATGCCTTCTCCTCCTGCTCCTTTCCCAAAATGTCTGCGGCGAGATGCAGCGATTCAAATGCGTCCCCGAAGAAAGGGACCGCCACGACTGGCGCGATTTTGCTGTAGGCTTCGATTTCTTCTGGCGCCATGCGGGCGGAGACGAGAATCAAGTCGGGATTTAGCGCCAATACGGCTTCCTTGCTCGCTGTGTCCACAGCGATGTTGGCAATGCCTTGCTTCTCCTCGGCAGAAAAAAATCGCAGTAACTGGTCTGTCGCTCCGATCGGTTTTTGCCCGAGGGCCAACATTTCGCCGACAAAGGCCAAAGCGACCACCCTTTGGGGCCGAACGGGAATCACCACTTCCCGATTCAACGAATCTTTAAACGTTCTCATTTCTCCTTTTTCCGCCTCGGAAGCGGACTGCGCGCTTGAACTCAAGCTTTGCGCTGCCCCAGACTGAGAACTTCTGTTACCATCTGCATTGCTTCCGCAAGCGGACAGTACAACTGTTAGGCTCAAAAGCAAAGCGGCCGCACCGATCATTGTCTTGTAACGAAACAACTACAACCCCTCCGATAATATTGATTATCATTTTCACTTGGCTATTATAATCGGATAACAAAGGCTATTCAATGGAGGAACAGGACTTGTTTCGATTAAACAATTGCGACATGCAATTGGCGCTACCAGGGCGACGTCCCAGTCACTAGCTCCAGTTGCCCATCAATCACCTGCCCCTCTCCTGCTCTGGTGAGACGAAAACATATCATCGTTTTCCCATTTGAGCACTGCCTTCGTCACTCGGGATTTGAACCGTAACCCCAATCACGCAGAAGCGAACCGCGCCAACCCAGTCGCCGACCGATTTATCCAGCGGTTTGCCTACGAAAAGAGCAAGCACCCCTGAAAGGAAGGCACTTGCTCTGATTCAACTGCCTATTTTTTCGCTCCCGTGCTCACCAACCAATCCGCCAGCTCTTCCGTTTGCGACAAGGTGGCGATCGGGTCGAAATACCATGATTTCGCTTTTTTCCAAATGTAGACGCGATCGTTTTTCACAGCGTCGAGCGTGCGCCAGATCGGATCGGCTTTCAGATCAGCCATCGTCCGCTCTTCGGAGGTCAAGATGATATAGTCACCCGCGTAGGTCGGCAACCTCTCGCTGGAAACTTCCACTTCCTGCTTCTCCATAATCTCCTTGGCGATGGCAGCCGGAGGTTTCAAGCCGAGCCCGCCATAGACGGCTTGGCCGCCGCGTCCGAAGTTGTCGCCGAAGACGCCTGTTTGCTTGCCCCAATCTTGCATGATGGAAACGGTGGCATCTGCCGGAACGACTTTGGCTATCTTTTCCCGCGCCTGCGCGATTCGCTGGTCATACTCCGTGAGCCATGCCTTTGCTTCCGCCTCTTTGCCCAACAACTGTCCGACAAACGTAATCTCTTCGTGCACATTTTTCAGCTGTCCAAACGGAACGACAACCGTCGGCGCGATTTTCTGGTACTGCTCAAAAGCGGCCTTGTTTCCGGTGAAGATCAAGTCAGGTTGAAGTTCCAGCATTTTCTCCAGGGAAATATTTTCGTAATCCCCGATGTTCTCCACTCCGACAAGGGACTCCGCAAAGTACGGGTTTTTCAAATTCAGCTCCGGCGTGCCGATCGGCTTGAACTGCAAGGCTATGAAGCTGCCGAGGTACAAATCGACGATCACTCGCTTCGGCGCTGAAGGAATCTCAATCTCTCCTTTGATCGTTTTCATGATGCGCACCTGTTTTTGGCTATCTGCGCTCGCGGCACTTTGCTCTTTGACCGCAACCGCTTGCGGATTGCCGGAAGCAGCGCCTGCCCCGCCACCAGTACCTGCACCGCATGCGCTCAACACCAGGGCGAAGCAGACCAGCATCGTCGCGACGATTGACAACTTGCGACTGTTCATCGATGTTTCATTCCTTCCTTTATATCGATAATGATTCTCATAACCACTATCAATATAACGGCGGACGGAAAGCGGAACAATGGACGAACGGCGCAAAGCGTATGGACAAATTTCCGTCCCGAGCGCTTCCCCCTGTTTTTTGAAGCGGATCGGCGACATCCCCACGTATTTCGCAAACAGTCGCGAAAAATAAAAGCGATCGGCGTAGCCGACTTTTTCGGCAATTTCCTGCACAGTGGCATCCGAATGCAGCAAAAACGCTTTGGCTTGCTCCATCCTGACCTGGATCACAAACTCCATCAAGCTGTGCCCCGTCTGTTTTTTAAACAGCTTGGACAGATGCTTGGCGCTATAGCCGAAGCGCTGCGAGATCGTCTCCACTGACAGAGGCTCCGCGTACTTGTCTTGTATGTATAAAATCGCTTGCTCGACAACAGAAAGCGCCCCCGTCTTCCCGTCCTGCTCCTGGAGCTGCTGCAAAATCTGGTGCACCCACAGCTGAAACAGCGTTTTGACGTGAAATCGCTGCAAAGGTGTGGACGACTGCCATTCCTCGTACATGGCGACAAGCAAGTCTAGCAGTTCGAGCGGGGCTTTCGGCTTGACTTCGTACGTGCGAGCGAAAGGATTGGCTGTCTCAAGCAGGACGCGAAGCTCTTTTCGCCAAGGCAGAAACACTTTTGCCTGATAGAGGATCAAATAAAAGACGACGGCATCGTCCAGGCAATAAATCTCCACCCGCGAGCCTTTTCCGCTGTGCAAGACGTGGAAAGGACGGGCGTCGTAAAAACGCCCATCCAAGTAGACATGGGCGTGCCCGATCGTCGTGTACAAAAATGCGCTGGCTGGCAAGCGGTAGGAAAACGGGGCTTCATCGCCTCGCAGACGATGCTGCCGAACATCGATCATTTTGATTGTCGCCTGGTTCCACAAGGCGATGTACTGTTCCAGTTGCAGATGAATCTCCCCCTCTTTTTTCCAGCAGACTGGACTGTTCTCTACAACACTCTATCGATAACCATTCTCACTGTCAATTCACGCATCGCACTAAAGGGCCATGAATGCTGCGTGAACGGCAAGCGGCTCTATCCCCTTTTCTTTTCTGGAAAAACAGCGACACGTTTCTCACAAAAAAAAGAGAGATTCGCAATCGAACCTCTCTTCATGAACAGTTCCTAGGAGACGCTGGCTGGCTGACCTCCGCGATGCTTGGCAAACACGAGCAAAGCAACGCACGCCAGCGACAGCGAGCAAACGAGATACGGAATGGACATCTGCCAGCTGTACAGCATCGTCCCCGCCAGCGGGCCGACAAACGAGCCGACACCCTGCGCCGCCCCTGTGTAAGAAGCCACAGCCGACTGTTCTTCCGCCGAAACGGCCAGAGACGCTGCCGTAATATAGCCGGGCAATGTAAATCCGATCCCGATTCCGTGGAAAAGAAAAGCGACGATGTACCAGGCCGGAGCGAGCATAAACAAAGTAAAGGCGACAAACAGCGAGCTCAACCCGATTTTCAGCAGGCGGGCGGGCTGCCATCTGAGATAACGCCCAACCAAAAGCTGCACGACAACGACAATCACACCCGCAACAGACAGGCCGACACCGATCGATTGCGCCGCTGCCTTATCGCTTAATTGAAGCTGATCTTGCATGTAAATCCCGCACGTTACTTGCAGCATGATCATGACGGTGGACAGCAACAGGCCGATCAAGATGTACAAGCGAATGCGCGGATCGGTCATCGAGAGCTTGACCGCTGCTTTCTTCACCTGACCGCCCTTGCTATCCGGCAAAATGATCCCGCTCAAAATAGCGACAGCGACAAGCAACGCGGTCGATACATACATCGGGGAAGTGAACCCGATCGGCGTCAAAGCCGCCCCGAGAGCTGGCCCGAGAACAAAGCCCATCCCGCTCGCCCCTCCGAATAACGCCATGCCGGAAGCGCGATTTTGCGCGGTCGTCCATTCCATCAAGTAGCCTTGGGCCATCGTCGGAATCGCCCCGAAGAAAAAGCCGCCAACGGCGCGCAGCGCGAACAACTCCCAATACAGGACAACGGCATTGCCGGGAGTTGCTTTTGCCCAGTCAGCGAGTAAGGCAAAGCTCGCCAAGGTCAGCGTATACCCGAGAATCGCAATGACCATCAAGCGCTTGCGATTGGTGCGCGACCATTTCTCCCATAAAAAACTGCCGACGATCCAGAACAATCCGGTAATCGTCACCAGACTGCCCGACTGGATTTCGCTAAAGCCCAGCGTTCGCGCCAAAAGTCCCAAAATCGGATTGAAGGTAGCGATCGACGTCATCGCGACTAGGACGGTAGCGAAGATCATCCAAAAATGTTTTTTCAATCTGCTTCTCTCCTCTCATTCCTTTGCAAGCTGCAACAACTTGACGCTGCCGCCCATCTGATAGTGATTATCACCCGCGAAGCCGTCGCGCCTCTACCTGTAGCGGTTGTTTTTCTGCCTGCAAAAGAAGAAAAACAACCCGAACGTCGCTCGGGTTGTTTTTAGGAGAACTGCCGTCTTACGTATTCACTTGGGTTCATGCCGTATTGCTTGCGAAAAGCTGCCGTAAAATTGCTCGCATTGCTGTACCCGACAGCAGCGGCTGCCTGCCCGATGGTGAGCTGTTCCGTCTCCATGAGCGCCAGCGCTTTTTCCATCCGCGCCTGCCGAACCTGTTCGAAAATGCTCATGCCGTACATCTCGCGAAAGCCTTGCTTGAGCTTGCTCTCATTCATCCCCGCCATGCGGGACAGCTGGCGAATGCTGTACGGGTTCTCCAAGTTTTGCACAATCGTTGCCTGCACGCGAGCCAGCATCTCCACATCCTGCTTGCGCAAGTTGACGCTGCTGCGCGCTTTTGCCGTGCCGGGACTTTGGCTGACCAGCGCGATGATTTCCATCGCCTTGCTCTCCATGTACAACCGTTTGAGCGGCCCCTGGTACGTGCAAAAGAACATATCGTGGATGCATTTCTGAATCGCTGGTGACGTGTCATAAGGCTCTACGCCGCCCTGATGCCGATTCAAAAACGCTTCGAAAATCGAGCCATCCTCGCTTTGTTCGGAATAGCTGAGAAAATGCTCGGGACTCATGCGAATCTCCACGTGCTGGTTGCGAATCCCTGCTTTTCGTTCCAGGTACACCTTCTCGTCTGCCAAAAAGACGACGCTGCCTTCCTTGCTTGCGATCTGCTTTTCCTTGCCGTTCCAGGCGCAATACGTCTGGCCGCTCAAGCTGTAATTCAACTCCAGCAGCTGGAAGTTTTCCTGAATCGTGTACTTCATGTCTTCTTCCAGCAACAAGTCGGTCATGACGATCTCCATGCCAGGGCGAATCCGCAGCCGAGTGATGCCGCCCGAGCCGATATGCGCGGGAGCGATCGCCTGTTGTTCCCAGGAACGGTCAAGCAAAGTCGCCTGCATGGACGCCAGAAACTGCGGGAAATATTCTTGCATATCCGATAACTGTATATGGAATTTCATCGTCATCTATCCTTCCCCGTAACGGAAGGGAGCGGCTGGTCGTGCCCCTTCAGTCTGCCACTGCTTGTGACAGAGGCTTTTTCATCATGTTGACGTATTGTACCATATACAAATATCGTTCGGTCAACAACTCAACTCCCGCTTTTGCGTCGCGCATATAGTGGCCGCCCGCCTCGGCCAGACGTGCGATCAGCTCGGCAAGAAAGTCCATCCCGTATTCCCGCGCACTCGCTTCGAGGCGGGCGAGCGTTGCCAGGTCAGCAGACTCGAATTTGCGGATGCCTTTGAGCAGCATGCGCTCTACCCAATCTTCCAGTTTTTCGCGAAAAGCAAAAATCTCCTCCATGTGCGAATCCTCACACTCCACTGCCGTTATAAATCAAGCTTCAAGCTCGTCAATGATTTGCCTTGCAGCATGCTGATCGGGTACAGCTCATCCCCTCTGACTTGAACAAGCCAATACACGTCCCGCAGCTCCAGCAGCCGCTTGTTGTTTTCCAGATAGCGAATCGTTTTGTCGAACTCGCCCTGGTATGGAATGACAAGCGGGATGCTCTCGCCGTCGTGCGCTTCGACCGTAATGATCAGCTGCTGCGTGGCTGCTTCATAAAACACTTGCAGAACGGACTTCGTTGGGAGCAAAAAGACGTGCTCTGTCGCCTGCTCAAACAGGACGCCTGCTCCCTCGCCCATGCGCTCGGCCAAATCGCGGCACAGCGTCTCGCCCAGATCGAGTTCCTCGATATTTTCCCTCGGCAACACGACAAGCTTCGTCTCATCGCTCGATGACAGCCGCTGCTCCCGGTTCGTCTTCGCACTCGTCAGGCTCACCTGGGAATGGGACAGCTCCTCCATCGTCACCAGTCCGCCCCATGGCGCCTTGCTTTTGTAGCTCGTCGCATACGTAAAGCTCGTTCCCTCGTAGTAGACAGGCCGGGCCTCGGTATACGTGTAAATGCGCTTGTCTGCCAGCGAGAAAAAGTAATACGTCACACCCTTGTAGCCGGAGCGCGTCTCCCATGGATTGGCCCCCAGCGCGTACAGCGTCAGGTGCGGCACTGTGTGGTATTTGCTTTTAAAGCTGCCCAGCAACTGTTTTTTCAGCTCTGGACGCTCGCTTTTTTCCAGGGCAGCCAGCCCCAGGTAGACGCGGGCCAGTCTGTCTAACAGCACGTCTTGCGAAAACTTCACGTGGCGCTGGAAAAACAGGCCAAGCTCTCCTTTGATCCCGCGCAAATCTTTTTCCAAGGCAGGCAAGTTCCCGTTATGGGCCGCAATCGCCAAAAGCTCGAAGCGCGTACAAACCGTCTCCGGCAGCTTCGCCAATCCGATTCCGAGCACTTCGGCCAGCAAAGCTCTCGCCTCCGCCGCCACCTCTGCGTCATAGCTGACATCCGTGATGTCTGCCTGCAACGCTTCCCGGTCGTCGATCTCATGGACGAGACGATAGCGCAAGAGGCATTCCAGCTTGTGAATGCAGTTGCCTTTTGCCTTGCAACTGCACATCGCCCGGCTCAGATCGGCTTCCTGGTCGAACGAAACCTCGACCTGTTGAAGCTGCAGCGTCACGGTCAAAAAGGACGTTTCCGCAACTTCCAGCGCCTCGCCGTACTCTAAGCGGAACAGCACTTCCTCGATCTGTGCCGCGGTAAAAGCCTGCAAAAAATCGGACGGATGAAGCTGCAACAACCAGCCAAAGTCAGGCTTGAATACGGCAGGCTCATCACCCGCGTCACCCATGCCAGCTGCTGGCTGATGCTGTGTGGCGTAAGCGACGATCGCCAGGATGACATGCTTGCATATTTTATCTGACGGGCACGAGCAGGAAAAACGCTCGATGTCTCCGTACAACAGGCACACGCTGTCATCCGACAGCGCGCACCTGACATGATCATCCATGAACTCATACGAAACCGTAACGCCCTTCTCGATTTCCTTGCATGCGCGATTGTAAAGGCCCTTGTTGGCGTACTTGATCAAATATTCCTCGTTGCACAGTCCGATCCATCGCTGAAAATCGCTTTTGAAATCTGCCATGATTACTTCCCGGTAGCACGCACGACATCGTAGAGCGTTTCACTGAAAATCCGCGCCGGAAGCGTCGCCAGCTTCAAACGGTCGATCGGCTTGAAGTACATGTACTTGTACTGGCTGTCGTCATTCGGGTAAAAAGCGAGGCTCTCCAAAGTGACGTCATCCATGCCGTCGTAGTACGAAATGCTCGCTCCGCTGATTTTCAGCTCGGCCACGACATTGCCGTACAGCTTGTAAAACTCGTAGTAGAAGCCCGCATCCTGCGGAGTGCCTTTGATCCAGCCGTATTTCTCCATCGTTTTGGCAAAAGCGGTTGGCGTGTAGGCGCCGTCCGGGAGCCGCAGCACTTCGTCCGCTTTCAGTTCTTCTTCTGTCGGCAGGAACAGTTCGCGGTTCAATTGGTCAAACGGCTGGGAAATTTCGTAATCTTCCAGCTGAGTGCGCCAGCCTGCCAGCGTCTCTTCGTCCAGCTCCAGCGGATGCACCAGGCCGATTTGCGCTTGTTCTGGCAACTCGTATTCGTCCTCGTCAACGGTGTTGAACGTTCCGTCATCCATATAGCGGAAAGTGGCCGCGAGCGAACCGTCCTCGTAAACGCCCCAGATCAGGCCAATCGCGAATTTTTGCATCAGCACATTTTCCACAAACAGGCGGTTCCACGCTTCTGTCGTCCAGTAGCGCGACTTGGACAACGATTCTTCCAGTCGCAGCGCCTGCAGCTTGACCATGCTTTTCAGGTCTTTTTTCAACTGGGCAAAAGTCGCTCGTGCCTCTTCCGCCAGCTGCTGATCGTCTTTTTGCGTCGGAGCAGGCAAATTTTTGACCGCCTTGCCCGTGCTGTCGTTGGTCACTTCCAGCTCCAGCTCGTTGCTGACTTTTACCGTAAACGTGCGTTCGCCATAAGAGAAAACTTGCTTGCCGGACGCATCGAAGCCAAGCTGGGTAACCAGCCGATCTTCCAGTTCTTCCGCTGAAATTTTCAGGTTGGCCGCCGCCATGCCCAGCGCTTCCTCTGCCGCAGAGCGGACTTGCTTGTTTTTGATCGTCCGTTTGATCGAATCGATCTGCCGCAGCGCTGCCAAATCTTCCGAGAAGGACAACGCCCGCACTCCTTCTGCGGCGAGCGCTCCGCGGGAGTAGTCCGTCCATTCCTTGATCATCTGGCTGATCGTATCGACCGTCCGTCTGTCACCGAGCGCAATCGCGAGCGGCATGACCCATTTTTCTTTTGCCACCGCTCCCTGGTCGAGCCACGCACGAAGCACTTCGGCAACAAAATCGGCGGCCGACGCGGCGGTGAACTGAGCTTTCAGCAGCAACACGTGCGGAGATGGGGCCGTTGGCGATTCCAGCGATTGCGTCAAAATGTACTCGATCAGCTCTTTGCCCAGCTCGTTGCCTTGCTCGTCGCGCAGTTGCGGGAGCAGTTCGATCGGCAGCCATTTGATCCGGGCGAGCTTGCGCTTGTCGATCAGATTGCCCAAGTTGGCGATGCTGGCATCTGGCCCTTGGCCGTCTGCCTCGATCAAGTTTTCGAGCAGCGCCTTGAATTTGCTGTTTTTCTCCTTTTGCAACAGGTCCGCAAAAATGTCTTTGCGGTTATCCAAGGTGCGAATCGCATCAAGCGCCCACTCCTTGACTTTCGCTTTCTTTTCCGTGGTGTACACTTCTACGCACAGTTCCTCGTCCTTCGCGTGCAACAAAGCCGCATTGGCGAGTCCCGTCACTTTTTTCGACGAATCGGACAGACCGAGGCGAATGGCCTGGTTGCGCACCTCGCGCGACACAGGCTGGTTGGCGTCCAGAAGCGTTTCCAGCACAAACAGGCGAACTTCTGTATCAAACTTGTCGAATGCGTCGAGGCATATTTGCGGATAGGCGCGAACGAGCGACTGATAGTGCTCTGCTTTGACTTCTACGTGGTAGTAGAGAGAATTTTTGATCGCCAAAATTTGGTGAACAAGCTGTTTGATATCTGTCTCAGGATCTTGTTCGTACATGCCTACCAGCTTGATCAAGTCGTTCTGGAAAGCATGGACGTAGCACATATGTCCAACCATGCGCCCCGACTTGCCGACGAATTTGCTCATCGCCGCCGTGAGTCGAGCTACAAAAGGATGCTCCACTGGCAAGAAGCTGAGCAAAATCATTTGCTGTCTGACGCGGTCGAAATCTTCCAGATGGACGTTTGCCAGCGCTTCTTCCAGCGTGTCTTTGCCCTCCAAATAATTGGCCAGCTTTTGCGTTCCTTTCATCCGGCGCAGCGCATCCAGCGCAATCGCTTCCAGCGTCGTGTCCGCAGTGGACAGGTCGACTCCCTGATCGGTCAGCTTTTTGTACAAATACCCTTTCACAATCGGAATCGCAGCGATGTCCAGGGCGCGTCTGGATTTTCCGAGGTCAGCCAGCACGACCTTTTCCAGCTGCTCCCAATTGGTAGGCGGCTGGAGCAAGTGGCTTCGCATGGCTAAAAGCAAGTCGTATGGCTCCTCCATCTTCACGAGCTCGCGCAGGCGGACGTCGTGATCCAAAATGTCGAGCGGGTACAGCTCGAACATCACTTGCAAAGCCGCGAGCAGCTCGCGGTCGCTCTCTTCAGGCTCCGCGAGAAACGCTGTCATTCCGCCCTTGACATGCATCCGGTAATACGCCAGGCTGAGCATGATTTCGAAGTAGCGCTTCAAATGCCTCTGATTAAGCAAAGAGCTTTCCGGTGTAGATTCATCCGGGAAATGCGTCTCGCGCAATTGCGCTTTTTTCTCCTTGCAGTACGCCGGATAGAGCGACTCGCTGGTCAACGTGTTGCTGTTGACTGGCAGCACGGCAACTTTTTTGGCCATTTGCCATATTTCCGCGACGTATGCACGGGTATCGCCCGTCACCAGGTGGTAGTAAACAGGCTCAAGCTTCTCTCCCAATGATTCCAGCAGGTTTGGCGAGATAGCGTAGGCGTAGGCGAGCAAAAGGATGTGCTTGGAGCGCGCAAAGACAGAAGTGTAGTCCCGGCTGATGCTTGCCCGGTAGTCTTCCACCGTTTTGCGCAAAAACTCGCGGAACAACGGCATACCGAACTGCTCCACAGTCTTTTTCATCGCGTCATACGATTTTTGCTCGACAGCCAGAAGCTCTTGCAGGCGGCTTGCATCCACGTCGACGTCGCGCAACTCAATCGCATCCAGGAAGCAGCGCTCCATGACGTTTTGCTTTTCGTAAAAGCGGTGGCTGGTCTTGTACAATACTTCCGCGGCACGATAAAAAGCGGTCTCGTCTCCGCGCTTTTTCAGTTTGTCCAACTGCGGCATGAGCGCATATCCGTAATAGCGCTGATCTTCGACAATCGGCGGGCATTCGTTTGTCTCTTGCGTCAAGTAGTCCGAGATGCTGTCGATCAAATGAGCGTTCTGCGGGCTGTCTGATTTGTAGCGCTCCAAAAATGTCCCAATGATCGGATGGGCGTCGAGTTTTTTCAGTACCATCTGGCTTCCTCCCTTGTCTTCCCCGTTTATTTGATGATCTTGCCAATCCATTGCGATAGCTGGTCAGGCGTAAGCGCAGCGACGTGCGCGCCCATGTCCGCAAGCACGCGGGCAGCATGCTTGTTGTATGTAGCGTTTCCGTTGAAATCAAGCGCGGTCAGCACGAGAAACTTGCAGCCTGAATCGATGATCTCTTTGCTTTGGCGGTACATCTCTTTGATCGGATAACCTTCCTCCAGGTCGCTGACCAAAATGAAGATCGTCTTGGACGGATTCTCCAAAAGCGACTTGCCGTAGCGGAGCGCCTGCGCAATGTGAGTCCCCCCGCCCAGTTGCACGCTCATCAGCACATCGACCGGGTCATCCAGCCTGTCGCTCAAATCGACGACCTTGGTGTCGAAAATGACCAGGTTCGTTTTCAGCGCCGCCAGCTTGTAAAAAATGCTCGCCATCACGGCGCTGTAAATGACCGAGTCCATCATGCTGCCGCTCTCGTCGACGACGATCACGATGTTCCATTTGTTGTGGTGCTGGATGTTGCTGTGAAAATACAGCTCGTCGATCACAAAGCGCTTGTTGGCCCGGTCGTAGTTTTTCAAGTTTTTGCGAATCGTTTTGTGGACGTCCAGATTGCGCATCGTTTTCGTGTAGCCGCGCCGGAAACGGTTGCGCTTGCCCACGATGCTCGTCTGGATTTCCGCTTCCAGTTGGCGGCGCAGCTCCTCGACGACTTTGCGGACGATTTCCTTGGCGCTTCTGACGACCTCGCCCTTCATCCTGCCCTTGAACTGGAGGATGTTTTTCAGCAGGGTCATGTTTGGCTCAAGGCTTTCCAGCACTTTTTTGTCTGTAAGCAGCTCGGTCATGTTGTAGCGCTCCAGCGCCTGCTTTTCCAAAATTTCCACCGTTTCTTTCGGGAATAGCTTGCGGATTTTTTGCAGCCAGGTCGGCACCGTCAGCGTGGAGCCTTCCCGGCCGCCTTCTTTGCGGTAGCCTTGCTCTTCGCCGTGCTCCCGGCCGTACAGGAAATCGAGGATCGAATCCAGCTCGCGGTAGGCAAAATCGGAGCGGCTGTAGTCACCGCACTCTTCCAGCGCATCTTCTGCCTGCGCGCCTAACAGAAGCCGCCAGCGGTTCATGGCTTCCCGCTTCAAATGAGGTTCCATCTGGCAAACTCCCCCCTGATCCTGTCGTCAAGCAACCGCGCCCGCTGCAAAACTGGCTCGGCAACGGCTGGAGCCGTCATTTCTTCGGCTGTCGTCTCGAACAACGCCCCGACTTTTTCCGCCAGCATGCTGATTTCCATTGGTCCGAAAAACGCGAAAGCCAGCCGAAGCTGCGGCACAAGCTGCAAAAAACTGTCGTAGTCGAGCCTGATAATCATCTGGTTCAAATCGGACAAGATGCTGTCATCGTCAAACAAATAATCCCGGCCGACGAGGAAAACACCGTGCAAGTAGGCGGCGGTGTGCTGCATCTTTTCCGGTGTGCCGAACATGTAAGCCCGTGCCCTGACGCTGATCTCCCCGCGCTCCAAGGCACCAAGATTGCACAAAATCGCGGCGGCGGCCCCTTCCAGCATCGCTGGCAACGTCGGAACCGCAAGCAGCGTCTCCAGTTGGTCGAGAAAAATGTCACGGGAAGCTTCCGCCTGTTTTTGCTCGCTGATCATGTACAAAAATTTGAACTGCTCGGCGATTTCCGGGCATTCGTCAGGGTTGGGGCTGCTCAGCTCGGAAATTTTCGCCACAGCCTGGTAGTACACCTCATCGACAAGCGACTCCAGCCGTGCCGTGTCTGTCAATCCGAACAAGCGCCTTTGCTCGTGCAAAATCGAAAGTGTTTTCAACGTTTTGCACAAGGACAAAAAGTGTCCGTCTTCCCTGACTGCCGACACGACAGCTGCAAACAACCGCTCGCCAAGCTTCTCCAGTCCCATGACAACCGCCATGAGCAGCCATTTCGCCAACATGTGGCTTTGGTGCTGCGGCAGTTCCTTCATCATTTCTTCCAGCTTTTGCGCCGCCGCTTCTTTCACGGTTCCGCCGTAGACAGAAGCCTCGATCAACCGCGCCTCCACGTAGGAAGAATAGCTGTAGCGCCACGTCTCGCGCACGAGATTGACGTACTTGTCGTTCAGCCAGTCCGGCCCGGCTTCCTTCGTGCAAAACTCTGTGCCCAAAAAGTGGACACAGTGCAAAAAACGGCTCGCTTCCCTGTGCGATCGCTTGGCGTACAGTTCCAACACTTTTTGGTTGCGCCCCGTTGTCGTAATCGTCAGTTTGAACGCTTTGCACGTTTCCTTAAAATCGCGGACAATCGGGACGTCGAGGTCGTTGGGCGCCACTTCGCCGATGCCTTCGCCTGTCATCAGCTCGCGCAGTGTCTCGATCGGCTTCGCGGTGGCGATGGAACGCTCGCCTTTTGTAAAGGCAGACAGCACGGAGTCTTGCAGCTCATACGCCCCGCCCTCCGACTTTTCGCGCATCACGGCAAGTCCGCTGATCAGGCTGTACGCCTCAATCGCATCTGCCGTCGAGACGATCTCGCCCTTTTCGCGCAGCCGCTTCACGAGTTGCGCCAAGTACGACAGCGCGCTTTTTGAAAAAGGCGTCTGCTCCTTTTTCCCCATGGCATTCCATACCGTCTCGTAATAGTGGACGTACGGCATGCCGCTGGCGTAGCCATTCAACTGGTCGGCTTCCTGGTAGGTGTACACCATCGGATATATTTTTTCGTCTTTGACTTTTTGAATCTTGTAAGCCGTCTTTCGGCTCTCCAAAAGCCCGTATGTATGAAACCCGCCCGTCACCACGAGAATTTTTTGATACTTCGCTTTGGCTTCTGCAATTTTTTGGCGCATATGCGCTTCGCGGATCAAGTCTCCCTCTGCTTCGAGCGTGGCGTCGTCGTAACATTTTCGCGACAAATAGCAGTAGGCGAACACGTCTTTGACAAACTCTCGCGTCGGCTTGCGAATGCCTTCGACCTCGAAAACCCGCTCCCACAGTTCGTCGAAGTTGCGGCATCTCATCGTTTCGCACAGCCGGGCAATAAACTGCGACCCGGCCAGCATCCGCTCATCGTGGTAGGAGAGCTTCTGGTTCTGCTTTTTCAGATCGTGTCCGTCTTCCATGCTCTCCAGCCGGCTGCCGTAGCCAAGATCGATGAAAGCGGCGGGAATCTCCCTGCGCTTTGCCTCGACGAGGGCGACATACTCCGGCGAATAGGTGAGAAACGGGAAATAGCAGACGTATTTTTTCTCGCCCGAAGCGTAGGCGTAGTAGATGCTTACGGGCGGCTTCGTCTGCTCAGCCGTCAATATCGGGATGAGATGGTTGCTGTTGTCCGGCCCTTCGATCAAGATGATCTGCGGCTCGTATTCCGCAATCGTCTTTTGCAGATGAAAGGCGCAAGCAGGACTGTGGTGCCTGATCGGAAAATAGACGACCTGCTTCGCCAGATCGTATACTTCCTGCTCGACCAGCCTGTTTATTTGATCCATTTCTTCTCGTTGTAGTACGCTCCCCATAGGCCCTCTTCCTTTGCCCGTTCTTTGACCACCTTCGTGAAGTACGTTTTCAGCACGCCAGCATCCTTCTGGTTCTCCTTGACGACAGCTCCCTGCAAATTTTGCACGAGTCGCTCCATCGTCATCGGCTTGCCTTCGTAGTAATGAGCGGTCATCGCGCTTTGCACGTACACCGATACAGCTTCAGCCGTGCTCATCACCGATTGCGGCGAGTCGATTTTGTAGCCTTCCTTCGTCTGCCCTGTGCGCAGTTCCATGAAAGTCGTCGCCAAAATTTCCACGACATCGCGGTCGATCTCGATATCCACGCCGCTGCGCTGCAAGATCATTTTCGCCTGCGATTCGATAATTTGCGCTTCCATTTTCACGTGATTGATCGGCGCAATCGTCTCGAAGTTGAACCGACGCTTGAGGGCGCTGCTCATCTCGTTGACGCCCTTGTCTCTCAGGTTGGCGGTAGCAATAATATTGAATCCGGGCTTGGCAAACAAAATGCCGTCCGCAAGCTCGGGAATGTTCATGACTTTGTCGCTCAAAATACTGATCAACACGTCTTGCACTTCAAAAGGGCAGCGAGTGATTTCCTCAAACCGGGTAATAATGCCTTTGTTCATCCCCGTGTACAAAGGCGATGGAACCAAAGCTTGCAAAGAAGGACCTTTGTCCAGCAGCATGGCGTAGTTCCACGAGTATTTGATCATGTCTTCGGTCGTGCCTGCCGTACCTTGAATCGTGTTGGTGCTCGTGCCGCTAATGGCAGCAGACAGCAGTTCGCTCAGCATGGTCTTGGCTGTTCCCGGTTCGCCGACCAGCATCAGGCCGCGGTTTCCAGCAAGTGTCACAATCGCTCTTTCGATCAGGGCATCGTCGCCGTAAAACTTCTTCGTGATCTCGATTGCCTCTCCCTCGTAGGGAAGCGGTTTGTCAGCACCCAAGATAAAGTCGCGGACCGCTCGTGGCGACATTTGCCAGTTTGGCGGCTTTGCTCCCGTATCGTTGGCCCGCAACGCATTAAGCTGCGCTGCGTACAAGACTTCCATAGGCGGCTTCATCGTTTCCATCCAAATGCCCACTCCGTTTCCGCTTTTTGTCGTGCAATCATTTCTCGACGTTCTTCTGAAAATGGGACTGCGACTGCTTACAGTCCACAAAATGGCTCATCTAAAAAATAATAAGCAAAATGATCTTGGTAAATGAAGGGTATTTGTGCCCAATATTAGGAAGAATATGTGAAAATTTGCGCTTGGAGTCCTGTTGCGCGGTAATTTGGGGTGGGATGTTTGCACTTCGCGGAGCAGCTCTTCCGGTGAGGTCGCGGTCCATTGCTCTACTGTCAAGTCGGGATGATCATGCAAAAACGTCTGCACCAGCCTGTAGCCTTCGCTGTAGCCGAACACTTGCGGAATGCCATCCTGGCCGCCAAACATGATCTTTTGCTGCAACGCAAGCTGGGTGGAGTCCAGATGCTGTAGCATGGTGCGCCTGCTTTCTACCTGTTCGTCGTCCGGGAAGTTATCGATGATATTGAAAAGAGCCGTTTCAATAGAAACAAGCGTGATCGAACACATCTGTCCGCACGCCTGTATGGTGTAGCCTTTTACAGTTATCTCCTGGTTTGTCCTACAGCTGCGTGCGCAAGCTCCACAGCTCAGGGAAGAAACGATGGTCCAGCGCTCTGCGCAAATAGCCGACGCCGGAAGAACCGCCTGTACCCTGCTTTTGTCCAATAATCCGCTCAACAGTCGTCATATGATTGAAGCGCCACTGCTGCTGCTGGCTGGCGATATCGACAAGCTTTTCCGCCAACTCGTACAAATCCCAATATTGATTCACATTGCGGTACACGGTCAGCCATGCCTGCTCGACACTATGGTTCGGCTGGTACGGCTGCGACCAGTCGCGTTCCAGGCACTCGGCGTCAATCGGCAAGCCCCGCGCCGCCATCTCCTTGATCGCCGCATCGTAAATGCTGGGAGCATGCAAAACCGCGTCCAGCTTGGCATGAAGCTCAGGCTGATGCTCGTACACAGCCAGCACATGGCCGTTCTTGTAGCCGAGCGTAAATTCGATCAGCCTGTTTTGAAACGATTGAAACCCGGACGAATGCCCCAACTTGTCGCGGAACTGCAAGTAATCCGCAGGTGTGAGCGTCGAGAGCACGTCCCACGATTTGATCAGCTGCTGCTGAATCCGCGACACCCGGGAAAACATTTTGAAGGCAGGCTCCAGCTCGTGCTTCGAAATACAGTCCATGGCAGCGCCCAATTCATGCAAAATTTGCTTCATCCACAGCTCGCTTACCTGGTGAATAATGATGAACAGCATCTCGTCATGATGAGTGGAGAGCCGCTCCTGACTCGCCAAAATCTTGTCCAGATGCAAATAGTCGCCGTACGTCATTTCTTTTTGAAAATCGGTATGGATTTCCTTTTCCAGCGAGGTCTTGTCTTGTTCGTTGCTTTCGTGTTGGTGGGGATTCATCTGTGATGGCCTCCTTTTTTGGGTGGAGAGGGAATGGATGTGATGTATGCGCTTTCATAAGTTGTGTTTAACCTCTGGTAGCGCTTGTTCTTTCTATAAAGTTTTATTTCTTCTTGGGCGGGTTTGTTCCTGCTGGTTTTGGCGGATTTTTGCCGAGTGGACTTTCTGGAGGTACTAGGTAGCATGCGTCTTGCAAAAAATTGGTCTTAGACGTTACAGGAAGCGATAAAACCGTTTTTAATGAAGCGAGTATCTTCCATAAAGAAGAAATCGGCATAAAACTTCATTTTCTTGGCTGTTTGCAGTTTATTTAATCTGCCAGTTATCATTCGCTTTATTCCAAGAGAGCTACGTTCGCCAGCCGCGTGAACTTCTACGTAAATCTCCCAGTAATCATAGTTCGGAAAATCCTCTTCCCAAATTTTCGAGATTTGTTTACCTTCTCGCGCTAATCGAATTATTTTTTCAGAATCTCTTTGATCCATTCTGATCCCTCCAAGGAGTCGTTTCTGTATCTCTTGTACTATTCGTTGAATATTTCCAAATACCTACATCATTCGACTGATATAAAACGACAAAACCTCCTGATCAGATGATCAAGAGGCATGGTAAGACCTGCTGCGCACTAGCTACCCAAATATAGTTGGTCGATCAGCTTCAAACTGATGAATGAGCGTCTCTCCAAACAAACTAATGGAATGTTCCCACGGGTGCCCTAAATATCCCCACTTAAAATCTTTTTGCAAAAAGAAACAATAGTCCCCATCTGGGTAAAACCCTATCCTTGCCCCGACATCGCCGCGCTCCCGATGCGGATAATAGAGGTAGCATTGGTGCTGCCAATCCAGTGCGTAGATATATTCTTCCGGCACAGTGATCGCTCTTAGACAGCTAATGCACTTTTCCTCAAGATCATCGATATCTGCATCCGTATATTCAGTAACATCATAAGTAACGAAAGGGGACGGTAACCGAAAGGAAGGCCAATCACTGCTATGGATACTTGGTTTGAATTTGAAATCCTCGTACATTTTATCCCAAGCCAGACGATACTGATCACTCGTCATAGGAATCCAACTATTCATGTTACATCCCCCCAAAATCGATTCTCCCGCAACAACAAGAAAAGTGGCTCTTAACCAACAACCAAACAACTCCCCAAACCCAACCACTCACCCTCCACTCCGACGCTTCCGCACAAACACCACCAAAAAACCCACCCCTACTACACCAATCCCTATGTACACAAACTTCGAATACACATCCATCACGTGCAAAACCTGCTCCCACGACTCGCCAAGCAGCGCCCCCACCAGCACCAGGGCAATATTCCACAGCAACGTCCCGATCGTCGTAAACAGCAAAAACAACGGCAAGCCCATCCCGGTCATGCCAGCCGGGATGGAAATGAGACTGCGCACGAGCGGAATCATCCGGCAGAACAGGATCGTCCAGTAGCCGTATTTGTCAAACCAGGCGTCCGCCTTCTGGATGTCTGTCTTCTTGATCCGCAGCAAGTGCCCGTACCGCTCCACGACCTTTTCGATTTTGCTCACATCCAGATAGCGGCCAATTGCGTACAGCAGGACCGCCCCCAGCACCGAGCCCAATGTCGCTGCCAAAATGACACCAGGCACCGTCAAGGTCGTGCGCGTCGTCATAAAGCCGCCGAACGTCAAAATGACTTCTGACGGGATCGGCGGAAACACGTTTTCCAGCGCCATCATCAGGAAAATGCCCAGATAGCTGTATTGTTCAATAAAATGCGTCAGCCAGTTTTGCATGCTACCCCTCTTTTATCTCATCCGAAGCTTTTTCTTCAAGTATAGAGACGATTTCCTTCCAGTTCAAATGGAAAGCGAACCGAAGGAAGCAAAAGTTTGCCCGCCTGAATCAGACCTCAAATGAAATGTGTCATATTTTTTGCAAACTGTTTCGAAATGTAGACTTTTCGCATCATTTAAGTATATGATTATATTAGCAAACAATTATTTGTTTGTCGAAATTAGTGGATTCCACTTTTAGGAGGCGTACACAATGTTGAATATCAGGGAATCGGATTTGCCGGGAATCGGGCGCAAATACCAGGTGGAGACAAGAAACGGCGACAAGCTGATTATTATCCTCCACGACGACGGACAAAGGGAGATTTACCATTTTGACAAAGACGACTGGGATGAAAGCATCTCCATGGTCACTCTGGATGATCAGGAATCGCGCCAGCTGGCCGGAATTATTGGCGGGATGACCTACAAGCCAAAAGCGCTGGAAACGATTGAGATGGCTCTCGACCAGCTCGTGATTGAATGGTACAAAATCGAGCCGGGGGCCGCGTGCATCGGAAAATCCATCGGGGAACTGGACATTCGCCAGCGAACAGGGGCTACGATCATCGCCATTATCGAGAAAAACCAAAAGCAAAAAGTGAGTCCGGGACCGGAATGCGTCCTGACGGCAGGCGTTACGTTAGTTGTGGCAGGCGAGAGAGGGCAGGTGAAAGTGTTAAAATCTACACTCATAACAGGGGGGGCTTGATTTGGAACACATCGTCTTTGAAATTGGTCTGGCTATCGGTTTAATTGCAATTGCCGGGTTTATCTCGCAAAAACTCCGCTTTTCCATCGTACCGTTCTACATCCTCATCGGCATGGCCGTAGGGCCGCACGCCGCCTCGATCGGCTTGATCGATTTTCGATTTATTGAAAGCGAACCGCTCATTGACTTCATGGGTCGGATGGGTGTTTTGTTCCTCTTGTTTTACGTCGGGCTTGAATTTTCGGTTGGCCGTCTGATCAAGGCAGGACGCTCTATTGCGATCGGCGGCACTATCTATATAGGCATCAACTTTACGCTTGGTCTGCTCTTCGGCTACTTTGCCGGGGTTCCGTTCAAAGAAATCCTCATCATTGCCGGAATTACGACCATCTCCTCTACCGCCATCGTGGCAAAAGTGCTGGTCGATCTCAAACGGACCGCCAATCCGGAGACGGAAATGATTCTCGGAATGATCATGTTTGACGATTTGTTCCTCGCTGTTTACTTGTCGATCATGTCCGGTCTCGTGCTCAGCGGTGCAACTTCTGTCGTTGGCGTGCTCACCTCTGCGCTGATTGCACTCGGCTATATGCTTCTGTTCATCATTGTCGGGCGCAAGCTGGTTCCGTTGCTCAATCGCGGGCTCAATATCAAATCGAATGAACTTTTCATGTTGACGGTCTTTGCAGGTCTGTTCCTCGTAGCCGGCTTCTCGGAAACCATCCACGTAGCCGAGGCGATTGGAGCCTTGCTCGTCGGTCTGGTCCTTGCAGAAACGGTCCATATGAAGAGAATTGAGCACATGATTCTCCCCTTCCGCGACTTTTTTGGCGCCATGTTCTTTTTCAGCTTCGGCTTATCCATTGATCCGCTTCAACTTGGCGGAGCGGTCTGGCTTTCCCTGGCAGCCGTCGCCATTACCCTGATCGGGAACTACACGGCAGGGCTTTTGGCTGGCCGCAGCGCAGGCTTGTCGGCGCGCGCCTCCTCGAATATCGGGTTGACGATTACCGCACGCGGGGAATTTTCCATTCTCATTGCAAATATGGGCAAGGCAGGCGGACTGTTGGAAATTTTGCAGCCATTTACGGCGCTTTACGTACTCATTCTGGCGATTCTTGGCCCCGTATTGACCAAAGAGTCCAAGCATATCCACAATTTGCTGTGCAAAGTGGTTCCTCTGGAGAAAATGTTTCAAAAAAGGGGCGCAACCGCTCCGGCTGCCGCGCAAAAAACGGAGAACCATTCGGGATAACCACACTTTGACGCCAGCACTCTGCAACTAGCTGTACACAAAAAAACAGGATGCCCCCGCTGCGAACATACACGTCACGGGAGTGATCCTGTTTTTTTGACTTCTCCTTTTCTAGCCATGCAAGCTCCCCTGCAACCGCGCCCGCTGGCGGTAAAAGCCGACAGGCACTTGGATGAGACACGTCTTGCTTTCCTGCGGCAAGCCGTAAATCTCGTCGCTGCTCGCCACATCGTACCCAAGCAGCGGATGTCCGCCCAATCCGCAGGAAAAGGCAGCGAGCAATAGCGCGTGCAAGGCGATCCCCGCCTGCATCTGCTGAATACGATAGCCGCGATACCCCCAGCGCTCCAGCAGATGGCTGCTTTCCCCTGCGATATGAAAGCAAAGCGGCACCTGGTACAGACTGACATTGTCGAGGGTCATTCCGGCTTGCAGCTCTGCCCGCTGGTCGCCGTGCCGCCGCTGTGTCAACAAGCCGCTTGCGGGATCGCAAAAGTACGCCCCGTCCTCCATTTCGTCCACCTGGTGAAGACAGACGCAATACGCCAAACATCCGTTGTTCTCGTGTCCCAGGTCATGCTGGTAGTGCAAGGCTGTATACGCACGCCGCACAAGCGTTTCCAACTCTTCTCGCGTCAGCTTGCCCGCGACAAAATCCAGCTCCGGCGAAATTCGGCTGCGGCAAAATTCCGCGAAATCCAGCGCTGGCAGCCTGTCTTTTGCCGCTTCTGTCTCTCCGGGCTTTCCCCGCAGTTTTCCGCCGTCTTTTTCCGCACCAAACGGTCTTTCAGACACAGTCTCCCTGACAAAACAGTCCGTTGACTCATACAGCGCAGCCTGGTGCATCTGGCGTAGCAAAGGGTAGTCTTTTCGCGCGTTCGAACCGATCTGATGGCGGTGGCTCAACGGCTGTAGCGATTGCACGAGCTGTTCCGCCGAGACAGGCTCTTGCGCATCCGCGCTGCTCTCAGTCAATGTTAATACCGAGGCTGCCGTTGTCTCGCCTGTCTGCTGCGGACTCAGCGCCAGCGGCAGGATTGCATACACGCTTTCTTCGTTCCCGTCCAAGCCGAGCAACCCGTTGACAGCCCGATCCAGAAACAAGTAGTGGACACTGGCCTGAATGCCATACTTATCGGCCAAAGCCAGCCATTGCCCGAGCAGCACACCCGTATCCACCCCTTGCAAACGGTACGAGAAAAGATCGTATTTAAAAGCATTTTTCCAAAAGTAAGTGGACACGAAAACAACTCCAAAGCAGTCGCGGAGCGCAAAACGCTGGCCGAGCGAGCTGGTTACATAATCAGCGAAGTCTCCCTCGCGCAACAGAACGAGGCGATGATGCGCCACATCGTAATGATAAATCCCTTGCCTCAAATAGGAGAGCTTCAGATACAAATACACCTCGTTCGGGTACAGCGCTCCGCCGGAAGGAATCGCCCTGCGGTACGACTGAACGAAAAAGCTCTCTTCTTCCGGGGCCCCTTGCCCGAAAGTCATCTGGCTGACTTTTGTCAATCCGTAGGCGTAATAAAGCATGCAGCCCAGTTGGACAAGCGACGGCTCCCCTGTGATCTGTTCGCCTGTGAGCGACAAAGCGACTTCCCCGGGCAGCGTTACGGCAGGCAAGCCTTTGTACAGCTTGTATGGCAGTGGCGCATCGTCCCAATTCACTTCCAGATCGGGCGGCCGGACTTTTTCGGTAGCAAAATGCAAGTCGTGCAAAAACGTCGCAAGCTTCATCACTCGCCCTCCCTTTGTGCCATGCTTTTACGGAAACGGGTGAGGATGCGGGTTCAACTGATCTAGAGCAAGCGGTTGTTTGGCATAGCCTAGCGTGACTGGCACGTGCAGCACGCGTTTCAGATTGGTCACTCGCGTCTGATGCTGTCCGAACGTCATGGGCAGCATTCCCGGAATCAGTACGCGCACGCAGGACAACCCGATGCGGCTCACTTCCGGTGTCGTCTGGTCGATGACAATGACGTCGAGCTCTAGCTTGCGAAACACTTGCAAAATGTCCTTCAGATCGTCTGTCAAATCGGTATGGCCGCCTTGCCAGGAAAAAGCTTCCGCAAAAGTCTGCATCGGTCTGTTGTTCCCAAGCAAAAAGTCGAGACGCTCTGCCGCCTCTGGCAAGCCGTAAAGCATGGCGTGGTCATCCATTTTTTTCACCAGCGACGAGTCGTGGTACATCCGCAAATACGCGGAGCGATTCGCTTCAAATTTGTCGTGCAGCGTATTCAGCATGGCAGCCGTCTCGTGAAGGGCGCCCTTGACGGCGCGAACCGGATCAGGGTGCGCACCACCCGCGCAGACGAGATGCAGTCCTGTCTGTTTCTTATTTTTCGCGATCGTCCACACGCTGGGAATCCCGTTTTCCATCGTCGCGTTGTACAAAAACAGCTCGTAGTCGGTGACAGACTGGAGCCGTGCGATCATCAGTTCCAGCTCCGTATCGCCAGATGTGTGCGGATCGAGTCGCGGCAGCGGCAGTTGCGCATACCACGTCAGCAAAAACGCATCGCGCTCCACCACTTCCATGATTCCGTAAAAGATCGCTTCCTCCAGACTGCCGCCGATCGCACAGCCATTCGACGTCTCAAATACGGTGCCGTCACCGAAGCCAAGGCTGTAGTAAGCCATCCGTTCGGGAACGAGCACGGGCCGCTCGCGGATGCAGGAATAGCCCCAAACCCAGTTTAACGGCCGTTTCGGATCAAACGGTTGAAAAGGAAATCCCGGCAGCGCATACTGCTCTTTTGAATGGACGCCGGCAGTGACCGGATTGAGCGCCTGCTCCCCCAGGTTGGCGTAACAATCGTAGACGACTGTCTTTTTGCCGCGCGGCGTCAGTCCGCAATATCGTTCCAGCCCTTCCAAAATCGCCGTCCCTTCACTATGGACGTAAGAATGGGAGCGGCCTGCCGTCGCTTCGTCATGGGGGAACAAAGGCAAATTGACGCTGACATCGGAAAAGACGGAGACAAGGTCGCGCATTTTCCCGTTAAAAAAGCCTGTTCTCGCATCTACATAGTCGGAGCGGAGCGCTTGCTTCCAATCGTCCAGCGACTTCACGCGGTAGCTTGTCGGGGAAGGCTTGGGATTCGGCTGCCAAGTAAATGTGGCCAGTTCTGGCGCGTCATCCGGCAGACACCCGCAATGACCGCAAAGCGGATCAGCCAGGAAAAAGTGCCGGGAGCTTGCCAGCGTCTGTAGATCGAGCAATTGGATATGTTCGTGCAGACGGGCTTGCTGGCGGCTGGCTATTCGCTGTACCTCGTCAATTACATAGTGACACACCTGCCATAATCCCGTTCGCGACGACCACACGTCGACTGCCGTTCCGCCTTCCTCTGTAAGCTGGAACTGGTACTCCCACATTTCTTTGCGATCGCGCCCAGCCATGAGCCGCCGCATGTCCGCGCACTGGGAACAGCCAGGCACGCCCGGACGAACGAGCGGCCCGATCACGGCTTCGCCAAACGAAACGAACGCCCTCAGCCACGGAATCCCGGATGCTTGGAAAAGCTTTTCGGCTTCCGTATGCTCATGCGGCCGCCATCCGTCTTGCAGCACAAGCGCCAAATCAATCTGTTCGTCGATCGGTTTCAGCACGCGCTGGCGCTGCACGCGATATTGTTTCGGAAGCTGCATGAAGACGAGATCAGCCAGCAGTCCTTCGCCCACAATCATAATCTCCATGCTCATGTCCCTCCTCCGCTCGCAATGCAAGGGCGATCACCCTTGACAAATCTTCCTGCAAAAACGTCTCTACAGCCGCATTGCGCAGCACAGGCACCAGCCGTTCCTTGGCAAGGACGTCCCGCGCCTGCTGCCAAAGTGTTTCCTCGCTCTCCGGAAAAGGCGGAAGTTCCACTTGCTGTTCACGCTCATCCAGAGCAACCTCCAGAGCCTTTACCGCATAGGCGATTTGCTCATCCGGCACTCCTTGGCTGTTTTGCAGCGCCGTTTGCAGTGCCTTGCGCAACGCGAGCGTATCGTGCAAGCCTACGCTGCCGTACCAACCGTTCTCCGTCCCTACCCAGTACACCGGAAATCCGCACAAATTCGCTCCTTTGGCGATTTTATGCCCTTGCTTCTGGAGCGCCAGCGCACGCGCGTAAAACAAACACGGCTCGTCTTGCCCCGTCCACTGCACGAGAGCGGCGGCTGGCGGCTGCTCCCGCACTTCTTTTGCCAATACAGCTTGCAAATAGTGCTCCAAAGCCCGGCACGCTGCTTCTGCCGCCGATTCTCCCGCGCCAATCGCAAAACCGATCTCCCCCGCACTGTCCGGCACAGAGGGGGCATCATCGTGCAGATGAATGCCAGCCGCCTGGATGCCGCATGCGCTCATCAGGCGCGAAACGTACATCTCCGTCCCTGTCAATCCCGCTTCCTTGCGCGCTTCCTCATGCGTATACCCCGGGCAAATGCGGACAGGCAACAGCTCGGCGGGGCCAACTGCAACGGGATCGACCGCCTGCACCTGACACTGGGAGAGCGGAAGTTGCATCAGCTCGCCTTCCTCCCACGTGTGAAAAATGCCGACGTCAGGCGAGGTCCATGACTGAAAAGCCGCAAGCAAGCCGTCCTTTGGCGATGTAGTCTCTGCGAAAAACGACTGTTCATCAACAGGCAAAAAGCGCGGTTTGCTTTTGACGAGAGGATGCGGCATGGCCGTTCGCCAGCTCCCCGTGAGCGTATCCAGATCGAGCAGAAAAAGCTTGCCCGCCGACTCTGCCTTCACCACGCCAGTCACATGCTTGAACCATTCCATGACCGCCGCGTTTGCCAACAGAGCGGCTGACGTAGCTGTAAAAGGATGATCTTCTGCATTCCCGCTCAAAAAGACCCGGTGGAAGCGGCGTACGACCGAATCGAGGCACACGGGCGAAGACGGCTGCATCACCGGGCCTGCAATGCCCTTTTGCAAAAGCAAAAACACAGGAATGAACACAATGCCCCGCTCCTGGCAAAGCGCATACACCAGCTCCATCTCGCTGCGATCCCCGGAATCTGAGCCGTACAGCACCGCAGAAACTGGCGCCAGCGTCTTTTCCCAGCAGGCCCGGCTTTGCTCGCGCACGGTTAGCTCTGTCAGCTTTGCCTCGTCATCTTTTTGCCGGACATGTGCATGCAGCTCGGTCAGGCGAGCTTTGTTGACCAGGCTCGCGTCCGTGACGGCGTAATGAACATGCGGGCACCCCGATTCCCACAGCGCATGGATCAGCGCGGGCACAAAGCTCCCGCTCCCTGCAACGAGCGGCTTTTGCTGCCGATACGTCTGGAAAGCATGACCGCCCGAGCCAATCAGGTGATCCAAAAAGGCAATTTGTGCCGAAAACTGCTCCACCACCGCGGGAGAAAGCTCATGCGGCAAGCGCTGGCTGACATCTTGGGCAAACCCGTTTTCCAGCAAAAGACTGGCGATTTTATGAATCTGAGCCTGGTACTCCGCTGGCAAATCGTCCGTAATTTCCGCCAGCGTGTGCTCTCCGTTGAAAATGGGCACCAGCTGCGAAACCCATTGATCGATCATTTCTCCTTCCATCCGAAACGTCCCGACGTTATTGCGAAAATACACGCTGCCATCGGGATTGGGCAAAAAGAACGTATCCCGCTTCACTGCAAGACGCATCGCTCGGTTCAGTTTGACCATGCTCCTCCTCCTTGCTTGGCTGCGCTCGCCACTTTATGTGCCATGAAGGTGTCACCGTCATTGTATGAGCGGCTCTTTGTCCGACATGCTATTGCAAATAATGCCGGGAGCACGCTAAAAAAGCCCCAGCCTGGCGCAAGCCAAACCGGAGCTTTGGTTGTGTTGTTGCCGCTGCCAGGATGAGATTCCCCGGCTAAACGCAACGCGCACACGACGTACACGGAAAAAAGCACGGGAAGAAACACGTACCGAAGCAACTGCATGAACAGCTGCACGAACAACTGCAAGAGCAGTTGCACCTTGCACAACCGCCACATCGACCGCAACCGCCGCAGCCTCCACATCGGCCATGACCGCATCGGCCGCGCACCAGCATCGTTTCTTTCTCACTGTTTTTATCCCAGGGGGTCACTCGATCCGCCTTAAATTCAGAAGCTTTCAGTTTCTTCAGCTCTTTTTTGAACTCATTCATTACCAATCACCTCCGCCACTGCATGTAGCTACTCTACATTTATGTGGGGACACTAGGTATTCGTTCCATCCACGACCGCCCATTTTTCGGGTGTGCTGTCGATCCAGGCACAGGCCATGCGTATGCTTCCACACGGACAAGGTGTAAAAATCGGGTCGCTGGCTATAATGTTGTTGATTACCATGCGCTTTCTTTCAAGTGCACGGGAGCGAGGAAAGGGGATCATCATGAAAAAGTGGCTGCTCTTGTTCCTGTATGCGCTCATTTTTGCCATCGGCTTTGTATACAGAGACGTTTTGCTGAACTGGCTCTCCAGCGATTCGCCCGACCTGTTGCCGTTCATGTTTTTGGCTGCCGTTTTTCTCGGCTTGTTTCCCGTTATTCCGTTTGGGATTTTCGCAGGCATGATGGGAGCCAAATTCGGGCCATTTTGGGGAACGCTGATCAACTGGACAGGCTCTGTCGGCTCGGCGTTCCTGTTTTTTCTGTTCATACGCTACGGCTACCAGAAAGCCGGGCGCGATTATTTGACGAAATCTCCCCGGTTGGCTCTGTTTACGCGTGCATTTGAGCAAAACGCCTTCATCGCCGTGCTGTTCGCCCGACTCATCCCGATCATTCCCTCTCCGGTGATCAATATATATGCGGGAATCAGTGCCATCCCGATTTTGTCCTTTGCGCTGGCTACCGCCATCGGAAAAATCCCGACCATGCTGGTGTTCGCCTTTTTGGGCGACCAGCTGTTTCATAATGCCCAGCGCTCGTTCTGGACGCTGTTGTGTTACGCTGGCTTTCTCGGTCTTGCCTATCTTCTCTACCGCGTCTGGCAGGGGCGCAGCAAGAAAGTGAAGGCTCCTTCCTAGTCGTACAGGGCGGCCCACAGGAAACAGACTGATTTCCAAAGACGAAACCAGAATCTCGGGCAGTAAGTGATTGGGGCACCGCCACCCTCATCAGAGCAGAATGGCAGGCAAGCGGCTTTTGCGCTAGTACATATTCTTTTCCCGGCGTAACGCCGACATCATGGACGAGTCTCGCTAAACGACATTCCTTTGTCAGCGAGCGCACGTCTGAGCTGTTCAAGTGCTTTTGGCCCCATCCCGTGCAGCTTGCGCACATCTGCCTCGCTCACTGCCGTCAACTGTTTCAACTGATGGTAGCCTGCGCTCGCAAGCGCTCTTTTCGCAGGCTTCGCCAGCTCTTTTGGCAAATCGCTTTCCCAGTCTTCCGCATTTGTGCCCGTCATCTCTGCGCCCCCTTCCCCTCGTTATGGATATTTGCCAGAAAGCTCCGCCAAATAGCTTCTCATGCTTGCCAAAAGCTCCGGTGAATGAGTAACCGTCGCTTCTCGCCCCAGGCCGATGAAAAAGGTGGCGAAAAAATCGCGGTCGCTCTCTGCAATCTGGCCCGAAAGCGATCCTGTTCCATCCGGGCGAATCGTCAGCATCGGGGCAGACCAACGCTCCGCTTCGCACTTTTGCACTCCCACCCTTGTCAGTTCCGCACGGATCGCGATGCTGTTCTTTTCTTCTCCCGCAAGTCTGGACTCCCGATTGTCCAAATGAATATCCCGCAAATCAAGCGGTTCTGTCTCTGCACACTCGACAGCCGTTTGAATCCGGTCGCAGCGAAAGACGCGATAGCTGCTGGTGTAAAAACAATAGGCTGGACAGTACCACAGGCCATTTTGCGTGTAAATCCCGATTGGCTGAATGCGACGATTGGTTTGTTTTTCCCGGGATTCGTATGCGATCGCGAGCACCTTTTGGTTCACGGCTGCATCCAAAAGAATCGACAAGTGCGGAGAATCTGCCTGCCTTTTCGGTGTGACAAAATCAACGCGGTGTCTCATCTCGTCGATCCGCTCGCGGACATCTGGCGGCATGTAAGCGTAAAACTTGCTCGTGGCCGACGCCGCTTCCGCTGCAAAAGGCAAGGCGGAGTAATGGCGAAGCGATTGGATCGCAAAAAAGATGGCGACGGCTTCTTCCTCGGAAAAGGCGATAGGCGGCAAAATTCGCTCTTTCAGGACGCGGTAGCCGCCGTGCGGCCCTACTTCGGAATAAAGCGGCACGCCCCACTCGGATAATTCCTGCAAATCTCGCAAAATCGTTCGCTGCGACACGCCAAATTCTTGCGCCAGCTCGCCGACGGTAAATTTGCGTTTCCGGTTGACCGTCATTAATAGTTCCAGCAGTCTTTGTGTTTTCGCCATATCGGTTTCGTCCTTTTTATCTATGACAGCTTTTGTCATGATTATCTGTTATCGTCAAGATAAAGTCCAGTCAGGTGCTCTTTTGGGCACACCATAAGGAGGAATATGCCTTGACCACACAACACCAAGCAGCAACCCGCAAATACTTTTCATCGCAAAACTTGCGGCTCTCTTATCTCGACTTTGGCGGCGACAGCCCCAACGTGCTGCTTTGCTTGCACGGTCACATGAATGATGGGCGTGTGTTTGCGGAATTTGCCAGCAAACTGAGCGGCTGGCGCGTCATTAGCCTGGATCAGCGCGGCCATGGCTGGAGTGGGCATTCGCCGGAACAAGACTACTCCCGCAACGCCTACGTGCAGGACATTCTCGCTTTCGTCCAAAACGAACTTGGCGGGCAGCAAATCGCCTTGCTCGGCCATTCTCTTGGCGGCCTCAATGCTTATCAATTCGCTGCGCGTTACCCGGCGTATGTAAAAGCGCTGATCGTGGAAGATATCGGAACCGAAATCCATGTTGACCTGTCCTTTGTCGAGCGCCTGCCGCAACGCTCCGCTTCCCTCGAAGAACTGAAACAATCGCTGCGGCAAGTTGGCGTGCGCGCCGTGGATTATTTTGCGGAAAGCGTGTTGGAGGACGAGCACGGCTTCGCTTTTCGCTCTGATCTGTCTGGCATGCGCATCTCGCAGGAGCATTGCAACGGCGAATGGTGGACAGATTGGCTGGCCTCTGCATGCCCCGCTCTGCTCATTCACGGCAAACACAGCTTTGTGATGGACGAAGCACATGCCAAGCTGATGGCCGAACGCAGAGCGAACACCCGGCTTGCCGTGTTTGCCGAGTGCGGGCACGATATTCATTCGTCTGATCCAGACGGGTTTCAGCGGGAAGTGCAAGTATTTCTGGACGAGATCGCCCGCTCATAAAAAGGATTTGCGCCTCCTCAAACGAAATCGTATGGAGTTCATCCAAGGACGGGAGGCGCTCCATGAACAACCATTCCCACTCGCCCGCTGCCGCAGAAGCGATTTTGGCTGACCTGACAGCAGCGGTTCAGCACTATTTCGGCTTGCACATCCGGGAAGCCACACCGATCAACCGGGGTTGGCTCAATTTGAAATGGCACATTCGGACAGAGGAAGGCACATATTTGTTGAAGCAATACAACCAAAAAAGGTTTGCTTTATACGATCCGGCTGATTTGGCTGTCGCTTTTTCCGAGCAAGCGAGACTGCATGCCGCGGGCCTGCCCTGTCCGATGCTGTTCGCCCATGACGGACGATTTTTGCTGGAATCCGCTCACGGAGAGCGCTTTCTGGTCATGGAATTTTGCGAGGGGCAGTTGGTGTCGCCGGGGAAAGCTTCACAGGCGCAGATGTACGATCTGGGCCGAGTGACCGGGCGGATGCACCATTTGCTGAACGACGGATCGATTGCGATTGCAGGCCAGAAACAGCCGCAGTTCGTTCCCCCGGAGCGGGCACAGCGACTGGCCCATTGGCACTCTGTTTGGCAAAATGTGCAGCATGCGGGGAAAACCGAGCTGCAAGGATTCGTAGAACAGCAAATCATCGCGACGGAAAAGCTTGAGTTGTCGCCTTTCGAAGCTTTGCACAGCGGATGGGCTCACCGCGATTTATGGGTGGACAACTTGCTGTTCGCTGCGGATCGCGTCACCGCCGTGCTCGACTTTGACCGGATGAAATACGACTACCCACAGCTCGATGTGGCGAGAGCGATCCTGTCTTGCGCGCTGGACGAGCAGCTTGACCCGGCGCTTGCGCGGGCATTCCTATCCGGCTACAAGGAAGTGCGCCCAGTGGAACATGGCTATTTGACGACTAGAATCCAGCTGTTGTGGTACTTGGAAAGCGTTTGGTGGATTACGGCAGACATGGATCGGCACAGTGCCCCGCCCGCCCGTTTTGCCAAAGAAATGATCTGGCTCGCTAAGCATCTCGACAGCTTGCCTGATTTGCTGGGCGATTTGTAGTTTACAGAATAAAATTACGGTTAACTAAATGCTGAAAGGAGCTAATTCTAGCAAGATTTTCCGGCGCTTTCAGTTCTTGTGATAAACAAAGAACCTCCATTTGGCGTGGAGGTTTCTTCGTCTTTTTGATGATGGTGTTTTGCCGGGCTTGTCTTAACAAGGACTGGTTTCCTACGGCGTTTTGCTGGCAGTGCCCTCAAGAGGAAGTAACAAACATTGTTGCAAATACCACTGTAATTAATGTTATCCCAAGGGAAATAAGACCCGTCGTTACTTGTTTTTTCTTCTCAGCAACACTTCCTTTCTTATACTGGCTTACTGCTCTGACAATACATATGGCCGTGAAAGATAAAGAAAAGATTAGAATGATGTTGGCCAACTGTTGCATATCTCTATCCTCCTTGTACACCCATAAGGGACAGATGCAAATGGCAAAGCTACCGGATAGTTCTCCCGGCAGCCCATGTTTTTGCTATCCTCTTCCCTTCATTCAGCTATCGTTCCCCGACAGGATCGTGCCTAGAGGTTCCCCCTACAGCTTCGTAAACTCCACTCCATACTGCTTAAATATCGCCTCATATTGCTTTTCAAATATCGTCCATCGCTGTTCTGCCCCATGCTTTTCCTGCAACGCCTGCAAATACTGTTTGGCCGCTGCTACATCATTCGTTTGCAACAGCAAATGAAAGCTCTCTTCGCCCAAATGCAAAAACGGGCCTGACGTGTAATAATCCACGATGGACCTGGCACTGGTCATCGTACGATAGAATTGAACAACTTGTTGCAATCCACTTAACAGCGTTTTGCGTACGTCATCCATTTTCGTATCAGCAGTGATGGCAAAGCGATCTGGAGCCACCTCGGCAATTTCCCTGATTCTTGCCCTGAAATGACAATCTGCTTCTTTCGGCTCAGTCAAAACGTCCTTCGCTTGGATCTGCGCCAGCTCCGCCGAATAAATGCCGCAGTTCACATAAAACATGAGATGATCAGCTGAATTGCCAGCGGATTTTTGGAAGTTGAGCATGTAAATGAGATTGTCTGTTATTTTGTAGAAATTCAAACTTTTCTTGACAAAGCCATGCTGCGCAAGGAACGGCTTCACGTCCTGCTTGATCATCTCGTTAAAAAGCTGTTGCAACATACTCCCCCCTGGAAGATACAATTTGTCCATATTATAGCATTTATTTGGCAGCTATCTCACGAAAGGTGCAGCGTATGCCCCTTTCGCCATTGCTTCGATTGGGGAAAGGTGGAAAAATCGGAATCTGAATCAGGAGAAAAACCGTTTAGTAACGGTGCTCCGCCTGTCCGTTCGGCAAAAAATGATCTGGCTGTGCTGATGCCGCAACATCTCGACAGCTTGGCCGACAAATGAGCAGATCGTTGTCTACAGAATGTTATTATGGTAAACAAAAATGATTTGCAGCTGCCCGCAATCCGTAAAGCGACGCCTGCACTCTTCAACGTATACAATCACTGCTCCATAAAAAAACAGCGGTCAACCTGGAGTATGCTGCTGTCATTCCTCCTTGTTGACCGCTGTTCGTTTCTATCACCTTATGGCTCGCCAATATTGTGTGTGCAAGAAGCTGTCTACGTGCACAAGAGGCTGCCTTCGTGTACAAGAAGCTATTTCCGTGCACAAGAAGCTGTCTCCGTGCACAAGAAGCTATCTCCACTTCCAAGACGCTACTACCTACTTGCCTTTTGAAAAAAGCACATCCCCCCGCCACTCAAAACTGAGCGGCGTCCCTTTCTTCTCCGGCTCCCACCCTTGCTGCACGGCTTCGGCGATGATCGCCTCCACATCGGAAGGCTTGATCGCTCGCCGCTCCTGTGCAAGCGGCGAATCGCCTGCCTGCTCCGTCGCCGCAGACATTACGGGCACGTCCGCCTTCATGTACACCCGGATCAACTGCCCGGCCTCCCCGGCGCTCTGAATCGTCACGACAAGCATTCCTTGCCCCGCTGAGCTGACGACCCAGCGGTACGTTTTTTGCTGAACCGTTATGCTCCGCGTTCCTTTTTTCGGTAAAGCCATCTACTCCTCCTGACTTTTCTCGCCCGTTACAGACTACGGGCTGTTTTCATGATGCATCTGCTCCTGCGACCGCTCGCCTGCAACCGGCAGCGCAAATGTCAGCGACTGAAACCAGGCGAAAACGATAATGAGCAGGAGCGCGCTGACCACCGGATGCCTTAGTTTGCCAAAGACGCTTGCCTCATTCGCTTGCTCCACTCCATGCCATCGCTCCATCAGCAACAGACACGCCGTATACAGCATCGCCAAGAAAAACAACAGCGGCTCTGCCTGCTCCAGCGTCATCATCTCGCCGAGCATCGCGCCCATCATGCCAGCCATCAACCCGGATAGCGTCCCTTCCACAATCGTCAGCACGGACAAGCGCAAGCCGAAGACGAATCCGGCAAAAGCGCCGCAAGTCATCCCCCACAGCGTGGAGCGGGACAGATTCCCCTGGAACAGCAGACCGAAAAGCAGACCTGTCAACAAGCCCACCAGCATGGCGACAGCCATCGCGCTCACCATTCCGTGCATCGGCTGGATGTGCGCCCTCCTTCGCCAGACCAAGCCGGTAAACCAGACGTACCCGATCAGTACGAACGCAAATATTTGCCAAACGGCGCTCATGATACCACCTCTACGTATATGTCCCTCCCTACACCGTATGTCCACGAGTGGCAAAACAGGACAAGAACGCGCGGCGAATCAAAGAGATAGCCGACAAACCGGGCACGCCTGACACGTCACAGCTCAACCACTTTCGTCGCGATGTTTTGGCAAAACTCCCGGTCATGCTCGACAAACAAAATCGTCGGCGCATGCTCCAAAAGCAGCTCCTCCAACTGCATGCGCGACAGCACATCGATAAAGTTCAACGGCTCATCCCAAACGTACAAATGCGCCCGCTCGGAAAGACTTTTCGCGATCAGCACCTTTTTCTTTTGCCCGCCGCTGAACGAAGCCATGTCTTTTTCGAATTGCGTCCGGGAAAAATCCAGCTTGCGCAAAATGGCTTTGAACAAGCTTTCGTCTATGTCGTTGCTTTTCGCATAGGCCGTCAAGCTGCCCTGCAAATGCGACGTATCCTGGGAGACGTAGGAGATTTTCAGCTGGCTTCCTTGGCGAAACGTTCCCGTGTAGCTCACGTCCTCGCCGCAAATCAGCTTGAGAATGCTCGATTTCCCCGAACCATTTTTCCCGGACAGAGCAATTCGCTCGCCTTGTGAAATAGAAAAGCGAACGCTGCCCGTCACCTGCTTATCTCCGTAGAAAATCGCCACATCTTCCAGTTCGATCAGGCGATCTTTATGATACGTCAGCGGAGAGATTTTCAGTGCTTCGCTCTGCTCCACATTTTTCAGCAGCTTCGCCTTGTCTTCGATAGCCGAATGCTGCCTTTGCTCGATCGATTTGGAGCGCTTCATCATTTTCGCTGCCTTGTGACCAATATAGCCTTTGTCGACCTTGGAGCCGGAATTGGTCGTACCGTTTTTCGTTTTTTCCACCTCATGCGACCAGCCGCTGGTGCGCTTCGCGGACTCGGACAGGCGTTTGATGTCTTTTTTCAGCCGCTCGTTTTCAGCCAGCTCAAAGTGATCCTGGCGCTGCTTGTTTTCCCACCAGGTCGAGAAGTTGCCTTTTTGAATCTCGATGTTGGTTTTGTTGATCGACAAAATATGGTCGACGCAATTGTCGAGGAAGGCGCGGTCATGAGACACGAGAATAAAGCCGTGCTTGGTCTGCAAATAGTCGCTGACCAGCTTCCTGCCTTCCATGTCCAGATGGTTCGTCGGCTCGTCAATGAGCAGGAAGCTGTTTTCCTTCAAAAACAAGGCGGCGAGAAGCACCTTGGTCTGTTCGCCGTTGGACAGCGTAGCAAACGGCCGATACAAAACTTCCTCGTCGATTTGCAAATAAGAGAACTCGCGCAAAAGCTCCCACTCCATATAGTCAGGGATTACTTCGCTAATGACATCCGCTGTGTTTTGCTGCTTGTTTTCAATCAGGTACGGAAAATATTCAAACGTCACCTGGGAAGAGATCGTTCCGCTGTACTCATGGCGACCGAGCAAAAGCTGGAGAAACGTCGTCTTTCCCCTTCCGTTTCGTCCGGTAAAGCCGAGCTTCCAGTCCGTATCAATCTGGAAGCTGACATTTTCAAAAATGTGATCAAAACTGCCGTCGTAGGCAAAAGTCAAATTCGTCACTTTGATGGTCGACATACAATCGTCCTCCTTGGAAAAAAATCAAAAAGAGCTGCAAGAAAGTTACTCTCTCGCAGCTCAAATACATATAACAAACCAAACCCCAGCAAGGAGTCAGATTGCATATACCGTTTGAGTGAACAGATGTCGTAACTTTCTTGCGTATAAGGAAATAAACATGCGAAATCCATCGCAATCGTTTTCCTTTACTAGCAAGAAAGCTTCCTACATCGGCTTCAACTCCAGTCATCAAAGTAACCTCATCTTACCATATCTGCTAACACCATTCAACCGCAAGCAGGGTTGACCACCACTAGAGTACGTTTCCCATTGCCAGCAAGCAACCATCCTCAGGCTTTACTTGCCGGAAACAGGCTCGCTTTCTTTCAGATCGAGCGGGTTTTTCTCCAAAAAGTTGGTAGCGAATTGGCCGGAGACAAAATCCGGATGCTCCAGCAATTTTTCGTGAAACGGCACAGTCGTGTGCACGCCTTCGATCACAAATTCGCGCAAGGCGCGCTTCATGCGGGCCAGCGCTTCCTCGCGGCTGCCACCCCACACAATCAGCTTGGCGACCATCGAATCGTAAAAAGGCGAGATGTCATAGCCCGGATAAACAGCGCTGTCCACGCGCACGCCGTAGCCGCCTGGAGGCAAGTAATTGGTCACTTTTCCCGGCGATGGCATGAAGTTTTTCGCAGGATTTTCCGCGTTGATCCGGCATTCGATGGCCCAGCCGTTGATCTTCACCTCATCCTGGGAAAAAGACAGCGGATTGCCCGCGGCAACCGAGATTTGCTCTTTGATCAGGTCGATCCCTGTAATCATTTCGGTGACCGGATGCTCTACCTGAATGCGCGTGTTCATTTCCATGAAGTAAAACTGCCCGTGACGATCGAGCAAAAATTCCACCGTACCTGCTCCGTGGTAAGAAACAGCTTTTGCCGCTGCCACGGCAGCTTGCCCCATCCGCTCGCGCAATTCCTGATCCAGCGCTGGCGATGGCGCTTCCTCCACCAGCTTTTGATGGCGGCGCTGAATCGAGCAATCCCGTTCGCCGAGGTGGACGACATTCCCGTGCTTGTCGCCCATGACCTGAATCTCTACGTGGCGCGGCTCCTCGACGTACTTTTCCAAATACACGCCCGCGTTGCCAAAAGCGGTTTCCGCTTCTTTTTGCGCCTGGCGAATCGCTTTTTCCAGTTCCTCGGCGTCATAAGCGACGCGCATGCCGCGACCGCCTCCCCCCGCCGTAGCTTTGACGATCACAGGGTAGCCGATTTCCCCGGCCACTTGCACTGCTTCCTCGATGTCGTCGATCAATCCGTCTGTTCCCGGAACGAGCGGGACATTGGCAGCACTCATCGTTGCTTTCGCGACGGCTTTGTCGCCCATTTTCGTAATCGCTTCGGGATCTGGCCCGATGAACGTGATGGAGCAATCTTGGCAAAGCTGGGCAAACGAAGCGTTTTCCGCCAAAAAGCCGTAGCCGGGATGAATCGCATCCACCCCTGTGAGCAAAGCGACCGTCATGATGCGGGGCATGTTCAAATAGCTCTCCCTGGACTCTTTCGGCCCGATGCAGTAAGCTTCATCCGCCAGCTCGACATGCAGCGCTTCGCGGTCAGCTTCCGAGTAGATCGCTACCGTAGCGATTCCCAACTCCTGGCACGCTCGAATAATGCGCACGGCGATTTCGCCGCGATTGGCAACCAATACTTTCCTGAACATAGGAACGCTCCTTCTTACTGTGGCTTGACAACAAGCAACGGTTTTCCGTAATCGACCAATTGACCATCCTGCACCAACATTTCGGCCACAACCCCATTCGCCGTGGAAACGATGTCCGAGGACAGTTGCAAAGCGTCGACCGTGCAGCGGCCGATCACATCATCTGCCTTGATCGTCTGCCCGACCTTCACCTGGGCGTAAAACAGTCCGACTGACGTGGACAGGACGAGCTGAGGTGTTTTTTCCGGCGCGGGAGTTTCCTGCTCCTTCTCGACGGCAAGTGTCGCTGTTTCAGTTGTGGCGGCGGCTTGCTGGTATCCTTGATCCACCTCGTCTGTCTGAACCGGAAGCGGCGTCGCGCTCACTGCCGCAGGCTCGCTTTTTTTGATGACGATTCGCTCTTTGCCCTTTTCCCATTCCAGCTCCTCGATGGACGACTGGTTGACCAGCTTGATCAATTCACGCAGTTCATGCAGCTTCATGCAAGATGCTCCCCTCTTACAATGGGATGTTCCCATGCTTTTTGTACGGACGGTCTTCCTGCTTGTTTCTGAGCATCTCCAACGCCTGGGCGACCTTCATCCGGGTTTCCCGCGGGTCGATGACGTCGTCGACCATGCCGAGGCTTGCCGCCACGTACGGATTAGCGAATTTCTCGCGGTAGAGCGCGATTTTTTCCGCGCGGGTTGCCGCCGGATTTTCGCTGCTCTCGATTTCTTTTGCGAAAATGACGTTCGCAGCACCTTCTGGGCCCATGACGGCAATTTCCGCATTTGGCCAGGCGTAGACGATATCTGCGCCAATCGACTTGGAATTGAGCGCCACGTATGCGCCGCCGTACGCTTTGCGCAAAATGACGGTAATTTTCGGCACGGTCGCTTCCGAGTACGCATACAAAATCTTCGCCCCGTGGCGGATGATTCCTCCGTGCTCCTGGTTGATCCCCGGGAAAAAGCCGGAGACATCCTCAAAGGTCAACAGCGGGATGTTGAAGCAATCGCAGAAGCGGATGAACCTGGCCAGCTTGTCGGAAGAATGAATGTCGAGTCCGCCCGCCATTACTTTCGGCTGGTTGGCGATGATCCCGACACTGTGGCCGTCGATCCGCGCCAGTCCGATGACGATGTTGCGGGCAAAATTCGGCTGCACTTCCATGAAGTCGCCGTGATCCACGATTTTCTCGATCACTTTGCGAACGTCATACACTTTCGTGCTCTCGGCCGGAACCAGCTCCAGCAGCTCTTCCTGCCATTCTGCGCCGCCCGCAGCTTCGAGGACAGGAGCGCGGTCGCGGTTGTTTTGCGGCAGGAAGCTGAGCAGCCTGCGCACTGATTCCAGCACCTCTTGCTCGGATTCGGCCGTAAAGTGGGCATTGCCGCTGACCGTGGAGTGGACGCGCGCGCCGCCCAAGTCTTCCGCGGAAATTTTCTCGCCGGTTACTGTCTCGATCACTTTTGGTCCGGTGATGAACATTTGGCTCGTCTTTTCGACCATAAACACGAAGTCGGTAATGGCCGGAGAGTAGACCGCTCCGCCCGCGCAAGGCCCCAAAATGACCGAGATTTGCGGGATCACCCCGGAGTAGATCGCATTGCGGTAAAAAATCGTGCCGTATCCGTCCAGCGAGCTGACGCCTTCCTGAATGCGTGCGCCGCCGGAGTCGTTCAATCCGATGAACGGAGCGCCGTTTTTCGCGGCCAAATCCATGACTTTGGCGATCTTCATGGCGTGCATCTCGCCGAGCGCACCGCCAAATACAGTGAAGTCCTGCGCGAACAAATAAACAGGGCGACCGTTGATTTTGCCGTATCCGGTTACGACGCCTTCGCCCGGCGCTTCCATCTGATCCAGTCCGAAATGCGTCGCTCTGTGCTCGACGAACGGATTCAGCTCCATGAACGTATCCGGGTCGAGCAACAGCTCGATCCGCTCGCGGGCAGTCAGCTTGCCGCGGTTATGCTGGGCATCAATCCGGGCGTCACCGCCGCCCAGCTCGATTTTGAATTTTCGCTCCATCAAGTCATCGATTTTTTTGTGCATGTCGCTCATTGTCCGACCTTCTTCCTCTCTCTATTTCATGATCGCTTTTTCGAAAATGGCTACAAGCTGTTGTACCGCGCTCGTCGGCGACAATTGTCCGCTCGTCACGGATTGCTCGATGGCCGGGAGCATCTTGGCTACTTGCGGATTGCCAAAAAACGTAGTGCGCAAGTAGTCTTGGGCCATGCTGTGCATCCAATCGAGCAGCTGCGCCTTGCGCCGGGCCTCGAAGCTGCCCGATAGTCCCGTCACATGGCGAAATGCGCCAACGACCTCCCATATGTCCGCGATGCCTTCTCCGGTCACCGCCGAGCACATGTACGCTTTCGTCTCCCAGCCGGATGTTGCTGGCTGCAAATAGTGCAGCACCCGGTTGTACTCGCCTTTGGCAATCAAAGCCCGCGTGCGGTTCTCCCCGTCCGCTTTGTTGATCAACAGCGCGTCGGCAATTTCCATGATCCCCTTTTTGATCCCTTGCAGCTCGTCGCCAGCTCCGGTCAGCATCAACAGCAGGAAGAAATCGACCATCGATCGGACGGTCGTCTCGCTCTGTCCGACGCCAACCGTCTCGACCAAAATGACATCGTAGCCAGCCGCTTCGCAAATCAGCATCGTTTCCCGCGTCTTCCGGTTGACCCCGCCCAGCGTCCCTCCGGTAGCGGACGGGCGGATGAACGCGTTCGGGTTGCGCGAGAGCAGCTCCATCCGCGTCTTGTCGCCGAGAATGCTCCCGCGCGTGACCGTACTGCTCGGATCGACCGCAAGCACAGCCACCCGATGGCCTTTTTCGCACAGCATCGTGCCAAATGCCTCGATAAACGTGCTTTTGCCTGCTCCCGGCACTCCCGACACCCCGATGCGAATCGATTGCCCGGTGTGGGGCAAAAGCTGGCGGATCACTTCCTGCGCCATGTCCATATGGGCGGCGGAATTGCTCTCGACCAGCGTGATGGCCTGGGCGAGCACGGTCCGGTTGTTTGCCCGCACGCCCTCGACGTACTGCTCGACAGAAAGGCGCGGGAGGCGGACTTTGGAAGAAAAGTTCAGGGATGTTTTGCCGTCTCCACCGCCGCTCATAGGCCGGCAGCCTCCAGTCGATGTACGATTTCCTGCAAAACGTGCTGGGCTGCTACCGGAATGACGGTTCCCGGACCGAAGATGGCGGCAGCGCCATGCTCGCGCAAAAAGGCGTAATCCTGCGGCGGAATGACCCCGCCGATGACGACGACGATATCTTCGCGGCCCAGCTTTTTCAGCTCCTCCACGAGTTGCGGCAGCAATGTCTTGTGTCCGGCAGCGAGCGAGCTGAAGCCGATCACATGCACGTCGTTTTCCACCGCTTGTTTTGCCGTTTCCTCCGGTGTCTGGAACAACGGCCCGATATCGACATCAAAGCCCAGGTCGGCAAAAGCGGTTGCGATGACTTTTGCTCCCCTGTCGTGCCCGTCCTGGCCCATCTTGGCGATCATGATGCGCGGACGCCGCCCTTCCCACTGCTCAAATTCATCCGCCATTTTGCGCACCGCTGCCACTTCATCCGCATCGGCGTACTCCGCACTGTAGACGCCGCTGATCGAGCGGATCACCGCTTTGTGCCGTCCGACCACTTTTTCATACGCATCCGAGATTTCGCCGAGCGACGCCCTTGCCCGCGCTGCTTCAATCGCCAGCGCCAGCAAATTGCCTTCACCCGTGCGCGCACATTCGGTGATAGCAGACAGGGCCGCCTGCACCCGCGCCTCGTCCCGATTTTCGCGAAGCTCTTGCAATCGGCGGATTTGCGCTTCGCGTACCGCTGTGTTGTCGACTTCGAGAATTTCCAGCGGGTCTTCCTTGTCCAGACGGTACTTGTTCACACCGATGATAGCTTCTTTCGCCGAATCGATATGCGCCTGGCGTCTGGCTGCCGCTTCCTCGATTTTCATTTTGGGCAATCCCGTCTCAATCGCTTTCGCCATGCCGCCCAAAGCTTCGATCTCCTCGATGTGCGCCCACGCTTTTTCCACGAGCTGCGCTGTCAGCGACTCGACGTAGTACGAGCCTGCCCACGGGTCCACGACCTTCGTAATCTGGGTTTCGTCCTGCAAAAACAACTGTGTGTTGCGGGCGATTCGCGCGGAAAAGTCGGTCGGAAGCGCAATCGCCTCATCGAGCGCATTCGTATGCAGCGACTGCGTATGTCCGAGCGCCGCCGCCATCGCTTCCACGCACGTCCGCACGACGTTGTTGTACGGGTCTTGCTCGGTCAGGCTCCAGCCGGATGTTTGCGAGTGCGTGCGCAACGCCATCGACTTTTCGTTTTTCGGGTTGAACTGCTTGATCAGGCTCGCCCAAATCAGGCGTGCCGCCCGCATTTTCGCTACCTCCATGAAGTAGTTCATGCCAATCGCCCAGAAAAACGACAGGCGCGGTGCGAAAGCGTCAATGTCAATGCCAGCCGCAAGCCCCGTTCGCACGTATTCCAAACCGTCCGCGAGCGTATACGCCAGCTCGATGTCCGCTGTCGCGCCTGCTTCTTGCAAATGGTAGCCGGAAATACTGATGCTGTTGAACTTGGGCATGTGCTTCGAGGTGTAGGCGAAGATGTCGGAAATAATTTTCATCGACGCCTCTGGCGGGTAAATGTACGTATTGCGCACCATGTATTCTTTCAAAATGTCGTTTTGAATCGTCCCGGTCAGCTCAGCCTGCGATACGCCCTGCTCCTCCGCCGCCACGATGTAAAAGGCCATGATCGGCAATACCGCTCCGTTCATCGTCATGGACACAGACATTTTATCCAGCGGAATCCCGTCGAACAAAATTTTCATGTCGAGAATCGAGTCTACAGCCACTCCCGCCTTGCCGACATCCCCGACTACGCGCGGGTGGTCGGAATCGTATCCGCGGTGCGTGGCGAGGTCAAAGGCAATCGACAGCCCTTTTTGTCCGGCAGCCAGGTTGCGGCGATAAAAGGCGTTGCTCTCCTCTGCCGTGGAAAATCCGGCATACTGGCGCACGGTCCACGGCTGGGTGACGTACATCGTCGGATACGGGCCGCGGAAATAAGGAGGCAGGCCCGGCATGTAGCCCAGATGCGTCATGTCTTGCACATCTTCTTTTGTATAAACAGGCTTGACGGGGATTTGCTCCATCGTCTGCCACAACTGCTGCTCCGCAAACTCAAACGCCTTTGCCCCGGCAGAAGCCTCCGCCGGAAACAGGTCGGAGATGTCCCGCCTGGACGAATACGGCATTTTGGAAAAATCAGGTCTCTTCATCGTGAGCTCACTCCTGTCCGCTCCTGAAGTTCTCGCAGCATCTGATAGCAATTGGAGCGCAGATGAATGCAATCATCCACTCCAGCCGCTTTGTACTGCGCCAGCTGCTCGGCATCCGGCAATCCAGCCAAAAGCACGGTCATATCCGGAGCCGCCTGCTTGATCGCCTGGGCGAGTGGCGGCACCAGCTCGGGATAGCTTGCATCGTCGGAGCAAATGACGGTAATCCGCGCTCCCGATGCGATTGCCGCTTGTGCCGCCTCTGCTGCCGAGCTGTACGCTGCTGTTCGCAGCGCTGCAAAACCGCCGACGGCAAAAAACTCTGCGGCAAAGTCCGCTCGCGCCTTATGCTTGGCGACAGGGCCAAGCGCCGCCAGAAACACGGATGGCCGCTGCCCTGTTTTCTTTGCATACGCTTCCGCTTGCTTGCGCAATGTTTCGAAAGCTTCAGCCGCCCGGTGAACGCGAAGCGGAGCAATCACAGTCGCTGCTTGCTTGCCTGCGGTCAGCGCCTTGGCAATATCGCCTACGGTCGCGCCGTCAAGCGCTGCTTTTGCCGCCGCTTCCACCCAATCAGCCGTATGTTGCGCCAGCTTTTCCAAAGCTTCTGCGGCATCAGCCGGATTTTTTTGGCTGCGGTATGTGCGCAATTCCGCGACTCGCTGCTTGTGAAGCGCTGGGTTGGCTGGACGCGTGAGCAGCTGCTCCGCAGGATTCGGATACATGTTGGTGCCGACGATGCGGCTTTTGCGCTCTTGGATGTCTTTTTGCTTGCGGGCCGCTGTCTGGGCAATCGTTTCTTGCACGAAGCCGGACTCCAAAGCACGAAGCAAGCCGCCCTGCTCCTCTACTTGCACGAACAGCTCCCACGCCTTTTTCGCCAATTCGTCCGTGAGCCACTCGACATACCAGGAGCCGCCAGCAGGGTCAGCGACTTTTGCCAGGTGCGCCTCCTGTTCCAAAATGATTTGCGTATTGCGTGCGATCCGGCGGGAAAACTCGTTGGCTGGACGAATCGCTTCGTCAAAAGCAGATACATGCAAGCTGTCGACGCCGCCAACAATCGCAGAAAACGCTTCCGTAGTTGCGCGCAGCATGTTGACGTACGGGTCGCAGACCGTTTTCGTCCAGGCTGCTGTGCGGGCGTGAATCGCTATTTTTTGCGCCTCGGCAGAACCGCCGTACGCGTCCACAATATTCGCCCACAGCATTTTCACGGCCCGAAGCTTGGCAATTTCCATGAACACATCGAAACTGACCGCGAAAGAAAACTGCATCCGGCCCGCCACTTCTTCAATCGTAAGGCCGCGGTCAAGCATCGCCTGAATATACTCGACGCCTGTTGCCAGCGAAAAAGCCAGCTCGGCCACAGCATGACCGCCGCTCTCGCAATACGGATTGCCCTGAACGAGAATCGTTTTGAGCTTGGGCGCATGCTGACTGGCCCAACTCGTCATTTTCGCCATCGCGGCAAAAGCAGTGTCAAGCGAGTGCGGAAGCTGTCCTTCCACGAGCAGCGGCGTCACCGGGTCTTGCCCGATGCATCCCCGCAAGTTTGCCGGACTGTGGCCGCTCGCCTTCATATGAGCGAACAGCAGGGAAAAGACTGGCAAACCCAATGCTCCCGACTGCACGAACAAAGGCAGCTCTTCCAAATTCAGTCCGCGCAAAGCTTCCCCCAGTTCTTCCAGCGCAAAAATGGACAAGCCGTCTTTACCGATGTCTTCCGGCAGTGCTTCATCTGGATCAAGCCCTGCGCGCACAGCGCGATCAAATACGATGTGCAGCGCCGTTTGCCCGCGAGCCAAATCTGTCAATGCCGCTTCATGAAACGATTTCGCGTCCGGGGCCGCCATTTCCTGGCAGACCTCCCAGCGCCCAGCCTGCTGATCCAGCGGACTTCTCGTTCCCCTGACAAAAGGAGCCCCGCCCGGCCCCCCTCGTCGTGGCAATGTTGCGACATCTTCCGCCCGATAGATCGGCTGGCGGATAATTCCTTCCTGTGTTTTGGTCAACAGCTTGGCATCGAAGGCAGCTCCCTTCAACGATTTTTCGGCCGCCTCCCGCCATTGCTCGTACGTCGGCACAGGAAATTGCGTAAACAGTGTATCTTTATTCACGGTCCAGACCTCCCCTCATTCGCCGATTCTACTCGGCAAGCTTCACCAAAAACAGCGGCTGGCCGTGGTCAACCAGTTGGCCGTTTTGTACCAGTATCGAAACGATTTCCCCTTTTACCTCTGCTTCAATCTCGTTGAACAGCTTCATGGCTTCCACGATACAGACAATGCTGGACGGCTCCACGCGATCGTGTACCGCTACATACGGTGGCGCATCCTCGGCAGAAGCCGCGTAAAAGGTCCCGACCATCGGGGAGGTGATTTTATGCAAGTTTTCCGTCTTTTCTGCGGGATGAGCTGTTGCCTCCTGCCGCTTTGTTGCTACAGGTTCTGTTTGGAGCGGTTGAGTTCCTGCTTTTTGCGGCAGGTTGACGACGGATGAAGCTGGCTTGGCAGTGACCGCTGGCAACGTCGGCGCAGTCACGGCAGCAACGCTTGCTGTTTGCCCGGCAGTCCGGCGTTTGATGCGCAAACGGGATTCGTCATCGCTGACATCGATAGACTCTATGTCTGTCTGCTCCAGCAGCTTGACCAGTTCTCTCAGTTCATAGATCGAAAACATACGTATTCCTCCCATGTCCCGACTCATTGTGGCTGATTTGCCAACGAACCGACTGGTTGGTCTGTGATGAATGCGCAAGACCGACCAGTTGGTCTTTTAAACATTATAGCAAATGTCTGAATCGTCGTACAGACCAACCAGTCAGTCTGAATGGTACATCGCTGACCGGACCGTGAAGCGACTATGCCTCTGCTCCCATTTTTAGCAATGACGAGTAGTCGCCTGATCCATATTCGTTTACAACAATTTGAACGGCGCTTCGGGCGAAGCCAGGAAAAAGCGGTTGAAGTCCGGATTTTTCATCGCTTCTGGCTTCAGGACGGAATGCAGAACCATGTCGGCGTAAATGTCCGCAATCTGCTCGATCGAATACGTCCCTGTTTTTTGATACCATTTGTAAATCCAGTTGACCATGCCGAAAATCGCCATGGAGACGATTGGCACAGGCAGCTCCGGCCGGAACTCGCCCGATTTGATCCCGTCGGAAATGACGGTAAACATGATTTGCTTGTAGCGGTCCCGCTTCGTTTCAATATCAGTGAAATACTCCGGGGTCAAAAACAGGCTTTCCTGATAAAAGATCGTGACCTGCGAGCGGTACAGATCGATCATCATCACAAACGATTTGACGATTGCTTGCAGGCGCTCGGTTGGCGTATCCCACTTCTCGTACGCTTCTTCCGCTTTTTCCAGCACGTACGTAATGAACTGGTCGTGAATGATGTAGAGCAGTTCATCCTTGGACTTGAAGTTGTGGTAAAAACCTCCCTTGGAGGTACCGCTTTCTTTGACGATCTGGTCGACGGTGACCCGGTGGTAGCCATGTGCTTCAAACAGGCGCATGGCCGTATCAATAATTCGTTCCCTGATTGATTTTTCGCTCATTATCTTCACCCGTGATCATTATAGCATAGAAATTCTTTTGCCGAAGGACGTTTGCATGCGCATATGTATTCGCGCTACAAGAAAAACGCCGACTCTTCCGTAGCGAAAAATCGGCGTCTCCTTTTTTCCGAAAAGCTTAGGTTTAGTTTGACTCAGTCTCATTGGCCGAGGCGGGAACCACACCTGAATACTCCTCCAGCGTGATGCCTTGCTCGCTGATTTGTTTGGCGATCTCCACGCCGACGTAGCGCAAGTGCCACGGCTCGTACATATAGCCTGTGATCGCTTCTTTTCCATCCGGATAGCGGATGATAAAGCCGTGTTCTGCCGCGTGCTCGGCAAGCCACAATGCTTCCTTCGTGCCGCCAAAGCAGCTCGTCGCCGCGCATTTGCCGTCTACGCCGGATACGTCGATCGCAAGCCCGGTTTCGTGTTCACTCGTACCTGGCACGGCGCTGTAAGTGCGCGCTTTTTCCACGCCGTCTTTTTGCACGTAGCGGTTGAACAGCGCTTTCTGGTAAGCGTGAGAGCGGTAGGCCGATACTCCTGCAAGCGCTACTCCGTCCGCTTTTGCCGCTGCAAACAATTCCTCCAGCGCAGCCGCCGCTTCCTTGCGCATTTTCCGCTTCTCGCTCTTTTCCGGGAGCAGGTACGGGACTTTCGGGAATACCAGGTCGTTTGGCGTATAGTTTTCGGGAAGCTTGCGCTGTTTGTTGACCAGGACCGCTACACTTTGCGGTTCAGCGACTACCTCGATATCCGCAAGCAGCTCTTCGTACTTGCCTGCCCCTTCGGCAGACGACTTTTTCGGCGGTTGGGCCTCTGGCTGCTTGGTTTCTTCCGGTTTCGTTTCTTCCGGCTTCACCGTCTCGGCTGGCTTGGTTTCCGGTTGTTTGGCTTCCTCGGCAGGTTTGGGCACTTCTGCTGGAGCAGGCTGGGTCGTCTCCTGCGACGGCTTTGCCTGTTCTTCGTTTGGCGCAGCCATGCTGCTGCATCCAGACAGCGCGAGAATCGCGGCTGTTACCAGTATGATGGAATGATTCGTACGATTGGCAAAACGTTTCATCATGACGTCCTTTCGAATCGGGCCCGGCTGTACAGTCAGCCCGCATGGGTGTTAGGTACTTATCCAGCATGGAAGTACGTAACCATTATGACATAAATCGGGCCTTTTTCGTTACAGGAACGTGCCATTTTGGCAAAAAATCAGCGCGCCTTTGCCGGGAGGATGCCAGTCGCCTACTCTTCTTTTTTGGCAAAATAGGTGGCGAGCACAGAGCCGGAAAGGTTGTGCCACACGCTGAAGATGGCGCTCGGCACCGCTGCGAGCGGATTGAAGTGAGCCGCCGCCAAAGCCGCGCCCAAACCGGAGTTTTGCATGCCTGTCTCCAACGTCACCGCTTTGCGCTTCGCCAGATTCAAGCCGAACAGCTTGGCGAAAAAATAGCCGAGCACGTAGCCGAGAATATTGTGCAAAATGACGACAGCAAAAATGATCATGCCTGTCTCGACGATTTTGCCTTTGTTCAGAGCAACGACAATCGCCACGATCAAAACGATAGCAATGGTAGACACGAGCGGCAATGCCTTGGCGCTCGCTTCCGCCTGCTTGCCGAAAAACGCTTTGACGATCACACCGAGTACGATCGGGACAATGACGACCATCACAATATCGAGAAACAGCGACTTCGTATCAATCGCCATCCATTTTCCAGCCAAAAGCGAGATGAGTGCAGGGGTAGCGATCGGGGCGATCAAGGTGGACACAGCCGCGATGGAAACCCCGAGAGCGACATCGCCTTTTGACAAGTACGTCATGACATTGGACGCCGTCCCGCTCGGACAGCAGCCGACCAAAATGACACCAACCGCAATATCCGGCGGAAGCTGCAACGTGATCGCGAGCACAAACGCAAGCGAAGGCATGATCAGGTAGTGACCGACTACGCCGATCAACACATCGACCGGCCTGCGAAACACTTCGCGGAAATCTTCCGAAGACAAAGTCAGCCCCATTCCGAACATGATGACGCCGAGCAGGAACGAAATGTAGCCTTTTCCGCCGACGAACGCTTCCGGCACAAAAAAGCCGAGAATGGCAAACAAAATTACCCACAACGAGAACGTGCTGCCAACAAACTTGCTGATTCTCTCCACAGTATTCATGTTTCTCTCTCCTGTTTTTCGTTTTATGTCTATTTAAAATATTTTTGATTATACTGCACGTTTTTGCATTGTTCTATGCTTTTCGACAATTCCGTCTATACCAAAAACCTATACAGCTATAGTCTGAGCCAAACAAGTAAAAAAGACGCGCCGTATACACCAGCGCGTCTGTCCCTTATGATCTTGTTCGTCACCCAAGCACCAGCGAGTGCAGCGCCCGTCCGGCAGCAGTTGTCCGCTTATTTTTGAATGCTGACCTGGTCGAGCATGAGATAGCCAGCCGGACTGATGGAAAAGCCTTGAACGTCGATGCTGATGACGGCGAGATTTTCCAGATTGCGAATCGGCACCAGCAGCGCATCCTGCATCTCCAGCTCCTGCGCCTTCGCGTAGATGGCGAGACGCTTGGCCGGGTCTGACTCGACTCGTCCGGCTTCGAGCAGCCTGTCCAGTTCCTGGTTGCTGTACTGAAAGCTGTTTCCAGCCCCGCCGCCCATCGTGTGAAACAGGTTGTACTGATTGTAGTCCGCGTCACCCGTCGCGTTCCCCCAGCCGCTGACGAAAATCTGGTGCGTCCGCGTCTTTTCGATCGTCGTGACGAAATCGGCGTAGCTGACCACATCTATTTTGGCGTCGATCCCGATTCCTTTGAGCTGGGAACGGATGACTTGCGCAACCATGACCCGATCGTTGCGGTCGTATGTCAGCATATGGATGGAAAAGCCGTTGGGGTATCCTGCTTTGGCGAGCAGCTCGCGCGCCTTGTTCAGGTCGTACGGATAGCTTTGGACGGACGAACTGTAGCCGAATACTTTTGGCCCGAGCGGCGAGTTGGCCTGCGTGCCTACATTGTTGTAGACGCCTTTGATGATGGCTCCTGTTTCGATGGCTGAACTGATAGCCTGTCTGACGCGAATGTCGTTAAGCGGCTCTTGCGCCACATTGAACCCGATAAACTCGGTTCCCAACGCTTCGCTGCGATACACATGCAAGCGATTCGATGCGGACAGCCGATCGATCTCCTGCACCGGAATCGATTCGGCTACGTGAGCCTCGCCGTTTTCGACCATGGCAATGCGCTTCTGATCGTCAGCCACGACGCGAAAAATCACATGATCGATTTTCGGCTTGTCGCCCCAATACTGCTGGTTTTTGTCCAGCACGATCTGATTTCCCGGCTCCCAGGAGCGAAACACAAACGGCCCGGTTCCAACCGGATGCTCCGCCAGCTTGCGCCCGTACTGCTCGATCGCTTTCGGGCTAATCATGCTGCCTTCGTGACTGGCTAATATGGAGAGCAGCGGCGTAAACGGCCGCTCCAAAATAAACTGTACGGTGTACGGATCGACGATTTTGATTTGCTTGATCTTGTCAAACATCGCAGCTCGCGGCGAAGCGATCTTCGGGTCCATGACCCGGTCCAAGGTTCGCTTCACTGCGGTGGCGTCAAACGGTGTGCCATCGTGAAAGAAAACGCCCTGTCGCAGCTTGAACTCCCAGACAAGATCGCTGACTTGCCGCCAGGAGAGGGCGAGCTGCGGCACGATCACCATGTTGGCATCCCGTCTGACCAGCCCTTCGTACACTTTTTGATGGACGACACTCGCGGCATTGATCGTGGAGATGAAGTGCGGATCGAGATTGCCAGCATCGGACATTCTGACAATCGTCAGCGTCCCTCCTTCCACCGCTTTCGCGGGAAGGTCTTCCTTTTCGGCAGGCGGTTCCGTTGCCATGGAACAGGCCGCAAGCATCGTCACGGCGAGCAGCAGTCCAATCAAGCTGAAAAACCATCTCTTTCGTATCATCATGGACTCTGTCGCACCCTTTCTTTCGCGAGATATACGCCTATTTTGTACAAAAAGACCGCCTTCCCGAATGATTCACAGAGAACGGCGGCCCGATGCTGGCAACGCGCTAAGGACAGGTCAGTCTTTTTGTTTATCAAACAACGACTTGTACTCGCCGAAGCCCTCTTCTTCCAGCTTGTCTTTCGGAATAAAGCGCAGCGCCGCAGAGTTGATGCAGTAGCGCAAGCCGTTTTCTCCCGGTCCGTCTTCGAACACATGCCCCAGATGCGAGTCTGCGTGCTTGCTGCGCACTTCTGTCCGAATCATGTTGTGGGTCAAATCGAGCTGCTCGGTGACATTCTCGCTGGCCAGCGGTTGGGTAAACGACGGCCAGCCGCAGCCGGAATCGAATTTGTCCAAGGAAGAAAACAACGGCTCGTTCGACACGATATCCACGTAGATGCCTTCCTCTTTGTGATTCCAGAACTCATTGGCAAACGGGCGCTCCGTGCCGCTGTTTTGCGTCACTTCGTACTGAATCGGCGTCAGTACCTGTTTCAGTTCTTCCTGCTTCTTTTTGTCGCGCCATGCTTCCTTCACGAACTTCGCTCTGCCCGACGCCGTCCGGTAATACTGGTAGCGCACAGGGTTTTTCTTGTAATAGTCCTGGTGGTAATCCTCTGCCGGGTAAAACGGCTTGGCAGGCAAAATCAAGGTCGCTATCGGCTTTTGAAAAATGCCGCTTTGCTCCAGTTCCTCACGCGAGCGAATCGCCAGGCGTTCCTGCTCTGGCGTGTGAAAGAAAATCGCCGGGGCGTACGATTGCCCCCGATCGCCGAATTGGCCGCCTGCATCTGTCGGATCGATCTGTCTCCAAAACATCTGCAACAGCTCCTCGTACGAGATGAGCGCCGGATCGTAGGTGATTTGCACGGCTTCATAGTGTCCGGTTGTATCCGAGCACACTTGTTCATAGGTCGGATTTTCGACGTGGCCGCCTGTGTAGCCCGAGACGACCTTGATGATTCCTGGCAGCTTGTCAAACGGACTGACCATGCACCAGAAGCAGCCGCCGGCAAAGGTTGCGGTTTCCCATCGTGAAATTTCGCTGTTCATGCAGTTCGCCTCCTGATCTATACGAAAGCTTCGATACCCTCGATTGTACATGTTTTGCAAAATGAAAGTCCACTCCGTAGCTGCCGCAAAAACAGTTAACCGAAAAAAAGACCCCGCATCGTGTCGAGGTCTTTGTTGGCAGAGCATTTATTTGGCCAGGGAAAGCGCCTGGGCAAATCCGGAAAGCATCACAACCATGTGGGCGATTCCTTCCTCGAAATCTTTCAGGCGAATCGACTCGTTCGGCGCGTGCACCTTGCAACCGACCCAGCCTACTCCCGTACTGACAACCGGAAGCTTAAGCTGCTCGCCGAAAATGTACATCGGGCCTGTCCCTGCCGAGTTCGGTGCGAGAACAGGCTCGTTCTCGTAGATGACGCGGGCGGTATCCAGCACATGGGCAACGAACGGATGGTGGAAATCGGAGCGGTACGCTTTTTGCCCGTTGATCATCGTCACCGTAATGTCGTCGTAGCCATGCTTCTTCAGATGCGCCTCGATGCAACGCAAGATGTGCTGCGGGTCTTGTCCCGGCACGAGACGGCAATCCACTTTGGCTCTGGCGTTTTTCGGCAGAACCGTCTTCGCGCCTTCTCCGGTATACCCGCTGTCCAGTCCGCAAATCGTCATCGTCGGGTGGAACACCATCGCCTCGCGCGGGTCCACGCCTTTTGCCTTCGTGATCAGCGGGCGTTTCAGGCCGTACAGTTCTGCCGTCGCTTCCTCGCTGAACGGCAGCTCGGACACGAATTTCTTTTCATCTGCTGTCGGTTCTTCGATGCCGTCGAAAAAGCCTTCGACCAAAATTTCGTTTTGCTCATTTTTCATCGTCGCCAGCGCTTGTACTAGACGCCATGCTGCGTTGTCTACATAAGCGCCGACAGAAGAGTGCATGTCGATGTCCGCACCTGTGCAGGTCAGCTCCAAATACGCCATGCCTTTGATTCCGGCAACCATGCTGATGCGCTCGGATTCGTCTTTTCCGCCAAATTCCCAAATGCACGCATCCGCTGCGAACAGGTCTTTATATTGGCGCAAATACGGTTCCAGGTTCGGACTGCCGATCTCCTCTTCCCCTTCGATCAGGAACTTGATGTTGCACGGCAAGCCGCCCTGCTTTTGCAAAATTTTGATCGCGCTCAGCCGCGCTACCAGGTCGCCTTTGTTGTCGGCTGCGCCGCGTGCGAACAGCTTGCCGTCGATCACAGTCGGCGTGAACGGCTCGGTATGCCACTCGTTGAACGGTTCTGGCGGCTGAACATCGTAATGGTTGTAGTAGAGCAGCGTCTTGCTGGCATCGCCATTGCTGCCTGCTGCAAAAAAAGCATAGACGACGGGGTTGCCGCCAAGATCGTCGAGCACCTTCGTCTCGCCGCCAGCCTCGTGGATCATCTGCACGACGTAGTCGACTGTTTCCGGAATCGCTTTGTGCTGGGCAGAAACGGTGGGGTAACTCAAGTATTGCTTCAGGCGGTCAATCGCCTCCGGGAGTATCTCCTGTACGCAGCCCAATACTTGTTCCTTGTTCATGTTTCGTTCCTCCTCGTGAGCGCTCTTTGGCGGATTTGGATTTGGCATCGATACGACTACTACTGCTGCAAGCTTGGCACTTTTGGCTCCATATACGTCGCGAACCAGTCCTCTGTATACTGCAATCTCAGCACGCGCTGCTCGGGATCTCCGCTGCGGGACAGCTCATGTCCGGCTCCGGGGAAGCGAATGAAGGACACGGGTGCCTTGCCTTGGTGTTTGAGCGTGATGTACAGCTGTTCAGCCTGTTCGATCGGGCAGCGGTGATCCTGTTCCCCGTGCATGATCAGAAGCGGCGTCTCGATGTTTGCGACCAGACGAATCGGCGAATGCTGCCACATTTTCTCCGGATTGGTGAACGGATTGGCCTGAATTTCTTCGGCGCTGAAGTAGTAGCCGATGTCGCTCACGCCGTAAAAGCTCACCCAGTTGCAAATGCTGCGATCCGTCACACCTGCGCGGAATCTGTTCGTCTGCCCTACAATCCAGTTGGTCATCAGGCCGCCGTAGCTTCCGCCTGCCACTCCCAGGCGGGACTCGTCCACGAAATCAAACTGCTGGCACGCGTAGTCGACTGCGCTCATCAGGTCGAGGTAGTCCTTGCCGCCGTAATCTCCGCAGCACGCCTGCATGAAGCGCTCGCCGTACCCGTAGCTGCCGCGCGGATTGGTGTAAAGCACCGCGTAGCCTTTTGCCGCCAAAATCTGAAACTCGTGGAAAAACGTATTGCCGTACATGGAGTGCGGTCCGCCGTGGATTTGCAAGACGAGCGGGTATTTTTCACCTGGCTTGTAACCGACTGGTTTCAGCATCCAGCCGTGCACCTTCCAGCCGTCTTGCGCTGCAAATTCGATTTCTTCCGGCACAGCCAGCTCTACTTCCGCAAAAAAGTCGCGGTTCAGTTCGGTCAAACGTTGCTCTGCCTTCGTTCCTAGGTCGAATTGATACAAGTCTCCCGGAATGAGCGGATCACTGATCGCTGCGATCAGCGTCTGCTTTTGCTCGTCAATCGTGAATCCGTACACGTTGCGGTTGCCGCTGACGATGTGCTCTTTTTGTCCGTCCAGAGCTACGCGGTAAATGCCGGAATTGCCGCGCTCGCTTACAATCACGTACAACGCGGTTCCGTCCTCCGTCCAGACCGCTCCTGGAGTCGGGTGGCCCGGCGAGCGCACATCGCCAATCGTCGAATCGCCGATTTGCACGTCCCAATCAGCGGTCACGCAAGTCAGCTCGCCGCTGTCGAGATCGCATGTCCATACTCGCTTTTGCGTTGCGTTCAAGTAAATTCCGTCCGCCAAGCTGCCGATGAACGCGAGCTTTTGGCTGTCAGCAGACCAGGTCGGGTGGGAAAATGTCCCGTTACTGCTCGTCAGCTTCTTCCATTCCCCTCCCGCTGTCGGCAGCAAATACACGTCGACCGTGTGCAGCATGTCAGGATTTTCGTTGCGGTTGGCTGTGATCGCCAGCCATTTTCCGTCCGGCGACCAGGAGCCGATCGTATGATGGTAAGGCCCGTCTGTCAGCGCTTTTACTTCTCCCGTTTCCACATGCACGAGGGCGAGTTGCCGTGTTTTTTCGTACAAATAGCCGTAATCGTCCGATTTGTATTTCATCCGCTCGACATGGATTACTTTCGGCACGACTGCTTCTTTTGCTTCGCCTTCCTGATCGTCAAACGTCTCGCCGCGATCCATCAAGGAAGAAAAGACGATAAGCTGTCCATCCGGCGACCAGAGCGGAGTGCTCACCCCTGTTTTGCAGTGCGTCAACTGGCGCGGCTCGCCACCTTTGGCGTCAATCAGCCAAACTTGTGCTGTCCCGGAACGCTTGGAGACGAAAGAGATGCGCGTACCATCCGGCGACCAGCGCGGATACGTGTCACGCACAGCACCGCTCGTCAGTTGCACCGTTTCTCCTGTCTGCAAGTCGCGGACGAACAAGTGGTTGCGATACGCCCGCTCTTCGTCGATCATCGTCTTCACGTAAACAACCGCATCTCCCTGCGGGGAAAGCTGCGGGTCGCTTGCGTACGTCAGTTGATACAAATCTTCTGCTGCGACTTTTCTTTTTTGGCTGTTCATTTGTCACTCACTCCTTTTCACTGTGGACCGTTTTCAAATGCTCCAGGAAAAAGCGGGTAATGCCCTGATTCAGCGTGATGTGGTTGTCCAGTTTTTCGGTAAAGTGGCCTTCGTCTTCGAAAACGTGCAAAGCCACCTGTTGCCCCCGGTCTTGCATGTCTGCCACAAGCTGCTCCGCCTCGCTGACAGGGACCCGGGTATCGTTACGCCCGTGAAAGACGAGCAACGGTGCCTTGATTTTGGCAGAGTGATTCAGCGGCGCGATTTGTTCGAAGAAATCGTCGTCCTCGCCCAAGTAGCCGTATTCGACTTCGCGCAGCTTTCTCCGCCACTCTCCCGTGTTTTTCAGGAAGGTGCCAAAATGCGAGATGCCGACGATATCGACTCCGGCTGCCCACAAATCCGGGTAATGGGTGAGGGCGGCAAGCACCATGAAACCGCCGTAGCTGCGGCCCATAATCCCGATTGCCTGCGGGTCGACCGTTTCCTTTTGCGACAAGTCTTTGACCAGCCAGGCGAGGTCGGCGACAGAGTCCATCCGCTTGCGGCGATCGTCGAGTTGCACGTACGTACGGCCATAGCCCATGCTGCCGCGCACGTTCGGTGCCACTACCGTGAAGCCCTGGTTGACCAAATATTGAAAGACCGGGTGGTACTCTGCGCGAATCTGGCTCTCCGGCCCGCCGTGGACGTAGACGACAACCGGACTTTTGCCGGAATGGTTTTTGCTGTAGAGAAAATACGGCACCTCCAGCCCGTCAAAAGAACGGAAGCTGCACAGCTCTGGCTCCACGAGGCTGTCTTGAATTTCTTTTGCCACGCCAACATAAGTCACGCGCTCACTCGATTTTTCCGCAAGCGAATACGTCCAGATGTCGCCGGGCAATGTCGGGCTTTTCAGGGCAAAGGCAAGCTGTTCATCCGAGCGGAACGCGAGTCCGCTGATGACGCCACCCGGGATGTTCTCTGCCATTACTTGACGCTGCTCGGTCAAAGAGTAAAAGCCGAGAGCCGAACGCCCGCCTTCATTGATGGCGAAAGCAAGCACTTCCTCGCTGTGCGAAAGTTTCGCTTCCTCCACGTCCCACTTGTCGATCTGGACGAGCTTTTCCAGTTCGGCGCCATCCAGCGCAAAGCGGCAAAGCGCCATCGTGTTGTCATCGCGATCGGTCACGATGTAGCCGTGTTGTCCGTCACGGGTCAACTGCAACGAGTGAAAGCGCGCTTGCTTGCTGCAAATCGGCAGCTTCCGGGCTTGTCTGGTCTGCAAATCCAACAGGTACAGGGCATTGTCGATATTCGTTTCCTGTACGCTGAAAATCAGCCCTGTGCCGTTCGGCAGCCAGGCAATCGGATCGCAGCGCCCGTCATGACGGTACACTTCCTCGTACTGGCCGCTCTCTACGTCCTGCACAAAAATATCGAAGCAGCGTGGCTCGCGACGGTTGCTCGACCAGGCAATTTTCTCGCTGCAAGGCGACCAGCCGCCGAAGTAATGGAAAAATTCGGGCGCATCCGTCAATGGCTTGACGACTGCTCCACCCTCTTTCAACAAAAAAAACTGCTGGCGCTCGTCTCCTTTGTTGTCCATGCCGACAACGGTCTTCGTCCCGCATGGAGAATGGGCGAACTCGACAACCCGGTCAGGCAAAGAAGTCACCTGACGTACGCTCGCGGTTTGCTCATCCCAACTCCACACCTGGGCAATGCCTGTGAGCTTCGTCAAAAAAGTCAGCCCGTTCGTTTTCGGCACCACTTTCAGCTGATAGGCCGACTTGACTTGCAAATAGTCCATAATCATGTGCCATCACCCTTTCCTCGTCATCAAGAAGTGTATGTATAGTAATTCATGGTTGACGAATCGCCAAGAACAGCCAAAAGCAGCTGACTGTTCCGTGTGAAAAGGGAAAAAAGAGGAGAGACTCCTCTTTTTTCTATTTTTTCGTTGCCCAGCGTGCGCTTGGGAATGCATTGACCGGATACGTCAATCCTTCCAAACCTGGTTTTACTAGATAGTTTTGTTGATAGTGGTAGATCGGGATGAACGGCATTTCTTCCATCAAAACAGCCTCTGCTTTGTGCAACAGTTCCATGCGCTTGTTCGGATCTTGCTCCACTTTTGCTGCCATGTTCAGGTCGTCGTACTCTTTGTTTACCCAGCCTGTACGGTTGTTCGGGCTGTCACCCAAGTAGTAATCGAGGTTGAACGCCGGATCGCTGATTTGACCTACCCAGCCCATGCGGCCCATTTGGTAGTTCTTTTGTCTCGTTGTATCGAGGTATACTTTCCACTCTTGGTTGGTCAGCTTCACATCTACACCCAAGTTTTTCTTCAGCATTTCCTGGAGGGCTTGGGCTATTTTTTTGTGGCTTTCATCGGTGTTGTACATAAGTGTTACTTCAGGCAGCGTAGACCAGCCTGCTTCCTGCATGCCTTCTGCCAGCAGTTTTTTCGCTTCTGCCGGATCTTCCTTGAAGTAGTCGCCGCCTTCTTCGCGGAAGTCTTTGCCTGTTGGCGTAATCGCTCCGCGCGGCACCATGGAGTAAGCCGGAGTTTCGCCGCCTTGGCTCACCATTTCGGTCAGTGCTTTGCGATCGATCGCCATAGCGAATGCACGGCGCACTTTTTTGTTGGTGAACGGCTCTTTCGTCACGTTGAACATGTACATGTACGTGCCGTAGTAAGGAACGGATTTGTAGTCAGGGCTTGATTTTTCCTGAGCGAGAATGTCAGATGGCATCTCTTTGTTGAAATCAAGCTCTCCGCTCTTGTACATCTGGTAGGACGTTGTGGCATCGTTCACCATTTTCCAGGTGATCTTCTCCATTTTTACGTCGTCCTTGTTCCAATAATTCTCGTTCTTTTCAATCACCAGTTCGGAGTCATGCTTCCAGGAAACGAGCTTGTAAGCACCGTTGGAAATATACGTCTCGGCGTTGGCTGCCCATTTCGGATCGGCTTCCGCCTGCTTTTTGTTGATCGGGTGCCAGTAGCGGGTAGCAAGCATCTTGTCAAAGTAAGAAGTTGGGGCTACCAGTTCGATTTCCAATGTTTTCGCATCGAGAGCCTTGATTCCGACGTCTTCTGCTTTGCCTGTTCCTTTGTTGTACGCCTCTGCTCCCTTAATATAATAGAGGAGATACGCTGTCGTAGAGGCTGTCGCCGGATCGATATGCTTCATGAACGTATAGGCGAAATCTTCTGCGGTTACAGGCTCGCCGTTTGTCCATTTGGCATCGTCGCGCAAAATAAAGGTGTACTTGAGCTTGTCGTCAGACAGCTTCACTTCTTTGGCTACCCCGAGAACCGGATTGCCTTCTTTGTCTTTCGTGTACAAGCCTTCGCCCAAGTGATCCATGATCCAGAACGATGTCGTATCCGTCGAAGTGAGCGGGTTCAAATCGGGTGGTTCGGACTTGGCGTTGAATACGACTTCTTGTTTGACGGCAGCAGCAGGAGTGCTGGACGCCGTACCCGGGTTGTTCGTTGCTGTCCCTGAGCTTCCGCCGCAGCCAGCAAGCGCTGGTACTACGAGCGAGACGGACAGGGCAAATGCAGCTAATTTCTTCACAATGGTTCCCCCTGTATATAAAGATATAAAATCGTACTACCTGTAGAGATGGCAGGCGACCCAGTGATTGGGCGCTGCTTCCATCCATTCCGGCACCTGCTCGGCGCACTGCGCCGTTGCTTTCGGGCAACGCGTCCGGAAGACGCAGCCGCTCGGAGCGTTGGCCGGGCTGGGCAAATCGCCTTGCAAAATGATCCGCTCCCGCTTGATCGTAGGATCGGGAATCGGGATGGAAGACAACAATGCTTGTGTATAAGGATGCAGCGGTTTGGCGTACAGCTCGAAGCTGTCGGCCATTTCCACCATTTTTCCTAAATACATGACGCCAATTTTCGTGGAGATATGCTTGACCATGGACAGGTCGTGGGCGATGAACAAATACGTCAGCCCTTTGTCCTGTTGCAAATCTTCAAGCAAATTGACGACCTGCGCCTGAATCGAGACGTCGAGCGCAGAGATCGGCTCATCGGCGATAATAAATTCCGGTTCGACGGCAAGAGCGCGTGCGATGCCGATCCGCTGCCGCTGCCCGCCGGAAAATTCGTGCGGGAACCGGCTCGCATGCTGCTTGGAGAGGCCCACCAGCTCCAACAGCTCCTTGACGCGGTCTGCGCGATCTTTGCGAGGAAAGCCGTGAATGTCCAGCCCTTCGGCGATAATGTCCAACACCGTCATGCGCGGGTTGAGACTGGCCTGCGGGTCCTGGAAGATCATCTGCACGTCGCGGTTGAACTGCGCAGAGTCTTTGCCTTTCAACTGATGCACATTTTTGCCCTTGAACAACACTTCTCCATCTGTACGGTCGTACAGGCGAATCATCGTCCTGCCGAGCGTAGATTTGCCACAGCCGCTTTCACCCACCAGCCCGAGCGTTTCCCCCCGATTGATCGTAAACGTGACTCCATCCACCGCCTTGAGCTGGATGCCGTTACCGATCTCGAAGTGTTTTTTTAACCCTGTTACTTCTATTAAAGTGTCTCTCATCTACGTCTGCCTCCCTGCCGCCACGAGTTCATCCAGCTTCGGCGCCCGCGGATCATGCAGCCAGCATGCCGCCTGGTGCGCATTTTCGAACACGGTTACCTCTGGCATTTGCTGCTCGCAAATATCCATGGCAAACTGGCAACGCGCTGCAAACGGACAGCCTTTTGGCGGGTGGAACAAATCTGGCGGCGATCCGTCAATCGGCACCAGCCGCTCTTTTTCTTCGCCGTCAATTCGCGGCATCGAGCGCATCAGGCCCCATGTGTACGGATGCTTGGGACTCTTGAAAATATCTTCGACTTTTCCCGTCTCTACGACGATTCCTGCGTACATCACGACAGCGCGGTGAGCGATTTCAGCTACGACCCCCAGATCGTGCGTGATCATGACGATGGAAAGCTGTTGCTTTTCTTGCAGTTCTTTCAGCAAGTCCAAAATTTGCGCCTGAATCGTCACATCGAGGGCGGTTGTCGGTTCGTCGGCAATCACCAGCTTCGGATTGTTCGCCAGCGCAATCGCGATGACCACGCGCTGCCGCATTCCGCCGGAAAATTCATGCGGGTATTGATCCACCCGTTTTTCCGGATCGGGAATGCCGACCAGCCGCAGCATTTCCATCGCTTTTTTGCGCGCTTCCTCCTTCGAGACGTGGTGAGTCCGCACAAAGCCTTCGACGATCTGCGTTCCGACCTTCATCGTCGGATTCAGCGCTGTCATCGGGTCTTGAAACACCATCCCGATCTCGGTTCCCCGCAGCGAAAGCAGTTCTTTTTTGCTCAGTCGGGTAATGTCTTGTCCGTCAAAACGAATCTGTCCGTCGACGATCCGGCCCGGCGGATTCGGGATCAGCCCCATGATCGCCTGGGCGGTTACGCTCTTGCCACAGCCGCTCTCTCCGACCACAGCCAGCGTCTCGCCACGATCGACGTGAAACGTGACGCCCCTGACCGCCTGTACTTCTCCCCCGTACGTTTTGAAATGAACGCGGAGGTTTTCTACTTGCAGCAAATGCTCTGTCATGTCTGGTTCCTCCTATCCTTGGGCGCGGTTACTCACGAATCCGCGGGTCGAGTGCGTCCTGCAAGCCATCGCCAAAAACGTTGAAGGCGAACATGGTCAGCGAGATCATCAGGGCCGGGAAGAACAGTCTCCACCAGTCGCCTGTCAAAATCACGCCTAACGCATCGTTGGTCATCGTCCCCCAGCTTGCGATGGGAGCCTGGACGCCCAAGCCGAGGAAGCTCAGAAACGACTCGGCAAAAATCGCAGACGGTATCGTGAAAGTCAGGTTGACAATAATGACGCCAATCGTGTTCGGAATCAGGTGGCGCAGCAGAATGCGCGGAAATTTTGCCCCGAGCACCTGTGCAGCCATGATGAACTCCTGGTTTTTCAGCTGCAAAATCTGCCCGCGTACGAGACGGGCCATCCCTGTCCAGCCTGTGGCCGACAAGGCGATAATAATCGTCACGATCCCCGGCTCCATGACAACCATCAGCATGATCACGACGAGCAAGTACGGCAGTCCGTACAACACTTCAATCAGACGCATGATGATCGTATCGATCCGATCGCCGCGTTTTCCCCGGCCTGCCATATATCCGGCAATTCCTCCGACGGTAACGCCGATCACCAGGTCGATCAGTGCCGCCGTAATTCCGATGATGAGCGAGATGCGCGCTCCGTACCACGTACGGGAAAACATGTCGCGTCCCAGCTCGTCCGTCCCAAACCAGTGCTCGGCGGAAAGTTCCTGATTGGCTGTCAAAAGGCTCTGATCCGAATAGCTGTACGGCACCAGATGCGGCCCGATGAGCGCCATGAGCACCATCAGTACGATGAGGGTAAAGCCAACCATGGCGAGCTTGTTGCGGACCAGCTTGCGGGTCACTTGCTGAAAATGAGTCAGGCTCGGCCGCATCGCGACGACTTGTCCGTCTGTTTTTTGTGATCTTGGTCGAAACAGCTCATTCGCTGATTGTTCTGCCGCCATTGGCTACCTCCCCCTTCCCGACAATTTGATGCGTGGATCAATGAACATATAAGCCAGGTCAATCAAGAAAATGATCAGTACGAGAATCGCGCTGTAAAAGACGGTCGTTCCCAAAATAACCGGATAGTCGCGGTTGAAAATGCCATCGACGAAATATTTGCCAACGCCAGGGACGGCGAAAATTTTCTCGACGACAAACGTTCCTGTCAGCAATCCCGCAACCAGCGGCCCGAGAAAAGTAACGACTGGAAGAATCGCATTGCGAATGCCGTGTCTGACCACGATCAGAAAAGTCGGAATCCCTTTTGCCTCGGCAGTCCGTATGTAGTTCTGATTCATGACCTCGATCATGCTCGTCCGCATGTAGCGAGTGATGATCGCGAGCGGCCCGAAAGCGAGCGCAAGCGACGGCAACACGGAGTGCTTCCAACTGGCGAGCGTCGCAACCGGAAACAGCGGCAGCTTGATCGCCAAATAGTTGATGAGCAGCGGCGCCATAATGAAGCTTGGTACAGCAATTCCCAACACCGCCATGACCATTGCCATGTAATCAATCCAGGTATTTCGGTTTAATGCCGCAATTATTCCGAATATAAGTCCAAAAAAAAGTGCGACAGCGATTGCCTGCATCCCGATCAGCGCTGATGAGCCAAAACCGTCCTTGATCATATCGTTGACGCCGCGCGTCTCAGACTTGATCGAAGGCCCCAGGTCGAGCATCGCCAAACTTTTCAGATAAGACAAATACTGCATCGGCAGTGGCTCATCCAAATGGTACTTGGCGCGCAAATTCAGCAAAATTTGCTCCGGCAGTTGATCGGATTCGGATGCAAACGGATCGCCCGGGATCATATGCATCAGCGAAAAGGTCAGCGTCACGATAATCCACAAGGTCACGATCATCATCAAAATTCTTTTTAGCAGATAACGCGCCATGTTTTACTTATCCCCCCTATCCAGGCTCGCAAAAACGACGTATGCTTCGCCCGCTGTTTTTCTTTAACGGAAATTAACCTAAAACATTCCTTAAATCAACAATATAGACCTGTCTGTATTTAATGTCAATTCTGATTTTTTATTTTACTGACTATTTTTGCAACAATTGAAATGATGCCGGTTCCATAGTAAACTACCCTAATACGGAATTTTTCCCTAAAACATCCCTTAAACACTTTTTCGTTGCCTGTTGGATTTCCTTTTCTCTCACCGGCGATATATGGCATTTGCATAAGAAATCAAAACATACTATGATGCCGAAAAGAGGATCGATCCGCTTCGCGACGAATAGAGTAAACCCGTACTTTACCGTTTAGTTGGAGGACATAATGATCATACGAGTCGGCATAGTTGGTCCAAAAGATTCCGTGGAATTAATGAAAAGGGTCGGACGAGAGTTCGCAGACCGCATCGTGCTCATTCCGTTTATATACCAGCGTGCGGAGGAAGCCGCCACCATTGTCGCAGAAAACGAAATGGATGTAGACATCTGGTTTTTCTCCGGGATTGGCCCTTATTCCATGGCTAGACAGCATTTGCAAAAGCAGAAAGCTTTTTATCCGCAGATCAACGCCAGCGTGCTTACGAAAGTTCTTTTGGAATTGGTATACCGCGATGGCCTGTCACTTGATCGTGTCAGCTTCGATACGGTGTCCGAAATGCATTTCCGCGAGACGCTGGAAGAGCTTGGCCTGCAATGCGACCAGCCTTTTCTCAATCCGTACCAGGAATTTCGCCTGACCAACCATTTGGTGGCTTACCATACCGCGCTCGTGCGGGAAGGAAAAGTAGACGCTTGCGTCACCGGGATGCTCTCTGTCACCGAAGAATTGCAACGCCAAGGCATCCAGGTGTATCGGATGGGGTTCACCCGCTTGACGTTCCGCGAGATTTTCAAGCAAATTTTGCAGGAAGGCGAGACTTTGCACTTCAAGCGCTCGCAAATCGCCGTTCAGCTGCTCGAAGTATCAGAAGTGGAGAAGCTCGCCAGCGAGCCTGCAAACGCTTACGATTTGCGTCGCCTCGACCTCAAGCTGCAAGAGCTTGTGCTCGATTATGCCGAGTCGATTTCCGGCAGCTTTGTCTCCTTGGGCAATTACAAGTTCATTTTGTTTTCGACTCGCGGCTCTTTTGAAGACAATCCGGCGTTTCACCCCACTACCCTGCTGGAAAAAATCATGCTGCTCACCAGCTCTTCGGCCAATATGGGCATCGGGTTCGGCGTCTCTGCTCTGGCGGCAGAACGCAACGCGCAACTGGCTCTCGTGCACGCGAAAAAACACGGGAACGCCGCTGTCCTCGTCGACCACGACGGCTCGATCGAAGGCCCGCTGCGCCAGGCGAAAAGCATCAGCTACGAATATTGGACAGAAGACAAGGAGATCAGCGAGGGGCTGAAAAAGGCGGGCGTCAGCATCACGACGCTGAACAAAATTATCTCGGTGCAAAAAGCTTTGGGCCAAAACTATATTAGCGCAGCGGAGATGGCGGAATGGATGGGCATGACACCGCGCAATGCCCGGCGAATTTTAAGCGATTTGGCGGAGCACAACGTCATCGAGCAAATTGGCGAGGAGACGCCGACCAACCGCGGGCGGCCACGCAAAATATACCGCGTGCTCCCCGCTTTGTCCGAAAGTCCGTAATGCCTGCCATCTGACATGTCCACCTTGCGCCAGCAAACCATACGGGCAACGCCATGGTGGCCTGCGCCATCATACCAAGCAGGCACGATCACGTCGCCCTGCGCAAGCGGCCACCTCCCTTTTCAGGAAAAGCATCAAGCCATTTCGTTTTTCACGCAAAAAACCAGTCGCAGACACGACCATGGCGCCCTGCGCAGGCAGCCACATCCCTTTTCAGAAAAAACAGCAAGCCGTTTCGTTTTTTACGCAAAAACCAGTCGCAGGCACGACGCACTCGGGAGTGCCGTGTCGGACTGGTTTTTTTGTGTGGCGCACAACATTCTAAACGTTGCAGCGATTCGGGCCATCTGCCATCCGCTGTGCTGCCGCCGTCTGAACCGATTGCTTTTTCCGCATGCTGGCGACGACCACCCCTGCGACAATCAGCAGGGAACCGCCCGCCTGAATCGCGGTGACTTGCGAGCCGAGCAGCAAAAAGCCGACCAGCATGGCGACGAACGGCTGCAAATTGAGGAAAATCGCCGCTTTGCCCGTCCCGACGATTTGCAGTTGCGAGTTCCAGACGATCCCGCAAACCCCTTGCATGAGGATAGCCGTGACGATCAGCATGCCCCACGCCCACGCTTCATGGCTGATGTGCGCCGAGGAGTCGAGCGTCAGCAAGGCCGCAGGCGTCAAAAACAGCGTCCCTACTGTCGTCGAATACACCGTCGTAATAAACGGCTGCATCGTCTGCGTCAGCTTGCGAATGATGATCATCGACGCCGAGAAAGTCACCATCGCAATGACAATCAGCAGCACTCCTTTGGAGATCGAGAGGCCCGCTCCGATCCCGACGACGAAAAAGGTGCCGAGCAGCGCGATCCCCGAACCGATTTTCATGCGCAGCGTAAACTGCTCCTTTAAAAACATCGAGGCCAAAACCGCTGTCACAATCGGAGCCAGCGACAAAATCAGCGAGGCGGTCGTGGCGTCAGTCGTCAACAGGCCGTTGAAATAAGCGGTTTGGTTTGCCAATGTACCGACAAGCCCGAGCAAAACGAGCAGTCCCAGCTCACGCAGCTTGATTTTTACGAACTTTTTCGTCACCCACGCGTACAGGACGAGAAACAGCGACGTGAACAGCAACCGGACATCAGCCAGAAAAAGCGGTGGAAATTCTTTGACGAGCATGCTCCCGAACACAAAGTTACTCCCCCACAGCGTCACACAAAAAAGCAACAACAAGTACGACCGAATCATTGTTTTTCCTTCTTTCACCCGTTACATGATAGAATCACGTATGCAATCGTACATGAGAAGCCCGAAAAAGTCCATGTGAAGATGCGCTATACTCTGAACTAATTTATGTCTTTCCACATCCTGACGAACCACGGTCAAACACGGAATTGGCGATTAGCTCGTACGAACGCAGTCTCCTGGCGTAATCGGGGAAGTCGGTAATGACCATGATTTCCTCTGCCTGATAGCGCCACGCAATTTCTTCCAGCTTTTCGCGAACATGCGACGGATCGCCCACAATTGGCGGCCTGCGGAAAGCTTTTTGGCTCAACCGGACACAGGCGGTTGCTTCTTCCAACGTTTCCGCGCAAATAACCCCTACGGCGACGATTACCTCCGGATTTGGCTGATGAACGGACGGCTTGTAGTCTCGCCTGTAGGCAGCAACGACTTCCTCCCCCTCCGCTTCGCTCATGAACAGGCCGTAGACGTATCCGGCCCCGTTTTCTGCGGCGTAGCCCGCGCTTTTTTGATTCGTGCCCAAAAGCCACAGCTTGGGCGGCAGCGGCGGGATCGGGCGAGCCACCACAGACTCGCCCTCTACGGTAAACTCCTGACGCAGCAAGGCAGCCAACTGTTGCACCAGCTCCGGCATGCGGCCAACGTCCTGCAAAAAACGGTCGTTCAACGCAAGCGTCGCATGAGCAGAGCCTCCCGGAGCGCGGCCCACGCCCAGATCGATTCGCCCCGGATACAAGGTAGCCAGCAAGTGAAACGCCTCGGCAACTTTATACGGCTTGTAATGAGGCAGCAGCACCGCTCCCGACCCGATTCGGATACGATGCGTCTGCGCCCCGATATGGGCGAGCAAAACTTCCGGTGTGGACGAAGCCAGTCCGGGCATGTCGTGATGCTCGGCAACCCAATAACGGCAATACCCGAGCTGCTCGGCAGTTTGCGCGAGCAAGACTGCTTGCTTCAAGGCGCAAGCAGGATCAACGCCCTCATAAATCGGCGCCAGGTCCAGCACACTCCATTTTTGTATCGGCATAAAAGCATTCCACCTGTTTGTTAGTCGCAACCGTTTCTTTCGTTCCCTCTAGCATAGCGCGATCCGCCGCGCGTGCACAACCGCTCCGGTGCCCCGAAGCTTTTCCCTTTTCCTTGTCCATGCTCCCCTGATCGGTGACGTAACGACAAAAAAACAGGCCCGCTCCCCTTTCGGATGACGGACCTGCCTACAGGCTCCTGCTTTATTCCTGTGTATCTTGTGCTTCTTTTGGAGCGGCAGTCTCCTGTTTGTTTTCGTCCGAAGCTGGCTTTTGGCTCTCCTCCGCCTTCGGTGCTGGCGCTGGCGCTGGTGTTGCCTCGTTGGCTGGCTTTTCGGCTTTTACCGGAGCAAAAGTTTTCGCGACGAGCAAAGCATACGCCCGCGCGCCTTCCGAGTTGAGATGCACGCCGTCCTTGTAAAAATACGTATTTTTTCCGGCACTCGCGGAATGCCAATCGATCAGCGTCATGTTCGGATGGGCAGCTGCCACCTCTGCCAACGTCTCGTTGACGACGCTCTCCCACGGTCGCGGCACACGCGTATTGATCAAAATGACCTGGTCAACGCCATCCAGCGCCTTCAACAGCTTGTCGAGCTGCCCCTTGCTGAACGAGCCATTCGTTCCCAGTTCGATAATGACCCGGCTGCCAAGCTGTCCCTTCGCTCGCAGCGCCTTGATGACATCGGGCGCTTGCGCCATTTGTCTGCCTACCTTGCCGTCAATGACGATGCCTGGCAACAGCTTCGCCAAGTACGGCTCGATATCGAGCATGACCGAATCGCCGATGGCGGTAATTCCTTTTCCGGAAGTAGCGGCAACATCAGGCTCCTCTGATGCTTTTGGCTGTTTGGAAGCAGCGGAATTGTCCTGATTTTTTGCGGGAGCCGTTCCGCCTTGGGCAGGCTTTCCAGCGTTCGGTTTTGACTCGGTTTTCGGTTTCGTCGCGGTTTGCGTGCTCGGCTTTTGTGTTGGTTCCGGCTTTTTCTGTGTCACCGGTACTTGCGGGCCGTGCGGCTTGGCATCCACGTCTTGCTCTTGTGAATGGTCTTTTTGTCCCGAATTTTCGGCCGCTGCTGACGCTTCCGCAAGTTTTTGCATGGCAGACGTGTCTCCCGCTGTCGCTCCGGAGGTCAGCGATGCCACCCCGAAGTAGAGCACAGCCAGTGCGAAGGCGCAGCCTGAGGCGAGAATCTTTTTGGAACGCTTGGGAGCGCCCTGCTGCTTGCTTGTGCCGAGCTTCGCCCACAGTTTTCCCAAAGCGCCGTGACGAATCGGCTCCTCCATGTACTTCCACGACAGGGCTGCGAGCACGATGCACGCCAACACTTGCAGACACGCCCGCAACACGGCGAACGCCCCGCTTTCCTCAGCCGCAGCAGTCGGGCTGGTGAGCACAATCACCGGGTAGTGCCACAAATAAATGCCGTACGAGCGCACGCCGAGCCACTTGAGCGGCTTGCAGCCCATCCATTTTGCCAACGAGCTTGCCGGGTGAGCCAGCACAGCTACCAGTATCGCACTGACAATCGACAACAGGACAAGTCCGCCCTGATACAGAAAATCGTCGTACTGGTTTGTCTTCCAGATCGCCAAGAGCAAAATCGCCAGGCTCACGCATCCGATCACATCCAGCGTGGCCCGCGCTTTGCCGGAGATAGTTGTGGACAGCTTGCGACTCGGCCACATCATCGCCAGGGCGGCCCCGATCAACAGAGCGAATACCCGCGTATCCGTCCCGTAGTAAATCCGGCTCGGGTCCTCTCCCGGTTCATACATGACAGCCATCAACACGGCGGAAACGGCTGCCAGGCCGAGCGTCAAAATCACGAGCGGGCCGCGGCGCTTGATCAAGGAAAGTCCGAGCGCGACCAAGAGCGGCCAAATCAGGTAAAACTGCTCTTCTACCGCCAAAGACCACAGATGTCCAAGCGGCGAAGGCGGACCGAACTTCTCGAAGTACGATACTTCGGAAAAGACCAGCCACCAGTTGCTGACGTAGAAAAGAGCGGCCCAGACGTCTCCGCGCAAGCGCCCCATCTGCTCGGGCGAAAACAGCGCGACACTGGCGACAACCACCACCAGAAGCAACAGCAATGCCGGTAAAAGCCGTCTGGCCCTGCGCAGCCAGAAGTCTTTCATATCCAATCGCCCGTTTCTGCTCCACTGGGCAATCAGCAAATCGGTAATCAGGTAACCAGAGAGGACGAAAAAGATGCCGACTCCAAGGAGTCCTCCTGGCGCCCAATTGTAATTCAGGTGATAAATAATGACTGCGAGTACCGCCAGAGCCCTAAGCCCGTCGATCCCGGGCATGTAGCGGCTGTGGGCAGCCTTGATCGGTTCAGGCATGCTGGCGGCCTCCTCTGCTTGTTGTTTGGCGAGTCCGTACTTCCTTGCGTGTGTTCGTCAGATCCTTGCCATTCGTAACATTCCTTGCTTGCTTCTTGCTTACCGTGCTCGCCATGCAGTTCATCTGCATTCTCCCCTTTAATTTCCGTTCTGTTTTGTTCATGAGTTGACGGGGGCAGTCATTACACATCGGGAATTGCGTGCTTTATGAATGCAAAAACCCCTGGTTTCTTTGGTCCGCTGAAGAAAACGGGGGTTGGTCTCGTTCATTATCTTTATGGAAAATGAATTGTTCCAATCATCATTGCCCGTATTCAGGATGTGGTGCCCAACGTTTTTCCTGTGAAATGTGCTCCTTCTTCTTATGTATGGCTGTTTCCCCTCTTTCCTTCCTTGGATTTTTTCGGCACACTCGGCTTTCCTTTTTGCATGAAAGGAGCCTGGCCTGCCTTTTGGCCGACTGGAAATGGGCTTCCTTCTGATCGACCTAAAAAAATTGCCCGGTCATGTTTTTCTGTCGTCTTGCGTCGTGTCCGGCAACTTCTTGTAACCTGATTATAAGACGCAAAACAGTAAAAACGCGTTACAAATTGTTTACATTCCTTCCCGATTTTTTCCGGGCAGAAAAACGCGGCAAAAGACAGGCGGAAAGCTTCCTCTTCCCGTTTGCAGACAAAAAAAGCCGACGGGGAATTTCCACCGTCAGCTCTACTTTTGTCCTGGATATCAAAAAAGGATGTCCGCTACATATCAGGCCCGCATGGGATCGTCTATTAAATGTGATGAGTAAACAAATAGTTCAGGAAAAATCCCCCACTAATGACGGCAATAGCCATACAGACGATGCCGCTGCGCACCCGTTGGGAGAGCAAACGCATAAAGCCTACACAGAAAAACACACCCGTTACCAAAAAATAGGAAATCCCGACCCAAAACACATTCCAAGGCAGGCTCGCAAAATCCACGTTACCCAAAAGTGAACACCATCCCTGTACCAATCTACTTTTCTTTCATTTTTGCATAAAGGATACTCCATTATAACATTGATCGCCCCTTGATTTGCCAATTTCACTCAGATCGTAACAGAAGTGTCATATGTTTTTGGCCAGAACGCTTCCTGATCGCATTCTGCTAGTTCCGCCAGGATGTTTTTTGCTATAATCAGCGCTAACAAAACTCCCCCTATGAAAAAAGATTGGTGAAATGAAATGATGGCATTCTCACAACTGACGAAGTGCAAACCTCCGATCCCGTAATTTCCCTCTGACCGTTTGAGATTTTTCAACGAATAGGGGGAAGTATTTTGCATACCAAAATCTCAACACCGTCACTGTTTTTGCTCATTTTGCTCGTCGGTTTTCCGCAAATCAGCGAGACGATCTACACGCCGTCGCTGCCGGATCTCGCCAGACAGCTTCACGTTGGCAACAGCACGGTTCAACTGACGCTCAGTATATATTTCCTCGGTTTCGCCTTCGGGGTGTTTTGCTGGGGCAGGCTCTCTGACGCCATCGGACGCCGCCCGGCCATGCTCTGGGGAATCGTGGTCTATGGATTGGGCAGCCTTGGCTGCTATTTGTCCGCTTCGGTCGAGTGGCTGCTCGTTAGCCGTTTTGTGCAAGCTTTTGGCGCAAGTACAGGTTCTGTGGTCACACAGACGATCTTGCGGGAGTGCATGGACGGTCCCAGACGGCATGCCGCTTTTGCGCAAATTTCCGCCGCGCTCGCTTTTACCCCTGCTATCGGACCGTTGATCGGGGGCTGGGTCGACCAATGGTTCGGGTTTTCGGCGGTATTTTTTACGCTCGTCTTGATGAGTGTCGGGCTGTTCTTCGCGACCTTTTTCTCGCTGCCTGAAACAAGGGTGGCGTCCCCGGCCAAGACAACTGTTCGTACCGTTTTCAAGCAGATGCTTGCGGACCGGAGAATTTGGGCCTTTGCCTTTTTGATCGGGGCGACGAACGGCATTTTGTTCAGCTATTATGCTGAAGCCCCGTTCATCTTCATTGAATTTTTTCAGATGACACCAGGCTGGTTCGGGTTTTTGGGCGTGCTTGTCGCCCTGTCCTCGATCTGCGGAGCCATGTTAGCGAAAAAATGGCTGCCCCGGTTTGCTGCGGAAAAGATCATTTTGATCGGTTCTTTGGTGGCGACAGGCGGTGCAGCATGCTTGACTGTTTTGACTTTGGCTGGCGTGGAGCCGAATCCGCTCTCGCTGTGCCTCATGCTCGCGGCGATTTTTATGCTGCTGCTTGGAATCGGCATCGCCATTCCCAATTGCCTGAGTCTCGCGCTCGTCGACTACGGCGCGGTGCTCGGAACGGCTGGCGCGATTTTGGGGCTAGGCTACTACGTGCTGGTCAGCCTGATTACGACTGGCATGAGCTACTTGCACAACGGCTCGCTCGTCACGATGCCGCTGTACTTTTTCGCGTTGGCACTGCTCATGTCGCTGGTCAGCCAAAAACTTGCCGCTCCCAAAAATCGCTAGGCCACGCAGACAGATGTAGCAACTAGCCGCTGTACCTTTCAAGCCGATTTTCCTGTTGCGGGAAGATCGGCTTTTTGCGTGTTTGACGCCTGCTCTGCTGCTTCCTGTTGCCGTGCCTTCATGGTTTCTCCACATTCCTTTGCTACGCTTTTTTCGAAAAACATTATGAGGAGGATGCAGAAATCCATGAATCAATCCATGTTGCGAAGCAGCGTTTTTCCCGTGTTGCTTGGCGGTCTGGTACTTCTCGCCGCTTGCTCGCCGGACCAAGCTTCCACTACAGAGCATGCCGGACACAATATGGCGGCTACCCAGGACAACACGCAGGCAACCGCCCCTGTGACCCAGCCGATGGCAGCGGCAAGCGACAGCTCCATGCAGGTGCTGACTGGCAATGCGTTCACTTTGACGGCAAAAGAAAGCATGCTGCATCTCGATGACCAGACGATGAAAACGGCTTGGACGTACAACGGAACTGTTCCAGGCCCGCAGCTGCGCGTCAAGCAAGGCGAAACCGTTTCCGTCACCCTGAAAAATGAACTGCCGGAGCCTGTGACGATTCACTGGCACGGACTGCCTGTGCCCAACAACATGGATGGCATCCCCGGCGTTACGCAAAATGCGGTAAAGCCAAACGAAAGCTTTACGTACCGCTTCACAGCCGATGTCGCAGGCACGTACTGGTACCACTCGCACCAGAACAGCTCGAAGCAAGTAGACAAAGGACTGTACGGCTCGCTCGTCGTCGAACCGAAAACGTCCGCCCCAGTGGACAAAGACTTTACGCTCGTCCTGGACGAGTGGATGCAGGACGACAGCATGGCAGAGATGCACGGAGGATCAGGCGCGATGGCAGGCATGAATCACGGGACTACTCCCGCTTCGCCGGGCACCTCGGCCGGAAGCGGCCACGACATGCCGGATATGAATGGCATGAGTGATGCGAAAATGATGCCGCTCATGTACACGATCTTTTCCGTCAATGGCAAGACAGGTTCGGCGATTGCGCCCCTGCGGGTGAAGGAAGGGGAAAAGGTGCGCATCCGCCTGATCAATGCCGGGTATTTGTCCCACAAGCTGAATTTGCAAGGACATGCGTTCAAGATCGTCTCCACAGATGGGCAACCGCTGCACAATCCGCCGCTTGTCAAAGATCAGCTGCTCAACATCGCCCCTGGCGAACGATACGACCTCGAATTTGTCGCAAACCAGCCGGGAGCGTGGCTGCTGGAAGAAAAGAGCAGCAATCCCGGAGCCAAGTCGTTGGCCGTTCCCATCGTCTACGAAGGTCAGGAGCACGCGCAACACCAAGCCGAATCGGCGAACCCCCTGCCTGTCGTCGACATCACGACTTACGGCGAGGCAGCGAAAAGCAGCTTTTCACTCGATCAGGCCTATGACGTGACGTACCGGATGGATTTGAACACGGACACGCGCGATGGACAAATGGCGTTTACGATCAATGGGCAAACGTTTCCGAACGTCCCTCCCCTCGATGTGCAAAAAGGCGATCTGATCAAAGTCACATTCGTCAACAACTCGCCGGAGGATGTGCACCCGATGCATTTGCACGGACACTTTTTCCAGGTGTTGAGCAAAAACGGCAAGCCTATTTCCGGCTCGCCGCTACGGAAAGATACGTTGAACGTACAGCCCGGCGAGTCTTATGTCGTCGCTTTTGCAGCCGACAATCCGGGCGAGTGGATGTTCCACTGTCACGATCTGGGGCACGCGGCAAAAGGCATGGTGTCCGAAGTCAAGTACGCAGGCTTTCAGCGCGATTTCACCGTCGATCCGACTGTCGGCAACATGCCGGAATAAAAAAGAAGCAGGACGCCGCCTTGGCTCCTGCCTCTTTTTTGCTTTCCTTTTTTCCACAACAGAAGAACGGCGTGCAAGCTCCCGTTCCCGTCTCCTGCACACGTCTACACCAATTCGCTTGCCCAGGCATCACGCCACTCGACCCCGGCGGGAAAGACGCTCTGCACATGTTTTCGCAGCTGCTCGTCGTTCCACGGCTCCGGGCTTAAAATCGAGACGATGCCGCTGTCCTCGCGCGTCCGAATCAGACGGCCAATCCCTTGGCGCAGACGCAGCAGCATGTATGGCAAATCGACCTCGGCGAACGGCGACGCCGCGCTTTTCCGCTTGGCGGCAAACACCGGATCGTTCGGAGGAAACGGCAGCGACCAGATGATCACGTTGGACAGCGACGGCCCCGGCACATCCAGCCCTTCCCACAACGTCACGGCGCACAGGATGCTCTCCTCGTCGTTCTGAAAACAGGAGATCAGGTGGCTGATTTCCGCATCGCCTTCGTACCAGAAACGCATGGAGGCGCACTCCGGGTAAGCTCCCACAGCCGCTTTGAACTCCTGCATTTCCTCCATCGATGAAAACAGCAGCAGCGCGCGACCGCCCGTTTTTTGCAGCAGCGACACAGCCAAATCCATTTTTTCCGCAAACGGCTGCGTACAGGACAACGGCGGCACGAAAGCTTCCATCTGCTCCGCATATTCGTAAGGCGAAGCGACGGAGAACGACAAATAGTCTTCGATGCCGAGACTGTCCGCGATGTAGTCAAACGAGCCTTCTACCGACAAGGTCGCGGAAGAGAAAATGATCGGCATGTTTTGCGCGAAAACGCGTTCCCGCAAAACTTCCTGCACCATTTTCGGCATGACGACCAACGTAGGGCCTGTCCATTCTTCGCTCATCCAGGAAATGACGTGATCAGGCTTCTGGAACAAGCCGAGAGCCAGCTGCATCATTTCCAGATGCTCTTCCACAATCCGCAATTGGAACTCGTCCAAAGAATACAGGCCGCTCTCCAGCGCCAGCTCCTCTTCAATCGAAGCAATCAGGCTCGTAAAACGGTGGATCGAGGCAATCAGCTGCGGATGGAAGGAGATCTCCTTGCGCGTCGAACCGGCAACCGGCTTGCTTTCGGCGTTCAGTCGCAAAAACAAATCTTCGCTCTGGATAATCGCTTCTTCAATCGCTACCGCCAGCGACTCCCTGATTTCGCCTTGCAGCAGGCGCGTAATGATTTCTTCAAAAACGGAATGATTCAGCTTGTAGGTCAACGCCTTTTGCGCCGCAGGCTCCAGCAGATGCCCTTCGTCGAAGATGACAGAGCTGTGATTAGGCAAAAGCGGCAGTTGTCCTCCCCGCTTCCGCGCCTCATACGTCCAGACATGCTCCATGTAAAAATCGTGCGAGCAAATGATCAGATCGGCAGACTGACGGTAATGGTTGCGCGACAAAGTCTGTCCGCACCGATGCTGTCTGTCGCAGACAAAACAGTCCTGGAAAGCATCCCAGTTCATTTGCGACCACTGCTGGTCGTTCAGCGCGGAGTAGGCGCTGCGGTCGCCGTATGGAGTAAACGATTGAAGCGCTTCATGCTTGTGGACAAACGATGGCAGCTCCTCGTAAATGTGCATAAACACTTCGTCGCTGTCCAGCTTGTAACGCGCCTCGTCCAGCTTGCGCAAGCAAATGTACTGGTCTGGCGACTTACCGAGCCTCGCGTCAATGGTCAAGTCGAGATGCTTGGCCAGCTTGGCGATATCCCCCTCCGGCTTCACCAGCTGTTCGATCAACGACTCGTTGGCACAGGCGATGATCGCCGGCTTTCTCGTATAACGCGCATAGCAGATGGCGTACAGCAAATAAGCGAGCGTTTTTCCCGTGCCTACGCCTGCTTCGGCAAAAATCGTCTGTTTCTCCTGGAAGGCCCGCTCCAGCTGAAAAGCCATGTAAATCTGCTCGTCGCGCACTTCGAAGCCAGCCTCAGGCAAAATATCGTAAAACACGTCCGCTACCCAGTCACTTACTTGCGAGATAAACGGCTGGGCGGGATCGTAGGCAAAAGGATACCGTTCCACTTCAAACCTGCCTCCATTATGAACCAAGAATCGTCGAGCAATGATGCCAAAGTGTAATGATGACACGAGTCATGGATAAACACAATACGTCAGGCAGGAAAAAATCGCGATTCGTGGTAAGATGGGAGAGAAACGACGAAGGAAAATAGTAGGAGTGAATGCGACAATGGACAAAGTCATGTTTATCGAAATCGGCATGGGGATCGATCTCCATGGACAAAACGTCACCAAAGCAGCCGTTCGCGCTGTCCAAAACGCCATCCATCACAACTCGATGCCGGGTCTGCGCTCTGTGCTGCCCGGAAATGATATTCACAAAATGAAAGTCAACGTGCGTCTCGCTGTGCCTGCCGACCGCGACAAGCTCGATCTCGATACCGTGCGGGCGGAGCTGCCTTACGGAGAAGTGTCGTTTGAAGTCGTGGACGGCGGCATGCTGACGAGCAGTGGCGTCGTCATTGCGGAAAAGGAAGACAAAAACGATCTGGCGTACGTCGTGATCGCTTCGGTGGAAGTCGGCTACTAATCAGGAAATCGTGCCAGTCCAGGTTCAGGGTGGTGTTGAAACCGTTCCAGATCGATGTCGCCCGTCTTGGACACCGTTACGCCTTCGCCTTCCAGCAACATTTTTTGCAGCGTCATGGAATCGAAGTCTTGCAACCCGATTTTTCCTTTGGCATTGATGACCCGGTGCCACGGGAGCTTGTGCTTTTGTGACATGGAGTGGAGTATCCGCACGATTTGTCTGGCTCCCCGCGGACTCCCGGCCAATGCGGCGATCTGTCCGTACGTCATGACAGTGCCTGCTGGAATGCTGGCGATAATCTGAATGGCGCGCTTCGTAAATTCGGTCATTTCCCGTTCTCCTGTTCTCTTTCATCCAAAAGTCGAAAAAGGCTCGTGATGCTTTCGTCATCACAAGCCTTTTTTCCTGTTCAGCTAAGCTTTGGGCAACTGGTTATTTTTCAAACAGTCTTTCCAGCTCGTCTACGAGACTGCCGACATACGCCACGGCATCGCGGATCGGCTGCGGCTCTGACATATCTACGCCTGCTTTTTTCATCAGCTCCAGCGGCTTCAGCGTGCCCCCTGCTTTCAAAACAGAAAGCCAACGGTCGACAGCTGGTTGCCCTTCCGCTTTAATGCTTGCCGCCATCGCAGTGGAAGCGGTCAATCCCGCCGCATACGTGTACGGATACAATCCCATGTAGTAGTGCGGCTGGCGCATCCAGGTCAGGCTGGCTGCCTCGTCAAGCTCCACGGCGTCTCCCCAGAACTCTGCCAGCACTTGCCCTTTCCACTCCGACAGCTTTTTCGCTGTCAACGGCACGTCGTTTTGCGCGGCTTCGTACACTTTGCGCTGCATGCGGCCTTCCAGCAAATGCGTCACGAAGTTGTGGTAGTACGTGTTCATCAGCTGCAAAATGACCCAGCGCTTGAGGCGCGGATCGTCAGACTGCTCCATGATGTGCTGGGCGAGCAGCAGCTCGTTGATCGTGGACGGTGCCTCGATAAAGTACAAGGACGGACGCGAGTTGGTATAGCTTTGCTCACGGGTAGCCAACGTGAAGTGACCGCAATGTCCCAGCTCATGAGCCAGTGTGAAGGCGCTGCGCATGTTGCCCGACCAGGTGATCAGAATATAGGAGTGATTGCTGTACGGCGTCGAGCAGAAAGCCCCTGTCGATTTGCCCACGTTGTCGACGTAATCGATCCAGCGCTCGGACAGCGCTTTGTCCATGATCTCTGCGTATTCCGGTCCCATCACCTGCAAAGCGGACTTGATCAGGCGCCCCGCTTCCTCAATCGTAATCGGCGGGCTAAATTCAGGATCGAGCGGCGCTTTCAAATCGCAAAACGTCAGCTTTTCCAGTCCCAGCTCTCGCGCTTTGAGCTTGGCGTAACGGCGCATGTGCGGAGCCAGCTCTGTTCCGATAATATCGAGAATGTTGTGGTACAGTTCGAGCGATACTTGTTGAGGATGCAGCAGCATGTCGGTGACGCTGTCGAAGCCGCGCAATCTGGACAGGACGGTCTGCTTCTTCACCTCTGTGGCATAGACGGCAGCAAACGAGTTTTGATAAGCCGCCAACGTTTTCGAAAAAGATTCGTAGGCAGCGCGGCGCAATGTCGTATCGGAAGACATTTCATAGTCCGCTTCAAACAAAGCAAACGAAACCGGACGTTCTGCCCCCGCCCCATCTTTGACAGGCGCGAAGGACATGTCGGACAGCTTCCCGCGTTGATAAATCGTGTAAGGCGCTGCAAACACTTCACCGAGTGCGGCAATGGCAGACTCCGTATCCGCGGACAGTCGATACGGCTTCGTTTCCAGCAAATCGGAAAGACTTCTGGCAAAAGGCGCAAGTCCCGGCTCTTCTTGCAGGTATTTCTCAATCGTGCCGTCTGGCAGCGCCAAAATTTCGGAAGGCACAAACGAAAGCGCTGCGTTCAGCGTCGACACGACATCGCCCACCCGCGCAGAATTTGCCTGATTGAGCGGATTGGTGCCATCTTCGGAGGAACGCAGGCGGGCGTATGTCGCCACCAGATTCGCCCGCACCTCCATTGCTTCTTTTGCTTCCAGACATGCGAGCAATGTCTCTGCTCCTGTATGTAGCTGTCCTTGGAATGCGGTGACAACCGGCAGCTGATTGACAATCTCGTCAAGCTCCTGCTCCCATGCTTCTTGGCTGGCAAATAAATCGTCCAGGTTCCACGTATGTTCTACGGCCACCTGGTCACGCATGAGTCTCGTTTTCACTCTGTCTGCCTCCTTGTCATTCCCTCAGTAAAATGTTTTTAATTATTCAAGTTTGATTCTATTTGAATTTTCCTCCAATTCGCGAAAATATACAAGTCCGCTTTGCACGCGAAATCCGCCGTAATCTGTCTTTTCCTGCGCTTTCCGAGGAAATTCTTTCGAAAATAACTAGCAAGCCATTCCAAATTCCCAGGTATAATAGAAAAGAATTTATCGCCAAGGAAAGGGAGGTTTTCTTATGTCTTTTGAAGTGATGTTTGATCGCTATGCCGATCTCGCTGTAAAAGTCGGCGTCAACGTACAGCCGATGCAGACACTTGTTGTTAGCGCACCGCTCTCCTCCGCTCCGTTTGTGCGCAAAGTAGCGCGCAAAGCGTACGAAGCGGGAGCAAAACACGTACATATCGAATGGACCGACGACGAATTGACCCGCATGAAATACGATCTGGCACCCGATGAAGCTTTTGCCGAGTATCCGCAGTGGAAAGCGCAAGGCATGGAGGAGCTGGCGCAAAACGGCGCTGCCTTCTTGTACGTTTCCTCCACCAACCCTGACTTGCTCAAAGGCGTGAAGCTTGAGCGAATCTCCAGCGCGAACAAGGCAGCCGGACAAGCCTTGCAGACGTTCCGCAGCTACACGATGTCAGACAAAGTAAGCTGGTGCGTGCTCGCCGTTCCATCCGAGGCATGGGCCGCTACCGTGTTTCCTGACTTGCCAGCGGACGAGCAGGTCCCCGCTCTGTGGGACGCGATCTTCAAAGCGACTCGCACAGACGCGGCTGATCCGGTTCAGGCTTGGCACGACCATCATGCCACGCTCAACAGCAAAGTCGCGTATTTGAACGCGAAGCAGTATCGTTACCTCCACTACGAAGCGCCAGGGACCCAATTGACGATCGAGCTTCCTGACCGCCACGTCTGGATCGGAGGGGGCAGCGTGAACGAAAAAGGCGTTTCCTTCATGGCGAACATGCCTACCGAAGAAGTGTTCACCGCTCCGAAAAGAGACGGCGTGAACGGAACCGTCCGCAGCACGAAGCCGCTCAGTTATCAAGGAAACATCATCGAGAATTTCAGCTTGACGTTTGAGCAGGGAAAAATCGTTTCGGTCACTGCCGAAAAAGGCGAAGAAGCGCTGAAGCAGCTCGTCGCAACGGACGAAGGCTCGCACTATCTCGGAGAAGTCGCGCTGGTTCCCCACCAGTCTCCGATCTCTTTGTCCAACATCATTTTTTACAACACGCTGTTTGACGAAAATGCCTCGAATCACCTGGCGATTGGCAGCGCTTACTCGGTCAATATCGAGGGCGGTGCAGACATGAGCCAGGAACAATTGGCGGCACACGGCATCAATACGAGCCTGGTGCACGTCGATTTCATGGTTGGCTCCGAGCAGATGAACATCGATGGCGAAACAGCTGACGGTGTCCGCGAGCCTGTATTCCGCAACGGAAACTGGGCATAAGCAAGCGGCAAGCAAAACGGCAAAGCGGTTCGCCGGATTCACGGAACCGTTCCAGCGCATGCGCAAGAGGACCGCGCGCCCTTTTCAGGTGCCCCGGTCCTCTTTTTCGTTCCTGCTACATATGGGTAATGATCGGGTAAAGCCTGCCTTGCAAGGCAAACGATGCTTTGCCTGTCTCCTCGGAGACGACGATGATCAGCGCGTCGCATTGCTCGCTGAGTCCCAATGCCGCGCGGTGCCTCGTTCCCAGCTTCTTTTCCCCGACGGTAATCTGCGACAGCGGCAGGACGTTGGCAGCCGAGACAATCTGATCTCCGCGAATGTACACCGCCCCATCGTGCAGCGGACTGCCCGGAAAAAAGATCGATTCGAGCAAGGAATGGCTCAACACGGCCCCAATCGGGATGCCCGCCTGCAAAAAGGGAGCTACGGAATCTTCCCGCTCCATGACGACCAGGGCACCTTGACGCTTTTGCGCCAAATGCGAAACAGCCAAAGACAAGTCGGTATATGTAGACGAATACGGAGCGAGATAGCATTGCAAATAAAAGGAAGCCGCTGTCGTCTCCAGTCGGCTGAATCTGCTGCGAATCTCGTCAAAAGTGCCCAGCAAGCAGCCTTCCGCTTGATCGAGAGCGAGCAAGCTTTGCTGCATAACCGCGAGGATGCTGGTCAATTCCTGCTTCAGCTCCGCTTTCAAGGAGGATGTATCGCAGTTCATCTGTACGATGGTCGTCCTCTCCCTCCACCAGCTTTTCCTCTGATTGTTCCCCATTCACTCCGGTTTCATCCTGCCAGTTGCCTGTGCGCCTTTTCCGGAGGCTGACCCGTTTTGATCTAGCTCATCTGCTTACGAGCGCACGGGACGGATGGAAATATGCGCGGCGGCAAGCGCCTGACGAATGCACTGGGCAAACTCCAGAGCGTGGGCACCGTCTCCATGAATGCAAATCGTATCAGCCCGTATCGACACATCTGCGCCTTGCACAGATTGCACGACTCCTTCTGTCACCATCCGCACGACCTGCCGCACGGCTGCCTGATCGTCCGTGATCAGGGCGTTTGGCTCTGTGCGGGGCGTCAATGTCCCGTCTGCCTGATACGTCCGGTCGGCAAACACCTCATGGGCGGCGCGTAGCCCGATTTTTTCCGCTGCCCGTGTCAATTCGCTCCCGGCCAGCCCAAACAGCACCAGCTCCGGGTTAACCTTGAACACTGCTTCCGCTATCGCTTCCGCCAGGGCCGGGCGCGTTGCTGCCATGTTGTACAAGGCTCCGTGCGGCTTGACGTGCTGCATCGTGCCGCCTTCTGCCTGGACAAAAGCTTGCAGCGCACCGATCTGGTAGACCGTCAGCTCGTAGGCGTCCTGCGCGGAGATATCCAGATTGCGACGACCGAACCCAACCAGATCGGCCAGGCCAGGATGGGCGCCGATTGCCACTTCGTTTTCCAGAGCCAGCTTCACTGTTTTTCGCATCGTCGCCGGATCGCCCGCATGCAGGCCGCAAGCGATATTCGCTGAACTGATATACGGCAAAATCGCCTGATCATTGCCCAGGCGATACACGCCGAAGCTTTCCCCCATGTCGCAGTTCAAATCGACAGTCTTCATCGTTTGCTCCTCCCTCCCAAGTAAAGCTCAATTCCCGTTTCGAGTTCTGCGAGCGCCTTTTCCTGCTCGTACCATGCCTGCTGGGCAGCGCGCAAGGTCACTTGTTGAAACTGTACCCGATCATGTGGACGCAGCTGGGCCAGGATGGGCAAATCGACAGTCGCCACATGGCCGATTTTCGGATAGCCGCCTACCGTTTGCCGATCTGCCAGCAATACGATCGGCATTCCACTCGGCGGAACTTGGATCGTTCCGGCAGACACAGCGGAAGAGATCAGCTCGACAGGTTCGTTCAGCGCAAGCTCTGGCCCGTGCAGCCGATATCCCATCCGGTCTGACTGCACGCTGATTTGATAGGGCGTTGTCCAAAAATCGCGGCGGCTTTGCGCGGTGAACAGCTCGCTCTCGGCCCCGGGCATGACCCGTACGACCGCGTCTTTTTGCTGTGGATAAGGGAAAAATGATTGTGGGACAAACCAGTCGGCCTCGCAAAAGGAATCGGCTCTGTTCACGCTCCGGTCTTGCAGTTGCCGGGCAAGCCGTACATTCTTTTTTCCCGGCTTTCCCAGGGACAGCCTGTCTGTTTCCGCAAGCGCTCTGCCCCATGCCCCGCCAAATTTGGCCCGCACGTTCGTGCTTCGGCTGTTCATCACGAGCGGCACGTCAAAGCCGCCTGCGATGGCGAGATAGGCGCGGCAGCCTTCTCTCGCATGCCCGAAGCGGAGGACACTGCCGCTTTGGACCAAGACTGGGCGATTGCGGCGAAGACGGCGCTCATCTAAAACAGGCTGCATGTCCGCCCCGCATACCGCCACGAGCACATCCTGGTGAAAGCGCAGCGCTGGCCCTTTCATGGTCAGCTCCAAAACAGCTGCGTCAGGCTCGTTGCCGACGAGCAGGTTCGCCACTCGCAGCGCCAGCGCGTCCATCGCTCCGTTGACATGGACGCCATGCCGCTGATACCCGTATCTGCCCAAATCTTGTACGGTCGTGAACAAGCCTGGCGAGATGACTTCGACACTCATCGCCCCACCTGCTTTCTCTGTTCATACTCAGCCGCAGAAATCGGAACGAAGCGCACCCGATCACCTGCGCGCAGCAAGCTGGGCGGATGCTCTTCCGGGCGAAACAGACGCTCTGGCGTGCGACCGATAATTTGCCAACCGCCGGGACTTTCCAGCGGGTATACGCCTGTCTGTGCCCCGCCGATCCCGACGCTGCCCGGCGCAATCGCCGTACGTGGCGTCGACCTGCGCGGAGTGGCGATCCGCTTGTCCAGCCCGCCCAAATACGGGAAACCGGGGGCGAAGCCGATCATGTGCACGATGTACGCTTGACCGCTGTGAATCTGGATGACTTCTTCCTGCGTCAAACCGTGGTATTCGGACACTTCTTGCAAATCCGGGCCGTACTGTCCGCCGTAGCAGACCGGGATGTCCACCACCCGTTGCTCCGATGCGGCGGAAAAAGACAATTGGCGCAACTGATTTTCGAGCGCTGCCTGGAAACGATCGTACGCCAACTCTTGTCCAAGCGGATCGCGCCATGCGAGCGGGTCGTAATAAATCGTCACAGTCGTGTAGCCAGGCACGTATTCGGTCATTCCCGACAGCGGCTGCTGCTCCAAATACGCGGAGATCGCCATGATCTTTTGCCGCGTCTGTTCGTCGATCACATCCCCCAGCTTGAGAACAATTCCTGCATCTCCGAGCGGAAAAAACTCCAGTCGCTCCACTCTGCACTCCTCCTGCCCATCTGTGTCGCTACGCTGCTGTGCCACGCGATCTTGGTGTCAGCTGATTTGTCCGCCGCCCTCCACGATGTCGCGTTCGTGATTCACAGCCGTTTCGATGGCAATCTGCAAACCGTTGACAATCGTCTCTACCGACATGCTCGGCTGCCCCGAATGCTTGGCCGCTTGTTCAGGCAAATACGGAATATGGACAAAGCCTCCGCGAACAGCCGGATATTCTTTGTCCAAGGCGTGCATCAGCCCATAAAACAGATGGTTGCAGACAAACGTGCCCGCTGTTTGCGACACGGAGGCAGGTATCCCTTTTGCCCGCATTTCTTTGACGATAGCTTTGATCGGCAAACTCGACCAATAGGCGACAGGGCCGTCTTCCACGATTGGCGTGTCGATCGGCTGCTTGCCCTCGTTGTCCGGGATTCGCGCATCGTCTACGTTGATCGCTACCCGCTCGATGCTAATATCCGCACGTCCGCCAGCCTGTCCGATGCAAAAAACGAGATCGGGCGAAATCTCGCGGATCGCTTGCAAAAGCAGTTCGACCGATTTGCCGAACACCGTCGGGAGCTGCCTTGCCACGATGCGGTACTCCCCAGCTTCCACCTCAGCCAGCCGTTTCACCGACTCCCAGGCCGGATTGATCGCCTCCCCGCCAAACGGGTCAAATCCTGTGACCAAAATCGTTTTCATTTCGCTTCTCTCCCTTTTTTCTAAAAGTAGATTACTCATTCCGGTTTGCCCGCCGATAGCCAAGCGCCGTCGAGATCCGCTCCGCCGCATTCGTCAGGTGAGCAACCAGTTCAGGTAGCCGAGCCTGCGAGAACCGCTCCTGTGGCCCGGCAATACTGATGCCCGCACAAATCCGGCCGAGATGGTCAAAAATCGGTGCAGCAATCGCTACCGTATCGTTTTCCAGCTCGGAATGGCTGATCGTAAACCCTTTGGCCCGAGACTCAGCCAGCAGACGGCGCAGCTCGTCCTTGTCCGTAATCGTCCCGCGACCGATTGGCTGCAAATCCACCTCTTGCAAATAGCGTTCGCGCTCCTGCTCCGCCAAAAAAGCAAGAATGATTCGCGAACACGCCCCCGCGTACAAAGGCGCCCGTCTCCCGATCTTCGTATACAGGCGTACCGGATGCGGAGTATCGAGCTTTTCCACATAGATCGCCTCGTCGCCGTCCCGGATGATCAGGTGGACCGCTTCCTCTACCTCGTCGCGCAGGACACTCATCACGGGCAAAGCGAGCTGCCGGATATCCAGCCGCTCCGCCACCAGTTGTCCGAACTGCAAAAACAGCAGCCCCAACGCATACTTGCCATCTTCTCCCCGCTGCAAAAAACCCATCGCTTCCAGTGACCCTGCCATGCGGTGAACAGACGTTTTTGGCATTTGCGCGTACGCGATCATTTCATTCAGGCTAAGTCGCTCGTGCTCGATGAACAATTGGAGCAGCTCCATCGACTTCACAACCGTCTTGTTTTGGTGTTGGTTCATAAAAAGCTCCCGTTTGTCGCGAATTTTGTTCCGAATTTCGGAACATCAGTTTCATTTTTGTCATCTCCATCATAATTTTCTGTCTGCCAAAAATCAATTGCTGCTTTTCGAGTTTTCAGAAAATGAGCACTTCCTTTTGCCACATTAGAAAACGTGGCTGCGTCAAGCCTTTGGCGCAGCCTTAGTTGCACTTGTACTGGATAAGAATCTTGTAAATTCTTATCTGCACGCAAAAAAAGCAAGCTGTTCGCTTGCCGTAACACTTCCCGCTGTTAGTGAATGTTCTTTTTCTTGAACCGTCCGCCTGATACATCGTGAATATGTCCAATTGCGAGAAAGGCAGAAGTGTCGATCTCCTCGACGATCGACTTCAGCTTCGCTTCCTCCAGTCGCGTGATCACACAGAAAATGACTTTTTTATCGTCGCCGGAATAGCCGCCCTCGCCGCGCAAATACGTAATGCCTCTTCCCAGCCTGGCTGACAAGGCATCGCCGATCTCGTCAGGAAAGTCGCTGATGATCCAGACCGACCTCGATTGCTCCAGCCCGACCATCGTCAAGTCAATCATTTTATAAGCGATGTAGTAGGCAATCAGCGAGTACATCGCCCGATCCCAGCCAAAAATGAAGCCTGCGCTGCCGAGAATAAAAATATTGAAAAACATCACGACCTCGCCGACCGAAAAAGGACTTTTCCGCGTCAGCAAAATGGCGACAATTTCAGTGCCATCCAGCGAACCGCCTGCACGAATCACCAGTCCGACGCCAATCCCGATGATGATGCCGCCGAACACCGCAGACAACAGCAAGTCGTCGGTCAGGCTTGGGACATGGTGCAAAAAATTCGTGCCCAACGACATGACCGCGACGCCAAACAGCGTGGAGATCGCGAACGTTTTTCCGATCTGCTTGTAGCCGATCAACAAAAACGGCAAGTTGAGCAGAAAGAGGAAAACCCCGAGCTTGATCCCGGTCAGGTGCGACATCATGATCGACAGACCCGTCACGCCGCCGTCGATAATATTGTTCGGCACGAGAAAAATTTCCAGTCCGACTGCAACCATCAGCGCCCCGATCACAATGGCGAGCGCCCGGGTGACAATCCTTCGTTTTTTCGCCCGCCTGTGGGTAATCGGACTCGTTTTTGCCGCTTCCATGAAAATCATCCTTACCCGTTTTTTTCTTTCTGCATCAGCTTTCCCCGCTTGGCAAAAAAATAGCCAGCCGTTTTTCCTGGCTGGCTGGCGAATCCGCCCTTGTTTTCCTGCTAAAATACGGGCTATCCCCAAAACACGGTCAAAATAATGCCGACGGTAATCACAGACGACATCGTCAGTCGCCACACCCATCCCGCCAAAAAATGAAGCTTCTTTTCGCAAATGGAGGTACATACGTGTTAGCGAAGGTTTCTTTTCGCCATGAATCCGAGGAAAAAGAGGTGTTGCATCATGGCCCCCTACCCTTCGCTGCGAAACAGCCCGATCGATCAACTTTTCCTCACGTATACTGGCTACAGCATCGGCACGGACGGAACGCCGCACTATCAGTTTTGGGAGTGTACCGACTTTCTTCCTCTGCTGTTTCACACGGACCCGGCAACCGGGCTGACAGATGGTGTCATGTTCACCGATTTTCTCTTTTTGGCTCTCGGCATTTTGAACCAGTCGGGAGAAGGACGCTTTTTGGCGCGACATGACAAGGCACCCGCCAACTGGAACGAATGGCTGCGCTATATGGATGAGCTGTTTTTGTGCGACCGGAACCTGGATGCCTTGTGCCAGGCGGTGCGCTGTTCGCCGTTGTCGCGCACGAATGTGTGGATTGCGCTGCCTTACCCGAATCCGCAAGTTTTCGGTGACGACGAGTGCCGCATCCAGGCTGTCGTCGACTGGATGTGCCTGTTTCTTGAGCGCTGGGCGACAAAGCCGTGGCAAGATTGCCTATGCCTGAGAGGTTTTTACTGGCTTCAGGAAAGCTTGTACTTCCAAGGGCCAGAGTACGACGATCGGCGGGTGATTCAGGCTGTCAACGCGGCGATCCACAGCTGCAAAATGGCTGGGCAACCGCTCCGCAGCATCTGGATTCCGTACCAGCAGGCGGCTGGCTGGAACGAATGGTCACAGCTCGGCTTCGACCTCGCCTTTTTGCAGCCCAATGCTTACTTCAATCCGAAAAAAAGTCTGGATGCGGCGGCGGTTGCCAGCTACGACCGGCAAATGGGCGTCGAAATCGAATTTGACCTCGGCGTGACTTATGATCAGGACAAACGGGCGCGACTGCTGGAATATTTGCGGGCCGGAGCTGCTGGCGGAACAGATCGGCAAGGCCAAAGCTACGGGCCGTTCCAATACGATTCGCCGCTCGCCTGGTACACGGGCGGCTGGTTTTTTGGCAAAAACGGGCGCAAACAGGCAATGGTCAGCCTGTACCAATCGGGCGATCCGCTTTATGAGCAGCTGTTCTACTTTTTAAATGGAATGACGCCACCGTAAATACGCTTGTTTTTTCCATTCACCCGACTTTTGCGTTATAATGGAGGGATGACACTTCGTTCGGAGGATCAAAGCAGATGTTGCAAAGAGAGTTGACACGGGAACAGGCGATAGCTGTTGCAGAGCAAGTCCTGCAACATGTGGAAGGCACGATTATCGAGCGTGGGTATTCGTACTTTTCCGATGGGGTTGTTTTCAATACGCGCGTCGAGAATAACCGCACACTATGCAGCGATGTGCAAGGATCACAAGTGTACCATGTGCGCCTCGATTTGGAGGAAGTGCAAGGCAGCTCCTGTACCTGCCCCTACACCCGTCTTTGCAAGCACATCGCGGCGACTTTTTTTCAAATGTATAGCGTCTTTGAAAACCCGCGCCATTTTTTGGGCAAAGCCCAGCAGCCACGCCGGGCGACATTTTCACCTGCCATGCTCATCCCGAACTATCGGCCAGCGGTCAGCCCGCCGCAAGGAAACGAGAGCGCTCCTGTGCAATCAGGGCTTACCGCAGCCAGTTCCGTTCACGACTGGTGGGCCTTTTTCGAGAGCTGGACGCGCAATTTGTTATCGGCGATGGAATCGTTCCGCGCTTCCTCCGAGATTTTTTCCAGCTATCAAAACGTGTTGTCCGTGACCGCTGGCTGGCCGACCGAACGCGCCCAACTGTTCCACATCCACGCCAATTTGTTTCACCTGCAAAAATTGCAGCAATACGTCCAAACGTATCGGCAGTCCCACTGGTACCCGGATCTCGCCCAAACCGCGGAACGATTGCTGGAGCAATTGGAGGGCGCGATCTATTTCTCCGATCGGCAGGCTTTGTGGAGCAAACATCGGCTTGCGCTGGAAGAGACGCTCACGATCATCCGCCGTTGGAAGGAAAACGACCTCTCCTCGCTTTATTGGGTGTACGCCTATCGCCTGGTCTGGTGGTCGCTGCTTGACGCCCCCGAGTGGATCGAGCAGGAGAAAGCGGAGCTTGACGAGACGATCGCTTCGCCTAATACGTCAGAGGCGGTGCTGGAAAAAGCCCGCTTGCTTCGCGCCCACTTTTCCGTGATGGATCGGCAGGACGATCTCGCCTTGGCTGTCTGGATGCCCATGCGTCGCCTGCCCCTGGCCTTTTATTTGCCGTACATGAAAGCTTTTGCCCGCGAAGCGCAGTGGCAACGTTTCCTGGACTGGACAACAGCCCTTACCGGACGGATCGGCCAGGCAGAAGCGCAGCAGTACCGCTTTGTGCTCACGGTCTGGCGGGAAGCGATGAAACAGGTCGGTCGAGAAGCCGAGTGCGGAGCGATGCTGAAAACGTTTTTGCCCAGCAGCTATCCCGAATACGCGCTCTATTTGTATGAGGAAAAGCAGTTCAAGTCATGGATCGACTTGCAGATGTCTTTTCGGGTCCCTTTTGCCGATCTCTCGGCTGTCCAGTTGAAAGAGATCGAGGAAGCCGATCCCGCTCTGTTGTATCCGTACTATGTGCGTGAAGTGAATCGGCTGATTCGCGAGCGCAATCGCACGGCTTACAAAGAAGCGATCAAACTGTTGAAAAGAGGGCGCGCCACTTACGCCAAGGCAGATCAGGAGGCCGACTGGGAACGCTTCGTGGACAGACTGTCTGCCAAGCACAACCGCCTGCGGGCTTTCCAGGAGGAGCTAAGGAGAGGAAATCTGAATCTATGAACACGGTTACAACCATGGTGCTAACAGCGGAGCTTTTGGCAGACGGCCGTTTTCTCATCGCCGGATGCGATCAAGAAGGTCAGGCAATCGATCCGGAGGAGGTTGCGGCAGCGCTTTTTGCCTGGGATGAATCATCCTACTACGGCACATTTGTGGAAAAAAACGAGCAAGGCTTGCTGCTCAGTCCGCTGGAGGCCCTGTCCTTTTTTTCCGATCCGCCATGGCTCTTGCACGGGAGTTACTCTGTGGACGAGCGTTTTGCGGAGTACCGCGATGCGGCTGTCACACTGACGCATACGCTTGCCGCCGGTGCCATCCTCCCCGATTTTGCCGAATGGAAACGGGGGCGGTTTGGCTGGAAAGCGGAGCCTGCTCCTTCGACGCTCCCCTCCTACGGCGACAGGTGGCTCTCGCACGTCCTCGAAGAATTGGTCGATGCGCCTGGAGAAGTCGGTCGTGCCTGGGATCAGCTTGTCGCCCATTTTCCCGCTCTGTTGGTTGCGGGCGACGAGCTTTCCGTCCATTTGCAAGAAGGAGAATGGCTGCAATCGATCGGCTGGCTCCCGGATGTGACGCCGTTTCGCACTTGTTTGCAAATTATCGAGCCTGCCCATTCGGAAAGCGACTGGCTGCTGCAAATTTACTTGCAGGACCGGGAAGAACCGGATCGGCTGTTCGTGATCGAGCCTCATTTGTTGGGGGCGGCTACTGCGCAAATGGCGAAAATCCCGCTGGAATGGAAAGAGCATTGGCGGCGCCTGCAGAGCGATCTGGAAAAATGCCGCGAGATTTTTCCTTGGCAACGATCCGGTGCAGGTGAACGGACTGAACTGCGCACCCAGCTCACGAATGAGGAGGCGTGGATTTTTCTTACCTCTTGCAGCCTGCAACTCGTGCAAGCGGGCATTCACGTCTTTTTGCCCGCCTGGTGGGAGCAAGTACGCCGGGTCAAACCAAAGCTCAAGGCAAAAGTTTCCTCGTCTGTCGGTGCGAGCAGACAGTCTTTTCTCGGCATCTCCCAAGTCATGGACTTCGAATGGAAGCTCGCCCTCGGGCCTGTCGAGCTGAGCGAAGAAGAGTTTGCCCAACTGATTCGCCAAAAGCAACGGCTGCTGAAAATAAGAGGGCATTGGGTTCAGCTCACGCCCGATCTGTTTGCTGAGCTTCAGCAAGCGTTGCAAAAAACGAACGCCAAAAACGGCCTGACCTTGCGCGACGTGATGAGCATGCATCTCACCACCAATACCGAGGTCGAGGAATCGCCTGACGACCACGATCCGGATGAACCGTACCCGCTCACCGTGGAAATCCAGCTCAATGCCCATCTGCTGGAGCTGATGCACCGTTTGCAGGAGACGAAGCGCATCCCGATTTTGCCCCAGCCGGACGCTTTTCACGGGACGCTGCGCAACTATCAGTTGGAAGGAAGCTCGTGGCTGTTGTTTTTGCGGCAATTCGGCTTGGGAGCGTGTCTCGCTGACGACATGGGGCTGGGAAAAACGGTGCAGTTCATTACGTACTTGCTGCACGTAAAGGCTTCCGGCGCGAGCCAGTCGCCTTCGCTGCTCATCTGTCCGACGTCGGTCATCGGCAATTGGCAGAAGGAATTGCAGCGGTTTGCCCCTTCGTTGAAAGTGTTCATTCACTATGGGAACAATCGTCCCAAAAAAGCAGAGTTCGAGCCTGCCATCGCGGGGGCCGATCTGGTTATCACGTCCTATGCCCTCTCCCATCTCGACGAACAGGAGCTGTCCACGATCACCTGGAGTACGATTTGTCTGGACGAGGCGCAAAACATCAAAAACGCCTACACGAAGCAGGCATCCGCCGTCAGGGACTTGAAGGCGTGGCACCGCATCGCGCTGACGGGAACGCCGATCGAAAATCGATTGAGCGAGCTTTGGTCGATCTTTGATTTCCTCAATCCCGGCTATTTGGGCAGTCTGAGCGAATTTACGCACCGCTTTGTGCAGCCGATTGAGCGCGACCGCGATCAGCAGCTGATTCAGACCGTGCAGCGGCTCATTCAGCCGTTTTTGCTGCGCCGGGCCAAGACCGATCCAGCCATCCAGCTTGATCTGCCGGAGAAAAACGAGAGCAAGGAATACGTTCCGTTGACCGCCGAGCAAGGTGCGCTCTATGAAACAGCGATTCAGGAAATGTTTTCGCGGATGGAAAACGTCTCCGCCATGGAACGGCGCGGTCTGATTCTCACGACATTGACCCGGTTGAAGCAGCTGTGCGACCATCCCGCGCTGATCTTGAACGAGATCACGACTGCAGATGAAGCAAGCCGCTCCCACAAGCTCGAAAGACTTCTGGAGTTGATCGAGGAAATTCGGCAAAAAAACGAGCGCTGCCTGATCTTCACGCAGTATATCGAAATGGGCAATTTGCTCCAGCGCGTGTTGACGCGCGAAGGCTACGGTCCGGTGTTCTTTTTGAACGGGGCGACCAAAAAGGAAAAGCGCGACGAGATGATCACCCGCTTCCAGGATACGTCCCTGCCCGATGAGGAACGCGGCGCTATCTTTATTCTTTCGCTGCGCGCGGGCGGCACAGGGTTGAACCTGACCGAAGCCAACCACGTCATTCACGTCGACCGCTGGTGGAATCCGGCTGTGGAAAACCAGGCTACCGACCGGGCGCACCGGATCGGGCAACGCCGCAATGTCCAAGTGTACAAGTTCATTTCACTCGGCACCATCGAAGAGCGGATTGATGAAATGATGGAGCGGAAGCTGTCGCTCAGCCAGCAAATCGTCAGCAGCAGCCAGGAAGCGTGGATCACAGAGCTGTCTACGGCTGAGCTGCGCGAGCTGTTCGCCCTGCGCCACGATTGGAACGATACGAAAGGACTGTGACCATGAACTCTCCAGATGAAGAAAAAACTTCTGTTCCCGTGTCCTCTGACCAGCAAAAGGCAGACTTGCCCGACGTCTGGAAACGGTTTTTGCAGACGATCCAGACCCGGTTTGCCGAGCAAAAGCGCCCTCGTCCATGACAATGCGCAAAAGGTCCGACCTGCCAGCCTGGCGTTCGGACCTTTTGCTTTTTCAGTCTATTCGCTTCAAGCCGTATCCGGCGGCCGATTCAAAGGGAAGTACACTTCAACCGTCGTACCTTTGTTGGGCGTGCTGGAAAAATGAATGTACCCGTCGTGATACTGAATAATTTTATAAGTAATCATTAGGCCAAGCCCTGTCCCCTTTTCTTTTGTACTGTAAAAAGGCTCACCCAGCCGCTGCAATCTCTCTTCCGACATGCCGCAGCCTTTGTCCACAATCCGAATCAAGATGTGCTCGTGCTCTGTCCGCAAAGCCTTGATCCGAATCGGGCCTCCATCTGGCATGGACTCTACGGCATTGGACAGCAGATTGATGAAGACTTGCCTGATTTGGCTTTGATCGCCCCACAGACGTATCCCCTCCACCTCTTCCACATCCAGCAGCAGTTGATGGTTCGGTGCCTCTTCCTGGACCATCCGGGCAACGCCGCGCAACAAGTTTGCGATGGACAGCGCTTCAAACTGATGCGATCTTTTCTGGGTCAAAAACACAAACTCGCGCAAAATGCTTTCCAATTGGTGAAACTCCGCGAGCATGATATCGAAATATTCATTCTTCCATTGATCACGTCGCAACAGCTGGACGAAACCTTTGATCGAGGTAACCGGATTTCTGATTTCGTGCGCTACTCCTGCGGCCAGCTGACCAACGACCGTCAGCTTGTCCATTTTGCGCAAAAACTCCTCCGCTTGCACCTGGGCTGTACTGTTGCGAATGATGAAAACGACTTGCGACACTTCTCCTTGCTCGCTCTGGACAGGCGTTCCTTTTGCCTCCAAAATGAGCTTGCTGCCATTTTTATGCTGGCAGGAGAACGTAATCAGCCGCGGCAGCTTCCACTCCATAATTTCCTGAAACGTCTGCCAAACCCGTTTCAACTGTTCGGCTGGCAATAAGTTTTGCAGGTTTTGATGCAGGAGAACTTCCGGAGCTACCTCCAGCACGGCGCGAACGGACGGCGACACGTATGTAACATATCCGTGGCAATCGATGACCACGATCATATCCGATATGTTTTCCGCTATCAGACGGTACTTGGCTTCGCTTACCCGCTTTGCTTCTTCTGCTTTTTTCAGTTCGGTGATGTCGACACAGGAGGCAATCACTTCCTTCACACGGCCATCGCGAAAAATCGGCCGCATGGCTGCCAGATAGCAGACGCCATTGACGACACCTTCGTATGTGACATGTTCTTCGCCACTCCATGCCCGCTCGTAATACATCGTCTTGCGCAGAGCCTCCTGCATCGGTAAAATATCGCGCAACTCGCTGCCTACCACTTGCTCTGGCGTCAAGCCGATGCGATAGATCAATTCTCCGGCGCAAAACGTGTGGATGAACGTCGCGTCCTGTTTGCGAAACGTAAATGTCATTCCTTGCTGATTGCGCATCACCTCTCGCAAGTAGACGAAAGGCTCGCCCCGCTCCTTGTGTGCATGCACGGCCAGGTCAAGCATGGCTTTTCCTTGTTCTCGCATTCGCACTTCCAGCTCGTCGGCCGAAAGCGGTTCACAAAAATAATGACCTTGTGCGAGATCGCAATCCAGTTTCAGCAAAAGCTCCACTTGCTCGCGATGCTCTACGCCATCGACTGTCGCCTGGATATCCATGGCTCGTGCGACCGCCAAAAGCGATTTGACCGCCATCTCCTGAGCAGAATCTGTCGTCGCTTGCTGGATCAGGGAGGAATCTATTTTCAACTTATCCAAAGGCATGCGCGAGATAACCGAGATAGAGCTGGCGCCTCTCCCAAAGTGGTCCAGACTTACCTGGACGCCAAGCTGCTTCAGTTGGGAAAGCACCATCATCCTCTCCCCATGCGTCTTTGCCTCTTCCGTAATTTCCAGTTCCAGATAGCGGGCAGGCAATTGACAATCGCGGAGAATCGCCTGGACGGTGTCCGCCAGTCCGACAGACTCAAAAGCATGCGCGGACAAATTAACCGCTATGACCAACGGCCCAAAACCGGCATCAATCCACTGCTTGCACTGCTCGCACGCTGCCCGCAAGACCCATTCTTCCAGCAGATGCACCACTCCGCTCCTTTTGGCAAGCCCAAGCAATGCTTTCGGCGACAAAAATCCCCGCTTTGGGTGGTGCCATTGGACAAGCGCCTCCACCCCCCTCATTCCTCCCGTTCTCAAATCGAAAAAAGGCTGGTAATGGAGCGTGAGCTTGCGGTTCACAATCGCTTGATACAAGTCTTCATCACTCTGCTTCTGCTCATCCTGGTCCATTGTTTGAATACGAACCACTTCCCTCCTATTGGTTAGTCATCAAGCACGATCAGCCATTTCAAGCTTTGCAATTCCGAACTATTCTGACTCTTTCTCTCTTTCTACTTTATAGGAAGAATGCATACCCTGTCCAGATATCCGCAACAACGACAAACACCCTCTCACAAGAAGAGGGTGCTTTTTGCCATGCTCTTTCGCTTGCTCAAGCTTGCAAGGCCGCTTGTCTGCGAACGGCGCGCGCGTCTTCCTTCAGCCGCGGACACGTATAGCAATATTGTCCTTCACCGGTCTGATAGTACAAACAGCATTGATTTTTCAGGCGTACCTTCTTGCTCGGATCGCGCATGTCTTCCACCCAACGCACTTTTACGTCGAACGGATTTTTGTCCAGACCGAAGCACGCTCCTTCGAGCTGCCGACAGAGCGAGTCGTAGTCATCACGCAAATGCTGCCGGACGCGCTCGTCTTGACTCTGCTCGACGAAGTAATCCAGATAGTAATTGAATCTGGTCGGCAACTGACCCCAGATCAGCTTTTCCGGGTTATCCGTAGCCTTGGCAAGCGACTGGATCAACGGTCGCAAACTATGCTGGTAAAACGCGCGGTATTGCTGATCCAGCCAAGCTGCACGCCCGGTTTCCGGTGCCTCGACTTTGTTCCATTCGTCTACGACAAAGGAAAACTGGGCATAGTCATCTGCAACGTAAAGCTGCACAGTCAGTTGATCGAGCGACAGGTGGAGCGAAACGTTCCACACCGACTGCATGTACTGCAATCCGAGCGCCACGCCGCCCAGCCAGCCCCCGATGTACGTGCCGACAGGTTTGCTGTCGTTGGCCTTGATGAGCGGAGCATACAGGCTGACCAGCTGATCCATGTTTTCCGGCTTCACCAGATCGCTCGCTTTCATGGAAAGCAGCGTATCCGCTCTCAGCTCTGACGTCAGGCGAAAATGCTCTGCTAAAAAATGTTCGTTCCAGCTTAACAAGCATGATCTTCCTTTCTTTTTTCGGTTGGGGAAAACGGCAAGGGTGACACCCATGAAGGTGCCCTCTTCACCGCAGTACACGAAAAATGGCTTATCTGGAAAAAGCGCTCTGCGTCTGCTCCAGGTACGAACCGAACTGCGCGTGGTACAACCGGCTGTAAATGCCGTCCTGGGCCAGCAGCTGCTCATGGTTCCCCTGCTCTGTGATGCCTTGCTCTGTCACGACAACGATGCGATCGGCATTTTTGATCGTCGCCAAGCGGTGGGCAATCACCAGTGTCGTCCGGCCTTGCGACAATTCCGCAAGCGATTGCTGGATCGCTGCTTCCGTCTCCGTGTCCAGCGCCGAGGTCGCTTCGTCCAGGATGAGAATCGGCGGGTTTTTCAAGAACATGCGGGCAATCGCGAGCCGTTGTTTTTGCCCCCCGGACAGCTTCACGCCGCGCTCGCCGATAACAGTATCCAAACCAGTCGGCTGCGAGCGGATAAAATCTTCCAGCTTGGCTCGCCGTGCTGCCTGCCAAATCTCTTCTTCCGATGCCTGCTGCTTGCCGTAGGCGATATTTTCCCGGATCGTGCCAGAGAACAAGAACACGTCCTGCTGTACGATCCCGATCTGGCTGCGCAGCGAAGCCAATGTCATTTTGCGGATATCCAGCCCGTCGATCGTAATGCTGCCATCCTGCACCTCGTAAAAACGCGGCAGCAAGCTGCACAATGTCGTCTTCCCAGCGCCGGACGGGCCGACAAAAGCTACCGTTTCCCCTGCGCGAATCTGCAAATCGATCTTTTGCAACACATTCGCTTCGTGCTCGTAACCGAACGAAACACCCTTGTATTCGATATCGCCCGCAAGTGCCTCGACCTTGACGGCATCGGGAGCATCGGCAATATCAGGCGCCGTATCCATGATTTCTATGTAACGCTTGAAACCGGCAATGCCTTTCGGGTAACTTTCGATGATCGCGTTGATTTTTTCCAACGGGCGGAAAAAGACGTTCGTCAACAGCAAAAACGCGACAAACTCCCCGTAGGAAAGCGAACCTTCGATGACGAACCAGCTTCCGCAAATCAGCACGAACAAAATGACCAGACGCATCAAAATGTAGCTGACCGAAGCGTTTTGCGCCATGATTTTGTAGGACAACAGCTTGGTCAGGCGAAAGCGCAGGTTGTTTTCCGCAAAGCGCTCCTTTTCAAAGCTTTCGTTGGCGAATGCCTGAATCACGCGCATACCGCCCACATTGTCTTCGACGCGGGCATTGAAATCAGCCATGTCGCCATACAAGCGGTGGAAAGCTTTCGTCATTTTGCGGTTGAAGTACACGACAAAAAACGTCATGATGGGGATCACCACAAACGTAAGCAACGCCATTTCTTCATTGATGCTGAACATCAAAATAAAGGCTCCAACCAGCGTCATGATTGCAATGAACAAATCCTCCGGCCCGTGGTGGGCAACCTCGCCAATTTCCATCAAGTCATTGGTCAGGCGAGACAACAGATGTCCTGTCTTCGTATTGTCGAAAAAGCGGAAGGACAGCTTCTGGATATGGTCATACAACTGTTTGCGCATATCCGTCTCGATGTTAATGCCTAGCATGTGCCCCCAATACGTCACGACGTAGTTCATCCCGGCATTGATTGCGTACAGGACGAGCAGCCCGAGACAGGCCCACATGATCAGCTCCCAGTCTTTGCTTGGCAAAAGCTGGTCGACAACCATGTTCACAGCAAGCGGGAATCCCAGCTCCAGAAGAGCGACGAAAATCGCGCACGTAAAATCGAGCACAAACAATCCGCGATAAGGCCGGTAATAAGAAAAAAATCTGCGAAGCATCGCAGCCACTCCTCTCTCGTTGACAAGCTACATAAACACAGCTCCCCAATGTTTTTGAAAATCATTTTCATTATAGCTGGATTTCTTTTGAAGATCGATCAGGAATTTGCCAGTGATTTGCTGAAAGTGCAGTTTGCCAGGTGGGCTTGTCTGCTTTGGAAAAGCAAAAGACCGGACGGCCTTTTGCGCTCGCTGTCTCATTTCTTCCTGTTTCGATAGGCGCGTGCCAATCGTCTTATATTGCGATAAGGCGCTTTGTCCTTCAAGCGCAAAAACAGGACATGCGAAGGAACCTCATGATTCACTTCGATCAAATAAATTCGCCCTGAACGATCCACGGCGAAGTCGATGCCCAGCTCAGAGCGGCGCTTGAACTGGTTAAAATGTGCGCTGATCTCGTATCCAAGCTGGATCAGCCGCTTCGTGACACGCTCGATTTGTGCCTTGGACAGTGTCGGAGCCAGAGCCGTGCTGACTTTCAGCGCATAACCGCCCCCGCGGCGCACATTCGTAATGATGCTGTCCTTCCCTGCCACTTTTGCCAGCATCGCGGCAAATTCCCACTTCCCGGCGGCATTGCGCATCATCATGACCCGGATATCAAACCGCCTGCCGTGCACTTTGGCGAGCGGAATGGTTTTTTGGATAATATGCCGGGTGCTGCCGCTTTTTTGGCGAACCTTTTTGTACAGTTGATCAATCGAGCTGGCGTGCTTTTGGGAACCCTTTTCTTTCACAAATGTGTAGCGGCCCTTTTCCTTCCACGCCTTGATTACGCCCCTGCCCATGTGCTCGTTGTCCGGCTTGATGAATACGGAGGAATAACGGGACATGTAATCGCGCAGCGTTTTGCGGCTGAATATCGCAGTGGGCGGCAAATACCTTCTCAAACTTGCGGAACGGGAGTAATAGTTGTGCAATGCCCACTTGGAGGAGTGAAACGGCATAAGCGTTAATCCCCTTTCCTGTGCAAAGTAGCCTTGCCAGTGTCTCTTTTGCCAATATATCTTTCCGGCGGCAAAGCGGCACGGCACTTCGCCAAAGACGGGACGATCGCCCCTATCCAAAGAAAGCCCGAAAAAGCATCCGCTTCGAACAAGAAGAAACGGCCAGCCATTTCGAGCCGTTTCGTTTCTGGCCATTGTACGCTTTCCCGGTTGGACGCGAGCTTCCTTCTGCTAGGCGCGACAGATCGCGATAAGCAGGAACCCCTCCGGCTGCTTCTGCTGCCCTTGTCTGCACCTGAACAAAAAAGGCTGGATATCGTGAGGGGTTTTTCTTATAATAGTGACTTGTGAAAAACGGCCCCGACTTTTCTGAAAGGGGAAAGTCACCATACTGAACAGAAAAGAGGTACCGTTTTGAATCTTACCCAATGGAAACTGGACTGGTTCGCAAACGTCCGCGCTGACGTGCTGGCTGGCGTTACCGTCGCGCTCGCTTTGATTCCCGAAGCGATTGCCTTCTCGATTATTGCCGGGGTCGATCCGATGGTCGGCTTGTACGCGTCTTTTTGCATTGCCGTGACGATTGCGTTTGTCGGCGGGCGTCCCGGGATGATCTCGGCTGCGACGGGTGCCATGGCCCTGCTGATGATTACGCTCGTCAAGGAACACGGGATCGAGTATTTGTTTGCAGCCACTATCCTGACCGGACTTTTGCAAATCGTATTCGGCGCCTGTAAAATCGGTCGCCTGATGACTTTTGTCCCGCACACCGTTGTGATCGGGTTTGTCAACGCGCTTGCGATTCTCATTTTCATGGCGCAACTGCCGCATTTTGTCGGGGCATCGTGGACGATGTACGCCATGCTGGCAGGGACGCTCGCGATTATTTACTTGTTGCCGCGCCTGACCAAAGCAGTACCGTCTGCTCTCGTCGCGATTGTCTTCATGACTGCCCTGACCATCCTCTGTGGACTGGATATGCGCACAGTCGGCGACATGGGCGAGATCACGCGCCAGCTCCCGCTGTTTCACGCCCCTGTGGTGCCGCTCGACATGGAAACGCTTTTGATCATTTTGCCGTATTCGCTTCCGCTCGCACTGGTCGGGATTTTGGAATCGCTCATGACTGCGGCGATTCTCGATGAGATGACGGATACGCGCAGCGATAAAAACAAGGAAGTCAAAGGGCAAGGAATCGCCAACATTGTCACCGGATTTTTCGGCGGGATGGCGGGTTGTGCCATGATCGGCCAGTCTGTGATCAACGTCAAATCTGGCGGGCGAGGCCGCTTGTCCACATTGGTAGCCGGCGTGTTTTTGCTGTTTTTGATTCTCGTCTTGGGCGATGTCGTGAAACAAATCCCGATGGCCGCGCTCGTCGGCGTCATGGTGATGGTTTCCATCGGCACTTTCAACTGGAAGTCTGTGCTCGACCTGCGAAAAATGCCGCTCGGCGATGCTGTCGTCATGGTCGCAACGGTTCTCGTCGTCGTAGCCACACACGATTTGGCAAAAGGCGTCCTCTCTGGCGTCGTGCTCAGCGCCCTGATTTTTGGCTGGAAAATGGCCCGGCTGCATTCCACTTCGTACAAGAGTGAGCTGGGCGAAAAAGTGTACGTCATTTCCGGGCAATTGTTCTTCGGCACGATGACGCATTTTATCGAGCAATTTGATTTTCAGGATGATCCAGGGCAAATTGTCATCGATTTTTCCCGCTCGCATGTCTGGGATATGTCAGCTGTAACCGCTATCTCCAAGGTCGTCGCCAAATACCGCGAGCTGGATAAATTCGTCGTGATCACAGGTTTGAACGAAGAAAGCAAACAGCTCGTGAATCAGCTCGGAATCAGCGTTCCGGCTGGACATTAACCACCGACAGCCCCCTCTTTTTGCAGGCAAAAGCGCACAGCTCGCTTGCGAAAAGAGGGGTTTTTTATGCGACTTTTTCATGCTTGTCGAACGTCAAGGTTTTTTGCTTATTTCAATTTTGCAATAGTCCGATCACAATTCTTGATTGGTCAGTACGGAAAACCAGTGCTAGAATGATCAATATTAAATTCCCCTGCTTCTATGCGGCAAAGGTTGTGACAGAAAGATGGAATTTTCATGGAAGCGCAATTTGTTTGTACTATGGGTCGGCGTCTTTTTTTGCAGCACGGCCTACTCGATCTCCATACCATTCTTGCCCATCTTCCTCCATACATCTTTGGGTGTTCACGAGCATTTGGAAGCCTGGTCTGGTATCTCGTTCGGCATTACGTTTTTGGCCAGCGCCCTGATCTCGCCGTACTGGGGCTCGCTGGCAGACAAATACGGGCGAAAACCGATGTTGATCCGCTCCGGTTTTAGCCTGGCTTTGCTGTATTTCCTGACTTACTTTATTACAGATCCTTACCTTTTCCTGGTACTGCGTGTGTTTCAGGGACTTCTGGCTGGATATGTTCCGGCAGCAATTGCCCTTGTAGCCACCAATACTCCGGAAAAAAACGTCGGCTACGCGCTCGGCGTCATGGCTACCTCCGGCGCAACAGGCGGGATTGTCGGGCCGCTGGTCGGCGGAGTCGTCAGCCATGCATGGGGCAATGCGGAAGCGTTCCTCTTCTCCGGCTGCGTGGTGCTCGTAGCGGCACTCATCGCTACCTTCCTCGTCAAGGAGACGAATATGAACCGCTCAGGCAGCCGTTCCAACGTCCGGGAGGATTTGCGCTCGGCCATCGCCAACCGCTCGCTGATGACGATTCTCGGGCTTAGCCTGATGGTGACGATCTCCGTCATGCTGCTGGAGCCGCTGTTGACGGTGTACGTCTTGCAGCTTGGCGCATCGCAGCAGGAAGCATCGCTCAGCGCCGGAATCATTTTCGCCGCGGTCGGAATCGCTACCGTCATTGCTGCGCCGCAGTGGGGTAAGCTCGGCGGCAAAGTCGGCTACACGAAAATTTTGTTCATCGGCTTGCTTGGCGGCGCGGTCGGCAACCTGTTGCAGTTTTTCTTCACCAGTCTGTCCGGCTTCGGGATTTTGCGCTTCGCGTACGGCTTGTTTTTTGCCGCGGTGTACCCTTCGATCAACGCGATGATTGTCAAGGTGACCGACCCTGAGTTCCGCGGCAGAGCGTTCAGTTTGAACCAATCCGTCAACCAGCTGGCGACCATGCTCGGCCCTGTGCTGGGCGGCGTGCTCGGCGGAATCATCCCGATCCGCTACGTGTTCATCATCAACGGGGTCGCTTTGCTCGCTACGGCTATCGTCATTCGCACGAAAAGGCCGGGCCAGCTCGGAAAGCAAGCGTCACCACAATCCTCCGACCCGCAGCTTGCAGCCAAATAGCGCAAAAAACTCCCTTCCGCTTTCGTCCGGCGAGATTGTCCGGTGTCAGCAGGAGGGAGTTTTTCGTGCTTTTTCGTGCTGTCGCACTGTGCAGTTGCCTTGCCAGCGGCTGTGATGGCTCTAGCGACCGCGAACATGCGGCTGCGGCCAACCTCACTTTTGTTGCAGAGCTACTTTCAAGCCAAGCAAAATGTAGACGGAGCCGATGATTTTTCCGCTCCAGCGGCCGAGCCAGGAGATGCGCTTGACCAAGTGCCCCAGCGGACGAACCGACAGGGCGATCAGCGTCGTGTAAAAAAATCCGAGAATCGCAAAAATCAGTCCCAGGATCAAAAACTGCACCACAGATGCTCCCCGCTCGGGATGGACGAACTGCGGCAAAAACGCGAGGAAAAACAGGGCTGTCTTCGGATTCAACAGCTCAGCCACGATTGCTTGCATATACGCCTTGCCCGGCGGCAAAGGCGACACTTTCGGCAGCTGCGGATCGCTCGGCTTTTCCATGATCGCCTTGATGCCCAAATAGACGAGGTACACAGCCCCGGCGATTTTCACGATGTTGAACGCCCATGCCGATGTCATCAAGATCGCCGACAAACCAACCGCGGCAAAAATCGTGTGAATGAAATCGCCCGTCGCGATCCCGAGTCCCGCCATGATGCCCGCCCGACGGCCGCCCTGAACAGTCCGTGTAGCCGTCAGCAGCACCGCAGGGCCGGGAATTAAAAAAAGGCCGATCACGACCGCCAAAAACGTGCTCATTGTCGCCAGATCAAACAAACAGCTCCCCTCCTCTTTCTCTCTCGTTGTCTATGGATGCTCTCATTATATCGCGCCGCGAGATTCGTGGCGACAGGATCATATGCTTACAACCGCCTAGCGCACCGGAAACAGCAGCGTAAACACAGTTCCTGCACCGAGGTTGCTTTCCACCGTAATCGTCCCGCCGTGCGCCTCCATGATCCCTTTGGCGATGGTCAGCCCCAGACCGGCTCCTCCCCGCTCTCGCGCACGCGAGCGATCTCCCCGGTAAAACCGTTCAAAGACGTGCGGCAGATCAGCCGGAGCGATTCCAGAGCCGTTGTCCCGTACGTCCAGCCTGACGGAATCTGCTGATTTTGCAATCGTCACGGCTATGCGACCGTTCGGCGCTGTATGCTTGCAAGCGTTCGTCAACAGGTTGGTGATGACTTGCGCGATTCGTTGCCTGTCGCCCGTAATCCACGCGTCCTGTCCGCCTTCCAGTTGAAACTGAATCGCGGAACGGGCAAAAGCGACATGCATCGCTTCGCTGACTTCCTCCACGATGGCCCGCAGCAAGACTGGTTCGCGGCGGATCGGCAACGCTCCCGCTTCTACCTGGATCACCTGATCCAAATCGTTCACCAGCCGAATCAACCGCAAAACTTCCGCGCGCGTACGCTCCAGATGCTTCGGGCTCGCTTCCCAGATTCCGTCGATCATCCCTTCCGTTTGCGCAAGCAGCGTATTGAGCGGAGTGCGCAGCTCGTGGGCGATGTCCGAAGTAAGCCTTTTGCGCAGCTCTTCCTGCTCGTTCAGACTCGCCACCAAATGGTTGAACGCCAGCACGAGGGAAGCCATCTCGTCTTTTTGTTCAGGCGCAGGCACGCGAACCTGCAAGTTCCCTCTCGCTACTTGCTGCGCGGCCGCGCTCACCTGCTCAACCGGACGGACCATGGAGCGAGCCAGCGGGATACAGAGCAGCACAACGAGCACGAGCAGGACTGCCGTCGTCCAAATCGCCGTATTTTTATGAGCCCATTGGAAATGTCCTTCCAGCGCCTTGTACGCATTTTGATCTTTGTGGCTGATGCCGATGCGCCCCACAACTGTCTGCTTGTCATCGTACAGCGTAATCGATTGGGTCGCACGGTCGAAGTCCGCTCCGGCACCCGTAACTTGCCCCCATTCCCCCAGCTTGCTTCCCTGCGGATCGTACAGGACGAGATGCAAACCCAGCACAGAGGAGATCGCTTCCAGCTGCCAAAAGGCTTGCCTGTCCCAGCCTTTGCTGTTCCGGTAGGCTGTCAAAGCTGCCTGGACAATCTCCTCGCTCTGTTGGCTCTTTACTTCATCCGTGTACATCAAAAAATGATCGTCCATCTCTTTGACGGCAAGCAGCGTCGTGATCAGGACGGCCCCCACGCCTACTGCCATGAAGGCGAGTGCCAGCTTCAGCCAAATCCGTTTCATCCGAACCTCATTTCTTCACCGGGACGTCAAACCGATAGCCCAGCCCGTATATCGTTTTAATGTAGACAGGCTGCTTCGGGTCGTCCTCGATTTTTTGCCGCAAATTTTTCACATGCGTGTCAATCGTGCGATCGTACCCTTCAAAATCGTAGCCAAGCACCTCGCGCACCAGCTCGTCCCTGCTCCACGTACGCCCAGGATGGCGAGCCAGCGTCGTGAGCAAGCGATACTCGTTCGGAGTGACATCCAGCGCGATGTTGTTTTTGCGAATCGTTTTGTCGCGAATGGAAATGATGAGCTGCCCTGCCGCAAACTCATCGCTCAGGGCTGAATAATCACCCGCTCGCCGCATGACAGCACGCACACGAGCAACCAGCTCGCGCGGACTGAACGGCTTGATCAAGTAGTCGTCCGCACCGATCTCCAAGCCATGAATCCGGTCTGCCTCCTGACTTTTTGCGGTCAGCATCAAAATCGGGACGCGGGAATGCTTGCGAATCCGCCGACAAACCTCTTCCCCGCTGACATCGGGAAGCATCAAATCGAGAATGATGCAATCGACCGCAGCCGAATCGGCGATCTGAATCGCGGTTTCGCCTGTCATCGCGGTCAACACGTGGTAGCCGTCTTTTTGCAAATACGATGTTAAAATTTCCAGAATTTGCGTCTCGTCATCGACCAGCAAAATGGTTGACATGCCCTGTCCTCCTTTCCTCTCTTTTACGGCTGCTCAGATTGCCCGGTTTGCTCGGATTGCGCTGGTTTTCGCCGCCAGAAAAGCAACAGGACAAGGGCGCCCGCCACGAGAGCAAGCAAAAGCCGCAGCTTGTTTTCCCCAAAGTAGATGAGATCGTGTCCGACGAACGTCTCAAACACCATCGAAGGCACTTTTCCGAGCAATGTCGCCAGAAGAAAGTCAGCGAACGACATATTCGTCATGGCTGCGCCGAGATTGATCACACCCGAGGGGATCAGCGGATTGAGCCGCAACAAAACGACAGCGAGTGTCTTCTTGCCTCTCGTCGCGCCGTTGATAGCCGACACCCATTGGAATGACGCCAGTTTCTGTTTTTTGTCAGCTTTTTTGATCACATAGCGGTAGAAGAAAAAGGCGATCCCCGCACCCAGCACCTCCCCAGTCAAAGAGATGAAAAAACCGCCGTACAGGCCGAAGACAACCGCATTTGCCCCGGACAAAAAAATCGATGGCAGCACGCCTGCCACGCTGATCACGATATTCAGCGCGATGCTGCCGACGATCGCAAGCACGCCCCAGGAGCGAATCCATTCGGCCAAGCCTTCTATATTCATCAACCAATCCATCTACGCATACAGACTCCTCTCACATGCTGTTCCTATAAGCGTATACGAAACTTGTGAAGAAATCATGGAAAAAAACAAACAATCGCTTCCGACGGGGGAAGCGACTGAGCGAAGAAACCATGTGCAAAAAACTACTCGTCGGCGATGCCGATGTAAATATCGATCTGCGCCTGATTCATGTCCGCGCAACGCACGCCATCGTACAGCTCAAAATCGGCGACAAACGTCCGTGTTACACCCGGCTGCTGGGACCATTCCCATATATGCTTCCACGCTTCCGTGATCACTTCCACCGTCGGGCCGACTCTTGTCGTAAAGACGGCATACGTGGAAGCAGGAATCTCCTTCACAGTCAGTTCAGCAGGCAACGGCGCTTCTGCCTCGACTTCTTTTCCGACGAGCAGGGAGTAAGCCCCGTTCTCGTCGCTCTCGTAGTCAGCGTAGACGCCAAACACGACAGCAGGGTCCTTTTGTCCTGGCGTACTCGCCGGATAACCTTCCTGGTAATAGCGATTCCATAGCGCTCCAATTTTCGCGTTTGGCCCGCACTCCGCTTCATTGGTTGTCCGTATTTGCAATCCTGCTACACGCATGTGGCCCAGTTCGACGATTTTGGGGTTCATATTGTTGCACGCTCCTGTCCGGAAAAAGTAGCTTACATCGTCCAGTATAACTGCCCTACCTTGACAACTGTTTGTCAACGTTCCGGCTCATCCCCATAAAATGCCGCTATTTTTTTGGCGCTATCCGCGATTCTTTGCCGGATGTGAGCTGGCTCCAGCACCTTCAGACTATCCCCGTAGCTGAGCAGCATGCCTGCCAGCCATTCATCGTCTGTCATCGTCGTGCGAACCGTCATTTTCCCATCAGGAGCCGTCTCGATCGATTGCGGATCAAACATGTCTCTTACCCGGACGTGAGCGCGCGGGGCAAATTGCAGAACCAGCGCGATTCGTTCCCCGCAATTCCACTGCTCTTCCCATTGCAACTTTTCCAGCTGGCAATCACGGGCGGCAAACTCCTCCGGCAAAAGCGCCAGATCAGCGATGCGCGACAGCCGAAACAGCCGAAACTCTTGCTTGCTTTGGCAAAAGGCGTACACGTACCAGACGTAGCCTTTGATGATCAGCCTCACTGGCTCGATGACCCGTTCGCTCGACTCGCCCTGCATTTTCGTATAGACGATTTTGACTCGCTTGCGGCACAGGATCGCCTCGCGCAAGCTGCTCACTTTTTGCTCGATGGCCGGAGTGCTGCCCCACGGATTGAAGTCGTACACCACCGGATGCTCCCCGCCTTGAAAGGCAGACGGAGCCGTTGCGAGCAATGCCTTGATTTTTTCCAGCAGTTGACCGATTTGCTTGTCGTCTGTGGAAGAATGCACGCCTTTCAAAGCGGCAATCACGGCAACCAGCTCGTCGGCCGAAAGGTATTGCCGATCGATCGTAAAGTTTTCCATGATTTCGTAGCCTCCGCTTGTGCCCGGATAGGCAACAATCGGGATGCCCGCCGCATTGATCGTCTCCAAATCACGGTATACGGTGCGCAGCGACACTTCAAAATGGTCGGCAAGCTCGCGAGCGCTCATTCGCCTTTTGTTCAGGAGCATCATGACGATCGCCAGCAATCGTTCTACTTTCAAATCTCGTTCCACCTTTTTTCGCTTCCAGAGGAGCCTATTTAAAAAGGAGAACCCGCAGCAAATTGCCCTGCTGCAAATTCTCCTTTGTTCGTTCTTTCGTTTGGAGGAAAAACTAGACACCCATACGTCTGCGCTGATTGTTTGGCTTCTTGGTCAGCTGGCTTTTCATCGATTGGTTTTTCGCTTTTTGGTTCACAGGACTGTTTGCTTGCGCCTGTGCCTGTTTCTTTTCCGCCAATTTGCGTTTCATCGCTTCCTGGAGACTGATTTTTCCCGGTTTTTCTTCTTTCGTTTCCAGTTCGTTTTGGTTTGGCTCGGTCATGCGTAGCAACTCCTCATAGAAATTGGTTATCTTCTATGTATTCTAGTGCAAGACCGGAGGATTCGCCAGTAGTAATCTAGCCGTTTTTGGCGCGAAGCTGCATATATTTTACGCCGCTCGCCTGATACTTCAAAATTTCCTCCAAAAGCTCTGCAAGATAAGCTCCTGCTTCAATCGGCAGAGTCCCGCCCCGGTGAATATTAGAAATAACCGTACGATCCGATTCTACCGTATTCGCATCCGGTTTGTAAATCATGTAAGCGCTGAGACTTTCTGCCGTCGCGAGTCCCGGTCTTTCCCCGATCAGGGAGATGACGACTTTGCAGCCGACGATTTTGGCGACCTGATCCTGAATCCAGACGCGGCCTTTGTTGATGAAGATCGGCTTGCCCACGCTGATGTTGCGCATCGCCAAGCCTTGTTGCAGAGCGGGCAGCAAATCGGGAATGGTCGCTTCGCAGGCAGACGTGCTAAGCCCGTCGGAAATGACGATCTGCACGTCTTTTCCTTTGTCGCCATGCTGTTCCAGCCACTTCGCCGATTCATCGGACAGCATTCGCCCCGAATCGAGGTTCATCAGGTACTCCTGCATGCTCGTCGCCCTGGAATGCAGCTCAGGAAGTTGCAGACGCGCAAGCCATTCCGGGCTGATTGCTTTCATCACCGCGTCATGTGCTGCCGCCTGGTCGATGCGGAACTGCAAGTAGCTGGTTGTCTTCATCCGCGTGCCTGTCCGGCCGATCCCGATCCGCGCCGGAGTTCTGTTCATCGCCCGCTCCAGCGCTTCCGCATTGTTCGGATTGTCTACCCCGCGCACTTTTTGCTCCGGGAAGTGAATGACTTCCTGCGTCTTTTTGGAAAGCTCATCCATGACCCGCTGGACAAGGTCATCCATGTTGATCTGTCTCATCGTGTTTGCCCTCCCCCAATCGTTAGTCGAACACCGATAGATCGCCCGCACGCTCTGTCAGCCGCCCGTTTTCCATCAGTCCCATTTTTTCCATCCATTTTTCAAACTCGCGCAACGGACGCAAGCCCAAAAGCTCGCGGTAGCTGGCATCGTCGTGATAGCTCGTATCCTGATAGCTCAGCATGACGTCGTCTCCGCCCGGCACACCCATGTAAAAATTCGCTCCGCCAAGCGTGGTGAGCATTCCGGCGATCTCCTGGTCGTTTTGGTCCGCGTACATGTGGTTGGTATAGGTAGGGGCAATTCCCATCGGCAGGCCGTGCAGCTTGCCCATGAACAAATCTTCCAGATCGGCGCGAATCATTTGTCTGCCGTCGTACAGCGTTTCCGGCCCGATGAAGCCCGAGACGTTGTTGACCATGAACGGCTTCCAGTGACGGCAAAAACCGTATGTGCGCGCCTCCAGCGTCTGCATGTCCACTCCTTCGTGCGAGTCCAGCGACACTTCCGAGCCTTGCCCGGTTTCAAAATACATCACGTTCGGTCCCGACGCCGTTCCTTTGCGCAGCATCAATTCCATTGCTTCATCCAGCAAATCTTTGGAGACGCCAAATGCGTCATTCGCCCGCTGCGAGCCAGCCAGACTCTGGAACATCAAAGAGATAGGAGCGCCGCCGCGCAGCGCCTGCATCTGGGTCGTGATGTGGGCGAGCACGCAGTTTTGCGTCGGGATCTCCCATTTTTGCATAAAATCGTGGGACATTTTCAGCAGCTTGATAACGCTTTCAACGGAATCGTTATTCGGGTTGATTCCGATAACAGCATCCCCGGAGCCGTAAGACAAGCCCTCTTTCATCGAGGCGAGAATGCCTTCCGGATCGTCAATCGGGTGGTTGGGCTGACAACGGAACGCCAGTCTGCCCGGCTCGCCGATCAGCGTGTTGCAATACGCCTGGTGCTTCATTTTTTGCGAAGCCATCACCAGGTCAATGCTGGACATCAGCTTGGCTGTAGCAGCAATCATCTCGCTCGTCAGACCGCGACTGATGCGGGTAAGCTCCGGCATGCCCGTCGAGAAGGACAACACGTACTCGCGCAGCTCGCCCACTGTCCAGTTTTTGATTTCCTCGTAGATCGACAAGTTCAAATCGTCGTAAATAATCCGGGTGACCTCATCCTTTTCGTACGGAATCACCGGATTTTCGTAAATGTCCTTGAGTTGGAGCTCGCTCAGTACGACTTTGGCTGCCATCCGCTCCAGTGCGGAATTTGCAGCAAGTTTGCTCATGTGGTCGCCTGACTTCTCCTCGCTCGCTTTGGCCAATACATCGCGAACGGATGTGAACTGGTAATGTTCTTTACGGATGACGCATGCCAATTTCATCTCGCTTCACTCGCTTTCTTTGGTGGAACTTTTTGTCCGCCCGACATTCTTTGAGTGAAAACGGCCATCCTGCATACTTTCGCGTTTCTCCCCGGAAAAATTCGTGTGAGACCAGCTCATCATTGAGCAACCGCGTTCGTGCGGATGATATTACCCAAAATATGCCTGGCGGGGATATGCTTGCTGCTTTTCGAGCGCGTCGTTGCGCTTGTTTCTTTCGTCCGTATACGTCAAAAAGACGCCTGGAAAAGGAGACGGTCATCCGTCTTCATTCAAGCGCCATTGCTTTTGTTGCGATTCACTTTTCAAGCGTATGCTGTTTTTCCAAAAGGAGCGTTTCCACCGCCGGGAGAAATTCCTCCTCCATGACCGGCTTGACCAAAAACGCGCAAACTCCTTTTGTTTTCGCTTTTGCTACCACGTCTTTGTGACTGTATGCCGTTAACAGGAGGATGGATGCATCCGATTGTCCTCTGATGATCCCTGTTGCCGTCAATCCATCCATAACAGGCATTTTTACATCCATGATGATGAGGTGCGGGTCCCACAGTTGCGTCAGAGCAACGGCTTCCTCGCCGTTCTTCCCGTCAGCCACAACGTTGTAGCCTTGTTCCTGCAACATCTCGACCAGGTCCATTCGCGTGATGGGGTCGTCGTCTATGATTATGATTCGGTAACGCTGACGCAATACTCCACCTCCCGCTAAGAGAATGGACGTGCCAACTGCTCATCATACGGTCAAACCTGCAACCGACGCCGTTGTCGGGTTTTTTTGCAGCTTTTTGAATACTCTCATTATATCTTATTACCGTTGGCTATTTCTACCCTTAATCCCGTCCTTTGCCGCCTGCCGTCCCGTTTTTTCAAAGCGGCTTGCTGATTTTCTATCGATCCTCGCGACCGCAGAAACGACCTGGGCATTCCTTCCGTTCACCGTCGCACTAGCAGACTTTCTACTTGGCCTGCTCCGTAATCTTTTGCCGCAAATCCGAGACTAGCTCCTGCATCGTAACGCTTTGCAAAATCGCTTCCATCGCATGCTCGGCACGAAGCAGGATCAATTCCAGGACGAACTGGATGTTCGCCCCCACCGGACAGGCTGGATTCGGCTGGTCATGAATGTGAAAAAGCTGGCCTTCTTCCACGACCTCAACCGCCCGGTAAATGTCGAGCAAGGTAATGCTCGCAAGCTCTTTGGCGAGTGATGCGCCGCCTGCTCCGGCCCGGACGTTCACCAGGCCCGCCTTTTTCAATTGGCCAAGTACCCGGCGGATAATGACCGGATTCGTATTCACGCTTCCGGCGATCCACTCGGACGTATGATGGGAGTTTGCATCGATAGAGAGAAGTGATAGTATATGAACCGCAATGGAAAAACGGCTGCTGATTTTCATGTCGGTCACCCTTTCGTTGTAATGATTATAGTTACACCTTCATTTGGAAGTCAAGTTAACCGTTCCGTCACATTTGCTGCTGTGGCGCATTTGTGAATTCTACTATAATTACGGTGTCATAAAATCCCATATTGTTGATGAGGAGTGTTGACTGTATGATGCATCCACAGATCGATGTTTCACCAGCAACGGCCTTGCTCGATGTTCCTGTCCATATTACACTAAGCGGTTTTCAGCCGCATCAGTTAATCACGCTCAACGCTACCCTGACGAACGGATTGCCAGGAGGAGAACTGACAGCGTCTTCCCATGCGATTTTTCAGGCAGACGAGAACGGCTCTGTTGATCTCGTCTCCCAGGCTCCCTTGTTCGGAACGTACGAAGGAATCGATCCGATGGGGCTTTTCTGGTCGATGAACGTGCAAACACTGCGCTTTTACAGTGCCTATTCACTCGATGACTTCCAGTTTACTCCCCGCTCTACCGAGATTCACCTGACGGCAGAAGTCAATCAAAAACCAGTCGCCAAGGCTGTTGTCAAACGCGTTTTCGTTTCCCGCGACGTCTCGATTACAAAAGTCAAGGAAGACGGCCTGGTCGGTCTGTTTTTCAGCAAGCCTCACCCTGAGCCGAAGCCTGCCGTGCTCGTCCTGGGAGGCAGCGAGGGCGGGATCGGCTCCTGTTCACAATTTGCCGCCTTGTTCGCCTCTCACGGCTATCCGGCGCTTGCTCTCGCCTATTTTCAATGCGACGACTTGCCGACGGACATTCAGCAAATTCCGGTTGAATACGTCCAGCGCGCCGTGCATTGGCTCAAGCAGCAGCCAACCGTGCATCCTGACAAAATAACTGTGTTTGGCCGCTCCAAAGGCGCCGAGCTTGCTTTGGTCACCGCGTCGCTCGAACCGGGTATCCACGCCGTCATCGCATCCAGCCCCAGCTCAACCGTCAACATCGGGACAGACAGGGCTTTTGCCGATTCCGAAATATTTTCACCGCAATCGTCCTGGTCGTTTCGCGGCGAACCTCTGCCATTCGTTCCATGGACAGAGGAGCAATCCCGCCAATTCCGCGAGCTGCTCGATGCCGGACAACGCATCGATCAAATTCACAAAGACGCGTGGCGCGCCTGCGAGTGGCTTGCGGACGCCGAAATTCCTGTGGAACAGATCAACGGTCCGATTTTGCTGCTTTCCGCTGACGACGATCACTGGTGGCCTGCTGCCGAACATTGCGAGCGCATGGTAGCACGGCTGAAGGCCAAGCAGTTTGCCCATCCGGTCGTGCATTTGCGCTACGCCGACACGGGTCATGGCATTCGGTTTCCGTACATTCCTACGACGCGAATCGCCCAGAACGGAGGAACGCCGAAAAACAATGCGCAAGCGTCCGAGCATTCGTGGAAAGAAGTGCTCGCGTTTTTGGAAGAAACGTTTGCATAACCGCATAAGCACATGCTTTTTCTTGCCCGCTTACATAAGCTGTAAAGAACAGCTAGTCATGACTTTTCATAAACGGCGGTGAAGCCATGTGAACTGGAGAAGGCAAGGACAGCTCAGGCGATTCACAGCAAGAATCGGGCAAACTTTTCGCATGACGCGCTGGAAGTTGACACGCTCATGGAGCAGCTTCCGGCATCCTGGCAAAGTTTTGCTGCAAAAATGCTATGCGCTCCTCAGAAGAATGTATAAATAGATTTCCCCTCTTCCCGCAATGGGTGGAGGGTTTTGTTTTTTCGCAAGCAAGATCGCAGCATAAGCGTCGGAAGCTTCCCTCCCAAAAACTTCCGCCTCTCCAACAGGTAAAGCCTACTCCCGTGACGAAGTAGGCTTTAGACATGTGACTATTCAAATTTCAGAGAGGATGAAAAAACAAATGGATTGCCTTTTTTGCAAAATCGTCAACGGTGACATTCCCTCCAAGAAAGTGTACGAGGACGAGCATGTTCTCGCTTTTCATGACATCAATCCTGTCGCGCCAGTCCACGTGCTGGTCATCCCGAAAAAACATATCCAGTCCGTAATGGCGATTGAACCGGAGGACAAAGAGCTGATCGGCCACCTGCACCTCTCCTTGCAAAAGGTAGCCGAGACCATGGAGGTAACCGAGTCCGGCTTCCGCGTCGTGACGAACATCGGAAAACACGGACAGCAAACGGTGTTCCACCTGCACTACCACCTCATTGGCGGCAGACAGCTGGAGTGGCAGTTCTAGCACGAATACATTTTTCGTCAGGCGTTGTTTTGCGAGACGATGTGGCGGGCGATCCCTTCGCCGTGAAATCTGCCGTTTTCGATGAAAATGGCATTGGCGTGGTGGCCCGCCGCAATCACGCCCGCTATGTACAGACCCGGAACGTTCGTTTCCATCGTTTCGGGATCATGGGCTGGCACGCCTGTCTCCTCATCCGTCTGCACGCCGAGCGACCGCAGGAACGTCCGGTCGGGACGATAGCCGATCAGCGCGAAAACGTGATCGTTGGCAAGCGTAATCTCACCGTCAGCCGTATTGACGTGAATCGCCCGTTCCTCAATAGCAGAAACCGTCGCTCCGAAAAACATTTGGATGCGGCCTTTTTTTATGAGACTTTCAAACACCGGACGAGTCCACGCCTTGACTTTGTCTGACAGCTCGGTTCTGCGGCAGATGACGGTGACATGCGCCCCTGCCCGTTCCAGTTCCATCGCGGCGTCTACAGCGGAGTTGTTGCCGCCCACAATCGCCACTTGCAAGCCGGCGTACGGGTGCGCTTCCTTGTAAAAAGAAGAAACTTTCGGCAAGTCTTCCCCCGGCACGTTCAACCGATTCGGATTGTCGAAGTAGCCAGTAGCGATGACCAGCTTTTTCGCTTCGTAGTGATGTGTCTTGGAAAAACGGTCCGTCGTCGTAACGTGAAAACCTTCTCCCACGCGCTTCGCTTCTGTCACGGTTTCGTATACGTGCACGCGCAAGTCCTCGCGGGAGGCTACCAGCCGATAGTAATTGAGCGCTTCTTGCCTGGTCGGTTTATCGTTGGCTGTGGCAAAAGGAATGCCGCCAATCTCCAGCAAGTCCGGCGTGCTGTGAAAAACCATGTACGTCGGATAGCGATAAATGGAATGCACAAGCGACCCTTTTTCAATAATGAGCGGATCAAGTCCGGCTTTTTTGCAAGCGATGGCTGCTGCCAGACCGCAAGGCCCGCCGCCAATAATCAGTACATCTTCCATTTCTCTTCCGCCTCACTTCTTCATTTCTCTCTCTTCTCATTCCAATCCTTATCATACCATATCGGAATTTCCGCAAAAGAGTTCCCGGCTGTTCTCTTACCAATAAATGACCAATGAAAGATTGGTTATGTCTCCTTATACTGGATGTATGATGAAAAAACAAAACATACATATTTGGTTGGTTTCTCTGGCATTTCTGACATACTGCCTGACTCTGGCTGTCGGCGTCCCTGCCTCAACCGCTTCCACAAAAGCGTTGAAGGACATTGCCAACAGCTACGCCAAAGAGCAAATCCGCTCCTTGCACGAGGCAGGTGTAATCGCAGGAGATGAAAACGGCTATTTCCATCCGACTCGTCCGGTCACTCGTGCCGAGTTCGTCGCGATGCTGACACGCACGCTGGGCATCCAGCCTGTTGCGAGCAACATCCCCGCTTACACCGATGTCGCGAAAAATTCCTGGGCGTACGGCTCGGTGCAGGCAGCGGCTGCGGCAGGCATCTCAAGCGGGATCAGCGCTACTGCCTTCGGACCGAAACGCACGATCTCGCGCGAAGAAGCAGCGACTTTTCTCGTGCGGGCTCTCGTGCAAAATGTTCCGGCACAAGCCAATCCAGCCGTCAGCGACGCCGCTTCCATCTCCAGCTGGGCAAAAGCTGCGGTCGCCAAGGCGCTCCAGAACAAGTGGCTCGTCGGCTACGAAGGCAACTTCCGTCCGAACGATGCCTTGTCGCGTGAAGAGACAGCCGTCATTTTGCAGCGTATTTTGACCGAGCTGAACAAAAAACCTGGTACGTCAGCGCCGCTGGTTTCGCTTGGCTGGCAATACCAGTCCACCACGGACGAGTTTATTGCCCAAGTCAAGAAAAGCGGTGTCAACACGCTGTCGCCACGCTGGTACTTCCTGCAAAAAGACGGTACGGTCAGCGACTTTTCCGACGCTGCCCTCGTTCACTGGGCACACGCAAACGGCAAACAGATCTGGCCTTTGTTCGGAAATCGCTTTGATTCCGCCGCCACACATGCAGCGCTGTCCAGTGCGGACAAGCGCAAGGCAATCGTGCAAAAGCTCGCTGCCTTTGTGGACAAGTACGAGCTGGACGGCATCAACGTTGATTTTGAAGGCTTTTCACCTGCTGACCGCAACAACTTCACGCTGTTCATCCAGGAGCTGTCAACTGCGCTGCAAACCAAAGGAGCTGTCGTCTCCGTCGATATTCCACCTGATACCAAAACCGATTGGAGTGAACCTTACGACTTTGCCAAACTGGCAAAAGCCGCAGACTATTTGATCGTCATGGCTTACGAGGAGCATTGGGTGGGTGGCCCGAAAGCCGGCTCCGTCGCTTCGCTTCCGTGGTTGAAAAAAGTGACGGAAGATTTGTTGGATGATATTCCGGTGCAAAAATTGATCGTCGGTTTGCCGCTTTACACCAGAGACTGGTATCAGGCAAAAGGCGGCGTGCAATCGACCGATATCAGCATCCCCGAGTCGTATCAGCTGCTCTCGCAATACAGAGCGAGCACCAAATGGGATGCGAGCCTCGGACAGTACCGCTCTGCGTACAGCAAACAAGGGGTGACCCATTCGATTTGGCTGGAAGAAAGCCGTTCGCTGGGCCTCAAGGTTCAAGCAAGCCTGCAATGGCAAATCGGCGGTCTGGCTTACTGGTATGTAGGCTCCGAGTCTACCGATGTGTGGCCGGCCATCGCCAATGCGATCAAGCTGAAACAGGTGCGAGCCAAACTTTCCTGACGGACAACAGCAAAACCGCCTCCGCTGACGATACGTGCAGCGGAGGCGGTTTATTTTGTGAGAGCGGGGGTGACCACGATCGTACGCAACCTCTAGCCTAGCGCACTAACGCAATTTTCGCTCCATGAACATGGCGCCTTCCAGCGGGTTGTAGATGTAAGGCGTCGTCTCGGAAAACCCGAACGCCCGATACAACGCCTGCGCGCTCGTCATCGTCGCCAGCGTATCGAGCCGCATGAAATCGTACGGAAGCTGTTCCGCTGCCTCAATCACTTTTTGCACGAGCGCCCTGCCGATTTTCAACCCGCGATATCGGTCGCGCACATACAGTCTTTTCATCTCGCAAATCCGTTCCTCGCTTTTGCGCAGGGCGATGCAGCCCGCTGCTTCTCCGTCTACCAGCGCGAGGATCAGCACCCCATCTGGAGCCGCATACTTCCCAGGTAACGATTCGCATTCTGCTTCGAAGTCCTGAAAGCCCAGGTCAAGCCCGAGCGACTCGGTGTATTCGCGGAAAAGCTGCTTCACGCTCTCCAGCTCTGCCTCGTGTTCTTCTGTCACATAACGAAATTCGATCATCTGTTCTTTCCTCTCCTGCCTGTCTGTTTTGTCTGTCTCGATGTGAAAAATCGCTGCTTATTTTCTTGCGCTGTGAACGATATACGCCAACCGTTCATCGCTTTGGCAAAAGTCTGCCAAGTTGCCAACGCCCCATTTCGCACTCACTGCTTTTAGCGTCATATCGTGGCGAATGTACTCCTTGGCAAGCAAAATCAGCATCGGATCTGTCGTCTGAATCGCTTGTGGCACGCGGCCATCGAGGAAGCTGGCGATCAACACCTGCTGGTCGTCCTGGATCACGATGGTCAGTCGCTGGCCCATGCGCCGTTTTTCGATCGCGGAAGTTTCTTCGTGATAGAAGGCGTTGCCGAAAGAAGCCGTTTTTTGATCGGCAAACAACAGGGAGAACAGCCTGATTCCTTGCGCTTGTGCCGCCTCGGCCGCCCCCTTCAATTCATCCAGCTCCTCTTCCCACGCCGACAGCCACACTTCCTCTTTTGCTTGTGTGAGCAAGCTTTGCATGGCGGACAAAATTTTCGCCCGCTCCTCCATGTGCCTGATCACGTGAACCTCCACGGGCTTTTCCATCGCTTGCAGCTCTTGCTCCAAATAGTCAATCGTCTCGACATGCTGCTTTTTCAGATTCGCCATCAGTTCCTTGATCGGCACAGGCCGATACGTTGGCGGCTCTGTCCGCAGTTCGATGACAGCCTGCTTGCTCACCAGCTTGGCAATAACCGCGTACACCATCGATCTGGGAACCCCGCTCTTTTTGCTGATTTCGTACCCGTTTTGCAGCGGTTCTTTCAGCAATGTCACGTATACTTTTGCTTCATTTTTGGAAAAACCGATTTCCTCAAACTTGTCCAGTAGCAGCTCCATAACAACACCCTTTTTAGTTGTAATAAATATGACTACTATAACTCAATCCGTTTGACGAAGCAACCTGATTCGCGCTGCTCCGGCCAATGCCATAAAAAAACCGTCGCTTTGCCTGTTACGCAAAGCGACGGTTTCCTCTTTGATGCTATTCGTTTAGCCAACCTGCTGCAGCAGCTTTCCCCGCAGTTTGGTCAGCATGTCTTCGGTCATTTTTTCGAGATCAAATTCGGCTTTGAAGCCCCACTCATTCATCGCTGCTGTCGCGTCAATCGAGTTAGGCCAGCTGTCGGCGATCGCCTGACGCACCGGGTCTACGTCGTACGAGAGCGCAAACGTCGGGATGTGCTTGCGGATCGCTGCCGCTACATCTTCCGGCTCGATGCTCATCGCCGTTACGTTGAACGCGTTGCGGTGAATGAGCTTGGATGGGTCTGCTTCCATCAACGCGATGATCGCGTTCAAAGCATCGGGCATGTACATCATGTCCATGTACGTGCCTTTGCCGATGTAGGAAGTGTAAGCCCCGTCGAGAATCGCTTTGTAGTAAATATCTACCGCGTAATCGGTCGTTCCCCCGCCTGGAGGCGCCACGTAAGAGATCAGTCCCGGAAAACGAACGCCGCGCGTATCGACGCCAAACTTTTGGTAGTAGTAATCGCACAGCAGCTCTCCGGACACTTTGTTGACCCCGTACATCGTCGTCGGGCGTTGGATCGTGTCCTGTGGCGTGTTGTCTTTTGGCGTGGACGGCCCGAATGCGCCGATGGAACTAGGGGTGAAAAACTGGCAGTTCAGCTCGCGAGCTGCTTCCAGCGCGTTGACCAGTCCGCCCATGTTCAGGTTCCAGGCAAGCAGCGGTTTCGCTTCAGCGGTAGCCGAAAGCAGTGCAGCCAAATGCATGATCGTATCGACCTGATGGGTTTTCGCCAGCTCGAACATGCGATTTCCGTCCGTTACATCCAAAATCTCGAATGGCCCGGAATCCACCACAGGGTCAGCTTCTTTTTTGCGGATATCTGTCGCGACAACCTGATCGGCTCCGTAAACTTCGCGCAGCTTCATGATCAGCTCAGAACCGATTTGCCCCAATGCTCCCGTAACTAATATCTTTTTCATGACAGGATCCCCATTTCTTTCCCAACTTTTTCATAGATGCCAAGGGCGCGATCCAGCATTTCCTTGGTGTGAGCGGCAGTCGGCATGTTGCGTACACGGCCTGTTCCTTTTGGCACGGTCGGGAACACGATCGCCTTGGCGTACACGCCCGCTTCGTACAGGCGTTTGCTGAACTCCTGTGTCTGTTGTTCGTCGCCAATGATGCAAGGCGTGATCGGTGTTTCGCTCGCTCCGATGTTGAAGCCAAGCTCTTTCAAGCCTTTTTTCAAATAGTGGCCGTTATCCCACAGCTTGTCGTGAAGCTCTGTGCTGCTTTGCAAAATTTCAATAGCGGCGATGCTTGCAGCCACGTCGGCTGGCGTCAATGCAGTGGAGAACAGGAACGGTCTGCTGCGTACTTTGAGCCAGTCAATCAACTCCTGGCGTCCAGCGACATAACCGCCGACTACCCCGATCGCTTTCGAGAGCGTACCGATCTGGAAGTCAATTTTATCGGACAAGCCAAAATGCTTGACTGTTCCAGCGCCTTTTCCGAGCACGCCGGAACCGTGAGCATCATCTACATACGTAATGAGGTCAAATTCTTCGGCCACCTCGACGATTTCCGGCAGCTTGGCAATATCGCCATCCATCGAGAAGACGCCATCGGTGATGACCATCAGTTTTTTATATTTACCGGACTCTTTCGCTTCTTTCGCCTTGGCGCGAAGGTCGTCGATGTCGGAGTGGTTAACGCGAATGATTTGCGCGCGCGACAGACGGCAGCCGTCGATGATCGACGCATGGTTCAGCTCGTCTGACAAAATCGCATCGTCCTTGTCCATCACGGCAGAAATAGCTGCCATGTTGCAGTTAAAGCCGGACTGATAAGCGATGGCTGCTTCTGTATGCTTGAAGGCAGCGAGTTTTTCTTCGAGTTTGACATGCAGATCAAGCGTACCATTGATGGTGCGAACCGCCCCTGCTCCAACTCCGTATTTTTGCGCAGCAGCAGTCGCCGCTTCGATCAGGCGCTGGTCTGTTGCCAGTCCCAAATAGTTGTTGGAAGACAGGTTAACCAGTTCTTTTCCCGCAATGGTGATGACAGGGCCGTTTGCGCTTTGCAAAGGATCGATGACGTTGTACAGACCTTTGCTTTTCAAATCAGCCAGATTTTCGTGTAAAAAATGCTCCAATGTTTTGCTCGCCAACGAGAATCCCTCCAGCATCCAGCCATCGGGCCTTACATCTGACCATCGTGGAAGTAATTCCCACGAAAACAAATGTGCACCCTACGCGGACATATTTTTCTTATGAAAATCCCTTTAAATCAACCTTATTTACTAATAGGTTACCACCATTTTCTTTAAATGTCCATATCACAAAGACATATTTGATGACGCTTTCAGGCAAATCGCAGAAAGACCTATTCCTACATAAGTTCTCCTTTTGTTGGAATCTTAGACAAAAGCCGCGCAACAAAAAACCACCCTCCTCTTTTCCAGTGGAGCGTGGCTCTTGCTTACTTTTTCGCTTTGGCCGATTTCAACATCCCCGGTTTGGCATCGGATGTGCGGGCAAATCCATCCCCTGCAAAGCGATGCGTCATCAAAGCTTCGATCGGTTGACCCAGGCGAAAATGCTGATCGACCATCTGCTTGGCGTCTTCCGGGGTCACGTTCTGATACCAGATGCCTTCCGGATAGACGACTACGACACAGGCATCCTCACAGCGCCCGTTGCAACGCGTGCGGCTCGTATGTACATAGTCGTCCAGACCAGCCTCGGTGATCGCCTCCCGCAGCGCTACCGTCACTTCCTCGCCCCCGTTGCGCATACAGCTCCCGCCATTGCAGAGCAACACATGGTGACGCGTTTGAGACAAATCCCACGTTGCCAATGAACATTCCTCCCGCGAAATAATCGTAACGATTACGTTTTATTTACTTTTCTACTTTACTTTTTCTCATCATGACTGTAAATAGCGCAATTTGCAATTCCCAGAACGTTTCCTTTTTGCTAGAATATATGTTCGTATACAACTATTCCAATCTTTGGAGGGCGGTGGATCACATGTCCGTAACCAAGCAGCGAGATGCCTTGCAACTGCTCCAGACAATCGGGTCTTTTCCCTGGTATGTAGAAAAATTTATCGACCATAAAAAGACGAAAAAAAGCTCCCCTTCCACCTTGCTCGGGTATTTGCGCGACATCGCCTTTTTCTTTCGCTGGATGATGACAGAAGGTTTGACGCAGGCGACAGAGCTCAAGGACATGCCCCTCTCTGACCTGAACGAGCTGAAAAAGGAGACGATCGAAAGCTACGTCTTGTACTTGCAAGAATCGCATTTGTACGAACGCGCCGCCCTGCTGACCAACCCGACGCGCAGCGCGAAAAAAGAGTACAGCGACCGGACGATCAGCCGAAAAATTTCCAGCCTGAAGTCGTTGTTTCATTATTTAGCGGCGCTGGCGGAAGACGAGCATGGCGAGGCGTATTTGAAGCGCAATGTCCTGGCCAAAATCGAGCTGGACGCAACAGAGATGACACCGCTCGCCCGCGCCCACGCCATCCGGGCCAAAATTTTGATCGACGATGAAATTTATCAGTTCGTCGATTTTGTTTACAACGGCTACCTCGCCCACTGTGACACGGAAAAAAAGCGGCAGTACCACCTGCAAAATCGCGACCGGGATACGGCAATGATCGCGCTGATTCTCTCTGGCGGGTTTCGCGTCTCGGAGATCGTCAGCCTGGACTTGTCCGACATCGTCATGGAAAAAAATCAGTTGAAAATGATCAGAAAAGGCAAGAAGGAAGACGCTCCCTTTTTCAGCGACTGGGGCAAGGAGTATCTCGGCCGTTACCTGGCTCTGCGCGACAAGTATCATCCTGGCTCCCAGGAGGACGCTGTTTTCCTCGCCGTATCGCCAACGAAGCCGCACGGCCACCGAATCGAAGTGCGCTCGGTACAAAAGCTGGTCAAAAAATACGCGAAAGCATTCGGGATCCCTGATCTGTCCGTCCACAAGCTGCGGCACAGCTTTGCCACCCAGTTTTTGCGGCTGAATCCCGACCCTCACCAGCTGCAAGCGCAGTTGGGACACTCGAAAATCGAGACGACGATGCAATACGCCCACGTCCTCGAAGATGCGCTGGAGAAAGCGGTCAATCGCACAACCTGACCTGACTCCCCTAAAAAAGCAATCGACCAATCAGCCCTCGCCCTGGCGAACTCAAGCTGATTGGTCTTTGTTTTGCCTTTGCGTTCATCCTCTTTTTCCCCTACAGCCCGGCTGATCGCTGCAACCGTTTGGCAATTTCCAAAAAGTCTTCCCGCGACACCCCTGGCGCAAACTCCTCCGGCAATTCATCCAGATCGGGAACAGGCCCGCCATCCGGGACGCCTTGAATGACCTCCGCGGTTGATCCGTCCGGCAAAGGTCCGCGCCAGATCATCGCGATATCCTGATAGTCCTGGTAGCTGAACGTAAACAGCTTGCGGTTTAGCCCCATGGCAATATACGGATGAGTCGCGTCAAACTGCTCGTTGTCCAAGTCCGGGACAGGAAGCATTTTCGTCAAATCGACTCCCGTAGCAATTTCCAGCGCCTTGGCGTAGGCCACCACATGCACGCCGCCTCTGACGAGCAAATAGCCAATCATCGCTCGTGCCGTCGGGTGATCAGTCATCTGGTACACGCGCATTTTGTGGGTGCGCGCCCCGCATTCGAGAAAAAAGTTGTGCAGCAGATCAAGCACGAGATTGCCGCTGGTGAACACGTAGTCGCCCGTCCACGATTTGCCCATCGAATCACCGGGCAGCGCGGTCTGTGCCGAGGCAATGAAATGATATGTGTTGCGCTTGTTCAAGCCGTTGGCGAGCGGTGTAGTGTCGGGATCGCCAGGCCGCGTAATGCCTTTCATGCACAAGTTGATCGCATTGGATACCAGCTCGACGTGCCCTACCTCTTCTGCCGTGATGCTCGCGACGAGGTCGTAAAACGGCTTCAGCTTTCTTTTCCCGCGAAAATTGAACGATTGATACAAATAGTTGTTCAAAGTCGACATCTCGCCAAAACGGCCGCCCAATAGCTCCTGGACGGCCGCAGCGGCGTTGGCGTCTCCGTATTCCGGCTCCGGAAGCTCGATAGCCAATCGGTTAATCCGTGTAAACAACGCGATTCCCTCCCCCGTCATCCTCCTGTCTTTACTGTTTTATGAGGGGGAAAGGTTGTATCATGTCACTAACTCGGCATGACCCAGACGATTTGCTGTATGCGCACGAAAAACGTAGAGCCGCCGACTCGCAAAACGACGTGGTCGGGCAGGACGTTGACTACGTTTCCTCGGAGGTTTCCTTGCGTCGTTTGGATGGTAACATCACGCTGCACAACGCCTAACAACGTTTGATACACGAACGGGTCAATCAACGACGTCATCGACGGGGTGTTTGATCCCGGCTGGGACTGGGGCTGATATGGATACGCACTCATGACACTCGTGGCTCCTTCCTGTAATTCCTCCCCTTACTTTATGCAGCGTTCGGGATATGGGTGAGAGCACAGCTCATCCATGCCGCACGCTCTGCGACAGATGAGTGAACAGCTACAACCCCTACTGCCTGCCCTGTGACTGATGAGCAAACAGCTACAACCCTACTGCCTGCCCTTCGACAGATGAGTGAACAGCAACCCTGCCGCCTCCTCTGTAACTGACGAGTGCCCCCCCGCAAAAAAAGCCCGGCCCCCTGCCTTTCAGACAGAAGACCGAGCCTCGCTTCATTAATCGTGTAAGGATGGAGTTACAGCGAAGACTTGCCCTTGCTGTTTTTCGCTCCCGTAACCACTACGCTTTCCAGCTTGGCCGCTTTGAGCGTCTCTTGATCGATGAGGTTCAACTCCGCCATTCTGTTCAGGACAACGGCCTGGCGGGACTTGGCCTTTTCCCAATGCTTCACAGGCGAATACGCTTCCGGCGCCTTTGGCAAAGACGCGAGGATCGCGGTTTCCCCGATCGTCAGCGGAACTTTTCCCCCTGCTGTTGCCGCAGATTTGTTGAAGTAAAACTGGGCAGCTTCGCCGATGCCGTAGTGCCCGTGTCCGAAGTAAATCACGTTCAGGTACATTTCCAGCAGCTCTTTTTTGCTGTAGCGCTGTTCCAGTTGCAAGGCAATCGCCATTTCCTTGACTTTTCTGCCCATCGTTTTGTCATGGGTCAAAAACAGGTTGCGGGCGAGCTGCATCGTGATCGTGCTGCCCCCCTGCACGTAGGCACCTTCGCGAACATCGATCCAGATCGCCCGGGCAAGCCCGTACGGATCGACTCCCGGATGCTGCATGTACCGATGATCTTCAATTGCCACGAACGACTTCCAGACATAATCAGGCATCTCGTCGAGCTTGACGTAGGCACCGTGAGCCGGGTGCTGCACAGCCGCCAGCTTTTGGTCATCGATCCACCAGTTGCCGGCCCAGGTCAAGACAACCGGAGTCAAAATCGTGACAATCAACATGAAAACGAGCAAAATGCCCGCTCTTTTTTTCCACGACCATGCCCGCTTTCGCGCTGGCTGGTTTACGGTTGCTGCTGCATATGGATTCGCGTTTCCCCCTACCGGGACGGAAAGCTGGTTCATGCTACATTCCCCCTTGCCTTGCAGTACACCTTCATTGTAAGGAAGGGGGATGTTTTCTCCCATCGAATCCACTTACAGCAAGCTTACAATTTCGTAAGGCTTGCCCCGATCAATAGCGGTGCGTTCCGGCCTCCTGCTGGCGCAGCTCGATCCGTCTGATCTTGCCCGATGTCGTTTTCGGCAGTTCCTGGACAAATTCGATCTTGCGCGGATATTTGTACGGCGCAGTCAATGTCTTGACATGATCCTGAAGCTCGGCAACCAGCCCGTCAGACGGCGTCTGGCCTTTTTTCAAAATCACAAACGCCTTCACCACATGTCCGCGCTCCGGATCGGGACTGGCAACCGCCGCGCACTCGGCCACTGCCGGATGCTTGACCAGCGCATCTTCCACTTCGAATGGCCCGATCGTATAGCCGCCAGAGATGATGATGTCATCCGAGCGGCCTTCGAACCAGATGTAGCCGTCCTCATCCATCTGCCCCTGATCGCCCGTAACGTACCAGTCGCCACGGAAAGCTCTCGCCGTGCGCTCGGGATCGTCCAGGTACCCTTTGAACAGCGCCACCAGATTGCGGTCAATGGCAATATCGCCGACTTTGCCGACGGGCAGCTCGTGCCCTTCCTCGTCAATAATCGCGATCCGCACGACTGGCGAAGGCTTGCCCATCGAACCAGGCTTCGGCTCCATGCCGACAAAGGTACCGACCAAAAGCGTGCTTTCCGTCTGTCCATAGCCGTCGCGCACCGTCAACGCAAATTCGCGGCGGAACGTGTCAATCACTTCCCGATTCAACGGCTCGCCTGCCGAACATGCCGAGCGCAGCGCTTGCAGCTTGTACTGCGACAGATCGGATACTTTTGCCATCAGCCTGTATTCGGTTGGCGTAGCACACAGCACGGAAACGGGGTAATTTTGCAAAATAGTCAAATAGTTTTCGGCAACGAACCGTCCTTTGTAGACGAACGCCGTCGCTCCCATCCCCAACGTGGATACGAACGGACTCCAGATCCATTTCGCCCACCCAGGGCCTGCTGTCGCCCAGACCAGGTCGCCTTCGCGCACATCGAGCCACTGCTTGGCTGCTACCGCCAGATGGGCGAACGGCCAGCCGTGGACGTGCATGACGCCTTTTGGCCCGCCTGTCGTCCCGGACGTGTAGGACAAAAACGCAAGCTCGTCAGCGTCCGTATCTGCTGCGGTACATTCTTCACTCTGCCCTTCCATCAGTCCGGCAAGCGATACCCAGCCGTCTTTGCCTGCTCCTGTTGTGATGTAATGCGTCAAGCTTGGGCAGTTGCCGCGAGTCGGCTCCACCTCGTCCATCACCCCGTCAAAGCTGATGACTGCTTTCGCTCTGGCGTGGTTCACCCGATATTCGATGTCTTTGTAGCGCAGCATTTCCGATCCGGGCATGATGACGGCGCCCAGCTTCAGCAAGGCGAGGTACAGTCCGTAGGCAAGTGTGCCGCGAGAGACGAGCACCAGCACCCGATCCTTTTCGCCAATCCCGATGGAGCCAAGTGCATTGGCGATGCGATTGGAATAGCGGCGCAACTCCTCATAGGTCAAAATGTGTTCGTTTCCTTGCTCGTCCAACTCCCAGACAGCGCGTCTTTCCGGGTTCTTTTTCGCCCACTCATCGACTTGCGCCGCGAAGTTGTATTTGACTGGCATGTTCAATTTCAAATGACACACCCCCACTTTGTTTACCTTTGTTTACGTATGTAAAAAGACACTTCGACGTTTTTTTAATTTTTCCTCTTTACACTCTATTCAAACAAAAGAAAAACAGCGTCATGATACAAAAATTGGCACGCCATACGGGCGAAACGATTATGGCACTTCCTACGTCATACATAACAAAGGCTCCCATGCAGATGCACGAGAGCCGATTCGAACTGATGACACTGTATGAAGGTTACAGAACGCGCTTGACTTTGACAACACGCTTTTCCCAGTTCGTCCCATCGTACTTGGAGTATGTCACACCAGGACTGCCGTACGTGTGCAAGATTTTGCCGTTTCCAGCATAGATCGCCACGTGCGTGATCCGGTCGGAGGAGCTGTTGGCGGAAGCCTTCATGAAGAGCAGGTCACCTTTTTGCAGGTTCTTCTTGGACACAGTCGTACCTACTGTGGATTGCTGGCGGGAGTCGCGCGGCAACGTGATTCCCGCTTCCTTGAAGACGCGCTGCGTGAAGGAAGAGCAGTCAAACGTTTTGGTGCTGCTGCTGGAAGAACCGTACTTGTATTTCGTTCCCATATACTTTTCACCGATCTTGATTACTTTGTTGGCAAGATCGCTTGGAGCTTGTTGTGTATCGTCTCCGGAATTATCCGAAGAGCTTGTCTCTTCCAAAATGCGGCGAGCCCCTACGAATTTGTCGCTGTACTCGGAATAGCTTTTCACGACAACGGCATCCTCGCCTTGGGAGGAATAGACGAATTGATCATTGCCTATGTATATTCCCATAAAAGATGCGCTTCCGCTTCCTGTCGATGAGAAGAATACCAGGTCTCCCGGCTCAACGCTGTCTTGGGAGACTTTTTTGCCTGCCTTGGACAAGCTTGAGATCGTGCTGCCGATTGTGATGCCGACTTGTTTGTACGTATACGTAGCCAGCTCTGCGGAACCGAATTGTTTTGGACCTTTTGCTTTATATTCATAATCTTTCCCAATCAGCGATGTGGCAATATTGACTACATCAGATTGTTTTGAATCTTGCGTCTTAGCGGCCGCCTGTCCAACTTGACCACCCATTAACAGGGACGTACTCAGTAGGACTGCTATTGTTGACTTCATTACCCAATCTCGTTTCGTCACTTTCTTTTCCTCCTTGTTATGTTGTGGCACCCGTCTTGGGTACATGGACAGATTACCGCAGGAGGAAACAGGAGGATAAGACCGTAAAATTTACCAATTCAGGAATTAGTAGCATCGGACTACTCAGAAAACAAGCGGCAAAGTAGGCTGTTCTTGCCTTTTAGTTCCATAGCACCAGAAGCCATTGAGAAACGATTTCAATGGCGCGATGCACGAAAAAAACCCATCTTCTGCCTGATCATGTCAGAAGATGGGTTTTCTCTTGGCGGAGTAAGGCTCGTTATCCTTTCAATCTGGCGGTAAACTGGCCCCGCTCTTCGTCGCCCCATTTGAGTGTCAGCACATCGCCGTCTGCCACTGGCCCGACACCCGCTGGTGTTCCCGTGTAAATGATGTCGCCAGCTCCCAGACCGAAATGTTCTTCTACATAAGCCAAAATCGTTTCCAGATCAAAGATGACGTCGCTAATATTGCCTCGCTGAACTTGCTCGCCGTTTTTATGCAGCGAAAAGTCGGCTTGCTGCAAGGCAGACAGCCCCGAGAACGGCTGAAACGGCGTCAAGATTGCGGAATTTTTAAACCCTTTGGCAAGCAGCCACGGATGGCCAGCGCTTTTCAGCTCGCTTTGCACATCGCGCAACGTAAAATCAATGCCCAAGGCGACTTTGTCAATCACCTGCTCAAGTGCACAGCCTGGCTCATACGGTCTTGCGATATGCACGACAATCTCCGCTTCATAATGAAGCTCGCCGCGCGTGCCAGGCAGCGCGATTTCCTGCCCGTTCGTCATGGCCAAAGCGTGTGTCGGCTTGGCAAATATCATCGGCTTTTTCGGTACGTCATTCCCCAGCTCAGCCGCGTGCAGTCGGTAGTTGCGGCCCACACAGTATATATTGCGGATTTGTTCCATTTTTGTCCTCTCCTTATGAAAGCTTGTCGCTCCCATTTACTATATCATGGCAGAGAGGACGGCAAAAGCCGCTCAATACTCGTCAAAGCAGTTGTCATAGCCCGGCCACAGCCTTGCGTTTCCTCTGGCCTCCACTTCAAATACGGTATCGCAAATCGCTTCCAGCGCGCTCTCCAAATCCGTTGCTTCATCAGAAGCCCACATGAACCCGTAGCGGAGTCTGACCATTTGTTCGTTCTTTTCATACAGGACGAACTCCAGCTGCTGGTGCTGCTCAATGACCGCTTTGCGCGCCAGAACGGTTGCGTCGAGCGAAAACAATCCATCCCACTCCGAGATGACATAAGTGGAAGTCACCTCGATCCAGAGAGCGCAAGCATCGTTTTTCCGGCGAAAGACAACAGAGTCTTCGCGATAAAATCCGTATCCAGAAGGAAGGGCGCCTTGAAGCTTGAATGCAATTCCTACAGGCAAGTCTTCCGGCTTCAGTGCTCCGACAAACCTTCCCGGCAAAAGATAGTATTCATCTTGCTGGCAAGAGCTGAGAGGCTCCCCCATCACGAGCACGCGCTGGTTCTTTTTCTCGCCTGTCACCTGTACGTACATTGCGGCACCTCCTTTTCACACAGTATGGTCACGAATGCCTGCCTCAAAACCAAATTGTGTGTGGCTCTATCCATTATTTTACTTTTCCTGAAGACAAAAAAACAGAGAGGTACATCCCAATTTGATGTCCTCCCCGGATTTGCCTGGCTATTCGCGATTAGGCACGCACGATGGCGATCACTACATCGCTGTCTTTGTATGTTTTGGCTTTCACTTTAACGGGAAAATCGTACGGATTTTGAAATTGAAAATCAAGCACACCGAAGGCAACGGTCGCATCTTGGCCCGCTGGCACGTAGCCCACAGACTTGCTGTGATTGTGGCGCTCGACGATCGTCATTCCCGCCTCCGCTGTCGCGTTGTACAGGGTGCTGGAGACTTGGCAAATCCCGCCGCCGAAATCGTCTGTAAGCTGTCCGTTCAAGATGACGCCAGCCTGCTTCCAGCCGTCTTCCTCCAGATTGGAGTTTCCGACTTCTTTATTATAAGAAAAGACAGCTTGTGGCGCGATCTTCTCGTTGTTGATTTTTTTCATCGCCTTTTTGATGTTGTGCTTGCGTGCATCTGTGCTGTCTTTCATCGTCGTATGGTAAAAGCCGAGGACGTCTTTGTCTTTGATGTCCATTTTGTCCAAAAAGGCTTCGCGCTGCTCAGTCAAGGAAAGCTCAGCCGTATCCAAGGCAAAGGCAGGAACGGACAAAGCGTGCGTCCATCCGGAAAACAATAAAGCCGTCATCACACCTACTCGCCAAAGCCGAAGTTTGTTCATGCTCCTCTTCTCCCTCGCTTCCATTCATGCTGTCTGTGTATCAGTCGGGCCTGCAAGAACCAAGCCACAACCTCGCTATCCTACTGTAGCCCATGCATGAATGAGCGAGCAACCTGCAAATCTTGGACCGCTTTCCTAGAAAAAGGAAGACCGCTCCCATCCGGGCGGTCTGTCCTGGCTATGTGGCTTTTCTTTTGCACAAACGGGAATGATCGCTCAGCCCAATGCCTGGACGACCTGCTCCAGCTTCTTGGTGTTGGCAATCATTCCGTTGTTCATCCACGTCAAAAAGTCGACCTCGTAAACGTGCTGGTTGCGAACGGCTGGAAGTGCGCTCCACACAGGATCAGCGAGTATGTCACGCTCCGCTCCGGGCGCTTGCGTATGCCACTTGTCAAAGGTCACAAACAGATGGTCAGCTTGCAGATGCGCTAGTTGCTCCCTGGTCAGGCTGACCATCGGTGCATGCTCCGTCTCGGTAAAACCAGGGTATTGCCGATACGGATGCAGCCCCAAATCACGATACAATACAGAGCCGCTGAACCCTTTTTCTGCATTTGCGTACAGAAAAATATGGTCGGCGGAAATGCGCAGCGATATCTTGCAAACGGTCGTCGGTTTGCGCCAGCATTTTTTTCGTGCGCTCAATCCGCACGTCGTTCAAAAAATCGAGCGGCAGCTGCCCTGTCGCCTGTTTAAACAATCGTGTAAACCGCCAACGATCCACCTGGGCGATACGCGCCAACTCTTCTACGGTCAACGTCTCCTGGCAATAATGAAGCATGTGCTGGATCGAGCGCTCCACGGCTTCGCGCTTGTCGGGCACGCTTGCGGACTCGGCAGACAGCCGCTTGTTTTGGAACAGTAACAAAAGCAATTGCTGAAACCGAACCTGACAGGCAAACGCCGCTGTCTCCTTCTGCGCGAAACGACAGCGCATCATTTCATCCAGCCATTCCAGACAGAGCGAAAACGGAACACCTTGCACCGCTTCCCCAGCAAGGAAAGTGCTTGTACGGCTCCCCTTCTTCGCCTGGATCATCGGCGCTGTTCGGCTTCTGCCTGTGCATCGAAAAAGCGAGCCAGTAAACTGATTGCTAGGTATCTACCATGAGCTTTTTCACTTTTTGAAAATGAAATTCATTATCATCAACTCCGATTGTAGCGAAAAAAAGAAAACTCTTCAACCTATGTTGAAAAACTTTCTTCTGCGTCAATCGCGCTATTGTTTTAGTTGGCAAACAGCTTCAGCAACTCGTCCATTTTTTGGTAGTTCGCCATAATCGCGCCCGTCTGCCAGTAAGAACGCTCCACCGGATAGACGTTGCCTTTTTTCACCGCAGGGACCGTCTGCCAGACCGAATTTTTCAACAGCTCCTGCAATGCCTGCTCGTTGCCCGCCTCTGCCCACGTTCCATTCGACGGCAAAATAATCAGATGATCAGCGTCAAGCTGCGGCAACGAGTCGCTTTGCACTGCCTGTCCGCTCGCCCCTTCTTTTGCCGCGCAGCCTGTCAGCGCAATCGCCGCTGACAATGCGAACGCCAGCAGACCCGTTTTTCTGGAACTCAACCGCTTCACATCAACCACTCCTACAATATAAATGATTCTCATTATCACTGATTCACAAGCATTGTATCCCATGCCTCCCCTTCCCTCAATGCACTTTCTCGACAGTGGCGTTTATACAAAATTTGTCTGTTGCTGGTTTCCATAAAAGAAACAGCGGCGAGCCAAGACCTGAAACGAAGTCCTGGACTGCCGCTGTTGTGAGGAATTTGGCCAAGGAAATAGTTTCCCCGTTGCGTAATGCCTGGCTCAATTCCAGAAATATTTCATCTCTCTAAATCCCACATCCCATAGTTGTTCATTTCCCTCAATGGTGATCGTCAGCTCATTTGCTTGTTCGAGGAAAATTTCAAACACTCCCGGCTCATGGAGTTGATCTTCTGCAGCCGCGAACAGAAACTCATGTCCATCGACGGCAACCCTTATGCTTCCAGTAAAATCCTTTTGGTCGGGAATCCCATAATACAAGGAGAGAAAAAGCTCCTTGTTGCCCAACGTATACGTGTACGTTTCCCTGTTTTTGCCTTCGACGCTGTACACATTGTATGTGGGTTCTACCTGTTGACCGCCGATTTTAAAGCTGTATGGTTTGCTTCCCGTTGCTGGATTTCCGGTGCTATCTGTCAGTTCATGTAACGCCACAAAAGGTCCTGCTTCTTTGGTGAACACGTTGTCAACAATCGCGCAAAATCCCCACACCCCGATCATCAGGACGACAATGGAAATGCCTGTCGCAGCTATATTTCTCCAGACGTTTTTGGTCCGCATGCCCAGTTTGTACGCCCCGAATCCGATTGCTGCCCCTGATGAGTTTTGAATGACGTCGTTCACATCGAAGCTGCCGAGCAAAGTGAGCGCCTGAATGGTTTCCAGCACAAGAATGGACAGCAAAAACCATGCAATGAATCGAACAAAGCTAGTCCGGTATAGCAACGGAATCAACACGCCAAAAGGGATGAAAGCGGCAATGTTGCCAAAATCCACAAAATCCATCAGTGTAGGATGAAGCAAATCTGCTATACTTGGCAGCTTGAAAAAACTGTCCGGTACAAAAAGAAAGGTGTAGTCGGTCATTTGCCCGATCGTATCTAACCTGCCGAAAGCGAGAAAGATAAAATACAGAATCACCATGGTATAAAGTATGGTTAGGGCAAGAATGATCTTGCGCTGCTGGGTAGTCATGGTTTGCTCCTCCAAAGACGATTGCCTATCATGCATGCTCTTGCTTCAACGCATCGATAATGTTTTCCCCTTTTACTTTCGCGCCGGCATACAGCATGGCGGAGCCGACGATGACAAATACGGCGACAATGACAGACAAAATACTCATCCAGGGCAGGGCGAATCCATAGCTGAATTTGTTCGCCAATGCTCGATAGATCAGATACATCACGACGAAGCTGATGGGAAGCCCAAACAGCAGCGCCTTGACCCCGTAAAAAATACTTTCGTAGTTCAGCATCTTCGCAAAGCCTTTTGGCGTCATTCCAACAGATTTCAGCATCGCAAATTCTCGCTTGCGAAGGGCTACACCCGTCGAGATCGTGTTAAAAATGTTCGCAATGGAAATCGCTGAAATTAATACGATAAAGCCATAGGAAAAGACGGACATCAACAAAATCCGTTGTTCTTTGCTTTTTCTGGATTGATACAAATTGTAGACGTGCAGATTTGTCTCATGCAGCTCTTCGATTTCTTGCTGCGTTTTCAACGGTTCCGTACTTTTCAAATGGAGAAAGGTCTGAACGTGAGCCAGCTCCTCGGCATCAGCGAGTCGATTCATGACGCGTTCCGAAACGACGATGTTTAACCAGCCTATTTCTGGCGTGTTCATCCCCATAGGAGCTTGATCCGTCAACGCAGCAACGGTCACTTTGTTTCCCTTCGTTTTTTCTCCCGTTTCTTTATCGCTTTTCGCAAACTCGATACTTTCACCGACTTGTGTATAGATCGCTTTCGCTTGGACATATTTTCCCGTAGCCATCTCTTTGTAATGAATCGTATCCAGCACAATCGCGGCAGGCTGATCCGGATTCGTAAGCTGTTCGTAATCTGCGCCGACCGCTTTGGCATAAGCTTGCAGACTCGAATCGTCTAAGGCGTGAATTATTATATCGTAAGCATATTTTCCGTTCCGGAGCAAACTCCTATCCTGCTTAACCTTCTCTCGCAATTCATCGGCGATGAGCGCTTCGTCGACCCAAGCGTTTCGGTACAACGCGTGAATCACGTTGTATTCCGTTACGTTATCAAGGGAGGCAATCGATTGAACCAGCCTGTCGTCGATTCTTTTTCCATCGCCGTACGATACTTCCATATCGTAATTGACGCCTTCCTGCGACAGTTCGATGGATTGCTTCAGACTGGCGGTAAAAAACGATACCGATAAAAACAAAACGATGCTGATGACGAGCGAAAAAACGATGGCATGGTATCTCCGTTTGTTCCTTTTCAAGTTTTTCAAGCCGATCTCCGCTTCGATGCCAAACAGCTTGCGAACGAGCTTTGACGTTTTCACCGCTTTGGCCGTAAGCTTTACATCGGTAGTTTGGCGAATCGCGTCCATGGCGGAAATCTTGGATGCTTTGACAGCCGGGAGATACGTCGAAATGAAAATCGTCAACATCGAAACAACACAGGTAATCAGGATCGATAACGGTGTGACGACGAGCGTCAGCTTTTCCGCCGTCCATAATGCCCCTTGAATCATGGAGTTTATGAACCAAATCGTAATCCCGATCCCGGCAAGACCGCACAGGATGCCAACGGGAATGCTGATCAAGCCAATAACGACACCTTCAAAAAGCACTGAATTTCTCTTCTGCCTTTTCGTAGCCCCCACGCTCGCAAGCATCCCTAAATGGCGGGAACGTTCCGAGACGGATATGGCAAAAGCATTGTAGATGAGCGACACCGAGCCGATCATAATGACCGCCATCAGAATCGCCGTTAATGAAAACATCATGCTGTACGACGCTTCGCTTTTGGACAAGCCGTAATAATGAAGCAAGTCGTTATTATAGTGAACGGTTTCGATCTGGTTGCTCTCAGCCAAATTTTCCGCATGAGCGAACAAGGTCGGATTGACTTTCTGCAAAGCTACCGCTGCATTAACCCGATCGTTTGCCCCCATGATGGTTTCATCGACATAGCTAATGACCGTATACCCCGGTGCCCACGCCGTTTCCCATTGTGGACGCTTGATGAAGCCTACCACCGTGTACTCTCTCGTCTTTAGATGCTGCAACGTTTCGGTCAACTGGTTTTCTGCCCTGCGCAGCGGTTCGGTTTGATCCAGGGGATGATCACCCCCGTTCTCGAAGCGTTCGCCGACGTGAAGGGTGAGACGATCGCCGATTTCGTACTTCACTTTGGCGTTCGTGGCAACGGCTTCGGAAATAACGACTTCCTTGTCCGTTTGCGGAAGACGCCCCTTGCTCAATTCAACCGGAAATTGCGCGAAGCCTTGCGCATCATATTGCTTGATGAACAAGTACGGCTTGTTTGCATTTTGGCTCCCTGCCAATCGGGAATAGCCGAGATCTCGTGTGATCGCAACGGTTTTGGTTGCCTCATCGTCGCGGATCGCCGCAAGCTGTTCTTTGTTTACATCTTGATATTGGACGTGCCACTCCCCATTATCTGCGATGGCTTGCCTGATCATTAAATCCGCAAAGGAAAAAACGAGCGTAGCAACAGCGGTCACCATCGCGACGGAAATGATGACGCCGATGATCGTTACGAGCGTTCGTCTCTTGTTTTGCTGCAAATGCCGGATGGTTAGCGTATGGACAATGTTCATCGCCGGATCACCTCGTCTTTGGCAATCCTTCCGTCTTCAATCGAAATGATCCTGTCGGCTTGCAAGGCGATGCGTTCGTCGTGCGTGATGACGATCAGCGTCTGATGATAAGTTTTATTCAACATTTTTAACAAGTCGACGATCTCGCTGCTGTTTTTGCTGTCCAGATTCCCGGTCGGTTCGTCTGCCAGCATGATCGCAGGATTGCTGATCAGCGCGCGGCCGATCGAAACCCGCTGCTGCTGCCCGCCGGATAATTGATTGGGCAAGTGGTTTAAGCGATGCTGCAAATTCAACGTATTCACAAGACTGTCCAGCTGCTTTTTATCTACCTTTTGTTGATCCAGCAAGAGCGGCAGTGTCATGTTCTCTTCCACCGTCAGGACGGGAATCAGATTGAAAAACTGGTAGATCAGACCGATTTGTCTGCGCCGAAAGATGGCGAGCTGCGTTTCGTTCAAGGCATACATGTCCGTCTCTTCCACAAAAACGTTGCCGCCAGTCGGCCGATCTACGCCGCCCAGCATATGCAGGAGCGTTGATTTTCCCGAGCCGGACGGTCCGATAATCGCGACAAATTCGCCTTTTTGGACCGAAAAAGAAACATCGTCAAGCGCCTTCACCGCCGACTCGCCTTTGCCGTATGTTTTGGACAAATGCTCAATCTTTAAAATTTCCATTGTCAAACCTCCATAGCTGTGCTGATGGCTATCATTTTAATGGGCTAAAATGACTTTCAAGTGACGATGAAGGTGACAATTTAGTCACTTACGGACTGCCGCTAAATCACTTGCTTATAAAATTTAATCCGAAACTCGGTCCCCTTCTCGCTGCTGCTCGTCACATCGATCACGCCGTTCTGGCTGGCAACGATGCTATGCGCCATCGCAAGCCCGATGCCGATGCTCCCTTCACTGGCGTTCTTGCCTTTGTAAAAACGTTTAAAAATATACGGCAAATCTTCTTTCGGAATGCCTTTTCCGTTGTCGGCAATGATTATTTCGGTAAACAACGCGTTTTCAAAAAAGGTGATCGCGATTGCTCCGCCTTCATGCGTGTGCTCCACAGCATTTTTCAAAATGTTGATGATTGCTTCGGCTGTCCAATTGAAATCGCCGACAAAAGAGACGTCGGCATCGCCTGCGATGGAAACCGTTTGTCGCTTGATGTCCAGCGGAATCATCACCGGCTCCAGCGCCTTTTCGATCAGTCTGTTCACCGGGATTCGATCTTTTTTGAATGGGACCGTCTTCGCGTCGATTTTCGACAGCTTTAATAAGGAAGAAACAAGCCAATCGATGCGTTCCAGCTGGATGCGAATATTGTGGGTGAACTCCGTTCTTTTGGCCGGAGGGAGGTCGGGGTCGCTTACTAAATCCGCCATGACCGTCATAGAGGTGAGCGGCGTTTTGAGCTGATGCGAAATATCGGAAATCGCATCCGTCAGTTGCCTTTTATCCCGTTGCAAAAGCGAGCGGTGCTCCGAGAGCATGAGCGTCACTTTGTATATATTGTTTTTTAAAATGCTCAGCTCGCCTTCTTGATTATCGCGAACGTCAAGGGAGTCATTGCCGTTGCTAATTTCCCGCAAATAGACGGACAGCTTGTCAAGCTCGCGATATCTCCATCTGGTAAATAACAAACTGCTGCCCATGAGCAAAATCGATAAAATGAACACGAGCGCTGCGGCGACAGGCGAAATAAAAGCGGCGGCAACAAGCGCCGTTACACTGATCAAGCCCATGACGAACAATAACATTTGAATTTCCCGATTTCGCAGCATCTACTCACCAACCTTATAGCCGAAACCGCGGACCGTTTTGATCAATGTCGGATGTTGCGGATCATCCTCCAGCTTTTCCCGCAGCCTTTTGATATAAACGGTTAACGTATTATCGTTCACGAAGTCGCCAGCCACGTCCCAGATTTGCTCCAATAGCTGATTTCTTGTGAGCACTTGTCCAATATGGTTTCCAAAAATTAGCAACAAGCGATACTCCAAGGCGGTCAACGGAATTTCAGTGCCGTTTTTATGCACTTTGCCCTCCAACGTATTGATGCGGACATGGTCGATGTCTATGATCGTTTTCGTTTGAGACAGCTTCTGGTATCTGCGCAAGACAGACTTGATTCGGGAGAGAAGCTCGCGAATCCGAAAAGGTTTGGTAATATAATCGTCGGCCCCCATGTCAAGCCCCATCACGACATTGACTTCATCGTCGATCACCGTCAAAAAGATAACCGGGATGTCTCGGCGGTCTTTCACCATTTTGCACAGTTCATAGCCATTTCCGTCCGGAAGCGATAAATCAAACAAGCATAAAGCGAATTGATCGATGTCTTCGGCGAGCACCTTTTTCGCTGAGGCGACATCATGGCAAAGCACGGTGGAAAAGTGGTCTTGATGCAGCGAATATTCCAGACCGGACGCGATCGTTTTGTCATCTTCGACTACTAAAATTTTCATCCGCAGATCATCCTTATGATAGAATCACATTCATTTTCCGACTTAATTTCGGCATTATAACAAATTTTTTCTGCAACAGGCAAAAAAATGGCCGTTTCGACGCGCGTGAATGGCGAAACGGCTGTTTTGGTTGCTTGATTCTGATTGCGGAATGAGTTATCCGACCTTCCACCAGAAAATTCCTAATTCCTAAGTTATTTGTTATCATGTTGATAGTTAGCATGTTGCGTTGTGTAACTTCATAGGCAGGGGGAAACTCATGACAGTAGAGGAACGGATTCATCATTGGTTCGAGTCATACGAGAGAAATGGTTACCTGAACGGGTCAATATTGGTTGCTTCCAATGGAAAAATTCTCCTAAACAAAGGATTTGGTATGGCGAATCGGGAACATCAGGTACCGAATACGCCTAACACGAAATTTCGCATCGGTTCCATTACGAAGGCTTTTACAGCTATGTGCATTTTTCAATTACACGAGAAACAAAAATTGAACATAACGGATTATGTCAGCAAGTATCTCCCCTATTATCCCAATAGGAACGGCGTCACGATTTATCATTGCTTAACAAATACATCTGGCATTCCCAATTATACAAGTCATCCAGACTTTTGGTTGCGTACCATGAGACTTCCCTCCTCGTTGCATCAACTTATCGATTCATTTAAAGAGCAAGATTTGGACTTTGAGCCTGGAAGTAACTACGGTTACTCAAACTCTGGCTATGCGTTATTGACTGCCATCATTGAAGCTGTTTCAGGCATGTCCTATGCTGAATATTTACAGCAGCATATTTGTCTTCCGTTGGGTATGTATCATACGGGATGTGATGATGGCGTAAAAGTTATACCTGGTTTGGCTTCCGGATATTCATTTTGGGAAGAACCGATTCATCCCGCCCATCCAGATATGTCTTTTCCGTTAGGAGCATATGGCATGTACTCTACTACGGAAGATTTGCTTATTTGGGATCAAGCCTTACAATCAGCGAAGCTTCTTAACCAAGAACTATCGGAGAAAATGTTTACTCCGAATCTCGGCTCCTATGCTTGTGGTTGGATGATCACTGAATTATTCGGTAGAAAATGTATGCACCACTTTGGAGATATTAGCGGATTCTTTAGTGATTTCCTCAGATTTTTGGAGAATCAAGTTACGATCATCTTTTTGAGCAATTTAAATGTTACCCCTGTCACACATTTAAGTAGAGAAATAGCAAAAACCATATTTGAGGAACATGTCACTTTCCCACCCCCCGCTGACCGTATTGAGTTCACAAAGCTGGACTTTCTAACGGGAAGCTATTTCATTGAAAACAAGATCAATATATCCCTGGAAGTTTCTGCGAAAAATCAGGAACTTTATTTAACGGTTCCGAAAATGTATGGCGTGTTATATAAATTCAAGCTTACTCCGGTCAGTCATGACTCTACCAAGACAACTTTTATCACGGAAACCATTTATGAACAGCTTACGTTTTATCATTCAGCGTCCGGCGAAATAACACAGCTGGAGTACACCGACTATTACGGCGATATTCATAAGGCGTGTAAGGTAGAATCGTTGGGCCATACATGACCGGATAAAGCACTCCCTTTCCGGTCAAGCCTCCCCTTAACACCTCGGCTGGCTTATCCAGCGAAAAATAAAAAGGAGCTTGTCACAACATGACAGCTCCTAGAAATCCAATAGGTTCATACGACTTGTGCTCTAGCCGACAAACGTGCCAAGCAAAGACGGCCATACAGAAATGTTCTCGCGGCAGTGTGGACATACTGTTTCCCCCGCTAAATAATGCAGCTGCCTCACCAATGTTTGCTCCCCGATCGCTTCCGCCTGCTCCGCTAATGTTCGAATTTCTTCCTCTGCAAAAGACGGGGCCGGAACGATTTCATGGGGTGTCTGCTCCGTGTGAAAGACGGGATCTTGTTGAAACACTTGCAGGATTTTTGCCGGATGATCTTCCTGAGGCCATATGTATACATCTTCTGTGCAGGCCGGGCACACGGCCACATACTCGTCGCCGTTCATAAAAGTCATCAACATATTGGCAACAGCATGCGAACCTCGATAAGCGGCATCCGCCACCAAAATATAACGCTTCTCCGTCTCATCCAGGGAAGAATCGGCTGCATAGGAGAATACTTCTTTTGTTAGCGCCTTGAGCTTCGCAATGGCCTCTTCATATTCACGATACAATTCCATACAGACAGAGCTGCCTGCATCTTCAGCCAACTCCGCCCAAGATTCGGGAAATGGGTCCTCGTCGCGCTCATCGCGGCTTGCCTCGATGACACCGCAATTGATAAACAGCTCTTTGCGCACTTCCGCATCAGATGTAGAGCAGGCTATTTGTGCCAAAAACGGCATCGCCGCATATGTAGCCGTATAGATCGTATTTTGGTGGAACAAGTGTTCCTGAAAAAGTTCGTCAAAAATGCCCTGGTCATATTCCTGTATCAATTGCTGTAATAACACAGGTACGTTGTCTGCGGTACTGTAAGGTCCTGTCAGCTTTCCCCATATATCGCTATCCCACTTTAGCAAGTTTTTCCTCCGTTGGTGAGCAGGCTCAAGCCTCTTCCTTTTCTCCCATGAGCCTGCCTCTATCGTTTATTGGCTGACGAGCAAATCCAATCGCCCTTTCCATTGTTGTTCCAGCGCAGTTTCTCGTTTTCTCGCAAAAGCAGTGCGTTTCAGCCGGAATGGTCTGCAAATCAATCTGGTAGAGCTTTCCTCTTACCCGTTCAGCTTATTGTATCACATGAAAAGATTGGCAACAGGGTCAAACATCCCAACTCTTGGAAATCATACAGGATGCTTCTTTGCTTAATGGATTAATCGGGTGATACTGATACTGCTACGGCACGGCACAGCGCGCCCCACTGCTCTCACTTCCGCCCGCGCAGTATCGTGATCGTGCGAATCGCCGTCTTTTGGGAGCTGTGGATCGTGCCAAGATCCAAACATTATTTTGTTAAAAGCACGCGATGAACACCCTTGCTGCCTCCCGGTGCCGTTCCTATATATAAATATCCGTTATGGCTTACAGCCGTAGTTACGCCATACAGTTTGCCTTCCGGATCATGCCAGCTTCCGATCAGCTCCCCCTGCGGGCTGAGCTCTACAGCAAGCCCATGCTTTGCCGGTGCGCTAGCCCCGCTAAGCAGCGACTCCGGCAATTTGGCCATGGTACTGGCTAGCCAAGGATTGCTATGCATCTGATCTACAAAAGAAATGCGAGTCGTGTAAATACCTACCCAGAAATGACCTTGATCATCACGCGTAATGTTGTCTGGAAAGCCTGCGAGATTATCTGCGAAAATATCAGATGTACCCTTCTTCGGTCCTTTAATCCAGTATCTGGTTAATTGATAACGATACGATTCGGCCACTAACACAAAATCTTCATCCGCAGACAAGGCAACTCCGTTTGCAAAATAAAGGTTTTCTAACAAGACGGTCGTTTGCTTGGTTTTTGGATCGTACTTCAGCAAACGACCATGCGGCTTGTTCTCGGCAATTTCTTTGAAAGTTACACTACCATAATTCGAAGTATCCGAAAAATAAATGGAGCCGTCCTTGGCAATATCAAGCTCGTTAGCTAGATAGATCGGCTTACCATCCACTTGATCAGCCAATACCTCTATGTTCCCGGATGGATTAATGGAAAGTAGTCCTCTCTTGATGTCAGTAACGATCAAATCGCCTTTGGCATCGAATATAAGCCCATTAGGGGTTCCTTTGGTGTCTGCAAAAAGTTGGGCTTTTTGCGGATTCCCCTCTGCATCGAAAGGAACCTTGTAAATTTTCCCATCCGAATCTCCTGTATATAGCTGACCTGCTTTATCGAATGTAATAAATTCAGGGAATTGCGGAGCATCAGTCACAAGCTGAGCCGAGCTGAGTTTCCTGTTTTGTTTCCACGGACCCGTTTCCTCAAAAGACGGAGCCGTCGGTGCTAACCATTTTGCAGGCTGGATCGGTGAAGGTACAAGCAAGAAAACGAGTATTCCTAGAACGAGCACTGCGAGCAGCGATAGCCCCCATCTGTATATCCTCGCACGTAATCGTGAGCGTTTAGGGCGATTCACTTCTCCAGCAGATGTAACGGATCGAACTTGTGTATTAGGCATTAGCGTGACTCCTTTTTTCATTTAAGCGTGATTTTAGATTTTGACTTCCAAAATATTGCTTTTATCAAGCTAAGAGCGTGAATGCTTCTCCAGTTTCGGCTAAAGCTGGGTTCCCTCTCTCGCAAGATCCATAACTATAGCCTCGGCTTTGATGCTAAACGTTTTTCTTGTTTGGCCAGTTGCCTCGCGAATGGCTCTCCAATACCGAAGAAGCTCCCATGATGCGCGTCCATTTACCTTAAATCTTCATAACGCCACTCTCCCTTTAGATACTTCGTTTTATTTTGGAAACACCGTTACCGAATGAGCAAAAGTTACTATTGCCGATGCTCAAGGGACGCAACAACAATCTTTTCATTTGGTAACAGTGTTTCTATTCGATCTCATTGTATCCGTGCTTTATTAGAAAGTCAACATGCTCTTTGAATATCGTTGAACATCTGCCGTCTCATTGACAATCGCTTAACAACTGTATAAAATTCCTTGCAAGAGCGTCAGAAACTTTGTTTCCTGACGAAAACCTGATAACCGAAGGTGATGATTATTAGCGATCAAGATATCTCCTCCACTGCGAACTCACGAGTGTTGAAAACTTACCAAGAAGCCCGCTTGCAAAATATTGAAAATCTCCGCAAGCTCGTTGTTGACGCTGCTGCAATGCTCTTGCAAGAAGAAGGTCCGGAAGCCGTTACGGTACGTAAAGTAGCGCAGCAAATGGGTTGCTCGACAAAAATCATTTATAACTTGTTTGTCAATAAAGAGGGATTGGCTCAGCAGTTGTATCTGGACGGTTGTAAACTTCTCGCTAACGAATTAGACGGAACGCCGCAAGCTGCTGATCCTGCACAGCATTTGCAGAATTTAGGCGAAGCCTTTTGGCAGTTCGGGCAGCGTTACTCAAGTTATTATAAATTGATGTTCGGAGGCGCATTCGCGGATTTCAAACCGGATGAGGAAAGCCTAAATGGTACCAAAACGGCCATGCAGCAATTATTGACAGTGATCAACAATGCACAAAAGCAAGGTCTCATCGCTGGCCAGTATGCCCCTGAATTAGTTATACGCGTATTCTGGGCTTCGCTCCATGGTGTCATTCATCTTTACATGGGGGGACATTTGGGAGATGTACAGTCTGCACATGCGGTATATAGGCAAACATTGTCTTTCATTGTAAACTCGTTAATTCCGAATAAAACTTAAAAAACGGCAAGAGGCTTTTTAAAAAAGGCAGATTAGCTAACATTAAGCAAGCGGAAACATTGATTTATCAACGTTTTTGAAATGAATAAGGGGCGTCCCTCAGCCGAAAATCGACTTTTTGGGACAGCCTCTTGTCTTTTAAGCGTACATTCCATGATAATTTCAACTTCCATTCTTTGCTTTACCACTATTTGTGATACGGTTCACCTCAGCGGGCTGCTGTATCAGCTCTGCAAGATGGTCAAGCTCACTCCGAGAATAGTTCCTGTGGACAAATCTGCTTGTGGATTTGAACTTTTCCGCTGGCAGACAGGTTGCCTCTACCTTTTTCACGGCTTCAAGAAACGGCTTCAAGAAAAGAGGATTGCTCCACCTCGATTTGGAACCCTTTCACCTCTCTCTGCACACATAAAAAAGCAGCAGTGCAAGACCTTGCGCATAAAGTCTTAGACTACTGCGATTATATGCCGTTTTACTCACGTTACATTTTCGGGGCTTCCATCCCGAAAATCGCCCATTCTTCTTTTGCCGGGCCGTAAATCCCTGGAACGGTTAAACCTGCCTGTCGCATCAAAACGGTCATTTGTCCGCGATGATGGCTTTGGTGCAAAATCAAAAACATCAAGAGCGCTCCATTGGGCATTTTTTGACCGAGAAAATCTATCCGTTCTTGCAAAGCATCGTCGCTCCATTGCGTTTGTACAGCCTGCACAAAGGCATGACTGGCTTGCTGGTAACGCTCTGCTATGAATGACGCCGAAGTAGGAACAGGCCAATCTTTTTCTGTAGCTTCAAATGTTAAGTCGGTATTGGAAGTAATGATGCGAATGGCCGCTACCGTATGCCAGGCCGTGCGTCCCAAATTCCAGTTCTCCGGAGTGATTTCCTGTTTCAGCGACTCATCCGTCAGATGATTGAGCACTCTTTGTGTTGCTGCGGCTTCGTACTCCCACGATTTTACAAAATGGTCCAAGGTTTGGAACATAGCCAACCTCCACCTCCCTGATCGTTATTGATGATCAGTTCGCCGCACAAATGGATAATCCTCCCAAACACGAAAGCGAACAGATTGGCGATCATTTCAAACTTGTACGTATCTCCCATTGTTGCCTCCCAATCCGCTTATGCTCTCGATTATGAAGCGAAAGTCGTCACGAAACCAACGTCTACTTTCTCCACAAAGTTTTGTTAATATCCGCTAGCCTACTTAACGCTTCTTCTCTGGTATTGACAAACATCAGCTTACGGTCAAAATCGGGAATTTGCTTCGTCAGTCTCGCAATTTGAGATTGGGCGATTGCAGAGGTTAATTTGGTCATAAATCTATGTTTGAACGAAAAGTCGTCCGACACATAAAGAGTCAAGGCGTTGACGAGAGCGGTTTGTACCTCTGTAGAGGATGGTTTGACGTCCTTGACATCCACAATCAGTGCGTATTCGCTTTGGTTCGGAATTTGATTGGCCGTATTCATAAACTCCATGCAGAAAGCCCCGCCCTGCTCCAAATCAAAAAGCCCCTCGGCAAAAGCAATAAAGATACGAGTCTCTTTGTCCACAATCATCCGATACGTCCCTGAACCTTCTTTCATTTGTTCTTCCTCCTTGGTTTGTGAACAACGCTGGTTCACCTATTTAGATTTCTTTGAACTCTTCTACAACTCGGCGCATCTCTTCTGCCATATTGTTCAGTTCTTGAATTTTGATACTAGCACTTTTGATATACCCAGACTGCTCCGCTATGGTACTTGACACTTGTTCCGTAGAAGCAGCCGTTTCCTGAGAAACTGCCCCAATATTTTCGAATAAAGCTTGCACATGCTGCATATTTTCATTCAAGCTTCTCATTTCGCGCATCGTGTTATGGATATCTTCATCGATATGAATAACGGAGTGACCAATGGTAGCAAAAGAAGCAGTAACGTTAGCCACTACTTCATTCTGATCATGTACAATCTCATTAATGGTTTCAAACTCCGAATACGTAATGCCAATTGCTTCATTAATGTCGAAAATGATCTTATTAATCCCAGTCGCTTGCTTCTTAGAATCATCCGACAGCTTGCGGATTTCACTGGCTACCACAGCAAACCCGCTCCCGTTCTTCCCAACTCGTGCAGCCTCAATCGAAGCATTAATGGAGAGAAGATTGGTTTGCTGAGCAATCTCATCGATTAGTTTGGTAATTTTTTCGATTTGACTGGCTTTTTGCTTCACATTACTCATGGAAGCGACCAGATTTTCAATGACCATCATGTTTATTCTCATGGTTTCTTTTTGCTTCTCAATCATCAAGTTGCCTTCCTCAATCGCTTGATTCACTTGCCTGACCATGATGGCAGACGTTGTCAAATCGCCTGAAATCTTTTCAATAATATCCAGAATACTCTTGCCGGAAACAGCAGCCCGCTCAATGGAATTGCAATTATTGACAGCTCCTTTGGCAAGCTCCGAGGTAGCCAAAAAGATTTGATCGATTCCATTTCGAACGCCCTTGATTTCCTCCAGTAGTTCCGAGGAAGAGGCAAACACAAATTCGTTAATTTCCTCTGTACACGCCACAAACTTTTCGATTCTTTCATCAAAAGCGGAACTGGCCAATTGTGTTGAGAAAGGAACTATTTCCGTCTCTGCAACGATGCTCTTTTTCGAGCTCATTGAAACTTTGCTCCACAGGCTTCTTGTTGTCTTTAACAAGGCGCTTTCCCTCCTGATCTTCTAAGCCTGATACTTCTTAATCTCTTACTTACGCAAAGCCGCTATTACGTTGCATCATCTTCTGCCTTAACCGCAGACATAACTAGGAATAATTACTCATTGTTTCTCAAATGATTGCGTTATATGGGTATTTTATACCAGTATCGTTAAGCTTCTTGGCATTTTGTGTTAAAATTTGTCGAAAAAATAGACGCCCCTCACTAAACAAGGGGTGTCCCTCAGCCGAAAATCGACTTGTGGGACAGCCCCTTTTTATTTTGTACAGATGCATTTTTGTGAAAAACCCATAAAAAAACCTGGACCGCGTCCAGGCAATCTGTTAGAGAATGCGAAAGTTGGTGTGATCAAGACTGTTTCCGTCTCAATCGCCTTTGTTATTGTAACACAAATCGTTTTCGAGTCAAAGAAAATTATCGGACAAGCGCCACAATGTAGATGCACTCGTCTTTTCTACGAGTTCTACAAACTCCACCTCCGTCCAACAACAAAAGATAGAACGGCACATAGAAGCAGATATATCCGATTATTGGAAATAATCGTTATCAAATCAGACTGCATCTGCGCGGACTGTCCTTTGCTCGCTAAATCCGCAGGAAAGTCAGCCAATTGGTGAACGAAACCACAGATCCACTTCTCAGCTCTTCCACAACGGACAACGCTTCCTCCGGCTCATCCGTGATAATCCCATCCACGCCCATACTGAAAAAAAGCTCCATATTGTCCCTGTCGTTCACCGTCCATACGTAGAGAGGTTTGTTATGTTGTTTGGCAGAAGCGACGATGGATTCGTTGACCATATATTCTTCCATGACGACAAAATCGGCATGGAGCTGTTCCAGATCAGGGACCCCGGCGAACATGATGAACCCGACCTGAAGCTCTGGAGCCGCCTCTTTTAACTCCTGAACGATTCCATAATCCAGCGACTGGACGACGCATTCGTTCTGAAAATCATTGGCGCGGATGGTCTTGATAAATGTGTTGACCAGGTCGCGTTCTTCCCCGTGTGTTTTCACTTCTATATTCAGCTTGATTTTTCCGCGAGCGGCCTGCATGACTTCTTCGAGCGTACTGATGCGGCTTGTGAAATGGCCTTGCTTGACTTCCAGCTGCCTTAGCTCATCCATCGTCAACTCATACACTTCGGCGTTGCGCCCCGTCAGTCTTTTCAGATTGGTGTCGTGAATGACAGCCAGTTGCCCGTCTTTCGTTTCCAGGATGTCAATTTCCGCATAATCCGCGCGAGCATTGATCGCGCCTTGAATCGCTTCGATCGTGTTCTCGGGGCCTTCCGCCACATAGCCGCGATGGGCCATCACCGTCACCTTTTGCTCGCTTGGCGCCACTTCGCTGATGGCTGGAGCCAGCACCATTGCCGTTCCGAAGGCGATGATCAGCCCGAACGCAATCAGCTTTTTCCCATGCTTGTGAAACAGCTGGTAGCTCTGGGGCGAACGGTTTGCAATGGCGCTCCCTTCCGGCAGTTGCAGGACGGCATGCTGCGGGTCCGCTTTCGCCATGTATATACGGGTCAGCGTGGTGATGTAAATCGGCGATACAAACAAAATCGCCAGGTACAACGCAATGACAACGCCCTTCGATACGACAGATCGCGCCGTTTCGGCAAAAGCCTCCCCTTGCGGCAGCATGACGTAGAGGAAAATCACCACGGCCAGGATCAAGACAACGACGATGATAAACAACAGAAAAACAGACAGCAGCACCACAAACATTTTCAGGTAGCTCTTTCGCAGGATCGCTGCGCTTCTTTTGGCGGCTTGCCGGAAGCTGCTCGTTCCCTCGATGACGATCATATGCAACAGGAACGTCCAGCGGATATTGAAAAAGGTCAGGACGGCAAACACCCCTGCATACAGCAGCGTTCCCCAGCCCGTTTTCAGCAGCTCTCCCGAAATAAAGTTCGGAATTTGCAAGGAAGGCAGTAAGGTGGAGCCGCCTCCTGCGCTCAACAAAGGCAGAAACAGCAGCAAGTAAAGCGCCCAGCCAACAAAACCGTACTTGAAAAGCGAAGGGATATACGAAACAGATTGCAGAAATGCCGGAATCAGTCCGATTCTCTGTCTTTTTTGCCCGTAATACGAGATGATGATCTGCACCGAAAATTCCAAAAAGATCAATATCGTAGCGGCAGGAATTAATATCAGCATGCATAAAAAGCCGTAGCGGCTCACAACGAAAGACAACAGCTCGTAATTCGTCGCACCAGCGTAACCACCCAACCTAAGCAGACTGTGGAAGACGAACGAAATCGCCGGAATGAAGATGAATATCGTAATGACCTTGTACAGCAGCTCGAACAGGAAAATCTCCCGGTACGTAAAAGCCAACGTTTTGAAAATATCGGCAATCAGTCTATGTACAGGAGCTTTCTTGGTAGTGCTCATGTTTTGGTTCCTGCTTTCCAAAAAGATGTCAGGTCCTTCATTTTAGCATAAAAGCGCATGCTCCACCGCATGACGGGCTTGATCCCGCACGTCTCTGCCGCCACAGCCCTGTCACGATGATTGTAAGGCAAATGCAGATCAAGTAGACTGGAAGGGACTAAAGAGGTGACCGAAGCCATGGCGTTACACGTAACCAAGATTCACGACCTTTTTGACCAATTTACAGAAATGGTAGAAGGACAGGTCCAGCAAAAAGCCTGGGAACAGCAGCTTACCATTCCTGCGCATATCGGCAAGGGAAAAATAACGCGCACACAAATTCGTCCCGGCATGGAAATCATGCTGACAGATATTACGTATCACCAGGATATGCAGCTACAGATTCAGGAGTCGTGCCAATTATTTGAATTGAGCTATTGCGTGAGCGGCGAGATTCATTGCGATTGGAACAGCAAGAACAGCCATACGCTGTCCCAAACGGGAAATGTTCTGTTTTTGGAAGATGTTCGCGTCTGCGAAGAGAAAAAAGCAGGCATTCGCAATCAGCTGCTGGAAGTCAGGTTTACGCCAGACGAGTTGCTGCGCTACGCCGAGGATGTCACGGAGCAGCGGAAGATGGAGTCTTGGCTCAAGCATCATCGCGGAAACATTGACCAGTATCCGAACACGCCTGCGATTCAAAGATGCGTATCGGAAATGATTCATTGTTCGCATCTGGGAGCGATGAAGCGGCTGTACATGGAAAGCAAGGCGCTGGAATTTTTGGCGCTGTTTGGAGAATCGGGCGGATACGGTGACGTCGGAGGCGACATCATGCTGCGCCGCGAGGACATATCCAGATTGCAGCAAGCGCATGCCTTGGTGCAGCAGCATCTGGAGCAGCCACTGTCCATCCGCGAGTTGGCCAAGCGGGTTGAAATGAACGAATTTAAGCTGAAAAAGGGCTTCCGCGAGCTGTTTGGCATGACCATCTTTGAGCTGGTGCGCCAAAAAAGAATGGAGAAAGCGCTCTGGTATTTGGAAGTGGCGCGTCTGAATGTCGGCGAAGCGGCTGCCTCGGTCGGTTACAGCAACGCCAGCAACTTCACCACGGCTTTTCGCAAGCATTACGGCTGCAATCCAAGCGAGCTTGTCAAACGGATCAATCAGTTGGATGTGGAGCAAAACAAGGTGACCAACGACTCCAATTGATCATGATAGATAGGCTAGTTTGTCCAGTCCAGTACAAAAAGCGGCTTGACATCGAGGAAGGAAATCGTCCTTCTCACTGTCAAGCCGCTGTTACACATAGCGCCGATTCATTTCGCCCGCGTACGCAATCAGGCTTCCTTTTCAGGGCAAATACGCGATTGCCAGATCCCCCGTAACCGGATTGGCGTACACTTCGCAATCAATTTCGTACACCTGCCGGATGAGCGAATTGGTCAAAATTTCTTTGGGCTTGCCCGCCGCCAGAACCTCCCCTCGCTTGACCACGTACAAAATATCGCAGTACGCAGCCGCCATCGACAGATCGTGCAAAGCCGCCAGTACGCCGATGTTCAGCGATTTGACCACCTGCAAAATCTGGAGCTGGTATTTGATGTCCAGATGGTTCGTCGGCTCGTCGAGAATCAAAAAGCGGGGCTGCTGCGCGATCGCTCTGGCGAGGATCACGCGTTGCTTTTCGCCGCCTGACAGCGTCAAATAGCTTCTGTCTGCATACCCGGCCAAATCAACCTTTTCCAGCGCCGCTGCGACAAGTTCGTAATCCTGTTTGTTGTCCGCTTCCATCAGATGCTTGTGCGGCGTTCGCCCCATCATCACCATCTCATGAACGGTGAAGTCGAAGTTCAGCTCATTGAACTGCCCGACCACGCCCAACTCCTTCGCGATCACGCGCTCCGACGTTTTCAATACATCTGTCTCCCCCAAAAAGACAAGGCCCTTTTGCGGCTTGATGACTTTATACATGCTTTTCAACAAAGTCGACTTTCCGCATCCGTTCGGCCCGATGAGTCCGACAAACTGCCCGGCTTCTACTCTAAGGCTGATGTCCTTGACAATCTCCGCTCCTGATAACGTGATCGACAAATGCTCTGCTGTCAGATTCACCTTACTTCCCCCCGAAGCCGTAGCTTTTTTTGATAAGCATGTACATGAAGACGGGAGCGCCCAGAAGCGACGTAACAATCCCAATCGGCAATTCTCCATTCGGAATGACGGTTCGGGCAAACACATCCGTCCAGATCATGAACAGAGAGCCGAACAAGATCGCGACAGGCACAAGCCGCTTATGGTTGGAGCCGACGACACTGCGCACCAGATGCGGCACAATCAGTCCCACAAACCCGATGATTCCGCACGTGCAGACAAGGACACCCGTGACGACCGATGAAATCACCATGTACAGCCGTCTGTAATGATTCAGGTTAATCCCGAGTGTTACCGCCGTCTCCTCTCCCATCAGCATCGTGTTCATGACCCGGAATTGAAACAGAAAAAAGAGCGCCGCGGCGAGGACGACTGCTGTAATGAGGGAAAGCGTCCCCCACTCAGCCGCGGCCAAGCTGCCCATTGTCCAAAACGAAATGGAACGAATGCCTTCCGCATTTTTGGCAAAGTAAATGATAAAGTTGGAAAAAGCCCCGCACAACGCGTTAATGACCGTTCCGGCCAAAATCAGCTTCACCGATGAGGTTTTGCCGCCGATACTGGCAAGGCCCAAAACGAGCACAGCCGCTGTCAATGCCCCGAGAAACGCCCAGGAAGCGACGCCAAGCTCTCCGATAATCCCGCCTAAGCCAAAACCGAGCAAAATGGAAAACGTTGCGCCCAAGGAGGCCCCGGAAGAAATCCCGAGTATAAACGGATCAGCCAGCGGATTTTGGACAGATGCCTGCATGACGGTTCCGCAAAGCGCCAAGCCAGCCCCGGCTACCATGGCCAGCAGCACGCGCGGAAAGCGGATTTCCCAGATCACATCGAAAAACATGCCGCTCGCATCCGCGCTGATCTGCCCGGTTTCCAGTCCGGTGATTTGTTCCAGCAAAATCCAGAAGGACTGTTCAAACGGAATCGATACTTGGCCGATGGAAACCGAGCTGACGATGGATACTCCGACCGCGACAAGCAGCGCCACTGCCATTGCCGAAAACAGGGAACCGTTCTGTATCCGGTTTTCCGTATCCAGCGAGCTGCTTGTGCGTTGTCTGCTAGATGTGGTTGCCATGCCTATTCCCCTTCAAACAGCTCAGGATGAACATACTGGGCCACGTCCTTGTACAAATCAGCCAACCCAAGACTTCCGCGAACAGCCGTCGTGTACTCGACCACCTTCACGTTGCCGTTTTGAATCGCAGTCGCATTTTTCAGCTTCGGATTGTGCAAGTATGGATTGATCAGCGCTTCGCTGTCCGATTTCTGAAATCCGGTAATGATGATTTTGTCGGGATTTACCGCCAGAATCGACTCCTCCGACATCTCGACATACGTCTCAGCGGACACTTTTACATACTCGCCGCCTGCCCCTTCAATCATCTCATCAATCAGGCACAGCGATGGACCGTAGTAATAAGTCGTTTCCCCGCTCGTGCCAAGCAATAAGACCTTGGGCTTGTCCTTGGCTTGCGCCGCTTTCCGCTGAATCTCGCCAATCTGCTCTTTTTGCTGCTCTACAAAGGCATTCGTTTTCTCTTCGATATTCAGCACCTTGCCCAGATTGGCGATATCGTCGAAAAAGCTGTCAATGGTGCGGCCCGTCGTATAGTTAATCCCGGCAAGCACCGGAATGCCCCGACTGTTCCAAAAAGCAATATCCCCGATCCGTTCTTTTTGAAAAGCGGACGACATGGAAATAATCAAATCCGGTTGCAGCCCCAAAATCGCTTCCTTGGAAGGCCACATATCCGTCATAATCGGCAGTTGCTTGATTTGTTGTTCATATTCGGAAAAAGATTTGTCCAAATAGGCCAGGCCGACGATTCGCTCCTCTTCGCCAAAGGCAAGCATCCACTCCGCGAAGCCTTGCCTGATTACGACAATGCGCTTCGGTTCTTTGGCAATCGTTTGCTGCACGGCTTTTCCGGCATCGTCGTAAATGGTCAAGCTCAACGGGTAATGGCTTTTCTCAGCAGGGGTGCTTGGGACTGCTTCAGTTTGATTCTGATTTGCAGCTTGTGGCTCGGCTGTTTGTGACAAGCAAGCAGACAGCATCGTCAGGCAAAGGAGAAGGGGTAGCAAAATCAATGCGTGTTTTTTTCTAAACATATGTTCTTCCTCCTGATTTCGGAAAGCGGATTTTTACGGATTGTGCCGATTGGGTAGAAAACATAGGCAGCCAAAAGCAGCCAGAGCAAGACTTCCGCAGGCTGTCAAAGAAGTGGAAAACGCCCTTGCGTAGTCGGACAAAACAGCGCTTGCCATAGACTGTCCCAGCGCAGCGGAAAACAAAATGCCAATCAACGCCACGCCTAGCGAATTGGCCATGTACATCACGGTGTTAAACAAACCCGAGCCTGTTCCCGCATCCTTCGCCGGGACGGTGCTAAGCACGACGCGAGTGAGCGGTGTCGTGACCAGGCCGACCCCCAAGCCGTGAACAAAGAAAAGCGCAATGAATGGCATACGCAGCAGATGCACCGCGTCCATTTGCAAGAAAAAGCAGAAGACAAAGCAGCAAATTCCCGTGACCAAAGCGCCGATTCTCAGCACGCTCATCCCCCACCTGTCAACCACTCGCGACGAGATCAGCGAAGTCAGGAAAAACCCGCCGCCCAGCGGCAGAAAAGCGAGACTCGTCGCTTGGGCATCGAAATGCAACCCGAACTGCAAATAATAGGTCAGGATAAAGTAAAAGGAAAACGTGCTGAGATAGATCAAAATAACCGCAGCCATCCCTACGCCGAATAAGCGTTGCTTGAATATCGCCAGATCAATGAGCGGCACCCGCTTCCGTTTTTGCTTGGCTACTTCGACGGCAACAAAAGCAAGCAGCAGCAACAGCGAAAGCGCGAGGCACCCCCAGATCCAGTCCGGCCAGCCTTGCTTTTGCCCCTCAGACAGCGGGTAAACGAGCATGAACAGCCCGCTCATCAGGAAAGCCGTGCCTGTCCAATCAACCTTCTGCGTCCGCTCGCCGCTCGATTCCGGCAGCAGCGGCATGCAGAGAAGAATCAACATCCCGAAAGGAACATTGAAAAAAAAGATCGTCCGCCACCCCAGCTCAATCACGTTCCAATGAAGCAGCATGCCTCCGAGTGTCGGTGCGAAGGCAAAGCCGAAGCCGAGCAAAGCGCCGTAAATGCTGAAGACAAGCCCTTTTTCCCGCGGCAGAAATTGAAGCTGCATCATGGACAGCACCTGGGGCTGAATCAGCGCTGCGGCAAGCCCTTGCACAAGCCGAATGACGATCAGCAGCGCCGAACTCGCAGTCAAGCCGCCGAGCAATGCCATGAGGGTAAACCCGCTGACGCCAACAAGCAGCAACCGTTTTCGCCCGTAGATGTCGCCCAGTTTTCCGCTCACGACGAGCGCTACAGCGAGACTCAAGGAAAAGCAGGTCACAATCAGCTGCGCATCGGAAAAGCTGGCGTGCAGACTGTGCTGGATCAAGGGCAACGCGACCTGAATCATGTACGTATTCAAAGAGTTGAGCAAGATCGGGAGCAAAATGACTGCCAGCGCATACCAGCGGCGCGGATCAACCTGCTGCTCCCGGTTTTCGCCTGCGGTTGGCGTCTGATGACCCATTCGTATCCCTCCAGAGCCGCCAGCTTGTTGGGCATCCGCTTCGCGTACAAGCCAGCCAACTTTTATTCGTTGGTTCCCAAAACCACTCCCCTGTTCTTTTTCTCTCCCGATGATCGTTGTGCCTCAAGCGGAATTTATTGATAACCATTATCAATTACCAACGAGACCAATTATCCGCGATGCTGCCCCTTTTCTCTACCTGTTGCAGGAGCTTCTTCTTTTATTGCGGGAGCGAAAATTCGTGCGAGCAGGAACATCCTCGCTACGAGCAGTTTCGGGTGGCAGCGCATATATTGCCAAGCTTCCTGTAAAAAGCAAAAAGGGTCAGGAGCAAATTCCTGACCCGCTTGATCTATCCTCGTTCTTTCCGCCTTGGCACCAGTCACCCTTCCAATTTTCCGCGCACGGACGAGCCAGTTGCAGGCAAGCTTCTGGAACGTCGACGCACGTATGCGTAGACCGTCAGCAAAACGATCAGCTCCGAAAGCGGAATCGCCAGCCAAATCCCCGATGTGCCGAGCCAATGAGGCAGCGTGAGCAAAATGGCGACCATCAGCAGCATTTCACGAGCTACTGTAATCCAGGTTGCCATCCGCACCTGATCCGTCGCCTGGAAATACGTCATCATGACAAAATTGATGCCCATGAACAAATACCCTGCGAAAAACAGGCGAATGCCCGTAACAGCCAGCTCTTGCACTTCTTCGGCGAACGAACCGAATGCTGCGACGATGCCGTGCGCGGCGACCAGCCCGATCAGAAATACAACAAGCCCGGTTCCAAAAGCGGTGCGAACGGCGATCCTCATTGTCGCCTTTTGCCGCTCCACCAGCTTCGCTCCCCGATAATAACTGATCAACGGCTGGATGGCCGAGCCCATCCCGAGAAACGTCATCAGCATGACACTATGTATGTAATTCAAGATCGAGAACGCGGATACGCCCACCGTCCCTGCCCAGCGGACCATCGCCATGTTATAGCCTGCGGTAAAGACAGCGATGCCGATTTCCGCCACAAAACTGGGGAAGCCAATCGTAAACGTTTCTTTCGCCAGTTCCCGGGAAAAACGCGAAACGGCGAAACGCAATGCCGTATCCTTGCGCACAAAATGCAGGGACAGCACGATAGCTCCCAAGGTCGCCGCAATGACGAGCGCAAGTGCTGAGCCTGCTACTCCGTAATCGAGCACAAACAGAAACACATAATTCAAAACAATATTGAAAAATGCAGTGACGAGCAGCGACATCATCGCCAGATTCGGGTTGCCGTCGTTGCGGACGAAGACACTGAACGTGTTTTGCACAGTAATGGCGAACCCGCCGACCAGCAGTACGTTCATGTATTCCTTCACATAAGGCAACGTATCGTCGTTCGCCCCGAGAAAGACGGCCAACGGCTCGCGGAACAGGAAAGCGAGCGCTGCCAGCAGCAACGTCAAGCCGAAAATCAGCGTCAACGAATGGGTAAATACGGAGCGTGCCTCCTTGATTTGCTTGGCTCCCAAATGACGCGAGCAGATCGTCGCCCCTCCGATGCCGATCCACAACGATAAGGCAAAATAGATGGAGAACAGCGGAAATGCAACGTTGACACCGGCAAGCGCCACTTCGCCAAGCCGTTGCCCGACAAAAATGCCGTCCACAACAACGTTCACTGACATCATGAGCATACCGATGACAGAAGGAACCAAGTAACGGACAAAAACTTTCCCCACAGAATCGGTTTCCAAAGACAACAACTGGTTATGATCTTGATTTGTATTCATCCTGCACCTCTATTCGATTAGCTGAAACTGGACAGACTCACTCTTCCCGCTCGTCGCTGCCCGGAACAATTCCTCGCCACAGCAAGGAAAAGGTCGTATTTGTCACATGGAGAAAATAATCCGGATTTTCGAAAATGAGCTTGGCCGTCGCCCCTTCGTAAATGGTATGCACAGCCAAAGCGCTCGCCTTGGCGTCGGCCTGAATAGTCGAATCTCTCCGGAAAGCAAGCTCCAACAAATGAAGCAAGTGATACGAGTACAATTCATACATCGTAATGAACAGCTCCCGCAATTGCTCCGGAGGCATGAAAGCCATCAGAAACATCAGCTTGACATTTTGATTGTCCAGATAGCGGTCTTTCATTTCGATCACAAACCGATCAAGCAGCGGGCGCATCGGCTCCCCCTTGTGCTCATCGAAGAAAGAGGTCAGAAAAGCCATCTCCTGCTTGGTCGCTTCCTCGTGAATCTCTATGACAAGCTCTTTTTTGCTGGCAAAATGCGCGTACATCGACTGCTTCTTAATCCCGACCGCATCGGCAATATCCGCAAGCTTCGTTCCCTCGAACCCGTACTGCAGAAGATGACTGACCGCGACTTTTTTAATCTCTTCTCTTCGGCTCACAAACGTCCCACCTTTCGAATGACTTCTCTCAATACCTGACCACAGTCAGTTTTTGGAACAAAAACATAATACCATGCGAAAATGTAAGCAGCAACAAAAAACTGACCGTAGTCAGTTTGAGGTTATTACTCTTTTTGTTGTACGAATCATCTGACCATTTTGCTGAGCTTGCTGTCTTCCCATCATGAAGATCCGCTCTATCGTAAAAATCCTTCGTCTCTAGCCTTGCTTGTTGATGAGAAAATCCAGCCACCAGCCATCTTGCGGATGCAGGAAAGCAGGGCTATTGCCGACGTTTACAGCCGAAATCACAAGCTCCACTGCTCGCGCTTCCTCCGATTCAACAAACAGCACTTTGTTCGGTCCCGGAAAATCCTGTTTGCTGGACGTTGACTGAAAAAAGGCTTGCGCTCCCCGCACTTGCACTCTCAGTCGTATATTCCGGTTTTGGAAATGAAAACGTGTAGCGTTCAGCACGAGAAAAGCCGAAGAAATGATCCCGACTGTGATCACTTGAATGTTCCTTCGTTGCTTCGGGGCAATTTGAAAGGACTTGGCCCCACCTACATTGCCGCTCAAGGAGAATCTTTCAAGACGAATCACTCGCGCACGGATTCTCTTAGGTTTATGCTTCAGTTTCAGTTTCTTGACAGGGGAAGATTTTTTTACTGCCATCGCTTGTCACCTCCTCTATCAACAAATGCTGGAAACAAAAAGTCGGCAACGGACAAGTGTACCCTGGAACAAAAATAGCTTCCTGCCCATCGATCATCTCGCTCCTTTTCTTTCCTTTGCCCCGCGAATAGGGAACAGACCAATTACAATTCATTCGTTTTTTGTCCAATCCCCCATCTGCATTTTCGAATAGATTATCGCATGGAGGTGAAATAAATTGAGCAAAGACAAACTAAAGGTAAAATATACTGATAGCTCTTTAAAGGAACCTTTATCCAACGAAGAGTATAGACAGACTTACGCGGATATGAATGATTTAAATGAAGCAGCAAGCGCGTTTTTTCGAATCCCTGTTTTTTTTAGCCACCAAAACCTGTTTACTCTTGGACCATCGCAGCCACCGTTATCACCGGAGCAAAAATTCATCATTCGGATGTTTAAGGAAATCAAAAAAGTTCTGCTTTTTCCTAGGACGATACCGAACACCGACCAATATCCGAATACAACCTTGGAAAATATCCGGACGATGATCAACTCCAGTTACGGTGCGGCAGCTGCTTTATTAAAGCCAACAAGTGCAACAGGTCAAGGAGAACCTTATACCCCCTTCTTGCAGATTGAACCTTCCATGGCACTGCAATACGGGCTCCCTTTGCTCCTTGTGAAACAAGATACGATTTCAGCAGGAGGAATTTGGGGTGATGCCGGTCCGCTTGCTCCCTACACGCCACTGACCTGGCACTCTTCAACCGGTGTAACCGTGAATGAGTTTTTTGATAGTGTTCAGTGGAAGGAGGCTTTGCAAAACTGGGCAGGGCAAGTGCGCAGCGGTTACTTTATTCAAACAGGCCCTGAATTTAAATATACTTGCCGTAACTAAATGAAAGATTGCAGGGGACTACAAATGGCGGTTACATTCCCCGTTACAAGTCCCCCTATTTAAACTTGCCTGCCTATTGTTGAATTTTCCGTAACAGGATTAGGTCTGTTGCCCTACCCTTTGACGTGTATTGGATACTAGAAAGGAAGCGATCCAAACGATGGCAAATCCAAACCTCAATCTGAAAAAAGGAGAATGCGTCGGAGTCGTGTACAAACAAGCGGGCGTTTGGAAAGTGCATGACGGAGTTTTGACTGCGCCGATTGCGGATGGCAACAAGCCGCCGAATACCGTTACAATCATTCATTTCGTCGTGAATCAAAAGACTGGCAAACTCGTACGGCAAACACGCAAATTGCAAAATGTGAACCAGGTGCTGCGGACCATCAATAACCCGACGTTCGCCTTAAAATGTCCCTCTACTACCAATCCGAATCTGCGTGTAGGCGATTGTGTCGTTGTCAAAATAAATAAAGCGAACACGCCATCTGGATTGGATGCGAAAAATGGTCTATTAGTCTGTTCTCTACAAAACCGCCTCGCCCCAAAAGGGAGAGTTTGGATTAATCATTGGAAGATCATCACAAAAACTCGACCTCGCGTTTTCCTGGAAACCAAACAATATCCGAACGCGCTTTTTGTGCGAAAAGTAATGGTCTAAACACACAACGCTTCGCTCCGTGACACTGGCAAGCAAATTCAATGGTTTGCAATGATCAAGTTGTACATCATTATTGTTAATTACGTACAACACTTATGTTCATACACACGATACGCAAAGTTGTGAAGTGAAAAAGATCCCGGCCAATGACAAACTTTGGCTGGGATCTTTCCATTTTAAAAACGATAAGCACGTTGAATTTTTCAAGCATACAGGTCATGAGCGGTCACATCCACTTTCCTAAAAACGCCGAGACGTTTTTCACAGAAAAAATCCCGTAGTCACCTGTTGGTAACGTACGACATTGACCTCATACCAAGCAACGTCGAGCTGTCCGTCTCAGAAATTAACCTGCGGGATGAAGAAACGTCTGTAACGCATGCGGATGACCCGGTTTTATTTGATGACAAGCTCTTCCAGGTGCACCTTCAAGCGCTCGTTTAACATCGACTTGGCAAGCGTCTCCGACACGATCGGGTCAACCAGAACAACGTTCTTGAGAAAAAAGAAATCGGCGTCTGCCGCGCACTTCTCATCAATAACTACGGACCGGACTCCCTTGACTAAGAAGCTATCGGGATGCTCGCCCTGCGCCAGCCGCTCCAGAGCCAGAGCCTTGCCCGCGTATTCCGACTGCTGATAGTCAAAGCAGGACAAGCGTTGCTCTGCATGAACGAGAAAATATGTTTTCTCGGTATTTTTGCCGTTGAAGTAGCGCGTATCTGCCTGTATGATCTGTACGTCACATTTATGAAGCTTCAAGAGCGCAGCCAATTCAGCCGATGCAAAAAAAGCCCCCGAGGTCGTTACTGCATGCCCCGACTTGGTAGTATGCTTCCAGCGGAGGGTCAAATACGACATCGCCATCGATGTAGCCGCCGTCCGGATAGGTATGTCCGAGCAGAAAATATTTCATCCCTTCCCCCCCTCATAGAATAAGCCAGCATGTCTATTTTAACTCTAATTGCTCATAGGTTCACCAGTATTCTCCAAAAGAGTACAGGCAGCAACGGAATCGCCGAGGAATCTAGCCGGAGCGGTGACGATAAATAAAAGACCCTTAAATTACGAAACTAAGCAATTTAAGGGTCTTTTATTATGTTCGCAGTTGATGCGGTCGAGAGGACTTGAACCTCCACGGTGTTGCCACCACTAGAACCTGAATCTAGCGCGTCTGCCAATTCCGCCACGACCGCGTATGAAAAAATGGTGCCGGCAATAGGACTTGAACCCACAACCCCCTGATTACAAGTCAGGTGCTCTACCAATTGAGCTATACCGGCATGTTTGCTGATTTGCTTTTCGCCATGCTTCTCGTAAAAGAATGGCGGAGCTGACGGGACTCGAACCCGCGACCTCCGGTGTGACAGACCGGCGTGAACTCCAACTTCACCACAGCTCCATGTGGTTTTTCCATTTTTTGCTCACTCTCGTGGGCACTCTTGTAATATAGCATGTTCCCTATCAATTATGCAATAGTTTTTGAAATCTTTTTTAAAACATCATTTTTTCATAGATTTACCATTGAAAATCCGCTAGAATTTTATCTAGATATGCAGAAAATAGTAGATTGGTGGAGACGATGATATGAAACTTACTTCGAAGCTACTCACCTCCCTCGCCCTCTTCACTCTGCTGCCTACTGCTGCCCACGCCGCCTCAGGAGTGTATGTGGTATCAGCAGGTGATACGTTGAGTAAAATCGCCCGCGAGCACCAGACTACCGTGAGCCAGCTCATGCAAGTCAACCAACTGCAAAGCGACCAGCTGTCGATTGGTCAGACGTTGTCTTTGCCTGATGGCAGTCTGTCGACAAGTGGTGACTCCGACGCTCCTCATGATGTCGTAACCGCGCCTTCCGACTTCGCGCAGGAAGAACCAGCAGAATTGACCGCTGGCGAAAAGGCTCGTGTGACGGTTGACGTTCTCAATGTTCGCAAAAAAGCGTCCACCGATGCAAAAGTATTAGGCAAGCTCAAATTTGGTGATGTAGTTGAGGTCGTCCAAACTGGCAGTGAATGGACAAAAATCGAATTTGAAGATGATGAAGCGTACGTCTTCACCTCTTACCTGAGTCCAAAGCTCACTCCGGATGTTACTTTTTCTGGTGACGTTGATTCCGCCAGCCTGAAGCATCTGGAAACGATTTTTGAACCTTTGCTGAAAACTCCGTACGTGCTTGGCGGGACCACGCCGGACGGATTTGATTGCAGCGGCTTTACTTCTTACGTTTTTAACCGCCTTGGGGTTACACTTCCTCGCACATCCGAAGAACAATTCCGCGGCGGGACATCGATTCCGCTGGATCAAGCCCAGCCGGGCGATCTGCTCTTCTATGATGCGCTTGGAAAAGGACGCGTTTCCCACGTAGCGATTTACTTGGGGAACGGAACGATCGTCCACGCAAACGGGGATGACGTTCGCTACGGAAAAGTGGAATACATGCACAAGCTGTATCCATTTTACGGCGTCAAGCGCTACATCGATCTGCAATAAGGAATCCACGCATACAGCCCACACCTGTCATCAGGTTGTGGGCTGTTCGCATGTTGGATCGGCTCAGTGAATTTCGGTGTTATGTCCTGCCTGGGGCGGCTGTTGGTTCGCCCCGATTTCGATCTTGCCCAGAGCTTGCTTCATTTTGTCGAGCTGAAGCTGGTAATCGCGCACCACTACGGTGAGAACGCTGACCGATTCCTTGAAATCCGGTTCGCTGCTGACCCTGTCGATGGCTCTATGTAGATGCAGCATTTTGTTCTCTGTTTCCCGTAGTAGGTCGAGTAACTGCAATCCGTTTACCACGTGATCACCTCATTTGTTTTTTCTTACTTTCTCCCTGTCAGCAAGTTGCTATGCGCACAAAAAAAGCCCGATGCTCAGATCGGGCTTTTTCCTGCAGCTAGGCGCGCGCAGCCGCCAGCTCTACAAACGTATCGATATCTTTGGCAATCAGGGCGAGCGAGTTGCGCCAGAAGTCAACGGAGCGAACATCTACGTCCATAATCGCAGCGACGTCGGCGATGCTCATCTTTCCGGTCACGGACAACAGCTCGTCATATTGCTGCACAAACGCTTCACCGCGCTTCACATACTCGGCGTACAGCCCTTTGGCAAACAGCAGGCCAAATGCGTACGGGAAGTTGTAGAAGTTGAAATCGGCGCTGTAGTAGTGCGGTTTGCACACCCACATGTACGGATGCAGCACGGAAGAATCCAGCCCTGCTCCATATGCGTCTTTTTGCGCTTGCAGCATCAGTTCCTTCAACTCGCCAACCGACAGGGAGCCTTCGGAACGGCGGGCAAACACCGCGCTTTCAAACAAGTAACGGCTGTAAATATCGACGATGACCTGGCTTGCACCGGAGATGTCATTTTCCAAAATCGAAAAGGCTTCTTCCGGGGTTGCCTGAGCCAACGCCGCTTTGGCGATGATCGTCTCGCACAAAATCGACGCGGTTTCCGCGATCGGCATCGGGTAGTCGCTGTTGTAAAACGCTTCCTGCACCAGACATTCTCCGTGATAGCCGTGGCCCAGCTCGTGCGCCAATGTGCTCACGTCGTTGTAGCTGCCCGTGTAGTTTGCCATGATCCGGCTTTCCCCTACCATGTGCAGGTTGTAGCAAAATGCTCCGCCGCGCTTGCCTTCGCGAGTCTCGGCGTCAATCCACTGGTTGTCGAACGCGCGGGCAGCATAATTCGCCAGTTTTTCGCTAAAGCTACCAAAGTGCTTCACGATGAAATCACGCGCTTCCTGATACGTAAAGCGCATGTCCGCTTCGCCAACCGGAGCGAACAAATCGTAGAACGGCAGACCGTTCTCATGGCCGAGCAGCTTCGCTTTGGCCTGGAAGTATTTTGTAAAAGCTGGCAAGCTTTCCTTCATCGCGGTCAGCATCGCGTCGAGTGTAGCCTTGTCCATGCGCGAGTCGAGCAGCGTTTTTTCCAGAGGCGATTCATAGCCGCGCAGCTTCGCTACCGTAATGACTTCGCCCTTGATCCCATTCAGGCTCGCCGCAGACGATTCCTCGATCTTCTTGTAGGCTGCCAGTTCAGCCTCGTAAGCCGTTTTGCGCAGAGCGGCATCTTTTTCATGCGCCATGTTGCGAACGACAGGCAACGGCAATTGCTTCGCCTCTCCGTCGATGGTAATGTCGACCAAAAGCGTCGACGTCAGCATTTCTTGCAGCTTCGTCCAGGCATTGGAACCTGTGTTTTTCATTTTGGCTAAAATGATTTCTTCTTTTTCGCTGAGCATGTACTTGCTCTTCTCGGACAGTTCCGTCAGCATGTAGCGATGGGTTTCCAGCAGGTCGGACTGGCTGATCAGCTCGCTCAGATTGTCCAGTTGGCCGAGCCATTTTTGGAACAGGACGCCCGGCTCCACCAGTTCAACAGACTGATCCTGGATTTTCTCGATGAATTGCAGCGCTTTTTCATTTTTGGCGTCAACGCTCGCGGTCAGTTCGCCATAAGCGTACAAGCGATATTGCGTCTGCAAAATCGAAGTCATCTTCGCAATGTATGTCTCCATCTTTTGCACAGCGTCATCTGCCGTTTGCAGGCTCGCTTGCGCCCAGCTTTTTACCTCGTCCATCTCCCGGCAAAGTTTCTCCCAGTCTTGCTTGCACTCCGGCGAATCAAACGATGTGTACAACACATCCAAATTCCAGCGCATATTCATAGGCCCGGCCTCCTCTTGCGTATGTATCAGTCTCTATTGTAAAAAAATTTGGATAGATTAAGCAAGTTTTTATCAAATCGCAACGCGAAAAAGACTTTGCCACACGCTTTGGCAAAGTCAGCTTTTTCTCACGCACGGACAGGCTGTGTCAAGAAGGTCAAGGCAGACAAGGCAAACAGTTGGGTCGATTCCACCAACTCATCAATGTCCACGTACTCATCGGCATGATGCGGAATGTGGCGATCGCCCGCTCCGGTCGTCAAGATCGGGATTCCGGCCTTGTGCAAAAAGGTTCCGTCCGTCGCTCCCGGCACTCCGTTGTAAATCGGTGCCTTTCCGGTGATCTCGCGGTAGGCGCTGGCAACGGACGTGACGACTTCCGCTTCCATCGCGGTCAACGTCCACGGACGCTCCTCGATGACTTCCAGTGTCGCCTTGAATTTGTCGTCCTCTCTGGCCAATGCTTGCAAAATCGCTTGCATCTCTTCGTGGAGCCGCTCATGCTCTTGTCCGGGAACAGTCCGAATATCCAGGGTCGTCATGCACTGATCGGGCACGACGTTGATTTGCGCATCGCCTTTGACCGGCGCCTGAACAATCGTTGGCGTAATGCTCGGCCAGCCAAGCATCGGGTGCTCGCCCAGTCTCGCCATCTCCCGGCGCTCCAGCTCTTCCAGGGCCACGATGGCTCGGGCCATCCGCGTATTGGGATTAATCCCTGTCAGCGGCATCGCGCCGTGCGCCATTTTGCCATATGTACGCAAGATCGCCCGCATCGCTCCTTTTTGGGTGATGCACAGCTGGTTTTCTTCCGGCTCGCAGATGATGGCGGCATCGACGCCTTTTGCCCAGCCCCTTTTGATAAAGTCCTTGATCCCGATCATCATGCCTTCTTCATCGCACGGGATACACAACAAAATTTTGCCCGCAAACGCTTCTTTGGAACGCTGAATGGCCTTGACCGCGCAAATCGCGGCGGCGAGGTTTCCTTTTGTATCGCACGCGCCCCGTCCGTAAATCCGCCCGCCGGAAATAGCCGCACCGAACGGATCGTAGCTCCAGGCATCGCGATCGCCCTCTGTCACGACGTCTGTGTGTGCTTCGAACAGCAACGTTTTCCCCGGTCTGCCCGAGTCGTAAAAAGCGATGACATTCGGACGTCCTGGAACGACTTCTTCGTAAAAGACTTGCAGCCCCATCTTGCGCAGGTAATCGGCCACAAACAAAGCGACCCGCTCCTCGTTTGCCCCCGCCTGCTCCGGGCGAAACACGCTCGGAATCCGCACCAGCTCCTGCGTCAAGCGCACAACCTCTTGCTCGTCTACAAAGGATATTACCTGATTCATCAGACCGTCTCCTCCCCTGCGTCCCTATGCGTGATCAATAGGCTGTTTTCTGTTTTCGTCAGTTGTGAAAGCTGCTGTAGGCCGGAAGACCGCCCGCTTCTTTCGCCGCCTTGACCGCGTTCACGACAGCCGCAGCCAGCACATCTGCCGACAAGGCTCCCACTACATCTACCGCAGCTTCCATCTCTCCTGTCGCGACGGAAAAAATCGTGTCGCCATCGTACATCGTATGGATCGGCCGAATGGTGCGGGCAAGCCCGTCGTGCGCCATTTGCGCGACTTTTTGCGCCTCGGCCTTGGTCAGCTTCGCATTGCTGGCGACGACGGCAATCGTCGTGTTCGTGCCTGGGGGAATCGGGGAAAAAGCGTGTTGGAGCATCATGTCCACGCTGTCGCGAATCTCGCGGTGCTCATCCAAAGGGCCTGCGAGAATCTCGCCCGTCTTTGGCTCCATCACATGCCCGACCGCGTTGACTGCGACGAGCGCGCCAATGACCAGACCGTTCGGCAAGCTTAGCGACGCGCTGCCCAGACCGCTTTTCATCGCGTTGGCAAACCCGTTCAGCTTGCCCACCGAAGCGCCTGTACCCGCGCCGACATTTCCTTCGCTGACCGCTTCCGAAGTCGCCGCCGCTGCCGCCTGATAGCCCATGTGGCGATCCGGCCGCACCCGATGATCCCCGACGGCAAGATCAAACAAAACCGCAGCAGGCACGATGGGCACGACCCCGTAGCCAACATCCAGACCAACGCCTTTTTCCTCTAGATACTGCATAACCCCTGTGGCGGCGTCGAGGCCGTACGCGCTGCCTCCGGAAAGGCAGATGGCATGCACGACGCTCACGAGATTGAGCGGGTCAAGCAAATCCGTCTCGCGGGTGCCCGGGGCAGAACCCCGGACATCCACGCCGCAGACAGACGGCTTGTCGAGCAAAATGACGCTGCAGCCTGTCAATGCTTCTTCGTTTTGGGCGTGCCCGACTTTGACGCCTGGCACGTCGACAATCGTTCCTGTCATTGGCTAAAAATCTCCTGAAATTTTTGATTTTTGTCTCCCGGAGCTTCCAAGCTTTTTCCACGCTGCCACGACCGCCAAGGTGACGATCACGGAAACGACCGCTTCCGGCAAACCGTTCGTAACGGCAACAGTCGCCGCTACCCCGAATGGCATGTAGCCGCGAATTACGGCCAGCCCGAGCACCAGGACGGTGTTCGTCAACGCTCCGATGAATCCGGCTGCGCCAATGGCGAGGTACTGGTTGACATTTTTCAACCCGACGTAGGTCAAATACGCCGTCACCCCGATAAACAAGCGCGGGAGGATCGCTACCAGCGGATCTTTAAAGAGCGGAACAGTGGCGTTCAGGAAGGAAGAAACTCCAAAAATGAGACCAATGATCATTCCAACGCCCCAGCCCTCCATGATGCCGCCAATGACTGCCGGGATGTGCATGATGGTGGCATTGCCTGCCGCCGTAGGAACAGGAATGTAGCCGAGGCGCGTCACCCCGAGCAAAATCGCAATCGCTCCGAGAACCCCGGCAATGACGATCTTGCGTACGGTCAATCCTTTTTCCATGCGTACTCCTCCTTTTACCTGCGATTGATATGGAACCCTCTGTAGGGAGAACTCCCGAATACTACCACGGTATTCCCAGCATGACGACGGAAATGACTACGCTTGCACCCAGCGCCGCATAGTCGATGCCTTTGGCCTTGTACTGCGTATAACGCGTCCGGGATGCACCTGGCATATAGCACCTTGCTTCCATCGCCAAAATCAGATCCTCGGCGCGGGACAGCGCGACATTGAATAGCGGAATGATGATCGGGAACATGTCTTTGGTGCGCTGCACGATCCGCCACCACTCGCCTGTGCCGAAGTCTGCGCCGCGCGAAGCCTGCGCTTTCATCATTTTTTCCATTTCCATCGCAAACGTCGGGACGAAGCGAATCGCGATCGTAATGATCAAGGCAAACGCATGGACGGGAAACTTGACTTTTTCCAACGGCCCCAAAAGCCGCTCCATCCCGTGTGTCAGCTCGGTCGTCGAGGTGCTCAGCGTCAGCACGCTGGAGAGGAAAATCACTTCCACAAAACGCATCGCCGAGACGATGACGAGCCGGATGCTTTCGCTGGAGATCGAGATAATGCCGTACTGGAAGTAGACTGTGCCGCCATTGGCGATCTCGCCGTAAAAAAGCAATTGCATGATGGCCAAAATAATGATGAACGGAATCGCTGGCTTGATGCCGGAGATGCCGTAGTGCAGCGGGATTTTCGATACCTGGAACAGCCACAGGCACACCGCCAGCGCAAACAGGTTGCCGACGTATGTGTTGCAGATGGCAATCGCTACGATCAGGATGGCAAAAGCGCCAAGCTTGAACCGGGGGTCGAGGCGATGCACGACAGAAGCAGTCGGCAAATACTGGCCGATGGTAATATTGCGCGTCAATTCAAATTCCGCAGACATGGACTCCCCTCCCTAGCGTTGGATCAGCTTCAAAATTTCGCAGGCGGTTTCTTCCGGCAAAAACGCTCCCGGATTGATGTCGTAGCCGCGTTCGCGCAGACGGTACAAAATATCGACCGATTCCGGCGTGCCGATATGATGCTCGCGCAGCAGCTCCTGGTTTCCGAAAATTTGCCGCGGCGTTCCTTCGCAGACCGCCTTGCCATTTGCCATCACGTAGACGCGGTCCGCGAGCTGCGATACCTCTTCCATGTTGTGGGAAACAAAAATTACCGTCAGTCCTTCTTCGCGATTCAAGCGTCTGATTCGCCCGAGCAGTTCCAGGCGGGAACGGGGATCGAGACCAGCGGTAGGCTCGTCAAGCACCAGCACTTTTGGCTGCAAAGACAAAACGCCTGCCAGTGCGACCTTGCGCTTTTGACCGCCGCTCAGTGCGTAAGTCGGCCGATCCTTCATTTCCTGGAAGTTCAGGCCAACGAGGTCCATCGCCCATTTCACGCGGTTTTTCACTTCTTCCAGCGGAAGTCCCATTTTAAACGGACCGTAGGCCACATCGTCTCCGACCAGCTTTTCGAACAACTGGTCTTCCGGGTTTTGAAAAACGAGGCCGACTTGTCTGCGCAAGGAACGAATGTCGATTTTCGGCTGGGAAACATCCATGCCGTTCACGATGACTTTCCCTGATTGCGGCCGAATCAAGCCGTTGAAATGCTGGATCAGCGTCGATTTGCCGGAGCCTGTATGACCGATGATCGCCAGGCACTCGCCCGCTTGCACTTGCAGGCTGACTTCATTCAGCGCCACATGCGACAGCGGGGTTCCTTGCATGTACACATGGGACAGCTTTTGCACGTCTACAATCGGCTGTGTCATGACCCGCTCGCCTCCGCCTGTCTGACGTACAGGCGGCCGACTTCCGCCACGACTTCCGCATTGTGGATCAGATCGGGGGCAAACGCTGGCAGCTCCGCATGAACCAGTGCGGCGATCCGGCTTGCGTCCGGAACGTCCAGATGCAGCTCGCGCAGCCTGTCCTGATGCGCGAACACTTCTCGCGGCGTTCCTTCCAGCACGATTTGGCCGCCCTCCATCACAACGACCCTGTCCGCCTCCGCCACCTCTGACATGTGGTGTGTGACGGTCACAATCGTCATCCCTTCCCCGTGCAGCTTGCGAACGACTGCCAGGATGTCCTGTCGGCCGTAGCTATCGAGCATGCTCGTCGCTTCATCGAGAACGAGGCATTGCGGCTTCATTGCGAGAATGCCGGCAATGGCGATCCGCTGCTTTTGCCCGCCGGACAGATGATGCGGCGGACGATGGCGAAAAGCGCTCATCCCGACCGCTTCCAGAGCGAAATCGACCCGCTCCTTCATTTCCTCCAAGCCTACCCCGATGTTCTCCAAGCCAAATGCGACATCATCCTCCACAATCGTCGCCACAATCTGATTGTCAGGATGCTGGAACACCATTCCTACGCGGCTGCGCACTTCGTGAATCCGCGCTTTTTCCTTCGTGTTAATGCCATTGACCAGGACATCGCCCTCTTTTGGCGTCAAAATGCCGTTGAGGTGTTTGGACAACGTCGATTTTCCAGACCCATTGTGCCCGATGATCGCCAAATACTCACCGGGGTACACTTCGAGAGAGATGTTTTGCAGCACCGGGATTTGCTGGTCCTGACTCACCTGGTAGGTGAACGAGACGTTTTCAACACGTATGATAGGCTCCATAGACATGTGCTTCCCTCCCTTTCCACGGGTGTGCGTATGTATGCTATGCCTTGAAAGTAAGCAACTCCCGTGCCAAGTCTTTATGTTTTAAATTTTCTGTAAATTACACAAATTTTGTTGGCTCACCTGTTGCATCCAGCATCATTTCCGTTGCGTTTGCAACATTAGTTCCATTCCTCATACTTCTTCATCTTTCTCCACAGCGTCGTGCGATCCATTCCCAACATCTTCGCTGCTTCTCGCTTGTTTCCTTTTGTCGCTTCCAGAACCTTGCGAATCATCTCTTCCTCATCATCCTGCTGCTGTCTGAGCGCTTGTTTGCGGGCGAGTTTTTTGGACAGAAACTGCGTGTCTTCCAGCCGCAAGTAGTCGCTTTTGCACAACAGCACCATCCGTTCCACGACATTGCGCAGCTCGCGCACATTCCCCGGCCAGTCGTATTGCCCGAGAAAATGGTACACCGCTTCATCGACGCCTTGCAGCCGCCTGTCTCCTCGCTGCGCGATTTCCTCCATGATGGCCTCCATCAAAAGCGGGATGTCCTCCGTGCGTTCGCGCAAAGGCGGCAGCTCCAACGTCAGCACGTTCAGCCGATAGTACAGGTCGGAGCGAAACAGCTTTTCTTCCATCATCTGCTCCAGATTCCGATTCGTTGCGGCAATGATGCGCACATCGACAGGCACGATTCGCTCGCCGCTGACCCGGCGCACCTTTTTTTCCTGAAGGACGCGCAACAGCAATGCCTGAATCGTGATGGACATTTCCCCGATCTCGTCGAGAAACAGCGTGCCTCCGTGGGCCAGCTCAAACAGGCCGGGCTTCCCGCCTTTTCGCGCTCCGGTAAAAGCCCCTTCTTCGTATCCAAACAGCTCGCTCTCCAGCAGATTGCCCGGAAGCGCGGCACAGTTCACCGCGATGAACGGCCCTGTCGCTCGCTGACTGCTCAGATGAATGCCTTGGGCGAACAACTCCTTGCCTGTCCCGGACTCCCCTTGAATCAGCACAGTCGCATCTGTTCTGGCAAACGTTTCGGCCCATTCTTTCGCCTCTTGCATCGCTTTGGAATGCCCGACGATATCTTCCAGGCGGAATTTGGCTTCCAAGCCGCTTTCCATGCTTTGCTTGCGAATGCGCATCTCCATTTTTTGAATGTCCGTAATCTCTTTAAAGGTCGAGACAGCTCCGACAATCTCTCCGTTCACGACAATCGGCAGCCGATTGATAATAATTTGCCGATTCAGCACGGTAGCAATGTCACCGATTTCCTTTTTTCCGGTCGCCAAAATGCGCAACATGTCCGAGTTCGGGATGTAACGGGTTATTTTTTCGCCGACGACATGGGACGGCAACCCGAGTATTTCTGTCGCGTTCTGGTTGACCCAGATGATCGTATAGTCGTGGTCGACTGCGATGATCCCGTCATGAGAAGCATCGAGGATGGCTTGAATGTGAATGTCGCTAATCATTGGCCTGGCTCTCCTTCCTCGGCACGGTCCACGAGAGCAGCCACTTCTGCTGGCGGCCGTCTGGTCCGGCGCTTCGTTTTTCGCTTCTTTTTCCGCAAGACGAACAGGGCGAGCAGCATCAAAGCGAGCATCGCAAGCTGGATGGGCTGAGACATTTTCGCGCTGACCCAGCCGCTCATGAGCAACAGATGGAGCAGGACCGCTATGTAGAGAAGAATGGATGCGAGGTTTGGCGCATTCACTCTCTTCCCTCCTCTATGGACAATGTTGGGGGCGGTAGAAGAAAAACTCCCGTGAAGCCACGATGAATAGCCCCACAGGAGTGTCGGTTCTTGCTGTCAGATCGTTTCGTTTAGATCGGCAAAAGCTCCACGCTTTCTTTGCTTTCAAGCTCTGCGACCATGTCCAGCCAAGCTTGCGGCTTTTGCGGGAGGACGGCGTAGTAGCGCTTGAGGAAAGTGACGATCAAATCAGCTTCCAGCGTGGTTTGCTCTTCATTGGTCGGCATGAAGCCAAGGTCCAGTCCTGCGACTGCTTCTCCGTCGTTTTGCCAGGATGGATGGACGTATTGGAAATTGGTGCGCTTGTAGCCGAGATGGGACAGCACTTCGCGGCGAACGAACGGGTCCATCGGCTTGATGCCGCCGAAGCTGTGCTCTTCCACGCGGTACGGGTCGTAAATTTCCGCAAACATGCCGTACAGTTCTTTGCCGTTTTCCGCAGCGAGCGCGAGCAAGTCTTTTTGGCGCTCTCTCGCCAGGAAGCGGCCCACTCCCAGTCCTTCGCGGCCAATGATAGTGAAGTCGGTCATGGCGACGTTCATGTCCGGATAATAACGGTATTCGGTAGCGCCTACCACTTCTCCTTCATGAACGGCCACAAACACGCGGATGGACGGGTCTTCGAGCGGTTCTTTCCACAGATCGTAGTCAAGCACTTCCTCCGGCGGGAAAACGTCCTGCATCAAGCGGTGCATGTTGGCGAACAGCGGGTTGTCGATATGTTGAATGCGTACAAATTCCATCGGTTTCGTCCTCCTGAAAAAATGATTCTTTTTTGGCTTATCGTGCCAGAAACGGATTTTTCCATTCCATCAGCACGGCGTAGTTGCGGGATTCCTCGTCTTCCAAATAATCGGCCACGATCTGCACAGGCACGCGCCCGCAGCGCATCAGAAACGTGATGACGGGGTCTTTCACTTCGCCCGAAACCACATGCTCCACGTATTGCTCTGGCGTCCATCGGTTCGCATAGCGTCCGTAGCCCGGCATTCTTCCGCCGCCGAGCAAGCGCGTCAAGCCTTTTTGCACAACCAGCTCATACATCGCCTGCATCATCAGCTGTCCCAGTCCGAGCTTGCGGTGGCTTGGCCGAATGCATATGTCCACGATGTACAAGGTGTCGCCGCCAGGATTGTGGCTCCTGATATAGCCGTCGTCCGTCACGTCCGCCCATTTGTGCTCGGGGTGCGCCGGATCGAACGACACGAGCAGCGCCGTCATTGATCCGGCCAGCACTCCGTCTACCTCAACGCAAATCGCGCCCTCGGGAAACAGCGTGATATGGTTGGTGAGCTGCTCCTGGTTCCACCACAGCTCGGATGGAAACGGCGGCGGGAAGCTCTCCGCCTGAATCTGGATCAGCTCGAAAAAGTCGGAGCGGTTGTAGTTGCGGATCACAGCCTTGCGCGGCTTGTCCCCTTCAAACACATACAGCTCTTTGCGGTACATTGCCATCCTCCTTACGTGCGCTGATGCTAGTTCCAATCGGTGTACAAGTCTGTCCGGCGGTCACGCCAGGTCGTCACGGAGCCTTTTTCCCGCACTTCATACAAAAGCGACAGGTCGAGGTCGGCAGTCACGAGCATGTCGTGGTTGATCTCCCCTTCGGCAAGCACTCCGCGCGGCGGGAACGGCACGTCGTTTGGCGTCAGGATCGCTGCCTGGCCAAAATTGGCGCGCATAAAGTCGACAGTCGGCAGCGAACCGATTGTGCCTGTCAGCACGACGTACACCTGATTTTCGATCGTGCGCGCGTGGCTGGTGTAGCGCACGCGATGGAAGGCGTGGCGGTCGTCTGTGCAGGACGGACAGAAAATGACATCCGCTCCGCGCGCTTTGGCAATCCGCACCCACTCTGGGAACTCGATGTCGTAGCAAATGATCATCGCGACTTTGCCTTTGTCGGTTTCAAAAATTTGCAGGGAGTCGCCCGCGCCCATGTTCCAGCCTTTGACTTCCCACGGGGTGATGTGGATTTTCTTTTGCTGGCCGACTCGTCCATCCGGGTAGAACAGAAAAGCCGTGTTGTACAGCTTGCCGTTCTCCTCGATGATGTGCGTGCCCCCGATCAGGTGCATGTTGTACTTGGCCGCCAAGGAAGAAAACAGCTGGACGTACTGCTCGGTGAACGAAGGCATCGCGGTAATCGGCAAAGCGCGTCCCTGCTCATCGCCAATGGACATCAGCTGGGTGGTGAACAGCTCGGGAAACAGCAGAAACTCGGTTTCGTACTCATCGGCGTTGCGAACGTAGTGCTCGACCTGATTCGCAAAATCTGCAAAACTATGTATCGTGTGCAAGTGGTACTGCACAGCGGAAACGCGCATTTTCATTGCATTCTTCCTTCCTGTTTTCTTATCCTTAAAATATATCAAAAACGATCGGCAAAGTCTTCCTTTCCATGCGCCGCAAAGGTTTCGCTTCACGAAAAGTCGCCTGCCAGTGGATCGGCAGGCGATTTTTTATGCGGCCGCGGCGCGGTGTCCGTCTAGCTGCTCGCGCTCATACGCAGCGCCGTTTGGTACAGCAGCTCTGTCCCGAGGGCGATATCCTCGTAGGTGGAAAACTCTTGCGGGTTATGGCTGATTCCGTCTTTGCAGCGGACAAAAATCATCCCGTAGTCGCATACGTACGACAAAGCCAGGGCGTCGTGAAACGGGCCGCTCATCAATTCCCGCGGCTCCATGCCGAGTGCGCGGCTCTCTTCGTGCATGATCGCCTTGATCCAGTCCGCACAGTAGCGAGGGTCGCTGTTCGTATCTTCGGTAATCGTGTATTGCAGGCCGCCTTCTTCTGCTGCCGTCGCGATCGCCTCGCGCAGCGCCTTTTCCCGCTCGTCGCGCCGGGCCAGGTCGATGTCGCGCAAATCGACGGAAAAACGCACGCGCTCCGGGATGATGTTGCGCGAATCAGGAAACACCTGCAAATGCCCTACCGTGCCGACAGTAGGCGCCGCAGGGTCGAGCTTCGCCAGCTCATTGACCGCGAGAATGACCTTCGCTGCGCCGACCAAGGCGTCTTTTCGCATCGGCATGGGCACCGATCCGGCATGTCCGGCAAAGCCCGTCAGATCCACCGTCCACCAGAGCGGGCCGGAGATCCCGGAGACAATGCCGATCGGCTCGTCTGCGCCATCGAGCACAGGGCCTTGCTCGATATGCAGCTCCAGGTAAGCCCCGATGCTGCCTTCCGGATAGACAGATTCGGCCAACCGATCCGGGTCGCAGCCAAAGGCGACGAGCGCTTCCCTGCGTGTCACGCCATCTTTGTCGGCTCGCGCCAAATCTTCCTCAGCCCATTGTCCCAAAATTCCTTTTGATCCGAACAAGCCTTTTTGAAACCGACAGCCTTCCTCGTCGCAAAACGCGACCACTTCGATCGGTTGCTGCGGCACGATCCCTTGTTCGCGCATCGTCTGCACGGCTTCCAGAGCGCCCAGCACGCCGATCACGCCGTCGAATCGGCCACCGTACGGTTGGGAGTCGATGTGCGAGCCGATCATCAGCACAGGCGCTTCCGGGCTTTTCCCCGCCATTCGCCCGATCAGGTTGCCAAAATGATCCACCCGGGCAGCAAGTCCCGCTTCCTCCATCCACGAGCGCACCAAGTCCACCCCTGCCCGATCCTCTGCGGACAAAGCCAGCCGACATACGCCCGTCTCGCCGATTTTGCCGATTTGGGCCAGCACCTCGATCCGTTTGCGCAATCGTTCTGCGTTGATCGCAAGCGTCCTCGCTTTTTCAGTCATGCCTGGATAACCTCCTCGTCTTGTCTTTGGTAAACCAGCTTGCCGTCGATCATCGTCTGTTCGACCTTCAGTTCCTTGATCCGGTCATGCGGAGTGGCGAGAATATTGCCGCTGAGCACGACCAGATCAGCCAGCTTGCCAGGTTCGATGCTGCCTTTTTGCCCTTCCTCAAAGCTGGCGTACGCCCCGTTCCAGGTGAACATGCGGATCGCTTCCGGCACACTCACTCGCTGGTTGGCTCCCACCGATTGGCCCGATTTGCTCTGGCGGTTGACCGCCGCATGAATCCCGATCAGCGGGTTAAAATCGGTAACAGGGCTGTCCGAAGCGCCTGCGGCCACGATTCCGCACGCAAACTGATCCTTGGCCGGAAACATGTGGCGAACCCGCTCCCCGATATTTCGCACGTACGAATCTCCATGGTCGTAAATAAACGCCGGGTTCGGGATCGGCACGACACCGAGTTTCGCCATCCGCGCAAGCAAGTCAGGAGAAGAGACGCCTGCATGCTCGATCCGGTGGCGGTGATTTTCGCGCGGATGGGCAACGAGAGCGGCTTCGAAGCAAGTGAGCAGCATGTCAATCGCACGATCTCCCTGTGCATGGGCAGTAATCTGGAACCCTTTTGCATGGGCCTCTCCCAAAATCGTATTCAACTCGTCCTGCTCATAGTAGAGGATTCCGCAATCGTCGGGGCGACTGGTGAACGGCTCGCGCATCGCCATCGTCGGCGCAATGCTCGCTCCATCTGTAAAAACTTTCGCCGGGCCGATGCGAAAGCGCTCATCGCCTGTACCCGTCACCATTCCCGCGTCGATCATCCGCCGCACAAATTCCTCCGACTGATTCAACGAGCAGACGATGGCGTAGATGCGCACCTTGACGTCTCCGGCGAGCACCGCCTTTTGCATCGCCCGGAAGTTTTCAGGGCCATACCCGCCCGCGTCGTGTATGCTGGTGATTCCTGCCGCCACAAAGTCTTCCGAAGCCAGCCGCAGCCCTTCCCTGTATTCCGCTTCGGAAAAGGCAGCCTGCTCGAACATTTTCATGTGTGCCGTCTCGACCAAAAAGCCTGTCAGGTTCCCATGCTCATCGCGGTCAATCCGTCCGCCCTGCGGGTCAGGCGTGTGCCGATCGTAGCCGGCAAGCGCCAGTGCCCTGCTGTTGACTACACTGTGATGGGCGCAAGTGCGCATGACAAAAATCGGATGATCAGTCGAGACGTCGTTCAGCTCGGCCAAGGTGGGGTAGCGCCGTTCTGCCATCCCGTTTTCATCGAATCCGCACGCCCGCACCCACTCGCCCGCCAGGGTTTTTTGCGCCTGCTCTTTGAGCGCGGCGAGCAGTTCGTCAATCGAGCGAATGCCGCGCGCCTTGCAGTCCACCCCCAATTTGTTCGTGCCGTAAATCGTCATGTGCAAATGCGCGTCAATAAAGCCTGGCAAAAGGCTTTTGCCTTGCAGATCGATCACGTTTGTCTGCGGGGTGATCCAGCGCTTGATCTCCTCCGTCGTTCCGACCGCGACAATGCGGTTCTCTCTGACCGCTACCGCCTCTGCGATCCGATTGTTTGCATCCACTGTCACTACATGTCCATTGAGAAACACCGTTTCTGCCATTTCATTTCCTCCTTTTTGTCGTCAGCCGTGTTTGGGCCTTTTGCTTTATTTGAACGTAGGCGTTCCTTCCGTATTGGCCGCCTGCTGTCCGTTGACGAACAGCGGTTTGGTGGTAATCGTCACGCCGAACATCACGACGATGTTCACCAGCAGCGCCACGACCCCGATGTTGAGATCCTGGATGACGGAAGGCCAGTGCGGAAACAGCGTTGCGAGCGTCGCCTGCGAGACCGTCGTATAGGCGACCGTCAACACTCCGGCTGCAATTCCGGCAAACGCCCCGTATTTATTGACGAGCGGCTGTTTGCCCAAGCTGAACAGCAAAGCGGGAAACAACTGGGTCACCAGACTGTAGCCCATCAACAGCAAGGTGACGAGCGTGTCTCCGCCGCTGAGCGTAAAGTACAGCGAGATGAGCGACAAAACCGGAACAAGCAGCTTGGCGACTTTGGCGATCTGGACATCCGAGGTGGCAGGCGCCATGACTTTGTAGACGTTTTTCGCCAAAAGGGTCGCTCCCGTCATCAGCAGCATCGAGCCTGGAACGAGAGCCGTCAGCAGTCCAGCCGCGCCGATGATGCCGACGATCCACGGGTCAAACGTCTTCAGCGACAAACGCAAAAGCGATAAATCCCCATCTGCCCCTTTCAAGCCGGGCACTTGCAAAATCGCCGTAAAGCCGACGAAGAACACAAACAACAGCATCAAGGTGTACAGCGGGAGCATGATCGTATTTTTGCGGAACACGTTTTCGTTTTTGGCGGAAAACACGGAACCGAACGTGTGCGGCCACATGTAAAAACCAAAAACCGTGATGAGTACGGTAGAAATATACCAGGAGGTGCTAAGCCCTTCTGTCGGGAAGGTCAAAAAGCCCGGATTAGCCGCATGCACGGCTGCAAACATCGGCTGGATGCCACCGTAATAGTGATACGGCAAATAAATCCCGAGAAAAACGACCACGAAAAAAATCATGATGTCTTTGATCGCCGCCGTCCAGGCCGAGCCGTGGATGCCGGAGAGCATGACGTAGATGGTAACGGCAATGACTCCGAGCCAGACAGCGGCTGCTGGCGAGATCGTGCCGTACGAGGCTTCGGAAACGATGATGCCCAGCCCTTTGAATTGCAGCACGAGGTAAGGAATGATCGCGATCACGCCAACGGCGGCGACGAGAATCCCCAGCATCGGGCTGTTGTACTTGCTCACGAAAAAATCGGATTGGGAAACGAGCTTGTGCTCTTTGGCATAGCGCCAGATCGGGGGCAACAGCCAGTAGGAGATGACGTAGGCAAGCGAAATGTAGGACAGGACGTAGTAAGACGGTGCTCCTTTGGAGTAAGCCCAGCCGCTTCCTCCGAGGAAGGTGAACGTCGTGTAAATCTCCCCGGCGACCAGCAGGAAAATAAAGATCGAGCCAAAGCCTCTGCCGCCTACTGTCCATTGCTCCATGTTCATGTCTTTGCCTTGGCGTGCGCGAATCCCGGAGTAGAACGACAGCAGCAGGAAGGCAAAAATGATCAGCAGAGCAATGTTCATGATGAACTCTCCTCCTCTTTTGTAGCCGGATCGAGTTGATGGATGACCGCCATAATGACAGAAGTCAGCACAACCCACAGGACAATCCAGAACAAGACAAAAGGCATGCCCAGCACATAAGGCTCCACCCGGTTCACAAACGGCACTCCGCCAAGCATGCCGATAAACGGCACGACTCCAAGCCAATCTCTTGCTTTCATGCAGATCCCCCTGTTTACTCGATTTGTCCCATTGCCTGCGCGCGCTTTGGACATGTACTCTATTATTATCGAAAAATTCAATTTTCTCCTTTGTCCTGCTGACCAGAAAACATCGCGTTCTTTTGTTTCTTGAGCCAAAAGCATTGAAAGACGGAGGGAAATGGCGTGATAACAGTCCGTGAACTGATCGAAGTTGGAGGCTTTACGAAAGCATCCGTGCTTGCCGGGGAAGACTTTCTCGACAAAGAACTGCTTGGGGTTACCTCGTTTGACTCGCCGGATGGACACAGATGGCTGCGCGCAGGCGAATTTGTGCTGACGACAGGCTTTCCTTTTCTGATCCGCCAAAATACGTGTGAAGCTACCTTGATTCAATTGATCGACGAGTTGGCTGCCATCGGAACGCCTGGTCTGGCGATCAAACTCGGCCGCTACATGGCGAGCGTGCCTGCTGCCGTCCTCGCCCACGCCGCGAAAAGGCAAATGCCGATTTTGTCCTTTCCGATGGATAAAGCGTGGTCGGACGTCATCGTGCCTGTCACGCAGTACATCAACGACAAACAGCGCCTTGAGCTGAATCGCACACATGCGATCTACGAGCGGTTTCACCTGCATCTGACTGCCAATGATCCGGTGTCCAAGCTCGCGGCACTGCTCGCAGACTTGCTGCAAACGCCGATCAGCATCGAAGTGCCGAGCCTGAGATGGAAGTGGGCCGCTTCGCCTGACGCTCCCCCTGGCGGCTTTGGCTTTGCAACCGACGAGGGGCACGACATCCCGCTCGGACAAGCCGCTTCGCCTTCCATGCTGAAAAATCCGCTCGTCAAAAGGGCAGATGGCCGTCACGTGCGCTGGCTGCTTCAGGAGCGGAACGTACAAGGCGCGATCTGCACCGGAATCATCGAACGAGATTTATACGCCTGGGAAAAAGTCGCGATCGAGCAAAGCGCCGCCCTGTTGTCGCTGGAAATCGAGCGGCAGCGTTCCGTAAACGAGACGTACCAGCGGTTTCGCAATGACTTTTTGCAGCTGTTGCTAAGCGATCAGATGCACGCGCGAGACGTGCTCACGCGCAAAGCGGATGAGGTAGGCTGGAAGCTCGCCGATCACTACACGGTCGCTGTTCTCGGCGTCTCCCCTCTGGAGCGGACAGGGATCGAGAACTGGAACGACAACCGCGACTTGCTTTTGGCTCTGACTCCTTCCCTGTCCGCCCTTGATGACGCCATTTTGCTGGGACTCGATCAGCAAAACCGCATCGTGCTGCTAATCCCGACAGCCAGTGGCTCTAGTGATTCCACTGCTTGCCTGACCAGCACCAAACAAGTTCTCGCTGCTTTGCTCGCTTTTTCGTGGCAACAGCGCGTGTTTGTCGGCCTGGGGCGGTTTCACGCCGGACACACGGGCATTGCTGCCAGCTATCGCGAGGCGCAAATCAGCTTTCGTGCGGCGATGCGCGGGCTTGATGCCAAGGCAGCAGCGAATACCACCATCGTCGCTTTTCACGACCTCGGGCTGGAGCGCATCCTGTTTGCCGAGCAGCCGGACAGAGAGGCACGCTTGCTCGCTCAGGAATACTTGGACAAAATCAACGAATACGATCGCGAAAAAAACGGGCAACTGCTGGATACGCTTCACATCTTTTTGCAAGTGGACGGCAATCACGCAGAAGCGGCGTCACGGCTGTACGTGCATAAAAATACGATCAAATATCGGCTGGCGCTCATTCGCGAACTGACGGGCTTAAACCCGGATCACGGCCATGACTTGCTGTTGCTGCGCATCGCCATGACAGTGCAATCGATTGGTTTTGCCAAAGGCTAAGCTGGTATAATGGCAACAGAGCGACTTAGGGGGAATGTAGATGGATGAGTGGCTGAACAAGCCGGTTAAGACGAAGGAACGGCCCAAAAAGCGAGGAATCGTCGAATACATAGATGATCAGTACATCGTTGTTTTCTTTACGTTGCCGCGCAAGGAACGCGTCATTTTTTCGAGCAAGGAAGCTTTTTTGAACAAAATCGAGTTCGTCGAAGAAGCAGCACCCCCGAACTGACCCACGCAAAAAATCCCGTGTCTGGCATCTGACTACTGCCTTTGACACGGGATTTTTTATGGAAACAAGCAGGTTTTACGCGTAGTGTTCGTCGCGAAGACGCTTGATCTCGTCGCTTTCGAGGTACTCGTCATACGTCATCATCTTGTCGATAACGCCTTTCGGAGTGAACTCGATGATGCGGTTGGCGATCGTTTGTACGAACTGGTGGTCATGGGAAACGAACAGCAAGGTTCCGTCGAAATCGATCAAGCCGTTGTTCAAGGCTGTGATGGATTCCAAGTCCAAGTGGTTCGTCGGCTCATCCATGATCAGGACGTTTGCGCTCGCCAGCATCATTTTGGACAGCATGCAGCGAACTTTTTCGCCTCCGGACAGCACGTTTGCTTTTTTCAGCGCTTCGTCGCCGGAGAACAGCATGCGGCCGAGGAAGCCGCGGATGAACGTTTCATCCTGCTCTTTCGAGTATTGACGGAGCCAATCCACGAGACTCAGCTCGGAGTTGAAGTATTCAGCGTTGTCTTTCGGGAAGTACGCTTGCGAAGTCGTTACGCCCCATTCGAAAGAACCGCTGTCTGCCTGTACTTCGCCCATCAAAATTTGGAAGAAAGTCGTTTTTGCCAGCTCGTTTGGTCCGACAAACGCTACTTTGTCTCCCTTGTTGATGACAAGGTGCAAGTTTTCAAACAGCTTCTCGCCTTCGACTGTCTTGCTCAAGCCTTCGATGGCAAGCAAATTTTTGCCTGCTTCGCGCTCCGGCTTGAAGTTGATGAACGGATATTTACGGCTGGACGGACGAATGTCTTCCAGTGTAATTTTTTCCAACAGCTTTTTCCGCGAGGTCGCTTGCTTCGACTTGGAAGCGTTGGCGGAGAAACGCGCGATAAACTCCTGGAGTTCCTTCATCTTCTCTTCTTTTTTCTTGTTCTGATCGCGAACCATCTTCAGCGCCAATTGGCTGGACTCGTACCAGAAGTCGTAGTTCCCCACGTACATTTGAATCTTGCCGAAGTCGATATCCGCAATGTGCGTGCACACTTTGTTCAGGAAGTGACGGTCATGGGATACGACAATGACGGTGTTCTCATAATCGGCGAGGAAGTTTTCCAGCCAGCGAATCGACTCGATATCCAAGTGGTTCGTCGGCTCGTCCAGGAGCAGGATGTGCGGGTTGCCAAACAGCGCTTGCGCGAGCAATACCCGTACTTTTTCCGTACCGGACAGGTCTTTCATCAGCTTGTCGTGCAGGTCTGTCGGGATGCCCAAACCGATCAAAAGGCTCGCTGCATCTGCTTCCGCCATCCAGCCGTTCAGCTCTTCAAATTCCCCTTCCAGTTGGGAGGCACGGTTGCCGTCCGCTTCGGAGAAGTCTTCTTTCATGTAGAGCGCAGTCTTTTCTTCCATGATCTCATAGAGGCGCTTGTGGCCCATGATGACCGTTTTCAGAACTTCATACTCGTCAAACTCGAAGTGGTTCTGTTTCAACACAGCGATACGCTCGCCTGGTGTCACCGAAACGTGTCCGCTTGTCGGCTCGATCTCTCCGGAGAGGATTTTGACAAACGTAGACTTCCCGGCACCGTTCGCACCGATGAGGCCGTAGCAGTTACCAGGGGTAAACTTAATCGATACATCTTCAAACAGTGCGCGTTTGCCGTAGCGCAGCGTCACGTTCTGAGTGCTTATCATCGTCGCAATACCTGCCTTTTTTGAATCGTTCAAACACTTATCTTATCAGAGATAGCTGCATTTTGCAAAAAATATCGGGCGAAAACGCCGCGCGCTTCTCCGGCGTCGGCCGACAAATACGTGACAATCTCCCCTCCTCCACCTTGTCTATTTTACCAGAAAATCCCTGATAAATAAAAATCAGGGCGCTCGGGCACATTATGTGATGTCTCTGTATCTCGAGCGAGGGAGGTTGGGGTTATGTCCAAGAAAAACGGCGTGAAAAATGAGATGGGAAACAAGGAAAATCCTTCGCAAACCAGATCTTCCACTACTGTAGGCAAAGAAGAAACCCGCTCCAAGCAGCGCGGCGAGTAAAATTCGTTGAGGTTCGTTTCCTCACACAAAAACCAGTCTGCTGATGAGTAAACGGCAGACTGGTTTTTGCCATGACGAATGGCGGAGTGCGAAGCGCGAAATCAAACGGTGACGTGAACGGGAGTCAAGGCAGGTGTCGGTACAGATTGCAGTTCGGATTCCACGTAGATGGACAAATTGTTCAGCGTGACATACACGACGTCGCCTTCTTCCACGAGAAGTTCGAGGAAGCGCTGCCGGCCCATCTCCGCTTCAAACACTTCTTTCGTATCGAGGCGTCTCAACTCCAGACGCACGAGCGGGCCGAGCAGCGTAATCCGCTCGATATGCGCCTGAACAGCCGTAGCGGCAGCTGATTGTGGCGGATGCAGCGACACTTCTGCATCATGCGGACGCATGTAGCCGATCGCCGGGCCTTCGCTGACACCTTGCTCTGCTGTGAACTCCGCCTCGCCCAGTTTGATGCGCCCGTTTTGAATGCGTCCGCGAAACAGATTGACGCGCCCCAGGAAGCTGTACACAAACGGGTTGGCTGGCTTGAGATAAATTTCTTCGGGAGAACCGACCTGCTCGACGCGCCCTTCGTTCATGACGACGACGCGATCAGCCAACTCCATCGCCTCTTCCTGGTCGTGGGTGACGAACAAAATCGTCAAGCCGAGCTTTCCATGCAAGTGCCGCAACCAACGCCGCAACTCCTGTCTGACTTTTGTATCCAAGGCGCCAAACGGTTCATCCAGCAGCAAAAACTTCGGCTCGACCGCAAGCGCTCTTGCCAACGCCACGCGCTGACGCTGCCCCCCGGACAGCTGCGACGGATAGCGGTGCGCCAGCCCTTCCAATTGCACGAGCCTGAGCAATGAATGCACTTTTTCGCGAATTTCTTCCTTGCTCGGTCTGGTTTTGCGTGAACGAACCGTCAACCCGAACGCGATGTTGTCAAAAATGTTCATGTGCCGAAACAAGGCGTAATGCTGAAAGACGAAGCCGACTTTGCGCTCGCGGACATCGCGGTTCGTATTGTCCTCGCCGTTGAACAGGATGCTTCCTTGCTGCGCCTGTTCCAGCCCGGCAATCAGCCGGAGCAAGGTCGTTTTGCCTGAACCGGAAGGCCCCAGAAGCGCAACCAGCTCCCCTTCGGGTATGTGCAGATTGACATTTTCCAGCGCGGTAAAATTTTTATACGACTTGGTAATGTTGACAACTTCTATGCTCATCCTGCTTTCTCCCCTGACGCGTCAAAGTAATAATCCTCTTCCGCCTTGGACTTCCGCTCGGTTTTCCATTCGATCAAGCTTTTTAGCACCAGCGTGACCAGCGCCAGCACAGCGAGCAGCGTTGCGACGGCAAACGCAGCGGCGAACTGGTACTCGTTGTACAAAATCTCCACGTGCAACGGCAGCGTATTGGTCATGCCGCGAATATGGCCGGAGACGACCGATACCGCGCCAAACTCCCCCATCGCCCTGGCGTTGCAGAGGATCACACCGTACAAAATCCCCCATTTGACGTTTGGCAGCGTGACGCGCCAAAACGTTTTCCAGCCGCTCGCTCCCAGCGATACAGCCGCTTCCTCCTCGTCTTTGCCCTGCGCTTCCATCACCGGAATCAGCTCGCGGGCCACGAACGGAAACGTCACAAAAGTCGTCGCAAGCACGATCCCGGGCACCGCGAAAATGATTTTCAGATCAAGCGCAGCCAGCCATGGCGCAGCAACCCCCTGACTGCCGAACAACAGGACGAAAATCAGCCCGGCGATGACTGGCGACACGGCAAAAGGCAGATCGATCAGCGTAAGCAGCACATTTTTGCCGCGAAACGAAAACTTCGCAATCGCCCAAGCGGCGGCAATCCCAAACGTGACGTTCAGCGGTACGCTAATCGCCGCTACGAGCAAGGTCAATTTGACCGCAGACAGCGTTTCCGGCTCGGCAATCGCAGCCAGAAAAACACCCGCCCCTTGCTTGAACGCCTCAGTGAACACGGCGATCAGCGGCAAAATGAGAAACAGGCCCAAAAACAGAAAAGCGACTGCGATCAAGCTCCAGCGAACGTAGGCTGGCTCGGTTACATGTTTCATTTGTCCCACCTCCTATCGTGCCGCATCGAACTTGTTGATTCGCCATTGCAAGTAGTTAATGAGCAGAAGCATGACAAACGATGCGACGAGCATGACGGTTGCAATGGCGGTAGCTCCCGCGTAATCGAACTGCTCCAGCTTGGTCATGATCAAAAGCGGCACGATTTCCGTCTTGAGCGGCATGTTTCCGGAGATAAAGACGACAGAGCCGTATTCGCCAAGCGCCCGGGCAAAAGCGAGGGCAAAGCCCGTAATGATCGCCGGCAGCAAATGCGGCAAAATGACGCGGGTAAACGTGGCAAACCGCGTGGCTCCCAGCGTCGCAGCTGCTTCCTCCATCTGCAAGTCCCAGTCCTGCAAAACAGGCTGCACGGTTCGCACCACAAACGGCAGCCCGATAAAGGTCAAAGCAACCCAGATGCCGATCGGCGTATACGCCACTTTTACGCCCCACTCGGCCAAATACTGCCCGATCCAGCCGTTTTCGGCGTAGATGGAGGTGAGCGCAATCCCGCCTACCGCTGTCGGCAAGGCGAAAGGCAGATCGACAATTCCGTCAATGATCCGCTTGCCAAAAAAATCGTACCGGGTCAACACCCAGGCGACCAGTACACCGAATACCGCATTGACACAAGCGGCGAAAAAAGACGTGAGGATGCTGACGCGAATCGAAGCGATCACCCTCGGATCGAGGATCGTTCCCACGAACTGCTCCCAGCTCATGGTAGTGGCCTTCAAAAAAAGGACAGACAGGGGGATTAATACCAAGAGGCTCAAGTAGATGATGGTATAGCCCATCGTCATGCCAAAGCCCGGCAGGAACCCCCTGCGCAAAAATGATTTTCTCATGGAGCTAACTCCTCTGATGGCAGGATAGGTTATGGACTGGATTACGGTTTGTACAGCTGATCAAAGACGCCTTGGTCGGAGAAGTGCGTTTGTTGAGCTTTTGTCCAGCCGCCAAAAAGTTCATCTATTGTGAACATTTCGATTTCAGGAAACGCAGGCGTATGCGCTTTGAGCACTTCCGCGGAACGTGGGCGATAGTAATGCTTCGCCGCAATTTCCTGCCCTTTTTTCGTGTACAGGAATTGCAAGTAGGCGTCGGCGACTTCTTTTGTCTTGTGCTTTTCCGCATACTTGTCGACGACGGTCACCGGAGGTTCTGCCAGGATGCTGAGAGACGGATTGACGATTTCGAATTTGTCTTTGCCCAGCTCGTTCACAGCCAAGTACGCTTCATTTTCCCAGGCGATCAGCACGTCGCCAATCCCGCGCTCGACAAACGTCGTCGTCGATCCGCGCGCTCCCGAATCGAGCACAGGCACGTTTTTAAACAAGGCTCCCACGAACTCTTTTGCCTTGGCTTCGTCACCGCCATTTTTCTTCAGGGCGTATCCCCATGCGGCGAGGTAGTTCCATCTGGCGCCACCGGAAGTTTTCGGGTTCGGCGTGATGACGGAGATGCCCGGTTTGACCAGATCATCCCAATCTTTGATCTGCTTCGGGTTGCCTTTGCGCACGAGAAAAACGATGGTAGACGTGTAGGGAGAGCTGTTTTCCGGAAGCTTTTTTTGCCAGTCTGCCGCAATCAGTCCCTGCTCGGCGATCGCGTCGATGTCGTACGCCAAAGCCAATGTCACCACGTCCGCTTCCAAACCGTCGATGACGGATCGGGATTGCTTGCCGGAGCCGCCGTGCGACTGCTTGACGTTGAGCGTCTGTCCGGTTTTCGCCTTCCACTCCTGGGCAAATTCCGCATTGACTTCCTGATAAAATTCTCTGGTCGGGTCATACGAGACGTTCAGCAGCTCGACGGTCTGTGAGCCGCCCGCTTCCCCGCTCCCGTTTGTCCCTGTTCCTTGCGACGCAGCCGAGCATCCTCCCAAAGCGATAGCTACGGCAACGATCCCGATGCGTTGCAGGATGGACTGAATATTGCCCTTTGTGGTGTTCATACTGGTGACCTTCACTCCCCATTTTTAATCTATACTATTTTACTCGGAATACTTAGTTATCTACGATTATACCTGCCTTTTTATCGCTGTCAATCATATTCCCATCCACTTTATGCCCACTAGCTGGGCGAGGTGAGAAATGGCGGCGCAAAAAAGACGTATGGCGTGTGGCTGTACGTTCGTTTAGCTACTCGGTAAGCAGGGGGAGCAGCTTCCTAATCCCAGTGATTTGTTCCCCGCTGTCGTTGTTTCGCTTCTCGCTATCGGTTTTCCGCTTCGTACTGCTTTTTCCGCTTCGCACAGCCGTTTTTTTGCTTCTCGTTGCCGTTTTCCACTTCGCACACCGTTTTTTCGCTTCTCGTTGCCGTTTTCCACTTCGCACCACCGTTGTTTCGCTTCTCGCTGCCGTTTTTCCGCTTCGCACCACCGTTTTTTCGCTTCTCGTTGCCGTTTTCCACTTCGCACCACCGTTTTTTCGCTTCTTGCTGCCGTTTTCCACTTCGCACCACCGTTTTTTCGCTTCTCGCCGCCTTTTTGCCCTTCCGCACTGCCGCTTTTTCCATCCGCTCGCAGCATATTCCGCGCAATCCCAGCCAACACTCTCGCGCATTTTTTGGCTTTCGGTTATGATGGGACAAAAGGAGTGAATGATCGTGATCACCGTTTATGTCAAACGTCCGCATGAGGACGCAACGATTGCTGAAATTGCCGATACGGATGCTTTATCCGAGCTGGTCGATGGGGATTTTGAAGTGGTGACGGACGACCATCTGGAAGGAATCTCGCTGATCGTGAATGAAGACGGACGAGGTGTATTGGCCAACAATTTTCCGATTACCGCAGACGGCTACCTCGACTGGGTATATGGCCCGTGTGTGTTCGTCAAGGCAGACGGCCGTTCTCTTAGCGAGGACGACATTCGTGTCATCGACCAGTTTCTCGCCGCCAAAAAATAGCAGCTGCCAAAAACAAAAAGACCCCTCCTCCGTCAGCGCATGTGTCTCGCACACTTGCTCGGAGTCAGGGGTCTGTTCTTTTTTAGGGCTGTCTTATCCGTTAATGCCGCTGCTGCCGAAGCCGCCAGCGCCTCTCTCAGTCTCATCCAGCTCGTCTACCACTTCGAAACGGGCAACAGGCACGACACCGATTACGCCTTGCGCGACGCGGTCGCCTTTTTTGATGAAATAGCTGTGAGAATCCACTTCTGTGTCTACCGTCACTTCTTTTTCTCCCGCATCGAGGCAGACGTTGCCGATCTTGCCGGACGGAATGCGGATGTTTTCCATCAAGACGCACACTTCTCCGCGGTATCCCGCATCGATCGTGCCCGGAGCGTTCGGCAGGCGCAGTTTTGTTTTCGCGCCAATGCCGGAGCGCGGACGCACTTGCAGCTCGTAGCCCTCTGGCAGTGCAAAAGCAAGTCCGGTCGGGATTTTGACGGTTTGCCCCGGAGCAATCAACACGTCTTCGACGGCAACGAGGTCAAATCCCGCGTCCAAGGCACGGGCGTATTGGGGAATGACTGCTTCCGGGTGCAGTTTTTTTAGTTTGACCTGGGCAACCAGGCGATCATTTGTCTGATTCATCAAAAGTCTCTCCTCATCTATCACCATTCTGCTAATGTCCTCCCATAGTGTACAAGATGGGCCACCATCCAGCAAGTTCAGCCACTTGCCCGCGTTTTCATAGAACGATCACAAATTCCTGTCTTTTTCTACACTTTTGTTTGCGGATTATGATATAATCACCGTTGCGTCATAAACTACAATTGAAAAAAGAAAGGTGGATTGTACCTTGCAAGTACAAAAACCATACCGCATTTTGCTCTACTACAAGTATACTCCGTTGGAAAACTACGAGGAGTATGCTGCTGAACACTTGCAATTTTGCAAGGAAAACGGACTCAAAGGACGGATCATCATCGCTCCGGAAGGAATTAACGGAACGGTATCCGGCACTGTCGAGCAGACCGACGCTTACATGGAATACGTGCGAAAAGACCCGCGCTTCGCGGACATGTGGTTTAAAATAGACGAATCGGAAGAACACGCATTCAAAAAAATGTTTGTTCGCGCGAAAAAAGAACTGGTGACCTGGCGTCTGGAAAACGACGTTGATCCGAATGAGAAAACAGGACACTATTTGAGCCCGAAAGAGTTTTACGAAATGATGCAGCAAGAGGACGTTGTCATCCTCGACGGCCGCAACTACTACGAATACGACCTCGGACACTTCCGTGGCGCGATTCGTCCAGAAGTGGATTCTTCCCGCGAGTTCCCTGAGTGGATTGCGGAAAACATGAGCCAATTCAAAGACAAAAAAGTCCTCACCTACTGCACAGGCGGCATCCGCTGCGAAAAGCTGACAGGCGTGCTTTTGGATCAAGGCTTTGAAAATGTGTACCAGCTTCACGGCGGAATCGTCACCTACGGAAAAGATCCGGAAGTAAAAGGCCGCCTGTGGGACGGAAAATGCTACGTATTCGACGAGCGTATCTCCGTACCGATCAACCATACCGAAGAAGATGTGGTTATCGGCCGTTGCCACTACTGCGGCACTGTGGAAGATCGCTACGTGAACTGCGCCAACCCTTTCTGCAACAAACAGCACTTCTGCTGCACAGAGTGCGAGCAAAAATTCAAACGTTCCTGCTCCGACGAATGCCGCGAGCATCCGCGCAACCGCTTCGTTGAAGAGGAAGAAAAAGCGAAGCTGCAAGCCGCTGGAGCGAACGCATAACCATACGAAAAGGAAACAAGCTGACCGTGCCTTTGTGCCAGTCAGCTTGTTTTTTATTTGCCGCTGTCTGATTCGGTGCGAAACGCGGCGAGCTGCACAATCGGTGTTCGGTCATCCCACTCTTCCCCCTGCTGCTTTCTTCTGATTTTTTTGTTTGGTCGTTGCCAAAAAGCTCCCTCACTCGTATTACTTGGCGAAGTGTCAAAAAAAACAGGAGACGTATGCCATGGAAAAAAAGCTCAGCATCATTCTCGGCTTCATTGTCGGGCTTGTGTTCGTCAACTTCGACTTTGACTATTCTTTTCTGCTCGAAATGAATGTCGATCCTGCTTTTGTGCGAGCGGCCGTCAAGACAATCGGTTTTGTAGGCGCTTTGTTCTGTGGACTCACCTTGCTATTCGACGCCTGGAAAGCCATTCGGTCCAGTTGATAATGGAGGGAACAACGCTTGTGAATGACTATATCTCGACCATGCGAAAGCTCATCGGCCACGAAACGCTGCTCACAGTCGGCTGCGGAGCCATTTTGGAAGACGAATCGGGACGCATCCTTTTGCAACAAAAACACAACCGCATCTGGGGCATTCCCGGCGGTCTGCTGGAGCTTGGCGAAACGTTCGTGGAGACGCTCAAACGCGAAGTGCTGGAGGAAACCAGTCTGACTGTCTTGCAGTGGCAGTTGTTTGGCCTCTACTCAGGAAAGAACGGCTTCGCCCAGTACGCCAATGGGGATAAAGTGTTTAGCATCCAGCTTATTTTTCGCGTCACGGACTATGCAGGCGTGCTCCAGACAAATGAAGAGAGCACCCGCCAACAGTTTTTTGCCAAAAACGAATTGCCGGACAGTCTGAACCCCCATCAGGCTCCATTCATTTTGGACTGGGTACATGGAGTGACCCCGCCGATTGTCAGGTGAAGTCTGCGCCTCTCCCCATCTGGCCTTGAAAAGACGGAAGCACCCATGCGCTGATCTCTGCCAAATCGTCAATGACGGCATGAGCGTCGGCAGCTGCTGCATACTGGGAGCAGCGTTTCCATACCGCCTTCATTCCAACCGCCCTGCTGGCGCGAACATCGTTGTCGGGGTGGTCACCTATGTACATCGCCTGTTCAGCAGGCACTCCAAGCTTGTCCAATGCCCGGTGAAAAATCGCCGGATCAGGCTTGCGCAAGCCTTCCCATTCCGATATGAGCACCTCGTCAAAATAAGGCGCGATGCCCAGTGCCTTGACATTGTCGTACTGGAACTGCCCGAAACCGTTTGAGATCAAGCCCAGCCGGATGCCCTGCTTTTGCAGGTCGGCAAGCATTTCATGCAGATGCGGGAACGCGACACAATGCTTTTGAAAATGACAGAGGTAGTCTTGCAGCAAAAAGGCCGCTTCCAGCTTCGCAATGGCAAGCTCCTCGATGAGCTGCGCGTACACTTTGTCCTTCCATACGTATCCGTGCTGATCCAGCTCGATAAAACGTTGCACGAATGTTTCCTGTTGGACGTGCTGAAGCTGGGAAATTCGCTCGTACTGGTCGTGGACAAACCGGATGAGCGAAGTGTCGCGGTCGAGCAAAGTGCCGTCCAGATCGAATAGTACCGCTTGTATCATCTGCATCACACTCCTTGTTGAATGATACGAACATTCCCGCATGTAATTGTTCCACAACCATTTGCCCGCTTCCCTGCATTTGGTAAACTAAGAAAGATCAAATCAAACAGAAAAAGGTGAAAATTATGTCGCCGAACCATGAAGCAAGCATCCTGGAATGGCAAGCTGCATTAGAAGCAGGACAAACGACGTCCCGTGAGCTGACCATTCTGTTTTTGGAACGGATCGCTGCCTACGACAAACAGGGACCGACCATTAACGCCATCAGTGAAATCAATCCCGATGCCTTGCATATTGCCGAAGCTCTGGACAGGGAGCGGGCGATATCCGGCAGTCGCGGGCCGCTTCACGGCATTCCGATATTGATTAAAGACAACATTGCGACCGGAGACAACATGCACACGACAGCCGGGTCGCTCGCCTTGGCCGATTCGTACGCGTCAGCAGACTCGTTTGTCGTCGCACGTCTGCGCGAAGCAGGCGCCGTCCTGTTGGGCAAAACCAATCTGACCGAATGGGCTAACTTCATGGCTGACAACATGCTGAACGGCTACAGCTCGCGCGGCGGACAAGTCCTCAATCCGTATGACCCTGCGTTCGATGTCGGCGGCTCCAGCTCCGGTTCAGGCGCGGGAATCGCGGCAGGCTTTGCCGTAGCCGCTGTCGGAACAGAGACTTCCGGGTCGATCCTCGGCCCTGCCAAAAAAAATTCGCTCGTCGGTATCAAACCGACGGTAGGCTTGATCAGCCGCCAGGGCATTATCCCGATTTCCCACAGCCAGGACACGGCAGGCCCGATGACGCGAAACGTAACGGACGCGGCCATTTTGCTCGGTGTCCTGACAGGTGTCGATCCGCAGGACGCGGTGACCGGAAAAAGCGCAGGGCTGGCCCACCGCGATTACCTCCCCTTCCTCGACGCAAACGGACTGCAAGGTGCCCGAATCGGTGTCGTGCGTTCCGGCTATTTGGCTGAATGCGACGAGGAAGAAGCCGCTCTTTACGAAGCCGCCATCTCGCAGCTGCGGCTGGCTGGCGCTACTGTCATCGATTCCGTAAGCATTCCTTCTGAAAATGCCGATTGGAACTCGCAAGTTTTGTATCACGAGTTTAAGACAGGTGTAAATGCCTATTTGAAAACATTGCCCGCCTCTTTCCCGATCCGCACCCTGAAAGATATTGTCGCCTTCAATCGCAAGCACGAAGCAAGAGCGCTCCGGTTTGGGCAAAGCGTACTGGAGCAGTCCGAGCAAACCAGCGGCACCTTGACCGATCCTGCCTATTTGCGGCAAAGGCTATACGATCTGGAAATGTCGCAACGCCAAGGGATCGACGCCGCACTCAAGGAACACGCCCTGGACGCTCTGCTGTTCCCGGGAGACACGGGCTGTGACATTGCGGCGAAAGCGGGCTACCCGTCCATTGCCCTTCCCGCTGGCTACACTGCGCAAGGAAAGCCTTTTGGCATCATGCTGACTGGACTGGCCTTCTCGGAGCCTGCTCTTCTGCGCATGGGCTACGCCTACGAGCAAGCGACTTTGCTGCGTGTCCCGCCTGTCTTGACGGAGCAAGCTTGATAGCTTAACTCCTTGTTGAGAACCTGGCGAGCGGCACAGACGATACACTGCTCTCGCCCATTCGTGTCGCAAACCAATCGCCAGAACGCCAATCCCAAGCTCAGTAGGATCGGAGGTGAATTTTTGTTGGAAAACGTTCGTTTGCGCCCGACCACTGCGGAAGATTTGCCGATTTTGTTTGAGCAGCAGCTCGACCCGGAGGCAAACCATATGGCCGCCTTTACCGCTAAAGACCCGAGTGACAGGCAAGCTTTTACCGCCCATTGGAACAAGATTTTGGCAGACGACTCGATTGAGAAAATGACCGTACTTGCCGATGGACAGATCGCGGGCTACATCGTTTTCTTCGAGCAATTTGGCAGCCCTTCCGTCGGATATTGGCTCGGCAAACCATTTTGGGGCAAAGGGATCGCGACACAGGCGCTTACCGCCTTTCTCGCGCTTCTCCCCGTCCGACCTGTTTACGCCCGCGTCGCCAAAGACAACGTCGGTTCGATCCGCGTCCTGCACAAATGCGGCTTCCGCCAGGCAGGAGAAGACGCGGGATTTTCCAATGCCCGCGGCTGTGATGTCGAGGAGCTGATCATGGTGCGGGAAGGTTGACGTAACTAATTATGGGGTTGCTTATCTTTCATCAATACAGTGGGTAAATGTTAGTTGTCATAGACACCTCCCTTTTTGGTTTTATGGAATGGATAACTTTTTAGCACAAGCTTAAAATAACAGAATAACTCGTACCTAAAGGTACGAGTTATTCTGTTTCTTCCTTTTTCTCATACTGAAATATTTTATGAACTAAAGAATAAGTAAGCGATCTTTTTCCCACTATCCCAGTAGCAGTTACTAAAAATCTAAATCTTTTATAACATATGTGCGCCATTCGTTATTTTCTTTTTGAAATTTTATATATCCCATGTCCCTAAGCGTCTTCTTATATTCCTCCACTAATTCGTAGCCCATATGGTCGGGACTTCCTTCATAAACATAATTCACCATTTCCCTTGAACTAGCTTTACTCCAGCCTTTATTATTATTTCTTGAGTCATTCAAAATGTAATTATAGGTATTAACTAAATACCTTCGATAATTGCCAGTAGGATTTTCCCTTTGCTCGCGTAAATACTTTAGCTTCTGATTTTTTTGCGCTTCGTTCATTCCCTCAGCCCTTCCCTTAATTTCTTCTATGTTTTTAAGATAATTCTAGATCAAGAAACTACATTGTTCCGAGCTAAAATGGCAATTCTGCGTCTTTAAATGGGTCGCTAGGTTTAGGTGAATCCTGCCTTAAGATTAATTTATCAATATTGTTATGAAGCCAAGTCATTCCCTGATTAGTTACATTATAAGCTTTATAGTACTCACCTTGATAATCTTGTTGTTCAGAAAACTGTATAAACCCTTTATTTAATAAGGAATCTAATCCTAGCGCCACAGCGATAGGTGCAAATCCTGCCTTGTTCATATCTTGCCTAATTATGTATGCACTCACCGCTTCATTTGGACTATCAACATTCTGAGTTATTGATACTAATAAAGTCATTTCATGCTGTGATAAGCCTTCTGTTAACGCAATAGATGATTGTGTAGAAATCAATCCCAGTTTGACTTGTTTTTGTTTAATTGCAAGTATCCTATCGGTGATTTGAGTAGTTAAATTCTCAAAATCTCTCGGAGAAGCAGTTGTATAAGTAATAATTTTCCTGTGTTGAATATCAAAAGGAAATTTTGAATTCCTCTGGTCTGAACAAATTAATACTACTTCTTTTTGGCTTGCAATAGCATAACCAAGCTCAAACCAAACATTTGGATTGTCCAAAGAAATTTCAGCCAAAACTACATCAGCATTTTTTATTCCATTTTGGATATCCTCGATTGGTATATTTACATTTGGATCTCTATCGACTCTGTAAGCATCTAATCCAGCATTAGTAATTGCGGGCACAAGAATATCTTCATACCTTTTATCAAAAGCTCCACCGTCAAATGGTTGAATAACAAAACAAGTTGTCATAAAAATCCTCCAATCTTATATTCATAAAGTAACTGTTTGACGCAGATCACTAGCAAGTAAAATTAACTTTTTACGTTTTTCTTTAGACCCATTTTGTCGACTGTTAATTTCGACCGTATTTAGAATTGAAAGAGGCTATATAAAAGAGTGAACTCAGATTTTTGTTTTTCTACTGCCCATCTTGTTTCCAATTCTTAATAAATAGTAATTTATCTTTCGAAAGCTGCAATACTTTATGATCTGTGATGATTTTTTCCGTTTCTGCCTTATACGAATTAATCTTATCGATAGCTATAAATATTTGTTTTTTGCTCGTACTATAAAGTTCAACTATGTTCTCCAGTGCATGATTTTCTATATTTTTTAGAAGTGGCAAGTCATGTGCGATTGCAGGCAAACATGTTAATTCTAAAAGTGCCAAATCAAACGTAATAAGATTCGCAAATGCTGTACCAGTTCCTGTATCTCCATAGGTATTAAATGTATATCTTTCACCACGTATGCTTAGAGTAGGAGCACGTCTGTTATCTGAGTAAATTCGTTTATTGAGCTCATGCATTTTAATATTAATTTGATTGCATACCTCATCTAATATAGTTACTTTTAACTCATCCAATTCTTTTCCCGCTTCTACAATGGAATCATCTAGATTTTTCTTTTTTGTATAAAAACCATTTTCTTCAGTCAACTGCTTGATTTGAGAGGCAAGTTCAACCACCTTCTCAATTGCATATTTGGGGGCATTCTGTATTGTTAAGTTATCTGCAATCTCTTGGTCAATTTTTGTAATTTCATTAACAATAACAGCAATCTGCTTTCTGATTTCTTTTTCAGTCTTTTGAAGTTCTTCTTTTAATATTTTCGTAATTGAAGCATGGAAAGAATCAATCTTCTTTACCTGTTCAACATTAAAATTCGGAAAAAAATCGACCAATCGTTCTAGCTCAGAATCAATTTTGATATTTTTGTCTGCGATATTGGTTAAGGTTCTCTTCAAACGGCTTTCGTACACATTTTTTTGTATAGTCAAACTACTTTTTTTCTTTCTCAATTCCAAAATTTCTTTAGAAACGAGTGCTTCAATATCTACTGAGGAGCTTACAATGCTATCTTTTAACTTTTTTAACTCCTCATTTAAGGCATCTATTTTTTTCGTATTTTGACCAAAAATCGCCTTGTTAATTTTGGGAATTAACTCTTTTTTTGCAGCATCAAGCAATACATTTTTTTCATCCGTCAGTTTTTGAATTTGCTTTTCATACTCTTTGATGTTTCGATACTTATCGAAAAGTTTCAATAATACGACAATAGAATCCTTCTTCTTTTCTTTTTCAAAGTATTGAATTGGTTTTCTTTCGTTTAAATTTTCTTTTCCATATACCCGAAAATATCGGCCAACAATACTTCGAAATGACATCTCATCAATTTGGCATTTATATTTTTCCTGAAGAAGCTTTGTATAGTCATTAATTTTTATAGTGTCTTGCACTTCAAAATTTCTATTACAGACAGCAACAAATTTAAATTCGTTTGTAGAACGGCTAAAAAAGAGTTCACCATCTTCGAAAGTAAAAGAGAATTTAAAAATGTGGTGTCCTAAGTTATCCACAGTGTCATGATTTCTAGTAATATAATCGTCACCACCAAAAACGAAATCTATAATCATCAACATCGTAGATTTACCAATTGAATTAGAAGCAATTTCATCTCCTACCACAGCATTTAATCCACTATGAAAAATGATTTTTTGTTGTACAAATTTATCACAAAGGATCTGCCTTAACATATCTAATCACCTTCAATTCTTGATCAAATTCAATTTTTTCCAGAGCAAACAAGACATCTAAGACCAATATGAATTGGTTAATATCTTCAAGATACTGTTTCGTTTTCTCAAACAAAATTTCAACACTTTCATCGTTGACCACTAAAACGTTCAGGATATACACCATTTTAGCGAGAATGCTGTCTTTAAATGGGATTAATTTATTCGGTAGTATCATGAAAACACCTCACAATCTTGCACAAAAAAAGCAATTACAATTTCACATGCCCTCTGTGAATAACGATCTGTTTTTTCAAACAGCCATTCCACTAAAGCATTGTAAATGTACTCTTGGCTCTCATTTGTCTGCATGCATTTCCAATAGAAGCTTTTAATCTGTGATGCCAATGTATCAAATTTATGTGGAGTCTCCTGGTCAAGCGTAATAAAAATGTTTCTAATAAAATCAAAGTAGTCAACGGTGTCATTAGTAATTTTTCTTTTCAAAATAAACGGCAACGTATGGTTAGTTTTTTGATCAATCTTTAAAGAGTCATAGCTTAAGGGGATAATGTTACCATCAATATTTTGCAAATTCTCCAATACTACTCTGATTTCACTTTCTATGTTAAACATATAATAGGTACTCTTTAACTGTGCTTCTTGAATCAAACCCTGTTTTAATCTACACCATTTTCGATATTCCGCTACAGTTCGTGGGTTATCAAAAAGACCATGGCATTTTTTGCAGGCAGCTATCACATTTTTCAAGTCGTTGACATCTTCAGACAGCTTAATTTCACCTTTCAATAATTCAACTTCTTCTGGCAATGGATTAGCAGGATAAATATGTGCAACTTCAAAGGATTTGAAGATTTTCCCATTCTTTCGATGAGTTAATTCATCTCCACAAAATGGGCAATATCCGCCTACCTCATTGAATAATATCATTTTTTCATTCTGGCTGAATTCACGTCTGTTATCTTGCATTATATTCACCTACAATCTCTTCATTGCTACGGTTTAAGCCCATATTATATATTCATAATAATCTTGCATAAAACGTCGAATCTTGTTGACGTATTCGACAACTATCCATTTTATTCCTGCTTCTTACTATTTAAAGCTGTTTGAATTAAATATGCACCTTAACATAAAAAAAGCTCCGACTACAAAAGCGCAGCTCATGCCCCACTGATTCTGTTCTTCTTAATAGTAGTTAATTTGCAACAAACTGTAAATGAAATCCAATTAGCTTCCCGACTATAACTGCTTCCGGGAAAATGGCGGATGCGTCTCGGCTTTTTTCTCGGTCTGGTTGTCATCAGCGGTGTGCTCTACTGGGGCGGGTACTGGCTGATTGGTTGACAGCCTGAGCGCCCTGACTGCCCTTTCTGTTTCCGCCCACAAAAAAACGCATGTACCCGAATCGGTGCATGCGTTTTTCTTTACATGGTCGTTTGCTGTTCTGCCTTGCCCAGTCGGTCCTCGAAAAGCTTGCCGAGCTGGCCGATGTCCACTTCCCACTTGTCGTCCTTGTAGTAGACGGTCGCCTTCGTCTCGCCTTTTTTGCCTACGATGCGAATGCTCGCCGTCTTGACCTCGTAGGTACCATCCGGCTGAAACGTAATGTCTGCATCCTTCAGTTCGCTGTCGAGCACAGGCGTGATCGTCTTGTCCACCACTTCCTGCGTAGCCACCGCCGCTTGCCGTCCCATCTGGATGACTTCCTCCGGGCTGAAGTGAAAAAACAACACCAGTACGACTCCGATGATGGCTGCAAGCGAGATGATCCGAATCAAGCTGCGCACGACCCATTGAGCTGCCAAGATCAGGACTATGATACAAACCGCGACGGGCCAGTAATCTTTCACGAGTTGAAGAACTTGCTCCATCCTCATCACTCCTTCACCATTTCATTTTCGCCAAAAAAGGGCGGTCCCTAATCACAGACGACAGAGAAAATGGCGCTTTTTTTTGAAAAGTAGAAAAAACCGCCGCAAAGGTGCGGACGGACTCTTTCGGCACAACTTTTCAATCTGTAACACCATTCGACAACTGCCGCATCGAGTCCTGCCACGAAGCGCAAAAACGGCGACAAATCAATGACAAATGCGGGAAAGCTGATGGTGGAGACAAGCGCAATGAAGGCTGCCGTACGGATAACCTTTCCAGTCCGTACGGCAGCCTGTTTTTCTTTTGGCTTAGTGCCTGCTTAGTTCCTTTTGGCGAAGGCTACTGCTTGTGCTCTGCCCGTCGACACCCGGAACCCGCTGACCGCTTGATTGGCTGCTCGCGCAAAAGTGAGAGTTACGCCATACAAGCTTCCTCCGACTCCGGCGATAAACTGATCGGGGGCCGTGCGCAGCAGCAGCTGCTTTTTGTTCCGGCGATGCGAGAGATAGAGCGCCCCGTCCTCGACCAGCACCTCGTAGGCGGTTCCCAGCTCCGCGCTCTCGTACGTGCCCGCATATGCCAGCCCGTCTGCCTCGCATTCCTGATCAGGCTGCCATTTTTTCAGTGGGATGCAGCGCGTTCCAAAGCGAAATCCGGCTGTTGAACCGAGATACAGCTCGTAGTTGGCCGTTCCCGCTTGATAGCGGTTTCCCTCCACCTGAACAAGGGGCGCAGCTCCGTACTCTTCAAGCAAATACAGCTGATCTCCCTTGCCCACCACTTGCGCGATGAGCGCGTACGTTCCGTCGGAATAATACGTCCCTGCCACGTCCTCGTCTGCAAAATCGGCATCGTAAAAGTCAGGCAAAACCTGCGGCTCCACCTCGCTCCGCTCCACTCCCAGCAGCAAGTCGACGATTTTCTCCGCAGCCCTGCCGATTACTACCGTATCCGTGTTGCTGAAAATGGCGATATCGATATCCTCTACAGGAAACCGGACGGTACAACTGCGGAATGCCGCGTCTGAACCGTCGTGCCCGATAAAAGGACGCCCCTGGTACAGAGCAGGATCATTCACGATCAATCCGCCCGCGTAATGAATCTTCGTTCCGTCCAGCAGTGTCGGGCAGGCAAACATCTCGGAAAGTGTCTCCCGTTTGCAAATGACCGGCTCCTTGAAGTTGGCCATCCACTTCATAAAATCAGTTGCGGTCGTGTGCAGCGAAGTGGCGCCATACGTGCCGTAGTTCAGCACGGCATGAATCAGCTCCCCGCCGACGCGCTTGTAAGAATCCGCGCCATTTGGAATCACCTGCCAATACCGATCCTTGAAGCACGTTTGCGCCATGCCGAGCGGGGCAAAAATCCGCTCACGGGCAAACTCGTTCAAACTTTTGCCGGACACTCTTTCAGCGATTTCGGCCAGGAGGGTAAAATTCGAGTTGCAGTACATATAGCGGGTAAGTGGCGGAAAATTCAGCTCCGTTTGCGTGGAAATAACGTCTTTGGCGTCAGACTGTGTGATCGTGTCATCAAGCCGGACTCCTTGCAGCATGAGCAGCTCCCACTGATCCCGGATGCCGCTCACGTTGTTCATCAGATTGCGCACCGATACAGGCTCGGCGAACGAAACCATGTCCGACACGTAGCTGCGAATGTCGTCATCTACGTTCAGTAGACCGTCTTCCTGAAGCAGCAGTACACACATCACTGTCACTTGCTTGGACACCGATGCAACATGAAACACCGTCTCGCCCGTGATCGGCAACCTATGCTCCACGCTGGCGTAGCCAAAGCAGTTTTCGTAGACGATTTCCCCGCCTTTGCGAACCACAACCTGTCCGCCCGGGCATACGCCTTGCTGCCAATCTGCGAACAAGTCATCGATTTTTGCCGCTATCCCCGCATCATATCTACTCACAACCTTGCCTCCTCTGGCTCAGCAGACCAGCTTCCTGTTACATCAGTCGACCTCTGCCTCTTTTTCCCAACTCTACCACTTCTGCCGAAAGCTTTCAATGAAAGCGACGAGGAGCTGAACCGCGTTTTCCAGATCGTCCAGATGCACGAGTCCAGTCGCAGAGTGAATGTAACGGGACGGGACCGAGATGCATCCGGCTACCGTTCCTTTGCCAGCGAGGCTGATCGAGTACGTGTCTGTCACGCAGTTCAAATACACGCCACGCTGGTACGGGATGTGATTTTCTTCGGCCGTTTGCACCAGCTTTCTCGTCAGCTTTTTCGGGACGCTGCTTCCCGCCCAGTTGTCGGTGACCCACTCGAAAAACAGGATGACCGGGCCGCCGCCAAGCGCCAGCGGAATCATTTTCTCCTCGATCTTCGGCGTCCCGCCAGTGAGCGCGACATCGAGCGCCAGCGCAACGTCCGGCTGAACGGCGAAAGCGGCAGGGCCTGCGCCGCGCATCCCGACTTCTTCCTGAACCGAGCCGACCGCATAGAACGATGCGGTGAGCTGTTTGCCCGCGAGCCGCTTCATGACTTCGAGCATGACGGCGCAGCCGGAGCGGTCATCGACCGCTTTTCCGGTAAACACTTTGCCGCCGTTCAAAAATTGCCCCTCCCGCGAAAAGGTGACGAAATCGCCGACCGTGACGCCAAGCGCTTCTGTTTCCTCTCGGCTCGCCGTCCCTACGTCCACATACAGCTCGCTAAGCGGAATCGCCAGCTTCGCCTCTTCCGCCGTCACGATATGGGACGGCTTCGCTCCTGTGACTCCCTTGACGACGCCTTTGTCCGTATGAATATCCAGCACCTGGTTGATCACCATGCGGCTATCGTGACCGCCGACCGGGTGAAACCAGACAAATCCTTTTTCGTCAATGTAGCTGACGATAAAGCCGATCTCGTCCATATGCACGCACAGCATGATTTTCAGGTCGGGATCGCTCCCTTTTTTAATGAAAAACTGATTGCCTAGCGCATCGCTTTGGTGCTCGTCCACCACATCCAGCAAATTTTCCCGCAAGTAAGCGGCAACCCGCTCCTCATCCCCCGCCACACCGGGGATCGCGTCCAGTTCGGTCAGCCATTTTTGCAAACTCATGTTCATTGCTCCTCTCCTGATTCTGCTTTGGGCAACTCGCGCTGCATCATGTTTCCTAGCTCTGCCACCACCGTGTCGGGGCTTTGCGCCAGTGCGTCCGCCACCCGTTGGCGAATCGGCAGCGGCTTGTCCTGGCTCAGCTTGAACGCCCCTTCGATTTTCGTTACCTGGATCTCGAAAGCGACCAGCTCTTGTTTCAGCTTTTCTGTATAGTCTTGTGGAATGGCGTCAAAATGCTTTTCATAAGCAGGCTCGAACGTGCGGATCGTCTGCAACAGCGTCTGCGCGACGTCTTCTGCCTGCGAATAAATGACAGGCTTGCCGTAGACGTGCACAGCCGCGTAATTCCAAGTCGGCACACCGTAGCGGCTTTCATAATATTGCGGCGAAATATACGCATGCGGCCCTCGGAACATGACCAGCACGTCCTGCTCCGCAAACGTTCGCCATTGCGGATTCGCCAAAGCCATGTGGCTGACCAGCGTGATCTTCGCCTGCTCGTGCTCATGCTCCACCAAAAACGGCAAATGGGTCGCCAGCGGAATCGTCCCGTCGAAGCTGACGATGGTAGCAAAATGGTACTTTTTCATAAAGGCTACTAGCGTCTCTATATCGTTTTCGCGATAAGATGGGGGAATAAACATCGTCGACCTCCTTGTCTGTCAGGTGTAAAACACGCGTTTCAGCTCGGCAGCCGTTTCGGCCAACGCTTCTTTGCTCGCGTCTACCTCGCCGGAAAAGTTGAAAAAGCTGTGCACCATGCCAAGGTAGCGCTTTGCTTTTGCCGCGACACCGAACGAAGCCAGCCGCTCGGCATACAGCTCTCCTTCGTCGCGCAAAGGATCGAACTCGGCCGTGACGATTACAGCTTGCGGCAAGCCGCTTAAATCGCCAGCAAGCAAGGGAGAGGCGAGCGGGTCGTTGATCTGTTCCTCATCCTGCAAGTAATGAGCGCGGAACCAGAGCATCTCGTCGTAAGTCAAGTTGTATTGATTCCCGCATTCCCGACAAGACGCCGTATCGAGGGCAAACGAGACAACCGGATAGATCAGCAGCTGGCAGCACAAGCCAAACTCGCCGCGATCGCGCGCCAGCAAGGAGACGACAGCCGCCAAGTTGCCGCCTGCGCTCTCTCCGCCAACAGCGATTCGCTTGCTGTCTCCGTTGAAGGAAACCGCATGCTCAACTACCCACTTGGTCGCCGCATACGCATCCGTGACGGCTGTCGGGAACTTGTGCTCAGGCGCGAGGCGATAGTCGACAGAGACGACGATGCAGCTCGCCGCTTGTGCATAATAGCGACAAATGCGATCGGTTATCTCGATATTCCCGAGCACGAAGCCGCCCCCGTGAAAAAAGACGAACACAGGCAGAAGCTCCGGCACCCCTTCCCCGCCTGGGGTGTACAAACGAATCGGCAGCTCTGCTCCCCCTTGTTCTGCCACTGCAATCACCCGATCCTCTACTGCTACTACAGGCGTCTCAAGCTCCGAGAGATTGGCCCGCGCTCGTGAAAAAGCGAGACGCGCTTCTGCGGGCGTCATGGATTCGGTATCTGGCAGTCCAAGCAAGCTTTGTTTGCGAAATACTTCCTTTACTTGCGGATGTACACTCATGCCTTCCTCCCCTTCTCTTGACGAGTCCACATGCGAAATCCGAAAAAGGCCGCCCACGCCTGCTCGTCGTCATTGGCAAAAAACCGGATCGGGTACTCGTCTTTTTCCATGACAAGTGTCTGACTGTCGCTGGCGCGCAAATCGTAGCGCTCGCCGCCAAAAACGAGAGTCGGCTTGTCTTGGGCAAGCTCAATCTGCAAGCTGCCCCCCTCTCTGGACTGATACGTGCCTGCGAGCTTTTCCAGTTGTTCCTTTGTCGCCGTATAGTGCGGCTCCTGGCTTGCTTTTTGCGTGAGCGGCAAGCCGAGCGCCTGGTTGACCGCCGCCAGCCAAATGTCTCCTGCTGGCATATCCGTCGCGTTGATCAGGACAGCTGCGACAAGCCCCTGTTCCGGGACGAAACCGAAGCAAGACGATACCCCTTGCTGACTTCCGCCGTGGCTGACGAGCGTCACGCCCGAATAATCGGGAACGATCTCCAGCGCCAGTCCGTAAAATTGCTTGCGGCCAACCTGATGAACAGGCTGCCACATTTTGCGCAGCAGCTCTTCGCTTGCGACCGGATTTTCGCCGCCTACAAAAGCCGCGCCGTAGCGCAACAGATCGTTGACCGTAGAGCGCAAGCCGCCGCCCACCTCGTAATTTCCCAGACTCGGCCACGGCACCGCTTCCAACTTGCCTGTCTCGTTGTTTTTCATATACGGTACAGAGACGTCAGCCATTTTCGCAATTTCTTCCAGACTGTACGTGGAGCGGTGCATACCAAGCGGAGAGAGGATCGTTTCCGTGACAAATCTGCGGTAGAGCCGGTTCGTCAGCCGTTCGATGATCGCGCCTTGCAGCAAAAAGGCATCGTTCGAGTAGCTGAAATACTCGCCCGGTTTGCCCAACAGCTCGTGCTCCTGCCCCGCGATGTACGTGAGGTGGTCTTCCAGCCTGTTGATTTCCGGTTTGCGGGGAAGAGGCGGCAAGCCGCTCGTGTGCGACATCAAATGATGGACTTTTACCATGCCGGGGTCATCCATGCCGCACAGCTTGAACTCGGGAAGATGCGCGCATACCGGATCATCGAGGGATAAGCGCCCTGCTTCCACCAGCGAAAGCAGCGCCATCACCGTCAGCGACTTCGTGACGGAGCCGCACCCGAACAGCGTGTCGGGGCCAATCGGCCGCTTCGTTTGCAAATCGGCATAGCCAAAGCCGCGCTCGTATACAACCGTTCCGTTTTTCGCAACAGCGATGGCGATGCCCGGAATTTGCTCTTCGTCCATCCGCTTGGTGACGTATGCTTCGAACTCAGGCCAGTTTTCCACTGCCATCTGTGTCACTCCCCCTTCTCCCCATACAAATGGCATTTGACATAATGCTGCGGAAGCACTTCGGCAAAGCTCGGTATTTCCTTGGCGCAAATGTCGAACGCTTTCGGACAGCGCGTATGAAAGCGACAACCGCTCGGCGGATTCAGCGGATTGGGAATCTCGCCTTGCAAAACGATTCGTTCTCTGGACTGCTCCTGAACCGGGTCAGGCAGGGGAATGGCGGACAGCAGCGCTTCCGTGTACGGATGCAGCGGTCGCGCATACAGCTCATCGCTTGCGGCAAGCTCGACCAGTTGCCCGAGGTACATGACGGCGATCCGGTCGCTAATATGCTTCACCATGGACAAGTCGTGGGCGATAAACAAATAGGTCAGCTGTTTTTGCCGCTGCAAATCCATCAGCAGGTTGACGATTTGCGCCTGAATCGACACATCGAGGGCGGCAATCGGCTCATCCGCCACGATAAAGGAAGGCTCGACTGCCAGCGCCCGGGCAATCCCGATCCGCTGACGCTGCCCGCCGCTAAATTCGTGCGGGTAACGATTCGCCTGCCTGGAACTGAGTCCGACAAGCTCCAGAAGCGCGCTGACCTGCTCTTTCCGCTCTTTTTTCGCAAGATTCGGACGATGGATCATCAGCCCTTCGGAAATGATCTCGGTGACAGTCATTCGCGGATTCAAAGACGAGTACGGGTCTTGAAAAATCATTTGCATCTGGCTGGTGTACGCCTTGTGCCCCTTGCGCTCGGTCATGTCGCTTACACGCTCGCCCGCAAAGCGAATTTCGCCGCTGGTCGGCTTGTACAGCTGCAACAGCGTCCGGCCCACCGTCGATTTGCCACACCCGGACTCTCCGACCAGTCCCAACGTCTCTCCTTGCCAAATGTGAAAGCTGACATCATCGACTGCGCGCAGCGTCTGATTCGGCCCGAGCTGGAAATGCTTGCTGAGATGGTTCACTTCAAGTAGTACGCGGTTGTTCATGACCTCATTCACCCTCCTGCGACTCCTGCCAGCCGCTCTTGCTGCTGCGCCCGCTGATCGAGCAGCCAGCACTTGGCTGTATGCCCGCTCGACACTTCTGTGAGTGGCGGCGAAAAATGTTTGCACACCTTCATCACGTGCGCACATCTCGGGGCGAACGGGCAGCCTTGTTGCTGGCGGGCGAGATCAGGCGGCGTACCCGGAATCGGGATGAGCGGCTCGGTGCCAGCGGCATCCAGACGAGGCATCGAGCGCAGCAATCCCCACGTGTACGGATGTTTGGGACGGTAAAAAATTTCCGCAATCGGCCCTGTCTCCACTACCTCTCCGGCATACATCACAGCCACTTTTTGCGCCATGTTGGCGACGACTCCCAAGTCATGCGTAATCAAAATGATGCCCGTCCCCGTCCGTTGCTGAAGCGACTTCATCAGCTCCAAAATTTGCGCCTGCACCGTCACGTCGAGCGCAGTCGTCGGCTCGTCGGCAATCAGGACTTTCGGGTCGCAGGCAAGCGCCATCGCAATCCCGACACGCTGGCGCATACCCCCGGAAAAATGGTGCGGGTACGCCCTGATCCGCTCCTGCGCGTTCGGAATGCCGACCAGTTGCAGCATGTTGACCGCTTTTTCATAGGCGGCGGCTTTGTCGAGCCGCTGGTGCTTGCTGATCCCTTCTACCAGCTGCTGGCCGATCGTCATCGTCGGATTCAGCGACGTCATCGGGTCCTGGAACACCATGGAGATTTCCGCTCCCCGAAGCGACTGAAGCTCTCGCGGAGGCAACGCCAGCACGTTTTGCCCTGCATAGGTGATCTGCCCGGCGGGGATGCTCGTGCTCTGCTTCGGCAAAAGCCGCATGATCGCTTTGGCCGTGACCGATTTGCCAGAGCCGGATTCACCCACGATGGCGAGCGTCTCCTGCTTTTGCAAGCAAAAGCTGACCCCTCTTACCGCATGCACCTCGCCTCGTTGGGAATGAAACGCAACATGCAAGCCGTCTACTGTCAGGATCGGTTGATTCATCGACATCCCCTTCTTATTTCGTCATTTTCGGATCGAGCGCATCGCGCAGCCCGTCCGCAAGCAGGTTGAAGCTGATCATGATCAAACTGATCATCACGGCGGGAATCACCAGCTTGTAAGGGAACAGCCGCATCCCTTTGTAGCCGTCGTTGATCAGAACCCCAAGCGAGGCGAGCGGCGCCTGTAGACCAAGCCCGATAAAGCTCAGAAACGCTTCAAAAAATATCGCGGTCGGCAGTGTGAACATCAAAGTGACGATGATCGGCCCCATCGCGTTCGGGATCAAATGCTTGAACATGATCCGGCTGTTGGAAACCCCGAGCGAACGGGCAGCCAGCACAAATTCCTGACCTTTTAGCTGCAAAATTTGTCCGCGGACAATCCGCGCCATCCCGACCCAGCCTGTAATCGTCATCGCCAAAATAATCGACGTGATTCCCGGCTCCAAGATGAGGATGAACAAGATAATGACGATCAGATTGGGGATGCCGACGAGCACTTCAATGATGCGCTGCATGACGTTGTCGATTTTTCCGCCGTAATAAGCCGAGATCCCGCCATAAAGGACGCCGATGAACAAGTCCAGCAAGGCGGCTACGAGGGCAATCAACAGCGAAATTTGCGTTCCCTTCCACACCCGCGTCCACATATCCCGGCCAAATTCGTCCGTGCCGAACCAGTGCGCCTCCGTTATATTCCGTTTCGCGTACAGATCGACTCCGTTGCTGTCCAGCCCGTCAAACCCGAGCCACCCCAGCCCGCTTATTTTCGGCGGCAAATTGGAATGGGCCACATTTTGCCCGTCATAAGTGTATGGGGTCAGCAGCGGCCCGACAAAAGCCAGCACCGTAATGACCATGATCAACACGAAGGCAGGGACGACTCCGCGATTTTTTCCCAGCCGTTTGAGCGCAGCCTTCCAGGGCGCATCCGCAGCTGAAGCCGCAACCTCCATCGCTACTTCTGCTGCAACTGGCTCGTGCACAAACAAATCGTCGGTTATTTCATGCGGGGACGTCCCGGTTGCCGGCAAAGTCCTCATGTGCTTTCCCCCCATTTTTCACGAATGCGCGGGTCCAAAATCCCGTAGATCATATCGACCAAAAGCACGACCAGGATGAACAACGTGCTGTAAAAGAGCGTAATGCCCATGATCACACTGTAGTCGTTCACCATGATGGATAAAATGAATTGCTCCCCCAGCCCTGGCACCGAAAAAATTTTCTCAATCACCAATGTTCCGGTCATGATCGACACCGCCATTGGCCCAAGCATGGTCACGACCGGGATCAGCGAATTGCGCACGACGTGCTTCCACACCACTCCAAACTCCGAAATCCCTTTGGCCCGCGCGCTCAAAATATAGTCCTGCGTGAGCACCTCCAGCATTTCCGTGCGGATGAACCTGGCGACTGCCGCTATCACCGTCACGGATAGCGCCAAGGAAGGCAGGATGGAATAAGAGTAATCCTCCCAAAGTCCGGGCGGCAGCCAGCCGAGCTTGACGCCCACGTAGTATTGCAACAGCGCCGCGAATACGAACGAAGGGATCGACATGCCCAGGACAGCCATCGTGACGGCTCCCAGGTCAAACAGGCTGTTCTGACGCAGCGCCGAGAGAATCCCCAGCCCCAGTCCGATAATCGAGCCGATCACCATGGCTTGAAAGCCGATCAAAACAGACGGACCGATCCGCTCGAAAATGATGTCCGTGACCAGGCGCCCCTTGAATTGAAAGGAGACGCCCCAATCACCTTGAACCAAATTCCCCAGGTAGCGGGCGTATTGAACGGGCAGCGGCTGATCCAGTCCGTATTTTTGATTCAACGAAGCCAATTGCTGCTCGGACAGCTTGTCCGGGTTGCTGTACGGGGTGCCTGGAAGCAATTTCATCAGGAAAAAGGTCACGGTCGCAATGATGAACAAAGTCGTCAGCATGACTCCCAGTCGTTTCAAAAAATACAGTCTCATCCGCATGCCCCCCATTTCCGCGCCTGGCTTTTCAACCTTACTCCATATGCGTCCATTTGTACGTAAACTCCGGACCGCTCGGATGCCAGATCAGCCCTTTGATTTTTTGGCTCTGCAAAATGACTTCTCCGTATTGATACAGCGGGACGACCGCCGCATCTTTTTCGATGATGATTTTTTCCAGTTGCAGCAAGATGTCGTACCGTTTCCGTGGGTCCAGCTCCTTGTTGGCCTGTGCCACCAGTTGGTCAAACTGCGGGTTGGAATACTTCATCCGGTTCGCCTGGCCGCCCGTCACCCACATGTCCAAATACGTCATCGGGTCGATGTAATCCGGCCCCCATGTGGACAAAGCGATCTCATACTCAAACGCTTTTTCCTGTTTGATCCGCTGCTGGAACGGAACGGTTTTCAGCTTGAGCTTGAAGCCGGGCAAATTCGTTTCCAACTGCGCTTTCAAATACTCGGAAGTTTGTCGCATGTATTCCTGATCCGCCACAATCATGGACGTCGCAAGGCCGCTTTGTCCGATTTCAGCCAAGCCTTTTTGCCACAATGTTTTCGCTTCTTCGACCGTTCCTTTGTTCAATTGTCCGTTCAGCACACGATAATCTTTCATGTCCGGCGAGAGCGAGAACGCTGCTGGCACCAAGCCGTACAGCGGGATTGAACCATCGTTTAACACGACATCTGTCAAGCTTTCCTTGTCAATCGCCATGCCGATCGCCCGGCGGATATTTTCGTTTTGGAAAGCGGCAACATCGGGATTCAGACGCATAAAAATGGTCGTCGGAGTCGCTACTTTTTGGTAGTCTTCCTTGCCTTTGTAAGCGTCAGCCAAAGAGGAGGTCAAACCTGTCACGCGATCAAGCTTCCCCGTTTCATACAGGTTGACGGCTGCCGAAGGTTCCTTTACGATATAGACATTGATCTCGTCCAACTGGACGTTCGCGGCGTCCCAGTAGGATTCGTTTTTCTTGTATTGCCAGCTTTGCTCGTGCTTCCAGTCGTTCAGAACAAAAGGTCCGTTCGCCAGCACCTGGTCGTACTCCAGGCCATACTTGTCGCCTGCTTTTTCCACGAATTTCTCGTTTTGCGGCAAAAACGGGGCAAGTGGCAGAAGCGGCAGGAACAGTGGATTCGCTCTGTCCAGCTTCACTTCCAGCGTCTTCGCATCAATCGCCTTGATGCCCAAATCGTCCGGCTTCTTCTCGCCTTGCAAAATCTTGTCGGCATTCGCAATCCCGGCCATTTCGAAAAATACGCCGAATGGCCCCACTTCCCGCAACACCCGCTTCCAGCCGTATTCAAAATCTTGGGCCGTTACCGGATCGCCGTTCGCCCATTTCGCATCGCGCAACAAAAACGTATGCGTCAAAGCGTCCTCGCTCGTTTTATGCTCCTGCGCAATCGCGAGGATCGGTTGGTGCTTGTCGTCGAAGCGGAACAACCCTTCGTTGATGTTGTTGAGCACCGTAGAGCTGACCGCATCGGAAATCTGGGCCACATCGAGCGTGGCGATCTCCGCGCCTTCGGACACATTCAGCACTTGCTTGACGGCACTCGCTTCGCCCTGCTTTCCTTCACTGGCAGGAGAAGCGTCATTTTTCCCAGCCGACCCGAAGTTGCATCCTGCGAGCGCCACGCCGCTTACGAGAACGGCTGTCACGAAACAAAGGAACCGCTTGCTTGCTACCCTCATGATTCTTTTCCCCCTTATGCTCCTGTCTGTTTACCGTTTTTGTGGTCTGTTGCGCATAAAATTTTCCGAGGCAAAGCCGCGCACTTGCTCGTCTGTATAGTACCGCGAAAGCTCGTGCAGCAAATTTTGCATCATGCCTGCATGGGAAAGTCCTTCGATGCGTTCGGGCATCGAGATGCCGTCGAAGTCGGAGCCGATTCCGATGTACCGCTCACCGCCCAACCCGCAAAAATGTTCGATATGGCGGATCAAGTCCGGGATCGCAGCCTTTCGTCCCTCCTTGACGAAGGCGGGAGAAAAAAATACGTGGACCAGACCCCCTTTGGCGAACAGCGCCCGCGCCTGTTCATCAGACAAATTCCGCGGATGGTCGAGGATCGCCCTTGCATTGGAGTGGCTTGCGATAGGATGAGCTGCCAGCTCGATCACGTCCCAGAAAGCCTGTTCATGCAAATGCGAGACATCTGTAAAAAGCCGATTTTCATTCAGAAAATTCACTACTTTTACGCCGAACGAAGTCAATCCCGTAGCCGTTTTGTCCAACGCTCCGCCCGCAGCGAGATTCCCATGATTCCAGGTCAATCCGACAGAGCGCACCCCCAACTGATACAGCGTCGTCAACATGGACAAGTCTTCTCCGATCGCATCCACTCCTTCCAGCGAGAGCAGCGCTCCGATTTCTCCGTCTCGCAGCCGATCGATGTCGTCCCATTCCTTGATTTGCTTCATCTCGGGATTTTTCCCCAAGACTTCCTCATGGAAATAATCCATTTGCGCAAGCACAGACGAAAGCTTTTGCTCCACAGACAAGTCCGGCGGCGGAAACAGCGCGAAAACTTGAACTTTTACTCCGCCTTGCTGCAAACGCGCTTTGTTCGACTCCAACTGTGGTGCATTGGCGAAAGCAAGCTCGCCTTTTGACAGCCACATTTTCAACAACGTGTCGCAATGCAGATCAACTACGTGCATAACAGGCTGTCCCCCCTTACAAGTCTACATACATGCCCTTGCCCGTCTCCTTCGCCTTGCGATACACAAACGCGGCAACGCTCAAATCTTGAACGGCGATCCCCGTCGAGTCGAACAAGGTAATCTCGCTCGCCGATTGGCGTCCCGGCTTTTCCTTGCTCGTAATTTGTCCCAGCTCTGCAAACAGACTGTCGCGGGAAGGCTGTCCTTGCAATTCTCCCAGGTGCGAAGCTTGCTCCCACCAATCGCAGACGAGCTTGTCCGGCAGCCGATCCAGCTCGATCTCCCTTTTCCCGCTCGTATCGCTTCCCATCGCATTCACATGAGTTCCCGCCTGCAGCCACGACGACTTGAGCACAGGCGAAAAGGCAGGTGTCGTCGTGACGACAATATCGGCTTGCTCGACCGCTTCCTGCGCCGAAGCGGCTTGTCTGGCGCCGAGTCCCATCCGCGTGATTTCCTCGGTCAGTCTGGCTGCCGAAGCATCTGTGCGGGAGTAGACGGAAACGGTTTCAAGCGGAAACAGGTGCAGCAGCCCTTCCAGCTGCGCTCTTGCCTGGACGCCTGCGCCAATCAGTGCGACCGACTTACTCTTTTGGCGGGCTAAATATTTGGCCGCAATCGCCCCTGCCGCCGCTGTGCGGATCGCCGTCAGCAGATTGGCGTCCAGGAGGCACGTCGGCTCGCCCGTTTGCGGACAAAGCAGCAGCATGACGGATTGATGGTTTGTTTTGCCGCTTTGCCAATTGTCGCTCCAGAAGCCGCCTGTCTTCAGGCCAATCGCTGACTCCTCACTCAAATACGCTGATTTGATGCTGTAAATCCCGTTGTGCTCCCCGACTTTTTCGCGAACGGACGGGAAAACGGCGCTTTTGCCTTGAGCAAACTGGGAAAAAGCCAGCTCCACCGTCTCCATCGCTTCACGGAAGCTCAACATCTCCGCAAACAATTCCTGATTGATTACGAGCACTTTTGCCATGACTACACCCCTATTGATTGCATCCTCGCGCATGGATCGGAAACACGGTTTCGACTTTTCCGTCGCGTATTCCGTAAGCCACCTGGTACAAATTGACGGTTGGACAAATGTGGTTCGGAATGATTTCGATGCGCTGGCCGATGGAAAAGGACGTTCCCGGCACCATAATCGCATGCTCATCCGACAGTTTGCGGATGTGTACATCCTGCTGCCCTCGTACCTGCCCAAAACCGCTGGTCGCAAGCAGGCCGCTCGCCCGCGAGTCGATTGTCATCGCTTTCGCCCCTGCATCAGCCACAGCACGTTCGCCATTCGGCCTGGAAATAACCGTGCCGAGAATCGTCGCGGCACAGCGCTCCGTATCTCCGAAAAAGGCGGCGTGCGTCCTGTCGTAAAACACGTAGGTGCCCGGACGTATCTCGGTGACTCCGGGAACGACGCCTGCCCCAAGCAAACCGAGCGTGCAACCGACACTGACCTCGCAGGGAAAGCCCCAGCGCGAGCGGATTCGCCTCCCGATCTCGACCATTGTCTCCTGCGCTTGGCGCGCCACTTTTTCCAGCTCGCTTCTGTCTGCCGCGTTATACACTTGTCCTTCATGAGTGAATATTCCATCTATTTTTGTTTCAGGGAATTTTCTGATAATTTTCTCGACAAGGCTCTCTACCTGATCCGGTTCCACGCCACAGCGCTGCAACCCGGTATTGACCTCGATCATGATTCCGACGGAGCGAGCCTCTCCCCCGTACTCGGAAAGCTGTTCTAGCTGAACAAGCGAATCGACCGCCAGCCTGATGCGTGCTCGCCTCGCCAGTGCTTCCAGTCTGGCAAGCTTTTTTCTCCCGACAATTTGCGTCGCCACAAAAATGTCTGTCAGTCCATAGTCGGCCATGACTTCCGCCTCGCCAAGCTTTGCCACGGTAATCCCTTGTGCTCCGCCATCGATCTGCATCTGGGCGATTTTTGCGCATTTGTGCGTCTTGATGTGAGGGCGAAGAGCAGCCCCTCCTGAATCGGCGAGCGACTGCATCTCCTGCACATTTTTCTCCAGACGGTTCAGATCGATGAGCAGAGCGGGCGTGTCCAGTTCGTCCACGCTTGATCCGATCAGCTTCATCTGCTCAACTCCTCTTGCTCCTGCTTCTGATTCCTGCGCAGCTCGTCTAGGTAGCTGTACATGGTTACCTTGGAAATTTTCAGCTCGGCAGCGACTTTTTCCAACGCGCCCTTGATCAGAAATACCCCTTTTTTGTCCATGAACTGGACGATTTGCATTTTTTCGTTCTTGTCGATTTTCTCTACGTCTTTCTCGGCGATCATCTGGTTAATCATCTGCTCCACAATCTCCCACACATTTTGCACCACTTCCACTTCTTCGCGCTCCAGCGGCTCCTCGTCCATGCGGATGAAGTCCTCGATGAACTCGCGGGTGCTCACCAGTGGGTGAATGTCGATGTTGATGCAAAAAGCGCCGATGGCTTCCCCGTCTGCATTGCGGATCAGCGCGGTCGTCGACTTGATCGTCCGCCCATCCTCCGTCTCGGTCCGGTAATTGGCGACGACGTCATTTTGCAGCTTTTGGGACAAGAGAACTTGTGTGATCAAATGGTTGAACGATTGCCCGACAGCTCTGCCCGTGACGTGGTTGTTCGCGGTGTAGATGACGGACGACTGCGGCGAACTCAAATCGTGGAGCACAACTTCGCAGTTTTTGCCAAACGTCTGAGCCATGGCATCGGCGATCGGAATGTATCGGCGCAGTTCCTCGGCGTATTTTCCCATGCTTCACTCTCCTTTCCTCCGGGATGGTGGTGCTATTTGTTATCCCTCATTATACTTGTCCATATAATTTATTCAAGATAAAATATAATTTTTTCTATAAAATTCTGACGAATAGACTTTCTTATCAAAGCTGATCAGAGCCAGAATCACCCGTTAATGCAGCGAAATAACAGCTTCTCCCTCCAGTTCACAAGAACGAGAGCAGAAAAAGTTATACATAAAAACTTCTCTGTCTTTTCTGCGTTTCTCTATATTTTTTTCTACACCAGATAACGCATCGCCTAAAAAAAGAACGCCCTCGATCCTCGCAGACCAACGGCGTTCTCGTGTATGAATGAAACGATGTTACGAATGGCTCTGCTCTTCGCATTCCAATCCTTTGGCATAGTACGCTTCCTGAATATGCGCAGGCACCATGCTGCCCCCTGTCGCCCAGACGATATGGGTTGCGTTTTTCATTTTGTCCGCAAGACCGTGCTGCTCGATGTACTGCTGCCCCGCTGCTTGCCCAAGCAAACGGATCGGCCCTGGCATGCCAGCCAGCGCAGACGGCTCAAGCCGCACGGATTCGCTGTCGCGCAAAGCCCGCAGCAGCCTGTACAGCTCCCCGTCCACCACCGTGTAGACGCCGCTGAGCAACGGTTCCATGACTTTGCCGACGAAGCGCGAAGGACGTCCTACGGCGAGTCCGTCAGCGTCTGTCTTGTTGTCGATGCCAAAGTCTTGCACAGCCAGCTTGTCATGATATCCCGTCATCAAGCCGAGCAGCATGCAAGGCGAATGAGTCGGCTCCGCAAAAAAGCAGTGGACGCGATCGCCGTAAAGCAGCTTCAATCCGTAGGCAACGCCACCCGGCCCGCCGCCTACCCCGCACGGCAAGTACACGAAAAGCGGATGCTCGCTGTCCACGATCACCTGCTGCTCCTCCAGCTGCTTTTGCAACCGTCCGGCGGCGACGGCATAGCCGAGAAACAGCCGCTTGGAGTTTTCATCGTCAATGAAATAGCACTGCGGGTCGGCTTCTGCCTGCTTTCTTCCCTCTTCGACCGCTTTGCCGTAATCGGATTGATACTCGACGACTTGCACGCCTTTTGCGCGCAGCAAATCTTTTTTCCACGCTTTTGCATCCGCAGACATATGAACCGTCACCCGAAACCCGAGCTTCGCGCTGATGATCCCGATGCTCAGTCCAAGATTGCCTGTCGATCCTACGGCGATGGAGTATTGGGAAAAGAACGCGCGGTACTCTTCTGTGGCAAACACGGAGTAATCGCCGTCTGCGGGCAGCCTATCGTGCTTTTTCGCCAGTTCTTCTGCGTGGGCAAGCACCTCGTAAATCCCGCCTCGCGCCTTGATGGAACCCGCGATCGGCAAATGGCTGTCGCACTTTAGCAGGAGACGGCCCGGTATTTCCTGACCAAAACGCCTTGCCAGCTCGTCTTGCATGTTGGGAATCGAAGCAAGCGGCGACTCGATTAGCCCGGAAGCCGAGCTCGTTTCCGGAAAAGCCTGCTGGATAAACGGGGCAAATCGGCGCAAACGCTCCTCTGCATCTTGCACCTCTTCCGCCGTAACCGTCATTTCTGCTTCCGCCACCGGAGTCAGACGCGGATTTGTCCAAAATACTTCCGCTGTTGCCATCAGCTCGGACAACAACGGATACTCGCTTTTCCATTGCTCGATTGTTTTTCCTTCAACTCTCACACCGTTTTCCATCGCAATCGCAAACCTCCACCATTAGGCATTTGATATTCGGGAATATTTCGTCTTTTCAACCGCTGTGAGTCATCTGTGTGATGAAGCTTGTCCTTTAGTATGATAGTGCAACAAGAACGCGGGAAGCAACCCATTTGCCGGAAAAGAAAGCCCTCTTTTCGGACGCAAGCATTACACTGCCAGCCTTGTTCTCTTGTTTTTCTATTAAAAGAATTTACGTTTGTCCATTGAGCAACCTCCTGCGATCTCCTAAGATGAGGTTGATTGATAATCATTATCGATACATTTTTACAAGGGAGATGTCCTCGCAAAATGATACAGGTACGACCACTCATCACCACCTTGCAAGCTGTCTTCTTCTCCGCAGCGCTCTTGCTCTCCGGGTGCGGGCAATCAGCACCTACCCCCGCCCCAACCGATGCTGCCCAGAAGACAGCGGAAGCGCCTGCCACTGCAAAAGGAGCCGCTGCAACCACGCAACCGACGGGCGACAGCCAAAAGCAAACGCGACTGTACAAAGACTTCATGAATCGCGAAGTGGAAATTCCCGCGCACGCCGAACGCGTGATCTTCATCGGCAATACGGCTGGAGATTTGCTCGCCCTCGGCGTCAAGCCTGTCGGGCTGAATATGATCGATGCGAAGCCGACCGTGTTCGGCGACGAGCTACAAGGCGTCGAGGACGTGGGCCATCCGGGCGATCCGGAAAAAATGCTCGCGCTCAATCCCGATCTGATTATTCTCGGTGTGAACATCGAGGAAGAGCGGCTGCAAGTGTTTTCGAAAATCGCTCCGACTGTCGCTTTTGACAAATATCGGCCTGTGAAGGAGCGCTTGCTGACGTTGGGCGATATTTTGGACAGACAACCAGAAGCCAAGGCGTGGATCGCCGACTACGAAAAGCAAACAGAGCAGTTCTGGAGCAACATGCAAGCCCAAGGTCAGGTGAAGCCGAACGAAACGGCCAGCGTCTTTATTTTTTACGACGGCGGCAAAAGCCTTTACGCGCTTGGCACGCAAGGACTGTCCTCCAGCCTGTATCACGCAAAAGGCTTCAAGCCGACTGAGGCTATTCAAAAAATGCTGGACAACGGCGTGTCTTTTGAGGAGTTTTCCAAAGAACGGCTCGGCGAAGTCGCCGGGGCTCACCTGTTCCTGATGGTGTCGCTCGACGACTCCAAAGCCGAATTTGAGCGTTTCATCGAAAACCCGCTGTGGAAAAACTTGCCTGCCGTCAAAAACGGCCACGCCTATCTCGTAGACGCAAAATGGGGCTATGACGACGCCATTACCAAGCAACGCATTTTGGGCGAGCTGCCAACCATTATGCAAGCCAAAAAGTAGATCGATTCGACACCTTGCATTGCCTGTGAACAGCTTTTCAACCTTTTCGTTGAAAGGCTGTTTTTCTTTGCGTATGATAGATAATGATTATTATTCTCGATTGTTAGCAAAAGGAGGCTCTCCTTTTTGAACCAACTTGCCATCCCTCCCCTGCGCACGCTCTTGTTCTCGTTCCATGAAATGCTGTTTCAGTCGCCTGCCGAGCCTGAACGGATTTCGCCTGGCGCTCATCATACGCTTTTGGCATGTACAGGCGGGTCAGGTGCCGTGCAAGTAGACGAGACAAGCCTGATGTTGGCAAAAGGAACCTGCTTCCTGTTGCCGCCGGATACATCGTGCCTCGTTGCGCCCGCTGCGGAAGAAAGCGTCAGCTATTTTCGGCTCGATTTCTTTGTCTATCAAATGGAGGATCAGTCGTCTCATCCGTATCGGGGAAAGCTGTTCGCCGGGGCGGATGATTTTGTCGTTCATCCGTTTTCACCCGTTTTGCAAAAACTGCAAACGTTGTATGCCAATCGTCACCCGGACAACGATCCCGGCGGAATGCGCGAGCGCATTTTGTTTCATGAGCTGCTGGAATTGATTTTCGCTGCCAAACGAAACGCGGATACGCGCCTGTCGCCGGAGCTCGCTGTCGAGCAAACACGCGCTTTTTTGCACACGCATTTTCAAGAGCCGATTACCGTGGAACAGCTGGCTGCTCTCGCCCACCTTCCCCGTTGGCAATACTCTCATCTGTTCAAGTCGCTGACAGGGCAAAAGCCGCTCGATTACTTGACCGATTTGCGGATCAGGCGGGCAAAGGAACTGTTGCTCTACTCGGATGATCGGCTTTATGAGATTGCGGACCAGGTCGGTTTCAAAGACCAATACTACTTTAACCGTCGCTTCCGCCAAGCCACCGGGGTGACGCCGCGGCAGTTCATCCGCATGCAGCAGGAGAGACTGAGCTACCGGGACGCAACTGGACGCAAAATCGCCCTGCCCCCTGCCCCGGAGCGGATCGTGATGATCGGCGATGCCCCGGGGGAACTGCTCGCGCTCGGCGTAAGTCCCGTCGGCGTCAACAAAGCAAACAGTTCGGGCATTTTGTACCAGGAACAACTCTTTGGCGTCGCTGACATCGGTCACCTGGTCGATTGGGAAAAGATCGCGGAGTTGCAGCCCGATCTGATCCTGCTCGGTTTTTGCGAGGACGAAGAGCTGATCCGGAAGCTTTCCCGGATCGCCCCGATCGTGACGTACAACAAATACGCCCCGCTGTACCAACGCTTTCGGACGATTGCCACGATCGTCGGGAGGCAACAGCTTGCAGAGGAATGGATCGCAACGCATGAGCAGAAGCTGAATGCGCTCAAACGGCACTTACCTTTGCCGAATCGGGAAGAAACGGCGTCTTCTTTCATTTGTCAGGATGGGAAACTGTTCGTCATGGCCGGAAAAGGGCTGCTCTCTACGCTTTACGGCTCGGGCATGGTGAACGCTCAGGCCAACATCCGGAAGCTGATCGCGCAACATGTCGCCTTTGCCGAAGTCACGCCGGAGCAACTGCCCTTGTTCGCCGGCGACCGCGTCTACTTGATTCAGTCGGCCAATGACAGCCAGACCCGCCAACAGCTGGAGCGGACGGCTCAGTGGAGCAATCTGCCAGCCGTGCAAAACGGACAGGCTTACCTGATCGACGACAAATGGAACTACGACGACCCGATCACCAAGCAGTATTTGCTCGACGAACTGCCTGTGCTGCTCGGGCAAACTTCATAGTGCTTTTTGCACGGAGTGGATCAATGTGCACATGAAAAAAGCTCGCGGCTGTTGCAACCGTGAGCTTTTTTGGGCAATTTATTCTGCCTGGTAGTGTGCCTGATTGCGCATCAGTTCACGGATGTTGGGCAAATACGGCATCAACTTTTCTGCTTCCGCAATGCTTTTCCACTCGATCGCCTGAATCTCGGAATCGGTCGTTCCCAACTCGCCGCCGACAATCTCGCCCATAAACGTGACAAATGTCGCAAACTCGCGGCCAATGACCTTTTCGCTGACATGCACAATCTTGCCGACCTGCACGGACAGCCCCGTCTCTTCCATAGCCTCGCGCTTCGCTGCGTCGCAGAGCAGCTCGCCATTTTCCCGCTTCCCGCCTGGCAAACTCCAATACTCCTCATTTTGCACCATAAGCACTTTATCGGTATCTTGGTCATACAGCAAGACGTAGGCCACATTTACGTGAATCAAATCCATAGCTGCTTTCCTCTCTTTTCTCGACTTGACTGGTCCCATCCTGTAGCTTGATTCCCGCTTTTGGATTGGCACATTTTACAAACTTTCGCAACGATTGTTATAATAGCACAAATTACAAGCTTTCCACACGCGAGGAATGGCCGCTGACAGCGCGGTTCCTTTTCCCCGATGTGGATAGGTTTTTGGCAAAAGGAGAGAACGATATGGAAATCAGAAAGCTGGCTCCCCATGAAGAAGCGCCCATGGATCTGCTCTTGCTCGCAGATCCTTCGCAAAAATTGGTGGAAGACTATTTGCAAAGGGGCCAGTGCTATGTTGCCGCCCAGGATGAACAGTTTGTTGGCGTCTATGTCCTCATCTCTACGCGCCCCGATACGATTGAGCTGGTCAACGTCGCTGTAGACGAAGCGCGTCAAGGACAAGGCATCGGCAAAAAGCTCGTTTTGCATGCCATCGAGACAGCGAAAGTGTCCGGCTACAAAACGATTGAGGTCGGCACAGGCAACTCCAGCCTGGATCAACTGGCCCTCTACCAAAAATGCGGCTTTCGCATGACCTGGATTGACCGGGACTTCTTTCTGCGCCATTATGAGGAAGAAATCTATGAAAACGGCATTCAGCTGACAGACATGGTTCGCTTCTCCCAAGACATTTGAGAGCGGGCGTCACCTGGAAAGGAACGATATGTACACGTACACCATCTGTTTTCTCAAGCATGCAAACGAATACCTTCTGTTGAATCGGCGCAAACCGCCGCTGATGGGCCGCTGGAACGGCGTCGGCGGCAAGCTCGCGCCAAACGAGTCTCCGCTTGACTGCGTGCTGCGCGAAGTTTTCGAGGAGACAGGCATTGCCTTGTCCTCCGCCACTTACAAAGGGGTCGTTTCGTGGAAGCTGGACGGAGATGTCGTTGGCGGCATGTACGCCTATGTGGCGGAACTGCCTGAGACGTTTGAGCGTCCGCTGACGCCACGTCGCGTAGAGGAAGGCATCCTGGACTGGCTTAGTCTCGACTGGATGCTGCATCCGAAGAACGAAGGGATCGCCGAAAATGTTCCGCAGTTTTTGCCGTACATGCTGGAACACGAGCAGCCGATCCAGCACGTTTTTACTTATGAGGGCGATCGGGTAATCCAGTACGAGCGCCTGCCGCTCCCGGAAGTGGCAGAAGCGGTGAAAAACGGATAGCTTTGCTGGTCGGTTCAGGTTCACCTCCCTCCACCATGGCGTGGCAAGGGAGGTTTTTTATGGGGAAAAGGCGGATATGTTACTGAACAACAATCTCGCACCTGGCACTAAAAGACCGTAAGCTCCTGTTCTTTTGCGAAACAACAAATCATTTCCCGTGTGGTTGTCTCGCGTAGAATTTTTTATATGGGAGGTTTATAACTTTTTCTGCGCATCGTTTTTTGATCAGGCGCGATATTCACTAAGATCAAACTCTCTGCGATGCCCAGTTCCAGTCAAGAAAGCGGGTGGTCCTGGCTGTTTAGCTGTATCGAACACTCCGAAATCTCCCCCAAACTCCATCTTGGCAAGCATTGGGCAATTCGCCCAACTACTCTCCCCTCACTCAGACAAAACAGCCAGACGAGGTATCGGGCAAGTTGGCAACTCCACTTTGGCATGTTGGAAACCAGCATTAAGTTTACATAATTAAATTATGGTTCACCTAACAGCACGATCCTACTCTCTCTATTCCCCCTAAAAACCTTTTCCATTTTGTGGAACTTGATCGGTTTGTCCACGTATGTAACCATATCAACCTAAAAGAAGGTGGCTTGCTTTGGCGATCGAGATCAAGAACATCCGTACTTCAAAAGGAATGCTGCAATACAACATCAGCGGCGACGGCTCGCCCAAGCTGGTGCTGATCAACGGCGGGTCTGGTCCCATCGAAGGCTGGATGCGAGTCCTCCCCGCCTTGTCTGCGGAAAGCTCCGTTTTTTCCTACAATCGCTTGGGCGTCTCGGGCAGCGACAAACCGCAAGAGCCTCAGGATGGCGTCACGATTGTGGAAACGCTGCGCGAAGCACTAGCCGCTGCCGGCTGGGAGCCGCCCTTTTTGCTGGTGGGACATTCTTTGGGAGGGCTGTACGCCAATTTGTATGCCCGCCGCTATCCTGCTGAAGTATCCGGGATGGTCCTGATTGAAGCCAGCCATCCGAAAGATCTCCTGCTCGGGGACTACCAAACCAGCGCGGTCAAGGCAATCAACAGATTGCTCGCCCTGTTCGACTCCTGGTCTGCACACAAAAAGTTCAGTGAGGTGCATTTTGTCCAGCAAACCGTCGCCCAGCTGAATGATCACGCGGCATTCCCTGACATCCCGCTGTACGTCATCACCGGAGGCAAGGAAAACCGCATGATGCCAGAAGCAGCGCGGCGAAAAAGGTGGGAGAACCAACGGGAATTGCTCGCCCTCTCCCCGCAAAGCCAGCATGTCGTCGCCAAAAACAGCGGACATTTCCCGCAATTTACGGAACCGCAGCTCGTCATCGAGACGATCCTTGCGTGTGCGAAGCAAATCAGATAATCAAGTGATCTCCCGCTTCACCCGCTTTTACCCGCACCAAACAGCCGCAGCTTCATCAGCCCGGCTGTTTGCTCCGCTTTCTGCTTGCTTTTTCTTACCGACTCGCAACCTTTCGTTTCAGCAAAGGCTCGCGTCCTTCGCGCCCTTGCGTTTTCGCCAGGTAGATGGCGTACTCCAGCGGCCGTTGGATCGCGCGTTTGTACTGTTCCGTAGCCCCCATCTCGCGAAAAATTTCTCGCGCTGGCTTGGGGTTGACTTCGATCAGCCAGGCGCGGCCGTCTACATCGATCCCGATGTCCAGTCCGAACTCCACCATTCGCCCAAAGTGATCTTCCAGCGTCTCCGCTGTTTGATGGGCGAGGTCTTCACAGTCGCGGACGATTTGCGCCGAGCGTTCCTCGCCGAATTTGGGCTTTAAAAAGGCGGGAACCGGCACAGCTTTTCCGCCCCCGTGCAGGTTGGAAGTAGCGCTGCGCTCCCCCCCTACCCGGAAGCCGTGGCCTGTGATGCTCCACTCGCCCTGGCCGTTTTTCTGGATCAAAAGCCGCATGTCTACGGCTCGCGCTGGCACCAGTTGCAGCCGCAAGCCTTGCTGAACGATGTACTTCTCTTGCCTTGTCCACCGATCCGTCCAGCGCAAAACGGCGGAGATGTCGGAAAAGACCTTGGAAATCTTCGCCCTTTGCTTGTCGCGCCCAAGCAGACGATACCCTCCGCCGTGCTTCTCGATCGAGAGGATGTTGCGTCCGCCTGTTCCATTCAACGGCTTTACGTACAAGAGCGAATGCCTGCCGAGCATTTTGATGAGATTTTGCCGATTGTACAAAAGCGTTTCCGGCAGCCAGCGATGCATGCGCGAATCGCGGTGCAATACCTCATGGACGCGCCATTTGTTCGCCAGACGATTGTTGGCGTACAAGAACGGGCTTGTGCGGCGAAATGCCACATAATCCTTGAACGCCTGAGTCGGTGTGTAACGGTAACGGTCGAACACAGCGTCCGGACGGTCAAACAAGCGCGATTGCCACTTGCCGTTTGCATCCAGGACGTACCCTCTCACCTGCTTGCCTGATGCCAACACGTCTTTTGGCGAAAATAAAAAGGCAGTGCAGCCCAGTTCTTGTCCCGCCTTCAGCAATCGGCGAAAATAGGTCGGCTCCGCGAATCGCTTGCCCTCCCGCCAAGTCAAGATGCCGATTGTGGGTCGTTTCATCCTGCCACCCTCTCTCGTTTCTTCCTTGGCAGTTTATTCACCATCCGGCAAAATGGCGCTTAGCGCAGCTTCTTTTCCAAAGCGAGCAAATCGAGCGGCAGCGGGGCCGACACCTGCACCAGCTCTCCCCCGAACGGATGGGCAAGCGTCAGTACCGCCGCGTGCAGCGCCTGTCTTCTGATCAAATCTTGCTTCCCTCCATACAGCTCGTCGCCCAGCAACGGATGCCCGATATGACTCAGGTGGACGCGAATTTGATGCGTGCGCCCTGTCTCCAGTCTGCACTCGACTTTTGTCGCCGTCTTGTAGCGTTCCTTGACTTCATAGTGCGTGACAGCAGAATCGCCGTTGGGCGCGACTCTTCTGCGGGTGGCATGATACCTGTCCTTGCCGATCGGCTCATTGATTTTGCCGTTCCCTTTTGCCATCTGCCCGGAGACGAAAGCGAGGTATGTCCGCTTGATTTTGCGCTCGCGCAGCATCTCGTCCAGCAAGGCCGACGCCCAGGCGTGCTTGGCGTACAAAACCACCCCGGACGTATCCTGATCCAGCCTGTGCACATGGCGCACTTTCGCTTGCAGTCCGGTGCGGAAAAAGTGCCCGGACACCAAATGATCCAAAGTCAGGTGATGGTTCGGCTCGGTTGGATGAAGCAGCATGCCCGCAGGCTTGTTCACGATCAGCAGATGGTCGTCTTCGTACAAGATCGGCACCGTTTCGCTCGCCGGGTCCAGTCCGAGCGGCTCTGGCTGGCACAAGCGCATGCGAATTTCCTGTCCCTCTCGCACTTGCGTGTGCTGGGCACAAGGAGCGCCGTCTACAAGCACTTCTTTATGCTGAAACAAAAGATGGACCTGCTTGCGTGGCAGCTTCCATCCCTCGCGCAGCAGGTTCCCGATCGGAATGGCGTCGTCCTCCGCCTGCAAGTGGCAGACGAGCCATTCCCCTTCTTTTTTCATCGATCGCATGGTCAATCTCCCTGCCTTATGTTCGTTGCATTACTCTGCGTTCAAACCGTTGTTTACCTGAACGGCGCGGTCGAGAAAACGCTCGATCTCTTCGCGGCTTTTGCCGAGCTTGCTGACGAAGCGAACGAGCTCTTTGCCCCGGCTGAACGCGATGAAGCTGGGAATCCCGAACACATCGTGCTTCTGGGACAAATCAGGCAGCGTATCGCGATTGACAGCGACCATGTCCACTTGCTCTTTATATTGTTCTTCCACTTCCGGCATGAACGGATCGATGCGGTGACAGTCCGGGCACCAATCGGTAAAAAATTTGACCACGACGGGCTTCTCGGCGGCAATCGCCTGTTCAAATTCTGCTTCTGTCTTGAGTTCTCTCATCATGGATCTTCCTTCCTAGAATGATTTGGAAACAGTGTAGCACAAAGCCTGCCTGTTTGTCGCACGCGGCTGACACTTCATCCGCTTTTTACAACGCCCCGCCCTGCTCCACCAAACAGCGCACAAACGCCTCAGCCGGGCGCGACAGCGGCTTGTCTTTGCGATAGGCAACGACGAGTGTCCGGTATGGTTTCGTCGTAAGCCGTACGTAGGCGGGCGGCTCTATCGTCCCTGGCGCCAGCGTAATCATTTCCGGGGCAAAAGACAGCCCCATGCCCGCCGCGACCAGCGACTGGACGGTCTGGATGTTGGTGCTTTCAAAGACGATGCGCGGACGGAAGCCAGCTTGCTCGCACAACCGCAAGGAAATCGTCCGGAAGCCTTGCCCTTCCTTCAGCAAAATGAACGGCTGATCCGCAAGCTCGGCCAGGTCGACCTGCTTTTTGCCAGCCAATGGATGATTCGGCGGCACCGCCAGGAAAATTTCTTCGTTGATCGCCGGAATGATCTCCAGCGAAGGGTCGCTGATCGGCATCGTCAGCAAGCTGACGTCGATTTTTCCGCGCACGAGCAACTGTTCCAGATGGCTGGATGTTTCCTCCATCAGTTGCAGCTCGACTCCGGGGAACAACTTGGTAAACGTCGGCAACACACGCGGCAGGACGTAAGCGCCCGTGATCGGCAAGCTGCCAACCAGCAGTCGGCCGCTCTCCCCCACTGCATACGCGCGCATTTCCCGCTCCAGCCCTTCCGACATGTCTACCAGCGTCTGCGCCACCTGCACAAAACGCTGGCCCGCATCTGTCAGCTCCACATGCTGGGGCAGACGGTGAAACAAACTCACACCCAATATTTTTTCCAGCTTGGCGATTTGCTGGCTAAGCGATGGCTGAGCCAGATGCAAGCGGTTGGCCGCACGCGAAAAGCTGCGTTCCTCCGCTACTGCAAGCACATAACGAATCTGTCGTAACTCCATAAAAAACCTCCCGATAGGCAAAAGCTATCCTTCTCATAATTATTATATCTTTGAACTATTTTCTTTGCCATGATACAACCTTGTTAAGAGTTTTCGCACGAAGGAGGCATTCACTAATGAAACCCCGTACAATGTTTGAAAAGATTTGGGACAATCACGTGATTCACGAGGAAGCTGGCAAACCGAGCCTTTTGTACATTGATCTGCATCTGGTGCACGAGGTGACTTCTCCGCAAGCGTTTGAAGGGCTCCGCCTGGCTGGCCGCAAAGTCCGCCGTCCAGAACTGACTTTTGCCACCATGGACCACAACGTGCCGACAGCGGATCGCTTCAATATCAAAGACCCGATCTCCCGTCAGCAAATGGAAACACTGACTGATAACTGCCGGGAATTTGGCATTACACTCGCTGACCTGAACAGCCCGGATCAAGGAATCGTCCACGTCATCGGCCCTGAGCTTGGCCTGACACATCCCGGCAAAACGATCGTGTGCGGCGACAGCCACACTTCCACGCACGGGGCATTCGGCGCCCTCGCCTTTGGGATCGGGACGAGCGAGGTCGAACACGTACTCGCCACACAATGCTTGCCGCAGCTGAAGCCAAAAACGATGGAAGTCCGCGTGAACGGCGACCTGCCTTTCGGTGTCAGCGCAAAAGACTTAATATTGGCGATTATCGCAAAATACGGAACTGACTTTGCAACCGGGTACGTCGTAGAGTACACAGGCGAAGCGATCCGCAAGCTGACAATGGAAGAGCGCATGACCGTGTGCAACATGACGATTGAAGGTGGCGCACGCGCCGGGCTGATCGCTCCGGACCAAACGACGTTTGACTATCTGCAAGGCCGCCGCTACGTTCCGCAAGGCGAAGACTTCCTGGCAGCAGTGGAAGCATGGAAAGAGCTGTGCACAGACGAAGGCGCTACGTACGATACATGTGTCGAAATCGACGCCGCTGCCATCGAACCGCAAGTAACATGGGGCACCAGCCCAGGCATGGGCACGAACATCACCAGCACGGTTCCAGACCCGGAAGCTTTTGAGACTACGGCACAGCGCAAAGCGGCTCAGGACGCTCTCGCTTACATGGATCTTGCTCCGGGAACGCCTATGAGCGAAATCAAAATCGACCGCGTCTTCATCGGCTCCTGTACAAACGGACGGATTGAAGACTTGCGCAAAGCGGCGGAAGTTGCCAAGGGACGCAAAGTCTCCCCTTCCGTACACGCGATGGTCGTACCTGGCTCCCAGGCAGTCAAGCAGTTGGCTGAGCAAGAAGGCTTGCACCTCATTTTCCAGGAAGCCGGTTTCGACTGGCGTGAATCCGGCTGCTCCATGTGCCTCGCCATGAACCCGGACATCTTGTCAGAAGGAGAGCGTTGCGCTTCCACTTCCAACCGCAACTTCGAAGGACGTCAAGGCCGTGGCGGACGCACTCACCTCGTCAGCCCGGAAATGGCAGCCGCGGCAGCCATCGCAGGCCGCTTCGTAGACGTACGTGAATGGAAAAGAGAGAGCGCAAGCGAGGAGGTATTCCAATGAACCCATTTGTCATCCACACCGGACTGGTCGCGCCACTGGACCGTGTCAACGTAGATACAGACGCAATCATCCCGAAACAGTTCCTGAAACGCATCGAGCGCAGCGGCTTTGGCCAGTTCCTGTTTTATGAATGGCGCTTTAACGTCGATGGCTCGCCGATCGACTCGTTCATCCTGAACACCCCTGCCTACAAAGACTCGACTGTGCTTCTCGCCCGCAACAATTTCGGCTGTGGCTCGTCGCGCGAGCACGCTCCGTGGGCTTTGCTCGACTACGGCTTCCGCTGCGTGATCGCTCCGTCTTTTGCCGACATTTTTTACAACAACTGCTTCAAAAACGGCATCCTGCCGATCAAGCTCAGCGAAGAGCAAGTCGACGAACTGTTCTTGCGCACACAAAGCCGCGAAAATTACGAGCTGACGATTGATCTCGAACAGCAAGTCGTGCGCGACAGCGATGGTTTGTCCTATCCGTTCGAGGTGGACCCGTACCGCCGCTACTGCCTGTTGAACGGCCTCGACGACATCGGAATTACGTTGCAATACGAGGACAAAATCGCTGCCTACGAAGCGAATCGTTAATCTTTTTGCTCGAAACATGTTTTTCCATACAGAAGCGAAGGCATGCTGCCACACATGCCTTCGCTTTTTCGTCTGGTCAAGCGTTCGTTTTCAAGCGGTAGCCACTACTCGTGCAAGAGTACATACATCAGCGTCTCGTCGACGTAGCGCTCCCCTACCTTCAAAGCTTGTTTTTCATAACCGTACGGCACAAAACCCATTTTCTCGTAAAAACGTACGGCCCCAGGGTTGCTCGTCACAACCGCAAGCTGAACCTGGCTAATGTCTCCGCGCGCTTTCAAATACGCCAGCTCTTCGTGCATCAACGCTTGCGCGATACCTGTCCCGCGATGCGCTTCCCGGACGTACATGGACACGACCGCTGCCTTATGCCGCGCCTTGATGCCGCGATGGCGGAAATAGCCGATGATCCCTACCAGCTCCCCTGCGACGAAAGCGCCAAAATAACCGCTGTCGCCTTGTGGTCCCTGAGACAGCCGCTCCTTCCACTCCGCCATAGGCCGTGCCGCATCTTCTTCATACGTAGCACCGAATGCATCCGGGTCGGTTTGCAACCCTTCCAATCTTACTTTTACAAAAGCTTCTGCATCTTCTGGCCCCAATCGGCGGACTTCCATTGTGCGTTTCCCCTCTCTCCTCGCATTTCCACTCATAATAGTAAAGAGTTGCCAGGTTGTAAAGGTTGAAAAATTCCTTTTTAAACCATTTTTATAACGGAGAAAAGTTTTCCTGGAAGGTGCGTCCGCTTTCCCGCCAAGCTACAGAGACGACAAGCGGTGTTGCGGAACTGGAAGCTGCATTTTCTCCACTGCTGACGGAACGAAGCGGTACCGCTACTGGATCGGCTGTCCGGTCGGCACAAAGCGGCTATGCTTCCAGATCACCAGCCTGACCGGAACAAAAAGCGCCAGGACAGCATCCCCCGGCGCTTCTTTTCACCACTTATTCGTTGCTCAGGCAAGCTCGTTCCGGGCCGAATCGGCAAGATCAAACGATGCCAGCGCCTGTTCACGCAGCTTGAACTTTTGAATTTTGCCAGACGCTGTCATCGGGTATTCGGCGACGAACTGGATGTAGCGCGGCGTTTTGAAACGGGCAATTTTGCCTTCGCAGTACGCCAACACTTCCTCCTCTGTCAGCGTCTCGCCCGGTTTTACCCGAATGCAGGCCAGCACCTGCTCTCCGTATTTGGCGTCTGGAACACCGACGATTTGCACGTCCAGTATTTTCGGATGCGTGTACAGAAACTCCTCGACCTCACGCGGATAAATATTTTCCCCTCCGCGAATGATCATATCCTTCAATCTGCCTGTGATCCGGTAGTAGCCTTCCTCGTCGACCGTCGCCAAATCTCCCGTATGCAGCCAGCCCTCTTCGTCGATCGCCTTCGCGGTTTGATCCGGCATATTGTAATACCCTTTCATCACCAAATATCCGCGCGTACACAGCTCGCCCTGGACGCCAGGAGGCAGCGTCTCTCCCGTCGCTGGGTCGATGACCTTCGCTTCCACTCCTTCGTGCAGCCTGCCTACGGTGGATACCTTGCGCTCGATGGAATCTTCTGGCCGCGTCTGGGTGATGACCGGGGAAGCTTCCGTCTGTCCATAGGCGATCGTGATGTCGCGGATGCCCATTTTGTCCACTACGTTTTTCATTACCTCGATCGGGCAAAGAGAACCCGCCATAATGCCCGTGCGCAGCGAACTGAGATCGCGCTCGGCAAAAGACGGATGGTTCAGCTCGGCGATGAACATGGTCGGCACTCCGTACAGCGCTGTGCATCGTTCGGCTTCGACAATCGAGAGCACCAATCCGGGATCGAAAGCGGTGACAGGGACCATCGCCGCTCCCGTGGCAACGCAGGCGAGCGTGCCCATCACGCAGCCAAAGCAGTGAAAAAACGGCACGGGGATGCACACCCGGTCTTCGATGCCGAGCCCTTGACATTCCGCTACCTTGATGGCGTTGTTGACGATGTTCACATGCGACAGCATGACTCCTTTGGGGAAGCCAGTCGTCCCTGACGTATATTGCATGTTGATAACGTCGTCGGGCGAAAGCGACTCTTGCCGCAAACGCCGTTCTTCCTCGCTGACCAGCTCGGCCCGCGCGAGCAAATCTGCCCATAAAAACATCCCCGGCTGCCGCTCCTCGCCCAAGTAGATGACATTGCGCAAATGGGGAAGCCGCTTCGACTGGAGAGCGCCCGGCTCACACGTCTCCAGCTCGGGACAAATTTCCTTGATCATGTCGAGGTAGTTCGCATCCCGATACCCGTCGATGAGCAGCAGTGTCGTCGATTCAGACTGCCGCAGCAAATACTCCAGCTCATGGACGCGGTAGCTTGTATTCACCGTCACAAGCACTCCGCCCATCTTGGCCGTTCCAAACTGGGAAATCACCCATTCCGGCACATTTGTCGCCCAGATCGCGATGTTCTCCCCTTTTTGAATGCCGAGCGACATAAATCCCCTTGCCGCCTGATTGCACACTTCCTGAAACTCGGCAAACGAATAACGCAACGATCGTTCATGGTAGACTAGCGCTTCCTTATCCTGATAAAGTCTGGTTGTCTCATCCAGCAAGTTGCCAATCGTAATCATCCGCAGCATGCAAGCACCCCCAAAAACATTCAGACTATTCCATCTTTATCAACTAGGATTCGTTCTCTTCCATCATATTCCTTCCGAACAGAAAAAGAAAAGCGCCCTCATCGGAACGCTTTTCGCTTATTTCACCACAATTTTTTGCGTCGCTTCTACCTTGTATGGCAGATGGTTGCTGTAATTCAGCTCCACGCGGATTTCGTGCTCGCCTTTTGGCAGCTTTTTCAGCATGAACTCCGGATGGTAGATCATTCCTTTGGATTCTCCATCGAGGTACAGATGGGCGTGGCCTTTGCCAAACACCGGGGTTTGCCCAAGCTCGCTGCTCTCCTGAACGAACTCGAAGTTTTGCGTCAAAAGCGACACTTCTGCTGTCGTTCCGTCCACGGAAATATCCATGTTCAAAGACGGCTTGGCGGCATCGGTCGGCTGGCTCACCGGAGTGTTGGCCGTGGTAGTCGGCACACTCGTGTCACCTGGTCGATAGGAGTCAGAGACGTGCAACGGGTCTTTGACCAATAGCACGATTCCCGCCACCAAAACAACTACGAAGACGATCCCGCCCAAAATGAGATTGCGCATACTGATAATAAAGACCTTCATGTCTCTACTCTCCCTTTCGCAAGTGCTTGTCACTTATTTGTACATGCATATGCGAGAGCAAAGAGAGTTAGACGCAAAACTTTTCTAGCAATCAGCGGTAGTTGATAAATTGCACGTCGAGCGCCAAATCTGCCTTGCGGATCGCCTGAATGATCTGTTGCAGTTCATCCCGGCTTTTTCCGGTCACGCGGATTTGATCGTCCTGCACTTGCGTTTTCACCTTCAACCCTGCGTCTTTAATGATGCTGTTGATCTTTTTGGCGTTTTCCTTGTCGATTCCTTGCACCAGCTTCACGCGCTGCCGAACCGTCCCGCCCGCTGCCGGCTCCACCTTTTGATAGTCCAAGTTTTTGATCGGGACGTCGCGCTTGACCAGCTTGCCGAGCAAAATGTCTTTGACCTGGCCGAGCTTAAATTCGTCATCCGAGATGAGGACAAGCTCTTCCTTTTCCAATGAGATGCTGCTTTTGCTCCCTTTGAAATCAAAGCGGTTCTCGATTTCCTTCAAAGCCGTCTGGATGGCGTTGTTCACTTCCGACAAGTCCACCTTGGATACGATGTCAAACGAGCTTTCTTTGCTCATTTTCTTTCCTCCTTTGAATGGGAAATAGTGCCCTAGATCGCCCGGACCAGGCCGCCGTCAACGAGAAACGATTGTCCGGTGACATAGCTGTTGGCTGGCGACGCCAAAAAAGTCACCGTGCGGGCAAATTCATCCGGGTGACCGTACCTGCCAAGCGGAATTTGCTGCTCCCAGTTTGCGCGGACTTCATCTGCCGTAACGCCTTTTGCATTCGCGCTTAGTCCGTCCAGTTGCTGCACGCGGTCTGTGGCGATTCGTCCCGGGCCGATTGTGTTAATCAAAATGCCGTCCGGCCCCAGCTCGGAAGACAACGTTTTCGCCAAGCCCAAAACGCCCGTGCGGAACGTGTTGGACAAAATCAAGTTTTCCAACGGCTGCTTGAACGAAGAAGAGGCAAAGTTGACGATGCGCCCAAACTGGTTGGCGCGCATATGCGGCAAAACGGCGCGAATCGCCCGGACATAGCTCAGCAAGTTCAGCTCAAAGGCGGAAATCCACTGCTTGTCCGTCAACTGGTCAAACTTGCCCGCGGCAGGCCCGCCTGAATTGTTGATTAAAATATCCACCCTGCCAAACTCGCTGACGGTCGCCTGCACAACCCGCTCGATATCTTCCGGCTTGGTCACATCGACGACCACGGCAAGCGGAGCTTTTCCTGTTGCCTGTTCAATCTCGGCGCGAACAGCTTCCAGAGCGCCTTCGTCTCTGCCGCAAATCGTTACGTTTGCTCCCTCGTGAGCGAGGCAAAGCGCTGTCGCTTTTCCCAGCCCTTTTGTCGACGCAAGCACAAGAGCTGTCTTACCCTTCAGTTGCAGATCCATAGTCAGACTCCTTTCGCGGTGCGTATGTATCTTCCTTAGTTTCTATTCTACAGAACTTTCTGACGAACGAAAAGCAAAGAGAAGGGGCAAAAGCACACCTTCCCTTCTCTTCTTTTCGCTATCGTATTGGAACGCACTTCGTTGATCAGATGTGCCCCGCTTGCTTGCGGCAAGCAAAGCAGTCTGATTGCTCACGTGCTACAGCTCGGTTTTGGAAACCTCGTTGTTTTTGTTTTGTTTCGCCAAACGCTTGGCTTCCCGTTTCGCTTGACGCGCTGCCTTGCGAGCCAGGCGTTTTTCTTTTGCCCCTTCGAACAAAGAGTACAGCACAGGCACGAGGATCAAAGTAACCATCGTATGGAAAATCAAGCCGGCAATAACGGCTGTCGCAAGCGGAGCTTCCATGTCGGAGCCTTCCGCCATTGCCAATCCCATCGGCAGCATCCCCAGGATTGCTGTCAGCTTCGTCATGATAACCGGACGCACGCGGTCTTTCGTTCCTTGCACGATCGCTTCTGCCGTAGCCATGCCGCGACCGCGCAGCAGGTTGATCCGGTCGATCAGCAAGATCGCGTTGGAGACCACGATACCGACCAGCATAATAATCCCGATCATCGCCATCTCGCCAAACGTTCGTTGCGTGAGCACGAAGCCAAGTACCACGCCAACCAGTGCCATCGGAATTGTCAGCATAATGATGAACGGCTGCGACAGTCGGCCGAACTGGGCGACCATGATGACATAGATCAGCGCAAGAACGCCGAGGAAAACAAGAATCCCTTGTGTCATGTTGGCGCTTTGTTCTTTCAACTGGCCGGCAATTTCCACTTTGTATCCCTCTGGAATGACCATGCCCGGCAGCTTCTCGTTGATTTCACGTCCAACCGTACCCAAATCGCTTCCCAACAGCTCTGCGGACACACTGATGATCCGTTCGCCTTTTTGATGTGTAAGCGTAATCGGCGATTTGCTGTAGACCCAATCTACGAGGTCAGCAAGCGGCACTTGTGCCCCCTTCTCGGATGTTACCGTAATCCCCTTGAGCTGCTCTGGATGCTTCAGCCAGTTGTCCGGCATTTTGGCGACCACATCCACATCGATGCCATCTTTTGTGATGGACGTAATGTGCTGGTTGCCAATCAGAACGCTCAGTTGCTGGAGCAAGGAGCGATGGTCAACGTTCAGTCTAGCCAGTGCATCTTGCTTCGGAATCAGCGTTACTTTTTCTTTTCCTTCTTTGAAATCGTTGCGAATATTCGTTACGCCATTGATCGTGGACAGCATGCCCTCAAGCTCCGTGGCGATCTTGCGCATTTGCTCCATATCGTCCCCGGTGATGTTGAGCTGAACAGGGGCTGATCCACCTTGTTGTCCGAAAGACATGGAGATGGACTCAATGCCTGGGATCGCATTCAGGCGCTCGTTGATATCAGCCGTCAAAGCTTCCTTGGTACGATTGCGTTGCGACTTCGGCACGAGTGAGATGAAGATGTCCGAATCACTTTTGGACGCTATGAAGAAGACGTCTTTTACTTCGGAAATGCCCCGCAGTGCTTCTTCTCCGACCACCGCAGCTTTTTGCGTGCGTTCCAGCGTTGAACCCGTCGGCATCTTCAGCGTGGCAAAAATAAAGTTTTCGTTCGGATCGAGTCCGTTCCCCATCTTCACAAAAGGGGTAAGGAAAGTTACGGCGACAAGCATGAGCACCGCCACGATAATCGTCTTGACCCGGTGGCGCAAAGCCATATTCAACAGCCCGTTGAACAACCGATTGACAGCGTGTTCTTTTCCTTCGCCCTCCAGCGAGACCTTTTTATCTTTCTGCAAAAAGCGATCGGAAAACACGGGTACGAAAAAGAACGCGGCAATGGTCGAAGCGATGATGGCAGCCGATACGGTAAAGGCAATCGTCGCCATGATCGGTTTGAGCCAATCGGCAAAGTCTGCAAAAACGAGCGGCAAAAATACGACGATGATCGTAAGCTGCGAAGTAAATACAGGCGTCAGTACCTCTTTCGTTCCTTTGATGATCGCCTGTTTCAGCTGCTCGCCTTTTTCACGGAAATGATAGATGCTCTCCAGTACGACGATCGCGGCGTCGACAATCAAGCCGACCGACAAGCTCATCGAGAGCAAGCTGACCATGTCGATGTTGTAGCCAGCCATTTTCATGGCGATAAACGTCATGAGAGCTGACAATGGCAATGTCGTTGCGATGACGAGCGTCACCCTCCAGTTGCGCAAGAACACAAACAGGATGATGATCGCCAATGCCCCACCAATGGCCACATCGCGGCTGAGGTTCGATACCGCATGCTCGATGAAGGAAGCAGCCTCAAACATGACTTTTATTTGATATTTTCCATCGGCTTCCGTATTGATCTGCTTGATGAGTTGCTCGACATTGCGCTGGGTAGTAATCAGATCGTAACCGTCTGAGCGCGACACGCTAAGGTGTACGAATACCATGCCATCAGTCAGCGCTACCGAGTCTTTCACTTTTCCGCGCATGTCTTCCACAGTCGCCAATTGCTCCAGCGTGACGGTTCCGTTTGGCGTGTTGATCGGCAGCACGTTCATTTCCTGTACAGAATGGAAGCTGTTGTCGATCATGATGACCGTGTCAAAGCCCGTGTTTTCGAGCGTGCCGATCGCTTGCTTCCAGTTCGTTTCCTGTAGCTGGGAAACAACCTCGGATGGCGTTGTGCGGTAGGCGTTCAGTCTCTCAGGGCGCAAAGTGATCGCGATTTTGTTCTCGAAGCTGCGATCTGATACAGACACTTCTTTTACGCCTGGCACTTCTTCGATCCGGTCTTTGAGCGTTGTTTTTGCCAGGCTCAGCATCGCTTTCGGATCGGCTCCCACAAGCGCGTAGTCGATCATTTGATCGTCCCCGAAGCTGTTCTGGGTTACGCTGACCGTGTCAATCGCTTTCGGGAAGCCGTTGCGCAGCCGGTTAACGGTATTTTGCACATCTTGCTTAACTTGTTCCCCTTTGCCTTCCAAGGCGATAATCGTAATATTGGCGTAACCTGTACCTGTAGTAGAAGAGTATTCTTTAATGTTTGCAATTGACTTGATATTTTGCTCGATGTTCTTCGTTACCTTCTCTTCCATCTCTTCCGGGGGAAGTGCCCCACCCGATACATTGACGAAGATCGATGGGAAGTTTGTTTTCGGAAGCAGCTCGACATTGAAGCTGAACAGCGAGCCCAAGCCAGCAAGCACGAGCAAAAAGGTAAACAAGTACACAATCAGGCGTCGTTTCAGCAAAAAGAGAATCAACTTTTCCATGCTACTATTCTCCCTTCGCCTCTACTTTTTGCCCCTCGACGTAGAAAGTAATGCCGCTGCGCAAAAGCTGGTCGCCTTCTTTGACGCCCGAGAGAATCTCGATTTGATCGTCGACGATCTGTCCGGTCTTCACTTCCTTCTTCACAGTAAGGCCATCTTCCACCGCCATGACATAGTGCTCTGTAGAGTTAACTCCGACACTTTCCAGCGGCACCAAAAATCCGTTCACTTTGCGCGGAGCCTCAATCGTTGCAGCCATTCCGCCACGCCAGAATCCATCTGCATTCGGAATCGTTACTTCCACCCGATACTTGCCTGTTTCCTTGCTCACGACCGGGGAGACAAAAGTAATCGTTCCCTGGCTTTGTTTGCCGTCATCGGATACAGCCTGCACCTTCGTTTTTTCCTGGAATTGACTGATGAGATCATTGGTAATATCAAGAGTGACTTTCACTTCGCTCAAGTCCACCAGATGAATGATTTGATCGCCTGGCGAAGCCTGTTCGCCTGTTTGTTTGTATACATCCACGACCGTTCCGGCAAAAGGAGCATGAATTTTCGCATCATCCAGACTCTTTTTCGCCCGCTCAACCTGTCCGGCTGCCGATTTGATCGATGCGTTGGCCATGGCGATGTCCTCTGGCTGCGCACCGCGTTGCAATTCGGTGAGGGACAGTTGTGCGTCTCGCGCAGAAATTTCCGCTTGAGTCAGGGCGCGTTTCAAGTCATTTATTTCGGTCTGTGAAATAGCTCCGCCAGCAAACAGCTTTTCGCCTGCTGTCAGGTCCTGCTTTGCTTTTTCCAGACGGCTTTGGGCACTTTGCACTTGCAGTCGTTGCTGTTCAATCGCCTCGGCAGTTGCTCCCTTCAATGCTTTGTTTTTGCGCGCCGCTGCCTCTTCCACCTGGCTTGCAGCTGCTTCTACTTCCTTTTGGTAGTAACGCGAGTCAAGCGTTGCCAACAGCTGGCCTTGCGCGATCTTCATCCCTTTGCTTACCGGGATGGATGAAATCGTTCCTCCCGTGCCAAAAGGCAGTACGGCGTCACGCTTCGCCTCTACCATTCCGGTAACACGCAGCACGACTGGCTGTGCAGCTTTTTGAACCGTAACCACTTCAACGACTTTCGCTTTTGCCTCAGCCTGCGTTGGAGGCTCTGGTGCTGGGCCTCCGCAACCAGCCGTAACCAGCAATAGAGAGGCCATGATGATCGATGCCCGTTTTTTCACAATGATTCCTCCAAATTTTCACAATCTGTTCCCCTTGCGTAATTGTGCCAGTTTTTACCTTCGCTGCAAAACAGTCAGCGGTTGGAATTTCGTCTCCGTCCCAAGGCGGAGGAGGACATAATCCCTACCAGTTTCATAAGTATATACGAACAACATAGAAGACCGTTACCGTTTTTTGGGCTTTCAGCAGAAAAAATCTAAAACAGGAAAAAGCAGCCAAGTAGAATTACTTGACTGCTTTTTTAGCATCGCTTTACTTCTCGTTTAAGAGCTGCTCCATTTCGTCCAGCAACTCTTTGAAAACACTCAACGCTTCTGCAACCGGGGCGGGAGAGGTCATGTCGACGCCCGCCTTTTTCAGCAGGTTGAGCGGATAGTCGGAGCTGCCGCCCTTGAGGAACTCCAAGTAGCGGTCAACAGCTGGCTGTCCTTCCTCCAAAATCTGCTTGGACAAGGAAGTCGCCGCCGAGAAGCCCGTGGCGTACTTGTAGACATAAAAATTGCGATAGAAGTGAGGAATGCGCGCCCACTCCAAATCTACTTCTTTATCTACAACCATGTCTGGTCCATGGTAAGCGACGTTCAGCTCACGGTAGATCGCACTGAGCGAGTCGGCTGTCAGCGGTTCGCCCTGCTCTTCTTTGGCATGGACGATTTTCTCAAACTCGGCGAACATCGTCTGACGGAAAACCGTGCCGCGGAATTGCTCCAGATAGTAGTTGATCAAGTACAGACGCTGCTTCTTGTCTGTCGTGGTCTTGAGCAGGTGGTCCATCAGCAGGGCTTCGTTGAGCGTGGAAGCTACTTCCGCCACGAAAATCTTGTAATCGGCATACGTGTATGGCTGGGCCTGATTGGAGTGGTAGCTGTGCAGGGCATGCCCCATTTCGTGGGCCAGCGTAAACATGTTGTTCACGTTGTCCTGGTAGTTCATGAGCACGTACGGATGGGTCGTGAATGCTCCCCATGAGTACGCCCCGCTCGTCTTGCCTTCGTTTTCATGCACGTCGATCCAGCCGTTGGAGAAGCCTTCCGCCAGCACGCGACCGTACTCCTCGCCGAGCGGATGGAGCGCCTCCTTGATCGTTGCGACCGCCTGATCGTACGGGATTTTCATGTCTACCTCGGGCACGATCGGCACGTACAAATCGTACATGTGCAGCTCGTCGACCCCGAGCAGTTTTTTGCGCAGCGCGATGTATTTGTGCATCAGCGGCAAGTGCTCGTGAATCGTCGAAATCAGGTTGTCGTACACAGACAAGTCCACGTTGTCCGCGAACAGGGCCGCATACAAGGCGGACGGATATTTGCGCGTCCGGGCGTAAAACACATCGCCCTTGATCGCCGAGGTCAGCGATGCGGCAATCGTATTGCGAAACTTGCCGTACGTAGTGTACAGCGCTTCAAAAGCTTCCTTGCGCACGCGTCTGTCCTTGCTCTCCATGAACTGCGTGTAGCGACCTTTTGTCAGTTCGACTTCTTCGCCGTTTTCGTCCGTAATCATCGGGAACTTCATGTCGGCGTTGTTCAGCATGCCAAAAATTTTCGAAGGAGCCGAAGCCAGTTCGCTCATGTTCGCCAGGAGCGCCTCTTCCTCCGAGGAAAGCGTATGCGGCTTGAAGCGCGTAATCTCGTCCAGCAAAATCCGGTAGTGCGCCAAACCTTCTGTGTCGTTGATCCACGCTTCCAACTTGTCCGTCGGGATGGTCAAAATCTCCGGCTGTATGTAAGCGAGCGCACCGTATACTTGCGTGCTCAGGCTGGTAGCACGATCAGTCAGTCCCTGGTACGTGCTGTTTGCGTTATCCTCGTCACGGCGCATGCGAGCGTAGACGTACACCGTATCGAGCGTCTTCGTCAGCTCGTCCTGAAGCGTCAATGCTGCGAGCAGCTGCTCCCCGGACTGGGCCAGCGTCCCTTTCAAGGCAGCAACTTGCTCGGTGAGTTGTTTCGCCTTTTGCACATCTTTTTCCCAATCCGCGTCGGTTGGGTAAATATCCTCCAACCGCCATTTGTATTCAGCGGGGACGTCACTGCGTTTTGGCAGTGTTTTGCTTTTGTTCACCGTGATCACTCCCTCGTAATTTGCGCTAGATGGTCAAATCATCCATATGTGACTATCCTACCGTATTATGCCAACTTGTTCAAATCATTAGCCTGCACTTGCGCCAAGTTGCCAGCCAAAAGAAAAAAGCTGAGCTTTCCCAAGGAAAAGTCAGCTTTTTCCTACCCCGATATACGTAAAGCCTGCTTGCTTGACGGTCTGGGCAGGCCAGGCGTTGCGTCCGTCGAGCAGCACGGGCTGAGCCATGCTCTGGCGGATTCGCTCCCAATCTAGCTGCACGCACTCTTTCCACTCGGTGACCAAAAGCGCAGCATCGGCGCCCGCTAACGCTTCTTCGGCTGTCTTCGTATAGGTCACATTCGGAAAAGATTGCTTCACAGCGTCTTCGGCAACCGGATCATAGGCAAAGACGGCAGCTCCCTGCTCTGTCAGCTCATGCAAAATGGAAAGAGACGGAGCCTCCCGGATGTCGTCCGTATCCGGTTTGAACGCCAGCCCCAGTACGGCAATCCGTTTGCCGCGACAATCCGGCACGAGCTTTTGCAACTGCTGCAAAAACCACACGGGCTGTGTGGCGTTGACCTCCCGTACTTTTTCCAGAATCGAAAGCGAGATGCCGTTCTGGGCTGCCAGTTGCAGCAAAGCGATCGTGTCTTTCGGAAAACAGGAGCCGCCGTAGCCGACACCCGCCCGCAAAAATTCCGGGCCAATCCTGCTGTCGAGCCCCATCCCGTGCGCGATCGTGGCGATATCTGTACCCAGTGCCGTGCTCAGTCTCGCCAGCTCATTCATGAACGAGATGCGTGTCGCCAAAAAGGCGTTGGAAGCGTACTTGATCAGCTCCGCATTCGCCCTGGTCGTCACCACGCGCGGGGCATTCACGCCTTTGTACAGTTGTTCCATCACTTCCCCCGTCGACGGATCGCTCACGCCGATGACAATTCGCGAAGGCTCGATGGCATCCAGCAAGGCGCTCCCTTCCCGCAAAAACTCCGGGTTGGACGCGACAGACAGTTCCTGGCAGCCGTCAAGCAGGTCGGCCACTTTGTCTCCGGTCCCTACTGGCACCGTACTTTTGATCACCACAACCCGTTTTTGCAAAGCTGAGTTGTGCACTTCTTTGATCGCTGCTACCGCGCTGTACAAGTAAGTCAAATCAGCGGTTCCGTCATCCGCTTCGGGAGTCCCTACGCAGACGAAAAAAACATCCGCGTCTTTCGCTTCCGACAGCTGCGTGGAAAAAGCCAGGGTACCTGCTGCAAGCACTTGTCGCAGCGCTTCCTCCAATCCCGGCTCATAGATCGGAGAGATGCCTTGCCGCAATTTGACAATCTTCGCTTCGACAAGATCAATCCCGATCACATGATGGCCGTTCATGGCAAGGGAAACGGCAGTCGTCAATCCTACGTAGCCGGTACCGATCACGGCAACTTTCATTGCTTCACCTCATCATTTTTTCATCACGCGCAAATACAGTTCTTCCAGCTTCAGTCGCTGTTTGGAAACATCGTGGTTTTTCTCCACCTTCATCCTGGCTCGGGCGGTCATTTCCGGCCACTCGTGCTCGGAGGCGAGGACATGGTTGATCATTCTGCCGAGCTTCGCAGGCGAACGCTCCGGCACGAGATAGCCCGACTCTCCGTGCTCGATCAGCTCGGGAATCCCGGAATGGTAGGTGGAAACAACCGGGCGACCGGAAGCCATCGCTTCCATCAGCACGTTCGGAATCCCTTCCTGGTCGCCGTTGCGAGCCGTTTTGCAGGCGATGACAAACACGTGGCATCTCGCCAGTTCGCGCTGCACATCCTGATGCGGCAAGGCTCCCTTGAGCACGACTTGCTTGCCCAGCTTGTATTTTTTGATCATGCGCCGCAGTTTTTTCTTTTCGTCGCCATCCCCGACGATGATCAGCTTGGCCCGCGGATGCTTTTCGTGCACTTGCACAAACGCCTTGATCAATGTGTCCATGCCTTTCTTCTCCGTCAGGCGGCCGACGCTGAGCAGGCGATACTCGCCGTTCTGAACAGGCTGCGGCGGCAGCATCGGGAATTTGCGCAAGTCGATGCCCGAGCGAATCAGTGTGATTTTGTCACCCGAACAGCCCAGGCGGATCAGACGCTTTTTCATATGGTTGCTGACGACCGTAAACGCCTTGCCCTTTTTGAACAGGCGCTTGAGCGAACGACGATAGCCCGGATTTTCCCGTACGCGCTTGGTCGCATCGAAACCGTGAAAAGAAGTGATCAGCGGCAACCCCGCTTTTCGCGCGTAGGGAAGAAGCTCCAGGCCAGCGGGACCAAAGCGGGCATGCAAGCATTTGATTTTTTTGCGCTTCATCCACCCGGAGAGTCCTGCCATGGAATTTCGCACATAGACAGGCGCATACGGGAACTGTTTGCGATTGAACGGCCGCTGCCTGGTCAAGACGACAGGTTTGACTCTCTGATGTCCAAGCAGCTGCTCGTAGATGAAGGTTTCACTTCTGGGCAGAAATTTTCTCCGATAGACGAGGACCCGATGCATGCAACTGGCCTCCTATTTTCGAGTTTTAGCTCCTCAGTTGGAAACGCATATCCGCCAACTGTCGGCGCAGCCCTTCTTCCAGGGAAACTTGCGGACGATAGCCCAACCGTTGCTCGGCAAGCCGTATATCTGCGCAAGTCCGCTGCGAATCACCGGCCGGACCAGGCTGAAACCGGATGTTGGGCGTCGTGTTCAAGAGCGTGCCCATGATGGTAAGGACATCGATCAGCTTGATTTCGCGGTTGCCGCCTACATTGAAAATCTCGCCGGGCGCAGCGTGGCGGCCAGCGAGTATGTTCGCCTCTACTGCATCGGTTACGTAGGTGAAGTCCCGCGATTGCTGGCCATCTCCATAAATGACGACAGGATCTCCCTTCATCATCTGCCGGAAAAAGCGGTGAAACGCCATATCCGGCCGCTGCCTCGGGCCGTATACGGTAAAGTAGCGCAACATCGTAATCGGCAAACCGAACGCTTTCACATAGACGGAACAAACCTGCTCCATCGCTTCCTTCGTCACCCCATAAGGCGATACGGGACGCAGCGGAGCGGATTCGTCCGTCAGCGTCCCTTGCATCGTTCCGTATACAGATGAGGAGGAAGAGACTACGATGACAGGCGGTTTCGGTCTTTGCAGGCATGCCTCCAGCAGCAGTTGGGTCGCCAAAATATTGTGGCTGACGTACTCGGAGAATGCCTTGCCCCAGCTGTTCCGCACGCCGGGCAGCGCAGCCAGGTGATAGACGACATCGACTTGGTCCAACCAATCGTTCCAACGCTCTGCCTGCAACATGGTTGAATGAAAAGTAAAGGCGGGATGGCTTCCGATCTCAGCGAGATTGCGAAGCTTGGCAGCAACGTCGTAGTTGTCGACGAAGCCATCGATGCCGATCACTGTCACCCCGTCATTTAGCAAGCGCTGAGTCAAATGTGACCCGATAAAACCAGCACAACCGGTGACAAGCGCTTTTGTCATCGCTTCCGCCGCCTCACTTTCTTCAACCTTTTGATCACGAGATATCCGTCCTTGTAGCCGTAGACAGCTTTATACTTTTTGCCCCAACGCTTGAGGTAGTATTTGAACGTCTTTTTGCGCAAATGATTCCGTCTGCGCTTCATTTTGTTGTCGGTCAGCTGCCCCCTGTGTTTCGTCCGGTTGTACAGCTTCTTGTTAATAAAGCGGACGCGGTATTTTTCGATCAGCCGCAAAATGATGCGGCGATCTTCCATGATGCGGCCTTCGTATTTGTCAGAGGTGTCCCAGCCCCCTACTTCGTGAAGCGCTTCGACCCGGTAGCAGCGCGGCGCGACCATCCAGCGATTGTATTTCAAAAATTGGTATTTGTTGCGAAAATGCTTGTGCTTGACGAGAAACGGATTGTAATACTTCCCGCGCCGCACGCGCCAAATTTTCACGTTCCCGTAGTAAAGCGCGGTGCTTTTCTTGCTTTTGCGAATGTACCTTTTGATGACCGCCAGCGTCCGTTTGGGCAGCCAATCGTCCGAATCCAGCTGCAACAAGTACGGAGTATCAACCATCGACAAAGCCTGATTCATCACTTTGCCGATGCCTGAGTTTTTCTCCATCCGGTAGTACATGATGTTGGGATGGTACAAATACTTTTCGACCTTTTTGCGCGTCTTGTCAGTCGATGCATCATCGATAATCAGCAGCTTCCAGTCTTTTGACGTCTGCTTCAAGACGCTGTTGATTGCTTTGCGGATGAACTTGGCACGATTGTACGTCGGGATGACCACAGTAAAAGTTGGGTTCATGTGTCCTCCCTCTTCACAGCTGGAATGCGAATCGATGACTTGTCGCTCAAAATAAAGACCCCGCTCGTATCCGTTGACTGCCCGACCAGATGGGAGGAACGCCCGAATACACTGTCCGTAATGCTCCAAGCGACATCCATAAGCGAACTGTTTTCCAACATAATACTATTTTCGATATGGGCGCAATTTTGCAGATGTACCCCGTTTTGGATCGATACGTACGGTCCCAATCGGCAGTTTTCGATATGACAGCCCTCGCCGATCAACACAGGCCCGACGATCTCGCAATTTGTGACGATTGACCCTTCGCCAACCCGATGAGTGTTGCCCAAATCTTTTGCCAGCATCCAGCGGTTTGCCTCCAGCCAACGGTCAATCGTTCCGACATCTGAATACTTGCCGCTTGTAAGGGCGTGCGCGATATGGAAACCGCGGTCAATCATGGACTGGATCGCATCCGTGATCTCGTATTCACCACGGGCGGATGGCTGTAGTGTAGCAATCGACTCAAAAATGGGTGGGGTAAACAGGTATGCGCCAATGACAGCCAGATTACTCTTCGGCTGGCGGGGTTTTTCCTCGACCGAGACCAGACGCCCTTCCTGTACTTCGGCAATCCCATAATCCTGTGGTCTCTCCACTTCACTTAGCATCACAGCACCGTCTGAATTATCACTGGTAAACGCACGCATGAGCCCGTGCAGCGAATCCATCAACAAGTTGTCACCAAGTAACAAAATAAACGGTTCGTCTTGCAAGAACGGTTGCGCTAAATGGACAGCATGTGCGATTCCAAGCGGCACCTCCTGCTCGATAAAAGTAATGGTAGCCCCAAATTGACTACCATTGCCCACCAAAGGAGGAATCTGCACTTGGGAAGGGTGTATGACAATTCCGATCTCTTGCACACCCACTTCACGCAGTTTGCTGATGCAGTAGTGTAATACCGGATGATTGGCCACAGGGAGGAGGGTTTTTGGTTGCGAATAGGAGAACGGGTGCAGTCGCGTACCACGTCCAGCACACAAGATTAACCCTTTCACAAGTATCACTCCCCAGTTGTGCTCTGCGATACTTATAAGGTATGCGTCTCGTGATATCTGGACAGGGCAGACGTCCATTCTCCCTGAAGAAAGGGCATAAACCTAGCGATGCCCGAAAAAAAGTTATCCGGTTTTGAGGAGCGGAAGCTTTTCTTTTTGGCGCTTTCCGACTGCATTCTCAAAGACGCGCAGGTAGCCTTGCGCCGTCGCGTACCAGGAAAACTGCTTGGCACGCAGCAGCGCCTGTTTCCCCATTTCCGTCCGAACATAGGGCGCGCTCCACAAAAGCTCCCAAACCGCTGGCAATTCTTTTTCCCAATCTTTGGGAGGAATCAAGAAGCCGCTGCCCTGATGGGTGACAACCTCTTTGATCCCGCCGCGCGTCGTGGAAATCACTGGCTTGCTCGAAGCCATCGCCTCCAGATTGACGCGGCAAAATGCCTCTTTCCAAATCGACGGAGTCGCTACCACGTCGCCAATCTGATAGTAGAGCGGCATTTGGGCACTGGGGACAAAATTGACGAAGCGGACTTTGTCACCGAGCGGTTTCGCCAGCCTTTTCAGTTCCCGCACGTACGGATTCAGGCGATTGCTGCCGTAGCCTGTGCCTCCGACGATGACCAGCCGTGCGCGTGGGTCTTGCTTGCTGACCTGGTGAAACGCTTTGATCAGAATGTGAACACCTTTGCCGCGCATCAGTCTTCCCGCGTAAAAAAGCACGCGGTCATCCGGCGACAAACCGACTTGCTTGCGCAGCTTTTTGATCGTGTAATGCAGCTTTGCCACCTGGTAAGGCGACACATCTACCCCGAGATGAACCGCATGAATTTTTTCCGCGGGAATTTTGCATGACTTGATAAAATGCTGCCGCAAAAATTCGCTGTTCGTAATAAAGCCGGACGCCAGGCGAACGACACGCTTCATTTTTTCCTTGCTGATCATGCCTGGCGATCCGTACACATGGGAATGCATATTGACAAAGACCGGAATCTTCGGAAAATGCCGTTTGAGCTGCAGCACGTAAATCGGCCGATTTTCCACCAAAATGACATCCGGCTTGTGCTTGCGGATATGCTTGATGATCTTTCGCAAATAAGGACCTGGGCCATCGTAGGAAAAACGGATGAACTCGCGGTTTTCCTCTACCGTCGACTTGGGGTAAGTCGCGCAGCGCCGGGTGTAAATCGTCACTTTGTGCTCGGGATCGATCATTTTGGTCACTTCGTCGATATCGTGCTCCACCGAGCTTCCTTTGACGGGTGGTACGGAAAATGGCCCCGGGCTAATTATGGCGATGTTCATTCCGCTCGCTCTCCCACTCCTTTTTCAAGGACAGAACCACCTGATACAGATGTTGTCTCTCTTTGGACTGTTCCTCCTCTGCCTTTTTCCAGCGTTTTTCCCATGCCGCAAGCGATTCCTTCAGTGCTGCCACTTCCTGCTCCAGCTTTTCCAGCTGTTCGCTCGTCGCCACGTCGGTTTCTCGCATAATAATTTCGAATGTAGGCTCAAGCACCAGTTGTTTTTCCTCATCCGGCTTTTCGTCTGCCGGCTGTTTTGGAACTTGCTCGATCACGGCCTCCTGGGCTTTTTCCACGGGTTTCACAATCGAGATGCGCTCCACCGCTTCATCGACGACAAAATGCCCCGAAAAAACGCCTGGTGTTACCCAGTGGGGCAAATCCCCTTTTTTCCGCTTTTCCATAAGCCTTCCCTCCTGCAACGTGCTTCTACGTAATATGCTATGACAAACGCGGAAAATGGGTACGTGTACAAAGGAGACAGACAATAGAAAAAACCGCTTTGATTGGTAGCATCAAAGCGGCTGTCGATAATCTTTGGACTGATTTTGGCGGCGAAAATTCAAACTGTACAAGCGGGCTTGCTCTACCGTGGTAATTTGCTGCTTTTGCCACTCCAAAAGGATTCTGTCGATGTAGCGAATATGAAGCTTGCCTACCGTTGCGGCCTCACGCAATGCTGTTAGGATCAGCTCTTCCTGGTAACCGTCCTGCTCTGTCCACATGTGGATACTCTCCAACTCAAAAGGAGACAAAGGTCGACCAAACGCCTGCTCAAAACGGGAATAAATCGCAACCGGCTCTGCATCCAATGTCGCAGCAGCCTCCATGAACGGCTCCATCATCCGCGGATCAGCCTGCTGCTCGCGCCAGGTCTGATACAGCTTTTTATACAAAGGAGTCAAATTGTACTGCTCATGGCGCATTCCCGTCTGCGGATCGATAAATTCGTCAATGCTGATCCAGTCTTCCTTCAGCAGCTTTTGCAGCGATTGGATCAATCTCATGCTGGACATGGACATGCGCTCCTCCAGCTCGGTCAAGGTCGGAAAGCGATTCCCTTCCTGCTGAAAAGAAAGCAGATGAATGAGCAGCATCATTTCGTCGTCTGCCAGAGACATTCGTTTGTACATCTTTAGAAGAAGGTTGGAGACGGATGTTGCACCTTCTTGCAACAATTGCAATATATGGGAATCCATAACGCATGTTCACCTCTGGGTTGGATTAACAAGGAAGTGCGTAAAACGCGCTGTCACACAATAGGAACACCCTGCTGCCCTCTCGCAACAGGGTGTATGAGAAACACGAACTTACGGATAGAGACGATAGAGCATACGCGGGAACGGAATCGTTTCACGCACGTGATCCAGACCGCAAATCCAGGCAACTGTCCGCTCAAGCCCCAGACCGAAGCCGGAGTGAGGAACGGTTCCGTATTTGCGCAGGTCCAAGTACCAGCGATACGCTTCCTCGGACAGCTCGTGCTCGGCAAACCGTTTTTCCAACAGCTCCGGATCGTCGATGCGCTGGCTGCCGCCGATGATTTCGCCATAGCCTTCCGGCGCGATCATGTCTGCGCACAGCACTACTTCCGGACGCTCAGGATGCGGCTTCATGTAGAATGCCTTGATCTCGGTCGGATAGTGCGTGATGAACACAGGCTTGTCGAAATGGTCCGCAATCAAAGTCTCGTCTGGCGCTCCGAAATCGTCGCCCCACTTGATCTCGCTGCCTTTTTCCTGCAACAGCTTGATCGCATCGTCATACGTGATGCGTGGGAAAGAACCCGTTACGTTTTGCAGTTTGGTTGTATCGCGCTCCAGCGTTTTCAGTTCGCGCTGGCAGTTTTTCAGGACGGATTGCACCACATGGGACACAAAAGCTTCCTGAATGCGCAAGTTTTCCTCGTGATCGACGAAAGCCATCTCCGGCTCGATCATCCAAAACTCGATCAAGTGACGACGCGTTTTCGATTTCTCTGCACGGAAGGTCGGACCGAAGGAATAAACGCGACCCAATGCCATTGCGGCCGCTTCCATATAGAGCTGACCGGATTGGGACAAATACGCGTCTTCATCAAAATATTTGGTATGGAACAGGTTCGTTGTTCCTTCTGCTGAAGTCGGTGTCAGGATTGGCGGGTCTACTTTCACAAATCCGTTTTCATGGAAATACTCGTATACAGCGCGAATCACTTCGGAACGAATCGCCATAACCGCACGCTGGCGCGGAGTGCGCAGCCACAGGTGGCGATGATCCATCAGGAAGTCTACACCGTGCTCCTTCAGGGAGATCGGGTATTCCTGGGCGATCTGAATGATTTCAACGCCTGTTACCGTCAGTTCGTAACCGCTTGGTGCACGATCATCTGCGCGAACGACGCCGGTTATGTATAAAGAGCTTTCCTGAGTCAGTTGGGATGCATTTTCCCAAACGTTTTCCGCTACTTCTGCTTTCACTACTACGCCCTGAATGAAGCCGGACCCGTCGCGAAGCTGCAGAAATTGAATTTTCCCGCTGCTGCGCTTGTTGTACAGCCAGCATCCAATGCGTACTTCTTGTCCAACATGCTGCCCTACTTGGGCAATCGTCGTCAACATCGAATAATTCCCTCCATTTACCATGCCACACAACAGACTAAGTGTACCCAACAATTATACTATTGGGGACAGGCAAATTCAATCAAAGACTCCCTTGAACGGATGGTTACCATAATATAATTATGTTAACAAAAGCGAGGAAGCCGACTGCACTTCCCACCAACGGCCCCTCGCTTCTTGTTTCTCATTGCTCAGGAACGCAAATCGTCCTCATCACGAAATGTTTCATGCTCATCCGCTGCTTTTTCCTCGCCGGCATCTTCATCTGCTTCGTACTCGCCCTCTTCCCATTCTTCCCCCAAGTCGTCATCCTCTTGCTGCTCATGATGCAGGGCTGTCACCTCGTCATGCACCTGCTCGCCTTTTTCGCCAATGGCGATCCACTGCAAAACGCCGCTGTCTTCCTGCCCGGTTTCCTGACGAAAAACGGTAAGCACAGCCGAGGTGCGTTTGGTGTATTTGAGCGACACGGACACCCCGACCTGATTCGTCATCGCAACCAGGCAATAATGGACGTCTGCATAGGGAGTGGGCAAGCGGACCGTGACGTCTGCCGTCTGGCTTTGCGCCGGGATGCGGAATGGGACAAAGCCAAACTGCTGAAGCGTCGTGCCCAGCTGAACATTCGTCTCAACCGTTTGAAAAGCCAGCTTCTCCCGCGTAATCGACTTGTCGGCCAGATGCTCTGCCGTGACGGTTCTCGGCGCTATTTTCGCTCCGCTAACGGCATGATCGGCCAGCTTTTCTTCCGTTACCGTATTTGTTTGCAGATGCTGACTTTCGATGGAGTTGACGGCAAGATGCTCGCCCGTGAGTGTTCCCTTGACGAGATGGTCACCGCTCAAGCTGCTCTTTTCCACATGTATGCCTGTAATCGCATGCATTTCGAGCTTGCTTCCGTCGACAGCGTGATCCGCCAGTTTTTCGCGTGTGACGCTATTCTCTTGCAGCTTTTCTTTGGAGATGGACTTGGGCTGGATATGTTCGTGCTGCACGGATTGATTGGCAAGATGCTGGGCGGTCACTGCTTTTTCGCCGATTTTTTCGCCAGTGACGGCTCCTTTGCCCAAGTGCCTTGTCTTGATGGCCTCTGTCGCCAGCTTGGGAGACGTAACCGCCGAATCGGCCAGTTTATTTGCGGTAATGCTCAAATCCGTCACTTTGTCGGTCGAAACAGACTCGGGAGCGAGTTTTGACGTCGTCACTACATGATCGTGCAAATGCTGCGTCTGGATCGCATATTCCCGCAGATGACTGCTGCCGATGACGCGTTCACCGATATGCTGCTCCTCGATTGAGCGCCGCGCGATTTTCTCCGCACGAACAGCCCCGTCAGCCAAATGCCTGCTGTTGACGCTCTCCTCCACCAATTGCTGCTCGCCTACGCTGCGATTGGCCAATTTGTCGAGCGTGACGGCTTTGTCCGCCAGCTTGGCTGCCGTGACCTGTTGCTCCCCGATTTTTCTGGTCGTGACGAGTCCATCTTGAAGATGCGTCGTTTGAATGCTGCTTGCTTGCACGTGGACGCTTGCGATCGACTCTTTTGCCACTTTTTCCGAAGTGACGCTGGCGTGATCCAGATGTTCGGTGAGGACGGCGTAAGGACTGATTTTATCGCTTGTGACCGCTTCCGGCTGCAAATGCTGGCTGTAAATGGAATGAAAAGCGATGTGCTGATCCGTGACGCAGCCCGCCGAAAGATGCCCGCCGTCTACGCTGTTCTCCGCCAGATGATGATGCAAAATCGCTCCCTCGCGAATATGCTGGGACTCGATCGAATCCTCCTCCAGCTTGGTGGAAGTCACGGCCCCATCCCGGATTTTGTCGGTCGTGACCGCGCCGTCCTCCAGCTTGACGGAGTTGATCACATAGTTGGCGAGGTTGCGAGTCTGAATGCTGCCCATCTTGATTTTGTCCGATGTGACAGACTGATCTTGAAGCAGCTCATTCGTAATCGCCTGATCCTGGATGTGCTTCGTCTGGATCGCAGACTCTGCAAACTTCATGGAATCAATGGTCTTGTCAGCCAATTTGTCGGACGTAATGCTGTTGTTGACAAGCTTTTGCCCGGTAATGGAATGGTCCTGCACATTTTCGCTGGTGACCACATGCCGTCCCAGATGCTCTCCGAGGATCGCGTACGGAGCGATTTTGTTTGAAGTGACGCTTTTGTCTGCCAGCTTGTTGCTGTCGACGGCGTAGTCCTTCAACAGCGACGTATCAATCGTTCCCGGCTTGATTTTGGACGAATCGACAGCGCGGTTGGCGATTTTTTCCGTAGTGACAGACTGATCCGTCAAATCATCGGTATAAACAAACGATTGCACCCGGTCATCATTGCGATCTTTGATGATCTTGGAAAAAGTCGTCTGGTTGGACGACACACCCTGCTTGGGCATTTTCTGCAATGGTTGTTGTATCGGGCTTGTCGGTGCATGGGAGCTTGGCTTGGGGCTGTTGACAGCGGACTCCAGCAGTTCCAGCTCCAGATCAGCCATCCAATCCTGCTCCGATGTAGAAGATGTTTGCATAAGCGGAATTTCATGCAAGGTTTGCCTGAACGTTTTGGACAGACCTCTGCTCATTTTTTTTCGGTTCGCGTTTGCCATAGAGTCTCCTTGCCTCCTGATGTCATTCCCGGATCATTCTGTAAGATATTCAACCCTATAGGCATTTGGCACCGCAACGCAAAATTTGTTTCGCCCGTTCACAAGTTTTCCCCCACGCAAAAAAACCTGCCAGGCCAACATCAGCTGCTGGCTAGCAGGTTTTTCGTCGCGATTTGATTACGATACAGCCGCTTCCTGTCTCGTTTGGGACAAGAGCGCCCTAAATTCATCTCCTTGCAGCACTTCTGCTTCCAGCAGCGTACCCAAACCAGTCTGGAACACCGCATCGTACTGGCGAAGCAAGCGGTGCGTCTCCTCCAGCAAACGGGACAAGAGTCGCTCTACCTCATCGTGAATCCTCGTTTTGTCTACGTATTGCAGGTGGACAATCCCGAGGTCCGACATCCCGCTGGACACGATTTCCTGAGACATGCCCAGCGCTTGCTCGAAGTCGTTTTTGGAGCCGGTACTGCGTCCGCCGTAGTAGATTTCCTCTGCTACTGCTCCGGCGAGGCTGACCATGATCTGTTTCTCCAAAGCGTCCCTTGTGTACAAATAGCGGTCTTCCATCGGATTTTGCCGAACGTAGCCGAGCGCTTTGCCGCGCGGGCTGAGCGTTACTTGCGAGACAGAACCCGGACGCACGACCTCACTGATGATCGCATGTCCCAATTCATGCAAGGCGACGCGCTTTTTCTCTTCCTCGGAAGCCTGGCGGTCGACTTTTTCTCCGAGCATGACCTTGTCTACGGCGTAAGCAAAATGCTTGGCCATGATCTTGTCGCTTTTGTCGCGCATGGCGTAAATCGCTGCCTCGTTCGCGACACTTTCCAACTGCGCTCCCGAGAAGCCGAACGTCTCCTGCGCCACCTTTTCCAACACCACATCCGCGCCCAGCGGCTTGTTTGCTGTATGGATGGTCAAAATCTGCTCGCGCGCAGGCTTGTCAGGCAAATCTACCGTAATGTGCCGATCAAAACGTCCTGGTCGAAGCAACGCGGCATCCAGCATGTCTTTGCGGTTCGTTGCCGCCATGACCAAAATGCGCGGTTTCTCGCTCGTCGCTACGCCATCCATCTCGGTCAGCAGCTGGTTCAACGTTTGGTCGTACTCCCGTTGTTGCTGCCCATCCCTTTTTCCGCCGACAACATCAATCTCATCGATAAAAATAATCGCGCTGTCCTGTCCGTTTTTCTCGGCCATCGTCTTCGCCTCTTTAAACAGCTCACGGACACGCTGCGCTCCGACACCTACATACATCTCCACGAATTGCGAGCCGGAAGCCGCGACAAAGGCAGAGTTGGTGTAGTTCGCTGCCGCTTTTGCCATCAACGTCTTCCCGGTACCAGGAGGCCCGGTCAGCAGCACGCCTTTGATCGGACGAATGCCGTATTGCTCAATCTTGTCTTTGTAGACGAGAAAATCAAGCGATTCTTTCAGCTCTTTTTTGGCGCGTTCCTGACCGCCGATATCGGCAAACTGCACGTCCGACTTGGGAATCTCGTGCTTGTTCTGCTTCCGTTTGCCGCCGAGCGCCACATTGCCGCCCTGACCGTTTTGCTGACGGATGACGAGGAAATAAATCGCCCCCAGCACGGCGGCGAACAAAATAAACGGTGTGATATTCACGCCCAGAAACACAAGAAAAACGAGTATCGCAGGAACGACGCCGATCAGTACCTCTTTACCCACGAGCCGTCACCTCTTTTGCCTCGGAACGGGGAACAATCGTATAAAAGTCCTCCGTTCCTTTTTTCAAATAAACGTAGATGTTTGCGTCATCCATAAAAGCATCTGCCGCATCGAGCTTGTTCGTCTGTTTCCACTCCGCAATCAAGGCAGGAATGCGGCTGTATTGATGCAAATCCAGCGCTTCGGTGAAAATAAACTGGCCGCTTTTCCAAACCTGTGTCATGGCTTCCGACTGATTCGCTACCACGATAGCGACTTGCTTGTCGCCCGCAATATTTTTCGTTCGCGCAACCAGATCGCGATACTCCGCCGGAAATGCCTGCGGATTCGTCACTTTTACATCTATCTGAATTTTATCTTTGCCTACATGAAAATTACTGAGTGTAGCTGATTGCATCTGGCTGACTTCTGTACGGATCGGCTCTTCAATCTCCATCTTCTGATACAAGAACCATCCTCCAAACAGGAGAGCCAGTGTCGCCAGCAAGGACAACCCGATTGCACTTTTTTTCAACTGCACAGCTAGTCCCCCCATATCGCGTTCTCGTTTTCTCTCTTGTCAACGAACCCAGTATATCACATGAGTATATCAATTTTTTATACAGATGTTGGGTGGCATGCCAAACAGGCCTTTTCCAACAAGGAAAAGACCTGTCGCGAGCGTATATACCATCTGGGTCAAAACAAGCAATCAGGTAGGCGACAATACATAAGAAGCGAGCAGGGCGCCACTGAACAAGTCATAGTGCAAGTAATGATAGCGACCGTTTGCATCCTTCACGGTCACTTCCCAAAACTTCTTGTCCTTTTCAAGTCCGGGCACGATATGGGTAATCTCGGACTTCGGAAAAGCCTTGTTTACCGCATCCTCCACATTTTTGCGCGGAACGGCAAGATCCATGCGATCAAACGATACTTTGTCTGCGGTCATCCAGGCTACTACAGGCGTACCGGCTTTGTTCTTCCCGATCACCACGGCATAGCTTTCCGTACCGCGATATTCGTCGATGGATTCGATTTCGGCAATCGTCGTCCTCGTCTGCACCCACTCACGTACGGTCGCATCGAATTGCGTGCGCTCTCCTGCTACGGAAGCAGTCAAATGATAGGCGAATCCCGCGATTGTCAACAACAGCGCGGCGATTACTCCCACGATAATTCTCACTAACACGTTTTTGGTAACTCCTTTATGCGGTTGACATTACAATCGGAAACGAAGCTGGTCCTGTTTGATCCCCGCCACGGTTCTGATTTGCATTTCCAGCTCCAGTTGGCGAAGCGCGCCTGTGTCAGGCTCATACCAGAGCTGATATTCGATGTTGATCCCTTTGGCAAGCTCAGGGGTAATATCAGCGATCGGAAAGGACGGCCCGAGCCACATCGCCAACAAGGATGTCACTTTTTCCGGCGGCACCGTGAGACGATAACCGCTCCAGTCGCTTCCCGAAGTATCGGCGATCGTCTGCGGCTCGACCGATGACAGCACGCTTTGCAACAGGACAGCGTGTTCATACGGCGTAAACAGGGCGTAAGGGAGTGCTGCATGATCCTGAACTTGTCCGTCTATTGTTACGGTAACCGGCTGCTCCTGGTTACGGCTGATGGCCAGCTTGTGCCCGCCGATTTCTCCGTCCAGGCTGAATGTCTCATGCCGATAGCGGCCATTCAGCGCTTGGTCCTGCATGTAAACGAGAAACGAGCGCTCCTCTGACCGAGTCAGCTGTTCCAAAAGTTGCGGCACGGCATACGCCTCTCGTTTGCCAATCAAGCCCTGTTCATTCCCGGCATCGGCAGCTGAACGGTTCCACAAACCAAAAGAGCCGAGCGCCATCCCGAGGCCAAACAGGCCGAGAAAGATCGGGATCAGCCACCATAGCTGTTTGGGCCGGACGTACATCTGGCGTTCCCCCTGTCCCATTTTTGTCATAGCCTATGCTATACGGGAAGGTTTTAGAACGGCACGGAAAACTTGCTAATCATAGCTCGGGGCCAAGCGGTCATACTACTTATACACCCGCAAGGAGGTGAGCGCGTGAAGTCGCCGCAACAAAACGCATCTCCTGACATACTTGGGTTTTTGCTACAAGAATACCGCGTCTCCTGGGCTGGACTGTCTTCTCCCTTGCGTCAACTGTCGCACACACCCACACTGCATTTTCGCCATCATCCCCTGACAGAGCTGTGGCGAAAATGAGCACGGCACGATGTAATACCCAAATTCCCCTACCTACACCTACACTCCCTTACTCCTGTCCCACACCAGACAGGAGCCTTTTACCGTTTCAGCGCAGCGAATACGCGATTGGCTTCGTAGATGGCACGCTCTTCGTCGATGGTGAGCAGCTTGTGGTTGCGCATCAGGAACTTGCCCGCAACGATTGTGTCTTTGACATCACGGCCGTTTGCCGCATACACGACATGGGAAATCGGCTCATGCGCAGGATGGAAATGCGCCTGGTGGCTGTCGAGAACGATCAGGTCAGCCTTTTTGCCTACTTCAATGCTGCCGAGCGTATCAGCCTGGAACACACCGTCTGCCCCGTAGCGAGTAGCCATGCGCAGCGCCTCTTCAGCCGGAACGGCTACCGGGTCGTTGTTCACGCCTTTGTGCAAAATCGCTGCGAGTTTCAGTTCTTCAAACAGGTTGAGGTTGTTGTTGCTCGCCGAGCTGTCTGTTCCGAGCGAAACGCTCACGCCTTTTGCCAGCATTTTCGGTACAGGTGCTACCCCGCTTGCCAGCTTCAGGTTGCTGACGACGTTATGGGAAACTTTCACTTGATATTTTGCCAAAATGTCAATCTCTTCATCCGTCAAATGCACGGCGTGGGCAACCAGTGTAGGGCGGTTGAACATGCCCAGCTTTTCCAGGTGAGCGACTGGACGCAAACCGTAATCTTTCTCGTTTTGCCCCACTTCCCATGCCGTTTCAGACATGTGGATATGCAGCGGCAAAGACAGCTCGTCCGCTTTTTCAATAATTTGGCTGATAAACTCAGGCGAGCACGTATACGGTGCATGCGGTGCCATCATTACGGTGATACGGCCATCCGCCTGGTTGTGCCATTCTTTGGCAAAAGCGGTCGCATCGCGCAGCTTGGTCTGTCTTTCTTCCTCGGAGCACAGACCGATCATGCCGCGGCACAGGCGGGCACGCATGCCGGATGCATCGACTGCCTTGGCTACTTCGTCCATATGATCGTACATATCGACGAATGTCGTGGTTCCGGTACGGATCATTTCAATCAGGGACAGTTGGGTTCCCCATTTGACAGAATCAGCGGTAAATTGCGCTTCCAGCGGCCACATTTTCTCTTCCAGCCATTGTTGCAACGGCAAATCGTCCGCATAGCCACGCAAAAGCGACATGCCCGCGTGTCCGTGTGTATTGATCAAACCAGGCAGGATGAAGTCGCCTTTTTGGTCGATGACTTCATCGTAGCCTGCATCGGAAAGGTCTTCAGGGGTAGGGCCTACATATGTGATTTTGTCGCCTTCGAACGCGACAGCTCCATCGTGGATAACCTCGTTTTGTTCATTTACCGTAATCACTGTTGCGTGGATGAGGATGGTCTTTTTCATGACTACACTCCATTCTTACGTTAAGTAGTAGGCCAGGCTCTGCAAATTGGAAGTCACATCCGCATAGTGGATGCGCACATCCTTTTTCGCGCGAATTGTCGTAGGAGCAAAATTGAGGATTCCCTTGATACCCGCTTGAGTCAACTGATCACATACGGATTGCGCAGCCGGTGCGGGCACGGTGATAATCGCCAGCTTGATTTGTCTTTGCGCAATCGTGTCCGCCAGCTCATTCAATGGCTGAATCGGGATGCCCGCCACTTCTTTTCCCAGCTTGCCGGGATCATTGTCAAAAATGGCCGCAATCCGCATGTTATCTTTCAAATAAGCGTTGTAGTTGCTGATCGCATGGCCCAAATGGCCTGCTCCAACGAGCGCGACGCGTATCTCATCCGTCAGCTTCAAAATCTGGCGAATTTTTTCCACCAAGTAATTGACGTCATAGCCAATTCCTTTTTTCCCGAAATCGCCGAATGTTGCCAGGTCTTTTCGGATTTGGGCCGGATTCACATCCAAGTTTTTGCCCATTTGCTGGGAGGAAACAGTAGTTACCTCGTTTTGCTGCAAATAGCTGAGGTAACGCAGATAAATCGGCAGGCGGCGGACGACCGCTTCCGAAATCTTTTCGTGTTTAGCCACGCTCGGTCTTCCCCCCTATTTCTTTTGCTTGAATACCCTGTAATCTTTCCCGTTGGACAAGATCGTGATCGATCCGTCCCGGCCCGTCATATACGTCTCCGCCCACGACTCGCCCAACCGCTCCAGCACCTCGGTCTTGCCCTCTTTTTGCATGTCGCGCTCTGTATTGCTCTGGATGATGGCGACCTGAGGATCAACCCGGGAGAGAAAAGGCTGCGAAGTTCCTTGATTGCTGCCCTGGTCTCCCACTTTCAGCACAGCCGACTTCAACTGCTCGGGATGGCGGGCGAGCAAGCGCTCCTCGGCCTGTTCGTTGATGCCGCTCACAAACAAAAACCGCAACTGATCATGCGTCAGCGCAAAAACGAGCGAATTGTTTTGCGGCGACAAAAACAGCGGCTCGCTGGGCAGCAGTACATCCATCGTGATGTCGGTGTCGAGAATCAGCTCCTGGTTCTCCTCGAGTTCTCTTTGCTTCGCGATCTTGTCGTACGGAACGAACTGGCGGATCGAAGGCGCAATCAGCTTGGGCACAATGACGGAATCAATGATGATTTGCTGGTGTAAAAAAGGGAATCCTCCTGCATGTTCAGGCTGATCGTTCGTCAAGACCAGATAGTCCAGGCGCGTCAACTTCGCAGCGGAAAGATGCGCGGCCAAAGCTGGCCAATCCTCCGCGCTGCCCGTATCAATCAGCATGGTTTTCCCGCTCGGCATCCGCACCAAGGTGCTTTCTCCATGAGGAAGCGCCCAGTAAGTGATGACAAGACCCGTAAACTCCGCTTCGTTCTCGGTTGCAAACGGGTCGTCCACCTTAACGGCTTCCTGCAAATGGGTATCGATGGAGCATGAACATAGCAATGCCACACATGCGACGAGAAGCAGCCAGGCCCACTTTTTTTTCCATAACATTTATTTTATCACCTAAATCCCTGCTAGACTATTGCTTCATTTTATGAATCTGGCAGGGATTGCATACGTAAGAACGGTTCAATTCGCTCGCGCAGCGTCGGCCAGGAGCCTGTCTCCACCTGAAACGGCGGGAGCGATTGCAAAAAGGAACGGCCGTAGCGGGATTCGACCACACGCGTATCGAACACGACCACAACGCCCCGGTCCAAATGGTGACGAATCAACCGTCCGACTCCTTGCTTGAACAAAATGACGGCTTGCGGCAGCGCCAGCGACATGAATGCGTTTTTTCCGTCTGCTTTCAAAGCTTCCGCGCGTCCCTGGTAAACCGGGTGGTTGGGCGGCGTGAACGGCAGCTTGATGATAACCAGACTGCTCAGCCACTCTCCTTGGATGTCCACGCCCTCCCAGAAGCTGCTCGTGCCAAGCAAAACGCTTCGTTCCATCGAACGAAACAGACTGACCAGCTTGCTGCGGTTGTTGCTGTCAATGCCGTGTCCAAACAGCGTGTACGGCTCCGGTTCCCCGGCCAGACGCTCTTTCATGGCTTGATACACCAGCCGCAACATCGAATGCGAGGTGAACAAAATCAGCGTCCTGCCTTTTGACGCCACAACCACGTCTACACAGCCTTGGATGATCGCTTCGAGATACGTCTGGTCGTTTTCTTTTCCCGGCGCCGGAAAATCGGAAGGAATCAATAGCAGCCCCTGCTCTTCGTAATGGAACGGCGATGGCAGCGACAGCGTGCGTACCCGCTCGGCAGGCAGCTTGTCGAGGCCAAAGCGGCTCATGACGTAAGAAAAGCTGTTTTTGACCGTCAGCGTAGCGGAAGTCATGATCAGGCTGCGCTTCTGGGAAAAAAGCGGCTCGGCAAGCGAATCCGCGACATCGAGCAACGCCGCAGACAAGTGCACCTGCTTGCGGGCCGTGCGCGACTCGACCTCCATCCAGTAGACGTAGTTCGGATCTTGCTCTTGCAAAAAGAAATGCAATAGCTCCATCACATTTTGCCATTCCTTCACCAGCCCGAACAAATCCGTCTGCAAGCTGCGGATGAGGAAGGGCGGCTTCTCCTCTTGGGGAACGGGAACCAGTTTCAGCATCTGTTCCAGTCTGGAAGCGAAGTCTGTCATGGCGTCGATCAGCTTTTTCGTCACCTTGCGAATTTTTTCTTGTTTTCCCGTGAAAGAAGCTACCCGATACCGCACCGTCTCCCTGCCTGCATCTGTCGTCTCCTCGGCGCGCTCGGAAGCCCATGCGTACAGAAACTGCGTCCATTGCTGAGCCTTGTCGCGCAAAGACGCAGACAGCTTCTTGCACTCCAGAAGAACCGTGTTCAGCTCTTCCTGGACAGACGGCTGCCAGCTTTGCATTTCCTCGGCAAAGCGTGCAATCGCTCCCCCCTCCTCGACAGAAGCGCGGTCAAGCAAAAACATCACCTGTGTCGTTGTCAGCTGCTTGCCCAAGTGCTGTGTCGCGGCATCTTCCAGATGGTGTGCCTCGTCGAGAATCGCGACCTCGTACGGCGGGAGAATCCGGTTCTCTGCCTGCAAGTCGCTGATGAAGAGAGCGTGGTTGACGATGAGCACATCTGCTTCTTTTGCCCGGTCTTTCGCCTGAAAATAATAGCAGCGGCTAAACCACGGACAGGCCCGGTTCAAGCAAGAGCTTGTATCGCTTTTCACCTGCTGCCAGAAAAGCTGTCCGCTCGGAGGCAGGCTCAGCTCCTCCACATCGCCCGTTTCGGTCTGCGTTAGCCACGTGAGAAGCTGACCTTTTGCCAGCCGCATCTCCTGGTTGCTGCCCTCTACCGGCTCCTCCAATGCCATCTCGAATTTGCGCAGGCACAAATAGTTGCCCCGGCCTTTCAACGTCGACGCCGTAAAAGCAAAAGGAAGTGTCTGCTGCAACGTGGCGATCTCTTTATGGAACAGCTGCTCTTGCAGTTGAATCGTGTTCGTGCTCACTACAAGCTGCTGTTGATTTTGATACGCCCAAATGATCCCGGGCAGCAAGTACGCCAGCGACTTCCCTGTGCCTGTCCCTGCCTCCACCAAAAGGTGCGTGCCCTCCTGCATGGCGTCGAAGACAGCGTGCATCATCGCTTCCTGTGCTTCCCGGCGCTGGTAGCCGCTCATGCTGGCATGCATCTGGCCTTTTTCGTTCAGCATTTCTTCCAGCTGCTCGCTGAACGCTTTTCCGTAGCTCCGTTCCGTCTGCGGGCGCTGGAAACTCGCCTTCAGCTTTTCCTCGCGCTTTTTCAAAGCCAGTTGGCGGTATATATCCCACAGCGGTGAAGCTTGCCGTGCTGGCTCGTCGCCCAGTTGTGGCAGCTCCGCCAGCTTTTCCATTTCCATTTGCCGCAAAAGTGTCGCGATGTCCGAACGAAACGACGATACGAGCATTTGCAGTCGTTGAATCGTCACGAGCGGCAACTGCTGCAAAATATCGAGCAAGTGCAAGAAGAGCTGGGCGGTTGCCAGCGCGTCACTGTCGGCCTGGTGAGGATTGTCATGCTCGATCGCAAGCTCCGACGCCAGTTCCCCAAGCCTGTAGCTGTTTTGCATCGGCAAAAGCAAGCGGGACAACTCGACTGTGTCGAGCACATATCCGTCAAACGCATAATAGCCCTGGCTCAGCAGGGCTTCTTGTAAAAATTGGAGATCAAAGCTTGCATTATGGGCAACAAAAGCTCGTCCATCCAATAAGCGCAAAAATGTCGGGAACACCTCTTCCAAAGTAGGCGCGTCAGCCACCATTTCATTGGTGATCCCTGTCAGTTGCGTAATAAAAGGGGGGATGTCCTGTCCGGGATGAATCAGGGTCGAGAAGCATTCTGTGATCTGCCCGTCGTCGATCGCCACAGCGCCGATCTGAATAATGCTGTCTCCCTGCCGCGGATGGCTCCCCGTCGTTTCAAAGTCTACTACCAGTAATCGATTCAAGCGTTGTCACCTCGTAACCTGGGCGGAACCTGTCATCCGCACTCATTCACATTCGGCAACAGTGGGAAATATTCCTGCTTCCGACTGCAATTACGGCTGCACAAGCTCGTTTTGCACAGCTTCTGCGCCGAGCTTGCTCGCGCACAGCTGCAAGTAAAGCGGGATTTCCCGAAACTGGTCTGCGTGAGGCAACGTTCGCTGGAAATACTGCTCAGCCAGCCGCCAGTTTTCCTCCACCATCGCCAGTCTCCCCAAGTGGAAGTACCCAAGAGAACGGATATACGGGTCCGCATCATCCAGAAACAGCTTGGCCAACCGCTTCGCTTCCAGCGTCTCTCCGACTTTTTCAAAAGCGGAGATCATTCCGGACTGCCCCAGGCGGTTTTCGCTGTTTTTTGCCAAAATGCCGCGAAACGCTGCGATGGCCCCCGGGATATTGCCATCAAACAGCTGCATCCAGCCGTAGCTGAACACAAAATCATCCTGCTCTGGCGCCAGACTGATCGCTTTTTTCACAAGCGTCAGCGCTCGTTTGCTCCCGGCGATCAGCCAGGTGTTCCATGCCAGCCCGTGCCACGTCCAGCCTTCCTTGGGCAACCGTTCCGTCAAAAAATGATAGCACACTTGTGCCCGGTGGTAATTGCCCACAGCTTCGTACAAATGAGCCATTTCCTGCAACGTCTCGTTATCGAGCTCGCGGTTGGGCAAAGTCAGGCTCGATGGGGCAACAAGCTCTGCCGTCTCGTCCATCTGCATCAGCAATTTGGCGGCGCGAAGCCATAACAGCTGCGCCTCCCAATCTTGCTCGTGCTTTTGCAAATAACATTCGATCTCATCGAGCGCTTCCTGGGCATCGCCGTCCATCAAGTAGCAGAGAGCGAGGTTGTACTTGGCTTCCTCCTGCTCAGGCTTTACTTCCAGCGAGGTTTTAAAAGCTTGCACGGCCTCCAGCCACTGCTTCTCCTCCGCTAATATGCAGCCGATGGCATTGCTGCTGATCGCCACGATCGCAGGCGAGCTTGCCGATTTTCCCAACAGCCGAAACTCGCGAAAAGCCATTTCCTTGTCGTCGCAAAACAACAGGCTGTAAGCGTAATACAGCCGACCGCTTTCCCAGTCCGGCGCTTCTTTCACCAGCTCGGCAAAACACTTTTTCGCGTCCTGAAACATGCGCAGATGGTAAAATCCTTCTCCGCGGCGAAATACAGGCTCGTAAGCGTGCATCGCTTGCGGCAGTTTGTCGGCTTTGGCTTCGAATTTCGGCTCGGATTTTGACTCGCTTGCCGTCCCTTTTTGGCCATCCTGTTTATGGTCCGTCGCTAACGGTTCTTTTTTTAAGGAAACGGGCTTGGCCTTTTCCTCTTGCGTCTCTGTCGGCAGCTGCCCTTCCATTTGCTTGATGTGCCGGATCGCGTTGGACAGCTTCTCTTCAAATTGCAGCCACAAATCGACGACCGTATCGCTGACCTGCCGCAAGTAAAACAGTTGATCCGCTAATTGAAGCCTTTCCTGCTCCGATGCTTCCTGCCACCGTTCCTCTATCGTCTGTGCTTTTGTGCGCAACGTCTGAAACCAGTCTTCGATCTTCACGAAAAAGCCACCCCCCTGTGAGGCATGAGTAGTTTCATTGTCTCACAAGGCAGGTGGCTCTATGCGCAAAGCCAAAGGCAAATGCTTTGTCTACAGGATCGTCGCGTGTACTTCCTCGCCAAGCATTTCCTTGATCCGGTTCTTCTCGTCCATGATCGCCACTTTTGGCTTGTACGTACGAGCTTGCTCATCGGTCATCATGGCGTAGGCGATAATGATCACGATATCGCCTTCCTGAACGAGACGGGCTGCTGCGCCATTCAGGCAAATTACGCCACTTCCTGGCGCTCCTTCAATCACATACGTTTCCAGACGCGCCCCGTTGTTGTTGTTCACGATTTGCACTTTTTCATTGGGCAAAATATCGAGCGCATCCAAAATATTTTTGTCGATCGTGATGCTCCCCACGTAGTTGAGGTTCGCTTCTGTCACTGTTGCGCGATGGATTTTCGCTTTCATCATAGTGCGAAACACAGGCATTACCTCCCTTGTCATCCTTATGGAACTTTTTCGCTTACCACGTATGATTAACGGACAGACGCGATCAGGTTGTCAATCAAACGTGTCTTGCCAAAACGGACAGCAAGCGCCACGATAATGTCTTGTCCGGATGTCTCTTTTTCGATTGGCTCCAAATCAGGATAACCCAAAATTTGGATATAGTCGATATCTGCCAGCGGTTTTGCTGCAATCATTTGCTCGATACGCTCTTTGATCTCGGCAAGCGGCTTGCCCTCTGCGAGCCACTCTGCTGCCTGCTGCAAGCTTTGCGACAGGATGAGTGCCTGTGAGCGTTCTTCTGCGGACAAATACACATTGCGCGAGCTCATCGCCAGTCCATCGGCTTCCCGAACGATCGGGCATGGCACTACCTCTACCGGAACGGACAAGTCTTTGACCATTTGCGTGACCACGGCTACTTGCTGCGCATCTTTTTGACCGAAAAACGCATAGTCAGGCTGGACGATGGAGAACAGCTTCAAGACCACCGTCGACACTCCGTCAAAATGCCCCGGCCGAGAAGCGCCGCACAAAGGTGTCGTGACGTTCGCTACCGATACCGTCGTCAAGATCGGCTTGGGATACATTTCTTCGACAGTTGGTGTGAACAGCAGATCGACTCCCGCTTCAGACGCCATCCGGCTGTCACGCTCGATATCGCGCGGATACCGTTCAAAATCTTCATTCGGGCCAAATTGCAGCGGATTGACAAAAATGCTCATGACGACGAGGTCGCACTTTTCTCTCGCTGCCTTGACCAGACTGAGGTGTCCTTCATGCAAAAAGCCCATCGTGGGCACAAAGCCGATTGTCTTGCCTTGCCGCCGTGCTGCTTGTATTTGAACGCGCACATCCTCGATTGTGGATAGCTGCTGCATCGTTTGAATCATGATTGGGTCACTCCTTCTCCGTACAGCTCCTTGATCGTCTCTTCCGATGCACGAAACACGTGATCAGGCCCCGGAAAGTGACGAAGCTCGACTTCTTTGACGTACGTGGCGACTGCCTCGCGAATGGATGTGCCGATGTCAGCGTAGCGCTTGACGAATTTCGGCGTCAATTGGGAAGCGTAACCAACCAGGTCGTGGAACACGAGCACTTGTCCATCACAGTCTGCCCCAGCACCGATGCCGATTACGGCAATCTCCAGCTTTTGGGCAATCATTTTGGCTACCTCTTGCGGCACGCATTCCAGCACAATCGCAAAAGCGCCAGCTTGCTGCAAAGCCAATGCGTCATCCAGCAATTTTTTTGCCGCTTCCAGATCGCGTCCCTGCACTTTATAACCGCCAAGCTGATGAACCGACTGCGGAGTCAGGCCGATATGTCCCACTACCGGAATGCCTGCCTGAACCAATCGGGTGATCAGAGGCGCAAGTTCGCTTCCGCCCTCCAGCTTGACTGCTCTGGCGAGTCCCTCCTGCATTAGTCTTCCCGCATTTTTCACCGCTTCTTCGATCGTGCCGTGATAGCTGAGAAACGGCATGTCCGAAACGACAAAAGCGCGTTTGGCCGCTCTTGTCACCGCCTTCGTATGGTGGACCATATCGTCCATCGTCACAGGCAGCGTGGAGTCGTAGCCAAGCACGACCATGCCGAGCGAGTCGCCAACGAGAATCATGTCCGCGCCAGCGTCCTCCACCAGCTTTGCCGATGGAAAATCGTAAGCTGTCACCATCGTGATGGGAATGCCCGCTTCTTTCTTTTTGCGGATGTCCGAAGTCGTGACTTGTTTTGTCATTTGCGTCTTCTCCTCTTTCGCGCCAAGCTTCGTGGATAGAGAGGAATAAAAAAACCTTCTCGCTCATAAAAGGGAGAAGGTTGTCCATGCCAAAGAGACATACTTGTCTTGAACGGATTCCTTCTGTCTCGGTCCACAAAGGCTCTGAGCAGATTTTTGTCCTTGCGTATTTGCCTTATCTATACACCATTTGCTGCAAAAATACTCCGGGAGTACCGTTCTTGAAAAGATACAGCCTCCCTTTTGGAGTATAGCAAATCATCTACACATTTGCACGATAATTGACGTCCGCCGAATACACTTTATGGATCTGGCCTGCCCGATCTTCCACCATGAGCACGCCTTCCTCATCAAGCCCTATCGCTTGACCTTCCAGCTTTTGCGAGATCGTCTGGACGGTTACCCAGCGGCCAATCGAATAGGAGTTGGCTTCCCACTCTTGCTTCACACGCGCGAAGCCTGCGCGCAAGTAATGGTCGTACTCTTCCTCGAAGTTTTGGCAAAAGCGCTGGATGAACGAAACGCGCTTGATCGGAGTGCCTGACTCGATTCGCAAAGAAGTCGCGATAGACAACAACTCTTCGGGAAAGTCAGCCTGTACACTGTTGGCGTTCAGCCCAATGCCGATCACCAAGTAATTGACGCGATCCGATTCCGCGTTCAGCTCGGTCAATACCCCACACACTTTTTTGTCCCCGATAAAAATGTCGTTCGGCCACTTGATTTTGACAGGAAGCCCTGTTTCCTCGCGAATCGTTCTCGCGACAGTCACCGCTGTCAGCAAAGTCATCTGCGGCGTTTTCGGCAGCGGGATCGCAGGGCGGACGATCAGGCTCATCCAGATGCCTGTCCCTTTCGGAGAGTGCCAGGGACGTCCCAGCCGCCCTTTCCCCCCCGTCTGTTGCTCCGCCAAAACGAGCGTGCCTTCCTGTGCGCCTTTTGCCGCAGCCTCGTGCGCGAGCGGCTGCGTGGAGACGACCTCATCATGGGCGATGACATGCTGTCCGATCCGCGCGGTAGACAGCCCCGCCATGATTTCTGCCGCAGACAGCCGATCAGGCGCTGCAAGCAAGCGATAGCCCGACTTGCGGACAGCTTCTACCTCGTACCCATCCCGCCGCAACTCCTCGATGTGCTTCCAGACCGCTGTTCGCGAACAGCCGCACGTCTGGCTCAGCTCTTCGCCGGAAATAAAGCGTCCCGGCTGATCGCGAAAGGCTTGAAGAATGACTTGTTTAATGTTCATCTTGCGCAACCTCTTTCTTTGCAGCTTCAATCAAATCATGGGGGGTGTTCGGCAATCCGTGCAGGGCCGCTTGCCGCAGCAGCGTCCGCAACACGTGGACAATCCATTCCCCCGGTTTCTTTTGCAGGGCGAGTTGCAGATCAAGCCCGGTTATCGCAAGTTCCTTCATGGTTTTGACCGGCATCGCGTGATATTGTTCGGACAGGCTCGCCAGCATGGCTTGCGGCTGTTGATTCCACCAGCATGCCAGCAAAAGCTGGGCGAGCTGCTCGCATTTTTCCCAGCCTGCTTCGAGCAACAACTGCCCCCACTCAAGCGGTTTTGGCTGATCCCACTCCGGTTGCAAATGCCGCAATTGCTCCACAAAAAAACCGATTGCTTCCGTCTCCCGCTTGGACATTCGCAAAAGCTGGCAGGCAGCGATCGCTTCCTCGGAGGTAAACTGCGCTGCGTAGAACAGAAGCGCCCATTTTTGCGGCAGACTGTTTACATGCGCACTCCGCCAAAATTGGGAAGCCGAATCGCGAAACAATCGCTGCAAGACAGGTGAATAGCCAAACAGTTCCGTTTCGTTGATCAGATCGCAACCGATTTGCGGGGCTTGGCTGCCGAGCATTTTATTCAGCTCTTCCCGGACACGCTCCACAGCGATATGCGCCAAAAGCGAAGCCGTCTCGCTCATGGCAGCAAGCGTCCTGGCCTCAATCGCAAAACCGAGCTGCGCCGCAAAGCGAACGGCTCGGAGCAATCGCAGCGCATCTTCCCGAAAGCGCTCCAGCGGTTGTCCCACGGCCCTGACCAGTCGCGCTGCCATATCTGCCTGACCGCCAAACGGGTCCTGAAGCTCTTTCATCCGATTCATCGCCATGGCATTCATCGTAAAATCCCTGCGCTCCAAATCCAGTCTGAGATCGGACACGAACTGGACGTCTGCCGGACGGCGATAGTCTTCATACTTGCCTTCCGTCCGATAAGTCGTCACTTCAAAAAATTGCCCCTCGATCCTGACAGACACTGTCCCATGCTTGAGTCCGGTCGGAACGTGATCGGGAAACAAGCGGATGACGTCGCCAGGATGGGCATTCGTACATATATCTATATCGTGCACGGGCCGAGACAGCAGCCAATCGCGGACGCATCCGCCGACATAGTAAGCTTCAAATCCGTGATTCTCCAACGTCTCAAGAACCCGGTTTGCCAGATGGAGCGTCATACCGCTCCCCCCTTTCTCGCATGGTTCACCCGATGTTATGAGGAGGCGACACTCATGAGATTTTTGTATGGGCTGTTCATTTTTGTATCCAAGTTGCATCAATTGGTGAAAAGCCGATTGTCCCGCCAATAGCTGTTGTTGCCCGTATCGAGTGCTTATCCGAGCAGCTTGGCGTAGAGCGCCTCGTACTCGGAGGCAATCGTTTCGTGACAAAACGTTTTGCAGGAGCGTTCGATGCTGTTCGCGGAAAACTGGCGATACATTTCTTCATTTTGCAACAGACGAATCGCCGCTTGCGCCATGCCTTCGACGTCTCCGATCGGACGCAAAAAGCCGTTGACGCCATCGACAACCACTTCGGGAATCCCGCCAGCCACGGAAGCCACGACAGGAACGCCACACGCCATTGCCTCCAGCGCAACCAGGCCGAAGCTTTCCTTTTCCGACGGCAAGAGCATCAAGTCTGCCATGGACAACACTTCCGCTACGTCCTCCTGTTTGCCCAAAAAGCATACGTCCTCTGTCAAATCTTGCTCGGCGATTTGCTTGCGGACGGCCCCCATCTCCGGTCCTTCCCCAATCAGGATCAGACGCGCAGGCATCTCTTGTCTGACTCGCGCAAAGATGTCAATGACATCCGGAACGCGCTTGACCGGACGGAAGTTGGATATGTGCATGAGGATTTTCTCCCCGTTTGGAGCGAACACTTTTTTCAGGTGCTCTACCTCTTTCGGGTAGTAGCGCCGCTTGTCGACGAAGTTGTACACCGGAACGATTTCTTTTTCGACGTGCAAAAGCTCTTTTGTCTGCTTGATCAAATCTTTGGATACAGCCGTCACGAGATCGCTGCGCTCAATGCCGAAGCGAATCATGTCGCTCAAGTTCGAGTCATACCCCAACACGGTAATATCGGTCCCGTGCAGAGTCGTGACGATTTTCAGATGATCCCCGACCATTTGTTTCGCTAAAAACGCACACAGCGCATGTGGCACGGCATAATGTACGTGCAATAAGTCCAGCTTTTCATTTTTGGCCACCTGCGCCATCCGGTTTGCCAGCGTCAAATCGTACGGCGGATATTTGAACACGTCATAATGGTTCACTTCTACTTCGTGGTAAAAAATATTCGGATGGAAGGCTCCCAGGCGAAAAGGCATCCCGCCGGTAATAAAATGCACCTGATGCCCGCGCTCCGCCAACAGCTTGCCAAGCTCTGTCGCGACAACCCCTGAGCCTCCCAAAGATGGGTAACAAGTAATCCCAATGTTCATTTCTTAGGTGTCACCCCTTTTCACAAGCTGTTCAATACATAAGGCGCAGCACTGACAAATCCTTCTGCATACGTCACGCCTGCTTGTTGCCCAAACAAGCGCTCGCGATACTCGACCGATTCCAGATACCCGTTGGTCAACGGAGTCTGCACACTGCCTTCTTCCAGCTCGAATTGACTGCGGTAGCAGCGGAGCACTTCCATTTTTTGCGGGTAGATCGCGGTAATGTCGACCACAAACTGGGGTGTGACCGTCGAATTAATAAAATAGTACAGAAATTGAGCAGGGCGATACGCTGGCAGCTCCGAATCAGGCAAATACTTGCGGATACCCGCATTGAAGATAGCTTCCCGCACGATGCGGCTTACGCTCTCATGATCGGGATGCCGATCGGAAAAATACGGAGCGAGCACTGTACGCGGACGCGTTTCGCGGATCAGCTTCACGACCCGCTCGATCGCTTGCTCCCTGACGCTCTCCAGCCCGCGGTCAGGCAAGCCAAAATTGTAGCGCGCCGCAACCCCTAGCAGCTTGTCAGCCGCAGCCGCTTCCTGTTGTCTGCGCTCCACCGTGCCATTCGACGACAGCTCGGCGTACGTCAGATCGAGAATCGCTGTACGCTTCCCGGATTGCGCCGCCAAAAGCAGGCTCCCCGCCGCGCCGATCTCCACGTCATCAGGATGCGCACCAATCGCCAAAATGTCGAGTGAACTCATGCCTCATTCTCCTCGTGCAGCACCTCGCGCCAGGACAACTCCCCGCGCTCCAGCGCCTTGAGCATGATTTCCGCAGACCCAAGGTTGGTGGCAAACGGAATTTTATGCACATCACACAGCCTGAGCAGCGCAATAATGTCCGGCTCATGCGGCTGCGAAGTAAGCGGATCACGCAAGAAAATAATCAGATCCATCTCGTTTCGGGCAATTTTCGCCCCGATTTGCTGGTCGCCCCCCAGAGGTCCTGACAAAAATCTGGTGAGTTTCAGCGAAGTGGCATCCATGATTCTTGCGCCTGTCGTACCCGTGGCATACAGCTCATGCTCGGCCAGGATCGACTCGTAGGCCGTTGCCAATTGGACAATCTCTTCTTTCATTCGATCATGCGCTATCAATGCAATTTTCACGAGAAACTCTCCCTTATGTCTCGATAGAGATCGCTTTTTTAATCAAACGTTTAATCAATCAAATGTTCCAGCCCGTAAATCAAACCGTACATGCTCATCACAGCTTTGATCGCCAAGTTGACGCCTGGCATAAACGACTCGCGATTGATGGAATCGTGGCGAATCGACAACGTTTGCCCGGTCGCACCGAACAGCACTTCCTGGTGAGCAACCATTCCCGGCAAGCGGACGCTGTGAATGCGGAAACCTTCGTACTCGGCTCCCCGCGCACCCGGAATCGTCTCCACTTCTTCCGGGTGTCCCTGCTTCAGCTCCTGGCGCACAGCAGCGATCATTTCCGCCGTCTTTAGTGCTGTGCCGCTTGGCGCATCCAGCTTGCGGTCGTGGTGCAGCTCGATGATCTCCACATGCGGCATGTACTTCGCTGCCATCGCGGAAAATTTCATGCAAAGAATGGCCCCAATCGCAAAATTCGGAGCAATGATCGCCCCCAGACCCGCTTCTTTGTAGCGATCGGTCATTTCCTGCAACTGCTCGGGAGTCAACCCGGTCGTCCCGATCACAGGTCGAACGCCGTGTGCCAAACACAGCTCCATGTTTTTGTACACGCTATGCGGTGTCGTAAAATCGACAAGCACGTCAGGCTGCATTTCTTCCATTTGTTTGGCAATTTGTTCCGCGTCAAGGCGCGTATCCAGATTGCCGGTATAGATCATCTGGTCGTCCTGCGCCAGCATTTTGACAACTTCCTGTCCCATGCGTCCGTTGGCGCCCGCCACCGCTACGCGTATTTGTTTATTCATGCGGATCGTTCTCCTCAATTCTTGTCCAGCGATCTTTATCGCGTGTGTTGAATTTGTGCATAATACGATCAAACGCTTCCTGCAAATCAATGCCAAGCGAGTTGGCGAAGCAGATCACAATAAACAGGACGTCGCCCAGTTCTTCTTCGACCGTTTTCTCGCCTTCGTCTTTCTTTTTGGGCTTTTCGCCGTAAAAATGATTGATCTCCCGTGCCAGTTCCCCGACTTCTTCCGTCATGCGAGCCAGCATGGACAGCGGTGAAAAGTACCCTTCCTTGAATTGCGATATGTATTGGTCCACTTCCTGCTGGATTTCTTGCATTGTTTTTTGCCGTTCCATTCGCCCACTCCTTTGTTGTTTTCATCCTTCTCTCTTTCACCTATCGTACACAAAAAGGCTGCGTTTGCCAAATCTCAATACTTCCTCTTCCAACATATGGACAATCAAATAATCGGTCATTTATAATGGCTTTCGTATGACCCTCAGGCATCAAGGTTTTCGCTCGCACAACTGCACAACATGTCGGACAAAAAAGCATCCATTTCGGCTCCGGCAAAACAGGAGGACACTATGAACATCCGTTTAAAGAGCATCATCGCCATCATTATCGGTTCTGCCATCATGGGATTCGGCATTAACGCCTTTAACATCCCCAACCATCTTGCCGAGGGCGGTATCACGGGGATTAGCATTTTGATCAAGCTATTGTTCCCGGTCGTAGATCAAGGGATTGTCTTTTTCGTCTTGAACGTACCGCTGTTTTTGTTAGGTTGGAAAATTCTCGGCCGCACGTCTTTTTTCTACACGATTTTAGGAACGGTCGCCCTTTCCGTCTTTCTCTCCGTCTTTGACGGCGTCATGCCGCTCGTGATGAAAGATCGACTGCTCGCTTCCCTGTACGCTGGTGTAGCTGTCGGCGTCGGTTTGGGCATTATTTTCCGCTATGGCGGAACGACTGGCGGAGTAGACATCATCGCCCGCTTGCTGCAAAAATACATGGGTGTCAGCATGGGTAGAACGCTGTTTTTCGGCGACATCCTCGTCATCGGCGCATCGCTCATCTACTTGAACCTGGAGAGCGCGATGTATACGCTCGTCGTCGTGTTTATCGCAGCGCGCGTGATCGACTTTTTCCAGGATGGGGCTTACGCCGGAAAAGCGCTGACCATCATTTCCAATCACGCCGAGCAAATCTCGAAGCAAATTCTCGATCTCGGCCGTGGCGTAACGCTTCTGGCGGGTAAAGGAGCTTACTCTGGGGAAGAAAAGAAAGTCATTTACGTCGTCGTCAGCCGCAACGAAGTCATGCGCTTTAAAAACATCGTGCAAGAGATCGATCCGCACGCTTTCGTGATCGTCAATGACGTGCACGAGGTGCTGGGCGAAGGCTTTACGCTTGATGAGAATAAAAAGCCGCTGCATGATTAAAGCTTCAAACGCAACAAAACCTTGCCTGAGCATAAGGGCAAGGTTTTTTGTGTACGCTTCCTTCCGTTTTCAGGTGGAGCGAATTTCGCCATCGTACTTTTTCCACGCCACATAAGCCAAAGCGGCAACGAGCGCAATCGCAATCGAGAGCAGCATCGTCATGGGCGAATCAGGCCGCATCATCAGGCGGGCAAAAGTGCTCTTCTCCTCGCCGACAAATGCCGTCTGAATGGAACCGTTCAAATCGCGCAAAGCTTCCCTGATGAGCTGCCAGTCCATTTGCGCGTTTCTCATCTCTTTGGAAATGACATCGTAAGCCGAGGAAATCGAAGCCAATTGCTCCTCCGGCAGCTGGATGCTCATGCCCGGTTTGATCGCCAAAAACAGCCGATAATTCTCGTCGAACTGCTCGCGAAATTGGGTGAAATTACGCTCTACCGCAGATTGCTGCAAGTTTTGCACTTGGGTGACAAGAGAGGGATAATAGCTGCGCCACATCGGCTGATGTTCATGCGTCAAAGCATCAATCGCTACCCGAACTTGCGTGGCGTGCCACAACAGCTGCTGCTCGCTCACGTTGGCCGAAGAAAAGCTTTTTTTCGCCGCCAAAATCGACTGCGTTACCGCGTTCAGGCTCTCGATTTTGAGCGGAGACGTCAAATGCTGGTTCGGGAACTTCTCCGCCAGTTGCACAATCCGCTCTTGTGCGCCTTCAATATCCCCTTTTTTTGCGTAATTCAAAAAATCATTGGCAATCTGATCCAGAGCCACTAATTGCTGTGCTTCGATCGGTTGATTCAGCTTGGAGTACAAACTGTGTATCGGCCAGGACAAAAACAATCCGATCGCCAAAAAGAACAGTAAAAACCGGATGTTTTTCTTCAACGCAAAAAACCTCCTTCCCCTAGTACAGCCTATGGAAAGGAGGACAAGATTAGACCTTGTTTATCGTGTGCTTGCTGTTCGCAATCCAAATAACCGATATGGATACCAGGCTGAGAAGCACAGTAAACAGCCCGACGAAACCATCGTACGGGTCAAGCACACTCGGCAGCCATGGGTGGATATCCATCACGTAATCCAAAAAGTCGTTGTTTAAAGTCCACAGCGCAGCGATCCCCACTGGCAGGATGCTCAATTTGTAAAAGCGTGCATACAGCACCGATTCAGCCGCCATTCCAGCATGTGAAATAATTAACATCACATCTGTCCAGCGTACTTCATTCCCCATCATCCAACCCGCCAAGATAATGCAAACGGCCCATACACCATACTTGAAATTCGTGATGCCTGCCAGTGCTTCCAGTACCGGGATGTGGCGACCCAACAAATAGGTAAGGATGACCAAAGTAAAAAGGCCACTACCTGTTGGGCTGTCTGGGACAAAAGGAGTCAAGTACGCTGGCGTTTCTGCCAGCTGGTTTTTATACCAGATGAATCCGTATATAGTTCCCAGCAGGTTTACGATAAACAGCGTCCATAGAAACCATCTTTTCCCCAAAGAATGCTTGAACCACTCCCATATCCAGATCATGTTTATCGTCTCCCGCTGTGTACGCCGCTAAAGAAAAAGCTGACCGCATCGTCAGCCAGCTTTTTCTCTATTAGCTTATTTCAAGGTTGCCATGTACTCGGCCAACTTCGTGATTTCCGCATCATCCTTGATCATGCCGCCTGGCATTGCAGGTGGCTTACCATTTTTGATGATATCGGCAATCTGCGTTGCATCGTATTTTTCACCGATCTTCTGGAGGTTTGGACCCATGCCGCCCTCCATGTTTTTGCCGTGGCAACCCATGCAGCTTGTTTGAGCTTTCCATACCGCATCTGCTGTAAAGCTGGTGTCAGCAGGTGCCGGAGCCGTTGCGTTGGAGCCATGACCAGCGCCACCAGAATCCTTGCTGGATGGATGGCTCAGGGAGTGCTCGTGATCCGCAGCCCACGTAAGGTAGAAAACGCCTACCAGAGCTGTCAGCATCAAACCAGTTGCTACCGGACGCTTGGAAGGACGGCGCTCTTTGCTGGTATCCAGCCAAGGAGCAAGCATCAGTCCGCCAAAGGCGATACCCGGAATAATGATCGTACCGAGGACTACCCAATCTCCCGCAGCCCAAGGGTATTTCAGCATTTGGTACAGGAACAGGAAGTACCAGTCTGGCAACGGAACGAATGACGTATCATTCGGGTTTGCCTTGTCAGTCAGCGGCGATGGATGAGAAACCGTCAGCACGAGGAAGCCGACCAAGCAAACAGCTGCCACCATCCACTCTTTCAGCAGGAAGTTCGGCCAGAACGGCTCATTTTTTCCCGGAAAGTCGGAGTAAGATGGAGAAATATTAGGGATACGCTTCGCCGATACTCGGGAATCTCCGACGAAGGTAGCATCTTTATCTTGTTTTGCCATGCTATTTCCTCCTTTTTATCGAAGACCCATTATAGTGGACCCGAGATACCTTGCGAACGGATCATAACAAAGTGAGCGCCCAACAGGCCGAGCAATGCGCCTGGCAGGAAGAATACGTGAATCGCGAAGAAGCGAGAAAGCGTTTGCGCACCTACGATGTCTCCACCTGTGAGCAACATTTTTACATACGGACCGATGAGCGGAACGGAGTTTGCAATCTCCAAACCTACTTTTGTCGCAAAGTATGCGGTGTTGTCCCATGGCAAGAGGTAGCCTGTGAAACCGAGGCCCAGCATGACGAAGAAGATCAGCATGCCCACAACCCAGTTCAGCTCGCGAGGCTTTTTGTATGCACCTGTAAAGAAAACACGCAAAGTATGTAGGAACATCATCACGATGACCAAGCTCGCGCCCCAGTGATGCATACCGCGTACGATTACCCCGAATGCAACTTCGTTCTGGAGGTATTTAACAGACTCGTAGGCGTTGATAATGTCTGGTACATAGTACATCGTCAAAAACATACCAGACAAGATTTGAATAACCGTAATAAAGAACGTTAGGCCCCCAAAGCAGTAAACGAAAGCAGAGAAATGGTGTGCCGGGTTCACGTGCTCAGGTACTTCGTGGTCGGCCAAGTCGCGCCACATCGGAGTGATATTCAGGCGCTCATCGACCCAATCATACATTTTTTGTAACATCTTAGCCGTTCACCCCCGGACGAGGATTTGCCTTTACCTTACCCAAATAAAGCTTGCCGTCTTTTACTTCTGTTTCGTACTCATCAAGAGATGCTGTCGGCGGTGTACCCAAGATGTGTTCACCGTTGATCGTGTAACGGCCCAAGTGGCATGGACAGAAATACTGATCTGGATGTTCCGGACTGGTATTCCAGTCAACGGTACAGCCCAAGTGCTTACAGATTGGGGACAGAGCAAGGATCTCACCCTTGTCGTTTTTGGTTACCCATGCAGACAACGTAGATTCGGATTCATACCAACCGTCCTTGGTATGTACCTTAAATTCAACGCGCTTAGGTACTGCGCTGAATTCATCTGGAGAACCAACTGCTACTTTATCTCCACCTGCATGTCCCTGCAGTAAAGGGTCAACCGCAAAGCGAATCATCGGGGTGATCATACCCGCAGCAAGGAACCCGCCAGTTCCCATCAGAGCGTAGTTCAAAAAAGTACGTCTGGAAATTTCGCGTTTGTCTCCCATCTCTTTTTTCCCTCCTTATCCTGTAAAATAGCGCTACGATGGCGTTTTCATACATATACACTAGGTCAATCCCAATCATAGCTAACGCCTATAAAGATGTCAAGAATGTCCAGCGGGCATGGTAGAAGCCAACCCCTGCCTGCTGATAGATTGTTGCCATTTTGTCAAAATTTGCTCCTTGTCCCTCCCGTTTTCCTGTAGTATTACCGGAAAACGCTTTCTCTATTGCGCCGTCTTTCGCTGCCACAGACGAATAATTTCGTGGACCAAAACATCCACAGTCACTTCAAAACGCAAGGCTGAGTCCAGATCTTCTTCTCCGACCGGAAGCATGAGACAGCCTTCCTGCCCCTGCTCGTCCAAGCGAATTTTGTCCTGCGAAAAATGCAATCCGACTGAAAAAGCGAAGTCTCGCGGCGTCTTCTGGCCTTGACTCGCTTCTGCAAACTGATAGCTGAGCGGAAACAGAAGAACTCGCCCCTTGAGCCGCTGTTCGATGCCTGCCGCTATATTCAGCAAATAGTTCATGCGCAGCACGTGTTCTTCTACCCCGATACCGTCCTTGTACAAATAAAGAGGGAGCAGCGCGGTATCCACATAGGGTCGCAGCTCCTCCCAATTTTCAAATTCGTTTACATTCCATTGCATAACGCCGTCTCCTCTTCTCGTGTAGATTCTGGAAACTAGCGTACCATGAATCGGCAAAGTCTCGCAACACAGCTTCCGGCCAAGGCAGCTACGCCTTTTCGTAAGCCATGATCTCTTTCAATTCGCCCGTCAGGCGGATGAACAGCTCTTTGTTTTTGGTAGCCAACGCCTCGTCAATTTCCTGGTACAGCGTCCGCTTGCGGTACTGCCGCATTTGCTCGTCGATTACCATCTCGGACAGCAACCCGGACACCATTTGATTGTTCGTTCCGTACGCGTTGGAATAGAAATTTGGCCACTCCATACCCATCCCTCACTTCAATAAAATAGTCGTTTCCGTAAAGCCGTTGTATTTTCGAAGCCAAGTCTGGCTCGCATAGGTGGCAGTGTACAACCACTGTTCATGCTCGTCTTGGCCGACTCGAAGCAATCCGAGATGCACCATCATTTTGCAGACTCGATTGATCAAAATATCTGCGGGTGCATCGTAGTAGAACTCTTTGATCCAGGGAACCAGCGTATGCAGCAGCGATTCCTGCCGCACCCAGCCGCCAGAGGCGATGAGCGGAATCAACTGGACAAGCATCGGCAAATTCGGGATCGCCCGCTTGTACAATCGCATCCAGAAGCGGATCACATCATGGTAAAGCTGATCGGAATACGGCTGTTCCAACCGCTCCCGTCCCGCCTCGGTAATGCCTACTCTCCCCTCCGCCTCCTCCATCCATTTGTTGTAGTAGCAGAAGTCGTAAAGCAAAGAGAAGCGATCCGGGTATACATCGAAGTGCAGTCCGTATCCAAAGCGCCATTTTTGCGGCAAAAGCGGCTCTTCCTTCACGTACAAAAATTGAAACAACTGCTGCTGATGCCGTTTGTACATGCCTCCCTCAGCCGTAAGCGGTACAGGCTCCTGCTGAAGGAATTGTAAAAATTGCATGATATCGTCGCAAAGAGCCGTTCCTTCGTCCCTGTACGCCTGCGGGCCGGGGATCACCAGATCGTTCTCCTCGCGCCACTGATCGAGCCAGGCTTGTATGAAAGGTTCTCGGATGTCCAACGGAATTTGATACTGCCCGACCGTTTTGCTTTTGGCAGGAAATATCCAGCCTCTTTTCATCGCCGCCGCGACAAATTGCCTTGCCGAATCCTGCTTTTTTTCTTTTGCTGCCAAAAGAGCCACGCCCGCTTTGGCGAGCAAATCCTCCAGCGACATGACGGTTCGCTTGTCGAGCAAAAGCTGCAGCAAAAAGTGTATTTCGGCTTGAGACAACTGCGCTACTTCCTGAGAGATTGTCAACCGGTGACGCAGACTGGACAAGAGAGAAGTGATCAATTCGTTTTTGGAATGAGGGTTGCATTCGCATCCGTAGTGGTTGGCAATCTGATGGAGCTGCCGGATATCGGTGTAGACCAAGATCTCAGCCAAGTTCATCTGTGCATCCCTTCTTTGCGATGGCTTTCTTGTATCCCTCATTCTTGCCAATAAGCGGAAAAATAAACAGGAAGCCACATGAGTGACTTCCTGTTCGTCGATTTTTTTATGCACTGAAGCTTTTTTTGCTTACTCTTCTTCTGTTTCGTGATCCCACTGATCGTGCAATTGCTGGTATTCTTTCGCTTCGTCGTATCGTCCCGCTTGCGTCAACAGCGCAATCAGTCGGCGAATTTGATCGAGGTCAAAGCCGGACAGCGTCACGTATTGCTTCAAGGCGTCGATAGCTTGCTCGGTTTTGCCCAGCGACAAGTAAATGTCTGCCGCCAGCGGGTACGAAGCCACGTACTCTTCGTCAATGGCTTGCAGCGTGGTTACCAGCTCCACCGCTTCCTCCAGTCGTCCCACGTGGAAAGCCATCAGTGTCGCTCCATACAGCACTTCCGGCGAGCGATCGAGCACAAGCGCCTGGCGGAATACTTGATACGCCTGCTCGAACTGCCCGTTTTGCGCCAACGAGCGTCCTTTGGTCAAGAGCAGCTCCAGACTTTCACTGCCCGCCTGCTCCAGAAGCTGCATCGCTACTTCATCTTCCCCGATGCGGAAATACAGGTTGCCGAGCGCAGCCAAAATGTCCTGATTGTCAGGCTCTTTTTGTCTGGCCTGCTCCAAATATTTGACAGCCACCTCGTCCAAATCTTGCAGCGCGTACAAATCTGCCAATAGCAAATCGAGCTGAATGCTGTCATAGCCCGATTCTTTGCACTCGTAGAGCAGATGCTGCGCCGTTTCAAAATCACTGGAATCAAGCGCGATTTCGGCAAGCAGCAATTGGCACTCTCTGCGCAAGGAAGGGTCCAGCTGCGGATTGTTTTCCAGAACCTCCGACAACAGTTTGCCTGCCACGTCCAAATGGCCCAGACGGTACCACACTTCCGCCAAATACATCATGACATCAGGCAAGTCAGCCCCGTGCTCCTGCACTTTTTGCAAGGCTGTCAAACCCAGTTCCACTTCGTCGTTCTCAATTCGCTTAATTGCCTCATCTATGACATACAGCCATTTTTTTGGCATCGTGCTCACCTCATATGTATTATGCTTAGGCCGTATTCTGGATGAATAGCCACAAAAGACCGTCCTAAGACGGTCTTTTCATTTCTCTTGATCATATACCATTATGCACGTGTAAGCCAGCTCATTGTCAATACGGTCATCAAAATCCCGAACACACTGAGCACAATCGGGTAGTTCGGCTTCGCTGAATCCGTTGCTGCCGGTTTTCCATCCAGCGGAACGATCGAGGCGGTCGCACTAGCCAGTGCATCACTTTGCGAAGTGAGCGGCTGTGCTTCTACCACGTATGTACCATCGTCTGTCTGCATGGAAGAGGAGATGACTTGCGCTTTTGGCGTGTTCATCGCCATCACTTCCCCGTTGATCACGAGGGAATTGGCTTGCTCGGTGGAAGTGGAATTGACATATAAAGTAAAAGTAAACAACAATAGCAACAAAACGGCTACACTTGCTCCCATGCGTCTCATTCTGGCTGTTACACTGAAAATTTTTCTGCCAATCGGGATCGCCCATTGCTCCTCGGACAAAATCCGGGCCATGACAGCATCAACAATGGAACGGGAAGGCGTAACGGAATGGTACTCTTCCTTGTCCATTTCCATCCACTCCCCGCTGTCCGACCAGATTTCATAGTCGGCACGACAGGCATAACACGATGCCATATGGTGATCAACACGGCGTTGGGTCACCTCTGACAACAGATTTTCGGCGTATTCAGGCAGAATTTCCTGAACTTCTTCACATTTCATCATCGATTCATCCCTTCAGCTTCATCCAATTGAGGGTCCAGGATGTAGGTTTCCAGCTGGCCTTTTATACTTTGGCGTGCCCGAAACAGCAAGGATTTCACGGAGCTGACGGTCAAATCGAGAATCGTGGCGATCTCTGTGTAATCCATTTGTTCGTACTCTCGCAAAATCAAGGCTGAGCGCTGCTTCTCCGGCAAGTTGTTAATAGCCAGTCTGACCATGCTCTCCCGCTCGTTGCGCAACAAAACCTGCTCGGGCAAAGTTTTGGGAGATGCCATCGGCACTTGCAGTGTATCATCGAGATACACGTCGGAGTTGCGGCTTTTGCGCAATTCGCTGAGTACAGAGTTACGGGCAATCGTATAGAGCCAAGTAGAGAAGGTTGCTTCTACATCACGGAAAGAATGAATGCTCTTATACGCCTTGTAAAACGTCTCCTGACAAATATCCTCAGCAATATGCTCCAGATGTGCCTGACGCAAAAGATGAGTGACAAATGAGAGGATCTTTTTTTCATATCGACGAATCAGTTCAGCATAGCATTCCAGATTACCTTCTTTAATTTCTCGGATAAGCTGGGAATCGGTCATGATCAGGATTACCTCCTTGCGATTCCGATCCCTCAGCGGCCTTTGTAACATTAGACTGCTGGGGATGTAAAAAGTTGCGCGACCTTACGATTCTTTTTCTCGTCAGACTGCGGGAATCCTTCACGAAAAAACCCCCATTTTTGGGGTTAAATGACATATGCGTAGGGCTTTGTGTCGAAAAGGCGTCTGCCCATCCCAACAGACGAGCTAAACTGCGCGTTTCGATACAACCATTTACCGTTCGACATAACAGATGTTGGAAGATGCATTTCGCTAAAATTGAGAATAGTGGAAAGATCATACTTTGTCAACCAGTTTTCCTTTTTCAGGAAGACAATATCAGCGTCTGCCCCTGGTGTCAAGCTCCCTTTTTGCGGATAAAGCCCGACTGCCTTGGCAACGTTTGTCGAAGCAAGTCTGACGAGTAGACAAAGCAACCTTTCCGGCGAATACCATCTCCGGCGATAATCAATGCGAACATCGTGAAGGGGAGCAGCGACTTGCCAACTGTCGTAAAAGTGCTGGTGCATGTGGCGAATGGCCCGGTCTGTCACTTCTGTTGGCAAACGAAAAATGTGCAAAAACGGATCGTGTTCTCTTGTTTCAAAGGCCACTGACGGATCAGCGATGACGGTACGCACCTTCCAGTATTTAGTAGCGTCCAGCCAAAGCTGCCGAATTTGATCACGCTGTTCTTTTTTTACGGACGCATCATTTTGTATGTGCAAATGCAGAATCGTTTGTTTAGACGTATGAAGTTGCAAAAGCGTTTCCCATTTTATTGTGGAAATTTCTTCTGGGCTGCGAACCGATACGTGAAAGGCCGCCAAGCCATGTTCACCGTATCTCGCCACCGTTTTCGCCTGTAGCTGGTCAGCCCCGATCCCGACATGCCAGACGTAATCCAGCGGACTGTTGAAATGGCGGGTTTGCTGGTATTCCATCTGCGGCTTGCTCATCCAGCTTTCGTGCAAAAACACGTCGGCGAAACTGGTGCAGCCGCTCCTGACAAATCCCTGCATCACTTCTATGTATGTGTGCCTATCTTTTATTTTATATAAAGATTGTGTCGGCAGTGCGACAAAGCCAGGCAAAAGATACATATCGGACGCGTCTACTTCGGCAAAAGCAGTCTCGCCTGTCGTCTTGGGCAAGGTGTCTTTGGCGATGCGGACGATCTTTCCTTCGTGCACCCACAAATCCGCTTCCTTGATTCCGTATGCAGTAACAACGGCTCCCCCTCGAATGACCATTCCTTGCTCCGACATGCTTGTCCCCTCCCGACCCTCGCATCGCACTGCGATTTGTACGAGCATATGCGCGGAAAAGGGAAAAAATGCAAAACGGCCATGGCCGTTTTGTTGACCGCAAGCGGTCACATCCCGTTTCATGAAAAACGTCTCGACGTTTTTCACAAAAAAAAGACCGCCGTTGATTGTAAGCGCATTCAAACGGCGGTAGCACATGTGTGCTTTTATAATATTGGATAGGAGTGGAGAGAAACCATACTGTATTTTTATAATAAACGGAATGTAAGCGCTTGTCAAATCATTTTTGCTAAAAAACGTCAGAGCAGTTCCTCCTCTTCTAGGCCCAATTGCTCATACAGAAAGGAGCCTGCTGTCTCGTCAACAGCAGGCTCTCTCTCCCGTTCCCTTATTGGCTGATGTTTTTCAGCAGTTCTTCAAAGCCCGGGAACGATACATTGATCGCTTCCTCGTTCTCAATCCCCGTCTCTCCTGTCGCAGCAAGACCAGCAATCGCCATCGCCATGCCGATACGGTGATCGCCCATGCTGTCGATCACCGCCCCTGTCAAGGCTGTCTGTCCTTCGATGATCATTCCGTCGTCCGTCGGCGTGACCCGGCCTCCGAATTTAGACAGCTGGCTCACGACCGTAGCGATCCGGTCGGTTTCTTTTACTTTCAGTTCTTCTGCATCACGAATGACCGTCTGTCCGATTGCCTGCGTAGCCATGACGGCAATGACCGGAATCTCGTCAATCAGTCGCGGAATGATATCCCCGCTGATTTCGATCCCGTGCAGCTGCGAATGGGTCACGAGCAGGTCGGCGACCGGCTCTTCGTTGACAATTCGCTCGTTTTGCAGCTCCAGGCTTCCGCCCATCGCTTTCACCACGTCGATGATGCCTGTACGGCTCGGGTTGATCCCGACATTTTCAATCAAAAGCGAACTGCCTGGCACTACCATGACCGCCGCGATCAAAAAGGCCGCAGAGGAAATGTCGCCCGGGACGGAAATAGCTCGTCCGGTCAGCTTTTGGCCGCCCTCTACAGACACCGTCAGCCCATCGCGAACGACAGAAACGCCAAACGCTTGCATCATCCGCTCCGTATGGTCACGGGACAAGTGCGGTTCGGTTACGCTGGTCACGCCTTCTGCTTGCAAGCCGGCGAGCAAAATCGCCGATTTGACTTGCGCGCTCGCGACCGGAGACTGGTACGCCATGCTTTGCAGCTTGCCGCCGCGAATGGACAAAGGGGTAAACTCCCCGTCTTTTCTGCCGTCAATTTTTGCCCCCATCTGGCGCAGCGGTCCGATGACACGGCGCATCGGTCTTTTGGCAATCGACTCGTCGCCTTCCATGACCGTATGAAACGGCTGTGTCGCCAAAATGCCGGACATCAGGCGAATCGTGGTACCGGAGTTGCCTACATCCAGATGCTGCATCGGCTCTTGCAAGCCGTACCAGCCTTTGCCTTGTACCGTTACTTTGTCACCCTGCTGCTCGATCTCGATGCCCATGCGGCGGAAGCAACTGATCGTACTGAGGCAATCCGCGCCAGGCAGGAAGCCTTCGATCGTCGTAACGCCTTCTGCCAAGGCTCCGAACATGACCGCACGGTGCGAAATGGATTTATCTCCCGGAACACGTACGGTTCCTGCTATTTTCTTTGCTGGACGAACTCGAAGCACAGTGCCACTCCCCTTTTTCTCTTCACCCGTTAGTCATACTGTGAAGCGTCTTCGTTGTAAAGCGTGTTTGCGCGACCAGGCTCATGTACGCCTGTATACATTGTAATCGAAAAAGCGGAGAAGTTCCTCCCCCTTTTCCATCTCCTCCTGGGAATGGAAGGTGATGCGCAGCGCACCGTATATATCTTCACGCGTCTCCCTGATTTGCAGGTTGGTGATGTTGATTTGCTTCGCACCGAGCAACGTCGTAATGCGCCCGATCTCCCCTGGATGGTCAGGAATGTCGATATACAAATCGTTCAAAGGCGGCAAAGCTCCTGTTTTGCGCTCAGGCAAACCGTCGCGGAAGTCGCGGGCTGTCTGGAAGAACCGCTCGATTCCATCCGGGTCGCCTTCTTCCACAAGCTCGACGACATCTTCCAAAGCTTTTGCCCAGTCTTTGGCGATCTTCACAATATGCTCGCGGTTTTGCAGCAATACGTCGCGCCACATGCGCGGATTGCTCGAAGCAATGCGGGTAATGTCACGGAAGCCGCCTGCGGCCAGACGCGCATGCCACGCGTTCTCTTCGTCGTATCCGGCGACCAGGTTGACCAGAGCAGATGCCAGGACATGCGGGAAATGGCTGACTGCTCCCACTACCTGATCGTGGGAATCCGCGTCCATCTGTACTACTTTTGCCCGCGTGAGGGAGAGAAGCTCGGTTAGACGCTCCACTTTTTCTGCTGCCGTGCCAGGGGCTGGCGTCAAAACGTAGTAGGCATTTTCCAACAGTCTGTCCGAAGCCGCCTCCACGCCTGATTTGTGCGATCCGGCCATCGGATGCCCGCCGATAAACGTCACATGCGGCGGAATGACTTCTACCGCCTGTCTGACAATGCCTGACTTGGTGCTCCCCACGTCTGTGACGATGACGTCTGGTTGCAGCTCCATGTCTTGCAACAAGCGCAGTGTAGCTACGATTTGCTCGACGGGGGCTGCGAGGAAAATGACATTGGCTTCGCGGACAGCCGTTTGCAAATCAGTCGTTCCAGCGTGAATCACTCCAAGTGTCAACGCTTTATCTAATGGTTCTTGTCGTACATCGTAACCGACAACACGGATATTGGGGTCACGTCGCATGGACAAAGCGATCGAACCGCCAATCAATCCGACACCGATTACAGTGATGGTTACTTTTTTCATCTCCACTTCCTGTCCTTCCTCATATGCGCGTAGACAAAGATGCCGGGGAACGCCCGGCATCTCGTGTCCGTTATTTCAATGCGCCAGTTACGATTTCTTTTAGCACAGACAAAATCTTTTCGTTCTGTTCTTTTGTTCCCACTGTAATCCGTTGATATCCAGGGAAGCCGAGCGCATTGCCCGAGCGAACGATGATTCCGTTCATCAAGAGCTTTTTGAATACTTCATCGGAATCCATTTTCAGGTCTACCAAAATGAAGTTGGTTTGCGTCGGGAAGTAGGAAAGTCCCCAATCGTCGAATGCGTCAGTCAATTGCTTCAAGCCTTCGCGGTTGCGGTCGCGGCAAGAGATGACAAACTCCTGATCGTGCAGGGCCGCGCGTGCTGCCACCTGACCAAGCGCTCCGGTATTGAACGGCTCGCGGACGTGCTCCAGAGCGGACACAAGCTCTTCGGAGGCGATGCCGTAGCCGATGCGCAGCGTTGCCAAGCCGTAAATCTTGGAGAACGTGCGCAAAATGATCAGGTTCGGATACTGGGACAGCATCGGAACGGTTTGCGGATACGCGGAATCAACGACATACTCGTAATAAGCCTCATCCATGACGACGAGAACGCTGCTCGGCACTTTTTGCAGGAACGCTTCCAGCTCTGTCGCCGTAACGATCGTGCCGGAAGGGTTGTTCGGATTACATACCCAGACGACTTTCGTCTGCTCGTTGATGGCAGCCGCCATCGCTTCCAGATCGTGCACGCCATCCTTGAGCGGAACCTCGATCAGCTCTGCCCCTTCGATAATCGCATTGGAGCGATATTGGGAGAACGTCGGCGTAGCCATGACGGTGTTCGTGCCTTCGCTCAGGAAAGCGCGAGAGATCATCAACAAGATTTCATCGGAACCATTTCCGAAGATCAGTTGACTAGGCTTCACACCGAGGGCATCTGCCAAGTCCCAGCGCAGGTTGAGGCTTGCGCCGTCCGGATAAAGAGCGAGATTGTCCAGTTGTTCCGCAATAGCTGCCTTTGCCTTTGGCGAGCAGCCATAAGGATTCTCGTTGGACGCCAGCTTGATCACTTCTGTCAAACCAAACTCCCGTTTGACGTCTTCAATGGGTTTCCCTGGCTGATATACCGGGGCATTGAGTATGCGTTGCTTCGGTTGCATCCACGTTCACTCCAGTCACATTTTTCCCACTATTGTAGCGCACTCGCCAACTGATGTACAAACGTTTTTATTTTTTCAACAGCATCTGGCATTCGTGCCGGATCTTTCAGTTCGTTCTCGTAGTTTTCAATCTGCTGCACAATCGCACTGCCCACGATTACCCCGTCCGCATGAGGAGCCACGGCCCGCACCTGCTCTGGTGTAGAAATGCCGAATCCGACAGCAGTCGGCGCACTCGTACTCGCCTTCACCCGTTGCAAAAAGTCTGCCAGATCCTCGCGCAAATCCGTCCTCGCCCCTGTCACGCCGAGCGACGAGACGCAATACAAAAAGCCTGTCGCCTGTTCGCCAATCGTTTGGATGCGCGCTTCGGAAGTCGGCGCGACCAGCGAAATGACATGAAGGCCGTTTTGCTTCGCCGCCGCAACGCAAGGGCCGTTTTCTTCAATCGGCAAATCGGGAATGACGACGCCATCTGCCCCGTGTGCCGCCATTTCCGCAAAAAACCGCTCGACTCCATATTGCAGCACCGGGTTGAAGTAGGAGAACAACACGATGCCCGCTTCTACTTTCGACTGGCGCAAACGGCTCACCAGTTGCAAAGCGTCTGCAATCGACACGCCGTTTTCCAGTGCGCGCTGGGAAGCTCGCTGAATGGTAGGGCCGTCTGCCAGCGGGTCAGAGTAAGGTATGCCCAGCTCAATCACATCGGCTCCGGCCTCCGCCATGGCGGTCACAAGCTGAAAAGTCGCTTCGATAGTTGGATCGCCCACCGTAATGAACGGGATAAAACGCTTGCGGCTGCGATCCGCAAACAAACGGTCGATTCGATTGGTAGCTGCCGTCATTACGCCTCGCCTCCTTCTGTCCGTTCTGCCAACGCTTCCTGAATGGTCAACACGTCTTTGTCTCCGCGCCCCGACAGGCAAATGACCAGCACTTGCTCAGGAGACATTTGCGGAGCGCGCTTGATCACTTCCGCAATCGCATGAGCGCTCTCCAGCGCGGGGATGATGCCTTCCGTCCGGCACAAAAGCTCGACTGCCGCCAGCGCCTCCGCATCTGTGACAGACGTATACGTCACTCTGTCCGTATCTTTCAAATACGCATGCTCGGGACCGACACCCGGATAATCCAGCCCGGCGGAGATGGAATGCGCTTCTTGCACCTGTCCATGCTCATCTTGCAGCAAGTAGGTAAGCGAGCCGTGAATCACTCCTGGACGTCCAAGCGTCAAGGTTGCCGCGTGTTTGTCCGTATCGATTCCTTTTCCCGCCGCTTCCACGCCGCGCAGCGCAACAGACTCATCCTGGATGAACGGATAGAACATGCCGATCGCATTGCTTCCGCCTCCTACGCACGCGACCACTTCGTCAGGCAATTTGCCGAGCTGTTCCAACACTTGACGCCGGGTTTCCTCTCCGATGATTTTCTGGAACTCGCGGACCATGTACGGATAAGGATGCGGGCCGACGACCGATCCGATGACGTAAAACGTTTCCTCTACGTGAGAAACCCAGTGGCGAATCGCTTCATTCGTCGCGTCTTTGAGTGTGCGCGAACCTGATACCGCCGGAATGACTTCCGCTCCGAGCAAGTTCATGCGAAACACGTTCAGCGACTGACGGCGAATGTCTTCCTCGCCCATGAATACTTTGCAGGAAAGCCCCAGCTTCGCTGCTACGGTAGCGCTCGCGACACCGTGCTGGCCCGCTCCTGTTTCCGCGATAATCGATTTTTTGCCCATCCGTTTTGCCAAAAGGGCTTGACCGAGCGCGTTGTTCAGTTTGTGCGCCCCGGTATGGTTGAGGTCTTCGCGCTTGAGGTAGATTTGCGCCCCGCCAAGCTCTTGCGTCAACCGTTCAGCGTACGTCAACGGCGTAGGACGCCCAGCGTATTTGCTCAGCAGCTCATTCAGCTCTGCTACGAACTGTGGATCACGTCGCGCTTCCTCAAAAGCAGTCTCCAGCTCGTACAAAGCGTTCATCAACGTTTCCGGGACGAATTTCCCTCCAAACGCTCCAAAACGTCCATTTTCGTCAGGCACGACCCGCGCGGTTGTCTGTGTATTGCTTGGCATGCGCCTTCACCCTCTCCACCAGTTTTTTTATCTTTTCTCCGTCTTTCTCTCCATCCGTTTCCACTCCGCTGGACACATCGATCACAGGGGCCTGATACGTTTCGAGCAGCTCTCCGACATTTTCGGCGTGAATGCCGCCCGCGATGATGCAATCAGCCGCTTGGCACGCAGCCTTCAACAGAGGAATCTGCTCCCACGAAAACTTTTTCCCGGTTCCCCCGGCTTGGGCAGGGTCATACGTATCGAACAAAAAGGCGCTTACGATCCCTTGATACGCTCCAATCGCCCGGGCTGCATCCTCTTCGCCGCCGACAGCCAGCGCTTTCCACACTTCCACGGAAAAACGTTCCCGCACTTGACGGCAAAATTCCGGCGTCTCCTGCCCGTGCAGCTGCACGGCAGCGAGCGGCACTTCCTGCAACACCTCCGCCAACTCGTCCAGCGTCGGGTTGACGAACACGCCTACCGCTGGCGGATGAGCCGGGACGGCTGCAAGCAGCTCTCCAGCCGTCCGTGCGTCGATCCTGCGCTTGCTCGAGGCAAAAACCAGGCCCACGTAGTCGACATCCAGCTCTTTCAAAAGCGCAAGCGTTTCCGGGCGTTTGATCCCGCAAATTTTTAATCGGGTCACAAACTCACCCCCGCTTTCGCTCCAACCAGCTCGATCACCGCTTGCGCTACGTCTGGCTGACGCATGAAATGCTCTCCCACCAAAACGGCGCGCGCACCTGCTCTCCTTACCTTCTCGACATCCTCCGCTTTGGAAATGCCGCTTTCGCTCACGACTGTCAACGAAGCAGGCAGTCCGCCAATCAGTTCGTCTGTCACAGCGAGATTCGTCTCGAATGTGCGCAAATTCCGGTTGTTGATTCCGAGCAGCTTCGGTTCGATCGCCCGGAATACGCGGTCGCATTCCGGCTTGTCATGCACTTCGACAAGTACGTCCATCCCCAGCTCTTCTGCGGTTTGATACAAATGCCGCAGTTGCTCGTGATCGAGAATCGCCGCGATGAGCAAAATGCAATCCGCGCCCGCTGCCCGCGCTTCCACGACCTGGATGTCCTCGATGAGAAAATCTTTGCGCAGGAGCGGACGGTTTACCACTTCGCGGATGCCTTGCAAATAAGCCAAACTTCCTTGGAAAAATGTCTCGTCGGTCAAGACGGACAAGCATTCCGCTTCGGCAGCTTGATACGCCTGCGCGATTTGCAGCGGATCAAAATCCGGGCGAATCAGCCCTTTGGACGGAGACGCCTTCTTCACTTCTGCGATGACGCTGACTGGACGGGAACTTTGCACAAGCGCTTGATGGAAGCCGCGCGGACGATCCTGGTTTTTCGCTTGCTCAAGCAAGTTTGCGATCGTCGTCACTTGTTTCAGGTGAGCAATTTCTCCGCGTTTCTTTTCCACAATGTTAAGAAGCATGAATCATTCCTCCTGCAATTTGCCGGATGTGCTCCAGCTTGCGCATGACCAGTCCGTCGTCGATCAGCTCTGCCGCCCGAATCACTCCTGCCTCAATGGAACGCACGCGATCAGACAAGTAGAGGATCGCTCCTGCATTCAACAGCACGATGTCGCGTGCCGCACCGCGCTTGCCAGCGAATACATCGCGAATGATCTCGGCATTTTCGCTCGAATCCCCGCCGCGCAGCGCCTCTTTGTCATGTCGGCGCAATCCGAACTGCTTGGGATCGATCTCGTACGTGCGAATCTGGCCATCTCGCAGTTCAGCGATCTGGCTCGTTCCCGTCACGGTCAGCTCATCGAGTCCGTCCGAGCCTGCCACAACCAGCGCCCGCTCTACGTGCAGCTCTCGCAGTACAGCCGCAACCGTCGGGAGCAGCTTCGCATCGTAGACGCCCATGAGTTGGTGACTGGCGTTTGCCGGGTTGGTCAGAGGGCCGAGCAAATTAAACACGGTGCGTACAGCCAGCTCCTTGCGCGGTCCGGCTGCATGCTTCATCGCCTGATGGTACAGCGGGGCAAACAGGAAGCACAGATTGGTAGCACGCAAGCAATCCGCAGCCTCTTTTGGCGACAGGTTGACTGGGACTCCCAGCGCTTCCAGCACATCCGCACTGCCGCTCTTGCTCGATACGGCACGATTGCCGTGCTTGGCGATCCGCACGCCGTCGCTTGCCGCCACAATCGCACTCGCCGTCGAGATGTTGAACGTGTTGCTGCCGTCTCCTCCGGTGCCGCACGTATCGACCAAACCGGGATGATCGATCGGAAAACGCATCGCTCGTGCCCGCATCGCCTGGGCAAACCCGATAATTTCCTCAACCTGCTCTCCCTTGAGCCGCATGCTGGCCAAAAAGGCGCCGATCTGGGCAGGAGTCGCTTTGCCGTCCATGATCTCTCCCATTGCTTCCTCAGCGATTGCTCGTGTCAAATCGCTTCCTTGCAAAATTTGTTCCAGTGCATAGGTCAGCATAGCAATTCCTCCTTGCGCGCAAATAGCTGTTCTGCTTTTTCCAGAGCCGAAATCATCGCGGCCGCCTTGTTTACCGTTTCCTGATATTCGCTTGCCGGAATGGAATCCGCCACGATGCCTGCGCCAGCCTGCACATGCGCGTATCCATCCTGGAAGAACAAAGTGCGAATCGTAATGCAGCTGTCGAGCGAGCCGTCAAAGGAAATGTAGCCGATCGCTCCCGCATACAAATGGCGCTCATCCTGTTCCAGCTCGGCTATGATTTCCATCGCCCGCAGCTTCGGCGAGCCTGAGACAGTTCCCGCAGGAAAGGCGCTCAACAGGGCGTCAAACGCGTGCAGTCCCTCGCGCAGCTTGCCTGTCACATGCGATACCATGTGCATCACATGCGAGTAATTTTCGATGACGAGCGCCTCCTCCACTTGCACGCTTCCGTACGCGGAGACTTTGCCGACGTCATTTCGGCCCAAATCGAGCAGCATGTAATGTTCGGCCCGCTCTTTTTTGTCTGCCAAAAGGTCTGCGGCCAGCTCCTCGTCCTCTTGCGGTGTCGCGCCTCTTTTTCTCGTCCCGGCAATCGGGCGCATCTCGACTTTTTCATCCTCCACCCGCACGAGCAGCTCAGGAGATGTTCCGACCACCGTCTCGCCTGCGTATTCGAGGTAGTACATGTACGGAGAAGGATTCAGCGTACGCAGCAGCCGGTACACGGCAAACGGGTCGACATCGGTCTTCACGGAAAAGCGTTGGGAGAGCACGACCTGAAAAATGTCTCCTGCGGCGATGTACTCTTTCGCCTGTTCGACCATGCGCTCGTATTGCTCGCGGCTCATGTTTGGCTCGACCTGCAGCGGTTTGGGCGAATCGACTGCCACTTGAATCCGGCTGTCCTGTTCCAACGGAGCGGTGACTTTTTCCGCCAATTGCTCCAGCCGTTCGCAGACTAGCCTGTATTTTTCGTCAATAATGGCTGGCGAATCTCCTGGCTCGACGTGCAAATTCACGATCAACTGAATTTCTTGTTTCAGGTGATCGAACGCGATCATCTCGTCGACGAACAGAAAACGCATGTCAGGAGCTTGAACCGCTTCCTTGCGATGGGCCGGGAGGTTTTCAAAATAGCGCAGCGTATTGTAGCCAAAAAAGCCGACCGCTCCGCCGCTAAGCCGGGGAAAGCCCGGCAGCTTGGGGCTTTTGAAGCGATCTGTCTCCTCGCGCAAAAAGTCGACGGGGTTGCCTGTCATCGCTTTGCGCTCACCGCTTCTCGACACAACGGAGATGTCTGCTCCTTTTGCTTCCACGATCTGAAAAGGGTTCATCCCGATGAAGGAAAAGCGTGCCCAGCGCGCGCCGCCTTCTACGCTTTCCAGCAAAAACGAATCGCTGGTGCGAATCTTCTGATACAAACGGATAGGAGTCTCCTGATCAGCCAGAAGTTTCAAGCTCACAGGAATCAGGGAATACGACGCCGAAAGGGTCTTGACCTCGGCAAGGGAGGGAAAATACATGGAACTCTCATCTCCTTTTTAGTGGGAGCGAAAAGGACGAAGACACCCGTCTTTTCACCACCCGCTGTCTAGAGCGAGAGGTAGGGGGAGAAAAAAATATACAAAAAAATCCAGCAAAAAGAACTGGATCGGGTAGATAAATATGTACCCAGCCTGCTCTTCTCTCCTCAACCTAACTCATCTCTACTCTGCTCTACTCATTCTCATCTCAGCCGGAATTGGCTCTTCACGAACAAACGAGGCGCTCTCGTTTCACTTATGGTAAAAGAGAGCGCCCTGATTGTCAACTGCGATTTGTCAAATCAGGTCGAAGCTTTACAGCATCCCGCAAGAAGACGTGTTGAATCTCTTTTGCCGATTTCTCTGTGTTGACATGCATCATGACACGTATACAGAGCGGCAAGCTGCCTGGTACAGGAATTTCGCGTGCGCACATCAGGGGAACATACTGCCACGCTTCCCCTTCAAGAAGACGTGCCGCCTGGGCGGGAAATGTCGCACACAAATCCTCTGTCGTCGTGATGATAATGCTGCCAATCTCTTCAGGATTCACTTCATTGCGCGTAACCATTTCTTCCAGCAGCCACTTGGTGGAAGAGACAATCTCGTCTCGCGTATCGGCTTCCACCGTGACTGCGCCTCTAATTCCTCGCATTCCCATTACAAAGCCCCCGCTTCTTCACTCATTACTGTCAGGATGAGCTGTTCGTCTACATTTTTCACAATCTCCGCCTGCCCGATTGCGCTAGGCAATACGAGGGCAAGCTTGCCGCCAACGGTCTTCTTGTCCCGCTTCATCGCATCGAGTACATCTTGCGGCAGCAGTCCTTTTGGCCAAGCCGTAGGCAAATGGTACAAACCAATCAAGTGCTTCGTGCGGTCGTACACACCGTTTGGCGCAAGACCGATTCGCTCTGCTAGTTTGGCAGCCAGACACATCCCGATTGAAATCGCTTCGCCGTGATTCAGCGTGGAGTAAGCTGACAACGCTTCAAACGCATGCCCGAACGTATGCCCCAAATTCAATAGCGCCCGCGGGCCCTGCTCCGTCTCGTCAGCAGAGACAATCGCAGCCTTCACTGCGCAGCCTTTTTCAATCGCTTTCCCTAACAATTCTGAATCAAGCTCCCACAGGCTTGCGGCGTTCTCCTCCAGCCAATCTGCAAAGGAAGCATCGGAAATAAGGGCGTGCTTGATTACCTCGGCAAAGCCGGCAGCCACTTCACGCTTGGGCAAAGTGTGCAGCACTTTTGTGTCATAGATCACGACGCGAGGCTGATGAAAAGCGCCGATCAAGTTTTTCCCCAATGGGTGATTGATCGCCACTTTCCCTCCGACCGAGCTGTCGTGGGCAAGCAAAGTAGTCGGCAGCTGGACAAAATGAATGCCGCGCATAAACGTAGCCGCCACGAAGCCAGCCAAATCTCCCACGACTCCGCCGCCCAATGCGAGAATCGCAGATTGGCGATCCAATCCCGCTTGAATCGCTTCGGTCATCAGCCGTTCATAGACTGGAAGACTTTTCGATTGCTCGCCCGCTTCCACTACGCTCGCTGTCGCGTTGTATCCGGCAGCGCGCAGAGCATCACGCAGCGGCTCTAAGTAACGAACCGCCACGTGCTCATCTGTTATAATCATGAGTTTGCTTGTGGAGACAACCCCCGCCTCCGCAAGCAAACCAGGCACCCGCTGCAATAGAGAATCACCGATCACAATCTCGTAGGAACGCTCTCCCAGCTCTACTGTCAGTCTGTTGGTATCCATTAGAATTTCTCCGTGTACGCGCGGTATTCACGCACGTTTTCAATCATGTCGTCCATGGAATCGCTCGGGAATTTTTCGCACATCGCTTGGGCGATTTCCCATGCCACCACAGCTTCTGCCACGACACTCGCTGCCGGAACCGCGCAGCTGTCGGAACGCTCGATGCTGGCCGAGAACGGCTCTCTGGAGTCGATATCGACGCTCATCAGCGGCTTGTACAGCGTCGGGATCGGCTTCATCACGCCTCTGACAACGACAGGCATGCCTGTGGTCATGCCGCCTTCCAGTCCGCCTGCCCGGTTTGTTTTGCGACTGTAGCCTGTTTCCTCGTTCCAAACGATCTCGTCATGAACTTGGGAGCCTTTCAAATCCGCAGCTTCAAACCCGATTCCGATCTCCACGCCTTTGAAGGCTTGAATGCTCATGATCGCCTGAGCGAGTCGTCCGTCCAGCTTGCGGTCCCATTGCACGTGGCTGCCCAAGCCGATCGGCACGCCTTCCACGATGACTTCAACCACGCCGCCGAGAGAATCCCCGTCTTCTTTGGCCTTGTCGATCGCTGCCATCATAAGCGGCTCCGCTTCTTTGTCCAGGCAACGGACAGGTGATTCTTCCGTGCGGGCGATCAGCTCTTCCAGGCTGACTTCCTGGCGTTTTGCCACGACATCGTTGATCTGCAACACTTGTCCGCCGATCTGGATGCCAAAAGCGGCGAGCAATTGACGCGCTACGGCGCCGACCGCAACACGCACAGTTGTTTCGCGGGCGCTGGAACGTTCCAGAATATTTCGCATATCCCGTTGATGATATTTAATCGCACCGTTCAAATCAGCATGGCCTGGGCGCGGGCGAGACACGCGGCGTTTTTCCTCTGCGCCCTCTTCTACCGGCTCGGCACTCATGATCGTCTGCCAGTGCGTCCAATCCTTATTTTCAACAACCAGCGTGATCGGCGCTCCTGTCGTATACCCGTGGCGCACGCCAGACAAAATTTTCACCTGGTCCTTTTCAATTTGCATTCTCCGGCCCCGCCCGTGACCTTTTTGGCGGCGCGCCAGCTGTTCGTTGATTGCCTCAATGGAAATCGGCAAGTTGCTTGGGATTCCCTCGATGATCGCTGTAAGCTGCGGTCCGTGGGACTCCCCCGCTGTCAAGTAACGCATCTCTTCCTTCCTCCATCCTCCAGGCAGCTCATGTCCCCAGTTCCTTCCGGTTCGGGTCGCTGTCCTTTATCACTTTTAAGCGCTATAATATCATACCTGTCTCGCTCTGGAAACACAAAAAGTACAATCCTACGCGAAAACCTTTCGCTTGAAGAAAAAACGCCCCTCCAATGGAGAAGCGCTTCGCTTGCAGATGGCGCTGACTAGAAAGGATCGACCATCAAAAATGGATTGGGGCTCAGCGGCCTTCTGGAATGATCCACACGTATCAAATCATCCAGCTGAGTTTTTTCAGCCCCAAGTATTTGTCCGCATTCTTGCAACGTAATCAAACCCCGACGGTATGCTTCGATGACCTTGTGCTTATCCATCTGCTGCCTCCCTTGGCAAAGTAAGTATTCCTAGTCTTGGGAAAAAGGAGCAGAGTTATACACACGGCCATAGAGAATCATCCCATTTTTCGGTAAAAGAATGTGTCTTCCGTCTCCAGCTGGTATTGCTGCGGCTGGAAGATTTGCTCCGTGCTGCCGACAAACAGCACGCCGCCCGGTTTGAGCGCCCGGCTGAATTTGTGGTACAGCTCGTGCTTGGCTTCCTCTGTAAAATAGATCATCACATTGCGGCAAATGATCAAATCGAACTGGGTATCAAACGTATCCGCCAGCAAGTTATGCTTTTTGAACGTGACACGCTTTTTCACCTCTTCGGAAATCCGGTAGCTGAGCGTGTCTTTGACGAAGTATTTGTCCACAAGCTCTTTCGGACAATCTTGCAAGGAACGGTCTGTATACACGCCTTGCTTTGCCTTGGACAAAGCGCCCTCATCGATATCCGATGCCAGCACGGTAGCATCCAGACGCTTGCGCAGCAAAATCAGGGAGAGCGTGTACGGTTCTTCGCCAGTGGAGCAAGCCGCGCTCCAGCACTTGACACGCGACGATTGCTTGGCAAGCCGCGGCAAAATTTTGTTCTCCAGCACCTCCCAACGACCTGGGTTGCGGAAAAACTCGGAGACGTTGATCGTCATCCGATCGAGAAACTCGTAAAAAAGCTCCTTGTCCTTTGCAATCGCATCAAAATATTGGACAAACGTGCCGTAGCCCCGCTTTTGCCGCAACGAAGTCAGGCGCCGCTTCATCTGTGCTTCCTTGTAGAGGGCAAGATCAATTCCGGTCATTTTTTTAACGCTTGCAATAAATTGGAGAAAGTCTTTATCTTCCATTCAGAATCGTACCCCCTTTCATACCTGTTGTTCATCATTTCGCTATCGTTCGCCAAATTCCTATCCATTTCGCGGGAGTTTTTGACGAAAAAAAGAAAAAACCCCAAAAAGGGGTTTTTGTGGTGATATCTTAGATCCAGCGTTGGATTGTTTTCTCGAAGGAGAGAACTTCTTCAGCGGAGAACCAGAGACCGATTTCACGCTCAGCGCTTTCTGGGGAATCGGAACCGTGGATGATGTTCATGCCAACGGAAGTAGCGAAATCGCCACGGATTGTGCCGGAAGCTGCATCTACCGGGTTTGTTTTGCCCATCATAGCACGAGCTGTGGAGATCACGTTGTTACCTTGCCATACCATAGCGAATACAGGACCGGAAGTGATGAAGTCAACCAGTTCGCCGAAGAATGGGCGCTCTTTGTGCTCAGCATAATGTTCTTCAGCCAGTTCGCGGCTTACAGTCATCAGCTTAGCGCCAACGAGTTGGTAGCCTTTTTTCTCGAAACGGGATACGATTTCTCCGATCAGGTTACGTTGTACGCCGTCAGGTTTTACCATAAGGAATGTTTTTTCCATTGTAAGTATGCCTCCATCAAAGCTATGTATTGGTGTATACAACACCAACGAAAATTTTATCAAAACTGGGGTGGTCAAGCAACAGTCAGACCGTTAAAATCTCATTAAAATTTGCGATCGACGATAAAATTAGCAATTCCTGTCAACGATGTTTTTGCCTGCGTATTGGGCAAATCGCTTATAATGGCATGCGCGCGGGCAATATAGCGCTCGGCCAGCCGCTGGGAAAATGCGATTCCTTCGTCAGCCCGCACCAGGCGAATCGCTTCGTCCGTGTGCTCCCAAAACGTATTTTCCTTGATCCACTCCTGGAACTGTCCGCTCGCCTTGCCATGAAAAGCGGTGTAAAGGGCTGGCAGCGTGATGTTTCCATGCAAAAGGTCGCTCCCCGCCGGTTTTCCCAACTGCTTCTCCGTTCCGGTGAAATCGAGAATGTCATCGGTAATTTGAAAAGCCATCCCCACGTTGTACCCGTACCAGTACATTTTGCGTACCAGCTCTTCAGTAGCACCGCTGGCAACGGCACCCAACTGACAGCTGATCGCAATGAGCAGCGCCGTTTTCCGCTTGATTCTGCGCAAATACGTCCGGAAGTTTTGATCCCAGTTGTTCAAATCCTTGACTTGCTCGATCTCGCCTTTGCACACCTCGACAATCGCTCTGGACAAAATCTGGTGCAGCTTCGGATTCGGCAATTGGGAAGCGACTGCAAGCGCACGGGCGAAAATGTAATCGCCTGCGTACATCGCCACCTTGTTGTCCCATTTCATGCGCACCGTGTCTTTGCCCCGTCGCTTGTCGGCGTCATCAATGACGTCGTCGTGCACCAGCGAAGCCATATGAATCAGCTCAAGCGGCACAGCTACGTGCTTCAATACTTTTACATCGTACTTGCCCCATTTGCCTCCGAGCAGCACAAAAACCGGACGAATGCGCTTTCCCCCAGCTTTAAGCAAATGAGTCGAGGACTGATACAGTTCCCGCACATCCGTATCAATCGATTTTTCCAGCTCATCTTCAATGTACTGGACATCCTTTTTCATCTTGAAGTAAATATCGACTAGGTTCATCCGTTATCCGTTCCACCTATCTCGCAAGCGTAATATTGGTCTTGTGGCCATCCGCCTGCCACAACTCGACTGTCGCGGGTGCCGCAAGAAGCCCCAGCTCTGCCGCGCATCGGTAATAATACTCCAGTCCTACCCGCTGCACTTCGCCAAAATCGTGTTGCAGTCCCGCGAAGTAACGAAGCCACTCCTCTTTTGTCCCGCCAAAATGCGTGCATACGTAATCGACCAACGGGCCAGGATTTGCTTTCGTCTTCTTCTTGCTCGTCAAAAAAGAGGCGTGCACTTCCGCAATCAACGCAAAATGCTCGTCAATCACCTCGCGTCGCAGCGCCCAAATGGCAAACGTCATGGAATAGCCTGTGAAGCGGTGCCACAATTCGCCGAGATCGTATACGTGCAGCTCACCAGCTGTCCGCTCTGCGGTAATCGCATCATCGCCAATGAGCAGGGCAGCATCCGCATCTTGCAGCATGTGTGCGAGATTCGGCTCTTGTGTAACGTAGGTGATCTCGTAATCGTAAAACTTGTGGAGAATGATTTTCAGCAAGTTCACTGTCGTTGCCGACGTGTTGGTCAGGGCAATTTTGGCCCCGTTCAGTTGCTCAATCGGCTTTTTGCTGAATAAGAAAAGGGAGCCTACTCTCCCGTTGGCACTGACAGACAGGTCTGCCAATGCCACATATTGGGAGGCATGCTCAGCATAGCTAAACGAGGAAATCGGCCCCATGTCAATCTCGCCTTTGGCCATCGCCAGATTCAACTGGGCAGGCACCTGGCGGATGAACGCGATGCGATCCTCGAATTTTGCTTGTTCAAAATAATAGTAAACAGGCAGTACGTTGGTATACAAGATTTGCCCGATCCGCAAAGACTTTTGCATGCGTCTATTCCCCCCAACGCCGAAACAGCGAATGTGGTACATCAAGTGCATCCAAAGCTTTCCCCACGACAAAATTAATCAAGTCATCCATCGTTTGCGGTTTTTGATAATAACCAGGCATGGCTGGCAAGATCCGCACACCCAGCTTGCTCAATGTCAGCATGTTTTCCAGCTGGATCGCATTGAGCGGCGTCTCCCGCGGAACGAGGACCAGTCGTCTGCCTTCCTTGATCATAACGTCAGCGACGCGTTCCAGCAAATTGCCCGAAGCGCCGTGTGCAATCCCGGAAACCGTTCCCATCGAGCACGGAACCACGATCATGCCGTCGCAGCGATACGATCCGCTCGCCGCCGGGCAGTTGAAATCGCGAAGCCCCCAGTAGTGCAGCTCTCCCGGGAAGGATTGTTGCAGCTTTTCTCGCAGCAAACCTTCCCGGTCGTCTGAATGCCAGTCCAGCTCATCGTGAAAGACTTGCCAGCCTGCCTCGGTAATCATCAAGTGAACGATATGACCTGCGCGCAAAAGCTCGGTCACCACACGCACACCGTAAATCGCGCCACTTGCCCCTGTAATTCCGACTACCCATTTTTGTTGGCTCATGCGATCACCAGATCAATCATAGTAAACACGAACATGACTACGCTCAAAATGCCGTTCATGTTGAAAAACGCAACGTTTACTTTGGACAAATCCGTCGGCTTCACCAGCGTGTGCTCGTAGATCAGGATCGCACCGGAAATGAGTACGCCGAGCAGGAACCAGATCGACAAGTCAGCCACTACATACAGCGACATCAGTCCAACAAAAGTGATGATGTGGCACAGTCTCGCCACAACCAAGGCGCTGGCAACCCCAAAGCGGCTCGGCATGGAAAACAGCCCTTCCTTGCGGTCAAAGTCAGCATCCTGGCAGGCGTAAATAATATCGAAGCCCGCCGTCCAAAACAGAACGGACACAAACAGGAGCAAGCCAACCGCGTCTACCTGGCCTGTCGTGGCGACCCATCCTCCCAACGGTCCGAACCCGATTGCTACTCCCAAAACAAAGTGGCACAGCCAGGTGAAGCGTTTGGTGTAGGAATACAGCACCAGGACAAACACAGCAAGCGGCAACAGCTTGACTGCCAAATCGTTCAACTGGAACGCCGCAATGAACAGCACGGCGAACGAAACGACGATAAACAAAACAACTTCCAGGACGGAAATAAGCCCCGCCGGAATCGCTCGTGTAGCTGTCCGCGGGTTTTTGGCGTCAATGACGCGGTCAATCAGCCGATTCAACGACATTGCTGCACTGCGCGCCCCGACCATCGCAACCGTCACCCAGAAAATCTCCATCCAGGTCGGCCACGCCTTCTCCACTACAATACTTCCCAAAACCGCCCCCATAAAAGCAAACGGCAAAGCAAACAGGGAATGCTCGAATTTTATCATTTCCAAGATGATTTTCAATTTACGTAGACCCATCTATGACACTTCCTATCTACTGAAAAAATACCGTTGTTGTCGAGGCGGTTACGGCTTCGTGCCAATGTGCAGCGCGGATACGCCGCCCATGAACAGCTTGACTTGAACCGGGTCCAAGCCTGCTTTTCTAAACATCCCGGCAAGCTCACGACTGTCCGGAAAATTGGTCAGCGAGTGCGGAAGCCAGGCATATTCCTCGTATTTGTTCACGGTCATTTTCGCAATCAATGGCAAAATTTTATAGAAGTATAAGTAAAATAGCTTGCGATACGGAATGAATGGAGGCTTGGACACTTCCAGAGAAACGACTTTCCCGCCCGGTTTGACTACGCGCGCCATTTCATTGAGCACTTGCTGCACATCCGGAACGTTGCGCAGGGCAAAGCCGATCGTGGCAAAATCGAATGTATTATCCTCGTAAGGCAAATTCATCGCATCGGCATTCACCAGCTTGACGTTGTTGCTGACTCCCTCATTCGCCACCTTGTACGCGCCTACATCCAGCATGTTCTGGCTGAAGTCGAGCCCGACCACCCGGCCGTCTTTCCCTACTGCCTTGGCAAGCGCGATCGTCCAGTCCGCCGTGCCGCAGGCTACATCCAATGCGGTATGGCCCGGTTGAATGTTCATCTGCTTCATGGTGTAGTTGCGCCAGGCCAGATGGCTGCCAAAACTGATGACGTTGTTCATTTTGTCGTAGTCGCTCGCGATGCTTTCAAATACGGAGTGAACGTATTTTGCCTTCTCGTTCATTTGTGTCTGGTCCACTAGGCTACATCTCCTCAATAACTCGTTTCAGGCGATTCACTCGATGGGAGTAACGAGCTGTTATGGAAGCAAGCACATTGCGTGTTTCTGCTGGCAGCGAACGCACCATTTGCTCGCACATGCCGATCATTTCCATGGCTTTCATCTCAACGCCCGACAGTACCTGGGCAAGCGTAGCACCCGGTTTTTGCAGCAAAAAACGAGCAAAACCAAAGGGAACCTGCTCTTGCCACTTGATTTGCTCCCACTCTCCGATAACGCTTTCTACCTTGGCCGTTTCTTTCATCAGATCGACCCACAGGCGGCGGCGATCATCCGAATCGGCATACTTCTCTACGATTGCTACGTACAAACCTGTGTCGATGGCGTTGCGCAATTCCCAGTACTCTTCATCCGACAAGCTTCTGGAATCGCGTCCCGCAATGTACAGCTTCATTTTGGCTTCATTCACGCGCTGAATGGCTCCGGACAACACTTGAATCGCTTCAATCTCGCCCGTTTCCGCCAGCAGGTTGTAGTAGCGGCTGCTGTAGTAATCTCCGGCGAGCACAGTCAACTGTCTGTTTCGCTCTGCGCTCAAGGAATGTTCGTATTGATTTTCCACATTTTCATGCATGTCCAGTCCCAGCTGGACAAGTCCAGTCGCTGTGCAGAAAATGGATGCCCGTTCCTTCGTCATGCCTTGCTCCAGCAAAAACAAATACAAGAGTTCCAGGCGATTCTCCGCCATGGAAGGAACGTCCACGTAATATTCTACATAGGAATGGGTGGTTCGCTTGTAGATCTGCTCGATGATCGATCGAACCTCTTCTACATAGGGGGTATGTTCTTTGCTCATGCGTCCTCCTCCACAAGCTGCGCAACCTAAAGATGTCTGCCTGTTCCGTACACTTCCGTCTACCTTTACCATCCGGTCAAAAGGCCGTCCTTGCTATCATACCATACTTCTACCATCAGGGACTAATTCTCTCATAAAAATACGGATCGATTCGCACGGGAAATGTGTTTTTCACAAACGAATCCACATCGGCGATCTCCGCCGCCGGTTTGGACAATGACTTCAAATTCGCCCCAGTTGTTTGAATGGCAACAAGGAGTCTCGACTCTTTTGGCTGTTCGCTTTCTTCCAGCAAACGGAAATACACTTGACCAACATTATCCGTGTGCGTTAGCAAGCCGTATGTCAATCCGTAAAAATCACGATAAACTTGACTTTCATCCACTTTTTCACCCGGTTTCACGATCAAATCGACATAAACCGACGGATTTTCCCATTTTATACGCTTCATTTTATAATGTGTGGGCGTCAATGTAAACAAATCCAGGACATTTCGCTCGCTCAGCTGAACAGGGTGTGATGTCTGAAAAGTGGGCACATCTGCCTGCCTCCATAAAGCACTCGGGACCATCGACAGCATCAGAGCCAGAAAAGTGGAAACAGCGATCGCCATGAGCAGTTGGCGCGGCATAGACATCCCTCCTCTTCACCATTGTACAAACAAAAAAAGCAGGCTATGCCTGCTTTTCCGCTGGAGCTGTTTATTCTGTCGTATCGACAACACCGTGCTGCGAGTAAATGACGGCTTTTCCCCGAACTTTGATGGCCGAAGTATGCTCCGTGAATTGAAAGATCATCACTTCGCCCTTGTCGAGCTTTTCTGTGTGATGAAAACGGGTGTCCGAGCCTCTCGTAAGCCCGATGACATGCACGCCGTTTTCCTTGGCTTTGACGACAAAATAGTCCTGGTTGATTGTTGGCTGTGACAAGTTGTTTCCTCCTGACCAGTGCGTGATGCGCCTCGTCTAGTATGATGTCCCGTCTGTCTCCAAACGGCCCATGATTTTTGCTACATACTTCTGCGTTTCCCGAGGCAGCTGGCTGTACTTTGCCTCCAGCTCCTCGTCACTGTCGATACCCAGACGGCCTACCCGGCCCGGACCTGCATTGTACGCCGCCAGCGCCACCTTGACATTGCCGTCGTAGCGGTCGAGAAGCGATTTCAAATATTTCGTTCCACCCGCCAGGTTTTCATCCGGGTCGTATGAATTGCGGACACTCATCGCCTGTGCTGTTTTGTCCATCAGTTGCATCAAACCTTTGGCACCCGCTTTGGACACGACATTCGGATTGAAATTCGACTCGGCTCTGACGACTTCCCGGATCAGATCGGGATCGACGCCAAGCGATTTGGCGGTTCGTTCAATTTTCTCCAAAATAGCTCCGGGAGCAACCGCTGCTCCTTTTTCCATCGTCGGATTCAACTCTGACTCATAGTCTGCGGCCAGCTTCCATTCTCTGCTGCCGTCGAGCTTGGCCAAAATCTCTTGCGAGGAGATGACGCGCTGTCCTTGCGCCAACTGTGATTGCAACACGTCAGAAAAGAGATCCTGCTCCTCGTAGGACAAGGAGGAAGCTGCGCGATTGCTTGAATAGGATTGCTGTGTTGATTGTAAATACGGCTGAAGCGATACAGGCACCTTCATGGCACTAAACAACCCTTCCCTTGCTTGTCTCCCTACTATTATAAAAAAGAAAGATCAGGAAGCCAATAGCAAAAATGGCAATTGTCAAGAACAAAAAAAGAAGCCTCGCAAAAGGCTTCCTGGTTTTTTATTCAGATGGTCGGAATGCAGGGATTCGAACCCTGGACCTCACCCACCCCAAGGGTGCGCGCTACCGGGCTGCGCCACATCCCGACTGTACATCTGTACTTTACAATATTTTACCTGTAGAGTCAATAGAAAATTGCTGGATTTGGCAGTTCATCCCAGGCCTAGCGCCTGTCCGATCAGGAGCGGATGAGACTGAATACTTCTGCACGCGCCGCCGCATCTTTTTCAAACATGCCGCGCACCGCAGAGGTGATCGTTTTCGAGCCGGGCTTTTTCACGCCGCGCATGGTCATGCACATATGCTCTGCTTCAACCACGACGATCACGCCATGAGGGTCGAGCTTGCGGACGATCGACTCGGCAATCGTCGTCGTAATTCGCTCTTGCAGCTGCGGGCGCTTGGCTACTGCTTCAACCGCTCTCGCCAGCTTGCTCAAACCGACAACCCGTCCACCGCGCGGAACATAGGCCACATGCGCCTTGCCGAAAAACGGAACCAGGTGATGCTCGCACATGGAGTAAAAAGGAATGTCTTTGACCAAAACCATTTCTTCGTGATCTTCGCTAAAAACGGTCTCAAAGTACTGTTCCTCGTTGATATGCATGCCCTCGAATACTTCTGCATACATTTTTGCGACGCGTTTAGGGGTATCCAGCAATCCTTCGCGATCGGGATTTTCTCCGACCGCCTCCAGAATCATGCGGACAGCCTGTTGAATTTTATCCAAATCAACGTTCATTATTTGTACCTCCTACCTAGCGGCCCATCCCGTTTGCGAAGCTTGCGGCTTCTCCGGCTGGCCCTGACCAGATCCGTTTGTCATGCTCCGTTGTACGCAGCCGAACCCACGCCAATCTTACCATACTCATTTCAAAAAAACAAAAACATCTGACAAGACAACTGTATGTACACCAAGCCAAAGTTGTCCGCCCTTTGTTGCCTGTCTTCAACCAAAAAGGGCAGCCGTCCTCACGTGCACAAACGTTCGCATCCCGGACGTTAAAAAAAATCCACATTTCATCAATGTGGATTTTTTTATGTAAGTGCTTCGTTCTCAAAAGAAACAACTACTTGATGGAGTCTTTGAGTTGTTTACCTGGTTTAAACGCAGGTACTTTGCTGGAAGCGATTTCGATCTCTTCACCTGTTTGTGGGTTACGACCTTTACGAGCCGCGCGCTCACGAACTTCGAAGTTACCAAAGCCGATCAGTTGGACTTTATCACCAGTTTTCAAAGCATCAGCAATTGCATCGAGAACAGCGTCAACTGCTTTAGTTGCATCTTTCTTGGTGAGTTCGGTGGTTTCAGCCACTTTTGCAATCAATTCTGTTTTGTTCATTTTCTTCACCTCCCCTCAAAGAACACCAAGTCCTAGCTATTATTTTTCTTAACCGAAACGAAGCGTTTTATACACGATTGGTGGTATTTACCGATCTGACAAGCTTATAGTAATACACCGATTTCTTAAATTCAAGCCCCTCCTGTCGAAATTGAACGAAATACAAGAAAAAAAGGCATCCCGTCACGCCGGGTGCCCCCTTTTGGAATCAATTGTCTAGGTCTATTTACCTAGTCCTTAAAGTATGATGGCAATCAGACCGCCGGAGCCTTCGTTGATGATCCGCCCCAATGTTTCTTGCAATTTATACCGCGCATTGTCCGGCATCATCGTAATTTTTGCCTGGATGCCTTCCCGCACAATCGAGTGCAGCGATCTGCCGAAAATGTCCGAATTCCAGATCGACAGCGGATCTTTGTCGAAGTCCTGCATCAAGTAACGGACAAGCTCTTCGCTCTGCTTCTCGGTCCCGATGATCGGAGCAAATTCCGATTCGACATCGACGCGGATCATGTGAATGGATGGCGCAGTCGCTTTCAGTCTGACGCCAAAACGCGGTCCCTGGCGGATCAGCTCAGGTTCGTCCAAGGTCATTTCATGCAGCGACGGAGCAGCGATTCCGTAGCCCGTACTGCGCACCATATGCAAGGCTTCCGCTACCTGGTCGTACTCTCGCTTGGCGTGGGCAAATTCCTGCATAATCTTCAGCAAATGGTCCTTGCCGTTGATCTCGACGCCCACGATTTCCATCAGGATGCGATCATACAGTTCATCCGGCGCGAACAGGTCGATCTCCGCAATCCCTTGGCCCATGTGCATTCCCGCAAGAGACGCCCGCTCCACGAAGTCATAGTCATTGAAGAAGCCGACGACGCGGTCCACGTCGCGCAACCGGCGGATATCCTGCACGGTTTCACGTACGGCTTCTTCATAGTTCTGACGGAGCCAGTGGCCGTTCTCCAGCACCATGACCCAGCTAGGCAGGTTCACGTTTACTTCATGCACAGGGAACTCGAACAGCACTTCACGCATCAAGAGGAGGATTTCCTGTTCTGTCATGTGATCGACAGACAAGGCCACTACTGGCACGTCGTACTTTTCCTGAAGCTGCAAACGCAGGTTTTGCGCCTCGTCAGAGCGTGGACGCGTCGAGTTCACCACGATGACGAACGGTTTGCCCACTTCCTTCAGTTCATTGACGACCCGCTCCTCCGCGTCAATGTATCCTACACGCGGAATTTCCGCGATGCTGCCATCTGTCGTAACAACGATTCCGATAGTCGAATGCTCCTGGATGACTTTACGCGTTCCGACTTCAGCTGCTTCCTCGAATGGCACTGGCTCCTCATACCACGGAGTGTTCACCATTCGTGGACCGTTGTCATCCTCGAAGCCTTTTGCCCCCTGAACCGTATAACCTACGCAGTCAACGAGGCGGACATTGATGCTGAGTCCTTCTGTCACATGTACGTTTACGGCTTGATTCGGAACAAACTTCGGCTCTGTCGTCATGATTGTTCGGCCAGAAGCACTCTGCGGCAGTTCATCTGTCGCTCTGATCCGCTCTGCTTCCGATTGGATATTCGGGATGACGACCTGCTCCATAAACCGCTTGATAAAGGTCGACTTTCCCGTACGAACCGGGCCTACTACCCCGAGGTAGATGTCTCCGCCCGTCCGTTCGGCAATGTCTTTAAAGATGTCGACTCGTTCCACCATCGATGACCTCCTTCTATTTGTCTATTTTTACACTATGACCGATTTTCCGAATTATCCCTGACCGTCAGTATTTTCGTAGGGAATCTCGTACTAGTTTCGTGGACAGTACAAGTATATGTGCGACTGGACCAACTAGAACAAAAAAACAACTCCGATCAGAGTTGTTTTTTGTGTTCGCTATTTGATTTGCAGCAGCCTCGGCTCACCGTCTACCAACTCGTACGGGAACGATTTGGCGGGAACAAACATCGATACGCGCGACAGGACGTATCTCGGGTCTGTGTTTGGCGTGACAGTCGCTTTGTTCTCGCGCAGCATCGTCGCAATATCTGCCGCGTAGTCAATTCCTACTTGCCCATCCGCATTCATGACCAGCGGCAGCAAATAATTGCCCATGGTCGATGGCACTTGCCACGCCTTCACACCGATCTCCGTATGGTCGATCGAGTAGTAGCCGTTGCCGAGGTCGGCTTGCACCGGCAGCTTGTTAAAATAGCCGCGATAGCGGTCTACAGCCGTCTGTACATCGGCAACCGTGCTGACAGCCCCTAGATGGATGAGCTTGACGGTTGGCTTCGTCTCCACGTCAATCAGGATGTATTTGTACAGCCCGCCCTTTTCAAAGGCGTTTCCAGGCACATCCGGGATGTACTTGGGAATCATTTTGCGAAAATCAATCTCGTATTTCTCAAAAATGGGAGTGTCCAGCGGTTTCGTCACAATCGGGAGCACAGCGGTATCTTTTTTGAACTCGTCGATACCTTTTTGCGCCGCCTCCAGAAAAAATGAGCTGGGCACCTGATTTTCCGCCTTCCGCTCGTTCGGATACAAACATCCGGACAACAAAACAGAAAGCATGCACAAGCTGATCGTCAGCTTGAAAGTTTTACGCCATGATTGCCACATCTTATGTATACACCTCAAACCCTCATTCTTCGTTTTCCAAGCGCTGTCGCTCAAGTGCCGCAGCCACCACCGATTTTAACCGGCTCTCCGGGATTCGGACCGTGCAGTCGTTCTCTGTCGCCTTGGCCTGACAAGCCAGGCGCACCCCCTGCCGCAAGTCCTGCTCCGGCATTTTGCGCAGCTCCAGCACGGTAGGAGGAGCAAGTTCTCCGCTCTCCACAATGACACGGCACATCAGACAGGAGGCGTGGCCTCCACACCTTTGCGGGATCACGATCCGGGCATTGCCAGCAACACTGACAAGCGATTGGCCCGCCCTCGCTTTCACGCTTTTACCGCCGGGAAGAAAAGTCACCTTCCCCATGTCGTCACTCCTTTTTCAATACGGGCGATGGGCCAGCTTCACCGTTCCTTGCCCGACGATCTTGATTTGGCAGCCAAGTCTGAACCCTTCGGCCCGCTCTGCTTTGCGCAGGCGCAGCTTTTCCTCGCTCGTGATCTCGCTCAGGTACTCCGCGCCTTCTACCACTTGCGTGCGGCACTGAGCGCACACGCCTCTCTGGCAAGCATGCCCCCACGGAACTTTATGTTTTTTGGCAATCGCAACGATCGTCTCATTCAACTCCACAGGCACTTCATACGTTCCTGAGCGAGTGATCAGTGTTACCTGAGACATCCCCTATCCTCCCCTTACACAAAAATCACGATCAAAATCATGACAAATACCGCGATTAACATCAGGAAAGCGCAAGTCTTCACGAGAAATCTGACAAGCGCATTCGTCATTTTTCTGGCAAAGATCATCAACAAATTGCAGACGAACATCAGGCCGATGGCCAGTAGTGAAATGTTCATCTTCGTCATAGGATCGATATACATCTGGCTTGCAGCATCCTTTGCATTTTTTGCTTCATTATACCATACTTCCCAGCTCTCGTCTGACCTTGTGAACCTCTATCTGGACGTTCGCATAGACTATTCTGATGAATCCGCCCATGGGAGGGATGAATGTTGAGCAACAAAGTAAATGGTCGAAAATGGCGAAACCCGTACGCTCCCATACCGAGCAAAAAATTGAGCGACCAAGTGGCCGACGTCTCATTAGCCATTACCCCGAAAAAAATCTTGCCAGCCGTGGACCTTAGATCCTCCGTCTCAAAAATGCGCAACAACATCAAAGGGATCAGCACCACGATTCGCCAGGTGGAAGAAACGATGGATACGCTGTACGGTGCCATGGAAATCATCGAGAACTTGGGCAAACGTACGGCTGAACCGGAAGTTGCTGCCGAAAAACCTGTCTCGACCAAGCGCAAAGGAAACGCGGAATCAGCGAGAGACAATGCAAAGGGCAGAGAAACAGCGAAAGCAGTGGAAACACCCCATGAATCGAGCGCAGCCTCAGGCTCTGGCTCAGGAAACCCGCTCGGCAACATTGACATCGGGCAAATTCTCGGCCTGCTGCAATCTCCATTGGTGCAAAACCTGTTGACCCAGACGGTGAGCGGCTCAAGCAAGCAAAGAAAAAAAGAGGGATGAGATCCCTCTTTTTTTCTTGGTATCTGTAGGTCAGCCATGTCCCTGTAGAGCCATGATTGTTCCTAATTTTACTGTATGATGCTTTTGACAGCAGGTAACGGGCATAATCGCCCATTTCTCTCACTTTAGCAGCTTGGACAAGGATGACATGTCATTCAAATTGATTTCCTTGTTGCGGAACATCTCGATGATCTTGTCTTCCTTTTCCGGATTGAGCTGTTTGCCGCTCATGGTCGCGAGCGTCTGCAAAATTTGCCGAAGCTTTGCTTCATCCTCAAAGTCGCTGCGCTTCATCTGACTCGCAAGCGACCGCAATTTGCCCTCGTCGACCTTCTCGCTGCCTTTTCCCTGCAAACGCTCCAAAAAACGCTTGGAAAGATTGTTATTCATCTGCGCTCTCCTCCTGCATCTGGGCTTTCACCCTATCGTATGTGCAGGAGCCTAAATGTGTGAAACGCTACGCTTGCGTCTCATCCGGATTCAGATAGCCCATTTCAAACGTCTTTCCTCTGCCCATCAGTTCCTCTACCCCTTGGCGCGGTTCTTTGCCTTCGAACAAGATGCCGTACAGAACGGACGTGATCGGCATTTCAACCTGCTCCCGCTGTGCGAGCGCGTGTGCCGCATGTGTCGTACGCACCCCTTCGACAACCATGCCCATCTGCGCCAAGACGTCATCGAGCTTTTTGCCTTGTCCGAGCATGTAGCCTGCGCGCCAGTTGCGGCTATGGCGGCTCGTGCACGTCACGATCAAATCACCGACCCCAGCCAGCCCGGAGAAAGTAAGCGGCATAGCGCCAAGCTTGATGCCGAGGCGACTGATTTCCGCCAGGCCACGCGTCAAAAGCGCCGCTTTCGCGTTGTCGCCAAACCCCAGCCCATCTGACATGCCCGCTCCGAGTGCGATGATGTTTTTCAACGCCCCGGCGATTTCCGCTCCGATCAAGTCCGGGTTGGTGTACACCCGGAAATTGGCGTTCATCAAAAGATCTTGCGCACGCAGCATGCTGTCCTCCGACTCGGACGCAACCACGACTGTAGTAGGCTGCCTGCGGACTACCTCTTCTGCATGGCTCGGCCCGGACAAGACGGCAAGCCGTCCAGATATTTCGCGAGGCACCTCTTCCATGATGACCTCAGACATCCGTTTCAGACTTTCCAGCTCAAAGCCTTTTGTGGCATGGATCAAAAGTGTGTCGCTATATAAAAACGGTGCCAACTGCCTGCAAATTTGCCGCATGGCGTGCGAAGGCACTGCCAAGAGAACAATCGGTTTGCCGGAAACAGCCGCTTCCAGATCCGTTGTCGCCACGATGCTTTCGGCGAGCTTCACTTCAGGCAAATATTTGGCATTGGTGTGCTTTGTGTTCACTTCGTCAGCCAGTTTGGAATCGCGCACCCACAGCCGAACCTGGTGGCCGTTTTCAGCCAACACAGAAGCGAGAGCTGTCCCCCAACTACCTGCACCGACTACTGTAACCTCTTTTCTCAATAGATCCCCCTCCATCCTTCGTTCTGCGAGAACGATTCAGACCCATTCAGATCTATCCCAGCTTGCGATTGGACTTGTCTCCCAGCTTCCGTTCCGTACCTGCTATAAGATTTTGGATATTGTTATAATGGCGAACATACGCAAACACCGCGATTACCAAACTTGTCCAAACAAAGGAAATCGGTTTATCCAGCAGGTACAAAGAAATAGGAATCACCGTAACGAGGACAAGCGATCCAAGGGAGACGTAACGGGTAATGGCAATAACCAGCACAGCCAGTACCGCTGCAATCAAAAAGGCGAGGGGAGAGAAGCCGAGCACCACGCCGAGCGTAGTTGCAACGCCCTTTCCCCCGCGAAATCCAAAATAGATAGGCCAATTGTGCCCCGCGATGACAAACAAGCCCGCTACTGCATAGGCAGCGGCATCACCTGTCATGAGGTGTGTTATTCCCATCGCCGCCAACCCTTTTAGTGCGTCAAGGATCAGTACGGCAATACCCGGACCTTTCCCCAGCACGCGAAGCGTATTCGTCGCCCCTGCGTTCCCGCTGCCATGTGAGCGAATATCAATTCCTGCAACTTTTTTGGCAATAAGATAGCTGAAGCTAATTGAGCCGATCAAATAGCTGAGCACCCAGGCTAATAACACCATGGCGGTTTCCTCTCCCTACGTTTTTTTCCGCGTCCATATCCGAACAGGAGTACCTTCAAAGACAAATGCTTCGCGGATTTTGTTCTCTATGTAGCGCTCATAGGAAAAATGCATAAGCTCCGGATCATTCACAAACAGGATGAATGTTGGAGGCTTGACTGTCGCTTGCGTCGCGTAGTTGATTTTCAGACGCTTGCCTCGGTCAGATGGCGGCGGCGTGCGGATCGTTGCATCCGTAACGATATCGTTGAGGACGGAGGTCGGAATGCGCATCGAGTGTGCTTGCGCTACCTCGTTTACTTTTGGAAGGATCGTGTGAACACGCTGCTTGGATTTGGCTGATACATACATGATTGGCGCGTAATCGAGGTATTTGAACTCTTCGCGGATCAGCTCGGTAAAGCGCTGCATCGTTTTGTCGTCTTTTTCAATGGCATCCCACTTGTTGACGATGATGATCACGCCGCGACCAGCTTCATGGGCATAACCGGCGATTTTTTTGTCTTGCTCGATGATGCCTTCTTCCCCGTTGATGACAACGAGAACGACATCACTGTCCTCGATGGAACGCATGGCGCGCATGACGCTGTATTTTTCCGTCGTCTCGTACACTTTCCCGCGCTTACGCATACCCGCCGTGTCAACGAGAACGTAGCTTTGACCTTCCCGTTCAAACGGAGTATCGATCGCATCGCGTGTTGTACCTGCGACATCACTGACAATGACGCGCTCTTCGCCCAAAATGGCGTTGGTCAAGGAAGACTTCCCTACATTCGGGCGTCCGATGATCGACACGCGGATGACGTCTTCTTTTCGCTCTTCGTCGTCTTCCGCCGGGAAAAAGCGAACCACTTCCTCCAGCATGTCGCCCAAGCCGAGGCCATGGCTGCCGGAAACCGGGAACGGCTCACCCAAGCCAAGCGAGTAAAAGTCGTAAATATCGGCACGCATGTCCGGGTTGTCCGCTTTGTTTACAGCCAGAACAACTGGCTTACCCGTACGGTTCAGCATGCGAGCCAGCTCAAGGTCAGCGTCCGTTACGCCTGTTCGGCTGTCGGTAATCATGATGATGACGTTGGCCTCATCAATCGCCAGCTCAGCCTGATAGCGCATTTGCGTGAGAATTTCATCGGTCTCGCCAAACTCAATCCCGCCCGTATCAATGACGTGGAAAGTATGAGTTAACCATTCTCCTTTGCCGTACAGGCGGTCACGGGTTACTCCCGGCATATCCTCCACGATCGCGATGCGCTCGCCGACCAGTCTGTTAAATATCGTGGACTTCCCCACGTTGGGTCTCCCCACAATGGCTACCACAGGTAATCCCATAATCAACAACACTCTCTCTCATTTACGTTTTGACTAGCTAATCATACCATACACTACTTGTGACGAACAATGATAAGGGTATCCTTGCTCACCTCATGCACCATGGCGTCCAGAATCTTTTCCAGCGTAAAGGCTGTTTGCTGCATGCTCTCGTGCGTAGACTCGATGAAAATGGGCGCTCCGCCCGCGATTCTCTCCTTGTTCACGGTAATCACGGCCAAAATGGTCCCGGTCATGGTCTACAGCTCCTTCTTCGCTAATTTGGTCTTTTGCGGCATTCGGAAGACGCTTTCCAAAATCGGCACGGCATCGATGACTTGTTTGCCATGCTCCGCGTCTTTTTCTTGCGGCAGCAAAAATACGCCGAGCCGCCCGGATTGCAGGTCGCGCTTCACGAGCGGGGTCAAGGAAGGCTCCCCCGTATCGGTGTACACGCCAAGCTGCGTGGCGACATCATGCAAAATCGCCTGTCGCTGGCCGGGATGCGCGATCGTCACCTTGGCATTGGCGTCTTTGGGACTCACAATAAACCCAACGCCATGCTCCCGGATGATGTTCTGCGCATCTTCCAGTCCCACGTTCATGATGTAAATATCCCCGACGTACAAATCCTTTCCTTCCACCCGCACCTCTGCCGGACTGGTCTCGGCGATCAGGGAGAGCGTCTTTCCCGAACGCAGCTTGCGCGAGATGAGAAGGGCGATGACTCCGGCAATGATTCCGCCCCACCAGTTGAACAAAATCGTAGCAGTCGTCGCCACCAGCGAGGTAAAAATCACCATGTAGTTGCGGCCTTCAAACACCATGGCGATCCCTTCGATATACGGCCCGCCGCGCGGCACCAGTTCTTGCTTGTCGATTTCCGTCAGCGTCGTGCGCTCCATGTTGCGCACATCCCTGAACTGTTGAGCGGCCACGGTTAAAAAGGTAACGGCCGTATAGTTTTCCTTGAGCAAGGCTGGAACAGCCAGTGCCCCCAATGCCGAAGCGATTACGCCGAGCGAAACATGAATAATTTTTCCGTGCGGATAGGTCGGATATTGCCTATAATCCGTTCGCAGCAAATTGATTCTGCACATGATTCCGAAGACGAATCCAATCGTCAAAGGAACGACAAATTCATTGGCTAACAGCTCTTTAAACACTCGCGATCACCTGCCTGTGTCGGAATGGGAAGGCTCTGTCTCTCTCCGTCCAAACAGCCGACGAATGGCAGACCAGAGCAAACTGACCAGCCCCAGCAAGGAGATGCCGCTCCACAAAAGATCTTGCGCATAATCCGTCCCCAGGCTGCACGTGCCAGAAGCTTGCCAAAAATAGAGCGTGTGGAGAGCATCCGCCATCGGTAGCGCAAGCATAAGCGCGAACAGCCGGGCCGCGTTCAGCTTGCTGATGGAAAAGGCAACCGCAACACTAATTCCTGGCACAATGACCCGCTCGTCCCAAAACAGCAAGATCGGATCGGTAAAAAACAGCCAGCGCAGCCAAAAGACCATGACAGAGATGCCTAACGCACCTACCACATACAGTCTTCTCGTCGCTTTGGGGAGGCGCGTGTAGAGGACCACACTTGCAAAAAGGGGCAACAACGTTCCGCTGAGACTCACCTGGATGGGAGCGAAGAACAATTTCCAGCTGACAAAGGAGCAGATCAGAAACGCACAAAGCACGGCAAGCACGCGTCTTCTTTCCATGTTCATTTCCCGCAGCTGCGCGTCAAAGCTTCCCATCCAGACAAGACAAAGCAGAGACCACTGGATGAGAAGCGCAATGGTTCCCTCGTTCATGTTCATCTCCTCAAAATTGTGGTTGTCTCCCCAAAGTATGCCTCAAGCGCTCCCCTTTCATGAATCACCCGCTTGTCCGTGTTTAGCGCTGGGCCAACTGATCAAGCACGATTCCCCGCAAACGGGCGCGCTCTGCTGTTTTCCCTGTAACCAAAAGCGGCACGTTGATTGCGTCTGCCAGCTGCACAATCCCTAGCGCCGTCATCGCCACCCGAATCTGATGATGCCACGCGTCCACTTCCTCCAGGCATTCTGCAAGCGATTTTGTATGAATCAACCGCAGCAAAGCTCCGGCCACACCGACCGCTTTCGCTCCCAAGCTGATTGCCTTGAATGCATCCAGCCCGTGGCGCACGCCTCCTGTCGCCATAACGGACGACTGGGCGTGGATGTGGCTGTCCGCTTCCAGCAAGCTTTCTACAGTCGTAAAGCCCCAGTCTTCAAACATGGTCAGCGGGTGACTGCTCCGCATGTTTTCCACTTTGGCAAAATTCGTTCCGCCCCTTCCGCCGACATCGATGCTGCGGATTCCGGCTTCCAGCAGTTTGCGCATCGTTTCCTTTGTCATGCCAAACCCGACTTCTTTGACGATGACCGGGACGTTTACTGCTTCGCTGATGTTTTGAATGCGCTCCAAATAGCCGCGGAAGTCGCGATCTCCCTCCGGCATCAACAGCTCCTGCATCACATTCAGATGAATTTGCAGGCCGTCCGCCTCCAGCATGTCAATCGCTGCTTTCGCCTGCTCAACCGTTGCCTCTGCCCCGACATTGGCCCAGATGATCCCGTGTGGATTTTCTTTGCGGACAATCTGATAGCTGGAAGCTAGGGACGGGTCCCGGAGCGCCGCCATTTGCGAACCGACAGCCATCGCCAATTGCCGTTCTCTGGCAATAATTGCAAGCTTTTGATTGATTGGCGTCGTCGCCTCGGCTCCCCCCGTCATTGCGTTAATGACAAAAGGGGATGGCAGACGAAACGTGGCAAACTCCGTCGCAAGCTTCGTCTCCTCATATCCTGTATTCGGCACACTGTTTGGGACAAAACTGACATCATCGAAGCAGTTTGTCCCATTTTCAGCCGTTGCCAGCGCGTTGCGAATATGATCGAGCTTCCGTGTGGATCGATCCATGCATGTATCCCTCCCGTCAAACTATCTTTCCTCTCTGATTGACAGCCAAGCAAAAAGGGATACGCAAAAGCGTACCCCCTCATTTCACGTCTATACCGCTTACTTGAACTTGTCTTTCAGATCGGCAAACAGTTCACCAAGCGTCACGCCCATAGGCTGATTGTTTTCTTGCGTGAATTGTTGTTGCTCACGCTTGCTTGCGCGCTCTGCCTGCTCAACGCGCTCTTCTTCAACCGCGCGAATGCTCAAGCTGATGCGCTGCTCTTGCGGAACGACATCGAGAATCTTCACTTGCACTTCCTGACCTTCTTTGAGCACCTCGCCAGGAGTGTTTACGCGACGATTCGCGATTTGGGAAATGTGAACCAACCCTTCGATTCCAGGAGCCACTTCCACAAAAGCACCGAAGGAAACAAGGCGTTTAACCGTACCAGTAGCCACAGAGCCTGCTTTGAACTCTTCCGCTACTTTCGCCCAAGGACCCGCTTGCGTTTCCTTGATGCTCAGGCCAATGCGCTCATTTTCACGGTCGATCTTGAGCACTTTCACCTGTACTTTGTCGCCTTCCTTCACTACATCGGACGGTTTTTCAACGCGGTTCCAAGCCAGTTCGGATACATGCACCAGACCGTCTACTCCGCCGATGTCCACGAATACGCCAAAGTCAGTCATGCGTTGAACGGTTCCTTCCAGCACTTGACCTACTTGGATTTGATCCAGAATGGACTGTTTTTGCGCTTTTGCTTCATCTTCCAGCACCGCTTTGTGGGAGAGAATCACTTTGTTCTTCTCTTTGTCCATCTCGACCACTTTCAGCGTCAGGGACTTGCCTTTGTAATCGGAGAAATCTTCTACGAAGTGACGCTCTACCATGGATGCAGGAATGAAGCCGCGAACGCCTACATCTACAACCAGGCCGCCTTTTACTACTTCTTTTACGGTTGCTTCGATGATGGTGCCAGCCTGCATTTTTTGCTCCAGATCAGCCCAGGAAGATTCCATCGCGACAGCTTTTTTGGACACGACGAGTTCTTCTTTTTCATCGTTGAGCTTGATTACTTTCACTTCAAACGTGTCGCCAACCGAAACGACGTCAGCCACTTTTTCTACGTGCAGCGGGGAAAGCTCGCTGATCGGAATCAGGCCATCGTATTTGTAGCCCACATCCACAAGAGCCTGTTTGTCTTCGACTTTCGTTACCGTCGCTTTTACGACATCCCCTACGGAAATGGTTGTTGCATCCGTCAAGCTTACGTTTGTTTCATCCATCATCCAAAAAACCTCCTTGAATACCATCCAGTCCCAGGCCATCTATGTACAGGTTGTAAGCAACCACATTACACGAAGCGGGAGCAAGTATATTTTTTACTGTCGCCCGAAGGCTGGCAGTTAGCACTGACATAGCCAGTAAGTTCCAGCAAATGTAGTATTCGTCCCTTTGTCAATTCTATACCGGACTTAGGGAAGATGCTGGCTCCGCAATTCTTTGATGTGGGTCATGATCAGGTCGCTCGTCTCTTTCAGCACTTCAGCGCTGCTTTTCGCTTCGCGCAGGCTGGCGAGATCAATCGGCTTTCCGTAGACGATCTTGATCGGACGAAAAGCGCGATACGGCCCGACAATCGCCACCGGAATGACCGCGGCTTGCGATTTGAGCGCAAACATCGCTACGCCTGACATCGCTTCTCCCGGTTCACCCGTTTTGCTGCGGGTTCCCTCAGGGAAAATTCCAAAGATTTTTCCATCTTCGAGCAATTTGAGCGTCGTGCGGATTGCCGCCCGATCACCCGCGCCCCTCTTGACGGGAAAAGCGCCGAACTTCGTGATTAGAAAAGATAATACCGGGATTTTAAAAAGCTCTTCCTTGGCCATGAAATGTACCTGTCGTTCAATTCCGGACCCGAGCAAAGGCGGGTCCCAGAGCGAAATGTGGTTGGCACACAAAATCACCGGGCCTTCCTTAGGTATATGTTCACGCCCAATCACTTGCCAACGATAGACAAGCGAAAATATGATGCGGAATATTCCGCGGAATAAACGGTAATAGGTCACTTGGCAGACTCTCCCGTTCGCTCGCAGATTTGCAAGATGTGATCAACCACCTGCTCAATCGACATGCCTGTTGTATCCACCAAAACGGCATCTTCCGCCTGGCGCAACGGTGCCACCTCTCGCTGTGTATCCCGACGATCCCGCTCCTCGATTTCTTTTTCCAGCTCGGCAAGGTCTGTCTCGGTTCCTTTTTCACGCAGTTCTTTCCATCGTCTCTCTGCTCGTTCACGACTGGAAGCTGTCAGAAAAATTTTCACCTCGGCATCAGGCAGGACATGTGTTCCGATATCTCTGCCGTCCATGACCACATTCCCTTGTTCGGCGAGCTGTCTCTGCAGTACCAGCATTTGTTCGCGAACAGGACCGTAGCTCGCTACAATAGAGGCGTACTGGCTGACCTCTGTGGAACGAATCTGATCCGTTACGTCGATGTCATTCCAGAACACGCGTTGGCGACCAGCTTGGCGCACCAGCCCAATCTTGTTGTTTTTCAAAAGCGCAGAAACTGCGGACTCGTCGCTAATCGGAAGCTGCTCGTGGGAAACGCCCCAGGCAAGAGCACGGTACATGGCACCCGTGTCGATATAGACGTATTCCAGTTGCCCTGCCACCTTCTGTGCGACGGTGCTTTTCCCTGCTCCCGCAGGTCCATCAATTGCTATGTTCATTCACTTCTCACCTGCTATGTACAGTAGTTCAGAAAGGGAGTAAAACAAGAAAAGCTTCTGCCCGAAGCCTGTTCCCATTCATGTGGAGAAAAACACACATATGACCGTAAACGGTCTACGAAAACGATCGTTGCCGTTTTCTATGTTATCTATAATAGTACCATAGTATGGAAGCATGCGCAAACCTTTAGGGCTTGTCTGACACGCCTTCCAAGCGTTCTGTCTCGATCAGAAAAGCGCGAGCAGGAACGTATTGTATCAGGATTTCCCCGGCTGTCAGCGCGATGGCGCAGGCCACAATTCCAATCATGATGCCTTTCTCTACCCGTCTGGAAAATCGGCGAAAACGCTCGTCGTACTGACTGGTCAATGGGGTCACTTCCTTTTGGCAAAGCGTCAATCCTCGACGCCTTTTTTGCGAAGCTCTAGCTGTCTTTCGTAACACGCCCTAACCACTTTTACCCGATCCTGTTCACTGATATTCGTAAACTTCCCTGATATCCACTGATGCAAGCCCTTCTCTTCCGGCGCCTTTTGTCTGACGACCTCCAGTTCGGCAAATGCATGCTGCACCTGGCCAGTTCGGCTAGGCAGCGATATCCAGACCTGGAGCAAATCCTTTTCCCGCAAACGATAGGACTCGTCGCAGCTGAAAGACAGACCGCCACCGCTGATGTCGATCGTTCGCGCCAAAAAATGATAGCGCCGCATCGGGTCCTGATGCTTTACAGCGATGTCCAGCGTCGTTTCGATACGCAAGTAATTGCGCCGTTGTGTGCGCACAATCTCCTCTTTATTCGGCAATTGCAACAACAGCACCGGGATATGCGCGCTTTCTCTGCCGACGATGGAGGTATGGAACTCATAGCGAGAGCCGTCCTCTCCTACGTACCAGACCAGGCAGCTTGTGCCGGGCCGAAATACCCCGGTTCTTCCCGTGTTTTCACTGGTCGGCAATTCGATAGAAGCTACCTCTTCTGTCAAGTCGGTGACGCGGCTTTTGAAAGCATCCAACTCTGTTTCTTCTTCAGAGGAACCCGTGAAGTGAAGTCGTATGGTTTGTCCTACTCGTGGAAGCATCATATAGCAAATGTTCCTCCTTTTCCCTCTCACCCCCTCATTATATACTCTTTTCTTTCGAATCAGCAAATAGGGAAAGCCGTCAAATTCAGCTTTCCCCTTGCATTTTTCCGCGCTTATTGCTGATTCTCCCGGTCTGTGCCAGTCTCCATTTTCACGACTTCTTCCTCGTCGCCGTTCATGGCGTTGATGTACACCATGTATGAATTTCCTTCAAAGCTGCCCGTCAGCTCCCAGGTCAAAACTTCTTTGCCGTCATTTTTCCCTTCGATCAAAGCCAGCCGCTCGCTGGTGACTTTCACGCTCGGATTTACTTTTTTGCGCGCCTCTTCTTTGGACAGACGCGGCTTGGACAGCAGGCGTTGTTTGTGATTGAACAAGTATTCCGTAGAGTTGAATGCGGTCACTTCTCCGTTGTCCAGCGCGATCTCAATCGTCACGGAATCCGGATAGATGCGCACGCCATCCTGGACGGGCACAAACGTGAACAGCGCATTGCGGTCATAGCTGTCGATCTCGGAAACAACCATATCCCCGAAGCCATGCTTGCGCAAAAACTCTTCGCCTCTCTCTTGCGCTTGCTTCATATCGAGTTTTTCTTCCCCGATCTCACGCTCGTTCATCATCCAGACGACTTTGCCGCCGCGTTTGGTCACATCGAGGTTGATCGCCGCTTTCTGTCCGTTCGGAATGACGCGGACACTGTAAGCTGTGTACGTTTGTCCTTTTCCGTTCTCGTCGACTTCCACCTTGGCGTCAGACGCGTTGATGCGCAAAAATTCCAGTGCGCTTTTCTTCGCATCCTCAGCGGTGGCGGGCTTGCCGTCAATTCCCTGGATTCGTTGCTGTTTTTTCTTGTCCAGGCTCTGGATGCCCACTCCCCAGTCCAAATCCGGAAACTCCTGCACTTTTTTCTCGATCGTCTGGAATCCGTCTACAATTGTGTTGTCCGACTTCTTGTCGTCTGACGCGAGCGCCGTCTCTACGTCCATCCAGCGCAGTTGCTTGTCGATGACATTGGCCTGGACGTTGCGCAACTGGTCCTGAATGTCCTGGGCTTGTTTATGCAAGCTTTTCAAGGTGCCGTACTCCTTGTCGCTAAGCGGCTCCTTGTCCAGATCGCGCACAGCAACCCGGTAAGAGAAATCGGCTACACGCGAAAGCATCTCCTCTGTGTTGCTGAAAGGCATCAACGTAAGCGGAAGCTGGCCCACATCCGATTGGGCTGCGTAGGCAAGTCGCCAAACGTTGGTCAAGGTCGGCGTCATTTGCCGGCGGGAATTGACGACCAATGACTTGCCCAGTTCGTCATGCAATTTGTCGATATGGTAAGTCAAGTCGTGAAAAGCCCGCTGATACGAGTTTTCCGCTTTGATCAAAACCGAGTTTTTTTCGTTGTGCTCCTGGTACCCCCACATCCCCGCGCCCACCAAGGCAACCAAGGCTATGGGTAACAAGACGCGCGCCGTTGCTCCATATACCATCCCTTGCCACTCCTTCTATTCTGATTGAAAAGCCTTTACCTGCAAAAAATATGCTTCCCGATTTTTTTGACTTGCGGCCTGCTCCAAATCCATTTGGACGTCGCTGTTACCGGGTTGAAGTAGTAGGTGCAGCCTCCCGATGGGTCCCACCCGTTCAATGCATTTTTGACAGCCTTGCGCGCACTCTCGTTCGGGGCCAGCCAGATTTGCCCGTCCGCCACTGCCGTGAATGCTCGCGGCTCAAAAATGACAGCCGATGGCGTATCGGGAAAGGACGGGCTTTTGACGCGGTTTAAAATGACGGCAGCAATCGCCACCTGGCCTTCAAACGGTTCTCCTCTGGCCTCTCCGTACACGGCATTCGCCATCAGCTTGAGGTCGTTCTCCGATATCCGCGAAGGATGAAAGCTCGCTTTGGACTTTGTCTGGCTTTGCTTTGCCGGTGCTGCCATCTGTGTCCCGCGTGCGGCCACCGCGCTGTTTTCATTGGAGAAAATCTCGTACCCGCAAAAGCCTGCCACCACGAACAAGATCAGCACACCTGCGATCCAGATTTTTTGCACGGCATAAGTCCTCCTTGGCATGAATTGAAATCTTTGCATAGTGTTAGTGGAGGAAGAATGGATTATGCATGAAAATGCGAGAGGAATCGCCAATCCAGAGGCTTCCAGCACAAAAAGACCGATACGCTTGGCATCGGTCTTTTTGTCTGGCTTGCTATTTGTTTTTTACGATTCGTCAATGCGAAAATGCTGGTCGTTGTCGCACAAGCATTGCTTGAATCCCGTTTCCACTTGCCCGCCTGGTTCCCTGCGACCGCGGAGGGTAAATTTTTCTCCACATACATTGCATTGAATGGTCACTTTTGCTCGTTCGGATTTCAGCACGTCTCGTCTCCTCCTTATCGTCTATTGTGGACGCGAAGAAAGATTTTTAGAACCGTATTCATGAGCGCGCTGCACCTTTTTCAAGCCTTGCCACCAAAGGATCAGCATGAATGGCACGATGACTACCAGCCAGTTTTGGATCGAAAGAAAAATGGCGTTGTACAAAGCGTGAAGTCCAATCGGCAGGACGATGGACAGCCAGAGAAACGTTTTTTCCTGCTTGCTGTTTTGCGAGAACTTGGCCCGCCCCAAATAATAGCCCATCCATACAGCGAAAAGCGCGTGGCTGGAGACAGGCAAAAAGGCGCGCCAGAAGGCAATATTCATCCCGTTGATGATCAAATAAAACAAGTTTTCCAAAGTGGCAAAACCGAGCGACACGGCGACTGCATACACAATTCCATCGTAAGGCTCATCAAATTCCACATGCTTGTAGACTGTGAAAAAGATGACCATCCATTTGAAAAACTCTTCTACTACAGCGGACTGGATGATTTCCGCGACAATTCCGCTCCGCCAGTTCCATTCATTCTGCATGATGTACTGGAGTACCATAATCGGAATCACCAGCAGCATCCCAAAGATAAACGACCGGATAACCATGGAAATCGGTTCCGGTTCGAGACTGTCACGCAGGTAAAAATAACTCATGATGGCGATACCGGGGGCAATTGCCGCGCCGATCATTGCGATCATCTTTTATTGCTCCTTTACACAAGGCTGTTATTCATCGTACCATGAATAATGGTTGATGAAAACCCGCTACAGGAGAGAGATCATGACAAAAAAAATATTGGTAGTCAATACTGGTGGCACGATCGCCATGTCCGTAGATGACACAGAAGGCGTCAAACCGCTGGATGACCAAGCTGTAAACAAAATCCTTCCTTTTTTAGAGCGTTACGCGGACGTCACCATGAAAAACGTACTGAATTTGCCAAGCCCGCACATGACTCCCAAGATCATGAACGACTTGCGTCTGCAAATCGAAGAAGAATTTCGCCAGGAGCAGTATGATGGGGTCGTCATCACGCACGGAACCGATACATTGGAAGAGACAGCGTATTTCCTTGACCTGACGCTTTCCGTCAATGTTCCGATCGTTGTTACCGGGGCTATGCGCAGCAGCAACGAGCTTGGCGCTGACGGTCCGGTCAATCTGATTTCCTCCGTTCGCGCTGCCGCTGATCCAGCCAGTCTGAACAAAGGCGTGATTGTCGTGTTCAACGATGAAATCCACGCCGCTTGCCATGTGACGAAAACCCATACGAGCAACGTCGCCACATTCCAATCGCCGCAATACGGCCCGATCGGAACAATCGCGAAAAAAAGCGTGCAGTATCATCACGCTCCATTGGATCGCGAGCATTACAACATCACCCACGCCGATGCGAATGTGCCGCTGATCAAGGCCGTTGCCGGCATGGAGCCAGCTTGGCTGCAATTTTTGCTGGAGCAACCGATTGACGGATTGGTCATCGAAGCATTCGGTCTCGGCAATCTGCCGCCAGCGATCATCCCGACGCTGCAGCAACTGCTGGATCGCGGAATCCCGATCGTTCTCGTGTCCCGCTGCTACAATGGACAAGTTCAGGACATTTACGACTACGAAGGCGGCGGCCGCAAGCTGAAAGAAATGGGCATTATTTTCTCTAACGGTCTGAATGGTCAAAAAGCTCGCCTCAAGCTGATCGTCACCTTGCAGACGACGCGCGACTTCCAGGAACTGCAAAAGTTGTTTGATCAATAAAAATGAAATGAACAAACCCCCTCTTTGCTTCGACAAGGAGGGGGTTTTCATTGCTTTTCCGCTTTTGTTCAACCAAAAAACAAAGGCTTCGCCCACATGAGGCGAAGCCTGTTTCTTCTCAATATATGGAGGGTCGTTTGTTTGATTAAACCCAGCCGCGGAAGCGAGAAGCTTCTGCCATTTTGCGTGCACCGACCATGTAAGCGGAAAGGCGCATGTCCACACGGCGCGTTTGCGACAGGGAATAAACACTTTCAAACGAGCGAACCATTACTTTTTCCAATTTCTCTTCTACTTCTTCTTCGCTCCAGTAGTAACCTTGGTTGTTCTGTACCCACTCGAAGTAAGAAACGGTTACACCACCAGCACTTGCCAGTACGTCTGGTACAAGCAGAATGCCGCGCTCAGTCAAAATCTTGGTTGCTTCGAGTGTAGTCGGGCCGTTAGCCGCTTCTACGACGATTTGCGCCTTGATGTTGTGAGCGTTTGCAGCAGTGATTTGGTTTTCGATAGCCGCTGGTACGAGAATGTCGCAATCCAGTTCAAGCAGCTCTTTGTTCGTGATGGTGTTGTTGAACAACTTCGTTACGGTACCGAAGGAATCGCGACGATCGAGCAAATAGTCGATATCCAAACCGTTTGGATCATGCAGAGCGCCGTAAGCATCGGAGATACCTACTACTTTTGCTCCTGCATCGTGCATGAATTTCGCCAGGTAGCTACCAGCGTTACCAAAACCTTGAACGACAACGCGTGCACCTTTTACATCGATGTTGCGGCGTTTTGCTGCTTCGCGAATGCAAATGGTAACCCCTTTGGCTGTTGCTGTTTCACGTCCATGCGAACCACCAAGTGCAATCGGTTTACCGGTAATGAAACCAGGCGAGTCAAATTCACGGATACGGCTATATTCGTCCATCATCCATGCCATGATTTGCGAGTTCGTGAAGACGTCCGGAGCCGGAATGTCTTTCGTTGGACCCACAAGTTGGCTGATTGCGCGAACGTAACCGCGGCTCAGTCTTTCCAGTTCACGGAAGGACATTTCACGCGGGTCGCAAATGATACCGCCTTTACCACCGCCATATGGCAGGTCGACGATACCGGCTTTGAGGCTCATCCAGATAGAAAGTGCTTTAACTTCATCCTCAGTAACTTCCGGGTGGAAACGAATGCCCCCCTTGGTCGGACCAACTGCATCGTTGTGCTGAGCACGATAGCCCGTAAACACCTTTACTTCGCCGTTATCCATGCGAACCGGAATGCGTACGGTCAAAACGCGTAGCGGCTCCTTCAAGAGTTCAAACATCGATTCTTGGTAACCTAGTTTATCCAGTGCTTCCTTGATCACCGTTTGAGTCGAGTGCAGCAAGTTCAATGTTTCTTGCTTTTCTTTCCCTTCGGTGCTTTCGGTTACCACGTCTTGATTACCCATTACTTACCACCTCAAAAATGTTATCGGTCAATGCAGCCTTTAGTATACACGCTTGTATCAGGTATGAGAAGCGAAAAAAAGTTTTTTTTCCATTTCGAAAACGTTTTCTTCTGTTTGCCTGCATATAAATACAACTATTTACCAGCCGCTTGTATCAGCAAACGAATGGCCCGGACGCGGCTTCCTGTCCCTAAAAACGCACACTGCTTGGTCGTTGTAGTGTTCCCAAAGTGCACACTTTCATTACCGAACCCATCGATTTATGTCATAATGGAAACAGTAATTCTGGAAGTTTATTCATGGAGGCGTTTTTATGAAAAAAAATAACATTTTGTTCGTTTACGCTCATCCAGACGACGAAACCTTCGCGTCCGGCATCACGATTTCCAAATACACCCAGGAAAACAAGGCAGAGTGCCACTTGCTTTGCGCCACGAGAGGCCAAGCTGGCAAGCCAGGCGATCCCCCGCTTTGCTCCATCGAACAATTGCCCGCATACCGCGAGCAGGAATTGCGAGAGGCTGCTTCCCTTCTCGGACTTGCGAGCGTGAAGCTGTGGGATTATCAGGATAAGCTGTTGAATACAGTGCCCGTCGACGAGCTGGTCAAGCGCATTCATCAAGCGATCGAGGTATTGCAGCCTGCTGTCCTCGTTACGTTTGCCCCGCATGGCATCTCGGGACACCCGGACCATCAGGCGATTTCCCAAGCCACAACCAAGGCTGTCCAGACGTTGGGTGCTGAGACGAGCGTGCGCAAGCTCTACTACGCGACACGCCCTTCCAATGGACCGTTCGGAGCGATCGAGCCGCCGTTTTCCGATCCGATCGAGAACATTACTACCATCATCAACGCTCCCGAGTACAAACCGCAAGTGGCAGCCGCCCTGCGTGCGCACAAAACGCAGCACCTCTCGGTAGAGCGCGTCTTCCCGGGTGTTCCTTCCGGCGGATTTGACGCGGTTCCGCCAAGCAACCACTACATTTTGGCCTGGCACAATCTGCCTAGCTATTCCGTTTCCGCTGACAAAAAAGAAGCCGACTTGTTCGAGGGCATGGGCGTCTGAAAATAATCGAGACAGCAAAAGCACCTAGTAGCCACTAGGTGCTGTTTATTCTCCCAGGCACTTCACCATTTCCTTGCGTCTCACGTGAAATGTCTGCATATTTCCTTGACAGCATCGTCGGCAACGACAACCTTGCCATATTCCTCCAGGACATAAATCGTTGTCGGCGTCGCTTCCCCGTACTCAGAGAGAATCGCAATCAATTTGTGGTATCGCTCCTGATCCAATTCCACCTCTTCTAACACCAGATGATATTTCCCCTGGTAGAAGTAGGCCGCCCCTCCATTGGTCAGCAAAGCATTGATACGGTGGGCAGCTTCAACCATATGCTCAAAGTCACGGAAGGCGTAAATGATTAGATCGCTTTCCTCTAGGGTGACTTCTAATTCATATACTTCCTCGTCCTCGAATTCTTCTTCTTTTCCGTCCTTTGAGCCTGTTTTGCCGCGAGTAACGATCACGACCATACCCTGAGCTGGCAAGGCGAACACTTCAACTGCAACAGGCCCTGACACTTCAAACCCTAACTCGTGATAAGCCTGCTCCATCATGTCGTTGAACAGTTCATGAACTTTAGGAATGTCACGCCACATGTCTTCTTTTTCTATCCCGCGCTCTGTTAGGTCGTCAAACGTTAAAAAGATTCGTATTTTGTCTTGACCAAGGCGTTCAACACGCATGACTGTCCCTCCTCGCCATCCAGTCGTACTACAAAATATGATGCTGAGCCTGTAAGAGTTCTCCGCATTTTCCGACGAATGCCTGCGCTGCATTCAACCATTTTTTTCGCATTTGGGAAAATCCGGGGTAGTCCTATCATATCACATTTAGTAGCGGGAACATAGCCACCTGACACTCTACGCGGCTCTTCGTGCACTTTCGCACACACGTGTCGATTCGGACGTTTGAAAAGCAAACTTTGTAGCAGCCTGTCATTTCCTGCGCTTTCCCAGGAAAAGCTGCTCGCGTTATCGCCATCCAATCATGAGCGCGACTGTGGCCGCCAGGAAGGTGGGAACGGGCATTTTGACAAATTGGATCAGCAGGACAAAAAAGGAGAAGAAGCATAACGGTCCATGGAGCCAGCCCGTTTGCAGCATGCGGCCGTACAGGTACTGACTGATGTGAAAATGCAACAGACCGAACAGCAAGGCAGTAGCTCCGATGAACAGGAACGCAGACAGAATGATCTCCACAGGCGAAAACAGAAACATCGACACCCAATCCCCGATTCGCTCTGCATGCAAATGTTTCGCAGGAAAAACCTGCTGGGCAGCACTTCCCAATAGCCATGCCAGAAGTCCGACAAACAAGCTCCTCCCCATGACCAGCATGATTTTTCGAAGCCTCCCGATTTTTATCTTCCCCCCATATATATTGAATCCCGCTCGTTCGGGTTCCGGGCGCGCCTAGTCCGAACAGAAAAAAAACGCCGCATGCTTGGGCGTTTGTTCTCGCGCAATCCTTTTTCGCTCTCCTGTTGCCCCTTCGCTTTGCCGTTTGTCTTTCTGCGTCCGCTTCACGCCTTGTTTTCCTGTTCGAGCAGCCGCTTGTGAATCCAGATAGCAGCCTGCGCGCCGTCTCCCATGGCGATTGCAACCTGCTGGGAGTGGCAAGCGATGTCCCCGACTGCCCAAACGTTGGGATGATCCGTCTCCTTTGTGCGCGGGTTCGTTCTTACGTGGCCTTTTTCATCAATATGTACAGAAAAGGCTTGCAACAGTCCGGTCTTGGCCGTCGCACCAGGAAAGGCCAAAAACGCCCGTGACACAGCCAGCTTTTCGCCGGAAGCAAGCTGCACGGTTTGCAGAAGGCCATCGGCTTGCACCAACTGCTCGACCCGCGCTTCATGGTAGTCGATCTTCAGACGGTTGAGGATGGCATGCTCCTGGTCGCTGACCGCGCTGCCCCCATGGTTGATCACGAGCAGACTGCGCGTGTAATACGACAGCTCCTCGGCCATCTGGACAGCGTGCTTGCCATCGCCGATAACCGCTGTTGTTTGCTCGACACATTCATACCCGTCACAATCCGGGCAAATGAATACCGATAGCCCAAGACAGTCGCCCAACTCGGCAATTGCCGGGAAAGGATCGGCCATTCCCGTTGCCATGACCAGCGTTTTCGCCTGCAGTTTATTGGCCTGACCCTTGACTGTCACGAAAAACTCTCCATTCGCAGCAACTGAAAGGTCCGTAACCTCATCCACGATGAACTCGGCACCAAACCGGGCCGCGTGCTTTTGCCCTTCCTGACGAAAAAAATCGCCACTGACCCCTTCGGAAAATCCGAGGATGTTCCGGTAGGCTTTGGCGACTGCTGATCGTCCTCCCGGCGCATCGATCACGACCACGCGCCGCAAGCTTCTGGCGAGCTGAATTGCCGTCTGGAGTCCTGCAATTCCGCCGCCTACAATGATGGTATCGTACATCGCAAGTCCCCCACTGCTCCAACGGTTTGCCATTAGCATAACCGCTGCGCTCCGAAACCATTACGGAGCGAGCGGGACAAGCACGACTTTTCCTTCTACAAGCTGTGCCTGCGTATGAAAGCCGTTATATCTAGCGATGCGCGAAACGTTGGAATTGTTGCCGAAGTACTTGCGAGACAACATGAACAGCGTCTCGCCTTTTTGCACGACATGCTTGACGACTCGCGGTTTTTGCGCCGTCTCTGCCGGCTTCTGCACAGGAGTTGCCGTCGCGGGCGCCGCTGGTGGCTTGGCTTGCGTCTGAACGGGCTTGTTTTCCTTTTTGGGAGTGGTTGCCGGAGTGCTGCTCGCGATCGGAGTGACCGGAGCAGGGGTGGCAGAAACGCCCGAAGTTGGCTCCACAGGGGCAGGAGCAGGCTTGCTGGTCGCTTCCTCTGTCCCTTTTTGCTCGGCTGCTGCTGATGTCTCGGCAGGCGTAGCCGGAAGAACAACCGAAGTCGGTTCGCTCTCTGATGTAGTTGGAGTGCTTTCCGCCTTCGCCACCGTCTCGTCGCTCTCGCTAACCGCTTGTGTCTCTACGGCTTCCGTGTTTCCTTCTGTGCTGCGGGCAACGTTCGCTTTATACAGTTCAAAGCCAATCAATCCGAAAAACAAAATCCCGAATACGAAGAGTCCTGATTTGACCCATGTTTTAAACCGTACCGACGACGTTTTTGTCCGATTATGCCGGGAGCGTCGAGGCGGCAATTGGTTCATTTCCAGATTCACTCTTCCTCCCCCTTTGCCTTTTTGAGTGTCCTTTGCAAATAAAACGCCAGCGAAACATCAATGACAATATGGGCGACAATCGGCGGCCATATTGTCATTTGCTGCTCCATCAGCATCCCCAACAGCCAGCTAGTGCCAAATACGCTTACGATCAGGAGCGGCTTTTTCAAATAGCGCACATGCACGAGCGTAAAAAGAAAGCTCGTCCAGCCATTTCCGGCAAACGGTTGGATCACGCCGCGAAACAGCCACTCCTCAGCAAATCCGACGATCACACAGATCATGACGGTCATGCCCGGAGACATGGCTCCAAAAATCTTCTCGTTCAAGCTGCCATCGTCCTGCCAGCGCTTGGGTAAAAAAATCTCCATGACCAGGTTAAGCACAACGATGCCTACTGCTACACAGCACGCAATCCCTATTCCCGGCCAGCCTTGAAAGCTGAACAGGCCGAGCGTGCCTTTCCATCCGTGGACCCAGAAGCTGCTTATCGCCGCTGCTGCCAAGACCAATCCTTGCGTCAGCCACAGATTCATGCGCAGCGTGGCTTCATCCACCTCTAGCCCACTTTCTTTCACTTGCGTAATCTCTCCTTCTTATTTTTTCGGCAAAAGCATGTCCAACGCCTGCCGCAAGTTCCAACTGTTTTGTACTTCTCTTTGCAAAAGCGCTGTCTGTCTGCCTTCGTAGCTTTCCCGCTGCAAGCCGCAGCGCGAGCAACAAAAGCGGGTAAAGCCGAGGTCGGATTCCCCGAAGTATTGATTCAAATGCTTGCGCAGACAACGATCCGTCAGTACGTACGATCTCATCTCAGCCAACTTTTTCTGTTTGACCGCTTTGCGTTTTTCCGTCTCCTGCCAAATGTCCTGCACAGGATTCGCCATTTCCGTCGTCGTGCTCACCTGCGCCTTGACCAGTGCTCTTTCGGTATAAAACGTGAGCATCGCTGCCATTTCCTCAGACATGTCAATCGAAGCCAGTGCTTTTGGATCGGGAGGCGCTCCCGCACCGTAAAGTTGGCAAAACTGCTGAATCTGCGCGGGTGTGGGATATTCTTTGTCCAGCATGTACTGATGAAGGTGGATATCGTCCTGGGAGTAAAGCAGCATCGCATAGCCAGGCTGGCCATCCCGCCCGATCCTGCCGATTTCCTGCGAATACGCCTCCAAGCTGGCGGGCAGCTGGTAGTGAATGACATAGCGGATGTCCGGCTTGTCAATGCCCATGCCAAAAGCGTTCGTGGCGATGATGACATCCAGCTCTCCCGCCAGAAACTGCGTCTGGATCAGCATTCGCTCCATGCTGTTCATGCCGCCGTGATAGCCGTCTACGTGCCGTTTTCCTTCGAGCTGGTAAGCTGCCACGAGCACCTCTACCGCCTGGCGCGTGCTGCAATAGACGATCCCCGGCCCCGCAAGCCGGTCAATCAGATCAAAAGTCAGCTGGCGGCGCTCGCTCTCGCCGCCGACTTCCGCCAAATCGTAGGCAATGTTGGCGCGGTTGAGCGTTTGCACCACTACATTTTCCCGGTCAATGCCAAACAGGGAGCAAATTTCGTCACGTACCGCAGTGGTAGCTGTCGCGGTCACCGCCAAAACGGGAGGGTTCCCCAGTTGTTTGACCGTATCAGGCAAGCGCAAGTAGTCCGTGCGAAAATCATGGCCCCACGCAGAGATGCAGTGGGCTTCATCGATGGCAAAAAGGGAGACAGTGGCGCGTTTGAGCGCTTGCTGGACATACGGCTGTTGCAGCTTTTCCGGCGAGATATACAACAGCTTGCACTGGCCGGACGCGATCTTTTGCAGCACTTCCCGCGCTTCTGCCGCTTCCTGTGTGCTGTTCAGATAGGCAGCCGGAATTTTTCTTTTCGTTCGCAGCTGCTGCACCTGATCGACCATCAGCGAGATCAACGGGGAAACGACCACCGTGATACCCGGCAACAACAACGCGGGAAGCTGATAGGTCACCGATTTTCCGCCGCCCGTTGCCATCAGGCCAAGCACGCTTTTTCCCGCCAGCACCCTCTTTATGATCGACTCTTGACCGGGTCGAAATTCCCCGTAGCCAAAATGCTGTTGCAACTGCTGCTGCCATTCGTTATTCATTCGACTCCTCCTGCCTGCGGGCCAAAGCCAGCCGGATTTGCAAGTAACTGACAGTCGGGCCGACACGATCCTTGATGAGTCTGAGTCTGCTCGTTTGCAGCTGCTCGCTGGCGGCCATAATCGCCGCGCGCGTTTCCGAAGACAAGTAATCCGCATCGTCCCACTCCGGGCAGTGCAAGGCGATCTCCACCAAATGATCCTCGACGGTGCTCTCTTTCACTTGTCTTTGCGCAGCAATCTCTGCTTTGTGTATTCCTCGCTGGACCAAAGCATACGTGCGGGCCGCGCTGTCGCTCAGCCGTGGATCGAGCTTGTTTTCCTGGACGACGAGCCGTGAAAGCAGGGGAAATGCCTGCTTCTCCTCGCTCAGTCGCAAAATGGAGGCAGCCAGCCCGTACCGAAACAGCAGCGTGAGATACACTTTGGACGATTGCTTTTGCTTCGCCAGCTGTCCGAGCGTCTTCCCCACTTGCGAGACGCCAGATAGCTGAGCGACCAACAATTCCTGCACTTGCGGCTGCAACGGCTCCCACAGGCGGAAAAGCTCCTCTGACAGCCCCGCTTCCCATGCTTCCCGCAACCTCGCTGGCCCGACCTGTTCTTTTACCCACTGCTGGACGGACTTGTCCATCACGACCGGCACGAATCCAAGATCTTTTCCAAGCAATTGCGATACAGTTTGCACAAGCAAGTGCAGCCGCTGCCAGAACGATTCGATGCGGGCTGCCAAATCAAAGCGGGTAAACGGCGCGAACCAGACAGCAAAACCGTACTTCTCATAAGCATGCTCGGCAAACTGGCGTCCGTTCGCCGTGACCAAAAACGTCGGTTTGGGACTTGGTCCCTCCCCTTCGCACGGTTGCAAATAGTCGTTTTGAAACAAAGTTGCAACAATTTTATCCCAATCCTCTTTTGAAAAACCCGGAAACATCCGATAATACGGATAAAGGTTGTACAAATGCACATCCTGAAGAGTCTGGTTTGCTTTTCTGCCGCGAAGGATGTAGTAAGCTGCCTGAAGCGTTCTTTCGTTCGCCAGAGGAAGCATCGCATTCAGAGCGACAGCGCATAAAAGCTCTCGTTCCTCTGCCACACTGTTTTGACTGTTCATGTGTACTCCTTGCTATTGTTCTTTTATTCTTTTTGCGGCCCTAACGACTGCACACTTTTCACTGGATTGGATTTGGAGGATTTCTTTATGACAAAACGATTGAAAAAGTCAGAATTTATGATGGCGTACATGATCATCATAACACTTGCATGTACCGTTGGTGGATTTTTTTTCGGCGCACATTATATGAAGACATCCATTGAGGCCGAGCAAGCGGCAGCTATGGAAGCCAAACAAAAAGAAGCCGAAAAGGAAAAGATGCTGCGCGAACAAAAGCTTTACAGTGAACAGGACTTCATCCGGTTTTATTATGCGGTTTACGCTCCCGTGCTTGAACTGAAGCAGGCGCATTTCGAAACGATGGCGAACTGGGGCAGCCTCGATCAAAAAGCGCGCACGGATGCGCTCAAGCAATTGGAGAAACAAGCCGATCAGACGATCAAAGACCTGGACAAAACCGTGCCGCTCCCGACCTCCCCACTGCTGGCACAAGCCCACACGCAATTTACGAACAGTGTACGGGCTTATTTGGATAGTATGGAGAATATCCGATCCGCTCAGAATAGTAATGCCTCAACGCCTGCCGTCATCGCTTCCGGCTTGACGCTTGCCCAAAACAGCTGGCTGACGGCCCAGGAAATGGTCTACCATTCGGTTGCTGCCTGGGAATCGGCCTACGTCGAGAAAAAGCCGATGCCAAAAGCGGCGCCTGCGACCGTTTCTGTGGAACAGTGGAAGCAGTATCCGTTCCACTACCGGACCTATCTGGCTGCTTTGTTTATGTCGGCGAACAAACAATGGGGCAGCTACAATCCGGAAGACTTGACCGCGCGTCTGGATCTGCTCCTGGCCTCTACTGAGTCGCAAACGCTGGGAATCAAGGACGTGGCCGCGGCAGTGAAGGTTTTGAACGCAACAGATGCTGTCCATGCTGGTGATTTCAAAAAGTTGAATGGCAAGCTTTATTCTGTCCTAAGTACCCCTGAAATTCCGCTTTACAAGTAGTCGTACATTTTTAGACTGATTCAATCTTGAAATCTTGTGAACAAGAGCATACAATGGTCTATGATAGTGGACGTACCACTTCGCAACGGGAGGTGAAACCACGATGACTACATGGGTAGATAAAGACACTTGTATTGCTTGCGGTGCTTGTGGCGCCACGGCTCCTGACGTCTTTGATTACGACGACGAGGGCCTTGCGTTCAACAAGTTGGATGACAACGCAAACAGCGTTGAAATCCCGGATATCCTTCAAGACGACGTTCGCGACGCTGCAGAAGGATGCCCGACCGATTCTATCAAAGTGGAATAGTATTCCAGCAACCAAACCTCTTACGTACTTTGTATGTAAGAGGTTTTTCAGTTTTTTTCCACTACTCCGCCATTCTGAACGGACAGTCGGCATTTTCCCGTTTCTTATTTTTTGATTTTTCGGTAAGATAAAATCATGCAGAAAAACCGAACATTCTCGCGCGTTTTTCCCATTTTTTGTGAGACTAATATCCTAACGTTCGGTTTTAGGTTGTTTTTGTCCATTAACTACACTCCAATCAACTAATATTCACGAACGATAAATCTATTTTTCTTGGCATCGTTCATTTTTTCTTGTTTTTCTGCTTGACGCTGTCATTTTGCCGTGATATCTTAAGTACAAATCTTAGGAAACACCACATCACCAACAGCGATGACGAAGAAATGCTGTGCCAAAGAAATCCTCAGAGAGCCGATGAATTGCTGCGAATCGGCGGTTTCTTCCACAGATAAGCACTTCTGAGCTGCTGCGTCGAACAGGCGATGAAGTCGTCACAAGTAGGCGCGAACGGTAGATCCGTTATCTCTACAGGTCATGTACCTGCCAAGGCTCTTTTTTGAGAAAAGAAGAGCGAATGAGGGTGGCACCGCGAAGCAAGCCTCTCGTCCCTCACTGTTCTGTAATAGGAGCAGTGTGAGAACGGGAGGTTTTTTTATTGATTTATTTAGGAGGAGAGAGACATGTTCACTGACAAATTGATTTTGCGCATTCCAGGCCCTACCCCCATCCCCCCTCGCGTGCAGTTGGCGATGAGCCAGCCGATGATTGGGCACCGCAGCGGCAAATTCTCTGCTCTGTTCGCACGCACGGCGGAAAGACTGAAACCTTATTTCGGCACGACCCAAGACGTGTACATCCTCGCAGGCAGCGGAACCAGCGCGCTGGAGACAGGCGTGGTCAACACGCTGCAACCCGGAGATGAAGCTGCCGTGCTCATCAGCGGCGCTTTCGGCGAACGCTTTGCGAAAATATGCGAACGTTACGGCGTGATTGCCCATCGCCTGGAAGTACCGTGGGGCGAAGCGGTTACACCGGAGCTGGTCGAAGCTTTTCTCAAAGAAAAGCCGCAAGTAAAAGCTGTTTTCGCAACGTACTGTGAGACTTCTACCGGGGTGCAAAATCCGATTGCCGAGCTGGCGAAAACGATCCGCACTCATTCCGATGCCCTGTTTATCGTAGATGCAGTCAGCTGCCTGGGCGCAGTGGCTTGCGAAATGGATGCCTGGGGCGTCGACATCGTCGTAACGGGCTCGCAAAAAGCGTTCATGCTGCCGACAGGTCTCGCCTTCCTCGCTGCAAGCGAACGAGCCTGGAAAGTCATTGAGGCAAACAAGCCGCTCGCTTTCTACCTCGACCTGAAAGCGTACCGGAAAAGCCTCGCCGATCAGACAACACCGTACACTCCGGCCGTTTCCCTGATTTTTGGTCTGGCCGAGGTACTCGATATACTCGATGAGGAAGGGCTGCCTGCGATCATCAAGCGCCACGAGCTGATGCGCGACATGACCCGCGCTGCCATGCGCGCACTGAACGTCAACCTGATGGCCGAAGACGCCTATGCCGCTGCCACCGTCACCTCCTGCGACCCACAGGGCGCTTTTGACGCGGAGGCGCTGCGCAAAGTATTGACGAAGCAGTACAACATCACCATCGCTGGCGGACAACAGCACATGAAGGGGAAAATTTTCCGCATCGGACACATGGGCTACTGCGAACCGCTCGACGTTCTGCAAGTGATCTCTGCCATTGAAATGTCGCTTCACCAAATCGGTGCCCCAGTCGAGCTGGGTGCCGGTGTCAAAGCTGCCCAGGAGGTGCTCATCGCACATGTATAAAGTTCTGATTACTGACCCACTTAGCGAATTTGGTATTCAACAATTGCTGGACGCCGAGGACGTGGAAGTCGTCCGCAAAACCAGCCTCTCCCCTGCCGAGCTTTTGGAAATCATCGGCGATTACGATGCTTTGCTCGTCCGCAGCCAGACACAAGTGACAGCGGAAGTTCTCCAGGCCGGAAAAAATTTGAAGGCGGTAGGACGCGCCGGGGTCGGCGTAGACAACATCGATATCGCCGCAGCTACGCAAGCTGGTATTCCGGTCATCAATGCCCCGGACGGCAATACGATTTCTACGGCGGAGCATTCCTTTGCCATGCTGATGGCGGTCGCCCGCAACATCCCGCAAGCACACAAAAAGCTCGTGGACGGAACATGGGATCGCAAAAGCTTCCAAGGGGTCGAGCTGAACAAAAAAGTGCTCGGCGTAGTCGGAATGGGCCGGATCGGTTCTGAAGTTGCCAAGCGCGCCAAAGCATTCGGCATGAGCGTCATGGGCTTCGACCCGTTCATGACCGAGGAACGCGCGCAAAAAATGGGCGTCATCCACGCCACTGTCGATGACATTTGCCGTCAAGCTGATTTCATCACGGTGCATACCCCATTGACAAAAGAAACCCGCCACATCATCAGCACGCGCGAATTTGCCAAAATGAAAGAAGGCGTCCGCCTGATCAACTGCGCACGCGGCGGGATCATCGACGAAAAGGCGCTGTACGAAGCGATCACAAGCGGCAAAGTTGCCGGAGCCGCCCTGGACGTGTTTGAGGAAGAGCCGCCAGTAGACAACCCGCTCGTAGGTTTGCCGCAAGTCGTTACCACTCCTCACCTGGGAGCATCGACAGTCGAAGCGCAAGAAAACGTGGCGGTCGATGTGTCCGAAGAAATCTTGAAGGTGCTGCGCGGCGAGCCGTTCAAAAACGCGGTGAACTTGCCGTCCATCCCTGCGCACGTCATGGAAAAGGTGCAACCGTACTTCCAACTGGGCGAAAAGCTGGGGCATTTCCTCGCACAAGTCACGGTTGGCTCGATCTCCGAGGTCGCGATCAAGTACAGCGGCGAGCTGACCGATGTGGATACTTCGCCGCTGACCCGCACCGTCTTGAAAGGCGTTTTGTCCTTCCGCCTGGGCGAGGTTGCAAACTACGTGAATGCACCGCTTCTGGCAAAAGTCCGGGACATCACCGTTACGGAGCAAAAAACGGCGCAAAACAAAGGCTTTACCAACCTGCTGACCGTCAGCCTGAAAACGACGCAGGAAACTCGCACCGTTGCTGGTACGCGCCTCAACGGATACGGCGCGCGCATCGTCAAAATCGACGACTTTGCGATCGACGTGGCTCCAGAAGGCTACTTGCTCTACATTCACCACAACGACCGCCCTGGTGTAATCGGACGCGTCGGTTCCATTTTGGGTGAAAACAGCGTGAACATCGCGACGATGCAAGTGGGCCGCCGCGACATTGGCGGAGACGCGATTATGATGCTTTCCGTTGACAAGCCGCTTACGCCTGAGCTGCTCGACACGATGGGCGAGCTGGCTGAAGTGAAAAGCGTTACGCAAATCGAACTGTAGACAGGGGCCCTCCCCTTTTGCTCCTGATCGCCAAAAAGACCTGGCTATTCATCTGCCGGGTCTTTTCCTTTACCCTTATTTTTGTTAGCGCTATAATGGGACGAGATGATTTTACACCAAGAAAGGAGTTTCTTATGACGAACCAGGCGTTGTTCGCCATCGGCATCTTTTTAGTTACCTACGCATTTATTATCAGCGAAAAATTGCACAGGACGATCGTCGCCATGTGCGGCGGTATTTTGATGGTTCTGTTTGGCATCGTCTCGCAGGAGCAAGCGATACATCACATTGATTTCAACACGTTGGGCCTGTTGATCGGGATGATGATCCTCGTGACGGTGACGGCTAAAACCGGGGTGTTCAAATACGTGGCGATTCGCGCCGCCAAGCTGGCAAAAGGCAAGCCCGTTCGCATCCTCGTGTACTTGAGCATCATCACGGCTGTTGCTTCCGCCTTTTTGGACAACGTGACAACCGTGCTGCTGATCGTTCCGGTTACTTTCAGCATCGCCAGACAGCTGGAACTGAATCCGATCCCGTTTTTGATCAGCGAAATTATCGCATCGAACGCGGGTGGTACAGCGACATTGATTGGTGACCCGCCCAATATCATGATCGGCAGTTCGGTTCCAGAACTGGATTTCATGGCGTTTCTCGTCAATTTAAGCCCGGTCATTGTCATCATCATGGCGCTGACGATCTTGTGTCTCGTGTTCATTTATCGCAAGCAACTACATACGTCGCCTGAGTTGAGTGCGCGAATCATGCAGCTCAATGAGCGCGACGAAATCACGGATTCGGTCTTGCTGAAAAAATCGCTGACGGTAATGGCTCTGACGATTGTCGGCTTCATGCTGCACGGCGCGCTCCATCTCGAATCGGCCACGATTGCGCTCACTGGCGCTTTCCTGCTTCTCCTCATCACCGGAGAGCATTACTTGGAGGAAGCGATCAGCAAAGTGGAGTGGAATACGATCTTCTTTTTCATCGGCTTGTTTGTCCTCGTGTCGGGGCTGGTGGAAACAGGCGTGATTGCCAAGCTGGCGAGTCAGGCGATCCAGCTGACAGGCGGCGATTCGTTGAAGACCTCCCTGCTGATTTTGTGGATGAGCGCCATTGCCTCCGCTTTTGTCGACAACATCCCGTTTGTCGCCACGATGATCCCGATGATCAAAGAAATGGGCGCTTTGGGCATCACCAATCTGGAGCCGCTTTGGTGGAGCCTTGCTCTCGGCGCCTGCCTGGGTGGAAACGGAACGCTCATCGGAGCCAGCGCCAACGTCATCGTCGCAGGGCTGGCAGCCAAGGAAGGCCATCACATCGGCTTTGTCAGCTTCATGAAGGTGGCTTTCCCGCTGATGATCATGTCGATCGTCGTCTCGCATTTGTACGTCTACTTGCGCTATTTTATTTGGTGAGGAGGGCTATGCTTGCTCCAATACACATTTGATGAAAAAATGATCAGTATTCAGGAACGTGCCTCGCAGCAGGATACGACTTATGTCATCGAAGTAAAATCGGAAGAAATGCGAGCGCGGCTAAAGCAGGTTCGCCAATTTTTCGATGAGAACCGCGATTATACCGATGTCATGTTTTACTCGCGGGAGGACGGCACTTATGAAGCTATCGTTCGTGAGGATATGAAAAACGCGTTTCTCATCCACGCCTTCCGTTTTCAATGCCTGACATCGTTGCGCTGGGCTTGATTCCTGAGCAATGGCAAAAAGACTCCACCGGGATGAAGTGCGGTGGAGTCTTTTTCTATGGGAACCTTTTGGACGATTGTTGAGAGAGCAACGTTACAACTTGCTTACGCCAAGCCGTCTCAGCCATCCTTATTTACTTTTCGTTCAAGACCGTCAGCAGACCGCGAATGTCATCCAAAATGTAGTCGGCCTTTTCTTCCGCAAACTTGCTGCGCGCCTTTTGACCAGACAATCCCGTCAGCGTGGCGGCGAACTGGCAGCCCATGGAGCGCGCCGCAAGCAGATCGGCCAGGGAATCTCCCACTACCAATACTTCCGCTCCATTCTCGATCGGCAGAGGATGACGAAGCACATCGCTATGCGGCGTCTCCAGACCGAGCAAGCCTTTTACGTACGAAAAAGGATGCGGCTTGGACAAGGGCACATAGTCGGGGTGTGCCTCTTCTGCTTCGAGAACATGCGAGGCTGTCACAACCCGATTCGGATCAAACCATTCCAGCAGGTTCATCGCCCGCAGCGGGACATGCGTCTCAATCGTCGGACGCCCCGTGCCAATTCCCAATGTGTACCCGCGTTCATTCAACACGCGGAACAGCTCCGCCATCTCTGTCGGGGGAACAATGGGAATCTCGTCGGTCAAAAAACCTTTCTTGCCTGGCTGCATCGTCTCACGGCCAATGGAAGCCGCTACGCGCTCATCGCCGAGGTACCATTCTTGAAACGTTTCCTGCACTAGCTGCCACAGCGCGCAGTTTGCCGAAAACTTGTCCGTCTCGACCCCGCAGCGCTCTTTTGCCAATCGATTCACATACAGCAGCAAATCCGCCTTTTGCGCTGAGCTTTTGGCGAAATCAGGGAGAAATGCTGCGTAATCGACTGCAAAATCAGGAGTGTAGTCGTTTGCCCACTGCCGCAGACGGGCAAGCTCTTGCCGACCAAGCTCGTCAGCAAGCAAACTTGCCGCTTCCGGCACATGCGGCACAAGCCTTTCGATCAATCGGACCAACTGGTAGGAAACAGCGAGAAAGACCATATCCCAGTTTGAGTTGATGCCACGAGATTTGATGAAGTTCAGCACTTCATCCTGCACAAACACTTGCTCGCGAACGCGTCGGATAACCGCTTCCGCTGGCGCCGGATGAAACGACTCGCCTTGCAAACCGGCATACTGCGGGCTGAACAAAAGCTCCCAAACCGTGAGAGCGGAAGCATCGAAATAGCGTTCTTCGCTGAGCATAACCCCATCCACATCAAACAAGATCGTTTTGATCATTTTCTCTCTACACTCCTATTTATTTTTCGCCTGCAACGCCAAGGCAATCGTAAATGTCGTGCCCTCTCCCAATTTGCTTTGCACGCCAATCGTACCTCCATGTGCCTCGACGATGTTTCTCGCAATCGCCAGGCCCAGACCTGTGCCGCCGACTCGCCCGCGCGTACGCGCCTTGTCGGCTTTGTAAAACCGCTCGAACACAAACGGCAAGTCCTCTTGCGGGATGCCGCTGCCCGTATCGCTGACCTCGATCAGCAATGTCTTGTCTCCGCGAGCGCGAATCGTGACACTGCCGCCGCTTGGCGTGTGTCTGAGCGCGTTGTCGATCAGGTTGGTAAGCACCTGCTCCATCCGATCCGGATCGATATTCACATCGGTGTGTGTCGTCGTTACTTCCAGCAACAGCGTAATTCCGCGTTCCCGGGCCAATCCGGTAAACTTGCGGTGGATTCGCTCCATGTACGGGCGCAGCTCCAACACTTCCTGGAACAGCTCCACGTGTCCTGCTTCCATCCGCGCCAGACTGAGCAGCTCGTTGACCAGCTTCGTCATGCGCACGGACTCGTCGTAAATGATCTGCGCCAGCTCTTTGTGCTCTTCAGGCGACGTCGCAATATCGTCGACGATCGCTTCGCTGTAGCCTTGCAGCATCGACAGCGGTGTGCGCAGCTCGTGCGAGACATTGGCGACAAAGTCGTTGCGCATTTTGTCCAGCTTGCGCTCCTGGGTAATATCGCGCAGCACCGCAACCGCCCCGCGGATTTGTTCCCGGTCATTCAGCGGCACCATCACCAACGCCCAAATGCGCCCTTGGACAGGAATGTCCTCGATGACCTCCTGCCCTGTCTGCACCACCTGCTGGTAAAACGTAAACAACGGCACAGGCTCGTCCTGGTGTTCATATTCCCAGTCCCGCAAAAAGCGTTCGGCTGGCGGATTCGTCACCGCAACCTTTCCGTTCGCGTCGATCATGACAACCCCGTCCACCATCGAGCGCAATACGCTTGCCAACTGTTCCTTTTCTTTGGACAAGGCATCGACCAGCTGGTTCAGCTTGCTCGCCATCGTATTGAACGATGCGGCCAGCTCACCTGTCTCATCCGCGGTTTTAATCGGAACTTCCGCATGGAAATCGCCTTCCGCGATCCGATGGGCCGTCTCTTTCATTTGCCGCAGCGGAATCGTAATCCGCGACGACAGGAAGAAAGCAAACACGGTGGTAGCAACGAAGGCGATAACTCCGACGACAAAAATTAAAAATCTCACTTCGTTTACGGTATCATCAAAGTCTTCGATGGCCTGGTACATCACGACCGCCCCTTGCTTGCCAGGGCTTTCCTCAAGCGGGACGGCGACTGCGAGCATTTGCACGCTGCTCATGTGATCGTTCGGGTTGTTCGAGGCCACCTGCAAATAAATGCGTTGCGGAGCGGGATGCTTGCCAGCCAATGCATCAGCCAGGTGTAAAGTCTGGTCTTTCAACAGTTGCTCAACCGGAATGTTCGGCAGGCCCGTTCCTTCGCTTTTGCCAATCACCTGGCCTTGGTCGTTCAAGACCAGCATTCCGGTATGGTGAACGAGACTAAACGTCGAAGCCATCTCCAGCGCCCCGCGCTTGTCGGTACTGGCCGCCAGTCCTGTCGACAGCCCTTCCGCCAACTCTTGCAGATTTTTCGTCTGGCGGTTGCTGTAGAAGCTGTCAAAAGACTGCACCAGCAACAGGCTAAATATCGTCAAAACGAGTGCAAACAAAGCAATAATCGTCATCCATAGCTTTCCGACAACGCTGCGAAAAATAACGTCCACTTATTTCGGCACCTCAAGCTTGTAGCCGACTCCCCAGACAGTGGCGATCATGTTGGCCGCTTGCGGAGAAACCCGGTTCAATTTTTCGCGCAGACGCTTGATGTGCGTATCCACCGTGCGCAAATCACCGAAAAATTCGTAGTGCCACACGTCTTTGAGCAGTTCTTCGCGCGTGAACACTTTGTCCGGCGACAGAGCGAGATAGTGCAACAGCTCGTACTCTTTCGGCGTCAGGCTGACTTCCTGTCCGCTCGCAATGACTTTGTGCGCGTCGTGATCAATCGTCAGTTCAGGGAAGACGAGCACAGAATGGCTGTTGAACGTCTCCGTCTTGAGGTAGGCGGTAGCCGAGGAACGACGTAAAATCGCCTTTACCCGATACATGACCTCTCGCGGGCTGAACGGTTTGACCACGTAGTCATCCACGCCTGCTTCAAAGCCATGGACGCGGTTTGTCTCTTCGCCTTTTGCCGTCAGCATGATGATCGGAGTCGCCTTGAACTCGCGCACGCGCTGGCATACCTCAATCCCGTCCATCCCGGGAAGCATCAAGTCGAGCAAAATAATATCGTAATCGCTGCCAACAGCCATTTCTACTGCTTGCTCGCCGTTGTCAGCCTCGTCAATCAGAAAGTTCTCTCTTTCCAGATACATTTTAAGCAAGCGGCGGATGCGCTCCTCATCGTCTACTACCAAAATTCGTGCCATTTTTTCCATTCAAAACACCTCTTGGCCTCATGTTATCGTACTCATTTGAATATAGTCCAAAAAGCTGGCAAAATCACCAGCTTTTTGAAGGGGTATGTTACACGCCTGCATAGGAGTGCAAACCGGCAATGACCAGGTTGACCACGACCAGCGTAATTAAAATGATAACGAATCCGATGACAGACATCCAGGCCGATTTCGCGCCGATCCACCCGCGCGAAAGGCGCAGATGGAGGTACGCGCTGTAAAACAGCCAGACGATCAATGCCCATACCTCTTTCGGGTCCCAGCCCCAGAATCGTCCCCATGCTTCCTGTGCCCAAATCATGGCGAAAATCAAAGCGCCGAGCGTGAAGACAGGATAGCCGATGCTGATCGCCCGGTAGCTGATCTCATCCAGCAAATCCGGCTCGATTCCTTCTACAGAAGGCTGGATCAAGGCACCCAGACGCTTGCGGAAAATCAGGCGCAGTCCGCCGTACAAAATCACACCCGTGATGACCGACCACAGCATCGTATTCAGTTTGCGGGCAGCGTCTTTTCCTTCCATCCAGCTCGGTGCAGCAAACCACGGATTCATCGGTCCGGCTTGCACGATTTTGGAATCGGCAGGAGCGACAATCGCAGGCATCGTGTATTCTACCCGCACTTTTTCCATCGTCCCGACCGGGTTCATCTGCTCTTTGTTCATTTCAAAAATCGTCTTGTGATCCATTCTCGCAAAGGTCGATTCCATCAAAATGAATCCGACAAGCATCAAAACAACCGCGAGTACAAATTCCAGCCACTTGGTGCTGCGTGCCGATACGTGCTGCGGCACAGTGCGGATCAAATACATCAGCCCGGCTGCGAAACCGACTGCCAAAATCCCTTCCCCGAGCGCTGCTGTCGTCACGTGAATGTGCAGCCAGTAGCTTTGCAGCGAAGGAATCAGCGGGGTTACCTCTTTCGGGAAGACGTACGAATACGCCAGCATGATGACCCCGAGCGGAAGCACAAACGCCCCGATTACGTTCAGCTTGTAAATCCGGTAAATGATCAAATAGGCCAGGATAATACAGTAATCCAAAAAGGCCATGAACTCAAACATGTTGCTCGTCGGGCTGTGTCCTCCCCCAACCCAGCGAGCCACGACATAGCCCGTCTGCGCCAAAAAGCCAACCACCGCGAGCCAGTACGCGATCCTGCCGTAACGTTGTTCATGTTGCTTTGGATCGCGTCCCGCCCAGTTTTTCCCCGTCATCGCTACGACAAACACAATCGAAGAGATTACGTACAGCAAAAACGCGATATCTAGTAACCAGTCACTCAATTGTATGAGCTGCACGTCGAGTGTACCCCCTTGGAGCTTTACGCCTTCGTTTTTTCTTCAACCGTTACAGGAAGCTTGAGCTGTTCCACCAGTCCGTCGACCTCCCTGCGAAGCCCGAACCAGTTTTTGTTTGTATGCGCTGCCAGAAGAACCGTTCCTTCCTGCGTCTGCACCCAGACCCGACGGTGCTGCCAGAAGAAGCCCATTACGACCCCGATCATAAAAATGAAGGCTCCGAAGTAGATGAGCGGCACAGCTTTGTCGATCCGTACGTTCAAACCGGAAATATCGATCAGATCAGGCTTTTTGAAAACCAGCCCGAAGCGGCCATCGGATTTTTGCGTCAAAACCGAACCTTGCAGGTAGACCAGCTTCTCGTTCTGGTTCGTGGACTCGTCCGCAATTTCCAGTGCGACCATCGGATTTTTCGGCAAATTGGTTTGCGTAGCAGGCTTGCCGTCTTTGCCCATGACGAAATCCGGGAAGTAATCCAGAACGCGCACTTTGATGCCCGCCGCAATCTCTTGCTCCGCCGCCGGATTGTACAAGTCAATCTTGATTGGCCCAAGTTCCTTGTTCCCTTGTTTCACATCGACCAGCACAAAATTGAGAGCGCCAAGCTGCATTTCCTGAACGCCAGACTGATAAATCGCGAGGTCCCCCTCCATCATCGGATGGTTCACGATAATAGGGCCTTTCTGCACTTCGATCAAATCAGGCTTTTTCCCCGGCACTTCTGCATTTTTGTTTACGTACAGGATGGCGTCCGTCTGGAAGCTTTTTGGAATGACGCCTCCATTCAACTCCAGCTTTGCCGGCATCTCTTCTTCCGACCAATACTCGGTATGGTAGTTTTCGCTTTTTATGTAATAAGGCGTATCCGGTATCGCGACCGTCTGCCCTTCCCGCACCCACACAAACTCGTCCATGTAAAATCCCGGAATGTTGCGCATGAGTACGCCGATCAGAAACAGAATCAGACCGATGTGGTTCACATAAGGCCCCCAGCGGCTGAAGCGGCCTTTTTCCGCCATGATCGCACGCTCTGCCCGGAAAATCCGGTACCCTTTTTTCTTCAGAGCCAGTGCGGAGCTGTCCAAAAGCTCGGCCTGATCGACATCCGGGGCAAGCTCTCCTTCGGCAAACAGCTTTTGCCCCTTCAAAAAGGACTTGTGCTGATTGAGACGCGGTTTGCTGAGCGCCTTGTAGAGCGGAATGACCCGGTCGAGACTACAGATGACAAGCGATGTTCCCAAAAGCACGAGCAGAGTCACGAACCACCAGGAAGAGTACAGATTGTGAAAGCCAAGTCCGTAGTAAACCGTCCCGAGCACTCCGTATGTATCCGTGTAGAATCGCGCCACATCCGCTTCTGTCGGAACCGGAACGGGGATGTATTGCTGCTGCGGGAAGATCGTTCCGACCGCCGAAGCAACCAGAATGACAATAATGATACCGATTGCAATTTTGACCGAGGAAAAATAATTCCAGATCCGGTCAATCCATTTTTTCGTATACGTCTGGGAACGCCGTGCCATCCCTTCGTAGCGCATGTCAGGAAATGCCGTCTGCTCGTATACTTCGACGTTCAACGGCTTCCCGCACGACTCACAGAGCAGCGTCCCTACCGGATTCGTGTGCCCACATTCACATTTTCGCTGATCCATAATGCTCCTCACTTGGGCAAGATTTTGGACATTTTGTCCGCAATCATTGCTTCATTTAGTTGCCCGATGAAAATCTCCTTCACTTCTCCATCCGGCGCAATAAAAAACGTCGTAGGAATAGGACCGATCCGGTACAACTTCGTAATTTGCGATTGGCGATCCAGCAAAATCGGGAAGTCGACACCGAACTGCTTCACAAACGGCTCTACGGCAACGGGAGCTTCTCCAATGTTCACACCGACGACAACCAGTCCCTTGTCCTTGAACTTGTTGTACTGCTCCTGCAAGGCTGGCATTTCCTTTTTACAGGGCTCGCACCATGTGCCCCAGAAATTGAGCACGACGCCCTTCCCTTTCAAATCGTCAAGCGCCAGTTCTGGTCCGTTCAGCTGCTCCAAACTGAAATTCGGAGCATCGCCCCCTACTTTGACAGCATTCGGGTCCTTCACGAAGCTGGAATAGAGAGCAAAAACCAGAGCGACAAGCAAAAGACCCAGTACCGCGACCCTGACATATGTACGGTTGGTTTTGTTCATGATGCCCATACTCCCATCTACTACTTGTAAATTGCAAGCATTATCCATTCTATTATAGCGTTCCTAGATTTTCCGCCAGCGCATAACTTATGAACAGATTTTGAACGAATCACGCTTTTGGCCCTTTGCTCCGTCTGTTTTGCACCAATCCTTGCTTCAGCTTGTCTACTTCCTGCTTGCTCAGCGCTCGAAACTGGCCTGCGCGCAGTCCTTCCAGCGTCAAAAATCCTAAGCGAACACGCTCCAGCGTCAGCACCGGATGCCCGATCGCCGCGCACATTCGCCGCACCTGGCGATTGCGTCCTTCGTGAATCGTCAGCTCGATCAGCGCCTTGGCGTTCCCTTGCTCGGTTTTGAGCAATTTGGACGCCCCCGGCGAAGTCATGCCATCTTCCAGGAGAATGCCCGTTGCGAGCTTTTTCAGCTTGTCCTGGCTAGGTACGCCTTTTACCCAGGCGCGGTATACTTTGTCGATTTCGTAGCTCGGGTGGGCAAGCTTGTTGGCCAGATCGCCGTCATTGGTCAACAGCAGCAAGCCGGATGTGTCGTAGTCAAGCCGTCCTACCGGATAGACGCGTTCTTTTACCCCCACGAGCAGTTCCGTGACCACTTTGCGTCCTTGAGGGTCGCTTGCGCTCGTAATCACACCTGTCGGCTTGTACAGCAAATAGTAGACGTGCTGCTCCAGCACGATTTCCCGGCCTTTTACCGTAATCTTGTCTGTCGCAGGGTCGACCTTGATTCCCTGCTCGTGAACAACCTTGCCGTTTACCTGCACATGTCCCTGTGCGATCAATTCCTCACAATGCCGGCGAGAGGCGACTCCAGCATGCGCCAATACCTTTTGCAATCGTTCCATCGTTGGATCACCTCTACAACATCATACCCATTCTTACCAGTGTGGACAAGAAAAAGGGAAAAACTTCCCCATGTTTCGAGGAAGTTTTCCCTGCGTATTTGACAATTCTTGCGTTCAGGAAAAAACGTACGAGACGATCAGCAAGGAGAAAATGACCCCCGCCAGATCAGACCATAGCCCGACCTTCAAGGCGTAGCCGGAGTTGCGAATGCCGACAGCCCCAAAATAAACAGTCAGGACGTACAAGGTCGTGTCCGTACTCCCTTGCATCGTAGCCGCCAGTCTTCCGAAAAACGAGTCCGGCCCGTACTGCGCGATCAAATCGGTAGCGATGGCAAGCGACCCCGTCCCGGTGAGCGGACGCAACAGAGCGAGCGGCACCAGCTCCTCGGGAAAGTGGAGAAAGTCTAGCACAGGCTTTATGCCGCGCAACAGCATGTCAAGTGCCCCAGACTCGCGGAACATGCTGACCGCCACCATCATCGCAATCAGATGGGGCAAAATGCGAATCGTCGTCGAAAGCCCGCCTTTTGCTCCCTCGACAAATGTCTCGTATACAGGAACTTGTCGGCGCCATCCGTACAAGAGGACAAACGCAATCGTAACGGGAATCGCCCAGAGCGAGATCAGGGATACCCATTGATACATACGGTTTCCCCCTAATTGTGACGTCGTAAGTGACGATAGCGATACCAGCGATCAATCAACAAGGCCACGATCGTTGCCGCAAAGGAAGAGACGAGCGTCGTCCCGACAATCTCCACCGGATTGACGGAGCCGTACTGCATGCGAATCGCAATCATGGTTGTCGGAATGATCGTGATGCTCGCCGTGTTGATCGCCAGCAGCGTGCACATCGCCGGGGAAGCTTTTTGCTTGTCTGGATTCAGCTTCTGCAATTCCTCCATCGCTTTCAGCCCCATCGGCGTTGCGGCATTGCCAAGACCGAGCAGATTGGCACTCATGTTCGACAAAATATAGCCCATGGCTGGATGGCCTTTTGGCACATCGGGAAACAGCAGCTGAATAAGCGGAGACAGCACTTTGGACAACAGCGCAAGCAACCCGGATTTTTCCGCTACGCGCATAATGCCCAGCCAAAAGGCGAGGACGCTGAGCAAACCGAAGCATACGGTGACGCCTGTCTTCGCGCCTTCAAAAGCTGCGGCGTTGATTGCCTCCATGCGACCTGTGAAGGCGGCGACGACGATTGAGATGACGATCAAAGCGAGCCAGATGACATTAAGCACGCCACAGCCCCCCTGCCACAATGTCCCAGAACTGCTTCCAGAACAAGTGCTCACCGCTCGCAGGCTGACTTGCCGTCGGAGCGTCGGCGCGCACGACGAGCGGCACTTGTCCGATCATGTTTTCCTTCATGTACACCTGCAAGAAACCGACGAGCTGCCCTTCCATCTGGGGGGTGATTGTCGACTGTCCCATCACAACGCGTTGTTTGATCGCTGCCTCTTCCGCAGACTGGAGCGGGTAGCGAAAAGCGTTTTGTGTCACCAAATGGGCGCCCGCTTCCATCGTAACCGGAGTTTCTGGCTGGATGTCCTGGCCTTCACCGACCAACTGCTTGACCGGAAAGTTGGCAAAGCCGTAGTCCAAAAGCTTTGCAGAATCATTCCAGTCGTCCGAAGCATTTAAAGTGATGGTCGCGAGCTGCCTTCCTTCGCGGGTAGCCGAGGCGGCGAGACAACGCTTCGCCAGCTTCGTGTAGCCTGTTTTCACCCCGTCTGCTCCGTTGTACAGATGCAGCATCTTGTTTTTGTTGAGCAGCCGTCTGTCCCACTGCTCCCCTTCCCAGGAGATGTCTTTGACCTTGGTGGAAACAATTTGCCGAAAAACCGGATTGCGCAAAGCATAGGCGGACAGCTTCGCCATATCTTCGGCCGTAGAATAGTGCTGGTTGCTGTCATCCAGTCCGTGCGGGTTAGTAAAATTCGTATGCTCCATTCCGATCATGGCTGCCTTTTCGTTCATCATATAAGTGAAGCCCGGAACCGAGCCGCCAATGTGGGTGGCAATCGTAACGGCAGCATCATTGCCTGAGCGCAGCATGAGACCGTAGAGCAGCTCTTCCAACGTCAGCTTTTCGGATCGCTTCAAGTAGATGGACGAGCCTTCGACCCCGACAGCTTCTGGCGGTACGGTCACCTGGTCGTCGAGCTTCCCCATCTCAATGGCGACAATCGCCGTCATCGTCTTCGTCAGGCTGGCGATCCGCATCTTTTTCGTGCCGTTTTTCGAATACAGAATCCGCCCGCTCGCCACATCAATCAAGGCAGCGCCTTCGGCCGAGAGGCTTGGCTGCGCCGTTTGCGCCTGTGCTGCGGGTGGCCCAGCCAGCAATAGCTGTATAAAAAGAAAAACGACGAGTCCGCCGGACAGAAGTTTTCGTACGTTCATACACGTCCTCCCCATCCCCAAAAGTACAACGATACACAGGTTTGTACATATATATGGGGACGAGTCGGGCGGTAGTACGAAAAACTGTCCGGAGCGACTAATCGTTTGCTTTTTCTTCCTGTCTGCCAAAAAGAGCAGAGGCTTCCATGCGGACTTCCTCGATATCCAGGTTGACAGGCGGTTCGGGTAGATCGGCAATTTCGCGCAGTCCGAAATGCTCGAGAAACTCTTTGGTGGTCGCGTACAAAATCGGGCGTCCAATCCCTTCGGCTCTCCCCGCTTCGCGAATCAACTGTTTCGACAAAAGCGTATTGAGTGCCTTTTCGCATTTTACACCGCGTATTTCTTCGATTTCCGAGCGCGTCAACGGCTGCTTGTAGGCAATGATGGCAAGCGTCTCCAGTGCTGCCTGGGACAGCGTCGATTGCCCAGGCGAAGTGGCTAGTCGCTCGAAATAAGGAACATGCTCGGGCAAGGTCGTCAACTGATACGCTTTGGCCACTTCGACGATTTGCACGCCGCGCCCTGCCCGGCGAAAGTCCGCTTTCATGTCCTCGATCAAGTCAACGACCTCTTCTTCCGATACCTCGACGATTTCACTAATCTCCTTGGCATCGATTCCTTCATCTCCCGAGATGAACAGCAAGCCTTCGATCACGCCTTTGAGCTTGTCATAGTCCATCGTTGTGGGCTCCTTCCGCATCACAGATCATGATGTCTTGAAACAGTTGATTTTGCACACACGTAATATGCTTTGCCTTCATCAGCTCCAGCAAAGCGAGAAACGTCGTGACGATTTCCGAGCGGGTCGCTCCCTGGGCAAAAAGCTGGGAGAAGCGCACCATGCCCCCTCCGACGCGAACCAGCTGGCGAATCTGCGTCATCCGGTCCTTGATGGAGATTTCATCGCGGGAAACCTTTGTCATCGGTTCCTTGTCTTTCGCTTTTTGCACGAGTTTTTCCAGCGCATTGACCAGATCGTACAACGTCACGTTTTTGACGGTCGTATCTTCCTCGCGCGCATACGGAGCCAAATTTTCCGCAGGGCGGGTAAACACCTGGTTGCGGCCGATCTCCATCTCGCGCAGTTGCTCAGCCAGCAGCTTGTAGCGCTTGTATTCCAACAGTCGCGCCACCAGCTCTTCCCGCGGATCGACCTCGTCGACGTCCATGTCGAGAAAAGGCTGGAACACGTGCTCTTCTTTTCGCGGCAAAAGCATTTTGCTTTTGATCGAAAGAAGGGTCGCCGCCATCACGACAAACTCGCTGGCCACATCGAGTTGCAGCTCTTGCATGCGATCGATCGTCGCGAGGTATTGCTCGGTAATTTCCGCAATCGGAATGTCGTAAATGTCTACTTCTGCCTTGTCGATCAGATGAAGCAAAAGGTCAAGGGGCCCTTCAAATGAATCAAGTTTGATGCTGTAGGCCAAAAGACGTCCCCTCGTTTCCTTTAAATGAACACGCTGATGATGCTTCCGGCAACTTTTTGCACCCACATCACCATTAATCCCATAGGTATACCGAAAATGGTTGCGCTAACACCCGGGATGAAAATCAGCAGAAGCAACAACCAAGGACCATAGATTTCGAAATTGTAAAAGGCTCCATCCCATCTGCGCGGAGACAGGAAGCGCAAAATCTTATACCCGTCGAGCGGGGGAACTGGCAGCAGGTTGAACACAAACAAGCCCACATTGATGAAGACACAGTATTCCAGTGTTGTTTTCAATGCGAATGCAGCTTTTTCGCTCATTCCGTCCATCACGCCGTAATAACGTGTGAGTATGTAAATGATACAGAACAGAATCGCCAGCACCAGGTTGATCAATGGCCCAGCAGCCGACACATACACGATACCGAGTCGCTTGTTCCCGCGAAATTGCAGCGGATTGATCGGCACAGGCTTGGCCCAGCCGAACGGTCCAAACAAAATGAGAATCAACCCGAACGGATCGATGTGCGGGATCGGATTTATCGTTAAGCGGCCCTCGTTTTTGGCGGTATTGTCGCCCAGTTTCCAGGCGACAAAGGCGTGCGCCCATTCGTGCAAGCTGAAAGCGATAACGAATGCAATCATGCGAAACGGTACCGTTTTCCAATCAAAATGAAATAGATCCATTGGTTCCCCCTTAACAGCTTCGCAAAAAACCCAGCGCCATTCCCTAAGCTTTGCTCGGCAAAAAATCGTCTACCTTCTAGGATACCAGCAGATGGATAGGCTTACAAGTCTCTTCAAGACTGGCGTTTGGGGCTGAAAGAGCCGGGCGTGATGCTCGTGAGGCATTGGCTTTTCCGATGTGCGAAAAGAAAAGCACCGACAAGCAAAAGCCTGTCGGTGCCGCAAATCGTTGATTAATAGAGTAATAGAGTAGCCAAAATTGATTCGAAGGCTAAGTCCTATTCTCTGTCATTCACTGCAATTAAAGTACCCAACATAGTGAATAGGAAACCAACCAAAGCAATGAAGCTGTTATCACCGTTACTGATTTCCCCAAACTGAAACAATCGAAATAAGAACCAAATAACAAAGAGTGTATAGCCTACTACCGCCCAATTTAAAAACACTTTTAAGAGCTTCTTTTTGGCTCTCTTTTCTACAATATCAATCCCTTTTCCAGTTATTCTCACTACATATTCACTTTGATTTACCTCATTTATTGCAAGCCATCCATGATCCTCCAAATACAAGTAGGCTGTATATTTTAATAGCGAACTTTTATCGTTGCAATTTAATGTCTCATGCGTAAACTTTCCCTCTGTCTGTTGATTTTTGTACACTTCTTTCAATAAATCAAGTCTACCTCTTTGCGTTATAGCCACTCTCTTCTCCCCCTCCTGATTACAACCGATTCGACAGAATCTAACAGTTTCCTGTATAACTTTTGCTTAAAATGGCAGTGTTGTGGGGAATAAGCTGAAATAACTAAACCAGCGGGATGTAATTGGACGACAACCATGACGCGTGGTAAAATAGGAACGTTAACTTTACAAGGTCTGGAGGCTCATCCATGAAAAAAGCGCACATCACCATGGAAAATGGTAATCAAATCGAGCTGGAGCTGTTCGATCAAGAAGCTCCAGGAACTGTCGGCAACTTTGAAAAGCTGGCAAACGAAGGTTTCTACAATGGTCTGTCTTTCCACCGTGTCATCCCTGGCTTCGTAGCACAAGGCGGTTGCCCATACGGAACTGGCACTGGCGGTCCTGGTTACACTATCAAATGTGAAACCAAAGGAAACCCGCACAAACACCAACGCGGTGCCCTCTCGATGGCGCACGCAGGAAAAGACACAGGCGGCAGCCAGTTCTTCATCTGCTACGACGCGTTCCCTCACCTCGATGGCGTACATACTGTATTTGGCCGCGTGACTTCCGGTTTGGAGCATGTTGACGCGATCAAGCAAGGCGATAAAATGAAAGAAGTCAAGGTATTGGGAGAATAAGACTCACCTAGTACAAAAAGACACTAGCAGTAATTTGCTAGTGTCTTTTTTATTTGATTTTTTCAACATCCACCCGCAGTCTCCACACTCGCCTGCTCTTCCCTCTCGCGGTCGCGAACAAACACCGTTCCCGGATACGATTTCGCCCACTTTTTCACATCGGCCGCCCGGCGCGCCACGGCTTCCGCGCTCGTAAACATGCCTGGCCCCAAGTCCACGCCTGCCATGGACATCGACAATTGCACATCGTCTCCCATCCGGCATTTTTCGTAGATGTCCGTAAAATAGGAGGAAAACGAGTCAATCAAATACGTGACAAGCGCATCCACATGATCTGCCGCGGTGATGAGGATAAAGTCGTCGCCGCCGATATGCCCGATGAAGTCATTGCCGCTTCCAAAGCGCCGGGAGGCATCCCGAAGCAAATTCGCCGTCCGCACGATGATTTGATCGCCCACTTCAAAGCCGTAGCGGTCATTAAACCATTTGAAGCGGTCGAGATCGCAGTAAATCACCATCTGCGCCTCTCGCTGCTTGATCCGCCCGTTCAGTTCGCGCTCGATTTGCACGTTGCCTGGAAGCCCTGTCAGCGGATTGGCGGAACTGGCCATCTCCAGCTTGATCGAAGCCATCTTGTCGAGCAAATTTTGCACGGTCACAATGCCCAAATACTCGTTCTGCTCCCCGACGATGATCACGACGTCATAGAGATGATAGGCGTCGCGCGCCATGGCTCGTTTCGCTACCTCGTCCAGCCGGTCGTTTTTGCTGGCCTTCAGCGGGTTCGTGTTCATGATGTGGGAAACAGGCCGCTCGTAATAGAGGGCGATGCCGTACTGGCCGCCAAGAATTTGATAGAGCGAAAAGCGCATGACCAACCCGATCGGTCTGCCCTCTTCCAGGACGACTACGCTTTCAATTCGCTGGTTTTGCTCGAAAATTTCATGGACGCGCCGCACCCTGACGTGCTTTTCCACGCAAATCGTCTTGGCCAAAATCTCCGTCATGTCTGGTGCGACGATGATCGTCTCTTTCGCACCGTCTCTTTGCTTCTCCTGCATATAGCGCAAAAAGTTCATCGCCTGACCCGATACTTGCGCCATCCCTTTGTCCGGCTTGCCCAAATAGTAGCCTTGGCCGTAGACCACCCCTACGTCCATCAGCGTCTCCAGCTCGCGCTCCGTCTCGATGCCTTCCGCAATAATCTTGCAATTGACCTTCTCGGCGAATGAGACGAACGTTTCCAGCAGCGCCTGCTTGATCGGGTCGACATCGATATTGCGGATGAGCGACATGTCCAGTTTGATGAAATCGGGGTAAATCTCCGTAATCGATTCCAGGCTGGAATAGCCCGCACCTGCATCATCGACGGCGATCAAATAGCCTTTTTTCCGGTACTCTTCGATAATTTTGCGAAACACCGCGTAGTTCGTAATCGCGTGACGCTCCGTTATTTCAAAGACGATGTTATGCGGGTTCAGGCCGTAATTGGCGAGCAAGCTCTGAACCTTTCCCCTCAGCAAAAAGGGATCGTCTATCGCCCTTGGATCAAGGTTAATGAACAACTTTTCATTCGGATTTAAATAGCGCAGCTGTTCCAATGCTCGCTTGCGGCAAATATGCTCCAGCCGAAACACGGTATCCGTCTCCTCCGCATAGCTGAACAATGTCGCGGGCGTCGCAAACGGACTGTTTTGCGGGCCGCGAGCAAGCGCCTCCCACCCTAACGCCTGGCCGTCTGGCAGGTGAATGATCGGCATAAAATGCATGTTCACATTTTCTTCCGCAAGCAGCTTGTGAAATTGGGTCATGTGCGTGTACTTTTCCGATGTAATCCCGTACTTCGCCATGTGGACGGCGTGTTTCACCGACGTGTACATTTCCCGGACGATATCATGACCCGCGATGGTAGCATAGCCGATATGCACCCGCAAGTCTTCCCGGTTGACGAAGCTGACCTGACGATTCAGCTGCCGCTCCGCCAGCTCCTGAAAATGGATGGAAAGCATGCGGCAATCTTCATCGCTTACCTGTCCGCCAAAAGACACATAAATGGCGAAATCGTCGCCCCACAGCTTCTGAATCGCCAAAATCTTGCCTTTTATTTCGAATGCCTGGCGAGCTACTCCCGGCAATATTCCTTCAAAAATGTGCAGCACGCGTTTGGCGCTCGTATCGCCGTAGCGCTGCTCCACTTCCGTCATTTTGACAATATCGACATAAAACATGACGACGTTGCGGCCTTTCTCGATTTCCTGCCGAATGACGTTCTTCATCCATTGACGCTTATCCAGGGAAAAATAGGGAAAGCGCCGAAACTTTTTGATGAGAGTCGACAACATGCTGTATCTGTCCTCCTCGCCACCTCCATTATGGCAGGGAAGATTTAATTTTTCGTGAATGCCAGATGAAGGAAATATAAAGACCCTTCCTGTGCTTTTCGGAAGGGTCTTGGTCTGCTTTTTTGGATCGCTTAGCGCTGCAATTGCGCCCGTTTCGGCAAAAGATCGTGGCCGACGACATCTGCGTACGTCTCGCGTTTTACTACCAGCTCGGCTTCTCCCTCTTTGACGAACACAACAGCAGGACGAGCGATGCGGTTGTAGTTGTTGGACATGGAATATCCGTATGCGCCCGTGCTGGTTACGGCCAAAATGTCGCCAGCCGCAGCAGGAGGAAGCTTCACGTCCCAGATCAGCATATCGCCAGACTCACAGCATTTTCCGGCGATGGAGACGACTTCTGTGGCACTCTCGTTCATTTTGTTGGCAATCGCCGCTTCGTATTGCGCGTTGTACAGCGCCGGACGCAAGTTGTCCGTCATTCCGCCGTCAACGGCAACGTATTTGCGCACATTCGGAATTTCTTTATGCGAACCGATTCGGTACAAAGTGGTGCCTGCATCTCCGACAATGCTGCGGCCCGGCTCGATCCACAGCTCAGGCAGCGGGATTTCACGCGCTGTCAGCTCCTCGCGCACGAGATCGGTAATCGCCTTGATGTACGTCTCGGCTGGCTGTGGCGTATCGCCCTCTACGTAGCGGATTCCGAAGCCGCCGCCGACATTCAGTACCTCTGGAAGGAAGCCATGCTTGTCTTTTGCGTCACCAAGCAACTCAGTCAACCGCTTCACCGCAACAAGGAAACCGTCTGTCTCAAAAATTTGCGAGCCGATATGGCTATGAACGCCCAATAAGTGCAGATGATTGCTCTCGTGCGCATAGCGGATCGCTTTCAGAGCTTGCCCGTTTTGCACATCGAAGCCGAATTTCGAGTCGATTTGCCCGGTGGAAATATATTCGTGCGTATGAGCTTCTACGCCAGGCGTTACGCGCAAGAGGACGGCAACCTTTTCGCCGCGCTCCTTCGCAACTTCTGCCAGCGTGTGCAGCTCATAAAAGTTGTCTACCACAAAACAGCCGATCTTCGCATCCAAAGCCATGTTGATTTCGTCCAGCGACTTGTTGTTGCCGTGGAAGTGAATGCGATCAGCAGGAAAGCCCGCTTGCAAGGCTGTGTACAGCTCCCCGCCCGATACGACGTCGAGCGAAAGCCCTTCCTCCTCGATCAGCTTGCACATCGCCATCGTACAGAAAGCTTTGCTTGCGTAAGCTACCTGAAAAGAGAATCCCGTCTGGCTGAACGCCTCCACAAAGCTGCGGCATTTCGCGCGAATTTGCGCCTCGTCATAGACGTACAGCGGTGTTCCGTACGTAGCCGCCAGACTTGTTGTGTCACAGCCCCCGATTTCAAGATGCCCCTGCTCGTTTACTCGACTTGTCCCGTGTAAAAACATATTTGGCTCCTCCCAGTCTGATCACGCCGATCCTAATAGCCCAGATCCTATAGAGAAAGGCAACCGACAAAAAGCGTCAGTTGCCAAACATAACAAGCATCGTAAGGCTTCCCCATTCAATGTACTACAAGGCTGTGCGTTTGACAATGGGTGTTGGCATCCGTTTTCAGAATATTATTGCCGCGAGGAATTTTGGGAGCGAACGATGCTGGGCCGATTATTTTTGCTAGGAACGGCAAGCCGGACGACCACATCCTTCATCGCCTTGTAGTTGAAAGGGATGAACGGCCACAAATACGGCGTGTTGAGGGAACGCGTCGCAGCGAGTCCGACCAGCACAGCCAAAAAGCCGATCATCAAGCCAGGTGTGGAGAAGAAGCCCACCATCAGAATCAAAAAGATGCGGACGAGCCGATTCGCCAGTCCCAACTCATAGCTAGGCGTCGCAAACATCCCGATGGCCGCCACGGCCAGATAGAGAATGACTTCGGGCGCAAACAGTCCGACCTTGATCGCAACGTCACCGACCAGAATCGCAGCTAACAGGCCCATGGCCACTGACAGCGGCGCAGGCGTATGAATCGCCGCCATCCGCATGAGATCAAGTCCCACCTCTGCGAGCAGAAACTGCACCAGCAGCGGGATACTGCCCTTGTCCTTCATTCCGATAAAATCAAGCTGCTCCGGAATCATCGATGGGTGCATCACCATGAGCAGCCAGATTGGCAGGACGAAGACGGAAGCGAAAATCCCGAAAAAGCGCACCCACCGCAAGTAGGCACCGACCACAGGGGTTTGCCGATACTCCTCCGCGTGCTGAACGTGATGAAAGTAAGTCGCTGGTGTAATCATTACGCTCGGAGACGTATCCACATAGATCAGGACGTGCCCCTCCAAAAGGTGGACAGCGGCTACGTCTGGCCGTTCCGTGTAGCGAACGAGCGGAAACGGATTCAACGTTTTTCCGATAATAAACTCCTCAATCGTCTTTTCCGCCATCGGAATCCCGTCGATCTGGATATTTTGCAGCCGTTCTTTCAACTCATCGACAAGCTGCGGGTTCGCCACATCTTGCAAATAGGCGACCGCTACATCCGTTTTGGTGCGCTCCCCCACTTGCATGATTTCAAACCGCAATCGCTCGTCGCGGATTCTTCTGCGCGTCAAAACCGTGTTGATGACAAGCGTCTCCGTGAAACCGTCATGCGCCCCGCGCACGATCCGCTCGGTGTCTGGCTCTTGCGGGGAACGCGTCGGCAAAATTTTCGTATCCATGATGATCGCGTGATTCGAGCGATCGAGGATCAGGCCAACTTGCCCGACGAGCAGCTTGTCCATAAATTCGTCTGTCGTATCGACCTTGGCAAGCTGGTAGAAAGGAATGAATTTGTAAAACAGCGTTTCAAACAGGCTATCTGTGATGTCCCGGCCGCGCAAGTCGTTGATTTCGCGCATGATTTGCGAGACGAGCATACTCTCGGCAAAACCGTTTATGTAGTACATGAGCAGCTTCGTATTGCCCACAAAAAATTCGTGAACTCCGATGTCGAAGCTTTTTCCTACGCCAAGCCTGTCGTTCAAATACTCCTTGTTTTCCTCAATCCGCTCTGAGATCGGCCGTCTTTTCTCTGTGACTGTCGTCATAGGCGCCGCTCCTTTCCATGATCCACTGCACTGCTCTCTTGGTGATCGGGCAGCCATTTTGCAAGCTGTCACGGCCGTCCATTTTCCCGATGTCTCCGATTCCGATGACATTCGGCAGCTTCAACGTGTTCAAAATGTCAACAGTATCGCCGTAAATGCGATGCTGGAGCTGCCCGTCTGCATATCCGTCCTTATCCACCGCTTCTTCTACGATCTGTCCCTGGTTGTCGACTGAATAGGCCACAGTCGCTCCATGAACCCATTTCGTATTGGAAGCAACGGCAATGACGCCGATTACTTCAATGTCAGGATGCAAAGCGACGTACTCAATCGCCCGCTCCCCGCGCCCTTTGCCGTAATCGCCGTTGTCATCAAACATGACGATGACCGGATCATGCGGAGTCATTTTGATCAGCTCTACCACCTGTTCGCCCCTTACAGGAGTCGGGTTTCCGGCCGAAAGCGAGATGCATCTGCCTCCCAGCTCTCGCGCGACGCTTTCTACAGCTTTTTGTGCGATATGATCGCCATCTGTTACCAAAATGACCTTGCGCCGCATTTGCTCCATCGTTTGCTCACCGCCTCTGCTCGCCTAGACGTCAGCCTTTTGGTTTGAAGACGAGTGAAGCCAGAAAACCGAACGCGATCGCCGCCGATATCCCTGCACTGGTGACCTCGAAAATGCCGGTCGTCACCCCGATCAGGCCATGTTGCTCCGCCTCGCTGATCGCTCCGTGATACAGCGCATGGCCGAAGCTTGTGATCGGCACCGTAGCACCCGCTCCGGCGAAGTCGATGAATTTGTCGTAAACGCCAACAAAATCAAGCACGACACCTGCGACAACCAACGTACTCATGACATGGGCTGGCGTGAGCTTGCCGACGTCGAGCAAAAGCTGTCCGACGACGCATACAAGCCCGCCCACGACAAAAGCAATCACATATTCCATCATTGTCCTCCTTCGAGCGCGACCGCGTGCGCGATGCACGGAATCGAATTGCCTTGCTGGGTGCTGACCGGGCTTAACAGCGCGCCTGTCGCGCATACGAGCACTTTTTTCAGCAACCCGCGGTTCAGCTGATCCACAATATGGCTGTAGGTCACGACTGCGCTGCTTGCACAGCCGCTGCCGCCAGCGAACACATCCTGATCGGGCGTGTAGATCATCAGGCCGCAATCGTTGTACACCTGATCCATGTCGTAGCCTTCCGCCAGCATCAGCTCTTTTACGATCGGATAGCCGACCGATGCGAGATCGCCCGTCACGATCAAATCGTAGTCTTGTGGCTTTCTGCCCGTGTCCTGAAAATGAGCCAAAAAAGTCGAGACGGCTGCTGGCGCCATCGCTGAGCCCATATCCAGCGGGTCTTTGATTCCCATGTCCACTACTTTGCCCATCGTCGCATACGTGATGCGCGGTCCCGTCCCTCCGATGCCAACCAGCCCAGCCCCTGCGCCCGTGACCGTCCATTGCGCCGTGGGCGGCTTTTGTCCGCCGTATTCCGTCGGATAGCGATATTGGCGCTCGGCTGTGGCGTTGTGGCTGCTGCAAGCGGCAATCGCTCTGTTGGCATATCCGGCATTCACCAGAGCGGCAGCCGTAGCCAAAGTGAGCATGGACGTCGAGCACGCCCCGTACATGCCCAGAAGCGGGATCTCCAGCTTTTCGGCAGTGAAATTGGTCGTGATGTTTTGATTCAGCAAATCGCCCGCCAAAATGGCATCGACTTCGCTGCCCGCGATCCCCGCTTTTTTCAGCGCAGCCGAAACAGCGTCCTCCAGCAGCTGCCGCTCGGCGTTCTCCCACGTATTCTGCCCGGCGTACATGTCGTCGTGAATGACGTCAAACAAAGAGGCGAGCGGTCCTTCCCCTTCCTTGGGGCCGACAGCTACCGCCGAGCTTTGCAAGCGGACATTCTGGTCGAAGTGCCAGGTTTGGCGGCTCACCCGTTTCAGATGTGGATTGCTCGACACAGCCAGCCCTCCCGTCTTAGAAAAACATGTTGATCAAGCTTTTTAAAATGCCTGCGACAAAGGCTGCCACTACCCCAAACACAATGACCGAGCCTGCCAGCTTGAACATGTTGCCGCCCACTCCGAGGACAAGTCCTTCGCTGCGATGCTCGATGGCAGCCGAAGCGATGGAGTTGGCAAACCCTGTTACCGGAACAGCCGAGCCTGCCCCGGCATACTGGCCGATGTTGTCATAGACGCCAAGCCCCGTCAGCAAAACCGATAAAAAGATCAGCGTGGCAACCGTCGGATTGCTCGCCGTCTTCTCTGTAAAGCCGAAGAAATGGATGTACATGTTTTGTACGGCCTGTCCGAGAAGGCAGATCGTACCTCCTACCCAAAACGCCCGCAACGAGTTCAGGAGGACATTACGCTTGGGCTGAAATTTGGAAGCCTGCTGCTGGTATAGCTGCTTCGTCATCTGCAACGATCCAGCCGGCTTCGATTTCGTTTTGGTTGCCATGCCCTTTCACTCCTTTGTGAGTCCATATTTCCTGCGAGGTAAGACGTCTCATACCTCTATCTTTCCTTTTTCAAACTTTGCCTATGAATAGCGGTATTTACCAATTCACAGATGCAACAGCCATTGCAAGAGTGATCCGGTCACTTTGCCAAACACGACTGCCATCAACAGAAACAACAGGCTGCCGTCCATGCTGAGCCGTTTTGCCAGGATCGGAAAGACGTTCAGCACTTCCGTCAGTCCGGCTGCCAATGTCCCGACGAAGATTCCCGCAAACAGGCCGTAAACAGCCGTAACCACATTCGGCCAATGAGCACCGAGATGAAAAAAGTCGATCAACGTAAAAAAAAGCGCCCCCATCACCAAGGCCCATTCGAAAGCGCGGATGTGACGGTGAGCATTGGTCAGTTGCGTCAGCCTCGGAATAATGTCCAGCACGGCGATGAAAGCGACAAGCCCGCTCCCGACCGCAAGCCCGCCCCCTAGTCCAATCAAGACCAGCAAACCGCATTCCCATACACTCATAGCTTCGTCCGCTGGTTTTCTTTATTCTCGTTTTGAATGTAGTATTGATCGAGGCTTTGCTGGTACATGAACAGCTCCACTTCCAGGGGGCTTGGTTCTTCGTTGATTTTTTTCTGGAAAATGTGATTGAAAAACAGGATCATCCCCATGCCGATCCCGATGGAGTACGGAATTTGCAACCATAGCGGCTGCTCGCTTCGCTCTCCTGTGATCAAATAAAAAATGCGTTCGTGCACCTCGCGCATGCTGACATCGGTGTGAAAGTTCATGATCGCAAGGCCAGAGCCGATAAACAAAAGCACCCAGACGAGAGCGGGACTGACCCCGTAATG
>NZ_RHHV01000007.1 GCF_003710905.1 Brevibacillus parabrevis
ATTCAGTTTTGAAGGAACAAAACCTTCCATAATGGAGCTGTGGTGAAGTTGGAGTTCACGCCGGTCTGTCACACCGGAGGTCGCGGGTTCGAGTCCCGTCAGCTCCGCCATTTCTTGTTTCTAGAGAAGAAATGGCGAAAAAGTATGTGGCTCGGTAGCTCAGTCGGTAGAGCAGAGGACTGAAAATCCTCGTGTCGGCGGTTCGATTCCGTCCCGAGCCACCATGTGAGAGCCATTAGCTCAGTTGGTAGAGCATCTGACTTTTAATCAGAGGGTCGAAGGTTCGAGTCCTTCATGGCTCACCAGTTTTTACAAAACATAGAAAAAGAAAACACGATAAACTATGCGGACGTAGCTCAATTGGTAGAGCGTCGCCTTGCCAAGGCGAAGGTCGCGGGTTCGAGACCCGTCGTCCGCTCCATTTCCGTTCGTAAACACCACTTGCTATGCGCCAGTGGTGTTTTCCTGCTTTTACCTGTGAAATGAACACTTTAAAAGACGAGTCAGCTTGTAGGCTGGCACCGCTTCTGGTACGATACTTGAAGTGCTGCTCCTACGATGTTGGAGGTTTTATGAAACATACCAAAAGTATTTTGAAAAAAACGACTGTCGTTGACTTCAAACAAGATGCCACTTTTTTTGTTGACCGTGGTATGCGCTTTTTGAATCGGTACGACTATGAGAAAGCACTGCGATCGTTTCGGCGGGCTGTCGAGATGGAACCAGCCAACGCTGAGTGCCACTGTCATTTGGCTAGTGCCCTCGCTGAGACGGGGCAGTTTGAAGCATCGAATGAAGTCCTCTATGAGGTTATAGAAAAATGGGACCCGTCCATGGTAGAAGTGTATTTCTACATGGCGAACAACTACGCCAATCTCGAAGATTACCAGATGGCTGAAGAAATGGCTGTGCGCTATTTGCAGGAAGCCGGCAACGGACATTATCGGGAGGAAGCGGAAGAACTGCTCGATTACATTTACTTCGAGCTGGACTTGCCGCCGCGTCATTTTCTCCCGAGCGAAAATGAAGATGTGTACAGCAAACATGAGCGGGCACGTCGCAGCTTGGAAGAAGGTCGCTTCCTGGAGGCTTTGGACATTTTGAAAGAAATCGTGGAAGCCGACCCTGACTTTTTGCCAGCCTGGAACAATTTGTCCCTCGCCTATTATTACGTGGGCGACTTCCAGCAAGCGATGGAGACGATCGAGAAGACGCTGGAAAAAGAGCATGGCAATTTGCATGCCTTGTGCAATCTGGCTGTTTTGCTCTCCCATCACAACCATACTGTTGAGCTGCTGGCTTTGATGGACATGCTCAAAAAAGTCGTGCCGTTCCATCCGGAGAACACCTACAAGCTGGCGACGACCATGGGAGTCCTGGGACAGCATGACGAAGCTTTCTTCCACTATCAGCGAATGCTGCGCGCTGGCCGTCCGCACGAGGCTTGCACGTACCACTACGCGGCGATCTCGGCGTATTTGAGCGGACGAAAAGAGCAGGCACTGCGCTGGTGGCAAAAAGCAAAGCAGATGGACCCGGAATCCGGAATTGCTGACCAGTACATTCACATGGTAAAAAGCGAGCAAGAAGGGGAAACTATAAAGCCGATCCCTTATCAATACAATCCTCCGCAACGCGATGTTTCGTGGGAAAAAGCGCCTTTTACGGGAGTAGAGGATTTCAAAAACGATCCGATGATTCGTGCTTCGCTTTTGTGGGCTTTGCAGCATGGGCGGGACGAAGTCAAATTCGCCGTTTTGCAAACTTTGTCGTTGATCGGCGATGACGAGGCTGAACATGCCGTTCGCCAGTTTTACTACCAGACGGACAACCCTCAACTGCAAAAGCTGGCGTTGCTCGCTTTGGCTGACATGGGGGCGGCGATGCCTGAGGATGCGCCGGACTCGGCAAAGCACGCCAGCCACACGGGGATCGTACAAGGTGAGATGAGTGTGGAAGAGGGCATTCACCGCTACTTGATCGCAGAGGGCCAGCAGGAGGCAGGAGAGTGGTGCCTTCAGGTGTGGAACGTGCATCATGAATATATGCTCAGCCAAGTACAAGTGCGGAAAGCAGTTGCATGGATCGCTGCATTAGAATATGTATACGGAACTGTGGTAAACAGCAAGAAGTCGCAAGCGCACCTGGCTCAAAAGTACGGAGTTTCGGCTGCAACCGTCTCGAAGTGTGTCAAAGTATTGTCGACGCTTGATTTTAAATAGATTATTACTTTATAATAACTATAAATAAAGAAGCGTGTCAGACGAGGAGGCAACATATATGAGCGATCAAAAAGTTTATGATGTGATCATCGCCGGAGCCGGCCCTGCTGGTATGACGGCTGCTGTATACACTTCCCGCGCCAATATGAGCACTTTGATGCTGGAGAGAGGCATCCCGGGCGGTCAGATGGCCAACACCGAGGAAATCGAGAACTATCCAGGATTCAGCTCCATTCTCGGACCTGACCTGTCTACCAAAATGTTTGAACATGCGCAGTCATTCGGCGCTGAGTACGCTTATGGCGAGATCAAGGAAATCCGCGATGAAGAGCCGTACAAACGCGTCATCGCAGGCGACAAGGAATACTTGGCGAAATCTGTGATCGTTGCTACCGGAGCAGAGCACCGTCTGCTCGGAGTGCCGGGAGAAAAAGAACTGTCCGGCCGCGGCGTTTCGTATTGCGCGGTATGTGACGGAGCTTTCTTCCGCAACAAAGAGCTGGTTGTAGTAGGCGGCGGAGACTCTGCGGTTGAGGAAGCCGTATTCTTGACCCGCTTTGCTTCCAAAGTAACGATCGTACACCGTCGTGATCAGTTCCGCGCCCAAAAAATCTTGCAAAAACGCGCTTTTGAAAACGAAAAGATCGAAGTGATCTGGGATTCCGCCGTCAAAGAAATTCGCGGTGAAGGAAAAGTTCAATCCGTTCTTTTGGAAAACACCAAAACAGGTGAGCAAAGCGAGTTTGCGACAGATGGCGTGTTCATCTACGTAGGTATGGACCCACTGACAGAAAGCGTCCGTTCGCTGGGCATCACCAATGACGCTGGCTACATTGTGACTGATGAAAAAATGTACACGAAAGTAAAAGGCGTGTTCGCAGCCGGCGACGTTCGTGAAAAAATGCTGCGTCAAGTCGTAACCGCGACCGGAGACGGTTCGATCGCTGCTCAATCCGCGCAACATTACGTGGAAGAGCTGAACGAAAAGATAAAGGAACAAAATGTCACAATCTCTTAACGTGCTTGTAACATGGGTGAAATAATTCAAGGGTAAGATAAAGACAATGAATTGACCCCCTTATCTATATAAACATTGTTGCGTGGCTGAGAATGCAGTCGCGCATCTTTTTTTGTCCAAAAACAGCTTGTACGCTTTGGAAAAACAGATGGGAAAAGTGGGGAAGCGCCCAAAAAGGTGCGAATAGGGCAGTGATTATGGTATGCTATTGTCAGAATCGTAGGAGGCGAGTTGCGTGACGGAATTGGGAAACGACAAGGCCATTAATCTCCTGATCATTACCGGAATGTCAGGTGCGGGAAAAACAGTTGCTGTACAAAGCTTGGAGGATTTGGGTTATTTTTGCGTCGACAACCTGCCCCCTGTACTGATTCCCAAATTTGCCGAGTTGGTCAAACAGTCTGGCGGGAGTATTGAGCGTGTCGCTTTGGTTATCGATTTGCGGGGACGGGAGTTTTTCGAAAGTCTGTCCGTAACGATCGAGAGTCTGGAGCAGATGGAGGGATTGTCGTACCACATCCTCTATCTCGATGCGAACGATCAAACGCTGGTTTCCCGTTACAAGGAAACCCGTCGCAGACATCCGCTTTCACCGAACGGTTCCCCTCTGGAAGGAATACATGCTGAGCGCCGCTTGTTGCAGGAAATGAAGGGCTGGGCGCATCAGATTATCGATACGAGTCAAATGAAGCCGGCACAGCTTCGTGAAAAAATCATCAACCAATACGCACAACAAGGATCACCCCTTACGATCAATGTATTGTCGTTTGGCTTTAAATACGGTACGCCGATTGACGCGGACTTGATGTTTGATGTCCGGTTTTTGCCAAACCCTCACTACGTGGACGAATTGCGGCCCAAGACCGGATGTGATCCAGAAGTGGCTGATTACGTGATGAAACACAAGGAAACAAAAGAGTTCATCGAGAAGCTGACGGACTTTTTGGCGTATACGTTGCCGCATTACCAGCGGGAAGGGAAAAGCCAGTTGGTGATCGGCATCGGATGCACGGGAGGAAAACACCGTTCAGTCGCCATCGCCGAGCATTTGGGGGAGACGTTCGGAAAAGATTTTACCATCCGTGTCAGTCATCGAGACATGGAAAAGAACAAGTGAGCATAGGATGGCAGGAAGAAAAAGCAAGACGATGCACATGAGATAGCCACCTGTTTATTTGTATCAGAAATAATGAGGTGACATATGCCTACTAAGGGAATGGGGAGGCTACAGTCAAGGCCATTACGAATTGTCGTCATTGGCGGAGGAACGGGTCTGTCCGTCCTTTTGCGCGGTCTGAAGCATGAGCCGGTGCATATCACAGCGATCGTAACCGTAGCAGACGATGGGGGAAGCTCGGGACGTCTGCGCGAGGAAATGGATATGCTGCCACCGGGAGACATTCGCAATGTGTTGACTGCTTTGGCCGATACGGAGCCGTTGATGGAAAAAGTCATGCAGTACCGTTTTTCCTCAGGCACGGGATTAGCAGGGCATAATTTGGGAAATCTACTACTTGCGGCGATGAACGAAATCACGGGAGATTTTGTGACCGCAGTGAAAACGTTAAGCGGAGTTTTGGCAGTGCGAGGAGATGTACTGCCTGCATCTACGCAATCCATTCGTCTGAAAGCGGAGATGACGGATGGCTCCATCGTGGTGGGCGAATCCCAAATACCGCTGACGGGCAAGGAAATCAAACGGGTTTTCCTTGATCCTGTGGATGCTGTGCCGCTGAGCGAAGCTCTTTTGGCCATCGCCGAGGCGGATGCCATTTTAATTGGCCCGGGCAGCTTGTATACGAGCATACTGCCCAATTTGCTGGTGCGAGGCTTGTTTGCTGCGCTCAGACGCTCTACGGCCCCAAAGATTTACATTTGCAATGTAATGACACAGCCAGGAGAGACGGACGGTTTTTCCGCCTCCAAGCATGTGCAGGTTATGTACGAACATGTTAACGAATCATTTTTAGATACGATCATTGTCAACTCAGCAGAGCTGCCGAACCACGTATTGGAGAAATACGCGGAAAAAGGAGCTGCTCCCGTCCCGTGCGATCTGAAAAAGCTGCGTCAGCTCGGCTTGCATATTGTTGCAAAGCCGCTGGTCACATTCGAGGACGGTTACCTGCGTCATGATGCGCATGCAGTAAGCAAGCAAGTCGTTTCACTCGTCAAGCGCAGACGAAAGGTGCTGAAGATAGAGAAGGAGTAGTGAAGTTCGATGTCATTCGCCGCACATACCAAGAAAGAACTGACCATGATGGAGGGCGCCGATTGCTGCAACAAGGCCGAATTGTCTGCCTTGATCCGCATGAATGGGAGCTTGCAGTTCGGGGCAGGACGCCTGGTGCTGGATGTGACGACGGAAAACGCGGCGATTGCCAGAAGGATTTACACCTTGATCAAAAAGCTGTTTCAGACGCACTGTGAGCTGCTCGTCCGCAAAAAAATGCGTCTGAAAAAGAATAACGTCTACATCGTGCGTATACCCAACCAGGCCAATGAGATCTTGCAAAACCTGGCGATCATGGACAGCAGTCTCTCGTTCGTACCGGGGATCGCTCCTGAAATCGTGAAAAAGTCGTGTTGCCGGGCCGCCTACCTGCGTGGAGCTTTTCTGGCGGGCGGATCGGTCAATCACCCGGAAGCGTCCAGCTACCATCTGGAAATATTCACTTCCTACCAGGATTTCTGCGAAGCATTGACCAAGATCGCCAATCGGTATAAACTAAATGCCAAGTGCATCGAGCGGAAAAAAGGGTACGTCCTCTATATAAAAGAGGGCGAGAGAATTACCGAGTTTTTAAGTCTTATCGGTGCGCATCAGGCTCTCTTGTACTTCGAAGATGTCCGGATCGTCAAGGACATGCGAAACTCTGTAAACCGGCTGCATAATTGCGAGATTGCCAACATCAACAAAACGGTAAACGCTGCCACAAGACAGATGGAAAACATTCAGCTCATCGATCAGGAAATGGGGCTGGAGAATTTGCCCAGACGTCTGCGGGAAGTGGCGGAGCTTCGCGTGGCTCACCCCGATATCAATTTGAAAGAGTTGGGGGAAATGGTCCCGAGTGGAGTTGTCAGCAAATCGGGAATTAATCACCGCTTGCGAAAAATTAATGAAATCGCTGACAAAATACGAGAAAAACAAAATCTTTCGATGTAATTGCATGCTATACTAAAGGATAATAGTCTACAAGTAAGGAGGTCCATTCATGGTTCAACAGCAGGTTGTGGTTCAGTTGAAGACCGGTTTGCAGGCTCGTCCGGCTGCCTTTTTCGTGCAGGAGGCCAACCGCTTTGTATCGGAAGTATTCGTAGAAAAAGGCAACAAAAAAGTTAACGCGAAAAGCATCATGGGTATCATGAGCCTCGCGATCAGCTCCGGAACGGAGATTACCATTTTGGCGGAAGGGCCGGATGCCTCCCAGGCAGTATCGAGCCTCTCGACGTTGGTAAGCAAGGAAGAGTAGACAGATGGATGAAGACACTGTCCCGAAAGGGGAGTGTCTTTTTTTGTACAGATGCCCATGCATCAATTTCGTGAACGGAGGGTATTGCTAAACAATGTAGAGCGCAAAAAGGAGGAATGACTCATGAGCAATCGTGACACGTGTCAGGATAGCTGCAACGAAGGCCGGGATTCTTATGACATGGACATCGACCGGATGATCAATGAAGGGCTTGGCGGCGGAATCGTTTCTGATCAGAACGGTCTGATCGAAGAAACCAGCGTGGATACGATGACAGGGGCAAGCTCCGCGCAGCAAGCCTTAGAAAACGAGCGATAAGAGGGACGAAGCCATGGATCTGACAAGAGCGCAGGCAATCCTTTATTCTCCTGAGAAAATAAAGGTAGAATACCAGGGTGAATCGGTATGGATCGACTCTGTCGATGAGAAGACGTCCACAGCGCGTATTCATCAGGAAAGAAATCCGGGCAACAGCTTGACTGTGTATGTCAGCCAGTTGGAGGAATTGTGAAGTAGATGCAAAAAACACTCGGCCAGTCGTTGGCACGAGTGTTTTTGTGACGAAAGTCGTTACTTTTTCGCAGATGGCTCGGAAGTAATCACTTTGTCGATCAGTCCGTACTCTACTGCTTCCGCAGCGGAGAGGAAGTTGTCGCGATCCGTATCTTTTTGGATGCGATCCAGTGGCTGTCCTGTCCGTTCAGCCAGGATGGTGTTCAAGTGGTCGCGCATTTTCAAAATGCGTTTTGCCGCGATTTCGATATCGCTTGCTTGACCTTGTGCACCGCCCAGAGGCTGGTGAATCATGACTTCACTGTTCGGCAGGGCATAGCGCTTGCCTTTTGTTCCGGCAGCCAACAGGAAAGCTCCCATGGAAGCAGCCATTCCGATACAAATGGTGGAAACGTCAGGTTTGATGAAGTGCATCGTATCGTAAATCGCCATGCCGGCAGTGATGGAACCGCCCGGGCTATTTATGTACAGATGAATGTCTTTCTCCGGATCTTCCGCCTGAAGGAACAACAGCTGGGCCACCACAATGTTGGCTACCGTGTCGTTGATGGGAGTTCCCAGAAAGATGATGCGGTCTTTGAGCAGGCGCGAATAAATATCGTAAGCACGTTCACCGCGGTTTGTCTGTTCAATGACGGTTGGAATCAAATTCATGTGCATCTAGTCTTCCTCCTCTCTTTGTAAGATTATCATACACAAAAGGTCAATGAAGGTCAAACACATAAGTGCACGCCCTCCCTACCATGGTTGCCAAATTGTCTCTCTCTAAACCTATGGCGGAACGAATGATTTCATTCTTCCTCTGTGTCCTCCGCTTCCGCCAGATCAACGGCAAGCTTGAGCGTCGCCTTCATTTTTTTCCCTTTGATGATCGTATACTCGTCTATTTGCAAGGCCGATAAGTGATTGATGGCTTCTGCCAGCTCCTGCTGATTTTTGTACGGCTGGATCGTCAACAGGCATTCTTCGTCACTGGCTTCCTGGTATATCAGAAAAAATCGCTCGCCTGCCATGAAGGCACCCTCCCATCTTTATAATTATCCACAGTTTTATCCACAGGTTGTGCACAAAAACATTTGTTCGCGGGATAGCATGCGTTGATTCCCATAGTTTTGGCATAATTGGCTAATCCTTTACATAGGAAAAGTATGGAACAAAAAAGGAGGAATATGAAGATTTGTGTCGAAAAACACAAAATTGGAATTCATTTCATAACAATCAAGGGGTGTTTATTATGCTTCGCAAGTTTTCCACATTGATGCTGACAGCTGCTTTGCTGACCGGAAGCGTAGCTGCAACAGCGGCTTTTGCTCAAACGGCACCTGCCAAACAACAAATCAAAATCACGGTTCAACTTAACGGCAAAGAGCTGCCATTTCCTCAGGACATCGTGACCGAGAACGGGGTAGCTTATGTCAATGCAAGCACTTTGGCAGTCGCACTGGGCGGTGCAGCTGCTTGGGATTCCACAACCAAATCGCTGCTGGTTTCCAAAGACAACAAGTACGGCCTGCGCATGTATGAAAACAACACGTTTGCATACAAAAACGGAAAAGAAACCCGTGTAGCAAACCCGCCGCGTCCAGTGACTGGTGGCGTATTGGTACCGCTGGTGTTCATCGCGGAAGAGCTTGGTGCAAAAGTGTCCTACGATGCAAAAACATGGACATACAAACTGACTACTGAGATCAACAAGTAACGCTTTGGATGATTCCTCCGTTGTGATTGCCCTGTGGCTTCTCGTATAATAGAGAAAAAGCAGGCGCAATCGAGAGGGGACTTACAAAAATGCAAGGAACCACGTTTGCCAGTGTAGCGTTGCTGGTTGGCTTTGTGGTAGTGGCTATATACGTTATGTGCAAAGCGTATTCCCAAAAATACAAAGAGTAACAAATATTTACCAAAAAAGAAGCCGCACCTTTCACGGGTGTGGCTATTTTATTTAATTTTCAGAAAATATATCATAGAGGAATATAAACTTCCACAATAAAACAACCAAAATATTATCATTTCTATTGCAAATTTTCTAAAATATCCTACAATAAAAGAGTGATTCATAGTTTGCACGTAAATAAAGAGGGGGATGTTTCGCTATGAAGAAACAAAAATCACTGTCGATCCTGGCTGCTACCGTAGCACTGGGGACATTGCTTGCAGGCTGCGGGGGCGGCCAGTCCAGCGCACCACAATCGAATGCAAACGGCGGCGGAAGCACCGGAGGCGGAGGGGCTGGGGAAAAACTGGTCATCGCTGTAGTCGGTCCGATGTCCGGTCAATATTCCGATTACGGAAGCACGGCCAAAGCAGGTGCTGAATATGCCCTGAAAGAAAAACAAGAGGCGTTCAAAGCACTCGGCTTTGAAGTACAGCTTTCCGCACAAGACGACCAGGCTGACCCGAAACAAGGGGTAGCGGTCGCACAAATGTTGATTTCCAATCCTGATGTAGTAGGGGTTGTAGGCCACGCAACAACGGGTGCCTCCATCACTGCTGCTGCTCAATACGATCAAGAGAAGCTCGTCATGGTATCGCCATCTGCGACAGGCTCTGACCTGACGGAGCAAGGCAAAAAGATCGTACACCGCATCTGTGCGCGTGACGATCAGCAAGGCTCCAAGGCAGCGATCTATGCGAAAAACCAACTGGGCGTAAAAACAGCGTTCGTCATGCACGACAAGGCTGCTTACGGTCAAGGGCTTGCTGAAGAAGTGAAAAAGCAATTTGAAAAAGACGGCGTGGAAATTGTCGGCTTTGAAGGGGTAACAGCTGGAGAGAAAGATTACAGTGCCGTCATCAACCAGATCGTATCCAAAAATCCGGAAATGATCTACTTCGGCGGTTACTACTCCGATGCGGGCATTATCGTGAAGCAAGCGCGCGAAAAAGGCTACAAAGGCATCTTCATGGGTGGAGACGGCTACGACTCTGCTGACCTGGTGAAAATCGCTGGTGCCGAAAACGCGAACAACGTAGTGTTCACTTCTACTGTCGGCGATGTAGGGGCTACACCTGAAGGCAAGAAATGGATCGAAGACTTTGAAAAATCGACTGGCAACAAAGTGGGTATCTTCACATCCTTTGGCTATGACTCCATGGGTGTAATGCTCAGCGGTTTGGAAGAGGCGATCAAAGCGAACGGCGGCAAAAAGCCAACCCGTGAGCAAGTGCTGGAAGCTGTACACAAAACAAAAGACTACAAAGGCAAATTCGTTAACGTAACGTTCAACGAAAAAGGCGACAACGAGTTCGCGTCCGTATACGTGTACAAATACGAGAACGGTCAAAAAGTATACATCGGGGAAGCGAAATAATCGCTCAGTATGATCAGGCCGTTTCGGACATACTACGTTTGGCACGAAGACCAGCTAACATGAGGAGGGATTCGCATGTCAAACAATCGCAATACGAAAAACGGCGGCAATCAGGGACACAGCAGCAAGACGCAGGGCACGCAAAAGCAAAAGTCCGAGCGAGATCGCAACCTGAATAAGCAAGACCCGCAATAAGCAAAAGCCCACCCAAGCGAGCGATAAGCTCCTGGGTGGGTTTTTGTGTTTACCAGATTCCTTGCTTGCTCGGCAGGCGTTTTTCCGGATGGCCGTAGCCTTGATGCTTGCGGCTTCTGAGATTTTTGGCTTGTGATTCATGAATTTTGGCGACGAACTCACTCGTACTCAGCTTGGTAAAATCCATCGGGCACCTCCATGCGGTTTGGCTTGACGCCTTTCTTTAGGATAGCCCTTTTTCAGCGGCGACAATCGGCAACGTGATTTTTACCGTAGTTCCTTCCCCAGGCTTGCTGCTCACTTCCAGATGGCCGTCGTGGTCTTTGATGATTTTGCGGCTGATCATCAGCCCTAATCCGGTTCCATTGTCTTTGGTCGTGAAAAAAGGCTCGCCCAGCTTGGGAAGCAGCTCTTCCGGTATGCCGCAGCCATTGTCGGTAATCGTGATGACCACTTGGCCAGCGGCTTTTGCCGAAGTGGTCAGGGTGACATCTCCATGCCCGCTCATGGCCTCGATTGCATTTTTGATGACGTTGATAAACACTTGCTTGAGCTGGTTTTCTTCCCCGGAGATGAGAGGATCGCAGCCAAAAGCGGTGTGGAAGCGGATGTTCTTCAAGTTTGCTTCTGACGCCAGCAAGGTCAGCACATTTTTCAGCAAGAAGACCAGCGGGAGAGATTTGATCTTGACGTTGTGCGGCTTCGCGAGCACGAGCAACTCACTGACGATGAAATTGATTCGATCCAGCTCGGAAAGCATGATGTCTGCGTACATTTGATGATCAACCAGCGTCGGCTTCAACAGCTGAATAAAGCCGCGCAGCGAAGTGAGCGGATTGCGGATTTCGTGAGCGATGCCCGCTGCCAGCTCGCCGATGACAGAGAGTTTCTCGGCATTGCGCAGCAGCATTTCGTTGTTTCTCCGCTCGGTAATATCGCGGGAAACGATAATGAAGCCGTCGCATTCGCCGTTGTCGGCCAGGATCGGGGTTCCTTTTGCCTCCAGCACGAGCCAGTCGCCGCTCACCGTGCGATAGCGAAATTCACACGTTCGCGGCTCCAGCGTTTCCATTAAATCTTGAAATTGCAGGTCGACGCGCTCCAGATCATCCGGGTGAATGTTTTTGAAGGACAGCTTGCCGGCATGCCTCATCGTTCCCGTGACTCGCTCGTATGAGGGAGAGAGGTGGACGATGTCTCCGTGCTTGTCGGTAATCAAAATCAAATCGTCCGTGTGTTCCGCGATAAGTTGGCTTTCTTTTCTGATTTTGGACAAGGCCGCTTCAGATACTTTGCGCTCCATGACATTGCGGGAGACAAACATGACGTTTTTCACCGTGCCATCCTCGGAAGCAACGGGAATCCCGCGTGTCTCAAAAGAAATCCATGTTCCATTTTTGTGCCGGGAGCGAAATTCCAGGAAAACCGGCTGATTCTTTTCGAAAATTTCTTGCTTCTTGGTCAAAAGCAGGGGGAAATCGTCTGGATGTGTAATCTCCAGGCTGCCGGGGGAGACGAGTTCGGAAGGCAAATAGCCCAATTGCTGCTCGACAGAGGGGGAAACGTAGACACGCTTCAGCGACTCGTCGAAAATCGTGACGATATCTTGGGTATGGTCTATCAACAGTCGATACTTGGTTTCTGTTTGAAGCAACGCTTTTTCGACCCGTTTGCGCTCGGAAATGTCTCGCGTGAGGCACGAAGCGGCGATGATGCTTCCGTTTGCGTCGCGTATGGGGGCGGCGGACAACGTAACCTCCACCTGCGTGCCGTCTTTTCGCCTGCGGATCGTTTCGTAGTTGGTCAAATGCACGCCCATGTTTCGGACGGCATCAAACAACTGTCTCGTCTCGTTGACAAGCTCGTCCGGGATAAAGCAGTACGGGGAGGCGTTGATTTCCGCAAGCGACCAGCCGTAATACTGTTCAAATGCCTGATTGACCAAAACGATCTGGTTGTTCATGTCACTGATCGAGATGGCGTCTGTCGTAAAGTGAAAAAATGCTTTCAAAATCTGATCCGGGAAGAAGAGTCTCGCCGCGTCGGGGTGGGAGCGCCTTTTTTTCCACTTGTATGTGGGCGTGAGCTTATCTGTCATAGCTATCCTGCCTTGGCATTCAATTATTTGGATTTGCAGATTCGTGTCAAGATAGTCATAGTATTCGAGCTATTGGGGTTATTTTCCTATCACCAAATTCAGAATAGAAAGGGACAATATGGAAAACGAAAAATTGGCAAACGGAGGACGGTTCAAACTGGACGAAAAAATAGGCTATAATGAAAGAAGGAAAACAGGCGGAGGTGTCTTGCATGAGTACGGGGTTTATTGTTGCGTTGGTGATTGTCTTTGTCCTCATCATCGGACTCACGATATTGATTACAAACAAAGCTTATGCCCGCAAACCGGAGCAGGTAGATCCGCTTCCGGGGAAAGAACTGGCGCAGAAAGAGCTGGATCAGTAGCGCAGAACGAATGAATGGTTTGCCTGTGAGCCTGCGATGGGGATGTGCTGTCGCAGGCTTTCAGGTAGAAAGACAAGGTCAGACCGCGAAAAAACAAAAAAGACTGGAGCGAGTCCAGTCTTTTTTCATATGGTACGCCTGAAGGGAATCGAACCCCCGCACATGGTTCCGGAGACCATTGCTCTATCCACTGAGCTACAGGCGTATGATGTGAATGGGTGACACTAATCAATTATAAGGGATTACCACAGGAAAATGCAAACGAAAAACGAGATTTTGTGTGATTTTTTTTCATGAGTGTGAACAGAAGCGGAGCATTAATTTTTGCAGATCATCTTCAAAAATTGGCAGGAAAATTGCAAGAGAGAACGAATATAATGAAAATTAAAGAGACATCTCGCAAGAAGCAGTGGGAAGGGGGCGAACTTCATGAACATGGGACTGGGGTTGTATCAAGAACAGACGCTGAAATTAGTGATGACGCCGGAATTGCGTCAAGCCATTACCATATTGCAATACTCAGCTGTTGACCTGATTTCCTATTTGCAGGATCAGGCCAACGAAAATCCTGTATTCGACCTGGAAGTAGCGGGAGAAGTGGCCTCGGCGAAAGCCGAAAAGCCGACGCCAGAGATTGACTGGAAGGAAATCGTTGGCAACCGCGCGACGGGTGAGTACTCTCCGGCAAAAAATGAAAGCACTTACAACCCGTTGGATTATGTTCAGCAAGGCAGCGAAAACTTGTATGAGCATCTGGAGCGGCAGCTTGGCTACGTGAAGGGCTTCTCCCCTTTGCAAAGGCAAATCGCACTGTTTTTGATCGGAAACCTGGACGAAAAAGGTTACCTGGAAATAACGCTGGAGGAAGCGAGCCGCAATCTCGGAGTAGAGATGCTGGAGATTGAGGATGTACTGTCGGTCTTGCAGCACTTTGACCCGGTAGGAGTAGCGGCGCGCAGTCTGGAGGAATGTTTGCTGTTGCAGTTGGAGCACCTGGCGCTCGATGACGAGAAGATCGTCATGGTCGTCCGCAACCACCTGCAAGACCTCGCAGACAACCGTTACCAGCGCATTGCCGACAAAGTAGGCTGCACGCCGCAGGAAGTGCAGACGATGGCGGATCTCGTTCGGACGCTGAATCCCAGGCCGGGTGCTCAGTTCTCTCAATCCGAGACAAGATACGTCATCCCGGACGTGACCGTGGAAAAAGTCGGCAGCGAGTACGTGGTGCTAGTCAACGATGTGGCGGCTCCGCGCTTGAAAATCAACAGCTTTTATGAAAAAATGCTCAGTCAGCAAAAAAGCCAGGAAGAAGCGAAGCAGTTTATCCACGACAAGCTCAACGCCGCCATGTGGCTGGCGAAGAGCCTGGAACAGCGCCGTCTGACTCTCATGCGCGTAACGCAGGCGATCGTGGACATGCAACGCGACTTTTTTGACCGGGGCATCCATTATTTGAAGCCGATGACGCAAAAGGAAATCGCCGAGCGCGTCAGCTTGCATGAATCGACGATCAGCCGGGCAACCAGCAACAAATACGTGCAAACGCCGCGGGGAATTTTCGAGCTGAAATACTTTTTCACTTCGGCACTCACCACTTCCAGCGGGTCTGCAACGTCCTCCGAGAGCGTAAAACGCAGAATCAAGGCGCTGATTGAGCAGGAGGATCGCAAGGCGCCACTCTCCGACCAGAAGCTGGGGGAAATGCTGCTTGCAGAAGGAATCGAGATTTCTCGCCGCACGGTCGCCAAGTATCGGGAGGAAATGCTGATTCCATCCTCGGCCAAACGAAAGAGGTTTTAAAAGCCAATGAACAACAGGCAGCTTGAAATTGTCTTGTACGGACGAAAAAAATGCCATCTGTGCGAAGATGTGGAACTGATCATCCGCGCTTTGGCAGAGGAGTTTCCTTTACAGCTAAGCGTCGTGGATATCGAAAGCGATGAAACGTTGCACGAAGAGATGATGCTGGTGATTCCGGTAGTCGCGATTGATGGAGAGGTCGTATTTCGCTCGATCACTCATGTCGTGACCATGGAAGAGCTGCGAGCGGAATTTGCCAGGCGCCAGAATTGACTGAAAAAAGCTCCCCCTGTGCCAATATTTAGGTCAGGGGGAGCTTGCATGTTTGCCTGCGATATGCTACATTCAAGTTGTAGCAAGTGATCTTTTTTTTGTACGAATCGGGACAAAAAATGTATATACAGGGACAAAAAACGTCCCGATCAATTTTACAGCCAAGGATGTAAGCACATGCGACGTTTACTGGAACTGCAACAGAAGTTGCTGCCTGACCTGACCAGGGTCTTGCGTGAAAGGTACATGTTGCTCCGATCGATCTATCACTTGCAGCCGATTGGGCGCAGAGGGCTTGCTCAGGCGATGAACACTACCGAGCGCATTTTGCGTTCCGAGGTAGAGCTGTTGAAGGAGACAGGGCTTCTGACGGTTACCGCTGCGGGAATGCAGTTGAGCGGCGAAGGACAGCAAGTGTTGGACGACATGGAGCCGCTTGTCGGCGAGCTGTTTGGCCTCCGGGACTTGGCAGAAGGGCTGCAAAAGAAGCTCGGCATCCCGGAAGTGATCGTGGTGCAGGGCGATGCTGACCAGTCTCCCTGGGTCAAAGCCGAGCTTGGACGCGTAGGCGCGAGAGTTTTGAAGCAAGCGATCCAAGAGGGCGATATTGTCGCTGTGACTGGCGGCACTTCGATTGCCAGCGTAGCCAATCACCTGACGCCTTCTGCTTCGTTCAAGCATGTACAGTTCGTACCTGCTCGCGGCGGGCTGGGCGAGAGAGTGGAGCTGCAAGCCAACACGCTCGCTGCCGCGATGGCTGCCAAGACAGGGGCTACTTATCGGCTGCTGCACGTGCCGGATCGGTTGCACCCGGAAGCGCTGCAAACATTGCTCAAAGAGCCTCAGGTGCAAGACGTTCTCGCGCTTTTGCAAAATACGCGGATCGTGCTGCACGGGATTGGCGACGCGATCGCCATGGCTCGTCGGCGCAATTACTCCGAAGAAGAGCTGGCTGATCTGGCAGAAGCGGGAGCGGTATCCGAAGCGTTTGGCTACTACTTTAATGAAGCAGGCGAAACGGTCCACCGGATGCCGACTATCGGACTTCAGTTGGAAGAAGTGCACAAGGCTGAAACCGTGCTTTCCATAGCAGGGGGCGAAAGCAAGGCAAAAGCGATTCTTTCCTTTGCCAAACAATCGTGTCAGAATGTACTCATTACGGATGAGGGAGCGGCAAGAGCACTCTTGTCCACACGATTGTAACGGGGAAGGAAGCTGATCGTATGTCTACGGCGCAAGTTACGCCGATCCTGGCGATGATTGCGGGAATCGTGCTCAGTTTGTCGCTCGGTTTGCCGATCGCATGGGGGATTGTTTTTGCGATCCTGGTCACACTGGTAAGTGTAAGAAAGCTGGGCTTTTCCATCAGGCAGCAATTCGGCTTTGGCTGGGAAGGTGTCAAGAAGACGAAGCCGGTTCTCATGATCCTGTTTTTGGTGGGCGTGCTGATTCCGCTTTTGATGATGGGAGGAACGATACCCGCGATCATTTATTACGGGTTGTCCATCGTCAACGTCGACTATTTGTTCGTTCTCTCCTTTTTGCTGACAGGAGCAGTCAGTTACCTGCTTGGAACGTCTGTCGGCACGCTTAGCACCATCGGACTTTCCTTGATGGGGATTGCCCACGCAGCAGGGATATCGCCAGCGATTACGGGCGGAGCCTTGATCTCGGGAGCGATGGTGGGGGAACGATTTTCACCGATATCCAGCAGTCGTCTGCTTGTCCTCTCCAATGTAGGGATGACAGAAGCGCAAGATGGAAAAACGAGACGTCCTGCCATGCTTGCCACAGGCATATGCGCCGTTTTGTTTCTCGCTCTCGACCTGTTCCGGTCACAGGCAGGTTCAGGCGAAATGATTCAAATGTATCAGGAGCTTTTGACGAGCCACTTTTCGATTAACTGGCTGCTCATGCTGCCGCTGCTTGTCCTCATCGGGTCTTTTGCCCTGAGGATCAAGGCCGTAACGGCTCTTTTGCTCGGCATTGTCGTCAGTGCGGTGATGGTGCTCGTTCACGGACAGCTTGATGTCAGCACGTTTTTTTCCGCCATGCTGAACGGCTACGAGCTGCACTCAGGTACAAGGCTGGATCAGCTTGTACACGGCGGGGGGATGGTTGCCATTTTGAACGTCCTGCTGCTGATTGTTTTGGCAGGGTTTTTGAACGGCATATTGAACCAGGCCCAAATTCTTGCCCCGATTGTCGATAAATGGATGGGCGAGACGAAAAATCCGACGCTGCTGGTAGCGAAAGCAACTGCTTTGTCGCTCCTGGTCATCATCATCAGCTGTAACCAGACCATTCCGATTCTGGTGCTGGGAACGACGCTTTTGGACCGATTCTCCCAATGGAGCAAAGGGCGCGAGTTGCTGGGGAAAACCATGCTCGATTCTACGGTAGTCATGCCTGTGCTGATTCCGTGGAACGGATTGTCGATGATGATGGCTCTGACGCTGGGAGTTCCCACCGTACAGACGTTGCCCTTTGTATTTTTCAGCATTTTGTTGCCGATTGTCACCATTCTCTCCACCCGATGGTTTCTTCCGGAAGGTGGGATGATAGCCATAAAGAATAAAGCTAGTTAACGATCAGGAGGTTTTTCTCATGGTAAAAGTAGGGATTAACGGATTTGGACGAATTGGTCGCAACGTATTCCGCGCAGCACTTGGCAATCCGAACGTGGAAATCGTCGCAGTAAACGATCTGACTGACGCGAAAACGCTCGCTCACCTGCTGAAATACGATTCCGTGCACGGCGTTCTGGATCTCTCCGTAGAAGCGGGAGAAAACACGCTGATCGTAGGCGGAAAAGAAATCAAGGTTCTCGCAGAGCGTGATCCTGCTCAACTGAAATGGGCAGACTACGGCGTGGAAATCGTCGTGGAGTCTACTGGCCGATTCACGAAGCGTGAAGACGCAGCGAAGCACCTGGAAGGCGGAGCGAAAAAAGTCATCATTTCCGCCCCTGCTACCAATGAAGACATCACGGTCGTTATGGGTGTAAACGAAGACAAATACGATGCTGCGAAGCACACCGTCATCTCCAATGCATCCTGCACAACGAACTGCCTGGCTCCGTTTGCCAAAGTGCTCAACGATAAATTCGGCATCGTTCGCGGCTTGATGACTACCGTTCACTCCTACACCAACGACCAACAAATTCTCGACCTGCCGCACAAAGACTTGCGTCGTGCCCGTGCCGCTGCGGAAAACATCATTCCTACCTCCACTGGAGCAGCGAAAGCAGTAGCGCTCGTACTGCCTGAGCTGAAAGGAAAGCTGAACGGCTTCGCTATGCGCGTGCCAACTCCAAACGTGTCGGTTGTCGACCTGGTCGTTGAGCTGAAAGCTGACGTAACGGTAGATGAAGTGAACAGCGCGCTGAAAGAAGCAGCTGAAGGTCCGATGAAAAACATTCTGGGCTACTCCGAAGACCCGCTTGTATCGTCCGACTACAACGGAAACCCGGCGTCCTCCACAATCGATGCTCTGTCCACTATGGTACTGGAAGGAAACATGGTGAAAGTAGTTTCCTGGTACGACAACGAGTGGGGTTATTCCAATCGTGTCGTAGACTTGTGTCATTTTGTTGCACAGCGCGGCTTCTAACACGTAAAATAGAACTGTTGTGAAAAAAGGGAGAGCAATCTCCCTTTTCCCATATGTTTTTTCCGAATAAAAAGCCATTGATTTGGGAGGATCGTTCATGAACAAGAAATCTATCCGCGATGTTGAGCTGGCAGGCAAGCGCGTATTTTGCCGTGTCGACTTTAATGTGCCGATGCAGGACGGGACCATCACAGATGATACTCGCATCCGTGCCGCTGTGCCAACCATCCGTTTCCTGATGGAAAAAGGAGCGAAAGTAATCCTGGCGAGCCATTTTGGCCGTCCAAAGGGGCAAGTAGTCGAAGAGATGCGCCTTACTCCTGTCGCGTCCCATCTGTCTGCGCTCCTGGACAAGGAAGTCCGTAAGCTTGACGATTCCACAGGGGCAGATGTCGAAGCGGTAGTAGGAAGCATGGAAAACGGCGACGTGATCTTGCTGGAAAACGTACGCTTCCATGCGGGAGAAGAAAAGAACGATCCAGAACTGGCAAAAAGCTTTGCGGCGCTGGCCGATCTGTTTGTCAATGACGCTTTTGGAGCCGCACACCGGGCACATGCTTCTACAGCAGGAATTGCCCAGTACATACCGGCTGTTGCGGGGCTTTTGATGGAAAAGGAAATCCGCTTCATGGGCGGAGCCTTGTCCAAGCCGGAGCGTCCATTTACGGCGATCGTCGGCGGAGCAAAGGTCAAAGATAAAATTGCTGTCATCGAAAATCTGCTGACCAAAGTGGATCACTTGATCATCGGCGGCGGCATGGCGAATACATTCCTCAAAGCACAGGGCTACGGCATCGGTGCTTCGCTGTGTGAGGATGACAAGCTCGATCTGGCGCGCAGCTTGATGGAGCAGGCAAAAGAGCGCGGCGTCCAGTTGCTGATGCCAGTCGACGTCGTTGTCGCAGACCGTTTTGCGGCAGATGCCGAGAAAAAGGTTGTGGCGCTCGACGCGATTCCGGAAGGCTGGATGGCGCTCGACATCGGGCCAAAAACGGTGGAGCAATACCACAGTGTAATCGTAGAGTCCAAAACGGTTGTCTGGAACGGTCCTATGGGCGTATTTGAAATGGACGCTTTTGCAGCTGGCACGATTGGCGTAGCCAAAGCGATGGCTGCGTGCACAGGAACGACGATCATCGGCGGCGGCGATTCGGTAGCTGCGGTGGAAAAAGCAGGCGTAGCCGAGCAGATGACCCACATTTCTACAGGTGGCGGAGCGTCTCTGGAGTTTATGGAAGGCAAAGAACTGCCGGGCGTTGCTGTACTGGCAGATCACGAATAAGAGCGAAGCGGGGGAGTTTGCATGCGGACACCAATTATCGCGGGGAACTGGAAGATGTTCAAGACGATTGCCGAGGCGAAAGCTTTTGCAGCAGAAGCCAAAGCAGGGAACAACACTTCCGGCGTACAAAAAGTCATTTGCGCACCATTTACAGCTTTGGCTGCTTTGACAGAGGCATTGGCAGGAACGGATATTGCCGTTGGCGCGCAAAACATGCATTTTGCCGAGCAAGGGGCATACACAGGGGAAGTCAGCGCGTCCATGCTGAAAGAGATCGGCGTCGAATACGTGATTCTGGGCCATTCCGAGCGTCGTCAATACTTCAATGAAACAGATGAGACGGTGAATCAAAAAGTGGTCGCTGCGCTGGCAGCAGACCTGGTGCCGATTGTGTGTGTCGGAGAAAGCCTGGAGCAGCGGGAAGCAGGCGAGACAGCTAACGTCGTGCGCACGCAGACAGAAGGAGCTTTTGCCGGATTGACAGCCGAGCAGGTGGCAAAAGCGATTATTGCTTACGAACCGATTTGGGCGATTGGCACAGGCAAATCTTCTACGGCTGAAGACGCTAACGAGACGATTGCGATTATTCGCAGTGTCGTAGCAGAGCGATTCGGCCAAGAGACAGCGGAAGCCGTGCGGATTCAGTACGGCGGCAGCGTCAAGCCGGAGAACATCGCAAGCTATATGGCGCAGCCTGATATCGACGGCGCGCTGGTAGGGGGAGCGAGCCTGGCAGCAGACAGCTATTTGCAGCTTGTGGCAGGTGCACAGCAGCAATAGGAGGAGGAGAAACAAATGGCACAAAGACCGAAACCGGTAGCGCTGTTGATTTTGGATGGTTTTGCTTTGCGGAGCGAAACGTATGGCAATGCAGTAGCGCAAGCCAATAAACCGAACTTTGACCGCCTCTGGAACGAGTACCCTCATGCAACGCTTGAAGCGAGTGGACTGGCTGTCGGCTTGCCGGAAGGGCAGATGGGGAACTCCGAGGTAGGGCACCTGAACATCGGTGCGGGCCGCGTTGTTTATCAAGATTTGACTCGCATCACCAAGTCGATTCGGGAAGGCGCCTTTTTTGAAAACGAGACGTTGATTGCTGCCATCGAGCACGCGAAGCAAAACGGCAAGAAGCTGCATCTGTTCGGGCTTTTGTCTGACGGAGGCGTGCACAGTCATATCGAGCATTTGTACGCGATTTTGGAGCTGGCCAAAAAGCAAAGCTTTGACCGCGTTTATATTCACGGCTTCCTCGACGGGCGAGACGTATCCCCGGACAGTGCCGTCGGATACATTGCGCAGCTGCAAGCGAAGATTGCGGAAATCGGCGTTGGTCAGATCGCAACGGTGCAAGGTCGCTACTACGCGATGGACCGCGACAAGCGTTGGGAGCGGGTAGAGAAAGCTTACCGCGCCATGGTGTATGCGGATGCTCCTGCCTATCACGACCCGATTCAGGCGGTCAAGGAATCCTATGAAAAGTCGATCATGGACGAATTTGTCATGCCGACGGTTATCCTTGGCGCTGACGACAAGCCTGTAGCGACGATCGAGAACGGAGATTCCATCATCTTTTACAACTTCCGCCCGGATCGTGCCATCCAAATCTCGCAAGCTTTTACGAACGATGATTTCCGCGGCTTTGATCGCGGAGAGAACCACCCGCGCGATCTGCACTTCGTCTGCCTGACGCATTTTTCCGAGACGGTGAACGGGTATGTCGCTTACAAGCCTTCCAACTTGGACAACACGTTGGGCGAGGTACTGGCGCAGCAAGGCTTGAAGCAGCTGCGCATCGCGGAGACGGAAAAATATCCGCACGTGACCTTCTTTTTCAGCGGCGGCCGCGAGCAGGAGTTTCCAGGCGAGAAGCGCATCCTGATTCCTTCGCCGAAAGTGGCGACGTACGACCTCCAGCCGGAAATGAGTGCGCCTGAACTGACAGACGCGGTCGTGGCGGAGATTGAAGCCGATCATTTCGATGCGATCATTCTCAACTTCGCCAACTGCGACATGGTGGGTCACTCCGGTAAAATGGAGCCGACGATCAAAGCGGTGGAGACAGTCGACGCTTGCCTCGGTCGGGTCGTCGATGCGATTTTGGCCAAAGGCGGGGCGGCGATCGTCACGGCAGACCACGGCAATGCGGATTTGATGCTGGATGCAGATGGGCGTCCGATCACTTCGCACAGCACGTACCCTGTGCCAGTCATTGTGACCAAAGCAGGCGCTACGCTCAGAGAAGACGGAGTTTTGGCCGATCTGTCGCCAACCTTGCTCGACCTTTTGGGAGCAGAACAGCCTGTTGAAATGACAGGGAAATCGTTACTTGCAAAATAGGCGTCTCTAAGACACACTGATAGATGTCTGGATAGCCATACCAAATACTTGTGGGGCGACTCGCATTTTAAAAGGAGATGGACGAGAAATGGCAATGATTACTGACATTTACGCACGCGAAATTATGGACTCCCGCGGCAACCCGACTGTGGAAGTGGAAGTGTACCTCGAAGATGGCTCCATGGGCCGCGCAGCAGTACCATCCGGAGCATCCACAGGTGCTTATGAAGCAGTTGAGCTGCGTGACGGCGACAAGTCCCGTTACCTGGGCAAAGGCGTTCTGAAAGCAGTAGAAAACGTCAACGAAATCATTGCGCCTGAGCTGATCGGCATGGACGCTCTGGATCAAGTAGGCATCGATATGGCGATGATCCAGCTCGACGGTACAGACAACAAAGGCAAGCTGGGCGCAAATGCGATCCTCGGCGTCTCCATGGCAGTAGCTCGCGCAGCTGCTGACTCTTTGGGAGTGCCGCTTTACAACTACCTGGGCGGATTCAACGCAAGAACGCTGCCAGTTCCAATGATGAACATCCTGAACGGCGGAAAGCATGCCGACAACACTGTAGACATTCAGGAATTTATGGTTATGCCAGTAGGTGCAGAGTCCTTCAAGGAAGCGCTGCGCATGGGGGCGGAAATTTTCCACTCCCTGAAAAAAGTGCTGCATGACAAAGGTCTGAGCACGGCAGTAGGCGATGAGGGCGGCTTCGCTCCAAACCTGAAATCCAACGAAGAAGCGATTACGACTATCCTGGATGCGATCAAGGCAGCTGGCTATGAGCCAGGCAAAGACGTGTTCCTCGCTCTGGACGTAGCAGCTACCGAAATGTTCAAAGACGGCAAATACCACTTCGAAGGCGAAGGCGTTGTGAAAACAACCGAAGAAATGATCGCGTTCTACGAAGATCTGGTAAGCAAATATCCAATCATCTCCATCGAAGACGGCCTGTCCGAAGACGACTGGGATGGCTGGAAAGCTCTGACTGACAAGCTGGGCAGCAAAGTGCAGCTCGTAGGTGACGACTTGTTCGTAACCAACACAGAGCGTCTGGCGCGCGGTATCGAAACATCTACAGGCAACTCCATTCTGGTAAAAGTAAACCAGATCGGTACGCTGACAGAGACGTTTGAAGCGATTGAAATGGCGAAGCTGGCAGGCTACACAGCTGTTATTTCCCACCGTTCCGGCGAAACCGAAGACTCCACCATCTCGGATATCGCAGTAGCTACCAATGCGGGACAAATCAAGACAGGTGCGCCTTCCCGTACTGACCGCGTAGCGAAGTACAACCAATTGCTGCGCATTGAGGATGAGCTGGCTGATACCGCTCGTTTTGGCGGACGCAAAGCTTTCTACAACCTGAAAAAATAACGAAATACAACGAAGCGATGCTTGTGCAGACGATGCGCAGGCATCGCTTCTTTTTGTTCAAGGAGCAGTCAGCCTGGGGCAGTTCGGAGGCAGGCGAAAGGGGGTACAGCTTAGCGGGAGCTTGCGGGGAGGAACGGGAATCGAATCGGACCGCGGAGTGCAGTGACGTCCCATCACCTGCAAAACGGCCTGGGCTTCGACCACCATTTCCAGGCAGGCAAAAGCATCGATTTCGATAAACCCCATCTGTGACAACAGTGCCGAATCAGCGCGACATTCAGCCGCTGCGATCCGGCAGGAGATGTTTTCCAGGTCCAAGGGGGGCGGCAGGCTGATCGCTGCCTGCTCTTCCAAAGCGAGCGGGACAGGAAGCTCAAAAAGCAAGTCGCCGTCTGCAAAAAAGAGAACAGAAACAGTTGCTTCGACGATAAATCGGGCAACAGCAATCGGCACACGCTGGCCGCCAACGATGTGAAAAGTCCGGTGCAAAGGGGCGTGGAGGTGGCAGCGGATAGGGGCACAAGTGCAAGGGTCGTCTGGGGGCAGGCAGCTCACGGAGATCGCCATGCCGCTTTGCAGACAGTTTTTCAACTGAGTGAAAAAAGGCTCAGGAACCGGCAGCCGCGAGCGGGAATAGCTGGTCGTTAGCACCCAATCGTATATTTTTGGCAGACGAACGCACTCTTCGCGCATCTGGTGTGGCATTTTGGCTCCCTCCTTTCTTTCCTTTCCCAAAGTCAATTCCAGTTAGCCCTTGCTATTGCATCTTATGAGCGAAGCAGGCAATGGGCATCAGCGGATGTTTTGCTTTTTCGCATGAAAAAAAGACTGCTCCTGGATAACAGGCAGGGGCAGTCTTTTCAGAGTAACGGTCGCTTACGACATCACTGCTTCTTTTGCTTTCGCGGTGTTGCCACCGATGCGGCATTTGCTGTAAGGGATGCACATGGGAGTGCCGTACAACGGATCGAGTGTGATCTGGCAATCCATATCGAACACGGTGCGGACGAGATCGGTCGTCAAAATGTCTTCCGGCGCCCCTTCGGCCACAACCGTCTGATTGTGCACGGCGACAATATGGTGGGCGTAACGGCAAGCCAGATTCAAATCGTGAAGAACCATCACAATCGTCCGCTGCTCAGTCTCGTTCAGTTCATACAACAGATCGAGAATTTCAATCTGATGCGACATGTCGAGGTACGTTGTCGGTTCATCGAGCAAAATCGTATCGGTGCCTTGAGCCAGCGTCATGGCGATCCAGGCTCGTTGGCGCTGACCGCCGGAGAGGCTGTCTACGGATCGGCTGGCCATTTCCGTCAGTTGAGTTGCTTCCAGCGCTTTCTTCACCATTTGCTCATCTTCTTCCGACCATTGCTGAAGCCAGTTTTGATAAGGGTAACGCCCCTGCTTGACCAACTGGTGAATACTCAAGCCTTCCGGTGCCGAAGGTCCTTGCGGGAGAATAGCCAGGCGCTTTGCTACTTCTTTTGTAGAGCGTTTGGCGATGGATTCGCCCTCAAGCAGAATGGCTCCTTCTTTTGGCTTTAGCAGGCGAGCGAGGGAGCGCAGCAGTGTCGATTTGCCGCTGCCGTTGCTGCCGATGAAAACCGTAATTTTTCCACGCGGAATATTCAAGTCGAGCGCTTCGATGATGTTGCGTTCCCCGTAGGACAAGGTCAGTTTGCGGGTTTCCAAAGCTTGCATGAGGGCAAGACTCCTTTCGCTAACGATTTCGATTTTTGTACAGCAAATAGATGAAGAACGGAGCGCCAATCGCAGAAGTGAAAACCCCGACAGGCACTTCGATTGGAGAAAAAGCCATGCGGGCGATCAGATCGGCAATCAGCACAATCACAGCGCCCAGGAATGCCGACAGAGGCAGGGCACCGCCAAAGGACGGCCCGATTAGCTGCTTGGCGATATGCGGCGCGAGCAAAGCGACGAAGCTGATGTCTCCGCCTACAGAAACGGCTGTTCCGGTCAAAGCTGCACAAATCATGAGCAGCAGGAACCGATCCCATTGGAGCGAGCTTCCCAGGCTTGTCGCCACGTCATCCCCGAGCTGCTGGATATTGACCCGTCGTGCCAAAACAGCCGCAACGACGATCAGGATGACGACCCATGGCAGGATCATGAACACATCGTTCCAGTCTACCCCGTAGATGCTTCCGGTCAACCAGAGCAAGGCTTTGTTTTGCAGCAAAAACGGACTGAACATGATCAGGATCGTGACGAACGCGCCCGCAGCAATCTTGATTCCGACACCGATCATGACGAGGCGCATCGGCGTGACGCCTTTTTTCCAAGACAACGCGTATAAAAGAAACGTGGTCAGCAAGGCGCCGAGAAAAGCGGTAGGCGGCAGCCATTTGATGCTGACAGTATCGAAGACGAGCAAAAAGGCCACAGCCGCAACAGAAGCCCCTCCGGCTACGCCGAGAACGTCAGGTGAAGCGAGCGGGTTGCGGATAATTCCTTGCATGATCGCCCCGGCCGAAGCCAAGGCAGCACCGACCAGAATCGCAGTCAGGATGCGGGGCAGGCGGAATTGCTGGACGATCAGAGCATTTTCATCAGAACCGATGCCGAGAAGGACTTTGACGACATCGAGTGGCGCAATTTTCATCTCGCCCATGCCGAGACTGATCACCGTGACAGCGAGTGCAACCAGCAAAGCGATGCCGGAAAAAAGTACGGTTTTTTTATGCAGCTGAAAAGACAGACGTTTGCCAAACCGCAGAGAGAGGTATGGTTTCATTCCTTATCCAGCCCCTTTCGTGCGACATAGATGAAGAACGGCACACCGATCAGGGCTGTCATGACACCGATAGGAACCTCGGCTGGCATGGCGATAAAGCGCGCGCCGATATCGGCGAGTAGCAACAGGATCGAGCCGAGCAGGCCGCTGTACAGAAGCACCCAGTGTGTTTCGATTCCAACGAGATAGCGAGCCAGATGCGGCGTGACGAGCCCGACAAAGCCGATCGGCCCTGCAACCGCAACGGCGCAGCCGGAAAGCAGAACGATGACCACACCTGTCGAAAGCTTGACTAGCAGTGTGCGCTGCCCAAGCCCTTTTGCCACATCATCACCCATGAGCAGCGTCTGAATCGGACGGGCCAACAGGAAGGCGGCAATCCAGGCAAAGACCATATAAGGAAAGACGGTTGCCAAATACTCCAGCTTTCTTCCCCCGACAGAGCCAGCCAACCAGAAAAGCACCTCGTCGGCAGCTTTTTCATTCAAGACCATCATGGCGTGACGAATCGAAGCGGCCAAAGCCGTAATCGCCGCACCCGCAAGCACTAGCTTGACAGGCGTAAGGCCGTCTCTGCCAAACGAGCCGAGCAAGTAGACGACAAATCCGGCGACTGCCGCCCCCAGAAAGGCAATCCAGGTAAACTCCGTCAGCGAACTGATCCCGACAAAGGTAACGGCAAAAACGACAAAGAGAGAAGCGCCTGCGTTCAGTCCGAATAACTCGACATCTGCAACAGGGTTTCTCGTTAACGATTGAAGCAGGGTCCCGGCCAGGCCGAGACAAAAGCCTACCGTCAGCGCGTTCAGCACGCGGGGAACCCGAACTTCTTTAATGACAATATGTTCGTTCGAACCGTTGAAATGGGTGTAGGCGTCGATTGCGTTTTGCCAGCTGGTGTCAATTACGCCAAAAACGAGGCTGGCATAGCTAAGGTAAAGCAAGAGCAGAATGGCGACAACCACTCCCAGAATCTTCCGAATGTTACTTGCGAGTAAACAATTCATGAGGGCTACATCCTTATCTATTTCTTGTTGTTCTGTTTTGTTAACGATTCCGCCACAATGCTAAGTTTAGAGCCAGCTCGGATATGTGTCAATGATGCTGATAGTCATTATCATTTTATGCTTGACTGTGGCCATGCATAAAGGTAGGATAGTCAATGTCTTTGACTCACATTTTCCATAGACAAAAATCAAGGGGGTCCTCACATCATGTTTTCTCGTACATATCGGACCGCAGGCGGTAAAGCGTTCTTCGCCGTTTTGATGGCGCTGTTGCTGATCGTCACAGGTTGTGGCACACCGCAAGCAACAGAGCAAAAACCGGCAGAACAGAAGCCTGCTGACCAAGCTACAGGCAACTCCAACGGTTCCGGCCAATCTTATACAGTAAAACACGCGATGGGCGAAACCACAATCAAAGGTACTCCGGAACGCGTCGTTATGCTGACCAACCAAGGTACTGAAACATTGATGGCGCTTGGCGTAAAGCCGGTAGGTGCAGTTGGTTCGACTATTGACCCGACTCAATTTTACGACTTTACCAAATCTTTCCTCGAAGGAACGAAGTCGGTTGGTACGGAAAGCCAGCCAAACCTGGAAGCAATCGCTGCGCTGAAGCCAGACTTGATTCTCGGTATGAAGTTCCGTCATGAGAAAATTTACCAACAACTGTCCGCTATCGCACCAACTGTATTCGTAGAAGAACCGCGCGGCGACTGGAAAGCAAACTTCAACTTGTACGCAGAAGCGGTAAACAAAAAAGCGGAAGGCGAGAAAGTCATCGCTGACTGGAACAAACGCGTAGCAGACTTCAAGGAAAAAGCGGGCGACAAGCTGAAAACGCAAATTTCCGTCGTACGCTTCATGCCTGGTAAAGTGCGTATTTACTACAAAGACACTTTCACTGGCTCCATTTTCAAAGACTTGGGCCTGGCTCGTCCAGCATCCCAGGACAAAGAAGAGTTCGCAGCAGAAGTAACCAAAGAGCGCATTCCGGAAATGGACGGCGACATCATGTTCTACTTCACGTATGAGCCAGGCAAAGGAGAAGCTTCCAAGCTGGAGCAAGAATGGACGAACGATCCGCTCTGGAAAAACCTGAATGTCGTAAAAGCTGGCAAGGCGTTCAAAGTGGATGATACGATCTGGAACACTTCCGGCGGCGTAATCGCGGCTAACAAAGTGCTGGATGAGCTGGAAGGCTACATCATCGGCAAATAAGCTGGAAAGCAAAAAGACGGGGGCGGGTGCCCTCGTCTTTTTTTGCGTACAAAATGGTGCTGATCAGCCTGCCATGTTGTTGATCGTGCCGCGCGGATAGTAAATGTTGACGTGATCGATGTAGAGTTTCTCCGGTTTGCCGCCCGTTCCGCTAAAGATGATTTTCAACTCGTAGTCAGGCGTAACTTTGTACGTGTAGATGGTTTCACCTGCTGTGGTCGTGACATTGTTCGGCTTGCCCAACGTTTGCAGAACTTCCGCTTGGCTGATTGCTTGCAGGCGTGCATCGTAGGAGCGAATATCCACGACTTGCATGCCTTTGTTGAAGGCGAAGACCAATCCTTTGTCCATGTAGGTATTGTAGGTAATTCCATTGAAGGTCGCGACGATATCTGGTTTGCCGATCTGTTTTTCGATGTCATCAAATAAGTCTTTTTCGACGCGATATTCGCTGCCGAAAGTTTGCCCGTTTTTGGCCAGATCGCGGATGCTTTGCAAAATATCGGCATTGCTTCCGTACAGCATCAGGTTTTTGTTGCCTTGCGGGTAGTAGACGTTGTAGCGAACCAGGACGAGATCCTTGGCACTGGCGGTTTTCTTGCCTTGGAAGATAAACTTGATTTGGTATTTGTCTGTTACGTCGTATGTGTAAATCGTTTTACCGGCGAACTCGGAAATACGGCCGGGTTTTCCCATCGCCTTTTCCACCATGTCCGCATTGAGTTTCGCCAAGCGGGGATCGTTCGTGCGGATATCGACCACCTGCATGCCTTTGTTGTAGCCGAACACGACACCGCGTTTGGCATAGGTGGAGTAGGTCAGGCCGTTTGCCTGATCGGTATGATCCGGCTTGCCCCAGTCTTTTTCGACTTGATCAAAAACAGTCTGCTCCACGCTGTAGGGAACCTCAATCACTTTGCCTTTTTCGGCGTCTTTGCGGATGAGCGGCAGCAATTGCTCCGATTGCGGCTGAACAGGCGCAGGGGTTACGGCATTTCCTTTTCCAGCCGCTGGGCCAGGGGAAGCAGAAGTCGAGCCGGGCGTGTTGCTTGTGATTGATTCCGGCATGGTGCTTTGCTGGTTGTTGCTGATAAGGGTCGCTCCCATCCAGATCGTCGCCGCCAGAACAGAGCATACGGCCAAGCCTTTACCCAGAGCAGAAAAGCGGCCGGGGGAAGCGGCTGTTCGTTTAGGCAAGGAATGAGTGTCAGTCGAGCGGATCGTGGAGATGATTTCCTGTTTTTTATCCTGGTTCATTTTCATGTCAGGTAGTCCTTTCATGTCGTTTAGAAGCTGGTCGTCTGTTTTAGATGGCATCGCCTACCATCTCCTTTCTGTCTTGCATCAAATGCTCTTTTACCGCCTTCATGGCCCGGTGCATGGTCACGTTTACTTTGTTTTCCGACCAGTCGAGAATTTCGGCCGTTTCTTTGGGAGATAACCCCTTTATCCCGCGCAGGATCAATACTTCGCGATAAGCGGGCTTCATTTTTCTGACGGCTTGGTACAGGGCTTGCTGTTCGGCGTGCAGATGCAAAATTTCCTCCGGCGTTTTTGCTTCCGATTGAACCCCGGCAAGCCATTTGTCCGGCAGCCAGTTGCGCAGCCGATTTTTGCGGGCAAAGTCGATCGCTGTATGTCTGGCGATGGTGAGCAGCCATGTTTTCGGTTGCGATCGGCCTTCGAATGACTCCAGTGACCGCAGCGCCTTGAGGAACACATCCTGGACAAGATCCTCCACGTCCTTGTTTCCGGTGTAGTAGACGAGGAACTTGTAGATGTCGTCGCTATAGCGCAGAAACCATTGCTCGATGATGCTGTTTTTGTCCATAGCTGAACCACCTTTTATGCTTTCTACTTGTAATTTGACGACCAAGGCGTGCTTTCATTACAAAAGACGAAAAAAACTGCCGGAAACATGACCGACAGTTTTTGGAAAGAACGTTATGAGTGCAGCATGGAATCGCGTGTAAACCAGAGCCGATAGCTCAGCATGCTGATCAGAACGGCGGAGACAGCAGCAGACGAGCTGAAGCTGAGCATGATGAGAATCTGGTAACGAACAGCTTCGATGGGACTGGCGCCAGCAATAATCATCCCCGTCATCATGCCGGGCAACTGGACAAGCCCAATCGTTTTCATCGTATCAAAAGTAGGGATCATGCTTGCTTTCACGGCGCGCTTGAGGACGATTTGCACCGCTTGCCGGGTAGTCGCTCCCAGGCACAAAAGCGCCTCGATCTCGCCGCGCGAGGTTTCCACTTCCCTGTTCATATGGGTAAGAAACAGGCTGCAAACGATCATGGAGCTGCCGATAATCATGCCGCTCATCGGAATCAGGTACTGAGGTGTCGGCGAAACCAGTCCGAGCGTCACCAACAGTCCCATGGTGACCAGTTCCGTGAGCGCAAGCGAAAGAGCGATGCGTCCAAAAATACCGCGCAGCTTTTTCGCTTTGCTCGCCGCGTTCCAGGAGGCGACGGCAATCATCATGGCGATGAGCAGCAAAATGAACAAGATGCTGTCCGAATGAAAGACGAAATGCAACACGTAGCCAATCGCCAAAAGTTGCAGCGTCGAGCGGATCGTGCCGACGGCAATTTCCTTTTCCAGCCCAAGCCGCTGCCACAAGGAGAGGAGGAGGGCAATCAGTACGAAGGCAAATGCGATCCAGATCGATGTATACGTCATATATGGTGTACCTCTTTCGCGTCTGGATGAGCTTGTGCTAGTGATGTCTGCAAAAAGTCCCGCGCCTGTTCGGTGGGCGGCGCCTGAAAAAACGCGTGGCTGGGCATGTCTGCCTGCAGCTGATGATCTGCCATGAACCAGATGCGTTCGCAGTTGTTTTTCGCCTCTTCCAGATCGTGCGTGACCCAGAGGATGGTCGTGCCTGTTTGTTTGTGCAAATCGACGAGCAATTGCTCTGTCGCCAGTTTGCTTCTCGTATCCAGCGAGGCTGTGACTTCATCCAATAGCAGAACAGCCGGACGCAGGAGCAGTGTCCGCACGAGGGCTACACGCTGTTTTTCGCCGCCAGACAGTTGCTGCGCTGGCTTCGTCCATTCGACCTGTTCCAGATGAAGCTGTTCAAACAGGGCGCGGGCGAGCTGTTGGTCAAAAGGGCGCTGGTGCAGCATGCTTGCGGTTCGCAAATTGTCTTCTACCGTACCGGGCAGCATGGTCGCCTGCTGGGCGACGTAGCTCATTTTCATTCGCCACAAGGCGCTCGGCCATTGCTCCATTGCTTTTTGCTCCATTCGGACGGTTCCGTGATCGGGAGCCAACAGTCGGCCTAAAATGCGGAGCAGCGTGCTTTTGCCCTGACCGGATTTTCCGAGGATTCCAATAATAGCAGGTTCTGAGATGGTTGCGTTCAAGTCGCGAAAAAGCCAGGAATCGGCAGAAGCGAAAACTTTTTTGCCCAACGATTCAATCTCCATGACGGTGCTCATGCAAATCCCCCCATCAACGGCAAAACACCGAAGAGGACGAGTCTTCGGTGTTTCTCCTTACGGCTATCTATGTACTTATTTGTGCTCCGACAGCCATTGTGCAACCGCTTGAATTTCTGGTTGCTTTTTCAGCATTCCTGGAGGCATGCCGCCTTTACCTTCTTTGATAATTTTGGCGATGTCTTCAGCGCTGTGAGTTGCCCCGACTTTGGTCAGGTTTGGACCTGCGATTCCTTCAAGGTTTTGCCCGTGACAGGAAGCACAGTTTTGTTTGAAAATAGCTGCAGCGTCAATGTTGGCAGTAGGTGCGCCGCCACCTTGAGCTTCTTCCCCATGTTTTGGCGGGAAAATAATCGATCCTACGAGTGCAATGAGAAAAACTAGAAACAAGATACCAAACGAAGTGAAAAAGGCCTTCGCGGAATCAATTACGTCGTTTTGATTCATGTCTTTTTTGTTGGACCCAGCCATTTGACAAAGACCTCCCGATGCAAATAATAAAGGTTCAACTGCAATTTTACGGCAAAATCTTGACAGTTGCAAGGCGACTGCCAAACAGACAAAGAAAGTACACAATTTGCCAATTTTGTGTAAACAATCTTTCACTATCTCTATCTATTGTGCCTAAAAAGTCGGAGATTATTTTGCGGATGATTGCTCCACATATAATGGAAAGGATAGCGGGTTGCTGTAACCAGACAAGTATGATAAAGTGGTTATATTGGTTTTTTACCGCCTTGGAAATCCGTTTTGAGGTGAATGTAGATGGCATTGGCTGCGAAAATTTTACTTGTGATCGCAAGTATTGGCTTAATTATCGTCGTGTTGCTGCAATCTGGAAAGAGTGCCGGCCTTTCGGGAGCGATTGGTGGCGGTGCAGAGCAACTGATGGGCAAACAAAAAGCCCGTGGGATTGACGCACTTTTAGGGAAACTGACCGTTGTATTTGCGGTTGCTTTCATGATTTTTGCGATTTTGCTCGGGTATTTCTTGAAAACAGGAGCGTAATAGACGAATAGCCGAAAGACAGCGAGTGCGACTTGCTGTCTTTTTCGCTATTCCGATTGCGATGTGGATGAACGGTGAATACTACATAGTAATGGAGAAATGGAACAGCGCGGTAGAGCCACGCGAAAAAAGGAGGTTTGTGAATGACAGATCAAGAAAAAATACTCGCGTTCATGCGCGAGCAGGCCTATCACCCGATGACAGTGAAGGAACTGGAGGAAGCGTTTGAAATCAAGGACTCAGCTTCCTTCAAGGAACTGGTGAAGACGCTGAACGCACTGGAAGCCGGCGGAGAGATTATCCGCACTCGTGCGAATCGATATGGTGTACCTGAAAAAATGAATTTGGTGCGCGGACGTCTGCAAAGCCATCCAAAAGGCTTCGGGTTTATCATCCCGGAAACACCTGACATGGAAGATGTATACGTACACGCCAACGACATGAACGGAGCGATTCACGGTGATACCGTGCTGGTTCGTGTGGAAAAGGAAGCGGGCGGCAATCGCCTGGAAGGACGGATCGTTCGCATCGTCGAGCGGGGAATGACCCAAGTTGTCGGGACGTTCAAGGACGAGACGTACTACGCGTTTGTCATCCCGGATGAAAAGCGGATTGGCAAAGACATTTTCATCCCGAAAACGGCGTACAACGGAGCGGTAGACGGCCACAAAGTAGTCGTCAATATCGTCCGCTACCCGGAAGGACGGGTGAATCCAGAAGGAGAAATCGTCGAGATTCTGGGGCACAAAAACGACCCGGGAGTCGATATCCTGTCGATTATCCGCAAGTTCAATCTGCCGGAAGCGTTCCCGGATGAGGTGCTGGCGGAAGCAGAGGCTTCGCCGGACGAAATTTCCGAAGACGAAATCAAGGAACGCCGCGATCTGCGCGACCGGATGATGGTCACAATCGACGGAGCGGACGCGAAGGATTTGGACGATGCCGTGTCGCTTGAAGTGTTGCCGAACGGAAATGTAAGGCTTGGCGTGCATATTGCCGACGTCAGCTATTATGTCCGTGAAAAGTCTGCGCTGGACAATGAAGCGTATCGCCGGGGTACGAGCGTCTATTTGGTCGACCGTGTCATCCCGATGCTGCCGCACCGCTTGTCGAACGGGATATGCAGCTTGAATCCAAAAGTGGATCGGCTGACGATCTCCTGCGATATGGAGATGGACCAAAATGCGCAGCTGGTGAAGTACGATATTTTCCTCAGCGTTATCCGTACCAACGAGCGCATGACGTACGCCGATGTGCGCAGCATCCTGGAAGACAAGGACGAAGCTTTGCTTGAGAAGTACAGCGAGCTTGTCCCGATGTTCGAGGAAATGAAGAAGCTGGCACTGAAGCTGCGTTCCAAGCGGATGCAGCGCGGAGCCATCGACTTCGATTTCCGCGAAGCGAAAATTTTTGTCAACGAAGAAGGCGCACCGACAGAGATCGGCTTCCGCACGCGCTCGATTGCCGAGCAGATTATTGAAGAATTTATGCTGGCAGCCAACGAGACAGTGGCAGAGCATTTCCACTGGATGAAGCAGCCGTTCATGTACCGCATTCACGAAGACCCGAACGCGGAGAAGCTCATGTCTTTCATGGAGTTTATCACGAACTTCGGCTATTCGATCCGGGGAAAAGGCAACTCTGTGCATCCTCGTGCGCTGCAACAGCTCTTGGAGGAAGTCAAAGGCACGCCGGAAGAAATCATCATCAGCACGGTCATGCTGCGCTCCATGAAGCAAGCGCGCTACGACGCGGAAAGCCTCGGTCACTACGGGCTGTCCACCGAGTTTTACACGCATTTTACATCGCCGATTCGTCGCTACCCGGACCTGATTGTCCATCGCCGCATTCGGGATTGGATCGAGCAGGGCAACAACCTGTCAGAGAAGCGCCTGGCGTATTGGGCGGAGCAAATGCCGGTTATCGCCGAGCACGCTTCCCAGCGCGAGCGGTTGGCTGTGGATGCCGAGCGTGAGACGGACGACCTGAAAAAAGCGGAGTTCATGAAAGAGCACATCGGAGAAGAATTTGAAGGCGTGATCTCCAGTGTTACCTCGTTCGGAATTTTCGTGGAGCTGCCCAATACGATCGAGGGGCTGGTGCACATCAGCTTCCTGACCGACGATTACTATCACTACCATGAGAAGATGTATGCGCTGGTAGGGGAGCGAACTGGCAAGCAGTACCGCATCGGGGATGTTGTGCAGGTTCGCGTGGCGAGTGTCAACGTGGATGAACGCACCATCGATTTTGAAATCGTCGGCATGACCAAAGCGGCAGGTTTCCGCGGCAGCCGCGAACGTACACCGCGCGTCATCGACGGACGCGGAGGAGAGCGCAAGCCGACTCGCGGCAAGCAGGATCGTTCCCGCGGAGGTCGTCCAGAACGTCCAGATCGCCAAAAGGACAAAAAGCATCCGGCTGAAATCCGGCAAAAATACAAGGATCGCCGCAGAAGCGAAGGAACAAAAGCTTCTCGTCCACCAGCTTCCGGATCAGCAGGTGCCAAGGAAGAGGTACTGCCAATCGGGACGGGCGGAGAGGAAAATCAATCACAGAACCAGAAAGGCTTCTGGGAAGATTTTGTCCGCTCCAAAAAGAAAAACCGCAAGAATGTAGCCAGCCAGGTCAAACGGAAGCGCCGTTAAACGATTGTATAAGAGCCAAGGGGGCTTGATTTGAGTGCCAATCGGCCAGGAAAGCCCCCGAAGCTTCCGGGAAAATCGCTTGCCACCATCGGCAAAATTTGCTAGACTAACTGTTACGATACGCAGTACGTACGAGTGAGGTGATCTCCATGTCAAAAGATAAAACCGGAACCAAGACAGTCGCCCAAAACCGAAAAGCACGCCACGATTACCACATCGAGCAAGTATTCGAAGCAGGCATTGCCCTGACCGGAACGGAGATCAAGGCCGTGCGTGCAGCGCGCGTCCAGCTCAAAGACAGCTTTGCCCGCGTGCAAAATGGCGAATTGCTGCTGTACAACGTGCACATCAGCCCCTACGAGCAGGGCAACCGTTTCAACCATGAACCGGAGCGCACCCGCAAGCTGCTGATGAGACGGCTGGAAATCCTCAAGTTGAACGGTCTGATCCGCGAAAGAGGCTACTCGCTGGTTCCGCTGAGCATTTATTTGAAAGGCGGCTGGGCCAAAGTCGAGCTTGCTCTCGTCAAAGGGAAGAAGAACTACGACAAGCGCGAAGACCTCAAGAAAAAGGACGCAGCCCGCGAAGTCGAGCGCGCCTTGCGCGACCGCCAAAAGGCATAATGGATGGCTATGGCAAGCCTGGCAGCAATCAACGTTGAGTTTCCGCCATCGCTTGTGCTATAGTAGTGGAACAACAGCAAGCGGTACAAGCTTGCATGGACTGACTTGTAAACACAGTCTGGATGTCGATAATGGCTCGTCATCTGGACTTTTTCTCACCTTATACCTCGGGGGCGTTCTGGATTCGACGGGGATGGTAGAGCATGAGAAGCGAGCCGGGGGGTTGCGGACCTCGTCACCAACGCAAACGCCATTAACTGGCAACAAACAACTTTCTCTCGCTGCTTAATAACCAGTGAGGCGCTACCATTCCATCGCCCATGTGGCATGACTAGCGCTCAACTTTAGTGGGATACGCCGGAGGCTTCCGCCTGGAGCCAAAGGAAGAAGATCAATCAGGCTAGGTAACGGGTCAGCGCGTCACTCCGCGAATCCGTCGCCGAAACTCTAAACGAGTGACTGCGCTCGGAGATGCTCATGTATCGCTGTTTTCGGACGGGGGTTCGAATCCCCCCGCCTCCACCAATACATACCTTGATTTATCAGGCTTGATGGCATATTAGAATGAAGAATAGTAGCCATTGAGTAGCCAACGAATAATAAATCCAAAACTCTTCAAAACCCAGTAGCCCTTTGGCTACTGGGTTTTGTCTTGTTGATCAATTTTACTTCGTGTTATCTTGTTTGAAGAATCAAAAATTCCCCTCGGCATAAAACGTTATTCGACCATTTTGGTATATACGACAGCTTTTATTTTCTTTACATTGGTGTTATCCAATAACTGATCAGATTATCATAGGAGGGTTTTCAAAAATGAAGATGATGAAAGGCATTATAAAAATAAAAGAGACAGGTAAGTATAGAGTTACAATGGAGTTGGAGAGAGTTAACGGTAAACGGAATCGGCCAACTAAACATTTTGACACATATGAAGAAGCAGAAAAGTTCCTAATTGAATTCAACTACAACAAGCAAAGGAATATGCTTGTGTCACCAAGCAGGATGACTTTTGCTGAATTCTTGGTTTATTGGATGGATAATTATGTGAAGTTTAATTGCGAAGAAACTACGATTTATGGATATAAAAACATCATTAACAACCACGTTATTCCTTACTTGGGGAATGTTGATTTGCAAGATCTTCAACCAGCACATATTCAGAAGTATTACAAGCATCTATTAGAAGAAAAGGGATTGTCACCGAATACGGTACACAAGCACCATGCCAACATTCGTAAAGCTCTTGACTATGCTACAAAGCAACAATTGGTATATAGGAACGTAGCTCTTGCAGTAGAATTGCCACGGAGACAAAAATTTGAAGCGAAATTCTATACACAGGAACAATTAATTACTTTACTTAAAAACGTAAGAGATACAAAAATAGAGGTTCCTGTATATCTTGCCAGTTATCTGGGGTTACGAAGAGAAGAGATCTGCGGGTTAAAATGGAAAAATATTGACTTTAATGAACGCATCATTTATGTCAGAGAAGTTAGGGTAAGTGCGGGGAAAATAACCGTAACCAAAAAACCTAAAACTGATAAGAGTCTGAGGGCATTGTATATTGAGGATGAATTGTATGAGGTTTTACTAAAGTGTAAAGCGAATTATGATAAATACAAAAAACTTCTGGGTTGTGAATTTCACGATTCAGGATATGTGTATGCAAAAACAAATGGAAAACCCTACAAAGTCAACTATATTACTGATCAATTCAAAGAATTCTTACAAAAAACAATCTTCCAATAATTAGGTTGCATGACTGCCGACATTCGTTCGCAAGCGTACTCTATGACCAAGGAGTTGACTTGAAATCTATCTCCGAAGTTCTCGGCCACTCCAATGTAGGCACGACAGACAAAATTTACACTCACAGATTTGATGACACCCATAAGAAAACAATGAGTGCTTTCAGTTCATCGTTAAAGAAAGCAAGAGAATGTGTTGGTTAAAGACGAAAGACCGCAACAGTAAGCGGTCTTTTCTTATTCTCTTGAAGAAGAATGGACTTATTAATAATAATAAGACCCTCCTGCAAATTACTTGCAGGAGGGTTCGCTTTAAGAAACTAAAGATTGTTGCATTATTAGTCGTTTCATCCATTCAATAAGCTCATCTTCAGGTATTCTGATTTGTTTTCCAATTTTTATATGGGGTACTCCATGGTGCTTGATAAGATCATACATTACGTTTCTCCCGACTTTTAAAATGTTCCTTGCCTCATCGACGGTAAGTAAGTTGAAGTTTCTTCCCATAATTAATTTTCCTCCTGTTATTTTGTGTTAGTTGTTAATTTTTTATTGGCTTGCTTTATGATTCAAGTATAAGTAAATGGCAAGGCTTTGAGTTCGAAAAATGGTTTTACCCATGCGTTATTTGTTATACATCAATTTAATTTACCATTACTGTGTATTGTTACAGTGGATTTATGTAGCTCTATTCGTAAGTATATAGCTTTTCTATTTTTACCTATTGCCCTCTGCTACAGGGAGAAGAGGCTCCTATGTCTTGTGCATGGAGCCTTTTTGTGCTTTTGCAAAAAACGTTATATTTCATACTCTCAAAATCTATAATGCAACATTAAACGGGAAGAGGGGCTTCGCCCCTTCGGCATCTTCTATGCTCACCTCTTTCCTGCGGAAAATTGGTTCGCCAAGAAGTTGCGTGCTACGTTGTGTTCGCCTTTGGCGACCGCTCGGCCGCTGGCACTCTCTACAAAACGTAGCCGAATGTGCTCGCCCCATTGGGGAAGGCTGTTGCCCATATTGGGCAAGCGTCTCTATTCGATAGAGACGCAAAAACCTGTTCCCAGTGTTCACTATAATCAGATAGGAGGTGTTACTATGGCACGCAAAAGCAAATACATTACGCAATTTTTCAATCGTGACCGACTTGCTTTTACTGCTTTATCACGAGTCGGGCATGTTGCTCATGACCAATTACGGTCTTGCGGATTGGCGGATAGTAGAATAAAAAATCTATTACGAGATGGTTATATTGAAAAGGTTGCATTCAAACGAGATGGGAAAATTGAAGAGTGCTACAAACTTACCAAAAACGGACGTGAAACAGCAAGTAGTCTATGGGGACTGGAGCGAGCGTATCACGCTCAAAGTCCCTGTCACGATTTAGCGTTAGCAGAGAAATATTTCAGTTTAACACCTGAATTGCGTGATTCCTGGAAAACTGAAAACCAATTGAGAGATCGGTTTCATGAGCGGATAAACGTCTTATATGATCTCGGCAAAGTCACAGAAGCCAAAATGTATGAAGATATGCTTGCCAAAGGACTGATCTCAATGCCAGATGCTTCGTATACCATCCAAGGCGATAACGAAACCGCAATCGAGATAATAACGAATACTTACGGTCAGGCAGAACTTAGTGCTAAAGAAGCATTCGTAGAATTTATGAATATGCAGTATGAAACGATGAGAGTGTAGGGAGGTGAATAATATATGAGCGTTTCGAATGCAAACAAACAAGAAATTTGCGAACGAAATCAGGAGTTGCTGAGAATTATTTATTTCATTGGAAACAAAGTAATGTTGTTGAAACAGCTATCACAATATGCATTTGCATTAGGATTAGCGAGTAATCTATCGGATTTTTACTCGCAAATTGCTAAGCTTGAGCAAAATGAAATCATTCGCAGAGAGGCGTTTTCCGCATACGGAAGAAAATCGCAACTACAAATGATCACGTTACGAAAGTACGGAATTCGCTATGTAGAAGGCAAGCCAAATAGCTATAGCGTAGCATCCGTGCCAAGAGCAACTTCGAATGAACGCATTTTGGTCAGTGTATTCAAAAATTGCTACATTCTATCAAAGATTTTGCCTCGCATTTACAAGGAAAGCAAAATAATCACTTTAGATAAGATTTTCGACTTGTTAAAACGTGATTGCAGTACATTATTACTGAACAAAAATGAAGGAATCAGGTATTTGTCTGAACTTACTGGTGATCATAGACTACAACCTTACCTTGATATTGTTGGAATTGAACACGATATTGAACAAATGCGTATCGTGGCAAACAAACGTAGTCAGGGACTAAAAAAGGGGTCCTATGCAACCAATGGAAAAGGAAAGGGGAAGAAAATACACTCTTCCTTAGAATCATCGCTAAATGAGGCAATAAAAGCGTATAACAATGTTTCGGTGCATGATAATTTGTTCGTTTCTCCTAAAAACAAAAGGATTGAATGCTTTTCAGTTGATTCGATGCTAAATTGCCATTATCACATTGCTCAGGTCAAAATTATCCATAATCGACCAGTTATAACTGTCCTTATGTTCGATATACACAATAAACAAGATGCACACCGTATTGCCGCTGATATTGCGTGTATTTTTCATATGCTGAATCGATATATGAAAAACGAATTCAGATTGAAGATCGGTGTAGTTTGTTTGGATGAAGTTGCATCGATTAGAGTTAAAAACGCCTCAAATGCGTTTGTTCGAGATTTTGTAACCAAAGAGATTAAAGGCACTCGTCTATCGACAGCACTTAATGATTGGTGTATCGATGTAATAATGCAGGAACAGATCGAAGTTTATTTTACGCATTATGATGTTTATAATCAGTTTCTTGATGGTATAAAACATGCAAACTTGCTTAGGCAGTGATTTAGGCAGTTACAAAAAAAGCCCCCTTCCGTCCCCAAAGGGGAAACGCAGGGAGCAAGCCCCCTGCCCCCTTCACTCGCCGTGGGGCAGGTCCTGCAAAGGAATTGCAGAACAATAAAATAGTGTGGGAAAAACCTACCCGTCAAGGCTAAAATGAACGCCTTGACGGGTAGACTGAAAAAAAGCATATAATTTTTTCGAACATTGGAATATCAACGCATGGATGTGTATATAAGAAAGTATCAATAAAACAGGCGTGCTGTTTAGTACAACTTTACTGGATGAGAATATTCTCTAATTTCAAAGGAAAAAGACAGTTTCATCTTCAACGGTGATCTGTCTTTTCTTTTTCAATTTAATGTAAAAGGGATGTGCTTAGATATGCCATCATTAATAGCCTTTCAAAATTCAATAGTCCGTTTAAGAGATTTCGGACGAAAAAAGAAAAAACATCTGTGTTGAGGAGGATCACATAAAAACAACCTGTTCGCCTAACCAGCGAATGTTACTGGCCGTTAGATGGTGGCGTTTATCTCCCAGATAGAAAGACAAACTTTCTTATCGGCGTTGACCTGTCCCCGTTCTCGAAAGAGATAGGGGGGCGTTGTGATTGATCGTGGTGATCAGCTTGGTAATACGAGGACCTGGGCAAGTAAGTCGAGAGGCTTAAAGCAACGAAACCAGAAATGGTTTGGGGTTAAATTCGACACGGATACAGCATGGGTGAAGGGGAATGTTACCTTCTTCCAACCGTTAGATATAACTCTCCCTTTGTGAAGTTATTGGATTATATTTCCAAAATTTCGCAAGGGGGGGGAGCGAGCCGTGTTCAACGGGATCCAAAGAATGTTTAAGGCTTCGCCAATGCAACTTTAAGTGAGCAAACAGCAAAACTCGAAAGAAGTTGCAAAAAAACTGAGAGAAAGAAGCAACTACTTAGCGAAGAAGCCGAAAAGCAAAAGACAAATCGGCGAAGCGAAGGGGCAACACAAACCAACCATATGAATATGCAATATACAAATATCTAAAGCATTATAGCTGAGATTAGGTATTCTTGATCTTCCGAAAGATGGATTTCAAGTGATCTATAATGTATGATTTAAATCAACCAAAAACAGAAATACTATGAGGGTTTATGAAAACCCTCATAGTATTTCTCAATGTAAAATAAACAATCTCATTTATAAAACCGCTGAATATAAAATGGCATCTAAGTTTTTTGCTGGATTATTTGGATTTGGTATCTGCACTTCTTTAATTTTTAAAGTTCCATTGTTAATGAACAAATTTAAATCGGGTTTGTTGTTCATTTTTTCATGTGTTGCTTTTTTCATTAGAACATAAATATTTGTTTTAGATTCAACAGGATTTATTAGGGATCTATATACCGCTGAAGGGTGTTCGATACCCCACATTCCTCTTATTCTAAGGTAAGTGATGCCCAACGGATCGACACGATTAACACGACCTAATTCCTTAGTCTCTCCAAATTCAACTCCTGGAATAGAGGATACTCCATCTTTTATTGTCGTAGCAATTCTATCGTATGTTGATTTATCAGCACAGTAACAATCTCCATAAACAAACCATAGACTGTGAAGTCGGTCGTCTTCGACATTTCCAACTGCATATATCATATCTTTTTTTATCCAACCACCAAAATCATCTTCACATTCACGACATTCCTTTTTAATTCTAATATCGTCATGATGTAAATAGTCTTTCGGGAAGGAGCTATTTAAGGCAATTCCATTAGGGTTTTTACCCTCAATTTTTTTAACTTCAACAGCTACTCCATGTTTGACAACAAAATCAGGAGGATTGTTTGAATTTCCGAGATAGCTAAATTTTTGTTGATAATGTTTTAGTTTGTCATTGGTATTTTGAAAATTTGCACTTGCATCACAAAAAGCATCTTTAACATAGTATTCTAAGAGATCACCTGCACTGTTTACTCTGTTATGATTAGAGTGATTGATAACAGTAGGAAGAGTATTTTGATTGCGTTGTAAAATGTTTTTTAGTGCGATTAGCACATTGGTAGAAGGTAGAAATTGTTGCATTAGATGGTCTCCTTTCTATTTGTTTTGATTAAGCCAATCAGCAATTGGTCTTGCGATGGCTCTTGCTAATTCTACAGGCACTGCATTTCCAATTTGTTTATATTTTTTGTCTAATAGACCATTTTTTGACATGCGGGTATTTTCACCTGCACTAAATTCATACCAATCAGGAAAAGTTTGAATACGAACGATTTCTTTTACGGATAATCTACGATTATTTTCTTCTCCGTCAGGGAAAATCCACTTATTTGTATCTACTTTTTCCATTGGTAAACCACCTGGATGAATAGGTGCTTGCCTTCCACTTGCTTGAATGGTAAAGCTCTGTTCATCCCAATTCTTTTTTCGATTTCGACTCATAAAAATAGTGGAATAGGAACCCGTAAAGTAGTCGCCAGGATCATTTTCCAGGTCTCCAATTGCATCTTTTAAAGTTACATAAGGTTTTAATAGGAGACCCTCACCATGAGTAGGTTCAGGAAAATGGTATTCAAATTCAATATCCTCTCGAACACCTACTAAAAATACCCTTTCACGAAGCTGTGGAACACCAAAATCTCTTGCGTTAACAAGTTTATGGTAGACTCGATAGCCTGCGGCTTCAAAATCTTGTTTAATCTGACGGAATACCTCCCCTTTTCCAAGAGTTAACATTCCTTTTACGTTCTCGGCAATAAAGAACATCGGTTTAACCTGCATTAGGCAACGAATATAATGGATGTATAAAAAGTTTCTTGGATCATCTACTAATCTTGGACCTGCTTCTGAAAATCCTGGACATGGGAATCCTCCAAGAACCACGTCTGCTTTAGGAAATTGTTTTACTTGTCTTATGTCGCTGTAATGTGTAAACACATTGGAAGGGAAGTTTTTTTTGTATGTTTCTAAAGCTTCCTTAAAAAAGTCATTTGAATAAACATGATGAAACAATCCTTTTTTTCTGATAGAATTGAACGATTCTTTGTCTTGAAGAGCTTCATTAGTCTGTTCTTGACCACAAACACAGTCAATACCTGCTAACTCTACACCCAAATCTAAACCTCCTGCACCACAAAACAAGGAAACGATATTAAACTTGTTGGTTTCGTAGTATAGATCTTCATTTGAGTAAGTATCAGGTTCATCTACTATCGTTTGCATTTCTTCTGCGATTTTTTCAAATAGTATTTTTTGAACATCATTGATGTGATAGTCTGGTGCAGGCTTGAATTTTCCTCTTCCACGTTCTTGAAGTTTTATAGTCATGGTAGCCTCCTTGGTGCAGTTTTTTTCTATTCAAATCCCATTAGACCAGTGTCTATTAAGGTGAAGGATATTAGATATTATTAATCCGTAAAATGATTTATTGAAAAAAAGAGAAAACATTCTTGGTTACTTCAATATCTGAGCAAGTAGCTTTTTTACTTCGGGCAATTAAGTTTTTCGATCTCACGAACACACAATCGCATATTTAATGTATCATTTTAAGATGCTTTCGTCTATTCATTTGAAGAATCATGGTTTTGTCCTACTCTTTTAAAAAGCTAATTGGATTTTGGGAGTAGGTAAAACGAAATAATTTTTTGCGTATTTTGCCCAAATATCCCCTCTGTTTTTTGTAGCCAACTGTAGCCAAAAGCTCTAATCTAACCTAAAAAATCATAAAACAGAATGGGACAAGATAAAAAATGGAAAGCTTTAAAGCCCGATGAAATAAGGCTTCTTGACACTTGTGAATGTAGTCTAACACAAGTTAAAAAATTCGAGACGGGGGTTCGAATCCCCCCGCCTCCACCTACATAAAAAAAGCCACCTACAGAGGTGGCTTTTTTGCGTTGACAGCGAAGTCTCGCTATGCATGAACTGACTCAATTTTCAGTCATCATGACGATACTGAAATGCGGGTCCTGTCTGTATAAAGAACCCGCTTCTAACTTGTCCGGCCCAGTTTTTCAGAGCGGATTTCCACTGGGGACTTTTAAAAAAATCATCTACCAATACAGAACCAGAAACAACCAAACGATGGGAGTAAATGGAGCGAGCTGACCAGCCCCTCCCCAAATGCCGCCTGCCGGAAACCCGTCCTCAATCACAAGTAGCAATGGTAAACCGTATTGATAAGCCATTGCAGGTTCAATTTGCAAAAAAGGCGAGTACGGTTCTCCCTGCTGTGTTGCCCTCGTTGGTCGTAGAAGGACAGAAGCCATTCCATAACTCGAGTTAATCATCGTACGGATGTTTTCCAGTGTAGTATTCGGATATTGTTCTGTGTTGGGCAAAGTGCGCGGGAAGAGGAGTTCTTTCTTGATTTCTTTGAACATGCGAATTACGAATTGTTGTTGGACAGTAAACGGCGGCTGTGGAGGACCGAGCGTAAACAAATTTTGATGGCTAAAGAACACAGGGATTCGAAAAAACGCCGAAGCAGCGTCGTTCAAATCCTGCAAGTCCTGGTAGCACTGCTCGATTTCTTCCTTGCGTAAACCTGTGTTCGGAGTAGAATGTACAACTTGGATTTCGTACTTTTTACTTCTCTCATCCTTTTTCGAACTCATGTTGTCACCTCCACAGTGAAGCGTATTTACGAAAATACGGCGGTGACTGGACAAATTAAGAAAATGTGCTTCTTTACCTGATGAACATAATAATCAGTTCGGTCGGGAGAGTAGGCGAAGATAGGATGGGGCGGGGAGATCAATTTGTTGATGCGATTACTGGACGGGTGATAACTCCGTAAGGGAACGATAAATAGGAGCGACTATTCTCTTAATGATCAAGGAATAGTCGTTTTTTCCTTTCTCCTCTCTATAAAACATCCCCCACCCTTACTAGCTACCAAACTGCGCATCTTTTACGCCCAAAAATCATCCAGAAACCCAAGCGAAATGTCTAGACTGCACAAGGGACTCCCACTACCAAAAGTCAATCCAAATACAAAATGGTATAATAAATGCGACTATTCGCAATTAAGACTTTCCCGACCAGACTTACAAATACATGAACGAAGCCAAACAAAAATGAACGAGCTAGAAAAAACAATAATATCCGCAACTCTCTCTTACGAACCAGTATGATCTTGTAAAGCTCGTCTAATCAACGAATCAGGAAACGTGTCTTATCTACTTCTAGGAAGGTTAGGCCGAGAGGAGGATCGAAAATGGGGATTACGGTGCAGCAGATGCTGCGGTTGGACGCGCTGCAAAGTTTACGTGTTATCGCCGGTTTCGATGGTTTGGACAGGATCATCAATCAGGTAAATGTTTTGGAAATGCCCATAACCGAAGTGGAGCATTTGGTTTTGGGAGGCGAGCTTGTGCTGACCACCTTTCACAGCTTGAAAGATGATCTGGAGGCGCAAGTGAATACGATTAAAAAGCTTGCTGAAAACGGGGCAGCAGCTCTGGGGATTCATCCGATGATTGCTGACAAGATCATGCAGAAGGCGATCGTGGAGGCAGCGAATATTTCCGGCCTTCCTGTCATTTTGTTGCCTCCTGCGATGCCTTATGCTACGGTTTTTTCTGCCGTGTTAGGGACGATCCTGAATCGGCAATCACAGTTGTTGAAACAATCGGAAGAGATTAACCGGGAGATGACCCGTGTCATACTGCATGGCGGCGATGTGAATGCGATTGCCAAGACGCTGACCGGATTAATCAAGCAGCCAGTCATGATTACCGACGATATGTTCGAAATTTTGGCTTTAGGGTCAAAAGAAGCGGAAGAACATTTATTTTTAAAAAAGTGTTTGCTTATGACAGAAATGTCGGAGCGGATTCAGTTTGATAAAGCTGGAAACTGGACCCACGATTCTGCGCTGGAGATGGTGTTTCACTCCAGCTTGTTTGAGATAGAGGGGCGGTCTGTACGGCTGATCGTTATGCCTGCCGGAGTGATAAGCGATCCTCTGGGGTACATTTTTACCTTAGAGATGGGGGCTTTCTTACAAGAGCTTGATTTTATTGCCATCTCGCACGCTTCTACTGCGGTCGCCTTGGAGATTGCCAAGCAGCGGGCGATTACCGAGGCGAAAAGACGCATGCGAAGTGACTTTTTGACGGAAATGTTCGAAGGGAAATATGTTAGAGAAGAGGATTTGTACGAGAGGGCGAGAGCGGTCGGACTTAACCTGGTGAAAAAACATATGGTGCTGGTCATGCGTTTTGACTTCAGCGATGGGCTTGAAAAAGAGATGGGGAAACTGGAAAGCCGCATTCACGCGGCGGTCCGGTCAACGATCAATCAGCATGCTCCCAAATGCAATTTTGTGGTAAAGGGGGACATGTTGGTCATTTTCATTCATTTTGACAGACAATTTGACAAGCAACATTCGCAACAGGAAGCGAAAAATCTTGCGGTCCTGTTAAAAGAGGCTATCGAAGCGGGAAGCGGCAAAGCCCGCGTATCTGCCGGAATCGGCGGTTTTTATCCGTCGCCGTTGAACTTGGACCAAAGCTACAGGGAAGCGCTGCAAGCCCTTGAGCTCGGCTGCAAAATGTTTGGGACGGGCAGTATTACAGCAGTGAATGAGCTGGGGGTATTCGGGATTCTGGGGGAAATATCCGGCAAGTTGTTAGACCAGTTTACAGCGGGGCTTCTCGATCAGCTCTATCAATATGATGCCAAAAATCAAACGGATCTGGTAAAGACGGTAGAAGCGTATCTGGATGAAAAGGAAATCTTTACAGATGTCGCAAAGCGGTTGTTCGTACATCCCAATACGGTCAAATACCGGATTGAAAAAGTGAAGGAGATTCTCGGGTTTGATCCTTTTAAAAAGCCTGAGGAAAGATTGAATTTCCATCTGGCGCTGAAGGCCAGGAAGCTATTGCCATAATAGAAGCGCGAAGCAGCTCGGTTTGTCTGTGATAGACAAAGATACGGGCTGTTTTTTTGTTTGTTTTAAATATTAAGATTATTATTTTTGTGTGAAATAATGTGAACAGAAACAAGCAGTATGATTGAAAGCTATGCAGGAGAGGGGGCTGTGGGGGCTGCATGATGGACACACAAGATTGGGAAAAACCAAAACCGATGAGGGGGCATTCGCATGGAGAAAAGAATTTTGTGGATCAATCCGGTCACTACTGATTTGTTCAACACCATTTTCAAGAGCGAGTTTGACAGGATCAAGCAGGCGGGGACGATTGTGGATGTGGTTTCCTTGACCCCGGGTCCTGGACCGACTCATCTGGAGTACAACTGCTACGAAGTGATGCTGATGCCGGAAATCCTCCGCGTGATTAAAAAAGCCGAAGAAGACGGCTACGATGCGGCAATTATCGGCTGCTTCTACGATCCTGTCTTGAGGGCGGCCCGAGAGATTTCGAAAAAAATGGTCGTCACGGCTCCGGCAGAAGCCAGCTTGCATATTGCGGCGACATTGGGCGAGAGTATCTCGATCATTGTCGGGCGGCGCAAGTGGATACCCGAGATGAGAGAGAACGTCCATAAATATGGCTTTGCCGACAAATTGGCTTCTTTTAAGTCACTCGATATGGGCGTGCACGATTTTCAGAAAGATCATCAGGTGACGATGCAGCGGATGCGTGAGGCGGCGCGAGAGGCTGTCGAGAAGGATGGAGCCAATGTGCTTGTGCTGGGATGCACGATTGAATTTGGCTTTTATCGGGAAATTCAGGAGGAGCTGGGGGTTCCGGTTATTGACGCAAGCCTTGCACCTTTTAAATACGCCGAATTTTTGATAGAGCTCAACCAAAAATTCGGTTGGAGCCACAGCAAGCTGGATGGCTACCAGTCGCCGCCTGACGATGAAGTGGCCTGCTGGAAGCTGTTTTAAAAACAAAGTTAGCGGCTGTGAGAAGAGATAAGGGGGGCCATTTATGAGAGCAGAAAGCGGAGTGGAGGTACTGCAAAAGCGATCAGTACCCGTTGGGGCGCTGTTTGAAAACATGCCGGTTACCAGTCAGCATTGGCAAGCGGGATTGGTGCTTTTTTTCTCCTTTGTGATTGAATCGTGGGAAATGATGATTGTCATTCTGGCAAGCGCTTCAATTGGCGGCGAGTTTCAACTGGACGGCACTCAAATCGGATCGCTTATCGGCTCCATTTATCTCGGGATGATCCCGGGATGCCTGCTATGGGGAAAGCTCGTTGATAAAATCGGCCGCAAGCAATCAATGATTATCAGTTTTGGCCTCTATGGAATCATTTCGCTTATTAGTGCATTCTCACTCACCTACGAAATGCTGTGGTGGACCCGCTTCTTGTCCGGTGTGGCGCTCTCTGGGGTTTTGGTGGCAACGTTCCCCTACTTCGAGGAGCTGCTCCCCATGAAGGTGCGTGGGAAGGCTGCGGTGTATCTGGCTTCTGGATGGCCAGTAGGCTATTTGCTTGCCATTGGCACGACCTACCTCTTTATGGAGCTGGGCTGGCGCTGGATTATTGGCGTCAGTTCGCTTGCCGGTTTGTGGTTTCTGGCAATCGCTGCGTTTGTACCTGAGTCGCCGTACTGGTTGGCCGGAAAAGGGCGCCATTCGGAGGCGAAGGAGGTTATTGACAAACTTTCCAAAGGCACGATGCAAAAAGAGATCAACAGCGTCGAGCTTGCTGTGGAGAATGTGAAAACAGGTTCTTTCCTGGAGATTTTTAGCGGGCAATTCCGGCGTTCGACAATTTTGCAGCTCGTCATCAACTTTAGTTTTTCCTGGGGATATTGGGGACTGTCCTCCTGGATGCCGGCACTTTTGGCGAAAAAAGGATTGAGTGCGCCGGAAGGAATGGGCTTTATGGCTATATCCGCCCTCTTCATGTTTCCCGGTTACATGGTTTCCTCGTATTTGACGGGCAAATATGGGCGCAAAAAAGTAATGGCGCTGTTCGTCTTTTTTGCAGCGATCAGCGGGTTTGGATTTGCCAACGCAAATACTTTGCAGGAAATGTACATCTGGAATTTTGCCCTTTCGTTCTTCAGCTTGGGGGCGTGGGGAGTATGGGATACATGGATGGCTGAGCTGTATCCGACAGAGGTCCGCGGTGTCAGCTATTCTGTAGGGATGACCGGCCAGCGTGTAGCCAACGCGATTGCACCAAGTGTAATCGGAGCCATGCTGGCGATCAACAGCAGCTTTTTGACTACGGTTTCCTTTATCTCCGCTTTTCTTGTCGTTACATTTGTGGCTTCGCTTTTCCTGAAGGAAACGGAAGGCGAGATTTTGCATTAATGCTGTAACATTCCATTACTCCTAGAAGGGTGGTTCCTATGCGTGTAGCTACAGATATTGGAGGAACGTTTACTGACCTGGTGTACCTAGATGAGCACGGTAAAATCGGTACCGCTAAAAGCGATACAACACCGCCCCATTTTGAGCAAGGGGTTATCCAAGTGATTCAAAAGGCTGGGATTGATCCTTTGGAAATCGCGACCTTTATCCACGGAACGACGGTAATTATCAACGCATTGACGGAGCGCAAGGGAGTAAAGACCGGGTTAATCACGACAAAAGGGTTCCGCGATGTGTTGGAAATCGCCCGAGGCAACCGTCCCGATTTGTTCAATGTTCGTTATCAGAAGCCGACTCCGTTTGTTGCGCGCTTTCTGAGGAAGGAGGTCAGCGAGCGGATCAACTATAAGGGGGAAGTCATGACCGAATTGGCGGTGGAAGAGGTGAAGGCCACTGTCGAGCAACTGCGAGCGGAGGGAGTCGAGGCTATTGCGGTCTCATTCCTGCATGCCTACGCCAACCCCATTCATGAAAAGCTGGCGGTGGAAGCGATCAGGGAAATTTGGCCGGAGGTAGCCGTGACGGCTTCGCATGAGGTGACCAAGGAATGGCGCGAGTACGAGCGGACCAGTACGGCAGTGCTGAACTCTTATGTCAAGCCGATTGCCAAGTCCTACATCGACAAGTTGAGTAACCATCTTCACGACATCGGGCTTGACGGCAACAAATATATCATGCAGTCCAACTCTGGCACGACTACTTTTGAGCAGTCAAAAGAAACGCCGATCAACATGGTCGAGTCGGGGCCAGTAGCCGGGATTTTTGGCTCAGCCATCTTAGGGCAAATTCTTGGGGAAGAAAACATCATTGCTTTTGATATCGGAGGGACGACGGCCAAATGCTCCCTGATTGACAAAGGGGAAGTAAAGGTTACGACCGAATACCGGATTGAGAAAGATGAACGAAATGCCGGATATCCGATTAAAGTACCAGTGGTTGATATCGTGGAGATCGGGAATGGCGGAGGTTCTATTGCCTGGATCGACGGTGCCGGCTCATTAAAGGTGGGGCCACAGTCGGCCGGGGCGCTGCCAGGGCCGGTCGCCTATGGGCGTGGCGGTGAAAGTCCGACTACAACCGATGCCAATTTGGTTACAGGGCGGTTATCGCCTGCCAATTTTCAAAACGAGGTAAATATGGAAGCGGTCAAGCAAGCGATCGACGAAAAGATCGCAAAGCACTTCGGCATCTCCGTGGAAGAGGCGGCACTGGGAATTATCCGCATTGCCAACTCCAACATGCTGAATGCGCTGAAGCTCATTTCCATTCGCAAGGGTTACGACCCGCGGGAGTTTTCCCTGGTTGCATTCGGAGGGGGAGGACCGATGCATGCGCTGGCATTGGCCAAGGAATTGGGTGTGAAAAAAGTCATCATCCCGATTGCGGCTTCGGTCTTCTCCGCATGGGGCATGCTGATGACTGACTTGCGGCACGACTACATCCAGACGTATATTCGCCGAATGAACGGGCTGAATCAGGAAGAACTGAATCGCGAATGGAGCCAACTGGAAAAAGAAGCGACCGACCAATACGAGCGCGAAGGAATTGCAGCGGATCAAGTACTGTTCGTGCGCTATGCGGACATCCGTTACGTCGGACAGGAGCATGCTGTCAAGGTTCCCGTGCCAAATGGACTGATGGATGCAAAAGCGATTGAGGAAGTGATTTATCGCTTCCATGACCTGCACGAGCAGCATTACACGTTCAAACTGGAGCATGCACCGACGGAGATTGTAAACCTCCATCTAACGGCGTTCGGCATGGTGCAAAAACCACGGATAGCCAGTCTGGGAAGACAAGGGGACAATAGCGAGGAAGCGCGCAAAGAAGTGCGTCCGGTTCTGTTCGAAGAGTATGGATGGATTGACACGACAGTCTACGACCGCGAGCTGCTGAATGCCGGAAGCGCGGTGAAGGGTCCGGCAATTGTCGAGGAACCTTCTTCTTCAACGGTCATTTATCCTGGACAGCATCTCATTGTTGATGAATATGGCAATCTAATCATTACTACGGGGGTGTAGTCAGATGAGTGAGACAACGTTGAAACATGACCAGTTTACGCTTGAGATTGTGAAAGATTCCCTGATCGCCATTGGGGAAGAAATGTTTCATACATTGGCGCGCACGTCGATGAGTCCGATTATTTACGAGGTGCTCGACTTCGCCAGCGGCTTGACAGATGCAAAAGGTCAACTTCTGACGCAAGGCAACGGTGTGACCGGATTTATCGGGATGCTGACCTTTATGGTGAAGGAAACTTTGAAAAAGTTTTCCGAGCATGGGGAGCTAAAGCCGGGGGATATCATCATCATAAATGATCCTTACGGTGGAGGAGGTTCCCACTTGTCTGATGTAGGTCTTGTGCTGCCAATCTTTTACGAGGGCGAGCTGATTGCCTTTTCGGCCAACAAAGCCCACTGGACCGAAGTAGGCGGAAAAGACCCGGGTTCCTGGACGACCGACTCCACGGAGATTTTTCAGGAAGGTTTGCAATTTCCTTGCGTCAAACTATTTGAAGCAGGCAAGCTGAATCAGCCGTTGGTTGATATCATTGCAGCAAATGTCCGCTTTCCCGATCTCTCGCTTGGTGATATGTGGGCGCAGGTAGCAGCATTGCGAACAGGGGAGAAGCGCTTTCGCGAATTGTGCGATAAGCATGGAAAAGCGGTAGTGAAGGATGCCATTGACCATTTGTTAAGACATGGCGAACAGTTGGCGGTAAAAGAAATTGCCAAGCTGCCTAAGGGCACGTATGAAGCCGTAGATTTTATTGATGATGACGGAGTTGGAAACGGTCCGTTCAAGGTACAGGTGAAGGTCACGATTACCGATGACGAGTTTATTTGCGATTTCCGCGGTAGTCATCCGCAAGTGCTGGGTCCAGTCAATTGCTCCTATACCGCCTTGGTTTCCGCCGTTCGCGTCATTTTCCTTGCGGTGACCAACCCGTCTCAGGATGTAAACGATGGCGTTTTCCGCCCGCTCCACATTCTTATCGATGACCGTTCCATTTTCTCAGCGGAACGCCCGGCAGCCGTATCAACCTACTGGGAAACCATGATGTATGGAGCGGATCTCGTCTGGAAGGCACTGGCACCGGTCGTTCCCCATCGGTTGAATGCGGGGCATCTGCTTTCGGTGTGCGGGGTGGTGCTATCCGGCATCCATCCGGATACGAACGAACCGTTCCTTGTGGTTGAGCCTTCAGTCGGAGGATGGGGCGCAGGAGACGGACTGGACGGGATGGCCGGACAGTTTTGCATCGGCGATGGGGAAACGTACAACGTGCCGGTCGAAGTAGCCGAGACACGTTATGGCATCATGGTTGAGGAGTACAGCCTGCGTACGGATGGGGCTGGTGCCGGTAAATATCGCGGCGGTTCAGGAGCTATCCGCTCGTACCGCGCGATGTCTGATGGTCAGACGATCACGGCAACCTTTGGCCGTCACAAATATTTGCCATGGGGCTTTAACGGGGGGCATGACGGCTCCCGCAATGAATTTGAGATCGTCAAAGCCAATGGCGAAGTGGTTGGTCCATTTGGCAAATATGCACGCTTTCCGCTTAATAAAGGAGATGTCGTGCGCCTTGTTACCGCAACAGGCGGAGGATACGGCAATCCGCTGGAACGTCCGGTAGAGAAGGTCGTCCTGGATGCCAAAAATGGCTATATTTCCGTAGAACAAGCAAGAGACTTGTACGGAGTAGAGCTGGACAAGGCAACGTATCGTGTAGAAGGGGTGACACCGCTGCGTCAGTCTTTTGAACAGGGGGAACAGCAATGCTCATTGTAAATGCCAATGCGATTCAGCCGGAAGATCGCCCAGGTGTAACCCTGAAAATATTGTTTACCGAAGACCAGGTAGAGAGCGGAAAAGCTACTTTCGGTGTCGTCGTCGTTCCGCCTGGTGCGCGTATTCCTTTAAGCGGTTCGGGGAGTCATGCGCAGGACGAGTATTCAATCGTCGTAAAAGGAACGATTCTTGCCGGTACGGAAGAAGGTGAATATCGGATGTCAGCAAATGATGCGTCTCTTATTCCTGCTGGCGAGGCCCACTGGGCATACAACGACGGGAGCGAAGATTGCGAAATCGTCTGGGTGCTTGTAAAACGATAGCGGCATGGATACGGAGAGGATGCTAGACTTGGTTATCTCAATGTCGCAGTGAATGGAGCATAGGTTTGTGTGACTGGATGAGTGCCCTCTTTTCATAAAAGGGGGCTAATCTTATCTCATTCGAACAAGTCTAGATCGCTAGTATGTTGATACAGCCATTCACCTTACCTTCAACGAGACTACGTTGCTGCGTAAACACATTTTCGATTCCGATCTTTGGAGCGATCTGTTATCCTTCGTGAGTCGATTTATCCAATTTCAATTTGCTAAAGTGCCATATAATGTAGACCGTCCACAGGGCGGTTTGTTTGTTTTATACTGATAAATAAATTTGAATGGAACGCAACAATAACCCTTTTTCAGCATGAATAATCTCCTCCTTAATGTCGCGACAAATTGTCCTTACATTAAGAAGGGACTTCGGTAGAAAGATTCGAGGATTTCACAGGAGGAAACGGCATGAAGACAATCACGATCCACCAGCCTTGGGCAACATTGATCGCTCTTGGCGAGAAACGCTTTGAAACCCGGGGGTGGGCCACGAAATACCGCGGCCCTCTCGCGATTCACGCGGCCAAAAAGGTGGACAAGGAGGCGTGCTACAGAGAGCCAATATGGTCGGTCCTTTCCAAACATGGCTACTCGGCAGATAATTTGCCGACAGGCGCGGTGGTTGCGACCGCAAAGCTTGAAGATTGCCTGCAAATCAGTATCGCCCCCGGAACAGGCGAAGTTGCCGCCTGGCGTGACGCAGATGATGCGGCGATACCGATAAAAGGCAATGAACTCAGCTTCGGTTGGTTTGAACGAGGGAGGTTTGCCTGGCAGATGGTTGACGTAAAGCCGATCGCTCCGGTGCCGGTGAACGGACGGCAAGGATTGTGGAATTGGGATTGTGACAAATACCATAACGAGAAAACGGATAATGAATGATTGTCCTAAAATGACGAGCGAAGCAGATGGGGAGACTAGCGCACAGGCAGCAGGAGCGTGACTTCCTCGACAAATGAGAGTTCATCCGAAACACCGAGAAACTGACAAATAAATGAGTTCGGCCAGTCATTATATATGCCGTTCCTCGCCTTGCCTGTCCTACATAAATTGTACAAGGGGGTGGAGGGATGAGCACAAACAAGTGGAGGACTCACCGCAGATTTTCGCGCAGATTCGGCACAGTCTGGTCCGTCTGGCGATCTGTGAACGGCAAAATTCAACGAGGATACTTCAAATTTCCTTGCAAGAAAAACGCGAAGTGGGGCAATGTGATTGCAAACGAGCTGATTGCTTATCATCTAGCCAAGCTCCTGGAGCTAAACGTAGCGACTGTAGAACTAACGGTTGTTGAGGGAAAGCAAGGGATCGTCTCCATTGCTAAGCCGATGGCCGCCCATTTCAACTGGTTCCAGCTAACCAAAAAAACAGGCGGTTCGCCCGTTAAACATTTGCACAATCCCGAACAACTGTTACTTACATTTGTTTTTGATATATGGATTTGTAACATTGATCGGCACGGGGGAAATCTGATTGTTTTCCCCAAAGGGAAGCACTATGATTTTTATTTGATCGACCACGGCAGCGCGGTTTTAGGGGGAGTTACGTGGAGAAAAATCCATTGGAGCGCGGATTACTGGCTGAATGTAAGCAAATACAATTTCCACTATCCAAGAGGCTTGCGCGCCTATATCCGCACCTTTCGCCAGCTTTTGCCGCATGTGGATAAAATCGAGAAAATTCCTGAACACATGATACGAGACATTGTGGAGACAGTACCGGAAAACGTATTGCCAAAACTCGAAAAAGAAATGGTAGTAGAAATGCTGCTCTACCGTCAAAAAAAATTACGCGAGATGGTCGTGGCTTGGTGCATGCGGCATAAGAAAGCGATTGCGGAGTAAGCAACTCGGCAAGAATGGGGTGACGCGAGGGTGTTACCAAGCAGGAGACGTGCCCCATTTTACCGCTATTGTTGGGACGGAAACGATTTGCAGGGAACGAAGGCGAAACCGACGAAAGCAAGGAGTAGGACCATTTGTGTCGAGGAAATCAGAAATGTAGCCAATACATCCGTGCACTTCGCCGCATGTACAGGCTCTTTTGAATGGGCGGCAATGCGGTACTCGCGGCGGGCAGCTTGCAGCGCATTTTGGCGATTGCACCGGAGTCGGAGACGGATGGCCGCGAGCTCATCAAATTGCATCTGGAAGCGGGCAACCGCAATGAGGCGCTGCGTGTTTATTGGCAGTTGGAGCAGTTCATTCGCGATGAGTTGGGTGTCGCGATGGAAGAGGAGACGGTAAGATTGTATCAACAAATGAGACACCAGGGATGAGCGGACGATGAGAAAAACGATTGCAGCGGCACTGGTCACGCTGGTCATATTGGCCGCAACATACGGCATGTTTCTCGTTTGGTTCTCGCCGGACGGGAAGCAGACGCCAAGGGTGGAGAACGGGCTGCTGGATTTGACCGCATGTCGGTTTGCAGACAAAGGCATCGTTCCGTTGGACGGCGAATGGGAGTTTTACCCGGACAAGCTACTCTTCCATGAAGATTTCACATCCTCCCCCGCGAATGAAAACAATCGTTTGCCGAGGCGGATCGAAGTGCCGGGCTCGTGGTCGGACCAGATGAATACTTTGGGCATGGCAACATACCGTCTGCGGATCAAAGTCGGCGATACGGCAGCGGTTTACGGTTTGAAAACATCGGCAATCTGATCGACAACGCGGTCAAGCATACCGAGGGCGGCAGTATTGCCGTAACGGCAGCGGCGACAGACGGACGGCATGATTGAAATTTCGGTTCAGGACACAGGCACAGGAATCGAAGCGCAAAACATTCCCTATCTGTTCGATGCGCCGCTGGAGCCTTTTGGCTATAATGTCATTGCCGTCAAAAACGGTTATGAGGCGCTGGAACAAATCAGCCAGCGGCATAAGATAGATCTTGTCATTCTCGACCTGATGATGCCGGGCATGTCGGGGTACGAAGTGTGCCAGGAGATTCGCAAAACGTACACGCTGCTGGAGCTTCCCGTGCTGATGGTGACGGCTGCGATTCAACCTCAAGACAAGGTAGCGGCGTTCGAGGCGGGGGCGAACGACTTCCTGCCGAAGCCATTCGAACTGGCGGAGCTGAAGGCAAGAATCGGCTGCGTGCTGGCGATGAAGGAGTCGCTCGCCAAGGCGGTCGATCTGGAGGTTGCGTTTTTGCAATCGCAAATCAAGCCGCATTTTTTGTACAACGTCTTGAATAGTATTGTTGCGTTGAGCTATACGGATGCTCTGCCGCATACAGCGATGAAACAGGCGGATGGCGTGGAGGCGATCGCGGACAGGTAGATTAAGATAGAAAAATAGACCCAAGCTTGGGGAGCAATTGGTGGATAATCCGATTCAACAGTGAATGCGGATTATCCACTTTTTTTGCACTGTCTTTCATACGAGCGATAACATGTGGTTTCATCGAATGGATTTCCGTTCCGAGGTAAGGAAATCACTTAAAAAGCACTCTCTTTCTTGCGATTGATGGCAAGTTCAGTTCAGGGGCGCTGCATAAAAGTCTGCCTGTCAGTTGTTTTGCATCAGAAAACAGAAACTCGGATTTGTGCTTGGAATAATCATGCAGCTCATCTCGTGTTAACAAGGGCAGCCCGCAGGAATCTATGGTAAAAAGCGGACTTGACCTGAACGCTCACTCCGTCTCCACTATCTATTTGGGACATGAAAATAATGTCAAATGTAGTTATTTATTCCTCTATCTATCTTGGTTTTATAGCGAGCCTACACCGTGCGGGCGACTTTCATCGCACACGGCGTTTCATCAACGGATCAGAAAGAAAATGAACAACAGGCAATATTATCGTACAACTCATATGTCTGAATTTACATTGTTTATGTTCGACAAAACAGACAATTTGTTAACGAGGGAGAGAACAGCATTGCATGAAGATGCGCACACTAAGGAAAAATAAAGGGGGCATTGCCGCGTGCGCTAAGACGCGACATTCATTTTCGGGGATGGCTCAGTTGGCTTGTTCATCTTCTCAGATGTTTTGCGTTTGCCGAAGCTGTGTTGAGTTGGCGTTTGCCAATGGCTGAAGTTTACACAAAGACGAACAGGAGCGATTTTCATGAGTGATCTGAGCGTTACAGGCGCTAACTTCTTGAGGTGCGCGAGTTTTTAGGTTATGGCGCATTTGCTATATGGGAAGCAAATGACGAAAGAGCAAACGTATAGCGAGTCATAAGTCACAGCCGAAGGGAGAGCGTGTATTTGTCGATTTCCCTATGTTGGGGAGACCCACAATCCCGCAAGATGCACCTATCTCCTTGTCAGCATCCTAACATCCGTTCAAGTATATAGATTGGGTAGCAAGTATACAATTTTCCCGAGGATTTGAGCTAGCGGACATAGATAGCTTCGGCATTAACGCGACGAGGCTTTTTAGCATGTGTTCAGGGGACAAATTCTCCCCACGCACTGACTTTCAGACTTATGCAGAAAAAAAGCTCCTGTTGACAGGACACTAAATGGTGTCTTATTATTAAAACAGACACTAAAAGGTGTCCAATAAGAAAAAACCATTTGCAAAGCTCACAACCTGAATAAGCCTCATTGGAAATATGGATGAGAGGGGAGACAGATGGACCAGCTGATCAGTGCCAGAACAATCGCGAGTGTAGAAATTCAGCCCTGGGGAAAAATAACTGCTTATTGGTCAGCGACATTCTTACTCGCAGCAACGGTGATGGCAAGTGGCATCGGTCAACTGATGCAAGCGGGAGAAGCGTCGAGCTGGTGGCGAAGTTTGGTTGCCCGCTATAGGCTTTGACTATCTTAACCCTCTTAACCATTCCCGGGATTTGAAAAGTGCCCGGAGCCATCGCTTTTGCCGTGCCAGGTTTGCCTCGGCTGAAAGAATGGTTCACGCTGGTCTCTACTTTTGAATGACTGGTGCAGCTTTCTCTCATGTGTTTGCCAACGATTACGGTGATTGCGAGTTTTCTGCTATCCTCCCGCTCTTTTATTCCGCGCTAAATCTCGCCGCATGGGCGCTGCATTCACAGGGTGCAAACTTTAGGGAGGTGCTCAAAATTAACATTCGTCCTTTCGCGCCACCAATACCTATGTCCTACAGAAATTAATATTTTGGAGGGAGTGTTGTGAACGAGAATGAAAACGAAAACGAAAACGAAAACAACCAGTCTCGGGATGTGTTTGATGCTGTAGCGGACCCAACCAGGCGACGACTGATTGAGTTATTGGCCGGAGCAGAGGAGTTGCCGCTTCATGAACTAACGGCACAGTTTCAAATGGGCCGGACGGCGGTATCCAAGCATTTGACAATTCTGAAAGAGGCCGGACTGGTGCTCGACCGCAAAGTCGGCAGGGAAACGCGCTTTAGGCTCAACGCGGCCCCACTGAGGGAAATTCAAGATTGGGTGGCTTTCTACAGCAAGTTTTGGAGTGCGAATTTGTTGCGCTTGAACCAACTATTAGAGGAGGAAGCAGAATGAGTTTGACATTATCTTTGGATTTTCAGTACAAGACAACGCTTGAGAAGCTGTGGTCCGCTTTGACTGATTCAAGCAAGCTGGCCAAATGGGTGTGCAACATCCAGACTGGAGAGCCGATGGAAAATGATTTTAAACCTGTGGTGGGACATCGTTTTCAGTTTCGCACTCAGCCGACCGAATATTGGGATGGAGTCGTTGAGGGCGAAGTGCTTATCGTAGACGAACCAAACCGCTTGTCCTACACGTGGGGCAGCGGGGGAGAGAAGCACACAGTTGTCTGGACGCTACAGGATTTAGGAGACGGAAAAGTTAACCTGCATCTCGAACAATCCGGAATCTCCAATGAGCAGGCACTGGGTGGAGCGAAGTACGGCTGGAGCAAGTGGTGCAGCGAGCTGGAAAAGGCGTTGGCATAATAACCGGATAGCCGGATGTACCGCTGATTACCTCCGTCCGCAATGCTAGATGAATGGATGATCATTTCCATACACACAAATGAAAAGCCTTCCAGTTGCAGCAAACGGGATAGAGTGCTCGAATGGGAGGTTTTTCAATTGCGTGCAAGTGAATTGTCGCGGTTGTTCGCATAGTCACAGTCTTAATTATGATAGAATGGGCAAAATTAAGAGCAAGAGGTTATTACGACTGAATGAACATTCTTTTCACTGTCAGTTGATCAAAAGATGGAAGAGGAGTGCTCTTTGATGACAAATAGTAGTGCGCATCCGAAGGTCGACGAATTTTTAAGCAAAGCGAAAAAGTGGCAGGAAGAATTTGTGCAGTTGCGCAGAATCGTTCTCGACTGTGGGCTGACCGAAGATTTTAAATGGATGCATCCTTGTTACACGCTTGAGAAAAAGAACGTCGTATTAATCCATGGTTTCAAAGAATACTGTGCGCTCCTGTTCCACAAAGGTGCGTTGTTGCAAGATCCGCACGGAATCCTCATCCAGCAGACGGAAAATGTACAGGCGGCGCGGCAAATTCGCTTTACCAACGTGCAAGAAATCGTGGAGATGGAAGACGTCTTGAAAGCCTATATTCATCAGGCTATTGAAGTGGAAAAAGCCGGTTTGGAAGTGGATTTCAAGAAGACAGAAGAATATACCGCTCCTGAAGAATTTCAAACGAAATTGGCTGAAAATCCTGACCTGAAAGCTGCCTTCGAAGCGTTGACACCGGGACGGCAGAGAGCATACCTTTATTATTTTTCTGAACCGAAACAATCCAAGACGCGAGTGGCGAGAGTGGAAAAATACATGGAGCAAATTCTAAACGGAAAAGGATTGAATGATTAGCCTAGCGCAGCTATTCAGCGATAAGCGTCAAACGGAGCGAACCAACTGAAATCCGGTGAATGCAAAAAATTAGTGAGCAAATGGGACGCCGTGCTGTGACGTACGGTTGTTTTTTGCACCGCAGTCACGAACCTTTTGTTCGCAATAGTAAGAAATCTAATTGGAGAAAGAGCAGGCCATTACGGCTTGCTCTTTTCTTTTTGCGAGAGGGCAGGCAGCTCCATACTCGCGCAGAAGCCTTTGCCGACCTCGCTCGATAACGACAGCTTTCCTCCGTGAGCCTTGGCAATTCGCTCGGCCATGGGAAGGCCGAAGCCGTGTCCGTTCTGGCGCGGGCGTTTGCGTTTGCTTGCGTAAGGCAGTTCCAGCAAGTCGGGCAGTTCGTCTGGGGAAATTCCGTTTCCGTTGTCCGAGACGACTACGTGACAAGCTTGGTTGCCGGGATCAAAAAAGGTTTGGATGCGCAGTTGGCACCCCGCCGGATTATGGTCGATGCTGTTTTGCAAAAGGTTGGCAAGGGCACGCAACAAAAGGCGCTCATCCCCATCGATTTGCGGGGATTCATCTCCAAGCTCTACTTCCAGCTGATACCGCTCATCCAGTCCGTTGTTCAACAGCTCCGAGGCCGCTTGTCTGGCGACTGCCGACAACCGCAGCGGTTTTTTGCCCAGCGGCTGCATCTCGTATTCGAGCATGGAGACGAGGTTCAAATCACTTACCAAAGAACGGATGCGCTCGGCTTGTTGGCGCATAATCGCGGCCAAGCGCCTCTGTTCTGCCGGCAGCTCCGGGCTGTCAGCGATGTCGCTCGCGTAGCCGAGGAGCATGGAAAGCGGCGTACGGATGTCGTGGGAAACGCCGGAAATCCAGTTGGAGCGGGCCTCGTCTCTTGCTTTCAGAGCGGCGTTTTTTTGTTGCAGCAGGGCGGACACATGATTGATGCTTACCGCCAGATTCGCCAGCACGCCTTTTGGCTCAATCTGGACAGGCTTGTCTGCTCCCAACGCTTGAATGCCGCTTGTCAGCGGGCGGATGGAAGCGATGAGTCTGGAACCGATGAACAGCGAGAGCAACAGAGCCAGCACGATGTTGCCTGCCAACAAAAAGAACGCCTTCTCGGGCAAATTCTCCACCCAGCCAACCGGAAGAATATGCTGGTATTTGGCGTAGGAGCCTTTCCGGTAACCGACGACGACAAGGCCATCTGGATGTTCCCAGGTGAAGACCGGATAATCGTCCAGGAAGCTGCGTGAAAACTTGGCTACATCTGCGAGAGAGTACGGCCGTTCCAGTTCGGCAGGGAGCTGGAACTTCCATGCCACGTAGCCTTTGGAGTCGATCAGCATGGCCCACGCCCCGTTTTGCTCCAACAGTTGTTGCGAGCGGGGAGCGATGGCATAGGCGTCTCGCTTGCCATGCAAGTCGTCGCTGACGAAATGCACAACAGCGGAAGGAGAGGCGCCATCGCTGATCCCGCTGCCGATCCAGATCAAGAGCACGACAGCATTGAGAGCCAGGAGCAGCAGCGAAATCAGGATGGTGGCGTGAACAAAACGCTTGATAATGCGCGAGGTGCCTTCCATCGTTACTCCTCCTTTACGATCAGCTTGTAGCCGAGTCCGCGCACGGTCAGCAAATGAGCGGGCCGGGAAGGATTCGCTTCGATTTTTTCCCGAATGCGCCGAATGTGCACCATCAGCGTATTTTCATAGCCGTAATAGTCGTCGCCCCATGCGGCCTGACAGAGCGCGTCGCTCGTGACGATGCGATTGTGGTTCTCATAAAACTTGCCGAGCAGAGCGATTTCTTTTGCGGTCAGCGGGATATTTGTTCCGTCATGGCGAATGGTGCCAGCCTCCAAGTCAATGAGACGGTCGTCCAGTTGAAAAACAGGGCGTTTTTCCGGCGTGTGGGGAATGTACACTCTGCGCAAAATAGCCGTCAGCCGCAAGACAAGCTCCCGTGGCAAAAACGGTTTCACGATGTAATCATCCGCGCCCAGTCCGAGGCCGAGGATTCGGTCTTCATCCTGTCCTTTGGCAGACAAAAACAGCACGGGCAAGTTCGAAATATGCCGGATCGCTTGCAGCAAGGAAAAGCCGTCGCCATCCGGCAGCATGACATCAAGAATGGCGAGGTCAGGCTGGATGGAACGACAAAGCTCCAGCGCTTCTCTGCAATCGCCCGCCTGGTAAATGCGCATGAATCCTTCCTTGCGCAAAAAATGCTCGATCATTTTTCGGATTTCAGGCTCATCATCGACGATAAGCAGCTTTTTCTGTTTCAGTTCGTCCATCTGTCATCACCTCTCTCTACTATAGCGGCTTTGGCGCGGGATAATCGGCTTTTGCAGCAAATTTAAGGCTAGTGTAAGGTGAACGTCAGATTGCTGAAAGAATCTCCTGTCATACTGCATATATGCCAAATAAAGCCATTGCAGGAGGGACAGATGGAGACGATCCTATCTACTACCAAACTATCGAAGCGATACGGTGATGCCTTGCGCGTGAAGGAAGTGAACTTGTCCGTACGCGAAGGGGAGATTTACGGATTTCTTGGACCGAACGGAGCAGGGAAATCGACTACATTAAAGATGCTGTTGGGGCTGGTACGACCGACGAGCGGCCAGGTGCAGGTGTTCGGGAAGGAGCTTCAGGCAAACCGCCGCTTCGTTCTCAGTCAAATCGGTTCACTGATTGAATCGCCCTCGTACTACGGGCACTTGACCGGGCTGGAAAACATGCGTGTCGTGCAGAAGCTGCGCGATGTTCCGGCGAAAAACATCGAGGAAGCGCTGAAAATCGTGCGTCTGGAAAAACAGAAGGAGAAGCAGGTTGAAAAGTATTCACTGGGGATGAAACAGCGGCTAGGAATTGCGATGGCATTGCTGTCGTTTCCCAAGCTGTTGATTTTGGATGAGCCAACGAATGGTTTGGACCCTGCGGGAATCGGAGAAATCCGGGAGCTGATCAAAGCGCTTCCGCAACAATATGGAATGACGATTTTGCTTTCCAGCCACCTTTTATCCGAAATCGACCAGATCGCGACTTCCGTGGGCATTATCAATCATGGTCACATGCTGTTCCAGGGCAAGCTGAGCGAGCTGCACCAAAAAAACCAGCCGCGCATTATCATCAAAACGACAGATAACAGGGCGGCGAGGGACGTGTTGATGCGGGCAGGCTTTTTCCCCGGCGTGGAGGAGGGCGCGCTTGTTTTTGAAAAGCTTGCCGATGGGCAGGTAGCGCAGGCAAACAGGAGTCTGCTGGCTGAACATATTGATGTGTTACGCATCGAGGAACAGAAAAGAAGCCTGGAAGACATGTTCCTGAAGCTTACAGGAGGAGGCGAGAGTCTGTGAGGAAGGCGCTGTCGCTTGAGTTTTACAAGCTGCGTCGCAAATACGTGCTGCCGATGGCGCTTTTGTTCCTGACGGTGGAGCTTGTCTGGGCGTTGATCGCCGTCAGCATGTCTTTTGAGCGCAATCGTGACAGCGCGGGCTGGGAAGTGATCGTCGCCATGCTGTCCACGATGAACGGACTGTTTTTGCCATTGCTTTCGGCTATTGTCGTTTCCCGGATTTGCGACATGGAGCATAAAGGGAATACGTGGAGGCTGCTTCGCTCTATGGCCGTGCAGCCAGGGAAGCTGTATGCGGCGAAGTACGCATGCGCCGGATTGATCATGCTGGGCGTTTGCCTGTGTCAGCTGCTGGCGATTGCGGTGTTTGGCGTCCAATCCGGGTACTTGACGTCTGTTCCGCTTGTGCTGTTGGCGCGGTTTCTTTTCGGCACGCTGGTCACGACGCTGGTCGTCCTTGCCTTGCAGCAGTGGATTTCTACGGTGGTGAAAAATCAGGCGTTTGCGCTTTGCCTGGGGATGCTCGGCGGTTTTCTCGGAATGGTAGGCGATTTGTTTCCGGAAGCGGCAAGACGCGTATTCGTCTGGGCGTACTATACGGGGCTTAGTCCCGTTACACAGCAGTATGCGAGCGAAAAGATGCAATTCGTCGTCCGGGAGGCAGGCCCGATCTCGTCTGCCGCGGCTGTTTTGCTGGCGGTTGCCGCGCTGCTTTTTCTCATGGGAAGACGCCATGCATCCAGACTGGAAGGGTAGGGGGAGAAGTGATGATCAAGCAATGCTTTCAGGCGGAGTGGTTGAAAATGCGCCGCTCCCATATTTGGGTGGTGTTCATGCTCCTGCCTTTGGTCAGCGTCATCATCGGCTGGGCCAATTACGTCATGAACCAAGGGACGCTGCAAAAGGAATGGTACAGCTTGTGGTCGCAGGTTGGCTTGTTCTACGGGGAGTTTTTCTTTCCTATCCTCATTGCGATCGGCTGCTCGTATCAATGCCGGCTGGAGCATCAAAACAAAAACTGGCATCTGGTGTTGACCGCACCTGTATCGCTTGCGGCCCTGTTTGCAGCCAAACTGGGAGTCGTGGCAACTCTTCTTCTCCTAGTCCAAGCGTTCTTTTGCTTGCAGTATGTATGCGGCGGGCTTTTGGCAGGGCTTTCCGCGTCGCTTCCCGCAGAATTGCCCGGCTGGTTGTTGCGCGGATGGATCGCGGCGATGACGATCGCGGTTTTTCAATTGGCGCTCTCGATGCGGATCAAAAGCTTTGCAACGCCAGTCGGCATCGGTCTGTGTGCCGTTTTTTTCGGGCTGGGAATGTATGTGCTGAAGCTCGGATTGTTTTTCCCGCATTCGCTGTTAACAGTGGGGATGGGGGTATTGAGCCAGGAGGGACTTGATTTTGGCAGCAACGTGGTTTTTCTGCTGATGAATGCATTGTTCGGAGTGGGAATCAGTACAGTTAGCCTTCGCCGATTACGCAAGTCGGATGTGCTCGCCTGATCTTTGAAAAGAAGGGTTTTTCCGTAAGTGAAGAGAATAACGGATAAAAGTCTGAGTATTCACTCACGATAGGAGGCGGCTGCGACCATGTTGCAAGGTGGAAAATACGTGAAGGTGGAGCCAGGGGTCGAGATTTTTGTGCAGGACGTGGGACAAGGTGATCCGATCGTCCTGATCCCGGGCTGGACGTTTACAACCGAAGTGTTTCACAAGCAGATCGAGCATTTTCAAAAGACTAACAGGGTGATCGCGATTGATCCGAGAAGCCATGGCAGATCGTCCGTGACGATGCACGGCAACGACTATGCCACGCACGGTACTGACTTGGCAAAAGTCATCGAGGCGCTGGGGCTTGTGGATGTGACGCTGGTCGGCTGGTCATTTGGCTGCTTGACGATGTGGGAATACGTTCGGCAGCACGGCACGCGAAACGTGAAATCTTTCGTGTTCGTCGACTTGTCGCCGAAGCCGCTCTCCACCAATCACGAGCAAGATTGGGTGGAAGGGCCGCTCGATGAAATCGCCGCCGCCTACAACTACTACACGCGGGATGCCGAGAAGCAGCGGGAGTTTATCTCGGGCTACGCGACAGGGGTCATGGTGCAAAGAGAGCTTGCGGAAAATGAGCTTTCCTGGATCATCGAGCAATCGCTCAAAACGCCTCCTTATATCGCGGCGAACTTGTTCGCGTCCGGGATGTTCTCTGACTACCGGGTAGAGGCAAAGGTTGCGAGCGAGTCGGTGCCGACGCTGACGATTGTGGCTGAGCATTGGGCCGAGACTGCAAAACGGTTCATGGAAAAGCATGCCCCCGAGTCCGCAGTGGAAGTATTGGGCGGGCACATGATGTTTTGGGAGCATGCCGAACGGTTTAATGAGCTGCTCACACAATTTCTCCATGCAGAAAAAACAGCAAGATAAAAGAAAGTGGCTGTCCTTGTGGGCAGCCACTTTTTATGAGCTTTGGCATGGAAAAAGGAGGCGCGACTTTGCAGGCACGCCCGGCGAAGCCGAGCACTTTTTTCCGGCCATTCTGGCATTTCGTGAAAGCTGGCGGTTATTTGCTTGAACTCGCCATGCAGTCTGTCAAATTTTCTCGTTTGCGTCAGGCACATAATCTGATAAAAGTGCGTCGGAGACTCTGTGACGGTTACAAGATAGGAGATACTTTGACCATTGACTTTCCCATGCATCGTGAATTGAGTGGAAAGACGTCCGTCAATCGTGAGCTGAACATGCTTGCTCACGATTGCATCTGTCAATTCACTGAACAAGTTTGATTCCACGAAATCGACGTATTGGGGATAATCAAATGAACCGTTCAATTCTTCTTTAGAGTCCGCGAGAATAAGCAGATGCTTGTCCGCGAAGTTGTTGGAAAGGGCAAGGGATGCGTCTGGGTGAAGACTAGCATTCTCGCTCCAGGAAGTCGGAGCAATGATTTGCATGGTTTTGTCCTTGTAAAAAAAAGCTTTGTTCTCAAACGAACCTGTTAACGGGTCTTGCTTGGCATAAAAGGAAACGCCATAAATACCGCAAGCAATGATAACGAGGGCCAACAAGGAGAAGCCGATGGCAAAGCTGGTGGTCAGCTGCTTGCTCTCGTTTTTCAAATCTTTTACTTTCACGACAAAAGTGTTCGCTGCCATATCGCCGAACCGTTGCTTCTTTTTCGACACCAGTACGCTGATCCCGGCAGGCAATCCGCCGATGAGCATCGGGTTGGTTTCGACGATGCGGATCAAGGAACGAATGACCGATTTCCACAGCCCTGGCGGTTGACCTTCCTGATTCACCACTTTGATTCGCAGGGCGAATTTCCCGATGGTATAGCCAGTAAAACCTTCCAGAAGAACGTAGTAAGATAAAATTCCGAGTACGAAAACAAGCAACCCGATAATGGACGGATCGTCAGACGAACGCCCAGCCAGCGCGACCACCCCTAAGACGAAAAAAATGAGCAAAATGTAATCTATCACATGCGCTCCCCAACGCAGGAAAAAAATCGACGCTCCGTAAGTCTGCGTAATGGACCCCATTAATTGCGGTCCTTCCAGAATCGGTCTGTCTGGTGGTGGAATTGGGGGAGCTACCGATGAATCTGCTTGCGGCAATGAATGATTCTCCAAACTTGTGCACCTCCAACAAAAATGTAAACATATAACATTTAAACACTTCAAAATTCACTCTGTCAAATTTTGCTTTTCTGCAAGAAACCTACCTAAAGATAGGTGACACACGATAGTTGCGACGATTATATTAGGAAGCGAGCTGATGTAAGAAAAACCATATACAGGGTGATTATGATGAGTACGCCTATGACTGCTTTTGTCGCTGTTTTAGTGCTGGGGGTTGTCGCCTACCTCACGATGTGGTGGGAAGGCACCTGGGTAAACCTTCGATTCACGAAATGGTATTTCGCTATCATAGTAGTCTTGGCGATCGCGACCGGAGGGTATTTTTGGTTTACGGGAGATACGATTTAATCAAGTAAAAAGCAAGCCGTCCACGGGCCCTCTAGCTGGAGGGCTTTTTTGCGTCCACATAACGTTCTCTTCTTATAAGGCAGTTTACTTGCATTGTTCGGAAGGATTCCACATAATAACTTTGTGCACATATTGGATCGAGACAAAAAGGCTGCTCTTTTGTGGGGTCATTTTCTTTTTAGGCAGGGAGATGCACATGGATCAAGGAAAGTACAGTTCACTTATCGCAACGAAATTACATGTTCCTACATATGGTTCGGACCTGTTGCATCGGCATCAATTGGTGGAAGAAATCGATGAAGTCAGGACAGCCAGAGTGATCCTTATTTGCGCTCCGGCCGGGTTCGGGAAAACAACAGCCGTTAGTCAGTGGATTACGAGTATCGGCAAGCCGGCGGGATGGCTGTCGCTGGATGAGGCGGATAACGATCCGGCCCGTTTTTGGCGCTACTTCGCAAAAGCATTGAGCATGGCACAACGGGAAGCTGGTCGTGAAGCTTCTGCGATGCTCGATTTGACCTATGCGGCGTCAGCAGACAATCTGCTCTCCATGCTGCTTGAAGAAATCGCTGCTATGCCTACCGACTATTATTTGGTGCTGGATGACTATCATCTGATCAAGGAGCGCTCGATTCACGAAGGTTTGCAAACATTGCTCCAGCACGCCTCGCCTTTTTTACACGTCATTCTCATCAGCCGTGAGGAGCCGCCGCTGTCTCTCCATCGCTTGCGCGTACGCAAACAGCTGGGACAATTGGGCGCGGAGCATCTCCGGTTCAATGAAGAGGAATGTCGTCAGCTTTTTAACGAACTGCTCGGGCTAGATTTGTCATACGAGGACATTCACGTACTCAGCAAACGGACAGAGGGCTGGATTGCCGGGTTGCAGCTGGCTGCTTTGTCCATGCAGGGGAAGGGTGGCTCCACGGTTACCATGCACAGCTTTTCCGGCAATGACAAATACGTGGAAGACTACTTGACCGAAGAAGTATTGAAGCGATTGCCGGAATCGGTACAGCAATTTTTGTTAAAAACTTCCATATTGCCGCGCCTGTCCGGGGAACTGTGCGCAGCCGTAGCGAGTGAGCCGGATGCCCACGCCATTTTGGAGATGCTTGCACGTACGAACTCTTTTGTCGTACCGCTGGATGGAGTCAACGAGTGGTACCGCTACCATCATTTATTTGCGGATCTTTTGCACACGCATTTGCGCAAAACATACAGTGAACAGCTGCCAACGCTTCATGTGGCTGCCAGTCGATGGTTTGAGGGCCACGGATGGATGACAGAAGCAATCGACCACGCGCTCAAGGGCAGTGATTGGTCGCGTGCAACCAGGCTGATCGTCGAGCACGCTCCCTGGATGTTGAAGCAGCACGAAAATGTGACATTGCGCCGTTGGATGAGGCGTTTTGATACAGTGTGGCTCAAGAGTCATCCCGAGCTGTGCATTGCTTTTGCCTGGATGCACGCATTATCGGACGAGCTTGAGCAGGCAGAAGCGTTGTTGCATCTCGCTGAGGATGGTCTGCACGGCAAAAATGAGGGGCTTGAGGAATGTCGGGTAGAAATCTGGGTGCTTCGCGGATACGTGCAGTTGATTCTGCGCAATATTACCCTCTCCCTTTCGTACTTGGAAGAATCGGTCAAAATGAAGCCAAAATTCAGCCGCTATTTTATCGTCGGGATTGAGCTGAATGGAGACGAGGCTTTTGTGCTTCGCAGTCGCGTGGCGTTAAGCGGCTATTTGTCCAAGGTAAGCGAGTTTTACCCTGCCATCAGAACGATTTGGAAGCACAGCGGCCTGGGGATTCTCGCATACGGCTCGATTGTAATGGCAGAGCTGTATTATGAGAAAAACGAGTTCGAGCAATTGACGTACTTTGTGCAAAGAGCATTGCAGTTGGGAAGCAATACGATGAATTTTGGCGTACTGGTCCCGGCTTATCTGGTTTTGACCCGTTGGCGAAAGGCGGAGAAGCGAGGGGCGGAGATGTGGCTGCCGCTTGCGGAAATAGCGGAGCTGTGTCGCCAGCGAAAAGCCCCGCCTCATTGGATTGCTTTCCTGGACGCGTTTCGTGTGCGGCTGTTGCTGGACGAAAATCAGTGGGAAGAAGCAGAGCAATGGGCGAGCCAATTTGAAAAAATGAGCAAAGACTTGATTCATTCCCGGCACGAGTTTGAACGGTTGACTTTGGCTCGTGTGTACTTGTCTGCCAAAAGGGAAAATGAAGCGTGTGAGCTGCTGACCCGGCTAAAGCATGAGACAGAGGTGAAGGATCGGCTGGGGAGCCGGATCGAGACGCTGATTTTGCTCAGCCAAGCTTATCACAGCCAAAAGCGGCATCACGAGGCAGCCGAATGTATTCGCACAGCGGTGATGTTGGCGGCACCGGAAGGCTACGTGCGCATCTTTTTGGACGAAGGGCCAGAGGTCGCCAAAATGCTGTACGCCCTCTATAAAAGCAAGGCGTGCTCCAGGCAAGAACTTGACTATATGGCAAGTCTGCTCAAGACGGTGGAAAAAGAGTTTCCGGCGCTGGACATTCAAATTCGCGTGTCGCCTGAACTGGACAAATTGACCGAGCGGGAGGCAGAAGTGCTGTCTCTGATCGGAGAAGGGTTGTCCAACGCTGAGATTGCGGGCAGGCTGCACCTGACGATCGGGACAGTCAAGGTGTACGTTCACCAGATTTACGCCAAGCTGCAAGTTCGCAATCGGACACAGGCTGTGGTCAAGCTGCGAGAGAGCGAGCTGTAACCGGGGCAGCAAAAGGTTCGCCCGATGATATACATGCCAGAGAACGAAGAAGTCGCCTGTACGTGCAGGGGGCTTTTTTTCATGGGCATAGAGCCATGTTCGCTGAGGGATAGTAAAGCTATCCTGATTTGGAAAAAGAGTGATTGGAGAATGAGTCATAACGCCAAGCAACAAGTGTCGTTCAGCAGCTCGCTGGAAGAGAACATGGAAGTGGTGAAAAGGGAGCTGGGGAACAGCACCGACCTCGTGACCAGAACTGTACGGATGGAAGCGATTGGGCAAATCGAGGTAGGCATTCTGTACACAGAAGGATTAGTCGATAAAAGCCTGATCAGCAACTTCATGGAGTCGCTCATGGTTCATGCGCACAAAAGGGAAATTCCGTCCGACGACGCTTTGGCAGACGAGCCGCTGTCGTTGATCAAGGATTTCATGCTGACGATGGGTGGAGTGGAGCTGCTGGATGATTTGGACGAGCTTTTCAATGCTGTATTGACCGGAGATACGGTTCTGCTCGTGGAGGGGTGTACGCAGGGCTTTATCGTCAATACGAAGCAGTGGGAGGATCGCGGTGTCCAGGAGACTTCTGTACAGACCGTAGTGCGTGGTTCCCGGGAGGCTTTCTCGGAAAGTTTGCGGACGAACACCGCGCTGGTGCGAAGAAGGATCAACAACCGTCATCTGTGGCTGGAAACGAAACAGATCGGGAAAATGACCCAAACCAAAGTGAGCGTGATGTACATAAAGGGGGTTGCGGACGAAAACGTCATTGCGGAAGTGCAGCGGCGGCTAAACAGGATCGATATCGATGGCATTTTGGAGAGCGGAAACATAGAAGAGCTGATCCAGGACGCGGCCTTTACGCCGTTTCCGACGATTTACAATACCGAACGGCCGGACTCGGTAGCAGCGGGGCTGCTGGAGGGGCGGGTCGCGATCCTGGTAGACGGAACGCCGATTGTACTGCTGGTTCCGGCGATTTTCGTCCAGTTTTTTCAGTCGCCGGAGGATTACTATCAGCGTTCGGATTTTGGCCTGCTTCGCATGTTGCGGCTGCTTTCCTTTTTTATCGCGCTGCTCGGTCCTTCCATCTACGTAGCGATTACGACGTTTCACCAGGAAATGCTCCAGACGAACTTGCTGATGAGTATTGCGGCCCAGCGGGAGGGTGTTCCGTTTCCGGCTGCTGTCGAGGCGATGCTGATGGAGCTGACTTTTGAACTGCTGCGCGAGGCCGGAGTGCGCATGCCGCGTGCCGTAGGTTCTGCCATCTCAATCGTCGGGGCGCTCGTTTTGGGCGAAGCGGCGGTACAGGCCGGACTCGTATCTCCTGCGACCGTCATCGTCGTCTCCATCACGGCGATTACGAGCTTTGTGTTTCCGTCGTTTTCCATGTCCATTCCGATTCGCATGCTGCGTTTCGGCTTGATTGCACTTGCTGCCAGCTTTGGCCTGATTGGCGTATTTGTCGGTTTGATCGCGCTTTGCCTGCATTTGTGCACCTTGCGCTCGTTCGGAGTTCCGTACATGTCGCCGCTCGCTCCGTTGAATTTGGCCGACCAGAGAGATACGCTGCTGCGTCTGCCGATCTGGATGATGCACACGCGTCCCTACTTTTTACGGCCGAAAAACAGTATCAGAGAGCATGACAACAAGCCCAATCCTCCGAGAGAGTCTGTTCATTAAATTGATTGCCGAGGTGGGAATAGCATGAAACGAAAGGCGGTGTTCGTTCTGGCCGCTGTTCTGCTGCTGTTGACTACAGGGTGTTGGAACCGCAGGGAATTGAACGACTTGGCGATTGTCATGGCGGTGGGCATCGACAAGGTGGACGGAGAGTATTTGTTGTCTACGCAAATCGTCAATCCGGGTGGAGTTGCCGCCTCCAAGGACGGGGCAGGAGGCACTCAGTCGGCAGTAGCCACGTACAGCATGCGATCTGCGGACATTTTTGAGGGGATACGCCGCTTGACGACCATGACTCCGCGCCGGCTGTACTTTTCGCATATTCAAGTATTGGTGTTGGGGGAGCAGGTAGCGAGAGAAGGGACAAAAGAGGTGCTCGACCTGTTGTTTCGCGATCACGAAGTTCGCCCGGATTTTTACGTCATTTTGGCGAAAGATACTTCGGCCCTGCACATTTTGAGCATGCTTGATCCGCTGGAGAAAATCCCTGCCACCAAGCTGTACAAAAGCCTGGAAACAGGCGAAAAAGCATGGGGCTCCGTGATCTCGATCCAACTGGACGAATTTATTACACAGCTGCTGAGCGAAGGGTCGGAGCCAGTGTTGGTAGGGGTTACTGTAAAAGGCAAGGTTCAGACAGGAAGCAACGGAAACAACCCGCAGCAGGAAAGCGTCTCTACCCTGCTCAAGTATGAGGATATCGGCGTTTTCAAAGAAGACAAGCTGCAAGGATGGTTTAATGAAAAGGAAAGCATCGGCTTCAGCTATATTACAGACAGGCTGGACAGCACAGTTGAAGCCATACCGTGCGACAAAAACAGCAAGCTCATCATTGAAATCATTCACAGCAAATCGACGCTTGATGGCCGTGTCGTAAACGGCAAACCGCAAGTCGAGGTGAAAATCGAAGCGGAAGGAAATGTAGGAGAAGTAGCGTGCGCGATTGACCTGGCAAAGTCGCAAACGATCTACAAATTGGAGCGAGAGGTAGAAAAGCGAATCAAGGAAAAAATCCAGAATGTGATTACAAAAGCGCAGAAGCAATTTCACTCCGATGCGTTCGGATTTGGGCAAGTCATTTACCAGAACGATCCAAAGGGCTGGGAAAAGGTCAAGCACAACTGGAACGAGGCTTTTGCCGACCTGAAGGTGAAAATCAACGTAGATGTGAAGCTCCGGCGAACAGGCAAAGTCGGCAATTCTTTTATCCCCTTTATCAAAAAGGATTAGAGCATAACTATTTCCTGTTGTGGAAAAGGTAAGGATATTCCTGGCAAGAAGTAGGTGCGACTTGTTCCGATGTGGATGATCCTGTTGATTTTGCTGATTAGTCTGGTGATCGTAGCGATCGAAGCTCCTTTTCTGAAAAGGAACGGCTTGAAAAAGGAGCTTTTTGTTTTTGGCTGCTTGCTGCTGCTCGGGACAGGGCTTTGCATCGCCGAAGCGGTGGAGGCAAACATTCCAAACCCGCTGGACTGGATTACATTCGTCTATCGGCCGTTCAGCGACTTGATTTTAAGCATGGTGGAGTAACGGTGAACATAAGCGGTGCGCAAGAGAAGGGAGGGAAACAAGGGTGCTTGGCAACAGTCTGATCAGTGCGAGGCAGTTTTTTATTTTGGTAACCCTGTTCGTCATTGGCGATGCAGTCTTGTACGTTCCCTCGCTCACCGCCACATCCGCCCGGCAGGACGCGTGGATTTCGGCTTTGATCGGTTGGGGAGAGGGCTTTCTTTTGACCAGTTTGTATGCGGCATTGAGCTTGCGGCATCCGAATCGGACGATACTTCAATACAGCGAAGACATCTTGGGCAAGTGGGCAGGAAAAGCGGTCGCTTTTTTGTTCCTTTCCTATTTTTTTATCGATGCGTCACTGATGCTGATGGAAATCGGCGATTTTGTCACCACACAGATCATGCAGGAGACGCCGATCGAAATCATTCTCGTTCTGTTTGCGGCGATTATTGTCATGGGAACCCGCTGCGGGATGGAGCCGCTTGCGCGTGTCTCCGAGCTGTTGTTTCCGTATTTTCTGCTGCTGTTTTTCACGCTGATTGCGTTCATCGCCCCGCAAATCAAGGTCGATAACCTCAAGCCTGTCCTTGCCCATGGGATGGCGCCCGTTTTTGGCGGCAACTTCCGCTATATGGGCTATTTGCTGGAATCGGTCGTCCTGATCTTTCTGTTTCCGCTTGTGAAACAGCCGCGGCACGCAGCGAAGGCGTATATTATGGGCATTTTGATTGCTAATTTTTTCCTGACAATCATTACAACCGTCGCGGTGCTGGTGCTCGGTCCCAACATTACCGTACTGCTTGCCTATCCAAGCTACACGCTGGCGCAAAAAATTAGCGTCGGCAACTTTTTTGAACGCATCGAGGTTTTGATGGCTGTCATTTGGTTCATCACGCTGTTTATCAAAATAACGGTTTGTTATTATGCTACGGCTTGCGGGATTGCCCAGACGCTGCGATTGACCGACTATCGCAGACTGACGCTGCCTCTGGCGATGATCATGGTCATCGTCGCGCTTGCCACGATGCCCAATCGGCCGTATTTTGACAACTTTGTTTCGGAGATTTGGATGCCGTACTCATTGACGTACGGCTTGTTTTTGCCTGTGCTGCTGCTCGTGGTGGGCGGACTGCGGAAAAGGTTGGGGAAATGAAAGGAAAAATGAAAGGAAAAATGATGCCAAAGACCTAGTTCATCGTTTATACTATTTTTTGAGAAAAGGAGGGGTGGAAGACAGCGCTTTGCTCTTTATTCGAAGGAAACCATGATCAGCTAGACAAATACGCCGAACATGAAATGGGGAACCACGATGAGACTGAATCATTGGGTCATGCGAATGATCCTGTTATGCCTGCTTGTTTATTCCTTTTCTTGTCCCGTTTCACCCTCATTCGCTTTTGAAAGCGAAACAACCACTTCTTCTACAGCGGAAAATGTTAACTTCTCCGAAATAAAAGTGACCAATGGCCTTATCACCGTTCCATTTTATTCGGTCCCGGAAAGAAATCCTAAGACCAGACAGTTTACCCTCTCTTACACGCAAGATTCTGAGACACACTCCTTATCCCCCCTCCCAGCAAAATGGGAAGAATCTACGCGAACCTTTTTTATTCCCTTTAAACCTTTTCAATCAACCGACACAGAGCAAGAAATAACGATCCGCATCGGCTATGAAGATTCAGAACCGACAGAGCGTTCTATTGTTTTGGCGCCGAAAGATTCCGAGGTAGAATCGATCGAGATTTTGAACACTTGGGGAAATTCTGAATTGCAATTGCGCGACAGCAATGATCGGGAAGCGAAATTGCTGGCAGTAGCGAAAGACAGCGAAGGTGCGATTGTTGCTTATGATAAAGTTACCTGGGCAAGTGAAAATTCGCGAGTTGCTTCTGTTACTTCGCTAGGAAGAGTGTGGGCGAAGAAGGCGGGAACTGCGGAAATTACGGCAACGATCGCTGGGAAGACGGAGACTTATCAAATCGATGTCGTCAGCAAGCAGCAAGTTCCGGCGGCGATTTCCAAAGATGGAGAATTTGGCCCGGAATCGGGAGTATATAAAACGAGTGGAACAATCGAGATAAAAGGCAAGGAGACTACTGTTTTACTGAGAAACACGAAGCTGGACGGCGATCTCGTCATCGACAACGGCGGTTCTGTCACTTTGGACAACGTTCACGTCTCAGGGGAGATCAAGGTGAAGGACGTTGCTTCCAACAGTTTGCATGTAAATAATGTCTCAGCCGACCGACTGGTGATCACCGATGAGAATGGCGCACGGCTTGTTCTCGAAGATGAGGTTGAGCTGCCAGAGGTAGAGGTATCTGCCCAGTCCACACAGTTCCCTGTCGTGATCGAAGGCAAAGCAGCTACTAACAGTACGCTGCAAATTACATCTCCTTCCTGGGTGGTAGTCGACTCTGTTGTGTCAAAGGTGGTTGTAGACAAAGACGCTGAAGGAACACGGATCGAAACCACCAAAGAGAGCAAAATCGAAGTAATTGAAGCGAATGCAAGCGCCAGTGTGGAAGGATCGGGCACGATAGACAAGCTCGTGCTGGCCGACAGCTCGGTAAATGTGAAAAGCGAAGTCAACATACCGACAGTGGCGTACGCGAATGAACCTGCTACGCCAACACCGCCGACTCCACCTACACCGCCTGCAAACCAGGCGCCTGTTGCCAGCCAAGTAACGATTTCCGGTACGTTCCAAGCAGGCGAGACATTGACGGGCAGCTATGTGTACACCGATGCGGAAAACAACCCGGAGCGCTTGTCCTTGTTCAAATGGTACCGCGGTTCACTGTCAGACGGTTCCGATAAGGTGCAAATTTCCGGCGCGAACAAAAAAACGTATGTGTTGCAGCAGGATGATGTAGGGAAGCATGTGACGTTTGAAGTGACACCTATCGCCAGCACAGGAACGAGAAGCGGGGTGCCGGCAACTTACACGTCAACCCAGACGGTTACGAACGTTCCCGCGGCGAATAACCCGCCTGTCATCAACAGCAGCTATACGGCGCAAACGTTCAAAAATACGTTAGCAAGCGGAACTGTTGCTGCGGCTGACCTGGATGGCGACACCATCACGTATTTGCTCGGTTCCACAACTCCTGCACACGGGACTGTTGTCGTTCTGCCGAGCGGAGCATGGACGTATACGCCACAAAATGCTTTTACAGGAACGGACAGCTTTTCCATCGTGGCGGACGACGGAAGAGGGGGAACAGCTGCTACAGTTGTCTCCGTAACCGTGACAGAAGACCCGCTTGAAGTTGATCGCCAGGCGCTGACTATCGGTTATGCCAGCGGGGATGACGCCGATCATGTCACGCAAAATGTGGTTTTGGCAACGTCAGGGGCAAATGGCTCGCTGATCTCATGGAGTTCGGACGACCCGGCTGTGATTGCGCAGGACGGAACGGTTACGCGCCCGCAAGCTATCGAGCAAGACGCTACCGTCACATTGACGGCGACCATCACGAACGGAAACCGCTCGGACACCATACCGTTTGTCCTTACCGTACTCAAGCAAGCGGCGCAAAGTAACAACCAGCCGCCGACGGCAGTAGGCACGATCAGCAACCAGACGCTGCTGCCAGGAAGCCAGCCTTATCCGCAGATCGATCTGTCTACTATTTTTGCTGACCCGGATAACGATGCCTTGCAGTACCAGGCAACGGCAACGGCGCAAAATATCGTGCAGCCGACCATTAGCGGCAACATGCTCAGTCTTGCTCCGGTCGGCAAAGGAGAGGTCACGATTACGGTCACGGCCAATGACGGCAAGGGCGGCACACAAGACGTTACTTTTACAGCTCACGCCTATGAGTTCGTCGCAGGCGGGCAGGTCACGATCAGGACCAAATCAGGGGTCATGAACGTGCAACTGGACTTGAACAAATATTTTCCGGGCGCTCCGGCCAACTCCCTGCAAATCCTCAATAACGGCACAGGCGGCACCGTGATGGGCACCAAGCTCCAGCTGATCCCTGCAAGCGTGCCTGGAAGCGGGCTGTGGGTTGCCAATCAAAGCGACCAGGTTGCGCTAATCAAGGTAGATATTCAGCAGCAAGGACAGCCGCAACTGTTCTTCTCGGATTATGTATACGGAACAGATGGCCGCAATGCGCTACAGCTGTTTTTCCAGGGAGACAACAACGGTCAAAAGGTCACAGGGTACGAGCTGGAAATTCACAGGTACATGACAAGTACGCAGACAAAAGCAGTGGAGACAAAGCCAATCATGCCGCTGTTTCCGAAAATGGCCTATATTATTATCGACCCGATTTTCTATGACTTCCTTGATATCACTCCAGCTACTTATTACAACGAAGAAGTTCATATGAGTTACCAAGGATATGTCACGGCGTTCGTGCTGAAAAAAGATGGTCAAATCGTGGATGTTTTGGGGAATCCCGATCCGAATAACCGCTCCCCGATCCTGGCGCAAACGGGCACGATTGTTCGCAAGTCGGGAATCTATACAGGCTCGCAAAGCTTCAGCCTCGAAGGGGAATGGGACATTTATCCTGCCGGTTATTACCAGAACATTGGGCGGCATAATCCGTAAACAGACAGCTATTGATGACAAGACGTACAAAAGGTGAGGAAAACATGAGCCTAACACAAAAAAAAGCCAAAATGATCAAGACAGCAGCAATCGGATTGCTTGCCATACAGAGCCTGTTTGGATTTGCAGCACAATCCCACGCTCAGGGACCACTGGAAGAAATCAATTCTACAGTGGATGGTTATTGGTACTCCGGCGGGGAAGTCGAAGATGGGAGCTATTTTGAGGACAGCTCCAACTATGTAGGATTAGACGAAAATTTTGGCATGCAAAAAGCAGCCGTGCAATTCCCGTTGACTCAGCTTGATACGTCATTTATCAAGGCCAAGCTCAAATTGTACGTGACCAATGTGAACGGGGACGCTCAAACGGTTCCGAGCTTCACCCTGTACGGCTCCACCTACGGAGCATGGGACGACGATTTTCCGCTGAATCCCAATGATCCGGTCATTGATTCATTTGGGCAAAATCTGCAAGAAGGCGATTGGCTGGAATTTGACGTAACCAATTTTCTTCGCCTCCAGCTAGAGGCGCAAAGCCAGAACGTGACATTTGCGCTTTTGAGCAATACACAGACAGGGGCTTTCGGATTTGGGTCAAATGAAATCATAGACGGCAATTACCCGCGTCTCGTGCTCGAATATGCAGCCAAACAACCGCAAGTGACCCCAGCTACTACCCTGGAAGATACCGCAACTTCAAGTGGACTGGTGATTACTCCTGACCCGGCGGACGCCAGCAGCGTGACCCATTTTCAGGTCAGCGAAATTCAGGGCGGAAAGCTTTACTTGAACGATGGAGTGACTGAGTTAACGAATGGCAACTTTTTGCAAAAAGCAGATGGTGCTACAGGGCTGAAATTCGTGCCTAATGCGGATGCGAATACGCCAGCTGGCGATCTGTTCGGCTTCAAGGTCAAAGCAGCCAAAGATGCCAATGGTGCAGGGCTAAGCGGAGCGGCGGCGGCGGTCATTACGGTGCAGGAAGTGAACGATGCACCGACCGCCCAGAACGATCAGCTCGCCACGGTGACAAAAGGAACGCCTAAAGTGATGATTCCGTTTTCGCTGTTGACGGCAAATGATCAGGCAGGGCCAGCCAATGAGCACGGACAAACATTGACAGTGGCAGATGTTGATCAAGCAGTAGGCGGGACGGTCAGACTTGTCGACCAAGAGGTAGAATTTTCATTGGACCCTACCTTCCAAGGGACAGCGTCTTTTCAATACAGCTTACTAGACGATGGAACAACCAGTGGCCTTCCTGCTTCGTTGACGGCTGGAGCGAAAGCGGAGTTTTCCGTGGAACAAATCACGAAGCCGATAATTTCGCTGGTTGGCGGCAACACAATGTATGTGCCGTTCGGTCAAAGCTTTCAAGAACCAGGCTACTCAGCGAGAGACGCAAACAATAACGACATTACGAACAAGGTGCAAGTGACTGGTCAGGTGGTTACGAGTGAACCGGGAGACTACGATCTGGTGTATAACGTTCAGGACGACAACGGAATTGAAGCTTTGCCCGTGACGCGGACCGTATCTGTCGTCTCTCACGAACTGAAAGGTCTATGGCTGCAAGAAGGTACGATGACACCTGCTTTTCAGCCAAGTGTGGCGCAATACACGCTGCGAGTGCCCAACGAAGTGAGCAGCTTGCGGTTTCGGGCGGCAACTTTGGATCAGACGGCAACCTTGACCATTAACGGGGCGGCTGAAGTGAACGATATAAGCAAAGAGGTGAGCCTGAATCCAGGCCAAAACGATATTACGTTTATCGTGACGGCGCGGAACGGCTCGACCAAGACATACCAGTTGAGTGTGACAAGGGATAGCGCTCCGCCTGTGACGCCGAACCCACCAACTTATCCAGGACATTCCGAAACGATTCCGGAATCGCAGAACCATTTGAATGAACAGGCAAAAGAGGTAATCAAGGAATCAGTTGACGCAAAAAGAATTGCCGAGCAAGTGGATAAATCGCTCGCGCACTTGGCAGATAAAGTTATGGGCAGCAAGCTTGGCGATACCGAGAAGCTTCAACTCGTAGCAAGCACTTCAACAGAAGTTTTGTCTCCGCTCGTTGTCAAATGGAAAGAAGGAGTAGTTTCCGACAAGCAATTGAGAGAAGCGCTGTCCCTCTTTTTAGAAAAGGGAGTGAACGAAGGTCTTGCTCAAAGCAAACTGGATGATTCGGAAGTGTTTGCAGCAGGGGCAAAGCTCGTAAGCACGGTGATTCGGGACGTGATCGTCGAGCTGGAAGATGATCAGGTCAGGGAAGAAGTGGCTCAGCCTTTCCGTGAAGCTATGGACAAGCTGCTCAAACACAAAAGCATCCTCCAGGTAGCCCAGCATACAGAAGTAGCGGATACGAGCGAACAGCTGAACGAGGTTGCTGCTCTGGTGCAGGACTGGAGCCAGGAGCTTGGCAGCAAGTCCGACCTGTTTGATCTCGAACGGCACTTGCTCATTCAAGTGGTGGACGAAGAAGCGGCGGACGTAGAGGACAATGGCGAACAGCTGCGTTCCAGCCGTGCTGCTTCTGCGTCCCAAGAGCCGACTGTGCTGCTGTCGGAAGAGCTGGTCGAGACTTTGGCAAATCAACAGTTTGCCGTTACCGTTATGGCGCAATCGGGAGCAAGCGTGAAGCTGCCGCCAGCCTTTTTTGCCCGCTACAACGCTGAGACGATAGCCGTGGTGGTCGAAGAAAACGAAGAGGCAACGATCCCTGCTACGTTTTCCAAGACAAGCGATGCATACGATTTCCGGGTTTTTGCCGGGGAAAAAGAAATCAAGAGCTTTGCCAAAGGAGAGGCATTGATCGGAATACCGTACGCCTATTCCTCGAAAAAGTTCACTCCTTATACGTATGATGCCGCTCGAAAAAACTGGAAGGCTGGTGCAACAGGCAAAGGCGAAGGATACGTCAAGCATGATGGGGAGCAGGTGCTTTTTCTGACCAGCGCGCCAGGGACGTACATGCTGGCGGAAACAAAGCTGCGCTCTCTCGCTGTGGCTCAACGTACAGTGAAGCTTGAGCAGGGAGCGACGTATCAAGTGCAGGTGACAGGAGCTTTGACGAGCGGCCGAAAAGTGGATTTGACTGCTTCCGAAGACGGTACGACTTATTCGTCCAACAAGCCTGAGTTGATTGAGGTGGATGAGGAAGGTCTGATCACGGTGTTGCCGGAGGCGGAGAGTGGTTCGAAAGCGACGATCACTATCCAAAACGGACAAAGCACGGTGAAAATGACGGTCAGTGTGTATTTTCTGGACAGCATCGCCGTGTCTCCGGCAAAAGCTGTTGTCTATGCGGGAGAGACGCTGCAATTGAAGGTCAAAGGGAAGTATACGGATCGGAGCAGCAGCGACATCACCAAATCGAGCATGGGCACAAAGTATTCGTTGGATGATACGGAATATGCCAAAATCAGCGAAAATGGCTTGCTGGAAGTCAGTCCGGATGCTCCAGATGAAACGGTGATCACCATTACGATCGAAAATGGCGACAAAAGCATAACATACCCGGTTACCGTCAAGCAGAGGGCGTAACCGACAATTGTGGAGTCCGTTGGCATTCAACCAACCGGGCTCCTTTTTCTATGGCACAGATCCAATCATTTATTTGTTGATCTGATTAATCGACATTTTATGCTTTCAATGAGTTTTAACGTATTTTGTAAAGGGTACATAGTACAAACAGGAATCGTGAAGAGTAGGAGAAGAATCGTATGAAACTCACAGTCGGAAAAAAGCTGTACACAGCATTCGCAGTGACGTTGTTGCTGATGGCGGCGATTGGGTGGCTTGGCATCTATCAAATGAAAAATTTGAACGAGAAGGCGGTGGAAATCAATACGAGCTGGTTGCCGGCCGTAGAAGACATCAACCATCTGAACTACTTGACCGAGCATGTCCATGCGCTCGTATTCTCGCATGTCTTTTATCAAAACAAGGAACAGAAAGAGCCGCTGGAAAAGGAGCTTGTGCTGACCTTGCAGGAAGTCAGGGAGGATATGGCGTCTTACGAAAGCACCCTGGAGGAGGACGACGTCGAGGACCAGAAAATTTTCAGTTCCTTCAAGAGCAAATGGGAGTCGTATGAACAACTGCACGACAAGCTGATGGACGCATCCAGACAGAACAACAGCGCCGACATAAAGGACGTAATTGGCGAAGTGTCTGCCCTGTTTCAGGCCATGAAAAATGACCTAGATGCCCTGATCAAAATCAACCATGACGGGGCAAATAACGAGAGCGAACAAGCGGCAGCGATCTATGACGAGGGAAGAAAAGTCACACTGCTGCTGATAGCCGTCTCCGTCACGGTAGCGGTGGTATGGGCTGCTGCGATTACTCGCAGTATCCGCTCTCGCCTGAACAGGCTGGCCCAGCAAGTAAACGCTGTTGCAGAAGGCGATTTGCGCATGGAAGCTCTCCCGGTAAAAAGCACGGACGAAATCGCAGAGCTGACCCGTGACTTCAACAACATGCTGGCAAAGCTGCGCGAAATCGTTTCCCAGGTGAATGTGACCGCCCAGCAAGTGGCGGCTTCCGCGGAGCAATTGACAGCCAGTGCAGAGCAGACGAGTCAAGCGACCGAACATATTGCGATTTCCATTCAAGAAGTGGCGAATGGCTCGGATCAGCAGGTGCAAAGTGTGGAAGCAAGCTTCCGGGTCGTGGAGGAGATGTCCGGCGACTCCGAGCAGATTGCGACCAAGGCAAACGCAGTAGCCGTCATCTCCAATCAAGCTGCCAACATGGCTTCGGCAGGCAATCAGGCTGTCCATACGACCACGCGGCAAATGGACGCTATTCACTCCACGATGACCGAGCTGGCACAAGTCGTCAGAGGATTGGGCGAGCGCTCATCGGAAATCGGCCATATTACAGAAGCGATTACGAGCATTGCAGAGCGAACCAATTTGCTGGCGTTGAACGCAGCGATTGAAGCATCCAGGGCCGGAGAAGGCGGGCGCGGCTTCGCTGTCGTCGCGGCGGAAGTCCGCAAACTGGCGGAGCAATCATCCGCTTCTGCCGAACAGATTGCCTGCCTGATCCAGACGATTCAGGCAGAGACGGCGAAGGCCGTGGCGACGATGGACACAGGCACGAAGGAAGTGCGGGAAGGAATGAACGTCGTTCAGATGGCCGGGCAAACCTTCGGAGAAATACAGCAGTCCGTGACGGAAGTGGCAGCCCGGATCGCGGAAGTCTCCGCAGCTTCCGGTCATATGTCAGCGGGCACCGAGCAAGTCGTCCAGACGATTTCACAAATTACGAATGTAGCGCAGTCAGTGGCGCTTGGCACGCAAAATATTACGGCTGCGGCCGAAGAACAGCTGGCATCGATGGAAGAAATCGCCTCCTCTGCCGCCGCTCTCTCCCAGATGGCGGAAGAGCTGCAATCATCCGTGCGCGTATTCAAGCTGTAGCGGCTGTCAATTCCCTCCCGGAACAGATAGAATGGTAGATAAGGAGTCTTCTGGAACAGGAGGGAATCATGTATACAGTTGGGGTTGTCGGTCCTCATACATCTGTTGAACGAATTATCCAGCTCGGGAACGAATACGAGCAGACGATGAAATTTATCGGCTATTCATACAGCGACTTTCAGGAAACGAAAACAATCGTCCGCGAATACGACCAGCAAGTCGACGCCTGGCTATTCTCTGGCCAAATCTCGTACATGGTGGCGAAAAATACGTTAAGCACGGACGAAAAGCTGGTCTACATCCAGCATACGGAATCAGGCATTTACAAAAGTCTTTTGCATATGGGGTACTATCAGCACGAATTTTTGAGCAAGGTGAGCATCGACGAGATTACGACATCCCACCTGGAGCAGGCGCTGGAACAGATCGAGATTGCGCCGCAGGACATGTATGTGAAGACCTTTGACGTTCATTCGAGTACGCAAGAGCTGATCGACTTTCACCTGGACTTGTACCGGGCCGGGAAAACGAAAGGGGCTTTGACGTGCTTTGAAGCCGTCTATTTTGCGTTGACCGAAGCCGGAGTGCCCGCTTATCGAATCGAAAGTACAGATATGGAAATTCGTCAGGCTCTGCGCATCCTCGCGGAAAAAATCCGAACGTTTTATTACAAGGACACGCAGATTGGCGTGCAACTGGTGGAAATCGAGCAATTCGCCAAAATCAGCGAGAAGGCGAAAAGCTCCTATCATCTGCAATACTTCGAGATGAAGGTAAAAGAGACGCTGCTGCGGTACTGTGAAAAGCTGGACGGCTCTTTGCTGGAAAAAGGCAACGGCCGCTACGTGATTATCAGCTCGCGCGGGGCAATCGAGCGGGAAATCAGGGAGCTGCAGGAGACGCTCCAGCAACTGGCGAAAGAGGTTGAGCATGCCGCAAGTGTCGGGATCGGCTACGGTGTCACCGTGCATACAGCGGAAATAAACGCCGAGCGCGCCCTCCAGTTATCCAAAGACCGGGCCGAGCACGGAATTGTGATCATCCGCGAGGACGGCACGATTGTCCAGTCGGCGGGCGACGAAGAAGAGCTGAGCTTTTCCTTTCGAAGCGACGACAAGCAACTGATCGAGAAGCTGAAGGAAGTCAAGCTCAGTGCGAAAAACTACTACAAAGTCACGGCGTTGATGAAAAGAATGAACTGGAACGACTTTACGATCAAGGACTTGGCGACGCATCTTTATTGGGACGAGCGCAATGCGCGCCGCTTCATGGTCAGTCTGTGCGAGGCAGATTTGGCGGAATGCGTCGGGGAAGAAGCTTCTTCCGCCCGGGGCAGGCCAAGCAAAAGATATCGTTTGAAATAACCATTCGCAGGTTGAATGGTTATTTTTTTTGGCGAAAATGCGTTGAAAAATGAGAATGATTCAAATATAATGCATTTTAGGTAATTACCCTTTTATTACCCTTAAATAAAAGTCGCTGGACAATCGCACTCATTTGAACATATCCAGTCTGGCGAGGGAAGACAGCTTTGCGGATCAACAGGCCGAAGAGAAAGGAGTATCCATTTTTTGCGGGCAAGCTATGAGCACAACGACGACGTGAAGAGAGAGGGAAATTCATGGATCAAGAACAATACCTGAAAAAGAAAATGGGCTTTTGGTCTCTTACGGCACTTTCTCTCGGGGGAATCATCGGTTCCAGCTGGCTGTTCGGCCCTTGGGCAACAGCGAAGCTGGCAGGTCCTGCCGCTATTATTTCTTGGTTAATCGGTGCCATTGTTATTACGTTTATCGCTCTCGTATACGCAGAGCTTGGGCGGGTCAGACCCGAGTCCGGGGGACTTGGACGCTATCCGCTGTACTCGCACGGAAGCATGCTGGCGACTGTGACCAGCTACTCGATCTGGCTTGGCTATTGCGCTACCGCTCCGGTAGAATCGGCTGGCGTGATTCAGTACGCGAATCAGTTTTGGCCCGGACTTTACGACGTGGGCAACGAACAGTTGACGACGACAGGGATTTTGGCTGCTACGGTACTCATGGTCTTTTTCGTTGTATTCAATTATTTCGGCGTGAAGCTGTTTGCTGTGACGAACACGATTATTACCGTCATCAAATTTGTTGTGCCGGTGCTGACGATTATCGCCTTTTTCATGACAGGCTTTCACCCGGAAAACTTCACGAGCCAGGGCTTTGCGCCGAATGGCTACAGTGCGGGTCTGAGCGCGGTGCTCACAAGCGGAATTTTCTTTGCTTACACCGGATTTGGAAACGTCATCATGATGAGCGGAGAAGTGGTCAATCCGCGCAAAAACATTCCGCTGGCTTTGATCGCGTCGCTCGTCTTGGCGGCGATCATGTACGTGCTGCTGCAAGTCGTCTTCATCGGGGCTGTGCCGCCGGAGATGATTGCGAACGGCTGGAGCGGCATCAAGTTTGATTCTCCTTTTGCCAATCTCGCGATGATTGCCAACATGGTCTGGCTCTCCTGGATCATTACAGCAGACGCGATGGTGTCTCCGACAGGCTCTGCGCTCGCTTACACAGCGGGAACTTCCAGACATGTATTCGGGATGGCGAAAAGCGGCTTTTTGCCCGGTTATTTCGGGGTGATCAACAAGCGCTTTGGCGTACCGACTCGCGCGCTCGCTTTTAACTTTGTCATCGGCTTGTTGTTTTTGTTCCCGCTGAAAAGCTGGACGGCGATTGTCGCGATCGTCGGCGCGATCGGCATTTACAAGTACGCCTCTGCGTGCGTAACCGTCATGGTGTTTCGCAAGGTGGGCTTGACCAAAGACAAAGGTCTTCCGGGCATGAGTGTCATTGCGCCTTTGGCGTTCGTATTTGCCACTCTGCTCATTTACTGGACGAAATGGAGCAAGGTGCAGTTGGGGATTACGGGCTTGCTGATTGGATTGGCTTGCTACTTGATCGTTCATTTCATCCGCAAATACAAAGCGGAGGAAATCATCGGCGGACTGTATTTGATCGCCTACATCCTCGTGCTCATCGGGCTGTCCTACCTCGGCAACTTTGGCGGAATCGGCATCCTGCCTGAGCCGTTCATGTCGATCGTCGCCGCAGTGACAGGCTTCATCTTCTACTACTTTGCGGTGTACAACGGTGTCTGGTACATGCGCAAAAAAGGAAACGTCGCAGAGCTTGCCGAGGAGTAGGCGCAAGCGAGCGGCAAACATTTTTATCGATCGTAAAGGAGAACGTAGCTATGAAGCTTTGGGGTGGCCGTTTTAGAAAAGAAGAAAACAAGCTGATGGAAGACTTCAACAGCTCGCTGCATGTCGATCAGCGACTGTATGCAGAGGACATCAAAGGAAGCGTGGCCCACGTCAACATGCTGGCGCATAGCGGGCTGCTCACCCGGCAAGAAGGCGAGGAGATCGTCAAAGGGCTGCTCGCCATTTTGGAAGAGATCGAAGCGGGCACATTGGAGATCGGCGGCAATTACGAGGATATTCACAGCTTTGTCGAAGCGAAGCTGACCGAGCGGATTGGCGCCACAGCGAAAAAGCTGCACACGGCGCGAAGCAGAAATGACCAGGTGGCGGTAGACATCCGGCTTTATGCGAAAAACAAGGCGCACGAGGTCATGCAAAGCATCGAGGAGCTGCAAGCCAGCCTGGAAGCGAAGGCGCGCGAAAACAACGTGATCATGCCGGGCTATACCCACTTGCAGCGCGCCCAGGTCGTGACGTTCCAGCACCATCTGATGGCGTACTACCAGATGCTGCGCCGCGACAAACTGCGAATCGCCAATGCAATCGAAATCATGAACGAAAGCCCACTCGGCTGCGGCGCTCTCGCAGGCACGACGCATCGGATCGACAGGGAGATGACGGCAAAAGCGCTCGGCTTCGCAAAGCCAGTCGACAATTTCCTCGACGGGGTGAGCGATCGCGACTATTTGCTGGAGTTGATGTCGGGCTTTTCCATCCTGATGATGCACCTCAGCCGTCTGAGCGAGGAACTGATTTTGTGGAGCAGCCAGGAGTTCCGCTTCGTGCAAATCGACGACGCGTACTCGACGGGAAGCAGCATCATGCCGCAAAAGAAAAACCCGGACGCCGCCGAGCTGATCAGAGGGAAGACGGGACGCGTGTATGGCTCGTTGACCTCGCTATTGACGACGATGAAAGGACTGCCGCTGGCCTACAACAAGGACATGCAGGAAGACAAGGAGGCGTTTTTCAACGCTTTGGATACCGTTCTCTCGTGCCTGGCGATCATGTCCAACATGATCGCGACGATGAAGGTCAATCACGAGCAGATGAAAAAGGCAGTAAAAGCGGGCTTTCTCAACGCGACGGAGGTTGCCGACTACTTGGTCAGCAAAGGGGTTGCCTTCCGCGACGCCCACAGCATCGTCGGGGCGATCGTGATTTACTGCGAGGACCACCAGAAGGCGATCGAGGAGCTGACGCTGGAAGAATTGCAGCAGATCAGCCCGTACATCGGAGACGATCTGTACGCGTTTATCGATTATGAGAACATCCTGAACAAAGGGATCAAAGTGGGACTGCTGCGTTAGCAGAACGCCGAAGCGCTTTTCCCCTCCCTGCGAACCGGGCAATCTCCAACCGGGCAAAATTTTCAGGGGCAGGAAGAGCAGCAAGCCATCCGATGCGGTGGCTTGTTTTTTTGGAATTGAAAGAAAATTTTTACAGGAAATTGCTCGCGTTTCTTGAAATGTAAGAGGAAACGAACCGAAAAAGAGGTGTTGGGGAATGCGTGAGCTTTTTTCTGTTGCCGACCTGGAAGCGTTTGTCGTGCAAGCCAAGCAGCACACATACGTTGGAGGAGCCAAGCGCCTGTTGCCGTATCGGCTGGGGTCCAAGGACATTCAATATGCAAGCGGGGATTGGGCCTATCACGACAGCTATTTGGGCGAGAGCGATTTTATCGGGCAAGAGGTCGTGTACTTCCAAAAAAGTCCGGTGTGGGCGATGAATTATTTTGGCTACATCACCAAGCCGGAGCGAATCGACGCGCATGCTGCGGGACTGGTCATTAAGGCGAGCTTGTCGAAGATGTACGCGGAGGGCCGCTTTTTGGGGGCGTTCGAGCATGCGCAGGACGATTTGCGCTACGTCGATACGAATGAGGGGAATGTGACTCTTTTTCAGGGGAAGGAATTTATTTACCGCCAGGATGAGATTGTCTATGAATTGCTCTATCATGGCGGGTTGTTGAAAAAGTAGGGCTGCACGATGACCAATCTCGCGCGGGCAACCAAAACCGATCCGCCCCGTGAACCGATTTTGGCATAAAAGCGGCAAAAAGCCACCAGAATACAGGTGGCTTTTTGCGTTGGACGGCTTTTTGGCATGGAGACAAATTGGATGGGTAAGAAACAGCGCGATTGGATCAGAAGAAAGACAGCGGCTTGTCCTATAATCAGCTTGCCACACTACAGGCTGACACTTGAGAAAAGGCTGGACAAGCGAAGGAGGAGCCATGTCAAATCAAGACCAAACACCGTTGTTTACTGGACTGGTCAAGCACGCCCGAAAAAATCCGATTCAATTTCATATACCCGGCCATAAAAAAGGCAAAGGAATGGACCCGGAATTTCGCTGGTTCATCGGCAAAAATGCCTTGTCTATCGACTTGATCAACATCCGGCCGCTGGATGATCTGCACCAGCCTGCCGGGATTATTCAAGAGGCCCAGGACTTGGCTGCCGAGGCTTTTGGCGCCGAGCACACGATTTTTTCCGTGCAAGGAACCAGTACAGCGATTATGACGATGATCATGTCGGTTTGCCATCCGGGCGAAAAAATCATTGTGCCGCGCAATGTGCACAAGTCGATCATGAGCGGAATTATTTTCTCGGGGGCGCATCCGATTTTTCTGCATCCGGAAATGGACCTGGTCTACGGGATCGCGCATGGCATCACTCCAAAATCCGTCGAAGAAGCTTTGGAGCAACACCCGGACGCCAAGGCTGTTTTGGTTATTCACCCGACCTATTTTGGTACGGCCAGCGACCTGAAAAAAATTGTGAAGGTGGCGCACGCGCGGGGTGTGCCTGTACTGGTCGATGAAGCCCATGGCTCGCATGTGCATTTTCACCCGAAATTGCCGCTGTCCGCGATGCAGGCAGGCGCAGATATGGCGGCGAGCAGCATGCACAAGCTTGGCGGCTCCATGACGCAAAGCTCGGTGCTGAATATCCAGGGAAACCGGATTTCGCTATCGCGCGTACAGGCGATTTCCAGCATGCTTTCCACGACGTCCACGTCTTATTTGCTGCTCGCCTCGCTCGATGTAGCGCGCAAACGGCTGGTGACCGCAGGCAAAACGCTGTTGGATCAGGCAATCCGCCTTGCCAATCAGGCACGTCAAGAAATCAATCGGATCGAGTATTTGACTTGCATGGGTAGCGAGATCATCGGACAAAACGGGGTGGTCGCCTACGATCCGACGAAGCTGGTCATTTCCGTAAAAGGGCTGGGGCTGACCGGGCATGAGGTGGAAAAATGGCTGAGGGAACGTTTCCATATTGAAGTGGAGCTGTCCGATTTGCACAACATCCTTTGTATTGTCACACCAAGCGACAGCAAAGCGGATTTGCAAATTCTCGTGTATGCGCTGGAAGAATTGTCGCTGCATTTTCGAGAGCAGGCGAAGGCGCTGGCAGAGGAGCACATGTCCCTGCCGCAAATTCCGCAGCTTGCTGTCACGCCGCGTGACGCTTTTTACGCGCCGACCGAAATCGTGCCCGTCGCAGAAGCGGAGGGGAGAGTTATCGCCGAGTTTGTCATGGTGTACCCGCCAGGAATCCCGATTTTTATTCCGGGTGAAGTCATTTCCAAGGAAAATGTGGCTTACGCGCAAAGAAACCGGGAGGCAGGTCTGCCTGTCCAAGGCTCGGAAGACCCAGCGTTTTTGACTGTACGTGTACTCAAGTAAATGTGATCTGCAAAAAAAGGCAGCCTTTGCTACGGGCTGTCTTTTTCTGTGACCAAACCTTGTCGTAAATGCAACCAAATCTTGAACATGGCTGGTTCAAGGACTTGCTCATTGGCTGGTGACACTCGATTGGATCGCCCTTACAGTAGGACTTGTTTCAACCAGTACCGAGCATGGTGATAGGAGATGAGGACATGAAAACGTCCAAGACAGCACGCTGTCTGTCCGTTTTGTACATGTTCCTGCTGCTGTTCATGACGACCGGGTGCGCAGATAAATATCTCGTGCTCAATCCGAAGGGGCCGATCGGTGAACAGCAAAAGGACCTGATGATTTTGTCTACGCTTTTATGCTTGATCGTGATTGTTCCGGTTTTGATTCTGACTTTTGTCATTGTGTGGCGATACCGTGACAGGAAAGGAAGAAAGGCGAAGTACACCCCGGAGTGGGAGCACAGCACGGCGCTGGAGACGACCTGGTGGGGGATTCCTGTTGTCATCATTACGTTGATCGCTATTATTACGGTTCGCTATACGTATTCGCTCGAACCGTCCAAACCGCTAGAGTCAAAAGTCGAACCGATCACGATTCAGGTGACGAATCTGGATTGGAAGTGGCTGTTCCAATATCCCGAGCAGGGGATTGCGACAGTGAACTACGTGCAGTTCCCGGAAGATGTGCCGATTCGCTTCGAGATTACCTCGGATGCCCCGATGAACTCCTTCTGGATTCCCCAGCTTGGCGGACAGATTTATGCGATGTCGGGAATGGCGATGGTTTTGCACCTGCAAGCAGACGAGCAGGGCGAGTACATGGGGTCCGGCGCCAACTACACGGGGAAGGGCTTCGCGGACATGTACTTCACGGCCAAGGCGACATCGCAGGAAGCTTTTGATCAATGGGTGAGCGAAGTGAAAGGAACATCGGCAGCATTGACTCTGGATGGCTATAAAAAGCTGGCAGAGCAAGGTACCTCGGATGTCCGCTATTTCTCCTCTTTCCCTGAAGGATTGTTTGAGATGACAGTGACGAAATACGCTGCTTCGCACAACCACGGTTTGTCCGTGAAGGCACGCAAGGAAGTGCGCATCGAGGAATAGCCAGAAGGAAGGAGAGAGGAAGACGTGTGGGATAAAGCGAAAGAATTTGCTTCGGAGTTTTTTGTGACAGGCGATCCGCTCATCTACGGTGCGGATGTCAGTATCGCTTTGACGCTGATCGCGATCGTTTCTGTGCTGACTTACTATAAAAAATGGGGCTGGCTCTGGCGCGAATGGCTGACGACTGTCGACCACAAACGGATTGGCATCATGTACATTTTGGCTTCCGTGCTCATGCTGTTTCGCGGCGGGGTCGACGCGCTGCTGATGCGTGCGCAGCTCGCCATGCCAGAGCTGCAATTTTTGCCCGCCGAGCACTACAACCAGATTTTTACGACGCATGGCGTCATCATGATTTTGTTTATGGCGATGCCGCTTATGTTCGGGCTGTTCAATGTGATCGTACCGTTGCAACTGGGGGCGCGTGACGTAGCCTTCCCGTTTCTGAACTCGCTCAGCTTCTGGCTGTTTTTCTCGGGAGCGATGTTGTTCAACTTGTCGTTTGTCATCGGCGGCTCGCCGGATGCCGGGTGGCTGGCCTATCCGCCGTACTCGGATAAAACATTCAACCCTGGCTACGGGCAAGACTTCTACATTTGGGGCATCCAGATTTCCGGGATCGGCAGCTTGATGACGGGGATCAACTTCATCGTCACGATCTTGAAAATGCGCACGCCCGGCATGACGTTGATGAAAATGCCGATGTTCTCGTGGTCGGTGCTGTCGAGCTGTATCGCCATCGTGTTTGCTTTTCCGATCTTGACCGTGACTTTGGCGCTTCTGTTCATCGACCGCTATTTGGGCGGACATATTTTCACGCTGGACGGCGGCGGCAACCCGATGATGTACATCAACCTGATCTGGATGTGGGGCCACCCGGAAGTATACATTCTCGTGCTGCCTGCATTCGGCATCTTCTCCGAGGTCGCCGCCACGTTCTCGAAGAAAAAGCTGTTCGGGTATAAATCCATGGTGTTCGCCATGATGATTATTAGCGTCGTGTCGTTCCTCACCTGGGCGCATCACTTTTTTACGATGGGCTCCGGGGCAGATGTCAACGCGTTCTTTGCCCTGTCCACGATGGTGATTGCCATTCCGACAGGTGTGAAGGTGTTCAACTGGCTGTTTACGATGTTCCGCGGAAAAGTCACTTTTGAAACACCGATGCTGTGGATGATCGGGATTATTCCGAACTTCGTCATCGGCGGGATGACCGGGGTGCTCTTGTCTGTCGCGCCTGCCGATTTCCAGTATCACAACAGCTATTTCCTGATAGCCCACTTCCATCAGGTCATTATCGCCGGAGTCGTATTCGGATTTTTCGCCGGATTGTACTACTGGTGGCCGAAGCTGTTTGGCTTCAAGCTGAACGAACGTCTCGGCCGACTGGCTTTCTGGCTGTGGAATCTCGGTTTTTACCTGTGCTTCATGCCGCAATACGCGCTCGGTCTGATGGGGATGACTCGCCGGGTATATACGTACGGTTGGGACAAAGGCTGGTTTGAAATGAATCTCGTTTCCACGATCGGGGCCGTCCTGATGGGCGCAGCCTTCATCGTGCAAGTTTGGGATATTGCGCACAGCCTGAAAAAAATGGATCGGGAAGGAACCCAAGATCCGTGGAATGCGCGGACGCTGGAATGGTCGATTCCGTCTCCCGCTCCGTTTTACAACTTCGCTACTTTGCCGCAGGTGACTCATCAGGACGACTGGTGGGAGAAGAAGCAGAGAGGCTGGAGTGCTCCGGCAGTCGAGCTGGAACCGATTCACATGCCGAAAAATTCCGGTATCCCGATCATCATGTCGATGTTTTGGTTTTTCAGCGGATTCGGGCTGGTATTTGACTGGCTTTGGCTGGCGGTACCGGGATTTGTGGGAGTGCTCGCTTGCATGATCGTCCATTCGTTCAACTACAAGCCGGACTATTACGTCCCGGTGGAGGAAGTGCAGCGGGTTGAGGCTGCGGCAAGGAGGGGGAGCAAGTAATGGCTCAGACGCATAGCAACGCCGAGCATCACGGCCACGGCCATGAACATCCTGATCAGGAGGAAATGCGCACCTTTGCTTTTTGGATTTACCTCATGACGGACGTCATTTTGTTTGCGACCTTGTTTGCGACTTACATCGTCCTGCAAGGCAACACGGACGGCGGGCCAGGGCCGAAAGACATTTTTCAGATGAACGGCATTTACGCCAGTACGTTTATTTTGTTGACGAGCAGCTTTACGAGCGGCCTTGCCCTTTTGGCGATGCACAAGGGCAATCGACTTGCTCTGATGAACTGGCTGTGGGTGACGATTTTTCTGGGAGCGTCGTTTTTGTTCCTGGAGGTCAACGAGTTTATGCACATGGTGCACGAAGGCGCAACGATCAGCACGAGCGCTTTCCTGACAGCCTTTTACACATTGGTCGGGACGCACGGCTTGCACGTTGCTCTCGGCCTGGGCTGGATGATTATTTTGATCATCCAAATCGCCAAGCACGGCATCACGCCCGTGACCAAGCGCAAAGTCAACATCGTCAGCCTGTTCTGGCATTTTCTCGATATCGTCTGGATTTTCGTCTTCACCATCGTGTATTTGCTGGGGGTGAAGTAAAGTGAGCAACCAAACGGCACACGGTTCCTTGAAATCGTACGTCACCGGGTTTATTTGCTCGATCGTGTTGACGATTATCCCGATTGTCGTCCTCGTAAACAATTGGCTGGAAGGGCTGGGCAGCACAATCGTCTTTTTGGCGGCGGCGCTGTTGCAGTTTATCGTTCAGCTGGTGTTCTTCATGCACTTGAAGGACGAGGAAAAACCGAGGTACAATCTGATGTCGCTTTTGCTCGGGATTTTTATCGTCCTGTTGATCGTGGTCGGCTCCATCTGGATCATGATGTACAACATGGTAGCGATATGAGCAAGAAACAAAAGGAGGGGCCCGGATGCTCGCAGACTGGATACAGCTGACCAAACCCCGCATCCTACAGTTGAATTTGATCGCAGCATTTGGCGGTTACTGGGTGGCTAGCAAGTGGGAGCCGGATTGGCTGCTTCTTTTGTGGCTGTTGACCGGGACGGCGCTGACGATGGCGGCGTCCTGCGTATGGAACAATGTTTGGGATTACGAGCTGGATCGCAAAATGCAGCGGACAAAAGACCGCCCGCTCGCGGCTGGTCGACTGAAAACCGGGGGCGTGCTGCTGTACGCCCTGATGCTCGGTGTTTGCGGCGAGCTGGTTTTGTTCTGGAAAGGAAACGAGCTGGTCGGTTGGCTCGGACTGTTCGGGATGTTCATGTACGGGTGCGTCTATACGATGTGGCTGAAAAGAAAGTCGACATGGAGCACGTCGATTGGCGGGGTGTCCGGCGCAATGCCCCCGGTGATGGGGTATTGTGCCGCTTCGAACGAGCTTGATGCCGGGGCATGGTTGTTGTTTGCCTTGCTGTATTTTTGGCAGCCCGCGCATTTCTGGTCGCTGTCGATTCGGCGCGTGGACGAGTATAAAGCGGCTGGCTTTCCGCTGCTTCCTGTCGTCAAAGGAATCGCCCGAACCAAGCTGCAAATGATTCCGTACGTACTGTTTCTGCTCCCGACGGTCACGGCGATGTACCTGCTAGGGTATGCAGGGGTTGTGTTTTTCGCGGTTTCTTTGCTGTTCGGCATGATCTGGATGGGACATACCATCAGTGGCGTTGTGACAGCAAATAATGAGAAATGGTCGAAAACGAATTTTATCTTGTCCGTAAACTATTTGCTGGTTGTCTTCGTGTGCATGGTCGTCGATACGCCAGGCCGTCCATTTTGGTAGACCAGATGAAGGGCAGGGATTCTTATGAGAGTAGCTTCCTATCTGATCGTATTTTTTCTGCTCGCCGCAGTTTCCGGGTGCGGCAGCCCAGCGGCCGAAGAACAGGCGGAAGTGACGGCTTCCGCTGAAGATACAAGCGCGATGCAGCTATATAAAAAGAACTGCATGAGCTGCCATGGCAACGATTTGTCCGGCAGGGTCGGCCCGAGCTTGCAGCAAGCAGGTTCCAGGCTGACCGAGGAACAGATTGGAGACATCATCAAAGCGGGTGCAAGAGGGATGCCGGGTTACGAAAAGAGCCTGAAGACCGAAGAAATCTCCCAACTGGCAAAATGGTTGGCTGCGAAGAAGGAATAGAGCGGGAGGAATATGCGATGAAAAGAGCAGTCTGGTTCATCACTTTAGTCATCACAATCGTATTGGCGACCGCCTGCGGCAGTGAAAAGGCAAGCAAGCTGAACATACCCGTGCAACCTTTCGCGTTTACTGACCAGGACGGAAAACCTTTTTCCTCAGCCGATGTAGAAAACAAGGTGTGGGTCGCCAACTTTATTTTTACGTACTGCGCGACGGTTTGCCCGACGATGACAGCCAACATGGCGCAGTTGCAAAAGAAAGCGAAGGAGGCGGGAGTGGACGTCGAGCTGGTCTCCTTTTCGGTCGATCCAGAGCAAGACAGCCCGGAGGCACTGAAGGCTTATTTGGGCAAATTCGCTGCCGATTTTTCCAACTGGCATGCATTGACCGGCTACGAGTTTGCCGAAATCAAAACGTTTTTGCTGCGCTCGTTCCGGGCTACGATTGCCAAAGACGCTGCATCTGAACAAGTCATTCACGACACGCTGTTCTATCTGGTCGATCAGAACGGCAAAGTGGTGGCACGCTATGACGGCATGACCGATCCGCCTTACGACGAGATCGTGGAGGACATCAAGCTGCTGCAAAAATAGGGCAAGACAAAAAGAGAAACTCCTTTGGCGAGTTTCTCTTTTTGTCGATAAAGCCCTGTCCCGTTTTGTTATCTTGCCAGCAGCAGCGCTAGGAGAACAGCTTGAAATTCCTCTGGCGCATTGTCAAAAGCTACTTGCCTGTTGTTACGGAAGAAATCGGCTTCCACTTTTTCATTTTGGTCAATCGGAACGAGATAAATGCCGGATGAATCTGGCTTCAAGCTCTGATGGTGACTCTTATGGCTGGGAAAGGGGCATGGAATTATACAGAATTAGCTTTCGGTAGAAATGGTACTGATGAAGAATCAGATGCTTTTCGACATGCGTTATGGAATATGTGGATAGTATGGGCAGTGAATGATAGTTGGGCAGAAAAGTGGACGAATGCCCACGAAGATGGTGCTTCCTATCAAAACAAAAAATCTCTAACATATAAAATGGATATGCACAATAATGCAGAAGGACGATACAAAGCAGCACAAGAGGGGATAGACAGTGATAGCAGTCGTTCAGACATTAAAATTGCGATTGATGAGTTATACAAAAGCGGAAAGCTTAAAAAAATTAATAAACCGAACCCTAAAAAAGAGAGTACCTGGACACTAGATAAATTTACAGGTAAAGAAGAGGATTATGCAGATCAAGATCTTCCCCCTATTTAGTAAGAAAAAAGAGAACCAGGAATAATCATTCCTGATTCTCCTTTTTGAAAGAAGGTGATATTTATGAAGAATAAATTAATGGTGCCTTTGGCTGCAACAGCAATAGTTGTGGTGCTAGTATTTGGATTTTTATATGTGTGGACTGGAACCGATTACTATAAATTTTCTGATGGAGCATCTTCAGAACAGATAGAAGCTCTAAAGAGTAATAAAATAGATTATATAATCAAAGAAGATGGGTCTTTATGGATAAGAAAAAGTGACGAATTGAAAGTAGCACAATGCTGTACATAGCAATGGTTTCTTTTAAAGTTTTTCCCCTGAATTACTGAGGCCATAAAGAAAGGCCGTCGAGAAAGTCGACAGCCTGAGAAACTCGCGACAGGAGGTTTTCTTTTTCTGGACATTGTGGCGCGAATCAGCTTAAAACCGCACGCAGAGCCGAGGCGAATTTGGCTACGCCAAGCGTGATTTCTGCTTCTTTCGGGCGGGCAAAGGTGAAGCGAATATAACCGGAGTCAGATCCGTACACACTTCCGGGGGCGACAACCACGCCGCGCCGCAGAGCTTCTTCAAACAGCTGGTTGTCGTTGATCTCGGGCACAATTTTGCACCACAAATGCAGTCCGCCCTGCGGAAGCGTGAACGTCACCAGATCAGGCAGTTCCGTTTGCAAGGCTTCCACCAGCAAATCGCGGCGATAGAGCAGGCGCATCCGCAGTTGCTCCAGGTGGGGCAGGAAGAAGTTGGAGTGCAAAAATTGGGCGGCAATTTTTTGCGGAACGACGCTCAGGCCGAAGTCCATCTGCTGTCGCGCGTCTGCCAGTCGTTCCACGACGGAGTGGGGGGCCACCATCCAGCCGACGCGCAAGCCGGAGGCCGCGATTTTGGAAAAGGAACCGATGTACAGGACGGAGCCGAGCTGGTCGTGCGATTTGAGCGGGGCAGGCGGATCGCCATCGTAGGACGTGAGACTGAATGGATCGTCCTCCACGATCGGAAGCCCCAGCTCGCTGGCCACGTTCAGCAGTTGGGTACGGCGGGCCGGATTGAGGCAAATGCCTGTCGGGTTTTGAAAAGTCGGATTGAGAAAAATCATTTTGATCCGGTTTTTTTTATACAAGGAGCGAATATCTTCGGGATCGATGCCCTCCGGACTGACCGGGAGCCGGAACAGGCGCAGGCCAGCCGACTGAAACATCGGCAAAGAGTAGCAATACGATGGATCTTCTATGGCGACGGCATCCCCGGGAGCGAGCAAACATTGTGTGATCAAATAAAGCGACTGCTGGGAACCCGATGTGATGAGAATGGACGAGTCTGTCGTCTTGATCTGCCGATACCGCGACAAATAGGAAACGAGTTCTTCGCGCAGTGGCGTGAAGCCTTGGGGATTGTCGTACCCTAAATATTCCGTAAAGGGGTTTTCTTTCATCAAGGTGCTGATTTCCTGACCCGGAGACAATTGCGCGGATAGCTCCCCGCTGGCAAAGTCGATCATGCCGTCTTTTTGCAGGGCCTCGCGAATGCGGCGCAAGTAAAACAAATTCGGGAGAAACTGCCCGCCCTCCACGTACCGATGCCAGTTTGGAGTGTGTTTGGGGGTCGCTTCCCATTTGTTTTTGCAGACGCGCGTGCCGCTGCCTGTCCTGCTTTCGATGATGCCGAGTGCACGCAGCTCTTCGTAAGCCAAAATGACGGTACTTCGATTGACCCCCAACTGCTCTGCCAGCTTTCTTTCAGAGGGGAGCAAGCTTCCGGGAGGATATTCTCCATAAGAAATCCTGCGCTCGATCTCATCGGCGATTTGGTGATAGAGTGTTTGCGTGCTGGACCGATCAGGTTTCCACATGATAATCACAACCTTGGACATATTCGTTAACAATGATATTGACAAGAAACAAACTTATCATACCACGCGAATGGAAGCAGCTTCGGCCGAAAGAATACCAATCTATTGAACATGGATGGGTGAATGGCTGAGCAATTGGATGGTTTGCTTTTGAGAAAAATGTGGTATTCGGTGATCAATCACCGAGCAGTTTATTTCCGCTGACGGCTATATTATTGTTGCTCCGATGTGGAATTACGGCGTGCCGCCGATGTTGAAGGCGTATATCGATGCGGTGTGCATCGCCAGAAAAGCATTTCGCATGACGGAAAACGGCGCGGACGGCGTCATTTCCGTCTTGAAACAACTATATATGGAAAAAGGGCCGCCCCGAACATCCATTCTTGTTCGGGGCGGCAATAGTGGCAGTAGCGATGTCGTTACTCGACGTAGCGAATGAGGTGTTCGCGCGGCTGTCTTGTTTTCGGGCGCGGCTCGTTTTTGCGGTAGCCAAAGGCAACCATGCAGGCTACGCCGAAGCGTTCCTTGTCCAGCAGTCCTTCAGCTTGCAGGAGTTCCTCTGCCTGTTTTTTGTCGAAGCCTTCGATCGGGCAGGAATCGATGCCGATCATGGCGGCTGAGCTCATCATGTTGCCAAGGGCGATGTACGTTTGTCTGGCTGCCCATTCGAACATGACGCGCTCGTCTGCAAACAGCTCAAAATCTTGCTTCAAAAATTTGTCGTACATGGCGCTTTTCGCGGTGATGACGTTTTCCGGCAAAAGCTGCACGTTTTTCATCTGGTTCACTACGTAGTCGGAATCAGCCGCCATCTCTTGCTTGGTACGCGCCAGGATGATGACAAAATGACTCGCTGTAGCCAGTTGCTTTTGCGCCCCCCAGGAAACGACAGACAGCTTGTCGCGCAGAGCGCGGTTTTGCACGACGAGAAAGTTCCAAGGCTCAAAACCGAATGAGCTGGGAGAAAGGCGAGCCGTTTCCATAATGAAAGCGAAGTCTTCTTGTGCAATCGTTTTGTCTGCGGCAAATTCTTTAGTGGCGTGTCTGGTTTCGTATGCTTGCAAAATCTGTTCTTTTTGGATCATGTTATCCTCCAGATAAGGTAAGTTATTTTGGGGAAGTCATCGGGTAGAACGGACAAAGGACAGGACGGTTTCGATCAGCTCTGCCTCCTGCTCCCACAGTACCAGGTGCCCTGAAGCGATCTCGTGGTAGCGCGCGTCAGGCAGGAGGGCGGCCATTTCCCTTGTCTGCTCCACAGGCACCATGCGATCGTAAGTCAAGCCGATGGCCAGTGCTGGGGCAGTGACTTTGCCAAGCAAAGGCCGCAGGTTGATGCGAGTGTCAAGTTCGGCCTGTTTGCCAGTACCTTCGGCAAGTGTCGCAGCCAAATTGGCGGTAAACTCATGCAACTGCTCCAGTGTTTGAAACGAGCTGTAAAACGCCGGGCTGAAGCCAGTGTGGATGGCGAATTGGGCGAACAGCTCCCGATCCTGGCGGAACAGCTTTTGCCACAGATCGAACTGATAGGCGACAGCGAGATCGCTTTCTACCCAGCCCGCGATCGCTGTCACCGATTGGACTCGCTCCGGGTATTTGGCGGCGATGGCCGTTGCTACGACAGCGCCGAGCGAGTAGCCTACGACATGAAAGTGCGTAAAGCCTTCCTGCATAACTGCCTGCACATTTTGCTCGACCAGATCGTCCAGCTCCAGCCGCTCGCGGTCGTCTTGCGTTTTGCCCGAGCCGCTGTAATTGGGGGTGATGACGGTAAAGTCAGGTGCCAGCGCCTTGCCGAGATTGCCCCACGTGCCTTCGTAACTGCCTCCTGTACCGTGGATCAACAGCACGGCAGGCCCGCTTCCTTCTACTGCATATGCGACGTTTATGGGACCAACCTGAACGAATTTTTCCATGAGGGCCTCCTTGAAATCGTGTTTTACAAAAGTGATCTTACCGAATACACTGTAAAAAAGTAAGTACGCACTTTTTCGTTGAATACTTACCAAAAGGGAAGTGAGAACCATGGGGAACCAACAGGTGATTTATCAAATAAACGGCAAACAGTTTCAGTGTCCGATCGAGCTGTCTGTTTCCATTCTTGCAGGAAGATGGAAAACGACGATTATTTGCCAGCTGCTGAACGGGAAAAAGCGGTACGGTGAGCTGAAGAAAAACATCATGGGCGTGAATCACAAAATGCTCGCGGAACAGCTGCGGGAGCTGGAAGAGTCGGGGATTGTGCTGCGGCATGTGTACCCGGTCGTTCCGCCAAAGGTGGAGTACGAGCTGACAGAGCGGGGAGAAGCACTGCGTCCCGTGATTGAATACTTGATCAAATGGGGAGAGCAGTTTGGCACGCCTGTAGCGGATGAAGTGGAGCCGACTGCCTAAAACTGCTGAAAGCACCGGGCCATAATCGCATACGACAACCATACGACCACCTGAGAACGGCGGATTTTTTTCGGGCGAAGGCAAAAAAGGGAAGGAAGCGGCCGATTTGTTTTTACGGTCCCCCCTCCCTATGAAAATAATGGTATAATCAGCCAAGAATAGCATGCAGCTAGGTGCCTTTGCGAGAGCAAGGGGTAACAGGGAATCGGGTGAAAATCCCGAGCGGTCCCGCCACTGTAATTGGTGAGTTCTCTTTCCAACATGTCACTCGGTGTGGAGCATAACCATCGGGGAAGACGAAAGAGCGCGATGAGCCAAAAGCCAGGAGACCTACCTAGTTTGTCACACCCGTAATCCTTCGCGGAAAAGGTGAGGTGTAGGAAGAAGCTGCGACAGCTTGTGTCTATTTATTCATGATGTCGACTGATTACTTCTACACGTTTGCCTCGTCCGGCGGGACGGGGCTTTTCTATTGATCACAAAAAGATAGGGAGTGGAAACGATGCTGCAAAAGAACCGGAAAAGCTGGATCGGCAAAGCATGGCTGTTTGGCCTGCTCACGATTTTTTTGGTCGTGACTGGCTGCTCTGCTGCTTCACCGTCATCGTCAACGCCTGCGGAACAGAAAACTGAACAGGCGGTGCCGCAGGAAAAGCAGGAGCTTGCTTTTCAAGATTCCGCAGGGACTGCGATCACGGTAAAGCTGCCAGTAGAGCGGGTGGTCGTGCTCAATCGCAACACGGCAGAAGCGATCAAGCTGCTGGGAGCCGAGCAGTACGTGCTGGCTACAGGCGACACGACGGTCAAAAATAACCCGTACCTCGGATTTGACAGCAAGCCGGATGTGGGGGAAACGAAGCAGATCAATCTGGAGCAAATCATCAGCTTGAAGCCGCAAATCGTCTTCGCCTATACGAATCGCCCAGACAAGACGCTGGAGGAAAAGCTGGAGCCAGCCGGAATCAAAGTCGTGCGAATGAACAACTATTTGCCGGAACAGATGGATGAGGAGCTGAAGCTGCTCGGCAAAATTTTTGATAAATCGGACAAGGCAGACGAATTTCTCGCCTGGAAGCATTCGATTGAAAAGCTGTTAGCGGACCGGGTGGCAGGCATCAAGGAGGAAGACAAAAAACAGGTGCTTGCCTTGTCAGCCGGATTTCTCAATACGAACGGGGGCTACCGGATTTTCCCCAGCCAGTCGTTGGACGGGAAGCCAGGAGTAGGGGAAGGCTACGCGACGATTCTGGCTGGCGGGAAAGACGCTGCCGACTTGCAATGGAATCCGGCGGAGGCGTCGACTACGATCATGGTCGACGAGGAATATGTGCTCAAGCGCAACCCGGAGGTCATTACCCTGCACGGCACCTGGCTGGGTGGCTACAATGTGAAGGATACGAAGCCGTTTGAAGAAGCGCTGCGCCATATTATGAGCACGACATCTGTTTCGCGGCTCAAGGCGGGGCAAAGCAAAGACATTTACTTTTTCTACACCAACTTTGTCGGATCGGACAAGCGGTATATCGGCAATCTCCAACTAGCCAAATATTTGTACCCGGATAAATTCCAGGATATCGATCCCGAGCAGTATGCCAAAGAGTATTTTGAAAAATGGTTAGGCGTGCCATACCAAGGCATTTGGCACTATTCGTTCAAAGATGTTCAATGACAGCCAAGGACAACCGCTGAGCAAGCCAGTGCAGCGACCGATCCAGGCCATCTATCACGGGAGCGTGAAAAGCAAGCTGCTCATTTTGACAAGCCTTTTCCTCCTGCTGGTGCTGCTGACGCTTTACGCAGTCAGTCAAGGGGCTGTAGAAGTTGCGTTGCCTGAGCTTTTGGCTATTTTGTCCGGACGCGCTTCCGATGAGATGACCGCCTACATCGTATACGAGATTCGGCTGCCGCGCATGGTCATGTCGATCATTACAGGAGTTTCGCTGGCATGTGCCGGTGCGATTATGCAGGCGATTTTGCGCAATCCGCTGGCAGACCCTTTTACGCTCGGCGTATCGAGCGGAGCGGCTTTTGGAGCAGCATTGGCGATCGTGGCCGGGACGAGTGTGTTTGGCATCAACCTCGTTTCGAGCGGACAGTGGATGATCGCTCTTAATGCCTTTGTGTTTGGCTGTCTCGCTGTGGGCGCGGTCTACGGCATCGCCAAGCTCAAAAACAGCTCGACGACCGTACTGCTTTTGGCGGGGGTGGCCATTGGGCAACTGTTTTCGGCGGGCGTTTCCGGTTTGAAGTTTTTTTCCAACAACGAAGCGTTGAAAGACTTGGTCGTCTGGCTCATGGGGGGATTTTGGGGAGCAAAATGGCAAGTGCTGCACATTTTGCTGCCGCTCGTGATCATCTCGCTTGTCCTTTTGCTGAAATACGCCTGGGACCTGAACTCGCTATGCGCTGGCGAAGATGTGGCGCGAACGCTCGGCGTCAATGTCAAACAAGTCCGCTGGGTGTGCCTTTTGCTCGTTACCTTGATGGCCTCCGTCACGATTGCCTTCACAGGGATTATCGGGTTCATCGGGCTGGTGGCACCGCATATCAGCAGAATCATCATCGGGACGGATTATCGATTTTTACTGCCGTGCTCTTGCCTGATGGGCGCTTTGCTGCTGCTCTTGTCAGATACGGCGGCCCGCATGGTATTATCTCCGATCGAGATTCCGGTAGGCATCATCACCGCGTTGTTTGGCGCCCCGTTTTTCGTCTATTTGCTGTTGAAAAAGCGCAAGGACTACTGGGCATAAGGAGGACGGTCGGGTGTACATGCAGGTCAAGGATTTATCGATCAAGTACGGAACGAAGATGATTCTGAAGCAAATTCAGATGAACTTGCAAAAAGGCGAGGTCGCAAGCATCATCGGGCCAAACGGTGCCGGGAAAACAACCTTGCTCAAAAGCATGGCGTCGATTATCACGGTGGAACGAGCGCGGATCTGGATCAAAGACAGAGACATTCGCTCCTATTCGGCTAACGAGTTGGCGAAAACGCTGGGGTACGTGCCGCAGCACACGGCTTTCGGCTATCCGTTAACGGTGTTGGAGACGGTGCTTCTGGGCAGGAAACCGTACATGCAGTGGAACGTGACGGCTCACGATCTGGAAGTAGCGGGAGCAATCATGGAGCGGCTGCAACTTGCGGAAATGGCGCAGCGTTATATGGACGAGCTGAGCGGAGGCGAGCGGCAAAAGGTACTGATTGCGCGAGCGCTTGCCCAAGAGCCGGAAATACTGCTGCTGGATGAGCCGACGTCCGCTCTCGATATTCGCCATCAACTGGAGGTGCTGGAGCTGGTTCGGCAGCTTGCCCTCCAGCAGCAAGTGCTGGTCGTGTTGATCATGCACGATCTGGAGCTGGCGGCCAGATATTCAGATCGCGTGTTTTTGCTGCAGCAAGGGCAAATTTATGCTTCCGGGCGGCCGGAGGAAGTGTTTACCTCTGCGAATATGGAGCAGGTGTACGGAGTAAAAGTCGAGATCGGGCAGGGCAGCAGCGGTCTGAAGTTGACGGCCACGCTGCCAGAGTCGCGATAAGCAAGGGGGAGAACATGTACTACGGAGTAAGGCTAGGGATGAAGTCCAGGGAAGCCTGGATGGAAGGGATGAAAAATTGGGAAGGCAAGCTGCCCGAGCGCATGACTGACGACCAACTGGAAGAAAGCTTTTGGGATCAATTTTTGCAGCGCAAAACGGCGGAAGCGGAGCCGGATGACTATGTGCGGGAGATTGGCAGGGAGCTGCTTTCCTTTATTCAGGAAGACGATGAAGTGCTGGAGATTGGGCCGGGATGGGGAAATTACACGTTTGCGGCGGCGAGCAAAGCGCGGTCGCTCACTTGCGTAGACAGTTCGGCGAGTGTGCTGGGCTATCTGGAGCAGGGGGCGCGTGCGAAAGGGCTATCCAACATGAGCTTTGTCCATGCCAAGTGGGAAGAGTACGAGCCGCCCGTCCATGATGTCGTGTTTGGTGTGAACTGCTATTATCGGATGCAGGCGATTGATCAGGCGATGGTCAATATGAACAATTCGGCCAGGCGGTTGGCGGTGATCGGGATGACTAGCGGGCCGGAAAAGCCGCACTACTGGGATATTCATCAGCAGCTCGGGTACAAAATCAAGTTTTCGCGCAGAGACTATATTCATCTGACCAATTTGCTGTATGAGCTGGGCATTGACGTGAACTGCAACATTCTTCCTTTGCAAAAAACGTACGTGTACGAGTCGGAGGAGCAGTTTGTCAGCCAAAATTTGAGCGCGATTATGGAGCCGTCCTATGATCGGGAGAAAGCGGAGGCGATTTTGCGCCAATATTTGGTCTGGGTAGATGGCAAGCCTGCGTATGTGCATCAGTTTAAAGCGGCGTTGTTGTATTGGAAGCCGGAGAGAAGGATTAGCTTGTAAAGATGGTGTTGATCGAAGCTGTAGCGAAGGGAGGAAACAGGAGAAACACATAAGCAAAACAAGCACGAAAAAGCTTCGCGCACAAAATGCAGCGAAGCTTTTTATCATGCTAGGCAACTCTTTTCGGCATGGCGAATCCGAACTTTTTCTACGCATTCACTCAACGCATCCACTTTTCCATCCCATTGAAAATCCATTCCGCTTCCGTCCCAGCAGCCAGACGGATCAATGCTTCCGACCCGTTTTCCTCCGCGAAGCGTTGTTCGGCACTCGTGATGGGAATCATCCAGAGCAGGTTGACCGGATCGCCGTAAACCGTCGGGAAGGCCAGCGCCGGGGCGCTTTGGGGCTTGGCGAGCAGCATGGATGTGAAGCGGGCGTCTACCTCGCTGATCTCCTGACAAGGGATGGTGTGCCCTTGGGCGAGAAAAGTCATGTACGACCAGGGCAGCGTTGTTTGTCCGCTGATGTAGGCCAAAAGTTGCTTTTCATTTTCAGCCAGCCATTTGGTTTCGCAGGCAAAAGCCAGCTCGAAGCGGCGCAGTTGTTCCGGTGATTCGGTATATAGCTCGACCTTTGGCTGCGGCACGATGGAGACGCCCAAGGTGACGGCATAGGTGATTTCGCCCTTTTCCACCGTGACCAATGCTTTCGGCGGCCAGTGACCGCCGTCGATGCCGTAATAGTTTTTGACCGGGCCAAGCGTTGCCGTGATCGCGTCGAGATACTGATGCTGCAAGTCTGGCCAAGGATTTTCATCCCAGCTCGCCCAAAATTGCCGGGCAGCTTCGATTCGCGCAAACAAAGCGTTTGTGTCTGGTGTGCCGAGCGGAAAGCAGAAAGGAGATTCTGCGATACAGTCTCGCGCATAAGCCGGATAGCTGGAGCCGTCTGCCTGCTGCCCCGCCCAGCCGGGAATGACGCACAGCACCTCGTCTTGATAAAGCAAAGCTGCGGCGTCTCCTTCTGTCAGCCAGACAATTGACAGCTCATCTGGGTCGAGCTTTTCCGCGCCTTGCGGATGGGCGCAGCAGTCGCGCGGCAGCATGGGAGCGTTTCCGTCTTCCATGGCGGAAAAATCGAGTGTCTCGGGAGCTGGCCCGTAATTGCGCACCCAGCAGGAGCGAATACTCGCGTGTTCCTGGCCGGGGTAGTCCCACAAATAAAAATAAACGCCAGATTCATCTTCTTCGACAAAGGCTTGAATGTCGCAAAGTGGAGAAAATTCCTCCAACAAAATGTTTTTCATCGGATCACCTTCCAAACGGAATATGGTAGATTCTTCATCAAAATAGGTAGATGTAAACTTGCACGGAACAGGGGTAGAATACCATAATTGACTATTGGTGGCAAAATTTCGTCTAGACAAAAGATAGAAACGAAAGCGGGGAGCAACGATGAATCAATGTACACTATACGTCTCCATAGCTGACTATCAAAAAATAGTCGATGCGATCAAGGAGACTTTTCCAGACAAGGAAGTACAAGCTGCTGCGGACGGACAAAGCGTGACCGTCACAGACAAGAAATGGTTTGGCAAAAGCACACTGGCCTTCAACTTCATGCGCGAGGAAGCCGATCCGGAGCGCTTTTTGCAGATGAAAAAAGGGATGTACGGATTTTTTGCCCAGATTGAGACGGCGCATGAAAAGGTCAAGGAAAAGCTGCTGATCCAGATTACCGCGCTCAACGTGGCCGTAGGCATCGTAGCCAGCAAGGAAATCGACCGGGAAACGTTCGCTGCTGTCCTGGCGATTGCCAAGGAAGTATCCGGCATCGTTTTCCTCCCGACAGGCCACATGCTCGATAAAGAGGGCCGCCTGCTTTTGAACACCGAGGGCGAATCAGAGGTGGACGACTATTTGGTGACGGTGAGCACCGAGTTTATCGATCGGCACGTGCGTCCATCCCAGTCCGGGGAAGAGCGCAAAGCGCGCAACATCCAGCTTTTGCAGGAGCAAGGCGTCCCGTATATTAACCATTTGCCTGTCATCGTCGGGGATGAGGATGCTGTCATCAGGACCAAGGAAGAGATCGTGCAGCGGGCCATTGCTTTGTGCCTGATTGCCGTCTACGCCGCCGGAATCGCGGAGAACGGGGAGATTGCCGAAGAGCGCGAGTTCATCGAAGGAATTATCGAGCAGTACGGCGCGGCAGACTTCTTTACGGAAAACGAAAGAAAGCTCCTCGACGACCCGAATCCAAGCCAGAACGACATGGTGCAGATGGCGTGGATGTACGAATGCTACTGGGTGCTGTTGTGGGCGCTCGGCTATAAAAAAGAATTGGAGTTTCCGAGCGAGATTTGCGATGTCAGCTACGCCATCGATGTATTGCGCAGCGCGGGAAACTATCAAACTTTCTACGACAACGCCGTCGTGCGGAGCAAGGCGGAGATTTTGGATCAGGCGGATTTGATCTATCGCTACGACTGGGCGTGCGTCGATGCGCGCATCAACAACCGGACCGTGGCGGGAGGTTTGGAGCCGGGAGTCGTCATGGAAAGACACAGGGCACTAAACTGGCTCGTGCGTCACATGGAAGACGAGTGGGATCATGTGCAGATGGACACATAGGGTTCGCTAAAAAGCAGCAACAGGCTGATATCGTTCACGAACGATGTCGGCTTTTTTCGTTGTGCTCGAAAAAGAGTTGGGTACTTTTCTCGACCGATTTGTTAATACAATCTGCTTTTTCCCGTATTAACTAGCGTGAGACTCACGGACAACCACAACAAATTGCGCAATTTGTTCCTGTACCATGTCTGAGTCGGGAGGGAAGGCAGGGGAAGTAGTTGGAGATTGTTCAAATGAGCACCAAAACGGGCATCCACCAAAATCAGCTGAACGAGAGCCACGATGAGTGCATGGCAGCGGAAAAGTTCGCCGCGATTTACGATGCGTACTACAAACGCGTCTACAAGTACATTTGCTACCGGATCGACAATCACTATGCGGCAGAGGAAGTATGCAGCCACGTATTCGAAGCGGTGATTGCCAAATACAACCGCTTTTCGCCGGAAAAAGCGAGTTTTGAAGTATGGCTGTTCGCCATTGCCAGAAATGCGGTGACGGATTACTTCCGCTCACAGAAAAAAAGGGCCGCCTTCTCGCTCAGTTCGATTTTGAATTTGGCCTTGCCCAAGTCGTCTCCGGAAGACATCGTGATCCGCGATGACCGCCATGCCGCTTTGTTCCGGGCGCTGGCAAAGCTGAGCGACAAAGAACGCAACATCATCGGCATGAAGTATGCGGCAGGCTTGAAAAACGCAGAAATCGCAGAGCTGCTTGGCGTCAGCGGTTCGAATATCGGGGTTGTGCTGTACAGATGCTTGAAGAAGCTGCAAAAAGAGCTGGAAAAAGGAGGTTTTCGGCATGAGGAATAAGCCGGATACAGACGAATTTCGCGAGCTGGCCGACTATCTCGCTCATGTGGAGCTGGATGACCAGGCAGCGAAGGACAGAATCTACAACCGGCTTGCAAACAAGCTGAAAGCCGGAAAAATCCAGGCAAAGCCTGTGGAAAAGGATGAGATCGTGATGAAAAAGAGCAGTTGGAAAACGGTTGCGGCCAGTGTCGCTGCCATTGTCTGCCTGACGGGAGCTTTCTCGACTACCTCGTTTGCCCAAGAAATGCTGTCCTCTATTTTGGCGCGGTTTCAAGTGGGGAATTTGCAAATCGTGCAATATGACAAAGAGCCTGCTGCACCTGCAAGCGAAAATGCAGCCGTCCAAGCCGGAGCAGACGGCGCCCGTGCCGTGACTTTGCAGCCGCGTCCCAATCTGACGGTGCAGGAAGCCCGCGCTGTACTCGGTTCGAACTTTCCCGCGCCATCCTGGGTAGCCGATTACGAGTACGTCAACACGGTCGTTCACGGTGACAGCATGGCGGAAGTCCAATATGCGCATGGCGATAAAACAGTGAACTTCCTGATCTCGAAAGGCGGGGAAAACGGGATCGGAACGACAGAGGAAGTCAAAACGCAAGTGCTGAACGGAACGAAAGTATACATGGCGAACGGGATTGTCATTTGGGAGAAGGACGGGTATACGATCGAGCTGTATGCGCAAGATGATTTTGCGCCTAACGTATTGGGCAAAATCATTGACGGCTTCTCGACAGGAGCGCCGCTGACACAAACGGAAATCGAGCAAGCGAGAGAAAAGCTGAAAAATGCTCCTGTTACAGAAGGGGCTGGCCCTGCTCCAGCTCCCGCGCCCGTGTCCGGTAAGTAAGCGGATTGCAACCAGCGAAGCGTGTCCAGGCGACGCCATGATTTTCAGTGGCTCCCGCGGGCACGTTTTTTTGTTGCCAACTGCATGTGCCGAGCAGCTTGTCGCTTGACATTATTTGATTAGGACTATATAGTTCTAATCATGAAAAAAATCTCGAATCGCGACCATGTGATTGCCAGCGCATCCGCTCTGTTTTTGCAAAAAGGGCTGATGAATACGAGCATGGATGACGTCGTGGCGCAGAGCAAAGTCTCCAAGTCAAATATTTACTACCATTTCAAGAGCAAGGAGGAGCTTGTTGTCGCTGTGTTGGACTACCGCGCCCAATTGTTGCGCACGGTGCTTGATGAGATTGCCCAGGCCAGGGACTTGACCGCTGCGAGGCGGATCGAGCAAATTTTTGCCGCACTGGCTGACGAGCTGAACGGGCGAGACTGTGTGGGAGGCTGTCCGATCCTGTCCCTTCTGTCCGCGCAAATCCCGCAGGTTCGGGTTCGCATCCACGCGTTTATGCGCGAGCTGCAAGGAGTAGCGGAAAATGTGCTAAGAGAAGGAGTCGAGCGAAAAGAGTTCAAGGCAGGGATTCCGGTTCCCGAGACAGCGGCGCTTCTCATCACGATTTTGGAAGGAGCCATGCAGCTTGCCGAGTCTTACGGCAACACAGAAGCTTTTATAAACGCAGGCGCTACTTTTCTACACTTGATTCAAGTGTAGGCTTTTTTTGCAATTGATTAGTACCGATTAGTCCTATTAAAGGGAGGTTCATTTTATGGCAGTTGTATTGATAACAGGAGCGACAGGGTTTATCGGCCGGGAGGTAACAAGGCGCTTGGCACGCGCAGGACATACGGTGTTGGCGCTCGTGCGCTCCCTGGAAAAGTGGGAGAGGCAGCTGGCTGCAATGACAGCCGAAGAGCAGGCGAACAGCAGCGCAGTACGGGGGGATTTGCGCGAGGAGAGGCTGGGGCTGTCAGAGCTTGACTACCAGCGGGTGCTTGCCGCAGATACGATCATTCATGCCGGGGTGCCGATGGATATCGCACTCGGCGAGGAAGCGGCCAGAAAAGTCATTTTGCAAGGAGCCGATCATCTGTTGAAGCTGGCGGGCGAGCTGCACCAGCGCAAAAGGCTGCAAAAGCTCATTCACCTTGTCGGCTACATGAGCCCTTTTGACGATGCGAGCGCGACGCTTGCCACGGATGTGTTCGCCGAGAACAAGCTGTTCGATCACGCGGGAGGCTATGAAAAATACAAGTTTTTGGCTGACCTGTACGTGCGGCAGCAGGCTCATCAAGCAGGAATGCCGCTGGTTGTCGTCAATCCGAGCACAATCATCGGGCCGCGGCATACGGGAAGCACCGAGCAGACGGATGGCCTGGGACTTGTGGTCAACTCCATGCGGCAGGGGAAATTTCCCGTATTGCCCGGCGGAAAAGAATGGTGGCTCCCGCTGCTTGCCGTGGACGATCTGGCAGAAGTGATCGTCGGAATTGTCGAGGCAAAAGGCATCAAGCACCAGACGTACTACGCCTTGAACGAGCGCGGGGCGACGCCGTCTTTCCCGGAACTGGTGCAACTCATGGCAAAAGAACTGCGAATGAAGCCGCCGTCCGTCCCGTTCCCGCTGTCCGTTTTGAAAACGATCGTGCGCAACGGAGGCAGCCGCTTGCTCGGCGTTCCGGCCAACTCGATGGACTTTATCGTGAAAAAACAGTTTCCGCTCGCGCCTTTTCAGCAAATGAAGCAAACGAGGGGAGTGGGCGAATATCAAGTGGACAGCCATCTGCCAAGCGTTGTGGCTGATCTCGATTATCGCTTGTCTGCCCGGGGCGATGCCGCTCCCGATGCTTTTCAGCGGGCGAAAGTCGCAGGCTTGGCTGCCTATCAGAAGCCAGGCGTGGAGGGAGCGCCATGGGTACTGTTGCACGGCTTGTTCAGCGAGCTTGGCGATTTGTTCCCGCTGGCTGAGCAGCTTGGCGAGGAGAAGGTATGGCTGTGGGACTTGCCGGGCTTTGGCAGATCGCCCTATCATCACCGGGAGCAAAAGCTGGGCGGCTTCATCGAGGCTGTCGCCAGCGCGCTCCGAGAGCTGCCTGCTCCCGTCCATTTGGCAGGGCATTCGTTTGGTGCTTTCCTGGCATGGGAAGCGGCCAAGCGAGTGCCGGACAAGATCGCCGGAGTGTATTTGCTGCAACCGCCGCTGCACGCCCCGAAGCAGAACCCGCTGCTTGTGCAAATCGGGAAGAGCGAGAGCTTGCTCCAGCGCTTTTTGCAAAAGCAGCTGACCCGCCCCCGTCTGGAGAGCACGATGATTGAACAAGGGATGTTTCGCTCCGTGGCTGAGGTGCCGGCTGGCTATCTGGACAAGACAAAAAGCCTTCTGCAATCACCGCGCATCAGCAAGACACACGCAGAGGTTTTGCGTTATTTCATGCACGATTTTCAGCAAATGGAGTGGGGGCAGGCTGCCGCTTTTCCCGTTCACCTTGTATGGGGAAATCAAGACAGCGCCTATCGCCTGACAAGCGAGCAGGAGATAGCGCTTGGGGAGAGGCAGATCGCGGTACACCGCCATGATTTGGCCCATCATTTTCCGCTCAGCCATCCGCACGAGACAGCCAGCTTGCTGCGGTCACTGAGGGGATAGGAGATAGCCTGACTTCCCGACTTCCCCCTTCCCAACGAGACGTGGGGCTAGGAACGCTTTCAGCAAAAAGTAAAGGAGCCTTGCCGATCAAACAGGCAAAGCTCCTCTTTCTTTTGGGGCGATTCGAGCGATTCGGCCACTTCGGACAAGCGAAGCGAGCTACTTTTCTACATACGCGTACTTGAAGTACGAGCCTCCGAGCGGGAAGATCACGAAATCTTTGACTTTGTCGTTTTTCACATAGGCGTTGCCGCGGAAGTGCAGAGGGGCGAGCGGCATTTCCTCCATGAGAATTTTTTCTGCGTCAAACATCAGCTGTTTGCGCTTCGCGGCATCGGTTTCATAGTAGCTTTTGTTCAACAAGTCGCGGTACTCTTTGTTATCGAAGCGCACGACGTTGTTGCCGCCTTCTTTGTCCTTGTACATTTCCAGGAAGTTGATCGGGTCGTTGAAATCGGCGCCCCATAGCCAGATGCCGAAGTCGTATTTCCCGTTCTGGACGTCGTCGTTGAACACTTTCCACTCGGCTGTGCGAATTTCGATGTTCACGCCGAGCGTTTTCTTCCACTCGTCCTGCAACGCCTGGGCGATCTTCTTGTCGGTTTCTCCCGTGTCGTAGTAGTACGTCACTTTCGGGAACTCGCTCAACCCCAGCTCCTTCATGCCTTCCGCGAGCAGCTGCCTGGCTTTGTCTATGTCTTCCTTGAAGTAGCCGTCCGGGTTCAAGCCCATCGAGGTCGGCACCCAACCGTATGCAGGAGGTACCCCGGTTTGCAAAATATTGTCGATTAACTGTTGGCGTTCGATGGAGTAAGAGAAAGCCTGGCGAATTTTTTTGTTGGTAAAAGGCGGTTTTTGCGTATTGAAAATGACTGCCTTTGTCCCCGGATTATCGGCGACGACCAGCTTGCCCTGTTCCTTGATTTGCCCGATTGCATCAGGGGAAAGGCCGAAGGAAGGATAGCCGCCCCAATCGAGATCGCCGTTTTCAAACATCGAGAGAGCGGTGTTGTTGTCTTCGATCACGACGATTTCAATCCGATCCAGCTTGACGTTGGCCTGATCCCAGTAAGTAGGGCTTTTGGAAAAGGCCAGCTTCGCTTTATGCTCCCACTGGTCGATGACGAACGGGCCGTTTCCGACGATGGTAGAGGCGTCGCTTGCCCATTTCGGATTGCTCTCCAGCGTCTTTTTATGCAAAGGATAATAAGTAGTGAATGAGGTCAATTCACGGAAAAATGGCGTAGGCGAGCGCAGGGTGAAGTCGAGTGTGTAATCGTCCTTGGCTTTGACGCCGACGTCTTCTGCTTTGCCTGTGCCGTTGAAAAACTCTTCGCCGCCTTTGATGTAGAACAGCTGGTAAGCGTAGCCGGAGGCGGTTTTCGGATCGAGATTGCGCTTGATAGCGTATTCAAAATCGTGGGCGGTAACCGGATCGCCGTTGCTCCATTTGGCATCCTTGCGCAAGGTAAAAGTGAAGTGGGTAAAGTCAGGAGAGTTGGTGAAGCTCTCTGCTGTTCCGTTGATCATCTGACCTTGCCGATCGACGATAGTCAGTCCTTCAAAAGCGAGATTGATCATGTCCATGCTGGAGGCGTCAGTAGCAATGCCGGGGTCCATCGTCGGAGGTTCGCCCGTGATGCTCCAGTGCAAGACCATCGGTTCTCCCGAGGCAGGTTTTCCGGTCTCACCAGCGGGCTGCTGGCTTGCGGCAGGCTGGGCATTTTCAGCGGGCTTCGTCGTACAGCCGATCATGAGGCTTGCTAGTAACGCGGTGCTACAGGCAACTCGCAACCATTTTTTCATCAGTACCTCCTAGTTGTTTGAATATTTTTAAAAATTCATATGTAGAAGGATAATTCAGTTTCCTGTATCTGTCATTAAACATTCTGTATAAATATTCATGAATATTCTGTTTTTAAAACCGGGAATAATTCATACAATTTGTCCTTGAATCAGCAGCAAGGCGGAAAGCGGCTGCTGTTGCAAGCGATTTGATCCTGAATAAAAAAACGCCGGCCGACACCAGAAGATTCCGGTGCAGCCAGCGTCTTTTGCCTGCCGTATGCAGGATGATGAATGGAACGAGAGGCTAGTGCATGCCCACGTTACGCGACTTCGATCGTGTCCAAGGCGTGCCCAGGTACGACAAAGCCCAACGGTCCAGACCGTACCAGCCAGCGACTTTCCAAGCGAGAACGAGCCATGTGGCAAAAACAAACAGCATCGGGTTGGTGCTGACTGTCCCTGCGAACAGGAAGCTGACGTTCATCAATCCGCCGAAGAAAGCGGCAATTCCGGTAAGCAAGCCGAGAATGAGTCCGAGACCAACCAGTACCTCGCCGTAAGCGACCATGAAAGCGAACAGCTTGGCATTTGGCAAAACGGCGCTTTCCAAAAACCAGCCGTACCAGGAGGTGACGTCTTTTCCTTCCGCTGCTTTCGCGAGCGAGCCTTTGACGAAGCCCTCGATGGCAGCTCCAGCTTTGTCTCCTGTCCAGGAGTCGGTATGGATTTTTTTCCAGCCTGCTGTCAGCCAAGTGTAGCCGACATACACGCGGATGATCAGCCAGATCCATGCCGAACGGGTGCTGGTGAACAAAAATTGTGACACGGGATTTTCAGGAATGATGATTTCGTTGTTGCTTGGTGGACGCATGTGTACGTGCCCTCCTTATAAAAATAGAATGGATATCCTGTGATGGATATTGATTCCAGGTGATTTTAACACAAGGAACGATTTGATGCAGTGGTTTAGGGCATAAGTTCATACGGTGTTCATTGACACTATTGGCACGATGTTAACCTTAGTTCGATTGTCATGTGTTCGGATGGACATAAAAAGCGCAAAAAGGTAAGAAGACATAGTTTTTGCAAAATAAAGTCATCGGGAAGAAATATTGACAAGTTAAGATATGGTAAATTATGTTGAGTTTTGTTGAAAAATACGGAGACTATTGGAGCATACTTATGAAACGAAATTTTGTGTCTTTTCAAATGAAACTCAGCGTTATGATCTCGCTGTTTACGATGCTGGTCGCGATTGTGCTGTCGCTGATCGACTATTCGCAGCTCAAGGCCACGATCCTTTCGGAAAAAGCGGTGCAGTATCAGCTAGTCGAGGATCGGATCATTCATGCCGTCAAAAACGTCGATCTCGTGTACGGCGTGTTCGAGCAAGACATGGAGGAGCGGATGAAGGGCGCACTGGAAAAGCTGGCGAAAAACTATCAGGCCAACTCGGCGCTTTCGGCGTGGGACTATGCGGCTTTGCGCGAGCAGTACGGAATGGACTTTTTCGTCATTGATCGAAACATCAAAGTAGTGCAGTCCAGTGTCGCCTCTGACGTGGGGCTCGATTTTAGCCAATCGGGAGCTTTCGCGGAGGTGTTGAAAAAACGAATCGACGGAAGCGAGTTTTCCGCCGACGGAATGGAAGTGTCCGTCAACAGCGGGCAGATCAAAAAGTTCGCCTATCTCCCAACCGGCGATCACAAATATTTGCTGGAAGCGAGCATGAATTTGCAGGACAGCGACTTGTTCCAGACGTTCAACTTTCTCGATGTCTCGAAGGAGATCGCAGGCAAATACAGCATTGTGAAAGAAATCACCGTTTACTCGCACGATGGCTACGCGCTCGGCAAAAAAGGGGAGGACGGCAAAGCTTTGCGCATCGCGCAGCGGTTTGCGCCAACTTTTGAAGCGGCGTTCTCCACGCAGACGATCAAGGAATTTCACGAGAGTACGGGAGAGGACGACCAAACATACCGCTACATCCCATACAAGCTGGATGAGAGCGCCAACGACCTGAGCCGTTCCCGTGTAGTGGAAATCGTCTACAACAATACGGAGCGCAACGAAGTGCTCGCCAACAGTCTCCGGTCTGCGCTATTGAAAATGGCGGCAGCGGTGGCAGGAGCGCTGATCTTGTCGTTTGTGCTCAGCCGCTTGATTACCGGACCGCTCGATCACATGCGCAAGATGATTGCGCAAACAGCCGAGTTCGACTTGCGCGAGCAGATCGTGGCGAAGGAGCAGGTGACGGAGGATGAGATCAGCCTGATGGCGAAGTCGATTTTGGTCATGCGCGAGCAATTGCGGGAAGTGGCGAGCAAGCTTGCGACCGTCTCTCATGTGGTAGCGGAAAATGCGCAAAGCGTGCAGCAATCCACAGTGGCCGTCAGCGAGCAATCGAGCGGAACGGCGGAGGCGACTGCTGTCTTGCTGTCGCATATGCAAGAGACAATGGCTTCGACGGAAGAAATGAACGCTACTCTTACTGATATTCAGCATGTCGTTCACGCAGTCACTTTGCGCACGACCGAAGCAGCGGCTACCTCTCAGGACGTAAGCCAGCGAGCCGATGTGTTGAAGGAAAATGCCGTTGCGGCGCAAGTATCGGCAGCCGAGTTGTATCAAAGCGTGAAGCAGCAAACGGAGCAGGCGATTGTGCAGTCGACCGAATCGATGGGACAAATCAATTTGTTGGCAGAAGCGATTTTGCATATTTCCGAGCAGACGAATTTGCTCGCCTTGAACGCCGCGATTGAAGCGGCGCGTGCCGGGGAAAGCGGAAGAGGCTTCTCCGTCGTGGCTGATGAAATACGCAAGCTGGCGACACAGTCGTCTGCGGTCGTCATCGATATTCAGCGAATTATCGCCATCGTGCGCGAATCCGTGAACAATCTCGCAGAAAACTCTTCCAGCGTGCTGGAGTTTATCGACAGCAAAGTCCGCCCGGATTACGGCAAGCTGATTCACATGTCAGAGCAATACAACAGCGACGCACATCATTTCAACACATTGCTGACGGATTTCAGCGCTTCGTTCGAAGAATTAAATTCGTCGATTGCCAGTGTGGTCGCGATTGTGGAGCAAGTGACAAGCTCCATGGGCCAAAGCGCATACAGCGTGGAAGCGATCACCGAGCAGGCGCAAATTATCGCGCACAACAACCAGAAAATCGCGACCATCTCCGAACGCAATGCGGAATTGACGCATTCGATGGAAGAGATCGTCCAGCGCTTTCGCCTGTAAGTGAACAAAGTCATGAGCGTGAACATGCCCCCTTCGTACCGAGAGCGAAGGGGGCATTGCTTTGCCTTTACAGGACAGCTTTCAGTTTATCCGGGTTGCGAACGAAGTACAGGCGGTGAATTTTTTCTGCCTTGCTGTGCAGGAAAACGACTGTATCTACTGCGTCATTTTGCCGGATGACGAGTGCCGTTTGGCCGTTCAGCGAAGCAAGCCCTACTTCGTACGGAGAGCCTTGTGCGGCGAAGCGCATCAAGCCAAGCAAGAACTCCGCGACACGTTTGCCAGACACGACCGGACGTATGGCAGCGAATACTTTTCCACCGCCATCCGAGAGCAGTTCAGCATCTGCGGACAAGAGCGTGAGTAAAGCGTTGACATTGCCGTGTTCCAGCGCATGCAGAAAACGGCCGATCCATTCTTCGCCGATTTCTTTTTCGTGCGCGTGAAGCTGTTCGTCTGCATCCAAACCGAGCTTGGCTTTGCAGCGGCTGATGATTTTCCGGCAATTGGCCTGGCTTTTTCCGACAAGCTGGGCAATCTCGTCGTAGTCGAAGGCAAAAGCTTCGCGCAGGACGAAGACCGCACGCTCGACCGGAGACAAGCGTTCGAGCAGCACGAGCATGGCGTACGACAACAAATCTTTGGTGATGACCGATTCGTAGCTGTCCGCTCCGGGAGTAGGGATCGGTTCGGGCAGCCATGGCCCCGTGTACAGCTCCCGCCTGTGGCGTGCCGATTTCAACAGATCGAGGCAGCGGTTTGTCGTCATTTTGCACAGGTAGGCTTTTGGCTCTGCGATTTGTTCCAGCTCGACATCGTACGCTTTCAAAAAGACATCCTGTACGATATCTTCCGCATCTGTGGCCGAGCCTGTGAGCTGGTAGGCGAGACGAAACAGCAATCCTTTGTATTGCTGATAAAGGGTCTCCATCGCATGTTCACTTCCTCTGGCGTCTAGTGTCAGCATCGTTTTTTCCTTATTTTATCATGCTGGCAATATTCCACGTGAACTGACGCAGCTTCCAGCCCAATTTCCCTGTCAAAATGATGTCCACGCCCCATTGGCGCGTCCAGACGATCGCCCGCTCCGGCCCCAATCCGACGCAGTAGAAATCCATGCAACTTTTATGAACGGGAGACTGCGTTCCATCCAGATCAGCGAGGATAATTTTGCTCAACCGGGCGGCTTGCCTGCTCGCTTCCTTGCACGTCATCCGGTCCGCCTGGCCGCTTGCCGGGTCGACGATGCGAGCGCAATCGCCAATGCTGTAGACGAAAGGGGCGCCAGCGACCCGATACGATTCATCCACGACAAGCTGGCCGTGTGTGGTGAGCGGCAACCCCATCTGGCGCAGCGCCGGGTTCGGCAGCAGACCGAGCGCCCAGATGCACAGACCGACAGCAAGCGTGCGGCCCGTGGACAGACTCAGCTTGCCGTCCTGCTCGCGAATGGCTTTTGTCCCGTGCAAAACCGTGACTCCGCCGTCCAGCAAAGCTTGTTCCAGCTTGCGCGCCATTTTCACAGGTCCTTCCGTGAAGAGGCGATTTTGCGCATTGAGCAAGTAGACAGTGACTTCATGGGGAGCGATGCCGAGGTGTTGCGCTTCCTGCCGCATGGAAAAAGCAAGCTCGGAAGCTGTCTCGATGCCGCTGATGCCCGCTCCTGCGACAGCGATTGTCAAAAGCCGCTGTCTTTCTTCGGGGCGCTTTTCCAAAACGGCCAGCCGCATATTTTGCTGCCAGGTGTTGCGAATCGTCTCGGCGGCTGCCACATCAGACAAGGCGATTCCGCCCTGCTCCGGCTCTGCTCGGCGGGCGACGCTGCCTACCGCGAGGACGAGCACGTCATACGCAAGCGACAGTTCTTTTCCGCCTTTATCTACATAATGGATCATCTTGGCGCTTCCCTGGACAGAAACGACCGTACCTTGCAAAAATTCAACGCCTGCGGGGAAGATGGTTTTCAACGGGATGGCAATATCGGTTTGGGAGACAGCTGGCTTGAACAGCAAAACTTTGCGCAGATGGTAAGGCTCCTTGTCGATCAGGACGATGTGTGCAGGACGTCCTTTCCATGTGTCCTGGATTGCTTTAACGGCATTGATTCCGGCATAGCCGCCACCGACTACGACTACAGTCATTTCTTTCATGGAGATCAGCTCCTCGCTGCGATTTGACCATATAACGAGGCGGGGTCAATTTTTGTGACGCAGCAATCAGAAGTTTTTTTCGGAAAAGGGCGATTCGGCGAAAAAGTTTGTGCTTCAAACAAGTTTTGATAGAATGAAAGAGTCGTGGAAAGGATTTCCTGACTTTCTAGCGAGGAGCCTTTTGGCGAACAGAGAGACAGCGATGTTTTTGGGAGGATGGAAAGAATGGCATACAAGGTGTATACACAAGCAGAACGTCCTGATTTGAACGATCAGATGGCCGAAGTGCTCGCTGCCAGCTGGTCTACCTTCATGCTGCATGACGAAGTGGCCGACCAGCACTACGATCGGCTGGAAGAGTGGTTTGCTTCTTTTCAATATTTGTTGACCGATGAAAACGACAAGGTAATGGCCGTGGGCAACTCGATTCCTTTTTACTGGGACGGCACGCTGGAAGGAATGCCGAAGGGCTGGGGAGACGTCTTCCTGCGCGGGATTGAAGGACACGCCCAAGGCCAGAAGCCAAACACATTGTCGGCGCTTTCGATTTCAATCGACCCTGCGCATCGCGGTCTTGGACTGAGTCGTCACATGGTGGCGGCGATGAAAGACATTGCGAAGCAAAACGGGCTGGAATATATGGTGGCGCCTGTTCGCCCATCGCTCAAGCACAAGTATCCGTTGACCCCGATGGAAAACTACATCGAATGGAAGACGGAAGAGGGCGCTCCTTTTGATCCGTGGGTTCGCACGCATTGGAAGATGGGGGCGAAAATCATGAAAGTGGCGTCGGAATCCATGTCGATCGTGGGAAGCATTGCCAACTGGGAGGAATGGACAGGCTTGAAGTTCCCTGAGTCCGGCACGTATATCATTCCGGACGCGCTTGTCCCTGTGCGGATGGATGTGGAGAAAAACGAGGCCAAGTACGTAGAGCCGAATATTTGGATGCAGCATTTTCTGTAAGCGCGCACAGGCTGTTGCATTGCGAGGAATTGCCAGATCAGATTTGTGTAAAGGAGAGCCGCTTTGTCGAGGCTCTTCTTTTTTGGGTACTTTTTGGCTCCGGACTTGCGCCTTTTGGTATTTTGTCGTGTTTGTTCTATATATTTTTTATTTTACGCCAAAGGAATATATTCCCATTTTTCTAGTCGTGTTATATTATAAAAAATATAAAAGATAAAAATTTTTTAGGGGGATCTCAATGCTCACCGAAGAAATTGGAGAATTGCTCCTTGCCTATCGACAGCGGGAAAATATATCGTTAAGCGAGCTTGCAGAACGAACGGGTATTAGCAAAACAGCACTTTCCAGAATGGAGTCAGGAGCAACCAAGCGGCCAGGTTTTTCCCAGTGGAAGAAGATCGCAAGTGCTCTGAAAATTCCGTATGTCGATGTTATCTCCGTCTATTTAAGTACAACCGAAAGACCTGCATCGATTCAGTTGTTGTTGAACGAAGCTATTTCGCTTAACAGCCAGGCTCTCGTGCGCAAAGCGGCTCAGAAGCTGCTCGACACACCGAAAATGGATACTTTTCTTGCGCTGGACTACCTTCATCAACTGGCAAAAGAAACAGAGGACTCATCGACTAAATTGGCCTTGCATGAGGTGATGATCGAGTTTACGAGAAAACGCGGCATCCCTTTCTATCTGGCGAAGAATCTCTACGCGCGTTATTTGCTCGAACGGGATGATTTTTCCCGCTTTGAAGAAACTTTTCAGCGAGGAATGGAATTGTTGCACTATATCGACCTGCTGCAACCGTTAGAGCGCATCGACTACTATTACCGGATGGGCGTCCACGCTTATATTTTGGATTATTACAGCGAAAGCATTGAACTGTGCGGAAAGGCGTTGATGGAAGACAGGACAAACGACAGCAGGCAAAAAGCTTCAGCGTTAATCTCTGTCGTGAACGCTTATTTGCGCCTTGGATATTTGATTTTGGCTGAGCAATATTTGGAATTATACGAAAAAAGTGAATATGCGGATTTCCGAAAGAAGCATTTGCGGGCGCTGCTGCATGCGAAAAAAGGAGAATACGACCAAGCGATTGCGCTGTATAACGAGTGCTTGCATGAAGCAAAGCCGTCTGAGCGCATTACGATTGCCAGCGATCTATTGGACGTATACTTCGAAACGGAACAAAATGGTGCGATTCAAGAGCTGATCGCTACTGAAGACACCTTTTTGTCGGTGGACACCCATCCTAACCGAATTAAACATGCAGCCAGATACTTTAAACGAAAAGGCATTTGCTTGATCTCAATGGAGCTGGAGGAGGAAGGGATCGACAGTCTCACACAAAGTATTGCATTTTATCGACAAATTGGAGCGGCGGCAAAGATGGTTGAGGGATTTGAGACGATTTTTAAGTACCATCTAGCAAATAGAAAGGATGTATCTTTCGAGACCGTGGAAAATATCGCGGAAATTTTCCGTGCTAGTTTAGTAAAAGAATAGGGAGGTAGAGTGCCATGAAAAAATGGTTGCCTGGATTCGCTGCTTTCATTTTTCTCTTCACCATTACCCAAATACAATACATGCCGCAGCATGCTGATCCTGATTGGGTGAAATTTGTCATCACATTCGCGGACCCCGATTGGTAAAAATAACTGTTTGCCAAGCGCTGCAAAAGCCTCTTTTTTCAGAAACAAACAAAGAAACAGCCGAAAAAAACGAGCCGTAGAATCACTTCTATGACTCGTTTTTCATTTGGAGAAACCAGTTTCCGAACGGTTGCGAGAAAACTACACCCGCTCAACCGGAGAAGTCAGGCAAGTAGGGCCGCCCGTGCCTTTATACGAGATTTCATGACCCTCGTACTCGTACACCGTAGCGCCCGCTTTTTGCAGCAGCTCTTTTGTGATCGGATTGCCCGCTACGACCATGCACAGGCGAGGGGCGAGCGCGAGGACGTTGCTGCCCAGGTTATCGTATTCGTTGTCGGGAACTTCAATCAGTTCAATGCCTCTGTCGATGAGCAGCTGACGGAAGAAAACAGGCATCAGCTTGGAATAGACGACGGCGAGATCGTGGTCAACCATGCTGATAATCGACATCAGGTGCAGGCACTCCGCCGGGCCGCGGTCGTATGGCAGCGGAACGACGATGATTTCTTCCGTGAAATCTTTGACCATCTCCGTAATTTGCGCGATCGCCGCCTGGTTGGTGCGGAAGCCTAGCCCGATGGCGAGCGTTTTTTCGTCCAGCCAGACGAGGTCGCCACCGTCGGAGCGGGCATCGCCTGTCAACTGTCCGAGAATCGGAATGTTGTTTGCTTGCAAAAAGTCTTTGTATACTTCTGCTTCACCCTGGCGCAGCTCTTTGCCGGATTTGAGGATGATCGCCCCTTTGGACGTGAACTTCACCGGATCATGGGCGTAGATGGAATCGAGTCCGGTTTTGTCCGATTGCGGGAGATGCAGGACGTTTTCCACATGCTCTTGCAAAATGGCTTCGAACTTCTCGTACTCGTGCAAAGCTTTGTCCCAATCAGGACGGTCTGTATAGTTAAAGGTTTTCCACGATTCTTCGAGGTGGGCCTGGCTGATAAAAGCTTCACGGGGATGCTTGATGATGACTGTCTTCATCTTTTTGACCATGGATTGGCTGCCTTGGAACATAGTTGCCTCCCTTTATTCCGTATTATGGAATATTGTTCATATTTCGAAAAATCACTCTAAGTGTACACATTCTGATTTTGGACTGTCAATCGCTATTCCGCGCCAGATGCGGGGATTTGTGTAAAATTTTTTGCGATTCACAAAATTGTAGCAAGTAGTTTAAGATATGAGATAGACGAGAACATAGAAAAAGGGGAAATGACAGTGATTCAATCGTTTGATCGGGCGATGGCGATTGCGACGGCACTTGCGTCGGACGAGCATAGAAAGTGGTGGACCATCAACGATTTGGCGAAAGAATGCCAGCTTCCGGTGAGTACGACTTATCGCCTCCTGTACACTTTGATGAATCACGATTTGGTGGAGCACGATGCGGCGACGAAGCAGTACACGTTGGGAATCAGGTGGATGGAGTTTGGACTTCGCGTCCTGGATCGGATCGATTATCGCAAAGTGATCAAACCGATGATTGAGGAGCTGGCCAGAGAAGTCGAGGAAAGCGTTTATTTCAGCCAGCCGAGCGGTTTGGAGTCGATCGTGGTCGATCGAGTGGACAGCCAGCACAATATTCGCATCTACGATCAGCTTGGCTTGCGCATCCCGATGCACATCGGTGCAGCGAACAAGGTCGTTTTGGCGCACATGCCAGAGGAGGAAGCGAGGCAGACCGTGCTTCAGCTCGTCGGCGAGGAGGAGACGCCTGCATTTATGGAGAAGCTGGCCCAGATTCGCAAGGCTGGTTACGCGGTGAGTTTTGCGGAACGGACAGAGAATACAGCTTCTGTTGCCTCTCCGATTTTTGATTATACGCAAAAAGTAATCGGTGCTCTCAGCATCGGAATCGTCACCTTTGATTTGAAAGAAGAGCGGTTGAACTATTTGATCGAGCGCGTGCAGGATGCTGCCCACAAAACATCGCAGCGGCTGGGGAGCATATAATTTTTCTTCGGTCCATATAATGGAAAATTTTCTGCGATATGAAAATAGCAACGTCTTTTTCAAGGCCGTCAGCTCGGGAAATCGGGAAACGGCCTTTCTTGATCGGCGAACTTGTATAATTGCTTCCAAAACTTTACATAGTAAAATGAAGAAAGGCATAGAGCAGGGGGCACAAGTGGGTGGAGCTGTTCAGTGAAAGCTTGATCGTGATCGGGCGGGTTTGCTCGATTTTGCCGCTATTGTTGATTGTGACGCTATTCATGGGAAAACGCTCGATTGGCGAGCTGCCTGTTTTTGATTTTATGGTGATCATCACGTTAGGCTCTGTGGCAGGGGCCGATATCGCCGAACCGAACGTCCACCATATCCCCATAGCTGTAGCGATTGTGACATTGGGCGTGCTGCAACGAATCGTGTCGCAATGGTCGGTCGTTTCCAGGCGCTTTGGAAAAATGGTCACGTTTGAGCCGACGGTTGTTTATTACAACGGCGAGTTTCTCGTCGATCAGCTGAAAAAAATCCGCTATTCCCTCGACAACGTGCTGCAAATGCTGCGGGAAAAAGATATTTTCGATCTCGCCGAGATTGATATGGCGATTATCGAGGCCAACGGGCGTTTGACGGTCTTGAAAAAATCGGCACAGCAGACCGTGACGAGACAAGATTTGCAAATCAAGACGGCTTCGACAGGCATTTCCTTGCCTGTGATTATCGAGGGGAAAATATGCGCAGAAGTGTTGACCTATCGCGAGCGGGATGAAAACTGGCTTTTGCAGGAGCTACATAAAAGCGGCGTCGCGGTTGAGCAAGTATTTTTAGCTACATTGAACCGGCAAAACGATTTGCTGTTTTTTGAAAAACATCCGAAGAACGAGCAACAAGTGCCGCCCGTTCATCATTAGGGGGAGGGGTAAGGCTCGCTGCGGGTACAGCCGGGATACGTGTGAAAACGGGTCATGTGATGGTGAAAAAATCAACGCTATGACCCCAGCAATTAAACAGGTACTGACATTGCTCATTCAAGTGGCTTCCGCCATACTCACTTCTTCCCGTCTCCCCATAGTTTAGGTAGGTTCAGTGTGTATTATATTGATCCAAAATATCGCGTATGGCTGCATCAATCTTCTGAGAAGTTACGGCGGTTTACAAATGAGGATTTCGATCTTTCGTAGAAACACGAGCGTATCCTATCTTCACCTTGTTACTCCCTTCGACATTCTATTGCAAAGAGTATATCAATGAATTGAAATGTTTCAAAAAAAGCACACTTTATGACATGTTGAGAGAAGCAGATTTCCAATGTGTCATAAAGTGTGCTTTTTGACAGGTAGCTCAAAGCAAATTGTGGTACCTGAGTGCTAAGTAGCGCTGTATAGGAATATATTTACAAAAAATCAAAATATCGTAAAATAAAAGAAGTTATACGTTTCTTGTGTATATGACTAAGGAGGAGTTCTTTTCGTATGGGAACAAGCAAAGCGATGCTAAAGTCAATTCGTTCTGAAATTCATAGCAACATGAGAGAGAACGGATATACACTTAGCAAACTCAGTGAACTAAGCGGTGTTAATCCAGGTCATCTGAGTGAGATTTTAAATAGCAATCCGCCGCGTGCCATTACGATTGGCCAACTTGACGCAATGGCAATGGTTTTTGGTCAACCTCCTGGATGGTTGTATGAGTTGTACCCGGAAGAATGTATCTCCGAAGATAGAATCTCGCGGCCGCGTTTGGTACCTTATTTGGTTCGATGCGCTGAGCTTGGGCGGCAGGATTGCATTGAAGCGGTTGTCTCCAAATTACTAGAGAAGCCCAAAAGTGTTTCCATTCTCTTCACTGTGGCAGAGGAATTATTTCAAAATGGGAAAAAAGCTTCGTCTGTCCCCTTTTATCAGTTCGTGATTGAAACGGAAAAAGATAGTCATTCTGAATTATTTGTGATCAGCCAATATCGCTTATTTCGTGCGGTACAAGGGGCAAATGCCGAAGATAACTGGAAAGCAATCATACGGTTTGAACCCTACAGGAACAGATTATCTGAAAATCTTCAATTGGATGCGTTGCTACAGCTAGCGAATGCGTGCTACACGTTGCAGAAATGGAAAGATGTTGAGAAATATGCAGACGAATTACGAACTCTAGCTATTGCAGTTTATCAGGATCAGCTACGCAAGAAAGACATCGGTAAAACCGAGGAAAGATTAGATACGGAACGTCATCTAGTCGTATATTATGGGCAAAGTTCCTTGCTAAAAGGAATCGCTCTAACTATGCAAGAAGAATATGAGGAAGCAGAAAAGCATGTGCACGAATATACGGATCTTAGCTGGTTTGAACTGTTGGATGAGATAGGATATAAAGAAGTAAAGAAATTCAATGTCTGGGGAAGGGCCAATTTATATGGACTTGGCTTAAAAAAGGGAAACCTGAATCTCCTATCAGAGTATGTTGATTTCTTAACGGAACATCCAAATGAGATTCTTCCCGGCATGTTGACCATCATTGAAGCAGCTAATCAGCATGGTTTTTGTATAGATGAGCTGCTAGATCATTTTTCTGCTCATCTATCCAGCTTCCATGATCATCAGAACCCAATTAATTTGAGTCAGAATTTTCACTTTTGGGATCAAAAGTCCGAATATGACTTTAGAAAAGGACGCACCTCACAAGCGATAGATGAGTTACTGCTATGCTTAGATTTCTCTGACAAAATGGCCTATTATCATGGCTTCAAACGTTGTATCACAAAGTTTTGGAAACACTTGCCCCATGCATCAAACGAGCAAAAAGATCGCTATCAAGCCATTTTAGAAGGGAGAGTGTGAGTATGAAAAGATTTTTTGTTTTATTAGCTGTGATTGTAAGTATTGGGTTGTTTTCCAATGTTGCCCAGGCTTCTAAAGAAAGCGAATCGCTATCCATTTCTACTATTTCATCTTCTACAATTATTCAATATCATCACGGCGTAGGAGGCTAAAAAGCGTTTTGATAAAGGATTTGAAAAAGCATCCCAAACAAAAAGGGGTGCTTTTTTCCTGTTTTTCTATCAACGGTTTTTTTAGGATAACATTGTATAGTTGTAATTGTATTTTATGTTAAAAAAAGGAAGGTGATAATTATAGGAGCTATTGCCTATAAAAAGGGCGTCCCACCCATTCGCCAGGTTCAAGGAACGCCCACAGGAGGAGCAGTTACAGCTCCTATAAGTAAATGTACCACGCCACCTTTAGATCGGGAAGGAGGAACTTGTCACGATATCATTCAATTGAAAAACATGGTGGAACAATTGCGCGAACAGCTGGTTCAATTGTATTTAGAGAAGAATGATTTGTTGGATGATAAAGTCGTGGAATTAAGCCAGCAGTTGGATCAGTACATTCTGGTAATTCAATCAAAAATGATGCAAAAAAGTGTGATTTAATAGTCTAGGGGTCCGGCCAAACGGGGATTCTTCCCTTAACGTGGTTTTTTAATGAAGAATTCTCTCTACACAATAAAAATCCATACTTTTGAATAAAAGGTTACTACAGGACAATTTTTGTACGCTGAAGATTCGAAAGTTTATTTATTTCAAGGAGATGAGCTTGTTTGAAAAAGGTTTTAAAAAAGTCACTAACACTTGTGTGCCTAGCATCCACCTTAGTGACTGGACAAGCGATGGCAGCAGAAACTTTGTTTACTAATAGTTCCTCAACCAATAAAGAGTACGATCGTAGCGAAGCAAAAAAATATGCTGAAAAGTATGCTGAGCGACCAGGAAACAAAAATTACGCAAATTACGGAAGCAACGGCGATGGCGGCGATTGCACAAACTTTGTCTCTCAGGTATTACATGAAGGTGGAGGTCTGGGGTTTCATGGGAAGATTGGTTACAATAGGAATGAAAAGGATTGGTACTATTACGGTCCACATGTTCCTAAAAATACGAATGATAAAAAATCACGCACATCATCTTGGACCGGCGCTCATCAATTTCGGGAGCATTGGGCTGTAGTGAATGGCTCTGGAGGGGAATTTGCTTATCAAGCTAAAAAGTACTCAGTTCAGGATGCACAAGAGAATTTTGATGATATTTATCAAGATTTAAATACTGGTGATATTGTTCAATATGTCGATGAAAACGGAAGGACAGTACACTCACAAGTCGTACACAAGTTCAAAGATGGTGATGTATATATGGCGCAACATTCTGTTAATGATGAAGATTATTATTGGGGAACAGATTTGCGGTTAAGCGAATGGCTTGATTATGGTGGTGCGTATGTAATTACCATAGAGATAAAAAAATAAGGACAGATTTTTGTCAATTGGAGATGATTTTATGCGTAAGCTGAATAAGTTGCTAGTAGTAACTTTGTCTGCTGCAGCTTCCCTGAGTTTAGGCATCATCGGGGTTGACGCATATGCCGATAAACAACAACGTCTAGCCCAAATGGAGAAGGAATTCAAAGAACAAGAAGAAATCTTGGATAAGAAGTATACTGACAAACAGGAAAAAAAGGTAAAAGATTTATCGTGGGAAGTTGGTAAACTGAAAAAAGAGCTACATCCCGAAGATCCTGAAGAAGTTTTAAAAAGGAAACTGAGCGCCTTCAAACAAATGACGCTCATTCATGAAAACTCTTATAAGGGCGAAAATGTTGAAGAGGTGGATTTCAATGATCCAAAAGTTATCAAGGTTTTGGAAGCGATCGAGAAAAGAAAACAACTCATTGAACGAATGGAAAATGAGCTTTCGGGAAATGCGAAATTGACAACTGGTAAGTCTGCACAAGAATTACTTGACGAATTCGAGCAAGAAAAAATGGAATTAAGTGACACAACTAAGGACACAAGAGAATAAAGGGGTATTACGAATCAAAGGGGGTGTCTCAAAGTCAATTTTTCGGCTTTAGAGATACCCTTTTAAATTTCAAACACCTTGGTAAATCATGTTTCTGATTTTTCGATGTTAGCGAATTCTCCCCTGTTGATCGCTTGACAGAACGGTTTGGTCAGGCGGCCTTTTTTATGTAATATTTCCCTTTTTCGTCTGACTATTTGGCGGAGAAAAAATGTAGTCGGGGGGCGCGTCACTGGTCGCCATCCGGGAGAAAGACAGGGCGATCGCTTTGTACGAGAAAACGGGCTTTGCTATCTGTGACCAGTCGATTTTTCCGGAACAAAACGGTCATGATCGTTTTGTTGACCGCAAGCGGTACTCGTCCGCGATGAGAACAAACAAGTAATCGGCTATGCCTTGTACAGACGGATTTTTGAAAACGGAAAACAAACGACAGCCTTGCTGTTTCAGTGTGAGGCAAGGCCGGAACGGGCCGACCGGGAGGCGATTGTCAGAAGTGCTCTTGCCCATGTCTTTTCGCCATGGGACAAGGAGCTGTATCGCCTCACGGTCAATTTGCCAGCTTCCAACGAAATGACCATCCGTATTTTGCAAAGGGCGGGTTTTGACGTGATGGCCAAGCAAGTATTCATGACCAGGTCGCTCGTTTAAGCCCAGATCACTCGACTGACGGCTAGGGTTGCGCGTGATACGGAAACGTGATCGTGAATTTGGTTCCGACTTTTGGCTTGCTGGACACGCTTACCGACCCGCCGAACGCGTGGATGACGTGATAGGAGTACGTAAGCCCGAGACCGGTTCCGCTTGTTTTCGTCGAGAAATAAATGGACCCGAGGCGTTTGATCTGGCCTTCGTCCATCCCGATGCCGTTGTCTTTGATGATCAGCATGGCGTTGCTTTTCTCAATGAACAGCGAGAGGGACACTTTGCCGTTGACCGTCTCCTCACAAGCTTCGATCGCATTTTTGATGAAGTTGACCAAGACTTGTTTGAACTCGTCGGGATTGGCCAGGATCGTGACAGGCTTTTCATAAGCTTGCAGCTCCAGCTCGACATTGTGCATATTGGCAAAAGGCAGCATGACTTCCCGCACGACGTAAAGCTGGTCGCATACGTTGATTAGCTCGGTGCGCTCCTTGAGCGGCTTGGACAAAGCGAGATACTCGGTCAGGATCGCTTCCGTCCGCTGGATTTCGTCCATGCTGATGCGGATGTACTGATCGGTTTTCGTAATATTTTCAGGATTTTCCTGGATCAGGCGCAAAAATCCTTTGACCGCTGTGAGCGGATTTCTCACCTCGTGAGCAAGCGATGCGGCGACATGGCTCATCGTTTCGATTTTTTCATTTTGGGCGTGTCGAATAAACAGTTCTTTGTCGGATACGCACTTGCTAAATAGCGACAACAAAAGCCAAATTCCGACAAAGTTTTGAACGGGGATCACGAACAAGTAGTAGGCAGGATGATGGGATACATAGGTGGGAAAGTATAGATAGGTCAACCCCAAAGCTACCAGGGAAAAGAGCGCGCCCGTCAAAAAAATATACAGTGTTTTCCGATAACTGGCTTTGTAACGCCGATACATCAGGAGGGAGATGGAAAAGGTGACAACCAGGGCAAGCAGCGCGAGCCAGATGCCTTCACCACCCAAATAATAGCGGTATAGCGCGGACTCGATCAGCAAGACCAGCGCGATCCGCACTCCCCCATAGACTAGGGCAAAAAATACGATGATGTGCCTGATATCGAAAATCACGCCTTCCGAGACGCTGGTCGCGAAGGTCATGGCCAGAAACATGCAAATCGAGCTGGTCACAAGAATGAAAGCGCGGCTGTAATTGCGCATTCGGTCGCGGTAATAAATATTGAACAGGACAAATGGCGTCAGAGCAAAAAACATCTGCAAAATTACTTCTTTTAGTAGAATCATCGGACATCCCCATCGCAAATTTGCATGGCTGCTTCAATCTACGATATTTCGACAAGAGCCTACACGATTCCTCCAAAATTTGGACGCAGCGGCGGAATAAATTTAAAGGAGAAAAGTTTTAAAAACCTAGTTGACAGATGGGTAAAACACGGATTATAGTCTCTATATACTAATACAAAGGTTTCGAAAATAATAACTACTCTTATCCAGAGAAGGCTGAGGGAATGGCCCTATGACGCCCGGCAACCTAGCTGGCAAGATCAATGTCTTGCGAGCCAAGGTGCTAACTCCAACAGGTAGCGATACCTGACAGATAAGAGGCGCGAATCTTGTCGATCAAGCCTCTTTCATCTGTTGAAAGAGGCTTTTCCTTTTGGAAAGGGAAGGTCGTCGCCTCCTCAGCTTGCAGCACAACAAGGAACAAAGAAAAAGGGGGATTTTTCGATGAAAAAGAAACTGGGCCTTATCACATCACTCGTACTGGCAGTATCGGTGGCCTTGACCGCGTGCGGCGGCGGAGCCGATACGAAAAACACGGCGGCAAACGGCGCTTCCGGCGAAAAAGCGAAGCGGATTGCCCTGATCATGCGCCAAAATGTAGGAACGTTTTCGGCTCAATACATTAACGGTGTGAAGCAGGAAGTCGAGAAAAACGGCGGAGAGCTGACAGTATTCAACGCAGATACGGATTTGTCGAAAATGGCGTCGAATCTTGACGCTGCGGTCAACCAAAACTTCGACGGCATCCTGATCGACCACGGTACAGCGGAAGCGTTGCAACAAGGTACGCAAAAAGCTGTCGACAAAAAAATCCCGGTCGTTCTGTTCGACACAGACATCAAGCTGCCTGGCGTGCCGATTGTCGAGCAAGACGACAACAAGCTGGCAGAGCTGAGCTTGGAAAAGCTGGCGGCAGATTCCGGCGGCAAAGGCAACATCGTGAAAATTTGGGTGGCAGGCTTTGCCCCGATGGAAAAACGTCAGGTGACTTATGAAGCGTTCCTGAAAAAATATCCGGATATCAAGGAAGTCGCCGCTTTCGGTTCCGCGACAAACAACACAGCGCTGGATACCCAAGCACAGATGGAAGCCATCCTGAAAAAATATCCGAACAAAGGCGACATCACGGCTGTATGGGCATCTTGGGATGAATTTGCCAAAGGGGCAACCCGTGCGATCTTGCAAGCAGGCCGCACAGAAATCAAAGTATACGGCATCGACCTGAGTGATGAAGACCTGCAACTGATCCAGGAAGCAAATTCGCCATGGGCAGCGACTGCAGCCGTAGATCCATCGAACATCGGACGCACTCACGCAGCGGCTATTTTCCAAAAAATCAAAGGCGAGCAAGTGCCAGACAGCGTGAAGCTGAATCCGGTGCTGGTGAAACAAGAAGATTTGCCTAAGGACAAAAAAGTGACAATGGGCGACTTGTCCCAGTACGTGAAAGAGTGGGGCAAGTAAGCATATAGAGCTGGTTGATTTGGCTATTCCCGTTGATCAGTCAACGGGAATCTTGCTTATTTAAGGGGGGGGCGAAAAGTGTCCAGCTTGCAGATGAAAGGGATTGTGAAGCAGTTCTCCGGCGTTCCTGCGCTGCGTTCGGTCGATTTTGAGGTCAAGGCTGGCGAGGTTCATGCGCTTTTAGGGGCGAATGGGGCGGGGAAAAGTACCTTGATGAAAATTTTGACGGGCGCGTATCAGTCTGACGGGGGGAGCATCACGATTGAGGGCAAAGAGGTGTCGATTCAATCGCCCCAGGATGCGAAAGCTTTAGGCATCCAGTGCGTGTACCAGGAAGTGGATACGGCGCTGATCCCGTACTTGAGCGTGACGGAAAACATTTTGCTCGATCAGATTGTCTCGGCAGGCCGCAAAGGATTCATGAACTGGCCGAGCTTGCACAAGGAAGCCGAAAGCATTTTGCAGAGCTTCGGCTTTTCCATCCCTGTGCGCATGCTCGTCGAGGAATGTACGCTGTCCGAAAAGCAACTGATCCTGATTGCCCGCGCGACCGTGCAAAAAGCGAAGTACGTCATTTTTGACGAACCGACAGCTCCGTTGAGCACGAAGGAGAGCGAGCGGCTGTTTCTCATCATTGACCAGTTGAAAAAAGCGGGTGTCGGGATCATCTACATTTCCCATCGCCTGCCGGAAATTTTTGAGATATGCGACCGAATCACGATTATGCGGGACGGTCAACTGATCGTGACGAACGATACGTCCCACACGACGATGGATGAGGTCATCGGCAACATGCTGGGCAAAAGCTTCGAGGAAGAGTTCCCGAAAGTCGAAGTGCCTGTAGGAGGGGTGCTTCTGGAAGCTGCGGGAGTGGTTGGCGGCAAGGTTCGCCGCGCCGATTTGAGCGTTCGCGAAGGCGAGATTGTCGGGATTGTCGGGCTGGTTGGAGCCGGGAAGACGGAACTGGCGAGACTTTTGTTCGGAGCGGATACCGCCGAGGCGGGACAAGTCAGGCTGAACGGCAAAGAGGTGCGGCTGCGGTCGCCAAAGGACGCTGTTGATGCGGGAATCGTCCTCGTACCGGAAGAGCGGCGCAAAGAAGGCATTTTTGTCGAGGAATCTGTCCAGAACAACTTGTCTGTCTCCGCTTTGGAGAAGTGGTCGCGGCTCGGATTTGTCCGCAGAGGGGCAGAAGCGAAGCAGGCGAGGGAGCTGGTGAGCCGTCTGGGCGTAAAGACGGCAGACATCACACAGCTGGTTGGCTACCTCAGCGGAGGAAACCAGCAAAAAGTCGCGATTGGCAAATGGCTGGATACGGATGCGCAAGTGTTCATGTTCGACGAGCCGACCAAAGGCGTCGACATCGGGGCGAAAAGCGATATTTACCGCCTGATTGGAAAGCTGGCGGAGCAGGGCAAGGGCGTTCTCTACTTTTCTTGCGAGTTTGCCGAAGTATTGGGCATTGCCGACCGGATTTTGGTCATGTTTGAAGGGAAAATCGTCAAGGAGCTGAGCCGCGCGGACGCGACACAGGAGACGATGATGTATTATGCCAGCGGGGGTGAGTAAGGTGGAAGGTAAAAAATTCAGCTTGTTTGATTTTATTTACAAATACGGTACAGTCGCAGTAATTGTGATCGTCATGCTGTTGTTCAGTCTGACCAATCCGTATTTCTTCACGTACGACAACATCACGGACATTTTGCGTTCCATCTCGATCGTAACGTTCGTCGCGATTGGCGTTACGTTTTCACTGATTGTCGGAGGCTTCGACTTGTCTGTCGGTTCGACGGTGTCGTTGACCACAGTCGTTTCGGCTTCCATGATGGTCTGGTACGAGCAGGGCGTGTTTGCCACTTTGGTCGTCCCGATCGCGCTCAGTCTGATTGTCGGATTGGTCAACGCTTTTCTGGTCGTCAAAATCCGCATTCCCGATCTGCTGGCGACACTGGCGATGCTGTACATCGTCAACGGACTTCATATGACTTATTCAAAAGGCTACTCGATTTACGCCAACATGCCGTTGGAAGATGGTTCGATGGCTCCGGGAAAATTCCAGGAATGGTTCCTCTGGCTCGGACAAGGCAAAATTTTATCCCTGCCTGTTCCCGTCATTTTGACCTTTTTATTGGTCGCGGTCACACACGTCTATTTGGCGTATACTCGCCAAGGGCGGATGCTGTACATGACGGGCGGCAATCTGGAAGCGGCGCGTCTCTCCGGCATTCCCGTGAATCGCTATCGCACGCTCGCTTATGTGTTGTCTGCCCTGTTCGCCGGACTGGGCGGGATGCTTTTGGCAGCGCGGATCGGTACGGGCCAGGTGAGCAGCGGCGGCTCGATGCTGATGGATGCAGTGGCGGCCGCGTTTGTCGGCTTCTCCGTTTTCGGCGCGGGCAAGCCGAACGTATTCGGTACGTTCGTCGGCGCGATTTTGATCGGGGTGTTGCTGAACGGCATGACGATGCTGAACGTGCCGTATTACGCCTACGATATTATTAAAGGAACGGTACTGGCGCTTGCTCTTGCGGTGACGTACTATCAGTTGCGCAGGAAAAGAAAAGCGTAAAACATGGCTGTACAGGCAAGGCAGGGAGCTGCGGGAATGCAGGCATCCTGCCTTTTTCTTTTCAATAAAATGGAAAATGTTTCACATGCAGCATCCCTCCGCTATAATACTCTGGGGGGATATAAGTGATCCATTATAAGACGTACATACGCGGAGATGCCTATGAATGGGTAACCTTCGTCCACGGGGCGGGCGGCAGCTCATCCATCTGGTATAAACAGATCAAAGCTTACAAAGAGCATTTCAATATTCTCCTCGTCGATTTGCGCGGTCACGGCAAGTCGAAGCAGCATATGGGGAAGCCCAGGGCTACATACACGTTTGAAGACATCAGCAAAGATATCATTGAGGTGCTGAAGCACGAGAACATTGCTTCCACTCATTTCGTAGCGGTGTCGCTGGGCACGATCATCGTCCAGATCATCGCCGAGCTTGCGCCGCAAAAAATACGCTCGATGGTTTTGGCGGGAGCCGTGACGAAGCTGAACTTGCGCTCGCAAATCTTGATTGCGCTGGGCAATCTCGTCAAGCATATCGTTCCGTACATGTGGCTGTACAAGCTGTTTGCCTGGGTGATCATGCCGCGGGAACGCCATCGCGAATCCCGCTCCTTATTTGTCAGAGAAGCGAAAAAGCTTTGTCAAAAGGAGTTCAAGCGCTGGTTCAGGCTGACGTACGGAATCAATGCGTTTCTCGCGGGGCTGCTGACGAAAGAGCCTGCGATTCCCGCGCTGTTTATCATGGGAGATGAGGACTATATGTTTTTGCCCTCGGTCCAGTCGTGTGTAAGCCGCAGAAGGCACGCCCAGCTTTGCATGCTGGATAATTGCGGCCACGTCGTCAATGTGGATCAGCCGGAAGAGTTCAATCGTGTCTCGATCGGATTTATCAGGCAGCAGGCAGGGGGAGGACAGTACGTGGTCAGTCCGGCCTAGCGCGCCTGGCTTGCCGTTTGGTTCAAGCCTTTGGCATTTGCGATTTGCGCGGAAGTGTGTTCCAATAAATGGGAGCAGAGCTGGAAATAAATTTTGGCCATATATTTTAATGAAGGGGGAAATGACATGTCGATTCAAAATGAGCACGATTTGCTCGCTTTGCAACGGATCGGGAGAATCGTGGCAGAAGCGAGAGAAGCGATGCTGCAGGCCGTTCGGGCGGGGATCACGACAAAAGAGCTGGACCGGATTGGCGGCGATATTTTGGCGAAGTACGGCGCGCGCTCCGCACCCCAGGTGACGTACGACTTCCCCGGGCAGACGTGCATCAGCGTGAATCATGTCGTGGCGCACGGGATTCCCGATGGAACGGTATTGAAGGAAGGCGACATCGTCAATGTCGACGTTTCCGCAGAGCTGGAAGGTTACTTTGCGGATACAGGCGCTTCGGTTGTCGTGGGACAGGGAGAACCTGTGAAGCAGGCGCTGTGCAAATGCGCAGAGGAGTCGCTGTACAAGGCGCTGGATTCGGCCAGGGCTGGCTCCAAGTTGAGCCAGATCGGGCGCATCGTCCACAATGAAGCGAAGGCAAAAGGATTTACGGTCGTCAAAAACCTCACAGGCCACGGCATCGGCAAAAGCTTGCACGAGGAGCCGACGGACATCCTGAACTACTACGACAAATGGGACAAACGGCTGCTGACGGACGGGCTTGTGCTCGCTGTCGAAACGTTTATTTCCACAGGAGCCGAGTATGTGCAGGACGGGAAGGACGGCTGGGCTTTGGTGACGCCGGACAGAAGCTACACCGCCCAGTACGAGCACACCGTCGTCATAACGCGCGGCAAGCCGATTATTTTGACGGCTTGAGCGTTTTTCCGCACCGCGCGCGGTGATTTTGCGAGCGTGAACAAAGAGAGGAGGCCCTATTGCGCTGATAGGGTCTTTTTTGTGTGAAAAACGTCTCGACGTTTTTTATGAAATGGGATGTGAGCGCTTACGGTCAACGAAACGGTCATGACCGTTTTGCTTTGGGAGAAAAATTGCGAGAATGAGCAAGAATAACTTGCAGAATAGCCAAAGATTGTATATTCTTTGTATAAGAATATATGTTCGTATTTGCTGGGAGGTTCCTTTTGATGAATCGATGTGGCTGGGTGAATCAGGACCCGTTGTATTTGGATTATCACGATCATGAGTGGGGAGTGCCTGTCTACGATGACCGGCTGCTCTTTGAATATTTGAATCTGGAAGGCGCGCAGGCGGGGCTGAGCTGGTACACGATCCTGAAAAAGCGGGAGAACTACCGCCGGGCTTTTGACAACTTCGAAGCGGCAAAGATTGTGCAGTACGACGAGGACAAGATCGAGCAGCTTTTGCAGGATGAGGGCATCGTGCGGAACAAGCTGAAAGTCAGGGGCGTCGTCAAAAATGCTCACGCCTTTCTCAAGGTCGTGGAGGAGTTCGGCTCCTTTTCCAGCTACATCTGGTCGTTTGTTGGCGGCAAGCCGATTCACAACCACTTTCAGGAGCTAAAAGATGTGCCTGCCTCCACCGAGATCAGCGACAAGCTGAGCAAGGATTTGAAAAAGCGCGGGTTTACGTTTGTCGGTTCGACGATCTGCTATGCGTTCATGCAAGCAGTAGGGATGGTAAATGACCACGTGAAGACGTGCGATCTGTATCAAAAAGACTAAAGCACAGGCAATGAGAGGAGGAGCAGACATGAATGCGACTGATCTTTTGATTCTGAATTTCGAGGAAGTCAGACGCCGCAGCATCAAGGTGTGGAGGGCGATCCCGGAAGACAAGCTGGATTGGAAGCCCGACAACAAAGCGTTTACTTGCGGGGAAATGATCCGGCACGTCATCGAGGGCGAGTTTTTGTACCATCAGATTTTGATTCAAAGAGGCAGCTCCGCTCTGTCTGCTCTGCCGAATCCGTATGACACCAAGCCGTTCACCTCGATTGAGGAAGAGTTGGCTTTTGCTAAGCCGTATCGGGACGAGTTTCTCGCCTTTGTCAAAGAGTTGGACAAAAGCGACCTGGAGAGCATCCGCATCGACCGTTCCGATGTCGGGTACGTCAGGACATTGGGCGACATGCTGCTCCGGATTGCGTACCATGAATCGGTTCATACCGGGCAGTTGCTCGATTACATGAGGACGATGGGAATCGAACGTCCGAACATTTGGGATTGAGTAGAACGGAAGAAGCTTGGGGGAATAATGCAAAAGAGCCAGCGTTCTCTGCATCGGGTGGAGACGCTGGCTCTTTTGCGTTTTTTGCGCACGGCTTTTCAGCTATACATGGTGGATGGCGTAGTTGGGAACGCTCAGGCAGAAAGGCAGCAAGAAAGCATTACGTAACCAACGAAGTATGAGAGTGGTATACTTTTCGAGTTGTGGCTATCGTTCAAAGCACGGTTCTTTTCCAGAGAATCGCGCTTCTTTTTATGCGGAATTTTGCAATAAATACAGGGGCATTTAACCCCGTTCGATCAAGAAAAGTCAAGGAAAAAAATGATTGGAAATAACTTGAACTGAAATGAATTGTATGAGATACTTGTACTAACAAAGAGAACAAACGTTCCTGTCTATCTTTTAGGGGAAGCAAACTATCTTATTTCCAAAAATGGAATCAGGCAAGGAGTGAGAGTATGCAAAAACAAGCGATAGGCCGTATCGGCTGCATAGGCGAGAGTTCTCATTGCCGAGTGCGCAGAGGACGGTCAGGAGAGTGCAAAGCGGTACTCACGAGCCAGTTCCCTGTGCTCTCCCCGAAGAAGAATCTCGTTTTGGCAGGCGAATGGACAAGCACGAAGCTCAGCCGAGGAAGCACGATCAGAGAGCGCCTATTGATTCAAAGTAAGGATGGGCAGCGATGATGTCGATGGATTATGTCCAGGTGCTCGCTGTGGTCGTTTGTTTTCTCGTGTTGGTAGTGACATTCAAGCATGTCGATTTGCAGATTCGCATCAACAACATTTTGGATGTGCAGTTGAAGGCGAACAAGGAGAAAGAGAAGGAGGCAGAACCGAGTGAGAAAAAAATCGATCCTCCTGCCCATGAAAAGCAGCATCCGCAAGAATAGTTGAGGAGTCGGCGCTGTCCTTTGTTTCCATATCATTCCATGGGGGAAGGGGATTTTTGCAGAGATGATACAGGCAGCATTGATCGTTGCTTGCGCCCTGTTGGTCGGAGTGATCATCGGGCAGAGCATTTTAGCAGAAAAGGTACGAAAAAGATAGATAGCAGCAAAACGAAACGATGTATCTCTACAGCTTTTACGAGAGAACGAGGGGGAAAGAGAATGACGACGACAACTTTGATCAGTAAAGACATGTTGATGGAAGCGGTGTGCGAAGGTTGCCCGGCGACGTGCTGGGGGAAGCGGACGCATTGCCAGGTCCATGACCAGCATATCGGCAAAATTGAATCGTGCCCGGAGTGGGACAGATATTTGCAGCAGCAGCAAGCAAAGCCAGCACGGCCGATTCAGAAAGAGGCGAGTAAACAACGGGAAGTCCGCTTTGATTTGCACGAGTTGGCTCCAGCCCTCTCTGTTTTGCAAAAGACGGAAGAAGAAATTCGCGATTACAGCTACATGCAAATCGAGATTGTTCGCATTCAGCGCTATTTGCGGGAAGCCGGGGAAGGCATGGTCAGCCAGTACGGATTGGATTCGGCCATGCCAAAAGGCCAAGGCTCCCACAGCGACAAAACACACGCGGAAGTCGTTCGCCGGGAACGGAAACAGAAGCGGCTGCAAAATTTGCAGGACAAAATCGAGCGGATCAACAGAGCGGTAGAAACGATTCGCAGCGAACAGGAGCGCCTGATTGTGGAAGCGCTGCTGGATGGGGAGAAAAACAATTTGATCGCCAAAGCGATCGGGGTGTCCCGCCAACGCTACTACGAGATTAAGCGGAGTGCTGTGCTGAAAATGGCGTGGGCGATGTACGGGGATGAAATGCAGCAGACGGGATGAAAAAGCGAAAAGTGAATACGCAGAAGATGCGAGAAGCTCGATTTTGGCGCGACATGCCAGGATCGGGCTTTTTTTCTGGAGCTGGAATGAAGTAGCTGGAATCGTTGAAAGAGCTGGAACGATCTTCGAGCGGCTTTTTCCAAAAGGGCGGGCGAATCACTGGCTAACAAGGCTGACAAGAGCTGACACTCCCTGACACTTACGTGAAAAATCCATTTTGATCCGCGCAAAAGGTTATAATGGACTCAAGCGAATCAAGTAAGAGACACAAGAAGCCATCTGGTCAATTGCCAGGTGGCTTTTCCTGTTCGCTAATCCGACGAAGGAGGGAGCTGGCATGTGACAAACAGCAGGCAAGCAGTGCAACCAAGGGAGCCATTCCTGTAATGAAGTTGAAAGAAAAAAAGCGCCCCCTGTATGCGGGGTCTTGGAATGGGACACATTCACTGCCCTAAATGGGGAGGATACTCTACAGGAAGTATAGGCAGAAACAGAATCAACGGATTACACGAAGAATGGGCGAAAAAACAGAGGAAAACATTACTTTATAGTGGGAGTGTTGTGAATATGTCTAAAGGAATGCGTGGGATTCATCTTTATACAGGAAAAGGTTATGGAACGGTAACAACAAAGATGCTAAATGAATTTGATGGTACCAACATTCATGATTACGTAGTACACCTGGGAAACATGGATAAAGTGTTTTTTGATTATCGAAAGGGCAAGTCAGACCGTAATGCTGTAATTGATCAAATGATTGATGATCTTGCTGATTTTTTACCTGAATACAAAGCATCAGAAATAAACTATAAAGACTTGTATATTTCGTTGCCAGCTCTCAGTAATGATATTACTACAATTAAAAATGTTGATGATTTCTATGACGACTATCGATCCTATATGCGAAAAGTTGAAAAAACATGCATCGATATTTTAGGTGAAGATGGATGGAAGTTCCGGATAGAAGGTTTTTATTTCCGAACAGAAACGATTTTCCCAATTGATCAGAAAATTAGCAGTACGTCCCCGACCTCGAACAAAATGGTTAAATTGTTGAATGATATTGCTTACAGAGTACGCAAGACACATAAAAAAGAGTTTATGTGGGCGCCATACTATGGGTTTGGAACGTATGCAGAGAATATCATTCATAATCTAGGGGTAATTGCAAACAGGACAGACATTTTTGATATCATTTGCATCCAGCCACAATACTATTTTCAGGGCGATCCTTACCGAGTTAACGTTGATAAAGTCTTTGATAGTGCCGATAGTCAAAAGGTTTATGATTTGGATGGAGATGTTGTTGGCGGTGGAAGAAAGACTTCGGCCACAGCATTAATTGGGGTAACCATGGAAGGTGATGATAATTATCGTAAGAGCCGATCTGACAGGTTCGATTACTATGTGGATACATTCTCCGGCATTGTCAAAGAGGCTCCAATCGTCTTCTATGCAGGTTCGACTCATAACCTGTTAAATAATAACCCACTTTTTGATGCGATCAACAATTTTTACGAAGTGTAGTTTCATAAATAACAAGGCAAAAAGCGAAGTGAGATTCACTTCGCTTTTTGCAGATCGATCTCTACATGTTGTTCTTTTACTTTAAAGATTTCACCTTTGGGGTCGGAGACTTGGTCGAAAAAATAGACGAACGTAACGATTAGTTCATTCTTTTCATCAAATTCCTCTTCTTTAATGGGTAAGCCTGTTGATGAACTCACATACGCGATTTGATAAATACCACTTTTCGGCTCAATAATGGTTTTCATCTTTTTAACTTGCTGCCCATTTAAAGTCTCAACACCTAGCTGTGTCCAAATATCCTTGTCTTGATACCGGTCAATTGTTTCTCTAAACAGCGATTTTTGGTTAGGGTATTGATACACCTTGGATTTTAGAGTGATTTTCCCCGGTTCTTTTACGAGTTTGTCGTCTCGGAAAAAACCATTTTGTGGGTTAAACCATTCTTCAGTAATTGCAATTGAGGATATACCTTTATGTTCAGTTCTTATCGATTTTACATGTTCGATCATTGATTGGGACTGAACTTTTTGAATGGGTACAGGAGTATTCGCAGAAACTGACGGAGCAATAATTCCTGAAAATCCAATTGAAATGGCCAAGGCCACTGAAGTGAGAAGCGAAGTTTTTACCACGGCTATTACCTCCCCTAAGTTAATTTCCCGCATACTGGTTAGACGTTCCAACTGGGGAATGGTTTCGTTTATCATGGGGTTATAAAGAACTGTGGATGAAATTGATCCTAAATAATCATAAAACGATGCTGCCATTACGTATCGAAATATTGAGATTTAGGGCGAATTTCCCTAATTTTCCCAGTAAAACAGAACCTTTTCGTTTTTCTCAAAAATCTGTGAGCAAATACCCACTTATTTTACCTGGCAGGCAGGGAAGGTTATACGACAGAACCATTACTTGGGGAGAAGATAGGGCAGCAGTTGAAACAAGCAGCTTGAAAGTTGCAATACGGGACAAAGAAAAAATAGTGTATGGAAGTTCAGTTTACCAACAAAAAGTGGGACATCGGTCATACAGAGGACGTTCAACAGGCGCTCATTGAAGGAAGATTCGAAAGAGGAGTCGCAAAGGGGTTAAAACTTTCTTCCGCTTGACTACAAGCATGTAAAGTACAGCCCTGCAACGTTGCGAAATAAACGCGTATTTGCTTGGAAGGGGGAGGTGGGAGGATGGAGGATCGCGAGTTGTCCGTTCTTTCCGAACTGATCGGGGAAGCTTATCCGCAGCTGGCAACGGTCGTCAACGTCGACGACTGGATGGCTCAGCGTTTTTCCGCACCGGCCGCGTTTTTGCTGACGCAAGGCATCGGGGAGACGGGCAGGAGCCATGCTTCCTATCAAGTGCAGTCAGAGGCGTGGATCGTGCTGCATTATCCGAAAACAGCTGGCGTGTACCAGAGGCTGTCGGACGAGCCGCTGCGCCAGCTTTTGCGCAAGTCGCAGTACAGCTATCGCGGTACGGCGTCGGATTTGTCCATCGACATCGACAGCTCGACATTGCGAATCTGGCGGGATAAGCGGGATCGCACGGAAATTGCGTTTCGGTTTACGTACGTCGTCACGGTGCCGAAAGCGGCGGAAGCGACCATCAACGAATTTGAGATTGAGGAGGGACGTTCCTAGTGGCAAAAAAAGAGCAGCAACCTGATGTTGTGAAAACAAAACAGGAGTGGATTTTGAGCGCCGCCTATCTGGAAGCCGAACGGTTCGAGGTAGCAGGCGCTCTTTTTATGGCGGCAGACAACGAGCAGCTGTCGGAAGGGCAAGTAAAAAATCGATTGACCAAATACAAAGGCGGGGTGTAAGCATGACAATTCAACGTGAACGGCCGGGCGTAACGGTCGAACTGATCGCAAAGGCAAAAGAACGAGTAGTACCAAAGAGCGGTGTTGTTCTGGTTCCGTACCAGGCAGAGTGGGGAGCGCCGGATGAACTGGTGAAGCTGGGCAGCTACGAGGAGCGCATGGCGCAAACGTTTGGCAAAGCGGATACGGTCGAACTTGCGGCAGAAGGCGGGGCAACCGTCCTGGCGTATCGCATGACGAACGGAACAGCGGCGAAGGCAGCTTACGAGCAGGCGAATGCCGTGCGGATCGAGGCGCTTTATCCGGGCTTGCTGGGCAACGAATTGCGCGTCGTCATCGTCGCTTCTACTTCCGAGCCGGGCAAAAAGGAGCTGCAAGTAAAAGGGCCGCTGCAAACCGAGAAGTTTTCGTTTGCGGATGCAGATGAGCTGGTGGCGAAAACAAGCCAGTCGCTTTACGTGCGCGTGAAAAAGCTGGGCGATGCGGCGATTGCCGTAGCTTCCGAAGCGAATTTGACAGGCGGCACCAGCGGGACAGCGGCACTCTCGGCAGCGGATTCCAGCAAGCTGTTCATGGCTGTTTCCGGTGCGGATTTTGACGCCATGTACTTGCCGTTCGACGATGCTTCCGTGCAGGCAGCGGCCAAGCAGTTTATGAGCGATCGCCGCAAGCTGGGCAAAAAGCTGAGCACGCTGGTCATTGGCGGCAAGGCTGCGGACGATGAAAACATGGAGAAGCATGTGGAGCGCTCTGTCGCGCAAAATGCCCGTTATGTCGTCAATTGCGCCATCGCTGGCCAGCACAACAATGGAAACACATATGGCAGCCTGCAGTGGGCGGCATGGGTAGCGGGCATGATCGCGGCGACGCCTGCGCACGAATCGTTGACGGCGGTTGTCGTGCCGCTGAAAAAAGCGCTGAAAGACTGGGGCCACACCGACATTTTGCAAGCGCTCAGCTCGGGAACCTTGGTCGCCACCCGTGACGGCGAGGTGTACATCATCGAGAGCGCCGTGAACACGTTGGCTGTTTTGGGTGCACACGAGCGGGAAGATTACGGCAAAATCCGCGTCAGCATGACGCTCGACCAGATCGTCAACGACATCAATGCAGTCGGCAAAAAGTACAAAGGCAAGCTGGGCAACAACGACCTGGGCGGTGCGGTGTTTGTGTCTGCGGTCAACACTTATTTGACCGTGCGCGAGCAGCAAGGCGCGATTGAGACAGGCTGGACGTTTACAGACAAAAAGAACGGAAACGGCGATCGCCGCGGCTTCCTGCTGTCGGCCAAGCCATTGGATGCGATCGAATACTTTGACATTGACTGGGAGGTGCTGTAATTGGCTATTGCACGCGATATCAAACTGAAAAATTGCCAAGTTTACGATGAAAATGGAGATCCGATCTACGGAACACTGGAGGGCAAAATGGTCCTCAAGGTCGAGTACGGCGACACCAACCGTCTGCAAAAAGGGAAAATCCAGACGGTCAATGACTGGCATGTAGAGGTCACGCTGAAAATTACGGCTACCAACGCCGCTTTGAAATACTACTGCGTCGAGCAATTGACCCAGGGCAAAACGCCTGTGCTGCCGTTTTTGATTGGAGAGACGCTGGACAAGGAAGCGGGCAACTCCGAGCGCGTCCGCATTTCCAACATCGTGTTGAATCCGGAAGAAATCACGCTGTGGGAAGCGAAGGCAGACGGCAACGATCACGCTACCTACGACCTGAAAGGGATGTCCATCGACAAGCCGGACTACCTGGATGAATTGCCAGCTTACATCGAATAGGAGGAAGAGACATGAGCAAACTGCAAAAATATTTGGCAAAAGCGAATGAACAAGCGCCGCGCAAAGAGGTGGTTGTCGTCATCGACGGCGACGAGTGGAAAGTACGCCAACTGAACCTGTCCGAGCTGCGCGAATGCGAGCGCATGGCAGACAAGGGAGAAAAAACGGACTGGTTCCTCTATAACGATGCCCGAATCGTCAAGGCGACCGAGCATGAGTTTCCGTGGAACCAGGAAGAGCTGAAAAAGGCGTACAAGGCCGGAACGAAGTACGAGCTGGTGGAGAAAATTTTCCGCGACAATCCTGAGGGATACAGCAAGCTGCTCCAGGCAGTGCGCGATGTAAACGCAGGCCAGTCGGAAGAAGAGGCCATTGAAGAAGCAAAAAACTGATCCGATCTGACGGAGAGGCTTGGCACATGTGCCGCGCTTTTTTAAGAGGCCGGGGCCGTCCGTCGGATCTGTTGGAGTACGATGTGGACGCGTACAAGCAAAAGCTGTTCGTGATGGCTTGTCAGATGGTCGAGCTGGAGGATGAGGAAAGAGCCGGGTGAAGGGGCTCGGCTTTTTCCGATCTGAAAAGCTTCAGATGGCAGCTTGGGGACAGGGGGTGAAAACATGGCAGCGGATGCTGCGAGACTAAAAGAAATGCGCAAGGAAATGAAGGTGCTGAGCAAGGAAGCAGGATTGCTGTCCAGGGAACTGGGACGAACCAGTAAGGGGATACAGCAGATGGTCAAAGAGTTTTCCGCAAGCTTTGACCAGATGAAGAAGGACATGCAAAACGTCCAGAACAGCATGAAAGAATTGAACCAGGTAGAAGTGAAGCCAAAGGTGGATCTCAGAGAGGTTATTGGCAAATTCGACGAGTTCAAAACGGAGCTTGCTGGTGTTGGCGCTTTTTTGACAGGGCTTGCGATTGGTACGACGCTGGATGACGTCAAGGCTGATGCTAGAGCTGCGGCTAAAGAGCGATCGTATTATGTAGCGAGAGGGAAGAGCGAAGAGGAAACAAAGCGATTTGAAGAGTCGGCAAATAAACTGACAATGCTCAATCCTGACTTGAAACCTGACCAGGCGAGGGCTCTTGTGGCTCAAACGGAAAACTCCAATCCAAATATGGCGGCGGAAGTAGCGAGACTTGGTGTCACTACGCGATTTGCTTCCGATGATATTTTGAAAATGATGGAGACGATGGGCGCTACAACAGGCGTGAATAGCGCATCCCGATTGGGAAATGCCCTCCAGTATATGAACAATACAGGAGAAGGAAATGTTAGTACGAAGCTGGTCGACTCCATCGCGGAATTTAACGCAGACAATGGAAAGCTGTTAAAGACGCCGGAAAAACTGGCGGCTGTGGTCGGAGAAATCGGCAAGCTCTCCAATGACGACCGGAAATTTAGTTCCGTGCTGGACAAATCGCGGGATTTCAGCGGAGAAAAAGAATTTGTACAACTCTTGCAAACTCAATACCAAGGGCAAGGCGAAACGGCTGGAGAGGCCAAGAAAAAGGCAGAGACAGAAGCGAAAGCAATCAATGACGGTTTGTCTTCGTTGGATAACGAAGAGCAGCGGATCGCGATGGGGAAATTAATTCTTTCAGTTGCTGCTATGGCAGACAAAGCGGCACAGAAAAAAGTGATGACGAGTCTGGGCGGTGGCCCTGGTTCGGAAATCGAGAAGTCAATCAAAATCGCCTCCGGTGAGAGCAATCCGCATGTAAGCAATGAAGTCGACAAGTCGTATGCTGCGGCTACAAAAGCGGACCCGTTCTTCGCCGGCATGCAAGAGCAAGCAGCTGCAAGAAATGAGGCAATGGCGGCTATTGGGAAAATTACCAATGATTTGTCGGTTATCACGTCTTGGACTGCCAAATTAGTGGCGGGGGTAGCCGGTTGGTTCAATAGCTTGTCTGATGGAGCCAGACAAGTAACCGTCTACACGGTTACTGCGCTTGTAGCACTGACCAGCGGGACGAGCATGCTCGTGAAATTCTGGGATAAAACCAAAGATTTCGCAGTTTCAACTAAAGACTGGGTTAGTGGATTGTTTGGAAAAAAAGACGCCAATACTGCGGAACAGAGTGAAGCGGCGACAGACGCGCTCGCAGGTGGTAAAGGAAAAGGCGAGTGCTGCTGTTGTGCAGACGGTGCAGGGGGTGGCAAAGACACTAACGCTGACGGGGCTAATCCTCGAAAGCGGAAGCAGAAAAGGAGGAGGCCTGGTAGCGGAAATGCAGCGTCGGCAAATGCTGGCGGAAACAGACCGAATCCCCAGGCAGCTCCGCCTGACACTGCCAGACCTACTCCGCAGGCAGCTCCACCCGACACTCCCAGTCCGAATCCCCCTGATACAGGCAGTGGCGGCAAAGGCTCATGGAAAAAAATAGCGAAAGCTGGTCTAAGGAAATTGCCGTTTATTGGAGGGCTTCTCGGTCTAGCGACGATAGCCGGATCGGAAAACAAGGTGGATACGGCTATGCAGGTAGGGGCAGAGGCGCTCGGTAACTGGGGTGGCATGGCATCAGGGGCAGCAACGGGTGCGATGATTGGCTCCATTGTTCCGGGAATCGGAACAGCAATTGGCGGAGCGGTAGGTGGCTTGATAGGTGGTTTTGGAGGATCGATGCTTGGCAGCGCAGTTTTTGAGAAGGCCAAGGAGTGGTGGAACAAACCAAGCGGCCCAACTGAACCGCAGCTGTCCCAGATCTCCACAGCAACACCAGCTGGTCAGGTGGTTCCCCCTCTCTCTCCGGGAGTAGCGTCTGCCTCCCAACCACAGAGCGTCTCCTTGACGATCCCACAACTGACAATTTCTTTGCATGCGGACGGTGTGCTGCAAGATATTCCGACGATGCTGAAAATGCTCAATGATCCAACTGTCAGCCAAAGAATCAGAGCGATCATCGAGAGGGCACTGTTGGACGCGCTGGAGACAAGAGGAGGAGTGGTGACATGATTCGCATGCAAGGCAAATACACACTGACATTCCCGGTCACTCCAGCCGAAATCCAATTTCGCGGCTACGGTAACGATGTCGAAGGCACCACGTCGATCACGTTGCTCGCCGCCAATCGCATCTCGGCCAGACGTCCGAAATCGATCAGTTTCGATTTCTTTTTGCCGGGAGACATTACAGCTCCTTACATCGAGGTCAAAGGCTACCAAGGTCCGAGACCGTGGCTTGCCGGATTGGAGCGGTTGACAGGATCAGAGGTGCTGCTGACGATCGACGAGTTGAATCTCGCCTGGAATGTGCTGATCGGGCCGTGCGATGGCAAGTTTCAGGGGAAAAACGTCGATTTTCACGGCTCGATTGAGCTGCCGCTGTTTGTAAAAGACGAATTTATTACCTGGAGCAACCAGACGCAGCTTCTCTCCCCTGGCGCCGTCATCTCGCGGCAGCAGCCGGCTCGTCCCAATACGAGCGGCAAGGTAGCGAAAAAGACGAAGAAGCAGAAGGCGATCACTCAGTCTGCTGGCAGCAGCCGGGCGGAGGACATGCGCATGCGGATTCAAAAAAAGCTGGAAGACGCACACGGATTTTAACGGAGATGATGAGATGAAAGTCATATATGGGAAGGAACAGACTCGATATGACCTTTCCCCGGCTGTCACAGAGCTGTCCTGGTCATCGTCCCGCGGGCAAATCGCCGGGCAGTTGAGTGTGCAAATCAAGGAAGCCCCGCCCCTGCAAGCGGCGGGCTTTTTGATGCTCTTTTCCGGCGATCAGCTAAAAGAAGCGCAGCAAATCTTCCACGGTCCGCTTGTCCGCCTCGATCGCGACGATCGGACTGGGGATTTGTCCGCGACAGCTTACGAGCTTGGCTGGTATTTGCAAAAAAACGAAGTCTCCCGCATCAAGCTGGACGGCGATGCCGGAACGGAGCTGGCGCGAGTCATCAAGGCGGCGGGCGTGAACATAAGCTGCCCGCCTTTTGGCTTCACGACCAAAGAGCGCATTGCTCCCCAATCATATACGGCTCTGTTCACATCGCTGACCGAGCAAGCGTACGAGAAAACAGGCGCCCGCTATTTCGTGCAGTACCAGCGCGACAAGCTGACCGTTTTGCCGGAGGGGGCAAACCCGATCATTCCGCTGTTCAAGGCAAGCTTGCTTTCGACAAGCTCCACAGGCGAGAGCATCGAGGATGTGTACACGGTGGTGACAGCAGAGCGCTATCAGGACGACAAGGTGGCGAGCAGTGCGACGAAAGCGAACGAGAGCCTCGTCAAGCAAATTGGCCGCATGCAAAAGGTCATCGACGCCGGGGAGGACAAAAATGTTGCCGCTTTGGCAGCGAAGCAGCTTGCCGAGCTGTCCAAAATCCCGCTGACCAGGTCGATCTCGGTCCGTCATGAGGACGAGCAGGCGGCAAGGCTTCGCGCAGGCTGGCTGATCAAGATCATGGAAAAGAACAATCAGACCATTACCGATTGGATCGTCACCAGTTGCAACGCTCACTGGAAAGGCGGGCAATACACAATGGATCTGCAACTGGAAAGGAGGACGTAATCATGCAATCCGTCATTGCAAAGCTCAGGGGATATACACAGGACGGGCTGGTGAACACCCGAGGGGAGTTCGGACAGCTTTTGTCGCTCACGCCGTTGTCCGTCAAGCTCGACGAAGATCCAACGCCTTTGGAGCCGGATGAAATTGTCATTTTGCGCTCTGCGGAGTTGCGCCAGGAGGACGTAGGGAAAAAGGTTGCCCTGCTTTCCTGCACAAACGATCAATACCTCCTGCTCGGGGTGGTGGAATGATGTTTCCCCAGTTGACGGGCACGGAAGACATTTTGACGGCGCAAACGGACGAGCCGATTCCCTGGACGTATCAGTTCGATTGGGAGACGAAGCAGTTGAAGCAAGGGCCAGATGGCCGCTATTTGCGCACGAGAACATATGCAGAATACTTGCAGGAGACGGTGCACAAAATTCTTCACACCCGCCGCTTTCGCTACGCGATTTACTCGGAGCGGTACGGAGTGGACTTTTTGGCGGAAAAAGGCCGGATGCGCTCCGGTTTGTCATTGCCGACGATCAAGGCGCAGACCGAGGAAGCGCTGGAGGCACACAGCGAGATTGAGCGCGCTGTCGTGCAGGACATTCGCTTTGCGGGCGGCCGGGTCATTTTGCAACTGGAGATAGAAGGAACAAGAGGCACAACCCGATTGGAGGTGGATGCATGGCAACGATAGACAAACCTGAAATGCCGATTTTGCGGGAGACGCCCGACCAGATTTACCAGCGGATCGCGAACCGGATGGCTGTGCTCGCGCAGAAGCGCGGGGAGACGCCGCCGGCTACGGGGGAGGGGGAAATCCACTACGATTTGGCCTACCCGATTGCCGAAGAGCTTAGCGAGCAGCAGCAGCTTTTGGAGTACGGCTTTTTGCAAGCCTTTCTTCCTTGGGCAGACGGTGAATATTTGGACGCGTCAGGCGTCTTTTTCGGCCTCCCTCGCAATGAGGGAGAAAGCGACGATGCCTATCGCAAACGTTTGCTGGATCGGGCGCGCTCCGAAGAAGGCGACGGCCGCCGCCAGGACTATGAGCGCTGGGCGCGAAACGTTGACGGCGTAGGCGGAGCAGTCGCTGTAGAGAAGGCGCGGCACGATCTGTCGATTGATGTGTACATCACGGATGCGAGCGGTCAGCCCGCCACGGAAGAGCTGGCGAATACTGTGCGTACCAAGCTGGAAGACAAAAGGCGGGCTTTGCACGAACTGCGGGTGCTGCCAGCCAAGGTTTATCCCGTTTCGATTGCAGTGAAGCTGGCGCTGCGCCCCGATGCCGAGCAGGCGAAGATCGAGGAACAGATTGCTGCCCAAGTGAAAACGTATTTGAAAGGGCGTTCGCAGATCGTGTACCAGCAGATCGGGGCGCTCTTTTTCGTGGACGGGGTCGTCGACTTTGCGGATTACACGCTGAACGGCCAGGAAGCCAATCTAACCGTGCCTGCTGACTCTGTCGCTTCGCTCGCTTTGGCGGTGACGACATGATTCCAGAACGCTACAGGCAAATGTTGCCGCCGCAATGGTACGAGAACAAGGTAGCGGAGTATCATTTCGAAGGCGCAGCAACTGCAGTCGATGCTTTTCATGCGGAGCGGGAAGACGTTTTGCGGCAGTTCCATCCGTGGTCAGCGACCTGGGGGCTGGATGTTTGGGATTGGATTTACTTTGGTCAAAAGCAGCTGCTGGGTGTTGAGGAGCGGCGGAAGAATATACGGCAGAAGCATTGGGCGTACCTTGGCTTTACTCCAGGTGTATTGCGGGCGATTGGCTACAGTTCGTCAGCATTCAAGCAGGTACGAATGGTCGAGGATTTTGAAAAGAAAGTGATCCGGTACGTTTACCCGGTCGAGGACCGTTTCGATACCAAAAATGCGGTACAGGCCGTCGAGAAAATCCGGCCTGTTCATTGCAACGGGGTTGCGTTCGAGCCTGTGTCGCTGGAGAGAGTTGAACTTCGGGACGTGCTGGTTGTTGGAATTAAAGAGTACCACAAGGTCAGTGAGTTTCGTGTAGGGATGACCCCAATCAAACGATACGAGGAGGTGGTCAGATGATTACGCACAGTTATCTACAGACTATACGAAACGACCTGTTGGCGCGGATAACGGGAGGCGATATCCTGCTGAATAACACTGTTTCCGTCCCAATCCATGCTGCATCTATTTCGCAGCATCCGACTGCGGGTGTTCATGATGCAATTGCCTTAGAGGTGTCGACGCAGAACGTCACCAGCGTTTCGGTTATCACTAATGCAAAAATCCGAACGAGTACAGGGGTAGTCGTCGCAGAAAAGACGGCCACTATTGAAATGAACGGTGCGCAATTCGTGAACCTGACTTTCGTTGTCGATGTGAGAGGAGGGGCGTAAGATGTCATACAATGCCAAAATGGACTGGAAACAAGATGACCCAGTAACGGAAGTGGACATAAACCGTTGGGAACAAGGTATCGCGGATGCTCATGCTGCTATTGCAGTGCTCACCGCTGATGTATCGAACCTGAAAACTCGCGTGAACGTTATCGAGAGCACGTTGCCAGAAAATTTCTTGCATAACCACTTCAAGGATGATCTTTCTACGATTATCGGGATCAAGGTGATTCGGGGTTATTACAACAAGGCGCAAAGTAGGTTGGAGGTATAGCGGAGTGCAAACGAAGGATGCAAAAACAGTCGCTCAACCGAACGACTTTTGGAAAGGGGGAGGAACATGGCAATAAAGTCGATGTCTTATCCAGAGAGTACCTCTCAATCACAAACTCAGGTACTAACATTACCAAATCTCAAGAAGATAAATACAGTTACTGTAAATACAGGTACAGTTTCCTATTCGTTAACTGGCAATACCTTAACCTTTACTCTCAAAAATGGTGCAGTTTCGAGAACGGTTCAGACTGGTGGATCGGTCTCGCACTCAACGTATAAGACAGATTCTCGAACGTCTGTTGGCGATAGCGCGACGGGCTGCTCTGGTGCATACGGGAACGCACTGGCGGCATTACCCGGCGCAATCTATTACAATGATGGTACGTATTCCGGTACTCTTTCAAGGATCAGTACTAGCAACGGCAGCTGCACGAAAATGTTAGACTCTTGGTTCGCGGAAGTAACCGCTACATACGGTGGAACGGTATCGTCGGCGGATACTAGAACTTACGCATACTACTATCAATATAATGTCACAGTTGACTATGTGGATAATAGTCTCCCTTCCATCACATTGGCGCAGCCAACTGACAACCTTGCTTTGACCGAAGGCAGCACATACAAGTTGGAAGGCAGCGTGTCTGATGCAGACGCTGGACAACCCCTCTCAGTCAAGTATTCCATCGGCGGCGGACCGACGCAGAGTATCACACTCGGAACATCTGACGGAACAACAGCGAAGACATTCAGCAAAACGTTGACATACTCACAGGGGCGTTTCTGGGACGGGACGGCTGACGTTTCTGGCCTGTTACCAGCAGAAGTGTCCTCCATACAAGTGTGGGTGAACGATGGCAGCGATGACTCAGCAAAAGTGACTCGAAACTTCACCGCAGTGCAAGAGGATGGCAAGCTGTATGTTCCAGTCAATGTGGTCAGTAAGGCTCATCTTGTTTCTCAAATGGCTCAGCCTGTTCGTTTGAACAATGGGTGGCTAGTGGGGGCCGTTTATGATTTTACAGGAAAAACCATTTATTTATACAAGTCAACCAATAACGGAAAAGCATGGGCGCAATTGTGCTACGTGAGTAACGGAAGTAGTGACTTGACCTACTTCTCGATCGCATCAAAGGATAGTGTAGTGTGTATTGCATTTTCGACAGGAACCGCAGATATCAACCTTATCGCAATCGACGCAATCTACGCAACGAACACGAATCTATGGGGATTGAACGCAAGTTGGGTTCTGTATAAAGGTGCAATCGACTCGGGACAAACCGCATTTAATGGCATTGACCTAATAGTCAACTCTCACGGTTCCGAACTTTGGTGGGCAGCCAGCACGAAAAACTCAACACTCCCAAACAGTTTCAACATTCGCACTGGTTTCCTTGTATTTTTGTCGAACGGGACGCTTGATCCGTCGCCTGGTTCAGCTAGTCAGTTGACGTACTATGATGCTTCAGGTACAAACATCACCAGTCCATGTGTAGCGTATGTATTAGAAAATCCTGCGATCATTAGCGTATGGTCAAGTGCCCCAAACAACTACGGAATTTACATTAACTTTTATCTCGGTTTCGCCTGGGACCCATCCAATGACGGACGTGGAGTGATGATTTACGACGGCGGGGGCTACCCTCAAGCAAGTCCTCAAGCAATTACCACACCAAACGACAAACTGCATGTTGTTTGGCACGGTACAGATTCCGATAATACGGTTAGCCCTTACATTCGATACAGCAACTCAACAGACGCCATAACCTGGCCCGCCGCGCCGAGAAAGCTGGTAAAAGGACAGAACGCTAGCATCACGTCTGACAAAAACGGAAAGCTATCGATAACCTACGAAGACGGCGGCTATATCAAGCGGATCGAGTCAACGGACGAGTTCGTCACATATCAAGGTCCGTTTTTGGTCGGCGCAGGAACCAAGCCAGCGACGTTTTATGACCAGTCGTTCCAGACTGACTTCTCGGTGCCGCCAACGCTTTATCAAGCGGCCGGAGCAGTAAAATACTACGGCGTCCTAAACCCGAACAAGAAGCCTGTCGTCACGCTGACTACGCCTGACAACCAGACGCTGACCGAAAACGCTACACTTTCTGTAGCTGGTAGCGCACTGGATCAGGACGTAGACAACGCAGTCACCATCAAATACCGCATCAACGGCGGCACCATCCGAAACATCGCATCTGGAGTTTCAGACGGCAGCACGCCTCTTTCTTTTGCTCGCGATCTGAGGTACAGCGGCAAAAGGATGTGGGACGGCGCGGTCGATGTCGCTGGCGTCGATCTGGCGGAGAACACCGATCACACGCTGGCAGTCTGGGCCGAAGACGACAAAGGCGGCAAAAGCGCGGAAGTCACGCGCAAGTTCCGCGTGGTCTGGAACCGTCCGCCTACGATCAGCGGTCAAAACAGCGACCTTGGAACGCTTACGGAGCGGCCGACAGTCACATATTCAGCCGCAGACCCGGAAGGCAACTCCTTCACCTTCACCGAGTACCTAAACGGCCAGCAAGTCAGGTCATTCGCCGGGACAGATGGTCAGCAGAACACCTTCGAGCTGACACATGATGCATGGATCAAGCTTGATCTCGACGTACAGCACCAGTTGAAGATCGTCGCTACGGACAGCGCAGGCATTTCATCCGAGCGCGTCTACACTTTTACCCGCACCGAGACACATCTGGAGTTCATGCTGGACTACAACAACCCGGATGTCGCTGCCTTCTTCACAGTAGATGGCATGCCGGAGCGAATCCTGTTCACGCTGGAGCGATACTTGCCGCCCGACTCTGAGATCGAGAGTTTGCTGGTCACAAATAACTATCTCGATGCTACGCCTACCTGGGAAGATGCTTGCAATGCCGTAATCGGTGGCCGCGGCTACATTTTCACAAACAAGACGAAGACAGCAGCCGACTGGGCTATTTGCGTATGGGTCACCCTTGCAAAAGGTTCTGCCACGCAGCGAGTCCACGTCTATGGATATGGGGGTGCTTTTGACTGATGAAGTTCAGCAATCAAGAGTCCATCACGGAAATTCGCAAAAAGCAGCAGGAAACGCCGGAACAAAAGATTGTCAGGCTGGAGGCGGAACTGGTCGCCGAAAAAAATGACAAGCTCACAATCATGGAGGCAACTGCTCAACTGTATGAGGAGTTGCTTCTATTGAAAGAGCAGATGGGAGGGACATCTTAGTGGCAGCAATTTACTACAGTTTGGTCAAGGCTGGCAGGCGGAAGATGGACCAAGTTCCCGCACATCTTCAAGAGGAAGTACAGGCGATGCTTGATGCTGAAAGCAGCACTGGTTAATCTGGGCATCCGGCTCATATCTTTTCGGGGCTAGGTAGCTCTGATCGTATTGGCCGCCGCACATACGACAGTGTGCCAACTGGTTTGAAGCTGGCAGTAAAAGAAGACCTGGAAGCTAACGGGCTGAGTACCGATGGAGCACCAGTAGCATAGCGCCTTTTCCCAAGCGAAGAGGGCGTTTTTCATGGGGAGCTACTGAGTGGCTCCTTTCCGTTAGCTTCAAATTTGTCTCAATGCATAACTTTAGTTAGAGGACCAGTTATACGCAATGAGCTTATAATCACATTTGCCCGTTGTAGGTTTTTTGCTTTTTATCCGTTGATGGAACGCCGTGTGCGATGAAAGTCGCTCGCGCGGTGTAGGCTCGAACGAAACCCCTCGTGGAGAGAAGGGGATAAGTCGAGAATAGCGATACCAGCCCGGCAGTTGGCACAATCACTGTTATGAATGCGAGTATTTTGCTGATTAGCTTCAATGAAGAATTATCAGAGGATACCTTATCCATTACTGATATTGATCAGCTCATTACCCACATTAACAGTCATACTGGAGCCAACTTAAAAAAACAAAATTGGAACCAGAGTATTGAATGGGATACAACCGATCCGGAAAAGCCCATTCTCAAGGTTTACATGCGTTATAATCCTGATACTTGGCATACCGGGTTTTTCTATCAAGTAAAGTTTGTTCCCGGGGCAGTAAAGGATAAACACGAGAACATAACGTATGAAACACCATTAAGTGGTCCATTTTAAAACGCCATCAACGGCCCTCGGGTAAAACCGAGGGTATTTTTTTATCACCAAGACCGAGAGCCAGCCCCGAGCCGATCGGGGCAATTTTTACTGCACCGAGGGGAGAGAGGAAGAAGAGCGAATGGACAACTTTATCAAAACAGGAATTGCTATCGGAGGCGCAGCAGCCTCGTTTCTTTTTGGCGGCTGGTCAGCATTGCTCAGTGTGCTACTCGCATTCGTCATTTTTGATTTTGTCACTGGCCTGATTGCAGCCGGAATGGAAGGAAAGTTAAAAAGCAAGGTCGGTATGATCGGCATTGCGCGGAAGTTGTTCATTTTTTGCATGGTCGCGATTGCCCATCTGATCGACATGTCGCTTGGTGACCAAAATTTCATCCGCGACGCGACGATCTTTTTTTACCTGGCAAATGAGCTGCTGTCCATCATCGAGAACGCGGGACGCATTGGCCTGCCCGTTCCGGAATTGATTAAGCGAGCAGTAGAGGTGCTAAAAGGGAGAGGGGAGGGCAAATAACATGCAAATCACGGAAATGCTGCTCACGAACCAAACGGCCAGACCAGGCACAAAGATTGTCCCGAAAGGACTGGTCATCCACTGGACAGCCAACGAGAAAAAAGGCGCCGATGCGGTGGCAAACCGGAACTACTTCAACAAGCCGACGACAGAAGCCAGCGCTCACTACATCGTGGACGACCGGCAAATTATCAGGTGTTTGCCTGAGACGGAAATGGGCTATCACGTGGGGGCGAAATCGTACAAGGCAGAGGCGCTGCAAAAGCTGAGCGCGTACCCGAACGATTGCACGATTGGCATCGAGATGTGTGTCAACGCGGACGGCAGCTTTACAAAAATGTACGAGCAGACCGTAGCTTTGACAGCAGAGCTTTTAAAACGTTATGGCTGGGCTGTGGATAAGTTGTGGCGGCATTACGACATTACCGGGAAAAACTGCCCGGCCTTTTTTGTCGATGAGCGCACGGCGCAAGCTTATTTTGGCAAAAATGCGCAAGCTGCCTGGGAAAGTTTTAAACAGGATGTCCACAGGTTGCTAACAGGTTTTCCACAAAAACCACAGGCGCCTGTTGATAACTGCGCTGTCGAGCTGACGCTGGCGACGACAGGCAAGCTGATTGCAGGAACTGCCTATGTCCCGGTCCGGCTGGTCGCGGAGGCAGCGGGAGCAACGGTCGGGTGGGAGCCGAGTACCAAAACGGTAACGGTGAACGGTCACGAACTGAATTGTCTCCATGAAAATGGAACCGCTTATGCTCCGGCAAGAGAGGTGGCTGCCCTGCTAGGAATGGAAGTGAGCTGGGACGCAGCGAGGAAAACGGTAGTGCTGCGAGGATAAGCCTGAGTAACAGAAGGCGAAAAATAAGCGGCGTTGGCAGCACGACCCAACAGAGCACAAAGGAGCTGCCCAAAAAGGCGAATTAGCTAACGTCAAGCAAGCGGAAACATTGATTCATCGACGCGTATGAAAGGAAAAAGGGCGTCGCTCAGCCGAAAATTCGACTTTTGGGACAGCCCCTTTTGCTATTGAATATGGTGCAAGCAAGTGTCAGCCGATCACAATGACGATGACGTCGCTGGCGGACAAAATCGCACTCGGCTTCGCTTCCCGCTGGTTGACGCGGATGCGGCCATCCTTGATCTTTTGCACGATTTGGCTGCGGCTCCAGCCATCCAGTCGACTGGCGAGCAGCTTGTCGAGGCGATACCGCGCATCTGCGCTTTCAATCGTGATGCGGACTTCCTGTACGCCTTGCTCTTTGTAATCGAGAACAGGGAGGACGGGCAAGGCGAGATTTTCTGCCATTGTCTCCTGCTCCGGTACTTCTACATGCTCCGTAAACGATTTGTATATGGCGAGCTTCTCGTTCCATGTGTGGTCCCGCTCGCATTTGTAGATGGCGAAACGATAAATGTTTTTGCCGTTGGCGTTGTGCCGGCGAATGCTGGTATCGAAAAAGGGTACGGTGCGTCCGCAGCTCCGGCAATACCGCAGCACGGGGAGAGTGCATGGCGTTTGAGTTAATACCCACGTATGTTCCATGACTAGCATGATCCTTCACCTCGTGAAAAAGGGTAAGGAACGTACCTGCTATTTGGATGTCTTGCAGACTGGCTTTTTTGAACGCAAAAAACGGAGATTCCCCATAGCGAATCTCCGTAAGAAGGACAGCCTACAGATTTCGTTACGTTCCTTTGTAATGGGAAAAAAGGGCAGACTGCACCTGGGCGAAAAAACGCGTTGTTTTTCCAGGAGCAAGGCTATCCAGTTTTTTAGGCCATTACAAAGTTGTTGTTGGCATACGTCGCACCCGTACCTTCCTATCCAAATAGTTGTAAACGATTTTACCACAAATGGTTAATGTTACCAACCCTTTATTCTCTCCACGGCACGAGATTTGGCTCGGCGTCCAAAATCGATTCGTATTGTTCTTTCCAGCCATACAGGGCGGTTGGGTCCAGCAGCTTGTAGCGGGCGTATTTTTCCTGGCGAATCTTTTCAGATGACCAGCCCAGATGCTTCACCCGGTAGTAACTGAGAAAGGAAGGCAGCTCGAAAATATTGCCGGGAAAGCGTCCGCAGTGCAAGGGCTGTTCTTTCCACAGATAGCGAAGGTTGGGGCGGTAGCGGACGATGAATGGGCGGTATACATAATGGGCGCGCCAATACGGGTCTTCACGGTAGTGGGATTCAGTCCACATATCATACAGGCGGAAGCAGCACACATCGCCATGCTGTCTGGAGAGCAGCGCATGTACACCTGTGGCAAACCCGTCTTCAAAAACTTCGTCGGCATCCATGTTGACGATCCACTCTGGCTGGTGAGAAATGGTTTCTTTCCATTGCTGTTTGCGCAGGGCGACTTCGTTGGTGAATTGCGGCGTCGGGTTTCGGACGAGGTGGAGGGGAATGCCTTTTAGCAGCTCATGGCAAATTTCGGCGCTGTCGTCTGTGCTGCCGTCGTCGATAATAACGGCTTCGTCGATGTACTCCCTGTGCTTGGTGAGCACGTGGGCGAGATGTTTGTCTGCCTCGTTGTGGATGACCATGGACAAAGTAATTTTGGGACGGGACGTGGGCACAGCGGGCACGGCAAGAGAGGGGGATTTTTTGACGCGGAGCGGAGCGGAACCGTAGATTTGTTTCATCCAGACGGTCGCTTCCGCAAAGTCACTTTCCCGGTACAGATGGAACGCGGGGTAGTGGGTGTCTACGAACAAAGAGAACCCTAGCGCCACAGCCCGTATGCAAAAATGGCGATCTTCTCCCCAAAACGTGACATTGTGAATACGCGAATAGTTCACGCCGGATTCCAATGCCTTCCGGCGAATCAAGGTGCAAGCGCCGAGGCCGCCCACTTCATACAGGCCGGGAACGCGCAGCTTTCCATAAAAGGCGTACTTTCTGAGGTATTGTTCCTCGGCAGAGATGGTTTCCAGCCGATGGTTGATTTCATACTGCGTGTACTGGTCCGTAAGCCAAACCTGGGGAACTGGCAGCGTGTCTGGCGTCCAACTCGTCCAGAAAACTTCCGAGACGATGTCTTTTTCCGATGCGAGCAAAGTTTCCAGCGTAGCTGGCTGGAGCAGCAAGTCCGAGTCGAGGAGGAACAGCCCGTCGTAGCCGCCTGATTTGGCGCGCTCGATCAGTTGGTTTTTGAAGGAAGCTACCCGCCAGACCAGCTCATCTGTCCAAATATGGGTCGTCTCGTTGCAAGAGTAGGTAGAGGGTGCTTCCTGGCTGCGGATGATCTCCACTTGGCCGGAGTGCTTTTCGGCAAAATGGTGGAGGAGTCTGCTCGAAGCAGGATCGTTATTGTCATCAACAAACAGGTAGTGGACGGCCATATCGGAAGTCGAAAGCTTTTCCAGCGAAAACAAAAACATGCGCAGCACGTCCGGTTGTTGGCAAACCGGGCTTCCAATCAAAATCCGCGTTTGCGTCGTCATTTTATCACCCCTTGGTCGATGGCGTGTGGGCACATGTACGCACCATGTTGGCCGAGGTCTGGTCGTATACGTGCGCCTCTTTTGATTTGCCCAGACGCTCCATGCAACGTCCGAGATAGTGCAAGGCATGAAAGCTGCCCATTCCTTGCTGACTGAGATGCTCCCAATGCTCTTCCCCGATCTCTAGGCAACGCTCGAACGATTGGATCGCTTCGGCGTACAGCCCGTGCTCCATCAAGAAAACTCCTTTGTAAAAATGCAGGTCCACGTAATCCGGATAGAGCCGAATGGCGCATTCGATGCCGGGCCATGCCCCCCGCATGCTGCCGTGCCGGAACAAAATCTCGTATTTTAGCTTGTAAAAAAGAGACGGCGGCAACTGACTTTTGCCCAAAAAGCCTTCCAGCGCCTGATTGACGAGAATGAAGGCGTGCTCCCATTTTTGCGCGCGATAAAATTCGCTGGCCAGGTGGTAGTCGCACCACGGGTCGCGATCGGGATTTTCCCTCTCTTCCAAAAGCAGCTTCAGGTTGCGTCTGGCTTTGTTTTTCTTCGTAACAACTTCTTCTATGTAGCCATAATGGTGAAGGCGGACAGGAATCAGCGGGATCGCCCCGTCCTGCGGAACCGTTTCGGGCCATTGCAGCACTTCATGAATATCCCTTGCAAATTGAAACCCCTTTTTGTTGCGAAAAAGGCGAATTTGCGCGTTGCGGCTTGCCAGATGCAGAGAGGCCGTTTCTTTTTTCGGGCCTTGGTAATGAAGGAGCTTGAGAAACAGGACGTCCGATTTGCTTGCAATGGCCGCCTGACGCAACGCCTCCTGATCTGCTTCCTCCAATCGCTCATCCGCATCGAGCCACAAAACCCATTCCCCACGGGCTTCTTTCAATCCGATATTCCGCGCTTTGGAAAAACTGTTTTCCCACGGAGCTTCGATGACTTTCGCACCGTATTTGCGGCAAAGCTCCTGTGTGCCGTCTGTTGAACCTGTGTCGACGACAATGATCTCATCTACAACAGAATGAACGCTTCCCAGACATGCTTCGATCTGATCGGCCTCGTCTTTGACAATCATGCATAGCGAAATGAGCGGAGGTGTCATGGACGCTATCACCTTCTTTGGGTTGTTCTTTCATCATGCTTTCGATAAACCTTATTCTTTGAAAGCCAAAGTTATGTGAGGAGCGATATACATATTGGGCTTGGCCGGAAAATAGGATGTAAAAAAGATTTTGCGCCTAAGGAGGGCGATCTGCATGTTCACAGTCAGCCTGTGCATGATCGTTCGCAATGAAGAACAGACACTGGGTCGATGCTTGTCGACTGTGCGCGATTTGGTGGATGAGATCATCATTGTAGATACAGGGTCTGAAGATCAGACGCGCGAAATTGCCCGGTCATTCGGGGCGAGGCTGTTTGAGTTTGCGTGGATCGACGACTTTGCGGCAGCGCGCAACTTTGCTTTCAGCCAGGCGAGCAAAGACTATATTTTTTGGCTCGATGCCGACGATGTGTTGGAAGAAGCTGACCGGGAACGGTTTTTGGCGCTGCGGAAAATGGAGCCTTTTGAGTACGACAGTGTCTCCATGCCTTATCACCTTGCCTTTGACGATCGGGGCCAGCCTGTGAAGTTCCTGCGGCGAAATCGGCTGGTGAAGCGGCAACGCCAATTTGTCTGGCACGGCGCTGTCCACGAATATTTGGAGGTGGGAGGGGAGATTTATCACAGCGACATTGCGGTCACGCATCGCAAGGAGAAGGCGTACACCGACCGCAATTTGCAAATTTATTTGCGGCGGCAGGAGCGAAACGAATCGTTTTCCCCCAGGGATCAGTACTACTTTGCCAACGAACTTTACGATCATGGCCGCTATCAGGAAGCGGCCGAGCAATATCAAGCCTTTTTGGATGGCGGACAGGGCTGGATCGAGGACCAGATTATGGCTTGCTATAAACAAGCGGAATGTTATGCGAACTTGCAGCAGCCGGAAAAACAGATTCAGTCCCTGGTGAGAACATTGGCTTTTGACGCGCCGCGGGCGGAATTTTGCTGCAAGGTAGGGGCTTATTTTTTGGAGAAAAAGGATATTCATAAAGCGATTTACTGGTTCCGGCAAGCGACTTTGCTTGAACGGCCACCAAACATGATGGGGATGACAGATGAACCTGCCTGGTCGTGGCTGCCTCATTTGCAGTTGTGCTACTGCTATGATCAGATCGGGGAGTACGGAAGGGCAAAAATTCACCACGAGATGTCAAAGCTGCACCATCCTACGCATCCGAGCGTTTTGCACAACGAAAGGTACTTTGCCAGCCGGGAAGAAGCGCAGCCGTCAGTGTGAGAGAATTGCTTTTTCCGGCGGCTGGAAACGGAGGTCATGAGACATGTCGTTGCCAAATGTGCCTGACATAACGCCGCGCATCACGCTGAAGCGCGAGGAAGTGTTTCATCTGTTGCTTACCTCTGTCGCCATGGAGGAAATCAGCCTGTCTCATATTATGAATGCGGAGGGGGAAAAAATTCAGCGTTTGCTGCAAAAAGAGGAGGTTTGCCTGGAAGATATGCTGCGCATTAACAAAAGCGTCGAAAGAATGCTGCGCAGCATCATCAGCAAGCAAATTTTGCTGCAATTCAAGCTGGATAATATTTTGGAAATGGAACGAAAGCTGGGCGATTCGGGAGATCCTGCCGAGGATTGTCATGAGGAATAGCTCGTTTGACCGAATGCTTGCAGGTGTGGTTCATTGGACGAATCGCCAGGGAACGACAGGGGGAACAGACGGATATGAGCGGCTTTTGGCCGCTGCCTTCGCCATGGAAAAAGCCATGGCTTCTCTGGCGGAATGCCAAGCGTGTCACACCAAAGCTTTTTTGCTTGCCGCCAAAACACATCCAAAGGAAGAAGCGATCCCACTTTTATTCCAGGCGCTGAAATCGTCAAGTCTTTGGCTGGAAGCGATGATTATGTTGCATTGGATAACTTTTAGCCGGATAAAGGGGATGGCTTCTTTTTTTGCATGGCAAGATCATATGGCAGAGAAATCGGAGCAGGTTGCGGAGGTTTGCAAAAGGTCATGGACGGCTGTGTACTCGTTTGGTCTAGCGGCCATTGGCCTAGTGGAACAGATCATTTTGCATGTCATTGCTCTCCAGCAAACGTCGCCCTGTCACCGATCGTCCGAGCAGCAGCTTATTCATTTGCTCGAACAGTTGGATGATTTTTTTCGCATTTGTGTGCGGAAAGCGGATTTTTGGGGAGTGCCTTTTGCCAATCGAGGGATTGAGGGGGAAGCTGCACAGCGGGAAAAACGCTCCATGCTTGGTTCGGCTTTGCAGCAGTTGGAAAGGTATGGTTCGCCTTCGAGCGCGCTTTCTTCTGCTTTTAAAGTGAAATTGAAGGACATTGTCCTGCCATTGAAAAAGTACGGCGATCTCGGGGGGAGCGTCCGTTCCGTTATCGAGACAAATCGCCATTATCAAGCTCCTTGGTTAAACAGGGAGGTACTGCCCGCCGTGACCAAAAGCCACAAGGTTGTGGTCCAGTCCAAGAAGTGGAAGAAGAATCCGTGAGGTTGGATGGTGTTCTTTTGGCTATTGAATAAGCGGAATGGGGAGGCTGCGCTTTTCACGGGGAAGGGGGGAGAGTTTTGTCATTTCCAAATATCCCAAATATCAGCCCGACAATTACGATTACGCGCGAAGACGCCATTAACTTGTTGCTGTCTTCTTTTGCCATGGAGGAATTGGGGCTAAGCCATATCTTGAATGCGGAAGGCGAAAAAATTCAGTATGTCCTAGGAACGCTTCCTGGTGTGAGTGGACCTGCGGGAGCGACGATAGATGATTTGCTGGCGATTGACCAGAGCGTAAGAGAAATGGTCGATGCGACGATCAAACAAGACATGCTCCTCCAGGCGAAGCTGCAGACGGTGTTGAGCGCCTCCACCATGCAGGGTCCAACCGGAGCAACGGGTCCAACCGGAGCGACAGGGGCGGGGAAGGGGGCGACTGGAGCAACTGGAGCAACTGGAGCAACTGGAGCTACGGGAGCAACCGGAGAGACAGGAGCAACTGGAGTCACGGGAGTAACTGGAGCCACGGGGTCAACTGGAGCCACGGGAGCAACCGGAGACACAGGATCAACTGGAGTTACGGGGTCAACTGGAGTTACGGGGTCAACTGGAGTTACGGGGTCAACTGGAGTTACGGGATCAACTGGAGTTACGGGGTCAACCGGAGTTACGGGATCAACTGGAGCCACGGGGTCAACCGGAGTTACGGGAGCAACTGGAGCCACGGGAGTAACCGGAGCCACGGGGGCAATCGGAGAAACGGGAGCAACTGGAGCCACGGGGTCAACCGGAACTATGGGAGCAACTGGAGTTACGGGAGCAACTGGAGTTACGGGAGCAACCGGAATCACGGGAGCAACCGGAGTTACGGGAGTAACCGGAGAGACGGGAGCAACTGGAGCTACGGGGTCAACTGGAGTTACGGGAGTAACCGGAGAGACGGGAGTAACCGGAGCCACGGGAGCAACTGGAGCTACGGGAGTAACCGGAGCCACGGGAGAATCTGGAGCAACTGGAGCTACGGGAGTAACTGGAGCCACGGGAGCAACTGGAGCTACGGGAGTAACTGGAGCCACGGGAGCCACGGGAGAAACTGGAGCCACGGGAGTAACCGGAGCTACGGGAGCAACTGGAGCTACGGGAGAATCTGGGGCCACGGGAGCAACTGGAGTTACGGGATCAACCGGAGAGACGGGAACAACCGGAGCCACAGGATCAACCGGGGTTACGGGAGTAACCGGAGAGACAGGGTCAACCGGAGTTACGGGAGTAACCGGAGCCACAGGAGTAACCGGAGCTACGGGAGCAACCGGAGTCACGGGATCAACCGGAGCTACGGGGTCAACCGGAGTCACGGGAGCGACAGGAGAGACGGGAGTAACCGGAGCCACGGGAGCAACTGGAGCTACGGGAGTAACCGGAGCCACGGGGGCAACCGGAGAAACGGGAGCAACTGGAGCTACGGGAGTAACCGGAGCCACGGGAGCAACTGGAGCTACGGGAGCAACTGGAGCTACGGGAGTAACCGGAGCCACGGGAGCAACCGGAGCCACAGGAGTAACCGGAGCTACGGGAGCAACTGGAGTCACGGGAGCAACTGGAGCTACGGGAGCCACCGGGGAGACGGGAGCCACCGGGGTTGCGGG
>NZ_RHHV01000008.1 GCF_003710905.1 Brevibacillus parabrevis
GGCGAAACGAACCTTGGATAACAGATCGCAGAGGTGGAAGGGAAATTTGCTGCTTTTGGGGATACGTTGGCTGGTTTGTGGGGCGCGGCGGTAGACGCGGGCGACCTGGTTGTGACGGGGGTTTTGGGAGGCGATGACGCCCAGCCCAAAGCTTGCATGAGTTTGTGAGCGGCTCCGAAGTCGGTTCGCTGACCGAGAGGAACAATCTGGCCAAAGGAGCGGTGGAAGTCGCCACCAACACAGCCGAATATGTAGAGAACGTGGCTTCAGGCAAAAAATCATGGCAGGACGTAGCCCAAGATGCAGGCGAAGCAGCCGTCTCGATCGGGACAGGATTATACAACGATTACATCGACCCTTTTGTAAAAGACGAGAAGTACAAACAGGATAATTTGCACGGCGGTCTGTGGACCCGCTCGGTCGATGAAAGTTACGCAAAAGGGCAAAACGAATTTAAGAAAGACATGGTCGTAGCGGAAGCCGTGCTGACGGTGTATAGCGATGGAATGGGCACAGCAGCATTAAAAGGCGGTAAATTGGTTGCGAAGCTGGACGTGGATGCGCCGCATGGTTCCAAAAAGCCGCACGCTAATAGTGATTCGGACGGCGGAAAGGGAAGAAGCGGACCCCTGCACGGCTCCGGCAAAAATGACCTGCTGGAAGGCACGCCCCTCAAGGACGGGAAGCTCAAGACGAAGGCCAAGCTATTCGCTAGAGCTCCAACTTGACAAAAATCGTGAGCGTTAATGACAAAAGCGAAAAAACAACCGATAAAAAACCGCCAACCCGCCAAGGAACTGGCGGTTTTTTGCGCCCGACTCTCATAAACTCCTAAAATCTGGAGACAAATTTGCCGTTAACAAGGAGAGAGAAGCAACTTTTTCCAAGTGGAAAAAACAAAGGCAAAAATCAGCAAACAGAGGAAGTGACTCCATGGAGTTCGAATTTCACGTCACACTTGACGATGTCGCTTTAGAAGACAAAGCAGCGTTTATCGGCATCTGCCAAGCGCAGCAAGTAAAACCGCTGATGATCGTCCTCGACAAAGGGAATTACATCCACCAGCCGATGATGACGGGGGTGATCCAGCGCCCGGACTTTCAGGCAGCCAAGAGCGAGATGGACAGGATTGCCGCTGTGTTTCAGGAGGGCGGATTTACGGTTGTCCGTAAAAAAGTAGAGATTTCGCCAAAAGAAACGGCCTATTTTCACGCGCCGATTACAGAGCGATTCAAGCCGTATTTTGAATGGCATGGAAAAGTGGAGATCGAGGATGTCGACGGACTGAAACAACTGTGCAAGCCGTCCGGTGGACATCTCTCTCGAAACTCGCTCAATCCGAACGGAAAAGTCAGGTTTGTGACGGTTCGGGAGTACGAGAGCGAAGCGCAGTTTTACGAGCGGGTCAAGCAGATTCATATTGCTTTGCAGGAAAAGCAAATCGCGCTTGTAAAAGAACAATTCGAGTTGTGCATTTACGACAGCAGAGAGGAACTGGACAGCGGCTGGATTTCGTAGGGCGCAGGAAAGGAAGGGGATAGCACTATGAACGGGAATGAAAAGCTGCATCTAAACCTGAGCAGCCTGGATGAGGATACCAGGGAACTTGTCGTGTTGGAAGCGTTGCTAAAAAGAATGGCTTTGGTGAACATGCCGTTTGTCTTGAAGGGCAGCTTGCTGACACGGCAGTATTTGGCGAATCCGGACATGCGGGACGTGGATGACATCGATTTTTTGTACGCGGGGAAAATTCGCGATGCAGAGCATGCGCACGAGACGTTTACAAGCGCATTAATCCGGGCGACAGAGATGGATTTGCAAGATGGCATCGTGTTCAGGAGTTTCCGCGAGAACGCCTTTTGGCGAAGGATCGACTATGCGATGGCGGACGATTTTCCGACTGTGAATACCGATATCGCCTACTATTTTGCGGGAGAAAAGCGCGAAGCCAATCGGTATCACGAGCTGTATCTGGACATTTCCTTTCACCTCGACATGCAGCTTGCGCCTGTCTCACTGGAGTACCGGCCTGTGCTGGGCGACAGCTTCTGCGTACCGTACACGGTGCCGCTGTCGATCCAGGTGGCGTGGAAGCTGCATCAGACGATCGTGCGCCCGCGATTTAAAGACCTCTACGATTTGAACTACTTGCTGGCTCATCCAGCGTACGATGAACAGGCGTTGGCGGAGACGTTGCAGGCTTTAGTGGACGAATGCAGGCTTGAGCCATCGATTGCGAAGCACGATATGCAAAAAGTATTGGTGCATGATCTAGCAGATCTGTATCCTTTGCTGATCAATGATTACGAGCTGAGAAAGTATGCAGGAGGCAACAACCAGAAGCTGTTCTACATGGAGTTTGCCCAAGAGCTGCGCAAAACGATGAATCTGGCGGGCATCAACAAAGCTGCTTTTGCAAATTTGCCAAGCCCGAGCACGCCCACATAATATGTCAAAAGAACCTTGAGCGGCGTTGTCCGCCAAGGTTCTTTTTGTCGCTGCTTTCTCGCTCCGTTGTTTATACGAGCTTCGCTTTTTTTACGTGCTTTCTCAGCATCAGATGGCCAAAGTAAGCGCCGAGCAGTCCGCCGACCAAAGAGATCGAGCACATGAGCAAGATCATTTTAGGCGTATCGAAATAGTAAAGCATGTTTTCAATAGCCGCCGCCGAGTACGTTTTTTTCAAAATCGCCATGTACGAGTCGCGGAAGAAAATAAGCGGAACGACTCCGCACAGGGAATAGCCGACATAAAAAATTCCGTAAGCGATGGCATTGCGAGCGGAATGGACGGAAACATCTTTTTTCCAGAGGATCAGTTCCCCGATCAGCCCGATGACAGCGAGTGTCAGCATGTAGTTGGCATAGCCGAAACCGACGAAGTACAGACCCGTAATGATCGCGGTGAGAAACAGCGCTCCCGGTTTTCTGATTTTGTTGGACATAACCATGTAAAACGGGCCGTTGAGCAAGCCGGTAAGGCCGCCGACCAAAAGTGGTGAAATAACCGAGACGGCGGGACAAAAAGTCATGATGATGAGCATGATGACGTTGAAAATAGCCAAGGTAATAAAGTCGCGCATGGTCCATCTATTCGGGACAGCCAGCGTTTGAGCTTGCATGTAGCATCCTTCCTCTTCTTCAAAATGGTGTCCGTCGGCGAGTTGGCCAGACGGATGAGACAAGCGAGTTCATTCTCCTCCTTTTCCCAAAATCCCCATCCAACAAAGCATGGTCACAAGGTATGTCGATGTCACGGAAGTATGAAAAAGTACAAGACACTGATAATGATAATTGTTATCAGAGTAAAAAGAAAGCTAAAATTTCTATTTTTTGGGACGTTTTTTCTCAAATATCGCCAATAATCTCCTTTTTTTGCCTTTTTTCTCGTCCGCAGTTAAAATTTCTAGTTCGTTTGGCATGGAAAGGGATGGGTGTACCTTCCCGATTGTAAAAAAATGACTGTGAACGACCTAAGGCGAGAATGAGAGAGGAAGCAAGCCCTGATCTGGCGAAAAAGCAGCCAAATGGACATTGTATAAATTTGTAAAAGGTGATAATCGTTATCATGCTTGTTACGTAAGCAATGGACGAATGGCGCACGACATAGCTGACCGTCTGTAAAACCGAATGGAGGAACGACTATGGACATGGTGAAACCGGCTGAGAGATGGCTGCTTGCCGAGCCTGATCAACACGACCAAATCCGCCTTTTTTGCTTCCCTTTTGCCGGGGGAGGAGCATCGATTTACAGGGGATGGGCGCAAGAGCTGCCCGCAGGAGTAGGGGTGTACCCGATTCAGCTTCCTGGCCGAGAAAACAGGCTGATGGAATCCGCCATCCGCGAGATGGATACGCTGGTTGCGGCGATTAGCCAGGCGATTCAGCCTTACCTGGATCGGCCGTTTCTTTTTTTCGGGCATAGCTTGGGCACAAAAATTGCGTTCGAGCTGGCGCGCTCCGTCCGCAGAAACTGGCAGCTTGCGCCAAGCCGTTTGATTGTGTCAGGGGCTCGTGCTCCGCATATTCCGGAGCCGAATCCGCTGTACCATTTGCCGCAGGAACTGTTCGTCGAGGAGCTGCGGCGGTTTGCCGGGACACCGGAGGCGATTTTGCGCAGCAAAGAGCTGATGGAGCTGTTCATGCCGCTGCTGCGCGCAGATTTCACGCTGGACGACACGTATTTGTTCAAAGAGGAGCCGCCGCTCGAATGTCCGATCTCTGCTTTTTGCGGCACACATGACCGAGAGGCGAGCGAGGCGGAAATGGCGGCCTGGGCGCAACATACGGCTGGCGACTTTACGATGAGCATCATCGAAGGCGAGCATTTTTTCCTGACGACGAACAGAGAGGAACTGTTGCGGCAGCTCTCCCCGATTTTGGCGGGGCATCTGAAAATGGCAGGGAACGAAGCAGCAAGTGAGCGGAGATGAGGTCAACCGCCGATAACGCTCGCCCGAAAGTGATCGTGGCGGAGTGGCAAATGGATCGTCATGCCGATCGGACAGCTCTGCAACTTGCAGAAGCGGAGCTGCACATTTGGCTGGCGCACGTCCCTGCCTTTCGCGGGAAGGAACATGCGCTGCGCGAGGCGCTGACCCAAGAAGAAGTCGAGCGGATGGAGCGGTTTTATTTTGCGGCGGATCGGGAGCGATTCGCCGTCGCCCATGCCCTCGTGCGTTCCTTGTGCGGGCGCTATGAAGACATGCCTGTCGAGCGCGTCCAGATTGCGGCGGATCATCGCGGGAAGCCCGAACTGCGCACAGAGCGCAGAGCAGGGAAGCTCGCGTTTAACCTGTCCCATTCCGGGGAGCTGGTTGCGGCTGTCTTTGCGAGAGGGCGCAGCGTGGGAATTGACGTGGAATGGATTCGGGACATACCCGAATGGCCGCAGTTGGCGCAGCAATTCCATCCCGTCGAGCAGAAGCTGCTGCATGCGGCTGCCGCCGGGAAGCAGCAGCAAATGTTTTTCGACTGCTGGGCGCGCAAGGAAGCGTTTGTCAAGGCGACGGGGGAGGGCTTGTCACGCCCTCTCGATTCTTTTTGGATTGCAGAGGATGGCGAGCAGGGGATTTTTCGCGTAAATGGAGAGGGAGCAGCTCGGAATACATGGACGATTTTGGATTTCAGCGCGGCAGCAGGATATTCCGCGGCGATTGCTTTTGATCAGGGAGAACAGCAGATACATCCGGTGTTTTTGCGTGTCTAGCCGCTGAGAAAAACCGTGTGGAAACGAGAAACTTCTATTATACATATCAACTTGCTTGGTTTTTGAAAGTCCTTATTTTTATGTAAGTAAATGTAAAATCATCCCCGAGAAATGAAGGAAACGGGAGAAAGCGGAAGAAAATGCGCCGTTTCCTTCCAAAATGTAGAAAAAATAGACTACATAAGGAATTGACAATGAGAATCAGTATCAATATTTTGGTTGGTAGACAAACCAGCATGACCGACAGCGAATTTGGCAATGACCTGCATCATTCGGCTTGGGGTACGGACATACACCCGCGGCTATCTTGGAGGAGGAACGAATGAGAGCAAGCACCGATTGGTTTGAGCAAGCAGCAGAAACGTATGTACAACGCGGGTTTTGGGAGCCGTTGACTCTGGGGGAGCAACTGCGCCGCTGGGCGGAAAAGTATCAGGACAAAGTGGCGTTGGTCGAGGATGAAGCGAGACTGACTTATCAGGAGCTGGATGTGAAGGCAGATGCGCTTGCCTCTGGCCTGTACCGCATGGGCATCCGCAAAGGCGACAAAGTCGCGGTCCAGCTTCCGAACCGGACTGCTTTTGTCCTGACATGCTTTGCCCTGTTTCGCATCGGGGCAGTGCCGATTCTCGTATTGCCTGCCCACAGGGAGGCGGAACTGGACGGGATTTTTTCGCTCGCTAAGCCCGTTGCCTATATTATTCCCACCACGTTTCTGGGCTTTGACTATACAAAGCTGGCGGAACATTTGGTCAAAAAACACGCGTGCGTGCAGTTCGTTTTGACCGATGGAGAAAGCGGCATCGGCACGAATCTGGCGACGATCAGCGGACCGCCGATGTTGTTCGACGGCCCGGCTTATACAGATACGGCATTGCTGCTGTTGTCGGGCGGTACGACAGGCACGCCAAAACTGATTCCGCGCACACACACCGACTACGCCTACAATGCGCGAGCAATGGCTGCTCGCTGCGAGCTGACGGACGAGAGCGTCTATCTTGCTGTTCTGCCGATCGCGCACAATTTTCCGCTGTGTTGCCCTGGCATTCTCGGCGCGTTTTCGGTCGGCGGCAAGGTTGTGTTGTGTCAAACGACCAGCTGCGATGAAGCTTTTCCGCTGATTGAAAAAGAAAAAGTGACGATTACGGCATTGGTGCCTGCGCTTGTCAACGTCTGGCTGGAAGTTCTGGAATGGGATACGGAGAGCGATTTGTCCAGCCTGAAAGTGTTGCAGGTGGGCGGCTCGATGCTCGATGACAAGGTGGCTGGCCGCATCATGCGGGAGTGGACGTGCAAGCTCCAGCAAGTGTTCGGAATGGCGGAAGGCTTGATTTGCGGCACGTCGCTGGGCGATTCCGACGAAGTCATCATGACGACCCAGGGGCGTCCGATTTCCGAAGCAGACGAGGTACGGATCGTCGATGAGAACGGAGACGATGTGGCACCAGGTGAATACGGAGAGCTGATCGTCCGCGGGCCGTACACGATTCGCGGGTACTACCTGGCACCGGAACAAAATCGCGAAAGCTTCACGGAAGACGGCTTTTACCGCTCGGGAGACAAAGCGCGGTTCACGCCGGAAGGCAATATCCAGGTAGGCGGACGGATCAAGGAAATGATCAACCGCGCGGGCGAAAAAATCATGCCAGCCGAAGTCGAGTCGTACTTGCGTCTCCACCCGGACATCAGGGATGCCGCTCTGATTACACTGCCTGATTCCACGCTGGGGGAGAGAAGTTGCGCATTCGTCATCACGGACAATCTGGAGTTGACGCTGGCGGATATTCACGCCTTTTTCCAGAAGAAGGGCGTTGCGCGCTACAAAATGCCTGACCAGTTGGAATTTGCGCACAGCTGGCCGCTGACCAGTGTGGGGAAGGTCAATAAAAACAAGCTCAAGGAGATGGCTATGGCGAAACAAGTGGAGGCAACTGCGCCGATCAACACTTATCGGGAAGAAACGTTTGCTTTTGCAGGAGATGTTCATTTGGCGGCGGCAGAAATCGTCGAGCGTGGACTTTTTGAAGATTATGTACTCTACGAAAACGGGGATGAGCTGTCGATCGGAATGGGCATCCACGCTCTGGCTACCGTAGATGCGCAGCAGACGAAAATGGTTTGCGGCGGCGAGACGGCAACCTACGAAAACGCAGAGCTCGGCGAGACGATCGAACGAGCCTTCGCCGCTGTGCCGCTGGCCGACTGGCGCGCATACGGCACCGTGAACTTCGGCATGGCCCGTTACTACAACGGACTGCCGCTTGCTACCGAAGACCCGAATCTGCTCAAGCTGTTCATTCCGCAAGCAGAGGTGCGATTCCACAAGGGCGAGGTGCTTTTGCGGACGCTTGCAAAAGAGCACAGCGAGCAACTGGGGCAGCTTTTGCGTGAAGTGTTCGCGGAGTTGGCTGGCAAAGCACCGCAGAGCAGTCTGGCAGAGCGCGCAGGAAAAGAAAAGCTGGCTGTTCCGCAGGCAGATACGCACGGGGCGGAGACGTACATGCAGGGAGTTGCGGAAGCGGTTCGGGAAATTTCCGAGCGCAAATACCACAAGGTCATTTTGTCCAGAAAAATTCCGGTGTCCGAAGAGCTGGACATGGTTGCGAGCTACGTCGCCGGGCGCAGAGTCAACACTCCGGCACGTTCGTTCCTGGTTCGTCTGGAAGGGATGAATGCGGCGGGCTTCAGTCCGGAAACGGTTGTCGAGGTGGACAGAGAAGGCTGGGTCAGCACTTATCCGCTGGCGGGCACGCGTTCCAAAGGGGGCAGCGAAGCGGAGAGCGACAAGCTGAAAGCAGAGCTACTCAACGATCCGAAAGAAATTGCCGAGCACGCCGTTTCGGTCAAGCTGGCTTTTGAAGAGATGAGAAGCGTCTGCGATGCTTCGACGATCTTGTTGACTGATTTCATGACCGTGGCGAGCAGAGGAACGGTGCAGCATATCGCTTCCAGACTGAAAGGAAAACTCATGGAAGGCCGCAATTCTTGGCATGCGTTCCGGGCGCTGTTCCCGGCTGTGACGGCGTCAGGGATTCCGAAACGGGAGTCGATCGAAGCGATCGGCAGACTGGAGAGCGTACCGCGCAATTTGTACAGCGGATGCGTCATGACGTATGACCAGAGCGGAGCGATGGACGCGGCGCTCGTGCTGCGGACGATCTACCAAAAAGACGGCCAAGCGTGGCTACATGCCGGGGCTGGCGTAGTCGAAATGTCGCTGCCTGAGCGCGAACTGGAAGAGACGCGCGAGAAGCTGAGCAGTTTTTCCCGTCAGCTCGTCATGGCGAGCCGCGAGCTGGAGGCCGTGAAGCAACAATAGGGGCACTTTTGACAGAAAGGAGGAAACCGTGATGAAGCAAGTGCTTGATGACAGCAATTCCGCGGGAGTGGCGGCTTCTCTTGGCTATGACGCGGTGCGCCGCCAGATTCAATCGATGCTGCCCGGGGCGGTCGAGTTTGCTGACGAACAAAACCTGATTGAGCTTGGACTGAACTCCTTGCAGATGATGAGGATGGTCAACAAATGGCGCAAGGAAGGGGCGAAGGTGACGTTTGCCGAACTGATCGCCTCCCCGCGCCTGGGAGATTGGTGGGCGCTTTTGCAAAAAAGCAGCCAGAGAGCGACGGAGCCAGCGAATGCCAAAGCGAGTCAGGCAAAGCCGCAGACCGCAGAAGCAGGGAAGGCGCCGTTTGCCTTGACAGACGTGCAGTATGCGTACTGGATTGGTCGCCAGGATGATCAGCCGCTTGGCGGAGTGGGCTGCCACGCCTATCTGGAGATCGACGGAACTGGCGTAGAGCATGGGCGACTTTTGGCAGCGTGGCAAAAAGTGCTGCGCGGCCATCCGATGCTGCGCGCCAGGTTTCTGGCAGATGGGCGGCAAGAGGTGCTGGATGCGCCTTACGAAAAGGCAATCCCTGTCCACGATTTGCGTGCCCTTGCAGAGCACGAGCAAGAACAGGAGCTTATGCGCATTCGCGAGCGGATTTCCCACCGCAAGCTGGCGGTCGAGCTTGGCGAAGTGGCCGGATTGGAGCTGAGCCTGCTCACGGGTGACCGGACTCGTCTGCACTTTGACCTCGATCTGCTCGTCGCTGACGTCCAAAGCTTGCACATCATCCTGCGCGATTTGGCAGCTGCCTACGGGCGCGAGCTTGATCCTGCGGCGCCTGCCGAGTGGAGCTTTGCCCGCTATTTGCAGCAAGAGTCAGAGCGAAGAGCGGCTGATGTGGAACAGGCTGCCCGTTACTGGCACGACAGGCTGCTGACGTTGCCGGGAGCGCCTGGCCTGCCGCTTGCCGTGAAGCCGGAAATGGTCAAGTCGCCTGTTTTCGTGCGAAGAACGCATCGACTGGATGAAGCGGACTGGATGCGCCTGCAAAAGCGGGCGCAATCGCACAAAGTCACGCCTGCGATGGTTTTGCTGACAGCCTATGCGGAAGTGCTCGATCGCTGGAGCACGCACTCGGAATTTTTGATCAACATTCCGCTGTTTGATCGCCAAGCCAGTGAGCCGGGGATTGAGGAAGTCGTCGCTGACTTCACCAATTTGCTGCTGCTTGCGGTCGACATGAAGCAGCCGGAGTCGTTTTTGCAGCGGGTGCATGCCATCCAGTCGCGCTTCCACGAGGATGTGGCCCACGCAGCTTATTCAGGCGTGCAGTTGCAGCGTGAGCTTGCCCGCGTTCGCCAGGGAGAGCGCGATTTCGCTCCGGTAGTGTTCGCGTGCAATTTGGGGACGCCGCTGATCAACGAGGAATGCCGCGATACGTTGGGCGAGCTTTCCTACATGATCTCGCAGACGCCGCAAGTATGGCTCGATTTCCAGTCGTACGAAATGAACGGGGGATTGCTGCTGGCGTGGGACGCGGTCGAAGAGTTGTTCCCTGCTGGCATGATCGACCAGATGTTTGCCGCTTTTGGCAAGCTGATGGATTGGCTGGTTGCCCCGGAAAACGACTGGCAGGCAGCGCCGCAATGTTTGCCTGATCTCGCCAAGCAGAGACAGGAGCCAGCGGACGAGCACGCTGCGCCGTTTGCGCCGCAATGTTTGCACGAAGCCTTTTTCCGCAATGCCGGGCAAAACCCGCAAAGCACGGCGCTTATTGACGGGAACGGCGCAACGCCCCTGACGTATGGCGAACTGGCAAAAAGAGCCTTGCAGGTCGCGGCTTTTCTGAGCGGGCAGGGCATTGCGAACGGCGAGCCAGTGGCGGTCAGCTTGCCGCGCGGGTTTGAGCAAATCGTGGCCGTGCTCGGCATTATGGCGGCTGGCGCATGCTACGTTCCGGTGGGGATCGGGCAGCCAGCGAGCAGACGCGAGCGGATTTTTGCCAAAGCAGGCATTCGCTTCGCCCTGACGGATGCCGAACACGCTGTCAAGCTGGAGTGGCCGACCGGGTCGCAAGTCTTGACGGTGGTGGATGCGCAAAAAGCCGAAGCGCTGGCTGAGCCTGTAACGGCAGCGGTCGACAGTCTGGCGTACATCATCTTCACGTCCGGTTCCACAGGCGAGCCAAAGGGAGTGGAGATCAGTCACGCCGGGGCGTGGAATACGATTTGCGAGATTAACAAGCGCTATCAGGTCACGTCTTCTGACCGTGTACTGGCCGTGTCTTCGCTCGATTTCGATTTGTCTGTTTACGACGTGTTCGGACTTTTGGCGGCAGGCGGTTCCATCGTCTTGATCGACGAGGAATCCAGACGGGATGCGAGCAAGTGGGCGCAGCTTGTCCAAGAGCACCAGATTACGCTCTGGAACTCGGTGCCTGTGCTACTCGATATGCTGCTGATTGCAGCGAAAAGTGCGGGACATGGGCCGTTGCCGATTCGACTGGCGATGCTGTCAGGCGATTGGATCGGACTCGATTTGCCAGGGCGGCTGAAAGAAGCAGCGCCAGCGAGCGAGCTGGTGGCGATGGGCGGTGCGACAGAAGCGTCGATCTGGTCGAATGCGCACGACGTCAAGCTGCCGCTCCCTGCTCAGTGGACTTCGATTCCGTATGGACGTCCATTGGCGCGCCAGTCTTATCGCGTGGTGGACACAAAAGGCCGGGATTGCCCGGACTGGGTGGCTGGCGAGTTGTGGATTGGCGGAGCGGGCGTGGCACTCGGCTATCGCGGCGATGCCGAGCTGACAGCAGAGCGCTTCGTAAATGGGCAGGGCGGCCGCTGGTACCGCACAGGCGACTTGGGACGGTACTGGCCGGACGGAACGATTGAGTTTCTCGGACGCAAAGACTTCCAGGTGAAAATCAGGGGTCACCGGATCGAGCTGGGCGAAATCGAGACAGCGTTGAAGCAGCATCCGGGCGTGCGGGATGCGGTCGTTTCCGCTGTAGGCGATCCGCGTGGCAATCGTCATCTGGTAGGCTATCTCGTTGCCGATCGGGCAGCCGATGCCGGGCTGTTTGAGCGGATGGAAGCGGAGCCAGCCTTCCAGGAAGCGGTGTGGACGAGTCTGCTCGACTCGGCAAAAGATCAGGCCGAGCAGTGGCAAGGCGATCCGGACATCCAGACCCCGGAAGCTTTCGCAGCTTTTTGGGCGTATCTGGAACAACTGGCTGTCCGGTATATGTGCAAAGCATTGAAGCAAGCAGGCGCAAAGCTTGCTCCTGGCAGCAGCTTTACCCTCGATGAACTGATGCAGCAATGCGGCATTTTGGAACGGTATCGCGCCCTTGTCCAGCAATGGCTGAACTCGCTTGCGGAAGAGGGACTTGTCCAAAAAGGCGAAGCGGATACATACGTCATGGTCGGCGAGATTCGCGCCGAATGGTTCGAGCCGCCTGTGGCGAGTGAAGCGCCGGCTGGATGGGAGACGTACGCACAAGCACTGCTTGCGTATTTGCAAAAGCTGGACGGCGCCCATGCCGGGCTGTTGACCGGAGCGGTGGACCCGCTGACCCATTTCTTCACCACGGAGCCAGGTCTTGCTCCGCGAGAGCTGTTGCAGACGCTTCCTTTTGCCCAAGAAAGAGATCGCCTGGCGCAGCTGATGCTGAAACAGTTGGCCGCGCCGTTTGCCGAAAGCGGAAAGCCGCTGCGCATCTTGGAGATCGGGGCGAGAAGCGCGGATTTGACCGAGGCTTTCCTGGCGGTCCTGCCTGAAGAGGTAGCGGCGTATACGTGCACAGACCAGTCGACCTTCTTCATGCAGGAGGCGAAGAGCAGATTCGGCAAGCTGCCTCATGTGCAATGCCAGTTGCTTGACATGGAAAAAGACCCGCTTGTTCAAGGGTACGAGGCCCATCAATACGATGTCATCATCGCTGCCGATTCGTTGCATCGGGCGCGGGATATCGGAGTGGCGCTCAGCCACGCGCAGTCGCTTTTGGCACCGGGCGGCGTGCTGCTCATACTGGAGCTGACGCGCGACAGCCGTTTGCAGCAGGTCAGTACGGCATTTTTGGAGGACGGCTTCACCGGGTTGCAAGACGAGCGTCGCCATGACCAGAAGCCGCTTTTGGCACAAGCTGCGTGGCAGCGCGTGTTGAAGCAGTCGTTTGCACAAGTAGCGGCGTTTCCGAACGAGCGCGACGCGGCGAATGTGTTTGGACAGCACGTAATAGTGGCGCAAGCCCCCGAGCATGGACAGCGCTTCAATCCGCTGCGGCTGGCTGACTTCCTGAAGCACAAACTGCCTGATTACATGGTGCCGACCGCGTTCCTCCTGCTGGATGCGTTGCCGCTGTCGGCAAACGGAAAAGTGGATCGCCAGGCATTGCCTGCGCCGGACAGTCTGACGCGGACGAAAGCGGAGAAAGCGTTCGCCGCACCGCAAACGCCGCTGGAAACAGAGATGGCCGCGATTTGGTGCCAGCTTTTTGGCGTCGAGCGAGTGGGCATGACCGACAACTACTTCGAGCTGGGCGGGGATTCGCTTCTGGCGACGCGGCTTGCTGCGTTGGTGCGCAGCCGCATCGGCGTGGAACTTTCGCTGGGCAAAATTTTTGACAAGCCGACGATTGCCGAACTGGCGGCGCACGTTCAGGCGGTGTTCGAAGAAAACGGGCAACAGGCGCAGACAACCGCTGTCTGGCCGCAAATTGTGCCTGCCCCTGAGCAGAGAGAGCAGCCGTTTGCGCTGACGGACATCCAGCAGGCGTACTGGCTGGGCCGCAGCGGCGTTTACGCTCTGGGGAATGTGTCGACGCACTGCTATTTCGAGATCGACGGGCAAAATCTCGATCTGGAGCGGATCAACGCAGCTTGGCAGCGCTTGATCGACCACCATGAAATGATGCGGGCAGTCGTTTTGCCAAACGGCTTGCAGCAGCAAATTTTGCCGCAGGTGCCGCGCTACCAGATTGCGATCACGGACTTGCGCCAGCAGCCAACGGAGATCGTGGAGAAAGAACTGCTGGCGATTCGCGAGGAAATGTCGCACCAGGTGCTTGCGCCTGACGTCTGGCCGCTGTTTGACGTGCGGGCATCCCGCTTGCATGACGGTCGGGTTCGCTTGCATATCAGCTTCGACAACCTGATTTTCGATGGCTGGAGCATGTTCCACCTCCTGAGCGAATGGACGCGGCTGTACCATGAGCCGGACGCGCCGCTCGCGAAGCTCGATCTGTCCTTCCGCGATTACGTTCTCGCACTGGAGGAGTTGAAGTCGTCAGCGCTGTACCAACGCGACTTGGACTACTGGACAGCGCGCTTGGATGACTTGCCGCAAGCTCCGCAGTTGCCGCTCGCGCAAAATCCCGACACGATGACCGCACAGCGGTTTGAGCGGTTGGAAGCGAAGCTGGATCGCCACAAATGGCGGAAGTTGAAGGAGCGCGCAGCCGAGTTTGGGCTGACCCCATCGGGCATTTTGCTGACGGCGTATGCCGAGACGCTCGGAGCGTGGAGCAGAAGTTCGCGTTTTACGATCAACTTGACGCAGTTCAACCGTCTTCCGCTGCATCCGCAGGTGCATGCGCTCGTCGGAGACTTCACCACCTTGACGCTCTTGGCTGTGGAGCTGTCCAAAGGGGCGACTCTGCTGGAACGGGGCCGCAATTTGCAGCAGCAGCTATGGCGCGACCTGGATCATCCGCTCGTGGGCGGGGTGACCGTGCAGCGGGAGCTGGCGAGACGAAGCGGCGAGCATCACGGCGTTTCTATGCCAGTCGTCTTTACGAGCGCGCTTGGCGTAGATGAGTGGAGCGGCAGCGGGACGGACGGAAAATGGCTGGGCAAGCTCGTCTACAACATTACCCAGACCCCGCAAATTTGGCTGGATCATCAAGTCGTCGAGCAGGACGGCGAGCTTTTGCTCATTTGGGATGCCGTGGAAGGGCTGTTCCCCGCAGGCATGCTGTCTGACATGTTTGCCGCTTATTGCCAGCTTTTGCACCGCTTGACGGAAGAACAGGCCGCATGGCAGGAGACAGCGCCAAGCCTGATCGCCATTCCGCGGCTGGAAGCAAGACGGGCGGCCAATGCCACCGACGCGCCGCTCACTGACGAGACGCTTGGCGGACTGTTTGCCAAGCAAGTCGCGGCCAAAGCGAACCAGCCAGCCGTCATTTCGGCGGAACGGACGCTGACGTATGCGGAGCTGTCCCAACTGGCGAGCGTGATCGGCAAATGGTTGAAGCAGCATGGAACAGAGCCTGGCACGCTGGTCGGGATCGTGATGGAAAAAGGCTGGGAGCAGGTGGCCGCCACCTTGGGCATTATGGCAGCGGGTGCTGCGTACTTGCCGATTGATCCCGCTCATCCGGAAGAGCGACGCGCCCAGCTGTTGCGTGACGGGCAAGTCCGCTTCGTGCTGACGCAATCATGGCTTGCGGAGCGATTGGGCTGGCCTGCCGATGTCCAGTGCCTGGCTGTGGATCGGGTCGAAGGCAGCGCCTCCAGCTTGCTGTCATTCCCTGAACGACCGGAAGATTTGGCGTACGTCATTTACACATCCGGCTCGACGGGAGCGCCAAAAGGAGTCATGATCGACCATCGCGGCGCGGTCAACACGATCCTCGACATAAACGAACGGTTTGCCGTAAGCACAACCGATAAAGTGTTGGCTCTGTCCAACCTGAACTTCGACTTGTCTGTGTACGACGTGTTCGGCTTGCTTGCCGCAGGCGGCACGATTGTAATGCCGGATGCCGCCAAAGCAAAAGACCCTGCGCATTGGATCGAATGGCTGGAAAAAGAGCAGGTGACCGTCTGGAACACGGTTCCGGCGCTGATGCAGATGCTGATCGAGTACGCTTCCGGCCAAAAGGCAAGCGTAGCGCCAAGCCTGCGTCTCGTCTTGTTGAGCGGAGACTGGATTCCGCTCGATTTGCCGGACAAAATCAAAGCCTACTTCCCGCATGCGCAAGTGATCGGGCTTGGCGGAGCGACGGAAGCGTCGATCTGGTCGAACTTTTACCCGATCGAGCAGGTCGAACCGGAATGGAAGAGCATTCCGTACGGACGCCCCATGCTCAACCAGCGCTTCCACGTGCTGAACGAATGGATGGGCGACTGCCCGGTTTGGGTGCCGGGGCAGCTGTACATTGCCGGGATTGGCCTTGCCAAAGGCTACTGGCGGGATGAAGAAAAAACGAATGACAAGTTCATCCGCCACCCGCGGACAGGCGAGCGCCTCTATCGCACAGGCGATTTGGGACGGTACTTGCCAGATGGCAATCTGGAGTTTCTCGGCCGGGAGGACTTCCAGGTCAAAATCAGAGGGCACCGGATCGAGCTGGGCGAGATCGAAGCAGTTCTCAAGCGCCAGAACGGCGTGAAGGAAGCGATCGTAGCCGTACCGGATGAATCAGGGGAAGAAAAGCGTCTCGTCGGCTACGTCGTCCTCGATGGCCAACAGGAAACCGAGCTGCTGGTGACAGCCAAAGCCGATCCGGCTGCGTGCTCGCTTCCCTTGCAGGAAATCAGCGAGTCGGGGAAAAAGCAGGCCGCCCGTATCCCGTCTGCCTTGGATGCGGAGATTGTGCAGACGTTCCTCGGCGAAGCGGAAGCGGTGAGCACCATGTACATGTGCCGAACATTGGAGCATATGGGTGTGTTCACCCGCGAGCAGGAGAGCTACTCGACGGCTGAGCTGATGCGACACTTGCAAATTCACCCGCGTTTCGAAAGCTTGCTGCAACATTGGCTGGAGGCGCTGCGCACAGAAGGGCTGCTGGAAAAAACAGAGGACGGCGTCTATCGTTGCGTCCGCTCCTTGAGTGACGCGATGCTCGACATTTCGTTCCGCACCGAGGCTGCCCAGGCGCTGGAAGCCGTTTATCGCCGGGATTATCCGCTCTTTATCGGACTGTTGACCGGAGAGCTTGACCCGCTAGAGCTGTTCCTGGCCGAAGAGGCGTTTCTCACTCCTGCCGCCCTGAGCCAATTTGATTTGACGCGCGACTACTACCACGGCCTGGCTGCACAGGTGCTCGGAACTATCGCAGACAGCCACCCCGCAGAGCGCGAGCTGCGCATCATGGAGATCGGCACGCGGGCTGGCAGCATGACTCAAGCGCTCGTATCGGTGTTGCCAGCCGAGCGAAGCAAGTATTTGTACGCAGACGAGTCGACCTTCTTTACAGACAGGGCGAAGCAAGCTTTTGGCGAGGCGGAACCGCTTCAATACGGTCAGTTTGACATGAATCAGGCACCGCTTGCCCAAGGCTATGAGCTGCATTCCTTTGACGTGATCGTGGCGGATAACACGCTGCACCGTTCCCGTAACCTCGACGCGACACTGGACTATCTCAAAGCGCTCTTGGCGCCAGGAGGCATCCTGCTGCTCGTCGAGGCCACCCGCAACAGCCGTTTGCTGCTCACCACTGTCGGATTTTTCGAAGATGGCTTCTCCCATCTGGAGGACGAGCGAAAAGCAAGCAAGCTCCCGCTGCTCGCCGTCGGGCAATGGCAGAAGCTGCTGGACAAACACGGCTTTACGAGCGTCGAAGCGTTCCCGCAGGCCGGACAGACGGCGGAGACATTCGAGCGACATCTGCTCGTGGCGCAGGCCCCGCTTGCCGTGAAGCTGTTCCAGCCGGAGAAACTGGCGGATGCCGTGCGGCAAAACTTGCCGGACTACATGGTTCCGGCAGAGTTCGTACAGCTTGACCAGCTGCCGCTTTCCGCCAATGGAAAAGTGGACCGCAAAGCGCTGGCGCAGCTCGGCAAGAAGAAGACGAGTTCGCCAGGCAAAGCGCCTGCTGCCCTGGAAAGCGACACGCAGAAAATGATCGCCAGCATCTGGGGAGAAGTGCTTGGTTGCTCCGATATCGGCATCCACGACAACTTTTTCATGCGCGGCGGCGACTCCTTGCGCGCCATCCAGTGCCTGAACTTGTTGAAGGAACGGCATCAGGTGGAATTGTCCTTGCAGCATTTGTTTGAAGCACCGACGCTCGGACAGCTTGCCGCGTTCATCGAGGCGAATGCAACCGATGCCGAGCAGCCGGATATGAACTACGACGAGGGAACCATTTAGGAAAAGAAAGCCTGCCAAGCATCAAATTGAGCGAAGGATAGCTCACCAGCAAAAAAGGCAACACGGGCTGCGCACATGGGCGCAAAAGGGCGCAGCCCGGCTTTTTTGCCGGAATCGATGCAGCGAGCAGGCGAGAGAGGGAGAGAACACGTGGAGAAAAAAACAATCGGCATTCTCGGCGCGACCGGAGTGGTTGGCGGCGCAGCTTTGGCGACAATTCTCACAGCTGCCGGGCATCGGGTCTTGCTAGGAGGACGGAATCCCGAGAAGCTTCGGGGACTGCTGGCGGGATGCGAGGACAGAGGCGATTTTTGGGAAGTGGACGTGTTCGACGCTTCCAGACTGGCTGATTTTTGCAGCCGCTGCGATATCGTGATCAACTGCGCTGGCCCTGCCAAGCAAGTGCTCGATAAAGTGGCTGTGGCGTGCCTGGAAAAAGGGGTTCACTACGTCGATGTATCCGGCGACGAGCATTTGTATCGGCTGCTGTTGACGAGAAAAGCGGAGATCGAGGCAAAAGGACTGCGCTTCGTCATCTCAGCGGGAGTGTACCCTGGCTTGTCAGAGATATTCCCTTCATACATAGCAGAGGAAGAGCTGGACAGCACCGAGCAGCTGGAACTGTTTTTTGCGGGTCAAGGCGATTTTTCCCTGAACGCTGCCTATGACATCGTGTGCAGCATCGAGGAAGACACGGGCTACGGGATGAGCTATTGCCGTGACGGAGAGGTGCGCAAAATCGACGGGCCTTTTCATAAAAGCTGCATGCTTCCCCAGCCAGCGGGCAAACGGGACACGTATCCCGTCCTGACCGAAGAATTTTGCCGGATGGCCCATGCCCACGACATCAAGGCGGCTTACTTTTACAACAGCTATCAACATAGCGGCATCTTGAATCAGTTTGTCATGATCAAGGCTCTTCAGCAGTACAAAACCGAGGAGCAAAAGCAGCACTCTGCCAAGCTTTTGTTGCAGCAGTTCGCAGCCAAAAAGCCGAACGTAGACGATTACACGATGTTCCATCTGCATGCAGACGGACTTCGCGACGGCGCTCCCGTCCGGCTGACAGCGACGCTGTTGTACCGGGGTGACTGGAACCGTTTGTCGGGCATCGTGGCGGCGACGGTTGCCCAGCTCGTGACGGAAGAAGCAGACAAAAAAGCGGGCTGCTACTACGTATCCGAAGGCGTATCACAGGCAGCTTTGACTCAGGCGCTTTGCCGCCAGGGCGTGGAGCTTGCGCTTGAACGAAGCGAAAGAACAGCGGGAGGTGCCCGATGACTCAAAAAGCAAATCGCAAGCTGCGTGTCGTCGTATGCGGCACTCGTTTTGGACAGTTTTACCTGGAAGCAGTGCGGGCGCTGCCTGAGCAGTATGAACTGGTCGGCTTGCTGGCAAAAGGCAGCGAGCGTTCGCGACAGTGCGCCGAGCGTCTGGGTGTTCCCTTGTTTACAGAAGTGGGGCAGCTTCCGGCCAATCTCGATCTCGCGTGCGTCGTTCTCCGCTCGACCGTGATGGGCGGACAGGGCACGAATCTGGCGCTGGAGCTTTTGGAGCGCGGCATTCACGTCCTGTCCGAGCAGCCGATTCATCAAAAAGATTTGGCGGCGTGCCTGAAGCAAGCGCGGCAATCCGGCGTTTATTTCATGACGGGTGACTTGTATGTGCATCTTCCTGCGGTCCGGCGATTTATCGCTTGCGCCAAAGAACTGTTCGCCAAACAGCCTGCCTTGTACATCGAGGCTGCTTGCGCCACGCAAGTTTCGTACCCGCTGATGCACATTTTGCAAGAGGCGCTGCCGACGATCCGCCCGTGGAAGATCAACCATGTGATCAAAGACGAAGGGCCTTTTCAGGTGCTGATCGGACAGCTCGGCAAAATTCCGGTGACGCTTTTGGCCCACAATGAAGTCGACCCTGATGATCCCGACAATCATTTGCATTTGTTGCACAAAATTACGATCGGTACAGCAGGAGGGAGCTTGTCGCTCACGGATACACACGGTCCGGTCGTCTGGCAGCCGCGCCTGCATGTGCCTGATTTGCCGGATATTCACGGAACGTTGGTGGCCTCTCCGCCTGCCCATATGCTCGAAAGCAGCACAGAAGTGCTCGGGACGTGCGAGACGGCAAGCTATCGCGATATTTTGACCAAGCAATGGCCGCAAGCGATCGGGCGTGATCTGCTGGCGATGCGGGAGATGATTTTGGGCAACGTGGATCGGGCGGCGATCGACATGCGGGCGCAGCAGGAGCTGCTTTGCTCTCGCGGCTGGCAAGACTGGACGCAGGCATTGGGCTATCCGGTGCTGCGCGCAAACGGGAAGCATCAGCCGATTTCGCTGGACGTGCTGCGGCAGGCGGCTTTGCAGATTTCCGATGACCTGCCTGAACCGGAAGAGTCGACAGTTCAGGGGGGAGAGGCAAACCGCGATGTGTTTACGTGCTCGACGGTGGCGGAAAGCGAACTGGCAGGCGTGGATGCGGGAGTGGTGAAGGAGGGCGTAGAGCGCCTGGAGCAAGCTGCCCTAGCGTCCATGCTGTTGGCATTGCAATCGCAAGGGGCGTTAGCTGAGCCCGATAGGCGATACAGCAGCTCCGACATTTTTTCGCTCGCTCAAGTGGCACCGCGTCACGAACCTGTCATCTGGCGCTGGCTGCACGTTTTGCAAGACAAAAACTACATAGATGCCCGTGAAGATGCTTTTCAGTGCGGACAGCGGATGAGCCGGGAAGAGGTGGAACGCCGCTGGATGATGGCGAAGGAAGCGTGGAGTGGCAAGCTTGGTTCGCCACTTGTCATCGACTACCTGAAAAGCAACGCCGATCAGCTTCCCGCGCTGATGAATGACACTCAGCAAGCAGCTTTGCTGCTTTTCCCGGAAGGCCGGATGGATGTCGCCAACGCGCTCTACCGCGATACGCTCGTCGCCAAGTATTTGAACAAATCGGTTGCAGAGGCGGCGAGCCGCATCGCTTCCGGCAAACGTTCGCTGCGCATCTTGGAAGTAGGCGCAGGGACAGGAGCCACGACGGACGGCGTCGTCGCGCGCTTGCGACCGCTAGTTGCCAAAGGTTTGCGTGTCGACTACATGTACACGGACGTGTCCCACTTTTTCCTTGCGGCTGCTCGCCAGCGGTTCAAGGATTGCCCGTGGATGAGCTTTGCGGTGGTCGATATAGACAAAAATTTGTTTGAACAAGGTGTGGAGCCAGGGAGTGTAGATATCGTCGTGGCGGCTGGCATGCTGAACAATGCCCGCGACACGGATCAAATCATTCGCAGTTTGATGGAGAGTCTGGTGCCTGGCGGGTGGATGCTCATTACCGAGCCGACCAGAGAATTTACGGAAATGCTGATCTCCCAGGCGTTCATGATGACGCCTCCTGTCGATGATCGGAAACAGACGCAATCGACCTTCATGACTGTTCAGCAGTGGCGCGATGTGTTTCATGGCGCTGGTGTGGGCGAGCTTGCGGTGCTGCCCGGCGAAGATCATCCGCTGGCTTTGCTCGGCCAGAAGCTGTTTGTCATCCAAAAAGGCCAAGAGGCAGAAAAAACGGAGCGGGAACTGGTTTTCACCGACAACTGCAACGATATGGCCAAGCTGACCAAATAGGAGTGTGTGCAAATGTCCCAAAACATCCAGATCAGTAGTATCGAGCTTTTGACGCGGCTTCGCGAGGAAGGTGTGTCTATCTGGGAAGAAGCGGGGAACCTGCGTTACAAGGCGCCAAAAGGCAGCCTGGCCCCCGAAGATTTGCAGATGCTTCGCGAACAAAAAGCAGAAATCGTGGCTCTTTTGCAAAAAGAGGCGCAGCCAGTCGAGGTTGTGCCTGATCCGGCCGCCCGCTTTACGCCTTTTCCCCTGACAGATGTGCAATCAGCTTACTTGCTGGGACGGTATGAGCTGTTCGGCTACGGCGGCGTGGCGTGCCACATTTATTTGGAGCTTGATTACGAACAGCTTGATCCGGTACGGGTCGAGGAAGTATGGAATCAACTGATTGCGCGTCACGATATGCTGCGTGCGACGATTGACTCCGACGGACAACAGCGGGTCATGGCAGAAGTGCCGCGCTTCAACGTGCCTTATACAGACACAAGCATGTTGGACAAAGCCAAAGCCGGGAGTGCACTGGAAGCGATCCGCGAAAACATGGGGCATCGCGTCTATGACACGGACAAGTGGCCGCTCTACGGCATCGCCGTGACCAAAACGGCAGATCGCGCCGTGCTGCATGTTTCCATGGAGTTTCTCATTGCTGACTGGGCGAGTATTTGGCTGTTGCTGTCTGAATTTGAGACGCTTTACAAGGAGCCGGGAAAAAGGCTGCCCGAGCTGCCGATCACGTTCCGCGATTACGTGCTCACGGAACGCACGTTGCGGGAGACAGTAGCTTATTCGCGGGACAAAGCGTACTGGCTGTCGCGCATCGATGATTTGCCGCAGACTCCGGATTTGCCGCTTGCCAAGGGAGAAGTTGAGGCGGGCAAGGCGCGTTTTCGCCGGGAGTTCATTCGCCTGGATGCGGCCAAATGGGACGTATTCAAGCAGCGGGCGCAAAAGCGGGGACTGACTCCGACTGCCGCTGTGATGACTGCCTATGCCGCCGTCATCGAGCGCTGGAGCCGAAATCGGGCGTTCAGCCTGAACTTGACACTGTTGAACCGCCAGCCGCTGCATGATCGCGTGCAAGATATCGTCGGGGATTTCACTTCGGTCAGTTTGCTGGCCGTAGACTGGGGAGCGGAGCGTTCCTTCCAGGGACGGGCAAAAGCGATTCAGAAGCAATTGTTCGAGGATTTGGATCATCGCCTCTATTCCGGCGTCGAGGTCATGCGCGAGGTGGCGCGCAGACGCGGGCGCGAAGCAGCGTTGATGCCGATTGTCTTCACCAGCGCGATCGGACTTGTCGGAATCGCAGAGGGAGAGCGGCTGTCCGGCAAAATCGGCGAATACGGCATCAGCCAGACGCCACAAGTGTTCATCGACTGCCAGGCGATGGACAGCGCCGAAGGGTTGCAAGTCAACTGGGACGTGCGGGAAGGCGTGTTTCCGGAAAAGATGGTAGACGACATGTTTGCGGCATTCGCCGATTTGCTGCAAGCGTTGGTTGAATCGGAACAGCGCTGGGAGGAAGGCGGCGAGCTTGCCCTGCCGCAATGGCAGCAAGCAGAGCGGCAAAAGATCAACGCCACACAGGCTCCGCTGCCTGACTACGCGCTGCACCAGCCGATCGTGGCGCAAGCGATGGCGACGCCGGACCGCCCGGCGGTGATTGACGCAAATGGTCAACTGACTTATGCAGAGCTGGTCAGACGTGCTGCGGCGATCGCCGGAAAGCTGAAAGAACTTGGTTGCCGCGAGCAGGACCGCGTGGCGATTGCGCTGGAAAAAGGCGTCGATCAGGTAGCCGCCGTGCTGGGCACGCTGTTTGCCGGAGGCGTGTACGTGCCGATTGATGCCAAGCAACCGCTGTTGCGAAGGCAGGCGATGACCGAACAAGCCGACATTCGTTTTGTGCTGACTGCTTCTGGATCAGACGCAGAGTGGCCGCAGGCGCTTCAACGCGTGGACGTCGACCAGGTGGCGGAGCAGCAGACGCCGCTCATTTTGCCTGACACGAATCCTGACTTGCCAGCTTACATCATTTACACGTCAGGCTCTACCGGGCAGCCAAAAGGCGTCGTCGTCAGCCACCGCGCTGCGGCGAACACGATTGTCGACATCAATCGCCGCTTTGCGGTCAACGAGAATGACAAGGTGCTCGGACTGGCTCAGCTCAATTTTGACTTGTCCGTCTACGACATATTTGGCCCGTTGTCGGTAGGGGGCGCGCTTGTCCTGCCGCAACCGGACAGGCAGACAGACCCGTCGCATTGGGTAGAGCTGATTCTTGCGCACGAAGTCACCGTGTGGGATTCTGTTCCCGCCATGATGCAAATGCTCGTCACCTATTTGGAAGGCACGCCGGAAGTATGCTTGTCCAAGCTGCGGCTGGCTATGCTCTCAGGCGATTGGATTCCCCTGTCGCTGCCGGATCAGATGACGAAGCGCCTGCCGTTCGCGCAGACAGTCAGCTTGGGGGGAGCCACGGAAGCGGCGATTTGGTCGATTTATCATGTGTACAAAGGACTGTTGCCCGACTGGCGCAGCATTCCGTACGGACAGCCGCTCGCTAACCAGGGCTTCCGGGTGCTCGATGCGCACATGCGCGATTGCCCGGTGTGGGTCACAGGCGAGCTGTACATTACCGGAGATGGCCTGGCCCAAGGCTACGCGGGTGACGAGCGACTTTCCCAGGAACGCTTCTTCCTGCACCCCGAAGATGGGCAGCGACTTTATCGCACCGGAGATTTGGGACGTTATCGGCCGGGCGGCGAGATTGAGTTCCTTGGCCGTGAAGATAACCAAGTGAAAATTCGCGGGCATCGCATCGAGCTGGGAGAAATCGAATCTGCTCTGCTCAAGCATCCTGCTGTCGCCGCCGCCGGAGTGGTCCTGGATGAAGCGAGCGACGAGCCGACGCTGCTTGCAATCGTGGAGCCAGCTCGCAAACCGGAACGCGACCGCAGCGCGGAAGCGGCCGAATTTGCCCAAATAGTCAGCGGCATCGGGGATACGGCAGGGGAGATCGCGGCGCACATCAGCGTGCAGGAAATCGAAGCGGCGATGACCAGCCTGGATCAGGCTGTGCTCTATTCCATGCTTCATGCGTTGCAAAAGCTCGGGTTTTTTGCAGCGAATCAGGTCGAGCCGTTGGCAGCGGTTTTGCATCCAGAGAAAATTTTGCCGAAATATCACTGGCTGGTACGCCGCTGGGTTGCAAGGCTGGAGCAGGCAGGGCTGCTGACCGCGCTTTCTGCTGAGCAGTATCGCAGCGAACAGACTGTCAGTGAGCAGCTCGTCGGCGAGTGCTGGGCGTCCGCGGAGGGCATTTGGACGAAAATGTTGGGAACGGACGGCTTTACCGCTTACGTTCGCAAAAACGCAGAAAAGCTGGCAGAGCTTTTGACTGGCGAAGAGGACCCGGTCGCGTTGCTGTTCCCCGAGGGGAAATGGGATCACGTCCATACGCTGTATATTGAGCATATCATGGCGAGTTATCTCAACCGTTGCATGTGCCTGCTTTTGCAGCAAATCGCCCAAAGACACGAAGGCAAGCCGCTGCGCATTTTGGAGGTCGGGGCCGGAACAGGAGCGACGACGGGGAACGTTTTGCAAGCGCTGGAAGGCTATCCGATCGAGTACGTCTTTACCGATGTCGCGCCGTTTTTCATTCCCGGAGCCAAGCAGCGCTTCGCCAAGTATCCGCACGTGAGCTTCGGCGTGTTCGATGTTGACCAAGACTACCGGGCACAAGGGTTGTCTCCGAACAGCTTCGACGTCGTGCTGGCGGCAGGGGTACTGGAAAATGCCCGTGACATACCAGCCAGCATGAGCAGGCTGCGGGAGCTGATTCGCCCGGACGGCTGGCTTGTTTTCACGGAGCCGACGATTGAGCATTTGTGGATTTTGGCTTCGCAAGCATTCATGATGATGGAGCCAGGAGACGAATTGCGCCTGGAGTCGTCCTATCTGGATCGCCATGACTGGCTTGCCCAGCTGCAAGAAGAGGAAGGCGAGCCGATTTTGCTGCTGCCGCAAGAAGACGACAAGCTGACTGCACTCGGGTTCCATTTGTTCGCCAAACGGATGAAGCAGGAGCGACTGGCGGTTCGTCCGCAAGAGCTGGAAGCATTTTTGAAAGGTCATGTGCCTGCGTACATGCTGCCGCAGCATTTGCAAGTAGTCGATGCGCTGCCGCTGACCGGAAATGGCAAGGTCGATCGGCGCACGTTGGCAAAATGGCGTCCTGCTGCAAGCGGAACACAAGAGATGGTCGCCGCGAGCGAGGAGAAGCTGGATGAGCTGGAAAGCATACTGGCTAAGCTGTGGGCGGAATCGCTCGGGCTGGCTTCCATCGGTCGCTCGCAAAGCTTTTACGAGCATGGTGCGGATTCGCTCATCATGGCGCAGGTGGCGGGAAGACTGCGCGACAAGCTGGCGGAGGACCCGGCGCAACCAGCCATCCCGTTTGACGCTCTGCTGCGGCAAATGCTGAACTATCCAACGGTAGCCGACTTGGCTGAGTTTATTCGCTCCCGTGAACAAGAGGAGCAGCCGCATACCGAGGAAGCATGGACGATCCACCAGCAAAACAGTGCAAGCAACGCTGTGCTGATTCCGTACGGAACGGCGCAGGAAGGGCCGCTGCGCGTCGTGTTCCACGCTGTGCTCGGGACGATGGACATTTTCCGTCCGCTGCTTGAGCACCTCAAAGCGCAAGGGATCGGCAGCATTGTAGGTGTGGCGATTGCTGACATGGAACGCTACTGCTCGCTTGACTCGGCAGAACTGATCGAGACAGTTGCAGACGATTACGCCGAATGCCTGATGGCAACAGGGCACAGCGAACTGCAACTGATCGGGTATTCCCTGGGCGGCCTGATCGCCGTCGAAGTGGCAAGGCGGTTGATGGAGCGGGGCGTGCAGGTCGCGGATCTTGTGTTGATCGACATTCCGCCGATCTTCACCGAAGTGGATGACGATTTGCTCGTCGAAACACTCTTTATCCCGAACCTGAATGTTTCGCTGGAGCAGGCAGGCTTTGGCAAGGTGGATGAGCAAGATTTGGCTCGTGGCGTCATGCAGCTCGTGGAGCAGCACGGAGAGTGCATTCCGCAAGGCGCTGCCGTGACGATTGGCGGAGATGCCGGGCTGGATCAGGTAGGAGAGCTATTTGGCAAAATGGCTGCGGTCAGCAAAGCGGAGCGCTTCCAGGCTTATGTCGAAGCGAAGGCCAGAACAACCGGAGAACAAATGCCGATCGAGATGGCGGAGGGCTTGTGCCAGGTGTTCCGCCAAAGCTTCAAAGCCGCCCGCTACACGCCGTTGCCGTACATGGGCGACATCCGCTTCCTTTTGGCGAGCGAACCGTTCTTGTTCCTGCCGCGCACAGATGACACGACGCTGTCCTTCTGGCAGGATGTATGCCTTGGCGAGCTGGACGTCATTACGATTGAGGGCAACCATTTCAGTTGCATGATGGAGCCGAATGTAAGCAGGCTGGCGCAATTGCTGGAAGCGCCGTTCACACAAAAATAAAGAACAAGGGAGGGATCGCTCCGTGAACCTGCCTCGGGCAGAGCGAAAGGGGGCATCCCTCTTCCTGCTTCTTTTGCACGAACGAAGCAACGACCTAGCGACCCAGCGACGGTTTACCCGTCCAAACGCGTCTTTTCGCGCGTCGCCATTTCAACGGGAAAATGCTGCGCTGCTGTTGGAATCGTGTTACCCTATTGACAATGAACGTGCATGTTTTGCCTGTGAGTGAACTATTTTCATACAAACATACATATCGATATACCGATGGAGAAAGGATGGTAACGATGAGCAACAAACCGTTTCCCGACAATCAGTCGTCTGCTTTCTGTCAACGCTCCCGGCAAATCGGCAACAGGACCTTCGTGGTGACTTGCCGGGAGTTTTTCGCGAAGCAGGCCGACTTTTTGCTCGAATTGCTGGCGGATGTGGAAAGCGAGAGCGGGCCGATTCAAAATGGCGCGAAGATTCAAGTGGGCTGGACTATTTTCATCGTGAACGAACGCGATGGGCAGATGGAAGTCGTGGCACCAGACTACGATACCAATCCGTTCACGGACACCAATCCGGACTTGTCCGTGTCGCTCTATGTGCAACTGGCGCAAAACCATTGCCTGCAAACGTTGCAGATCGCGGGTGAAGCCGCCTTGTTCCAGGACAAGATCGTCGTCGCCAAAGGCGCCTTGGAGCAAAAACGGATTTATTTGCAGCGTGGCGACCATGCAGGCGACGGCGATTCAGGCTGGTATCTCGGGCCAGTGGAAGGGGAAGTGGACAGCGATGATTTGCAATCGTACTACATTTTCCAACTGTTGAAACACCGCCCGTCTGTCTTGCAGGTGCTGGCGCTGCCGCCCGGTTATCTCGCTGTTTTCGATGGCGAGCAACTGGAAGCGGTGCTTGACGAGCATGACGAAAACGTCTGGCCGATCTTGCATTAAAGCACGTCGCTGCGAGGGTTTGACTTGTCCTTGTCCGGTCCAGGCAAAAGCTGTCCGCGCAGCGCGGCAAAGCAAAAAAACAGAGCAAAGCGCTTAGTTGCCCAAGCCAGCCAATGCTTTGTTCACCAACTGATCGACTTGTCTCGTCGTCTCCGGCAGACGGTACTTGGGAGCAAGCCGCGTGATCCATTCGCAGGCAGTCGGCAAGGAAATGCCATGCCCGACGGAGACGAATACAGGCTTTGTGTCCGCTTGCGTGCGCAAAACAGCGCCGACGATCTCGCCCTCGTCCAGCAAGGGAGAGCAGGCTCCTCTGTGTGAATCGGGCTGTGCGTACTCGCCAAGCAGACGCGTTTTGCCGCAGCCGATAGCAGGAATGTCGTACAAAAGTCCGACGTGGCTGGCAAGTCCGAATCTGCGCGGGTGAGCGATGCCTTGCCCATCGCAAACGATCAGTTGCGGCACGGTTTGCAGCTTTTCGAATGCTTTCATCAGCGGAGGAAGCTCCCGGAACGAGAACAGACCCGGAATATACGGAAAAGCTACCGAATCCGAAACGACGACAGATTCCACGACTTGCAAGCTTGCCGCATCCAGAACGACGATTCCGGCGACGAGCACATCTTCCGCTACATGGTAGGCGACATCGACTCCGGCGATATGCTGCACTTCTTTTACTTGATCTTCCGTTTTGACTTGCAGGGCCAGTTGCTTTTGCAGAGAAATGGCTTCCTGCTCCGTGAGAGTCCACGGATGGTGGATGACGGGTTGCATTTGGTGACCTCCTGACTGAAGTGATCTCGCAAAAAAGACTACCAGTAGTTTACAGCCCAACGATAAATCAAGCCAGCCCCGCACTCGGAGGGCTGGCTTTTTTGGATGTCATTTGCCGTTAATGAGCTTTGGCCTGGCTTGGCTGCTGTTTTTGCTTTTGTCCAAAACGGTTCGCACCCCACACGCCGATGAGAATGAAGACAATTCCTGCCGCCTGGTACCAGTAAAACGATTCGTGCAAGATCAGCACGCCGCCGATGATGGAGACACCCGTACTGAGATTCCAGTAGGAGGCTGCCTTGGAGGCTTCCAGCTTGGCCAGCATGTAATTCATCAAAAAGAAGGCGACCACAGACGAGAGAACGCCGAGGTACAAAACCGCCTGCAAGAGAGCCGGATTGGCGAGCGGTGCGACATACTGGTCGACCGTGCCATTCACGGCATGCTGCCCGAGCGCGATCGCATTAAAAATAAGCGCGCCTGTCCACATCATGACGTAGGTGATTTCCAGCGGACTGAATTGCGCTGAGGACTTGCGCGACAAAATGTTGTAGACGCCGGAAGTGACAATGGCCGCCAACAGGTACAAGATGCCTGTCAGGCTGGATTGCGCCTCGAATTTCATCAAATTGATAAACAGCACGCCGCCGACGGACAATACAATAAACAGCCATTGCAAAAGCGTCGTTTTTTCCTTGAGGAAGATCGTCGCCATGATGGTGACGGCAATCGGAATCAGCGCGATCATCGTACCCGCTTCGGAGGAAGAGGTGTAGCGGATGCCTTGCGCTTCAAAAATAAAGTACAGAAACGGATAAAAAAACGAGAGCCAAAGCAACGGGGCGATGCTCTTGTTCCGATACGATATTTTGATGACGCCAGCAAGCTTCAACAGGCCGAGCACAACCGCAGCGATGCCGAAGCGATAGGCGATCATCTGGATCGTATTGTTTTGCAGTTCATCCAAAGCCACTTTGGAAAACAGAAACGAAAAGCCGAAAATGAGTGACGAGACGATGCCAGCCAAGACGGGCTTGAAGCTGGAGTGTGCGGTATTCATGGAGTTTTCCCCTCTCCTGTCAAGAAAGTCCTGCACCAGAAAAAGGGTGAGGGCATGGCGATTACGATTAAGGACATTGCCAAGAGAGCAAACGTATCAACCGCAACGGTTTCACGGGTGATCAACAACAAATCGGAAGGCATCTCGCCGCAGACGCGGGAGTACATCCAGTCGATCATCAAGGAGCTGAATTATCAGCCAAATGCATTGGCTCGCGGGTTGATCACACGCAAGACAAGCACGATCGGGCTGATTCTTCCCGATATCACCAACCCGTTTTTTCCGGATTTGGTGCGCGGGATTGAGGATGCCGCAAACAAGGCAGGCTACAGCGTATTCCTAGGCAATTCTGATGACAATGCGAAAAAAGAAAAGAAATACGTCCAGTTGATGACAGAGAAAAAAGTGGACGGCATCATCTTCTCCAGCACGGCGAAGTATTCCAAGGATTTGTATGACGAGCTGATCGCGGCCGACATTCCAGTCGTCCTGATTGACCGGGGAGAATCCGGAGACGCTTACAGCGGTGTTTACATGAAAAATGAAGAAGGCGCTTACATGGCGACGAAGCATTTGCTGGAGCAAAACCACACGCGGATCGGCTGCATCAGCGGGCCGCCAAGCGTGCAGAACTCCCAGGATCGTGTCGAAGGCTACAAGCGAGCGTTGGCCGAAGCAGGGATTTCCGTTCAGGAATCATGGATCGTCTCTGGCGGCTATCGGATCGACGGCGGCTATGAGGTCGCGAGAAAAATGCTGGCTGACGGAGAGGTCACTGCGATTTTCGCCTGCAACGACTTGATGGCAATCGGCGTCTACGAAGCCGCGCAGGAGCTTGGCAAAAGCATTCCGCGCGATGTATCGGTCGTAGGGTTTGACGACATCCGGCTGATTTCCACCCTGATGCCCAAGCTCACAACGATTCGCCAGCCCGCCTACCAGATGGGCAAGGAAGCGGCGAAAATCTTGATTCAAAGCATCAAGAAAAAGGGGATCAAGCAAAAGGTCGTGTATTGGGAGCCGGAGCTGATGATCCGCCAGAGCACAACCAAACTGTAATCGTCACCAAGCCACCAAAAAAGGGAGAGGGAAGCGATGAAAAGACCGATTATCATGGACTGCGATCCCGGACACGATGACGCGCTGGCAATCTTGCTGGCGCTCGCATCGGACAAGCTGGATGTGAAGCTCATTACGACAAGTGCCGGCAATCAGACGCCGGACAAAACGTTGAACAACACGTTGAAGCTGCTCAGCTTTATCGGGGTAACCGATATCGAAGTGGCAGGAGGGGCTCCCAAGCCGTTGGTACGCGACCTGATTATTGCCGAAGATATTCACGGAGAGACAGGCATTGACGGCGCGGACTTGGGCGAGGCGAAGTTTGCCGCGAGCAACAGAAGCGCGTTGGATGCGATGCGTGATGTTTTATTGAATACAAAAGAAAGCGTTACCATTGTGGCGACCGGGCCGCTGACCAACGTGGCGATCCTGTTGAACGCCTACCCGGAAGTGAAAGAAAAGATCGAGTGCATCTCGCTGATGGGCGGGGCCTGCTTTGGCGGCAACATCACGCCAGCAGCCGAGTTCAACATTTACGTTGACCCGGAGGCAGCCGATATCGTCTTCCGCTCCGGAGTTCCGATCATCATGAGCGGCCTTGATGTGACGCTGAAAGCGCAGCTGTTCCAGGAAGATATCGACCGCATTCGCCACATCGGCAACAAGACAGGCCAAGTCATGGCAGGCTTGCTCGACTTTTTCAATCTTTCCAACACGCCGCATTTTCTGGCAGAGCCGGGACATGTGGAGGGCTTGCACATGCACGATCCTTGCGCAGTCGCGTACTTGCTTGACCCGACGCTGTTCCGCGGACTGGACTGCTACGTCGAGATTGAAACATCCGGCCGCTTGACCACAGGCTGCACCGTCGTGGACTACAACCGCGTGACGGGCAAACCGGCGAACGCCAAAGTGCTGTTCGAGATTGACAGAGCACGTTTTGCAGATATGCTACACGCTGCCATCAAGCAGTTTGTATAAAAATTTTTCAGCAAAAGGAGGATTCTGGTATGAAAACCGGCATCAAGAATGACTTCACTCTCATGGCAATCCTGCTGATTCCTGTTTGCGTCGCCATCAACATGGTCGGCTTCCAAATTGCTCAGCTGCTTCGTCTACCTATCTTCTTGGACAGCATCGGCACACTGGTCATCGCCATGGTAGCAGGTCCGTGGGTAGCGCTCGTGGCAGGCTTGATTACCAACCTGATCAACTCGATCTTCAACCCGGTTTATCTTCCCTTCTCCCTCGTTTCCATGGCAGTAGGCTTGGCAGCGGGCTTCCTTTCCATGAAAGGGATGTTCAAGAAGGTTTGGAAAGTAATTATCGCGGGCATTATCCTGGCATTCGTCTCTACTATTATTGCGGCTCCGATCACTGTCATTTTGTTTGGCGGCGTTACCGGTTCGACTGGCGGAGCGATTACCGCTGTCTTGCTGGCATCCGGCCAACAAATCTGGACGGCTGTGTTCTCCACACAGTTCATTCAGGAAATCGGCGACAAGCTGCTGTCGGCATTCATTTGCTTCCTGATCGTTCGCAACATGTCTGACCGCTATTTGTCCAAGCTTAACTACGGACAAATTTACATGAAAGACTAAACGTGATTCATCGCTGTCTGGTTCTTTGGGCATCTGTTCGAGGGGGCCAGGCAGCGATTCATTTTACCCCATGGAAGAGGAGGTAAGGATTATGTCGCAAGCTGCCAAGACCAACTACATCCTTAACTTGTATCCCACAACGAAGCTGTTGTTTACTTTGTTCATCGCGCTCTCCGTCTTCATCGTTCCAACCTACTGGTACGCTTATGCGATGCTGCCAGTGTGCCTGATCATCGCCATCGCGGCGGGGCAGGGCAAGGAATTTATCACACTCGTTCGCAACGGGCTGTTGATTCTGCTCGTGTTTATCTTCCTGATGCAAGCCTTTTTCTATCCGGGCGCGCAAATTTTGTGGCAAGCAGGCATTTTGAAAATCACCCAGGAAGGCATTTTGTACGGCTTGAATATGACTTCGCGGATTTTGGCGATCGGTTCGGCGTTCATCCTGTTTTTCCGCATTACTTCTGTCAAAGACTTCGTGTATTCGCTTGAAAAGCTGGGTCTGCCTCCAAAAGGGGCTTATGTCGTACTGGCGACACTGCAAATCATTCCGGAAATGAAAAAGCAGACGAGTGTCATTATGGATGCGCAAAAAACGAGAGGTGTGGAAACGGAAGGGACGATGATGGTGCGGGCAAAAGCGTTTCTCCCGACAATCAGTCCGCTGATCCTCTCTTCGCTGGCAAGCACGGAGGAAAGAGCGATTACATTGGAATCGCGCGCTTTTTCTGCGCCAGTCAAGAAAACACACCTGTACGAAATATATAAAACCAAGCATGACACGGTCGTGCGGATCGGAATGCTCGTTGCCTTGCTGATTCTGATTGCGGGGAGGATTTTGTTATGAACAGCGTAATCAAAATATCCAACATGAGCTACAAATACCCGACGGGCAAGGTCGACGTCCTGAAAAACATCAACATCGAGATCGAAAAAGGACTGCTGTACGCTGTGGTTGGCCCCAACGGCGGAGGGAAAACCACGTTTTGCAACGTCCTGCGCGGGTTCATTCCGCATTTTTATCGGGGGGACTTGCGCGGCGAGGTGCTCGTCAACGGGAAAAACATCGTCGAGAGCACATTGGGCGAGTTGTCGTTGTCTGTCGGCTTTGTCTTCCAAAATCCGTTCATTCAAATCAGTGGCGTCAAAGAAACCGTGTTCGAGGAAGTCGCCTACGGACTGGAAAACCTCGGGGTGCATCCTGACGAGATTCGAACGCGAGTAGAAGCGATTTTGAAGCTGGTCAAGATCGAGCATCTGCGTGACAAAAATCCGTTTGAACTGTCCGGCGGTCAGCGCCAGCGCGTCGCTTTGGCCTCGATCATCGTGATGGAGCCGGACATTTTGGTCATCGACGAACCGACCTCGCAGCTAGATCCGCAAGGTACGGAAGAAGTTTTCGAGATCATCCAGATCATGAAGGAAAAAGGCAAGACGATCATTCTGGTCGAGCACAAAATCGAACTGATTGCCGAATTTGCGGATCGCGTCATTTTGCTGCACGATGGCGAAATCGTCATGGAGGGCACAACGCAAGACGTCCTCTCCGATGAAAAGGCGCTCTCCTACGATGTCATGCTTCCGCAGTACGCCATGCTGGGACTGGAGCTGAAAAAACGCGGAGTGCCGCTGCGCAAAATCCCGATTACCGAAGAGCAGGCCGTCGAAGAAATGAACTGGTGGATGGCAGAAAGGGGAGTTCGCATATGAGCTTCATTTCCTTGAAAAATATCACTTTCGCTTATCCGAACGGACATACAGCGGTAGAAAACGTTTCCATGGAGATTGGCAAAGGCGAGACGGTCGCCATCGTCGGCCAAAATGGCGCGGGCAAAACGACGGCGGTAAAGCTGATGAATGGCTTGTTGAAGCCGACCAAAGGCGATGTTATTATTGATGATTGGAATACAAAAGAGCATACGACCGCGCAAATTTCGCGCAAGGTAGGCTACGTGTTCCAAAATCCGGATGACCAGATCTTCCATAGCGATGTTTACAGCGAAGTCGAGTTCGGGCCAAAAAAACTCGGCTTGTCTGTAGAGCAAACGAAGGAAAATGTCATGAAAGCGGCGAAACTGGCTGGGATCGAGCCGTACTTGCAGGAAAACCCGTACAATTTGCCGTATTCCATGCGCAAGTTCGTGACCATGGCGGCAGTAGTGGCGATGGATTGCGATGTGATCATTCTCGATGAGCCGACCGCAGGCCAAGACATGCAGGGGATGCAACGCATCTCTTCCCTGATCGCCGCCTTGAAAAGCGAAGGCAAAACCGTCATTACGATCACGCATGACATGGAGTTTGTCGTGCAAAATTTTGAGCGTGTCATCGTCATGGCCCACAAAAATGTAGTAGCGGATACGAACAAGCGGGACATTTTCTGGAATCACGCGATTTTGGAAGAAAGCATGCTGAAGCAGCCGCACATTAGCAGATTGAGCCATACGCTCGGCTTGCCAAAGCAAATTTTGACGATCGAAGAATTTGTAGAGACCATGCTGTAAAAAGCGGCTGGGGGAGGTAGCACGTTGTGAAAATCGCAGTAGTAGGAAGCATCAATATGGATCTCGTCTCCCACGTCCACCATCTGCCCAAGGCAGGAGAAACGATTGCAAGCCATGACTTTATGCTGATTCCAGGCGGAAAAGGGGCGAATCAGGCAGTTGCTGCCGCACGTCTGGGCGCGCACGTATCCATGATCGGAATGGTGGGCGAGGATGAAAATGGCACCATCATGCTTGCGGGCATGACAGAGGCGCAGGTTCATGTCGAAGGAATCAAGCGCGAGGGTACGACTGGCATGGCCTTCATCAATGTCAGCGATGACGGGGAAAACAACATTGTGCTGGTTCCCGGAGCCAATGCACAAGTGAGCATAGAGCACATCGATGAGAACCTGTCGATTATCGAGCAGAGCGACGTCGTGCTGTTGCAGCTGGAAATCCCGCTCCACGTCGTGGAATACGTCGTGAAAAAGGCAGCTGCGCTCGGCAAGCTGGTCATTTTGAATCCGGCTCCGGCAAGGGCACTCTCGCAGGAACTGTTACAGCATGTGCACACCTTGACGCCGAATGAAACAGAGCTGGCCATTTTGAGCGGTCTGCCCGTCACGACGCCGGAAGAAGCCGGGGAAGCGGCGAGAAAGCTTTTGGCAAGCGGTCCGAGACGGATCATTGTCACCCTGGGCGAAAAAGGCGCGCTTTTGGTCACGGAGGAGAAAACCGTGCATGTGCCTGCTTGTCGGGTCGAGCCAGTGGATACGACTGCGGCAGGCGATTCGTTTACCGCAGCTTTTGCCGTGGGCATGGCAAAAGGGATGTCGGATGTGGAAGCAGCCGGATTTGCCAGCAAAGTGGCTGCGATCGTCGTGACCAGACGCGGGGCGCAGCCATCGCTGCCCACGCTGGCAGAAGTAGAGGCGCACTCCTTTTAGCGAGCGTCTGTATCTTTCTATCATGTCATGGACGAAAACGAAAGAAAAAGCAAACGTGTTTTGGAGCGCAATGTTCCAAAGACGCGTTTGCTTTTTGTTTTTAGGAACGCTTCTGCAACAGCTCCAACACCCACTCGCACCAGGCGATATCTTCTTTCATGCGCCGTGATCCCCATGAAAGCAGCAAATAATCCCCAAATTCCGGATGGTTCGGATGGTCGGGCGGATACGAATGTTCGGCAGAATCACTCTCGTACTCCTTTAAGTAGTGCTCGTACATGTCCAAATGCTCGCGACATTGCTGGATGCGCTCGACAAACATCGTAGAGGCCGCTTTTTCGTCCGCCAATCCGAGGCAGTACGTTTTCAGCACCAGCTCGTCACGCAAAACAGGCTCTGCTGCCGGCTCGCTAAGCCAGACTTTTAGTGCAATCTGTCCTTTTTCTGTAATGGAATACACTTTTTTATCAGGACGATCCGTCTGGTGGATGCGAGTGAACTCCAGATAGCCCTCCTGTTCCAGCTTCGCCAGCAGCGGGTAAATTTGGCTGTGCTTGGCCTGCCAAAATGGTTGCAGCTGGAGCATCAAATCATAGCCGGAGCTTGGTGTGCGGGCAACCAGCCCGAGGAGTCCATACGCGAGTGTGTTCAAAGTGAAAAGCCCCCTGACTTTAGCGAATATCAACCTCATTATAGGAAGGGTTTTCTGGCGAAGCAAGAGAGAACCTGCGTCCTGTATAGCTTCTCCCAAGCGAAAGCAGAAAATCCAAAGTTACCCTCTTGAAAGTCAAAGAAGGTCAAACTATAATAAAGTCATCGAAGGTCAGAAATGGTCAAACAACCGTTGACCTGTCGAACACACAAATAAGAAAAAATCCAAAAGCATGATTTTGGGGGTATGAAACATGCAATGTGAAATCTGCAAACAACGACAAGCAACTGTGTCCGTCCATATACGCGTGCAAGACAAACAGCAAGCCTACAACCTGTGCCGGGAGTGCAATGCCAAGCTCGGCAGCAAAATGGGAGTAGGGATGGGCTTCAGCCCGTTCTCTTCCTTCTCCGGTCTGGACGACTTCCTGCAAGGCTTCGCACAAGCGCAGGCCCATGCAAAAGGCGGTCAACAGCCGAACATGAAGGGACAGGCGACAACTGCGGACAGAGGCGGCCTTCTGGACGAACTGGGGCGCAATCTGAACGATGCGGCCCGCGCAGGGCTGATTGATCCGGTCATCGGACGCGACCAGGAAATCGAGCGTGTGATCGAGATTTTGAACCGCCGCAACAAAAACAACCCGGTGCTCATCGGGGAGCCGGGTGTAGGGAAGACGGCAATTGCCGAAGGTCTGGCCTTGCGCATTACGGAAGGTCAAGTGCCTGCCAAGCTGAAAAACAAGCAAGTGTACGTGCTGGACGTGGCTTCTCTGGTCGCAGGCACGGGGATTCGCGGACAATTCGAGGAAAAGATGAAGCAAGTGATTGCCGAGCTGCAATCGCGCAAAAACGTCATCCTGTTCGTGGATGAAATTCATTTGCTGGTGGGAGCAGGCTCTGCGGAAGGCTCGATGGACGCCGGAAACATTCTCAAGCCTGCTCTGGCGCGCGGCGAACTGCAACTGGTTGGGGCCACTACCTTAAAAGAGTACCGCGTCATTGAAAAGGATGCCGCGCTGGAGCGCCGCTTGCAGCCTGTGATGGTCAAAGAGCCGACAGTGGAGGCCGCTATCGAGATTTTGCAAGGACTGCGTCCGAAATACGAAGCTTTCCACCAGGTCGCTTACTCCGATGACGTGCTCCGCGCCTGCGTCGAATACTCGCATCGTTACATCCAGGATCGCTTCCTGCCTGACAAGGCGATCGACCTGATGGATGAAGCCGGATCGCGGCTGAATCTCCGCTCTTCTGCGGCAGATACGAGCCAGCTGCATGAGCGTCTGGCGCAAATTAACCAGGAGAAAAAAGCAGCGACCGAGCAAGAAAATTACGAGCAAGCTGCCCGCCTGCGCGATGAGGAAGCGGAAATTCTCGGCAAGCTGGATCAGCTTGATGGGGCCGCTAATCGCACGAAAGTGGAAGTATCGGATATTCAGGAGATGATCGAGCAAAAAACAGGCATCCCTGTCCGCAAGCTGCAAAGCGACGAGCAGGAGCGGATGAGAAATTTGGCTGCTCACCTGGAAGCCAAAGTCATCGGGCAATCGGAAGCTGTCGCACAGGTCGCCAAGGCGATTCGCCGCAGCCGCGCCGGGTTGAAGCCGAAAAATCGGCCAATTGCCTCCTTCCTGTTCGTCGGACCGACTGGCGTAGGGAAGACAGAGCTGTCCAAAGCGCTCGCCGAGGAGCTGTTCGGCACGAGAGATTCGATGATTCGCCTCGACATGAGCGAATACATGGAGAAGCATTCCGTCTCCAAGCTGATCGGTTCGCCTCCAGGCTATGTGGGGCACGAGGAAGCGGGACAGTTGACCGAGCGAGTGCGCCGCAATCCGTACAGCATCATTTTGCTGGATGAGATCGAAAAGGCGCACCCGGACGTCATGCACATGTTCCTGCAAATTTTGGAGGATGGCCGCCTGACAGACAGCCAGGGCCGCACCGTGAGCTTCAAGGAAACGGTCATTATCGCAACGAGCAATGCCGGAGTGGCTGAGCGCAAAAAAGCGTTAGGCTTCGGCGCCGAGGAACAGCAGCCTGGCACTGTGCTTGATTCGCTGGGAGCGTACTTCAAACCGGAATTTTTGAACCGCTTCGACTCGATTATTTCTTTCGCTCATCTGGAAAAGCAAGACTTGGTGCAAATCGTGGAGCTGCTGCTCCAGGAAGTCGTGCTGAATCTCGGGGAGCAAGGAATCGAGCTTGAAGTGACAGACGCTGCCAAAGAAATGTTGGCTGAGCTGGGCTACAATCCCGCTTTCGGGGCACGCCCGCTGCGTCGCGTGATCGCCCAGCAGGTCGAAGATGGCATCGCCGATCTGTTGATGGAGGAAGCGGATGTGCGCAAGATCGTGGTGGAAGTTGAGGAAGAAGCGATTCGCGTGAAAAAAGCATAAGGGTTTGTCCCAAAAAGAGTCCCTGACGGCTAGACAGGGACTCTTTCTTTCCTAATATAGAGATAGAAGCGAGCGTTTGCGCAAAAAGAGATTGCTATTGGCTTGCAAGCTGAAGATTTCGCATCGGAACCCATCCGTATTCCCGGTTGGTGGACATACACCATCCCCAGCCATTCAGCTCTTGGAGCAACTCAACCGTATCTCCTTCATTTACATCTAGCTCTTTTGCGGAGTAATTTTCCGTAATGATGCCTTCCTTGTCCTTTGCTTGAATAATCTGTTCAGGCACCCAGCCTTCCATGCTATGGTCAAGCGTATAGCAGTACCTCCAGTTCCTCCAACCGTCGGGATCATCGTCGACTCGACCGAGTATGACGGTTTGACCTTGAGTCAATTCAATGGGGGTAGGGTAGTTTATTCGGTGCTGAATCATGACTTTATATGTTTGGCTCATATTGCAGCTCCTTTCTGAATAATGATTCAAGCCAGGCTACAAGCTGATCATTCCCCTGCTTGCTTGTTGGCAGTTTGCATCAGCTGTTTTTTGGCCCGCATTTTTCGCACCAAAAGTCCGATCAGCAAAATCGGGATCATCAGCAAGAACACGTACAGGGAGGCGTGACCGACCATATTTTCCGCCATCCGCCCGTAAAAGTAAAACAGGAAACCGACGAGGTAAAATTTCACGGCTCTGCCGATTGCGGCATAACCGATCAGCTTCCAGAGCGGATAATTCAGACAGCCGGACAAGATCGTGAATACTTTGAACGGAATCGGGGTGAAGGAGCCGACAAAAATGGCGACTTCGCCTCTTTTTTGAAACATCTCGGTTGCCGAGTCAATCCACTCTTTTTTGAGCAGTTTGTACAGGACAGAGTGGCCGAGCAGTTTACCGAGAAAGTAGCCGACGGGTGTACCAACCAGACACGCGATATATCCTGCGGTTGCAATCCATAAAGCAGCGGATGGATCAATCAGGCTTAATGAAACTTGCAGAAAGAATACAGGAATGGGGAAGATGACGGCGTCTGCGAAAGAATGGATGACGACTCCCCAAATGCCGTATTCCATCAAAAAATCTAAAACGTTCTGAACCATTTCATTCTCCTTTGTCCATCTCATGCGATCCGCCTGCTGCGACGGATAAAAATGGGTAGAGTCGTGTGGCGTAACGATGTTGTATACAAATTAAGACGGATATTCCCGAAATATGGTTACGGTTGCTGCTTTTGCAAAAACTTTTTTCTTTCATTATAACCGCATCGCATGCAATACTGCCATCAACTCGTCAATTCCTTTTTCCACCGATTCGGCCTTGGCGTTGGATACATTCAGCTTCAAAATATTTTCCCGGGGAAACAGGGGCAAATAATGCCTGTCTGCCGCTTCCAACAAGATCGAGCGTTTTTTAGCCAGCTGGATCAGACGGGATGCGTCAACTCGCGGGTCCAGCACAAGATGCGTGTGAATCCCCGGATAAGGCAGAGGGCGAAACGCAAACAGAGCGTCAGCGCGGGCTGCATGGGCGAGCAGCGCTTCTGTCAGAAGCTTCGATCGGAGCTGATACGATTGGCGGATTTTTTGCCTGTGCCGTTCAAACATGCCGCTTTTCAAATAAATTTCCAGCGCGGCTTGGGACAGCATGGAGCTATCGATGTCCCGCAGCCGTTTGAACTGCAAAAACGACTCGCACAGCGCATCGGGAATGACGGCGACACCGAGGCGCAGCCCGGGAAAAATGATTTTGGAATAGCTTTTCATGTAAATCGTCCGCTCGAAACGATCGTAGGAGAACAGCGGGTCTGCCTTGCTGTCATGCTCCAAATCTGCCATATGGTCGTCTTCCACGATGTAAACGTTGTAGCGGTGGGCCAGTTCGGCAATGCGCTGTTTTTCCTTGCGCGTATACGACGTTCCGAGCGGGCTGTGAAAGCGCGGCATCGTGTAAAAAAATTTGATCTTTTCTGTCCGGAAAATGCGCTCCAGCTCGTCCAGATCAATTCCTTGCGCCGTTCGCATGATCCCAGTCACCGGAATGTTGTGCATCTGCAAGTAATCGATGAACAGATGGTAGCTCGGCTGCTCGATCAGGACGGTTTCCCGCCCGTTGGGGAACGGAATCGTACACAAAAGTGACAGCGCCTGCTGAACGCCGGATGTGATGAAGATGTTCGCTGGCTTGGCAAAAACCTGATGGTTGGCCAAATGCTTGGCGATCACGGGGATGAGCGTTGGCAGCCCTTTGGCGGTGCCGTACAGGAACAGGTCGTTGCGGTATGTCTCAATCGCTTTGTTGATACAGTGTTGAAAGTCAAGGTACGGAAACACGTCAGGATCAGGGGCAGAGGTGGCGAAGTCGATGCTGTTACAGTTGTTTGGCTCGCTGTCGCGCTGCTTTTTGACGACGTAAAAGCCGCTGCGGTCTACCGAGTAGATCAGATGACGTTTCTCCAACTCGTTCAGCGCCTGGATCACCGTGCTGTTGCTGCATTGATATTGGGTTGCCAACTCGCGGATGGACGGCAGCTTGTCGCCATCCTGGTAGGTGTTGCCCTCGATCAGCGTCTCCAACTCGTTTTGCAATTGCAAATATTTATGCATGAAATCCCTTCCTGGCGCATGGACTTTGTATCGGTACAGATCGTCTTTTTTTGCATTGTAGCATGATTGCCGCCCCATTACTATGAAAGCAGGAAATAATTGCTGCATAGGCAACGATTGGGGAGAGATCAGCTTGAAGGATCAACATAAAGCTATAGGGGCCGCACTTTTGAATGCCATGATCGTCGGCTTGTCGTTTATTTTCGTAAAAATGGCGCTGACGTCAGCCACTCCGATGGACGCGATGGCGCACCGCTTTACGATCGCTTTTGTCGCCGCGACGATTCCCGTTTTGTTCGGATGGGTCCAGCTGTCGATCAAGCCGCGCGACATTTTGGTCATTTTGCCATTGGCTTTGCTCTATCCGGCGCTGTTTTTCGGGCTGCAAACGTTTGGACTGGTGTACACGACCGCGTCGGAAGCCGGGATCATTGTCGCCACCGTTCCGATTTTCACGATGGTCATGGCCGCTTTTTTTCTCGGCGAGACATCTACGTGGCTGCAAAAGTTTTGTACGTTGCTGTCTGTAGCAGGTGTCGTGTTCATTTTCGCGATGAAGGGCGCAGGGGTAGGGATGGGCAGCAGCCTCGGCACCATTTTGATCTTGCTCTCGGCCTTGTCGCTCGCGGGGTATAGCGTGTTGGCGAAGAAGATGACGAAAGCCTTCCATTATATAGACGTCACGTATATGGTTTCCGTAATCGGCTTTTTGGCCTTCAACGCGCTGGCCTTGATCCAGCATGGCGCAAACGGCACGCTGTCGGAGTTTTTCCTGCCGCTCACGCATTCGTCGTTTATTATCTCGGTGCTCTATTTGGGTGTGCTGTCTTCTTTGGTGACATCTTTCATGACGAATTTTGCCTTGTCGAAAATGGAAGCGTCGAAGATGAGTGTTTTCAACAACTTGTCAACGCTCGTGACGATTGCCGGGGGTGTGGCGCTTCTCGGGGAGCAGATCGCCTACTACCATCTGCTTGGCGCGCTCATGATCATTCTCGGTGTCATCGGGACGAATTTCCTGGGAAAGAAAAAAGGAACCGCGGTAGACACCAACGGGAAGCTCAAATCGCAATCTTTGTAAGAACAAACGCACAGGAAAAATGGAGCAGAGACTGTTGGGCTGCTCCGTTTGTTTTTGTCCGCTGACAGGAGGGACCAGCCGCAAAAAAATCAGGACCAATGCGGGTGAAACTGTTTACAAAAGTCGACATACACGATATAGTTACCTAGATTGTTGCTATGAGTATAATGACATATGGTGAGATGACGGAATGAAAACGATTATTCATCTGGATTCAATTGAAAAAAGCTTTCACGGTACTGTCGTCGTCCCCTCTTTTTCTCTCTCCATTGAAGAAGGGGAGTTTTTGACGTTGCTCGGCCCCAGCGGCTGCGGCAAGACGACGCTTTTGCGGATGATTGCAGGGTTTGAGGAGCCGACTTCCGGGGATATTTTCCTCGACGAGAAGCCGCTCACCCATGTGCCGCCTTATCAGCGGGATATGAACATGGTGTTCCAGCAGTACGCCCTGTTTCCGCATATGACTGTCGAACAAAACATTTTGTTCGGTTTGAAAATGAAAAAAGTAAGTGCAGCAGAGCAAAAACAGCGCCTGGAGGAAGTTTTGCAGTACGTGCAGCTGACCGAGCTGAGAAAACGTACGCCAAAGCAACTGTCCGGCGGCCAGCAGCAGCGTGTGGCGATTGCCCGGGCGATCATCAACAATCCGCGCGTCCTTTTGCTGGACGAGCCGCTTGGCGCACTGGACTACCAACTGCGCAAAAGCTTGCAGTTGGAACTGAAAAATCTGCAAAAGAACCTCGGGATCACGTTTATTTACGTAACCCATGACCAGGAAGAAGCAATGGCCATGTCGGACCGGATCGCCGTCATGAACAAAGGACGGATCGAACAGATCGCTTCTCCTGCCGAGATTTACAACCATCCGCAGACGCTGTTCGTCGCTACTTTTATCGGGGAAAACAACATTTTCCGCGACAATGGCACGAATACAGCTGTCCGCCCGGAAAAGATCAAGCTGTACCAGCCAGAAGCAGACAAGGACAAGCACAAAAAGCTGGGAACGATTGCTGACGCGGTATTCCTCGGCAACCTGCGCAAAGTGTTCATCCGCCTCGACGGTCAAGACATGACAGTCATGGCCCATCAGTACGCAGGAGACGGTCTGGACTGGAAGGTGGGAGATCGGGTAGCCATTGGTTGGGCGCAGACGGACGAGGTGATCCTGACTTGTTGAACAAAAAGCCGGTAAAACTGCTCGCAGCACCCGCCCTTTTGTGGATGGGTGTGCTTTTCGTCCTGCCCATGCTTATGATTGCGCTGATGTCCTTCCTCAAAAGAGGCACATACGGGCAAGTTGTCTATGAATTTACGCTGAACAATTACGTGCGCATTTGGGACCCGCTGTACGGGCAAATTTTTGCGGACACGCTGGTAGTTGCCATTTTGACAACGGTGTTGTCGATCGTGTGCGGCTATCCGCTTGCGTATTACATTTCCCGCCTGGAAAAGTCGTCCCAGCAAATTTGGCTGTTGCTTGTGATGATTCCGTTCTGGATCAACTTTCTGGTCCGTTCCTACGCCTGGGTGATCATCCTGCGCTCCCAAGGGGTCGTCAATACGATTTTGCAATCATTAGGGATTATTACGGAGCCATTGCCGCTTTTGTACAATTCCGGTTCGGTGCTTTTGGGGATGGTGTACACGCTGCTGCCGTTCATGGTGCTGCCGATTTACGTGTCTCTGGAGCAGATGGATCGCCGCAAGCTGGAAGCGGCGTACGATCTGGGAGCGACTCCGTGGAGAGCTTTCTGGCACGTTACGCTGCCGATGACTAAAACAGGCGTCGTCACCGGATCGATTCTCGTCTTTGTCTCCTCGATCGGGATGTTCGTCGTGCCGGACGTGATGGGCGGGGCGAAGTCGGCCCTGATCGGAAACGTGATTCAGAACCAGTTCCTTTCGGCGCGTGACTGGCCGTTTGGCTCGGCATTGTCGATCGTGTTGATGCTGTTGTCGATGCTCCTGATTCTTCTGTACTTCCGCGCTGTCAAAGCGGGCGAGGCAAAGGAGGGGGCAGCATGAAAACGTGGCGCAGACATACGCTTTCCGGTTACTCTTGGCTGATGCTGGTCTTCTTGTACTTGCCGATTGCGATTCTCGTTCTATATTCGTTCAATGACTCGCGGATCAACGCGACGTGGAACGGGTTTACATGGAAGTGGTACGTCTCTTTGTTTGACAACAGACAAGTCATGCAGGCGCTCATGAACAGCCTGTCCATCGGGGTGATCAGCAGCGTGCTGGCAACGGTTTTGGGCACGGCTGCGTCGCTCGCCATCAAGCATTACTCCTTGCGCTGGCGCAATGTCGTCAACGGGCTGATCTACTTGCCGATTGTGATTCCCGAGATCATGATGGGACTTGCCCTTCTCGTCTTGTTCAGCCAGGTGCACATGGAGCTGGGCAAGTGGACACTCATCATGGCCCACGTGACCTTTTCCATGCCGTATGTGATGGTGATCGTCTCCGCCCGCCTGGCCGATATGGGCAAAGAGCTGGAGGAGGCGGCGCAAGATTTGGGCGCTACCCCGTGGGGAACATTGCGTCATGTGACGCTGCCATTGATCATGCCCGGAATCGTCGCTGGCTTTTTGATGTCGTTTACTTTGTCGCTCGATGATTTCATTATTTCGTTCTTCGTGGCTGGTCCTAATTCGACCACGCTGCCATTGTACATTTACGGCCTGGTAAAACGCGGCGTATCCCCGGAAGTCAATGCGCTTTCGACGCTGTTGATCGCAAGCACGGTGCTGCTGGTGATTATTGCCGAGCTTTTCCGCCGCAAAGATTCCAAAAACGGTCAGATTCACTTTTAGTTGACCAGACGTATCCCATACCGATTTGGAGGTTGAGAAGAAAAAATGAAACGTTTCAAATCCATGATGATCGGCGCTTTGACCGCCGTACTCGCAGTGACAGCTGTCGGCTGCTCCTCGTCGTCCGAACCCGAGCAGCAAGTATTGAACATCTACAGCTGGGCAGACAATTTTGACCTGGATGTCATCAAAGATTTCGAGCAAAAGTACAATGTCAAAGTCAACTACGACGTGTACGGCAGCAATGAGGAAATGCTGGCAAAAATCCAGGCTGGCGCATCGGGCTACGATTTGATTCAGCCGTCCGATTACATGGTGGCAACGATGATTCAGCTCGGCCTTCTCGAAGAGCTGAACAAAGAAAACATCCCGAACATGAAAAACATCGTGTCTACGTTCAAGACGCCTCCTTTTGACAAGGAAAACAAATACTCGCTCGTGTACACGTGGGGAATCACCGGGATTGCCTACAACAAAAAGTATGTCAAAGAAACGCCGACAAGCTGGAACGACCTGTGGAACGAAGCGTACAAAGGTCGCGTCATCATGCTGAACGACCCGCGCGAAGTGATGGGGATGGCTCTGATCAAAAACGGCTTCTCCAACAGCACAACAAACAAGGACGAGCTGGCAAAGTCGTTCGCTGATCTGAAAAAAGTGCTGCCGAGCGTCATGGCTTTTGATACGGACAACATCAAGCAAAAAATGATCGCGGAAGAAGCGTGGATCGGTACGGTCTGGTCTGGCGACGCTGCGATTATTAACGGACAAAACCCGGACGTGGAGTACGTCATTCCAAAAGAGGGCGCGACGATCTGGGCAGACACGCTGGCGATTCCAAAAGGAGCCAAGCACAAAGATTTGGCGGAGAAATTCATCAACTACTTGATGGAGCCGGAAGTCAGCGTGAAAAACTACGAGTCGATCGGCTACAGCAACCCGAACGAACAGGCATATCCACTGCACAGCGAAGAATATCGCGCGAACAAAATGATCTTCCTGGACAAAGCGGATATCGCCCGCGCCGAGTGGCTGGTTGATGTCGGAGATACGTTGCAAGAATACGACCGCTACTGGACTGAGATGAAGAGCGGCCGATAAACCGAATTGCCACAAGCAGAAGAACCGAGATGGGATGAATGAAGCATCCTGTCTCGGTTTTTGTTTTGGGCACGGATGGGGTCAGGACGATTATGGAAAAACTACTTGAATCAGGGGAAGAAGGGCGGGAACGCCAGTTTTTGCTTCAAAAAATCGTCACAGCAGATAGCCCGATGGAGCCATACAGAAAAGTAGACGAGTTTGATAGGATTAAGGACGAAAAGGCGAAGGAAGTAGGTGATATGCTGATGCACAGCATAAAGCGACTATGGACCGTGCTTTCGCTGGCCTTTTTTCTGGTGCTTGCGATTGGAACGAATTTGGCTTACGCCCATGCCGGTATGATGGGCAGCAGTCCGCAAGACGGCGAGCTGCTACAGACGAATCCGGGGCAAATCTCCATGAGGTTTACCGAAACATTGGAGCCTGACCTTGTCACCATCCGTTTGTTTGATTGGGACGGGAAAGAAATACAGATGCAACGCCCGACTCTTCAGCCGGGAGACGCTTCGCAGGTCAATGCACAGCTTCCGGCCGATTTGGCGGAAGGTACGTATTCCGTCATCGTCTCGGTCGTGTCCGAGGACGGCCATCCGGTAGAGGAGCGCCTGACTTTTTCCATCGGGCAAAAGAGCGCGGTAGTCGTGCCGCCGGGTGAAAACAAGACTGACACGAATTACTTGATTGTGTATCGCTACCTCGCCCAAGGGATCATTTTGCTGGGCGGCGGACTGTATTTGATCGCAGCGTGGGGACAGCGCTACGGCTTGCCGAAGCTCGCGGCACTGATCGGAATCGGCAGACAGATCGGCTGGGCGCTTGCGATCGTGGGACTTATTTTTCTCTGGTTTTTGTACGACGAATCGCTGAAGGCTGTTTCTTTGACCGACGCCTTGCTGCATCTGGACAGCAACTTGCTGATGCAGTCTCCCTTTGCCGTCATGCTGATCGTCTCCTTCATTCTCTTGCTGCTTTTGGCGATACCGGGCATGGTGTCTGGCTGGTATGCGGGCATATGGGTGTTGTTGATCAGCGCGCAAGCTTTTGGCGGTCATGCCTGGGGGATTGCTCCCGTCTGGCTGTCGATCGTGCTGCGGCTGCTGCATGTGTTCACAGTGGCACTCTGGCTGGGGGCGCTCGTCTACCTGCTCTTGGTGTCCAAAGAGGCGGAGCGGGGCAATGAGCCGTTCAAGCGGTTCTTTTTGCGCCTGGTTGCGACAGCGGCTGTACTTGCTGTTGTGACGGGAGTATTCATGCTGCTCGTACAAACGGACGTGACGAGCATTCTCGCAAGCTCGCTTGCCTGGAACTACCTGCTGTACGGAAAAATCGTCAGCGTCGTCATCATGCTGGCGCTCGCCTACAGACAGACAAAGCGCTGGCGGGGAAGCAACCAGTTGCAGAGGAAGTGGCTGCGCTGGGAAATCGTTTTTGGCATCGTCGCTGTGTTGGCAGGGCTGTGGATGAGTCAAACCAACTACCCGACCGACGCGACAAACAAAACAGACACGACAAACACACAAGCCGCTTATGCAAGCAGCGACAAACTAGGAGGGTTTTCACGATGAACATGAAAAAATGGATGAGCAGTGTATTGGTGGCAGGAGCTGTCCTGACGCTCGCGACAGCAGCACAGGCGCACGTCAACGTCTATCCGAAAGAAACGACTACCGGATCGTATGAAAAATACACCGTTCGCGTTCCTGTAGAAAAAGACGTCAACACAGTGAAGGTAAAGCTGGAATTTCCGGCTGGCGTAAAAGTAAACACCGTGCAGCCTGTTCCTGGCTGGAGCTATGAATTTGAAAAAGACAAGGACGGCGTGAACACAGCACTTGTCTGGACAGCGACAAACGGCGGGATCAAAGCGCACGAGTTCATGGAGTTCGCTTTTGTCGGGGCGAATCCGAAAGAAGAAGGCACGCTGGCGTGGAAAGCGTACCAAACGTATGCGGACGGCGAGGTAGTGGAGTGGACAGGCGACAAGGACGCCAAGACTCCAGCGTCCGTGACGACTGTCAAAGCAGGTGTTGGCGAGGCTGGACACGATCATGGCCATGGTGCAGCAGAAGCGACAACTCCGGCTCCTGCGACCGGTCAAGCAGCAGCAAGCGCAGGCACAAGCAACACGTTGCCTCTGGTGCTTTCCGGACTGGCGCTCTTGCTCTCCATCGTGGGGCTGTTCAGAAAGAAAGCATAAGAGAGAGAGTAGCGGAGAAGAAACACGGCGGAAAAAACCGTGCAGCGAGCAACATGCTGCGCGGTTTCTTATTTTCCCCTACCTTTTTGGGCGGAATCTCCTTATAATTATGACTAATTACTTTCGGAGGTGTTAAATGATGTCAGTCATCAAATTGGAGCAAGCAAGTAAACAGGTAGGAAAACAATACAATCGGCAGTGCGGCACGTGCGGTTTTTCTTCGCGATAAGGAACGATTGAAGTAGCCTGTTCACGGCTGAAAAATGACGGAACGTGTCCTCTGCCAGAATAGGTGGAGACTGCTTCCATGGTTATGAATGCAACGACTGTATATATGGTCAAACGTTTTATGGCGTCACTCGCCAACACGACGATGTTTACGACTTACGCGATCTTTTACATCGCGACATTGGGCCTGAACCCGTTCGAGCTTTTGCTGGTCGGTATGGTGCTGGAGCTGTCCGTCCTGCTGTTTGAGGGTGTGACAGGCGTGGTGGCCGATACGTACAGCCGCCGTCTGTCCATCATCATCGGGATGTTTCTGTTGGGGATCGGCTTTGCGCTGCAAGGGATTCTTCCTGTGCTCGATGGCTGGCTGCCTTTTGTCTCTGCGTTTGTTTGGGTCTTGATTGCCCAACTGTTTTTTGGCGTGGGCGATACGTTCGTCAGTGGAGCCGACACAGCGTGGATTGTGGATGAAGTGGGCGAGGAAAAGCTGGGCAGCATCTTTATGCGCGCGAAGCGTTACTCGCTTTTGGCGAATATGCTCGGAATCGGGCTGAGTGTGTGGCTGTCTACGCTGGCCCCGAACTTGCCGTATTTGTTTGGCGGGTTGATCTACCTGGCACTGGGCGTTTTTCTGATCTTCTTTATGAAGGAAACGGGCTTTACCCCAAGAGAGAGGGAAAAAGGCACGTCCCAGTGGAAAGAGATGAGCGAGACGTGGCTGTCGGGAGCGCGCGTCATTCGCAAAGAGCCGATTTTGCTGTTGATTTTGCTCGTGACGCTGTTCACAGGAGCAGCTTCCGAAGGGTATGACCGCTTGCATGAAGCGCATTTGATTTCCGAGATCGGCTTCCCGCAGGTTGCCGGGATTTCCATGGCGATGTGGTTCGGAATCATCGCTGCGCTGTCCAGCTTGCTTGGGCTGTTCGCTGTCAGCTTTGCCGAGAAGCGGCTGGATGTCAACAACGAGCGGATCGTCGTCGTCGGCATGTTCGTGTTGACGGCTTTGAAAATCGCGGCGGTCATCGCTTTTGCTACCGCCCCCGATTTTGGCTGGGCGCTGGTTGCCTTGCTGCTGATCGGCGTGATCGATTCGCTCACCAGTCCCTTGTACGAGACGTGGCTGAATTTGAATATCGAGAGCAGTGTGCGGGCGACGGTTTTGTCGATGATGAGCCAGTCCAACGCACTTGGACAGACGATGGGGGGACCTGTAGTCGGCTGGATCGGGCATCGGCTGTCGATTCGCGCTTCCTTGATTACGGCAGGCTTGCTGCTGATTCCGATTCTCGCTGTGTTCGGTCGAGTGCTGCGTAAACGTTAGACGGTGCATAAATGAAGGAAGAAACGATCTCCGCGGATTTGAAAAGTAACTGATCCAATTTCGATAGAGTAATTCTATACTCGTCGTTTTGCTCGCACCTGACTTAATAGGAAGAGGTAGGCATCGACTTAACGCGGACCCTGTTAATTCTTTCATACGGTTTTTAAGTACTGTTTATAAAATCCTTTCACTTACAACTTCAAGACCTTCATCAATGTCCTTTGTAGCCAGTAGTTGCCACATCGCTGCCACTTCAGTGCCGTCTAGGGGATCAGCTATATCCCAGTAAATAATAACACCCTGCATTCCCGATTCTGCTATCCCCTCGCAAAGATTTAGCTTGAATGAACAAACGCAGCTACTTCCCTTTTCTTTCATAACAAGGAAAAATGCAAAGAGAACCAGCTAGTTGGGGTTCTCTTTGCATTTTATATTTGATATTAATATTTTACTTTACTTAAACAACTTAAACGTTCCCGTGTTTTTCTTATTATTAAATTCGATGCTTTCAAAATACTGACTTTGTACTTCATCATCATCATCATACAGTACTGTTTTTAAAACTATCCCAGTTTTGTTGTCTATCCAGAATTTCTGCCTGTCCCCAATTTTAAGTTGTGCATTCGAGATTTCAATCACGGTTACATCTCTTTCCAAATATTTTTCCTCACCAAGAACATTCATGTCGCCTCTTCTAAAAACACTTTGTACATACATTTCGGGGTGAAGCATCTCATTGACGTTCCCAATTGGAAGGAAAGTACCGTTTAAGTTAAGCTTAACTTCGTTATCATCTTTCTTATTTTCCTTTAAATTTTGTGATTCCCTTATACTTTGTGTTGGAAATGGATTAGACTCAACAATTTGACCTTTGTCTTCCTTGATTTGTACTGATTTTCCATCGTTAACTGCTTCAAAATAAACGTCCTTATCATTTGAATTAGGAATAAACTTTACGTAATAACGGTCAGGCTGCGCTATAACTACCTCGGTTATAGAATTTTCTACTTCACCCGTTTTGACGATAGTCCCTGAAAGGGAACCGTAATTATCGTTGGCTTTAAACATTTTTGCACCAATGATTGGTTCTTCTTTTAACTCTGCTACTGAATTGACGTATTGTGATTTCGAATTAGCCTCCGTTATTTCCGGTTTACTAAGGTGCATATATCCATATATACCGACTCCTAAAGTGGCACCTGCAACAATACTGCCTATGATCTTTTTTGAATTGCTCATGATAGTGCTCCCCCCTGACAAATTTAGTTCTTAAATCGAACTTCGTCCCAAACAACTTTGGATGACGAAGAAGCCAAATTATTTGACATACCTATTGATGAGTAGCTATCTCCATAATATGTTCCTAGAATAACCCATTCATTAGAATAGTTGAGTTGATTTACATTAAGATCTACCCTTTGCCCATCTTCATACCAAACATGATATTTGACGGAACCAGTAGAATTACAACTCGGAATGTAAACCGCGTATTCAGTACGTCCATTAAGTTCTTTGGCCCACTCTCCCGTAGAAGTTGGACTACTGCTACCATAATACCAGTAGCTTTTACCATCATAACCGCAGCTACTCGTACTATTCATTACCCCTGACGACCACCACCCTGAGGAAATATCCCCATTATAGACGTAAGATGTCGCGGCGAAAGCGGAAATTGACGACAATACGGATAACGTAAGTAGCAGTGTAAAAACTACTAAAGACTTGCGAAGTTTCACAAGAATCCCCCTTACTTGTAATTATTTTACATATTTATAAATACATCATGTTCTTTTGTAAATAAAGGGACTTTTCTCTTATTATTGTAAAATTAGTGTTTTATATGATTTCAATGTTATAAGGATGACATTAAAAATACATCTCAGCATTATAACCTACGCACCGGATGGTTAGTGGCTTCAATAACTCTATCGGAGGTCATTCTGTGTTGTGCTTTGAAAATAACGTATTGTAATACTTTTACCATGTTCGGTAATGAAACTTTTGGCATGTGTCCGATAGGCTGCATGCCTTTTTGATGCGCATGTGGGCAGGCTGACCGTTCCAACTGATTCCAAAAGTGGGAGCAAGCTTGTGGTATACTTAGGTAACAAACATTTTTTCTTGTAGGATGGAGAGGGAGTGGATACAGATGGAAGTTTTTATTCTCATCGTCGTCGTATTTGTAATCTTAGTCATTGTCTTTGCAAACAAAGCCAAAACTGGCACAAGCAGACGCTCGTACTCAAATTCTACCGATAGCAGCAGCTCCTTCTACGCCGACAGCAGCCATCACCATCGCGACCGTGATACAGATGGAGATTGGAGAAGCAGCGACAGCGGCAGTGACTACAGCAGCAGCAGCGGCAGTGATAGCGGAGGCGGAGACAGCGGCGGAGGCGGCGGTGGAGACTGACGCTTTTGCCATGCCGCGTTGTATGTTACAATGATTGGGAAAATGATTCCAAACCATAAATGGTGCGGTCTTGAAAAGGAGAGATGTTTTATGTCAAACATGAAAAACGCTCAGAGTGTAGGAAGTTTCGTCGCAGGAATCCTCCTTTCAAGCGGAAAATAACACCGTTCACAAAATGAGGATTCGACTGCGACTGGTGTTGGCGTACGGCCAATCATTAACCATTTGCAGGGGGAATCCGTAGTGAATCAAGCAACCAATCAATCAACATTGCAATCTTTGGGCTGGAATGAGCATTTTGCCAATCTGTTTGCCCCTTATGCCGAAGAAGGCTTCAGCGTGGGAAGAATCTCGCTGGAACATAAACGCATTTACCGTCTGATGAGCGAGCATGGCGAGCTGTTGGGCGAAGTCACGGGCAAGCTGCGCTATGAGGCGACGGGTCGCGAGGATTATCCGGCGGTAGGAGACTGGGTAGTCATCAAGGCGCGTCCCGAGGAAAAGAAAGCCTCGATTCATGCGCTGCTCCCGCGCAAGAGCAAGTTTTCGCGAAAAGTGGCCGGGGAAACGGTCGAAGAACAAATCGTGGCAGCCAACGTCGATACGGTCTTTTTGGTGACTGCCTTGAACAACGACTTTAATATACGCAGGATGGAGCGTTATCTCATCCTCGCCTGGGAAAGCGGAGCCAATCCGGTGATCGTGCTGTCCAAGGCTGATTTGTGCGACGATCTGGAAAAGTGCATGGCTGAAGTGGAAACCGTCGCGATCGGCGTGCCTGTGCACGTAGTCAGTGCAGAGCAGGGAGAAGGGCTGGAGCAGCTCGCACCTTACCTGGGCAGCGGACAGACGGTGGCGCTCATGGGCTCGTCGGGGGTCGGCAAATCGACGCTGATCAACAAGCTGAGCGGAGCAGACCGTCAAAAAGTAAGCGGCGTTCGCGACGGAGATGATCGCGGACGGCATACGACGACGCACCGCGAGCTGTTCCAGTTGCCAGGCGGCGCTCTCATGATCGACACGCCGGGAATGAGAGAATTGCAGCTGTGGGAAGCCGATGAAGGATTCCGTGGCGCTTTTGACGATGTCGAGAAGCTGGCGGAAGACTGCCGATTCAGCGATTGCCAGCACGGGCGGGAGCCGGGCTGTGCCGTCCGGGAAGCGATTGCGGATGGCACATTGGAGCAGGCTCGCTTCGACAGCTATTTGAAGCTGCAACGGGAACTGGCTCATCTGGCGCGCAAGGAAGACGCCAGGCTGGCAGCGGCCGAGAAAGACAAATGGAAGAAAATGACGATGCAGCATCGCAGCAAAAAGCCTAAGCGATAAACGAAAAGACCCTCGAAGCTTCGGGGGTTTTTTCCGTTTTTCAGCAAGCAAAAACAGCTTGGCAGACTTTCAGAAATTTACCCTTGATCACAGCAAGCCAGTTGTGATAGATTTGGTCAAGACCCAGCAAACAGGCTGGGTAATAGGCAGAAGAAGTGCTCGTATAATTTTGGGAATAAGGCCCAACAGTTTCTACCGGGTGACCGTAAATCGCCTGACTACGAGTGAAATAGCGTCTGTTTGGCATCGCGGCTGCCGTTCCTTTGTTCTTCGCAACAAAAGGAGTGGTTTTATCCCGATCCGAACGATGCTGACACGCATTTGTTGGCGTGCTGCACCTAAAGGGAAAAATGCCCCGAGGGACAGTTTCACTTGGCGTTGGTTTTATTACCTGAGCCTGCTTGTGAACTGTCCGTTCGGGGCTTTTATTTTTTTCACCAGGTTTGAGCGAGTGACGTTGGCAGGCAACGTCCGAGTGTTGATGGAGGAGGAAGAACAGATGAAAGAATTGCAAGAGCGCATTGTCCAGGACGGCAAAGTGTTGTCCGCATCCGTGTTGAAGGTGGATGCGTTTTTGAACCATCAGGTAGACCAGCAGTTGACGATGAAAATCGGGGAGCGCTTCGCCGAGCTTTTCGCAGGTGAAAAGATTACGAAAGTATTGACGATTGAGGCAAGCGGCATTCATTTTGCGCTGGCGACGTCGTTTGCCCTCGGTGTGCCTTTTGTATACGCGAAAAAGAAAAAGGCCGTGACGCTGACGGAAGACGTGTACTCGGCTCCTGTGCACTCGTTTACCCGCCAGGAAACGTATCAGATCAGTGTGTCCAAGCAGTACCTGTCTGCCGATGACCGCGTGCTGATCGTCGACGACTTCCTTGCGACAGGAGCAGCCTTGATTGGCTTGACCCAAATCATCAAAGATGCGAATGCTCATCTGGTCGGCATCGGAGCCGTGATCGAGAAAAGCTTCCAGGAAGGTCGCGGACTGCTGGAGCAAGCGGGTGTGCGCATTGAATCGTTGGCCCGTATCGAGTCCATGTCGCCAGAAGGCATTCACTTTATTCAACCGGAATCTGTTCGCGTCTAAAACCGATCGATCAAGAGGAGAGAAGATTACTTCATGCTATCCAAACAAAAGATAGTTACTTTAGGTTTGCAGCACGTTTTGGCGATGTATGCCGGTGCTGTTGTCGTGCCGCTCATTATTGGCGGGGCTTTGAACCTGACTCCCGCCCAGATTGCCTATTTGATTGCCGCTGACTTGTTTACGTGCGGGATTGCCACCCTGTTGCAGGTGATCGGCACGCGTTACACCGGGATTCGTCTTCCGGTCGTGCTCGGCTGTACGTTTACAGCGGTAGGGCCGATTATTGCGATTGCCTCGACGAGCAATTTGGCGACGGCCTACGGGGCCATTATCGTTTCCGGTTTGTTTGTAGTATTGGCAGCTCCCCTGTTTGGCAAGCTGCTGCGGTTTTTCCCGACGGTGGTGCAAGGTTCCGTCGTGACGATTATCGGCTTGTCGCTCATTCCTGTGGCGATGAACAACGCGGCTGGCGGCCAGGGCATGCCTGATTTCGGTTCCCCGCGAAACTTGCTCCTCGCTTTGGGTACATTGGTTATCATTTTGGTTATTAACCGTTTCTTTACCGGATTTATTCGGGCGATTTCTGTCCTGCTCGGCCTTGTGATCGGTACGGTCGTGGCGTACACGATGGGCATGGTCAGCTTCGCCAATGTGGCGGAGGCGTCCTGGTTCAGCGTGGTCGAGCCGTTCTACTTCGGCACCCCGCAATTTTCCATCGTGGCGATTGTGACGATGATTCTGGTCAACATTATCAGTATGGCTGAGTCGACTGGCGTTTATTTTGCGCTTGGAAAAGTAACCGATACGAAGGTTACGGACAAAGACGTAGTCAAAGGTTTGCGCGGGGAAGGGATCGCGATCGTTTTGGGCGGTGTTTTCAATGCCTTCCCGTACACAGCCTTTTCGCAAAACGTTGGTCTGGTTTCCTTGACAGGCATCAAAACGCGCGATGTGATGATCGGAGCCGGCGGCCTGCTGGTTGTCCTCGGCCTTTTGCCGAAGCTGGCTGCCCTGACGACCGTTGTGCCGAATGCCGTGCTGGGCGGCGCCATGATCGCGATGTTCGGCATGGTGGTAGCGTCCGGCATCAACATTTTGTCGCAGGTGGATCTTCGCCAAAACGAAAACTTGCTGATTGCCGCTTGCAGTATCGCAGTCGGTCTTGGCTCCGCGGCTGTTCCAACGATGTTTGACCAACTGCCGACTTTGGCGAAAATGATGCTGCAAAACGGCATCGTGACAGGCTCGCTGACTGCTGTGATTTTGAACATTTTGCTCGTTCATACGAATAAAAAAGTGCAACAGGCTCCTGTGCCGAGTACGATCTCAGAAGCTTCCTGAGGCTTGTCAGGCAATCGTCAGTCCATTAAAAAGATGAAAACCGCCATTCTCTAGCTGTGTGCAGAGGATGGCGGTTTTTTTGGCGATAAAAAAGGCTCTCCCGAGGTTGGCAAGCGTCTAATGGCCTTGGCCAAGTCAGACATACGATGGCTATGTACGAAATCAACAGGGAAGGAAAGATGAGTGCATGGCTACCTTTCGGGAGGCGCTGAAAGCGAAGAACCATCTCGTGAAAAAATGGAAGCGAATGCCCGGTGTCATGGGCATTGGCGTCGGATATGTAAACGGCAGGAACAACCAAAAGGGCGCTTGTGTCGTACTGTATACGCTGGACGCTAGTGCCGCCGTGAAAAAAGGCTGCCCGAGCTGCGTGGCGGTCAAACGGAAAAAAGGCGGAAAGCGGCCAAAGATTACTTCCCATGTGGCTGTCCCTGTGCGAACAGTGACATCGGGGAGATGCAGCAGCCATCAAAAATGGCGGGCAACGTCGAGCTATCGCCGGAGGATTCGTCCGGTGATAGCAGGCGTCAGCGTAGGATATCCGGGAGCGTCCGGGACGGCGGGCCTGATCGTGACCGGAGCGCTCAGACGGGCACAACGCTTTTTGCTGAGCAACAACCACGTTTTGAACCGCAACAATACCGGAGGCTACACAGAGACGATCCAGCCGGGAGGATCGGATGGCGGGCGTTCCGGACGCGACCGGATTGGACAACTGTACCGTTTTGTCCGGCTGCGAAAAAATGCCGTCAACGATATGGATGTGGCGATCAGCATTCCGACTTCCAATAACCTGCTTGCTCCGCGCTATGCGAAAGTCGGCACGATTCCCGGATATGTCCGCTCTTATGCGATCGGCAGCCGTTTGAAAAAGGTAGGCCGGACCACGGGCTTCGTCCATGGAGTCGTAGAGTCGACTCACACCGATATTAACGTCGATTACGGAGATTACGGCGGACTGGGAACGATTCGCTTCCGCAACCAGACCGTGATCCGCAGCGCAGCGCCGATTTCGCTGCCAGGTGATTCCGGCTCTGTCTGGTTGACCGCAAACAATTACGCCGCTGCCGTCAACTTCGCAGGTTCAGCAGACGGCAGGCTGTCGATCGCTTTTCCGATTCACCGGGCGATGCGCGCGCTTGGCTTGCGGGTGGCCCAGCCTGCTTCCGCACTTTCGTCCAGAAAACGCGCTGTTCGCCGCAGGAAAAAGGCTAGGAAGTAATCTGGTTCATTTCGGAAGCGAGATCGTCCAGACAGGCAAGCACCTCCGCAGAGCGTGCTTCCAGGATGGCAAATGCCATCTCGGCCTCTTTTTGTTTGCCCGTAGAAGCCAGCGTGAAAATATGGCGAATCGCGTCGTGAAACCCTTTGTGCGGCTCTGCCAGCCGTTTGAAAGCGGGGAGGGAGCTGATCGCCTGGTTTTGTTTCGCCTCGTCATACCAAAGCCCGAGACGGCAATTGTGGTGATCGATGAGGTCTTTTTCCGTGATGGAATGATAACCGAGCAAGAAGTTGTACACCCACCATTTCCAGAGCAGATGGTCGGTTTTGACGATGCGCAAGCTGTGTTTGGCTTTCAGGCGTGTAATTTGACTGATGCTGTTTTGGTGCAGGGCGTTGATGCCAGCCCCGATTTCGTAGACGTTTTTGCCTGCGTGGGAGACGTGGGTGAAAATTTGTTCCATATTGTTCTCCACCTGGGAAATTCGCATGGAAATATCTTCGGTTGAAGCTGACTGTTCTTCTGTCAACGAAGCGATGTGTCCCGTCGCATGGCCTACTTGTTCGATATTTTGCACAATCTCGCCTAACAACTCGATCGCTTCGCGTGTCTGAGTGGCATTGTCGTTGAAATGAGTGCCAAGCAGAGCCGCCGTTTCTTTGACCAGGCTCGCTTCATGGCGGACGGTATCCATCGTGCTGGTAATGCTTTGTACGGAATGTTTGGTTTGTTCCGCGAGCTTGCGCACTTCCTCGGCGACGATGGAAAAGCCGCGCCCATGCTCACCCGCCCGGGCAGCTTCGATAGAGGCGTTCAAGGCGAGCAAATTCGTCTGATCCGCGACGCTTTTGATCACTTGCACGACTTGGGAGACAGCTTCGATGGAAGTCGTCAGCGACGAGATTTTGGCCTGCATCTCGTTAAATTCTTCCGCCATGGACAGGAAGCTTGTCAATGACGTCTGGATGATTTTTTGCCCGGCTGTGGCCTGCTCCATGGTCGTCGCAGCATTTTCCGCCACGTGCACGGCGGAGGCGGCTACCTTTTGCACCGATTCGGACAATTGTTCGGCTGCATGTCTGACCGTGCCGGTTTCGACGCTTGTCGTGTCGATGGTATCGAGTACATGCTTGATTTTATCGATTTGCATGACCAGCTCCAGGACATTGCCCAGGCGGTCGATCGTTTTGTAGTCGTGATCCTCTTGATAAGCTTCCAGCACGATCTGGGAGTCGAGCGTGAGCAGCTTGATCAAGGCAAGCAAGATGGAAGACAGTTCGTCCGGCTTTTTGCTGTAAGTATGGACGATGGCGGGAATAAAGCATTCGTACAGCCGCATGTAAGAGCCGGTGTACCACTCTGGGGCGAGTCCGATTTTACTGTGGACTTCCCCGATTTTTTCCCGTCCCGCGACGTAGGCATCGTTGAGTTGTGCGTTGGAAAGCGATTGCAAATAGTGGCGAAAGGAACCGGAGAGGCGTCCTACAGTAGTATGGACTTCAATGATGTTCATCAAATTCGCATAGTGGCCAAGCATCTGATAATGCCGCTCGGTAATCGTGTCGATATGCTCGGTTATGAGCGGTTCGATTTGCGCGAGCCGCCTGAGATCGTCATTGTTCATCTGCAAAAAGTTTACTTTTGCCCGCAATTGCTCTGTCATCGCGATATCGCTTTCCTGGATCGGGGCCGTTTGTGATCGCGCCCAACGCTTGCCAAACATAGAATCCCTCCGCTTTTTTATCAAAAACTGACCTATCCATGCCACGGAATAGGTCAGCCACCGTCATCCAAAATAGTTCTCACTACCTACCTGATTATACCATTCGAGGAAGAAATGATACTGTGGAACTACTGTGAATTTGTGAAATGTTTATGTAAGTCAGGCTGCTTCAATTGAAAAAAGTCATGTGTGGCATAGCTTCGCGGTAGTAGGCGAGCCGATCCTGCAACGTTCCAGTGTGCAGCTCGAACTTATGCCCGTCGGGGTCGGTGAAATAAAGCGAGCGCTTGTCCCGTTCATCGCGTTCCCGGCCCGGCAAAATGGGGACGCCGTGCTGTTGCAGATGACGTTTCCAGTCGTCAAAAGCGGCTTCGGAAAGCGAAAAGGCCAGATGCGTGTAGGACAAGGAAATCTCGTTGCGGGGGATGTCGGGTTCTTCGTTCAAAGCGAGCCAGTAGCCGTTCCAGTCAAAATAGGCCAGCTTTCTGCCGCGGACGAGCGGCTTGGCGCCGAGCACGTCACGGTAAAAGCAAAAGGAGCGTTCCAAATCGGCTACCGAAAACAGAAAATGGTTGATTCCGCCCAGTGGTTGCATAGCCATCGCCTCTTTCTCCTTTGTACATAAGTTGCCTTTATTTTACGGTAACAAGGAGCGGGGTGCCAACGACGATCAATCGGACAACTGGACAGGACAGGCGAATAGCGAGCGGCAAAAACAGGCATCCCGCACCATGCGGCTGCCTGTTTTGCCTGTTCAAGCACCAGGGCTAGGATTGGCTCTGTTGCGCCTGGGCTTGCGTTTGCAGCGTGGATTGAACTTGCGACACCATCGTTTGCGCCTGGGCAATCTCCTGGGAAGCTTGCTTCAATGCTTCCTCGGCCAGTTGCGGGTTGGCAGCGGATTGCTCGATGGCTTGCGTAATCATATTTTTCGCGAGAGTGGTCGCCACTTCGGCTTTTTTCAGAGAGTCTGTGTTGATTTGGCTTGGCATGTTTGTTCCTCCTTGAACAGATGGTTGATGTGGCACACCGTACTACTTTCTCCTGTTTGCCCGCAATTATGTATGGGGGATGTGCCCAACCGTTTGCGCTGGTGGTTGCATACCCTTGTAGGAGGGGAGGAATGCGAGATGAAGAAAAAGTGGGTTGGGGTTGTCCGGCAAGCGGAGCAGGCTTTTTGGACGATCGTGTTTTCAGCACACAAGCGTGTAGGCAATCGAGGCGTCATTTTGCCCAAACGCTTTAATTCCGTCAGCAAAATTCGCCGGTTCTTGACGAGATTCATGACGCCTTGCCTCGCAAACCGCGTGATCGGCAATCTCGATCTGAGAAGGATCAACGGCCAGCTTGCCGTTCCGGTTGGAGACGGGATCGGAGCGACTCCAATCGTCAAATCGCAGGTGTTGAAAAAGAGTGCGAGGTGCGTGACCATCGCAGTCTGGTTTCAGTTTGACCCGAGCGACCGCTTTTTTCGCGTGTATCAGTTGAAAAAGCTGCCGGACGGTCGCTGGATTGTAGTCGGGCGTCATCCTTTGGACTATCCATTCAATTTGCCAAACCAACTGTTCAGAATCGTGCCGGGTTGCTGCAAGCCGTGTGTGCGCGGATGCAGGCGGCGGGTGAGGGGCAAGGTGCGGCCTGGGGCGAGGACGGCGCTAACAAAACGCAGGAGCGCATGCTGCGCCTGAGAAGCGATCGCAAATTTTCAGGAAAGAAGTGGTGACATTTTCGTACTGACTCCGTTTGGATGAAAGGGAGGTGGGAGATGAAGGCACAATTATGGAGCGAATGGATCGCTGAGCACCAGCACCCACTGTATCGTTATTTGTATCGGGGTGTGCGGGTTGCGCGAAATTGCCGAAGAGTTATTGCAGGAGACTTGTCACCGTGCCCGTGCTCTCCCTCTCGATTCAAGCTGCCCGGCAGGCTCAGGCGTGGCTTTGCAAAGCGGCGCGGCATTTGTATATGGACTGGCTGCGCAAAAAACATCCGAAAAAAGCAGGCGGGAAAACTTGCGCTGCTTGTTCAGCGCGTCCTTGCGTCCAGATGAACCGGAAGCGATCTAGCGCCAAAAAACGGACAAGGAGCGGGCAGACAGATCATTTTTAAAAAACGGTATTGATTTTGGGACGACTTGCCTGTAAAATATCTAAGTGTTGCGACTCCTATCGGATTTTGTCGAATAGAAGGAGCAATAACGTGTGGGAAATCGGGAAGTAGCTCAGCTTGGTAGAGTACTTGGCTTGGGACCAAGGGGTCGCAGGTTCGAATCCTGTCTTCCCGACCATTTTACACACGAACAGGCCGGTATGGCGGAATTGGCAGACGCGCGCGACTCAAAATCGTGAGGGAAACCGTGGGGGTTCAAGTCCCTCTACCGGCACCAGCAATCTATACATATGGTTTTCGTTATAAGGTGGGAAACAGTGAGTAGACCTGTTTCTCACTTTTTCATTTTGTCCGAAAAAGGGACGTTGCAGCTCGCAGCCTTTCCAATTGCTCTTTCGTTTGTTTACAATAAGGCTCTTTTCGCAAATTTTGTTGCTATTGCTGTTGTGGAAACGTGTGTTCTATAATGAAAATCAGGAAGTCTATAGGATTTCCATTTACCGTGAATGCACGCTTCGCTTGGTACTATAAATATCAAGCAACTCACGGCTTTTCTAAAAGCAACAATTTCTTAGAAAAGAGCGTACAATAAAGAGGAAAAGGAGGCGGATCGCGTGAGACTTGCGGGAAAACAAGTAGTCTGCTTTGTGGAAAGCGAATTTGAAGATCTGGAACTGTGGTACCCGGTGCTCCGGCTGCGCGAGGAAGGGGCGGCTGTTCATCTGGTTGGACCGAAAGCGGGACATGTCTACATCGGAAAATACGGTGTGCCATGCGAAGCGGACAAGGCGATGAGCGAGATTGATCCTTCGCAGTACGACGGCGTGCTCGTTCCGGGCGGCTGGGCGCCGGACAAGCTGCGGCGTTATCCGGAGGTGCTCGCGTTTGTCCGTGCCATGCACGAGGCGAAAAAGCCGATCGGTCACATCTGCCATGCAGGTTGGGTGCTCGCTTCGGCAAAAATTTTGCATGGAGTGAAAACAACGTCGACGCCAGGCATCAAGGATGACATGGAAAACGCTGGTGCGATTTGGATCGATGAAGAGGTCGTGGTCGATGGACACATCGTCGGTTCCCGTCGTCCGCCAGATTTGCCAGCGTACGCCAAAGCTTTCGCCGATTTGCTCGCACAGTAGCAAGCAGGCAATCCGAATATACGAGTGGAACGAAAAGGCACACCCGCAGCGATCAAGCGGGTGTGCCTTTTCTATGTCCGTCAGCTTGCTCTTCACGAGTTGGTTTTTCTGTCTTTTTTCCAGGGCGGATCGCCCCATTCGTGCAGCTTGTTGCTTGCGACATAAAACAGGTACGGAATCAAAAAAGCGAGCAAGGCTCCGCCGAAAGTGAGAAACGGAGGCAGAGAACCGAAGTATTTGAACATAACTGTCACCTTCCTTCCTCTAACTCTGAACGGTTGATGGAGCCGACATTGCGCAAATACACCTTTGCTTCGACCTTGATCGTGCTCTTTTCGTACAGGCGCTGTCCGCTCTCCCAATCTTTCTGGATTTGTTTCCAGAGCGAGTATTCTTTTTGCCGGATATTGCTGCCCAGCTTGATGACATCCACTTTCATTTCCTTATGCACCTTTTGCAGCGTGTCCAGACACATCCGCTCGATTTCCTTGGCGAAGGCGCGTTCCAGCTTTTTCGTCTCTTCTTTGCTGAGAAAATCCATGAGCGCGTAGGCTTCCGCCAAAATGCCCTCGCATTCGATTTTGATGGTGAACTTGAAATTTTGCTTGTCTCGCAAGTCTTGCACGATTTCATGCTTCGTTCCTTGAATGTTCAATACGACGAGATCGCCTTTTACCTTGGCTTTCAACAGTCCTCCATCAATGCTCCCGGTGAGAAAGTTCAAGCCTTCCGTCTCTTCCTCGCCGAGAAAGCCGACCATCTGATTGTAGAGGGAAAATACGGCGCTTCCTGCCATCTTGATTTCATTTTTTTCCGCCCGTACTCGGGGGATGACGAAGCTGAACGGATTAAGCAATTCTTCATGAATATCGCCGATGCGTACCTCGGGGAGCATGCGCGCGTTTTTTTCGATATTTTCGCCAATCGAATTGATGTAGAGCGAGGGCAGCTTTTCTGTTTTCGGCTTGACCTCGATGATGCTTTTGGCTAACCCGTTGGCAATAAACACTTTGCCGCTCCGTCTGGAATCCGGGTCGCGCAGCAGAAAGTCCATGGCGTTGGCGAAGCCGTTGGGAGTACGCGCCACTTCTTCGGAGATGACGAGCACTTTCAGATGCTGGTAAAAAGGAGCGCGGCTCGTACGCGTAGCCAGCTCGCGGGACACTTCGAAGAGCGAGTCACCCTCTGAGGTGAGGTTCAAAAACGCTTCGTTCGTCGTGTTTTGCCCGCCGCCGCCTCCCTGGCTACCCGCGATCAATCCTCCGGGGATGACGAGCTGATGGGTGACGAGAAAGCGTTGCTTCACTTTCGGTTTTCGCGGTGCCTCTTTGGCCGCCCGTTTTTCCACTTCTTTTGTCCGGGGCGCATCAATCGCAATTCCGACGACAAAGCCGCGCTCCTCGATTTGCACCTGATCCCAGCACCCGGCGAGCAGAGCCGAGACGATGACGAGGATGGTCGGCAAGGCAAAGCGCTTATTCATGCCCCTTCACCCCGCGCATGATGGCGATCAGGAGCAGACAGATCGGACATAAATAGACGATGATCATGCCGAAATACGTGATGGCGTCCGCAAAAGCGAAGAAGTCGACCAGGTTTTGCGGCAACATCGCCACGAAGTAAATGATCGGCGACAGGGCCAAAATCCAGACCATCTTTTTCACTTTGCGAAACATGGAGGTCAGATTGAGAATGGTGATGTCGAGCCACATGACGCACGTGTTGAAAATGGTCATGATCCAGATCGTGAAAAACATGGACTCTACCCGTTCAAAAAAACCGCCGGGAATTTCTACTTCCTTCGCGAGGTCAATGGTCGGATAGGTCAGATTTTTGGCGACCTCGGCGGAAAAGACCCCGATGACAAAAATGTAGATGGTGACGTAAAGGGAGACGGGGATGAACAGCCCCAGAAGCATTGCTTTAGGTCCTTCCTCTGGATTTCTCATCAACATCGTATAGAACAGGATGATTTCAAAGCCGGAGTAAGAAAGCCCGACCGCTTTGGAGCCTTCCAGAAGTGATTTCCAGCTTGAAGAAAAATAAGGCCGGATGTTTTCGATTTCCAACAGTTGCGTGGTGAACACCAGAACGAAAAAGATCACGACGAGGACAACGGGCAGAAAAAGCAGGTTCAGCCGCAGCATGGCGATACGCGATCCAGCCACGGCGTATTGTACGATCAACAAAAAGCTGAGGGTAATCATCTCGACGGGCGTACTGTAAAACAAATACTGCTTGGCGATATTTCCGATCGCGCGGATTTCAAACGACACAAACAGCATCGTGTACAGACAGACGAGCAAGGTCAGCGCATAGGCGACAGGTTTGCTCGCGATGATAGCGGTGTAGTCAAAAAACGTTTGCCGGGGAAAGCGTGCCGCCAGCTTCGCCAGCAACCACCCGATCAATAAAGCGACAAGCCCGCTGATCACGACAGAAATCAAGCCGTCGAACCCGCTCGTTGCTTTTGCCAGGGCGCGGGGAAAAGTGAGGATGCCCACCCCGACTGTAACCGAGGCGATGTTGATGCCCATATGATTTTTGCTAATCATTTTTTCCGACAAGGTTTGTGCACTCATTTGGAATCCCCTGTTCTCATGCGAATTTCATCTTCTGGATGCAGGGCTTGCGGCCGCTCTTTCAAGAAGGTCACAGGTGCGCGCAAGATCAAATCTTTCCAGTCCCTGGGCATTTGCGGCGCAAGCGGAGCCAGGTACGGATAGCCGATGCTCGTCAAATTCGACAGGTGGATCATGATGGCGATCAAGCTCAAAATGACCCCGTATATTCCGAAGATGGCCGCGCCAAACATGGCGAAAAACCGGATCATGCGAAAAGCGATCGCCAACTGAAAGGACGGGATCGCAAAAGAGGAGATGGCTGTTAGCGCGACGACGATGACCATGACCGGGCTTACAATCCCGGCGGATACGGCTGCATCTCCGATGACCAAACCGCCGACGATCCCGACGGTTTGTCCGATCGGCTTGGGCAGGCGCAGCCCGGCTTCCTGAAGCAACTCCATGGTCGTGATCATCATGAGCGATTCAATGAAGGCGGGAAACGGAACACCGTCTCGCGTGGCGGCAATCGAGAAGGCGAGATCGGACGGGATCAAGCCCGGGTGAAACGTCACAAGTGCGATATACAACGATGGGGAAAACACCGCGAAAAAAGCGGCCAGATAGCGTAAAAGCCGTGTCAGTGTACCGACGATCCAGCGTTCGTAGTAATCCTCCGGCGAGTGCAGAAGCAGGCCAATTGTGACAGGGAGGATCAACACCATCGGCGTACCGTCGAGCAGGATCGCTACGCGTCCTTGAAACAGCGAAGCGCTGACCTTGTCCGGCCGTTCGGTGTTGTGAGCCTGCGGGAAGGGCGAGAGAAAATCGTCCTCGATCCACTGTTCGATAAAACCGGATTCCTCGACTTCGTCAATGTCAATCGTGGCAATCCGCCGTCTGACCTCGTCCAGCATTTCGTGATCGACGATGTCATCTATATAGGCGATGATCAGCTCGGTTTTGCTGCGTGTCCCTACCCATGAACTTTCAAAGCGCAGATTGGGGTCTTTTACCCGTCTGCGGATGCGCACGGTATTATCGCGGATGCTTTCCGTGAAGCCGTCCCGTGGGCCGCGAACGAGTCCCTCGGAGACTGGCTCTTCGATGCCGCGGGTTTTCCAGCCTTTGCTGTCGATGAGGATCAGCTCGCTGGAACCATCGACAAACAGGGCTGTGTCTCCGGACAAAATACAGTCGAGGGCTGCGGTAAGCGATGTTTCTTTTTTGATCTCGACAACGGACAATACTTCTTCAAAAAGGAGCTGGATGATCTCGTCAGGTTCAGGGGGAACCGATTTTTCCGAGGTGGAGATCATCAACTGGATGTGCCCCAGGACTTGGTTATGCAGCATATCCGAATCCGCTAATCCGTCAAGGGCAATGACCGCGCACGTATGGTTTGTATTGCCGATGAGAAACGTGCGGATCAGCAAATCGTGGGGGTTGCCCAATAAAGTACGGAACAGCTCCAAGTTATCCGCAAGGTTGGGAGAGAGCGTTAATTCAGGCGTTTGCCGCTGTTGCATGTGCTGGGAAAAGGGAGAGGTTTTCTTTTTGCGTCGCTGGGCGAAAAATTTTCGCATCATGGAATTCCCTCCCGTTCAAAATGCGAATAGCATGTTAGTGCGATTTTTTCCAGAACAGAGGGAAATTATGCGGATGAAAGTTCCACGACAAACTTTCGCACAAAGAATTGAACAACCCTATGAGGTATGATACATTCGGCATGGTAGAATAGAGAGTAGTAGAGAGAGTAGGAATGACGGAGAAGGGTGGAATAGTAGTGCTTGACAGTCAAGTTTTGGTTCGGGATACAGACTTTTCAAGACTCGCGCTTACATGGGAGCAGCTTGCGCAGTTGATGGGGGAGCAGGGAGATGCGACAACCCCTGCCAAACTGAGACAGTTGGCTGAAAAAACAAGGAGAGCAGAGTTGAACATCGCTTTTTGCGGACACTTCTCCGCAGGAAAGTCCACGATGATCAATACGCTTCTGGGCGTCAGCCTGCTGCCGTCCAATCCCATACCGACCAGCGCCAATGTAGTGAAGATCCGCGGGGGCGAAAAAGCCGCTCGCGTCTATACAATGAACGGCGATGTCGTGACGTTTGATCCGGATACGGAGATGGAGAAGCTCAAGCAGTTTGCGGTCGATGGGGATACCGTTGAATCGGTGGAAGTTTCCTATCCCGGAACGCTGCTCGACGAACACTCCAGCCTGCTCGATACCCCGGGGATCGACTCGACGGACGCCGCGCACAAAATCGCTACGGAATCCGCGCTGCACCTTGCAGATGTGGTCATTTACATGATGGATTACAACCACGTCCAGGCAGAAGAGAACTTCAATTTTACGAAAACGTTGAAAGACCGCGGCAAACCAGTGTATCTGGTCGTGAACATGATCGACAAGCACATTGACTTTGAGCTTGATTTCGAGAGCTACAAGGAAAGTGTGGAGGAAGCGTTTGCGACCTGGAACATTCATCCGGACGGCATTTTTTACACGTCCCTGGCTGAGCCTGACCACCCGGAAAATCAGTACGTGGAGCTGAAGCAAAAGCTGCTCTCGCTGATTGCCGGACGCGAAGAACTGGTAGCAAAAAGCGTGCGCAGTGCCGCCGAGCATCTGATCGAGGAGCACGTGCAGGCAGTGAAGGCAAGCCATGCGCAAACGCGCCAGGAGCTTGAGAACAAGCTGGACAGCCTGAATGTGGCGGATGTAGACAGCCGCGATGCACATGCTGTCGCCGCTGCGCTTGAACAGGCGCAGGCGATCATGCAGTCGCTCGGCAACCGTGCGGCAGAAGCGCGTGCCCAGATGGAAAAAGAGTTGGGTGTTTTGCTCGACAACGCCCGCTTGACCTACTACAGCACGAGCGAAGCAGCGGCAAGCTACCTGGAAAGCCGCAAGCCAGGCTTCAAAATGGGCTTTTTGTTCGCAGGGAAAAAGACGGAGGAAGAGCGTCAGCGCCGCGAGGAAGCACTTCTGGCCGAGTTCCGCGAAAAGGTGGCGGGCAATCTCGACTTCCATTTCAAGGAATTGATGAGCAAACAATTGCAAGCGTACGAGCTGCGCGACGAAGATTACCACGCACGCGTCCATGCGACCGAGATTGTGATTACGGGCGAGTTTCTTGCCAAGCACATCAAGGATGGAGCGGCTTCCCGCGAATATGTGATGAACTACTGTACAGATGTCGCAAGCGCGATCAAACTGGAGTACAGACGCGCTGGCCTTGCGTTCATCGAGGAAGTCATCGCGCGCCTTGCGACCAACATGCAGGCGGAGAGCGCTTCGCAGCAGGAGCGTCTCGACGTGCTGCGCGAGATGGCCGCGGTGCACGGGCAGTTGGCCAGCTTTACTGCAAGCGAGGAAAACATAAGAGAGCGATTGCAGGCAATCATGCGTGAAGGAGAACAAGAATCATGAATCAGCTACGAGACAAATTAGTTGCAGCAGCAGAACGTCTGCGGCGCGCGAGTCACGAAATCGTTTCCGTACCAGGGATGCAAGCACAGGCGCAGGCGATGCTGGATCGCGCAGACCGTCTGACAGCGAACCGCTTCACTGTTGCGCTGTTCGGCGCGTTCAGCGCGGGTAAATCTTCTTTTGCCAATGCCTTGATGGGCGATCTCGTCCTGCCTGTATCCCCGAATCCGACTACGGCAGCGATCAACAAAATCATGCCGCCGAGTGAGGAGCATCCGCACGGCACAGTCCGCGTGGTGCTGAAAAGCAGGGAAGCGATCGAGCAGGATGTGCTGCGCTCGCTCGCTGTTTTCGGATTGCACGCTTCCAGTCTGGAAAGCGCTTTGGCCGAGCTGGACAAGATCGATGTGGCGCAAATTCCGCCGACAGCGAAGCCGCACTATACGTTCCTGAAAGCCGTCACAAAAGGGCTGGGCGAGATGAATGCTCACCTGGGCGGAGAGCTGATTGTCGACATGCAGGCGTTCAAAGGCTTTGTTGCCAAAGAAGAAAAAGCTTGCTTCGCCGAATACATCGAGCTGTTTTATTCCTGCCCGCTGACTGACCAGGGCATCGTGCTGGTCGATACGCCTGGGGCGGATTCGATCAATGCCCGCCATACGGGCGTGGCGTTTGAATACATGAAAAACGCGGACGCTGTTCTGTTCGTCACTTATTACAACCATGCGTTTTCCCAGGCAGACCGCGAATTTTTGCTGCAAATGGGCCGGGTCAAGGACACCTTCGAGATGGACAAGATGTTCTTCATCGTCAATGCAGCCGATCTCGCCGCTTCCCAGGAAGAGTTGCAGGGCGTGATTACGCACGTAGAGAAAAACTTGCTCACTTGTGGCATCCGTTTGCCGCGCATTTATCCGGTATCCAGCCAGACCGCGCTGTTGGCGCGCATGCACGAAAAAGGCAAGCTGGCTGCCTCGGCGGAAAAAGTATACCGTCAACGCACGCAAACAGCAGAAGGCGAGCCGCTTATGGCAGCAGACGAAGCGTTCAAGCTGTCCGGCATGGCTTCGTTTGAGGCAGAGTTCTTGCGTTTCACTATCGAGGAACTGACGCAAATTGCCGTGAACGCAGCGACAGGCGAAATTCGCCGCGCTTTCGACACGCTGAACGAGTTCATGCGCATGGCTCAATCTGGCGAAGACGAGCGCCTCGCGCGCAAAGAAGCGGCGAGCAAGGCCCAATCCGGGGCACTGGCTGCTGTTTCCGCGCTGGCGACTGCTTCGTACGAGCGCGACTTGGCAAAAGAACGGGAAGAGCTGCTCTACTACGTCAAGCAACGGCTGTTCTTCCGTTTTAACGAGTTGTTCAATGTGGCGTTCAACCCGGCTGTCCTGAAAGAAGACGGACGCAACATGAAGCAAGCCCTCCAAGGCTGCATGACCGATCTGTTGCGCTCGATCAGCTACGACCTGGCGCAGGAGCTGCGTGCGACCACGCTGCGCCTGGAGAAGTTTTTGAGCAAGCAGGGAACAGCACTCGTTTCCGCTTGGCAAAAAGATGTGCATGCTTTCGCGGCAGGCTTGACACTGGCGCCGTACCAGCAGCGCCAGGTAGAGACGTTGAATTTTGCCGAGGAATTGCCTGTAGCGGAAGGGGCATTCCAGCCAGCGCTCGGACTGTTCAAAAACACGAAAGACTTTTTCGAACTGGACGGCAAGCTGAAGCTGCGCGAAGAACTGGAAAAGCGCATGCAGGAGCCTGTAACGGCTTACGTGGCGACCGGAAGCGAACAGCTGAATCAGCAGTTTACGGCTTTGTTCAACGAGCTTGTCACCACGGAGCGCAACCGGGTAGTCGAGCAAATCAACGAATACTTCACAGGATTGTTCGCCGCGCTGGATATGACGGTCGATCTGGACGAGCTGGGAGCGAAAGTAGATCGCGTAGCGGCAGAGCTTTCCTAACACCTCATCAAGTCAAAAGGATAAGGCAAAAGACAAAAGGCAGTTCGCGCTCTCGTCAGGCAAATGACGGGCGTGACTGCCTTTTGTTGTTGGCTGCGCCTGAGCATGGGGGGCGCAGCCTGCCTTCTTTTGGCGATGTGGCTATTGTTTCCGCGCAAGCTGCTCCCATTCCTCGCGCAAAATGCCCATTTTGATCGCATCGTAGTATTCGCCGCGAACGATCCGCGCTTTTCGCACTCTGGCTTCTTCCTGCATGCCGAGTCGAGCGGCGAGCTTGATCATGCGCTCATTGCCCGACCAGGTGCCGATTCCCAGCCGCACCGTATCCATATGGGTGAACAAGTAATCCATCCACATCGCGAACGCTTCCTGCCCGTAGCCATTTGACCAGTAGCGCGAATCGTAAATGACAATGCCGATTTCAAACCAGTTCGTCTCCTGGGATACCCAATATCGGCCGACGCTGCCGCGCAGCTCTCCGTCGATCTCGATGATCAGCTGTGTGCGCGGAGCATCTGTGCCGGCCAGCGCGAGTGATTCCGCGCGGCGAGGCAGGGTGCGGTACTCGTCCAGCGTCATTGGATCGAGCGGCTTGTACGGGCCGTTCCAGTTGAGATGCTCCCGGTCTTTCGCTTCGTAGTTCCAGTAGTAGAGCGTATCGATATCCTCATGGCGGATGTCGCGCAACAAAACTTTTTTTCCTTGCAAATGGACGTGCATGATTTTTCTCCTCTCTGCTTGAACAATCTGTTACCATTACTGTACGGGAAAATGTTCTGCATACATAGGGACAGAGTGCGTGTTTTTAATAGGGACAAAAAGGAGGCGAAGCACATGGAGTTTACGCCCACTTTACATAACGATGCCAGTGAGCCGCTCTATCGGCAGTTGTACAGGCAAATCAGCAAGCAAATCGTGTCGGGCGAGATTGCGGCGGGCACGCGGATGCCATCGATCCGCCAGATGGCAGAGGCGAGCGGTGTAGCGAAAAATACGGTAGAAGCCGCCTATCAGCAGCTGCTTGCCGAAGGTTATTTGACGAGCCGGGAGCGCAGCGGTTTTTTTGCCGCACAGGTGGAAGTGTGGGGGGAGCCGGAGCAGGGAGGGGCGGACATTCGGCAAAAAGCATGGAGCCTGAAAAAGAAAAAGGGCGATCATTTGAGCTGCCGCTTTAATTTTCACGGCTCCGTCGTGGATACGAAGCATTTTCCGTATGCAGCCTGGCGGTCGTGCATGCTGGAAGCACTGGACCGCTATCCGGACGATTTCGCTTTTTACGGAGACGATCAGGGGGAGTGGGAGCTGCGGGAACAACTGGCGAGCTATTTGCGCAGGGCGCGCACGCTCGCTTGTACGCCTGAGCAAATATGGATCGGAACGGGATTGCAGCAATCGCTCAGCTTCTTGTGCCTGTTGCTTGCGGATCGGCATCGCGTGATCGCGGTAGAAGAACCCGGCTATGCCGATGCGCGGATTGTGTTTTCGCAGCACGGGTATGAGGTAGTTCCGATTCCGCTGGACGCTGACGGGCTATCTATCCAATGCCTTGCGCAGAGCGGGGCAACGGTTGTCTATACGACACCTTCGCACCAGTATCCGTACGGAATGGTCATGCCGATTGCGCAGCGGCAGCGGCTGTTGCAATGGGCGGAGCGCACAAACGGGATCATCATCGAAAACGACTACGATGGAGAATTTCGCTATAATGTGCAGCCGACGCCCTCCTTGCAAGGACTGGATCGGGAGGGGCGCGTCGTTTATGTCGGCAATTTTTCCAAAGCGTTCTCCCCGGCTCTGCGAATGGACTATATGGTGCTGCCAGCGGAACTGCTTGAGCGCTATTTGCAATCGTTTCAAGCCTATCCCGCTGTGGTGTCGCGCCACCTGCAACGGACGATGCAGCTGTTCATGCAAAAAGGGCACTGGGAGAAGCATGTGCGGAAAATGCGCACGATCTATCAGCGCAAGCATGCGATCCTGCTGCAAGCGATCCGCGACTATATGCCACCTACCGTCACGGTGCTCGGCCATTCTGCCGGGCTGCACATTTTGCTTGCGGTACATACGAAGCAGTGCGAGGCAGAGCTGATCGCAGCGGCTTGGGAAGCGGGAATCCGCGTGTATTCGAGCGGGCGCAACTGGATGACGGCCCCGGACATGGAGCTGCCGCGCATCATCGTCGGCTTTGGCGGGATGGAGGAGGACGATATACGGGAAGGGATTCGCCTGCTGGCAAAAGCGTGGCCGGACGCGTAGCGGGCGATTGTGCCCGGAGAATCAGGAATCATCACGATGGGAAGCGGAAAAGCAAGCGCAGGCTGCGCTCGCGACAGCAAAACGCCCAAGCACTTGCACAATCGGCAAGGCTCGGGCGTTTCTTTCATTCACTAGTCCAGCTTATTCCGTTACTTTTTTGTACTGATCGAACTGATCCGTTACTGCTTTGGATGGAGAGCTGGTCAGCTTGCTGACGATCACGATGGCAAGCAGGCTCATCGCAAAGCCTGGAACCATTTCGTACAGGAAGTCTTTCAGCACATCGAAACGCGTCCAGATGATCACGGTCAAGGCGCCGGCGATCATGCCGGAGAGTGCGCCCCACTTGTTCATCCGTTTCCAGTACAGGGAGAGCAGGATTACAGGGCCGAACGAAGCGCCGAATCCGGCCCAAGCGTAACCGACGAGATCGAGAATCGTGTCATTTTTGTCCAATGCGAGCAAAAAGGCGATGACAGCGACGAGCAGGACGGAGAGGCGGCCAACGGTCACAAGCTCCTTGTCGCTTGCAGAGCGTTTGAGAAACGTCTTGAAAATGTCTTCTGTCAGTGAGCTGGACGTCACGAGCAACTGGGACGAAATCGTACTCATGATCGCAGCCAAAATCGCAGCGAGCAAGAATCCGGTGATAATCGGGTGGAACAACACGGTGCCGAGCTGAATGAAGATCGTCTCAGGGTCGGCAATCGTCCAGCCTTGTTTCGAGTACAGGGCGATACCGATCAGACCCGTCAGCATGGCTCCGGCAACCGAGAAGATCATCCAGCCCATTCCGATTGAACGCGCTTTCTTGATTTCTTTTGTAGAAGTAATCGCCATAAAGCGGACGATGATGTGCGGCTGCCCGAAGTAACCAAGCCCCCAGGCGAACAGGGAGATGATGCCGAGCAAGCTTGTCCCTTTGAAAATATCAAGCAGGGACGGGTCCACCGCCTGGATCGTTGTAAAAGTTTCACCCACACCGCCAACGGTCAAAATCGTCACCAGCGGAACGAGGATGAGCGCGATGACCATGATCAGTCCTTGCACGGCATCGGTCCAGCTTACGGCGAGGAAGCCGCCAAACAGCGTGTACGCGATGGTAACGAGGCCGACAATCCACAAACCAGTGTGGTAGTCCATGTGGAACGTATTTTCAAACAGGACGCCGCCAGAAACGAGACCGGACGAGACGTAAAACGTAAAAAAGACCATGATGACGAGAGCAGAGACGAGACGCAGCATGCGGGAGCTATCCCCGAAGCGGTTTTCCAGGTAGGCCGGAATCGTGATGGAGTTGTTGGCTACCTCTGTGTACGTTCGCAGGCGCGGCGCTACATACAGCCAGTTTGCATACGCACCGAGAGTCAGTCCGATGGCAATCCACGATGCGCTTAAACCAGAGGCGAACATCGCACCGGGCAAGCCCATCATCAGCCAGCCGCTCATGTCGGAGGCTCCCGCGCTCAGGGCGGTGACGGTTGGGCCGAGTGACCGACCGCCGAGCATGTAGTCAGTCAGATTGGAGGTACGCTTGTAGGCATAGTAGCCGATGAGCAGCATGCCTAGCATGTACACAATAATGGACGCGAGCAGCATATTCATGGATAGCACCTCTTGTTGTGTTGTATATTTATAAAAATTATAGTAACGTCTTACACATTATCATGCCCAGATATGAAAATCTAGAACAAAACACAGAAAATTGTGTAGAGAAGCAATAAAAAGTTTTTAATTGAACTAAAAAACCCGCGATATCGCTATCGCAGGTTCGTTTGCTAATTATTTACTTTTTTATTGGACTTGAATTTGTCCATTGCTGTCGAGACTGACTTTAAACTCCTTCACGACGGTAGGCTCTGCACTTGGATTGTTCAGGTCGTGCTTCAGCACCTGAAACGATCCGTTTGCGGCAAGCTTGCCTGTGTATTCCACTCCGAACGTGTCGGATTTGTAAAAGCTGAAGGTAGCGAGTTCGGTCTTTTGCAACTCGTCGACAAGCAGCTGACCGTCGCCGCTGAACATCGCATTGCGCAGCGACTCAGACGATTCGTACTTTTGCTGGAGGTACGTTTGCAATTGCTGGGCAACTTCCGATTCTGCCAGTTGCTTCCCTGCTTCCACGGCTTGTTTGCCGACTTCAATCGCTTGCTTGCCTGTCTCTACTGCCTGCTGTGCCGTCTGCACCCCTTCGGAAATTTCCGAGCATGCTGTAAGCATCAGCGCGCAGCCAATGATCCATGCTTTTTTCATATAGTGTTGCTCCACTCCTTTCACGCGCTCTTATAGCGTACTTTATTTATTTTACTGTATATCCACTTTCGGCGCATCCGCATATGATGAGGTAAGCGTAAGAGCTGCACTGATTACAGGGAGGAAACGCAATGATTCAAGGGAAAGTGAAATGGTTCAGCAAGGAAAAAGGATACGGTTTCATTGAGCGGGATGGAGGACCTGACGTGTTCGTGCACTATTCAGCGATCACCGGCACAGGCTACCGGAATTTGGAGGAAGGCGAGCAGGTTGTCTTCGAGATTGTGAATGGGCAGCGAGGATTGCAAGCAGCCAACGTAGCGCGCAAAAGCTAGGGCACAACTTTTTCAGTCACTTACAAACAGCAGATGACCTAAGCCGTCATCTTTCCATTCTGGACGCCGTCATACCCAGCCAGGGCAGACGGCGTCTTTGTTGATCATCCATTCGATTCCATTCGCAACAGATTGGCGTTGTCAGACTTATACATTGTATAGAAATACAGCCAAAGCAATGACAAGCATCGACGTAATACATCCGTATATGAGCAAAAGGTTGCGCGAACGTTGCTTGAAGCTCAGTTGCTTGCCTTCCGTCGGTTTCAAACCGATCAGGAACGTGGCGACAAAAGCGATGACCACGAGGATGATGACGGCAATAATAAAGGGATAAATACTCATGACGGTCAATCGTCCTTTCTGTATCACTCTGCTTTGATCATATACCGTCCGTCAAAAAAAGGGGCCATCCACTTGGCTGTTTTTTTGCTCATCCACTTGCGGCAAAAGCTTCCGCAAACCGTTCCACAGCAGCAGGAATTTGCGCAAGGGAAGCTCTGCCAAAAGTAAAGCGTACGTGGCCCGGCTCTGCTCCGAACAAGTGGCCGGGTACGAAGACCACGCCGCGCTTGACCGCTTCCGTCAAAAGCTGCTGCTCACTCCATGTTCCGGCAAAGCGGCACCACAGATGAATGCCGCCTTGTGCACCTGCCATGGCGACTTGCTCGCCGAACTTGTCCTCTAGGGAAAACAGCAGCTGATCGTGGCGCAAAGCCAGTTGGGTGCGCAACCGATCGACGTGCTGGGCAAAGTCAGGCGAAGCCAAAAAACGGTCCGCCAGCCACTGCGGGAAAATGCTGTGTCCAAAATCAAACTGCTGCTTCGCATCCGCCAGCCGCTCGATAACCGTCTGCGGCCCGACGATCCAGCCGATGCGCAAGCCGGAAGCGACGATTTTGGTCAGCGAGCTGATATACAAAACCGTGCCGTGTTTATCCAACGATTTGAGGGTAGGGATCGGCTCTTTGGAAAACGAAGTCAAGCTGTACGGATCGTCCTCGATGATCGGGATGCCGTTTTCGGCGGAAAAAGCGAGCAGCTGTTGCCGCCGGGCCAGCGACAGCAAAGTGCCTGTCGGATTTTGAAAGTTCGGGTTGAGAAACACCATTTTGATCCGGTGCTTGCGATGCAGTTCAGCCAAATGGTTCGGATCGATGCCGTTTTGCTCTACGGGCAGCGAAAAGGTGCGCAGTCCTGCTGAATGAAACAACGGCAGGGAGTGACAATACGATGGCGCCTCGATCGCCACGGCGTCACCTGGCTTGAGCAGGCATTGCACGACGAGGTGGAGGGCTTGCTGCGCTCCCGATGTAATCATGATCGACGTGGCAGGCGCTTCGATGTTTCGCCATTCTTTCATGTGTTTGCCGAGCGTTTCGCGCAGCGACCAGTTGCCCTGCGGATGCTCATAGCCGAGGTGATCGGGAAAATCGTCCGGGCTGATCAAGTGCGACAGCGTGTGGCGGGGAACGAGGTCAGGCGAAAGCTCGCCGCTCGCCAGATCGATCAGTTCATTTTCCTGCGTCTCCCTGCGGATTTTGCGGATCAGCGGCAAATTGGGCCTGAACGACCCGGTTTCCGTCAAATGCCGCCAGTTCGGCACACGCGTGCGAGCCAGCCCCCAGATGTCCTGACTGACGAGTGTTCCACTCCCTTGCTTGCGCTCTACGATCCCGGCGGCCTGCAATTCATCATAGACGGCGACGATCGTCGAACGGTTGACCCCGAGTTCTTTTGCCAGTGAGCGCTCCGAGGGCAGACTGCTGCCCGGGCCGAACTCGCCGCTGCTGATGCGCTGCTCGATCTGTTCGGCAATTTGTTTATATAAAGGCTTGTTTTTTGGCCCTGCTGTCTTGTCATCCATGCCAATCCTGCTTTCTGTACGTGGTCGTTTCCGGTTTTCAAAAGGTTTCCAAACGGTTCCAAAACCAAAATCATCCAGCCTATTATACCACGCAATGGAAGGCTTTCCTTTTCGAGCAGCTTTGTTTAGTATAGAGAACGGAAGGAGTGGTGGGGATGAAACAATATTTAGACTTGTGCCAGCGCATTTTGACAGAAGGCGTGACGAAAGAGGATCGGACAGGCACAGGAACGATTAGCATTTTTGGACACCAGATGCGTTTTGACCTGAGCGAGGGCTTCCCGCTGGTCACGACGAAAAAACTACATATGAAATCGATCATTCACGAGTTGCTGTGGTTTTTGGCCGGAGACACGAATGTTCGCTACCTGCAGGAAAATGGGGTGCGGATCTGGAATGAGTGGGCAGATGAAAACGGCGACTTGGGACCCGTCTACGGAAAGCAGTGGCGTTCTTTTGTCGGGCGCGACGGCAAGACGGTCGACCAAATCCAGTGGGTGATCGACGAAATCAAAAAAAATCCCGACTCAAGACGCCTGATCGTCAGTGCGTGGAATCCGGCTGATCTCGCGGAGATGGCCTTGCCGCCGTGTCATTTGCTGTTCCAGTTTTATGTGGCAGACGGCAAGCTGTCGTGCCAGTTGTACCAGCGCAGTGCCGACACGTTTTTGGGGGTGCCGTTCAACATCGCTTCCTATGCGCTTTTGACGCATATGGTTGCCCATGTGACCGGACTTGGGGTGGGCGACTTCGTTCACACGCTGGGAGACGCGCACTTGTATACAAACCATATCGAACAAGTGAAGCTGCAACTCACTCGCGAGCCGAAGCCGTTGCCTAAGCTGAAGCTTAATCCAGAAGTGACGTCCATTTTTGACTTCACGTATGACGACATTGAAATCGTCGATTACGAGGCCCATCCGCACATCAAAGGCGAGGTGGCTGTATGATCAGTCTGATTGTGGCCTACGCGAAAAATCAGGTGATCGGCAAAGATGGCGACATGCCGTGGAGCCTGCCCGCCGATTTGAAAAACGTCAAGGAAATCACGACAGGGAACACGATTGTGATGGGCCGCAAGACGTTCGAATCGATCGGCAGACCGCTGCCGAACAGACGAAATGTCGTGCTGACGAGAAGCCGCGACTTTCATCCGGAAGGTGTCGATGTCGTCCATACGAAGGAAGAAGTGCTCGCTCTGGGCGACGTCATCATTTTTGGCGGCGCCAACATTTACGGGCAGTTCCTGGACGTGGTAGATCGCATGTACATTACCGAAATCGAGCTGGAAACAGAGGGCGACACGTTTTTCCCTGCGTGGGACAAAGACGCGTTTGTGCTTGTGGACAAGCGCGAAGGTGTTGTCGATGAAAAGAATGCCTACCCGCATACGTTTTACGTGTATGAACGCAAAAATGGTTAGTCCTTCCCGTTGAAACCGGGCAAACTGCCTCCTGAACATCAGGGGGCTTTTTTTGTGCAAAACGTCTCGGCGTTTTTCATGAAATTGGATGTGACCGTTTTGTTGTATCCAGATCGAAAAGTCCCGGACAAGCGGCTCGTAGCCTGGGAGGAACGACACAGAGCCTTCATACATATCCCGGCGGTTTCGCGCATACAAACAGTAGAAAACGGTTGGACAAACCGCAGGGGGGATGGGATGAAAGTCGACTTTCATGTGCATCTGGAAGAGGGACCGTATTCGCTGGACTGGCTGGTCGGGCAAGCGTGCGCACTGCGGCCGCTTCTGGACGAAAAGCAAGAGAGCGGAAGCAGGGGCTGGGCACACGAGCTGGTCAAGGGGCTTGCCCACAGGCTCCAAAGAGGGCCTTATTCCAGGGAGTGGCTGGATTTGTACCGGGCGCGGGCGAAACAAGCTGGCATCTCGCAAGTGTGTGTCGTCGAGCATTTGTATCGCTTTGCCGATTTTCGTCCTTATTATGAGCAATTTATTCATGTGGGGCACGACCGTTTAGGCAAAGCGCAGCGGCAGTGGCTTGGACAGATGGCGAACGACTCTTTGCCAGCTTATGTGGCGTTTCTTGCAGAGGAGCGCGAGCGGTGGGCGGAAGATGGGGTGGCGCTTCGCATCGGGATCGAGCTTGATTATTTTCCGGGCGGGGAAGGCGAGCTGCGCGAGGTGATCGAAAAATATCCGTGGGACGTATGCATGGGAGCCGTCCATTTCCCCGGCGGAAAAGGCTATCTCGTTCGCAATCTCCAGGAGCAGCTGGAAGTGCATGCATCACCGGGATGGTTCGTGCGTTATTTTGATGTGGTGGAGCAGGCGATTGACAGTGGCCTGTTCGATGTTTTGACGCATCTGGACGGGGTCAGGGCGTTTGGCCCGAAAGCGGATGAAATGACGCTGTTGCCGTACTATCAGCGGATCGCTCGGGCATTGCGGCGGATGGATACGGCAACCGAACTGAACACAGCGTGCGTGCGCGGACAGACGCAGCGGGAGTTTTCTCCGAGCTATCGCTTTTTGCAAATATTGGCGCAGCATGAAGTGCCGATTACGCTGTCCTCCCATGCGACAGCTCCTGATCAGGTCGGGCAGCACCTCGCGGAAGCGCGAATGCAGCTGAGGCGCGCAGGATATGCCAGCTTAGCCGTTTTTGCTGACAGAAAAAGGAGCCTGATGGAGATTGAATAGCAGACTTCCCCGCTAGGTGCGCTTTTTTGCTATGATAGAGACAAGCGTATAAATATGCATCCAGCGGGAGGAGAACACAGCATGTCGTTGCAGGAACGTTTGAAATCGTTGCTCAAAGAGGTGGAGCCGCAAATGATCGCGTGGCGCCGCCATCTTCACCAATATCCGGAACTGTCCTTTCAAGAGGAAAAAACTCCGGCGATGATCGCGGAAATTTTGCGTGGCCTGGAGTTTGACGAAGTAAAAACCGGAGTGGGCGGCCGCGGGGTCATCGGAGTGCTCAAGGGCAGCCGTCCGGGCAAAGTCGTCGCTTTGCGGGCTGATTTCGACGCGTTGCCGATTCAAGATCAAAAAGATGTTCCGTACAAATCGACGGTTCCTGGTGTCATGCACGCCTGTGGCCACGATGCGCATACCTCCGAGCTGTTGGGCTTGGCGAGCGTGCTGGCGGCGCATCGCGACCAGTTTGCCGGGGAAATCCGTTTTTTGTTCCAGCACGCGGAAGAAGAATCGCCAGGCGGAGCGATCCAGATGACAGCGGACGGCGCAGTCGACGGCGTAGACGCTGTATTTGGCGTCCATCTCTGGTCCATGCTGCCAGTAGGCAAAGTGTTCATCAGCGGTGGCCCGATCATGGCGAATACAGATGACTTTGTGATCGAAATCAAGGGCCGCGGCGGTCATGGCGCTGTTCCTGAGGAGACAGTCGATTCGATCGTGGTCGGCTCGCAAATCGTAGGAAATTTGCAGACGATCGCCAGCCGCAACGTCAGTCCGTTGGAAAGCGTCGTCGTGACGGTCGGGACGTTCAACGGCGGTGACAACAACAATATCATCGCAGACAGTTGTCGCCTGACGGGAACGGTGCGTTCGTTCCTGCCGGACGTGCGTGATCGCGCTGAGCTTCGCCTCACGGAAATCGCTGTCGGCACGGCTGCCATGATGGGCGCAGAGGCGAAAGTGTCGTACGAGCGCGGCTATCCTGCGGTCATCAATCATGAAGCGGAAGCGCAAATCGCCCGTGAAGCGGCGCTGGCTGCCTTTGGTCCGGAGCGCGTGGAACCGATGAAGCCGCTCATGGGAGGAGAAGACTTCTCTTACTATTTGGAAAAGGTGCCTGGGGCGTATTTGTTTGTCGGGGCCGGCAACCCGGAGAAGCTGGCGAAGTATCCGCACCACCACCCGCATTTTGACATCGACGAAGACTCCATGCTCATCGCCGGAGAGCTGCTCGGACGAACAGCTTTGCTCTATCTGGAGAAAAAAGAGGGGTAGTATAAACCTTTCCCTTGCAAAGATGCGCTTTTGCCTAGCAGTGGCAATGGCGCTTTTTTGGCGTCTTGCCATAAACTGTTGAAATGAGGCATCGCATACCGCACACGGCAATCAGATGAGCAAAGGAGGGGGCTGCCTCCAGTGAGAAAACGGATCGGCATACTGACCTACCGGGGAGAATCCGGCTTTATCGAACCGGGATTTTTTCGCCGTCTGGTCAAGGAAGGGAGAGAGCTGGGCGCCGACGTCTTTGTTTTCGGGCCGCAGGATGTGCATGTGTCCGAGCGGAAAATCAAAGGCTTCATCCCTGCCGAAAAAGGCTGGAAGAGCGAATGGTTTGAGTGGCCGGACATTGTCATAGACCGCTATCGGTATTATCCGTTGGCGAAGCATAGCCACTATCCGCCGTTTCGCAAGCAAAACTTGTTCCGCTATGCCAACAGCCGTTTTACGAATAAATTCAATCTCCATCAAATTTTGCTGGAAGACCCGTTTTTGACGAAATGGCTGCCCGAGACGTTCGCTTACGCAAGAAGCACGCTGGTCTCGATGCTGAAACGCCATCGCCAGGTGTATCTCAAGCCGACAAACGGCTCGGGCGGGCGAAGCATTTTGCGCGTGGAAAAAACAGAAGAGGGCTATCTGCTGCATGGCAGAACCAAACAGCAGGCGAAAAGCAGGGAAAAGCTGTCCTCGATCAGCAAAGTATGCGAGCGGCTCGAAGCGTGGATGGAAAAAGAAAAGAACGGAAAAGAGCAGTTTTTTCTCCAGCAAGGTTTGCAATTGGCTCTGGTGCCTGGGCGAACCGTCGATGCCAGGGTGCTTGCGCAAAAAGACGGAGAAGGCATCTGGCGGCTGACAGGCATGGGCATACGCATCGGTTCGACGCGCTCTTCGACGTCCAATTTGCACGGCGGCGGGACGGCGATGCCAGCCATTCCTTTTTTGGCGAGCCGCTTCGGGCAAGAAGCCGCCAAAAGAATCGTGCTCGAATGCAAAGAGCTTGTCACGCTGACTATCGGCAGAATCGAGCAGCACTTCGGGCAGATGATGGAGTTCGGGTTTGACTTAGGCATCGATGTGTACGGCCATGTGTGGATTATCGAGATCAATCCGAAGCCTGGCAGGGAAATATTCCGGCAGCTCGGGGAGCATCGGCGCTATCGGCAGGCAGTGCGCAGGCCGTTGGAATACGCCTTGTATTTGATCGAAAAAAATGAGCGGATGAAAGACCAGCGATTCGGACTCGGGTGAAAAGGCTCTCCACAGCTTGGAGGGTCTTTTTCATTTCTTTTGCGCAAGGCATGCGGCATAATAATAGCCAGGTGGATGCGTGCTCCTTGACGGCGTGCAAGGTTCACAAACAAAGGAATGGAGGAGATGAGCATGAGACAGGAAGCTTTTTCGATTGAGTTGGGCGAAGGCTTGACGCTTCGGGGGAATGTACATACAGACGAGGCAGCGGGTGCCGACCAGCCGCTGTTGCTGTTTTGCCACGGGTTCAAAGGCTTCAAGGATTGGGGCAGCTTCCCCTATGTGGCAGACGAGCTGGCGAAGCGAGGCGTGACGACGATCCGCTTTAATTTTAGCTGCAACGGTGTGGGCGAGAGCTTGACCGAATTTGACGAGCTGGAAAAGTTCGGCCGCAACACGTACGCGCGTGAGCTTGCCGACCTGCAAGCGCTGGTCGAATGGATCGATTCCGGTGAGTTTGTCTGGCCAGACTATGTGGACAAATCCAGACTGTACGTGCTTGGACACAGCAAAGGCGGCGGGGATGCCATCCTGTTCGGAGCGGGCAATCCGCGCGTGGCGGGAATCGTGACCTGGAATGGAATTGCCGATGTCAATTTGTTTGATGCAGGATTGCGCAAGCAAATCGCGGAAACGGGCGTCGGCTATATCGCCAATGCGCGCACTGGGCAAGATATGCCGATTACGCGGACGGTGATCGAGGATGTGGATCAAAACCGGGAAGCGTATGACATTTTGGCGAAAGTGTCTTCGATGGAAACACCTTTGTGCATCTTGAGCGGAGAAAAAGATTTTGTCCGTCTGGTAGAGGGTGCCAAACGGATTCATCAGGCGGCGAAGCACAGCGAGCTGCACTGGATAGAAGGCGGCGACCATACGTGGAACACGCGTCATCCGTTTGCAGGAACTTCTCCGCAACTGGAAGCGGTCATTGAGCAAACGGCGGCTTTTGTCCGTACCCCGCGGACATAGAAAAAGCCTGGATTTTCCTGCGTTTTCAATCCATTTGGGCTATGGTATACTGGGTAACGTCAAAAGATTCAAATGATGTGACTATTCAGAAAATACCAGAGATAGGTGGAGAAGAAACATGAACAGCAAGGTGTATCTGTACGATACCACCCTGCGAGATGGTACGCAGGGAGAGGGGATCAGCCTGTCGGTGGAAGACAAGATAAAGATCGCACTGCGGCTGGATCAGTTCGGAATTGATTTTATCGAGGGCGGTTGGCCTGGGAGCAATCCAAAGGATATGGCGTTTTTTGAGCGTATCCGCGAGATTCCGCTACAGCACGCCAAAGTGACGGCTTTTGGCAGCACCTGTCGTCCGAATGTGGCAGCAGCCGCAGACGACAACTTGCTGGCGCTGATCGCCAGCGGTGCCGAAGCTGCGGCGATTTTCGGGAAGGCATGGGACTTGCACGTGACGGACGCCTTGAAGACGACTTTGGAAGAAAACGTGCGCATGGTCGCTGATTCGGTGGCCTTTTTGAAACAGAACGGTTTGACGACACTCTTTTTGGCGGAGCATTTCTTCGACGGCTACAAAGCAAACCCGCTGTATGCCCTGCGGGTGCTTGCGGCTGCCGAAGAGGCGGGTGCCGACTGGATTGTCCTTTGCGATACAAACGGCGGAAGTCTGCCACACGAAGTATACGAGATCGTCAAGGCGGCTGCCGGACAACTTCGTACGCCGCTGGGGATTCATCCGCACAACGACAGCGGCGTAGCTGTGGCGAACGCTTTGGCCGCGATTCAGGCGGGAGCCAAGCAAGTGCAAGGAACGATCAACGGGATCGGGGAGCGCTGCGGCAACGTCAACCTTATTTCCGTTGTGCCCAATTTGCAGCTTAAGCTCGGCTACGAGTGCGTGAGCAGCGAGCAGTTGCAAGAGCTGACGCAGCTTTCGCGCTACGTGGCGGAGATCGCCAACATGACGCTGCCGAACAACCAGCCTTTTGTCGGACACAGCGCTTTTGCCCACAAAGGCGGAATCCACGTCAGCGCCGTATTGCGCGATCCGAAAACGTACGAGCACATCGAGCCGGAAAACATCGGCAACAAGCGCCGCGTGCTCGTCTCCGAGCTGGCCGGACAGAGCAATCTGCTCGCCAAAATGGAAGAGCTGGAGATCGATCTGTCGCTGGATCGGGAAAAGACCCGCGAGATCATTACACGCATCAAAGAGCGCGAGTTCCAGGGCTACCAGTACGAGGGCGCGGAAGCTTCGCTCACGCTCATGCTGCTTGAGGCTGCCGGCAAGCTGAAAAATTTGTTCACGCTCGATTCTTTCAAGATTTTGATGGAAAAGGCGGCCATCCAGTCGATCACGTCCGAGGCGACAGTCAAGCTGCGGGTAAACGGGGAGAGCGTACATACAGCCGCGGATGGCAACGGTCCTGTCAACGCGCTGGACAACGCCATGCGCAAAGCGCTGGAGAGCTACTACCCCTGTATCGCCAACATGCATCTGGCCGACTACAAGGTGCGTGTTCTGGATGAAAACGGAGCGACAGCGGCAAAAGTCCGCGTGCTGATCGAGTCGGCAAGCAACGGGGAGAAGTGGAGCACGGTCGGGGTGTCTACCAACGTAATCGAAGCAAGCTGGGAGGCGCTCGCAGACAGTATTCGCTACTTGTTGTGGCGGGAAGGCTGCGAGGAAGCGGGACATTTGTCCGCAGCAGAGACGCGGGTCGGAATCGTCAATCATTAGTTGGAAACACCCCATGTAAAGGGAACAAAAATGTAAGGAAGCGTGGCATGTTTGCACACACGCACGCTTAAAAATGACCAGCTACAGTTCAGCGAATTGGCCCTCCTGTTGTGAGACAGAGCGAACAGGAGGGGCTGTCCGAATGAGCGTGGGCTGGTCTTTTTTGCGTTGCGCGTGCCAGCTCAGTCTGGCGTCTCCGCAGCGGGGCGGTCGATTAGCTGGCGCAGCTTTGTTTCGGTCGACGATTGGGGGTCCGGGGTATAAATGCTGCAACGCAAGTCAGCGCTGCCCTGTACTTGCAGGGAGGTGAGGTGAAACTGCATTTTTCCGGCTTTGGCATGGCGAAACTCCAGCAGCACCTCAGGAGCCGTGCTGACGTCGCTCTGTTCCCACAGCCGATGAAAGTCGGGGTGGACGTCTCTCATTTCGCGCAAAAAGTGCTCGTACCATTCGTCTTCCACGTACTGTCCGTAGTACGCGCGAAAAATCGCGAGAAAGCCGCTGACGAAGTGCTCCCAGTTGACGGCGAGCCGCCGCAGCTCTTTTCGCGTGAACAACAATCGGATCAGATTGCGCTCTTCCACTGGTATTTGCTCGAAATCGAGAAAGACGTGCGCCGCCGCTTTGTTCCAGCCGACGATGTGGAGGCGTCTGTCCGAGATGATGGCAGGACAGGAGTGCAGCTCGTTCACAATTCGCTCCAGGGCTGGACTGATCTGGGGCGACTCGTCTTTGTGCAGCGTGGTGCCGACAGTTGTGCCGCTTTCCAAGGCGAGCGCGTACAAATACTTGCGCTCGTCGACAGTCAGTTGCAGTGCTTTGGATACGGCATCGAGAACGGAGGGGGATACTTTGATATCCCGGCCTTGTTCCAGCCACGTGTACCAGGTGGAGCTTACCCCTGCCAATTGTGCCACTTCTTCCCGGCGCAGGCCAGGCGTCCGCCGCCTTGTGCCAGGAGCAAGCCCGACGGACTGAGGCAAAATTTTTGCTCGCTGCGCTTTTAAAAAGGACGAGAGTGCCTGCAGGCGTGTCTGATTGTTCATGCGGACTTCCTTTCCAAGTCGAAAATGGGTAAAACTGTTACTTATTATACTAGGATAAACAACAACTTGTAATAGGATAAATCATGTGACAAGATGGTTTCCATAAGGGCTTGTAAAGGAGGATAATGATGGAGAAAGTAGTGGTTACGGGGATGGGCGTCATTTCCCCTATCGGAAGCAATGTCGAGCAATTTTGGAGCAGCCTGGTTGAAGGAAAGCCAGGCATCTCCCACATTGACATATTTGATACATCCCGGTTTAAAACGAAAATCGCGGGTCTTGTCCGGGATTTTGACCCGGAGGCGCGATTCGGGCGCAAAGAGGCGAGAAGAATGGACCGCTTTTGCCAGTTTGCGATTGCAGCGGCGGACGAAGCGCTGGCAGATGCAGGACTCCAGCTCGACGATTGCGATCGCGAACGGATAGGCGTCTATGTCGGCTCTGGAATTGGCGGCGTGCAGACGTTATTGGACCAGTACGACACGCTGAGAAGCCGCGGGCCGGAGCGGGTCAGCCCTACGCTGGTGCCGATGCTGATCTCCAATATAGCAGCGGCAATGATCAGCATCAAATACGGCATATACGGCCCGACGATGTCGCCTGTCACGGCCTGCTCGATTGGCAATACTTCGATCGGCGAAGCGTATCGGCTGATCCAATCGGGCAAAGCTGACGTAGTGATTGCCGGAGGAACGGAAGCCGCGATTAACGAGGTATCGCTGGCGAGCTTCAGCAATGCGACTGCCTTGTCCACGCGAAACGACGATCCGGCTGCGGCGAGCCGCCCTTTTGATGCCAAGCGGGACGGGTTTGTCATGGCGGAGGGAGCGGGTATCCTGATTGTGGAGTCTTACTCGCACGCAAGGAAGCGTGACGCTCGGATTTACGCGGAAGTAATCGGCTACGGAGCAAGCTCCGACGCCTACCATATGGTTGCTACCCATCCGGAAGGGCTTGGCCCATACCGGGCGATGAAATGGGCGCTGGAGGAAGCGGGAATCGAGCCTGCGGAGCTGGATGTGATCAGCGCTCACGCTACAGGTACGGAAGTCGGTGACCGTTCGGAGACGCTGGCGATCAAACGTCTGTTGGGCGACCACGCCGGGCGCATCCCGATCACGGCCAACAAGTCGATGACAGGGCATATGTTCGGGGCGGCAGGCGGCGCGGAGGCGATTGCGCTGATCAAGAGCCTTCAGGAGGGAGTCGTACCGCCGACGATCAACCAGGACGAGCGAGATCCTGTCTGTGATCTGGACTATGTGCCAAATACAGCCCGTCGCATGGCGCTGAACGTGGGGATGTCCAATTCCTTTGGCTTTGGTGGACACAATGCGGTGATTGTGCTGCGGAAGTACGAGGGGTAAGGAAGTCAGAAAGTTAGAGTGAGGGAGTCTTCCGGGGTGTTTGGGGAGGCTCTTTTTTTTTGCTTGATTAGAGATCAGGGAAGCGGACGCACGTTGCCGCCTGAAAGCGTGTTTTCCTTTTTCGCCTGCGTCTCGGTAAGAGTCCCAAAGCCCTTTCGCTTGTTTCCCCTGTTTCCTCGGCCGACGTGTAGCTGTGGTTGGATAGTGCTTTTTGAAAGTTGATCAGGGATGAGAAATCTCTTTTTTGGCGTGGTTTCGCTTTTCCCCGGAGCCGTGCAGTGAAGCCAACAGGGGGTATCCCAAGAAGCTACAGCGATTCGTCTCTTTCCTCGCCACGCCAAAAGTACCGACGAAGCAGACTACGAAGCGCCCCCCCAAACCAATCTTTCAATCCTTCATCCTTTTCTTCGCGATCTCCGAAGTTTCGAAATAAAGCAGACTCCAAAGCACGATCCCAAGCAATCTTTCAGTCATTCACCATTCCGCCTAGAACCCCCCGCCAACTCCAAGAATGCCCCTAGGAAAAAGGCAGCATACTAACAAAAACCAGAACCAAAAAAGGGGAATCATTCATGACGAACGAGCAGGGAGCGACAGAAACAAACATCCAGCGGGCACCGATTCTCGGCGTCATTATTGCCGGAGCGATAGCGGCCCTGCTGAACCAGACACTCCTCAACGTAGCCCTCCCCAAGCTGATGGAGCAATTCCACATCACTACCTCCACAGCCCAATGGGTCATCACCATTTACATGCTGGTCAACGGCGTCCTGATCCCGACGACGGCTTTTCTGATGGAAAAATATACGACCAGACAGCTGTTTATTTCCGCAATGAGCCTTTTTGCCGCAGGAACGCTCATCTGCGGCATTGCCCCCAGCTTCTCGATCATGTTGATCGGACGCGTGGTGCAAGCAGCGGGGGCAGGGATTCTCATGCCGCTCATGACCAATGTCATTTTCAACATGTTCCCCGCTGATCGGCGCGGTTCCGCGATGGGCATCGTCGGGATTGCCATGGTCTTTGCCCCGGCGATCGGGCCGACCTTGTCCGGGTGGATTGTCGAGCATTACTCGTGGCGCTTGCTGTTTTTCGTCGTCCTGCCGATTGCGCTGATCGTGCTGGTCACGTCCTTTTTCGTCCTGAAAAATGTGACCGAGACGCAAAATCCGAAGCTGGACTCATGGGGAGTCGTCTTGTCGACGATCGGCTTCGGCGGGCTGCTCTACGGCTTCAGCTCCGCAGGCGCGGCGGGCTGGAGGAGTGCAGAAGTCATCGGCATGCTGCTCGTGGGCTGTATCAGCTTGGGGGCGTTTGTCTGGCGGCAGTTGTCGATTGACCATGCGATGCTGGAGTTTCGCATCTTTCAAACTCCGGCCTACACGTTGGCCGTCCTGATCAGCCTGATGGTCAACATGTCGCTCTACTCGGGGATGATTCTCCTGCCTGTCTACGTGCAAAACATCCTGCACTTCACACCTGTGCAATCAGGCTTGCTGCTTTTGCCGGGGAGCATCATCATGGGCATCATGTCTCCGATCACAGGCAAGCTGTTTGACAAGTTTGGCGCAAAATGGCTCGCCCTGATCGGACTCATTATCACGATCGTCACGACTTACGGCTTCACGAAGCTGAGCCTCTCGACAAGCTACAGCTACTTGGTGACGCTTTACACCGTGCGCATGTTCGGACTGTCGATGCTGATGATGCCCGTCATGACGTCAGGCTTGAACGCCCTGCCATTGCAGCTCAATCCGCACGGGACGGCGATGTCCAACACGATCAACGCGATAGGGGGAGCGCTCGGCACAGCGTTGTTCGTCACGATCATGACGACGAAAAGCGCAGCCCACACGGCGGATATCGTCCGAAGCCAGCACCTCAACCCGGCTGACCTCGCCCAGATGCAGCTGGCGACGAAGCAAGGAATTGCCATGGGCACAAACGATGCCTTTATGATCGCCACGCTGTTTACCGTCATCGCGCTCGTTTTAGCGCTGTTCCTCGGCAACAAAACGCCGCGAAGACAAGAGGCTGCCGCACAAAAAAGAGTACCCCAGCCGTCGTAAGCAAGCGCAGTCCGCCAAAAGCCATAAAAAAACCAAAAACCATAACATAAAAAAAGCGCCGCTTCCGCAAAAGGGAGGCGCCGCTTTTTGACGCGTGCTGCGTACTAGCCTTGTTTTCTCATAGCCCCTAATTCTTCGACGATCGCCGTCATCTCATTGATGCCAAACGCCGTTTTTTTCTGCACCATGTTGTACAGGTACAAAAGGTCTTCGTAGTGGGCGAGGTCAAAATCTTCCGGGCGCATAACCGCTGTGTTCGCCATGTTGAGCTTGGCTTTGATGCCCTCGATCAGAACCGCCAAATTTTCCTGGGTTGCCTCTTTCAAATCTGCCATTGCTTGGTCTCCTCTCCAACGCTGCTTGTTATTTGGTCAGCTGTCCACGCGTGACGCCGAGCTGGTTGGTCGCTTTCAGCGTGCGCCATACGTGTGTGCCGCTAACTTCTCCGCGCAGAGCCTTACGATACAGGCTGATGACTTCACGCACGCGCTCCGGTTCTTCTTCCAGAAACTCGATGCGGTAGCTGCCTACATTCAGGGAGCGGAACTCTTTCAAATACTCCGCGCCAGACTGGTCGATGGCGTTGTACACCGTGTTGCGGCAGCCGGTATCTACCCGCACCGGATGCGAGAAGCCGACGCGATCCTTGAGCGAGATGCGAGAGGTTTCGCATGGGGTTCCGCAGTTGGTATGGTCGGTTCCCTCACTCATGAACGTGCAGTATACGCAGTGCTCGGTATGGAACATCGGCATATGCTGATGGATGACCAGCTCCATGTTTGCTGCGTTGGAGCGGCTGAGCAAGTCCACCATTTGCTGGATGTTCAGATCATACGAAGGCGTGACCCGTGTCAGGCCAGCTTCGAGGAACAGCTCCACCGCTTTATGGTTGGCCACGTTCAGGGAGAAATCGCCGATCAGCGGGATGTCGATCTCATCCTTGCGGGACAGGTAGTAGTAGAGTGCCCCTGTATTGCGCACCAAAATCGCGTCCGGCTTGCTTTTGGCAATCAGGGCGAGCACGCCGTTTTCATCCGGCATGTGGATGCGCATCGTGGCAATCCCGATTTTCTTGCCGTATTTGTGCGCCAGCTTGACGCCTTCTGGATACTGTTTGACAAATTCGAAGTCCGCGTAAAGGAAATCGACGTCCGTCTGCGCCGCAGCTTCCAGTTGTTCCAGCGAGCGGCACAAAGCTGTCAACAGCGGCTTTTCCACCGGCTGCGAGCGAGGCACGTCCGCATACACATTCACATCGCGATGCTGGTAGACAGGCGGCTTGGAACGCAAGTACACAAGCTGCTCTACCGCTTCACGGCGCATCCGGTTCAGCTCGCTGACCGGAACGATCAAGTCTCCGGCAAGGTCAACCGTCAAATCGTGAGCGTCCAGATGGTAAACCGTTCCGCCCAGACGGCTGAGCTGGTCATGCAAAAGCTCGTGCGTCAGCGGTCGCTTCACGGCAGATTCCAGCAGCTTCTCCGACGGAACGGTGACAGCGTGGTTCGCCTGTTTGTCCACCCAGGTGATGCAGAGTTTATCGCCCAGCTTGCCGCTGACATGCACCGACAGTGGGAACGTGCGGTACGGCTTTTCCGTTTCAAACGTTTTGCGCAGGCGGCGGTCAAGCTCGGGATCGCTTGTTTTCCAGACGCGGTCGCCTACGTGGAGTCGTTTCAGGTTGACGTCGTTTCGGCCCATCACGATCTCGTACACGCCTTTTTCCACTTCGCCCTCGATCTTTTTGCCGCGGGACAAAATATCGTAGACGCGTCCGCCTTCTTCTTTTTGCGTCGGGTCGCCCGCGTCGAACACGATGCCGTCACCGCGTTTGACAGGAGCAGCAATTTCCACGAGCACGCTTGTGCCCAGCAACTTTTTCACTGTGCCTAAAAAGACGCCGCGGCTTTTCGGGAACGATCCGTCTATGAGCTGCTTGTTGTTCGTTCCTTCCAAAAATCCGTGGGTGAAACCACGGGAAAAGCTTTGCTGCAACTCGCGAATTTCTATTTCCGACGGGCCTGTGTCTTGTCCGGCAAAATAGCGCTCGATTGCCGCGTTGTATTTGCTGACCACGTTGGCTACGTACTCCGGAGATTTCAGACGCCCTTCGATTTTAAAAGAAGTGACGCCTGCCTCGATCAGCTCGGGAACCAGGTCGACGGCAGCCAGATCTTTTGGCGAGAGGACGTAGGCGATGTTGCCCATATCCTTTTGCACGCCGTCCACCATCAAATCGTACGGCAGTCGGCAAGCCTGGGCGCACTCGCCGCGGTTGGCAGAGCGACCGCCCCACATTTCCGAAGTCAGACACTGACCAGAGTAGGAGACGCACAAAGCGCCGTGGACAAAAACTTCCATCGGCAGCTTCGCTTTTTCGCCGATCTTCTTGATTTCCTTCAAGGAATTTTCCCGGCCCAAAACGACGCGTTCCATGTCGAATGGTTTCGTAAATTCGACAGCTTCCGGGGAAGTGATCGTCATCTGCGTGGAGCCGTGGATCGGGAAGTCAGGGGAGATTTCGCGAATCAGCTTCACCAGACCGAGGTCCTGGACGATAACCGCGTCCACCCCGGCGTGAATACAGGCGTCAATCAGTTCGCGGGCATCCTCCAGCTCGTTTTCGAATACGAGAATATTAAAGGTAAGAAAACCTTTTACACCGTACATATGCAAGTAAGCCATAATCTCAGGCAGCTCAGCCATTTGAAAGTTCTCCGCGCGTGCGCGTGCGTTGAACTTTTCTACACCGAAAAAGATGGCGTTGGCACCATTCGCGACGGCGGCTTTCAAACAGTCCCAGTTGCCTGCGGGGGCCAACAGCTCAATATCTTCACGCTTTATGTTGTTTCGCATGTGTATGTCATTACCTCCAAGGTCTTTAAAAAAAGCTCTTCTTCATCATAGGGAAATGTCCTTGCTCCCGCAACAAAAACCTCCACTTCTCCAAATGTTGAAAATTGTCGCTTCCAGTAAGTGTGAGTTTGATGGTATTCTGTAAGAAAAATCAAAAGATTCCACAATGGAATGATCAGCCAAATCGACAAAATTCGTGGATTTTTTTGAGCAACAAGCTTCCCCACCATTATAGCCATCGTTTGCACAGCTTATAGCTCGGCTCGTGATCTAGCCGAATGACAACTGGCAACAGCAGCGCAGAAAGGAGGCGAACATGGCACAGGACCAGGAAATGTGGGACAAGCTGTTTCATGAGCTTGCCTGCATCAAAAGCGAGTTAAAAGCGTTTAAGCTTGAAACCCGGGCAGAACTATACCAAATCAAAGACGAGCTGAAAGAATGGCAACAGCAGAATGGACAACAACGGCTCCCTAAAAAAGGGGAATAAACGATGATGACAGCAAACAAGAACAGCAACTGGTGGAATAAAACGGTCAAAGCGGTACTCGCGACAGGCTTGACCGTATCTCTGGCGGCGTGCGGACAGGCACCGGAAGCCGCAAAACCAGCCCAGCCATCGCAACAGGCGACAACTCAGCCGGCACCAGCGAAGGAAACCAAACAGCCTGAGCAGGTGCTCCGACTGAACAACTTTACGGAGCCGCTTTCTCTGCATCCGGGAATGATTACAGATGTATGGTCTTCCAATGTCATTTTCCAGACGTTTGAGGGACTGACACGAATCGACAAAGACGGCGTGCCACAACCGGCGATTGCCCAAGAAATCAAAGCGTCCGACGATCTGCTCACCTATACCTTTACACTGCGGGACAACGCCAAATGGTCAAACGGTGATCCGGTAACGGCACACGACTTCGAGAACGCCTGGAAATGGGTATTGGACGCGAAAAACGGTTCCGAATACGCCTACCAGCTCTTTTATGTGAAAAATGCAGAAGCGGCATTCAGCGGAAAAGCAAAGCCGGAAGAGATCGGGGTAAAAGCGACGGATGACAAGACACTGGTCGTCCAGTTGGAAAACCCGACGCCGTTTTTCCTGGAGCTGACCGCTTTCTACAGCTACTTCCCGGTTAACACAAAAGTAGCGAAAGAGCACCCGGATTGGGCGAAGGACGCAGGTCCGAACTACACTTCGAACGGACCGTTCAAGCTGACTTCCTGGGATCACAAAAACAAGCTGGTGCTGGAGAAAAACGAGAACTACTGGGATGCTGGCACAGTCAAGCTGACGAAAATCGAAATGAACATCATCAATGACGCCAATACCGAGTTGTCCATGCTGGAGAACGGCGATCTGGACTGGGCAGGAGCGCCTACCGGAAACTTGCCGCTCGACGCGATGCAGACGCTGAAGGAAAAAGGTCTTCTGGAGATTACGCCGAAAGCAGGAACGTACTGGTACGAGTTCAATACGCAACAAAAACCGTTCAATAACAAAAAAATTCGCCAAGCGTTCGCACTGGCGATCAGCCGCCAAGACATCGTCGACAACGTGACGCAAGGCGGCGAACTGGTTGCGACAGCCGTAGTGCCTCCGACCATGTTTGCAGAAAACACGCAAGGCTTGTTCAAGGACAACGATGTGGAAAAAGCGAAACAACTTCTGGCAGAAGGCATGAAGGAAGAAGGATACGCGAGCGCCGACAAGCTGCCGCCAATCACGCTCTCCTACAACACAGAAGAAGCGCAGACCAAAATCGCGCAAGCCGTGCAAGACATGTGGCAAAAAAATCTCGGAGTACAAGTGAAGCTGGAGAACCAAGAGTGGAACGTGTACTACGAAAACGTGAAAAACGGCAAGTTCCAGGTAGCCCGCATGGGTTGGACAGGCGATTTCAACGATCCGATCAACTTCCTGGAAATTTTCCGCACGAAAGAAGGCAACAACCACACCGGATGGGAAAGCAAGGCATACGCCGAGCTGCTCGCCAAGTCTTCCAAGGAAAAAGATGCTGCCAAACGCAAGGCGATCTTGCAGGATGCAGAAAAGCTGCTGGTGGATGAAATGCCAGTAATTCCGTTCTACTTCAAATCCACAGTTTACGCGAAAAATCCGAACCTGAAAGATGTCGTCATTTCCGGGCTGGGCAATGCGCAGTACAAATGGGCCTATTTTGAATAATCGTTCCTAACAAAAATGTGAAGGGCTGGTCGCTTGGATTAATCCACGACCAGCCCTTCGAATACAATCGAGACCTTCTCTTCCATTATTTCTTCCAGCGCCCAGGCGCCTTCGCTGCGCACCCAGTCATACAGCGCGTTGTAGTAGATGTTTTCCAACATGTTTGCCGCCACGAGCGGATTGAACTTGGCCTTCAGCTGTTGCCGATCCTGCGCTTCTTCGATCAGGTCTGCAAAAAGCTGGCGCAGCTCAAAGTACATGTTCTTTTCGTTCTCCAGCACTTTGCGATGCTTCATCGACGATTCCACGACGACTTTGATGAAATCAAAATTGGTGATCGTCACTTCGTTCATGATTTTGTAAATCCGCAGAACCTTGGATTTGCAATCGTCCCCGTAGTCCCACTCCGCACGGCGTTCTTCGATTTCGTGAAGCCGTTCATATCCCCAGTTGGCGAGGATTGCTTCCTTTGACGTGAAATGCAGAAAAATGGTGCCGCGAGCGACATCTGCTTCTTCCGAGATCATGTCGATGGTCGTTGCTTCAAAGCCGTGCTGCTTGAACAGCTTGATGGCAGCGTTGAAGATTTTTTCGCGTGTTTCCCGCTTTTTTCTCTCCCGTCTCGTCGTCAAAAAGGTAGTACCTCCTCTGCTCGTTTGTATGATTATAACATAACACTTACTTACAAAAGAATTTTCCGTACATTTCAGGAGCAAAAGGGCAAAAAAAGGGATAGACTTCTGTGCGAGTCGAATGTATATTTATATACTATAATGAATAAATATTTAATCATACCGAGCTGTTAGAGCATGGGGTGGAGGAGAGTAAAATGAGCGTTGCAAAAGCGCTGACAGTACGTCAGGCAATGATGAAGGACGTCGATGCCATGTTGGAAATCATTAATGAATATGCACAACAGGGATTGATGTTGCCGCGAACGAAACTTTCTGTCTGTGAAAATTTGCAGTCATTTATCGTCGCTCATGATGGAGATACAGTGGTTGGCGTTGCCGGACTGCATATTTTATGGGAGGACCTGGCGGAAATCCGCTCCCTGGCGATATCGGAAAAAGCAAAAGGGATGGGCGTGGGCAAGCATCTCGTCCTTCATCTCGTAGACCAGTGCCGCAACCTGGGCATTAACCGTGTGCTTGCGCTAACCTATCAAAAAGTGTTCTTTGAAAAGTGCGGATTTTGGATCGTAGCGAAGGAAACGTTGCCGCAAAAAGTGTGGAAAGACTGCATTAACTGTTCCAAGCTGCCCATGTGCGACGAAATCGCAATGATTTTCGAGACTGCCTGATACATTTGGTATAGCCTTCCTTTTTTCTTTTCTGGTACTATATTCGTAACAATAATAAAAATATAGAGAATATTGAATCAGAAAAGATGTTCGAATTGGGGGGCTTTCCATGAAGCTGGGCGCGCGCGTACTGATCGTGCTCCTGGTCGCGAGTATCGTACCATTGACCGCGGCAGGAGTGTTTGCTTACCAAGAGACGAAACAGGAATTGCTGAATGGCAGTGCAGCCAAGCTGGAAGCGTTGCGAATCAGCAACAAGGAGCAGGTGGAGAATTACTTGCGGGAGCGCACGAAAAACGTCGATACGCTGGCGGCCTCCGGAACAGTAATCTCTGCCGTTTCTGTCTTTTCCGAGTTGTGGCAAGGAGGCAGGGAGTCTGCCGCCTACAAAGAGGCAGAGCTGTCCTACGCCAAAGAGTTGAAGATGGAAGTCGCGCGCTACGGGTTTTCCAACGCCTTTTTGCTCAGTGAAACAGGCGAGATCGTGTACGAGACAAAGCCGCAAGCGGATTTTGGCACCAATTTGCTGACAGGCCCGCATGCAAGCTCCGTATTGGGCAAGACTGTTCAGCAGGTCGTGAAGGGACAGAGCGCCGAGGTGTCTGATCTGGGCAGGTACGAACCGTCAGGCAATGTGCCAGGTGTCTACATTGCGGCTCCGATTTACGAAAAAGGCTATATGATGGGGCAGCTCGCGGTCGAAGTGCCGCTCGATTACATCTCCCGCCTCTTGAACCAGAGAGAAGGCTTGGGCGAAACCGGAAAAATTTATCTCGTCGGGCCGGACAAGCTGATGCGTTCGCAGTTGGGAAGCGGCGAGGAGACGATTCTCAAGCAGGTCGTAGACACGCCGATCATCGGGCAGGCTTTCCAGTCCGAAGGGTTTTCAGGGACGCAGGAGAGCGTCGATTATCGCGGACAGCCCGTTCTCGTTTCCTATGACCAGATCAAAGTAGCGAAGCATACATGGGTCATTCTCGCCGAGATGGACATGACGGAAATTTTGGCGGGGCCAAGCCGGATTCAAACGGCGATGGTCGTTTTCAACGGGGCGGTGCTCTTGCTCATCGTGGCGATTTCGCTCTACACGGCAGGCTGGCTGCGCCGTTCTTTCAGCGGAATGCTCCTGGCCGCAGAACGGATCGGAAAAGGCGACTTCACGACCTCGTTTCCAAGCAAACTTTTGAAGCGCAAAGACGAGCTGGGCGAGCTTGCCCGTTCGCTGTCGGCGATGCAAAAGCAGTTGCAAGGCATTCTTTTGCAAGTCGGACAAGCGGCAGCATCTGTGGCACACGCCGTGCGGGAAATTCACGGGAACACGAACGAGATTGCCGCATCGAGCCAGCAAATTGTGCAGGTGGTCGATCAGGTGGCAGCTTCGAGTGAGAACCAGATGGAGAAAATGGGGCAAACGCTGAATCTGGCCGTGGACTTGACGAATGACGTAGCGGGGGTCACGCAAAACGTGCAGCAAGTCACGCTGTCTTCGACCGAGATGAAGCAGCACGCAGAGGAAGGCAGGGAAGCAGTGACTGCGGTCATTCTCAGCATGGAGGAAATCAACCGCTCGGTAGAAGCTGCCACCTCTGTGATCCACGTCCTGGAGCAGCGCTCGCAAGATATATCGCGCATCATTGCGGTGATTACGGAAATTGCCAGACAGACGAACTTGCTGGCTTTGAATGCGGCGATCGAAGCAGCGCGTGCCGGAGAGCACGGCAAAGGCTTTGCGGTCGTCGCCGGAGAAGTCCGCAAGCTGTCCGAAGGCACGAACGAGGCTGCGCAGCAAATCGTGCGCATGATCAATGACGTACAAAACGACACGGCGATCGCGGTGGCAAAAATGGCCGAGGGAGCCGAGACGACGGCGCACGGCATGAAAACCGCCCGCCAGTCGGGGGAAATGTTCCAGCATATCGAGCAAAACATTTTGCGCGTGTCGGAGGAAATCCGGCGGGTCAGCGACGCCTTCGCGCGGATGGCCCCGGATGCGCAGCAAGTCGTCGTCGTCGCCAAAGAAGTTTCGGCTGCTTCCGTACAAGCTACGGCAGGCGTGCAAAGCATCTCTGCTGCGGTGGAGGAGCAAAGCGCAGCGATGGAACTGATCGCCCAATCTGCCGATCAGCTGGCGAAGCTGGCCGACGATTTGCGCGGCTCGCTGGCCGCATTTGTCCTCAAGTAACCAGGCGGGGAAAATCGCATAACGTTGCCGGGAAATGTTCGTTTTCCCGGCTCTTTTTGCATTTTGGAAGGATATCTCACACAAAATGTTGAATGATAAGGACGATGGAGAGTTTCGGGCCGGAGGGACGTAAGCGTGCACAAACTAGATTGGGAACTTTATTTGCTGCCGTTCGAGCAAGCTGTAGAAGAGATCAAAGTCAAAATTAAAAATATCCGCAACGAGCTGCGCAAGCGCAAGGAGCATTCGCCTATCGAGTTCGCCGTGGGCCGGGTCAAATCGATCCCGAGCATCTACAACAAAGCAAACCGCCTGCAATTTCCGATTGATGAAAATATATGCTGGGAGATCAGGGACATCGCGGGCGTGCGCGTCATCTGTCAGTTTATCGACGACATTCCCGCGGTGGTGGAGATGATCCGCAAGCGCGGCGACATGCGCGTCTATTTGGAAAAAGACTACGTGTCCACGCCAAAAGAAAGCGGTTATCGCGGCTATCACCTGGCGGTCGAATACCCGATCATGATGGCGGGCGGACAAGTGACGATCCCGGTGGAAATCCAAATTCGTACACTCGGAATGAACTTTTGGGCAACGATTGAACACTCGCTGAATTACAAATACGAAGGAATCATTCCGTCGAACATTCGCCAGCGGTTGTTTGAGGCCGCCAAAGCTTCGTACAAGCTGGACAGCGAGATGAACAACATCCGCGACGAGATCAAGGAAGCACAGGCCGAGTTCACGAAAAAGGAAGTGCCGATGGAATCGCTGCTCTCGCTGGTGGAGCTGGACCTGGACATTGACGCTGGAATGATGGAAAGCAGCGCACACGAAAGGAAAGAAAACGAAAATGACGACCATTAATTGGCTGGAAGAAACGAATAAACTCAAGGATGAGCTGATCGCGACGACGCAGGACTTTTTGCGGATCAAAAGCGTGCTCGACCCTGCTACGGCTGGCGAAGGAGCGCCTTTTGGCAAAGGCATTCGCGAAGCGCTGGATTTTGCCCTGGACGTATGCAAGCAAGCCGGAATGACGACCAAGGATGTTCGCGGGTATGCCGCTCACGCCGAGTTCGGGCAAGGGGAAGAGCTGGTCGGCATTTTGAGCCACGTCGATGTCGTACCGGAAGGGGATGGCTGGAGCACTCCGCCATACGCCGCCGAAATCGTAGACGGGAAGCTGGTCGCGCGCGGAGCGATTGACGACAAGGGGCCGACCATGGCGGCGATTTTTGCAGCCAAAGTGGTGCTCGGACTGGGACTGCCTCTTTCCAAGCGCGTCCGCTTCATTTTCGGGACGGACGAAGAGTCCAGCTGGCAATGCGTGAAAACGTATTTTGAAACGGAAGAAATGCCGACGATGGGCTTCACGCCTGACGCCGATTTTCCGCTGATCTATGCCGAAAAAGGTTTGACTGACTTGACGCTGTCCCAATCGTATGAAGCGTTCCAAAAGCTCGGCGCTTCGGCTGTCGAGCAGGCAGACGCCAAGCTCGTGTCCTTCCAATCCGGCCTGCGCATGAACATGGTGCCGGACAAAGGAACAGCGAAGCTGGCGCCACAGGGACTGGACAGTCAGGCGATTGTGGAGCGTTACGAGAAGCACTTGGAGCAAACAGGTTTGAAGGGGCAGGCGGAAGCAAAAGACAGCTTGGTCGTGCTGCATATGGAAGGCGTCTCTGTCCACGGCATGGACCCGAAAAAAGGGGTCAACGCAGGTACCGAGCTGCTCCACTTCCTGCACACACTGACATTGGACGCGCGTGCGGCTGTGTACGTTGCCGCAGCAGATTGCTACTTGCACAAGCAGCATGACGGACAAGCGATCGGCATCGCCCATGACGACGAGGAGATGGGCGCGCTCACATTGAACACGGGCGTGCTGGAGTATGAAGCGGAAGGAGACGCGCTGTTCCGCTTGAACATTCGCTATCCGCACTCGATCTCGTTCGAGAAGTGGTCGACGACTCTCGCAGACCGATTCGCTGCGGCTGCTTTTGACTTGCAAGTCGTGGAGCACCTGACTCCGCACCGCGTCGACCCGAATCACCCGCTGGTCACTACCCTGCAAAAGGTGTACACGGAACAGACAGGGGAAGAGGCAGGCATTATCGCCATTGGAGGTGCCACTTACGGCCGCTCCCTGGATGTGGGCGTAGCGTTTGGCCCGCTGTTCCCGGGACGCCCGGACAGTGCCCATCAGCGCGATGAGTACATTTTGGTCGACGATCTGGTCAAGGCGACAGCGATCTACGCTCAGGCGATTTACGAGCTGGCAAAATAATCGACAGGATGATCCGGGGATGCGGCGATTGGCTGCATCCCCTTTACAATTTGTGGGAGCGCGGTTTATACTTTGGAAGTACGACTGATTGAGTAATCATCCATGAGGAGACGTGTTTGCATGGCCTTGTCCGATTCGCAAGTCCAAAAAATGAAACAGAAGCGCGAGACGATATTGGAGCAAGCCACTCTGATGTTTGCCGAGCACGGCTATAACGATACGACGATTGCGAAAGTAGCGAAGGCGTCTGGCGTCAGCTTTGGCAGTGTGTTTACGTATTTTGAAAACAAAGACCAGCTCTTTTTCGCGGCAGTCGTGGAGCCGCTGCAAGTGTACGCACCCAAGTTGCTCGACTTTGATCCGAACGCCAGGCAGCCGACGCAAGAGCTTTGGAACATGGTGGCAAAGCATATCAAAATCTTTTCGAGCTTCGGCCCGTACTTGCGGCTGGTCGTGCAGGTCATCGGTTATCACAACCGCTTTGCCGAAGCGTTTGCCGAGCTGGACGCTTTTCACAATACGTTTCGGGCGAAAATCGGCGAGCTTGTGAAAAACGGCCAGGAGCGAGGCGAGCTGCAAATCCAGGATGCCAAGTACGCTGCGACTGCCTACACCAGCTTTTTGATCGGCCTGCGGGTGAATCTCATCGACTCGCCAGACAGCCAGATGTGGGAACAATTTGTGCCGTTTGCCATGCAGCTTTTTGGAGCGAAGACCGACTAACCGTGTTCGCTCTTTTTATGACGAATAAATGATTGATTGATCAATCGTAAAAAGGAGGAATCGCGCGTGGGCATTTTCGCGTTTGACCGAACGATTCGCATTCGGATGGTCCTGCAATTTTGGACGAATCTGGCGGTGATGTCTGTTGTGCCGTACTTGATCGTCTTTTTCTCCAGCCAACTGGGCACAGCCGTCACCGGAATGATGTTCATCGGGGTCATGGCGGCGAGCATTCTCGGGACGTTTGCCGGGGGATATGCAGCGGACCGGATCGGCCGGAAAAAAGTGATCGTCACATGTGAAGCGGTTATTTTTGCAGGTTTTAGTGCGGTTGCCTGGGTAAATGCGCCGGGGTATCAGCTGCCGTATGTGACGTTTGGCTTGTTTGTGTTCATTCAACTGTGCACAGGCGCGGCGGGACCTGTTTACCAGGCGTTGATTATCGATGTCAGCCGTCCCGACAATCGGCGCGCGATCTTTACGGCTTTGTACTGGCTCAACAATCTCGCGGGTGCGGCTGGCGGCATGATCGGAGCCTTTTTGTTCAAGGAGCATCACTTTTGGCTGTTTGTCGGAGTCGCTTGCAGCACGGCTATTTCTTTGCTCATCACGATTTTGTACATTGGCGAGACGTATGTGCCGAAAAGCCAAAGCCAGCCCGGCAAAAAGGAAGCGCAGACAAGAGGCGGCGAAGGGCGGAAGTTCAGTCGGATGCTGACGGCGTACGCGAGCGTTTTTCGCCATAAATGGTTCATGTGGTTCGCCCTGGCAAGCTTGCTGATCATCTCGGTGGAAGAACAATTGACGAACGCCATCGGGATTCGCCTGGTGAAGGAGCTGGCGGAACCGCAAGCGCTCCTGCCGTTTCTCGCCTTTCAGGTAGACGGAATGAACATGCTGGGGATACTGAGATCGGAGAATACGCTCCTGGTTGTATGCCTGACCGGACTCGTCTCCCTGCTGATGAAAAAGGTCAAGGAGCGCGCCAGCTTGCTGTGGGGTCTTGTGCTTTTTTTCAGCGGCTACACGGTGATCAGCTACAGCGCCTCGCCATGGCTGCTGCTGTTCGCGATGCTTGTAGCGACGATCGGCGAGTTGATGCACATTCCCACAAAGCAAACGATGCTGGCGAACATGGTGCCAGATGATGCGCGAAGCACGTACATGGCGGTTTATTCCTTGCTCAACATCGTGGGAGTCAGCAGCGCCGGCGTGTTTATTCTCATCAGCGCCTGGGTGCCGCCGCTGCTTCTCAGTGCCGGATTTGCCTGCATGGGAGCTGTCAGCGTGGGCATGTTCGCAGTTATCACCAAACGGCTTGCGCAAGAACCCGAGACTTCTGCCGCCCCGATCCAGACCGGAGCCTGAGCTTGCTTTCTCTCTGTCTAGCGTTCAAGGGAATTAGCTGGGCTGTCGCGAAAAAGAATAAAGAAAAAATTGATTTTCCAATAGGAGGAATTTTTCTGATGGATGACATCACCAAATTGATCAAGGAACTGACAGAGGTGGACGGCGTTCCCGGACACGAGCGCGAAGTGAGAAAAAAGATGGAGGAGCATTTGGCGCCGCTTAGCGAGCAGCTCGTAAAAGATCGGCTGGGCGGAGTTCTCGGTGCGAAAACGGGGGATGCGGGCGGCCCGAAAATTTTGCTGGCGGGACACCTCGACGAAATCGGCTTCATGATTACGCAGATTACGCCAAAAGGCTACTTGCGCTTCATGCAGCTTGGCGGCTGGTGGCCGCACAATTTGCTCTCGCAGCGGGTGAAGGTCAAGACGCGAAAAGGCGAATACGTGGGGATCATCGGCTCGAAACCGCCGCATTCTCTGGAAAAAGAGGAGCGGGAAAAAGTGATGAAGCTCAAAGATTTGTACATCGACATCGGGGCTAAAAACGAGGAAGAGGCGAAAGCGATGGGCGTCCGCCCCGGCGATTGGGCTGTTCCGGCAAGCGAGTTTACGACGATGCGCGACGGAGAGTTGTGGGTAGCCAAAGCGCTGGACAATCGGGCAGGGTGCGCGCTCGCGATTGAGGTTCTCAAGCGTTTGCAGACAGAGGAGCACCCCAATGTCGTATACGCCGGGGCAACCGTGCAGGAAGAGGTCGGCTCTCGCGGAGCAGGTACGGTCGCCCATTTGGTGCAGCCAGACATTGCCTTTGCCCTGGATGTAGGGGTCGCCTACGATACGCCGGGAAGCGAGTCGCATCCGTTCACGTGCAATATGGGCGACGGCCCGCTGATTTTCCTCTACGACGCGACGATGATTCCGCATACCGGACTGCGCGATCTCGTCATGGATACGGCGGAGGAGCTGGGAATCCACGTGCAAGTCGATGCGATGGCAGGCGGGGGAACGGACGCCGACAAGTTCCATACGAGCGGTGTCGGCTGCCCGTCCTTGGTCGTCGGTTTTGCCACCAGGTACATCCACAGCCATAATTCGATCATGTCCAAAAAAGATTTTGAACAGGCTGCCGAGCTGTTGACGGCGGTGATCAAAAAGCTCGATCATGATACGGTAGCGCGATTGATCGACTAATTTCCAGCAGAAATCACCTTCCTGACCACGGCAAAAAGCGAAGGCGTGTCGAATGGTTTGGTTGTATTTTTCAAGCGACTCCTATAGTATAGGTAGGATAGGATTTCGCAAGGGTACAACCTGCCTGGGATGATTCACACCCGCTGTCCATGCAGCCAAGGGTGTACAGAACGGGACCGCGTGTGATGTGAAAGGAAGTGGATATGATGGCAAAATCGTTTGCGTCTTTTGGCTTTCGACCGGAGCTGATGCAAGGGATTCAAGACCTGTATTATAAAGAACCGACGCCGATCCAGGAGGAAGCGATTCCGCTGATTCTGGAAGGGAAAGATGTGATTGGACAAGCGCAGACCGGAACCGGAAAAACAGCAGCGTTCATGCTGCCGATCCTGAACCGTCTGGAGGAAGGAAAGCGCGACATTCAAGCGCTGATTTTGACCCCGACGCGCGAGCTGTCCATTCAGATTGCCAAAGAAGTGGAGAAGCTGGGCAAGCACCTCGATGTGAATGTGCTGTCTTTGCACGGCGGAGCGGATATTGACAAACAGCTGAGCAAGCTGAAAGCGACGGTACATGTGGTCGTCGGGACGCCAGGCCGCGTACTCGATCACATGAAGCGCGGTTCGCTGCATTTCGGACGGATTTCCACGCTTGTACTGGACGAAGCGGACAAGATGATGGAGATGGGCTTTTTGGAGGATGTCGAGCAAGTGATCGTCCACACGCCATCGCAGCGTCAAGTGCTGCTCTTCTCCGCAACCATGCCCGATTTGGTCAAGCGGCTCGCTCATCGCTTCATGAAGCAGCCGCCGCATCTTAAAATCGAGGGCAAGCAAAAGACCGTAGAGAAAATCGAGCAATTTTACTACGTCGTCAACCAAAGTGACAAAACAGATGCGCTCGTCGATGTCGTGGAGCAGGAACAGCCGTTTTTGACGATTGTGTTCGCGAACACGCAAGTCCGCGTGCAGCAGCTCACGGCTCGTTTGCAGGAAAACGGACTGTCCGCGCAAGCGCTGTACGGAGATTTGTCGCAAAGCAAGCGCGAGCAGCTGATGAGACAGTTCCGCGAGATGCGCTTCCAGTACCTGGTTGCCACCGATATCGCGGCGCGCGGGCTGGACGTCGAAGGCATCACGCATGTGATCAACTACGATTTGCCCAACGACGTCGACAGCTACATTCACCGCGTAGGCCGTACAGGACGTGCGGGACAGAGCGGAAAAGCGATCTCGCTCATTTCCCCGCGCCAAAAAAACTTGATGGGCCGTTTTGCCAAAGCGACGAAGGCGTCGATTGAAGAGCGCATTCTGGAGCCAGGCCGCCATCTGGATGCAGGCCGTCGCGAGCGTGCGCAGGAGCGCGAGGCCCACTTCATCGAGCTGCGCGCCCAACAGGCGAAAGAACAGCAAAAGGAAAAAGACAAAGAGTTCGCTCCAGTGCGCGAAGCTTTGAAGAAAAAAGCGAAAGTAAAGCCAGGCTACAAGAAAAAGCTGGCGCGCGAGCTGGGCGAGCTTCAGACGCAGTATGAGAAAAACCGCAAAAAGGCAGAAGCGATTGCTGCCAGAAAAGCAGGGAAATCGGCAAAGCCGGCAGATGCCAAAAAAGCGGGAAAAGGCGGAGCAAACCGCTCTGCCAAAGGGGCAAGACCGTTCCGTCAAGATTCGGGCAAGTCCAGAGGTTAATGCAAGCATAAAAAAAGGTCCAGATTCGCTTCGTGCGAGCTGGGCCTTTTTCGCGTGTGTCCGATGGCGAGTTATTGTTGGAATTATTTGAACCATAAAACAAAAGTGCAAAAATATTAATTCTGATAAAACATATCGGAATAATGTTGAATAAAATCTTTTTATCGATTAGACTCTAACCTAAGTTCGCAATTTAAATCATACTATTTTTATCTGATTAGTTGTAGTGGGGAGGAAGCGATTATGTGGAAATACATGCTCAAGCGGTCGCTGTCGATGGTCATAACGTTATGGCTCATCGCCACATTGACGTTTGTCATCATGCACCTGATTCCCGGCGATCCGTTCGCGACGGAAGCGCGCATGCTGCCGGAAGAGGTGGTGCAGAACATGCGGGAGCGATACCACCTCGATAAACCGCTGATTGAGCAGTATGTCCAGTATATGAATGGACTGATTCATCTCGATCTCGGCCCTTCGATTCAACAAAAGTCGCAGGACGTCACGACGTTGATTCAAAGCGGCTTTCCAGCGTCAGCCGTACTCGGTTTGCAGTCGCTGGTGATCGCCCTGACCGGGGGCATCGCGCTCGGAGTCGTTGCAGCTCTGTTTCACAACCGCCTGATGGATTATGCGGCGATGTTTTTTGCCATCCTCGGCATCTCGGTTCCGAGCTTCATCCTGGCTCCTTTACTCATCAAGTATTTTGCGGTGAAGTGGGAGCTGCTTCCGGTAGCGTCCTGGGATGGCTGGGAATACTCCGTGCTCCCGTCCGTTGCACTGGCGATCGGGCCGCTGGCGATTATTGCCCGCTTTGTCCGCACCAGCATGATCGAGGTGTTTGACCAGGACTACATGAGCACGGCGGAGGCAAAAGGGCTTTCGACTTTTCACATCGTGTTCCGCCACGGTATCCGCAATGCGATTCTTCCGGTCATTACGTTTATCGGCCCGCTGTTTGCCAACTTGATTACGGGCACATTTGTCGTCGAAAAGATTTTCGCGATCCCGGGCATCGGCAAATATTTCGTGGAAAGTATTTTCAATCGCGATTATCCGGTTATTCTCGGAACTTCTGTCTTTTACAGTGCCGTCCTGATTTTGACCTTGTTTGTCACCGATATTTTGTACCGATTCGTCGATCCGCGAATCAAATTAGCCAATGGAGGGGAATAGCGCGATGGCAGAAGTATCACAAGTGCCAGATGAACTTTTTCGCCCGCTTGATCGCAGCCGATTCGACAGTCACAACGCCATGCGGCCGAGTGCGAGCTACGGCCTGGAAAGCATCCGGAAAATTTTTCGCAACAAGCTGGCGGTTCTGGGCTTTTGTTTGCTCGGGGCAATCGTGATCTTGTCCGCATTTGGGCCGGGCATGCTTCCTTACTCCGCCAGCGAGCAATCTCTCGTCTCGGGCAATTTGCCGCTGTCAGACGAGCATTGGTTTGGAACGGACGACCTCGGCCGCGACATGTGGGTGCGCACCTGGGAAGGAGGGCGAATCTCCCTGTTCATCGGAGTCGTTGCCGCCCTGATCGACTTGGTCATCGGCGTAGTGGTCGGCGGGTTGTCGGGTTACATGGCGGGTCGCGGCAAATGGGGCGATCGCATTGACAATTTCCTGATGCGGCTGGTCGAGATCTTGTACGGAATCCCGTATTTGTTGGTCGTGATTTTGCTGATGGTCATCATGGAGCCTGGACTGGCCACGATTATTACGGCGTTGTCGATCACGGGCTGGGTCGGGATGGCTCGGCTGGTACGCGGGCAAATTTTGCAGGTAAAAGGCCAGGAGTACGTGCTGGCGGCGGAAAAGCTGGGAACGCCGCACGCGAAAATCATTTGGCGGCACCTGATTCCGAACGTCGCCGGGATTATTATCGTCAACTTGACCTTTACGATCCCGCAGGCCATTTTTGCCGAATCATTCCTCAGCTTTCTCGGTTTGGGCGTGCAGGCTCCGACCGCGAGCTGGGGCACGATGGCAAACGATGGGTTAGCCGTGATTTTGAGCGGGCAATGGTGGAGGCTGTTTTTTCCGGGGGTCATGATTTCCTTGACGATGTTTGCTTTTAACGCGATCGGAGACGGATTGCAGGACGCCTTCAACCCGAGGGGCGGCAAAGCTTGAAGGAGGAACGACAGATGACGAATGTGCTGGAAGTGGAAGATTTGCATGTCTCCTTCCGAGCTTATGGCGGGGAAATCCAGGCAGTTCGCGGCGTGAGCTTCGCCGTGCGGCCAGGCGAGACACTGGCGATTGTCGGGGAGAGCGGCTGCGGAAAAAGCGTGACGGCGCGGGCGATTTTGGGCATGGTGAAAGCGCCGCGGGGCCGCGTGAAGAAAGGGAGCGTCCGTTTGCAGGGCAGAGAGTTGTCCTGTCTCGGGAAAAAAGAGTTGCAACAAGTGCGCGGAGCACAAATCGGCATGATTTTTCAAGACCCGATGACTTCGCTGAATCCGACGATGAAGATCGGGACGCAAATCGCGGAAGTGCTGATCAAGCATCAAAAGCTGGCCAAAAAGCAGGCGCGCGAAAAGGCGATCGAGCTGCTGGCGGCGGTCGGCATCCCGGAGCCTGCCCGACGGTACGAGCAGTATCCTCACGAATGCAGCGGAGGGATGAGACAGCGGATCGTGATCGCCATAGCCTTGGCCTGCGACCCTGAGCTGATCATTGCGGATGAGCCGACGACCGCTCTGGACGTGACGATCCAGGCGCAGATTTTGGCTCTATTGAATGATTTGCAACGCACAAAAGGCACGTCGATCATCATGATCACGCACGACTTGGGCGTAGTGGCGGAAGTGGCCGATCAGATGGCGGTCATGTACGCCGGGATCATCGTCGAGCAAGGGCCAGTAGAGGAAATATTCGACAACCCGCAGCATCCGTACACAAAAGGGCTGCTGCAATCGGTGCCGCGTCTGGATCAGCCGAGCGAGGAACGGCTCATTCCGATCCAGGGCGCACCGCCCGATCTGTTTGCGCCGCCTGCGGGCTGCCCGTTTGCCGCCAGATGCGATCACGCGATGGAAGTGTGCGCGCAGTACATGCCGAAAAGCACGGCGTTTTCAGCGCAGCATCAGGCCAAATGCTGGCTGCACGATCGGCGTGCGCACCGCGTCGAGGAACTGGTGAGTGCAGGGAGGGAGCAGCATGTCTGACATATTGGTAGAGGTAAACGAACTGCGCAAATATTATTCGATCGGCAACGGCAGACAGGTCAAGTCCGTAGACGACATCTCGTTTTCGATCCGCAAAGGGGAGACGCTCGGACTGGTCGGCGAGAGCGGCAGCGGCAAGTCGACGCTCGGCCGGACCATAGTCGGCCTGTACCCGCCGACGAGCGGCTCGGTCAGCTTTGCGGGAACCGATCTGGCTACGGCACGCGGCAGGCAAAAGCGCGAGATCAATCGCCAGATGCAGCTCATTTTTCAAGACCCGCAATCTTCGCTCAACCCGCGCTTGCGAGTAGGCGAGATCATCGCGGAAGGAATCGAGGCCCACGGCTTGGCAAAAGGCCGCGAGAAAGCGGAGCGGGTGCACCAGTTGCTGGAAAAAGTCGGCTTGCACCCGGACCATGCGAAGCGGTATCCGCACGAATTTAGCGGCGGACAGCGGCAACGGATCGGAATTGCCCGGGCGCTCGCTGTGCAGCCCAGCTTCATCGTGGCGGATGAGCCGATTTCCGCCCTGGACGTCTCGATTCAGGCGCAAGTGGTGAATTTGCTGGCCGATTTGCAAGCGGAAAGCCAACTGACGTATTTGTTCATCGCCCACGATCTGGCTATGGTCAAATACATCAGCGACCGGATCGGCGTGATGTATTTGGGCCGCATGATGGAGCTGGCTGAAAGCGATGACCTTTTTGCCAAGCCGCTGCATCCGTATACGCAAGTGCTGCTGTCTACGATGCCGGTATCTCATCCGAAGCATCGTGCAGAACGCGAACGCATTGTCATCGGCGAACCGCCAAGCCCGATCAATCCGCCAACAGGCTGCCCGTTTCAGACGAGATGCCCGCAGGCCATGGGCATTTGCAAACAAATCGCGCCAACCTGGAGGGAGGTGGAGGCCAAGCACTGGGTAGCCTGCTTTTTATACGAGTAATCGAGAGAGAAACATACGGAGGAGAGAGACATGAAAAAGAAACTACTTACCGCTGCTGCTTTGCTGATGCTGGTTGTTCCAGGGTTGGCCGCGTGCAGTAAGGACACGCCAGCAGCTTCGGATACAAAGACAGGCCAAACGACTACGCAAGCGGCCGCCATCAAGCAAGAAGTGACCGCCAACCTCAAAGGAGAGCCGTACACACTCGATCCGGCGTTCGCTTCCGACTCGACTTCGTACTGGGTGATCGACCATCTGTACGAAGGACTGTATCGCTATAACGACAAGGGAGAACTGGTGGAAGGCGCAGCCGAAAAAATCGAGATTTCCCCGGACGGAAAGACGTACACTTTTCACATTCGCAAAGGCTTGAAATGGTCCAACGGCGATGCGTTGACCGCCAAAGATTTCGAATTTGCCTGGAAGCGGGTACTGGACCCGCAAACAGCGGCATATGAGCCTTCTGCCCTGTACTACATCGAAGGCGCCGAGGAGTACAACACAGGAAAAGGCCCGCTGGACAAGGTGAAAATCTCGACGCCGGATGAATATACGCTCGTCGTCGGCCTGAAAAATCCGGCAAGTTTCTTCCCGAAAGTGGCGATTGGCCGCCCGTACTTGCCTGTGAACCCGAAAGTCGTGCAAGCGGACAAAAACTGGGCAGGAGAAGCGAAAAGCATCGTGACAAACGGCGCATACAAAGTTGGCGCCTGGGAGCACAACAACGAACTGACGCTGGCGAAAAACGACCAGTATTGGGAAAAAGATGCCGTGACTATGGAAACGGTGCATTTTAAAATGGTCAACGATGCCACGACCGCTTATCAAATGTACAAGACAGGCAAGCTTGATCTGATCGATACGTTGCCAACCGATGTGATCGAACAGGAAAAAGGCAAGGATGAGTACAAGGCAGTCGCTGACTTTGGCGTGTATACATACACGTTCAACACTTCCGCAGAACCGTTCAACAACGCGAAAATCAGACGGGCATTCACAATAGCAATTGACCGCGAGGCGATCACCAATAACATCACCAAAGGCGATCAAAAAGCGGCCTACGGCTACGTCGCTTACGGCGTGACCACGCCATCCGGCAAAGACTTCCGCGATGAAGTAGCGCCTTATTACAGCAACGATCCAGCCGAAGCGAAAAAGCTGCTGGAAGAAGGCATGAAGGAGCAAGGCTGGTCGACGCTCCCTGCCGTTACGTTGAAATACAGCACAGGAGAGACGCATAAAAAAGTAGCAGAAGCTCTGCAAGAAATGTTCCGCAAAAACCTGGGCGTAGAAATCAAGCTGGAGCACCAGGAGTGGAAGACCTACATCGATACGTACAAACAAATGAACTTCCAAATCGCGCGCATGGGCTGGACCGGATCGTATCTGGACCCGCTGGCTGTGCTGGAACTGTACACAAGCAAAAGCTCCAGCAACTTCACCAAATGGGAAAATGCGAAGTACGACCAGCTGATCGAACAGGCGAGAGTGGAACAGGATCAGGAAAAACGCAACAAACTTTTGCATGAAGCAGAAGATGTATTGATGGCAGAATTGCCGATCATTCCGGTCTACTTCTATACACAAAACTACTTGAACAGCAAAAAAATCGAAGGAATCCAGTACAGCGTGACGCGGGAGCCAGATTTCCGCCAGGCGAAAAAGGTAGCCGAATAAATCGTGCCCGCTGGCCCGGGACACGCAAGAAAACAAGGGGAGCCTCTCAAGTCAGGGAGGCTCCTTTTTCCTATGGAACAGACAAGCAGAGATAAGGCAATGTTGTGAAATAGTGTTTTCCTCCTAGTAGAATGAGGGTAATATATAGGTAGATAGAACCGTGTGCGAGAAAGCAATGGATCGTAGAGGGCGTGAGGAGAACGAGTGATGATGGATACGTGTTTCAAATGCGGAAGCAAAATGAATCCGAACGAATATAGCTGTCACGTCTGTGGTCAAAACGAAATGGAAGACTATCGGATGATTCGCAATTACGTGCGGAGTTATCCCAATTCGAATGCGATGCAAATTGCCAACGCGACGGGTATCTCCGTCTCGAAAATATTGCGCTACATCAAAAATGGCTCCCTGACCGTCGTGGACAATCAGTCGCGCAGAGGACGGCGTTTTGACTGAACCGGAGATGGACGAAAAGCCCGCACGCTCACATGTTTTGCGCATGTTGCAGCTTGCGGGCTTTGTTGTGCTTGTATGCTGGCGCTGGCTACAGCCACCGCAGTCCTTTCGGATAATGATTTTTCAACTGCCCCTCGGACTGTTTGCCCCAGCCGAGCGAAAAGCCGTCGACGGTGACAAGTGTCCAGCCGTTTGCTCCGTCTCTTGCGAGGGCTTCGCCTTTCAAATAGCGCACGACTTGCGGATCATCCGAAGCGTAGGAGGCTACGCGGGCTGCCTGTGCGGGTGTGCTGGCGAGCGCGAGCGCATGGGCTGGCTCCAGCCGATTTTTTTTCACGGTGCCGAGGTGGAGTCCGACGCGTGCGACCTTCAGCTTGTCCCAATCAAAGCCAGGCAGCGGCGAGTAGTAAAGCTGTTCGCCAAACAAAAGAAATGCGGACTCGTCCGCAAACTCGGCGAGAAGCTCGGGCATCGCTTCCTCGGCAAAAGCGCGCCAGGCCAAGAGCGCTTCCTTGCGTCCGGCGGGAGCGGTTTTGGCTTTTGCCGCGCGTTTGTCCTTGCGCTTTTCTGGTAGCTCGCTGGAGTCGGCATCGTGGCTTTTTTGCAGCTTGGCGAGGTAATGACCTTCCCCTTGCAAAAGGTGCGGCCACAAGCGCGCTGTCTTGCCGAGCGGCTCGCAGCGAGGATTGGCCCAGTCGGGTTGCCCCGGCGCAAACCATCCTGGCTCAGGCAGCTCCACGACCGTAAATTCCGGGTGACGGGTCAGGAAATCGACGAGAGACTGCTCATTTTCCAGCGGCGCGAACGTGCACGTCGAGTAGACTAGCGTTCCCCCGGGCTTGAGCATAGCACTGGCAGCGTCGAGAATGTCTTGCTGCATGAGGTGGCATTCTGTCACTTTGTCGGGCGACCAGTCTTCGATGGCTTCCGGCAGCTTGCGGAACATGCCTTCGCCCGAGCACGGTGCGTCCACGAGAATTTTGTCGAAAAACTGCGGGAAGCGCTCTTGCAATTTTTCCGGTGTCTCGTTGGTCACAACCGCATTTTTGACGCCGCAGCGCTCCAGGTTTTCCGCCAAAGCCTTGACGCGAACCGGATGGATTTCGTTGGCAACGAGCAAGCCCTGACCGTTCAGGCCCGCAGCGAGCTGCGTCGACTTGCCTCCCGGAGCGGCGCACAGGTCGAGAATGCGCTCCCCTGGCTGGGCGTCCAGCGCTTCGGCCGCAGACATCGCGCTTGGCTCTTGCAAGTAATACAACCCAGCGGCGTGATACGGATGTTTTCCGGGACGCTCCTGGTCTTGGTAGCGAAACCCGTTCACACACCAGGATACCGGCTCCAAAGCAAAAGGCGAGCGGGACAGAAACTGCTCGCGCGCGACTTTGAGCGGATTGACCCGCAATCCGTACGTAACAGGTTGGTCGTAGGATGCGAGGAACGCTGCGAACTCCTGGTTCAGCAGGCTTTTCATACGTTCTGTGAAGAGTCCGGGTAGATTTTGTGTCATAAATGCCTCCGTTGTCAGATTTTGGCCGCAAGTAAAAGGAAAAGCTAGAATCATGGCGAATCATAGAAAATGAGGTGAGAGCTTTTATGAAGGGATCCCGTGCAGAACGCTACCGCTCCCGGCGGAGGAACGACTCGGAAGTCAGCCGGTTTTGGATCATGGGGTTGCTTTTCTCACTGCTGGTGCTCGCTTTTGAATTCTTCATCGAAATTCCCGCCGATGCAGATTGGCTTGTGGATATGGAGATGGCTTTGTTTTCGGCCAGCTTTACTTTGCTCGCCTTTTACCTGCTCGGGCTTACCTTTGCCTTTTCCCGCCATCAAAAGGCAGGGAAGATCAATCACCAGATCATCATCTATGTATGGTTGGGGGCGATCTTGTTTCACCTGTTCCTGCTCATCAGCAACTTGTCCAATCAGCATGTGTACAAGGCAGGGATCATTCTATTTTTAGGGCCTTTGTTTTTGACTGTCTACCATTTTATCACGTACTTGTCCGCTTTGCGCGAGGAGCGTGAGGAGCAGGAGGCAGCTACGGCTGCTTCGCTGGAGCGCACGGCCTACCAGATGATTTTGGAGGGCGGCAAAGTGTACAGCGAAATCAGCCGGTTAAAAACAGAATATCCAGAAGTGGATCAGATGCTTCGAGCCAACGATTTTCACGATAGATTGGAGCGCTATGCCCTGGAAATGCAACAGTATTTGCAGGTCAAGCAATTTGAGCGCAAAGACGTGGAGTTGTTGGAGGGACATTACTATTTCTTGGAGAATTTGCTGAGTCTCGCCAAGCAGCACCCCGGGATCACCGAATCCCGCGCGTACTCTCGGCGAAAAGACATGTAAAGCGAAAAAGGAGAGGGAAAGCGGATGTTTTGGAAAAAGGACAAAGGACTTGCGGAAAAAGAAACAGCAGCAGCGGCAGCAGTGACAACCGTGACAAAAGAGAGCGCAGCACACCAGGCAGACACGTGGAAAAAGGAACTTCGCGGGTTATACGAGCAGATGGGCGCCATCATTTCGCAGCACAATGAAGTAAATGCTCAGCATGATGGGCTTGCCCGTCTGGCGACACAAATGAAAAACGTCGTAGAAAAAATTCAGGCCATCAACGAAAAAGACGATGAATCCGCCAACCAGCTCTCCATTCGTGGCGAGCGGTTGACGGCTATCTGCAAAGAGTCCGTAGAGCGTTCAGATGCGGGCAAAAAGGCGATGACAGAAGTCGTAGATGTCATGAGCCAGCTGGAAAAGGAATCGACGAACACATCCCGCTCCATGAGCCGTCTCGAAGAACGTTCTTCGGAAATTACCAGCATCGTTAAAGTGATCAGCGACATCGCCAACCAGACGAATTTGCTCGCGCTCAACGCAGCCATCGAGGCGGCGCGTGCGGGTGAACAAGGCCGCGGCTTTGCCGTAGTAGCGGACGAGGTGCGCAAGCTGGCGGAAATGACGGCCAATTCGACCAAGACGATCGCTGATTTGATTGGCAAAATCCAGGAAGAGACGAAGGAAGCGCTCGCCAACAGCGAGAAGAGCGGCAACGCGATCAAAAGCGGACTGTCCATCAGCAAGGAAGCATCGGAGAAAATGGAGGGCATCGCGCGTGCTTTCCACGAAGTCAACGGCGAAGTGGCAGGCGTGATGCAGATCATCCAGCAGCAAAAACGCTTTGCCGATGAGGTTTCCGGCCAGGTCAATGAAGCGCGGGACTTGCTGGACGGCTTGAACGACGATTTGATCGGGCACGTCAAAGAAGCGGGTGTGGTCGATCATCTTTTGCAGGCAAGTTTGAAGGAACTCAAAAAAGTATTGTCCTAATTCATTTTTTTAGAAACGAAAAGTCCCTCACCACAGTCTTTAAAGGTGAGGGATTTTTTTTATGGAAAAAAACACCTGGCAGTGTACGCCGAGCCGATCCAGCTTGGCAGCCATTCGTGATAGGCGGATATGGTTGGGCGCTGGCTTGCGGGAATAGGGTAAGCGCCAGTCGGAACTTGATCGAGTTGCTCAGGACGGCTGTTGTTGAGTCTGTGCGACGCGACATCGTGGGAGTCCTTTCGCGTTAGATGGTATCATTTTCAAGCTGATACAAGAAATGTTTGATTCGCAAGTATGAAATGGAGGAGTTTTTTTCAAACAGGAGGATGAGATGGTTAAAAAATTGAGCTTCTTGACTCTATTGATGGTGACGATTGCCGTATCTTCGTTTCTTTACGGTTCGGCTACGGCGCAGTTTTGGCAAAAGCCTGCTGAAAAAGCAACAACGAGCAAAGTAAATGGCGGTACTCTTTCCACGCGGGAGTTTGTCTTCGGCGAGGGCGAAGTGTATTGGAGCCAGCAGATCACAGGCAAGCAAGATAAGCAGCCGCACGTGATTACCGTTCCGATCCAGGGCAACAGCCAGAACATGCTGTTTCGCTATCGAGCCTACACGGAGGATAAACAGCCATATTGGCAATCCGTTTCGCTCGATCAGGTAAAAGAGCTGCCATTGGCTGCCGGATTCGTGGAAACAGAAGGGCGGTATATTTGGCTGGGAATGCCGACAGTATATGCCCACTTAGGCCAAGGCACGATCCAGGAACATATCGAGCTGGCCCTGCCAGTTGAAGTCAAACAGAAGGCAAAAGGGGTCGAGCTGGAAATCAAGCTGCCGATCAGGGCGGGGTATACAAGCGAGATGTGGGCGCTTGACTCCAGGGAACCGCTCGTGCCGTGGGGCGAGAAACATTATGACAAAATTTGGCTCGCACTCGATGTTTCGCAAAATGCGAAATGGTTGCAGGACGGCTATTACTATAAAAGTCCGTCCACCTATGTACCGACTTCGGATACTTCTTATTGGCGGATTCCAGAAAATTATGTATTGCGCTCCTTTTTGTACACGGGCGGTGCCAGAGCGGGAGAAAACATGGCATACGTCATGTTGAAGGCGAGCATGTTGCAGCAGGAGCCGGAGGGAGATTGGAAGACGCTGCCTCTTTCCCAATGGCTGAGCGACGATTACGGGATTCCCGAAGGCTTTTTTGACACGCGGTTTAACACAGGGGCAGCCGAATTGATGCTGCGGGGCTGCCAGAAATACAACGAAGAACAATTTTGCCAGGCGGCGCAAAAATATAGCGCGTATTTCCATAAATACGCGGCTGAACATCATTATTCCGCAGCAGGTGTAACGGAAGGCTGGCTCGTGGCCGATTATGCCCATCCGGCCAAGCCTGGCATTCAGACGCATGTGTCGCTCAACCATCAGCTGGCGGAAATCAATTACTTGTACAGCAGCTACCAGCAATTCGGCAATCCGACAGACAAAGATTTGGCTGATGTTATGCTGACAGGGGTCATTAACCTGGGAAGCAAATGGATTCTTCCCAACGGCGACTTGCACTATGCCTACTTCCCGAACGGAACTTTCGGAAGGCGGGACTATCCGACTTTGACTTACAACGACTTGGTAGAAACCCAGCGCTTGTATCAACAGCTTCACGGCATGGAGGAACCAACCATCGCTCAGCTGATCGCGAGCAAGCAAGTATGGATGCAAAAAAACAACATCGCGTATTCCCAGTAAGACACGGCAAAAAGGCTGTAGGAGAGGTTAGCTCCCGCAGCCTTTTGCTATGGAATCCTGCCTATTGCTTCTGAAGGGCAAACAAAGTCAGAAAACTGACAGCTTCTCGCAGCTCCACGCTCAAGCGCCCGGCGATATCCGGGGTAATGCCTTCCTTGTACACAGGCTCCTCCGCAAGCAGCACAAAGCCGTTTTCAGCCGCAAGCTGCTTGGCTTCCCACGGCATCATCGTATTTTGAATCGTATTTTCTTCATACAGCCGCCGATAGCTATGGGCGCGCGGGCCTGCTGTCGGGCCTAAAATACCGAGGATGAGAATCCCGCCTGGAGCGAGGACGCGATACAGCTCCAGCAAAGCTTGCAAGGGAGCGGGCGCAAATTCGACGACATTGATGGACATGACTGCTGCAAACGTGCCGTCTGCAAAGGGAAGCTTGCTGATATCTGCTGTCTGGAAGCGGACATTTTCCGGGAAAGCGGTTTGCCTGCTTTGGGCGAGACGAATCATTTCCCCGGCAATGTCGACCCCTTGGACCTGATATCCGTACTCGGCCAGCTTGCAGCTTGCGTAGCCATCTCCGCAGCCTGCATCCAGAATCGGCCCTTGTTCTGCCGACACATGGCGCTGTAAAAACGGGAGAATCGTGCTGCGGCTTCCTTTTTCCCACATCTGCTCGCTTCTTTTGTGCCAGTCGGCGGCAAACTCATCCCACTGCCTGGCAGCTTCTTTGCTCCATTGACCTGACAACTCTTCCACCTCCTAATGAAAGTGTGAACTGGCTTTATTGTACCAAGCGGGCGCTCAATTGCGTACTTTAATTGGTGAAAGCGTTTGAGCGTTTTCGCGTTGTTCCGTGTTCTTGCACGAGGAAGCGCTTCCAATGTAATCTCAATATAACGACAAAATAATCCCAATAAACCAAAAAGTAATAATTATTGAAAAAGAAGGAAAGCGGAGGGGTAGGCAATGAGCAATACCGATTTTTTCCCGATTCAGGACTGGGACTATTTGGAATTTTATGTAGGGAACGCTAAGCAGGCCATGCATTATTTTATAAAAGCGTTCGGCTTTGAAGCAGTAGCGTACGCCGGACTGGAAACAGGCTCGCGCGAAAAAGTTTCCTATGTACTCAAGCAAAAGCACATGACTTTTGTCATCAGTGGCGCTCTGACGCCTGACAGCCCCATCGCCGATTTTGCGAAAAAGCATGGAGACGGCGTCAAAGACGTTGCCCTCCGGGTGGACGACTGTGAGCAAGCCTACCGCGAAGCCGTCTCGCGCGGTGCGATCCCGATCATGGAGCCAACCGAGTACACCGATGAATTTGGTACGGTGAAAAAAGCGGTAATCGGAACTTACGGCGAAAACGTGCACTCTTTTATTGAACGGAAAAATTACAACGGTCCATTCCTGCCTGGTTATGTCGCTTATCAGGCTCCGGTCACAGGAGAAAGCACCGGGCTGATCGGAATCGACCACATCGTCGGAAACGTGGAAGTGATGGACGAGTGGGTTGGCTACTATCAGCGGGTCATGGGATTCACCGCTGTGCAAAATTTCAGCGAGGACGACATTTCCACCGAGTATTCGGCTTTGATGTCCAAAGTGATGCAAAGCGGTACGGGACGAATCAAGTTCCCGATCAACGAACCGGCAGAAGGACGCCGCAAATCGCAAATCCAGGAATTTCTTGAGTTCTACCAAGGACCAGGCGTACAGCACATTGCCGTGTTGACCAACGATATCATCGAAACCGTCTCCAAGCTGCGCGATAACGGCGTAGACTTCCTCACCGTGCCAGACACGTACTACGAGGATTTGAAGGAGCGTGTAGGCGAGATCGACGAAGATATCGAGGCGCTGAAAAAACTGGGCGTCCTGGTGGACAGAGACGATGAAGGCTACCTGCTGCAACTGTTCAGCAAGCCAATCGTCGACCGCCCGACTTTGTTTATCGAAGTGATTCAGCGCAAAGGAGCGCGCGGCTTCGGCAACGGCAACTTCAAGGCGCTGTTCGAGGCATTGGAGCGCGAGCAAGAGCGCAGGGGCAACCTGTAATACGTTCCATCGCCCAAGAAAAGCCATCTGTTGTGCACAAAAGCACGATGGATGGCTTTGTTTGTGTCTCGTTCTTTTATTCTGCTTAATCAGCCTACTCTGACAATTGTCTTGACCGCATCTTTGCCCGCTGTAGATAATGGAGCAAAGGCGGACGAGCCGGGGGTGGCCCCGCCCTGACGCAAGCGAAGAGGGTGAGCAGATGGATGTATTTTTGATGATTCCACTGGCGGAGCGTACAGCAGTTCTGATCGTAGTCGCTTTGTTGTTTACGCGCGTGCGGGCTTTCCGCAGCATTTTGAACCAGCAGGCGACCTGGCGGGAAAAAGCCGTGATGGTCGTGATTTTTTCCGCGATCTCGATTCTCGGGACGTACAACGGGATCTGGTATCAGGACGCGATCGCCAATTCCCGCGTGATCGGCACGGTGGTAGCCGGACTGCTGGCAGGGCCAGGGGTAGGGCTGATGACAGGGCTGGTTGCCGGCATTCACCGCTACTCGCTGGGAGGCTTTACGGATTTGGCCTGCACGATTTCGACGATCAGCGAAGGCGTAATGGCCGGATGGATTTATCAGTTTCGGCGCAACCGCAATCAGGAGATCGGCTGGACAACGGCGCTCGTCGTCGGGTTTTTGGCGGAGTGGATGCAGATGGGCATCATTTTGCTCGTCGCCAAGCCGTACGGGGATGCGCTTGCCCTCGTGCAGTCGATCAGTGTTCCGATGTCTGTGGTCAACTCGTTCGGCATCGCCATTTTGATCATCATTATTGACCTGGCGAAAAAAGAAGAAGACCGGATCGGGGCGCTTCAAGCGCAAAGAACGATGCGGGTAGCGGACAAGACGCTTTCCTATTTGCGGGAAGGATTGACCTACGAATCCGCGCGAAAAGTAGCAGAGGAAATTTTGCGCACGACGAGAGTGGCCGCTGTCGCGATCACCGATACACGCTGCGTGCTTGCCCATGTAGGGGCAGGCTCATCGCATCATGTGGTGGGAGAAGGCATCACGACGAAGGCGACCAAGGAAGTGCTGGAAAGAAAAATGCTGATGATCGCCCGGACAAAAGAAGAGATCGGCTGCAAGGAGTCGAACTGTTCGCTGCGCTATGCGATTATCGTCCCGTTGATGCGCAGACAGGAGGTTGCGGGCGTGCTCAAGCTGTACCAGGATCGCTCTCGCATGCTGTCGGCAGTCGATTTGGAGCTAGTGCGCGGACTGGGCAACCTGATTTCTACCCAGCTGGAGCTGGCCGAGCTGGAAAAGCAGTCGCGGCTGCTGGCAGACGCCGAGATCAAAGCGCTGCACGCGCAAATCAACCCGCACTTTTTGTTCAATGCGCTCAACACGATTGTCTCGTTTATCCGCTTCCGGCCCGAGCAGGCTCGCGAGCTGCTGATCCATCTCGGCGAGTATTTTCGCCGCAACCTGCACGATTCTAGCGGCTATGTCAGCCTTGCGGGGGAGCTGGAGCATATTGAAGCGTACTTGGCGATTGAACGGGCGCGCTTTGGCGAAAAGCTGCACGTCGAATACGACATCGAGGACGGGGTGGAACGCTATACAGTGCCCGGACTGATTTTGCAGCCGCTGGTGGAAAATGCGGTCAAGCACGGGCTGCTGCCCAAGCGCGAGGGCGGCACCGTTCAAATCCGGGCGCGAAAAATTCAGCCGGATACGCTCGAACTGACGGTGGCGGATGACGGAGTAGGGATGGATACCGACCCGTTTTTACAGGCGAAGACGCCAAACAGGGAGCGGCGGCGTCTGTCGGGAATCGGTTTGGCGAATGTGAAAAGCCGGCTTGCCTCCATATACGGCGAGCCATACGGAATCGTCATCCAGAGCAGTGCAGGGAGCGGGACGACGTGTACGATACAATTGCCAATAGGAGTGAGTAGTAGTGCTAAAAGTGTTCATCGTGGATGACGAGGCACCTGCGCGAGAAGAGTTGCGCTATTTGCTGGAGCAATTTTTTGAGGTGTCGGTGATTGGCGAGGCTGCCAGCGGCGAGGAAGCGATCGAGTCAGTCATGCAGCTGGAACCGGATGCCGTCTTTTTGGACATTCACTTGCAGGATCGCGATGGCGTCGACGTAGGACAGGAGCTGTTGGAGTCGATGGTGAGGCCGCCCGTGATCATTTTTGCCAGTGCGTACGAGATTCATGCCGTTCGCGCGTTTGAAACAGAAGCGGTCGATTACATCGTCAAGCCGTTCAGCGAGGCGAGATTGGAAAAGACGGTGAACCGCGTCCGGAAAATGCTGCGGACGATGGAAGCGCCTGCCGAGGCGGTCCGCTTTTCCGAGGAGCAATTGCAAAGCCTGCTGCAAACCGTGCTGGCTGATCAGCAGCCCCGCCGTGTTCCCGTCGAGAAGAACGGGAAAATCATGCTGATCGATCCGAACGAGATCGTCTTTGCCACACTGGAAGGCAGGTATGCGAGCATTTACACCCATTGCGAGCAATACGCCACCAGCTTTACTTTGCAAGAATTGGAGAGCAGGCTGTCGCGCCAGCAGTTTTTTCGGACGCATCGGGCGTTCATCGTCAATTTGGCCAAGACGGCGGAGCTGGTTCCGTGGTTCAAAGGCTCGATTCATCTGGTCATGCAGGACAGCCGCAAAACAGAGGTGCCCGTCAGCCGCAATGTCGTGAAGGAGTTGAAGAAGCGGTTGGGGTTTTGACGCGGCGAGCAGAGGGCGTAGCGATTATGCGCCATACAATCGGGTGAGCGCATGATGAGTGCGGCTATCTACCTGTCGCCCAAGTACGTGCCAACAAAGCATTCCATCGCAAGACGCGAGGAACTGGCGTCAATCGTCCGTATACTGCTCAAGTCGGCTGGCGCCTGGACTGTCGTTCGGGCGAAGTGACAGCCGGAGCTTGCAAAAAAAGCCCCCTCTCCCGCACGGAAAAACGTGTCGGGCAGAAGGGGCTTTTTGGCAAGCGGAAATGCTTGTTTAGAACGGTTGTTGATCCTGCTTCTTTTTCGTCAGCAGGAAGCCGCCGACGAGAATCAGCAAAAGTCCGATAGTTCCTCCGATTTGCGTCGACAGGAAGTTGGCCATCAAAAACACGATCGCAACAATCGTCAGGATGGCGATGGGAATGAGCAGCGCTGCCCTGCGGCCGCCAAACACGTACAGCTCGAACAGTCCCAGCGCCGGCCCGAGCAAGAAGAAAGGCCACGTATGGCTCATGTCTCCGTCCGCAAACACCGCGCTGAAAAAGAACAGCGGGGCATAGACGAGCAAAATGCCGCCGGGAACGAGCAGCCCGGCACGATGAGGCTTGGGGTCCATGAAGAAAAACAGATGAAAGCCGATAGCAGGGATGAGCAGAAAGGCAGGCCACAGCTTGTCAATGGCCAGGGGGATGCCGAGGTAGGTCGTCAGTACAAAAATGGCGCCGATTCCAATCAGCAAATAGCCTCCGATTTGTCGCATGAACGTGTTCTCCTTTTGGGTGGGAATGGCAATTATGTCTAAGTGTAACACGATTGGCGGGAGCGTGGATCGGCCTTGCGACGGAGGGTGTCTCAGACTGCAGCAGCCTCTTTCGCCGGAGATTGCGAGAGAGGCTGCCAGTTCTGAATCGATTTATCCGATATAATACTTCAACGCAAACAGACCGATCACGACAAAAATCAGGCTGACGGCAAAAATCTTGATGCTCTTGACCGTGCCCTGAATCATTTCCATTTCTTTTTTGCTATATTTCATAGTTAGACGACGCTCCTTTTCCGGATAGTTACATGGTCCGAAAAAGAGCGTTGTCCAAAAAACGCGACCCGAATTTGAGCGGCATCAGCTTGAGCCAGTGCAGTCTTTTTTGCACGAGGAACAGCAACAGTTCGAGCAGGAAAACTAGCAAAAACAGAACCGTCGCTGGCGGTTCAACCAGGATCGCCCGAGAGAGTCTGAGGTCGCAGGAAGCGATCGGTGCAGGCGGACGGTAGCCAGCCCAATGAAAAATCCCCTGATGGGCGGGGGTATATGTAGCAGAGTCATCTGCGGATGTCCATTCCGTTGTCAGCGAGCCCGTGGGCAACAGGCACACGCAGGCAAGCAAAAGAGCTGCCAGCCATGTGCGGACCAGAGCGGAAGAATGCGCCAGCATGGGGTACCTCCGTTTTTGCATCATCCAATTCCTTACGTTTACGAACGAGGCGGGAAAAGGTTTCGGATTGGGAAAGAAAATGTATGCGTTTTCGCTCAAACGGATATGTTGCATCTCGTGCATGGTTTTGTACGGTTCAGCCATTTTTTGTTCTGTGAGGAAACCCCTTCGTGATACCTTGTACCAAGGTGAATTGCCTGAATTTTGGATAAATGGAAAGGGGCGACTCGAATGAAAAAATGGCTTCTCTCTCTCCTGATTTGGGGCGGGATTGCCGCTTTGGGTGCGGTTGGCTTCGGGATTATCGCGCTCAGCCGTGGAGAATCAGTCAATTCCTTCTGGTTGCTGACCGCTGCATTTTGTACGTATGCGGTTGCTTATCGCTTTTACAGCCGATTTATTGCGCGAAAAATCATGGGGCTGGATGACAAGCGGGCGACACCTGCCGAGGTGAACAACGACGGCAAAGATTTTGTGCCGACGAACAAGTGGATCTTGTTTGGGCACCACTTCGCCGCGATTGCCGGAGCCGGGCCGCTGGTAGGTCCGACTTTGGCGGCACAGATGGGGTATTTGCCAGGGACGATCTGGATCATTGTCGGGGTCGTCATCGGCGGGGCAGTACAAGACTTTGTCATTTTATTCGGTTCCATGCGTCGCAACGGGAAAACGTTGGGGCAGATTGCCAAGGAGGAGATCGGTCCGGTCGGCGGCGTCCTCGCCTTGGTAGGAATTATTGCAATTATGGTCATTTTGATTGCCGTTTTGGCGATGGTTGTTGTAAACGCTCTCGCGGAATCTCCGTGGGCTACTTTCACGATTTTCATGACATTGCCTATCGCGATTTTGATGGGCCTGTACATGCGCTACATTCGCCCCGGACGAGTCATGGAAGGCTCGCTCATCGGTTTGGCGCTGCTGTTTTTCTCCCTCTGGCTGGGCCAGCTTGTCGCTGCATCGCCAACGTGGGGGCCAGCTTTTACGTTCAGCAAAGTCCAGCTCGCCTGGATGATCATCATTTACGGCTTTATCGCTTCCGTCTTGCCAGTCTGGCTGCTGTTGGCGCCGCGTGATTACCTCAGCTCGTTTTTGAAGGTCGGCACCATCGCTGTGCTCGCGGTAGGCATCGTGTTGACGCTGCCGCCGCTGCACATGCCAGCTCTCACCAAGTTTATTGATGGAACGGGCCCGGTTTTTGCAGGCAATCTGTTCCCGTTCTTGTTCATTACGATTGCGTGCGGGGCGGTGTCCGGGTTCCACGCCTTGGTCTCATCCGGTACGACACCGAAGATGATCGCCAAAGAATCGCATGCTCCGCTGATTGGCTACGGCGGCATGCTGATGGAATCCGGCGTGGCGATCATGGCGATGATTGCCGCGTGCGTCTTGACTCCCGGCGTTTACTTCGCCATCAACTCGCCTGCTGCCGTCATCGGCGTCGATGCTGCGGCCGCCGCGCAGACGATTACAGGCTGGGGCTTTACCGTGTCGCCCGATCATTTGACGACGCTTGCCAACGACATTCAGGAAAAAACCATTTTGTCCCGGACAGGCGGAGCACCGTCTCTGGCTATCGGCATGGCGACGATCTTCTCCGGCATTTTGGGCGGAAAAGCACTGATGGCGTTTTGGTACCACTTCGCGATTTTGTTTGAAGCGGTGTTCATTTTGACGACGATTGATGCGGGAACCCGGGTGGGCCGCTTCATGGTTCAGGATATGCTCGGCAACGTGATCCCGAAAATGAAGCAAGTCAACTGGCTGCCGGGGAACCTGATCGGCTCGGCGATCATTACATTCGGCTGGGGTTACTTCCTGCTCCAGGGCGTCATGGACCCGCTCGGTGGCATCTACACGCTGTGGCCGCTGTTCGGTATCGCCAACCAGATGCTCGCCGCGATCGCCTTTACAGTCGGCACGACGCTGATTTTCAAAATGGGCAAGGCCGCTTATTCGTGGGTCACGCTTGTGCCTATGGCGTGGTTGACGACTGCTACCTTGACCGCAGGCTGGCAAAAGCTGTTCCATGCCGATCCGAAAATCGGCTTTCTCGCTCACGCAGACGCTTTCCAGAAGGCGTTGGATTCCGGAACGCTGCCAAACGGGGTAAAGACGATCGAGGCCGCGCAAAAAATGATCATGAACGACCATATCGACGCAGCGGTGTGCGCGATTTTCATGGTCATCACCGCGGGGATTATTCTCGATGGAGCGCGGGTGTGGATCAACATCCTGCGCGGCAAGAAGTATCCGCTGCACGAGTCGCCGTACATCGAGTCCAAAGGCGTTGTGATTGACGGCAAAGGACATCATGTCGCATGAGGCGAAAGTGGAGGGAGATGCGCAAGGCATTGCGGCGGGTCAGCTCTGCGATCAAAACGATTTTCGGCATGCCGGACTACGACCGCTACCTCAAGCATTGGTACGAGACACACGGCGCGCCGGGCATTTTCCCGATGACCGAGCGAGAATACTACATGTACGCCCTGCAAGAGCGCTTTGAAAAAGGCGGGGTAACGCGCTGCTGCTAGTTTGCAACGTCTGTAACAAAAGGTGCCCCTGTCATCAGCAGATGGCGGGTGGGCACCTTTTGTACGCGGTGAACAAGACGCAAATTCAAGTGTGAGCGCAGATTTTGCGTGTGGTGTATCAACAGGTAAAGTATGGTACACTAAAAAGAAAGTCAAGTTTTAGGTGGCGATATGCGTGCAAGCATCAACTCTGGCGGCGCTAAAAGAGCTGGCTCTGCAATGCGCCCGTTCAGCGGGTGAGCTGAGTCTGAAGCGAATGAAAGAGCCTTTTACCGTCGAATATAAGACGTCTGCCTCCGATCTTGTCACAGCAGTAGATAAAGAAGTGGAGAAGCATGTCATCAGCATGATTTTGAAACGCTTTCCCGATCACGGGATTTTGGGGGAAGAGAGCACTTTTGCGCAAGACCCCGCACAGTTCGAGACACTTTGGGTCATCGATCCCATTGATGGAACGACCAATTACGTGCACCAGCAAATCAATTTTTCCGTTTCCATTGCCGTTTATCATAAGGGAGAGGGCCTGGTTGGAGTGGTTTACGATCCTTCCCGCGACGAGCTGTTTTACGCGGTGAAGGGCGAAGGGGCGTACTTGAACGACCGTCCGCTTCATTTGGACCGCATCGTCAGTCTGGAAGAGGCGCTTTTGTGCACGAGCGTGTTCTGGAACAAGCGCGCCGAACAGATGGGCATTGACTTGATCGTCAAAAAGCTCGCGGGAAAAGTGCGCGGGATGCGCCTGCTCGGCAGCGCGGCCCTGGAGATGGCTTACGTGGCGGCAGGCAGGCTGGACGGCTATGTGAGCCTTTCGCTCAATGCCTGGGATTTTGGCGCGGGGCGAATCCTGGTGGAAGAGGCAGGAGGCCGGGTCACGACCATGACGGGCACGCCGCTTCCTTACAACGAAAAAAGCAGCGTAATGGCCTGCAACCCGACTTTTTACGAAGAATTGCAGCAATACCTGCATGTGGCGGAAAATACGCAAACCGATTAGGGGAGCAACACATCGGACAAAACCCACTGGACACAGGCTGCCAGTGGGTTTTGTCTAGGCGAGCGCCGCAAAAGGTGCCTTTCGCGGGGCTTGATGCATATGCTACAAAAAAGCGAGCAGAGCACAAGAGAGCACAAATCGTCAGGCTTTCCATGGAGAAGGCTTGTCTCATAAAAGGGGGAAAGAGTGTGGCTGCCAAAACCTTGATGGCTGACAGTGTACGGTTGATCTTGCAGCACCAGGCGGCGAGTGGAGCGTATCTCGCGTCACCTGGCTTTCTCCACTATCAATACGCCTGGCTGCGCGACGGGACGTTCACGGCGTATGCGATGAATCGCGCAGGGCAACATGACAGCGCTTCCCGCTTTTATGAATGGTGCGGAGATGTCATCGTCAGGCATGAACAAAAGGCCAGAGCAGCCATTTTGGCCGTACAGTCAGGCAAGTGGGATGGCAAAGCAGGCAACGAGCTGTTTTTGCACACGCGCTACACCGTGGATGGCAAAGAAGTGGCGGGCGAGTGGGGCAGCTTTCAACTCGATGGCTATGGGACATGGCTGTGGGGGGTGTCCGAGCATGTCCGGATGAGCGGGGAGCAAGCGATCATCGACAGGCTCGCCCCGGCGATTGAGCTGACTTTGGACTACTTGTCTGCCTGCTGGCTACTGCCCAATTTCGACTGCTGGGAGGAATGGGGCGAACGGATTCACCCTGTCACGCTCGCAGCCGTTTTTGCCGGAGTCAAAGCGATGGAGCGGCATCTGCTCGAGCGCGCATCCGAGCTTGCGCTTTTGGCGGACCGGATTCGTCAGTACGTGCTTGAGCATGGGACGGCAAACGGAAAATTCCTCAAATCTGTCGGCAATCACGCGGTAGACGCCAGTCTTTTGTGGTTGGCATTGCCGTACGGCCTGGTCGAGGTGACAGACCCGCTCATGGTGAAAACGGTAGAGGCGATCGAGCAAGAGTTGCTGTTCGGCTGCGGCGTGCATCGGTATGCGGCGGATACGTACTACGGAGGAGGACAGTGGCCGCTTTTGTCTGCCTGGCTTGGCTGGTACTATGTGCGTGCAGGCAAAACGGACAGGGCACAAGAGATTTTGGACTGGATTGTCGCCAAGCAAGCAGCGGCGGGACTGCCTGAACAGGTGCAGGAGCATTTGCTGGCGCCTGAGCAGTATGCGGCATGGATAGAGAGGGCTGGTCAGCCTGCGGTTCCCCTGTTGTGGTCGCACGCGATGTTTCTCGTTCTTGCTGCTGAGCTTGGCCTGCTTGAGTCTGGAACGTAAAACGCGGCACTCCTGGGCGGGAGGCCGCGTTTTGTTTGCGGAGGCTTGCTTTATTCTTTTTGCCAGGCAATCGACAGCGAGTTGTGTTGTCTGTACGTGATGACAAAGCGCACCTTGTTGTGAGAAAGCACCTTGTCCTCCGGGCCTTGCTTCATCTCGCTGATGGTAGCCGGAAGCTGGGGAGGAGGCTCGATTCCGAACTGGCGGAGCACATCCATGGCGATTTGCACCGCAGTCTGGTTTTGGATGTCGTTAATGTCAATTTTGGTCAGCCCGGCCAGACGCTGGTCTTGTTCGTTTTTGAAGCCGTGGAAATCGGGGCCCAATTCGGAAGTATCGTCAAAATGAACATAGAGGACGGCCTGCGTGTCGTCTCCATCCTGTTCGGTTGGCGTGATTTCGCGTTGAATGGTTCGGAACATGCTGTTTACTCCCGGCTGGTATCGTTCCACAAAATAGCCCGGGTATTGAAAAAGCACCGTGTACAGTTTCTCTTCTTTTGGATCGGCGAATTGCTGGCCAGAGAGCGTCGGCAATTTTTGCGGATCGCTAGGTTGTTGGGGACGAACCTTTAATTGTTTCAAGCCATTGCTTTTGAGCTTCTCCAAAAAGGCGACGGCTTCTGCCCGTGTCAAATAGCTTTGGCCTTGGTAAGACTGGATGCTGGCCTGCCCCGCTGCTTTTCCGCTGGCATAGCCTTTGGCAAGCAGGTAGTGAACGGCAAAATCGCCATGATAGTTCTCGCCATCGGCACCCGCGATGATTTCGGCTACCTCGTATCGGGTAATCGGTCGATCCCGGTACAAATACTTGTTGCGCTCGAAGCGGGACAAGTATTGTTGCTGCAAAGTTGAGTAAGGGTAGTGATAAGGCGCCAAAGCGTCATAAATGGGATCGGCCCAGTGTAGGGCTTGCTTTTGGCTTGGCGGAATCTGGATGCGATAAGTCCGGGCCAGCATGGTGAAAAAAGCGGCGACGGTAACGTGCTCCTCCGGGGCAAAGCGATTTCCCGGATAGCCTTGCACAATGCCTTGCTCGACGGCGCGTGCAATCGTATCTTTGGCCCAGTGTTGTTCAGGCACGTCGGTGAAAGTTGCCGCCCTGGCAGGCAAAACGGACAGCGTGGCAAACAAGACAGCCATGATTGCCAGCAAATAAGGTTTCATTTTTCAGTCACTTCCTTTGCTGTTTGCAAGCGTTAGTGGAAAAGGCGACAAGCCCGTTCATTTATACGCACTTGACTGGTAGAAAGTTACAATGGAGCATCCGCTTTTATTTGCTGTTGAGGAAGCTTTTTGTTCACGGCAAGCAGCACGCCTGCAAGTGTCACAACACCGCCCGCGATGGACAGCCAGGAAGGAACCTCGCCCAACCAGCCCCAGGCGATCAAAAAGGACAGGGCAGGCGTCAAGTAAAGGGAGCTGGTCGCTTCCTTCGTGCCGACAGCCGAAGTGACGTAAGCCAGAGCCAAATAGGCGACGACGCTCGGAAAGATGCCCAAGTACAGGACACTTTGCGTGACAGCCCACGGGGCGGACAAAATAGCGCTCCCAAGCCCCGGCAAAAAAACGAGCATGAACAGCGTGCCTGCCCAGAGCGTATAGGCAGTAAACGCGAAGACGCCGTATTTTTCTACATAGTTTCGCTGAAAGGCAAAGTAGATGCTCTCACTCACTGCTGCCAACAAAATCAAGAATATTCCGTTATTAAAAGACAAGGAGCTGTCGGTTCCTAGCGAACAAACAACGACTCCCGTGAAAGCGATCAGCGCCCCAATCCAGCCTCGCACCCCACAGCGTTCCCGGAAGAACAGAAAGGCAAACAGGGCAGAAAAAATCGGGGTAGTCGTCACAAACAGGCTGGCAACTCCGGCGCTGACCGTCAACTCGCCGATATTGAGTGCCGTATGGTAAACGGAAAAGCCAAGCCCTCCGAGCAGAAAGAGAGCGGGAATGTCTTTTTTCGCGGGAAGCGGCAGGCGAAGGAAAGGAGCAAGCACCAGCAAAAACGCAGAACCGATCAAAAACCGCAGCAACGACAGATGCTCCGGCGAATACCCTTGCAATCCGACGCGAATGCCTGCAAAAGCAGATGCCCACAGCACCAGGCTGACGCCGTGAGCGGCCAACACTCGTCCTTTGGAATTGGAATAAGCCGACACGTGTACAACATCCCCTCGCTATAAAATGAACCCAACCAGTTGAGTTGCTTTTTCCATGGTAATCAAGAAGTGGTAAAATAGCTGCAACCACTCGGGCAACAAAAAAACCAACCACTTTTGCTCAAAAAGAAAAAGGCGAGGGGAGCGGGACAAGTGAGCAGCGAAGGGCCAAACGGCGCCAAGGCAACGCCAAAATACAAGCAGATTATCGCTTACATCAAAAGCAAAATCTCGTCAGGGGAATGGCCCATCGGCAGCAAAATTCCCAGCCAGCGCGTCCTGGCAGCTACTTTTGGGGTCAATCGCAGCACGGTCATCACGGCGCTGGAGGAGCTTGCTGCGGACGGCTTGATCGAGGGCAGGCTGGGGATGGGAACGGTGGTCGTCAACAATACGTGGACACTGCTCGCCACGACGCCTCCGCCGGATTGGGATCAGTACGTCAAGGCGGGCTTGCACAAGCCGAGCCAGACCGCTGTGCATCAGATCAACGAGGATGAATTTAACAGCGAACTGATTCAACTCAGCAAAGGGGAGCTGTCGCCGGAGATTTTCCCACTGGAAGGGATGAAGCAGGTGATGGAGCGGGTGACGCAGCGGCTGTCACGCTTTGGCTACGAGGAGCCGAGAGGGTATTTGCCGCTGCGCGAAGCGGTGAGCGAATACGTGAAAAGGTTGGGCATCCAGGCGTCCGCCTCGTCTATTTTGATCGTCTCGGGAGCTTTGCAGGCGCTCCAGTTAATATCTGTCGGGTTGTTGCATCGCGGCTCGACGGTCTATCTGGAGCAGCCTTCCTATTTGAACTCTTTGCACGTGTTTCAATCGGCGGGCATGAAGCTGTCCGGTCTGCGGATGGATCAGGAAGGGCTTGTCCCGGACGGGCTTGCACCGGGGAACAGGCAAGGGAGCGGGGCGATTCTCTACACGAATCCGTGCTTTCACAACCCGACAGGCATCCTGATGACAGAACGCCGCCGCCGCGAGTTGCTGCGGGTGTGCGAGCAAGAACGGTTGCCAGTCATCGAGGATGATATATACCGCGAGCTGTGGACGACAGAACCGCCACCACCGCCGCTCAAGGCCAGAGATCGCCACGGACACGTCCTGTACCTCGGCAGCCTGTCCAAGTCGCTGACGCCTGGTTTGCGCATTGGCTGGGTAGTTGGCCCGGAGCCTGTCATTGCCAGGCTCGCCGATCTGAAAATGCAGACAGATTACGGGGCAAGCTCGCTGTCGCAGCGGGTGGCAGCGGAGTGGCTGGCAAGCGGCATGTACGAGCAGCAGATGAACGAGGTTCGCTGGCAGCTGCTCATGCGCCAGGAGGCAGCCGTCCACGCGCTGAACATGTACATGAACGGGCTGGCAAGCTGGGAAGTGCCCGCGGGCGGCTTTTTTATCTGGCTGAAAATCAATGGCAAGCTGTCCATGACGGAGCTGTTTACCGCGGCGCAGCGCCAAGGGTTGCTGATTAATCCGGGCTATATATACGGCGAGACGCAAGGAGGGTACGTGCGCCTGTCCCATGCCTACGCTTCGGTGGCAGAGCTGCACACCGGGATCGAGCGTCTCGGCAAGATTGTCGCTGCGCTTTTGCAGAAATAAAGGAGGGCGAGCGGGGCGGGGGAGTAGAGTAGCTCCTGTTCCGGTAACGGCGGCAACGGGTTCGCTCGCTTGGCTTGGTGACAACGGGCTGTGTCTCGTTGGCAGGTTTGTGGTCAGGCCGAAGCGGCTTCATTGCCTGTATCACGGCTGCCAACTGGTTCGCCCGCCTGCCAGCGGCTGTAATGTCCCGCCAGCAGGTTTGTGGTCAAGGAGAAGCGGCTTCATTGCTTGTATAACGGCTGCCAACTGGTTCGCCAGCCTGCCAGCGGCTGTAATGTCTTGCCAGCAGGTTTGTGGTCAGGCCGAAGCGGCTTCATTGCTTGTAACAGCGGCGCTGGTTTGCTCGCCTGCCAGTGGCTATAATGTCGCGCCAGCAGCTTTTTGTTCAGGGAGAAAAGGTTCCATTGCTTGTCATTAATCTGCTAACCTGCCCACGTCACTAAACCTCCACAACAGCTTTTCGATCAGGGAAAAGCGGCTCCATTGCTTGTAACGCTGGCAATTAATTCGCAAGCCTGCCCACGTTCCCATGCCTCGCCAGCAGCTTTGCGGTCAGGCAGTAACAGCTCGATTGCCTGTAACGTCGGCAATCAATTTTGCTGTCGCAAGCCTGCCCACGCCTCTAAGCCCCGCCAGCAGCTTTGCAGTCAAACAGAAGCCGCTCTTGTTCCTGTAATGGCGGCACCAGATTCGCCGCCCCCTGACGACAACGAACTAAACCTCCCCAACAGCTTTGCGATCAGGCAAAAACGGCTCCATTGCCTGCACGTACTTTTGACTGTGCACGGCAAATTCGGCGGTCAAGGGGGAGATCGTCTGCCAGTCGCGCACCGCGAGAACGACCTCGCGCCGGATCGGCGGGTCGAGCGGAATGGCGACGACCTTGGGCAGAACAGCGGGCATATACAGCTCCGGCATGATCGTGACGCCGATGTACTCCTGAACCATGGTCAAAATCGTGTACACTTCCCGGACTTCAAACGTAATCGCGGGCGTAATCGCGTTTTCCTGCAACATCTTTTTGATACACCCGTCTTTTGGCATGATAAAACAGCGATCGGCAATCTCGTCGAAGCGCAAAGTCGCCCGATCTTTCAGCGGATGCGTATCAGGCAAAATCACCATCATTTCGTCCAACAGCAGCGGCATCGTTTGCAGCTCGCGGCCCGGAATCGCGGTAAAAGCGATGTCCACCACCGAGCTGCTCATCCATTTGTCGATCTCGTCGCTGTCGCCTTCGAGCAGCATGATCTCCACCGCCGGGAACCGTTTGCGAAAGCTCCCGAGAAGTCCCGGCAAAAAGCGCGAAGCGACGCTCGGAATCGAGGCGATGCGCAAAGTACCGGACGCAAGCCCCCTCGCCAGATTGGCCTCTTCCGTCATGCAAGCGGTAATCGTCAAAATGTCGCGGGCATGCTGCAGCATCCGTTCGCCGATGCTCGTCGGAGTGATGCCGCTGCGACTGCGCAGAAACAGGCAGACGCCGAGTTCTTTTTCCAACGCCTGAATCATTTGCGACACAGCCGATTGCGTAAAACCGATTTCTTCCGCAGCGCGAGTAAAGCTGCCTGCCTTAGCTGCGGCGACCAGTACCTGAAGCTGAGTGAGCGTCATCATGGCTCATTCCTTTTCCATTAGTAAAATCTTATGGAATGTATTATAAAGCATTGTTTTACTGATAGAAAACCTCCCCGTATAGTAAAAGACGTAGCAAGACCAACAACGATTTGAAAAACGGGGAGGATTTTGGCATGCATCCTGAATGGCAACGAATTGCGAATGAATTTATCCAGGCTACATCGTATCGGCTGGGTGATCTGGAAAAGGGCTGGGCCGCCCGCTACGACTTTTCCAAACGGCCGCCGACCTATTTACAGTATGAAGAGGCGTTTGTGCGCATTCCTTTGGGCGAGCCCGACTTTCCAAGCTCCGGTGATTCGGCTGATTTGTGGGAGCTTCTGCAAAATCGCCGCTCCAAACGCAACTTTTTGCCCCAGCCGCTCAGCCTGAACGAGCTGAACTTGCTGCTCTGGGGCACGCAAGGCATCACGGCAGACATGGGAGACTACCAGCTGCGCACGACTCCTTCGGCAGGCGCTTTGTATCTGATCGAGACGTTTTTGCTGATCAACCATGTCGAAGGTTTGGAAAAAGGCTTGTATCATCTCGACGTGAAAAATTGGTGCCTGGAAGGCTTGAAAAAACAAGACGTGTCTGAAGTAGCCTATCAGCTTACAGAGGAGCAGGAGATGACGCGGCGCGCAGCCGTCAATTTTGTCTGGACGGCCAAAGTGGATCGGGTGCGGCATAAATACAACGAACGGGCTTACCGCTACATTTGGTGGGACTCCGGCCACACCGCGCAGAACCTGCATCTGGCAGCAAACGCTTTGGGACTTGGGGTCAGCACGGTCGGCCACTGGATGGATCACGACATGAACGAATTTTTGGGAATCGATGGCACGGAGCATTTGTCCGTATTGATGGCGTCCGTCGGCAAAATCGCCGGAGGGCATTGGCTGGAGGAGCGGCGGCCGAAGTGATGGCGGAAAGCGGGATGGCTGAGGAGGCCATCCTTTTTTATTTACCGGGGAAACAAAAGAGAAAGACTGATTGAAGATAGATTCCGAATTATGGTATGTTTGATAAAAGATTGAATTTGGAAAAACATTTCTTGTTAGTCTATTTTTTTATATTGCTGAAGTTTTGGAGGCTATGAAAATGAACAAGTGGAACCATGTGATCTTTGAAAATTGCAGTGAAAAAATCACAATGGATGATATAAAAAAAGTTGAAGCTGCGCTAGGAGTAACTTTCCCCAAGGATTTTACAGAATGCATGCTGGAAAATAATGATGGTTCCCCAGTTCCTTGCGCGTTTGATTATGGCGAAGTGGAAGGGAAAGTGTTTCATACATTTTATAGCTTGAGTGATGCAGTTGGTCATTACTATATACTTGATGCATATAATGCCACCAAGAATTACTTGCCAGAAGGGGTCATTCCGATTGGTTACGATGCTGGCGGTGGTGATATCTGCTTTGACTATACGAATGGAACGCTTTCTGACCCGGTGGTCGTGTACGCTGACCATGAATTTTTGATCTCTGAATCAGATTTAGATGAATCGGATCTGCAAGAGAAAACATTAAATGAATGGCAAAGACAAGCGATCAGCCCACTGGCAGCGAGCTTCAGTGAATTTTTAGCTAAACTCTATAACTATACGATGAAGAATAGTTAACAGGCTGTGTAAGTTTCTTTATTTGCTCGCATACGTCAAACAGATAGAAAAAGCTTCATCCCAGACGCGAAACAAGAGGTGGTCAGGGTGAAGCTTTTTTCTCCTGCCCTACCAACCTTGCTTCCCGAAAAGCAAAGTGCAGCCAACATGCTTTTCCCCTTGCTTTTCTCCCAGCCAAACGATAACATATGATACTGATAACCATTATCAGGATATAATTATGTCCGTCCAAAGAAGGTGAACGATGTGTCCATTGCCAAAGTCATTCGCGAGCGCCGCTCGATTAAAAAGGCTTATAAACCGGATGCCGTACCCGAACAACTCGTACTGGAACTGTTGAATGATGCTGTATACGCACCGAATCACGGTTTGCGCGAGCCATGGCGCTTCTTGTTTGTGCCGACGGAGAACAAGGCCGCTTTTGTAGAGAAACTGATTACAGCCTATCCGGCCGAATCGCACGAGGCGCGCAGAGAAATGTACAACCAGCCGGCTGCTTACCTGATCGTCATTATGAAGGAAGACCCGCGCCAAAAACAGTGGGAGGAAGATTTCAGCGCCGTTTGCGCGTTGATTCAAAACTTTCAGCTGTTGGCCTGGGAGCGCGATTTGGGCGTTGTCTGGAAAACGAACGCGCACAACTGGGACCCGAAGGCTCACCAGCTGCTGGGCGTTGCGCCAGGCGAGAAAATCGTCGGCTTTTTGCACCTGGGCTTTTTCGACCAGGAAGACGTGCCGGAAGCTCGTCCGCGGACGAGAGCAGAAGAAAAGTTTACAAGATTTGAATAGCAGCAGCTATCTTCCTGTTCAGCAAAAGACGTGCAAAGCGAGGCCCACACAGGGTCTCGCTTTTTTGCATGCTGACGAAGCAGTCACCCTTCCCGCGAATATTCGGCAAAACTATCGCACAACGCTTGCCAGATCACGTCTACATCTTGGCCGACTGTTCGCCAGTTGCTGAAGGCGGCTCGAATTGCCGGGCTTCCTTGATAGTTCGTCGGGGTCATGAACACACGCCCATCCCGACTGAGCTGGCCGAGAAACCGAGTGATGTCATTCATAGTCAGTGATTCTTCCGCACGCGTTTTCCTTTTCAGCGAAAAGCACACGACATTCAGCCTGACGGGCGCGAGCAGTTCGAAGCTGTCGCTGCCCGCGATTTTTTCGCCCAACAGCCGGGCTACCTCGGCGTTTGACTCCACGATTTCTTTGTACCCAGCGCGTCCGTAAGCCTGCAAGCTGAACCAGGCGGGGAGGGCGCGGAAACGCCGGGAGTTTTCTGGAGTGAGATGAGCAAATTCGGGTTGGGCGATTGCGCTGCCCAAATACGCGGCGTTATTTTGGAAAACGTCTACCTGGAGCGACTTGTGCCGCGTGAACTGCATGGCGGAGTCGTACGGGACATTGAGCCATTTGTGCGCGTCGATGGTGATGGAGTCAGCGTGCTCCAAGCCGTTTACGAGGTGGCTGAAGCGAGGGGAGCATGCCGCGAACCCGCCAAAAGCAGCGTCGACATGCAGCCAGAAAGCATAGTCGCTTTTCAGCCGGGCGATGGCCGCAAGATCGTCGTAGTCGACCGTGTTGACGGTTCCGGCATTGGCTACGACCACGCACGGCTCGTTGCGATGTTCCTCCAAAAAAGCGCGCAGCGCAGCGATGTCGATTGCTTCCCGGTTCGGCTGGCACGGGATCAAGTGCATGCTTTTTCTGCCGATGCCGAGCATGGAGAGAGATTTATAGATGCTGGAATGCGGAGCGCCACTGGCGATTTTGAGCGGAGGCAACTGGTACAGGCCATCGTTTGCCACGTCCACCCCTTGCTTGCGGGCAGCCCACTGTCTGGCTTGGGCCAGACCAACGAAATTCGCCATCGTCGCGCCGCTGACAAATGCGCCGCTGAAATCGTCCGGGAGCAGGAACAGCTCTCTGAGCATGGCGATCGTCTCCAGCTCCACGTAACCTGCGATCGAATCGGAAATCCCGGACAGATTCTGGTCGTAGACGCTGACGAGCCAGTCGCCCGCGATGGAAGCCGGGGTCGCCCCGCCTGTGACGAATCCGAGGTAACGCGGCCCGGCACTTGCGCTCAACTTTTTCGCATACAGCTGCTGAAACCGTTCCAATGCCTGCAAGCCCCCGCGGCCATCTGACGGCAACGACTCCACCGCTTCCGTTTTCGCTTGCGCAGCGACTGGCCGCTCTTCCAGTCCGGCAAAAAACTGGAGCGATTCCTGCACCACCCGATTCAAAAGGGCCGCCAAATCCTGCTGATCTGCTTGCATTTTGCTGACCATTGCCATCCACTCCCTCATCTTTTCTTCCAGTAAAGCAAACCGTTGTTATAACAGTACAGCTTGTGGTAAAACAGTTGGTAAGAAAGAGGGGGAACGGATGCATATTTCATTGGACAAAACCGGGAAAGAATCGTTGACCGTCCAAATCGCCCAAGCCGTGATCGAACGGATCAGCTCTGGGATGTACGAGGCGGGCGAGCTGTTGCCGTCTGTGCGCAAGCTGGCAAAAGAAATCGGGGTCAGCGTGTTGACGGTCATTCGCGCCTATAAAATCGTCGAGGAAAAAGGCTATGCCGTGACGCTGCATGGCAAGGGAACATACGTCAGGCGGCTGGAAAAAGCGGCTCCACCCGCTGCCAGTCACGACTACGAGTGGCAAGAGTCGTATTACGATTACGTGGGAAGGTCGATTTTCGGGCAGCAGACGCCGCGCGGGAGCCGTCTGCTTTTTCCTTTTCACTCTGCGACCTTGTCAAAAGAAGAGCACCTTCCGCTCGAAGCGCTGCAAAAGGCAACCGCTTTGGCAGCGCGTGATCCGCATACTTTTGCCGAATATTCCTCTCCACTCGGCGATCTGCCGCTGCGCGAGCATTTGGCGCATGCTTTTCAGCAAAGAGGCATACGCGTTACGGAAAGCGAGCTGATGGTGACGACGGGCTGCCAGCAAGGGATTGACCTCGTGGCTCGCACCTTCGCAGGGCCGGGCGACATCGTCATGGTGGAATCTCCGACGTACCCTGCTGCTTTGGATGCGTTTCGCTCGCGCGGGGCGACGATTTTGCCGATTCCTTGCGACAGCAGCGGAATCCGCATCGATCTGCTGACACGGATGTTCGACCAGCGCCCGCCCAAGCTGATCTACGTGATTCCGACCGGGCAAAATCCAACCGGAAAAATCATGAGCGAGCAGACGCGGAGAAGTTTGCTTGCGCTGGCTGAAAGTTTTCACTGCCTGATCGTCGAGGATGATCCGTGGTCAGAGCTGCATTACACGGCAACCATACCGCCAAGCATTTGCAGCATGGATCAAAACGGGCATGTCATCTATTTGAAAGGCTACAGCAAAGTGATTGCGCCTGGCTTGCGCATCGGCTGTCTGGTTGCCAGAGGGTCTGTCTTTTTGCGGCTGGCCAATGTCAAAGCGATCGCCGATTTGGCGACGCCGCTGTTCAATCAGCGCAGCTTCTATCATTTGTTGCAAAACGTCTCAGACGAGCGTTACTTCGAGTCGGTTCGCGCCAAGATGAAGCGAAAAAAAGAGCGGGTGGACAAGCTTTTGCGGCAGCATGGCGGAGCTGCGCTGACATGGGAAGCGCCGCAGGCTGGCCCTAATTTTTGGCTGCAAACGAGTGCGAATACAGAGGCGCTGTCGCTTCTCGCCAAGCCGCACGGTCTGTCTTTTTTGCCGGGGGCAGCCTGTTTTACCGATTTGTCAGGAGGCGGGCACATCCGGATCGGCTTCGGCTCGGTCCCGGACGACAAGCTGGAGGAAGGCATTGCGCTTTTGTGCAGACTGATCGAAAAACAAGGAAAGGAACTGTACGAACCGGATGTGTTGTCATAAACCATCCTGCTCCTGGCAGTTCCTCTCTCCGGTCTTTTATTTAGGCTGATTGCTCAGATGCTCGTGAATCAGCTTCCAGTCGCCGTCTGCCGTCTTCGTAAACACGTTGGTGGCGCGGCCGCTTCCGGTGACGAACTGGCCGTTGTAGTAGCCCTCGTACTGGTACGTGTACAGACAGGTCGCACAATGCTGGTCTACCGCGATCCATTGCACATCGACAGCGGAATACACTTCTTCCTTGATCACATTCCAGGCATTCTCGAAGTAACGGCCGATTTCTTCAAGCGATGTGCAGGTCTTGTCCGAGAACCAGTAGACGGCATGTGGGTGCAAGACCTTTTCGACCTGGGAAAAGTCGTGTGTGTTCGTAGCAGCGATGTACTGTTCAAGCGCTTTTTGATAACCCATGGCGAAAATGACCTCCACAACAAAATTCAGGGAATTGTTCAACTATTATGTATTGTAGCGGATTTGGGAAAGGGGCACCAGCCCGCGAAAAAGCCACGAAAAAAAGCCCGCCCGATCTAGAAGGGGGCTATTCGGGCGGTAATGGAGGACGTAATGTCCATCGTAGGGTCTGACAATACCATCATAGATCGGACATGTTAAGGGAGAGTAGAGCCAGCATGAAGCATTTGTTAATTTTAGGCGAAAAGCGGGCGAGAAGGGCAAGCACCCGTTTTTTTTATTTTGCGAGTCAACTAGACAGGCATCCATGCGGACAGAGTTAGGTTGTCATAAGCTGAAAGGAAGCGCTGGCTTCTTTGCGAGTTTACGAGGCCAGTTTTGCTTGATGACGTGAGAAGAGAGGAGAGAAAAGCCATGGGATGCAGGCGCGGTGGTGGTTTCGGCTTCGGAGGTGGCGGGTTTTTTTGGATCATCCTCATCATTCTTCTGGTCACTTCTTTCTGGGATGACTAAGCACGGATAGACGTTAGCAAAAAAGACTCTGCCCGCTTTACTGCGCTGGCAGAGTCTTTTGCTTTACGCTTTCAGGTGCTGCAAAAACTGGCGAGTGCGCTCCTCGCGCGGCTGGGCGAACAGCTTGGCAGGAGTGTCGCGCTCCACGATTACGCCCTGATCCATGAAAATGACTTCGTCCGCCACCTCGCGGGCAAATCCCATCTCATGCGTGACGACGACCATCGTCATGCCTTCCTGGGCCAGCTCCTTCATGACCTTCAATACTTCGCCGACCAGCTCGGGATCGAGGGCGGAAGTCGGCTCGTCGAACAGCATGACTTGCGGGTCCATCGCCAGGGCGCGGGCGATTCCCACGCGCTGCTGCTGGCCGCCGGAGAGCTGCGCCGGGTAATGATCCAGCTTGTCTCCGAGACCTACTTTGGACAACAGCTTGGCTGCTTTCGCCCGCGCGCTGTCCTTGTCTGCCTTTTTGACAGTCACGGGGCCTTCCATGACGTTTTCCAGCGCGGTCATATGCGGGAATAGATTGTAGCTTTGAAACACCATGCCTGTCTGTTTGCGCAGTCGGGGGATGCTTGAACGATCAACCTTTTGCGAAAAGTCGAGCTTGACTTCGCCGATCTGCACGCTGCCGCTGGTCGGTACTTCCAGTGCGTTCAGGCAGCGCAGCAGCGTCGTTTTCCCGGAGCCGGAAGGGCCGATGATGACGACGACCTTGCCTTTTTCCACCGTCAGCGAAATTCCTTTTAACACTTGCAAGTTGTGAAACTGTTTATGCAAATCCGTGATGGTAATCATCTGCGTTCACCTGCTTTTTAGACGTAGCGGTCCAGCTTGTTTTCGATCCGGTCTTGAATAAAGGAAAGGACAAAGCAAATCATCCAGTAGATGAGCGCGGCTTCCGAGTAGACAAGCAACGGCTCATAGGTCGAGGCGACGATTTCCTGTGCTTTGCGAAACATCTCGGGAACGAGAATGGCCGCGGCGAGCGACGTATCCTTGACCAGACTGATAAACGAGTTGGACAGAGGGGGAACCGAAACGCGCGCTGCCTGCGGCAACACGACCCGGCGCAACGCTTGCCAGTACGTCATCCCGAGAGAGTAGGCGGCTTCCCACTGTCCTTTGTGAATGGACAGAATCGCGGCGCGCACGACCTCGGAGGAATAGGCGCCGACGCTGAGCGAGAAGCCGATGACGGCCGAAGGAAACGGATCGATCATGATTCCTACGCTCGGCAAACCGAAGAAAATGATGAAAAGCTGCACCAACAGCGGCGTTCCACGGATGAGCGATACATAAAAACGGGCAAGGCCAACCAGCGGCTTGATGCCGGACAGGCGGGCCAATGCGGTCAAAACAGCGAGAATCAGGCCAAAGAAAAAGGAAACGATGGCAAGCGTCAAAGAATAGAGCAAGGCTCCTTTCAGCAGAGGCAGAAAGGAGCTTTGCGCGATATCGATCCATCGGTTCAGGCGTTCCGGGTTGTCAAAGAAGTTACTTAGAAACATCTGCACCAAACCATTTCTCGGAAATTTTTGCGAGCGTACCGTCTTTCGTCATGTCATCCAGCGCTTTGTTGAACGCTTCAACCAGCTCTGCGCTGCCTTTGCGGAAGAGGAACCCGTTTGTCGCTACATTCGGATCTTTGGCGACGATTTTGATTGGCGTATCAGGCTTTTGCTTCAGGAAGTCCAGCAAGGAAAGACCGTCGTTGATCGTAATGTCGACGCGCTTGGAAGTCAAAAGGTCGATCGCCTGGTTGAAGCCCTCTACTCCGACGATTTCCGCTCCGTTTTTCTTCGCGATGTCGGTGAGGTTGCTCGTCAGCGTTTGCGCTGCTTTCAAGCCTTTAATATCTTCAAAGCCTTTTACCGTCGTGTTGTCCTTGTGAGTGACGAGCACTGCTGTCGATACGGTATACGGATTGGAGAAGTCGTATTTTTCCTGGCGGTCAGGGCGGATTCCGACCTGATTCGCTACGACATCAAAGCGCTTGGAATCCAGTCCCGCGAACATGGCGTCCCACTGTGTCTCCTGGAACACTGGCTCAACGCCAAGGCGCTTGGCGACTTCGGTTACGACTTCGACGTCATATCCGGTCAGCTTGCCGGATTGATCGTGAAAGGTGAAGGGGGAGTACGTGCCCTCGGTACCAATCAAAATTTTTCCGTCCGCTTTGACTTTTTCCAGCAAGTTTTGCTCTTTTTTCTCTTCGCTGGCAGCTGGAGCAGGCGAAGCGTTGTTTTGTGGCGCCTGAGAGGAAGAGGAGCCGCAACCGGCCAAGGCGACCAGCAAAGCAGAAGTGAGAACGGAAAACAATAGTTTTTTCATAAATGAAACCCCCACTAAACCGATATGATTTTTGTTAGGAACATACTAAAAGGGACAGACAATTTTGTCAATGAATGTTTACTTCGTGATATCTTCGCTGAACCATTTTTCCGAAATCGCCTTCAACGTGCCGTCTTTTTTCATCTCATCCAGCACCTTGTCAATCTCGGCGACCAGTTCTGTGCTGCCTTTGCGGAACAGGAAGGCGGTTGGCTGGCCTTTGTCGTTTTTAGTGACGATTTGGATTGGCGTATCCGGTTTTTGCTTCAAAAAGTCGAGCACGGACAAGTTGTCGTTGATAGCGACATCGACGCGTTTTTGCGCGATCAGGTCAATCGCCTGGTTGAAGTTGTCGACAGCGACGATCTCTGCCCCGTTCGAGCGGGCGAGGTCTGCGTAGTTGCTGGTCATGGACTGCCCGGCTTTCAAGCCTTTGATGTCTGCAAAACTTTTTAGCGTCGTATTGTCTTTGTGCGCGACGAGAACAGCGCGCGAGATCGTGTACGGCTGGGAAAAATCGTATTTTTCCTGACGGTCAGGGCGTATCCCTACCTGGTTGGCAACCACGTCAAAGCGCTTGGAATCCAGACCCGCAAACATGGCGTCCCATTGCGTTTCCTGGAAAACAGGCTCTACACCGAGCCGTTTGGCAACCTCGCTTACGACCTCCACGTCGTATCCGGTCAGTTTGCCGGACTGATCGTGGTATGTAAACGGCGAGTAAGTGCCTTCTGTCCCGATGACGAGCTTTTTCTCCGCTTTTACTTTTTCCAGCAAGCTTTGCGAAGCAGCTGGCGGTGTAGCGCTATCGGTTTGGGAAGGGGCGCCAGAGCTGCTGCAACCAACGATTCCTACCAACAGACAAGAGAGCAAAGTAGAGAAAACGACTTTTTTCATGATGATTAAATCCCCTTTATGCTGATCGAATTTCATGGATTCATAGTAGTAGCCTCATCGGTCTTTGTCAATCATAAAAATATTTATTCCGATTTGTTTACTATGAATTTCTTGGTCTGCAAACGGTTCCTTTCTCAGGATTCTCCAATTGCCCTATCGCTATGTGCAGGAGCGTCAGAGGGCTTGCAAGTAGTGGTTGAGGTTGTGGGGGCAGATAGCGTACAATAAGTACGACCTTGGGCGTTTGCCCATTTTTTCGGACGAAACATCTTGATGCTTTGGGACAAAGACAACCATGAATGGATAAAAGGAGTCAATCAGCATGTTAAACGACTGGCGTATGTATACGGATGGCAGTGGAACGGAGCAGAAGCATGTAGCCTGGCACGAAGTATTGAAGGAAATCGCGCAGTTGAATGGCGAGAATCGCACGCTGGTGCATGCCGCATACGGTGACCACGTGGATTTGGTGGTGGCTGGCGGCAACAACGGCAAAGTGCTTGTCCAGTGGAAAGAGCACGAGCCAGGCGAGCAGCATTTTGTGCTGACGAATGGCGAGCAGAACGCGGTGATGGCATCGCTCGTGATTGAAGGCAGCGAAGCGGTGTTCCCGCTCTCCTGGTGCGTTCCGCTCGAACAAGCTGTTCCGCTTTGCGGGGATGTTTTGCGGACATGCGATAAAGGCGAGCCGGCAAATTTGCAATGGCTCCCGATCGAAATGTAAGCGGGGGACGGTGCGATGGAATTTCAGACGTTGCAGCAATCCGTACTCATCATGGCCGTCATCATCGGCATTGGTAGCCTGATCGGTTACCGACAGCCGTTGACGGCCGATTCGCGGCAGCTCGTCATTACGATCATTATCAACGTGGCGATGCCGTGCATCATTTTGGACGGGATTTTTCAAACCCAGATCGATAACCAGCTTTTGGTGCAAATTTTTGCAATATTCGTCATTTCGATTGTGTTGAACTGTTTGGGCATCCTGCTCGGCTGGGCAGGAGCGAGGACATTGCCGTTGCCTGCCAAAAAGCGCAGGGAAATCGCGATCTTGTCTGGCCTCGGCAACACGGGCTTTATCGGTCTGCCGCTGTGCGCAGCGCTGTTCGGGCCAAAAGGTGCGCTCCTGGCTGCCATTTTTGACGCTGGCGTCGACGTCGTGCTGTGGACAGTCGGGGTCATGATGCTCCAGGAAAAAGGCTCGTTTTCGCTCAAAGGGCTGAAAACGCTGATCAACATCCCGATGATTGCCATCGTGTTCGGGCTTGGTTCCGCGCTGATCGGCTTTGCCCCGCCTGAGCCAGTCAAGCACCTGTTTGGCACGCTGGCCAAACTGGCTTCGCCGCTCGCCATGATGTATATCGGGATGTTGCTCCCGCTGTTTTTGCGCAGCAAGCCGCAAGTATCATTGCCGCTGCTTGGCATGCCGCTTGCTTTCAAGCTGTTTGTCTTTCCGCTTTTGACGGCGCTGCTGCTCTCCGTGTTTTCGCTGGACAGCGATATCGTCAGTGTGACATTGGTACAGGTGGCCATGCCGACTTTGACGCTCGCCTCGATTTTGTTTGGACGCTACAAGGCAGATGAGGAAATGGGCGCGATGACGACCGTCTTTTCGACGTTGCTGGCGCTTTTGACGATTCCGGCTGTTGTGCTGATGAGCAACTGGCTGTTGCACTAATTTGTTTTTTCCATGGACAACCGGTCTGCTTTCTGGTCAGGCCGGTTGTTCTTTTTGTGGCAAGAGCACTGAAACGAATAAGACCTGAGGTAAGTCTAACAAGATAGAAGATAGAATGAATCCCGGCAAAAAGGAATGGAGGAACGAAGATGAACAAAAAAGCATGGCTGATTGCAGCCCTCAGCCTCCAGCTTGTGTCCGTCTACTCGGTGGCGGCAGCGACAAGCGGGAGCCAAGTACAGACAGCAACGATTTCCGTAGATGGAAAAGCGGCGGCTTTGCAAAAACAGGCCGTTTTGCATCAGCAAAAAACGTACGTCCTTGCCCAAGATGCAGCGAGCATCCTGAAAGCAAAGTGGACGCTGCAAGGACAAACAGGGCAGATGAAAGTCGGCAACCATACGATCGCCTACCAGCTGGATTCCGGAGCGGTGACGGTTGACGGCAAGGCGGTTCAAGGTGGCGAAGCAGCGCTGCTTCGCGGCAAAGACGTGTATGTGCCGCTGAGGTGGCTAGTGGAGCAGGCAGGCCAAAAGATTGCTTGGAATCCCGAGAAAAGGGCGGTGGAAATTGTGTCATCCGGACAAAATGATTCGTTCGTCCTCGTGGATGAAAAGCAGTTGACCGAAGCAGAGCAGGAGTTCGTCGAGTCCGTCAAAGGCAAGCAAGGCATTCACCAACAGGGAGACTTGTACGTGATCGCGCGCGGCCAATCTCCTCACCCCGGTTACGGCCTGCAAGTCACGAAGGTGCAGCAGAGCTGGGAGCAGCTTTTGGTCTACGTGAAATTGACAGAGCCAGTTCCAGGGATGATGTATCCGCAAGTGATCACCTATCCGTACTTGACGGCAAAAGTGAAGCTCCCGCCGTACAACACGATTGTGTTCATCGATGCCGATACGAACAAACCATTGTTTGAAGGGACGCAAAGCAACCAATAAGCAGCCGTTTCTTTTGCTGACTGCCCCTTGTTTTTCGCTCGCAGCTGTACTATGATGGTGGATAAGATTTACCTAATCCTTGGGAATGGAGGTGTGTGTACGTGTTCGGAACCGTTCAGGCGTGGTTTGTGGTGGAAACTTCCAGTATGACGCATGATTTTTCTTTCAACGGGATCAGTCTGCCCATTTTTGCGCATACAACTGAACGAAGTTTCCATAGGCGTACCATGCATCGACCAGGGACGGTTTGTTCTTGTCAATAATGGGTGACTGATTCGGGCAGCATTTTTGGCTGACGATATCTTCCCCTCGCGATGCCGCAGGTAATGGCCTGCGGCTTTTTTGCGTCCATTTTTGCCTTTTGGCAGACAGATGGCATATGGGGGCAAAAATCGCCGGGGCCGGCCAGGAAAGACCATTATGTTGAACCGTACCACATACCAGGGAGGAAAAAATCATGATTATCGTCGCAACTACTCAATTACAAAAATCGTACGGAGCCGATCCGGTTTTGCAAAATATTACGTTGGAAATAAAAGCGGGCGAGCGGGTAGGAATCGTCGGCCCAAACGGTGCGGGCAAGACGACCTTGTTCAAACTGCTGGCAGGCATCGAAAGTCCGGACTCAGGCGAGCTGTACCGGGCAAAAGGAACGGTGTGGGCGTATTTGCCGCAATCCCCGCAGTATCCGCAGGAGTGGACGGGGCGAGATGTGGTGGCGAGCGCTTTTGCTGAAGTTCGCCACATTCAGGAGCAGATGCGCGAGTTGGAAAGCCAGATGGCGCTGCTCTACGAGGACGAAGCGGCGTTGAATCGGCTGATGCAGCGTTACCAGAAGTTGCAAGACGAATTTGAGCAGCAGGATGGCTACCAGTGGGAGACGCGTATGACTCAGGTCGTGCAAGGATTGGGAGTCAGCGAAGAGCTGCTCGCTACGCCGTTTGCCCAACTGAGCGGAGGGGAGAAAACGAAGGCGGGGCTTGCCAAGCTTTTGTGCCAAAAGAGCGATGTCCTGCTGCTGGATGAGCCGACGAACCATCTGGACGTGGAGTCGATGGAGTGGCTGGAGCAATTTTTGCAGAGCTATTCGGGAACGGTGCTGATTATTTCCCACGACCGTTATTTCCTGGATGCAGTCGTTACTTCTGTCTACCATGTGGACGGCGGGGAAGCGGAGTTTTACATCGGAAACTACAGCGCCTTTGCCACCGAGCGGGAGGAGCGTTTGCTGCGGCAGTTTGCCGCCTACCAGGAGCAGCAGAAAAAGATTAAAAAAATGAAAGAGACGATCAAGCGGCTAAAAGAGTGGGGCAATCGCTCCAACCCGCCAAACGAGGCGTTTCACCGTCGGGCGAAAAGCATGGAAAAAGCGCTGGCCCGGATCGAACGCATCGAGCGGCCAAAAATGGAAGCGGACCGGATGGGGCTGCAATTCAAAAAGACAGACCGCAGCGGCCAGGACGTGCTGATCGTAACAGACGTGCACAAGACGTACGGCGGAAAGCAGCTGTTTGCAGACGCCAGCTTGCTGCTTCGTTTCGGGGAGCGCAAAGCACTGCTCGGGCCAAACGGCTGCGGGAAGTCCACGTTGATCCGCATGCTTTTGGGAGAGACAGAGCCGGATGCAGGCAGGCTCGCAATCGGCAGCAGCGTCAAAGTCGGATATCTCTCGCAGCAAGCGTTGGAAGGAGATCAAAACCAGCGGCTGATCGAAGCGTTCCGCGATGTCGCGAAAGTGACGGAAGCAGAGGCGAGACATTTGCTGGCGAAGTTTCTGTTTTACGGCGAGCATGTGTTCAAAAAGGTCAGCCAGCTGAGCGGTGGCGAGCGAATGCGTTTGCGCCTGGCCCAGTTGATGCATCAGGACATCAACCTGCTCATTCTCGACGAACCGACGAACCATCTCGATATTGAAGCGCGGGAAACGCTGGAGGAAGCGCTCGCCGATTTCCACGGCTCGCTGTTCATTGTTTCCCACGACCGCTATTTCCTGCAAAAAATGGTAGACGGCGTTTTCTGGGTGGAAGACAAGCGGATCGTGCATGACGTAGGCACGTATGAAGAGGCGAGAACCAAGCAAAAGGAACGTTCGCAGAAGAGGGCGGACAGACTTGCGGGGGAAGCAAAAGCCAAGCCAGCAGCAAAGCCAAAGCCGCCAGAGCCTAAGCGGGAAGTGGTAGCCACAGAAGCAGCGCCAAAACGCCCGAACACTTACAAGCTGTCTGAGCTGGAACAGCGAATTGCCAAGCTGGAAGAGAAAAAGGCGAGCTTGACCGGGCTGCTTTCCCAAGCAGAGACGGACTATCAGCAACTGGCTGCTTGGCAAACAGAAATCGAGCACGTCCAGCAAGAAATCGATGACTGCTACGTCGCCTGGGTGAGCATGCAGGAAGTGTAAGGCAGGCGGCAAGTGCGTCGATTTGGAAAAGGTTAGAGACTATGTTCATAAAAAAGGCAGCAACAGTCGTCAATAAGACTGTTGCTGCCTCGCTTTTTGCCTGGCGATGTGACTAGGCTTGAATGATTGGCTCCGGGTTCAGCAGTCCTCACCGACGCCTCAAGATCGAACTTTCGGCTGCTGTTCCAGCTCTCGCCTATGGCTCTAAGCTTGCACCGTCGGCTCCGGGTCCGGCAACCGCCGATGGCTCAACTGGAACCAGAGCAGAATCAGCACCATCAGGACGCCGCCGAGGAAAAACGGGCCGCTGTGCGAAAAGGTGTAGACGGCGCCGCCAGCCAACGGGCCGAGAATGCGACCGAGGCTGTCCATCGAGCTGATCGCTCCGCTTGTGATCCCCTGGCCTTCCGTTGTTCGCTGCGTAATCATCGCGGTGGCAGTTGCGCGAATCATGCCTTGGCCCGCGCCGAACAAAGACAGAATCAAAGCGAGTACCCAAAAGTTTCCCGACAGCGGAATGGCGAAAAAGCCGATTCCGTAAAAAATCATCCCCACGGTGAGAATGGCCGCTTCCCCGAACTGCTTGACCAGGCGGCCGATCAAGCCGCCCTGCACACAGGCTGCAATGATGCCCATGACGAGGAACATGTAGCCGAGGTCTTTGGATGTGAAGCCGTACAAGTCATGGATGTACAGGGCAAAAGTCGTTTCCAGACCGGAAAAGGCAAACGACACGACGAACAAAATGCCGTACAAAAGAGACAGGGAGCCAAAGAGCGAGACCAGCGGGTTTTGACTGGCTTCTTTTCGCAGGCTCGTCCGCTTTTCCTTCGGCAAGCTTTCCGGCAACGCATAAAGAATGAAGAAAAACGTCAGCAGCGCGACAAGCCCCGAAGCGTAAAACGGAACGGCAAAGCCGTAGCCGCTGAGCAGGCCGCCTATGACAGGGCCGAATACAAAGCTGAGCCCGATGCCCGCGCCGACGACCCCCATCCCTTTTGCTCGCTCTTCGGTTGGGAGCAAATCGGCAACCATCGCCGTTACAGTCGGCAACGCGGCAGCAGAGACGATTCCGCCCAGAATGCGGTAAACGAGCATTTCCGTATAGCTTTCCGCCATTCCGAACAGGATAAACGTCACGGCAAAGCCGAGTAGCCCGAAAGAAACGAGCGGCTTGCGCCCGATCCGGTCCGAGAGAGTTCCCCAAACGGGTGCAAACAACAGCTGCATAATATTGTAGCTGGCGAACAGAACGCCGATCTGAAAAGAGGTCGCACCCAGTTTTTCTGCAAAAAAGGGAAGGATGGGAATGATAATACCGAATCCGAGCATGGTCAAAAATGCGACGAAGAACAAGAGGGCAAGATGCTTCTTCTTCACAACAAATTACCTCGTTTCACACAAAAATCATCACTATCAGTTGCTTGCATTTTCCACCTTACGTGAACGAACTGTCGAAGTCAAGCGAGCGGCGTGGGCAGCCGTGCACTTCTCGTGCTATAATGGAAAAGAAAGAAGAATCGTTTGGCAAGTTGTCTAGTATATATCCATGAGGTGTTTGTGATCATGTCTACTGCAATGCTGTACTACCTGGCCTGGCATGAAGATGATTGGCTGGATGAGGTTCTCGACCGTTTTCCGGAAGTGAACGCGATGGTGCCTACTGCAAAAACGTTTGAACTGATTGCCGGACAACGGGAGTCAAAGGAAGTGGAACGCGCGGTACTCGTTCTGAATGCGGCACAGGAGCAGGACAGATGCCGCGAGTTTTTGCGTCTGTGCCAGGAGCACCCGGAGCTTTCCAAAGATCCGCTCTATCTTGTCGGATTGAAACCGGTTGAGGAGGAGGCGTGGAAAGAGGCGTATCCGTATGCGAAGATCATCGTTATTACCGGCTTTGCTGTCGAGTTTGACTACGATGCCGTCCTCGCGAGGATGGAAATCGATCTGGAGGGAGCCTATTGAAAGCCAACCCCAATGATTTCGATTTAAAGGCGTTTCTGCACCGCTTCGGCTTGTTCATCTACACGGGGGACCCGGTGGGGGATCTGTTGCTGATAGAAGATGAAATTCGCGAGTTGTACGAACTGAATGTGATTGAAAAAGAAGAGTTTATGGAGGCCATGTCAGCTGTGCACAGCAAGCGCAAAGCGATGGAAGCCCGATAAACCAGGGACAGGCGTGTTTATCTGCCGTTTTGCGACGCGGCGATGATAAGCGCGTTTTTTGTTTTGTGTGCCTGTTCACACCCATGCCGCCCTCTTAAGAAATTCTTCAGAATTCCTTTTAGAAAACTTAAGGCATTCTCTCTCTTTTAGAAAGGTTTACCCGCTACGATAGAAGCAAGGAATCGGAGAGGGGGGAGCGCCTGTGGAGCAGGAGAGTTTTGCAATCATGTTTCATTCGTTTTGGAAACAATTTTTTTGGCAGCTTTCACCCGATGAGATGTCAGTGATCGGTTTTGGCGCACGAATGGCGCATGTGGACACCGGGTTTTTGGTTGTGTATGCAGCGGTGTTTGCGGCTGTGAGCGTGGGAGTGGGGGCGGGCTATCTGGTGAGTGCCTGGCTGGGAGCGTCAGTATTGGCAAAATGGGCGGGCAAGCGTTGGCACAAACACGTAAGGCTCATGGACTGGGAGCAAGAATACATGGGCTGGGTGCTTGTGATCAGCATGTTTATTCCGGTGATCCGCCATATCGTGCCGATCGTTGCTGGCTTGTATCGGATGCCGCTCGGACAGTTTCTGGTCTTCTTTTTACCGAGCACGTTTGTCTGGACGCTGCATTATTTTCTCATGGGCTACTGGTTTGCTGCTGAGTTGGATGTGATGCTTGCAGGCGTGTATTCCTACAGCAAAATTACGTTGACGACGGTAGCGCTGGCAGCCGCTGTATACATGGTGATTCGCCAGTACATACGACTGCGCTGCTTTATGATTCCTGCCGACTCGCAGGAAAGCGGGGATTGCCCTCAACAATTGGAAAAGGAGCCGACTGCCTGAGCGAAGAGTGTGCAGGTACAGTTGGCTCCTTTTTCAATTGGCGGCGTGTGCAGAGGAAGCTTCCCAGCCGAAGCTGTCAAACCACTCGTTCCTTCTGTAATTGGAGATGGCTTGTCTCACATAGGGAATCATATTGTCGGGCAGCTTGTCGAGATCGACCCAGATCAGTTCGTCGCATTTGTCAGGCTCGGCGTTGACGATCTCTCCCTGCCAGTTACGCGCGACGACGAAAAAGTCGATGCGCTCGTCAAAAGACCGTCTGTGCATGACGCCTGCAAGCGAAAGGTCCGATGGTGCGAGGTCGATCCCGCACTCTTCCTTGGCCTCGCGAATGGCTGCTGCCTTGACTTCTTCATTGCCGTCCAGATGTCCGGCCGGAACGCTGTAGTTTCCGTCTTCATATCCGGTATTGTAACGGCGAAGCAATAAAATTTCCTGTCCGCGCAGCAAAAACAGGTGCACGGCAACTGGCATCGTAAAGTAGTTTCGCATGACGAGGTTCCTTTCTCAATGCTCTTCGGGACGATGATTTTCGGCCGCTTTTCTGCGCAGTTTTTCCCGGTTTTTCTTCAGGGCAGGGGAACTGCTCATCGCTGCGAACAGCATGCCGAAACCGGCGATGGCCAAAACAATTCCAATGATGAGGTAGAGCGTAGAAGACATTCGAAAAAGACCTCCTTATTCTATGAAAGCAAGCATGAATCTGACTTTGAACTGTGCTATAATGGCACAGTGTGTTTTACCCGATACTAGGTATGATTTTATAGAAAAGCACAGGGAGGATTTCGCGAGATGACTCAGCATACGTCTGTCGATCAGCTATCCATTAACACCATCCGCACGCTGGCTATTGATGCCATCGAAAAAGCAAATTCCGGCCACCCGGGAATGCCGATGGGCGCTGCCCCAATGGCTCATGTTCTGTGGAGCCGTTTCATGAAAGTAAATCCAAGCAATCCGCAATGGATCGACCGCGACCGTTTTGTCTTGTCTGCGGGACATGGCTCTATGCTATTATACTCGATGTTGCATTTGATGAAATACGATGTTTCTCTAGAAGACCTACATAACTTCCGCCAGTGGGGCAGCAAAACGCCTGGCCATCCGGAGTTCGGACATACGGCTGGTGTTGACGCAACGACTGGACCGCTGGGACAAGGGATCGCGATGGCGGTCGGTATGGCCATGGCGGAAAAACATATGGCAGCTGTCTACAACCGCGACAAGTTTGACATCGTGAACCACTACACGTATGTCATCTGCGGTGACGGCGACCTGATGGAGGGCGTATCCAGCGAGGCTTCTTCCCTGGCTGCTCACCTGAAACTGGGCAAAATGATCGTGCTGTACGATTCGAACGATATCTCGCTGGACGGCGAACTGTCCCGCTCGTTCTCGGAAAATGTGGCAGGACGCTACCAAGCGTACGGCTGGCAATATTTGCGCGTAGAAGACGGAAACGATCTGGCAGCGATTGATGCCGCTATCGCTGAAGCGAAAAAAGATCTGGATCGTCCTACGCTGATCGAAGTCAAAACTGTCATCGGCTACGGCAGCCCGAACAAAGGCGGCTCCAGCGCTTCCCACGGCGCACCGCTCGGCAAAGATGAAGTGAAGCTGACAAAAGCAAACTACGAGTGGTCGCATGACCAAGAGTTCCACGTTCCTGCGGAAGTGGCTGACTTCTACGCAGGACTGGCAGAAGCGGGCGAAAAAGCGGAAGCGGCATGGCGTGACCTGTTTGCCGAGTACGCCAAAGCATATCCGGACCTGGCTGCGCAATTCACGACAGCACAGGAAGGCCACCTGCCAGCAGGCTGGGATGCCAACATGCCGGTATACGAAGCAGGGGCGAAGCTGGCAACCCGCGTCGCTTCCGGAAACGCAATCAATGCATTGGCAACATCCGTGCCGTTTTTCCTCGGCGGTTCCGCAGACCTGGCTCACTCCAACAACACGGTGATCAAAGAAGCGGGCAACTTCCTGCCAGGCTCCTACGATGGCCGCAACATCTGGTTTGGTGTTCGCGAGTTCGCCATGGGGGCAGCACTCAACGGTATGGCTCTGCACGGTGGGGTAAAAGTATACGGCGGTACGTTCTTCGTCTTCTCTGACTACGTGCGTCCGGCTATCCGCCTGTCTGCTCTGATGAAACAGCCGGTTGTGTACGTGTTCACTCACGACTCCATCGCTGTAGGGGAAGACGGCCCGACTCACGAGCCGATCGAACAATTGGCGTCCTTGCGCGCGATGCCAGGACTGACCATTATGCGTCCGGCTGATGCCGTAGAGACAAACGAAGCTTGGAAATACGCTGTTTCCCGCACAGACGAGCCAGTCGTACTTGTTTTGACTCGCCAAAACTTGCCAGTCTTGCCAGAGACCATCGAGAAAGCGGAAGCAGGCGTGAGCAAAGGGGCATATGTGCTCGCAGACGCTCCAAGCGGCAATCCGCAACTGATCTTGCTCGCTACCGGCTCCGAAGTATCCTTGGTAATGCAAGCGCGTGAAGAGCTGCTCTCCCGCGGAATCGAGGCACGAGTCGTGTCCATGCCAAGCTGGAACCTGTTCGAGCGTCAGCCGCAAGAGTACCGCGATGCGGTCATTCCTCCGACAGTAAAAGCGCGTGTAGCAGTAGAGATGGGCTCTCCTATGGGCTGGGAACGTTATGCTGGAGATGGCGGAAAAGTGATCGCGATCAACCAGTTCGGCGCCTCCGCACCTGGCGACCGCATCATGCGCGAATACGGCTTCACCGTAGAAAATGTAGTGGCTACAGCAGAAGGGCTGCTCAAATAAATTGCCTTTGCTTCATAAGAAAAGCCTATCTCTCACAAGGAGATAGGCTTTTCCAGTGACAAAACCGAAACAGTGTGGAATGATAGACACGTGCCAAAAGGGAGAAACTTTTTTCAAAAGCATCCGTCTATATAAGATGCGGGGGAGAGAGAAAACCAGGAGGTAAGAAATGGCAACAAAGGCCAAGAAGAAAGTCAGGAAGAAAAAGAACAACTTGCTGATGATTGCCGTAGGATTCGCCGTCTTTCTCATCTTGAGCGTCATCGGGGGATACTTTTCCCTGTTGTACGCGGGAGACCGGATGATTGCGGAAAACGAACAGAAGCTGAAAGACTTGAAAGCAGAACCAACGGTCATATATGACAAAAACGGTGAAGAGATGACGAGTCTGATACGTCAAAAAAACCGTGAATACAAACCGATCAACGAAGTGCCCAAAGTGTTGATTGACGCATTCCTTGCTGTCGAGGACAAACGGTTTTACGAGCACAAAGGCGTCGATATGGTACGGATCGGCGGAGCTATCATCAATGACATTAAAAAAGGTTCATTGGCTGAAGGGGGAAGCACGATCACCCAGCAGCTTGCCAGAAACGTTTTCCTCAACCTGGACCAAACGTTTTGGCGCAAGACCAAAGAGATGAGCATTGCGATCGGACTGGAGCGCCGCTATTCCAAGGATCAGATTTTGGAAATGTATCTCAACCGCGTGTACTTGGGTGAAGGGGAGTTCGGGATCGAGGACGCTTCGAACTACTACTTCGGAATGTCCGTCAGCTCTGATAAATTTACGGTTGCCAAAGCAGCGATGCTCGCAGCAATTCCGAAAGCGCCGACGACGTACTCGCCGTTCAACAACCCAGAGAAGGCGAAGCTGCGGCGCGATACGGTCATTCGCCTGATGTACGAGCAAGGCATTATTACCGAGGCACAAAAAAATGAAGCGCAGGCGGAGGCATTGCCTACCGAGCCGACAGAGACGGCTGGAGCGAGCCTGAAAAAAGGCTACCGCGCTTTCTTCGACCATATGGTGGACGAAGCGGAAGCAAATTACGGCGTGACGGAGGAAGAGTTGTACCGTGGCGGCTGGCACGTCTATACGACCTTCGATCCGAAAGTACAGGATGCGATGATCGCGGAGTACGCCAACGCGAAAAACTTCCCGAAAGACGGCGCAAAACGCGGCGTCGAGTCCGCGATGATTGTCGTGGATGCGAAAAACGGCGGGATCGCCGGAATGATGGGCGGCCGCAATTACGCCGCAAAAGGCTTTAACTACGCGACCGATATGAAGCGTCAGCCAGGTTCCAGCTTCAAGCCGCTGGCGGTGTACGCGCCTGCGGTTGATATGGACGGCAGAAAATGGGGGCCGAACTCTTCCCTCAGCAACAAAAAGCAAAGCTTCAACGGCTATGAGCCGCGCAACTACAACAACAAATACAGCGAAACGGTGAGCATGAACCGCGCCCTGATCGACTCGCTCAACGTGCCTGCTGTTTGGCTGTTAAATGAAATCGGAGTCAATAACGGGCTGGATTACCTGAAAAAATTCGGCGTCGACCTGGCGCCGGAGGACCGCAACCTGGCCATCGCCCTCGGCGGTCTTAGCCAAGGGACGTCTCCGTTGAAAATGGCGCAGGCGTACACGACTTTTGTCAACGGCGGGGTTATGTCGGAAGCGCACACGATTGCCAAAATCGAAAACAAGAGCGAAGGCGTCGTTCGTGAATACGAAGACAAGCAAACGCAAGTGCTCAAGCCGCAGGCGGCGTGGACGGTTCACACGATGCTGGAGCGGGCGGTTCAGGAAGGGACGGGGAAAGCTGCCCGAATCTCTGGCCGTCATGTAGCCGGAAAAACCGGGACGACCCAATCGATTGCCGGAGACAGCGGTGTGAACAAAGACGCCTGGTTTGTCGGCTATACGCCAGAATACGTCGGAGCGGTCTGGATGGGCTTCGATCCCGAGGACAAACAGCATCTGATGCGTCAGGGAAGCAGCTTGACGGCGCAAATGTTTTCCAAAGTGCTCGCAGCAGGTCTGAAGGGCGTGAAGGCGACAGATTTCCAACCGCCAGCAGGTGCCGTCGAAGAACAGCCGGAAGAAGAGACAGTGCAGCCGCTGCAACTGGCAGCAGACCTGACTATGGAAAACAACCAGATGAAAGTAGTCTTGAGCTGGATTGGCGGTTCTCCTGATTACACGTATGACGTCTACCGCGTCAAGCAAAATGACGAGCGCGTGCTGATCGCTTCCGGCTTGAAGGATACGACTTATGTCGATGTGCTGGATGATCCGAACCAGTATCGCTATGTGGTGGTTCCGCGCAACGCCCAGGGCGAGGAGCAGACTCCTTCCCCGATCACCAAGATTAACATGCAAAATCTGGAAAACCTGATTAACGACGGAGAAGAGCACCACGAGGACGGCAACAATCAGGGACAAAATCCGGATGAAAACAATAACGGCAATAGCGACGGCGATGGCTCTGTGACGATTCCGCCGAATTTCGGCGGCGACAACCAGGGCAACAACAGCAACAACGGCGGCCAGCCGAACGGTCAGAATCCGAATCCGGGCCAGGGCAATACGGGCAACCCGGGAAACCCGGGAAATCCTGGAGAGATTCCGCCTGATATCGCCAATCCGGGAGCCAACCAGCCGGGGGGAGTTTCTGACGGCAGCCAGCAGCCAGTACAGCCTGTAGACGGCGGCCAACAGCAGCCGCCAGCAAATGGAACAACCGGCGGCTGAGCGGCATAGGATAGACAACTCGACAGATTCAGCTATTTGCACATCTTCTTTCGCGTGGTACAATACCAGTAAATCGGGAGACAGGGGGGACAGTCCATGTCTGACTTCGCACAAAGAGATTTGCCCACTTTTTTCAAGGAACAACTTAGCCGAGCCAAAGTGAATTTTGAGCGAGCTCTCGACTGTAAACATACCGATTTTGACGACCTGTACCCATATATGAACGAGCAGCCACAGTTTTTCTGGTACAAACGCTACGTCGCTTGGTCAGAGCTGTTGACTGTCGTGCGGTTGGCGGAGGAATTAGGCGTCGAATGGACAGAAGATTTCAGTGAGCAGCAGGTGGAGTTTATCAAAGGCAAGGTTCTGCAAGGCAAAGTGCTCGACTACTGGAATCCGGAAGAAGAACAGGAAGAAACGATCAGTCAGTTGGAAGAAGAAAAATAAGACCAAATACAAGTAGCGCGTTCCCGCTTGGGGAGCGCGCTTTTTTCGTCAGCGGATGCGGGTGCGGCGACTGGCTTGGATGGAATCTCCACGTAACCAGACGAAGGGCTGATTCGTCTTTTCAAAGGAAAAAGGCTGCACATTAATGCAGCCAGGTGTAAATGACTTGTGGCGTTTCTTCTTCCGGTCCCGCCGGAAGGACGAACAAAGGCGGATTGCTCCACGGGCTTGCGGGAGCAGGGGCATCCGAGATGATAAATTCGGTGCCCAGTGAGACGAAGGAGTACAGTTCCTCCACAGCGGCATTGAGCAAGCGCACACAGCCGAGAGACACGGAGGTTCCGATGCTCTCCGGATGGTTGGTGCCGTGGATCGCATAGCCGTTTCCTTGAAAAACCATCCCTCGTGTGCCGTATATGTTGTCATGGCCGCGCGGTTTGTTGATTTTTTGCAAGATCGTATAGTACCCCTCTGGCGTCGAGTCGTTTTTGCCGATGCCCGCCGGATAGCTGCGCACGAGATGCGTGCCGCTCAAAAGCTGGAGCGTGTGCGACTTTTGTGCAAGGCGAACTTGCAGCGGTTCCAAAGGCGACAGCGGCTCAGGATAGCCGGGAAGCGGCAGGACATCGCGCAAGCTTGCCCATGCCGCTCCGCTCTGAAAAGCAGCGGGGTGATACGGATAGCTTTCCAGCAAGAGACGTTTTGGCGGAACAGGGATTTGCGGCAAATAGTTGCCGGGGTAGCTTGCTGCCAAATCCGCCAGCCTGGTTGGAAGGGTCCCTTTTTGCTGATAGTAGCGATAGAGGGCATTGCGCAATGTCAGCACGTGCTGGAGTGTTTGCTGCTCGGTTGCGAGGTCTGTGCGCGCTGTTGCAAGCGCCGCCTCCTGAGCGAAGCTGGCTGGTGCTGCAAACCAGCGCTTGCTGATGACACTCCGGCTGGCGGGATTGTATTGCACAATCCCTTTTACCTGTTTGGGCTGATAAAACAACAGTGGCGTAAACAGCGGCGATCCGGGCACTTCCGGAACGACGATGACTGTATACGGCTGTGTCAGCGCCGGACGACGCCCCTCTACATAACGGCGAACCTGGCTCTGCAATTGTTTCGGGTCAAGTGCCGCAGGAACCGCAATCACCTCGACATGAGGCTGCGATCCAGCAGGAGTGCCGACAGGCTTTTCCGCTGTCTGTGTGCGGGCAGCAGGAGCGGCATCTTGCAAAGGCCCGGGTGAGAACACAAACTGGGCGTACAAAAAGGCGAGTGCCGCCAGAAGCAAGCGTGCCTGGTTGCGCCAGTTCTGGCGTTTTTGCTCGCGAAGCAATTTTTGATAGGCGTCTCGCGCCTCGTTAAAATAAGGGCCTTGTTTGGCAAAAAGACTTTGTCTGTAAGCGGCGAGCGCCTGCTGCGTGTCGCCTTGCGCTTCTTTTGCTTGGCCAAGATGGTACCAGCCAATCGCTTCATCCGGGTGTTGCTGGGTAAACCACCGGTAGAAGGAGAGGTCGCTTTGCTCTGGATATTTCATATGAAAGGCGCTTTTTTCCTGAAGAAAGGAAACCTTGTCCACCGATACTCCCCCCTATATGGTTGTATCGGCGTGGCTCGGCAAAAAAGTGAGTGTGGAGGGGAAAATAATGGTTTATTTACGGACGATCAAGCTGTTACGCGAGAAGTTTCCCGAGGCGGGGCGGTATCCGTTTGACCTGCCGTCGCTGCGAAATTTGGAGGCGATCGAGCTGGACACGAGCGTGACTTTTTTGGTCGGGGAAAACGGTTCGGGCAAGTCGACGATGCTCGAAGCCGTCGCGTATCAGTGCGGCTTTCACACGGCTGGCGGATCGCGCAACAATTATTATGACGTCCACAAGTCCGAAGCGAGTCTGGGCGACTATATCCGGCTTTCCTGGCTTCCGAAGCAGACGAACGGTTTTTTCTTGCGGGCCGAGAGCTTTTACCAGTTTGCCAGCCACATCGACTCGATCGGCGGCAGCGGCAGTTACGGCGGGAGGTCGCTGCACGCGCAATCGCACGGGGAAGCGTTCATGTCGCTGTTCACCAACCGCTTCAACAGCAAAGGCATTTACTTGCTGGACGAACCTGAGGCGGCCCTGTCGCCCAAACGTCAACTGGCCTTCTTGTTTTTGATGCGCGAACTGGTGGCAGAGGGCGCGCAGTTTGTGATCGCGACTCATTCCCCGATTTTGATGGGCTTTCCCGGAGCGAAAATCTTCAGCTTTGACGAATCGCCTGTGCAGGAAGTGCGGTATCAGGAGACGGAGCACTACCAACTGACCCGGCGGTTTTTGGAGAAGCCGGCTGCTTTTTTAGACGAATAACGATTTTTTTAAAAATATCCTGTCACAAAAAAGGTCCCGGCGGTTTCTATAAGGTGTAGAACGCGATAGAAGCTGAGTCAGCGGCCTTTGCAGGAAGGAGGAGACGTGATGGAGGTGCAGGCAAAACTGGCGATGAACCAGACGCGGGTGCAAGACGATGCAGACTCGTTTCACGATCTGTTTACCGCTTACTACCCGTTCGTTGTCCGGCAGGCGATGCGGATTGTCCGCGAGCAGCAAGCAGCAGAAGATGTCGCTCAGGAAGTGTTTCTCTCCTTTTACGATACAGATCGCTCCACTGTAGAGAATATCCCGGCTTGGCTATCCAAAGCGGCACTCTATGCAGCCTGCAACTATTTGCGATCAGAGAAGCGCAGGCAGGACAGGCAGGAGCGCACTACTGCGGATCAGGCGCACACCACGCCGTCATCCGAGGAAGCATGGCTGGAAAAAGAAGCGATCAGCCACGTGCAAGAGGTGCTGGACGAGCTGGATGAGCGTGAGCGTACTTTGCTGGTCATGAAATACTCCGGCTTTCCCTACGCCGAGCTGGCAAAAGCGACTGGAACTCCGGTTCAATCTGTCGGAACGATTTTGGCGCGAGCGAAAAACAAATTTCGCAGGCTATACGAGCGGATCAGGGGGGAAGAGGGATGAAATGTGCAGATACGGGCTTTATCCAGGCTTTTCTGGATGGAGAGTGCGAAGCCCGGGAGAGCGAGCAGTTCCGCAGTCACCTGACGGAGTGCGAGCAATGCCGCGCTCGCCTGGATGAGCTGATGGCTTTGGACGTTTGGTCGCGGGAACAGATCGAAGCAGACGTATTCGCCCGTGCCGATCAGGTGAAAGTGAACACGGACGCAGCTTGGCAGCGGTTTTCGCAAACAGTAGGAAAGGCAAACAAGAGCAATCAGTTGCGTGAGTGGAATCACCACAAAGAGCGCAAAGCAAAAAGGAGCTGGAACGAAATGAACAAATCGACGAAACGCTGGGTAACAGCGGCATCGGCAGCAGCTGTGGTCGCCGTGTCTCTGTCTTTTCCGCAAGTACAGGCGGCGGCTAATGACTTTTTGTCCATGTTTCGCATGAGCAAAGTCGAATTTGTCAAAGTGACGCAAGAAGACTTGCAAGAAGTGGAAAACTGGATGGCAAGCGGCAAAGCCGGGGAGATCGATCTGAAAGGAATCGGAAAGATCGAAATCGACGGAATGGATGACAACAAACAGGAAAGCCGTAACCACTACTACAACAACCGGGAAGCTGCGGAAAAAGCGGGAGTCAAGCTGCCGTCAGTGCCTGCCGACATGGCTGTGGAAGGGGTAGAAGTTACCTCGCCGTATCGCATGCATCTCGAAATCGACACCGAGCGGGCAAACAAGCTGCTTGCCCAACTGCAAATTGATGCTCGCTTCGACGACGAGCTGAATGGCAAGCGCATCTCGCTGGAAGTGCCGAAAATGCAAACAACATATATCGGCACCGGAAAAGAGAGCTATTCCTACACGATTGTGGACGCGCCTGAGCTGAAAGCTCCCGATGGCGTAGATCTGGAAAAGCTGCGCGAGACGATGCTGGCTCTGCCGTTTATCCCGGAGCAAGTGAAAAAGCAAATGCTTGACATCAAAGACTGGAAACATACGATTCCTGTTCCGTACATGGCGGACGGCAAAAGCGACATGAAAGAAGTCAAAGTGAACGGCGAAGAGGGCATGCTGCTCACAAGCGAGTACAATACGCATCTCGTTTGGCAAAAAGACGGGAAAATCCACATTTTGGATGGCAGCGAAAAGCGTGGAGAAGAACTTCTGGCTTTGGCAAAACAGCTGAACTAAAGAAGCAGCATAAAGCGAAATATAAAGCGGAATGGCAGAGTTTTCCTGTAGGGGGAGGCTCTGCTTTGTCCCGTTTTCCGCTAAAGTTTCAAGTTTTAGGAGGCATGAGATGTCCAATTACGTAATCGAGACCTGGGATTTGTCCAAGCAGTACAACGGCAAGGCGGGCTGCAAAAACATCACTTTGCAAGTGCCGCGTGGCAGTGTGTTTGGATTTCTCGGGCAAAATGGCGCAGGGAAAAGCACGTTTGTCAGGACGATGCTCGGTCTGCTGCACCCGACAGCGGGCAAGGCCGTCATGCTTGGGCATCCGATCGGCACGGTGGAATCGCGGCAAAAGGTCGGGTATTTGCCGGAGCTGTTTCGCTACCCCGATTGGCTGACGGGCCAACAGCTTCTGGAGCACCACGCCCAGCTGTGCGGATTGTCCCGTTCCCAGGGCAGAGCGGTCATCCGGGATGTACTGGAGCAGGTAGGGCTGGCAGGGCGTGAGCGCGAGCGCATTCGCGGCTATTCCAAAGGCATGCAGCAGCGCATCGGAATCGCTTGTGCGCTCTTGTCCGATCCCGAGCTGATTTTTTTGGATGAGCCGACCTCGGCGCTGGACCCGATTGGGCGAAAAGAAGTGCGCGAGTTGATTACCAGGCTCCGCGATCAAGGAAAAACGATTTTTCTCAACAGCCATTTGCTGAGCGAGATGGAGAGCGTCTGCAACTATGTAGGGATTATTCACCGCAGCGAGCTGGTCGTGCATGGAGATTGGCGCAAGCTGAGCAGCGTTGCCCCGCAGGTGGAGCTTACGGTGGAAGCGGCGAGTTTTTCGGCGGGTGAGGAGCTTCCGGCATTCGTGACAGAGAGCAGATTGCTCAGGGAAGCTGCTTCTCGCGCCACGTGGCTTTTGACTCTGGATCAGGACAACCGGGTTCCGGCTCTTTTGCAGGCACTGGTTGGCCGAGGCGCTGCAGTACATGAGGTTGTGCAAAAGCAGCAATCGCTGGAGGAAGTATTTTTGTACTGGGTGCAAAAGAAGGAGGGGGAAGCACATGTGGCCGATCATGAAAATCACGTATAGGGAGATGATCTCCAAGCGGATTTTTACGATTACGATATTGATGTCGCTGGCTTTCCTGTTGCTGTTTGGCGTAGCGACCTGGTATGCGGCGCGGGAAATGAACGAGTCATGGGGTGGCAGGGCAAGTGACATGCTGCTGCAAAAAAACTTTTTCTCCACGCAACTGCTCGGCATGGGCCTGTACTTTGGTTCGTTCATTACGGCGCTGCTCGCGATCCTGAGCAGTGTCGGCAGTATTGCCCACGAAGTCGAGAGTCATCAGATTGATACGTGGTTGGCCCGGGCGTTGCCGCGCCACCGATACGTCCTGGGGAAGTTCGGCGGATTGACGAGCATGCTTGTCCTCTATGCGCTCCTGATGTTTCTCGGCATTCTCGGGATCAATCAATGGGTTGGCGGAGGCATGCTGGCGGTTGACGTGAGTGCGCAGCAAATAGGGACGTCGCTCGGGTATTTTATCCTGATGCCAGTGATTCTCGTCTGCGTCTCCTTGCTGCTCAGCAGCATCACGACGACGGTAACAGGCGGCATCATCCTGATCATTTTGTACGGAATCAGCTTCATCGGCGGGTTTGTCGAGCAGATCGGGTCGATTTTGGGGGAGAACGCACTGATCAACATCGGGATTATATCCAGCTTGTTGTTTCCTACCGATTCGCTGTTCAGACAATCGACGGTCGCGCTTTTCGAGGCAGCGGAGGACCCGATTTCGTTTGCTTCCCAGGGGATATTTGGCACCACGTCTCCGCCAAGCCAGTTGATGTTTTTCTACACGCTGTTTTACGGCGCGGCGACGCTGGCGCTGGCTGTCCGGTTGTTTGGAAAGCGGGATGTGTAGATCGCACAAAGATGAAAATGATAGCAGCCCGAGCCGTGAAGAGACGGACTCGGGCTTTTTTCTGGGAAAAACGTCGAGACGTTTTTCATGAAATGGGATGTGAGTGCTTGCGGTCAACAGGACGGTCTAGCGTGTGTCAAGGTGGTCGGATTGCGGGGGAGCGGCTGGTTCTTTTTGTTCGCCTTTTTGTAGAAGCTGGATCAATTGGTCCAGCTTTTCATTTCGTTCTTGGTCGAGGGCAATTTTGTTGTTCATGAACCGGATCAGGCTAATGAGCAAATAAATGATCAGGCCGTAAAACAAAAGCATGATGAACAGTGGGATGGATGCGATTCCGAAATCGAGCATGCAAACCTCCGTTTGGAAAAATATAGGTTGTCACTATTGTACCATTTAAACGAATAAGCAGACAGGCGTATCGTGAATTTTATGACGTTTATGACAAAAATGCGGGTAAAACTGTTTATGCGCAAATTGTATTCGGATTTTTACGAACATTGCTATAATGACAGCAGCAAATGAAAGCGCATTCGTACACGTTGTTGTAAGCGCATTCTCCCAAGGAGGAAAAAGGTATGCTGTCATGGCTTGGCTTTTTAATGGTAGCCGTTTTCATGTATTTGATCATGTCGAAGCGACTTTCGGCTTTGGTTGCACTTATTGTGGTTCCTGTTGTGTTTGCTTTGCTCGGCGGCTTTGCGGATCAGCTTGGCACGATGATGCTTGCCGGTATCAAGCAGATTGCGCCTACGGGAATCATGCTGCTGTTTGCCATCCTGTACTTCGGAATCATGATGGATGCTGGCTTGTTTGATCCGTTGATTGCGAAAATATTGCAGATCGTCAAGGGCGATCCGCTGAAAATCGTCGTCGGTACGGCGATTCTCGCCAGTCTGGTCGCATTGGACGGAGACGGTACGACGACTTACATGATTACGGTCACGGCCATGTTGCCGCTGTATCAACGAATGGGGATCAAACCGATGATTTTGGCGGTCATTCCGATGCTTGCGCTGGGCGTCATGAACATGGCGCCGTGGGGCGGTCCGACTGCGAGAGCGATGAGTGTGTTGGGACTGGACGCATCCGAGCTGTTTACCCCGCTCATTCCTGCCATGGCTGCCGGGATCGCTTGGGTCATTTTCGTCGCCTGTATATTGGGCAAAGCAGAACGGAAACGGCTGGGGATTATCGAGCTTGGCGGTGCATCTCGCGCATCGTCGCCAGCACAAGCCGAGTTGGCGGCGGCTCATGAAGCAACTGCGAGCAAGCGTCCACAGCTGCTCTGGTTTAATCTGCTGCTGACCGTTGCGCTGATGCTCGGACTTATCACCAGCTTTTTGCCTTTGCCCATCTTGTTCATGATCGCGTTTGCCATCGCGCTGTTGATCAACTATCCCAAAATGGAAGACCAGAAGGAGCGGATCGCAGCGCACGCGGGCAACGCTCTCGCGACTGTCTCGATGGTCTTCGCTGCCGGAATTTTTACAGGCATTTTGACCGAGACAAAAATGATTGACGCCATGTCGAATACGGTTGTCTCCTGGCTGCCGGACTCGCTTGGCTCGCACATGCCTGTATTGGTCGCTTTGACCAGCATGCCTTTTACGTATTTCATGTCCAACGACGCCTATTATTTCGGCGTGGTGCCGATTTTGGCAAATGCGGCAGCAGCGTATGGGGTCGATCCGGCAGAGATCGGGCGGGCGTCGATTCTCGGCCAGCCCTTGCACGTTTTGAGTCCGCTGTTTGCCGCTCAATATTTGCTGCTGGGGATGGTTGGCGTGGACTACGCGCAGACGCAGCGCTTTATCATGAAATGGGCATTCGGCACTTCGCTTGTCATGATCGTTGTCGCGTTGCTTACGGGAGTGCTCACGTTGTAGCAGAGAACTTGCGAACTTGCGGGAAAAAGAGGCCGGGCGAAGGGCCTCTTTTTCAGTTGGACGCAAAATTGGGTTACAATGAGAAGAAGGGGGGGAGAGGAACGTGCGTTTTCACAGCAAGCTGATGTTGATCATCTGTTCGCTCCTGCTAGGTGTCATCGTGATTTTGGGGATTACGTTTGAGCTGATGCTCGCGGATGCCCTGGAAAAAGAGATTGGCAGACGGGCGTTGGACACGGCGAAAACCGTGGCGCAAATGGAGGAAATCAAGCAGGCGTTTTACACAGAGGACCCGGCCAAAATCATCAATCCGATTGCGGAAAAAATCCGGGTAAGCACGAACGCCGCTTTTATTACAGTTGGCAATTTGCAAGGGATTCGCTACTCCCATCCAGACCCGGATGAAATCGGCAAGCCGATGGTCGGGGGCGATAACGAAACGGTGTTCGAAGGAAACTCGATCATCTCGGAAACGGTCGGATCGCTGGGGCCTGGCCTCAGGGGAAAAACGCCGATCTATAATGAAGCAGGGCAAGTGATAGGAGTCGTATCTGTCGGATTTTTGTTTGCCGATATTAATGAGACGATTGAATCGTACCGCGACCGGATTGTGCTTGTCGGGATCATCACGCTGCTTTTGGGCGTCGTGTGTACGATGCTGCTTGCCCGGAATGTCAAAAAAGCGATTTTCGGCTTGGAACCAGCGAGCATCGGACGGTTGTATCAGGAGAACCAGGCTGTGCTTGAATCGATTCGCGAAGGCATTGTGGCGGTCAACGAGACAGGGGCGATCACGCTTGCCAATCAGACGGCGCAACGACTGCTCGGCCAAAAGCAGGAAAAGGAGCGCGATTGTTTGACAGAGAAGCAGGACGACCTGGTGCACGCGCTTGGCCTCACGGAAGTAATCGAGACGGGGGAAGCCGAGTTTGACCGCGAAGCGCTGGTGAACGAGCAGGTGCTGATTGTCAACCGCGTGCCGATCAAGGATGCGAACAACCAGATCACGGGCGCTGTCGCCAGCTTCCGCAACCGTTCGGAATTGTTCGAGGTGACGCAGGAGCTGTCCAGGGTAAAGGAATATGCTGAAGTGCTCCGCTCGCAAACGCACGAGTATTCCAACAAGCTGCACCTGATCTCCGGTTTGATCCAGCTGGAGTCGTATCAGGAAGCAATCCAGTTTATCTCGTCCGAGCTGGATGCACACGTCAGCCACACGCGATTCATTTTGCAAGAGGTGCCAGATCCGCTGATCGCCGGACTTTTGCTCGGCAAGCTGAATCAGGCCAATGAGCGCAAAATTGAGCTGAAAATCGATCCGGAAAGCAACTTCCGCGAAATTCCAGCGGCTATTGATCGCGCCCAACTGATTGTCATTTTGGGAAATTTGCTCGATAATGCGATGGATGCCGTCTGGGCACCGGGCGCCTTTGCCCAGGAGATCACGATCTTTTTGCTCGATATGGAAGAGGTGCTGTTGATCGAAGTAGAAGATCGCGGCCCAGGCATCTCGCGGGAACATGCCGAGCGGGTATTCGAGCTTGGCTTTTCTACCAAGCAGCAGCCGAATCACGGGTACGGCCTGCATCTGGTGCAACAAGCGGTTTCCCAGCTGCATGGCAATATTACGCATACAGGTAATCCGGCGGGCGGAACTATTTTTACGGTGACGCTGCCGAAAGAGGTTTGAACGTCGCAGATGAAGGAGGGAGAGCTGTATTGAAGAGCATGGCGGGAAAAAGCGCAATACGGGTTTTGATTGTAGAGGACGATTTGAGGATTGCCGAAGTAAATCGTCGCTTTGTGGAAAAGGTGGAAGGGTACGAGGTTGTCGGCATTGCAACCAATGCCCAGGAAGCCAGGGATCAGCTGGAGCTGCTTCAGCCCGATTTGGTGCTGTTGGACATTTATTTTCCGGACATGGACGGACTGGATTTCTTGTCTGTGATCAAGGAGCAGTTTCCCGCGTGCGACTGCATCATGCTGACAGCAGCCAAAGAGGTGGATACCGTCGTAGAAGCGATACGCTACGGCGTCTTTGATTTCATCACCAAGCCGCTGATTTTTGCCCGCCTGCAACAGACTTTGCAGAGCTACCAGGAGTTCAGGCAAAAAGTGCGGGAGTGGAAACAGGACAGGGAGCAAATCAGCCAGGCCCAGATTGATGAGCTAATTTCCCGGACAAGCAGCAAAAAACCAGCGGAAGGAAGAGCCGTCAAAGGGATTGATCAGATTACACTGGACAAAATATCCGGTTATCTGATGCAAACACAAGAAGCTACTACCGAGCTGGTCAGCAAAGAAACGGGCATCAGCCGTTCAACGGCCCGTCGCTATTTGGAGTATCTGGTTGCTATTGGCGAAGCCGTCGCTGACCTTTCCTACGGCGTGGTTGGACGGCCAGAACGTGTGTACAGAATGGTGAGCGGGCGAAAAGACGGCAACTGAACAACTAGCGGCTTTTCAGGATTAAACCAGCGGATGAGCGCCGCCGACCATGTCGGACAGCTCCTTTTTCCGTCTGGTTTTTTCTTTGTACATGGCTGCATCAGCTTGCTCGATCATGTCCTCGATCGTTACATCCATACCAGAGCAGAAATAAAACAGTCCGTGGCTCGCCGTAATGAGGTACGGCTTTTTCTGGGCGGCATTGATCGCCAAAAACTGCTGCCAGATGACGTCCCAAAGCGCATCGACTGCTTCTTGCGACTTGCCGGTAAAGAGGATGATGAACTCGTCACCGCCGTAGCGAAACAAAATGTCGTCAGCGCAGATGACGCCTCTGATCACATCGCACACCGTCGTGATCAGCGCGTCGCCCTCCCGGTGTCCGTACTGGTCGTTTACTTGCTTGAGATTGTTGATGTCGACGAAGCAAATCGTGCATGAAATCCAGGAGCTGCGGGATTCAGCGACGATCTGTTGCAGGGCTTCGATCCCGCTCCGGCGATTCAACTGACCAGTCAGCAAGTCGATCGAGGCGTGCTTTGCCAGCTCGCTTTCTACTTTTTTCAACTCGGTGATGTCTGTCATCCCGGATAAAATGCACGGGATGTTGTCGTACTCAATCACTTCATAGTGAACCATGGCCCAACGGGTAAAGCCCGGCGCGCTTTTTTGCTGGAGCACGTGGTTTTTGATGCTGCCTGTTTTGCGCAGTTGCTCGACGACTTCCTGGCGATCTGCTGCGTCTTGAAAAACATAGCTCGTGTCGTAACGTTCTTCGTCACCTGCTGTGCAGGGCCATTCTTTTTGGGCGCGCTCGTTCATCAGCAAAATGCGCCCGTCAGAGAGGCGGGAGAGAAGCAGCGGGTACGGATTGATGTCAAACAATTTGCGCAAATTTTCCGCTGATTCCTTTTGCTCACGCTTGTAGTTGAACTCTTTTTTTCTATAAGAATGGAAAGCAAGCACGATGAAAAAGGAGATGCACACCGTCATGCTCGTATTGATCTGTTTGGCGTGAAGCGAGAAATCATCCTGGGGAATTTGCGCCAACACATACAGAAACAGCAAGTGACAAGGCACAAGAATATAGGCGAAGTACCGCGGGCGCAGCGGAAAGACGGCTGCAACCCCGATGAGCACGACGACGTAGGCGTCAATATTTCCCGAGAGTCTGTGGCTGTTCAAAGACGACAGAGCGCTTGCTAGGACGTAGCCCGCCACGAACAAAATGATCAGAGAGTGCGGCCAGGAGGAGCGCATGAAGCTTTCGCTCTTCTGAAATTTTTGATAGATGAAGACGAGAATCAAGGAGGCGATAAAGCCTGATGTATGTATAGAAGTAAGCGTGTAAAGAAACAGCGGATTGCCGACGTCTTTAAGCAGGACGAGATCGACGTACAGAAAGACGGGATAGCACAAAAGCAAGAATATCGAGGTCATCCGTAACCGCGCGAACAAAAGGCTGTTATTCCATTCGTGAAAGGCATCATCGTAGCGATTCATATGCTTTTCTCCCAATCCTTTGCTTGAAAGATCGAAAAAACCCCACGCAAGCACGAGCTGTATCCATAGCGTGTTCGCGTGGGAGTCATTTACTTGTAAAAGCGTTGCGCTTCGCTTACTTTATCAAGCAGCTGGCTTCTACCCGGTAGATCCGCTGTCCTCTGGAAGAAAAGCGCTCTTCGTACTCGGTCATCACGTTTTCTTCTGCGAGTTTCGATTGGTGAAGATCAAAGGTGATGTTCTTCATCTGAAAGCGCTCGGCAGCGAATTGATTGAGGGAGAACTCAAACAGCTTTTCGTTGTCGGTCTTCATATGAATTTCGCCGTCTTGGGTGAGCACCTGGCGATAGTTGTTCAGGAAGCTGGCGTAGGTGAGGCGGCGCTTGGCATGGCGCGCTTTTGGCCACGGATCGCTGAAATTCAAATAAATCCGGGCAATTTCATGATCGGCGAACAGTTCACTGATCTTGGAGGCGTCGAACTGGATAAATGCCAGATTCGGAATCGTCTCGTACTCGGTTCGCTGCAAGGCCCGCAAAACAACCTCTGCTTTCAGTTCAACCGCAATGAAATTCGTATCAGGGTGACGCTTTGCCAGTGTATTAATGAAGCGTCCCTTTCCACAGCCGATCTCCACGTGGATCGGATGGTCATTTCCGAAGCGTTCCTTCCATCTTCCTTTATAGGAAAGCGGGCTGTCTACAAATGTCGGATATTCACGCAGGGCCGCTTCGGCGCCTGGGATGTTACGCAGTCGCATATGTTCCTCCTTCAAAACGAACTCCTATCTACTTTACGATGACTCTCAACAGGTTGCAAGCATAGAGAAGAGAGAGAAGGAAGAAACCATTTTTGCCCGCGTGAAAATAGCGCGAAAAGGGATTTTTTGCAAGTGGGTATAGGTCATAAGTCGCATATGATGCGGACAATCGGCGAATCGCACTGGATACAATTGGACAAAACCGGAGGAACATTTTGGCATGAAAATAAACTGAAAATTTAAGGAATGCCTGTTACAGCGGGCTTGAGGGCGTCAAGCGGAAATCACATCCATTTGTTCAATCGGTTTCTGCCAAGTTTTTGGTAATTTCACAGCGCGACAGCTTTGGTAAAGTAGAGAACAAGTGAGAGGTCACCCAAACTTTGCATAAATAAAGCTTCTACCGAAACCATCTCGTAGAAGCGCGTTCTGTCAAAAGGGAGGATGAACAACATGAAATTGCGAAAAACCCTCATCGGAATCGTAATGGGATTGACTTTAGGAGTAACAGCGATTGCACTGCCAATGCCAGGAGAGCAAAATGTAGCTCACGCAGCCTGGACGCAAGCGAAGGCAGACAAAGTCATCAGCACAGGTAAAAAATATCTGGGGACCCCCTATAAATTTGGTGCAAAGAGCTCGACAACAGCTGTTTTTGACTGCTCTTCTTTCACGCAGCGCGTATTCCGTGTAGCAGTAGGCAAAAGCTTGCCACGTACCTCGCGTGACCAGGCGAAAAAAGGCGTGAGTGTGTCCAAGGCCAACCTGAAAAAAGGGGATTTGGTATTTTTCAAGGCGAGCACGACGACGAAGTCCAAGCGGATTACTCACGTTGCTATTTATGCGGGAAACAACAAGATTCTACATACCTACGGGCAACCGGGTGTGACCTTTACCGCATTTAAAGGAACGTCCTGGGAGAAGCGCTTCGTTTCTGCGCGACGTGTTCTGTAGCTGATTCTTTGTTCTCTTACTTAGTAATACGTCTCGCAGCGCAGATTGTTGCGAGAAAAGCGCAAGCAAATTTTGGAAAAGAACAAGCCGCAATGCTTCTCGGAACGATCCTTTGTGGATCGTTCTTTTTGTATACGTGCGAAAATGGTAGAAAAGTGACTGATAATGTTTATGGTAAACTACAATATGTATGTTGTTCATTCATAAGCCGTTTATGTAAAATGAACACAGGCATACGCAGGGAAAGTGTGGAATTTAGGGCTTTACTACCTCTTTAAAAGTAGTGTATAGTGCGAAATTAGAAAGAAAACTGCTTTTCTGGAATTTTTTTCATAGGTAAAATTACCTATATTGTCATTCTTGTACATATTTTATGACAAGGGGAAAGGAAACTTGATGGTTACTACGCGTACGCCACGCAAACGGCGGGTTCTGCCGTGGAGTGCATGGATGATTGCAAGCTCTTTGCTTGTCGGCTGCCAGTTTGGGGTTGAAGAAGCAAACAACGTTCCGAAAGCGAATACGACTCAAACGATTCCCGCGAGCAACGGTGAGAAGAGCAAAGTCATTCCTTTTGTATATACAGCAAAGAAAGAACTGACCCTGACCTTCAACGGGATGGGGGATGACGCAACCATGAAGAAGCTGCTGGACGAGCTGGACAAGTACCAGATCAAAGCGACCTTTTTTCTCCCGGGCATGCGGGTTGCGGAAGAGCCGGAGATCGCCAAGGAAATCCTCAAGCGAGGGCATGAAATCGAGAACAACACGCTGAATCACTTGGACGATGCCCAACTCAGCTATGAGCAAATCTACAAAGAGATTCAGCTTGGCAACGACGTAATCAAAAAGCAGACCGGAGTTACTCCAAGCTATGTGCGCACCAAATCGGGGGATGTTACCGATAATGTCCGTCTGGCTGCGGCTGCGTTGGGAATGAAAGGCGTAGTCAGCTACAGCATCAATCCGAAAGACCGGGACATGAAAAAGGATGCAAAGGCGATTGGCGAGTACGTGGAGAGGTTCATGACCAGGGGCGGGATTATTACGATGAATACAGACATCAATCCCGAAGTGATTCCCGCCATCTCCTATATTGCGAAAGCGGCCAATGACATCGGCTACAAGCTCGTTCCGCTGGGGGAGCTTGTGAAAAACGGAGGAGAGCGCAAGCCGCTGGAACAAATTCCTGGCTATGATGCGGCAAAAATCAATCCCGACACGAAAAATGCCACCTATCACCTCATCTATCAGATGGAGACGAACGAACCGAAAATTGCCCTGACTTTTGACGACTGGGGCAGCGACAAGACGGTTACGAAGATTCTCGATATTTTGGAAGAGCACGATGTCGTCGCGACCTTTTTCCTGCGGGCAAAAGGGGTAGAGGACAACCCCAACCTGGCGCGGGCGATGGTGGAAGGCGGGCACGACGTGGCGAACCACAGTTACAGCCATCCGGTCGTCACGACGATTTCGCCGCAGCAGTTGCAAGAAGACTTGGTGAAAGCGCACCGTGTCATTACAGATGCGATTCAGCAGCAGCCTGTGATGCTGTTTCGTCCACCGACAGGAGTCGTTAACGACGAGACAGCCCGATTGATCTCGGCAGTCGGATACAAAAACATCGCGATGTACGACGTGACGATGCTGGACTGGGATGCCAGACACAGCGCCGATGATATCGTCAACGGAATCATGACCAAGACGAAAAACGGCAGCGTCATTTTGCTTCATATGCTCGACAACATACATACAGTTGAAGCGCTGCCTGTTGCCTTGGAAAAGCTGAAACAGAAAGGCTTCAAATTCGTCAAAATGGCTGACATGGTTCCAAAGTAAAACGCGGGAAAACTGCCTGGAATTGACTATAGCTGTTTTCTTTCATAAGGAGTAGTATGAAGGACTGTAGTCGAGGAATTTTCTTTGCGTATATCGGGAGAAAAGGAGAAAAGACATGCCCAAAAAGATAGGAAGAAACCAAAAATCATTCTTGTTTTCCATAGCCATGGCGATGCTTGCGATTGCCGTGTTAGCAGGATGCGCTCCGCTGCACGATCGGGGCCAGCCATTTGGCTACGCTGCGCAAAAAACCAAAACGACTCAAAAGATCATTCGCTATACAGGAGAAAAAAGCAAGGGCATTCCTTTCGTCTATACGACCAAGCGAGAACTGGCTCTTACCTTTAACGGGATGGCTGACAGCAAGAAGATGAAACAGCTGCTCGATGCACTGGACAAGCAGCAGATCAAGGCGACTTTCTTTTTGCCTGGCATGCGTGTAGCCGAGGAGCCGAATCTGGCAAAAGAAATCGCTGCGCGCGGTCATGAGGTCGAGAACAATACACTGAATCTGCTCGATCTGAGCAAGCTTCCCTATGACAAGATCAGCTCCGAGATCAAGCTGGCCAAAGATGTCATTGAGAAGAAGGCAGGGATTAAAACACGTTACGTGCGAACAAAATCGGCGACCTATACCGATGACATTTTGTTGGCCGCAGCGGGCGCAGGCCATGAAGCTGTTATCTCCACCAGCCTGTTTTTGCATAACTGGGAAAAAGAGACAGAAGAACAAAAAATGCGCTACGTCAGAAAATACATCAATCGTGGCGGGATCATAACCATGGACACCGTTGAGAGCAAGCAACTCGCCGAGAATGTTGCTCTTTTGGCGCGGGCAGCAAACGATGCCGGATATCGCTTTGTTCCTTTGAAAGACTTGATTGCAGGCAGCCAAGAGAGAAAGCCAGCTGAGCAAATTGAAGGCTATGACGCTGCGAAAATCAATTTGGATGTTCAAAATGTTACTTATCGATATGTACAAAGAGACGAGTCAGACAAGCCGCAGATCGCCCTGTCTTTTGACGACTGGGGAAGCGATGCTACTGTCACAAAAATTTTGGACACATTGGACAAGTACCAGATTAAAGCTTCGTTCTTCTTGCGGGCCGACGGGGTGGCAAAAAATCCGAACCTCGCCAGAGCGATATATGAAGCAGGACACGATGTGGCGAACCACACGTACTCTCATCCCGTTTTGACCAAAATCACAGTGGCTCAGATGCAGGAAGAAATCGTCAAAGCGCATCAGATCATTACAGGCGCGATTCAGCAAAAGCCGACCATGTACTTCCGACCACCGACCGGAGCCATTAATGACAATACATTAAAAGCTATTTCAGCGACTGGTTACCATACCATTACGAACTTTGATGTAGATCCTTCCGATTACATGAAAACAAAGACGGCGGACGAAATTGCAAACATCGTCATCGAGAAAACAAAAAATGGCAGTGTGATCCTGCTGCACATGCTCGATGACATAAAAACCGTAGACGCGTTGCCAACCATCATTGAGAAGCTGCAAGAGAAAGGCTATACGTTTGTGAAAATGTCAGAAATGTTTGGTTCGTAATCGACAATGAGAGAGGAAGAAACATCATGGATCTGTTTGACGCAATTGTAGAGCGCCAGGAAAAAATTGCTGTCGTCGGACTCGGATATGTAGGGTTACCAGTAGCAGTTGCGTTGGCAGAAAAAGTGTCTGTAATCGGTTTTGATGTCAATCGTGCAAAAGTGGATAATTACCAAAACGGGCTATGCCCGGATGGAAGCATGGACGAGGAGCGGCTGCGAGCCAGTACGATTGACTTTACGTCAGATGAAACAAGACTGTCGGAAGCGCGGTTTTTCATCGTCGCCGTGCCCACGCCGATCAAGAGCGGCAATGTGCCTGATCTGCACTACGTACAGGCGGCGACGCGGACGGTAGCGAAACACATGCCGAAAGGATCGGTTGTCGTCTTCGAATCGACCGTGTATCCGGGAGTGACCGAGGAAATATGCATCCCGATACTGGAAAGCGAATCGAACATGCGTTGTGGAGAGGATTTCACAGTCGGCTATTCGCCGGAGCGCATCAATCCGGGCGATGACGTGCACCGTTTTGAATCGATCGTGAAGATTGTATCAGGCATGGACGAACAAACATTGGATACGGTGGCACGGGTGTACGGGCTGGTTGTGGAGGCGGGCGTGTATCGGGCGGAGAGCATCAAGGTCGCCGAAGCAGCCAAGGTCATTGAAAATGCCCAGCGCGACATCAATATTGCGTTCATGAATGAGCTTGCGATGCTGTTTCATCAGATGGGCATCGATACGAAGGCTGTGCTGCAGGCTGCCCGGACGAAGTGGAACTTTTTGCCGTTCACACCCGGTCTGGTAGGAGGGCACTGTATCGGCATCGATCCGTATTACTTGACCTACAAGGCAGAAGACAGCGGGTACCATTCCAAAATCATTTTGGCGGGTCGCCACATCAATGACGGGATGGGCAAATACATCGCGGAACAAATCATCAAGTCGGTTGTACGGATGAAGCTGGACGTCAAAAACGTGAAAATCGGCATCATGGGCTTGGCCTACAAGGAAAACTGCCCGGATATTCGCAACTCGAAAGTAGTGGACATTGTTTCCGAGCTTCACGAGTACGGGATTGTGCCGCTTGTCGTCGATCCGCTGGCTGATCCCAGACTGGCGTACGAGGAATACCGGATCGAGCTTTCCCACCCGGATGCGCTGAAAGAATTGGACGTGGTGATCGTAGCGGTTCCGCACGCCTTTTTTGCCAGCATGAGCGTGGACGACTTCGATGCCATGTACGGAAGCGGTCAGACAAAAATGATTTTCGATATCAAAGGAGTTTATCAAAAAGCCGATTTTGTGAATAAGGGTTACCATTACTGGAGCTTGTAAGAGGGAGTGGAGAAGCGACAGTGATATTCAAAAAGAAAAAGAAAAATACAGATGAAGTGCTGACGGTTTCTCGAGCGGATCGGCGACTCCTCTCCAATGTTCCAGACCCAGAAAATATTCGGACACAGGCAGATCGAAGAGGACAGGCTGCGGATGTGGCTCAGGATGATCCAGCTTACCTGGACAGGTTGCGGATGCTGAGCCTGCGTTACATGGCCAATTTTGATGTCGTGGTCTACACGCGCAAGAAACAGAAAAAAAGCGCGTTCAAGGGGCGCGCAGTCGATATTTCCACAACAGGTCTTTTGTGCGAATTTGGGCCAGCTGCCCAAGAGCGGCTGTTTGTGGGAAAAACGGTTTCGATTCATTGCGATATTCCTCCAGGCACGATGCCGGAAGGATTTGAATCATCCGTCAAGTTAGAGGCGAAGGTCGTCCGAAACTTTACGAAGACCGAGGATGAGCAGGAGAAGCTGATGGTGGCGTTTGAATTTGCCAAGCCGCTGACAGAATATCTGCAAAGAAAACGATGGGGCTACGCCATTTACGGCTCCAGCGCCATGCTGTTGTTCTCGACGATTTTCATCATGCTCATGCGCGCGGAGAGCGTGATTTACTTCCAGTACAACATTCTTTTGTACATGTACAGCTTGATCGCGGCGGCCTTTTTGCTGACCCGCTACTTTTTTGGCGCCCTGTACCGGGATGTGCCGATCAATCCGGACTTTACGCCGGGAGTCTCGATCATCATCCCGTGCTTTAACGAAGAGGAATGGATTCATCGCACGATTTTGAGTTGTGTCAATCAAAACTATCCGATCGACAAACTGGAAGTAATCGTGGTCGATGATCGCTCGACGGACCGCTCGGTGGAGCAGATCGAGAAGGTCATCGAGATGATCCATAACGAGGCCGACCGCTTCATGACGAGAGAAAGGGTGCGCATGCATGTCCTGCCCGAAAATGGCGGGAAGCGCGTCGCTCTCGTCAAAGGCGTGGAGATGGCGAAGCACGATCTGGTCGTGTTTGTGGACTCGGACAGCTTCCTGGAGCCGACCGCGATCCGCCATCTGGTTCAGCCTTTTCAGGACCCGAAAATGGGCGGCGTAGCCGGGCGGACAGACGTGGAGAACAAATACACGAACTCGATTACGAAGCTGCAAACGGTTCGGTATTATATCGCTTTTCGCATCATGAAAGCGGCAGAAGCCTGGTTTGACAGCGTGACGTGCTTGTCCGGGCCGCTGTCGTGCTATCGCAAAGATTTGATCACCAAGCATTCCGATGCCTGGCTGAGTCAGAAGTTTCTCGGTCAGCCTGCGACTTTTGGCGACGACCGAAGCATGACCAACTACATTTTGCAGACACATCGAACCTCTTACCAGGATTCGGCCATCTGTTCGACGATTGTGCCGTCGAAGATGAGCGTGTTCTTGAAGCAGCAAATGCGCTGGAAGCGTTCGTGGCTGCGTGAATCGCTGCGGGCCAGCATGTTCATCTGGAAAAAAGAGCCGTTCATGGCGCTGTTCTTTTACATTGGCCTGATTGTTCCGATTGCAGCACCTGTCATCGTGTTGTACAACCTCGGATACGTTCCGCTCGTCCATCACGTGTTCCCCGGAACGTTTTTGATGGGGCTTTTGCTGATGGCGATGCTGATGAGTCTGGCTCATTTGCTGTTCCGCAGGAGCAAGCTGTGGGTGTTCGGGTTTGTTTTTTGCGTGTTCTACGAATTTGTCTTGCTTTGGCAAATGCCTGTCGCCTGGGTGACGTTCTGGAAATCGACCTGGGGCACACGGGAGACACCGCAAGACATTGAGGCGAAATTGAAAAAAGAAGCCCGAAAGCAAAAAGGCAAAAAAGGATTCAGCTTGCCGTTTTAAACACAGTTGCTGCGTGGGAGATTTCGAGAGCAAGGGGGGGATGAGATGAGAGGAAAGCGTAGTGCCGCCCTGGATTACAAAAAGAAGGATCGCCGAAAAAAGATTCGCACTGTCTGGCAATTTGCGATTTTGCTGCTTGTCGGCATGATTGTCTATCAAGCCGTTTTCGATACGAAACAATACGTGCAGGCAGATACGACACAGTGGCAAAATCAAAAAGGATTCATTGCCCTTTCCTACTTTGGCGTCGGGCGCAACGGCACACCGAAGCTGATTGCCAAAGAGCTGCTGGATGAACATCTGAAGGCGCTCCGCAAGCAAGGCTACGTGACGATTTCGCAACAAGATGTTCTGGATTTTTACCAAAAAAACAAGCCGCTGCCAGACAAAGCTTTGTTTCTCGCTTTTGAAGATGGGCGAAACGACTCTCATTTGTTTGCTCAGCCGCTTCTGGAAAAGTACAACTACAAGGCAACTGCGCTGACGTACGCCAACAAGATGGGCAACAGCGACAACAAGTTTCTCCAGCCCAAAGATTTGCTGCGCATGCAGGAAAAAGGCTTCTGGGAAATGGGCACAAACGGTTATCGGCTGACCTACATCAATATTTTTGACCGGGACGGCACGTTTATCGGCGTGAGAGACGAAAACCAGCTGCCTACGAAAAACCACGTGGAGTATTACAACCATTTTTTGATGGACTTCATCCGCGATCAGGACATGATTCCGGTGGAAAATCGGACGCAGATGGAAGAACGGATTACCCACGACTATCAGTTGATGAAAGATATTTACACCGAGCAGCTCGGGTCTGTCCCGCGCGTGTACATGATCATGCACGCCAATACGCTCTATCAAGGGATGAACCGGCTCGTTTCCGATGTCAATGATGCGAACATCCGCAAGCTGTTCGCGATGCATTTCAACCGGGAAGGCAACGTGTACAATTCGCGTGACGAGAGCTTGTACAACTTGACTCGCGTGCAGCCTGCCCCTTATTGGTCGACCAATCATTTGCTGATGAAAATTCAGAAGGATACGCAGCAAAAGATGAAATTCGTGCTGGGAGACGAGAACCAGGCGAAGCAATGGGAGCGCATGAGCGGGGCGGAGGAATTTAAGGACAACCGACTGATTTTGACTTCCCCGCCGAGCGAGAACGGCCAGATTTATTTGCGCGACAGCGAAAACTACAAAGATGTGGGCTTTACAGCAAAGCTCGAAGGCAACGTCGTCGGCAAGCAAGCGATTTATTTGCGCTATGACCGCAAGAAAAACGCGTTCATTCGCCTGACTTTGGAAAACAATGAACTCAAGCTCGAAGAGAAAAAGCCCGGCAGCGCTGTAAAAGAGCTGTCCAAGACCAAGCTCGGCGAGGTACAATGGAAGCCGGAAGATTTGGCGTACGACAAGGCGACCGTCTACAGCAAGGCCCAGACGGAAGCGGGTGCTCCCAAGGAAGACGAGGGATACCCGATCAATATTCAACAATCTAGGCTGCTTGACATCACTCTCCGGGACAATCAGTTATCTGTGGCTGTGGACAAACAGGTGCTGATAGACAAACAGCAAATAGATGCTACCATGGAGAAAGGCGGCTTGGCACTGGAAGCCCAGTACAGCAAGCAAAACAAAAAAGATGACATTTACGATGCGATTTTTACGGACATGAGCGTGTTTGTTCCGACCAATGGCGAGGCGAGCGATGCTATCCTGTTCAAAAATTCGTATTCGGGCTGGGATGAAGTGGTGCACGTATCGGAGAAAGCGTTCCATGCTGCCATCGACTGGGTCATCGAAACGTTCTAACATAGAAGGAAAAGGGGAACCAGGTCAGGTGACGATGAAGAAGCGGTTCAAAAAACAGACGATTGTTCTCGCAGTATGCCTCAGTGCTATTGGGACGTTACTCGGGGGCTGCGATATCTTGGGAAGCACTTCCGATTCGTGGAAAAGTGTGGAGGCGGCAGAACAGCCGATGGAGAAGACAGCCTGGGTCACGGACTGGCAATGGATGGACGGCTCCGCGGATTTGCAAGGCATGACGAACGGTTTGACCAGTGTGCAGATGTTTGCCGCCTATTTTGACGAAGCGGATCAACTGCTGTTTACCGATATGTTCAAAGAGGGGTTGCCCAAAGTCCAGGAAATCTCGCGAAAAAGCAGTCTCGTCCATGTGGATTTGACGATCGTGAACGATCAGAAGCGCAAGAATGGCACGGACAGCCAAAAGGACCCGGCGATCGTAACGCGGCTGATGGCGACGCCGCAAAGCCGGACGAAGCACATCGACCAGATCATGGAGGCGGTAACGACGTACCAGTTCCATGGGGTGGAGATCGACTACGAACGGGTTGCGGACAAAGACTGGCAGAACATGCTGCTGTTTATCCAGGAACTGCATAAGCGCCTTCAGGCAAAAGAAAAGACCCTCCGGGTGGTGCTGGAGCCGCGGACGCCGATTGAAACACTCGCGCTGCCCAAAGGCCCCGTCTATGTGATGATGGCGTACAACCTGTACGGAACCTCGACCGGGCCAGGACCGAAAGCGGACCGGGCGTTCATCAAAGAACTGGCAACCCGCATGAAGGCCGTGCCGGGAGAAAAGGTAATTGCTATTGCGTCTGGCGGGTTTGACTGGACAGCTTCGGGCAAGGCGGTCCAGGTAACGGAGCAGCAAGCCGTGTATTTGGCGAAAGTCAATATGGCGCAACCGCAGCGTGACGAGGCGAGTGGCAGCCTTTATTTCCAGTACGTAGACGAGCAAAAACAGAAGCACACGGTTTGGTATGCCGACGAGACGACATTGCAAACCTGGTCGCAAGTCATTGCCAGTGAAGGCTACCACAAGCTCGCTTTGTGGCGCCTGGGTGATTTGAGTCCGGCAAGTGTTTCGTTCATGAATGAATAAGAAGAAGCCCCCTTCCTTTGCGGCCATTACTTCTAGGCCAGAGGGAAGGGGGCTTTTCTCTTTTCTATTAGGTCGTGCGCATACTAGATTTTCAGGATGCCGCCCATGCTCGCATTCGTTACCATCTTGGAGTAGCGTGCCAGGTAGCCTGTTTTCACTTTCGGCTCAAATTCTTTCCAGCCTTCGCGACGGCGGGCCAGTTCAGCCTCGTCAACGTTCAGGTGAATCGTGCGCTCTTCGAGATCGATCGAGATGATGTCGCCGTCTTGGACGAACGCGATAAGGCCGCCTTCAGCCGCTTCCGGGGAGACGTGCCCGATGCTGATGCCGCGGGAAGCGCCGGAGAAACGGCCGTCTGTGACGAGAGCCACTTCCTTGCCGAGTCCCATCCCGACGATTTGCGAAGTAGGAGCCAGCATTTCTGGCATGCCCGGACCGCCTTTTGGTCCCTCGTAACGGATGATGACGACGTGACCGGACTTGATTTTGCCTGCCGCGATGCCCGCCAGCGCTTCTTCCTGGGAGTCGAAGCAGATCGCTGGTCCTTCGTGCTTTTTAATAGAAGGATCGACACCGCCCGTTTTGATGATCGAGCCTTGCTCGGCGAGGTTGCCGAACAGGACGGCCAGACCGCCGGAGGCACTGTACGGGTTCTCCAGACGGCGGATCACCTGGTCGTTTTTGATTTCCGCTTCCGCGATGTTTTCCGCGAGCGTTTTGCCTGTCACGGTGATGCGGTTCGGATGGATCGCGCCTTCTTTTCGCGCAATTTCCTTGAGAACAGCGGAGACGCCGCCTGCTTCGTGGCAATCCTCGATGTGGTAGTCGGACGATGGCGCCAGTTTGCAAATGTGCGGAATGCGCTTCGCCACTTCGTTGATGCGCTCGATTGGATACTCGATGCCTGCTTCCTGAGCGATCGCCAATGTGTGCAAAACGGTATTCGTCGAGCCGCCCATCGCCATATCGAGCGCGAAGGCGTCGTCGATCGCTTCGAGGGTAACGATATCGCGCGGTTTGATATCACGCTCGATCAAATTTTTCAGTTTTTCTGCGGAGGCTTGTACCAGTTCGCGGCGCTCCGGAGAGACGGCGAGGACGGTGCCGTTGCCTGGCAGCGCCAGACCGATCGCTTCGAGCAGACAGTTCATCGAGTTGGCGGTAAACATACCGGAACAGGAACCGCAAGTCGGACATCCGTATTGCTCCAGCTCTTCCAGCTGCTTGTTGTCGATCAGACCTGCCTGGTACGCCCCGACTCCTTCGAATACGGAGGAAAGCGAGATGGAGCGGCCGTCGCTTGTCTTGCCTGCTTTCATCGGTCCGCCTGTCACGAAGACAGTCGGAATGTTGACGCGCAGAGCGCCCATGATCATTCCCGGAGTGATCTTGTCACAGTTCGGGATGCAAATCATGCCGTCGAACCAGTGCGCGGCTACGACCGTTTCCAGGCTGTCTGCGATGATCTCGCGGCTTGGGAGGGAATAGCGCATCCCGATATGGCCCATGGCGATCCCGTCATCAACCCCGATGGTATTAAACTCAAATGGAACCATGCCTGCGGCGCGAACAGCTTCTTTGACCAGCTTGCCAAACTCCTGCAAGTGCACATGGCCTGGGATAATATCAATGTAAGAGTTGCAGATGGCGATAAACGGTTTGTCGAAATCCTCGTCTTTTACGCCTGCCGCCCGGAGCAAGCTGCGGTGCGGTGCGCGGTCGAAACCTTTTTTAATCATGTCACTGCGTTGTCTAGCCAATGTATAGCTCTCCCTTCCTGCTTGAAAATGACCTGTCTTATGTTTTGCACTATCTTATCAATTTTTATTAGTAGAAACAACCGTAAAAGTCTGAACATTTGCTCAGTCTGACGCTTGCAGGCAGCTTGCCATGCCGCTTGCAGCATGGCGAAAACAAGCTTTATCAGCTACAATAAGAGAACGAATTTTAATTTTGTTGGAGTGAACAAAATGATAGAGGAATTGAAAAGTATTTGCGAGGAAGGCAGCGATGAGGAGCGCAAAATACTGGAGTTGGCGATGCAGGCTATCCGGCAAAAGCGCGAGCGCAAAAGTGCCTATCTTTCAGGCTTTCTCGGCTTGAAGGGAGAGTTTATCGACGAAAAGAAGCAGTCGTATCGCTTCGAACTGCCGCTCACGGTGTTCATGCACAATTCGGGAGGCGCGGTACATGGAGGGATTCTCGCCACGCTGATCGACTCGGCCATGGGCTCGTTGATCAACCGTTCCCTGCCCCCGGAGCAGTACGCGGTCACGACCGAGTTGAAGCTCAACTACTTGCGTCCGGGAATAGGGGAACGGCTGCGCGCTGAAGCGACATTTTTGCATCGGGGACAGACGCTGGTCGTTATGGAAGGCAGCGTTTACGACGAGCGTAACCATCGGATCGCGCACGGCACGGGTTCGTTTATCGTTTTAAATCGAAAATTTTTTACCTGAACTTCACCGGATCACAACAAGTCCGCTGTATTGTGAAATATAGGTCAGCATCTTGCCGGAGAGGGGCACGATAAATTCCATGTTTTCTTTCTCCACGATGCCGGAACGAGAGACGATCCGCGCCCATTTGACGCCGATTTTGTAGTATTGGGAGCCAAAGGTCGTGTGGACGGTTTCTCTGTTCAGCCGAAACGACATCGGCGCCGTATCGAGCGTATGCGGCACCATGCTGACGATATCGTGCAAAAACAGGTGGTAGGTCAGGTGCGGCTTGAAAAACACGAGTTCTTTTGTCGTGACCGTAAAGCCGTAGCTATTGTTCATCTGGGTGAATTTCAGCTCACCCTCCATATTTTTCAGACGAATGAAGTCGCTGTTCATGTTTTTCCCCTCCTAAAAAGCGTCGGGCTGTATGCGCCAAAGCCTGGCTTTGCGCCCGCTCGCCTGCGCTGCGTCTTTTGTCTTTTTCGCGATGGGTGTCATTCTATCATAGTGATGTGCGCATGAGGAATGCAAGGGAAAACAATGGACAAACGACCCAATGAAGGAGCGAAAAGCCGATGCTGGAAATTGCCAAGGAAGCAGCAAGTGTGGCAGGAGCCTTTTTGAAGGAGCGTTTTCTGGAGCAGCTCACCCCTGACGAGGAGCTGCATAACGATGTGAAACTGCCGGAGGACAAAGGCAGCGAGCAGCGCATCATTGAAGTGCTGCACCGTCACTTCCCGACGCATACGATTTTTTCCGAAGAGATCGGGATGGTCAGCCGCGACGAGGAGTATTTGTGGATTGTCGATCCGCTGGACGGCACGAACAATTATTTTATCGGCCATCCGTATTTTAGTATATCGATTGCCTTGCAGCACAAAGGCGAACTCGCCCTTGGCGTCGTGTACAATCCGGTAGCAGGTCAAATGTTCTGGGCGGAAAAAGGGCAAGGAGCGTTCCTGAACGGCAAACGCATCTCGATCAACAACCGGACAGACTTGACGCGGGCAGCAGGGACGTACATTCGCGGACGCGAAACCGTGACCAGGCAGGAGGAGCTTGCTGTTACAGAGCCGTTCATGCTCCAGACGAAGCGTCTGTTGCGCAACGTGGCTCCGGCACTCGATTGGTGCCTGCTCGCCAATGGCTGGCTCGACTACATCGTCATGCAGCGTTCGGGGATCATGGACGTGGCTGCCGGAATCGTGATCGCGAGTGAAGCGGGCGCTACCATAACCGATTGGCAAGGTGAGCCTTACCGACACGAGCCGTTTTTCCAGGATCAGACGCGTTCGCTCGTAGCGACAAACGGTCAGCTGCACGATACGATCCGCGCGATGACAGTGGAGCAGCACGTGGCGAATGTGCAGCGGTAGGCTTGGAAGCCACATACAAACAGCGCGACCATTTTCACAAACGCTCTTTTCTAAGAAATTGTTGCTTTTAGAAAAGCCGTGAGTTGCTTGATATTTATAGTACCAAGCGAAGCGTGCATTCACGGTAAATGGAAATCCTATAGACTTCCTGATTTTCATTATAGAACACACGTTTCCACAACAGCAATAGCAACAAAATTTGCGAAAAGAGCCTTCACAAAAATGGCCAAGGCTGGGGCAGGAGGCAGGACTCTTGCACCAGCTTTTCCCTTTTTAGCCGAATTTCGTGTTTTTTCGGCAACCATTTGTTCCGCGATGCGTATAAATTGGTGCTATCTTGAAAAGGGCATCATTTTACTGAGAAATGGGGTGACAGCATGGCTAGACTGGAATATCGTCTGCTGGACGAGGCGAACGGGTACCCTGTCCTGTTTTATTACGATCGCATCGACAAGGACGAGGTGTCGCTGCGCTTTGCCTGCGACTATTTGGTGAAGGGGCATGTCGTCTACGAGAAGACTTCTTGCGCCATCGAGGGCGGGACATATGTGATCTACGTCCGCCACTCGTCCGAGGAGACGGCGGTGGACTATGCCGAAAGACCGTCCGTGCGCTGGGGGAGCATCCAGATCGAGATGCGCGAATACAGGGAGAACACACGTCTCTACCCGCTCGTGCACACGTTTTCGTTCAAAGATGACGACGATGCTCTCCTGCATTTGCAAAGCGACTATTTGTATTTGAATGGCCGCGAATGGGAAAAAACCTCGGCTGAGGTGGATGAGGATCGTCAGGTGTACATTTACTACGCACAGCCGGCAGGGTAGGAGGGAAAAAGCATGGCACTGACAAAATCGGCAAAGGTGGTCGGTCTGTTTGTGGCGGCAACGCTGGCTATCAGCGGATGCTCGTCTGATTATGATGACGATTGCTACGACGATGACAATGACGGATATTGCGACGACGGCGGGAGCAGTTCGCGCGGATCGTCCGGCTACTACGGCGGCAGTTCGTCCAAAAGCAAGTCGTCAGGAGTATCCAGCGGCATTAGCCCCAGCAGCTCCAAAGGTGGAATCGGCAGCTCGGGCGTGTCCAGCTCGGGGTGATGGAAGTGGATAACAAGAACCGAAGAGAAGCGCTGTACGGCCCTTTGCGCGAGGAAGGAATTTTCCTGTGGGATTGGATGTACGGGGAAGAGTACGCGCTGGCGGATATCCACCTCATCTCCGAATCGTTTCGGGAGGAGCTTGCGACAGCAACGGCAAAGCTCGGCAGCATTTTTACGAAAGTGACGCCTGTCTTGCAACGCGCGGACGATGCGCTTCTGCTTGAGTTGGGCGTTCCGGCGCAAGCGTTGCAAACCGTGCGAACCGCTGTCCTGCAAGATTTGCCTACAGCGATCGGCCGCTTTGACTTCGCCAGCACGAGCGAAGGGCTGAAGATGCTGGAATGCAACAGCGATACCCCGACAGGGATTGTGGAAGCTTTTCACGTCAACGAACACGCGTGTCGCTACTTCGGGGTGAAAAACCCGAATGCCGGGATGGACGCGCAGCTGCAACGCGCTTTTGCCAGGCTGATGCAAGCTTACAGCGACAAGGGCTATCCGGTTGAGCACGTCTGGTTCAGCTCGCTGGACTGGCACGAGGAAGACAAGGGAACGACCTTGTATCTGATGGAAAAGTCGGGAATCGACGCCCGATTTGCGCCGCTGGAAAAGCTTCGCGTCTGGGAAGACGGACTGTACGTCGAAGCAGAGGGCAGCTTGCTTCCCGTCGATGTGCTGTATCGGCTGCACGCCTTGGAAAAGCTGGCCGAAGAGCGGGACGAAGACGGCTATCCCACAGGGGAGCACGTGCTTTCCCTGATCGCTGCGAAAAAACTGGCGATTATCAATCCGCCGTCTGCGTTTTTGATCCAGACGAAAGCGCTCCAGGCGCTGATCTGGAACTTGCACGAGGCAGGCGAATTTTTCCAGGAAGAAGAACACGCGATCATCGAGACGTACATGCTTCCAACGTACTTCGAAAATCGGTTTGCAGGAGCGAATGACTATGTCACCAAGCCGATTTTCGGCAGAGAGGGTGGCGGTGTCGCGCTGTTTGCAGCCGATGGGACACTGGTCGAAAAAGATCAGGAGGAATTTTACTGGGAGCAGCCGATGATTTATCAAAAGCGGGTGGAATTGCCCGAGATTACGGTACAGACGCTGTCAGGCCCGTATCAAGGCAGGCTGTTGTGGGGCTCCTTCTGGATTGGCGGAGAAGCGTCTGCGGTCGTGGCCCGTGTCGGCGGCCCGATCACCAACAACTTGTCCTATTACTTGCCGGTCGGCATGAAAGGGTAACGAAAAGGAGAGGAGTGCGGCATGATTACACAATGGAGTTACATACTCAATTTTTTGGCCTATTTGGCCGTGACTATTCCGATATTGGCAGTCGGCATTTTCGTTTTTACGTTTACGACTCCGTATAAGGAATTTGCGTTGATCAAAGACGGGGCACAGACAGACGACCCGAAAAAAATGGCGGCGGCGAAAGCAGCGGCACACGATTTGGGCGGAAAAATTATCGGTCTGGCGATCGTGCTTGCATCCGCTGTCTATCACTCCGTCAACCTGTTGGATCTGGTCGTGTGGGGATTGGTTGGCATGGTGTTTCAAGTCGTTATTTTTTATTTGTTCGAGTGGATCACGCCGTTCAAAGTGGTGTCGGAAATCCCGAACGGCAACGTTTCTGTCGGCATTTTCGCCTCCCGGCTGAGCATTGCGGCAGGCTTGCTGATGGCGGCTCTCATCAGCTACTAAGATATAGAAAAGCGGGATCGGTCCTCGGGAGGAGTCCTTCGTGTTTTGGCGCGTCATGTATGAGATATTCGTCATCATGCTAGTAATTACGTATGCAATTTTGCTTTTTGCTGATTTCTCGAACCACCCGCTGCTGACAGACGAATTGATGCATTGGGTCGACAACGGGCTTATCGTCATGCTCATCGCAGAATATATGGTTCGCTTGTGGAAGGCAAAAAACAAGCGGCAGTTTGTCATCTCCAACTGGTTCGATCTGGTGGCGATGATTCCCTTGGACCAGTATTTGTATTTGGCCCGGTTCATGCGTGTCCTGCGTTTGGTGCGCATTGTGCGGGCTTCTCCGTTTTTGCTTGGCGTCATCCGCTCCGGCCCTATGCGGCAAGTTCTCGGGGTCGTTACGATTATCATGCTCTGGAGCTCGACAGCGATTTATTTGCTGGAATACGGCGTGAACGAAAATATCAAGAGCTTCACCGATGCGCTTTGGTGGTCGATCGTGACGACGACGACGGTAGGGTACGGGGATATTTCCCCTGTGACGTCAGGCGGGCGGATCATGGCGACGATTTTGATGGTGACAGGGATTGGCATGATCGGTGCGCTGACAGCCAACTTTGCGACCCATTGGACGGAGACGCACGATGCCAAAAGCGACTCCGAAACCGACCGACTGACAGAAGAAATCCGGAAGCAGACGATTTCCTACATCCAGCAAATCGAGAGCTTGCGGGAAGAAGAGTACGAGACGTTAAAAGAAAGTCTGGACTTATTGTATCGTCGAACGAGAAAGAAACACGAAGAAGAGTGAGCTGTCGGTGCGCCGGCAGCTTTTTTTCATGACTTTTCGGGGGAAAATACAGAAAAGAAGCTATTTTCGTGAAGATTATACCGAAGAAATACGAATTGATTGTTGACGCGGAAAAGCAACCCATTTATAATTCCGAGTAAACACATATGATTTACTAAATAAGTTTGGATGAGGGGTATATCCGATGGCAAAAACTGCGGCTTTGGTAATCGCTCACGGTTCTCCCGATCCCGACTGGCTGAATCTGGTTGAATCAGCAGTCAGGCAGTGCCAGAGCGAGCTGCCGACCCGGGTCGCCTATCTGGGGGGAGTAGAAGGGCGCAGCATCAGCGACGAGTGGAAGCGTCTGGAGGCATCCGGAGCGAAGCGGATTGTCGTGGTTCCTCTGTTTGCCTCGGCGGGCAGCAATCATGTGACAGAGATACGGGCGATGCTGGGGCTTACGCCTTGGCCCACCTGGGAGACGGAGCAGGTGCGCATTCCTGTTCGGGCGAGGATTTTATGGTGTCCGCCGTTGGAAGATCATTCGCTGGTGGAGCAGATCGTCGGACAGCGCGCCATGGAGCTGGCAAAAGATCCTCGCAAGGAAGCGTTGTTGCTCGTCGGTCACGGCAGCGACTGGCCGGGATGCCAGGAGCGGTGGGAAAAGCTGCTGCGCCGCATGACGTTTCGCCTGCAAAACCGCTATGCCTTTGCTGCAGCCGGATATGCGACGCTTCGGCCAGACACGCTGCGGGAACAAGTCGTGGCGCTCTCGGAAAAAGGGGAGGTCATCGTGCTCCCTCTGTTTGTCAGTCAAGGGTATTTCACCCGCAAGGCGATTCCGGCACGGCTGGCAGAGTTGTCGTATCGGTATAACGGCAGCGCGTATTTGCCCCATCCGCTGATTGCTGATTGGATTGCCCAATCGATTCGCATGGCACTTGTAACAGACCTTTTTACGCAAAGGAGCGTGTATGAGCATGGCAGAGAGAAAACAGTGGAAGTGGGCAGATGATCCGTCCCTGAACAAAATGGAATTTACCAAGCTGGAAAAGGACGGACTGGATGTCATCGAGACAATCGTCAACACTTATTCCAAAGAAGGCTTCGAATCGATCGAATCTTCTGATATGGACCGCTTCAAGTGGGCCGGTGTCTATCAGCAACGCCCGAAAGACGGCCACTTCATGATGCGTGTGCGCATACCTGGCGGGATCATGAGCAGCGAGCAAGCGAGAGTGCTTGCCAAAATCGCCCAGGATTACGGCCGCGATCTGGTCGACGTAACGACGCGCCAGGCTGTCCAGTTTCACTGGCTGACCGTAGAGTCGCTCGCAGACATTTTTGATCGGCTCGGTGCCGCTGGCATGTCGTCCTTCGAAGCTTGCGGAGACTGTCCGCGGCAGATCATGGGCAATCCGCTCGCAGGAATCGATCCGCATGAAGTGCTGGATACGCGCCCGATCGTAGCCGAGCTGGAGCAGTTTTTCCTGCTTAACCGCGACTTCTCCAACCTGCCGCGCAAATACAAAATGTCCGTATCTGCGAACATTTACAACGCTGCCCATGCGCAAATCAACGATCTCGCCTTTACTCCGGCAAAAAAAGTCATCGCTGGCGAAGAAGTCATCGGCTTTCACGTCTGGGTGGGCGGAGGCTTGTCGGCAAAGCCGTATTTGGCGAAAAAGCTCGATATTTTCGTCCGTCCGGAAGAAGTCGTCAAAGTGGCGGCAGGCGTCACGACGCTGTTCCGCGACTTCGGCTATCGGCAAAAGCGCACGCATGCCCGCCTGAAATTTTTGGTGGCGGACTGGGGACCGGAGAAGTTCAAGGAAGAGCTTGTCCAACTGGTAGGCGAGCTGGAAGCTGGCGGAGAGGATTTGACGAAAGGCTGGAACGGCGGTTACTTCTACGGTCTGCACGAGCAGCGCCAGCCAGGATTGTACTACGCAGGGCTGTCTGTCCCCGTCGGGCGCATGAACGCGGAGGAGCTGATCGAACTGGCTCGTCTGGCAGACGAATACGGGGATGGCACGATCGGAGCCTGCAACACGCAAAATATCCTGATCCGCAATATTGCGAAAGAAAAAGTGGCGGCGTTCCGCCAAGAACCGCTGATTGTCAACCGTTTCAAACTAAAGCCGAATACGTTTGTCGGATATGCCGTCTCCTGCACAGGCATCGAGTATTGCAATCTGGCTATCGTCGAGACAAAAGAAAGAATGCGCGGGCTGGCGCAATATTTGGATGATGCGGTTTCGCTCGACACACCGCTGCGCATCCACATGATCGGCTGCCCGAACTCGTGCGGACAACGCCAGATTGCCGACATCGGTCTGCAAGGCGCGCTGGTGAAGACGCCAGCCGGGATGGTCGAAGCTTTTGATGTCCACGTAGGCGGAACGCTGGAAGAGCCGCAATTCAACCGCAAGCTGAACGCGCGCGTCACCGTAGACAGGCTGGGGGCTTTCCTGGCGCAGCTGATCGCGCTTTACAAGGAAGAGCGGCTGGAGGGCGAGGAATACTGGCGCTACGTCGAACGGGTCGGGCTTGCCCGGATTCAGGAGCAAGTCGACAGCATTTTGCAAACCGCATAACCAAGCCGAGCGAAAAACGCAATCTGAGGAAATGAGGGAGTGCCATGGCAGAGGAACAAGCCGAGAGCTATTTGTACAAATTGGAGGCTGTGCTGGAAGAAGGCCAGTTGCTGACCGTGGTCGTGATTGCGAAATCGGATGAGCGTGCCTTTTCCACTGCGGAAAACAACCTGCTTCGGCACACGATTGTCCCGCCGAAGGTCAAGGAGCTGAGCCTGGTCGAGAAAAAGCCGCTCGGCCGTCAGGGAGTCGGCTACGTCGTGGAGACATCCCGGTTCAGCTAACCGGATGTGAAACAGGCAGCTTTGCTTTTCATGCTAGGAAGGCGTCAAGGAGGAGTGATCAACAATGAATGCTGGCAGAGTCGTCTTTGTAGGGGCAGGCCCCGGCGATCCGAAACTGCTTACCATCCGCGGGATGGAGGCGCTGCAAAATGCGGATGTCGTCGTCTACGACCGTCTGGCTAGTCCGTTGCTCCTCTCCCATGTCAAAAGGGAAGCCAGACTCATTTACTGCGGCAAGGAAAGAGACAGCCATACGCTGCCGCAGGAAGAGATCAACCTCCTGCTGATACGAGAAGCCAAACAGGGGAATAACGTCGTGCGCCTGAAAGGCGGGGACCCGAGCATGTTCGGCCGGGTCGGCGAAGAGGCGCAAATGTGCGTGGAGCATGGCGTGGCGTATGAGATCGTGCCGGGGATTACCTCCGGCATGGCTGCGCCGCTCTATGCGGGCATTCCGTTGACCCATCGCCAGTTCAGCTCCTCCGTCGCTTTTGTCACCGGACATCTCTGCGAGCAAAATGCCGACAAGCAAGCGGATTGGCAGGCATTGTCCCGAGTGGAGACGCTCGTGATTTACATGGGCGTGAAAAATTTGCCGCACATTCAAGAGCAACTGCTTGCGTGCGGAAAAGCGGGAAATACCCCAGTCGCCCTGGTCAGATGGGGCACGGTTGGCGAGCAGCAAACATTGGTCGGCAGGCTTGCGACGATCGATCAGGATGTAGCCAAAGCAGGTTTTGCGGCACCTGCGATCATCATTGTCGGCGAAGTGGTGCAGCTTCGCGAGCAATTGAACTGGTACGAGTCTCGGCCACTGTTCGGACAGCGGGTGGCCGTGGCAACCGGGACAGGATCAGGCAGCCAACTGCTGGCGAACCGCCTGGAGCAGCTCGGGGCAGAAGTGGTCCCCCTGCCGCTTGCGGAGCGACCCTTGCTGGCAGCGGAATGCTTGGGCGTGCCAAAAGACATGGCGGCATACAGCTGGGTGCTGCTCGACGACGAGCGGCAAGCGAGGGCGTTTCTCGCGGAGCTTGGCAGGCGCCGCTTTGACCTGCGAAAGCTGACGTGCAAGCTCGCCGTGCGCGGGGAGCGTACAGCCCTGTTTCTGGCGGACAGAGGATTGTATCCGGAGCGGGTCTTTGCCGAGTCGCTCGCTTCGTCGGCTTTGATCGAGGAGCTTGTGCAAAAGAACGGGGAACAGCGGGTTTTGCATCTGCGCTCAAAAGGCGTGGCAGCGCTTGCCCATCCGGCGGCAGATGTCATCCATCTCACAGCAGGGGGAGTCCTGGAGTGGGAGGAGACGCATCCGATTGTTTCCTGGATAAAAAAGCGGCCGTTTGACTGGTTTGCAGCCGATGACGGCGAGGTTTTGCCTGCCTTGGCGGATTTTGCAGGGGCTGGCTGGGAGAATGTGCCACTCTTTTGCGCCAACCAGCGTACACAGCAGGTGGCGAAAAAAATGGGGTGGCGCATCGTCATCGACGATAGCCTGGAAAGCTTTGCCCAAGGAATCCATCCGCATGAGCAAATCGCCAGTGTAACGAATCCGGCGCCCCTGCTTTTTTGGAAAAACAGATTGGCATGACAGGAGGTAGGGCTGCTCGTGGATTGGAGTTACGTCGCCATCGCCATCGCTTTGTTTTTTGCAATGAATATCGGCGCAAGCGGGACTGCTGCTTCGATGGGTGCAGCATACGGCAGCGGAGCGGTTAAAAGCAAGCTGCTTGCGATGATTCTCGTCGCCATCGCGGCTCTGCTTGGAGCTGTGCTTGGCGGCGGCGAGGTCGTCAAGACGATTAGCGGAGGAATTATTCCGACGAATTTGCTCAGCATCGAGGTCGTCGTGATCATCCTTGCTTCCGCCACACTGACGCTTTTCGGCGCCAACCTGCTCGGGATTCCGCTCTCGACCAGCGAAGTGACGGTGGGCTCGATTGTCGGGGTAGGGCTTGCTTATCAGTCGCTGTTTGTGGGGCACATTCTCGTCATTCTGTTCTTTTGGATCGTGGTGCCAATCGCGGCTTTTATCGGAGCCTACGTCGCCGGGAGGGTCATTTCCCGTGTGGAGCGGCGCTGGCCAGACTTGCAAAAACCAGGCTCCAAAGGAGAGCGCTGGCTGACGATCTTGCTCGTTTTGTGTGGGGTATACGAAGCGTTTTCAGCCGGAATGAACAACGTAGCGAATGCGGTTGGCCCGTTAGTGGGAGCAGGCTTGATGTCGACCGACTCCGGCGTGTGGCTCGGCGGTTTGGCCGTCGCTGCCGGGTGCCTGTTGCTGGGCGGAAAAGTGCTGGAAACGAACGGCAAGAAAATTACGTCGCTGTCGCTTTTACAAGGGAGTGCCGTATCGGCAACGGGTGGGACATTGGTGATCGTCGCGTCTTTGTTCGGGATTCCCGTGCCTCTGACGCAGGCGACTACTTGCGCGATTTTGGGTGTCGGGACGTCTGAGCGAGGTTTTGTTTTGTGGCAAAAAGGGATTATCAAGCAAATTCTCATGGTCTGGATTGTCTCGCCTGTTTCCTCGCTGGTCGTTTCCTTCGCGTTTGTCCATCTCTTTTTGCGCTCGGATTTGTACACGCTCGTCGTGCTCGTGAGCGTATTCGTAGCGACATTGGGCTTCGTAGGACTGATCCGGCTGATTCGCAGGGAAAACAGTTCCATCAACGATCAAGGAGGGGGCATATGAGCCGTTTACATTACGACACGGCAACAGCCGAGCAGCTTGCCGCGATCAACAAAACGCTGGCAAAGGGAGATACCGTCGATGTCATCAAGTGGGCCTACGAGACGTTTGGCGATGATCTGATCTATTCATGCAGCTTCGGGGCAGAAGCCATGGTGCTCATCGACATGATCAGCGATGTGAAAAAAGACGCCCGCGTCACGTTTTTGGATACCCATCTGCACTTTGCCCAGACGTATGAGCTGATTGAAAAAGTGCGCGCCCGCTATCCTGCGCTGCAATTGACGATCAAGGAGCCGCAGCTGTCGCTTGCCCAGCAGGCAGCAGAGCACGGCGACGAACTGTGGATTGCGAAGCCGGATCTGTGTTGCCACTTGCGCAAAGTGCAGCCGATGGAAAGCGTGTTGAAGGGCACTGTGGCCTGGATGTCAGGACTGCGCCGCGAACAGTCTGCGACAAGAGCAGACGTCCAGTTTGTCAATCGCGACGAGAAGTTTCAGTCGCTGAAAATTTGCCCGCTGATTCACTGGAAGGCAGAAGAGGTGTGGCAGTACATTCGTGTGTTCGAGCTGCCGTACAATGCTTTGCACGACCAAAGCTATCCGAGCATCGGCTGCGCGCCATGCACGCGTCCGGTCAGAGCGGGCGAAGACGAACGCGCTGGTCGCTGGTCGCATCTGGGCAAGACAGAGTGCGGGCTGCATCTCGCCAAGTGAGTGTGAAGATAGAGAAAACGGATATGGATGAGGAGGGCTTGAAAGTGAGTGGTAGCATTCCGCATGGCAACGTACTGGTAAACCGTTTTGATCCGACCGCGGACCTGTCCCGTGCGACAGCAGAGGTCGAACTGGATGCTTTTGCCCTGTCAGATTTGGAGCTGATCGCGATCGGAGGATACAGTCCGATTGCCGGATTTTTGGATCGGCACGACTATACATCTGTCGTGGAACGCATGAGGCTGGCCGATGGATCGGTCTGGAGCATTCCGATCACGCTTCCCGTTTCAGCAGCTGTGGCAGGAAGTCTGCAAGCAGGAGACGCGGTGCGCCTGGTCTATCAGGGCGAGGTGTACGGCCTGTTGGAAATTTCCGACATTTATTCCCCGGATAAGCGGCAGGAAGCGCGCCTCATATACGGCACGGACGACGAGAACCATCCCGGCGTGAAAAAGCTGCTGGAACGTCCTGATGTGTATCTCGGCGGGCCGATTACGTTGGTGCGGCGAGCTGATAAAGGGGCGTTTGCCGCTCACCATTTCGACCCGGTGGAAACGAGAGCGGCGTTTGCCGCCAAAGGCTGGAAAACGGTCGTCGGCTTCCAGACGCGCAACCCTGTGCATCGGGCGCATGAGTACATCCAGAAATCGGCATTGGAAACCGTCGATGGCCTGTTTCTCAATCCGCTCGTGGGCGAGACGAAATCCGATGATATTCCGGCCGAAGTGCGGATGAAAAGCTATCGGGTGCTCCTGGACAAATACTACCCGGCTGAGCGGGTCGAACTGGCCGTGTTTCCTGCCGCGATGCGCTACGCCGGGCCGCGCGAAGCCATTTTCCACGCGCTGGTGCGCAAAAACTACGGCTGCACTCATTTTATCGTAGGCAGGGACCATGCGGGTGTCGGCAACTACTACGGTACATATGACGCCCAGCATATTTTCCGCCAGTTCCAGCCTGAGGAACTGGGCATCACGCCTCTGTTTTTCGAGAACAGCTTCTACTGCAAGACATGCGGCAATATGGCATCTGCGAAGACGTGCCCGCACAGCGCTGAACACCATGTCGCCTTGTCGGGAACGAAGGTGCGGGAAATGCTGTCTCGCGGCGAAGCTCCGCCAGCGGAATTTAGCCGTCCGGAAGTGGCGCAAGTGCTGATCGAGGGGTTGCGGCCGATCTCCGTATGACCAGGCAAGCAGCTTTTTGGCAAGGAAGGGAAGAAAGGGGAACGACTATGGCGAACGACAGTGCTGCGAATATTGTGTGGCACCCGACAACGGTGACGAAAGAACAGCGGCAGCAGCGCGCTGGACATAAAAGCGCTGTTCTCTGGTTCACGGGCTTGTCCGGGGCGGGCAAGTCGACATTGGCCAACGCGGTCGAGCACGAGCTGAATCAGCGCGGCTTGGCGAGCTATGTGCTGGATGGCGACAATATCCGTCACGGCTTGAACAAGGGACTGGGATTCGGGGAAGAGGACCGAAAAGAGAACATTCGCCGCATCGGCGAGGTTGCCAAATTGTTTGTGGATGCAGGCGTGATTGTCCTGACCGCGTTTATTTCGCCGTATCGCTCGGATCGCGAGCTGGCGCGCAGTTTGGTAGCGGCAGGGGAATTTATCGAAGTCTACGTCCAATGTCCGCTGGAAGAATGCGAACGGCGAGACGTGAAAGGGCTATATCAAAAGGCGCGGCGCGGGGAGATCGGCCAGTTCACCGGAATTTCTGCGCCCTACGAGGAGCCGGATCAGCCAGAGCTTGTCGTCGCCAGCAGCGAGCAGTCGATTGAGGAGTCGGTTGCTGCGGTCCTGGCCTATCTGGAGCAGGCGGGCATCCTCGCCTACGAAAAAAAGCACGACGCGTAAATGCGCCGTGCTTTTTTTGTACAAGTGCAGCTAAGGCTGCTGTTAAGGAGTAGCCGGAGTTACTTCTTCAGCCCACTCCGCTTCCAGTTCTTTTTGCCATTTCAGATCGTCCACCAGGCTTTGTGCAAAGTGGCGCATGAAGCCTTTGTCGCTGAAGTTGTTGATCGCTTTTTCGTCTTTGTAAAGGTCTTCCGCTGTCAGGTAAGCGTCTTTTGCAGGGATTTCGAACTTGGTTGCTTTTCCGAAGTTGAACGCGTATTGATCAGCAAACAGACCGACTGTCAAAGGCTCTTTCATTTCTGGCGCCTGGAACGTTACGCTCAGGTCGCTCTTTTGGTGAACAGGCATTTTGTTTTTGTCTACGTAGAAGTCGAGGTTCCAAGCCAGCTTGTGGAAGCCTTCTTTTTTCATTTCTTCTACGATTTTTTCAGGTGTGTATGTTTTGCCTGTCTCTTCCAGCCATTGTTTTGCTTCTTTCAAGCCTTCGTTGATGGTAGCTTCGGCATTGGCACGTTTTTCTGCCTCTGTCGTTTTGCCCATTTCCGGATACATTTCTTCTGTCAGGGAATTGGTCAGCACCAGCATGTCGATTGCGAACGTTTTGACGTCTTGGCTTGCTACCGCATCGTTAGCAGTGAAGAAGAACATTTTTACCAGTTCTTTGGCATCGATCTTCACGTTTACGTGAGTCGCTTCCACTTTTTCGCCGTTTGGCAAGGTTACGGTTTCTGTGCCGAGGTTTTTCGCATCAGCCAGTTTGTAGCCGTATTTGCCTACGTATTTTTTGATGAAGTCAAGCGTCAGCTTGTTCATTTTGTCTTGGTATTCTTTGAGTTTCGCCGGGTTTGCCTTGTCGTTTCCGCTTACGCCAGTGAAAGCGCCGGAAGTGTTTGCATCCACAGCCAAGTATTTGTTGTCGAGCGGAGATTTCACGAATACTTTGTCGTCGCTTACGAGCAGCTCAACAGACGCTTTTTTGTCGCCAGTCCAGAGCTTGTTGTCGCGCAGCAGTTTGTCGTCGTTTACTTCCAGTTGAACTTTTGCGTTTTTCAAGTCAAGCTGGGAGCCTTTTACTGTTACCCCTGCTTTCAAAGCGGACAAAATGGCTTGTCCTTCTTTGTCAGGATTGGTTTCCCCAAATGCCTGAGGCAATTTGTCTACGTCTCCGGTCAATTTCACAGTGCCTTGGAAGTCGTAGTTTGGTTTATCGATGGATGCCACGATCGAATCGCGCACCAGTGAAGCCTCACCAGCACATCCAGTGAGTACCAGCATACCTGCGAGCAGTAGGGCACTTCCTTTTTTCCACATGCTGTGTTCCTCCCCTATGTATTTGTATTTTTGTTCCTCTATGTATTACGTTTTAGTAAAGAAAAGGTTTCGCAAATACGGAAAAAAATCACAATCGGTCTAATTCGGTGCCGATTTCATGGTAAGATGAAAGGGAATAGATGGTTAGCAAAGAAAGGACGTTGCAGCATGTGGTTGTGGCTTCAAAAGCTGATGAAATTTTTTCAGGGCGAAGAGGAGCAAGATGAAGTAGTGGAAGGGCGTCCGGCAGCGAGTCCTCCTCCTGCAAGCCCGGCTCCCCGCCAGCCCCAAGCGAAGACGAAAAGCATTTACCCGAAAGAGCGGGTAAGTAGCCGGAATATAGAGGATGCGCGTCCACGCAGGGATCGTCAGTTTCGTTTTCCTGTCGTGCCAGACGATTATTTGGAGAACAAGCGAAAAGAGAGAATGAAGCAGCAGGCGACAGAAGAGGCCCAGCGAGTTCAGCCGCCCGTGCGTGAACGGCGGGAGCCAAGCGTCAGGGAGTCTTCCCGCGAGTCTTTTCGTGCTGCTCGCGAAGAATACATACCGGACAAGCCTATAGAGACGGGCGCAGACAAAAAGCCGTCTGCTACCACCGAGTACAAACGCGAGACACCGAGAAGGGAGCCTGTCAAACAGCCGGACAGCGCAGGGCGCGCGCCTTCGATTGCGGAAGGAAAGAAGGCGTACCAGCCATCGGAGATTGTGTCGCCCGTGTATGGCAAAATCACCCCAGCTACCCGTGAGGCTGAGCATCGCATCCATACGACAGGCGGTATCGTGTACCCGCGTCTGGAGCAGGAGGAGCATCTCCAGCAGCTCAAGCAGTGGGAGCAGGAAATTAGCGAGCGTTATTTCCCGGATGAGACGTGGGAGCATGTGCATTCAGCGAGCGATGCGGGTTCAGCAAGCGACCCCGCAAACGATTTTGCGAGCGATTCAACCATTGATGCCGCAAGCGCGACGAAGGCGGACAGCTGGGTCAGCGAGCAAGGTGGGGAAAAAGCTGTTCCGCTTGAGCAGGCAGCAGAGGAAATCGCGGATGCACAGGACCAGGCAGCAGCAGCGGCCTTTGTGGCTTCGCAGGCGGAAGCAGCGGTTTCGGAGCCTGGACGTATTGTTGTGGAGCCGCCAGAAATGGTTGGCGGTGAACACGGAGACGGCGAGAAGACAGAAGTCGGGCAGCTAACTGAATGGACGACTGAACCAGGGCAGACAGAGCAGCTGGACGGGGCGTATGAGTCAGGTCCAGGTCCAGAAAACATGCAAGAATGGCAGCAAAGGGCAGCGAGCGGCGCGGTTCATCAGGAAGGCGAGGCGCAAGCGGTTGTGCTCTCGACCGATCATGCGACGGCAACCGAAGCAGATGGCGAGTTGGCGGATGCGGAACGTGGCGGCGCAAGCGCAGGATTGGAGCGAGAGTCAGCGTTTGCAGCGGGACAAGCCGAGACAGAGGGAGAACTTCACGAAGCCGCGGCAACTGAGGAGATCGCGGAGGGGCAGGCACAGCCTGACGTGGAGCTTGTGGTCGTGCGAGAACAAGCGGGTGCAGGTGAAGCGGTCGAAAGCGCGGAAGCAGCGGGGGCGACGTTAACAGCGCAGGGGCGTTCGGTGACCGACGAGAGCGATATGCAGGCGCAGCAAAAGCTGATCGCAGCGCTAGGCGACGCCGTGCGCACAGGAATCGAGGAGGGCTTCGCGGCTGTTCACGGACAAGGGCAAATAGTCGATAGCGCCAAGCCTGCTGTTACGGGAAGCAACAATCATTTTGATGCGGATGTCAACCGTCTTTTGGCGCGTGCGATGCCGGAGTCGGGTGGTGAAGCTTCGTCTGTGGCGAGCGTGAAGCAGCCGGAGTCGGGTGAAGCAACGTTGACCGTGACAGGAGTGAAGCCAGAGTCGAATGAAGCAACGCTGACCGTGGCGGGAGCGAAGTCGGGGTCGGATGAAGCAACGCTGACCGTGGCGGGAGCGAAGTCAGGGGCGGATGAAGCGACAATGACCGTGGCGGGAGCGAAGTCAGGGTCGGATGAAGCAACGTCGACTGTGGTAGGAGCGAAGCTGGAGTCGGATGAAGCGACTTTGACCATATTGGGAGCGAAGCCGGAAATGGGCGAAGAAAGCTTGACCGTGGCAGGAGTGAAGCCGGAATCGGACGAGCCAACTTTGACCGTAGCAGAAGCGAAGCTGGAATCGGCCGAAGCAACCTTGACCGTAGCAGAAGCGAAGCCAGAAACAGCCGAAGCATCCCCGGCTTTAGCGGCGGATGCTGCTACAGAGAACGCCCAACCAGCACCGCAAGCACCCGTGATCCAGCTGCCAAACGCTGGACAACAGACTGGCTTCCAGACATCGCCAGCCGCCGGGGTGGCAACACCGGGTCCGAGCGCGAATCCACCTGCAAGTACGGCGCAATCAAGCACACCATCCGAGCCAAGCGAAGCGGAAATCGCGGAACCTCCGTACTGCTTGCCGACGCTTGCGCTGTTGAATCCGAGCCCGCCGCCAAGCGATGACGACGATGAGCATACGCAGCTGCAAAAGCTGCTTTTGGAAGAAACGTTGTCCAACTTCAACGTGAGCGCAACAGTCGTCGGGATCGTCAAAGGCCCTTCCGTCACGCGCTTTGAGCTGCAGCCTGCTCCTGGCGTGAAGGTAAACAAAATTACCGGCTTGGTCGACGACATCAAGCTGAATCTGGCGGCCAAAGACATTCGGATCGAAGCGCCGATCCCGGGACGCAACGCGATCGGGATCGAGGTTCCGAATTTGGCGAGCCAGCCTGTACTGATCGAGAAGATCATCGGATCGGAAAAGTTCCAGCAGCATTCGTCGCCATTGGCAGTAGCCCTCGGCATGGACATCGGCGGCGAGCCGATTATTGCGGATATCAAAAAAATGCCGCACGGCCTGATCGCAGGCTCGACCGGATCAGGGAAAAGCGTCTGCATCAACTCGATCATCGTCAGCCTGCTTTACAAAGCGACGCCAGAACAAGTACGGCTTTTGCTGATCGATCCGAAAATGGTCGAGCTGGCACCGTACAACCATTTGCCGCACCTCGTCACACCTGTTGTGACCGACGCGAAGCAGGCGACAGCCTCGCTGAAATGGGCGGTCGAGGAAATGGAAAAGCGCTATGCCCTGTTTGTCGACGCAGGTGTGCGGGATATTGATCGCTACAACCAGACGACAGACGATCAGCTGCCGTATATCGTGATTGTCATTGACGAGTTGGCAGACTTGATGATGGTCTCCCCGCAGGATGTGGAGGATTGCATCATCCGGATTGCGCAAAAAGCGCGCGCCTGCGGCATTCATTTGCTGCTCGCGACCCAGCGGCCTTCGGTGGACGTCATTACGGGCAACATCAAGGCAAACGTGCCGACGCGTTTGGCGTTTGCCGTATTCTCCCAGGTGGATTCCCGCACGATCCTCGACCAGTCGGGGGCGGAACGGTTGCTGGGACGAGGCGACATGCTGTTCCTGGAGAGCGGCACCACCCCGGTGCGTTTGCAGGGCAACTTCGTCTCTGACGATGAGATCGAGCGCATTACGCAGGCGATCAAGAAGCAGCGCAAGCCGTCGTACCTGTTCAGCAAGGAAGATTTGGAGCAGCAGGTGCAATCTTTTGATGCAGGGGATGATCCGCTGTATATGGAGGCGCTGCTGTTCGTGGCAGACCAGGGTCAGGCTTCGGCATCCGGGCTGCAACGCCGCTTCCGGGTCGGCTACAACCGCGCTGCCCGCCTGATCGAGATGATGGAGGCGGACGGCTACGTCGCTGGACAGAGCGGAGGCAAGGCGCGGGCTGTTCTCATCACCCGCGAGGACGCCCAGGCTGTAGCGGACGGCTCGACTTTGCTGTAAAAAATGTTGCAAAAGCAGAGGAGCTTGCCCAAGGTGGCAGGCTCTTTTTGCTAACCGAGGCAGGTAGGCAGATGCGTGTAAACACGCTGCTGTGGCAGCTTTTTTGCAAAACAGACAGCAGAATATATAAAAAGGCACCGCGCCCAGAGAAGGACGCTCCCGTCGTGCCAAACCCGCGCAACCTCATTTCGTTAGGGAGGTGTCCGTTGGCTTCACCGAGAAGTTTCCTGCTTGCAAGATCAGGCAAAATAAGATATAACTGAATTTAGTTAGATAATCTAATTGAATTACAGAGGTGATGTCATGGCAAAAGAAAGCACAGTGGATCAACAGTTGCCCAAATTAGGGATCGCTCCTTATTTGCAACTGATGAACAACACGATGGCAAAGGGAACGGATCGCAAATCGGCTCAGATGGGATTGCTGATGTTGTGGCTCAGTGACAATGTCCTGGATGTGATCGACGAGGATTTGTCTGCGTTCGGAATTACCGAGAGCAAGCTGGATTTGTTGCTTTTGCTTCTGCTGCATGAGGAAAGAGAACTGGTCACTCCTTCGGCCATCGCAGATCGGCTGGGGATTCGCCGGGCTTCTGTAACAGCTCTGCTCGACTGGCTGGAAAAAAGAAAATGGATTGCCCGCGAGCAAAGCGCCAAAGATCGCCGCATGATTCATGTCCGTATTACCGAAGAAGGAGTGGACTTGATTGACAATGTGCTGCCGACCTTTTGGGCGACCTGCGCTTCCTTGCTTGACGACTTGGATGCGGAGGAACGCAAGCTGTTTGAGAAAATTCTGGTTAAATTGAATGGAAGTATAGAAAAAAGGTTAGGGGTGGGCAGATAATTTTTTTGTGCATATAGTTAGATAGTCTTACTATTTTAAAAAGAAATTCAGGTGATGCGATGAAATCCCGTTCCCACCGTTATCGATTGTTTTCAGAAATGCTCCGGGAGGTGTTTTTTCAAGCAAAAGGGCAATGGAAGTTTGTTTTGGTAGCCGCTCTGTCTATCCTGGCGATTTCCGTCCTTGAATTTATCATTCCGCAGTGGACGAAAGTCGTCATTGATCAGGTCATCCCCGAGCAACAAGTTGCTGCCTTGTTTGAACTGGGAGCCGCGATCGTTGGAGCTGCGCTGCTGTTGGGAGTGTTTCGGTTTGTTAGCAGCTTCGTGATGACGATTGTCAGCCAAGGAGCGATTTCACAGCTGCGGAACAAGCTGTACCGACATACCGTGAACCTGGATTTGAACTTTTTCGATCGCAACCGCACCGGCGATCTCATGTCCAGATTGACGAGTGATGTCAACCAGTTGCAGGAACTGGTTTCTGCCGACACATTATCCATTGTGGCCGATTTCTTCACGTTTATCGCCATATGCGGTTATTTGCTGTATGTCGACTGGCAACTGGCGCTCTTGCTGATGAGCACGTTTCCTTTTCTGTTCTACACGTCGCGGTTTTTCAGCGGACGAATCAAGTCGGTCTATCGAACGGTACGACAATCCTCTGCCGAATTGAGCAATCATTTGCAGGATACGTTGTCAGGGATTCGCGTGATTAAATCATTTGCGAGCGAGAACGATGAAATCGATCGATTCGCTGGACTGACCGAGATCAATCGGGCCTCAATCGTGAAAGCTTCCCGGCTGTCCGCGTCCTTCCCGCCGATTATCGAGTGGCTGAATTACATCGGAATGACACTCGTACTGCTTTTTGGTGCGTGGCAGGCGATGCACAACCACATTACTGTAGGAGACATTGTCGCCTATTTGGCTTACTTGCGTCTGCTGCAAGGACCTGTTCGTTCCTTCAGCCGAATGGTTAGTAAAATTCAACAAGCTTCGGCTGCCTATGAACGAATCCATGAAGTGCTGGTGACGGTGCCAGCAGTGCGGAACAAAGAGAGAGCGATCATTTTACCACCCATTCAAGGAGAGATTCTGTTTGACAATGTGGATTTCGCTTATGAAAAAGGCGTGCCAGTCTTGGAAAATTTTTATTTGCAAATAGAGCCTCAACAAGTTACCGCATTGGTTGGCTCGTCTGGTTCCGGGAAGTCGACCATCGCGCACTTGATTGCCCGTCTGTACGATGTGCAAAAAGGAGCGATTTTCATCGATGGGTATCCACTAACAGATGTCACGCTTGAATCGCTCCGCACGCAAATCGGGATTGTATCACAGGATGTCATCTTGCTTAACGGAACGATTCGGGACAATATTGCCTACGGAAAGCCACAGGCCACTCGCGAAGAGATCGAGGCAGCGGCGAGAGCTGCGAATGCTCTGGCGTTTATTGAAGCTTTTCCGCAAGGGTACGATACGTTGGTCGGAGAAAGGGGCGTCAAGCTGTCTGGCGGTCAAAAACAGCGGCTGTCGATCGCGAGGGCGTTGTTGAAAAATCCGCGCCTGATCATATTGGATGAAGCGACAGCGGCGTTGGATACAGAATCGGAACAACTGATCCAAAGCGCGCTCTCCACTCTGCTTCCCGGGCGAACCTGCCTGGTGATTGCCCATCGTCTCTCCACGATTCAAAGCGCCGATCACATCGTAGTTTTGGAAAAAGGCAGGATTGTCGAAGCGGGCACGCACGAAGGACTGCTGACCCTTTCCGGTCGATACAAAACGTTATACGATAAGCAGTTTCCGCAAATGATCAAAGCGAAGGAGACGCTTCTAGCTTAGTCCATTTACGCTCCAACATTTATGAAAAGAGGTGCCTTATGTCACAAGCAGCGAGTTCAGCAGTAACGAAAAGAAACTTTTCGCTCATGGCGGCGATTTTATGCTGGTCTGGCATGGTCGTCATGTCCAGTTTGTATGTAACGATCCCTTTAATCTCCTTGTTTGCCGAGCTTTATCGCATTACGCCTACGCAGGCAGCGGCTACAGGAAGTGTTTTTTCGGTCGGCTTTGCGATTGGCTGCCTGATTTATGGCGCATTATCGGATAAATACGGGCGCAAGCAAGTCATTTTGATTGGACTTGTTGCGCTTGCGGCCATCTCTTTGCTGCTTGGCATGGTCGAAAGCTTCTCCTGGATGATTGTGCTGAGAGGGTTGCAAGGCTTTGCGGCAGCCACGTTTTCGCCAGTTGCCCTTGCTTATGCGGTAGAAATGTTTCCGGCAGACAAACGGGTGACGACGATCGGATTTATCAGCACCGGGTTTTTGGTCGCAGGCATCGTCGGGCAGGTTGTCAGTAGCCTCATCAGTGAGCAGCACGGATGGAACGCCGTATTTTATCTCCTGGCAGGGGTGTATGCCTTAACAGCGGTTCTGATTCTGCGCTTCTTGCCAAAAGGAGAGATTCAACAGCCACACGCGACTATATGGGAACCTTTGAAGCAAATCGGTAAAGTATTTTCGCAAAAAAACCTTGTTCTGTGCTATGTGGTGGCATTGGTGCTGCTCATGTCTTTTGTCAGCATGTACACGGTTTTGGGCAATTACTTGAGCGGTCCCGATTTTGGCCTGAATAAAGCAGAAGTTCTTTATGTTCGCTCTGTCGGTGTTTTGGGCATGCTGATTTCTCCTTTGTCTGGAAGAGTAGCGATGCGCTTTGGGGTTCGCGCGGTTCTGCGAGGCGGATTGCTGCTGGCGATGGCAGGCTTGGCTTCGTTGGGGCTGATTGCCAGCTTGCCTTTGCTGATTGCGATGAGTGTCATTTTTGTGGCGGGCATTGCGCTCTCCGTTCCAGCGCTCGTCTCTTTCGTCGGCCAATTGGCAGGCAAGGCGCGCGGAATTGCCGTTTCGGTCTACACGTTTGTTCTATTTGCGGGAACAAGTCTCGGCCCTATTATCTCTATCCGTTTGATGGAAAGCGGCAGCTACTTGCTGACTTTTGCGTTACTGGCGTTGATCCTCGGCATAGGTCTGCTGGCTTCGTTGCTGATTCAGCGAGAGGTGCCTGCGCCTGCGGAAAATCAGGCGTTGAAACAAACATAAGGGAAAGGCCGCTTGAACAAGAAACTTTTTGTCTATTCAACATTTTCCGACGAATTTGTTGCCGAATGATTCGGGGAGATAGTATGCTATAGGATAGATTGTGGCGATAGCTGGAAGGGGAACGAGACAATGAATCCGCTTGCAAAAAAGTATCAGCAAATTGACGAGAAGATCGTGTTGTTCAACGAGGAGTATTATCTGGGTGTGGCAAAAATCGATATTTCCGCGCTGACGCTGGAAATCAGAGAAGCGCTGTTCAATCACCTCTACGATTTCGACAGCAAAGATATGGAGCTGGAAATCGATGTATCCGAGGAGGACAAAGGGAACTGGTACCTGCAACTGCTCGTCCCGCACGTCCTCACCTTGCCAGAAGCAGCCAAAAGACGGATTGAGCAAGGCACCGAACAATTGGTTCAACACCTGTCCGAAAAGACAAGCGATCTGAACCACGTGCGTCTCATCGGTGACGAAATCTATGACTATGTGAAGCGATACAATCCGGATCTGGAGCGGATTGCCTAATAAAAAACATCTCTTCTCGCCCGGGCAAGTTCACCGGGGAGGAGGGATGTTTTTTTGTGCTGGAAAGTTAGCTTTTTGCGGTTTTGGTCGCCAGCCACGTGCAGGCGGTCTTGTTTGTCGTGGTAGCGATCCACTCGCACGGCTGCCCGTTGACAGGCGTGATCAGCCGGAGCGTGTCGCCTTTGATCCCTCCGTATTTAACCGACGAGCTGGGAGGAGTGCTGACGTAGACGATTCGCTCGTTAATCGCCACGTTGGGGAGGTAGGAAGAGTTGTCAGAGTTGTAGCCGCTCGTCAGGCTGACGGGTACGGGCACGTTTTTCATGGAAAGTGTGACTTTGTCAGCCGCTTTGTGATAAAACATTTTTCCGGTGACCTGGCTGAAATCTCCGCCGTCCACGGTGAGAAAAAGCGGGTATGAACCGGAGCCGTACAGCGCAATCACATGATCGCTGCCGGAGTAGCGGTTGTTTTCCAGATACACATTGCCGCAGCGGTTCAGGTACAGGTTTTGCTTGAGGCGGGGGTCGAACGCGCAGTTGCGGACCGTCACGATTCGTTGCGCCGGGACATCCCATGGATCAAAGCTGAGCGCGTAGCCATCGATCACGGCAGCGCTATCGGCGGCCTCGAAGCAGCAGCCGTCAAACACAAGACCGACGTTGTTGTAGTCGATAGTCAGGCCGCTGCCGATTGTTTTGGCTGCGCCTTGCGAGGTTGTATGCAGAACCCAGTTGCACTGGTGGAAAGTCATGTTCCGCATGAAGTTGACCCGGTTTTTCTGCGCGGCAGCGGTATAAAAGGTAGAGGCGCTGATCGTGCCAGTCAAGCAGCTCAGGCTGAAGCTGGCAAGCGAGACGAGGTGGCTTCCCTGGACGCGAATCGGCGCTGTCGCAATCCCTTCCAGATCGAGCTGTTGGCGGCAGTGAATATTGCTCAGATTGGCGATCATCGGGAGCTTGCCGTCGTATGCTTCATTCAGCTCTACTTCAAAGCGGTCGCAGGAAACATTGACAGCGTTCAGACGCTCCAAGCCTCCGGTGACCGTGATGTCGGAGCGGGTGCGTGTCCGGTTGTCGCTCGTAAAGTCGCTGATCGACACGGAGCGGACGTAGCAGTTCGCTTCTCCGGCGAAGTAAAAATGATCGGCTACGGCATCGGTGCACCATATGTGACTCAGCAGCACGTAGTTGATATAGCTTCCAGGTCCGTCGCCGCGAATGTAGAAGTCGGCGGAGTGCTCATAGGCATATGGTTCTGGCGGAACGGGATTTTCGCGCGCATTGGAGTCGATTTTCAGATTGGACACGACAAACGAATCAGCGTCTCCGCCCACTGAGGTGATCGAAAACAGCCACCTCCAGTCCTCGGCGGTAGAATTGGCTTTTCGTTTCAAAACGGAAAAAGGACCGGCACCCTGCAGCACCAGGCTTTTGCCTTTCCCTAGTGTGACAGCCAGTCTTTTCGGTTCAATGATATAGGTTCCCGGGGGAAAATACAGCGGAATTTGCTGGTTGACCGCGGCTGCCAGCGCGGCGGATATCGCCTGCGTATCATCTGTCACCCCATCTCCTCGCGCCCCGTAGGACTTTACATCAAGCATCATGCATCAATCTCCTCCACTTTGAAAAAATAGTCAGACAAGATTAGATTGTCTTCTTTCATTTCATTCAAAAAACGAAAAAAGTTGACAACCATTTTGCAAAACAGGCAAGAGCTTGTTTGCCTGGCAAAAGTGTCCTAGTCTTCCTGAACCGTTCCTGGCCGTCCTCATCCTACTGGCATATTTGTCCTAGAACCTCCGTATGAATAAGCAAAGAGGTGGAATGTATGTCGATTTTGGTGACAGGAACTGCTGGATTCATTGGATTTCACGTAGCGAAAAGACTTTTGGAAGGAGGGGAAGTCGTATGGGGGGTGGATAATTGCAACGAGTATTACGATCCCCGCTTGAAGGCAAAAAGACTGTCGATGCTGCAAGAGTTCGAACAGTTCCACTTCTATCAAGCAGATATAGCCGATCAGACGACAATGGACGAGTTGTTCCGCAAAATGCAACCGGAGCGGGTCATCCATCTGGCGGCGCAGGCTGGAGTCAGGTATAGCCTGGAAAACCCTCACGTATACACGTCCTCCAACATCACGGGATTTTTGCATATATTGGAAGGCTGCCGGCACACAGGGGTCAAGCACCTGCTCTACGCTTCTTCCAGCTCCGTCTACGGCGGGAACAAGAAACTCCCCTTTTCCGAGGGCGACCGGGTCGATGAGCCGAACAGCCTGTACGCCGCCACGAAAAAAGCGAACGAGCTGATGGCGTACACGTACAGCCATCTGTACAACATTCCGGCGACCGGGCTGCGGTTTTTTACCGTCTACGGGCCGTGGGGCCGCCCGGACATGGCGCTCTATGCGTTCACCAAGGCGATTTTGGCAGGGGAGCCAGTGAGCATTTTCAACTACGGAAAAATGATCCGGGACTTTACTTACATTGATGATGTGGTCGAGGGCATCTTGCGACTCATGGATCGTTTGCCTGAACCAAAAGACGGAAAGGCGCCGCACAAAGTCTTGAATATCGGGAATCATCGGCCTGTGGAGCTGCTTTCGTTCCTCGAACTGCTGGAACAGAAGCTGAAACGGCCAGCCAACCGCCAGTACATGCCGATTCAGCCAGGAGACGTGCCTGCTACTTTCGCCTCGGTCGATGCGCTGTTCGCAGAAACGGGCTTTCGGCCTGATACTCCGGTCGAGGTAGGAATTTCCCGTTTCGTCGATTGGTATCTTGATTATTACGGTGATGCCCATGCGTAAAAAAGTAGGAGTCGTAGGACTCGGGTATGTGGGCTTGCCTGTTGCGGCTGCTTTTGGGCAAAAGGTTCCGGTGATCGGCTACGACGTGGACGCTGCGCGCATTGCCGCGCTACAGACAGGGCGGGATGAGACGGGAGAGCTGACGGCTGACGAGCTGGCGCGTTCCAGCATCACGTATACGGATGATCCCGGGCTGCTTGCGGAATGCGACTTTATCATCGTGACCGTGCCTACGCCTGTGGACGACGCCAAGCGCCCTGACTTGAAGGCGTTGCTGCTCGCCTCCGAGACAGTAGGAAAGCATTTGCAGCCAGGAGCGATTGTCGTCTATGAATCGACCGTATACCCTGGCGCGACGGAGGAAACGTGCATTCCGGCGCTGGAGCGCTCATCCGGGATGCGGGCAGGCGCAGAGTTTTTTGTCGGCTATTCGCCCGAGCGGATCAATCCGGGGGACAAGGAGCGCAGACTCGCCCAGATCGTCAAGGTCGTCTCCGGGCAGGATCAGGCAACGTGTGACGAGATCGCGCAAATGTACGGGCTGGTAGTCGAAGCAGGGATTCATAAAGCGTCCTCGATTCAGGTGGCAGAGGCAGCCAAGGTGATTGAAAATACGCAGCGCGACCTGAATATTGCGTTGATCAACGAATTGGCGATCATCTTTGACCGACTGGGAATCGAAACAGCCGACGTGCTGGAGGCGGCTGGAACAAAATGGAATTTTCTGCCGTTTTCGCCAGGACTGGTCGGCGGTCACTGCATTGGAGTAGACCCTTACTATTTGACCTATCAGGCGGAGCGCGTAGGCTACCATCCGCAGGTGATTTTGGCGGGACGGCGCATCAACGACGGGATGGGAAAATTCGTCGCGACCTCCCTGGTCAAGCAGATGATCTGGCGTCATATTCCGATTCAAGGCTCACGCGTCACGATTTTGGGGATGACGTTCAAGGAAAATGTGGCGGATATTCGCAACAGCAGAGTGATCGACATCGTCCATGAGCTGCGGGAATTTGGCGTGGAAGTTCAGGTGACAGACGATTTGGCAGACCCGGAGAAGACATGGTCAGAGTACGGCATCAAGCTGAGGGAATGGCACGAATTGCAGCCTGCCGATGCGCTGGTTCTGGCTGTGCCGCACGCGAAATACGTCCATCTGAGCTGGGCTGAGCTGTCGTCTTTGCTGCACCAAAACTGCGGAGTGATTGCAGATGTGAAAAGCGTGTTGAATCAAAAAACATGCCCGTCTGATATCGTTGTCTGGCGCTTGTAGATGCAGCCACGATTGCGAATCTAGACTGCCTGGAGCGGATGAATATGAGCTACCGGAAGAGAAGATTCTGGTTAAGCTTATCGGACGCAGGAATTATCAGTTTGGCTGTTTGGCTGGCCTGCCTGGTTCGATTTGATTTTTCTTTTGCCGAAATATACGAGCATCGCCCTCTTTATTTGATCATTGGACATGTGCTGTTCGTTTTGGCGGGGATGCATCTCGCCGAGTTGTACCGACCCGTCTACCGTTACGTCAGTGCGGGCGAGCTTGCCTCGATTGTCAAGGCGACGAGTTTGTCCATCCTGATTCTCGCTTTTTTCCTGAACACGCTGGGGCATTGGCTGTGGATGCCGATCCGGTTTCCGATATCTTTGTTTTTGATTGCCTGGACGTTCGTGCTTGCCGGGATCACAGGCTCGCGTTTTCTGTGGAAATGGTGGTATGAGGAGCGCGACAAAAGGAGCCTGGATCGCAGGCGCACCTTGATTGTCGGGGCAGGCAGCGCAGGCGTGCTCGTTGCCAGGGAGATGCGGCGGTCGCCGCTGTCCGAGCAACGGCCGATCGCTTTCATTGACGACGAGCCGAGCAAGCAAAATTTGCGCGTGTACGGCTTGCCCGTAATCGGGAGCAGGGAAGACATCCCGCGCATCGTACAGCGGCACGCGATTTCCGATATTGTGATCGCCATGCCGTCTGCGTCGCGCCAAACGATCCGCGACATTTTTGACATTTGCAAGACGACGAAGGCAAGCGTCAAAATTTTGCCGCACGTCTCGGATATTCTCAGCGGGAAAATCAGCATGGGCATGATTCGCAACGTCAAGCTGGAGGACTTGCTCGGGCGCGAGACGGTGGAAATGAATCTGGAAGAAATCACGGGTTATTTGCGCCAGCAAGTCGTACTTGTTACCGGAGCCGGGGGGTCTATCGGTTCGGAGCTTTGCCGTCAGATCGCTAGATTTGGCCCAGGGAAACTGCTTTTGCTTGGAAATGAGGAAAACGGCATTTTCGAGATCAGTCTGGAGCTGAAGCGAGCATTTCCTGAATTGTCTACAGCAAGCCTCATCGCAGATATACGCGATCGGCAGCGGATTGCTGCGATCATGAGCGAGTATCGTCCTGCCGTCATCTTTCACGCCGCCGCCCACAAGCATGTGCCCCTCATGGAACAAAACCCGAGTGAAGCGTTGAAAAACAACATTTTGGGAACGAAAAATGTGGCCGAATGCGCTCTGGAAGCGCAAGCCGAGCATTTCATCCTGATTTCCACCGACAAGGCCGTCAATCCGACGAGCGTGATGGGCGCCACGAAGCGCATTGCCGAGCTTTTGATCCAGGGATATAACCGCTTTGGTCACACTCGTTTTGCGGCGGTTCGCTTTGGCAATGTTCTCGGAAGCAGAGGCAGCGTCGTGCCGATTTTTCTCGATCAAATTCGGGCGGGCGGTCCGGTGACGATCACGCATCCGGAGATGGAACGGTATTTCATGACTATTCCCGAAGCGGCCCAACTGGTCATTCAGGCTGGCGCGCTGGCGCACGGTGGCGAGATTTTCGTGCTCGACATGGGCAAACCCGTCAAAATCGTCGATATGGCGAAGGACCTGATCCGCTTGGCGGGCCTGGAGCCGGAAAAAGATATCCCGGTCGTCTACACAGGCATCCGTTCGGGTGAAAAGCTGTACGAGGAACTTTTGACGGCGGAAGAAGGGCTGACTTCGACGTGCCACGACCGCATTTTCATCGGAAAGCCGCTCGACTTTTCCTGGAGCGAGCTGTTGTCTGCAATTTCCCGTTTGGAGCAGTTGGCCAAAAAGGGCGGACTGATCGAGGATCACTCAAAAATGATTGAAATCTTGCAGGCGATCATTCCGAGCTATCAGTCTGCCTCCCAGCCTGTCGACGATGCCAAGCCAGTTCCTTTCTCGGTAGCCACAGGATGAAAGAGACGACGAGGAAAGAGCGAATCGCGCGGACAGCGAGGCAAAAGTGGGCGCGCATCCTGCTGGCAGGGGGGATTGCCTGTCTGGTTGGACTGGGAGGGTATGCGACTTACGTCTATTTTTCGATCAAACAGACCGTAAACAGCATGTACGTCCCGCTGCGGACGGAGAAGACCAAGGCGTCTTCCCTTCCTGCGCCAACCGTGAGGCAGCAAGAGCGAGCAGAAAAGCAAACCCAGCCTGCACAACCTGCTGTGCAGCCGGAGAAAGCAGAAGTGCACGAACCCGTCACCTTGCTCTTGCTCGGGATCGATGAGCGGGAAAACGACAAGGGGCGCTCGGATGTGATCCTCGTGTTGACGGTCAATCCGCAGACAAAATCGGCGCTGTTAGTCAGCATTCCACGGGACACGCGCACGCAGCTGGCCCATTCGAAAACGCTGGATAAAATTAACCACGCCTACGCATTTGGCGGACTGCAACAAGCCGTTGACACCGTCGAGCAATTTATTTCCGCGCCTGTCGATTACGTGGTGGCCGCCAACATGGAAGGCTTCGCTGGGATCATCGACACGTTGGGCGGTGTGGATGTCGAGAACAAGCTCGCTTTTACCTACGCCGATTATCACTTTCCGCTGGGGCCGATTCACCTGGATGGAAAGCAGGCGCTCGTGTATGCGCGCATGCGCTATGAAGACCCGCGGGGAGATTTGGGGAGAAACGAGCGACAGCAACTGCTTATCAAAGCGCTGATGCAAAAAAAGGGGGCTTTGGCGTCTCCCTCTACCTTGAACGGAGTCCTCGATACCATGGGGAAATACGTGAAGACGAACATGACCTTTGACGACATGAAAATGCTTGTTCAAAGCTACGGTACGGCCGTATCAAGCGTGGAGACGATTCGGATGGAAGGAAACGGCCAGCTGATCAACGGGATTTACTACTACATCGTAAGCCAGGGGGAGCGGGAAAAGTTGATCCGTCGGCTGTCTGCCTTTCGGGAGCAAGTCGTTGAGAAAGGCGCAGAGAAAGCCGGTGAGGCCAAGCCACTGCCGAATCAAGCGAGTGACAGCATGGAGGGGCGAAGGGGGGAGCAAAATGAATGAAACCGTGAATCTCCGGGAAATATTGCTGGTTTTGTCCAAACGCTGGGGCGTGATTCTCGCCATTACTTCCATTTTTACGATAGGAACGGCACTCATCAGTTTTTTTGCATTGACGCCGATCTATCAGGCAAAAACGGAAATTTTGGTGAATCGCTCGCTGGACTCGAATCTGGAGGGAGTGCTGTCGGTTGCCGAGATTGACTCCAATCTCAAGCTGATCGAGACGTACCGGGTCATTATCGAGAGTCCGCGAATCATGGAGAGAGTCGTGCAGACACTCGGGCCGGAAGCGAGCATGGATGAGCTGCTGCTGCATACGAAAGTAGAGCCGGTCAAAGATTCGCAAGTCATTTCTATTACAGTGGAAGACCCTGATCAAAAGCGAGCCGTGCTGATTGCCAACACGATTGCCACGACCTTCCAGGAAGAAGTGGTCAAAATGTTGAGCATGAACAACGTGCACATTTTGGCGGAAGCGCGCGATAACCCGGCAGCCAAGCCTGTCAGTCCGAAGCCGCTGCTCAACTCGATTATCGGCTTTGTGCTTGGGCTGGCTACTTCTGTAGGCGTTGTGTTTTTCATGGAGCATCTCGATACACGGCTGAGATCGGAAAAGGAAGTGGAGGAATATTTGGGCCTGCCTGTGCTCGCCACCATCGCCGTCATCGACAAAAAGACAAAGAAGCACTTGCGGCAAAAAAGGGCGGAGGAGGTAAGAAGCGAGTATGAGAAGGCAGAAGCCTGACGATCGTTACCAGAAGCTGATCGCCCATTGGGAGCCACTGTCTCCCCTGGTGGAAGGCTACCGCACCTTGAAGCTGAACATTTCGTTTTCCACACAGGGACAAAGGCTGCAGACGGTTTTGGTGAGCAGCCCGGGGCCGTCGGAGGGCAAGACGATTACGGCAGCCAACTTGTCGCTGATGATGGCAAAAGATCGGCGGAAGACGGTGCTGATCGATTTCGACTTGCGCAATCCGCGCATTCATTTCACGTTTGAGATGCCGAATTTGTACGGGATCAGTTCTTATATGACCGGGATGTGCCAGTTTTCCGACATCATTCAGGATGCGGGCGTTCCGAATTTGTCGATCGTGACAGCGGGGCCGATTCCCCACAATCCGGCTGAACTGTTGGGAACGCCGCGACTGGGGGAATTGCTGGAGCAGCTGCGCAACAACTTTGACATGATCGTCGTAGACAGTCCTCCGCTCATTGTGAGCGATGCGATGGTGCTGGCGAGAGAGACGGACGGGTGCATTCTCGTCGTGGACGCGAGCAAAACAAAGCGGGATTCGGCCGTTCGCGCTGTCGAGCAGCTGAAGACGGCCGGGGCCAACCTGCTCGGGGTTGTTCTCAACAACAAAAAGCTCGGGAAGAGAGAAGGCTATTACGGTTATGGGTATATGGAATAGTCAAGTCAGAAGCGGGGGCGAGTAATGGATGAATGCCCTCAAAGTTGTTTGGCAGCAGCAGTTGGCCAAAGTCCGCAACAATCGGGACGTTCATGAAGTATTGCACGGTTCAGCGATTACGTTTCTGTTCCGGCTTTTCGGGTTTGTTCTGCTCTATTCGTTGCAGCTGTTTATTGCCAGGGAGTACGGGGCAGGCAATCTGGGCATTTACTCGCTGACGATCACGCTGCTCAACATCGGGATGGTGCTGGCGCTGTTTGGCACCGACACGGCGATCATCCGCTTGCTGGCCGAGTATCGGGCGCAGGGGGCGTCCCAGCGGATTCGGCAGTTGTTCAACAAGGTTGCGGTCTGGACATTCGTGCCCTCTCTCCTGCTTTCGGGACTGTTCTATTTGTTTGCCGAGCCGATCTCCAGCTATGTGTTTGCCAACGAGCTGCCTGCGCAAACGCTGCGGGTGATGGCCTGGATGCTGCCGTTTGTCTCGCTTGCTAGACTGTACGCTTCGGCTTTCCGCGCCTTGCATCGCGTGACGGCGTCCGTGATCGTCGATACGGTGGGCATGCGCTTCCTCCATCTGCTGTTTCTCGTGATCGCGCTGCCCTTGCTTGCTCCGACTTCCAATCTGTTGATCGGCTTGCTCGCAGTCGCTGTCATTTTGAACACGCTGATCGGCATGGGGAAGTGGCATGTTGTGTCGCGAAGCATGAACGCGGGCATTCAGCCGCGCGAGATGGAGGAAGGCCAGGCCATCGGCTTTCGCACGCTTTGCGCCATGGCGATTCCGATGTACCTGAGCGCCTCGATGGAGCTGATCATGAGCTGGACAGACACGATCATGCTGGGGATTTTTACAGACGCGGAAACAGTCGGAGTGTACAGCGTCGTCATTCGTCTCTCGATGGTGACCAGCTTTGCGCTCATCTCCATCAACACGATTCTCTCCCCGAAATTTTCCGAGATGTACGCCCGTGGGGATATGGACGGGCTGAGAAAAATGATTGCGTTTGCCAATCGGCTCATTTTTTTCGCATCTGCTCCGATCAATTTGCTGGTCGCCATTTTTGCCGCCCCGTTGCTTACCTTGTTCGGCGAAGAGTTCGCTGGCAGCAGTCTCGTCCTCGTCATTCTTTGTCTGGGGCAGTTTATCAACTTTTCTTCCGGCAGCGTCATTCCGCTTTTGACGATGACGGGCCGCCAGAAAACGTCGCGCAACATCCTCGTTTTTTCAGCCTTGCTCAACATTTGCGGCAACTGCCTGTTGATTCCCTGGCTTGGCATTACAGGAGCAGCAATCGCCACCGCTATCAGCCTGAGCTGTCGAGATATCTGTGCTTCGTATTGGGCATACCGATATTTCGGTTTCCGCACGTGGTATATCCCGTTCTTCTCTGAAAAAAATTCCGTCTTGATACGAAGACGAGGTAATGAAGAAGGTGGCTTACGGTGAAGGAAGACTTGTATCCGAACATGTTTTGGGACAGCGAGAAGATTCGAGATTGCCGGATTCAGGTGCAAAAGCCATGGGTTCGCGAGGAGTTTTGGTCGTACTATTTCTCCAGGCGCATCTCGATTTACTTGAGTCTGTTTTTGGCAAAAAGAAAAGGGGTTTCTCCGAATGCCATCACGATCGCGGGAATCGCTGCCGGGCTGATCGCCGCCGCAGCTTTCATGTACGGATCGGCCGCGGCCTTTTTGATCGGGTGTTTTTTCTACCAAATGTGCTACCTCGCTGACTGCGTCGACGGAGAAGTCGCCCGGATCAAAAACCAGAACAGCGCAGGGGGCGTCTGGCTCGATATCGGATTGAACTACTCGCTGTACCTCGTCTCGTTCAGCGTCATCTACGGCGTCGCCAGCAGCCAGCCGACGCTCGGGCCGTACTTGATCTACCTGATCCTGTTTACGATTTTTACGGAAATATTGGCGACGAACGGTTCGGATCTCGCTTTTGGTCAAGGGAAAATCTCGCACGAAACTGTATCCATGCGCAAGCGCAGCAGATGGCTAGATGCCGGAGTGTTTCTGTTCCTGACCCAGACAGGCTTCCAGAGTGGCGTGCTGATCGCCGCGCTCATGTGGGCATTTAGCGGACAGCATCAGTTTCTCGATTTATGGACGGGGTATCATCTGCTAGTGGGACTCCTCAGAGCGCTATACAAGCTGAAACTGAACATCAAGTATGTCACTTCATCGAGACAAGAGGGAGGGGAAGCACATGAAGGCTCTGCTCATGGCGGCAGGACTCGGATCAAGGATCAGCGGGCAAATTGACGGCAGCCCGAAATGCACGATCGATATCGGCAACCAGGCGTTGATCGAAAATACGATTTTGGAGTTGAAGCGAAAAGGGATTCACGAGATTGCCATGGTCGTCGGATACCGTGCTCACGTGATTACCAGTCTGCTTGGCGGCGAAAACATCCGCTTTTTTCACAACCCGTTTTACGATCGCACCAACAGCATCGCCTCCATGTGGTTTGCCCGCGATTTTCTGACGGACAGCGACTGCCTCTTGCTCAACGCGGATGTGTATTTTGAAGAGCAAGTATTGGATGTCGTGCTCCAGGAGACGAGGAGTCCGGTCATGTTCGCCGACCCTTCCCGCAGGGCGGAAGGCGATTACAAATTCGGCTACGAAAACGGCCTTTTGCAAAAGCACGGCAAAGAACTCCCCCTGGAGGAGACGACAGGGGAATACGTCGGAATTGCCCGGCTGCACCGCGAGTTTGTCCCGATCTTTCAGGAGCGGCTGCAAAGTCTGATTTTGCAGCGGCAGCACGATTTGTGGTGGGAAAATGTTCTGTATTCGTTTTTGGGAGAAAGAGACGTGCATGTGGCGCAAATACCGCCGGGGCTGTTCTGGGCAGAGGTAGATACATGGGAGGACTACAAGCGGATTCTTCATTTTACGAATCATTTGGCACATATGTAGGCGATGGCTAAAGCAAAGCTCTCGCTGGACAAAGTTCTGCTGTTTCTCTATGTACTGCTGAAGCCCTTCTACTTCTTCCCGAGCGGAAATCCGCAAATTGCCGATTTTGTCATGATGCTTCTCATCGCGTATACGTTTTTGTTTCAGCTGAAATGGCTGGAACGCAAATACCGTTTTTTCGTCGTGATTACGCTGTTATTTTTATACGATATTTTGCTGGTGAACGGGATTTGGGCGATCGCTTTGGGCGGCGTCATGGAAGTGTTTGAGTCGACGAAATGGTATTTGTACAACGGAGCGGTCATGCTGACCATCATCGTGCTGGGCCAGCGTGATCCCCGCGGCTATGCGAAATGGCTGTTTTGGGCGGTCGCCTGTTCGCTTGCTGTGCAGACACTTGCGCTGCTCTTTGGACTTGCCCCGGGGGAGCATGACTTCCGTCAGGCGCTGTTTTTCAACAACCCGAATCAGCTCGGCTACTACGGCTTGCTTTGTCTCGGGATTTGCCTGTTTTGCGCCCGCTTTTTTCCTGTCAAATCGCTCTACCTGTTCCTCGTTATCGGCTGCTCGCTGAGCGTGATTGCCGCCTCGTTGTCCAAAGCAGCGATCTTGAGTGCCGTGCTGATGTACCTCGTGTTTCTGTTCGTCTCGTCAAAAGAGCGGACAGGGCTTTTTTGGCAAAATGCGTTGTGTGTGCTCGCTCTCTTTTTTCTGCTGTTTTGCGTATCGCTGTACACGAATGAAAACGTATTGCACGATGCGACCATTTACACACAAGTAAAAGAGCGGATGGAAACATTGGGGGAGGACTCGGACGACAATTTGGCATCCAGAGGCTACGACAGGATCGCCAATCATCCGCAGTACGTGTTTTTCGGTGCCGGAGAAGGGCAGTATGAGCGGTTTGAGAGCACGATTACGCTCGAACTGCACTCGACGATTGCCAATCTGTTCTTTTCGTACGGCATTGTGGGCACGTTGCTGTTTTTGCTGCTTTTGTACGCTGGCGTGAGAGGGCATCGGCTGTACTCCTGGTATCCGCTCTTTTTTCAAATTGTGTACGGCTTGACGCACAACGGCATCCGCGAAACGTTTTTCTGGATCTTGCTGGCGCTCTATTGTGTGACAGCCGGACTGAGTCTTGGCTCAATCAAAAATGGCGGTGACCTGCATGGGAAAAATCTTGCAAATTTGCGCAATTGACCGATCAGTGGAAAGCTTGCTGCTGCCGCTGATCGAAAAGCTGACGGACGAAGGCCACGAAGTGCATACCGCTTGCACGGATACCGGACGGTTCGCGTCGCTGCGGGCTATGGGCCACGTCCTTTGGCATATCCCGATCAAACGTAAAATCGCCCCCGTCTCCAATTGCCGTTCCATCCACGCCCTGTATCGGCTGATGAAGCAGGAGCAGTACGATGCGGTGCACGTTCACACGCCGATAGCGGCGGTTCTCGGGCGGGTGGCAGCGAAGCTCGCAGGTGTCCATCCGGTCATTTATACGGCGCACGGCTATTACTTTCACGACGGAATGAGCAGGGGCGAGTACCAGTTTTACTACGGGCTGGAAAAGTGGTTCGCCAAGCACCTGACAGACTACTTGCTCTTGCAAAGCAGGGAGGATTACGAATTGAGCGTGCAGGAAGGTTTTGCCCCTCCGGAGCGGATCGTGCACCTCGGAAACGGGGTGGATGTGGAACGCCGCTTCCATCCGCAGGCAGTCACGAGCGAGGAGGCTGCGCAAGTGCGCGCTGCTCTCGGCATCGGCCAGGAAGAGCTGGTCATCGCGTACGTGGGCCGGATGGTGAGCGAAAAAGGGATATTCGAGCTGCTGGAGGCGTTTCACAGGCTGGCGAGAGAATCGCCGCGCGTGCGTCTTTTGCTGGTGGGGGAAGTATTGGCGAGCGAGCGGGACCAGCGCGGACAAGATTTGCAGCAGCTTTGCCTGTCGCATCCGCAAATCGTCCTGACCGGATTTCGCTCGGACATCCCCCAGCTGCTTGCGGCAAGCGACATCTTCGTCCTGCCTTCCCACCGCGAAGGCTTGCCCCGGTCGATCATCGAAGCGATGGCGATGGGCAAGCCGATCGTCGCCACGAACATTCGCGGCTGCCGGGAAGAAGTGACGGACGGCGTGAATGGACTTTTGGTAGAGCCGAAGCATAGCGAATATTTGTACAAGGCTCTGAAAAAGCTCGCTTTGGACGCCAGGCTTCGCGAAGCGTACGGACAAAACAGCCGCTACCTTGCGGAGGAGCATTTCAACGAGCGACATGTCCTCGACAGGCAAGCCCGCCTGTTCGCCGAGTTGATCGCCGCCAAAACAAAGCCGCCGCGCACGGAAAAGGAGGTTGACGAACGGATTGGGCACAACAGGAGCGTTGGTCATATCCCTTGATTTTGAACTGTACTGGGGCGTGCGCGACAAAAGAGCGCTGTCTTCCTGCCAGGAAAATTTGCACGGAACTCGCCAGGTCATTCCCGCCATTTTGGAGCTTTTTCAAAAATACGAGATTCACGCTACCTGGGCTACGGTCGGCTTTTTGTTCTGCGAGTCGCGCGAGGAACTGATGAGCACGCTTCCCGGACTGTTGCCAGACTATGCAGACGCCAACTTGTCGCCTTACCGTTACTTGCAGTCGGGAACGGTGGGAGAACGCGAGCAGGCCGATCCGTATCACTACGCTCCGTCCCTCATTCGACTGATCTCCTCCTACCCGCACCAGTTCATCGGCAGCCACACGCACTCCCACTACTATTGCCTGGAGCCGGGACAGACCGCCCAGACGTTTGCAGCAGATTTGGCCGCCTGCAAAAAAGTGGCGTGCAAGAAAGGACATTCCCCGACGAGCATCGTTTTTCCGCGCAATCAGCTCCAGCCTGCCTATTTGGCGCTCTGCAAAAAGCACGGCTTCACTTCGTACCGCGGAAACGAGCCAGCGTGGATGTACCGCGCCGGGCCGGGAGCGGAAGACTCGCTGTTCAAACGGGCTTTGCGGCTTGCCGACTCGTACGTCAATTTGAGCGGACATCACGCTTACGACAAGCTGTTCACGAGTCGGGAAGGGCTTGTCAACGTCCCTTCCAGCCGTTTTTTGCGGCCTTATTCGCCCAAGCTTCGCTGGCTGGAAGATCTCCGGTATGCACGGCTCAGGCGCGACTTGCTGTTTGCCGCGAAACATCAGCGACTGTATCACTTGTGGTGGCACCCGGAAAACTTCGGCAGCTATCCGGCGGAAAATGTGCGTTTTCTGGAGCGGCTTCTCGCCTATTTTGCCGATTTGCGCCGCCAGTACGGGATGCAGAGTCTCAGCATGGAGGAGGCGGCAGCGGACTGGAACAAGCAAAAGGAGGGGCGGCATGAAGCTTTTGTTTGATCGGCTGGTCGCTTTGTCGCTGTTAATCGCGGTTTCGCCTCTGCTGCTCGTGTTGTCCGTGTTGATTCGCTGCAAGCTCGGTGCCCCGGTCTTTTTCGTCCAGGAGCGCCCGGGCCGCTACGGAAAGCCCTTTTTCATCTATAAATTTCGCACGATGACCGACCAGCGGGACACGTCCGGCGAGTTGCTATCAGACGCCCAGAGGCTGACGCCATTCGGCATGATGCTCAGGAAATACAGCCTGGATGAGCTGCCGCAGTTGTGGAATGTGTTGAAGGGCGAGCTGAGTCTCGTCGGGCCGAGGCCGCTGCTCATGGAGTATCTCCCGCTGTATACCCCCCGGCAAATGAAACGGCACGATGTGCTGCCGGGCATTACCGGATGGGCGCAAGTCAACGGACGAAACGCGATTACATGGGAGCAAAAATTCGAACTGGATGTCTGGTACGTGGAAAATCGCAGCTTTCTCCTCGACATGAAAATATTGCTGTTGACCGTCAAGCGGGTCTTGCAAAAAACCGGAATCAGTCACGAAGGCTGCGTCACGATGGAAAAATTCACGGGAAGCAAACAGGCAGAGCAGGCTAGGAGGGACTTGCGTGAGTTTGATCGTGCTTACGAATCAGGATGACTGGACGTGCTGTATGCGCGAGGTGGCGCATTTGGACATTTCCTACACAAAAGAGTACGTAAGCCTGTACGCCGAGCGAGAAGGGGGAGTGCCGGAAGCGGTGTTCTTCTCAGAGGGAGAGGAGCGGATTTTTTATCCGTATGTGGTGCGCTCCCTCGACTCGTTCCTCCCGGGCTATTCGGATATCGTATCGATCGGGTACGGCGGCCCGTCGCTGTGTTCCAAGCAAAGCGTGGTCCAGTCGTTTTCCGCGCAGTTTCACGCCTATTGCCAGAGCAAAAAGTACGTAACAGAAACGGTGCGTTTTCACCCGCTTTTGAACAACGCCGAACTGTTTCGCGATCAGATGCAGCTTGATCTCGTGCGCGAAACGATTGCTGTCGATGTGCGGCCCTCGCTCGCCCAGATTCAGGCGCAGTACAGTCAAAATGTCAGGCGCAATATGAAAAAGGCCAAAGACCATGCGGTGAGAATAGTGGAAGGAAAAAGCAATCATGACCTCGCGGCTTTCATTTCGTTGTATCGCGAGACGATGGAGCGCAATCACGCTGGCGCTTCCTATTATTATGACAATCCGTTTTTTGCCGGACTGTTGCAGGAAACGGCGCTGTGCAAGCCGCGACTGTTGCTGGCGATTCACGATGACATCGCGGTAGCGGGCGCGATCATGCTGTGCGGCAGCCGTTATGCCCATTTCCATCTGGGAGCATCGCACACGGAGGACATGCCGCTCGGGATCAATCATTTGCTGTTCGATGCGATGATTTCGCTGGCGAAGGAGGACGGACTGGATTACTTGCTGCTCGGGGGAGGAAATCAGGAGCAAGACGGTCTGTTTCGCTTCAAGGCATCGTTTACAAAAGATGCGCCTTATCCTTACTGGATGGGCAAGCGTGTGCACGACGAAGAGGTGTACCAGGTGCTATGCGAACAAAATCGGGCGGATGACGCGGGAAGTTCGACTTTTTTTCCCGCCTACCGCGCATGGGGGAAATGAATATGGGGGAACAATCGCGCATTTTTTTGTCGCCGCCGCACATGGGAACAGAGGAGCAGGAGCTTGTTGCCCACGCCTTCGCCTCCAACTGGATTGCGCCGCTCGGGGAGCATGTCGATGCGTTTGAGCACGAAGTCGCCCGGTATGTCGGGACAAAAGGAGCGCTTGCCGTCTCGTCAGGCACGGCGGCCATCCATCTGGGGCTGCGCTTGGCCGGGGTCGGGCCGGGCGATCTCGTGTTTTGCTCCAGTCTGACTTTTGTGGCGAGCGCCAATCCGATCTTGTACTTGGGAGCCACTCCCGTCTTTATCGATTCCGATGAAGCGACCTGGAACATGTCGGAGGCGGCGCTTGCGAGAGCGCTGCGAGAAGCAAACGAGCTAGGGCAATTGCCCAAGGCTGTCGTCATCGTTCACTTGTACGGGCAAAGCGCCGACATGGGGCCGCTCATTGCGCTGTGCGAGCAATACAAGGTCGCGGTCGTGGAAGACGCGGCAGAGTCGCTGGGCGCCGACTACAAAGGGAGAATGAGCGGCTCCTTGGGGCATTTCGGCATTTTTTCGTTCAACGGCAACAAAATCATTACGACCTCCGGCGGGGGCATGCTCGTCTCGGACGATCTCGAAGCTTTGGAGCGAGCGCGCTTTTGGGCGATGCAGGCCCGCGAGCGGGAACGCCATTATGAACATGTGCAGATGGGCTACAACTATCGGTTGAGCAATTTGCTGGCGGCTGTCGGCAGAGGGCAATTGCGCGTGCTGGAGGAGCGGGTGGCGGCGAGAAGGCGAATCTATCAACGCTATGCAGCGGCGCTTCAGCCGTATGCTGGCATCACCTTCATGCCGGAATCTCCGACAGGGAGAGCGACGCGCTGGCTGACGGCGCTGACGGTTGACCCCGAGCAGGCCGGAATTACCGCAACGCAACTGATTGATGCATTGGAAAAGGCAAACATCGAGGCGCGGCCCGTGTGGAAGCCGATGCACCGCCAGCCGCTGTTTGCAGGGTGCCGCTACTACCCGCACGAGCTGGGGTACAGCGTGTCTGACGAGCTGTACGCGCGTGGCGTCTGCCTTCCTTCCGGCTCCAGTCTGGGCGACGAACAGCAGGAGCGGGTCATTTCCGTGATCAGGAGTTGCCTGTCGGGACGCGCGAAGGAGGTCGGTCATGTACACTTATGAGCAGCTTGCCGAGTGGCGAAAGCTTTGTCAATCTTCGTTTTTCCTGCTGGATACGGCCAGGCTCCGCGACAACTACCGACGGTTTTACGAAGCGTTTGCCAGTCGCTATGAGCAGGTGAGCGTTGCCTACTCGTACAAGACGAACTACGTGCCGTATGTCTGCCAATCTTTGCACCAGCTCGGGGCGCAGGCGGAGGTCGTGTCCAGGCTGGAGTACGATCTCGCCCGGAAGCTTGGTGTCGAGCCTGCTGCCATCGTTTTCAACGGGCCGCTGAAAACGGCAGAAGATATTCAGCTGGCTTTGGAGCTGGGCAGCCTGGTCAATCTGGATTCGTTTTCGGAGATTGCCCCTGTGCTCACCTACGCAAGACAGCACCCTGAACAGACGGTCCGCGTCGGCTTGCGCGTCAATTTCGATTTGACGCGCGGCGGCGTCAGTCCGCTGCAAAACGGCTATGAAGTGAGCCGCTTCGGCTTTTGCGTGGAAAACGGCAGCTTTGCCCAAGCGCTGGCGCTGTTGTCTGCTGTGCCGAATGTGCGGGTCACGGGCTTGCACGGGCATTTTTCCACGAACCGCAGCGTGGGGGTGTATCGGCAAATTGCCCGCGAGCTGTGCCGACTGGGCAAAGCGCATCTCGGAGAGCGGCTTGAATTTATCGACATCGGGGGCGGATTTTACGGCGAGCTGCCCGTTACGTTCGGGATGGTCGGCGTTCCGAGCTTTGACGATTACGCTGCAGCGATCACTTCTGTACTCAAGGACGAACTGGCGGAGGCGGCACGCTTGCCGCAGTTGATTCTGGAACCGGGCATCTCGCTTGTGGCCGATGCGGTCGAGTTCGTCTGCCAGGTCGTGGATGTCAAGGTGAACCGCGGCGATCGCTTTGTGCTTGTAGACGGCAGTGTCCACAATATCAAGCCGACCATGCACGCACATCGGCTTCCCGTCACCGTCGTGACACAGAGCAGCGAGGCAAGGGAAGGGACGTACCATGTCGTAGGCTATACGTGCATGGAAAAAGACTATTTGCTGCAAGGCTTTCGCGGCAAAGTGCCGGAACCGGGAGATTTTCTCGTGTTCGGGCACACGGGGGCGTACACGCTCGTGTTCAATCCGCCGTTTATTCGCGAGCGGCCGCCTGTCCTGGCTATCGCAGGCGGCGATGTCGTCGTCGCCAGGCGCAAAGAGACGCTGGCGGAGTTTTTCCCGGAGTCGCTCTATGAATTTCCGGCTGGTCAGGCTGGCAAAACAGGAGGATACGCCCAATGAATGTGCTCATGACGAGCGTAGGCCGCAGGGTCAAGCTGATCGAGTATTTCGTCCAAGAGTGGGGCAGTGATGGCAAAATTATCGCGGTGGACTGCGATCCTACGGCTCCCGCGCTGTTCGCCGCCCATCACAGGCAGATCGTCCCGCGCATCGACGACCCGGATTACGTACAGGCATTGGAGCAAATTTGCCTGCGCTATGACATCAGGGCGGTGCTTTCCTTGATCGATCCCGAGCTTGGCGTGCTCGCCGCCCATGCCGAGCAATTTTCGCGGCTTGGCGTGCAGGCCGTCGTCTCTCGGACGGACGTGGTGGACTTGTGCCTCGATAAAAAGGCGACCTGCGATTTTTTGCGCGACCACGGGCTTCCGTGCATTCCTACTTACACGCTGGAAGAGGCGCGAGCGGCGCTTGCCTGCGGAGAGCTTGCCTATCCGCTATTGGCGAAGCCGCGCAAAGGCAGCGCCAGCCTGGGCCTGGTCCGTATCGAGAGCGGGGCGGAGCTTGCCGCACTCGCGCAAAAGACAGAGGAGCTGATTGTCCAGCCGTTTTTGCAGGCGGAGGAATACGGCGTGGACGGCTACGCCGATCTCGTCACGGGTGAACTGACGACGCTTTTTACGCGCAAAAAAATTCGCATGCGGGCAGGCGAGACAGACCGCTCGCTGGCGATCCGGGACGAGCGGCTGACGTCGCTGGCCGCGTCGCTCGTCTCTGTCTTGCCGCTTCGCGGACCGTTCGACATCGACTGCTTTTTGCTCGGGGACCAGTACGTGATCTCCGAGATCAATCCGCGGTTTGGCGGCGGCTATCCTCATGCACACGAAAGCGGCGTGAACGCCGTCGCTGCTCTGTTCCGCAATTTGCGAAAAGAGGCGAGCAAGCCGAACGTAGGCGACTACGAAGCAGGGACGATCATGCTGAAATACGATCAGGTCATGCTCGTCCACAGCAGTCGCCTGGCGGGGGAGGAGATGTAAAAAAGCGCGGCGGTCTTGGGCGATCTGTTGTACAATGCAAGGTACGGGGGAGAAATGCCCCCCGTGAGCATTTTGACAGGAGTGTCGTCCACTATGACTATGAGTCCCCAATTCATGCGTTATCGGTAAGAAAAGGTACAGTCTAGCCTGATCCCGCTCGTTTTTTCAAAAGGAGAGCCGGGGTTTATTTGACTGTGCCTTTTTTCATTCACCGATTTCGAATGAATGGGGTGCTTTTTTTATGCTTCCAACCAAAAAAGAGCGGCAGGCCGAACTGCTGGCCCGGCATAGCGAGATGCTTAGATGCCCGGTTTGCCACGGGGCGCTGACGCTCATCCATACAGCCAGCCTTGTATGCGCCAACCGCCATTGCTTTGATGTGTCGAGACACGGCTATGTGCATCTGGCGAATGCGGGCTACCGATCGAAGTACGAGCAAGAAATGTTTTTGGCGAGAAGAACGATTTGCGAGCAAGGCTTTTTTTCTCCGCTGCACGCTGCTGTCAGTCAAAAGCTGGCGGAGTACGCAGCGACCAGCGGCGAACCGCTGTACGTGCTGGATGCCGGGTGCGGCGAAGGTTCGCACCTGGCCCGCATTCGCGAAGAGGTGATAGCGCGACAGTCAGTCGATGTCGTCGGCGCGGGTGTCGATCTGTCCAAAGCGGGCATCGCCCTCGCAGCCAAGGCGCACCCCGAGCTGATCTGGTGCGTCGGCGATCTGGCGAATGCTCCGTTTGCCGACAATCGCTTTGCGGCCATCCTCAACGTGCTGTCGCCGTCCAATACGCGGGAGTTTGCGCGAATGCTGAAAAAAGACGGGTTCGTCATCAAGGTCGTGCCGGGCGAGCGATATTTGCTGGAACTGCGCGAGCGCCTTTATGCCCAGCCTGTAAAGCAGGTGTATTCCAATGCAGCGACGATCCAGCGCTTCGCCGCCAGCTTTTCGCTGATCGACTGCGAGCGGGTGGCGTATTCGTTTCGGCTGGACCAGCCGAGCCTGGCCGCGCTGGTCCAGATGACGCCGCTGACGTGGGGGGCCGCGCCACAGCAGTTGGCACAGGCGCATGAGCTGGAGGGCGGTGAGATTTCCGTCGAGTTTACGGTTCTTGTTGGAAGAAAATGAGTGAGGGGGCAGCGCGCGCCGCGGATAGCTTGCAGCAGTAGCGCGCCTTTTTAGGCAAAACAGAATGACGGAGAGCGCCGCCTGTACCGTTTCATTCCTTTGGGAGTGAAGGTGCGGGCGGCGTTTTTTTGCTAAAGAAACCGGGATGGAAATTCGTATCGCGCAAATGCAAAGGGCGGATATCAGCCAGTGAAAGGTTCTGTCACAACCATTGGCGCAGCCAAGCTTTTTTATGCAATAGTCTCAATTTGATACAAAAAGTCTCAAAATGATCCTTCTGTCATCTCATTTTGATATGGATATTCTGTCCAGAAGGAACGGAACGGGATAAGCAAATCGCCGGGCTGCCTATCCTCATGCCTTCAACCGCCTTGGCACATTCCTTGCAATTCAAATAGTCAACCAGAGTGGCAAAAGGAGGAAACTGCCGATGTCAGCAGAAAAAACGATACGAGCAGTGGCAAACACGAAAAAGCAGCGCGGCTCGCAAGCCGAGCGCCAGGCAATCCCTGTCTTTTTGTCCGCAGAGGAAACACAGCCTGCGCGCGACTTTCACGCGTCTTGTCCCGTCTATGCGCCGACGCCGCTCGTCCCGCTGCCGCAACTCGCCCGCGAGCTGGGAGTTGGGCATTTGCTGGTGAAGGACGAATCGCTGCGCTTTGGGCTGAACGCTTTCAAAGTGTTGGGCGCGTCTTATGCGATGGCCCGGTATTTGTACGCAAAGCTGGGGCACACGCCCGAGGGGATGAGCTTCGCTGCTCTCGGCGAGGAAGAGGCGAGAAGACAGATCGGAGAAGTGACCTTTGTCACCGCGACCGACGGCAATCACGGCCGGGCGGTTGCCTGGGCAGCGCGGGAGCTGGGCCAGCGCGCAGTCGTTTACTTGCCAAAAGGCTCGACAGCAGAACGGGTGGAAGCGATCCGCTCGCTGGGGGCACAGGCGCATGTCATCAATGGCAACTACGACGAGGCTGTCCGCCTTTCGGAAAAAGTAGCCAGGGAGCGCGGCTGGCAGGTGGTGCAAGACACGGCTTGGGAGGGCTACACGACGATTCCGGGCTGGATCATGCAAGGCTATGCGACGATGGCGGCAGAAGCGCGCGAGCAGCTGGCGGCCCTTTTGCCGGACAAAAAGCCGACGCACTTGTTTTTGCAGGCGGGCGTTGGCTCGATGGCGGCGGCTGTGCTGGGACACTTCGTCGCAGAAGCTGGCGGGGAGGAGCTGGTCAGCGTCATCGTCGAGCCGCATGCGGCGAATTGCATGGTTTTGTCTGCCGAAGCAGCGGACGGAGAGCCGCAAGTGGCGCACGGGGAGCTGGCGACGATTATGGCCGGACTCGCTTGTGGCGAGCCGAATCCGGTTGCCTGGGAAATTTTGCGCGACCATGCCGACTTCTTTGTCAGTTGTCCAGATTTCATCGCGGCAAACGGGGTGAGGATGCTGGCTGCGCCAAAAGCAGGCGACCCGCAAGTCATCAGTGGCGAAAGCGGTGCTGTTGGAGTAGGGCTGTTGGCGGCGCTAATGAACAAGCCGGAGTACAGAGGACTTGCCAAGCAACTGGGGCTAAACGAAGAGTCGGTCGTCTTGTGCTTCAGCACCGAAGGAGATACGGACCAGGATTCTTATCGGCGCATTGTTTGGGAGGGCGCGTGTTCGGCTGACGACAAGTAAAAAGGAGGAAGCGACGATGAATGTCACGATCAACCGGGAAAGACTCGTTCAACTTGTGCAAGAGTTGATTCGCATCGATTCGGTCAATCCGTACCTGGACGCGGATGGAGCAGGAGAAGCCGGGATTGCTGCGTTTATTGCCGACAAGCTCAAGTCAATCGGGCTTGAGGTAGCCGTCATTCCGATCAACGAGACGGCGTGCAACGTCATCGGGATTTTGCGCGGGAGTGGAAACGGCAAGTCGCTCATGCTGAACGGGCACATGGACACGGTGAGCGCCAAGCGCATGTCGATCCCGCCTTTTGAACCGACTGTAACCGACGGCAAAATTTTCGGCAGAGGCAGCCAGGATATGAAAGGCAGTCTCGGGGCGATGCTGGCGGCAGTCGAAGCAGTTACCCAGGCGAAAGTTCCGCTTGCGGGCGATGTGATCCTGGCGTTTGTCGCCGACGAGGAGTACAAGAGCATCGGGACGGAAGCATTGGTGCAGGACTATTCCGCAGATGCCGCGATCTGCTGCGAGCCGTCTGATTTGCAAATCGGCGTTGTGCACAGAGGCTTTGCCTGGGTCAAGTGCGAGGTGTTCGGCAAGGCGGCGCACGGCAGCAGGCCACAAGAAGGAATCGATGCGATCGTTCACGCGGGCAGGGTGCTGCGCGAGCTGGAAAGCTTGTCGGAAAAGCTGGCGCAAGAGCCGCCGCACCCGATTCTCGGGACGGCATCTGTTCACGCGTCGCTGATTCAAGGCGGAACAGAACTGTCTACGTATCCCGACTATTGCCGGATCGACTGGGAGCGCAGAACTGTGCCGAACGAGACGCAAGAACAAGTGGCTCTGGAAATCGAATCGTTGCTTGCGAAGCTGCGGGCAGAGGACGCGGCATTCCGCGCGAGTGCCGAGCTGACGTTTTGGCGCGAGCCGTTTGAGGTGGCACTGGCCGAGCCGATTTTTCTCGCCCTGCAAGCGGCTTGCGAAAAGCGGCTGGGGGCAGCGCCCGGCATTTGCGGCTTTTCCGGCTGGACAGACGCCGCACTGCTGCAAGGAGCGGGGATTCCGACCGTCCTGTTCGGCCCGGTGGGAGCGGGACTGCATTCGGCAGTGGAATACGTCGAGGTGGATAGCCTCGTGGACATGAGCTATATTTTGGCCCAAACCATTTGCGAGTTTTGCCAGGAGTAGACAGGCGGTTCCTCCTGTCGCCGCGTTATAATGAGAAAAAGACAAGCAGAGGAGGAACAAGCCGATGTCCTTGCGGGAGATTCAGGAGAGCGTGCAAAAAATCGCCCAGGCAGTCGCCGCCGTGCTGCGAGTGGAAGTAGAGATTGCCGACAGCGATTTTTTGCGAATTGCAGGGACGGGCAAAACCGAATCCGGCGTGTTGCGCACGATGGCAGGCGAAGATCATATTTACCGGGCGTCGCTTGTCAATGGCGAGCCTGTCGTGATTACCCGACCGGGGCAGGATGAAAAATGCCGCCCTTGCACGCATTATGGAAGCTGTGCGGAGACGGGGGAAATATGCTGTCCGATCCGGCTGGATGGGCAAAGCGTAGGCGTGATCGGGCTGCTTGCTTTTGACGACGAACAAAGGGAGCGGTTGTTCGCCGATGTCGAGGCGATTCTCGGCTTTTTGCAAAAAATGGCCGAGCTGATTGCGGTCAAGCTCAAAGAGCACATCATGTACACCAGGCAACAGCTCATTGCCGAAAAGCTGCGTGTCGTCATGGATGAAATGGACAAGGCAATGCTTCTGATCGATCAAAAAAACCGTATCGTCGAAGCGAATCAGCGGGCGCGGCAATATTTGCAACTCGATGCAGACAACAGTCAGGCGGCAGAATGGATTGCCGCCATTCGCTTGGCCGATGGCTCGCAGCCCGCGCCCAAGCAAGTGGTGCTTTCGGTTGGCGGAAAAGCCAAAACGTTTTTGTTCGCCATCCGCCCTGTTCAGCTTGGCGACGAGATCAAGGAGTGGGTCATTACGCTCGACGATGCGCAGGAAGTCGTCGAGATGGCGCGCCGGGTCACGGCCACAGATGCAGGGGATGCTTTTGCGGCGATTTCCGGCAACAGCGCTGCGCTGCTCCAGGCCAAAACGATCGCGCGGACAGTGGCGGGCAGCGAATCGACGATTTTGCTCCAGGGAGAGAGCGGCACGGGAAAAGAGCTGTTCGCCAAAGCGATCCATCAGGCCAGTCCGCGGCGGCAACAGCCGCTGATTTCGATCAATTGCGCGGCGATTCCCGAGCATCTGATGGAAAGCGAACTGTTCGGCTATGAAGACGGCACGTTTACCGGCGCGCGAAAAGGCGGAAAGGCAGGCGTGTTTGAGGCGGCTGGCAAAGGGACGTTGTTTCTCGACGAAATCGGGGATTTGCCGATGCACTTGCAAGGCAAGCTGCTGCGGGTGTTGCAGGAAAAAGAGTTCCAGCGGCTGGGCAGCAGCGGAAAAACGCTTCCCGTCGAAGCGCGGATTATCGCCGCGACCCACCTCGATTTGCAGGAGCGGGTTGCGCAAGGCCAGTTTCGCCTCGATTTGTATTACCGCCTGCACGTCATTCCGATTCAACTGCCTGCTTTGCGGGAGCGCAGGGAAGACATTCTTTTGCTCGCCCATGAATTTCTGGCTGCGTATACAAAAACGCTGGGGAAAACGATTCGCGGCTTTTCCCAGGAGGCGCAGTCCGTGCTGTTTTGCCATGACTGGCCTGGCAACGTCCGCGAGCTGGCGAATACGGTTGAATACGCGGCCAATCTGGAAAACTCCGACTGGATACAAGTGGCAAGCCTGCCTGGACACACATTCCGGCTGCAAAAGCCTGCGGAAAGAACGGGACGCACAGACAGCAGCGAAGCGCCAAAGCCGATCGCGACGCTCAAAGAGCTGGAAAAGTCTGCTGTGGCGCAAGCTTTGAATGAAGTGCGGATGCGCAAGGGCAAAAAGGAAGAAGCAGCCGCGCTGCTCGGGATCAGCCGGGCGACGCTGTTTCGGAAAATGCGCGAGTACGGACTGTTGTGACTCTCGCGTGCTGACGTGGATGAAGAGCGAAAAGAGCCGGGGAGCTTATGGGACCGGCTTTTTGGGTTTGCGTCATTTTTGTGATATGATAGAGGGTAGAGGATAGGGGAACGAAGTTGTATGAGAGGAGTGGCATAGCATAATGAAAGAGCTGATGGGATGGGTCCGTTCGATTGCCTTTGCAATCGTCTTCGCTCTGGTTCTCGGAATCTTCGTGTTCCAGCCGTACAAGGTTGATGGTCATTCGATGGACCCTACCTTGCAAGACCAGCAACGCATTTACGTGTCCAAGCTATCGCATACGTTTTCGTATTTGCCGGACTATGGCGATATCGTCGTCATCGACAGTCGCGTGGAACGCAAAAGGTCCCTTGTGGACGATGTCGTCAGTCACCCATTGGTGGCGCTGGTGACAGGGAAAGCGGACGACGACCACTCGATGTACGTCAAGCGAGTGATTGGCAAGCCTGGCGATGTGCTGGAGTTCAAAGACAATCAGGTGTATCGCAACGGCACGGTGCTCAACGAACCGTACATCAAGGAAACGATGGAGTACGTATCCGATGGAAAAGTGACAGTGCCAGCCAACCATATTTTCGTCATGGGGGATAACCGCAACCATAGCACGGATTCCCGTGAGATCGGCTTTATTCCACTTGATCACATCATGGGCACGATGATCCAAAATCCGTTTACAAACGAAGAGAAATAGCAGGAGCAAAGGTTGTCCATTCACGGGCAACCTTTGTTTGCAACAAGAGAAGTTCTCGCATTTTTCTGGCAAGCCGCAAAAGGAGGGCTGACGATGCCCGGCATACTGATTGCAGACAGGGACGCGACAGAGCGGGCCGGGATCAGCTGGCTCGTCGCAAGCTGCGCCATCCCGTATGACCAAGTACATACGGCCGGGACGATGGCGGAAGTGTTTCAGGTGATGGAAGCACACCTGCCGCAAGTCGTCTGCATGGAACTGGATATGATTGACAAGGCGCACTGGGAGCGCTTCAAACTTTTGGTCGCCCAATATCGGCCGATCGTGCTGGTCACGACTTCGGAAGCGACCTTTGAGCGGGCGATGCAAGGAATCGAGCTTTCCGCGCGGGACTTGTGGCTGAAGCCGCAAACACCTGAATACATCCGCCGCGTTTTGACGCGCTGCTGTCAGGAACGCTCAGGAGACGAACGGCTGGAGCCAGGAGCGGGGAGCGTCCAGGGGCTGCGCAAGGAAATCTCGTATCTCGACTTGTTTTTGCCCGGATCGTCGCCAGTTGGTCAGCAAAAAGTCATGCTCGCCCAATTGGAGGATGCCCGCAGACATTCGGAGCTGCTCGACTTTTTTTCCGGCTACCCGTTTCGCGACAAGCCCGTGCTGTTGCCGACCAAAGACGCGATTGCCGCTGTTTTTCCGGCAGACGCTTCCTTGTCCTGGTCCCAGTGGCACCAATTCGGCAAGCGTTTGCTGATGGACTGGGAGGCGTCGAGCGATGCTCCGCTTTTTCTCGTCATCCACGATGCCGAAGATTCCGAGCAGAGCTTGCAGCAAAAATACGAGCAGGCGAGCCAGGCGCTGCACTTGCGTTTTTTCAAGGGCTATCGGCAAGTGAGCATGGTGGAAGGCAGCGTAAACTGGCTGATGATCGACCCGTTCCTGACGCCAGGCGAGCAGCGAACGTGGATCGACATGCTGCACAGCGGCAATCGCGAGCAACTGAAGCAGTGGCTGTATGCGCATTTTTTTTACAAGGACGAGCCGTACCCCGAGCCGGGGCTGTTGCGCATTCGTCTGACCAGCATTCTCGCGCAGGTCAGGCGCTACATGAAGTCGCATGGGCTGGACAGCGCTTTACTCGAAGAAGCGTACCATCGTGTGTTTGAGACGATTTTGTACGCCCCGATCTTGTACCGGATCGTGACGGAGCTGCTGCTTTTTATCAACGAACTGCTCGATACTTTCAACAACAGGGGCGACGAGATCAAAGCGGATGTGATCGAGCAAGCGCTGCGCTACATGGAGGGGCGTTACACCGATCCGGCTTTGCGCCTGGAAGATGTGGCCCGGCATGTCGACCGCAGCCCGGCTTATTTCAGCACGTTGTTTGCGCAGAAGCAAGGCAGCTCCTTCCGGCAAATTCTCACGGCGATGCGGGTGAAGGAAGCGCAGCGCCTGCTGCTGGAAACGGCGTTGTCCGTCCAGGAGGTGGCCGAGCGCAGCGGGTTCGTCAATGCCAATTACTTTAGTAAAATTTTTAAGGAAAAGACGGGTACAACCCCACGTTTGTTACGGAATCAAAAGAAAAGATAGAAATCGAAAGAAAAGAGAGTTTTTTAGAAAATTCAATCTGCTTCCCTTGATTCAATCGAAAGAAGAGGCACCAAATCGAAAGCATGGTGCCTTTTTTGTCTGTTTTCCGGCTTTTACAATATAGCTAAGAGATACACACTCTAAGGAAAAGCAGGTGGAAGCAGGATGACAACGACACAATCCATTGAGCAATTGATTCAGGCTTACTCGGGCACTGAACTGCATACAAAAGGGTGGATTCAGGAAGCGGCGTTGCGGATGCTTTTGAACAATTTGAATCCCGACGTGGCGGAGCGTACGGAAGATTTGGTCGTGTATGGCGGGATCGGGAAAGCGGCGCGCAACTGGGAATGTTTCGATGCCATTGTCAAAACATTGCAAACGTTGGAGAGTGACGAGACACTGCTGATCCAGTCCGGGAAGCCAGTGGCGGTGTTCAAGTCCCACGCGGACGCGCCGCGCGTGCTTTTGGCAAACTCCAACCTCGTTCCGGCCTGGGCCAACTGGGAGCACTTCCACGAGCTGGACAAAAAGGGCTTGATGATGTACGGACAGATGACGGCGGGCAGCTGGATTTACATCGGCAGCCAGGGGATCGTCCAGGGAACGTACGAGACGTTTGCGGAGCTGGCTCGCCAGCATTTTGCAGGTACACTCGCTGGCACGATCACGGTTACCGCTGGTCTCGGCGGCATGGGCGGCGCACAACCTCTGGCCGTATCGCTCAATGGCGGCGTGAGCATCAACATCGAGGTCGACCCGACACGCATCCAGCGCAGACTGGATACACGCTACCTGGATGTAATGACAGACAACCTCGATGAAGCGATCAAAATGGCGGAGGAAGCCAAGCGGGAGAAAAAAGGCATTTCGATCGGACTTTTGGGCAATGCGCCGGAAGTGCTGAATGCGATGCTTGACCGCAACTTTATACCGGACGTTTTGACGGACCAGACTTCTTCGCATGACCCGCTCAACGGCTACATTCCGGAGGGCATGAGCCTGGAAGCGGCAGCAGAGCTGCGCACGCGCGATCCGAAAGAATACGAGCGACGTTCCAAAGCGAGCATCGCCAACCACGTCCGCGCCATGCTGGCTTTGCAGGAGAAGGGGGCCGTTACGTTTGACTACGGCAACAACATCAGACAAGTAGCGAAAAACGAGGGTGTCGAGGACGCATTCCGCTTCCCTGGCTTTGTGCCGGCTTACATCCGCCCGCAATTTTGCGAGGGCAAAGGCCCGTTCCGCTGGGTAGCGCTGTCCGGCGATCCTGAAGATATTTACAAGACGGACGAAGTCATTCTGCGCGAGTTTTCCTATAATACGCATCTGTGCAACTGGATTCGCATGGCGCAGGAGCGGATTCAGTTCCAGGGACTTCCCTCCCGCATTTGCTGGCTGGGGTATGGCGAGCGGGCGCGTTTTGGCCAAATCATTAACGAGATGGTGGCGCGCGGCGAGCTGAAAGCGCCGATCGTCATTGGCCGCGATCACCTCGACTCTGGCTCTGTCGCTTCGCCAAACCGCGAGACGGAAGCGATGAAAGACGGCAGTGACGCTGTTTCCGACTGGCCGATCCTGAACGCGATGATCAATGCGGTAGGCGGCGCAAGCTGGGTGTCGGTGCATCACGGCGGCGGCGTCGGGATGGGGTACTCCTTGCACGCAGGTATGGTCATCGTGGCAGACGGCACGCCGGAAGCGGCGCGTCGCCTGGAGCGCGTCCTGACCAGCGACCCGGGAATGGGCATCGTCCGCCATGCGGATGCAGGCTACGAGCTGGCGATTCAGACCGCCAAGGAAAAAGGCGTCCACATCCCGATGTTGAAGGAGTAAAAGCGATGAACAAACCAGTATGGATTCGCCATGCCAGCCAGCTTGCCACGCTGGCTGGCGGCTCTCACTCTCCGGTGACAGGTGCCAGAATGAACGAGCTGTCCATCATCGAAAATGGCAGCGTCTGGCTGGAAAACGGTGTAATCGAACGCGTCGGCACGGATGAAGAACTGGCTGAGTGGTTCCGCGAACGCGCCCACGAAGCGGATGTCATTGACGCCACAGGCAAGCTGGTTACGCCTGGCCTGATTGACCCACACACACATCTGGTGCACGCAGGCACGCGACAAAACGAGTTCAACATGCGGCTCTCTGGCGCTACTTATATGGAAATCATGAACAACGGCGGCGGAATCCACGCCACGACGGCTGCGACGCGACAGGCGACGCACGACGAGCTGTATGAGCAGAGCAAGCGGCGGCTCGACCAGTTTTTGCTGCACGGAGTGACGACGGTCGAAGCGAAAAGCGGCTACGGCCTTACTTTGGAAGACGAGATCAAGCAGTTGGAAGTAGCGCAAAAGCTGCATGAAACCCACCCGGTCGACCTCGTGAGCACCTTCATGGGCGCACATGCGGTACCGCGCGAGTACAAGGAAACGCCGGATGCGTTTGTCGATCTCGTCATCGAGCAGATGATTCCCGAAGTAGCGCGCCGCAAGCTGGCCGTCTTCAACGATGTGTTTTGCGAGCGCGGCGTATTCACTCCCGAGCAGTCGCGGCGCATTCTCGAAGCGGGCCGGGAGCACGGCCTTTTGCCGAAAATTCACGCCGATGAGATCGAGCCGTACGAGGGAGCCGAATTGGCGGCGTCTCTGGGAGCGGTGTCCGCCGATCATTTGCTGCGGGCGTCAGATGCGGGCATCGAGCGAATGGCGGAAGCAGGCGTCATCGCGGTACTGCTGCCGGGAACGGCCTTTTTCCTCATGGCGGAGTCCGCAAACGGCCGCAAAATGATTGACCGTGGCGTGGCAGTCGCGATCTCGACCGACTGCAATCCCGGCTCCTCGCCTACTGTCTCGATGCCGCTCATCATGAACCTCGGCTGCCTGAAAATGGGCATGACCCCGGCAGAAGTGCTGACGGCGGCGACGATCAACGCGGCGCACGCGATCCGTTGCGCCCACGAGGTCGGCAGCATCGAGGCCGGAAAAAAAGCCGATGTTACCATTTTTGCTGTGCCTGACTTCATGACGCTGCAATACCGTTACGGTGTCAACCATGTGGATACGGTAATCAAAAACGGAGCAGTAGTCGTGGCGGGAGGGCGGCTCGTATGACGGCATACCCGTACCCGCTGCTTAAACCGCCCAGCTTTGCCTGGGACAGGAGTGCCGCGCCAGCCGAGCCAAAAGTGAGCGAATGGATCAAGACGCTAGAGGTGGCAACGGCGGGCAGCACTGATTGGAGCGACTACGACGTAGCGCTGCTCGGAGTGCCGCTTTCCCGTTCGTCCATCTCGGCCTCGGCCGCCAGCGAAAATCCAGATGCGATGCGGCGGGCGTGGAAATATTTTACGACGTACAATCTCGATTACGATGTCGACCTGCAATCGCTTCGCGTGGTCGATCTGGGCGACGTCAGGCAGCATGTTACCGACATCGCCCAGTGCCACCGCAACATTCGCGAAGCCATGGCGCACATGCGCACGAACCATCCTCAGCTTTTGCCCGTGATGATGGGCGGCGATCACTCGATTACGGCCATGCTGATCAAAGGCTACAAGGACGTTCACACGGACGAGCGGGTAGGCATTTTGCAGCTGGACACCCATTTTGACTTGCGCGACCTGACGGATAACGGACCTTCGAACGGCACGCCGATTCGCAATTTGATCGAAAGCAAGACGATCCAGGCCGAGGACGTTCACAACATCGGTTTGCACGGCTTTTTCAATGCCCGGTCGCTCAAGGCTTACGCGGATGAGGCAGGCGTGCGCTATGCGACGCTGCGCCAGGCGCGGCAAAAAGGCGTTGCCCAAACGGTGCAGGAAGCACTCGAACGGCTGGCCTCGCAAGTCGATACGATTTATTTGACCGTCGATATGGATGTGCTCGACATCGGCTACGGGCCGGGCGTCCCTGCTTCTACTCCCGGGGGTATGCGGAGCGACGAGCTGTTTGACGCCGTCTATGAGGCAGGCTTGCACCCGAAGGTCAAAGCCATGGACATCGTATGTCTCGACCCGTACAAAGACCGGACGGAGGCGACAGTCAAAACAGCCGTTCATGTGATGCTGTCCTTTTTGACGGGATATCGGCAGCGAAAGTAATTTTTGGCGTCAAATCTGCTCCTGCAAAAGTTTTTTTGCTTGGCGAACCGTTGTTTCTCTGCTGCTGACAGAGGGACAGCGGTTTTTTGTCGAAAAAAAGCTAACTTTAGTAAGGTTCTTTTTCAAGCAAATTTTGGTAGAATTTACTTGCCATTTCTTGGGTTATCCATGACGGAAGAAAGTCAGCAGAAGACGAGGGAATGAGCCATTTTTACTATTTGCGAAAGGAGGAATGGAGAGGCCGATATGAAAAAGATGCTTTCAAGGCTGTTGTCTATGCTGTTAGTTTTTTCACTGGTGCAGCCGATGGTGTTGCCTGAGCGTGTTGCCGTAGCCAAGGTAGAAGATCCGTTTCAAATCGTTGTCGATGAAGATTTTTTTGTAGATCCTATGGGTGCGTATCCGTACGGGGAAGCAGATGGCCTAGGAGGAAACAATCGTGTATTTGTCGGGTATGACGCTGCTTTTGGACCTGCGAATGCTGCAATGAAGTTTCATTTGGGGCCAGACAAGGTGGACTTTGGCCGAAAGATCGAATCTGCCCAATTGAAGCTTTACCTGACCAAAGTGGACAGGACAGGGGGCGAGCCTTTTCTCGACCTGTATGGAGTGGACAATGACTCCTGGTCGCAGTTGGACATGACCTTGCCTGCTACCGGCACTGCCCTTGGAAAAGCTCCCGCGTCCGGCTCGAGTTTGCAAAAGGACAGCTGGGTGTCTTTTGATGTGACTGATTACATCAAGCTCCAATCGAACGACAAAGTGGCGAGCTTTGTGCTAAAGGGTGCTCAAACCGCTCCGCCTATCCCAAATGCGCAAGTACAAGTCCTTTTTTACGACAAAGCTTCCAACAACTCACCTTTGCTTCCCAGACTCGAAATCAAGTATGTCGATAACTCCCCACCGACAGACATTTCACTCAGCAAACAATCCGTAAAAGAAAATCTGCCACCGAACACGCTGGTCGGAACATTGAGCGCGACAGACCCTGACAGCGAAGACCAAGGGAATTTGACCTTCGAGCTCGCAGGGGGCGATCAAAGCGCCTTCAAGCTGGTTGACAACAATTTGTACACAACGCAATCGTTTGACTACGAAGCGAAAAGCAGCTATTCCGTCTCGATCAAGGTAAGCGATCCGTCGGGAGGCTCATTCACCAAAGCTTTTACCATTCAAATCGAGGATGTGCAGGAGCCGCCTACCTCTGCCGAGCTGAAAATCAATGGCGGAATGCTGGTCACCGGTTCCAGTCAGGTTAATCTGCAGGCAACCGTTGTCGACCCCGATACGGGCAAGCCGTTAGAGGTGCGTTTTTCCAATGCGTCCGATCAGTGGACGGAGGACTGGAAGCCTTACAGTGCGGCTACCTCCTATAACTGGGCGCTGACTGCGGGCGACGGAGCGAAGACCGTCTATATGCAGGCGCGCGACGAGGCTCACAACCAAATTTCCGCGAGCGCCAATATCACGCTGGATACGACACCTCCTGTGGTATCTGGAGTGAGCAATAACGGCTCTTACTCGCAAGCAGTGACAATCACGTTCAACGAAGGAACGGCGACATTGGACGGCGCTGTATTTGTCGGCGGCGGAACGGTAACGGCAGATGGCGACCATACATTGGTCGTGACAGATATGGCCGGCAATACGACAACCATTCGCTTTTTTCTGGACACAACTCCTCCGACGGGAACGCTTGTGATCGAAAACGGCAAGACGTTCACGACGACACGGGACGTTGCACTGACGATCACGGGTACAGACGGCGCGGGAAGTGGACAAATCCAGATGAGCTTTTCCAATGACGGAACGACTTGGTCTACTTGGGAGCAGCTTGCCGCCACCAAAGCATGGCAACTGGCTGCTGGAGACGGAAACAAGACCGTGTACATGAAGCTCAAGGATGGCGAAGGGCATGAGCAGCAATATTCTGACAGCATCATGCTGGATACGGTTCCTCCGGTAGCCACCATGTCCATTAAAGGCACGAATGCGGGCAATACGGCGACTTCCACGGCAGCAGTGAAGCTGTTGTTCGAAGCGACAGACGCTAACGGGCCGGTAGAGGTGAGCCTGTCCAACACTGACGGCGTGTTCGCGGACGGCTGGCAGCCGGTGCAACCGGAAATGTCCTGGACGCTCACGAATGGCGACGGCACCAAAACCGTCTACGCCAAATTCCGCGATCAGGCCGGGCATGAAACGAGCAAATCAGCGAGCATTTTGCTGGACACGGTTCCGCCAGTCGTGACAGGAGTTGCGGCGAACCAGATTTCCAAGCAGGCTGTTACGGTTCAGTTTTCGGAAGGAACAGCTTTGCTGAACGGCCAGCCTTTCAGCGGCGGGGATACGATCTCCCAAGACGGGGCTTACACGCTTGTCGTCACAGACGAGGCGGGCAATGTCACAACGCTGTCTTTTACCGTGGATCAGACGAAGCCACAAGGAACGATGACGATCGGCAATGGCGACACTCACACGAATCAATCGCAAGTCAGCTTGCAGTTGAACGTGACGGATTTGACTTCCATGACCACTGTCTACTCCAATGACGGGGCCAACTGGAGTTTGCCAGAGCCGTACGCAAGCACGAAGACATGGACGCTTGCTCCCGGAGACGGAGAGAAGCGAGTCACGGCAAACATAACGGATGCAGCAGGGAATACCGCTACATTGGAAGCGACCGTCATCGTCGACCAGACGGCTCCGACCGGAAGCTTCACGATCAATGACGGCGCGAGTGCGACAAACGCGAAGCAGGTGGCACTGAAGCTGCAATACGCCGATGCCGACGATCAGTTGCAAATGCGCTTTTCTCCGACAGGCAGCGGCGATTGGTCTGGATGGGAAGCGGTACAGGAGACAAAATCGTGGACTTTGTCAGACGGGGATGGCATGAAGACGGTATTTTTGCAAATACGCGATCGTGCTGGCAACGTGCTTGACCTGCAAAAGTCAATTACTCTCGATGCGACTGCTCCTGTCGTAACAGGCGTTGACGATGAGGGCGTGTACAACTCAGACAGGCTGATTACTTTCTCGGAAGGAACAGCTACGCTGAACGGCGCGCCATTCGCGAGCGGCGCGACTGTCACGGAGCAAGGAAACTACACGCTTGTCGTGACAGACGAAGCCGGAAACAAGACGACCGTCGTCTTCTCCATCGACAAGACGCCGCTGTTTGGCGCTTTCTCGATCAATGAAGATGCGCCGTTCACCACCTCGCGAGACGTGACCTTGCACGTGACAACAAGCAAAAGTGCGGCTGACACAAGCATGTCTTTCTCGATGGACGGTACTACCTGGAGCGTGCCAGAACCTTTTGCACTAACAAAAGCGTGGCAATTGCCAGTCGGTGACGGTGTCAAAACCGTCTATGTGAAATTGCTGCACAAATCGGGTTACATCGCGAACATGCAAGATGAAATTACGTTGGACACAACCTTGCCGTCAGGGTCGCTCAGCATTAATGGAGGGGCCAGCGTGACGCAGGATCAAACGGTCAATCTGACTGTCACCGCTACTGATGCCAATGGACCTGTCCAGGTTCGCTTCGCCAACGAAAGTAATGCATGGAGCGCCTGGAACGATGCGGTTCCGACACAGACGTGGATGCTTTCTGCTAACGACGGGCAAAAAACCGTCCACATGCAGATGCGTGACAAGGCGGGCAATGTAGCCGACGTCTCCGCCAACATCGAGCTTGATATGGAAGCGCCTGTCGTTTCGGGCGTGGAGAACGGCAAAAGCTACAAAGACGATGTGCAGATTACGTTCAACGAAGGGACGGCAACCCTCGACGGTCAGCCGTTTACCAGCGGAACGACCGTAAGCAGTGAAGGCGAGCATGAGCTTGTCGTCACGGATGCCGCGAGCCATGTCACACGCATTGCCTTTACGATTGACAAGACTGCTCCGCAAGGCACGTTTGCCATCAACAGCGGCGCGCAAACATCCAGCTCCGTCTACGTGACGCTGAATGTAACCGCCACGGACTCGCTAGGAACGGTAGAAATGCGTTTTGCCAATGAAAACGAGGGCTGGAGCGATTGGCAACAGGTCGCTGCAAGCACGTCTTGGCGGCTCGCGTATGGCAATGGCATGAAAAAGGTGCTGCTGCAACTGCGCGACGAAGCACATAACACGACCGAGCTGGAAGCGCAGATCAGGCTGTCTGTCTATCAGCCGCCAAGCGCGGTCAAGGTAACGGGTGTAGAGCTGGACGTTCGCCAGTTGGTGCTAAAAGCTGGCGAGACGCACGAACTGAAGGCCGTGATTCAGCCGGAAAATGCGACTGACAAGCGGGTCAAGTGGGAGAGCAGCGATCGTGCCGTAGCGGAAGTGAATGAGCAAGGCAAGGTCGTGGCCGTAGCACCTGGTACCGCGCGCATCACCGTCACAACGGCAGACGGCGGCTATACCGCAACGGCGGACGTAACCGTCAAGGCAACTGTTTCTGACGTTTTGCAGGCATCACAAAAAGCATTTCGCCTGAAGCCCAAAGAGCGGCAAAGCTTCCAAATCTTCAAGGTGGATGGCGCTAAAAAGGTCGACATCACCACGGATGAAGCGGTAGAGTATTCCACCGAAAACGATCTTGTCACGGTGACAGCGGGCGAGATTCAGGCAGGCAGCAAAACGGGCAAAGACATAATCACGGTTTCGTATGAAGGGCAAGAGCTGCACATCCCCGTTACGATTACAAGCGGTACAGACGCCAGAATCAAGCTGCTGACTCGCAGCGAAGGCGTGCTGGAAGTAGACGAGGAGCGGCAGCTGGAGCTTGTCGTGCTGGACGGTGACGAGACCGAAGATATTACCGAGCAGGCAAACTGGATATCCTCCGATCCTGAAGTTGTGGAGGTAACAGAAGAAGGCAAGCTGATCGCCAAAGCGACTGGTACCGCGGTAATTTCCGGAAAAGTGGACAAGAGCAAATTCCGGGTTCGCCTCATGGTTGTAGACGAGAAAATCCCGGTTCGCTTGGAGGCTGCTCCTTCGTATGTACGTCTGAAAGAAGGTCAGGAAAAGCCGATTACCTTGATCGGAACATACAGCAAAAGCTATACAGATCTCATTGCAGAAGAAGTGGAATGGGCGGTCGAGGACCCCGAGATTGCGGAAGTAGTCGACGGAAATGTGGTCGCCAAACAAGCCGGAAAAACTGCGATTACGGTCACCTACAAAGGCAAGACAGCCAAAATCACAGTAGAGGTCAGGCAGTAGCAAGCAACAGGAGAGAGGTGCCAGCTGGACGATTCAGCTGGCCCTTTCGCAATAGGATGTGCGCTTTTTCTGATCCGCCACAAGCAATCAAGGAGGCAGCGACAAAGATGGAATCAATTTTGGGAGAAATCAGAATGTTTGCCGGAGAATTTGCGCCAGTAGGCTGGGCCTTTTGCAACGGTCAATTGCTCAGCATCGCGGAAAATGATGCATTGTTCAACCTGATTGGGACGACCTATGGCGGCGATGGCATGACTACGTTTGGCCTTCCTGATTTGCGTGGGCGGGTTCCCGTCCATCAGGGAAAAAATCCGCGTACGCAAACAACCTTTTCCATCGGGGCAAAAGGGGGAACAGAGACGGTACACCTGCAGACAAACCAATTGCCGATCCACACCCACACGGTCAACGTGTCGTCAGCAGAAGGTACAGAAATCGAGCCGGGCCAGCACGTATGGGCAAAACGAATCGTGCAATTCTCGCAAAATCCCGCCGCAATTCAGATGAGCCCAGGCTCTGTAACATTTGAGGGCGGAAACCAGCCGCATTCCAACATGATGCCGTTTACCGTAATCAGCTTCATTATTGCCACGCAAGGCTATTATCCACCGCAATCATAAGGAAACTATTAACCACTGGAGGTTGACGATCATGTCAGAACCGTATGTCGGCGAAATTCGCGCCTTTGCTTTTCCTTTTCCGATGAGAGGATGGGCGCTGTGCGATGGGCAGATTTTGCCGATCAACCAAAATCAGGCGCTGTACTCCATTATCGGAACAACCTACGGAGGGGACGGAAAAACGACGTTTGCCTTGCCGGATTTGCGGGGCAGAGTGCCTGTGCATGTCGGAAATGGCGTGGGGTATGGACAAGCTGGCGGTGAGGAGGTCCATGCTCTGACGGTTCGCGAAATGCCGCAGCATCAGCACGTGGCCAAGCCTCTTGTGACAACGGGCGTAACGGAAAAAGCAGTTGCGAACGTATGGGCCAAGACGGATTATCAGGCATTTGCTGCCCAGCCTAATGCGACGATGCGCCAGGATGCTCTGCTCACAACGGGCGGGGGCCAGCCGCACTATAACATGCAGCCGTATCAGGTGTTCAATTACTGCATTGCCATCCAAGGAGTATATCCGAGCCGCGATTGATAGAGGAGGAAAACGAATGGAAGCCTATTACGGGGAAATTCGCATTTTTACAGGAAAGTTCGCTCCAAGAGGCTGGGCTTTTTGCGATGGAGCCTTAATGCAAATTCGGCAGAATACCGCTCTGTACGCCATCCTGGGCACCAGATTTGGCGGAGATGGCATAAACACCTTTGCTCTGCCCAATTTGCAAGGGGCGGCACCTATGCACCATGGAGCAGCGCCGGATTTGACGCCGCGAACGATTGGCGAGCAGGGCGGGAGCAGCGAGGTCGGACTGACGATTCAGGAGATGCCTGCGCATACGCACATTCCCAATGCAGCGGAAAAGCCGACGACGAACAATCCGGACGGGATGATCTGGGCGAACACGGAAGGCAGAGGACGTGTCTTTGCCTATGGAGCGCCGAACGCTTCGGAGCAGACTCCTTTCAGCCAAGCCGCGATTTCAGTTGCGGGTGAAGGAATGCCGCACAACAATCGACAGCCGTTTTTGGGTGTTCACTATATCATTTGTCTGGAAGGCGAATTTCCACAAAAGCCGTAACAAAAGCCTGATCTCAAAAAGAAGTGCCAGATGCGAAGCTGCCCTGCATCTGGCACTTGCTTTGTCCGATTGACCTATTGTAAGATGACAGAATATTACTGCGATACCGTTTCCTTGGGGTGATTTGATGCAGATGCCTGTCCATGATTCATCCTCGATCTCTGTCTCTGTTCAATTGAAAGAGCAACTAAAAAGTTTGATGGAACAACGAATTTATCAGCCACGCGAAACATTGCCAGCAGTCCGTGCGCTATCCGGCTTTTTGCGGCTGAATCAGGATACCGTGCAAAAGGCGTACGAGGCGCTGAAAGCAGAGGGCTACGTCACGATTGGAAACGATGGCGAAGCAGTGGTTGCGGACCCGCTCCCGAGAAAAAGCGGAATGCCCGCTGCGAGTGGCATTTCTTCGCGAGAGCAGCAGAAGGATGCCGCTGTTTCACCGCCCGTTTCAGGAAAGCCGGGACATCCGGCCAGCTTCAAGCGGGAGGAAAGGACGAAGCCAGCGATCCTGTTTGCCGAGTGCAATGTCGTGCAAGTGCAGGAGTACGCAGTCGAGCTGGAAAAAGCGACAGGCTACACGGTGAAGCCATGCCTGATCAAAGACTTGGACCAGTTTGCCACAAGCATCGTGAACGGCTACTACGATCTCGTCGTCACGACGTTTTTGCATATAGAAGAAGTGCAAAAATGGCTGGATCGTCTGGAAGGAGACAACGTGCCGATCGTCATCGGCTGCCTCCTGGATTCCAATCTCCAGTCGATCCGCGAGCTTCAGCAATTGCCGCCCGGAAGCCTGGTCGGAATCGGAGGCACGACCTGGGAGGGGGCGCACAATTTCCGCCAGTCGATTATGAATGCCGGGATGACTCATCTGGAGCTTTTGGTCGGCACGATGGAGTACCCCTCATCCCTGGATGAAGTGCTGGCGGCCAAGCCCGAGCTGATTGTCTGCACCAGCATCGTCGGTGCTTATTTGAAAAGGCAGGCGCGTTTTTTGCCGCTGCTGATTGAAGATCGCTTCTTGAATGTCCAGTCGGTGCAGTACATTCAGCAATTCGTCGAAGGCTTCCGGCAGTGAGCAAAGCAAATCCCCGGACTTGTCCGCCGATCGTTATGGTATGATGAAGGGGAGAGCTTTTCCACAAAAGGAAAAAGAGGTGCTATCATGTCAGGATTCGGAATATTTCGTGAAGTAATCACATCGGAAACCCAATTGCGGGAAATTTTCGGAGAGCCGAGCCGTCTGGTGCAAAACAAGGTGATTACCCAACTGGACGACCATTGCCGCAATTATATAGCCCAGTCGCCTTTTTTGATTATCTCGACTGCCGACGAAAAAGGAAACTGTGACGCATCCCCGCGCGGCGATGCTCCAGGCTTCGTGCACATCGTCGACGACCACCATCTGGTTATCCCGGAGCGCCCGGGCAACAAGCGGATGGATTCGATCACCAACATCCTCGTGAATCCGCACATCGGCCTGATTTTTTTGATTCCGACCTTGGAAGAAACGCTGCGGATCAACGGTCGGGCGTGCATCATCCAGGATCAGGATATTTTGGAGAAAATGGCGGTCAAAGGCAAGGTGCCGACGCATGGAATCGGCGTGCAAGTAGAAGAATGTTACGCCCATTGCGCCAAGGCGTTCATGCGCTCCGGGCTGTGGAAGCCGGACACGTGGCCTGAGGCTGGAACGACCCCGGATATCGCCAAAATGATCGCGGATCATGTGAAGATGCCCGGTTTAGGGGCGAAAGAAGTGGCTGAGGGATTGCAGGATAGCTATAAAAATCGGTTGTACTAAAAGGTGGGCTTTTTGCCAGCTTGTATGAGACAAGTTTTCCGATCGACCAACCTGTGATATACTTTCTTAATGTAAGTACATAAACAGCGTTAGTCGGGAGGAGATCGGATGGCAACAAAAATCACGGATCGTTCCGTTTTGAACAACGGAGTGGAAATGCCTTGGTTGGGCCTGGGTGTCTGGAAAGCAAAGGAAGGCAACGAAACAGTGGCAGTCCGCTCGGCTATTGAGGCGGGTTACCGCAGTGTGGACACGGCAGCTGTCTACGGCAACGAAGAAGGCGTAGCAGAAGGTATCCGTCAGGCGGGAATCGATCGCGATCAGCTGTTCATCACGACAAAGGTTTGGAATGCGGATCAAGGCTATGAGTCGACGCTCAAAGCTTTTGACGTGAGCATGAAAAAGCTGAAGCTCGACACGCTTGATTTGTACCTGGTCCACTGGCCGGTAAAAGACAAGTTCGTGGACACGTGGAAAGCCTTGGAAAAGCTGTATCGGGACGGCTACGTGCGCGCAATCGGCGTGAGCAATTTCCACATTCACCATCTGGAGGAGCTGCGCAAGCACAGCGAAATTACGCCGGTTGTCAACCAGGTCGAATACCATCCGCTGCTCACGCAAAAGGAGCTGCATGCGTACTGCAAGGATTGCGCTATCCAGCTGGAGGCGTGGAGTCCGCTGATGCAAGGAAACCTCGATCATCCGCTGCTGGTGGAACTGGGACAAAAATACGGCAAATCGCCTGCGCAAATCGTCATTCGTTGGGATTTGCAAAACGGGGTCGTCACAATCCCGAAATCGATCACGCCTGCTCGGATTGAGCAAAATGCCGACGTCTTTGATTTTGCGTTGAGCGCGGAAGACGTGGACAAAATCAGTGCGTTGAACGAGAACAAGCGCTTTGGGCCAGACCCGGACAACTTCGATTTCTAAAATCACGGTGATAATAGCAGGGGGCTGTCCCGAACGTCTCGCGCAGACGAAGGGGATGTGCCCCTTTTCTTTTGCCTTTTCCTGGTCGAACAAGATCAAGGCAAGGCGTGCTCAAAAAAGGCAAAGCCCCCGCCGGACGATTTCGTCCCGATCAGGAGCTTATGCCCGGTTTATCTGCGCCTGCGATAGGCAACGATCGTTCTGTACATGCTTTTGTCCGCGAGCTTCAAAAATAGAGAGATGTCAGGACGCAAGTTTGCTTCAATGATCCACACCCGTCCTTTTGCATCGACGCCCATGTCCAGGCCGAAAACGCGCTGACTTGTATAGTAGCGGGACAGACGCTGGGCAGCGAGCAGAGCAACCTGCCGCATGCGGGCGATGACGGCAGCAGGAGAAGCGCCGCGAATGTTCGAGCGGTGGAGGGCTGTGGAGAGCGGGAGCACTTTGCCGCCGCTGCGCTTGATGTTGGTAATGATATAGCCGCGTCCGGCCACTTTGGCAAGCATTCCGGTCACGACCCACGGCTGACCGCTTTTTCGCTGCACCATGACTCTGACGTCAAACAAAGATCCGCTGACGCGAGCCAAAGAGATGCCTCGCTGCACGAGATAGCGGCTGTTAATTTTTTTGCGCAAATACTTGTAGGTCGATTTTTTGCTGTGCTTGGTCTTGCGTTTGGCACCGCGCTGGATGCGGTATTTGCTGCGGCCCAGTCCGGTTACGAGAATGACTCCGGCTCCGCCGCTGCCTGCGGCTGGCTTGGCGATCACTTTGCTGTAGCGATCGAGGAAATCGTACAAGGCGCGTTTGGAAAAGGGACGCGTGCGCGGCAATGCGCCGGACAGGGTGGAGCTTGCGCGCAAGACGTAGTATTTGGTAAGCTTGGACTCGCTTTTTTTGCCCAAAGAGGTCATTCCCCCAATCGAAATATGAAACGTCTTTTGCTTCTTCATAATGTATGTGCAGCTTGTTTCAGCGCTTGTGGGAATGTCCTTGCTGTCAAAAAATAGGTAGGATATGGCGGGGAGGGCGAAGATTCGCTCTTTACTATGCCTTTAATTTTTGTATACTGAAAAGTAGCATATTTGTTTCATCAGATGAAACGAACGGAACCAAGTAGGAAGAAGGGGTAAGAAACAATGGATGAACAAAAAGCAAACGTTCGCTCTGTCGAACGTGCTTTGGATATCCTGCTCTGTTTTACGGACGCCACAGACCTTGGGCTTAGTGAGATATCGAGTCGCCTTTCCTTGCATAAAAGCACCGTGCATCGTCTGCTGGCGACGCTGGAGAACAAGGGCTTTCTCATCCGTGATGTTCAGACGGAGAAATACCGGCTGGGCTTTCGAATCTGGGAGCTTTCGGCCAATTTGACGCATAACGATGATCCGGCTACGCTTCTCTTGCCTGAGATGGAGAGATTGCGGGATTTGGTCGAAGAAACAATCAGCCTGTATGTGCGGGATGGAAACGAGCGGATACGTATTCAGGCTGTGCAGAGCAGACAACCGATTCGCCGGGTCGCTCCGATCGGGGCGCGCATGCCACTGGCTGTGGGAGCGTCCAGCAAGGTGTTGGTGGCTTATGCCGATCCGTATGTGCTGGAGCAAGTCTTGAACGATCCGAACTGGCCCGACTTCGTGAATCAGGAAGCGTACATCGAGCAGCTCGACCAGATCAGAAGACAAGGATTTGCCACCAGTGTGGAGGAACGGGAGCTTGGGACAGCGGCGGTCGCGGTTCCGATCTTCAACCGCAACGGGCAGCTTGTCGCATCGATTGCGGCTTCTGGCCCGTCCAATCGTCTGACACCGGAAAAAATGAGCCAGTACGCGCCGTACATTATGGAAGCAGCCTATCGCATGGGAAAAATGATGAAATAACGCCAAAAGCCAACACAGCTTCTGCTCAAGGAGCGTGTTGGCTTTTGGCTATTTGCGGTAGCTAAATTCCGTTTGCAGGACGCGCCAGAAAGACTGGACGGCGTTGTCGGCGAGAAAGCGCTCCCCGCGCGACCGCACGTACGCGCTCATGTCCGCGTAATAGGCCGGGTTGCGCAGCTTTTCGTAATGAAAAGCGATGTCGTGGGCATCTTGCACGAAAAGGGGATACGCTTCTCCGAGCAGAGCGAGATTGCCGATCGTCCGGGTCGTCAGCACGGGTACGCCGAGCGCCATGCATTCGATGATCCGCGACAAGTAGGAGTGGGACGGGTTTTGGTCCGGAGTGTTGTCGTAGAGCAGCGCAATGCCGATCCCGCTCTGGACGATCATTTTTTTCGTCGCCCACATCGATTTTTGCCCGTGGTCGGCTACTCCGGGCGTGCGCAGCAGAAGCCGCGCTTTCTTTTGATAGCTCCCGACGATGGACGGGTAAAGGACGCGCAGCTTCGCCTGCGGAACCGATTTGCGGATCAGGCGGATCGCTTTGGTGGCTACAGCAAGTCCATAGCGTGGTCGGATGACGCCTGCCCAGATCAGGTGCAGCGGATCTCCCGGCTGACGGATGAGCGCCCCGTCTTCCTGATGCTCGACAAACTGGGGCAGCACCTGGATTTTGCGGTTCAGTTCCTTTTCCGCGTATTTGGCTTTGCTTAACTGGTAGCGGCGATAGCGCTCGGCATTCGGCTCGGTCTGGAAAAAAACGACGCGGGAATGCTGAAAGATGTGATCCAGCCTGCCCATGATGTACGGATCGCGCAAGTTGTACTGGACGGCCAAATACAGCAGCTTTTTGCCGAGGGACGGCTTTTTTTCCACCAGATGAAACGCTTCGTTGCGGCCGCGGATAAACAAAAAGTCGTAGTTGTGCTTTTGGTCGCGGGCAATGAGGTCGTCGACGAGCTGGTCGGATTTGTAAAAGCGGACGTGTTCAAACGTAAAGCCGCCCATCCCGTTGCGAAACTGAAAGGGGAGGACGCAGTCGAGCACGTACCGCTTGCGTTCGTTTGCCCCAAGCTTCGCCACTTTGCGGTCGAGGGAGCGCAGCAAAATAAAAAATTGCAGGACGTTCCCCTTTGGCTTGAACTCGATGAGATTGCAGGAAAAACAAATTCTCACGGGGGATTCTCTCCTTCAACAAGGCTCTTTCCCTATCGTATGGGTTTTTGGGCCATTGGCTACTGGGGGAGGAGAAATCAGCAAGCGATTTTGAGTTTTGTTTACTCTAATATAAAACTTTACTAAAGTTAACTTAAGTGCTATCCTAGTCTTGGGTGTAACTGGAAGGGAAGGAAACAATGGCTGAAACGATTTCGTTGCGTGAGAAAAAGAAAGCGAAGACGAAGCTCGCCTTGCTGGAGGCAGCGCTTGCGCTGATCAACGAAGGCACATTCCGCAGCGTGCTTGTGGATGACATATGCGCGCAGGCAGAAGTCTCCAAGGTGACCTTTTTCAAATTTTTCCCGCAAAAAGAAGAGCTGCTGATTTATTTTATGAGCATTTGGCAGGTGCGGTGTTACAAAGAGCTGGCAGACAACGGGAAGCGAGGCTTTGCCGCCGTGCGCCACGCTTTTTCCATGGTAGCGGAATATGCGGAAAAGCAGCCTGGAATCATGCTCAGCCTGATCAGCTTTCTCGCCGAGCAAAAGATGCATCCGTGCGTTCCGGCACTGTCGGAGGCGGAACTGTCCTTGCTGTTCCCCGATGTCGAAGCGGCGCAGCGAGCTGAAATCGGCGGCAAGAACATGCACCAGATTTTTGAGCAGTGTGTGCAGGAAGCGCGCGAAGACGGACAGTTGGTTGCTCATGTCAGCAACGAAGAGGCAGTCGTTTTGTTATTCTCGATGTTTTACGGAGCGTATTTGTCGGCGCATTTGTTTCATTCTGATGATTTCATGGCTTACTATGAGCTTCATCTCAAAACGTTGACAAGGTAGGGGATTGCAGATGGCAAACGTAATGCCAGGGCGGTATACGGCAAAAGTGGATGGGTCTTATGTGGTGTTCATTATCGGTATGCGAATCAACCAGCTGCTGGCTGTGCACAAATGGGTTCCGGTGGCGAAGGCGATGGGCGGGATGATGCAGGAACTGTATCAAAATCCCGAACTCGGGTTTTTGGGCAGCCGCTCCAGCGTCAACATGCGGACGATTACGCAGATTCAATATTGGCGGTCGTTTGAGCATTTGGAAAAGTATGCGCGGCATGCGCCCCTTCACCTGACAGCGTGGCGAAAATTCAATCAGGCGGTAGGGACGGATGGCTCGGTAGGGATTTATCACGAGACGTATCTGGTGGAAGCAGGGAACTACGAGTGCGTGTACGTCAATATGCCTGCTTTTGGCCTGGGAGAAGTGGGAGAGCTGGTTCCCGCCACAGGCAAGCGGGAATCAGCCCGACAGCGAATCAACAAAGAATAAGCGCGTCGGCAAGCCTATTCGTTTACGAGACGAAGCAGCCATTCTTTGAGATCGACGATGCGGTTCGTTTTCGGTCGGCTATCCGTCCCGGTGACCAAGAGCGGGACGAGTGAATCGACTTCATGCAGCGAGCCGTGTGCAGCACCTCCCAGATGGGCAGGAGAGCTTTCTGTCGCCAGCTCGTAGCCAGGCTGGGCGGTGACAACCACGTAGCGCCCAGGATGGGAGTTCAGGGCACCGTTCAGCCTGGCAAGCACGTCGGGGTATTTTCCGTACGTGATGCGCTTTTTTGCCCGCTTGATATCGAGCACGCTCGCGTCACCCTGCAAGCTCCACGACTGCCCGTACTCATCTTGAAAAGGCCCGCCTGGCTTGTACGTCACCCGGCGTTTGCCATCGCTTCCGCCAGCGGAGACGACGATGGACGATCCTTCTTTGCGCGCGATGATATCGAGCCTCGGCTCGCGCTGAAGCTGAGTGACGAGCGCAGAGAGGGAGAGTTTTGGATCAAGGGCGTACACATACGCCATCCGTTCATTGGCGGCGATGACGACCTGGTCATTCGCTTGCGGAGGACGGCTGATCGGGGGGATGAGAAAAGGCGCGAGCAAGCTGCGCAGGTCGATAATAGCGGCTTGCCGATCCGCTTTTACCGCGCTTTGTGCGCTGTCTCCCATGACGATCCAACGCACTTCCTCGACCGCCTGGTCCCACGATCCAAAAGTATCAAGCAGACTTTGCAGCGCCTTGTCCGCATTTTCAATCCCGTCTATCGTCGCTGGCCCCTTTTTGTGGACCTCTGCGTCATTTTCCGGCAAGTAGGCAATGGTCAGCGGAGGCAGTCGGCTATGATCGATCAAAAAGGCGGTTTCCTGCGCAGAGAACTCATCGTTCATGCCGTATTTGCGCCAGATTCGCGTGTGCCGCTTTTGATTCGGATCGAGTTGGGCAAAGGCGGCGTAGGACATGAATGTCGGTCCCGTAACCGAAAGCTCGCCGGGAAGTTGAGCGGCCACCTCGATCAGATGGGGGATTTTCAAGGTATGGGCTGTTTTTCCGCGCCAGACAATCGCATTGATGGAAGCAGAGTCTTTGCCCAGGTCCGCGAGTTCTTCGTGGAGCGTTTTTGTGTCTTTGCTCAACTGGGTTTGGTTCAATTGCTGAATGGCATCGAGCAGCACTTGCGGCTGGTCGATTTTCAGCGCTTCTTTCGGGCCGTATCCGTAGTAAATCATCCGGTTTTCCGCTTCGCTGTACCAGGAAAGTCCGGGGATGTGGTGGCGATCGGCGTAGCTTCCTGTGAGCAGCGTGCTGTCGATGGTGACAGACATCGTGGGAAAAGAACTGACGATGCGCGGGAAATAGTGTCCTTTTGCCTGCAAAAAAGCCAGGGCAGGAGCGCGGCCTTGGCGGATGGCTTCTTGCAGGGGCTTGTCCATTAACGAATCGATCAGGATGACCACGACTGGCTTATGCGCCTGAACCGAGCCGTCGTCAGAAAGCGGGGCTGGCCCCTTTTTCTCCTGGAGCTGAAATGGTTCACCAGCCTTGCAGCCGAAAAGGGGCAGGCTGAGCAGCAAAAAGGCAAGAATGGCGCAGGTCCATCGTGACTTCATGGGTTCAATCCAATCCTTTCCATGGCAAGATTCTCTTATGTTTTGTTGCTGGCGGCTAATCTATGCGAAAAAACTCCCCTGCTGACAGCGGGTGCTGTTCGTACAGGGGAGTGGGCAAGCGGTTATCCTTTTGGCAGCAAATGCGTGATTTCCACGACTTCTCCTTTGACCAAAAACAAGCGCGGGATGCGGTTGCTTAAAGTAGCCACGACTTCGTAGTTGATCGTTCCGAGCATTTCCGCGATTTCATCCACGGTAATTTCTCCGCCTTCTTGCTTGCCGTACAGGACGATTTCCTCGCCTTGCTTCGCTTTTCGCTCACCGAGACTGACCATCAGCTGATCCATCGTCACGCGCCCGGCAATGGGCATGCGCTTGCCTTTGTACAACACAAACCCGCGGTTCGACAAAGCGCGCGAGTAGCCGTCGGCATAACCGATGGGAATCGTTCCGATGACTTCGCCTTTTTTCGCTATGTACGTCGCTCCATAGCTGATCGTGTACGGTTCCGACAGCATCGTTTTCACATACGAAAAACGCGACTTCAAACTGAGCGCGGGCACGAGCCTGATGCGATTCAGGCTGCGAATGTAAGCGGACGGATACAGTCCGTACATGCCGATGCCGAGGCGAATCATATCTGCGCTGTAATCCGGATAGGCGATGGCGGCGGCTGTGTTGCACATGTGTACGGTCGGGAGCTTGAACCCGTGTTGCTCCAAATAGCGCAGGCCATTGACGAATAGCTCGTGCTGTAGCTTGGTCAAGGTGTGGTCGGCTTCATCGGCGGTGGAAAAATGGGTGAAAATGCCATTCCAGTGCAAGTCCGGGCTGGCCTCCAATGCTTTTACGACGGAGAGCAGATTTTTCTTTGTCCGTACGCCAAGACGTCCCATCCCTGTGTCCATATTGACGTGAATGTTCAGGCGGCCGCTGAAATCGGATGCGCGGACGATTTTTTGCGCTTCTTTGATCCAGTCTACCTGGAAGGCGGATAGCTCGATATTCCAGGCGAGTGCTTCCTTGACGCGTGAGAGCGGGGTGAATCCAAGCACAAGGATCGGGGCGGTGATTCCCGCCTGGCGCAGGACAATGCCTTCCTCGATGATCGCGACAGCAAGAGAGGTTGCTCCGTACTGCAGAGCGTGGCGGGCAACGCCTACCGAACCATGTCCGTAAGCGTTCGCCTTGACCACCGCCATGATTTTCGTCTGCTTGGGAATATAGCGACGGAACGCCCGAATATTTTTCTTGATCGCATCGAGATTGACTTCGATCCACGTTTCTCGAAACAACTGTTTCACAGTATGTTCCTCCCCATTTGGTGAAATGAGAAATCCTGCTTTTTCCATAAATATTCGCTGCCCCTGCTGCTTAGGCGTGGCCTGCTTTTCGCGAAGCAAATAAAAGCAGGCCATCGGATCAATGGCCTGTACAGGGTGTGGCGACTTAAAAAGCTGGGAGGTTGTCCAGGTTGTTTTCCTTGATGCCGTCAGGCTCGCTGCGCAAAATATCCCGTCCGTACTTGTGAAACACGTCCACATGCGCCAGGTTCCCCGCCTTGGCCTCCTGCAAAGCGGTGAGGTAATCCAGCTCCCTTCCCGAGTTTGTTTTGAAGGCGATCAAATCGCCATCGTCATTTTTGCGCACGGCAACAATTTGCTCTTTGCCCGCAGCAGACGGGAGGTAGCCCTGGTCGCTTTCGCGCAAAGCCTGTTGCTCGCCTGCCGCTTTGTATTCCGCATAAATTTGTTCGAAGTTTTGCTCGCTCATGATCGTATCCCTCCTTCCCTATAAGGGTGGCTCAAGCGGGAAGAGAACATGCATTCGTTTTACAGCGACGATTTTCACCTATTGACAGTCGCTGCTAACAGGATTATATTTTGACTGACACGAAAGTCAATGAAAAAAGGGGGGAGCAGCTCGTGCCTCGCTCAAAGGAGCAGAACGAAGAAATTCGCGCCCAGCGAAAGGAAGCGATCATGCAGGGCGCTCTTGCTGTTTATGTGGAAAAGGGCTACGCAGCCGCAGATATCAAGGATGTGGCTGAGCATGCCGGAGTAGCCAGAGGATTGGTGTATTACTACTACAAAGACAAGCGCTCGTTGTTTCGCGATTTGTTTGCGCATATGTTTCAGCTCTCCAACAAGCATACCCGCTATCATTTTTCGCAGGAAGGGACAGCGGTAGAACTGTGCAAACAGTTTGCCCTCGTCATGTTCCACAATTTGTTTGAACGCTCTTTGCATGTCATGTTCTTTTTTCGCATGCGCCATGATTTGCGTGAGCTGTTTACGGGGGAAGAACTGCGTGGGCTGATGTGGCGCGACAACAATTTGCAAGTCATGGTAGATGCGCTCCGCCAAGGGATGGAGGCAGGCGATGTGCGTCAAATGTCGCCGGAGTTGCTCGCGGAGCAGTTTTGGGGAGCGATGATGCACGCGATGGGTTATTTGCACCGGAAAAAGAAGAACTTGCGCGCGGACGGACATGATATGGAACAAATCAAGGCGTTGCTCACGGATGAGATTGAAGCGGCAACTGAATCGTGCGTCTCCATGCTCCGGCCTTAACCGCGCATGTAGCTGAAGGACAAAAGGAGGATTTTTTTGCTGAAATTATTGCGTTATTTACGGCCATACCGTCAGATGGTCTTTCTGACGATGTTGTTTATGTTGCTTCAGTCGATTGCGAACTTGTATCTCCCGACGTTGATGTCACATATCGTCAACGAAGGGATCGTGAAGGAAAATACGGCTTATATATGGACAACGGGCGGCTTCATGCTGCTTGTCTCGGCAGGCGCTGCAGTTTTGTCTGTCGCGGCCAGCTACATGGCATCCCGTTCTGCTTCCGGTTTCGGGATGCGGATACGCAGCAGCGTGTTCAGTCATATTGAACGGTTCTCGCTGGAGGAGTTCGACAAGCACGGGACCGCTTCGCTGATCACGAGAACGACCAATGACATTGCCCAAGTCCAGCAGGTGCTGAACATGATGTTGCGGATGATGGTCATGGCTCCGATGATGTGCATCGGCGGGATCATCATGGCTTTGTCCAAAGACGCGGAGCTGTCCATCGTCATCATTGTGGCGATTCCGATTTTGGTCCTGGCGATTTTCGGGATCGGCTCGAAAGGGATTCCGTATTTCAAAGCCATGCAAGGCAAAATCGACAAGCTCAATCTCGTGCTGCGCGAGTCGTTGACAGGCATCCGCGTCGTGCGGGCTTTCAATCGGATTGAGCACGAGCGGGGACGCTTCAATCGCGCGAACGAAGATTTGACTGCGACAGCGATCAGAGCCAACCAGATCATGGCTGGGATGATGCCTGTCATGATGCTGATGATGAATGCCACTTCGATTGCGATCATCTGGTTTGGCGGATTGCGGATTAGCACGGGCCATATGCAAGTAGGCGATTTGATGGCCTTTTTGCAGTATGCGATGCAAATTTTGTTTTCCTTGATGATGGCGTCGGTGATGTTCAGCATGGTGCCGAGAGCTTCCGCTTCAGCGGCGCGGATTCACGACGTGCTCTCGACTGAGCCGGTCATCGTCGACCGCGAGCAGGCAAGTGTAGGGAAAGCAAGCGCAGGGGGAGACGTCGTTTTTGACCAAGTGACGTTCCGCTATCCAGGCGCAGAAAAGCCCGCCCTCTCCGACATTTCTTTCGTGGCCCGGCGTGGACAGGTGACGGCCGTGATCGGGGGAACCGGTTCGGGGAAAAGCACGCTTGCCAGCCTGATCCCGCGCTTTTACGATGTCGAGAGCGGGTGTGTTCAAGTAGGCGGCATGGATGTGCGCGACTGGCCGCAAAGCGAGCTGCGGACAAATATTGGCTTCGTGCCGCAAAAGGCTCTGCTGTTCACCGGGACGATTGCGGACAATATTCGTTACGGAAAAGAAGAGGCGACAACAGAGGAAATCCGGCACGCACTGGACATTGCCCAAGCCACAGACTTTATCGAGAACATGCCGGACGGATTGGATACGGTGCTCTCGCAGGGCGGAGCCAATTTGTCCGGCGGGCAAAAGCAGCGGCTTTCGATTGCCCGGGCGCTCGTTCGCCAGCCGGGCGTCTACATTTTTGACGACAGCTTTTCGGCGCTTGATTTCAAAACAGATGCCAAGCTGAGAGCTGCCTTGAAAAGCGAAACGCAGGAGGCGACGGTCATCATCGTGGCACAGCGGGTCAACACGGTGATGGACGCTGACCAAATCATCGTGCTGGAGGAAGGCAGAGTGGCGGGGAGCGGCACACACCGCGAGCTGCTTGCTACCTGTAGCATCTACCAGGAGATTGTCACATCCCAACTGACAGAGGAGGAACTCGCATGAAGGAAAATCAACAACGACCTCCCCAAGGGCCAGGCGGGCAAAGGCCGATGGGCTTCGGCGGGCCTGGAATGCTGACAATGCCTGGTCAGAAGGCAAAAGATTTCAAAGGGACGCTGCGCCGCTTGCTCGGCTATTTGAAGCCGTATCGCTTCCAGCTGTTCATCGTCTTTTTGACCGCTGCACTCAGTACGATTTTCGGCATTCTCAGTCCGAAGCTGCTGGGGAATGCAACGACTACGATTTTCGAAGGGTTCATGGGCAAGGTAAAGGGAGTACCTGGGGCGACGTTCGATTTTTCTGCGATCTGGCAAATTATCGTGACGCTGATCGGGCTGTATTTGTTTTCGTCTCTGTTTGCCTATATTCAGCAATACGTGATGGCTTCTGTCGCGCAAAAGACCGTGTATGCTTTGCGCAAAGAAGTAAATGAAAAGCTGGCGCGGCTGCCGCTGAAATACTTTGACGAGCGCACGCATGGCGAGATCATGAGCCGGGTCGTCAACGATGTGGATACGATCAGCGGGACGTTGCAGCAAAGCTTGACGCAGACGATCACGTCGATCATCACGCTGGTGGGGGTAGTCGTCATGATGCTGACGATCAGTCCGCTGATGACAGTGATTTTGATGCTGACCTTGCCGCTTAGCGTCGTTGTGATCAAACTGGTGGCTTCCCGCTCGATGCCGCATTTCAAAGGACAGCAGCAAGCGCTCGGCGAACTGAACGGTCACGTGGAAGAAATGTACACAGGGCATAAAATCGTCAAAGCGTTTGGCCGGGAAAAAAGCGCGATCGAGAAGTTCGATGCGATTAACGAAAAGCTGTATCAATCAGGCTGGAAGGCGCAGTTTCTTGCCGGGATCATGATGCCTTTGATGATGTTTGTCGGCAATATCGGATTTGTGCTTGTCTGTGTAGTCGGAGGCGTGCTCGTGACTCGCGGCAGTATCACGATCGGGGATGTGCAGGCGTTCATCCAGTACGCCCAGCAGTTTTCCCAGCCGATTACCCAAACGGCCAACATTGCGAACATCATCCAGTCAACGCTTGTCGCTGCCGAACGCGTTTTTGAAGTGCTGGACGCAGAAGAGGAGTCGGCAGATGAGCGCTCGGAAGCTGTCGCTGTCCGTTCGCAGGGGCATGTGCAGTTCGAACACGTGTCGTTTGGCTACAAGGAAGCGGAACCGCTGATCACGGATATGAACATCGATGTACAGCCAGGCATGACGGTGGCGATCGTCGGACCGACCGGGGCTGGCAAGACTACTTTGGTCAATTTGCTCATGCGCTTCTACGAGCTTGATGGCGGACGCATTACGATTGACGGACACGACATCCGCGATTTGCCGCGGGGCGAGCTGCGGAGCCAGTTTGGCATGGTGCTGCAGGACACGTGGCTGTTTAACGGAACGATCAAGGAAAATATCGCCTACGGACGGGCGGGGGCAAGCGACGCCGAGATCATCGAGGCGGCGAAAGCAGCACATGCCGACCATTTTGTGCGGACACTGCCGGAAGGATACGAGACGATGCTGAATGAGGAAGCATCGAATATCTCGCAAGGACAAAAGCAGCTTCTGACGATTGCCAGGGCGTTCCTCGCCGATCCGGCGATTTTGATTCTCGATGAGGCGACGAGCAGCGTCGATACCCGGACAGAGCTGTTGATTCAAAAAGCGATGGCTGGTCTGATGGAAGGACGAACGAGCTTTGTGATCGCCCATCGCCTGTCGACGATCCGCGATGCCGATATGATTCTCGTCATGAACAAGGGCACGGTGATCGAGCAGGGGAATCACGCAGAACTGCTGGCGCAGGGCGGTTTCTACGCCGATTTGTACAACAGCCAGTTTTCGCAAGACAGCGAGCCGCAGGTAAGCTAATAAAAGTGCGGGATTCTTCCCAGCCTCCGCTGGCAAAGCTCCGTGACACTTGAACTGCTTTCTTTCCAAACCAAACGCCAGTAGAGTAGTAAATCAGTAACCACCACAGACTTTTTGTGGTGGTTTTTGTACGTGCTCCAGAACACGAAAAAGCAGGCCGCCGAAAACTCCGGGGCCTGCTTTTTTGGGTGGGTGCTGTTACGAACTTATTTGTGTCGCGAAAACTTACGCGTTTACTGGTTTGCCTTCGTCCAGCAGCTGGCGAAGAACGGTTTGCAGAATACCACCGTTGCGGTAGTAGTCTACGTCTACCATGGAGTCGAGACGAACGATTACTTCGAACTCGAACTTGCTGCCGTCTTGTTTGGTTGCTTCTACTTTTACGCGTTGGCCTGGCTGAACTTCGTCGGAGAGACCCAGGATGCTGAAGGACTCAGTGCCGTCGATGCCCAGGGACTTCCAGCTTTGGCCGTCAGCGAATTGCAGAGGCAGAACGCCCATACCTACGAGGTTCGCACGGTGGATACGCTCGAAGCTCTCAGCGATAACCGCTTTGATGCCCAAGAGGAAAGTACCTTTTGCTGCCCAGTCACGGGAAGAACCAGTACCGTACTCTTTACCAGCCAGTACAACGAGTGGAGTGCCGTCTGCTTGATACTTCATGGAAGCATCGTAGATGGACATAACTTCGCCGGATGGCAAGTATTTCGTTACGCCGCCCTCAGTGCCAGGAGCCACTTGGTTGCGGATACGGATGTTGGCAAACGTACCGCGCATCATGACATCGTGGCTACCACGACGAGCGCCGTAGGAGTTGAAGTCTTTGCGCTCTACGCCATTTGCTTGCAGATAAATACCTGCAGGGCTGGTTGGCGAGATGTTACCAGCTGGGGAGATGTGGTCAGTTGTCACAGAGTCACCGAACAGAGCGATGGTGTTCGCTGCTTTGATGTCTGCGATCGCTGCGATTTCGCCAGCAAGGTCTTTGAAGAATGGCGGTTCTTGGATGTAGGTGGATTTTTCGTCCCACTCGTACAGATCGCCAGTTGGAACGTCGATTTTGTTCCAAGCTTCGTTTTGTGTGAACACTTGGCCGTACTCGGCACGGAACAGGTCTGGGTTCATTGCTTTGCCCATTGCTTCCGAGATTTCTTGTGGAGTTGGCCAGATGTCTTTCAGGTAAACAGGCTCTCCGTCTTTGCCAGTACCGATTGGTTCTGTAGTCAGGTCGATGTCTACAGTACCAGCCAGTGCGTAGGCGATAACCAATGGAGGAGAAGCGAGGTAGTTCGCTTTTACCTGTGCATGGATACGTCCTTCGAAGTTACGGTTACCGGACAGAACAGCTGCTACTGTCAGGTCTTCGTCAGCGATTGCTTTGCTGGTTTCTTCCGGCAATGGACCGGAGTTACCGATGCAAGTGGTGCAACCGTAGCCGACTACGTTGAATCCGATCGCATCCAAAGAATCAATCAGACCAGCGTCAGTCAGGTATTGCGTTACGACGCGGGAACCTGGAGCCAGGGAGCTTTTCACGAAAGGAGGCTTTTTCAAACCTTTTTCCACTGCTTTTTTCGCCAGGATACCTGCACCCAGCATTACGCTAGGATTTGATGTATTGGTACAGGAAGTAATCGCTGCGATCACGACAGCACCTGTTTTCAGCGTAGCGGTTTCACCGTTTGGATAAGCAACTGGTGCGCTTGCTGCGATTTTCTCTTCGGAAAGACCAAATCCGCCTTTGTCGATTGGCGTACGGAGGCTGTTGTTGAAGGATTCCTTCATAGCAGTCAGCTCTACGCGGTCTTGCGGGCGTTTTGGACCAGCCAAGCTTGGTACGACAGTGGACAAATCCAGTTCCAATGTTTCGGAGAAGACTGGGTCTGGAGTGTCGTCGGTACGGAACAGACCTTGTGCTTTGGTGTAAGTTTCTACCAGAGAGATCAGGTCTTCTTCACGACCAGTTTGACGCATGTAGTTGAGTGTCTCCGCATCTACAGGGAAGAAGCCCATTGTAGCGCCGTACTCAGGAGCCATGTTTGCTACGGTAGCGCGGTCAGCCAGCGAGATGTTGGACAGGCCAGGGCCGTAGAACTCCACGAATTTACCTACCACACCTTTTTTACGCAGCATTTGCGTAACAGTCAGGGCGAGGTCAGTTGCTGTTGCACCAGCATTCAGGGTGCCAGTCAGTTTGAAGCCGACAACTTCTGGTGTTACGAAGTACAGAGGTTGACCGAGCATTCCTGCTTCTGCCTCGATACCACCGACACCCCAACCAAGAACACCAAGACCGTTGATCATAGTGGTGTGGGAGTCAGTACCTACCAGAGAGTCAGGGAAAGCAACGAGTTCGCCATCTACTTCGCGAGTAGCGATAACAGTTGCCAAGTACTCCAGGTTTACTTGGTGAACGATACCAGTAGCTGGAGGAACAGCACGGAAGTTGTCAAACGCTGTTTGCGCCCAACGCAGGAAACGGTAGCGCTCTTGGTTGCGTTCAAATTCGAGCTTCATGTTGTTGTCCAGAGCTGCTGCATTACCGAAATCGTCAACCATTACGGAGTGGTCGATTACGAGATCAACAGGCACGAGCGGGTTGATTCGTTTTGGATCTCCACCAGCGCGCTTCATCGCGATACGCATCGCTGCCAAGTCAACGACAGCAGGTACGCCTGTGAAGTCTTGCAGGACGATACGAGCTGGCATGAGTGGTACTTCTTGGTTTTCGTCGCGGCCTTTTGTCCAGGTCGCCAGTTGTTGTACGTGTTCTTTGGTGATCGCACGGCCATCGAACTGACGTACAGCAGCCTCAAGCAAAACTTTAATGGAGAACGGCAGTTTGGAAACATCGCCGAGTCCTTGTTCTTCCAATCCTTGCAGGCGATAGTACGCGAAAGACTTGTCGCCTACTTGCAGGGAAGATTTCACTTTGTAAGCATCTTGTTTAGCCAATGTATACAACCTCCCTATTGTAACTTGGGGTTTCATCTGGTGAAACGCAGTTTCGTTTCCTTATTACGAACTTATTATACTCGATTTGTTTCCCGGCTTCTACCCCAAATTCATCATTTATATACAAAAATGATGGGAGAAAAAACAAACCGGTATGTTTCCCGTTGTATTTAATGAAGGAAAAATATCCAGACTTCATGTATTATCCCGTTTATATTTCGTTTACATTCATCCGTTATCGTATCACTTGTCACGAAAAACAAGCAGAGGAGTCAGCTATATGAAAGAACAAACGACCAACCAACGACCCGGATTGGGAAATTGGCGACCTTTTTATCAACTCATCAAGGCAACGAAGCCGTCCAAAATGAAGCTCGGCATCGCCTTGTTTATGAGCATCGCGACGACTGTGGTCAGTCTGGTCATTCCGATGTTTACGAAAGACCTCGTCGACAGCTTCACCCTTTCGACGATCAGCCAGGGGCAAATTGCGCTGTTGATGATTGCTTTCGTCGCGCAAGCCATTGCCAGCGGCTTGTCCATTTACTTGTTGAATCACGTCGGCCAGAGCATTGTGGCTGCGCTGCGTGAGCGCTTGTGGAAAAAACTGCTCGTCCTGCCCGTCGCTTATTATGACAACCATCGCACGGGAGAAACGATCAGCCGGATGACGAACGACACCGGGGTTGTCAGAGGACTGATCAGCGAGCACCTCGCCAACTTTTTTACCGGAATTATCGCCATCATCGGATCGGTGGCAACGCTGTTGTACCTCGATTGGCAAATGACGCTGACGATGCTGATCGCCGTCCCGCTGTCCATCGCGATTCTCGTCCCGTTAGGCCGGCAAATGTACAAAATCTCCAAAGGGCTGCAAGATGAGACAGCGAGCTTTACCACGGTCATGAATCAAGTCTTGTCCGAGGTGCGGCTGGTCAAGGCGCAAAACGCCGAGCCGCATGAGTACGCAGCCGGAAGCCGGGGGATTGGCAACCTGTTCCGTTACGGGCTGAAAGAAGGCCGCGTGCAGGCGATGATCGGGCCGTTGATCTCGTTCGTTTTGATGGTGTTGCTCGTCGTGATCATGGGCTACGGCGGGATGCGCGTTGCGACTGGTGCTCTGAGCGCTGGCGAACTTGTCGCGTTTATTTTGTACCTCGTTCAGATCATCATGCCGCTGGGGCAGTTTACCCAATTTTTTACCCAACTGCAAAAGGCAATGGGCGCAACAGAGCGAATCATAGCTACATTGGAGGAACCGGAGGAAGATCACGAGACAGGTCGCACACTGGAAAATGCAGCGCTGCCGATCCAGCTGGACAAAGTGGGCTTTGCCTACGAAAACGGGGAGCGCATTCTCGATCAGGTCAGCTTCACGATTTCGGCGGGAAAAGTGACGGCGATTGTCGGGCCGAGCGGAAGCGGCAAAACGACGCTGTTCGCCTTGCTGGAACGGTTTTATCAGCCAGCAGAAGGCGAAATTCGCTTGGGACATGATCCGATCGATACGTTTTCGCTGGCATCATGGCGCAGCAAGATCGGCTACGTCTCCCAGGAAAGCCCTTTGATTGCAGGGACGATCCGGGAAAATATTTGCTACGGCATTTCCCGCCCGATTAGCGAAGCAGAACTGAAACAAGCGGCGGCGATGGCGTACGCGGACCAGTTTATTGACGAATTGCCTGATGGCTACGACACTCAAGTAGGAGAGCGAGGCGTCAAGCTGTCGGGAGGACAGCGCCAACGCATCGGGATTGCCCGCGCCCTGCTGCGCGATCCGCAAATTTTGATGCTGGATGAAGCGACCTCAAGCCTCGACAGCAAGTCGGAAATCATCGTTCAGCAAGCATTGCAAAACTTGATGAAGGGGCGCACGACTCTCGTGATTGCCCACCGACTGTCTACCGTGGTGGACGCGGATCAGATCATCTTCCTGGAAAAAGGCAAAATAACCGGAATGGGAACGCACGAACAACTGTTTGAATCGCACGACATGTACAAGGAGCTGGCTAGCCAGCAATTGCTGATGAAGGAGAAGGTGCAGGCGACATGACGAAAATTATGGTAGTGGACGATGATCCGCACATTCGTGAGCTTGTCCGCGTCTTTTTGCGCAACGAGGGCTTCGAGGTCGTGGAAGCGGAAAATGGCGTCGAGGCGCTGAAAAAAATGGAATCGCCCGGTGCCGATCTGGTCATCCTCGATATTATGATGCCGCAGATGGACGGCTGGGAGCTGTGCCGACAATTGCGTGAGCATTACGATACCCCGCTGCTCATGCTGACGGCCAAAGGAGAGACGGCACAAAAAGTCAAAGGCTTCGAACTCGGAACGGACGATTATCTCGTCAAGCCGTTTGAGCCGGCAGAACTGGCTGTGCGGGTAAAAGCGCTGCTCAAGCGCTACAAAATCGCCGCCTCCCACAAAGTACAGGCAGGGCTTTTGCAGTTGGATCGCAAGACGTTCGAGATTGCGTGTCAGGACAAGGCGTGGACGATTCCGTTGAAAGAGTTTGAACTGTTGTTCAAGCTGGCGAGCTATCCGGGGCAGACGATTCCGCGCGAGCAGTTGATCGAGCAAATCTGGGGCTACGATTTTGAAGGCAACGAACGCACCGTCGACGTGCACATCAATCGGCTGCGCGAGCGTTTTCCGGAAGGGGAGTACGGCTTTCGCATCCGCACCGTCCGTGGCCTCGGTTATCGACTGGAGCTGGACAAATGAAACAGCCAAAACAAATGCCGAACCATTTGTCCCATTCCAGTCGCAAGTTTATCGTTCTGAAACTGCTGTTTCTGGTCGGGCTGGTGGCTTTGCTCATCGCCTGCGGGGCTGGGGCGTATTGGGCGACCGGTTTCGTTTTCCACTATGCCGGACTTACGCAGAGCGAATTTATTCGAGCAGTAGTCAGCTCTTTCCTCAGCTTCGTTTTGTTTATTCTCATAGCGTCTGTGATTTCTCGCTTTGTCCGTCCGCGACATCTGGAGCTGTTTCAATTGCTGATCGATGCGTTAAGACGGATTGCCAAAGGAGATTTCAACGTGAATCTGGATTTCAAAGTGGAGCGGGAGTGGGGGCAACTCGTGGCGGGCATCAATCACATGGCGGAGCAATTGCAGGAAATGGAGAACATGCGCCAAGAGTTCATTTCCAATGTCTCGCATGAAATCCAGTCGCCGCTGACTTCGATTCGCGGCTTCGCCCGCGCCCTGCAAAACGACAGCCTGAGCGCCGAAGAGCGTCAACATTACTTGGAGATCATCGAAACGGAAAGCAACCGCTTGTCCAAAATCAGCGACAACTTGTTGAAGCTGACCTCGCTGGAGGGCAAGCATCACCCGTTTGAACGCAAGCGCTATCGTCTCGATCAGCAGTTGCAACAAATCATTTTGGCTTGCGAGCCGCAATGGCTGGACAAAGAAATTGAAATGGAGCTTGATCTGGAAAAGGTGTACATCGTGGCTGACGAGGACATGATGAGCCAGGTGTGGAACAATCTGCTTGCCAACAGCATCAAGTTCACCGAGCCGGGCGGGCAGATTCGCGTCGCACTGCACGAGCAGCAGGGCGCTGTACAGGTGCGCATTTCCGATACGGGGATCGGCATCGCCAAAGAAAATCTCGAACGCATTTTTGAGCGGTTTTTTAAGGAAGACAAGTCGCGCAATCGCACAACAGGCGGAAGCGGTCTTGGACTGTCCATCGTCAAAAAAATTGTGGAGATGCACGAGGCGACCATTTCCGTGGAGAGCGAGCCGGGAAAAGGAACGACTTTTACAGTAGCATGGCCGAGCGAGCAGGCGGACGCTCAAACAGATGGGCAGCCTGGCGCCGAGGAACAGCATCGAAAAAGAAAAAGACCTTGAGAGCCATACATTCTCAAGGTCTTTTTGTCGTGGCATTACGCCCCGATGTATTTGGCGTGCAGCGATCTTGCTACGCTGACCTCATCCGTTCCTTGCACGAGTACGCGCCCGTCCGGGAAGGCGACGAGGGTGTATGCATCGACGTGGAAGCGGAGCAGGAATTTGTTTTGCTCAATTCGGCCCAGTGGAGCGAGCCGTGCTGCGAGAGCGTCCAAATCGAGCGAGACAGCAGCTCCCGGCGAGATTTGCACCGTGTCTCGGCCACAGAGAGAGACTGCCTGTCCGTCCTGTGATTCGGGCTGCAAAAAGGTGTACTCGTGCTTGCCGCAGGTTGGGCAATCGCTGCGGCGGGCATTCGCCACTTTGATTTGCTGGTGGCGGTTTTGCCAGATTTCAAAATGCTCCAGATTCAAGTTGAGGTCGTCTGTTGCGCCGACCAACAGCTTGAACGCTTCGGTAGCTTGATACGAAGCTACGATATGAATGATCGGGCCGATGACGCCCGCTGTATCGCAAGTGGGCATTTCGCCCGGGTTGGGAGCTTCCGGGAACAAACAGCGCAAACATGGCGTGATGCCGGGACGGATCGTGGTAAACGTGCCCGTCGCACTGACAGCACCGCCGTACACCCACGGAATGCCGTGCTTGACGCAGACGTCGTTGACCAGATAGCGCACCTGGAAGTTGTCTGTCGCATCCAGCACCAGATCGACGTCAGAAAGCAATTCCTCGGCGTTATAGGCGGACAGATCGGCGACAATCGGTTCGATGACGACGGATGAATTGATGTTCGACAGCTTGGCGTGGGCTGCAATCGCTTTTGGCAAATGCTCGGCGGCATCTGTCTCGTCGTAGAGCATCTGCCGCTGCAAGTTGCTCGGCTCCACGAAGTCGCGGTCGATCAGGCGGACAAAGCCTACTCCGGCGCGAACCAGATGATTCGACAGCACGGTGCCAAGCGCCCCCATGCCGACGATCGCCACACGGCTTTGTCCGAGCTTCTCCTGCCCGCTGCGTCCGATCGGATGAAACAGGATTTGACGGGAATAGCGTGTATCCAAAGCGACTACTCCTCCTTTCCGTACTCGGAGGCAAGCGGATTCCACGGGCCTTGCTGGTGGCCTTTCCATTCGCTGCCGTCTTCCCACATTTCTTTTTTCCAGATCGGAACGATTTGCTTCAGTCGTTCGATGGCGTAGCGCCCTGCTTCAAAAGACTCGTTGCGGTGCGCAGTAGCGACGGCGACGACGACTGCGATTTCCTCTACAGCCAAGTCTCCGATGCGATGATGCATCGCGACGGTCGCGCCAGGCCAGCGTTCCTTGATCTCGTCCGCGACCTGCTTCATTTTTTCCACTGCCATCGGCTCGTACGCTTCATAGGACAGGTAGACCGTGCGCTGTCCGTGCGTAAATTCGCGCACCGTCCCGACAAAGGTGAGAATCGCGCCTGCGTGCGGGTTGCTCACGAGGCTGACCAGCTTGTCCGCCGAGAGCTTTTCCCGGGTAACGGCAAAAAAGGGCACTTCTTCACCGCCGCTGACTGGAGGCAAAAGAGCGATCTCATCCTGAGCGGAAATGACGCGATCAGGCTGGGCGTATTCGTGATTAATGGAAACAAAACTGCTGCCGAGCAGCGGGGCGAGGACAGGGTACTCTTCCCGGATTGCTTGCAGCAGATCGTGTACAGTAGCGTTTTCTGGCAAAGTCAATTGGATGTCGCGGGCATTGGCGCGTTCGGCCAGTCCGGCAAACAAGAATACGGTAATCGTCAAGGCAATTCCTCACTTCCGCTTGTAAATGACAGTTCTCTATGGCTTGACGATATCACAATCGGAGAGAGATGCCAATGAGCGAAGGGCTGCAAGGTGCACGCTAAAAGGGCTAGGGGGCGAATCCCTCCTGGCTGATTTTGACTTCGTCAGGGGCGAAGACACGCAACAGCCGCTCGTAGACGATCCGATACGCGGAAGGTCCCGCCCATTCCTCTAGTCCCGCTTCGCTGAACAGGGCGGGGATGCCGTTTTTGCTCGTCCGTTTGCCGCCGCTGCCGTCTCCCATATAAAAGTCGTCCAAACAGACGCGCGTGACCAGCGGCCGCAGCAAGTCGGGAAACGCTTCCGTGCTCGGCAAGGCCGGAGCGATCGTCGCCTGGGTCGGGACGCCAGCGGCAGCCAGTCGCTCCAACGCTTTCAGCCGAGCCGCAATCGGCGGGGCCTGCGGCGAAAACAGCTTGCGCATATCCTCCCGGTCGGTTTCCACCGTCATGCTGACCCGTACACGCTCTCCGAGTTGAACGAGCAAATCGATATCGCGTGTGACCAGCGGACTGCGCGTCTGAACGAGCAAAAAGTCGGGTGGATTGTCCGCCATGACTTCCAACAGCGAGCGTGTCACTTTTTCCCGGTACTCCGCAGGCTGATAAGGGTCTGTGCTCGACGACATGAAAATCGTGACCTTGCCTTTTGCCTTTGCTTTGCTCAGCTCTTTGGCAAGCAGCGTGGCTGCTTCGGTTTTGACGTCGACCCACGTGCCCCAGTCCAAACCGCGAAACAGCGAGACAGGCATTTGCCGCACGTAACAGTAAGAACAGGCGAACGAACAGCCTGTATACGGGTTGAGCGAATGCGTGTAATCTGCGAGAAAGCCGCTGCCTTTATTCAGGAGCGACTTCGGTTGTTTGTAAAAGAGCGTGCTTTTCAAGCTAATCCCTTCTTTTACGTAGCGTCGTGGAAAATGATGCCCAGGCTGTACCGCGTGCCTGTCGTGATCGTGCTGACTCCGTGACGCATCGTCGTTTTGTAGTAGCCGCGTGTCCCGGCTACAGGGCGGTAGGAGGTGGGGAAAATCAATCCCGCCCCTTGTTCCAAGGTTATCACATGACCTCTGCTTTGCGCGCGTGGCCGTTGCTCTGTCAGGAGAAATTCCCCGCCGGAAAAGTCTTTTTCCTGCTGATTTAAGACAAACACAACCTGAAACGGAAAAAACAGCTCTCCGTACATATCCTGATGCAGACAATTGTAGCCGCCTGCTTCGTATTTTAAAATCAGCGGCGTCGGCCTGGTCTGTCCGTGCTGGTGACAATGATCGAGAAAATCAGTCAGAGCCGCAGGGAAAGCAGCCGTATGTCCGAGCAGTTGCCCCCAATGATTGGCTACTGGAGCCAGCCGGGGATACAAGCTTGCCCTGAGCTGTTGGACGAGCGGCGGCAGCGGAGCCTGATAGTAGCGATATTCGCCGCTGCCAAAGCGGTAGCGCTCCATCTGGATTGTTTTGCGAAAAAGCGAGTCAGCGGAGTAGCCTGTGATCAACTCCTGACATTCTTCTTCCTTTAATAGGCACGGGAGAGTGGCGTAGCCTTGTGCATCCAACTCATGAACGATCTGCTCCCAGCTTTGCGCGTCGATTCGATTCGCCAACGTGTCAGACATGGACAGCGCTCCGTTTCACGCTCGTTTTCTCCAGCTTGAGCAGCTCTGTTTTCATGGGGAGGCCGCCGCGATAGCCTGTAAGCTTCCCGTCTTTTCCGACCACCCGATGGCACGGAATTGTCAACAACAACGGATTGGCGCCAATCGCTGCGCCCACTGCCCGGACAGCCGCGCTGTTGTTGATATGGGCAGCAATGTCGGAGTAAGAGGCCGTCTGTCCGTACGGAATTTGCTGCAACGCCTGCCAAACCGCTTGTTGAAAAGGAGTGCCCGACAGATCGTGGGCGACTGAAAACTGCTGGCGTTCTCCCTGCAAATACTCGATGATCTCTTTGGCGTACGGAGCCAGCCGAGCCGCATCCTGGACGAGAGCGTATCGGGGTTTGCGCCGCGCTGCCCATTGTGCCAATTCGTCAATGGGGTGGTGATTGGAGCCGACGAAAGCAAGTCCCTTCTCTGTTGCTGCGATGTGCAGACTCCACTCGCCATGTTCTACTTTTGCCCAGTATATGTGCTGATTTTTGTTCATTTTGTTTGCGCCTCCTTAACAGTTGCCAATGTACGCACAGTATACCTTTGTTTTCGCGATTCCGTACGTTTTCGGCAATAAATCAGCAAGATAGTGAAAGCGGTGCGACATGATTTGCCAAAGACAAATCTCGCGGTGTTCCCATTGCTTTTCACAAGCGGCGGGAGTAAGGTAGAAGAAGCAAAGTTGCAAGCGGGTTACGGGATCGTACAAATGGAGGACGAACAGGAACATGAGTGATCAACTGACGCATTTTAATGAACAAAACCGTGCGCGTATGGTGGATGTTTCGGAAAAAGACATCACCAAACGGGAGGCCGTAGCGGAAAGCAAAATCGTCATGAAGCCCGAGACGCTTCAGCGTATTCGCGAAGGGCGGGTAGAGAAGGGGGATGTGCTGGCAGTCGCGCAAGTAGCGGGAGTCATGGCTGCGAAAAAGACGTGGGACATCATTCCGATGTGCCATCCGCTTTCCTTGACCGGGATTGATATTCGCTTCACTTTTGAAAACGAGACGACGCTGGGCCTGGAAGCAAGCGTGCGGACGACCGGAAAAACAGGCGTCGAGATGGAAGCTTTGACAGCGGTAAGCGTTGCTGCTCTTACGGTGTACGACATGTGCAAGGCGATGGACAAAGGCATGGTCATCGGGCCGACCTGTCTGTTGAGCAAATCAGGCGGGAAGAACGGCGATTTTCGTCGGGGAGAGAACTAGATCATGAGACAGAAATGGGAATCCTATCCGAGCAGCATTCGTCTTCTGGCGGTTGCTGCCATCATTTTTTCTACGGGTATGGCATGTATATGGCCGCTCGTCACGATTTACATTCACGATTACTTGGGGAAGCCGCTGCCTGTAGCGGGTTTTTTGCTGTTATTGAACCAGGGCGCGTTTTTGATCGGAAGCATCACGGGTGGCATGCTGTTTGACCGCTGGGGAAGAATGCGGACGATCATAATCGGCTCTGTCGGCATTATTTTGATTACAATCGGTCTTGGACTTACGCACGATTTTACCGTGTATACGATCCTGCTGCTGTTAAACGGGCTGTTCTACGGAACGCTGTCTCCTGTCATGAACGCGCTGGCGGTCGTTTTGTGGCCGGAAGGCGGGCGCAAAGGAATCAACATGATTTACGTCGCGTTGAATGCGGGAGTGGCGGCAGGCTCGGCGCTGGGCGGACTTTTGGCGAGCGTATCGTTTTCCTGGACCTTTTTCGGGAACGCACTCACGCAAATGATCGTTCTCGCCATCTTCGTGATCTTTTTGCCGCGCCATCTGAAAGCGGCGGAGAATCGGCCACTGCCTGCTTCGCCAGCGGGCGAGTCGGACACGAGCAAGACCGATGCTGACGAACAGCTTGGCGCACATGGCGCAGGAGAGCTTCAGCCAACGCGAAAAGTGGTTTGGGGAGCCTTGCTGTTTTTGTGCAGCGGCTTGCTGATCAGCTGGATTGTGTACGTGCAATGGACGACGGTGTTGTCGACCTACATGCAATCTTTGGGCATCTCCTTGCGCCAGTACAGCTTGCTGTGGACGTTGAACGGCGGCTTGATCCTGTTTGGTCAACCGCTGATCGCCTGGGTCATTCGCCGCTTTGCCCGCACGCTGAAAGCGCAAATGCTGCTCGGCTCCTACGTCTTTGCCTTGTCGATGCTGATTTTGTCGCAGTCGACCTCCTATGCGGGCTTCGTCGCCGCGATGTTTATCATGACGTTGGGCGAAATGCTCGTCTGGCCAGCCGTTCCTGCCGTAGCCGCACAAATTACGCCAGCAGGACGGGAAGGCTTTATTCAAGGGCTGATCGCGGGAACAGGCTCGGCAGGGCGGATGCTCGGACCGTTGCTCGGCGCGATCATTTTCCAGCACTTTCAGGCGCAAGGGCTTTTGTACATCATGGCAGGGCTTGCGCTCTTGTCCGTGGCGTTTTTCGCCTTCCACACAACGTTTTTGAATCGCCGTCAAAAGGTGGCTGTGCCAACCGCAGAAAAGATGTAGCGAAAAAAGGCGAGCGCCTGCGGGGAAGCATCTTGACACGCCGAGAGCAGGCAATGTAGTATGAAGAAGATTAAAAACAGTATATTCCGTGTGATTTACTTATGAAGAGAGGCGGAGGGACTGGCCCTATGAAGCCCGGCAGCGGATCTGCGCGTGTAGCGATGCAGATGCTGTGCCAATTCCAGCAGGAGTATTCCTGACAGATAAGGACGTGACCAAGCTGATCTCCCCCTTTTTCTGTACGGAAAAAGGGGGTTTTTGCTGTATGGGCGAAAAGAAAGGAACTGAAGAGAAATGCGTATCCAACCTTCCGACATGATTGACCGGCTGCCAACCCAATTTTTCGCGACGCTGGTAGCGAAAGTAAATAAAGTCATCGCCAACGGGCACGATGTGATCAACCTGGGGCAGGGAAACCCGGACTTGCCGACTCCTCCCCACATTGTAGAAGCGCTGCAAGCACATACAGCCAACCCGCTTCACCACAAGTACCCGCCTTTTTCCGGCCGACTGGAACTGAAGCAGGCTGTTGCGCACTGGTACAAACAACAATTTGACGTAGACCTTGATCCGGAAGAAGAAGTAGCGGTTTTGTTCGGCAGCAAAACAGGACTGGTGGAAATTTGCCAGGTGCTGATGAACGCAGGCGACGTCGCGCTCGTACCGGACCCGGGCTATCCGGATTACTGGTCGGGTGTGGCGGTCGTCAATGGTCGGATGTCGATGATGCCGCTGACAGCAGAAAATCAGTTTTTGCCGGACTACAGCAAAATTCCGCAAGCCGATTTGGATCGGGCCAAGCTGATGTTTTTGAACTATCCGAATAACCCGACAGCGGTGAATGCGCCGTTTGAATTTTACGAGGAAACGATTCAATTTGCCCGCAAGCATGAGATCGTCGTCTGCCACGACTTTGCCTACGGCGCGATCAGCTACGACGGCAAAAAGCCGGTCAGCTTCATGCAGGTGCCAGGGGCAAAAGAGGTCGGTGTCGAGTTTTACACTTTGTCCAAAACGTACAACATGGCTGGCTGGCGCGTAGGGGCGATGGTCGGCAACCGCGAGCTGGTGAGACTGATCAATTTGATTCAGGATCATTATTTCGTCAGCCTGTTCGGTGCTGTGCAAATGGCCGCGGTAACCGCGATGACCGAATCGCAGCAATGCGTTCGGGATTTGGTGGCTGTCTACGAAAGCAGACGCAACGCCTTGTTCTCCAATCTGCACCGCATCGGCTGGCAAGCGCCGCCGTCCCAAGGCTCGTTTTTTGCCTGGCTCCCGGTTCCAGCCGGATTCACTTCCATCGAGTTTTCCGATTTGCTCTTGGAAAAAGCGCATGTCGTCGTTGCTCCCGGTGACGGCTTCGGCCCTACCGGGGAAGGATACGTTCGCGCCGCGCTGTTGTCGAGTGAAGAACGTCTGGCCGAAGCGGTACAGCGCATTGAGAAATTAGGACTGTTTGCCAATACCAAATAGGATGAGAACGGACCGCACTTTCCTACATGAGGAAGTGCGGTTTTTGTTTGGGAATCAGGGGAATAGCAGGAGATTTTCTGGGTAAAATGTAAGGGCCATGCGTTTTGGAAACCAAGACAGGCAAGGCGAATAAAAATCATTCTCACCGTTGACAGATAATGATTTTCATTATAGGATGGTAATGATAATTGATCTCAGCAAGAGCGGGAGGGTACTATGCGCTATCAGATTAACGGTTACACGGACATGTATACGGTGATCGCCAACGAGCGGAAGATCGGTGGAGCCATTGAAGCAGCTCAGGTTCGACTGCGCACGGGAGAGATTTTTGCCAATGCGGTTCTCACTCGTTTGGAAATGTCAGGTGCGCATTTTTGCTCGATCGGATTCGTCACAGAAGAAGGCAAGCGGCTGATTGTGCACGTAGATGATATCAGCATGATCGCAGATGCGCGCCATGTAAATGTATGTGAGCTGACCAATGAATGCATGCGTGCAGAGAAATGCGCGGATCGCTTGAAGCGTTTGAAGCGTCTCTGTGAGCTGAACGAAGGAAGCTGTACGCCGACTTTCCAGGAAGAAGCGCTGCTTTTGGCAGAGGACATCGGACTGGATGAAGCACGCGGACACGTAGACTTGTCTTTCTTGCCGCAAGCAGAAAAGGCTCGTGTTGTTCGCATCGCGTAGAATAGCTATTTGATTTACATAATCGCCCCTTTCCCTTTTACAGCGGAGAGGGGCTTTTTGCGTGCGGGCGTTGATGCTGCAAAAACCGGATGAAGCTCTGGACCGGATAAGGCATGATGTCGTCCTGGCGATAGACGAGGCAAATGTGCCTGCGATTGACGTAGCCGGGCAGTTCGCGAACGATCAGCTCACCAGTTTCGCTTTCGCGCACGACGCTGCGGTACGGCAGGACACTGACGCCCATGTTGTGTTTGGTCGCTTCTTTGATCGTCTCAATCGCCCCCAGCTCCATGCGCACTTGCCAGCGCAGCTGGTTTTCCTGGGCCCAAAGTTCAGCAAGCTCGCGTGAGGTGGAGCCTGCTTCGTGAATGAGAAATGGCTCGGATTGCAAATCAGTCAGCTCGATCACGCTTTTTTGGGCAAGCGGATTTTGCGGAGCGAGAACGAGGCGCAGCTCGTCGGCAAGCAGCGGAATGACATGCAGACCGTCCTGGGGCTGCATGGACAACGAGACAATCGCCAAATCGATCTCAAAATCGCGCAGCAGCTCCATGAGCGGCCGCGCTTTTTTTACGGTCAAAATCGGCAGGACGTGCGGATGCTCCGCCTGAAATGAAGCCAGATAAGGGGGAAGATAGTAGGTGGCAGGCGTATAGCTCGCCCCGATTTTCAGCGTTCCTCTGCCGCCGTGGCGAAACTCCTCCATGACTTGTCCGGCCTCTGTGAGCAAAGTGGACACTCTGCGGGCATAAGGCAAGAGCGCCGCTCCTGCTTCCGTCAGGCGAAAGTGCCGCGGCTGCTTGTAATACAGCTCCACGCCGAGGTCGCTCTCCAGTTTTTTCAGGTGAAAGCTGACGGTTGGCTGCTTGATATGCAAAGCTTCGGCGGCTTCGGTCAGCGACTTGCATTGAGCGGAAACGGCAAATACGCGCAATTGCTGAATATTCATCGAGTCGATCCCTCCGCCACCAGTATAGATACTCTCTATCGTTCCATCAATAAACATAGACGTTATTTAACACAAGCTTAGCATCTCATTTACTTTCCGCTCACACTAATCGCGTAAAGTTGTCGGTAGGAAAAGAAATGGGAGGGAAACGGAATGAACAAGAAAAATCGCAAGCCAAAATGGTCCGTATTGACGCTGCTCGTCTCAACGTCTTTGCTTTTTGCAGGATGTGGACAAGGCTCCACCACTCCGGCAGCATCAGGTACAGACAAAGCGGGCAATCAGCCGGCAGCATCCACAACAACCGGGAGCGCGCCAACAAAAGAAGACAAGTCGAAGGGAGAGCCGCTCGTCGTCTATCTCAATGACTTCGATGAGATCATCGGCCCGATGTTTGAAAAAGAGACAGGCTACAAAGTCAAACTCGTCTCTGGCAACGGAGCAGAAATCATGTCGCGGATCGAAGCGGAAAAAGGCAATCCGCACTGGGATGTCGTCTGGATGGACGCGATGCCGTCGATTCACAAGCTGGGCAAAGACGGACAACTGCTGGAAGGCTGGACGCCGAATAACGCTGCGGGCTTGACAGACTTTGCGGCGAAGCTCGTTCCAGCGAACAAAACGTACTACCCGACAGGTGCACATGCAGCGGGTGTCATCATTGCCAATACGAAACAACTCCCGGCAGACAAAGCTCCGAAATCGTGGAACGATCTGGTCAAGCCGGAGTTTCAAAATATGGTCGGCATGGCGGACCCGGCGGTAGCTGCTCCAGCCTATCCGTTTGTCGCCTGGTTTTTCCAGCAGGAGGGCATGGACAAAGGCAAAGCTTACTTCGATCAGCTGCTGCAAAACGGCGCTCGCGTCTACCCGAAAAATCCGAATGTGGCAAAAGCTTTGACAGGGGGCGAGATCAAACTGGCAGCCCTGCAAGAAAGCAATGCCTACACGCTGAAAAACAAAAAAGAGCCGGTTGAAATCATCTGGCCAGAAGAAGGAGCGCCTGCATCTGTGCGCGTAGCCGGGATTCAGAAGGATACGAAAAACGTGGAAGCAGCGAAAGCGTTTATCGACTTCATTCTCGATCCGAAGGTCCAGCAGCAATTGATCGATCAGGGAGAAGAAAGCTACTTCGAGCCGTCCGCAAAAGGAGCCGTTGCCAAAAAAGACCGGGCTGCCAATGCCAAGCTGGTCGTCGCCGATCCAGAGTGGGCTTCCGAGCATGAAGCGGAAATCAAGCAATGGTTTGCCGACAAAGCGGTAAAGTAAAGCGATGAGATTGCTAGGGACATATGGAAACCGAATGGGCTGGCTCGTGCTGGCCATTCTCTTTTTCCTGATTTTATTGCCGCTTGCTGCTGTCATCATTCAAGTGTTGTTGCCCGGTGTGTTTTTCGGGCAGTGGAACATCGGGGATTTATCGCTGCTGCTGGACGTGTTCACTCGGCCGCTCTGGCTGGCTTCCTTGAAAAATTCCTTATACCTTGGCGTAGGAACGACGGTATTTGCGACAGCGCTCGGCTGCGCACTGGCTATCGTCCGTTCGCGCTGGTCGTTTCAAACGGCAAGGCTGCTCGATCTGGCGGTCTGGGTGTTGCTGATTACGCCATCGTTCATTTTGGCGCAAGGCTGGGTGATGTTTGCTGCGGCAGATGGTCTGGCGAACGCCTGGCTGGGCTGGACCTGGATCACAAGTCTCGTCTTTTCGCCAGAAGGTCTGGTTGTGGTGATGTCGCTCAGCAAATTCCCGCTCGCTTACTTGGCGATTGCGAGTGCGCTGGAATGGAAGGTGGACCGATTGGGAGAGGCAGCCAGATTGTGCGGCGGCTCGCTCTGGACGGTCTGGCGCACGGTGGAGCTGCCGTTATTGCTGCCTGCGATTTGTTCCGGGGCGCTGCTCGTGTTCATGGATACGATCGGCGACTTCGGCTTGCCGGCATCGATCGCTGCTGTCTTCCGTTTTCCGACGCTGCCGTATTCGATTTATTCGGCTCTGTACACGTCGCCCATCCGCTTTGACATGGCGGGAGTGCTGTCGTTTTACCTCGTGCTGCTGATTGTCGCTGCGATGAGCATTCAGTTTTATGTGATGCGCAAGGCGCGGTTTGATGTACTGTCCTCCCGGGCGACCAGACAGGAGCGCAAGACAACAAAGCGGGGCAGCCTGTGGCTGAATATCGGCTGCATCAGCTTTTTGCTGGTCGTCATCGGCATTCCGTTCGGGGCGAACCTGCTCATGTCCATCTCGGATACATCGAGCATGGATCAGGGCTTGCAAGGATTGACTCTGCGTCATTACGAAGAGCTGTTTGCCAATGGAGAGGCTTTGCTGGACGGCTTGCTGCATTCGCTTGGCATCGCCGCTACCGCAGGCATTATCGGACTGATCGTCGGATTTTTCGTCGCCTACGTGCTGACGTATTCGCCGTTCAAATACCGCAGGGCTGTCGACGTTATCTCGCTGGTCTCGCTGGCTGTACCTGGCGTTGTTCTCGGCATTGGCTATATTTTTGTCTGGAATCAGCGTTGGCTCGAACCGATCGGCTTGTTGCTGTACGGAACGCCGTGGATTCTCGCGCTGGCAAGTGTGGCAGGTGCCATCCCGATCATTACGCGGGTCATTGTCGGCGCGATGGCAAAAGTGCCGGGGCAGCTGCTGGCAGCTGCGCAAATGCAGGGAGCAAGCTTCGTCCAGCGCGTGAGGTGGATTTTGCTGCCGTTGATCCGCGGGGCGCTCGTCGCAGCAGGTTTGTCCGCTTTTGGCAGCAGTGTGTTTGATTTGGCGGCGACTTCGATTTTGTTCCCGCCTGATTTTATGACCTTGCCCGTCTTTATTAACAAGGCGTTTGAAGATCTGAAATTCGCTTACGCGGCGGCTTCGACCTTGATGGGCGGCGGTTTGGTCGTCCTGATCATCGTCATTGTCGAGCTGTTGTTTCAGCCGAAAAAATGGAAAGCTGGGAGAGATCATGCTTGAATCCGATACTGGAAGTTCGCGGAGTACACAAATCGTTTGGCAACTATGCTGCCCTGCGCGGAATTGATTTGTCCGTCCAAAAGGGAGAAATCATCAGCGTCCTGGGGCCATCCGGCTGCGGGAAGTCGACTTTGTTGCAAGTCATTGCCGGGCTGACGCAGCCAGATGCGGGAGAAGTGCAACTGCGAGGTGCGCAGGTCGCTTCGCCTACGCGACTGGTGCCCCCGGAAAAGCGCAATATCAACATGGTGTTTCAAGACTACGCCCTGTGGCCGCACATGACGGTCTACGAGAACATCGCTTATGGATTGCAGCGCAAAAAAGCGAAAGCGGATTACATAAAGGCCAAGATTGCCGAGCTTGTCAGCTTGCTGCGTCTCGAAGGACTGGAGCAACGCCTGCCGCCGCAGCTTTCAGGAGGCCAACAGCAGCGTGTGGCGATTGCTCGCGCGCTTGCCACAGAGCCGGATTTGCTTTTGCTGGATGAGCCGCTATCCAATCTCGACATGCGGCTGCGCATCCGCATGCGCACGGAAATGGCTTACTTGTTCCGCCGTCTGGGAACAACCGTCTTTCATGTGACACACGATCCGGATGAAGCGTTTGCCATGGCAGATCGGCTGGTCATCATGAGAGCGGGGGCGATCGATCAGATGGGAGCGCCGCAAGATTGCTACGAGCAGCCAGCGACACGCTCTGCCGCGTCTTTGCTGGGGGCTGGCAATCAGCTGACGGGCACGTTGCGCAAGGCAGCTGGCCGCGACATCGCGCTCATCGGAGAAGCGCTCGTCGAGGGTACAATACCCGCCGCAAAAGGAAGCGGGGATCGCGCTCATGTCCAGTCAGCGCTTGCAGACGGCGAGCAGATTGACCTTTTGTTTCGTCCCGAAGAAGCAGAGTGGGCGCAGCAGCCGGAGGCAAACAGCTTGCCTGTTCGCGTCGTGCACAGCACATACGAGGGCAATCGCTGGCGCATCCTCGGTGAAATCGGCGGAGGACAGACTTTGGCCTTTTTTCACGCGGAGCGACTGGAAAATACGGAACGGGGATACGTCTGCCTGAAGCCATCAGCCGCTTACTTGTTTCCTCATCTGGACGAAAGGTGAGCGAAGTCATGTCACGTATCCTTGCCATTTCAGACATTCACGGGCACGGTGCAGGGGCAAAGCAGCTTCTGGAGCTGGCCCAGTACGATCCGAAAGTCGATCGGCTGTTTCTGCTCGGCGACTATATCGACAAAAGCCCGGAGACGTGGGAGACGCTCTCTTTTGTGCAAGGGCTGCTGCAAGAAGGGGCGGCAGCTGTGCGGGGCAATCTGGAGCAATGGTTTCTCGACCAGCATGCGGCAGGAGAGCAGCCAGAGTCGATCAAGCAAGCCGTTGCCTTTGTCGCCGGATTGCCATTGTACATCGAGTACGGGCCATACTTGTTCGTCCATGCGGGCATTCGCCCGGGAATCGCGCTCGCTGCCCAGCAGCAGGTCGATCTGCTTTCCATTCGCGAGGAGTTTTGGAACAGCCCGTCTCGCTACGAGTGGATCGTCGTCTTTGGTCACACTCCCACCTATCGCATGGGGGTTGCGCCGGGAGACATCTGGGCAGAAGCTGACCGGATCGGCATTGATACCGGGGCGAAGCACGGCGTCAGATTGACGCTGCTCGATCTCACTCACCACAAAAGCTATTCCTGCTCGACCGAGACAAAAGGGGTGTACACAGATTTTCGCACAGCGGACTGGTGCATCGAAAAGTAGGGTCATTGCCTGCGCGAAAAGCGGGCAGTGGCTTTTTTACATGGGAAAACAGCCTGCAACGGCACACTAGGCAGCAGTTAGCGGCATCCTGATCACCTTAGCCGAGGAAGCAGTCGATTGAACAATCGCTCGACATAGCCAAAACCTATCCGCTCATAGCCAGCGGGGATTGGACTTTGCTTATCGACAGTGATAAAACAAGAATAAGCAAAATCAAGGGGGAACGGAACATGGAGTACACATTTTCGAAATCAGTAGATGCATTATCCTCCTCGGCTGTCCGGGAAATCTTGAAGCTGACCCAAGGCAATCAAGTGCTCTCGCTCGCAGGTGGCCTGCCAGCCGAGGATTCTTTTCCCATCCAGGAAATGCGCGAAGCGTTTAATCGGGCATTCGATCTGGGCGCGAAATCGTTGCAATACGGTTTGACAGACGGATATATCCCGCTTCGGGAGTGGGTAGCCTCACGAATGAAGCAAAAACATATGAACGTAGGCTTGGACAATATGCTGTTGACCACCGGCTCCCAGCAGGCCGTCGACTTACTGTGTCGAGTCTATTTGGATGAAGGCGACGTCGTGCTGGTAGAAAATCCAACGTATCTGGCTGCAGTCCAATTGTTCCAGTTCAGGGGGATTCGCGCCATTCCGGTGGAAGGTGATTCGGAAGGGATGGACCTGGAGGATCTGGCGAAAAAGATCGCGCAGTATCGTCCGAAAATGGTCTATGTCATTCCGACTTTTGCGAATCCTACGGGAAAAGTATGGAGCCTCGAACGCCGCCAGGGCTTGCTCGCCCAGTGCAAGGCAAACAACATTCTCATTCTGGAGGACGATCCGTACGGCGAAATCCAGTTTGACGGCGAAGCTTCGTACCGCTCGATTTTCTCGCTCGACGAACATCCGACCAATTCCTGTGTCGTCTATACAAGCACGTTTTCCAAGATCGTTGCTCCTGGTCTGCGCACCGGATGGGCAATCGGCGACCAGCGCGTCATTTCGATGATGGTAAAAGCGAAGCAAGCCGTCGACCTCCAGTCCAGCACCATTGACCAGATCGCGCTGCACGAGTTGCTCTCCCGCTTCGATCTGGAAAGCCACATCGAAAAAATCCGCGCTTCCTACAAAGAGCGCATGGAATGGATGAACGAGCTTTTGCTCGCACAAAGCTGGGATGGCGTGCAGTGGGAAAAGCCGCGCGGAGGCATGTTCCTGTGGGTCAACTTGCCAGCCGATGTGGACGCAGAGAAGCTGTTGGCCCGCTCTGTACAAGAAGGCGTGGCATTCGTGCCAGGCAAGCCGTTTTACGCCGCCGAGCCGCAGCACAACACGATGCGCTTGAACTACACGCTGTTGAACCGCGAAGATACGCAGCTCGCCATCGCAAGACTCGGCAAAGCGTTTACAGAGTACAGCAAAAGTCTCGTGACGCAATAGCGTCCGGGGCGTGTAAGTGAAAAGCAAAAGGATGCAAAAAGACAATCATGCTGCTGAAAAGCTGATTGTCTTTTTTATTGTTAGGACAAAGAAAGCTCTCTTTCGACCCGGTTCAGCCACTCATGGACAAGCTCTGTGAACAGCTTGGGCTGTTCGATTTGCAGATTGTGTCCAGCGCAATCGAGCGCGGCAAAAGAACTGCGCGGATAGTGAGGAAGCAAGCTCCATGCGTCCTGGTAGCCGACGACATGATCCTGCTTGCCTACGACGAACAATCCAGGATGGGGAAAAGGCTGCGTATCAAGCGGGAAAGAGAAGCCGTACGATGTTTTCAGTCGTTCTAAAAAGGGGAAGTCCGCGATGCTGTACCCGCTTATAATCTCTGTTTTGTAGCGGTCCCATGTCTCTTCTGTGGCGACCACAGCCATGGCTTCGAACTCGGCGCGCTCCGACTCTGTCAGCTTGTCCCACAGGCTTTGCTCTTCTACCAAAATGACCTTGTCTGGCAGCGTGCGCTGGCTCATTTTGGGGAAAACACTCGGGCAGATGAACAGGGCGCCTTTGACTTGCTCTCTGCGCTTTTCGATGACTCCACGCGCCAAATAACCTCCGTACGACTCAGCAGCGAGGAGGAACGGTTCGCCTGGCAGTTCACGATCAATCCAGTGCAGAACAGCCTCTAGCATGTCGTCCGTATTTTGCACGCTGTCGTAATTTTTCGTCTTTCCCATACCGGGCAGGTCGATATAGAGTCGGCGAAAGCCTTCGCGCTCAGCAAAAACAGGCTCCATGCAGCCTTTCATGACGTGATGATCGAGCGAAAAACCGTGAAGCATGACAATCGGAACGCCGGAACCGATTTGTTCTTGAAAAAAGTCAATGTTGTGCAGTGACTGAATCATACTGGCTAACACCTCTCCCGCCGATTTTGCGTTCCATAACTAAAAAAGGAACGTTTGTTCTTATTTTAATCTAAGATCTGGAAAAAGCAAGAGGGAAATAGAAAAATATGGAGAAAAAGCCATAAAAAAACGTATCCAAGCGATCAGATCGAATGGATACGTTTTTCGTGTTGGCCGGGATGGTTTGTTTGCGCCATCCGAGGCTGTTTATTCTTCTGTTTCTTCCAATGTGCAGATGGCGCTAGGGCGCTTGATGCGCAGCACTACGCACTCGTATACACGGAACAGGCTGTTCATTTGCTCGTCTCCGAGGAAAGCGGAGTCGAAGTCTTCGGCAATCGCCAGATCGAGGTTGTGGCGGCCTGTAGCCACCAGCACGCCGGAGCGTCCCTTGATCGTAGGCGATTGGTATACGCCGTCTGTCACCAGGTTGCGCACATGCTCGATCTCCAGCACGTTGGTGCCTTTGTGTACGCGGTGCAGGAGGGAGTACAGCTCGGGGGACACGACCAGCGCATAAGGACCGCTGTGACCCATTTTCAAGAGCTTGTTGCGCGCTTCCACGATGTCAGCGAACGCATTGCCGGATTCCATCCAGTCGCTCTTCAGGTGCGTGAGGCGGCCTTTTACATTCATCAGACCAGGCAGATCAAACTCAGCCGCTCCGTTGAAGATCAGGTCGTCTTCCATCAGCGCACCGCCAGCAGCGGCGTTTGCAGCGGCACTCATGTCAAGCGGCATGCCCAGTGTGCGAGCTTGCGCGACATCGCGCCAGTAAAGCATGAAATCTTTGTAAAGAATCGGGATTGTCATGCTTACGCGGCGGCTAGGCTGTGTCATTTCCAGCGATTCGCCGCGCAAGGACAGACCGCCGAAGCGCGATTCATCGTATACGTCATTGGTGATCGTCTGGATACCTTCACCGAGCGGGCCGTAAATATCGATAAAGCGACGTCCCACGAGTTGACGGCGGGCCATGTCGACTACAGTAGCGTCCAGTTGGCTCCATTCTTCATTGGTTAATGGAGAGTCTGGGTATTTGCGAAGCTTGTCCATAGCGTAACCTCCAGGTCATATAAGATCGGTGTTTCCTTAATGTCCTTTCAAACTTCCAACAGTAAGCCCCTTTTTGCCAGGAGCGGCAGTCTTGGCAGGAGCCGCGTGTTTGATGACGGAAGCAACACCGTGAGCAGCCGTTGCAGAAGCTTTCAGGTGATCCACCTGATGAATATCGTGGCCTTCATCGTGGTCGGTCAGGTCAGGATGGGATCCGTCAGAGAACCGTCCGCTGAGCGAAGCCATGATTTCTTTTACTTGCAAGTAGTCGGCGTGAGTTTTTTCGCGCATGCCGTCCAATGTCGTGCGGGTTTCGTCATCTTGAAACTCGTACAGGGAAAGCTCCAGATGCTCGCGGAAATTGTGCAGGCCAAACCGCTCCAGGTTCACATCCGACAGCAACTGAGAAAGCTCGCGGTCGCTCAGCTGGGCAAGCGATTCTTTTCCGGATACGTTTTCCAGGTAAGGAACCAGTTCCTGGAGACGTCCCATGCGCTGTTCTTCTTCTTCCAAAATGTGATGGTAGTACAAGCGGGTGTGCTCGTCCTGTGCAGCGTCGATAATCGGCTGGATGATGCCCATGAAACGATTGATGTAACCTCTGGTGCGATCAAAAATGGCGTGCAGCTGTGTAATTTCTTGCACCCTCCGCCACCTCCTCATTCACGATCTATTTGTTCATTATACAGTTGGAAAAATGAACCGGGCAATACATATGTAGATTTTCGGCGTTTTCTGTTAATAAATGGCACGTTTTGCCGGGAGCACATCGCCTCAAGCCACGCCACGACTGAGGTGGATACGTTTAGTTTTGGATTTTTACAAAAAAGTTATCATGGAGAGTATTGTCAAAGCTAATTGGGAATGATAATATTTATCAATAATAGTGATATTCATTATCAATTAGAAAACAGAGAACCAGAACATACATCGACACTCACCCATTTTAAGGAGGAAAACATTATGTCATCCATTTTAGTCATTGGCGGAGATCGCCTTGGTAATATCGTAGATTTGCTGCACGGACAAGGGTTTAAAGATATTCATCACGTAACGGGGCGCAAAAGCTCCCAAACAGGCGTGAAAATTCCTGCGGGCATTCATATGATTCTCGTTTTGACCGACTTCGTCAATCACAACCTCGCGAAAACCGTGAAAAACCAGGCGAAGGATCGTGAGCTGCCAATCGTATTCTGCAAGCGCTCGTGTTCGGCGATTGCCAAAGCTTTCGATTTGACGGCGTAAATACATACCCGTTCAGGTGGACAGACTAACGCATGAGTCTGATACCAACGGAGGAATGGCGCATGGAGCAAAATCGTTTAAGCGAACTGCCTATTGCGCAGCTGACGGCCGTGCAGCTGCAACAGTTGAAACAGGCAGAGGAACAACTCAATTCAGAAGGCGAGAATGTGTACCTGATCGCATTTGAGAAGCAATCCCCGTCATCGTAGACGGGGTTTTTTTATTTTCCCAATATCTGCTTCTCCGCTTATTTGAAAACATACTGCTCAAGCTGCGTTTTCAGTGCGTCAATCCCGATGGCAAAGCCCAGGCATTGGCTGGACTGGATGATAAAGGCGTTCAGCCCCACGACCTCGCCATTCAGATTGATAAGTGGCCCACCACTGTTGCCGGGGTTGATGGCGGCATCGGTTTGGAAAATCTCTTCATACATTCGTTTTGCCACCTGGAGGCGACGGTTTTTTGCGCTGATAATTCCGGCGGTTACGGAATTTTCCAATCCGAGCGGGGAACCGCCTGTGTACATAGCGACAAAAACTACCAAAAGACCAGTTGTTGCAACTGAATCGTCCGGCCGTGTGCGTTCCTGCCGGGAGCTTCGGCTGCTTCCACGCGTTTGACGAGTGCCGTCATGAGCATGCGGCGCTCTTCATCGCTGGCATGGGACCAGAGGAGCGGCCAATTGGTCAGTTGGTTGCAGGGCGGGAAGGCAGCTTTGGCAAAAGACGGAGGTGGATCAGGGAACAGAGCGTCAGCTTCTTTGGCGAGAGCAGCGATTTTCAGCCGAAATGCTTCGAGGGTGAGCAGTCCTTCCTCGTAAGCTGCTTCCCAGCGCCGCAATTTGAGCGCTCGCCTCTGTTCCCGCGCTTCTGCATCTGCAAAAGGGACCACGGAAGAAAGCGAGGCCCGGACTTCTTCCAAAGCAGCACGCGCTTCGTGCGAATAGCTCATCAGCTCGGAGAGGATGGCCTGCTCCAGACGGTCTTCCCGGATGGCAGGGGCGTCGCAGCGGCCAGCCTGCTTGTTTTTGCATACATAATAACGATGGACGTAACGTTTTCCCGCGCTCTTGGTGTTGGCTGTCTTGCCGCGCATGGGGGAGTGGCACAGGGAGCAGTAGAGCAAACCGGAAAAGCAAAAGGTGGAGCCAAGGACACGCGGGTGGAGCGAGCTGCGCGCAGCCATTTTTTGCTGAATGCGCATGAAAAGGTCTTTGTCGATAATCGCCGGATGGGCGGCCTCTTCCACGATCCATTGATCCGGCGAGTTTTGGCGCTGAAGCCCGTCGGTGTAATTCCAGCGCAGTGCCCCGTGATACACCGGATTTTTCAGCAGGCGCAGGACAGAACTTGCCCCCCAGCTTGCGCCGTTTTTCCCGCGAAGTCCTTGGCGATTTGCCCACTCCGCAATCTGCCGCGGCGACTCGCCTTTCTCATAGCGCTCAAACATTTCGCGGACGCCAGCCGCCTCCACATGCTGAATGGTCAACGCCCCGTCCACCAGCTCGTAGCCAAAAGGCGGGGGGCCGCCTGGCCGTTTTCGTTCCTTCGCCATCTGCTCCATGCCGAGCTTGACTCGCTCCGCCAAATTTTCCCGCTCCCACTGGGCGAGCGCCGCCACCAGCGTAATGAACAGTCGGCCGATGGCGGTAGTCGTATCGTACACCTCTGTGCAGCTTTTGAAGCGCACGTCATACTTTTCAAACTCCTGGAGAAGCCGATACAGATCCAGCACAGAGCGGGTGAGGCGATCGAGACGATAGACGAGGACGACATCGGTCTTCCCTTCGCGGATATCTTTCAGCATCCGTTTCAGTTCAGGGCGGTTCGTATCTTTGGCGCTCACGCCTTCTTCCGCGTAGATGGCGGCAACCTCCCACCCTTGTGAGTGGACGTAAGCCAACAGTTTTTCCCGCTGGGCCGGGATTGAAAATCCTTCACGTGCCTGGTCTTCGGTGCTGACGCGCATGTAGACAGCCGTTCGCATCGGATTTCCTCCCATCAACTGAGGTTGCTAGAGTCTACAGCAAAATAGCGCTTTGTATGCCTGGACAGATTGGAAAACTTGGATTTTTTGCGCACAAAAAAACCCCGCTTATCCTGATTGGACAAGTGGGGCTGCGCTACATCCATTTTTGTCCCCATTCGTGAATGGATTCAATGACTGGACGCAGATCTCTTCCTTTTTCTGTCAATTCATACTCGATGCGCACAGGAATTTCCGGGTATACTTTTCGTTCCAAAATTCCCAGCTCCTCCAGTTCCTTCAGTCGCTCCGAAAGCATTTTGTCGCTCATGTGCGGAACCATCTCGCGAATATCTTTGAAGCGAACAGCGCCGCGAAGCAAAACGTGGATGATCAAACCTGTCCAGCGCTTGCCGAGGACATTGATGGCGCATTCGTACTTGGGACACATGTGCTCGCCAGCAAATTCTTGACTCATGTTGGTGTCACCTCTATACAGCATGGTTATGTTAACGCTTATTGTAGCAGATAAACTTGAAAAAAGTAAGTAACGAAGTGTTTGGCATGTGCTTATCTATGTTTGCCATACCGGGGCGGGGTTATGCTGGAAATAGGATTGTCCGCACGAGCCAAGCCCGTTTCCGGCAAAAATCGTTTCACAGGCAGGCACATGCACATAGACTGTGGCGAACGATACGAGAAGAAGAGGGTGTTAGGATGCTTCCAAAACCGGTGATCGGGATTTTGACCTGGCGCCAGGGGCAGCGCTTTGGCGAGCCGGACTACTTGCGCAAGCTGGTGCTGGCAGGGCAGAAGCTGGGGGCGGAAATTTACCTGTTTTCGCATCAGGACGTAAACATGAAGGAAAAAAAGATCAAAGGCTTTCTTCCCAAAGCAGGCGGCGGCTGGAGCAGCAGATGGTTTCCGTGGCCGCAGGTCGTCATCGACCGCTATCGGCGGCGTGTCCCCGAGTACATTCGGCTGCGAAACAGCGACCTGCTTTTCTTTGCCAACAGCCCGTTCAGCAAAAAGTGGCGGGTCACCCAGCTTTTGGCCAAGGACAGGCGGGTGATGCACTGGATTCCGGAAACACACTTGTACGAAAAAAAGCGAGTTGCAACCATGCTGAGCAAATATCCACTCGTGTACGTCAAACCGGGGAACGGCTCCGGGGGGAAAAGCATTTTGCGGATATCGGCCAAGGGCAAAGAATTTAGCCTCTCCGGGCGCGACAAGCAATATCAGACGCACACTGCCAAGCTGGACAGCGTCAGTGCCGTGGAGAACTGGGTTGGCCGCTGGGTAGTCGAGCAGCAGATTGCAGATGGCAATTTTCTCGTGCAGCAAGGGATCGATCTCGGATTGATTCCGAATCATGTGGCAGATGTGCGCGTGCTCATCCAAAAGGATCAGGCAGGGGAGTGGAGGGTGACTGGCTCCGGAGTACGGATCGGGGAGGCTGGCAGCTCTACCTCCAATTTGCACGGCGGAGGGCGCGCTGTTTCCTTTGAAGGGTTGATCGAGCAGCGATTCGGCAAGAGACAAGCACAGCTGATCACGAAGGAGTGTCACTCGCTTGCCCATGAGGTGGCGAAGACGCTGGAGGATTACTTTGGACGAATGATGGAGTTCGGGCTGGATATCGGTGTCGCTGTAGACGGGAGCGTCTGGCTGATCGAGGTCAATCCGAAACCGGGGCGGGAAGTATTTCGCCAAATGGGGGATATGGTCACGTACGCCAAGGCGATCGAGCGGCCTGTGCAGTTCGCTCTCCATCTCGCCCGCAAGAGACAGACCGGGGATGTAGGGCAGAGGGAACAACGTGTCAGGGTCTGAAAGAAGCTTGGTTTTTGTTCCTTTGGAAGCAAGCGGGGAACCGACACTGATGACCCATTCACCAACCTTGGTGTGTGAAGAGTTTCCGAGTGCCAAAGGATAAAGCTTGCAGTCCGCGTCGATTTTGATAACAGCATAGTCCCTGACTCGATCGGCAATGATGCGTTTGGCTTCAAATACTTTGCCGTTGTACAGCTTGACAAAAATGTTTTTCGATTTGCCGATGACGTGCTCGCTGGTCAAAATATAGCCTCTCGGGTGGAAGATAAAACCGGAGCCGAAACTGCGCTCGGTAGGCGGTGACGAAGTATTATCATCCTGGTCGATGAGACTGCGAATCAGAGAATCGACGTCTTTAGCTAGGGGAGCGTCTTCCGTGACGATGGAAACGACTCCCTCCTGTACGCGCTCTACAATAGGGACAAAAAAATTGAACGGGTGCAGACTGCTGCTGCTCACAGGGTACTTTACTCGCGTATATTGGGACCATTTTTTACTTTTCACCAATCTCTCCCCCTACAGCAGTTAGGTATATATCATCTTATGGAGGGGCGAAAGGGAAGGGACGCCCAATTTGAGCGCGGCGTTTGTTATATCATTATTTTTGATTGATATAATAAAGAAATAGCATTGGTATAATTATTAGAATCGAATTATAATACATGTAGTTAGAGAATATTTTGAACATAAAGGCTTAGCAGATGGATATTCACTTCTGTCTGAAAAAAGGCAATTGTCTGCTTTGTCGCTAGAGAGAGAAAAAGAAAGATAATGGAGGATGCGAAGAGATGGATGTTAAAACGATCATACTCGGCTTTTTGAGCTATGGAGAAATGAGTGGGTACGATATCAAGCAGGCGTTTTCCAACAGCATCGGCTTTTTCTACGATGCCAGCTTTGGCGCGATCTACCCCGCACTGCGCAAGCTGGAAGAGGAAGGACTGGTCACCAAGCAAGAGGTCATCCAGTCTGGAAAGCCGAACAAAATTTTGTATCAGATTACAGAGCAGGGCAAGGACACGTTCCGTCAAGAAATCCAGACGCCGATTTTGCCTCCTGTGCTGCGCTCTGACATGCTGGTGAAAATTTTCTTTGGCAAGAGCCGTTCCCCCGAGGAGCAAAAGGACATGCTGGAGAGCTGTTTGAACCTTCAGCGCCAAATGCTTCAACAAAGCCGAGCCTCATTCAAGAAGCTGGAGCTGCATTTTGACGAATATCAGCGCTTTTGCTGGGAATATACGATCCATCATCTGGAGTCGACGATTTCCTTTTTGGAGCACAAAATGCCCTCGCTAGCCAAACAACCAGCATTGTCTGCTTCCATCTGAGCAGGGATTTGACCAATTGGGTTGAACACGCATGCAAGAAGGCTTCGCCGCAATAAAGTGGCGAAGCCTTCTTTTTGTTTACTTCAGGTTTTCCGGGTTGAGGCACTCCAGCTCTGGCACGACAAAACGTCCGTCTTTGCGGATCAGGCGGTCGTCAAACCAGATTTCCCCTCCGCCCCACTCAGGGCGTTGAATCATGACGAGATCCCAGTGGATGGACGACTTGTTGCCGTTGAACGCATCGTCATAGGCTTGTCCAGGCGTGAAGTGGAAGCTGCCGTCGATTTTCTCATCGAACAAAATGTCTTTCATCGGATTTTGGATGTAAGGATTGACCCCGATCGCAAATTCGCCGACGTAGCGGGCGCCTTCGTCTGTGTCGAACACTTCGTTGATTTTCGTCGTGTCGTTGGCAGTCGCTTCGATAATTTTGCCATCCTTGAAGGTCAGCTTGATGTTGTCATAAGTGAAGCCTTGGTATGGGGATGGCGTGTTGTACGAGATCGTGCCGTTGACGGAATCGCGCACTGGGGCTGTAAATACTTCCCCGTCCGGGATGTTGGCTTCTCCGGCGCATTTGATGGCAGGGATGCCTTTGATCGAGAAGGACAGGTCGGTGCCAGGCCCTGTGATGCGCACCTTGTCGGTTTTTTCCATCAGCTTGACGAGGCTGTCCATCGCCTTGTCCATTTTGCCGTAGTCGAGCGTGCACACTTGGAAGTAGAAATCTTCAAAAGCGGCTGTACTCATGTTGGCCAGTTGAGCCATGGAAGCGTTCGGGTAGCGAAGCACAACCCATCTGGTTTCAGGCACGCGCACGTCCAGCACAGGGCGGGCGAACAGCTTGGAGTACATTTGCATTTTGTCGCCCGGCACGTCAGCCAGCTCGCTGATGTTGTCGCCGCCACGGATACCGATATAGCAATCCATTTGCTTCATAAAGGAGACGTCAGCTTCACGCATGATGCCGAGCTGGTCTTCGTTGACACCGAGAAGCAGTTCGCGCTGAATGCTTTGGTCAATCAGTTGAACGTAAGGATTGCCTCCCGCTGCGTAAACTTTGGCAATTACGGCTTTCGTCAAGTCAGTCACATCGCCGATGGAGTAGATTAAAACGTTTTCACCTTTTTGTACTTTGGTGGAGTAGTTGACGAGGACGTCAGCTAATTGCTCAATACGTGGATCTTTCATAGGAAGGGGATCCCTCGCTTTCCATATCATATCAGTATGTATTGTACACAAATCGCATAGAAAAAAGCTACCCATACCAGGGTAGCGTGCGGAGGAAACGCGTTTACAGGATTCGGTTCTTCATGTATATGCAGGGTCCTGCGCCAATATGGCTATGTCAATCGCAGCCGCAGCCGATGATGACCAACAGGATAAAAAGAATCAACACTAAGGTGAAATCATCGAGGTCTCCATTGAAAATGCTACTCATAGGATGAACATCCTCCTTGTTGTGTGTTAAGCCTCTTGTGCTTACATCCATAACATATGGGTTTATGCACAGTCCCGATACGGGCATCCGCCCATTTTTGCGAAGATTCTTTCCATGCCATCTGCTTGCCTGCGCATGTTTATTATTCTGAAAATCAGGAAAAGCTAGAGGATACGAAAAGACTTTGCAAAAAACGAAAGGATGTTATGGCGATGCAAAGATCATTGTCGAGTCTTCAGCACGAGCTGGTTCCCATTACGATTAATGTAGGCGAGGATTTCAAGTCCATTGTGTGGAAAGCCCAGTACGATATGGATTTCAATACGGAATGCCTGTTTTGCTTCTCGGAGCAGATTACAGGATACCGGGTGGAAGATGAGGCGGGGCATTCCGGCAAGGTAGCGGTTTGCCCGCACTGTGAAAAAGTAAACGCCATTTACGCGTAAGCGGCGAGACAGTGGCACATACACGAAAAGCGATGCTCAAGCGGGCATCGCTTTTTGCTTTGACACGTCCTTCATGGATGGACGATATTTGCCACTGCATCCACCATGTACCACCTGCGTTTTAGCAGGATTGAAGGGAGGAGCCTCGAATAGTATGAGAGGTATACATATGTAGATAGAGTTAGGGGTGAACTTTGTGCAAAAGAAATGCAGCCGCTGCGGGAATGACATGGAGATCGTGCTGCGCAATGTCGTGTATAAAAAGCGGGTCAAAATCATGAACGTCCCGGTACACGTTTGCGTCGACGATTGCTGCGCGCATTCCCAGGTGGTAGATGTCATCAAAGAAGATTTGAAATCACTCATGGAGGAACTGGGCCAACATCCGCAGCGCCAGGCGATCGAATTTGAAGAAATGTCAGAGTTATCCAACTTATTGGTATTGATTGCTAACGAAAAGGCAGATTCTTCGGTTCGTGAAGTGCTGGGCGAGAGGGTCAACGAGCTTCTGGATCTGTTTTTGTTGGCGCAGTCCCTAGGCGATGAGAGATGGATGCTGGAACTGCGGGAGCGATTGACCAAAATCATGGTATAAACACGAAAGAGGAGGCGCTGTAACAGGCGGCTCCTTTTTGTTGGCGCAGTCGAGACGTCAGCTTCTGCCCCTTTTTGCCCCCGTGCACCGCAAGCGTAGACTTTGCCATCCAGATTTCGGTATACTGAAAGGCGCATAGGAAGCGACAAAAGGAGAGATGAATGGTGGCCCAAAAACAACTCCACTCGATCGAGGAACTGGATCAGTTCGTTGCGCAAAAAGGGAAGCAGCTTTTGTTCAAGCATAGCACGATTTGCCCGATCAGCACATCCGCTTATGAAGAGTTCCAGGCGTATCTGCTGGATCATTCCGTAGAAGCGGCCGTGATTCTCGTGCGCGAAGATCGTCCGGTATCGAACGCAGTAGCGGAGCGTTTTGCGATCAAGCACGAGTCTCCGCAAATTTTCCTGCTGGAAAACGGGGAAGTGAAATGGCATACTTCTCACTGGAAAATTACCAAGGATGCCATCAAGCAGGCAGTCGGCGCCTAGTCTCCGCATCGAAAAAGCTTGTTACGAAAAAAGAGCTGTCGCTTTTAGCGCGCAGCTCTTTTTTGTGTTTACTCCCAAAACAGCTCCAGTTTATCTCCGCTTTTCAGCTCGGTCTGGAAGCTGGCTTGCTGTCCGTTTACCAGCATGACGAAGCCGGAGATGCTCTCATTGTCCGGCTTCTCCAGAGAGAAGTTGACGAACCGGAACACATCGCTGAATACCGGAGGGGCGGATGGGGCAGATTTGACCGTAATGACGGCCCCATCAGGCACAAGCTCGTCTGCGGATGCCACTTTGCCGTCCAACGTGATCGTCACCTGTGCGACGGGCAGCATCACTCGCTCGCCGTTGAAGGAGACGGTCATCGTTTCTTGCACCCATTCTTCCAGCGGGATGACGTCGCGGATGGCTGGCGGTGCGATTTCCTCCAGGCGATAGGAAAGCTCGTCTCCCTGGCGGACGACATCGCTGAAAGTGGCGGTTTTGCCGTTTAAGAGCAGAATCGGGTTGTGCGCTGGGAGTGTGTAAGACTGCCCGTTCACGCTGAAGTGCAGCCCGGATGGCGCTGGCTGTTCATCAGGCGCCAAAAGACCAGCTGCCGCCAGCACTTCGGAAACGGTGCGGGGCAGGCGGATTTCTACTTCCGCGCGATCGGCCAGCGAGTCGTCGAGCTGCGCAGGCGTGCCGTTGACGTGGATCACTGGCCCCAGCGACAGCGGGCGATCGTTGCAGACGATATCCAACGTGTCCAGCTGATCCAGCAGCTCGCGCACGAAAACATGGGCGTCCTCGCCGTTTTTTCCCGCGACAACCGTGATGGTGTCTCCATCGGCAATCGGTGAATCAAGGCTGGCCGCTTCTCCGTTATTCATGATGACAGGAGGCGTGCCGTGACCGCCAGGAATCATTTTCATCCGGCCGTTTACCGTGACGCTCATCGCCAGACCCGGTCTTCCGTAAAGGCGGCGAATGTCCAGTCCGGCAGCGATCAAAGAATCTCCTAGGGACATTTTCCGCAAGTCAAAAATGCGCAGCGGCACATCGTTGACGGTAACAGTCACGTAGCGGAGCGGGTGGCGGCGTGCTGCTACCGCGATTCCCACTGGCGTGACAAATTCTGGCCCGCTAAGCAGCGGATTGTCTCCCACGAATTGCTTGATCGCATCGCCACCACGCACAGCGACGCGAGCGGCAGGCATGTTCAGGAACTGGGCGACTTTTCCGGTCAAGCCCGGCGTCAGACTGCCTCCGCCAATCAGCATGACAGCTTGCGGTGCCTTGCCGTTCAGCTCTATGATTTTCGTCGCGATTTTTTCTGCCAGTTGGGAAACGTCTCCTTCAATGGCGCTGGTTACTTCCGCTGCGCTCATCGTGTGTTCCATGCCGAGAATGTCCGTGAACGTCACCGATTCATGGGTGGTGAGCAGACGTTTGACCTCTTCTGCCATCGGAAAATCGAGCAAAAAGGCATTCATCAGCGCGTCCGTGATCTCGTCTCCGGCTACAGGCACCATGCCGTAGGCGGTAATCGCACCTTCTTCGGTCAAGGCGACGTCAGATGTGCCTGCGCCGATATCGACGAGTGCGATGTTGAGTCTGCGCATGGTTACGGGGATGAGTACGTTGATCGCTGCAATCGGCTCCAGCGTGAGTGCCTGCATCTCCAGGTCGCACCGTTTCAAGGCGGCAATCAGCGAGTCGACGACTACCCGCGGCAAAAATGTGGCAATCACGTCTGCGCTGGCTGTGTCTCCGCGCTGATCGATCAGGCTGCCGATCAGTTCCTGGTCCAGGTAGTAGTTGACGACGCTGTAGCCGACACAGTAATAGCGGGTCGCATCCAGCTCGCGCAGTTCTTTTGCCAAGTCTGCCTGGGCTTCCTGCACGGCGGCAAACTCCAGTGCGACCACATCTTCCCGCGTGATAAAGGCGTGTCTCGACAGCGGCATATCCACACGTACGCGGCGGGTGCGCAACGAACGGCCGGCTGCTGCCACAGCTACTTGATGCAGCTGCCCGTGCTTTGCTTCCAATTCGTCCTTGATTTGCTTGATCACTTTGGCAACGGCAACTACATCGTGAATCTGCCCATCGAGCATGGAGCGTTCATCGTGCTCGCGAATGGCGCAGTCGAGCACGCGAAACTGATCTCCGGTCGTTTCCACAATCAGTCCGACCACACTGCGTGTTCCAATATCTAGTGAAAAAATCAGCTCAGGGGAGCCTGTTTCGTTATAGGCTGACAAAGGTAAGTCACTCCCTCGTTTTCGTGTCGATCAGTAGAAATAGATGAAGGCTTTCGTTAGAACATATATCCAATGGATTCGACCACAGCTATCAAGAATCCTGTCGAAACAAGGAATTATCCCTTTTTTGGCGAAGAATTTGCAAAGGTAAAAAAACATAAATAATTTACTTTCGCGCTTTTTGGCGCTAAACTGCTGACAAGGGAGTTTGAATCGATTATAATAACCCTAATTTATCGGCAACCACCTAGCAGACCTATATAAAAAGAGGAGAGTGGAGAGAAACAATGGCACACGATCAAATTGAGACCATGCGCAAACAGATAGACGAAATCAACCTGCAAATTTTGGAATTGATCAACCAGCGGGCGACTTTGGTGCAAGAGCTCGGCAAAGAAAAAGAAAAGCTGGGCAGCAACCGCTTTGATCCAGAGCGCGAGCGCCAAATGCTCAACCTGCTCGTAGAAAATAACAAAGGTCCGTTCAACGACAGCACGGTTCGCCATCTGTTCAAGCAAATTTTCCAAGTATCCTTGGACTTGCAAAACGAAGACAAGAAAAAAGTTCTGTTGGTCAGCCGCAAGAAGAAAGCGGAAGACACGGTCATTACAGTAAAAGGCGTCGAGTTCGGCGGCAAAAGCCCGATCCTGATCGCAGGACCTTGCTCCGTAGAAAGCTACGAGCAAGTGAGAGCGGTAGCGGAAAACCATGCCAAACGCGGCTTGAGAACAATCCGCGGCGGCGCATACAAGCCTCGCACTTCCCCATACGATTTCCAAGGTCTCGGAGAAGAAGGCTTGCAAATCTTGAAGCGTATCGGTGACGAGTTCAACCTCGTAACGATCAGCGAAATCGTCACGCCAGCCGATCTGGAAATGGCGACGAAATACATCGATGTCATCCAAATCGGTGCGCGCAACATGCAAAACTTCGAGCTTCTGAAAGCAGCAGGCCGTGTAAACAAGCCTATCCTGCTGAAGCGCGGTCTGTCCGCCACGATCGAAGAATTTATCTACGCAGCCGAGTACATCGTATCTGAGGGCAACACGCAAGTCATGCTGTGCGAGCGCGGTATCCGCACGTACGAAAAAGCGACTCGCAACACCCTTGATATCTCTGCTGTACCGTTGCTCAAACAAGAAACGCACTTGCCTGTCTTCGTCGATGTGACCCACTCTACTGGTCGTCGCGACCTGCTGCTGCCTTGCGCGAAAGCAGGATTCGCAATCGGTTCCGACGGTGTGATGGTAGAAGTTCACCCGGACCCGGATGTTGCTCTGTCCGATGCAAAGCAACAGCTCAACATTCCTCAGTTCAACGAATTTGTGGACGAATTGCTTGCTTCCGGCCTGTACAAAGGCGAAGTGGTAGCAACCAGAGGATAACGAAACAGTTTGCTGTGAGTTTGCTGGTCCTTCCTGCGCGCAGGGAGGACCTTTTGATTTGACGAACCCGAGGTCGACCAAGTAAGCTAGGATTTAAGTGCTGATAACGGCGAAGGAGGCTATGCCAGATGAATGATCAAGATCACTGCTGCTCGTCTGATCGCGCCACCGTGCGGCCTGATAAAATCAAGTCCAACCTTGTCTCGCGGCTCAACCGCGTAGAGGGACAAATTCGCGGAATCCGCGGAATGGTGGAAAAAGACGTATACTGTGACGACATCCTCAACCAGATCGCTGCTGTGCAGTCCGCCTTGAATGCCGTGGGCAAAATGCTGCTGGAAGGACATATGAAATCTTGTGTCATCGAGCGCATTCAGCAAGGGGATAGCGAAGTAATTGACGAGCTTTTGAAAACGATGAACAAACTAATGAAATAGCGGCGCCAAAGCCCGTAAAAACGATTGCAACCGCATACGGCTTGTCGTATCATAGGTGCATATATTTATGAAAATAACTATGAAAACCAAAATATAGGGAAAGTGAGGGTGTGTGATGCCGGTTACAATCTACGACGTGGCAAGAGAAGCGGGGGTTTCGATGGCGACTGTCTCCCGTGTAGTCAACGGGAATCCCAACGTAAAGCCTTTGACCCGAAAAAAGGTACTGGCTGCGATTGAACGTCTGGGGTATCGACCAAATGCCGTTGCTCGCGGTCTCGCCAGCAAAAAAACAACAACCGTCGGTGTCATCATCCCGGATATCTCCAGTTTGTTTTTTTCCGAATTGGCCCGTGGAATCGAAGACATTGCAACGATGTACAAATATAACATCATCCTCTGCAACTCTGACCAGCGGATGGAAAAAGAATTGCAGTTGATCAATACGCTGTTGGAAAAGCAAGTGGACGGGCTGCTGTTCCTGGGGGCGGAGATTAAGGAAGACCACCTTCAGGCGCTGACCAGCACTTCGGTGCCGACCGTTCTCGCGGCTACCCGCGATGCGGACAATGTGCTGCCTTCTGTGAGCATCGACCATTTCCAGGCCGCTTACGATGCGACGGAAGCTTTGGCTTCGCGCGGACACAAGCGGATTGCGATGATCTCAGGCCCGCCGAACGATCCGCTCAACGGCCTGATGCGTTACGAAGGCTACAAAAAGGCGTTGAAGGACAACGGGATCGAGCTGGACGAGGAGCTGGTTGCGACAGGCAACTACTTTTACGAGTCAGGGCTTTCGACAACGAAGGCATTCCTCGCGCTGGCTGAGCCGCCGACAGCGATTTTTGCTGCCAACGATGAAATGGCGATTGGAGCGATCCATGCCATCCAGGATTCCGGTCTGAACGTGCCGGGCGATATCGAGGTCATCGGCCACGACAACATTCGCCTCGTGGAAATGGTGCGCCCGCGCCTAACTTCCGTAGTTCAGCCGATGTACGATATTGGTGCGGTCGCGATGCGCCTGCTGACCAAGTACATGAACAACGAAAACGTGGAAGAGCACGTTGTGCTGTTGCCGCACCGGATCGAGTATCGGGAGAGCACCAAGCCGCAGCAGGCTTGATCGCATCGCCCGCAACAGATTGCCAGCAAGAGGAGGATAAGTGGATGCGGTACGGAATTATCGGCGCAATGGACGAAGAAATTGCGCTGTATTTGGAAGCGATGCAACAAGCCACGACGACGGTCAAAGCCGGAGTGGCTTACTATAGCGGGAAGATGGAAGGCAAAGAAGTCGTGCTTTGCAAGTCAGGTGTCGGCAAGGTGAATGCAGCGGTCACGACGCAAATTTTGCTCGATCAGTTTCAGGTGGAGCGCGTCATTTTTACGGGCGTAGCTGGTGCCGTTCACCCGGAATTGAACATTGGCGATATTGTCGTGTCGACAGACTGCTTGCAGCATGATATCGACGTGACGCCGCTCGGCTTTGCCCCGGGGCAAATTCCGTTTACGGAGCAATGGACATGGCAAGCCGACCAGGAGCTGATGCAACAAGCGATCGAGGCTGGAAAAGGATTGGAAGCGGGTGTTCAGGTAGTGAGCGGCCGCATTTTGTCCGGTGACCAGTTTGTCGCCAGCCGGGAAAAGGTACAATGGCTGTACGAGCAGTTCCAGGCTCATTGCACGGAGATGGAAGGAGCGGCAGTCGGACAAGTGTGTGCGATGAACGGCGTGCCGTTTGTCGTCGTGCGATCGATGTCCGATAAGGCAGACGGCTCTGCGCATGTCAACTTCGTCGAGTTTACCAAGCTTGCTTCGCAGCGTTCGTATGCGATTGTCCGCAACATGCTGCTGTCCGATGCCGGTTCGTCCGAGCCAGGCGTGATCGTCTACTCGACGAAAAACTGCGTCGATTGCGACATGGTCAAGCAGTGGTTGACGGCAAAAGGGATTTCGTTCGAAGTGCGCGATGTCATGACCAGCCGCGCCTACCAAGAGGATGTCGAGCGTTTTGGCTTCATGGGCGTTCCGGTAACCGTTGTGGGCGACAAAGCGGTCAAAGGCTTTGCGCCAGCCGAGCTGGAAGAACTGGTGAAGCAATCATAAAATCACACAAAAGCGGGGAGATCAGCATCGTTTCGGTGCGCGATCTCCCCGCTTTTTCGTATGTTTTTTCGCAAATGTCATCTGCTATTTGCTTGCTTCCGTAGGCGCGTACATCATGGCGCGCTCCAGCGTGATCCGGTTTTTTTCCGTAATCTCTGCCCGGCGGGGGATAGCGGGAAACGGTTCGTCAAACAGGCGGGTTGGCAGCGGCAAGTCTGTCTGCGGCTGCCAGCGCTTGAGCCAGCCAGAAGGCAGGTCGCCATCTTCCAGCGGCTGATCGCTCATCTCGCTCCACACAAGCGTCCATGCCCGCGGCACCACTCGCCAAATGTCGTAGCCGCCGCCGCCGACCGCGATCCAGCGGCCATCGCACAGCTCGTGAGCGAGGCGGTGGGCGAGCCTTGGGATATCTTGATAAATGCGCATCGAGCAGGAAAGGTGCGTGAGCGGATCAAACGTATGGGCATCACAGCCGTTTTGGGTCAAAATCACGTCCGGCTTGAAGCCTCTTGCCAGCTTGGACACTAGCTCGCCGTACACTTCCAGAAAAGAGTCGTCTTCTGTGAACGCATCGAGCGGCACATTGACCGAAAATCCGTAACCGCTTCCATCCCCGCGTTCCGAGAGATTCCCCGTTCCCGGAAACAAGTATTTTCCCGTCTCGTGAATGGAGACAGTCAAGACGTTCGGGTCATCGTAAAACGCCCATTGTACGCCATCTCCATGATGCGCGTCGGTGTCGATGTACATGACGCGTGCGTTCCAATGTTTGCGCAAATAGGCGATGGCGACGGAGCAATCGTTGTAAATGCAAAAGCCCGAGGCTCTCCCGCGAAACGCGTGATGCAGGCCGCCAGCAGGATTGAAGGCGTGCTCTGCTTGTCCCTTCATGACAGCATCGACGGCGTTCAACGTCCCTCCGACAATGAGGGCAGCCGATTCGTGCATGTTCTGAAAACAGGGGACGTCCTCCGTGCCAAGACCGTAGCTCGCTGCCTGGGGCAGCTCTTTTTTGCTATGGCCCTGATCGCGGACGAACTGGATGTAGCGTGCGTCATGAACGAGAGCAAGCTCTTCGTCGGTTGCCATGCGCGGGGCAATGATGTCTGACTCAGCGAGTAGGCCGTAGCTGCTCATCAGATCGTGCATGAGGAGCAGACGGCGTTGGTTAAAAGGGTGGTCATCGTTAAAGTAATACGTGGTGTAGTCGGGGGAGTAGATCAGACGAGCGTTCCGGCTCACAAAATTACCCCCCCATCCGTCGGTCCGACGACAGAAAATCCTCTTTGGAGCAGCAATTGTGTCACGACGCGCGGGTCAATCGTCTGGACGCGGAAGACCAGATTCTTTTTGCCGGGATTTTTTCCTGGAAACACGATGACACTGGTGACATTCACTTGTGCTTCGCGGAAAATCTGGCTGACCTCAGCCAGCATCCCGACGCGATCATCCACTTCTACTTCGATGTGCGAGCTGGGCTTGTTGACCCCGAACAGCTCGATCAGGCTGGAAAACAGGTCGGATTCCGTAATCATCCCGACGAGGCGGTTTCCTTCCACAATCGGCAAGGAACCGATCTTGTGCTCATAAATCTGGAGGGCGGCATCTTCGATGAAATCAAGCGGGTGAGCAGTGATGACCTGTTTTTGCATGATATCGGCAACAGGCTTGTGCAGCACGGTATCGTCATCGTCGTGGGTAAGCAAGCGGGAGGGGAGGGCATCGCGCAGATCGCGGTCCGAGACGATGCCCACCAGCTTATCGTCATCGAGAACAGGCAAGTGCCTGATTCGGTTGGCTCGAAGCAGCAAGAGGGCTTCTCCGATCGTGGTAGCTGGTTGGGTGGTAACGACGTTTTTTCGCATGATATCTTCTACGCGCATGAGTGATGGCCTCCTTGCATCCTTTGAAAAAGATGTCCAGACTAATAAAGAAAGCGATTCTGAAAACGCATGGCATCAAAAGCGACAACCGTTTCAGCAGGAACTCGTTTTCCGATTTTGGCCATCAGACAGTTGGCGGGATGAGAGCATATTTCCGGATCGTCTGTCGCCATCCAGGTAAGTCCGACGCTGCCCATTACTTTTTCCATGACCTTTCTGTACTGCCAGACATCAAGCCCTGTACCTTTCAGATCCCAATGCCAGTAGTACTCGGTCGTGATAATCACGTAGTCTTCCATCGCGTCGTCCGCAAAAGATACTTCAAGGAGCTTCTTGGCTACGCCGCCCGCGCGAACTTTGTCACTGATCTCGATGGCGCCAAGCTCAAGCAGGTCGGGCAGCTTGGCCATGGACCAGCGCTCCAGCGGATCGGGATGGAGGAAGGTGACATAGCCGAGAACGAGGTCGCCTTCCCGCGCCAAAATAATGCGTCCTTCCGGCAGATCGGCAATTTCGATCAGAGCTTCGTGTTGCTGCTCCGGGATGCGGAATGCCTTCAGCCCTTCATCAAAGCGCAGGTCAGCCAAATGCCTCCCCGTAACCGGTCCCTCGATGAGAAGCTCTTTTCCGTTCACGATCATGCTCGCAGAATGATAGCGTTTGACGTGTTCCATCAGTTCCCCCCCTTTGCTTGTAGAAAAAGAGAGATGGCGATTGCGACCATCTCTGCTGATTCTTCTTCCTAGTCTATTCTGTGGTGGTTGCCGTTACGTTGTTTGAATGTGGCGATTCTCCGTAACTGTTGACGGCGGTGATGTAGTAACTGCCGTTCGGAACGTTTGTTGCGTGCGTGTAGCTCGTTGCCGATACGGTGTCGAGCAGCAAATAGCCGCTTGCCGCATCCGGGCTGAAATACACGTTGTAGGCAATGACCTGCTCGGTGGAACTGTTGCCTTTCCAGGACAGCTTCACGTTGTTGCCGCTTGCCTTGAGCGACAGCGATTTCGGAGCGGAAGGAGGTGAAGCGGAAGGCGTATTCGGGTTTGGATTCGAATTGCCGTTTGTGCCGTCTCCCGACCCTTGCTCGCCTGGATTCGTTTGATTGTTGCCGCTGTTATTGCCGCTGCCGTTATCCGTCGGTGGAGTCGTCGTGTCACCCGGCTGCGGCGTTCCCGTGTCTGTGCCCGGCAGCTCCCACGTATGGGAGGACGAGCCGACAGAAGCGATAGCAGAAGGGGAGGACTCGTTTCCGGCGATATCGACTGCTGTGACATAGTAGCCCAGATCACCGCTGCCTGATGCCGAATCGGCGAAGGTCAGTTCGGCCGGATCTTTCACTGTTGCGACTTTGACAAAGCCGTTTTGCGGATCGGCGCGGTAGATGCGGTATCCGACGAGATCGGCTTCCTTGCCAGACTGCCAGGAGAGCGAAATCTGTTTGCCAGAGCCGCTTGCGGTCACTCCGCTTGGCGCTGACGGCGCTCCGCCGACCTCTGTGCGCGGGTCTTCCTTGTCCGGGAGACGCTGCTCCCAGTCAGGCGGCTGACTTGCCACTTTGCTGTTTTTGGCTTGAATCTGTTCCTTGGAAGGAAGCGGATCAGGCGAGCGGTAGAAAATGCCTTCGGTGACAAAATCGTCCGGAGTGCCTTCCTTCGCCAGATAACGTTCCCCGTTGTACGTAATCAATCTGGCTTTTTGGTGAGAATCGTCCACCTTCGTCGGAACGAAGCGGCGATTGAACAAGTCGGTAATCACATGTCCTGCCTGCTTGGACAGCTCGCTTGGCAGCAATCCGGATTTGGAATCGACTGTTGCGCTGACAATCCCTGCCGGCTTTTTAAAGGTTGCGTCAGGGGGAGACAAGTTCGGGTGCTTGTCCATGATTTCTTTCATGACCTTGCCCCAGACAACCATTGGCACGTATTTGTCCGCATCCGGCATCGGGTAAGGCTCGTCAAATCCGACCCAGACACCCATGGACAACTCCGGCGTGTAGCCGACGAACCAGAGGTCGTTGCTGTTGTTGGTTGTCCCGGTTTTGCCTGCCACATCGACTTTGCGCGGTACAAATTTGCGAATGTGGGTACCTGTTCCCGCGTTTACGACCGAGCGCATCATGTCTGTGATCAGGTAAGCGGTTTGCTCGCTGTAGACTTGAACAGGCTGTGCTTCGTGACGATAGACTACCTTGCCCTGACTGTCTTCGATTCTGTCGATGAGGTATGCATCCACAAAGGAGCCGTGGTTAGCGAACGTCGCGTAGGCATTGGTCATTTCCTCCGCCGTCGTCCCGTATGTAAGTCCGCCGATTACGCCTGTTGCAGCGTGGTTGTCTGCATCGACCAGCGTGGTGATCCCCATTTTTTTGACGTATTCGAGTGCGGTAGGAATCCCGACCTTCAAGTACGTCTTGATCGCGGGAATATTCCAGGACATTCGCAGCGCTTCACGTGCACTCATGATTCCTTGCCATTTGTTGTTCCAGTTTTTCGGCAGGTGAGAGCCGTTTTGGCCGTCTGCGAGCAGCACGGGTGCGTCATCGATTGGCGAAGCTGGCTGCAAAAGCCCCAGTTCAAAGGCAGGAGCGTAGGCTGCCAGCGGCTTCATCGCCGAACCAGGCTGGCGCGGCACAGTCGCGTGGTTTGTCTGCTCCACTTTAAAATCGCGTCCGCCGATCATCCCGAGAATCGCGCCCGTTTTATTATGGATGAGCATGGCTCCGACTTCTTCCAGCGCGTTCTCGATTTTCTCCGTCTTGCCGTTGGAGCGGCGAATCGTGTAGGTGCGGTTTTTTCCGAAGTTTTTCGGATCGGTCGCAACAGCTTGCATAATATTGTAGACATTTTTGTCAATCGTGGTGTGGACCTTGTAGCCTTTGCGCAAAATGTCGCGGCGCTTGTCCTCGACCAGTTGACGGTATTCGTTGCGTCCGATGGTGGACTTGTCGCGCCCTTTTTCCGCGAGATCAGCATCGACCAGCTGACGGGCGGCCCGATCCTCGATCTCCATCATCAGGAACGGAACTTCGCGGTACGCTTGCTGGGCAGGCTTGGCCAGCTGCGCTTTCAGGTCGGCCTTGAGCGCACCATCGTACTGGGCCTGGGTAATGTAGCCATTTTCCATCATGCGGTCCAGCACCATTTTCTGGCGCTCCTTGCCGCGCTGATAGCTTTCGGCGCGAAATGGAGAGTACGCGCCAGGATTTTGAATCATGCCAGCGAGGTAAGAGCCTTCGCTGAGATTCAGTTCCTTCACATCTTTGCCAAAAATCCCTTTGGCGGCAGCCTGTACACCGTAGACGTTGGAGCCGTTGGCGTTTTTCCCGAAGTAAATTTCGTTCATGTAGGCTTCCAAAATCTGATCTTTGGAAAACATGCGCTCGATCCGGATGGCACTGAAGATTTCCCGCGCTTTTCGGGTGTGGCTCACTTCAGCGGAGAGGATCGTATTTTTTACGAGCTGCTGCGTAATCGTACTACCGCCTGTCACGACAGGTTGGTTGGTGAATTCCTGGATCGCTCCACGCATTGTGGATTGAAGGGAAACGCCGGAATGTTGGTAGTAGGTTTTGTCTTCTGTTGCGATGATGGCATTGATCAAATAAGGAGAAACGTCTGCCTTTTTCACCAAGCGCCGATCGCCTTCTTCAGCCCGCAATTGGCCGATGAGAGAGCCGTCGTTGTAGTAGGCGAATCCAGTCAGATAATTGGTGAAAATTTTGTCCTCCAGTTCCTCCTTGCTGCGCACTGGCTCGTCTTTCACGAGTGCGGCAACATAACCTGTCACGATTCCTCCGGCGACAGCTGCCCCCATAAGCCCAAGCAGAAACACCATCTGTACGATGATCCATATTATTCTGCCACGGCTACGGCGTCGCTTTTTTTTCGACGGTTCAGAGGAAGATGTGTGGTTATTCGACATAGTCTACGACCCCCTAGCATACCCCCTAATTATACCATACGAGGAACCATGAGGGTAGAAGCGATGATAGCGTCTACAGAGAAGTTCCGTGCATCGTCTGAATCTGTCAAAAAGTGTTGCGTTTTGCCTGTTTATGGCCGAACGCGGTTTAGGTTTATACGAGAAGCAGGATCGAGCTTGCCACCAGGAGCACAGCCATGGTGATGTGAAAGCCGCGCTCGTTTCTCTGGAGAAACTTGCGGAGTTGAGCGGCGTCAGCAAGACGATGATCGGGCAGATTGAAAGAGGGGCTGTTGAAATCGAAGGGGGAGGCTCGTTAGGCTCCGGTGCTCATCAGGAGGGAACGGAAGAGTTTTTGACGGTTTTTTCCGGGGAGCTGGCAGTCGAGATCAAAGGAGAGACGTATACGTTGCGGGCTGGCGATTCGCTTCGCTTCAAGGCAGACAGGCCGCACAGCTATCGCAACGAGGGAGCGGAGCTGGTTCGCGTGAGCATGGTCATCTACTATCCGGGGTGATCTTTTGCAACGGATGGACGAGGAGCGAAAGAGGGCTGATCATAGAAAAAAGAGCAGGCCGACGGGCGGCACTGCTCTTTTTATGTCCAGACGATTAACGGCTGTAGAACTCAACGATCAGAACTTCGTTGATTTCGGAAGGCATTTCTTCACGGTCTGGGAGACGAGTGTAAGTACCTTCAGCAGCAGCATCGTTGAATGTTACGTAGTTTGGCAGGAAGTTGCGAGCTTCCAAAGAGTCCTTGATCAGTTGCAGACCACGGGACTTTTCACGGATGGAAATCACATCACCCGGTTGAACACGGTAAGATGGGATGTTCACTTTTTTGCCGTTTACCAGGAAGTGGCCATGGTTTACCAGCTGACGAGCAGCAGGGCGAGTTGGAGCGAAGCCCATGCGGTATACCAGGTTGTCCAGGCGGGATTCCAGCAATTTCATGAAGTTTTCACCGACTACGCCAGCCATTTTGCTAGCTTGGTCGAAAGTGCGGCGGAATTGTTTTTCGTTAAGGCCAAACATGTGGCGCAGTTTTTGCTTTTCTTGCAACTGGATTCCGTACTCGGACAGTTTACGACGGTTGTTGTGACCGTGTTGGCCCGGAGGGAAGTTGCGCTTGATGTCTTTTCCTGTACCGTCGAGGGAGATGCCCAGACGACGAGCCAGTTTGTGGCGAGGTCCTGTGTAACGTGACATGTATTCAGTCTCCTTTAAATTGGATTCGTAGGTGTTTACTTCCGGCAGGTTAGTTCCTACTTTATCTACACGAACTTCGGACGGTAGCGTTTCCGCATCGTGCTCCTCACAGATATTCAGCCGCAGTCTGTAAAGGGAGGGAACTAAGAAGGTGTATCCTTCCGTTTTTACCTACAATCAATGCTACCCTGTACACATACACTTAATCATACTAGGCGAGGTGTGGGGAAGTCAAGTGAAAAGACATGCGAAAAGACATGCGCCATCCTATAAGAGCGATGGCACAAAAGTCTTATTAGTCGCGGAGGGCGGCTGACAGAGACTCCGGGGTGCCGCGTTTTTCCAAAAAGCGCGTGAACGTAATGGCCGCATCCGCACGCGATACGGCTGCTTGTGGCGCAAACGTCGTCTTTTCCGCAGGCACGATGCCCATGGCCGTCGCGATAATAATCGAAGCACGGTGCTTGGCGTTTGCGATATCCGTGAACGACGACTGGAACATGCCAGGGTAGTCGGTCAGCTTGTTGTAGCCAAGCGCCCGAACGATCATGTCGGCCAATTCATCGCGCGTAATCGCTTGATCAGGATTCAGTGCAGACGCGTTTTTGTCCAAAAGGCCGCGGTCTACAGCACCTTCGACAGCGGAGAAGAAGCGGGAGCCGTTTGCCACGTCGCTGTAAGTCGCCTTTCTTTCGGCGGAGTACACCGGGTATTGCTGGCCCTGGTTCAGGCTGATCATCAGCATCTCGATCATTTCGCCGCGAGTGATCGGTTTTTGCGGCAAAATTTTGCCATCTTCCAGAGAGAGGGCGTCGTATTCGTACATCAAAAGCAGTTCCTTTTCAGCGGGATGATCTTTGAGATCAAGCGGTGCCTGGCGATGCAGGTTGATCGCTTTTCCAGATGCAGTCGAGTGCCACTCGCCTGACGTCGCATCGAGGTAGTAAGGCTGCTCGAACGGCGTTGCAGTCACGCGATAGACAAGCTTCGCAGTTCGTTTCGGAATGTAGGACGGCTGATTCTGCACTTTCTTGTTGTCTTCCTCGCTGAGCGGTTCAAGGGCATAAACCGCTTCTGCCTCCGATTCTTTCCACCAGGACTGGACAGCTTCTTCCGCAGACAAGTGCTTTGGTACTTTCGTCGGATAAGTTTCGCCGCCGAAATCAGCGTTGTAGGACAAAAGTTCGCCTGTTTCCGAGTCGTACGTAAGGTAGGCAGAACCGCTGGCTGCGGCGACACCGTCGATATAGCGTTCAAACGAGATGCGGAAGCGGTCGGAGTTATACGGTTCTACTTCTGCTTCACTCTCGCCACGATCAAGCAAAAACAACTGGTGTGCTGAAGTAGGCGTCCACTTGCGCACGGTTTCCATCGCCGCCTCCGTCAGCTTTTTCGCATCGGCAGTCTTTCCGGATTTTTCCCCGTCTTTTCGCACAGGCCGATCTTTGCTGTACGAATAAATGTCTCCTGTTACGGCGTCGAATGAGACAAATACGTAGCCGTCGCCTTCCTTGCCTTTTTGGGCGTATTCAAGATTCCAGATCGCGCGGTTGGCCTGGTAATCTCTTTCGTTATAGTTGGCGGAACGAAGCTCGTAATTGGCGAGGTCAAACGTCTTTTCCGCCCACTTGACCGCTTCGTCCTGGCTCAGTACCCCGCCGGAGCGGCGCGGAGAGAGCGGTTTGCTGCTGACGGCGACAGGCTCCTTCAACTCGCTGCGGGGAGTGAGGGATGAAGTGTTCAAGGCTTTGCCGCTTTTGGCGTCGATGTAGAAAGCAAACGGATTGTTATAAGCGAGTGAGACGCTGTTTTTTTCAGAACCGGAACGATTCCAGGGCAAAAGGTAAGCAAGCTGCGGGTCTGCCTGTTCCTGGAAAAGCTTTTCCGCTTCCTCCAAAGAAATCGCCTGGTCAGGCTTTTCGAATTTCACCTCGTTCCACGACAAGGAAAATTGATTGACGACCCCTGAGCCGTTTACTGTGATGTCTGCTCCGTTATCCGGGAACAGAACATCATCCACCACGCGGACAAAGCGGAATGTATAGGAAGCATCGGCATTGAGCGGCGTTTTTTGCTCCGGCGTCTCGCGCAGGTAGAGGCGAGTTTCGGCAGCCTTGCCCGGATTGTGCTTTTTCAAAAACTGCTCGGCGGCAGTGCGGGCATCTTCATAGGACACTCTTTTGGCGTAAGGCAGGTTGCTGCTGCTTTGATCGTAATAGGAGTAAGAGGTCAACTCGCCAGTGTTGGCATGGATGCTGACGCTGTACGACAGAAGCGTTTGCTCATTTTTCGAGTCCTTTTTTGTCCAGCTGAACGACCACTCCGGGAAGGCGCGCCAGCTGTCAGAGGAGCGAAACGACACGTTTGTCAGTGTGAGCCCGCTGGTCGGAACCACTTTTGCCGCAAGAGTAAGCGCCGCTTCTTTGGACAGCTTTACTTTGCTTGCCGCCGCCAGCAGAGTGCTGTCAGCTGGATTGGCAGCGACTATTTTGCCTGTAGCGGCTGCAGGTGTTTGGGCATATGCTTGTGCTGCGGGAAGCAGCAGGCTTGCTGTCAATACGAATGAGCTGGATCGAATTATCCAAGGCTTCATGAAAATTCCCCCCACGATGTTAATATCATTTGCTTTACAACCTCTGACGAGAGGAAGAGTGGAATCGTTTCATCTGGAAACGAGAAAAAAGAGAGCGCATTTGCGAAAAAGCAAGAAACATAGGAATTTTGTACCAAATGTTAACGGATGAAACTAGAATTGTGAACAACCATCTTATATAATAAGTAGTACTATCCATCCTACAATTGAAAAAGACAGTTTCGACTGTTCCAATGACCGCAACGGGTCATCTGCATGTTTTGAAAATAACCCCGCTCTGTTTTGTGCTTGGCAGGCGATGCAGGGCGGTTTCCACAGAAAAGGGGCTATTGCGTTTTGGAAACCATCATGTACCTCGTTCGTCATGGAGAGACAAAGTGGAATCAGATTCGGCGTATTCAAGGACACAGCGACATCGCTTTGAACGAGCTGGGCATGCGGCAGGCCGAGCTGGTAGCCGGAAGGTTCCGAAGCGAGACGATTCACGCAGTTTATTCCAGTGATTTAAGCCGGGCACGTGACACGGCAGCAAAAATAGCGGAAAACTTCTCGTTTTCCGTCGGGGCGCATCCGACTTTGCGGGAGCGCTGCTACGGACAATGGGAGGGGCTCACCTACGAGGAAATCCGCGAGCGTTTTGAGAGTCAGGATGAGGCTTCGTGTGGAATTGAAACTTTCGAAGACATGCAGCGGCGCGCGGTTGCTGCTCTCAGCGAGCTGGCAGCGAAGCATCCGAATGAAGCGATTGTCGTGGTTTCTCATGGCGGCCTGATCAACAGCTTTTTGCATTACGTAACAGCAGGGGAGCAAGGAACTGGCATCACGCGGATCGACAACACCGGGATATCCGTTTTCCGCTACGTCGATCGCAGGTGGGAAGTGCTCCAGGTAAATGATACTGACCATTTGGAAGCTTGAGAAAATGCTGAGAGAGGGAGTTTCTCGTGTCAAGTAAAATGTTGGGGAAGTTAGAGACGGTCTTTTCCTACACGGCCCATTTTATCTTACAATCTTGGCCGGAAAAGCGCCCAGGCATCCTTTTCTTGACAGATTCCGGGGGCCGCATAATCAACTTCATGGACATGCATGATAGTCAATCTGGAAGCTCTCTGTCCGACGCTGCACGCCATTACATGCAGACACAAGAAGTCTGCGATTATGTATCGGAAGCGTTGAGCACGAAAGAGATTGTCGTCAAGACGAAGAGAGAGAACACGCTGGTCTGCGGAGCTTTTCCGCTGAAGGAGCTGGACGGGAGCGTGCGGGCTGTCATTGGCATGCTCATTCCACAGCGAGAGATCGATTTCGATCTGCGTGCTTACATGCGCGGACTGGAGCCGCTCATCCGCATGGGATACGATGCGTACATCCAGCACGCCACCGGCCAGATTGTCACGGATTTGACCCTGCATGACACCGCGCGGGATTTGCTCGGCAGCTTGACGAGACAAATCAGTCACATCATTTCCAAGGGTCATTGCTCGGCAGTGAAGCTGTCCGAGGACGGGGTGCTGATTCCCCAGGAGATCGTCACCACGCAAGAAGCTGAACCCGGGCAGGCTCACATCCACCAGCTGGTCTCGCGGGTAGGCAATACGCCTGTGACGTCTTCGGTTCTCGACGATCACCGGGTAATCGTCGTTCCGGTGAGCCTCAATGACATCCCGCTCTATGCGCTGTTTATGCACCTGCCGCCCGAGGAAAAGGATTGCGTCTACGATGTGCGGGATATCGCCTTTTTGCAGGAGGTGGCGGAAAAGTCGAGCTGCGCTCTCTGGCGGGCGATCATGTCCGACGATTTGCGCCGTGAAGCCAGCAAAAAAGATTTGTTGTACCAGCTCATGTCCAAAATCCAGGCGTCGATTGATGTCAATGACGTTTTGCACGAAATCGTCACCAGCATTCCCAGCTTGTACCCGTATTTCTCCGTCGAGCTGTTCCTGACGGTAGAGCCGAATGCCACTACGCCCGTCAAGCAGCTGTCATTCCAGGAAGTGGAGCCGTCCACCAGCACAAAAGCGTACCTGGAAGGGCGCTTGATCGCGGAAGAAGTGGGAGAAGGCGATCAGCGGGTGACTGTCATTGCCGCTCCGCTCCTCGGCAAGCAAGGCATCTACGGCGTTTTGCAGGTGACTTCGGAACAGCCGATTTCGTTGAGCCAGCACGAGAAGGACTACATTTCCATTTTGGCAGATACAGCGGGCACTGCGTTCGAGAACGCCCAACTGTATCAGCAATCGCGCAATCTCATTCGTGAACTGCGTCTCATTAATGAAATGGCGCGACAGCTTAATAAAAGTCTTGATTTAAAGGAAATTCTAGATTTTGTCACAGAAATGATGCAGGCGACCTTTGATGCGGAGTTTTGTGCGATTCTCCGCAAACAGCCAGGGGAAGACAAATTCGACGTCCTCTCTTCATCTGTTCCCGCCTTTAACGGCACAGTCGTCAACGCATTGGAAAAGCCGTTTCAGCAAATCATGCAGAGCAAGCAAACGCTGCTTTTGGCTCAGCCAGGGACAGGTCCGCTGCCATTTTCGCTGTTTTCCTGCTGCTCGCTCATGGGAGTTCCGCTCGTCGTTGAGGGTGAGATTAGCGGAGTGCTTTTAGTCGCAGATTCCCGCTATCATTTTTTTAGTTTTGACGACTACAAGCTGCTCGAAATTTTTGGCCAACACGCAAGTCTTGCCATGACCAATGCCGTTTTGCACAATGAGATGGAACGGATGGTCATTACCGACAACTTGACGGGACTTTTCACCAGGCGGTATTTGAATGAGCGAGTCAGGGCTTCGCTTGAAAAAGACAGCTACGGCTCGTTGATTTTGATTGATATCGACTATTTTAAGACGGTTAACGATACGTTTGGTCACCAGGTAGGCGACGAAGTGCTGATCCAGGTGTCCGACCTCATTCGCCACAGCATCAGAGACAGCGATATCGCTGCGCGTTGGGGCGGGGAGGAGCTTGCGGTTTACCTGCCGCGCGTTGACAAAGCGACCGCCCACTCTGTTGCCGAGCGCATCAGGGAATGTGTGGAGCAGGAAACTTCTCCGCGCGTGACCATCTCGTGCGGTCTGGCCAAATGGAACCGGGAGCTGGATGTGAATCTGAGCGTCGAAGCCTTATTCCATCAAGCAGATATCGCGTTGTACGAAGCGAAAAATTCTGGTCGAAACCAAGTTGTTCTCGCCTAGAGCCAAATAAATGGCTCTTTTCTCTTTTTCGGAAAAAAATCGGACAAACTTGAGAGGCAGATGGAGGAATTGGCAATGGACATGCGTGAATGGCACACCAAGGCGACACAAATCACGCCGGATATTTACTGTCTGGAAATCCCGACTCCCTTCAATGTCGGAGCGGTTAACGTCTATCTGATAAAAGGCGAGAAGCTGACCTTGATCGATGTGGGGCCGAAGACAGACGAGGCATGGCAGGCGCTCACAGAAGGGCTGCAAGCGGCTGGCGTCTCTGTGGAAGAGATTGAGCAGATCGTGCTGACCCATCATCACGTTGACCATTGCGGGCAATTGGAAAAAGTGAGGAAAAAGTCAGGGGCGTTGACACTGGCGCATCCGCAGGCAGCGCCGTACGTCGAGCTGGATGCGGAGTTCATGGATTTTCACGATCAGTTCTTTTTGCAGCTGTACAAAAAAAGCGGCGTGCCAAGCGACAAGCTGATCATCATCGAGAAGTTCCACAAATTGATGACGACTTTTTCCGAGCCAAGCCAGATTGACTTGAAGCTCAAGCATGAACAACAAGTGCCGCATCTTCCGGAATGGCAGGTTCTCTACACGCCGGGGCACAGCCAGAGCCATCTGTCCTTGTACCGGGAGCGGGATCGCACGATGATCGGCGGAGATCACATTATCGGACATATTTCGTCCAATGCCTTTATTGAGCCACCGCGGGATCGTTCGGGTGCGCGTCCGCTGACACTCGTTCAGTACCGGACGGCTTTGCAGATGTGCGCGGACATGGAGATCGAACAGGTGCTGGCGGGTCATGGCGAGATCGTCCGGAACCACCGCGAGCTGATTTCCTCTCGCCTGCAAAAAAACTGGAGCCGGACCGACACATTGCGCAGCCTGCTTGCTGACAAGGAATTGACGGCGTATGAACTGACGACGCTGCTGTTTCCGGCTATTTATGAAAAAGAGCTGCCGCTGACGCTTTCCGAGACGCTCGGGCATATCGATTTGCTGATGATCTTGCATCAGATCGAGGTGCGCGAACAAGACGGGGTCTTGTACTATCACCTGTAGCCTGACGGATTCCTGGCATTGGCGAAACAAGCAGAATAAGCCTATTCCTCCCCGGAAACGATAAAAGGGACAATTACCCTGCAACCACCTGGAAGTGGCATAATCCGGGGTAGCCGAGGGAGGAACCAGATGCGCAAGTATTGGACCATGTGCCTTTTGACCATCGCGTGCACCGCTTTGACAGGCTGTAATCAAATGGGCGTCAAGCAAGACCCCCATTCAGCTTTTGAACAGGTGCGCGATCAGTTTGCGGCGCAGAACTCGTACGCGTTTTACGGAAGGACAAAGCTTTTGACAGCGAACAGCGCCAATGCCAACATGGTGAACTTCTCCGGGCGAAAAGACGGGGAAGCGGTGTATATGAACGTGAAGTTTTCCGTTCCAGAACAGCAGCGAGTGGAGACTTTGTCGTTGCTCTCCGAAGGAAGCGAGCTGTACGCCAAACAAGGCCAGGAAGAAAAATGGAAGCCTGTCCCGGGCGAAGGAGTTGCTTTGCGGCAGGAGATGAACAACTGGAGTCCGCCATTTTGCTTTCAGCAAATGGACGAGCTGAAAAAAAGCGTCCGCCAGCTGCCCGATGAAAATCCGCAGGACGATCTCGAAGCAATCGGTGTGACGCTGGATTCGCTCAAACTGAAAGAATGGCTGGCTGCGCAAATGAAGGAACAAGCCGGGGCTGGCTCGCGGATTCAGTCCGCAGCGGGCCCTTTCGCCTCCCACAAGCCAAGGGTCAAGCTGGCGATGCAGCTGTCAGACGGAAACTGGACGAGAGCGGCTGCGCCTGGGGCTGGTGTCTCGATTCAGGCGAAACAAGCACAGGCGCAGGACGTGAAGGCGATGGTCGATCAGATGGATGTGGAAGCGGAGTACACGATTTACTACAACAAGAAGACGATGCTGCCTACCAACATGACGATGTCGATTCGCTCCGCATACGATTTGAACGACCAGCGGGTAAAAGAGCACTCCCAGGTAGAAACGTATTTGCAAAATTACGGTCGGGCCAAGCCGGTGCCAACTGCGGCAGAAGGCGGCAAATAAGCAGCAGAAGAAAGAGACGCTCACCTTCCATGTCTGCGGGCAAGGGAGCGTCTTTTTTTCTGTGAGTCGTGAGGCAGCTTTTTTCCAAAGCTGCCCGCGTCTGCAAAAAGCGAGGTGTTTGCGGCTGCTTTTGACTGTTTGAATAAAGCCTGTTGCCCATGTCTGGTACACGGGGCAATTTTCCAATCGGAGAAGTAACGCTTTCGGGCTGTTGTCCGTCTTTATTGTTTGCGAGGAGCCGGGCCGGATTGTTCCCCGCTTTTTTCGCAGACGGTCTTTATTCCTAGGAGGAATAGTGGAAAACTTTGTCGAACTTACAACAGGTCTATCTTTTTGCGTCGAATCATCCGTACAATAGAAAAGATGTCCGTTGAAAATCGAGTGTCTACTGCGACCGCTACTCTTTTGGCTATGGTCGCTTTCCGGTTTTGCCACAGCCGGGGTGTAAAGGGGATGAAATTCAGCGATGGATCAGACGAAAATGCGTATTTTGTCCGCAGCCGCCAAACTGTTTGACACGTATGGCTACAAAGGGACATCCGTTAGACAAATCGCTGCCGAGGCACAAGTAAATTCCGCGTTGATTTCTTATCACTTCCAGGGCAAGCAGGGAGTGCTGGAGACCTTGATCGCTTCCTACTTCGAGACGCTGTTTCGTTTATTGGAGGAGCAGGAAACGATGCAGGAGCACGTCTCTGCCATTCAACGACTTGAACAGGTGATTCAGCTGTATTTGCGTTTTCAGATGGAACACGCGCCGATCACGAGGCTGATTCATCGGGAACTGAGTGTCGAGTCGATGCTTGCCCGTGAAGTGATGACACTTTACATGAGCCGCTGGAAGCACGGCCTTTCGAGGGTGCTGGAAGGCGGAGTCGCAGCGGGTGATTTTTTGCCCGTATCCATTGATCGTATAGTGCTGGCCGTAAGCAGCCAGATGATATATCCGTTTTTACAACCGCAGATGGTTCGGCAGGTTTATGACCTGGAGCCGTTTTCCGAGGAGTTCGCCAGGTGGCTGCAAGATTCCATCATGCGTTTTTTGCATGGGATTTTGCTGCCGGCATAAGGTGCGCCCTCTCCCATGAATTTACTTTTTAAGGGGATGTTTGACAAGTGAAACGAAAACTGTTCCTGCTCTGTCTGGCAGGCATGTTGCTATATACGAATCCGGCTTACGCCACGCCTTTTCCTGACAAAAAAGAGGAAGTTGTGCAGGACGCCGACAACTACTTGAAAAAAGAAGAGAAGGCGAACTTTGCGAAGTCGATGCAAAATCTGCCTGGCAGCTACAAAGTTGTCGTAGTGGAAAGCACAGCACCGGAAGCAGAATCCCCTGACATGTACGCGCAGAAGCTGTTTGACAATTACAATTTGGCTGATGACGCGATGATGGTCGTCCTGGACTACAACACCGAACAGCTCGGGATGTATGCAGGGCCAGCCTTGCAGGCCAAAGGCGCATCGATGGAAATGCTGCATGAAAAAATGACGTCGTACTACGAACCATTCCGCAATCAGAAGCAGTATTTGAACGGCATCCAGACTTTGATCGGGGAAGTAAACCGGGAACTGAGCCGCATCTCGGACAAGCAGGCTGCCGCTCCTGCGGGTGCAACCGATGCGAAAGCACAGGAACAGACGGAGGAAAAAGACGGACTTGGCGGCATCCCGTGGTGGATTTACGCGATCGGAGCTGTCTTTGCGGCTTTGTCAATCGGACTGGTTTACGCCATGATTCGCCGCCGCTCGATCTTTAAATTAGTCGACGACGTAGAAGATTGGAAGGATGAGCTGATAGAGAAAATCAATGTCATCGAAGTGGAAAAGCCGCTGCGCCGCTCCAGCGGAATGACAGAGGTGCGCTATCACCACCTGGCAGACAAAAAGGAAAACTTGCTGCGCATCCGCATCCCCGATGTGGAGATGATGATTCTCGATGCGGAAGAAGCGTGCGACCGCTTCCGGTTTTCGCTGGCGCTCGGCATGCTCGATGAAGCGCGCGAGACGCTGAACCAGATCGAGGATGAACTGAACGAGCTGAAGGAAGACACCTCAAAAGTCGCGATTACCAAACAGGAGAACAAAGTTGTCATCCCGGAAATCGGCAAGCAAGTGGAGCAGATGGAGCGCCGCTTGTCCGATTTGCGTCTGGAATACGGCTTGTCGTTTCACGAGCTGAAAGCATCGCTGGATGAGGTCGAGACGATGCGAAGCCTGGTGAAAACGGCGCGGGCGGCAGGCGACGATATCGCTGCCTACGATACGACGATCAAGGCACAGCAGCTGCTGGAACGCGTAGGGCAGACGATGGAGCAACTCCCGACGTTGGTGCATCGCGTGAAAAAGGCGATGCCGGAGGAGTTCAAGCAGCTGGAGGACGGAATCAGCCAAGCGACGCGCGACGGCTTTGACTTGAAGCAGGACGCGCTGGATAAGGCGCTGCTGCAGGCAAAGCAATTGCTTTCGTCCGCGAAAAGCGCACTGGAAGAAGGCAATTTGGAGATGGTCTTGACTCACTCCAAAGCTTTCGATGTATTGCTGGACGCTACTTATCAAGGAATTGAAGAAGGAGTAATGGCCAAGCACGAGGCTGCGGCGGCTTCCGCTTCCGCACAGGTTCTGGAGCAGCCGCTTGCAGATGAGTGGAGCGAGAGCGAGGAAGAAGCAGCCGGAAGAGAGCATGCCCCTGTGACTGACAAAGAACGCGAAGTCAGCGATGCAGAAGTGGCAGCGATCATCGAGCAGGCTGCACAAGTATGGAATCAGGCGAGCAAAGACGAGCATGCGCCTGTGATCCACAAGCCAGAGCCAAAAGAGTTCGTGCATGAAGCGCCAAAAGCGGCAGTATACGATCAGGAGCAAGCTGACGAGACTTTTGCGGAAGCGGCGCCGATTGCAACTGCAACACGCGACCAGTTGAGCGAAGCGGAACGGGCTGTGCTGCTGCAAGCACTCAAGAAGCCTGCCAACTCGGAAAAAGCGACTTCGGTTCATGCTCCGCCGACCAAGCCGAGCCGTGACGTCGAGGAAGAGACGGAGTACGAGCTGGTGATTCCGAAAACCCAGGCTGAGCCGCAGCCAGTCTATGAAGAGGAAGTCCAGGAGCAAGCTTATTTGCTGATCGAGACAGAGGACGATGCTCTCGACGAGCTGGAGCGGATTTCGAGTACATTGGTACGCGTGCGCCAGCAAATCAAGCGAAGCTACCTGCCTGGCATTCCCGATCATTTGAAGTACATGTTTGAAGAAGTCGTGCAAACTTTGGGACGGATCAAGATGATCATGGAGCAGTATCGCTACGATTTGGAGGAAGTGGCGATTTTGGTTCAGGATGCGCACGAGCTGGTCGTGGAGACAGAGCGAATGGCGGAGCAAATTATTTCGACTTGCCAGCTGGCGGAAGGAGCTATCCAGTACACCAACCGCTACCGCCGCCAAAACAGGCATGTCAACGAACTGCTGACAAAAGCGGAGCAATCATTCCGACAGCTCGCTTTCGCGGAAGCATACCAACTGGCGGAGGAAGCGCGTCTTGTCATCGAAGGCGCTCCAGCCGAGGAAGACAATCGCTGGCTTTTGCGCAGAAAGAAAAAGGGGTGAGCCAGCCGTGAAGCTCCTTCCCTTTTTCCTGATAGCCGCAGGGGTGCTTGTCATGCTTCAGCCCCGAACGAAAAGATGGCAAAGTCGGATGAACCACTATTTCCGGGGCAATGAAAAGCGGGTGAAGCAAAGGGCGAACACATTCTTTTTGCTCGGCCTGGCCTTTGTTTTAGCAGGCTTTGCCTACTTGTTCCGGATGGCAGCCTAACCTAGCATTTTCCATAAAAAACACCTGATCGCAGGCGGAATGCGCTCCGTACGCGACAGGTGTTTTTTTGTGCAAAAAAAAGAAGCATCGCTCACGAGGGCGATGCTCCATCTAGGGAAGATAAAGGGAGTAAAGGTCTGATAACCAGCACCTTACAACTAGGGGGGAGTAAGGTGCTGATCACTCTTTCGCAAAAAAGAGTACCTGCTTGCTAGTTTCCCCGATTTGTCTTCCCCTAAACGTTATTCTCGCAAAAAAATTCCAAAGCTTCTTCCGCACTGTGCGTACCTGCGGAATGTCCCGATGAAAAGGCGATAGTAATGTTGTAGCCTCCGGTATGGGCGTGAACATCCATGACTTCCCCAGCGAAGTACAAGCCATCCATCAGCTTCGAACGCATCGTCCGCGGGTCGATTTCCTTGACGCTGACTCCGCCGCCCGTAATGAAAGCTTCTTCTAAGGAAAGCGTACCTGTGATTGTCAGTGGAAATGCTTTGATGATGCCGGCAAAGCTTGCCCAATCTTGTTTTTTCATATGGCTGTACGTCGTGTCTTCCGAGATGCCGGAAAGCGACAGCAGCAAGGGGATAATCCGTTCAGGCAAGTAGCCTTTCAGCACGTTTTTGACCGCTTTTTTCGGTTGCTCCTCCAAAAGCTGCCAGCTTTCCGCGTTGATCTCGTCTTTGCTTTTCGCTGGCATCAGATCGAGCGTGAGCGACAGCGGGATCGCGCCGTATTTGCGTTGGCTGGTAGAAACATAGTGTCCCATCCGCAGCGAGGCTGGTCCAGACAGCCCGAAATGGGTAAAAATCATGTCGCCTTCCTGCGTGTTAATCTTTTTGCCGTTCGGGGCGTACAACGTCATCGTCACATCGCGCAGAGACAGTCCTTGAAGCGTTTTGTCGCGAATGAACGAATCGTTTGCGGTCAGCGGCACTTCTGTAGGATACAAGTCCGTCACCGTATGTCCGGCAGCCTTGGCCCAGGCGTATCCGTCTCCCGTCGAGCCTGTCTGGGGAACCGAGCAGCCGCCTACCGCGATAATGACGCAAGGGGCTGAGAGCTTTTCGCCCGTTTGCAGCAAGATGCCAGCCGTTCTGCCGTTTTCATAGAGCACTTCCTGGACGGGAGAGTTCAGCCGGATGGTGACATTTTGCCGCTTTAAAAGGTCAATGAGCGCCTGCGCTACAGTAACCGCCTTGTCCGTCACAGGAAACATTCGCCCGCGATCTTCTTCCTTCAGGGCGACTCCCAAGCCCTCGAAAAATTGCATGATTTCCCGATTGCCGAATTGCGTCAGAGCGCTATACATAAAACGGCCATTGCCTGGCATTTGCTTGATCAGCTCGTCCTGTTCCTTGGCGTTGGTGACATTGCAGCGGCCGCCGCCAGAAATGATCAGCTTGCGCCCGAGCTTCCCGCCTTTTTCTACCAGGCAGACACGCGCTCCCTGACTCGAAGCCGCAACAGCGGACATCAGCCCGGAAGGCCCGCCGCCGATAATGATGACATCAAAATCGTACTGTGATCGATTCATTTCGTTTTCGTCCTTAGTTATGGTGTAGGGTGAGGCATCCCCCATTTTACCACAACACCTGCTCTCTCGCCCAAAAGAGAGCGAAGGGAACCGCGGGCGTAGAAGGGGGATGCCTGTGCGTCAGGCGAGAATGTCTGCGAGCGGCTTTTTCGTAAGCACGTAGCGGACGATTGTCTCATCGCGGACGATATCCGTCACCATGTATCCTTTGGCAAAATACGTCGTGAGCAACTCGCCGGTTTGCTTGCGCCAAAGAGCGGCTACACTCATGTCTGCCTGCTTCACCTGCTGGAAGAAGGCAGGGACGGGCAAGAGCAGGACAGACTCTTCCCGATCGGTCGCCAGAGCAACAGGGGTCGGGATGCCATCCGTGATCTCATAGTGTAAAATATTTGGAGCGCCGTCATAGGACAGTCGCGGTGCTCCGTTTGCTTGGCGGGCTTCTACCCGTCCGCTGTCGATGAACCATTCCACGAGAAAACGGTCGGTCGGCAAGCCGCGGTTGAAGTCGTCATCGAGGTCGCCGTAGCAATTGGGCAAGTACGTGCGGACGATCCCGCCGAGCTTGACGATGTTCAGCACGCCATTCACTGTTTCCAGCGGATCGTACGTCCAGGTAATCTTGGAATGGCCCATCGCTTTTGCTTCGTCCTTTTGCAGCCACTTCATCTGCACGCCAAGTCCCTGCTTGCGGTATTCGGGCAAAAAGCCCAGCATGTGCGAACAGAGATGCGTCTCCCCGTTGGTGTAGCCTGGGAAGCTGTATAAAAACCCGATCATTTCGTCTCCGTCAAACGCCCCGAGAAACAGTCCGCCAAATTTGTGCATAGTCAGCGTCATGTGGTACGGAATGGCAGAAGCAGGGTCCCATATTTTCCCTTCCATCGCTTCCAACTGCTCAATTTCGCTCGTTTCCGTCAATCTTCGCAACGTGATCGCCATTTCTTTTTTCCCCCTATCCAATTCGTATTTTTACTTCATTCGGACAGAAGGCGGCACATTCCTGCTTGTGAACGGTTGCATCCAAAATCAGCCTCACGGATAATAGGAGAGATAGACAAACATCCGACAAGGGATGACAGGAGGCTTGACCACAATGGAAAACGACTTTCAACTGGAGCTGTGGAAACAGCTGACCCAAGCGCCGGGAGCACCCGGCTTCGAAGGTCCGGTTCGCGATATCATGCGGGAATACTTGGGTACATATACAAACGAGTTCGTATACGATAACCTCGGCAGTATGCTCGGCGTGATGCGCGGGGATGAAAACGGTCCGAAAATCATGGTGGCCGGACATATGGATGAAGTAGGGTTCATGGTGACGCGCATTTCGGAAAAAGGCTTTATTTCGTTTCAGACGTTGGGAGGCTGGTGGGGACAAGTCCTGCTCGCCCAGCGCGTTCAAATCATAACGGAAAAAGGCGCGGTGGAAGGCGTAATCAGCTCGATTCCTCCGCACGTGCTCAGTGAAGATCAGCGCAATCGCCCGATGGACATTCGCAATATGTACATCGATATCGGAGTCGATACGCGGGAAGAAGCCGAGCAGGCAGGCGTGCGTCCGGGTCAGCAGATCGTTCCGGTTTGCCCGCTCCAGGTCATGACCAACCCGCGCCGCGTCATGGCGAAAGCGTGGGACAACCGCTACGGGTGCAGCTTGGCTGTTGAGCTGGCAAAAGAACTGCATGAGCGGCCAGGACATCCGAACGTGGTGTATGTGGGAGCAACTGTTCAGGAAGAGCTGTCTGGCGGGCGCGGAGCGAAAACCGCAGCAGCCGTTATCGAGCCGGATTTGTTCCTAGCATTGGATGCCAGCCCGGCGACCGATATTCCCGGCGTGAAAGACGAAGGCGGAAAACTGGGCGGCGGTTTGCTGATGCGGATTTACGATCCGATGTACATGATGCCGCTCGGCTTGCGGGAACTGTTGATTTCTACATGCGAGCAGGAAAACATCCCGTACCAGATTTACATTGCCAAAGGTTATACAGACGCAGGGGTCGTGCAGCACCACGGAAAAGGAGTGCCGTCCGCCGTCATCGGAATCCCTTCCCGCTACATTCACAGCCATGCTTCGATCATCGATCGGGAAGACTACGAAGCGGCCAAGCGCCTCTTGTTCGCGATCGTGCGCAAGCTGGATCGGGTGACCTTTGAAGCGATTTTGCCGAGATAACGAGGGGAGGTGGCGCTTTTGAACGCAATTATTTTGTATACGAAGCGCCAAGGTCAGGCGACGTCTTACGAATTTAATGTTTTTGACAACCAGTTCGCAACGGAAAATCTCGCTGTCCGCAAAGTGCTGATGTCCATGCTGGAGTCCGTCCGCGACCGACTGACCGATTTGGAAGTGGAGTACAACGACAGCATGCTGGCAGAAAAGCTGGGAGCGAAGCGGGCGGGGGAAACTTTGCGCTTCCTCGGGGCGACGAGAGAGAACAGCAAGGAACATCTCAGCAACGGCATCGTCGTCAGCCGTTCTTTTCAAGCGCCGATGACTCCCGAGCGCTACGCGTATTTTTACGAACTGACAGACATCGCCCAACTATCGCATTACCGCCTGAAGGAAGGCGACGAAGACCGAATCGTGTTTTACTTCACACGCTATTTGCAGCTGATTGCCCCTGACGAACAGGCAAGCCAAAGCTTTTTGCAAAAGCTCGCGGAGTTCTCTCTGCCGTACAAGCTTGTGCCCATCAGTTGAACGAGACGGTGACGAGCCAAGCAAAACGGTCATGACTGTTTTGTTGACGCAAGCGGTTACATCCGATTTCATGAAAAAAGCCATTTCCTCTGCATCGGGGAAATGGCTTTTTCGTGTAGAAACAAAGCGGGAAGCTCTCAAGTAGAAGGGCGATTCGGCCCTTCCAGCTTCTTGTCTCCGTAGCCAGGGGCATCGTTTTGCACTGATTTGGGCTGACGATTGCGTTCCGCATCTTGCCCGTTTTGCTGCTGCTGCTGATTTTTTGACTGAGTCATTTTACGTCGCACCTTCCTTTCTTTTCGTGCTGGACTCGTTGGTCTGCGCCGGATTTTTGTAGCGCGGGATGGCATAGACGGCAAACAACCCGAGCAGTGCCGCCAGAAACAAGGTGACGATGCCGTAAGCTATCCACGGACTTCGGCTCGCCACTCCGCCGAGTTTTTCGACCATGGCGCCGCCAAGGCTTGTCCCGATGGCGGTTCCCACTCCGGAGACAAAGTTGGAGAAGCCGAAGTACGCTCCCAGCCACTCTTCTTTGGCAAAATGGGTAACGAGCGAATCCTGGACGGGCATGAACAGCATTTCACCGAGGATAAACAGGACGGCCGCGGCACTGAGCGTGGCAAAGTGATTGGCCCAGCCCATCGCGGTCAGTCCGGCCCCGAGCAAGGTCGTTCCGATGGCGAGTGCGATATACGGATTGATCCGCTGCAGAATAAAGCGTGAGATAAAGCCTTGCAGCAAAACGACACAGAGCGAGTTGATCGTCCAGACAAGGCCGATGAGCGTTGCGGAATGCAGTACATGCTCGCCGCGCAAAGGCAGGATCATGGTGAACTGCGCGTACAGCGCCCACATCAGCAAGGTAATTCCCGAGAACAGCAGGAAGCTGCGGTGCTTCAAAATATGCCGATATTCCGAGATCGGCGTGCGACGACAGTCAGGGCCGACACAGCGGTCATCCGGCAAGGAAAAGAACGTCAAAGCAGCGAGCAGGCCAAAAACGATGGCGGAGACGATAAACGGCTGCTGATGAATCGCCGTCATCCACGTAATCACCAGACCTGCTACGATAATCCCGCTGTGGGCGAGAATGCCCCGCCAGGAAAAGGCTGTCGTCCGCTGCGCTTCCGCCACTTCATCGGCAATCATCGCTTTGATCGTGGGGGCCAACAGTCCGAGCCCCAGCCCGTTCACCGTCGAGAACAACAGGAAAAACCCGTAATTCGCACTGTAATGGTAGCCGAGCATGGCACTGCCCTGAAGCAAGGCTCCCAGCGCTATGATCGCCCGTCTGCCCCACCGATCCGACATCGGCCCCCCGATCAGGCTGCCGATTTGATAGGCGATGCTGCCTGCCCCGAGAATGAAGCCCACCTGAGCCAGATGCAAGAGCCGCACCTTTTGCAAAAAAATCGGAAACACCGGGATGACCAAATACGAAGCCATGTGCATGAAAAAAACGAGCAGCAGCAAGATCAAATAAGGCTTGTTGCGCCAGAGTGCTCCCTGTGAGGCTGTCATAATCGCCTCCTCTAGTTGTTCAACATCCTTTCTAGTATGAGTGGAAAAGGTTTGTCTCTATGCAACAAAAATGGGCGAGCGTACAAATGTGCACGCGAGGCAGGCGGGTGTCCAATCCAACATTCATCCCGATACATATACCTATAGAGAAAAGGTGCCATGGGCGGTATGCCAGGTGCAATGGTTCGAGCTAGTGTGAAGGGGGGATCTCGCATGAAAGGTTTTGGTTTTTTTAACCAAGATGGCTTTGAAGTGGTGATCTGGATTATCGTGATCATCTTTCTCCTCTCCATATTCTTTGACGAAGGGATAGATTGAGATGAGCGCATATCGGCCAGTTCGCCGCCTGAACAATCACTACCGCTCCAATCAAGGCTTCAAAGCATGGATCAAGGCCAATGAGCAATGGTTCAAAGAAAATCCGGAAGTGTTCAAACAAGTGTTAAGCAATCCGAATATGGTCAATTTGTTTATGGATCTTATGGTGATGAACTCCCCGCGCATCCAAAAACGTCTGCGCAGATGGGGCAGGAACAAGCCATGAGTACCAGTGGCATGCTGCCGACATAAGCATGCCTTCTTTTTTTGGCGTTTGGCAGAGGGCATGCCGTGGCAAGAGAACAGATGACAGGGGCGGGAAGGCTTTTCGATCATAAAAACCAGACAAGCCGCGTAGGGATAAGCATACGTCATGCAGTCGGGAGGATGGGGGATCAGCATGGCACAAGTCATTTTGACGTTTTTTGTAGCCTATGGCATTGTCGTGGGAGGAGCCTTGTGCGGAGGATTGGGTGCGTTTTTGACAGAAAAACCTCCGTTGTTTTCGATGGTACAGCTGGCAGACCAACTGAAAATATGGGGGCTGGTCGGCGCTTTGGGCGGCACCTTCGACTCCTTTTTGCAAATTGAAAAAATATTGATGGGCAACTTCTCGCCCGTATTCAAGCAGCTTGTCATGATCGTCGTGGCTTTTTTGGGCGCTCATATCGGAACGATTTGCGTGCACTGGCTCGTGCAGGTGCGATCATGATGGTCATTTTCTGGAAACGCTACCTCGCGCTTCTGCTCATCGGCTGTCTTGTGGGCGGCACCGTGATTTTGTTCGTGTACGGGCGCGAGATGGAACAAATGATGCTGGTGCGCAAAAGCCTGGAGCTGCAAAACAAAAAGCTGTACGAAGAAAACCAGGAGCTGAAGCAAAACCAGCGCGTCTACCGCAAAAATCAGGATCAGGTGATCGAGGAGGTTCGCGCTTTTGTGCTGACGGCGGATCAGAAGCAGCCTTTGCATGCCACGATTGTCGTACAAGTCGTCGATATGGTGGAAAAAGACTTCGCTTCGCTCAAAGGCAAAAAAGCGGAGCAGGTCGCAGAAGTTCACCAGGTTCTGCATGAGATGCTGCGCCGCAGGGAGTACGTCCTGTCGGATCGCACGATGGTCGAAGTGCGAATCAAGACGGTCTTCATCGCGCGGACGCTGCAAGTCTTCGTCACGGCAGAGGTCATATCGGATGATGTTTGGCAAAAGGTTGCGCGAAACTTTCTTTTTCTTCCCTCGTATATTTCTACATAGATACCTGAAGGCAGATCGATCAAGGTCTGGGGTCAACGCAAAGGAGAGGCGAGTACATGTCCATGTTCAAGAAGTTGCTGGCGAGTGTTGGAATTGGAGCTGCGAAAGTAGATACCCGTTTGGAGGAGGAGTCGCTCGTTCCCGGGGATCTCGTAAAAGGCGAGGTGCATCTTACAGGAGGAGATGTAGCACAGGAAATCGACGAAATCTACATGTACGTTGTTACCCACTATGAACGAGAAGTGAACGACAACAAGGTGAAAGAAGAATGCACCCTGGTCAAATACCGTTTGACCGAGCGCGTGTACCTGCAGCCAAAAGAGAGCAAAGTCCTTCCTTTTGCTTTCCCGCTTCCTTATGAAACCCCGCTGACAATGGGGCGCCAGCCTGTTTATTTGCGAACCGGACTGGATATCAAAAATGCGATTGATCCTGGCGATTCCGATTTCATCGAAGTGCGTCCGCATCCGTTGATGACAAAAGTGCTGGATGCTGTTTCTTCCCTTGGCTTCCAACTGTACAAAGTAGATTGCGAGTACAATCGCCATCTGGGCAAATCGTATCCGTTTGTGCAAGAGTTCGAGTTTCGTCCGACCGGGCCGTATCGCAGCCGTCTGGAAGAGTTGGAGGCAATCTTCTACTTGCGCGAGGGAGAGCTGGAAGTGTTGCTGGAGCTAGACAAGCGTGCGCGCGGCTTCCTGGGCGCTTTTGAAGAAGCGTTTAACCTCGACGAGCGCTACGTGCGCTTCCGACTGCATGACGAAGATTTGAACAGACCGACACACGTGATTGCGGATGCGATCGAGCAACTGATCAAAAAACAGCTGCGCTAAGAGTTAAGAGCCAAGCGAGTGCGAAAAAGAAAAGAAGGCTGTCTGGGAGAAAACCAGGCAGCCTTTTTGTATGGGCGAAAAAGCGAGCAAATTAGTCGTCTGCGCCGACGATCGTCAACAGGACGAACAACACAAGAATCAAAGACAACCCGTTAAAGCCTCCGTTAAACAGCCCCATTTGAAATCCTCCCGTAATCCGTGACGTGATGTTTGTTCCCTATATAGAATAGTCGCCGACAGGGGCAAACGTGTTCAGGCAAACACCCATTTTTCGGGCGAAAAACCGATTGCATGAGGTGTCTTTCTAATTTTTTGATTTGCATGTATGGGGCTGGATTTTTCTGACAATACTGTGAGCATGAAGAAATCCAAGGAGGATATTATTATGAATTTGTTGGAAAAAACGAGAAAAATCAATGTCATGCTGCAAAAAACAATGGGAGGCAGCGGTGTCGGCTTTCAAGACCTCGCCAAGCTTTTGTCCGAAGTCATCTCGGCCAATGTGTACATCATTACGGCTGACGGCTCGATTCTCGGCAGCGGAATGAATCAGGAAATTTCCCTGAATGAAGAAGGGCAGACCCACCTGCAAAGCGGAGTACACCAGAAGCTGCTGGAAGTGACGCAAACGTTGGCGAACGAGTCGATTCAAAGCCCGTACAGCTTTGTGCCAAAAGAGCTGGGCAGCTTGTTCCCGCAAATGATGACGACGATCGTCCCGATTAACGCGGGCGGAAGCCGACTGGGCACACTCGTGTTGCTCCGCGCTTACGGCGAGTTCGAGACAGAAGATTTGATTTTGGGCGAGATCGGCGCCACGGTTATCGGGATGAAAATTGTCCGTCAGCGCACGGAGCAGATTGAAAATGAAGTGCGGGACAAAACGTTTGCCAAAATTGCATTGTCCTCCCTTTCCTACAGTGAACAGATTGCCATCGAGAAAATCATGGAGCAGCTCGACGCGCGCGAAGGCTTGCTCGTAGCAAGCCAGCTGGCGGATCAGGCGGGGCTTACGCGCTCTGTCATCGTCAACGCGCTGCGCAAGCTGGCCAGCGCTGGCGTGCTCGAATCCCGCTCGCTCGGCATGAAAGGGACATACATCAAAGTGCTGAATGACAAGTTCCCGTCTGAATTGGCCAAGTGGAAAACATCGTAATTCAATCGGTGCAGACAAAAGGCTCTCCTTTTTGCAGGAGGGTCTTTTGGCGTTTGTTTTGCAGTTCAACGAGTACAATCCAGCTTGACAAAATTTCATGAATTAATCATTGATTCGTGATTTTTTTGCCGATATAATTTGCGAAAAGGAATAACTTCAAAAAATTCTAAATTTAAAGTTTAAACTTCAAAATGGAAAATGACTGAGGAGGAGATCGGATTGAAAGTGGCAATTGGTGGCGTCGTGCACGAAACGAACACATTTTCCAACGTTCCTTCTACGCTAGACCTGTTTCAAAGCTGGGAGTGGGATCACGGAGAGGTCATCCTTTCACGCAACCGCAAAGTCCGAAACTTCCTCGGCGGAATGGTCGACCGGGCGGAGGAGCTGGGGATTGAACTTTTGCCGACTTTCTCCACGTTCGCCTACCCGGCTGGCACGATCACGCATGAGACGTACGAGCGGATGAAAAACGAGCTGCTGGAAGGGCTGCGGCTGGCGAAGGATGCGGATGCGATCTGTCTCGCGCTTCACGGAGCGGGCGTTGCAGAAGGCGTCGACGATCTGGAAGGCGATCTGCTCGCGGCCGTTCGCGGCGTGGTCGGCTACGACATTCCGCTGGTCGTGACGCTCGACTTGCATGCCAACATGACTCCGAAGATGGTTGAGGAGGCGGACGCGCTGCTCGGCGTTCACCTGTATCCGCACGTTGACTGCTATGAGCGCGGCCTGGAGGCGATTGACGTCGCCAGCAAAATGGTCGCAGGCGAGTGGAAGCCGACGATGCATCTCACCCGATTGCCGCTTTTGATCCCTACCTCTGCTACCCACCATTTTCCGGCGAACGAAATCAACGAGGCATGCTGGGCTTGGGAAAAGGAAGAGAACGTGATCGACTGCGCCTTTTTTCACGGTTTCCCGTACACGGACATTCCGGAGCTGGGAGTGGCGGTTTTGACGGTCACGAACAACGACAGCGAGCTTGCCCGCAAAGTGAGCGAGGATGTAGCGAAGCTCGTTTGGCAACACAGGGATGACTTCGAGCTGATCATGCCGACTCCTGCGGAAGGAATCGCGCAAGCACTCGCTACAGAAGGAATGCCGATTGTCATCAACGAGACATCGGACAACCCGGGCGGAGGAACTCCCGGCGACGGGACGCATCTGTTGCGGGCCATGCTCGACGCGCAGTTGACCAACGCCTGCTTCGGCTACATGTACGATCCAGAAGTGGTGCAACAAGCATTTGCAGCGGGAGTCGGGGCCACGCTGGAGATTAGCCTAGGCGGGAAAACCGACCATCTGCACGGCGAGCCGCTTGAAGTAACCGCGTACGTCAAAGCGTTGACCGATGGCAAGTTTGTCGCCACGACGCCGATGGGCCAAGGAGCGCGTATCGACTACGGCAAATCTGTCCGCTTGCAAATCGGCGGTGTCGATGTGCTCGTCTGCTCGGTCAAATCGCAGGTGCTCGACGAACAAATTTTTCAGCTGCACGGCATTGATGTCACGCGCTACAAGATCGTTGCCCTCAAGTCGAGTACGCACTTCCGGGCCGCCTTTGAACCGATCAGCGCCAAAGTCATCACGGTTGATTCACCCGGCCTGACGACGCTGAACTTCCGGTTTTTCCAATACAAACGGGCAAATCGCCCACTTTATCCGCTAGACCCGATCACAGATCCGACCCTACCACAACTGACAAGGAAGTAGAAGAAGATGGAAAACGTACAGGAGCGCATTCGCAAACATTATCCGGAATTGACAAACCAGCAAAAGTTGGCCGCCAAATACATTCTCGCCGAAACAAAAGTCGTAGCCCAAAAACCAGCAAAGGTGGTCGGGGCGCTGAGCGGCACGAGTGAAACGACAGTCATTCGCCTCTCCTACGCGCTCGGTTACTCCGGGTATAGCGAGTTGCAGCAAGAAATTCGCAGCTCCTTGCTGGATAAAGTGCAAAAAGAAAATGCCATTGACAGCCTGCGGGCAGCAGCGGAAGATTTGCGCGATCAGGACGATCTGATCTCCTTCAACATGGAGCAGGACGTCGCCTACATTCGGCAAACGCTCGGCGGACTGAAAAAGGAACAACTGGAGCAGGCGGTAGCAAGCATCATGGCCGCCAAGCACATTCTCGTCGTCGGCTTCCGCAGCTCGTATGCCCCTGCCAATTGGCTCGCTTTTTCACTGAATGTCGTAAAAGGAAATGCGCACCTGTACAGAGGACCTGTCGACGATGCGAACTATTTGCTGACCCAGATCAATTCGGACTGGTTGGTCATTACCTTGTCCTTTCCCCGCTATGTCAGTGAAACGATTTTATTCACCAAGGCGGCAAAGGAGAGAGGGGCTGTCGTTTTGGGGATTACCGACGACGAGCTTTCTCCGGTCGGGCCGATTGCCGATCAAGTCTTGAAAGTTCATGCACCTGCTCCTACCGCGCTGAAAGGAATGACCGCGATCTTTTCCATGCTGAGCGTACTGGTCAGCGGTGTGGTACAGGCCGATGGCGAGCAGGTGAAAGAACGGCTGCTAAACTACGAAAACACGAGTCGCCAAATCTATCCCTTCGTGGGGGAAACCGACATGTGACGCTGAGAGAAAAAAGGGGATGAGGGTATGAAAAAAAGCTGGTGGAAAACAGGGCCACTAAGCGTACTGCTGGCAACGGCAGTCATCGCAGGCTGTTCATCGCAGACAGCCAACCAGACAACGCAGCCGAAAACCGATGAGGCGGGCAAGACGAGCAACACGCTCGTTGTCTCATCGCTGATTGACCCGGACACGCTCGATCTGCACAAAACAACCTGGCTCGGCAACGAGAACGGCCTTTTGTACGAACCGCTGCTGAGCCGGGACACTTCGGGAAAAATCATCCCCGGCCTTGCGGAAAAATACGAGATTTCGCCGGACGGCAAAACGTGGACGTTCACCATACGCAAAAATATCCGCTTCCACACCGGCAATCCTGTGACGGCAGCCGCTGTGAAGGAGTCGTTTGACCGGATGCTGGAAATCTCCCCTGTCAAAGGGATCGTCGGGCCGATCGAAAAAGTGGAGGCAACAGACGAGCAGACGCTGAAAGTTCATTTCAGCAAGCCATTTTCTCCTTTTATCAACGTCGTCATTAGCGGAATGGTTTCTCCTGTAGACACGAAGGCGGCAAAAGAGCTGGGCGACGGTTTTGGCGACAAGCCATCGGGAACGGGGCCGATCCAGTTTGAGAAGCGGGAGCGGGGCGCATCGCTTCTGTTCAAGAAAAATCCCGAGTACAACTGGGGGCCGGAGTACGTCGCAAACAAAGGCCCGCTTCATATCGACAACGTTTTGTTCCGCTTTTTGAAAGACGACGATACGCGCATGATGGAGTTCAAAAAAGGAACGATTCACGTACTGCACGATGTTCCGGCAAACTCCGTCGCTGAATTGCAGTCATTGCCTGGCGTCGACATTCAGAAAACGATGGACATCGGCATCAAGTACATCGCTTTTAACAACAAGCATCCACTGTTCAGTGACGTTCGCTTGCGCAAGGCGGTAGCTCTCTCCGTCGACCGCGATCCGCTGGTACAAGTAGCGTTGAACGGTTTCGGCAAACCGATATACGGACCGTTGGCACCGACGATTTTCGGCTACAGCGAGGCGATCGAGAACAAGGCGAAGCAAATGTACACCCGCAATGTAGCGGAGTCCAAGCAGTTGCTGGCAGATGCCGGATGGACGGACACCAACAACGACGGCATCGTGGACAAGGACGGCAAACCGTTGTCGGTGGAGATTTTGGTGTCACAGCAGCCGGCCTTTACCAGAGCCGCGCAAATTCTCCAAAGCCAGCTGAGAGAAGCGGGAATCGATCTCAAAATTACCGTTCAGGAAATGACGACGATCAAAGACCGGATCAGCAAAAAGTCGTACGACATGGCACTGATGTACTACGGCTGGTACGATGCCGATATTCTGTTTCTCATTTTTGAAAAGAGCAACGCCGAAAGCCGCATGCACTATACGCGGCCCGAGCTGGACGATCTGCTGAACAAAGGGCGGGAAGCTTCCAGCGAAGAGGAACGCATTCGCATTTACGAACAGGCACAGGAAATTTTGCTGAACGATTCGCCATGGGTGCCGCTCTGGGTGAACGAAGTCGTGACAGCAACGAGAGGCATCAAAGGCTTTGGGCTCAATTCCTACACGCAATACTTCATTTTGAATGATGTCACTCTCGATAAATAGAGAAACAGGGGTGATGGTATGCGCCGCTATGTGGTGAAAAGGCTGATTTCTCTATTGGGCACGCTCCTGGGCGTATCTGTCCTGATATTTCTCATGGTGCACCTGATTCCCGGCGATCCTGCGACGCAAATATTGGGACAGTTTGCCACGCCGGAAGCCATCAGCCAGATGCGCACGGCGCTCGGACTGGATCAGCCGCTATGGCAGCAGTATGTCGGCTTTCTGGGCAGACTTTTGACGGGTGATCTGGGTACGTCTCTCTTTACGGGAGAGAGTGTGTGGGAGCAGATTGTCACGCGCTTCCCGATCACGTTGCAGCTTGCTATTTTCAGTGTTTTGATTGCCGCAATATTCGGTATTTTACTCGGGACGATTGCCGCTGTGAAACAAAATACGCTGGTGGACAGATTCGTCGTCCTGCTCTCGCTGGTCGGGATTTCCGCGCCAGGCTTCTGGATCGCCCTGTTCCTGATCTGGATTTTTGCTTACAAGCTCGCGCTGTTTCCGATTTCCGGCTATGAGGGCGTTCATTCCTTGCTGCTGCCAGCCATCACTTTGGGCATGGCGGAAGCGGGGATGATCGCCCGAATGACCCGGGCAAGCATGCTGGAAGTGATCAAACAGGACTACATGCGGACAGCCGAAGCAAAAGGGGCTTCGCTCGTTTCACTCATTTTCAGCCACGGCTTGCCCAATGCAATTATCCCGGTCGTGACGATGATCGGCTTGCAATTTGGCTCGCTGATGGCAGGCGCTGTAGTCGTGGAGACGGTATTTTCCTTGCAAGGCATCGGCAGTCTGGCGATTGAAGCGATCAGCAAGCGAGACATGCCGACAGTGCAAGGGATGGTATTTTTCATGGCGCTGATTTTTGCACTGACCAACTTGATCGTGGATCTGATTTACAGCCGGATTGATCCGCGCATCCACTTCGATTAGGGGAGGAGCAGGATTATCGTGAATAACAGTCGTCACATGTCTTACTGGTCAGGGATCAGAAAGCGATTGCAGCGCAATAAAACAGCTATGGCCGGAGCGATCATCCTGCTTGTTTTTACACTCGGCTCGCTGCTCGCTCCCGTGATCGCCCCGCATCCCGTCGAACAGATGAACTTTGATCAACGCCTGGCTGCTCCCAGTTCTACCCATCTCTTGGGAACGGACGATTTTGGCCGGGACATTTTTTCCCGCTTGTTGCATGGCGGTCGCATCTCGCTTTTGATGGGGTTGATAACGGTAGTGTTGTCGACCACGATTGGGGTCACGCTCGGAATTATTGCCGGATATTACAGGCGTCTTGATTTGTTTATCATGCAGGGGATGGATATTCTCATGTCGCTGCCCGCCTTGCTTTTGGCGATCGCAGTCATTGCCGTGCTCGGGCCAGGGTTGGCCAATGCGATGATTGCCGTCGTGATCGCGGTCATCCCGTCCTACGTGCGGGTCGTGCGTTCCGCGGTGCTGTCGATTCGGGAAAAAGAGTACATCGAAGCCGTCCGCGCTTTGGGCATCCGGGATTGGCAAATTCTTTTGAAGCACATTTTGCCGAACATCATGTCGCCGATCATCGTGTTGTCGACGATCCAGTTTGGCGTCAGTATTTTGGCTGCTGCGGCCTTGAGCTTTCTCGGTTTGGGCGCACAGCCGCCGATGCCTGAATGGGGGGCGATGGTTTTTGTCGGCAAGTCGTTTTTGAGTCAGGCTTGGTGGATGTCGATTTTCCCGGGAATGGCGATCATGCTGGTGGTTCTGGGCTTCAATCTGCTTGGGGATGGATTGCGCGACGCCCTGGACCCGAAAACGAGGTAAGGGAGGATGGACAGATGAAAGACTCTCTCTTGGAAGTCGATGACTTGCGGGTGCAGTTTCGGACGGAAAACGGTGTGCTGCCCGCCTTGCAAGGCATTTCTTTTCAGATCAAAAAGGGCGAGACAGTAGCCTTGGTAGGAGAATCCGGCTGCGGAAAAAGCGTCACCTCGCTTGCGATCATGGGGCTGTTGGCCAGCTCGTCTGCGCAAATGAAAGGGAACATCCGCTTTCGGAACAAGGAGCTTGGCCAGCTTGGGCCAAAGGAGATGCGAGAGATCAGGGGCAAAGAGATCGCCATGATTTTTCAGGAGCCGATGACTTCCCTCAATCCGGTGCACGCGATCGGCAGGCAATTGGAGGAAGTGTATCGGTTGCACACCGATTTGCCGAAAAAAGAACGGCAGAACAAGGCAATCGAGATGCTGAAAAAGGTCGGAGTTCCGCGTGCCGAGGAAATTATGCGGGAATATCCGCACCAGTTGTCGGGGGGCATGAAGCAGCGGGTGATGATTGCCATGGCGATGGCCTGCAACCCGCATTTGCTGATCGCGGATGAACCGACGACAGCGCTGGACGTGACGATCCAGGCGCAAATTTTGGAGCTGATGAACGACTTGAAGGAAAAGGCCGACACGTCACTGCTCCTGATTACACACGATCTCGGCGTCGTCGCGGAGATGGCGAACCGCGTCCTGGTCATGTACTACGGAGAGATTGTGGAGGAAGCAGATGTCGCCAGTCTGTTCTCGCAGCCGCTTCATCCGTATACCGCCGGACTTTTGCGCTGTATCCCGGACTTGGATGAAGCAGAGAAAAGACGCCTCGACCCGATCGAAGGCAGCGTCCCTTTGCTCGGAGAAGTGACGCAAGGGTGTGCGTTCCGCTTTCGCTGTCCTTTGGCAGAAGAACGCTGTCATCTGGCAAAACCGCCGCTGTCAGGCAAAGGAACGCAAGCCGTCCGCTGCTGGCTGTACGCGAAAGAGGAGATGGCGGTATGAGCGAAGTTTTGTTGTCCGTAAACGATTTGAAGACGTATTTTCCGATCAAGAAAGGACTGTTCGGTCAGAGCGGCGAAGTGGTCAAGGCAGTCGATGGAGTTTCCTTCCAGTTGAAAAAAGGGGAGACGCTGGGGCTGGTCGGGGAAAGCGGCTGCGGCAAATCGACGACAGGCAGAAGCATCATGCGCTTGATTGAGCCGACAGGCGGGACGATTCATTTTGAGGATCAAGACATAACCGCCATGCCAGAGAGTCGGTTTCGCGCGTTTCGCAAAAAAATGCAAATCGTGTTTCAGGACCCGTACGCTTCCTTGAATCCGCGCATGACCGTGCAGGGGGCTTTGGAGGAAGCGCTGGGGGTAAAGGAGCCGAAAATGTCGTCTGCCGAGCGCAGGGAGCAGGTGAAGGAACTGCTGCAACTGGTCGGGCTGAATCCGCAGTTCGCTGCCCGTTATCCGCACGAGTTCAGCGGCGGGCAACGGCAACGGATCGGGATTGCCCGGGCTTTGGCGGTGCAGCCTTCGCTGGTCGTTGCCGATGAGCCTGTGTCGGCCTTGGATGTCTCCATTCAGGCGCAAATTGTCAATCTGCTGCAAGATTTGCAGGAACGGCTTGGACTTGGCTACTTGTTTATTTCCCACGACCTGGGAGTCGTTCGGCATATCAGTGACAGAATCGCCGTCATGTATCTCGGGCGAATTGTGGAGATCGCCGACAAAAAAGATTTGTTTGCGGGCCCGCTTCATCCGTATACACAGGCATTGATGTCGGCTGTGCCGAAAGCCAATCCGTTTCGCCGCAAAGAAAGGATTGTACTGACGGGCGATGTGCCCAGTCCTTCGCGGGTTCCGGCAGGATGCTCTTTTCACACCCGCTGTCCGCACAGCACAGAAGTTTGCCGTACGATTCGTCCCGTTCCCAGCCAGGTACAGCCCCGTCATTTTGTCGCATGCCACCTATATGAAACAGAAGGGATGAAGATCATTGAAAATCGAGCGCATTGAGTTGCAGCAACTTCATATTCCACTTCGCTTCCGTTTTGAAACGAGCTTTGGCTATACGCTTGTCAAAGAGTTGATTCTGGTCAGCGTCTACGGTGAGGGCGAGGTTGGCTACGCGGAAAGCGTGGCGATGCCTGATCCTTACTATAATGAAGAAACGACCGAGACTGCCTGGCACATGATGGAGCGTTTTCTCATCCCCAAGCTGTTTGCCAACCCGATCGAGACGCCGGAAGACGTAGATCGGCTGTTCGCTCCCGTTCGCCGCAACTACATGGCTAAATCAGCGTTGGAAGGCGCGATTTGGGATTTGTACAGCAAGCAAAAAGGGATTTCTTTGGCCAGGGCGCTCGGCGGCGACAAAGCGGTGATCGACGTCGGCATCAGCATCGGAATTGAGCCGACGGTCGATCAAGTGTTGGCGAAAGTGGAACGGCACTTGGCGGAAGGCTACAAAAAAATCAAGGTAAAGATCAAGCCGGGCTTCGATGTGGAGCTGATTCGCGCGATCCGCAAGCAGTTCGGTGACGATGTGCCGCTGATGGCCGACGCCAATTCCGCTTACACGATGGAGCACGTCGATATCATGAAAGAGCTGGATCACTACGGATTGATGATGATTGAACAGCCGTTGGCTCACGATGACATCATCGACCATGCCAAGCTGCAGCGGGAGCTGTCCACGCCGATTTGTCTGGACGAGAGCATTCATAGTGTGGAAGATGCGCGAAAAGCAATCGAGTTGGGCAGCTGCGGCATTATCAATATTAAAGTCGGTCGCGTGGGCGGTTTGACCGAGTCGAAGCGGATTCACGATTTGTGCCAGGTACACGGCATTCCGGTCTGGTGCGGGGGAATGATCGAGTCCGGAGTGGGCCGCGCTCACAATATCGCCATTACGACTCTGCCGAACTTCACAATTCCGGGCGATACAGCGGCATCGAGCCGTTACTGGGAAGAAGACATCGTGGAGAACGGGGTAGAACTGATTGCTCCAGGGCAATTGGCGGTACCGGAAGGACCTGGCATCGGCTATGCACTGAACAAGCGAGCGGTCGGGAACTACGTCCTGCGTTCGCAAAATTTCCGGCCGTAGCTAGGCTTGCTTCACGATTTTTCTAAATAAAGGGAAAAAAGGGGAGAAGTAAAGATGGCGGTGTGGGTGGAATCGTTTGAGGAGTATGCGCAAAAGTTGCTTTCCCAGGCAAAAATTACAGGTGCGGCAGTTGGTTTGGCCAAGCAAGGACAGATGGACTACTTCCGCGGCTTCGGGCTTGCGGACGATACAGAAGACGCGCTGGAGTTGACGCCGGACACGGTATTTGGCATCGGCTCTGTCACGAAATCATTTACTTGCGTTGCCATCATGCAGCTTCAGGAGCAAGGCAAGCTGCATGTCCACGATCCGGTTCGCAAATACATCCCTGAGCTGTCCACACCAAACGAAGACTATACTCGCGCGATGACGATTCATCATCTGATGACCCACACCGCAGGCTTTCCTCCATTGGATTCACTCGTGGGAGCGATGAAAAACAGCATGCTCGAAGACACGGCCAACCGCACGTTCAGCTCCGGGTTGCAATGGGACCTGGACAAAGCGGAAGCGATCGAGACTTACGACGAGTTGCTTGCCTACATGGCAAAGCTCGAATATGAGCTGCTCGGCGCTCCTGGCGAACATTTCAGCTACTCCAACGACAGCTACGCCTTGCTCGGAATTATTGTCGGGCGGGTGAGCGGAATCGCGTACGAACAATTTGTCCGCGAGTACATTCTGGAGCCTGCCGGCATGACGAACAGCGCTTTTCTCATCGAGGAGCTGCCAGCAGATGCGCAGGTGGCAACTCTTTTCACTCGCAAAAGTCCTGAGGAAGGCGGCGCGGTGTTTCGCTCGCCAGCTTGGTGGGACGCTCCGGCCATGCGTTCGGGAGGCTTTTTGAAATCGACCATTCGCGATTTGTTGCGCTACACGGAGTTGTTCCGCACGGGTGGTCTGGTAGGCGACAAGCGATTGCTTTCGGCGGACAGTGTCAAGGACATGACAACTCCTTACGCTCCGCTCACTCCTTTTCAAGGCTACGGGTACGGGCTGATGATCGGCAAAGATGGCCACGGCGGTACACTCATCGAGCATGGCGGGGCGATCAAAGGGGTCAGCGCGCAAATTTTTACGATTCCGGAAAGCGACACGACAGGGGCGATTCTCATGAACGTGGACGGCGGGCCTGCCACTGACCTGATGCATGGCTTGTTGAACGAGTATCGCGGCCAACCTGCTGCAACTCCTCCGTTCCCTTACGCAGACTACGAACTGCCTGTCGAGCGACTGGCTACGTATGTCGGGGAGTATCGTTCCTCGGAAGGGGCCAACGTAACCGTCGAGATCGAAGAAAACGGTTTGGTGCTCAAAGCGATGGGTGGCAAGCTTCCGCTGCGGGCGGTAGGAGAGGACGGCTTCGTGTTCAAACGGGGCGAGACAGATTCGTACATCCGATTTTTTCGGGATGAAGCGGGCGAGATCAGCCGGATGGGCTTCGGCTTCCGGCAGTTGCCCAAAGTGTCGGTAGGAAAAGAGCAGACCGTGTAAAGACCAAACACGCGTCCTTGACAAGCATGGAAGTTGCTTGCCAGGGGCGCGTGATTTTTTCCGGTGCTGGCACTGTACTGCTATGATCTTACGGTCTATGCTGCCATGCCGCTATGTTGCTATGCCGCTATGTCGCTAAGCGCGAACGTTCCCCCTATATAGACGAGGCATGGGAATGAATCGCTTCTCCCGCAGCGGAGCGCTGCCAGTCAGGGTGCTGCTCCATGTTGCGGAAGGTGCGGAACAAAAGCAGGCAAAGCGATGACAGGCTGAAAATGATTCCGCCAGCGAGCAGAAGAACGCCGGAAGTGGCCGTTTTCGAGGCCAAAAGGAACGAGCAGAGAGCGTAGCTGACCGGACCGAAGCCAAGCGACATCAGGGAGAGCAGCGACATGACGCGGCCGAGCATGGCAGAAGGGACGATGGTCTGGATGTAAGTGATGATCGGGATGTTCGTCATGCTGAGCATCATGCCGATGCAGAACATCGGGAGCAATCCGAACAAAAGCTGCTGCATGAAAAAGAGCGAGCTCATCGCGACCCCCATGCCGCCGAGGAAAAAGGGGAGCAGAATAAATTTTCCGCGAAAGCCTTTGCACAGTCCGGTCAAAATCCCTCCGACGATCGTGCCGACGCCAAGCGAGGTGCTAAGTGTGCTGTACGCGCTTCCATCCCAGCCGAGGTCTTTGACGTGCAGCGGTATCCCCATGTTGATCGGCCCGGAAAACATCATGTTGATCACGAGCGAGGTGACGAGTAGCATAGTCAGGATCGGAATCCCGTATGTAAAGCGAATCCCGCCCCATATATCCTGAAAATACGATCCTGCTCCAGAAGACGGCGAAGCGGTTGCGCGAGTCTCGTCGCGTGAGGAAGCATGCAGGCGCAAAGCGAGCAAAACCAGTGCCCCTGTGAAAAAGGCGAGCGCCAATATGACGAACATGAGCGAATAGTTGTGGGTGCGGATCAACAGCGCGGAGACGACAGGACCGCCGACCATGCTGATTTGCTGGGAAATTTCCATCATGCTGTTGGCAGGAGCGAGTTGTTCCCGAGAGACAAGGGAGGGCAGGATCGAGCTGCGAGCCGGCCAGAAGAAAGCGTCGACAGTGCCGAAAAGGGCGGCGATCCCGTAGATGAGCAGGAACAGCCATTCCAGCGTCTCGCCTTGGAGAACCAGCCCAAAACCGAGCAGGATGATGCAGCGAGCCAAAAGCGAAGCGAACATGATCCACTTCCGATTCCAGCGATCTGCGGCCACTCCCCCCGCAAGCATGAACAGCAGGCGGGGAATCGACATGCAAATAAGCGCGGTTCCGAGCATCGTTTCCGATCCCGTCTGATCGACGATAAACCAGGACAACAGCAAAAAGAATGCGCCATCGGCCATGGCTGACAAGATCGTCGCACACCAGAGCAAAAGAAACGAGCGATTTTTCCACAAGGCATTAGTTGGAATCGTCGTCATCCTGTTGCGCCTCCTGCTTCTTTTTGACCACGAATTTGCTCGATATATGCTTGTAGTCGCTCGGCAAGTGCTCGTAGTTATCCGGCAAAGATTCGTCTTCCGATACGTAAATGCGTTCGTCTGTCATAAAGCCGACTGTTACGATATAAAAGTTTTCCGCTGTGTCCTCCGCTTCTCCGGCGGCGATTCGCTGCAAGTGGCGTGCTTCCATATCGCCCAGCTCGTCAATCAGGGCATGGTATTTGTCAAGCCACTGCTGGATTTCGTGACGCGGAGCTTTTATTTCTGCGTTGAAAGCGATGGCAGGGGCGCGTTTGCTTTTGTCCGCGAATTGCATGAACGATTCGTCGGGAGCGTTGTACAGGCGGGTGAGGCTTGAGCGCAAATGGTTGACCATCGCTTCCTGGAGCAGCATGCTGTTTTCGCTGAGGGAAGGGAGCAGTTCTTCACTGACTTTGAAATCGTAGGCGACCGCCCGGTAAAATTTTTGCACAATCCCGTTTTTCTCTTCGGTACGGACGACCTGGACAAAGCCCTGGCTTTCCAATTCCTTGAGATGATAGTGCACCTTGGAAGCAGAGAGGGAGAGCAAGGTAGCGAGCTGCTTGCCCGTATACGCTTCCTTTACAAGCAAGGTGATGATTTCCATCCGCAAAGCATCGCTGACGACTTTCAGTTGATCCAAAGTTTCGATGACTAAAAAACGTTTCATGGCGCACCTGCCTCATTTTAATAATCATGAACGTAATGAAATATAAAAACGTTCAATTTATTTTGAACGTATAATAACTTAAAGCCTGACTCATTGACAAGAACAATTTGCCGCTATTTTCAGGCAAGTGCTACAATGGGGAGAAAGTTGACTGGGTAAGCTTTTTGGAAAGGATGCGCGATGATGACCTTGCTACAGCACCCGATTTTTCGCCGTCTGTATGCGGCCCATATTGTTCATATTATAGGGAATGAGTTTACGTTTATTGCGGTTGTAGGGCTTTTGCACGATTTGAGCGGTTCCGGTTTGTCCTTTGCCGCAGGCACGGTATTTCGGATGGTGCCGTATGTACTGACAAGCCTGTTTTCCGGAGCGCTGGTGGAGAACTGGGACAAACGCAGAGTCATGCTGATCGTCAACCTGCTTAGGGGGATTCTTGTCAGTCTGTTTTTCTTGATCACGTCTGTGACTTATTTGTGGATCGCTTTTTTGCTGTTGATTCTCGTCAATATTTGCAGCGCCTTTTTTCAGCCTGCGATGCAGGTAGCCATCGTCAGCTCTGTTGAAGAGCGGGACCGGCTGGCAGCCAATTCGCTTTTGCAAGGGACGACTTCGTTTTTGATTATTGTTTGCCAGGGAATCGCCGCTGTACTCGTTTATCTTTTTTCCTATCGCTACAACTTTTTGCTTGATGCCGCCTGTTATTTGCTGTCCCTGTTTATTCTGCTGCGGCTTCCTCCGATCGCTGAAGCTGTGGCCCACAAGACAGGCACACATTTTTTCGCTCGGCTACAGGAAGGCTTCCGCTATATCGGCGGCAACAGAAGAATCGGGCAGGTTATTTTGTACCAGATGGCAGAGAGGGCCTGCGCCGCTTATTACATCATGCTGATGTTTTACGTGCTTCAGGAGCGGGGCGAAGGGCTGTACGTATTCGGTTTGCTCGACATTCCGCTGGGGCTGGGCGGCGTGATCGCCGGAATCGCCGCTGGCCGACTGGCGGAGAGATTGAATGAACAGGGCATATCTCGTTTCCAGGGCTGGGCGCTGATCGCGATGGGACTGTCGATTGTCGCGGTGTTTCATATCAAGCCGTTGCTTGGGCTTGCTGTCGCCATCCTGTTTTGTTCATTCGCGTCGTTCAGTTCTTCGATTTTGTCCGTTACCAAGCTGCAAAAGCTGGCGGACCCTGCCTTTTTGGCCCGTGTTTTCTCGATCAGGGAAATGGCGACGATGGGAGCCTTTTCAGCGAGCTGTCTCGTACTCGGCTTTTGCGCAGAACAGGTCGGGAGCGCTGCTGTTTCGGTGTGGCTTGGCTTGTTCGGTGTTGTAGCAGGTGTCTTTTGGCTCTGGAGCCGCAAACAATTGCATCGTCTGGAGGAGCAGGAATCGTCGGTTCATCCGGAATGAGTTTCCCCTTTGCCCGTTCCCGAATGGGCAGAGGGCTTTTTGTGTTTTTGCTTACTTTATCATTTAATAAACATAAATATTGAAAATGTATGAAATTGTGTATACAATGAATGGAAACAGAGATAAAGGAAGATGCAGGATGAAAGAATTATGGAGACAGCGCGGATTTCGCTGGTATTGGCTCGGCATGTTTTTATCGGGATTGGGTGACCAGTTCGGCTGGATGGGGCTTACCTGGTTTGTGATGAACAAGACCGGATCTCCCGCTGCGATGGGGGGAGTTGTCCTGGCGTACATGCTGCCAGCCGTATTTGCGGGTTTGGTCGCGGGGGTATTGCTGGATCGGTTTGATCGCCGCAAGTTGATTATGGTGGACAATATAGCCCGCGGGGTGATTTTTATCGCTCTGGTGGCTTTGCTGCAGGTCGACCACGTTCCGCTTTTCGTGATTTACATATTGATTGTCATTGCCGGAACGCTGTCTCCGCTCAGTACAGCGGGTGCCCAGACGCTGTTGCCGAGGCTGGTGGCGGATAAAAATCATCTGGTCAAAGCGAATGGCGTCATGGAGAGTCAGTGGCAAATCATCTACATGTTCGGCCCGGCGCTGGCTGGGGTGCTGATCGGATTGATTGGGGAAGCTTACGTACTGCTGATTGATGCCGCCAGCTTTTTTGTTTGCGCCCTCTGTTTCTCGCGCCTGCCAAAAGAACTGACGAAAAGCGCAAACCCCGGCGTTCCGCAAAACATGCAGGCGGGCAAGTTTTTGCGCTCGCTGTTGGTCGATATGCAAACAGGCTACCGCTACTTGTTCGGAAACAAGCAAATGGTCGCTCTCGTGTTCTTCACGTTTTTGTTCAATATGTCTTACGGGCCGATTGAGGTGGCGTTGCCGCTTTATGCCAATCAAAACTTGGAGGGTGGCTCGATTGCGCTGGGGATGCTCTGGTCGTCGCTTGCCATCGGAGCGCTGCTCGGGTCGTTGTTCTTCTCGACGATTACGTGGAAATTCCCGCTCGGGGGCACGCTTGCGGGAATCATGGTCTTGTGGGGGCTGACCACAATGCCGCTCGCTTTCTTTTCCAGGCTGGAGGTGGCGATGGTCGCGATGGCTTTGGCAGGGTTCAGTTATTCTCCTTACAACATCATGTACAGAAGTTATTTGCAAAGGCAGGTCCCGGATGCTTTGCTGGGAAGAGTGATGACGAGCATCCGGACGGTTACGGGAACGGGAATGCCGGCTGGGGCGGCAGTCTCGGGAGTGTTGATTCCTTTTCTCGGGGTACAAGGATTGTTCGGGGCAGGGGCGGTCATGTGCGTGGTGTGCGGCTTGTTCGCCTTCGGAATGCTGCGGGACCTCAAAAATCAGTCACTTGCGATTGAGGAGCGGGGAAACTAGCTGTTTCAAACGTTGCGGCAGCAGGCTGTAAAGCACGGATAGCATCTTCAGGCGAAAAGGCATGGCTACTTCCGAGCGCTTTTTCTCTACCGCCTTGTAAATCAGGCGGGCCGTGTCATCGGCAGAGAGCAAGTAACGGGCTACTTTGCTGCGATACGCTCCTGTCCGGTCCGCTTTTTCCAAAAAAGGCGTATCGATCGGGCCGGGAAGGGCACAGGTCACATGGACGCCGCTTCCTGCAAGCTCATGCTGCAAGCCTTCGCTGAACCGGATCACGGCGGCTTTGCTCGCGGCGTATACGGACGCTTTGGCGGTAGCGACCTGACCTGCGAGCGAGGCGACGTTGACGATATGTCCCTGCTGATGATCGAGCATCATCGGCAAAAAAGCGCGAGTGGTGTACATCACGCCGGCAATATTTGTTCGCAACGTCTCTTCCAGTTCGTCGATCGTCATGTCGACGAGCGGCTCGAACACAGCGACGCCCGCATTGTTGTACAAAAGGTCGCACGCTCCGAAGCGCACATGCACCCAGGCTGCAAAGCGCCGGACGTCCTCGTTGTTTCCGACGTGGAGCGCATAGGAAAACAATCGCTCCCGATTGGCGGAAGAAATGGACAGCGACTCATGATTTACGGGTTTACGCGATGCTGCGATGACCAGATCGCCTTTTTCCAGATGCAAGCGGGTCAGCGCCTGACCTAGACCGCCAGACGCTCCGGTGATGACGACTACGCGGGGTGTATGCATGGCTCCCCCTCTTTTCTGTATCGTTTGTGGTTGTTTGTTTTTCACAAGTATATCCCTTAGACGAATGGTGAAGGATAGCGTCTAGGAGGTGAATCCAAATGCCACAAGTAAAATGCAGCGTAGCAAACTGTGAGTATTGGGCGCAAGGCAATATTTGCAGCGCCGACGAAATCATGGTGGAGATCGACGCCCACGCGAACGCCAACCTGAAGGAAGAGTTTGCGGGTGAGTATGGTCAAAATGACCATAAAGATCAAGCAACCACTTCGTCTGAAACCTGTTGTCTGACGTTCAAGCCGAAGAAATCGGCAAAGTAAGGCTTGGACGTCCAAAAAGACGTATCCCGACAAGGAGATACGTCTTTTTGCTGCATACACTTAGACACGGGCTTGTCCAAGCGACAATGTCTTGATTTTGTGGTCGACTTCCTCCCAGGAGGTCACGCGGTGCACAAGCTCAGGGAGGCGGGCCTGATTGTACGGTGTATCGAACAAAAACACGGGAATTTGCAAGGCTTCCGACAGTTGCAGGGCATTTTCCAGCCGATCTTCCAGGAATAGATCCACGCCCCACTTTTGGGCAGCGGCAAGCTTGTCGTGGGAGCCGACCAAATCCACTTCATGGTAAGGGATTTGATAACGGGCAAACCAGTTCAGCGTCACATCGTGATGGTGCGCTTCCCTGGCGCTGATGTAAATCAGCTTGTGCAACGGATACCAGTTGCGCAACACCTGATCGGCAATGCCGTGAACAGGCGCTTCGTCGTACAGGCGTTCACCATTTTGGGCGAGCCAGTTGTCAAACTCCTCGTCTGTAATCTGATACACGTTGGCCAAATTGTACTCCAGACAGTCTTCATATCGTAAATCTCTGCCAAAGCTTTCATTCATCAACGGCACAATACTGCTGGGTGAAGTGACCGTTCCGTCAATATCAATGCCAATGGTTAGGAACTTCTCTGGTTTCATCCTCTCGCCTCCAGTTTAAATTGTACACCGCAGGCAGACAATAAGGCTACTTCCTTCACTAACAAATCCTTTACCAAAAAAGGGGCTGAGCATGGTATGTTGGATCGACACGAACGCATGAATGCGAAGCGGAAGGAAGATACCGGCTTTTCCGACACGGTAGATCAGCACGACAGGGAATTTGCAGTAGACACCTGGACCCAGGCCGCTTTCGACGAAGATGAGGAACGCTCAAGGCGAAGGATTCACTACGATCCTCACTCTTTGACAGAGCGTTATTCCGGCGAAGAGGACAGGGTGGAGAACGACTTTTCGGAGCGATTGGATGGCGTTGTACTGACGAGGGAAGACCGCGCGCCGGTCACCGTGAGAAGAGACGACGACATCGAGGCAGCGGCGGAAATCGCCGAGCCGATTCCTTCGCGTCGTTCTGTGCGTGAGATCAGCGATGACGAAGATAGCCGGGAAAGCGGAGCCAGCGGTATCGGCATGACAGGTCTGGGGCTATCGATCCTGTCCCTGTTCCTGATGCCGTATCTCGTGGCGCCAATCGGGATGGTGCTTGGCTATTTGGCGTATCGACGCGATTCGAGAACGCTGGGGGCGTGGGCGATGATTGTAGGTGCGATCTCCATTTTGGGAGCTTTGGTCATCTACCCGTACTACACGGCCCGGTAGTAACCAGCAGCAGACCGCAAAAAGCAAAAAGCCTCCTTCGCGCTGCAACAGCCGAAGAGGCTTTTTGTTTTGACGTCGCCCTCGATCAGTTTGTGTAAAAACGGGATTGATACGGTGTGATCGCAGCGATGACGGCTTCGCAAAAAACATCGGAGCGGTTGAGGCGGTCGTTGGTCAAAAGCGCGTAAGCTCCGCCGCGATGGTTGCTTCCGCTCGTTTGGCCCCACTCGTCCATAATCACGCTCAGTTCCGTCTTTTCTGCCACAATGCGCTCAATCGCCTGTTTGGGCATGGGAAAAGCCAGACCTTTGCCCAAAAACAGCTGCTTTCCGTCCCAGGCTGCGCACACCGAGATCAAATACCATTGTCCGGTAAACGCTTCGTCATACATCAGGCCGCCTTCCAGACCAAGCCCGATTTGCGCCTCCGGAGCAAGGGCGAGAGCCGCTTTTGCCCGATTGATGGCTCCGGTAATCGTTTCTTGTTCGCTCATGGGCTGGGCAGGCACTCCCGAAGGAACGGAGAGACAAATCGGGTCGATGCCCGTGGCTTTTTGTACGGCCAGCCGCTTTGCTTCGTTTTTCGTGCCGAGCACATAGCGTAATGTTTCGTTGTTCATTGGATCAAATGTCACCTCGACAGTTAGCGGTTGCTCTTGATTACTGGTAGTATACCACTTCCCCCAAACGGAAGTTGTTGTGTTAAGATAAGTCCATATATAAAGAGAGTCAGAAATTACAGAGAAAACGGGGAGTGGCAGATGAAATTTACCAAATTGCATGGCTTGGGCAACGACTATGTGTACGTCAACTGTTTCGAGGAAACGTTGGCGGGAGTGGATCTTCCCGAACTGGCAAGACGGGTAAGCGATCGCAACTTCGGCATTGGCGGAGACGGCCTGATTTTGATTCTTCCGTCAGAGCGCGCTGATTTTCGCATGCGCGTATTCAACAACGACGGAAGCGAGGCAAAAAACTGCGGCAACGGCCTGCGCTGTGTGAGCAAATACGTGTACGATCACGGCTTGACTGCGCAAACCACGTTTACGGTAGAAACATGGGGCGGGATGATGAAGCCGGTTGTCTCTGTCGGGGCTGACGGCAAAGTGGAGCAAGTTACGATTGATATGGGAGAGCCGCGTTTTGAACGCTCGGCGATTCCGATGACAGGCATACCGGAAGAGCAGGCGCACGAAGAGGTGCTGGAAGTGGACGGGGCTGTGTTTACGATGACGGCTGTATCCATGGGCAATCCGCACGCGATTATTTTCATGGACGAAGTGCGCGACGAAGATGTGCGCACGTACGGACCGAAGATCGAGTTCCACGAATGGTTCCCGGAACGCACCAACGTTGAATTTATCCAAATATTGAATCGGGAAGAGATCTTGTTCCGCGTCTGGGAGCGGGGATCTGGCGTGACCCTCGCGTGCGGAACCGGAGCTTGTGCAGCGGCCGTCGCAGCGGCGCTCGCTGGCAAGGTCGACAGAGCGGTTACCGTGCATTTGGCAGGAGGAGACCTGTTTATCGATTGGCGGGAAGAAGACAATCGCGTCTACATGACAGGGCCAGCCACAGAAGTGTTCCAAGGTGTGTACAGCGGGCCTATTCCTTATAAATAAGCAAACAGGAAAAAGCCGTTCCAGTCATGACGATGGAACGGCTTTTCGCCTGTCAGTTGCCTATTTTCCTGCCGCAATCCGAATCGCGGCTTGGTGGTCGGGGTCAATCAGGTTGTCTTTGTGGCGCAGGCTGCCAGGGAAGTGAATATCAAAATGCCCGTCAAATGCATTGTCCGTTATATACTCGATGCTGTGTGGCATGGAGGACATGGAGGCGGCTAGACGTCGGCCATCGACTTCCACGATGACAGGCCGGATGCTCCAGGAAAAATTGCCGCCCCAAATGCTTTTGATGGTAGCACTGTCCGCTGAAGTCAACGGTTCCGTGTCAGAATGGGAAGCGCCGATCGTGCGTTTGACCATGAAGCTTTTGCCCGTAGCAAAATCGGTCACTTTTGCAGTCGCGTTGATCGGGAACAAATACTGGGCCGCTTCAAACCAGTCCAGATACTCACCGTACTTGGCTCCTGCTGTCTCGGTTTTTGGAATGTGGTGCACAGGAACAGTTACGATTTGACCGATCTGCAAGTAATCGGATTCGCTCAGCTTGTTGGCTTGCAAAAACTCGGTAAACGGGATGCCGTGGGCAATCGAAATCGTCCAAGGCGTATCTCCTTTGGCAACCTGATAGCGAGTGTTCTCTACCCAAGGCTTGTCCGGCTCAGGCTTGGGGGCGGGCGCAGGCGCAGGTGTCTCGGCGACTGGCTCTTGCTTGGGGATCAGCAGCTTTTGCCCGATGAGAATTTCCGTCGTTTGCAGTTTGTTTGTATTCACAATAGTTTGAATGCTTACGCCGTGGTTGTAGGCGATTTTCCACAGGACGTCGCCTGCTTTGACCGTATAAACGGTGGAACGCGGGGGTATGTACAGCGTTTGTCCGACCATGATCATGTCCGATTGCAACTGGTTAGCCAGTTTGAGCTGTTCGACCGTGATCTGGTTTTTGTACGCGATATTGCCGAGTGTGTCTCCAGGGACGACCTGAATCGTTTGGGCAAAGGCGGATGTAGCAGGGAGCAAGCCAGCAACCAGAGTAGCTTGCAGGGCGAGACGTTTCCAGCGCGTTGTTTTGAACATGAAAGCCTCCTCGATGCCGTAGCGTGGTGTGGTGGTTCATCTTGATTGTACGCAGTGGGAACCGTTGCTTTCATCAGGTAAATCTACCCTCGATTGGTCGCCTCTCCCAGCAGAGGTGAAAACTCCTCCTTTTCCAAATGAAAAATTAACCGAAAATTGTGCTTATAGACATAAAAATAGCGTGGAAGCGGCCAAATCGTCTTGCCCGCACCCACGCTATCGCAAATAAAATAAGCGAAAAGTCACCCGTTGTACACCTCATTTAGATATGCGACATCATTTTGGTCGTATTGAGGGGTACTTTTGTTCATTTTGGCCAGTTCAGCCTGCAATCTTTTCAGTTCTGCTTCCATCTTGTTGATTTTTTCTTGCATTGCTTGTGTTGTCATCGCTGCTCTCTCCTTGTTCCCGTGTAGGTATCTTTTTTTCTAAATTTATTGACAATTCTAACGAAAGGCTATCGCATTGTAAATAGCTTAAATTTGGATGTAAGCGCTTTAGTTGTGAAAAGAATGTGAACGCTTGCTCAGGCTTGGCTAAAAACGACTGGTTGCCTGCAAAAAGCAGGGGAAAATAATCAGGAAGTACACTCGGGTAGTATGTTCCACATGGACAGTCGTGTTATGATGAAGGGTAGACTTAGGGCAGCTCGCCCTCAGGAAGGTGTGGACTGGTGATTTACTTAGACAACAGTGCGACAACCCGGCCTCATCCAGGGGTCATTGAGACAGTAAAACGGGCGATGGAAAACTATTATGGAAATCCGTCCTCTTTGCATCAAAAAGGGGTGGAAGCCGAAAACGTACTCAAGCAGGCGCGGAAGGTTGCTGCACAGTACCTGGGCTGCAAAGAAGGGGAAATCATTTTTACCTCCGGAGGCACAGAAAGCAATAATACGGCAATCAAGGGCATTGCCTTTCAATATCAGAACAGAGGGAAGCATATTGTTACCACACAAGTCGAGCATCCGGCTGTCTACGATGTGTGCAAGCAGCTGGAGGGGATCGGGTTTGCCGTGACCTATCTGCCTGTGGATCGCGAAGGGCGCGTGTCTGTCGAGGATGTAAAGCGTGCGCTCCGTCCGGACACGATTCTCGTGTCTGTCATGCATGTGAACAATGAACTGGGGACGATTCAGCCCGTGGAAGAAATCGGACAGTGGCTAAAGCAGTATCCGAAGGTTTTGTTCCATGTGGATGCCGTCCAGGGGATCGGCAAAGTGCCGCTGTCTCTGCACGACTCCGGCATCGATCTGTTGAGTGTGTCCGCCCACAAGTTCTATGGCCCGCGGGGAGTGGGCATCCTGTATAAACGCGAAGGATTGATTATCCACCCGTTGATGATGGGCGGCGGACAAGAAGCTGGGGTGCGCTCGGGAACGGAAAACCTTCCGGCGATCGCTGGCATGGCCAAAGCCATTCGGGTTTTGGAGGAGCTGGGCAAGGACGAAGCCGGGAGACTGCAAAGCCTGAACCAACGGCTGCGCGAAGGCATTGAGCGAATTGCAGGCTGTATCGTTAACACGCCGCAGCAAGGGGCAGCTCCGCACATTATGAACTTGTCCGTACCGGGAGTAAAAGCGGAAGTGTTGCTGCACGCTTTGGAAGAGAGAGGCTTTCTCGTCTCGACCAAGTCAGCCTGCTCGTCTAAAGCGAATGAGCCAAGCAGGGTGTTGACGGCTGTCGGGATTGAACGGGATTGTGCCCTGTCATCTTTGCGCATCAGCCTGGGCAGGGAAAATACGCGTGAGGAGATCGAGCAGTTCCTGACCGCGCTGGAAGCGTGCGTAGAAACCTTGCGCTCGTTTATCAAGCCGCAAACGGTCCCGGATCGCAGAAAATAAGAGAAGAGAACCAATTCAAAGGAGATTATCATGAACTACGATGTTATTTTGATTCGCTACGGCGAGCTTGCTCTTAAAGGCAAAAACCGCGACCAGTTTGAAGAAGCGCTGGTCAGAAGTGTGAAAAGCGTGCTGCGCTCCTTTTTCAAAGTAAAGGTGAGACGCAACTACGGGCGCATGTATGTCGAGCTGCATGGCGAGGATGCGTATGCGGTCATGGAACGGTTGAAGCGCGTTTTCGGCATCTCTTCCTTTAGTCCGACCGTTCAGGTGGACCCGGATATCGAGACGATCAAGGAAAAAGCGCTGGAAATGGTCCGTCAATTGCAGCCGGAACCGCGCACGTTCCGCGTGGTCACTCGTCGTGCGGACAAGCGCTACCCGATTCCTTCCATGGAAGTGAACCGAATCGTCGGTACCCACATTTTGCGGGCGCTGCCTGCGATCAAGGTAGATGTGCACGAGCCTGAAACGATCGTCAATGTGGAAATTCGCGCAGAAGGTACGTATTTAAGCTGCGAAACGATTCCGGGGCCAGGCGGCTTGCCAGTAGGCGTGAGTGGAAAAGTGCTGCTGCTTTTGTCGGGGGGAATCGACAGCCCTGTAGCTGGCTGGATGATGCTGAAGCGCGGAGTTACGCTGGAAGCGATCCACTTCCACAGCTATCCGTTCACCAGCGAGCGCGCTTTGCAAAAGGTGCGTGACTTGGCCCAAAAACTGACCAAGTGGGGCGGAACCGTCAAGCTGCACGTTGTTCCTTTTACCGAGATTCAAACTGCGATCCGCGAAAAGTGTCCGGAAGATTATTTGATCACGATCATGCGCCGCTTCATGATGCGCATTTCCGAGCGTGTGGCGGAAAACACGAAAGCAAAGGCTCTGGCGACAGGCGAAAGTCTCGGACAGGTAGCTTCGCAAACATTGGAGAGCATGGACACGATCAACAAGGTGATTTCCATTCCCATGCTTCGTCCGCTCATCGGGATGGACAAGGTCGACATTACCGATCTCTCGCGTAAAATCGATACGTATGAGCTGTCCATTTTGCCGTATGAAGACTGCTGCACGGTGTTTACCCCGAAAAATCCGGTAACCAGACCGAAACCGTATCTGGCTGCCAAATTTGAAGAAGTGCTGGATGTGGACGCTCTTGTAGAAAAGGCAGTAGCAGGCACTGTCATCGAAGAAATCACAACCAAGCCGAAAGAAACGACGACGGATTTGTTTTAGCCGATAGAGAAAAATGCGTGACGGGGGAGAAGAGTCATGATTATCCGCTATGAGCGAAACGGCAAAGTCAAGCATGGGTGGATGGTAGCAGAAGATCAGAAGGTCCGGGTGATCGAAGGGGATATTTATAAAATCCAAACAGCCAAACCGATCATGACGGGACTGGAGCTGCCGCTGGACGAAATCAGCCTGAAAGCGCCGTGCGATCCGAGCAAAGTGGTGTGCATCGGCTTGAATTATCGCGACCACGCGGCAGAGATGGGGATTGATCTGCCAAAAGAGCCGTTGATGTTCCTGAAGCCTTCGTCTGCTGTCGTGGGTCCGGGCGAGCCGATTGTTTATCCGAAGCTGACCGAAAATCTGCATTATGAAGGCGAACTGGCCATTGTCATCAAAAAGGAAGCAAAAAAGGTGAAGGCTGCCGATGCGGATGAGTACATTCTCGGTTTTACGTGCGCCATTGATGTGACTGCCCGCGATTTGCAATGGAGCGACGGGCAATGGACGCGCGCCAAAGGCTTTGATACGTTTTGCCCGCTCGGACCTGCGATTGCCGCCAAGCTTGATTATTCAAACTTGCGGATCGTAACCCGGGTGAACGGCGAAGTGCGCCAGGATGCCAGCACAGAGCAGCTGATTTTTACCATCCCCCAACTGGTGGAGGCGGTATCGGCTGTCATGACTCTTCGTCCGGGAGATGTTATTTTGACCGGAACCCCTTCTGGAGTAGGCGAATTGAAAGTCGGAGACGAAATCTCGGTTACTATTGAAGGAATTGGAACGTTGACAACGCATGTCGTTGGCGAGGAATAAGATTGCCTGCTGAAAAGGTGAAGCCCCTCTTTCTTTTATGGAAAAGAGGGGCTTGTTTATTTGCTTTGTGATAGGGGGGCGTCCATGTCGTTTGGCTGGAGCGAGGGCGTTTATTCTTTTTCGTTCGGATCGTCGTGGATGGGATGAGCCGATGGGTCCTGACGAGGCAAATCTTGATGCATCTCTCTTGTTTCATAAGTAAAGCGGGTGGTCGTCGAATGCTGTCCAGGTTCCCAGCCAGTTGCTTTTCCGAGGCGCGCTTCATTGGTGGAAGCACCGTACGGGCCTTCCGGAAATTCCTCCTGGAGAATTTCGTTGCGCTGTGATTCGACCGTGGATAATTCATTGTAGTGCTCGTGGGTGTGTTCTACACTTGTTGGTTTCGGAGTCATTTTCGCACCACCTTTTGTCATTGCGTTCTGTGTGAAGACAGCTATGCGGGGGCGTCAGCCGTTACACGTATAGTGTGAAATAAAAAGGAATGTACTATTCGATTTTTAGTTGACGGCTCGTTTGTTTTTATGTATATTTAAATTCTGCTATTGAGAAGTCAATTCGATTGAAAAAACGCTTTAAAAAAAGTGAAAGAAACGGTTGACTTTGTAAAGGCTAATTTGTTATATTAGATCTTGTCGCTACTGAGTGAAGAGAAATGGTGAAAAAAACCTCTTGCATCACGATGGGCGATGTGGTAAGATGGAAAAGTCGCCTTTGGGCGGCGAGCGAAACAAATGTTCTTTGAAAACTGAA
>NZ_RHHV01000009.1 GCF_003710905.1 Brevibacillus parabrevis
CCGGTCTGAGAGGCAGGTTGCCTACGTGTTACTCACCCGTCCGCCGCTAGGGCCCGAAGACCCTCGCTCGACTTGCATGTATTAGGCACGCCGCCAGCGTTCGTCCTGAGCCAGGATCAAACTCTCCAATAAAGTAGAAAGTGAATCTGACATCAAGTAAAACACAAGCTTCATTTATTCACAGATGATTCTATCCGGTTTTCAAGGTGCATCTTTTTCCATTTTCGCTTCAATTAGAGGCGACGCTTTTTAATATAGCATAGGCTAAAACCAAATGCAACAGGAAATTATAAATAAGTTGGGTACTAATGCGTTTTTCCGAATTAAGCCCGATTAAGCCGTTGGAATACTCGTCCATACTAAGGCTAGAAACGCACAAGTCACAAAAAGCAGGAGCTGCCATGTTACGAGCGGTAAGCTACAACATCCACAGCGGTCGCGATCTCTGGTGGCGCAAACGGCTCCATCAGATGGCTGACACGCTAAAAGAGTTGAATCCAGACATCGTCGGGTTGCAGGAAGTGCACCAAAACTCCAAATACGGCTATCAGGCGAGCTTTTTGGCTGAACAGTTGCAGTATCAGCTTGCTTTTGCCCCATCCATCCCGATTGGCAACGGCCACTACGGAAACGCATTGCTCTCGAAGTATCCGCTCAAGCACGCAAAAACCGTCACACTCCCGGCGAAACGCGAGCAGCGGACAGTGTTGCAAGCTGCTTTCGACTGGAATGGAAAAAGCGTTTCTGTCTGGGTGACGCATTGCAGTTTGAATCAGGTCAGCCGGATCGCCCAGCTTCACTTCCTCGCTGAACAGATCGCAGGGGCAAACAAAACTCCCTTACTGCTAATGGGCGATTTTAATGCCGCCAACGTGTCCTTTTCCCCTGCCCTTCACGATAGCGCACGTATTTGCAATCAGGAGATGAAACATACGCTTCCGGCATTCCGCCGTCGTCTGGATTACATTTTCGCATCTGATCACTGGACCATCCAGGACTACACCCTTGCTCAAGTCAACTGGTCGGATCATGTCCCTGTCATTGTGGACGCGTGTCTGAAATAATGCCCAGCTCCCGCAAGACAAATGCTTTGACATCCACCAGCCGCGCAGGCAACGGAAACGGATTCGCCGCCCCCGCAATGACCAAAGGAATCAACGAATCTTGCTTGTGCAAAGAACCGTGGCTACCCCCGCCCAAATGAGTCGGCGCACACTCCGACAAAAACTCGTACCCTGGCGAAGCTGTCAAAATCACAACCTCATCTGCCTGGGCAAAAGCGGCTCCATACAGTCGGGAAAAAGCGTCCGGGTACGTATCAAACGCAAGCGTTTCCCCGTCAAACTGCACATCGAGAACAGCCGGATCTCCTTCGATCTCCCAGGAGCATCCATAAGCATCCGGGTACTTGCCGTTTCGCCAAAAGCTCAGCTCCTGCTTCGAGCCTCCGCGCCGAACCATGACCTTTTCTCCCTCCTTCCAAGCGATCAAATCGATTCGCTCATCCACACTGACTGCGTCGACAATCGCGGATTGCTGCCCTCCATTCACCGGGTACAAAAAGCACATGCGCTCATTGTTGCAAATCACCACTTCTACGTCACTGGTCACTTCTTTTCCCCAGGCGTGTACCGCAAACGGCCGCAACAAGACATCCAGGGAAATGTTGTGATCCTCGCTCTCTCCGATCACAGTTTGGCCGTGGTCGGAAATCAGGATGCAGACATTGCGCTCCAGCACCTGCTCCCAAGAACTGAAGCTGTCTAAAAAACGTACCAGCTGCCGATCTACATCAGCAAGGTGCGAAACAGCCTGTTCCGGCGATTGATGGAGCTTATGATCGTTTTCAGGCAGATACACCAGCGTAAACTGGGGCTGTTTGCCACTGCGGATGACTTCAATCAAGACATCAATGGCATATGTGTCATTAATGCCGTAGCTTTCGAGCGCTGTCTGCGAAAAATTCCACGTAACCGGACGAAACAGATTCGGCCGCACCAATGTTCCCATGCTCATGATCGTCGGGCCGCTTACCATCTCGCGAAGCCGAAACGAAGTAACAGCGTCCAAAAGCGGCGGCATATGCACCTTGTGCTGCTTGTGGCCGCGGTGAGCAATCACGTTGATCGAGCCTGACACAAGCCCGTGTTCTTCCACGACTTCGTGAATGGTCTTCACCGCTTTGCTGAGATGCCGCTCATTCAAATCGAACAGCACGTTCGTTGCACAATGCGTAATTCCCAGTTTGTGCACAGGAACGGCCCCATTAATATAGTTCACGATTTTGTTCTGCTCGGAATTGAACCAGACCAAGCCCGGTATTTTGTGCTGATCGGGATAAACTCCGGTGATCAGCGAGCAGTCTATTGAAGCCGTCATCGTCGGAAAAACCGTAACGCAATCCGCGATGTACTGGCTATGCTCCATCAAAAAGCGCAGACCCGGCGCTTTGTTCGCTGCAATGCAGCGCTCCAGCACATCTGGCATCATGGAGTCGATCAAAAAAAGAATTACTTTTTTCATCGGTCTGCCATCCTTCGTTCGTCATTAGTGTCGCACCTGATAGTGTTCTGCTTCCTGCTTCCGACTATACCCGCAACAAAACGGTGAGACGTTTTTCACAGAAAAAAACAAGCCTTTGCTGCAATCAACAGCAAAGGCTTGTCTATTTACTAGGAAGTATAGGTCAAGAAGTGGAATCCACCCTTGCTTTGCACTTTCAGGGCAGGGTGCTTTTTCAAATAAGGAGCAAGCTCCACGTATTCATTCTCGCCGATGGCCGGATCTTTCAATAAGTGCGACAAAATAGCTGCCCGGACTTGCAGCCCTCCTGTTCCTTGTTTGAAAAGCGGTTCGACTGTCGGGAACGGGATGCCGTTGATTACAGTATCCCCATCCTCATCGCTCAGTTCCCAAGCGCGCACATTCAAGGATTGCAGAGCTTCGACCACTTGTGCGCCGTAATCTTCCACGACCAAGTCTGGCGTAAGACCGATATGGTTGACGACCGTATGCTTGGGAGTGAAATATTCGTTCAGTGTCAGCTTGAGCGCATCCCCTTCTGACAAAGGGATCACTTGCTGTGCGCTGCCTTTGCCATACGTCTTCGTTCCGACCAGCTTAGCAATGCCGTGATCGCGCAAAGCGCCGGACAGAAGCTCGGAAGCAGAAGCGGTTCCGCCATTCACCAAAATGCGTACAGGAATGCCGATGTCCCGGCCGTTGCGTACCCATGTCTCCACTTCCACACCGTTGCGGTTTGTCGTATACATGAGCAGTCCGTCTTCCATGAACAGGCTTGCGATGTCTCGCGCCGTACTCAAATAGCCGCCGCCATTGTCACGCAAGTCCAGGACAAGCCCGGTCAGCTGCTTTTGGGAGCGTGCAAATTCAAGCAGTTTGTCGCGCATTTGCACAGCGCCATCAGACCCGAACGTTTCCAGACTGATGTAGCCGACCGACCCTTTGTCAAACAACTGACCTTCCGCTTCCGGAAGTGTCATCAGCGCTCTTTTCAGCTTGACCTGAAGCTCACGCTTTTCGGAAGGGCGATATACGACCAATACGGCTTCGGTTCCTTCTGCACCTTTCAAGTAAGCATACGATTCCTCAAAGCTTTTCCCCACCAAGGAGACGTCTCCCACCTTCAGCAACTGGTCGCCACGCTTGAGGACAGATGCTGCGGCCGGAGAACCGGAGACGATTTCGCGAATGATGATGTGGTCGTTTTGCATCCGCAGACGGAAGCCGAATCCGACAAACTGATTTTCCACATCAGATTGGAACAGCCGCAGTTCATCTGCTGTAAAAAAGACGGTGTGCGGATCGTCGAGCGTGGAGAGCATCCCGTCGATTGCCCATGTATTCATCGAAACGGCATCAAATCCACCTTTTTTCTGCCACTCAGCCAACCGTTGGACGAGTTCTCCAAATGTATCATCCTCGGCGGATACGACGAGCGGCAAATCCTTGCGCTCCTTCGCCTGTTCACTGACGGATTCGAGCGCACCTTTGACCAGCTTTGCCGCTTGCGGCTTGCTTAAATGGCTCTCCATGACGTATCGGAATACTTCTTCTGTTTCCACATAAGGATTTTCTGCTGCCTGGGCTGGCACCTGTTGCCATACCGATACAGCAAGCAGGGCAGTCAGTATCCATCGACTAAACCGCTTCATGGAGTCACCCCTTTTCGTACTTCCTCTGGAATCGACAGCTTGATGCTTTTTGCGTAATCGTATTGATCTGTGCCCGAATAGGCCACGTACTCATCGCTCGAATAAATCTCCTCGTATCGCCACGTATGCTTGACAACGCGATCAGTAGATTTGTCGATGTAGTATTTGTTCATGAACAGTGGCACATCTTTGACTTTGCCACGCTCAAGCAGCAAAGAGGCCGATTGTTCTGCAAGCACACTTCCCGGAATCCATTCCGTAATCACTTCCATCTCGCCGAAAGTCTGCTTGAAGTAGCGCGCGTGCAGCTTGTTCGCCCGCTCTGCAACCGGCAAGGCACCGACCCACTCATGCAAAAAGTCGAGATTGTTCGTGCTATGCCGATCCCATTTCTGCTTTTCGGAGTCGTACGAGTATTGGATATGTTTGCTGCCGTCTGTATAGGTAGCAAGCTTGTCCGATACCAACTTTTGCGGCGATTGATAAAATCCGTTGAGCCTGCTTACCTGGCTGCGCTGGTCAATCTCCTGCGTATACTTAAAGCTGAAACCGCTAAGCACAGCCTCTCCTTGAACCTGATACGAATCGGCGTTGTCGAGGCGACGCAGCGAGTAACCAAGGTCGCTTACAATCGCAGACTGCTCCTGCAAAGAAGTCAATTCCTGGCGCAACAGCTTGCCCAACTGAACCATTCGACTGTCGGAAGCATTCGGCTTTACGGTCGCAAGCAGGGCACTCGCCTCTTCCAACCTGCCTTCCTGGTACAAGTAATAGCAAGCGTTGAGCAGCGCTTCCGGATTGTTGGCGGAAAATTGCTTGTAGCGCTCCAACGCTTTTTCCGTTTGCCCGCTCTTGATCTCCAACGCACCGAGGTAGATGGCCAACGCTTCCCACTCTTTTGAATTTGGCTTCACTTTTTGTTCATAGGCGCTTAACCGCTCCAGCACCTTCGCGAATTGCTTCTGGTCTTTCCCGGCTTGCTGCAGGGCCAAATCATACACATTGGCACTCAACAGTCTGAGCGTGTCCGGCAAAATGATTTTGTTGGCGAAATACGCGTCAATGGCACTCATCGCTTCATCCAGATTGGTGGAAATCTCTGTGCCCGGGTCCCAGCTCAAATAAAAATGAAGCCCGATCCGGTTCGCAAATGTCGTGTCCGCAAGCGCTCGCAGCAATTCAAAAGTCGCTTCGGAGTCTTCATGGTTGCGAATCGCGTCAACAGCGCTGACATATGCTGCTTCCTGCTTTGACTTTGGAGCGGTGTACGTTTCGAAATAAGGGAAAAGTTCCTCAATCTCCGGAACCATCGGAAACTTCGTACCATCATAATCCAACAGCGGCAAAATCGTATCCTGCACCAAGTAAGTAATCATGCGGTCGGCAGCCGCTGCTGCCTCTCCCCGCTTCAATTTGTCCGTTCTGTCTCCTTCCAGCCACTTCCAAGCCTTGACTTCTTCCCACGCTTTGCTGCTGTCGGGCGACATCGTGAACATTTGCATGAGCTTTGCCGCTTCTTCTTGCGTAATCGGCTGGTCCGGCTTCATTTCTTCCCCCGGAAAAACTTGCTGGATCGCATTCGGGCCATACAGCCTGTCCAGTACAATCGCTACACGCAAAGTCGGATTGTACACCCACGTCAGACGATCGACGTCTTTATAAGGAAGATACGGTTGATCAAAGCCTTCCCCTTTTGACCATTCCGCATGTTCAGACAAAAACGTCAACGGGTAGAGCTGATACTGCCCCCCGTTGTACAACCGATCCATCAACGCCAAAAATTCAGCGCGCGACATATCGCGATTCGGGTAAAAGTGCGGAGCGTCAGTACCAGCTGCAAAAAGTCCAGCCTGTACACCTCGAATAATAGACGCTTTGGCCCAATGGTTGCTAATGTCCGAATAGGGCAGAAAGCCCCCAGCCGCAGAAGCGACGCCGGGGGTGAGCAAGGCAGCGACAAGCAACCCGCTTGAGAGCGCTCGAATTAGTTTTTGCACACGAAATCCTCCTACACTTCAGCTAGACGGCAACAAAACGTTTGTGCCGACGTTTGCACTATACAAATTGAAACGGGTCCGTGTGCACAGAGGAAGCAACCACTTTTGTTTCGTAGCCATTTGCTTTCAACTGTTCCAGCAAGTAATCCGCCAGTTTTTGTTTCATGATTTTCTCGATATTGTGGCCGGCATCAATGATGGAAAGCCCGTCCGCCTGCGCATCGTGGGCGATATGGTAGCCGATATCTCCCGTCAGGAGCACATCTGCGCCTTTGAAAATCGCCTTGGAAGCAAAAGAACTGCCATCCCCGCCTACAACAGCCACCTTTTTGACCGTTTCATCGAGATTTCCAACGACGCGAAGCCCTTGCAGCGAAAAGCGTTCTTTCACCAGTTGGGCCAAATCACGCAAGGTCAGCGGAGTCGGCAAATAGCCGATTCGGCCAATGCCGTACGCCTGACCGGATTGGTCCAGCGGAATCACATCATAAGCCACTTCCTCGTAAGGATGAGCGGCTTGCATCGCTTTGATGACAGCCGCTTGTCGGGAAGCAGGCACTACCATCTCGATCCGCACTTCCTCGACATGCTCCAGCTTGCCTTGCGAGCCGATATGCGGATTGGTTCCGTCTCCTGGCAAAAAGGTTCCTGTCCCTTGCACCTGGAAGGAGCAATGGCTGTAGTTGCCGACGTGTCCTGCACCCGCCTCGGACATAGCGGTAAACACAGCCTCTTTGTGTGTCGCCGGAACGAAGACGACGAGCTTTTTCCACGCTTCTTTTTGCAGCACATCCAAAACGTCCAGGTCGACCAGTCCGATGGCTTCAGCCAGCCAATCGTTCATGCCGCCTACTGCCACATCCAGATTCGTATGAGCGGTATAGACCGCGATGTCATGTTTGATCAACTTTTCAAAAACGCGCCCTGCCGCCAGGTCTGTCCGCAAATGCTTGAGCGGGCGATAAATGACGGCGTGGTGAGCGACGATCAAGTCTACCCCTTCGGCAATAGCTTCATCCACCACGGATTCGAGCACGTCAAGCGCGACCATGACTTTTTGCACTTTCTTTTGCAGCGTGCCTACGTGGAGACCGATTTTATCCCCTTCCATCGCCAACGATTTTGGCGCCAAACGCTCTACGTACTGAATTACGGTTTGTCCGTGTGCAAGCATGCGATCACCTCATCTATCCATTTGACTTCTTGTTCGATTTCCGCAATTCTCTGGGCGGCTTCCGGCTTGTCCGACCGCTTCAGCTGGCCCAGGACCTTTTGCCACTTTTCTCTTTCATGCTGCCATTTTTCCGCGAGAATGGGCGACTTTTCTTCCCAGAGGAACGGACCGATGCGGATGAGGTCTTCTTGTGGACGATCTTTGTTTTCGTAAGGAAAAAGGGGGGCTCCCCGTTCTGCCACCAATATCTCGTAAATGATGCCGTCTTCTTGCAAAATCGTCTCGGCAACCAATTGCCAGCCTTGTTTCAGCATCCAGCGACGCACGATCTCTTCCCCTACATTCGGTTGCAGAATCAGGCGCTGGACCCCTTCCAGCTTAAGAAGTCCTTCCTCCAAAATGGAAACGATCAGTTGTCCGCCCATTCCGGCAATGCAGACGACGTCAACTTCGCCCGGTTCGAGCACGGCAAGGCCGTTTCCTTTTCTGACTGCGGCACGATCTTTGAGTTGCAGCGTATGTATTTGCTTTTTGGCTGCCTGAAAAGGACCTTCGTTCAACTCTCCGGCAATTACGAACGAGGCAATTCCTTTTACAAGCAAATAAGAAGCCAACAACGCATGATCCGACCCGATGTCGGCGACGCGGGCTCCTTCTGGACAGTAGCGGGCAATCGTTTGCAGCCGCTTGGAAATTGTTAATGATGTCATTTATGTCTTCACCTTCCGTTGCCTCTATTCTACCCTATTTGGCAGCAATTGCGAAATGCAAAATCGCTGACAGCCGTCGCGCAAAGAACGACAAAATCCTCGCCGGACGAGCAGCGAGGATTCCAGATTGTCCAAATAATGTTAGCAGCCGATTTCTCTGGCGATGACGTTGCGCAAAATTTCTGACGTACCTTCTCCGATTTCCAGCAAGCGGGCATCGCGGAAGAAACGCTCCACCTGATACTCGCGCATATAACCGTAGCCGCCGTGAATCTGAATCGCCTGATGGGTAGCGGACATCGCTACTTCCGACGCGTAAAGCTTCGCCATAGCCGCTTCTTTTGTAAACTTGCGCCCGTGGTCCTTGAGCCATGCTGCTTTGTAGACCATCGTTCTCGCCAGGTCGATTTGCATCGCCATATCAGCCAGCTTGTGCTGAATCGCCTGGAACTGGCTCAACGAATTGCCAAAAGCGGTGCGCTGCTTCGCGTATTGCAGAGCTTTGTCGTAGGCTGCCTGCGCGATTCCTACCGCCATCGCACCGATCCCGATACGTCCGCCATCGAGCGTAATCAAAAATTGCTTGAAGCCCTCTCCGCGTTTGCCGAGTATGTTTTCTTCGGGCACACGGACATTTTCCAGCACCAGCTCTGTCGTATTGGAGCTGTGCAGGCCAAGCTTCTCGTAGTTCGCCAAAACGCTGAAGCCAGGAGCGTCTGTCGGGACGATAAAGGCAGAAATGCCCCGTGAGCCTTTATCCTTGTCCGTCACGGCTGTCAACGCCAGAAACGATGCGTAGGAAGCGTTCGTAATAAAACATTTGGAACCGTTGATCACCCATTCCCGGTCAGACAAAACGGCCGTCGTCTTCGTGCCGCCTGCATCCGAGCCTGCGTTTGGTTCTGTGAGGCCAAATGCCCCGAAGCTCTCACCGGAACAGACTTTGCTCAAATACTTCTGCTTCTGCTCCTCAGTTCCAAACAGATATAGCGGAGCGCCGCCAAGCGAGATGTGCGCCGAATACGTAATCCCTGTGGAGCCGCAAGCCCGACTCAACTCTTCGACCACAATCGCAAAGCTCGTAGAGTCGCCCCCTCCTCCGCCGTACTCTTCCGGAAACGGCAGACCCATCAAGTTCAACTCGCTCATCTGCTTGAATATTTCGACAGGAAATTGCTTGGTGCGGTCCCGCTCATCTGCGCCAGGCGCTACGACTTCATCGGCAAACTCCCGCATCATTTTTTTGAGCATTTGCTGCTCGACAGTCAAATCGAAATTCATGTTTCGCTGCCCCCTTGAAAACGCTTTAGTTAAGAAATACCAAGACAAGCACTATTATGACTGAGCGTTTGTTCAGAATACTCTTTCCATTATACACCACGATTGGCTTGTATGTGTGATTTCCACAAAAAAAACACGCCTATCGCTGGCGTGCTCCTATGAAGATCGCTCCGACAAAAGCAAGAGCGCCCAATATGTATCCGATGCTGTATGTTTTTGCACCCATCAACTGTGCAGCCGTTTCCCCCGCGAGAAAGACGACAGCCAGCAATATGCCGATCAACACCTTCGTTTTGCTCTCCAATTACCCTCACCTCATTTTCTCTCTAACCCAATTGTAACAAATCGGTCAGCCGAAAAAAACGGGAGGATCATCATAAGCGAAGCCAGGTGTACCAATAGCCGCGCGTGAAGAAAAAGAGTGCGGAAGCCAAAAAGACTTTGATAAATAACAAAAGCTGGATCACATCACGCTTCGCTTCCGAAATGTACAGCGCCTGAATCTCTGCGCCAAAGAACGAAATCAGTCCGCACACAGCAAAAACTCCCGCCCACTTCGGATTTCCGCTGTTCATTAAAAAGCCAAGCCCTGTCAGCAGGCAAGCAAGCGGAACCCAGTAAAGCTCCGATTTCCACCACGTGTAGCCTTCCCCGATGCGCTGCACGGTAGCAAAACCGTAAATAAGCGCCAAGCCGAGCATGCCGCAGTAAAGCAAATAGGCGTAGCCAAAAATGAAGGCACTCAGGCACAAAAGCACGCAAACCACGCCTAAATACAAAAGAGTCAGTGCCATGGAGCCGTTCAGTTGCTGAATGCAATAAATTCCTCCCGCGATGAGCAAGACGAAGCAAAACGTTAGAAACAAATGGGTCAGCGGGGGTGCCTGGCGGCGAAATGCGTATCCCAGAATATAGAAAACGAGAGCGAAACAGGCAAAGATGGTAATTTGCATTGGTGTCGTAAAACGGTTAAAATGAAAAGCAAGCAAGATCAAACCAGCAATAACAAAGGCGCCAAGGAGCCAGGCCATCACCATTTTTCCCGTAACCGGAGCAACCGTTCTGGTTGCGTAGGCATACGATGCAGATGGCGATGAGTTGCCTGTCGCAACCCCTGCTCCAGATGCCAGCGCATCCGCTCTCTTCCCTTCTCCCCTGCCCGCGGATGCGGGAGTGCTCGGTCGATCCCCTTCTGTATACAGGTTTAACAGGAAAATGCAGTAATGTTCAGGCAGCAGATGATTGCGCCGCCAGTTTTCAATCTCAGCTATGATGGTTCGCTTGCGCTGGTCGTCCAACGCGGCCCCTCCTTACTCGTGACAGAAAATGATGTAGAAAAAGAAAAGCCTACGTCGGCTAAAACGTAGGCCACATACTTCTTATATCGGCTATTCCAAGAAATCTTTTAAGCGTTTGCTTCTACTCGGATGACGAAGTTTGCGTAGTGCTTTCGCCTCAATTTGACGGATGCGCTCACGAGTGACGCCGAATACTTTGCCCACTTCTTCCAGTGTGCGGGTACGTCCGTCATCCAGACCGAAGCGCAAGCGAAGAACGTTTTCTTCACGATCAGTCAACGTGTCCAGCACGTCTTCGAGCTGCTCTTTCAACAGTTCATACGCAGCAGCATCAGATGGCTCCAGCGCGTCCTGATCTTCGATGAAGTCGCCCAGGTGAGAATCGTCTTCTTCCCCGATCGGCGTTTCCAGCGAAACAGGCTCTTGAGCAATCTTCATGATTTCCCGAACCTTTTCCGGGGTCAGATCCATTTTTTCCGCGATTTCTTCCGGCATCGGCTCGCGTCCAAGCTCCTGAAGAAGCTGACGGGAAACACGAATCAGCTTGTTGATGGTTTCCACCATATGCACCGGAATCCGGATCGTACGTGCCTGGTCTGCAATCGCCCGCGTAATCGCCTGACGAATCCACCAAGTCGCGTACGTACTGAACTTGTAGCCTTTGCGGTAATCAAATTTTTCTACCGCTTTAATCAGTCCCATGTTTCCTTCTTGAATCAGGTCAAGGAACAACATGCCGCGTCCTACATAACGCTTGGCAATTGATACAACCAACCGCAAGTTTGCTTCGGCCAGTCGTCTCTTCGCTTCCTCATCCCCTTGCTCAATCCGCTGGGCCAGTTTGATCTCCTCTTCTGCGGAGAGCAGAGGAACACGACCGATTTCTTTCAGGTACATCCGTACAGGGTCATTGATCTTAATTCCAGGTGGAACGGAGAGATCGTCAAAGTCGAATTCTTCGTTGTCCTCATCCTTCATGATCATTTCGTCGACTTCATCGTCGTCGTCATTCTCATTGTTGTTAATCTCGATACCTTGATCACCCAGGTATTCGAAAAACTCATCCATCTGATCGGAATCCTGTTCAAATGCTGCGAGGCGATCTGTAATTTCCTTGTACGACAAAACGCCGCGTTTCTTGCCTAATTCGACCAACTGCTCCTTCACTTGTTCGATGGACATTGCTTCCATGTCAGAAGTGATATTTTGCTTGTTCATCTACTTTCCCTCCTTCCCCGGGAATGATCTGAAGCTACCCTTCTTTTAAAGCATTTTCCAATTCAAGAATCTTCATCCCTGTTAAGGCAGCTTGAATTTCCAGTTGTTTGCGCGCATCCTCGCTGTCCGCTGCGGCCGCTTGGAGGTGTAAGCTCCGCTGCTCATCGCGCAATCGTTCCAACTCGGCACGCTTCGGGTAGTTATTCACTTGTTTGATGTAGTCACCGATCTCTAAATCGGATACGTCTTCCTTGCACTCCATCATGGCCAATCCCGAGGCTAATTGCTTTAACAAATCGTCTTGCACGTAATGTATGAACCCTCCAGGGTCTTCCGGGTTTCCCTCTGCGTAGTAGGCGTACAGGTAGGCAGCCAGCGCATCGTGTTCGTCCACTTGAAAGTGGGCGCTGCATTCCTCCTGGACGCGGGCGGCGATTTCTTCATTCCGCATCATGTAGTACAGCAGCATGCGCTCAGCCGTGTGGTAAGCGGGTGGCAGTGTTTTCGCGAGCGTAACTTTGCCATTATTTATACTATTATTCCATGCTGACGGCACTTTATCCCTTTGGCGTTCACTTTTTTGCTGTTTATAAACGCGTTTGGACTCCCATTTCAAATCGCCGAGAGTAAGGGAATATTCATCCGCCAATTGCCGCAAATACATATCCCGCTCCACCGGGCTTTCCAGCTCGTTGATGATTTCCACGGCTTTGGCGATCAAGCGAGCCTTGTCCGTCTCATCATGTATTACGATCTGGCTTCGTAAATGTTTCAAGCGAAAAGCCGTAACCGGCATCGCCTGCAGCAGCACTTGCTGAGAAAAGGCTTCAGCACCGTGCTGGCGTATGTAATCATCTGGATCGACACCTTGCGGCAAAGGAGCTACCCGAACGATGAGACCCGCCTGCTGCAGTATGTGGATTGCCTTGCTTGTCGCTTCCTGACCAGCAGCATCTCCGTCGTAGCACAGCACGACCGAATCGACATTGCGGCGAATCATCCGTGCCTGCTGCTCGGTCAAAGCGGTCCCCAGCGTAGCAACTCCTTGGGGAAAACCCGCCTGCCATGCCGAAATGACATCGACATACCCTTCAAACAGTAGTGCCTGCTTCCTCTTTCTAATATACGGACGGGCACGGTGAAGGTTGAACAGGGTAGCGCTTTTGTTAAACAAAAGGCTTTCCGGGCTGTTTAAATACTTCGGTTGAGATTTTGGCTGAGAGCCGGCCAAGAGGCGGCCGCCGAATCCGATGACATTTCCCTGGGTGTCCTGGATCGGGAACATAATTCGTCCCCGGAAGCGATCAAATACTTTTCCTCCATCGCTTTTTGCCAAGAGACCAGCGTCCACCATCAACTCCTGTGAAAAACGCCGTTTTTTCAAAAACTGCGTCACGAAATCCCAGGAATCCGGGGCAAAGCCGATCTGAAACTCGGCAATCGTCTGAGGAGACATTCCGCGCTTGGCTAAATACTTCATCGCCTCCACGCCATATGGCGTCTCCGTCAGCACGTAGTGGTACAGCTTCGCGACAAGCTGATGCGCTTCCTGCATGGCTTGCTTCGAGCGCTTTTCTGGAGATTCCTCTACTTGCTGTGTCTGGGGCACGGCGATCCCGGCACGCTCCGCCAATTTGTGCAATGCCTCTGGGAACGTCAGCTGCTCCAGTTTCATTAAAAAGGAAAAGACATCCCCACCTGCCCCGCAGCCAAAGCAATGAAAAAACTGTCGCTCTGCATTCACATTGAAGGAAGGGCTCTTTTCAGAGTGAAACGGACATAGACCGAGAAAGGCACGACCGCTTTTTCTCAGTTGAACGTACTCTCCTACAACGTCTACGATGTCGACAGCGGCACGCACTTGGTTCACAAATTCATCTGAAGTGGGACCTGTCATGTCTTTCCACCTTTTTAGGAGAATCGCACGATGAGATTATTTAGTTCGTCAAAATTCGTCAAATTCCTTCTTTGTCTTAAACTTCTTTTCTTCTTTTCTACTTTTCCACATTTCCGCGAGCAATAAACGCTCTTGCGGCTCCTGGGGAACAAACCTTTCCTAACTGATTTTCTACAAAAGTCGTCAAATTCCTTCTTTTGACCTATTTCCTTTCACTTCGGAGATTGTTTTTGCGAATGATCTCCAAAATGATGTTGGCTGTTTCCTCTACTGCCTTGTTGGAAACGTCAATGACCTTGCAGCCCAATCGGTCAATAATCCGCTTGGAGTAAGCAAGCTCCTCTGTAATCCGGTCCAGGTTCGCGTAATTGGCTTGCGCCGTCAATCCGAGCGCTTTGAGTCGTTCGGTACGAATGCCGTTCAACTGCTCCGGATTGATGGTCAACCCGATACACCGCTCCTGCGGAAGCTGGAACAGCTCTTCTGGCGGCTCCACTTCCGGGACAAGCGGAACGTTCGCCACTTTCAGGCGCTTGTTTGCCAAGTACATGGAGAGCGGCGTCTTGGAGGTGCGCGATACGCCGATCAGCACAACGTCCGCCCGCAAAAGTCCGCGCGGATCGCGTCCGTCATCGTACTTGACGGCGAACTCGATGGCGTCCACCTTGCGGAAATACTCCTCGTCCAGTCTGCGCACAAGCCCCGGCTTGCCAGTCGGCGGCTCCTTCAGCATGCCTTGCAGCGTGTTCATGAGCGGACCCATGACGTCAATGGCCGGAATGCTGTGGATCGCCGCCTGCTGGGTGATATAGGCGTTCAATTCCGGGATGACCAGCGTAAAGACGATCATCGCCTTCGATTCTTTTGCAGAGGCAATGATTTCGTCGATGGATTCCTTGTCTTCTATGTAGGGATACTTTTGCACATCGAACAAAAAACGGTCAAATTGACTGGCTCCTGCGCGAACGACAAGCTCAGCCGTTTCGCCAATGGAGTCCGAGACCACGTAGATGAGCTGTCCTTGTTGGTTACCTTGCATCCATTCTCCTCCTACACTTTCGGTTCGCTGCCCAATTCAACAAATGCTTTGGCGATCGTCGTCTTCGTAACCCGTCCCATCAATTCCATCTGTCTCGGGTCCTCATCGCTGGGTCGTACGACAGGCAAGGAATCGATCTGAAAATCGATCAGCTTCTTCGCCGCTGCGTACAAGGTTTCCTCCGGGCCACAAGTGATGATATTCGGCATCCTGGACATGATGATGCTGACCGGCACATCTTCCAGCGTCTTGTTGCCGAGCGAAGCGCGCAAAAGGTCCTTGCGGGAGATGACGCCAGCCAAATATCCTTTTTGATTGACGACGAACAACGTTCCGACATCCTCCAGAAAGAGGGTAACGATTGCATCGTAAGCGGAGGCGGACTCGGAAACTACGATCGGCACCGCCTTGTAATCATTGACGATCAGTTTGTGAAGCCGTTCACTAATGACGGAGCTTGCTGGTCTGCCGGCATAAAAATACCCGACCCGAGGTCTGGCTTCTAAATATCCTGACATCGTGAGGATGGAGAGATCAGGGCGCAAAGTAGCGCGAGTCAGATTGAGGCGCTCCGCGATATGCTCGCCCGTAATCGGCCCGTCATCCTTCACTATCTGTAAGATCTGCTCTTGACGCTTGGTAAGCTCGATGACCAATCACCCCGGTTCTGTCTTTACCTCTTCCTAGTATTACTCTATTCGACCGGATATTCCTTCTTTCGCGCGGAAAAAAGGTGCCCCCGTCTCATTATAGGACGGAGGCACCAGCCTATTCGTTGTTAGGCAAATACAATTTTCGCGAAATCGGCATAGGCGTTCAAAAGACGGGAGATGCAAAGAAGCATGCCCAGTCGGTTCGCGCGAACAGCCTGATCTTCCGCCATAACCATGACTTTATCGAAAAACGCCTGAATCGGCTCGCGCAGCGTCGAGAGCGTCGCCAAAATTTTCGCTTGGTCATCCAGTCCTTGCACTTCTTTGGCGACAGACTGGTAAGACTGGTACAGATTGCGCTCGGCTTCTTCGGCGAACAGCGCTTCGTTCACGCTGTCGGATTCCGCTTTTTGCGCGAGGTTGTTCACCCGCGTAAACTGCTCGACGATCAGCTTGAAGTCCTCAGCTGCAACAGTCGCCATCAGCGCCTTCGCTTTTGCCAGCACATCGGGAACTTTGGTCAAATCTGCGCTCAACACGGCGTCGATCACATCGTAGCGCACGTTGTTTTCTTGCAGAACGTTTTTCAGACGAAGGGCGAAGAAATCGACCAGATCCTTTTTCACTTCTTCTGCCGTCCGTTTGCTTACGCCTTGTGCACTGTAGCCTTCGAGCGCTGCATCCCACAGTTCGTCGAGGGACAGCTGCCAGTTGCGTTCCAGCAAAATGCTGACAATCCCCGCTGCCATCCGGCGCAGACCGTATGGGTCCTGGGAACCTGTCGGCACGATCCCGATGGCAAAGCAGCCGACGATCGTATCCAGCTTGTCAGCCATGCTCGCGATTGCTCCCTGTGCGGAAGCAGGCATCAGGTCGCCAGCGAAACGTGGCAAATAGTGCTCGAACACACCACGCGCCACGAGTTCGGACTCCCCTGCCTTGCGGGCGTAATCCTCACCCATGATGCCTTGCAGTTCAGGGAACTCGCCGACCATGTTGGTCACGAGGTCGAACTTGGCGATTTCTGCGATTCGGTCTACTTGTTTGGCTTCTTCTGCACTTACTCCGAGCTTGCTTGCAATCAGACCCGCTGTTTTGCGCACGCGGCGGACCTTGTCTCCAATCGTTCCCAGCTCCTCGTGGAAAACGATTGTCTCCAGCCGCTTCAGGCAGCTGTCGATGGACAGCTTCTGGTCCTCTACATAGAAGAAACGGGCGTCAGACAGACGGGCGCGCAGCACTTTTTCGTTTCCTTTTGCTACATTTTCCAGAGCGCGGCTGTCGCCGTTGCGCACGGTAACGAAATGATTGAGCAGTTGTCCCTGCGCATTTTCCACCGGGAAGTAACGCTGATGCTCGCGCATGGAAGTGACCAGTACTTCGCGCGGGATCGTCAAAAACTCTGCTTCAAACGTGCCGTACAGCGCTGTCGGATACTCGACCAGATGGACGACTTCATCCAGAAGCCCCTCATCCATCGGGATCGTCCAGCCGTGTTCCTGCTCCAAACGGCGGATTTGCTCCACGATCGTCGCCCTGCGCTCTTGCGGGTCGACCATGACGTGCTGTTCCGCCAGCTTGCTTACGTACTCACTCGGATGAGCGAGCGTCACTTCCGTCCCGAGGAAGCGATGGCCGCGGGAGATGCGTCCGCTTTTTACTCCGGCGATCTCCAGGTCAATCCGTTCATCGCCGAACAGGGCTACCAGCCAGCGAATCGGGCGAACGTATTTCAAGTCTCTCGCGCCCCAGCGCATATTTTTCGGGAAGCTCATGCCTGCAATCACTTCGGAGAGGTGCGGCAAAATTTCTGTCGTCGCCTTGCCCGCTTCCGCTTTTCTCGCGTGCACGTATTCCACGCCGTTCACTTCTTTAAAGTACAAGTCGTTCGGGTCGACGTTGTTGCTGCGTGCGAAGCCAAGCGCTGCCTTGGACCAGTTGCCCGCTTCGTCCTGTGCGATTTTCTTTGCCGGACCTTTTGCTTCGTCGTTGCGATCCGGCTGCTTCTCAGCGAGTCCGGTAATCAGCAAAGCGAATCGGCGTGGCGTCTCCAGCGCAGTAATCTGGTCGAAGGGAACGCGCTCTGCCGTCAGCCACTTCTCCACTTTTTCCTTGAATTGCGATGCTGCCAGGGCCACAAACCGCGCTGGCATTTCTTCCAGACCTACTTCTACGAGCAAATCGCGTTTACTCATTTGTATCCTCTCCCTTCACCTGTGCCGTTTCTTCCTCGTGTGTGCCGTCTTTTTTCAAAAGCGGGAAGCCGAGACGCTCGCGCTCTGCGTAGTACGTTTGTGCCACTTCGCGGGACAAATTGCGGACACGTGCGATGTAGCCGGTGCGCTCTGTCACGCTGATCGCCCCTCTGGCGTCCAGCAGGTTGAACGTATGCGAACATTTCAACACGTAATCGTACGCCGGATAAACCAGGCGCTCCTTCATCAGCCGTTTTGCTTCTGCTTCGTATGTGTTGTAAAGCGTGAACAGCATGTCTACGTCAGACAGCTCAAACGTGTATTTGGAGTGCTCGTATTCAGGCTGCAAGAACACGTCTCCGTACGTGTAGCCGTTGCACCATTCCAGATCGAACACATTTTCCTTTTCCTGAATGTAAGAAGCCAGGCGTTCCAGACCGTACGTCAGCTCAACGGCAACCGGTTTGCACTCCAGACCGCCGACTTGCTGGAAGTAGGTGAACTGGGTGATTTCCATACCGTCGAGCCACACTTCCCAGCCAAGCCCCCATGCGCCCAGACCCGGATGCTCCCAGTTGTCTTCCACGAAGCGGATGTCGTGCTCCAGCGGTTCAATCCCCAGTTGGCGCAGACTCTCCAAATACAGCTCCTGGATGTTGTCCGGCGACGGCTTCATGATCACCTGAAACTGGTGGTGCTGGTACAGACGGTTCGGGTTTTCCCCGTAGCGGCCATCCGCCGGGCGACGGGACGGCTCCACGTACGCCACGTTCCACGGCTCAGGTCCGATGGAGCGCAAAAATGTCATCGGGTTCAGTGTACCCGCTCCTTTTTCCACGTCGTACGGCTGCACGATCAGGCAATTTTGCTTGGCCCAAAAGTTTTGCAGCGTCAAAATGATGTCTTGAAATGTCATTTTCATGCTCTTTTCCTCCTCCAAAAATAAAAACCTCCCGCCTCTACACTGTCTGCAAAACGACAGTGTAGGGACGAGAGGATTCTCGCGGTTCCACCCTACTTGGCGAATACGTTCTTCGCCCACCTTCTAAAGACCAAATTGCTCCGGAATGCCCTTCATCAGCGTGGTGACCGGGCTTTCACCTTCCCCGGTTCGCTTTTTGCACACAGTGGCCGACTACTCTTTTCCTTCATGGCAACGTTCGGTATGTAAGTTTGTTCCTTATCATAACGAAAAGAAAATCGAATGTCAATCAGTCACTGTCGGACTGGGCCATCCTTTCCATTCGCTCCAGTTGTTCCAGAAATGCGCGACTTTTCAGCCTCAGATCAAGATGCTCGTCCATGAAGCTGCGAATCACATGCTTGAGCTGGCTGCGCGTCGCCGGCTTCACCTCGATGTCGCCCAAACGTTCCAAATCAAATACCTGGAACAGCCGCAACAGCTTCCAGGTAGAAGGCGTGACCGCCAATGCATACGGGTCTGATGGCTGGCAAGACGGGCACAGCAACCCGCCCTGCGATACACTGATCGCATAAGGCTCCCGCTGTTGTCCGCAGTTCGCACAAGCTGACAGCTGTGGCGAAATCCCGGCTACAATCAGCATCTTCACCTCGAAAATCCGGCACAAAATTTCCGGGTCCACCCCTTCGTCCAGATAGCGAAACGTCTGCAGCAATAGCTGGAACAAATACGGATTCGGCTCCCGTTCATGTGTCAATCGATCCAAAAGCTCTGCTATGTAAGCGGCATAAGCCGTCGCAGTGAGGGCTTGCCGCATGTCCCGGAAGGAATCCACGATGTCACCCTGCGACAGATCGGGCATTCCCGCTCCGGGCCCTGCCTTGCACAGAAAATAACCGTGCGAAAACAACTGGGAGACGGCGGCAAGACGGCTCTTGGTCTTTTTAGCACCGCGCGCCATCACGCCTAGCTTGCCGTTCTCCCTGGTAAACAACGTCACCACTTTGCTGGACTCGCCATAGTCCACGCTGCGAATGACAATCCCTTCCCATTTTACAAGCATGCCTGCGAGTCACCCAATTCTTCCTGGGCAAAATCAAGCAGAACGTCTTCTGAAGAGCCTTCCGCCTGATGGTGATCGCGGTAGAGAAGGTAAGCATGGATGTCACCGGTTGAAGCGAAAACTCTCCAAGAAAAGTCACGAAGCATGGAGCATCATCCTTTCCTGTATCGGGTCTATCCACTTCCTTCTTAGAATCACCTGCGCCCGTTATTATATGCCTTGGAAAAATTAACACGAATGAAAACGAAGGACAGCCATCTGCCTATTCTTCGTTGTAAAAGCCGAAGTTGCGCAGCATCCGCTCCTGGTTGCGCCAGTCCTTTTTCACCTTGATCCACAGCTCCAGGAATACTTGATCCCCCATCAGCCGCTCGATATCTTTTCTCGCCCGTCTGCCAATTTCTTTCAGCATCTGGCCTTTTTGTCCGATCAAAATGCCGCGCTGCGAATCGCGTTCCACGTAAATCGCCGCGTAAATGTACAGCGTCTTCCCGTTTTCGCCGCGCTTCATTTCCTCCACGACGACAGCAATCGAATGGGGCACTTCTTCGCGGGTCAAATGCAGAACTTTTTCGCGAATCAACTCGGCCACGACAAAACGCTCCGGATGATCGGTCACCTGGTCGGCCGGGTAGAACATCGGCCCTTCTTCCATTTCCCCCATGATCGCTTCGGTCAAGGAAGCAGTGTTGTTGCCCTCCAAGGCGGAAATCGGAACGATCTGCTTGAAATCGTACAACTGGCGGTAATCGTCGATAATCGGCAACAGCGCTTCCGGATGAACCTTGTCAATTTTGTTGATCACCAAAAATACCGGCGTCTTGACTTGCTTCAGCCGCTCGATGATGTAGTCGTCACCCGCTCCGCGCTTTTCGGTCGCGTCTACCACAAACAGCACGAGGTCGACTTCATTGAGCGTATTTTCAGCCACCGACACCATGTAGTTGCCCAGCTTGGATTGCGGCTTGTGAATCCCTGGCGTATCGATGAAGATGATTTGCCCTGCTTCCGTCGTATGAACAGCGGTGATTTTGTTGCGCGTCGTTTGCGGCTTATTGGACATGATTGCGATCTTGTGGCCGACGACGTGGTTCAGCAGCGTCGATTTCCCTACGTTCGGGCGCCCCACAATAGATACGAATCCTGATTTGAATGATTGTTTGGTCTTGCGGTTATCCACGTAAATCCTCCTTGGAAAATGCCCCCGGCAAAAGGGCAGATACTGTTGTTTCCTCGACGTCGCCTTTCAGGTTGGTCAAGTATACAGGCATGTCCGGCGGGCAAAGCTCAGCCAATACCTGACGGCACGCGCCGCATGGAGACACCGCTCCAGGCGTGTCCGCCGCCACAGCCAGCGCCTTGAACGTGCGGTCGCCCTCCGAATAAGCTTTGAACAGGGCCGTACGCTCTGCGCAGTTGCACAGCGAGTATGCAGCGTTTTCGATATTGCCGCCCAAATAAACCTTGCCGCTCTCACACAACAGCGCTGCGCCCACCTGAAACTTGGAGTAAGGCACATACGCCAGTTCTCTTGCTTGGATCGCACCAGCAAGCAATGCTTGTTTATCCATTCTCATCATTCCTCTTATGCGTAGTCTCTACTATTTTTTCTGACGGGGCGCATTATGGTCCATCCTGACGACGGGACGCCAAGAGACCAGACTTTACGGCCTCCCAGTAAGGCCCGTCCGGTCGTTCTCATGGCACAAACTTTGCGTTTCCCCAGTCAAATCGCTGCTTCCGGGCTACCCCGCTATTTTTTGCAGCAGCGGCGGCCCGAAGACGATAAACCCGATGATGGCAGACAGGATAGCCGCTACGAGCACTGCTCCGGCGCAAGCATCCTTGGCTATTTTCGCCTTTTCATGCCACTCGGGAGAAGCGAGGTCAACGGTCGCTTCTACGGCCGTATTCACCAGCTCCAGCGAAAAAACAAGGCCGATAGAAAAAAAGACCAGCAAAACATCGCTGCGGGGAATTTGCAGCCACCAGGCCGCCGCCAAAACGATTACAGCAGCGGCTACGTGGATTTGCATGTTTCGCTGTGTCTTTACGGTATGCCCAATTCCTTGCATGGCGTACGAAAAGCTGCTCGCCATTCTTCGGAGTTCTTTCAACGTAATCTCCTACCTCGTCAAGCCGATCTGCTCCAAAACCTGTTCCTGACGGGAGAACATTTCTTTCTCCTCTTCCGGCGTACCATGGTCGTAGCCGAGCAGATGGAGAAAGCCATGCACAGCGAGGAAGCCCAGCTCTCTTTCGAAAGAGTGACCGTAGTCTTCGGCCTGCTCCTTGACTTTTTGCACAGAGATAATGATATCCCCCAGCATGTTCGGAACTTCGTCCGCTTCGCCCTCGTCGAAAAAGATTTCCATCTCGCCTTCGCCCGGCTCGTTCATGGCGAAGGACAACACGTCGGTTGGGCGATCCACGCCGCGGTAATCGCGGTTCAGCTCATGGATTCGCTCATTGGTGACCAGAGTCACTACGACTTCTCCCTGTACGTCCTCCAGCTTTGCGCAAGCTTCGAGGCATTCGGTCATCAGTTTTTGCAAGCTTTCATCAAGCGGTTCGATTTCTTCGTGGAGGATTTCTACAGATAGCACAGATGAACGATCTCCTTTTTACACACCATTTATCAATAGCCGTGGTCGACTTCTTCTTTTGCATAGGCAGCGATAATTTTTTGCACCAGACTGTGGCGTACGACATCGCCTTCCTGGAAATGGATGAAAGCTACATCCGGTATCGCGCCTAAAATGCGCTGCGCTTCACGCAAGCCGGATTTTTTCCCTTTCGGCAAGTCCACCTGTGTTACGTCTCCGGTAATCACCATTTTGGAGCCGAAACCAAGCCTGGTCAAAAACATTTTCATTTGCTCGGGAGTGGTGTTTTGCGCCTCATCCAGAATGACAAACGAGTCCTCCAATGTACGCCCACGCATGTATGCCAAAGGAGCCACTTCAATCAGTCCGCGCTCCATCATCTTGGCTACCTGCTCGTTTCCAAGCATGTCATACAAAGCATCGTAAAGCGGACGCAGATACGGGTCTACTTTTTCTTGCAGATCGCCAGGCAAAAAGCCCAAGCTTTCTCCCGCCTCTACAGCCGGTCTGGTAAGAACGATCCGTTTGACACGTCCATTTTTCAACGCGTTTACTGCTGTGACCACTGCCAAATACGTTTTTCCCGTTCCGGCAGGCCCTATTCCGAAGACGATGTCGCGCTTCTTGATCGCCGACAAATAGTGCCGCTGTCCGAGAGTTTTGGCCCTGATTACTTTTCCGCGCTGGGTGCGCGCCACTTCCTCATCATAAACATCCAGCAGTTGGGCTGCTTCTCCCCGGCCTACGAGCATCATCGCGTACGAGATGTCTCGTTCGGACAAAGCGATTCCTCTGCGGATCAGCTGCAGCAAAACGCCGATCAGCTCGGTCAGCTTATCCACTTCCGGCTTGTCGCCGCTAATGACCAGTTCGCCTTCGCGGGTCATGATTTGGGCAGGACTTTTTTCCTCGATCAGCTTTAGGTACGCGTCGTGCGGTCCAAACAAAAGCAGAGCCTCAGATGCGTCTGAAAACGGGATTCTTACCTCATCTTGTACGTGCAACAGGCTTCCATCTCCTTGCAACGGTTATCAGCAATTGACGTCACGGATTGCCATTGTTCACGGGTGACTGGGGTACGATTGGCTGTTCAACGGCAATTTCTTCAATGACGGAAAAATGAATGCTTACGTAAACTTTACCATTCTCTGCGGTGACGTGCAAAACTTTTTCGTCCTGAATGAACGCATCTTTACCAGCTTTTTGCAAAATGTCTGCTCTGGCGAATTTTTTCGCTACTTCCGTGGCCTCTTCTGTGCTCAATTGCTTCGTAACCGGCTCGATTTGCGCATATTCGACCGTTTTCCAGCCTACTGGCGACGTGTATCCCGCATAGGAAGGAACGTAGCGTTTTTCCGACGTCTGGGCTTCGGAAAACAGCTCTTTGTTAAACGGCCACACTTGAATCGCATACGATCCCACCAGCAAATACTGCTGCTCCTGCTTCTCTCCGGTCAGCCGATAGATCGTTTGCTTCAAAGGGACAGAGGTGTTGCTTACATACCAGACTTCTCCCTGCACCTTGCCTCGCGCCGATACGGCTTGCTGGCGCGTGTCATTGCCAATGATTCCGGAGATGAGCACCTGGCCTTTTTCGACAAGCTGATTGTTCGTCACCTGGCTTTTGCCCACTTCCGGGAGAATTTTATGGATGACAGCACGCTTTTTGGCGACGAGATGGCGCGGCCCCGTCGCCAAAGGCTTGACGGGCGCTTCCTTTTCCACCACTTGCAGCCTGACCTTCGTTCCCTGAATGTCGATTCCGACCCAGGCGGCTTCCGGCAACAAGCTCAACAGCTCTTTTTGCAGCAGCAGCGGTTCCTTTAGTTTGACCTTCCATGCCCCTTGTTTAATCCCGATCTCGTCCGCAGCGCGAATGACGCGTGCAGGGTCGATGTGCTTCGTTCCCGTTACTTCCACGCTCCATACAAACGAGGAAAGCATGTACAATCCAATAAAAAACAAAACAGCGCCAATAGCCAGTCCAGCGCGCCTGCGTACGCGGAGCAGCCAGAAAGGCAATCCGTCCCTGTTTTCCACGTGGCTGCGACAGCCTGTCTCCTTCAACAGCGGCCTGAGGCGAAAATAGTCGCGAATCAGAATATCGCAGCGGCTCACCTCCGCACCGACCCTGCGAATATTCCAGATTCGAATGCCATCCCGCACGGCCATATTCAGCAAACGCTCAAACCGCTTACCCCGTACGGTGATGGTGATGTGTCCATCTACCCATTCCTTGAGTCCGTTTCGCATATGTGCCGTCCACCTTTCCTTGTGCTAGGAGCCTTGTGGCCCTGTCTCCAAAAATTTGACTCCGCCAATCCTTCCTTCGAGAAGCACCTCTTCCGGCAAAATCGCCCGGATGACAAGCTGTTCGCCTGAGACAATCATCTGGCCGTTTGTAAGCAGCAGACGCAGCTCGTGTTCGCTGAAATGCAGAACACCGCGATGATTCTCTATGTACATTTGCAAATGACCGATCATCGTAATGCGCGGGACTTCCAGGACCACATCTTGCGGCAGATCCAACACACCTCCGGCCAATTGGCGCAGACGGCGGCTCCAACGCTTCATGGATAAGCCCCCCTTCTACAGGCGCACGCGCCTCGTTTTCTGAAAATGGGTCGTGCCACTTTCGGTACAATATCATTCTTACCTATGCGTATGCGAGCGAACGGTGCGGCATTCATACGAAAACCAGTGCACGGCATTTTGCAAAATGGACGAGTTGATCTGCGGGGAGGTTAGCATAAGGCAAACCCTCCATCTGGTTTTTCCCAGCACAAGGGTTGGTTACGACTATGGCTGCAAGCTGCTCGTTTTTTACAATCCAACAAAAAAACAGGCAAACATTTGTTTACCTGTTTTTCTGTACGTTATTTGCTTATTTTTCGTGAACGCTGGGCAAAGTAAGAAGCTTTTGAGCGCGGCTCGCCAAAGATGAGCGCCCACTTCATCCCTTCCCGCGGATCGAGAGGAGCAGCAGACTGCGGCTTGACGCGCTGCGCCGCCGACATTTGTCTGGTCGCGCTCGATGTACGGATCGTAGAACCTGTCGAAGCGCGTACAGGCTCGGAAAATGCCCACTCCTGCTCCACTCCGACGCCTTCCATCGACTCCGCTCTCGATTCCAGCGGCTCGTATTTGGCCGTGGCCCGTACCGTTTTTCGCTCTTGCTGCGCATCTGGCGCAGGCTCGGCTGTCCAAGGTGTATCCACAGGTGTCAGGGGCTTGTTTGGCAATCCTTGCGACATCCGCTTTCCTTTGGCTTTTTCTTTTCCCAGCAGCTTGTAGCCGATGTAACCCAAAATAACGAACCAGAACTTTCCTAGCAGAGGCAGAATCCAGTCAATCAGGTCAAGGAAAAGATCAAAGAGATCTTCCATGGCAATCGCCCTTATTCTTTCTGATCAGGCGAAGCAGGGTCCTGTTTGTCACCTGAGTGCCCGAACGATTCGCGCATTTGTGTATCGGCTGCGATGTTCTGCAGGTTGTAGTAATCCATGACGCCCATTTTGCCGCTGGTCAACGCTTCTGCCAATGCAAGTGGAACTTGTGCTTCCGCCTCGACTACTTTTGCTTTCATTTCTTGTACGCGGGCGATCATTTCTTGTTCCTGGGCAACCGCCATCGCACGACGCTCCTCGGCTTTTGCCTGCGCAATGCGCTTGTCGGCTTCCGCTTGGTCCGTTTGCAGCTGTGCCCCGATGTTTTTACCAACATCTACGTCCGCGATATCAATGGAGAGAATTTCAAACGCTGTACCAGCGTCCAGACCTTTGTTCAAAACGGTTTTGGAGATGAGATCAGGGTTTTCCAATACGTCTTTGTGGCTGTTGGAAGAACCGATCGTGGAGACAATCCCTTCACCGACACGGGCGATGATCGTTTCTTCACCAGCACCACCGACCAGACGGTCAATATTGGCGCGAACGGTTACTTTCGCTTTCGTGCGCAGCTCGATACCGTCTTTTGCCATCGCTGCTACGACAGGAGTTTCAATCACTTTCGGGTTAACGCTCATTTGCACGGCTTCCAATACATCGCGCCCTGCCAAGTCAATCGCTGCGGCGCGTTCAAAGCCGAGCGGAATATCTGCACGTTGCGCTGCTACGAGGGCGTCGACAACGCGGTCAACGTTACCGCCTGCAAGATAGTGGCTTTCCAGTTGGTTCGTGTCCAGCTGCAAGCCTGCTTTGCGAGCTTTAATCAACGGGTTCACGATGCGGGATGGAACGACCCGGCGCAAACGCATCGCCACAAGTGTAATAATCCCGATGTTCACGCCCGACGCGAGGGCGGAAATCCAGAGCATGACTGGTACAAACGAGAAGAAAATCGAAAGGGCCACGATGGCTACAGCCACCATAAAAATTAGGGGAATCAATCCGCTTTCCAACATAATGCTGTCACTCCTTTATTCTTGTTCAGACACGACGACACGCGTCCCTTCTACTTGCACGACGACAATCGCCGTTCCGGCTGCGATGAAGCCTCCGGCAGATACCGCATCGACACGCTTGCCTTCCACTTTTACGACACCAGCAGGGCGCAAAGGCGTCAGGGCAATGCCGGACTTGCCCGTGAGATCACGCTGATCTTTCGGGGCCACATAGCCTTCCTCGTTGTGCTGTGCGTCACCGAGGACGAACTTGCCAAAAAGTCCTTTGATGCCGTAACGCTTGACGAGCAGAAACGTTACAACAAGTGTAACTACAGCCGCAATTCCCAGCGAGGCGAGTCCTTGCTGCGTATCGTAGGCAGCCATCACCAGGCCAGTCACGATACTGATAAAGCCGATAGCTCCGACGATGCCGCCTGGCAGGAAAATTTCTAGAATCATGAGTAAAATTCCGATGACAAACAGACCGATGTGCAGCCAGTTTGCAAAGCCTGCGACATAATGCCCGAAGAAATACAAGCCGAACGAAACTAGCGAAATCGTTCCGGCGACGCCAAAGCCTGGTGCAAACAGTTCAACGACAATCCCGACCAAACCGATGACCAGAAGCAAGCTCATGACGTACGGGCTGGTTACCCAGCGCGCAACCTTTTCCCCGCCAGTCGGCTCGATCACATGCAGAGAGTCGCTGGAAATTCCCAGGCTGGCAAGCAGCTCCTCTTTTCCAGAAACGACGTGATCTGCGTAGCCGAGCGTTTTCGCTTGCTGCGCATCGAGCGAAAGCACGGTTCCTTTTGGCTTCAGTCCCGGAAACTCCGTATCGATTTCGACCATTGCTCGCGCCACGTCCGGATTGCGTTGGTTCAGACTGGCGGCAGCGGTCATTTTTTTGCTCCATCCCGAGATGAACTTGATGTCTGCTGCATTGCCCGCCAGATCAATCGGTGTAGCCGCTCCCATGCTGCTTCCTGGCGTCATAATGATTTCGTTGGCGTTCAAAGCGATGTATGTTCCCGCTGAGAAAGCCTGGTTATCAATATAGGCGATGGTATGCATGGGTGATTGGCGAATCAACTGGCCAATCTGATCAGCAGCGTCCACTTCGCCACCTGGCGTATTAATATGCAAAATGACAAGGTCTGCTTTTTCTTCCTGTGCATCTGCGAAAGCCCTTGCAAGGAAACTCTCCAAGCCACGCTCGATTGTGTTGTCTACCGGAATCCAGACCGCTTTCTGATAAGACTGGGCCTGAATGCCTGGCGTAAACAAAAACATCGAGAAGCCCGTGATCAGGCAAAGAAGAGACAGTAGCAATCGCATCCGCCGCAACGCTAACCTCGTTGCAGTCATGACATTTACCTCCTTCCTCGTATCAGCTTCAACTTATGCCCAATAAGGTATACGAACAAAGGAGGAGATTGTTTCAGATTTTTGTCAGCTTTTGGGGAAACAAAGAAAAAACCCAACCGTCATCCGGCTGGGCTTTTCCATTCGTATCTATATGAGGTGTTGCTTATCTACGATGGTAGTTCCTCAGATACAATCTTTTGCACGAGGTTTCCGTCTGCTCTGCCTTTCACTTTCGGCATAAGTGCTCCCATCACTTTGCCCATCTCCTTCTTGGAGGTGGCATTGGTGGCAGCAATAGCTTCCCGAACGATATCGCGAATCTCATCTTCGCTGAGCTGAGCGGGTAAGTAAGCGGAGAGCACATCGATCTCTTCGCGCGATTTTAAGGCAAGTTCTTCACGGCCTGCCTTCTCAAATTCGTGGAGGGATTCACGGCGTTGTTTTAACTCACGAGTCAAGATGGTCAGCACTTCGTCTTCAGACAAAGTTCTGCCTTTGTTAATCTCTTCATTCTTTAAAGCGGCTTTCACCATGCGAATAACAGAGAGTTTTAGAGCAGCTTTGTCTCTCATTGCTTGCTTCATATCTTGATCGAGTCGCTCCATTACACTCATGATGGGCCCTCCGTCCATTAAAACTTACGCTTACGAGCTGCTTCGGATTTCTTTTTACGCTTAATGCTAGGCTTCTCAAAGTGGCGACGTTTACGCAGTTCCGCCATCACCCCGGATTTGGCGCTCTCACGCTTGAAGCGGCGAAGTGCGCTATCCAAAGACTCGTTTTTCTTGACTCGAATTTCTGCCATTTGTCTTCCCTCCCTCCGCTAAAACCGTGGGACGCCTGAATCGTCGTACGAACAGACTGTCACACTTCATTATAGGATAGATGACTAATGAAGGTCAACCTTTAGTTCATTTTTATTCGTGAAATCCTGCCAAGAGGTGGTAATGAATATGGAAAACTTCTTGTCCGCCTTCTTTTCCGCAGTTATTAATCAGGCGAAATCCTGGCAGCTCCAGCTTTTTCGCCAATGTCTGCGCCACTTGATGAATATGGCCGATCAGCGGCAAATCTTCCGCTGTTACATCCATTAATGTCGCAATCGGCTTGCGCGGGATGATCAGCAGGTGGACGCGTGCCTTTGGCGCGATGTCGTGAATCACGATGACGTGTTCGTCTTCATATTCTACGCGGGCTGGAATTTCGCCCTCCATAATCCGGGTAAAAATGCTTTTCTCCATGTGGGAAACCCCTTTCAGCTATGTAGATGGCTTCGATGTTTTGCAAAGCACAGATAGTTTCATGATAGCGGACAGCACGAAGCAAATGCAACGGCTTGTCCCGCACTTTTGTCTTGCGGCCTTCCCGGGCGCATGGTAGCATGACTTCGAGGATTCACGAGTTCGTGACCGGATGACTTCGCGATTTCACGTGCGCGTGGTCAGCTTCGAGGTTGGAGATGGATCATATAGAAAAAAGGAGTTCGTGCACATGAAACCACTTGCACTGGAACAGGCGACAATCAATGCAGAAGGACTCTTGCTGGCAGGCTCCCCGCACCTTGTCTTGTCATCGGTTCACTTTGATACCCGCCAACTGAAAGCGGGTTCTTTATTCGTGGCGCTGACAGGCGGCGCTCGCGATGGGCACGATTTTTTGCTGCAAGCAGCCGAACAAGGAGCGGTAGCCGCACTCGTATCCAATCAGGAAAAAATTCCGGCTGGCTTGCCCGAGGAGTTCGGGCTGATTCTCGTCAACGATACGCTGCGCGGTTTTCAAAAGCTGGCAGCTGCCTATCGGAAAGACTTTGCGATCCCGCATATCGCGATTACGGGCAGCATCGGGAAAACGACGGTGAAGGACATCGTAGCTCACGTATTGGAAGCGCGATCCCCTGTCTACAAGACATATAAAAACTTGAACAATCATTTGGGCGTGCCGCTTTCCTTGCTGCAAATGGAGCCGCAACACCAGGCTGCCGTGCTGGAGCTGGGGATGAATCACGCCGGAGAGATCGACTTATTGGCTTCGCTCGTCAAGCCGGAGATCAGCGTCATTACGTATATCGGCGAGTCGCATCTGGAGTTTTTCGGCACGCGGGAAAAGCTTGCGCTCGCCAAAGCCGAGCTGCTCCCCCACACCGCCCCTGACGGCCTGGTTCTTCTCAACAAGGACTCGGAGTATTTGCCGCGAGTGGCCCATCTGTATGCCGGGGAGATCATGTACTATTCCGTGCTGGAGCCTTGTGACATCTGGGCGGAACATATTCAGCCGAATGATAATGGAACACAGTTTGACGTCTGCTTCGCGAATGGCGAACGCTTCTCCGCCTTTCTCCCGCTTCACGGCAAGCATAGCGTGCTGAACGCGCTTCCTGCGATTGCGATTGCGAAAAGACTGGGGATGGACACAGAACAAATCGTGCAAGCGCTCTCCACGGTCAAGCTCTCTGCCATGCGGTTTGAACAGGTGCATTCCAGACACGGCTCCCTGTATATCAGCGATGCATACAACGCCAGTCCGTCTTCCATGGAAGCTGCTGCCCGGACGTTCGCCGAGCTGTTTCCTGGCCGCAAAAAAGTGCTCGTCTTGGGCGACATGTACGAGATGGGCGAGCAAAGCGCTCACATGCACGCAGGAGTCGGCGAAGCGCTCAACGATATTGTCGAGCACATCGAGCTGCTCGTCACCGTTGGCGAGGATACGCAACATCTTCATCGCGCCTATAACGGCAACAAGCTGCATGTGGCAAGCAAACCGGAGGCGCTCGCCGCCCTTCTGCCATTGCGCGATGCCAGTCATGCCTTTTTGTTCAAAGCGTCGCGCGGGATGGAGCTGTGGACGCTTTTGACTGATCTGGAACAGCACGAATAGAAAAAAAGAAAGCCGCCTCTCGGATCAGTTGAGAGACGGCTTTTTTGCGTTTGCTTGTAGGTCGTAAAATTCAGATTGCTATTCCAGACCTTCGGCTTCCACGATGTTGCGCTGCTTATCGGCATGGCGCTCTATCGCCAGCTGCACCAGGCGGTCGATCAATTCGCTGTAGCCCACACCCGCTGCCTGGAAAAGCATCGGGTACATGCTGAACGGGGTAAAGCCTGGCATCGTGTTTACTTCGTTAATGTACAGTTGGTCGTTTTTCTCATCCCAGAAAAAGTCGACGCGGGAAAGCCCTGAGCCGTCCAGCGCCTGAAATGCCTTTTTCGCGATATCAGAGATGCCTTCTGCGACATGCGCAGGAACGACCGCAGGAATGGACAGCTCTGTGCCCGCTCCCTTGTACTTGGCTTCGTAGTCGTAAAATTCTTTGGCCGCGATAATTTCGCCGACGACAGACGTGACCAGCTCCTCGTTGCCAAGCACGCCGATCTCCAGCTCGCGCACCGAAACAAACTCCTCCACGATCAGCCTGCGGTCAAAACGGGCAGCCAGATTGATCGCGGTCACCAGTTCTGCGCGGTTCTTCGCCTTGCTGATTCCGACGCTGGAGCCCATGTTCGCTGGCTTGACAAAGCATGGATAGCCAAGTTCACGCTCGATTGTTTCCGCCACTTCTTCGGGACCTTTTTCCCACTGGGAGCGCAAAAACCCTACGTACTTGACCTGCGGCAAGCCCGCTTGGGCAAAAACCGTCTTCATCATCCACTTGTCCATCCCGACAGCGGAAGCCATCACGCCTGTTCCCACATACGGCAGGTTGACCAGCTCCAGCAGTCCTTGAATCGTGCCATCTTCCCCGTTCGGCCCATGCACGACAGGAAAAATCACATCGACTTGCTGCGCGATATCGAACAAGGAGTCAGATTTTTTTGCCGGATCGCCGGAAGCGAGGCGCAGTGTGTCGATGTTTTGCGGCACCTGCTCAGCGAAAGCGTCTCCTTTTACCCAAGTTCCGTCCAACTGAACGTAAATGGGCGTTACCTCGTATTTATTTGCATCGACAGCCTTCATGATCGACAAGGCCGTACGCAATGAAACCTCGTGCTCCGAGGATTTTCCTCCATAAATAATTCCTAGACGGATCTTATCGTTTCCCATCCGTGCCATGCTCCTTTCCTCTGTGGCAGGCAAAGAGTCTACCCTTGAGTTTCATCTCTCTCCTATGCTATGCAAGCGCCCAGCATCTGCTCTTTGTACCGGGCAAAGCCCGTCATTTAGCATACACAAACCGACTGCCAAATACAAGAGAAGCAAGTATCACCCACGCATGAACTTTGTCATATCATGGGTAGTAAAAACACTGTCATGGAGCTATTTTGCTGGAGGGATGTCCATGAGAGACTACTTGCTTTATTGTACGTATTGCTCCACGTACACGTTGTTGCACAGCTTCGATAAAGACGCCGGAACTTTTTTGGGGGAATACTCGCTCCTGCACAATGATTACACGCGCGACAACATCGTTTTGAACAAATTTTTGCTCGCTCACCTCGGCCACACCATCCGGCCTATTCCCTCCCAGACGGATGACTATCGCCAAATTATTGGCAACGCCTCGCATTTTCTCGAAGACGACATCGATAAATACGTGGAGGAAAGCCAGCAACGGGCGAAGTTTCGGGAGCGGGATCGCAAAAGCGAGCGGGAAATCGGCCAGGTCCAGCTCTATCTCATCGAGCATTTGCTTGTTCACGAGTTGCATACGCTCAGCCAGGCGCGCGCCGCTACCCCCGCAGAAGGACAAGTCTTGCTGGGAAAAGAGCTTGGCTTCAAAAAGGCGCTCGACCTCGTCCGGCAGGTGAAAAACGACAAGCAGTTTGCGCAGTAAGCCTGACTTCGCCTAGCGGACGGGACGCTTGAATATCTGCCAGCTTGTTTGGGCAGCGGACTGGTCGCTCGAATGTCTGCCAGCTTGCCCGGGCAGCAGCTTAGCCCTGTGCGTCCCATCCTTTTCACGAAAACGCAAAAACAGCGCCAGATACGCTCCGGCGCTGTTCTCTTTTTCTACTTGCGATCGCGCACTTCAAAGATCGCGAATTTCAGGTAATGCGCTTCGTCAGCGCCGCTGATTTGCGGGTGGTCTTTGCCTGCCCCGCGCCACTCGATCAGGCGCAATATTTTTTTCGCGTCCACAGCCGCTTCCTGGATCGTTTCCAGGAACAGTTCCGGAGACATGTGGTACGAGCATGAGGCGGTGACCAAAAAACCGCCAGGACGAACGAGCTTCATCCCGTTCAGGTTGATATCTTTGTAGCCGCGGCATGCGCCTTTGACCGCGCCGCGCGATTTGGCGAAGGCGGGCGGATCGAGAATGACGACATCCCAGCTCTTTCCTGCCTCGACATTTTCCCGCAAGTAATCAAACGCGTTTGCCACGACAAAATCGACGCGATGCAAAAAGCCGTTCAAGGTGATGTTGCGCTTTGCGGTTTCGATCGCATGCTCGGAAATGTCGAGCGCGGTTACTTTTTTCGCGCCGTGCTTGCAAGCGTTCAGCGTGAAGGAGCCGGTATGGGTGAAGCATTCCAGCACTTCTGCTCCGTCCCAGAACGGATTTTTGATCGCTTTTCCCCGCTTGTCGACTGGCATGAGCTTTTGCTCGCCGTCCACCTCGATGGTTTGCAGCGTAATGCCGTGCTTCTCGCCCCAGCCTTTCATCAATGGCGCAATCGAAGCGCGGTTCTCACGCTGGTCGTAGAAAAATCCTGTCTTTTGTCCTTCGACGATATCCACGTAATACTTCAAGCCGTTTTCCTCAATCAACACCTCGCGCGGACACTCTCCGTACAGCACTTCTTTACCTTCCGCCAAGCCTTCCAGCTTGCGCACGGGAACGTCGTTGCGCAAGTAGATGCCAGCAGGCGCAAACACTTCCACAAGCGCATCGCGAATCCACTCCATCCGCTTTTCCATGCCCAAAGACAATACCTGCACGACCAGGATGTCCTCGTAGCGATCCACGATCAGGCCAGGCAAAAAGTCTGCTTCGCCGTAAATGACGCGGCATGCGCGCGGATTGTCCACAAACCGAGTGCGAAACTCCGCCGCCTGCCTGATTTTGCGCAGGAAGAACGAATAGTCGATGTCTTCTTTTGGATCGTAGCTCAAAATGCGCACGATCATTTGCGATGCCGGATTGATGTAGCCTTTTGCCAAAAAGTGTCCTTTGTGGTTCGTCACCTCAACGATTTCACCCGGTACAACCTCGCCCTGGATTTCCAATACTTCCGATTGGAAAATCCACGGATGCCCCGCTTCCAGTCGCTTTTTCCGATGCTGATTCAGTAAGACTTTTGCCATGCGGTTGATTCTCTCCTTGTCATGCTTGCCCTCGTACAGGCATAGCGTTATAGTAACTTCCTTTACGGTTGGCCCGGCGTTCTACGGCCAGCCTCGCTTGCCATTGTAACCAAGAAGGAGGAACCCAACTTGTGATTGTCTCCATCCTCGCCCCGTTTACGATCGGGCTCTGTTTTTTTCTGTTCGGTATGTACGCCATGCGGACCGGATTTCAAAATTTGGCGGGCAAAAAAATGGAACAATGGATGGCCCGCTTTACACGCACGCCATACCACAGCTTCTGGATCGGGTTGATTGCGACTTTCGTCCTGCAAAGCTCCAGTGCCGTCACCGTCTTGACGATCGGCTTGACCAATGCGGGGATTATCCAGTTCGCGCAAACCGTCGGGATCATTCTCGGCACCAACCTGGGAACGACCGTCACGACGGAGCTGGTCGCACTCAAACTGGAGTCGTTCGCCATCCCGATGTTGCTCGTCGGCGTCGCCCTCTGGCTGATGCCGCGGCCAACTGTTCGCTGCACCGGACTGGTCATCGCCGGATTCGGGCTGATTTTCCTCGGGATTGATACACTCAAGCTGATGGCCAAGCCGCTGGAACAATCCGAAACGTTTCGGTCGCTTTTTCTGGAGAGCAGTCATTCCATCTGGATCGGGCTGATCACAGGCGTCATTTTCACTGCGCTCATCCATAGCGGCTCTGCAACGACCGTCATCACGATGGGGTTGCTCAGCCATCAAATCCTGTCCATGGAGACGGCGCTTGCCATCGTCCTCGGCGCCAATGTCGGCACATGCTTCACCGCTGTCATAGCCGCCATCGGCACGAATACGGCCTCCAAGCAGGTCGCCTGGTGCCATACGCTCTTTAATGTAGCAGGGGCTGTCGTGTTTTTGCCTTTTCTTTCCCAGCTTGCCCTGGTAAGCGCCTTTTTAACGAGCAGCCCCTCCATGCAAATCGCCCATTCGCAAACGATTTTCAATCTGATTTGCTCCATGGTCGCCCTGCCATTCGTTCCGCAGATCGCCCGGTTTATCCAATGGCTCATTCCAGACAAGCGCAAACCGCCTACACCGACTGCTGTATGGATTAAAAAGAAAACGGGATGAGGTACAGCGAGGTGACGACCCCGGCCACGATCATCGCCACACTCGATGCAGCCGTCTGCACGGGCGAGATGCGGTTCAAACTGGCTGTCCCGATCGCATGCGCACTCGTCCCTACGGCAATCCCGATCGCCCAGTCGTCCGTAATTCGCCCCCATTTGAGCACAGGGCGCGCGATCAGCACCCCAACCATTCCTGTGAGGGCGGTAAAAAAGGCTGCCAAAGCAGGCACTCCGCCTATCGAGGCAGTCAGTTCCAAAGCGATTGGCGTCGTCACCGATTTGCTCAGCATGCTTCTGAGCAAGATGTCATCCGATCCGAAGCACCAATGAATCGCGTACACCGACACGATAGCCACGGCGCACCCTGCACTGACGCCGAGCAAAACGCCGCGCCAGATGTGGGCGAATTGCCTGATCTGTTTGGCCAAAGGAACAGCCAATGCCACTGTCGCCGGACCGAGCCAGAACGAAATCCACTGTCCTCCCGCAGAAAAAGCTTCCCAATCATCGCTCACCGCCCACCAGATCACCCAGACGAGCACGACCGCCACAAGCAGCGGCTGCACGCGGGGAAAGCGGGCGTTGACCGTCGTTGCTCCTTTGTAGCCGACAAGCGTAACGAGGATCGCCAGCCATTGACTAAGCATCGAGCGTCCTCCTCTCTGGTGCGGCAGAAGCGGGTGTCTCTTGCTTCTTCTGTCTGTTCAAGTAAGCTTGTACCACGCGGCCTGTCACGAACATGACCAGCATCGGAGCCACAATCATCGACAGCGCGATCGGCCATGGCGCTTGGGCAAACCATTTGAAGTAGGAGACGACGCCCACAATAATCGGCACGAAAAACAGCATCATGTGCCGGATGAGAAACGAACTCGCCCGGTCTACCCACTCCATCCGAATCCAGCCAGTCACAAGCCCCAGTGTCAGCAAAAGCATCCCGACCAGGTTGCCGGGCAAAGGGATGTGCAGCCATGTACTCGCAAGCACTCCCACTCCGTAAAAAGCCAGAAGAATAGCCACTCCCGTGATCATTTTCACCTGCCACACCCCTCTCCCGCTTTCTCTTTGCCTAATCTCTATCGAAAATGCTTGAAAAAGAAGGAAAAGCCCGGCCTTCCCTTGGCCAGGCTTTCTTTCGTTCCAGTCGTTCTAGTATCCGCTGCCTGTCGTTTTCGCTCCAGTCACAATCGAGATGCCAGAGCTTGTACCGATCCGGCTCGCTCCCGCCTCGATCATGGCGAGTGCTGCTTCACCGCCGCGCACGCCGCCAGATGCCTTCACTCCAATGTCAGGACCAACTGTTTTACGCATCAAAGCGATATCTTCTACCGTCGCGCCGCCCGGGCCGAAGCCAGTGGACGTTTTTACGTAATCGGCACCTGCTTCCACGCAGAGCTTGCACGCGATTTCTTTTTCCTGATCAGTCAAAAGACCTGTTTCAAGAATGACTTTCAAAAGAATGTCTCCAGCTGCATCCTTCACAGCTGCCACGTCTTGCTTCACGGTTTCCAGATCGCCGGATTTCAGGGCACCTACGTTCAGCACCATGTCGACTTCTGTTGCGCCGTTTGCAATCGCATCGCGAGTTTCTGCCACTTTTGCCGCTGTCGTATTCGCTCCCAGAGGGAAGCCGATTACGGTGCACACTTTCACATCTGTACCCGCCAACAGCTCAGCAGAACGCTTCACCCAGTAAGGGTTGACGCACACAGACATAAAATCGTGTTCTTTCGCTTCCGCGCAGAGCTTGTCGATCATCTCTTGCGTCGCTTCTGGCTTCAACAGGGTATGGTCAATAAATTTGTTCAATTGCATAAACTACACCTCAATCCCGAGTTTTTGGAAGGCCAGACGAAAAATCTCATCGTTGTTTCGGTAGCCTCTCTGGAGTTGCAGCTCCCAAGCCTCTTTTGCCGGATGCCAATGAACGTCATTGATTTCTTCCAGCTGTACCGTTATTTCTGTGTTGTAAGCCTCGACCAGATAGTAGTGGACTTCTTTGTCGACCGACTCGCCCGTCACCGGATGCGTGTAGACGTAAGTGATCCGGTCAAGCTTGGCGCCGAGACGCCCCGCCACTCCCGTCTCTTCAAGCACTTCACGCAAAGCGGTTTCTTCGATAGTCTCGCCGATCTCCTGCTTGCCTTTTGCCAAAGTCACTTTGCCATAACGGTCTTCGATCAAGAGAAGCATGTACTCTCCGTCTTGCAGCTGATAGACTACGCCTCCTGCCGAAATCTCCTTCATATGGCTCGCTCCTTCAAATAAGGCAGCATCTCAGTCTCCACAACGCGGACAAAAGTTCCCTGGCAATATTCGGAGCCTGGTTGTTCCAGCTTCACCTTGCAAATTTTCCCGATCATGCTTTCGTCTCCCGGGAAAACAACGTTCAGGTAGTTATCGGAATATCCCATCAACAGGCCGCTTTCCGGCGCATCCTTGAACGGACGCTCTGGAATGACTTCCAGCACGTCGCCGACAAACTGCTTGGAGTAAGCCATGGTCAGCTCCCGATTCAGCTCCAACAATTTCGTCACGCGCTCGTGTTTTTCCTCTTCGGGAATCTGGTCGGTCATCCGCGCAGCCGGTGTGCCTGTGCGCATCGAGTACGGGAAAACGTGCAGCTCGGCGAAGCCGATTTCTTTGATGAAGTTGTAGCCGTTCATGAATTGCTCCTCGGTTTCACCCGGGAAGCCGACAATGACGTCCGTCGTGATCGCCGCGCCTGGCAGCGCTTTGCGTACTTTCACCATTTTTTCATAAAACTCGGCTGTCGTGTATTTGCGGCGCATGCGCTTCAACACTTCATCATCGCCCGCCTGGAGCGGTACGTGCAGGTGGCGTACGACACGGTCGGAGTTGTTGATGACCTCGATGACTTCATCCGTGATCTGGCTCGCTTCGATGGAGCTGATGCGAATGCGTTTCAGTCCATCTACTTCGTGCAAATCAAGCAGCAGCTTCGCCAGGTTGTAATCTTCCAGGTCTTCTCCGTATCCTCCGGTGTGAATCCCCGTCAGAACGATTTCCAGATAGCCTGCTTCCACCAGCTTTTTCGCCTGTTCCACGACGCTTTCCGGCTTGCGCGAGCGCATGAGACCACGCGCCCACGGAATGATGCAGAACGTGCAGAAGTTGTTGCAGCCTTCCTGAATTTTCAGGGAAGCGCGGGTTCTGTCTGTAAAGTTGGGAACATCCAGCTCCTCGAAATCACGGGCTTTCATGATGTTTCCGACCGCATTGATCGGTTGGCGCTCAGCGCGGATTTGCTTGACGTAATCGGTCAGCTTCTCGCGGCCTTGCGTGCCCACTACGATATCCACCCCAGGAATTTGTGCAATCTCGCTTGGAGAAGTTTGCGCATAGCAGCCTGTCACAGCGACGATCGCTTCCGGGTTGCGGCGAATCGCCCGGCGGATGACCTGGCGGCTCTTTTTATCACCTGTATTCGTAACGGTACAAGTATTGATCACGTAAACATCGGCGTCGTCCTGTTCAAAGTCGACTCGCTCGTAGCCATCTGCCTTGAACAATTGCCAAATCGCCTCAGTCTCATAACTGTTCACTTTGCAGCCTAATGTATGAAAAGCAACGGTAGACATTGCCATTCCTCCTTTCGCTTGCGCTTATCCTTTGCGATGTATGGAAGCTTTTCGTTCAAACTGATAGGAAGCCGCGGCAAGTACATACTGGCTGGCCGTTTCGGTGCGCAAAATACGCGGCCCGAGCGAAACAGGCAAAAATCCCTTGCTCTCTGCTTGCGCCACTTCTTCCGGGGTGAAGCCCCCTTCAGGCCCAATCAGAACGAGCAGGGAGTCTCCACTTGCCATCTGTTCCAGCACTTCATGAACAGTCGTGCTTCCTTCCTTTTCATAGGCGATAGCCAGCTGCGTATAGGCTTGACCTGCCGCAAGCGCCTCGCGAAACGAGACAGGGGCAAGCAGCTCAGGCAAAACGGCCCGGTGCGACTGCTCGGCAGCCTCCTTGACGATTTTGCGCCAGCGCTCCAGCTTTTTCGCCTCTTTCTTAGCGTCCAGTTTGACGATGGTTCTCTCGGAAGAAAACGGAAAAAAGGAGTACGCTCCGAGTTCCGTCCCCTTTTGCAAGATCCACTCCATCTTTTCGCCTTTTGGCATTCCTTGCCCAATGGTCACGCGGATCGGCAGCTCACGCTCTTCCTGGAGCATCTCGATCACCTCTGCCTGGACTTCCTTGGCAGAAAGGCTGACGAGCTTGGCTCGCGCCGATCTCCCTGCTCCGTCCGAGACGAGAATTTCATCGCCTGCCCGCGCTCGCATCACGTTTACGATATGATGAACATCGTCTCCGATAATCGTTAGCTCATGCTCATGAAAGAGATGTGGCTCGACAAAATATCGTTGCATCTCGCCAACCTCACTATTCTATCGTTTTTTTGCGGTAATTGCTACCCAGTCATCGATGAAAATCGTTTCCACGATCTCAAGCCCGGAAGCGACCAGAGCGGCTTTCACATCCGCTTCCCGCGCCGCAATAATGCCGGATGCGATGAAGGTGCCGCCTGGCAGAAGCAAGCGGAACACATCGTCTGTAAAGCGCAAAATGACTTCCGCCAAAATATTGGCGACGATCACTTCGACTTGCTCCTCGATGCCATCCAGCAAGTTGTTTTGTCTGACGACGATATGCTCATGCACGCCGTTCAGCTCGGTGTTCGCCTGTGCGGAGCGGACTGCCACCTCGTCCAAATCCATCGCGAGCACTTCTTTTGCGCCCAGCTTGATGGCGGCAATGCTCAAAATCGCCGTGCCTGTTCCCACATCGTACACGCGATCGCCTTTGGCCAAATGCTTCTCCAGCGCGCGCAGACAGAGAATCGTGGTCGGATGCGTTCCCGTGCCAAAAGCCATTCCCGGGTCCATCTCGATGATGATCTCTCCCGGATGACGCGGCTCGTACTCTTCCCAAACCGGCTTGATCGTCATGTTGTCGGAGACGTGAACCGGCTTGTAATACTTTTTCCAGGCGTGGGCCCATTCGTCTTCGTGAACATCGTTTACGGCAATCGCAGCCTTGCCGATGTCCAGACCGTACTCGGTCAACTGCGCCAGCTGTTCTTTCAATTCTTCTACGACATCGATCAGCTCGCTGCTGTCAACGGGCAGGTACGCTTTGACGAATACGCCCTCGGCCGGAAAATCGTCAGGAGAGAGCTGGTAGATTTCGCCAAAGGGGGTATCCCACTCGCGATAGAGCACCTCCGGGTCTTCGATGACGACGCCGTTGGCACCCATTTCATAGAGAAGGCTGGACACCGCCTCCGTAGCCTCCGCTGTTGTATGGATACTGATTTCTGACCATTTCACGAATCTACCACTCCCCACTTTTGCTTTCCTGATGGACTTGTCAACCTGCAAGCGGACAAAACCGCGACCGATTACTCGCCGCGGAATGCCCGTTTCATTTTTTCAAAAAAGCCTTCGTCTTCCGTTCCGTGCTGGCCCGGCTTCTCGCCAGACAGCTCTGCCAGCTCGCGCAGCAGCTCTTTTTGCTTGTCGCTCAGCTTCGTCGGCGTAATGACGCGCACTTTTACATGCTGATCGCCGCGACCGTTGCCGCGCAAGTGCGGCACGCCTTTTCCACGCAAGCGGAAAAACGTCTCGGTCTGTGTGCCTGCCGGAATCTTCAGCTTCACGCGGCCATCGACCGTCGGAACCTCGATTTCATCGCCGAGCGCCGCCTGTGCATACGTAAGCGGTACTTCACAGTAAATGTCGTTGCCTTCGCGCTCGAAAAACTCGTGGCTTTTCACGCGCAACACAACGTACAGATCGCCTGCTGGTCCGCCGTTGGCACCTGGCTCGCCTTCGCCGGAGACGCGCAATTGCGCACCGTCATCCACACCAGCCGGGATGTTGAGGTGAATTTTGCGGCGTACCTTGACACGTCCGCTGCCTCGGCACGAGGAGCATTTTTCCTTGAACACTTTCCCTTTGCCTTCGCAAGTGGAGCAGACCCGTCGGTTGACGATTCGTCCGAACGGCGTGTTGGCTGCCACTTCCTGCTGACCGGTACCGCTACAAGTTTTGCACGTTTCGACGCCTGTTCCCGGCTTGGCACCAGAGCCGAGGCACGTATCGCACTCTGCCTCTTTCGGGATTTCCACGTCGGTTTCTTTTCCGAAAATCGCGTCGATAAAATCGATGCTCAGGCCAAATTGCAGATCGGCCCCTTTGCGCGGCGCGTTCGGATTCGCGCGTCTGCCGCCACCACCGAAGAACATGTCAAAAATGTCTCCGAAGCCGCCCATGCCCGACGTATCAAAACCGCCGCCGCCAAAGCCCTGATTCGGGTCCTGATGACCGAAACGGTCGTATTGCGCGCGCTTTTGCGGCTCAGACAGGACATCGTAAGCTTCCTTGACTTCCTTGAACTTTTCTTCCGCATCAGCGTCTTTATTTACATCCGGATGGTACTGGCGAGCAAGCTTCCGGTACGCTTTCTTGATTTCGTCCGCGTCGGCTTCCTTGGCTACTCCCAGAACCTCGTAGTAATCGCGTTTCATCTCCTAAATCACTCCCATGACAGTCAACTGTTATCATAGCATGTGACAGACCTGAAAAAAAGTCAAAGTCAGCTTTTGCGTGACTTTGACTTTCATGGGGTCACATCGCGAAAGAGCGAGGGGAGAAAAGCTCTCCCCTGATGCTTTCGTCGTGATTACTTTTTATCGTCTACCACTTCATAGTCAGCATCAACGACATTGTCCTTCTTCGGTTCTTGGCCTTCTGCTGCGCCCCCAGCATTTTGCTGCGCTTGTGCAGCTTGCTCATAGAGCTTCACGGAAATTTGTTGGATGATCTCGGACAGTTCGTCTTTTGCCGCTTTGATTTCCTCGATGTTGCCGCCTTCCAGCGCTTTTTTCACTTTGTCTTTCGCAGCGTTGGCGCGATCGATTTCCGCTTGGTCTACCTTGCCTTCCACTTCTTTCAGTGTTTTCTCGGTAGTGAACACGAGTTGGTCTGCTTCGTTGCGGATTTCTACTTGCTCTTTGCGCTTTTTGTCTTCTTCCGCATTCAGCTCGGCTTCTTTTACCATGCGGTCGATTTCATCGTCAGACAAACCGGAGTTGGACGTGATGGTGATGCGTTGCTCTTTTCCTGTACCCAGGTCTTTTGCACGCACGTTCACGATACCGTTGGCGTCGATGTCGAAGGAAACTTCGATTTGCGGGATACCGCGCGGCGCTGGCGGAATGTCGGACAGCGTGAAGCGGCCCAATGTTTTGTTGTCGCCCGCCATTTGGCGTTCGCCCTGGAGAACGTGGATTTCTACAGAAGTCTGGTTGTCAGCAGCTGTAGAGAACACTTGGGATTTGCTGGTCGGGATTGTCGTGTTGCGGTCGATCAGCTTGGTGAACACGCCGCCCAATGTTTCGATACCGAGCGACAGCGGAGTAACGTCGAGCAGTACGACGTCTTTCACGTCACCAGTCAGTACCCCTGCTTGCACGGCAGCGCCCAGTGCTACTACTTCGTCTGGATTCACGCCTTTGTGCGGCTCTTTTCCAGTAAATTTCTTGATTGCTTCTTGTACAGCCGGAATCCGTGTGGAACCACCCACGAGGATTACGCGGTCGATTTCGCTAGGAGTCAAGCCTGCGTCTTTCAGCGCTTGGCGAGTTGGGCCCATCGTGCGCTCAACCAGTTCAGCGGAAAGCTCTTCGAATTTGGCGCGAGTCAGGTTCATCTCCAAGTGTTTTGGACCGGAAGCATCTGCTGTGATAAACGGCAGCGAGATAGTCGTAGTCAGTACGCCGGAGAGGTCTTTTTTCGCTTTTTCAGCCGCGTCTTTCAAACGTTGCTGCGCCATGCGGTCTTTGGACAGGTCAATGCCGTGCTCTTTTTTGAACTCGCTCACGAGGTAGTTCATGATCACATCGTCGAAGTCGTCTCCACCGAGCTTGTTGTCGCCGGAAGTCGCTTTTACTTCGAAGAAACCGTCGGAAAGCTCCAGGATGGAGACGTCAAACGTACCGCCGCCAAGGTCGAATACGAGAACGGTTTGATCTTCTGTCTTTTCCATACCGTATGCAAGTGCTGCTGCGGTTGGTTCGTTCACGATACGCAAAACTTCCAGACCCGCGATTTTACCAGCGTCTTTTGTCGCTTGGCGTTGGGAGTCATTGAAGTAAGCTGGAACGGTAATAACAGCTTGTGTTACTGGCTGGCCCAGGTAAGCTTCTGCATCTGCTTTCAGCTTTTGCAGGATCATGGCAGAGATTTGCTCAGGTGTGTATGGATTTCCTTCCAGTGTTTCCTTGTGGGAAGTACCCATGTGACGCTTGATGGAGATAACCGTGTTGTCAGGGTTGGTGATCGCCTGACGTTTTGCCGCTTCCCCTACGATGCGCTCGCCGTTTTTGAAAGCGACGACGGAAGGAGTGGTGCGGTTTCCTTCTGCGTTGGCAATAACGACTGGCTCGCCGCCTTCCATTACTGCTACGCAAGAGTTGGTTGTTCCAAGGTCAATACCGATTACGCGACTCATACAATATGTCCTCCTAACACTTTCTCATCTGAATGAATGATGGAATCTCGATTTATTCGTTCACTTGCACCATCGCCGGACGAACGACGCGGTCTTTGAACATATATCCTTTTTGCAATTCTGCTACGACGACACCCGAATCAAATTCAGGGTCTTGCGTCTGCATGACAGCCTGGTGTACATGCGGATCGAACGGAGCGCCTTTTGCCTCGATCGGAGTCAAGCCTTCTTTTTCGAAAACTTGCACCATCTGGCGGTACACCATGTTGACGCCTGTCAAAAGCGACTCGACCGTCATCGATTCCTTGTCAGCAGCCAATGCCCGCTCGAAGTTGTCGAGTACCGGCAAAAGCTCTTCCACGATTTTCAGGGAAGCGTACTTCGCCAGGTCTTCCTGCTCCTTGCGCACACGGCGTCTGAGGTTATCCATGTCAGCCATGGCCCGCAGCATGCGGTTTTGATGCTCCTCTGCCTGCGCCTTCCACTGGGCAGCTTCCTGCTCCCAGTTCACTTCGCCCGCGTCTTGCGCGTCGACTGCCTCATTTACTTGCTCGTCTTCCGCAGCCGGGTCTTTGGTCATTTTTTCCTCGCTCAACGTCGATACCTCCTGGGGGCTCTTGCCTGACTTGCCTTCTCGTCAGGGAGCCTTCCTCCATTTATTTCTCAAACTGCGAAGTCAGCATCCGCGATAAGCCTTCTGCCAAATAATTGAGTACGGTAATGACTTTTCCGTATTCCATTCGCGTCGGGCCAAGTATTCCCACCATTCCTACGGGCTTGCCTCCAAGCGAGTAGGATGTCGTAATAATACTGCATTGCTTGATCGCGTCCAGCTGGTTTTCCTGGCCGATGCGCACCGTCAGTCCATCTCCCGGCATCCCGATCAAATGCAGCAGTTGATCGTTTTGCTCCAGCAGTTCCAAAATATCCTTGACCTTGTCGACGTCGCGGAATTCCGGCTGGTTCATGATTTTGGTGGCACCGCGTAAGTATACACGTTCCTCTTCTTGTGTCAGCGACTTGTCGAGAACTTTCAGCATCTCTTCGTACTGCTCCGCATAGCGGCGCATCTCGCCCGATATTTCCTGATAGACCCGCTGTCTCAGTTGCCACAGCGGCACGTCGGTCAGTTTGGCATTCAACAAGTTGACAAGGCGCTCGATTTCGCTTGCGCCGATGCCTTCGGGAAGGTCGATCAGCTTGTTCTCTACTCGTCCGGTATGGGTGACGACAATCGCCACCGCCTGTGTCTCGTTCAGAGGAACGATTTGAATATGTTTTAACCGATGCTCAAAAATTTCCGGTCCCAGGACAATTGCCGTGTAATTCGTCAACTGGGAAAGAATTTGAGCGGTGTATTCCACGACCTGTTCGGAGTGCAGAATACGCTCGGCAAACAACTGCTTCAGTTTGCCCAATTCGGCCTCGTTCAAGAGCTGCGGCTGAATCAGGTTGTCGACGTAAAAACGGTACCCTTTTGTAGAAGGAACTCGCCCGGCCGACGTATGAGGCTGCTCCAAGTATCCCAACTCTTCCAGATCGGACATCTCGTTACGGATGGTTGCCGAAGAAAATCCGATGTCCTCGCGTTTGGAAATGGTTCGGGAACCAACCGGTTCGGCAGAATGAATGTAATTATCGACAATCGCATTCAAAATCAGTTGTTGACGGTCAGATAACATGGATGTCGCTCGCCTCCCCGTTGAGCATAAAAGTGAAAAAAGGTATCGCCCGCAATGTCGGAGCGGTTTTGTTAGCACTCATACCTAACGAGTGCTAAATCTATTTACTAAGGTATCAATAGAAGAAGGATTTGTCAACGGACTTCCACGATATCCGCCGTCAAAATCTCACATATTTCGCCAACTGCTCCCGCTTGTTAGCGGAGAAAACGGGCAAATACCTCATTTCCGAGCGGAAGCCCCCGCTTGGTCAGCTTGAGACAGCCGTTTTGCTCTTCCAGCATGCCTTTGGCAATCTCTTCTTTTATTATCGTCTCAAAAACTTCGTGCGCAGATACGCCAAAACGCGATGCGAACTGGGCGAGATCGACTCCTTCCCGCAGGCGCAGCCCCAAAATCATCTGTTCTTCCATCGCATCTTCCTGCGGAACGGCAAACTGTTCCACCCGCGGCAAACCTTCTTTGCATTTTTGCAAATAGATCGCAAGCGGTCCGGCGTTGACATGCCTCTCGCCGCAAACGTAGCCGTGGGCGCCTGCACCCAAACCATAGTATTCACGATTGAGCCAATACGTTTTATTATGTTTGCTCTCAAAGCCCGGCTTGGCGAAATTGCTGATCTCGTACTGCTGATAGCCGCGGCGTTCCATCTCTTCAATCAGCACCATGTACATCGCAAGCTCTGCCTCCTCGGACGGGAGCGGAAGCTGATCCTTTTGATAGAGCGTGTGAAATAGCGTATTTTCCTCGACCTTGAGACTGTATGCGGAAAAGTGCTTCGTGCCCAGCTCGAACGCTTTCTCCAGCGTCTGGCGGAAAATCTCCATCGTTTGATCCGGCAAGCCGAACATCAAGTCGATGCTGATGTTAGCGAATCCTGCTGCTTTCGCATTCTCGATGCTGCGGTACACATCGTCGCGGTCGTGAATCCGTCCCAGCCGTTTCAAAAGCGCGTTGTCAAACGACTGCACGCCGAAGCTCAGCCTGTTGACGCCAAGCTCATGCATGATGCGCAGCTTTTCGCTATCTGTCGTACCGGGATTCGCTTCCATGGAAAACTCGATATCCGCTGCCCAATGCTTGCCCAGGTGATTTTGGACCATCTGCAAAAACGCTCGCATTTGGGCATGATCGAGGAACGTAGGGGTGCCGCCGCCGACAAAGATCGTTTTGACCTCCTGCACAGGTCGCTCGCGAAACGTCAGCTCCATTTCTTTATCCAAAGCGTCCAGGTAATCCCAGATCAATTGCGGGTTGTTTGTCACGAACGAGTTGAAATCGCAGTAATAGCATTTATTCGTACAAAAGGGAATGTGGATGTAAACCGATTGCGGCGTCATATCTCTTCCCCTCCTTTTGTTCAAAATACAGGCGAATGCCTGTCTTCGTTACGCTCCGTTCCAGCGGGCGAATGGAAAAGACCTGACACGAGGTCAGGCCTACTTTTTATCATCCATGCGTGGTGCAGACATAAACGTTTCTTGCAGACCTAACGTATCCAGTTGTTGTTTGAAACGATGTTTCGCCTTGGACTGTTGGTCTTGCAAGCATTTGTAAGGGCTAAATTATCATAATGTATTTTTTCGACTCTAGTCAAACGTGTTGTGTGTCCCTCAAGAGCGCAGGTACACGGCGGGTAACGAATCTCTTATTCTCTTATTCTCTTATTAAGAAGGCAGCCATCCAATAGTAAAAAGCCACGGATGATTGTCTGGGGCTTTTCCACAGCCTGCTCTCCCCTTGGATTTCCTCTTTCCACGGATGAATGCTAGAAACAGTCCGATTGATATTTACAGAAATTAGAAATAAGTTATAATTTTTACATAAATACCTCAAGCAAGGAGGTGGATGCTATGAAAAAAGTGATCGCGATTGGCTTTGCTCTGTTTATCGTTCTGTCTCTGTCTACGAGTGCTTTTGCAGGCAATTACGGATGCCCTACCCACTTTTGCTATGATCCACGCTAGTCAAGCGAAGCGCAAACAATCAAGTCGCTCACCCGGGCGGCTTTTTTGTATGTTTTCATGCAAAAGTTTGCTGTAAAGTGAACTGGCACAAGCGGGTTACTAAAAAAAGGGACATAGCAACCATCACAGAAGGTCGCTATGTCCACCTTTTATCGAGAGCATGACCAAAGATGCTGCGAACATCTTTGCTTCATTCGCTCAAGCTCTTACTTCTTCTCATCCATGCGCAATACAGCCATAAACGCTTCTTGTGGAACTTCCACGGAACCGACGGACTTCATGCGCTTCTTTCCTTCTTTTTGCTTTTCGAGCAGCTTGCGTTTCCGCGAGATGTCCCCGCCGTAACATTTGGCAAGAACGTTTTTGCGCAGCGCGCTGATCGTCTCGCGGGCAACGACCTTGTGCCCGATTGTCGCCTGAATCGGCACCTCGAACTGCTGACGCGGAATCAGTTCCTTTAGCTTTTCACAAATGACTTTTCCGCGCGCATAAGCGGTATCTTTGTGCACGATAAACGACAGGGCGTCGACCATCTCGCTGTTCAGGAGAATGTCCATCTTCACGAGCTTGGACGGCTTGTAGCCTGCCAGCTCGTAGTCGAAGGACGCATATCCGCGCGTACCCGACTTCAGCATGTCGAAAAAGTCGTAGACGATCTCGGAGAGCGGCATGTCGTATTTCAGTTGCACGCGATTTTCGCCCATGTACTGCATGTCGAGAAACTCCCCGCGCTTGCCTTGGCAAAGCTGCATAACGTCCCCGACGTATTCTTTTGGCACCATAATCGTCGCCAGCACGTAAGGCTCCTCGATCATTTCGATCTTTTGCGCTTCCGGCATTTTGGACGGGTTGTCGATCTCGAACACTTCGCCATTCGTCCGCGTGATGCGGTAAATTACGCTCGGTGCAGTCGTGATCAGGTTGATGTTAAATTCGCGCTCGATGCGCTCCTGGATGATCTCCATGTGCAGAAGGCCCAGGAAGCCGCAACGGAACCCGAAGCCGAGCGCTTGCGATGTCTCCGGCTCGAATTGCAGCGATGCGTCGTTCAACTGGAGCTTTTCGAGTGCTTCGCGCAGATCGTTGTACTCGTTTGTCTCGATCGGGTACAGACCGCAGAAAACCATCGGGTTGATCTTGCGGTAGCCCGGCAACGGTTCAGCAGCAGGACGGGCAGCATCTGTGATCGTATCCCCGACGCTTGTGTCGCCTACTGTTTTGATCGAAGCGGCTACGTATCCTACGTCTCCGACTGTCAATTCTTCCACTTGGGTCTGGCGCGGCGTGGACGTCCCGATTTCCGTTACCTCGAAGGACTTGCCTGTCGCCATCATTTTGATCTTCATGCCTTTTTTCAGCGTACCGTTGATGACGCGAATCGAAGCGATAACGCCGCGGTACGCATCAAAGTACGAGTCGAAAATCAAGGCTTGCAGCGGCGCATCCGGATCTCCTTCTGGAGCCGGAACTTTTTGCACGACCGCTTCCAGCACTTCTTTGATCCCGATTCCGGCTTTGGCAGAGGTGAGTACCGCTTCACTGGCATCCAGCCCGATCACGTCCTCCACCTCTTGCTTCACGCGCTCAGGCTCTGCGCTCGGCAAGTCGATTTTGTTGATAACCGGAATGATCTCCAGATTGCTGTCCAGCGCCAAATAGACGTTGGCAAGCGTCTGGGCTTCGATCCCCTGGGCGGCGTCCACGACGAGAATGGCTCCTTCACAGGCCGCCAAACTGCGGGATACTTCGTACGTAAAGTCTACGTGTCCAGGTGTGTCGATCAGGTGGAGAATGTAGTCCTCTCCGTCATCTGCTTTATAGTTCAAACGCACGGCATTCAGCTTGATTGTAATCCCGCGCTCTTTTTCCAGCTCCATCGTATCCAGAAACTGGGCTTCCATCTCACGTGCGGTAAGCGCTCCTGTCAGCTCCAAAATCCGGTCTGCCAGCGTCGACTTTCCATGGTCAATGTGGGCGATGATGGAAAAATTTCGAATCCTCTTTTGTCTTTCACGGCGATCCATGTGTTGTTCGTTCCCTCCCACGCGAATCCATTCAAACGTACAGATTGCGCCTCGCAAAAATACACTAACGGTAATTATAACAAACGCTTGATACAAAGAGCAACCAAAGAGAATACGGCACTTGCCACGTTTTTTGCTCCCGCCAAAACTTTCTTTATGATAAAGTGGTCTTAAAAAAAGGAGACTGGCATGCGAACAGAGCTTCAACAAGCGGAGCGTTTCGATTGCCTTGGCTGCCGACTGGCCTTATCCGCAGAGCCTGCCCATGTCGTCTATGAGAACGATTGGGTGACCTGCCTCTTGGATATCGATCCTTTTTCCGAGGGCCACATGCTGATTTTGCCCAAGCGGCATCTCGTTGAATGGACAGATTTGGATGCAGTGACCATGCAAAAAGTGACGGAAGCGGCGACCCTCATGTCTCAAACCATTGCAAGTGTGTACAAGCCTGCCGGAATTACGCTCTGTCAAAATGGCGGCGCTTTTAACGATCTGACCCACTTTCATCTGCACGTCATCCCGCGCTTTCCCGACGACGGTTTCGCCTGGAGCGAGCCGCGGCAGGAGCATGGAGCCGGAACGCGTCTGGCCCAAACACGTACACTGTTAGCGGAAGCGGTTAAAAACGGGAAGCAGACGGAGCTTCCTGAACGAAACGGAGACTGATCCCACGTGAAAAGCACGACCCATCGCCTGCATACTTTGTCTGCCGCTGACATTCCCGATCTGATCGCCCTCTCTGACTCAGTAGGCTGGGACTATGATGAAGCGGAAATTCGCACGATTCTGTCTATTGGTACGGTATTCGGACACAAAGATGACAGTGACAGGATCGTTTCTTCTGCGGCCATTATTGAATATGAAGAAGGGCTGGCTACGATCGGCATGGTTATCGTCCACTCCTCATGCCGCGGGCTAGGGTACGGGCGCGACCTGATGGAAGCCTGTATGAAGGCTGTTTCCGGCGATACGGCCATCATGCTGATCGCCACGCCCGATGGAGAACCGCTCTACCAGCGACTCGGTTTTGTGACAGCTACCCACATCCACAAGTTTTTGCGCCGTGGCGATACACCTGTCGTCCCCCCTGCCGCAAAAGCCGTGCCTTATCACATCGCTTCTATGGAAGAGGAAGAGACGGATTTGGAACGCGTGGTTGAACTCGATCAGGGAGCGCTTGGCAGCCGCCGCTCGCTTTTTGTGCAAATGCGCAAAGCCCAGGCGGCTCGTTGTCTGGTTGCCAAAGATGCTAATGGCACCGTTGTCGGCTACGGCTTTGCTGTCCAAGGCCCGATCAACTTGATCGCCGGGCCGATTGTCGCCCGGGACGCGGACATGGCAATCCAGCTGCTCTGTGCACTGATCCAAAACCACGACGGACAGGTGCGAATCGACGTACCGGATGGACCGGAAGCATTCCTGGCCTTTTTGGAGCAAAACGGTTTTCAAAAGGCGTCGCGGCCACCTGTCATGGTCGCAAATGCCAAAAGCTTGCCCCAGCGCAACGGCAGCTACTTCGCCATCGGGGCGCAAATTTACGGCTAGCCGTCTTCGCGCGTGCCATCGAAAAAGCGGACCTGCTCCTGTTCGGGCATGGTCCGCTTCTTTGCAAGAAAAGACATCGGCTTACCGGTTGTTCTCAAGCTGTTCCAGCACTTTTGGCGGAAAAAGCTTTTGCAAGCTGCTCATGTATCGGTTACCGTCCTCAGGCATCTGCATATTTTGCACACGGTACTTTTGCCCGTCGTAAACGATGTGAAAAACCATCGGGGCACTGACGCCAGAAGAGTGCAGCGGATTTTTGCTCAACACGTTCACCCAGGCGTAGACTGTCCGGCGCTCTGCATCCGGCGCATCCACGCCGAGCAGTTCCAGCGTAACTTGCCTGTCCGCCGCCATTATGCCCAACTGCTTGCCTTCTGTCTCCAAATAGTTGCGGATAATTGGTTCCACCAGATCGCGATTGGCTGGCGATATTCCCTTTTTCACCTCGACAAAAACTTGCCCCACGTGTTTTCCCTGAGCCAAAACTTGCAGCTTCCACACGCCCGGATCGGGCAAGGCAATCCCGGTTGGAACATGTCCGGTCGCGTCGTGCAGCGGCCCCATCACCTGGTAGCTGCCAAGCTCTACCCGTTTCCCATCCGTCCTGTAGGCGACGATCTCTACCTGTGACAATCCGCTGCCGTTCAACAGCCAGATGAAGCGTTGCGTCTGCCCTTCGTACAGCTCATTGGGATCGGTCATCGCCCGCACAGGCTTTTCACCAATGTACGAAAAAGTTTGCTCCAGGTAAGTGGCTGAGTGCTGCGGCATCGGCTTCCACAAGTCGGGTGAGGTCAATTGGCCGCCGGGCAATAGTTCAGGCACAGGCTTCCCTGCGCGCTCCCCTTGGCTAGTCGGCCCACTCAGCGAAAAGGACGACCATAGCCAAACGACCAGCAGCAAGCCCGCCACGGGCAGCGCAAACCTTTTCCAGACAATCGGCAGTCTGTCTTTTTGCCTGATCCGCTCGCGCACGCCGTTTTTCATCGCTTCCGTAAAGTGGACGTCGCGCAAAACGGTTTGATCGGCCCTGTCCTTCAAATTTGCGATCCATCGGTTGTCGTCCATTCCCACTCGCTCCCTTCCCCAAGACTCTGCTTCAAGTGTTGCCTCGCCCTGTGCAGACGGGTTCTCGCGGTCCCTTCGGATATGCGAAGGACGTCAGCTACCTCTTTGATCGACAAATCTGCGTAGTAATGCAGGACGATCACCTGACGATACAAGGGCGCAAGCTGCAACACCTCAGCCACGAGCTGATTCCGCTGCTCCTGATGCAGCACGAGGCTTTCGGTGGACAGCTCGCCATCTTTTCTGATCCAGGAGCGAGGGAGGATATGGCGGAATGACCACGACCGCAAATAGCCTTTGCATTCATTGACGGCGATCCGGTATAGCCATGTATGAACGCTGCTCTCCCCGCGAAAACGCGGAAGATGCTGGTACGCCTTCACAAACACTTCTTGGGTAATGTCCTCTGCCAAACTGTGATCCTTGACCAGAAAAGTGACAAGGCGAAGAATCCGCGTCCCGTAGTCTTGCATGATTTGTTCAAAAGCAGCTTCGACAGTCGGCTGCAATTTATCCAAGGGCGCGACCTCCTTCCCACAAATCCTTTACTGGTTAGATGCAACCGTCCGGATTTTGTTACAGCGAAAGGGCAGAAATTTTTTTGGCAATGATCGTCCAGCGCGTCGCGGCTCCCGGTGCACCCGGCGGCTCCGCAAACGGATAGCCCCCGTGCTGCCAGCGATCCGCCTCGTATTCTTCGGTTTGTTCTGGCAGCTCGCTGTGGTGACAGACGACATTTTCCATGCTTTGCACGATCTCGTATCCCGCCGCTTCCAAAAGCAGATGCAGCTCTCCCGGCAACAACAGCGCCAGCTCCCGCTCCACCCTGTAGCGCGGCTGTTCCATCTGCTCCAAAAACGTCTCGTACGTCAGCGTGTAACGAAATTTTTGCTCGGCCAAAAGCGTTTCTCCCTCCACCTTTTGGTAAACCATCCGGTCAGGGAAAACGAATTTGCGCTGCATGACGGACCACTTGCTGTTGACGGGCGGAAGCAGCAAGTCAATCGCAACCGTCCCGTTCGCGGTCAAATGCTGTCCGATCACCGCAAGGAACTGTCGCTGCTCCGCTCTACAGGTCGCCTGCTGAAAGATGCCTTCCGGAAGCAGTATGTGCGTGAAGGTGGAATCGAGCTGCAATTCGCGTACATCTTGCTCCACGAGCACGAGCAAATCCTCCTGGTCTTTCAGCATGCGCCGTTTCTTTTTCGTCGCCATCTCCAGCATGTCCGGACTGTTGTCCACGCCGCAGACGGACAGCCCACACCGCGCCAGCTCAATCGCGATCCGCCCCGTGCCTACCCCAAGCTCCAGCACAGACACGGGAGCGAGCTGCGCTTCCTGCATGAGCCAGTTGCGATAAAAGGCGATCCCCGCCTTGCCCGCGAACTGATCGTAGTAAGTGGCTTCCAGCCCGATGTATTTGGCTTCAGGCAGAGGTAGATGCCGCCCTTCTCCCTGCATGCCGCACGTCGTACAGACGGAGCCTGCCAAATGTGAAAAAGGCACCCCCGGTGGGACGCCATTTTTCGTATCGCCTAACCATTCATCATATCGAAATTTGCATACCTGGCAGCTGTAAACACTCATAACGCTTTGACCTCCTGTCGAGATTGCTCGTTGCGCAATGCTTCGGAAAAGAAATAGACGTGTTTTTTCCCTGTGCGCGGATGAGTGATTACTTCCGTTTCTACCCCGAACACATCCCGAATCAAGCCGGGTTCCAAAACCTCATCAGGGGTGCCGGAAGCGACCAGCTCACCGTCGCGGATGACGTACAGCCGATCACAGTACATCGCGGCGATGTTGAGATCGTGCAGCGATGAAAACACGGTAATTCCGAGTGTTTTGACCAAATCCATGACTTGCAGCTGATACCGGACATCCAGATGGTTGGTCGGCTCGTCGAGAACGAGAAACTCCGCTTGCTGCACCAGCGCCCTGGCAATCAAGACGCGCTGCTTTTCCCCGCCGGACAAGGAAAAAAAGCTGCGCTCGGCGTAAGCCTGCATCCCCACTCGTTCCAGCGACTCCTCACAAATGCGGCTGTCGGCTGTCGTGTCCGTTTGAAACAGCCGCTTATGCGGTGAGCGGCCCATCATGACTATCTCCATGACCGTAAAGTCAAATTCGACCGAGCTTTCCTGACGAACCACCGCCATGCGCTGTGCATTTTGCCGTGCAGACAACTGGTACACGTTGTCATCGTCGAGCGAAATCAATCCGCTGTACGGCTTCAGCACGCGATAAATGCTTTTGAGCAAAGTCGACTTCCCGCTGCCATTCGGCCCGATCAGCCCGACGAACTCACCGGAGCGGACCGTCAGACTGACGTTGTGCAAAATCGTTTTGTTTTCCAGCCCGACTGTAATGTTCTCCACATTCAGATTCATCGTCCGCTACCTCCGAAAGAATAAGAACTGCGCAGCATCAGCCAAATAAAGAACGGGCCTCCGCACAACGCCGTGATGATCCCGATGGGAAGTTCCTCCGGGGCAAAAGCAAGCCGGGCAATCACGTCCGCCCAGATCAGAAAAATCGCTCCCAGCAAGGCGCTGACGGGCAAGACGCGTCGGTGATCGGAACCGACGATAACCCGCACGATATGCGGCATCATCAAACCGACAAATCCGATCGCTCCGCTGATCGAGACGATGACTCCCGTGAGCAGGGCCGTAATGACCAACAGCAGCTTGCGAAATTGCACCGTGTTGACCCCAAGCGTCCCGGCAGACTCCTCGCCCATCAGCATCGCATTCAACGAACGATACTGCGCCAGCAGCACGATCAGACAAATGACTACGATCAATGTCGGGATGGTCAAATACTCCCACTTGCCGCCCGCGAGACTGCCGCTCATCCAGAACAACACCGAGCGGATGCCGTGTTCGTTTGGCGCAGAAAAAATGATCAAACTGGTAATCGCCGACAAAATCGCAGAAATGGCAATCCCCGCCATGAGCAAGCGCACGGTCGAGTTTTGCCCGCCGATTCGCGACAAAGTAAAAATAAGCAGGATCGAGACAAGCGCCCCTGTGAAAGCGCCAAACGACAGGGCGAATTGTCCGTACATGCTGAATGCTCCGAACAAAATCACCAAAGTCGCTCCAGCCGATGCTCCCGAGGAAACGCCTAATATGTACGGATCTGCCAGGGAGTTGCGAACGAGAGACTGAATCGCAACCCCCACAACAGATAGACCAGCCCCGACAACTGCCCCCAACAGGACACGGGGAAACCGAATATCCCAGATAATTGTCTGCTCTCCTTTTGACCAATCCACTTCGATCCACTGGTTGGTCAGCGGAAGATTCGATAAGGCAATTTTCCACACTGTCGCTGGTTTGATTTCCACCGAGCCGAGTGTTACCGCAAACGTAATCGAGACGAGCAACCCGATCAGCAGGGCAACGATGATGAAGGGCATCTTGATCTTATGCAGGGCCGTTCCCTCCTTAATTAAGCAGCCGTTCTTTATTTGAATTTATCCGGGTACAGTCCTTCGCCGAGGATTTTCAGCGCGATCGGTGCGCGTACCCCTTCGGAGGCTGCGGACAGTGGCAATACAATCAAACGTTTGTTTTGAATCGCTGGCAAGTCAGCCAGTTCCTTTTTGGCGAGCAAAAACTCTTTCTTCTGATCAATCGTTTTGTCGCCGTAATCCACGACAACGATAACGTCAGGCTTGCGGTTCACGACTTCTTCCCAGCTCACGGTTGCCCAGCCTTTTTGAATGTCGTCAAACACGTTTTTGCCGCCCGCCGCCTTGATCAGGGCAGTCATGTAGTTGTTTGCAGCTGTGAACGGCTGATCTTCTCCGCTATCGTACACAAACACGCTGAGCGGCTTGTCCACGGTACCGATTTTGCTTGTCGTTTGTTCCATTTCCGCTTTCATTTTGCCAATCAGTTCGTTCGCCTTGTCTTCCACGCGGAAAATGCGGCCGATGTTTGCAATGTCAGCGAATACGTCGTCAATAGTCGGGCCCGGCTTGTTGGAAGACTCTTGCAGGTACGATTTGACCCCTGCTTTCTCCAACTCCTCCATCGAGCCTACACCTTTATCGCCAAAGGCGCTTTTCCAGCCTGCATACACAAAGTCAGGGTTGGCAGCCATCAGCACTTCTTTCGTCGGGTACTTGTCGGACAGCACAGGCACTTTGTCGTAGTCAGCTTTCAACTCAGGCAAAATTTGATCGTCCAAATACGCAGTCCCGGCCATTTTGTCAGCCAGACCGAGAGCGAGCATAATTTCCGTCACGTGCTGGTTCATGGTGACAGCGCGTTTTGGTGCTTCCGGATAAGTCATTTCGATGCCGTTGTTGACGATTGTCACTGGCTTGTTTTCGCCAGCGGCAGGCTGAGCAGCTTGCTCCGAGCCTGGCTTGGTAGCAGCTTGTTCAGGGGCTGCCGGTGTTGCGGAACCACACGCAGACATGAGCAGCATGATTGCAGTCACAGACGCGAACCAAAATCCTTGCAAGGCTTTCTTTTTCTTAGGTGTTTTATTCATTTGTTTTGTTACCCTCTCTTCTTTTCATGTTCTCTGTACGATGAAAACAATTGATATGCAAATCGTAATTGTTACGAATTACATCTACACTATACGGAAAGCCGCTCCGTTTGGCAATACAGGAAATGGCATCTCCCCCTCTCCACGTGTTGCTGCCACGATGATACCCATAGAAAAAAGCACCCCCCAGTTTTCCAATCGGGAGGTGCTCGACATACGCAGACATATCTATAGATCCAGCGTTTGTGGAGCGCCTTTTCTAAAGATTGCTTCTACATCTGTCCCATCCTCGTGGGTCGATTGCAAATGATCTCATGGCAGGTCTCCTGGCTCACGAATCAACATGCCTAGTTCCCTTCCCATTTTTCGTCTGGCGAAAAACAGTGGTTGCTGCGCACTAGGCACTCCTCGTTTACAGTGGCGGGACCGCGCCGGATTTTCACCGGACTTCCCTATTAAGCTGGCGGAACCAAACGATTCCAGCCAGCACCATCAGATTCATATGAAATTGTGTGTTTCGTGATCGTTAGCCAATCACAGTCAGTTGTTTCGGGAACTTGCTCAATACTTCCACGCCTGATTCGGTTACGAGCACATCGTCTTCAATGCGCACGCCGCCTACTCCCGGTACGTAAACGCCTGGCTCGATGGTGAACACCATGCCCGGGCGAAGCGTTTCCTGATTTTGACCATGTACGGACGGATATTCGTGCACATCCATGCCCAAACCGTGTCCCAGTCGGTGCATGAAGTATTCGCCATAGCCTCGCGCGGCAATCAAGTCGCGAGCGGTCTTGTCGAGATGGGCAAAAGTCACGCCTGGACGAACCTCTGCAATCGCCGCCTCATTCGCCGCAAGCACTGTCTCATAAATTTCGCGCAGTTGTTCGCTGACTTCCCCGACGGCAAACGTGCGGGTAATATCCGAAACGTAACCATCAGCTGCTACGCCAATGTCAAACAGCAGCAAATCGCCTTCCTGCACCTGGCGCGAACCTGGCGTTCCATGCGGCAATGCCGATTTTTCGCCTGCCAGTACCATCGTGGAAAAGGATGGGCCATCTGCTCCCAGACGCTTCATCTGAAATTCCAGCTCCGCGACAATCTCCATTTCGGTCTGACCGACTTTGAATTTTTTCAACGTCTCGCTAAGCGTATCTTCGATCAGTTGAACCGCATTTTTCAAACGGGCAACTTCATCTGCCGATTTGATCAGGCGCATTTCACGAAGCGGTTCTTCCACATCGGTGTAGCTCTGCGCACCGACGGCTTGTCCCATGGCTTCGAAGCGTTCTACCGTCATGTGGCTTTTCTCGATGCCCAGCTTGGACAAGCCCGCTGGCAACGCCTGCTTGAGAATCTCGTACGGATTGTCCGTATCCGTATGTGTAAGAATCGTCTGAACAAACGATGCTGCCGCCGCCGCTTCCCGATCAAGGGCAGGCACAATCAGCGAAGGCTCGCCTTGGGCCGGAATGATCAGCCCCATAAAACGCTCGTGCGGATCAGTAAAAAACCCGGTCAAATAGTAAACATGCTTGGGAGAAGTGATCAATACCGCGTCTAACTCATGGTTTGCCAAAAAATCGTGCAGCTTCGAAATACGCTCCTGGAACAACTGCGTCACCTTCTCTTTCGACAATATTCTACCCCTGAGAATACCATTTTCCTGCCTAAAAAAGAAGAGAGAAGCGGAAAATTCTCTCATGAATCCTCCAGCATATGCCCAAAGAAAATAAGCCAGCAGACGCGAAAAAAGGGGCAGCCTGGACGCTTGTGTCCCTACTGCCCTTCGCACTACAACTAATTTTTCATCCGTGGATCAAGCGCATCCCGCAAGCCGTCGCCAATCAGGTTGAAGCCAAGTACGGTCAACATGATCGACAGTCCGGGAAAAATAACCGTCCACGGCGCTTTTTGAATGTATTGACGGGAATCGGAAAGCATTTTCCCCCACTCAGGCTCCGGTGGCTGCGCACCGAGTCCAAGGAAGCCGAGTGCCGCCGCTTCAATGATCGCAGTAGCAATCCCCATCGTCCCTGTCACGATGATCGGAGCCAGGCTGTTCGGCAAAATGTGCTGCATAATGATCCGGGAATCTTTCATCCCGATCGCGCGCGCCGCCATGACGAACTCTTCTTCCTTCAAGCTGAGAACCCGCGAGCGAACCAGACGTCCAAAAGTCGGAATGTTGATAATGGCAATCGCCAACAGCGCGTTTTGCAAAGACGGCCCCAAAATCGCGACAATCGCAATCGCCAACAGGATGCTTGGGAACGCCAGCATAATATCAAAAATGCGGGAGATCAGCGTGTCAATCCATTTGCCGTAAAATCCGGCGAGCAAGCCGAGAATCGTTCCGGCGACGACCGAGCCGATGACGGAAAAGGTGCCTACCCACAAGGAAATGCGCGCCCCGTACACGACGCGGCTGAACACGTCCCGCCCGTTGTAATCCGTTCCAAACCAGTGCTCCCCCGATGGCGGCTTGTTTTTCATGACCAGCTCGCCTTCATCGTAAGGATACGGCGCGATCATCGGAGCAAACACAGCGACCGCCACGAAAAACAGGATAATCGCCAATCCGACCATCGCCAGCTTGTTCTTGCGCAACGCTCTCCACGCTTCCCGCCAAGGAGAGACTACTTCTTCATCTTTTACTTTCCAGGTCACAGTCTGTACGTGAGTTTCTGCCATATCTCCTTTGTCCCTCCTCTAGCGGTATTTAATGCGCGGGTCAATGTAAGCATACAGAAGGTCGACCAAGAGATTGATCAGTACGAAAATCGTAGCGATCACCAAGATGCCGGACTGGATCACCGGATAATCCCGGTTTCCGATGGCTGTGAAAATGTAGCGGCCGACGCCGGGCCAGCCAAAAATCGTTTCGGTCAGCACCGCTCCCCCCAGGAGCAAGCCTGTTTGCAGACCAATCACCGTCAACACGGGAATCATTGCATTTTTCAATGCATGCTTGTACACGACCCAGAACTGCGCCAAGCCTTTTGCCCGGGCTGTTCTGACGTAATCCGCACGCATCACTTCCAGCATGCTCGATCGGGTAATCCGGGCGATAATCGCCATCGGAATCGTTCCGAGAGCCACTCCGGGCAGGATCAAATGCTTGACCACTTCCCACAGCTGATCCCACTGTCCAGCCATAATCGTGTCCAGTATATAGAACTGCGTAATGGCCTCTACAGGATTACGCGAATTGTCGCGACCAACGGATGGCAGCCATTTCAGTTCTTGCGCAAAGAACCATTGCTCCATCAAACCTAGCCAAAAGATTGGCATTGAGACACCGATCAAGGCGATCAACATCGCACAGTAGTCAAACCAGGAGTTTTGCTTCCACGCAGACAAAATTCCTGCGTTCACTCCGATAATCACAGCGAAAAGCATGCTGACGATCGTCAGCTCGGTAGTAGCGGCCAAATACGGCCCGATTTCTTGCGTGATGCTTGCTCCGGAATGCAGGGAAACTCCCAAATCTCCGGTGATGATTTGCTTCAAATAGTCAAAGTATTGAATGTACCACGGATTGTTCAAGCCTAAAACTTCCCGTAAATCTTCAATCGCTTTCGGACTTGCTTTCTCTCCCAATATGGTCAGAGCCGGATCACCTGGGATGGCACGGATGATGGAAAATACGACGATGGACATGCCCAGTAGAACGGGGATGAGCATAAAAATTCTTCGGATGCTGTAGGATAGCAATGCCATCTCCTCGCTTTCCTTACAAAAAAATAATGGCTAGGTGCAAAAAGAAAGGGTAAGAAGAGGTTTTCTCCTCTTACCCTGCTTGGCTTTCACATTCCATCCGGTTTTACTGGAAGTCAACCTTTTCCAGACTCTCGGAGCCTTTTGGATGCGGCTTGTAGTTGATGATGTTCGCTTTGGCAGCCAATGCTGGCGTAGAGTGAGCCAGTGGCACCATCGGCACGTCCTTGAAGATCAGCTCTTGCACTTGCAGGTACAGCTTCTCGCGCTCTTCCTTGGTCGTAGCGGACTGAGCAGCCATCAAGAGCTTGTGCGCATCTTCGTTTGCCCAGCGCGTACGGTTGTTTCCGCCGATGTTGTTTTTATCCAGCAAAGTCGCCAGGAAGTTGTCCGGGTCGCCGTTGTCGCCGGTCCAACCGAGCATGAACATTTCTTGCTCGCCTGCTTTTGTTTTTTCCAGGTAAGTCGCCCATTCCATCGTCACGATTTCAGCTTCTACTCCGATTTTTTTTAGGTCTTGCTGGATTGCCTCGGCAATTTTCACGCCATCAGGCATGTACGGACGAGCAACTGGCATTGCCCAGAACTTGATTTTGAAGCCGTTCGGGAAGCCTGCTTCGGTCAAAAGCTGCTTCGCTTTGTCAATGCTAAATTCACGATCCTTGATGTTGCCGTTGTGGCCCCAGATCGATGGTGGCATTGGGTTCACAGCCGGTTGGCCAAGTCCTGCAAAGAATGCTTCGATGATAGCTGGCTTGTTGATCGCGTATGCGAGTGCTTCACGAACTTTTGGATTGTCGAGTGGCTTTTTCTCCACGTTGAAACCGACGAAGCCGATGTTCATGGATGGACGCAGGATCAGTTGCAGATCCTTGTTGTCTTTTACCGTTTGCGCGTCATCCGGGTTCACACCGTCCATCATGTCGATTTCGCCAGAGGTCAGTGCTGTCAAGCGAGCCGTGTTTTCAGGGATAACCTTGAACACGAGTTTGTCGAGTTTAGGGAAACCAGCGTTCCAGTAGTCAGGGTTTTTCTCCAGCGTAATGGTGTCATTGCGCTTCCACTCTACGAACTTGAACGGCCCGGTTCCTACCGGATTTTCGTTGAATTTCTCAGGTCCCATATCCTGTACCGCTTTTGGCGAGGCAATCGCGAAGCAGGACATGCCCAGGTTTTGAATGAATGGCGCGAGCGGGCGGTTCAGGGTGAACTTCACCGTTTGCGCATCTACCGCTTCTACAGACTTGATGACATGGTTTTCGTCGCCTTTGTAGCCGCCGAACATGTCGTTGTAGTATTCGAAGCCTTCTTTGTTATGTTGCGGATGGCTCTTGTCGCTCCAGCGCTCGAAGTTCCATTTTACGGCTTCTGCATTAAAATCGGTGCCGTCATGGAATTTGACTCCACTGCGCAAATGGAAAGTGTACGTCAAGCCGTCCGGAGAAATTTCCCACTTTTCCGCCAGAGAAGGAACAACTTCTGTGCTTTCTTCGGCGTAACCTACCAGTGTATCGAACACGTTTTCCGTCACCTTGAACGATTCGCCATCGGTTTGAGCGATCGGGTCGAGACCGACTGTATCGCCGCCGCGGCCTACGATCAATTGCTTAGGCCCCGATTTGGCTGGCTCAGGTGCTGGAGTCGCTGCCGGAGTTTCTGTCTTTGGCTGTTCTGCCGGCGCTTGTGTCGTTTGAGAACCGCTGCATCCAGCAAGCAACATGCCCAGAGCCAACAGGCTGGTCATGGCTGCGGAGAGAACTCTCTTCTTCATGAAAACATCCCCCTCTTCTAAAATGAAAGCATGTTACATTAATCCATCATCATCCGTGTCGCTCCTGCCTCGCATCCCCCCTTTAAAAAGGCTTCCTTTTCATCAGGCGGTCATCCTCGTGTGCGGCTTTACTGTTTGTACAGATGACAGGCCACAAAATGTCCATCACCCACGTCCTGAAAAGCGGGACGAGTTGAGCGGCATTCTTCTGTCACGTGGGGGCAGCGAGTATGGAACGTACAGCCGCTCGGCGGATTCGCCGGGCTTGGCACGTCACCTTGCAAGATCACCCGTTCCCGTACATCATCCGGGTCCGGAGTCGGCACCGCAGACAATAGTGCTTTTGTATAAGGGTGGAGCGGGTTCGAGTAAAGCTGTCCGCTCGTCGTCAATTCGACAATTCGGCCGAGGTACATCACACCCACCCGATCGCTGATGTGACGCACCACGCTCAAATCATGGGCGATAAACAAGTAGGTGAGGCCCATTTCCTTTTGCAAATCTTGCATGAGATTGAGCACCTGCGACTGAATGGACACGTCAAGCGCGGACACAGGCTCATCCGCTACAATCAGCTTGGGGTTGAGCATGAGCGCTCTGGCGATGCCGATCCGCTGGCGTTGCCCGCCGCTGAACTGGTGCGGGTAGCGCCTCGCGTGGTAGCTGCTCAGCCCCACGACTTCCAGCATTTCCTGCACTCTTTTTTTGCGCTCGGAACTCGTCCCGATTTTATGTACGACAAGTGGCTCTTCCAGAATCTTCTCAATATTGTGACGAGGATTCAGAGAGGCGAACGGATCTTGAAACACGATCTGCATATCGCGCCGCATTTTGCGCATCTCATCTGTGGAAAGTGCTGTAACGTTGACACCGTCAAACGTGATTTCGCCTGCGGTAGGCTCAATCAGCCGAAGCAGCGAGCGTCCCGTCGTGGACTTGCCACAGCCGCTCTCTCCGACCAATCCGAGCGTCTCCCCGCGCTTGACGGCGAACGAGACATCATCGACGGCCTTCACCACACCTACTTCCCCGCCCAGGACGCCACCTGTGATGGGATAATACTTTTTCAAGTTTTTTACGACGAGTAGTTCTTCTGTCAACGGGCATGCTCCTTTCGGGTTATTCACTCAGCCAGCAGCGGGAAAAATGGTTGTCTCCTACCGCTTTGAGCTGCGGCATTTCGCTGCGGCAAAGGTCTGTCGCCTGATCACAACGAGGTGCAAAGCGGCATCCGACCGTGAGCGAGCCTGGGATCGGCACATTCCCCGGAATCGAGTAGAGCCTTTCCTGCGACTCTTCCAGCTTCGGCAAGGAATTGAGCAGCCCTTTTGTGTACGGATGTTTGGGCTTTTTCAAAATGGTGCGGACATCCCCTTCTTCGATGACATTGCCCGCGTACATGACGACAACTCTGTGGCACATTTCGGCAACCACGCCCAAGTCATGGGTGATGAGCAAAATCGCCGTCTGCGCTTCCCGGTTGAGCTGCCGCATCAAGTCGAGAATTTGCGCCTGAATCGTCACATCGAGAGCCGTCGTCGGCTCGTCCGCAATCAAAAGCTCCGGATTACAGGCCATAGCCATGGCAATCATGACACGCTGTCTCATCCCGCCGGAGAGCTGGTGCGGGTATTCATCGACAATCGCTTCGGCTCGCGGGATTCCCACTTTTTTCAACATGTCGATGGCGCGATCCCGCGACTGTTTTTTGCTAGCCTTTGTATGTAATCGAATGGCCTCGCCGATCTGATTCCCGATCGTGAAAACGGGGTTCAGAGATGTCATCGGCTCCTGGAAAATCATCGCGATTTCATTTCCGCGTATGTCTCTCATCCGCTTTTCATTGGCTGTTACGAGGTCTTCCCCTTTGAACTTGATTGTTCCCCCGACGATTTTTCCCGGCGGATTGGGCACCAGCTTCATGACAGACAGGGAAGTGACGCTTTTTCCACAGCCTGACTCGCCGACTATGCCCACTACTTCTCCTTTGTTAACCGTGATCGTCACGCCATCAACGGCAGGGATTTGGCCGCGGTCCGTGAAAAAGTGCGTTTGCAGGTTTTCAATTTGCAGGACAGGATCTGACACGTGGCTCACCTCTCTTACCGATATATTCAGTAGAAAAAGATCTATCAGTAGACATTATGCCATTAATACAATTTTTTGGCAACACAATAAATTCTAACTATTATATTTTTACTGACTATATAGAATATTCTCCTTCACCTTCTCCATTTCCTTCCAGAAAATGTTTTTGAAGCCCACATCTCAGACACAGTCTGCGTTATGCCGTTTGGGACATCTTGTCCGAGCCTGTCCATGCGCACAAAAAAAGCCCGTTTTGGCGGGCCTTTTGTCACTGGGGCTTTGTACACCCCTTCTTTTTGCGCGTAAACAAAATCTATGGCTCGAAAAAACTTCCTACCCAATCGACAAACATTTGCGCACCGTTTTTGATGCTGTCACCCAGTGTCAGTCCCACCCGGCTCACGTAATTGACCATTTTCTCCGGCCCGGCAGTCTGGACCTGCTTGCCCATCACCGCGATTTCCATCTGGCCTTGATCCACTTTTTTGATGTAAAAGGTTTGCGCCTTTTCTTCCGGCACACCGCTTACTTTGGATATGCCCCGCTCCGCCGTTTGCAGCCCAAGCACCACACCGATCAAAAGGACGACCAAAAGCCCCGTCAGCTTCACCGTCACGTTCATGCCCATCACCTCTTCGCAGGCTCTTGCGATTCCGTTTTGCTTACCTTCTCAGCCTGCAAGTAATAAGCGGCAAAAACATCGGCCAGCGCCTCCGCCGTATTCAGGCTTTCCTGCAACGTATTTCCCGTTCCACCTATTTCCATTAACATGCTTCCCGAAGAGATGGACTGATTATACTCGCCGTGATCGGTTTTTCCGCCTTTTTCCATCACTCCGCGTGACAGCTCAGGGTACATTTTCTCCATCAGATTGTGCAGGTCTGTCGCAAACGCTTCGTTCTTCTCGTAGCTTTTGTTGCGCTTGCCGATGACGAACATGACTCTTGCGTATGTTTTGCCTTTGATCGTTACGGTAGTAGTTTCGCGCGGAGCCGTGTCGCGGTGCAGGTCGAAAAAGTAGTGCAGCTCGCGATTTTTTTCCACGGCAGCCTTGACCACCTGCAACGATTGGGCGTATGACAGGGCGTAGTCCATTTTCTTGTTCAACAGTTGCTGGTAAATGTCGTCCTTGCTAACCTCCGAGCCGATCCCCCGCTCGTTCAGTTCTTCGCTCAGACGCTGGCTGACCAAAGAGATGTTTCGCGTAGGATGATCGACAGCCGTTCCTACAGGCTTTGTCTCACTAAACCACGACTCGCGGTTGTGCGAATTGTAGACGAACACGATTTTCTTGCCGCCTGTCGACACCGGCTTTGCTACCGGAGCCGGAGCGGGCTTCTCTTCTTCCTGCTTCGCCGCTTCTTGTGTCGCTGGCTCTACAACCGGAACGAGCTGGGAAGTATCCGCCACTCGCGTTGGGTACTCTACGTAAAAATCAGCCAACGACGCACCTTTTCCCTGAACGACAAAGCGGGCGTCTTCTGTCGTTACCATCCCCGGCAGCTCTCTGCCAAGCAGACTGCGCAAATCTCCGGGTTGAATGTTCGTCGCGAGCTGAAAAAGAAAGCCCGTCACGCTGTTGGATCTGGCATCGCCCGAAGCTTGCACGGTGGCAGACAACGCTGGAATCTCCTGCCCCATCCAGTTGAGTATCGCCAGGCTCGATATATGCGAAGCCGCCTGCTGGATGGCGGAGGAGGTGATTGCGAGGCGATTTCCTCCCAGCGAAAACACACCCGTCATGACGAACAAAAAAGCGGTTATGAATGAAAGAACAGCGAATTGGCGTTGGACTAGGGTCGCCATCAGTCTCACTCCTCTGGCTGTAGCATGGACAAGCACGCATGCTTTCTTTCACGCTTGTCTATGCTTTAGCCTATGAGCCTCATAGAGACGATAGAACCCTTTTCTAGCTCAACTCTCCCAATCTAGTTATTTTCATCCTTCAGCCGTCTAGTGAGTGTAGGCGGCGCTATTATCTTCATTCACAGCCTGATGCAGAGATCGATTCAAGCCTGTGGCAATCACATTGGCAACTCCTTCAATGAAGTCATCCACTTCTTTGGGCGTGACGACCAAATCTTGCCCCAGCGGCCGCAGCACTTCGTGGATCAGTTGCCGCTTTTCTTCTTCCGGAAGCGATCCGACCAGCCCCATGAACGTCTTGCGTGATTCCATATCAGGCAAATCATCCTCCGTATACGGTTCCTTGCGTTCGGGAACGGTACTCAGCGACAGCTTGTTGAACGCTCGCTTGCTCTCGACCATGGATTGTCCAAAATGCCCGAGCAAATACGTAATCGCGTCGTTGACGATGGTAGAAGCAAAAACAACGGTCGGCACTCCGACCGCAATGACCGGAATCCCGAGAGTAGCCTGATCAATCGATTTTCGCTTGTTGCCCACGCCTGAGCCGGGGTGTATGCCCGTGTCGGATACTTGAATCGTCGTGTTTACGCGATGCAGAGCGCGAGAGGCCAGCGCATCGATACAGATGACGAAGTCCGGCTTGCTTTTTTCTACGACCCCAAACACGATCTCGCTCGTCTCGATCCCGGTAATGCCCAAAACACCCGGCGACAGGGCACTGACCTCGCGATAGCCTTCACCCACTGTTTCCGGCGCCAGCTTGTACAAGTGGCGTGTAACGAGCAGATTTTCCACCACCATCGGGCCGAGCGCGTCCGGGGTCACATTCCAGTTGCCGAGCCCCACGACGAGCGCTTTCTTGTCTTTCGTGATCCCCATCTGTTCCAGAAAAGCGGCAAACTCCATCGCGAATCGCTTCGCCACTTGCTCTTCTATGGAAGTATCGTTGTCGCGCAGCTTTGGTACTTCCATCGTCAAATAGCGCCCCGGCAGCTTGCCGATTTGCTTGCCTGCCGCTTCGGTCTGCACGTGCAGTCGCGTCACTTTGATATTCGGCTCACTGTCGTCTGCTTGCAGCCAAATGCCTTCGATGTTGCTTTCGTTTTGCTGCTGGGCCAGCTCGTGAGCCTCCACCGCCAGATCGGTTCGAATCGAGTAGCCTGACAAATCAATGTTGTGCGCCATGTTCCATCGACTCCCTTCACGAAGTAAAAACGGCCATGACCGTTTTCTTCCTGCTACTAGGTTGCTTGAATCCTTTATTTTTATTCCGAATCCTTTCTTGCAAATGGTGTTGGCGCATGCTAGAATTACTTTGTTGTATGACTGTATGTCTATGGTCGTCTAAGGAGGTGACACACATGCCAAACATTAAATCCGCGATTAAACGCACCAAAACAATCGAAAAGCGCCGCGCACACCGTGCTTCTCAAAAGTCTGATCTGCGCACTTCCATCAAGAGCTTTGAGAAAGCTGTCGCCGCTTCTGATGTAGCATTGGCGAAATCCACTCTTCTGGTGGCTGTGAAAAAGCTGGACAAGGCCGCTTCGAAAGGTCTCATTCATAAAAACGCAGCAAACCGTCAAAAGTCTCGTTTGATGAAAAAGCTCAACGTTCTGAGCGCTCCTGTAGCGTAAGAGACCAGCCGAAAAAACCCCGCGAACAATTTGTTCATGGGGTTTTTTTATTGGCTGATTGACCCTAGGCACTACCCGGTCGTCCGCTGCCGCTCTGCATGCGCCCGCGCAACAAACAGCTCCAGGGCAAGCCGCTTGTCCACTTGTCCGGACTTCATGCGAAAATCTTCTTCCGCCAAAATGTGCAGCAGCTTTTTCAAGGAATCCTCGGAAAAATGCCGCGCCTGCTCTATCGCTTTTTTCACCGCATACGGATGCATCTTGATCATCCCGGCCATTTGCTGTTGCGAGTAACCGCGCGGTGCCAATTGCTTGACATGCAACAGCATGCGGAACTGTCTGGCCAGCAAGGCAATCAGCTTGATCGGCTCCTCGCCCGTCTTCATGCAGTCGTACATCATGCGCAATGCCCTGTCCAGCTTGCCTGACGCTACTTGCTCAATCAGCCCGAACACGTCCTGCTCCAGCGTCCGTGCGCCAAGCATTTCGATTATCTCATCCGTAATGCTTCCCCCGACGCCTACATACAAGGCCAGCTTCTCCACTTCCTTGTCCAGAAGCCGCAATTCTTGCCCTACGCGTTCCACCAGCTTCATCGCCTGCTGACGTCCGATTTTGGCCTGATACTTGTCCGCTTGCCGTTCCACCCAACCGTACAAGTCAGCATCTTTCAGCAACGGAAACGGAATGACTTTTGCTTTTTGTTGCAGCGTTTTGACGAGCTTTTTCCGTTCGTCCAGCTTCTCTGACTCCGTATGTAAAATCAAGGTCGTATACGGAGGCGGATTTTGCAGATACCCCAGCAAGGCATCCGGATCGCTTTCCACTTTCGTCTGCGGCTTGCTCCCCGTCAAAAAATAAGCCTGTCTGGCGATAACCAGCCGATGCTCGCCCAAAAACGGCAACGTCTCCGCGTCTTGCAAAATGTCTGTCAGCCCCGTCTCCGTGCAATCGTATACGCTCATGTTCAGATCGCGAAACTGCGGATCAATCATCTGATTTTTCGCCAGTGTCAAAAATTCTTCGGCCAGAAATGCCTCCGGGCCATACAACACATAGACCGGCGAAAATTGCTTTTGCCTGATTTCCCGAATCGCCGAGAGGAGTGGCATGCCTGTTCCCTCCCTTTCCTTGCTCTTTCCTGCGTAATTATAGCACAAAACGCTCACCGTGGTTTGCTGTTCGTTGCTCCAGGCACAATCAATCGGCCGCCTGCTTTTTGCGAGCCTGCAACCGCGTTCATCGGTGCAGCAGATGGCGAACCAGCCGCAAGCAGCGATTTTGAACAGAAAAAAACCGCTACCTGTTCGGTCGGCAGCGGTTTTTCCATCCGTTGGCACCTCTATGTAAACGTTCAGGGAAAAGCCCCGGGATTCCTCCTCCCCAAACGGTAAGCAGGGGGTGCTTGATAATGTACTTTACGCACGAATCCCCTTAGTGGTGCCAGTCCCGTTTGAAAAACCACGTTTGCATGTGCAAAGCAGGAGAGACCTTTTTATCAATCGTCGTTCTCTTTATTGCTCTCCCGCTCTTCCTGCTTGTTGTCTTTCTTGTTGTCTTTCTCCTCGTCCTTGTCCCCGTCATCTTTTTCACGCGCAGACTTGTTGTCATCTTCGTCCGATTTCTCTTCCAGTCCAACCGGGAATGACGGTGGCTTATCCTCTGTCACTACTACAGGCTTTGGAACATTTGCGGGCGCTTTATTTGGCGGAGTCGCATTAGCAGCAGGCGGCTTGGCAGGTGGCTTATACTCGGTCTTTGCTGGTGGTTTGTGTGTTTGTTTCTTCGGTGGCGCCTTTTCGGACTTCTTCTCCTCTTCCTTTTTATTCAATGGAGATGGATTAGTGCTTGGAGTAGGAGCTTCCGGGCCGTAAACAACCGGATCTTTCGTCACGACAGGCGGTGTGCTGTCCGCACCATTTTGAAACGCATCCGGCTGCAGCGGCTTTTCTTCACTCCCCGAAAACAGCACGCCAACCAGCAAGCAGGCAGCAACTGCCGTACTGCCAATACCAGCCAGCCACACTTTCACTCGCTTCCACTTTTTCGATTCCGCCAGGGAAGACGACTTGCGCTTAACTTCGAGAGTAGGCAAGGATTCCTCAAGCACAGCAGATTGCACAACCGCAGGCTTCGCTGCGGCGGATTCCAGACGCGGCAGAATCGAATCTACAATGCTGATTGAGGGTACGACAGGGGGCAACTGCTCTAGCTTTTGCGACACAGTTTTCAGACGGTTGTACATAAGTTGCAGGTCAGCATCTTTTTGGATGAGGTTGCGCAGCACTTGCTGTTCTTGCACTGACAAATCCCCATCCAGATCCCGCTGCATGCATTCCCAAATTTCTTCGTTGGTCATCAACCGATCCCCCCTTTCTGGTAGTCGTACAACAGTTCCTGCAACTGTTGCCTAGCCCGAAACAAATACGATTTTACCGTGTTAAGCGGCAAATCCAATGCTTCCGCGATTTCCTGGTAAGACAAGTCTTCCAGATAGCGGAGAACTACTACCATCCTGTACTGCCTAGGCAGTTTTCCGATGGCTTCCTGGATGTCGTTTGACAGTCCGGTGAGAAGGATTTCATCTTCTACGTTGTTTCGATCAGGTATGATCAGCTCGTGTTCGTCGATTGAGACCGTTTCCTTCTTCGCGCGAAATTTATCCATACAGACGTTGCTGACGATGCGTTGTACCCAGGTCGAAAACTTCGCCTTTTCCTGATAAGTGTCCAATTTTCGATAAATGCGTATGAGCACTTCCTGAGCCGCATCGAGCGCGTCCTGTTCATTTCCCAGAATGTAATAAGCGCTTCGGTAAACGGAGGTCTCAATGGATCGAAGCAGCTCGACAAGCGCATCATGATCCCCGGTTTGCGCCAGCCTGATCAATTCTGCTTCCTGCATAATCTCCTCTCCCCCCTACAGACGGGTCGCTCATATAAAAGGTTGCAACCATGTTATGTATCCAATTGTTGGGTCTTCCAAATCAGTCCCGCAGACGAGATAATCAGCGTAACCGCCCCTTGCTGATCCGTTCGGTAAACGGCAGCACCGCAGCTTTCCAGACGATGCAGTACCTCGCTCGCAGGATGTCCGTACCGATTGTTCACGCCAACCGAAATGACCGCTGCCTCGGGAGAAACAGCTGCCAGCAGTTCGTCGGTACTGGAGCTTTTGCTGCCGTGATGGGCGACTTTCAAAACGTCGACGGGCGTCAAGCCGTTTTGCACAAGGACCGCCTCTCCGTCCTTTTCCACATCTCCCGTAAATAAGACCGTTTTGTTGTATGCCGTCAGCTGAAGCACGACGGACGCATCATTGCCGCGAAGAGTCGTTTTTCCAGGATGAAGCCATTTCCATTCGATTTCCGGCCCATCCGACCACACCTGACCAGGGGTGCCAGTCGTAATGGGAACGCCTTTTTGCTGGAACATCTGGAGAATCTCCGTCTCTTTCTCCTCCGGTGTTGCAGCATTCACCATCACTTCTCCAAAAGAAAAGCGGGGCACCAGCGCTTTCATTCCACCGATATGGTCCCAATCGCCATGCGTCATGATGACACGATCAATTTTCTCAATCCCGCGCGACATCAGAAACGGGAGGACGACGTCTTTGCCCACTTCAAACGGGTCGCGCTTTTCCATCCATGGCTCCGCTGCCGGATGGCGCATTGTCCCACCCGCATCCATTAAGTATACCTTCTGATTGCCAATTTCGACAACGATGGAATCCCCTTGCCCGACATCCAGGAACGTGATTCGCACTTCATCGCTGCCTGCGAACGGTTGTCTCGCCGCCGCCAAAAGCCCGAGAAATAAGGCCAAACAGAGCACGACGTCGCGTTTCCGATGAAAACCGAGCTTCCACAAACTGGGCATGCTCCCGAGAAAACAGGCATACAGGAGGAGCCACCACCATTCCGGATGCGGCCAGTAGGTAAATGGAATCAGCCACTGATCCATAGCCAGGAGCGGTTCGTGTACCCAGCTGAGCAAATGGGTAGCCACCCAGACAGGGAGCGTCGCCAGCGCCGGGTGAAGCAAATCAAGCACGATCGCCGCATATCCGAGCGGCAAGACAGAAAAAGACAGCACAGGCGTCACAATCAGATTGACCAGCCAGGAAAGCGGAGAAAACTGGTGAAAATGGTACAGCAGAAACGGAAAAGAGACGAGCTGGGCGGAAACCGTCACAGCCACAAGTGTTCTGATCCACGCAGGCACGCGGACAGCTACTTGCTGGCTGTACGGCACAAACAAAATAAGTCCCAGCGTAACGGCAAAAGACAGTTGGAAGCCGACATGCCACAACTGATACGGATTCGTGGCGAGCATGCCGAGGAGCGTGCCTGCCCAAATCTCTTTTCCATCCAGTCTTTTCCCCACGACCTGACAGACAAGACCTACTCCTCCCATCAAGCCGGCTCGCACAGCGGAAGCACTGGCGCCAACGAGCAGTACGTAACCCACAAGCAGCAAGACCGTCGCACATAGGCTCCAGCGACGGCTGACGCCCGCTTTTTCCAGCGTCCACAAAAACATCGAGGTCACCAGTGTCACATGCAAGCCGGATATGGCGAGAATATGGCTCAGGCCCAAATTGGTGTACATGGACGCAAGCTGGGGCGTCACCTCCTGACTGACCCCAAGCAGCAACGACTTCATGTATCCCGCCGTTTCTTGATCGGGAAACAAGCGGTCAATCCGGCTCGCTCCCGCCTCCTGCCACTCCTGAAAGCTCCCCCATACGCTTGCCGCCGCCTCTGTGCGCACCTCGCCAAATGATGTGTCGCCTGTGACGTGTACCCCTTGCCAATGCAAATAGCGGGCATAGTCAAAAGCGTGCGGGTTACGCGCCCCACTCGGCAAAGCCAGCCGGACAAAAGCCGTCAGCTGGCTGCCCGTCCGCCACGTTTCAATCGCAGCTGCTTCCTCAGCCGTACCTAATTGGACGCGAAGAACTATTTTTTCGTTACTGGCAAGCGGACGCAACCGCTCTTTTTCCTCCCCCCATTCGCTGATGGTGGCAAAAAAACGGGCAGCATCGCCGTCCCGCTTGACGACAGAAGCAATCTCTCCACGAACCCAGACAGCCGCTTGCTGTTCAGCTGATGGTTTCAGCGTGGACGCATGGAGAATCTCGTACCCATAAAAATAGAGACCTGCTAGAATAGAGAGGAAGCAGTAAAAAGCGAGCCGCCTTCGGTAGACAAGCGGAAGAAACGCCAAGACTGCTGCCCATGCGCCGAGAACGCCCGCCATCCAAAAGGGCTGGACGTAGGCAGCCAGGAGAAAACCGCTCATTACGGCCAGACTAGCGCCCCAAAGTGACATAGTCTCTCCCTCCGTTCTTTGTCGAACTGTTCTTTTCTTTAGGAGAGTATATCCCTTGGCGTGCGGACAAAAATAGAAGAGACGAGAGTCCTTTTTCCTTAGGCTGTACGACTGTTTTGCGTACAGTCCCAAGCATTCAGAAGAGATTGCGCCAGCTTGCGATACGTGATAGAGTTAGCAGGAGCAATCCAGTGAGAGGAAGAGTCATTTCATATGTGTGGAATCGTAACACTCTACAACAAGCGGCAAATGCCAGTTAGGCAAGAAGCGATCAGCGCGATGACCGGTATCATCCTGCACCGTGGTCCAGACGACGATGGTTTTCATCTCGAAGACAACATCGCCCTGGGCTTTCGTCGTTTAAGCATCATTGACGTGGAAGGCGGGCATCAACCGCTGTTTAACGAAACACGTGACATCTGGATTATTGGCAACGGTGAAGTGTACAACTACAAGGAATTGCAACAATGGTTAAAAGACATCGGTCACGTTTTCCATACCGATTCTGATATTGAAACCATCCTGCACCTCTACGAGGAGGTAGGAACAGAAGCACCTAAACATTTGCGCGGCATGTTCGGCTTTACCATTTACGACTCCCGCAAAAAACGGTTGTTCGGCGCACGCGACCACTTCGGGATCAAGCCGCTCTACTACGTGGAGACGCAAGATTCCATCGGGGTCGCCAGCGAAATCAAAAGCTTGCTGGAGATTCCTGGATTTACGCGCGAAGTAAACCACAACGGTTTTTATCATTACTTGACTTTCCAATACGTGCCTGATCCGGAAACGATGTATCAAGGCATCTATCGCATCCCGCCAGCGCACTCGTTCATCGTCGAAAACGACCAGATCAAGCTGGAACGCTACTGGGACGTGGAGTTCAAGCCGGATGAGAGCAAGCCGTTCTCGTATTTCGTCGAAGGAACCCGCGATGTGATGATGGAGTCGATCGACAAGCACCGGATTAGCGAAGTGCCGCGCGGAGCTTTCCTCTCCAGCGGCGTCGATTCCAGCAGTATCGTCGCCATGCTGCGCACCTTTGAGCCGGTGAAAACTTTTTCCGTCGGATCAGACATCCCTGGCTACAGCGAGCTTGATTTCGCCAAGCGCACGGCTGGCTTTTTGGGAACCGAGCACTTCGAGCGGGTAATCAACGCCCAGCAATACATGGACGAATTGCCGCGTCTCATCTGGCATCAGGATGAGCCGGTGGCAGACCCTTCTGCGATCTTGCTCTACTTCGTTGCGCAAATGGCAAGTGAGCACGTCACTGTCGTCTTGTCTGGCGAAGGTGCCGACGAATTTTTTGGCGGGTACAACATCTACAGAGAACCTAGCTCTCTCAAAATGTTTTCCGGCATGCCGGGCTGGATGCGCCAGTCCATCGGCTACATGGCCCACCGCCTGCCTGATCAGGTAAAAGGGAAAAACTTCCTCATCCGCGGTTCGAAAACGGTTGAGCAACGCTTTTTCGGAAACGCCCTGATCTTCAGCGAAGAGATGAAAAGACGCGTCGTGATGGACGACATCGCACGCTCTGAATCGTACGTCTCGCCGTTTACGATCACCGAGGACATTTACAAGCGCGCCTCCCAGTACGATGATGTAACGAAAATGCAGTATCTGGACATTCACACTTGGCTGCGCGGAAACATTTTGATGAAAGCCGACAAAATGACGATGGCCAACTCCCTGGAGCTGCGCGTTCCGTTCATCGATCTGAAGGTGTTCGAATTTGCTGCGACCATTCCGACGAAGTACAAGATCGCCAACGGCACGACCAAACACGTTCTGCGCGAGGCGATGAAAGACTTCTTGCCGCAGGAAATCAAATCGAAGAAGAAACTGGGCTTCCCGGTTCCGACTCGCCATTGGCTGAAAAACGAGTTTTACAAATGGGCCAAAGAGATCATTTTCGAATCGAAGGTCGACAATTTGATCAACAAGGCTTACGTGCTCTACATGCTTGACGAGCATCGCGAAGGCAATGCCGACTACAGCCGCAAAATCTGGACGATTCTCGTCTTCATGCTGTGGCACCAAATTTTCATCGAGCAAAAATATACGTTTGATCCGTATGTGAGTCCAAACGTAGACATTCGCCGCAAAAAAAATTCCTTGCAGCACATCGGTTAACTTAACCGGCAAGGAGCGAATGAAAAAAATTTGCAGACCCTCTCTTACTTTTCGTAGATTGTGACTAGAGCGATTTCACAATCACGCGCGGGGTAAGGGAGGGTCTTTTGTCATGCTTCTCGATTGGTGGGAACGTTATCGCCGTCTCATTCTGGTCGTTGCGGCCATCGCTTTTTTGGCGCTCAGCTTTTGGCTTTATCAGCGAGACAACCGCGAAGGGACCGTTGGCATGCCGATCGCTGCGTCTGCCTATGCGCAGGGCGCAGCGGAGCCGAAAGTGCCATCCGTTGCCACCACGCCAGCGGAGCAAAGAGCCGCACCTGACGCGTCGGTGCCTGCTTCGGCTTCGGCTTCGGCTTCGGCTTCCAGGCAGCTTGCGGCCGGGGCGGCACAAGAGCAAGCTGCTCCGTCTCTTTACGTCGACGTGAAAGGAAAAGTGAAAAAACCGGGGCTGTATCGCTTTGCGCCTGGCAAGCGGGTCGCAGATGCGATCGAAGAGGCTGGCGGAGCGCTTCCACAAGCAGACCTCGATCAAATCAATCTGGCTCAGCCACTCGCTGACGGCACCGCCTTGATCATCCCGGCAAAAGGCAGCAGCGGCACTTCTCCCCTGCCCGGCGTAGGCTTGCCCTCCCCCGCTTCTGTCCAGGTGGGCGTGAATGGTGCTCCAGGTGCGGGGAGCAGCAAGCAACCAGGCAAAACGGTCAATCTCAACTCGGCCACAGTCCAGGAGCTGATGACGTTGCCTGGAATCGGCGAGTCGCGGGCAGCAGCGATCCTGGAATACCGCACACAAGTCGGTCGTTTTCGCTCGGTCGACGAGTTGAAAAAGGTATCGGGGATCGGGGCCAAGATGTTCGAGAAGATCAAAGACCACATCGTTGCGCAATAAACGATCATCCGGTCATGATTGGCAAAATTGCCACATAGAATGGGAAAAGAATATCGGAGGGAGGTATGCCCATGGATAAAATCGGGTTCATTGGTACGGGCAGCATGGGCAGTATCTTAATTGAAGCATTGCTGTCCGCCAAAGCGCTGTCTCCCAGCCAAATGATCATCACCAATCGCACAATCGAAAAAGCCGAACAGCTCGCAAAGCGGCTTGGCGGGCTGGCGGTCGCTCATAGCAACGCAGACTTGGCCAGAGAAGCCAACATCATCGTGTTGTGCGTCAAGCCGCTGGAATACAGCGAGCTGCTTGCCCAACTCGCCCCTGTTTTGACGGAGGGACATCTGTTCATCACCATTACCAGCCCGATCAAACTGGAGCATCTGGAATCGAAAGTGCCATGCGCCATCGCCCGGGTCGTGCCCAGCATTACCAATGCCGCACAAAGCGGAGTCAGTCTATGCGAGTTCGGGTCGCGGGTTAGCGAGGAGCAACGTCATTACATCCGCAATCTTTTCGCCCACATCAGTACCCCGGTCGAAATCAGCGAACCGTTTTTGCGCATCACTTCGGACATCGCCAGTTGCGGCCCTGCTTTTCTCAGCTACATTTTGCAGCAGATGATTCAAGATGCCGTGGAGGAGACAAACATTTCTCCAGAGGCTGCTACGTATTTGACCTCGCAAATGCTAATCGGCGTGGCTGACTTGCTTCGGGAAGAAAAATTTACCCTCCCTTCCTTGCAGCAACGGGTCTGCGTCCCGGGAGGCATCACCGGGGAAGGTTTGATTCCTTTGCAAAGTAAGTTTCCAGGCATTTTCAGAGAAGTATTCCAGCGCACACGAGCGAAATTTTCCGAGGATCAGGAACTGCTTGACCGTTACTTGAATGAGCAGCCGCAGTAGCTTGCATATGTGCTGATCGTTGCACAGGTCGATAAAAGATCGCGTGACGGGTACGCTTGACCCGGGCGCGTGACAGTACGCTTGATCAGGCGCCGCGTGACAGGCTTGCTTGCCGGACCCGCACGCAGATAATCAAAAAGGAGTGGGACGCCTGTCGATGCAGGCTCCACTCCTTTTTTCCGTTTGGATTATCATGCTCCCTCTTCTAACCAGCAGTGATTGCTAAAGACAGAAGTAGCAAGCAAATAATCTTGTATGGTTGTTCACTCGAATCGATTAGCGAACGACGATGTTGACCAGTTTGCCAGGAACGGCAATGATTTTGACGATCGTTTTGCCATCGATCAGTTCTTTGATCATGTCGTTGTTAAGCGCCAGCTCTTCCATTTGTTCCTTGGTCGAATCGGAAGCGATCAGCAACTTCTCTTTGTTCTTGCCGTTAATCTGGATGACGATTTCCACTTCGTCCTCCACCAGCTTCGACTCATCGTAAGTTGGCCATGCTTCGTAGGAGATCGTTTCGTTGTGTCCGAGCTTCTCCCACAGTTCTTCACCCAAGTGCGGAGCGATTGGCGACAGCATTTTTACGAAGTCTTCCATGTACGATTTCGGCAGAACGTCTGCTTTGTACGCTTCGTTCACGAATACCATCAGTTGGGAGATACCTGTGTTGAAACGCAGGCCCTCGTAGTCTTCGGTTACTTTTTTCACGGTTTGATGGTAAACGCGCTCCATGCTCGTTGCTTTTTTCGTATCGACGATTTTCTCGTTCAGTTGGCCGTTGTCTTGCACGAACAGGCGGTATACGCGATCCAGGAAGCGGCGCGCACCATCGAGGCCTTTTGTCGACCAGGCGATGGAAGCATCCAGCGGCCCCATGAACATCTCGTACAGGCGGAGCGTATCGGCGCCGTGGCTGTGTACGATATCGTCAGGGTTGACGACGTTGCCTTTGGATTTGCTCATTTTTTCGTTGTTTTCGCCGAGGATCATTCCTTGGTTAAACAGCTTTTGGAATGGCTCCTTGGTAGGTACGACGCCGATGTCGTACAGGAATTTGTGCCAGAAACGGGAGTACAGCAAGTGCAGTACCGCGTGCTCTGCTCCACCGATGTAGATGTCGACTGGCAGCCATTCTTTCAGCTTTTCCGGATCAGCCATGGCTTGATCGTTGTGCGGATCGATAAAGCGCAGGAAGTACCAGCAGCTGCCCGCCCATTGCGGCATCGTGTTGGTTTCGCGGCGCGCTTTCATGCCTGTTTCCGGATCGACGGTGTTCAGCCAATCGGTAATGTTGGCAAGCGGCGATTCGCCCGTGCCGGATGGCTTGATTTCTTTTGTTTTTGGCAGCATGATCGGCAGTTCGGATGCTGGAACAGCTTTCATCGTGCCATCTTCGAGGTGCAAAATCGGAATCGGCTCACCCCAGTAGCGTTGACGGCTGAACAGCCAGTCGCGCAGACGGTAAGTCACTTTGCGATTTCCTTTGCCTTCGGCTTCCAGCCATTCGATCATTTTGTTGATCGCCTGCTCTTTGTTCAGACCGTCGAGCATGCCGGAATTGATATGCTCTCCATCGCCTGTGTACGCTTCTTTGGAAATGTCTCCGCCCGCGATTACCGCTTTGATCGGCAGGTCGAATGTTTTTGCAAATTCATAGTCGCGCTCATCGTGTGCAGGTACCGCCATGATCGAGCCGGTTCCATAGCTGATCAGCACGTAGTCTGCGATCCAGATCGGCAGGCGCTCGCCGTTTACCGGATTGATAGCGTATGCCCCGGTGAATACCCCTGTCTTTTCTTTTGCCAGGTCTGTACGTTCCAGATCGCTTTTGTGTTTGGCTTGCTCCAAATAAGCTTCTACGGCTGCTTTTTGCTCTGGGCTGGTAATCTGCTCAACCAGTTTGTGTTCTGGAGCGAGTACCGCGTAAGTAGCGCCGTAGAGCGTGTCCGGGCGCGTCGTGAAGACGGTAAAGCTTTGATCGTGTCCGTCGACGGCAAAAGTAACTTCTGCCCCTTCGGAGCGGCCGATCCAGTTGCGCTGCATTTCCTTGATGCTCTCCGGCCAATCCAGCTCTTCCAGGTCTTGCAGCAGTCTTTCCGCATAGGCCGTAATTTTCAGCACCCATTGCTTCATTGGACGGCGCTCGACTGGATGTCCGCCGCGCTCGCTCTTGCCATCGATGACTTCTTCGTTTGCCAGCACCGTTCCCAGTGCAGGGCACCAGTTTACAGCTACTTCGTCAATGTACGCCAAGCCGTGCTCATACAGCTTCGTGAAAATCCACTGGGTCCATTTGTAGTAGTGCGGGTCAGTCGTGTTGATCTCTCTGTCCCAATCGTAGGAGAAGCCCAAAGACTTGATTTGGCGGCGAAACGTGTTGATATTTTTTTCCGTGAACTCCGCAGGGTCATTGCCTGTGTCGAGCGCGTATTGCTCAGCAGGCAGACCAAACGCATCCCAGCCCATTGGGTGAAGCACGTTGTAGCCTTGCATCCGCTTCATGCGGGACAAAATATCGGTAGCCGTATAGCCTTCCGGGTGTCCGACGTGCAGCCCTGCACCGGAAGGGTACGGGAACATATCGAGAGCGTAAAACTTTTGCTTGCCTGGGTCTTCTGATGTTTTAAAGGTTTTGTTTTGCTCCCAGTATTGCTGCCATTTTTTTTCGACTTCACGATGACTGAAAACCATGGTAGAGCACTCCCATCTTGAAATAGGTAAAAAAGTAGAAAACTTGGCTATGCCAAGCTGTTGCCAACATCATGATCCAAACTGCCTTTCGGCCATATAAAGAAAACCTCACGCCCCAATCGCTTGAACGAAAGGGACGAGAGGTTTGTTTATACTCCCGCGGTACCACCCACATTGGCGAATGCAAAGCATCCACCCGCTTAAATCCGTAACGGGGATGAGCCGCCCACCCTTACACAACCATCCAAAAATGGCCTTCAAGGCGAGTGCTGAGAGGCGAGTTCGGACGATCCCGGGTTGACTTGCACCTGCCGTCAACTCTCTGTATGCTCGCGGGGCATATTCCTACTATTCCTCTTAAACGCGTCGAAATTTGCAGTTATAACGCCATTATAGTCAATTGGAACCAACCATGTCAAACTTTATGGCTTGCGTGCGGAAAAAAACAGGCGCTCGCTCGCTTCCTGCGGTGGCAAGTCCGAATAGTCTGCCGTAATGACGATGTCCGTGAACCCGGCCTCCGCGAGCCAGCGCATCAGATGCACAGGCTGGTAAGCTCTTTGCCAATGCTCCTCCTCCATCCGCTCGTACAAGCCGTTTGGCTGGCGGATGAAAAAGGTCAGCTGATGCTCTACTTCCAGGCGAAGCGGGTCGCAGAAACATTGCCAAATGTACGAAACCTCGTCGTCGACGTAGGTGAACGTCTCGTCTCCGAAAACGTGCAGCATCTTGTACGGACTGTGCACATCAAACAAGAAGCTTCCCCCTGGAGCAAGATGAGCGAACACGCGTCGGAACGTCTCTTGCACGTCCGCCTCTTCTGTCAAGTAGCTGAGCGAGTCGCACAAGGAAATGACCGCATCGGCTTCCGGCAAGGAAAGCTCGCGCATATCTTGTTCCACCCACGCTACCTCTACTTGCTCCTGGCGCATTTTATCGTAGGCAATCGCCAGCATTTCGGCTGAGAGGTCGACACCTGTGACACGATAGCCCCGCTTCGCCAGCGGAATGGCGATCGTCCCTGTCCCGCAGCCGAGATCGATAATCCGCTTGGGTGCGCTGCCTTTTTGCCAGCTACGCTCAATCCAGTCGAGCCACTGATCGTAGGGGGTGTCTGCCATCAACGCATCGTAGACGGCGGCCATGTGTGCGTAGGCCATCTTTATTACCCTTGCACAGCGAAGGAAACCTCTTCTGCATCCTTCCACAGGCGCTCCAGGTTGTAAAACTCGCGATCTTCCCGGTGGAAGACGTGAATGACGATATCTCCCAGGTCAACCAGCACCCAGCGACCTTCGTCTGCCCCTTCGATCCCGCGAACATCATAGCCGTTTTTATGGGCCTGGTCGCGAATCTCGCGCACGATTGCCTGTACTTGGCGCTCGTTGTTTCCGTGGCAAATCATGAAGTAATCTGCAATGACGGACAGCTTGCTGATGTCCAGCACCTTGAGATTTTCTGCCTTTTTGTCATCGGCTGCCTTCACTACCAAGCGAGCCAACTCTTCTACTGTTTTAACCATCAAAACCCTCCTTCTCTCCCTTTGCGGGATACCAAATCGTTATAGGCAATCAGCGTCAACGGATAAACCGTTTTCTGCTTTTCTATCAAAAACTGAATGGTGCCGCCCAAAGCTAGTGCCAAGGCTTGATCCAAATTCTTTTCAGCCAGCGCGCGAATCTCGTCGACACCAGGAAAAATGCGGTTCGGTTCTATATAGTCTGCCACACAAACGACTTTTTCTAACAGGGACATCCCCGCTCGCCCCGTCGTGTGGTAGCGAACGGCTTGCAAAATATCCGTATCTGTCACACCGAGATCCGTCTGGATGACGATCGCCCCGGCAAAAGCGTGCCACAGCTCTTTTTCCCCTTCCAGAAGCTCTGTCGGCATATCGTGGCGAACGAGAATTTCGAACATTTTCTCCACGGGCCAGCATTTGCAGTAGTCGTGCAACAGCCCTGCAAGCTCCGCTTTGTCCGGGTCAGCCCCGTAGCGAACGGCAAGGTTGCGAGCTGACTGGGCGACTCCGAGCGTGTGGTTGAAGCGCTTTTCATGCATTTGCGCCCGAATGCGGGCAAGCAGTTCTTCCCGATTAGTCAAGAGTTTCATAGAATCGGTTCTCCTTTATATAGCGCTCCACAGCAGCTGGCACCAAGTAGCGGATGCTTTTGCCCGCAGCCGCCTTTTCGCGGATCAACGTGGAAGAGATGTCCCAAACCGGCATCTCCACAAACGTGACGTACTCGCTTGCCTCCCGATCCAGCTCGGTGCCCGGCCGGGCGAGTCCTATAAAGCGTACCATGCGAAGCAGCTCTTGGAACTGGTACCATTTGGGCAAGATTTTGACCATGTCTCCCCCAATAATAAAAGAAAACTGACAATCAGGGAACTGCTGTGTTAGCTGAACCATTGTGTCGTAGGTGTAGGAGGGGCCTTCTCTTCTCAGCTCGATATCCGTGACGCGAAAAGCCTCGTGATCGGCCACAGCCATCTGAACCATGTTCAGGCGATGCTCTGCCAATGTCAGACTGTCCCTCTGTTTGTGCGGAGGAATGTGCGTCGGCATGAACCAGATTTCATCAAGCCCGGCCTGTTCCCTGGCTTGTTCTGCTGCCAGCAAATGACCGCAGTGGATCGGATCGAATGTCCCGCCCATCATCCCTACTTTTTTGACGGCATGCTTCATGGCGGTAGTCCTTATGGTTACGGCAGCTTGATGGTCTTGTGCTCCCGGGACTCTTTGTACAAGACAACCGTATGGCCGATCAGCTGTACCAGCTCGGCACCCGCACCTGCTGCCAAATCTTCTGCTACCTCATGTTTGTCATCGCTGTTGTTTTGCAAGATCGCTACTTTGATCAATTCGCGCACTTCCAGCGCCTCTTTGATCTGGGTGATCATATTTTCATTCACGCCCCCTTTTCCTACTTGGAAAATCGGGGTGAGATGGTGTGCTTCTGCGCGCAAAAAGCGCTTTTGCTTGCCGGTCAACATCGGCATGCCTCCTTTTAGTTCCTGCAATCAAGATTGATCAGGTTGTTTTCGTCAGTTGCTGCAAGACAATCTCACGCATGACATCTGTCGGTGCGTCTGTACCCGTCCACAGCTCAAATGCCAGTGCCCCCTGGTTTACGAACATCCCGACGCCGGAGTGGACAGTCGCGCCGATTTCTTTCGCTTCACGCAACAGGCGCGTCTCCAGCGGGTTGTAAATCAGGTCGCTGACAGTCAGGCCGGGATGGAGCCATTCTGCTGGCACAGGAGTTTCCTGCACGTTTGGCAGCATGCCGATGGAAGTCGTATTGATCAACAGGGATGAGTCTGCGATGGCGTCTTTGCCTTCCCCTTGCTCCACGATCCGCGTCGGGACGATTGTTCCCACATGCTCTGCCAGTACAGCCGCTCTTTCCCGCGAGCGGTTGATGATGCGAATTTCCTTGACGCCTTTTTCCGCCAAAGTAAACGCAACAGCACGGGCAGCTCCGCCCGCGCCCATCATCGTAACAATTTGTTTGTCCAGCACGATCCCCGTCTCCGCTACAAGCGAGCGGACGTAGCCCATGCCGTCCGTATTGTAACCGATCAGCCTGCCATCCTTGCTTACGACCGTATTGACCGCGCCGATGCGCTTCGCCAGCGGATCGATTTCATCGAGCATCGGCATGATCGCCACCTTGTGGGGAATCGTCACGTTAATCCCGCGCAAGCCCAATGCGCGAATCCCCGCTACCGCGTCCGCCAAGTCTTCCGGGTCTACGTCAAACGCCGCATAAGCGAATCCAAGTCCGGTCTCGGAAAAAGCAGCATTGTGCATCATCGGAGATTGGGAATGGGAAACCGGATGTCCGAACAGGCCAACCAACTGCGTTTTGCTTGTAATCATGGAGCATTTCCTCCCCCGTAGCTTCTCTCTCTAGCATATGGCACGAAAAAGGGAGCGCCATATGCGGATACTTGTTGGACTGGCTAGATCAGCCCGCGGCGCATGCCCACGCTTACTCCTTTTGGCGCGTGAACCACGACGTTCGCTTCGTACTTGCCTTGAATGGTCACCCAGCCCAGCCCGGAGATGACGATATCCGTAGACATTTGCGATTGGGTCACCTTGAAGGAATGCTTGACGAACGGCGGGAGCGCTTTTGCCGCTTCTTCTCCTGTCGGAGGCACCAGCAGCGTGCCGTGATGCTTTTCCATCACTTCGTCCGCCTTTTCCAGCTTCGTGCGATGAATGTACAGGTCGTTGTCTACATAAACGACAAACGGCTGTTTAGATCCACGCACAAAGTCGATGCGTGCCAAGCCGCCGAGAAACAGAGTTTGTCCAGCTTCGAGCTGGTATACTTTGGAGTTGATCCGGCTTTTCGGAGTGATTTTGCGCAAATCGGCTGGCGACACCATATGTCCAATCTGATCGCGGTTGATGATGCCCGGCGTATCGTAAATGGAGCGGCCGTCTTCCAGCGGAATTTCGATTTTATCGAGCGTCGTGCCAGGGAACGGCGATGTCGTGATCTCCAGCTCTGCGGCTCCGTAATCGTGCAGGATGCGGTTGATCATCGTCGATTTGCCGACATTGGTCACTCCGACGATGTACACGTCGCGCCCTTTGCGCAGCTCCCCGATCCGATTCAACAGTTCGTCGATATGCAGTCCTTTTTGCGCGCTGATCAGCACGATGTCTTCCGGGCGCAAGCCGCGCTCTTTCGCTTCATGCTGCATCCAGTTGCGCACGCGGTTCAGGTTGATGTTTTTCGGCAGCAAGTCCACTTTGTTGCCCACGAGCAAAATCGGGTTTTTCCCGACAAAGCGCGGCAGCCCTCTGAGCCAGGAGCCTTGGAAGTCAAAAATATCGACGACCATGACGACCAGCGATTGCGTAGAGCCGATGCCATCCAAAATTTTCAGGAAGTCGTCGTCACCCATTCCTACCGGAGCGACTTCATTGTAATGCTTGATGCGATAGCAGCGCTGACAGATGACGACCTTGCGCCCCAATGCCGACTCCGGCGCATAGCCGGGCTTTTTCGCATCCTCTGTCTGAATCGCGATCCCACATCCGGCACAAGAGCCGAGTGTTTGTTCCGTCATGCTTTTCTCCTCCACGAAACCATTCCTTTCCTTTCCATCCAGCTTAAAGCCACGCGCTCCATCTGACGGTTAAAGCGCGTCCAGAAACCGTCCGTCTGGGCCACAGGCACGACCAGGATCGTATGAAACCCCAGTCGATTTCCCCCCAGCACATCAGTAAACAATTGATCGCCAATCACGACAGTCTCGGCGATGGTCACGTTCATTTGCCGAACTGCCTGCAAAAAGGCACGGTTGGTCGGCTTTTTCGCCGCACAAATAAAACCGAGATCGAGTGGTGCACAGAAGCGGTGTACGCGCTCCTTGTTGTTGTTGGACACAACGGTGACCTGAATGCCTGCTTCCTGCATCCGGGCCAGCCAGTCGATTACCTCCGGAGTAGCCTCCGGCCTGTCCCACTCCACCAACGTATTGTCCAGGTCTGTTATCACCGCACGGATTTTATTTCGTTTCAATTGATCTATATCAATGTGATGGATTGACTCTACGAACTGACTGGGCATCAGCTTGTTTAAAAACACGGGGCACCTCCAAATGATGTGCAGCCATTAACCGCGATTTCGGCACCTACTATACCATAATCGACCACTCTGTTGCAAAAGAAAAAGCTTGCGCCGCCCCTTGCCACGGACAATCAGAGTGTGTCATAATGGCGGTACTTATAAAACTGTTTTTGTTTAAATAGTTTTCACCCGTAAGTCAGGCAGGGGGTCGCTGAAGATGAAAGACCGAATCATGAAAGGTTTTATTGAAGAGATCAGAGAAAAAGGCATGAAGTTTTCCATGGACGACCTGGCGCGCAGGCTGGGGATCAGCAAGCGAACGCTGTATGAGCATTTTTCTTCCAAAGTGGAGATTCTCGAAACAATCATCTCCCAGACGTTTGCCGAGGGCGATGAAAAAACCCGGCAAATTCTCGCTGACGACAGTCTTTCTCTCCTCGATAAAATCAAAGGCGTCATGCTCGTGTTGCCGACACACTACGAGTTTTACGATTTGCGCATTCTTGAACAGATGAAGCGCTACTACCCGGAGCAATGGGCGCTGGTCGACTCCGCGCTCTCGGACGATTGGCAGACGCTGCGCGCCCTGATTGAACAAGGGGTCAAAGAGGGGCTGATCGTCAACATGAACATGACATTAGTGATGAAGCTGATCATCGACGCCGTCAATTCGACACTGGATCAGCGCTTTTACATGAAAAACCAGATTACGGTTTCCGAAGCTTTGGCGGCGATTGTCGATGTTCTGTTGTACGGCCTGATCCCTGTGGATAAAAGGTAGCCCCTTTTATTCCCTTTTTTTGCGAAAACTAATAAAACAAAAATAGTTTTTCGAGTACAAGACTTGAAATGAGGTGTTCACCATGGCTGTTTTTACCCAAATGACAAAAGCGCAACGCACTGGCTTGCTGTTCGTGATTCTGATTTTGTTCATCGATATGCTGCTCTACAGTCTGTTGATTCCAATCGTCCCTTATTTTTCCGAGACGCTAAAGCCCTCCTCTACCATGATGGGCATTCTGTTCAGCAGCTATGCGGTCGCCATGCTGCTCGCCACTCCGATCTTCGGCCCGATCTCGGACCGCTTGGGCAGACGTGCCGTGCTGTTGGTCGGCTTGATTGGGCTGGCAGCTTCCACGCTGCTGTTCGCGTTCTCTGACACCATGGCCTTGTTGATTACTGCCCGCTTCGTGCAAGGGATTGCAGCGGCTGCGACTTGGCCGACCGCTCTCGCCCTGCTCGCTGACCTGTTCCCTCCGAAAATGCGCGGAGCGGTCATGGGAACGGCGTTGACCGCTATTTCTACAGGCACTTTGCTCGGCGCACCGATCGGCGGCTGGCTGTTTGAGATCAGCGATCACCGGATGCCGTTTCTCGCCGCTGCGGCCTTTACGGTCATCAACATCGTGCTCGTCTTTTTGTTCCTGAAGGAAGAAGCGGCTCGTACAGCCAGCGAAAAGCTTGCGGTAGGCGGATTTTTACGCAATCCACAGGTCGTCTTCATCGCCGGAATCGTCCTGCTGGCGGAAGTATCGCTCTGCCTCTTGGAGCCGACGCTGCCCGTCTTTTTAACGCAAAAGTTCAGCATCACCCCGACTGCGATCGGCTTGCTGTTTGCAGCGATGACTTTGGCCTACGGATTGATTGCCCCGGTAGCAGGCTCGCTGTCCAACCGTTTTAATCCGTATAAGCTGATGTTCGCCGGAATCGTCCTCCTCGCTGTCTTCATGCCTTCACTGGTATGGGCTGGCTCGCTGTGGCAGGCGGGAATTGCGATGGCGCTTGTCGGCGCAGGCGTAGGCTTTACGCTGTCACCCACGCTCCCGACTTTGGGCAGCATCATCGACCAAGGGGGAAGCGGCGCCTATGGCACAGCCTACGCTTTGTTCAACATGTTCCACGGGATCGGCATGGTAGCCGGGCCGTTGGCAGGCGGCATTTTGACGGATTTGTTGCCTGTATCGTCTGCCATCCTCGTTGTGGCAGCAGCCGTGCTTGGCTTCGGCATCATGCTGTTCCTCCAGCTCAAAGCGAGTGGAGCCGTGCGTGTCTCTTCGTCAAAAGGCGAGATGCATTCGTCTTAATGTCTAAAGGAAACGCACAGACGAATGCTGCTGGTAGCGACCGAGTGACCAAGCCACTGACGAAGCAACCACATGCTCCAGCCAAACAAACAACACCCCCGCTGTCACGCTAGTACGTGGCAATCGGGGGTGTCGTCTTTTATTCGCTATCGAACGGTTGTTGTCTCGTCTCCATCAAACGTTTGACCCGCTCCGTCGGAGTCCAGCACTGAAAACGGTAGTCCGGACGCGTCTCGTACGTCAGCCGCGAACAGCGATAAGTCACGCCGCCGGGCGCTTTTTCCACGCGAAAATGCGTACAGGTCGCACAACAATGAAACGGGTTCTCCTCGCCCATTGCCCCTCCTCCTATCTCCCCAGCTTCCAAGGAAACATGGACAATTGCTCGTAGCGCTCCTGTTTCGGCTCGGCAAAATTGGAAAAGCCAACTCCGACCAGCCTGACACCCGGCGAGTAATCAAACGCATCGAGCAAATCGTCCAGAAGTTCTTGCCAGTTGGCCCCTGCGACTGCCTTGTGCTGTTTCGTCCGTTGCGTAAAATCGGCGTACTTGATCTTGAGCGTAATCGTCTGCGGCTCGACCCCATCCTGGCGCACGTCCTCTTCGACTTCCCGCAGCAAGGAATAGGCAATCGGCGCGATCGACTCGCGGTCATACAAGTCAAAAGACAGCGTCGTCTCGCGGCTCGTCGACTTCGGTGCGCGATCCATCACGATCTCCCGGCTGTCTTCCCCTCTGGAGCGGTCGTACAGCGAGCGGCCAAACTTGCCGAACAGTTGCACGACCTCGTCCAGAGACAGTTGCCAAAAGTCCTCGACCGTAGCAATGCCCTTTTTGGCGAGCAATTCCTGCGATTTTTTTCCGACGCCGTGCAGCGTTCCGATCGGCAAAGGGCGCAGTACGTCCAGCGCCTGCTCGGGACGAATGATGACAAAAGCATCCGGCTTTTTCAAATCACTGGCGATTTTCGCCAGCGACATATTATAGGAAAGACCGATACTACAGGTTAATCCTGTCTCCCGTTTGATTCGCCGCTTGAGCTCGCGCGCGACGGGAACGGCATTCTCGTAGTCCGTGACGTCCAGGTAGGCTTCGTCCAACCCGACCGTTTGGTAACGCGCCGTATAGGAAGTGAAAATCTCCCTGACTTCCGCCGATTTCTCGATGTAACGCCCATAGCGGACGGGGAGGTACACACCCTGCGGGCATTTTTTTCTCGCCATCGCGACAGGCATGGCAGAGCGAACACCGTACTTGCGCGCCTCGTAGCTGCACGTCGAGACGACGCCGCGATTGGCTGTTCCCCCGACGATGACCGGCTTGCCGCGCAACTCGGGGCGGTCAAGCTGCTCTACACTGGCGAAAAACGCGTCGATATCCAGATGAAGGAATTTTTTCATAGCGGATAACCACCAAACATACATTCTCATTTGTACTTGTATTATCCTTGTTTTGGCCCTTCAATGCAAGCGGATATCTCCCCAACCGCCGTTCGCCCGTTATTGCTCTTGCGCTTCCATGACCCGAAGCAGCTCGGATACGGGAGGATTGCCTTTTTTCGCGTAGACGATCGTCCCGTCTTTGCCGATGATATAGACGATTCGCTGCTGGAAAAACAACCCGAGGATTTTTCCTACATCATATGCCTCGCGAATTTTTTGGCCTTCATCGACGATCAAAGGAAATTCATACTGAAATTTCGTTGCAAACGCCTGCTTTTTGTCCAGTTCACCCGGATTGATGCCAAACACGACCGTATTTTTTTGCTGCAATGTGCCGTAGTTGTCCTGAAGGGCGCACAGTTGCTTCGTGCATACCGGGGTATCATCTCCCGGGTAAAAGACCAGCACGATCGTTTGCTTGCCTACATAGTCGCGCAAATCGACCGGGCCTTTTGTGCTTTTGGCGGAAAAGAAAGGGGCTTTTGCTCCAATTGGCAACATTTCACTCACCTCTAAGCCCAGTATACATCGAAAATCGTTTTGCGATTGCAAAAAGCCGCCCTGCGCAAGTGCAGAACGGCTTTTCGTTTAGTTGGCTTGCAGCTTTTGCTGTTTTACCCGGGCAATAAATGCCTGGGCGATTTTAAACATCTGGCTATCGTGCGACCACATCCGCTCGGGATGCCATTGCACACCGATGTACAGCCCGTTTTGACTCTCAATCGCTTCAATCACTCCGTCAGCCGCGCATCCTGTCATCTGGAAGCCTGGCGCTACGTCCTTGACTGCCTGATGGTGGGACGTATTGACCAACACTTCTTGTTGTCCGAGAGCGTCCGCCAAAAATCCCGGTTGCAGCGTGACTTTGTGTGCGCCGTACTGGCGCGAGCCTTTTTGCGCGTGCTGGAAGGCTCCCGGAACCTGGCTCGGAATATCCTGGATGAGCGTGCCGCCACACGCTACATTCAAAATCTGCATTCCGCGGCAAATGCCCAAAATCGGCTTTTTCAGCTCCAGCGCCAGCTTGATTACCGCAAGCTCGGCCAAGTCCCGCTCGTATTCGATATCGCCCAGCCCTTGCAGCGGTTCCTCCCCGTACAAGTGAGGGGCAGGATCATCTCCGCCCGTCAAAATCAGGCCGTCGAGCGACTCGACCATTTCCCGAAACGGCGCTTCCTGTACCGTCAAAAGCGGCAGGATAAGCGGTATCCCGCCTGCGCGGGCCACTCCGTCCACATAGCCTGAGCCGACGTAAAAAAATTGATCCAGATTGTTATTCGGGAAATACATTTTCGTACACGCGACACCAATAATCGGACGCACGCAAAGTCACTCCCTTATCGCTACCTTGGTTTATTTGACGTTTGAAGCGTACTTGAAGTCGATGAACCCGAGAGCGTCCACGACGACGTCTTTTACGCTGTCTTGCTTCACCCACGCATAGGTGAAATAGTAGATCGGCAATGCAGGCATTTCATCCATGACGATGGCGTCCGCCTTTTGCAAAATTTCTTTGCGCTTTGCCAGATCGCCTTCCTTGGCAGACTGGGCAAGCAGGTCGAGGAACTCTTTGTTCTCCCATTTCGATGTGTTCAAGCCGCCCTTGAATACTTCCAGGAAGTTGATCGGATCGTTAAAGTCGCCGATCCAGCTGGCGCGGCCGATCGTGAAGTTGCCTTCTTTCATTTGCTCGCGGTGGACTTTGTTCTCTTTGTTCACCAGCTTGACTTCGATGCCAAACGCTTTTCTCCACTGATCCTGGATCACAGTGGCAATACGCTGGTTCACTTCTGTCGTATTGTAGGCGATCGTCAACTCAGGCAACTGGGTCAAGCCTGCTTCCTTCATTCCTTCGGCCAGCAGCTTTTTCGCTGTTTCCACGTCGCCATCCTTGATGTAGCCATCCGGATTGAGCGCCATGGTTGGCGGGAGGATTCCCAGCGCTGGCGTGCTCTTGAACGGCACTACGTTCTCCGAGATTTCCTTGCGGTTTACAGCAGTTGCGAACGCCTGGCGAATTTTTTTGTTGTCGAACGGCTTTTGCGTCGTGTTGAAAATGTACCAGTATGTGCCTGCTGTCGCCTGGGACTGCATTTTCCCGGAATTTTTCAGCGAGTCCAGCGCATCGAGCGGCAAGTCGCCGAGCGGAGAGCCAGCCCAGTCCAGATCGCCTTTTTCGAACATGGACAGCTCGGTATTCGCATCTTCAATCATGTTGATCGTCAAAGTAGACAGTTGCACAGCGTCTTTATCCCAGTAGGAGTCGTTCTTCGCAAACTCGATCAGCGATTTGTGCTCCCATTTTTTCAGGACAAACGGGCCGTTGCCGATGTACGTTTCTGGCTTCGCAGCCCAATCCTTGCCGGCTTCGACCGCCTTTTTATTGACTGGGAAATAAGTGACGGACGCCACCAGCTCAGGGAAGAAAGGAGCCGGATTTTCCAGTGTCACGACCAATGTTTTGTCATCGGTCGCCTTCACGCCGACATCGTCCGCTTTCGCCTTCTTGGCGTTGAACGCTTCCCCGTTTTTCAAATAGTACAGCTGATACGCATAGCCGGACGCTGTCTCGGGATCGAGCACCCGTTTCCAGGCGTATTCAAAATCGTGGGCCGTAACGGGATCGCCGTTGGACCATTTGGAATCGCGCAAATGGAACGTGTAGGTCAAGCCATCAGCGGAAACTTCGTACTTCTCGGCGACCGCCTCTTTCAGCTCGCCTTTTGCATTCAGGCGCAGGAGGCCATCAAATGCTGCACGGGCAACAGACATCGAAGGGATATCTTCTGCCAGTCCAGGGTCGATCGTGTTCGGCTCACCTGTGTTCAAGTTGACCTGCATTGTTTGCGGCGCGCTTTTCTGCTCCTCTTGCGCACCTGGCGCTTTCTCTGGCGTGCCGGCTTGCGGCGTTCCACAGCCAGCAAACACCAAGCTGGTCAGCAAAACGGCGCAAAATGATAGATTCTTCAACTTTTTCACAACAAAACCCCCATCTTTGGAATAATTCTTCTTGATTGTTAGGAGCATGACTAAATAATATTATCTTGAGAAAATTTTGTCTACACGAATAAAAAGGAGATGGGTTTGATGCTATCCAGTCTGTTTACCCCTGTTTCAGAACTTTTGGAAGCTGCTGGCGGTGAGTGGGGAGTCTATCTGGAAGATTTACAGACAAACGAAAAGCTCGCGATCAACGAGAACGAACGGTTTTATGCGGCAAGCGTCATCAAGGTGCCGATCATGACAGCCGTGTTCGCGGAAGCGTATGCCGGAAAGCTCGCTCTCGAAGACAAAATCAAGCTGCGCCAGGAAGATCTCGTCGGCGGGGCAGGCGTTCTTCAGCACATGACACCCGGAACTGAGTTCACCGTGTACGATCTCGTCACCTTGATGATCATCCAGAGTGACAACACAGCCACGAACATGATGATCGATCTCGTCGGGACAGACAGCATCCGCAACGCCATGCGCAAAACAGGCATGGAAAACAGCTCCTTTTACAACAAACTGATGGTCGTGCCCGCCGAACTGGAAGGCTACAACGAGATTACAGCAGCAGATATCGGCAGCCACCTCCGCTATTTGGCGACTGGCAAAGTCATCTCCTACGACAGCTGTCTGAAAATGATTGCGATCTTGAAGCAGCAACAGCATCGCGACCGTTTTCCGTTCCTCTTGCCCGATCCGGATGGCGAGATCATCGGCATGGTTCCCAAATGGGAGTTCGCCAACAAGACAGGCTCGGTTACCAAAATCACGCATGATGTCGGAATTTTCTACACAGGTCCGCACGCGATCAGCGTCTCCCTGCTCAACAAAGGTCTTGCGCAAAAAGATGCAGCTGCTGTCATGGCCCGCATCGGCAGTCTTTTGTATGACGCGTACGGTCCAAAAGCGTAGCTTGCCACTGCCCGCCCGCTTCGTCTGGCGGGCTTTTCTGCGCCCACGCGAAAAAACGGGTCTTTCCTCTCGCAACAAAAAGGAATGACCCGCTTACTTTTACTTATCTTTTTCCAAAATCAGGTTGGACACTTGCCATGCGCTGGAGAAGGACAGCTCGGACAACTGGCCTTGCCCTTCACACCAGTCTCCTGCAAAGAACAGGTTGCGGTAGTCCGGGAAGAAGGTCGGCATTGGCTTTTGATTCATCGTCCATTTGATCTCCTGTACCACTGCGCGGGCGGAAACACGCGGAACAACCAATTGCTCGCGCCAGCCCGGGAAGTGCTTGTCGTACAGGTTCTCGATCTCTTGCTTGCGGATATCTGCCGCTTCCTTGTTGCCGACGTCGGCCTGACGCATGTACGCAGTCGCCTGCAACAGCTGTCCGCCCTCCGGCACACAAGTGCGGTCGTAGTAAGAGATGTCGGTGATAAAAATATTGTTCTGCTTGTCGTAGATGTAGGAGAACGGCACGTCAATGCGCTCTTTCAAACCAATGTCGTATACCATGACGACTGTCGGCTCGTATTCCGCATGCTGGGCCACTGCGTGCTCCAGACGCGTTTCTGCGAATACTTTTGCCAACTCTTTCGGCGGAATACAGCAGACGAACTCATCAGCCGTAAACTCGCCCTCCGGCGTCACCACTCCAACCACGCGATCGTTCTCTACGAGGAACTTTTCTACTTTGTTCTTGAGCATGATGGTTCCCTGGTTTGCTTCGATCACGCGAACAAATTCGTCGATCAGAGCTTGCCAGCCGCCACCGATATAAGCTACAGGCTTGTTCGTGGTGAACAAACGGCTGTAGTACGTGAAGAACACATCCGACGGAATTTTTTCCGGTTCACGGGTAAAGAAGTTGGAGGAGGCGAGTGTCAGCATCATATCTTGCACTTCTTCGCTGACATGCTTTTTTTCCATCCACTTTTGGATCGACATGTGCGGATGGCCTTTTTCCACTTTGAGCATCGTTTTCAGGATTTCAAATGTGAACAACACCTTGTCCATCCCTTTGAGCAGCTTTGTTTGGAAAAGTCCTTGCACGTTGGAAGGAACCGCAGTCAGATCGCTTCCGATATCGTACTTCGCTTTTGTCGGATTGAAATCTTGCCAGTCAATGTTGAGTCCGAGTTCTTTTTCAAACGTTCTCAATACAGAGCTGTCGCGAGCATAAATGGCGTGAGCACCGAAGTTGAAGTTAAAGCCTTTGATCTTCAATGTAACGGCACGTCCACCCAATTGTCCGCGCTCCAAAACTAAAACTTTTTTACCTTTAGACGACAGGTAGGCAGCACTGGAAAGACCAGCCAGTCCGGCACCTACAATAACAACGTCATAGTGATTGGTTGTCATACACAATCTCCCCTACGCACTAGCGATGTTGATTCATGAGCTAAACCCTACAATAGAATAAGGGATGGATAAGGTGGAAGTCAACTATTATTGAACTGTGTCTATTTTTATACTGTCTGATACCATTTTTTACCTAGATCGGCTGTGCTATGATGAAGAAAAACGCAAAAGGTGGTTGCCACATGGACTGGAATACCCCGATTCCTCCGGCGCAAAAAGAGGCAGACACGCTCCCTGCCATCTGTGAAAACAACGATCCGCTCATTTCTCTCAAGCAGTATGCCCCACAGTTCGAGGTATATCCGGCCTACCACATCCAGGAATTGGACGGAGCCACAGCGGATTGCCTGATCAGAAAAGGGGTCGCAGACAAGCTTTTGCAAGCCGCGAAGCTGCTCCCGCCCAATCTTCGCTTCGTCGTGCTGGACGGATACCGCCCGATCCGGGTGCAGCAAGCCTTGTACGACCGTTTCAAAGCGCAGCTTCTCGCCCAAGGCTTCGTCGAAGGCGAGGAATTGTACACGGAGCTGCACCGCTTTGTGGCCCGCCCCACGCACGATCCGGCAAAACCGCCGCGTCACCTGACCGGAGGGGCCATTGACCTGACGATTGCCGGGCCTGACGGCTGGCTGGAGATGGGAACCGCTTTTGATGACTTTTCACCGCGCGCCTGTACGCGCTATTTTGAAAGCAACGAGCTCACTGACGAGTCCGACAGACAAGCGCAGGCCAACCGCCGCTTGCTGTATGCGGTGATGACAGGCGTAGGATTCACCAATTACCCAGACGAATGGTGGCATTTTGACTACGGCAACCAGGCATGGGCGGCTCAAACCGGGCAGGCATGCGCCATGTACGGCGGCGTGTAGCTTGCAAGCAAAAAACTCTATCGCGGCTTCCCCGAATCGGAAGCCGCGATAGAGCGATTAGTCGTTGCGTCTTGTCATCTGCTGCCAAACTGTACCGCTGGCAGCTTCTCCCCGTTCGATCCGCTGTACAGCCATTTGCACCTGCAAGCTGACTTCGAACTCAGGATCGTTCTGGGCTGCGTGCAGGGCTTCCAGGGCTGTCTCATCGCCTACTTCAAACAAATAGCGAGCGGCACGCCAGCGCACCAGCTTGTTCCGATCCTTGAGCGCCTCACACATCGGCCCAATCGCCCGGACATCGCCCAAATCGGACAGCGTGTCGCCAGCCGTCCTTCTCACGGAGACAGAGTCGTCCCGCAGCGCCTCGAACAACAACGGGAACACATTATCGCCGCCCACCATGCCGAGGTAGACGACAGCCAGCCTGCGAATGGAAGGCTTGGGATCGCGGAGCGCTTTTTCCAGGACAGGCAAGTCTGCCTCTGTCGGCTCCATCCGATCCAGCGCTTCATAGCGGTTTCGCCAATCCGGGTCGTCCAGCATCTCAAGCGTGACGACTTTTTTCTCGCGCTCCACTTCTTGCGGCGCTTCCCCAGGACCAAGCAGCATCGCCTGCTGGACGATTTCCTCCACGCGGCTTGGCGGGTAAGTCGCATCGACCTCTTGCGCTACTTCTTCGCCAATTTCGCGCAAATCGCCGTAACGCACGCCATGCTCCACCCATTTTCGCTCCATGATCAAGTTCGGCGAAGCAGATCCAGCCTGTACAGCAGCCTGTCCGAATCGCTCAGGCAGAGCTGCGCGAATTTGCTCCGTTCCCATCGTTACTTTCACTTGCATCGGCACGCCACGAAACATCTGGACGAATACTTGCGCCTCGCCGTAGGCTCCCGCCTGCTCAGCGGAGACGACAGGAATTGCCGTTCCTTTTCCTGCCTGCAAAATCTCCCGCGCTTCTGTCAAAATGCGCTGCCAGTCGGCATTCGACTTGCGCTCCAACGCGAGGAAGTCCGCCGTGTGAAAAATCGACGTCACTCCGTCAATGGCGAGCAGCTCTTGCATCAGTTCCGGCGCTTTCGCTGCTTCCGCCTTTGTATAAACATGTTGCACGCCGCCTGGCAGAGTCTCGTCCACGTTCAGCTTCATCACGTTCGGACTCGGCGTCGGTTCGATCGACAACAGTTTCATGCTTTCGTCACTCCTTTTTCCGCAATGCTACCTCTCCCCTATGGTAGCACGGAAGCTCCTGCGTTTGCCAATCCGCAGGTGCAAGCAAAAGCAGTTTGCCTGCTACAGATTCAGCCTGTAGTAATCGTTGGCAGACTTCACGACGAAGCCGCAAGATTCGTACAGCCCCAGCGCCTTGCTGTTCTCACAGGCGACTTCCAGAGAGACGTGCTTGTAGCCTTCCTCTTCGATCAGCCGAATCGTTTGCGCCAATGCCTGACGGCCGTAGCCTTTGCCTTGATGGTCGGGATGGACGCAAAATCCGTAAATGAACGCCTTCGCATCTTTGCGGCTCACACTGATTTTGCCGACCGCTTCCTCTTCTACAATCACCAAGTATGTACGGGAGTTGAGATCGCTTGCCATCATCTCGGCCATCTCTCGCACCTGTTGTTCTTCCATTTGAAAACCGTGCACATTGAGTTGAATCAGCGTCTCGTAATCGTCAGCCGTTTCCGGGCGGATTCGCAACGTGTCGTTACAGGTCTGACGCCCGCCCTCGCCCAAGTCCATCCAGTGCTCCGAATGTTCGTATGTCGCGCCGATTTGCTGCATGTACGCTGCTCCTGACTGCGAGTTGTGCTGGACGATAAAGAGGATCGAAGGAATTTCCCGTTGTTTGCACGCTTCTTCGGCAGCTCGCTGCAAACTGGAAAAAATTCCTTTTCGGCGATAGTCAGGGTGTACCATCCCGCTCGCTTCTGCCTCTTTCCTGTGGAAAACGTACAAGCCGAGGAATCCGACCAGTTTGCCGTCCGCGTAGCAGAGAAAATCTTCTGTATGTTTGCCTGAGCGGTTTCGCAGCATGTCCGGGTTGATTTTCAGATCAATCCCGTCATGTTCGTTGCATAATCGAACCAATTCGTTAATTTGCGCCAATTCCTCTGCGGTCAATGTTTGTTTCGCTACGATCTCGTATGTCAAAAGCCTCGCTCCTTTTTCGTTAAAAATAATGCCTTCTCATTTCTTCGATCATTTCATCCAGGTTGTTTGCCACTTGCGGAATCGTGTAGCCGACGTACAAGGGCGACGTCACAAAGCGCGGGATGGCTTTCGCAATCAGCTTTTCTTTCCATTGATAAAAGAAAAAGTTGTAGCTCTGGTTGCGCGGATTGACGTGATGCAAAATCCAGTGCGCCAATATTTGCAAGTATTCGGCCATTTTGGGCAGCCGATCCAAGTCCTCCAAAATGACATTGTATTCAAAAAAGCCCGCTCGCGGATGCGTGGAGAGCGTGCAGGAAACCCCTGCTTCCTTGTCGATCGTAATGCCCATAAAGTCGCTGTCCTTCACTTGCGAGCGATAGTCGTAGCCAGTCAGGCCGACAATCTGCATGTGCGGATGGCGAATGCTCCCGCCGGAATACGGGCCGTGGTTTTTGAAAAACAAAACCGAGCGAAAAGAACCGCTTCTCTCCATCTCCAGCCATTTCTCGACGCCAAAGGAGAGCAAAGCGTGCACATGCTCCCGGGAATACGTCGACCAGTCGCCGTTGCACTCCTCTGATTCAATCAACACTGTCTGATGCGTGTCTTGCAGGACGGGAAATTTGTTCATCAGCCAGATCATGGAACCTCGCTGCTCCAGGACGTCAGTCAAACTGCCGCGATCACAGAAAGGACACGCTGTTTCCCGATTGATTACGCTCTCCGGCTTCTTTTTTCCGATGTGCATGTTAAAGTGCAAATGTGTCTGCGCCATACAAAGCGTCCCTCCATTTTCTGGATACTTTCACTTTACACTGAATTGTTTTGAAAATCATGCCGTAATTTCGCTCGCGGCACATTTTGGCCACAGAGAAAGCCTATTTTCCTTGATCTACGCGCTCGTTTCTTTTTTTACCCCAAATGGGTTGCATATAATGGGAGCAGTGAAAACCGGAAAGGTGTTGGATGCGATGGAAAAATCATTCTATTACCCGGTGAGCTGGAGCGAAGCACACCGTTACAAGGCACTGCTCGATCAGGAGGGCGTTCCTTACGAGATTCAGTCTCCGCTCGACCTGCCCATTTTGGAAGAAGGGAAGCTGGCGATTGTCTTCCCGTCCATTCCGTTGCGTCTGTACGCCTGGGTGCGCACCTTGTTCTACCGCGACGGCTTGCGCTACCCTGATACCTTTTCTTCCTTCCGCTAAAAAGAAACCCGCGTACCTCTCCCGCCGTCTCACATACGATAGTAGCAACGATGTCGAGGGCGGCTGCCAAAGGGAGGTGAGGGAATGCCTGCATACAACATTCGCATCTCGATCAGAAGGCTAAAGCTCGATTTGTACGACGGCAATACGTTGATCCGCTCCTATCCGGTTGCGCTCGGCAAGATCGCGACGGAAACACCTCGTGGCGATTTTACGATCATCAACAAGGTTCCTTATCCCGACTCGTACCCGGGAGGACCGCTCAGCGTTTTCGGAACATACTGGCTGGGGCTGAGCAAACCTCATTACGGCATACACGGCACAAACACCCCATCCTCGATCGGGCACTACGTCTCGCACGGCTGCATTCGCATGTACAATCAGGATGTCAACGAACTGGCCCAAATCGTTCCCATCGGCACACCAGTCCGAATCCGCCTGCAATAAATGGCCGCGTGCACAGGCAAAGACCCGCCTCTTCATTTTCGAAAAGGCGGGTCTTTTTTACATGAGGTGCTTATCCGTTTCATCGACCGTTTTTTGGTCATTCGTCTCCAAGTATACGAGAAATCTTCTGGCTTGCTTGTACATAATCGAAAGCGTCATTTCCCTGATTTTGTTCATGATCGCTTCTTTGTCCTTCGGATGGACTTCACAAGCGAGCCTTTCTTCTTGCAATACGAGGTAAGACATCACCCATTCCGGGTCCAGCTTATAGGCAGGCAACGACAGCGACTCCTCTACTCTAGTAATCCTCTCTAGTCTACAGGAGATCGGCGTTGCTTTCCCAGCCTCAATAACTGGCTAGACAAACAGAGATTGGCACCCTGCCAATTACTTCCCTTGCTCCAACTCTTCGATCAGGGCAGACAACTCCGCCCAGCGCTCTACTGCCGCTTCCAGATCGGCAGTCACTTGCTGTTCTTCCGCAAACAGCTTTTCTACCTTGCCGTAGTCGCTGCCCGCTCCGGCAATTTCTTTTTTGAGCGTCGCGATCCGTTCTTCAAGAGCTGCAATTTTGCCTTCGATCGTATCCCAATCCTTCTGATCCTTGTACGAAAGCTTTTTCGTGCGGTTGTTGCCACGCGTCGCCTGACTGCTCGCCTGCTTCTCGACGGATGGCTGTTGCCCCACGGAAGCTGTTGCTGCTGCGGTGTCCTCCACTCGCTTTTCTTCCAGATACTCGGAGTAATTGCCGATAAAATGGCGAATTTGTCCGTCTCCTTCAAAAGCAAACAGGTGGTCGACCGTGCGATCAAGGAAGTAGCGGTCATGGGAAACCGTGATGACCGCGCCAGGGAACTGCTCCAAATAATCTTCCAAAATGCTGAGCGTCTGGATATCGAGATCGTTGGTCGGCTCATCCAAAAACAGCACGTTCGGCTCGCCCATCAACGTGCGGAGCAAGTACAGCCTGCGCCGCTCGCCGCCAGACAGCTTGGCAATCGGCGTCCACTGCATGGCTGGGGAAAAGAGGAAACGCTCCAGCATTTGCGAAGCGGTAATCGCCTCGCCGTTGCTCGTCGTGATTACTTCTGCCGCTTCCTTCACATACTCGATCACGCGCAGCTTCTCGTTCATCTCCACGCTATCCTGCGTGTAGTAGGCGATTTTCACCGTCGTCCCGATATCGATCGTCCCGCTGTCAGGCTGGATTCGTCCGGCCAGCATGTTCAACAGCGTCGACTTGCCGCTGCCGTTTGGCCCGATGATCCCCACGCGATCACCTGGCAGGACGATATAGCTGAAGTCGTTGATGAGACTGCGGTCGCCGTATCCTTTTTGCACGTGCTCGATCTCGATGACCTTTTTGCCCAACCTGCTTGCACCAAGCGCCATCTCCAGCTTGGCTGTCGGGCCATCCACAGTCCGGTCGCGCAGCTCCTCTGCCCGCTGGACACGCGCTTTTTGCTTGGTCGTCCGCGCTTTGGCTCCCCTGCGCAGCCAGGCCAGCTCGCGGCGCAACAAATTTTGCCGCTTGTCTTCTGCTGCTGCCTCATTTTCTTCCCGCTCGGCTTTTTTCTCCAAAAACGTGGCGTAGTTGCCTTCGTAGCTGTACAGCTTGCCGCGATCCAGCTCAAACGTGCGGTTCGTCACCCGGTCGAGGAAGTAGCGATCGTGCGTGACGAGCAGCAAAGCGCCCTTGTAGCGGGACAAAAATTCCTCCAGCCACTCTACCGTCTCATTGTCGATATGGTTCGTCGGCTCGTCCAAAATCAGCAAATCGGCTGGCTGAATCAGCGCCCGCGCCATGGCTACCCGCTTGCGTTGGCCCCCGGACAGCTCTTTGACTTTTTGCGAAAAGTTGTGCAGCCCGAGCTTCGTCAAAATCGTCTTGGCCTGCGTATTGCTCTCCCACGCATCAACTGCGTCCATCCGCCCTTGTACAGCGAACAGGCGCGCCTGCTTTTTCTCGTCCTGCGGATCTGCCTGAACGGCTTCCAGCGCGATTTCGTACTCACGCAGCAGCTGGATCAGCGGAGACTCTCCGTAGAACACTTGCTCCAATACGGTTGATTCCTCATCAAAGCTTGGGTTTTGCGGCAAGTATTCGACGTGAAAATGGTTGGCGTGAATGATTTTTCCGCTGTCTGGCGTATCTTGTCCCGCCATGATGCGCAACAGCGAAGACTTTCCTGTACCGTTGACTCCGATCAGCCCGATCCGTTGCTGCTCTGCGATATGGAAGGAAATATGATCAAACAAAATCTTGTCTCCGTAGCTTTTGGAGAGGTTTTCTACTGAAATAATTTGCATGGTCTTCACCTGTACTTTTCTATTTGCCCTCTCCAGTTGAAAGGGATGCTATCTTATGATCGTACCATTTTTTTCGTGCAAGCTCTAGGATTCTCTGCCCGGTTCCTGTCCGGCATGCAAAAAAGCAGGCGCACTTCACTCGTCGTGAGTACGCCCCGCCTGTTGGTTCAGCTCGTCAGCCATTGCTCGGTTTGCGACAATAGCTCCCCTATTTTCTGGTCGCGCACCACAAAATCCGCCCAGTCATCGAGTGGCGTCGGCTCCTGATTGACAATCACCAGTCTCGCCCCGCTTTCTTTCGCTCGCTGGGGAAACCAGTTAGCCGGACTGACTGTCAGCGAAGAGCCGAGCACGAGGAACAGCGAAGCGCTCTCAGCCCACTCGACGGCTTGCTCAACCTGCGCCGGCGGCAAAGCTTCTCCGAACAAGACGACATCGGGACGGACAAAGCCTCCGCACGCACACCTAGTCCCGTCTTCCTGCAAATACCGCTCGCTGGAATAGCGCTCCTGGCAACGAATGCAGCTAACCGTGCTCAATGTGCCATGCAGTTGCGCCACTGCCTGGCTCCCTGCCCGCTGGTGAAAGCCGTCTACATTTTGCGTGATGATGCCTTCGACCAGCCCGCGCTGCTCCCATTTTGCCAGCAACTCGTGTCCTGCATGCGGCTGGCAGGCCAGCAACCCTTCGATCCGCTTGCGGTAAAAAGCGGCGAACTCGTCCCGGTTCTCGCGCATCGCTTTCGTGCTGGCGAGCTGCTGGGGGTCCAATCCGCGCCACAATCCGGTCTGGGAACGAAAATCAGGCAGACCGCTTTCGGTAGACATGCCTGCACCTGTAAAGACAATCGTTCGAGGTGATTGTTGCAGCCATTTGGCCAGCGACTCCATCTGCATCCCTCCGCTTTTTTGCTCTCATTGTAAAGGAAGAAAAAGGAAGTGTACAGCAAATAAGGAGTCTTGTGTCTCGTACGTTAGCTAATACGTTCCGGCATATCCATATTGCTGCGGATAAGACGCCTGAGGCTGTTGCTGGAGCTGAGGCTGGCTGGGCGGGTAATACGTGTACCCGGACAGTTCCGGATAGTGCGTGTACTGTCCGTACTCCGGCGCCTGGGCATAAGCGGCGGCATCGTAATAATAGGAGCTTGTCGGCCATTGGCTGGAATAGCCGTAGTGCGGAAGCTGGCTGGACGGGCTGTTCCATTGGTTCGTGCCTTGGTTTGCGCCCGGATTCGAGCCTTGGTTCGCTCCCGGATTCGCCCCTCGCTGGCAACCAAGCGGCGGACCGATGACAACGGTTCGGGGGATCGGAGCAAAAGTGTCCTTGACCTTCGCTTCGTCCAGGCAGTACGTGTGCGCCCATACGCTTGCCGGGGTCAGTCGCAGGATGTCGGAGCCAAAGATCACTTCCGGCACCGGAGCGTCAAAAACGGCTATCAGATGCGTATCGTCCGTCAGGGCAATCTCGTAATGCCACCAGCCCTGCGGCACATTCGCCACTTGCCTCGGCTTGATATGGAAAGTAAGCAACTGGTTCGTGAATGGATTAATAATGGAAACGGCTGCCTCGCCGGACACACAGTAAACCAGTTCGGAAGCGTTTTGATGAATATGTGGCTCAATCACGTTTCCAGTCGTCAAAAAGATGTCGAGCAGCGAAGTGTTGCCCAGCGTGTTCAACTGCTGGATGCCGAGAGAATCGATGAAGTTGCCCGCGTCTTTTCGAAAAAACGTGTTGTTGCGCATATCGTACGTAAATTGCGTATTCGGCGAAGTATAGTCCCGATAAGTGGTAGCCATCTGTCCCGTCTTCCCTCCAACGTTCTGGGTATATGTCTCATAGGTATCCATATTCCCGAACGCCCAGTTGGTGCGCCTATGTTTTCAACAAGGCAGCCTGGATTCAGCTCGCACGGCTCGTTGCATTGGCACTCCCTCTCCTGATCGGCATATCGTAATAAGAGTCGCGCCAAGTCCTCATGGGAGGTGAGTGGAAGTGGCCACCTATTTCGTCTCGGACATTCACGGCCAGAACCAGGCATTTCGCAGAGCATTGCGCGATGCCTCCTTTTCCCCGCAAACGGGAGATCGTCTCTATGTGATCGGCGATATGATCGACCGCGGCCCGGAATCGAAGGAAGTGCTGTTCGACCTGTTTACCTTGCAAAAGCAATATCCAAACCAGGTCTTTCTCCTGAAAGGCAATCACGAGCAGATGCTGGAGGATTGGCTGAAAGGACAAGGAAACCCGGAGCTGTACTTGCGTTACAACGGCGGAGATGCCACGATCCGTTCGCTCTTGGGAAACCACCCTCTGCGCCGGGCTTTTCTCCATTCCATGCCATCCAACGCCGAACAAGAGGAAGCTCGACGGCTGATTCAGAGCGAGTACCCGGGACTGTTGCCCGCCTTGTCCGCCTTGCCGTTGTACATGGAGCTTCCAGCCGATCCGCAGACGGGAGCGCCCGCTGTTCTGCTCGTCCACGCGGGCATTCGTCCCGGCATTCCGCTGCGCCAGCAAAATCCAGAAGATCTCCTGTGGATTCGCGAGCCCTTCTACCTTTATTATGAAGGAGACAGGCCAATCGTCTTCGGTCATACCCCGGTGCCTCGTTTGCCTGACTATGAAGGCTATGGTCCCTGGCGGCGCGGCAACCTGATCGGCATCGATGGCGGTGCCGCTTATCGGCGAGGAGTATTGTTGGTAGAGTGGCCCTCTCTGCAATCGATCTTTGTCCCTGTTGGCGACGTCCAGCCTGCCATGCAAGTACGCGTCATCTGACGGCGACACTACCTGTAGCCCTAGCGCTTCGGGTAGCGCCTCTATCCTGTTTTTGGTACAAGCACAAGCCTTTCCCTTTGAAAAATTGTTACTTTTTATAATCTACTTCCGAATCGTAATATGGTAAGATATGAACGAGGTGTTGTTATGAAACGTCAACAAGTGATGGAACAATCCATGTTTGCGGCTTGGGGCCTGTCCCTGATTGCCACGGCTGGAAGTCTGTTTTTTTCGGAAGTATTGAAGTACATACCGTGTGATTTGTGCTGGTACCAGCGCATCCTGATGTATCCGCTCATCATTTTGCTCGGAGTGGCGTCCGCGAAAAAGGACTACAAAATGTCCTCGTACGCCTTGATTCTCTCTTTGATCGGCGGTTGCATCTCCCTCTATCATTACTTGATCCAAAAGGTTCCCTTCCTGCATGAGCTGGGCAATGCTTGCGGCATTGTCCCCTGCAATACGGACTACATCAACTGGTTCGGGTTTATCACCATTCCTTTTCTGGCGCTGGTCGCATTTGCTTTAATCAGTATTTCGCTGTTCATCGTCATGAAAAACGCAAAGGAGAATTGATGCATGAAAAAGATTATTTTCCTGTCTATCCTGGTAGCAGCGCTCTTGATCGGCGCGATTGTGTACTCGGATATGTCCAACCGCCAGGCGGCTGCCGGCAATCCTTACGGCAAAGCCAACCTGAATCCGGCTACTATCGAGCAATTGCAAGACCCGCTGTACGACAACCTGATCATGCCGGACGAGCTGAAGAGCAAGATCGCGGGCAAAGAAGACTTGTACGTCTACTACTACAGCCCGCTGTGCGAGCATTGCCGCGCTACGACACCTGTTTTGGTGCCGATCGTCAAAGACATGCAAATCGACATGAAAAAGCACAACCTGCTCGAATTTAACGCAAGCTGGGATGATTTCCAGATCGAGTTCACCCCGACTCTCGTTCACTACAAAGACGGCAAGGAAGTAGCTCGTCTGGTAGGCGGCCACGAAGCCGACCAGTGGAAGAAATGGCTGGAAGAGCAGAAAAAATCATAGCGGACAAAAGGCCCCGGACGCGAAAGCTCCAGGGCCTTTTCTCTTATAGGTGACAAAACTGTGAACGAAAACAGCCAGAAATAGCCCGAAAGAGTCATTAGGCTTTTGGAAACGAATGCCTATAATGGATACTGGGTATATTCCAGGAAAACGGAGGTAATGGTGTTGACCCTTATATACTTGACCGAGACCTTTGGCTTTCGGGCGACGTGGAACCCGGAGCTTTTTCTGTTGACGGCTCTGATCGGACTGGCTTACTTTTCCTTGACAGGACCTTTGCGCCATACTTTCCCTGACGCCAAACCTGCTTCGCTCAAACAGAAACTATCGTTTTCCCTCGGCTTGCTGCTGTTTTACTTCGGCATGGGCAGCCCCTTGAATGTCGCGGGCCACTTTTTGTTCAGCGCCCATATGCTTCAGCAGTCGATTCTCTATCTCGTGATGCCTTTGTTGCTGTTGGCCGGCACACCGCCCTGGCTCATGCGCTTCCTTTTTTACCGCAAAGGGTTGAAAGGGTTTTTGCGCGTGGTCAGCCATCCGATCCCTGCCGTCCTTTTGTTCAATGCCCTATTCTCGTTTTATCACATGCCTGTTATTCTAGACATGACGATGAACAATTTGGCGGCGCACAACCTGATTCACCTGTTGCTCCTGGTGACAGCGCTTTGGATGTGGCTTCCTGTAATCGCTCCCATCCCGGAGATCCATCGGCTGTCCGAGCTGCAAAAGCTGGCTTATATTTTTGCCAACGGCGTGCTGATTACGCCAGCCTGTGCGCTGATCATTTTCTCCGAGTCGGCGCTTTACGAGACGTATGTAAACGGGCCTTCCATGTTGTGCGCGCCTTTTTTCTCCGCTCCGATCGACAAATCGATGTTCGCCGTTCCCCTGCCGCCGTTGGAGGATCAGCGTCTGGGCGGAATCATCATGAAGCTGTTGCAGGAATTGACGTACGGTTCCGTGCTCGCTTACGTCTTCGCAGCCTGGTACCGGAGAGAGAAAGACCAGCCTGACGATGGACTGATGCCGCAGTAACCGTCCGCGAGTTGTTCTGCCTCGCCATTTGAAAAAGGAGGAATCCGGCGTGCCACTCACCCCAACTGCCGCCACTCGACTCAGACGGCTCGTGCTTTTGTTGCCGCTCTTTGTTCTTGCCGCTCTCATCGCTTCGTGGCTTTGGCTCACCCCTTCGGAGGTCTCAGCCAAGTTGCCGGATGCACAGCTGCAAACTTTGGATGGAGCCGCCTACTCCCTCTCTCCCAAGCCGGGAACCGTCCGGCTGGTCGAGCTGATTTATACTCGCTGTCCCGATATTTGCCCTACCACCACGATCAAGATGGTGCAGTTGCAAAAACGTCTGCAGGAAGCGGGGGTTATGGGAAAAGGCGTCGACTTTTTGACGATCACGATCGATCCGCAAAACGATACGCCTGACGTCTTGCGCTACTATGCCCGGCAGCTCGGCATTGCAGAAGACGGCTGGACGATCTTGCGCGGCGACGAAGAGACGATTCGCACGGTGACGAGTTCGCTCGGCTTTTTTGCCAAAAAGACGGATGACGGGTTCATCTCCCACACGTCGAGCACTTATCTTGTCGATCAAAACAACGCGGTTATTCGCAAATTCGGCATGGGGGAAGATTTTGATCCCGAGCAAATTTATCAAGAGTTGTTGAACTTGAAGAAGGAAGGGTAACGCAAATGAAACGCTTTTTCACGCTGTTCCTGTCCGTGCTGACCGTTCTGGCTGCGGCATGCTCCAACCAGAATGACCAGGGGATGGAGGCTGCTTCCGGCGCCCCTGTGGACGCCGCATTTACGCTGGAACCAACGGAGCCTGTAGCTGGAGGCACGATTACGTTTTCGGTCAAGGTGACCCAGGAAGGAAAGCCGGTAGATGATGCGCGCGAAGTATCGTTTGAATGGTGGAAGGATGGCCAGGAAAAGCATGAGACGATCCCGGCGAAGCTCGCAGCCGACGGCGTTTATACGGCGCAGCAGACGATCAGCGAGCCTGGCTCCTACTTTGTCTACTATCACGTCACCGCCCGCGACTTCCACAACATGCGCAAAACACCGTTTACGGTGAAAGCAGCCGACAGCAACTCCCCTGCTGGCGCTAACGCCACGGAGCAGACGGCAACAGGGCACGAGCATCACGGCCAAGCCGCTTCCGGTGAAGCGCATGCGCCAAGCGGAGTCGATTTTCACCTCATGCCGCCAGACGAGCTTGCAGCGCAGTCAGAGGCAGCGATGCTCGTTCACCTGATGAAAGACAACCAGCCGTTCTCAGGCGGCACGGTCAAATTCGAATTTTGGACGGGAAATGAGGCCAAGCACAGCTTCGTCGATGCCAAAGAAAGCAGTGCCGGGCAGTACGAAGGCAAGCTGACCTTTCCCGCTGCTGGCGACTACACCGTGAAAGTCCATCTGGAAAAAGGCGATATTCACGACCATAAAGATTTTGCGGTCACCGTCAAGTAACAGCGCGCTGCCTTGCCTGCGGCAAACCGCAAACAAAAACGGCCATTCCCTGAACGCGGGAAGGCCGTTTTGTTTTGATCAGCATGTAAAGTAAGCAATCCGATCCAGTTCCAAACCGTAGTATTCCCAGCGGTTTTGTCTCCAGCGATAGCCAGTCACGGATGTACGGCCGATGAAAACAGGGTAAAACCAGAAGGAACGGCCATTTTTCAGCCAAATATACGTATAGCGATATAAGCAGGGATAGAAGCCGCCCGGTTCAATTCGCCTTGTTCCCCCATACCCTCGCGATCCCGGTGAGCTGGGCGTCCTGCCTGGGGGTGGACCTGGTGGTGGCGGAGGAAAGCCTCCAGATGAACCTCCGGGTGGTGGCGGCGGCGGTGGATAACCTCCTGGGGGATACTGATATGACATGACGTTTCACCTCCTACAAGTCTCCCTATAAGAGATGCAGCAAACGCACAGATGGACTGTGCGTTTGCCCGCGGTCATTCACCTATTTTTTCCGCTACTGCCTCTGCCTGCTTGTGTCGCGCTCATGAAAAAAGACGGTGCAATCGCACCGTCGCTGACTGTATTAATAAGGCCGTCCACCCATAATGAAGCGGTATTCCCAATGCGTATTTTTGAAGTCGGTCACTTTCACTCCGCCGGATTCTTTCGAAAACGTATGCAGCAGCTTGTTGTCGCCCATGTAAATGCCTACGTGGGTAATGCTTTGCTTCGGCACATTGATTCCTTTGTAATCGGATTCCTTGTAGCCTTTATACGCCATGAAGAAAACGAGGTCGCCTTTTTTCAGCTTGTTGATATCCGTGGTGTACGTGCCATTTTTTTTCACAAAGTCGGCTTGCGAACGCGCTCCCCCATTGCCCATGTCGATATCGGCACCATCGCGGTACGCCCACATCGTAAATTCGGAGCAATCCATCGTCTTTTTGTTGGAACGGGTCGAGCTGTATTCATAAGGTGTGCCCAAATATTTTTTGCCTGCCGCAATCACGTTATCTGCGATCTCGCCAGAGTTGGAGCCTTCCTCCTGGCCTGGGTCCGGAGTCGGGGTCGTGCCTGTCCCATTGTCCAAAACGGCAATTCGGCGCGCACCTACCAACTTTTTCGTATAATCGCTGACGTTTTTCAAAACGACTGCGTCTTCGCCCTGCGAAGAGTATATGTACTGGTCATTTCCGATATAGATGCCCATGAAGCTCGGCTTTCCTTTCCCATTCGAGGAAAAGAACAGCAAGTCTCCTGGCTCGATTTTGTCGGCAGAGACGGCCTCTCCCGCCTTGTACAGCTCATCAATCGTGTCGTCGATGGTCAGCCCGGCTTTTTTGTACACATAAGTGGCCAAGCCTGCTGAACCGAATGAGTTGGGTCCTACTGCCCCGTACTTATAGTCCTTGCCGAGCAACGATTGTGTCAGCTTGACAATTTCCTCCGCTTTCACAGAAGATTGTGAATCCACAGTCTTAGCTGCTGCCTGTCCACCTTCCGCGAACAGAAGCAGGGATGTACTTAGCATGACGGCGACAGTCGACTTTTGCAACCAATCTCGTTTCGTCATTCGTTCTCCTCCTGGCTGTGTTTTTCCCAACAGATTGGGTACAAACCCACTTTACTGGAAAAAGCGTATGCGTATAAGTCTGTAAATCTTTCCAATTGAGGATTTGATTACATAGTCGGATGACCATAGCCCTAGCTTTTGCCCGCTTCGGAATCACTCGCCCCTCTCTTCGCTCTCACGGCAAAAAGGCCCTTGTCCGCTTTTGGGACAAACGCCTGCCCGGTTCTGTTTGGTTACGCCTGCTTTCGATTCGGCAGCTTTCTGCGCGGGAGTTTGCTGCCCGCTGTCACCTTGCGCAAAAACTCCACCGTTTCTCCCATTTTCAGCTTGTGGGAGCCTTTGACCAGTATGGTAGTGTCCGGTTTCACGCGTTTGGCGAGACTGCGGTGCAAGACTTCCTTGTTTGCGCAATGCATCACCCGCTCTGCCGGAAAGCCTGCGCGAATGGCCGCACGCGCGATATGGCGGGCACTGCTGCCGAACGTATACAAGTAGTCTACATTTTTGCTGCTCAAATACTGCCCGACTTCTTCATGTCCCTGTACTTCGTATTTGCCCATCTCCAGCATGCTCGCCAAAACAGCTACTTTTGTACCGTGTTCAGACTGGCTGAGGACGTCGATTGCCGCCTTGGCTGCATCCGGGTTGGAGCTGTACGTGTCGTCGAGAACTTGCACGTTGTTGTTCAGGCGATAGCAGACCAGTCGTTTTTTTTGCGGCTGAAATTGGCGCAATCCTTGCCGGATATCCGCGAGCGGTATGCCGAGCGTGTGCGCCACGGCGATCGCTGCCAAAGCATTGTACACGTTATGTCCTCCCAGCGTCGGGATGAAAAACGCCTCGCTTTGCTGTCCGATCTGGCAGACAAAAGAGATTCCGTCTGCCTCCATCACGATGTGCTCCGCCCGATAATCAGCTTCCTGCTCGATCCCGAACGTGACGAATCTGCCAGCAAAGCTTCCTCTGAAAGGCTGCCCGGCAAATCGGCGGGAGTAAGGACAGTCCCGATTGATAAACACGGTTCCTGTCGGCTTCATGTTGCGAATCAGCTCCGATTTTGCCATCGCGAGGCGCCCTGCCTTGCCTTCAAAGTTGCCAATGTGCGCCGTGCCAATATTCGTAATCACGCCCATGTTCGGTTGAATGATCCGGCAATGCTGTTGAATGTGCCCGCTTCGCAAGATTCCAAACTCAAGCACAGCCGCCTCGTGCTCGTCCCGCAAGCGTTTGACATGCGCTCGCGTATTGCCGAGAAAATTTTTGTTGTACATCGACCGATACGTGGACATACGTCTATTCAAGATCGCGAAGATCATTTCTTTTGTCGTTGTTTTTCCCGCGCTCCCTGTGACTGCGATCACTGGCTTGTTCAGAATCAGCGTTTTTTGCGGCCTGGTTTTTCCTGCCTTTTTCTTCACTGACAATCCCCCCTCTGCCTCCCTCTCCCAATCAGCTTTCCTATTGTATGAGCGGCTGAGACAGCCTGTATAGACCGTCATCTATGAAAACGTTCCGCTTCTATCCAAAACAAGCAGACAACTTTTGGAATAGAGTAGATGGGAGAGGTGAAGCCAATGAACAAGAAAGTCACGATCGCCGCAGTAGGCGATATTCTCATGTGGAAGAATCAAGTGGCTTGCGCCAAGCTGGCTTCAGCCGATCAATATTCCTTTGCCGATATGTTCGCCCCTGTTGCTCCGATTTTGACAAATGCTGATCTGACCATCGGCAATCTGGAGACGACCTTTTCCGGAAAGAGTCAACCTTATCAGATCGGCTCGGCGCGCACAGGCTACCCCAGATTCAATTGTCCTGACGAGCTGGCGCGCGATCTCAAGCAAGTCGGCTTCGACCTTTTGACGACCGTAAACAACCACTGTCTGGACGGAGGGCCAAACGGACTTTTCCGCACACTGGACGTGCTGGATCGCCACAAGCTCGCTCACACAGGCACGTACCGCTCCTTGCAAGACTCGACCGTCCCTTTGATCCAGGAAGTAAACGGAATCCGCATCGCTGTGCTCGCCTACACGTACGGCACGAACAAGCAGGTCATTCCCGAGCACATGCCGTGGCTGGTCAATCTCATCATGCGCGATGCCATTTTGCGCGACATCGCTTCCGTTCGCCCGCTCGTCGACCTCGTGATCGTCTCGCTGCACTTCGGCGTGGAGTTCCGCTACACCCCGACCGCCAATCAGCGACTGCTCGTCCAAAGCTTGCTCGACCACGGAGCAGATGTCATTCTCGGCGCGCATCCTCACGTCTTGCAGCCTGTCGTCGCACCGACCGCCACCCTGGCAACTGGAGAGAAAAAACGCACACTGGTCGCCTACTCGCTGGGGAATTTCACTTCGGAAAAAATGCTCAGCTTCGATCAATCGCAAATCGGTGCCATTCTGCGCTTTTCTGTAGAAAAGGAGGCAGAGGGTCGGGTATCCATCGGGCGAATATCCGTCATTCCCACCTATTGCCAACGTTACACGTATGGCGGGCGCGTCCGTTTTCGCGTCGTTCCCATACGCTCCTATTTGAGGCGTCCCGACATCCACCTCCCGCTCATGCAGCGAAAAAAACTGCGCCTGATGTGGGACCGCGCTGTTCGCATCATCGGCCGGAAGCCAGGCATTTTGATCGAGTAGGAGGGAGCGTCTCGTCCTTGCTCCCTCTGTTTTTTTATAGCTTTGATAGCATGGAAAAATGGAGAAAAAGCAAATTATTCAGAAGAGACATCCGAACGGTCTGAGCTGAATCTATAGCCAAGGAAGACATCATACCAGCAATGGGCTGATCAATAGTCATGTGCGGGGTATGCCCGTTTTGCCAGCCGACTGGAATACAATCTGGTTCGCTCGTCCGTGTCCAAAAGCGGCTAGTTCTTTCTTCCCACCATGAAAAAAGGGGTGCGACTGCCAATGGCAATCACACCCTTTTCTATTTGCGTTCGATTACAGCACGCACTTTTGATAGCCTGCCGCCGTCTGCTCGGAGGCCCCCTCGTCTGCTTTGCTCGGCTCTGTCGCCAACACTTGTTTCAAAATCTGGGTGGCCCGCTCCAAATCCAGACCTTTGACCAGCGCAATTTCGCTGCTTATCAGCTGTTGGGCATTATCGAGCATCAGCTTGTCGCTCGTTCCCAATATTTTCCCTTTGCTGATCACCCATAAATCCCGAACCACTTCCGCGTGCTCATGAATATCGCCACGCTTCATTTTTTCCGTGTTCAGCTTGAATCGCTGTGCCGCATTCAGCGCGGAGTCAGGGCTCCTTTCTTGCATCGCTGCCAACACATTGTCCAAAATGTCGGCATCTACAATCATCCGAATCCCCAGCGCGGACATCTTTTCAACGGGGACCATGATATTTAACTCTCTTTGCAGCATATGGAGCACATAATAGAGGTGCTTCTCACCCAGAAACTCTTTTTCCTCCATGGCGTCAATTACGCCTGCCCCGTGCATCGGGTAAAAAATCTTGTCTCCAACCTGAAACATACGTCCACCTCCTACAATGCGATCTTCTCCATTATAACACAGTTATTGATTTTAAAATTTTTAATTTTATCATGCACATTTATTTTAAGTCAATATCTTCTTTTGGATAAAAATACATAAACTTTTGTGAACAAGCCAGACAGACGAAAAAGCCAGGGACGGTCTACCGACTCACGTCGCTTTCGACCATTCCTGGCTCTTTTTTTGCCCGCCCCATTTGAACACGAGCATGCCAACGATCACAACCAGTACACCGCTTAGCTGCTTCCATGTAAAAGGAACTTGGGTCAGCCCCATCCATCCCAACGAATCCCACAGCAGGGCAAAACTGAGCTGCGAGGTCAAGGCGATGGAAACGGCAAGCGTCGGGCCCAGCAGGCGGATTCCTTGTACCAGGCAAGTGACCACTCCCACCCCGATCAGCCCGCTAAACCAGTACCACGGCTGCATGTTGCGCCATTCCCACAGCTTTTCCCCCTCAAACAAAAGACCGCACACGAGCGAGGCCAAAAACCCCATCCCCAGCACCAAAGTCGTCGTCGTCCACGACCCAGCCCGCTCGTTGACCTTGCTGTTGAAAACATTTTGCAAGCTGACCAGTGAGCCGGCCACGATCGCGAGAACAAGTCCTGCAAGCATCGTATTCCCCCTCCTACGCGTATAAATGCGGATTGGCTACTTTTTGCAAGCCTTGTCTGTCTTTGATCAACAAATGCGTCTTCTCGCGCTCGACCAATCCAGCTTGACGAAACTGCTGAAGAACGCGATTCACGTGGCGAGAGCTGGTGCCGATCAGGTTGGCTGCGTCGGACAGGCTCGCCGAGCTTACTTGTCCTCTGAGGCTAGAATCCCCGTCCTCAAAGCACACCGACAACAAATAACTCGCCAGTCGCACTTCTACCGGGTACAGCAAGTTGAAGCTTAAATCGTTCGACTTGACGGTAAATTTTTTCGTAATAATCTCCAGCAAAAAGTGTAAAAACGGCGCATGATTGCTCGCGTATTTTCTCAGGAAACGGAAAGGCACGGCAAGCAGCACAGACGGTGCTACCGCCTCAACGGTGTTCATTGTCTCCATTTCCCGCACGTATTCAATATCCCCGATCACCTCAAGCGGCGTCTTGAACGACAGGATCAGCGTCTTGCCTTCCTGCGAGTTTGTAAATATTTTCAGCTTCCCGCTCACCAGCACATAAAGCGTGTCCGCGCTCGCTCCCTGGGAACAAATAAGCTCTCCTCGCTCCAAATAGCAAAGCGTCATATGCGCCTGCAGCTCCTCGGGGAAAACCGTTTCCAGCTGATACGCCTGCAAATAATGGTTTTGCTCTTCACGATCTTGCGTTACTCGCATGACTGGCTCTTCCCCCGCTTTCTGCTCTCTATCCCCTTGATGATCCGATCAAGCTTTTAGTATGACCACTCCTGCGATCATCAAGCCGATTCCGACCACGTGCGGCCACGTTACCTGCTGTTTCTTCACTCCAAACCAGCCCTTGCTGTCGATGAGAAACGTCAACCCAAGCTGTGCAATCAGCAGCGTCGAAATCGTCAGCGTCACTCCGATCTGTTGGATCGCAAAGACATTGCCGAAAATAATGACGGCGGCAAAAGCACCGCCAAACCGATACAGCGGCTTCACTTGCCGCAGTGCCTGCCAGTTTGCCCTTCGGCTGGCGAGCAGCACGAAAAGAGCGGCGACAAAGCCCGTCAACTGAGTCAATGTCGCGGCTTGCCACGTTCCGATGTCGTAGCTGATCCGGGCGTTTGCCACTCCTTGCAAAGTGAGGAATGCCCCTGCGAAAAATGCAAAAAGGATGCCTTTCAATTCCCTCTCCCCCATTCCCTCCTTCATTAAAAAACAGATGCAGGCTTGCAGGGAAGGACATATGTCCTGAAAAAGAAAGAACCCTCGGATTGATCCTGAGGGTTGGCGATGCTGATTGATGAAAAGCGACTGAGAGGGCCGAACTTGCCGCTGCATTTCCCCTTTGATCGGTTACTGCTCCCGATTCCCGTTCCCGGTTTGAACGTCACTTGCAACTTGCAGCTTGCAGTTGGTCCCCTGCTGGATACGAACGGATTGCAGCTCGCCCGGGCTTGCTATCCAACTCCTCACGGGCGTTTTTGCCTAAATTTTAGCATATTCACCAAAAACCCGTTACTTTTTTCCTGTTCATACGACATACTCAATGTATGCCATTTGTAAAAACATAGGAGGAAGTATGAACAGGAAAAAGACCATCTTAGCACATGGCTTGGCCCTCACGCTGAAGTCGCGGCAACACCTGGCTTTGCCGCAGCTGGACACAACTGCTTTGCCCACATTTTAAGCCATAAGTTTGGCGCACAACACTTAGGAGGAGATTCTTATTTCTACACGTAAACGGTTGTTCATGTATATTGTTTTTCTGATCATTGCAGTATTCATGCTCGATGTTATTCTGTACTGCGAGCAGCTGTTGAAAGAAGAGGCGGCGCTTACTTTCGAACGCTTGCCGTTTCTCTTGTTCACCACTTTATACCCTGTTCTCATCGGGCTGGTTTTTGCCCTGCCGACCTTTATCCAGACATGCGTGACGAAAGGAAGCTGGACATTCGATTGGCTGCCTTTTACCGTGCTCGGCATTCCTGCTCTTCTCATGGATCTGATTTTTCTCGTTTACTTCTATCCCGTAGAAATAGACATACCGTTGTCTTTCTTCGCTGAATACGGAAGCCAGGCTTCGATTATTTGCGGTCTGGCGTTTGGCTATCTTGCTTTGTCTTGCTGGAAAAAGAAAGCGGCGGCGGCTGTTTTGTCTCTGTAGACAGTTTTTTGTCAAAATCGCTTCGGTTCAGGAGTCTATGAATCGAAGCGATTCCGCTCTTCCCTATCCCCTGGAGCAAAGGAGACGAAACATGAACCGTCTGGATTTGATCTCGTACGTTTTTCCTAACAAGCATGCTGCTGAAAAAGAATGGTGCTATTACTTTTCCCAATTGCTAAAAGAGGTTCCCCACTTCCAGGAGATCGACCAGCTCCGTCCTTTATTTTCCGGCTCGGCAATGCCGGCAACAGATTTTCGCACGGGAAATGCAGCATTTCCCGCCATACTGTTTCATTCGCCAATAGCGTTCAAGCTGAAAGTGGCAGATTTGCTTATTTCCGATCGCAAATCTGCGGGTATCGAGCTGACTAGCTTGAACCGTTTGCACGCGGAGCTACCCCAGACGCCGGAACAGTCTGCTGGCATCGACATTTCCCAGCTGTATCATCAACTGAAAGGCAGGCTGACAGGAGTCGATCATACGGGAGTCAATATCCCGGTTACGCTCATGCCACGTCCAGAATGGGATGAATTCCTCACCACGCTTTCCACCGTTTGCAACTTGTACCGCTACCCGGATGAAGACTGGCCGTTCATTATCCCGGCGGAAGCGGAGGAACATGCGACAAACATCACGGATTTCTCGGTGAAACGAACGCCGAAGTTTGAACTGGTCTACGATTCGTATACCGCCAAGCCGCTTTTTCAGTTTGCCTTGGAAACAAATATATCGCGCGAAGAAATGGAGGCGCTATTTCCCGCCCCCAACGGATTTGCCATACCGGGACTGGAAGAGATTTTTCGCTGCGTCGTCATCAAAAGCCCGTGGGATCATGGGCTGGGCTTCCGCTTTGATTTGTACTACAAAGCGGAAGGAGAGGGGCTGTCCGATTGGGAGACGGGCGAATGGCTCATAAAAAACGGCGGAAGAATTTGCGGGTAAGATTTTGGCAGACCAGGGGGTTGGGCTTCTGGTCTGTTTGCTTTGTGTGGTAATGCTTGCTGGTAACCACCTCTTTGCTCTCTAGCTCTCGCTCACCTGACTGGCAGATCATCTCATATTCCTTTCCAATGCACGTATTTTCTTCATTGCCTCTTCATCCGCGGTGGCAGAGTAATACTTACCGTTTATTTCCACAATCAAATAATTGATTGCATGCTGGTTACTGTCAAGTGGAACGATCACGACAGCATCCTCGTAAGACCCTATTAGATTGTTGGAAGTATAGGCATCATACTCGCTCATTTCCCCTGTTATTTGAATCGTAGGAAGCAGATCATCGAATAGGGCGTCGATCTCCGTCAGTGCCGCTGGAGCCCACTCCACTACAGCAGAGCTACTCTGAAAATCTACCAAGTCTTTCTCCCCATGCAAAATGTCGTGTTGTGCCTGGAACGGGATGTTTTTCTGGTCAGAATTGCAAGCGGTTAAAATCAAAAAACAAACGAATACGAGCTTTTTCACTTTATACCTCCTCCCCTTTTACAAATCCAGCTTACAATATTCCCTAAAAAACCGCCAAATCTTGATCGATTCCAGCCTGAACAACACAGCGTCCGCCACTTCGCCAGTCGCTGCCATGAGTACGTCAATCAGCGTAATTTCGTTCCCCTCTTTATCTGTCCCGGTTTTGTCAGCCTACACAGGTGCATTAGGACTTCGATTTAAATGTCTTATTCGCTGCATCGTTACCATTCGTTGGAAGTCATCTCCCAATCTTTCATGAAAAATCTTTAACAGAACTTCCATACTCACAAACTTATGACATTTTATTCATAAAATAAAACTGTATATGATTGGAAAAATATGGTACATTCAAACAGATGTTACCGATAGGAGAGGCAGGGGAATCACTATGTTCAAAAACAGTGTTTTTTCAGCATTAGGCGTAGCGTTATTTGCTACCATCCTGACATCCCAGGTTCAAGCCGCAGAAGTAAACTTGCCGGCAAACGATGGCAAAAGTGCACCAACTACCGTTCGTTGGCAGGCAGACTCCTCATTTGCTGCTAAAGCGAAAGGATGGAGTTCCGAGGAGAAATGGATCAAAAAATCTTCTGCTGTCCCGCAAGGTTGGGTCGTCATTCGCGAAGATCTCGGTTCAAAACTGATCAAAAATACAGCAGGCGCGCCCTTTGGCGCGGAATTGCGAGTCAGCAAATACTCTCCCGTTCCGGTAGGGTGGGTCGTTTTGCGAGATGAACTGGCTGGCAGGACGATCAAATGTACAACAGGGGCTTCTTATCGTCAGGAGTTCACTGTGACCAAGTTCTCTCCGATTCCAACCGGCTGGGTTGTCCTGCGCGAGAACTATGACAGCAAAACAATCATGAATGCCAACGGCGCTCCTTATGGAACCGTACTGCTTGTGAGCAAATATTCACCGATTCCGGCAGGATGGGTTTACAATGGCCAACAGGTTACTGGCATGTACATTAAAAACATGAATAAATAGAAAACAATTCTGATCAAGCATATCAGAGAAAAAGAACTGATGGATCAAGTATTACTGGCCATCCGTTCTTTTTTTATCTTTCTATCTATCTGCGATCTGTAGTCTTTTTAGACGGTGACTGATTCTCTGCAAAAAAGCCAATGATGCCGGAAATTCCGAAAGTAAAACTGCAAAGAGGGGTTTGCTCAGTTGCCAAAAGATGTTGCAAAGATGAAGGACAGGCTTGCGTTATTGGCGGCTGGAGAGCGAGGAAGATGAAAGACAACCGTGCATAGGCGAGGCAAACGAACAAGCGAAGGTGCCTGATTCGATTATCTCTTAGCTTTGGTAAAAAAGCACCGCTCCAAAAGCGCCCACTCTCCTCCACTCCAAACAAAAATACCCGCAAGCCGGACACCTTTCTCCCTGTGTCCAGCTTGCGGGCGAACGCACCTATTTGCTTTCCCCGCTCGACAATCCATTCAGCGATTTTGCGTCTGCTTCGTCCGGTAAAACTCATTGAACAGCTTCATCAGCGCCCGCTTCTCGATGCGGGATACGTATGAGCGAGAAATCCCCAACTCGCGGGCAATTTCGCGCTGTGTCTTTTCTTTGTCCTGATCCAGACCAAACCTGCCGATGATGACTTCTTTTTCGCGCTCATCGAGAATATGGATGTGCTGATAAATCTTGTTTGATTCCAGTTTGAGCTGCACAGCATCGACCACTTCGTCGGTTTCTGTGCCGAGCACGTCGATCAGCGTAATTTCGTTCCCTTCTTTATCGGTCCCAATCGGATCGTGCAGGGAAACGTCTTTTTTCGTTTTTTTCAGGCTTCGCAAATGCATCAGGATTTCATTTTCAATACAACGCGCTGCATACGTAGCCAGCTTGGTGCCCTTTTCCACCTGGTAGCTCTCGATTGCCTTGATGAGGCCGATCGTGCCGATGGAAATCAGGTCTTCACTGTCTTCTCCGGTGTTTTCGAATTTCTTCACAATATGCGCCACCAGCCGCAAATTGTGCTCGATCAGCTTGTTGCGGGCATACGGGTCGCCTTTTGCCATGAGGCGGAGGTACTTTTCTTCTTCCGTATCCTGAAGAGGCTGGGGAAACGCATTGTTCTTGACATAAGCAACAAACATAACCAGTTCTTTAAACACAAGGGAAAGCGCCGCAATGATGCTGGACATGGCTGCCACCTCCACGTCTATATAGCTTACTCCTATCCTTATGTGGGCGAATACCCAGATGTGCAAGTACCACCCGAAAACAGCTGTTGTATGTTGCGGGGCTTGCTTCTGCTCTCCAGCCTGTGTGCTTCAGGACGTCGTGATCTGGATGAATTGCAAAATGATCGGGGCGCCCTGCGCAGGCACTTCGCTCAAAACCAAAACTCCGGGCTGAACCAAGTAGCTATTGGGAGGCTGCAAAATGCCATTGATAAACAAGTTGACGATGGACACGGTTTGCTGCCCGATAATCCCTGAAGTGCTGAGCTGCGGCGTGGCGTCAGCATCTGTATACATATTTTTTTGTCCGTCTGAAAACGTCGTGTATTGGTAGATCGTGGTCGCAAGCAAGCCAGGAGTGCACGGACAAGGAGGACAGGTTGGGCACGGCTGACCGGGGAAAATGTCCGGGCAGCCATAGGGCGGCATGACTTGCGAACGCACATTGACCGTATAAATTCGCTGCCCTCCGCTTCGCTGTATGTTTCTATGCTGCAAAACGATTCACTCCTCTCTTGCGCTGGAATGGGATTACCCCAGGCATGTACAATCGCCTGGGGCCTCCCTTGCACTTGGTTGTTCTTTTAGTTGACGACAAACTCAACCAAGACAGATACACCATCGTTTTCAGCGTCTCCGTCAGGAATCGTCAGCGTGGATGTGGTGACAGTAGACGTGCCTCCTGGCTGCAAAACACCGTTGATATAGAGGTTGTAGTAGGCAAAAGTGGATGGGAATGCTGTCGCAGCAGTACCCGCGTCCGTGCTGAATGCTGTGGCCGCAATCGCAAAAGTCGCTCCTGTGCCTGTTCCTGCTCCAATTGTCGAGTTGAAGCGCAGAGACGTCATGAATGGTTTGATGATTGGCATGTACACCAACTCCTCGTGAAAAGTAGTAAGGATGAACCTTACATTACATATCAAATGAAGGAATCGGCTTTCCCGAAACGGACAAACATCATTTGGGAGAAAGCATATTTTCTTGGTGGCTCCCGCTGCCTTTATGCTAGAAATCTATCCTTGTCTGATAGCAAAGCCGTGCTCCAACCTGCCAACCTGGATGGAAAATGATTATGCAGCGTCTCGTCAACAACTACTGACGGAGTAATCAAAAAAAGCGTCCACTTCCCGCGGACGCCTTTCCCTTTCAAGCCTCATATTCAATTTTCGCCAGCAGCTTCACTCGCTCATGCTCTGCCTCTGGTTCGCCCGCGAGTGAAAACAGCTCTTCATTAACCGTGCCGTAAGCCGTTTGTTGCCCGTACAACAGCAGCACGGTCGGGTAGCCAGTCAATTCCTCGGAAAACGCAGCTGGCAGCTTCTCGGCAAAAATTTCCCCATCCGAAACGCACTCCTGTCGCAAATACTCCAAAAAATCTGCTCGCTCCTCTGCCTTCGCCACGGCGTGTACTTCAAAAAAGTCTTCATCTACCCATGTGAGTCCTGTCGCTTTCATAAATTCCGATGGATACATGTCTCCATCTTCCGTATATACTGGCTCCAGAAAAGCTTGCAGCTCATCCTCTGTTTGCAAGTCTGTTCCCCACACCACCACGACATGCTTCATGGACACCTCATCTCCTTTTCTTACTGACTCATCGGTTTAGCGTGCATGCTCACCATAGGCAGCACGAATGCGCTCGACCCGCTCCCGTTCCTTGCGCAAAACGGCCTTCTCCGCTGCCAAGTCCAATAAGCTGCCCAGCTTTGTCCAATCCGGCTCGCCTGTTGGAACATCCCCCTTGTCCAGCATCCGCCCCCAAGCCATGAGCGCAATCTGGCGCTGTGCCTCACTGCCTGCCAGCCAATGTGCGAGATCATGCCATTCGGGAGCAGACACGGCAAACAGCTTGTCCCATCCTTCGAGCGGGTACGCCGCATATGCTTCCATCCAGGCGATGACTTCCCTGGCACGAAAATGCTTGAGGCGGCCATAGGCTGTATAGCCGCTCATCGTCTCGCTGTTCGCCTCGTTGTCCAGCTCGGCCAGCACCAGCGGCAAGCCTTCCTCTTTTGGCAGGCAAACCGCTGACAAGTACGCCCGCTGGACATCTGAAACAAGCTTTTCCTGCCCAGCTGATTCCCACAGCGAGCGAACCCAATTCGCCGCCTTCATCCCCAACGTTTCAACCAGCAGTTGGCACCATGGCTCTTTTGCAGCAAAGTTCGGCGCCTGGCTGATTTTCGCCACCCAAGCCTGCTGGACGACTTTTGCGTCATACTGATCGAACGCTTTTCGCACACGCTCGTCGTCTGCGCCATGCAAGGCAGCGTACTCGACGAGCTGCGCAAAATCGGTTGCTGCGGTTTCCAGCGTCAGCTCCCGGTACGTTTGCAGCCATTTTTTCCAGCGAACCGCATTTTCCCCATGCACATCGAGTCCATCTGCGCCAGCAAAAGGCTCGTAGTTCCACACTTCCGCTCCAATACAGCCCAGCTCGGTCACCCGCTCGACAAACGCTGTGAAGCTGTGCCCGAGCAAAATATATTCGTCTGTCTCATGCCCCCAGGCGTAAACAGGCGGATCGTCCGCGCATGCTCGCAAATCCAAGAGCAACATGTCGCCATTGCCGCCGACGTGGAAGCAAAGGTACTGTCGCTCGTCGGCGCTTTCGTCGTCGTGACCGAAATAAGGCCACTCCAAACTGTCCAGGCTCCAGCCGATATCCCCGCCGAGGGAAAATGGCTCGACGGTCCTAGTAGGAAGCGACCAGTATATTTGAACTTCGCTTGTCCCTTCCAGAAAAAGACGTCGAAGCGCAAGCGGCAGACTGATCCCCAGTCGCTGCTCTGCTTCGTCCACTTGCCACGGCTGCGCAGGATCAGCGATGATCAGCGGCCAGGTGTGCGCGCCCTGCCTGTCCATATCCGCGATCAGCGCTCTCCACGCAGAAACCCATTTTTCTATTTGTTGGCGCATAGCTACAGCGCTCCTTCCACTCTGCTCGTTTATCACAATCCTTCTTTTTTCATTGTTGCGAATATAGCTCGCGACTTTCAACCTTCTAAAGAACCATTTTTATCCAACATATACACCAAAACACCGCTTCTGCGTTCACGCTGGGCTAACGTTTACGTAAAAGTCCCTCCCCCCAGCCGACACCACAAAAAAACGCCTCTCCCGGACCTGTCATCGCTGGCCCGAGAGAAACGTTTGTCGCTACACCGTCACTAATACGCTTTTTACCATATGGCGGAATTGATGTCCGCTCACCGTCACATTCCCGTCCTGACGATAGCCCATTGATTCGTAGAGTTGACGGGCACGCGGGTTTTCCTCGTCTACCAAAAGGGCGATGCGGTCGTGTTTGCGCCGGATTGCCTCTTCTTCGAATGCCGAAAGCAGCATTTTTCCGATTCCTTTGCCGCGCTGATCGGCCCGAACGGCGACCGAGTCCAAATAAAATTCATCGTCGCGCGCTTCCTTCACCAGCGTGGGCGCAACTCCTGTCCGCTTTTGAACATACTCGACAAACGGGCGATCCAGCTGCTCTGTCTGACTGCCGTGGTAGAAAAGCGCTACGCCGACCGGCACGCCTTCACGCATGGCGATAACCGCATTTTCATAGCTGAGCCGATTGCCTTTTTGGGCAAAAAACTGCTCCAGCAGCAAGAGCGCTTCTTCCTGCTCTGTCGCTCCGGTCAATGTGTGGGCGATGTCGCCAATCGCTTCATAAATCAGCGGTGCCGCAAAAGCTGCATCTTGAGGTTCCGCTTTACGTATCATGTTACTCTCTCCCTGCATGTAAGCGTCCACCCGTCATCTCCAATCGGAAAATCGTCCGTGGACACGTTTTTTTGTTGCCTGTACGATCATGCTTCCGCTTTATTGTGTCACACTTTACACCCAAGGTCGAGCAACCGGGACATCCGTCACAAATTGGCAACAAAGAAACCGCTCTCATAAACGAGAGCGGTCGCAGTCGCATCAAAGCGGCTCTATCCAATCATCTTTTCGATCGTCAGCTTGCGCTCGTAGCGCAAATCGAGAAACTCCCCGCTGCGCCGCACCAATGGCCGCATCGGCTCGTCCTGGTGAATCAGGATCACTTCGACTTCTTCGCCGCTGCTCAGGCGCGCTCTCGCTCCGACGTACAGCAAGGCAATGTAACGCACGAACACAGAGACTATTTCAATACTCAACAGCCCGTTGCAAGCTTCTTTCCATAAAAGCTGCGCCGCTTCGAAAGGCGAGGTGCGGCCTTTGTACACCCGATCCGAGCAGATGGCGTCGAACATGTCGGCAACCGCCAACACCTGGCAGTCCAAAGGAATCTCATGGCCTTTGCGCTGCTCAGGATAGCCGGAGCCGTCCAGTCGCTCATGATGGAGCAGGGCGCACAAGGCAAGCCGCTCTGATCCGCCTTCCATCTCCTTGATCATTTCGTAGCCGTATGTCGTATGTTTTTTCATAATCGCGAACTCTTCGTCTGTCAGCTTGCCCGGCTTTAACAAAATTTCTGTCGGGATGCGCATTTTCCCCACATCATGCAAGAAGCCAGCCGTTCCCATAAACGTCACCTGCTGCTCGTCCCATTTCAGCAAACGGGCAATTAGCGAACAGAGAATGCCTACGTTCAACGAATGCCGATATGTATAACTGTCCGCCCCTTCCAGGACGTAAAGGGAGCGAAAAAGCCCCAAATCCTTCGTGGACTTTTCCAGTACATTCTCAAAAACTTGCGAAAACTGATCCAAGCTGGCTACTTTCCCCTGCTTGAGCTGATCGAAAATCAACCTCGTCTGGTCCAAAGCCTGTACATAGGCGGCAACCGTTTCCCCGTCCGCCTCCAATTGGAATAATTGCGTAGTGACATGCTCTCCAGTTCCCTCTGACCATGTTCGTACGATGTTGACTTCCCGTACGCGCTGTTTCAGGAGAATGTGCACATGTGCAGCTGTTATGGTCGTATTCTTCCCCAGCAGCAGTACACCGCTATCCGAGTAAAGGTCATCTGCTAGTTCTTGCCCAATCAGAGTGTGATCAACGGGGGCCGTAGGCATACAATCAACCTTTCCAGTCATGTCTTTTTCTAAATTATAGAAAGGAAGGAGGAGAGTTACAATCTTTTTTTCGACAATTGCCATGATTTCCTGAGCGGGACCTTCTGCCGCCTGCGCACATACGATATAGAGCGAATGCTAGCGGTGAACTCAAGGAGGGACCTCGTTTCATGACAACACTGTACATCACGCCAAAGGCATGGAGGCAGATCGAGCAGGCTGTACGAAAAAAACCCTCGGTGGAAACAGGAGGGGTAATGATGGGGTATCCGCTCGGTGATGAAAAGTGGGTCGTGACATTTGCCAGCGACCCTGGGCCACGAGCGATTCACCAGCCCAATTCGATCTTTTTCGACGATGACTATCTCAAACGGCTCGTTCGCAAAATGAGCAGAAACAGCCAGTCGCAATACATCGGGGATTGGCACAGCCACACGATCAAGCGCCTGTCTCCAAGCAAAGGAGACAAACGGACGATCTGGACAAAAGCTTCGCAATCCATGTACATGTCTTCCTCGCCGCTCATGCTGATTGTCGGGCTGGGCAAGCGCAACCAGCTTCAGGCGCGCGGCTTCATTCTCGGGAATACGCTCCAGGAGGTCGGGAAGATCGAGCTGTATAATCGGCAAGTTCATCGACCGCACGCCGAAAAAGCTCCAGTGCCTGGTTCTTCCCCCAGCTTGGCTGGTTCTCTGATACGACACAGATCGCAAAGCGCGGTTGTTCCAAAGGAGCGTAACCGACGAACCAAAGGTGATTTTTGGCATCGGTTGTACTCCCTGTCTGCGCGGTCCCGCTCTTCCCGGCCACCTGCCAGGAAGAGTTCAGCAGCATCTGGCCGGTCCCATCTGTGACGACCTTGCGCATCATTTTTCGCAGCTTGCTGGCTGTCACGTAGTCGATGCCGTCGGCTGCAAGCTTTTGCTCCGGAAACGAGTAAAAAGACTGACCGTTCCGGTAGGCGATTTCCTTGACCAGACGCGCCTGCGCGGGTTCACCTCCGCGCAGGATCGTCACCATCAAATTCGCTGCCTGCAACGGCGTTATCCGCACATCGCGCTGGCCGATGGCGCTTTGGATCAGCACGCCTTCGTCATTGTGGGACACGCCCTCGGCAAATACACGCCCGCTTTCTTCGCCGTCGAGCTGCTTGAAACCATCGAGCTTGAACAAGTGGGCCGTGGCGTGCCCAACCTCTGTCGTCAAGCCCAGCCGGCGGGCGTATTCTGCAAGCTTTTCCCCGCCGACCCTTTTCGCAATCTCGGCAAAAGCGATATTGCACGACTGCGCATACGCCTCTTCCAACGTGACGCTGCCGTGCCCCTCTTTTTTCCAGCAAGAAAAATGGTACTTGCCATACTCTCCGCTGCATGTAAACCGATCTGTCGGGGAAACGACGCCCTCTGCCAGAGCGGCGGCAGCGACTACCGTCTTGAAGACGGAACCTGGCGGCAACTGTTTGAACGCTCTGTTTTTCCACTCTGTCGCAAGCCCGCTCACATTCGTCTGGTCGTAGGCCGGGCGACTGACAGCCGCGATGATATCGGCATTTTGCGCATCCAGAACAATCAAGCTGCCTTCCCGAAGCCCGACCTGCTCAGCCGCTGCTTCCATGCGCCGCTGAATGTCCACATCGAGCGTAGTGGACAACGACAGCGGATAGTATTGATTGCTTGGCTTCGTATAGCGAATATCCAGACCACGCAGCGGCTTTCCTTGACCGTCCACATAGTAGGACAAGACAGATGGCTCCACGCCTTGCAAAAAGCGGTCGAAGCTCCGCTCCAGACCAGACGCGCCCACGGTCGATTCGGCGTTCATTTTGCCGTTTGCCCATTCATCGGGATACAGGGACTCGACCATGCCGGGGTTTTTATGAATAAAGCCGATGAGGTGCTTCGCTACTTCTTCCGTGCGATAGCGCTCTGTCACCGCCAGCGCCACCACGCCCGGTATCGCCAGCGCGTTGATCTCCTCTGCCTGCTGTTTGGTTAGCTCGATCAGCTTGCCTGCGTCATTGCGCAAAAGCTGCGGCACCTTCGCCTGCTCCATCGCCCGCGACAATCGCTCACTCGGCTGTCCGGTGATCTTCGCCAGTCTGACAAGCCCATCTGTGCCTTCCATGCTGCCACGAGCGAGCGGAAACAAAATCAGCGCCAAATGCTCCACGCCCGTGAACGCATAGCCTCCCCGATCCAAAATATCTCCGCGCCCGCTGTGCAGCACGATACTTTGCTGCCGCTGCTTCACCGATGCTTTCACCAAGTCGATCCCGCGTCTGGAAAAGCGGTGAGGCGCTCCGAGCTGTATCCACCACAGACGGGCGATCAGCCCCAGCCAGACAAGCGACATCACCATCAGCACCAAAAAATGCCGTCTTTTGATTCGGCGATCCAGTTGCATGAAGCTTCCCCTCCTCGCCCTTTTCTTCCCAGTATTGCCAGAATAGCCGGGCGAAAAACGATCCGGTGCGAAAACTTGACACTCCAAGCGGCTTGTGCTGATGGTGCATTTGTTCCACAAAAATTCTAAGCACACTACCGTTTTTTCGTGCCAAATGTTTAAGGCTAGCACCATTTTCATTGGCAAATATCCAATTCATTACACGTGATAGGTAGCATTTCGGTTCGTAATATAAAGTGTTTAAAACTCAAATAATGTAAAAAAATGAAATTTTATCAATTAATATGAAATGAGGTTTTTTAACCTAAAAAATGTTATAATTTACCATTATCATACAAAAGAGGTAAGAACTAATGAAGAAACTAGGAGCGTCACTTTTGGTCGCAGCACTATTAGCTACCACAGTAACTACATTCTCAATTCCGGCAACGTCAACATTGGCAGCACCAAAACACAGCCCAGAGATACAGCAATATCTCGAGTCTAATGATGCACTCAAAGAAAGTGAAAGATTTAGAGAGGAAATGGGCTTGTCCTCCAATACTAAAAACTTAAAAACATTGTCCAAAGACCCCCAAAATTTCTCAGAAAAATACGGGGTATTTCTCACGAAAAAAGAGGAAAAAGAGCTAGATGCAAGGCTAGAGGAACAAAAAAAGCTCATTCCGCCAATCAAGGACTTCATTGCAGAAAATCTGCAAGAAGAATTTGCTAGCATGTATATTGATCAAAAACTAGGGGGCATAGTTCGTATTGGATTTAAAACTGGATCTGAAGAAAAGGTCAAAAAATTTGAGGAAGAACTGAAGAACCTTTATTCAAAAGACATGCTTGAGTTATACTACACAGATTATACTGAACAGCAACTGGATGAAATTGCAGAGTCTGTATCCGAAAAAAGGGATGTATTAGCACAGCGGGGACTGGATATTTCTTCTGTCAGTGTTAATATTCCTGAACAAAAAATTGATATTGGAGTAAAGAAAAAGACTGCTGCTTCCAGAAGTCTTCTTTTAGATTCAGTCATTGTTAGTGATTTAGATCTAGGCGTTGATGGCAATCTCATTAATATATTTGAAGAAGATGTGCATGAAGTTCAAGCTAGCCCATCCAGTAAATTCAGGCCAATTCAAGCCGGTTTAAGGATTACTAATGTGGAGACGGGTGGTAACTGCACATCTGCATTCTCTGCTCAAATTGGAACAGATTCTTATGTGCTTACTGCTGGTCATTGTGTCGAGTCTACTGGAGATAAATTCTCTCAAGGCGGGGAGAGATTTGGTAGAGTTGAGGATTATAACTTCGGGGGAAATGTTGATGCTGCAATCATTGAGTTAGATGAAGGATCTGATGACGCCACTTATTATCTTTTTGGTAACGATAAGTCAAAATTAAATAACATTGATGAGGTTCAAAAAACAAAAAATGAAACAGTTGGAGATGCCGTATGCATTTCTGGTGCTACAACAAGAAGCGTCAAATGCGGGACATTAGAATCAAAGAATTGGAGTGGCTACCTAACCACCAGTGACGGTAAAGTTTACTTTACAGGCTTGAGACAAGCGTCATATTCAAGCCAGAGTGGGGATAGTGGCGCTCCAATCTTTCTAGGGGGTACAGCTATAGGCATTCATAACGCAGGGGATGGTATTTACACTCATATAACTAGAGCTGTTAATCATTTTGATATTGATGACATCTATATTGGAGACTAAGATATTTTTTATACGAGGGAGAATAGGTAAAATGAATAAATATCTAAAGTTCATTACCTTGTCTACCATGGTTCTCTTAACAGTAGGTTGCTCAGAGGAAAAACCTAAAAATGAACATAAAGGACTAACGGGATTTGTCATTGAGGCGAACTATGAAAAAAGAGCGCTACTTGTTGCAGAAAGTGACAAAACATCTGCTACAGAAGGAAAATATGGTGTTGAATGGTATTCGTTAAATGACGATGCTATTCTGCTTGATAGTAAGAATAGTAAGATTTTGTTTACAGATATTGAAGTGGGTTCAGAGGTAGAAACATGGTCAACTTCACCTTCGTTAGAGTCATATCCAGCTAAAACAGACTTGAGTAAGCTAGTAGTTGCAGATGATGTGAAGCACCCTAATTCTGATATGTCACAAAAGAAAGCCATTCAAGCGGCTTTAAATTTTGCAAAAAATCTTTCTGACAAACCAGCAACACTAATCGTGCAAAAGATAGAAATGAAAAAAACTGAATGGCTCATTCATATATATAATTTTGATTTAGGGAAGAGTTATGAATTAAGAGTTAATCCAGAGACTGCTGAAGTCTCTTAAGCCCCAAACTGCAATTGAGTCACCCCCTTATCTTGCTAAATTAAAATCAGAAGAACAACTTATTGAATAAAAACATCCCGCTCCACTTTTGATAGTGAAACGGGATGTTTTTATTCCTTTTTAGGGTTTCCGTCATTCAGGACTCCCCTTTTGGGACAGCCCATCGTGCTTGCCTTCTTTTGTATCCATCAGAATGCTACAGCTTGGCTGGCTCCTGTTTTTCCAACAAAATGTTTTTGATTTTGGTGGACAGCAGATCGAGCGCCACCCGGTTGTATCCGCCCTCTGGGATGATGACGTCGGCGTAGCGTTTGGTCGGCTCGATAAATTGCAGATGCATCGGGCGGACGACGTTCAAATACTGGTTGACCACGGAGTCCAGGGAACGGCCGCGCTCCTCGATATCGCGTACGATCCGGCGAACGATGCGGACGTCTGCATCCGTGTCGACGAACACTTTGATGTCCATGAGGTTGCGAATGCGCTCATCTTCAAGAATCAGCATTCCTTCCAAAATGATGACGTCTTTCGGGTCTACCTGGACTTGCTCGCTCTTGCGGTTGTGCACCTTGAAGTCGTAGATCGGCTTCTGGATCGCCTTTCCTTGCAAAAGCTCCTGCAAATGCTGCAAAAGCAGATCGTTGTCAAAAGCGAACGGATGGTCGTAATTGGTCAAAGCCCGGTCTTCCACACTCAGATGGCTTTGATCTTTGTAATAAGAATCTTGCTCGATCATCGTCACGCTATCGTTGCGGAACTGATGATACAACTCCCTTGCCACAGTGGTTTTTCCGGAACCACTGCCCCCTGCCACGCCAATCAATACAGGGTTACCCATGCCACATGTCCCCTTCCTCATGCTGCGTCCATCCTTTTTTGCCCTACGGCTGTATCTTTTTCTTCAGGCTGACAGCCAATCCGTCTCCTACCGGAATGAACGTCGTCTCCAAATCCGGTCGCTCCGCCAAATGGGCGTTGAATGCGATCAGCTTGTCCACCATCGGCTTCTGTCTCTTTCCAGCCTCTTCCGGTGTCGCCACCAAACCGCGGAACAGCACGTTATCGCTGATCACCAGCCCGCCTTCTTTCAGCAGCGGCAAATACAAATCGAGAAACGCCCGATACTGTCCTTTTGCCGCGTCGATAAACAGACAGTCAAACTGATAAGAATCAGGCAAGCCGAGCGTCGCGTCGCGGGAAAGAATTTCAATCCGTTCTGCGCAGCCTGCTTCCTGTACATTTGCCCGTGCCCGGGTCAATCGGTCTTCATCTATGTCCATCGTGACAATCCGCGCCTGTGGTGCCGCTTCGGCAAGCCAAATGGTCGAATAGCCGATTGCTGTCCCCACCTCCAGAATCGCTGCGGGGCGATGCAGCAAAAGCAGCATTCTCATCACCTGAGCGGAAGCGAGCTGAACGATCGGAATATTTTCCTCGGCCGCTTCCTGTTCCAGCCGCGCGAGCAGCGAAGAACGTTCCGGAACCAGGCCCGACACGTAGTCGTCAATTGCGGGATTGGTTATCATGCTTTCACTCCTCTTTCGTTACAACCGCATTATTATAGCATACCTTGCAAAAAAGAACAGGGGAAACCTGGTTAGTTTCCCCTGCTTTTTGCATCATTTGCGTTGTGCTCGGAAAGTGTTTTGGAAAAGTAATGTTCCGAGGTTCCGTCTTTTTTCGTCACGTAGAAAAAGAAGTCGTGCTTCGCTGGATTGACAACCGCCGCAAGCGATGCCCGACCCGGGTTTGCGATTGGTCCCGGCGGCAATCCAGGGTTCGTGTACGTATTGTACGGACTTTTTACCTTCAAGTCGTCATACGTCAGCCGATCACGTTGCTTGCCCAGTATAAACTGCACGGTAGCGTCTGCCTGCAACGGCCACTTGTCCCGGATGCGGTTGAAATAAACACCCGCGACGAGCGGACGTTCTTTGTCCACGGTCACTTCCCGCTCGACGATGGACGCAAGATTGACCACTTCGTCCATGGTCAGCCCACGCTGCTTGATCAGCTCGTTCCATTCCGGCTGCCATTCCTTGGCAAACTGAGCCAGCATGCGGGACACGACATCATGGGCCGTCGAATCTTTTTTCACTTCGTACGTCTCCGGGAAAAGGTATCCTTCGAGGCGGTGCTTCCGGTTTTTATCTTTCGGAATTTCCGCTACAAAAGCAAACTCGGGGAACTCTCCTTCATTCACTTCTTTCAGGAAGGCTGCTTTTTCCACAATTCCTTCCTTGTCCAGATGCTCGGCAATCTGCTCAATATTCCAGCCTTCCGGGATCGTAAAACGCTCGGCGTTGACGACCGTTTTTCCCTCGGCCATCGCCGTGAGCATATCGTCAATGGCTTGTCCTGTTGTAAACTGGTATTCTCCCGCTTTCAGCTGCGGTCCCACGCCTTTGTACTTCACGTAATACTGGAACAGATCGGCATTGCGGATAAGCCCTTGCTCTTCCAGCAGTCTGCCGATTTCCCGCGCGGAAGAACCGGTGGGGATCGTCACGTTTTTGGCTTCTTGCGGACCATCTACGGGTTGCAGCCCGTTGTACACGTACCACGCTGCCCCTCCTGCGGCCAACAAGCCAATGAGAAACAAGGCGACGAGCCACATGACAATTCGTCCGCCCCGTCTGCGCCGATACGTGGCAGGTCTTTCCGATCTGAAATCAGACTTCGCTGACATTGGTTTCAAGCTAGAAATCCTCCCTTTAGGGTCTCTTCTCTCCATCCCGTCTATTATACAAGAGCTGACTTTCGCTGTCACTGTATACGATTTTTTGGCGAAAAGAGAAGAATTGGGAGGATTTCTGCTCAAGACCCGATTAGAACCAGCGGGCCGTCACTGTTTTTTTGCGGGTGTAGAACTGCACCCCATCCGTTCCGTTTGTGCCCAAATCGCCGTAAAACGACGCCTTGTTGCCTGCAAAAGAGAAAAACGCCATCGGAGCCGGAACATTCACGTTCACCCCGATCATTCCCGCGTCGATATTTTCACGGAAATGCCGCACATGCTCTCCCGATGTTGTGTAAAGCACGGCTCCATTGGCAAAATCCGAGCGGTTCGCCAGCTCGATTGCTTCATCCAGGCTTTTGACACGAACAATGCTTAAAACGGGAGCGAAAATTTCGTCCTGCCAGATTTTCATCTCCGGCGTCACCCCGTCAAAAACGGTCGGCCCCAAATAGTAGCCGTCCGGCAGCTCCTGCATCACGCTTCTGCCGTCCAGCAGCAAACGCGCTCGCTGCGCCTCCCCGCTCTCAATGTATCCGAGCACACGCTGGCGATGGGCGTCCCGAATCAGCGGAGCAACGAACGCCTCCTCGTCTTGCGTATCTCCTGCTTTCAGCTCCTGCGCGGCTTCCAGCAGCTTTGCGGTAAATTCATCCGCGATGTCTTCCATGACACATACGACAGACGTCGCCATGCACCGCTCTCCCGCGCTGCCGAAAGCGCCGTTGATGATTCCCTGCACGGTTTTCTCCATGTGGCAGTCTGCCATGACGACCGCGTGGTTTTTCGCTCCCGCCAGCGCTTGAACCCGCTTGCCATGAGCTGCTCCGGTTTTGTAGACATACTCGGCCACCGGCTGGGAACCGACGAACGAAACCGCTTTGACGAGCGGATGGACCAGCATGCCGTTCACGACGTCGTGGGCGCCGTGCACCATGTTCAGCACGCCTTTTGGCAATCCAGCCTCCATCATCAGCTCAACCAGTCTTTCCGCAAGCAGCGGCGTGCGCTCGGATGGCTTCAGCACAAACGTGTTGCCGCACGCCAGCGCCAGCGGAAACATCCAGAGCGGGATCATCATCGGAAAATTGAACGGAGTAATTCCTGCCACGACTCCGAGCGGATAGCGGTACATGACGCCCTCGATTCCTGTCGCGATTTCCGGCAGCGATTGTCCCATCATCAGTGTAGGAGTGGCTGTCGCAACCTCCAACGCCTCGATCCCGCGCTGTACCTCGCCACGGGAGTCTTTGATGTTTTTGCCGTTTTCTTGCGTAATAATGACAGCCAGCTCTTCCGCTTCCTGCACAAGCAGTTGATGATAGCGGTACAAAATCCGCGTGCGATTGGGCACGGGCGTTTTGCGCCACCAGGAAAACGCTTCGCTCGCCGCCTTCACAGCCTGATCGAGTTCTTCCCGGGAAGACAGCGGAACCTGCGCGATGACTTCGCCTGTGGCTGGATTGATGACGGCTTCCGATTTGCCGGAGCTGCTTTGCACCCACTCTCCGTTGATGAAGTTTTTTACCTCTTTCACTGCTGTAGCCATGAATCATTCTCCTCCCCTGTGGCACTACGCCTGAATTTTTCGCTGTGCGGCTTGCACGTAGGAATACAGCGCCGCCATGTCCTGCTCACCGAAGCCCGCTTGCTGCGACTTCTCGTACAGGCTGATCAGCTCGGCTGTGATCGGCAAATCCAGACCAGCCTGATGAGCCATCTCCTGGGCGATTTTCAAGTCTTTCAGCAGCAAATTCAAGGAAAAGTGCGGCGCAAAGTCGTTGGTTGCGATAAAGCTTTTATAGTTGCGCTCGTAGATGCGACTCTGTCCGTAGCTGACATTCAATATCTCGAACAGCTGGTCGAGGTCGAGCCCCATTTGCGCCGCCAATGTTACGCCTTCACTGACCGCAGATGTATAAAACCCGATCAGCAAGTTGTTGATCAGCTTGACCGCCGTTCCGCTGTCGACCCTCGCCCCGACGTGAAAAATATTTTGACCGAGCGCAGCGAATATCGGCTGCATCTGGTCGAACAAGTTCTTTGGTCCGCCCACCATGATGGTCAACGTCCGATTTTTCGCCCCAATGACTCCGCCGCTGACAGGAGCAGCCAAATAGCCGACGCCTTTTCCTGCGCAAGCCACTGCCAAGCGCTCATTCAGCCCAGGTGTCACCGTGCTCGTATCCATGAGAATCTGCCCTGCTCTCGCATGCTCCAGAATGCCGCCCGCTCCGGTGTAAACGCTCTCAACAATTCCAGGCGAGGGCAAGCTCGTCAAAACGACCTCTGTCTGTTTCACCACCTCTTCAATCGTCAGTCCCGCAACTCCGCCAGCGGCCGCAAACTCCTTTTCCGCGTCTGGATTGACGTCGAAGCCATATACCGCATACCCGCTGCCAAGCAAGTTTTTGGACATAGGCATCCCCATATTGCCCAGACCAATCATGCCAATTGCAGGCAAACTCGACATAGTGAACTCCTCCTTTTTTCTAAAAGATGAGGGGTTAGACGGATGCACTACGGCAGATGCCTCTGTCTGTTCCTGAGTCTAGCGGTCACTCCGCCTATCCCTAAATCAAAGGCGCTCTTTACTTCTCCTAATCGTAGGCACACCCGCCCCTCCTAAGTTCAGGACGCTATTTGCCTCTTCCTAGGTCGCAGACACATCCGCCTCGCCAAGTCCAAGGCGCTTTCTCCCTCTCCTAAAATCGCAGGCACGCCCCGCCTCCCTATGTCCCGGACGCTCTTTGCCTCTTCCTAGTTCGCAGACACATCCGCATCTCCAAACCCAAGGCGCTCTCTACCTCTTCCCTAAATCGCAGCGACATCCCGCCTCTCCCCCCTCCAGAAAGCAAACTCCGTGCCACGACGTTTTCACCGCTTCATCCTTGCTTTCTTTCGACCAACTGTCCAAAAAACACAAAAAGTGTCTAGACAATTACACCGAATCGTCTAGACACTTTTTAATCGCCGCCCCCGTTCTGCTACCTATCAGCTAATTTGATACTTGCTCAGCTTGTTGTAAAGCGTTGCCCGGGAAATGCCGAGCTTTTTGGCTGCTTTCGACTTGTTCCCTTTCACTTCATGCAGCGCTTCCAGAATACGCTTCTTTTCCGCCAAAGCCCCCTCTGCTCCGCCTCCATCAGCCTGACTCAGCGGCGTCCCGGCTTGCCGATCACGCTGGGGCAAGACTGCTTCGGCAAAGCCTGTTCCCCCGAAAAAGACCGCAGGCAGGTCACTCGTCCGTATCCGATGGTCCTCCGACAAGGTGACAAGGCGCTCAACCGTGTTGACCAGCTCGCGTATGTTGCCCGGCCAATCGTAGTTGATCAACAGTGACATGGCTTCTTTGTCGATGTCTTTTGGCGGCATGTTGTTTTTCTTGCTGAGCGCCTGCAACTGCGCCGCGATCAACAAAGGAATGTCCGTTCTTCTTTGCGCCAATGGAGGAATGACAAGCGGAATGACGTTCAGGCGGTAATACAAATCTTTGCGAAAAGTCCCCTCCCGCACCCTGTCTTCCAATGAATGGTGTGTAGCCGCAACCAGCCGAAAGTCGACGGGAATGCTCTTGACTCCCCCGACGCGTTCCACCTCGCGCTCCTGCAAGACCCGCAAAATTTTCGCTTGCATGTGCAGCGGCATGTCGCCAATCTCGTCCAGAAAAAGCGTTCCTTTGTTTGCCAGCTCGAACTTGCCCGGCTTTCCGTCTTTTTTCGAGCCGGTAAAAGCGCCTTCCTCGTAGCCGAACAGCTCCGACTCCAGCAAATTTTCCGGGATGGAGGCACAGTTGACAATTACGAGCGGGCCATTTTGGAACGGACTTAGCGAGTGAATCGCTTTGGCGAACAGCTCCTTGCCCACTCCGCTCTCCCCGTTCAGCAAAATCGTGGCAGACGTCTGGGCCGCTCGCCGCGCGACTTTTTTCGCCTCTGCGATCGCTTCGCTCTCCCCGATAATCTGGTCAAATGTCACTTTGTTGCTTTTCGGCCTAGGCGCCTCGATCACAATTCGGCTGTCTCCGATATTCTCGTGCAGCACTTGCATGCGGTCAAAAATTTGGTACAGCTCCGACACCCCTTCAAAAATCAGCATGCCAACGGCGCCAATGACCCGGTTTTCTTTCCAGATCGGGATGCGGTGAACGACCATATCCTGCCCGAGCAGTCTGTGCGCCTGGTTTCTTTCCGGTATTCCGGTTTGCAGCACGACAGGCAAACGCGTATTTTCGATCACCTCTTCCACGTAACGGCCGATGACATCTTCTTTTCGCACGCTGATAAATCGGCAGTACGCATCGTTCATCATGCGAATGTAGCCGTGCTCATCCACGATCGTAATGCCCTCGTACGCTGTATCGAAGCACACCTTGAACCATTCGATTGAATTTTCCAACTCCTGTATCCGTTTTTCGGCTTCCTTGTACTTTTCCCAAATCAGTTCGGAGCCGGACTCGATTAGGCCATCCATCTCGCTTTCTCCTCTCTGTTTGACTTCGGAAGCAAACAGCCTTGCCGATAAAAAAAGAGAGGGCATCTGCCCTCTCTCGTTGTTAAATCCCGTCTTTCTCCAAATCAGCAATCAATGTTTCGAAGGTAGCTTCTACTTGCTCCCACTCTTCGTCGTCTTCGATTGGCTGAAGCATGTCTGTACCGTCATAGCGCAGGAAGTGAACCTCGTACTCTTCTTCTTCCTCCTGATCGACTGGAACGAGCACCAGATAGCTGCGGTCTTCGATATCAAAAATATACATGATCCGAAAATCTCGCGGCTCCTCTGTTCCCTCTTCTGTCAGGGCAATCACGTCGCCTACTTCAAATTCTTCCATCATCTCTTCACTCACTTAGGGTCACCTCGATTTCGCGTCCAAAAATCCTTGCAGGATCAATGTGGCCGCCATTTTGTCAATTACTGTTTTGCGCTTTTGGCGACTGACGTCCGCAGAAATCAGCATACGCTCTGCTGCCATCGTCGTCAAACGCTCGTCCCACATGTGGACAGGAAGAGATGTCCGTTCCTCCAAAAGCTTGCCAAATGCCTGGCACATCTCGGCGCGCGGCCCGATTGTGCCATTCATGTTTTTCGGCAAGCCTACTACGAAAGCACCTACTTGATATTGCGCTACCAATTCCTGAATGCGGGCAAAATCTTTTTCCTTGGACTGCCGCTTGATGGTCTCCACCCCTTGGGCGGTCCATCCCAGCTCATCGCTGACAGCAATTCCAATCGTCTTGTCGCCTACATCCAATCCCATCAATCGTGTCATGTTCAAGGTCTACTTGCGCTCGGACAAGTAAACGGTCACCAACTCTTCTATGATTTTGTCCCGTTCCAGTTTGCCAATCAGGCTGCGCGCGTTGTTGTGGCGAGGGATAAACGCCGGGTCGCCAGAAAGCAAGTAACCGACGATCTGGGTGATCGGGTTGTATCCTTTTTCTTGCAGGGCTTGGTAAACCTCTGTCAATGTTGCCTGCACTTCCGCCGCATTCGCTTCCTTGGGCACCGTAAACTTCATGGTATTATCCAACGAACTCACAATCAACACCTCGATTTCCTTCAAGACTTAAAGGTTGTATTGGCTTTTCGCTTCCATACTTTATTCGACCCGGATGGAACCTACTCCTTGTCGATTTTGCAAAAATTGTTGGCGGGATTTTCGTTATTTCGTTACTGCCTGGCTTTTGACAAGCTCCACTACCGCATCCAATGCTTCTTGCAGCTTGGAAGGATCTTTTCCGCCCGCTTGCGCCATGTCAGGACGACCGCCGCCACCACCGCCGCAACGAGTAGCCACTTCCTTGATAATTTTTCCGGCGTGAACGCCTTGATCCATCAAATCTTTGGTGACACCTGCTACCAGGTTGACTTTCTCGCCATCAACAGAGCCAAGCACGATGACAGCAGAGCCAAGCTTGTTCTTCAGCTCGTCTACCATGCCGCGCAGGTTGTCCATGTCAGAAGCGGATACGCGTGCAGCGAGCACGTTCATGCCGTCTACCTGCTTCAGCTGATCGGTCAGCGATGCCGCTTCGATGTTGCCCAGTTTCGCGCGCAACGATTCGTTTTCGCGCTGAACTTCTTTCAGCTGCTGCTGCAAGCCTTCCACGCGTGCAGGCGCTTCTGCCAGCACAGGTGCTTTCAGTGCGTGAGCCACTTCTTTGAGCGTCGTGAACTGCTGGTTCAGGAACTGGTAAGCCCCGCGTCCTGTCACGGCTTCAATCCGGCGTGTCCCTGCGCCGATGCCGCTTTCGCTGACCAGCTTGAACAGTCCGATTTCCGCTGTGTTGTTGACATGGCAGCCGCCGCAAAGCTCAAGGCTGTAGTCGCCCACTTTGACAACGCGCACGACATCGCCGTACTTCTCGCCGAACAACGCCATGGCGCCCATTGCTTTTGCTTCTGCCAAAGCTTTGTTGGAGATTTCGACAGTCAGGTTCTCCCACACTTTTTCATTGACGATTGCCTCGATGCGCTCAAGCTCTTCTGCTGTGATCGCACTGATGTGGGTGAAGTCAAAGCGCAGACGCTCCGGTGCTACCAAAGAACCTGCCTGGTTGACATGCGTGCCCAGTACGTCTTTCAGCGCTTGGTGCAGCAAGTGGGTAGCTGTATGGTTTTTCGTAATCGCCAGGCGCGCTTCGCGGTTTACTTCCGCGCGGACCGTATCGCCTTTGCGCAGCGTTCCTGCTTCGACGATGACCGAGTGCACGTTTTGGCCCATTGGACCTTTTTGCACATCTGTCACACGGGCTTTGACGGAGTCGGACACCAAGTATCCTTCGTCGTTGATCTGACCGCCGCTCTCTGCATAAAATGGCGTCTGGTCGAGAATCACTTGTACAGTCTGGCCTTCTTCCGCTTGTTCAGCCAATTGGTTGTCGAAAATGATCGCTTCGACTTTTCCTGTTGCTACCAATTCAGTATAACCAACAAACTGGCTTGTAACCGTCAATTCGGACAATGGACCGCCCTGGATTTGCATGCTGTCCACGTCTTGACGGGCAGCGCGGGCACGCTCGCGTTGTTCCTCCATCGCTTTATCGAAACCGTCGCGATCTACGCTCAAGCCTTGCTCGTTCGCGAAGTCTTCGGTCAAGTCAACCGGGAATCCGTACGTGTCGTACATTTTGAATACGTCTTGGCCGGACAGTTGCGTTTGACCGCTTTCCTTTGCTGCCTTCACCATGTCAGACAAAATAGCCAGGCCATCGTTCAACGTTTCGTGGAAGCGCTCTTCCTCGGCACGGATGACTTTTTCGATAAACGCGCGTTTTTCTACAACCTCTGGGTAGAACTCGCCCATCATCGTGCCGACTGTTTCTGTCAGGCTGTACAGGAACGGCTTTTCCACACCCAGCTTTTTGCCCATCCGCACAGCGCGGCGCAGCAGACGGCGGATGACGTAGCCGCGGCCTTCATTGGAAGGAAGCGCTCCATCCCCGATGGCAAACACGACCGTACGCGCGTGGTCAGCGATGACTTTCAACGCTACGTCAAGCTCAGGGCTCGTCTTGTATTTCACACCCGAAATCGCGCTCGTTTGCTCGATCAGCGGGAACAGCAGGTCTGTTTCAAAGTTGTTGTCGACACCTTGGATGATCGACGCCATCCGCTCCAGCCCCATGCCGGTATCGATGTTTTTCTTAGGCAGTGGCGTGTAGGTGCCATCCGGGTTGTGGTTGAACTGGGAGAACACCAGGTTCCACACTTCCAGATAACGCTCGTTCTCGCCGCCCGGGTACAGTTCCGGGTCGCTTGGATCGTTGCCAAACGCTTCGCCGCGATCGTAGAAAATCTCCGTGTTCGGACCGCTCGGACCTTCGCCGATATCCCAGAAGTTGCCTTCCAGACGAACGATGCGCTCCTCGGGAACTCCGATTTTTTTGTTCCACAGCTCAAACGCTTCCTCGTCTTCCGGGTGGATCGTGACGGAAAGCAGCTCTGGATCGAAGCCGATCCATTTCGGGCTGGTCAAAAACTCCCACGCCCACTCGATCGCTTCTTCTTTAAAATACTCCCCGATGGAGAAGTTGCCCAGCATCTCGAAGAAGGTATGGTGGCGAGCCGTCCGGCCAACGTTTTCAATATCGTTGGTACGAATTGACTTTTGCGAATTGGTGATGCGCGGATTGTCCGGGATGATGCGTCCGTCAAAATACTTTTTGAGCGTCGCTACACCACTGTTGATCCACAGCAAGGAAGGATCGTCGATTGGCACCAGGGGAGCACTCGGCTCAATGCGATGTCCTTTTTCCACAAAAAAGTCAAGGAACATCTGGCGAATTTGATTGCCTGTCAGCTTCTTCATCTGCATTCTCCTCTATTCTGAAAATAAATAAAAAAGCTCCCATCCCCTCAGGGACGAGAACTGTTTTTCTCGCGGTACCACCCTGCTTACAGGCTCTCTTGCACGCCAAACGGCGCGACAGCCTGTCGCTTTATGGGCATCTAACGGTGCCAACCCGCCGGTTTTTGCCCGGTCTTAGGAGTAGCCTTCCGTTGCACTTCTTCTGAGCGCCCTCTCAACCGTGAAGCGCCCTCTCTGTAGAAGGTTTGCAGCGTACTCGTTCCCTCATTGATCAAGCCTGTACTCATCTGTTCGTATTATAAATTTTTTTCCTGACCCATGTCAACTTTCATGCATCATCACAGCAATTCGGCTGATGACAACTTTGCAAACGGCGAGTACGGGCACAGCCACGATCAACCCGATAATCCCTCCGATCGTCTCCCCGACAAGCAAGGCCACGATAATCGTCAGCGGATGCAACTGCAAAGAGCGCCCCACGATATTCGGCGACAGGATGTTGCCTTCCAGCACCTGGATGACGAGATTGACGGCGAGCACGAACAACAGCATTTTGGTCGAAATCGTCAGCGCGACGACAATCGCAGGCGCCGCCCCGATCAATGGCCCGATGTAAGGAATGATGTTCGTCAAACATACCACAGCGGCGAGCACGAACGGATACGGCATGCCGATCAGCCAGTAGCCGAGATAAGCCAGCACCCCGACGACCAACGCAACGATCATCTGGCCGTGTATGTAATTCCCGAGCGATTCATTAATGTCCCGCAGGACGACCAGCACTTGTTTGCGGTACGGCTTCGGAACGATAGACATGCCTGTTTCGTGCAGTTCCTTCATGTCTTTTAAAAAATAGAAGGCAATAAACGGGACGATCGCAAAGGCAAACAGCTTGCCAAGCGACTGGCGGGCATTGTTGACAAGCTTCGTTACAGAGTGGGACATCCCTTCCTGCGACTGGATAATTACCCGATCCACCCCGTGGGAGATACTGTCTGGCAAAAAGTATTTGTGCGCCTCCCATTCGCTCATCCACGTGTAGTACCAGTCCATCAGCCGCGGCAAGTCATCGGACAGCTCCACGAGTTGATTGGTAAAGACGGGAATCGCGTTGATGACCGCAATCGTAATCACCAGTACAAAGGAAGCGTAAATCAGCAGAACGGCCATCAGCCGCGGGACTCTGCGCTTTTCCAGCAGCTGCACGACCGGATGAAGCAAATACGCAATGACCAGACCCAATATAATGGGAATCAGCACTTCCTCCAAAAGGGCGAACAACTGCCCGAGGACCGAACGGAGCATCCACAGCAGATTGCCGATGACGAGCAGCGCAATCAACCAGAGAGCAGCCGCAAAAAGGCGGCTACGCCGCAATTCATCCACGAAGGACACCTCCTCTCCATTTCCATTAGGGTGTGTTCTTCGTACAAAATTCATGTAACCTATTGACACCTTCCAAGCATCGATAGTAGTATGGAGTTACAAGAGGATATCTCCAAAGGGGAGTAGCTTTTTCGCAACATAGTCGTCATTACGGGAGAAATCCCCGGCTATGTTGGCAACATTTTTCTAATGTTGTAAGCAAGACCTTTGCCTAACAGGTAAAAGGTCTTTTTCTGTTTTCAAACGACCTTTGCCTGTCCAGGGAAAGGTCGTTTTCTTTTGTGCCCCTTTACATACAATATGGGAGGTATCTAGAAAACGGCCCGGTGGATGACTCATTTTTCCAAACAGGAAGAGGAGGAGGAATTGAACATGGAACTATTGTTACAACCTGAATTTTGGTCGGCGCTGCTTGCGATCATCGTCATCGACCTGGTCTTGGCCGGAGACAACGCGATTGTCATCGGGATGGCTGCACGCAACCTTCCAGCCCATCAGCAGAAAAAAGCGATCATCTGGGGAACGGTGGGCGCGATTATTATCCGGGCTTTGGCAACACTCGCAGTAGTGTGGCTGCTGAAAATTCCGGGCTTGCTGCTCGTAGGTGGCTTGATTCTGTTGTGGATCGCCCTCAAACTGCTCGTCTCCGATGACGGTCACGAGAATATGAAGGCAAGCGGAAGTCTTGGCGCAGCGATCTGGACGATTATCGTGGCGGATACCGTAATGGGTCTGGACAACGTTATCGCTGTTGCCGGTGCCGCACATGGCGACTTTCTTCTGGTGATCATCGGACTGATCATTAGCGTTCCGATCATGGTCTGGGGAAGCACGATGATTTTGAAATTCATGGAGCGTTTCCCTGTCGTGATTTACGTCGGTGCGGGCGTCCTCGCTTACACGGCTGCAAGCATGGTAACGAGCGAGAAGTTTTTGGCCCCGTTCTTTACCGCTTATCCGTGGGTCAAATGGGTGTTCATCGTTGCCGCTGTCGTCGGCGTCCTGCTGATTGGACGCATGAAAAGCCAGCAGCAAAAACGACTCGCCGAACAAAACTGACCAATAAACGTAGGCTCCGTCGCCATCCGTGCGACGGAGCTTTTTTCTGCACAAAAAAAAGCACCCGAACTCATACTATGTTCAGGTGCTTATGAACGTTCCTGTGAGCGTCATCCCCCGTTAACGGGTTACGGCGCGCATCAGCTTGCGCCCTGTCTTCAGCATGCGCGTCACATCACGCATGGAAAACGGCAGCTGATTCCAATTCAGTGAAAACCGACTGCGGCGGCGCGGAGCCATCAAATAGCCAATGACAGCCACAATTCCGCTTGTGGCAAGGACGCGCAAAAGGCTTCGTGTAAACAAGCGTGCCACCTCCAGTTGTTTTTCCTGCGTAAGCAGTTGCTACATGTTCAGTTGAGCAGAGACAGTTTGATCTTCAATAAACAGATCGTTGAGCGAATGCAAAGAACCGTCTTCTTCCACCTGGTAGACAGAAGCAATCTGCTCGTTGGAAACGCTCATTTCTATAAAGCAATTCCAGCAGTAGTATTGATTGGTTCCAATCTTCCCTACGTCTTTGGAACTGCAGTTCGGGCAAATGACACGCATCACGCTTTTCCTCCCTTATCACGCCTGGATACGAACAAAGTCCGGCACGATCAGGTTTTCTTCCCCGATGATGACGGAAGCTGGGGCAGACAAACGCTTGCGACCTTCTGTCACGTCCGCAAACCAGCCATTGGACAGTTCGTACCCTACAAGTTTCTCCCAGTTCGCTGAAAAGTAAACATCTTCCAGCCTGCCAAGGAGTTCTCCGGAAGCGGTAATGACCGCTTTTCCTTTTAGCTTTGATTTTCCCGTCACGATGCCGACAGGCTCAAATCCGGCGAGATGAGGCAAGGGCGTGATTGCGTTTTTACCCGATACGGTAAGGCAGGATTCCCCTACCGCATGAATCTGTTCGGTAGGAATGTAGGTGCCAGAATGGAACCAACCCTGTTCGCTCAGCAAGACTCCTCGTACATGCCAAGTGGAGTCGCAAAGAATGTCACGAACGGTGCCGAGCGTCTCTCCCGTCTGGAGGCAAACTACTGGCAAACCGACTGCATCCATTGCCTTGCGCATGTGGGACATCCCCCTTCCGCTCCTTTAGTATCGGGCGAAACGGACATGTCCATTCGGCGCAAATGGTTCCAGCTTTCAATCCTGCTTGAGCCGTTCTTCCAAAAAGCTGTACCGCACGCCTTCCTCGTCCGTTTCCACGGCTGCGCGAAAAGCATCTGGCTCCCCGCACATAATGAGGAAAGACTTGCTCCGGGTAATGCCCGTATAAACGAGCTTGCGCCGCAGCATCCGGTAATAGCTTTTGACAAACGGCATGACTACGATCGGAAATTCGCTCCCCTGCGATTTGTGTACGGAACAGCAGTAGGCAAGCGTCAACTGATGGTAATCGGAACGCTTGTACACCACTTCCCGATTGTCGAAGGCAGCGACCAGCATTTCCTGGTTTTCTGCGTTCTCATTCGGGAAAAAAATCGCAACAATTTCACCCATATCGCCGTTGAACACCTGTTCCTCAGCATTATTCACCAGTTGCAGGACTTTGTCGCCAGTGCGAAACGTCGTGTCCCCGAAGGTCACTTCCCGTTTTTGCGGCGTCTTTGGATTAAACAGCTCCTGCAACTCTTCATTCAGCCGGTTCACCCCGGCATTTCCTTTATAAATAGGTGCCAAAACCTGTACATCTTTTGCCGTATATCCTTTTTTTACGGCTCCGGAGCAAATTTGTTTCACTGCTTCCGGAACTTCTTGTGGCGAACTTGTGAAAAATCGCCGATCCGGTGTCGTATAGAGCAAATCTGCCGGAACGTTGCCTTTGCGCACATCGTGGGCGAGCCGGATAATCGTCGACTCCTCCGCCTGCCGATAAATCTCCGTAAGCTGGGCCAGCGGCAACAAGCCGGAGCGGATCATATCGAGCAGGACGTTTCCCGGGCCGACGGACGGCAGCTGGTCGGGATCGCCGACCATAATAATTTGCATCTCATCCGGTACGGCGCGGAACAACTGGTTCGCCAGCCAAATATCGACCATCGACATTTCGTCCACAATCAACAGCCTGCCGCGAATCGGATGCTCGGCGTCGTGCTCGAAGCTCTCCCCTTTGTAGCCGAGCAGGCGATGAATCGTCATGGCTGGCAAGCCAGTCGTCTCCGTCATCCGCTTGGCAGCCCGTCCGGTTGGCGCAACGAGCAAGATCGGAAAAGGATTTTCTTCGTTGTATTTTTTCAGGTCGAGTGACAGGCCGTGCAGCTGCGAAAAGACGCGGCAAATCCCGCGAATTACCGTTGTTTTCCCCGTTCCCGGTCCCCCCGTCAAAAGCATCAGCCCGGATGTAATCGCCTGCTCGATCGCGTCTCGCTGCGTCTGGGCGTACGTGATGCCCAGTTCATCTTCCACGGCTCCCAGCGCACGGTAAAATTCAGAGGTAGGAAACGAGCCGAATGAGTCCCGCTGCGCGAAATGACGCAGCCTTTTGGCCAACCCAAGCTCGGCAAAAAACAAGGAGGGCAAGTACACGCGCTCGTCTTCCCAGGCAATTTTGCTCGCGACAAACATGTCCTCGACCGCACGGGTAATGTCTTCTGCGACAAACAGATGTCCGCCGCATTCCAAAAGCAGTGCCAATGTTCTTTCGCAAAGCTCTTCGATCGGCAAATAAACATGGCCTTCCGAATAAGACGCTTCCTGGAGCACAAACAGCGCCGCTGCCTTGACACGCTCTTCCGAAGATGCGGCTATCCCGGTAGCACGCGCAATATCGTCCGCCCGCTTGAAGCCGATCCCGACGATATCTTCAATCAGCCGGTACGGTTCTTCCTTGAGCACGGTCATCGTCTCCAGCTTGTACGTCTGGTAAATTCGCAACGCCATGTTCACGCCAATTCCGAAGTCGTACAAAAATACCATCGCGCTTTCCAGCGAACGATGCTCCAGCACAGACTCGTAAATGATTTTGGCGCGCGATTCGGAAATCCCTTGAATTTCTGCGAGCCGCTCCGGATAATCGGCGATAATCGTCAAGGCATCTACGCCGAGATGTTCCACGATTCGTTTGGCCATTTTTTTCCCGATGCCCTGAAACAGTCCACTGGCCAAATACCGCTCCACGCCCGACAATGTCTTCGGCGTCTCTCGCTCGTATCGCTTCGCCACGTACTGCTGCCCGAAGCGAGCATGCGTTTTCCACTCGCCGTAGAAGGTGTATAGCTCATCCGGATGAGGACGAGGGAAGTTGCCGACAATAATGACTTCTGATTCCTTGATCGCTTCAGTAGTCTCCTCTATCTTTAGACGAATAACTCCGTACCATGTTTCTTCATTGTAAAAAATTTCTTGTGAAATAAATCCGCGAATATAGTTTTCCGCAAACAGGGAGATTGATTGTTGTTCTTCCATCTCACCTTCTCCTCTCTTGCTTGCTCCAAGCACGTTCAAAGTGGCACGAACAGAAAAATCCACTTTAACAGGGAAAGTGGATTTTTCTCGCAGTCATACGTTTTAAATTGTAAAGCGTTTTACTTGGTCTGACAACTGTTCAGCCATTTGCGCCAATGTTTCCGCAGCCGCCGTCATCTCTTGCGTCGTCGCGGTCTGTTGTTCGGACGCTGCCGCTACCTCTTGCGTATCTCGTGCCGCCGTGTCAGCCAACTCCGCAATTTTATCCGAGTGCGCAACCAGTTTGACCGTATCGCGATGAATCCCTTGGGCCGCCTCGTTCATCCGGTACACTTGCTGACTGACATCCTGGACGGCCACCAAAATTTGCTGGAAGCTTTCTCCGGCGATGGCTACTCCGCCTCTGCCTTCCTGGACGGCTTCGGTTGTCGTTCCCATCGCCTGCACCGCATCCAAAATATCGGTATGAATCGCATGGATCAGCGAAGCAATTTCTTCTGCCGCATGTCCTGACTGTTCTGCCAGCTTGCGTACCTCTTGCGCAACGACTGCAAAGCTTTTTCCTTGTTCACCTGCGCGGGCAGCTTCAATCGCTGCATTCAGCGCAAGCAGATTGGTTTGATCAGAAATTTGCCGGATGATCGTAATAATTCCAATAATTTTTTCCGATTGCATTCCCAGTTCCCGGATGACTTGCTCTGTATTTCTCGCATGATTTGTGATCTGATCCATTTCCTGAACAAGTTCTTTCAGCTTGCCTTCGCCATCTTGCGCCAAAAGGAACGCCTGCGTCGCATCCGCATTGACCCGCTCCGTGGAAGAGGCGATTTCTTGGATATCGCCGCCGATGTGCGACAAAGATCGAGTGGTATCCGATACGGTCTGTTTCTGCTGCTCCGAGCCCATGGCGATCTCGGTTGAAGCAAGCGAGATTTGCTCGGCAGCCCTGGCACTCTCTGCTGCACTCGCTGTCAACTCCTCGGATGCCGCCGCAACCTGCTGGGAGACACGCTGCACTTCACTCAGCATTTTACAAAACACTTCCATCATCTCGTTGTACATAGCTGACAGCTCGCCAAGCTCGTCCCCCGAACGGATTTTCGCACGCTTGGTCAAATCTCCCGTCTCGGCCATTTTCATCGCTGCGACCAGCTCTTTCAGCGGACGAACCAGCCTGCTGACGATAAAAATTCCGGTAGCCAGAGCCACGATTGCACTAATCAGGTTCAAAAGGAACATCATCGGACGGCTGCTCTCGATCGTCGCCAGCAAATCGTTCTGGTAGCTGCCAATCGCGAGAATCCAGCCGTTCGGCAACTCTTCGTACACGGTCAACTTCGTAGCTCCCTGGAACTCATACTCCAGCCAGCCGCTCTTTTTCGCCAGCATCTCTTGCATGAACGCTTCGCCCGCGAGCGATTTGTTTTGCACGTTCGGGTCCGGGTGGAAGATCGGGACTCCGCTGGCATCCGCGATATAGGCATAGCCAACCATGCCATTCGGCTTATAGTAGCTCTCTGCCACCTCGCGAATGATCTCGTCAATTTTTTGTCTATTGCTGTCGCTGATCGTTGTGTCCTGGGTGTAGGGAACCAGCTCCCGGGCCTTCATTTGGGTTATGTATTGCAAATCGGAAACGGTCAGTCTGTAAACCGCATTCCGTGCGTTTTCAAACTGGATGTACCCGACTACCATCAATGGAAGCATGGTCAGGAAGAGAATGGTAAGCACCAGTTTGTAGCGAATCGAGATACGTCTGGCAATCATGAATAATTCCTCTCCTTTTGCTGGACGAAAGCGCTTTCGTTCTTCCGGCCTGGTTCTACGGAATCATTCTAACATTGTTATCCACTATTAACCACAATTGCCACACAATTAGAAAATTTGGAGCGAAAAACAAAAGCAGATTGCTTTTTTTGCTTGCAATCTGCACCGAACTGTTATCTGATTTTTTTCCTTTTATTTCCTCATTTTCCATGTGTGCTGTGGTACGCTGCGCCGTCAGCTCACTGTTGTCGACGACGTAGGGGCATAGCTGACAATTTCCAGTACAATGACGGTACTGAGTGCGATCGTTTGCCCCGACGGCACGGTAATGTCCAGCTTCCCTACTCCCGATCCACCCGGAGTATAAGTGGTAAGCCCGCCCATTTGCATGATCCCGTTAATGTAGACGTTATAGTAGCTATTGTTTGCCGGAAGTGTCGGGAGAGAGGTAGCCGTTGTACCCGCATCCGTTTGAAAGTCCCCTACATTTATGGTCAACGTCGCCGGTCCGACGACAAGAGCCAATGTTCTGCGAAAAAAGCGCGTCACGGTCGGAACCGCATTCGTTGTCGTCGTAGCTGTGACCACGATCTTCAGTATCTCAAGCGCCATCATCCGTCCTCCTTTTCGTTGCTACTCTATTTTATTGAGCAAGCTGCGAAGAAGTGTTGGACAAGTGACGTAATCATCCGCCTTATTTTCCGTCGCGAACGAACGCTACGATGCGGCAATGGCAATGAATTGCAGGACGATGCTCACATCTTTGCCTGGAGGCTCTTTTGTCAGCAGCCGCAGTCTGCCTTTGGCTACTTCATAGAGGACAGGAGGCTGGATCATCCCGTTGATAAACAAGTTCACCAACGAAACGCAGTCTGGATCAAGAATCCCGCTGGTCGTGTACGGCAACCAGGCGTCCTCGTCGGTGTAGACCCGCTTTGTCCCATCCGCGATCGCACAAAAGTAATGACAGTCCGCTTTCAGATGCGTTTGCTTTTGCTGCCTTTCTTGCTTTTCCAGCTCTGGCTCCGCACAAAGTCTGGTCGCCTTCTCTGCTTCGATTTTTTTCGCTTTTGCCTCAGATGCTTTGTCCGTGAACATACTCTCACCTTTTTCAACCGACGTCAGTAGTAGCGTATGTTTGCGAAAAGCCGTTGGAATCCGGCAGGCAACCATTTTTTGGACAGGAAAAAACCGCTCAGGGACATAACCCAAGCGGTTCGTTTGTCGTTGAAGGCTATTTGCTTCGGGCGAGACGGCTCACGATTTGCGCCACGGCCTGCGCCGCCTGTTTTGCTTCGTCTACCGTGTTGGTAATGCCAAAGCTGAAGCGGATGGCGGATCGGGCAATCTCATCGGCAAGCTTCATCGCCACGAGTACATGCGACAGTTCCAGCGACCCGGACGTGCAGGCAGAGCCACTTGCAGCTGCGATGCCAACCAAGTCGAGGTTCATCAGCATCGTCTCGGTGTGAACGCCAGGGAAGCTGACATTCAAAATATGCGGGAGCACATGCTCGGGATGACCGTTTACATGGTAAGCGATGTTCGCCTCTTGCCAAACCGCGAGCATGACTGCCTTCATCTGCTCGTATTTGGCTACCCGGTCCGCCCTCTCCTCTGCGGCAACCTTCGTCGCTTCTGCAAAGCCGACGATTCCCGCCAAATTCTCCGTTCCCGCCCGGCGCTTGCGCTCTTGGGAGCCGCCGTGCAAAATCGGAGACACCGGAATCTTGCGTCCGAGGTACAGGGCGCCAACGCCTTTTGGCCCGTTGATTTTATGCGCGGACACGGACAGCATGTCCACAGGCAACTCGCTCACTTGAAACGGCAGCACGCCAAATGCCTGAACGGCGTCTGTATGAAAAATAATGCCTTTTTCCCGGAGGAAGTTCCCGATCTCTACGATGGGTTGAATCGTTCCCACTTCGTTGTTGCCGTACATGATCGACACAAGCACCGTATCGGGACGAACAGCCTGCTGCAAGTCTTCCATCCGGACAGAGCCTGTCTCATCTACGGGCAAATACGTGACGTCAAACCCTGCCTGCTCCAAATACTCGCAAGCGTGCAGGACGGCATGATGCTCGATTTGCGTCGTAATGACATGGCGGCCGCGTTCGCGCTGGGCCATCGCCCCGCCGATAATCGCCATATTGTCCGCTTCCGTGCCGCCGCTCGTAAAAATGAGCGATTGCGCTTCGGCACCCATGAAGCTGGCAATCGCATCCCGCGCTTGCTCCAATGCTTTGCGCGCCTCGCGACCGGCACCGTGGACACTGGACGGGTTGCCGAATACTTGCGTCAAATACGGAGTCATCGCTTCCAGCACTCGCGGATGTACCGGAGTCGTGGCAGCGTGGTCAAAATACAACATGTCAGACACTGTGTCACCTTCTACTAGCTTGGTAGCTGTTGCTTAAATGTAAAACATATAGTTATCGGAATGCCCGTCGTCTTCGAAGCTGATCAAATCCTGAAGCGAAGTCGCGTCCAGCACCGCAGAGATGCTGTCGCGAATGCGCAGCCACAGATGGCGTTTGGCCGGATCTTCTTCTTCTGCAAACTCGACCGGACTGATCGGTCCTTCCAGTACGCGGATGACGTCGCCTGCGGATATTTCGTCCGGCTGTTTCGCCAGCACGTAGCCGCCGTAAGCTCCGCGAATACTTTTCACCAATCCTGCGTTGCGCAAAGGCGCGATCAACTGCTCCAAATAATGCTCGGACAGGTCGTGCTTCTGGGCAATGCTGCGCAAGGAAGTCGGCCCTTCCCCAACACGGTTGGCCAGTTCCATCATGATCGTCAGTCCGTAGCGTCCTTTCGTAGAAATCTTCACGTAGCAACTCTCCTCTTATTCTTGGGTTTACCCACTCCCTTAGCTTACATGACTTGAGCGTCCTGGGACACACTAGCATCTTAGGGGGTGAAAGCAAAATGGCGACAAACAAACGCTCAGAACGAGGACGCAACCACCCGTCCGACACGTTGTACGAACAGCCTGCGGGCACCATTGCCCACAAAGCCCGCTACGGGGCGAGCGAACAGAGCAAACAGCCGAACGAAAACGGTGACTTGCCGAACAAACCCGGCGGAGACGTCCGCACCTAACTTCACCCTCCCCCTTTATTCGGGGGAGTTTTTCTTCGGCAATCCACGGTTATCCAGCTTTTGTCTCTCTTCCTGAAAACGCCGGATATGACGCTCGTAGCCAAAGTCCTTTGGCTGGTAAAACGAATAATGTACACCGTCAGGCAGATACTGTTGGGGCACATAACCGTACGGATAGTCGTGCGGATACAGATATCCCTGACCGTGTCCCAGCTTGGCTGCGCCCTTGTAAGCCGAGTCTCGCAAGTGGATAGGAACCTGCTTGTGGCCGTCGGTGCGAATCCGGTCCAGCGCAGAGTTGATCCCGTTGTATGCGGCATTGCTTTTCGGAGCTGTAGCCAAATACGTCGTCGCTTGCGCCAGCGGGATTCGTCCTTCAGGCATCCCCACCAATTCTACCGCTTGGAAGCAGGCTACCGCAACCGAGATCGCCTGCGGATCGGCATTTCCAATATCCTCGGAAGCCGAGATGACCAGTCGGCGCGAAATAAACCGCGGGTCTTCTCCGGCATCGATCATCCTCGCCAACCAGTACAGCGCAGCATCGGGATCGGAACCGCGTATCGACTTGATAAAAGCGGAAATCGTGTCGTAGTGGTTGTCGCCGCTTTTGTCATAGCGCACGGCGCGGCGTTGGATCGACTCGACCGCTACATCGAGCGTTACGGTCACTCTCCCGTCCGCTCCGGGCGGCGTCGTCATCACAGCCAGCTCCAAGGCGTTCAGCAAACGTCTGGCGTCTCCTTCTGCGTACTGGATCAAATGCTCCGCCGCTTCCTTCGTCACGTTGACAGACAGTTCCGCCAATCCGTTCTCTTCATCTGCGAGCGCGCGATCCATGACCTGCTGCAATTCCTCGTGCGAAAGCGACTGGAGCGAAAACACTTGCGAACGCGACAAGAGCGCCGGATTGACCTCGAAAAAAGGATTCTCCGTCGTCGCCCCGATCAAAATGATCGTGCCTTCCTCTACATAAGGAAGCAGCGCATCTTGCTGGGACTTGTTGAAGCGATGAATCTCATCGACGAACAAAGTCGTGCGCTGGTTGTCCATCACGAGTCTTTCCTTGGCCGCCTCAACGACTTTGCGAATGTCCGCCACTCCTGCCGTTACGGCGTTCAACTCGGAAAAATGCGTGCGGGTCGTCCGGGCAATCACTTTTGCCAAGGTCGTTTTTCCCGTCCCGGGCGGCCCGTAAAAAATGAGCGACGATACTTGATCGGCTTCAATCGCCCGGCGCAGGAGCTTGCCTGGCGCGAGAATGTGGGATTGGCCGATCACTTCCTGGATCGTCTTTGGACGCATGCGTGCAGCGAGCGGCTTTTGCTTGCTGCCGCCCTCTTCTTCATAAGCAAACGAAAACAGATCGTTCATGCTACCCTATCCTTTTATCGGCTGCCAGTCCAGCAAGTCACGCACGACGACGCTGGCCAAAATCAGGCCCGCTACGGACGGAACAAACGCGTTGCTCGCTGGAGGCTGCCGCACTTTGCTAATCGGTGAATCCGGGTTGGAAACGATTTTCTCACGCACATCCGTGCGCACGTTTACAGGAATCTCTCTTGAATAGACGACCTTGACGCCTTTGTAGATGCCTTTTTTGCGCAGCTCGCGGCGAATGACCTTGGCGATCGGATCGTAGCTCGTCTGGGAAATATCCGCTACTTCAAACCGGGTCGGGTCCATTTTGTTGGCAGCGCCCATGCTGGAGATAACCGGGATGTTGCGGCGTTTGGCTTCCTGGATCAGATGCAGCTTGGCAGACATCGTATCCATGGCGTCTACGATATAGTCGAGTTCATGGGCAAACAACTGCTCATATGTCTCCTCGTTGTAAAACATGTTGAGCGTCACGACTTCGCACTCGGGATTGATCGAAGCGATGCGCTCCTTCATCAGTTCTGCCTTTTTTTGTCCAATCGTGTTCAGTGTCGCATGAATTTGCCGATTAATGTTCGTGATGTCAACGGCGTCCTTGTCCACCAGCACAAGCTTGCCTACACCTGTACGCGCCAGCGCTTCCACTGTAAAGGAACCGACACCGCCGACTCCGAGAACCGCGACGCAGCTATTTTTCATTTTTTCCAAACCTTCGGGACCGAAGGCCAATTCGCAACGGGAAAATTGATGAAGCATCGTTCGTTTCACCTTTCATTCGCAAGTAAGATAATTGTCAATCGGAAAAGTAGGAATCACAAAGAAAAAAGGAGCCCCATTATGCCGTGTAGCTCCTTAGTTTTGAACCTGCTAATCGCAGGTGGGTGTCTTGCCCAACTGTTACAGACGTCCACTCGACGGAGGCATGCCTTTACAATTGCGGACGAAAAACTCCCTGAACAAACTTTGTGGCTCAAAACTATCGGATGTCACGAACATCGCAGGGCTTTGTAGATAGTATTACCAATGTATCAAACAGCAATGCAGTTGCGCAAGTCGATTACGCTTCTACCTTTTCTTCTTCTGTCACGATTGTTGCAATCGACAGCTCTTGCAGTTGTTTCGGAGCTACTACATCCGGTGCATTGACCATCAGGTCGCTCGCACTTGCCGTTTTCGGGAACGCGATCACTTCACGCAGGTTGGTACGGCCAGCCAGGAGCATGATCAGACGGTCCAGACCGAGGGCGATTCCGCCGTGTGGAGGTGTACCGTACTCGAATGCATCGAGGAGGAAGCCGAATTGCTCATGCGCTTCTTCCAGTGTGAAGCCGAGCGCCTTGAACATTTTTTCTTGCACGTCGCGTTTGAAAATCCGCATGGAACCGCCGCCCAGCTCGTAGCCGTTGAGCACCATGTCGTACGCTTGCGCACGGATTTGGCCCGGATCGGTGTCGAACAGGTGCAGGTCTTCGTCTTTTGGACGAGTGAACGGATGGTGCAGAGCCACGTAACGTTTGGCATCCTCATCCCACTCTACCAGCGGGAAGTCTACAACCCAGAGGAATGCGAACTTGCTGTGGTCGATCAGGCCAAGCTCCGCGCCCAGCTTGGAGCGCAGTGCTCCCAATGCGTCTGCAACCACTTTCGGCTTGTCGGCTACGAACAGAAGCAGGTCGCCTTCTTCCGCTTGGAGGCGCTTTTTCAGCTCGGTAATTTCTTCTTCTTTAAAGAACTTGGCAATCGGTCCTTTTACTTCGCCATCTTTGAAGCCCATCCAAGCCAAGCCTTTTGCTCCGTAGCGGGAAGCGAATTTGCCCAGATCGTCTGCTTCTTTGCGGGAGTAGTGACCGCAGCCTTTTGCATTGATCCCTTTTACTTGACCGCCGCCAGATACGACAGAAGCGAACACTTTAAAGTCGCTGTTGACTACGAGGTCGGATACATCTGTCAGCTCCATGCCGAAGCGCACGTCCGGTTTGTCAGAGCCGTAGCGTCCCATCGCTTCCGCGTAAGTCAGACGAGGGAATGGCGTCACGACATCCACGCCGATCGTTTGCTTGAACACGTGAGCGACCATTTTTTCCATCATCGGCAAAATTTCGTCCATCGATAAGAACGACGTCTCGATGTCCACCTGGGTAAACTCAGGCTGGCGGTCAGCGCGCAAGTCTTCGTCGCGGAAGCAGCGGGCGATCTGGTAGTAGCGCTCCAGACCGGACACCATCAAAAGCTGCTTGAACAGCTGAGGGGATTGCGGCAGGGCGTAAAACTCGCCTGGATGCACACGGGACGGCACGAGGTAATCGCGGGCGCCCTCTGGCGTGCTCTTGTTCAAAATCGGTGTCTCCACTTCCAGGAAGCCGTTCTCGTCCAGGAAGTCGCGGAATGCTTTCGCCGCTTTGCTGCGCAGGAACAGGGAACGTTGCATTTCCGGACGGCGCAGGTCGAGGTAGCGGTATTTCAGGCGAACTTGCTCATCTACTTCGATGTCGTCTTCGATTTGGAACGGAGGCGTTTTCGCGTCGTTCAAGATTTGAATGTCGGAAATATGAACTTCGACTTCGCCTGTTTTCAGCTTCGGATTGATTGCTTCAGGCGCGCGGTTGACTACTGTTCCTTTTACGACCAGAACGTACTCGCTACGCACTTTGTCAGCCGCTTCCCAAGCCGCTTTGTTGTGCTCCGGGTTGAATACGATCTGCACGATTCCCGTACGGTCGCGGAAGTCGATGAAAATAACTCCGCCGAGGTCGCGGCGCTTTTGTACCCAGCCGTTCAATACGATTTCCTGTCCTACGTGTGCAGTTGTCACTTCACCGCAGTGTACGGTGCGATATTGCCAAGACATGATGATTTCCCCCACTTTTGCTTTGTTTTGTTTGTTAGTTGTTGCCTTGTACTTTTGCGGCAAGCGCAGCTACGAAATCAGCCTGTTTCAGCTCCTGCTGTTCGCCTGTTGCCATTTCTTTCAGAACGACGGTACCGTTTGCCAGCTCGGATTCTCCGATGATGGCCGTAAAGCGGGCCGAGAGGCGATCAGCCTGTTTCAGCTGCGCTTTCATTTTCCGGTCGAGGTAGTCCAGTTCGGCAGCCACGCCTGCTTGACGCAGTTGGTCGACGAGAATAAAGGCGCCTTGCTTGGCTTCCGTTGTCTGTACGACGACGAAGCAGTCAATACCGCCGCTAATCGGCAGCTGCACCCCTTGTTTCTCCAGAGCGAGCAGCAAGCGCTCGATGCTCAGTGCGAAACCGATGCCTGGCATATCGTCGCCGCCCAGCTCTGCAACCAGACCGTTGTAGCGTCCGCCGCCGCAAAGCGTTTCCACCGCGCCGATTTCCGCCATTTTGATCTCGAAAGCCGTCAGCGTGTAGTAGTCCAATCCACGAACCAGACGCGGATTGACATGGTACGGAATGTCGAGAGCAGTCAGGTAGCCTTTCACTGCTTCGAAGTGAGCTGCCGATGCTTCGCTCAAGTAATCCAGAATGGAAGGTGCGTCTTTGGTCAATGTTTTGCATTTTTCGTTTTTGCAATCGAGCACGCGCAGCGGATTGCGATCAATCCGGGATTGGCAATCCTCGCACAGCTCGGAGCGTACGCCGTTCAGATGCGCCAGCAAATGCTCGCGGTGGCGAGCGCGGTCTTCTACGGTGCCGACGCTGTTCAGCTCGACAGACAGCCCTGTCAGGCCAAGCTCCTGATACAGGCGAATGGCGAGGCCGATCACTTCTGCATCAATCGCCGGGTCGCTCGAACCGATCGCTTCTGCCCCGAATTGAACGAATTGGCGGTAGCGTCCTGCTTGCGGGCGCTCGTGGCGGAACATCGGCCCCAGGTAGTACAGCTTGGTAGGCTGGTTGGGCGATCCGTACAGCTTGTTTTCCACGTAAGAGCGTACGACGCCAGCCGTCCCTTCCGGACGCAGCGTGAGCGCGTCGTTGCTGCGCGGATTTGCTACGCTGTACATTTCCTTTTCCACGATGTCCGTCGTCTCGCCAACGCCTCGCTGGAACAACTCCGTGCTCTCGAACAGCGGCGTGCGAATCTCCGCGTAGTTAAAGCGGCGGCACAAATCGCGGGCTTTTGCCTCTACGTAGTGCCACAACTCTACGGTACCTGGCATGATATCCTGCGTACCGCGGGGAATCTGGATTCTCGTCATTCCTCTCGAACCTCCATGTCTTTTGAAAAACTTGGGCTACGCCAAACCTCCAGGATCAAAGGACCTTTTCTATTTAGCCAAATAAAAAAGCCCCTCGCCTCCTGACATTTAGCAATTCGCCACATGTCAGGGACGAGAGACTGGTTATACTCCCGTGGTGCCACCCTGTTTGAACAGCCTTGTGTATCAAAGGCCATCCCACTTGATTAAGCCGTTAACGCCGGCGCACGCCTGCCAGTTACTGAAGGGAGAGGATTGCTCCTCGCTCGTTCACTGCGGTCTTCAGGGATGTCATTCACCAAGTCGTGATACGAAAGCACTCTCAGCCACGGCGCTTTCTCTCTGGTTATCCGGTTCGTTGGGTACTTGTTCCCGTCATCAGATCTGATTGTATCCAAAAGCTTAATGTGAATCATAGCAAACCAGCCAGCAGGCGTCAACAGGCGCTCCATAAAACTTTTTTTACTATGGTTTGCCGCGCGTTCAGCCTGCACCTGCGCTGCTTTTTTACGTAGTCGTTGCCCCTGCGTAGACTTCATCCAGATCGCGCAGCTTGTTTTCCACCAATGTTTTGTACGTGTCGTTGTAGGTTTTCGGGTCCTTCGGATTCGGAAAACGCTTCAGCTTGCCGCTGCCCGGCGCCATCAGCTTGGAAACCGCCCCGCAGCCAAGGCCGAGAATCGTCTGCACTTCTTCCATGATCATGATGTTGTAGATGCTTTCCTGCCCCGGTTTCGCATAGCCGACATTCTCCAGGTTACCCAAAATGTTTTTTTGGCGATACAAATAATACGGATCGTAGCCGTTTGCTTTCGTCCAGGCAGACGCCATTTCCATCATTTTGCCGATTTCGTCGCGACTGGCTACCTTGTAACGCTCCTTGTTCTGGGTCATTTCCGAAGCTCTCTTGAAGGAGAGCGTGTGCACGGTAAGCGACGCAGGCATCAGCTTTTCCACTTCTTCCAGACTGTGCGCCAGCTCGGCTACGCCCTCGTTCGGCAGCCCGATAATCAAGTCCATGTTGATATTGGTCAGGCCCATTTCCATGGCGAGATGGTACTTCTCGATCGTCTCCTCCACGGTATGGTGCCGCCCGATTGCTTTGAGCGTCTCTTGTGTAAACGATTGGGGATTGATGCTGATCCGGTCGACTTCCCACCGTTTCATCACATCGAGCTTTTCTGCCGTAATCGTATCCGGCCTGCCCGCTTCGACAGTCAACTCGCGCACGCCGTCCATGTGCGGGAAGCTGCGGTGCATCGTCTCGAACAGCTGGTTCATATCATCGGCGGTAATGCTCGTCGGCGTTCCTCCCCCGAAGTAGATCGAAGTAATTCGCTGGTCGTTTCTCGTCAGCCACTCGCCCATCTTTTCGATCTCGTAATGCAGTCCTTCGAGAAACGGATTGACCGAAGCCGTATGACTGCGGATCGCGTAGGCAGGAAACGTACAGTAGGCGCACTTCGTCGGACAGAAAGGGATGCCGATGTACACCGACAGCTCGCGGTCGATCTGGTACAGATCAGGCACGACGTGAAGCTGCTTGTCGACGATCTCCTGGAGCAGCTCCAGTTTGTACGGACGCAAAATGACATCCTGTTGCAGCCGCTTGTGCGCCTCTGCTTTCTCGACACCTGCCACGTTCAGCTGATGGAGCAGTTTGGTCGGACGGATTCCCGTCAAAATCCCCCAGCCTTGTTCGATTCCCGTATATTGTTCCAGCATGAGCAACAGCGTGTAGCACAATGCCTGCTTCGCTGTTTTGCGCATCGCCTTTTCATCGCGGGAAACGTACTCCCGCCTGACCTGGCGGCTGAGTCGAGTGATTTTGTCATCCAGTTCTCCCGACGCCACTACACCCGAGCTGTCAGTGGCAAGCGCGAGCCTGATTTGCATATCGGCAGCGCCATCCCACTCCGAGACAAAAGCTAACGCAGGGTCTTCGTAAAACAGCGCAAGAATTAAGGAGAGTTCGCGTTCAAACGCGTGTCCCTCGCATTTTATTTGAATCATATGTGCTCACCTGCTTATTTAAAATGCCACACTCCATCATAGCTGACAGGCGCAATCGCGGTCAACAGAGCGGATGGGCGGCATCTCAGGCGATTACTTCCTTTTCGGGTGTGATTGCGGCAAGTCTCGCATATTGACATAAAAATCTTGGGACATTTCTACATTTTGCCGTGACGATTCTTTCGCCAAATCGTCATGAAAGTCGACGGAAAAAAATTGTCGATTCAAGCCTTGCGCAAACGTTTCCTTGTTTGACTGCCTCACTGCAATTCCTCCTGCGTTTTTGTGGCTCTATCTGTTCTAGTATGGCCTTTTGCAACAAATTGCAACCAGCGGCACCTGGCAAAAGCTTTGTCGCTTCTTGCAGGAAAAACGAGAAACTGGCGCGAAGTGATTGTGTTGGCAAAAACATGAAAGAATCGACGCTTCGCCTCCTCGCATTTTATCTGGAAAGGATGTCAAAAACGTGCTGTTACGTCAAAAAATCCTGGGGTCGCTCCTGGCTATCGCTTGCGCCATCTCCCTCCCCGTTTCAACTGCCTGGGCCGCCGGTTCTGTTCAGGTCAGCGTGGACAAGCTCAATGTCCGCTCCGGGCCGAGCCTTCAGGACGCTGTCGTCACCACGCTGCCAAACAAGACCGTGCTGCCTGTCATCTCTACCAAAAACGACTGGATTCAAGTCAAGCTGCCTAATGGTCAGAGCGGCTGGGTGGCAAACTGGCTCGTCTCGCAAAACCAGCAGCCTGCACAAGCTCCGGCGAGTACGGCAGAGAGCACGACTACCAATCTCAACGTCCGCTCCGGTCCCGGTCAAACATACCCGGTTGTGACGACGATCAATCCGGGAACCAAATACCCGATCGTGCAAAAAAACGGCGACTGGATCATGATTCAGCTAAATGGGACAAGCAAAGGCTGGGTGGCAGCCTGGCTGGTCAAGGACAGCTCATCCCCAGCGTCGCCAGGTTCCACGCCGGGAAGCGGAACTACTGCACCACAACAGCCAGGAGGCTCCGGCAATTCCGGGAGTGTCGTCACCCCGCCGAAGCCGACAGCCGTTCAAGGAGCAAGCCTGACACTGGAGTTCGCTCCCTACGTGTACCCTACGCCGGATGCCAGCGCTCCTGCCATCGGGCAGCTTCACGCTGGCGAGACGATCACGGTTTTATCGCAGCAAAACGGCTGGATTCAATTCCCTTACGATGGCGTCAACGCCTGGATATCAACGGACAGCAACAAGCCCGCGCAAGACACGACCACGTCTCCCGGGCCAAACACCGATGCCAATTCCGGCTCGGCAAGCCAGCCGAGTCAGCCTGCCACACCTGCCGAACAGACAGCTACCGTGCAAACGGACGGGCTGAACCTGCGCAGCCAGTCCAATACATCCAGTGCGATTCTCGCTACGTTGCCTGTCGGCAGCAAGCTGAAGGTGCTGGAGAAGCAAGGCGAGTGGTATCGGGTGCAGACATCAGCCGGACAGACAGGCTGGGTAGCCGGATGGCTGGTCAGTGTCTCCGGGCCGAATGTGCCGACACCAAGCGGGCCGTATGTCACGGTCATCAATCCGAATACGAACGTTCGCTCAGGTCCCGGTGCCGAGCACGGTTTGATTCGCCAAGTGCAGGCAGGGGAAAAATACAGCGTCGTGTCCAAAGAGGGCGACTGGTTCAAAGTAACGCTCAGCGATGGCTCGACAGGCTATATTGCCGGGTGGCTCGTATCGGCAAGCGGCGTGCCTGCCGTAATTCGCAGTCAGGATCTCGCCGGAAAGCTGATCGTCGTCGACGCAGGACACGGCGGCAACGACAACGGCGCAACCGGCAAAAGCTTTTCTACACTGGAAAAAACCGTCAACCTGCAAGTTGCCCTGCTGCTGAAAAACAAGCTGGAGGCTTCCGGGGCCAAAGTCATCATGACGAGAGCGGATGACCGCAAGCTCACCTTGCAGCAGCGCGTGGATGTCGCCATCATGAACAAAGCGGATATTTTTGTCAGCATTCACCACAATACACATCCAAACACGGCAACCAACGGCTCCATCGTGTTTTTTTACTACCAAGGCAATTCCAGCAAGCTCGCGTCCCTCGTGCAAAACGAACTGGTGAAAGCGACGAGCTACAAAGATTTGCAATCCCGTTTTGGCGATTACTTCGTGCTGCGGGAAAACTCCGTTCCGTCCATCCTGGCCGAGATCGGGTTCCTGTCCAACTACAACGAGGAGCTGCGCGTGCGCTCGGAAAAACAGCAGGATCTCGCCGCAGACGGCTTGTACAAAGGGATCGTCCAATACTTCAATACGCTGAACCCTCAGGGCGGCTGATTCCGGCTGCCAGACTGCGTAACAACGGGTTCCAAAACAAAACCCCCGTACCACGAGAGACGGACACACTGCTCGCGCGAATCACCAGTGCGTCCCCTCCTTGGGCGGGGGTGTTTTCATTTTTTGGTAATAAGCAGTTTCACGCAAAAGAAAAAACGGTTGCCGCAGCAGCCGTTCTTCAGATATCTCACAGTCTCAGTAACTCGGACGCCGCTCCCACGGCTCAACCTGTCCGACAATCGCCTGTGCTGCTTTTTGCCGGATTGCCGGAACCGTCCCGCACGCGGGCAAGCTTTTGCCGCTCGCGTCCCACCACTGTCACTCGATAGCCTTCTTTGGCAAGCCAGCGAGCTACCTCTGTCAGCATGCCGCTCGCCCCGATCACCAGCGCTTCCTGTGCCATTTTCCCCGCCTCCCCGTCTTTTCGCTTACGATTCTACGATCAGGGTGACAGGTCCGTCGTTGAGCAGACGTACGTCCATCATCGCGCCAAAACGCCCCGTCTCCACGACCAGCCCTTTTTCCCGCAGCTTGGCATTAAACAGCTCGTACAGCGGTTCAGCCTGCTCAGGGCGAGCGGCTGCCATGAAGTTCGGCCTTCTCCCTTTGCGGCAGTCTCCGTACAGCGTGAACTGGGACACCGATAAAATCTGCCCGCCCGTCTCCAGGACGGAAAAGTTCATTTTTCCTGCTTCGTCTTCAAAAATTCGCAGATTGGCGATTTTATCCGCGACAAAGTCTACTTCCTTTTCGCTGTCCTCGTGGGTGATTCCGACTAACAGCAACAGCCCGTGCTCGATTTGCCCGACTACCTCGCCAGCAACGGTCACGCTTGCTTCTTTCGTTCTCTGTACGACAACTCTCACGTCGATCCATTCCTTTCGTTTGGAAGCTCGCCGCTCACAATGACGCACGGCTGACCTAAACAAAACACCCGATCCAAAAACGGATCAGGTGCTCAATATGCGGCGAACCGAATAAATATCTTTAATCCGCTTGATTCGTTCCACAACTTTCAAGAGATGATCCACATTGCTGATCGAGATGGTCATATGAATCGTCGCCACCCGATTTTTATCTGCTTTGCCACTGACGGCAGCAATATTCGTCTTCGTCTCTGCGACGACTTGCAACACGTCGTTCAACAGTCCGCTGCGATCGTTGCCCGTGATCTCGATTTCCACGTTGAAGTTGTGCTTCTGATCGGTATCCCATTCGACGTCGATCAAACGCTCTGAGCATTCATCTGCGAGCACATTCGGACAGTCTTTCCGGTGCACAGACACACCGCGCCCTCTTGTAATAAAGCCGATGATCTGATCGCCCGGAACTGGTGTACAGCAACGCGAGATACGCACCAACAGGTTGTCTACGCCGCGCACTTTTACCCCGGACTCGCTCTTTTGCGCACGGTGAGCCGGATTTTGCTTGATCTCCGGGATGACCGGATTTTGCTCCTCCCGCTCGCGGCGAAGCTTGTCGAGCAGACGTGTGGCAATCTGGGAAGCCGTAATGCCGCCGTAGCCGACTGCGGCAAACATGTCCTCGGCCCCCTGGAAGTTGAATCGCGCCGCCGCTTCCTTCAGGTTGGTGTCCGTCATCGCTTCCTTCACGTCGAAGCTGCGCGATTTGATCTCCGCTTCCACCATCTGTTGGCCTTTGGCAACGTTCTCTTCCCGCTTTTCTTTTTTGAACCACTGCTTGATTTTGTTGCGGGCATGGGCGGACTTGGCCATTTTCAGCCAGTCCTGGCTTGGCCCGTACGAATGCTTGGAAGTAAGGATTTCGACGATATCGCCCGTTTTCATGGCGTAATCAAGCGGAACGATCTTGCCGTTTACCTTTGCCCCAATCGTCCGGTTTCCTACCGCCGAGTGAATGCGATAGGAAAAGTCCAGCGGCACGGAGCCTTTTGGCAGTTCGACTACATCTCCTTTTGGCGTGAACACAAAGACCGTGTCCGAGAACAAATCCTGCTTGAGGCTTTCCATGAACTCCTGCGCATTGGGCGCTTCCTCTGACCCGCCTTCGATAATCTCGCGCAAGCTGCCCAGCTTCTCGGCAAACGATCCTTGCACGACACTCTGGCCTTCCTTGTACGCCCAGTGGGCCGCGATCCCGATCTCTGCCGTCTGATGCATATCCCACGTGCGAATCTGCACTTCCAACGGTTCGCCTTTAGGCCCGATCACCGTCGTATGCAGCGATTGGTACATGTTGGTCTTCGGCATCGCGATATAGTCCTTGAATCTGCCAGGCATCGGCTTCCACAGTGTATGGACAATGCCAAGCACCGCGTAGCAATCGCGAATGTCGTTCACAATGATCCGCAAAGCCAGCAAGTCATAAATTTCGTTGAACTGCTTGTTTTGCTTGGTCATCTTTTTAAAGATGCTGTATATATGCTTGGGCCGCCCCGATATTTCCGCCTCGATGTTCAGCTCGCCAAGCTTCTCCCTGATCGTATCCGATGCTTCGTTCAGGTAAGCCTCGCGCTCCACCCGCTTCTTTTGCATCAGGTTGACGATCCGGTAATACTGCTGCGGATTCAAATAGCGCAGCGCCGTATCTTCCAGCTCCCATTTGACGGAGGCAATCCCCAGCCGATGAGCCAGGGGCGCGAAAATCTCCAGCGTCTCATCGGATATTTCCCGCTGCTTCTCTTCGGACATGTGGCGCAATGTCCGCATGTTGTGCAAACGGTCTGCCAGCTTGATCATGATGACACGAATGTCCTGCGCCATGGCAACCAGCATCTTGCGGTGGTTTTCAGCAAGCTGCTCTTCCTTGGACTTGTATTTGATTTTTTCCAGCTTGGTTACCCCGTCTACCAGCAGAGCCACGTCAGGACCGAACTGTTGGCGGAGATCGTCAAGCGTAATGTCGGTGTCTTCCACTACATCATGCAAAAATCCGGCAGCGATCGTAACCGCGTCCATGTGCAGGTTAGCGAGAATCCCCGCTACTGCGATCGGGTGCATGATGTACGGAACGCCTGATTTTCTTATCTGCCCTTCGTGAGCTTTTTCAGCCAGCTGATAGGCGCGAGTAATCAGGTCCAGATCCGATTGTGACAAATAGGTGCTTGCTTTTTTTACTACCTCATCAATGCCGGTAATCATAGTTCCCTTCCCTTATCCTCTCATTGGAAAACTTGGCTTTGCCAAGCCTTATGTCACAGGCGAAGGCTTTGAGCGTATAAAAAAAATCATCTATAGAAGCCCTTTCGAACAAGTAGTTCTTCTGTAGCGGATGATTTTGGTGCGTCCTGCGTGCGGACGCTGGCAGCCTGCTCTTCCTTGGAAGCGGCAGACGAACATTATCGGTTGTCTGTCTGGATGAAAAAAAGCGTCATGTCTATTTCATACTATTATCTTTTATGTCGTTCGTATTGTAAAGCTGTTTCCCCTGTAAAGTATGATCCATGCGTGGAAAAAAGAAAAAAACGGGTACATGACCCGTTTTTCGTTGAAGCATCAATTAATATTGCACCAAGGATTTGATCGGAACATCCCCGATTTTTTTGCGTCCTTCCAGATAGGACAGCTCGATGAAGAAGGCAGCGCCTACTACTTTTCCGCCGAGTTGCTCGATCAGATTGATCGTCGTTTCGATGGTTCCTCCGGTCGCCAGAAGGTCGTCCGCAATCAGCACGCGCTGGCCTGGCGTAACGGCATCTACGTGCACAGCGAGCGCGTCTTTGCCGTACTCCAGGTCGTAATCTGCCTTGATCGACTCGTAAGGCAGCTTGCCGGATTTGCGGATCGGCACAAAGCCGATTCCCATTTCGTAAGACAGAGGCGCTCCTACGACAAATCCGCGTGCTTCCGGACCTGCAATCACGTCAGCCTGCACTTCGCGGGCAAATTCAGCCAAGTCTTGAATCGCTGCGCGATAAGCAGGACCGTCTTTCAGCAAAGTCGTGATATCTTTGAAACGAATCCCCGGTTGCGGGAAGTCCGGAATGACGCGAATGTATTGTTTGTAATCCATGAAAAATTCCTCCTATACGGTGACTGGTGTCACCAGCTGATGAAACGTTTGGATCAATGATTCCGAGGATGAGAGCAGCAAATCCGTAGCGAGTTGCGCTTCTTCCTTCCACTCCGTATAAATGACGGAGCTTTCCAGCGGCCTTTTTTCTGCCGACTCTTGCAGGCGATACTGTTCGGCATCCTCCTGCAAAAACTGCAACTCCAAAAAGATCGCAAGCATGCCGTCCAGCAAGCTTCTTTTCCATTGCAGCTTGCGGGCGAGCGCATCCAAATGTATGCGCTTCACTACCGGCACTTGCACAAAAAACTGGTACAACTGCTTGAAATGATCGCGGCTCGGACAGGATAGCCGCTCCATGCCCAAATCCGGGTCGCCAAACAGACAGTAGATGCGCTCAGCCTGTTGCAGCAGCGGACTGATTTGCAGCAAATCGGCACGACGCTTCGGCAAGTCGTAGAGCACAACCGCTTGCTGCGGCTCCTGCCTGTCAAGCGCGACAGCATTGCCCAGGAAAAAGAGAGAAGCCTGCCCGTCCACGCTTGTCTTTGGCACGAGCTGTTCATAGCTTTCCGCCCGAAACACAACGGTCATCGTCCCGGACTCCGCTATCAACTGCTGCCATTTCTCTATTTTGTCCCGACTTCCCCGCCAGTCGAACACTTGCTGATGCGGAACGGACAAGTCCCGGATCGTCAGCTGCGGCTTGCGGTTGCCATTCCATTCATTGACTGAAAGCTCGCCCAGCACCTGAAAACGCGCTTTTGGGGTCACCTTTTTCGTCACGTGCGCCCAGTTGAAGCCGATGGCATCCAACGTTTGGCCTGACCTGACGAGTGTGCATTTCAAATGATTGTCATCGCGCCCGATTGTGCGCATTCCCTGTGTCTCGACTTCATCCAGCATGACGAGCGGAGTCGGATTGCCCATCCCGTAAGGAGCGAGCCGTTCCAGCTGCTCGGCTGCCTCCAGGCTGATTTCGTCCATGCTCATCGACACATCTACTTTGGTCAGAGGGGTAAAATCTTCCGGCGTCAGCCATTCCCCTGCCAGCTCGTTCAGCCTGCTGCGCAAGAGATCGAGGTTTTCCACCGGGAGTGTCATTCCTGCGGCCATCGTATGCCCCCCGTAATGCGGGAGCCACTCCTTGCATGCTGTCAAACCTTCGTACATGTCAAAGCCAGCGATGCTTCTCGCCGAGCCTTTGGCTGTCCCTTTTTCCGGATCGATGCCAAGCACGATCGTCGGACGGTAAAACAGCTCTACCAGCCGTGACGCTACGATTCCTACAACCCCGACGTTCCAGCCTTCCTTCGCCAGAACGAGGACGTTGTTTTCCTCGGGTGGATACTGCTCCTTCACCATCTGCACGGCTTCTTCCGTCATCGTCGCTACAAGCTCCTGACGCTCGCGATTCAAATCGTCCAAAGCTTGTGCGCACTGCTCTGCTTCCGCCATATCCTCGGTCGTCAGCAGCTTGACGGCGGACTCTGCCGTCTCCAGCCGTCCACTTGCGTTCAGACGCGGCCCGAGCGCGAATCCGACATGTCCGGCCGACAGTTCGCTGTCAGACAGTCCACACACGCGGATCAGCGCCTGCAATCCGATATTGCGGGTCTGATTCAGACGCTTCAAGCCCGCTCTGGCGAGGATGCGGTTTTCATCTACCAAAGGCACCAAATCGGCGATCGTCCCGAGTGCTGCCAGGTCAGCCAAATGCAAAGGAGGCTCCTTTAGCAAGGCATGCCCCAGCTTGAAGGCGACCCCGACTCCCGCGAGCATGTCAAACGGATACGTACAGCCAGGCTTTTTAGGGTTGATCACAGCAAATGCCTCCGGAATCACAGCCGGAGGTTCGTGGTGGTCGGTTACAATGACGTCAAGACCTAACTGCGTGGCATACGCTACCTGCTCTACTGCACTGATTCCTGTATCGACTGTAATGATCAGCTTGTAACCGCTTTTATGCAGATGCGCCAAGGCGTCTTTATGTAACCCATACCCTTCAGTAAATCGGTTGGGAATGTAATAGTCAAAAACAGCGCCCAGTTGGCGCAACAGGTGTACCATTAACGATGTCGAACTGACCCCATCCGCGTCATAGTCTCCGTAAATACAGATCGGCTCTTGCCTCTCTATCGCTTGTTGAATGCGATGCACGCTCTGTTCCATTCCATCAAGCAAATAAGGGTCATGAAACAACTCCGGGCCAGCTTGCAAAAAATCACGGGCCTTCTGCGCTGTGTCGACGCCGCGAATCACCAGCAGCTTAGACACGAGCGGAGTTAGCTGGCACTCCTCAGCTATACTGGCCGCAATCTGTTCATCGTAGGTGGCCAGTTTCCAGCGTGTTTTCGCTTTCAGCATAGGCTCTCCTCCAATCCTCATTCATTATAGTGGATGGAGAGGGAGACTGACAACAGCATAAAACATGCCGTTTTTACCGTTTTGGCTGTGAAGTGGGATCAAATGGGTTTACATGGACCAAAACATCGCGAATATCAGGAAATGTTTCCAGCAGCATATGCTTGACGCGCTTGCCAATTTGATGCCCGGCAAGGACGGTAATCGCCGGGTCCACCCCGATTTTCACATCGACGATCTGGTAATGCCCGTGCTCCCTGGCCCGCAGCGAATCGATGCGCAACACGCCATCGACCTCGGCAATCGCCTGTCTGAGCTGCTTGGTATCTTCCTCGTGCAAGACGTGATCCAGCGTGCTGTGGATCGATTCCATCATGATGTTATAAGCCATTTTCAAAACGAGCACAGATACGAATATCCCGGCTGCCGGGTCCAGATACAGCATCCAAGGAACACCCAGCCGCTCGCCCACAATCGCGCCGCCGATGCCTACCAGTGCGGCAAACGAAGAGTATACGTCCGAGCGATGCTCATAGGCGTTGGCGATCAACGACTGGCTGTTCAGTTTTTTGCCGAGCTTGAACTTGTAGCGGAACATCCATTCCTTGACGATCATGGAACCGATGGCAGCCCAAACTGCCAGCATGCCTGGCGCTTCCACAGGGGCAAAAAACGCTTTAATCGAAGACATCGCAATTTCGAAGCCGACAACCGCCAACAAAACTGCGACAATAATCGCTGCGATCGATTCGGCTTTTCCATGACCGTACGGATGATCTGCGTCAGGCGGACGCTCTGCCGCTCGCAAGCCGATCAGAACCGCCACGGAACCGACTACATCCGATGCGGAATGCACAGAATCGGCAATCAATGCCTGTGACTTCGCCATCAGCCCGATCAACAGCTTCACCCCTGCCAAAGCAAGGTTGCCCACAATGCCTACCCATGCCCCAAACTGCGCTTGTGCCAACCGATCATCGCCCATTCCTGCCTCTCCTCCTCTATCAGCCTACTTGTCTTCAAGAGTAGAAAACCGCAGGGAATAACCCCTGCGGTCTACATAGCGAAAGCTCTTTGACGAAGCGAAAAGCGAACCGCTTATGCTTCTTTCTTCTTTCTCATATTCCGCTCCTTCAAGTTTACCCAAACTTGAGCAGCAATAAAGATGGAGGAGTACGTACCGCTCACCAGACCGAACAACAGAGCCAGCGAGAAGTTGCGAATGCTCTCGCTTCCGAGTACCGCAATAGCCAAAGCGGTAAAAAATACGGTAGCTACTGTGTATACGGAACGGCGCATCGTCTGCCAAAGCGAAACGTTCACCAGATGCTCCAGATCCGGAATCGTCTTGGACTTCATGGTACGCAAGTTTTCGCGGATACGGTCAAAAATAACGATTTTATCGTTGATCGAGTAACCGAGAATGGTCAAAAGCGCTGCGATGAAAGTAATGTCTACTTCCAGATCAAACACGGAGAACAGCGCGATCGGGATAATCACGTCATGCAAAAGTCCCACGACGCAGGCAATCCCGAACAGCACCTGGAAGCGAATCGCGATGTAAATGACGATCCCGAGGGAAGCGATCCCTACCGCGATGGCTGCCTTTTTCACCATCTCCTGAGCAATGCTCGGATCAACGGACGATACTTGTTTTGTGACCTGATCGCCGAACTTTTTCTTCAGCGCTTCTTCTGTCTTCATCAAGGTATCCGAAGAAATGGTTTGGTCAAAGCGAGTATAGGCTTGATTTTGCCCGTACGGCGTTACCTTGGAGAAAGCGACATTCGGAATCTCCTGTTTGAGAACGGCTTCGACGTCTTCCGGCTTGAACTCTTTTCCTACGTAAATGTCCAGGCGCGTACCTGCCTTGAAGTCAACCCCAAGGTGCAGCCCTTGGAACATCATAAACAAAAAACCGATGATGATAATCGCGGAAGAGAAAATGAAGAACTTCCGGCGATTTTTAACGATATCAAACCGCACTACGGTATGCTCGCGATCAAAGCTCACCGATCTCACTCTCCTTTACTCCGAACCAGAACGGCTTTTTAAACATGTTGGCACGGACCACCAGCCAAAGGAGGAAACGAGACCCGAACACGTTGGTGATAATACTTACGATGATTGTCATAGCCAGTACGACAGCAAAACCTTGAACGGAGCTTGTTCCGAAGTAGAACAATACGCCTGTCGCGATCAGCGTCGTCACGTGCGCATCAATAATGGTGATCAAAGAACGGCGTTCGCCGGAGCGGAACGCTGACAAAATCGTTTTGCCCGAGCGAATTTCTTCTTGGATACGCTCATACGTAATGATGTTCGCATCGACAGCCATCCCTACCGCCAAAATGAAACCGGCGATACCTGGGAGAGTCAGCGTTGCGTCCATCCAGTCGAGAACGACCATACAAAAGTAAGTAAATCCAGCCAATGTAATATTCGCAATCATGCCCGGCATGCGATAGACGAGCAGCATGAACACGAAAATCAGCGCAGCGCCGATATAGCCGGCATAAAGCGTCTTCTCCAATGCCAGGGCACCCAGAGACGCTCCCACAGATGTTACCTGCTTCTCAATCAGCTTCGCTGGCATCGCACCGGAGTTCAGCAAGTCAGCCAGTTCCTGAGCCGATTCTTGGGTATAGTCTCCTGTGATTTGAGCGCTGCCGCCCGAGATCACGGATTGGATCGTAGGATTGGTTTGGAGGTTTTCGTCCAGGAAAATCGCCATGCGCTTATGCAGGTTGGCGCGAGTTACATCCTCCAATTTTTTTGCATCCGAGAATTTCACGGTTACGAGAGGGCGTTTCAGGTCATCATAGCCGACCGCTGCCCCGTTTGGCGCCAAGTCGCTACCTTGCAGGATGACCTTGCCCGACTCGTCGCGGAACGTCAGTACAGCAGGTTTTCCGATCAGTTCACGCAGCTTGTCCTGATCAGCGGATTGCGAAGCGATTTGCACGCGAATCCGGTTTGGCAGCTCGGTAGAAATGACAGGTTCTGCCACGCCGCCGATGTTAATCCGTTTCTCAATCATGTGTGCAGTTGATTTCAACAGCTCGATATCAACCTTGTGCCCAGCCTCAAGAGGCTCTACCTCATACAAAATCTCAAACCCGCCTTGCAGGTCAAGACCGAGAGTGATGTTTCCTGCCACCTGTTTGGTCGTAGTTGACACAAGTGTCGCCAAAAGCCCTACAACAACCAGGAACAGGAGAAATCTTCCCCATTTTATCATCGTTGTAATACCCCTCTTTCATAAACAGGGTCCCGCCCCTAAGCGAGAAACCAATATGCCCATTATAGCGAAGTATGAAAAAACGTGTCAATTATTGCTGGAAGAGCGAACCATGGTAACCAACCCCTTATCTATAATGAGCATGCTACTTATACGAATAGGGAGGCTGGAAGTTTCACTAAGAATTTTTATACATTTGAATCATGAGATAGTTCATGTACTTGTTCGGTTTCAGAGACAAAATATCGTTGACGAGACGGTGCATCGGGGGAAATTCCTTGTACCCGTTCGTGACGCATTCCCATATGTCCTTGGCATCCACGTTTTCGTAGCCCAACAAGGCAAATTCCTCGGCCTTGCTCTGGCAAAGACTTGCTACTTGCCCATACCATTCCTGTTTTTGCGCTTGGTCCATCCCCGTGTCCCCCTCAAAGTAGTCATGCCGACAGCGGCACGTCCATATTCTTTACTGAGTGAATTTTTCCTTGCAAAGGAGCCTTCCATGAGACAGTCATTCTTTTACGGAACGGTTATCCTCATCATTGCTGGCGGCATCACCAAAGTGTTTGGCTTTGCTCACAGGATCGTGCTTTCACGCATCATCGGAGCGGAAGGAATGGGGCTGTATCAAATGGTCGTGCCCCTGTTGTACTTTCTGATCACGGTGACGACATTCGGTCTGCCTGTCGCCATCGCCAAGCAAGTGGCGGAAACCGAGGCAGCTAACAATCCGCGCATGACCCGCCGCTACTTGCTGCTCGCCCTCGCAGTCGCTGGCGGCATCAGCTTGCTGGTTTGCACGCTGCTCCTGCTGTTTTCCCACTGGATTGCGGGCGCTCTATTCGCGGACCCTCGCGCCCATATCGTCATGCTCGCCGCCATCCCGGTCATTCCGATCTCCAGTATTTCACTCGTGCTGCGCGGATACTTCCAGGGAAAGCAAAACATGATCCCCACCGCCATCTCCCAGTTGCTGGAGCAAGTGGCCCGCATGGCGCTGGTCGTCGTCATGACCATGTCGTTTTTGTCCGCAGGGATCGAGTATGCCACAGCCGGTGCAGTCGCCAGCATTATTTTCGGGGAAGCCGCCGGACTCCTCTACATTCTCTGGCAATATCGCAAAGGAAGCAAAAAAGCTGCTGCGCAACTTCTGGAAAGACCGTTTCTGCAAGCTGTCTCTGCCAGCAAGACAAACATCTCCCAACTGATTCACGTCGCTCTGCCCGTCACGTTGAGCCGCATCATCGGTTCGATCGCCTACGTCCTGGAACCGATGCTCGTACCGCTGGCGCTCGTCATCGCGGGGTATACGACTGCCACGGCAACGGGATTGTACGGACAGTTTGCCGGTATGGCCGTACCTCTGCTGCTTTTTCCCACTTTTTTAACCTATTCCTTGTCCGTTTCACTCGTTCCTGCCGTAGCAGAGGCCGCCTATCAAAAAAATGCTCCTCTCGTGCATCGGCGCATCTATCAAGCGATGCGCATCACACTCGTAATCGGAGCACCATGTACTGTCCTGCTTACTATTTTTGCGGAGCCGTTATGTACACTGCTCTACGGCAGCGAATATCGAGAGGTCGGCGTCTTGCTCAAGGAGCTGGCTCCGTTTTCCGTGTTCCTCTTTTTCCAGGCCCCGCTCGCAGCGGCCTTGCAAGGTCTTGACTACGCCCAGGTCGTTTTCCGAAATACGCTGATCAGCGCTGTAATCAAAACAGCCGCCATGTTCGTCTTTACAGCCCAACCGACCTTCGGCATTCACGGCGCCGTCATTGCGACCAATATTGGCATCACATTGGGCACCCTTTTGCACTTTGCCAGCCTGATCAAAAAAATCGGATTTACCGTCGATGTATGGGAGTTCGGAAAAATTGGGATCGCCATGCTGGCCATGGGTTACCTCGGCTCATACATGGCGGATCACCTGTTCTTGCATTCCTCGACGGCCAAGCTGCTTCTCGCCAGCGCGTCCATCAGCAGCTTGCTGTATTTGCTCCTTCTGGTCGCCATGCGCGTCCTGGGCAAACAGGACGTCCGCCGGATTCCCTGGATCGGAGAGCAGCTCGCCATCTTCTTCCCTCGCCGCTAACACCTAGTGTAGCGGCTTGTCTTTTTTATCCAGGTACATAATTCCTCGCTCGTCAATGCTGCAAAAGGAAACTTCCCGGATGTCCTTGATCCCGTATTTGCGAATTTCCCGCTTGAGCCACAGTTGATTTTGCCCGATCTTTTGCAAAGCTTCCTGCCTGACTTTGCCGTCCAGAATCAACGGAATGGGCAAGCCTTTGTATGAAACCGGCCCGATATGTTCTTCTTTAGCCAGTTCGATATCCCCACGGGTGAGATGCTCTTTTTCCGGCTTCAAAAAGACGCTCATCTGCCCGGTAGGCTCCAGCAGGGCGAACTCGACATCCGCAATATTTTTCACGTTTTTTTGCCGCAGATGTACCATCAGGTCATCCATGTTCAACTGATTGCGGCGCATCGCCTGTTCTCGGATTTGCCCGTTTTCAATGATCATATCGGCTGAACCGTCGACCACATCGCGAAATTTCTTGCTCTTTAACGAGAGATACGCCATGGCGATTTCCAGAACGGCAATCAACAGCATCGGCAAATAAAAGCGCAACCCAGGCTTTTCTACATCCTCAATCGCCAGAGCCGCCATTTCAGCCAGCATAATGGAAATCACCACATCAAAAACGGACAACTTTCCCAGTTCTCGCTTGCCCATGATGCGGAGCAAGATCAGGAGGAAAAAATACGAGAAAAGGGTGCGCAACATGACAGTTGAAATATCTTCCACTTCCCGCCGCCCCCTATCGAACATTTGATATTATTGTTCGGCAGGGAGCTTGCAACTATTAGCTCCAATTACAACCACTTTCGTTTGCGGAAAATGTGCAGCATGAAGAAGGTCATCGCCAGCATGATCACAAGCGCTACGATCAGCATGTAAGGCTCTGCCTCCTCACCCAGCCAGGCGAATGTGTTCATCCCGAAAAGCCCGGTGATAAACGTAAGCGGCAGGATGATGGTGGAGATGATCGTGAGTACACGCATCGTCTCGGTCGTCTTGGCGCTGATGATCGTGTAATACGTATCGAGCGCACCGTTCACCAGGTCGCGGAAAGTCTCTGTCGAGTCGGAGATCCGCTCCAGGTGGTCGGTCAAGTCGCTGTAGAACGGAACGTTTTCCTCGGAAATATCGAAAGAGAAGCGGCCATTCACATTGGCGAAGATTCGTTTTTGCGGCATGATGACACGCCTGATCAAAATAATCGTCCGCTTCAGCGCCAGGAACTCCTCTGTAATTTCCTCCATCTGATGCTCGTAAATCTCGTCCTCCAGCTCGTCAATCCGCACACTAATCCGATCGATAATCGGAAAATACTCGTCGGTAATCCCGTCGACAATCGCATACAGCAAATAGTCGGGACCCCGGTTCAGATAGGAATTGTTGCGGTGACACATGGCTGCGATCCGCCCGATCGTGTTCATCGGGGATTTGTGGATCGTCACGATGTAATTAGGGCCGAGAAAAACGTTCAGTTCTACCGTGGTAATCTCGTCATCGCTTTCTTCATTGTAACGCAGGGCGTGAAAAACGAAGAAATAGTAATCATCGTACTTGTCTACCTTGGCACGTGGACTGACGTGCAGGCAGTCCTCAATTGCCAGTGGGTGAAAGTCGAAGATCTTGGCAATATAGGGCAGTTCATTGTTCCCCACATCATACAGATCGATCCAGAGCAAATCCTCCGGAGATTTCAACCATTGATCTTTTGTCGCCAGATCAACATCATGAAACATCTTCTGCTCTGAGTGGTTATAAAAGTACGTTTTGATCAACCTTCCTCACCCCCGTCTCGTTCCCCATCCATCATACGAAAATTCCTCCTAATGTTCAACGCGAAGATGAATAGAGCGGCCAGGCCATTCATATAGATGGTACAAACAGTTGATCAGTGAGGGGGTAAACATTGTGCGGAGTGCATCCACCTCTGTGCTGACAGGTCTATTGTACACGACAGGACTTGTTTTGTTCGGGGCATTGCTCGCAACCTTGCTTCTGAGCTTCACCAGCATGCGCGAAGGCTCTTTGCCTTATTTTACGTACATCATCAATGCGGTTGCTCTTCTGGTCGGCGGCTTCGTCACCGGAAAGCGCTGTGGCGGCAAAGGCTGGTACTACGGGGGTCTGACCGGATTTTCTTATTTTCTCCTGATTCTCTTGATCGGTTTTCTGGGATTCGATGCCCCGATGCAATGGGGAACGTTCCTCTTTTTGCTCGGTGCGTTCGGAGTTGCAGCATTGGGCGGCATTCTCGGCGTCAATTCCGCCAACTCCAGCCAAAAGCCGAAAAATTTCAAGCCCAGACGCTAACAAGCTTATGCGTCCAAGAAAAAAGCAGGCGGGATTTTCCCCACCTGCTTTTTCTTTGCTTTATTTGGATTCTTCTTTTTCCAATTCGACTTTAGCTGGTTCGCTTTTCGCCGGCTCATTGCTTGCGGATGTCACGCTGTTGATCGCACCGCGATCGAATGTAACGTTTACGTTGTGGGCAATGCGCAGAGTCACTGTATCGTCAGTCAACTCTTGAATGGTGCCGTGCATGCCGCCGATTGTTACGATCTTGTCGCCTTTTTTGACAGCAGCCAGCATGGCGTTGCGTTGTTTTGCTTTCTTTTGTTGCGGGCGAATCAGCAAGAAGTAGAAAATCGCAAACATGATGATAATCGGTAAAAACTGTGTCAAGCCTTCCATGAAAATCCCCCTCGATTAAAAAGATCTATCTTCACCCAATCCATATTGAGCGAAAAACTGGTCCCGGAAATCTTGCAAGCGGTCTTCCGCAATCGCTTGGCGCACCTGCTCCATCAGCTTCACAAGGAAATGCAGATTGTGGTAGGTGGTCAAACGAATGCCAAAGGTCTCCTCCGCCTTGATGAGATGGCGGATGTAAGCGCGGGTGTAATTCTTGCAGGTGTAGCAATCGCAATTCGGGTCGAGCGGAGTAAAATCTCGCGCGAACTTCGCATTGCGGATCACCAGTCTTCCCTGGCTTGTCATGCATGTCCCGTTGCGGGCAATCCGCGTCGGCAGTACGCAGTCAAACATGTCGATGCCGCGGATCGCTCCGTCGATGAGAGCGTCAGGTGATCCTACTCCCATGAGGTAGCGAGGCTTGTTTGCAGGAAGCAGCGGAACCGTATGTTCCAGCACTTCGTACATCAAGGGGAACGGCTCTCCCACGCTCAAACCGCCAATCGCATAACCTGGAAAATCCATGGAAATGAGATCTTTGGCGCTCTGCTCGCGCAGGTCGTTGAACATCCCGCCTTGCACGATTCCGAAAAGGGCCTGGTCGTTTGGCCGCGCATGTGCCTTGAGGCAGCGTTCTGCCCATCTGGTTGTGCGCTCCATCGACTTTTTCACGTAATCGTACTCCGCAGGATAAGGGGCGCACTCGTCAAATGCCATAAAAATATCGGCTCCGAGCGCGTTTTGGATCTGTGTGGCCTCCTCAGGGCCGATAAACAGCTTTTCTCCGTTAAGATGTGAACGGAAGGAAACCCCTTCCTCCGTAATCTTGCGTAGGTTGCTCAAGCTGAATACTTGAAATCCGCCAGAATCGGTCAGGATGGCACGGTCCCAGTTCATGAAGCCGTGCAGTCCGCCAGCTTCCCGGACAATTTCATGCCCTGGACGGAGAAACAGATGGTAGGTATTACTGAGGATAATGCCCGCTCCGATCGCCTTCAACTCTTCGGGACTCATCGTCTTGACTGTTGCCTGCGTGCCGACTGGCATAAAGACAGGAGTGTCGATCGTCCCATGCGGAGTGTGCAGCTTACCGAGCCTGGCGCCTGTTTGCTTGCATGTTTTGATTAATTCGTAACGTACAGCCAAATTGTCGCACTCCTCAAGCTATGTATGTAAGTCTTTCCTATTATAAGAAAACTTGAGAGTGAAGTAAACCCACCCGACTTATAAGTATACACTTATGCGGGTGGGATGTGGCGTTTTTTAGACAATCAGCATGGCGTCTCCGAAACTGAAGAAGCGGTATTCCTCACGAACTGCCGTCTTGTACGCATTCATGACATGTTCTTTGCCTGCCAGCGCGCTGACCAGCATGACGAGTGTCGATTTGGGCAAGTGGAAATTCGTCAAAAGTCCGTCCAGTATCGAGAACGTATAGCCCGGATAGATGAAAATGTCCGTCCAGCCGGACGCAGCCACCAGCTTGCCTTCGTTGGCCCGGCCGACCGTTTCCAGCGTCCGGCATGAAGTCGTCCCGACGGCGATGACCCTTCTCCCTTCCGCTTTTGCCTTGTTCACCAGCTCCACAGTTTCTTCGGGAATCTCGTAATACTCGGCATGCATGACGTGCTCCTCGACAGAATCAGCCGATACAGGCCGGAACGTTCCCAGCCCCACATGCAGCGTCACGTAAGCAAGCTGTACGCCTTTGGCCGCAATTTGTTCCAAGTACGGCTTCGTAAAGTGCAAGCCAGCAGTCGGAGCTGCCGCCGATCCCCGCTCTCTCGCGTAAACGGTCTGGTAGCGCTCGCTGTCTTCGAGCTGCGCATGGATGTACGGCGGCAGCGGCATTGATCCCAGTTGATCGAGAATCTCGTAAAAAATTCCCTCGTACAAAAAACGAACAATCCGTCCACCCGTTTCCGTCGCTTCCTCGCATACGCAACGCAAAAGACCGTTTCCGAAAACGACCTCGGTTCCCGGCTTCATTCGCTTTCCAGGCTTCACCAGCGTTTCCCAGCGATCGTCTCCCAGCGATTTCAACAACAGGATCTCGATTTTCGCTCCCGTCTCGGCCTTTTCCCCGATCAGTCTGGCCGGAAGCACACGGCTGTCGTTCATAACCAGTACATCTCCGGGCTGCAAATGGTCGATCAGATCGGTAAACCGCCGATGCGCAATCGCCCCCGTCTGTTTGTCCAAAACAAGCAGCCGCGATGATGTCCGGTCTTCCAAAGGATGCTGGGCAATCAGATGCTCCGGCAAATCAAAATCAAATTGTTGCACGTCCACGACTCGTTACTCCTTTAATGACAGTTCATGTGGCAAAAGCTTGCTAGTCGATTGTCACATCCTGGTAATAGTGTTGCAAAATCTGCTGATAGTCATACCCGCCCTGTGCCATGGCACGAGCGCCGTATTGCGATACACCCAGTCCATGTCCGAAACCGTTTCCGCGGAACAGGAACTGTCCACCCTTGACTACCTCTACGTCAAATTTTGTACTGCGCAATGCCGTACCGCCCTGGGAAAAGATCGAACGGAAAGCATCCGGTGCCGTTACCTTGATCGGAATGCCGTTTGCCTCCATCGCGATGACACGTCCCGATGGTCCTCGCTTCGTCACTTTCAGACTGGTGACGTTCCCGGGAATGCGGGGAGCCTTGTTTTTGTCCTGATTCGCATTGATCATCGCCGTCAATTCAGCCGAGGTAAAAGGCCCGCGCGTCCACGCGTAGGCATTCTCTTCTGCCTCTTGGGAGAGAATCGTCACTTCCGCTCCGTTCGGCAACGTAGACAAAACCCGGGTCGCCGTGCTTGGTCCCAGACGCAGATTCGTATTTTCTGTCGTAATGACAGCCATCCTCGCTCCCGTGTCATCTGTGCCGCTTTCTCTGATCAGGTCGCCGCGGACATAGCCGATCGAGCCATCTGCAAGCTGCACGCGATACCACGCATTCACACCGTCTACAGGCAGCGCGTCATCGCTTTCCACCGAACGCAAATACGGAACAGGATTGCCCCATACTTCCGTACCGTCCGCTGTCATCCCGCCTGCATTGGAATAAAACAACGATTCGACCAGGTTACCTTGGTAATAAATGGCTTCTCCTTTTGTCTCATCGACCGCCTCGCGAACGTCTTCCGACTCTTTTCCATATCCGTAATAGGCTTGCTCCATCACCGTATCGGAGACATTGGCAATCCCGTATTTGTTTCCTTGCCACAAGGCGCGAGTGCGCGACAGCACCGCTTGTGTTTTCAGCGCTTCGAGCGGCCAGCCCGGAGCCATTTCCGAACCGACAACCCCATACAAGTATTGTTCCATCGGCAGTTCATTCACAACCGTCAAATGACCGTTGTATTCCGACAGCTCCATCTCTCCCCGGTATGTACGCTGATCGCGCTCCACAACCCCGAGCAATGATTCGCCGTCCGCCTTTTTCGCTTCTACTGTCAGCTTGGCTTGCGGCGAGAACACATACTTCCAGATCGGCTCGTCCGGCGATCCGAATACGTCTTGCTTCAGCACGACGTAAGATTGGCTCGAAGGTGCCGAGTAAGAAAAGTTCGGCAGCGCATTGCTCGCTTTGCGCGCCAGGGACGAGAGCGCTTCCTGACTGACTTCGTCGCCGATCCATACCGCGTATTTGACCTTCTCGCCGTTTGACAAAAGCACGGGATAAGCCGCGATTCCTTTTTGTTCAAAAGCTTCTTGCCACTTCTGCGCTTCGCTCAAGCTCTTGAACTGACCAGCTTCCAAGCGAAGAGGGCCTTGAACGATCGGCTTCTGGCCTGTCGCTTGTGCTACTGCCGCCACCTGTGCAGCTGCGGCCTGATACGTATCGTACGTGCCGCTTACGATTTGATAAAGCGTTTGTCCGCCCCGATTGACCACTTGAATCGAGCCTTCGTATTTTTTCTGGCTCATGAGTTGAGCGATTTGCTGCGCCTGATTCCAGTCAGAAGTCTGCGCTACAACCAGATGGTACTCGTCCACCCGGTAGCGGACAGCGTCTCCATCTAATTCAGGCAGCTCTATTTTGCCTTCCGGGCCTGTCAACGTCACTTCCATCCCTTTTTCAGCCGTAAGTGTAACAGAAGGGACTACTCCCCTGTATCCTTTTCCGATATCCACAAAAAGTGCTACCCGGATATTGTTGTCGCCAGCCGCCTGAGTCGGTACTGTTCCTCCCAGGAGAGCCACTGTGATCAGACCCGCCGAAAGGACTTTCCCCATCCACTTCTTTTTCATGTCGTCCAACGTCCTTCCTTTCTCCTGATTTCGTCGAAAATTGGCATGCGCTCCCATCTTTTTCGACAATCACTGGAGATTTTCCTGCCCTTTTTCCCAAAATGGGACCAATCCGCTTGCATGCAAAAAGCCATCGGGCACCCAGCTCCGATGGCGTAAGCTTTGTTCTACATGTGCAAAAGAGAAGCGCTCTCACTTGAAAAGCCGGATGACATACATCAGAAGCGACAGGACGACGCTAATCACAATACACGTCACAATCGGAAAATAAAACTTGACGTTTTCCTTTTCCACGACGATATCTCCCGGCAGGCGCCCCAAAGGCAAGAAGCGTCCGCCTACCTGCCACAACAAGCCGATGACGATCAGGACGGCCCCGCCGATGACGAGTAGCTTGGCTATTGGATTCACGATTTCATCTCCCGCCCAAAATGCTGGTACGCACTCGGGGTGAGCACACGTCCCCGCGGCGTCCGCTGCATAAAGCCGATCTGCATCAAATACGGTTCGCACACGTCTTCTACCGTTTGCGCCTCTTCCCCGATGGTGGCGGCAATCGTATCCAGTCCGACCGGACCGCCGTCAAAGCGCTCGATAATCGCAAGCAGCAGCTTGTGATCGATATGATCCAGTCCGCATGCATCTACTTGCAGCCGCTCCAGCGCTTCTTGCGCAATCTCTGTCGTGATGACGCCCTCGCCCTTGACCTGAGCAAAATCGCGCACGCGCTTCAACAGACGATTCGCCACGCGCGGGGTGCCACGCGAGCGTCTGGCAATCTCCTCTGCCCCGCCCTCACGAATGATGACTTGCAAAATGTCAGCAGCCCGCGACACGATAAACGTCAGCTCGGGAACCGTATAAAACTCCAGCCGGTTGACCACGCCGAATCGGTCGCGGAGCGGAGCGGAAAGCATCCCTGCTCTCGTCGTCGCTCCCACCAGTGTAAACGGCGGCAAGTCGAGGCGAACGCTGCGCGCACTTGGCCCTTTTCCGATGATGATGTCGAGCGCAAAGTCCTCCATGGCCGGGTACAGCACTTCCTCGACGCTCCGGTTCAGTCGGTGTATCTCGTCGATAAACAGCACGTCGCCCTCTTGCAAGTTGGTCAAAATCGCCGCCAGATCACCAGGGCGTTCGATGGCTGGCCCGGATGTCGTGCGGATGTTGACGCCAAGCTCGTTGGCGATAATTTGCGAAAGCGTCGTTTTTCCCAATCCGGGCGGCCCGTACAGCAAGACGTGGTCCAGCGACTCTTTGCGCATTTTCGCCGCTTCGATGAAAATTTTCAAGTTTTCCTTCACATGCTGCTGTCCGATGTACTCATTCAAATAACGGGGACGGAGGCTCAGTTCCGCAGCATCCTCTTCCCAGTTCATGTGCGTCGTAATAATTCGCTGATCCAAAATCCTACCCCCTCATGAGCAGGGCAAGCCCTTGCTTGATGAGCTTTTCTACACTCTCGCCCTCTTTGGATTTCTCCGACAGCGCGTTTCTGATTTTTTGCAGCTCGCCATCCGAATAGCCGAGCGCCGTCAAGGCGTCGAGCGCTTCGTTCAACGCGGATACCGCCTGCTCGCCTGCCGTCAGATCGCCGGCTGCGACAGTCAAAATCGCCGATGGCGTATAGCCGACCAACTTGTCCTTGAGATCGAGAATAATGCGCTGTGCCGTCTTTTTGCCGATCCCGGGGAACTTGGTCAAGTATGTCACATTTTCTTGTTGCACGGCCATCACGAGCTGCTCAGGTGTAGCAGCCGCGAGAATCGCCAGGCCGCCTTTTGGCCCGATGCCGCTCACGTCGAGCAGCTTGCGGAACAAATCGCGTTCGTCGCGGGTCGCAAAGCCGTAGAGCAATATCGCGTCTTCGCGGACATGATGGTGCGTATACAGCTTCGTCTTGCTGCCCTCGTAGCGAACGAACTGGTACGGATTGGGACAGAACAGGCGATACCCGATCCCTCCAGTCTCTACGACTATGTATTCTGAATCCAGGTAACAAAGTGTCCCTTCCACAAAATCAATCATTTTTGAACTCCTTCCGAGATGGAGATAAACGCCTTAAACTGTGCGTGCGTAATCGCAATCCCCAACGCATCCGCCACGTCATCCGGCTTTGGCACTTCTTTCAGCCGCAAGAGCAGCTTGGTCATTTCCTGGATTTGCTTCTTCTCTGCCCCACCGTACCCGGTCACCGCCTGCTTGACTTGCATCGGCGTGTATTCGTACACGGGCACCCCGGCAAGCTCTGCCGCGAGCAGGATGACGCCGCGCGCTTGCCCGACGGTGAAGGCGGTTGTCACGTTTTTATTGAAAAACAGCTTTTCTACTGACATTTCATCTGGTCGATACGTTTCCAGCAAGCTTTGCATCGCTTCAAAAATTTGTTTCAGGCGAAGCGGAACAGGCAAGCCTGCCTCTGTCTGAATGCTTCCATACTGGACGGGACGCAATTGGCTACCCTGCTTATCCAGAACCCCAAACCCAACGATCGCAATGCCAGGGTCGATTCCTAAAATGCGCATAGTCCACTCTCCGTAGGCTTAAGTTTCTACTCTCTACTGTATCACAAAGCGCCCGAAAAGCGAACGTGTATTTCCATGCAAAAGCCCGCTCCTGCTTGCGAGGAACGGGCCATACGGCGTCGCTTTAGTGTTTGTTCATCCCGAGTGTATCTGACACATCATGCTGCATGTGGGCATATTCATCCACACCGCTCTGCATTTGCTCCTGGATTTTGTTGATCTGCTGGTAATTGAGCTTGTTGTGTCCCTGATTCAACTGAACGTACAAACGCTGATGGAACTGGTCTTTGTAGCTACCTCTTGGCATGGTAGACATATGAAAAGACTCCTCCTTCGATCACCGTATGCCTACAGTATGGCGTGCGACCACAACGCTTATGATGCCAAGATTTACACCTCATTGCCCTGCTTTTGTCAAGACAACATAACTGGTGGAGGTGCTTTCATCCGGTGCGACACTTACGATTTGCTTTCGTATTCATCTGTCTTCTCCTGACGCTGTTGATCCCGGAGCCATCCGCCCAATCTGCCCATGCCAAAAGCAAAGAAGAAATCACGGTATCTGTCTCGGTCTCACCCGCTTCTTCCTTTCACTCCACGTTGACGTTTCGCGCCCAGCACTCGTTTGTGAAGCAGCTGCTGCGTGCAAAGACAGTCGCGGCCTATGTGAATCCATACTGGGTCCGCGCGACTCTTGTCGTGCACAATCGCTATTTCTTGTACGATCACGACGGGAATTTGTTTGAAAAGGAACGCCCGCTGCAATACATGCTGGGCGCAAACTTGAAACAAAAAATCGAAGATCTGGTAGCAAAAGTGGAAAGTGTGCACTACGCCAAAGCAACTCCGTGGGAACAAGTCAAGCAGACTTTCGGGCGCATGGAATACGCAACCGTCATCGACCTGGAAACAGGGGAACGGTTTCACGTCCAGCGCCGGGCGGGCAGTCGCCATGCCGATGTGCAGCCATTGACACGTACGGATACCCAAACGATGAAAAAAATTTATCAGGGCAAATGGAGCTGGAAGCGCAGGGCGATTCTCGTGGAGGTCAACGGCGTTTATTTCGCCGCCTCGATGCACGGCATGCCTCACGGTGCGGGGGCTATCGCCGGAAACGACTTTCCCGGACACTTTTGCATCCACTTTTTTGGCAGCTCTACCCACAAACGCAAGGAGCCTGACCCGAGCCACAGCCTGATGATCCAAAAAGCTTCCGGCTCTCTGGCCGCGAACTTGATCGGGGCATCTGCCGAAGAGCTGGTCGGCTATTTTTTGACCGCCCTGCACGAACAGGACATTCATTCGCTGCGGATGACGACAGACGGCTTTCCGCTGCCAGATCGCCTGGCGCAAGTAGCATCGATTCGCAAAACCGAGATGGTCATCCCTTCCGATGAAAAAGGTCCCTTGCTGTTAGAAGTGCCCGTTCATCTGACCTACTTCACGCGGAACAACGACGAGCGCAAGGAAAAGTGGACGTTTGTCCTCCATCGCCCGGTTCCGTGGGACAGATGGCGCGTCATCGCGGTAGAGCTATAAGGCTATAAATATAGAAAAAAGCCGGAATCGCTCTCCGGCTTTTCCCTTCCCTGATGATCATGGCGCATCCAGTTGAAACTCCCCATACGTGGAAAGAATGCTGTTGTACTCCGCCAGATTGCGGATGCGAATGCCCCGCTTTAAGTTCTCCAGCTCTTCTTTGGGCAGATTCGCTTCCATTTTCTCCGTATTGATCCGGTAAAAAGTCTGGATGACGTCCTGTTCCGTTGGCACACCGTGAAACAAAGTCAGCATGCCGTCCGCTGACAGTCCGAAATGACCGTTTTCTTTGCAGGCAGGAGAAATGTCCTGCTCCCTTTTCATCAGGATCATCTTGGCGGCATCGGAAGTCACGATCTCCCAGCCTTTGTATTCTCCCATCGCTTGAGGGAGATATCCCGTGCCGACAGGACGCCGCTCTTCGTCTCGGACACCACACAAATAGCTTCGCGTCAATACAAGCTCATATGGCTTCCCTGTCACCTCGGCCGTCCTGCCTATGCCCGTGTACATCAACTGCGAAAGCCCCGTCCCTTTGCTTCCGCTGCCTGCCAGCAGGATGCCCAATACGACACCTGTGAGAAGCGCCGCGCTCCACGATGCGTACACCATCCATTTTTTTCGCATTGTTCGATGAACCCCTTCACAAGCTTTTTTTCTAGTGTCGCCATGTTGGATCGGGGCCATACATGAATCACTCAACATTCGTAATTGGCTAGAAATTCACTTCCACGAAACGACAAAACGAGGAAACATTTTATGATTTTTGTCAATAGCCAAAATTTAATAATCTTAACCTGCAATTATCTACCAATCTATTGATTCTAGTGATAAACTATTTTTGCTTGGTATTCATTGTGAACTTATGGAGGTCAATCAAAACATGAAAAAGGCAAACAAAAAAATGCTGACCGCTTTTCTCCTCAGCACTTCTTTAGTTGTCAGCGCTCTCACTTTCTCTACTACGCCTGTGAGCGCCGCAGCTAGTTCCACCCTGAAACTCCGCTTGCTCGAAACAACTGACATCCACACCAACATCGTGAACTACGACTACTATCAAGACAAGTCCACAGATGAATTTGGTTTCGCCAAAACAGCGACGTTGATCAAAAAAGCGAGAGACGAAGCGAAAAACAGCATTCTCATCGACAACGGCGACCTGTTGCAAGGAAACCCGCTCGGCGACTATGTTGCTAAAATCGATCCTTTGAAAGACGGAGAAACTCACCCGGTTTACAAAGCGATGAACCTGTTGAACTACGATCTGGGCAACATCGGAAACCACGAGTTCAACTTCGGTTTGGAGCACCTCGATCGCAGCCTGAAAGGTGCAAAATTCCCTTACATCAACTCCAACGTCTACATTGACGACAAGGATAAAAATCCGGACAACGATAAAAACATGTTCACCCCTTACCAAATCCTGGAGCGCAAATTCAAGGATGAGAGCGGAAAAGAAGTGACGCTGAAAGTCGGCGTAATCGGATTTGTACCTCCGCAAATCATGCAGTGGGACAAAGCGAACCTGGAAGGCAAAGTCATCGCCAAAGACATCGTGGAAAGCGCCAACAAATTCATCCCTGAAATGAAGAAAAAGGGAGCAGACATCATCGTCGCGGTTCCTCACTCTGGCATCGGTCCTGTTGAAGGCGGAGCGAACCTGGAGAACGCCAGCTACCAATTGAGCAAAATCGATGGCATCGACGCCATCCTGTTCGGCCACTCCCACCTGGTATTCCCGGGTCCTGGCTTTGAAAACATCCCTGGCGTTGACGGTACAAAAGGCACCATCAACGGCAAACCGGCTGTAATGCCTGGCTACTGGGGCAACAACCTGGGCGTGATCGACCTGACACTCACCCAAGAAAACGGCAAATGGAAAGTAACGGAATCCGTTACCAAAACCGTTCCAATCTACGACAAAACAAACAAAGCGTCCCTGGCTGATGCAGACAAGGCCGTACTGGACGCTGTAAAAGAAGATCATGATCACACAGTGGAATGGGTGCGTTCCGCAGTAGGGAAAACATCTTCCCCTATCTTCAGCTACTTCGCGCTGGTGCAAGATGACCCATCCATCCAGATCGTGACCAATGCACAAAAATGGTTCGTTGAGAAAAACGTGAAAGGTACCGAATACGACGGCATTCCAGTGCTGTCCGCAGGAGCACCGTTCAAAGCGGGCGGCCGCAACGGCGCAACTTACTACACGAACATCCCTGCCGGCACAATCGCCATCAAAAACGTATCTGACCTGTACATCTATCCAAACACGTTGAAAGCTGTCCTGATCAACGGTTCCCAGCTGCAAGAATGGCTGGAGCGCTCCGCTGGCCAATTCAACCAGATCGATGTGAAGAAAACAGAAGAGCAACCGCTCGTAAACGAAGCATTCCCAACTTACAACTACGATGTAATCGATGGCGTAACCTATCAAATCGATGTGACTCAACCATCCAAATACGCTGTAGACGGCAAGCTGGCTAACAAAGATGCCAACCGCATCAAAAACCTGTCCTACAACGGCAAGCCTGTCAAACCGGAAGACAAGTTCATCGTCGTAACGAACAACTACCGTGCAAGCGGCGGCGGAAGCTTCCCAGGTCTGGACGGCAAAAACATCATCATCGATTCTCCAGACGAAAACCGTCAAGTTGTCATCGACTACATCTTGAGCCAAAAAGACATCAACCCTGCGGCTGACAACAACTGGACATTTGCGCCAATCAAAGAAAAAGTGAACGTAACCTTCACTTCTTCGCCAGATGCGAAGCCATTTGCAGAAAAAATCTCCAACCTGAAATTCATCAGCCAACTGGAATCCGGTTTCGCCAAATTCTCCATCGACTTGTCCAAACCAGCTTCCAAATAAGCTTCGACGCAAGACAAACATCCCTCATGATCGAGGGATGTTTTTTCTTGCCAAAATCGGTTATCCGACAAAATGATATTCACCCCAGGGCGAACGCTGGAAGATGCGCTCCCCATCGTTCAAAAATTGTTGGCGATTTTGGGCAAGTCTTCCCTCCAGCATCACCAGCTGCAAAACGCCGCGCATATGATAACCGGGACGCCTGCTATACAGCCCGGTCACCTCGCGCAAAAAATTGTCCGGATAACGGAGCAATTGATGAACCGCCCAAATCTGGGTGTCGCTCAAGTAATTGATTTTACTGTATGCCTCCATCGCCTCTACGAACGATTCCATCCGATATTCCTGCATCAACAGCATGCGCGACATCAGCTGGACGAGATCGACAAGCTGGATGTCGTGTCCGACCGTATCCAGATCGATCAGATAGCAATTCCCTCGCTGCGTCAGCAAAAAATTGTGGCTGGCGACGTCGCGATGCGCCAATGTGCCTCTTTCCATCGCCATATACATTTCCGGAATCAGCGGAAGCTTGTGGGCGGATTGCAGCAGTTGCTGACCGTCACGCAGCACCTCATCGGCAGCGTGGGCAATGACTTGCTCCAGTTTGTTTTGCGGGCCGTTTTGCTCAATCATCCACGTCAGTCGTTCAAAGTATTCCATCCGACTCTCCCACTTGTCGAGCAAGGCTGGCTTGCCCTCGTAGGCATAGGAATGAACGACAGGGAAGCCTTGAGCCGCGACATGAAACCGCGCCAACGTCTCTGCTGTCTTTTTCACATCAAAGAGTGACGCGTTATCCGCTTCCTCGCCATCAATCAGCTTCATGATGGTGTAATAGCGATCCTCGAAAGGAAATATTTTGGCACCCTCGGTAGTTGATACGTAGTGAACTGTGTGAACAAAGCCTTTTTGCCTCAAGGCGTCGGCTAACTCCGTGACCCATACTGCTTTTTCCAACTGCTTATACCCTTTGATGATCCAGTGTCCCCGGTCTGTTTTGAGCAGATTGACATTCCTCTTAGGCTTAACCCCGTGCACCTCACAACGAAAAGCTTTTTCGATCGCTGGTATGAGTCCTTTGTTCATAACCGTCCCTCTCAGTACGAAGAGGATTCATCGAGTCCGTCTCCCCAGTTAGGCCATGCGCCTTGTTCCGGCATGGAAGCGACACATTGGGAAGGAGGGAACATCATGTTGTTGTGAAACGGCTGCGGGCCACGGCTGCTTTTCGCGCTTCTGCGCCTTCTCAATTCCGGGCTGTCCGAGGAACACTCACATGATGAAGACGATGATTCCACTGGTTCTGGGCATACAGGCAACTGCGGATGCGGCCGTCTTGGCGGATGCGGTGGCGGTGGCGGCGGAAACGGCATGGGCATCGGATAGAGCGGCATAGGGAACGGCATTGGTCGCATCATCGGCGGCATCATTGGTGGCATTGGTGGTGGCGGTCCGAATGGCATCATGCCCATCCCCGGAAATGGCGGCATCATTTGCCCCGGACCCATAAATGGCCGATAAGGAAACATCGGCTGACCAGGGCCGCCAAACGGTCTTTGGGATGGCATTGGCCCCATCTGTTGAGGGCTTAGTAGCTGCTGCTGCCTGCCAGGAGGCATTGGCTGTTGCATCCTCGGTGCGGCACACGGTGGGCATGGTCGCACGGGCGGGCATGGCCTAAGCTGCGGCGCAGGCGGCATGAATGGCGGCATAGGACGCTGCTGCATGGGCGGCATTGGTTGCATCGGACGAACCTGTGCGGGCGGCATTTGTGTAAACGGCCTCACTTGGGCTGGCGGTCGGGTTGGTTGCACCTGCACAGGCGGGCATGGCGGGCACATGATAGCTGGCGGTGTTTGCGGCTGAAATGGGCTGATCTGTGTTGGCGGCATCGGCGGTATGTTCGGCATCCCGATGTTTGGCGGACTAGGCGGCTGGTAAATGTACGGACTGACCTGTGTTGGCGGCGCAGGCGGAACGAACGGCCGTGTAGGTGTCGGCAGTGCCGGTGGACTCGTAGGCTCCGACATGATATTCGGCGCTGAAGGCGCAGGCGGAAGCACCCTTTGCGGCTGCAAAGTCGGCACAGGTGTAGGTGTAGGTGTAGGTGTAGGTGTAGGTGCAGGCGTTGGTGTGGGCTGGATCGTCTCCGGAGACACGAGTGGGCCTGGAGACGCTGGCGGCCGCTCTTTTGCCGGAGGTGTAGACGGCGCTTCCTGCGTGATTCTCGTTTCCGATTCGATTTGCACTTCTTCCTCAGGCTCAATCGGCCGCCGCTCAATTTGTCTCGGCACTTCCTCCGACTCTGCTTCTGTCCGCGGACGTTCTTTTACATATGGAGCTGCCTCACTCATCGGATGAGGCGTTGTTCGTGGCTGGGGCCTGACAGGAACGCTCTTCGTCGGAATTTTGATTCTTGCTCCTGGATAGAGCGTGTCGGGAGTTTTGACCTGGCTGTTTAAGCGAAGCAGTTCCTTGTAATCGACGCCATATCTTTTGGCGATCTTCCACATGCTGTCGCCCTTTTGTACGATGTGAATCCTCAATGTTTCTCCTCCCTTGCGTAAAAACTCCCTACCATGGTATGCACCCATGGGCTTTTTGCTCCTTGGCGGCCTTCGCTTTTACGCTTGCAGGGGAGAAAAAAGAAAGAAGCCAATTTTTACAAATTGGCTTCCAGCTTGGCTCCTTGCATATAAAACGGATACGTTCCCAGCTGACGCACCTGACAACCGATAGCTTCAATCTCGGCAAATGCGCCCGGCAAGAGGACATCGTCCATCTTTTGCTCGATATCGATGACAAAATAGTAGCTTCCCAGCGCTTTTTTCGTCGGCCGGGACTCAATCCGCGACAGGTTGACCTTTCTCCAGGCAAACGCGGCCAACACTTGATACAGCGCACCAGGGAAATCTTCCGGCAGCGTGACAAGTATCGTCGTTTTCTCGCGTGAGGACGCCTGCAACTCCAACGGCTCCGTGCCGACCAGCACAAAACGCGTGTAGTTATTCGAATAATCTTGAATTTGTTCGCGGGCGAACTCCAGCGGGTAAATCTCCACATTCAGCTTCGTGCCAACAGCAGCCCACGGCTCCTCGGGATGCTCGCTCACCGTTTTTGCAGCCAGTGCCGTGCTGTTCATGTACTCGATCTTGGCGTGCGGCAAGTTTTCCCGCAAGAAATTGTGGCTCTGGGCAATCGCTTGCGGGTGTGACAACACTTTTGTGATTGCAGACAAAGGCAAGGCTTGCTCTCTTTTGGCTACCAGCAAGTTTTGCGCAATCGGCAGCGCCAGCTCAGCCAGGATCGGCAAATCGACCTCGTGAATGAGCCAGTCCAAAGTCGAGTTGACGGTACCCTCGATGGAATTTTCCATCGGCACGACCCCGAATGCCACTTCCTTGTTGGAAACAGCATCAAGCACATCGATGATGCTCGGATACGGAACGAGCGAGAGCGGCTGGCGTTGCGTCAAAGTCCGCGCCGCCTCTTCTGTGAATGTTCCGCGTGGTCCGAGAAAAGCAAGTTTCTTCTCCATGGCGTTCTCCTATCCACTATGCTCTATCTCTGATGGATTTCTACTTGTACGCCATTTTCGTCCGGCTGCAAAATCATTACACGGTAGGCAATGCCGTGTCCTTTCATCACTCTGTCCACGAATGCGCGCAGTTGCCCCTCCTCTTCCGCGGAAGAAAAGAAGCACAGGATGGTTGGTCCCGCGCCGCTCAAGGCAGCGCCTACGGCACCGTGCTCAGTCGCTTTGTCCAGGATTTCGTTCAAGCCAGGTACAAGTTTAGCGCGGTACGGCTGATGCAGCCGATCTGACATGGCCCGTCCCATCAGGTCTAGTCTGCCTTGTGCCAAAGCGGCAACAAGCAAACTGCTATGTCCCACATTATATACAACATCTTCTTTGCTGTACACCTGTGGCAGGACGTTCCGCGCTTTTGTCGTCTCCAGCATGAAATCCGGGATCACGACGAGTGTCTGCAATCCGGCGGGAGGGGAAAATCGAACGTAAGGAACAGGTTCTTCGATCGTCTCTGGCATAGTCGCCACGATGATCCCGCCAAACAGGGAGGCTCCGACGTTGTCTGGATGTCCTTCCAGTGCTGTGGCGCGGGCGAAAAGCTGCTCGTGGCTAAATGGCTCGCCAGCGAGTTGATTGGCCGCCACCAATGCTCCGACAATCGCAGCCGCACTGCTCCCCAGCCCGCGGGTCAGGGGAGCTTCACTCGATGCGCGTATGGCAAGCTCCGGCACGGCAAGCCCTGCTTCCTGAAACAGACTCGCTGCTACTTGATACAACAAGTTGCTTTTGTCCGCAGGTGTGCCTTCCAGCTCTTTGCCAACCAGCTCGACGGTGGTCCGGTCACTGATTTCCATTTCTACTACGGAATACAATTGAAATGCCATTCCTAAAGCATCAAAGCCTGGCCCCAGATTGGCTGTGCTTGCGGGAATCGTTACTTTTACACGCTGACTGCTCATGAGACGACTTCTCTCCCGCTCTGGCGAACCAGCTCCATGACGGCTTCATGTGTCGCAGGCACTGAGCGTGGCTCTTCTCCAACGAGCTTCAGGGCGATGTTTGGATCTTTCAAGCCGTTTCCTGTCAAAACGCACGCAACCTTGACACCTTGCGGCAGTTTGTTTGCTCGATGCAACTTGATAATTCCGGCCAGGGAGGCAGCAGAAGCCGGTTCGCAGAAAACGCCCTCTTCTTTGGCCAGCAGCTGGTATGCCTGCAAAATTTCATCGTCTGTCACGCTGTCAACAAGACCGTTCGATTCAGAAATCGCATGTAAAGCGCCGTCCTTGCTCGCAGGGTTTCCGATGCGGATCGCAGTCGCGATTGTTTCCGGATTGGGTACAGGCTGTCCGAGCACCAGCGGAGCGGCCCCCGCCGCCTGGAAGCCGTACATGTGCGGCAAACGGCTTGATTTGCCTGCTTCCTTATACTCCTTGAAGCCTTTCCAGTAGGCGGTGATGTTTCCGGCATTTCCTACGGGAATCGCCAAAATGTCCGGTGCATCGGCCAGAGCGTCGCACACTTCAAACGCTGCTGTCTTTTGTCCTTCGATCCGGTAAGGGTTGACGGAGTTCACCAGCGTAATCGGCTCTTTCGCCGTAATGTCGCGCACGATATTCAGCGCTTCGTCAAAGTTGCCGTCGATGGCGATGACCTCGGCACCGTATGCGATCGCTTGCGCCAGCTTGCCCAGCGCGATGTTGCCGCTCGGAATCAGGACGATGCAGCGCAGACCGGAACGCGCTGCATACGCCGCTGCTGCCGCAGACGTATTTCCGGTGGAAGCGCACATGATCGTTTTGCTGCCTTCCTCCACTGCTTTGGCAACAGCCATGACCATGCCTCTGTCTTTGAACGAGCCTGTCGGATTCAGTCCTTCATATTTTACATACAGCTCGACTCCCAGCTTCTTGGACAAGTTCGCCGCATGGATCAGCGGAGTGTTTCCTTCGTGCAGACTGACCAACGGTGTCTTGTCCGTAACCGGAAGAAACTCCCGGTAGCGCGCAATAATGCCAGATTGACGATCAAAACTCATTACTTGTCTCCCCCTTCTACACGGTAGCAGCTCTCCACTTTGGAGATGATGTCCATTTGTTCCATATAGGCGATGACCCCATCCATGTCGCTCTTGGACGATTGGTGCGTCACCATGATGATCTCCGCTTCGCCGCCATTGTTGTACGGCTGCTGAATGACTTGCTCCAGCGAAATGTTTTTGTCCGCCAGCAACTGGGTAATCTTTGCCAAAACGCCGCGTTTGTCCGCCACCACGATTCGCAGGAAATATTTGGACAGCTTTTGGCTGTCGTCTTTAAGCACTTTTTCCTTGTACGGCGCAACCATCCCGCGTCCGTTTACGCCGAGCTTTCGGTTTTTCACAACCGTGACCAGATCGGACACGACTGCGGTTGCGGTCGGAAGCTCGCCTGCGCCCGGGCCGTAAAACATCGTCTCACCTACGGCTTCCCCGTGTACGTACACCGCATTGAACACGCCGTTGACAGAAGCAAGCGGATGCGATTTCGGCACCATCGTCGGCTGTACGCTTACCTCAATCGCTTCCTCGTCGCGGCGGGCCAGACCCAACAGCTTGATCTCATAGCCCAACTGCTTGCCGTATGCGATGTCTTGCTTGCTTACCGCACTGATTCCTTTGACGTCCACATCTTCCAGCTTCATCGGCACGCGGAAACCTAGTGTGGCGAGAATCGCCATCTTGCGGGCTGCGTCAAAACCTTCGACATCGGAGGTAGGATTCGCTTCCGCGTAGCCCAGCGCTTGCGCTTCTTTGAGGACGTCGCTGTAGTCTGCGCCCTCTTGGCTCATTTTGGTCAAAATATAGTTGGTCGTCCCGTTGACGATCCCCATCATTTTCGTAATGCGATCGGAGGAAAAGCCTTCCACCAAAGCGCGCAAAATCGGAATCCCGCCCGCTACGCTCGCTTCATAAAACACGTCACAGCCTTTTTCTTGCGCCTTGTTCAAGATTTCAGCCCCATGCAAGGCCATCAAATCTTTGTTGGCAGTGACTACGTGCTTGCCGCGCTCCAGCGCCTGGAGGATGTATTCTTTGGCCGGGTGGATGCCGCCAATCACCTCGACGATTACCTCGATGTCCGGATCATCCAGAAGCTCGGCAGGCTCTGTCGTCAGCAAATTTTCCATGGCGGCGATATTGCGCGACTTCTCGGCATCCTGCACGAGAATCTTCGTGATCTCAATCCCCAGTCCGGTCTGCTTTTGCAAATCGTCCTGATGAGCAGAAATGATGCGGACAACCCCAGTCCCGACTGTTCCAAACCCCATTAACCCCAGCTTGATGCTTTGCTTCTCCATTGTTTCTCTCCTCCTACCCTTCTTTTACCCTCTACCGACGATCATCGCTTTGCGAACGCCGGGGATTTCTTGCAAGCTTTCCAGAAATTCCGTGCTGGATACGCGCAGATTGGCCATATCGACAGACATGGAAATATTGGCAATCCCTTGCAGCGGAATCGTCTGATTGATCGTCAGGACGTTCCCGCCTTGTTCTGCAACATACGTGAGCACCTTCGACAAATAACCGGACATGTGCTCCAGCGAAAACGTGATCGTCATGATCTTTTCGCTCATCATGGCATTGAAGGGAAATATCCCGTCCTTGTATTTGTAAAATGCACTCCGGCTCAGTCCCACTCGATCTACTGCCTCATTCACGGTGTCCACTTCGCCGGATTCCAGCATCTTTTTCGCTTCGATCGTCTTGACGATTGATTCTGGTAAGATGTCAGATCGTATCAAGTAGAACTTCTCTTCCCGTTTCACGTGTTGTGTCCTCCTGAGAAAAACAGTTGTTTCTTCATAGAGGACATTATAACGGATAGTACTCGCTGTGACAATCCTTCATCGCCAACTTTTTTCATGGAACCATATTCGGTTCACCTGGGTTACATGGCTATGTCGATCTTCGTACACACTAAAAGCGGCAAGAAAAAGAGGAGGTGAAGCACGAATGGCAGGACGCGGAAAGTCAGACAAATCGGAGCGCCGCAACAATCATCCGGCTGGAAAACCGAGCAGCCTGGAGCAGTTCGGTTCTGATCTTCGGGGCAAAAAAATGGCGCAATCGCCTAACATCATCGAGGACCCGAGCGGCAATAAATAGCCGTCAACGGCCAAGCTTTTTCAGCAAACGGCCACAGGCGTATGGTCAGGCGCAAGCAGGCGCATTTCCCTTGCTAAAAGCGAGCGAGCTGTTTTGTAAAGAAAAAAACCCCGGGATTTGTGTATCCCGGGGTTTGACGCTTGTTCGTATGGTTGTTTTTGGTTTAGTACGCGAGCGAAGACAAGCCGTTGATGTGAGTCAGGTAGCGCACGTTGCTCGCTTCCTTCATCAGCGTAGCTGGCAAGCCTTTCAGCTTCAACTGGCTTGCACCGATGGTTCCGATGGCATCTTTGCGGCCCAAGCTTCCGAGAGTACCGGAAAAGACTGGCTTGAACGTGTCCATTTTGGAGCCGTTGAAGTGAGCGAACAAGTTGTAGCCAACCACTTCACCCATTTGCCATGCCAATTGAGCAGTTGGCGGGTATGGACGGCCTTCTGGCCCCATAACCACTGCACTGTCTCCCGCGAGGAATACTTCCGGATGAGAAGTGGATTGCAGGAACTCAGTCACAGTTGCGCGACCGCGGTTTACTTCGATGCCGCACTCAGCCACTACGCGATTTCCTTGAACGCCACCAGTCCAAACCATTGTTTTGGTTTCGATGGTGTTGCCGTCTTTCAGGCAAACGGTTGTTTCTTTCATTTCGGTTACAGGAACGCCAGTCAGGAACTGAACGCCACGTTTTTCCAGGCTAGTTTTTGCACGCTCTACCAGGTCAGGAGCAAAGCCCGCGAGGATCGATGGTCCTGCCTCTACGCAATAGATGGACAGGTCTGCAAAATCTACGCCGTACTTGCGGCAAAGATCAGGCAGCATGTCAGCAAATTCGCCAATCAGCTCGATTCCGGTCAGACCGCCGCCACCGACCACGAAGGTTGCATCGGCTTTGTTTTTGCTCTTGCTGTATTCCACTACGCGCTCTTCGAGGTGCGCGCGCAGACGGTTTGCTTCCTCTACGGATTTCAGCGTAAAGCTGTACTCTTGCAAGCCAGGGATACCGAAGAATGCGGTTTCGCTGCCCAGAGCAACTACGAGTGCATCGTATTTGATGCTCTCGCCGCTCGTCAAAGTGACGCGTTGCGATTCCAGACCGATTTTTTCAACAGTGTCGATCACCAGGTTGATGTCTTTTCCACGCAGCAGTCTTTCCAATGGCAGTGCCACGTTTTGTTCAGACAGGTTGCCTACTGCCAAACGGTGCAGCTCCGTGATGATTTGGTGCGTAGGGAAACGGTTCACAACCGTGATCGTCGCCTCTTCCGCCGTCATGTATTTGCGTGCAGTCAAAGCGGACAGCAAACCGCCGTAGCCGCCGCCCAGAATGAGAATATGCTTCGCCATGCCTAATCCTCCGTCCTTGTCTCTCGTAGGTTATCGTAATTAGCGTTTTTGTTGTTGGCGCTCAGCCAAAACTTCGAGGAATGCTTGTGCAAAACGCAATGTTTTTTGCACTTGCGGATCTTTCAGCATTTTGAGCATGCCAAACAAGCCAACGGTCGTTTCCTCAGTGTGCGCGCGGTCGTTTGCTTCAATAGCCGCTTGCGCGATGCCTTTTGCCTTGTCGGAAATCGGTTTGACGAACTCTTCCATACCGCCCTTGATGTCGTCGATGAGTACATGATCGTTAGCTACGGTGTTTACCAGGTCGTACGTTTTGGTGAGGATAGTTGTCATCTCGGCCAGTTTTGGCAAGTTTGCCACCAATACATTCAGGGATTCTTGAATTTCTGGTTTCATCAACTGATCGAGTACATCCATTTGTTGCTCAGGTGCCAGAGTAGCTGTGCTTGCTACTTCTGCTTGAGCTTGTTGCGTGGTTGTTTGAGACATGGAAAAACGTCCTCCTTTGCTTTGGAATAGAGGCCTTCATTCTCGATGCCTGTTCATACGAGTTACGGCCGCTATTCTCCCAAAATACCGAAAAGCACGTGTGCTTGTAATATTTTTCACAAAGCGAATGATACAGCTACGTCGAATGATCAAAAGTGCATGATTTCACAAAGTGATATTCAGGAAAAAGCACAGAACAAATCCATCAGGTGAACAGGCTCGATTTAGAACTCTATGTACTCTACTATATACCTTCTTCGCGGGAACAGCAAAGGAAAAAAACCGCTTCCTTAGGAAGAAGCGGCAGTTGAGAGCTTTTTATAGTAATCTTTGATGACTTGGTGATGTTTTTCATTGATATCCGTAAAAATTAACTCGATTACTGTCTGCTTGTCTTCGAAGGTCTTTTCCACGATTTTTGCCATCATGACGATTTCTTGCCCAGTCGAAGGAACCGTGAAAGAAAGGTGGAGAAACTCCCCTTTTGCCACATAACCTTCTGTTGCGAGTATCAGTCGTGTAGGGGAAAATTTCAGCAGCACAGCCTCCCCTTTTTCCTCGATCGGTCTTGCGCCCATCACCTTGTACGGGACGCGAATGTCAATCCCGGGCGGAATGGGTTCCTGCTTGCGGCCTGTGGCAATCTCGACGCCGACGCTGACCGGAACCATCGCCAACAGCTTGATAGGCCATATCGTTTCTTCCGAAATCACTTCCAGATCAATCGTGTTAATCGCCGCATCCGATTCCCACCGAACACGCACCGTTGATCCGAGCAGCTCGGCCTTTGCATCGGCCTTCATCTCAAGAGAAACGACGAGATAACTACTTTTGACATGCTCAACCATTACTTGAATGGGCGATTTGACCTGTCTAGAGATCATCATCGGCAATGAAGCACCGCGTTGAAGGCGTTTGTCCGCCATAAAAGGGGTGAGGGATGGGATATCAATCATTCTATTTGTCACTCCACAAAGTCAAACTCTAATTTGCCAATCCGAACGGTATCCCCGTCTCTTGCACCGTGTTTGCGCAATGCCTCGTCCACACCCATGCTGCGCATCTGTCTCGCGAAGCGCTGAGCTGCGTCATAGCTGTTGAGGTTCGTCATGCGCACCAGCTTCTCGATTTTTTCCCCGCTGATCACGAATACTTCGTTGTCGCGAGTGATTTCAAACGGCTCCGGCTCTTTCTCCGCACGGAACATCACGCGCTCTTCCACTTCTTGTACTTCTTCGACTGTCGGCTTGTCCGGAATTGTGGACAATGTCTCGCCTACTGCGTACATCAGTTCCTTGACACCTTGCTGGGTCGCTGCCGAGATTTCGAAAACTTGAACACCTGGCACTTTTTCTTTGAAGCGCTGCAAATTTTCGGCCGCTTCCGGCACGTCCATCTTGTTGGCAGCAACGATTTGCGGACGATCTTCGAGCTTCAGGTTGTACAGCTTCAGCTCGCGGTTGATCTGCAAATAGTCTTCGTACGGATCGCGTCCATCCACTCCCGCCATGTCAATGACATGGACAATCAGACGAGTGCGCTCTACGTGGCGCAGGAATTGATGACCAAGCCCCACACCTTCGTGCGCTCCCTCAATCAGCCCTGGCAAGTCAGCCATGACGAAGCTCTGTTCGCCCAAATCCACGACACCGAGATTCGGAGTCAATGTAGTAAAGTGATAGGCAGCAATTTTTGGCTTCGCTGCGGTCACACTGGAGAGCAGCGTAGACTTCCCTACGCTCGGATAACCAACCAGACCGACGTCGGCAATCAGCTTCAGCTCCATGACGATGTAGCGCTCTTGGCCAGGCTCGCCGTTCTCGGAAATATGCGGCGCCGGATTCGACGAATTGGCAAAACGGATATTACCCCGTCCACCGCGTCCGCCTTTGGCGATCACAGCACGCTGACCATGCTCGATCAGATCGGCGATGACTTCTTTTGTATCGTCATCGATCACAGTCGTTCCCGGCGGTACGCGAACAACCATATCCTCCGCGCCTGCTCCGTGCTGCGACTTGTTGCGGCCGTGCTCGCCGCGTGTCGCCTTGAAGTGTCTTTGGTAGCGGAAGTCTACGAGCGTGCGCAGTCCTTCGTCCACCTCGAATATGACATCTCCGCCTTTTCCACCATCGCCACCTGCTGGCCCGCCCAGTGGCACGTACTTCTCTCTGCGGAAAGAAACGGCTCCGTTACCGCCGTCTCCACCTTTGACATAAACTTTTACCTGATCGACAAACATGGTGCCACCTCTTTCATTGCGCGAATGGAACCAGCAAATCCAGGACCCATTCGTCTTCCGTATGTATCCACTCGGTGACCTCCACCGTACTTTGCTCGCTATTCCGTATCAGCTTTTCCAATTTTTCCATTCCGGATGCATTCAGCTCTCCGGCCAGGTCAAAACGAAAATGAACGCCTCGTTGATCCGCCTGCAAGCTTACTTGCATACTGGCTGGTTCGTAGCCGCTTTGGTCTACATGATCGTTCACTGTGCATAATATCTCTGACACCAACTGAAACAAGTGCTGCTCGCCTAATGCTATTCGCGTGAGATCCACGTCATTGCACACGTCTACTTCCAAAAGCATTTCCTTGTTCAGCGCATTGAATGTCAAGAAGAAGACGGACAACAGGGAGTTGTTCAAACGGGCGACCATCGATTCCTGCATCGCCATCTGCGCGATGCGCTTCAAATGCGCCTCTCCCTGCTCAGTACGGTTCATATGCAAATAGCCGAGCAGAACCTGAACGTGGTTCAACCAGTCATGCCGCTGCCGGTTCAGTACGGCCAACAGCTGGTCTGTCTGATGCGTAAGCAGTCTCCGCTCGTCCCCCATCACATTCACCCAAGTCGATAAGAATTTCTTTCTTAACTATTGTACCATAAAAGGGGGCCAGACAATGAGAAAACTTGGCTGCGCCCAACTATTTTGACACAAGTCTTATTCCCAAAATCCGCCTACCCGAAACCAAAAAGAAAACCCAGCACCGATGCTGGGTTTTCTTTTGGAAAAATATTTACGCTTCGGAAGCAACTGGCTCGATCACAACTTGTTTGCGATCGCGGCCCAGACGCTTGAAACGAACAACACCATCTGCAGTTGCAAACAGAGTGTCGTCTCCGCCTTTCATTACGTTCGTACCTGGGTAGATCTTCGTTCCGCGTTGGCGAACGAGGATGTTTCCGGCAGTAACGAATTGACCGTCACCACGTTTCACGCCCAGACGTTTGGAAATGGAATCGCGTCCGTTTTTAGTGGAACCTACCCCTTTTTTCGATGCGAAAAACTGAAGGTCCAAATTAAACAGCATGTTCATATCAGACACCTCCCTGCCATTTATGGTCATTCACTTTTACGTATTTCCCGTACTGCGCTTCTACCGATAACAGAGCGATCACCATGCTCTCAGCCAAAAGCTGCTGCTTTTCTAGTATGTCCGCCGCTTCTTGCGAAGCCAGCGTCCATTTTAGAAAGCCGCCGCCTTCTTGGGCGACTGATACTTGCGGTGTCAGTCCTGTCAACGGCTGCACGCTGTTTAATATACCAAAGCTGATGCCTGACACGGCAGAACAAACGATGTCCGCCCCATAGGCACCCGCATTGGCATGTCCGGAAATACAAATTTCATGGATACCGTGCTGCGCACGGCTCACGATCACTTCAATCATATCAGGTCACCAAAATTAAGCGTTGATCTTTTCGATCACAACTTTGGTGAACGGTTGACGGTGACCTTGTTTGCGACGGTAGTTTTTCTTGGCTTTGTATTTGTACACGATAATTTTTGCAGCTTTACCGTGTTTTTCTACTTTACCAGTTACCGTTGCACCAGCTACTGTAGGAGCTCCTGCAGTAACTTTGCCGTCTTTGCTTACGAAGAGAACTTTGTCAAAAGTAACAGCTTCTCCTTCGTTGCCAGCCAATTTCTCGATGAAGAGAACGGAACCCTCTTCAACTTTGTATTGCTTTCCACCGGTTTCGATAATTGCGTACACTGTGTGCACCTCCTATACTCAGACTCGCCTCTACAGGTGCGCCGTCTGGCGGCGACTTATGTACCCGATTCGTGCGGTTACAGTATGCACGGGGCATAGCTGCATGACAACCATTAGGTTATCATAGCTGCAATTGCCCAGTCAAGTTATTTTCCACTGTTTTTCGTACAGACGCTTTGCTTCCGCTGTATTTCCCGCATATGCAATCCGGTACTCGTCCGGAGCGAGCCGCAGCTCCTCACGCTTGAAGACGCGTAGCGGCCAGCTTTTTTCATCCCCTGTCGTCTCCAACTGCTCAACGAGTTGGAACAATCTGCCGGAAAGCTCCACCACAGCTGCCTCCGCTTGCTGCGAACGGGCCAATCCTGCAAGTTCGTTTTGCAACCGCCGGATGCTCTCATCCCCGCGCAAAATTCGCCCGCGCCCATCACACACCGCGCACGTTTCCATCAGCCGCTCAGAGAGACTCGCTCTCACCCGCTTGCGCGTCAATTCGACCAGTCCAAGCGCTGTCATGCCATGGACTGTAGAAGGTGTCGCATCGCGGGCAAGCTCTCTTTTCAGCGTCGACAGCACGCGTTCTTTGTTGGCCGGCTCTTTCATATCGATAAAATCGATGACAACGATCCCGCCAATGTCGCGCAATCTGAGCTGTCTGGCTATTTCTTTGGCCGCCTCCACGTTGGTTGCCGTGACTGCCTGCTCCCTTTGCTGGCCGCCCGCTCCGGTAAAAGAGCCGGTATTGACATCGATCACGGTCATGGCTTCTGTCTTGTCAAACACCAGATGTCCGCCGTTTGCCAGCGGCACCTGACGCCTGAGCGCCTGTTCCAGCTTGGCCTCCAAGCGCAGCGCGTCAAACAGCGGCTCCTTGCCTGTATGCTTGCGCAGCAGACTTTCCGCGTCGGCAGAAAAGACCGTCAGCATGTCTTTGATTTGCCGATACGTGGCAGCATCCTCCACGATCACCTCATCAAGCCCTTCCGCCAAAGCTTCGCGCAATATCGCTTCGATTCCATCGAGGTCATGACCGACCCGACCCGGCGTCTTTTTCGCCTCCGCTTGCTGGCAGATGCCTTCCCAGCGCTTGCGCAAATAGGCCAGTTCGTTTGTCAGCTGCTGTCCGTCCACGCCAGCCGCTTCCGTCCGCACAATGACGCCTTCCCCTTCAACGAGCAGCGGCGCGATGGTTTCTCCCAGTCGTGCCCGTTCTTCCGGCTGGCTGATTTTTCGCGATATAGATATCCCCGCTTCTTGTGGCAGATACACGAGGTAACGTCCCTGGAGACTGACTTTCAACGAGATTTTTGGAGCCTTCCATTCAGAGGCTTCTTTTGTCACCTGACAAATAACCGCTTGACCAACTTGCACCCGCTCGGAAATGTTCGGCTTCCCTTTTCCCGCCGTTCCTTTGTTCAGCGTATCATCTACGTACAAATACGCGTTTTGTCCACAGCCGATGTCGACAAAGGCAGACTGGATGCCCGGTTTTACGTCCGCGATCCGCCCGTAGTAAATCTCCCCGGCGCTGACAAGCCCGTCCGTCTCCTGCGTCCGCCATTCGATCAGCTGTCCGTCTGCCAAATACGCGATCTGCACGCCGCTTCTGCCGCTGATTGCCAATTGTCTCATTACGCTCACTCTCCGCACTTCCGTCCTTTTTCCGGCACCCAGGCAGGATTGCCGGACATACAGGAAGTAATCTATCATAGCCTGCCGTAAAAGAAAAGTCATCGCAGCGGAGTAATCCATCAGACAGCTTGTGCCTGACGATGCCGTCCATTTGCTCAAATGGCTCTCGGACGAGCAGGTTCTCGCTTTTTACGAAGGCCGTGACCGCCCCCATGACGCCGCACTTGTCCAGGAGCATTTTTATTCCACAGACGATGATGAAGGCGTGACGCGCTGTCTCGTCTGCCATGAAGCGGTCCCTGTCGGCTACCTCCAGTTTTATCCGCTCGATCCTGCGACCAAGGAAGCCTACGGTTACGCCAAATACACGATCGTCTACGGCATGGATCAGTTTATCGGCGAGCCGGCCTACTGGAATCGCGGGATAGGTGCTGACTTGGTACAGGCTGTAATCCGCTATGTTCACCAGTTGGGAGCAGCGGTCGTTGTCATGGACCGCAAGAATGGAACAAACGGGCGATCCGCTGCTATGAAAAATGCGGTTTTCGCCAAAAGAAAAAGCTTCCCCGGCACGAGTGGCACGAAGGAAGCTTGCGCGATTGCCTGCTGATGGAGTGGCGCCCATCTCCCGCTGAAAACTAGAGGAGCTTGCCGACCGCAGCATCGTGTTTCTGTTCGAATAACAAGGCGTGCAGCAGCTGCTCCTCTGCCAACAGCCCCGCCCCCTGTACGTAAAAAAGGTGAGAGCGGCCACGCCGCAGCTTGTGGGATACAGCCAACACCGTCTCCTCTGGACGGACGCGGATAGCCTGTACGTTTGTTTCCTCTTGCCTGCGCCCGTACTTTTCCACCAGAAAGCGAAAAAACTGGTAAGGAAAGCGGACGAATGCCTGAATGTTCATCGCCAGCAAATACAGCCCGATGATGATCAGGTTGAGCTTCAGATCAAAGCCGGACACTCCGACCAGGATGCCAGCCAAAAGGGTGCTGCCCGTCATGGAGACGATCGCTGCCTGCCGATAAGACAAAAAACAGCACAGCACCCCAAGCACGATCCTCCCGCCATCCAGCGGCCAAATCGGCAGCAGATTGAACAAAGCAATCGTGGCGTTGCTGACGAGAAAAAACCGGGACCAGTCCTCCGTCCAGACACCTGTATACCAAAACAGGTACGATGCCGCCATCATCACTACATTCATGAACGGCCCGGCCAACGCTACGACAATCTCATCCATCGGGTCTGTCGCATAGCTGTTTTCTACTGTCGCCACTCCGCCAAAAGGGAGCAGCTGGACTTCATGCACTCTCCACCCCAACTCCCGAGCCATTGCCACATGTCCCAATTCGTGTATGAGCACGATCACGAACAGCGTAATTACTTCCAAAAAGTGGCCTGTCAGCACAGACACACCGATTACCGCCCAGAAGAGCAGGTGAATGCGAAAGCGTATGTCCAGCCATCCCCCTCTATTCAAACGGGATCACTTCCAGCGGATCGACGAACTCTTCCTCTGCCCTGGCCGCAAAGTACAGGTGACGCTCTTTTCCGTTCACCACCCGCGCTGTGCCGATCACTTGACCGGGTGATAGCACCTCGTCTTTTGTCACCCCGACGCTGTCCAGATTGCCGAGCCACACTTCCCGGCCTTTTGTCAGCCGGACGATCACAGTCGTTCCAAAGCCAGACTGCTCTCCGACGTACGTAACCCACCCGGCCTCCCCGATCTTCACTTGCTCCCCTAAGCCCGTATCCAATACGACCTTGGCGTTTTGCAGTTCAAACGGCTTCACGATTTTCCAGCTTGCCGGCAGCCGCCAGACAGCGACATCTTTGGCTGTGCTGGTTGCAGGAACCGCACTCGGTCCCTGCATCGCAGGCAACAAGGTGGGGATCGGTCCAAAACGCGCCTCGTACCAATCCGCTACGCCAGTGAAATTGAAATCCCGGGTCATGACCTCGCGCGCAGAGTCTTTCCAGTTGGCAGGAATCAAGGACGTCTGGAACAATAAATAGGCCGTTCCCAGCAAAAGAATGGAAGCAAACACTTGCAGCCCCCATTTTTCGTGAGAAGGCGGCTTGTTTTCCTCATCATTTTCCCTGAGGGGAAAATCGTATGGATCAGACTGCACATCAATGGGATCTTTCCAATCATCCACGTAAGGAGAGAAACTGTCTCGTGATTGTGTACGGATTCGCTCCAGTCGCTCCCGCCGTCTTTCTTTTACACGATTTGCTCCACCAAACATGTCCATCCCTCCGCAGGCCAAGCCTTTGTTCCATCTTATGACTTGTCTACCCGCTTTATGCCGTCGTCTCCTCGTGCGTTCTTCGTTGCTCTCGCGTATGGCGAAAATGCAAAAAAGACAGTCTCCCTGTTGAGAGACTGTCTCTGAATCTGTCGAAGTTTACAGTTTAGTTACACTAGCAGCTTGTGGTCCACGGCTACCTTGAACGATTTCGAACTCAACTTTTTGACCTTCGTCCAGAGATTTGAAACCTTCAGACTGGATCGCGCTGTAGTGAACGAATACGTCGTCTCCACCTTCAACTTGGATGAAACCGTATCCTTTTTCTGCGTTAAACCATTTTACGATACCTTGTTGCATGAAACAAAACCTCCCTGAACATTACGCCCCATGAGGCGAAAGAGTGTAGCGTTAACCCCTTTTTTACAGATAAGCCTTTTGCGTCAAGGAAAAAAGTCGGACAAATTGCGATTGACCAATGGTGACGTCTCTCACAACCGTACGACTCCATAACCAATCATCCAAACCACTATAACTTGTAAAAATGGTTAACTTAGGATGATTTTATCATATACTTTCCGATTTGTCACGCATTTAGTCAAATCGCAACTTATCCTTGCGCATGCCAATATTGAGGACAACCCCGATGATCAAAAAGTTGGTGATCAACGAGCTCCCCCCGTAACTGATAAAGGGCAACGGAATCCCTGTAATCGGCATCAACTGGATCGTCATGCCGATATTCTCAAAAATCTGGAAGGTGAGCATCCCCACCACGCCCGCCACCACGTAGGAGCCGAACGGATCTTTCGCTTCCATCGCGATGCGAATCATGCGGTAAATCAAGGCGAAGAACAAAATCATCAACAGCCCTGCGCCCATGAAGCCGAGCTTTTCGGCAATGACCGTGAAAATAAAATCGCTTTCCCCGACAGGCACCCAGCCAAAGCTCGCCTGTGTCGGCGTGTTAATACCTTTTCCGAACAGTTGGCCCGAACCAATCGAGATCAGTGCCTGCTTCAACTGAAAGCCTTTTCCCATCGGGTCCAGATCGGGGTCCATCCAAAAGACGACGCGATCCCACTGGTACGGCTTGATGATCTTGAAAAAAACATCTTGCTTGTACTCGTACAAAAGCGTCATCGCCGCAAAAAAGCTACCGATAATGCCGCCCAAGTACAATACATGCTTCATCCGGATTCCACCGACGATCAGCATGGTAGCAAGCATCCCTGTAAAGACCATCGCTGTTCCCAGGTCAGGCTGCACCAAAATCAAAAGCAAAGGAACGCCTACGAGAGCCGCTACCGGAATCAGCTTGTAAAAATAGTAAAAACGATCCGGGTCCTCCGCCCGTTTGGACATGAAGCGGGCGACCGTCAAAATCGTAAACAGCTTCATCGGTTCTGAAGGCTGGAACAACACAGGCCCCAAGTTATACCAGCTCGTCGTGTTGTTGATCGGCGTTGTCTTAAAGACTCCGATCAGCAAAATCAGCCCCAACGTGTACAAGACGTAGGAGAAGTTGTGAAAGAGCCGATAGTCAAAAAGCAATACCCCTCCGAGCACGATAAATCCGATGACGTACCACATCACCTGTCGATGGGCCGTGTCCAATCCGGCAGCTGATCCGGAAATGCCCAAGTAACTGAAGATGCCAAGCCCGGCCAAAATCAAGATAATGGTCCAGTCAATCGATTTTAAATGTCGTTTTTCCAGGTCCATGTTTTTCCTCCTAGAAAACGTGACTCCCCTCTTTAACAGAAGGGGAGCCAAGTATACCCTATTTTAACCCAAAAAATTTGCGCATTTTCGTGAAGACCCCAGCCTTTTCCTCCAGCGGTTGCAGAGGAACGGCTTCTCCGAGCAAGCGGCGCGCCACATTGCGATACGCGATCGACGCACGCGATTCATGATTCATGACAGCAGGCTCGCCCTGATTGGCCGATTTGATGACATGATCATCATCAGGCACGACACCGATCAAGTCAATGGCAAGCAAATCCAAAATATCTTCCACGTCAAGCATGTCGCCGTTTTTTACCATGTGAGAGCGCACGCGATTGATGACGAGCTTTGGCATCCCCACTTTTTCCCGCTCCAAAAGGCCGATAATGCGGTCCGCGTCACGGACAGCCGCCTTTTCTGGAGTCGTCACGACGATGGCCTGATCGGCTCCCGCTACTGCGTTGCGGAAACCTTGCTCGATGCCTGCCGGGCAGTCGATAATCACGTAATCAAATTCACGCTTGAGCTGCGTGATGATTTCCTCCATCTGCTCAGGCGAGACTGCCGATTTGTCCTTTGTCTGGGCAGCAGGCAGCAGGGAAAGGTTCTCGAAGCGCTTGTCCTTGATCAGCGCTTGCGGAAGTCGGCAAGCGCCTTCTGCCACGTCCACCAGATCGTAGATGATCCGGTTCTCAAGACCCATGACCACGTCGAGATTGCGCAAACCGATATCAGTATCTACCATGCACACCTTTTGGCCCAGCAATGCAAGTGCTGTTCCCAAATTCGCGGATGTGGTCGTCTTGCCCACGCCGCCTTTTCCTGAAGTTACGACTATTCCAATACCCACGTCCGTTCCTCCTCTTTCCCTCAACCCTCACGCTTGTTCGCGCCAAGATCCGGGCGTATTCGCGACAAGTAGTTCATTTTTGCTACGAGCATGGTCTCATTGTCCAGATAGGCAAACTCTGTCCCTCCGGAATGATTCGTCCATTCTTCTCCAGGCTTGCTGATCACATCGGCAATCCGCAACTGGGTAGGACTCATGACCGCAGCCGCTATAATCACCTGTGCATCGCCGGAAATACCTGCATGGGCGTAACCACGCAGATGACCTAGCACATAAATGCTTCCTGTACTGCGAACCGTTCCCCCGGGATTGACATCCCCCAATAAAAGCAAATCTCCGTCAAACTCCAATACTTGACCAGAGCGAACGGTGTTTACCTGTATGGAAAAATGGGTTTTTAGGCGTTCAGCAAAAGCTTCCTCCCGTGTGATCACGTCGGCTTCGATCGTGTGAATCACCAGGTTTCCTTTTTGCCGGATAATTTGTGTCAACTGCTCCTGTTGTTCAGGAGTGCAGTAACGTTTCCCCAATTTTATGGATACCCGTATCAGTGGCCCCGACAATATCTGTTGGTGGCTATGCTCTATTTTTTCACGCACATCGGCCAGCAGTTCGTCGAAGGAACAGGCATCATCCATAAAGAAGACGAGACCTTCTTTAGTCCCTTTGATTGTGACCTTGCTTTTCACAGTCGTCACCCGGTTTCACCTCGACCGATACCATTCGCCATACAGAAAGATTTCTCCTGCTCTGCATGAAAAATTTGCCGAATCGGGTCAAATGCTGCTGGGCGAAGGTCTCGTCCCGTTATTTATTTAGAGGAGGGCGGATTTGGAATCGGTACTCCGTTTGTCAAAACTCCCGGATTCAATTCGTTGTAAGCTTCCAGCAAACGGCGCGCGATCGGACCAGTCGCATCCGAACTGGATGTCCCGTCCCGCAAACTGTTTGGTGCGACGACGACAAACACGAGCTGAGGCTTCTCATACGGCGCAAAGCCTACAACCAGCGCGTTTTCCGCACTTTTTCCGGTCTGCGCTGTACCGGATTTCGCCGCCACGGCAAACGGCAACCCGTTAAAACGCTGAACCGTACCGCCTGGCTGCGTAACCATGCGCATCCCTTCTTTTACGACCTGGATGTACTTGGGATCGATGTTGACCCGATTCAAAACTTGCGGCTCAATTTGTGCAAGCGTCTGTCCTTTTTGCTTCGGATCGGTCGTGCCTTTGCGTATTTCCTTGACCAGGTGCGGACGAACCCGGTACCCGCCATTGGCAATCGTCGAGACATATTGCCCGATCTGTATCGGTGTAAACAAATCGTACTGACCGATCATCGCGTCAGCCAAGTTCCCGTAGTACAGGTTCGGGTTTTCCCAGCCTGTCTTCTCGCCCGGCAGGTCAATGCCTGTTTTGACGCCAAGTCCGAACTGGGCATTGTAGTAATCCAGCACGGAAAATTGTTTCTCCCAGCCTTCTTTACCTTTTCTCGCCAAGCGGATCGCCATTTCGTACATGTACGTATTGTTCGAAACTTGCAAAGCGCGGCGCGCGTTGACGATACCGTGTCCGCCAGCCTTCCAGTTGCGCTTGTAAGAAGTACCGACATTCAAGCCCCCACGGTCATTAATCGGTTCGCTTGGCGTCGTCAGCCCTTCCTGCAACGCGATCATGACTGACAACGGCTTGTAAGTAGAGGCAGGAGGGTACGGTGTATAAATGAACCGGTTGGACTCGTTCGGCAAAATGAGCGAGGTGTAGTTTTCGTTGAACGCCTTGCGATCGTAGTACAGGTTCAAATCGTAATCCGGGTAGCTGGCCATCGCCAAAATCTCGCCCGTATTCGGATTCATTACCAAAACGTGCGCATCCTTGAACTCTTTTGGTGTAGTAGGCCGCTTTTTAAACGCCTCTACCTCTTCTTTCAGGATCGCTTCCACCTTGCTCTGGTAGCGCCAGTCCATCGCGAGCACGAGGTCGTTGCCCGGCTCCGGCTCTCTTCCCGGCCGCATTTCCTTTTTCACCGTCTCCGAGTTTTTGTTTACGAAGACATCCATGACGCCGTCCTTGCCGCGCAAATATCTCTCATAGGAGCTTTCCAGTCCGGTGACACCAACGCGGTCAATCGCATTGTAGCCTTGCGCCTGATACTCTTTCAGGCTCTCGGGGCGAATCGCGTTGATGTAGCCGAGAAAGTGCGTTCCGAAAGCAGAGCCATCCGGGTCCCGGAAAATTTGCCGGACAGGCTCCAGCACAACGCTAATCCCAGGCAGCTCTGTACGGCGTTCTTCGATTTGAAACATCTCATTGTCTGTGATGTTTACCTTCACACGCCGCGGGATATAGCTCGCCATCTGCGGCGAGCGCATCTCCTGCAAAAGTGAGAGCTTGTGCCATTGAAATTGCCGCTGCTCCGGTTTGAGCGGAAGTTGTACATCCAGTTCAAACAGCGAGGCGTAACGCAACAGCTCCATGTCGGATTTGTCAGACAGTCCGTTGGGGGCAGGCAGTTTGCGAATTTGCGCCTTCACTTCCTTGCTGAGGGCATCGCGATCTTCCTTGTCCAACGTGAGCGTCAGCTGCATGTTGGCGCTGATCGCCATCTTCAGCAGCTCAAAATCGGAAACGTTGTCTTCCGTCAAGGCTTTCTCTGCGCTCTTGTTGTTGGCATTGAGCTTTTTGATCACGTCTTTTCGCTGCTTGTCATCAAATGGCGAACGTACGCGCAACCCTACATACAGAGCCGTCTTCACCAGCTCGAAATCGGACATGCTGTCCACCGCTTCCTGCTTGGGAACAGCTTGCAGCTTGGCAGCTACTCTGCTTTTCAACGCGTTTGTTTCCTCATTGTTAAAAGCAATCGGCAAAGTGGAGCCCAAGTCGATCGTCTTTTTGAGCAACTCTTTGTCCGTTCCCGTTTTTCCGATATCAGGAATCAGGATTTTCGCGAGTCGGTCAGCGACTTTTTCTTCATCGATGTCTTGTCCTTGCTCTTCGACGTATTGAACAGTGTAAACAGGCTTGTTGGATACGAGCACCTCGCCGTTTTTGTCCATGATTCGTCCGCGCGGAGCAGGAATTGGCAACTCGCGGATACTGAATTTTTCCAGTTCATGCCGATACTGCTCCCCTTCAACCAGTTGGACGAAAGCGAGCCGCAAAATGATCGCAGCAAAAAACAGGAAGACGATCAGAAACAAAATATTAAGACGCACGGGTATGTGCGATTTGGGTTCTTTGGTTTCTTCCACGAGTGATCCTCTCCTTTCCGGGAAATTCCCCGTCTCCATTTCAGTCCATGTGCATTTCCTTTTTGGCGAGTACCTTGTTGCATCCGTTCTTGATCGGCACGTACACAATCAGGCCAAAAACGAGATTCAACAATACACTTGGCAAAATTTGATGAGTGAGAATCCACTGCACATCGTAAGGAGCGACCGAGAACAGACGGTACAGAGAGTACAAGAGCCACTCGTGTCCAAACAAAATCAAAAAGCTTGTCACGAACACCATTCCGATGCCCCTTTGGAACAGCAAGACAATCAAGCCGGCAAAATAGCTGGCAACCATCATCGACATCGTATAAATGCCGATGACTTGTCCAAACAAAACATCCTGCAAAAATCCGAATGCCAACCCGTAGTACAGCCCTTCCCGTCTGCCGAGATACATGGAAATGAAAATACAGCATACGAGCGCGAAGCGAGGGACTGTCATCCATGACAGTCCCCATAGATCAGGTGAGAGGACCTGCATGACTGTCCCTTCCAGAACAAACAAGACCACGACACCCAGTGTCAATAAAAACCTCGCCATCTACTGTCCACCTCCGCCAGTTCCAGTGGAAGGTGTTCCCGTCGAATTGGGCGTTGCCGTTTTTCCTCCTGTCGCAGGCGCCTCTCCAGTTGGCTGCTTCGGAATCAGCTCTCCGTTCGGGGAAATGGTAAAGTCACGCTCTACCACCATCACTTCGCTCAATTGCGAAAAATCTGCGCTTGGCTGTATGTAAGCCGTTTGAGTCAGCCCGTAGTCATCCGGGACGATCCGAACAATATAGCCAAGCGGCAAATTCCGCGGAACGACTCCCCCGCGCCCAGAGGTGATGACTTGTTGCTTCGGTTCGATTTTTTTGCCCCAAGGAATTTTGCGCATGACGAGCAAGCGCTCCTGCGGGTCGTATTCCTCGATGACGCCGCTGATAGGCTCATAAATCGTTTTGCCGTCCACAACCTGCGTGGCTTGAATATCCGCTGAAATGTGATCGCGCCGCTCATAGCTTGTCAACAGTTCAACCGTAGCGGAAAAGTTGGCAACACTTTGTACACGCCCGATCATCCCTTTTGCCGTAATGACCGCCATATCTTTTTTAATGCCGCTCTTCAGTCCCAGATCGATCGTAATCACGTTGTTCCACGTATCGGGATTGCGAGCCACGACTTCCGCAAACCGGAGATTATACGAAGATTTCAGCGTATTTTTCGCTTCCAGGTCTTTGCGCAGACGTTCATTTTGCGCTTTGAGGTCGTGCAACTCTGCTGTCAAACGGGCGTATTGATCCAGTCCCGCCTTCAATGCCTTATTTTCCTCATATACACTGTACGCTTCTTCAATTTCCTGAAAAAAGCCAGAAACAGCTTGGGCAGGGCGATAAAACAAGCCCTGCACCACGCTGAACGTATCTTTGAAAAACATTTCTGGCCATGTCAGGTTATCCCGTTCACGAGAAGTGAAGCCAACGACGGAGATTAAGAGGACCAAGCCTACAAGTACAATAATTAGCCGCTTATTCCCGAAAAACGACATGCCCGAAACCTCCGTTTATTTACCCCGTTTTTGTCGGGAAGAGGTGATGCCTTGTTTCGATTTGAACAGGTGGATATTTTCCAATGCCCGACCTGTTCCGATCGCTACGCAATCCAGCGCATTTTCCGCAACGTGCACGGGCATACCTGTTTCCTTGCTGAGCAGACGATCCATGTTGCGCAGAAGCGCGCCACCACCTGTCAACACGATCCCGCGATCCATAATATCTGCCGCAAGTTCCGGCGGACTCTTCTCCAAAGTCACCTTCACGGCTTCGATAATCGCTGCGACTGTCTCTGCCAGGGCTTCGGCAATTTCCGTGCTGCTGACAGAGAGCGTCTTAGGCAAGCCTGTTACGAGGTCGCGACCGCGAATATCGACGTTCTCCGGTTCTTCCGGTGCGATGGCGGAGCCAATCTCCAGCTTCAAGGTCTCTGCTGTGCGCTCCCCGATCATCAGGTTGTAGCGACGCTTGATGTACTGGATGATCGCCTCGTCCATCTCATCTCCAGCCACGCGGATGGAACGGGAAGTAACAATCCCGCCCAAAGAAATGATCGCTACTTCTGTCGTACCCCCACCGATGTCGACAACCATGCTTCCAGTAGGCTCCCAAACAGGCAGATCAGCTCCGATAGCCGCTGCGAACGGTTCTTCAATCGTGTAAGCCTCGCGCGCACCAGCCTGCTTCGTCGCATCCTCAACGGCGCGCTTCTCTACAGCGGTAATGCCAGAAGGCACACAAACCATTACATTCGGGCGACGGCTGAACAGGCCCTGGTTTTTTTGAGCCTGATTAATGAAATAACGCATCATCGTTGCTGTCGTGTCAAAATCTGCGATCACTCCGTCCTTCATCGGACGAACAGCCACGATGTTTCCAGGTGTACGGCCGATCATGCTTTTGGCCGCATTTCCCACCGCTTCAATAGAATTGTTGTTCGTGCGAATCGCTACTACAGAAGGTTCACGCACGACAATTCCTTTTCCCTTGACGAAAACAAGTGTATTGGCAGTGCCGAGGTCAATCCCCAAGTCACGTGTAAATCCACCAAACATAAAAAAACTCCTTCCAATAATATACAAATGACAAGCATTATTAACTCCTACAAGTACCCTTGCTCTTTTAAGCTGACGTACCTGCCATCCCCGATAATCACATGATCCAACAATGAAATCCCTACCAGTTCGCCCGCTTCACGCAATGTGTGCGTAATCGCGATATCTTCCCTGCTAGGTGTCGGATCTCCACTCGGATGGTTATGTAGGCAAATCACCGATGCGCTGCTACGACGGATCGCTTCTTTAAAGACTTCTCTAGGGTGTACGATGGAAGCGTCCAGACTGCCTACAAAAATAGTCTGCTTGCCAATCACGTGGTTCTTCGTATTTAGAAAGAGGCAGACAAAGTGCTCCTGTGTCAGATGAGCAAGCTCAGGCGACATCAGGTCAGCTACATCGCGCGGCAAACGGATGGAGGCACGGCTTATCCGCGGTATGCCCACCAAGCGGCGTCCGAGTTCAAAAGCGGCATGCAGTTCAACCGCTTTTACCTGGCCGATCCCCTTCAGTTCTCTCAGCTCAGCGTGAGAGGCTTGCGCCAATCCACGCAAGTCACCAAATTTGGCTAACAAGCGCTGCGCCAACTGATAGGCTGTCTCCCGCTCGCTGCCTGTCCTCAGCAAAATGGCAAGAAGTTCTGTATCAGACAGATGGACCGCTCCTTCGCGAAGCAGTCGTTCACGTGGACGGTCATAGTAAGGGACGTTTTTGACGTCTGTTTTGTTACAGGTATTTGCTGCCATTTTTCGCCGCCTCCAGCCTCTTTCAAATTCGTCAACGGCTGACTCTGATGAAGGTCATGGGGCGGTTGGCCGTTGTCACTTTTCAATAAAGCGAAACAACTTTACAAAATGGACATCCCGAAACGCGCAAGCAGATTGGAGGTCAAGCACAGCGGCAATCCGACTACCGTAAAGTAATCTCCGGTGATCCCCTCCACAATCGTGGCTCCGATTCCTTGAATCGCATAGGAGCCTGCCTTGTCCATCGGCTCCTTCGTTGCAATGTACGACTTGATCTCTGCTTCGCTCAACGGGCGAATCTTCACTTGGGTATGGCTATGCGCCACCTCAGAGCGTCCAATCGCTGCGTCAATCAGGGCCACTCCGCTGTAAACGGTATGTTCTCGCCCCTGAAGCATGGACAGCATGCGAAACGCGTCCGCTTCGTCTTCTGGCTTGCCCAGTATTTGTCCATCCAGGACGACAATCGTGTCGGACCCGAGAACGACGCCTTCTGTCAAGCGATCGGCCACTGCATTTGCCTTGCGCAGAGACAGTTCTTCCACTACTTCTTTTGGAGACAAGCCTGGCGCAGTCGTCTCGTCGACATCGCTCGTCATTACCGTAAACGGAATCCCCAGCGCCTGCAACAGCTCTCTGCGGCGAGGCGATGATGAAGCAAGAATGAGAGTATCCTGTTTTTTCGTCGTCATTTTTCAACCTACTTTATCCGTCGATGTATCCAAAACGCGAGGGCAAGTCCCCCGATACTGGCTAGATTTAGTTTTACCTGAAAGTTCAGGTCGTACTTCAAAATTTCTAAATCTGCCGCAGGTGACCATGTGATCATCTTGCTTTTGGTCAAAAAAGGCACCCAGGGACCGAGAATTTCCCCGACGATGCTGCCAAACAGTAGACCACTTACCAGTAGAAACACGAGTGTAAGCGTTTCTTTCCCCATTCCTTTTCCCAACTCCCTTTTTAGAAGGGATTCTCTTTTTGCCAACCATAAGTTTAGCAAATGGGAAGGGGTGAAACAATCCCTGATTGCTCTTGGTAGTTACTGTATAAAAAGAAAAGGCCTCCTGCAAGAAATCTTGCGAAAGCCTGATCGCCACCTCATCGTTTCTCTCAACGCGCCAATTGCACCCAACTCGCGTAGTTTTCCAAATAACCGAGCACGCCCGCCTGCACTTGCCACGCATACGATTCGGCGCTTTCTCCTTTTTTTCCCGCACTCGCTTCCGCCATCTTGTCGCGGGCTGCCAGTGCCTGATTGATCCCGTTTACCATTCCTTCAAAAAGCGGCTTCCACGCAGTCTGCACCTGAATCAGTCGGCTGTCCTCCAAAAATTGGCGATGCCACTCTTTCAGATCGGCTGTTTCCTGCGGAGTGGCAGACAGTTGTCCCGACGTAATGATCATTCCCGATTGCGCCGAAAGCGTCTTGGCGAGCTTCACGCCGTTGTCAAAAAACGCCTGCACTTTCTGTCCTTCTGCATCAGCAGCAGATTTGCTCACCGGAACTGCTCCCTGAAAAGCGGGAAACGCAAATTCTTTGACGTATACATCCATTCCTTTGTTTTTCAAACTGCTGGCAAAGCCCAGTACGGCGTCTCTGGTGGGGGCAGCAGCAGCGAACATATACTGTTTGCCTCCGTCTGTATCTTTGTACAGCAGGTGCGGAATCCCCGCCTTGGCCAGCGGCTCCACTGCGGATTGCTTGGAGGCGTCCGGTTGGAAGACACCTGCCTGTGCGACGAACATGCTGATTTGCGGCACCTGTAACGAAACATCGCGCTGTTCGCCAGCAGGCGCATTCTCGCCAGACGTTTTTGCACCTGTACCTGCCTCCTCAGACGAAGCAGGCGGCTTCTGCTCCTCGCTCGAATCGCTTTCGGTGTCTTGGGCCGTCAACGTTTGCACGGTATCGCTCAACACACTTCCATACGATTGCGAAAATTGTTCCTGCGAAAAAATGTTCAGCACCAAAAATCCGAAAAGAAGTCCGATTGCGACAGCCCCGCCCGTCGTCAAAGCCGTGCGCCAGATCGGTGCCTTGGGCCAGAACGACAGGAGCCGTTTGGCAGGCGTGTGACTGTAGCTGCCGTATGTTTCTGTTGTTTCTGTAACCTCTTCCTGCCACGGGATCTCTTCCGATGACTCGACTGCAATTGGCGTCACATCCCTGCTCGTCTCCCGCTGGGCTGCGCCTCTGAGCTGCATCATTCGTTCCCAGGCGTCGTTTTCCTTTTTCTGTGGCGGAATCACGGTTGGACCCTGAATTTTCACGCGCGGCGTGTCGTCTTTTGGCGTACGTTTTGCGCTTGCTTCCTGCTTTTGTGTCTCGCGTTTTTCGTCCCAAAACCTTCCATTCATCTTGACGGTTACATGATTTTTCTTTTCTCCGTTCACGCTCATGCCCTCCCAGCTTGCAGGCTCTTTGTACTAGCTTACGTCTGGGCGGGACGGGTTATGACTATGATCTAGCAAATCTAGCAAATTCTCTAGCAGTTTAAAATCTAGCTCTTTCCAAAAAGCGGAAAAGCTGCTCGGCAGTTACGCCTTTTTCGGGTCCCAGGTCAGCAACAGCCCGGCGTGGACAAGCCCTCCGCCAAATCCGTACAGCAAAATTTTGTCTCCCGCTTTTACCTTGCCCTCCTGAATGCCAAGCCCGAGCGCCAGCGGAATGGTAGCCGCCGATGTATTGCCGTAATAGGACAGACTGTACAACGTTTTCTCGATCGAAAAGCCGCTGCGCTCGCAAATCGATTCGATCATGCGCAGATTGGCGCTGTGCGGAATGAACCAGTCCACCTCGTCCAGCGTGATTCCCGCGCGGTCAACGACGACTTGCATGCCGACTGGCACTGTCGTGACTGCCCACTTGTACACTTCCCTGCCGTTTTGGACGATGCAGCCCCCGCCCGTCAGTTGTTTGCCATCCATGTTTGTCGACAGCCCGGAGCGGTACACGTGGATTCCGCCATCTCCTTTGGAGCCTAAATAAGCTGCATGGAAACCGGGAGCCTCCTCGTCCGCCTCCACGAGGACAGCGCCTGCACCGTCGCCAAACAGGATGCAAGTCGTCCGGTCAGTGTAATCCGTCACTTTGGTCAATGTTTCGGCAGCTACTACCAGCACTTTGCGATGCAGTCCGGAGCTGATCATGGCATTCGCTGTGTGCAGTGCATAAGTAAAGCCTGCGCACGTAGCGGCAAGATCCATGGCCCCCGCCTGGGCGATGCCAAAATGAGCCTGGATTTGGCTCGCGACGCTGGGGAACGGATAGTCCGGGGTGCTGGTCGCAACCAGAATCAGATCGACGTCCGTCAGCTCTTTTTGATAGGTGTCCGCCATATTTTGCACAGCGGCGATCGCCAAGTCGCTCGTAAATTCATCGTCTGCCGCCATTCGCCGCTCATGTATTCCGGTGCGCTGCAAAATCCACTCGTCCGAAGTCTCGACCATTTTTTCCAGATCGGCATTGCGAAGCACACGGCTTGGCACATAAGTTCCAATCGCTGTGAGACGGGATGGTACAACACTTGTGTTCATCATATCGATCATCACCTCGGTTTATTATAATCACATCATAACACTAGATATTATTATCTGGTACTAATTTTTATGTTTTTGTCCACAAAAAAAAGACCTGGCTCTTTGCGAAACCAGGTCTTTCACTGCGTATGCTTCTTATTTTTCCAGCTTTTCCGCCAACCAGTAGGCAGACTTCCAAATATCTCCCGCTCCCATGGTCAGCACCAGGTCACCTGCTTGCAATTCCTTGAACAGTTTTTCCTGCATCTGTTCCTTGGTCGGAATATATTGCGCGCGCGGATGGCTGTTGGTCCTGATTTTTTGGACGAGCACCTCGGAAGTTACCCCTTCGATTTTGGCTTCTCCGGCCGGAGAGTAGATGTCTGTGACAATTACTTCATCAGCCTGGGCAAAAGCGCGACTGAACTCATCCATGAGGAAATACGTTCGCGTGTAGCGCTGCGGCTGGAACACCGCAATGACCCGACGGCCGGATGCTTTCGCCCCATTCAGTGTCGCGATGATCTCTGTCGGATGGTGCGCATAGTCATCGACTACCAAAATGTCGCGCGCTTCCCCGATGATCTGGAACCGCCGCTTCGCCCCGCGAAAAGATGTCAAAGCTCCTGCGATCTGCTCAAACGAAAGCCCGGCGTCCAGGCAGACGATGATGGCAGCGAGCGCATTGGCGATATTGTGTTTGCCCGGTACGGTAAGCGAGAGCGTGCCGAGCAGCTTTTCCTGGTGGTACACCTGGCATGTGCTGCAGCGATCTCCGCACTCGATTGCCTCGGCACGAAACTCGGCTTGCGTTGCAAACGACGGATCAATTGCATACGTTACCACTGTACCTGCAACGGAAGGCAGCACCTCGCGCACATGCGCGTCGTCGATGCACAAAATGGCTTTGCCGCCCGGCTTGAGATGGCTCAAAAACTGGACGTACGCCTTTTTCAAGTTGTTGAAATCGCCACCGAAGTGCTCAAGGTGATCCGGTTCGATGCTGGTCACAATCTCGTACATCGGTCGGTATTCCAGAAAAGAACCGTCGCTTTCATCCGCTTCCGCAATGACAAAATCACTCGTGCCAGCCTTGGCGTTCGTGCCTGCGTTCATCAGCTCGCCGCCGATAATAAAGGTCGGATCGACGCCGCACTCTTCCAGTACATGCGAAATCATGGACGTCGTAGTCGTTTTCCCGTGCGCGCCTGCAACAGCTACGCCTGTTCGTTCATTTAAAATCTGGGCAAGCATTTGGGAGCGGTGCATGACCGGAATCCCCAGCGCTTCCGCAGCGACTACCTCCGGATTATCCGGGGATATGCTGGTAGAGTAAACAATACTGTCTGCTCCCTCTACATGGGCAGCATTGTGGCCAATATGAACGACCGCCCCTCTCGCTTCCAGCTTCTTCGCCAAATCGTTCATGGCGACATCGGAGCCGGTTACCTTGTATCCAAGGTCGATCAAGACGCGGGCAATGGCACTCATGCCATATCCGCCGATGCCCACAAAGTGGACGTGCCTAGCCTGATCCACCCTATTCACCTGCCTCTTCTACTGTAGTGGGAAAGAATGCGCGCACTTGGGCGATGAAGTAGAGCGAACCGCAGACGACCAGCCAGTCATCCGCTTTCGCTGATTGCTTCTCCCGCATCCAAGAAAGGAGAAACGTTTGCCAGTCCGGGACGGCTTCGAGGTTTTCCTCTGCCCATCCGCCTTGCAAAAACGCCTCGCGCAGCGTGCTTGCATCTGCTGCACGCGGAAAGTCAAATTCCGTTACGTATAAGGATTGGATTCGCTCCTTGAGGGGAGCGAGTGCTTTCGCCATCTCGGATAGCGGTTTATCAGCCAAGCCGGAAAAGAGCAGGTGCAGACCCGCATCGTTCGGCAAAAGCCGCTCCAGACTTTTGGCCAGCGCTTCCATTCCCTCCTGATTGTGCGCCCCGTCCAAAATCACAAGCGGTCTTGGCGAGACGACTTCTAGACGACCAGGCCAGCGTGTTTGTTGCAAGCCACGCGATATTTCTTCTTCTTCCAGCAAGAACGAAAAATAGTTGCGCAAGACATCAATGGTCATCAGAGCAATCGCTGCATTCGTCGTCTGGTGAATGCCGTTCATCGTCAAACGATAGATAGATTCATCGCGCCGATGGATGCTGCCGTAGCGGAAACGCTGCTGTCCCAGCTCTTCTTCTACCTGTTCGGCAAAAAAATGCTCGTGCAGGCTGTACAGCGTGCTTCGCGTCTCGCGAGCCCGCTCCTTGAACACAGCGAGAATTTCCTCTCGTGTCTCGCCAGTGATAACAGGCACGCCCGGCTTGATGATGCCAGCTTTTTCACGGGCGATGTCCTGCAGCGTATCGCCCAAAACTTGTGTATGATCCATGCCGATATTCGTGATGACAGAAACGAGCGGCAGGACGACATTGGTCGAATCGAGCCGACCGCCAAGCCCTGTTTCCCATACGACGACAGCTGGTCTCGCCACTCTCGAAAAATAGAGAATGGCGATCAGCGTAATGACTTCAAATTCGGTAGGCGAGCCAAAGTCCGTCTCCTGCTCGCAGCGCTCGCTCAAGACTTTCACTTCATTCACCAGCGAGAGCAGATCAGCCTCGCTGATCATGCTCCCGTTGTAGCGAATGCGCTCGCGGAAATCTAGCAAATACGGCGAAGTGAACGTCCCGACACTGTAACCCGCCTCCATCAGCATTTGCGTCAGGAATGCGCATGTCGAGCCTTTTCCGTTGGTGCCTGCCACATGAATAAACGGGATTCTCCGTTCCGGATGACCCAGTTGCTCAAGTACCCACTGCATTCTCTCAAGCCCCGGCCGCTGGCCGAAGCGAAGCAGTCCATGCAGCCAGTCGAGCGCTTCTTTGTATTCAACAAATGATGCTTCTGCATGCATACTACAATGCTCCATTCTCAAAAATATGCGTTGGTACGGCGGATCATTCGCCTTTCAGTTCGGCAAGTCGCGCAATGACCTTATCGCGCTTCTCCATGTAGTCGGCCATCTTCGCCTTTTCCTCTTCCACTACTTTTTCCGGCGCTTTCGCCATGAAGCCAGCGTTGTTCAGCTTTTTCTCGATTCGCTCCACTTCACCGTTCAAGGTAGCCACCTCTTTGTCGAGGCGCTTCAGCTCCTGCTCGATGTCAATCAGCCCAGCCAGCGGCAAGAACAGCTCTGCTCCTGTCACAACCGCAGACATTGCCTTCTCCGGCGTCGCCAGGTCCTGACTGATCGTCAATGTCTCCGGGTTGCAGAAACGCGCGATATACTCCTCGCCGCGAGCCAGACGCTCTGCCGAGATCGCATCGCTCGGCTTGATCATCAGCTCGATTTTCTTGGACATCGGCACGTTTACTTCCGCACGGATGTTGCGCACGCTGCGGATAATTTCCATCAGCAAGTTCATTTCGCCCTCTGCCTCAGCGAAAATCCACTGCTCATTGACCGCAGGCCAAGGAGCTACGGTAATGCTCTCGCCTTGGTGCGGCAACGCCTGCCAAATTTCCTCGGTGATGAACGGCATGAACGGGTGCAGCAGTTTGAGTGTTTGATCCAGCACGGTAACGAGTACCGATTGGGTCGTTTTCTTCGCTGCTTCGTCGTTTCCGTAGAGCGGCAGCTTCGCCATCTCGATGTACCAGTCGCACAGGTCATCCCAGATGAAGTTGTACAGCACGCGGCCCGCTTCGCCAAACTCAAATGCGTCGGACAGGCGCGTCACATCAGTAATCGTCGCTTGCAGACGGGAGAGAATCCACTTGTCTGGCGTCGACAGCTCGCCGCTGAGATCAATATCGTCGTAAGTGAATCCGGTCAAGTTCATCAGGGCAAAACGGGAGGCGTTCCAAATCTTGTTCGCGAAGTTGCGGTTTGCCTCCACCTTTTCCCAGTAAAAGCGCTGGTCGTTCCCTGGCGAGTTTCCTGTTGCCAGTGTGAAACGCAGAGCGTCCGCGCCGTATTTTTCGATCACTTCCATCGGATCGACACCGTTTCCGAGCGACTTGGACATTTTGCGGCCTTCGGAGTCGCGGATAATGCCGTGAATCAGCACAGATTCAAACGGACTTTTTCCGGTAAATTCAAGACCGGAGAACATCATGCGCGCTACCCAGAAGAAAATGATGTCATATCCGGTAACCAGTACATTGGTCGGGTAGAAATACTTCATGTCCTCGGATTCTTCCGGCCAGCCGAGCGTGGAGAACGGCCACAGACCTGACGAGAACCACGTATCGAGAACGTCGTTGTCTTGCTCCAGCTTGTGGCTGTGGCAGCTCGGACATTCGCTTACATCGTCACGAGATACGACGGTTTCTCCGCAATCTGCGCAATACCAGGCAGGAATGCGGTGACCCCACCAGAGCTGGCGGGAAATGCACCAGTCGCGAATGTTTTCGATCCAGCGCAAGTAGTTCGTTTTGAAACGCTCCGGAACGAACTTGACGCTTTCTTCGCTGTTGGAGTTGGCAAGCGCCAGGTCAGCCAATGGCTGCATTTTTACAAACCACTGGGTAGACAGGTACGGTTCCACGACAGCATCGCTGCGCTCACTGTGACCTACCTGGTGAATGTGCTCCTCTACCTTGAACATTACGCCTTGCTCTGTCAAATCTTTAATGATTTGCTTGCGGCACGCAAAACGGTCCAGACCTTTGTAAATGCCTGCCTGTTCGTTCATCGTTCCGGTTTCGTCCATGACGACGATTTGCGGCAACTGATGGCGAAGTCCCAGTTCAAAGTCGTTCGGATCGTGCGCAGGCGTGATTTTTACCGCGCCGGAACCGAACTCGGGATCGACATACGTGTCTGCTACGATCGGGATTTCCCGGCCGACAATCGGCAAAATGACCATTTTTCCGATCAAATGCTTGTAGCGCTCGTCTTCCGGATGGACAGCGACTGCCGTATCACCGAGCATCGTTTCCGGACGAGTGGTCGCTACTTCGATGTAGCCAGTACCGTCAGCCAGCGGATAACGCATGTGGTGAAGCGCGCCTTTTACTTCTTTGTAAATAACTTCGATATCGGACAGAGCCGTACGGGCAGCCGGGTCCCAGTTGATGATGCGGTTGCCGCGGTAGATCAGCCCTTTTTCGTACAGGCGGACGAATACTTCGCGCACCGCTTTGGACAAGCCTTCATCCATCGTGAAACGCTCGCGGGAGTAATCCAGGGCAAGACCGAGCTTTTCCCACTGCTCGCGAATGTGCGAAGCGTAAATATGCTTCCATTCCCATACTTTTTCGATGAACTTGTCACGGCCGAGGTCGTGGCGGGAGATTCCTTCTTCGCGCAAAGTCGCTTCTACACGGGCTTGTGTGGCGATCCCTGCGTGGTCCATCCCTGGCAAGAACAGCGTGCTGTACCCTTGCATCCGTTTGGCGCGCGTGATGATATCTTGAAGCGTCGTATCAAGCGCGTGGCCCAAATGCAGCTTGCCTGTTACGTTCGGAGGCGGGATGACGATTGTGAACGGACGCTTCGCCGGGTCGCGTTCCGCCTTGAAAAACTGCTTTTCGATCCAGTACGGATACCATTTGCTCTCTGCTGCCTTCGGATCGTAGTTCTTCGGCAGCAATTGGTCGATGTCGGTTGTTGGCTGATTTGACATAGTTAGGTCCTCCTCTAGAAAAAATAAAAAAACCCTTCATCCAAAGGACGAAAGGATTTCATTTCGCGGTACCACCTTTGTTAACAGACGACAGGCAAAACTGCCCATCGCAAGTTCCCTCAAACAAGATAACGGCTGCGAACCGCTTTCGGCTAGACACATCGTGTTCACCAAAAACAACTCCCGGGCGACCTTCAGTCCATTGTCTCCTTAGAGAATCTTCCAGCAACTGATTCTCCTCTCTGTAAAAGGGCTCCTGACCTACTCTTCCCGATCATCATTGATACGATATGTAGTTGTGGGATCATTGCCTTTGCTTATTATATACAATCACGCTGTTTGGCGTCAAACCCGGTTTCGCCTACTTTTCCGACCGTAATGCCCAGCGCCTCGGTAAAGCCCAGTACACTTAAAATGTCCAAAATTTCTTCCCGGACATTGACAATCTCTACCTGTTTGCCAGAGGCAAGCAATTCTTTCGTTGTGAAATACAGACTGCCAATACCGGAAGAATCTACAAAGGATACACCATGAAAATCGACAGTCACGGAATGGTTTCGCCCTCCGTATTGCTGGAGCAGTTCACCCACTCGATCTCCCACCGCCATGTCCAGCTCTCCAGCGAAAAACAGCGTAGCCTGTCCGTTCGTCTCTGTTGCTCGGTAGTCCATGCTCAAACTCCTCTCAATAGGTATCGGTACACCTGATTCTTTTCTCTCTCTCATGTTACCCGGTTCACTCCACTTGCAAACATTTGGTATTTTCCCCAATGTTCATCAGCTTGGCAACGCACTCTCCAAAATAAGCTTGGTCCCTTGTGCTGTGCTGCTCAAATAAATACGATCGCAGTATTGCAGCATGACATGAAAGCCCGCACCGAGGGAATTTCGCGTCGAAAATCCTTGCTGCAGCGTCGCTCGCGGCAAGTCCTCCAGCAAAATCCCCTGCCCCTGGTCGTGAATGACAACCCGGCAAAGCCCAAGATCGTTTGCTATGTACAAAGTAATCGTTCCACCGCTTCCATGCTTGAGTGTATTCGAAGCCGCTTCGTTAACCGCCACCAAAAATTGCAGCAATCGGTTGGCAACAAGCCCCAACGGCTCAAGAGCACGCTTGAACGCTCGCCTGAGCAAAGCCAGATCGCCTGGCTCCTTGATGTCCATCGCCAGCGATTTCCGGCCCTCCCGCAGCAAAAAAAACAGCTCTTCGTCGCTTAGCAGCAGCAGCTTTCCGGCGGTAACCACCCCTAAAATATCGCGGTAAATCTCCCATTCGCGCCGCTTTCTCATCCGTTCTTCCGCGATAGCTGCCGTGACATCGATCAGGGCAATCCCACAGGTACGGTCCGGGAGATCGGAAACATACATCTCGAATACTTTTTTCCCGTCGCCGCTGACGATCTGCTCCCGCAGCGATTCGCCTGCGCCACGAACAGCCGCTTCGTTGATCAGACGCTGCATCTGTGTCTCGACATCCGGATCTGCCCGACTCGATCCAAGCGGGCGGATGTTTCCGTCATCAAAAAGATAGAGGAAGATCGATTCGATTTGCCGCAGGATCGACAGCTTTTGCAGCTCCTGTTTAATCAGCCGTCCTCGCTCGTCGTCGCGATCTTTCCAATTAGTTAATACGTCTGTAGGGTCCAATTCGCCACGCAAATGCCAGGTGTGAAATTCTTCCAGAAGCAATCGCTCCAGAACTTCTTCTTTGCGCAAAACCTTCTCGATATCAACGACATAGTAAGGAACACCGTTGATTCCCTGCAGCCCGCTGCCGATAATGCGAAAATCGAAAGCGAGCTCGACCTCCATGCGTCCATGCAATTGTTTGGACGGACTAAGCAGGCCGATAGCTGTCCGGCTGACTGCTATCAATTGCGCTTGACTTGTTTCCATTGTCGCAAGCTCCGTCACTTTTACCTTGCGCGGCGGCAGCACTTTTTGAGCGGACCCGCCAGAACGGAGCTCCAGAAGACAGTTGCGACAAGAGGGATTGTCCGGACACTGTTCACACAGAATCACCGTTCATCCTCCTATTCACGGGCGCTTCAGCTCGGGTACTCCCAACAGTACAGGAGTTTCCTTTCCTCTATGTCCGGCAGAAGAGCCGGACTGAAACTGCAAAATCAAAACGGATATGTCATCGGTTTGCTGGCCTTGGCGCATCATCGCCCACAGGTACGATTCCACACGCTCAATCGTCTCTTCACTGCCCGGCTCGTGCTCGTCCAAAAGAACAGCAAGTTCTTCGAGCAAACCGTGAGAGCTTCGCAGCACATCTTTTCTTCCCGTATCCAATAATCCATCTGTGTATAGTAGTAGTATACCCTCTTCTTTCAAGGGTACTTCCTCAAGCTGATAGGTGCTATCCGCCAAAAGCCCTAGTCCTACGCCCCCGTTGCAGCGCAGAACCGCTTTTTTCGTCGCCGACAAATAGAGCGGCTGCGGATGGCCTGCCCTGGCAAGCAAAATTTTGTGCTGGACAGAGTCGTAGACGGCGACCAGCATGGTAATGTACGAGCGCGTTTTGGCCAAATCGGTATACAGCAGCTGATTCAACCGCTGCAAAATGTCGTCCGGCGACGCGTTGTTTTGCAGCACCGCCCTTACGGCAATGCGAATGCCTGTCGCCCAAATGCTCGCAGGCAGACCGTGCCCGGATACGTCCGCTACAATAAAACAAGTGTAGCGTTCATCAATCGGGACAAAATCAATGTAATCTCCGCCTACGTAAGTGACCGGAACAAAAACGGTTCTGGCGCGCAATCCGTCCACCCGCCATTCCTCTTTCGGAATCAGCATAGACTGGATTCTGCGAGCCAAGCCCATCTCCAGCTCAAGCTCTTTCAGCTCTGACGACTGGTGCTCATGCAGGCAGCGCAAGATCAATCCCCGCACGGTCACGAGCAGCAGTTGGAAAAACGATTGCTCCAGCTCTTTTGTTTCCATATCGTACTCGTTGCATACAGTCTGAGCCAACAGCCTGACATAGCGGGGTGTCTTGGCGGTGTCCCACTGCTCCGAGACGACAATCCGCTCCTCGACGAAGTGCGCAGCGCCACGGTCGTCGCGTCTGCCCCGCTCCATGTGAAAATAAACATCCCCGTGCTCGGACTCCCAACTGATGCCAATGTAAGCAAGTGTTTTGATTTGATGAAACCAGACATCTACAAGCTCAGTCGTTATGCGGTGAATGCTATCGTAATGGACGTCGCTCACGCTGATTTTGTTGCTCGCAATCAGCAATTCCTCGTAATTTTGCTTGAGTTCCTCAACGAGAGACAGCTGATTGTTCATCCACTCCGTATGGGCGAGTTGCTGGGTAAGCCTCGATTCCAGAGAGCTGACCGACGATAGCGTCTCCGACATGAGATGCTGGTTGTCCCTATTGTTTAAGTATGTCCGAACGCTCGTATAGCCAACAGCTATAGCCAACCCTACTTTAGCATAAAACGGCATTTCCGGCAGCGCAAGCAAGGAAGCGGTGATGACCAGAAGAATCACCTGCACGATGCCTGTGTGCTGCCTTGTGCTCATTTGCCAGTCCATTAAAAGCTGGGCACCCTTGATTTGCGTTTTCGCGCGCAGCGGTCTGTGCGTCAAAAGCAAAAAGAGCAAGGAAACGATGCCCGCCAGATAAGTCCCTGAACAAAACGGCACCCCTAGCCCGTGACCGATCCAGGCGAAAGCAAGAACGAGCAAACTGCCAAGTCCCCAGGCAATCAGTCCGATCCCTTGCAAAAAAGAAATGTCAAACCATCTATGCGGTTGCCGCTGCAAGCCGCACGATAAGAAAATCAAATACACACCTATACCTATCCCTGACAAGTAGAGTGCTATTTTCCAGATCATTCGCTCACCTTTACACGTTCGTCCTAGCCTTCCTGCCCTATACGTTCCCGTTTCCTCCCATTCTCAAACCCATATGTTCAAATATACGTAAACAAGAAAGAAATCTCGTTTTTTCGTCGCGGAAATCTAGGCACTGACCCAGCCCACCTCGCATATGCTGAAATGAGGTGATAACGATGATGAATTTTCGCTGGAAGTACAACCCTACCTACCTGCGAATCAAATATGGATGCAAGCAAGTGTTGATTCCCTTGATGATTTTTCAGTTCATCCGCACCGTCCTGTTTCCCACCTCGTTTGACGTGATCCTTCTCGGCCTGCTCGCCCTTTTGTACGTGGCGATCGTACTGGAGTGGCTGTAAATGCAAAAAGCAACGCCCCACCTTTGTGAGACGTTGCTCGTCAAAAAGCTTGCTGGACCCAACGGTGCAATCGCATCAGACGGTCCATATCTTTTTCCAGGCGCTTCACCGCGTACAGCTCACTCCAATCTTTGCGATTGTGGTAATAGACGTCGATGTCCCTCATGATTCGTTCCGGGTACGACAGGAACGCTGCCAACAGCTCGATTTCTTCCGGTCGCAAGGGAAAAATGGCTGCGTAGCGATGGTACAGCTGGGAGGCGCCTGCTTCATCTCCCGCCAGTTGGAAATACGTCCGGTAAAACAGGGTGAGGTCGCGCACAGGCGTGTCAAAGCTGGCTCGGTCAAAATTGAGCAGCTTTCCCTTCCCCGAGCGATCCGGCACGATATGCGCGGGGTGCGGATAGCCGTGAATCAGCGACAGGCGAAAATGCGCGTGTGTCTCATGCCGTTCTTTCCAGTCGGTCAAAAGGTCGGTGGCTGTCTGGCTCATCTCCGTCACAAACGCTTTGTTTGCCAAAAAGACGAGGTCGAACGGAGAAGGATACTGCCGCCCTCCCGCCACTTCCGCCGCCTTTTCCATCTGGCCTTGCCAATACTGCCAGCGATTCAGCAGCGAGTCGATCAGCGGCTCTACCTGTCTCGGATCATCGAAGCGATAGTTTTGCGTCAGATGATGAAGCTCGGCCAGCCGCTCGATGGCTGGAGTTGCCCACGCCAGCGGCTGCTCTGTCCACTCCTCGCTCCCCGGCTGCCAGGGCGTCACATAGTACACCGCATCCCCCAGCACAATAAACGGATCATCGAATTTCGTATACGTAAAAGGAACCGCTCCATCCCAGCCTCGCTGCTGCAGCTGGCGCAGCATGTCGCTTACGAAAACGAGCCGCTTGGCAGACACGTTCGCCCGCTTGCAGACGTAAGAGCCGTAGGGAGTCGTCGCCTTGAATACGTTTGGTTCTTTTAGAAGATCGATGCTCTGCGCGTACATATCGTACTCTTGAAACAACGGATAAACATCGTCATATCGGCTCATCTACTCCCTCCCTCCTCGTCTGCTCAGCCCGATACGCAATGTGCTGAAGCAACTGGTCTACCGACTCTTGAATGCGCAGCGCCTGCTCGATCGCTTTTACCGATGCTTCTTCCCTGTTCGCAATCCGTCTGGTGTAGGCTTCCATGCTTTTGTACACTTCGCGAGGACGAGCCATAAAAGCGAGCATGACGGTGTAATCTCCGTAGGTGAGCGGCTTGACCTCCTCGTATCCGTCGAGAAAAGCGTCAATTTGCCCCAGATCTTTATGCGTCAAGTAATGATCCCGCAGAAAACTCGCCACGTCTCTTTGCTGAACGGACAAGGCTGGCCGGAAAAAGCCCCTCAGGTACAGCTCTCCTTTCACCATGCCCCAATTGTCCCGCAGCAGCTCCCGATGCGACACACTGACGGTTTCCGGCGTAATACTCGGATGAGTGAGCATGGCCGAAGAGCGCTCCATTCGCTGAAGCATCGGCTGCATCAACTCTGCTACCCATCTTTTTTCTCCCGGCTCGCGTCCGTGCTTGTTCCGAAACGCTTCTGCGAACGCCTTGGCCTTCGTCCATTTGGCATCTGCACCGATTTGTTCTTGCTTCAAGTAATCGATCCCCGACAAGATGGGACTTTCCTGTTGAGACAAGTGCATCATGCCAATGACTCGGCCACACCTGTAAGCCCATTCCGTCCCAGGCTCGCACGCTTCGATGTGCCGGGCGTGGTCGGTCATGGTGACGCCACGCTTGCCTACAACCAGAAACGGCTTAGTCTCTCGCGTACGTATGAACCTTTCCACTACGCGAAACCCCTGACGAGCCAATCGCTCGCGCCAGGCAAACGACCAGCGCATCACATCCACACGCGGCCAGACGTGGAGTTCCTTGGGGCCCCGGTTAGTCTCCAGTAAATAGCAGTCATCGAGCGGCGTGATTCGAATCACGCGCGCCCGATAATGCTGGCAAACTTCGGAGAGATCGATCTTATCCACGGTCCCCCACTCCTTTATTGCGGGATGTACAAAATTTGTCCCGCGACAACCTGTTCGGAAGCGAGCCTGTTCACTTCCACGATTTTGGACACTGGCAACGAATAGCGCTGGGAAATATGCTCCAGCGTCTCGTCACGCTGAATGATGCACATCTTCAACTGACTTGTGCTCTCTTCCTTGCGCCGCACGAACGAGGTGAGATTATGCATCGCCTCCATCGTCCCGGGACTCGCCCCCACTGAAGAGCCGTGGCGGGAGGTGCTGGACGAGGACTCCGCTTCGCTGGCTTGCGCTTCCTGTTTGGCGCGACTGGCTTGCGAAAAGATGGTGGTGATGTTGACATTGGCCTTCTCTTCGCGGGAAGCCTTGCCGGAAATGGCTACTTTCAGCTCTGTCTCTTCCACCACTTCTGGCTGCGCAATCACTGGCTCTGCTTCCTCTTCCTCGAGGTCGGCATGCACTTCTTGTACGGCATTCGCATCGTAGGCAGACTCGTCAGGCTCACTCGCTACCGGAGCGTAATCAATCTCGTTCTGTTCGTGGATGGCAAGCACAGGTTCATCCGCGTCATGCTGTTTTCTCTCCTGCTCGCGGGCCTGAACATCCTGATAGGCAAGCACATCGTACGCAGGGGAGTCGTACTGAGCCTCAGCCTGACCGTGCGTTTCGTAAGCGGCAGGATCGGCCATCCACGCTTTTTGCGGCTCACTTTGCGCCACCTCCTGCACCTCGCCATAATGTTCCTGCACTTCCCCGTATTGCGACGGGATATCCTCAGGATCGCTGTAGGCAATCGCGGGAGCGTCGAAAACGGACGGCGATTCAGTCGAGTCATAAGAAGCTGGCAATGCCTGCCGTTCCAGTTCTGCTTCGAGCGCACTCAGCTTTTCCTCGATTTCGTCCAGAGAGGCAGGTGAAGCGTACTCCTGATACGATTCGTCCGTCGCATGGGCGTATTCCCAGGCTCTCGCTTCCTCTGCAGCCGGTTCCTGATCGGCTGACGCTGGCTGGGCAGCCTGTTGTTCGCCCAAAAGAATCCCCATGATTTTCAAATCTGCATCAATCAGCATTTGATGCGGAGATTCCAGCTTGTAATCAAAGCTGTCTACAATCGCGTAAATGTCGCCAATTTCCGCAATCCGGTCCAACGGAATCGTAATGTTCAACGGGATGCGATGGCCGATTTGCTCCTCCCAGCCGTACTGCACCTCTTCCGACGCTTCCTGACGAAACGGCGGAAAAGTTACTGCCTCAACCAGAGTTTCCGTTCCGCCGCTGTTCGCTTCTGCGGCCTCCCTGATCGGCTCGTATTTTCCTACCAATTGCAAGCAACCCGTGATCGAGACATACGAATCGTTTTCCAGAACCTCGACATCAGGCACCAGTTCCAGCTCTTGCAATTCGCCGATTCCGGCTCTATCGGATGAGAGGAAAATGGTCTCCTTGATGGCAAACGAAAGCAGCCCATCCTGTAACGCCATTCGTGCTCCTCCTTTTCGAAAACTTGGGCTCCGCCAAGCTTTTTTTTGGGCGATGCCTTTGATGCGCCAAGGTCGATACGAGTTGTACAGGCATCCGATCGACCGAGTGCAGGACATTTCCCTATACTATATGGACAGGACGAGCCGTTTAGCACCGAAAAAAGGAAAAACCGGGGTTAGCTCCCCGGTTGCACAGATGCGATCCATTCCAATATGGCTTTTTTTCCTTGGGCAATACAATCCGGCACACCTACACCGTTGTAGGATGCCCCTGCCACCATGACCCCCGGCAGGCTGGCTTTCAGCTTTTGTTTCACGTCCCGCACCCACGCCTGATGTCCGACCACATATGGAATCGCGTTTTGCAGACGGGTGACACTGTAAAACTCCGGCTCTTGACGGATGGTCATGATCTTGCGCAAATCGCGCAGCACAACGTCCAGAATCTCTTCGTCGGTCATCTGCATAAAGGCTTGCTCTGTCGCTCGCCCGACGAAGCTTCTCAAGAGCGCCTTGTTGTTCGGCACCATGTGCGGCCATTTCCGATGCGCCCACGTACACGCCGTAATCGTCGCACCGGAGTGGCGCGGCACGATGAAGCCTGTCCCTTCCATCCCCAGCTCGATCCCGCTCTCCGGAAAAGCCATGGCAATCGTCGCTACCATGTGCGGCTTGGCGTTCTCCAGTGTCGCAACATTGGCAAAAGGCCGCAGCAAAGGCTCCGAGACAGCGTGGGGTACGGTGAACAAAACGGCGTCCGTCTCAAGCAGCTGACCGTTTGTCAAAGCGAGCGCATACTTGCCGTCTGGCCGTTTTTCCAGCTTGGTGACCCCTGTGCCTTTCAGCAACACTTCACTAGGCAAGCTTTTTTCAATGCCTTCCACCAACGATTGCAATCCGTTCGCAAGCGTCAGGAAAATGCCTTTTGGCTTGCCAGGTGCTTTCGACTGCGGGCGCGAATGCTTCATCGCGAGAATCAGGCTGCGGTGCTGCTTTTCCATTTGCGCGAACTGCGGAAAGCTCGCCAGCAAGCTGAGGTGGTCGAGATCCCCGGAGTAGACGCCTGACAGAAGCGGAGAAATGAGGTTGTCGATCACTTCATCCCCCAGCCTGCGCCGGAAAAATTCGCCTACGGAAATATCCGCATCGCCTTTGGAGGCAGGCAAAATCAAGTCGGCTGCTGCGCGGATTTTGCCTGGCCACGAGATCAGGTCTGTCGTCACAAACGGCATCAGCTTGGTCGGCACCCCCATCACGGCGCCTTCCGGAATCGGCTGCAAGCGATTTTTGTGCCAAATGTAAGCCTGTCCGGTGCTGTTGCGCACCAGTTCATGCGCAAGCCCCAAATCGGCTGCCAGCTCGCCTGCGCTCGTTTTCCGCTCCAAAAACGAATCCGGTCCCAGCTCGATGACAAAGCCTTCGTGCCGCCACGTCTTGATCTTTCCGCCCAGGTGATCCTGCTGTTCGAGCAGCTGATAGGAAATCGGCAGCCCTTTTGCTTCGATCTCTTTTTGCAAGTAAAAAGCAGCGGTCAATCCGGTGATGCCGCCGCCAACAATCGTTACATGATAAGATTTCTCGCTCATGTGATCAATCCCCTAGTTCGCCAGCTTTTTCCCGATCGCATCAGCCAGACAGGAAATAAACGCAGGCCTGGCGTTAGGCATCGGAGGGCGATGGTAGTGAACACCCAGCTCTTCCGTTACTGCCTTGCATTCCATATCATTGTCAAACAACACTTCGAGGTGCTCGGCTACGAACCCGACCGGACAATAGACGAACGACTGGTAGCCGTGCTCTTTGTACAAGTCTCTCGTCAAATCTTGAACGTCTGGCCCAAGCCACGGCTCTGGCGTGTTGCCCGCACTCTGCCAGCCGATAGCATAGCGGGAAATTCCGGCCTGCTCGGCAATCAGCTTGGCTGTATCCTCCAGTTGCTGCGGATAAGGATCGCCAGACTTCAAGATTTTTTCCGGGAGACTGTGGGCAGAGAAGATGACGACGGCTTGTCCGCGTTCTTCTTCCGGCATCGAGGCAAACGTACCCGCAATCGCTTTCGCCCAGTATTCAATGAAGCCCGGTTCCAAATACCAGCTCTCGATGCTCTCGATTTTCGGGCCTTGGATCGATTCGGAATGCTCCTGCGCTCTGCCGTTGTACTCTTTTACGCTGTAGCTGGAGTAATGCGGAGCGAGAACCAGACTTACCGCCTCTTCAATACCGTCTCGCTTCATCTGCTCGACAGCATCCTCGATGAACGGGGCAATATGCTTCAACCCCAAGTATCCGACAAACTCCCGATCGGGATAACGCTTGTTCAGTTCCGCAGTCAGCGCTCGCACCTGCTCGTCCGTAATATCCGCAAAACGGTTCAGCCCATCTACCGCCTCATAGCGGGCTCTCAAGTCGTCAAGCAGTTCTTGCGGCGGTTTGCGGCCGCGGCGAATGTGCGTGTAGTATGGTTCGATTTGCTCAGGGCTGCGCGGCGTTCCATACGCCATCAGCAAAAGCCCTGTTTTTGGCTTCGACATTTCCAACCCCTCCTGGTCACACGTCCCGTTTGTAGCTATGAATGAACGCGGTCAATTTTTGCAGCGTTTCTACCTTGGCGTCAGGGAATACACCGTGCCCCAGATTGAAAATGAAACCTGGCTGTTTTGTACCTTCGTCGAGAATCTCTTTCGCTTTTGCTTCGAGCTTCTCCCAAGGAGCAAGCAGCAGCGTCGGGTCGAGGTTGCCCTGGAGCGTTTTGGTCACACCCATATTGCGCGCTGTCGTGATGGAAGTGCGCCAGTCCAGACCGACGACATCCACAGGCAAGCGGTTCCAATCCAGCAAAAGATGACCCGCACCGATTCCGAAGTAGATGGTCGGCACTCCTGTTTCTTTCAGCGCTTGAAAAATCCGGGTCATGACAGGCGTTATGTACTCGCGATAATCTTCGTCGTTCAACGCGCCTACCCATGAGTCAAACACTTGAACCGCTTGCGCCCCGGCCTTGATTTGCGCCTTCAGGTACGTGATCGTCAAGTCGCCGAGCTTCTCCATCAGCGCCTGCCAAGCTGCTGGTTCCGTGTACATGAAAGCTTTGGTCTTGTGGTAATGCTTGGAAGGGCCGCCCTCGATCATGTAGCTGGCAAGGGTGAACGGCGCTCCCGCAAAACCGATCAGCGGAACAGACAACTGCTCGCGCAACAGCTTGATCGATTCCAAAATATACGGCACGTGCGTTTCCGGCTCCAGGTCGAGCAGGCGCTGCACATCCGCCAATGACTCAATCGGATTGGCAATCACCGGGCCAATTCCCGACTCGATGTTCACGTCGACACCAATCGGTTTTAGCGGGGTCATGATGTCCGCGAACAAAATGGCGGCATCTACGCCCAACTGGTCTACAGGCAGGCGTGTCACTTCTGCGCACACTTCCGGTATGTAATTCATCTCAAAAAAGGTATACTTCGCGCGAATTGCGCGGTATTCGGGCTGGTATCGTCCCGCCTGGCGCATGTACCAGACAGGGACATGCTCTGTCGCCTCCCCGCGGCATGCTTTCAAAAACGTATCGTTAAATGGTTTTGAAGTCATGAATAATCCTCTCTTTGCACAATAATCTGTCCCATCAATATGATACCACTGGGCATTCGACAAGTAATGACTCTTTTGTGTCAAAATCTTTTCGTTTCGCGCTTTCCAATCCTATCCACCATTGTTGCCAAACTTCTTCTATTGAATGCGGATATCTCCCGTAGAAGTCTTGACATACACCTTCGGCCCCGCTGTTCCGAGCGTTCCTTTCATGTAATACCTGTCTTTTTCCTCGTAGGACATCCCTTGCCAGCCAGCCTCGATCGTTCCCGTATCTGTGGAAAGTTCCAGTTGCGCCTTTTCCGGCTGCTTTTCCACTTCCATCCGCACATCGCCCGTATCGGTCCGAATTGTCGTATTTTGCGTCAACTCAGGCAAAATCAGCTTGTCGATGTCTCCTGTGGCCGTGTCGATCGTTACAGCGGCGCGGATTCCGGCAAGCTGCATATCCCCCGTGTCGGTCTGTATGTCCAGCCGCTCACCCGCGAAGCCGTTCAACTCCAAATCACCCGTGTGAGACGCGATGTCGGCTTTTCTCGCAGTCAACGCCCCGCTGGTGATATTGCCTGTGTCGGTTTTCAAGCGAATGCTCTCATACTGCTTTTCCGGCAACGTCACTTCCAGCTTCAAGTCGTCGTTGCCTATATAGAAAAGGCTCACGCGCAGCTTTTCCTGAACGTACACCACAAGCGTCCCGTCCGGCCTTACTTCGCTCGTAAATTGCAGGCGATCTTTTTGCATCTCGGCAACTTCTCCGACGAGCCGCACAGTCGCTTTCTCTACTTTTGCCGGCGTAATGACCAAATCTGCGGTTCCTGTGCTCACATCCACTGCCTTGAAATCTTGCTCAATCGTTTGCTGCTGCTCGACTTTTTTTAGCGAGAAGGCGAAATATTCTTGCTTGGAAAACAGCCAAACAAGCCCGCACACCCCGATGATAAACAGCAGAAAGCTGATGCCGAACAGCTTTTTTCCCCAATTTTTCATCTTATTTCCCCCTGATCATCTGCACGTTAAATTGCAGATACTTTAGGAACATGCTGTAAATCCACTTGGTGAAGCGCAGCAAGCCTACCGTGAGCATTCCTCCCAGTCCGACCGATACAAGGCTGCCAAACAAGAGCAAGAGCCGTTCCTGCGACGGTTCGGGATACCCGTATTCCATCAAAATGCCAAACGGTGCCACCAGAAGCGAGAAGGAGACGGCATAGCAGGCGATCAGCACGCCGATCAAGCCAAAAAACGGCCCGAGGACAAACAGCAGATTGAAAAAGCCCAGACTGATCGTGGCGAGAATGGCTCTGGACATATTGCTTACCGATGCGTTGGACTGCGCCTGATCAATCCGGTAGCCGGCCAAAAGCTCTCTGGCAATCGTTTTTGGGCTGCCCAGGCTTTCCGCAATTTCATGCTCACTTTTTCCTTGCTTGATCCCGATCAAAAAATGTTCGGTATAATCAGCCAGGATGTCCAGACGCTCTTTGTCAGGCAAATCGCCAAGCAACGCGCCCAGCTCATCCATAAACTCACGTCTTGTCATACCCCAGTCCCTCCTCTATCATTTCGTTGACCCCGCGGTTGAATATGCGCCACTCCAGCACGAGATCATTCATGTAGCGTCTTCCCTGCTCGGTCAGCCGATAATATTTTCGTGGCGGCCCTTCTTGCGATTCTGTCAGATAGGTTTCAAAAAAGCCTTCCAGGGTCAATCGGCGCAGCAAAGGGTAGACGGTCCCTTCCGCAATATGAAACTTCTCGGAGATGCTCGCGACCAGTTCATATCCGTATCTGTCGCGTTTGGCGGTCAACACGAGAACACACAGCTCCAGGACACCTTTTTTAAACTGTACGTTCATTGTCCATCACCCATGTCAAAGCTTACCAAATTGCTACTGTATATTGCAAGGTACTTTATGATAGAAAAGACAGGGAAGTGAACATCTTCCCTGTCTGATCCGTCACAACCTTTATTTTACTTCGACAATACGTCCTTCTACTTTCGGATTGACCACTTTGCGCTTCATCAATCCTTCTTCCACGATGCTGTACATGGACAAGCCTGTGTTGAAGAACGGCTTTTTAAAGGACTCGTAGCCATCGCCGCCAGCTGCCAGGAAGTCGATGGTCGCTACTTTGTAAGTTTTGGTCAGGTCAAGCGGCTTGTCGCCTACCTTCACTTCCAGGACGCGCTCGCCAACCGGTTTTGTCGGGTTGTAAGTAAAGCTCATGCCGCTGATTTGCGGGAAGCGTCCTGCTCCTGTGCCCACTTGGCTCACGCCGTTTTCCAGCGCCTGCTTCAGCTCTTCTCCCGTCACTTCCACAACAGACAGTGTGTTGTTTTCAAACGGGAGCAGCGTGTACAGGTTTTTCTTTGTAATGTCTCCAGCCGGAAGCTGTGTACGGATACCGCCGCCGTTTGCCAGCGCTACATCCGCTTCATGTCCTTTGATCGACTTCGTGCGCTCCAGCATGATATCGGTAATCAGGTTACCTACGTTGGTTTCCTTCGCGCGTACAAGCGTGCGGTCGCCGTCCAGTGGAACCTCGGATTTTGCAATGACCACATTCATGACGGAATCAATTTTCTTCACAATTTCCTGAACCATTTTGTCAACTTCCGGATCGGCAACGACAGTTTCATCGTATTCTTTCAAGCCGCCGCTGAATGCAACCAGCTCTTTGCCCAGGTAGTACAGGTCAGCGCGTCCCAAAGACTTGCCGTATTCCCAGTCCTGAACGATGTATGTGCCGTTGACCAGCTCAGGCTCTTTCAGTGGCGTATGGGAGTGGCCGCCGACGATCAGGTCGATGCCAGGAACGTTTTTCGCGATTTCGCGGTCCACATCTACCCCGATATGGGAGACGACGATGACGTGATCGACTTCTTTTTTCAGTTGCGGCACAACTGCTTTTGCCACTTCAACCGGGTTCTTGAAGGTCAGACCCTTCACGTTGTCAGGGTGAGTCAAAACAGGAGTGTCTTCAGCCACAAAGCCGACAAACGCGAATTTTTTGCCGCCGATTTCAGCCTTGAAGGTTGGCAGCAACAGCTCTTTGCCATCCGCTTTGAACACGTTCGCGGAAATGACCGGATGTTCCAGCATGTCGCGCAGTTTCAGCAATTGCTCGTAGCCGAAGTCAAACTCGTGGTTGCCCGCTGCCATCACATTGTAGTCGAGGCTGTTCAGGATTGGAACGACGGATTCGCCCTTGAACTGGTTGACGAATACGGTTCCTTGGAACGTATCACCTGCATCCAGCAAAAGGAAGTTGTTGTTTTCCGCACGCCATTCTTTCAGCAAGGTGGCGATTTTAGCGAAGCCAAATTCTTTTTGGCTTTTGTCTTCCTGAATGTGTCCGTGCGTATCGTTTGTGTGAGCGATGGTTACGTGTGTCGTCGCAGCGTCACCCAACGCCTGGAAAAACTCTCCGCGCGTCACGTTCGCCTTGTTTCCGAAAGTGACTTTGTAGCCCAGCTTTTCAGCCATTTGCGTCAGTTTTGCAGAAGTGACCACTTGCGTCGGATTTTTGAAGTCGTCCTGGGATACTGCCCCTTGGCCTTTTGCCCAGTCCAGGTAAGGAGTTGCCCAGTGCGCGCCTTTTGCTGCCGCACCGATTTGAGCGCCTTTGAGTTTGGAGAATACAACGGTTGCCTCTGCGAGCGTTACGGTACGATCCAGAGCCAGGTCGCCGTTTTGGCCTGCTGTTACGATCGCTTTTTTCACCATCCAGTCCACGTGTTTGACAGGATGCAGTGGAGCTGCGAGTGCGGAGGACGACAGCAACGATGCGAAGACAACCGATGCAAACGCCATCATGGTAATGCGACGTGCTTTTTTCATAGGAAATTCCCCTCTCATCTATGTATGCAAAAAGATAGGATAACGCTTCCATTATAGCAAAATTTGCTAGGCTGATGGTGCAGATTTGCTGTTTTTTCCGACAAAATCGGCTATGGCTTCTGACAGTTGCTCCGGCGCTTCCAGCATCCCCATGTGTCCGGCATCAGGCAACAACCTATGAACCACATGACTTCGTTCCACAGTGAACGTTTTTTCTACCGGAATGATCTGGTCTTTTGCCCCTGCAACCAAAAGCACAGGCAGCGCTGTCTCTTGCAAAACGTGATTGCGGTCCGGGCGATCTCGCATCGCATAAAGCGTTTGAATCGCGCCAACCGGACTGGTGGCGAACCCGATGTCTTTTGCGGTTTGGACCTCTTGCGTGAGTGAAGCGACGTGATCAGGTGCAAACAGCTTGGGCACAAGCGCTTTGATAAACGGCTCCATCCCGTTTTCGCGAATGCTGTCGGCTCCTTTGTTGCGATTCGCCTTGGCCGCTTCGTCATCCGGGAACGGCGTGGAGTGAATCAGCCCGAAGCTTGCCAGCTTGTCCGCGTGCTTTTCAGCAAAAGCGAGTGTCACATAGCCGCCGAGCGAATGGCCGAACAGATGGAATTTCGCAAGCCCTGCTGCTTCCGCCCAAAGCGCGATGTCCTCGGCAAACCGTTCCATGGAATAAGGCTCGTCCGGAGCAGCGCTGTGGCCGTGTCCCCGCAAATCAACAGCCAATACACGGTGAGTGCGGGACAACAACGGGATCAGCTTGTCCCAGTAGCGCGAGCTGCCGCAGAAGCCGTGCAAGAGAACGACCGCTTCCCCTGTGCCCTCCTCTACATAGGCGAGCTTGACTCCGTTTGTCAGTTGAATTTCTTTTCGCATGTGCATCGCTCCTTGGTGATTGGTTCAGCCTGCCCGCGTGCCAGTTGCCAGCGCTGACTGCAACGCTTGAAAAAACAGCCTCCTCCAGGCCATCTGTTCCACTTCATTTACTAGATGGGTCAAGCACTCCAACGCTACCCGAAATGCTTGGAAATCCGCTTCAATGCCTTTTTCAAATGCTTGCGACGACACAGCAGCACTTTTTCGATAAACCGTTTTTCTGCCCGTGTCAACAAGCCCTTGGGTACTCGGCGAATCGCTTTTTTGAGCTTTCCTTTGGGCAAGGACTGGATTTTCTTGACCATTTTTTCCAGTTGCTTGCGGTTGTCGCGGGTAAAGCGCTTCAGCCCTTTGGGAATGCGCTGTTTTTTCTTTTCGCCGGAATGCAGGCAAAACTTGTAGGCTTTTTTGCAGGAAAACTTTTTCCTGGCGCGGCGCAGATTCCATTTAGTAGGATTACCAAACAAGGAAATCCCATGATCGATTCCGTACCATTTGTACTTCTTCCACGACTTTTTCTTGTGCAGAATCAGGTTGCGGTTGGAGCGATCCGGGTTGAGAATCCAGGCGTCAAAAGCGACGAGCCGCGCCAGCTTTTTGGCCCCTTTGATGTGCTTGTGCGGTTTTTTCAGCCATTTCTTTTTGACTTTTTTCCAGTGGATCACTTTGCTGCCTTTGCCCTTGATGGAAATAATTCCACGCTTGATCCGGCCGTTTGGCCCGCGCACTTGGGCTTGCATCACTTTTGCGACAGGCACCCCGAGGCTTTTCGCCAAATGCGCGGCGATGTACTCGTTTGCTACGAGAATGCGGTAATTTTTGCGATGATGCCGATATACCGTCGATTTGAAGTATCCCTTGCGTCCTTTGCGGCTTTTGACCTTCCAGATCAGTCGGCCGTACCGTTTACGCAGGCGCTTCCGATAACGCCATCTCAATCTCACCACCTGTACACCTCGTCCCTGTTTTTTAACAGTATACGAATTTGGGTGCAGAATGGTGAAATCAAAAGGAACATCTCCTCGCCAAAAAGCAAAAAGAGGTGTTGTTCCCTTGTCGCTTAGCGGAGCGGAATGAAAATTTCGTACGTGTTCTCCGCTCTTTGCCGGGGATGCACGGAAGGAATGAAGCGCTGGTCGTACCGTTCCATGCGCAAAGCTTGCGGATCGACCTGGTGGCCGTGTGCGTCAAGCCAGCCAAACAACTGACGGTACGTGTCCTGCACCGTCTCCATCGGTCCTGCATGGGTGAAGCGGGCGTACGTTCTGGCTGGAAGCGTGAACCCGACCATGCCAGGAGGAATTTTTTCAAAGCCTTCTACCTCTACCACGATATACTCGGTATACATTTGGTACGTCTGGTTCTCGTCACTGATGTCATAGCGCACGTCGGGCTGCACCATAAGCGGAATCTCCCCTTGTCGCTGCAAAAACGTTTCCCACAGCTTGGGCATGTGCTCGATCAACATGGAAAACGAGCCGGAAAAGCTGAGTCCTACCACGTGTTTTTCTGGCACCTGTACAATTGTTCCTTCCATGACTCCACCTCGCTCTTTTTTGCTCCCCTCGTATTCTCATCCGTTACGGCAATATCCTGCTTCTTCCAGCCGATCTTTACAAAAAAACTAAAAAAACACCTCCTGCGCAGTTGCAGAAGGTGTCGCTCTCTTGTTTATTCAGCTTCCAGCGCCTTTTTCATAGCGCGGTAGCTCGCTTCAATCGTCCGTTCAATGTCCTCTTCCGTATGTGCCAAGGAAACGAACATCCCTTCAAACTGGGACGGCGGGATCATGACGCCTTCTTCCAGCAAATAGCTGAAGTAAGCCGAGAAACGGTCCAAATCAGCTGTTTTCGCCGTCTCGTAGTTGATGACTGGCGTATCGGTAAAGAACAGGCATACCATGGAGCCAACCCGGTTGAGCGTGTGCGGGATACCCAGCTTGCGAGCATTTTCTGCCAGTCCCTCACCCAGTCGCACAGACAGCTTTTCCAAATACTCGTAAGCACCTGGCTTGCTCAGCTCTTGCAAGGTAGTCAAGCCTGCCGCCATTGCCAGCGGGTTGCCGGACAGCGTTCCCGCCTGATAGATCGGTCCTGCCGGGGCAATCTGCTGCATGATTTCCCGTTTGCCGCCGTACGCTCCCACCGGAAGACCGCCGCCGATGACTTTGCCCATCGTGGTCAGGTCAGGCGTGATGCCGTACAGTTGTTGAGCGCCGCCAAGCGCTACACGGAAGCCTGTCATGACTTCATCGAAAATGAGCAACGCGCCGTATTGCTTGGTGATTTCACGCAGCCCCTCCAAAAAACCGGGCTGTGGCGGCACTACGCCCATGTTGCCTCCGATTGGCTCGACAATGACCGCAGCCAGATCGTCGCCAAAGTGCTCGAAAGCGAGCTTGACGCTGTCCAAATCGTTGTATGGCACTGTGATTGTATTCACAGCGGTTCCTTCTGGCACGCCCGGACTATCCGGCAAACCGAGCGTCGCTACGCCAGAACCGGCTTTGATCAGCAGACTGTCGGCATGGCCGTGGTAACAGCCTTCGAACTTCATGATTTTGTTGCGCTTCGTGTAGCCGCGGGCGAGACGCAGAGCGCTCATCGTCGCTTCTGTACCCGAGTTGACCATGCGCACAACTTCCACGGATGGAACCAGCTCACATACGAGCTTCGCCATCTCGGTTTCGCGCTCTGTCGGAGCACCGAAGCTGGTTCCGAGCGCAGCGACTTCCGTAATCGCCGCCAGCACGCGCGGATGCGCATGACCGAGAATCAGCGGTCCCCACGAGCCGATATAGTCGATGTAGGTGTTGCCGTCCACATCAAAAATGCGGGAGCCTTCCCCTTTTTCAATGTAGACAGGATTGCCGCCCACACTCTTGAACGCCCGCACCGGGCTGTTCACTCCACCAGGTATGTAATGCTGTGCTTCTGCAAACAACTGAGTCGATTTTTCTCTCATCATCTTTTGCTCACCTCGCCAGCCATTTTGCTACATCTTTGGCATGATACGTAATAATCAAGTCTGCACCAGCCCGTTTGAAGCCAAGCAGCGCCTCCATTACGATGCGCTCTTCATCAATCCAGCCGTTGAGGGCTGCCGCTTTGACCATGGAGTATTCGGCACTCACGTTGTAGGCGACGATCGGCAGGTTGAAGTTCTCGCGCAGGCGCAGCACCATGTCCATGAAAGCCAGACCTGGCTTCACGATCAAAAAGTCTGCCCCTTCTTTTACATCAGAAGCCGCTTCCCGCAGTCCTTCCCGTGCGTTTGCCGCGTCCATCTGGTAGCTTTTGCGATCGCCGAATTGCGGTGTCGAACCAGCGGCATCGCGGAATGGGCCGTAGAAGGCGGAAGCGTATTTCACTGCGTAGGACATGATCGGAATATGGGAAAAGCCTGCTTCATCCAAAGCTTCGCGGATCGCAACGACAAATCCGTCCATCATGTTGGACGGAGCGATGATGTCAGCGCCCGCTTTTGCCTGGGAGACCGCTGTTTTTGCCAAAAGCTCAAGCGTCTCGTCGTTGACGACTTCGCCATTGTGAATGACGCCGCAATGACCGTGGTCCGTGTACTCACACAGGCACGTATCGGCAATCACGATCATTTCCGGGTGGGCTTCCTTGATCTGACGGATGGCTTGCTGCGTAACCGCATCGTCGTTGTACGCCTCTGTCCCGCAAGCATCCTTGTGCTCCGGCACCCCGAACATCAGCACGGACTGGATTCCCAGCGCCACAATCTCTTTCATTTCTTCCGCCAAAACATCCAGAGAGAACTGGTACACGCCTGGCATCGAAGCAATTTCATTTTTGATGCCGGTTCCTTCCACGACAAACAAAGGATAAATCAGATCTTCCAGGTGAATGTGATTTTCTCGTACCAGATTGCGCATAGCCGCGCTTTGGCGCAGACGGCGATGACGGTCAAATGTAAGTGCCATGTCAATTCCCTCCCAGATTCTCTAGTAAAGCTTCTAACAGTCCATCCACCGTGTACTCGCTCGCGACCACATCGACAACAAGCCCGTTCTGTCTGGCTGTATCAGCTGTGATCGGACCGATGCAGGCGATCCGCACCTGATCGAGCCAGCCTGGCGTCGCATAAGGCGACATCGCCTGGATGAAGTGAGTCACGGTAGACGAGCTGGTAAACAAGATGACATCAATGCGACCTTGCTGCAACTCTTTTGCCGCTTCCGGCGCAAGCGATGCGTCGATGACCGTATGATAAACGTCCACCTCTGTCACCGCAAGTCCCCGTTCTTGCAATTCGGCTGGCAGCGCTTTGCGGGCAATGTCCGCTCGCGGCAGCAAAACACGCTGGCCAGGACGCAGCTGTTCGTGCAAACTGGCGAGCAATCCCTCGGCTACGTAGTCGGAAGGGATCACGGCAACCTCAAGACCGTGGCTGGTCAGAGCCTGAGCCGTCTTGGGACCGACTGCGGCAATCCTCCCTGCGAATGCTTGAAGACCGACTTCCAGCTGCTGCATCCGATCCAGAAAAAAACGCACGCCATTGACACTCGTAAAAATGACCCACTCATAGCTGGACAACTCGGCGATGGCTTCATCCAGCCTCGCATTGTCCGCAGGCGGGATCATTTTCAGAAGCGGAAAGGCATAAGCCTCTCCGCCCAAATGTTCGATTTTGTCCACCAGTTCCTGAACCTGGCTTTTGGCGCGCGTCACCATGATCTGCTTGCCTGTCAGCGGCCCGCGCGATCCGACGGCTGTCATTCCTGGTTCTCCCGCAAAACTTGTGCGAGCACCTCGCCCGCTCCTTGCGCGAGCAGCGCTTCCGCCACCTGAACGCCGAGCGCCAGCGCATCCGTGCCTGTCGCCGTGTTTTTGAACAGCTGTTTTCCATCCGGCGAGCCGACCATGCCTGTCAAAGTGATCTGCTTCGCCTCATCCACGGTCGCATACGCCCCGATCGGAACTTGACAGCCGCCTTGCAGCTTGTGCAGGAAGCTGCGCTCGGCTGTAACAGCCAGACGCGTAGGCTCATCATCAAGCTGTTTCAACAGGGCCAGCGTCTCTTCATCATCTGCGCGGCATTCGATGGCGAGCGCACCCTGTCCGACAGCTGGCAGGCTGATTTCCACGGGCAAATATTGCGAAATGTTTCCCGCATACTGGACGCGCTCCAGACCCGCTGCCGCCAAAATGATCGCATCGAAGTTGCCTTCTTCCAGCTTGCGGATGCGCGTATCAATGTTTCCACGCAGCGACTCGATCTGAATGTCCGGGCGATGCGCGAGAATTTGCGCACTGCGGCGCAGGCTGCTGGTTCCGACCAGCGCCCCCTCCCGCAGCTCATCAAGCGTTTTTCCATCCAGGGAAAGCAGAACGTCCCGCGGGTCAACGCGCTTCGGAATCGCTCCGATCACGAGTCCTTCCGGCAATTCGGCTGGCATGTCTTTCAAGCTGTGCACCGCCAAATCCGTTTCCTTGTCGTACAAAGACTGTTCGATTTCTTTGACGAACAAGCCTTTTCCGCCCACCTTGGACAGAGTAACATCGAGAATCCGGTCGCCTTTTGTCACAATCTCATGCAGTTCAAAATCAGCTTCCGGCGCGATTTCCTGCAGTTTCGCTACAACCCACTTCGTCTGGGTGAGCGCCAGCTTGCTGCGCCGCGTACCCACTTTCCATTTTCCCATGACAGCCTCCTTGATGAACAGCCGCTACCACCAGCTGTGAAATGTAGATGTCGTGATTCCTAAGAAATTGATGAGCAAAAGCAAAAACGCCAAGACGTTCCATTGCGCCATCCTGCGCATTTGCATCGTATCGCGAAATCGCTTGTACAGCCAGAACGAATAGCTGGCCAAGACGAGCAAAGAGAGCACGACTTTGGAATCCAGCAAAAATTTCTCCGGCAGTACCATTTTTCCCCAAATGATCCCCAGCACAATCGAGAGCAGCAGCATCGGCACACCGAGCATATTCATCCGGTAAGCGTAGCCCTCCAATTGATCGAGACTGGGCAATCTGCGCAAAAGCGGAGTCCAGCGGCGCTCCTTGAGCATCTTATGCTGCAACAGGTACATCGCTGAAAAGATCATCGACAGAGAGAAAGCTCCGTAGCTGAACATCGCCAGCGTCACATGTGTCAACAGAAGCTCAGAGGTCAGCACACTGGATACAGCGACGATGGGCGTCTCTGGCAAAAACATCGACATGACCAGGACGACAAATCCGATGATATTTGTAAAAAAAACCAGTAAATCAATGCGAAAAAAATAGTGAATGGCAAGCGACAGACTTACCAGCACCCATGAGTAAAAAAACAGCGTCTCAAACAGTGTAATGACAGGAAAATAAGCTTTCATCACCGTTTGCGACACAAAAAAAGCGGTTTGCAAGGCCCAAACGACAATAAGCAACCCGAAAGCCAAACGATTGACTTTCCGGTTGCTTTGCAAGAAGTCGTTAAAATAGAAGAGAACACTTGCAGCGTAGAGAAAGATCGTCAGGTCGTAGATCCATCTCACCTCGGCCATGCACTCTCTCCCCTCTTTCCCTATCGGTTTCTATCGATGGCAGTATCGTTTTTGCAAAGAAGGTTGTTAGTCCGGCAGGCGGGAAGCCAATACCTTTTCACGAGCTGCTGGTTGTTTTGTTTTATCGTCTGCCCAGATCGCCTCCTGCTCTTTGCGTTCCAGGATTTCTTCCAGAGCAAACATCTTGGTGAAAATGTCCAGCACTTCTTCTCCGGATTTGGTAGCTGCCATCTCCTTCAGACGGACAACCGGATCATGCATTAGCTGATTGACGATCCCTTTTGTCGTCTTGCGGATGATGTGCATCTCGCGCTCCGTCAAGTTTGGCAGCTTGTTTTCAATCTTGCGCATCGCTTCGCCTTGAATGGTGAGCGTTTTTTCACGCAGGGCAGCGATCAGCGGCGCTACTCCGAGCGTCTGGTACCAGGCGGTAAACGCCATGATTTCCTCTTCGATCATAGCCTCCAGTCGCTCCGCTTCCCGCGAGCGCTCTGCGACGTTGCTTGCGACGATGCCTTCCAGATCATCGATATCGTACAAAAAGACGTTATCCAGATCGTGCAGATCAGGGTTCAGGTCACGGGGAACCGCAATATCCACCATGAACAGCGGGCGGTGCTTCCGCTGCTTCATGATCGGCGCCAAATCTTGCTTGCCGAGGACGTACCCGGTCGCTCCCGTCGAGCTGATGACGATGTCTGCGGTGAGCAGCGCCTCAGGCAACTGCTCCATCGTACAGGAATCCCCTTTGAATTTTTCCGCCAAAAGCTGCGCTCTCTCCAGCGTGCGGTTTGCTACCGTGACGCGTTCGGAACCGTTGGCGTGCAAATGTTTGGCAGTCAGCTCGCTCATTTTGCCCGCTCCGACAATCAGGACGGACTTCCCGGCGAAAGAGCCGAATATTTTTTTGCCCAGTTCAACCGCCGCATAGCTGACCGAAACGGCGTTTTGTCCGATAGCCGTCTCCGTATGGGCACGCTTCGCGAACGTAATCGCTTGCTTGAACAGCGTGTTGAACACGGTTCCCGTCGTTTTCTGCTCTTGCGCCATCAAAAAGGCATCGCGCACCTGACCGAGAATTTGCGTCTCTCCCATCACCATCGAATCAAGACCAGCAGACACTCTAAACAGATGGTCGATTGCCTGTTCGTTCTCTTTTATATAGAGGTGATCCTTGAATCGTTCTTTTTCCACACCGAACCATTCCGCCAAAAAACGACGCGAATAGTCCCGGCCGATATTCGCCTGATCGCAAACGACGTAAATTTCCGTACGGTTGCATGTCCCCAAGATGACACATTCTGCAATACTCTTCGTCTGGGAGAGAAGATGAAGAGCGCGCACAGTCCCATCATCGCTGAATGTAAACTTTTCGCGAACTTCGACAGGTGCCGTTTTATAATTTAAGCCCAGCAAAAGAATATCCATAATGTCCTCCCAGAATGACATACTTGCATACGCCATATGTAAAATGCACTATTATTATAACATTATGCCCGTAAACGGACATGAGTAATTGTGAAAAGTTTATTAACTGAACGCACTTTTGGGCGCTCATAGAGTCGAATCGCTAGGGTGCAAACCGCGGCAAAAAGCGACAAATGGCGCATAAATCCGCTTGAAATCCCATTGCCGATACCGTATGATGCTGGCTATACGTCTATAAATATAAAATTTCGTAAACAAGCCGGGAGGAGAGAAAAGAAGCATTGAGAAAACCATGGATGGCAGACATAACGCTGCTTCTTATCGCTTTGGTCTGGGGAACCACATTTTTAATCGTACAGCAGGCGATCGCCTCACTGCCCCCCAACACGTTCAATGCTGTGCGCTTCACAGTAGCCGCTCTGTTTTTGCTCGTCATTCTATTGATTCGCAATCGTCGCCAGCTTACCGAGTTCCGCGGTCCGATCATTCGCGCTGGCATCATTCTCGGCTTCTGGCTCTGTCTTGGCTACGCTCTGCAAACAGTCGGCCTGCTTTACACGACGCCTTCCAAAGCCGGATTTATTACAGGCTTGTCTGTCGTGCTCGTGCCGCTGTTCTCTTTTTTGCTTTTGCGCGACAGAATCAAGGTTGTCGCCGTCATTGGCGTGATTCTCGCAGCAGCAGGCTTGTATTTGCTGACCCAAAATCAGGAGTTTTCGTTCAACCTGGGTGATGCGCTCGTGTTCGGCTGTGCGATTTGCTTCGCCATGCAGATCGTTTTTACCGGAAAGTACGCGCCACACTTCTCGGCCTTGCCGCTCGCCATCGTTCAACTGGGCACCGTCGCGGTCATGAGCTGGCTCTACGCTTTTTTCTTCGAAGACTGGAGCCGTGCGTTTGATCCGGCGATCTTGTTCATCCCCGAAGTGGCAATGGGCCTGATCGTCACGTCGATCTTTGCGACCGCGCTTGCCTTTTTGGCCCAGACGGCTTTGCAAAAGCAAACCAGCTCGACGCGAGTGGCACTCATTTTCGCCCTTGAGCCTGTGTTTGCCGCCCTTACTTCGTACATCTTCATTCATGAAGTATTGAACGGACGACAGCTGACTGGCTGCTTGATGATTTTTACCGGAATGATCCTGGCAGAGCTGCCGATCGCCCAATGGCTCCAGCAAGCTCGCGAGCGAAAAGACAAAACAAAAGCAGGCCGCGAATCGGCCTGACTGAGTGGCAAAAATGACAGAAAAAAGGTTCCTTCTCCCCGCTGGAAAAGGAACCTTTTTCCATGAAATTGGCTGTGACCGCTTGCGGCCAACAAGCTCCGACGCGCCTGGATCGCGCGTCAGGAGCTTTTTTTCACTTCCTGCAAAATGGCATCGACAAACAGCTGCATGACTTGCCCGCACACTTTTTGCGGCAATCGCTCCGTCCGCTTGAGCCACTGCCGCAGCCGCATCAGGTGGAAAGCCGCATGCGGCACTCGACCGCTCGTTCCGTGGTCGATCAAGGCGACAGCCGATTGCCCCACTTTTGCCCAATGGCGGTATTTTTCAATCCACGGCCGCGCTTCCTTCGCGAGCTTGTAGTTGCTCATTCCTCCCAGCAGCTGGTGGGCGGTCTGCTCCATCTCGCGGAAAAGCAAGTTCAGCTCAGAGACTGCTTTGTTCCGATCCCCCTGCAAAAACTGAAAGCGAAAGGACAGAAACGCTTCGAGCAGACGCGGCGACTCGACTTCACACAAAAACGAGCTTTGCACATTATCGGCAAACGCGAAAAAAGCATCGGCATCGGCATCACCCGCTACCTCTGCCACCGCCTGTTTCCAGGCGATGTGCGGATCGTAGCCGTACGGATCGCGCAAATACGCAGCCGTCGTCATCAACGGAATCTTGGAACACTCCGGCAGCGACATCGCATTCGCCACATAACCCGAGGCGTGTTGCCACAAGTCGGGGTCGCGATGGCGCAAGGGGCCGATGTGCAGCTCGTTTGCCATAGCCAGATCGTTCACTGGGTAGTTGTCCCAGTAAAACGGCTTGTGGCGCGTGTACTCGGCAAAGCGTACAGCATCCCCATCTGTCAAGTACGGAGAACAGACGAAGCGTCCCGTCCAGAACAAATCCATCTCTTCGGACAAATGCTGGCCGAGATGCTGGATATACGGCTCTTTGCCAATCCCTTTGTACTGGGTCGGACAAACAAACAGCCTGACCGGCTCGCCCCATCCTTGCATCATCTCCCATACCCGGCTGGCCGTTTGCACGTGAGCGTCTGCCAGGTGAGCGAACTGCGCAATGTCTTGCTCATGCAGCAAGTGCATGGGAATGTCGTCAAACAACAAGGAAAAATACCGGACGCCTTTGTCGTACATCGTCCGATATTTTTGAACAAGCTGCTTGATATGGACCGGATTCGCATATTCCATGCTAAGGCCGGGGCTTAAACAGTAGACGAACTGCATCTGGCGCTGCCTTGTGCTGTCAATCAGTTCGTCCAGCTGACGCATCGCTTCTGTCGGGTGCGGCTCCATCCAGCGCTCCCGCAAAAACAGATCGTCTTTTGGCGAGTAGAAATAGGCATTGTAATCGTGCCGATGCAAAAAATCAATCATGTCCAGCCGCTCTGCATGCGTCCAGGGCGTTCCGTAGAAGCCTTCGATCACACCGCGTACGGCAAAGCAAGCCAGTTTGCTCACAAGAATGCCTCCCCTTCCCAGTTGCGGATTGGGTCTTGGACTTTTTCTCTTCCCTTACTCTGACTCGCTTGAGGTCGCTGCCGGAACCGAAGCTGCTGCTCCCGCTTCCTGTGCAGACTCGTTGCTTTCGCGCAGACGGCGCATGATTTCTCCCCACAGCTCATCTTTGCCTTGTCCTGTTTCCGAAGAAAACACGATGATCGTATCGCCGCCACGCATGTTCAAAGTCTGACGAATGATTTTTGTATGTTGCAGCCAGCGTCCACGGGCAATTTTGTCGCCCTTGGTCGCCACGATCACTGTAGGAATGCCGATCTGTTTGCACCAGTCGTACATCGCCACGTCGTCCTTGGACGGTGCGTGGCGAATGTCAACCAGCTGGATGACAAACCGCAGCTGTTCGCGGTTTTTCAGGTAGCCTTCGATCATTTTTCCCCATTGTTCCTTGATCGTCTTCGCGACCTTGGCGTAGCCGTAGCCGGGGAAATCGACGAAATAGAGCATCTGATTGACGCGGAAGTAGTTCAGCGTCTGGGTCTTGCCGGGCCGCGAGCTGATGCGGGCAAGCCCTTTGCGGTTCATCATTTTGTTGAGCAAGGAAGACTTGCCCACGTTGGAGCGGCCTACCAGCGCAATCTCGTGCAGGCCGTCCTCCGGGTATTGTTTCGGTCCGACAGCGCTGATGACGAACTCGGATGATGTTACTTTCATGCTTTGTCACCTGCTGTCGGCTGTTTGGTCAGAGCGTGGCGCAATACTTCATCCAGGTGCTCGACCGGATAAAAAGTCAGTTCTTTTCGCACGCTCTCCGGAATATCTTCAATGTCTTTCTCGTTGTCTTTTGGCAAAATAATCGTCGTCAAGCCAGCGCGATGGGCTGACATGCACTTTTCTTTCAGGCCGCCAATCGGCAGCACTTTGCCGCGGAGCGTGATTTCCCCGGTCATGCCCACTTCTTTTTTCACAGGAACCTGGGTCAGAGCCGAGACAAGCGCGGTCGCCATCGTAATCCCTGCGGACGGACCGTCTTTCGGAATCGCGCCTTCTGGAACGTGAATGTGAATGTCGTTCTTCTCATGGAAGGCCGGATCAATTCCCCACTGGTCCGCGCGCGAGCGAATGTAGCTGAACGCAGCCTGCGCCGATTCCTTCATCACATCGCCGAGTTTTCCGGTCAGGGTGAGCTTGCCTTTTCCAGGCAAAATGCTGACCTCTACGTTCAACGTATCCCCGCCTGCCTGTGTCCAGGCAAGACCTGTTACGGAGCCGATCTGGTCTTTTTGCTCTGCCAATCCGTAGCGGAAGCGCGGTTTTCCGAGCAGCGTCTCCAATGTTTTGGCCGTGACCACGACACGCTTCTTTTCTCCGCTGACGATCAGCTTCGCTGCTTTGCGGCATACATTGGCGGATTCCCGGTTCAAGTTGCGCACGCCTGCTTCACGCGTATACAGGCGGATGAGCTTCAGCATGGCATCTTCGTGCACTTGCAGCTTATCCTTGCCAAGACCGTGCTCCTCCATCTGTTTGGGCAGCAAGTACCCGCGCATGATGTTGAGCTTTTCCAGCTCGGTGTAGCCGGAGATCGAGATGACCTCCATCCGGTCGAGAAGCGGACGCGGAATCGTATCGAGACTGTTCGCCGTCGTGATGAACATGACATTCGTCAGATCGTACGTCTCTTCAATATAGTGGTCGCTGAACTTGTCGTTCTGGTTCGGGTCCAGCACTTCGAGAAGCGCGGAAGCAGGATCTCCGCGGAAATCGGATGCCAGCTTGTCGATCTCATCGAGCAAAAAGACCGGATTGATCGTGCCAGCCTGCTTCATTCCCTGGATGATTCGCCCTGGCAGAGCACCTACATACGTGCGGCGATGACCGCGAATTTCCGCTTCATCGCGCACGCCTCCGAGCGAAATCCGCACGAAGTTGCGCTCCAGTGCGCGTGCGATCGAACGGGCGAGGGAAGTTTTCCCTACCCCCGGAGGTCCAACCAGACAGAGAATCGGCCCGCGCATGGAATTGACCAGCTTTTGCACAGCCAAATACTCCAGCACGCGTTCTTTCGGCTTTTCCAGTCCGTAGTGATCCTCGTCCAGAACTTCCTGCGCGTGATGGATATCCAAATTGTCCTCGGTCGTTTTCGTCCATGGCAGCGCCAAAAGGGTGTCGATATACGTGCGAATGACAGAGCCTTCTGCGGAAGTCGCCGGCATTTTTTCCAGGCGCTCCAGCTCTTTTTCGATTTTCGTCTTGATTCGCTCGGGAGCGTCGGACTTCTCCAACTGCGAGCGCAACTCATCCACTTCTCCCTGACGGCCGTCCTTGTCGCCCAGTTCTTTCTGGATCGCTTTCATTTGCTCACGCAAGTAGTATTCCTTTTGCGTGCGCTCCATCTGCTTTTTCACCCGGTTGCCGATCTTGCGCTCCAGCTCCAGAACCTCGCGCTCGTTGTTCAGGATATCCAGCAAAATTTCGAGCCGCTCCTTGATGTTGACCGTCTCCAAAATTTCCTGTTTGTCCTTCATTTTCAGCGGCAAATGGGAAGCAATCACGTCAGCCAGTCGGCCTGGCTCTTCAATGTCTGTCACGGATGTCAGCGTCTCGGGAGAAACCTTTTTGGAAAGCTTGATGTATTGCTCGAAATGGTTCAACAGCGAGCGCATCAAGGCTTCTACTTCGTTTTCCTCCGTTTTTTCTTCTTGCAAGTATGTAATAGACACGACGAAATAATCTTCCTGTTGAAGATATTCCTCAATCTTCGCGCGTTGCAGCCCTTCCACCAATACACGGATTGTGCCGTTTGGCAGCTTTAGCATTTGTTTGACACGCGCAACGGTACCGATGCTGTAGATTTGCTCTGCATCTGGCTCCTCTATGTGGACTTCTTCCTGTGTTGCAAGCAAAATCTTGTTGTCGTCCACCATGGCTTGCTCCAGCGCGCGGATGGACTTTTCCCGTCCAACGTCCAGGTGGAGTACCATGGTCGGATACACAAGCAATCCTCGCAACGGGAGAAGCGGTAATTCTCGTTTACCGGAACGTTCGCCCAAGCGGATGCACCTCTCCTTGTTGATCTATCCCTCTTACCAAGAGCCTGATAACAGACAAAAACGGCTCCCAAAGCCGTTTTTTGCCCACCCGGCATATCCGAATCACCCCAAAAGCAAGCGCGAGAAAAACTGATCTTCCCGCCATTTGGGGAGCCCGTAACAGGCCGGGTAGGGCCCCGGGCTCTTTGCAAGCAGAAGCTTTTTACCATTGTAGCGCAAACACAATCCGATGTCTAATCTGCGGGCGCACGCGACTGCTACAGGGTCATAGGCGAGGAAGCCAGATCCTCCGCCGGAAGCTGGAGCGTAAAGCCGGGCGCTTCTTCCTCCTGTACAGCGACTTGCGGAACAGCCAGTTCAATGACTTGCGACACCGTTGAGACAGGAATGACCTCAATGCCTTTCATGTCGGCAAAAATGCTCTGCCAATTTTCCTCGGGGATCAACACGCGTGTGGCTCCCGCTTGTTTGGCTGCCTCTACTTTGGCGACGACTCCGCCGACAGGCTTCACTTTGCCGTGAATGCTTACCTCTCCAGTCATGGCGAGCAAATTGTCGACCGGCACTTCCGTGATCGCGGAGTAAATGGCGGTCGCGATGGTAATTCCCGCTGATGGCCCGTCGACCGGAACACCGCCCGGAAAATTGATGTGCAGATCGTAATCGTACGGGCGAACACCCATGCGGCTGAGGACGGTCAGGACGTTTTCAATCGAACCTTTTGCCATCGACTTCCTGCGGATGGTGCGACTGCGGCTGCCCATCTCCTCTTCCTCTGCCATCCCTGTCATGGCCATCCGGCCTTGTCCGGGCACAGCAGCAGGCGTAGCGGTCACTTCCAGCTCCATGACGCTGCCCATGTTCGGCCCGTAAACGGCAAGCCCGTTCACCAGACCGACTTGTGGCGTATCATGCACCTGTTTTTCAGGGCGCGGCGACTTCTGGCTGCTGTGCACGACCCACTCCACATCTTGCGCGATGATGTTTTTGCGTTCCTCGGTCAAGGCAATTCCGGCGGCGATTTGCAATGTATTGATCGCTTCGCGGCCGTTGGTGGCATACCGCTCGATGACGGACACCGCGTCCTCATCAATGTTCATATGCATTTTCGGAACGGCTGTGCGCACGATGCTGCCGATTTCCGCCCCTTTCAACGGGCGAAAGAAAATTTCCAGGCAGCGGGAGCGCAAAGCCGCTGGCAATTCATCCGGCAGCCGCGTCGTTGCCCCGACCAAGCGGAAATCCGCTGGCAGTCCATACTTGAATACATCATGAATATGCGAAGGAATCTGGTTGTTTTCCTCGCTGTAATAAGCGCTTTCCAGCATGACTTTGCGGTCTTCGAGCACTTTTAACAGTTTGTTCATCTGTACAGGATGCAACTCCCCGATCTCGTCAAGGAACAGCATCCCGCCATGTGCTTTCGTGACAGCACCCGGCTTCGGTTGCGGGATACCCGCCTGCCCGAGCGAACCTGCCCCCTGGTAAATCGGATCGTGAACAGAGCCGATGAGCGGGTCGGCGATGCCGCGCTCGTCAAACCGGGCGATCGTGGCGTCAATCTCGATAAACTTGGCGTCTGCATTAAAAGGCGACAGTTGGTTTTTCTTCGCTTCTTCCAGCACGACCCGGGCAGCAGCCGTTTTGCCCACTCCCGGCGGACCGTAAATGATGACGTGCTGCGGATTCGGCCCGCACAGCGCGGCTCGTAAAGCGCGCAGTCCGTCTTCTTGGCCGACGATTTCTTCCAAAGTAGCCGGACGTGTTTTTTCCGACAAAGGCTCCGTCAATGCAATCATTCTCATTTTGCGAATCGAGTCCAGATCTTTTCGCGATTCTTTTTCCGTGGAAGTTTTCGTGTTTCTCTGCGCTCGCAGCAAATTCCAGAAGTAGGTGCCGATGACAATCCCAACGACCACTTCAATGACAGCAATGACCAGTGTGGTATAGTCCATATGCAGTCCCTCCCATGCGTCCATGCAGCTTATTTACGCATATGTAAAATCTCTTCAGCGATATCAAGTAGTATTGCCCCGCATCCGTATACGTAAACCATAAACCCGCAAAGCGCACAGGATGAATATGGAAAAAAACCACCCCGAAAAACGGGATGGTTTTGCTTGAAGCGTCTTTATGCCGTTTCGCCGTGCAGCTCTTGACCTTCTTTGGTCATGAGACGCGGCTTCACTTTGTCGCGCACCGTTTCTTCTGTGATGACGCATTTGGTCACGTCTTCACGGGAAGGCAGCTCATACATCATATCGAGCATGATTTGCTCGATGATCGCACGCAGTCCGCGAGCCCCTGTATTGCGCTTGATTGCCTCTTTGGCAATTTGCAAGAGGGCGCCAGCGTCGAACTCCAGTTCAACACCGTCCAGGCTGAGCAGTTTTTGATACTGCTTCACCAGGGAGTTTTTCGGTTCTGTCAGGATGCGCACCAATGTTTCCTCGTCCAAAGGCTCCAATGTCGCCAGAACTGGCAAACGGCCGACGAACTCCGGAATCAGACCGAATTTCAGCAAGTCTTCCGGCAGGATGTACTTCAGGTACTCGCCTGCTTTCAGATCGCCTTTGACTCCATCGCCAAAATCAGCGCCGAAGCCAATCACTTTTTTACCCAAACGGCGCTTGATGATTTGCTCTACGCCATCGAAAGCACCGCCACAGATGAACAGGATGTTCGACGTGTCGATCTGGATAAATTCTTGATGAGGATGCTTGCGTCCGCCTTGCGGTGGCACGCTGGCAACAGTTCCCTCCAAAATTTTCAGGAGAGCCTGCTGCACACCTTCACCGGAAACATCGCGTGTGATCGAAGGGTTTTCCGATTTGCGCGCAACTTTATCGATCTCATCGATGTAGATGATGCCTTTTTCGGCTTTTTCTACATCGTAGTCAGCAGCCTGGATCAGTTTGAGCAAAATGTTTTCCACGTCTTCGCCCACATAACCAGCCTCAGTCAGCGAGGTGGCATCTGCGATCGCAAACGGCACGTTCAAGATACGCGCCAGCGTTTGGGCGAGCAACGTTTTCCCGCTACCTGTAGGTCCGATCAGCAAAATGTTGGATTTTTGCAGCTCCACATCTTCGATCTTCGCTCCGGAATTAATCCGCTTGTAGTGGTTGTACACCGCTACCGACAAAGATTTCTTCGCCAGGTCCTGACCGATGACATAGTCGTCCAGGATTTTGCGGATTTCCACAGGCTTTGGAATTTCCTTCATGTCAATTTCTTCTTCCGTGCCCAGCTCTTCCTGCACAATTTCGTTGCACAGTTCGATACACTCGTCACAAATGTAAACGCCAGGACCGGCTACCAGCTTGCGCACCTGTTCCTGGGACTTGCCGCAGAAGGAGCACTTCAGTTGGCCTTTGTCGTCGTTAAACTTAAACATGCGCTTCACCTCACAACGGGTCAGTTTTTGCGTTCGATAATCGTGTCAATCAATCCGTAAGCCTTGGCTTCTTCTGCACTCATGAAGTTGTCGCGATCCGTATCAAGCTCAACACGTTCGTACGGCTGGCCTGTACGCTCAGACAAAATCTGGTTCAGCTGGCGCTTCGTTTTCAAAATCCATTCGGCATGAATGCGAATGTCTTCTGCCTGTCCGCGCACGCCGCCGAGCGGCTGATGGATCATCACTTCGCTGTTTGGCAAAGCAAAGCGCTTGCCTTTTGCGCCAGCAGCCAGGAGAAATGCTCCCATGCTGGCAGCCATGCCCACGCAAATCGTGGACACATCCGGCTTGATGTACTGCATGGTGTCATAGATAGCCATACCTGCTGTAACAGAACCGCCTGGAGAGTTTATGTATAGCGAAATGTCTTTGTCCGGATCTTCTGCCTGCAAAAAGAGCAGTTGCGCGACCACCAGATTGGCTACCTCGTCGTCAATCTCGGTGCCGAGCAGAATAATCCGGTCTTTCAAGAGGCGCGAGTAAATATCGTAGGAACGCTCGCCTCTGCTGGTTTGCTCGATGACCATAGGGATCAGCATTATGTATCTTTCCTCCTTTGCGGTAAAAGGGATGGCCCTTTAAGTGAGAAGGATTTTACCAAAAAGTCGATGGTGGAAAAACAAGGCACGAGTGCATCGTGCCTTGTGGTTGGTACAGCCAGTGGTCAAGAGAGCCTGACCACTAACCAATCATGCGTCTTCCTAAGCTTATGCGCTTACTTTGCTTTCTGCAACCAGGAAATCAACCGTTTTGCGAATTTGAACGTCGCGGTACAGTGCCAAGAGGTTGTCTTGAGCAGTGAAGATTTTGCGCAGCTCGTCAGCAGGACGGCCGTATACGCCAGCCAGCTTGTTCAGCTCTTCTGTTACATCTTCTTCTGTCACTTCGATTTTTTCCGCTTTGCCGATTGCTTCCAAAGTCAAGGATGTGCGAACGCGGGAAGTAGCGTCTGCACGCAGTTGGTCGCGCAGTTGGCTTTCATCCATACCGGAGAACTGGTAGTACAGCTCCAGAGTCATTCCTTGGTATTGGAGGCGTTGGCCAAACTCGTTCACCATTTGGTCCAGCTCATGCTCAACCATTACTGCTGGCAAATCGATTTCCGCGTTTTCCGCAGCTTTCAGAACCAGTTGTTCACGAACATACTGTTCTTTTTCTTGCGCGGATTTTTCTTCGAGCTTTTTCTTGGTGTCAGCTTTCAGCTCTTCCAGTGTGTCGAACTCGCTTACGTCTTTTGCGAACTCGTCGTCCAGAACTGGCAGGTTTTTGCGCTTCAGGCTGTTCAATTTCACTTGGAATACCGCTTCTTTACCAGCGAGGTTAGGAGAGTGGTACTCTTCTGGGAAGGTAACCTTGATTTCTTTTTCTTCGCCGATTGCAAGACCTACGAGTTGCTCTTCGAAACCAGCGATGAAAGTGCCGGAACCCAGTTCCAGAGAGTAGTCTTCTGCTTTTCCGCCTTCGAATGCAACACCGTCTTGGAAGCCTTCGAAATCGATAACCGCGATGTCGCCTTCTTGTGCAGCGCCTTCTTCTACGGATACCAGCTCAGCGTGACGCTCTTGCATGCGCTTCAGTTCAGCATCCACGCTCTCGTCAGTCACTGCGAAGTCTTTTTCTTCGATAGCCAGACCTTTGTAGTCGCCGAGTTTCACTTCAGGCTTAACGGTTACCGTAGCTTTGAAGATCAGGTTTTTCCCTTTTTCCATTTGCTCAACGTCTACTTCTGGACGATCTACCGGCTCGATGCCAGCTTCACGAACAGCCTGTCCGTAAGCGGTTGGAAGCAGAATATCGAGTGCGTCTTGGTACAGAGATTCTACACCAAAACGGGATTCGAACATTTTGCGAGGTACTTTTCCTTTGCGGAATCCTGGAACTTGAACCTTTTGCACAACTTTTTTAAACGCTTGATCCAATGCTGCGTCTACTTGCGAAGCATCTACTTCAACCGTCAGGACTCCCTGGTTATTCTCTACCTTTTCCCAATTTGCTGCCACGTAAACTTCCCCTCCTAAATCGAATCAACAGAACATCGCCAGCCGCGCCATGGTATCTTCGCAGGCTCGGATGATAATATTCTAGCCATTATAACCATTCTAGTATAGCATAAATCTTTTATTTTACAAGAAGCCACTCGCTTCAGCGCCGAATCGAATAGCTTCCTCCCAGCTCCCTTACCGGATTGCCCTGATAGTCGTAAAACGCAACTGCCACCTGGACCGTTTGCGGGGTGACTCCTGTCTCCTCGATGATCGCATAGGTCGGCACAGCGAAGCCGCGGGGCATCTGAAGGCTGCCAGGATTTACAAACAAAATATCCCGTTCCACGCCACAGGCCGGGACGTGCGAATGACCGAAAACGACTACATTCGCACCGACTTCCTCTGCCCGGTAGTGCAGGCGAAGCAGCGAGCTTTTTACTCCGAACAGGTGTCCGTGGGTTTGCAGGATGTGGAGATCGCGCCATTTGGTCTGTTGCTCGGTCGGAACCTCTGATGTCGCATCGCAGTTTCCTCTCACCAAAGTCATCCCGGCGAACGGCTCACGCTTGTGATCGACACAAAAATCGCCGCAGTGCAAAATTTTGTCGACAGGGTGTCTCTTGACCACCTGAGCGACTTCTCTGACCAGGCCGTGGCTGTCACTTACGACGAGGATTCCCATCGCACTCACTCTCCCGTGTTGTCTTTCTGTCAGGCTGTACGGCCCGTTATTTCAGCAGCTCCAAAAGCTTCTGCATCGCTTTCGCCCGGTGGCTGATCTGATTTTTTTCTTCCGGCAAAAGCTCTGCCATCTGTTTGTTCAGCTCAGGGATGTAGAAGACCGGATCGTAGCCAAAACCGTTTGCGCCTTTTGGCTCGCGCGCGATCATGCCTTCGCAGGCGCCTGTCGCGATGATCGGCTCTTCGCCCGGAATCACCAGCGCCAGCGTGCAGCGAAAACGCGCCGTGCGCTGCTCCATCGGCACACTGTCAAGCTCGGTCAAAAGCTTGCGCCAGTTTTGTTCGTCAGTCGCTTCCTCTCCGGCGTATCTGGCGGAGTAGACGCCTGGACGGCCATCCAGCGCGTCTACTTCCAGTCCGGAATCGTCACCGAGAGCCGGCAGATTCAAGTATGTAGAAATTTCGATTGCCTTTTTCAGGGCATTGGCTTCAAACGTCTCTCCGTCCTCCACCACTTCCGGAACGCCTTCATACTCGGCCAGGCTGATTCCTTCCCAGCCGTACTCGGCAAACAGTCGGTTAAATTCTTTTACTTTCCCTTGGTTGCGCGTCGCAAGCACGACTTTTTTCAGATCAGACATGACTTTCCTCCGCTACCGATTCTGCAAATGTCAGGGGAACATCCGAGAGCGCCTGCTTCTGGTTTTGAATCAGATTGCCGATCCCGATTTTCGCCAAGGCGATCATCTCTTGCAGTTGCTCAGGAGAAAACGGTGCGTCCTCGCCTGTGCCTTGCAGCTCGACGAATTTGCCTTTGCCTGTCATGACAACGTTCATGTCAACCGTTGCAGTCGAGTCTTCCTTGTAGTTCAAATCGAGCACGGTCTCCTCGCCGATCACGCCAACGGATGTCGCCGCCAGAAAATCGTTGAGCGGCAGTTGCTTCCATACGCCGTTCTCCACCAGCTTATGCATGGCATCGACCATCGCCACGTACGCTCCCGTAATGGAAGCTGTGCGCGTCCCTCCGTCCGCCTGGATCACGTCGCAATCCAGCCAGATTGTACGTTCTCCCATCGCTTCGAGATGCACCACCGAACGAAGCGCACGGCCGATCAGCCGCTGGATTTCCATCGTCCGTCCTCCGACTTTTCCTTTGGAAGACTCACGCGCGTTGCGGGTCGCTGTCGCTCGGGGAAGCATGGAATACTCGGCTGTGATCCAGCCCTTCCCGCCGCCACGCATGAAAGGCGGTACCCGATCCTCCAGAGTCGCCGTACAAATCACCTTCGTATCTCCGACTTCGATCAGGCATGATCCTTCTGCGTGTTTAATGTAATTGCGCGTAATCGTTACTGGGCGCAACTGGTCATGGGCACGGCCATCCACTCTCATTCCAAGTTCCTCCTAAATCGCTTTGTTACACTCCGCTCATTATACCAGAGGCACGAAACGATCTGCCACTGCCCAAACCGCTCTGGGCTATTTGCCTCAATTGGCAATTTTCCAATGACTTGCGCGACGGGATGCTTTCTTCCCCCGCGAAGCAAGAAAAAGCGCTTGCGAAAAACAGATGCCTTAAATTAGAATGACACCTAATTAGATATTTAATTAATTAGAGGATGGTGAAAAATGAACTTTCTTTTCTTGTTGAAAAATCCGAACATGCGGCGGCTCGTATCAGCCAATCTGCTCAGCGGAATCGGCGACTGGTTCAACAGCGTCGCGGTTCTCAGCCTGCTTTTGCAAATAACGGGCGAAGCGCTGGCAGTCGGAATTACGCTTGCCCTGCGGACGTTGCCGCACTTGCTGTTCGGGCCGCTGGGCGGATACTTGGCGGATCGTTTTTCCCGCAAATCAGTGATGATCGTTTGCGATCTCGCTCGCGGACTCATCGCGCTCTGTTTTTTATTCGTCGCAAGTGATGCCGACGTATGGCTCGTGTATGCGGGCACTTTTTTGCTCGTCGCGTTTTCTTCGCTCTACAATCCGTCCCGCCTGGCTATTCTCCCCGACATCGTGGACAAAAGCGGGCTTGCTTCCGCCAACGCCCTCGATCAGAGCGTCTTCGGAGTTGTGATGGCGATCGGCTCGCTTGTCGGCGGATTTTTCGTCGCGCTCTGGGGGAGCGAAGTGGCTTTTTGGTTCAATTCGCTGTCGTTTTTCGTCTCCGCTCTCCTTTTGCAGCGGTTGACTGTCGCTACTACGACCGACGGCACGACTGCACCCGCCAAGCAGCGACAAGTGGAATCACAGGCAACAGACAGCGCTTCCTACAAAAAAGCTTGGCAACAGATCAAAGCAACTCCGGTTGTGCTGGTGATTTTGTTGCTGACAGCGCTGTGGCCGATTGGCGGCGGCTTGATCAATGTGCTGATTTCCGTCTACGCCTATCAAGTATTCGCTGCGGGGCAATGGGGCATCGGGCTTTTGTACGGGGCAATCGGGGTAGGCTTCATCGCTGGCGGGATCGTAGCCCAGCAGTTCCAGCGGCATACGCGGGCGATCGCTTCGGTCAGCTTCGCTTTCGAAGGATTTTTCGTCCTGCTGACGAGCGTGTCGCCGTCGATTTTTGTCACAGCCGCATGCTACGCTTGCTCGACTGTAGCAGGCGGAATGGGGAATGCCAGCCTGAACACCTTGCTGATGAAGTACGTCAAACCTGATTATTTGGGCCGGGTCTTCGCTCTGGAAGCCACGCTCTCAAACGTCCTGCTCGGCCTGTCCATGCTCGCTGGCGGCTGGATTTTGACTTTTGCCGATCCGCGGATTGTCGGTTTTGCCGCTGGGGCGTTCGTCACCACTTGCTCGATTTGTCTCGGCCTTCTGATCTGGCGAGCAGCGCGAACAGCTGAGATGGCTGAAACGGCTGACGACCAGCCAGCGCCATCCCGCAGCATATAGCCGTGAACTGTCGTGCAAAAGAAAAAACCACGCTCGAAAACTGGCGGGCGTGGCATTGCGCTGGTTGATTTAAAAAGCGAGCGGGTTGAGCTGCAACGGCCGGGATACCGGCTTGGTGAAATCTCCGCTGGCAAGCGGTTTGCCCTCGACGAGAAGCTGCACCTGCTTGGCTCCGGTCGAATCGGTCAAGGAAAGCACAAGGGATTGCAGCGCCTCGGGACTGGCTTCCTTGCCATCGTCGTATTTGAGAATATCGCTGCTCAAATTGACGGTGACCAAGTCTTTTTCCTGCTTCACGTCCAGTACGCGGGTCGTTCTGAGCAGCGAGCTGAATAGCTGCGAGCCTTGCTTCGGCCCCTTGATCAGCTCTTCCACTGTCGCCTTGGCGATGTCGGCTGTCTCTGGAACGAGTCGCGTGACCGGAACGTAATACGTACGGGTGTCATTCAGTTGCCCCTGAAAGTACACGGTGACCGCTGACGTGTTGCCCGGCACGGCTCCGTCTGCCAGCTCCAGATTCACCCCATGATTGCGGTCCAGCTGCGTAATCGGCGTACTTGCTGTCGGCATCTCGGTCAACGGTGTTCCGTTCACCCAGATTTGCACCGTTTTGACATTGGGAAATTCCGTCAGCGCCCGCGTCACAGCGTCGAGAATTTTTTTCTCGTCCTTTTCCTCATACGCTTTGAACTCTTTGGAAAAGTCCACCGTCGCCACGCCGTCTTTGATTACGAGTCCTTTCACTTCTGTCCCGGTTGGCAGCACAGCCGTGAACCCTCCTTGCAGCAAGCTTTCCACAGGACCGCCTTTGACCATGTAGTTCAAGACTTGCTTGGCAGGCCCCTCCGATTTGGGAATCGTCAAGGACACGGGCACGACATAGCCGTTTGCATCGAGCAAATAAACGGTCTTCTCGTTTGTCTCTTGAACCGCCTGCTCTTTTCCTTGCACCGCGACATCCGGTGACACGGTGCCATTTGGCTGATTGGCCGACACCTGTGACTGTGGCGGTGCGTCGATACTGCTCGTTTCCTGTTCCGGGCCAAAAAGACCGCAGCCCGACAAAAGCACGGCGCTTACCCCCAGGACAGCCGTCATTTTGCCTATGTGTCGCATCTTCATTTCCCCAGCCTCCTCCAGACACTTTGTACTACCATGTATACGAGCAGGGCTTGGGTTTATGCGTTGAAAGTTTGTCTGGCAAAATGGACGGCCTTCCGCCGTTTTAAGGCTGCACAGATTTTTCCAGCGTGTGGTGAATGACGTCCACCTTGCTGCCCAGCCATTCCTCCGCAATCAGCCGGAAACGCTCTGTCTCGCCGCTTGTGACAAACAGATGCTGTACTTGTTCCAGCTTCTTGCCAGCTTCTGTGGAGACGATTTGCAGCGACAGCTCACGGGCGGTTTCCTCCGCTGAGTTGATCAGCCGGACGCCATCTCCCATGACTTCCTGGATCACGGGCGCAAGCAACGGATAATGCGTACAGCCGAGAATCAACGTATCCAGATTCTCGCCCTGCAACGACGCCAGTGATTCTTTGACGACTTGGCGTGCCTCTTCCGAGCTTGCCTGATGACTTTCCACCAATGGCACAAACGCAGGACAAGCCTTTCCCACCACGTATAAATCCGGCTCCGCCCGCAGCAGAGCGCGCTCATACGCCTTCGTGCGAATCGTCGTCTCCGTACCGATCACTCCGACCCGTCCATTTTTCGTCACTGAAACGGCAGCACGCGCTCCCGGCTCAATCACCCCGATTACCGGCAGCGGCAAATAAGAGATCGCTTCTTCCAAAACGACAGCAGTTGCTGTATTGCAAGCAATCACCAGCGCTTTAAGCGGTGTGGTCATTACATAATCAATCATTTGAAAACTGTATGTCCGAATCTCTTCCGGGGACTTGGAGCCGTACGGGCACCGCGCGTTGTCTCCTACGTATATGATCCTTTCTTCGGGCAGTTGACGCATGATCTCTTTGGCTACAGTCAACCCTCCCACTCCTGAATCAATGACAGCAATCGCTCCATCTCTACTCATGCAAATGTGTCTCCCCTGTTGAAATGAATATAGTACAGCATACCACTCAAACATTTGTGCTACTACCATATGCTGAGTTTAATTTTCTTGTACTCCGCGAATGTCGCACCTTCTCTGGGCTGCGTTCATAATCTGTGGGAGAGATGCGCCCATGTGAGGAGGAATGTTTGTGGAGGAGCAAGCCAAGCAACTGCTGGATTGGAGTCAGTGGGGCCGTCAGTGGATCGACCATCTGCGAAAACAAAAACCAATAAACCGCGAGCTGGAACGGCATCTGCACAAATTCGAAGAGTCTTTTACGAAAATAGGAAGACAGGCTTCGCGCCTGGATAAGTTGGCTGCCGAGGAGACATTGCCGACGTTAATTGCGCGGGCCGAACAAGTTCAGGAGCAATTCCACCACTTTTTGCGACTGGCGCAACTGACCGAAGAGGAGCAGCAAGACGAGGCAATCACCATTCAGGAAGATTTCCCCGAAACTCAGTTGGTCCACACAGCAACTCTCGCAGAGGTCGATCCTGTCGGCGCCCCCACGCCCGTGTCGTATCCAACAGCCCGGGAACCTGTTCGCGCAACCCGCCCTGTCGCTGCCGGACGCCACACTCTGCCCCCGCTGCCATACGCGCACAACGCTCTTGAGCCATACATTGACGAACATACGATGCGCATTCACCACGAAAAGCTGCATCAAAAATATGTCGACGACCTGAACACGGCGGAGAAAAAACTGGTCGAAGCCCGGCAAAGCGGCAACTACGATCTGGTTCGCCACTGGGAACGCGAGCTTGCCTTCAATGGGGCTGGCCATTATTTGCATACCATTTTCTGGCCGTCCATGAGTCCAGAGGGCGGTGGTGCTCCTACGGGAGAGCTGGCCGAAGCGATCCAGCGGTATTTCGGGTCTTTTGGCGCATTCCAGCAGCAATTTTCCCAGGCCGCTGTCAAAGTGGAAGGCCCTGGCTGGGCGATCCTCGTCTGGTCTCCCCGGGCGCACCACCTGGAAATACTGACGGCGGAAAAACACCAAAATCTCGCCCAATGGGATGCGATTCCGCTCCTCGCTCTGGACGTCTGGGAACACGCGTACTTCCTGTCTTATCAAAACCAGCGCGACAAATACGTGGAAAACTGGTGGAACATCGTCCATTGGCCCTATGTCCAGGAGCGTTTTCAGCAAGCGCGCAAGCTGCGCTGGGAGCCGTTTTGAGCCATTTTCCCCGCAAAAAAACCCCCTGTTCTCCCAAGACGTCGGGATGAAAGGGGGTATAAGGCTTCTGGGTCCTGTTTCCTGTTCGTTACGGATTGTAAATGACGAACTCGATCTTTTTCACCTTGACCGGATTTGTGAGCGGCTTGGCGTTTTCATCGGTTTTTTGGGCGGCAATCTTGTCTACGACTTCCATCCCCTCAAACACTTGACCAAAAACGGTATGGCGGTTGTCCAGGTACGCCCGCCCACCAATTTCCTTGTACTTGGCTTCTGCATTCAGCGGGAGCGCGGACAGATCGAGGTACTCCTGATCTACATTCGGACTTTGGACGATATAAAAATGCGTGCTGTTCGTGTTCGGTCCTGCGTTGCCCATGGACAGCGCCCCGCGGAAGTTGAACAAGTCGTGGTTGAACTCATCTGCAAAATCTTTGCCGTAAATGCTCGGCAGCTCCTTGCCATCCGGGCCAGTAAGCTCTCCCGCCTGAATCATGAAGTCGTTGATGACGCGGTGGAAAATCATGTTGTTGTAGACGCCTTTTTTGGCGAGCCCCTTGAAGTTCTCGACCGCTTTCGGAGCTTTGTCCGGGAACAGCCTCAGCTTGATCACTCCCGCATCGGTAGTCATGACGACGATTTCTTCCCCTTTGCGCGGCTTTTCAAGCTGAAACAGCTTCACGTTGGAGACGTCGATGCCTGTATCCTGCCACACCGTGCCCCACGCCTGCCAGACGGCCCCGTCTTTGTTGCCGCGTTTGACGAGGCCGATCAAATCTGTTTTTTCGATTGCCTTATTGTCCGCTGTGTACCCGATATATTTAAATTTCACAATGGAACGATAGCTGTTGTAAGCGTCCTCTTTTTCCACGGTGTACAGCTTTTGCGGCACCGCTTCCACCACTTCAATCTTCTGGAACTGGGCCAACGTTTTTACATACTCCTGCATCGCATAGTAATTCAGGGAGTCTTTTGCCAACAGCTTGTCCAGCTCGGCCGGATTGGTGCGATGCTTCACCAAAGCCTGGGCGAAATCCGCCACTTCCTGCTTGTCTCCACCATGCGGGCGAAATTGGTGTGTCTGGACTTCTGTTCGATAATTATGAGTGGTGCTCGCAGCTGCTTGTTGGACAGCAACCGGACTGAACAGCGGGATAGCCATACTTGCGACTACCAGGAAGGAAACAAGCTTTTTCAATAGATTCGCCCCCTAAATGTGCTTTTGAAAATATTTCCATGAAGGTAGTATAGCGTAAAGCTTGTCTGGAAGGTAGTTGTTTTTGGAATATTTCTACTTTTCATCCGCCACTCTTGCTCTCGCCGGGAGCAAGTTTTTCTGGCTGAAAGCATTTGACTGCTCCTTTTGAAAGGTTCATATTTTTATTCGGACAAGTGAAAGATTGCCAAGCCCTTATTCGTCTTTACAGGGACAAGGAGGTGAAACCCTTTTGAATCAAGATACTGGCTCGCGAATCGAGCAATGGTTTCATTTATACAGCCAGGATGTCTATCGGTTTCTCGTCTATTACACCGGGCGAAAAGATATCGACGATCTGGTTCAAGAGACCTTTATTCGTGCCCTGAGAGCTGCACAGCAAACAGAGATCGAGAATCCAAAAACGTGGCTGTTTGCCATTGCGCGAAACGTAGCCATTGATGAAAAGCGCCGAGCCAAGCTGATCAACTGGCTGCCGGATGTGTTTTTGCAGCATCTCGTTTCGCGCGATAAAACACCCGAGGAGTCGCTGGAGTTAAGCGAAAACAAGCGCATGCTGTACGAGCTGATCAATCAGTTGAAGCGTTCGTATCGGGACGTTTTGATCCTGCGCGGAATCAAGGGGTTATCGAGCAAGGAGACGGCGGAGGTTTTGGGCTGGACGGAAGCCAAGGTCAATCTCACGTTGCACAGAGCGATGAAGGCGATTCAAAACAAAATGCATGTTTCGATTGCGGAGGTGATGCACGATGCCATCACAAGATGAGCAGATCATCCTGGAGGAATTGAACCAATTCCCGCAGCAAAGCCTTTCCCGGGAACGCAGCCAGGCGATCTTGGAAGGCGTACGAAAAGAAGGAGGCAGACTGCAAAAAGTGAACAAACGAAAAGCGTATTACGGCTGGATGGCCAAAGGACTGATCACCTGCGGCTTGTTGCTCGGCTTTTTCTGGCTGAAACCATTTGCTGTTCCGGCAGAAACAACGAGTCAGGCAGCTTTGACTCCTGAGGAGCAGACGTATTTTGCCGCTGCCCAAAAAGCCGTACAAGCAGCGAGCGGCATTCAGAAAACCTTTCCTTTTGACGAGATCGAAAAAGACGCGGAATACACGATTGTCCGGGCAAAAGATTACCAAGCCATCGTAACGTTCAAGCCTGGCACGACAGAAGTTCGCAGTGTTGCCGCTGAATTTGCCACAAACGAACTGATCCCGCCCTATCAAAAATATGTAGAAACGGCGCAGAACGCCTTCAAGGAGGCTTCCCAGCAGGTTGCCTTCCAGAAAAGCTGGTTTTTTAAAGGCATGGGCGAACACTATTTTTCCTTCGAGCTTGCGGGCAATCAGCACGTCCAAGTCGATTTTGCCACAAACAAAGTCGCTGGTTTCGCATTGAATTACAACCCAAAAGACGTGGATCAAAAGGCAATCTCCATCGCACAAACAGCCTTGACGCGCCTCTCCCACGAAAAACAGTTTGCCTTTACCGAAGCCAAAAAAAGGAAAGAGACGGGCGAAGCTACTTGGCAGCTCGACAACAAACAAGCGAACTATGCGGTGACAGTCGGAGCAACGACAGGTCAAGTGTACAAGGTGGACTATGTAACAGATATGTACAAAATCAAAGCACTGGATGAAGTCATTCCTGTTACCAAGCCGCTCATTCAAGACATTTTTGGCATGGACATCAGCGGATATACAGCGCACGGCGGCAAAGATTGGGGCGGCTACGTGCTGAGAAGCCCAGGGAAACCAAGCTTTTCCATCCACCTTTACAATTTGGACGTCGGCAATATTTACAGCATCCGCATGGAAAAATAAAAGGAAAAGCTGCCGACTTGACTCAGGTCATGGTCAGCAGCTTTTTCGCATTTTACTTGCACGTATTTTTTCTGTTCGGATTTAAAATGAGCGCCTCATCGCCCAGTTCAAACAATTTGTCCAACAAGGCATCCATGCCGTGCTCCAGCTTGTAGTCCATCTCTTCTTTATACAGTGGAAGCAAGAAGTAGGCGTGAATCTGCGTTCCGTCCTTGGCAGAAATGACGCTGAGTTCCTCAGAGAGCTGGAACATAATGACACCATTCAGTCCAGTCCCATCCGCATACGGCTCATATTCCGCATAATTCGGAATCGTATGTCCGTAACCGAGCCACGTATTGTACTGGTGCGGAAAACGCGCCATCTGCTTCATCAGCCGGATCGGCCAGTACAGATTTTCATCCTTCAGCGACTCTTCCGTCAGCTCCCAGGAGGCTGGCAAAAATATCATCACTTCCGCCCGATCGATCACTTCCTCCATCTGCTCCTGCACTTCATCCGGAATCGTCATCGGCAAATCGCTCATCCCGTTTGTGTACAGCACCCAGAATGGCTCTTCTTCTGTCGGGCTCATGACGTTGACATCAATATGGATGGTATCGGAAATGATCTCATGGAAAACGCTGCTCTCTCTCCCGGCAAAAACCGTTTGGAAGTGGTTCACGACATCGTCTACATATTTCATCGGAGCCGGCGGTTCAAAGCCAGCTTGCTGGTTGTAGGTATAAATCGCAGTGCCGTCCTTTGCTTTTTCGTCGGTTTCCACGCCGCCAAACAATTTCTTGAAAAAGTTCATGGTGGTGCCTCGCTTTCTTGGACTTTGGATTTTTTATCCTTTTATTACATCGGTTGTTTTAGGTGGGGGATAGAGGTTAAAATTTGAATCGCTCTCATTTATGACATGCTCTTAGCCTATTTTTACTGATGTTTTCTCTTGTATATGAATTTCAAACTTTTCATTTGGAATAGGAAAGCTCTCGGTTGTATGCAGGATGTATATATTTGCGTCGTTTGTTGGCTCAAGCTTAATAAAGCGGGGCACTTCACCCCAAGATATTCCTTGAATCTTGGTTAACGGTAGGTCTACAGCGATTCTAAGTTCCTCCCGTGTATTCGCATTTTTTAAATACAAACGAGCTGAGCCATTTTGCTGAAACAAATTAATAAGTTCTAAACAGTACATATAGCGCTGATCTGAGGTTTGCTGGATGGAATCCGTCTCTAGTTTCTCTGTTAACCATCCGCTCGTCTCTACGTTTTTATACAAATGTGGAGTCAGTACAAGCATGGCAGTCATGATCATGAAAACCCCAATGACCTCCCACCACCTAGATGGACTCCACTTTTTCAATAATAGAAAACTAGAAACGACTATCAATAAAATGGAGGGTATACCTAGATACACAAGTATTACTGTGGAAATTAAGTCTATACCCCGTTGAAAATTTGCAGTCGAACCCAGTACAAACCAGATAACACCTGATAAATTAACGAGTATAGTGATGACCCACATTACTTTCAACCACAGTCGCACTGGGTGTTCCCCCTCTTGCTAATTAATCAGGTTTCGCGGGAAGATGGATTCATAAATGAGATTCCCTTTGAAGAGTACGTTGATTCATTATTCCAAGCTATCTCGATGTCACCGCCAACTCTTCTAAAAAATACATCCGGCAAAAAAAGCCTGCTCTATTTGAAAACCATGAGTGCTTAAACTCCCCTTCTTGCTTTGCATCAAACCACGCATCACATCCACATCATCGTCTGATTCAAACAACAGACAATGTTTCAACAGTTCAAGTGAATGTTGTCCTTTAACAGGAAGGGGGAAAGGTTCGTCTCTCAAAATATACTTTACATTTTCGCTGAGCCATTCAACCATGTATATCAAATTCCATTCAAAGGCAGTCACGCGATCCCCCTCTTTTAAATCGACAAACATCTATACCGTGAACAAATAACTTAAGCTGCCCCATGTTTCACCAGTCAAACTGGCTTCATTAAAAGGATTGACCCCGAACTCATACTGCATTGCAAATATGTTTTTATCTCCAAAACTCCTCATAATGAAGCACCTCCGTAGCCACCCGTTTACTTCAAAATCATAATTTTAGACATTAACCTGATTCATGCCCAAATAGGCAGTAACTCCATTCCCACTATATCTCCTCCAGCGACTTTTAAAATGTGACGGACAAAATCCATCCTTCGCAAAGGATCTGCATTGTTGTTGCATACCCGTCTCCAGCTTTTATCTTTTTCTTGCTTTCCATTCTTGTTTGATGATTTTTTTGAACTTTGGTAATAAAGTTCTAAGTTTCTCATTATCGTACCACTCTATATCTTCCCAGAATGCATGAAATCCCTTTAATTGCTCAAGCGTTACCAGTAAATCTGCTTCTGACAATTTTTTAATTTCACATCGCGAATTAAGAATATCGTCCAAAATCTCAAAACACACCACTTGCTTGCCATCTATCAGCATCCCATCGCACAATTCTTTTAATAACGATATTTCTTCAATTTCCTCTTCCAAGAAATATTGCCCGAGTGATTCCATTCCCCCCTCACCTTCCTATTTGTTAGATTGATAACTTGACTCATTTTTTCCTGGAACAGTAAAAGATGACTTCTGATACAGATAAAGAAGGCATCTTTTTAACACTATTACTTGAGCACATTTACACAGAATTTTTTGATACCCTCTAAGATTCCCTTTGATAGCATGCTTGTTCCTTCCTTATTCCTCTTCAATCCATTTACTGAACCCGCAAAAGTTAAGCATTTCAATTACTGTTGGCACTTCTTCACAGGTAACAATGTTAGCAGCAACTTTATAAATATCATTTAGAACAATACTCTCTGCTTTACCCGATACTTTTGAAATAACTTCTGCTAAATTCCGATCTGAAAGGTGTTCGTATAGTACTTTCAGCAAAGAAAAGTAGTGCCTTTCATCAATGCCATTTGGAAAAGCTTTGTCTAGCAATATATATGTACTTTTCAGAGACGATGCGTGTTTCTCGCTCACCGTTATTCTCCTTTGGATCGGCTACATTTGACTTTTGACCTGGCTTTGCTCATCGTTATCCAGCGAGAAGGTCAGGACGTCGTTTTTTTACAGCTTGTGGGTCAGATTCTCAAAAAACAGACGGAAAGATGTTACCCTTTGTCCAGCAAAGAATAGAATCCTTTTTGAAAACCTATTTTATGAAACTAATGAATTGATCAATTGTCCTAAAATAACTATTTTTCGCTTTTCCTATCAGATTTACATATTCTTCGTTTTCTGAACTCCACTTATAAAAATTTGTAGAATCAACTGAGTATTTATCATTTAAATACGCCGGCATAGCCATTAAAGCTAAACTTGTGAAGTTTATAAAAGTTTGATAATCCATTTTTGTATCACCATTCAAGAAAGCCTCAACCCAAGAACCAACCCAGTTTTTGGCATTTTGCAACAATTCGATCCATTCTTCTCTTTTGGTGGTACCTTTCTCTAATAATTGTCTAACAACTTCAAGATTTAGATGGTATTTTTCGGTTGCATTCATCGCTGTTTCAATAAGTGCTTCTTCAAACATGTTCAATTGTTCATTGTCCATGTGGTAAAAAAGAAAAGGAATATACTCATGATTATCATTACAATCAAACTTTGCAGTAAAGTAAGTTGCAAGTGGATTTAGTAGCTTTTCATTCTTAGCAGTTAGAAAAACTACAATTTTATCGACGCAAGGATCATGAGCGTTGAAGTGATATTTTAGAGCATCAAACATTCCTAAATAATCGCTCAGATTTTCCTCATCAAAAGTAACTAATTTACGCAATGTAGTTTTCTCAGTATACATATGAAACACCTTGATCTTTTTTAGTTTAAATGCTCTTTTCATCATAATCACCAGCTAATTCAGCAGTCATTGTATCAGCAAGTTTGTTAGCTTGAGCAGCACTGGTGGGGATCCCATAATTTTCTGATGCTGGGCAACTTGTCACTGCCAACGAAAAATTCATAGATACCCGCAGCAGTTACGCCTATTCCTGCCGCTGCTAAGTACACACCATAACTAATCGCTACTCCTTCTACAATACATGCATCCCATGTTCACGCTCCCTTACTCAATTGATACCGAAAAGCTTTTGGTTAATACCGCGAACTAACCAGAGTTCTAGGTTTATTTTGTGTTTCAGTCATTAAAAAGATCAATATAGTATCCTTTCGACTCCCATGAAGTCCCTTGTTCGTCATACATAGACGCTATATTTAAATTTGGTAATCCATATTTCTTTTTTAATGATTGTAGGACATCATGGATACAGCTACCTTCATAAACATAATCCGTGTAACTGTAACTATCCGGTAAATAAACGGGATTGCCTAAGTATTTCGATAACTCCAAACAAATTTTCCTGAGTGCTTTTTGTATAGAGTCGTCTTCCAAAAAAGCCAACCACCCAATTAAGCAACTGAATTCACAAAGGCATTTCCCTATAATTAATTTATACCTATTATCAAACATTAGTGTGACAAATAAGCCCGGAGTTAGTTCAGCGTTTGAATGAAAGTGCCCATTTGTATAACCCCATTTCCACTTAAGATGGTTTATCGCATTTATATTTCCCCCAGTAAGAGAAACGAGTAATTTTTTTAAATGTACCGAATCATCCAATTCTTTTTTAAAAAAAACAATATCTTCATAATCTTTGAATTTATGTCCGAATACGGCAGTAAAATCACTCCCCATTATACTCCTCACTCCTCATATAACTGCTTGTGCTCCTTGTCTTAAACCACTACTCATTTGCCCAGGTGCGGTATTGCGATTTAACTCAGCTCCAAAGAGTATCTTTAATTCAGTAAGCACTCCATCAACAAAAAAATCAGACGTTCTTGTACTGTTTTAACCGAGATTATTTTTAGTATTCAATGTAGTAACATCTTGTCCCATCATCATTAGGTATGTGCGGCTTTACTCTCTTTCTTATCGTTTTCAATCATCACATCGTTCCATCTGTCTTCTAACGAATTTGCTAGACACATATCTTTGCTATAACGTAGTAAAAAACCCGCCCATGAAAAATCTAATCCTCTCGACTTATGACCATCTAGGTCAACAAACTTCAACGGATTATCCACTTGTCCTTTAATGCGCATCCTCCGACACAAACCTTCCCATCTTCGGATCATAGTACCGCGCCCGCAGGTAGTAAAAACCGCTCTCCTTGTCATGTATCTCCCCTTGATCTTCACCACCTCGCCATGGCCGTTGTAATAGTAGGTACCTTTCTGGTTCTTCTTGTAGTCTTTGCTCCAGATCAGTTGTTGCCGAAGACGCGTTGCGGGCTTTGACCTGGCCGTCTTGGGTTAGTTCCTCAATCACTTGCCCGTTCCGGTGGTGTCGGTTACCGTTCCGGTCTGCTGTTTAGTAGCACCCAATCCGCTTGTAGGTCGTGGTTCCTTTGTCATCCTTGTATTCAGTCAGGCGGTTGAGCAAATCATTCAGTTTGTACGAGCTCGTCGATTCTGCTGGCACATTGACAGACTTGGCGGTTCCATGGGGCCTAAGCCATATTGAGCTGTGTTGTTCTGGACCGTTTCTTTCTGCTTGTCGTAAGTAGCTTCCCCGCGGAATGCTGCCGAACAAATCGTAGCCGTTGGTTGCTTTCATCCATTGTTGTGACTCATCCCGGTGGCCCCGATAAAGAGCTAATCGTTTTCTACATCGCTTCGATTGGCTAGGATAGAGGCCATTCATGGTTAGCTATCTGAAACATTTCCGTTTTAAACGAGTATTACGTTCTCATCTGGACGTCAAGGACTATATAAAAGAATCCAGAATTAACGCTTTTATATTGTTATAATCCTTCTCCTCTCCCCAATATTCACTAATTTTTTGATCCAAAAACCAAATTTCAATGCGCCTGTTTCTATCACTTACATATTCTAATATTGCGGCATCAAGATCTAATGTCACCTTAATATTTTCAAATAGCTCTATCTCAGCATTAATCATGTGTTTCACAACATAAAAGTAATAAATTTTTTGAAAAACAATGTTACTATCTGAAAATTCTTTTATGTTCTCGTCATTTATTTTCTTAATAAATGTGAACTTCTCATGTATTGTTAAAGACTTATCATTTAGAATGCTCTCGATGCTATTAAATGAATCGATTAATTTGAGCTTAGGTTGTTCATAAAGCATCTGTTCATTTCGCCCTTTTGTCTAGTGAATCGATTGCTTTTACTACTAGTAGAGCCCCCATTGCCTTGTATTCCTTCTTGTTCTTCATCATATTTATGCATCGTAATCAATTTCAAAGTATCATTATCTATAGCAGGAAGGTCTAAATATTCATAATTACTTATCTGATTGTGCAACTTTAGATGTTCTGATACACGATAGTAAATCGGTTTCAAGGTCTCTTCCTCACCCAGTTTCATTGAATCTATTGATAATATGACAGTCTTTCCTAAAAACAAATCTTTAATTTCCTTATCCGTATACTTTGTCACTTTACCAAGAGCAAATATACGCTCACTCTTCCATTCACCCAATATGTTTTTAATGGAATCTGGTAGTATCGCCTCATGGTTTGAATTAGTAACCCTAGTATGGAGCTCTTCTGAATTTACACTGGAAGTAGGTTCATTATTATAATTTGGGGTAAAGATGTTGTTTTGTTCTTCGCAAGCTGTGCAGATAACTAGGGCTACAAGGAGTATGATAACAGATGTAATCACTCTCATTTATTTTAGTCCTTCCTCTAAAAATCACTTAGTGACTTCCCTGATCGTTGATATCGAAGCGAGCGATCCAGTGCCTTGCCAGAAACTTTTTCGTCCCAAACGATCTGTTTAGAAATTCGATATGCGGCAGTAGCTGCCTTGCGTAGTATCTAGGTTAATCACAGTCTTTTTTACCCATTCGTACAGGTACACACTATAGCTTTTTGGCACCGAATTTTGTTCAAATAAGTGCGATAAGCAACTGATGATGCTACCCCTAAACATTGTGACACTCTGTGCTGAGCCACATTCTATTTCTCAATGGTATGCTCATACAATGGGAAACAAAAAAGATGACCTCTATAATTAAGTAAGAAGCCATCTCTTTAAACAATATAAACTGAGCATAATTTACACGAAATTACTGAAATACCTTCGTGAACTACTTATGAGTAGATGTACAAATCAAAGTCAAATTCTGCTTTTATTTCATGCGCAAATGCTATTATATCACTATCTAAATATATAGCAGGTGTTTGATTTTCCTCAATTTTAATAACGATACAAAATTTGATTTCGAGGTTGTTCTCTACCTGCAACTCTTTAAGATCATTTTTTTTGGGCCTTATTTTTTCAATAACATCTCTAAGTTGAATATTAACATCAAGAGACTCTTGATATCCCGTATTAATTGACCAGCAAGTCTCCTTTCTCACAGCTTTTCTATGCTTTGCTTGCTCGCCTTTATAATAGATTTCATTTGGTTTAATTTCCAATCTCTCTGCAATAAAGTCTGGGTTAAACTGGTCTCCAGTTAGAGTAAACTCTACCATTACGCTAGTCTTATTCATTCTTCCCCTCCCTAATTATCAATAAATTCCTCAGTAGGTATACCATTGCCTAACCCTCTCTTTTCAAAAAAATACTTTGACCAGTTTAAGTGTTGCTAATCCAAAAATCTTCTAAAGTCTTTATTGTCCAAGACTTAGTAGTCTGCGAGTGCTTCCAGTGCAGGCTTGTAGTTCTCAATACTCGTAACGGTATTAATGGCTTTTTCATAACTGGCAGGATCAGTAAAAGTGCCCCATCCTTCCTTAAACGTTATATTTCCCGTAGGGTCAATGAACATAATTGGATTATTCTCCGCATACGTATACCGATTCAAACTAAGCGAATTATCCACTTGCCCTTTATACGTATCCTCCATGATAAAGCGGAAGATGGAAAGAGAAACGTGACAACAGTTCTGCTGCAACCATCTTTACGGTGAAAAGAGGCCCACATTTGCTTTCTGCCTGGCTAAGCAGTTCTTCCAGCAGCTTTAAGCGCTCTTTGATTTGCGCTTGCTCTGCTGTAAAATCTCGTAACAGCGCCACATAATGCTGATCTGTAATTCGCCCCAATGCATTGCTTGCGCTGAATCGTTTGCAGTTCGCTCTCCCGCTTGGTCAGCTTGTCCCGTTCCTTGAGAGCTGCCCCCCATTCTTTCTCTTGTTGCTTCTGGCTTACGTCGACCAGCATCTCCACAAAAGAGCTTTTCCTCGGCTGTCCGCGCATGGCGCTGAATGTCCGCCAATAGCATTTCATAAATATCTACATAGCTGATGTAATGGAAGATACAATATTACGAGTAGGCGTCCTTCATGGCAGCTAAAAATGCTTTGAATTGTTCGACATACGACGAAGGCTCCATGATCCTCACGTCCGTACCAAAACCGGCTAAAAAGCGAAAACCGTCCTCGTTTTGAGGAATGCTGATCGAGGCAATCAGGTATTCCGGATCAGAGGCATCCATGCATTTTCGTCCATAGCGCTCAATGAATTGTTCCTTCACGCGGGGAGAGATCCGTGCTTTAATCGCAACAAGCGGGCTTTGATAATCAAGTTCCGTTATGTGGTCCTCGCTATCGTCTCTAGGCACAAATCGGGCCTCTTCCATCCTGAACCGGTCTGTCCTGGACAGCTTGAAGGTTCGAAAAGTCTGGCGCTCCAAACAGAACCCTCTGAGATACCAGCTTCTTTCACTAAAATGAAGGCGATGCGGTTCCACCCTTCGGTGCGTGGCAATCCCCTTGCGATCCAGATAGTCGAAGGCAACCAGCCTGTTTTGTACAATGGCTTGCTGGCATTCGTTCAAGATGGGGAGGAGATCCGAGCGTCCTTCCCAATCGTAAAAGGAGAGTTGAATCATGCTATTGCGAGATGCGGTGCCGACCATGGACGCGATCTTTTGAATAGTGGCTTCCACTTCTTTGCTCACCATCAACTGCCCCAGCCCGTTCAGCGCCGTCAACACATTTTCCAGATCCGTTTGATTCAAAAGACGCTTGTCCAATTTGTACGTATTCATTATCGCATAGCCGCCATGAACCCCGTGAACCGCATAGATCGGAATGTTGGAAAGTCCCAGCGTTTCCATGTCGCGCAGAATGGTTCTTTTGCTGACGCCAAACAGGCTGGCGAAGGCTCCCGCCGACATGACCTCTTTTTGCAACAAAATCATCACAATCGAAATCAGCCGCTCCACTTTGTTCATTTAAAGCCTCCCGTTTGCCTTGCGCTCAACAATGAAATTTCTTTTTAACGCAATACGAATAAGCGACACATAAGATGTCACCTATTATAGCTTAATATGTAGCTAGAACAAGGAGGAGGTATTCATTTTATGGCGGCAGTTGTGTATATGAATTTCGATGGGGTTGCAGAGCAAGCCATTGCGTTTTATGCAGAGGCTTTGAGCGCAAGTGAAGTGAAAGCAGTGAAGTTCAAGGATATTCCTCAAGACCCGAACTACCCGTTGCCGGAAAATGAGTTGAACATGATTATGGAGTCGTCTATAGCCTTCGAAGGTGGAAAAATCATGATGTCGGATGTCCTGCCTTCGATGAAGAAGGTAACGGGGGAAGTCGTTCAAGGCAATAACATGCTGATTACGCTCGTCATGAACGACAAATCAAAACTGCAGGAATACTTCACCGCTTTGTCCGTTGGCGGCCATGTGATCATACCGTTAGGCAATATGCCTTGGTCATCGTGTTTCGGGATGCTGGTTGACAAATTCGGGGTAGCCTGGAAGTTCAACAGCGACGCGGATATTTTCCTGGACAGGGTAATTGCAGACAAGCGGTAAAATCATTCAAAAAAATGGTCTTGCTACCGAAGAGAAGACCATTTTTTATTTTCCCGCTAAGAACGGGAATCGTTTGTTTGTTCACCTTCTCCATCAATTTACAATAAATTTTTAGTTTTATATTGCTTCCCCAGAGGAATTACATCCCCTAGGTTCGTTACTCTTGTACAATGCAGCAATCATGTCTGGATTTACGAAGTCTTTTAATCCCCACCACATATACTCTAGCTTGTTGCCATTCATGACTTTGTTTACGCCGAACCGTGCACAGATCTCATAATACTGCTCTTTTCCGAGTTGACCATCACGTTCTAGCAGTTGTTTTCCCATCCAGATCATCCCGCTACGTTGAATCGTTTTCACTCGTAAATTGTCCAAACCAAAGTATTCTTCTAATGCATGTAATCTCTCATAAATCAGATGAGGACTGACTTGTTTCCTATGAACATTTCTTGTCTTGGCTGGCCTGATTACATAGCCTGTTTCAATTAATTCACTTGTTTCTTTGAGATGATCTCAATGGTGACGCCTGCAAGGCGCATTTCAATTGCTTTCATTTTAATTTCTATGGGATAACTAACTCTAGTTGCCAACACAAAAACACCTCCAAGGTTGTCCCCCTACTTACGACATGGGCGTGTTCTCTTGAAGGTGTTTTGATTTGTCTCACGTTACGGGGTCAGTCCCAGTAGTTGGTTACTCGTTTGGGGTGTTACGCTTTTTGCGTAGATTAGTCTCTATTCCCCTTGTACGTATATTTCTCTGGATTTCTTACATAGTCGCTAGTTAATACACAATTATTTGTTTCAAATGACACTGTCACTTTTCCAGTTGCGTTAATACCTAATTGAGAATAACCTCTTGGCCAGTCTAATACTCCCCCTAGATGATATTGATACTCTTCAAAACCTAGAGGCTTCCCCCAGCTTTTTGTTAACGTTAAATATTTCTCATTTTTGATTTTAATGAAATCATCTTCATTTGTTTGGTATAACGAAACCTCTAATAGACCCGATGTCACTCCTTCAAAGCTGATAGTCGCAATTCCTGATACATAGTAATCTTTTGTCTGTTGTGTTTCTATAAATGAAAGACCCCATACTTCGATTGCTATTGATTCGGGTAATTCTCTATGACCGTGGAAAAATAATGTCGCTTCTGTAAAATCTACTTGATCAAATAGCTTACCAGTAACATCAAGGACGTTTCTAATTTTACTCACCCATTTCTTAGTCAAAATGTAATTTATACAGTGTAATCTGTTTTAATGTATCTGATTTGATTGGTTGACCATTAGTTTGAAAACTAGTTCATAAACCTTCAACTGGTTTACCTTTATATAACAATCCAAAACCCGCACTACTAAGTTCTTGCTCTGATGCGTTAAATACATTCTTAAAATACTTGTTATTATAGGTACCCACAATAGTAAATGTGCCCCCTTCTTTTAAGATTCTGAATGCATCAGATGTTAACGGGTTATATTCAAAAGGGCTAACAACGGATTATTATGTACATACGTATACCGATTCAAACTCAGTGGATTATCCACTTGCCCCTTAACCGTATCCTCCGAAATAAACCTTCCCATCTTCGGATCATAGTACCTCGCCCGCAGGTAGTAAAACCCGCTCTCCTTGTCGTACATCTCCCCCGCATACGCAAACGGGTTGGGCATCGTTTCCTTTCCTTGACCTTGTCCGCGAGCAGGTTGCCCCAGATGTCGTACTCATACGTATTCAGGACGTTGCCGCTTGACCCCTTGATCTTCACGACATCGCCGTGGCTGTTGTAGTAGTAGGTGCCTTCCTGGTTCGTCGTGTAGTCTTTGCGCCAGATCAGTTGGTTGCCGAAGACGTTGCGGGCCTTGACGCGATCATCCTGGTTTAGTTCCTCAATCACTGGTCCGTTCAGGTACACGTAGTAGGTAGTGTCGGTTACCGTTCCGGTCTGCTGTTTGGTAGCACGCAATCCGCTGGGTAGTACGTATAGGTCGGCGTGCCTTTGTTGTCCTTGTATTCGGTCAGGCGGTTAAACAAGTCGTGCTACTGCTCGGCTTGGGTTTCCAGGTTCTTTTCTGATAGCTTCCAGGACAGCGCATGATACGTGTACACGGCGGAGGTCGTGCCGTTTTCGACAACGGTGACGAGGTTGCCGAGTCCGTCGTAGCCGTATTCGTTGACGTTGTTCTCCGGGTCGCGCAGGTAGACGAGTTGGCCGTTGGCATCGTAGCGCAAGGTCCAGCGTTGGGAGGTGCTGCCGTCGGTTACTTCTTTGTCTGTCACTTTTCCGAAACGGTCTGTCTGGATATTCGTGACACGGCGCTTTCCGTCTTGTTGCGCGGTTTCCTCGGTGCTCTCTACCTGGCCGTACAGGTCGCGGTAGGTCGTGACGATGTAGCCGTTTGGTGCCACCGTTTGTTCGGTCAGGCGCGGCAAGTAGCTGCTGCCGTCGCGGTAGGCGTTGTTGCGATGGGAGCGGGTGGTTCCGAGAGCGTTCGTCGTTTGGTAGACAAAGCCGTCCCAGTCGTAGGCATAGGTGGTGCTCTGCGCCTGGTTCCCGTATGGGATCGTGCGGCTGATCTGCATGCCGTCCGGGGTAAACTCGCTTTCTACCAGCGGGCAATTTCACTGACTGTCCCGCCATAAAAGAAATCCCTGATATTTTTAATCAGGGAATATGGTATTAAACTTATTGTGAAATTGTAGAAAGATAACCTTTGAAAACCTCATTAAAATCCGAATTTGCTTGTATCTGTAGATGTTCGGATATCACCGTTTCGCCACTTGAATATTCGAGTATCTCAACATAAGCGGCATTAGTTTCCCATAGTGTAATCAAACCAATGAATTTTTCAGGAGAATAGTGATGTACAGTGATACTAGGATTATCAGAAATGATTGAGTCTACAATATTTATTTCTTCCGTCTCAACTCCCTTAGCTTGTAACCACCCCTTTATCTCTCTAGTCCAAATTTGAAAATTATCAAGCATTATTTTTCACCTACTATTCTTATGTTAGTGGCAGATGGCATCTGAGGTATTTGTTGACCTTTTTTAGCTGCCAGTCTACCTTCAAGTGAATTTGGCCCAACACTCTTGGCCCAACACTCATTTGTTTGCTTTAGCGACGACGTGGGAACATCAAATTCGACATATATTGATCCCGGCTTTGCTTGCTTCCCAAAGGCATTAGCATCCGCAGGATTAGCAACATGGGTCGTCCCGGTATAACTTTCAGGTACTTTACCTGTTTTGACCATGGTATCGTATTCTTCTCTGGACATCCATCGACCTACTCGAGTAGTCGCAACATTTCCTGTCCCCTTAATAGTATTGGTAATTGTATTTTTAGTGCCTAACTTAACTCCGGGAGCTTTTACTGAATAGCCTGCACCTCCACCATCCATGGGAACGCCATTTTCCATTGCCCAGTCCCATGTAACCTGAGCTGCTATGCTATTTTTAATTTTGTTTGTACCTCTCAGTGCATCTTGCATGCCGGCTTGATCTTTTTCGAACCACTCACGATAATACTGCCAATCAATTTCCTTTGTTCCATGTATTCTCCGGACTCCCTCATTATCAAAATAATAATAGGTTCCAGAATTTCCTTCACCAACTCCTACATTGATATGTCCACTTGGATCAATGTACTTTATTGGATTATTACTCACATACGTATACCGATTCAAACTCAGCGGATTCTCCACTTGCCCCTTATACGTATCCTCCATGATAAAGCACTCAATGGATAAAGGTTAGGTGGCAACATTTCCGCTACCACCCTGCTACTACGCCGCCTGTTCTGTAAGGACTGGCATTTTATATTCCGTCTTGTTCTTCATCATGCTGTATATGACATTGACCAATTTACGCATGACGCAAATAATCGCTTGCCACTTGGTTTTCCCTTCTGCCAGCTTTTTTTCGTAGTATGCATGGTAAACAGGATGATTGGGTTTCTTTGCCCTTGATACACCCAGTTGACGAATGGCAAGGTTATAGAAGATATCATACAGGCTACGGTTGCCTAACTTGCTCTTTTGCTTGTTCCCTGAACTATGCTGAACGGGTGCAATTCCAGCGAAATTAGCTAACTTGTCAGCACTGGAAAAACGTGAAACATCGCCAATCTCCGCAATTAATTCCGCCGCAGTGACCGTACTAATTCCGTGCATGGTCTCTAATTTGTAATCCAATAATGCAAGATGCTTCGCCAACTCTGTATCAATTTGCTCAAGCTGATGGTCTCTGGCGATCAAGTCCCGAACCACATTTTTAACAAGAAAATCATTGACTCCTTGATAGTCTTTCGATGTGTCTCCATCTTGCTGTACGAGAGATAGAATGTCCTCTGCCTTCTTGGTAGACATGTAGCGATTGCTCTTCTTGTATAAGAAGTTAGCCAATTCACCCACATTCACCCCGCTCAAACAACTTGGAGAAGGATACTTCAGCCAGAAAGCTAATGCTGTTTTCCCATCTACTTGTGAGAAGAATTTCTTGTAACTTGGATAGTGATAACCTAGCAATTGATGAAGCTGTAACTTGATTCCTGTTACAACACTCACAATGTTCTCTCTTCTTGTGACAAGCTGTGAGATTGCATAATAAAGGTCATGTGGATTCGCAGTCGGCAGTGTATCCAAGTTGGAAATCAGAATGCGAGCCACAGACTCTGCATCCCACGCATCTGTTTTCTTGTTGTTCGGACTGCTTCTGCGCATGGATACCGTAAGGGCAGGATTAACTGCTTTTACTTCATATTTATTTTCAATTAGAAACATAGCCAATCCTCTTCCGTAGCCCCCCACATCTTCTAAGCCAAACATAGGGGTCAAGCCTTCCTTCTTGGCTAGTTTTTCTACTTGGTGCAGAAACTTAGGAAACGCTGACGGCTTGTTTTCGAATTGGATTTCGTCTCTCTTTTCATGGAAACAGGTCATCATCACCGCTGTATGATGACGTTTATGTAAGTCTATGCCGATGTACAGGTACTTCAGTTTATGATGCAAAAAGACTTCACCCCTATCTTTGATGAGTAATGATGTAGAGAAAAGAATGCCAGCACCCTCCGAACAAGCATTATTCAAGGATGAACACGCACGGATACGTTAGCTCGTACATTCTTTTCATGTCATTATCGTTCTATCATTACGGTTATAATTTCGTGCTAGACAATGCCTTCGCTAAACGGATTTGCAGCAAATATTCTCGTTGATCCACTTCCACCTGAAAAATGACTTTGATGATTTCCTCTAGCGTAGCGACGTTAAATACAGCGTTTTCCTGTTGAACATAGTCAAAAATTAATTGCGTACCTATTTCACACGTCTGAATCTTTTCAAGAGAGCGTATCTCTTCCTGTTGATAGTGAGTGAATTGCGCTTCCACGTTCGTTCCTCCCGCTACATAATGGCTTCGTGAAGTCCATTTGCTTCAATCTGACCATAGCGGTAGGCACCCTTGTAGAATGCTTCACGATCAATGATTCGTTTGACCTGTACCTTGGTATTGGTAAAGGATTTATCGTGTGTCGTAGTATACCCCTCTGTATTCAGTTGGACAGCCAATTGGGAGAGTGACCAAGTGGGATGCGTTTCACGTAAGGAAAACAATCTCCGCACAATCTCCGCCTGTCTCTCATCTATCTGAATGGCTTTTTGTCCTTTCGTTGCCGTATATCCGAAAGCAACGCCACCTCCTGCATATCCTCCTTGTTGCGCTTTCTTTTTTCTCCCCCTCCCTAGTTTGAGTGCGATTTCCAAACGTTGGTATTGATCGAGTAATTCCATCATGCCATTGATCAGAAAATCATTCGGGTCATGGGCGTAAATACTATAGTTGGGCTGTTCAATTGCTTTTACGTCTACGCTGTGCCGTTTTAATTCTCTTTGAATGAGGACTTTCACCATGTCGGCTCTCCACAATCGGGAAGTGTTGAGAACGATAATATGGCTTACTTTTTGATAAGTAAAACTGGATAACAGTTCTTGTAAACCTTCCCGTTCAATGGTCAATCCATCCTCATCCACTTTTGCTCCACTTATCCCCTCATCCTTGTAGATGTTCAGTAATTCTAGATTATTATCCTGACAATAACACTGAATCTCCTCTACTTGGTAGGCTAGACTATACCCATCTTTAACTTGTCCTTTTGTCGATACTCTGACATATCCCACTACTTTTTCCATACTATTCCCCTTCCCGTTACAGGAATTTGAATCATTGCAACGCCTAGTAGATACAAAATAATTATATATCGCTTAGCAGATACAATCAACGACCTTTTCCTCGTGCTAAAATTGCACGTATAATGGATAAAGAATGTTCACGGGAAAGAAGGACTCAAAATGCCTATAATTGTAAAGTTAAAAGAAATTCTTGATCAGAGAAATATGTCTCAACGAGAATTGGCAAGACTCACTGGTCTTAGACCGAATACAATCAGCCATCTCTGTTCCAGCCAAGTAGATAGGGTTCACCTTAGTACATTTGAAACGATCTGTAAGACATTAGATATTGAGTTGCATGAATTGCTGGTGTTGGAGGGGGAGTAATTTTCCACCTCAAAACTTAATCGCCTAAAATCCAACCTACCTACGGGACTAGATGTGTAATGCCCCTATTCCATGTCCATTCACTATATAGAGATGTAAAATACCCCCGAATGGCAGCAGGTTGTATCGATACGGTATCGTAGGGAGACACATATTCTTTGTAAGGACTGCTCTATTTGCTTATTTTTCTTTATTAGTAGGCTCTGTCCATTTAAAATTTATCCAAAGTTCTATAATTTTTATCGTTATCGTGTTAACAACAATACGGTATGAGTGGATGTCTTCATCCCTGAACTGAATCAATAATCTCTAACCTTTTTAACCCTTCCTTTTTCGGGATGGTTATTTGCTTTGCCAAACTCCTACGATTAGGAAGAGTGGATGTTGTATAAATTGCTCTTATTCCACTTTCTTGGAACAAGTTTTTGATCATAGTGAAACCTAGATAGGTCTCAATCTTTGATATTTCCTCCTTGTTTTCCAAAAGCCATTCATAGTCAATCGTTTCCACATTTTCTGTGTATGGCAATCCCTCCAGTGTCTTTTGGGTTATGTAGGTAAAAAAGGAATGAGTGACGAGATGAATGGCTCTCTTCTCTTTGGTATATCTCTTCATGTCATTGTCGCTCGGTCTAATTTCTAATCGTAAAATTCCCTTGGACTGTTCAACGATCTCCTTCGGTTCCTTAGCTCGCTTACATTGCTTGTATTTATCATACAGAATGACTCTGCTACTCTTGTTATAAAATTCTACTGTTTCGTCATGATTAAAATTTCGTGTATCTTTATAGGGCATTTTCCCTTTGCTCAACTGACGAACATACTCCCCTGTTCGATTCCCAACATGGAAATTGCAGCATACATCTAAACGGGTAATTCTCCAATCTTCATAGGCAATATGGATACCGAATAATTGCTGTAATCGTTCTTGTACTCGTTGAAAGAAGATAGGAATATCTGATTCGTTGATTGCTTTGACATTATTTCCATAAAGCAGCTTAGGAATGGAAACTTGAATCGTTAGGGTTCTGCTCCCATCCTGATATTTCATATATGGAATGATCTCGTCTTGCATTTTATATGTGGTTATGACACCTGTTTTCTGATTACGGTATGAAAAAGATGCAAGGTTATATTCTCGTAATATTTCAGGTTGAATAAATACGGAACTTACTTTCATTTTGATGGAATCAAACAATTATATTCTCTCCTTTTTACTATAAATTTTAATATATTGAATATAATTTGGCATGTTATAACAAAAGATAGCAACTCATACGTTTGATCACCTCCCTTATCGATTTACAATAAATTTTTAGTTTTATCTTGTTTCCCCAGAGGAATTAAATCCTCTAGGTGCGTTACTCGTACAATGCAGCAATCATGTCTGGATTTATAAAGTCTTTTAATCCCCACCACATATACTCTAGCTTGTTGCCATTCGTTACTTTGCTTACGCCGAACCGTGCACAGATCTCATAATACTGCTCTTTTCTGAGTTGACCATCACGTTCTAGCAGTTGTTTTCCCATCCAGATCATCCCGCTACGTTGAATCGTTTTCACTCGTAAATTGTCCAAACCAAAGTATTCTTCTAATGCATGTAATCTCCCATAAATCAGATGAGGACTGACTTGTTCCATATGAACATTTCTTGTCTTGGCTGGCCTGATTACAAAGCCTGTTTCAATTAATTCACTTGTTTCTTTGAGATGATCTCGTCTCATCTCCCCATTACCTTTGAGATAATCCTTTTGCTTGATTGCACCATTTATTAATTTCAGACACTGTTCCGATATTGAAATTTCTCTTGTTTCTTCTATATCGTTGATCAATATCACGGTTCGTTTCTCAACATTGACTTGTTCACGTTTTAGATTGCGTAGTTCACTTACCTCTTTTCCACCCGCACCTTCAAATAACAGGGAGAGAATCACAGAATCCTGATCGTTATTACATTGGTCAATAATTGCATCGATTTCTTGCTTCGTAGTAAATTGTTGATGGGTGTTTCCTACCATGTTCTTAAACCATTCTTTTGAAACGGACTCCAGTGGATTGGTGTCCTCTCTAAGCCCCTCTGCCCTTGCCCAATTCAAGTAAGCAGATATCGTTCTCCCAGCCGTATTAAGAGAGTCTCCTGTAGAAGCATGGAAGCTGTGTAGGGCAGTTTCAATCTCATCTAGTGTAAAGTGGAGCAAATCCTTATCCTTTTCCACTTCGAACTTCATCGTCAGGTTGAAAACTCTTGAATAAGCTTTTTGGGTATTTTCTTTGTATCCTTGAAGAAAGGCTGTTTTTGTTTCGGGGTTAAACATGGTTACACACCTTTCTTTGAAACACGCATACTATAAATTTGCATTTTAAATCAAGAGTTATTTACATCTTTTATGAGTAAAAAAAGAAACCCTAGACGAGAGTTGTTGATTACTCGTTTAGGGCATTACCAACTTATACTTATTTACCTTCCTTTTTTATATTCAAGAATACTTTTAATGAACAAGAGAACAGCAAAACATCCAATTAGAATAAAGGCAATAGACGCATACATAGATTCTGGGTGAGTAAATATCGCTCCAGAAGAAATCCCTCTTCCCCCAATGTATACTTCTCCTGAAATTAGACCAACTATCCCTGAATAAATCATGTATAAGCCAAATAGGAAGCCAATTACTGTACGAAGATTCTCGGTAAAATAATTCAATAATATCTCACTCCTCTATAAGTAATGGAACTTTATACTTCTATCAGAGTGAGTATATTTGACTAAAATACACTCACTCAATTTAATAAAAACATTCTTCCAATACCAATTACCATTACTTATCTAAAATGCCCATCTTATCAAATATTTGTATTAAATCCGCGTGCATTTGGATCAGGTCATTCTTTGATAAGTTATGCTTTAGTGTCCCCTCATACTTATAAACTAGCTTCCCTGAATGAATTTGTGATTGAAGATACGCAGTAGCTATATAGTATTTTTCTGAAATAATCTCTTCTGATTTAGCGCTAATCAATTCTTTCATGAAAAGGTCTCCAACTAAATCGTCCATTTCGGTCTCATTAGCCCAAAGCTCAAATAAATTGCCTGTAGTAATTGCCATTCCTAAATAACCCGTAAAATTCTTAAGGAATGGTGAAACATACTTGCCCTTATCCCCAGTCAGGTCCAAGAGTGTAGCAAACTCATAACCTCTTATGAACTCTTCGCTTTCAGATAAGCTTAAGACTTTAATATCCCCTCTTGAATAATTTCTCATTTCTTCATGGAATTGTTTCGTACCTTCAGCTACTAATGAACCAAATGGAACATATCCAAATGCAGTTAAAGTTCCATCAAAAAATTCAATAGAAGATGAATAATAGTATCTACCATCCGTTTTATCATAAACATATTGTGGTTTTTGTCCACTTGGATCAATGAACCTCAACGGATTATTATGCACATACGTATATCGATTCAACGTCAACGGATTATCCACCTGCCCCTTATACGTATCCTCCGACACAAACCTTCCCATCTTCGGATCATAGTACCGCGCCCGCAAGTAGTAAAACCCGCTCTCCTTGTCGTACATCTCCCCCGCATACGTAAACGGGTTGGGCATCGCTTCCTTGACCTTGTCCGCGAGCAGGTTGCCCCAGATGTCGTACTCATACGTATTCAGG